>CAVYOX010000018.1:0-53466 GCA_963770245.1 uncultured Acidobacteriaceae bacterium | reverse complement strand
GCGAGAAAGAAATCACTCCGACACTCGCTCGACCTCGTACGCTCCAGCCGAACTTTCCGACGACGCCGTCAACCAAATGCTCCACGAAATGGAAGCCGCCCGCCGTGCCCGCGACTTCAAGAGCTTCCGACGCACTTCGCGCCAGCCTCGTCGCCGCCGGCGTCCTGGTCGAAAACACCAAAGACGGCGTCCGCTGGCGCAGAAAATTACAATCGCCGCCCCTCCCTCTGGCCATTCCCGGCCGGCCTGGCCGACGAATCTGCCCTCCAATCTGGCTTCCGGCCCGCATGCCACTCTGGACTCGCCCGGGTGCAATCTCACCTCTGATACCTCACCTCTCCTAGTGACTCTTAAATCCTGGCATCTCCTCGATCGCCTCTCGACCTCTCGTAACGATCGGCGAATCTCTCCAGAAACACGAACGCCGCAATCTCCTCGAGTGCGGCGTCCAAAACAACACCCCCGCTTACCCGGCCTGCTCAAAGGCGTGCGCCACGCGCAAAACTGTCGCCTCGTCAAAATGGCGGCCCAGAATCTGCAGCCCAATGGGCAATTTCTCCCTGCGTCTCCCCGCACGGCACCGAAATTCCCGGAATACCGGCCAGGTCCGCAGTCACGGTATAGATATCCGCCAAATACATCGCCAGCGGGTCATCCACCTTCTCGCCCAGCTTGAACGCCGCCGTCGGGCTGGTCGGCGTC
Source organism: uncultured Acidobacteriaceae bacterium (assembly GCA_963770245.1). Lineage (GTDB taxonomy): Bacteria > Acidobacteriota > Terriglobia > Terriglobales > Acidobacteriaceae > PALSA-270. Next base: position 52,764 of record CAVYOX010000018.1, on the reverse strand, counting down.
ACGATCGCATCCACTTTCTTGAATGCCTCGTCAAAGTCGCGCGCCAGCAGCGTGCGCACTTTTTGCGCCTTCAAGTAGTACGCGTCATAGTACCCCGCGCTCAACGCGTAGGTTCCGAGCATGATACGCCGCTTCACCTCCGCGCCAAATCCCTCGTCGCGGCTCCGGCGATACATCTCCGAGAGCGTCCGTCCATTCTTGGCGCGATATCCATAGCGCACGCCGTCAAAGCGCGCCAAGTTCGAAGAGGCTTCCGCCGTGGCCACGATATAGTAAGCCGGAACCGCATACGCCGTATGGGGTAGCGAAGATCTCTACGAGCTCACGGCCCAGACTCGCCAGCTTCTGAATTGCAACTTCGACCGCGCTGCGCACTTCGTCGTTGAGGCCCTCACCCAGATATTCTTTCGCGACGCCGATCTTCATGCCGCGCACCGGCTTCTCGAGTTCCGCCACGTAGTCCGGAACCGGAACCTCGGCCGAAGTCGCATCCATGAGATCCCCCGGCGATCGTACGCAGCACCATCGCCGCGTCTTTCACCGTCTTCGCCAAGGTCCAATAGGATCGAGCGACGAGGCGAACGCAATCAGTCCGTAGCGCGAGACCCTCCCGTAGGTCGGCAGCAACCCCACCACGCCGCAGAACGAAGCCGGCTGCCGGATCGATCCGCCGGTATCTGAGCCGAGCGCCACCACCGCCATGTCGGCCGCCACGCACGCCGCCGACCCTCCGGACGATCCGCCCGGCACCCGGCTCAGGTCGCGCGGATTGTGCACCGGCTTCCAGGCCGAGTTTTCATTCGACGATCCCATGGCAAACTCATCGCAATTCAGCTTGCCGAGAACCACCGCCCCCGCGGCCTCGAGACGCGCCACCGCTGTGCAATCGTAGGGGGAACGTAATCCCCAGGATCTTCGATCCCGCCGTCGAGCGCACCCCTTTGGTGACCATCACGTCCTTGATGCCCACCGGCACTCCGCCTAGCGGCGGCAGCTTTTCGCCCTTGGCCGCCAGCCCATCGATCTCCGCGGCCTTCGCCATGGCGCGTTCTTCCGACAGCGTCAGATACGCCCCAATCTTTGGATCGTCGCTCTCGATTTTGGCGTAGTAGGCCTCGGCCAGCGCCCGAGCGCTCGTCCTCCCCTCCTGCACCGCCGAGCGGGCCTGATCAATTGTCAGTAGGCGCAAGTCCATAGTGGTCCCTGAGTACGAAAACAAGGAGTACAAAAACTGCGCGAACGAAAACAGAGAAAACTAGGAGTCCAGAAAACCAGGAAACCATCGCCGAGCCCCGGATCGTCGACGACTGGTCTATCTTTCTTTACTATCTTTCGACACTTTCGGGACTTTGAAAAATGTTCCATCCGACTCGGGCGCATTGGCCAACGCCACTTCGCGCGCGAGCGACTTCCGCAGGCCCTCATGCACGTCCTGGCGACTGGCGTAGGCGAAGCGTTCACTGCCCTGCTTCGAGGGATCCACGCCGTAGCGGTCGGAAACCTGCGCCATGGGCTCGACCCGCGAGGTATCCAATTGATTGAGGCTGTCGATATCGCCGAGAATCGAGTTCAAGTCGCGGACCATGCGTCCACTCTCCTCGGCCGTCAACTCAAGATTCCCCAGACTGGCCACGTACGCTACGTCTTTTTCGGTAACTTTCATAGGTTCCTGTTCGTTCGGGCACGGGCTACTCGGTCCCTCGTTGCCCACCAACCGACTCGACCCCTTCCAGCATAGCAATTTCAGCCCGCAAAATGGGGGACGGTGAACAGAAATATATTCTCTATGGCGATCACAGCAAGATCTTTCAAAAAATCCAGGCTCCAGCGGAGCCGACAAAGATTCCTCGACCATGATTCCGTGACTATGGGTCCGTCCATTTTGTGTCTGTTGCCCCTTTCTTCAGATGCCGTGGTTACAAACCCATCACTCCCAGGCCTCGTTCCGCCACGGTGCAACGATAGATGATGGATCCCACTCCACGCACCGCGTGCAAACTCACCCGCCTGGTCTGTTAGCTTGGAATCCCCAGCAAGGATCCCCCATGCCGAAAAACTCGGACTTGAACTACGGCAAGTTGCTGCTATCTACCCTGATGCCGCTGATTTTTGCCCTGCAGCGCAGGCCCCAGATCGACGATTCCACCCGGCAGTTTTCTCACGATGTTTTCAAACAGCTGGTCGAAATCAACACCACCGATTCGGTGGGAAATGTGACGACGGCGGCCGAGGCTATGGCGCAACGCTTTCGGGACGCAGGCTTTCCCGAGAGCGACATGCATGTCTTTGGCCCGAATGACCGCAAGAAAAACCTGGTCGTCCGCCTACACGGCTCGGGCGGACACACAGGCCGGTTCTGCTGATCGGCCATCTGGATGTGGTCAAGCCCGTCGCGAGGACTGGACAACGGACCCTTTCCAGTTCGTCGAGAAAGACGGTACTGCCAGGCCGCGGCACCCAGGACATGAAAGACGGCGACGCCATCATGGTGACCACGCTGATCCGCTTTAAGAAGGAAGGGTACGTGCCGGACCGCGACATCATTCTGGCGCTCACCGCGGACGAGGAAGGGGGCCGCTCGAACGGAGTCGATTGGCTGATCAAGAATCATCGCGACCTGATTGACGCCGAGTTCGTGTTCAATCACGACGGGGGCGGGGTGATGGCCGAGCATGGCAAGGCCCTCATCATGGAAATGGACGCCTCGGAAAAGATCTACGCCGACTACCAACTCACGGTCACAAACCCGGGGGGCCACAGCTCGATCCCAGTCCCGGACAACGCTATTTACCACCTAGCCGATGGTCTCGGACGCCTGGAGCGCTATCAGTTTCCTTTCGAGCTGAACGATGTCACCCGCGCCTATTACCGGCGATCGTCGAAGGTCGAAAGCGGACAGCGGGCCAAAGACATGCAGCTGATTCTCGAGAACCCTCCGGACCTGGCGGCTGTCGCTCGGCTTTCGCAAGACCCGGTTGCAATTCCCACGCTGCACACCACCTGTGTCGCAACCCGCCTGGCCGCCGGCCATGCCAATAACGCCCTTCCGCAGACGGCGCAGGCGATTGTCAATTGCCGGATCCTGCCCGGGCATTCCGCCGAGGAAGTGCGTCAGAAGTTGGTCGAACTCGTGGCCGATCCCAAGATCACCGTGCAGTATATGGGCGCGCTTGGCGGGGTAACGGATCACGCGGCCCAGAGCGAGCCGCGCGCATCCCCGCCTTTGCGGCCCGATGTGATTGCGCCCTTGGAAAAAGTGACGGAGGAGATGTGGCCGGGCGTCCCGGTGATTCCTGACATGGCAACCGGCGCCTCGGATGGGGTGTACACCAGTGCGGCGGGTCTGCCGGACTACGGTATTTCGGGCGAGGCCATCGACCGCGACGACATCCGGGCGCACGGCAAGGACGAACGCATCCGGATCGAGTCGTTCTACCGAGCGGTGGATTTCTATTACCGCTATTTGAAAGCCGTCACATCAGAAAACTGAGGCCCTGCCCGTTAGAGGGGAAACTCGCGTCCCACGAGCTCCATGGCGTCTTCCTTGCTGCTTAACCGGCCTTCGAGCTGGCCATCTTCGACCGCGGACAGAATCTGCTTGAATCTGGGTCCAGGAGTATAGCCAGCAGCGATCAGATCTTCGCCCCGGGATCAAGGGCGCCGGGCGCATGACTTCCGCAGGAGTTGCGGCCAACCTCTCTTTCACGAAGTGATACGTCGTAAGATCGCGGTGGCTGGCCAGGCAATCCAGGCGATGTAGGTCGAGGTGCTCGTCAAAGCGTGGCAGGCGCAGGAACCTCTTTAGCGTAGATTGGTTCATCTGCATGGCATGCCCAAAGCGCATGTGATTCGCGATCAACGCCAGAATCTGCTCGCTGTCATGGTTAGAAAAGTGCAGCCGGCGGCAGATCTCCTCCGCCATCTTCATCCCAACCTCGACATGACCGTCAAAGCGAATTCGTTCGGCTACGCGAAAGGTTGGGGGCTTGCCCACGTCGTGCAAAAGCGCTCCCCATGCCAGGGTCGTCGGGCAGGGGTACGGCAGGTTCTCGAGCAGCAGCAAGGTGTGGATGAACACATCGCCTTCGGGATGAAACTGCGGCGGCTGCTCGACTCCCTTCATGGCCGAGATTTCCGGCAGGACCTTGCCCAGCAGGCCAGTTTCGTCGAGCAGCAGGATTGCTTGCCGGGGGTGGCCTTCGGTCAGCATTTTGGTCAGCTCATCGCGTACCCGCTCCCGCGAGACCTGGCTGGTGCCACCCGCCTGCTTCTGGATCTCCCGGAAGGTCACGGGCTCGATCGAGTATCCGAGGCGCGCCGCAAAGCGAACGGCGCGCAGCATCCGCAGTCGATCCTCGGCGAATCGCCGCCCGGGTTCGCCGATGGCCCGGATGGTCTTTGTTTTCATGTCTTTCTGGCCGCCCACAAAATCGAGCACTCGGTTCTCGAGGGGGTCGAACAACAGGCCATTGATCGTGAAGTCCCGCCGCTCGACATCCTCCCGCGCCTGCTTGCTGAAGCGAACCTCATCCGGGTGGCGGCCGTCCGTGTAGCCGATGTCGCTGCGAAACGTGGCCACTTCAACCGTCTCGGGCGGGATGGGGGATCCCAACCGGTCTGCCAGGCCGCGACTGCCGGGTTCGTCGGTCGAGACACTGCTCCGAAGGGCTCTGTCGGCGGTCAAGGCGCCCTCGTGCGCGGGCACGAGCACTACCCCAAACTGCGCGCCCACGGCGTAGGTCTCAGGAAAAATGCGCATGACTTGATCCGGTGTGGCGCTCGTCGCGACGTCATAGTCGGCCGGTTCTCGGTTCAGCAGGAGATCACGCACGCAACCGCCCACGAGATAGGCCTCGTAGCCATGCTGGCGCAGGGTGCGGATGATCGAGATGGCGAAGGATTTCATTCCCTTGGCCTGCGATTCCCGTTCGAAGTCAGACTCTTATGTCCTGAGCGACGGTTCGTCTTACTCTGGGGCACGCTCACCCGCCCGAGTTCCACTCTGCGCGCTCTCTGGCGCGTTCCTCTTGGTTCAGCGTGAACCATGACTCGGCCAGATCCCGTACTCGCTCCAGCGCCGCCTGCATCTCGGCCTGTTTGCGCTCGAGCTCGGTCGAGTCTGCCTCCGGCGAGACGCGGAATAACGGCGCACCCACCATCACGGCGCGGGAAAAGAAATGCGGAATCTGCATCAGGTCCCAGGCTTTCTCGAGCGTCCGTGCACGCTCCAATCCGATGTGAAATACATAGATCGGCTTCCCGGTGCGGCGGGCGAGCATTACGGGGCCGGGTTTCGCGACGTAACGCGGGCCGCGTGGGCCATCGATGGTAAAAGCCGCGTCGTGACCTTCCTCAAGACGGCGGGCCATCACTGCCAGGCCGCGCAGTCCGCCGCGCGTGGAACTGCCTTGTGCCGTGCCAAAGCCGAAGTGCTCGATGACCCGGCGGGTCCACTGGCCGTCGAAGTTAGTGGTGTTCATCACCACCGCGCCGCGATCGCGCCAATGCCAGGTGGCGGAAATGATACAGCGGTGCCAGAAGGCAGAGATCACGGGCTCGCCGCGCGCGCGAGATTGCTCGTAGTGATGAGCTCCCAGGGACTCAAAACGGAGGGTGGGCCCGAGCGCGCGAATGACAGCGATAGCAGCAGAGGAGATGAGCGGAATCTGCATGCGCCGCCAAAGAGAATATTGCGGCGGGCGGGTGTCGTAGAGGGAACTGACCGGCTCGCTGGCGGGTTGGGCTTCCGGCGGATCGCTCGGCATCACCGGCTATTGTAGGGCGGAGGAGGGGGTTCCGGCACCACGGGGCCCCGGAACGGGACTTTCTCGCCGGCTTGCGGGATCCGCCGGCGGCGATTACCAAAGGCGCATCACCAAGAGTCGCCGCATAAGGGTATTCAAGCCACCAAGGCTGGGGGACAATGGGTTGAACCGGAGGCTCTTTATGAAGGTATCGATCTCGATTTCATGGTCTTTTCGTTTGGCTTGCGCATGCCTCGCAGTCCTCCCTTTTCTTGCGGGTGCGGCCATGGCACAACAAGGATCAGAAAGCGTGGAACGCCAGATCTTCGATGCTGCAAATGAGGCGCGTCGGGCTCAGGGAGTCGCGCGCCTGAAATGGGACGCGTCGCTGGCTCGGGCCGCGAGACAACACGCCGCAGTGATGGCGCGACAAGATTCGCTTTCTCATCAGTTCCCGGGCGAGCCCGCCCTCTCAGCGCGAGCCGCGCACGCGGGCGTCTATTTCATTTCACTCTCCGAGAATGTGGCCCAAGGTCCCGATGCCGAAAACGTCAGCGATCAGTGGGCGAAGTCGCCTGATCATCGCCAGAACCTTCTTGATCCGGATATGAATGTCATTGGAATTGGGGTCGTCGAACGCAATGGAGAGCTGTTCGCGGTCGAAGACTTCGCGAAAATCAAGCCGACGGCCCCTTTGCCTTAGCGCGGCCCGCAAGACGCTGGCCGCCAACTGTGCGGCCAGATCGAACCGGCAAGGGTTGACCGCACGAGCCTCACTAAGCGGGATGGTAGTATCGCGCCGATGGTCGCCTGGTTCAACGTGCATTGATCTGGACACGTTGATTCTCCTCTCGAAAGAAATCCACCCAGTATGCCCCTTGCCTTTCCACAACCTGGCGCGGTAATGTCACAGCGTGATGCCTCTCGAAGCACGTGAAAAGACTGGTAGAAACGACCTTTGCCGCTGTGGAAGCGGTAAGAAGTTCAAGCATTGCTGCCTGCCTGGCTTCGTTCCGTCGATTGACCGCCTGTGGGCGCGGCAGCACGCAGAGTCGGAGCGGATGACGCGGGAGATAATGCGGTTTGCCGCGCGCAAGTTTGGTGACCAGATCTATGAAGCGTGGCAAGACTTCAACCTGAGCGACGTACCGCCACCACTCGAAGCGTCCTCCGACGAGCGTCAGGTCTTCCTGCCCTATTTCTGGTTCCAGTGGAATCCGGAGGGGATATCTCGTCGCAGAACGGCGCGCGAACCAGGCGGCGTGGTCGCTCGCTGGTACATGCTGGAGAAGTCGAAGCAGCTGACCGCGATGGAACGGATGTTTTTGGAGCAGGCCACCACCCAGCCGTTGAGTTTTTATGAGGTCGTTTGGAATGAGCCTGGTGAGCGCATGGCGGTGCGGGACGTTCTAATCGGCGGGGAAACCGAGGTCATCGAGCGATTAGGGTCGCGAACCCTGCGGCCGGGAGACTTGCTTTTTGCCCAGATCTGGCACCAGCCCGAGCTTGCCGTGCTCGGCAGCATGGCACCATTGGCGATTCCACCAGAAAGGAAAGTCGAGATCATCGAGCTTCGCAAGAAACTCAAAAAGAGAATTACCAAGCAGAATCGCAATCTGATGTCATCCGATCTGCTGCAATACGCGGGTCTGATCCGGGCCACCTATTTGGACATTCGGGATGCGCTGCATACGCCGCTGCAATTGTGCAACACGGACAGCGATCCGTTACTTTTTCATACGATGACCTTTCGGATCGAGTCAACGGAAGCCAGCTTCGAGGCATTGGCTCCGCTGGCTATGGGACGCTCCCGAGAAGACCTACTCGACGATGCGGAGCTGGACGAAAGCGGCAAACTCAGCAGCGTGGATTTCGACTGGATACGCGAGGGAAACCGCAGGATCAAGTCTTGGGACAACACGATCCTCGGCCACATCAAAATTTCTGCCCACCGGCTGATCGCGGAAGTGAACTCGGAGAATCGCGCCAAGCGGCTGCGTAAGGAGATTGAGAAGCGCCTCGGTTCCTCGGCGGTTCATGAAAGCACGATCGCCCAGACTCTGGAAGAGATGCGCGAGAATATGCCACAGGAAGAGGCAGAGGAAGCGGAATTGCGCAAGGCCGAAATGGAGGCGCTGTTGGCCGATCCGGAAGCCAGGAAGTTCCTGCAAGCCACGATGCAAAAGCAAATCGAAAGCTGGGTCCACGAGAAAATTCCGGCGTTAGGCGGGCGCACGCCCATCCAGGCGGTTCGCGATCCCGACGGCAAAGAAGCCGTCGAAGCTCTGCTTTTGCAGTGGGAGCGGCACGATGAAAAAGATGTATCTCCGAATCAGATTCACCCCGACATTAGCGCGATCCGCCGCTTGTTGAACCTGGCTCCTCGAGCGTCCTGATATCTCCCTGTCTCGGCTCAGTCCCTCCAAACCATAAACAAAGCCGCAAAAGAAAAACTCTCTTCTGTGTTACTTCACTTGACGGGAGAAGGAAGCAGGTTATAGGCCGTATCGCCCTACCAATTGAAGGGGAAGGCGGTCGCACCCAGCAGCGAATCGAAAAGCGGTTTGAAGAGTTGGTCGCCGTTGGAGCTGTTGGTCATGATAAGGATACCGTTGCCATTGCTGAAGCAGAGGCCCTGATGCCGCCAGCCGTCGTCGTACCCTCCTTTGAAGAAAGCCTTCCCGTATGGAGAGGAATAGAGCCCCCACCCCAAACCAGAGCTCAATTGAATGGCATCGTTTGCGGTCGTGGTCTCGGAAGCCAGCGATGGAAACTGATGCGCCGAGTGGATTTGCACTTGGGGAGTGAGCATTTTGGCTAAGGTTTTCTCGTCAAGGACCTGGTGTTGCATGAGCGCGCTGAGAAAGGTTGCGTAGTCATGGAGCGTGGTCTGCATGGAACCTGCGGCACCCGGTCGGGAACGCTTTTGCGGGCCCAGTGAGTGACCGTTTTCGTCATAGCCGTTGGCAAAGTCGGTCTCGAAGCGGGGCTCCCACACCATGCTGGTGCGAGTCATTCCCAAGGGATGGAATAGGCTTTCTTCGATCAGTGCGGTCAGTGATTTGCCAGTGACCGTTTCGACGACGAGTTGCGCAAGCTCGAATCCCTCACCGCTGTAGGCGTAGCGCGTCCCCGGCTCGAAATGAATCTTGAGCTTGTGGTCGTCCTCAAGCCAGCGCCAATTGGGAAAGCCGCTGGTGTGGCTCAGCAGGATGCGCAGGGTGAGCTTCTTGTACCGGTCGTCGCCCTGGAGGTCCGCATATTTCGGATACTCGGGAAGCGGCTTGGGCAGGTACTGCTCGATCGGCTTATCAAGATCGAGGACCCCGCTTTCCACGAGGCGCATGACCACGGTGGCAGATGCAGCCTTACTCAGCGAGGCAGCGGCCATTACGGAATCCGGCGTGAGCGGCAAGCTTTTCTGAGTATCGCGCAGGCCGTATGCTTTGAGGTACGCAATCCGGCCGTCCTCGAAGATCGCGATGCCTACCCCGGTTACATGGGCTGACTCCATCCACTTGCTGACCGTGGAATCGATTTGCGCCGGCGCGATTCCGCTGCCGTCGAGCCGCGGGAGGGAGGGTTGCTTCGCTAGCGCGGACGCGAATCCGAGCGCTACGGCCAACGCCACGAGCAAATGCGGTCGAAGCATTCTCCCCCTACGCCAGAGCACTGTTTGCAGGAGCCATTAGTTGGGAAGGAATGGAAGCTTTAATCATTCGCCCTCCGGCTGTTCCGTAGGCGCGACACTCAGTCTGTTTTAATCCAGCGCCGGTCAGGGATGCGGGTCTAAATGGGGATGTCCGGAACCGAGTTAGCACTTCTCGCCCAGCCCCGCGCCGCAACGCGGGCAACGGACGGCCTGTACCGGCCTGAGAATAGGCCTGTTTGCCTTCATGGTTATCGATGATGCGTCAATTCGCAGAAAAAAATATGGTCAATTCGGCACAGGACCTCGGACAAATTGTCGTTCTATCGCCTCGGTACTCATCGACCGGGGTCACGGGCGTGATTGAGAGCTTCGCACATGAATTATCGTACGTTCCTCAACCGTGCAGATCCTCCGTTTGTCCCTCCGCCAATATCGGCTGGTCCTCTCTCGCCGCCGCTCAAGTGAAAGAAAAAACAAGCCGATACCGGTAGAAGGCAAACGGCAATGAAATTAGAAGACATCAACCAGCGAACCAAGGATGCAGTCAACCATCTCGTCGAGGCACTGCAGTCAGGGCAGAGTGAAGTCTTGACGCAGTATTTGTCGGCAATGGCCCGCTTCCACCATTACAGCTTCGGCAACACCATGCTGATTGCGCGCCAGAAGCCTGATGCCACCAATGTCGCTAGCTTGAGGATCTGGAACTCGCTTGGCCGCTGGGTGAAACGCGGAGAAAAAGGCATCCTGATTCTTGCTCCGATGATTCGCCGCAAGAAGGACAGCGCGGCAGAACCGACCGAGGATGCGCCGCAGGCCCATTCCCAGCTCCACGGATTCCGGGCAGTGCATGTATTTGACATCAACCAAACCGAAGGCAAAGACCTTCCCATCCTGACCGAAGTGAAGGGTGATGTCAGCGGTTACCGCGAACGGCTGGTAACGTTCGTGGAATCCCAGGGCATTACGCTGAACTATTCCGACCAGGTTGCGCCTGCCAAGGGCCTGTCCCACGGCGGGAAGATTACACTTCTGGCCGAAATGCAGCCCGCCGAGGAGTTCTCCACGCTCGCGCATGAGATCGCGCATGAGATGCTGCATCGCGGCGACCGTCGTACTCTAACCAACAAGCAAGTTCGGGAGACCGAAGCGGAGGCTGTGGCATTCGTGGTCTGCCACGCTCTGGGGCTTGAGACAGGTAGCAGTTCGGCTGACTACATTCAGCTCTGGCAGGGAGATGCCACTCTTCTGCGCCAGAGCCTCGAAGCCGTCCAGCAAACCGCGGCCGTGATCCTCCGGGGCATCTCCCCCAAGGACCGGGAGTGAATGCTCGACTTGCGGAAAAAGTCCAGAAACGCTCGGACAATGCTCGGAAACAGCACTCGACAAGCCAACTCAAAACCGACGAACGTCATGCCAACCCGATCACGCGTAGCTTGAACGTGAGCCCTTTTGAGGTTTGTCTCTGCCCGCGAACTCCGGGGACTTTCACATGGGGTCGGAGCGAGACAGGGCAGCAGAGTTTAGACTGGAGAGGTATGGCTGGTGCCTACATCCTCGGAATCGAAAGCTCCTGCGATGAGACCGCAGCGGCCGTCGTGTGGGCCGGCGAAAAGATTGTTTCGAACGTCGTGGCCTCGCAGATTGCCACTCACCAGAGGTACGGCGGGGTGGTGCCCGAACTGGCATCGCGCGAGCACTTGCGCGCCATTGTGCCAGTGGTCCGCCAGGCTCTGGCCGATGCCGGGCAAGTCTACCAATCGATTGATGCGATCGCTGTGACCCAGGGGCCGGGTCTGGCGGGCGCCCTGCTGGTGGGGATCAGCTATGCCAAGGGGCTGGCGTTCGCGCTCGAGAAACCGCTGATCGCCGTGAACCATCTGGAAGGCCACATTCATGCCGTCCTGCTTGAGGAGCGACAGAAACACAATCGGGCGATGAAGTTTCCCGTCCTGGCGCTGGTAGTATCGGGCGGGCATACGCATTTGTACCTGGCGTCCGAGCGAGCGGAAACCTGGACCTATGAGAACATCGGACACACCCGCGACGACGCGGCGGGAGAGGCTTTCGACAAAGTGGCGAAGTTGCTCGGCCTCGGATATCCCGGCGGACCGGTGATTGACCTGCTTTCGGCGCATGGGGATCCCGGGGCGATAAGGTTTTCGCCGTCCCAGATTAAGCATGCGGATCGAAAGACTTCTTCGGGCCTTTCGCGGAGAACGCAAAAGGAACAAACGCGAAAACACGGGGCGCCGGGGGTCCGGAACCGTGACTCTTCCCCAGAGCGAGATCGATTCGATTTTTCCTACAGTGGAATCAAGACGGCGGTGCTGCGCCACGTGGAGACTCACGACCTGCGGGGCGCGATCGAGGCCAGACGTAGGGGACTGGCGGCGATTCTAAAGCCCGACCTCGAAGACTATCTGGCCCACTGCGACCGCCAGACACTCGATTTGGTGGCTTCGTTTCAGCGAGCGATGGTCGAAGACTTGGTCGGCAAGACTCTCGCGGCCGCGCGGGCCTCGGGCGCGGCTACCCTGTTTGTCACCGGAGGCGTGGCGGCAAATAACGAACTGCGACGGCGCTTTGAGCACAGTGCGGCCGAGGCAGGCTTGCCGGTATATTTTCCGTCGCGCCGTCTCTCGACCGACAATGCCGCCATGATCGCAGCGGCGGCCTACCCTAAGTTCCTGGCGAAGAATTTCGCTGCGACAGATTTTTCCGCAGAAGCGGGAATGGTGTTGCGCTAGACGAGCCTCGAGCGTTGGCTGTCCGCTTTTGGCTTGCTTTACCTGCTGAGACCTTCCGGACCGGGTCTTAATCGACTCTGCTTCTCTGCTCGGCTTCTCTACTTCCCGGCGGCGGCGCTTCCTTCCACCAGCGGCACGCCCAGCGTCACTTGCAGCGCCTTGGCGAGCTGTTCTTCGATGTCGATATCCTTGAAGATCGCGAAGTTGGCACGCTTTTCGGCTTTTTCAACGCCGCTACATTTGCCGGCTAAGACGATCACCGGGATGGTCGCAGTCTTGGGATGGCTTTTCAACGCGTCGATCAACTCACCGCCGTCCATTTTGGGCATCTGCATGTCGGTGATGATGATGTCGGGATTCATCCGTTCGAGGGCCTCCAATGCTTCCTGGCCATTGGACGCCGACTCGACCGAGAAGCCGCGTTCCTCGAGGAAGCGGCGCACGGTATGCCGGATGAGCATGGAATCGTCCACAATTAGGGCAACGAGCGGCATTGCACTCTCCGATCAGCCAAATTCCCCCTTCGGCTGACATTAGCAAAACGTTAATGTTCGAACAATAGCTCGGAGGCCTCATCGCCTGTTACCTCGGTCACTTACCGTGCGGTGACTGAGGGCATGCCGGGGTGGCGTTGAGCAGGCAAGATGGCGTTGCTCAGGGAGGACCTGGAGGCGATGGAGGCTCAGGATTCGTTGCTGAGATTGGTGTCTTCGATAGTCATATCCTTGAATTCGCTGGACTCGAAGATGTCTCCGCATTCCATGCACTCGACGAACTCACTGTCCTCTTCACGGGCCACAATCTGCACGCGTGGGTGCTTACACGTTGCCATGTTGCTTTTCTTCTCGCGGGGTGACGGCGGGATCGGGTTCATAAATCCGGGTGGCACTCCGGTCCGAGCAGACCGGGCGGCGAAATTACCGGAAGTTGGCGGTATTGTAGCCTGACCTTTTGGCTTGTCAAGTCCCCCCAAGCAAAATCGAGTTTCTAGGGAACCTGTGGGCGCCAGGCGCCGGCCCACGACCGAAACGACGGCCAGTTCGTCGAGGGTCCCCGAGCGGGTCAAAAGGGGAATCCGGCTAAAAGAGTCGGATTCCTGCAAACCATTCAAGTACATGGCTTTACCGTTCAGTGGCCAATTTATGCCATTGCCTGGCGGGGGTTGCATTGCGGGCCCTTCGACCTCTAGAATATCTATATCCGACTGAAAGAGTCGTATTTGGGATGGGTCGACTGGATGCTTAAGCTTACCAAGAAGGCGGACTACGGCCTCATGGCGATGCGGCATTTGGCGGAGCACGCGCATGAAGGTGCGCGCAGCGCCAAAGATGTCGCGGACGCTTACGGCATCCCGCAGGAAGCCCTGGCGAAGATTCTTCAGCGGTTGGTGCGAGCCGGCTTACTCCGTTCGCAGCACGGGACCAATGGAGGCTACACACTGGCTCGCGATGCCGGAGCGATTTCCGCTTTCGAGGTCATTCGGGCGATTGATGGGCCGCTTTTCATCACTTCCTGCGTTACGGTACGCGGGGAATGCGATCAGGTCGAGCGCTGCAACATTCGCGAACCGCTGCGCCGGGTGAACCACAGCATCGAAGAAGTGCTGAAAAGCATCACTATCTCGGAGATGAAGGAAGAGCCGGCCGACACTGAGGACTCGGAGTCCGGTACGGCGGCAGAGCTCGTGAGGATTCGCTAGAGAAGAAACTGCCGGGCCCTCGGGGGCCGGCTGGGGCGAGCCAATTCGCCCCCTTAAGGTTAAAGCAAGTATTTGAGAAGAGCTTGTTGAGCAGAGCTGAGGAGCTAACGATGAGCACCGACCTAAAAACGATGCCCCAGGAGCTGCATCTGGCGCCGAATGGTATCAAGCTGCCGATCTACATGGACAACCATGCCACCACCCCCATGGACCCGCGGGTACTCGAGGAGATGCTGCCCTACTTCATCGAGAAATTCGGCAATGCGGCCAGCCGCAACCATTCCTTCGGATGGGTCGGCGAAGAAGCGACCGAACTCGGCCGCGAACGGGTTGCGAAGTTGGTGGGCGCGACCACGAAAGAAATCATCTTTACTTCGGGTGCCACCGAGAGTGACAACCTGGCCATCAAGGGCGCGGCCGAGATGTACAAGGAAAAAGGCAACCACATCATCACCGCGGTGACCGAGCACAAAGCGGTCCTCGATACCTGCAAGCGCCTGGAGAAATACGGCTATCGGGTGACCTACCTGCCGGTGCAGAAGGATGGCCTGGTGGATCTCGATGACCTGAAGCGGGCGATCGATGACCGGACGATCCTCGTCACCATCATGGCGGCCAATAACGAGATTGGGGTGGTGCAGCCGATCGCCGAGATTGGCCAGCTCTGTCACGAGCGCGGCGTGATCTTTCACACCGACGCCACCCAAGCCGTGGGCAAAATTCCGGTCGATGTGGTGAAGCAGCATATCGATCTCATGTCGATTTCGGCGCACAAGATGTACGGCCCGAAGGGCGTGGGCGCGCTCTATGTGCGGCGAAAAAATCCCCGGGTGCAGATTTCAGCCATCATCGATGGCGGCGGGCACGAACGCGGCATGCGCTCCGGGACGCTCAATGTGCCGGGCATCGTCGGTCTCGGCAAAGCCTGTGCGATCGCCTTGGAGGAAATGGCCCAGGAATCCTGCAAACTCGCTGGCATGCGCAACCGGCTGCGGGACAAGATCATGGGTCGCCTCGATGAGGTCTACATCAACGGCTCGTGGGAGCATCGGCTGCCCCATAACCTCAACATCAGCTTCGCCTATGTCGAAGGCGAATCGCTGCTGATGGGGATCCATGACATTGCGGTTTCCAGCGGATCGGCCTGCACTTCGGCAACGCTTGAGCCATCGTATGTATTGAAGGCCCTGGGCACCGGCGACGATCTGGCGCACAGCTCGATCCGGTTTGGCATTGGACGCTTCAACACGGAAGCGGAAGTGGATTACGTAGCCGACCGGGTGGTCGAGACGGTTTCACGGCTGCGCGAGCTATCGCCTTTGTATGAAATGGCGAAAGAGGGCGTGGATTTGAAGTCGGTGAAGTGGGCGGCGGAGTAGCAGAATCCGGGAACAACGTCTGTAAAGACATCATTTCGAGCATTCAGCTTCTAGAGATGTAAGGAGAACAAATCATGGCGTATAGCGACAAGGTTATCGATCATTACAACAATCCGCGGAACGTGGGCTCGCTCGACAAAAGCAGTTCCGAGGTCGGCACGGGACTGGTGGGCGCGCCGGAATGCGGCGACGTGATGAAGCTGCAAATCAAGGTCAACCCGCAAACCAGTGTCATTGAAGAGGCGAAGTTCAAGACCTTTGGCTGCGGGTCGGCGATTGCCTCGTCCTCTTTGGCCACGGAATGGGTGAAGGGCAAGACGGTCGATGAGGCGCTGGCCATCAAGAACACCGACATCGTGAAGGAGCTGTCGCTGCCTCCGGTGAAGATTCACTGCTCGGTGCTGGCCGAAGACGCCATCCGAGCGGCAATCCATGACTGGAAAAAGAAGCAGGAGAGCGCGAAGCCAGTCGATGCAGCCGTCAGCCGTTAGCAGCGGGCGAACCGCGTTGTGGTCGGGAATGGCGAATCGGAGCTTGTCATCGGAGCTAGTCTATGACTCCTGTTGCGGAAGAAACCAAAGCGCCGGCCAAGGGCATTCAGGTCACTGAGAAGGCCCTGGCCAGGGTGCGTTCGGCGATGGCCAAGGAAGGCGTCTCGCCTGAAACCGGCGGCCTGCGCCTGGGCGTACAGGGCGGCGGCTGTTCGGGGCTGAGCTACAACATCCGCTTCGACACCCAGCCGCGGGAGCGGGATCGCGTTTTTCAGTTTGCCGATGTGCGCGTGTTCGTGGACCCGAAGTCGTTCATCTACCTGCACGGCATGACCCTCGACTATCAGGAGACGCTGATTCAGCAGGGATTCATGTTCGTGAATCCGAATGCTTCGAAGTCGTGCGGGTGCGGAACTTCGTTCTCCGGTTAGGAACTTGGGCGGTGCGGCCGCCCGCGGCCGCCAGGCGGTCTCCACGGCTGCCGTTCTCGCCCCCTCCTTAGTATGGCTGCTTCGGGTTCGCGGGCGAGGGCGCCCCGGCCGCAGGACCAACTCCATGACGACTGAAGTATCGAATTCGACGGTGCCCGCCTCAGCTTGCTGGTCGTGCGGCGAGATGCGCGCCGCCCAGTTCTGCCGGGCTTGCGGCAAAGTACAGCCCCCGACCCCGGTCGACTATTTTAGGTTCTTTGCCTTGCCCCGCAAGTTGAACCTGAACGTGGTGGCTCTCGAAAAGGAGTTCTACGAGCTGAGCCGCAAGTTGCACCCGGATCTTAGCGCCCGGGCCGACCGTCGGGAACAGGAGTGGAGCCTCGAACAAAGCTCGCTGCTCAATGACGCCTATCGCACCTTGAAGGATCCGATCCGGCGGACCGAGTATTTATTGCAGCTCGAAGGGGTAGAGCTCGAAGAGCAGTCGAAGTCAGCGACCGAGAAGGCGCGGGCGACCGGTGAGGTCAAGAAACAGGTCGTGCCTGCGGATCTGCTCGAGGAAGTTTTTGACCTGAACATGCAGCTCGAAGAGTTGCGCCTGCAGAAACAGGCCCACGAAGACGATCCGGCGCTGATTGAGGAAGTCGGCCGGCAGAAGCTCGAGCTCGAGGAGAAATCCGATGCCCTGCAGAACGAATTACAGGGCCACTGGAATGCCTGGGACCAGGTCGAGTCGGACGGCCCGGAGCCAGAGCGCCGCCAGGTTCGCGACCGCATGGTCGATCTGCTGAACCGGCGGAACTACATCAGGAATCTGGTGAGGACGGTAGAGGAAGTGTTGGAAGGTTGAGTCATGGGAAAGCCTGAAGAACTCCTGCGGGATGGTTTTTCAGATGACTCCGTGATTCTGCACAGTGGACCGTATGGCAATCGATCGCATCGTCGGCATTGACCTGGGCACGACCAACTCCCTGGTGGCCTTCATGCAGGGGGATACGCCTGTCGTGATTCCGGGCGAGGATGGGCTGAATCTGGTGCCATCGGTCGTCGCCCTCGATGAACGGGACCGGATCCTGGTCGGGAGCGCGGCGCGCAAATACCTGATTGAAACCCCGGAGCGGGCCGTCTACTCGATCAAACGGCTGATGGGGCGGGGCGTCGGGGACATTCAGGACGAGTTGAAGCTATTCCCCTTCCGCTTGGCCGATGACCTCGAAGCCGAAGAAGTGATTCGCATCCGGCTCGGCGAGAAGACTTTTACCCCGCCCGAGATTTCTGGATTCATCCTGCGCCAGCTCAAGCGCAACGCCGAACGCTTCTTTGGCGCGCCCGTGACCCAGGCGGTGGTCACCGTGCCGGCGTACTTCAACGATGCCCAGCGGCAGGCGACTAAAGACGCGGGTCGGATCGCCGGGCTCGAGGTGTTGCGTCTGGTCAATGAGCCGACGGCAGCCTCCCTCGCCTACGGCCTCGACAAGAAGAAGAACGGTATCGTGGCGGTATATGACCTGGGCGGCGGGACCTTCGATATTTCGATTCTCAAGCTGCACGACGGCATCTTCGAGGTCATCGCCACCAACGGCGACACTCATCTGGGCGGCGACGACATCGACAATCTGCTGATCCGAATCGCGCTCGATGACATTCGGGGCGACATGGGACTCGACGTTTCGCGGGATGGCGAAGCGGTGGCGACGATTCGCAAGGCGGTGATTGAGGCCAAGATTCAGCTATCGACGGAGCCGGCGGTCACACTCGAGGTGGCACTCCCCGGTGGCCAGCATTATCAACGGCAGATCACGCTTGAGCAGTTCGACAAACTGCTCAAGCCGGTCATCGATCGCACGGTTGGGCCGTCGAAGCAGGCTTTGAAAGATTCTGGTCTCAAGCCCGAGCAGATTGAAGAAGTGGTATTGGTCGGGGGCTCAACCCGCATTCCGAAAGTGCGCGAACTGGTCGAAGAACTGTTCGAGCGCAAGCCTCATACGGATTTGAATCCCGATGAAGTGGTGGCGCTCGGGGCGGCGGTGCAGGCCACGATTCTAGGCGGCGGATCCCGGGCCACCGCAGACATGCTGCTGCTCGATGTGACCCCCCTGTCGTTAGGCATTGAAGTCGCGGGCGGGGTGACCGACAAGATCATCCTGCGCAACTCGACCATTCCGGCTTCGGCGACCGAGCACTACACAACCCAGATCGACGGGCAGGCCAACGTCGCCATTCATGTGCTGCAAGGCGAGCGTGAATTGGCCAAGGACTGCCGGTCGCTCGCCAGGTTTGACCTGAAAGGGATTCCCCCGATGTCGGCGGGCATCCCGCGCATCGAAGTCAAGTTCTTGATCGACGCCAACGGCATTCTCCACGTTTCCGCGCGCGAGCAGCGCAGCGGCAAAGAAGCCGAGATCGAAGTGCAGCCGAGCTACGGCCTGACGGACGAGCAAGTAGAGAACATGATTCTTGAGTCCTTCGATTCTGCCGAGGAGGATTTTCGCGAGCGCCAGGTGATTGAAGCACGCCGCGAGGCCGAAACCATCCTGACGGCGCTCGGGAAGGGCAAGCAGAGCCCGGCCTGGGGGCTCGTTTCGAGCGCCGAGAAGAAGGAAATCGCCCGGCTGGAGAAGACTTTGCAGAAATCGAAGGACGGAGACGACTATCCGGCCATCCGCCAAGCGATCGACCAATTGAACCAGGCTACGATGCGGCTAGCGGAATTGATGATGGATGGCGCAGTCTCTTCGGCGCTCACCGGCAAAACCATGGATCAGGCCGACCTGGGCGAGGGGCCGACGGCGCCCCATCCGGTAGCGAAAGCGGAGTTTAAGTAGAAGGCGCTCGGGCAGAATGCGCCCCTAGAGGAGCTCGCATGGCAGACGAAAAGACACAAGGAGCGGGAGCGGCAACCGTCGAGGCTCCGGGCGAGAATACGGTGCAGATCACGTTTCTGCCTGAGGGCAAGACGGTGCAGTTCGAACACGGGAAGCTGCCCTACAAGGACCACGGCAAAGAGGAATCGATCCTCGACGTGGCCTTGAACCATGGCATCACGCTCGACCACGCTTGCGGCGGAAACTGCGCTTGCACCACTTGCCACGTGTGGGTGAAAGAAGGCGCGCAGAATCTCTCTGAAATGGACGATGACGAAGCCGACCGGCTCGATATGGCGGCCGATCTGCAGCTGAATTCGCGCCTCGGCTGTCAGGCGGTGATCAGGAAACCAGGCAAGGTTGTGGTCGAGATTCCGGCCTGGAACCGGAACTATGTTTCCGAGGAGCACTAGCCAGAGCCGCTCCCCAAAGGCTCTCAGCCAGTCGAGGTCGGCGGGGGCAAACACAACTCGGAACAAACGCTGAAGGAGCCTCGATGGCGAAAGAACTAAGCTGGGATGACGCTGAAGACATTGGCCTTCTGCTGGTCGAGAAGCATCCTGGTCTCGATCCGCTGTCGGTGCGCTATACCGACCTGCATCGCTACGTGACGGAACTTCCCGAGTTCAGCGATGATCCGCAGAAGTCGAGTGAAGGTAAGCTCGAAGCCATCCAGATGGCTTGGCACGAGGAGTTCGAGGATCAGACGTAGCCCGGGCGTTCCGCCGTTTATCCCGCCGTTGCCGGCGTAGCTTCTTCGACGCTCGCTTCCCGCAAAAACTTTGCAGCCTCCTCGGGAGGCGTGGGATTGATGTAGAAGCCAGTGCCCCATTCAAATCCCGCCGTTTTGGTCAGCTTGGGCATGAACTCGATGTGCCAGTGGTAGTGGTCGTTGGTCGGTTCCTGCACGGGTGAGGTGTGGACGACCAGATTGTACGGCGGATTATCGAGTACGTGGTCGGCTTTGATCAGCAGGGTCTTCACTGCCTTCGCCAGGTTTTCGAACATGTGGGAAGAGGAGTTTTCGTAGGCCGACTCGTGGCGCTTGGGCAGGATCCAGGTTTCGAAGGGGAAGCGCGGCGCGTAGGGAGCGAGGGTAATGAAATCCTCGTTTTCCGCGACCACCCGAACCCCGCTCTCGGTTTCCTGGCGGATGAGGTCGCAGAATACGCAGCGTTCCTTGTAGATAAAGTACTGCTTGGCTCCTTCGAGTTCCTCGGTCACGTAAATCGGAATGATCGGCAAGGCGATCAGTTGCGAATGGGAGTGCTCGAGCGAAGCGCCGGCAGCTTCTCCGTGGTTCTTGAAAATCAGGATGTACTTGAAGCGGCGGTCTTTCTTCAGGTCGAGGATGCGGTCGCGAAAGGTCCAGAGCACGTCTTCGATGCGTTTGGCGGGGATCGTGGCTAGGGTGGCGTTGTGCTCGGGCGTTTCGATGACAACCTCGTGGGCACCGATGCCGTTCATCTTGTCGAACATGCCCTCGGCCTGACGCTTCAGGTCGCCCTCGATGCCGAGCGCGGGGAATTTGTTGGGCACAACCCGCACGGTCCAACCTGGGGAATCGCGCTGCGGCCCTGACCCGCCATTGGCGCTCGGGCGATAGGCCTGAATCTCGGGAGGAGTCTTGCTCTCGTTGCCGTAACAAAAGGGGCAAAAACCGCCCCGGATCTTGACTGCTTCGCGAACAAAGTCGGTCGGGCGCTTGGCCCGGTCGGTTGAAATAATGACCCAGCGGCCTACGATCGGGTCTTTTCTAAGCTCAGGCAAGGATTAGGGTCCTTTCTTGCGGTTCGGGCGGAAGCCGGCACTTGATTTTACGCCAGCGGGTGAGCGTTCTGGAATAGCTCGAGGTACGGCCGGTGCGCCCCCGGCTTCGGACCGCCAGTTGAGCACTCGCGACCTGCCTCCGCGACGGAAAAAGGAAATCGGGGCTTCGTGCTCACCGTCAGGATGTGCGCGCCCAGGCCGCCGCGGCGACCAAGACTCTCGATCCCGGGTGGTTCGGCTAGGGGTTCCAGAGGGCTGCAAGGTTCGCACCGCCGCCGACCGCGGATCGTGCCTCGCCAATGCGCTCCGAACCGCTTCCCTGGCGCCTTCGCATCAATCTCCCACTTGGCGGATGCATTCTTCAAGAACCTCGAGCGCTACATCCGCTTCATCTTTCGTAACCACCAGGGGCGGGGAGATACGGAGGGTGCTCGGGCCGCAACCGAGGAAGAGAATGCCGCGTTCGAAAGCCAACTCGACCACGCGGTCGCGCGCGGCGGCTGCATATTCCTTGCTTTTTTTGTCCTTAACTAGTTCGACGCCGATCATCAGGCCCCGTCCGCGGACATCGCCCACCAGTCTGTGTTTGGTTGGCCAGTCGGCCATGCGCTCGATCATGTGATGGCCGACGTCCTGGGCGTTGGCGAGCAGCCCTTCGCTCTCGATCACGTCGAGCGTGGCCAGGGCCGCCGCGATGCACACTGGGTTCCCTCCGAACGTCGATGCATGCGAGCCCGGAACCCAGTCCATGATCTCGGCGCGGCTCAGGGTGATGCCGAGCGGCATGCCAGAAGCGATGCCTTTGGCCATACAGACGATGTCCGGCTGTACCCCGGTATGCTCAACCGCCCACCACTTGCCGGTGCGACCGATGCCGCTCTGGACTTCGTCGACGACCAGCAGAATGCCGTGACGATCGCAGATGCGACGAAGTTCCTGCATAAAGACCGTGGGCGCGACGACGTAGCCGCCTTCCCCCTGAATGGGCTCGACGAATATGGCGGCAACTTCCTCGGGTGCCAGGGTGGTCTGGAAGAGCTTGTCCTCGATAAAGCGCGCGCAGCCTAGAGCAAACTCCTCTTGGTCTTCGGCGCCGCCCGAGCAGCCGCGGTAGACATCGGGATAGCGGATGTGAGTCACGCCCGGAACGAGCGGCGCGAAACGGCGTCTTTGCTGCGGTTTTGACGCCGTGAGCGAAAGCGCGCCCATGGTGCGTCCGTGGAAAGCGCCGAAAAACGCGATGATGTTTTGCCGCTTGGTGTGGTAGCGCGCCAGCTTCAGCGCGCACTCGATGGCCTCGGTGCCCGAATTGCCGTAGTAGATCCGGTGGGGGCCGGGCATGGGGGCGATTTTCGAGAGGCTTTCGGCGAGCGTGACCAGGCTCTGGTAGTAGAAATCGGTGCCTGACATGTGAATGAGTTCGGCGGCCTGCTCCTGGATCGCGGCCACCACCCGAGGGTGGCAGTGACCGGTTGAGGTCACGGCGATGCCGGCCGAGAAATCGAAGAATTCGTTGTCATCGACGTCGGTGACCACGATGCCGCGGCCGCGCTTGGCCACCAGCGGATAGGAACGAGTGTAGGACGGTGAAATGTATTGCGCATCGCCCTCGAGCACCCGCTTGGCCTTCGGGCCGGGCAGGGCGGTTCGGATGTTCGGTCCAGCTAGAACCTTGGTCGACATGGGATCCTCCGAAATGCGGTCATTGGTCGCTCACCTTGGATCGTTGGCCTCTGGCAGCCGCCTTACAGCCGGACCACTGCCATGAAACCACGGAAGCTCGGGAGGATCGGAGTTAGTCGCTACCAAAGAGGCTGGGGCGCCGTCGCGAAGGCAGCACCGCCCGGTAGCGGCGCGGACACACCAGGGAGTCGAGCCAGCAATCGGGCAAGTGCGAGTTAGGGTTCCGACCGTCGCGCATAGTGCTAACCATCTGTATTTATTATAGCTTGTGGCACAAGCCGCAGAATACTCGATAGTAACTGATTCGGGGGGTAGCACGGGTGGAGCGGATGGCGGTAACGGGATGGCGGGGGCGGTACTCGAGGCCAACAAATCACGAATCGGCTGGCGCTCGGAGCGTGTCTTATACTTCAACCTCCCGCGATTTTCCATGTCCCAGACCGAGCGCCAGCACCGCTTTCTCACCATCCTGTGTTTCGGGCTGGTCTACGTGTTCTGGGGCTCGACCTACCTCGGAATCGACATTGCGATCGAGCACATCCCCCCAGCGCTCATGTGTGCCACGCGCTTTCTGACCGCGGGAGTTCTGCTGCTGGTTTACTGCTGGCTGACCGGCCAAACCGTCCGTTACGGCCGTCACCGGTTGGTGCAGCTGGCGGTGATCGGCGTTCTGCTGCTGGTGGGTGGGAACCTCACGCTGTCCTACGCCGAGCTGTATGTGCCCACCGGATTGGCGGCGTTGCTGATTGCCGTAACCCCGCTGTGGTTTCTGGTGCTCGATCGGTTCCTGGTCGGGGATCATCGCATTTCGAGGTGGGGCCTGGGGGGACTGGGTCTCGGAGTTCTGGGAACGCTGGTTCTGTTGTGGCCGCAGTTGACGGTTTCGACCTCGCTCGATCACAACGAACTCTGGCTCTCGATCGCTCTGCTCGGTGGGTCGCTCAGCTGGGCGCTTGGGTCGGTGCTCTCGAAGCGCTGGC
The DNA here is from genome assembly GCA_963770245.1 of uncultured Acidobacteriaceae bacterium. Classification (GTDB taxonomy): domain Bacteria; phylum Acidobacteriota; class Terriglobia; order Terriglobales; family Acidobacteriaceae; genus PALSA-270. The sequence goes on along the minus strand of CAVYOX010000018.1, from coordinate 29,324 downwards.
ATGCCGGGGCAGCTTCTCTAGGAGCAACCGCATGGCAGATGACTTTCGCGGGGCTGGGCAATCTAGGGATCGCCTTGTTTCATCGTGATTTTGCCCGCGTCGTTTGGACGGCGCGCGGTCTGGGGGCGGTGGTCTATCTGGTGATCTGCGGTTCATGGATCGGATACACCGCCTATATCTGGCTGCTGGCGCATGTGCCGACCTCGAAGGTGGCCACCTACGCGTATGTCAATCCGGTGGTCGCGGTGTTTCTCGGATGGCTGGTGCTGAAAGAACCGGTGGATCGATACATTCTGGCGGGCAGCGCCGTCATCATCGCCGCGGTCGTGCTCGTAACCGGCGCCAAAGTCCATTCGAGGAGCCAAGAGCCGGAACTGCCGCCGGTCGAAGCCGTGGGGGACTGACGGATGGAGGGCCTGGGGCCGAAGAAATGACGCTCGAAGGAACCGCATGAGCGGGGAGCGATTGATGTACACTGCGAGTCCGTTGACAATGACTTCATACGGGAAACCTCTGACCCTGAAGTCCGGGACGAGGAGAACTGGAATGAGATATCAAAAGTACTTCGGGCTGGCCGCGCTCACCCTGGCGTGGGCGATTTCCGCCTACGCGGCCGATGCCACAGGAACCTGGAAGGCGTCGTTTGATACCCAGATCGGGGAGCAGCACTACACCTACGATCTCAAAGCCGACAAAGACCAATTGACCGGCAAGGCCACCAATGACCGAGGCTCAACCGATATTGCCGAAGGTACGGTCAAGGGAGATGACATTTTTTTCGTGGAGAATATCACCTTTCAGGACAGGAAGCTGCGCATTGAATACACCGGGAAGGTCTCGGGCGACGAGATAAAGTTCACCCGAAAAGTGGGCGACTTCGCCAGCGAAGAGTTTGTCGCCAAGCGAGTGAAGTAGTCACGAGCGGGGATCGATAGGGAAACCCTGCGCGCGATTGGATCCAGTGCCCGATTGAATCGAGCGAAAGACCTCCCGAATATGCCGAGCTTTCTCGCCACCAGCTTTCCTCGAACCAGCACGATCACTCAGATCGCAGCTCGTCCTTCTCGGGCGGAGAAGCGCGCAGGGGGCAAGTAATGGCCAATTGCATTTCCTGCGGGGCACCGTTGCCGAGGTTTTCCTTCGGGCAACGTCCCGAGGTTTGCGCGCAGTGCCGCGCCGCAGCGGTTGAGGTACCTACGAGATCAGTGGCCTCGCCGGCGGCGCCTCGAATGGTGGCTGCGCGCCCCCGACCTCCGGTCACCAGCGTGTTGGTGGGGTTAAATGTGGCGGTTTTCCTGGCGATGGCTCTGCGCGGCGTGTCGTTGTCGGAGCCGACCACCGCGCAGTTGCTCGAGTGGGGTGCAAATTGGGGGCCGCGATCGCTCGGGACCGAGCCTTGGCGGATCCTGAGCTCCAATTACCTGCATATCGGTATTCTGCACATTCTTTTCAACATGTGGTGTCTGTGGGACCTGGGGAGCCTGGCGGAGCGGATTTTTGACCGTTGGACCTACCTGCTCACCTACACCGCCTGCGGGATTGCCGGCAGCCTAGCCAGCTTGTGGTGGCATCCGCTGGTCGTGGGTGCCGGCGCTTCCGGAGCGATATTTGGCTTGGCCGGCGCTTTGATCACGGCGCTCTACCTGGGCCGGCTTCCGATCCCCGCACCAGCGGTGCGGCACAGCCTCCGAAGCCTCCTGGTTTTTGCCGGGTACAATCTTTTTTTTGGAGCCGTCGGAGCCGGCGTCGATAACTCGGCGCATATCGGCGGCTTGGTCTGTGGCCTAGTCTTAGGGGCCACACTGGCAAAACACTTGATGAGCCCGCCGGATGTCCGAGCGAACTGGCGTTTGCGGGTGTTTGTCGTGACCGCCGTCCTGCTCTTGGCGGCCTTCGCCGCGGTAAAGCGAGCCCGAGCCTACGTCGTGCCTTTGGGGCAAGGCCTGAACGCTCTCGATCACGGCCAGCCCGATGAGGCCGTGCGGGATCTGGAGCGGGCCTCGGCCGCGAAACCGAATGATCCCCTCGTGCTCCTCGAGCTGGGCCAGGCCTACTTGCACAAACAGGACTATGCCGACGCGAGGCGGGTGTTACAGCGTGCGGTCGAGATCGATTCCGAAAATGCGGAGGCCGAGTACGACCTGGGGTTCGCCTGGCTGAAGCTCGGGCAGGCGGGCCAGGCAATCGCGCCCCTCGAGAAGGCGGCACAGCTCGATCCGAAAAACATCGCCCTCGAACAAGTTCTGGCCGAAGCCTACCGGGCCGAGAACCGGCCAGCCGATGCGCAAGCGGCGTCCGATAAAGCCAATCAACTGCGCGGGGCCGGGCAAAAACCCTGACGGGAAAGGCGGGAAACTGGACCGTCGGGCCTGATTTTTGCGCAAAAAGTCCCGAAATGGAACCTCGGCTCGGTTCCGCGAGCCGGGGGCAAGGCTCTTAGGACGCTTGCAACCGCCTTTTTTCTGTACAATGGCTACCTGTTCGCCGGACCCCGGGCATGGCTATTCCCCTGAAACCTCGAACCACGGTCTTTTCGCGCTCGCCATTTCTCGAAGGAATGAGAGAAGTTTCGCTCGGGCGGCGTACTCCGCGCGTGCTGTTCGTGGACGACAACCGGGAAGTCAGGGCGGTCATGCAGGAGCTGCTTTCGGCCCGGGGATACCATGTGGTTGCGGTCCCCAACGTGGCGGAGGCGGAGGCGGAGATTCTCCGTCAGGCTCCTGACATTGTGCTTTCGGATGTGGTCATGCCGGGCAAATCCGGCTTTGAGTTTTGCCACGAACTCAAAAAAGATCCCGCCACCCGGCTCATCCCGTTCGTTTTGATCACCGGTCTCAGCGACCGGGAGAGCAAGCTCAGGGGAATCGAAGCCGGCGCGGACGATTTTCTCAACAAGCCCATTTTCGCGGAAGAAATGTTCGCCCGCTTGAAGTCCCTGCTCACCCTCAAGGAATTTACCGACGAACTAGAAACGGCGGAGTCGGTGATCTGCACCCTCGGACTCAGCGTCGAAAGTCGCGATCCCTATACCGAAGGACACTGCGAACGGTTGGCGCTGCACGCGGTCGCCTTGGGCCGGCATCTCGGATTGGACGAGGAATCGATCGTGGCGCTGCGGCGGGGCGGATATTTGCATGACCTGGGGAAAATTGCGGTGCCGGATGAGATTCTGAAAAAGGGAGCGGACCTGACGCCGGCCGAATGGGAAATCATGAAGCGGCATCCGCTGACCGGCGAAAACATTTGTAAGCCGCTCAAGTCGCTGCGCCGGGTGTTGCCGATTATTCGCAGTCATCACGAGCACTCGGATGGCAGCGGCTATCCCGATGGGCTCGGCGACGCAAAAATCCCCCTGCTGGCGCGAATTCTGCAAGTCGCCGACGTCTACGACGCCTTACGGACCGCGCGACCCTACAAGGACGTGCTGAACCACGAGCGGGCCGCAACCACCATGCAGCGCGAGGCCCAGGCCGGGCTGTGGGACCGGGATCTGGTGGCCGAGTTCCTGGCTTTGCTCAAACACGAGCGCCAGGTGGCCTAGACCGAACTCCGATCGACCGCGGGGCCTACACCCAGGGCCCGAACCGAGGGCCTGAACCTAGACCGCACGCCCAACCCAGGAAACAAAACAATTGGGCAGGGGTCGACGACCTCTGGTAGCCTGACTACCGAGCCCCGGTGGAAACCGTCACCTACAGCATCGTCGTCCCCGCCTACAACGAGAGCGCGCGCATCGGCGCGACCTTGGAGAAAGCCCTTCGGTATGCCGCCGGCCAGGGGTGGAACGCCGAGGTGATCGTGGTCGATGACGGCTCAACCGACAATACGGCTGAGATCGTCCGCCGCTATGCCGACCAGCATCCGGCGCTCCGTCTGCTGGAGAATCCGGGAAACCGCGGCAAAGGATACAGCGTGCGCAACGGAATGCTGCATGCGAGCGGGGATGTATTGCTGTTCAGCGACGCCGATTTTTCCTCTCCCATCGAGGAAGCAGACAAGCTATTTGCTGCGATCGCAGCCGGTGCGGACATTGCGATCGGCTCGCGCTGGATCCGCACCGACTTGCAGATCCGCAAGCAACCCCTGCACCGCCAGCTTTTCGGGCGCATGTTCAACCTGGCGCTTCGCCTGGTCCTCGGCCTGCACTACAAAGACACGCAGTGCGGGTTCAAGGCTTTTTCCCGGCGCGCGGCCGAAGCCATCTTTCCCCTGCAGCATATTGAACGCTGGGGGTTCGATCCGGAATTGCTTTACCTGGCGAAGAAATTCGGTTTCAGGGTCGCCGAGCTTCCGGTGGTCTGGGTCCACCGCGATGGCACGCGCATCAATCCCTTGCGGGACGGCCTCCGCATGGTCCACGAAATGTTCAGGATCCGCTGGAACTCGTGGAGCGGAAAGTATGCCGCCCACGAGCGCCAGCCCCAGTCCTCATAGACCCGCGGCCACCGCGGCGGGCTTGAGCGGCCGGTCCGCGGGCGAGTGCTCGAGGGGGTGAAGGAGCCGGACCTCGGGCGGGCGAACGAAGGGATGAACCACCACGCCCACCGTCCTGTCGAAAGCAAGCGTCATCGAGGCGGCACAATTCTCGCACAGCCAGAAGTACTCGATGCGCCGGGCAGGGGCGTTGAATTGCGGATCGGCGCCGAAGCTAGGGTGGCTGTCGCGAGTCCCACCCGCGGTTTCCCAGCGAAATAACTTCCCTTGGTGAAAATAGTGAAACTGCGCAGAGCAGCCCGGGTTGGTGCACTTGGAAAGCATGGCATTTGCCTTCGGGCCTAATCTTCTCGGAAAGCAGATTCTACTTCCTGTTCACCCGGGGGCAATTATCTCCCGGAAGAAACCTGTGGAAAACTTTAGCCCGGTTGTCAAAAAAGGAACTCCCAGCAGGCGGGAGGCGGAAGGGCGCGGCAGGCAGAAAAGCAAAAAAAGACAGCGGCTCGGGCGCAGCGGAACCAGCTCTAGTGAGACGCGGTGCGGGCACTCGGCTGCCCTGGTTCTCGAACTGCCTCTATCACTTGGCGGCCCATTTCTCGCGTGCTCAGAGCCCTCTGGCCGGGCTTGGCCAGGTCTCGCGTGCGCTGCCCGGCGTTCAGGACCTGGGCGATGGCCGATTCGATGGCACGGGCTTCGGGTTCGAGTTCAAAGGAATAACGCAGAAGCATCGCCCCGGAAAGGATCGCGCCCAAGGGATTGGCGATGCCCTGGCCGGCGATGTCGGGTGCCGAGCCATGGATCGGCTCGTAGAGACCGACCCTACCGCCGATGCTCGCCGAGCCCAGCATGCCGAGCGAACCGACGACCGCACCCGCCTGGTCGGACAGAATGTCGCCAAACATGTTTTCCGTGAGCACAACGTCAAAATCCGAGGGTCGCGCGACCAGCGCCATGGCCGCGGAATCCACATACAGATGGGAGAGGTGCACTCCCGGATAGCCGAGCCCAACTCGGGTCACCACATCCCGCCACAGGCGGGAACAATCGAGAACGTTGGCCTTGTCGACCGATGTCACTTTGCGGCGACGCTGCCGCGCCAGCTTAAAGGCGATGTGGGCAATGCGCTCGATTTCCGACTCGCCATACCGCATGGTGTCGATGGCCAGGCGGCTGCCGAGGGCCCCCGTAGTCTGGCGGGGCTCGCCGAAGTAGAGGCCCCCCAGCAACTCGCGCACAATCAGAATATCGGTTCCTCGAACCACCTCGGGGCGCAGCGGAGACGAGTCTTCGAGCGCCGGAAAGCAGACGGCAGGCCGAAGGTTGGCGAAAACCCCGAGTTCCTGCCGCAGCCGCAAGAGCCCCCTTTCGGGGCGGAGGTGGCTCGGAAAACTGTCGAACAGAGGTCCGCCGACGGCTCCGAGCAGAACCGCCTGCGAAGCCAGGCAGGCATCGAGACTGTCAACCGGCAGCGGGTCTTTGGTGCGAAGCAGGGCCGCACCGCCAATGTCCTTGCGGGTCGCCTCCAGTTGATGGCCAAAACTCTCGGCCACGGTTTCGAGCACTCGTACCGCTTCGTCGGTGACCTCCGGGCCAATGCCGTCGCCCGGGAGAATGGTGAGTTTGAGGATCATGTCGGTATGCTGACTGCGGCCAGGAAGCGACCCCCTTGACCACAGAGGATGCGGGCGGTTCCAGAGGATAAAACCGGAACGCGCCCGCTAAACTCCCCACAGGTAGTCGTCCTGCTCGTTGTGATGTTCAGCCATCGAATTGAGGGGTAGCGAGACCGAGCTCATATCGCTCGGCGGGCCCACGGGGAGAGGCTTGGGGGCGCCGCCGCCGGCCCCAACCGCCGACGCTGCGGCCGCCGCCTCGCGCTTCGCCGGTTCGGTCTTCCCGGTCTCGGGCGAGCTATGCCGGGGGGCAAGGCGAGTTTCGCGGATCAGATCGAGCAGATGATGATCGGCCACATGCTTGATCTGGTCTGCCAACACCACAAACCGGCGGTAAACTTCGTCCAGCTCCCGGCGATCGAACTGGTAGCCCAGCTGTTCGCAGCGCAAACCGAGGGCGTGCCGTCCGGAGTGCTTGCCGAGCACCAGCTTCGAATCTGGCACCCCCACCGATTTCGGGGTCATGATTTCATAGGTCAGCGGGTTTTTGAGCATGCCGTCCTGGTGGATGCCGGCTTCGTGCGCAAAGGCATTGCGCCCGATGATGGCCTTATTGGGCTGCACCGAAACGCCGGTGATTTCGCCGAGCAACTGGCTGGCCGGGCAAAGCTGTTCGCTGACCACTCCGGTCTCGTAGGGATACCGGTCCGGGCGCACCCGCATTGCCATCACGATTTCTTCGAGCGCCGCGTTCCCCGCCCGCTCGCCGATTCCGTTGATCGTGCACTCGACCTGCCGCGCTCCCGCGGCGACCGCGGACAAAGAGTTCGCCACCGCGAGCCCCAGATCGTTGTGACAGTGGGCGGAGATCGTCACTTTTTCGATTCCCTTCACTCGCCGCCGGAGCATGTGAATCAGCTCTCCGAACTCGATCGGCATGGTGTAACCGACCGTGTCCGGGATATTCAGCGTGGTGGCCCCGGCCCCGATCACCGCGTCGAGCACCTGGCACAAGAATTCGTGGTCGGTGCGGGTCGCATCCTCGGGGGAGAATTCGACGTCCGGACAGAGGGTCTTCGCGAGACGGACCGAGTCCCGAGCCTGCTCCAGGCACTGCTGCCGGGTGAGCTTGAGCTTATACTTCAAATGGATGTCCGAGGTCGCGAGGAAAACGTGGATGCGCGGCCGGGCGGCGCCTTTGAGGGCCTGCCAGGCGCGTTCGATGTCCTCTTTCCGGGCGCGAGCCAGGGCCGCGATGATGGGGCGCCGAACCATCTCGGCCACTCCCTGCACGGCGGCAAAGTCGCCTTCCGAGGCGATGGGGAACCCGGCCTCCATGACATCGACGCCCAGGCGGTCGAGCTGCTGGGCCAGGCGGAGCTTCTCCTCGACGTTCATGCTGCAGCCGGGGGACTGCTCGCCGTCGCGCAGCGTGGTGTCGAAGATCGTGATACGCGCTGGTTCCATGCGCCTTCCTCCTTGACAAAGGCTTATGTTAGCGTGGACATCGCGGTAAAGTAAACCTTATAATTCTACGAATATCATTAGCTGGAGTAGCGATCATAAGCACCGCTAATGGTGCCTGAAGTTTTGCTGACGGAGCGGTCCCATGGACCTGGCCCAACTGGAAGTATTTCTGACCGTGGCCCGGGAAGGCCGGTTTTCCCGCGCCGCCGAAAAGCTGCGCCGCACCCAGTCGGCGGTGAGCCAGACCATCCGCAAACTGGAGCAGGAACTCGGCGAACCGCTCGTCGACCGTTCCTCCCGTCATGGCCTGCTCACCGATGCCGGCCGCCTGCTCCAGGAATACGCCGAAAGGCTGCTCAACCTGCGCGGCGATGCGCAACAAGCGCTGGTCGAACTGCGCCATCTCCACCAAGGAAAATTAGCCATCGCGGCCAATGAGTTTACCGCGCTCTACTTGTTGCCGGTGCTCAGCGAGTTTCGCCGCCTGCATCCCATGATTCGGGTGCTGGTACACCGCTCCCTCGGGAGCCACATTCCAGACGATGTGCTGCAGCACAATTGCGAGCTGGGCGTTCTGAGCTACGATCCCGAGGATCGACAGTTGCATGCGGTTGTCGTGTACCTCGACGAACTCATACTGGTGGTTCCGCCGCAACATCCATTGGCCGGAGAGCGCCAGGTCAGCATCCGCCAGCTCGGCGCCGAATCCTTCGCCGCCCACATTGTTCCGTCGCCCTATCGCGAAAAAGTGATTCAGGCGTTCAAGAAATACAAGACGCCCTTGCACATGGACATCGAACTGCCCACGCTGCAGGCCATCAAGAGTTTCGTGGCCCTGGGCAGCGGGGTGGCATTTCTTCCGGAAATCAGCGTGAAGGACGAGCTCGCGCGCGCGGAACTCGTTCATATTCCGGTGCGCGAATTGAGCCTGCAGCGCAAGCTGCGCCTAATTTACCGCAAGTCCGCCAGCCTTTCGCACGCCGCCCGGGCGTTTCTGAAAGTGGCGCAGTCGGTGGCCGTATTGCAGCAGGGCAACTACCGGTTCGAGCGCGACACCCGGTCCCAAGCGAGACCCTGGCGCATGCCGCGAGCCTCCGGCCATAAAATCAAGATCGGCTAAGGGGTTTCTCTTCCTCCCACCGAGGTTCCCCGCCGGATCGCGAAACTCCAGACGGGTCCCTCGCCGCTTGGCTTATGCCACCTGGCTGCGAGATGCCAGGATGGCATCGTCGAGCGTGGGATGAATCTCGAAGACGGTATGCAGCTTGGTCAATTGCAGCAATTCTTGCACGCACTTGCTGGGCGCCGCCAGCTTCATGGCACAGCCGTGGGCCCGCGCGCGCTGCAGCAGGGACACCAGTTCCCCCAGGCCAGCCCCGTCGATGGATTCCACCTGGCTGAGGTCGAGCACCAGCAGGCGCGCGCGCGGCAGGAGTTCCGGCACCCGGCTCGATAGCGCTGCAGCTTCTGCGCCATGAACGACGCGGCCTCTGCAGCCGAGGACAATCACATCATCATTGATGTAAATCCCGACATTCAACTTCAACTCCGACTCCTTATTCAGTCTCCACAATAGGTACAGCTGCGGCCACAGCTCGCCGGCCGAGTCCTTGTTGGTTGGTTTGTTCAGCGGTTCCTTCATACAGACTATTCTACCGATTAGACGCTCGCCGGAGGCCTTCGGAACCATGAAAAGTCAGTTAATAGGGGCAAGATTTTCCCGTCAACTTTCCTTCCCGTTCTGCATCTAACCCCCGTTCCATGAGTGCCTGCAAGGAGGAGTTGCCGTGTGCAAGTGGGCTGCCATACTATCCGCGGTCGTGGTACTAACGAGTGGGGCGGGAGCGCAGATTCCTACCAAGGGAAATGTGTTCTTGGGCTACGCCTATAACCACGCTGATTTCAATTCCGGGGGTTCCCTGAATCTCAACGGCTGGGACGGATCGCTCGAGGGCAAGGTGGCACCTTGGGTCGGCATCGTGGCCGATATCAGCGGTCAGTATGGTTCCGGCACGTCCTTGCACAACGCGATCTTTGGACCGCGGGTTTCCTTTTCTGCGGGCAAATTCACGCCCTTTGTGCATGCTCTGGTCGGCGCCTCGCACCGCGGCGGAGGGGGCACCTCCGAGACCTCGTTCAGCGACGCCCTGGGCGGAGGCCTCGATTACCGGTTGATTCATGGAATCGGTTGGCGCTTTCAGCTCGACGCGCTCGAAACCCGATTCTTCAGCGCCAGGCAGAACGACGTCCGTTTCTCGACCGGCATTGTGTTGCATTTCTGATGGGTCGCATCCCGCGAGCTGCTCGTTGTTCCCAGGCATTGGTCCAAAATGACGGGCACTTCCAACAGCGCTCGATTCGAATAGCTGCCGGCCTGGCGTCGGAGTTCGTCAAAATTCCTGCTCTCGAGCAAGCCCTGAACGCTCCGCGCGATGTCGGTGAAGCTATCGACCACAACTCCGAAACGTTTTTCCGTGACCCATTGCGCGTTGTAGCGTTCTTGCGGCAGTGTTCTCGAATTCGATTCCACAATCACCGGCAAATGGAACTGCAAAGCCTCGCTGATCGATCCCGGGCCCGGTTTCCCAATGAAGAAATCCGCCAGGGCCATGAAGTACTCGACGTTCGGAGTAAATCCCTGGACGAGCATTGGCTTTTTGGTCCTCAGCTGCGCGAGCTCGGCGGCGAGCGTCTGGTTGTGTCCACAGAGCAGAATCAATTGCACCCCGGTCGCGTTTTCATCGAGGCTCCGTGTGATATCCAGCATGACGCGCGAGCCGTGGCCGCCGAACAGAACGATCCCTGTCGGACAATCGGGATCGAGTCCGCGCCGCTTCCTTTCGCGATCCCGGTCCACGGTGTTCGGCTGGTAAAACTTGGGCTTCAGCACCATCCCCGAGGTGCGAAAGACGCGCTCGCGCGGATGCCCCATGGCTAGGGCTTGTTGCTCGGCTCGTGCGGAACCGACGATCAGGTATTCGGACTCCCGCTCGATCCAGAAATGCGGCGGGTAATCCGCCAAATCCGTGAGCAGGGTGACAAACGGCGTTCGCCGGCCTCCGCTGAGGCTCTCCGCTATTTCGCGATTGAAGTGCGGGATCACCGAGAGCACCAGATCGGTGGGGTGCAGGGACCAGTAGGCTGCGAGCGCCTTGACGACTTTCGGATGAAACACCCGGATGATTCCGCGGAGCGCTACCAGGAGTTGCGGGGAAATCCGCGTCCAGCCTTTGCGGAGCACAAGATTGTAGGTGTCTTGAATACGCCATCCGGTGAGATTGCGTACCACATCGATGGAATCGAGCAGCTCCTGCAGGTTCAGCAGGCTGACGTCCCAGGGTTCGGGTTGCGTCCCCAGAGTGGCCTGGAGAGCGTCGGCCGTGCTCCGGTGTCCGCCGCCTGCATCGTGGAAAACGATTGTCAGCTTGCGCAAGAACTCACCCGATTGGAAGCACTCCCTGAAACATGCCGCAAGAAATCTAGGGCCGTTCCTTTCTGAACATCAACCGCCCACCCCTTCGTAGCTGGCATCCTCGAGCAATTCCGCTTCCTCCGGCTCTTGGTCGGAGCTGGGTGCCGCGGACCCCTGCGGGTATTCATGGATGCGAACTCCTTCCGCGTCCACCGTAAGATAGGTCGGCGTCGCGTCGGTCCAGCTCCCGGCATTGTAGTACTCGACGCCGCCCTGTTCGCGATACAAAGCCACGTGGGTATGGCCGCAGAAAATACGTTGCACCTGGCGCAACCGCGCGTGTGACAGGGCGCCCGATGCGACTTTTGCTGATAGCCGTAACCAGCGCGTGCCCAGGCGGTCGACCAGGCGCGAAAACCACTTGCCCTTGAAATCGAGCCTCTGCATCTGCAGATGCAGGAAGGAATTTAGGCTGCTGAGCAGCCAATTGTTGACCAGAAAGCGGTCAAACTGATGTCCATGGATGGCCAAGTGTCGCCGGCCATCGAATTCCCACGCATATTCCTCATAGACCTTGACCCCGACCAGGTGTGACATCACCGCGGTCAAGCCCTGATCGTGGTTCCCTTCCACCCAAATCACTTCGATGTTGCGCTTGGGGTTTGAAAGTTTGCGGATGTAGCCCAGGAACTTCCAGTGTTCCTTGGTGAGCCGGCGGAAATTCAGGTCGGAAAAAATGTCGCCGAGCAGGATGAGACGGCGAAAGCGACTCTGCTTCAGCATGGACGTGGCATCGTGGGCGCGACTGACGTCCGAACCGAGATGCAGGTCGGAGAGGATGAGCGTGTCGTGGAACGCAGAACTCATCACTCTAAGTTCTAGAAGAAAAATGTTACGGGATAATGAAAATTGCACAAAAATCAGTGCAAGATAACCTTTCCATTACTAGTCTGCCCGCGTCAGAACCCAGATGATCTCCCCCATCACGGCGCATTGACAACAAGATACGGGCTATTTTGCCGGCGGCACATACTCTTTCGGCGGGGCCGCACCTTCGCCAAAAAAGTACTGCTCCATTTGACGGACAATCGCTTCCTGATCCTCTTTTCGGGCGGGATTCAGGCGGTACTCGTTCAGCAGCATCTTGCAGTGCTCAGTCCACATTTGCCAGGCTTGCCGGGAAACCTGTGCATAGACTCGGTTTCCGAGATCGGTGTCAAAGGGGGGCTCATCGAGACCAGGGAGTTCCTGGTGTAGCTTGACGCAGAAAACCTTGTGTTCCGCCATGATTTTCCTCGCGATTGAGAGAAGAAAAATTATCTCATAGAGCCGCGGTCGATTGCAGACACCCAAAACCTGAAGGAAACGCCACGGTTCCAGTGGTTCGGTGGAACGACCTGATTGCACATTGGGGCGAACTCTTGGCTTAGAGCCGCGCTCGCTACGATTGGGGAAACTTGGATCTCGAGACCCGCGTGTACCCGAACCACCTGAAAACCTGTTCGGCCCGAGGTTGTTACCTATGTAGCTGGTACATTCTGTAACCCATGTCTCGAGAACGGACACTTGAAAAATGGTGGGCCCTCCAGGATTTGAACCTGGGACCAATGGATTATGAGTCCACTGCTCTAACCGCTGAGCTAAGGGCCCGTTTATTGGCTAAGTCGTTTAATCTACAATGACTTAGTTAACGCTGCTTATTTCGTCATTCGCAGAGGTCTCGGCTGGTACTGTGCCTTTACTGTGCCGCTTCCGTTGCTGCGCCTTCTGATCCAGCTCTGCCGCAGCTTCCGCGAGGTCTTTCATCCACGATATTGTAGCGGTCGAACACTGACCTTGTCTTCCAGTCGCCAATCTTCATAATCGTTTTTTCGTGGACACCCAACCGCCGCAAGTTTCGGCATCCAGTTCTGCGGAGGTCATGAACGAGTAGCCCCACATAGTGGGGTTTGCTACAGCCGCACTCACAATTGTCTTCCGTCACAGTTCGATCACAGGAGCGACACGCCATCCGTATCCGCCCAACATTGCAGCACATCTTGTACCGAGTTTTTCGAAAATCGCCAACGCGCTTGCCGTCTTCCCGTGTGAACACCCGGTCATCCGGTCCCTTGCTTTCAACGCACATCGAGATAACGACGTGGACTTCCCGTGTCATCTTGAGGACACGGGCATCTTTGTTCTTTGTCGCTCCCGGGTTGAGATCGATAGTCTGGTTCAGGAGGTCAACCTGCCGAACCCGAAGATCGTCTAAGGGTTCTGAACGACCAACCATAGGTGGTGTGCCAGTAATGCCGCACCCGGCTCAGTAGCGCCGCCATGTTTTGTTGCCCAGAAAAGTCTTCCATTCCTCGTAAATCACATTGGTCGTGATGATGGTGGAGTGGCGATGATCGCGTTCCTCCATCAGCTTGAAAAAAATGGTCGATTGTTCAGGCTTGAGGTTTAGGTATCCGAATTCGTCAATCAATAAAACGTCCAAGCGAGCTAGGAGATTCAGCAACGGGCGGGTGGAGCGGTCGGCCAACCAGGCGTACATTTCGTCGAACAGATCCTGAGCGCAGATGAACTGACAGCGATAGCCGTTCTGCAACGCCTTCAACAGGAGGCCGGAGGCAAGTCCCGTTTTCCCCACGCCGGTTTCGCCGACAAACAGCACGGATACTTCGCGATTACTTGCAGAGCGCTCTCGGATCTCGCAGCGGAAGACTCAAACACAGAGCACGATAACGGAATCCTCCTTTGCTGCAAACGCCATCTAGCCATAGGATAGAGAACGAACATGGCGAAACGGCGCAGCGGCACCCATCTAATTGCGGACATCGCCAAGGTGTCGAGGGGCACCGTTGACCGTGCCCTGCACGGACGCGGAGGCATCAATGAAGAAACCCGCGAACGTATTTTGCAGATAGCTCGGCAAATTGGCTACAAGCCGAACCTTGCCGCGCGTGCGCTCTCGGCCAACAGGGCATCGGCGAGAATCGGAGTATGCATTCCTCGCGAGATTCACTTCTTCTACGACCAACTATGGAGTGGGGTCTTGGAAGAAGCAGAGCGTGTTTCGCAGTTTGGCGTTGAATTCGTCAATCGCCCTATCCAGAACCTTGGAGAGGGAGACACCGAAGCTTTCCGGGAGCTCATGGCGAGCGAAGTTGATGGAATTATTCTCACCGCCGGCAATCCCAGAAATCTAAAACCGTTGATCAATAAGGCCGAGAGCAAGGGCATTCGCGTGGTTTGTGTGGACACGGATGCTTCTGAAAGTCGGCGGTCCAGTGTCGTCTACGTCGAACCTTATCTCAGCGGTTGCGTGGCGGGCGAGTTGCTTGGGAAGCTTGTTCCGTCAGGCTCAAAGGTGGTGGTAGTAGCGGGAATGTTGCAGGCGGAAGACCACCGCAGGAAAGCCGAAGGATTTTCGAAAACTTTTCCCAGACACTGCTTGGGCGGTCAGATTGCAGCTGTGATCGAAGGTCATGAAGACGAAGAGGAGAGTTTCCGTAAGACGCTCGATTTATTGCAGCGCATTCCCGAGCTCGCAGGAATTTACGTCAACACAGTGAATTGCCTGCCCGTTTGCCGCGCCCTCGAGACAGCGAACTTAGAGGGGAAAGTGAAACTCATTACAACCGACCTTTTCCTGGAAATGTCATCCTACTTCGAGAGAGGCACAATCGCTGCATCCATCTACCACCAGCCGCATCGGCAAGGACAAATGGCGGTCCGTGTCATGACGGACAACCTGATCTCGAGAATCAAATTTCCTCCCACAGTGCCTCTCAGCCCGGCGGTAGTGATGTTATCGAATCTGCACCTGTTCAGGGAGATGCGCGCAGTCGAGTCAACACCTGCCGTTGCGCCGGACCCGAGTCTGCTGGATGCGAGCGAGATGAAAACATGACGCAATCGAGGCATCAAATGATTGAGGCGTCACTTCTTTGAGTTATTACATCCGCCCCGGATGCGAATTCACCCGCGTAATGACTCAATTTTCCAATCGCTGAATCGATCAATGAGCGCGGCTCGAGCCAATCTGCCGATATTCGCAGTCCAACTTCCACCTCGCAACCGGCGGTCAGAGAAAAACGCTTGACAAATACCCGGAGTAAGAGCATCGTGCACGTGCACGTTCATTACGTTCACGTGCACGTTAATTACGTTCGCGTGCACGATACAGGTGTTCCTGCTGAGGAATGAACCGACGCGGGGACCCCATTTTTGCCGGATCTGGAGTTTCCAACCCGCTCCGCGGGCCTTATCGAGTTGCGATCGAACCGCCCCGCCTCGGAGGAGGAGCAATCATGTTGATTCTGAATGGTTGGCGCCACACGTCAGCAGCAGCTATCGTGCTCTTGTTGGGATTGCTTGTACCCGCCAGCACCCTCTCCCAAGTCGACATGGGCTCGATATCCGGCGTGATCCGTGATCCATCCGGCGCAGGAATACCCAATGCAAACGTCATGCTGACGAATGAGGATACGAACATCTCCGCCTCTACCACGGCGGGATCAGAGGGGCGGTATACATTCTCGCCCGTAAAGGCCGGGCGCTACTCGTTGTCTGCATCTGCCACCGGCTTTCGGATCGTTAAGCAGAATAACGTGACTCTTGACGTGCAGCAGAAGCTCGAAGTGGACGTCTCGCTGACGATCGGACAAGCTACAGAAACGGTCGTCGTCGATGCGGCGCCGCCTCTGCTACAGACTCTGGACGCGTCGGTGGGCCAGGTCGTCGAGGAAAAGGCTATCAATAATCTGCCGCTGAATGGCCGGAACTTTACCTTTCTCGCACAACTGTCAGCTGGTGTCACGCAAGGCCAGCAGGACACGCGCGGTTTGGGCAGCAGCGGCAGCTTTGCAGCAAACGGCCTGCGGCCCGCGCAGAACAACTATTTGCTCGACGGCATCGACAACAATACCAACCTCGTAGATTTTCTCAACGGTACCGCTTACTCCGTGAAGCCACCCGTCGATGCGATTCAGGAGTTCAAGGTCGAGACGAATAACTACAGCGCGGAGTCTGGCCGGTCGGCGGCCGCCGTACTGAACGCCACTCTCAAATCGGGAACGAATGCATTTCACGGCGCAGTGTGGGAATTCCTGCGCAACGACAAATTCGATGCCGCCAACTATTTTGAGCATGGCCTCAAAAAAGGGGAATTCCGCCAGAACCAGTTCGGGGCCACATTTGGTGGCCCGATCCGCCGTAATAAAACCTTCTTTTTCATGGATTACGAAGGCACGCGCATTCGCCAAGCCAATCCCTACACGAGTACGGTGCCGACCGCATTGGAGCGCAGCAGCGGTTATACAAACCTCTCCGAATTGCTCAGCCAAGGACCTGCTTCGGCGAGCTGTATGCAGGATCCAAGTCAATCCGGTTGCGTCGCTGATGTGCTCGGGCGGGGTTTTACACTTGGACAGGTCTTCGACCCATCCACCACGCGTGCTATCGATTGCGGAGTGGCAGATCCGGTGTCCTCATTGACGGCGCCCTGTCCGGTCAGGACTGCAGCCGGCAGCCAGATTGGTTTTGCCAGGGAACCGTTCGCCGGAAATATGCTTCCCACAGGACGACTGGATGCGAATGCGATCAAACTCCTGAACCTGTTTCCAGTTCCGAACAACTCAGGCCTGTTCAATAACTACTTGTCCAACCCAGTCATCAACAACGACACCGATCAGTTCGATGTGCGCGTCGATCACAACATCAGTTCGAAAGACAACGCTTTCGGGCGCCTCAGCTATGTGAGGAATCCAGATATCATTCCCGGACCTTTTGGGGGCATTGCGGATGGCGGCGCATTCTATGCTGGGATTCAAAACACGAGATCCTGGAACTCGGCGCTCAGCGAAACGCACACCTTTTCACCGACATTGGTGAATGAGTTCCGGTTGGGGTATAACCATCTGCAGGTCACGCGTAGTCAGCCCAACGCCGACACACCAGGAATTCCGCAGCAATTTGGCATCCAGGGCATCCCGCAAGGCAATTCGAATGGCGGGCTGGGTTCCATCTACTTCACAGGTCTTAACTCCCTGGGCAGCAGCCAATACTTGCCTTCTATCGAGTTGAGCACCACATCACAGATTACGGACAACCTGACCAAAACGCTCGGGCGGCAGACCCTGAAAGCGGGATTTCAGTGGCAGCGCCTGGGTTTCTCCATTCTGCAGCCGATCGCGGGCCGGGGAACGTGGGCCTTCAGCGGTCTGTATACAGAAGTCCCGACCACGAGCGGAGGCAACACGGGTCTTGCCCAGATGCTTTTGACGCCGATTCCCGGAACGGTGCCAGGCGCCGCTGATTACGTAGGAGGGGCTGATTCGATCAGCGCGTCTAACATTGCCAATACGTCGATGCAGCACCGATACTACGCAGGCTACTTTCAGGATGATCTCAGAGTGACCTCAAAGCTGACACTGAACTTGGGGCTGCGGTACGAATACTTCGGCCAGTTGAAAGAGAACTATGGGAATCAATCGAACTTCCTGCTTACCGGGGCGAACGGGCATTCGACGTTTTTGTTAACCCAGAAACGCTGCAACACTCCATTGTCTCCGGACTTCAAGGCTGCTGCGGCGGCGGATGGGATTGATATCGTCTGTTCGAGCCAGTCAGGTCTTGGCGTATCGCAGAAGGGGAATTTCTCGCCTCGATTCGGATTTGCCTATCAACTCACTCCCAAGTTGGTGATGCGAGGTGGATACGGAATCTTCTACGGCGGGTTCGAGAACTCCGTGATCGAAACTTATGTGGACTTTCCTTTCCAATATACCCTGGGTTATGGCTATCAGGTGCCCAATGCGCCGATTACCTTCGGCAACGGCTCCATTGGCACGCTTGAGACGGGAATCACCGGCATCCCTCTGACTCCGGCCGCTGTGGAACCGGGAGGAGTGTCTTTCACGGGTGAGGACTACCACATGGCAACTCCTTACACCCAGGGGTACAACCTGACATCGCAGTACGCATTAAGTCCCAACGATACAGTGCAGCTGGGTTACGTCGGCAATACTGTCCATCATATGGGTACATACGTCAACCCAAATACTCCCCAGGAGATTTTGCCCCCTGGACTGAATGCTCTGTCGTATTCTCCGTACCCTGATTTTTCTTCGTACATGGTCTATTCCACTTTCTCAGGCGATAGCCACTATAATTCTCTCCAAGCCACCTACGAACGACGAGTCAGCCATGGCTTGAGTGTTCTCGGTAATTTCACTTGGGCCAGTTGTATGGATGATGCCGTCGACGTCTTGAATCCCACCGCTTTGGGCCCCAGCTACCGCGCTCCGTTCCTGCCGCACTTTGGCATCCACGGGGACTTCTCACGTTGCGATTTCGACATTAACAAAGTGTTCCACCTGAGCGGAATGTATGAACTGCCATTCGGGCATGGCCGGCATTTTCTAGGCGGCAGCAGCGGAGTGGTCAACGCGATCCTGGGCGGCTGGGATACCAACTGGATTCTGACGCTGCAGGACGGTCAACCGGGTACGGTCCCTTGTGCCATCGCAACGACTTCGGGCTTCGGGTGTAATGCCTTAACGGTTCCTGGAGTCGACCTGTATGCCGGCAGGCACAACGTGGATCAGTGGATGAATCCGGCAGCGTTCGCGACACCTCCGGTTGCGACGACCATAGGGCAAAGCGACTACAGCCCCTTGGGCGGTGAACCGGCCCAGTTCCGTGGACCGGGTTTTCATCGCATGGACTTCTCGCTATTCAAGGAGTTCCAGCTGAACGAACGTTTCCGGTTGGAGTTTCGCTCCGAGTTCTTCAACTTGACCAATCATCCGAATTTCTCGAATCCGGGATTCGCGCTGAACGGAGTACCGGCGGCCCCCGGAGCACTGAACTACAACAACCCCACGAATTTCGGAACGATTACGTCGACACGCGATGGACAAAACGATCAGCGCGAAATTCAATTCGCACTGAAGCTTTATTTCTGAGGCTGGAGGCTCGTTGGAGGCGCCTTCAGGAGCAGAAGAGCACTCGAACAATGCCCCTGCATCGTTTCGACAGATTCCAAGTGGGTGTAGCCAGCGACTCGTCAGCAACCACGGGCGACATTAACTCTGGCCGACGCAGATGGGAATTCTCGTGTGCTCCGAGAGGGAGAAGAACATGTTCCGCGTGATTTGCGCACTATGGTCACTACTGTGCCTATTCGTCTCGCCTGCTCTTAGTGCGGCGGACGCTCCGGGGAAACTGGAGTTGTCGAACAACTGGAAATTGTCTGCTGCGAAAGACGCTGGAACAGAAGGTGCAGCGATTTCTAGCTCCGATTACCAGGACCAGGCGTGGCATCCGATCCATCGCATGCCCGCGACTGTTCTCCAAATCCTGCAGGAGGATGGTGTCTACCCCAACCTGTATCTCGGCAAGAACATGCTCGAGAAGGTCCCGCGGGATTTGTACAAGCAGGATTGGTGGTACCGCACTGTCTTCACTGCACCGGCTGGTTTTTCGGCCTACAGTCTTGAGTTCCCGGGAATTAACTACCGCGCCGAAATCTGGATGAACGGACAGAAGGTGGCGGACAACAAGCAAATGGTTGGCATGTATGCCGCTCACCAGCTCAATGTGACGCAGTGGATCAAGGCAGGAGCGCAGAATGCGCTGGCTGTAAAAGTCACACCCGAGCAATTGGTTCAAGATGTCAACGGCGTGGAACTGGCAGATAGTTGGTTCGATTGGATCAACTGGAAATACCTAGGATACAAAGGCAAGTACACCAGAAAACATCAATTCGATGCCTCCTTCGTGCCTGACAGAAATGCAGGCATCTGGAAGCCGGTCTACCTAAAAACGACGGGTGACGTTGCGCTCGAAAACCCAGCAGTCAACTCTGAACTGTCCCTGCCACAAGCCATCGCACGGCTTACGGTTTATGCGACATTGCATAACTTTGCCGCGCAAGCCGTCAGCGGCACTCTCAAGGGAACAATTTCTCGGCAAGGCAAGACTAGCATCGAAGTCGAACAGAGCCTCACCCTTACGCCCGGCGAGATTCGCGAAGTCGCCCTCGATCCCGACAAATATCCCAGCCTCATCGTAAGGAATCCCGACCTCTGGTGGCCGTACACCCTGGGTCAGCCCTCCCTCTACGACATAAGTCTGGAATTTGTGCAGGATGAAAAAGTCTCTGACCGTTCTCACACTCGCTTCGGTATTCGCAGCATTACCCAACACCGCGATCATGACCAAGAATTCTCCGGCAAGGGCAAGGGCGGAAATTTCTATCTTCAAGTCAACGGTCGAGACTTCCTGATGCGCGGCGCTGATTACACCCCGGACCTGCTATATCGGTACGATCCTGACCGCGAAGCCGAAATCCTGCACTATGTGAAAGACCTCGGGATGAACATGTTGCGCTGGGAATCGAAGATCTCCAGTGAGCACATCGTCGAGCTCGCAGACGAAGAGGGCATACCTCTGATGTTCGGCTGGATGTGCTGCAATCAGTGGGAAAAATGGGAGCAGTGGAGCGACGAGGACCATCGCGTGGCATCCCAGAGCCTTCGTTCGCAGGTTCTTATGCTCCGGCCGCACGCTTCGGTGTTCATCTGGGCCAACGGAAGTGATGGCCGGCCACCCGAGTCCGTTCGCAACGAATACCACCAGATCCTCTCAGAGTTGCACTGGCAAAACGCGATCGTGGATACCGTTTCATCTTTTGCCAAGGATGCAAAGGGCGAACGCATATGGGACGGCATCATCATGGAAGGCCCGTACAGTTGGCGTCCGCCCACGTACTGGTTCAGTGGAAAATATGCTCCCACTCGCGGGTCTTCCGCCGAACAGGGCGACAATGAAAGCATCCCTACCTTGGAGAGCCTGAAGAAATTCATTCCCCCTGACAAGCTCTGGCCGATAAACGACACGTGGTTTTTTCATGCGGGAGCGATCACCAATACCAATGTGCTGATGAACGTCCAGCGCGCGGTGAATCGGCGCTACGGCCCTTCTAGCGGCGTGGAGGAGTTCGTACGCAAGGCACAACTGGCGCATTACGAGAACACTCGTGCACAATTCGAAGACTTTGCCGCCAGCGGGTGGACCAATCACAAGATGACCCTCTACTGGATGTTAAATAGCCACTGGCCCTCCTTCTATGGCCACATCATTGATTATTATCTGAGTCCCGGCGGCGCGTACTACGGCGCGAAAAAGGGCCTGCGTCCCGTTTCAGTGGTTTTCGATAGCTACGCAACGGGCGATCACAGCCAGGCCAAGATCGTGGTCTCCAATCAGAGTCCTGCCGACGTGCAGGGTCTCCGTGTACGAGTGCGGGTTTACGATCTGAATGGCAAGGTTCTCGACGACCGCCCCGCCGATCGCGTCCAGGTTCCATTCAATGGCATAACTCAGGTGATGGTCCTGCCTCGCTATCCCCAAAGTACTCCGGTGTTCTTTGTGCGTTGCCAATTGTCTGATAGCGCCGGAACGCTGGTGGCGGAGAACACCTACTGGCAATCGCAGAAAGACGATGACCTGGGAGACCGGAAAAACGACTCCGCGTTTGATCTTAAGCAGGACAGTTGGGCGGACATGACGCCGCTGAATACGATGGCTCCGGTGCGACTGGAACTCAGCGCTCACCTGAGCACAACCGAGAGTGGAACGGAGGTCGCTATCCGGCTACATAACCCGTCCGAACGCATCGCTTTCTTCGAACGGGCGGCCGTCTCTGCTACAGAGAACGGTGGGGAAATCCTCCCCATCCGATACGACGATAACTACATCACCGTGTATCCCGGCGAGACTGCCGAGATCCACGCGACCCTGTCGAAGTCGGCAGAACCACGATGGGTCCGGCTGGAAGGGTACAACACGCCCGCGAGTTCGGCTCAGATTGAATAGAACTCCAAAGCGATGCTGCTGTGACCAGTACGCGAACAGGAATGTTCGAGAGTTGATTGAGCTTCAATATGGACGAAAAGAAATCGTGTTTGGCCTCATCCTATTATGTGAGCACCCGGGAACTTCAGCGCTGGTGCGCGATCCCCGCAGCGAACTTACCCGGACATCCGGAGCTGCGTGTTCGCTACCGGCAGGTGGCTGACTCGAAAGAGTTGGGCAACTTGATGGCGCGGGAGCTGGTCGAAATTATCGAGGACAATAACAGGCAGGAGCGCCCGACGCGCGCCATTATTCCTTGCGGACCTACCTGTTGGTACGAACCCTTTCGGACCCTGGTCAATACGAGGGCCGTGCCCCTGAAACGTTTGCACGTATTTCACATGGACGAGTGTCTCGATTGGCAGGGAAAACCGCTTCCATCAGGTCATCCTTACAACTTCAGAACTTTTATGGAGCGTAATTTCTACCGGGGTATCCGCCCGGAATTCGCAGTGCCGGAAGGTCAACGTTATTGGCTTTTGCCGGCCACGATGGAACAAGTGCGGGCCGCGATCGACCGCGCACCCGTCGACATTACAGTCGGGGGTTGGGGGCAGGATGGACACGTCGCTTACAACCAGGCCCGCCGCCACCCATTTCATCATGCGACGTTGGAGGAGATCGCAAACTGCACGATCCGCATTCAGGAAAACAACGTTGACACGATCATCGCTCTCGCGCAGCGGACGTTCGGTGCGGCCTACCAGTTTGTTCCTCCCATGTCGATCACGTTGGGAATGCGGGAGTGCCTGTTTGCCAGGAAAGTTCGCGTATACAGCGATACAGGCGCCTGGAAACAAACGGCATTACGCGTCGCTTTGTTCAGCGCGCCGACTCCCGAATACCCTATGACATTGTTGCAGACGCATCCTGACGCAATCATCACATCAACACTGGACACGGCGCGCCATCCCATCAGCGAAAATCCCGAATGGGAGTTGTTCTAAATCGATGCTCGCCCTGCGCGCAAATACTGAACGCGGATTTAGATGTGCCATCGGGATCGGCGGCATTGGAGCCGGCATGGTCTACGCGCTTCAAGGTGACCACGAGCTCGGCCGTAACGAAAGCAGGTTAGGCGAATTACTCGATTCGCGGGATTATTGCAAACTGCATATCGCCCTTCACTACATTGCCCGGCTTATGGGCTCTCCCAGTGAGCCGGGTTCGTTTCAGGTATGGCCGGTCGGAGTGGTGGGCAGCGATGCGACGGGGATCCAGATCCTCAAGGAAATGAGCGCTGCCGGCATGGATACCCGGTTCGTGCGGACTCATCCCGCATTAAGGACTCCCTTCAGCATTTGCTTTATGTATCCCGACGGCTCGGGCGGCAACATCACTAGCAGTAATTCGGCTGCTGCGGCATTGTCAGTCGATGATCTAAATGCAGCCGCACCTTATATGAAAGCTGCAGGGGCACGGGGCGTCGCGCTCTGTGCTCCAGAGGTTCCATTGCCATTGCGGCGGGATTTCCTGAGACTGGCATCGGATTGCGGCAATTATCGCGTATGCTCCTTCGTGCTAGGGGAGATCGAAGAAGCCCGAAAGATGGGATTGATCGACCTCGCAGATCTTTTGGCGTTGAACGAGGAGGAGGCGTCGGCTCTCCTTGGTGATGGTTTGGGTCATATTCTGGAGGAGAGCCTGTGGGTGCAGCGCTCTGCCGCACTCACGCTGACTCTGCCGCGACTGCGCGTTATCGTCAGTGCGGGGCGGAGAGGAGCGTACGGCTTCGAGGGCGGACATTCGCAATACTGCCCAGCGCCGGTGGTTCAGCCGATATCCACGGCTGGTGCCGGAGATGCGCTCCTCGCAGGGGTTCTCTGTGGTTTGGCGGCTGGCATCCCGTTTGTCATCCCCAATGAATGTGGCACTGGTTCATTTTCGGGCCGAACGCTACGGACGGCACTGGACCTAGGCGTCTTGAATGGCAGTTTCAGTGTTACTTCGCCCCATACGATCCACCCGGATGCGGCCATGGAGAAGCTTCTCGCCTTCGCCGAATCGCACGGAGCCTCTTTTTCCGAGTCGCTTCGCTCGGCGTGCCATGAATTCGAACCGAGCTTTCGTGAGAGTGTTCCGAATGTTCCATAGGCCCGCGCCGAAACCGAGCTCATGTCCACATCCCTAGCAGAAACGGCCACACCGCAGCTTCGTCGTGCATTGGGTCTCTGGGATCTGATTCTCTATGGCCTCATCGTGATCCAACCAACCGCGCCCATGCCGGTGTACGGTGTGATGAGCACGCGATCTCACGGTTACGCGGTGCTGACAGTTCTGCTCGCCATGGTCGCCATGCTGTTTACCGCCATCAGTTACGGAAGAATGGCATCCGCCTATCCCAGCGCCGGCTCCGCCTTCACCTATGTAGGTCGCGAAATCCATCCAGCGGTGGGTTACATCACCGGATGGAGCATGGTCATGGACTATGTGCTCAATCCGCTGATCTGCACCATCCTCTGCAGCAAGTTCGCGATGAACTTCTTTCCGGAGATCCCATACGCCGCTTGGGTGATCTCCTTCGTCGCGTTGTTCACATTCTTGAATATGCAGGGCATTCAAACTTCGGCGCGAATCAACTCCACTCTGGTTGCTTTGATGGGCGTTGTCATTCTGCTTTTCCTGGCGGCCGCGGCTCGCTACATTTATGCAACACCTCATGACGGAATCGGCTATTTTACCCGCCCGTTTTTCGATCCGAAGACCTTCTCGGTCCGAGCCATCATGGGCGGGACCTCGCTGGCTGTACTGACTTACATTGGTTTCGACGGCATCTCAACTCTGTCTGAAGAGGCCAAGAATCCCCGCCGCAACATTCTCCTTGCCACCGTTTTCGTGTGTCTACTAACTGGACTGTTGGCATCCATTCAGGTCTATGCGGCCCAACTGATCTGGCCCGGGGCGCAGAAGTTTCCCGACGTGGACACGGCTTTCGTCTTTGTTGCCGCAAGAGCTGGCGGCCGCTGGCTCTTCTTGCTCATCAACGTGACGCTTCTGGTGGCGACGGTCGGTTCGGCACTAGGGGCGCAGTTGGGTGCTGCACGACTGCTCTATGGTATGGGACGGAGCAGCGCCTTGCCGCGCCGCTTCTTTGGAGCGATCGAGCCCAGGAAACGCATCCCGCGAAACAACGTGTTGCTGGTCGGCGCAGTTGCACTGATCGGCGCGATGGTTTTGAGTTTTGAGCGCGGCGTTGAATTGCTGAATTTCGGCGCGTTGCTCGCATTTATGGGGGTCAATGCCGCGGCGCTGGCGCGCTTCTATTGTCGCGAAGCCCGTAAGCGCTGGTTCAACCTCGTTTCCCCCCTGCTGGGTTTTCTTGTCTGCATGCTGTTGTGGCTGAGCCTGAGTTGGCGCGCCAAAGTTTTGGGAATTGCCTGGATGGTGATTGGCGTGGCTTACGGCGCTTACAACACACGTGGATTCAGAAGGGAGCTCGTGAATTTCGAAATCCCTGATATAGATGGCCGAGGCGACGCGATCGGAGTCGACTAAATCGAACGTGGAACGCGAATGTGCTTAGTAAATTTCGCGCTCATACTAGGTCCAAAGGAAGTGTAGTCCAGGTCCGATGCGAAACAAGAGGGATTTTAGAAAGGGTACGATGGTCAGGAAAACATTCTTTCGGAGGCTGCCATCACTGGTTCAAAGATGGGCGCCCGTAGTTGGCGATAGTGCAAGATTGAGGCGATCCAATTGTGCCATTCCTCGGCAGCCGTTTCCGTCACAGGCTGCCAGTCACAGGACTCTGTATCTGCCCGGTTCTCCTGCTTGGTATTTTCTTGGACGGGAGAGGCGCCCAAGGGCGATCGTGAGATCGAAGCGGACGCCCCTCTGGATCGCATTCCACTGTTCGTGTGTGCTGGTTCAATTCTTCCCCTTGCTCCGGAAATTGAGTATGCCGACCAGGAACCAGCAGGCCCGATCGAACTGCGGATCTATCGGGGAGCGGACGGCGCCTTCGCGCTATATGAGGACGCAGGGGATAGCTACGACGATGAGAAAGGAGCTCACTCTCTCATCCCGCTGCATTGGTCCCAGGCAAACCAGACTCTCGCGATTGGAGACCGAGAAGGACAATACCCCGGAATGCCGGCAAGCATTCAGATGAATATTGTCTGGGTGTCGAACCAGCACGGCGCGGGACCGGCCCCCAGTAGGTAGCCCTGACAAGACCATTGCATACACCGGAAAAGCAATTTCTGTGCAAGTGCCCTGAACCTTTGATCCGAGCAGCTCTTGCAAGGCTTTCTTCGATGGATTGAACCTGGAGGTCCAAGGACGTGCAGGAACTTACTGGAATCAGCACAGTAAAAACCGAAGAAGTAGAACACCATCTATGGAAGAAGGCATTCAAAGTCTACAACGACACGGTGCAATTGCTGGTTCTGACGGAGGTCGGCCCCCGTATTCTTTTCTTTGGGTTTCTGGGAGAGGAGAACGAGTTCCACGAGATTCCCGAGCATTCGGGAAAACGTGGGGATCAGACGTTTAGAGTTTATGGCGGCCATCGTCTCTGGGTATCGCCGGAGACCTCGCGCACGTACTATCCCGACAATCTTCCGGTTGGGATGGGGAGACAGCAGGATGCTCTTGTTTTTACCGCTCCTCCCGAATCCATGCCTCCGGGCACAGGCTTGCAAAAGGAGGTCGAGATCAAACTGGCGGACACAGGAGCACGGGTCACGGTCACACACCGCATCCGCAATATTGGGCGAGAACCCACCGAGATGGCTCCATGGGCACTGTCGGTAATGGCTGGTGGCGGGAAGGCCATTCTCCCTCTTCCCCCGCGCGCCCCGATGTCATCGGACAGATTATTACCCGAAGGACTCCTTGCTCTGTGGTCTTACACAGATTTGGCCGATCCACGATGGAAGATCGGTACGAAGTATATGCAGCTTCACCAGACAAGCAATTGTGCAGGTCCATTCAAGGAGCAGATGGGCGGAATCTTTAATTCGTCCGGGTGGGGCGCCTACTTCCGACAGGGACATTTGTTTATCAAGAAAGCTAAAGTTGAGAAGAATGCACGATACCCCGACTTCGGCTGTAATTTCGAAGTGTATACGGACACGCACTTGCTTGAGCTCGAGACTCTTGGCCCACTTCGAAAACTGAATCCGGGAGAGACGGCAGAACACATCGAGCGCTGGTGGCTCTTCAAAGATATTGAAAGTGGTGACTCCGAAAGCTGGATTGATTCAATCATTCTTCCGGCCGTCGAACGTGCGGGATGATGTGCAGCGCCGCGTGTGGCCGGTTCCACATGGTCACAGTTCGCACGATGTGCCTGTGGCAGGATAAACAGATTGTTTGTTTAGTAGGGTTTCCGAGGGTTGTCAGAAAGCGTATTTTTGCGACGGAAGTAGCTAGGATGCATCGAGATTAGACCGACTTCATCACTCGACCAGATCTACGTCGTACGGTTTCAGCCGAATGGCCCCGTCGTACGAGGTGCCGCTGATGATCCCGCGTTTCCTGCCGCGAATAGGAATCGCCTTCTCTTCCCCGGTTGTATTCACGTAGACCGTCCGTCCTTCAACCACGCGCGCGTAAACGCCGGTAGGGGTTTCTGGTCCCCTTTCGACTCCAAGATCGGCGTACATTTCGCGCACGAGAGGACCAATCACCGACGTCTGCGCAGGGACGGCGACATAGATCGCGCGGCCTTTGCCATAATTGTTCGCCGTAATTGCAGCTGACTCTTCTGGCGTATTAGTGAACGTAGCCACTGTCTTTGCGGTGCGAGGCTCAAGTACCTCATAGAAACCGATGCTAGCCTTCTCAGTTCTGCCGTTCACGCTCATTTCCGGAGGCGTGTTGGGCCGGTAGAACTCTTCAGTACGAATTCCGAAGACATCGCTCACGCGCCCCGGCATTGGAGTGTCGAACCATTGATTCGTCTCGTCCACTTTCGCTGACATAGCAGTCATAATCGCGGTACCGCCGTTGCGGACGTAGTTCCGGATTGCGTCGGCGCTGGCGGTGTCCATCACGTAATCCGCCGGAACTACGACTAGCTTGTAGCCAGCAAGGGTGCTGTGACCGATGTTGATGAGCGCGACGTCAATGTTGTCGTCAAAGAAGGATTTCAGGGCGTTTTTAACCTGCTCGATGTAGCCAACCGTGAAGTACTGGCGAACCGTATTGCTAGGTCCCGGTGGATGGGACGCCATGTTGCTTTCAAACGAGTACGCGATAGCCACCTCCGGCTTGTGATAGCGCGGGAAGCCCAGGAGCTGCAGTTTTGAAAACTCGCTCGCAATTTGTTTGTACTCCGCATATTTCCACGAGGGAGTGCCGTCGTGATCGAGCAATCCGAAAAGGGCCTGTTCTTCTCCGCCACGATGTGTGTTGAAGGTCCAAGCGAGAAACGTTTGTCCATAGTCGATCAGGCCAAGATACGCCCACATACGAATGATGCCTTTCGGGCCGCCGTAAGTGCCTCCGCCTCCGCTTGTGAATTCGTTGAACCACAGTGGAGAAGACAGGTCGCCTTTTTCCAGAAGCGCGCCGAATGAGACGTCGAGCGGATTTGCCGGGTAGAATCCCTCGGCTCCGTAGCTCACGAATTTCTTGTAAGAGCTCAGATAATCAAAGCCTCTACGCCAAGCCCAGTCCCACAGATTGGAAACGGCGGGTAGATTCGGGACATTGCGCTCGCGAACTTTCTCCAGATCTTCAAGAACGGAAATGGTCACATCGGACCAGAAGCGCCGCAGATCAAGATATCGCTCCGGCGGAGAAGGGCCATCGTCATAAGGCAGCCCCACTTCCTCGAACGAATTCAAATGGCGCGACCAGCGCTGCGTCGCCCATGCCTTGTTCAGGTTTGCGATAGTTTCGTACTTCTGCTTCAACCACTCAATGAACCGCTGCCGGTCTGCTTCGGAGTAGGACATGAAGCCATTGCCGATCTCGTTGTTGTATCCGATCGCGGCCAATGCGGGATTGTGAGCGTAATGGCGCGTCAACTCATCGGCAAAGCGAACCAGATGCTGGCGATAGTCGGGACTGCTGATATCGTCCATGTAGCGTTCTGCCGGGTGTAGCACGGCGCCGTGCTCATCGATGATGTCAACGGAAGGGTACTTGTGATGCAACCAGATCGGCGCAGGCGATCCGGCGATATCGAGGACCACCTTGATGCCAGCCTCGTTCATCTGCTCCAGAATCTTGTCGAACCAGGCGAACTCAAACTGTCCTTCTGACGGTTCAAACGCATCCCAGGAAAGGTCGCCCATTCGGGCTATGGTGAATCCCGCCTGCTTCATCAGCGCAATGTCCTGGCGAATCTGTTCGGGAGACCGATCCACCGGCTGATAGCAGGTTCCGACAAATAGCTGCCCTTTGCCGGGCCAATCAGGATGTTGGTCTGCACTCTGTCCAACAAGGAGTGTGCTGCTCAGGAGTAACGCAACCGTGGTTAACGTTCGTCGCAAGATCATGTCCTTTTTGCTGAAAATATGATTTTGTCTTTTTCGCGG
>CAVYOX010000017.1:0-342879 GCA_963770245.1 uncultured Acidobacteriaceae bacterium | reverse complement strand
AGTACACGGTTGACGAATGTCCTGATTTCTTGTGCGCAGCCCTGTTTTTTAACAAGACATTCTTCTAAAGCGATGATCTCCTCAGCCGCAATCACCGCACAGTGTAAGTCGGCGACTTTTTGCCGGGTTACCGGCGCGGTTTTCTGTGACCCGCGCGGCTAAGAATGCGGCGGACTTTCTTCGGTGAGATGGATAGACGGGCCGCGACGCGCAGAGCCTTCGGCCTTCCCGCTCCCAGACTTTGGGAATAACTAGCCCGGCGAATTCTTCGCTGATTTGCTGGAAAGTCTTGTCGCCGACCGATCCTTGCGACCAGGCCCGTAGCGTGGGATTCACGCTGCCGCTGCGGAGCATTTTTGCTTCAGCGTTTGCAAATCCTCCCAGGCACTATCGGCATGGTCATCTTTGGAGAAGGTGATGACCTGGTCGTAGCATGGCCGCGCCGCATCAGGATCGCCGAAGAAACGGTTGCAGTAGGTCAGCCCTTGCCAAATGTTGGTGTGCGCGAGCAGGCGCGCGGTTTTGGGTGTGTTTGGCCAGCTCGATAGCTTCCTGCGCGTAGTCCTGCGCCAGGCGCGCGTGGTTGCCGGGTTCGGTGCTTTCGCCGATGCCTTCCTCCACGCGGGCGTTCTCGATCATGCAGAGCAACAGCCGCGACCGCGCCATCAGAATGTAGTCACGCTTTTCTTCGCCAAGGCGGAATGCGGTCTGGGCAGCTGCTTCTGCATGTTCCAGATCTCCGTTGTCCAAATACAGATAAGCGTAATTCAAATTCACGCTGCCCAGACCATGATGGTTTTCATACTGCTGGTAGATGTCGGCGGCTTCCGCAAGTTCGGCCAGCGCCTCCTGGCGGAGTTGCTCAAAGCGCTTGCGATACTGCAGCTTGATTTGGCCATTGCCGGAGCGGCCGCGCGCGGCCGCTTGGCGGCGGCGGGCGGCTTCGGCATCGATTTTATGGCGCAGTTGCAGGGCGATGAGCCGCTTGACGTAGGCCATGTTGTTCAGCGAACGCGCCACGTTGCGGTGCTGCGGATCGCGCTTTTTGTACAGCGCAATCGCCGCGGTGAAGCTGTCAATCGCATGCTGGTAGCGTCCCTGGCGGCGTGCAATCCGTCCGTAAGATGAATGGATGTTGCCCAGCGTAAGATAGTCATCGGTGCGGCTGAGAACGCCCTCGGCCTCCTGCAGGATGTCGATGGCCGACTTGACGTCCCCTTTTTGAAAAAAAGAGCAGGCTTTTCCAGCACTCGCATGACGGTGGCCATCGGCGGGTGGCCGAGCTCTGCGGCGAGTTCTCTGCCCTTCACCGCAAACGCCAGGGCCTGATCGTACTCGCCCTTCATGCGCAGGCACCGTCCCTTCCAGAAATTGGCGATCGACAGGAGTTCCTTGTCATCCGTCTCCTGGTCGAGACTCAGGACAAAATCAAAGTGGCGAAGGGCCTCTTCCTTTGATTCTTCGGCCATCGCCACCATGCCCTCGGCCATGCGCAGGTGCAAGTACGTCCTGCAGGGGCAACCGCGCACGCAGCACTTTAGAAAAGCGGGAAACGATCTCCTTGACCAGTCCGAAACGCTGGAAGCCGATATCCACCCACTGGGCCAGATAGCCAGCGAACCGCGCTGCGTTCGTTTCCTCTGGATCGAATGCAGTCAGCAGATGGCGCCGCTCGTCCAGGCGGGCCATGCCGGGCCCCACGCGGCGGCCCACAAGGTCTTGCTTGAGTTGCGCCAGAAACTCATCCGAAATCTCGGCGGGGTTAGGACTCATTTTCCGAGTAGGTGTTCCAGGCAGTCCCACTCGAGGTAATCATAAGCCTCTAAGGTCAGAAATTCTGCAAAATCCGGGCTGGTCATCATGTGGTCATAGATCTCAGCGGCTTCGGCCTTGCGGCTGCCCTTCAACTTGCTCTTCTGCTCGGCGATCACGGCGCGGACCATTTCTCGCGTGATCCGACGGCCGTCACTGAGCGTGGCCCCATGGCGCACCCATTGCCACACCTGGGCGCGGCAGATTTCTGCGGTAGCGGCGTCCTCCATCAGGTTGTAGATGGGAACACAGCCCGAGCCGCGCAGCCACGACTCCAGATACTGCAAGCCCACGTCAATGTTTCGGCGAAGACCTTCCTCGGTGATCTTGCCCTCTGTGACGGCCAGCAGATCCTGGGCGGTGACGTGCACTTCGTCGGGGCGGCGGCTGATCTGGTTTGGTTCCTTCATGTGCGCGTCAAACACCTCTTTCGCGATCGGCACCAGGCCGGGATGGGCTACCCAGGTACCGTCGTGCCCGGCACGTACTTCGCGCAGCTTGTCCTGGCGGACTTTGTCCAGTGCCTTTTCGTTGGCCTCGGGGTCGTTCTTGATGGGAATCTGCGCTGCCATTCCGCCCATGGCGTGAATGCCGCGGCGGTGGCAGGTCCGGACCAGCAGGTCGACATAGGACTTCAGGAAATGCTTGTCCATGGTCACAATCGACCGATCGGGCAGCACGAATTCGGGGCGGTTGCTGAATTTCTTCAATGAAGCTGAAAATGTAGTCCCAGCGCCCGCAGTTCAGCCCAGAGAGTGGTCACGCAGCTCATAGAGAATTTCGTCCATCTCAAAGGTAGCGAGAATGGTCTCGATAAGCACAGTAGCGCGGATGATGCCCCGTGGGATGTTGAGTTCACCCTGGGCAAACAAAGATATCGTTCCACAGACGCGCCTCCAGGTGATTTTCCAGCTTGGGCAAGTAAAAGTAAGGGCCAATCCCATTTGCCATCAGTCTTGCCTGCGTTATGAAAAAAGTAGAGTCCGAAATCGAACATCGCCCCCGAAATAGGCTTACCATCAACCAGGACATGGCGCTCATCCAAATGCCAGCCACGAGGACGGACCAGTAACATCGCGACCCGCGCACCCAGCTCGTAACGTTTTCCTTGCGGACTGGCATAACTAATCGTGCCTCCGACCGCATCGCGCACATTGATCTGCCCCTCGAGGTTGTTCTGCCAGGTGGGCGAATTCGAGTCCTCAAAATCGGCCATGAAAACACTGGCGCCAGAGTTCAGCGCGTTAATGATCATTTTGCGGTCGACGGGGCCGGTGATCTCCACGCGGCGGTCGAGCAGGTCGTGCGGAATGGGCGCAACCTTCCATTCCTTTTCGCGGATGGACGCTGTCTCGGGGAGAAAGTCGGGCAATTGACCGGCGTCTATCTCCTGCTGGCGGAGGCGGCGGCGGGCGAGCAACTCCTGGCGACGCGGCTCGAATTCGCGTGATAGCCGGCTAACGAACCTGCTCACTTCCGGAGTTAAGATATGTGTTTCCAATTCATTACGGACGGTTGCAGTTGCTGTCATGGGGAGATCCTATGCCCTTCCCAAAGAGTGTGCGGGCGCACTAGGACAAAACGGACGACCTGACCAATACGGACGACCGGGTTGGAGTTATGTGCGCCGATGCGCTTTACTGGTCACAGACCGGGACACCGGGGAGGATATGACAACCATGCAACCTTTGAGCGCGGCGGAAATGACGAAGCAGTGGCACACCAATCCCCGCTGGACGGGCACCAAACGCCCTTACACTAGCCAGCAAGTGGTCAAGCTACGGGGATCCGTCCAGGTTGAGCACACACTGGCTCGCTTGGGTGCGGAGCGGTTGTGGTGGCTGCTGCATCACGAGGAGTATGTGCCAGCGCTTGGCGCACTCACCGGCAATCAGGCGGTGCAGCAGGTGCAAGCTGGACTGAAAGCCATCTACCTGAGCGGCTGGCAGGTAGCCGCGGATGCCAATAACGCGGGACACATGTATCCCGACCAGAGCTTGTACCCTGCGGACAGTGTTCCCAATGTGGTTCGTCGAATCAACAATGCCCTGATGCGCGCTGACCAGATCCACCATATGGACGGAAAGGACGGCATCTACTGGACGGCTCCCATCGTAGCGGATGCCGAAGCCGGATTCGGTGGGGCGTTGAACGCATTCGAATTGATGAAAGCAATGATCGAGGCTGGTGCGGCTTGCGTACATTTTGAAGATCAGCTCTCCTCGGCGAAGAAGTGCGGACATCTCGGGGGGAAAGTTCTGGTGCCGACCTCGGAGGCCATCCAGAAGCTGGTGGCAGCTCGCCTGGCCGCGGATGTGCTCGGAGTGCCCACGCTCATCATGGCGCGCACAGATGCCGACAGCGCTCACCTCTTGACCAGCGACATTGATCCGCGCGACCAGGAGTTTGTTACCGGAGAACGGACCCCAGAAGGCTTCTTCCACATTCGCGGAGGCTTGGAATCCGCGATCGCGCGTGGCCTGTCCTACGCGCCTTATGCAGACCTGATCTGGTGCGAAACTTCGGAACCGAACGTGGAGGAGGCCCGCAGGTTTGCGGAAGCGATTCACGCAAAGTATCCCGCCAAACTGCTAGCCTACAACTGCTCGCCCTCGTTCAACTGGAAAAAGAAACTTGACGACGAAACCATCGCCAATTTCCAGGCTAAACTCGCCGGCATGGGATACAAGTTCCAGTTTGTCACCCTGGCCGGATTCCATGCCCTGAACCTGAGCATGTTCGAGCTAGCGCGCGGGTACAGAGACAGCGGTATGACGGCCTATTCGCGGTTGCAGGAAAAGGAATTCAGCCGCGAAGCCGAGTACGGATACCAGGCCGTAAAGCATCAACGCTTCGTGGGCACGGGATACTTCGACGCTCTCACCCAGGTGATTGCTGGGGGCCTGGCTTCGACTACCGCACTTGAGGGCTCGACCGAGCAAGAGCAGTTCGCCGAAATAAAACAGCAGATGCACCCAAAACATGGTCCGGATGCAGCCTGCCAGCCGATTCTCGGCGAGTGCCCATCCGCGACCATCGTGGTGGAGATCATGGGGTCCCACGAGGAGATGCTCCTGCCCTCGGGAGACTAGACGTCGTTTAAGTCGGGGCTCGGGAAACTAGCATCCATCGCGGCGGTGCTTTGTCAGATGTGGCGAGGAAGGCGTCGCTTAGATTGCCTTCGTCCGACAGGAAGACGAGCACGGCTTCACGGGTGCTCTCAATGATCTCGGACCAATGCTCCGCGCGAGTGATCAAGCTGGGACAACTACCGAGGAGTCTAACGGTCGCTGAACTGCCGCGCAGCCAATCGAACCCTTCCAAGAATGCGACTACGTATTCGCGTTGGAGTTCGCCGCGCAGGAACTGGACGCCACGTCCCAAATCAACCAGCGGTTCGTCGGATTCGACCCAGTGGAGCAGCCGTGTTTTCCCTCCCTGGCTACGCGTGCTCGATTTCTCTACCATCAAACCTTTCTTGCTCGTTGTAAATAGGGCATCGAAGCCTCACATCGGTGGTCGGCTGTTGCTGCAAAGTAGACTCCATTCTGATTCTCATGCTCCTTGTGCCCTATGCGTGAACGGCAGCAATTAGACATGGACAAATCTACGCATTAACCAATTAACCGCCATCTATGAATCGAGCGGTCGCCAGGATCTTGAGGATTTACGCCTCCTGGCACGCGGAAAAACAAACCATAATTGGATTCCCTACCGGCGCCGCGGGCCAAGCCCGTCATTCTAATGATGCCCACCTTTAAGGATGAACTTCTGTCCGATGAGACGCGACTTGTCGGCATCTTCGCGGGGAATAAATTTCTCGACGCGGTTGTTAAAGACTTCCACGACATAAAGATTGCCCAAAGAGTCGACATCAATTGTATGCGGATCATCGAACCCCCCAGCAAACCTGCCATGCATGCCCCAGTAAGTAATGAGCTTGCCGCTGAGATCGAACTTGGCCAAGCGATTACCATCCCCAGAGACGAGCCACAGATATCCGTCTTTCGTGATCCAAAAATGGCTCGGATTATGAATGTTCGGCCATTGGTCGAGAAACGTCCCATCTTCGCGGAAGACCTGGACCCTATTGTTGCCGCGGTCGGCAACGTAGATACGGTGTTGCGCATCGATGGCGATATCGTGAATCAAATTAAATTGCCCAGGGCCATTGCCTTTAGCACCCCATTCCGTGAGGTACTTTCCACTTTTATCAAATTTCACGACACGGGTGTTGTGGTAACCATCCGCCACATACAGGGACCCGTCAGGCATGAACAGCAAAGATGCCGGCCAATTGAAATGGCTGTGATCTGAGCCCGGTACTCCTTTTTCGCCAAGGCGAAGCACGAGTTTCTTGCCGTCATTGGTGAATTTGAGGATTTGGTCGCCATCGCGATCTACCACCCATACATGTCTCTCAGGGTCATACGGATTTAATTCGACACTGTGCGGGAGCACGACGTCGTTGTTCCATTGACTCCAATCTTCCACGACTTTGCCGTCTGCGTTTAGGACCAAAATAAGGTGCTCGTGGCTCGGATTCTGGATCGGCGGCGCCGAAAAGTTACGGACCGGGTTCAACGTCACACCGTCAGGACCCAGAATTAAGGATCCTGGTTGCGTGATTTGTTGACCTGAAGAAACAACAAATATCCGGTTGGGATTGTCCACCGCCACGCCAGTTACGGGCTGATTCCATTGTTCGACACCCGGCTTGAACCAGTTTTCAACAACCCGGTATGGACCTGTAGCGTCGAGACCACCCTTTTCGCGCGCCACTGGCTGCGCCAGCGAAGGTAGCGTCAATGCCAGGAACGCGGCAACGCAGCGCAACAAGGCTTGGAATCCGATTTGCATATAACCCCTCCTGTATGTCGAGTTCAAACACCTTACTTTATAAGGGATTGGCAACCTAGGGAACGTGAATGCCGGTGGTCGCGGACGGTACAAAGACGCATCAACTGGGAAGACAACAGGATCCATGGCGCAAGTATCACACTTGCGACGAGCAAGGAGTTCCGCTTGACCGGCGTCGGAGCCTCACCGCATCGAGACCAAGAACCATACCACCATCCCCAACAGAGCCGTAGCTGCAATCAGCGAGAACAGGGAGTGCATGGGGTGGAAATGGAAATACTGGTTGCGGTCAAAGCGGTTTCTGAGCCTTGGAATAGAGGTCTGCAACATAAACCCTCCTTGTCCCTGCCCCCGGGGGCGGACAACCAGCGGGACCTTGCAACCACCTATATTGTGATCGATGGGGCAAGAGCGCGCTGTGATCCTGCGCACAGCCAGGCTCCAATCTCTGATCTTGTTTATTTCCCGCCGTCTTGCTCGCGTCTTGCTGCTTCGCGCCTTAGTTATTGTTCTTTTGCCGCCAGATCGATAGTCGTAACCGGCAGATCCCAGTGTGCGTCGAGAATCTCAAAACGGCGCTGTTCTTCTTTCTTGAAAGTCCCCTGGTCGGGATACATCTGCTTGATCAGCGCTTCTTCGCCGGGATCGGGCTCGTTGGCGACGGTAGCGTTCTTGAACACGATGGTCACGCGATAGTCCCAGCGAGCATCTTCAGGCATGTGCAGCTGCGGCTGCTGCATAAACACCTTGAGCATTCTGCCCGACTCCAGGCCTTTCTGGAGCACAGGATAGTGATTCTTCTTGAAAAGTGTTAGAAATTCTTCCGAATGTCCCCACTTCACTTTGTAGTAATACTCGACGGCATAAGGCCCAGCCGACTTGGCGGGCGCGCCTTGCGCGAAGCTGACCGTGGTGGCAAACAGCAGAACGAGAAGCGTGGGAATTGTTCGTTTCATATGGGACTACACCCCTTTCTAGGCTGACACATTGACCCAGTCACCGAGACTTTCGCCGTCCGTTGTCATACGGCGTGGAAGGCAAGTTTCAACATGGCTCCGCCAATCAGCAAACCAAACCACGCTGTCAAAGTGGCGCAATACCCCGCCGTCCACTAACTTGACCTGCTTGCCTTGGTCTCCGCAGATGGGCAGAACGATGTGGGAGGCGGTAACGCACTGCGGGTTGCGCTGGTATTTGACGATGAGAGATTTGGCTACGACACAGGGGATTTCTGGGCAATACTTCGACGAGGAACACTCGCGCAAATAGAGCATACGAGGCAAGCAGTCCTTCCGAACCCGAACCAGAAGCCCATCAAGTACGGGAGTAAACGAATGGGGAATGCGGACTTTGGTACAAGTAGCCACTGTGTCCACAGGCTGATTTACCACGTTGCGTTTGCTACTAAGTCTCGTCGCCAAGCGTTTACCTCCTCTCGTCTCAATGATGGATCTGCCATGTTCCCACGCATCTGCTCTCACTACCAGTACAAACTTATCGAAGTGAACGGTGAAGCCGACCACATCCACTTGCTCATCGAATGCCCACCTCAAAAGGGGCGCCCTTTTATAATGCGTCGCGGCGCGGAGGTGCCTGAAATTGGAATTCCTCGCTTCCCCCGCGGCAATATTCTTGAAGACGGAAAAGTCCCAATTAACCAGACGCCCTTAGTCCCTCTACAGCATTAGGACCTCGCCCGCCAAATGCAGGGAGTTCCTAACTTATCTGATAGATTCAAGGGTGGCATGCGATGCCGCGGTGGGAGCGCCGCGCTAACGGTTGAGAACAGAGGAACAAATATGAAATTGACCGGAAACACGATCTTCATTACAGGCGGCGGTTCGGGCATTGGGCGCGGACTCGCCGAGGCGCTCCACAGACTAGGGAACAAAGTAATCATTTCTGGCCGTCGGCAGGGTCACCTGGCCGCGACAATCAAGGCCAATTCCGGCATGCAATCCGTGGAACTGGATGTTACTGATCCGGCGAGCATTGCGGCGGTTGCCAAGAAGCTGATCGCGGATTTCCCAGAGCTGAATGTGCTGATCAACAATGCGGGGATCATGCAGATTGACGATGCCGCCGGCGTAGTTGACGAAGCTGTGCTGGTGGCGATCGTCACAACAAATCTCCTGGGACCGATCCGGATGACTTCCGCGTTGATCGAGCACTTGAAGAAGCAGCCTAGCGCGACGGTTATCAATGTGTCGTCAGGGCTGGCCTTCACACCCTTGGCGATGACCGCGGTGTACTGTGCCACGAAAGCGGCAATACACTCCTATACGCTTTCGCAGCGTTACCAGCTGAAGGGCAGTTCGGTGACGGTTCTCGAATTGGCTCCTCCGTGGGTGCAGACCGACCTGTTGGGAGGCAAAAGCGATCCTCGGGCAATGCCGCTCAAAGAGTTTATTGGCGAAACCATGACCGTTCTCGCAACCAACGCTAGTGAGATCCTGGTGGAACGGGTCAAGGTGCTGCGTAATAATGTGGGGCCCGACGAGGGTGCGTTCGTGACCCAGTTCAACGACCGGCTTGCGCAATCGCCGCACTGAAGTCCGAGCTCAGGGACTCCGCTGCAACCGCGCGATCTCGGTGCCCGGCCCTCCGCCACTTCGTCCGGCGATCGAAGCCACGTTGATGATCGCGCCTCCTGCGCTCGATCATGGATGCACCCACAGCGCGTGAGCAGAGTGCAGCGCTGCTGAGGTTGAGATTGAGGATCTCATTCCAGGTCGCCTCATCCAGCTCCACCGCTTTCATGCGGCGCAGCATCGAGCCTTCGTTGTTGACCAGAACATCGATGGGCCCGAGCTGTTCAGTCACGTCCTTCATCATGGACTGAATGTCAGAGTCTTTGCGCATATCAGCCTGGGTTGAGAGCGCCTTCCCGCCAGCATCGCCAATTCGACGCAGAACTTGAGCAGCGCCTTCGCCATTGCTGTGATATCCAATCGCGACGTTCGCTCCCAGTTTCAGCAAACAGCGAAGCTGTTGCCGCACCTAGTGCCCGACGAGGCGCCGGTAATCAATGCAACTTTCCCGGTTAGATCCAGATAATTCTTCGCAGCAATTTGGTAGCTTCACTTCCTCCAAGGTTGTCCGGCGGATCGGTCACCCGAACCCAAGCAGAGCCACCGTGCCCAAAACCGGCAGAAGGGGCGGCAACAGCGAGGATCGTTGTAGGAACGAAAATGATCGAATCCTGTCGTGAGAATGATGGCGATCGCCCCAATAGCGGCGCCGTCTCGGCCGAGTCCTGCACAGATGCAACCAGCGCTTCCGGGAAAAAACCGTGAAAGCACGATTGCCGTCACTTGAAGGTCACGCAGCAGGGGGTGGCAGCCGACCCTCCGGGCCGATGTCGGATGGGCCGCAATTCACCCACGACGAACCACAGAATCGTCGCACAGATCAACGGCAGCAGCCCGAAGCCGATGAATACTGGCGTGTACGAATAATGGTCCACCACCCATCCGGTAATCAGCGTGAACAGCATGCCGCCGAATCCGGAGCCCATGCTTGCGAGCCCATAGACCGAAGCAACAGCGTTCTTGGGAAATACGTCGCCCGGCAGAGCCAGCATGTTCGCGAGGCTGCCGGTGTAACCGAGCATCGCGACGGAAACGAGCGCGATCGCAAGCCAGTCCTGTTGCACCATGACCACGCCAATTGCGGAGGTCATTAACGCCGCAAAGAACGTTACGGCGCCCTTACGCGCCACCGTCACGGATGCGCCGCGCCGCAGCAGCCAGCCGGAGAGTCCGCCGCCCAGGAAATTGCCAGCGCCGGCCACAGCGAACGGAATCCACGAATACTTGCCGATGGCCGCCATGTCGAACCCGCGAGCCCGTTTCAGATATTCGGGAAACCAAAAAATGTAAAAGTACCACACCGGGTCCAGGAAGATCTTCGAAAGCGTAAATCCGAGGACCACGCGCGTGCGCATGAGTGCGCGGGCGGGAATCAACGGCGCTTCGATCTCGGCTGCGGCCGCGGGCGGCGTACGATAGGCGCGCAACCACGAGAAAAGCCAGATGAATCCCACCGCGCCGACTGCGACAAACGCCGGCGGCCATCCGTAGCGCAGCAGAATCCACGCGACAATGGGCGGAGCCAGGATCGCGCCTACCGCCGACCCGCTGTTGAAGATCCCGGACGCCAGGGCACGCTCGCGCTCGGGAAACCACTCCGTCGCCACCTTGGCTCCGGCGGGCCAGTTGCCGGCTTCGCCGATCCCCAACAGAAACCGAAACATCCCGAGGCTGAGTACGCCCGTTGCGAAGCCGTGCAAGAGCGCTGCCACCGACCACCACAGCATGCACAGCGCGTATCCGAACTTTGTACCCAACCGATCGATTACCGACCCAGAGATACCGTTGCTGAGTGTGTACGCCAGCAAAAATGCGAACAGCACGCGCGAATATTCCACGTTGCTCATGTGGAACTGCTCGCGAAGCACGGGCGCTGCCACCGAAAGCGTCTGCCGATCGAGATAGTTGATGACGGTCGCCCAGAAGGCGAACGAGATCATCAACCAGCGTCGGGGGGAGGGGTGCATTCACATCACCTGCTACCTGAGCGCCTGCGTTTCGGCTCAGCCGGCCTGAGCGGGGTGGTCCGCCGCCAGTTGCTTCGCCGTCTTGCGATTCGGGCCCGCAGATCCGGAAACCCTCCGACAGGATTGGCGCTCAATCAAGCGGACGCCGATCATGCGGTGTTCCGGTTCGCGAATGCCATCCTTCGCCAACATGTTCAATAACATCTCGATGGCAGCTTTACCGATCTCGTATTTCGGCTGATCGATGGTGGTCAGGGGCGGGTTAGTGATCTGAGATATTTCCACGTTGTCGAAACCGATGATCGAGAGGTCGTCGGGAATACGAATGCCCTTTTCGATCGCGGCGCGAATACATCCGAAGGCAAGCACATCGTTTCCCGCAAAAATCGCCGTAATTTTTCGATCAGGCCCTAACAGTTGATTGGCCGATTCGTAGCCGCCTGCGAACGTATGTTCGCCGCAGATGACCTCTGGTTCCGGGAGACCTCTATCGTGAAAGGCCTTGAAGAATCCCTTAGCGCGATCGGTCAAGTTGCCGTGTGCTCGCGGCCCGGTGATGTGGCCGACCTGGGTGTGCCCAAGATCGATCAGGTAGTTCCCGGCAATCTCGCCGCCCTGGAGGTTGTCTCCCAATACGGAGGAGAAACGCCGATAGACCGAACTGCGATTCAGCAGCACGATCGGCACGCCGGCAGCCCACAATTGATCTTGCTGGGCACGGCTCAATGCCGCCACTGAGTTCATCACGATACCATCGACCCGCTTCGCCAAAAGCGAGTGGAAGTAGTCCATCTGCTTTTCCGCTTTCAAGTCGCTGTTGCAGAGAACCACGTCGCGACCTGCACGATACGCCGCGTCCTCTGCGCCGCGGGCAACTTCCGCGAAGAATGGGTTTCGGATATCACTTACGACCAGACCAATGGTCTGCGTCCGTCCAGTCACCAAACCGCGCGCCACTTGGTTGGTCCGATACTTCAGCCGGGTAGCAACCTCCATTACGTGCTTGCGGGTCTTGTCGTTTACTCCGTAACCGTTGTTGAGTGCTCTCGAGACCGTGGAAGTATTCACGCCCGATTCCCGGGCAACGTCTTTGATCGTCACTGGCATGGGATTGATGGTCGCCGGCATGGGATTACTGCAATCGTTTCCAATTATCTTCGCCGAGAGCAAGCTATGTCAAACTCCGCGTGATCGGCTCCAGTTGGGCATCTCGACCCCCAGCGGCGGGATGGCAGTTAGGCGTTCCCTTCGTAACGAACACATTTTATGGGGGCCGACGTGGAAAGCAAGCGGACCAATCGTTTTTGCTAATTGTCTTGACCCCTTCCAAACTTTTGTGGTAGCGTCCCAAACTGTTTCCACTTTTGTGGTAGCGTCCAAACTGTTTCGGAAACGTTTGCAAGAAACGTTTGAAATTGCCGGATGCGCGATCATGGGTTCGAAATCCTCGTGTGAGTTCAACCTCTTAACAGCATCACGCCGTTCTGGCGAAATTCCGTTTTCGTAGCCAGGATACGCGGCATTTGCGAGTTCGAGTTTTCGCAACGCCCTCGCGCGGTGGGTCGGCCACGGAGAGGCTTCTTGCAGTAAGAGGATCGCCAAAGGGATATTGTGCAACCAGTTGAACCGACCCATTTTCCACAGGATCGATGGCGGTTCGGTATCGCATACCGAAGCCGTTGTGATAATTTGCGCAGCAACCACAATAAACAGGGGGATCGACATGAAATCTTCGCTACTGGTTTTGGCCTTGTTGGCTGCCGCCGCCGCGCAGGCATCGGCGCAGGAGACCACGCAGGGGCAGATGTGCGCCAAGGTTGCGGTGATGCCGCCGCCGGCCGGCGAGGCGCAGAACCGCATGCTGTCGGACGATGCCGAAGTCGCCGACCGCGTCGCCGTCGCCAAGAATAGCATCGCGCCCGACCAGGCGATGGGGCATGCCCAGGTGGTGCTGAGCGCCGGCCTGCTGCACCACGGTGCGGTGGAATATCGCCGCTCGCCCGCGCCTGCCGCGCTGCACACCCGCATGGCGGAATTCTTCTATGTGGTGGATGGTGAGGCCGATCTGATCTTGGGCGGGACGCTGATTAATCCCAGATGCCTGAACTCGTCCAACCTGGCGGGCGACGGGGTGGAGGGCGGCGTCACCCATCACGTGAAGAAGGGCACCTATATCCTGGTGCCGGAAAATACCGTCCATTACTTCACCAATATCGACAAGAAGCAGGGCATGACGGCGCTGGTCCTGCATGTGCCGTCGCCCGCCGCCGACCAGTTTTGAGAAAAGCGCGTTCAGCCTGGACGAGCGGCGATCATCAGATGGTGCCGGCGGAGAGCGCGATGTTGGGCAGGGACGCGGGAATCAGCGCGGAATTCTTCTGGGCCGCAGGATTGTTTACGCCTGCGGGTTCGATTACGGCGGCAGATGGGCGGCGACGCTCCAAAGCAGTCACTCCTCGATGCGAGTGATGGGATGCTCGGCTATGGGCGACAGCACCTTGCGCAAATAGGCGTCCGAGTCCAGGTCCAGGACGCTTCGTCCAATCTTGTCGCGAAGATTAGTCTGCGGTGCTTCCCCGGCGCTGTACTCTTCCCAAACCGCTTGCTCGCGAGTGCGCCGGGGAATCCAGCTTAGCGAGTTTGACGATTCCAATTTCATCCACGCAAGAACGGGTGTGGGATTCGTGGCTACGCACTGGCCATTCGGAAAGGCCCGATGATCTCTAAAGGTGGCGTCGCGCGAGCCCCGGCCGCCACGCTACGTTTTTCCCCGGTTTCGCGCACCATTGCAGACGCAGTAGCGGCGTGCCAGTTGTGCATCTCTTCCTTAGATCCGAGCTTGCAAGCGTTTTGTCCTCTGCGAATCATTCTCCTTGACGGCTCCGTGACCCTCTAAAGAGGAATTGCCGGCATTTTCTTGATTACCGAAGTAAGACCGGTTGGTCAGTTTTGCGCCGAACCAGTTGTTGAATCATCTCTCGTCCAGGCGGAGCGGCCTCTTGTGCATGGCTCAAGTGAAGCTGCCCCAAGAGAAAGTTAAAGTGCTCGAGTCCCAGCAGCCGGTCCGTTGCCAGGCGCAAATCGTCTCAGGAAATATCGCGGGTAAGCGATTGGACGTGTTCAGCTAAGTCAG
Organism: uncultured Acidobacteriaceae bacterium; assembly: GCA_963770245.1. Classification (GTDB taxonomy): domain Bacteria; phylum Acidobacteriota; class Terriglobia; order Terriglobales; family Acidobacteriaceae; genus PALSA-270. The sequence goes on along the minus strand of CAVYOX010000017.1, from coordinate 328,516 downwards.
CCCATCGCTTGATCCATCGACCAACAATCGACTCTGTACTTTGTCGTTTACTATACTTACAAAGATGCCGAACTCCTACCGGGACAACTGCACAACCACCCATTGTCAGCGTTCCAGCTCACATTCGCGCGGGATCGGCTTCTTGCATGCTTGCCTCGTGACGGACAACCAAAGAAACCGTATAGGGAATACGCTCATGAAAAAGTGTCTGCTATCCGCCATGCTATTGCTTGGCGTCTGTGCTCCCGCTTGGGCTGCCTCTGTCTTTACCACACGGCTTGACGATCCTAGGGCGGTGTATGTCCCGGCGCAGGATTTCGGCGCACATGGCGACGGCAAGGCCGATGACAGCACCGCCATCCAGGCTGCGATTGACAAAGCTGAAAACCCCCGCGAAGGCATTGTGTTCGTACCCTCGGGTCACTACCGACTGACTCGCACCGTTTACATCTGGCCGGGTGTGCGTGTCATCGGCTATGGCGCACACGCGTCCTGTCTTTGTGCTGGCGAACAGCACGCCAGGTTTTCAAAAAGGCGTGGGCGCTATGGTCATATTCACAGGTGCCAGTCCCGGAAACATGCCCCGCGGCGGCGACCGCGTTCCCTTTCCACCCCCGGACAGCGTGCCCCCGAATCCCGCGATCGCTGACGCCAATCCCAACACATTCTATTCGGCGATGAGCAACATCGATTTCGAGATCGGCGACGGCAACCCGGCGGCGATCGCCATCCGCTTCCATGTCGCGCAGCACGCCTATCTCAGCCACATGGATTTCCATATCGGCTCCGGCCTGGCCGCGCTCACGGAGATCGGCAACGAGGCCGAGGATCTGCACTTCTATGGCGGACGCTACGGCATCCTGACCGACAAGACCTCGCCCGGCTGGCAGTTCACGCTGATCGATTCGGTGTTCGAAGGCCAGCGCGAGGCCGCGGTGCGCGAGCATGAGGCAGGTCTCACGCTCATCCGCGACACATTCCGCAATGTGCCCACCGCCATCGACATCGATCCACAATATTCCGACGAGCTGTGGGTCAAAGACAGCCGTTTCGAGAACATCTCCGGGCCGGCGGTCATCATCAGCAACGAAAAGAGTCCTCTGACCGAGATCGGCTTCGAGAACGCTGTCTTGAAGGACGTGCCGACCTTCGCTCTATTCCGCGAAAGCGGAAAGACGGTGTCCGGCAAGGGCGCAATTTACCAGGTCAGGAATTTCAACTACGGGCTCATCGTGCCCGGCGAGGGGATGACCGGCACGATCGGCATGCGCTATGACGCCACGCCGCTGAGCAGTCTGCCCGCGCCGCTGCCGCCGGCGATCCGGGCGCTGCCGCCGACTGAAAAGTGGGTGAATGTCCATACTCTCGGTGTCACGGGAGACGGGACGACCGACGACACCGCCGCCATCCAGAAAGCCATCGATACCCATCGCGTGCTTTATTTTCCGAGTGGCCATTACATCGTCAGCGACACGTTAACGATGAAACCGGACACGGTACTGATCGGGCTGCATCCTACTCTGACCCAGTTCGACCTTCTTGATGCCACGCCCGGCTATCAGGGTGTGGGTGCACCGAAAGCCGTGATGTCTGCGCCTGCGGGCGGCTCCAACATCATCAGCGGCTTCGGAGTCTTCACCGGCGGCATCAATCCGCGCGCCGTCGCCGTGCTATGGAAGGCGGGCGCCGACTCGCTGGTGGACGATGTGCGCTTCCTCGGCGGTCATGGCAGCGGCACCAATCCCTACAACAACGACCACACGGCCGATTCCGATCTGCACAAGCGTTGGGACGGACAATATCCCAGCCTGTGGGTGACGCATGGTGGCGGTGGCACCTTCGCCGACATCTGGACCCCGAACACCTTCGCCCAGGCGGGATTCTATGTCTCGGACACCAAGACACCTGGCCATGTCTATGAGCTTTCCACCGAACACCATGTCCGCAACGAGATCAAGTTCGACCATGCGGAGAATTGGGACATCAACGCTCCGCAGACCGAGGAAGAAGCCGGCGAGAGTCCGGAATCCTTATCCCTGGAGTTTGACTGGTCGAGCAACATCACGGTCGCCAATTATCACGGTTATCGCGTAACGCGCTCGCGAGCGCCCTTCCCGGCCGCGGTTCGCCTCTACCATTCCGAGAACATCCATTTCCGCAACCTGCACGTCAATGCCGAGAGCGGATATGCCACCTGTGATGAAAACGGCTGCGGCACATTTCTTCGCATCAGCAAGTTTCCTTACGAGAATGCGATCCAGGATATGACACATCATCTGGATGTACGCGAACGGGAATTTGCCGTGCTCGACATTCCTGCTAAGCCGGTCAGGCCGGTGCCGGCCGACGCCTCCGCAGTGCTGGCGCCGGGCTCCGGGCTCGAAAAGCTGGAAGACGGGTTCTATTCCATTTCCGGCGCCGCCGTGGATCCTTCCGGAAAGCTCTATTTCGTCGATCACCACGAGCAGCGCATCTATGGTTGGTCGCCGACGAGCGGGCTCACCATCGAGCGCGACAATCCGCTGGACCCAGTGAACCTGGCCTTCGACAACGCGGGCGACCTGCTGGTGCTCTCTTCCTACGGCCCGGAGGGATCGGTCTATTGCTTCCGTCCTGGATCAGCGGAGGATCAGATCACGGTGCTTGCGCCGCAAATCGCGACGCCGCATCCAGGTGCTGCGGCTCTGCTGCCGGTCAATTACTGGAACAATGGCGAATTCGCGAACCAACTCGACTTCAACACCTTCAGTTATACGACGCTGGCGGAGATGTTTGCCCGAGATGTTTCGACCCCCAAGGCAAAAGAATATGTCTCGCCGGACGGCAGCCTATTCCTGCCCGCAGGGCGAGTCTTCGAGCAGGGACCGCCGGACTACACGGGCTGGCGCTTTTCCGACGATCTGGACACCTATGGTTTCATCCGCGCCCTTCCCGGCCAGCGGATCTATATCAGCAGTGAATCGGAAGACCGCACCTACAGCGCGCTGGTCGACACCGATGGTACGCTAAGCGACCTCCGGCCCTTTGCAGAGCGTGGGGGCGAGAGCGTCGCAGTCGATCGCCAAGGCGACGTGTTCGTTGCAAACGGGCAAATCTTCGTCTACGACCCAGCGGGAGAGAAGATTGGCCAGATCGATGTGCCGGAGCGTCCGATCGACATCGTCTTTGGCGGCGTCGACCACCGCACGCTGTTCATTCTCGCCCACCACGCTCTGTTCGCAGCAGAAGTACGAAGTTCGGAATGATGCTCCAACTCAATCGTGAACGCACCCAGCACATGCGACCGCAGAACGCGGCTGTCCGTGAAATAGCCGTCGGTAAATCCTTGCCTTGCCAAGGCCTTCGCTATCTGGCTGCGGAAACGTCGTCAAGAATTTGGCGCGAGGCTCAGGTTCGGTTCGAGACCACTATGGTGCTGCCGGGTGCAGGAGATTGGCGGATGCGGCTCGGGTTTGCACTCCCGGGGGGAGGGTGAGACGTCACTGGGCTCCACGGCAGCAAGCAGCGAGCGGCCCGGAACTCCCAGGCTGATTTGAGTACAGGGTTTTGCCTCCGGCACTTGCTAACACCCAGATCGAATTCCGCGGCAGTCTTTTCAGGGCATCTTCGGTCCGTGCCGTTGGCACGACCAGGAATACTCGGGCTGCTCCACTCCAAAAGCTCGGGAAATCGACATCGGTCAAGAACACTTTGGGCGCGTCGGGATAGTGAGAGCCATATTCCAGATTACTGCCGCTGGCGTTATACAACCACAGGCGCCGATGGGTGTAAAAGCCGATGCTCGCGCCCACGCGAATATCGCCGTAGAGTGCGATTTGATCGCCGGGGCGGGAGTTGTGATTGATCTCCATCGCTAGTGCGCGGGAGGAAAGCAGTGGCTCGAACGCCTTATACGCCAGGTTCGCGGCGAAGAAGAACCCCACCATGCCGAGAGCCACGGCCGCATTGCACGCGAGATGATGCCGCCGCTTCCGGAGAAGCCAAGCGGCACTCAATGCTCCGGAGAGCGAAAGTGCGGCCAGAAGCGAAGGCGTGCGCAGGGCGGCGAACGTTTGCGAGGTGAAATCGAGCAGGGGCGCCATCGAAAACCAATAAAACTGCGGAGGGTGGCTCTTCTGCAAGATGGCTGAACTGCCTTGAGTTGCGGGCAGCCGCCAGGATTTCCAGACAAATAAAAGAAGTATGGACGCGGCGATCGCGCCAAGCGCCGCCAACCCACGCTGGATTGGAAGCAGCCAGCGAGAGTTCGTCTCCTCGGCGTGTGCCAGACCGCTGCCGAGTAGCAAAGCCATCGCAGGCCATGCACCAAAGCTATAGTATTCCATCCGCGAGCCGTGCTCGATCGAAAAGAAGATCAGGATAAAGCCAGCCCAGACAAACAGAAGAAAGTGCGCTTGAGCGGAGCGGCTCATCTCGCGTCCCCAGGCTCGCGCCGGCGGACACCTCAGCCAGGCAAAAAAGACAAAGACACTCCAGGGAAAGAACCAGGCCAGGTGGGCGACCCACCAAAGTCCCAGCGGCACAACTCCGTAGTCGTGCGGCACACGTTCGCCAAACGATCGATAGACGTTTTCATTGATGAAATACTGCCAAAGAAAGCCCGGCGCACGAACCGCGGCGAGAATGTGCCAAGGCGCTGCCAGCACTAGGAAAATTGCCAGACTCGAGAACAAGCGGAGTTCCCGCCAGCGAGCCCAGCTTCTGGTCAGACTGATGAATACCACGATTGCGCCCACAGGAAATATCACGCCGATCGGGCCGCGAGTCAGCAACCCCAGGGCGCAGCAAACGGCGGCGCCCCAATAGCCGATGCGCCCCTCCAAAGTTCCGGTCCAGGAGCGCAGAAACAAATAAAAGGCAGCGGTGAATTCCAGCGCGTACAAGGGCTCAGGCAGCATGACCCGGGTGAAAATGAACATACCCGCGCTCGTGGCGGCCACCCAAGCGCCGTAGAGCCCGGTGCGCTCGTCGAAGAACCTTCGGCCAAACTCGTATACCAGCAGCACCATCGCAATCATCGCCAGAGCTACGGGCAGCCGCGTGGTGAAAGCGCTTTCTCCGAGCAGTGCATAGCTCGCTGAAACCATCCAGAAGTGTAAGGGAGGCCGGATCAGGTAGCGGATGCCGTTCATGTACATCACCACGAAGTCGTGGCGTTGGAGCATTTCTCGCGCGACTAGAGCATGAGCGGCATCTACGTCGTCATCGAGCAATGCGGGAGAGGCTGCTGTACCCAGGTAAAGTACTCCGGCGAGCAGAAGCAGGCTCAAAAACACGACTCGAGAGCGCATGCCAACCTGCAACGTGGTTGCTGGAACAAGACCAGGCGACACCGTACTGGGAGCGACAACGATAGGTGGCTCGCCAAGTCCCTCCTTGTCCATTGTCCGCTGCCCTTGTCTCTGTTTCGGTTGTTGGCCCCAAAGTCCCAACCATGCTGCGCTGCTTTTGTCCCAGCCGCGCAACCGTTGCCGGATCGTCGGTGGCACTTTACGCCGCAGGATTGGAAGACAATCTGATGGCTCAGACTACAGGAGAACCTGAGACGAGTGTCAAGAAAGTGTCGCCAAGTTGTAACTTCATGGTTTGATCCGCCGACTCTGGCGACTGATAGAAACTCTGGCAGTTGTACAGCGTTCGCCACACGGCACTCAGACCGGAACCACGCACGAAGTTCCTGAGTTCGTAAACGACAGGTTCGGTTGAAGTCAGTGCTCTTGCAGGCGAGCCGCGATGGCAACAGCCATCGCACGGGCGGCGCGCGCGTCGGGGTGCGAATCTCCCGGCACGTGCCAACTCGAGTCTAGGCTAACCCGCACGTATGGAAGTCCGGGTTCGTCGAGTATCCGCCGTCGTAGCATCTGCTCGGTCGGATCTTCCGGCATGAACTCCGGCACCAGGATGAGCGGTACCGCTCCCCGCGCGCGCGCCAGATCGAAAGTGGCGCGCAGCACTTCGCGGGTCACGGAAATGCCGCGTTCGATCGCCTCGCTGCTGCGGTAGGGAAACATGATGTTGCGGATTGCTGCTAGGCGCCATTGGTAAACTCCCGGTAGCCAAACCAGTCCCGGTCCGAGGTGCGGCCGATCATCGTCGAGATTCCGGTCGAACAGAGTGGGCATGAATAGCGATACCACCGCCACCGGCCGACGAAAGCGCGGCAGCTCTGCCAATAAGCGCAAGTATGCTTGGTCGGTGGCGAAGCCGTTCACCGACACATTCGCACACTGCGTCCCCAGAATGTCCTCGACTTGCCCGGGCACGCTCTCTTGCCAAGTCAATCCGTAGCCCACCATGACCGATTCGCCGGTGAATACGATGCTTGAACGGTCGGGATCCACCGGGAGGTCGGCGCGGCGGACACGATAGCCCGCAGGATCGAACGCGTACTCGATCCAGCGCCCGCCAATCTTCTCGCGTCCGGTGCGTGCCGGAACGAAGAGCCAGCCCAGCCGCGGATCTCGATGTCGGAGCGGCTCCTCATCGGCCGGTCGCTCCTCTGCGGCATGTCCGAAGGTGCGGCGAAGCACCAACTCGCTGGTGCCGAGCGCCAGCGTGATGGCGAGCACGATGCTCCCAACATCTGCCGTGAGCCTGCCCGCGGGCGCGCGCGCGACAAAACGTCCGATACGCGGCCCCAGCAACGCGAGCGCCAACCCGAGCATAGCCGTTACGGCACGTGCGAGCGATGCGATCAGCACGAACACGCCACGCGACACGACGAAAGAAGGAAGAAAATGGCGGTCGAGCCATTGGTGATTGGCGGCGCAAGCGAACGCGAGCAGAGCAATGCCGAGCAATACGAGTGCAATCTCAATGATCAGGCGTACGGCGAAGCGCTCGGACCGGAGGGTAGGAACTAGAGGCTGGGGCTTCAAAAAATCATGCTATCACGCGTTCAAAGATTGAGAATATCCGAACGATGGATCGACTACGAGATTAGGCGGCGCACGCCGGAGCTTGAGGTTTTGCGACCAATCCGGGACCCTCGGCTACGCTCTGCTTCGCGGCCTGCCCACAAAATTACAGAATGGTGACATGGCGTTGACTTCGTGCTGACAAATGACGGAACGGTTCTGCCAGCATGGCTGACTGGCGGCGAGAGCGCTCCCGGGAGGCACTGCACGGCGCAAGCGCCATTTTCGCGCCGCGTCTTGCAGGGGCAAATTTTAGATTGTTCCGTATTTCCTCAATACTGTTATGCTAGCGCAAAAGCCATGATCTTCGAGATGTTCCGCCCGGTCCATCGCTGGATCTGGAGCGACACTAAGCGTCGGGCTCGCAAGCTGCTGCGGTTTGGCGAAACCGAAACCGACGGTGGGCGCGACTTGGTTCGCGCGTCGGAGAAAACCGCCGACCCTCTCCTGCGCCGCCTTTATCTGGAACACGCCATTGACGAGCACCGTCACGGGGTGATGTTCCGTCGGCGGGGCAACGAGATTCTGCGCGCGCTACCGCCGGGCTCGGAGTCGAGCTTCCAGGCTGAGTGGCTGGCCCCTAGCGGCCACGGGGTCGATGACCTCAGCGTGGACGAGGAGCCCGATGAGGCTCTCCTGGCTTTTCTGCATCTGTCTGAAAAGACCGCTGCGGACCGTTTCTCGGTCTATCGAGATGTGCTGCAAACCGACGTACCGACGCGCTCGATTTTCGAGGAAATCCTGCGCGACGAGGTGTTTCATATGAACTATACCCTTACCCAGCTGACGCGCGTCTCCCCCGAGCGTCACTGGCGGACGCTGTGGCACGAACGGCTCAGGCGCATTTGGAAAAGCTATTTGCGCATGGCGGCTGCGCTGGGAGCTGTGATCGGTGGATTCCTTCTCACGATTCAGTATTTCGTCGTCCTGCCGCCGTTCGCCTGGCTAGCCAAGCGCGCTGAGCGCCGGGAGTTGCAGGGCTGGACTCCGATTTCGCCGCAACGCAACCGTTCCTTGCAACGCCAGTATTGAAGCGCCGGTATCGAAATGAAGATCTTAGGAATTTCCGCGCATTATCACGATTCGGCGGCGGCCCTCGTCGTTGACGGCGTACCAGCTTGCGCGGTGCAAGAAGAGCGATTGTCGCGGTGCAAAAGCGACGCAGCTTTTCCCTTGGCGGCGATCAAGTGGTGCCTCGATCATGCCGGCGTGGAACCCGAGGAACTGGACGCTGTGGTGTATTACGAGCGTCCCATGCTCAAGTTCGAGCGCATTCTCACCTGTGCCCTGCGCGCTTTTCCCCGCTCTTGGCGGGCGTTTCCGAAAGCGATGCAGAATTCGCTGGGCGAGAAGGTTTGGGTGCGAGGCATCATCTCGTCTCATTTAGGAGTACCGGGCCGCAAGGTCCTTTTCACCGAGCATCACCAGTCGCACGCCGCAGCGGCGTTTCTCACCGCTCCGACGCGCCGCGCGGCGATATTGACAACCGATGGAGTGGGAGAATGGGCCACGTTGGCCGTCGGTCACGGCGAGCGCCGGGAAGACGGGACAACTGCCATCACGCTTCTGCGTGAAATCAGGTTTCCGCATTCCCTCGGAATGCTGTACTCGACCTTTACGGCTTACCTCGGTTTTGCGGTGAACGAAGACGAATACAAGGTGATGGGCCTGGCGGGATTTGGCCGGCCAACCATGGTCGACAAAGTCAGGAAGGTCATCCGGCGCACACCGGATGGCGCATTCACACTGGATCTGGATTACTTCGAATTTCAGACAACCACGGAGCGCTCCTACTCGAATCGTTTCGTTGAACTGTTCGGTCCGCCGCGCAACTCCTATGAGCCGATCGATCTCGAGACCGCCGAAGGCCGACGCTTCGCCGACTGCGCTGCCAGCGTGCAGCGAGTTCTCGAGGACACGTTGGTGGAAATGGCTCGGGCTCTGCGCCAGGAGACCGGATTGACCGACCTGTGCCTGGGGGGTGGCGTGGCGCTGAATGGGGTTGCCAACGCGCGAATTCTAGCGGAGTCGGGTTTTGAGCGGGTTTTCGTGCCCTCGGCTCCCGGCGATGCTGGTTGCGCGCTGGGCGCCGCTCTTTACGCCGACCGCATCCATTTCGGCAACCCAGACCGTGAGGTGCCCGATCATCCTTTTTGGGGACCGCCGGCGGACGGAGCTGAACTGGCGCGTCTAGCACGCGAGGATAGCCATCCATTCGAGGAACTGGACGACAGCCGATTGATCGAGCAAACCGCCGACGACCTGGCGGCCAACCGCGTCGTCGGCTGGATGGACGGGGCCCTCGAACTGGGACCACGGGCCCTCGGTCACCGCAGTATTCTGGCCGCGCCGCATGCCGCCGCGATGCGCGATCGACTCAATCGCGACATCAAGTTTCGCGAGGAGTTTCGACCGTTTGCGCCGGTCGTGCCGATCGAATCGGCGGACCGCTACTTCGAATTGCTGCCGGGCGGGTTGCGCCTGGCGCGCTTCATGTCGGGGGTGTTCCCGGTGCGCCCGGAGTGGCGTGAGCGGCTGGCGGCGGTGACGCACGTGGACGGCACAGCGCGCTTGCAGACGCTATCGCGCGATATGGCGCCGCGCTTGTACAAGCTGCTGGAGGCATACGGTCAGCGTACGGGCATTCCGGTGCTGCTCAATACCTCGTTTAATCTGGCCGGCGAACCCATTGTGAATCGTGTGGTTGAAGGGTACACAACGTTCAGGCGCAGCGGGATGGACGTGTTGGTGGCTGGGCAGACCCGCCTCACGAAGCGTGCGTCTCCGCTGGCGAAGGCACCAGAGGAGGCCACATGCTCAAGAAGCGTGGAGCGATCCAGCGCAAGCTGATCGTGCTCGGCAGTGCGTTCGGATCAATTACACAACTAGCCGTCGGGTTGTGGCGAAGTGATTCCGGCAAGCGCTGGCTGGTTCCTCTGGCTGTCTTTCTGGCCGTGACTGGGATCGTTCTGGCGATCGCGGCAAGCGTCGAAGCGCTTGCCCCGTTCGTCTATTCGATATTTTGACACGGTGCACACCTTCCTGGAGTTACTCGGCTGCCCGGCATGCGGGGATGGACTCGCGCCGGACTGGTCTTGTCGCGGCTGCGGCGCGAGGTACGAAGCTCCCGACGGAATCCCCAACCTTCGCTTAGCAGGCGACTCGCGGACCGACCGGGTGCGCCAATTCTATGAGCGCGCGCCTTTTCCAGGCTATCCTCCGCGCGACAGTCTTTCGTCGCTGCGGGCGCGGGCCGAGCGCAGCGAGTTCGCGCGTTTGCTCGACCAGGCAATCCCCGGTGATGCACGAGTCTTGGAAATCGGGTGTGGCACGGGGCAGATGAGCCTGTACTTGGCGCGCGCGGATCGGGTGGTGATCGGCGCCGATATCACGCGCGGATCGCTTCTGCTGGGAGCGGCAGCGGCGAAGCGATTTGGACTGGACCGCGTGCGGTTCGTAGAAACCGACCTCCAGCATCCCGGTCTGCGTTCCGGTGCCTTTGATGTGGTTTATTCCTCGGGCGTTCTCCACCACACCCCGAATCCGCGCTTATCCTTTGCCCGCATTGCGCAGCTGGCGCGGCCGGGTGGCCTCATCATTCTCGGGGTCTACAATTCCTTCGCCCGCATACCGCTCCGCTTACGCCGAGTGCTAGCGCGCTGCTCAAGGTACCGATGGATCCCGTTCGACCCAGTATTACGCGATCGCCGGAATGAGCCGGCGAGACGAGAGGCGTGGCTGCGCGACCAGTATCAACATCCGGAGGAGCATCGCTATACTCTCGCTCAAGTGCAAGGATGGTTCGAGGAAAACGGAATCGACTATGTGCGGGCGTACCCTAGCGCACTGATGGGTGAGGAACCGGGGAATCTCTTAGCCTACGCCGCCGACAACTGGCTGCCGGAGGCGTGGCTCACGCAGTTGGGCTGGATTCACCAGCTCGGGAAAGAGGGTGGGTTGTTCGTAACCATTGGCCGGCGTCATCAGTCATGAATCGCAGACGATCCACAAAGGCTCCAAAATGTGGGGATTTAATGCTGATATCACTCTGCGCTTTGGTTCCATGGCCGCAATCGAGGAATCCACCGAGGGACATGCGCACAGAATGTTTCGTACTGAATTCCAAAAGACTTCCGCAATGTTGGTTCTTCGTAAGTGGTGACAAATGGGTGGGTCATCAACCAAGCAAATAGCGCGTAGACGAAGACTGATATATCGCCCAGCAGTAAGGCCTGGCCGAGAATCAACGACACTACGGCCACGTATATGGGGTTTCGTACGTAGCGATAGAACCCCTGAACAACCAGGCGTTCGGTTGGAAAGACTGGGGCGGGGGTTCCAATGCCTTGTAGCGCGAAGCGTCCGAACGATTCCAGCAGGACAGGGAGTCCGGCGGCAATAAACAGAGCGCCCATGACGCGAAGGAAAGTAAAGCCTGGGAACGGCGCATGCAAATGCCACCGGGAAATCCACCAAGGAATGAGCCCTGCTACGATACCGGGAGCCAGGAAAAGAAAAGCCGCCGTTCCGAAAACAGCAGCCAAGCGTCTCCTCCGAACATCCGATTTCTCGGCATGCGCAGCGGTCATTTAACAGCAAGCTCCCAATTAAACATCTCGATCTCTCTGCCGGCATAACCGCCTGCCGGGCCCGGTCCCCCGTGTGCGCCGCCACGGGGGGCACACGTATCCCAGCCAGTCGAGGAAATTAAATGAGGGCAAACCCGTAAAACTTCCCGTGATTCTTAACACCAGCAGTACAACGGATGACCTCGGCCGGTGTGCCATCTCGGCACTTGCAGTTCTGGCTCCGCCCAATACGTAAGCTATCACGACGCATCCTAGTCCCAGAGCCTAGCGGAATAAAGAGCTAGTGCATTTGTCATGTGGCTGGGTCCCCAACGAGCGCTTCCGGAGCGCTCTGCCAAAGGCGATCAGAAGCAAAATCGCCATCCCGTCGAGCACGGTCTTGCCAATGAAGTCGATTCGCGGCCATGATTTGCTGCCTACAAATCCACCGATCATGGGAACCAGCATCGCGCCGAAGATCAGAGCATATCGATGTGCGTCCCGCCGGGTCGAAGCAGCTGAAGCTGCACCGATCGGCAGATCTTGGAACGGTCCTGGATTGGGTTATGGCTTCCCTTGCCCGGCGGCTTTGGCTGCGGGCACCGAAATCGCGACGGAGTCGGGCTCGGTCCAGATGGCTCTACCGTTCGTCAGGTCTAGCCGATGCATCGTGATCTTGAGATTGCCGCGATCGACTTCTACCAGGAGATAATGATAGTTGACTTCCTTGCTTTGGAAAGGATCGTCAGCGACGCGTTCAATCGGATACGCATGCGCCCCCGCACCACCGGTTACGAAATAAGTAACGCCGCCGTGCTCATGGCGTTCGTAGTTGTGCACGTGTGCGGAGAAAACAACAATGCGGGCGCGAAGGTTCTGCTGCCGCGCTTCCAGTGTGACGGCCAGTTTTTGCTCCTGCGAGCGGGCTGAATGTCCTCCTCCCGACGTCTTGGCATCCGAAGAACTGGTGTAGGGAGGATGGTGCAGGACAATGAAAACGAAATCCACATCACCGGGAATGTGGTCCAATTTCTGGCTGAGCCATTGCCCTTGCGCGCCGGAGGTCTCATCGAGAGAGCTATCGAGCACGAGCATCAGCGCGTTGGCGGCGCGGACCGAATAATATCGGCTATTCTCGAGGTCAGGGAAACGCTGAAAGTAGTTCGCTAGGGCAACTTTTTTATCGCCGTGCAGATCATGGTTGCCGAGTGCCGGGTAAACCGGGATCTTGCGGGACCGCCACACGGCGGTTTCGCTATCCCACACCTTCCAGTCCTCGGCATCGTAGCCGTTGTAAACTATGTCACCTGCGAAGGAGATAAATGCAGCATCCGTCTGGGCGATAGCCTCGACTAGCGTCTGGCGCACCGGCGGATTCGCGGCTTCAGTGTCCTTCGGATCATGGAAGCGTGCATCCCCACAAGCGACAAAGCGGAAGGGTGTGCTCAGTTCCAGTTGCAGCTCGACTGGCTGGACTGCCGGCACCGTCATCTGTGCGTGCGAAATCGAGCCGGCTGTGCAGCAGAAGAACAGAACGACACTCGGCAGTCTCCAAGCGCGGTTCATTTGTGGCCCACGACCAGCACTTCAAACTGACCCGATTCCGCTGTCGACAGGAAGAGCCGATGGGTTTTCGGATCAAGCGCCATGGTCTTCGCGCGCGGTAGGGTCTTTACAGTCTCTACGACGGAGTATTGATCCGGGCCGTCCTCACGAATCACCGTGATTGTTCCTTCCCCGTTTGAGTTGAAAATCAATCGGGTTCCGGGGTCAAACGCGGTAGCGTCCACGTGGTCGCCGATGGGCAACGTGGTGATGATCCGACCCGCATCTGCGTCCATTACGGCCATCACCTTGCTGCGGCAGCCGAGGAACAACCGCCGATTCGGGCGGTCCATGGCCATGCTCGAAGGCGAAGCACAAGGGGCAGTCGGCCAGCGCTCCTTCACTTTCATTGATCCGGCATCGATTTTCAAGACGAGGTTCTGGTCCTCAAGGTTATCGTAAACATTGCCTGCGCCGTCGGCGACGGCAAATTCGGGGCCGCCGCCAAGATCAATCGTGCCCGCAACCTTTCCACTTGCCGCCTGGATTGCGGTTGCGCTGTCGCTGCCGCCATTGAAGGCGAAGACTCTTACTTGCAAGAATCCTGATCTGGATCCAGTTCTCTCGAATTAAGGATCACCCACATTCAAGAGACAAAACTTCAAGCTAACCTGCAGTCCGGGGACCGGGCTCCAACACGCGCGCCGGTTGCAGGAGAGTTTCCGCCGGAACTAGAACAGGAATCGCAGCATGAATTGCAGCTGACGCGGCAAACCGGTTCCCGTGTTCGGGGAAGCCTTGTTGTCGTTGTTGTTATTGAAATTTACGGTCGAGGTGATCACGCCGAAGTTGCCGGGGTTCTGCAAGTTCGTTACTGTGTTCCCAACCATTGCTCCGGGCGCATAGTTGAGGGCCAGGGTGCCAGGGTCGCCCAGTTGGATGTGGTTGAAGATATTGAAGGCCTGCACGGCGAACTCCATGGACAAATGTTCGGTGAGCTTCGTTTCCTTGGTAAGCGCAAGATCGATTTGCCAGCTGTCGAGGGCGCGGACAACGCCGTTTGGGGCGTCGCCATAGCGGGTGAAGTTCCCATTCGCGTCGAGCGGCGGGGCTTGGAAGGCCGCGGCGTTGATCAGGGGCACGCCGTTGCGGCCGCCGCCCGGCAGCGTTAAAGGAACCCCGGGCACAAGATCTGGCCGTTGGCTGGTCTGATCGTTGCCATCGGGAAGGAGGTAAGTATCGGACAGTCCGTCGAAAGGACCTCCGCTAATCGATCCGCCCAGGTTCATCTGAACGGTTAACGGGTGCCCCGTGTGCCAAAGGCCGATGCTGCTCAAGCTCCAACCGCCAAAGACATTTCCCACCGCTCCGGAACCGTTCAGAAACGCCCTGCCGGGTCCAAACGGGAGTTCATAGACAGCGCTCGCCGTGACGTTGTGGCGGATATCGAAGACGCTCGGTCCTTTGTCGCACGAAAGACAATTAATATTTTCCGGTCCATTGGACTCCCCACCGCCGACCGACCCATCGTTGATCGAGTGGGAGAAAGTGTAGCGCGTCTGCAAAGACAAGCCGTTTTTGAGATGCCGCTCGAGAGAAACGTTAAGACCGTGATAAGTGCTCGAGCCAATGTCACTCTTGTAGTCGACCGAACCAAAGGGGTCGGGGAAGTTGGGATTGGGATAAAATTGGTCGAGGGGCCGGACGCAATCCCCGTCGTTGGGATTGAAGGTCACTGGAGTGCTGCAGAGATTGACCGCGCCGCGCGAAAACAGGCGCACCCCATGGCTCCCCAGATACTGCAGGGAGAGCGAGAAGTTGGCCGGCAATTCGTGCTCGATGGTGAGCCCCCATTCCTCCGCATACAAATCCCGGCGGCCCTCCCGCTGTAAGGCGCGAGGATGCGAAGCTTGTTTCTGCACCGTCAGACTTGAGAGGTCCGGACTGGTTTGCTCAAAAGCGGGGCTGAGAGGGGTAGCCTGATTGACCTGTACGCGAAAAGTGTCGCTCTCGAGTCCGGCGTTCAAATCGTCGTTCTGAGCGGCCCCATGATAAATACCGAAACCCGCTCGGATAACGGTCTTTCCGTGGAATACGTTCGGAGCCCAAGCGAGCGCAACCCTCGGATCAAAGTTCTTGTAGTCGGGATTGTACAAAGCCGGATTCTTGGGGCAGGACGGAGTGTTAATCGGACCGGCGCTTGCTGGCACTGGCAAGGTGTTAAACGACCCTGTGCCTAAGCAAACACCGTGAAATTCATTGAAGTCGAACACCGTTGTCCGGTTCGTCGCTTCGTTGGCAGCCCCGTAGTATTCCCAGCGTAGACCCGCCGTCCAGGTGAGGGTGGGAGTGATTTTCCATTCATCCTGGAAGTAAGGCATATAAAACGTGCGGCGCAGCCGATGGCAGCACCAGGGAGCATTGAAGGTAATGTTGGAAAGCGTCGCGTTTATCATGTCATCTTCGCTAGCGAAGGTGAGCGTGTTGTCCGCGGTTTGCCCCTGATTGAGCCGGACCCGGCGGATCTCCATTCCCATTTTGAAGGCGTGCCGGCCGTGGGTCCAGGTCAAGTTATCAACCAAACCATAGGTTGTGCCAACCTCGATGTCGGCGGTGTTGTCGTTGAGCCCGACAAAACTATTGCTCGTGTTGACCGCAAATGTGAGCGCACTCGCCTGAGGATTGTGGAATGGGGATCGATTGATGTAGAACTTGGTTTCATTGAAAAGATGTGGCGTGAATGTGCGCTGCAATGCCAACAGGTAATTTGCCGGGTGGTTGATGGTTTGGAGCTTATCGGGCGGAAGGCTGCTGCCGTTGGGTGCGTTTACCAGGCTGATGTCCCGCTGGGCACGCCCATATAGCAAGGTCGAATCGCTGAACTTGTGGTCGATCCGCACCAGCCAGCTGTCCTCATGGACGGTGGTGGGGGTGGGGGCGGTGACCAGGTCCGCGTTCGGGTCGGAGGTAGTTTGGAAAGCGGCATCCGGATAAACAAAGCGCGGGGTGCAGCCATTGATGGTACCGGCGGAAGTACGCCACGGATAGGCTTGCATGATGGTGCACATCTGCGGGGAAGTATCCAATACCTGTTGCTGGAACGTCAAAGTCTGGCCTGAAGCCACGACTCCGGACGGCACCGTGAATTGCTGGCTTGTCGACTGTAGCTGGCGAAGCCCCTCGTAGCTGATGAAAAAGAAGGTGTTGTCCTTGACGATCGGACCCCCGAAAGTCACTCCATACTGCCCCATGCGAAATGGGGGAACCGCCGGGTTCCCATTCAGGTCGAAGTCGTTGAAGTTGCGCGCATCGAAAACCGAATTCCTTAAGTAGCCAAAAGCCGTGCCGTGAAACTCATTCGTACCTGATTTGGTCACCACGTCGACTTGACCGCCGGCCTGGGTGCCGTATTCCACATCGTATAAAGCGCTGGTAACGCGATATTCTTCAATGGCGTCCTGCGAGATCTGCAGGCGGGTTTGGGATTTCTGGGCCTGCTCTTGAATTCCTCCTGCGTCGACCCCGTCAAACTGGAAGTTGTTGTCATCCCGTGCCCGTCCAGCGAAGCGAATCGTACGCTGGTCGCCGCCACCGTCATCCTGCGCGAATGGCGCAAGCAGGGTCAAACTCGCCCAGTCGCGCCCGTTGTTGGGAAGATTCGCGATCTGATCAGTCCCGATCACGGTAGAAGCTTCTGCGGAATTGCGGTTTTCCGGTTCGCCGGACGCGGTCACTTCCACCTTCTCGGCCCGCCCGCCGACTTCCAGATTGATGTTCAAAGTGCGCGTCTGCCCCACCTGAAGCAGGACTTCGTCGATGACCTTGGTTTTGAACTTAGGGTTCGTGGCGGTCACCGTGTACTGCCCGACCGCTAGGCCCGAGAAGCGGTAATATCCGTTCGAATTGGTTTGCTGATCTTGACTGATTCCAGTGCCCACGGCGAGGGCTTGCACGACCGCCCCGCTGATCACTGCCCCGCTCGCATCCGTCACCGTGCCTTCGAGCACCGCGCGATCGACTTGAGCGAACATTGCGCCGCAGGCCATCAGGATCAAGGTTGGTAACAAGAGCACCGGTCGACGGAAAGTCAAGAACCGGGGAGATAAGCAAGCTCGCGCCATAAGGACTCCTTGTTCAGGTTCAGAGGACAGTTCACGGGGATGCGCAATTTGGTTTCTAGGCGCGATTCTAGGAAGGTGACTTAAAGGCAGTGTTAAAGGACGGTTAATATTTTTTCAGACTCTGTTATTCCCTTCTCCGGCTGTTCTAGTCTTATCGTTTAGCTCCGGACATCGACACCAAAGACAGCCTATGAATCTGCTTGTAGTCGAAGATGAACCCCGAATGGCGGAACTGCTGCGTCGCGGTTTGTGCGAGGAAGGGCACGCGGTCATGTGTGCCTTCGATGGAAGAGAAGGCCTGCAGATGGCCTTGACCCACGACTTCGACGTTGTGATTCTAGATGTAATGATGCCGAAACTTGATGGCTACGAACTGGCGGCGCGTCTCCGAGCCACAAACAACGCGGTCGGAGTGCTGATGCTGACAGCGAAAGACTCCATACCGGATATCGTGCGCGGCCTGAACGAAGGTGCGGATGATTACGTCACGAAGCCCTTTTCCTTCCACGAACTCCTGTTGCGATTGTGCTCGGTCCGACGGCGTGCCACTGTAGCCGGGCAAACCACATTTCAAGTTGCTGATTTGATTCTGGATCGCGCCACCCGGGAGGTGAGGCGGCGGGGAGAGGGTATTAGCCTCACGCGCACGGAGTACAGTGTGCTCGAGCGGCTGATGCGGGACGCCGGTAGAGTTGTCGCGCGCTCCCAGCTCATCGAGTCCGTATGGAGCTCTGCGGGCGCCATCGAGAGCAACACGCTCGATGCTTTCATGCGGCTGCTGCGCAACAAGATTGACCGGCCCGGTCAGCAAAAACTGATTCACACGGTTCGCGGCGCCGGATATGTGATTGCCGAAAAGAAGCACGCATGAGAAGGATCTCGATCGGTTTTCGTCTGACCTTGTGGTACACCGTCATTTTTGCCACCGCCGAGATTATCTTCGGCTTGGGCGCGTGGTTTGTCCTTCGCCAAGATCTCTACAGCATCACCGACAATGCGTTGCGAGATCAGGTCGAGGACCTGGTTCACTTTCTGGAAGCCCAAAAGAAAAACGCCACCATCGCAAAGCTGCAGGAAGAAGTCTCCGAAGCCTACGTTCTCGAACATTCCGGCGATTATTTGCAAATCTATGACGGAAGCGGCGAATGGATCTATCGTGCGGCGTTCCTCGAACAACACCCGCTTTCTCCCTGGACGCCCGGAGCGTTAAAGCAAACTCTCTACGAAGATCGTCCACTCGCGGGCAAGCTCTTCCGTTTCATCACCAAGCGCATCGAAGCGAACGGGCGCGCGTATACCGTGCAAAGCGGGCTGCCGGCCGGCCAAATGGTACAAGTCTTGTCGCTTTTCGCCCGCTATCTGGTGATGCTTGCTCCTATGTTGCTCCTGGCCGCAGCCGGCGGAGGTTACTGGCTCAGCCGAAAGGCCTTGTCTCCGGTGGACGCGCTCGTACAGACGGCGCAGAACATCAGTGGCAGCAATCTCGGCGATCGTCTGGAGAGGTTGACGACGGGCGATGAACTTCAGCGACTGTCGGACACTCTGAATCAGATGCTCGATCGCATCGAGGACGCTTTCCGCCGAGTCACGCAGTTCACTGCCGACGCCTCCCATGAGCTTCGAACCCCGATTTCGCTCATTCGCGCCGAAGCCGAAATTGCGCTCAGAAAATCGAGAAGCCAGGAACAATACGAAGAGGCCTTACGTCATATCCTGTTAGAGGCAGAACGCACCTCCTCGCTGGTCGAAAAACTCCTATCCTTGGCGCGGGCCGACTCCGGACGTGAAAGCCTGTCCATGCAACCGCTCGACCTCCGCCGGATGATGACCGAAGTCGTCGCCGAGTGGCGACCGTTGCTTAGCGTACGAAGTCTTGAGTTTCGGCTAAGAACTACGGACCAAGAACTCATGATCTTGGGCGATCCAACCGCCTTGCGGCGCGTCTGGGCCATCCTGCTTGATAATGCTGCAAAGTTTACGCTCCCGCCGGGCGCTGTAGAACTTGCTCTCGAGGAAATGGACAGGAGCGCGAGGATCAGCGTTCGGGATACTGGAATTGGCATCGCGGGGGACGACCAGTCGAAGATCTTCGAACGCTTCTATCGCGCCGACAAGGCTAGAAGCCGTGAATTTGGGGGTGCTGGCCTCGGTCTCGCGATTGCGCAATGGATCGTGCGGCAGCATGGAGGCTCCATCGAAGTTCGCAGTTCGCTCGGCAAGGGATCTGTGTTTCATGTGGAGTTGCCACTTCCTCGTTTGGCGCCAGCTCCTCGACAACTGCACGCAGAAGACGAGCAGCCTCAAACCACGCTCTGAGCCGATCTCGGTCCTCTTGGGCTGCAATTGAAGGGATCCGGGGTACAACTGCAGAACCCCGAAAGCGGCGCGTTCCCAAAAAAAACTTCGGGATAACGGGTAGTGCAGTTAGAAATCCACAGGGCGGGCAATGCAATCACTTGCATTGGGTGCCGCACCGGAGTTCTCGCCGGATCGACTGATCCAAAGCATATCTCGACGTGATGCGTTCAAGTTAGCAATCAAGATTCAACAGGTTCAAGGCAGCCGCAAAAATCGGCTTAGCCCATTGGGGTACCAGGGTGGCGTCACAACCTGTCACGATTTTACCGCGATCTAGGTGAAGGATGAGTAGCGGTGTGGGCGCGACTCCTGTCTTTGGGTCCGCTTCCGCACTGTTGTCGTAAAGCAGGAGCTCCGTCAACTGGGGAAGCAGATGGATGAGGGTGAGCCGACTCGCTGTGTAACGTCGCCGGATTTTCTGTTCGGGAATGTCGTGTCCGCCGTGCTCCACTCTGGATCGCACGCGCCGAATGTGTAAGTCTTCCCCCTCAAGTCCTACGAACCAAATGCGCACTTCAATCTCTTGAGACAGTGCCTTTTCCAGGACAGCTGTAATGGTTTTGCCGCCCAGAGTTGTTTCGAAGGCAAAGTTGAGTTTCTCCTCGATGGCACGTTCCAAGAGTCGTTTGCCTTCGTTCCATGCCGCGCTATTTGCCTCAGTAAGCGAGAATCCGGAGTTGGCCGACAAAATGCGGCGCGTGGCTTCGTCGGGGTTGAAAAATTCTCCCCCTCGTTCCAGGAATGCCGCACCGGCAATACTGCTCTTGCCGGCACCGTTGGTACCGGCAAGCACATAGATTTGCGGAACATCGCATGAGCTAGCCACGCTTCCGAGCGGCTTCCACCGCGGCTTTTCCTAGCTCTTCGGGAGAGGCCCGGAAGCCAGCTTGCATTCCGCGACGGACGGCAGGCTGCTGCATACGTGCGAGGAGCGCATCGAACTCTCCGCTCAGCCTATTGATTCTCGCTTCTGGAGCGTTCGACAAAGCATCGAATTCCTCTATCGAGATCAAGACTGCCTTTTGTACATCGCGCCGGGTGATCACAACCACGTCGCCGAGAATGGCTCTTTCCAACAATAGTCCGAATTTATTCTTCGCCTCGGTCGCGGTAAACGACGCCGATCCGCCACGGTGAACTGAAGGGAACCCAACTGCCGCGGGATTCACCCGCTTGCGATTTAGACGTACGGCAAGAGTGGCAGCCTTTTTTAGGATCCCGGGCTTGATGGGCTTGATCAGGGACTGGAGACCACCCAACTCCGCTGCCTCCACCGCAAACCCATTGTCCGCGGTCTCAAGCATCAAAACGAACTGGAGATCGGGAGAGAACTGACGCACGCGACGAAGAAAATCCAGGCTACTTGCGTCAGCCAATTGAACGTCACTAATCAAAACGTCGAAATGACCTTTCTTGAGATGAAGCAGAGCCGTGCTTGCTTCAGGGACTTCGGTGACCGTGAAACCTGCTTGCGAGAGTTGGGAAACATGGGCATGGAGACTTGCCTGGTCATGCTCTACCAGAAGTACGCGCCCCTCGCCGTTCGCGAGCATTCGATCGACCTCCATTAGCTATATTAGCTAATATAGCTAAGATAGTCAATTACACGCTTGCCAACCTTGCCGAGCTCCCATGTCTGACAAGAGTCTTTTTTTACAGTTTTACGGCGGCAGCTGTTTTCGGCTCGTTCTTGATCGGTCCGGGATCCATCAGGTTTCTGTCCGTAATCTGGGCTTGGCCTTCTGCTCGTATTACGCCTTTACCGATAGTAATCCGCCATGGACGAAGACACGAAGACTCGCCGCCTGAATTGGAGCTAGTGGCGAAGTCACCCTCGCTGCGGAGTCAATCTGTAAACCTTGTGTTTGCTCTGAGACTTACAGATGAGTTCCGTCTAGGGTTTCCAAATCGGACCCTCAGGGTACCTGTATTTCGACAATGTTTCGGGAAGTATTTCGGTGCTATATCCGGGCTTTTGCGGCAGGAGATAATGTCCTTGGACCACGCGCACCGGGTCAACAAAATGTTCGTGCAGATGGTCCACAAACTCTGTGACACGGTTTTCTAGCGAGGTGGACACGCAAAGGTAATCGAAGGCTGACAAGTGCTGTACGCATTCGCCCAGACCGACCCCTCCGGCATGAGGACATACAGGAAGGTTGAACTTTGCCGCCATCAGCAGCACAGCCAGGTTTTCGCTGACGCCAGCGACCCGGCAGCTGTCGATCTGCACCACGTCGATGGCGCCCGCCTGCATGAACTGTTTGAACATCACCCGATTTTGGCAATGTTCTCCGCTGGCGATGCGGACCGGAGAAACTTCGCGGCGAATGCGAGCGTGCCCCAGGATGTCATCCGGGCTGGTCGGTTCTTCCATCCACCAGGGATCCACTTCGGCGAGTTCCTTGGTGCGCGCGATGGCCTCCGTCACCCCCCACTTCTGATTGGCATCCATCATCAGCTTGTTCGAGGAGCCGATTTCAGCCCGCAGCAGCCGGGCGCGGCGCAGATCGTCGGCAGGGTCACCCCCGACTTTTAACTTGAAGTGGGTCCAGCCGTCGGCCAGAGCTTCATGACAGAGCCGGCGGATCTGGTCGTCGCTAAAGCCAATCCAACCCGCGGACGTGGTGTAGGCCAGGTAACCGTTCTGCTCCAAGAATTTCTGACGAGTTTGCTTGCAGGGGGAACGCTCCTTGAGGAGCGCTAGGGCCTCCTCTGGGGTGATCGCATCCGTAATATAGGTGAAATCAATGGCCCGGACGATCTGCTCGGGCTCGAAGTCAGCCAGCAGTTTCCAGAGGGGCTTGCCTTCGACCCGGGCATAGAGATCCCAAACGGCATTGATCAGAGCAGCAGCGGAAAGATGAATGACTCCTTTTTCGGGTCCGAGCCAGCGGAATTGACTATCGCCGGTGAGCTGCCGGGAGAAGGCCGCTAGGTCATCGGTCAGGGAGGACAAGTGGCGGCCATGAACAAAACGCGCCAGATACTGGAGTGCTGAGACGCACAGCTCGGTTCCCCGACCCAGGGTAAAGGTGAGTCCGTGACCTTCAACGCCGGCGTCAGTTTCGAGGACGCAGTAGGCCGCCGAATAATCGGGATCTCGATTGACCGCGTCCGACCCGATCTGCTGGCGCGAAGTGGGAAAGCGCAGGTCGAGAACGCGCACGTTTGTGATCTTAGGATCCTTCAAGACGGCTCAGCGCTCCTCATAGTCAATGGTTATTATCAATTGTTGTTATGGCTATGGTTATTCTTTTCTTTACGTCATCCTTCCCTGGTCCCGAGAGCACCTCGCCTTGGAGCGCGAAACACTTCTTGCAGTACCCTAACGGTTTCCTGGTCCCGCAGCTTGATTTCTTTCTGCATGAGCACCGTTCTCTGAACGCCACCTACCGGTTTGCCATCTCCGGAAGTTGCATTGGGATTCCGCCTCGCTCGCTCGACATATATGCTGCCTCTACCACCCGCATGGTTCCAATCGCATTCTCAACCCGATTGGGGAGCTCAGGGACCGCCCCGTCGACGTAGGCTTGCAGAGCGCCCATCGAGCCCACAAAGGCATCAGGAAACCAGTTACCAACTGTCGGAAGCTTATGCCACTCGGTTCCCGTAGCGACAAACACCAGCGAGTCCGGCTCGCCCACCGGGTAGTTAAGATTCACACCCATGGTGGCGCAAGCCGCCCCTTCGGTGCCTTCCCATTGCACGAAGCTCCGCTGCTTTTCCGCGCCAAAAGCGTGGCCATGGTTGGTTGCCAGGTAGACGCGCTGCCACTCACCGTAGTCGAAAATCATCACCGTTTTCGTTGCCGCTAGCTCAGGGGTGCGGGGGTTGCGCACGGTCTTAGCATAGACCGTGAACGGATCTCCGAACCAAGCGCGGACGAGGTCGATGTAATGAATGCTGTGATAGAGGATCTCGAGCCGAGGGGCGGTGCGCAGAAAACTCCAGAGTTCCCACGGCGTATGAACACTGACCTGCACTTCCATATCGTGCACTCGACCGAGCAGCTGGGCTTCGGCCAGCTGACGGGCTGCCAGCATCACCGGCGCGTAGCGCAGCTGAAAGTTCATCGCTGCGGTCAAACCCTTCTGCCGGCAAAGCGCGAGAATGGCCTCTGCCTCATCGAGCGACTGGCCCATGGGCTTCTGCAATAAGACGGCGGATCCCGCGGGAATCGCATGCAGCACATCGAGCAGTGCCGAAGCCGGCACAGCCACATCGAAGATTCTCTCCGGCGGCGAATGGCGGATCGCCTCCTCGATCGAACGGCTTGCCAGTGATACTTGGAAACGGCTGGCCAGACTCGCCGCCTTGGTTTCGTCCGCATCCACAAGTGCGGCGACCGGGAAACCGGCTTTTTGATAAGCGGGCAGGTGCGCATCCCGCGCGATCCCTCCAGCCCCAACAATTACGATCGGCCGGCACACT
Source organism: uncultured Acidobacteriaceae bacterium (assembly GCA_963770245.1). Classification (GTDB taxonomy): domain Bacteria; phylum Acidobacteriota; class Terriglobia; order Terriglobales; family Acidobacteriaceae; genus PALSA-270. The sequence continues at coordinate 304,573 of CAVYOX010000017.1, read as the reverse complement.
TTCGGCATCGGCGGTGCCGCGGCGGCAAGCGCGCTTGCGATCCGTCGCTCGGCTTCCGATGAGGTTGCCCGAACTTCCGTCATTGTCTCGCGTCTCCGTTTCCCGCTGGCTGACCTACCGTTATGGAGAGACACCGGCGATCTTCAAGACGTACGCATAGCTTCCCGGAAGAGTCGCGGGCAGCGTGACGATGGCGGCGGCGCCGTCTTGGGACCAAAGCAAGGGTTTGGCCTCTCCCAGCAAATAGATCTCGCTACCCGCTTTGGGGGACACGGACTTCAAGGTAACCGTTCCGGTCTTCGGCTTCCCCAGCACAATCGCGTAGAGCGCGGAATCTGTTTGGGTAAAGCGAACCCGTAAGCCGTCGGCTGTTTCTCCCTCAGCCCGATTCCATGGATGAGTGCCGTAGATAGCCTCTCCGTTTTGTTTGAGCCAAGCGCCAAGTTGCTGCAGGCGATCCATTTGAACCGCCGGAATCGTTCCGTCCGCCTGCGGGCCGACGTCAAGCAGCAGATTTCCGTTCTTGCTCACAATATCGACCAGGAGGTAGATGAGTTCGTCGGGAGCGATGGTCTCGGCTTCGCCTTCAGCACGGTTGTAACCGAACGAGCGCCCCAGGCCCCGGCATTCCTCCCATTTGGTCGGGCTGATTTTGTCCAAGGTCTGGTACTCCGGCGACTTGAAATCGGAGTGCTTCACGCCAAAACGGTCGTCGATCACGCCATCGGGAACTGCGTCGTAGTACTCCGCCATGATTTCCAGCGGATGTCCGGACTTGGGATAATCGATGTCGTTCCAGAGCACCGCCGGGTGGTAGCGCTCAATCAGTTCCCGCACCTGCGCGTCGACGTATTTGCCGTAGGCCTCGCTTTCCGGCTTTACCCTTTGATAGTCCTGCTTGACCCGAATCGGGCCGGGTACAAAAGTCCAGTCGTACCCGCCCGAATAGTAAAGACCCATGCGCAGCCCTTGGTTGCGCACTGCGGTGGTTAGTTCTCCAACCAGGTCGCGGGTGGCGTGCTGGCGATCGGCGGGCAAACTGGGGTTCGGAGTGGTGCTCGGCCAAAGCGTGAAGCCATCGTGATGCTTGGTGGTGAGCACAACATACTTCGCGCCGGCATCGTGGAATACCTTCGCCATTGTGTCGGGATTCCACTTTTGAATTTCTTGATCGAAAATCGGAGCGAAGTTGTAGTAGTTATAGTTCGCCCCGTAGTGTTCGCGATGATAGGCCTGGGTGGGGGAGCCATCTAAGCGCATGCTGTTCAGATACCACTCCGCATAGGGGTTGTGCATGATGTAGTCGAGCGATTCGAAATCGTGCCCGGGATGTACGAGCGGCGCCCATCCCGGAACTGAGTACAACCCCCAGTGAACGAATATGCCGAGTTTGGCGTCGGCGTACCATTCCGGTAGAGGATGCCGGTCGAGTGACTCGAGCGTCGGCTCGTAGTGGGACGGCGGCTGCGCTTGAAGACGGGGAAGAACCGCAAGGCAAACCAGGAGTACAACTGCACCCATCGAGCGTCTGCGAACCAGAGCAAATTTCATTCGGCATCTCCTCACTATTGTCTGACGAGTCTAACGCCAGGGCCGAAAGCAACCCTAGCAGGCGGTTGCTTGCCACCCGTTCGAACTACAAAGTATCGACCGCAATGGTGCTCACGTTCGGATCGGGCGCCTGGGCGGGAAGCTCAAACTCTAGCTTCGCTTCCGTCTGACGAAACTTTAGGGGTTGCCCGGTCGCGAGCCAGTGCGCTGAGACCACTTTGGCCTCTAGTCCGCCGATGTCGAGCGCCGAAGACGGCCAATCGAATACATGGACGAAGATTTTCTTGTTCTTTGCCGTGGTACGGACCGAAGCCAGGCCTTGCACGGGGCCGTAAGTCGTCCCGTAAATCGACTCGCCATTGACCGCGAGCCACTCGCCGATGGCGTGGAGTCGCGCCTGAAATTCAGGCTGGATGAGGCCGTCCGGTTGCGGGCCCACATTGAGCAGGAAATTGCCACCGCGGCTCGCCACCTCCACCAGGCCTCGAATGAGAAACTGTGACGACTTGAATTCGCGGTCATGCAGGTTGTAGGCCCAGGTGTTGTTGATGGTCATGCAGGTTTCCCACAGTTGAAAGTCTTCGGGCTTGGGTACGGTCGGCTTCAGCTTTTGCTGAATGCTGGTGTCGACGGCGTTAAAGCGAACATCTTTGGTAGGAATCCCGCTCGGAATGAATTGCTCCGGTGTTTGGTAATCTCCCGGTTGGCCAATGCGGTCATTCACCAGGGTGGCGGGCTGCAAGTGCCGAATCAGCTCGAGAAATCGAATGCCATCAAATTTTTCCTGATGGTGCAAACCATCGAACCAGATCAGGGCGACTGGCCCGTACTTGGTCAGCAGTTCGGTCAGCTGCAACTGCATGTAATCAAGGTAAAGGGGCCACTCGGGGCGGGTGGGCTCGCCGTTCCAGTTCTCCGCCGCCAATTTCGAAGTGTCGCGAAATGCCGGATGGTGCATGTCGGGCGGCGAGTAGTAGAAGCCAAGCGGCATACCTTTTTGGTTGCAGGCCGCAGACAGCTGCGCCACCACGTCCTTGCCGTAAGGCGTGTTGGTGATCTTGTAGTCGGTGTACGAGCTGTCGAACATGCAGAAGCCGTCATGGTGCTTGGTGGTGAAAACCATATACTGCTGGCCGGCGGAGCGGGCCAGATCCACCAGGGCGTCAGGGTCGAACTTCGTGGGATTAAACCGCTTGGGAAGTTCGCGATAGTCGGCCTCGGAGATGCCGCCTGGCGTGGGTCGCATGATAGGCCACGAGGCTTCAACGCTCGCCAGGGAGTAAGGTCCCCAATGGATGAACATGCCAAATTTGGCCGCGCGATACCACGCCGTACGCTCGTCTGCGAAGGCCGAGGCGAATCCCAAATTAGGCAGCAACGATAGCGAAGACGCGGCCAGAGCGAGTTTAAGGAACTCGCGGCGGCTGGGAAAGCCGCCACCATTTTTCGGGCAATCGCTTGAGTCAAGAGATTGTCTCACGCTTCCCTTCTTCCTTTTAAAACCGAGCCGTTCCGCATTGGCTCAGCCCACCGGGGACTCGAAAAACACGGTTCTAGCCGGGTGCTCAATCGAGATGAAAGACCTCTTCCATCTCTGCCCACCATTCGCCCTCCCGTCGCGTTGCCAGGGGCTCCTGCATCGGCTGCATGATGGACCACCACTCCTGGGTCTTGATGTGAGCGGCCATCTTGCTCCAATCATTTTTCAAGTCACTGCCGTGATACTCGAAATAGCTGAAAAGAAATCCGTCCTTCAAAAAAATCGAGTAATTCCTTATGTTGCATTCCAGAATCTTAGAAACAACTTCGGGCCAAACGGCGGCATGGTAAGTTTTATAGGCTTGCTCGCTGTCGGGTTTGAGCTTGATCATCATTCCGAATCGCTGCATGTCCTACGCTCCTTCGGAGGCGGTCGATCCGGTCCACAAAACGAGCCAGAACGGGTTTGTGCACCTTCCCGCTGCTCGCCGAGTTCCTGGGGAACGAGTGCACCTCGGAGAAGCGGACAACGGTGCAAAAATGCCCATTTGCAGCTCGCCCGGCTACTGTAAGCGCTTAAACGTCCGTTGACTTCGGCAATTGCGCTGAATATATTATCATCTCTTATCCATTTGAGCACTTATTTCAAGGGAGCCTCTTGGTGTTCGTGCTGTCCATGGATAGAACCCACTCGGAGTGAACCTCCTTAATGTAGTAGCTGCTCCTTAATGTAGGTAGCCGCTGCTTGTTCTGAGCTGCAGGCAGGATGAGAGGCAGAAGGCTCGTTGGCTGGTACTTGAATGAGGCGACAGTTGTTGCCAATATCGTCGTTGCGAATATCGTGATTGCGAATGTCAAGGATCTCTGTTTCTCTTCCCAGGTCGGGTTCCTCATCCCGGCAGTGTTTAGCCGGCGGGGCCGCGGTGCTGGTCGCAGCTCCCTGCGATAAACACGAGACAAAACCATGCCAGACTATGTCATTCAGTCGGTTTCGACCTGCGACGCACGCTTTCCGTTACCGCCAGGTGCTGGCACGGATTCTGTCCACACCAATTCTGAATATTGCTTTGCCGTAACCTTGTTGTCGACAAATGGCGGGCCTCGGGGAACCGGGATCGCGCTGACCCTCGGCCAAGGCAATCGGCTGGTTTGCGACGCCATTGAACTGCTGGCCAGACCACTAGAAGGCATGGCCGTCGAAGACCTGATGGCAGACTTCGGGCGCGTGTCCCAGCAGCTTTCAGATGAGCCTTCCCTGCGCTGGCTTGGCCCACACAAGGGAGTCGTGCACCTGGCACTGGCTTCGATCACCAACGCTTGTTTCGATCTGTGGGCGAAGTGCCGCGGTGTGCCTTTGTGGAAGCTCCTGCTCGATCTCACGCCGGAAGAAGTGGTGCGCCTCCTAGACCTAAGCTATCTGGAAGAAACCCTTAGCGCCGACGATGCTCTCACCCTGCTGCGCGAACCACTGGCGAGTCGTCCCGAACGCATGGCCATTCTGACCAGTGGCTACCCCGGCTATGACACTTCGGTCGGGTGGATGGCCTACGACGATGTCAAAGTGAAGGAGCTAACGGTTCAGGCCATCGACCGGGGGTTCGAAGCCTTTAAGCTCAAGGTGGGTTCCGCCGACCCAGATCGCGATTTGCGTCGTGCCGCGATGCTGCGCCAAACCATTGGCGATTCCCGGACCCTGATGTTCGATGCCAATCAGCGTTGGCCTCTGCCGCTGGCCGAGCGCATGTGCCGTCAGCTGGCCGTATACAAACCTCGGTGGATCGAAGAACCGACACACCCGGATGACATGCGAGCGCATGTCGTGCTGGCGAACGCGATTGCGCCGGTGAAGCTCGCGGGCGGCGAGCACATTCCGAATCGAGTCGTGTTCAAGAATTTCATGGCCGCGGGCGCCCTGTACTACGCCCAAGCAGACTGCACGCGGCTCGCTGGCGTCAGCGAATTTCTAACGGTCAGCTTTTTGGCCAGGAAATTTGGCCTTCCCCTGATTCCTCATGTGGGAGACATGGGACAGATCCATCAGCATTTGGTTCTGTTCAACCACATCGCCCTGGGGCATGAAGTTCAGTTCTTGGAGCATATTCCGCATCTGCGCCAGCACTTCGTGTTTCCCGCACGGGTGGAAGGCGGTCACTATGGGACTCCACAGGAGCCGGGTCTGTCGTGTGACCTCCACTTGATTGAGGGCACGCGCTCCTAGGCTCCGTCGCGCTGCAGATCCTAAGAACCGCGCTGCGCCACGGCCAGCACACCGAGAGCCATGAGAATGATCACCATACCGGCCGCGAGGAAGCGCTTGGTCGCGCTCGAGACTCCGTTCCACTCACCAGTGAAAATGCCCGCGGCGTTGCTGGTGAGAATGATCATGCCCATCAACAAAGGCCAGCCGATGACCACTCCCAGGGTGCCCATGTGCGAGACGCCCAGGCCATAGAGCGACTGGCCCCCGAACCAGAACAAACCCATCAGACCGCCCGACAACCAGCCGACGCCGGCGCCCGGGCTGCTGAATTTACCGATGCTGCCGTTCCTCCATAGCAGGTAGCCGCAATAGATGAGATTGGCGACAAATCCTCCGGTCACGGCGAGCGCGGTCACCACCCCGCTACTCCAAAGCGCGCTTGCGCCCAACTGCCGTGCGCGTTCGACCGCCTCTCCCCCGAAGGCATAGGAGAAGTTCAGGGCCGAGGAGAATAGTCCAGACAGGCAACAGACGGTAAAACCGGCCAAAAAGGAAGCGCGCGGAGTGGCCCTGAGCTCGCGATTCTTCGCTTGGTCGCGCAAAATGCCGGCGCGCGCGCAGACAGCGATCCCCGCCAGCATGATGGCCGTACCCGCCAGGTAGGTATGCCCCGCACGCGTGTGCAACTGCTGCGGGTGAAGAATCAAAAGAGGTATCAGGGAGCCGAGCGACGCGCTCAAGCCCAAGATGATGGCCATCCCGAGCCCAATGCCGAGCATGATCAAGCCGATGCCGGCGAGCGCGGATCCGATTCCCCAGCACAAGCCAAACCCAAAGATGCTGAACAAAGTACCGGCCGAGCTCAAAGCGTAGACTTGGCCGGTGTGAGGCACCGTGGCGCTCGTCAGCAGCCACGGGAGCACGAGCATTCCCGAAAGCCCGTAGACCAGCCAGATATTTTCGTAACTCCAGCGAGTTGCATACTTCATGGGAACGGCGAAAACGCCTTGCAGCATCCCCGCAAGGATCACCGCGCCCAATCCGATCCAGAATCCCGAGGTCATAGTTTCCCATCCAAACGTGGCGCTCGGCCCAACGAGCTTTCCGCAATTCCGAACCGACCTTGCACCAGAACGGCGCCTCAGAGCTTTTGCGGAGGCGACGCTGACTTAGTGAGCCCAGACGGAGAGCGCCGCCTCGAGGAACGAATTCGTAACATGGATGAGTGTCTGCTCGGCTACGTAGGGATTGCCGAGGCGAATCACGTCGATGATCAGCCGATGGAGCGGCAGCTGTTGTGCCCAAGCGGTGGTATCGAGGTTTTTGGCCAATGCCCGCATCAGAGTGAAAGCAAACAAGGGTATGACCAGGCGGCGGCCATGTTCTTCGAGGACTGCGTTGCCCGGTTTTTCGAGCAGGCGAATGTGAAAATGCTGGACGCTCTCCACCACCTTGCGGAGGTCGTTCATCAGCACTGCCTCTTGGATTTTTATTAGGGCGGCTTCCAGGTCGTCGAGTGGGAGCCGGCGCTGGGCGACAATTCGCGCCGCCAGTCCCTCCAGCGCGCCGCGGACTTGGTAGATATGAATGATGTCCGGATCGCCAAGTTTCAGGACACGCGCACTGCGGCCATGGCCCTTGGTGACAAAGCCCTCAGCCGTGAGGATATTCAGCGCCTCGCGAATCGAAATCTGGGCAACGCCATATTGGCGCGCCCAACGGCCCTCGACGATTTTCGCCCCAGGAATGATTCTCCCCACAAGAATTTCTTCGCGCAAACGCGCGGCAATGCTCTCTTTCAACAAGCCGCGTGGCTCTGCGGCATCTTCTTGAGGGTGAGTGCTCACGGGCTTGGCTAATGTACCACGCGATGGCGCTCACCTAAAACCGAATGGAATTTGCAGTGGCGGAGGCTAGATTTGCCTACTTGAGCCGGGAGACACCGCTTCCAGCGAGCGATATCTCGGTCTTTGGTCTCCCCGACTCGGGCCTCCATGCGCGCAATTGCTGCTCAACCCATTCCGCGCTCTTTTGCCGGTGACACAGGAGACATGCATTCGGACTTTCTTCCTGGCCAAAGCGTTCTGTCATCTCAGCATTGGGGAGGTCATCAATTTGGTGAGTGCGGGCGCGAAACAGAAGGGCGTCCATAATGCGCGGCATGTGACAGGAAACGCAACGGCTGGCTTCGGATTCCGCGGGGTGGTGGGAATGCTGCGCCGCCCGCCGAGCGTCTCCGAACTGGGTATGGCATCCCGTGCACATAAGATCCGGCTTAGCGAGGAACTTTACCGAGGTTGGGTTGGAAGCGGAATCGTGCCCGTGGGGATCGTGGCAGGTTCCGCAGCTCACCTGCCCTTGCTTGAAACACTGCGACCGTTCCAGGGCCTCCACAATGAAGGTGGTCTGCCGGAAGCGGCCATCCTTGTAAAATCCTTTGCGGGAAAACTCGCCGAAAGGCAAACGGGCACGATTGCCAAAGAAATCTCCCGAACCGGAATAATTCAATTCGCCAGCGGCACCCGGCTTGCGGATGGCCGACTGCATGTGGCATTGCGCGCAAATCGCGACAAACTTGCGACTTCCCGCGTCGTGAAAATTGACGGGTGGATCTAGAGGTGCCTTGGTATAAAACTGCTCCGCATCGAACTGCTGCGCGCTGGTCTCTACCACGTGCTCGGCCGAGGGACCGTGACACATCTCGCAATCGATTCCGGGCTCTTTGAATTCTGGACCGTTGGTCGTAAAACCTTCTCCTTTCACATTTCGTAGCTGGCTGGTGTGACAAACGGCGCAGATGGCCTGATAGCTGGTGGCGCTGTCGAGTTTTTCCCAGGAGCGTGGATTTGCGCGCTCGCTTCCCGGCCCGTCAATCATTTTCCAGTAGTTGATCCAGCGCTTTTCGAGCAGGTTGTATTGGATGGGGAAAACATGAATCTCGCCGTTCGGCAGCTTGGTGGCATAAGCCTGTTGAAACTTTGATCCGATGGTGTAGTCGACCGGGTAGGTATGCCACTTCCCGTCGGACTGCCAAATATCGAAATAATGCCGGCCATTGCGGGCCAGCATGCGGGCAAACAAGGTTCGGTTCCCGGTGTCGCGGACTTGGATTTCGCCGCCTCGAGATTCGACCTCGTCCCCCAGATAAAACTGATTGTTCGTTTTAAAATCGCCCACCACGTTTTGCGGTGCATAGGGGCGAAACATCTTCGCCATACCGGTTTCGGACCACTGCCGGTAGATCGCAGCATGGCATCCCCGGCAGGACTCCGAACCGCTGTACTCCGCGATCGACGGAACTACTGGTGGGGTGTTAGCCGAAGTGTTTGCCGAAGCATTTCCCGGGATTGCCCAGCTGGTTCGGGCGCGATCCTCGGCCTGCTGCAGAAAGGTTTCGAAGGGAAGGGCGGCGCCGGGGTAGAGCATTTGGTAAATGGTTCTCAGATTGTCCAGCGCCTTGGGCGCGAGTTCGCCCCCCGCGCCGTAGGTTGCCGCGAAATTATTTGCCGCCTCGGCTGATTCTCCCGAAGCAAACTGAGCCAGTCCCAGCAAATAGCTAATCTCAAGATCCGCGGAGTTCAGGCGTTGCGCCGCGAGCAGCGAGGCCTCAGAGTCCTTCAGGAGCGGAGCGCGTTTTTCTCCAGCCGGCAGGGGAAGCGCCTGTTGCAGCAGAGCGCGTCCTTGCGAAAAGTTGGCGGATGCTTTTAGCTTGCGTTGCAAATCCGGCCAGTCTTCCTCGGGAACCGATGCCGGAGATCCGAAACGGTCGAGATCGTCGAGCGCCTCCTGCGCGTGCACGATGGCCTGAGGGTTGCGCTCTTCGCGAGCTTCCACGTCGGCAACAGCCACGAGAAGAAGTGGATTTTCCGGCAGCAGGGCGAGCGACTTCTCCGCATAGGTCAGACCCGGCTGGTAGCTCTCCAGGTCAAAACTGGCGCGAGCCGCAACCTCATAGGCCTGCGCCAGAAAGGCTGACTGCGGAAAACGGGCCAGGAATGCCTGGGCCCGCGCCTGCATCTCGGCGGGCGGCGCCTGCACAAAAAGTTCGACAAAAGCAGCACGTTCAGATTTGTCCCCGATCTGATCCGCGATCGTCGAAAGGCTGCGTTTCTCAACTGAGGGATTGGCATCGATATCCTGACCCATGAGAGGAACCAGCGGGCAAAGCAGAATAGCGATCAACCAAAGCCGTTTTCCCATTTCCGCGCACTCTACCCAGAAATCATAGCCCCACAAACCAAAGCCGCCGGCCGACTGCAGCCCCTGGACCCGCGGATCAACTTTGCGGGGCCGATTTTACCAGAGGCCCAAATCGCTCTGGGCGGCATCGGCTGCGAGCCTACTCTCGAAAACCTGACCCTGGGCGTACGATGCGGATGAAGTGGTCCGTAAAAGTTCCGTGCACCCAGCGGATTTCGTATTTTGGCATGTGGCACGACGCACAATCCTTCGTGCCCACGTGGCAGGCCGGAGCCCGATCGGCAGACGGCGGGCTGCCCGACGCGGCATGACACTGCAAGCACTTCGAATCGTAGGCCGTCAGATCGTGCACCAATGGCTTATGGGGATCGTGGCACGCCATACAGGTGATTCGAGGGTCGCCGCTCGCCCCCCAGCAAAGGCTCCTTTCCAGGCGGTAGGGCTGGAACCGAATGGTTGAGATCCCCATGTGGCGTGGCATGAACACAGCCACATCGACCGGGGTACGATGACAGGCACCGCAGAAATCAACAGAATCGACGGGCGACAGCCGTTTGGGATTGAATATAGTACCGGCGCTTTCCTGGTAGGAAGCGGTTGCCGTAGCGGCCACAACATGCTGCAGGCCGGGACCGTGACAAGCTTCGCAAGTGACACCGAGAATGGCGTGTTCCGGATCAAAGTTGCCCGAAACCGTGGATGCGGTGGAATGGCAACCAAAACAACGGCGGATGGTCTCGGCGTCGACCACATCCCCGAGGGCCTGCGCAATGGTCGCTGGCGCCACCGCTTTATGGCCGGGGGTAATGTCCAGTCCCGCCAGGCTTGGGTAGTAGCTCAGCCGGCTCTCTAGAAAGCTGTCATTCTGCTTAAGAACGAAGGTCTGAGCTACTTCGCCGGCTCCGAAAACCCAGCCCGCCGTCCCGGTGACAGCATTCGTCTTGTCTTGGATGGAAAATTTCGTCTCCTTCGGTCCAGACGACAGAACATAACTATAGGTTTCGTCCGAGAACGGCAATTCCCGATGGGCATGGAGAAATTTCGCATCCTCTGGCCGGCTGGCAGCATGGAACATCGGCGTTTTCTGTTGAGACGCCGCGATTTCGGCATGGCAGCGAGTGCACGCACTCGGGCCTACGTATTCGCGGAATGACGGCTCTCCCTTGGTAGGCCACCAGGTTGCTCCTTTCCACCTTTCTGGCGTGGCCATCGAAAACTTGGCGCCTTCGTCGTCCTGACTACGGGCCAAGCATAGAGCCAACCCGGCTGTGAACAACCCAACTTGCAGAATCCTGAAGGAGCGGCTCATACCAATCGAGCATTGTAGCGTATCAGCACACGCTCCCTGCGGGTGCGGTCAAGTGGTTCGGGGGGGAGTTCGCCTCGGTCCCACACTTTGGTTCGCGCCTTTGCGAATCCTGAGTGTTTTGCAAAACTTAGAGTACAGAGTGCCGAGATTTTGCAATTCGATCGCTATCGCCGCCAGATGTCAGTAGAACCGTTAGCCATCGTCGATCATCGGCGGAGTTTTGAGGTCTCGTCCCAGCAATGAGGGAGCAAATGATGCTAAGCCAGAAAACATCGAGACGCGATTGTCTGAAGCTCATGGCTGCAAGTGCAGGTTTGGCCGCCACCGCATCCCTGAGCTGGGGCCAGGAAGACCCCACCAAGAAACCGGGCACATCACAGCCCGTGGGACCACCGCCCGAGCGTGAGTGTCGCATGCAATGATGGCAAGAAGCTAAGTTCGGCGGCTGCGGGCGGCTGGGTCAAGGCCATGCTTTTTTGTGACGGGTTCAGCGGCAATATCGTGCGTTCTTTCAATCCACCCTTTCCGGGCCAGCCGCCACCACGGTTCCTTGCGGATTCGTTGTGGATAAGCCTGGCCCGGGCGACTACATTGTCAATTTTGGCTTTGAAGGATCATCATGGCGTGGTGGGCCGTACGGTTCAGGTGGACAAGCATCCTTTTACCATCCTCGGCGTGGCGCCGCCTGAGTTCCACGAGACACTCTTGTTTTTTCCATCCCTTGGCCGTCCGGTACGAGAATTCCTGGCAGGGTTGATGCTGCTGGCAGGGATGATTCGGCTGGCCGCATGCGCCAACCTGGACAGTCTGTTTGCCGCGCGCGCCGCGGCCCGTTCCCGGGAACGACCGGGACTCCACAGATTCTCCATTCGTGGTTCAAGGAGGGCGATGTACTAGCGAACATGCCGGGTTTGTGACTCCGCCTCTTCGTTTGCTATGTACAGGGCTTTCGCAGCATCGGCATTATCCGGATCGAGTCGCAGTACTTCGCGCAGTTCCACAACTCCATCCTGCCAGCGACCAAGCCGACATAGTGCGAGCGCATAATTTAGCCGGAAGCCGAAGCCGGTGGGATCCAGATCGAGAGCAGCCCGGTACTTGGCCAGAGCTGCCCGAATGTCCCCTGATTTCTCGAGTTGTATTCCTTCGCTGTTCAGACCCGATGCGGCTAGTCCCACTTCTGAGGCGTGGTCACTTTGATTTTGCAGTTCAGCCATTCGCTCCTCGATAGGTTTTGCCTCCTCCAACCGCCCCGTCTTACGCAAGGCAAGCATCAGGTTGTAGAGCGTGGCGCGATCATCGGGAGCGTGGGACAAAGCCTGCTTGAGATGCGCGACAGCTTTGCGTGCTTGCCCGCCTTGAAGGTACAACTGACCCAGGCGATATTGAGCCAACGCGTCGTCCGGCTTCAGCCCGACTGCCCTCTCCAACGCCTGCACGGCGCCCACATCATCCAGCGCGAGACGCCGCATTCCGCCCAGGTCCGACCAGGCCTCGGCGTAATCGGGTCGCAATTGGACTGCTTTCTGAAGTTCAGCAATCGATTTCTGTATCTGGTCCTGCGCACCCCAAATCTTTGCCCGCAGATAATGCGCATAGGCCGCCGCTCGGCTGTTGGGTTGCAATTCGATGGCACGATCCAGGTGTTCGCCGGCCGGACCAAATTCGCCAGCTTGGGCAAGGATCAGTGACAGATTAACGTGAGCCTCGACGAGATTCGCATCCAGTGCAAGAGCCGTTTCAAACTCCTTGCGGGCTGCTTTGATTTCGACAAACCGGCCCAACGCCACGCCCAGTTGGTTGTGTGCGTTGGCCGAGTTTGGACGCAGGCGCACCGCCTCGGTGAGTTGTGCAATCGATTCGTCCCGAATGCCTTCCAGGGCCAGCGCCTCTCCCAGCAAGATGTGGGCATCAACCCGGTTCGGGTCGGTCGAGATCATCTGGCGCAGCATCACCTCGGCCTCCTTCAATGAGCCCGATGAAAGCAGTCTTCTGGCTTTTTCAAGGGATTGCCCTGCCGCCCACAGTTCGGTACAAACCAGTACGACGAGGAACCTCACCAGCGCCATGCGAGCTTGGATTGCGAGCAGTTTCATTGGTGACCCGGGCATGGGCGGCTGTCGAACCCCCTACACGCCGCTCTCCCTCCACCATAGCGGTTTGTAGCATACCGCTCGGGAAGACAGGTTGTCCCACCCGGAAAATGAATTTTTATCGCGTGATTGTTCGGATCGTTCTGTGGTATACACAACGCGTCCGATAGCCCCTTTGCGTTTTCTATCATGAGTTCCCACGACTGCCACGACCGGATTTCGTATACGGATCTCCTGGCGCTCGACGACGAGCGGGTCATGCACGAGCTTCAATCCGGGAACCCAGATGCGTTCGCGGTACTTTTTAAGAGGTACCATCGCTTGGTCCATGTGACCGCGTTGCACATCTTGCGGGATGCTGCTGAAGCGGAGGATCTGACGCAGGCGGTTTTTCTGGAGATTTACCGCAAGGCGGGACAATTCGACGCTGCCCGAGGGACTCTTAAGGTATGGCTTCTGCAGTACGCGTATAGCCGAAGCACCAATCGCCTGAACTACCTGTTGGTGAGACACGTGTACAACAAAACTGATGTGAGCGCCATTGATGAGGCGGAAGGCTTTTGGTCGCCGGCGCGCCTTCAACCACAGGAGACAAGCCGGCTCACGGCCGAAGCCCTAGAGGAGCTCTCCGAAGCGCAGAGACAAACCATCAAGATGTTTTTCTTCGAGGGTTTGGATTTCAAAGAGATCGCGCGGCGAAGAAATGAGAAATTCTCGAACGTGCGTCACCATTATTACAGGGGTCTCGAGCGGCTGCGCTTGTATCTGGTAGAAAACGACCAGCAATCGGCGAAGACGAGAGCCGCTATGTTCCTGGAGAGAGGCAAGACGTGCTGAAACACGAACATTTTGAAGAACTCTGCGCCGCTGCCAGCATTGGACAAGCGACGGGAGAGGAACTTCTTGAACTGGAACAGCACGTCGCGGAATGCGATGCCTGCCACGAAGCCTATTTCGCGTACCTGCAGGTTGCCGCCAAAGAATTCGTAGCCGCGAAACAAGATCCAACTCTATCCCCACAAGACGCTCAGGAATGCCTCAACTCCGAACTTTTCACGCGCCGGTTCTTTGATCGTGCCGAACGGGAAGGGATCGTCTTCTCCCCCGAGGTTGACCAGAATATTAAGCTGCCTGCGCCGATTTCCTTCGCCTTTTCACGGCAACCTTCGTGGCAGACGCCTGCCATGGCGATGGCGGCCGCACTCCTTCTGTTCCTGGTCGTCTCGATCGGTCACCGGCACTGGAACATTCCCTTCAACGGCATCCGGACGGTGCTTGCGCCACAGCGCAATCCTGCGCCCGCTATTGAGGCTCAGGTTATGGCCGGAGATCTGCGCATCGCTGAACTATCGGCTGCGAATATCATCCTCCAGCGGCAGCTGGATCGCTTGAGCGCTGAATTACGCACGGCCGACGATCGGCTGGTTGCGGGTGAGAGAGATCTGAAGGCGACATCCCTAGATCGCCGAATGCTTGCATCGGATCGTGACTCGCTGCAGATGCAGCTAGAACAGGTTCAGCGAGAACTTGCTAAGTCCGAAGCGATGGCTGCGAATGCACTGAAGGAAGCTAACGCGCAACGCCAGCATGCCGGTGACCTAGAAGCGAAACTCATTGCTGATCAGGTCAATCTTCACGACATCGAGCAGGACCTAAAGGAAAAGTCCACCGCACTCGATGAGGAGCACCAACTTCTAAGTCTCGGCCATGATGTTACAGACCTGATGGGGGCGCGCAATCTCCATATCGTGGATGTGGTGGATACGGATCCCCGAGGAAAAAGTCGACCGGTTTTTGGCCGCATCTTTTTTACCGAGGGAAAGTCACTGATCTTCTATGCGTACGACTTGAACGAAGCCAAGATGCAGAAGGCCAATTACCAGTACCAGGTTTGGGCAAAAAAGGAAGGGCAGAACCGACAAGCCCAGCGGCTGGGAATTTTTTATTCCGATGATCGCGCCCAGCGCCGTTGGGTTTTTAAGTGCGACAACCCCAAGATTTTGCGAGAAATTGATTCCGTCTTCGTCACCTTCGGTCGGCCAGATAGCGATCCCTCACATCCAGAGGGTTCGAGCCTGATGTATGCTTACCTGCGCGGCCAGCCGAACCATCCCTAAACTAGTTCGTCCCTCACCGGAAGCCGCGGCGCGAATCACTTCTTCCCATCGCCCCTGTCTTTCCACCGCCCCCTCTGCGGAAGAAATCGTAGTCTCCCGGGAAATATCCTCAATCGCTTGGGACAAATCGCGCCAACAACCGGAATACTTGGCGAACGAGGAGGATCGCGCGTGAAAGATAATCTCTGTGTTCGTCTGCGCACATGCATTGTCACCCTGTTTATGCTTGCGGTTCTGGTGCTTGCTTGGGGAGCGCAGCTTTCGCTTGCGCAGACGGAAAAGGCATCCGTGTCCGGACGTGTCACCGACCAGAGCAATGCCGCCGTGCCTGATACGCAAGTTCAAATCACGAACACGGACACCAACATTGTGACCTCGGTGAAGACGAACGAAGAAGGCATCTATGTCATTCCGTCACTGAACCCCGGTAATTATGTGATGACCATCAACAAGCAGGGTTTTCGCACCGTATCCGTCACGGGGGTGAAGCTGAATGTGCAGGACAATCTTTCACGAAATTTCGTATTGCAGATCGGATCCACGGCAGAGTCAGTTACGGTAACCGCCGAAGCTGGGGCGGATCTGGTGCAGACCACGACTTCTGACCTGGGCACAGTCATCAATCAGAAGGCCATCCACGAGTTACCTCTAGACGGACGCAATTTTAGTCAATTGCTGACATTGACGCCCGGGGCCACGCCTATCAGCACATCACAGAGTGCGTCGATCGGGGTAAACGATCTCGCTCTTATCGGCACGCCCGGCTCAAGCTTCGGCCAGCCGGCAATCCAGGGCCAGTGGAACCGGTCCAACTTATATTTATTGGACGGAGTGATTAACACGGAACTGAATAGCAGCGCATATATCATTCCGCCCATCATCGATTCGATGCAGGAGTTCAAAGTGCAGGCGCACGACGATCAGGCGGAGTATGGCAGCGTGCTCGGGGGGGTCGTCAATGTAGTCACGCGCAGTGGAACCAACCAAATTCATGGGGCAGGATGGGAGTTCCTTCGCAATAATGTGCTCGACGCGCGCGACCATTTCAAGGATGTCAACCCCGACGGTTCGCCGGCCCCGCCGGCTCCTTTTCGGCAGAACCAGTTTGGCGGAATGTTCAGCGGGCCGGTATTGCTGCCCAAGCTGTACAACGGACGTAACCGCACCTTCTTCACCTTTGCATACGAGGGCTGGCGGTTCAACCAGGCGTCGCAGATAAAGTATACCGTGCCGACCAACGCGGAACTCGCCGGCGACTTCTCCAACACCACCCTGACGAATCCAATCTATGACCCGGCCACGACCCAGCCTGACCCAAACAATCCAGGGGAGTTTATCCGCACCCAGTTCGTCGCCTCATCAAATGCGGCGGCTAGCAACTACAACCCGGCTTGCACGGTGGCCGCCGGCTGCCCAAACATGATTCCGGTGAACCGCCTCGATCCGGCCATGCTGAAGTTCATCACGGCCTACTATGCGCGTCCCAACCTTACGGGCGGCGGGGTGCTGAACGCCATCACGTCGCAGCCCCACGTGGATAATTCCGATCACTATAACGTTCGCATCGACGAGCAGGTCGGCAGCAAGGATAACGTGTTTTTTCGCTACGATCGGGTCAACGTGGTTGACATCTCCCCTTTTGATATCTCGGGGTATTTTGACGACTCCGTGCCCGCCCTCAATATTGGGGTGGGGTGGACGCACGAGTTTAACTCTTCGCTGTTGCTGGAAAATCATGTTGGACGCGCGCAGCGGCCCTTTACCCGCGATCAGCTCGATAAGGCTGGCCTCGGACCGATGCTAGCGGCGGGATTTTCTAGTCCGGGGGGAACCTTAATCAGTCTCGCAGCTCCCTTTGGGGGTGGAGCACTCTCTGCAAACCCCGGGGAACAGACTGCAAACACCATCGCGAGTCCAGTTACAAGCTTCTCTCACGCTTTGACCTGGATCCACGGAGGGCACCAGTTCAAGTTCGGCTTCCAGTACTTCAAGCAGGGAAACGACAGCGACAGCCCTCCCTACGGCGGGTACGATTTTGCCGATGCTACGACGGGGAATCCAGAGGCGGTCGGCACGACGGGCTCGTCTCTGGCATCAGCACTGCTGGGGCTTCCCGCCCAGCTGAATAACACCACCACCCTATCGATCCATAACCGCGTTTCCACCTGGGCGTCTTATTTCCAGGATCAATGGAAGCTGCGCAGAAATCTCACGCTCACCTACGGACTGCGGTTTGATCATCGGCGCCCGTTTGACCCCTCGGCTGGGACCCTCGACGCCGGCCCCAATGCACAAGGCATCTGGTGGATCGGAGCGAGCACACTGCCGCCGCCCTGCAGCCAGACTGGGATCGCGCCCTGCATCCCCGGCGACGGTACCTTATCAAGTATCCCGAACGGCAACGAGATTCAGCTTTCGCCGTATGGGCGGGCCTGGGGACCGGCTCCCGAGTGGGACGACTGGGGCCCGCGCCTGGGCATCGCTTGGGAGGCAAGTTCTAAGATGGTGGTGCGTGGGGGCTACGGTATTGTCTATGATCCCCTGACCGGTATTGAGCAGGATTGGAAAGGCTTTTCAAATTTTTGGCCGGCAGTTGGTTCCGGGTTCACCAATGCGCCCACCAACCAGCTGGGGGGGCCGCTTACCACGGTCGAGCAATCTTTCAGTACGGTGGGCACTCTGTTACCCCCGCCCTCTCCCTGGAATCAAACGAGCTGGTTCATGGACCCGAATCACAAGGATGCGCGGTCGCAACAGTGGAATCTCGAAATCCAGCGCCAGATGGGCGCGAACTTAGCAGCCTCAATCGGGTACGTTGGCAGTAAGAACGACCGGCTCGATCTCACGGGCTTGTTCAACACGGCCGAGACAACTGGGCCTGGAACTCCAGCTGAGGTAAATGCGCGGCGCCCCTTCCCCTGGTACACCGCCACACCCCTGTTTGGCACGTCCCACGGAAGTGGCAACTATAACGCGCTGCAGGCGAAGCTGGAGCGCAAGTTCGCCAACGGCCTTCAGTACCTGGTCTCCTACACCTGGTCGAAGTCCATCGATGTCGGCAGCAGCGGGTGGTTCGACGTAGAAAACGGTGGCGGAGGCGGATCCTATTCGGGCTTCCAAGACTACTACAACCCGAATGGGAGCCGAAGCGTTTCCTCGTATGATATTCCGCAATTCCTTTCGATGAGCGGAGTCTATGAGCTACCCTTCGGAAAGGCCAAACGATATCTCAGCCGGGGTGTCGCAAGTCAGGTTCTCGGCAATTGGCAAGTGAACGGCGTAGTGCAGTTGCGTTCCGGCCAGCCCTATAACCTTGCGGTAGAAGGCGACGTAGCCAATATCGGCAACACTCTCTCTTTTATAAATTACGCCAGGCCAAACCTCGTGGGAGATCCAAACCCAGCCCATCGCACGATCAATGAGTGGTTTAACCCGAATGCCTTCGCGGTACCGTCGTTCTCTTATGGAGATTTTGGGCGAAACGCCTTGCGGTCGGCGTCGGTGTATGACGCGGATCTTTCCCTGTTCAAGGACTTCCCAGTGGGCGAAAGATTTCTCGTTTCTTTCCGGGCGGAATTCTTTAACGCGTTCAACATTCAAAACTACGGTACGCCCAACTCGCTGATCGGCGTCGCCGGAGCCGGACAGATTACCTCCAACGTGCTTCCGCCACGGGAGATCCAATTCGGCCTTCACTTGGGCTTCTGAGGCGGATTGAGGACCGCCTCATTGAACCAGCTGAGAGGTGAAACAGGGACGACGTTCGAAAAGCGAAAGGACTTACTGCACTTTTTGCTTACATTGTCTGATCGAGTCGCCCCTGAAACTCCCTCAACGTTGCGGTTCATGCGAGCCGTAGGGTGCCCTGGCCTCCGCTTTCTGGTTCAGCTTCACCTGGGGGTTCCCGGACCTGCCTACTTGTGGTTTGGCGCTCGTGAGACGGCGCCTTGCACTTCGACGAACGCCCTGTCTAATTTCAGCTTTTCATTCCTAAACCAAAGCATCTGCAAAGTCCGGGCAGGGGAGGTTGCTGAGACTGCCTGCGGCTCAATCTTTGGACGTCGGAGATCAAACGCCCGGTCCCGGATCTCATGACGTTCGCGGATAAAAGCCAACTCATAAAATGATTGTCATTTGCGCTATAGATCATAATTTTGTGGTTTTTATTGATATTAGATCATTAATGATGCTAGTATGTCGCCGTAATGAAAGTCACTGCATTTGGGGATCATTGTCGCCTTTGAACCACGTCGAGTCTTTACCTCTCTGGGCAAGCAGCAATAAATCGAAGAAGGAGAATTCATAGAGATGAAGCGACGAGCGCTCCTTAAGGGACTATCGGTTGTGGCAGGTAGCGCACTTTGCTCGACATCAGCGTGGCCTATGCTTGGAATGGATGAGACCCCGGCACGCGACAGGCCTCTAGCGATGCCGATACGGGGCCTGATGAGGAAAGATGGAAGACTGCTGCAACCGATACAGATGACGATCCCACATTCAGGACCGGATACAGCAGTAATTACCAAATTGGACGGTACGGAGATAGATCGAAGAGCACTGTCTGCGGGATTGAATAGCTTTGCGATCACTACAGAACCGGTAAACGCGCCGACAAATGTCGCTGTAGAAATCGCGATCGGCGAAGATGTGACTTCCAGAGTGGTGAGGCTACAGCCGGTGCGGCGGGTCAAGGTCTACATATTGCCTCACTCGCACCATGATCTTGGCTATACCGATCTACAAGGCGATGTCGAAGTAAAGCAAATCGACAACATTACGCAAGGTATGGAGCTGGCGCGTACGACCGCGGGCTACCCCGAGGGGGCCCGGTTTGTTTGGAATCTTGAGGTGTTGTGGGGAGCCGACCTTTTCATGCGACGTAAATCGCAGGCGGAGCGAGCGAGTTTCATCGAGGCGGTCAAGAAGGGCTGGGTGAGTTTGACCGGCATGTATGCCAACGAGCTAACTGGTCTATGTCGCCCTG
Source organism: uncultured Acidobacteriaceae bacterium (assembly GCA_963770245.1). GTDB lineage: Bacteria > Acidobacteriota > Terriglobia > Terriglobales > Acidobacteriaceae > PALSA-270. The sequence continues at coordinate 284,640 of CAVYOX010000017.1, read as the reverse complement.
AGGAGTTATTGCAACTATTCCGATATTCGACCGAGCTCAGCCAGCAGTGCGGAGTTGCAGTCGATTCAGCGATGGCAAGTGATGTTCCGGGGTTTACTTGGGGAACGGTAACGGCGCTGTCACAGGCGGGAATCCGGTATTTTTCAACTGCTCCGAATTACGGCGACCGCATTGGGAGGATGATGCTCGAGTGGCAGGATAAGCCATTCTGGTGGATATCTGCATCGGGCAACGAAAAGGTTCTGGTCTGGATACCCTGGACGGGCTACGCTCTGTCTCAGGTCATGAAGATGGATCGCGAGTGGGTGGGGAAATACCAGGACCGCCTGGACAGCGTGGCATTCCCGTATGACATTTCTTACATTCGCTGGTCAGGCCACGGAGACAACGCTGTGCCTGACCCAGAGATATGCGAATTTGTTAAGGACTGGAACCAGGACTACGAGTGGCCGAAGTTTGCCATCTCTTCCACCAGCGCTGCATTTTCTGACTTCGAAAAGCACCACGGAAGCGCGCTGCCGCAATTCAAAGGCGACCTCACTCCCTACTGGGAAGACGGCGCAGGATCCTCTGCGCTGGAGACGCGAATGAACCGAGGCACGGCTGACCGTCTGGCTCAAGCCGAGACTTTGTCAGCTGTACTGGCCCCAGGAACATATAAGCCTGAGAAGTTTACTGAGGCATGGAGAAATGTTCTTCTCTATTCCGAGCACACCTGGGGTGCGTGGTGCAGTGTGTCAGATTCCGAGAATCCCTTCACGACAAAGCAGTGGGATGTGAAGCGTGAGTTCGCCATGAACGCTGAGAAGCAATCGGAAGCTTTGCTGGGCGACACTCTACGGTTGTATGGGAACGGCGGAAATGCCTCGACGGTGGATGTACACAACTCCACTTCGTGGCCTCGAACGGAAGTCGTGATTCTTTCGAAGGAGATGTCGGCAACTGGGGACCATATCAAGGACGGGCACGGGAAGTCGCTCCCATCACAACGGCTCTCCGACGGAGAATTGGCATTTCTCGCAGAGGCTGTGCCGGCGTTTGGAAGCGCGCGCTTTCATATTTCTGCGGCAAAGGCTCATGTTCCGGCGGAGCAAGTTTCTGTCAAGGACGGAGTGCTGGAAAACGGCATCGTTCAAACCCGGATCGATTTGCAGACAGGGAATGTCGCAGAGTTGTTGCTGAAAAATAAGACGGAGAATCTCATCGACGACCGCAGTGGAGAGCAAGGAAACGAATACCTGTTTCTGGAAGGAACGGATGTATCTAAGCTCCAGAAAGCGGGGCCTGTCAGGATCACAGTTGAAGAAGGCGGCCCCTTGGTTGCAACTCTTCGTATCGAGTCCTCTGCGCCTGGTTGCAACAGTATGGTGCGCAGAGTTCGCCTGACTGCGCGAGCGGATTGGGTTGAATTGAGCAACGTTCTGGACAAGAAGCGGGCCCCTATGAACCCTGCACCCGGCAAGAGTGGCCCCGGCGAAGATTTTGCGCAGCGTGGAAGCAAAGAGAGTGTGCAGTTCGCCTTCCCCTTTCATGTTCCTGACGGCAAGATGCGCATGGATATTCCCTTGGCCGAAATGCGCCCTGAGATCGACCAACTTCCCGGGTCCTGCAAGAACTGGTTGCCGGTAGGTCGTTGGATCGATGTGGCCAACAAAAACCAGGGAGTGACCTGGATGTCGCTGGATGCACCGCTGGTGGAAATAGGAGATGTATCGGCAAGTTTGCTGGGGTCGCAAAGAGATCCCACGGTCTGGCGAGAGTACATCGAGCCTACGCAGAAATTCTACTCCTGGGTGATGAACAATCACTGGAGTACCAACTATCGCGCCTACCAGGAAGGAATCGTCGAATTCCGCTACGCACTACGGCCGCACACCGGATACAGCGCTGCCGTTTCCAGCCGTCTCGCGATTAGTCTCTCGCAGCCGCTCGTGGTTTCGAAGTCGAGTGCGGGGTCTCTTGCACCCTCTCTGCTGCGCATTGACCCTGCCGATGTACTGGCCCTGGCCTTCAAACCAAGTGACGATGGAAATGCTTGGACGGTGAAGCTATTCGGGGCGTCTGGTGAGGACAGGCGAGCGAAGCTATCCTGGTCGACCAAGAGCGCACCGCGCCTATGGCTCAGTGATACGAGCGAACGGAGGATCAAGCAGGTGGAGCAGGATGAGATAACGGTTCGAGGCTGGGACCTTATTACCCTTCGAGCGGAGCACAGTCCATAGGCGCGGTGCTATCACTAACGCGTTACCGGGGTGTTCCTCCCGCCAACACCGCGCGTAATCGTTTATCACTCAGCTCGTCCACGGTATTCGTGCTTTGCTTCTTGACTGCCTGATATACGGGTTTGGCCTCTTCCCTTCTACCGAGAGCGCCATAGGCGCGGGCGAGGTTATAAGTCGCACTGCGGGAATCAGGATCTGCGCGATGCGCCACCTCCCGATCGAGGACGGCATCCTTGCTGGTCGACTGGACGGTTAACGGCAGACGACAATCTTTGGCCCTTGCGAATGCAATCAAGGGGAAGAGAGCTGACGCGATGAAGGTCTTGGCGGTTGACTTAGGTGGAACGCATGCGAGCTGCGCGATCGTGGAGGACCAGCGAGTCCTCCTTGGGCAGGTGATCCAGATCAAGGGCGAAGGCAGGCTGGCACTGGCGCTTCCGACCCTCACCGCGACATTGATGGAACTGATAAAACGGAAGAATCTGAAGGTCGATCAATTCGCTGGGGTGGCGATTGGCTTCTGCGGTCTGGTCGACAGCAGGAAGTGCCGGGTTTTGTCGACCAACGCGAAATATGACGACGCTCCGGGTCTCGATCTGCAAGCTTGGGCGCGTGAGCAGTTTGGCCTACCACTCTACCTGGAGAACGATGCGCGCATGGCTTTGCTCGGGGAATGGTATGCAGGTGCAGCGATAGGCTTCGATAACGTTGTGATGATTACATTGGGCACGGGAATTGGCGCTGCTGCAATGATGGGTGGACAACTACTGATTGGTAAACACTTTCAGGCTGGGTGCCTTGGAGGACATTTTCCAGTGCGAGTGGATGGCCTGCCGTGTACCTGCGGCGCAATTGGCTGTGCCGAATCAGAAGCATCTGGATGGGCGCTGCCGAGAACCTGCCGCAACTGGCCGGGATTCGAGACAAGCCAACTTGCGCGGAGCGATATTGACTTCGAGTCTCTTTTCCGTTGTGCCGACGCCGGTGACAAATTGGCGATGGAGGTGCGCGACTATTGTTTCAAAGTGTGGGCAGCAAACGCGGTAGCGCATGTTCATGCTTACGATCCCGAATTGATGCTGTATGGGGGCGGAGTCCTGCGCAGTGGCAATTCGATCGTAAATTACATGCAGGATTATTTGGCACGGCGTACATGGACACCCTGGGGGAAAGTGCAGGTGCGCCTTGCGCAACTGGGCAACGACGCGGCCCTCCTGGGAGCGGTTCCGCTGATTGCGGGACAGCAACGGAGCATTGCGAATGTACGATAGACATCCATATGTTTCCGTTTCAACGAATGGGGAGGACTGTCACATCGGTTGGAAAGCCATCGGGTATCCACTGCGCGACTTCTTGGGCGACGAAGGGCGGATCGTGTGTGTTGAGTGCTATCCCGGCGTATTTGTAGGGGAAGTGCGGGATCGACTGACTGAGCTGTTGAAACCATCGCGAGTCATTTCAACGGAAGACCTGTTTCTGGCTTCAGAAGAGTTGGCTCGGCGAGTGGCCCCGATGTTGACGGACGATCCGGTCTTCGGGGTGATGAATGGGATGGAGATCAAAAACTATCTCGACCCAGGAAAGCTGCTCGATGCTCGCCGGGAGATTGAGAAAACGCAAGAGAAGCTGATCCTGGTAGTTGGCACTGGAGCGGTTGAGGTGGCTCCGCGACACGACTTGCTCGTTTATGCAGATCTGGCTCGCTGGGAGATTCAGAAGCGGCAGAGGAGCGGAGAAATCGGTAACCTGGGAGCGGAGAATCTGGATGACTCTCCGTCGCAGAAATATAAGCGCGGATTCTTCGTCGATTGGCGCGCCGCGGACAGGGTGAAACAACAGCTTCTGCCGCGTATAGATTTTGTTCTCGATACCAATACTCCCGAGTGCCCCAAGTTGATTTCCGGGAACGCGATGCGTGCGGGTTTTCGTATAGCGATACGGCGCCCTTTCCGTGTCGTTCCCTTTTTCGACCCAGGCCCGTGGGGTGGGCACTGGATGGAAAAGGTCTGCGATCTGCCCAGGGACGTCCCAAACTACGCCTGGTGTTTCGATTGCGTTCCAGAGGAAAACAGCCTGTTGCTCGCCTTTGGGGATGCGCGAGTCGAGATTCCGTCGATCAACCTAGTGTTTGCGCACCCGCGCGAACTGCTTGGCGACTACATTTACGAGCGTTTTGGAGCAGAGTTTCCGATTCGCTTCGATTTTCTGGATACGGTTGACGGGGGTAACCTTTCGCTCCAGGTGCATCCGCTTACAAGCTATGTGCGGGAGAGGTTCGGTTTCGCTTATACGCAGGACGAGAGCTATTACCTGCTGGACGCAGCAGACGGGGCAAGCGTGTACCTAGGTTTGCGAGAGGGTATCAATCCGAGTGCTATGCTGCGTGACCTGAAAGCCGCGCAGAATGGGGGCCCGCCCTTTGACGCGGACCGGTATGTAAACAAGTGGCCCGCGAAAAAGCACGATCACTTTCTGATCCCCGCGGGAACGGTGCACTGTTCCGGCCGGGGAAGCATGGTGCTTGAGATTAGCGCGACGCCTTATATTTTCACGTTCAAGCTCTGGGATTGGGGTCGCATGGGTCTCGATGGACTGCCGCGCCCTATTCATCTCGAACGTGGCGCCGAGAATATTCAATGGAACCGCACGACTGGGTGGGTTAAAGAGTCGCTCATCAACTGCGTCGAGGAGGTAGCAGCCGGCGATGGTTGGCGGGAAGAACGGACAGGGCTGCATGAGCTCGAGTTTATCGAGACGCGACGCCACTGGTTCACCGGGGCAGCGCCCCATCGAACTAACGGCACGGTAAATGTCCTCAATCTTGTTGAGGGGGAGGAAGCGGTAGTGGAAAGCCCCAGCGGGGCGTTTGAGCCCTTCATTGTGCACTACGCCGAAACGTTTATCGTTCCTGCACACGTGGACCTCTATACAATCCGTCCGCATGGAAAGGCGTTAGGTACGCAATGCGCGACCGTTAAAGCATTTGTTCGCGAGGAAAGCTGAAGCGCCGGTCTGGCGCATCAGATCTCAAAGTCCCCACCCGTCAAGGCCTCGTCTCAGATCGGAAAATAACCGAAAGTCGGGCCCGCAGGATGTGATGGCCCGCTAGGCGGCTGACTTGCCCTCACGGCTCAAACGAGGGCCATAATTCGGAGAAGCGCGCCGGATCTGAGATCCACTGCATGGAATCTGGATCGCTTGCGAATTGTTCGTAGATAGAAAGCGATCCAGGCACACCCAATTCCATATACTTTCGCGCTCCGCGGCTGACTAATGGAATGGTAATGTAGCGAGGATTTGGCTGCCAGCAGACTTCATTCCGCTCGTTCAGTAACGGAAACCAAGCCAACCCGCCGCGATCTCGCACCTCGTCGTAGACAAACCCGTACTGCCGGTCGCAAAAGGCACCAAAAATCATGTTTGCATTGGGGTTCGGGTTAATCACGTAGTGGCCCCAACCCGGAGGAATGACCACCTGGTCGCCGGGGCCGGCCTCAACGGCAATACACTTGCCCGGATCGTCTGCTACATGCTGCTGGGCAAAGACTATGGCGCGACCCTCCCAAATCTCGAAGAGCTCAGGGGCGGACCAGCCAGAATGCGGGGAGATTGCATGTGCGTGACCCTGACTCCGGACAGGTTCATGACCAAGGCGCCCGCTGGAATATGTGACCAAGCCGAATAGGAGCATGCGGCGGTGAAGTTCAAGCGAGTGCTCTTCGCGGCCAACATCCATCACAATGCTGTACACGGGGTCTGGGCCGTCACAACTCGGATCGAGCAGGCTCCGCCGGATCTCATCGAGGCGGCGGTATTCTGGCTCTGGACCGAAGGTTCCCGGGCCATACTCGAATTTTAGGAGACGATCGTGCCAGCGAATCGCAAGACCCGGATCGAAATTGATGCTCCCAGACTTGAAGTCTGGGATTCTCAGACTAGACATGGAATTACCTCTCCTATCTTGGCGTCTGATGGGCACATCCTGCCCAAAATAGCTTGTGCTGCTGCTGTATCCCGATGCAGAACTAATCCGCATTCGGAACACTGGTGTGTGCGTTCGGACAGCGACTTCTTTTTTCTGGTTCCACAAGCAGGACATTCCTGGCTCGTGTCACAGTTTGTATTTGAAAACTTTCAGCATGGTCTCACCCCTTTCTCCGCTCACTCACCCAGACTCAAAGTATGGGCTTGCGTTCGCTGATTTCGGTCATATGACTTTCCTGGTTTCGCCGCGAGTCGTCGTTCTTTCAGGCACAAGTACGGGGGCGCCGTTGCGCTGAAGCACGCGGGCGCCGAACGGTTTCGCCACTACGGTCTCGTAGTCGTGGCCGGCGTCGCTCGGCCAGCATGCCCAGAACAGGAGGCCAGTGTCGCCAGTGTTGACCGCCCGGTGCGCGGTGTGACCGGGGATATAGTGGAGGGAGCCGGGAGACATGATTTCCGCTTTGGTCGAACCCTCTTCGTCCATAAGGATAAGCATACCCAGGCCTTGGACAGTGCAATAGTATTCGGCTCGGTTACGCCGCGAATGGAAATGTCCGCGGGTCATAAAGTACTCGTCACCTACCCGGCCAGGCTCAATCGTCGTGGCACCCCAGAACAGTCCTCCCTCAGTATCCTGGAGCACCGGCTCGTGCCATTGCACCGAGTAAATGACGGTATCGGGATTCATCGATTGCGAGGCGGCCCGGTCTCCAAACACGCCCTCAAGATCCCTCAGGCGCTTCGTAGAGTTTAGTGTCGAGCTCCCCTTCAGGTTGCCTGCAAGCCAATCGATTCGGGGTACATCTGGAGTGCCTGTTCGGCCCGGGATTGTCATACGTCGACCAAGAATATCTCTCTTTTTTCAGGATGTGGCTGCAATTAGGAAACGATCGATTATCCCCTATTCGCTCATATAAATCTTTGAATCTTACAAATTAGGTTTACTATACATGGGTTCTACAATCAATACGTAAGTACAAAGCGCGTCATAACCGTGCGCCGCGTGTCCCTAATATGGAGGTCGAATGTCGAACCGCGTCACGCTGCAGCCTCCACAGTCGATCATTCCGGAGGTGCATTTGTACTACGTGTGGGTGGTTGCTGGTGTTGCCGCCATCTCAGGCTTTTTGTTCGGCTTCGATACCGCGGTTATTAACGGAGCACTCATCTTTCTGCGCAGGCAGTTCGCGCTCAATAGCCTGCTTACCGAGATCGCCGCCAGTGCCCTGCTGCTCGGGTGCCTAATCGGCGCGGCGAGCGCAGGAACGTTCAGCGATCGCCTAGGTCGGCGCAACAGCCTGATGGGTTCGGCGATGCTCTTTACCGCGTCAGCGATCGGCTGCGCATTGGCGACCTCATTCAACTACTTTTCCCTGGCACGGCTTGCGGGTGGGTTGGCGATCGGTCTTGCTTCAGCCTTGACCCCGGTGTACATATCCGAGATTGCTCCACAGCGCAGCAGAGGACAGCTGGTATCACTTAACCAGCTGGCCATCGTCATCGGCATTTTGGCTGCTTACCTAACAAACTGGCAGCTGGCAGCGCTGGGCGAAACCAGTTGGCGCTGGATGTTTGGTGTTGCGGCGATCCCTTCCGTCGGGTTCCTTTGCGGATTGGTATTCATTCCCGAAAGTCCTCGCTGGCTGATAACGCGCGGACGGCACGACGAAGGACTCGCAGTACTGGCTAAGATCGCTGGAGAAGCGGAGGCGCGGACGGAACTTTTGGCCATCGAATCCGCTATGGCCCAGAAAAGTAGTGACCCGGGCGAGCTTTTCTCACCGGGAATGCGGATGCGTGTCTTCGTTGCCGTTTCACTGGCCGTCCTCGGGCAGATTTCCGGAATCAATACCGTCCTCTATTACGGCTCGGTCTTGTTCGCGGAACACTTCCACGGTGAATCTGCAAGAGCAGCGCTCGGCGCGAATGTAGCCGTGGGACTGGTGAATCTGGTGTGCACTCTTGTCGCTATGGCTTTCATTGATCGCTGGGGACGCCGCGGCCTCTTCATGGTCTCGTCCGGTGGTATGGCGGTATCCCTTACCGTTCTGGCAATCGCGCTCCGTTTCACAAATATCTCGCCAGTGGTTATTTTCGGAAGTGTGCTGCTGTATGTTGCATTTTTCGCCGTCGGGCTGGGACCTGGAGTCTGGGTATATGTGGCCGAGATCTTTCCGACGCGGGTACGTGGACGCGCTACCTCTCTGGCGACTACCGCACTCTGGACTGCATGCTTGGTGGTAACGCTTACTTTCCTTTCCATCGTTGAGACACTTGGCACCTCCAAGGCTTTCCTTCTGTATGCGGCCCTCTGTTTGGTGACGTTTCTCTTTGTCTGTAGGTGGGTTCCTGAAACCCACGGTGAATCACTTGAAGACATTCAAAACTCGTGGGGTAACCGATAATGGAACGACGTACTCAGTCAGCCAATGGAACGCCCGGGACGGAATCATCTCCCAGTGCATCGCCCGGCAAACAGCAGTTGCGTTTGAATGCCATTCTGCAGAAGTTGCGGCAGTCGGGCACCGTGACCGTAGAAGCGTTGAGTGAAGAGCTGGGCGCGTCGCTCGTTACTATCCGACGAGATCTGGACCAACTCGAGAGTTCTGGTTTGCTGCAGAGAACGCATGGGGGTGCAGTTTCCATTGAGCCGCTCTTTTATGAGCCGTTCAAGAACGATCGCACTTTCCAGGCACATCTGGAAAAGTTCGCGGAGGAAAAGCGCCGCATCGGGCGCGCAGCTGCAGCGTTAATCCAAAAAGGAACGACGATTGCACTGACACCCGGCACTACAACTCTGGAGATTATCCGCTGCCTGCCTCTCAATCAGAACATCACCGTCGTGACGAACACGGTGAACATCGCAATGGAGCTCTCCAAACGGAAAGACATCGATGTTTTCGTAACTGGAGGGCATTTACGCGGCGATTGGTTTTCCCTGGTAGGACCGACCGGCATCCAGAGCCTGCAGCCCATCCTGATCCACACGCTGTTCGTGGGCGTTGACGGGCTGGATAGCATCTGGGGCGCAAGCTGCTTCAGCTCAGATGAAGCAAATTTGAACTCGGCGATGGTCAAGCTTTCTCGCCGCAAAATTGCAGTCGCAGACCACGGCAAAATGGGCATCGTCGCCGGCTGGCGGATCTGCCAGACATCGGATCTGGACATGCTGATTACGGACACCCAGGCGAGCGATGAGAGTGTCGCGGCCTTTCAACAGAACGGGGTGGAAGTCCTCCAGGTATGACACGATGCGAGGTTTCCCGGACACAGTTTCATGACACCCATCGTTGACGCGATTCCAGGCCAATAACACCAGGCTGCCTCGCTAAGATCATCCAAATATTCAAGCTCTCGGAGATTGACGATCCATGGTGCTCAAACCGATTTTGTATGAGCCAAGGAGCAGTTTCGATCCAGGAGCGCCGGAAATATCTGCGGATGTTCCCTTGCTCACGGGCACCAATCTCCACGAGTTTGTGAATGGACTCGCCCCCCGGTGCCAAGGCCACGGGAGTGGAGGAGCTGAACCGGCTGATTACGGAAGCGTTCGGCGACCACAGCCAGGCGATCATCGACGCGTCCCGGCGCGATTACCCTAAGGCGACTCCATTTGACCTCTATGCCACAATCGCTGCCTCGCCCTTTCGCCGCCCTGCCTTCGAGTAGGCCATCCGGAACGCTGCTTTGGGCGCCGCACCGGCCTACGCTTATGTCAACACTTGGCGGACGCCCGTGTGTTAGACGACCGTCCCGGGCCATTCCATGCCTGTGAAATCGCGTTCACTTTCGCACAATGCTGAAATCTGCGACCACTGCAGTAGGGGCACTCCCGAGGCATTGGTTCTACCGAAGCAGATCAGTACGGCTTGGATGAATTTTGCCCGAACCGGCAATCCTAATCACAACGGCCTGCCGCATTGGCCCACCTACACGGCGGAACGCCGGGCGACCATGTACTTTGACACGCCCCGGGAAGTGCGCAGCGATCTTGAGGGTAAAGGGTTGAGGCTGATACAACAAGTCCTGAGGTGAACCAGGCGATGAGGTTCGGTTTGCCTGCCGGATCCGCATGTCCGAGAAACCGGGGAAGATAAGTTCTACCGAGCGAGGTCGCTTACACCGAAGAAAGCACACCGGAAGGCACTCTCACGGAAGTTCCCCATTTGAAGTTTGGCCGCGGCCCCATCACGAACTCCAAAATTCCACCGGATGCGATTTCAGCATGGGTGATCCATGCCCGCTCTAGAGATTTCCCGTTCAACCGTGCCGATTGGACATAGGAATTCGTGGAGGAGTTGTCGTGCGCGATGACGGTGAAGGCCTTACCTTTGTGCCATGCGGGATCGAGTTGAATGACCGCTTTGCGGAAGAGTGGGCTGCCCAGAACGTAGACGTTGTCTCCCGGGCAGACGGGATAGAAGCCGAGAGCACTCATCACGTACCAGGCCGACATCTGGCCCACGTCGTCGTTACCGCAAATGCCGTTCACTTCTGCGTGATAGGCTTGCTCGAGAATACGGCGAACCCATTTTTGCGTAAGCCACGGCTGACCGGCATACACGAATAGGTAAGCAATGTGATGTACGGGTTCGTTGGAGTGGTTGTAGTACGGGTTCCAGCCGAATGTGGCGGGCGTTTTCTCGAACATATTCTCGAGTACGGTCGCGAAGCGGTCTTTTCCCATGAGGTCAATCAGGCCATAAATGTCGTGCGGCACGAACCAGGTTTGCTGGAGCGGGTTGCTCTCCGTACATCCTTGCCCGAACTCAGTTTCGCCGAGCCATTCCAACCACTGGCCGTTGCGCTGCTTGGCACGCATGAAGCCGACACCAGGATCGTAAACCTTCCGGTAATTGCGGGCGCGCGCACCGAACAGCTTCGCATCCTCGGTCTTTCCGAGATACTCTGCCAGGCGGCCGACGCACCAGTCATAGTACGTATTATCAAGCGTCCAGGACACTTGATCTGGCACGTAGCCATTGTCCTGGTAGAAGTCGTTATCCGGTCGATTGGTCCCAGCGCCGGTGCCGGCCGCAGTCTGCCGGCACGCGGCGTAGGCCTTCTCCACGTCGAAATTCCGGATGCCTTTCGCGTACGCGTCGAGAATGACGGAAGTTCCTGGATCTCCGTCCATGCAGCCACTGTAGGAATTCATGATTTCCCAGCGTTCCAAATAACCTCGACCGCTGCGCTCCGCCAGCTCCAGCAAGGTGTTGACTTCATCATTGATCACGCCGGGGCGCAGGATGGTCATCAACGGAAATTCCGCGCGAAAAACGTCCCAGCCGCTGAAAATTGTGCGGTAGGTGTAGGCACTTGAGGACGATACTTGCTTATCCGCGCCTACGTATTTGTGATCCACGTCGGCGACGTCGCGAGGGTCAATCATCGCGTGGTAGAGGGCGGTGGTGAAAATCGTACGCTGAGGTCCACTAGCACCGTCAATGGTGATCGAGGAAAGAGCCTGATTCCACAGAGCCCGAGCGCGGCTGCGCACCTGTTCGAAATTCCAATCGGGTACGTCCTGGTGCAGATTGCGCCGGGCGCCTTCCATGCTCACGAAAGAAACCCCGGTTTTGGTGAGCACCTGCTGGTTTTCGCGGGTGGGATGCTGGGTAAAGAAAACCAGATGCCTTCCCTCCTGCTCAGTGAAATTACGCATGATGCGGCCATTCTTCACGCGATCGTAATAGTCGTCAGTCAAAAAATAATCGCTGACTAACCCGCTGGGTCCTTGGAGGCGCCCCTCGGGCAAGTCAATGCTGACCACACCGAACTCATGCAGCGGCTCGGAGAATTCAGTGCGAAAGTGGAGGGTGTACTCCACGTGGCCGTCGCCGTTGCCCCAGCCGCCATCCTGGGGCGTGCAGTGCACCCAGCCTTCGATGGCATCATCACCGACGACTTTGACATATTGACGCGTGGCGGTCCCTCCAATACGGCGCGCTAGATCCACCAAAACGCGGGACTCCGCCGACTGCGGGAATGTGAAGCGCAAAATGCCCGCGTGCGGCGCGACGCTCAGTTCAGCGCGTATGTTGTAACGGGCGAGCGTGACCGCGTAGTAGCCGGCTTGTGCTGCTTCAGTGGAGTGCTCGAACGGCGAACGCCACCCCTCATGCGGATGTTGGGGACGGCCAGCGGCGAACTGCAGAGGGCCCGTCGTCGGCATGGTCAGCAGATTCCCGAAGTCGCCATACCATCCCACCCCGCTCATATGCGTGAAGCTGAAGCCCTCGATGGTGGTGTGCTCGTACGAGTAGCCCGGAGCGTTGTCGCCACCGGTCATCGTGTCGGGACTCAGTTGCACCAAGCCGAAGGGCGTGGTGGCACCAGGAAAGGTCTTGCCCTCCCCCAGTTTTTGACTTGTGCTTGCGCCAATGAGTGGATTCACGAAGTCGGCTGGCTCGCGGGTCTCCCCAAACATGGGGTGCACCCAAACCGATGCCGCCGCTGCGGCAGATAAGCCGGCAAATCTCCGCCTGGTCATTTTCGAAGACATAAAGGTTCACTTGGTTTTGGCTAGACGAGAACGATGAAGCGATTTATTTCTGATTTTCTACAGTATTCCTGACGTCTGCTTGATTTGTCCCACCCACGGGTTGCAGAATCTTGCAGTAGCGGAGGTTCATACGAAGGCAGCATTGTAGCCTACAGGCACAATCCTTCCTGGTGGCGGCCAAAAGTGGATGCTGGAGAAATTCGACCGCCGCCGTCAAGCGAGATGTCTTGACCTTGGGAGTAGAATCGGTTGCCGTCGTCGATCGTCGGTAGAGTTTGAGGTCTCATCCCAACCATGAGGGGGCAATGATGCTGAGCAAGAAAACATCGAGACGGGATTGTCTGAAACTCATGGCTGCCAGTGCAGGCTTGGCCGCCACGTCACCCGCGAGCTGGGGCCAGGAAGATGCCACCAAGAAAGCTGTGGCACCGGAGCCGCCCGGACCACCGCCCGAGCACGAGCGTCGCATGCAATGGTGGCAAGAAGCTAAGTTCGGCATGTTCATTCACTGGGGACTCTACAGCGTGATCGGCCGTCATGAGTGGGCCATGGAAATGGAAGGCATTCCCATCCCGCAATACGAACTGCTGGCCAAGCACTTCACCCCCAAGCCGAACGCCGCGCGGGAGTGGGCGAAGCTGGCCCGGCAGGCGGGGCAGAAGTACATGGTCATGACCACCAAGCACCACGAAGGCTTCTGCAATTTCGACACCGAGCTGACAGACTATTGCGCCCCCAAACAAGCCGCAGGACGGGACCTGGTCCGGGAGTTTGTGGAAGCTGCGCGGGGGGAGGGATTGCGGGTCGGTTTCTACTACTCCCTGATGGACTGGCATCATCCCGACGGCGCTCTGTGCGTCACCGACGAAGGCGCGCGCCAGCGCTTCGTCGCCTACACCCACGGTTTGATTCGTGAGTTAATGAGCAATTACGGAAAGATCGATATCCTCTGGTACGACGTCGATTGGCCGCTTACGCCGGAGCAATGGGAATCTGAAAAGATGAACCAGATGGTGTTCCAGCTCCAGCCTGATATTGTGGTCAACAATCGCAACGGTCTCCCCGGAGATTTTTCGACGCCCGAGCAGCATATCCAGGCCGCGGCTACGGGACGCGCCTGGGAAGCCTGCATGACCCTGAATGACAGCTGGGGATACCACAAGGCTGACGACAACTGGAAAACCGCCAAGACCGTGGTCAACAATCTGATCACCTGCGCGAACGGGGGCGGCAACTATCTGCTGAATATCGGACCCAAGCCGGATGGGTCCGTGCCCAAGGAATCGGTCGAGATTCTGCAGGCGGTGGGAAAGTGGACCGAGCACAACGGAACCGCAATCTACGGAACCGAGCGATCCAACTTCAACCGGCATGTGTATGCCAACTTCACACAGCGTGGAAATACGATCTACGCGCACGTCCTCGACTGGCCGGGAGACACGCCGGCGGAGCAATGGCTTTGGTTCTATCAGCCGCCCAGCGTGATTTCCTTCGGGGGTTTTCGCAGTAAAGTGAAATCGGTTCAACTGCTGAACGGTGGGAAACCCGTAGCCTTCGCTCAGGACGATCTGTCTTTGCGGCTCACAGGGCTCCCCTCGTTTGCTCCCGATCAGCCGGCCACCGTCCTGGTCATCGAGTGCGAAGCCGAGCCGGTCATGGATGGAATGTATGTTCGAAAGAATCGTCCACGATTTAAGGTCGGGGTGGAGGGAATCAAAATGGGTACCCGGGTTGGCGACCAGTAGATGGGTAAAGGGTTATTTCTGAGCGCTCTCCGCAAAGCGAATCGCCTGGTCGATCTCTGGGTCCTGAGGGCTGAGTTTTTTCGCTTCGAGCAGTTCGGCGAGTCCGTTCTTCAGATCCCCGGAGCGGCAATAGGTCAGCCCGAGGTCCTTGTGCAAGAGAGCCAAAGCGCTGCAGTCCCCACAAACCTGGAGACCCTCTTTTAATTGCGCAATGGCTTGCGGCCAATCGTGCGCGGCAGCAGACGACAAGGCAAAATTACCCAGGGTTTGGGCGCGGTCCATAATGTGCTTCTGGGATTGCAAACTCTCAAAGCGCTCTTCGAAGCGCTGCGCTTCCTGGGGGTCGGACTTCGCCAGCTGCCGGGAAAGATTGTAGAGAGCCTCGCCATGATCGGGTTTGATCTCGATCACTTTTCGCCATTCGGCGATGGCCCCGTCGCGATCGCCGGAGTGCAAAAGCTGCTGTCCCAGCACGAATAAAGTGTCCGGGTTTCTGGGGTCGAGCGCCGCTGCCTTTTCGAGCATCTGCACTGAGGCCTGGGCATTGCCCGCCGTCTTCTCGATCAGTCCGAGCAAATACCAAGACTCCGAGGACTTCGGGTCGAGGCGGGTGGCGATTTCGAGTTCGGGCTGGGCATCGCTATTGCGCCGGAGATCGAGCAGCACTCGGCCCTTGTTGTAGTGAGCAGCGGCGGCATTCGGATCCAGGCGCACAGCTTCAGAAAATTCCGCGAGAGCGCCTTCGAGATCGAACTGATCGGCGAGCGCGATTCCCAAGTTCAAATGCGCCCCCGCAGACTTGGGATCGAGCGCAATGACCTTCCGAAAATAACCGACAGCCTCGCCTCCCCGGTTCATACGGGCCAGCACCATGGCCAGAACGCTCAGGGCTTGGGTATTGTTCTCGCTGATCTTGATCGCAGTCCGAAGCGTTTGTTCCGCCTCCGGGAAGCGCGATTCGCTGGCTAAGATGAGCCCGAGATTGACGAAGGCCTGGGCGTACTGCGGGTTATTCTCCGTGGCCTGGCGAAAAAGCTGCTCCGCCTCGTGGTTTTTTCCCTGTTGACCATAGAGCACGCCCAGATTGCTCTCGGCCTCGGCATATTGAGGATCGATCGCAATGGCCGCCTTCAATTCCCTCTCCGCTTCTGCGTCCTGGCCAGCTTGCAGGCTCAAAAATCCCAGTTGATTGTGGGGGGCAGCGAGTGTGGGATCGAGCCGGACCGCTCGATCGAGAACCTCGCGCTCCTCGCCAATTTGGCCCAAACGGTCAAGGGCCAGAGCCAGATCGTAATAGGTGCGTGCGTTCTTCGGGTCTTCGGCGATGGCTTGCCGGTAAAGGTCCGCGGCCCGCTGCGCGTCTCCCGACTTGAGATAATCGCTCGCTTGGTTCGCCTTGGTGCCGGCTACGTCTTCCTGTACGGTCTCCTGCTTCTTTTGTTCAAATGTCTTCAATTCCTCGCGGGCTCGTTCTTCCTGGCCCAGGCTCCGCAGAACCGTGGCCAATTGAAAACGCGCCTCGCTCGAAGCGGGTTTCAGTTCGACCGCCATTTCCAGTTGTTCACGAGCTTCTTGCTTCTTTCCCTGCCGCGCCAGCACAAACCCCAGGTTATAACGCACGTCGTAGTTCTTCGGGTTCACGGCGACCGCCTGGCGCAGCATGGTTTCGGCCTCAGCATCATTGCCCAGGCCTCGGTCGACCACCCCCATGAGATAGAGACCTTCGAAGTCATGGGGCTTGCGGTGGTAATACTCGCGGATCAATGGCGATGCCGTGGCGAACTCCGCGAGAACGGCGAGAGCCTTGACGTAAGAAAGACGGATCCCGTCGTCGGTTGGGTCCAGCCGCAGCGCTTCCCCAAACTCCTCCGCCGCTTGCCGGAATTGATCCTCCTGCGTATAAGCGATCGCGAGATTCGAATGCGCCTCGGCCGACGAGGGATCTTGCTTCACCAGTCGCGCCAGCACTTGGATGGACTCGTTGACATTTCCGTTTTTCGAGTAGGCGATGGCCAGATCATTTTGCAACATCGGGTCGCCAGGCGCGTCCTTCAAGTCGGCGATCGCCGCCGAGTATCTCTTCTCGGCCATCAGTGCCTTCGCCAGTCCATCGAGCGCCGGAACCGACTGGGGATCGGCCTTCAGCGCCAACTTGAATTCTTCGATCGCGGCGGCGTTCTGAGTTAACTGGCTCAGCGCGACCCCCAATGCGGTGTGGCCCAAAGGATTGTCAGGTTGCAGACGGATCGCAATCCGCAGTTCACGAGCCGCGCGCGCGGCTTGCTGGCTCTGGAGCAGAGCGAGAGACAGATTGAAGCGGGCTTCCCAGGAGTTGGGCTCTAAACGGAGAGCCGACTCAAAGGCAGAAACGGCACACGACAGCTTCTGCTGCCGTCCGAAATACGCGCCCATGGCATCGTAGGCGCCCGCCGAGGGGTGGGACTGGATGGCTTGCTCGAGCTCAGGCGGGCCTTGGCAGACGGGAGCATTTTGCGCGGCCGCGTGCGAGCTAAGGGCATAGAAGATCCAGAACGAAAACGCGAGCCCAGCCCATACCCGAGCGAATTTCCCTACCGGCATTCCCGATTCCCTGAGATGGTTTTGTCGAGCGCCGTCAATCGTAGCAGAGAAAGAGCTCGTTCCAGCGCAGTCGAGCGCCCCGGTTGCGAGCGCCTCGCCCCGCGGTCGCGCGATGCTATGATGGGCGAAATCGATGATGAATCGCGGGACCTGGCGATTGGGTCGAACAACGATCTGTGCCCTTCTGCTCACGGCTGCGCTGATCGAGCTGGGCGGCGGCCAGCTTGCCGTAGCCCAGGGAATGGCGACCGGCGGTAAGGCGGTTCCCGCCCGGCCTCTGCCTCCCGGCATGAAGCCCCCGTCGGTGCGCTACGAGGATATTGCCGTCCAGGCGGGCCTCACCGGAGTCACGGTCTCCGGTGCCGACCGCGGAAAACAATACATTATCGAATCGACCGGAACCGGTGTGGCAATTTTCGACTACGATAACGACGGTCTCCCGGACATTTTCCTGGTCAATGGTGGCCGGTTGGGAGACGGCGTGCAGCCCGCGCCTTTCCTCTACCACAACCTGGGTGGACTGAAGTTCGAAGATGTCACCGAAAAAGCGGGAATCAAGCACACCGGCTGGGGGCAGGGCGTTTGTGCCGGCGACATCGACAACGATGGCTATACCGACCTGTTCATAACCCAGTGGGGCGAGAACGTGCTCTACCGAAACCAGGGGAATGGCACGTTTCGCGATGAAACCAAAGAGCGCGGTCTGCTTTCGCCCGAGCCGCGCTGGAGTACGGGCTGCGCCTTCATCGATTTTAACCGCGACGGATACCTTGATCTGGTCGTGGTCCACTACATCGACTTCGACCTCGCCCACACTCCCCACCCTGGAGATAAATCGCAATGCCAGTGGAAAGGGCTGCCGGTCCTGTGCGGCCCACGCGGTCTACCGCCGGAAACCGTGTCATTCTATGAAAACGATGGCCATGGGCATTTTACCGATGTTTCCGACCGCGTTCACATCACCGTTCCCAAGGACTACTACGGCTTCACCGCCCTGACCGGAGATTTCGATAACGACGGCTGGCCGGACATCTACGTGGCCTGCGATTCTACCGCCAACTTGTACTATCACAACCTGGGAGGGAAGGGTTTCGAGGAGATCGGTGTCCGCTCCGGTCTTGCCTATAACGAAGACGGACGGGAACAGGCCGGCATGGGTGTCACCGCGGGTGATTTTAATGGCGATGGACTGCTGGACATTTTTAAGACCAATTTCGCCGACGATACCCACACCCTCTATCGCAACCAGGGCGACAACAATTTTGAGGACGACACCATTGCGTCCGGCCTGGCGGGGAACACCAAGTACTTGGGATGGGGCACCGCCTTCCTCGATTTCGATAACGATGGCTGGCCGGACCTCATTGTCGCCAACGGGCACGTCTATCCCGAGGTCGACGACGCCCACACCGCCGAGCACTTCAAGCAGCCCCGCCTACTTTATTGGAACCGAGGGGATGGCCAATACTTTGATCTTTCCTCGCAAGCTGGGCCAGGCGTTACCACCCCCCATTCCTCGCGTGGCCTCGCCATCGGCGATCTCGATAATGACGGCGAAGTGGAGATTGTCATCGTCAACCTGGGCGAAGCACCCTCGTTGCTGAAAAATCTGGGCCCGCGCACTGGAAATTCCCTGCTGGTGCGGGCAGTTACTTCTGGGCGGGATGCTATTGGAGCGCGAATTAG
Organism: uncultured Acidobacteriaceae bacterium; assembly: GCA_963770245.1. GTDB lineage: Bacteria > Acidobacteriota > Terriglobia > Terriglobales > Acidobacteriaceae > PALSA-270. Next base: position 265,918 of record CAVYOX010000017.1, on the reverse strand, counting down.
CTTAACCGCCGGCGGACGTAAGCAGATCGACGAGGTCCGCAGCGGCGGCTCTTTTATTTCGCAAAATGACTTCCGCTTGCACTTCGGTTTGGGGAAAGCGGCGGTGGCCGACTTATCCGTGCGCTGGCCCGATGGCAAAACTGAAAGTTTCACGGGAATTGCCGCCGGCCAAATCGTGACCATCGAACAAGGCAAAGGCATCACCCGCAAGCAGCCATTCCCTTCCCCGAAACCGTAGTTTTCGATGAGTTATCGCGGCGGCTCGTGAACGGTGAGAATTTGGTCGGCTGCCAGCGAGCGGAGCCGTTGCACGTTGCCACTCGGCCACGTGATCTCGAGCAATGGAATTGTTTTCGACAACCCCAGACCGAAATGCGCCCGCTTATCGCTGGCGGAGAGATAACTCCCGGCGGTGCTCACAAACGCATACCGCTCTGACCCATCCTCGGTAACCAGCCGGAGATTGGCGCCGATTCCATCGCGGTTGCTGGCCGAACCAATGAGGTTGACCGATAGCCAGTGATTCCGATTGCCGCCTTGATTGCGGAGGATCACGGCCGGGCCGTCGTTGCAATTGATGGCAACGTCGATAAAGCCATCGTTGTCCAGGTCCCCGAAGGCAGCCCCGCGGGCGGCGATGGGGGTTTGAAATGGCGGACCTCCTTCGGCTGACGCGTTGCGGAACCGGGTCCCAGCGTTTTTCAGCAAGAGCGGCGGTTCCAGATAGTGCAGGGTCGGCTCCGTCAATTCGATGTTGTCCATGACGTGACCCTGGGCGACGAAAAGATCCAGCCAGCCATCATTGTCGTAGTCGATCCATTTGGCGCCCCAACCGGAGTGCGACATGGTGATTGCGCCGAGGCCGGTCTGATCGACCACGTCTTCGAACTTGCCCTGATGGTTGCGAAACAGCGCGTATTTCTGATTGGCCAGCGCGTTCACGAAAACGTCTGGCCAGCCATCGTTGTTGTAGTCCCCGAAATCGGCGCCCATGCCCGCGAAAACGCGGCCGTTTTGATCGTAAGCCAGCCCGACTTCGAGTGCCACTTCTGAGAAGGTGCCGTCGTGATTGTTGCGGAACAGCTGTTCGGGGAAGGAGTCGTTGGCCACGAAAATGTCGGGCCAGCCATCGCGATCAAAGTCGTTGATCGCGATGCCCAGGCCTTTTCCCGGGGAGGCCGCGATCCCGCATGGCTTCGAGACATCGGTGAACGTGCCATTCCCATTGTTGTGGTAGACGAGATAAGAAATGGCACTGAACTGATCGGGATGGCAGTAGGAACGATACCCCGGCTGATGCGAGCCGCAATAAACGTTCGCGGCAAAGTCCCACTCGACATAGCGGGTCACGATTAGATCGAGGCGGCCATCGCGATCGTAATCCACGAAGCAAGCGCCCGTGCACCACCCGTTTCCGGCCACGCCCGCCTTGGCGGTAACATCAGCGAAGGTGCCATCTCCGTTATTGTGGTAAAGAATGTTCCCGCCTAGATTCGTCACCAGCAGATCCACGTTTCCATCGTTGTCGTAATCCCCTACGGCTACGCCCATCCCGTACGAGTGGCCCCGCACGCCGGCGGACTCGGTCACGTCGGTGAACGTGAGGTCGCCGTTATTGCGGTAGAGCCGGTTCCAGAAACGCGGATTCGATTTGTCGGGCAACACTCCAGGCGGCATCGGATCCTGGATTTCGGCTCCATTCACGAAGAACAAATCGAGGCGGCCGTCATTGTTGTAATCGAACATGGCTACGCCGCCTCCCATGGATTCGGGGAGGTATTTCTGACTGGTGTGGACCGCTGCCTGTTGGAATCGGATGCCGGATTTCGCGGTTACGTCGACGAACCACGACAGAGGCCGGACGCTGGCGGCGGCCCCAGTCAGCAGTCTGTGCGCCGGAGTCGCAGCCAGCGCGCCAAGCAGAAAAGATCGGCGGTCCATTTTCACGGGCAAGCTAGCGCTCGTCTCCGCGGACGGGCGGCTCAGTCTCGCGGCTCAGGTCGGCGTACTTTTTCGACAGACCAGTTTCGCCCAGCCGACCGTACACTTGCGCGAGCAAGGCGTAGACTTGGAGGTCGATGATGACGTGCGCTCGATCTTCGCAGCTCGCTGCCTTTTCCGCATCGCCTCGTGCCTGCTGATAGTTTTTCAGCCGCAAATTCAACTTCGCGCGCTCATACCACACGGCCCGCACCTGGGGAACAAGCTCCACCGCACGGTCCAAGTGCTGCTTGCTCGGGGCCAGCTCATTGCGCTTGGCGAGAAAACGTCCGTAGTTGTAGTCGAGGAAGGCGTCAAAGTACCGTCCGGGCTGATTGACTTCGAGTCCTTTCCGATACGCTTGTTCGGCGTCATCCACCTCTCCCAAGGGTTCCAGGTTCAAGGCCAGATAGTCCCAGGTGCGGCCGTCCCGGGGATTCAGCGCCGCGGCTTTGCGGAAATGCTTCACTGCGTCGGCCGGACGCTTGGCCGCGTCATCGACCGCGCCCAGCTGAAACTGCGCCTCCGGATCGTCCGGATCGAGCTGACAGGCCTTTTCGAGTAAAGTTCTGCCCTCGAGCGATTGACCTTTCATCACCAGAATCTGGCCGCGCAACGCCAAAGCAGCCGGGTTGCTGGGGTCTTTGTCGACCGCGGCCGCCGAAAGAGCATCGGCCCGCATATAGTCGTGCTGCTCGAGAAAAAACCGCCCAAAATAGGCAAAGCCTTTGGAGTCGCCGGGTTCAAGGTCGGTGTAACGGATATAGAGATCTGCCGCCTGATTGGCGTCGCCTTGGGCTTGCCGGATGCGGGCTTGCGCCAGCAATATGTCGGGACAATCAGGATGGGACGCTGCAATCGGAGCCAGCAGGCGTTCGGCGACGCCGGAGGCGCCGAGCGTCAATTCTTTCGAGACGACAGCCAGTTGCGCCTCGGCGCCCGAGCAGGGGCTTGCCAAGGCGGGCCGCCCGGTGCAGGCGGCGAAGACCAGTGATAGCAGTGCCGTCCTCATCTGCGATCCGCTCATGGCTCAGTGACCCTCAGGATCTGATCGGCTTTCACGTTGCGCAGAACCTGCACGGCTCCACTCGGCCAGCGCAGTTCAATCTCCTTGATGAGGGTGTCGGCGCCGAGTCCGAAGTGAACCCGGGGATCGGATGAACTGGCATAGCTTCCGGCCGTGGTGACATGGTTGTACTCGACCAGCCCGGATTCGGTCGTCAGCCTGATGCGCGTGCCGATGCCGTCGCGATTACTCTTGACCCCGACGGTCCGAATCAGGATCCAGTGATTGCCACTGGTCGACGTGTTGTAAAGGAGCTCCGCCGGGCTGCCAATCGCCGAGACCACGACATCGATCTTGCCATCATTGTTGAGATCGCCGAAGGCACAGCCGCGGTGAGCCGCGCGCACCTGCATGTCGGCTCCCGCCTGGGCGCTTACGTCCTGAAAACTTCCCTGATGGAGGTTCCGGAAAATTGCGTTGGCCTGCTTATAGTGTTGCTGCGGGTCGATGTCGGCATTTTCACTCACGTGAGAGTTGGCGCTGAACAAGTCCTTATACCCGTCATTGTCGAAGTCCTCGATACCGGCGCCCCAGCCGCTCATCCGAAAGCTGCCAAATCCGATGCCGGCTTTGTAGCTATCGTCACTGAAGAATCCGTTGCCTTCGTTATGAAACAGGGGGAAAGTCTCGCCTCCCAGCGCGGTTACGAACAGGCTGGGTCTGCCGTCGTTGTTCCAGTCGCGAAAGTCCACGCCCATGCTCGAAACGGGGATGCCATTGTCGGTGTAAGCGACGAAGGACTCGACCGCCACTTCGTCGAATCCGCGGCCGCCGCGATTCTTGAACAGAAAATTCCTCTCATTGTCGTTGGCGACAAAGATATCCATCCATCCGTCATCGTCGTAATCGGCAATCGCCACGCCCATGCCTTTCCCAATCTGGCTGGCGATACCCATGGCGGCGGAAACGTCGGTGAACGTGCCGTCGCCATTGTTGTGATAGAGAATGTTGGGTTCTCCTTTGTAAAGTGAAGGAGGACAGGACAGCCGCTTGCCGGGAGCACCGCATACGCGGGAAGTTTCGGGAGACCAGTCCAGGTAGTTGGTTACAAAAAGATCGAGCCGCCCGTCATTGTCATAGTCGACCCATGCCGCCGATACGGACCAGAGTTTTTTCCCGGCGGCAGAGACTCCGCCGACTCCCGCCCGAGCGGTGACATCGGTAAAAGTGCCGTCGCCGTTGTTGTGATACAGAATATTGCGATTCACGCCGGTCACGTAAAGATCGGTCCAGCCGTCATTGTCATAGTCCGCGGCGGCCACGCCCATGCTGTAACCCTCCCCGCGAACTCCGGCGCGATCCGTCACGTCCGTAAATGTCCCATCATGATTGTTGTGGTAGAGGCGATTCGAGAAATCCGGACCGTCTTTCGTGAGCCCGGGGATGCTGGCACCATTGGTGAAGAAGATGTCGAGGTAACCGTCGTTGTCATAATCGAGCAGCGCCACCCCGCCGAGCACGCTGTCGATAATGGGCTTGTCGGGGGTCGTGCCGTTATGCAAAACAAATCCCACCCCCGATTGCTTCTGCCGGTTCTCGAATTGAATCCGCGATGCTTCCCCCGCCCACGCATTCCGACCGGGAGAAACCAGCAGCGTGAGAAGGGCGATCGCAAGAAGCTGCTTCAGGGCTAGGAAGATGTCTCGACGGCGCATGGCAATCATTTGGGCTGCCCGGCTGCCCGGGCACGGGCCAGCATTTGCCGCATGAAGGAATCCTCGGGAAAACGCTCCACATAGCTCGCGAGAGCGGTCTGGGCGTTGGCATAGTCCTTCAACTGGATCAACTGAACAATCAATGCTCTTTGTACCATGGAATTGAACGGATCGAGATCGATCGCCTTCCGTAGGACGGCAACTGCTTCTCGGGTGCGATCCAGCTTCTCAAGCGCCTCAGCCAGTTCGCTGTACAAGATGGTTTTTGCCGCACCGCGATCGAGAGCGCGTTCGAGGTGTGTGACCGCGTCCTCGTACTTGCCCGCCTGCAAGTCGCGGGTTCCGAGAGCCGCCAGCACCAGCGGGTTGGTGGGATCGGTTCTCTCCAGTTGACCGAGCACTTCGTAGTAACGCTTCAGATATTCGGGGTGCTGGTCCGCCAATTCGCCATACGCTTCGAGCAAAACTAGCGCTGGCAGCGTCGGGTCCTTCTGACCCGGAACCGGGTTCAGATGGATCAGGTCCGGCAATCCAGGCGTGGTTTGCTGAAAAGCGAATTCCGGAAAGGATTCGTCGGGTCGACGAAGGATTCGATGGTTGGTGATGCTCGAGTGCGAAATCTCTTGCACGTCCCGCTTCAGCATGTGGCAGCCGGCGCAGTCATCGGGAGGCTGCTTGTGCTGGCGAACCCCGAGCGGCAGCGTGCAACTGTTCTCCTGGTGGCAGGTCAGGCATTTCTTTGCGAAATATGCCGGAGCGTCGTCGGACGAGGGTTCTACGTGAGGATCGTGGCAACTGATACAACTGAGCCCACCGCCGCTCGCTCGATAGCACTTACTGAGAATCATGGAATAGTAGTGTTCCAGCAGGTCTGACTGCGGCGGAGATTCGCGTCGCGGCGGGACCATTAAAATCGTCAGCGTGTCATCGAGAGGTGCTCCAGGCCGGAAGTCTTTATAGTCCTTGCCCGGCCGCAGCACGCGCACGTCTCCGGTCTGGTGACACGACATGCAGATGTTGTCGGCCAGGACAGGGGAAAGACGGGCGGGGTTGACGATCGTAGGATCGGACCCCTGGTAACTCTCGAGGCCCATCTGCATGGCCAGCACATGCGAGAGTCCAGGCCCGTGGCAGTTTTCGCAGCCGATGGCCAGCTCTGAAAAGGGAGGGTCTTCAAAACGGCCGTTCCCCGTCAGGATGGCGTTCGGCCGGCCGCTGTGACAGAAAATGCAGGCGGGCAGGATGGGGCGACTGAAACCATAGTTGCCGAATTCATATCCCGGTGACAGTCCCCAGCTTTGAGGTTTTGAGTAAAAGGAAAGTGGAGCCTGAACCAGGTAATCGTCTCGCCTTGCGAGTCCACCAAAACCGTTTGCGCCCGCCCCCACAATCCATTCCAAGCTGCGGGTATCGCGGTAAATCTCCTGGCCGTCCGTCCCGGTTTCATATTCTGTCTGATAGAGCTTCCCCTCCCGGGCGACGACTTCAAAGTGCAGGTTGGGGTTCTTGTCGCCGAGCGAAGCCGGAACGTGGATGGCTTTCAGCAGTGCTGGTGTAACCGGCGACATGGAACGGCCCATGGCGGTTCGGGAAAAACGGTCGTAGATGTCCCTATGACATGAGGCACAAACCGCCGATCCGATATATTCCGCACCACTCTTTTTGGCTTGAGTTGTCGTATCCGCGTCTTTTGCATCCTTCGCGCCGGCGAGAATGGCGCAGATTCCAACGGTGAGGGAAAGTACGGCTGCCATCGAAAGTCCGGGCCAGGAGATCACCGCAGCCGGCTGCGACCGAGACCTCTGTTCGCGAATACTCATTCACCTTTCCGTGTTCCGGCCCTGCTCGTTCGCTTGACGGGCGAGTGATTCTCCGCCGAAATGCCACCCCAGGGCAAGCGGCGGAACCGGACCATGCCGGTTAACCCTAGGAATGACCACGAATTTCCTCTCGCCGCGCAAGGAAAACAGCGGCGGAGGTGGCCCCCGAACCGCCTTCTGGAGAACGGGTCGCGGGGGCGAACACACCCTCGGAACCCTGTGATTTTGGCCCGGATTGAGGGTATCGGCAACAATTGGAGGCGGAGCGCCTTTTTTGATTATAAGCGCTCACTATTTACTATATAGTCAATATTTTTCAAAGTTAACGGTAAAGAATTCTAATTAAGCGCTCAAATAGTCCTTGACAACCTCTAGTACTTTGATACTACAATCCCGCGTCTCTTAAGCAAGGCAAGCATCGGAGTCTGTCAAGGCAAACGTTTTCTGCAGGATGAACGCTAGAGGAGAATCAAAATGACTAGTACCAAATACTCCACGTGGAGATTCGCCAGCCTGGTTTTGCTGACTTGCCTTCTCATCCTCTCGGCCGCCCCAGCTTTCGCGCAGCTTTCGAGCGCGACGCTCAACGGAACGGTTCACGACGCCAGCGGAGCCGTCCTTCCGAACGCGAGTGTGGTTCTGCGCAACGTGGACACGACCGTCGAGCGCAAGACCACTACCAACGATACCGGCCTTTATGTCTTTACCGATATTCCGCCCGCCCGGTACACGCTGCAGGTTACCGCTCCGAGTTTCACCACCAAGCAGGTTTCCACGTTCATCCTCGCGGTGAACCAGACGGCGACGATCGACGTTACTCTCGCCGTGGGTGCTCAGACCCAGGTCGTGACCGTGGAAGCGACCGCTGAGCAGCTGCAAACGTCGACGGCGGAGATGGGGACGGTCATTGCCACCAAACAGGTGAACGATCTCCCTCTCAATGGCCGTAACTTCACCCAGCTTCTTTCGCTGACGCCCGGAGTAGCGCCGGTCAGCACCTCGCAGAACGCCATGGGCGGACGCACAGGTGGGTTCGCGACTCCCATCGCCGAGGGTTCCGGATTCGTGTTCCCCTCGATCAATGGCGCGACCAACCGCAGCAATTACTTCCTGACCGACGGTTTGACCAACTTCGCGGCATTTCTCAGCACCTACGCGGTGCCGCCGATCATCGACGCCATTCAGGAATTCAAGGTGGTCTCGCGCACCGACAACGCGGAGTTCGGTTCGGTGCTTGGTGGAGTCATCAATGTCGTCACCAAGTCGGGCACGGACCAGTTTCACGGCGCAGGATGGGAATACATCCGCAATGACGCCTTCGACTCCGACCCGGCGTTTCTGGCCGCGGGCGCCAAGAAACCCTCGTACCGGCAGAACCAGTTTGGAGGTTCTATCGGCGGTCCGGTTGAAATTCCGCATCTTTACAATGGCAAGAACAAGACATTCTTCTTCTTCGCCTATCAGGGTTTCCGCTATTCGCAGCCGGTGAGCGCGAACATCCTGGTTCCGACCGCTACTCAACTGGGTGGCGACTTCAGCGCACTGTGCACCGCCGGCTTCACTGCCGGCATCTGCAATAACCCGGCGCAACAGATTTATAACCCATTCACCACCGCTGTGGACGGAGCCAGCAAATCCGGATACTCTCGCCAGCCGTTCCTCAATAACATGATTCCGTCCGCCCTGATTAATGCCCCGCTGATTGGCTACGCCCAGGCCATATTCCCCGCAGCCGGCACCTACAACGCGGCAACCAACAGTAACGCGATTGATACCGATCCGAACACTCAGCACCAGAACGAATATAACGTCCGCATCGACCACACCTTTGGGCAAAAAGACTCGGTGTGGTTCCGCTACAGCCGAATTGACAGCGCGATCAGCGTCCCCGTCAATGGGAACCTGCCGGGGTTGATCAACAATGAAGCCATCCCCGGTCGTGACTGGGGCGGTAGCTATATCCATGTATTCAGCCCGAGCCTTGAATTACAGTTGCAATACGCTCGCACTACGGTTTCAGATGATTCTGTCGAGAGGTTTACGAAGTTAAATTCGGCCACCGTGGATATGGCTGCCGGCTTCTCGCCGGACTTCTCCAGCAATTTCTCGGGGACGAGCGGTTGGTTGATACCTGGCCCAAATATTTCCGGCTTTGCCAATGCCGGCGAAGGTATAAATGACACCACCGAGGGCACGGACAACAATCAATTTTCCGGTTCCTTGACCAAAGTAAAGGGAGCCCACGAGTTCAAGTTTGGTGCAAGCTTCATCAGCAATAAGTTCGCCAGTCCGATTTCGTATAACACCTTGGGTTTCGCCAACGCGGAAACCAGTGACACCAATGGCACGGGCGGCTTCTCCCTGGCCTCCTTCGATCTCGGCGTTCTCGACAGCGCCAACCGCCGCAACGTAGATGAGGCGACCCGCCCCGGTGGTCTGGTTAGCGCATTTTTCCAGGACTCCTGGAAAGCCACGTCGCACCTGACCTTGAACTACGGTTTGCGCTACGACCTGACTCTGATCCCGCCCTATGGAACCCAGGCCACAATCGGTGAGCAGGGAGGGATCGAAACTGGAGACGTGAACTTTGCCAACGGGACCTACGTCATCCAGGATCCGCCTCCGCCCTGCAGCCAACGTGGCGCCGCCCCCTGCATTCCCAGCATCGCCGGTGAGCCCGCTGGCACGCTGCCTGATCACGTGGTCGTAGACCCGCGCGGCAGAATCGCCCACAACACCTACACCAATTTTGGACCGCATGTAGGTTTTGCTTACCGCATCGGGGATAAGACCGTGGTTCGAGGATCGGCAGGGATTATTTACGACAACTGGGCAGCTGTGAGTCAAATGGCGCAGAACATTGAAGGCGATTGGCCGGGCATCGGCCAGTTGATCGGCAACAACCTGAATACGCCAGGTTCTTCGACCGCCCCCAATGGCCCACCGACCGCTTTCGCCCAAAATCCGTTCGGCGGCAACGGAGCCGCCGGCCTACCGCCAGCCACGCCATTTACTTCAGCAGCCGTGCAGTGGTATTACGACCCGAACATCAAGAATGCGTATGCGTACCAATATAACTTTGGTTTGCAGCGCCAATTGAATTCCACCACCACCATCACAGGAAGCTATGTGGGAACGGAAAGCAGACGGGACAACATCGGCGGTTACTACAATACGGCCCTGACCCCGGGCCCTGGGAATCCGCAGTCACGAGCCCTGTACCCCTACATTGAGCCGACGTTCTATGACCGCAGCAACGGCGTCGGCACCTACAACGCTTTCCAGTTCGCACTGGACAAGCGCTTTGCCGGGGGCCTGGCCTATCAGGTGGCTTACACTTTCTCGAAGACCCTCGACGAAAATGACGGGTTTTTCGGTGCCGAAGGGAAGAATGTCACCAATCCCTACGATCCCAGAGCAAGCTACGGCCCAGCCGGGTTTGACCTGCCGAATGTGCTCACCATCAACACCCTCTATCAGCTTCCCATCGGCGAGGGTAAGCGCTTCTCCACCGGCAACCATGCGGTGGATTACGTAGTCGGCAACTGGCAGGTCAACGGTATCGTTCTGGTCCGCTCCGGCCAGCCCTACAGCGTCGAGTGGGAAAGTGGTGATCAGGCCAATACCGGAAACGTGGGATGGGGAGGATACGAAACGGCCGATCTAGTCGGAAATCCGAATTCAGGAAGTTGTCCGAACGGGGCCAAAGTCGGATCAGCCACCTGCTTCATCAACACCAGTGCGTTCGCCGAACCGGCGTTTGGCACCTTCGGCAACCAGCGCCAAAATCAATACACATCGGCCCGCTACTGGAACGTTGATGCGTCGGTATTCCGGCAGTTTCCTCTGTGGAGTGAAAGCCGCCGTCTAGAGTTCCGGGCAGAGGCATTTAACCTGTTCAACACGACGATCTTTGCCACACCTGGCAACGATGCCAGCAACTCAGCCGCTTTTGGCATCGTTACCAGTGCAGCCAACACTGCTCGAGAGATGCAATTCGGCTTGAAGATCATCTTCTGATCTCGACTTGACCCACCATCCTTCGCCCGCGTCTGTTTCCAAGACAGACACGGGCGAAGTTTCTTGGATGTGACAGAACCGGCTAGGTTCCCAGGCAATAGCCCGATCGATCGCGAAGGTGTTCGTAGGTATTGGCGGAGAGCGCTTGCCTATCGACTGGAAGACAGCCCCGGCCCTGCCTGGCTGGCCGCATGAGCTGGAGCCTTCGCAGTGCCATTCCGTGGTTGGTTCAGAACGGTTTCGACGAGATCGCCCAGCTGATCGGCAGTGAATTGGTTGCCCTCGATATTCGCGACCAGTCTTCCACGGCGATCAATGACCGCAGTATGGAGGGAATGGCTCATCAGGCCTTCCTCGGGGAAAAAGTCCATTCCGAACAGGTCTGTGACCCGGCGGACTTCGGGCGCGGTCCCGGTCAGAAAGTGCCAAGTCTCCGGATCCGCTTTCCAGGTCTGGGCATAGCGCGCCAGGACCTCCGGCTGGTCTCGCTGGGGATCAAAGGTCACGGTCAGCAACTCCAGATCGCGGCCTAGTTGTGCTTTGAACCGCCTCTGCAGCACGCCAAAGTTGTTGGACATACGGAAACAGAAGTTTGGCAAGGCGCAACTCGTGTAGATGAAGTTTATGGTGATGACTTTGCCAGAAAATTGCCCCAGCGAAATGCGCTGGCGAACCTGATCGATCAAAGTGAAGTCAGGCACAGATTGGCCGATGGCCAGAGCTTTGGCCGACGACGCGGACGAGGTGCTAATGCTGTTCAGGAACTTTAGCCGGCGCGCGGTTAGCGGGTCCTGTTCCGTGCTTTCATAGCGGCGAATTCGGACATGTTCGGCATAGCTCGACTCTTTCTCCACCACCAACCTAAATTCCACCGCCATGCCCGGTTTCAAACCGTCCAATTCTTTGGCTTCGCGGACTTCGAACGGCATGATCATCGCTTCCATGTACCCGGGAATGCTCTGGCAAGAGACAGTAAAGGCCTTGTGCCCCTGGTCCACTTTAAGCACCATGCCGGCCACGGCATACTGCTGCGCTGCCCAGCCCGGACTTGCGACCAGCAGTAGGGCACAGAAAAACAGGCGCTTCATGCCTTTCATTTCTCCCGGGCGGTCAGTTGTTGCGAACCGGTGTCACTCCAGGGTGCTTGGCAACTACCATAGCGTCTCGCTTGGCACCGCCCAACCGATAAGGCTTTCTCTCCAGCTTGGTATAATCCCCGGCAAATTCTTTGATTTCTAGAAACTGGTTCTTTTCCACATTGCTGAAATGCTGGAAGGTGTTGCTAGTAGGCCACCAGATTACCAGCTGCACAATCCGGGCGGACTTGCCCAGGCCAATATGCTGGGTCAGCGGTGACGCTCCAAACGATCCTCCGCTGCCCACCGTGCGATAAATCGACCGTGTTCCTTGGCCCTCGTTCTCCACCGTCACTTTAATGCGGGCCCCAATGGCCACCCGGTTGGTCCGCACCCCCACCAATTTCAGACTGATCCAATCGTTGCCGTGGCCGGGATTCTCGAAGAGCCGCAGTGCGTGACTATCTCCCGGTGTGACCCCTCCGACATCAAACACGATGTCTTCGTCACCGCGATTGTCTAGGTCGGCGAACGCCACGCCATGTCCTTTGTGCCACTCGCCGGTGCCGGACGAGTGGGTGACATCGACGAAATACTTCCCGTCATGATTGCGAAAAAGCACACTGGGCACCAGCGAAACGTAAGAGGGGGTTCCATTTCCGAGGAATATGTCGAGAAATCCGTCATTGTCGATGTCGCCGAAATTGGCGCCCATGGGCATGAAGACCTTGTCCAGGCCCACTTCCTGGGTTACGTCGCGGAAGGTCCCGTTTCCCATGTTCTTGTAGAGCTTCAGCGTCCCGGCGTTATGCGGAAGCCCGAGGTAAGTGCGGGCGGTTTCCTCGAGCGAGGTGAAGTAACTGGTAACGAAAAGGTCCGGCCAGCCATCGTTGTCATAGTCGAAAAACCAGGTCGCGAAACTTCGTCCGGTGCCCGGTACGCCGGCCTGTTCCGCAACTTCGGTGAAAGTGTTGTCATGGTTGTTGTGGTAGAGAAAATTGCTGCCGTTGAAGTTGGAAACGTAAAGGTCCGGCCAGCCGTCGTTGTCGTAATCGGCCGCCGCCACCCCTTTGGTGAACATGATGCGGTCGACATGGGCAGAGTGGGAGATATCTTCGAACGTGCCGTCGCCTTTATTGAGGAATAGCTGGGCGGGCGCGTCCTCATTGCCCACGAACAGATCAAGCAATCCGTCATTGTTAATGTCAACCCACACCGCGGTCTGGCTGCCGGTTGGCTGTCCGAGACCGCTCGCGACCGTGACGTCGGTGAAGGTGCCGTCACAATTGTTCCGCAGCAGCGATTTGCGCTGCCCGAACTCCCATCCGCCCCGCAACACCAGAATGTCAATGCAGCCGTCGTTGTTGTAATCGGTCTGGATGATGTTCAACCCGCCCAACTGGTCTCGAAGCCCGGCCTTGGCCCCTTGTTCAGTAAAAGTTCCATCGCCATTGTTGTGATAGTAGTGAAGAGGCTCACAAGCGTTGAAGCTCGATACCACGACGTCGAAGCGCCCGTTGTTTTCGAAGTCGTCCACAATCACCCCTCCGGCTGTCGAGAAGGAGTTCAGCCCAGCCTGCGGCGCCACATCGCGGAACCGACCCACGTCCTCGGAGGAGGCAAACACTGATGGCGGAATCAGATATTGTTTCGGAACCCTCCCGGGATAGCCTCCCAACGTCATATAGGCGACATTGAGCAGCCATCTGACCTCGAGATCATCGGGTTTTTCTTCGAGATATTTCAGAAAAAAGTCGATGCCTTTCTCGGAATCGGCCGTCTGTCGAAAGACGTTGCCGGGTCGCGTCGGCAAGAGACATCGATCGCCAGGGGTGCGATACACATCATTTTCCATTTCCGATTTGTGCAAGTAGGCGATCCCGAGACCTTCATTCATTCTCAAGGCAGCTGGCGCGGGAAGGCTCGACCGAGCGATCTCATACGCCTTTTTGTACTGCTCGATGGCCGCACCCATTTCGCCCTCGTAGGAACTCAGTTCACCGAGCGAGTAGTACGCATAGAATATGTCCTCAGGCGGATGCGAGACGCGAGCCTGCCGATCCGCAGGAAACAAGAACTTTTCGAGCGACTGCTTTTCTGCGGCAATCGACTGCTTACGAATCTCGCAGATTTTCCGTGGATCCTGATTCCAGCCGGTGGGCTTAGAGAAATTCGCTATGTCTGATTCCACTTCTGCGAACCCGCCCAGTTGGAACGTGTATTTCACGCTTCCGATCGCAGAAGCAGCTTGGTTTACCCCCGGGTTGTTCGTTGGGACCCCGGTGTCCGGAACCACTTCCAAGATGGCGTAGCCCGCCGGCAGCTGTACCACCGGACTGAACTGCCCAGGCCCCACGCCCTGCAAGGCATTCCTCAACTCGGGTCGCAGAATGGAAAGAGTCACCTTTCCCATGGAGCCGCCGCCGTCGGCAGTGGAATCAATCGATTCCTGTCTCGCGAGTGCTGCAAAATCCTCGCCCTTTTCTACCCGCTCGAGGATGTGCTGTGCTTTCTCCTGAGAACTCACTACGATGATCCGCAAGGTAATTCCATCCCCAGCCGCAGCGGATGGCTGCGAGGGAGTTTGGGAGAGCATCGACGGCAGACAGAAGATGAGTAACGCGAGGACGACCGCCAACCTCCACATTTTTGAGGGCGCTTTCGAGCGTCGCCAAATGACTACAGAGATTAGAACCGGTTTCATAAATGGATGGAACGCGGTACGGGGTGCGCGTCCTTTTTCCTGTCGATCAAGGGTCGCGGACTGGACTCATTTCTTTGGGCTTGCGGCGACCCCCAGCAGCATGGTCGCTCCTCTTCCCACATAGATATTCGTGCTGTTTGAGGCTAGCACTCCAGATGCATTCGAGCCGGGGTCACTGGTGCAGGTCACTCCCGGCAGATTGCGCAACGGCACGTTGATCACGCCGTTCGCATCGGGTTCGCCCGCTGCAGGGGTGCCGGAACCCAAGGTGCCGGGTGCTGTGCTGGTGCCGTCGGGGAGCTTGCCGCTGCCACCGCCGTTGGCTCCGCCAGCGGCGGTCCGCGTCCCGGCACCAAGGCTGGGGTTTCCCGCCCCCATCGCCATGGTATTCATGTCGCTCGTGTCTTCCGGAGCCATGAGCCCAAGGAGCACGACGTGAAGCGGAATCTGGCTACCATCGCGCAAAACTGCGTGGTCAAACGCGAATCCCAGGCGGGATGGCTTGTCGTGACCCGACCGCGATTGGACCTCGGTGATGTTCCCGACCAAGCGGGTGCCCTTGGGTAACTTCGTCCCATCAGGCAGGGAGGCCTCAGTTGCGGTTTTTGCTTCGACCGGGTCTCCGATTTTCCCCGACTTCGCGGAGAGATTTTTACCGAGCTCCGCGGTAAGGCTAACGAACCGAACCGCCGTGCCCTCCCCGGTTGTGGGCGCGGTCGATTGGGCGCAGGCACCAACCGAAACCGCTGCAATCGCAATCAGTGTCCAAGACTTCATCATCGCGGTTCTCCTTGCACACGACCAGGTGTGTGCCGGCCGTTCCATTGTATGCACCCGTCTGTATGCACCCATTGTAGAAAGGCCTGAATCGGAGGGACCAGAGAATTGCGACGCGTCCTGGCGCGAGGCCTTCCATCTGGCCGCATGGCCAATCCCTTATACTCTATTTCTCTTCACCGATTATAGCCCCTGAATTCGATTGTAGTTACCGATAACTCTAGCGGCGCCGCCTACTTTCGTGGTTTGATTCGAAGCACACCGGCCAGCGATTCTGATCTCGCCCCATGCTCGGCGAATCAAACAGACCATACAAATAGGAGTCTCCCGGAAGCAATCCATGAAGGAGCTGCAAGTGGGTAGCGAGCTTAGAGGCAATCGCCGTCGAGCCGAGCCGCGACATCGCCTGAGCAAACGACTAAGCTGGACCTGATCTAGAGATGTTTGCCAGCGCGTCGTTTCGGACTCGGTCGGCCGGGCTGATCGGGATGTGCTTGAGTAGAGGCGCGGACAACAAGTTCAGGTTGCAGAATGACATTCTCCGGGCGCGGTGGAACTTTAGATTTGAGGATGCCCAACGTCAGCCGGGCAGCCTCTTCCCCAATGAGTCGGCTGTGCTGGTCAATGCTGGAGAGCGGAACCCGCAACGATGAATCGTAATGGAGGTTTCCGCAACCAATGATCGCCACATCTTCCGGGACCTTCAAGCCATGATCCAAGACGTAGTCGATTGCACCCATGGCCAGTGGATCGTTATAGCAGAATATGCCATCCGGTCTCGGCTTCAGCTTGAGAAGTTTTTCGGCGGCCTCAGCACCATGTTGCCGGCTGTCGATGTCTACCTTTCTCTGAGGGACAATATAGTCGCTTGATAGCTTCAAACCTTCTTGGATAAGAACGCGTTTGTACCCCTCTAGCCGCTGAAGGCCAGGGCTGTTTTCGGGCCCCCGAATGTGCGCGATCTGCCGACATCCGACATCGACCAAGTGCTTGGTCGCCAGGAATCCCACGGCCTCGTCATCGACGCCAACAAAATTGGCGGATAGGCCACGGAAACTACGATCGATCAAAACATAAGGTGTTCCTTGTTTCTCAATGCGAAAGAACAGTTCCACCGTAGGACGTGAAGATGCCACGACCAGAGCGTCCAGCCCGCGGGCAAGGAGCTGATCGATCTCCCGCTCTTCCAATTCGGGATCTTCTTCTGAAGACGAAATAATCAGGTAGTAGCCGTTCTGCCTCAGTATGTCGGAGAGGGCCTGAGCCACTTCCGCGAAAAAGGGGTGCAGTAAATCGGGAACAACCAGGCCGACCAAGTAGCTGCGCCCTGTCACCAGGCTGCGCGCAGCCAGGTTTGGACGGTAATCCAGCTCTTTGATCCGCTTGAGAACTCGCTCGCGGGTTGCCTCCCCGATGTCTGGGTGGTTCCGCAGCACTTTAGAAACGGTGACCACAGACACGCCGAGAGTCTTGGCGATGTCTTTCATTCGAGTGCTCATAGGCGTGGAATCGAGTATACCGTTTGGTCTGCAAGAAAAGCTTGCGAATCGCTACCTGTAACGCATACGTCTGCTCCCCCTGTCGCCCGATCCAAGGCTAAGAACCGGTGTTTTGAGCCCCAAGATCTCAGCGGTCGAGTACGGCGTGAATACCCAAACACGGCTGGGCTTTGCCGATCGAGGCTTCGGGTGCAACCGACGGGCCGGATCCGGACCCGCGGCCCATTCCGTATGCAAAACGTGGTTTTGCCGTGAGCCTAGGTTTCTTGTGTTTCTCGAGTGGATTTCAAAGTTCTTGCCTTTCCTAAAGTTATCGATTACTTTATTGTTTTCTCGGCCAGAACAATGCCCGATAGGGCGCTGCCCGTGGTCGAGAAGCACAGGATCGGGCGGTGAACGCTTCCCCGTTGCACATGGGGATTCTCACGGAACAAGGTGCGCCGGAGTGGCATTCCGCCCTGGCGGACTATCCGCGAGGCAGGGGAAAAAGTCGCGAAGTTGTGCCGCGATCGCGGGAGCAGCGTCTCTGAACTTGCGCTGCGGTTCTGTCGCGATCATCCGCAAGTATCGGCCACCTTGGGTGGTATGACGACCCGCCATCAGGTCGAAGCCAATTTGAGGTTGCTTCAGGCCATTACCGATCCGGAGTCGGATACTGCTCTCCCCGGTCATCAATCGCACTTGGCCGTCGGGGCGGCAATAAAATCAAGACGGAACACATTGAAGCTCAACGTTCTGGCGCTTCTGGCCCGTAGAATACGGATGGATCGGATCGAGAAAGACGGGTTCAGTGAAGGCACTTGTAATTGAGAAGCCGGGGCAGGCGAAGATTGAGTCCGTGCCGGATCCCGTCGCAACCGCGGACGACAGCCTCTTGTTAAAAGTGCGCATGGTCGGCTTGTGCGGGAGTGATCTGAATTCCTTTCGCGGGAGGAACCCATTGGTCTCTTTCCCGCGAATTCCCGGGCATGAGGTTTCGGCCACAATTGTCGCAGGAACTAAACGGGCCCCGGCGTTCGAGGTAGGAATGAACGTTACCCTGTCTCCCTACACCAGTTGCGGCAGCTGTGCTTCCTGCCGCCGTTGTCGCCCCAATGCCTGCCAATTCAATGAGACTCTGGGCGTACAGAGAAATGGCGCGCTTGCGGAGTACCTGGTGATGCCGGCAGAAAAACTCTACGCGGCCAACCTCACTCTGAAAGAGCTGTGCCTGGTGGAACCACTGACGGTTGGTTTCCATGCGGTGGCGCGGGGACGAGTCACGGGGCAAGACGTCGTCGCAATTCTTGGCTGCGGAGGAGTCGGGCTGGGCGCAATCGCAGCCGCGGCGTTCCGCGGCGCCACAACCATCGGCATTGATTTGGACGACGGCAAGTTGCGGATCGCACGCGCCGCTGGCGCCATTCACACCATCAACACTGCGGGTGAACCGTTGCACGAAAGGCTGGCGGAGATCACCGGCGGCCGTGGCCCAGATGTTGTGATCGAGGCTATCGGGTTGCCGCACACGTTTCTGGCTGCCGTCGAAGAAGTCGCTTTCACGGGCAGGGTTGTCTATATCGGCTATGCCAAGGAACTTGTGAGCTACGAGACCCGGCTATTCGTACAGAAGGAGCTCGACATCCTCGGGTCACGAAACGCTCTGCCAGAAGACTTTCATGCGGTGATCCAAATGCTAGAAGAACGTCGCTTTCCGGTCGATGATGCAGTGAGCTCCATCGTTACACTGGACGACGCACCAGGGGCACTGCGCTCCTGGAGCGACGATCCACTGGGGATCCAGAAGATCATGGTTCGCTTGGACTGAGACCAGGAGCGTAGAAGGACGCGCAACCATGCAAGCGACAAACGCCGCAGCGACAACCGAGTCCCAGGATTGGGCGAAGAGTAGATCGATTTTCCCAGCCGGCCAACTCCTGCCATTTTCTCTCGTCACCACTCTCTTCTTCCTGTGGGGCATCCCCAACAACCTGAATGATGTCCTCATCCGGCAGTTCATGAAGTCATTCGCCATTAACCGCCTGCAGGCAGGACTCGTGCAATTTGCTTTTTATCTGGGCTATTTTTTATTGGCGATGCCGGCGGCTCTTCTAATGCGCAAGCTCGGGTACAAGGCAGGGTTGGTCACCGGTCTTTTCTTGTTCGGTCTTGGCGCATTTTTGTTTTGGCCAGCCGCCGTGGTGGGGCAATATTGGTTTTTCCTGGTGGCGCTTTTCGTAATCGCCAGCGGATTGTCATTTCTCGAAACAGCTTCGAACCCGTTTATCGCACAGTTGGGGGATCCGGAGAGTTCGGAAAGGCGGCTCAACTTCTCGCAGGCGTTCAATCCGCTCGGCTCCATCACGGGCGTGCTGATGGGGACCGTTTTCATCTTCTCTGGGGTGGAACTGAACGCCCGGCAGATCGAAGCGCTGAAAACTCAGCATCTGTACCAAGCGTACCTGCGCTCGGAAACGCTGCGAGTGGTTCGACCTTATCTGGTGCTGGGAGCCATTGCCGTCTTGTGGGCGCTGCTGATTTTGTGGACAAAATTCCCCAGCATTCAAAGCGAACACGAAGCCAGTAACGAGGATCACGGGCACTTTCGCGATCTGCTGAAGTATCCACATTTCCTATGGGCGATTGTGGCCCAGTTTATGTATGTGGGCGCCCAGGTCGGAACCTGGAGCTACTTCATTCAATACGTCCAGGAGTCCACGCATCAGCCGGAAAAGGTAGCCGGGTATTTTCTGACCGGTACTCTGGCCGCCTTCGGAGTGGGACGATTTACTTCGGCCTACCTGATGCGATTCATCGCCCCCAACAAAATGCTGGGTGCGTATGCCTTGGTGAATATCGCTCTGGTCGCGGTCGGGGTGCTGTGGCCGGGATGGGCGGGATTATGGGCGGTCTTTCTCACTAGCTTCTTCATGTCGCTCATGTTTCCCACCATTTTCGCACTGGGACTGAAAGGGCTGGGGCCGAACACGAAAATCGGTGGCTCCTTAATAGTGATGGCAATTGTCGGCGGAGCCGTGCTCACGCCGATCATGGGATGGGTTGCCGAAGCCCACCGCAGCATTGCCTTGGCCTACCTGGTCCCACTGGCGGCGTACGGGTTTGTTGCCGCCTATGCATTTCTGGGGGCCAAGGCGGGAAACCCTCAACCGGCCAGGTGAGGAAGGCTCGAGCGCGAATTCGGGTGAGTGGTTGAGCGCACTCTTCGTAAGCGATTGAAAGGACACGACTCCATGGTCTCTCTACTGCATGCGCGGTCAATCCGTAGATGGTTGGTTTGGGGCATATTCCTCGGAGTTGTGCTGGCTCTCCCCTGCATGCTCTGCGCGCAGGCTCCAACATCCTCCACTGCTCCGACGGTTGCCGAGGATCCAGGGGCTATCGACCAAGTCTGGCAGAAGGCCAGCGCGAAGTATGACGGCCCCCGAGTTGCCATTCTCAAAGATGTGGATGCGGTAGGCCACCAAGGACCCTTCCGCCCCGACTGGGAATCGCTTCAAAAGTACGAGGTTCCCGAATGGTACAAAGATGCGAAGTTCGGCATCTTCATTCACTGGGGTGTGTATTCGGTTCCCGCTTTCGGAAGTGAGTGGTACCCGCGGAATATGTATCGGGAAGGTTCTGAAGAATATAAGCACCACCTCGCCACTTACGGCCCGCAGAATCAGTTCGGTTACAAGGACTTCATTCCCTTGTTCAAAGCCGAACACTTTGATCCCGCCGCATGGGCTCGTCTGTTCAAGGAAGCTGGCGCGAAATATGTCGTTCCGGTGGCTGAACATCACGACGGCTTCGCCATGTATGACAGCGGCCTTAGTGACTGGACGGCGGCGAAAATGGGACCGCACCGCGACGTAATCGGTGAGCTCGCCCAGGCCGTGCGGGCGGAGGGGCTGCACTTTGGCGCCTCCTCGCACCGCGTGGAACACAATTTCTTCCTAGGCGTAGGGCGCGCAATTCCCTCCGATATCAACGATCCGAAATATGCCGCGTTCTATGGCCCGGCACACACCTGGCTTGAAAATAAAAGAGGCACGCCCCTCTCCAACGATTTCACCTATGTTTCCTCCGCTTGGGCGGACGACTGGCTGGCCCGCGCCTCTGAGATCGTCGAGAAATACCACCCCGACATTATGTATTTTGACTGGTGGATAGGCCAGCCTTCCATTCGTCCGAACCTCAGCCGCTTCGCCGCCTTCTACTACAACACGTCGCTCAAATATGGGGACCACGTGGGGGTCATCAATTACAAGGACTACGCCATTCAGGAGCACTCCGCTGTCCTTGATCTGGAACGTGGCCAACTCGGCGATATTCGCCCCCTCTACTGGCAGACCGACACTTCGGTAAGCAACAAGTCCTGGGGCAACATCAAGGACGACACCTTCAAATCGCCGCAGTTTGTGGTCGACCAGCTCATCGATATCGTCAGCAAGAACGGAAATTTGCTGCTGAACATCGGCCCGAAGTCGGACGGCACCATCCCCGATGAAGTACAGCAGGTACTGCGGGATGTGGGTTCCTGGCTGAAGGTGAACGGCGATGCGATTTACGGCACGCGCCCTTGGAAGGTCTATGGAGAGGGTCCAACGCAGGTCGCGGCCGGTTCCTTCCATGACACCGACACAGCAACCTATACGGCCGCAGACTTCCGTTTCACGACCAAGGGCAAGGCCTTGTATGCGATTGAACTGGGTTGGCCTTCCGGCGGAGAGGCGGTCATCCACGCGTTGGGTATAGCGGTAGGCAACCAGAAAATTGAGTCGGTCGATCTACTCGGTTCTGACACCAAGCTCCAATTCCAGCAGAAGGTTGATGGTTTGCACATTCAGCTTCCGGCACAAGATCCCGGAAAGTACGCTTATGCCTTTCGTATCAGGTTTGAAGGCACGACGGAGTAACTGAGGATAGGGCAGAGCACGGTTTGCGCAGCCTCAGACGCGGTGTGGTCACTCTACCTGCGGTCACCCGTACCAGGTGAAGTGCCGAGGCACCTGACATGGCTCGACTGCCTGCCCTTGAAGTTCAATCGACATAATCCGCCTGGTGACTTTAAGCTTCGGCAACAGCATGCTCATCGGACGCCAGGAAGCTGTGACATAGTGCTAAACCTTGCTGGAGTCAATAAATACGCGCGTCTGCCTTACGCTGGGAACGATCAATGGGACGCTACAGTGGAACGTTACAGATTGATGATGCATTTTCCCTCTTTGGTGGCTGCTAGTCAGCGTTACGCAATTCCTTTAAAACCGGCGGATCGGGCGGCGCGACGTTGTCTTTATGCCCGCACTCCTCATACTTCGATTCGCTCAAACACCACGTTGTCGAGGACCACGCCTGTGGCTGGCCTAGCTCAGTCAAGCCGCGCTGGTCGTACTGTACAACCTGCGACCAGTCGGGCGAGACAGTAAAGTCTTGCGAAACTCCGGTTCCGGTATCAATAACTCCGCCTAGTTGCAGTACCTCATGGATTTTCATGTCCGGACTGAGCTGCAGAATCCGCAGTTCGGTACGCGGGCAGGCGCCGCACTGCCCTGAGCTATTCACCCCGTACACCCGCGGACCAACTTTGATTAGCAGGTCTCCTCCTGGCAGGCGGTGCGCGTCGAACCCGCCCTCGTCCACTTGCACGTCAAAATTCTGCGTCTTCTCGCCTTTTCGATAACTCAGGTGTGGCCCACAAATCCACTCGCTTTCCGCAATTCCATGCCAGAAATAGTGGACCGGACGCGCAATCGGTGATAGTGCCTCCGGCCCATCGGGATACGCACCAGGGTCGTTCGCCACGACGAAAGCATCGGACTCGAACTGCCAATCCTGGTCAGTCTTTGGAACGAACCATGTCGCGTTACGATTGCCATACTCGTCTTTCCCGGCCAATGGAAAGTCGCAAGGAGTGAGATGGAATGGATGCGGCGGATCAAAGCGCAGCAGATTGAAGGTCTCAGGCTCACCATACACACGCGATGGAGACGACGTGGAATAGGCTCCTGCCTTCCTCCCCGGTTCCGCTGCGTTGAAAACATCAACCAGCAAACGCAAATCGCTTAGTTCGGTTTCAGAGAGCGGCGGAAAGTCTATAAACGGGATCATGATCTCGAACGTATAGCCAACACGGTTTTTGCCGGGACCGGGCCACATCTGCAAATGACTGTGAGGCTTCAGTGGTGCCGGGATTTCTTCGCTGCCGGGCTGGTCGCTGGCAAAGTGTGCGGTGATCTCATCGTATGCGGGCGTGGCAAAAGATTCGACTGCATAGTTCGGCGTGACCAAATATTGGCGCGCGAACAGCCGTTTGAAATACGGACGGTAGTGACTCTGCAGGTCTGCCCAACGTCGGCACTTTTTTTCCATCGCCTCTGTATTTTCGGAGACGCTTTTCTTTGCCCAGTCTGCGCAGGAGTCTGCTCCGTTTGGCAAAGTCACCTCTTCTTGGAACCGGTTGTCCCAGCCAATCGGAGGCAGTTTGGGATCTTTGGCGTCGGCCAGCCAAATCTCAACGTGGTCTCTGTCAAGAATCAGGTTCTTGTTGCGCGGGAAGTCCGGCGGGTCACCGTCAACTTCCCCGACGATGAGCAGACCGTAACCCACGTTCTGCACCCAAACATGTCCATGCCGCGCGTCTGGTCCGCGCGGTACAAGCGTGAGATCCGGGGGGCGGTCCGTGTATGGCGTGATCATCATCCCGAGACCTCGGTTTGGTACCTGCGGCACTTTGATGGGGCTGCGCTGATCTTGCGCAAAAACCACCATGGCGGGGAGTAGCACGATCCCAATCGAGAGAAACCTGTTCATTGAACCTCTTCCGCAGAATCAGCGAACAAACCACTCTGGCTGCTGTGCACGACAAATGGAGCGGGGCGGTCCTCGTGAACTCGTCGAATCTCTTTCCGGACGGCGGAACGTTTCAAAGCTGCTCTGTCGATCATCCAGGGGGCGAACTTGACGATCTGTTTTGCCGGGAGAATCTTCTGAGCAATAAGTCTGCGGACAACCATCTCACTGACACGAAGCGCATCGGCGGCCTGCTGCATCGTCATCCACAGCCGTTGGTCTGGCAGTGGACGGGCGGGAACGCCATGGCTGTGTCGGACATGCTGCACGCGCTTCTCCGTCCACGTGTTGCCGATGCCGGTGCGATAGCCCAGCCGGTTCAGAATAGAAACAATCGACGGGTCTGGACAGACTAAAGCGAGTTCGCGAATCAACACTGTTACCTCGGGTCGCACTCGGCAGTTCGAGTTTGGCGGTTGTCATTGGGAAGCGGTCTTTTGTGCTCAGATTCTTCGGTTCCGACTGACTAGACTATTCGGGTGTTTGGGGCTTCACAATTGCGAAGCCTCTACTGATTCGGCTCGACCATGGAGAGTTCATGATTACGGGAGTTTCGATCCGTTCGACGAATCGATTACGGAGGCCTGAGGTTTTATCCCGCGGGATGAAGGTTGGCGGACTATTGGCCCTCGTTGTGATCGGAAGCGCCATCGTGTTGATGGCCAAACGCTGGCCGTTCACGCGGGACACCATCGTCAGCACGCTAGAGCGAAGGTTCTCTAGCACAGTCGAGTTGCGAACGTTTCACGGGACGTATTTCCCACCGGGATGTGTTGCCGAAGGAGTGATTTTCCGCCGCAGCCTTGATCGAGACGCTCCGCCGATCGCCACGATTGAAAAGCTTACCATCCAGGGCAGTTACCTGGGGTTTTTCCGCACTCCGAAGCGCATTCCACGGGTCGCGGTCGAAGGATTGCACATATTCGTGTCACCGGGCAGTGAAGAAACTGGCAACCCCGCGCGACCTACCGGCAGCCCGGAGCGACTTGCAGTGATTCTCGGCGAGATCACCGCGGATGGCGCCGTGGTGGAGATTGCTTCCGACAAACCAGGATCGGAATCCCTTAAATTCGAAGTTCATAAATTGACCTTGAACTCTGTGGCCGACGACCGGCCCATGTCGTTCCACGCCGCCCTGCTGAATCCGGAGCCTCCCGGAGAAATTCGCACAGACGGGCAATTCGGCCCCTTGCGGCCGCAGAATGTCGGTCACACCCTGGTTTCCGGCTCGTATGTGTTTGAACGGGCCGATCTGAGCGTATTTTCCGGTATAGGGGGAACGCTTTCTTCCAGCGGCAAGTTCGACGGTATGCTCGAACGCATCGAGGTCGAAGGCAGTACCGAAGCGCCCGATTTCGAAGTAACCCGGAGCCATCATGCCGTAGACCTGAAAACCCAATTCCATGCGATTGTCAACGGGATGGATGGAGACGTCGTTCTACAATCGGTGCAGGCACAATTTGGGCGGACGTCGCTGGTGACGCGAGGAGAAGTGGCAAAGAGAGCGGTCTCGGAAGGAAAGACTGTTTCGCTCGGCGCGACCGAACCGCAGGGCTGGATCCAGGACTGGTTACGCCTCCTTTCCAAGGCGGATCGTCCTGCCTTCACCGGAGCGATGAACTTCAGCGCACAAGTCCTCGTCCCTCCCGGGAAGGGAAACTTCTTGGAAAGGGTGGACCTGCAGGGAGACTTTGGCATCGACGCGGCGAGTTTTATGCGCCCGACGACTCAGAAGAAAGTTGACAACCTCAGTCAATTGGCCGAGGGCAGGAGGCAGAACGACGATCCGGCGAGCGTCGTTGAAAATCTGAAGGGACATGTCGTGCTCAGAGACACGATTGCGACGCTCTCCGATTTCTCCTTCAGCATTCCGGGCGCCCTGGCACATGTGCATGGCACATATGGCCTGTTGACAGAAAAGGTTAACCTTCACGGAACTCTGCAAGTCGATAACAAGCTTTCCAAAGGATCGAGTGGGGCGAAATCAGTGCTGGTTAAGTTTGTGGAGCCATTCCTAAAGAAGAAGGATTCCGGAGAGATCGTGCCGATCAAGATCAGCGGAACTTTCAGCCACCCCTCGTATGGACTGGATCTGGCTCCGTAGTTAGTGGAGGGGACGAATTTAGCACATCTCTCTCACTGGTCCTAGCAAAGACAAGTGCGACCGACAACCGCGCCATCCAGGCCAACTGGACACCAAGATCGCAAGCTTTAGGGATGGAAACGATCATGCTACTTCGGCAGCAGAATGTTTCCCAGCCAGGGAACCGGCAATGCGCCCTGGTCCAAAGCCCGGTCGTGGAAGTCGGCGAGCGTGAAGTCCTTGCCTTTAGCCGCTTCATAGGCGCGGCGCAAGCGCCACCATTCGCTGGTACCCACGTAATAAGTTGGTAACTGAGTAGAACTGAGCTTGGCGCGCTGCAATTTGCCCTCGGCCTCGGCGCGGGTCTGGAAGGCATCGTCCATCATGAACGACATGGCCTGGTCGTCGGTCATGTTCATGGTCTGCATGCGGACATCAAGGACGGTATTGCCGACGGCGCGCAGCCAGACTTTCAGGTAGCTGAGACGGTAACGCGGGTCACTGTTGGCGAAGCCCTGCTGCATCATGACCTGGGCGATGTACTCGGCCCAGCCTTCAACGTAGGCTCCGTTGCTATAAAGGCCGCGGATGAGGCGGCGGGTTACAGGCTGGATTTCGTTGGCGTGCTCGGCCTGCACGTAGTGGCCGGGCAGCGCCTCGTGAATGGTGAGCCACTTCAGCACCCAGTTGTTGTACTCCCGCAGCTTCGACTCGGCCTTGTCATCGGGCGTCTTCGGATCGATGGGCGTGACCCAGTATTGAGCCTCGGCGTTCGGATCGAGGGGCGGGGCAGAGTGGAAGCCAGCGACTGAGTAGATGCCACGCATGAAGGGCGGCGTGGGGATGACCTTCAGGTTGTCGCGCGATTTCAGCGAGACGATCTTCTTAGCGATGATGAATTGCCGGATCCCCGCTAGATCGTCTTTCACGGTCTGCATTAAGTCGTCGCGATTGGGGCGATCTTCGGAAATCTTCTCGCAGCACTTCACCGATGACCTTGTTCTCGCGCTCCTGCGGGCTGAGGCCGGCATGGTCGTCGTGATCGGGGAAGTACTGCTTGTGGAGTGGTAGAGCGATCTGAAGCATTTCGGCACGCGTCTTCTTGAGTTCGCCTTCCGCATCGACCAGGGCCTGATCGGGGGTGACCGGGGTTTCCATCACCAGGTGGAATTTTGCCGCGTAGAGGTCTTTTCCCAGGCGCCAGGTGCGATCGGTCTTGCGCTTGGCCAGATCGTCCTGAAGCCAGCGGGAGAAGTTCTTGAGTGCTTCGATCGCCTGGGGCGCGACCTGATCGAACTGGGCTTTCAATTTCGATCCGGCGGGAACGGCGGCGGCAATCGTGTTTTGGATCAGATCGATGTTGCCGTCGTTTTCCTCAATGGCGACCTTGATGAAGATGGGATCGGCATCAATCAGCTGGCTGCGTGCCTGGTCGAGGAAGCGCGGGCATGCCGCCACGCGGGAGAGGATGTGGCCGAGGCGCACATCCTCGGGCGCATAGTCATCGGTAAGCGGCTGAAACAGTGCACCGCCAAGGAGTTCCACGTAGACGGTGGGGTTGTGCTGGTAGTTCTGGATGCGGTCCAATTCGAGCAGGTTCAGGGCGATCTGGTCGTCGACGAGCTGCCAGTCGGCGGCGTCCTCGACTCCGAGTGAGGCAAGCGGAGTCTCGGTGTGGAAACGTTCACGCCACTTCCCATAGACGCGGCGCTGTTCCGCCATGCCGGCGGCACTCACATCGTCGAGCTCGGCATCGAGTGCAATGGTCTTGCCGGTCTGCGGATCGACGTGCTGGTGGTATCCGGCTTGGGAGGCGTTGGAGGGAGAAAGCGCCAGCGTCTCGCGCATGAACTCTTCACTGAGCTTGGCGAATTCGGCGCTGGCCTCGGCGGACGAATTAGAAGTTTGTGCCATGAGAGTACCCGAGATCAGAACACAGGCTACGGCAGGCAAGAGTTGCATGGTTCCTCGATTCTATGGGACTTTGGCAGCGGATGCAGTTTCACTAACTTAGGTCTTCTCCGAGCGCGTCAGGATCATTCTCTTTCAATTGCCGTCGCGAATAACGATCGGTGCCGCCTCGAAAACCAACGCGCTCGTCGCTGACTACTGTTTTCATCCTCACCCTCCTCCGAGTCGACGGTGGTACCCTCGCCGAAAACCGTATAGCACCGTGGCAGCTATGAGCAGAAGGCTCAGGGTGAGGGGGGCAGCCGGACTTCGGTGTCGAACCAGTTGTCTCGGGAACACTAGGACGAGCGCTACGCCTGCCAAGTAGATTCCCCAGCCACCAATAAGAAGGCGCGAAACATCGCTTCATCCCTCTTTCCTCATCCGTCACAGGTTCGATCGCTTCAGAGGCCGACCGAGTCAAACCGTCTTGAAGCCCCGCCATCTGTATGCTAGCATCCGTGCTCATCAGGAAGGATGCCAATGCCCAAGTTCGTCATCGAACGCGAAGTCCCAGGAGCCGGAGATCTAACCGAAGCCCAATTGCGGGAAATCTCCCAAAAGTCGGTCAGCGTTCTAAAAGGAATGGGACCCGAGATACAGTGGCTGCATAGCTATGTAACCGGTGACAAGGTCTACTGCGTCTACTTGGCCCCGGACGAGGCGAGCATCCGAGAACACGCCAGACGCGTTGGCCTTCCTGCCAATCGCGTCTCCGCCGTGCGCCGACTGATCGATCCGACAATGGCGGGTTAAACGCTCGCTCACCTTTGCGGATCTTTTGCAGATTTCGTTCGCCACCAGCATCAGGCTGGCCGGGCCCCCGATGGGCTAACAGGAGGGGACGCAGCATCGGGCATCAGCACCTCTGCAACAGCTTTCTCGAGCGGCAAAGCTCTGCCTTCCAACCATGCCGTTACACCTGCCGTGCTCGTCAATGCTTGCCGTGCCAGCTGCAGACTGGCTTCCAGTTTGGTCTGTTCCCCAGGCGTGAGCGGAGCGCCAATATTTTGGCGCAGCGCAGCCGCTGCGCCCGCCAGTCGTAGCGTACGTACGGCTTGGAGTTGCGCGGCCGCTGCACTGGCGAAACACTCGAGCAGGCGTGCAATTCCGCGTTTGTGGTCCAGTTCCCGGAAAAGTCTTATGCTTTCCCGGTACATCGATTGCGTTGCGGGATAATTCCCTTCCTCCTTGGCTAAGCTTCCCAGATCCGCGAGCGTGCCTGCAATGCCCCAGCGGTCATCGAGCTCCCGGAAAATCGCCAAAGCTTGTTCGTACAATGTCCGCGCGGCTTGGGAGTCACCTTGATCGCGAGCGACATCCCCCTGGTAATTCAGTGACCAGGCGACTCCTGTCCGATCTCCCAGTCCTCGGAAGATCGATAGACACTGCGCATATAGGGCGCGGGCGTGGGCATTGTCACCCTGCAATTTGACGACATTCGCCAGATTACTGAGAGAGCCAGCGACGGCCTTCTGGTCGCCCAATTCCCTCCACAGCGCCAGACTGTCTTCGAAAAGAGAGCGCGCAACTGGGAGCTCGCCTCGGGCCCGGGCAACGACCGCCAGCGAGTTTAACAATGCAGCGATGCCCCGCTGGTCACACAACAGACGCATGATGTTTAGACTCTCTCCGAAGAGCGCGGCTCCTGAAGCGTAATCGCCCTGCCCGGTCGCCAGAACGGCCGCGGCAGAAAGCGCGTGCGCCCGTGCCTTGGTGGGAGAGGCCGCGCCTGCGAGCTTCAGCAGTTTACCCAACCTGTCGCGGCCTTCGGCGAGATACTCACGCGTCTCCCAGAAACGAAACAGGGCTGTGCCAAGACGCAGGCCCCACTCGGCATCTCCGGTTTCTGTCAGCCAGTCAAGGCCGGCGCGAAAATTGTCGTGTTCGAACGCGAATCGTTCCAGCCACTCTGCACCTTCGGCGCCGCACGGCTCCGCCGCTGCTTCTTCGGCCAGCACCAGACAGTAGGCGGCATGAGCGCGCTTGGTCGAGGCCTGTTCCCCGCTGGCCTGCAGCTTTTCCAGAGCGTACTCGCGAATCGTCTGCAGCATCCCGAAGCGTGATTCACCACTTGCTGGCTCGAGCTGCTGGACCAGGCTTTTGTCCACGATGGACGTCATACCGTCGAGCAGGTCCAAGTCGAGATCCGCTTTGGTGTCGCACACAGCTTCCGCACCTTCCAGATTGCACCCGCCCACGAACACCGATAATCTTCGGAAGAGCTTCTGCTCGGCCATACTCAGCAGATCGTAGCTCCAATCGATCGTCGCTCGTAGCGTCTGCTGCCGGTGCGGCATGTCTCGCGCGCCGCCGGTCAATAACTGCAACCGGCTTGACAGGCGTGCTCGCATGGAAGAGGGCGAAAGAACTTTGACCCGAGCGGCTGCGAGCTCGATCGCGAGAGGGAGACCATCCAAACTGGCGCAAATCTCAGAGACCGCCAGGGCGTTTTCTCGATTAATCTCGAAATCCGGCTTGACCGCGACGGCGCGCTGCACAAACAACGCCACCGCGGGCGACTGCGACAGGACCTCAACCGAAGGCATGGACCGCGAATCCGGCAGCGCCAGCGGCGGCACCGGAAATTCATATTCCCCCGACACGTGCAGCGCGGCGCGACTGGTTACCATGATTTTAAGATGGGGACCCATGGCTAGGATTTCGGCCACGGTGGGCGCCGCCTGCATCAGGTGCTCGAAATTATCGAGCAGGAGCAGCATGGGTGCGCGGCGTGAATCTCGTAAATGCTGCTTGAGTATTTCGAGCGGCGACTGTCCACCCCCCTCGCGGATCCCCAGCGTCTGAAC
Organism: uncultured Acidobacteriaceae bacterium; assembly: GCA_963770245.1. Lineage (GTDB taxonomy): Bacteria > Acidobacteriota > Terriglobia > Terriglobales > Acidobacteriaceae > PALSA-270. Next base: position 235,647 of record CAVYOX010000017.1, on the reverse strand, counting down.
GATCACGGAAGCAATCAAGCCCGGATCGCTTAGCGAGGACAGCGAAACAAAATGGCTGCCACCGGGAAAGTGCTCGATAAGGCCGCCCGCCACCTGGACGGCCAGGCGCGTCTTGCCGATTCCGCCCGGACCCGTGACCGTGACTAGGCACACATCCTGACGCAGTAGGAGTTTCTTGGCGGAAGCTATTTCTCTCTCTCGCCCCACAAAACCAGTTCTGTGTACGGGAAAGTTCGTCGGGCGGGTCTCCACCGGCTTCGCTGACCTCTCCGAGAAGGGGTCGAGTATGGCTGCAAGTTCCCGGGCTTCGCCTCTGACCGAGATCTTGCGCGGACCCTCGACTACCGCTGCGATGAAGCGGTATCCCCGGCCGGTGATGGTCTGCAGGTAGCGCGGCTGCTCGGAGTCGTCCTTGAGGACCTGGCGAATCTTACGAATGGCGGCGTTGATGCTGTTATCGGTGTCGAGGAAGACGTCTTTGCCCCAAATCCGGTCGATGATCTGGTCGCGGGACACAAGCTGCCCTCTTCGTTCAATTAAGAGGAGCAGCAACTCCGTGGGAATCCGTTCCAGCCGGAGAACCCGGCCGGCGCGGCGCAGTTCGTAGCTGCACCGGTCCAGCTCGAAATCCTCACCGAACCGGATTGAATCTGAAGGTCTGATCGGGTCTGAAGCCACGGCCACCACTCCCTACAGGCGGCCGTAATTCTACATCGGTTCCATCAGTTGGCCACAAACCATTTATTTTCAGCGATTTACAAATTCATTTAGATTAAGCCAATCTTCAGGCGTCCGCCATGGTCAACCCCCCTCGGTTGCGGCAATATGCGTCGCGATGGCCACGGTCAGCCCTAAGCAATGGGCCTCCGCGATCGAAACTCAAAAGAGGAAAATATGACGACACGAACTACGACTCTCATCCACACATCGTCCATGAATATCCTGCGTCTGGCATTACTGAGCAGCCTAGTCATGGCCGCGCCGCTTCTTGCCAGGGGTCAGAGCAATCACGAACATGCCTCCCCGCCCAGGCTCGTTCAACTGGTTCGGGCCGCCACACAGAAATTCATCGACGTCAACGATGCGACCGCGGCCGGCTACGGACCATTTCTTGGCTGCATCAGCGGTTCGGACCATGGCGCTATGGGCGTGCACTATGTAAACGGGGCTCTGCTGAACGGAGATATTGATGTTTCGCACCCGCAAGCTCTGATCTACGAGCCGTCGAACGGCGCGATGCGGCTGGTGGGCGTCGAGTTCATTGCAGACCAAGCGACTTGGCTCAAGAATCATCCCAGTCCGCCAGTGCTCGAGGGCCAAACCTTCCTCTTAGTTGACAGCCCGAACCGGTATGGCATACCCGCCTTTTTCGAGCTGCATGTATGGGCCTGGCGGGACAACCCCCAGGGCGCGTTCGTAGACTGGAACAATCAGGTGAGTTGCGAAGGTCAATAGATCAATCGATCGATGAAAACGTCCGCTCACTTAGCGCGGACTGACAACAAAGGCGGCGGGCGTCATAGGCGCCCATCTTTTACGAAACAAATCGCAAGGGTGGGCCACCCGCCGCTGGTAATAACTTGGAGGGCATCATGAGTAACGATACGATCAACTCCGATGTGTTGAGCCGGATGCGAAGCTACGATCCACCCCCGATCGGATTCGATCCGCGCACCGCGTCGGAAGAACTGCTTCGCCGTCACGGTTTACCGCGGCGTCCGGATCCCAACAGGGAGCCGGACCTCGCGAAGATGTGGGAACTTGCATTTTCGCGTCCGCTTACCTTCATCAAGGCGGAACTTGCGATTAATGCGGCTATCAAGAGGTCCGATTCCCAGCGCAGGCGGAGTGCCGTGTTCGGCCCAACCGGTTGGGCCGGAGCGGTGCGCCAACAGCGACCGTACCACGACAGTTTCGACGGCGATCCTCGCATCATCAGCGTTCTTGGCCAACCCAAATCTGACTACTCACAGCCCGCAACGGCTGCGTTTACGCAGTTTCAGGTGCCGCAGGTACGGCCCCCTCAAGTTCCCCAGGATGACACAACCAGGGTTGGGTTCTGGGTGGGCCTTGACGGCTATGGCGATGACGGACCGTTGCAGGCTGGCATACAGGCTATCGTCTCCGGCAAGAATGTTACATATTCGGCGTGGTTTGAGTGGGTTACCGCCGCGATACCCGACACGGCCCAAGGGGCAACGGTCGTGAATTTACCCGTAGGACCGCGCGATGCAGTCTTTGTAGCGGTCAGCACGGTGCGGCCGGACTGTGGGTTGGCCTCGATCGTCAACATAGAGACGGGTTACGCAACGACCGTAGGCATCCAAGCTCCGCCAAATGTCAAATCACTAGGCGCGACGGCAGAATGGATCGTCGAAGTGCCGGTTACCGAGCCGCCCTCGCGATATCTTCCGTACTTCACGCCAGTAATATTTACCGGGTGCACTGGCGAATCCTCAAACGAACTTTTCCACGTCGGGCCGGATGCGCTGGTAGTCAACATGATCGACACCCAAACGGACTTCCAGCCGATCACTCAGACCTACGTCGAGGCCAGTGTTGTCATTGTGGAGTGGCTGGCAGACGGTTCGGGACTTAGCTCTCGCCTTGGGGGCTGACAGATTCGAGCGCACGCGTCTCTCAACCGTGCGGATAAACACAGAGATTGAAGTCTAGAGCCGGCATGCGCTCGAATTCCGATTTCCGGGGCCAATCGACCTCGGAAGCAAGCGTTTCGACGACCGTTCAGCCGCCAATCGTTCATGCGATTCCAGTCGGCTAGATCGCCGCCGGATCGATGCCGGCCAAGTTCACAAGGTGGATGCTCTGAACCATACAGGCTTATGAAAATTGGGGCAGCATGTCAGCGGACTACTGCCATGCCAGGTTGGAAGGTCGGTGCCGTTCCGCACACTTCCTGGCATACGACCAAATGCTTGGATATAGGGAACTAGCTCCTCTTAAATGGGTTCAGAACCCGGACGTCCAGCTGCCCGAGATCCCCTTCATTTCTCGTGGCGACCACCAATTGATGCACGCGCGCCGTGGCGGCAATCATAGCGTCCTCGAGCAAGCGATCCGGTTTTCGGTCCATGATCCGGCCCCACTCCCGAAAGCACTGCGTATCCATCGGCAGTATCTGATGCGTAGCTGCCACTTGATCTGCCCAAGACTCGATTTCGCTCGCCTTTGACGGATCCTGGCGCCGCGTCCGCTCAATCCCCGCTTGCAATTCGCCCATCGTCACTGCCGACAGAAACAATTGCTCCTCCTCCTGATTGTGGAGCCAAGCGACCACTCCGCCATGCGGGCGTGGCTTTCGCAACTCGGAAACGACGTCGGTATCTAGGAGGTATCCGTTCATTTGAGCTCCAGTACAGTTCGTCGACGCAACGTGCGGCGCTCCGGGATCAAATTCTCAAAGTGAGCTTCGGGAGCCAATAGCAAGGCTTTGAGACCGGGGCGCGTAGCCCGTTGCAGGCGGCTCCACTCTCCAATCGGTACGAGGACAGCGGTTTCGATTCCGCGGCGCGTAACAACTTGGGGTCCGTTCTTGACAGCTGCATCCAAGAATTCGCTAAAGCGTGCTTTCGCATCCTGAACTTGCCATGAACTCATGCCCCAACCCCCAGGTTCGACGCATGAAGATGATACAGGCTAGTCATATAACTAGTCAATAGAAGAGGGCCCTAACCGAATGCCCAATTCGGCGACTTGACCGGCCGTCCAGTCGACTTCCCGAAACAATGATACCCAGTGGCCAAGCGTGAACTGGCCAGCAGTCGGGCTTGATTCGGCTTTCGGCGCGCGCAACTACCTCGACCATGCCACACCGGCTTATCACCCGCGCAGAATTCCACCTTTCGCCGCTCCACTGAGACCGTCAGGAAGCTCGGATTGGTTAGGATTGCGCGGTGAAGCCGGAACAGGGGGGCGCAACCTGCGACCTCGTTCCCCAGCAAACGAATTCCAGTCGCGGGGTGGCCGCACAGACGGCACCCTTAATCAGAACGCCTTCGCGGTATTCGCACTCGACTTGGTCGCAAACCGTACTTTCACGGTCTTGATTTCGTATGGCTCGGTGTGAACCGTAACCGCCCCGTCTCGTACCGGGAGACTAGCCGTGGCTCTTTCCATGAGGTCTGTCTCGGACGCGGTCTGGGCTCCTGAAGGCAGTTGCAGCCTCACATCGGTTTCTTTGCCCGCCCACTCATAGAAGCGCAGGATCAGCGCGTCGTCGTCCTCAGCCTTCTTCACAGCCGTCAGCACCACGTTTTCTGGATGGACTTGCAGGAAGGAGTGCTCCGGCGGAAGCGTTCCCTCATGCCTTTCCGTCTGTCTTGAGAACAACTGATAATTCAGCTCGTACCCGCGGCACACGGTTTGCGCATCGCGCCAGGTTCCGCCATGTGGATACAAAGAATATGTGAATTCGTGATGGCCTTCATCGGCGTGTGGGTCAGGCCATTCGGGCGAGCGCAGCAATGACAGGCGAAGCACATTGCCTTTCGCGTCGTATCCGTATTTGCTGTCGTTGAGCAAGCTGAAACCATGCTGCGAATCGGAGATGTCAGCCCATTGCAGAGCCGGCACTTCGAACTCTGCCCGCTCCGCCGGAGTATTGCGGGAAGTTGGTCGTTCGATCGTGCCGTAGGGAATCTCGAACGTCGCCTTCGTATTATGCGCGCTAAGCGGAAAGGCGACTTTCAAAAGAATATGCTTTTCGTGCCAGTCGGCGTGCATCTTCACGTCGACGCGCGGCACACCAGCGTACATCGTGACATCCTGCACAAAAACTGAATTTCGGAAATGCTGCTTGATCCGGATCACCGCTCGCAACGGCCCACTTTCCACTAGCTTGACTTCATCCGCTCTGTCCAGGTCCCAATGCTGTTTTTCGAAATCAGCATCGATATTCCATGCGTCCCAGTCTTTCGGTTTGTCGTAGAAAGTTTGCAGCAAGTTGCCGCAGACGAGATTGTTGGGTCCACCCGTGTCGGTTTCAGCAGGGGCGAGTGCCTCGGTATGGCTGCGCTTATCGAAGAGGCTGGTCATACAGCCAGATTGCCGATCAATCTCTAGCCGGGCAAACTCGTTTTCGAGGGTGGTCGCAGTGGCTTTCACAACGGTAGGATTCCTAAGCCCCGCCGCGGCCGCCCGCACAAAGTAGGTCTGGTATCCGAGCGCAGGAGTTTTGCTCAGCAGCAGAAAATGCGCACGATGAGTTTCCTCGTCGATGGACAACAGTTGAGATTCAGCGGGCTTGCCGGCAGAATCCACTACCAGGATCTGCCGAGCCCGAGTTGGAAGTTGTGCTTCAACCTCGATCATTTCCGTACGCGGCCAGGAGAGAGAATTGAAAACCAGAATGGGCACGCCCTCCCCTTGCGTGTTCACGTGCGCAGCAATCTCATCGAGCGAGCCGTCGATGACCTCATTGCCTGCGCGGCGCACATCTTCGAGATTGCGCTTTGCGTCCAGATAGTTCACCGCGATGCCCGAGCCGGGCATAATGTCGTGGAAGTGATCGAAGAGCAGGCGCTTCCAAGCGCGATTCATTTCTTCCTGCGAATATGAGCGCCCGTAAAGGAAAGCGAACGATGAGAATTTCTCGGCATTGAGAAGCGTCTCTTCGCTGCGCCGGATGCGCTGCTTCGTATCCGACTGAGTTGTGAACACACCGCGGTGGTATTGAAAATAGAGTTCGTCATTCCAGATCGGCACCTTCATGTTGGGCAGTTTTTTGTCGAGATCATCAAAAAATGCCGCTGCTGTGCTGAACTGGAGGTTGGGGAAGACTGCATTGGGTGACATCAAACGGGTTGCGTTGTCCAACATGGTACGCGTCGGTCCACCGCCGTGATCGCCGACGCCATAGAGATGCATCATTTCCGGCGTTTCGCTGAGCCGCGGTCCGTAAATCGATGGAGCCCACACGGATAGATCCGCGGCCATGCTGTCGGCTTCAATTGGACTGCCATAGTCGTGCGGGAAGTAAGTGAGCAAGCGGCTTCCATCTGGCGCTTCCCACCAAAACAACTTATAAGGAAACGTGGTGAATTCGTGCGCCCACAGCAGTTTCTGGGTCACAAAGTAATCGATACCTGACTTCTTATAAATCTGCGGGAGCTGCCAGTTATATCCGAAGGAATCTGGATTCCAGCCGATCTTAATATCTACACCAAACTTCTTCTGAAAATATCGCTTGCCAATCAATATTTGCCGGGTCAGCGACTCGCCCGCTGGCATGTTGAGGTCAGGCTCGACCCACATGCCACCGATAACCTCCCAGCGGCCCTCTTTGACTCGCTGTTCAATCTCTTGGAACATGTCGGGATACTTCTCTTCCATCCATTCATACGTGCGCGCCGAAGACATGGTGAACTTGAAATCGGGATACTCGCGCATCAGGTCCAAGACGCTGCGAAAAGTGTTGCGGACGACCTCGACGGTTTCTGTCCATGGCCACAGCCAGGCCATGTCGATATGCGAGTTGCCCACCATGCGAATCGTGAACTGCTTCAGCCATGGGTTCAAGGTTAGCAATTTGCTTTGGGCCGACTGCAGAGACCTATCAAAGGCAACCTGATCCCCCTGATCGAGCGGTGAGAAATCAATGGCCTTCACGGCTCCGTCCAGTTGCTGCTCACGCTCAGCTTTGCCTTCAGCATAAGCTGCGATCAGGGAACGCGCCGCAAGAATCTCTTCGCGAATTAAGCCGGGAGCCGGACGGCTGGCTGGCGGTTCGATCAACAATCGACTGCTGGAGATTCTTGTCTGCACCGGCTGCGCGTCCAGCCGTACCGCAATGAGAAACCTCTGGCCGGGCTGCAAGTCTTGGGTAAGCAGAATCGGCTGCTGAGTTTCCTCGCCGCCGTGGTAGACCATCGAGCCATTGGAGAACACACTGATCACGACCGGGCCGTTGCTGGCAAAGGCCAGGTCAAGACGCACGCTTTGACCGAGAATTGAATAACCGTTGAGCTTTTCGGGAACGTCAATCCATCGCCGGAAAACGCGAGGCCCAGTGGACCATAGCTCATCCAGGGTGACTTCTTCCCAGCCTGAGTCGTCCAATGACGGCTCCTCCGGGTGCGGCACGTCGGCGTGGAAGCGCCAGTTCGGCAGCGGTAGAGTGCTGAGCGACTCCAGGCGGTCGAGAACAGAGTTGTACGGATCAGGTGTTTCCGAGCCTCGCGGCTCTTCCAGAGCCAAGCCCAGAATTGGAATCAGCAGAAGAACCAACCCGAACAGTAGAATGGACCGTTTCATGGAGTTTCACCTAACCAATCTTTGCCACCCCGCAAGGAGCGTCGAGGCACCGCGCTCGCCTGGTCCGGCGGGATGTCCAACTACTTGGCCTGCGCTCCATCGAACAACTGGAATTCCCGAATCCGTGGCGTGCTGGTGGCGGAGAGAATGTTGAGTCGCACATGTTGAGTACTTATGCGAGGGAACAGATCGATCTTCTTATGACCAATCGTCGTTCCCAAATAGACCGTTTTCCATTTTGTGCCATCGATCACCTGAATCGCATACTTCTGCACCTTCTGTCCGTCCACTAGCCATTCCATGGTTAAAGCACGGTCAAAACTGATGGGATGGGAGAAAACCAGGTCGATCGTCGCGGCATGAGATCCCTCTGGCGCCGACCACACGGTGTCGGGATCCGAATCAAGAGCCGCGTGGTAGACAGACGCATTGCTAGCGCGAGCTGCAAGATTCTTCTCCAGGGCATAGATAGAGCCGAGTGCGTCCCCGAACTCCTTGAGGCGGTTCACATCCGCGTCGGGGAGAAGGCCGCGCCTGTCGGGCGCGAGGCCAATCATCAGTTGTGCTCCGCGACCGACGGTTCGGTCGTAGGTGTCCAGAAGCTCGTGAACGGATTTCAGACTCGCTTCATCATTCGGATGCCAGAACCAGTGCTCCTTGCGTAGCGGAGTATCCGCTTCGGCGGGACGGTAGCGGAGGTAACCATGCAGATCCAATACATCCCAATTCTCTTCTGACGTACTCCCCCCTTCGTTTCCGGCCCAGCGTATGTCGCCATACTTCAGCAAAGCGGCGTCCGCAAAGACCATGGTATTCGGTTGATACACCCGAAGGTTATCGACATAGCGATCAAAGTTGTACACGTGACCAGCGCTACCGGCGCCATCCAGCCAGAACTCCACCAGCTCACCGTAATTCGTGGCCAACTCGCTCAACAATGCCAGATAGTAGCCATCATAGGCAGGGCTGTCGTTGTATGTGGGCTCGTGGCGGTCCCAAGGGGAAAGATAAACACCAAACTTGAGTCCGTACTTGCGAGCAGCGGTCGCGACCTCCCGAACCAGATCTCCCTGGCCTTGTTTCCATGGACTGGCCTTGATGCTGTAGTTAGTCTTCGCCGTGGGCCATAGGCAAAAACCGTCATGATGTTTGGCAACGAATACAACGTATTTGATCCCTGCGGATTTCGCGGCCCGCATCCACTGTTCGGGATCCACATTGGTGGGATTGAAAACCGAGGGATCCGCTGTACCGTCTCCCCACTCCCTGTCCATAAACGTGTTCGGGCCAAAGTGAATGATCGCGCCCATTTCCAGATCCTGCCAAGCGACCTGTTGCGGACTGGGCTTCACATCCGTAAAGTTCTGTGCGGACAAAAACGCTACGCACAGCATGCTCATTGAACACGCGACCAGAGTTTGATGAAACCCGGCTTCCCTTTTCATACTTTCATGCTCTTGGCGATAGGAATAAAGCTAGCGTACCCATTCCTCATGAGAAACACTACCAAGCAGACTCACTAGTCGAGCAACCTGTTCTTCAAATCGAGTGGATTGCAGGCGGGAGGGCGATGCACCCCTGCCCTGAGCCAACCCCTGGCCGCCACTCGTTGAACCCGAGCGAGACGCTCCGACGGAAGTATGGAACTCTTGAGCCAATGTTGTCCGAACAATCCGCACAACATTTTCGGAATCGATAAAGCCGCAAGGCATGAGGAGAATCCTCCCCCTGGTCGCTTGCACCAGGTGCCCCAGAGTCGGAAGAGCATCTGCGGCACGTGGCTGGCCACCAGAGGTTAGGATGCGGGATGCACCGGTCTGGATGACCTCCTCCAGTGACGCCTCCAGGTTCGCTGAGGCATCGAACGCCCGATGGAAGGTTACCGGCAAAGGGTGCGCCAATTCAACCAAGGCTTTCGTGCGCTCGATGTCGACCTTGGCGTTTTCGTGCAGTATCCCTAGAACAACGCCATCCATGCCCAACCCCTTCGCCGCCTGGATATCGTGGTGCATGATCTCAAGTTCATGAGCGGAGTACCAAAAATCGCCGGCCCGAGGGCGAATCAGAACATGGATGGGAAGGCTCACGTGGCGGCGAGCGGTTTGCATGAATCCCGCACTGGGAGTGATTCCTCCGGACGATAAGTCGCTGCAGAGCTCAATGCGGTCGGCGCCGGCCCGCTCCGCAGCGACGGCGTAATCCACCGATTCCACGCAGATTTCCAGGACAGAACGATTCGGCATATGTTGAGAGTCCGAACAACCAGAGAACAGCGGAGATACTATGTGCTGGTTGCTCACATCGCAGTGGGCCGCCACACCACCATACCCGCGGCGGCCCGCCGGAAATGGGTCCGCAGCTAGAAGCTGTAGTGCAGGCTGAGTTGTATCTGCCGCGGAGGGGAACGAACGGAGCTGATTACACCGAAACTGCTGTCATTAATGTTGACTGGGTTTCCGTTGCCGCCGTCAGGATATCCGTAACTCGCGATGTTGAAAATGTTGAAGAAGTCGGCACGGAAGCCTATCACCTGTTCGTGCCAGACCTGGAAGTCCTTGAACAAGGAAGTATCAACCTGGCGGTAGCCGGGGCCGCGCTCGCTGTCGTTGCGCGCGTCACCGAAGGTAAACGGAGCCGCTTCTCCATAGGCACAGATCCCATTATCTACTCCAGCGGTAAGGCAAGGCTGGGCAGAGGGATCGGTCCCCCACCAGTTCTTGAGAGAACGGTTACGGATGATCAACGGGCGGTATTGGTTCGCGCGGTTCAGACTAAACACATTGTTTGTATTGCTGTTGCCGTTGTCGGTGATGGTGACAGGAAACCCGGAATAGAGGATGGCGGAAGTTGCAAGCTTCCATCCTCCCAGCACAGCATCCAGGAAGGAATTCGCGTTTCCGCCGAAGGTCCTACCGCGTCCGAAGGGAAGATCGTAAACCCCTATGAAGTTCAAGCTGTGGCGGATATCCATCGCGGAAGGACCCCAGTCGGCCATAAGATTGTAGCCATTCTGAACCGACGATCCGTTCATGGTGGTATTGGCCACCGCATAGTTTCCAGGTGTATCGGTGAGGGATTTTGCCAATGTGTAGTTGAGCGTATATTCCAGACCGCGATGCGTTCTCTGACGCAGAGTTAACTGGCCGGAGTTGTAATTCATTCGGGCTTCGGACTCGGTGATCAGGATGGTTCCACCTTCTCCAACTAGCGAGTAGTAGGGTGGTTGGTCGGCGACAGGAATCTGCGCGCCGGCGGGAAGATTCGAGATCGCCAGTGCCTGTGCCGTGGTGAGTTGATTGCCATTGCGGTAGTCTGCGAGATGATCGCCGTTTTGTCCGGCATATCCCATGCTCAACGATAGCTCGTTGGTGATCGCGTACTCGGTGACAAGGGTGTATTGCTGGATGTTGGCCGGCTGGGTGTTCTGCGGCCAGACGGAGTATAGGTGAGTTGTTAATGCCGAGTGGTTGACTGAAAGCATCCGCGACCGTGAAAGGTGTGCCTCCCGAAGTCGTTGATGGGGTGATGGCATTGCTGTTGATGGCAAGAGAAAAAGGAGGACTGGAGGTCAGGCGCTGATTGAACGAATAGCCCTCAAAAAAGCTGGTTATGCCGTAGCCGCCGCGAACCACAAACCTTGGCATCAGCTGGTAGGCGAAGCCCAGCCGGGGCATGATCTGCTTGTAGTTGGCCTGGTAGCAGGAGTGAGTTGGGCAAACGATGGAGCCTGTAGCGGCGAGAGCTGGCACGCGGCCGGCGTATTCCACCGTTCCACCGGGCAGAACGTTTGCAGTTTTGTTGTTCTGCTCGTACCAAGGCTGATCGATCTCATAGCGCACCCCAAGGTTGAGTGTGAGTTTGGCGGATACTTTTAAATCGTCCTGAAAGTAGCTCCCGACGCGCCATTGCCGGTTCCCTACATTGCCGAGAGGGGACGCGAGTTGAGTGTTGGAGATCCGACCAAGAACAAAGTCCGCCGGACCGTAGCCTGGCCCATTGGCCGCATTCGGATTCCCCGAGTAGATGCCGCTGTAGCTAAACTGGCCTAGGAATCCGACGTTGCCGGCGTTGAGATAGTTTTGCTGGTAGCGGGTCGCCTGTCCGCCGATGGTGAAGTAGTGCCGTCCCCGCTGCCAGGTGAGATTGTCGTAGTAGTTGAACGTGTTATCGGTGAAAACCTGGGGATTGGCACTGTTGCCAATGTAGCTGGCATTGTTTCTGATGCTCTGCCCGGTGAAGCCTGCGTAGGCCTGCGTGCCGAACGGTATACCGACGATAGAGTCACCGGTGAGGCCGAAAAGTCCGGATGGGTCGCTGGGAACGCCGTTATTCCAACGAACCCGCGTAAATCCGAAGCGAGCTTCGTTGATAATGGCGGACGAGAAGGTGTGGACCCAGCTTGCGCCGGCAATCTTTGTCGGGTACGTGTTATGCGCGGGGAAAGATATCGGGATTATGGCTGAAGTAAAGTCGCTGCCCTTGCCCTGCGCGTAGAAGCCGTTGATCGTGTTCGCGTCGTCCGGATGCCAGTCGACCTTGAAATCTTCCTGATTGTTCGCGACGTAGCTCGCCTGCGGGCCCACGTAGTTATCTTCAAGCAAGCCATCCTGAGGAGTTCGATTGGGAGCTGGATAGATCCCGGGATGCGCAAAGAGGTACCGGGCTACCGGATTCACAACTGGGACTTGGTCACCTGGGAAGGGAGCAAAGTTGTTCTGTGTGTCATACAGTTGAATGGGGCCGCCGGGCAGAGTTGGGCTCAGAAGGGCTGAGAAGTCTCCCTGGAGCATCTGCGGGGTGAGGACGCTAGTTTGCTGCAGGGGCTGCGCCGTGTGCCTGCGAATGCCTTCGTAGTCTGCAAAGAAGAAGAGCTTGTTGCGCACGATACGCCCGCCAAAAGTTCCTCCAAAGATGGTCTGGGTGTAAGCGGTCTTGGGGCTATCGGTTAATCCGTTTCCCCAAGTGTTGGCATCGAGATTCTGGTTCTCCAGAAGGCCGTAGAGCGAGCCATGGTAGTTGTTGGTCCCAGACTTCAGGATGGTGACAATCGCGCCGCCGTTGGCGTTTCCATAGGTGGCGTTGGCGTTGGCCGAGACTACGCGCACCTCGGCAATTGCATCCGGCGCGGGATTGTAGCCGATGAGGTTGTTCTGCGGCTCGTTATTGTCGGCGCCTTCGATTGTGTAGTTGTTCGCCTGGGCGCGATTGCCATTCACCGTCACTTGTCCGTTGTTGTAAGTATTGCGCTCGATCGCATTGTTCCCAGTCATACCCTGAGGATCGGGATCGATGGCGCCGGGCTGGAAAAGGGAAAGAGAAGAGAAGTTACGGCCATTCAAAGGAATGTTTGCGATCTCGTTGGTAGAGAGGGTACTCCCTAGTGAGGAATCGGTCGTATTGAGGAGGGGACTCGCTTCCGCCTTGACCACCACCGTGGTGGAGGTACCGATTTCCATGCGGGCGTCGATCTTTGCCGTTTGGTTGATTTCCAACGTGAACGCGGGAATTTTCTGGGTTTTGAACCCAGTCGCCTCGATGGTCACGATATAGGTGCCGACGGGCAGAAAACGAATGGTGTACACCCCCGATGCATTCGTTCGCTCGGAAGTCTTCACCGAGGTTTGAGTGTTTTCGGCGGTGACGTGTGCGCCGACGATCACGGCGCCGCTCGGGTCGGCTACCTCGCCCGTGATCGAACCGGTGACGGTTTGCGGCCACGCCGACGAGCACAATAAGACTGCGAGCAACCACCCGACAAGAAAGCGAAACAGATTTGGTTTCATTGAGATCCTCACTCCCGCCGTTTCTGGCGAAGTTCCCGGTTTCTTACGCCGGGTGGGAAATTCGGAGCATTTTCGATCCTAAACACAGCAGGTCACCTGCGGTGAAGCTACAAATCGCGGTTGAGAACAGTCACTCCACGTCTACTGCGTTCTCCAACAACTTGGTCTTGGCCCGGGACCGAAGGGCAAGTTCTACCTTTGGGAGGCGCCCCGAAAAACATTGCCGGAAGAATCTAAAACGTAGACCGTGGCCGTTGTCAAGCGTAAAATGAGCGATATCCCCAATAATGATCACAATTGTTGATCTGGTCATTCTAATCTGGTCATTCTATTTAGTGAGGCACGTGTGAGCGTTTGCGACTCGGTGTAGGGTTGGACTTCGATCAGGATCGTGGCCCGCGCATTCGCCAAGCTGCTTCCGACTGGGTTACGATGACTGATTCCCGCCCGGGGTTTCCCACTGGGGGGCGCGGACACATATCCCATTGCCGGCTACGCGCATAACCGATGTCTGATCGCCAACGGCACCGCACGGATCGGATCCTGAAAATGCTGCTGCACAAAGGCTCTGTAACGGTGGAGGAGCTGATCGTTTCTTTGGAGGCCTCCGCTCCGAGTATCCGTCGAGATCTGACACAGCTGGAAGCCAAAGGATTGATCCGGCGAACCCACGGTGGCGCGACTTTGGTGCAGGAGTTGCTCTACGAGCCGTTTCGCTACGATACGGCGTTCCAAACCCGCGAGCATCGCTTTGTGAAGGAGAAGCGACACATCGGGGTGGCCGCCGCCGAACTGGTCGAAGAAAACGAAACAATTGGTTTGACGGCGGGCACCACCACCACCTGGGTGGCACGGAGCCTGCGTCATCGCAGTAACATCACGATCATCACTAATGCGGTCAACGTCGGCATGGAACTTTGTAACATGCCGGGCCTAAAGATCCATTTGACGGGAGGCTACGTTCACTGGCCTTGGTCGTTTTCGCTGCTCGGGGCGGCGGCTATCAATTTCCTCGGTGATTGTTTCCTTGACAAACTTTTTCTCAGCGTCTCCGGCATCGACGCCGACCGCGGAACAACCACCAACGAATCGGACGAGGCCCTCACCTTTCGCGCGATGGTCAAGCAAGCCAAGCAGGTCATTGTTGTGGCTGATTCCAGCAAACTGGGAATCGTCACACGCTCTTTGATCTGTCCCATCGAGGACGTCGATGTACTCGTCACGGATGTGGGCGCATCCGATGAAATGGTTGCGGCATTCACTCGGATTGGAATCAGAGTCATTCGAGTCTGACAAAGTCCCGCGAAGGATTATCACAGAATAGGCAATGAAGTGGAGTTCCAGTTGAATGAGAGTAAACGTGTCCATGCAGCAGCGCACGCATGCGACGGGTGGATTGGAGTCACCGCTTCTCCAGCTGTGGCTTGCGCTCCTGCTGATCTGCACGGCGCCGGCGCAGAGTCAGCAGGCGCTTCCGGTGTGGCAAGGCGTGGTGCGCGACGCTCGGGGAGCGCCTGTCGCCGGTGTCATCGTCCGGCTCACAGATCACGGTACCAAAGCTGAGGCAAAATCCGGGACCGGCGGCCGATTCAGGCTGCCGCCCCTACCTGCCGGCCAGTACCGCCTCTCGATTGAGGCCAATCACCGCAAGATCGAATACTCCCAGCCCATTGACCTCGCGCCTGGCGCGCCGCCAGTCGCCATTACGTTTTCAGGTCGCAATCAGCTCGCACTCTCCATCCTTAAAGAACAGACCGGTGCCACTGGCGGAGAGGACCTCTCAAGCCAGGAGGTGAGCCAACTACCCCTGAACAAGCGCGACTTTAGCCAATTGCTGCTGCTGGCCGCAGGCACCATGACTGACGTCAACGGGGCCACGAATTTCACCCAGCAATTCGCCATCAACGGACAACGAGGCGTTGAGGCAACCTTTGCCATGGATGGGGCCGACATCAGCGATCCCGAGATGGGCGGGTCCACTTTCTCCAACTTCGATGTGGATGCGGTCCAGGAGATTCAGTCCAGCTCGGGCTGGATGCCCGCTGAAATCGGTCGAGGCGCCGCCGGGTTCACCAACATCATTACTCGCTCCGGCTCCAGTGGATTTCACGGATCCTTCTTCGAGTTTGTGCGTAATTCCGCTTTCGATGCGCGCAACTACTTCGACCACGCCACGCCGGCTTATCCCGGAAGAATTCCACCTTTTCGCCGCAATGAGTTCGGCTTCACCAATGGCGGGCCTGTTTTTATCCCACACCTCTACGATGGAGGCGAGCGGACTTTTTATTTCATCCAGGCCCAGGGCTTCCGGCAGGTGCTCGGAACTACCCAGGTGATGCCTGTACCCACGGCCGCCGAGCGCACCGGGCTCGATACGGTCACTTATGCGGATGGTTCAACGGATGTTTTGACCGTGCCGGTGAACCCCGGCATCGCGGCCGTTCTGGCGCGTTATCCTCTGCCGAACGATCCCGGCGGACCGTTCCAGGCGCGCACCTACGCGACCGCGTCAAAGGTGGTCACGAACGCGAATCAGTTTTCTGTGCGCCTTGATCATAAGTTCTCCGACAAAGGTCAGCTTTTCGCGCGCTTGAACATGGATGACTTGACGGGGCCGACAACCAATCCCGATCAAACCGCCATCGATCCGTCTTTCGGAACTACCTATGTTGATCGCCAGCGCAATGGAGTCGCTACCTATGTTCGCACCGTCTCGTCCAGGCTGAGCCTTGAATCCTCGATCAGCATTACTCGCTCCACCCCGGGCTTCCCGACCGGCGACTACACCGACCCGGCGATCAAATTCAATGACAGCCTCTTTGAAGCCTTCAACGCAGTCGGGGGGTCCGTCATACAGGTCTATGGCAATCTATTCCAGGGCCGCCAGAACATTTCCTATATTCTCTCCCACCACGCATTCAAGACCGGCGTCGAGGTGCGCCTGAACCGGGATACCACATATTTCGGTATTAGCCCTAACGGTGAGTATGATTTTGGCGGCGGTCCTGCGTACGCCACGGAGGCAATCCCGTCGGCGAGTGGGGAACACAATGTAAAGCCGGGCGACCCGCTGCCCGACACACTCTCAAGCTTCCTGTCCGGCAGTTCCTTTGTTTATACACGGGCGATCGCACCGCCGTATTTTTCCAATGGTCCGCACATCGGTGCCGCCGCCATCAGTCGCAATGACGTCAATGCATACATCCAGGACACGTGGAAGGTCACGCCGCACTTTACGCTCGACTACGGCATTCGCTGGGAGCTTTATACTCCGATCAGCGAACGCGAACACCGCACATCGGGCTTCTTGACCATGAATGGCACCCAGCAGTTTGTCGTGAACCCGCAGCCGGGGTATCGCACCGATTGGAACGGATGGGGGCCACGGGTACAGGTGGCGTGGCAAGTGACCAGCAAATTGCAGGCCCATGCCGGTGGCGCGATAACCGTAATTCCGCCAAATCTCTACCAAGATAACTTTCTAACCGGCTCGACGCCGTTTGTTGTCTATCCGCGCTTGCTCTCCGCTTCGACTGCTCCGATTCAATACGGTTTCCAGATTACCCCTGCGCAGTTACCGCGTGTCTATACGCCGAGCGGACAAGATATCTTCGCCTCGGGCCGTCCCAACTCGGTCCCACCCAATACCGTGATGGATGTGGACCGATATGAGAAAGACCTGGCTGCGCTGACTCCGAGTAACGTCGTGAGCGCGCTCGGCTTATCTGGCATCGACCGCTCGTTCAGCAATGGGATTCTTTACACCTGGACTGCGGGTCTCGAGCGGAAGCTTGGCAATCTCACAGCGGACGCGAACTATGTGGGAACCGCCGCCGATCACCTGCCTCGCACTAGTTTTCCGAATGGCTATCCCGGCGCCGATCCGAGCTTTGCGCCCTACACACAGTTCAACAGCGCGGGCCAAGTCACGGGCGGGTTCGGGGTGGAAAACATCATTACCGGAACCGCCCATTCCACCTATCACGCACTGCAGACTTCCCTCTCCGGGACCATCGGACGCAGCGGTCCCGGCATTCAGGCAAGTTACACCTGGAGCAAGTCGATCGACGACACAAGTCAGGTGATAGGCGGTACGGGATCGACCGGCGCGGTGACACAAGGATATCCCCAGGATCCCTTCGATACGCGCCCTGAAAAGGGGCCGTCCTCCTTCGATGTGACCCACGCCTTTGGCCTGAGCGCCGCCCAGGATCTTCACCTGGATCGCATTGCCTTTCTGAATGGCGCCGGCCGAAAACTCACCGCCGGTTGGGAGGTGCTCAGCATCTCCACCATCAGTTCCGGCTCGCCGTTCACGGTATACTCTGGCATTCAACAGACAGGGGCCGGTTCGAATGGGGTGGACCGACCCGATCAAATTGCCCAGCCCCATCTTTCGACTGCGCGCAAGGACCGAGAGGATTATTTCGGCGAAGGGCCCGAGAACGGTCCCGACTTCTTCAGCATCCCGATCTTCGTGCCCGGCGGTACCGGTCCCAACCAAGGTCGGTTCGGTACTTTGGGACGGAACACGTTTCGGGGACCCGCTTTCTACGACCACGACTTCGCTTTCGTCAAGGACACACCATTCGGTCGCCGGCAGAGTGGAGCAGAGCGCGCTAGCCTGCAATTTCGCGCGGAGTTTTTCAACCTCTTCAACATCGTCAACATGGGCCTGCCCGCCAACATTCTTGGCGTGTCCACCAACACCAGCGGAACCTCCCCCTCGGCCAGCATCAGCACTACAAACGGATTTGGAGAAATCAGCAAGACCGCCGGCAACTCGCGCCAGATTCAGTTCTCGCTGAAGCTGATCTATTAGAGGGCCCAACAGACCCTGCTGCTGACCGATCGCAAGGCTCGGACCAAGTTCTCGCCAGCCTGGTAGGCACAATCAGGGCTCTTACTCCCCGATGCTTTGTGGAATCTGATTCAAGCCATGGCTACCTTCTCCGCCCCGCCCCTCGAGCGCGGCTCAGAGATTCCTTGCGCCCTGTCTTCTCGGCACCCATTTTGCTTTCCGCGCTGCTCTCCTCCTTGTTTTTATCTGCCTGCGGCGTGCGGAATGGCCCCGCCAAACGCTGGGAATATTGGCCGAAGCGGCCGATAAATACCTTGAACCATCCCTTCAAATCTATTAGCATTCGGTGGATTTTGATCCCCTTCCTCCTGCCTTTATGTCTAACGAAACAAAAGATCTTTATGAGTTCGGTCCTTTTCGCTTGGACGCCACCCGGCGCCTCGTGACCCGGGAAAAGCAGGTCCTGCCACTGACTTCCAAGGTGTTCGACACCCTGCTGGTGCTGATCCGGAATCGCGACCGCGTGCTGGTGAAGGACGAGTTGATGAAGATGCTGTGGCCGGACAGCTTTGTGGAAGAAGTGAATCTGGCGCAGAACGTCTCGGCACTGCGCAAGTTACTCGGAGAAACTCCCGGCCAGAATCTCTATATCGCGACCATACCGGGCGTAGGCTATCGGTTTGTCGGCGAAGTGCGCGATATGGCAAACCAGGACGGACTGGTCGTCCATCGGCGTACGCTCTCCAAGGTTCTGATTCAGGAGAGCGAGGACGCGGCGGAGATTGGAACAACCACGGGCACGGAGATTACGGCCCCGCCATCCCGGGTCGCATCGCCGTCTCCGGCGCTTGAAAAGAGGCTTTTGACCGAAGACAGCCCCGTTCGTCGGCATCCGGTGGGGGCAGTACTCGGCATACTGGCGGTTGTTGCTGTCATTGCGGCGGTCGCGATTCGGCAGAGACTTTTTTCCGCCCTCCCATCTCGGCAACCAATATTGTTGCGCCTCACCTTCGACGAAGGTCCCGAGGGCGAACCAACCTGGTCTCCAGATGCGCGCTTCATTGCCTACTCTTCCGAGCGGGGTGGCAACTTCGATATTTGGGTGCAGCCGGTTGGAGGGGGAACACCGATTCCCGTGACCAAATCACCGGCTCAAGATTGGCAGCCGGATTGGTCTCCGGATGGTCAGAATATTGTCTTCCGATCGGAACGTGACGGCGGAGGTTTGTACATCGTGCCTGCGTTGGGAGGGAACGAGCGCAAGATTTCGTCTTTTGGCTTTCGCCCGCGCTGGTCGCCGGATGGCTCCCAGATCTTGTTCTATGGTTCGATGATCGGCCCTACGGTGGATGCTCCAAAAGTCTACGTGGCGGGTCTTGACGGCAAGCCCCCGCATGAAGTGCTAAGCGAAGTGCTCAATCAGTTCACCGCGTTCCTGACTGGCTTGTCGGTTTCCTGGCATCCCGACGGGCGAAGGATTTCAATTCTCGGCAATCATCGCAAACTGGGATTGAGCTTTTGGACGGTCCCCTTGACTGGCGGCAACCCAGTCCAGTCAGACCTCGCCCCGGAAATTCAGCAAAGAATTAAGGACGCGGACGTCGCCTTCAGTGGCTTCGTTTGGGCGCCTTCCGGTCGGGCTCTCTACCTGGAGGGCAATTGTAAAGGTGTAAAGAACCTATGGCAGGTAGGGGTTGACCCGCAGACTCTGCGTTGGGTGCATGGACCCGAGCGGCTTACAACCGGGGCCGGCGCCGACAGCGACGTTACGGTTTCGCGAGATGGCAATCGCGTGGCCTTCACTGAGCGCAGTCAGCGGACTCGCGCTTGGTCACTGCCTTTCGACGCCAAGACCGGACGGATCAACGGAGCGGGGCAACCGGTCACCGCGGCTGATCGCGATGCGTGGATGCCCGCCCTTTCGCCCGACGGCAAGAAGCTGGCGTTTATCGCACAGCATTCGGGCAAGCAGGAGTTTTGGGACCAGTCGCTTCAGGAAGTCTGGGTGAAGTCTTTGGTCAACGGAAGCGAGATCTTCATCGCTGGGGGCGATGGTTTTTCTCGCAACCGTCCAAACTGGTCGCGCGATGGCCAGCAACTGGCTTATGCGCGTTTCCGGTCGGTGAATCCGGAACACACTCGCCTGGAATTCTCCATCGTCATCGTGCCTGCTGCCGGCGGTGAAGAGAAGGAGCTATTTTCCGCTCTCGGTCCCATGGGAGATGTTGCTCTGGATTGGTCACCGGATGGAGCCTCGATTCTGGAAAACTCCGAGACTCTCACGCCCGGACGCTTTCTCATTGGTTTGTTACCGATTGCCGCCGCTCCCCACGCGGATGCGTCGCGAAAGGTAATCACCGGTAGCCCAAACTACAACCTGTGGCAGGCACAATTCTCGCCGGATGGCCGCTGGGTGGCATTCTGTGCCGTCGACGCGCCGGGCGGCTCTCTCGCACGCGTTTACGTTGTTCCTGCATCGGGTGGTCCGTGGGTGCAAATCTCGGACGGAAAATACTGGGAAGACAAGCCGCGCTGGTCGCCAGACGGGCGGACAATTTATTTCGTTTCAAACCGAACTGGTTTCTATAACGTTTGGGGGATTCGCTTCGATCGCACAAACGGCAAGCCAACCGGAGAGCCTTTCCGTGTGACTAGCTTTCAAAGCCCCAGCCAAATGATCTCCCCGGTTCTCGCGTCGATGGAAATGTCCCTTACGACTGATCGCATTGTTCTAGACATCACACAGGTCTCTGGGAATATCTGGATGCTGGACAATATTGCTCACGATTGAGTCTTGCAGCTAGTGATGCAGTGAGATTGACGCGTTCGCACCGATTTGGATTGCCATCGTTTCAACCAAGAGGATACTAGAATTAGTCTCATAAATGGCAGAATGCCCGCAACGTGCTGGTACGGACCGCCGGACAGGCTCATCACGCCCCAGATCAGGGCATGATTCGCGACGACGAGACGAAGGCCAACCAAAGCAAAAGTGAGGATGGGGAACCGCCACGGACCTATAGCAGTCTCCATGCGACGGTCATTTTAACTTTAGTCTAGATGCTATACGTTATTTTCCGTGCTACTCTCTCGCAGGAACAATTGGGGACGAACGCATGGGCCACGCAGCAAGCGCAATTTCTAGCGTCCGCAATATCAGCGGGGGCCAGTTGAAAGGCAGCGCCCGCGGCGCGTTGATCTGTGCCTTCTTTGGTTCTGCTTGGATGTATTGGGCTGTCGTGTTCTCCGGCAATCCGACGCCGGTGTGGTTCTCGATCGTCACAGTGCCCGCTGTCGCATTAATTGCTTGGGCGTTCCTTCGTGTCCGAACGGTGCGCCATCTCCCTTCTTCCTCCGCTGAGTTGGAGCATTCGAGGGCTTTCCGTAAGTTTTTCTGGGTCGATGTCGGAATCGAATGGGGGCTTAGTGGTGTCGCGGTGTTCGCGCTCCCGCGATTCGGCCGCGGTGATCTGATTCCACAGGCCCTTGGCGTGATCATCGGCCTGCACTTTCTCCCGTTGGTGAAAATCTTCCGCGCGCCGCCTTACTACTGGACCGGCGGCATCATGGTGGTCGCAGCGCTCGGCTCGCTTCTCATGCACCAGGGCCACATTCGGAATATTCTTGCGTGTGCGGCTGTTGGCCTGACTCTCTGGGTGACTAGCGTGGCCGTCCTCTGCAGGACCTCCGCGGCACTTAGGGGGCAACCCAAATCGAACGTACGATGAACCCGCTGATGATGTTGTCAAGGATTCGACGGCATCACCTGACGTGTTTCAGCAGGAGCATGACACAGGCGAGCCGGACCATACCGAGAAAGTTCTCGACGTGGTGCTCGTAACGAGTGACGAGCGGAACTGGAGCGCTCGACTCTTGCCGATTGGGTGGGAAGCACGAGTCAGTTGCTGACTCCTCTTGTCGATGCCCTGAGACATTATGTGATTTCGGCGACCACGCCGATGACACGCCGGTGCCAGTGCTCGCTCCAGGGAATGGCAAGACGAAGACAGGACGATTGTGGACCTACGTTCGCGATGACCGCCCCGCAGGCGACACGGCAGCACCGGCGGTATGGTTTGCTTACTCACCAGATCGCAAGGGAGAACATCCGGAGCGTCATCTTCGCGAGTTCCGAGGAACGCTGCAGGCAGACGCCTATGCTGGGTTCAATCAGCTTTACGCAAATGGACGCATTCAGGAAGCGGCATGTTGGGCCCATGTTCGGCGCAGGTTTTATGACTTACAACAGGCGCACGCTTCGCCTGTGGCGAGTGAGGCCCTTCAACGAATCGCTGCCCTGTACAGGATCGAGAAAGACATACGGGGCCAGCCGCATGATGAGCGCCGAGAAGTTCGCAAGCAACTTTCTCGATCCGACAATTTGCTGAACCTTGTGGGCAGAGCCTGAGAAACTTCCAGTGTGCACGCCCTTTTGAGGCGGTTACCGGAAGAAGTAGCAGCCCATATGCTTTCCCCTATTTGAGAAGTCCGTATACCTCGACCTCGCCTCTCGCGCCGAAGTACACACGACCGTTGACAACGACTGGGATCACGAAGCGCGTCGCCATGGCAGCGCGATCGCGCGTGCTGTTCTGTTCTGAGTTGTAGATCGGTTCGCCTAAGCTAGTGGCATCGAACGCGTAGAGGATCGCCGGTTTGTTGTCGGAGCCATTCCAGGTTTTGGTGGAGATGGCCCAGACAATACCATTCGTCTTGTTATCCGCTGAAACGGAAGGCGTAGCGCCAGGGTTCGCGAACTTCGTGGTTGAAGAGGCTTGCAATGTGAGCCGGCCGTTCTTGATGGCGTAGTCGCGAAGATTATCGTCGCTGGCGGCGAAAAAGACGTGGCCGTTCCAGTAGGCCATGGCACCGTAGCCTTGACCGGCCATGCGAACGAGCTGAACCAGATCGTCGCTCTCCTCGTGGAACTTGCCCATTTGGTCGCGATCAATCACGTAGATCGTCGAATCCTTGGTCGGCTGCAGCAGCAGGTGCCGATGGGGGCCGGGCTGGTCGGGGAGCAGCAGCGGACCGCTCGATCCGACGTCGGCGTCCGCGTCGCTAATACGCGCTTGATCGTGCGGAGTGAAGTAGTCGCGAATTGCCAAAGAAGATCCTTCGAGCGCCAGCTTCAGTACGGAATCACCGTAGTCGCGGCCTCCCGAAGCGGCGTCGAACGTGCCGTTGCCCGTGGGCAGGAAGAGATTCCCGTCGGCGTCGGCGGCCGGACCTGTGTCGCTCAACCAGATGCCGGCTTCCTTGCCGTCTGGATTCACGTTCAACGCCGCTCGCTGCGCGAGTGTCTGTGGATCATAAGCCATCACCCAGCCGTGATAGGGATCCACGTCGCAGGAAGAAGCCCAGGTCAGATAAATCGTGTTGTTGGCGAGAACCAGGGCGGCGCGCGGATTTTCCCGTAAGGGATCGAAAGCAACTTGGCCATTGGCGGCCCCGGAGCCTTTGCCCTGAACTGACGCCGTGATGAGCTTCGGGCCTCCGAATTTCTCCACGCCAGTTGTGATGGCGAGTGCGTGCAGGTGTTGGAAATATTCATCGCTGCCGAGCGAGTGTCTGATCTTGGTGCGTGCGAGCACGAACAGAGTACCGCTTTTGAGGTCAATCACGGGGGTGGAGGTAATGCCAACGTCAGGTTGAATAAACGGGCACTGTGCATCGTCTTCAGACACGGGCTTCACCCCGCGCGCCTTGTCGAGAAAGCTCACCTGCCACAGCGGAGCATCATCGGGGCGACTGGCGTCGAAAGCATAGACGCTATCGTGCTCGGTGGCGACGAAGAGGACGTCATGCGTCCCTTTGTTGGGTATCTCGACAGAAGGGATGAATAGCGGCTGCGCATAGACAGCCCCGTCGACTTTGAAAGCGCCCAGCTTGCCGAACCGCTTGGCATTGACTGTCTGGGGAGTCAGGACCTTTTCGGTCAGCGTGGTGCCAGTGCGGGAGTTGTCATATTGCGAGGTAGTGATCTGCGCAAGCGACGTTGTTATTGCCAGCACAACCTCAAGCCCGATGCAGTAAATCGATGGCAGTTTCATGCGGAATTCTCCCAAAAACGTAGCCTGGAAACGAGCAATTCTCAGCCTATTCAGGCTTTTGAACCCTCGCCCCGCCGAGATGAACGAGCAACATGCCAGCCAATTTCTCCCTCGGTTTGGGCCGCTGCAAGCGCATCTGATTGATTCTGGGAACTGTCACAACGGCTAAAAGGCCCCGTTGCCCGGTCCATTGCCTGATCCATTGCCTCCGCAAATGAGCGCCGTGCTCTTCAAAAAGTGTCGACGATCCATGTTCCCCCCCTATCTTTTACGGCAGCAATGGTAAGTAGATCTAGCGGCAAATGCAATGGATTTAAGGGCTTAGCCACCGGAGCGTACACCCAAGTACGTCGCGAGGGCCCGCTGAAGTCTCACGGCTAATTTGCCGATGAAAAACATGGTCCGACTCGCACATCGACACTTCTCTTCTCCACGGAGCGCAGTGGGAAGGAACTCGCGGGCATTCCCACTTGAGCCATTCAGCAATGGAGAAATTGCATACCACTCCCCGGCGACGGATTTGTGCCCTGGAAGCTATGTCTTTGCCGGTGCTCGTTTTAGTCTTGTCTAGCGTCCTCGCCCCGGCACAAGCACTTGACCGAAAGTCACTTCCCACGCTCGTGAAAGCTCATGACGCGCACAGTCTTTCGCCAGCGGAGGCTGCCCGCCGCTACCCTGTCCGCTTGCGGGCGGTGGTGACTTACTACGATCCTTATATCGACTCCAGACATGCCGCTTTGTTTGTCTGTGACACCACAGGTTGCATTTTCGCGGCAATCCCTGCCCTGCCGGCACTTCCGCTGCGTCCGGGGACGATCGTTTCCTTGAACGGAGTGACTGGGGCTGGCGACTTTGCGCCCATTCTTGACCAACCAACGGTAAGAGTAGTCGGCCAGTCCCATCTGCCGGCAAAAACTCCACGGGTCAGCCTCACACGTCTGATGACCGGCTCCGACGACGGGCAATGGGTGGAGGTTGAAGGCGTGGTGCGTTCGGTAGTCGAGTCGGGGGGAGATGTGACCATCGATGTTGCCCTGAGCGATGGCCACATTAGCGCCACGACACCAAAGGAAAAAGGAGCGGACTATCGTCAGTTGATCGATGCCGAGGTCCTGATTCGCGGAAATACTGCTCCCTTTTTCACCAAACAGCACCAGATGATTGGCGCCCGGCTATTTTTCTCGAGGCTTGAGGAAGTCAAAATCGAGAAACCTGCTCCACCAGACGGATTCTTATTGCCTTTGCGCTCAATTGACCAACTGCTACGTTTCACAGCGGATGCAGTTTTCGTGCATCGAGTTCATCTTCGCGGCCGTGTCACGCTTGATTGGCGGGGCCGCCTAGTTTGCGTTCAAGACGTCACCGGCGGACTTTGTGCAGCGACCACCGAAGGCACCACTCTTAAAGTTGGAAGGGTAGTGGACGTGGTGGGATTTCCGGGCGCCCATAGCTACACGCCTACCTTGGAAGACGCTCTCTTCCGTGCATCCGACGACGTCCAACCCTCACCTGTTCTGGCAGTCACGGCCGCGCAGGCAATGGCGGGGGAGGCGAATGGCAGGCTAGTTCAAATTCGTGCCGAGCTGGTGGATAAGGATCGGGCAGCAACGGACCCCACATTGATGCTCTCATCGGGGAACGTTCTTTTCCAAGCCGTCTTACCCAATAGCGCCGGGGAAATGTCGTCCTGGAAACCTGGCAGCAAGGTCCGACTCACCGGAATTTGCCTCAACCTGATCGATGACACTCGAACTGTCCAGGGAGAAGGCGCGGCACGAGTAAGCGGATTCCGGATCCTGCTGCGCTCGGTGGACGATGTTCTGGTTGTGGAGAGTTCGTCGTGGTGGTCGGCAGCTCATGCCATTGGAGTCCTCGCCATGGCGGTCGCAATCACGTTCCTGATGCTCGCGTGGGCGGTAATCCTGAAACGTAGAGTCCGTGAGCAGACGCGAACCATCCGTGAACAACTGGACGAAACGGCCAAGCTGAAGCAAATTGCTGAGGATGCAAACCAGGCCAAGAGCGAATTCCTGGCCAACATGAGTCACGAGATCCGCACGCCGATGAATGGTGTCATTGGAATGACAGAGCTAGCCTTGGACACGGAATTGACCATTGAACAGCGTGAGTACCTGCAAATGGTGAAGACCTCGGCAGATGCCCTGCTTACGCTGATAAACGATATCCTCGATTTCTCGAAGATCGAGGCCGGAAAGCTGGAGCTCGACCCCGCTCCTTTTCAACTGAGGGACAGCGCGGCCGAGATCCTGAGGCCGCTCGCATTGCAGGTCCAGCAAAAAGGGCTCGAACTTA
The DNA here is from genome assembly GCA_963770245.1 of uncultured Acidobacteriaceae bacterium. GTDB lineage: Bacteria > Acidobacteriota > Terriglobia > Terriglobales > Acidobacteriaceae > PALSA-270. The sequence goes on along the minus strand of CAVYOX010000017.1, from coordinate 209,425 downwards.
CATGCGATATAGACCCGGCGGTGCCCGATGAAATCATTGCCGATCCTACGCGCTTACGCCAGATCGTTATCAATCTGATCGGCAACGCCCTCAAGTTTACCCAGCATGGGGAGATTGGGCTTGGAGTTGGAGTTGACGCAAGGGATGGCGATCACATTCGTTTGCACTTCACGATTAGGGATACCGGAATCGGCATCGCGCCAGAAAAGCAGGCCCTTATATTCAAAGCATTCTCGCAGGCTGATACCTCAACATCGCGAAAGTTCGGCGGCACAGGCCTGGGTCTGACCATTTCTTCGCGGTTAGTCGAGATGATGGGGGGCAAGATTTGGCTGGATAGCGAATTGGGTAAGGGCAGTTGCTTTCACTTCACCCTGGAGGCCGAGGTTGGCGGCCAGGCCGCTTCCGCTGAAAAAGCCCCCCCGATTCTGGCTGGATTGTCAGTTCTGATTGTGGACGACAATGCTACAAATCGCACGATCCTTGGGGGAACGCTACGGCGCTGGAAAATACTAGCGATCCTCGCGTCGAGTGGAGCGGAGGCCATAGAAAAGGTTCAGGAAGCCAGAGAAAGCGGCACTCGCTACGCCTTGGCCCTGATTGATGCCCACATGCCTCAAATGGACGGATTTGAGTTGGCCGAACGGCTCGCCAAGCATCCAGACGCAAATGATTTACCGATCATCCTGCTAACTTCCGCGGGACAAAAGGGAGACGCGACCCGTTGCCGTGAGCTCGGTATCGCGGTGTACCTCACAAAGCCGGTTGCGCAATCCCAATTGCTGGATGCCATCTTAATGGTTCTAAACGGTAAGCCGAAACCAGCCGAAGCCTTGCGGGTAACCGTGCCCCTTACCGTGCCGCCGGAGGCCCGGCCCCTTCGTATTCTTCTCGCGGAGGACAATACGATGAATAAGGTCGTTGCCATCCGCCTGCTCGAAAAGCAAGGGCATACTGTAGCTGTGGCAAACAATGGGATCGAAGTACTCGCTGCTTTGGAGCGTGAGCCCTTCGATTTGGTTCTGATGGACGTTCAAATGCCCGACATGGACGGGTTCGAAGCGACAACGGCAATCCGTAATAAAGAGAAGGACAACGGGCGCGGCCAACACCAAATCATTATTGCCGTGACAGCACATGCCATGGAGGGCGATCGTCGCCTCTGCCTTGACTCGGGCATGGATGGATACATCTCCAAACCGATCAACTCTCTGGAGCTCAACAAACAGATCGAAGCCGTAGTCTCGGTGTCGACCTCAAAATAACCTTCCACTTGTCGTCGGGAGCGGCCCTTAACTGTCCGATGCAATGAACTTCCCGGAAAATCTTCGGACTACCAGCTATCGTTCCTGCAGCCGAGGCAAGCAGCTCACCCGACGCAACCTGTGTACCCGCTATCTTGCTCGATAGAATCGCCTCCTACTACACAAAGGGACAGATCAAGATAAGGGGATTGGGAGCGCCAATCAATAGCCGATCTCGTCGGCCGGCGTGGAACATTCTGCCGCGGGCTCCACCCTTGAAGGCGGCATGATCGATCCGCCGTGCGAGAGACCCTTTCCGGGAGCAACTCTCTCCGACAGGCCAGTGGAGTAGGACAGCACAGTCCTCGACCACCGCTACAATCCACTCGGCAGGTGAAACGGAAGCAGGCCCTGCCGGGGATCAAAGCATGCTGAGCGATAATCTGGTAGAGTTCATCGAGCCGATCATCAGCTGCGCGGGAGCCTACGCTCTCGCGCTGTCGACCGCCAACAAACGGTTATCGCACGATCGATCTCGGGCCTTGAAAATCTCTGCCCGGAAGGGGCGGGACTTTGCACTCAGCAACAACACCCCTTCTTCATTTCACGCTGAGCCGGAACGTGATGCAGCAGCAGTCTTCAGAACCGTTGAGCCCTGATCCAGGGCGGGGCCACCAAATCGGGCCATCCGAAGCGTCTGTCTTCCCTGCCCCAGACCCCAGTCGTTTCGATCACGATCTTCTCTGCACGCACAATCTGGAAGGAAAATTACTCTCTGTCAACCCGACTGCAGCTCTGGCCTTAGGGTACACGGTTGAGGAGTTGCTCGAGATGCCCATGCGCGAGCTCATCGTTCCAGAGTTCCGGGGACAGTTTGATGAGTACCTGACTACAATCCAGCGTGATGGGGTTGCACGAGGTCTAGTGCGCGTCGCGACCAAGGCGGGACCGCAAAGGGTGTGGGAGTACCAAAACACTCTGCACCAAGCTGCCGGTTCCTCACCCATCGTCCAAGGTGTGGCCCAGGACATCACCGAGCGCAGGTACGCCGAAAACTCAATGGGCTTGCTGCGCCTTTTGATTGATCACTCCAATGATGCGATTGAGGTTGTTGACCCGCGGACGCTGCGCTTTCTCGATGTGAATCGAAAAGCATGTTTGGATCTCGGATACAGCCGCGCAGAGCTGCTCTCACTGTCCGTGCCCGATGTCGATTTCACATTGGACAAGGCGATGGAGATGCGGTCCCGCGAAACCTTGAATCAGGCAGGCGGTCTCATCCGCGAGTGTACACATCGTCGCAAGGACGGCACCACATTTCCAGTTGAGATCAATATCAAGAGTGTGCGGCACGCCGGTCGTGACTATGCCATTGTCGTGGTGCGCGACATTACCGAGCGCAAGCGCGCGGAGGACGCCCTTCTGCAAAGCGAGAAGCGCTTGCAGATCCTGTTAGAGATCAACAACGCACTGGTCTCAAAGCTGAAACCCAAAGATCTATTGCCTGCTATTTCGTCTTCGCTTCACGCAGTCTTCCACCAAGACTTTGCGGGGATTTCCCTCTATGAGAGCGAAGGGGATGTCATGCGCATCTATGCCATGGACCCTCCGTTTGGTGATGGGCTGCTGGGTCGGGCGACTCCGGTCCATGAGTGCCTGGCCGGGGAGGCCTTCACCAGCGACGTAGTAACGCGCTTTCAACGGTCTGACCTTGAGGCTAGGGACCGCTACGAAATCGTAGCTCGCTCGTTGGCCGCTGGCTTTCAGTCCGTGTGTTTCGTTCCCCTGAGAAGTCAAAACGGGTCGATTGGAGTTCTGGCGCTCAGCAGCAGGCGCGACCGGGCTTTTGATGAAATAGACACCGACTTCGCCAAACAGGTCGCGACGCAAGTGGCGATTGCATTAGACAACGCCCGGGCGTACCGGCGAATCGAGGAACTCAACCACAGGCTGCACCAAGAGAAGGTCTACGTTGAGAGCGAACTTCAAACCGCACTTCACTTCGACGAAATCGTGGGGGACAGTCCCGCGCTGACTGAGGTCATGCAGCAGATTACAAAAATCGCTTCTACCGACACGACCGTCCTGATCTTGGGGGAGACCGGCACCGGAAAGGAACTGGTCGCCCGGGCCATCCACAAAGCCAGCCCACGAAGTGTTAAAGCATTTGTCAAGATCAACTGCGCGTCGGTGCCGAGCGGGTTATTGGAGAGCGAACTGTTCGGATACGAAAAGGGAGCGTTCACCAACGCCTTTAGCCAAAAGATAGGGAGGTTGGAGTTGGCTGACGGCGGGACCTTTTTCTTGGATGAGATTGGCGAGATGCCGCTAGAATTGCAGCCCAAACTGTTGCGCGTGCTTCAGGACCACGAGTTCGAACGTCTCGGGAGTACTCGTACCATACGGGTCAATATGCACCTCATTGCCGCCACGAACCGCGACCTCGGGCAAGCCATGACTGAAGGAACATTCAGAAGTGACCTGTTCTACAGGCTGAATGTATTTCCTATTCGAATGCCCCCGCTGAGCGAGCGACGCACGGACATTCCAAAGTTGATAGCCCACTTCGTGGGCAAGTATGCGAAACGCCTGAACAAGTATATCGAGACCGTGCCCAGCCATACCGTCGAGACGCTGATGAACTGGGACTGGCCAGGGAACATCCGGGAACTGGAGAACTTTATTGAACGTTCTGTGATTCTGACACCCGGCCCCACCTTGCAGGCGCCGCTGTCCGAACTGGAGGTAAGACTAAGTTTTTCCGCCACGAGTAGCGCGAGTCTGGAGAGCGTGGAGCGTGACTACATTGTTCGGGTCTTAAAGGAAAGCCGTGGTTTGATCGCCGGGCCCAAGGGCGCAGCCAAGCGACTAGGGATGAAACGAACGACCCTGCAGTCGAAACTCCAACGATTGGGTATTTCGCCCCACGAATATCGGTCGGATCCTTCGGACCTCCCGAACGGATAAACAGGGTGGCGTCTTGAGACCCAGAGAAATGTGGCGCGGAACATTTGCTCTTGCCCTGGCGTTCTCAGCGCTCTGCCCTTCTGTCCTGGCTGAGGCGCAACCCGCGCACGAGAATCTGATCCAGTTTGAGATCTCCGGATTGCGCAACGACAACTGCCAGGTCTTGTGCGCGCTCTTTTCCTCGGCCGAGGGTAGCGCCGAAGCCGCCGCACACGTCAAGTCCGAAATCTCACATGGGCATGCAGTCTGCCAATTCCCTGGCATCGCCTCTGGGACGTTTGCGGTGTCGGTTTTCCACGACGAGAATTCCAACGGCAAAGTGGACACGAACTTTATGGGAATACCCCGTGAAGGCGTGGGGGCCTCGAACAGCGCAAAAGGTCATTTCGGGCCCCCGAAATTCGCCGCCGCTTTTCAGTTTTTAAGTGGTCGGATAGATCCGAAGATCATTGTCAACTACTTGTAAGTGGCCATATGGACAAAAGCGCCATCTCCAATGGTCATTCTGCATCCTTAGCGGGCTGAGCGGTGTCGCGGGCGTTGTTCTGATCATGCTTACCATCTCCACGTCCGCCCTCTTCGGGGAGCTGGCGATCAAGCTATAGCTCGTGATCAAGGGTGCCAAGCCGCCGGCGGAGGTGACGGGCTTCGTTAGCGGCTGGTTAGGCTGGAGCACTGGCGTTTGACAACTCCGGCTTTTTTTCCTTCCACTTTGTGGCTCCTTTTCCCCAAAGTGTGCATGATCAAGCTCCCTCACTCCGGGCTTTCAGTTTTAGTTGCGTGTTTGGCGCGTACGGTGTGCCCTGGTGGTCGCATTTCCGACCGCGCGGACTAGGTACCCCTTTTGGGTTTCGCTCAGGGGAGATGACCGGCTGATGAGTTTGGATACTTCGGAAGCAGGAGGTTCATGGCGCCCGCCAAGGCCAGCGCCGCTGCTAGCGCGACCAGCAAAGCAGCGTAGGAACCGGTCGCATCAAAGGCGCGGCCGAGTATCACCGGACCAATACCTGCCGCAAAGGCATAGAACGTCCAGGTGAGACCGTAAAGCGTGGAAAAGGCGCGCAGCCCAAAATAACGCGTGAGCAAGTAAGGCGTGATGGCTGCTTCGCCCCCGGCCCCGACGCCGATGAGCGCCGCCGCCAGGCTACCCGCGGGAAAACTGCTCGCCCGGGCGAGCAGAAAAATGCCCCCCGCGGTAATCAGGCTCACGGCAAAGGCGACACGCGCCCCGAAAAATCGGTCCAGCAGCCAGCCCACGGCGATCCTGCCGAGCACGCTCGAACCACCCAGCACGGACGCGCACAGCGCCGCATCTCCGGCTGTGATTGCTCGATCCGTCAGCAACGCAGACATCTGCGTGATCGCTCCATTCATGCTGATCGAACTCACACAAAGGACGGCGACGATAATCCAGAAGACAAAAGAGCGCAGGCCTTGCTGCCACGTCATTCCGGAATGCGCCAGAGGAGTAGACTCGTGCCGGATTGGACCCCGTTCGCGGATATAGCGCCAACTGAGCGGCAACCCGAACAGCAAGGCAAGACCACCCAGTGACGCGTAAGCTGCCCTCCAGCCAGATCGACTGATGATGGTTTGCGCAAACACCGGCAGGATCATGGCGCCCAAGCCAGCTCCCACCATCACGAAGGCCAGGGCCAGTCCCAAACGGTGCTGAAACCAGGTAGAAATGGACCGCGAATACGCCAGATGGGCGGCACCGTTTCCCACCAGGCCCAGCACGATGCAGGTCAGGTAGAACTGCCACAATTCGGAGCGCAATAGCGCCAGCGAAGCAATGGCGCAACCAAACACCGTCATGCACGGTAAAATGATGCGGCGGGGACCGAAGCGGTCGATCCACCGGCCTAGGAGTGGAGAGACTAGACCCAAGGTGACGGCGGCGAGTCCGAAGCCACGCGAGACGGCTTCACGGCTCCAGCCGAATTCCGCCCCCAGCGGTTTTACAAAAACCGCAAAGGTATAAACGAACAGCGAGCCAAACCCCGCCATCACGCCAAGACACGCCGCCAGCACCACGCGCCAGCCGTAATAACCGAGGTCAAATTCACCGAGGCCGGGCGCCGTTTCGCCGTTTTGCACCAAATTGCTTGGGGGATGACGGGCCGAGCTCACGTTTTCCATCCGACCTGCGATGTCTTCGCTCCCCAGCTCATTAGGTTTTCCTCTGGACACTCTAAGTCCTTAAGGCTCTAAGGCCGCCGCCGAGCTAGGCCTTGGCGGATGACCCCGCCGTAGTTGCGCTCGGTTGCCACCCGGCCGGGCGACAGCGTACATCTCCCGGGCAATGCGCTCCGACAACCCACCCTGGTATAAATCGAAGTGAGTGCGTCCTTCTAGGTATGTAAAGCTGGCCTTGCCTCCCAGATCCTTAATGGTTTGCTCCAGCAGTCGGGCGGGGGCGTCCAGGTGGAAGGTATCCGCGGTGCCGACGGTGAGGTGTATCTTACCGTTCAGGAGCGGACCTATTTTCTTCCAGTTCGTGCGCAACAGGTTCGCAATGTCGTAGTGCTTTTCCCAGTACTCTGCGACCTCTGGATCGATCGTTCCAGTATCGCGATCAAACAACGGCATGGGACGTCCGTCTTTGCCGCGTGGGCTGAAAACCCACTCGAATGACGCCAACTGCCCGCCATAGTCCCCCAGCACACGCTCCTGGAGAGCCAGATCCTCGAGGGATTGGGTGTCCTTTCCGCCCATGCGAATAAACATCAATGGACTGCCGTCATCCCGGTGGAAAAAGTTTGGCAGCGGGGGTTTGGTGATGTCAATCAGCGTGAAGTTGCGGAAATCGCCGGGATCGGGAGCCGTAGGCCAAGTCCCGCCGAAAAATCCCGGGTGGGATACCTGCACCCACAACGCCGACCATCCTCCGGAGGAATGCCCGGTCAGCAAACGTCCGCTCGGCCTGGCATCCATTCGATACTTCTTTTCGAGGTAGGGGATCAGCTCGGTGGTCAAAGCTTTCCCCCAGGGTCCATTGTTCACCGAATCAGCGAACTCATGGGTGCCGGTCGGAAAGGCCTGCAGCAGCAGCACCCAGATCATCTCCGGTATCTTCTTGTCCTCCATCAGCTGATTGGTGTTCGTCGCCACCCGCCCAACCAGATATCTCATGTCCGCGCCAAAGCCGTGCGTCATGTAAACCGTGGGGTAGCGATCCTTACTGGCACCGTAGCTGGGCGGCACGACCACCGCGCCACGCATGTGGATGGGGCGCCCCCAAAACTCGGATAAGGCTGGACTCGTGAAATCGAACAGTTCGGTGTGGGGCGGCAATGGCAGGGGAGGGTCGGTCTCGCGTTCTTCGAGGGTCAGTGAAATTCGGTCGTTGGTCGAGGGATCAAACTTATGATCCGTGGTCGGGCTCAGCAGATCGCCGTCCGCGGCGTCGTAGTAGTAGGCAAAATGGTGGTTCACATCGAGGACAGCGCTGATTTTGTAGTGTCCGGCCGGGGCGGTGCAGAATGCGGCCGGATAGGCCAATTCATCCGGATCGAGGTCGACCGGTGACTGCGCTGTCAGGTCATGCACCTCTTTCGCGGCCACCCATACGGAGTGAGCGTCCGGCCCAAAGCTTGGAGCCAGTTTGCCCTTGGCTCCCAACTGATTGGACATCATGACAATCAGCCGGCCGGAAAGCGCCTGAGCCGCCAATCCGGGGGCGACCGAAACCCGGAACGTCGGATGCTGATCGGCTGGACAGGATTCCGCCTTGGACGGTTGAGCTAGCGTAAGCAGAGGCCAAAGAAGCCAGACCGAGAGCAGTGGGTGAACGCTTCTACGCATGGCGGGTCGGACGCTCCTTTGAAACCGACGACGGTTTTGAAACCAACGATGGTTCTCGAACCCCATTGACATCCAACACTTTGCGCGAGGAAACCGATTCACCGCGGCTGCAGCGTGTTCTCTAAGTGTTGTTGCCTCAGCCCCGGGTCGTATCCCTTCTCGGCGAGCACTTTCCCGTGAGTCCGATGGCCTTCCTCGGAGACGGCATGGACCCCGGAGGCTGTGATCCAGCGATTGTAGAAATTGAACAAGGCGCAAACCGTAATGGTGTAAAAGATCGCCTCGTCGCTCCAGCCGATCTCCCTTAGCGATTTCACGTCGGCCTCGGTCATCCCAGGCAGGTCGCTGGTTACTTTGCCGGCAAATCGGAGCAAAGCCTTCTCTTCTTCCTTCAAGGAGGAAGCCTCGAGATTGCGCAGCGCATGCCAGACCAGATCCTCGCTTCCCAGCAACTCCGCCGCAACCGCCACATGTGCCTTGGTACAGAATTCGCACTGGTTGACGTAGGAAGTGTAGGCCGCGATCAACTCCCGCAACCCAGGGCCGAGCGGCGACGGCTCGCGCATCACCTCCTGGGTGAAGCGCGCAAGGTGCTGGGTCATTTGCGGACGAAAGGCAAACAGATACCAGATGTTCCAGGTCTCGCGCCCCGCGCTTTGACAGGTTCGAATGAGATCCAGATAGCGACTCGGTTGAGGATTGTTCTCGACATCCGGAAGATAGATCGGCTGCACGCTCACCGGCGGCATAGGCATTTCCTCCTGGTTGTTGCCGTGCAAAGAAGCAAATAGTACACGGGCTGCTCGCGGGTGATCTCTAGTGTTTTTCTAGTATTGTCGCGTTATCTTGGTGGGTTGGTTTAAGAAAGCCAAAGTGGGGGCGCAACAGATCAGCTACGACGAGTGGTCGCACGACGGCCTGTATATCGACGCGCGAGAAAACCGGGACGGCGCGGGGGCGGTGGTTCGCGTGCGAATCAAAGATCGCGTTCTGGAGCCAGTTGTAGGCCTCAATGATTTTCCCCAGCTCGCCGACGTTTTCGCTGGCTGGATAGGATTGACTCCGGATGACGAACCGCTGTTGATGCGTGATCGCAGCGTCGAAGAGACTCACGCGCTCGATCTCCGCTTTCACTAAAAGTCGCGACCTCCACACGCCGCAAAGCCCGTCATTCGTGGCTCACTGGAGCTTGGCGTATTCCGCTTTGGCTTGCTTGAGGATGGGAATGTCGGGGTCGGCATCTCTCCAGAGGGTGAGGAAATCCTGATATGCCGACTTGGCCTTCGCAGTGTCGCCCTGCAACGCGTAGGCGCGGGCGAGACCAAGATGGGCGAGTGCACCGAGGGGTCCGTTGCCTACAATTCCGCGGTGGTCGAGGATTTTCTGGAACTCGGCGGCGGTCTCCGTCCCCCGGCGCGCGGCCAGATAGGCTTCGCCACGCACATAAACTGGGTACATGTTGGTCCAATTGAAAGCACTGGAGGTTGAACCCCCAAGCTCGTAGGGCGTGGCAGCTGTAAGACTCTCAATGGCCTCAGAAGCATCCCCTTGATTGAGCGCGAGCTTTGCGCGGAGGGTCGGCAGGTAATTGAACTGCACCAGCGTGTCCTCCGGGAACCTCTTGCCCAAATCCTCGGTCAGCGCTTGTGCTCGCGCGTCTTCCCTCGAATAAGCCAATGCGAGCGCGGCAAGATAGAGCACATCGCGGCTTGTCGAGCGCCTCAATGCCAAACTGACACGCCGCCGCGCTTCGTCTGGGTTGCCGAACCAGGCTTCTCTCAGGCCAGACGTGACAAAGTAGGTTGCGGGTGGCTCCTTCTCTCCTGCCCGTTCGGCAGAATCCATGGCACGGCGGGAAAGCTCGCGGGCGCCTTTAAGGTGCCCTGCATAGGCGGCCGTATCGCCTTCCAAGTTCAGCAATTGGTCCTCGAATCCCGCCAGGCCCGCCGTCTTTGCAACCTGCTGCGCCATCCCCGCCGCATCGTTCTGCAAAAATGCAATTTGATACAGGCTGATATCCAAGAACGGATTGTCTAGTTTACGTTCCAGAGCTCGCACGTAGGTGGCCTTCGCCTCGTCGAGGCGATTCAGAGCGACTTGGCTGAACATGCGTTGCGCGTAGGCGATGGGAAAGTTCGGATTTAGACGGATTGCCTCGGCGGCTTCTTCCACGGATTTCTCATATTGTCCAATCACCGGCAAAATTGCTCCCGCCAAGAGATCGTGCGGATGGAACGCCCGCGGATAGGCCTGTATCCAAAGCTGGCAGGCTTCGATGGCCTTGGCGATGTTTCCGGTGACATCCTTGTGGTACATAGCGGTGATCGAATACTTCTCCGCTTCACTAGTTCGATCGCGCAGTTCGTATGCCTTTCGCTGGTAGTTCACAGCAACGCTGGATTCAAGAATATCGTCTTCCATGATGCCCAAGTAGGTGTAGGCGAGCGCAAAGTTCGGGTCGAGTTCGATGGCACGTTTGAAAAACGGAATCGCCGCGGCCGATCCGGTTGTGTCGATGACCCTAATGCCCGAGCTGAAAGCTTTCAGGGCTTCCAGCGACGGCGTCGTGGCCTGTTCAAGCGGGGTATCATGCTCCTGCACCGTGCTCAGCGACTCGCCCAGCTTGTTCCGAATTTCCGAAGCGGTTTTGCCCAGCGCTTCGAGCACATGGTTCTCGTCGCTCGCCTGTGCCTCCGTGCTGGCCAGCGATTCCCCGCTTTCGCAGTTATCCGCCTTGAGCGTCAGCAGGTACTGCGTGCCAATCTGCGTAATCGAACCGGCGAGAACCGCGGCGCTCCCGGTTCGCTGGCAAAGTTCCCGCGCCACCGCGGGTATGAGTTTGGCTTCGGCTGGCTGCCCCATCAGGCCGAGGGTCTGCTGGATTTGTTGCTCCGAAATAAGGCTCAGGAAAGGTGATTGTTCCAGTTGCACCGATAGCCCTTGCCGCAGGGTGCCGTCGAAGACGGGGTCGTCGGTCGTGTTGGCAAAATCCCCCAGGACGATCGTGTCCCGGTCGGTAAGCTTGGGCATGCGGTGGAAATAGAAGTAACCAGCGACTGATATCGCCAGTAGGGCGACAGCGGCACCGACCATGGACTTCCAGCTTTTCCTCAGGCCGGCGGAGGCTCCGGCATTGGCGCTGATGGTCACTCCCGCCGACGCCCGGTCCCGCTTCAGCCGTTCGAGATCCGTGCGCACCTCGGAAGCGTGCTGGTAGCGCAGGTTGCGATCCTTCTCCAAACACTTGGCGATGATCCGTTCTAACTCCGGGACCACGTCGGGATTCAGCCGAACGGGAGGAACCGGTGCCTGGTTCAGGATGGAGTCGAAGATCCCTCCCGTGCTTTCGCCGCGGAAAGGCAACGTTCCGGTCGCCATCTCATAAAGTACCACCCCAAAGGAGAACAGATCGGTTCGGCCATCCAGTTCCCTCCCCCGCACTTGTTCCGGCGACATGTACACCACCGTGCCCACGGTCGTGCCGGTGCTGGTAAGCGGGGCATCGATGGTCGAGGCATTGCTGTCCGCCTCGGTGTCGGGTCTCAGGGATAGTTTAGCCAAGCCGAAGTCCAGAATCTTCGCCAGGCCCCGACTGGTGACAAAGATGTTGGCGGGCTTGATGTCCCGGTGAATGATGCCGGTGGCGTGGGCGGCATCGAGCGCATCGGCGATCTGTCTGCCGAGATCCAGAATTCTTTCGATTTCGAGCGGCTTGCCAGCGATCAGGCTCTTCAGAGTCAGCCCGTCCAGAAACTCCATGGCGATGAAGGCTTGGCCGTCCTGCTCGCCGACGTCGTGGATGGTGCAAATACTGGGGTGGTTCAGCGTGGAGGCGGCTCGCGCCTCGCGTTGAAAGCGGACCAATGCCTGCGGGTCTCCGGCAAGGCCGGGCGGCAACAGCTTGAGGGCGACGAAACGATGCAACCGCGTGTCCTCGGCTTTATAGACCACTCCCATGCCGCCGTCGCCGAGTATGTCAATCACCCGATAATGAGAAATCGTGGTGCCAATCAAGTTTCGCTCCACTCCCGGTGATCGCCGGCCGGTTGGCGGGGAGTTTGCCCATAACTTCGAGCGCGGGCGACGCAATGAAATGCTCCGCCTGCTTCCCTTGAGTCAGCAGCGACTCCGCCTCGCGTCGGAGTTATTGGGTCGGCCGCACAAGAGTCTTCGAGGAAGTCGGAGCGCGGCGGTTCTCTTCCAGCTCTAATTACCGATAGAAGTCTTCCACTCGGTGCCAGAGTTCGGGCTCCGCGTCAATTTCCTTCGCTCAATTTCCCCCCGGCCATCCCAGTCTGTGTAGTTTCAACACATTACACCCCGGACCGGCAAAATCCCAGAGCCGTCGACTGTCTTTCTCCGGCAAGCAGGCCGCAAGGCTTTGTCGCAAGTTGTAAAACAGGGAGGGGTTTTCAACGCCTCCCCGGCGGAGATCGAAGAATTCGCTGCAGTCAGTACTTAACACCCCTCCAAGACCCGAGCTTTCGAACGATGGATCAAGATTCCTCCGCCGCGATCGAAAGCGAAACTCAAGCAACTTTCCCAGCGGCACATATGTTCAAGACGCTCAATTTGCAAATCGAAGAAGATATGCGCAATGCTCAACTGAACCCGTTGTGGGCTGTGAGGTGAGGGCGTTGAAGTGCTGGTCTCCATGTTGACGCCCGAGAAGGCAAAGGAACTTGAGCTGTCGGAGAAGGAACGGCTCTGCGACCAGTTGGGGATCAAGTTCCTCAATCTTTCAATCGCGAATCGTTCCGTCCCAAATGAGGTCGGGATTCGTGAGCCGCTAGACACCTTGGTGAAGCAGGTGAAACTAGGCAGAGGCGTCAGCCTTCATTGCAGAACAGGCATCGAGCGGCTCCTCGATGATGGCTGCGTTGGTGCTATTTGCTTTATTTTCTCTTTTTATTCGCCTATGATCCTGGCATGATCGGGGACACCTCAGGTCGAATCAACCACCGCCGGATATGCTTGAATGCAACTGCCTCAGAAGGCAGCAGTCTTGTGCAACCTGGTTGCGCGGCGTCAACCGATTGATTTTCGCGTCCGTATAAGTCTGCAGATCTGACGGCCTGTTTACAGATAAGTATAGTTATATCAATCCTTTAGAACTTAGTCTCATGCCGGGTCGACAAATGAAGACAATTAGCATATGCTTAGGCATATGCTGAGGCATTTGCTAAAGGAGGCCCAGTGAGCCTGGAACGCCACGTCAAAATCTTTAAGAATGGTCGTAATCGGGCAGTGCGGATCCCCCGTGAGTTCGAATTTCCGGGCGAGGATGCGATCATACGAAAGGAAGGCGACCGGCTCATCATCGAACCCGCTCCTCCCACGTCGCTGCTAGCCGTGTTGGCAACGCTGGTGCAGCTGGAGGAGGATTTTCCACGCATCAGTGACCTGCCGCCCGATGCGGTCGATCTCTGATGCGCTACCTTCTCGATACCAACATTGTTTCGGATCTCCTCCGCAACCCGCAAGGAAAGGTGGCACAACAAATCCGAAAGCTCGGCGAAGCGCAAATCTGTACCAGCATCATCGTCGCGGCCGAATTGCGTTACGGGGCGGCTAAGAAAGGCTCGACACGGCTCTCATCCCAGCTTGAGGCAGTGCTTGGGGCGCTGGAAGTTTTGCCGTTCGAGAGACCCGCCGATTCTGCCTACGGATTGCTGCGTACGCGGCTTGAGCAGGCTGGCACACCAATCGGCGCCAATGATTTGCTCATTGCGGCTCAGACCCTTGCTCTTGGTTACACCCTCATCACGGATAACGAAAAGGAATTCGGCCACGTCGAGGATCTTCGACGAGAGAATTGGCTGCGCTAAAAAGAGGGGGCGCGAGTCGGTCGCTGTCGAGAGGTCGCGACTTCACCTGGTCTCAGTTCTCGCTAGTCATACCACTCACCGACCCAGCCGTGGCTTGGCTCGGGTATTCTATGTTTCTCGCTGAGTCGATAGAGCAGCGTTACACCCCAAAACGTGGAGGTGTTCCATGGGCGACTTCGAGAAGCTAATTGAGGCCGCGCGGCGTGGCAACGTGGCGGATGTCAGAGCGATTGTTCAAAGCCAGGCCGAGCTGATCAACCGACGGGATCCACGAGGCGCCACTGCCCTTCACCATGCGGCATTCGGCGGACATCGCGGTGTCGTTCAGGCATTAGTGGAACAGGGCGCGGAAATCAACGCAAGAGACCATGAATTCGGTGCGACACCTGCGGGGTGGGCGATCGAATACCTGCGTGAGCTGGGTGGATTTCTGGCGATTGAGCTGGACGACCTAGCGTACGCCATACGGCGAGGCGACGTCGAATGGGTTGCACGCTTCCTCAAGCGCTTCCCTACTCTTCGTGAGGCGAGCGACCCTCAAGGGATACCCTTTAAGCTGCTTGCCCAGCAATGTGGCAATCCGCAAATCGCGAAGTTGTTTGGACCAGAGGTTGCTACGTAAACAGATGCGGAAACCGTTTCGAGGGCGCTCTCTTTTAGTCACCGCTATGATGCTCTCCCGCAATTGTTGTGAAATCCCCACGGCGCTCACAATTTCCAGCATGGGCGCCGAGCGGGCGGCGCGATCTCGGTCCTACGCTTACCGCATCACCCTGGCAAATTTTGCTCATAAACAGAAAAGGCCCGACCGAAGGATCGAGCTTGAAAGCATCAACTTCTGCAGCCTAGTCAGTTAATGAATTAATGTGGAACGTCTGCAGAGTCATAGCCGGGCTAGGGGTTGCAGGCGGGCAAGCCTGTTTGGGTCGAATAGGGCGAGGTGGCGACACAGTTCTTAGGCTGAGGAGGAATCAACGGAGTGGGGAATACGGTAGACACTGGGGTCAACAAAGCATCTGCCGGCTGATCAAAAGTATTGTTGATGAGAGTGAGGGATGGTGTTGCCCCATTGCAGGTCCCAGCATGGTATCCGTTGTGACTGGTCCCATCAAGTCCAATCTCATCGGAAATATTGTTGGAAACAGTAATCGGTCCATCGCAGGTGTTCGTAGGGCTTCCAATGTAGATCCCGACATTGCCACCGTTTACCACAGGAGTAGTGTTATAGACTTTGTTGCTGTCCAGTACATGGTTGCCTCCACTGGCTATCCCAATGCCACATTCCCCAGTATTCAGCAATAGGTTGCTTAAGAACTGGCCGCTTTCGGCACCCGTGTCGGCAATCAGGCCGCACCCCGACGGGCTGTGTCCTCCGGTAACGTAGTTCGCTTTGACGACGAACCCTTGGACGCTGCCAAAGTTTACCGAGTCCTCTTGATTCTCAGGATACAAATATTTGGTGGTATCGAGACTCGACAGGGTGTAATTGTTCTGGAACGTGATATTGCTGCAATCTGTCCCGCATTGAAAGTTCTGCCCGCGCGGAGAGGGGCCCCGGGGATTGAGCAGGAAGTTACCGATAACGCTGATGTTCTCGCCCCCGATCACCTCAATATTCGTCTCTCCGTAGGCAATGACGTTCCCCTGGATCACGACGTTTTGCGGCGTCAGATGTGCAAAAATCCCGTCCTCGTGATCGCAGCATCCAGGACCCAGGGTTTCGGGATGAATGTAATTGTCGTAGACATAGACCCCGTTCCCCCCTTCAATCTTTATGGCATTCGCATCCGGTCCGCCGCTGCAGGGCCCAATGTCAGAGTTTTGAATGGTTATGTTCGTGGAGTTCACAATCAGGACGCAACTACCTGTCGTAGAGGTGATTTTTAACCCCTGGATCACAACGTTGGCTTGTCCGCTGATCGTGATCGGACCCGATAACTGGGGCGCTGTGAAGTTCACATCAGCGATGTTGGAGACACCCAGGGTCACGGTCTGGGTCGCTGGACTGAAGCTAAAGCCTGTCTTGCTCGGGGTGACGGTGTAGGAGCCGTCGGGCAGTCCACTGAAATTATAGCTACCCAAACCATCCGCTGTCGTCGAAACCGTTGCTGCACCACTAAGGGCAACCGTCGCGCCGCTGCCATTTGCCGCTGGGCTGATGCTACCCGAAATGCTAAGGGTAGTGCCCGAACCCGTGAGGGGAACCGTCAATGGTGATGCGGCGCTATTATTGGACAACATTAAGGTGCCGGCTATGGCGCCGCTACTGCCGGGCACAAATGTGACTGAAAACGTACTGCTCTGTGACGGGCCCAACGACAGTGGGGTCGCCAGTCCGCTTATACTGAAGGTCGACCCAGTTATTGTCGCCTGGGTGACCATCACACCCGCTGTTCCCGGATTGCTCAGTGTGACCGCCTTCGTGGAGCTGCTGCCTAACGGCATGCCACCGAAGTCAACCGTGGCGGGAACCGCCACAAGCTGGGGGGTACCGATAGACTGTGGGTTGGCTGAAGCCCCGCCGCATCCGACATTGACCAAGCCACACACGACCAGAAGCACGCAACCGAGCATCCGCCACCGACAATCGCAATAGAACAACACGGGAAGGGTTGAAACGGGTGCAGCGCAAGCTTAGGCGAGGTCATCCTTGGGCTCCCAGCAAGAGTGTGAAATCCCACAAAGCTCCTTCGGAGTTACTGGGAACCATCAGCGGAGCTTCTTCGGGTTACGCCAGACGCATCACTCGCCGGATTCGGGGCGGTAGCCGTCACTTGAGTCGTGATCGCATGACAGGCACTTACGCCGCGGCTGTTGTAGGCCATTACGGCTAGGACGTGGGGCCCAACCGGTAAACTTGTTTGATCCAAATGGAAGGTGAACGGCGAAGCGCCGTTCACGGTGGATTGAAGCCGCCAGTCCACGTATAATTCCATCTTGACGATATTGTAGCTTGGATCCGCTGCTGTCGCATGCACTTGCTGTATTCCGGACAAGGTTGATCCGTCGATCGGAGACACAATCCCTGCCGCGGGCACAGTGTTCGAATATGTCGCATCGATGGTTCCGTGCCTATCTTGGCCAGCCGCTTGGAAACTCGCAAAACTTCCTCTCGCATTGCTCCGACTCCACAGAAACGCGTACGCCTTCACTCCCTTGGCACTCAAACGGTATTGGTTGTGGTCGAATGAGTTAACTTCCAGGAAACTGGGCTGGTTCGTCACATCATACTGAACCGCGCCGATCCACCCTGGATAGGACCCAACGTATCCGTTCCAAACGACCGTATTGTGATGGACGGAGTTTCCACTCGACACATAGTAGGAGTGGGGCGGTTCCGAATCAACACCGCGATTGCTAGCCAACACAAGAATGGCGTTGCCGCCGGTTGCACTTACCTGGACGGTGTTGCAATACGCCTGGACGTTACTCGAGTTCGAAATGAAAAGGTTGGCACCCCATCCTCCCGCAGTTTCAACCCTGTGCGTGTAGTAGTTGCCTTGCAATGTGTTATTGCGGATGACAGCGTCGTAGCTGATCTCGTGATGGATGCCCGAGCCGGTGTTGTTTACGACAGTATTTCCATCATACAGCGTGCCGCGATTCGAGATGTCAGACCACAAGCCCGCACCGTAGTTATCGTGGACGTAATTGTCGCGATACACCAAGCCAAGCGACTTGGTAGACTTAACTCCTCCCGCTCCCCAACTAGGATCAGTATGATTGTCACGATTGTTGTTGGCTATCTCATTGCCTTGGATAAGGATGTTGGACTGAACCGACACAGACCCCGGGTTTGCGGCAATCCCCAGCGTGCCATTGTCGTGAACGTAGTTGTTGAGGATCTGCCACCCAATGATCGCCTTGACCCCGGTAGAATGGTTGTAGCGAATCTCGTTCCCCCGGATCGTCCAGTTATGACCGTAAGTAGGATCCCCGTCCCCGGTGCTGCAACAGCCCAGGGCGCCCTTGGTTAGGCCATTGGCAAATTTCTCCAGGATAAAGCTCCGGATGGTCACAGTGTTCGCCTTGCTGCCACCTTGCTGACTTTGATCCCACACCCTGAACGCAGCTTCGCTCACGCTCGTCTCTATGACATATCCTGTCGGGTCATCTTTGAAGTAGATCGTCTGTCCCGCGTAATCGAAGTACCATGTGCCGCTTCTGAGCTCGGGCAGAGATGGGAGAGTAGCCGCAGCCAGGCGGCGCTTGACTGTTACATTCCCGCTGTGATCGGTGAAGAACAAATCTTCCGGAAGATAACACCCCTCCCACTCGTGCTCGCATTTGGATGCATCATAGACAGAATAGCCCTTCTGCGTTTGGTCGCCAACGTACCAATAGCCATAGGTAGGACTGTGCCGGACGGACGACAACACCCTCGCCCCGCTGAGAGTGCACGGCTTGTTGGGACAGATGTACAAGTCATGGTCGTGCGGCTGAATCCAGGTCCTTAGCCGATAAGTTCCTTTGGCAAATACATAAGTCGTATTTGCTCGGTGAGCATCGACGATCGAGACAACGTCATCTGCCGGGGTCAACCGTATCGTTCCCTGCGCGAGTGCCTGAGTCACAGTCAGGATCAAGGCGGGAAATAATGTCAACCTTCTCATGTCGAAATCGTCGTCAGCTCATCGGCGCTCGTCCCCCCGCACACGAGATCATCCCGCACACTCATCCGCTCGACGAGCGGTTTGACCTGTGCGCAGCGAGCCACTTGGATGCCAGACACTGGAGTGCATCGCTATTTGTGGAGCCATTTCCAGTACCGGCGACGTGCTCCCATACTCTCGACCCTTTTCGACCTGTGCAGTTGGGCACCACGAAGGTAATCCAGGTTAGTGAATGTAGATCGCACTCACCTTGGGCAGATCCGCCGACCCGTTCGTGAACTGAATCGCGATCGACCCGTTGGTCACCGTCACTGGAAAGGTTTTGTCCAGCGCCGTGAAGGCAGCCCCGGCCTGCGCCACAATATCAAAGTTCGATAGCACGGTCGTGCCGTTGATCGCTACGTTGAATATCCGTTGTCCCGCTGAACTCCAGTAAATCTCCGCAAACTTTAGAACCACGTTGTAGTTGCCATTGGGTACCGTGAACACGTAACTGAACCCTCCATAGCGTTCACTCTGGTACAGCTTGGGATCGGTTGTGTTGCTGATGGCATGGGTCGTGCTCGCCGTGTTGCCCCCAACGAAGCCGGTGTCGGCTGTCCATAGGTTGCCTTGGCTGTCGGTATAACTGGCTCCTCCCGCGTGCACTCGGATCGGTGAAAAGCTGCCCGCTGGGGGCGAGAGCGTTACCACGGCCGTCGCCGCCTTGCTGGTGTCCGCCGTACTGGTGGCCGTGACGTTTACCGTGCTCGTCGCGCCGATGCTAGCGGGCGCGGTATAGTTCGCCGTTTGCCCGTTCGGGGTCAGCGTTCCCACCTGCGGCGTCATCGCCCAGGTCACCGCAGTGGTGGTCGTTCCCGTCACTGCTGCCGTAAACGTCTGGCCTTGCGAGGCTTGCAAGGTGACCGTTGGCGGAGTGACTCGCACGAATACTCCGCTCGCCGAGGAGATCCCAATCGCACTCACCTTGGGCAGATCCGCCGACCCGTTCGTGAACTGAATCGCGATCGACCCGTTGGTCACCGTCACTGGAAAGGTTTTGTCCAACGCCGTGAAGGCAGCCCCGGCCTGCGCCACAATATCAAAGTTCGATAGCACGGTCGTGCCGTTGATCGCTACGTTGAATATCCGTTGTCCCGCTGAACTCCAGTAAATCTCCGCAAACTTTAGAACCACGTTGTAGTTGCCATTGGGTACCGTGAACACGTAACTGAACCCTCCATAGCGTTCACTCTGGTACAGCTTGGGATCGGTTGTGTTGCTGATGGCATGGGTCGTGCTCGCCGTGTTGCCCCCAACGAAGCCGGTGTCGGCTGTCCATAGGTTGCCTTGGCTGTCGGTATAACTGGCTCCTCCCGCGTGCACTCGGATCGGTGAAAAGCTGCCCGCTGGGGGCGAGAGCGTTACCACGGCCGTCGCCGCCTTGCTGGTGTCCGCTGTACTGGTGGCCGTGACGTTTACCGTGCTCGTCGCGCCGATGCTAGCGGGCGCGGTATAGTTCGCCGTTTGCCCGTTCGGGGTCAGCGTTCCCACCTGCGGCGTCATCGCCCAGGTCACCGCAGTGGTGGTCGTTCCCGTCACTGCTGCCGTAAACGTCTGGCCTTGCGAGGCTTGCAAGGTGACCGTTGGCGGAGTAACTTGCACGACTACTGCACTCGCCGTCGAGGCTGTGTAGGTCCAGGTTATAACTTCCTGGGTCGCAGTGCTCCCACCGGTCCCCCCAGTAAAACCGATGAACGCCGTATTCCCACCTACCACAGAAGGAATGTTCACCGTCCAACTAGTGGTGAATGTATCCGCCGGTACGCTCGCGTCCGCGATGGTCATCGTCAGCGCCGCCCCGTTGTAGGTCATGTGCACGTTGAAGACGTCGCCGCTATGTAGATTGACTCCGGAACTCGTCATGTCAATGGCGGGAGTGGTGGGAGACGCCCCGTTTGTGTACAGGCCGGTTGAGTCCGGGCCCTCTCCATTGTTGCTGTACAGATCAAACTTGACCGCTACACTCTTGGCGATTCCGGGAGTCCCCGTCAATACCGTCGGACCATAGCCTAGCCCACCCCCGTTTGGCCCCAGCGCGTGCACTCCAGCATTTTGGATGGTGAAGGTCATCCCATCGCCGTCCGGACTGCTCAACTGCAAGCTGAAATCGGTCGTGAAGTTCTGCACATTGATTGGCGTGCTCGCGAAGGCACTTCCCGCCTGGCCCTGAGCCCCTGCCGTCGTCAGCCGTAGCCGCGTCCCGTTTATCGTCGCATTCCCATTGAGCGTCAGCCCGGAACTGCTGAACCCAGCGCCATAGTTGATCCCCGTCCCGGTTGTTATCGTGTAGGTTCCGCTAGCCACCGCGCTCGCGTTAAGACCGCTGCCCACCGCGAAGGCCTTGACTGTCGTCGTAATGGTGAGGGAAATTGAGCTGCACGCCGTCGGCGAATTCGCAGTGGGTGTACTCCCATCCGTGGTGCAATGGACCACCGCACCCGACGTCGCGTCCGAGACCGCCACACTCACGTTGCCGACGTAACTGCCAGGAGCCGGACTGAAGGTTGGCGTCGCCGCAGTTGGAGTCGTGCTGAGGACTCCGAAGGCGCTCACCACACCCTGGCTGCCTACGTAGACCTTGCCGTTTGCTATTGTGGGAGCGGTAAATTTGACGGCCCCTCCGGGCACGTCGCGGCTATTTAGGGCCTGATTGCTGTTGTAGAGCATATTCGCGAGATTGGTCGCGTCATAGGCATAAAGCACCTGACAGCAAGTGGACTGCCAAGAACCGTTGTCTAAAATCCAGAGAATTCCGCTGGCAGTGCCATTGGCGGATATCACCGGCGCTCCGGTTCCAAAACTGAATGCTTGCGATGTGTTCGAAGTAGGCGAGGTGGACAGCAAGCCGCTGTTGTTGGCGTTAAAGGAGAACGCCTTCACACTATCCAGACCACCTGAGTCGTTTCCACCGCCCCAGTACACGTTGTCGTTCCAGTACGCTGGCGATCCCCAGATTCCGACGCTCGCCCCCGGTATTTCCTGCACGATTTGGGTGTCCTGGCTCGTGCAAGTCAAACAGAACTGGCCCATATTGTTCCGATCGACCACAAAGATCCAGCCCTCTTTCCCCATCTCCACCAGCAGCTGCTGGTGGGCCGAGCCGGCGGGCAGATCGGGCAACAGCAGCACGCCACCTGAGCCCACATCATGATCGCCCGCACTCAAGCTGCTCTGGTTAAACGGAGTGAACCAGTCCGCTACGATGAAGTTCCCACCGCTCGGTGGACTCACCTTCATAATGCTGTCACCATAGTTCCCGTTTGCCGCGCCGTCGTAGGTTCCATTGCCCGTGGCAAAAAATAGGTTGCCCGCGGAATCGGCCGCTACTCCATCGCCGCTCATCCACACTCCCGCTGCATTACCCGTCGGAGTGGTGTTGAGCACGGCTTCTCGTGCCAGCGCGCTCGCACTATAGGACATCACCCAACCATGCCAGGGAGAGTTGTCACAATGTGAGCTCCAGGCGATGATGACGTGACCATTCACCAACAACAGGGCGGGGCGTTGGTTCTCCTGGATAGGGTCAAATTGGCCATTGACGTCGGTAAGCACGACCGGTCCGCCAAACTTCTCTGCACTTGTCACCACGTCGAGGGCATGCAATCGGTAAAAAAAGAGTCCGGCCTCCTTGGTGTGGGTCACGACGTAAATCGTGTTCGTGCTCGGGTCGATGACCGGTGTGCCTGTGATCCCAATCTCAGGCACCAGATCCGAGCAGTTCGCATCACTGACGCTGTTCACCGTACTTCCACCCGCGGGGATCAAACTCACGTTCCAGTAAACCGCCCCGCTGTCGGCGTCGATCGCATACAGCATGTCGTGCTCGGTCGCCACATACAGAACGTTGTGTGTGCCACCGTTGATAGAGACGTTGGCTAAGTAGAGAGGTTGGGCGTACACAACGCCCGTCACCGTCACCGAGAACAGCTTGCCAAACTGATTGCTGTTCACGTTCGAAGGGGTCAGCACGATCTCGTTCACGTTTTGCCCAGTACGAGAGTTATCGTTGTGAAACGTGGTCACACTCACTGGTACTTGTGCCAGCGCCGTCCAGGGCGCGGCCAGGCAAAGGGAACCCAGTAAGGAAACCCGGGTGACAAATGAAAGTAGAGCTGGTCTCATAAATAGCGATCGACCTCAAGGGAGGCACTTTGCAGTAAGAGCCGGAATCGGCTGAGTTCGGAGCATGCGGTGCAGCGAACGGCAGTGGGCGTTGATCGAGTATTTCTTTCCCGCAGCGATGCGCAGGCGAGACGGGCGGGGATGGCCTTGGCCTTCGAATCGGGAGTGCGGGGTAGGCATTCCATGTGTCAAGACCGGGGCATGGTGGCGAAACCTGCCGCCGAAGTACTCGATCGGGCCGAAGGTGGAGCGCACTTCGCCTGGTAGCAGCAGTTTCGACGGCTGCTCATAGGCCAGGACCGCATCCTGAGCATCTACCGTCGTGGCTTCTTTCTCGTTTGCTTACTCCTCCCCATCCGGTATTTCTGCAACCAGCTCTAAGCGCACCGTGGAGGTTCTCCCATTTGAGGATGCGGCGCATCCAATAGGTCCGACGCCCACAGACAAGCATTCTCGGTCGTTTCGGGGCGAAAGCGCATGGGCAACGCCCGGCACCGCAGAGGGGTGCCGCCGTTGAAACCCGCCCATCATCCGGGACTCCAACGGGAGCGAGTACCCGGTAGCAACCTGTACATACGGACATGTACTACTGCAATGTTTTCCTCCCCTCCGGCCACCTGTAATCTTTGGGGACAGCAACTCGCAAATGATTGAGTTGGGCACAAGATCTGGCCTGAACGGCGGGCTCGGCTGAGAACGTTCGCCCCTGGACACGGGTTGGCCATTCCTCGTAATCGAGTCCGTTGGTTCCTTCAGGCTGTTGGAAGCGATGATTCCATGGCAAATAGAGTAATCAGGTTACTAGGGCTATGGTGGCTATGGTTGGTTCCTGCATTGGCCATTGCGCAACAAACCGCCTCGGGTCCGATCACGATCAGCGGACAAGCCAACGTTGTGATCCAGGGGTTAAAAATCACCTCTACGACAGGTAGTTGCGTCCTGATTGTGAACTCCACGAACATAACCATTCAAAACTCCGACATTGGGCCCTGCAGCGGCGGACCGGATGCGAATGCCATAAAGATTGAAGGGGGGAACGGGGTCTATGTCTACGACAATTACATTCATCCCGAAACCCTGGGTCCTGGGTGCTGCGATCACGAGGACGGGATTTTTGCACATCTGACGCCGCAAAACGTCGTGATCCAGGGGAACGTCATTGCCTACGGAGAGACGAATATTGAGGTGATCGGGGGCGAGAACATCAGCGTTATCGGTAACTTCCTGCTCAATCCCCGGGGCCCCTTTCCGCGCGGGCAGAACTTTCAATGCGGGACAGATTGCAGCAATATCACGTTCCAGAACAATTACACCCTGTCGAGTCTCGATACCACCAAATATTTGTATCCTGAGAATCAAGAGGACTCGGTAAACTTTGGCAGCGTCCAAGGGTTCGTCGTCAAAGCGAACTACGTTACCGGAGGACACAGCCCGTCGGGGTGCGGCCTGATTGCCGACACGGGTGCCGAAAGCGGCCAGTTCTTAAGCAACCTATTGCTGAATACTGGGGAATGTGGCATTGGGATAGCCAGTGGAGGCAACCATGTACTGGACAGCAACAAAGTCTATAACACTACTCCTGTGGTAAACGGTGGCAATGTCGGGATCTACATTGGAAGCCCTACGAACACCTGCGATGGACCGATTACTGTTTCCAACAATATTTCCGATGAGATTGGACTTGATGGGACCAGTCACAACGGATACCATGCTGGGACCTGCAATGGGGCAACACCATCCCTCACTCTCATCAACAATACTTTTGATCAGCCGGCAGATGCTTTGTTGACCCCAGTGTCTACCGTATTCCCCACTCCGTTGATTCCTCCTCAGCCTAAGAACTGTGTCGCCACCTCGCCCTATTCGACCCAAACAGGCTTGCCCGCCTGCAACCCTTCTTCAACGATCCCAAATCCGCCGGCAAATCTGACGGCGATTGTGCACTAAGCACACAGCCGACCTTGGCTTCGCGGGCGAAAAGGAAAAGCGGCCTGTGGCGGCTAGATGGAGTGATCCGTTTAGGCAGTGGGACCCGTTGGAGCGAGGCATCAAGTGGTTCGCTTCTCCCTCGGTTCTCCCACCAGGGATACCCAGTGGTTTGGTCCCCCTCGGAGGGAGGTTCGGCAGCCTGATGCGGCTACTGCACCGGAGCCTCCGTTGCGCTCCGGTAGATCTCCATCAACATCGCGTAGTTGTTCTCCGCGGTGTACGTGGATTCGTATTCCATCCGAGCTTCGTTTCCCATAGCCCGCATCTCATCGGGGTGATTCCACGCCCAGACCACTTTTTCAGCCAGATCGTCAGGGTCACCCGGAGTAAAGAACAACCCCGTGCGACCGTTGACGACCATTTCTTGCATACTTCCAATCGCACTGCAGATCACCGGTACGCTGCAAGCGAATGCCTCCACAAGTGTCATTGGACAATTCTCATACCACTCGCTCGAAAAGATTAAGAAACGGGCCTTTCTCAGGTACGCCAATGCCTGTTCACGGGGCAAGTACCCAAGAAAGTGGACGGTGGAGAGACCGTTGGTCGTGCTCTGTGCCTCCAGTTCGTCTCGATCGGGACCACCGCCGATAATGAAGATCGGAATGTCGAGACGAAAACGCTTCCAGGCCGTGAGCAGTGTGCTCACTCGCTTCTCCGGAGAGAGCCTTCCCACAAACAGCCCATACTCACCATTCCCGGAGCGGGCGCCGGGATCCGGATGAACGAAATTGGGCTTGACCGAGATTTTTTCCGCAGGCACTCCCCCTTTGATGAACTTCGTGCGGGAAAACTTGCTCAGGGCTATGAAACGTGAGATCTCACGGCCCCAAGTGTTCCGATGGCGATGAGTCGCCAGCATCAAAGCCACAATCGCCGTTGCACTGCGGGAGTCACGGTAGCAAGAGTGTCGCACACTTTGCCACAAGGAACGATCAAGGCAGTCCTCGCAGATCTTCCCATCTCGAAAAAAAGTGGCCCCCGGGCAAAGCAATCGGTAATTGTGCAGCGTCTGGACAAGAGGGATACCGGCCTCGTAACAAGCGGAGTAGATGGACGGCGAAATCATGATGAACGTGTTATGCACGTGCACGACATCGGGTTTTTCCCGGCGCAGCAACTGTGCAAAATCCTGCCGCGAGTCCGAAGCCCAGATCGCTGTTTTCACCAAGCCGATCCGCCGGATTCCGCCGTAAGCGTCGATCTCCTGATTACTCCGACGGTAAACGATGACCCGATGGCCACGGGACTCGAGCAGCCAGCGTTCGAGTTCAAAAACGACATCCTCCCCGCCAGGTTGTTGGTAGGTGTTATGGACGAGCAATACCCTCACAGAATTCTTCCCTCCTTAGCGTTCGGGCCCAGGGCGCAGCAAGAACGCTTGAGCGCCTCCGCAGACATTCGAGCCGCCACGCGTGGCTTTCGTTGTTTGTATCAGTCAAAGTTCTTTAGGTGCAAAGACTCCCATGCAACGCTCCACACGAATTGTGACCCATAGAGTAAGTACCGGCGCCAGAGTCTCCGCGGCTCCATCAGCAGCCGAAAGGCCCACTCGAGTCCATGTTCGCGCATCCAAAATGGCGCCTGTCTAATCCTTCCAGTATTGAGATCAAAGGCCGCACCCACTCCGACTACGACTGGAACTCGAAGCTTCGGCCTGTGTTCATACATCCATCGTTCTTGCTTAGGGGTGCCTAGGCCAATCCAGAGAACGTCGGGTTCGGCCCTATGGATCATGTCAATGATTTCGCTATCTTCCTCCTCCGAAAGCATGCGGAACGGGGGTGAATAATCCCCAACTGTATTGGTTCCGCATTGTTCTCGTAGCACTTGAGCCAAGAGACCGGGCACACTGGGTCCCCCCCCATAGAAGAAATGTCGATACTTAGGGCCTGTGTCACGGCAGAAGGTTCGCATGAGTTCGGGACCATAGACGCGGCGCTCCAGCCCATACCCACGCCAACGGCCGAGCCACACGAGCGGCATCCCGTCTGGCACTACCATATCCGCCGAGTTCAGAATTTGCTTGAATGAAGCCTGATGCTGAGCCTCGCTGACACCATGCATGCCAGTCACGGCTATGAACCGACACCCATTACGTCGGGAAATCCAGCCTTCCATTTGTGCTACCACATCGGGTATTTGAACTGCGTTCACTTGCACACCTAACACCTTGAACCTGGCATCTAGGGCCGGGGGTTGCGTGACCGCTTCACTTTGGGGGTTCTGTTCATTCATTATTGTGCTCCTTCGCACCTGAAAGGGGGACGGCTGTCATCGATCGGAACAAAGCCGCCGCGCCAGATAGCCGCATCATCGGGGCTCTCGCTGCCACAAAAGGCGACCGAGGGAGCCCGAAGGCAACTACTAAGCAGCGGCGATCACTTCCCTTCGCTCAGCGTAAGGTTCCATCTTGCGCAGTTCCTCGTCGATCCACAGATAGGTCTGCCGAAGGCCTTGGCGCAAACTTATGCATGGCTCCCAGTCAAGCACTTGGCGCAGGCGACGATTATCGCTGTTGCGTCCGCGTACGCCCTGCGGTCCCTCCAGGTTATGACGCTTCCTCAGCTCTTTGCCTGCCGCCTCGGAGACCAGATCTACCAATTGGTCAATCGTGACTAACTCCTCTGTGCCCAGGTTGAGAGCATCGTGATAGTCGGACCGCATGATACGAACCAATCCTTCGACGCAGTCATCCACATACATGAACGACCGCGTTTGCTTTCCATCACCCCATACTTCAATCTCATCGCCTTGGCGCGCTAAAGCCACTTTTCGGCATATCGCTGCCGGAGCCTTCTCCTTACCGCCCTGGTAGGTGCCGAGCGGCCCATAGACGTTGTGGAACCGCACAATGCGCGTCTGGAACTCATAGTCATGCCAGTAATAGCGGCACAACTCCTCAGCATAGAGCTTCTCCCACCCGTAGCCAGGCTCCGGCTCCGCGGGAAAAGCGTCCTCTTCGCGCAGCGGAGTCACATCGGCATCTTTTTGTTTACTCTGCGCGTACACACACGCCGAAGAGGAGAACAGGAAACGCTTGACGCCGTTTTGTCGGCTGGCTTCCAACATGTGGGCATTGATCAAAATATTGTTGCGTGCAATCGCTGCCTGGAATGCGGTGATGTAGCCAATGCCCCCCATGTCAGCCGCCAGGTTATAAACTTCGGCCACGCCCCCCCTCGTGGCGGTAAGGCAGTTGTCCCACCGGCGGAGATCAAGTACCTCAAACTCGTCCGCGGGCGATAATTCGTACTCCGGACACTTCACATCTACACCGCGAACCCAGTGGCCCTCGGCCTTTAAACGCTTCACCAAATGGTGGCCAATGAAACCCCCGGCCCCGGTTACGAGTATGTGTTTTCGTGTGTTCATAGAGATGCCTCTCCTCATTTCCTTTCTGAAGTAAGTATTGCGAAGGGAAAAAACAGCTATACTTCCGCTCGGGCGCCTTGCCCCACAAGCACTGGAAGGTTACCTTTAGTTTTGCAGAGTGCGATTCGCAGTGGACTGGCTAGTAGGAGTCCTAAACTGGAGTAGCTCGGAATTCGACACGTACATCACGTCTTCACGGTTGCCGATGTAATCCAGAATTTGTCTAAGGTCATGCCATAGTCCTAGCTCATCGATTTCCCAGGAGTGACCGTACAGGTGCCAGACACCGCCATCTCGTAGCACCGTTTCGAAAAGGCTCTTGCTGAGGTCAAACCAATTGCCCAGGCGGCTTGCGCAAGATATACAGACTCGCAGGCCTTGAAGGTTCAGGGAGCCCCGTGCAATGTTCCGGAGGTAACCGGCCTTAGAATGGGGGAACATTTGCACCGTAGTGGGCATCTCGAAAGGGTCAAAGTCAGATTGGGTCGCGAGCATGCGGACGGTCCGCGCTCCGTGATAGCCAGCAGCCTTCACGGCTTCCACAACTTTTTTGTCGTAGCGCCCCCTGGGATAGCAAAACATCCTTACTTCCCTGCCGGTGATGCCCTCGAGTGTAGGTTTACAGGGAACAATCTCCCTGGACAACTCTGCCGCGGGCAGTTTCCAGAGCAGAGCGTGTGAAAATCCGTGGGCGCCAACATCGAATCCCTCGGACGACAGTAATCTCACTTCTGCGTGCGTAAGAGCGGGTCGTGCCTGGAACGGGGTTATCGGTATGTAGAAAGTTCCTTTGATTCCCCTCGTCCCCAAAAGCTCGGCGAGCTTCAAATCCGAGCGGTCGCCGTCATCCCAGCTGGTTGTCACGAGCCTAAACGGCTTCATATGTTCGCTTCTGAGTATGTCTTAGTTCTTGTTTCTGAATATGGCTGTTCTTACCAGCGTCAGGTTCCTCCGCACATCCGGCCTTCGACCCAAGCCAAAACCTCGAAAGGATCGAAGTCGAATATGCGCAAAGAGGTTAGGTCGGCTACTCGCTCGATGAACTGAGACAGGGCGCCCACAATGGCTGGCAGAAACCTTGGAGCTTAATGCTCGCACGGCGATCCGCTGCCAACAGTTGGGTCGCAGTACACAACGGAAGCCCTCATATCTGAAGTCGATCAGAATCGGTCAATGGTTCCGCTGTAAGTGGTTTCTTTTGCCGCCGCAACTTGCGAGCGTACAAGTCCCACAGACAGGCCCACAAAAAAGTAGAATGGTACCGCGCCTGTGGGAAACTCGAGGCCGGGCTCCACGTGGATGACGATCATGAAGGTCAAGTATAAGATAAAGAGCCACAAGATGAGGTCGGACATCAGCTCGCTCCAACAATGTCGATGCCGAAATGCGTAGACGAATGTTTTCAGCAAGCACAAATGGAACGTTATCCACACAGCGAATCCGATTGCTCCTAGCCTCGCCAATAGACTCAAGCTGGAATTATGGGGTTGTCGCACGGCAGTACCATCTTCTTGCGTCCAGTTGATTAAGGGCAGACCGAACCCAACGCCGAACCAGGGACTTGAGTGGAAGCGCTGCAATGCTTGGTCGGCCCAGTCAACGCGGCCCTCCACGCTGCTTCCTGGAGTATCCTCCGCGCCTGAAATACTTCGCAAGTGTTGTCTGAAAAAATCCAAATCTACGGGCCCGATGCGCCCTGACATTTCAACGCCCGCTACGCTAGTCAACAAGTATAGACCGAGAATCGCACTGGACAGCACAAGTAGCAATTTCGTGCCTTTGGCGGTTTCACGCAAGACGAGTAGGACCACCAGGGCGACTCCAAGGGCTACGTACATCGATCTGGCTTGATGGATCGCCAGTCCAAACAGTTGCGCCAGGCTGAGGCAAATTATGATCCAACGGGGCCAGCTGACAACGTAGATGGAAAGAAAAAGGCAGAACAGGAGGCCCGCCAGCAGCCATATGTAAGTCGCGTGGTAAAACCCAAGAACCGGTACCCGGAGAAAGACACCGGAGGAGGGCGACAATTCCTGAATCCTCTCACTCCACGGGAATGACAGACCATAGGCTAAATTGAGCAGGAATATAGCCATCAGCCACTTGAGCAGAGGAATTGTGCTGTTCCGCCTCATCGCCCAGAACAATCCCAGGAACAAAGATCCGCCGTCGAGAACCATGGAGGCATCCCGCAGAGCCCAGAGCCCGTAGGACGGAATATCAACCACGAGATGAAAAAGAGTCAAGAGCAGCAAGGCAAGGAGACAAAACACTACAGGCTCTTTTAATGTCCTTAGCGCCGATTGTCTCAGTGACAAAACGGCCAGAAGCATAGAAGCGTACATGAGAAGGTAACTGAAAATGATCGGGATTCCCCCGATATGAACCGCGAGATTTTCAAATCCATAGTTCAAGAGCGTGTATCCGCTGAGTGCGATGAGCAGCAGCACCTGCCAAGCCTCTAGGCCAGCACGGCGCATTTGTCCAAGGGCCAGCCAGGCAAAAGCTAAAATGGCAGCGATGACAACAAGACCGATGGCATAGAACGGATAAACAATCAGCACGAAACCAAGTATTACAAATATTGCAAGCGGGATGAGGTCGCGTAGGCTAAGTCTCGTCTCGACGCCGGAGCCGACTTTTGTCGTCGAACGCATGATTTCCATTGAGCGATCCACGCCTCCTGAGGCTGACGTCACTCGCGAGTCCAAATTAAGGAACTTTGAGCGTCAGGCGTTACTTTAGAACGTAATTCTGCGATGTCCGCCGCAGCTCTCTGCGCAGCAGGCCGAGAGTAACTGCAAATGCCTTCGGAGATTGTCATGGCGAAGAGGGACGTTAGTCGCCAACGACCTTTGTGCCAATCGCAGAGGGTTGTTAAGCCATCCCTCTAAATGCTAACTTTTGCAGTATCCGAATTCCGTAGGCGGGACTTAAGCAAACTGCTGAGGTGCCATGCCGGAACAGACTCCACCATCTGCGCTCGGCATAGTCACGTGTAGCTTGCTTATAGAAGACCGAGCCGAGTTCCTCGCCACTCCGGGCCATCCGCTTAAACAATGAAAGGTTTCGCCGCTGATCCAGAAAGACTTCGAACGAGAGCGACTGTTGACCCTGCAATACTCGTCGGATGTTCCCGTCAATAAACCGACAAACCACTTCATTTTGGCGCATGCTCTGTCCGGTCAGGCTGGATCCGTGAATTCGCTGTTTCACAAGAAACTCCGGCTGTACATCCAGGCGATAGCCGGACGCGACAAGTCGGCCCCATAACTCACGATCCTCTGCGAACCGGTAGCCACCGGAATATCCCCCCACAGCGGCCACATGCTGCCGGCGCATTATCGTGGCAGGTTGGATTAAGCTGACAAAGTAGTTGGGCTCACACTCCCGAATACCCCGTTCTATGTCGACCTCCGGTTTCGCCCGTGCCAGTACTTTGCCTTTGCGGTCGATCAGCCACGCATAGCAACTTGCAACACTGATATCCTGATGCTGTTGCATAAACGAAACCTGCCGCTCGATGCGGTTCGGAAGCATAACGTCATCCGCGTCGATTCGTACCACTAGCTCATTTCTAGCTTTTTCCAAACACTCATTTGCCGTAGCGGCAACACCTCGATTCTGCCTACGATGCATGGCGACCCTTTTGTCCCGACGGGCAAACTCTGCCAAGATCTCCGTTGAGCCATCCGTTGACCCGTCGTCGATGGCGATCAACTCGAAGCTGTGGTGGCTCTGATTGAGAACACTTTGCAACGCCTCGGTCAGGAACTCCTCGGCGTTATAAACTGGCAGGATTACCGAGACTTGCTGCATAACATTACACCAGCCCAATTGCGTTCGATCACTGGATGGAAATCGACTTAGGCGGCTCCAAACCGCTAGCCCTCCCCGTGTCTTTCAGCTTGGCGTGAGAGCGATTGTGCTGTAGGGGAACCGCCGCCAAGACGGCGACCTTTAGATCGGCGAACACTTCAGAGGGAGTCCTGAAGGAAGGATGTAGATGCTCTAAGGTGGCCGCCGCCCCAAGGCTGAAAATAGTTCGCCACTACACCCGCCAGCCGTACCAGCTCAGAAGGAGCGGAGAGCGAGATTGGGACGGTGCCAGCATGAACAGCAGAAACAATGAGAACTGCAAGAGACCCCTCCGGGCGAGTCTCGCCCGTCGACGATTCGCATCGAGCGTAGCCGGCATGCTTCTGCGGTTAGCGGTATTCATAGAGCTTTGGCGCAGACTGAGTCGAGCTACTGCTGAGAGAACTCGGTAGCCGATGGCGGAACCAGAGCCAAGATCAACCCGGGAGGTGAAGCGGTCCTGAGCCTCCGGCGGAGCAGGATGACGGTCATCAGGAGAGCCAGACCCTCCGAGAGGGTCATGGACCAGATGGCTCCACTCAAACCGAGAGCCCAGGTGAGGGGAATCCCGACGGCGACGGCCATAGTACTGGAAATGCAGACGGCGGCCAGGACCGAACCCGAAGATTCCATCGCTCGTAAGGCGTCAGTGGGGCCCAAGTTGGCGCTCCAGAATATCGAACTCAAGGCAACTACGGGCAGCAAACCAGCTAATTCCGTATACCTCCCCGAGTAGAGCAAGTGGAAGATAGGATGCTTGAAAGTGAGCAGCACACCCCAGTACAGTAGTCCACCCGAAACGAAACCTAGCGCAATGCGCTTGGCCAGGGCAACAGTTCCGGGGCGGCCTTCCCTTTCGAAAACGCGAGCAGCATAAGGCAGCAGCAAGGAAGACAGCGCGGCGTAAGTTTGAAAAATTGCCGCATTGAAGTTCATGAGAGCCCTCAGCTCTCCTGCCTGAGCGATACCCCGGAAACTGCTTAAAAGTGGATAGAAGATGTAGGCTGGAACCCATTTGCTGAATTCCGCCAAGACCGCCCATCGACCGTATTTCCAATGCCGCCGCCACGTATCCGACTGACTCGGAGCGCTCGTGTCCGCCGGAAGGCGAAACTTCAAATGCGTGAATAGAAAAATACTGGTACCGAAGGCGCTGAGACCCATGAGCGTAAAGGCGGAAAATGGAGAGATCAGGCCGCGACGATCGATCAGGAACAGCCCACCGACGATCATTGCACAATAGAAAAACGCGCCGACTGTCGACGGCCCGGGAGTCAACTGCAGATAAAACGCTCGTTTGGCCAGCCAGAACAGCAAAATCAGCGGGGTTGCAACCGCGATACCCGCGAGTGCTCCGGGTAGTCCGCTCGATGGCGCGATCTTAAACGCGACTCCAGCCGAGGCCCCAAGCACCACGAAGATCACCGAGGCCACGGCCAGATGAAGGGAAAGCATGGACTTCAGGTACTTGCGCAGACAGCTCCGAGCGACAGAAGCACCAAACACCGACATGCCCTCGAGCAGCAAGGCCTGGTACAGCATTCCGACGAGCACGAAGACGGAAAACCCCACGGCGTAGGCTCCGTACTGCAAGGGCGTCAGCCAGCGAGCCAGTAGAATCGCTAAGGCAAAATTAGACCCCGTTACAAGTGCCTGATCGACCACTGCCAGCCCGCCCTTCATGGCACGCGGAAGGAGCTTACGCACCGACTTCCCCGGGTCGAAGAACTCACGACCGCCGGTTGTACTGTTCGCCGGCGAAACCGTTTCCCGAAGGTCTGATTCGCTCACTGATCCCTGTTCCCCAATTCCTACTGGCTCGATCGGCCCTGCTGAACTTGTGCCCTTTCCCATCTTCTTCAACTGGATCTTGCTCAACTCAGGTTTTCCGCAGCGTCCGAAACCAGATTTTCGCTTCGGACCGACTGACCGACGACCTTCGGTGTCCATTCCGGCGATCGCGGGAGTGGTCGGCCAGGGTTGAGCGCGTCGTCGCTCAGCAGACGCTCGAGGTCTTCGAGCGTCTGTTGGATCATCGCGCCATCGAAAATATCCGGGTTGTATTGAGCGCGCCCGAGGAGTCCCTCCGGTCTTTCGCTGAACTCAAGATACAGATCCCACCTCGAACCTCCGCTCTCGACATCCATGACCGTCTGCTTCCATCCCGGGCCGAGTTCGGCTACGGAGGGAGCGAGCGAAATTGCCACCTGGAATAATGGATGGCGGCTCGGCTCCGGCCGGGGATCGACAGCGCTGACTACGTCCTCGAAAGGCAGGTCGCCGTGGGCCAACGCTCCCACGACTACTTCCCTCACCTGTCGCAGCAATTCACGAAATGTGGAATCGCGCGAGACTTCCAGGCGCAACGCCAAAGGATTGAGAAAATACCCCAACAATCCCTGCACTTCGGGCCGTTTGCGGCCTCCCGGTCCAACCGTTCCAATCAGAATGCTCTTCTGGCGCGTATAGTGATGGAGCAGGGCAGCGAACCCGGCGGTCAGAATCATGAAAAGCGTGACTCCTTCCTGCTGGCTTACCTGTTTCAGGGCCGCGGTGAGCTGCTTCGACATGGCGAACGGGTGAATGGCACCGCGAAGGCTGCGAGACGGCGGCCGCTCCGGGGGCCACTGGAGCGATTCAAGTTGGCCGGCTAGCTGTTGGCGCCAATACGACAGTTGGCCCTCCCGCACCTCGCCTTGCAGCCAGCTTCGCTCCCAATCGGCAAAGTCAGCGTATTGAATGGGTAATTCCGCGAGCGGAGACGGCTTCCCTGTCGAAAACGCCTCGTAGAGCGTCGTTAGTTCCAAAGGCAAAACCTGGTAGACCGATACGCCGTCGACGATGCTCTGATGCATAGTGAGGAACAAACGGTGGTCTTCCTGGTTGAGGGTGACGAGCGTGGCTCGCAGCAGTGGGCCTTCCCGCAAGTCAAACGGCTGCCGGGCCTGCTCGGTAGCGACGCGCAGAGCTTCCGCTTCCCGACGCACTTCGGGAAGCGGCCGCAGGTCGACCCGCGGCAACGAAAAGGCGGAAGGTGCGGGATGGATCACCGCCATTGCCTGGCCGTGGATCATATCGTAGGTGGTCCGCCAGATTTCGTGCCGCCGAATGATCTCTTGGAGACTACGCTCGAGTACCTTCGCATCCACCGGACCGTGACGATGCATGGTGATGGATTCGTTGTAGAACGGTGGTGCCTCGGGTGTAGCCTTCTCGTGCAGCCAGACCTGTTCCTGCGTCAACGAGAGCGGTGCCGGCGCGCCCGCGGGGCGACGCGTGACTGCATACCGGTCCGGTCCGCTTGCGGCCAGTTCCCCGCGCAGGTACTTTTCGAGCAACTGGCGCTTAGTTTCTGAAAGCGGCAAGGCCTCGGCTATGGGAGTCGGTCGCGACATGGGGTCATGCACTCAGGGCGACCGAGGATTCGGGGGCGACGAAGCGGATCGGCAGTGCGATCAATCCGCGCAATCCCAGGTTCGCGCGCCAAACGAGCGGCGCGGGTTCAAGGGCGAGAAAAGGCATCCGCCGCAGGATGGTGGCAAATGCGATTTGGCCCTCGATTCGCGCAAGCGGCGCGCCGAAGCAGAAGTGCGCCGCCCATCCGAAGGCCAGGTGACGGTTGTCGGTGCGGGTGATGTCCAGACGATCGGGATCAGGGAAGCGTTCGGGATCCCGGTTGCCCGCGGCCATGACCGCAATCACCGCATGCCGCTTACGAATTTGTTTCCCTCCGAGCTCGGTGTCCTCGGGAGCCAAGCGGGCGGTGTGCTGGCTCGGGCTCTCGTAGCGCAACAGTTCTTCGACCGCGGAAGGAATCAAGGAAAGATCGGCACGAAGTTTTTCCAACTGCTCGGGGTTGCGCAGCAGGGAGAGCATTCCGTTGCCAATGAGATTGGTGGTCGTCTCCTGACCCCCGACCATGGTCACGATGCAGTTGGCAATGACTTCTTCCTCGGTGAACCGGTCGCCTTGAATCTCGGCCGTAGCTAAGGAATGGATCAAGCCCTCTTGCGGCCGCCGGCGTTGCTCGGCGATGGCGGAGCGAAAGTAGGCGGTCATGTCCTCCAGGCTGCGCAGGACGCGGGGGACGCGGTCCGGATTGTGCTGGAAGTTACCCAGCATTTCCGCGAAGTCCGCCGACCAGGCTTTCAACTGCTGGTTGTCGTTCACCGGCACGCCCAGCATTTCAGCGGTGACGATGGCGGGCAAGGGCGCGGCAAAATCAGCAATCAGGTCCAGGCGACCCGATGCCTGGACGCGATCGAGCAGGCTATCCGCGATTTCCTGAATGTGGGTCCGCAGCACCTCCACCCGCTGCGGGGAGAAGGCGGAAGCGGCTAGGGCGCGCATCCGGGTGTGCGCCGGCGCGTCCATAAAGAGCATCTGCTTCACCATCACCTGGGCGATGGGATTCAAGGCCGCCAGGCCCATCGCGGTCAGTTTGTCAGGACCGGGCGTGCGGTCGGCCGAGAAATCGTGGAGTACTTTCACCACGTCGGGGTAGCGCGTGACCACCCAGGCATGCAGGAAGGGATCCCAATGCACCGGGTCCTCGGTGCGCAGACGACGGTAGAGAGGATAGGGATTGGCCAGCACCTCCGGGTCGAGCAAGTGGTAGAGGCTCAGAGGGGGAGCCGCCCTGCCGTTGGGCAGGGCGGCTTCCGGGATGGCAGCTTCCAAGCTGTCTATCGGTCGGTTCGGCATGGCGTGGGCGGTCAAAGTCAGGCCGTCACAATCTCGCCAAACACTGGCCCGGCTTTCGAGTTCAGCATGCGACGGGCTTCTTCTTCGCTCATGGCTTCCAGTTTCTCGAGAAGAAGTCGCTCAATCTGGCTGGACAATTCGGCGACGGTCGGGGCCTCAAATAGGCTGCGCAGGGACAGGTCGATCGAAAAGGCGTCCCGCACCCGGGCGATGACTTGCGTGCCCAGCAAGGAGTGTCCGCCGAGCAGAAAGAAGTTGTCGTTGGCGCCGACTTGCTCGAGATGCAGCAAGCTGGCCAAAATCTCGGTGACCCGCTGTTCCACGAGGGTTTGGGCCGGAATGGCGGGCTGGCTGCGCAAGAGGTTGAGGGTACTCGGCGCCGGCAGCCTATCGCGGTCCACCTTACCGTTCGAGGTGAGCGGCAATGCGTCAAGGACCACAAACACACCCGGAACCATGTAGTCGGGCAAGTGCGCCCGCAGATAGTCGCGGAGCTCGGCGTTGGTCAGTTGGGCGGCGGGAGCGAGCACCAGGTAAGCGACCAACAGGTTCTCCCCTGCCTCATCGGCTCGCCGCACCACCTGGCTGGCCTGGATCGCCGGGTAACGATCCAATACATCTACGATTTCACTCGGTTCAATACGATACCCGCGAAGTTTGATCTGGTCGTCCGCCCTCCCCCCGAAGGCAATTTGACCGTCCCGTTGGTAACGAGCCAGGTCCCCAGTTTTGTACAGACGAGCTCCTGGCACCGTGCTGAAAGGGTGGGCAACGAACTTTTCAGCGGTGAGCTCAGGCTGGTTGAGATAGCCACTGGCCAAACCTTTTCCCGCAATGTACACCTCTCCGGTCGCTCCAATCGGCACTTGCCTCATCTGTTCGTCGAGCAGGTAGATCTGCGTGTTCGCAATGGGGCGGCCAATCGTCGGGGGGTCGCCTTCAGTCGACTGTCGCGGCGGGATGACCCCGGAGGTGGCCACGACCGTGCATTCGGTGGGACCGTAGTTATTCACCAGGACGAAAGGCAGGCTGGGTGACGGGTAGCGGTGAAGCGTGTCGGCTCCTGTCAGCAACATCCGCAACGGAGTCTGGCACGGCCAGTCGAGCGCCATAATGCGTTCGGCCATCGCGGTGGCCAGAAACGTGATCGTAATCTTTTGCGCGATCAGCCAATCCCGAAGCCTTTCCGCGTCGCTGCGGATGGCCTCATCGGGCAGATGGACGCTCGCTCCAGCGGTGAGATACGGCCACAGTTCCCACACCGAGGCATCGAATCCCGGGCTGGCCTGCAGAGCTGCCCGGTCAGAGGACTCGACGGCAAAGGCGCGGCGATGCCAGAACACCAAATTCAGCAGGCTGTCATGGGTGATCTCGACACCTTTCGGCCGGCCTGTCGAACCGGAGGTGTAGATCACGTAGGCTGAATCACTCGCTTTGCCAGCGAGTTCCGGAGATGTCTCGGGGAAGGAAGCGATGGTATCGGCGTCGCGGTCGAGCTCCAAGACTCTCCATCTGCCCGCCGGAAGCCGATCCGCGGAGCCCGCCTGAACGATCAGAAGGGGTGCCTGACTGTCGTTAACGATGAAAGATAAGCGCTCCCTGGGATAGCTCGGATCGAGCGGCAGATAAGCGGCACCCGACTTCAAAACTCCCAGCTCGGCAACCACCAGCCCCAGGCTGCGTTCCAGGCAGATTGCGACCAGAGTCCCAGGCCCGGCGCCCTGGGAGCGTAGGTAATGCGCCAGCCGGTTCGCGCGCCCGTTCAAGTCCCGATAGTTCAACACATCCGCCCCAGCCCCGACCGCCACTCGGTCGGGCGTGGCGGTGGCCAGCGCCGCGACCAACTCCGGGACACAGGCATCTTGCGGATACGCCTGGTCAGTTTCGTTCCACGCAGCGAACTGCTGCTGTTCCGCATCTCGTAGTAGTAGCTCGGGCTTTGCTGCTAAGAAATCAGACGTTTGTGCGCGCATGCTCTTTCCTTGCTTGGTGTTTCCTTGCTTGGTCTTTCCTTGCTTCCGCAAGCGCCCCCCAGCGATACCCTCACTGGAATGCGGAATGCTGTGGAAAGCGCAGTTTTACAGCAGGGGTGCTCGATGCCTAAAGTGACGAGTCGCCATCAAACCAGGTGGGGTCCCAGACCGTGGGATCGGTGAGGCTCTGATCAATCCTTGGGTCTCGGGCCTTATAGAAATACAGCCAAGACGGTAATGTTCGCTGGCGGGGTACGAGATCTGGAAAAATTTCTCTCTGGGGGAGGCCAATCCCGATACCCTCCAACATGTGTATGCGTTCCTCCTTGCAACGCTGTAACGCCCGGACAAACATGGGTCGCAACCATGCGGCACTCAGATCGAGAGCCTGAAAATCCACAAATCGCATGCGCTTCAATCCGAACCGCGGGTTATCCTGCCGGCAAAAAATGGCATAGGCTGCCAAGTCCGCGCCTTGGCTGACGGTCAAGATCCACACTCCGTCTCGACCAAGGGCATACCGAAAGTGCCATTCGAGAACCTCGGGTGAGCGAACACTTAAGAGCCGATCTGACTTCTTTCGCCGCAATTCTTCCCAAAACACATCGAAACGATGGTCGAAACCGGTCGAGAATTCAACTTTCGATGCACTGCGATCACCATGCACCACCCGACCGGTCCAGGAATCCATGAGAAACAGTCCGGCCGAGACCGGATAGCTCAGAAATGCAGCCGGGGACAACTTTCTCAGTTTGGTACTGGTCGAGGTGGCCCTGATCCAGCTGGCCGCAAAGCCGCGGTAATGTGTGATCCAAAAGGCGGACTGGTTCCAGGCGCCAACCGGCACGCGGGTTGAGTTGAAGGCCTGAAAGGCCTGCGAAGACTGGGAGTTCACCGTCGTGCTCAGATAAAGATCCACATCCTTTTGGCTGAAGTAGCAATCGAGCAGCAAGAGGGAATAACTGCGATACAACGAATCGACCACCCAAGCATAGGTGGCGGCCGCCAGCAGCTGGCGCGCCTGGAATTCGCACCACAGAGGAATGTTGCCGAGATAGCCGACAATTCGTTGGTTTTCATCTTCGAGGACCCAACCAATCGGCCACTGCTTTCCGAGCTGAATATACGCCGGATTGCCCGTCCACAGATGCTTCCACTCCTCGTAACTTTTGGGCTCGAGTCCGTACTGCGACTCGAGCAAAGTAATCTGGCCATGATCCTTAAAATTGGCCTCGCGAAGTTGAGGAGGTCGTATCAAGCTTTTGCCTGCTTGCTGTTGCCAGTCCATCCCGGTCAATCCCCGACCTGGTTTCGATCCGGCTAGACGGTTGACTCAGCTCCCGCGGACTTCGGCATTGCGGGGACCCTTCCCGTGAGCGTGAACTTCAACTCTGCGCTGGCCATTCCCGTTGCCGTTCCAACTGCTGAACAGGCCACTCTGTTCGAGCGAAATCGCGCCCAACACGGGAATATTCAGCTCGCTCAGCACTTCGGCAGGGGTTCGGAAAGAAGAATCCATGTAATCCAAAGTGAGTGCTGTCCCCAAGCTGACGACCACTGCCAGGAAACCGCCGACGACTAGCAACGTCCATGGAGAATTCGAGGGAAGCGTGGGCGCCGTCGGTTGCTCGGCAATGGCCACGTTGAGAATACGCGTCTGATCGAGCGCATTTGTCATGCGGGCTTCCTCGCGCTTGCGCTGGTACATCAGATAGTTTTCCTCGGCGGTTTTCACCGTACGCAGCAGGTCCTGCTGGGCGATTCCCTTCTCGTCCAACTCTTGTGCCTTGGTCGTGTACTTCGCGACAATGGCTTCGAGAGAGGCCGCCCGTGCCTCTAACCCGCTGTCGTCAGCCCTGGCCTTGGCCAGTTCCTCATCGATCCAGCCGAAGGTTGGGTTACGGTCGGTGGTTTCCTCGCGGATGGGTCGGCTTTCCTCGCCCGCAATCGAGGCCCGCGTATCTGCGATTTGCTTATCGACCTCCTGCACTAAGGCATAACCGGGCTGGTACTTGGTCAATAGTTCGGTGCGCTTCAGTTCCAGGCTGTTCAGGGTATTCTTGAGGCCCTCGAGAACCTGGGCATCATCGGTTTGTCGTGCCTGTGTGGTCAAACGCTGCGGGGTGGTACTCGACTGTTTCTCGAGAACCCGAATCCTCTCCTCGGTACTCGCGATCTCGGCTCGGGTCTGCTGCAAGGTGGCGCGGAACTGGCTGAGTTGTTGCAGGGTGATGTCCCGGGCCATTTGCGGGGCCACTCCGTCGTTTCCGCCCGAGAACACTTTGAGTTTGGTCTCGGCGTCCGACAAATTGTTCTTATAGGCCTCGGTCTCCTGATCAAAGAATGCAAACTGCCCGGGCGGGCGATGGACCTCAACGTTTTTTTTCAGATACGCATCCCCGAGAACACTCAAGACCCGTACCGCCAACTCCGGATTGTCAGCCTCGTAACCGACGGAGATGACGTTGCTCTTACGGACCACTTCCACTTTCAGCGCTTTTTGCAGCCGGGCGACGGCTTTGGCGATTCGCGTGGCTTCATCTTCTGGACCCAGAAGGGATGAGAGCAGCGATTTGCGCCGATCCAGCCCGCAGGAAATGGCCACCTGGCGCAGCACGTCCGAACTTTCGAGCAGTTCGATTTCAGAATTCAGCTCCTCTTCGGTTACCTCGCCGCGAAAGGCCGGCGGATTGCTCGCTCCCGGGCTGATGACCGGATCCAGTCGTTCGCGCTCGATCAGAAATTCGGTCGAGGCCCGATACTCCGGGGGCTCGAAAACCGCGGCCACAATGGCGCCGAACAGAATCCCCCAAAAGGAGATCAGGATGACGCGTTTGTGACGAAATACGATCGCGAGTACGTCCCGCAAACTGAAGCCGAAGGTAGCTTGGCCGGCAACCGCTTCTAAATCATTGCTGCTCATCGGGTCCTCGCTTCCTAATAGTTTTTCGCAAAGGTGCCCATGGAGGCACTGGGGAGGAAGGGTCGTATCTTCGAAAAACGGTTCTTGGGCACAAACAGCATGTCCCCAGGATGGAGGTAGGGATCCTCGTGAAGGTTCCCTTTCTTCTCCATTTCTTTCACATTGATGATCTTGGCCGAAACCCAGTCACTGTCGACGCGGCGGAACAGCAATACTTGGGAGTGTTTGGCGGTCTCCTGGAAACCCCCGGCGATGGCGATCGCCTGGGTCAGGGTGGTGTCCCCGCGCAATTCGTACTTGCCGGGTTTGCCAACCTGCCCGTCAGCGATGAAATAGGGCTTCTCAAAGTCTTTGAGAACAACCGAAATCAGAGGAGCATTCAGGATCTTGCCATAGGCGCGCCGCAGGGTTTCCGTTAATTCCGGTACGGTCTGGCCTTCCACATGAACGTCCCCCGCCCCGCGAAGCGTAATGTATCCGTCCGGCTGGACGGTCACGCTCTGATTGAATTCCGGACTCAGTTCGAAGGAAACGTCGAACTGGTCGCCGAACTCCAGCTTGTAGCGGGGAAAGCGCTGCTGAAAGCCATGCCCGCCGGTCGTGCCCTCGGACAGCACCCCGTTGGCGGCGGACCCATCCCCCGGGGCGGATGAGGCGGTCGAAGGAGCCGGGCCCGCCTGCGCGAAGCACACTGCGGTTGCGGCTACAACCCATAACAATCCTGCCCATCTCTTATTCATTGCCTATCTCCCGAATTAAAACCGCCAGGCCGGAAAGTCTCACGATCCTGGGACGAGAAAGCCCTGGCGGGTATTCGACAGCGTCTTCGCTTTCGAACCCGCAACCGCCATACGAATTGCTGCATGTAAGCCTTGGCTTCCTCTGGCGTGAGCGCGTCGTCGGCCGGGTTTTCGGCAACGGCCGGACTGGCGTGCGGCTCCGAAAAAGCGTTGGCGGCAACCACTCCGTGGAGCCCCCGATCGAGGGGCCAAGGGGAAGGGGCGGCGGTTCCATGTTTTGTGACATCGAGATCCGAGATCACTTCTTCTACTGCTGCGACACCGACTACCCGTTGCCGTAGACCGCAACTCAGGGAAAGGGCATTAAAACAAACGTTGTTGATGGTGCGCGGAATCCCCTCGGCAAACTGCGCGATGGCGAGTATGGCCTCGGGCGTGAACAGCGGGGCGCCTAGGTAGCCAGCGATGTGCAGACGATGCTCAATATAGTTCCTGGTCTCCCCGAGCGAGAGCGGCGAAAGGCCTTTCAGCAAAGAGATCCGCTGGCGGAGCTTCGAAAGTTCCTGGCTGGCCAGGGTGTCCGCCAGTTGCGGTTGTCCTGCGAGAACGATCTGCAGCAACTTGGCTCGCGGAGTTTCGAGATCCGAAAGCAGTCGAATGGTTTCAAGCACCGACCGATCCAAGTTCTGCGCCTCATCGACGACAATGATCACGCGTCTTCCAGCCAGGGCTTCTCGCAACAGGATCTCAGTCAGTCCGTCGTGCGGGCGGACGGCACCCTGCACATCACCTTCGGACCGGAGTTCAGCGTGCAGGAAGCGCAGGAACTCCTGGGAGTTGCACTGCGTCTGACAAAGCAGGGCGGTGCGCGCAGTCCCGCCGAATTTCTGTAGCAGCTGAAACAGCAGCGTGGTTTTTCCCATGCCGGGCTGGGCAATCAACGCCATAAACCCGCGTCCCGACTCGATCCCGTAATCAAGACCCGCCAATGCCTCGCGATGCGCCGGGCTCAGGTACAAAAACCGAGGATCCGGCGTAACCCCGAAGGGCTGTTCCCGCAGTCCGTAGAATTCTAGAAACATTTCCTAGCCTTAGGCAGCACCCGAGCCCCTGAGAACCGCCGGAATGGTTCGCATGAGGATTTCCAAATCCAGCCAAAAAGACCACTTGTCGATGTATTGCAGATCCAGCTCCATCCATTCTTCGAACGGGATAGAACTTCTACCCCGAATCTGCCAGAGGCAGGTGATTCCTGGCTTGGCCGAGAAACGCCGCCGCTGCCGATCTTCGTTGAAGCCTTCGTAATCGCGCACCGGCAACGGGCGAGGTCCGACCAGGCTCATCTCCCCTCGGAGCACGTTGAAGAGTTGGGGCAGTTCATCAATGCTGGTTTTTCGGAGAAGTTTTCCGATCGGAGTGATGCGAGGGTCGTTCTTGATTTTGAAGACCGGACCACTCACTTCGTTCAGATGCTCAAGGTCGCGCATTCGCGCTTCCGCATCGACCACCATGGTGCGAAACTTGTATACGTCGAAGCGCCGCTTGTTCAGGCCGAGCCTTTTCTGCACGAATAGAACCGGCCCCGGGGAGGTCAGCTTAATCACAATCGCCACCACCAGTAGAAGAGGGCAGAGCAACAGAATCACCAGCGAGGAAATCACGATATCGAAGAATCGCTTGAGGAAGACCGGCCATCCTTCGAGTGAACTCATGTGGTGGGTGATCAGAGGGTAACCCTGCACATCTTCGGAGGAGGAAAGGGTGGTTTTCAAGTTAAAGATGTTGGTGAGCAGGCGGAGCGTGATGCCCTGCTCCTCGCACAACGCCGCAATCCGTGATCCCTCCTCGTGCAGGGAACGAACCGGCAATGCCATCACGACCTCATCCACTTCCCTGCTCCGCAAAAAGTCAGGGAAAGTCGAGAAATCGCAGGCCAGAACATGGCCGCTGCTGCGAAACGCCTCGATACCGTCCCAGTCTCGATCCACAAACCCGACAATGCGATAGCCGAGGTCGGGATGACTCGCCATCCGCTCTGCAAATTCCAGGGCGCGGCGGTTGGTTCCGACAATCACCAGGT
Organism: uncultured Acidobacteriaceae bacterium; assembly: GCA_963770245.1. Classification (GTDB taxonomy): domain Bacteria; phylum Acidobacteriota; class Terriglobia; order Terriglobales; family Acidobacteriaceae; genus PALSA-270. Next base: position 165,160 of record CAVYOX010000017.1, on the reverse strand, counting down.
TTCGCAAGTTTCTGCCCCGCTTTCGGATGAAGGCGAGGGTGGCACGCAGCGTGAGCCGGCTGGCAACCGCGGACAAGGTTCCGACCAGCAAGAACACACTCAGGAACCGCGGCGTCACCATTTCGATGCGGAACATGGAGGCGCCGAGCAGTACGGCCAGGGTGCCGAGGAAAGTGGCCTTGGTGACGTCGATGAGCTCCTTCCAACGATCGGACAGCCGACGAGACCGATAGAGCCCGGCCAGGCTAAAGATCACGTGCCAGGTAAGCACGAGCAGCGAAAAGATAGCGACATTCTGGATCTTGACCCGCGTGGAAAACAATTGCGTAGCACTCACATCCCGACCGTTGTGGGGCACAGCGAGAGCTGCCACGATGAAGACCGACACCATGAGCCCCAGATCGAAGAGCCTAAACGCATTCAGCAACAGCTTGCGACGAGCATTACTCATGGTGAAGTGTCGAAGGAGAAAACCGTTCTAAAGCAGGTCCGAGATCTCCAGAGGAACTAGAGCTTGGTATAGATCGCCTGCGGAATCGGAAAGGTACGCTGGTTCAAAATTGCTCCTAGGATTCGCGCCCCGGCGCTTTGCAAGTCCTGAACCGCTTTTCGTGCCGTCTCCCGACGGGAAGCATTGGCTTTCAGGACTAAAACCACGCCTTCGGCAGCCCGGCCGAGCGCGATGCCTTCGATGCCCAGGCTCATCGCGGGAGCATCGATCAGGACATATTCGAAGTATTCGCGCAGTTCCGCCAGCCGAGTCCGCATCGGATCCGACAGCAGGAGCTTGTGGGCGTTCGTTCGGTTGGCACCGCAGCTCAGGAGCCACAAGTTCTCCCGGCCGAGTGGACGCACAAAATCGCGAATGGACTCGGGTTCCTCCAGTGCATCGGAGAGTCCGTGGTGATTTTCCACGCCGAAATATTGATGAAGTGCAGGCGCCCGCAAGTTGGCGTCCACCACGCAAACCGGGCCGCTGACCTGCGAGGCCAGGATCTCCGCCGCGCGACAGCAGATCCAACTGCATCCAGTTCCCGACTCGATACCGGTCAGCACGACGGTTCGTGGGGCTTCTGCCCCGGGCATCAAGAACACATGCTGCACACATTTCCTGATCTCGTCGCGTTGCGTCTCCTCCATTTCGAGCTTAAGTGGTGGTACCGCAATGGGTTTTCGTTCGCTTTCCCACTCCAGCGGCGGCGACGCAGCCGGAAGCGACGGAGGAGATGACAACTCTGTTCCGGTGTCAAACATTTCCTGATCTTTGGCAAGTCTTTGCAGCAATTCAAAATTTCTACTCATGAAATTGGTCCATGCTCCCGGTGACAATCGGGCCGCTCAAAACTGCACTCAATGGCACTGCTCCGCGTATTTTCCGTTTAGCAGATCGCTAGCAACTTTGCTGCCCGTTCGCGATGCCACCATCAAGAGCTGATGCGCTTGTTCGCAGTTTTGTTCGACGGTCGCGCTCCCGTCAAGATAGAGGGTCGCCAGGCTGATTTCCGCACTGACATTTCCCTGCGCCACTCGCTTCCATAGCTCGGCAGGATCTAGAACAGAATCCTGCGCCGGTTCTGGATGCGTCTTCGCCGGCAGAGGTTTTATCGCTTCGGTGTCAGAAAGCTTGACCATGCCCAAAGCAGCCATGTTTTCGAGACGAGGCAGGGGCTTTGCGCTTTGGGCCGCCGGAGCGACGAGTTTCGTTTTCTGATTGCTACTGCCTTCATTGACCGGCGCACGGAACCTGGCAGGACCGAAAGGCGAATTCCGTATTTCTTTTGGCTGCGCCTCCGAGGGCGCAAGTCGCACCCTTTCGGTGTCAGCGATTTTGACCATAGCCGGGGAGGGTTCGCTTTCTGGACCGGGCAGGGGCGCGGTGTTCGCCATTTCAACTGCTGGAGCGGCTACTTTGGTTACCCCGCTGCCAACCATCAAGATGAGCACTGCAAAACCGACAGCTAGCGATAATAGCGAGAGGATCAACTTCCGGAGCAGCGGCCTGGTCGCTTGATGATTCTCGGAGCCGATCGTTCTGTCGCCGTCGCGGTCGCTTCCAGCGTTGCTTTCATCTAGATCGAGCTGAATGCCAGAGAAAGCCACGGCCTCTGTTGGCGTGGGGCTGGCTTCCGCAGGCCTCAGGGGAGCCTGTAGTAGCGATAGCAGCGGCCTGGTCGCTGTATGATCCTCGGGGCCGATCGTTCTGTCGCTCTCGTGGTTGCTTCCGTCTCGATCGCGCTCGGTGGCAGATAAAGCGAGGATTTCTATTGGCGTGGGCCTGGCTTTCGTAGGCCTCAGGGGAGCCTCGGATAACGGCTGCAGCGGCCTGGTCGTTTTATGATCTCCGGGGCCGATCGCCGTATCGTCATCGTGGCTGCTTCGATCTAGATCGCGCCGAGTATCCGATAAACGAGCGATCTTGTGGTCTCCCCCCTGCGGTGGCCAGGTCGCGAGATGATGGTGAATCGCGACCGTCTTTGAGCTCGAAGTCAGCTGTCGTAAATCGTGATCACCGAACACTTCATGCACAATCTCTGTGTCGACGGTTTTGCGGTGCAGTCCGCAGGCCAAGCTGAGCGCGCCAAAGCAGAGACTGTTGATGTTCCGCGGAATCCCTTCACTCAGGTCCGCAATCATCGCCTTGGCCTCCTCCGTAAAAAGCGGTGGGCCTTGGTAGCAGGCGACTTTCAGGCGATGGTCGATGAATCGTGCAACCTCCTGCGGAGACAGGGGCTTAAGTCCATTGAAGCTTGCAATACGCTGCCGGAATTGACTCAGCGAAGGGCTGGCCAGTTTGGTAGCCAGTTCGGGCTGCCCAGCCAGGATGATCTGCAGCAGCTTGGCACGCGGCGTTTCAAAGTTCGAGAGCAGCCTCACCGTTTCTAGAACCATAGGTTCGAGGTTCTGCGCTTCGTCAATGACAACGATGACGCGTTTATTGGCAATTGACTGCTCCATCAGAAAACGGTTGAACTGATCGTGCATTCGCACCAGGTCGTTTTCTTTGCCTTCGATGCCCAATTCCGCCAGCAGGAACCGCACTAGCTCTCGCGAATTGCACTGTGTCTGAAACAAGAACGCAGTGCGGGCGGACTGGCGAAACTTCTCCAGCAAATGGACCAGGAGGGTGGTCTTGCCCATGCCTGGCTGGGCGATCAGCGCCAAAAACCCGCGGTTCGCTTCAATTCCGTAAACCAGCGAAGCGAGCGCTTCCCTGTGCCCCGGCCCGAGGTACAGATAACGCGGATCCGGAGTGACTCCGAAAGGTTGTTCACGAAGGCCGAAGAACTGATTGACCATTTCGCTCCTGCTACACTTGTCCTAACAACTTCATTCCCTGCCCGTCAGAAAGCGCCAATCGAGACCAACCAGAAGAAGCTCTCCAGCCCATAAACCGGCAGTGCGCGGATCGCTGCCTCTCGGCTCTTCCCGGCGTTCTCTCAGCAGAGCCCTTCATTGCGCCGTCAGGCCAGGAATCGGCAGTCGTTCGCTCATGATATATCTGTGCAAACTGACTTTTGCCGCCACTACAAAACCCACCTCATCCTCCACCCGTACGACGAGACCGGTAAACCTCGCAACCAGTTTGGCATCGTAGGTCCCGAATGGAGGCAAGAGGATCTCAAGCTTCAGAGCCTCACCGATCGACCGAGGGCTGGGACACAATACAAAAATGCCTTCTGTACTGACGTCCTGAACAAAGCCCGCCCCAGGGGCCGTGGTCTGATCGTCGACCGATCGGAAGAGCACCGGTGCGCGCATGGGATATCGAATCGCTGCGCGGCGTTCAATCACGCTACCCATCCGGCGGGGGTCCGAAATAAGCTCGTGTAACCAGAGAGTGTGGTCTCCCTGACGCGGAAGATTGCTACGCGAAGAAACAGCGAACCGATGGCGGGACATTTTTCCGAACCCTAAATCGCGTCGACGTCGTAATTTTCGATATTAATGGCTAGCGACTGCTGCATGGGCTCGACGGAAATGATCAAGTTCCGATCACCTTTTCGGGCCATTAGAAGTCCTTCGACTCCATCTAAGCAGCCACCGCGGATTCGTACCCTCTGGCCGACCTTCAGGAAGGGGCAAAGAGAGTATTCCGCATTGCTTGTGAGCAGCACCCGAATATCGTCGATTTGCTTATCCGGTATCGGACTGCCCTCGCCGCGGACCCCGACAAAGCTGCTCACCCCGTGCACCCGAAGCACCCGGACATATTGCGCGGTCGAAGGAACGACCCGCACAAATGTGTACCCCGGGAACAGTGGCACTTCGACCACTTTTCTACGGTCGCTCCAACGGTGAATCTGCGTCACCAGCGGCAAGAAGGTCGTTACCTCCTGGCTGCGTAGCTGATTGGCCACAATCTTCTCGTGCCGGGAACGAGTTCGAACCGCAAACCAGCGAGCTTCCGCCGCTGGCAAACCGAGAGACGCGACTGCCGTAAACAGCGCGTCTTGGGATAGTTGAGTGCCGGTGCTCATAGCTCCGCCCCTTGAGTCCCATGAACTAAAAAAGATCAACAATCGAGACTAAGTTCGGTTCGTTGTAAGGTAGGCACCTCTAACAGATCTTTCAAGAGGACGCTGCCTTGGGACTGCCGACTCGTTCGCCTGAGAGACGTTGTCTCAGGAGCCCATGAAATCGTTCTCAGGGGCTGGGGCCTCGTACTGTGCTGGGCCTCATTTCTCGAGAAACTAAGAAACATTTCTCAGGGACCGGAACCCCCCGGTCAAGGTCCATATCCATAAACGATCGGCGATGTCGCTTTGGTTATCTATGGAGGCTATAAATATTTTGGAACCGACTTCCACAGGCTGAATGTGCTATAACCGTTTCTACCCGAAACCCACGCCCATCAAGGGATCCCTCAAATGTCATCGTACCAACGCGACCGCAGGCCAATTCGAATTCTGCTTGCCGATTGTACGAAGATGGCATGTCAACTTCTGGCAGCCGCGATCGATCAAGACCCAAAAATCAAGGTGGTGGCTGCCGTCACCAGCGCCGTCGAAGCATCCCAAATGGTGACTGATAGCGCTCCCGACATTGTTTTGCTCGGTGCCAACCTGGATGGGCAATCGACCGGCGGATTTGACCTCGCGCGTCGATTGCGGATGATCAAGCCCGAGCTATTTGTCGTGATGCTTCTCGATCATCTCGATGGCGCCTCTGTCGTAGAGGCCTTTCGCGCCCATGCCAGCGGGGTTTTCATCCGAGACGGATCTGTGCAATCGCTAAGGAAGTGCATTCACAGCGTATTTGGCGGACAGGTCTGGGCCAGCACCGAAGCCTTGCGCTTCGCTCTCGAAGCGTTGGCAGGCACCTCAATGCCAACGGTTGATCCAAATAGCATGGCGTCGCTGACCAGACGAGAACGGGAAGTGGTTGCTCTTGCCGTGGAGGGTTTGAAAAAGCGAGACATCGCACGGAAGCTTCACCTGAGCGAGCACACGGTAAAGAATTATCTCTTCAGCATATTCGGGAAATTACATGTTTCCAGTCGCCTAGAGTTGACGCTGGCGGTGAAGCGAGAGTGGATTCAAAAACCAAATGTTGTTCCCATGCGCCATCCGAGCGCAACGCGGCGGGATGACAATGTGGATTGGCTTCGCGCCTTAGCCGAGCAAGGAGTTGCCTCTGCCCAGCTTCTCTTGGCACAGTTGTATTCTGAAGGACGGGGAGTATCACGGGACCGAGCGCAAGCCTATCGGTTATTCTGGTGGGCGGAAAAGTCGGCTCAGATTATCGAGATCAGCCGGAGTGAAAGGAAGAAGCTGGCTGGCGAGATGAGCCCGATGGAGATCGCGGAAGCTGAGCGCCGGGCAGCAAGCTGGATCGAAGAGAATAAAAAGCAATTCACAAAACCGTTCCCAGTGGCGAAGGTTACGCAGTAGCGGAATCTGCCTATATCGGGCCCGCCAATCTGGCGGTAGTTCCGGCGGACTCCCTTTATACGACGTAGGCTGCTCCAGCCTGGTGCACAACCAATTGGGCGGCAGCGTGTGAACGGCTCCGAACACACAAACCCCTTCGAGCGGACCGGGGAGTTGGTGCGTGTTTTGAGCGCCTGCCAACTGTGGTGCAGCGAACAAAGCACGGCACGGAATCGCCGCCAAAAGCAGCTCTCGCTGGAGCTTCACCTCAGTCAGCGTCGCTCCAATCGTTCCGAGTACAGTGCGGGCTGCAAAAGAGCCCAGGCGGCCCTGCTCGTGCGGATGACAAAGCCGCAGGCGCTTCAAGATAAGCAAGGCGATTCCGATTAAGAACGACTAGAGGGAAACATGTTGCCAGCCGGGCGGGTGTTGCGAGATTTCCCGGTTTGGAGGGATACAGCCCAAACCACTGGCTGAATTGGTTGATGCCTACTTTCGCGGGCCATAAGCAGAGAAGGCTGGGGCGCCATGCGTATAACTTTGATTCGTTGCCCGTTCACAACCTCGTTTGGTTCGTACGGTAGTTCCCTGAGAGCTGCAATCGAGAAGAAGACTGGCAACACAGTCCAATGGGTAGCCTCGAACTGCGGCTGCGGAACTCCGATGGCGGTGAGCCGGCAGTTTCTGATGCCAAAACAACAATACGACTACTTCGAAATGCCATACCCGGGGATTTTGTGTCGACAAAAGCATGGAAGCGCAAGCTGCGTGCAGCCCTGACCATGAAAATGTGATCGATCTATATTTTTGCATCGAGTTTTCCACAACTGAATGTGCTATAAAGTTGTTGCGCTGCTCCACCCCCCCCCCCGGCGTCAAGGCACTTCCAATGTCATATCCAAGCGACCGCAAACCCATTCGAATTCTGCTTGCCGATTGTACAAAGATGGCATGTCAACTTCTTGCAGACGCTATCGACCAAGATCCAAAAATTAAGGTAGTGGCTGCCGTCACCAGCGCTACGGAAGCATCCCAAGTTGTAAGCGATATGTCTCCCGACATTGTGTTGCTCGGTGCGAACCTCGATGGGCGACCTACGGGCGGATTCGATCTCGCACGTCGATTGCGAATGATCCGGTCAGAGTTATTTGTCGTGATGCTTCTAGATCACCTCGATGGCGCGTCCGTAGTAGAGGCCTTTCGCGCCCATGCGAGCGGGGTTTTCATCCGAGACGGATCAGTGCAATCGCTGCGGAAGTGCATTCACAGTGTATTTGGCGGACAAGTGTGGGCCAGCACTGAAGTCTTGCGTTTCGCTCTCGAAGCCTTGGCTGGCACCTCCATGCCAAGGGTTGATCCAGATAGCATGGCGTTGCTAACCAGACGAGAGCGGGAAGTGGTTGGTCTTGCTGTGGATGGTGCGAAAAATCGAGAAATCGCACGAAAACTTTGCCTCAGCGAGCACACAGTAAAGAACTATCTATTCAGCATATTCGGGAAGTTAGGTGTCTCGAGTCGCTTAGAGTTGACGCTTGCCGTTAAGCGAGAGTGGATTCAAAAAACAAATGTTGTTTTCACGAGACATCTCAGCGTAGCGCGGCGGGATGAACATCTGGATTGGCTTCGTGCGTTAGCCGCGCAAGGGCTTGCCTCTGCGCACCTTCTTTTGGCACAGGTGTATTTTGAAGGATGCGGACTATCTCAGGACCGAGCGCAAACCTATCGGTTGTCCTTGTCGGCGGAAAGGTCAGCTCAGGTTCTCGAGATCAGCCGGAGGGAAAGGACGAAGCTGGCTGGCGAGATGAGCCCGATGGAGATCGCGGAAGCTGAGCGCCGGGCAGCAAGCGGGATCGAAGAGAATAGAAAGCAATTCGAAAAACCGTTCCCGATGGCCAAGGCTACGCAGTAGCAGAATCTTTCTACCGCAGGGCTGGGGTAAGGAGAGGTGCTACAAAAGTGAGCTGGAACTTTCGGAGTGCGCTGGCGCAGATCGCGCACCTTTGAGGGCGCTACTTCGCGGTCCAACCTTCAGCGCAGGCGTACTGCTATTGCAGAGGTACTGCGGAAGGCAACTGCGCGTATTGAGCGAGTCTAGAGATTTCGCCTGGAACCAGACGTAGGTTGCTCCAGCCTCGTCCGCAACCATTGCATCGCCGCGGAAAGGCAGCTCTCGCCGTTGCCTCATCTCTGTCGGCGTCGCTACTTCAGTCGTTCTGAGTACAGGGCGGCCTGGAAAATGAGGCGATGTCGGCGTACTCGTGCCGATGACAAACCGCAGGCGCTTCAAGATGAAAATTGTTTCACACTGTCGCGATCAGCGGAGTGCTTGTAGACTGGGTGGTCGTCTTTGGAAGGCAAGCGAAGTTCGGGAGGGTTACAGCCGAGACCGCTGGCCGAATCGGTTGATGCCGACTTCGCAGCCCTTAAGCAGAGAAGGCTAGGTCCCCATGCGATTAACCTTGATTTGTTGCCCGTTCAAAACGTCGTTTGGTTCGTACGGCAGTTCCCTCAGAGCTGCAATCGAGAAGAAGACTGGCAACACAGTCCAATGGGTAGCCTCGAACTGCGGCTGCGGAACTCCGATGGCGGTGAGCCGGCAGTTTCTGATGCCAAAACAACAATACGACTACTTCGAAATGCCTATACCCGGGGATTTTGTGTCGACAAAAGCATGGAAGCGCAAGCTGCGTGCAGCCGCTAGAACGGTGCTCCTGTATTTTCGGGCCAAGCGCTACGCAAGCTCATCCAAGAACGCGGAAGTCGTACACTTCCAACAAATCCTGAATGCCTATGGAGCAAAAGCTGTGTTCCATTGGCTGAAACAGCCTTCCAGCGCCACCAGAATCGTCACCGTTCACGAACTGGATCCCGACCAGCTGGAATTCCCCGAAAGAAATAAGGCCTACAACCTGGCCGACGGCATCATCGTGCACTGCGACGAGATGAAACAACACCTTATCCGCCTGCACGTACAAGAAGAGAAGATTCATGTCGTGTTGAACGGCACCAACATGCCAGCCGCGTTGCCCGACAATCAGAGGCAAGGGATTGTCTTCTACGGCGGTCACTTCCTAATGCACAACAAAGGCGTCGACACCCTATTTAAGGCCATGTCGATCATTCAACAGCGGATGGGAGCGAACGCACCCACTTTGAGTATCCACGGACACTATGCCGCCCCCGAAGTGGAGGAAGCGACTCGGCTGGCAAATCGGGAAAACGGAGTGGCCAATAAGATTGTCTGGCTCGACGAACTGCCCGATGAGGACATGGTAGCGCTCTATCAGCGTTCGCTCGTGTGCGTTCTGCCTTACACCGGGAGTTTTGCGGGCCTCCCGGCTTCACTGGCCGCCGCTTGCCAGTTGCCGGTCGTGTGCACGCGCAAGGCCGGGCTGCCCGATCACCTCGGAGAAAGCGGGGTCTGGGTGGAGGAGAATCATCCCGAACAGTTGGCAGAACGAATCATAGAACTGGTCAGCAACCACCGCTTGCGGCAGGAAGTGGGAGCCAGACTGCTGAAGAGGGCGCAAGAGCATCTTTGCTGGGATGTGATTGCGGATCGAACGCTGAAAATATACGAGCAGTCGATGAAAAAAAAGGCGATGGCGGGCGGGCAATACCGGCTCGCGGCTTGAACGGCTCGGTGCAGGAATCTGAACGCTCGGCGGGATGAAGACGTGCGGGAGCGAATGGACAACGATTCTGAGATGGTCGGTTACCCGGGCTATCGCAACTCCCCGAGCCAAGGCGAAGGAGCCATCGCCGATTCGACGCTCGGCTGCGAGCTGATAACTAGCTTTTCCCGCTTAGAAGAGCTCTCGGCAGATTGGGAGCGTTTGTGGCGGGCCGATCCTGAGGCGGAGATATTTCAGAGTCTTGCCTGGGCCTGCGCATGGTGGCGCTGTTACGGCGGCAAAGTTGAGCTTCTCTCGCTCGCGGTATTTGAAGGGCAGCGAGTGATTGGAATTGTGCCCTTGGTCAAGGATCGGGACAGGATTTCCTTTCTGGCAGGAACGCAGGCCGACTATTGTGACATTTTGTGCGAAAACGGTCGGGCAGCCGAGGTGTTTGCGGCCGCGCTCAACACCTTGTTGCAAGTTCCCGGGTGGAAAGAGTGTGTTCTGCGGAATCTCAAGGTCGGTGGCCGCATCTCTAAGCAATTGACCGCATTACCGAAGAAGTTGCGCCGGCATCTCCAAATGACGCCAGGCGGAGATTGCCATACGATTATGATCGAGGGCAATCGGGATGTGCTGGTCTCACTTCTGGGAAAGAAACACACCAAGCGTCGCTTGAACAAGCTGCGGAAAGCCGGAACTCTCACCTTCCATCACATTGAAACCAAGGCTGAGGCGCAGGCCCAGCTCTCTGACTTCTTCCGGCATCAGATGCGAAGTCGCGCTTTGGCGGGAAAGCGAAGCTCTGCGCCGGAGTTCAACATGTTCCTGCGGAGTCTAGTCGAAGAACTCGACCTGACCAAGGAGTTGCGTTTCGGAGTTCTGGCGCTCGACGGCCGCCCCCTGGCCTGGCATTTCAGCTTCCATGTAAATGGCAAGTGGGTCTTCTATCAACAGACGTTTGATGTGGATGCTGGGGACTACTCTCCCGGCGAAGTCTTGATCCACAAACTCTTGCATTACGCACAGGAGAACGTCACCCGAGAGTTTGACTTCGGCCGCGGCGACGAACCGTTCAAAGATCGATTCATTACCGATACGCAAGAAACCTATTCGCTGTGCATCGAGCCGACCGGCATTCAAGGACAGGTGCGTCGCCTTTTGCGCGCCGGTGCAATTCCCTGCCTTCGTCTCGGGCGTCGAGCCCAGCGTCTGGCGAAAAGGCATGATGAAACCCTGCACCGGTTCCGGTCGATTCGCTTGTGGGCGAGTGGCGTTCAGGCTCGCATTCGCTACCATCGACACAAAAGAACGCTGATGGCCTGGGCCGTGAAGGCGGTCGCGAGACCCATCCGCTTGGTGCGATTCGGCCGGGCTCAAATCGATCTATTCCCCGTGAGCAACCGCGTGAACATCGAGGCAGCGGGTGTCGGGCTGGTTTCAACTCCTCACCTCAGTGCAAGAGAAGGCGGAGTCGGCGACTTGGTGGACATAGCGCTCCGACATCCGGAAATTTTAGTGCCCTCCGAGCTCGGAAGATATCGGCAGCGTCTGAAAAAGGGCGATCGAGTCTACGTGGTCTGTCAGGGGGAAGAAGTAGTGTTGGCCGGATGGACCACAACACGCAGGCCCGAAGATATTCGCGCCTTACAGACAAGCCAGCGCGTTTTCGGGAATGCTCCGCTCATGCTGCTGTATGACTGCTTGGCGGTATCGAGTGCGGTTGAGGACGTTCACTATCGACAGCTGCTTTGTCGAGTTTCAACCGAGGCTCAGAAGAAGCAGCTAGTCCTTTGTGCAGCCGACGGCTTGGGGTTCGAGCGTGATTTCTGCAGTGCTCTTCAGTCCGCTGCCGCTTAGAGACCAGGCTACCGTCGGTTTCTGGCCCGCTCCGGCTTTGCGGCAGTAGCCTACTTTCTACCCACTGTAGTTCGCCACGACTCGTGTTACTTTCCCATGCGCTGACAACTCCATGAACTCCGCCGTGCGCGTCCCCTTTTGGTTTGTGTAGTAGAGAACTACGCTGTTTACGCCCCAAAGCACGTCCTCAAGTCGAAAGCGGAGTTCCGGGTAGGCTTCTAGTCCTCGCCGAAAGTACGCTCTCAAGTTCGCCTTTCCGACCACGTTGCCATCACGTGTCCCCAACAGCTGAGCGGCAACCGGCGAGGTCAACGCGACTGCATCCTCATAGTGCACCATGATCAAGTCCAGGTCATGAGCATTCCAAGCCGCCATCCAAAGCTGGGCCAGATTCCACGCGTCGTCTCTCGTCACTACCATTTCTCCAGTTGACGATTCACCAGTTGAACCGATTCTACTATTCCGTCGCCGATCGGAAATCGCAAATCGTAAATCAAATCTAGAAGCGCATATGAGGCAAGTGCCGCCGACTTGCCATTGGCTGACATGAGAATCCTGCCTTTCCCGCCTGCCTTTCCCGCAATATCGCGCTCAATGGGTCGTTGATCTCGCGGACCAAAGCTCCGATGGAAGTAATCGAAGCGGTCACCGGGAACATCGAAGTTCTGCTCTGCCGCGGCCGTGGCTATCGGATATGAACTATCGCTTGCCCAAAGCTCAGCGACTGGCCGCCAGCAAGACCGGATTCCCGGTTCTTCAGAAAGCCGCGTAATATGCGCAATTTTTCCAGATTCTCGTGCAGAGCCGAATTCTGGATGGAGCTCACGTTCGCCCGGTCGCGGGCGAACGTGAGGCATTCTTCAGTCAGGCTGCTCTTGACTCAGCGGGTTGTAGCGCTTCCACCAGCGCGGCGGTGTTGGAGAATCCAATGTAGCGGACGATCTTGCCGTCACGAAACTTCCAGTAATGAGCCACGGGTGAGTCCACTTTCTTGCCGGTGGCTTTCGTCGTGGCTGTATAGCGGCCGATGGTCATGACCGCATCACCGGAAGCGACATATTCGGCTATGGTGAGCTTCTGGTCGGTGAATTCTCTAGCGAGACCGTCGAAAAAGCCTCTTGTTTCTGTTATTCCGCGGCGGATGCCGCCAAATGAAACGATTGCTGGGGCCTCCGATTCCCAAACAACATCGTCGGCAAGCTTTGACAGAATTGCTGGCAGGTCACCTCGCCCAAATGCGGCGTAGAGCTCCTGTACGGTTGCGGTCGCGTCTGCCATAATCAGTTCCTCCCGCTTCTTGGCTATCGCCGGAATGTACATCTTGATTTCCCGGCCGGCGGATAACGTTACACCCAACCCGGCTAAATCTGCAAAGCTAGCCACGTCTTTCAGTCTAGATTCCGATACTAGCCGGCATTCATAAACGACAATTGCACGATATTTTCTTTTGCTTGTACCTAGCCTTACTGATTACACTTTCGGCCTAAACCCCCTTCGGCCGAGCAGGACAATCCCTTTTCGGAGGATGGCCATGAAGAGACTGCCTGGCTTCTTGGTTCTGTCTCTGCTCTCGGTGATTGCGGCTGCTCAGACCGCGGTCGTGACCCGCAATGTAAATCTGCGACCTGATGCATCTCCGGACAACGGCCCGATTGAAGCGCTCAAACCGGGAAGCCAGTTGACGCTGCTCGACCCGGCTTCGACCGACGGGTACTACCATGTGAAGGCGCCCGATGGGCAGATTGGGTTTGTATGGGGAAAGAATGTAACGATTCATGCTGAGGCTCCAACCCCAACTGCGATCAACGGCGGTTCTGGAGAGTCTGTTCGTCCTCTGATTGCCAAAGGACATCCGGTCGATTGGTGGTTTGTATTCAAATTCAATTCTGCATCCTTTCCAGAGTGCGCTGCTGGCGCAATACGAACGTGCTTGTTCGGTGGGCAAGTGCAGTCCTCCTGGACATCTTTCAGCCAGCAGTTTGCCGTGGCCAGCAGCGATTCGAGGAGTCTCCATCTCGGGAGCGGATGTGCGGGCGATACCACAGATGATCCGCTGGGCGCGACATTTGACGAGATCTATAGTGGCTCCTTCAGCTATGTAGTCTGGAACGATCAGTTCTACCAGGACCCCAAGCTTGCCGCCTGCGACAGTACCAACAGTTGTAGCGCACCATGGGGACATTCAAAAGGCATGATTGCCTGGAATGACTCAGGGGAAGGCATGGTGCTGCAAGTCACTACTCCGGATTGGCCGGGAGCAGGCAGCAAGCTTCACCCCCGCCCGGCTGAGGGCAACACGCTCGGCTGCACGGCACGGGACAATGATGTGCTCGTCAGCCAGCACTTTTTCGCCCTAAAACTCACTAAGAATGACGTGGCCATGGTGCTGACCGCCCTCCAGAACGCAAGCGTGGTTACCGATACCCACAATGTCCAAATCGTCAAAAACGGCGGTCCAGCAGATATTAGCTCCTTGGTAACAAAACTCGGCGTCCAATCGACGAGCACGGCGTTCACTCATGAAACTCTTTCGACGGGCGTGCAGTTGATCTCCAAGCCTTCTCGGCTGCATGTGCCACCGTGGCAAATGGTGTCTTCTGTGCTCGATGGCGTATCCCTGAGGGCTGCGACCTGGTGGGCGAGCCCACAGATACCCAGCACAACCTCATCAAGCACCATCGCCTGTTGGGACCCGTCGCTCAGCACGCCTGGCGCGGTAGAGATTGCAACATCAGGGCAATTTGCGGGCAAAACATTTGGGCTTACCGGTATCGCTACGCCTGACGGCAACCACGCCAAAATCGGTGTATCAACCTCCGGGACTCACCACTACACGATTTTCGGTGACATGAATCAGCAGGGCGCGATTTCAGGAACCTGCAAGAGCAGCCAGAACGGACGCGGCGGTTTGTTCTTCGTGATCGACGATGCCGAACTGTCTAACGGCGTGAAAGCCCTCATAAGCGGGGATTCAGCTCCGACCGGCCCGTAGTATCAAGAAAAAGTGTTTCAAAGCGGGGATATCAGCCCTCTCGGGATCGCAGAAGCTGCTTTCCCAGTCAGTGAATGGCAATTCTGGAGGGCCCATGGTCGGCGACCGTTTATAGGAGCTTACCTTGCCCCCGCATCGAACTTGGAATCTGGGCACGCCGTGACTCCGGCAGAGTCGGGCGGCCAGGTCGCCGATGGGATGTAATGATGCGATGTAATAAGGAGTGTGCCGTGAGGACATTGCTGCTTTCCATCGTTTTAGTCGTCTTGCCAGCCGCCCTTCCTGGTCAGACCGGACCTCTTGAGCCAGAGGCGACCGTTCAGCAGGCTTTGGAAAACACCATGGAAGGAGGATACAACTCCTTGGATGTCAGACGTTTGGGATGGCTCGGCGACGCCTCTGCGGTTGCCCTGACTAAAATAATTGGCGGAAAAACACCGGACGACCGCGAGACCAGGGGTATGCTGCTGGTCATCTTTTTGTTGTATAGCGGCCCTCGCGTCGTTACAAATGCCTCCGATCGGCAGCCCCGGACAACATTATTCTTGCTGCGCTACCTTGACTTGGCAACGAAGGACGCGAAAGTTAGGGAAAAGATCGCGAGCACGAGAGCCTATGTCATAGACCAGTATTCCAAGTCGCTGAGGGAGGCTCCCAGACAATAGCCCAAGCTGGGTCCAGAAACGGCCCGCCATTTCCCGCGGTGAACGACTCCCTAGCCTATGTCGATGCCCTGAGGAAGCTGGATGCGAAAGGGGCGCGGGCTGGAATGGAAGACCAGGTCCAGCCGCCACGCGCCGAGTCTCGATTCATTCAACGAGATTGCCAACCTGCCAGCCTTGAGAGAGGGAGATCAAGCCTCGCCGATGCACTCTTTCCACAGATCAGGGTGCTGGCGCTGGAACTCGCCGATCAGGTCGATACATTCCTGCGAGCGTAGATCAACGACGTCGATGCCCTGCTCCCGGAGCCACAACATGCCGCCCGTGGCGTTGACGCTGTCGCCCACAATTACCTGGCGGAAGCGGAATTGGTAAATCAAGCCGCTGCAGTACCAGCACGGAGCCAGCGTCGTGACCAGGATGGTATCGTGCCAGGTCGGCCGTCGTCCGGCGGCTCGAAAGGCGTCGGTTTCGCCATGTAACGAGCCGTTCCCTTGTTGCACGAGTCGGTTATGCCCAGCACCCAATAGGGTGCCGTCGGTGTGGAAAATGGCTCCGCCCACCGGGATGCCGCCCTCGGCCAATCCAAGGCGAGCCTGCTCGAGCGCGACGGTTAACATGCCCTGCGCGTCCAGATTCGGTTTCCTGCCGGGTGAGATGCCAGGTTCCATGCCGTCGAGACTAACACTCGCAATCCTCTTGACTCAACCGCAGTTCCAACACGAAACTGGAGTTCGACCCGCGGGCGACCGGTCTCCCGTTCTTGTTGTTTCAAGACCCAGGACGCTAATCCAAAGCTGCGAAGGGACGACTGGCTTGGAGTATTCGAGCGCAACCCGAGAAGTGCACCCGGCAGCAGTGATCCCGGCGGGCTACGGGTTGCAGCCCCAAGCCTTGGGCCCGCTCGAAACGCTGGCACAGTCCATCTCCACGATGGGGCCGACGTGCTCGCCCGCGATGACGGTGCCGCTCGTCTTTGCCTCGGCGGGGAATGGTACCTGGCTGGCTTATTTGCTAGCGATGGCGTGCACTTTGCTGATCGCACTTTGCGTAGCGCGATTTGCGCGCGAGTCCGCCTCACCGGGTTCGCTATACTCTTACGCGACCTCGTCGCTCCCTCCTCTCCTGGCCAGTGTATCGGCGTGGGCTCTGCTGCTGGCGTACGTGGCTACTGGCGCTTCTGTGGCGGGCGGGTTCGTTCACTATGCCAACGTGGTGCTGGGAGAATTCTTTGGAGTCGCCGCTTTCCCTGTCTTCCTGGCGGCGTTTTCCGTGGCCGTCTCCGGGGCCATCGCGTATCGCGACGTAAAGGTCTCAACGCAGCTCATGGGGTATATCGAACTGGCGTCGGTACTCTCGATCGGCGTGGTCTTCGCCCTGGTGCTTTGGCGCCACGGACTGCACCTGGACCCTGCCCAGTTCGCGTTGCGTGGGGTGCACTGGAGCGGAGTCCGTCTGGGCGTGGTGCTGGCCATGTTTAGCTTCGTAGGATTCGAGAGCGCGACCACGCTCGGTGAGGAGGCGAAACGCCCCCTGCAGACCATTCCTCGAGCTGTAATCCAGAGCGCATTGCTGGCCGGCCTCTTCTTCATTGCCGCCTCCTACACCGAGGTGCTCGGTTTCCCTGCCGCGAGTGGAACCCTCGACCAAAGCGCCTCCCCCATGAGTGTGTTGGCCATCGTCGCCGGAGCGCGGCGTCTTGGTCCTTTGATCGATATCGGTGCCATGGTGAGCATGTTTGCCTGCATCCTGGCCTGCGTCACGGCGTCGGCCCGCGTGCTCATGATGATGGCGCACAATGGCATGACGCACCGCTGGATGAGCCGCACCCATGATCGCAACTCGACGCCGCACACCGCCGTGCTGATGACCAGCTTGGCGACTCTGCTGCTGCCCGTCGGTCTAGCGCTCGCCAAAATCAGTGGCGAGACCGTCTACGACTGGATGGGTTCGCTCGCGACCTATGGATTCATCACCGTCTATGGACTGGTCGCGGTGGCATTGCCGCTGCACTTGAAGGCCGAGAGGAAGCTCTCTCTGGCGATTGTCGTTCTTGCGACCGCCTCGGTGCTGGCGATGGTTCTAGTTCTCGAAGGAACGCTCTATCCAGTGCCGGAAGCGCCGAAGAACTGGCTCCCCTACTTATTCCTCGCATATCTGGCAGCGGGAATCGTCTGGCACGCATGGCAGACCCGCGGCAACCGACAACCAGCTGCGGGAATTGCGGGCGGACTGCAGCCAGCGGCGGATGACGGCGAGATGGATTAGGTGGATGTAGACGGGAGTATTCCTTACAACTGCCGAGGAATCTGATCGAAAGCGAACGCGATTCCGGTGGGAAGGCGAACGGTTGCCGTGGTGTGATCGGAATCGATCTGTCGAGTGCTCATTCCTCTACTCCCATTCCTAAACCAACCTTCTCGGGGGGCATCGCCTTGCCCTGATCGAGCGGACTCCGGGAATCGCTAGATCAGGATGTCACGCCGCCTGTGGCTCGTGCCACAGGCCAGAAAAATCTGTGATATACCCTGTGAGTTCCTCGACGATCCGAACCCATGGTTCGACTTCCCCATGTCAAGGCTCCCCTTCTGTTGTTTCGCACCGGTCTTTCGAACAGTGGCGCGTCCTAGTTCGGCTGCGTCTTATCTTCGACCTTCTGAGCGCCCTGTTTCGTCTTTTGTGCTGTTTTATTCGCCGTCTTCTTGGAGTCGGTCTTCGCTGCGTGCCCGGTTTTCTTCGCAGTTTTCTTCGTCGCCTGGCCGGTGTCCTTGGCCGCGTCCTTTGTGGATTGGCCGGCATCCTTCATATCCTGCTTTGCGCTTTGATCGGCCTGTGGTGCGAGTGCTAAACAAGTGCCCGTCAGGGCCGCAGACAAAAGCAGGATCGGGATGTATTGGCGTCTCAACAGACTCATAAGTTCTCCTCGAACCAAAATGACTGCCATTCAGTGGACGCTCAGAAACAAGAAACGGGCCAGTAGCCGGGTGACGCAATTGTTACCAGCCCGTTGGCTTGCGTGACTATGAAGACCGCGGCGATTCGCACGCCATCAATGCGGCTTTTCCCCCTTTGGTGCAGTTTGGCGAGGCGCTTGACGCTGCTCCATCCGCTGCTGCTGGGTGGCATGCTTTTGCTCGACCTGTTGCGTTTGCTGAGTGTGGCGCTGCTCCATCTGCTGTTTTTGGGCGTCGTTATAGTTTCTTGCGGTGGCTTGCTGATGTTCCTTGTCCTGCTGCTGCTGCAGTTTCTGGTGATCCTTCGCTTGCTGAGCGGCTAGCTTGTCCTGTTGCTGCTGATATTTCCGGTCGGTTGCAGCGTTTCCGGTGTTGGGCGGCGTGAACCTGTGCGGCTGCAGATCGCTCGCGTGATTGGCCGTGCTAGGACGGGCTTCGGTGGGGTTTCCCGGACGATTTTCCCCGCCGGGTTGAGCTTCATTCCCCGGACGGGCTTCATTGCCGCGTGCGGCATTTGCCGGAGGAGCCTTGTATTCGCCGCCGGCTTGTCGAGAGGATTCAACGCCCGTTCTGAAATCTCCGGCTTTGGCAGTAGCCGCGATGGACGGCTTGCCCTGGTTGGCGGAGGCACGCAAGTCGGGATTACCGCGGGCTTGCTGAACGTGCTGCATTTGCGCGGCCACTGGACCGACGTGGTGCTCGTTAGCATAGGACTCTTCGTGCGAGTTGGCGCGCGCTTCGACCCCACCGCTTCCACCGTTGTAGCTGACATGCGTTTCGGAGATGTTCACCCTAGTGTTGTAGGTGTTGTGAATGATGGTGGTGTTTACGTGATTCACGTAGGTGTTGTAGGAGAAGTGACCACCTTCCCAACGGCCGCCCTCATACCCAACCCCGCCATAGCCAAAGCCATAGTTGATGCCACCGTAGAAGCCCACCTCGGGGCCCCAATATCCTTCGTGGAAAAAGAAGGCATTGCCGCCCCAGCCCCAATACCCGGGGGTCCAGAGAAAGCCGACCTGGGGCGGCTCGACCCAGGTGCCCGGCACCCAGTAGTAGCCATCGTCTTCGTCATAGGCCCAGTAGCCGGGTGTCCACAGATAGCCGTCGCCGGGACAAATCGGCTGCTCGTAAACCGGTAGCGGCGGGGGACCGAAGTTCACGGATATGCCGATACCGATCTGAGCGGACCCACCGTGGGAGAAAATTAGCAAGGCAAGCGAGAACAGCAACGAGCGAATGGTAATCTTAGTATGCATTGTGCTTCCTTCTGCCGGCTCATCCTTGGTTTGCCCCAAGTATTGCCCCAGCACAGAGAGAGGCTCACGGGCGCGGATTGAGCGGCGGCCAGCCGAAAATGGTCAAACTGCCCACTGCCCCCCCTACGTTCTAGCAATTTGGACCCAGTGGCGATAGGGTTGTGCCTGTAGGGATCGGGTGGACAATGCGGTAGGAGGCGGAACGCTACGCCTCCGGCAACGGAACGGTCCCAGCTTCGAAAACAGAAAACAGCGCTGTCAACGACTTATGACTCGCCAGCAAGGACGGGATGACGGTTCGATCCCGATCGGGCCGTCATCCCTCGACTCCTAAGCCTGCTTTTTATTTGCGTCTGCACCCGCGCTGTGCTGCGATTTCCAACTTAGCTACGCCAACGACGGTATCCCCAACCTCCGCCACCGAGCAAGAACACCACCAACAGAACGACCAATATGGTTTCCATAACGTTGTGCCTCAATTGCAAGAGAGAAGATAGACCGACCTTTATGACAGTCGTCTCATGTCTTCACTCGATAAGTATGATAAAAGCGGCGAAGACGGATGTCTGGTCAGATTGGACCACTTTGGCGCTCGATTTTGCACAGCACCCGCACCTTATGATTCGCACGCGGTTCTCGCCCCGACTCTTTCGTGCCGACGTTTGCCACAACTCGATGGATGCGACTGCTGTTGAGGTCGCTTGGCCCCGGCGTTATCACCGGCGCTGCCGATGATGACCCATCCGGCATTTCCACATACTCTGTCGCGGGCGCCCACCTCGGAACAAAACTTCTCTGGACCGCCCTCCTGACGTAGCCGCTGATGGCCGCGGTTCAAATGATGTGCGCCCGCATCGGAAAGGTGACGGGACAAGGTTGGCTGCAAATTTTAAGCGGCGATTTCCAAGATGGTTGCTACTCGTGGTCACGGCCCTGCTTGCCACCAACACGATTAATATCGGTGCGGACCTCGCTGGCATGGAGGATGCGGCCCAAATGCTGTCGGGGGGCAATCGGTACTTGTTGGAAGTGCTTTTCGCTCTCCTGATTTCGTGGGCAACGATTCAGCTCCATTATTACCAGATAGCGAACGTGCTCAAGTGGCTGGTGCTCGTGCTCTTTGCCTATCCGATCACCGCGTTTGTGGTGGGGGCTGATTGGGGCCGAGTGGCTCGCGACACCCTCGTGCCGTCGATGCCGCGCACGAGTGGGTGTGGCACTAGATTTCATAGGCACTAACCCGGGTGAAGGCGCTTTATTAGACGGCGGTCATGAACGGATTGTTAGCGCCTTTTTTTCTTGTCGCCATCCTAACTCGTCGCCTCGGACAAGAAACTGATGCAGGGCCAACCGAGCTCCGCTTGGGATGGATCGTCGTGGCGATCGCGATGGCGGCAATGTTCGCCGCTGGCGTAGCCATGTTTGTTGTCTAGACTGCCGATCACCCTGCCGAGCCGCAGGCTCGCCGGATGCGCCTGGCCATTCTCAGAAGTGTGCGTTTTGGACCAGCTGAATCATTCTCTCCGAGCCTATGCTGTACCTATCGAGAAGGAAGAGTCGCAGGAGCTCTGGCCTCTCAGAAAGAAACAATTGAATATGGCTCCCATCGCCAATAAGCTCACACCCAAGCTGCGTAAAGCTCCCCAGCCGCCCTTGTCACGCCCCGGGGCGACTCCTGACGCGGACCGTGCCAAAAGGCCATCGCTCGCCGCGCCCACTGCGTCCGACCAGGAAATGTCCCGGAGATCGCGTCGAGGGTTTGGGGAACTTCGGAACGCCGACCGGAGAATTCGGCACCGTTCAGCAAGCGAACGAGGATGACGCAGTCGTCAAATGGGATGACGACGGTCGTGTGAGGGTCCACCAACCGTCGCTCAAGAAGGTCTAGCCCGCAACGAGGCTGATCGATTTGCCAAGTTCTGAGGCCAAATCAGCAAGTTTCAGAGATAAGCGTGCGCAGACCTCGCGCATCGGCTGCGGCATGGCGAGGCTAGCTGCACCCGCGGGCGGTACAGGAGTGACGGTACGAGCCGTGCGAGTCACGTCCTGGGGTGGCAGCAGATTAAGATTCTGGGTTTCATTCCTGCGCACGCACAGGGCGCCGTTATGAGTTCATCACAGATGACCAGCTTTCCGATTTCACCTGTCGCCACAAACCCTCACATCTCGATCTTGCCTTGACCTGTACCGGCCGTAGGCCTAACCCGATCGCTACAGGTGGGAGTCCATGGATGATCCTAATCTATCCACTTCGCACACATTTTCGGTTCGATGGACACAGCCTGATTTACAACGCGATCAATTCTGACCAGCTTTCCGAACCCCATTTGTTTGATACTCGCGATTCACAAGTTTTTGGGGAAAAAGAAACCTCGTGGCCATATTGGTCGCGTGAACATACTTGATGCAGGGAGATTTCGATGAATCTAAATCTGCTGGATCCGAAGTTGATTATGCTTGCCGGCGTAATGATTCTGGTTATCGCGGTGCTGGCTTGGCTGTACGTACGAAAACGCAGGAGTACGACTGCAGACCTGCAGCACAAATTCGGGTCTGAGTACGGGCGGGCGGTTCGAGAGCATGGTTCAGAACGAAAAGCAGAAGCGAAACTAGCGGATCTCGAGAAGCGGGTTGACAATCTCAACATTCGCGATCTCAATCCGATGGAACGCGAACATTTTTCGAAACAGTGGGAATCCGTACAGTCTCGTTTTGTTGACTCCCCTCGAGGGGCAGTCGCAGAAGCCGATGACCTGGTGTCTGCTTTGATGAAAACTCGCGGCTATCCGGTTTCCGATTTCGATCAACGTGCCGCCGACATTTCTGTCGGCCATCCCCGGGTGGTGGAGAACTACCGTTCTGCGCATGAGATTGCGCTGCGGAGTGGGAAAGACGCAGCAACTACCGAAGATCTGAGAATGGCGATGATTCACTACCGTTCTCTATTTGAGGAACTGGTGCAGGTAGCAACCATTGGGGAAAGAAAAGAGGTCGCCTAATGGCCGAACTGAAGAGAATAAGAGGAGGAACTTCCGACGACAAAACTTGCGAGCTATGACATTCCGTCGAAGCGCCCCTACGGGCCCGAGCTGGGGAAAAGCCAAGAGCGGGAAACTCCGGATAGAGCGGCTGAAGTCCCAGAGCTCGTGCCCTTGTTCTCTGAACCGGAGATGGGGAGATTCCGATCGCAGTGGAGCAAGCTACAGACCGTATTCCTGGATGGACCGCTCGGGACGCTCGAAGACGCAGATAAGCGGGTCACTGCGGTGATGCAGCGACTCACGGAAGGCTTCGCCAATGAGCGATCGAGCTGGGAGAAGCAGTTGGGCTGCAGTGATCACGTATCCACTGAGGACTTGCGGGTTGCCCTAAAGCGTTATCGTACGTGTTTTGACTGCTGAAACTCTTAGGATGAGCATGCTGCGGATGCGGGAAACGGGACCTCGACAGTAAGGATGTGCGGACCAATGCTACTCAACGACCAGGAGGAAACAGATGAACCCAAGTACGAAGGATGAGATTCAAGGCAGTGTTCATGAAGTGAAAGGCAAAGTCAAAGAGACGGCCGGCAAAGTCACGAACAATCCCAACCTGGAGGCCGAGGGCAGTGCAGAAAAAAACGTCGGCAAAGTTGAGAAAAAGATCGGACAGCTCGAAAGAGTGTTCGAGAAGTAAATTAATGTAGGCTCTGTCCGGAGTCTTCGTGCGTTCGCGATACCTGATGTATTACCGTTCTCCGCCCAGTACTCCAGAGACCCGGAGGACGTCAGCTTGGCACCCGGAGTTTTATGTCGGGACTGGCTTATCCGTGCCTGGCTCATGAACCGGGCACCGGTCCGGTCATCTGCGGAAACGATTGTGGACCCGCACTAAGCGCCGACGCCTAGCACATTGAAACAATTGCCCGCAACCAAGACCAGCAACGGAGAGTTACCTCTCGGACGAAAAACACAGCCCGGAATTGTCCGTAAGCCACCATTTCCGCGCGTCAGCTATTCTGTCATCAGTGACGGCCGGAGAGGCTCGCCCTAAATCGATGGCGTCCATCCAGACCTCAAACGACTGGCCCAGGAGTGGTGCGCGGCCACCTCGGGGCTTAGCCGCATGCCTCTGTAAACGAGGCTAATGGCTGGTGGCCCCGCTGTCATTACTGACCATGAGGCTCGATACGTTCACAGGCTCAAAGTCCGATAAGGTGAGACTTGTCAGGCACTCGAGATCGGTATCGTTCCAGCGAGCGTCCGGGGTGCCAATGAGCCCCCCGCTGTCTCCGTTGTCGGCCAGGATGATTCCATAGTTTCGGAATGCGGTGATGATAATGGCCGCTTGTGGACTTGTGGAGGCACAAGCGGGCGTCGCGACCGACGCCTTGAGTCGATAGATCTCGCCAGCCGGTCCGGACATGGTGCAGCTTGCGGGAGGAGAAGATTGCGAAATCTCCGATTCGACCGGAATCGAAGCCCCTCCCGTAGCCGTGCAACTCCCCACCCCTGCCGTTTGTGTACTGGGCCAGACCCAGTAGTTGACCATATGGTTGAGGGTGAATCGGATGGGATGCTGAATGGCACCGTTCGGTGAGCTGGGTGTGCCGGAGCCGATGACCTCGTCGGCATTGGCCAGCAGAGGGCCGACCGGAAGTCCTGCGGCATCGGAAGTTCCCTGCCCTTGCGGTGTCAGAGCATTCGAAGCTGGGTCAGGCCAAAGCGCGTTCGAGGAATCGGTCCAGGAACCGCCTTCGTAGATTCCCTGCCACATCTCGTAGAGGGCGGGGTTGTCTCCACCGCCTGCCTCCAGGTAGACCAGGACGTGCCTATCTCCCGTCGAGTTGCTGGTGCCTTCGACCGGAGCATTCGCCGGAATGGGGGCAGAGGTAAAGTAGGATTGATATAAGGTGGTTGCAACCGATACGACCGCCTGGTTGTAAGGAACTTCGATGGCGGGTATGCCATTCGGAAAGGGAGCATTCGAATTGTTCCCGAAGAATGGCTTAACCGTCGCTGACAAATAGCCGCTGTACATAGGCGCTGCGGGGGAAGTATCTACGGGCAAGCCGGTCGTGGCGGCATCCACTCGATGATGAAAAATAGAAGTTGGCGGAAAGACGGTTGCGAGGAACGCGTTGTTGCCGTTGATGGCGATGCTGATGTCCTCAGTCGCCTGCGCACTGGTCGAGTCCGCAACCACAAATTCTGGCGTGTAGGTGCCTTGACCGCCGATCAGTGAGCTGCTGATATTCCCCGTCGTTGGGTTGAGAGACATCCCCTCAGGCAATGGAGGAAAACCGGAATTCGTGCTGACGGAAAACGTGTAAGGCGGAGAGCCACCGCTGGCGATGATTGTGCAGCCTGAATACGCCGCGCCTTGTGTTCCGCTTGGGCACGAAGTGGTTATGATTGCCAATGTACCGCCGGAGGCGGCTACTGTGACTTGCGCCGTGGATGTGGTCGAGCCGGAAGTATTGGTCGCAGTCAGCGTGTAGGTGGTCGTGGCGGTTGGGCTCACGTTCGTCGAACCACTTGCGGATGTCGAGGTGAAAGTTCCAGGGGCAATGGCCAGACTTGTCGCCCCGGTCGACACCCAGCTCAGCGTGCTACTCGAACCCGAAGTGATCCCTGTGGGGCTAGCGGTGAAGGAGCTGATCGTTGGTTTACTTGCCGTTGAAGTGCCCCCGTTGACGGTAACGGTTAGCGTAGACGTGGTCGACCCGGCGGCATCGGTCGCGGTCAGCGTGTAGGTGGTCGTCGCCGCTGGGCTCATGCTCGTTGAGCCGCCCGCCGATGTGGACGTGAACGTCCCCGGCGTGATGGCAATACTCGTCGCTCCTGCTGCCGCCCAACTCAGTGTGCTGCTGGTACCGGAGTTGATGCTTGTCGGACTCGCCGTAAAGGAAGTGATCGTCGGCCCCGAGTCTTTTCCAGAGGGCGAACTCGACGAAGACGGCGAGCCGCCGCAGCCCGACAGTCCGACACAGGCCAATAGAATCAGGACCAGCGCGCAAAGATCCAGTCCTAAAGAATTGAACCCCCGGTCCCAGGTGTGCGCCTTCCCGCAGCTGCCGCCGGGCGTTGAGGTCAGGTCATGAGACAGGTTGTAGTTGTACGGAAGCATCCCCAGCAATCAGTCTATTGCCCGCGCCGTAGCAGCTGTAGCTCTCCGTGGTCGTAGCCCCTTGGGCCACCTGGGTCAGTCCATAAACCGGGTCATGCGTGGAATTCGACGTGGTTACCCTGGAGCTGGTTCAACTTCGTAAGCCGACTGATACCGCCTGCTATGCGGCCGCCTCAAGAGCATACGAGCTCTGCGCTTGATGGCACCGTTCGCCTGCAGTGGGTCCGAATGTCGACTTGACAGAGCTGGCGGGAGGCAGGATTATCTTCGCCAGTGGTGATGTTTTTCGCCCAAACAATCGAACATGACCGCACCGATCCATACCCCATAGTTTCGCACCATCACGCCCGGAATCGAAACATTACTCAGCAATTCCAGTTTGCCGTGGCACCGCCATTTGTGCGCGTATGCGACAATCGTGCTGGCCGGCAGCTACGAGGAATCGGGACACATGGGTCGCATCCGGGCAACCGGGGGCGACGTGCTGATCCACCCCGCGCTCGACGGCCATGCTAATCAGACGATCTCTGCGGGGCTCAAGCTGATAAGGCTGAATTGGTCAGATACCAGCGACGGTGGTGGGCTTTACCATTTGGACGAAGTGGACGAATTAGCGCGAACCGCCGAAAAGGACGTCTCCGAAGCGACGCTTCTGCTGGAACGCGCTCTCCGAACCAAGCGCTTGCCTTCACCTGGACAGAGAAATGATTGGCCTGATCTGCTGCTGGAGGACTTGGCCAAGAATGCGTCCACGGAGATTGGGGCGTGGGCCGAGGTAAATGGCCTGGCGCGGGAAACCGTGTCTAGAGGGTTCACAGCTGCGTACGGCGTCGCACCATCGGTTTTACGCGGCGAATTGCGAGCTCGTGCCGCGTGGCTCCGCATCACAAGAGGGTCCGACTGTTTGTGTAGAATCGCGGCGGACACGGGTTTTGCTGATCAAGCCCACATGACCAGATGGATTCACCGCATTACCGGCGCTCCACCCTCGGTTTGGCGCCGGAACGTTGCTATCTCATAAATCTCTTTCCTTGTCTCCCCACCACGCCCACAGCGGGCCGCCACCACAATCAATTCCCTTCGAGCTTCATCTCCTGCTAGAGCTCCGGGCCTACGCGGCCAACCGTCAATGACGAGCACTCACACTTAGTGTTGGAAAAGACCCACTAGTTCACCACTCGCCAAAACGTGTCCTTTCATTGCCTTTAGGACCTGCTTCTTCGAAGCTCCAGGGGGCAGATTCAGTTTTGTATCGAGAGCGTACAAGTCAAAGACGTAATGGTGAGGCGAATGCCCCGGCGGACATGGTCCGACGTAGCCGATCCTGTCATAGTCATTGGGACCTTGGCGGGAGCCGTCTGACAGTTGTTCTTGCTTCGCGACATCCTGTGCAAGCTCGCGTTTATCTGGGGGCATATCGTAGATCACCCAGTGCGTGAACTTAAAGCCGAAAGGAGAGTCCTTGTCGATCACGATGAGGGCAAAGCTCTGAGTGCGTTCAGGTGGCGCGCTCCATGACAATCCGGGAGAAGCATCGGCCTGGTCCTTGCAGCTGCTGTACATGTTGGGGATCGTGTCACCAGCGAAACTAATGCTACTTAATTGCAAGGATGGACCTGCCGGCTGACTGGCAGCGCAACTGCATCCAAGCTGCATCACGACGAGAGCAAACAAGAGACCAGCCCATGATAGGAAAGGGCAAGAGCTAGTAAATGGGCAAAACGCGCGAGAGGTCATGTCAGGAGTCCTCGCTGAACTTAGTTAACGTGCTGGCCATCGGCAGGATCTGAGGAGGCGACAAGCCCTGAGAGGTCAGATCGTCCGGGCACAGCTTACAAGATTAGAATCTGCGTTCCACAAAGTTCTGTCTTGAACGGAAGTGATCTCTTGTGTCACCAGCGGGTTCATGCGTGAATGCAAGAGTGCTGTATTCGGCGCATCGTCACCTCTTCGTGAATGCCATCGGTCTGCATTATGATTCTTGCGGACCGGCCGCTGCAAGCGAGCGAAGAACTGCATTCTTCGACAGCTGCAAGTCGGGCAGCCGAAGTATTGTTTCCGCATTGCAGCGTTTCGATGTCTTCCGACCACCATACTGGCGGCCTCCCGCAGCGCAATCAATAGGGTCGTTCAGCTGCAGGCTGATGGTCGCGAAGCCCGTTTCTGGCTGACTTCCATGTAGTTAGCAAGGATTGCCTTGTCCACGCGGCTCAGATAGCATTCCCACCATGAGTCTGGAACCTTCCTCTCAAGCGCAACTGGTTGTCGGGTCCGGCTTCGGAGCACTGGTAGGAGGGATGTTTGGCATGGGTTGGCTTGGCTGGGGTCTGGGAACGGCCCACGCATTCAGGCCCGTGGTTATTATTCTGTTCGACGTCTTTGGAATCCTGTTGCTGGGCTGTTCCATTTACTTCATCCGGAAGGGCAAGTCTCTGCGGCGAAGCTACCCTGCGTCATCGAACCAGCTGGCAGAAAAGGTGAGGAAACAGTTTATTGTCGTGGCTGTTTTGGAATTTACCATAATCGTAATTCTCGGTTGGATCGCCTACGCTCGTCACCGTCCAGACTTGGCTCCTGTCTTGGCCGCTACCGTGGTTGGACTTCACTTCCTTCCCCTCGGCAAGATTTTTCGGCAGGCCCGTTACTATTGGTGGGGGGGCGCGATAACGCTCTGGTGCGGTGTCTGCATGATTTTGTTCCGTTCCAATACGCTCGTAGCGTGGAGCAACATCGGCACGGGGGTTCTACTCTGGGCTAACTGCGCCCACGGGTTACTGCGAGCTCGAGTAATCTTAAGTTCCTTTGCCCGGTAGCCCGACGTTTACCGGACGACTGAAGTCTAGCCCACGCCCCGGGTGGGCGACCATCCACCCGGAACTATACTCCGGCGAAAAGCAACGATGCGGACCAGCCGTGAAGGGGATCGGACCGCACTCAAGCTGAGCGCAGAACCCAGCGTAACGGTCGGTTGAACGCGCTTGATCCGGTCAGCACGATTGTCCCGTCTGCCAGCGTTTTGACCGGCGATGGAGTCCCGTTCACGTCGACCTGCAGAACGGTTTTGGCCTCATGTTCGGGCAACGTGATCTTTAAAGTCCATGTCCCAGGGCGCGAGGGTGCATACCACCCCTCATATCGTCCCGCCGATGATTTCGATACACCGATCAGGGGTGAATTCAGCCGGAAAGACTCCACTGGCAACTTCGGCATCAGGTTAACCCCGGTTTCGGTGAATTCAATTCCCAGGAGTTTTGTAGCGGAATACAAAAAGCACGCATGCGAGTGCAGGTTCAGCACCGGCAAATCTGTTCCGTGGAAGAACTGCAAGTTGGCCGCCTCTCCAGGTTGTTTGTTGAGCGGAGAGTTATACGAATCGTTACCGCTCCAGACGCCGTACCAGATGTCCGGATACATTTCCGCGTGTCGCGCAAATGAGTTCTTCTTCCATTCGTCCCATGCCATGGCCGGATCCAGGCCCACGAGCGCCCAGACCAGTGTCTGATTCAGCGACGGCCATATAGCTCCACGCTCCAATGTTCCGATATTCACCGCATCGCCTATCTTCATCTCTGGGCCGTCGCTCATCTGGGTAGCTCCGAGAGGGCCCTGGCGCAGCAGGTCATTCATGTTCCGCACCAGTTCACGACTCTGCTCGGGAGACGTCACCCCCGCAACGATGGCCCAAGGTTGCGGCTCGATCCATAGGGTCGAATCTCCGAGCCAGCCGAGCGTAGGTCCGAGCCAGGCGCGCCTGAACCATTTGCCGTTCCATTGCGCGCGGGTGGCCTCACGATCTCGTGCGCCGCGTTCGCTCACCTGCAGATGCAGCCCGGAACGATCCCCGCTATAGCGGAGCATGCGGGCGTACTCATCAAGGACCCACGCAGACATGGCGGAATTCAGCACGCTCTCTCCCTGTTCGGCGCATTCCTTGGATGCCGATTGCGCCCAGGTGAACAGCAGCCCATCGTTCCAGTCGTCGACCAGCATGCGCACAACACCGTGCCGTCCAACTCCTACATCCTCGACCTGGTGCCGATAGCAGCGCTCCAGCAGGTTGCGAACGGTCTCCGTCCGGCCGGCCGTAGCGGAGAAGCGTGCGGGAATCTTCTCCGTCAGAAAATCCAGGTCACGTGTCGCCAGCACGTACTCGCTTGCAGTCCACAGAAGCCAGAGCGGCAGATCGCTGGCCTTGTCCGAGATGATGGGCGCCACCACACCGTGGCCCACGATGCCATACGGAATAGACCCATCATCACGCACTTCCTTCAGGGTATAGCGAAGAATGCTTCTGACAATGTCCGGATCGCTGAAGACAAACGGCAAACTATGTTGCAGGGGATCACGCGCGGCGCCCTGAAAGCCCATCGTGTATTGATAGAAGCCATTCTGATTAAGAATATGTTCGCCGAAAAAATCGTCGAATGTCTGGCTGCTCCTGAGGTAGTAGTGATTCCAAGTCGCCTCGCGCTTGATCCACGGTTCGGCAGGCACGTCGAACCGTATCCCACGCTGCTTCCACTCTCCGCTTGACTGCTTCAACACCGAAGCCGTCGATGTTTGATACCGCGCTATCAACTCATCCAGTTTGAATCCCTCCGGAAGGTACCCATACAGGAAACTGAGAGTGCGCTTTTCATTCGGAGCCACTTCGAGTCTCCGCTCGAGGAGAAAGCCCGGGTGCGTTCCGCTGTCTGCCAGGTTGCCATTTAGCAGGTTATGCAACCCGCTCGGATTGGCCGGGCCACCCCGGCCAAAAAATGCAGCTGTGTCGCGACTGAATCCGCTGGCCGGCGCATCCAGTGAGACCAGAAATGTGGCCGGAAGAACATAACTATCGAAGTCGGTCCCGGTCCTTGAATCCTGGATGGGAGTGATAAATCCATCCGGCCTGGCCTTGAGCATGGCCTTCGTACGTTGCCATGCAGCCTCGTCTTCTGGGGATCGTCCCTGAAAACGCTGGGAATCGATGAGCCCCCTCATTCCATCGGCTTGAGAAATCTGGTGTCTGAACCGACGGCCTAAATCGCGGCGCAGTTCCGTGGCGGTGCCGATTCCGCTCATCGATTCGATGTACGCCCGAAATGAGAGCTGGAATGGTTGACAGCCCCAATACTCCGCCCAGCGCACCGTGGCGGCCACATCCTGGTGATTCCGCACGGTCACCTGCGAAATCAGAACCGGATCATCGCCAAAAGGTGCGGAGATCACCTGGTCGACGGAGTAACGCTGTCCGGCAACCCGCTTTCGGTAATAGCCAACGCCAAAGATACGCTCGAACGCTGCGCTGCTTCCGTCGTAATAGGTGCTGAGCGTCTCGTGCCCGTCCGTCAGGTAGCCGAGGCCGCCCCCAAACTGGCTCGTCTCCGGATCGACATCATTCAGAATCTTCGGGCACCCCTCATCCTGGCGAACTCGCAGGTGTCCATAGTTCGACGCAAGCGCGGTGATGCGATCGTTTCCCACCTGGTGGACGTGCTCGGTCGAAGCTAAGATTCCGGGCTGCACGGGGGTAGTTGCACGCGGATCCGTGGTCTGGTTGCAGGTGTACCGAAACGCGGGCAGCCCAAATTCGTCTTCGATCCATTCGCCGAAATTACTGGAGCCGTAGGCCGCCAAGTTCGGATTGCTCTGAGGTCCATGCCCTGTCTGCCCGGCTGCGTTTCGAAGTGCTTCAAATTTACTAGCGAGAGTTGCTCCCAAGGTACTCCAGATAAACTGCCTGCGCGTCGGTTTCATTTGCCACCCCGCCTTCTGCGCCCTCTGGCCCTTTGGCTCACGATCGCCGAGACCAAGCTCAGTTGGCTTTTGCCTTGAAACGCGCGCTGACCCGTCAGCATCTGGTAGAGCACGGCACCGAGTGAAAAAATGTCGCTGCGCCCATCGAGCTCTTTTCCTTCGATCTGCTCCGGCGACATGTACTGAAACGTGCCGACTACGGTCCCTTGCTCCGTCACCGGTGATTCGATCGACGCCGTGACCGGTACACCGGCAGCAGGGGTTGCGGCGGATTTCGCCAGGCCAAAATCGAGGAGCTTGGCACCCGTCGATGTCAGCATGATGTTGCCGGCTTTAGATCGCGATGCACCACGCCGCTGCGATGCGCTTTATCGAGCGCATCCGCGACTTGCGCACCAAATTTCAGGACTTGGTCGAGGGGCAGAGGGCCTTTTTCGAGTCGCTTCGCCAAGGTCTCGCCTTGCAGGCATTCCATCACCAGATAGTCCATACCGTCCTGATGGCTTACGTCGTGCAATATGCAGATGTGCGCATGATTCAGGCTGGAGATCGTTTTCGCTTCTCGTTCGAAGCGCTGCTTGCGAACCGGATCGCGAAGACAATTGTGCGGGCAGAATCTTGATCGCAACCGTGCGCTCGAGCCGTGTGTCGCGTGCGCGATAGACCTCTCCCACACCGCCCGCACCGAGCGGCGCCACGATCTCATAGGGACCCAGTTTGGTGCCATTGGTTAGTGCCATGGGTCAGCGCCATTGGTGGCATGGATTATAGACTCGGAAGATATCTCTCGCCAGATTATGCGTGGCTCACAGGCAACCCTTCCATAACCTGTAAGCGAAGGGTTGCCGATCAACCACCCGCGACTTTAATCTGTCACACTCAAGAGCCAGCATGGTGACAATGTTTGATGGCCATCGCACGGTCGAGTCTGGTGGCAACGATGGCCTCGATCCTGCCGTTCGGCGGTGATCCAGTACGAGGCGAGGGTTTGTCCAATCACTCGAGGCTCATGTCGCCACTCAGGAAACACCGGCCACTCGTAACCGAAGGGGATGGTGCGCAGGGGCAAACCTCCCCGAAAGAGGTGACACCAGCTGGGTGTTGGCTCTCCCGATCAGGAGCGCGATTGTCTGCTGCGCCTGATCCCGGCGACGCGATGCCGCCCCTGCCCAGGCGCGCTTGCCGAGATAGCGGATCTGCCGCGGCCCTAATCTGGTGCCGGTGCGAACTCGGCATGCGGACGCGTGGTTTGCAATCGGGGCGCTCGCAGATGCTCTCACCTTCATTGACGGAGTTCCAAAGCGCGGCCTAGCATGGTTCGGGAAGGGAGTGCCTCGTGATCGGTGAGATGCTCGGTCATTGCCGGGTCGTGGCCAAGATCGGGGAAGGAGGAATGGGGGTTGTCTATCGCGCGTATGACGAAGTACTACACCGCGATGTGGCGGTAAAAGTCGTTCACAAGGATGCTCGTCTTGATTCCTCATCAGGCCAGCATCTACTCCACGAGGCGCGTGCTTCTTCTTCTCTCGCTCATCCCAACATCTGCACCATTCACGAAGTTGGTGAAACCAACGGTGAGCTCTACATCGTGATGGAACTGGTCGAGGGTAAGTCTCTGCGCGCCCTGAGCGAAGGTGCGGGACTGCCACCCGCGTCAGTCCTCCGCTATGGTGTGCAGATTGCCAGCGCACTAGCCCGCGCGCATGACCGCGGTATCGTTCATCGAGACCTCAAGACGGCCAATATCGTCGTGACTTCTGAGGGTCTAGTGAAGGTCCTCGATTTCGGTTTAGCCAAACAGGTAGGTAGCAGCGTATTCGAGGGCGCCACCGGCTCGTTTCGGACCATACAGGACGCATCGAGCGCAAGCGGCACGTTGCCGTACATGGCGCCTGAAATCCTGCGTGGCGAGGGGGCGGACCAGCGCAGCGATTTGTGGGCGCTTGGAGTTGTGCTCTATGAAGCGGCTTCCGGACGCCTGCCATTCGAAGGGCGTACTGGCTTTGAGATCAGCTCGGCGATCATGCGCGAAATCCCGAAACCACTTGGGCCGCCAGTCCCCCCCGGGCTATGGGGCATTGTTCAACGGTGCCTGGTCAAGGAACCGATACAGCGTTATCAACGCGCGAGTGAGGTTCAGGCAGCTCTCGAAGCCGTTCAGGCTGCCGGAATCGTTGCCGCCAGTCCTAGCGCCGATTCCGGCGCGCCGAGGAC
Source organism: uncultured Acidobacteriaceae bacterium (assembly GCA_963770245.1). Classification (GTDB taxonomy): domain Bacteria; phylum Acidobacteriota; class Terriglobia; order Terriglobales; family Acidobacteriaceae; genus PALSA-270. The sequence goes on along the minus strand of CAVYOX010000017.1, from coordinate 131,885 downwards.
TACGGTCTTGCACAGTGTCCGACACGCTCGGGTCAAAAAGGGGGACTTTCTCTTGTTGCTCGGAACAACGAAAGGAGCATTCATCCTTCGCTCGAATGCTCAGCGGAGCCGATGGGAGGTCGGGGGGCCCTATTTTCATGGGCACAATGTTTACGCGATGGCCTACGATGCCCGCGGGGGGCAACACCGAATATGGGCTTCGACAGCGAGTTATTGGGGCACTATGCTCCGATCGAGCGACGATTTCGGCAAGAGCTGGACCAATCCGCAACAGGCCCCCATTCGATTTCCATCCGATGCCGGCGTTTCCTTGAAGAACATCTGGCAAATCACGCTCGGCCCGCCGGACGAGCCGAACGTGCTCTATTGCGGCGTCGAGCCGGCCGCGCTTTTCGAAACCCGCGACGCGGGCGACACCTGGTCGCTCGTGCGCGGGCTGTTCGATCATCCCCATCGTCCGCGTTGGATGCCGGGAAATGGCGGCCTGGCTTTGCACACCATTCTGCTCGACCCCGCCCATAAGCAGCGGATGTACGTGGCCATCTCGTCGGGCGGCGTTTACCGGACGACCGATGGTGGACGGACCTGGACGGCGCAAAACCAGGGCATCCGCGCCATGACCATGCCCGAGAGGTATCCCGAGTTCGGGCAATGTGTGCATAAGATTGCTATGCATCCCGCTCGTCCGGAGCGCCTCTTTCTGCAAAGTCATTGGGGATTGTACCGCTCTGACAACTGCGCCGAAAACTGGCTCGACATTGCCAACGGAGTGCCATCGGACTTTGGTTTTGCCATGGTGACGCACCCCAGAAATCCCGACTGCGTGTATATCGTTCCGGTCGAATCTGACGAGTTTCGGTGCGCGTGCGACGGCCGCTTGCGCGTTTATCGAACCCGCAACAGCGGCGCCTCCTGGGAGCCTCTCCTGCGCGGCTTGCCACAAAAGCGTGCTTATGAAACTGTCCTGCGGGATGCTATCACCGTGGACGCATTCGACCCTTCCGGAATTTACTTCGGTACGCGGAGCGGACAGCTATTTGGCTCCTCGGACGAAGGCAAAACGTGGCAGAAGATACTCGAAGGGTTGCCGTCCGTGGTCTGCGTTCGGAATGCGGTCGTCGAGGATGCCTCGGGCGGCGTAGTGGCAACCAGGCACAAGGCTACGCCCGTGCCTGCATGGGCAACGCCGTCTCGGTCGAAGAGCAGGTCGCGGCGGGCCAAGAGATAGTTCATGGCCATCATTTTTCACATTCCCGGAGCCTTGCGCGAATTTACCGCTGGACGCAGTATGGTCGAGATCGACCGAGCGCCCACCACTTTAATCGAAGCCCTGTCGGCTCTCTGGACCCTCTATCCGGGCGTGCGAGATCGCATCGCGACCGAGCAAGGGCAAGTGCGGGAACATGTGAATATTTTCATTGGGAACGAAAATGCCCGATATACCGGCGGACTCGCGAGTCCTGTCCCAGCCGGGTCCGAGATTTCGATCGTCCCCGCTGTCAGTGGGGGCTGAGAGAATTCCTGCGATGTGCGATCACGGTCGGCACCGGGCCCGCCCCGACCTCCGCTTTGCCGCTGCTCGAGAAGTAAGAAACGAGAAGCCGATTTCCGGACAACCCCGGCTTTTGCCGATCCTCGGCTGCGAATCATTCTGGCTCACCGCAAGCCCATCTCTGCGCTGTGGCGTGTCGAGTGGAGGTCCTATGGCCAATCGGTTGGGTGGCAAGCGCGGAAACCGCGGGATGCTACAAGGATGAATCGACCTTCTCTCCGAGGGCGAGGGCGACACCCTCATCCAGTTTCAGCTTGCGTCCTTGTCCATAAGCTCTGGAGAACTCGTCGGCGGAGAGCGCCGTGCGCAACGAAGTGAGGTAAGAGTTGCGAAAGCGGCGTTCGGCCGGTTCTATATGGTAGTTAATCGATTCGCGGAGATGCTCTGTCGCGCCGGCTAGTTTTGCCGCCAATTCGGTTTCGCCGCGCAGGACAGCGAGGGCCGCAAGGCCGTCCAGCGAGTAAGAAATGGCTATTTTGTCGCCCACCATGGTGTCGCCTGATTCCCGTGCCATTCTTAAGCCTTCCGTGAAATGGGAGTGTGCGGCTGTGTAGTTGCCCTCGCCGTAATCCGCCGCCGCTAGATTAATAAGGATGTTGGCGATCGCATATTTATGTCCGAGTTGCCGGCAGATTGCCAAGGCTTCGTCATACAAGGGCCGTGCCGCCGCGTCTTCCCCGAGAGACCGCCCCAAATCTCCCAGCATATTGAGCGAGCGGGCGATGCCAAACTTATCATTCGACTCGCGGGCAACGGCCAATGCCTCTTCGACGAACCTGCGGGCATTGGTGTAGTCGCCCTGCTCATGCGCTAATCCTCCTAACCCCCTACAGGACAATGAGATTCGCGGCAAATCGTGGGCGAAACGCGCGTCGGACAAGGCTTCTTCATACATGCTTCGCGCGGTCTCGTAGTCGCCCTGAAACCTGGCGAGATTGCCCGCCATGCTTAACAGCTTCCACCGTGCCGTTGCAGGAACCCGATCACCGAGCCGCAATATCTCCTTGGACAGTGTTAGACCTTCCGTCAAATGTCCCTGCAGACTCCAAAGGTGTCGAATCGCCGCCCCCAAGCGTCCCGCCGTTCCCGCGTCCCAGGTTAGCGACCATCCTAGGGCGGCGCGCAGGTTGTCGTGTTCTTCTTCGAGACGGCTCAGCCATTCCGCCGGTTGCGCGCCCTGCAAATGGGGCTCGGCCTCTTCGGCGACCGCGAGAAAGTAAGCCGCGTGATGACGCCGCATCTGTTCGGCCTCACCGCTCACCTCCAAACGATCGAGCGCATATTCACGGACGACTTCGAGCATCCGAAAGCGCAGGTCGCCACCGGATTGCGGTTTGGCCACCAGCAAACTCTTATTGGCCAGGGAGGTAATTCCATCGAGCACGTCGATAGTTGGTGCAGCCACGGTGGCAATATCCTTCTCAGCCATTTCTCCTTCAACCGCAACCGACCGCTGACCGCCGACAACTCCTTCCGCCGCCTCAAAGGTGAAACCGCCCGCAAACACCGCCAGGCGGCGAAACAGCTGCTTCTCGTCCTCGGTCAGAAGGTCGTAGCTCCACTCCATTGCACCGCGCATGGTCTGTTGGCGAGCGGGCAGGTCACGCGCTCCGCCCGTCAGCAGCTTCAAACGATGATCGAGCCGGGAGAGAATCGCCTGCGGCGAAAGGACCTTCACCCGCGCCGCCGCCAGTTCGATGGCTAGAGGCAGACCGTCCACCCGCAGGCAAATCTCAGCCACGCTCCGCGCGTTCTCATCCGTCAAAGCGAAGTCCCTCTTCACCCCGCGCGCCCGCTCGACAAATAGCCGCACCGCTTCATAGCGCGCCAACTCGCCGGGTAAGATTTGCGTCGGGGTTTCAGGAGTGGCGAGCGGCGGGACCATGTACTCGCGCTCCAGACTTAAGTGCAGCAGCGCGCGGCTCGTCACCAGCATCTTCAACCGCGGGGCTCGGGCGAGCAGGTCCGCGACGATCGAAGCCGCAGCGGGAAGATGCTCAAAGCTGTCGAGGACGAGCAGCATCTTTCGCCCGCCTAAGTAATCCCTTAGCACCTCGATGATGGGCTTCCCGTCAGCTTCCTTCACGCCCAGCGGGTGCGCGATGGTCGAGGCGACCAGTTCGGCCTGGTTGATGGCAGCCAGCTCTACGAAGAAAACGCCGTCCGAAAACTCTCCCAACAACTGCGCTGCCACGGCGTGCGCCAGCGTCGTCTTGCCGGTGCCGCCAACACCCGTCAAGGTCAGCAACCGCATGCCCTCGCGCCGCAACCCATCGCATATTTCCTCCACCTCCCGCTCGCGACCCACCAGGCTCGCGCGCTCGACCGAAAGGTTCGTCGGTGGGAGGGTTGGTGCGCGATCATTGCCCGGCCGATTCAGAGCTCCAGCTCCGGGCGCGGTTTTTTCTTCTCCTATCCCGGTGCGTCCGAGTTCCGCTTCAAACTCCAGACGCTTCTGCAAACTCCGCAAATCAGCCAGCAAGTCGCTGACACTCGGATAACGTTCCTCTCTGTCCTTTTCGAGAGCCTTGCCGACAATCTCTTGTAGCCTGGCCGGCGCATCCGCCGAGTAGCAGGTAAGCGGCGCGGGTGTGGTCTTGATGATCGAAACAAGCACGTCAGCCGCCGTAGCGCCGGTAAACGGACGCTCGCCCGTCACTGCTTCATAGAGCACGCAGCCGAGAGCCCAGATGTCGGTGCGCGCGTCGGTGTCGAGACCCCTGGTCTGTTCGGGCGACATATAGTGCAACGTGCCCATCACGGTGCCCGATTCTGTGGTGAGCATCACTTGCGTGGGCGCTCCCGCGTCCACGCTCGCCAGCCGCGGCTCCGTCAGCTTGGCTAAGCCGAAGTCGAGCACCTTCACCAAGCGGTCGCGCCGGAGCATGATGTTCTCCGGCTTGATATCACGATGGATGATTCCGCCGGCGTGCGCCGCCGAAAGCGCGGAAGCGACTTGAATGGCGATGTCCACAGATTCTGCCACGGTCAGGCGTGTGTGCGACGTGTATTGGCGCAGCGTCTCCCCGTCAACGAACTCGGTCGCGATGAACTGCGTTTGGTCTTCCTTTTCGATCTCATAAATCGTGATAATGTTCGGATGATTAAGCGCCGACGCCGCCTGCGCCTCTTGCGTGAAACGCTGCATCCGCTTCCGGTCAGAAGCGAGGGCGGCGGACAATATCTTGAGGGCGACGGGGCGACCGAGTTTCGTGTCTTGCGCGAGGTAGACCTCTCCCATCCCGCCTTCGCCGAGTTTGGAACGGACTTCGTACCGTCCGAGACGAGTGTTGAGGGTGAGAGGCATTGCCAACCAACCGATTGCAGCGATATTTTCAGAATTGGCGAGAGACTATTATAGAGCGCTCTGGTTTCGTGCAGTCGGACCGGCAATGCATTCGCTTTTCAGTTCTCACGGCTCGCTCGCCGCTGAACCGCGATGCCGCTCGGAAGCCGGTCTTGGGAGTTGTCCAGATATCGGCTTCGGGGAGATCGCCGTTCGTCTCCCCTAAACGCGTTTCAGCCAGTTGGGCCGACATTTCACCAAATGAGCGGACACCTAGACGCTACCCCGTGAGGAAGGGCCGATGCGCCGAGGTCCGTGGTAGTAGGCCAAGCCTCCAATCCCGCCTCAGTGCACGGCCTGGATTCGCCAGGACGGACTCGGGAGGGTTCTATTTCAAACCTTCCACTAGGTAAAGATCGGAGAGGAGGCGGCGGTAACCGTAAGCGTAAGCCTTGCCATCGGGAGTGGGCAGAACCGGGCCGATGTATTCCACGCCGGCCGGGTCAGGGGGCATCAGCTGATTCCAAACGGTGCGACTGCCGCTGGCGATTTCCAGGCGGTACACCTTGGCGGGCAGCTCACCGCTGCGGTAGACGTATAACGAGCGGCCATCGGCACTCCAGGCGACGGGCGCTTCTCCTGCCAGAAGACCGGGAATCGGCTTCGGCTCACCCGAAGGGACGGGGAAGAAATAACCCTTTTGGTCGGGACCGACGGCGGCGACCAGTCGACCGTCCGGCGACAAGGCAAACGAGAGTACGTTGGTTCCTTCCGGACTGATGGCCTCGATCTGGTTGCTGGCGATGTCCTGAACGTAGAGCCGCCCGCCGTGATTGGACTCGGTTCCAGATAAGAGAATTCGGGTTCCGTCCGGGAACCATCTGGCAGCGCTATGAATGATTCCGTGACCTTCGAGCGGCTTCGTCTCTCCCGGTCCCGTGGGCAGAAGAAAAAGATCGGTTTGATTATCGCCGCGGCTCGAGAGAGCCCATTTCCCGTCCGGAGACAACGCGAGAGATTGTCCGTCTCCGAGTCGAACTGCCGGCGAACCATCGATCTTGCGAAGATAAACGGCGTAGCTCGGTCCGCCCGCCTCCCCTTCCTCGCGAAACAGAAGCATCTTGCCGTCGGGAGAGAGAGTCACGGGATAGGACCAGTCGAGCCACGTAAAGTCACGTTCCGAGGCATCGTCGGCGGCACGGACAATGAGCCCGCGCCTCCAGTTGTCGCGGGCGAGAAGGACTCGGCCATTCGACAACACATCCTGTAGGGTCAGGTCGGCGGGCACCCGGGCCACCAGCCGCTTTTTCCCTGACAAACTGACCGAGTAGAGGGCGCGATCGATTCCCAGTTGGGTGGCGGTGAACCAGACCTCGTCCCCGGCCGGCGACCACGCGAGGCCAATCGCGCCTCCTTCGTAAGGGTCGGTCAGGCTCCGCTTTTTGCCGTTGAGGTCCACCACCGATACGCCGGCGATCGAATCACCCTGGATGGGATGGTCCAAAAAGGCGACCATGTCGCCATTGCGGGAGATACGGGGATGGCTGATCCAGCCTCCGGTCTCGTACAGCACTTTGCCGACCGGATACTCCAGACGGTTCCGTCCCCCTACATCGCGCACGACGGCAAGTTGGGTGCCGTCCGGAGACCAATCGGCCCACTGCACGTTCTCGAGCACTTCACGCGGGGCACCGCCGACCAGGGGCATGCGCGCGAGGGTTCCGCTGAAGACCTGCGACTTGGTCTGACGGCTGCCGAGCAACAGGGCCGTTTCCCCAGTCGAAGAAATACCGAGGATCTCAGCACCGGGTACTCCGACGGGGCGGGCTTCCGGAGTGCCAACCCGCGTGGTAAAGACTTCCACGGGCCTTCCCTCCCAGGCGGCACTGTAGACCACGGTTTGCCCGTCAGGCGCGAATCTGGCCATGCGGATCGTGCCCCGGCGATAGGTCAGGAGATGATAGGTAGGGGCAGCGGTTGGTCCTCTGTCCTGGACGAGGAAGAAAGCCATGACCATGGCTCCAAGCAGCGCAGCCCCGGCCAGCGCGAGCGCGAGGCGGTAACGACTCCGAGGAACCATGTCTTCAGTAGCGGGCAGCGCGAGGCTCGTGGGAATGGACGCAGTCTGTTTCGTGCCAGTTTCGGGTTCCGGCGCGCTGGTCGAAATGCGGGAGGAATCCAATTCACGTTTGAGACGCTTCAGATCGCCGCGGATCTCGGCGGCACTCTGATAGCGCAACTCGACATCTTTTTCCAGGGCCTTGCTGATGAGGCGCTCCGGTTCCGGCGGCAGATCGGGATTCAGGCGGATGGGAGCGATGGGAGCACGGTTGAGAATCGCTTCCGTAATGACCCCCTGGGTGTCTCCGCGAAATGGCAGTTTGCCCGTCGCCATTTCGTAGAGCACGACCCCGAAGGAAAACAGGTCGGTACGAGCGTCTAGTTCTTTGCCGCGCACCTGCTCCGGCGACATGTAGGCCACGGTTCCGAGCGCCGTTCCCGGACTGGTCAGATTGAAGGCCGCTACATCGGCCATGGTTTGGGAATCGCCGCTGACGGACTTGCTTGCCTCGTCCGTGATTTTGGCCAGTCCAAAGTCCAGTATCTTGGCGTGCCCACGCTTGGAGATGAAGATGTTCGCCGGCTTGATGTCTCGATGGATGATCCCTTTGGCGTGCGCTGCATCGAGCGCATCGGTGACTTCGATGGCCACCGCCAGCCAGCGCTCGATTTCGAGGGGATGGCCCTCGATGAGATGTTTCAGCGTGGTCCCGTCGAGATACTCCATGGCGATGAAGGATTGGTCTTCATGCTTTCCGATCTCGTAAATCGTGCAAATACTCGGATGATTCAGGGCAGAAGCGGCACGGGCTTCGCGCCGGAACCGCTCGAGCGCGTGGGGGTCGGGAACCACTTCATGAGGAAGAAACTTGAGGGCAACGAAGCGCCCAAGTTCTATGTCCTCGGCCTTGTACACGACACCCATCCCGCCGCCGCCCAACTTCTCGAGGATCCGGTAGTGCGAGACGATTTGACCGATCATGGGTCGCAACATGTTAGGCGGGACGCAGCACCAAGTCAACGGACTCTGCCACATTGAGTTTCCGCACCATTCTCGCTATGTCGCGCGGTCGAGAGCAATTCCGTCGACGGCCGGAGTTGCCCGGAAATGATGAAGGGCTGGTTCGTTTTTGCAGCAGGCATAGGAGCTTTTCCGCTTACCTTCTTTGCCTGTGGATTGAGGCTTAACGTCAAACTTGGACTGGGATCTTTCGTCCGGCGTCGACCAGTAGTTTGTCGCCAACATCCCGGGAGACGTAAAAACAGATTTTTCTGGCAGGAATCTCAAACCAAATGCAATCTTTAAGGAGAATTCTTTTTTCTCGCCAATCAAGGTCACTCCATGGAATTCGAAGGTCCGTCCTGAAAATCTCATGGGCGGTGCCCCGGTCGCTCCACGTCCACCACGGCCTCTTGCGTTCAGAAGCGGTCAATAGGTAGAGCGCGGACGTATCTGCGCCAAGAAAGCACCAAATACCAGACTCTGAATTTGCAAACCTCACAGCGCACTCGTGGCGATTGCCGTGAAATTCCCCGTCATAACGGTAGTCACTATTGAATCGGCGTATGATGCCAGCGTTCCACCATATTAGAGCAACTGTCATCACGGAAACTGCGATTACGATAACGGGCGTCATGGGTTGATCGTGCTTTGATGGTCTTCTAAATCAACAACCCGAGTGTTTGGTCGATGGGAACGGCTGGGGAGGGAAAACGGCGGAACCCGAAGTATCCCGAAAGAGCCATGCTGGCAATGTTAGCGGATGGTCCCAGCGTGGTTCACGTTACTCTGGTGCGCGCGGTCCGACGATAGCATGTCCATTACTAACGGACACAACATTTTAGCGGACAACCTGCACCGTTTCCGAAAGTTAGGTCGCCTCGCGGCTTCTTCCCACTGCGGCCTGTCCGTCCTACCTGGACGAGCCGACGATTCCGTAGAATTTCTCCCATCCGGATAGGTGGTCATACGGTAGTTAGGGTAGTGGGCTAATTCCGTGTTGCTGCTTGAATTCCGGGCGAGTGGCGCGGCGGAGTTTCACCACCGCGCTCTCTCAGAACCGGACGTGAGCCTCTCGGCTCATCCGGCTCCCAGTATCCGGCTGTTGGCATGAAGAAGCGGCCAGTGCGCGAAAAGCTCTGGGCTGTTCCGGATGATACGGGTGAGCCACTCACGCGCGCTTTTCGGCTTTTGCGTGAAGCGCTTGTATTTGCGGCGAGCCCATTTCCTCAGATGGAAGTCGATTCGGCGCAGACTGTCATGCAGCGCCGACTTGTAGAAGTGACTGTAGTAGTTGATCCAACCCCGGATGTAAGGATTTACCATTCGGGCCAGGTCATTAAGGGCCGTGTCGGTCCGGTTCTGGAGACCCCATCGCCGGACTTCCCGACGCATTTCCTTGAGCGCTCCTTGGGACGCCGCGGGCAAGAACGAGACGCCATAGGTTCCGTTGGGCCAGGCCGTAAACCTCGGTCGGAACGTATAGCCGAGGAAGTCGAACTGGACTGTGGGATAGCGTCCCTTGCGGTTGGTATCCGCGCAGTAGACTATTTTCGTTTTCTGCGGGTGAAGCACCAACCCACAAGCCGCGAACCTCTCCGCAAGAGCGATGCGCAAGGCTTCGGCCTCGGACTCAGTCCGGCAGTGGCAGATCGCGTCATCCACATACCGTTCAAAGGGAACAGCGGGATGGGTCCGTGTCATCCACAAGTCGAACGTGTAATGCAGAAACAGATTCGCTAGGATTGGACTCACGACCGATCCTTGCGGAGTTCCCGCATTCCGAGACTCAATGCAGCCATCCTCCCTTTGCACAGGCGCCTTCAACCAGCGTTCTACATAGAGCATTACCCAGCGGCAGTCGGTATGTGCCCGCAATGCCTTGAGGAGCAACTCATGCGGAATCGTGTCGAAGAACGCTTTGATATCGAGGTCGAGCACCCAGTTGTATCGCCAGCAGCGCTGACGCGCTGTGCGCACGGCATCGATCGCTGAGCGGCCTGGTCGGTAACCGTAGGAGTCCGCATGGAACAAAGGGTCCAGTCGAGGCTCCAGATACCGACGGACAACCTCTTGCGCGATTCGGTCCGCCACCGTTGGGATACCCAACGGCCGTGTCCCGCCCCCCGCCTTCGGAATGTCCACCCGCCGCACCGCTTGGGGGAGATAGCTTCCCGAGGACAGTCGATTCCAGAGCTTGTAGAGATTGTTCTTAAGATCAATCTCAAAGTCTGCGATCGACTGCCCATCTACTCCGGCCGCTCCTTGGTTGGCCTTCACCTTCTTGAAGGCCTCCCAGACTTCCCGCTTCGGGATGTCAAACGGCTTTGCCTTGGTCATGTGGCTCCTCCCGTTGCCGGTTGGCCACCTGTCCTTGGCGGGTTACCGCAGTCCCTTCGGTCCAGCCCTATTACCGAGCTTTCATCCCTACTACGGACTGCTCCGTCCCTGTTCTCCACATCGGTACTCTTGCCCTTGCAGGGATTTCCCACTTGAGCTTCTCCCTTAACATTGGAGCGACAGGTTCCCGCGTTCCACAAAAGAGCCTGATCTGGATTCACGCCACCTCCAAGCCGGATGCCGCTTGGGCCGGGCTTCAGGGCTCCGCCCAAACTCGTCCCGGGAGCCACTACCTTCCCCCCGGTTTCGACATCGTCCTGTGAATTTCGGCACGTCATCAGTGGTTCGCTTGCGCTCGTCTCTCCAGATCTCACCTGACAGGTTTTACTTCCCGCCTTTTCCTGCGACGCTCACCACCAACGCTCTTAACGCCAGCAGCTCGCAGTGGTTTGGAGCCGGCTCCTGATCGCCGGCTTCCGAGGGACCTTCCCTCATCTCTCTTGCAGTTTTCACACCCCCTTGCGGTTGGTGTACTCGCGGCACACGTAGTGCTTCAGTTTGAATTTTCTGGCTGACTAGGCCTCTCGAACTTGGGCGCGATGCTCTGGAGCTTTTCGATACTCTCTTGCAGGAGACGCCTCTTGTCATCAGCGGCCAAGCGTTCTTCCTCTCGTTCCAAAACGCGGAGATTGTTAAGCGCGTCTTTTATGGCTTGGTGTTCCTCCCGATGGAGTTCGGGATGGAGTTTCAGAGTCTCCAGACGGGTGAATATCTCGCCACGCGCATCGCTAATGCGCCCGGTCATGATCACGCGCTTCAGTTCCAGTAGGGCTCTTCTGTAGAGATCGAACCACTTCTGTTCGTCGTAGTCATTCATACGGCGTGCAACTTTACACTACAAGAGCAAGCCAGTCTGTTTGACAACCTACCAAACGGGAGTGTAGACGCACTCAGAGTAGACGGTAAAAGCCAAAATATGGCTTGACCGCTGGATTACGATCAGGGAATGACCACACAGACTCGGAAGTTCATCGAACTGGCCGACATCCTGGGAATGCGCTTCGATTGCCGGAAGTGCCATGCCAGCCTGCCAGCCTGTCACTGCCCCTTGAGAAAAGCCCAAGCCCGCCCCGCGAGTGCCCGAACTGCCATAGCAGTTGGACGGAGATGCCAGACGGCAGTGACCACAAAGAGGAATTCGAGGTGCTTGCGAACGCGATAGCGGCGGTCTCCCGCCTGCATCTGGGCTGTGCGTTCACACTTGTAATCAAGCCTGAGTCGCAAGCAGTGCTCCCATCTCCCACACATGATCCGTAAGGCCGCTCTGCACCGCGGGAGTGACGCGCAAGGTCTGATGGATGCGACAGAAGTTGTACCAAGCGAAATATAGAGTCACCGCAGCCTTGAGATTGTCGAGCTCTTAGAGAACGCATTGGTAAGCCGGGTAAAATGCGCAGAGAACCTTGGCCCGGAGAAAAATCGGCCAAATTAGCAGCAACACGGAATTAGCCCACTACTGTAGTTCGCCAGCCGTAGCTTACCTCGAAACGGCCTGGTATTGTTCGTCGCTGACCTTTTCCATCCAGTCGACAACCTTCCCACCGTGCCTTTCCTGAACAGCGATGTGCGTCATGGCCGTGGTCGGCGCAGCCCCATGCCAGTGCTTCTCTCCGGGCGAGAACCAGACGACATCACCAGGCCGGATCTCCTCGATAGGGCCGCCAGCGCGCTGAACCCGACCGCAGCCTGCCGTGACGATGAGGGTCTGACCGAGCGGATGCATGTGCCATGCGGTCCGCGCGCCGGGCTCGAAGGTCACGCTCGCGCCCTGAACAAGTGCCGGATCCGGTGCCTGAAAAAGTGGATCAATTCGTACCGTGCCCGTGAACCACTCTGACGGCCCCTTGACAGAAGGTTGCGACCCACTTCTTTTGATTTCCATTTTCTAGACTCCTTCAATTGAACTTGATCTTCTATTCTCCCCATCGCTCGAACCGATAGGCCAGTTCCGGTCCGCCGTCTCCCTCGTATGCCAGTTGGCCAACCAGCAATGCGAACGGCTCTGTGTAGCGAGCACTCTGCAGAGGGCCAGCATCCGGCGGATCAAAACCAGAGTCACGGATTAGCTGGGCGGTCACATCTTTAGCGCGTTTATCGTCGCCGCAACACACCAGGCTGGGTCCTGTCGAGCTGCGCCGGGCTTCAAATATACCGAACAGCACTTCGCTAGGTACAGTATTAAAAGCCGATACGACCTGCGCCCGTGGAACTTTCTTTGCAAGCTCCTCCGCCCCCGAGGAGGTGTTGGCGACGATGAGTTTCGTGTTGCCGGTATCGATCGGCAGGGAGCAGGTCACGATCACCTGGCCCGACAAATCGCCGGCCTGGTTCAGCACATCGTCGATTCGGGACCAATGCACGGCCAGGAGGACTGCATCCGCTTCCTTCGCCGCTTCGCCCGGGGTACCAAGGCGTGCATTGCCTGGGGCGTCGTGTGCCAGTCTCTTGAGTTTGTCGTTGCTCCGCGCCTAGCTGAACACGACGTCATGTCCAGTGCGCGCGAAGATCGTTCCGAGCTTCCCGCCCATCAAACCCGAACCTAGAATGCCGATTCGCATGCCGTTCAATTTCGCTTTGGTTTTCATCTTGCGCTTAGAGACCGGTCATTTGTTCCAGGCGTTCCGGGTATCGAGCCCCTTCTACCTTGATCATCGAGGCGGCGCTATCGATGTCGCGGAGGTCGTCGGGCGTCAGTTCGACTGCCGCTGCTCCGATGTTCTCTTCGAGGCGGCCTAGTTTCGTCGTGCCTGGGATGGGAACAATCCACGGCTTTTGAGCAAGCAGCCAAGCCAGTGCGATCTGAGCAGGAGTCGCTTTCTTCCGCTTCCCCATGCTCTCGAGCAGATCAATCAGTGCCTGGTTCGCCTTGAGAGCCTCCGGCGTGAAACGAGGGAGAGTGCTGCGGAAGTCGGAGCTGGCGAAGGTCGTGTTTTCTGTCATCGCTCCTGTCAGGAATCCCTTGCCCAGGGGGCTATAGGGCACGAAGCCAATCCCGAGCTCTTCGAGCGTTGGTATCACTTCCTTCTCGGGAGTTCGTGTCCAGAGAGAGTATTCGCTTTGCAGAGCCGTGAGCGGCTGGACGGCGTGGGCGCGGCGAATCGTTTTTGCGCCGGCCTCGGAAAGTCCGAAGTGATGGACCTTTCCCGACTGAATCAGTTCCTTCACCGCACCGGCGACGTCTTCGATCGGCACGTTCGGGTCAACTCGGTGCTGATAGAGCATATCGATGGTCTCGACCCGGAGCCGCTTGAGCGAGCCTTCGACAGCCTCCTTGATGTGTTCCGGCCGGCTATTCAGTCCCGGCGCACCCTTCATTCCCCGAGGATCGAAATCGGGACTGAGGTCAAAACCAAATTTGGTGGCGATCACCACCCGGCCTCGGAACGGAGCGAGGGCTTCGCCCACAAGTTCTTCGTTCACAAACGGGCCGTACACCTCGGCGGTGTCAAAGAACGTGATGCCGTGGTCCACGGCGGCACCGAGAAGAGAGGTCATCTCCTGTTTGTCTTTGGGCGGGCCGTAGGAAAAGCTCATTCCCATGCAGCCGAGCCCGATAGCCGATACTTCGAGATTGCTTTTTCCAAGCTTGCGCTTTTGCATTCGTTCTCCCTTTATGCTATGGAACCTGGTTAAGACGCTGCCTTTGCACGTTGTTCCTCGCGCCAGCGAGCGGGTGGAACTCCCTCCCATGTGCGGAAGGCACGAACGAAGGAGTTAGAGTCCTCGTATCCCAGAAGGTAGGCAGCTTCATTCAATTCGAGAACGGAGTGGTTGAGATAATGGCAAGCAAGCTGGTGACGAGCTTCTTCTAAAACGCGTTGGAAGCTTGCCCCTTCATCTTGCAGACGCCGTTGCAGAGTACGGGAACTGATATGTAGCGCACGGGCGATGTCCTCGACATTGGGACGCCGACCGGTGAGCCTTTGCTGTACGGCAAGCCGTACGCGCTCGACGAAGTTCTCGTCCCCGTTCTCCTGTTTCAATTCGCTCTCGAATTGCGGCGCGAGCATTGCCAGCAGTTCGGCATTACGCGTGACGAACAGCCGCTGAGCGTCGGAGGCACGAAACACGATCGCGTTTCTGGGGGACCCACAGATGACCGGGCATCCAAAGTGACGTTCGATCGTTCTTACCTGGGCACGAGGTTGCACAAGTTCGACCCGCAGCGGCGATACGCGAGTACCCGTTCCGTGCCGAGCCACTGAGAGCACCCACGCGAAACAGCATTCCATCAATACCGGAGGCTCGGCTTCCTCGGCCAGGAGCCATCGGAACTGCACGGTCCACTCGTCGTCGTCTTTTTCCTGCAGGATCTGTTCCGGGCAGGTGAGCTGCTTATAACGAGCCATCCGGTCCACGGCCGCACCGAAGTTCTCGGTCGCGAGAGCGGCGAGACTGATCGGGTGGAACCGCTCAGTCTTCGTTTCTGTGCCGAGCAGGAGACCGATGTCCGGGTTGGTGCTAACTTCCCCCACGGCGCGCCAGAGAGCAAAGAGTTCCTCCGTGTTGAGGAGCGAGCGAGGCTGGTCAATCAAACCCTGGGGAAGCCCGGCCCGACGCAGGACTGCAGAGGCACGGACTCCCAGTTCTTCTAACTTCTGAAAGGTGCTGCCAGAGAAGCGAAAGTGCTTATTCATCGGTTTACTCAGACCTGAGAGAAGTCATGTCGATCGAGAAACGGTACTTCACATCCGACTTGAGTAGTCTCTCATAAGCTTCGTTGA
Organism: uncultured Acidobacteriaceae bacterium; assembly: GCA_963770245.1. GTDB lineage: Bacteria > Acidobacteriota > Terriglobia > Terriglobales > Acidobacteriaceae > PALSA-270. Next base: position 116,862 of record CAVYOX010000017.1, on the reverse strand, counting down.
CCTTCTGGATCGGGATGACCTCGACATCAGCGGTGATGTTGTGCTGCCCGCAGAAGTCGAGCATCTCCTGGGTTTCAGCAACCCCGCCGATGGGCGAACCGGAAAGGCTGCGGCGTCCCATGATCAGGCCGAATGCGGGAACCGCGAGAGGCTTCTCCGGCGCGCCGACCAGAGTGATGTTCCCATCCCGGCGCAACAGATTGATGTAAGCGTTAATGTCGTGCTCGGCGGAGACCGCGTCGAGAATGAAGTCGAAGCTGCCCGAGTGCCTTTGCATCTCGTCCGCACTCCGCGAGATGACGACCTCATCTGCTCCGAGGCGGAGTGCGTCCTGCTTCTTACTCGGCGAAGTCGTGAAGACAACCACGTGCCCTCCGAGCGCATGTGCAAACTTCACTCCCATGTGCCCCAGTCCGCCGAGGCCGACCACGCCAACTTTCTTGCCCTTGGCGACGCCCCAGTGGCGCATGGGCGAGTACGTAGTGATGCCGGCGCAAAGCAAAGGAGCAACTCCGGCAAGCTTCAGGTTCGCTGGGACGCGCAGGACAAACCTCTGGTCGACGACGATACTGTCGGAGTAGCCGCCATAGGTGACGCCTCCCAAGTGCTTGTCAGGGAAGTTGTAAGTCAAGGTGAAATTCGGACAGAACTGCTCAAGGCCCGCCTGGCATTCGGAGCAGGTACGATCGGAATCGACCATGCAGCCGACAGCGGCGAGGTCGCCGGGCTTGAACTTCGGGACCGCGGAGCCGACCTGGGTGACGCGGCCGACGATTTCATGGCCGGGAACGCAAGGGTAGACGGTGGGCATCACCCCGCTCCACTCGTTGCGGACTTGGTGCAGATCGCTGTGACAGATGCCGCAGTAGAGAATTTCGATGCGGACGTCGTGTTCGGTGGGATCGCGCCGCGCGATCGTGGTCGAGGCTAGCGGCGATGTCGCACCCGCAGCAGAGTAAGCGTTCGCCTTGTACATGCACTTAAAGGTAGATGCTCGGCGAGCGCTTTTATATGCAAAGCGCGCCATTTTGCATGCAAGATACGCCAGAAACAAACAGATTCGGGGGTGCGCCTTCCTACTCGCTCCTCACAGTCGCCATCGGATCGATTCTCGTAGCTCGCAGCGCAGGAAGGTAGCAGGCCATCAGTACAACGATCGTGAGCATTGCTGCCCCGCCGGCAAATATTCTCGGATCGTAGGGGCCCACTTCAAACAGCATGCTCCGCATGAAACGCACCAGGATGAATGCGGCCACGAGCCCCGCAACGCCACCGAGCATTGCCCACTTGACTCCCTGACCCAGGAATAATCTCAGGATTTGGGCTCGCGGCGCGCCCAGTGCCATTCGCACGCCGATTTCATGTTTGCTCTGCTCAACGGTGTACGCCAGAACCCCATAAACTCCAACTGCCGCCAGAAGGAGTGCTAAGCCCGCAAATACTGATAGCACGATCGCCGGAAAACGGGTCTGCGAGACCGAGGCCGAGACGATCTGGTCCAAGGTTTGAACTTTGTAGACGGGCAAATCCGGATCCAGATTCTTGAGCTGGCCACGAACTGCACCTACGGTCTGTTGCGGCTCTGCGGCAGTGCGGACAACGAGTGTCATCGAGCGGAAGTCGGCCCATAAACCGAATGGCTGATCGGTGTGCAGGAAATACACTTCCGGTTTAGTGGCTACATTCGGACCGTGATTCTTGATATCGGTCACTACTCCGATCACCGAAAGCCATGGAGCGTCCGGCCTGAGCCTTATTCGCTTGCCCATGGGATTCTCCCCCGGCCAGACCTTGCGGGCCAGCGTTTGATTGACCATAACCGATAGCGGAGCAGGCCTGGTATCCGCCTCGCTCAAAAACCGCCCGCGCATCAGTGGGATTCCCATCGCGCGGAAGTAGTCTGGGCTGATGATCTCGGAATCAGCAACGTTGATATCGGTCCCTGGCGAGCGACCTTCGACATCAAAGGAGGAATTTGCGGCGACCTCACCGAGCGGCAACTGGTTCACGATTGCGACTGCCTCCACGCCGGGTAAGCTCCTCACTTGCTCCTGCAACTGCTGATAGAAGGTGGCAGTTCGACCCAACGGGTAGCGAGCTTCGGGCAGAGACAGCCGCATGGTGATTACGTTCTTAGGGTCGAAACCAAGGGAGACGCCGAGCAGACGTACGAGACTTCCGATCATGAGCCCGGCCCCGGCGAGCAACACGAGAGAGAACGCCATCTCGGAGATCACCAAGAGACTACGAGTCCGGGTGCCATGACGGCTTCCCATCGAATTCCGACCGCTCGTTTTGAGTGTGTCGTTAAAGTCGGAGTGCGCGGCTTTCAGGGCGGGCACTAGGCCAAACAGCAGTCCAGTGAACAAGCAAACAATGGCCGCAAAGGCCAGAACTCGTAGGTTGAGCGCGACCCCTCCGAACTGTGCAACGTTCAGAGAGTCTCCCCAGGGCAGCATCTTTAAGCAGAAGAACGCCAGGAGCAGCCCCACGGTCCCGCTGGCCAAAAACAGGAGAAGATTCTCGATCAGTACCTGACGGATAATGCGCCAGGGGCTCGCACCCAGGGTTATTCTGGTCGCAATCTCCTTCTTGCGGTCTTCTGCCTTGGCCAAGAGCAGATTGGACACGTTGCTGCAGGCGATCAGAAGCATGAAACCTACGGCGCCCATTAAGACTAACAACGTGGCCCGCGCGTTCCCACTCATCTGTTCTCGGAGTGGGATGAGGCCGACACCAATTCCGGCAGCTCCGTTGTAATAAGACGGATACTTTTGCTCGATGCTCACAAGAATGGTCTTCATCTCGGCTCTCGCCTGGTCGAGGGTTGCTTGCGGCTTGAGGTCTCCCACGAGGTTCAAATAGTGGTTTCCCAGATTTGAACTGGCAGGCGAAATCGGCAGTGGTTGCCATACATCGACATCCTCACTTGGGAACCTAAAGTTGCGGGGCATGACTCCGACAATTACGCAGCTTTCCCCATTCAGGATGACTGATTTGCCGACGATTTCCGGATTGGAGCCAAACCGGTTCTGCCACAGCTTGTAGCTGAGAACGACCACCTGAGCGTGGCCCCTTTGCTGCTCTTGGGTAGAGAAAACCCGGCCAAGAAAGGGCTCCGTGCCCAACACCGAGAAAAACGCCGAAGTGCCCCAGCTCGCCACCAGCCGCGCGGGTTCCCCTGTTCCCGTAAGAGTCAGTGTACCGAGCGAAAACCCGGCTACGTGACGGAAGCTCTGACTCTGCCGATATTCCAGGAACTCCGGTTCTGACAGGGGAATCTCGGTCATTCCTCGGGGAGAGAAGGTGTTCCAAATCCTCACGATTCGCTCGGAGTTCGGATACGGAAGTGGGCGCAACAGCACGGAGTCCACGACGCTGAAGACGGCCGTAGTCGCGCCAATGCCAAGCGCAAGAGTTGCGATTACGGCGGATGTAAAGATTGGGTTGCGTCGAAGCCAGCGCAGCGCATAGCAAACGTCCTGCAAACCGGCCTCCAGCAGCCATCCGGGCCGCTGCTCGTAGCACTGTTCGCGTGTGCGTTCGACGCCTCCGAAGGCGATCCCCGCCTGCCGACGTGCTTCTTCTGGGGTCATCCCCGCTGCAAGATTCGTCTGCGTGGACTGATCGAGGTGAAACTGCAATTCGTCGTCAAGATCGACCGGTCGCTTGCGCGCCATGGAGAAACGCAGGCGAGTCAAGAATTCTCGCAGCATGCGGATACCTCCTAAATTTGCTCCAGAACCAATGTGATCGCTGTGTTCAGTCGGTCCCAGTTGGAGAGTTCAGCTTCCAACTGCTTCTTCCCCGCGGGAGTCAGCGAATAGAATTTCGCCCGGCGGTTGTTTTCAGAGCTTGCCCATTCCGCCTTAATCCATCCCTTGTATTCGAGGCGATGCAAGGCCGGGTAGAGAGAGCCCTGCCCGATCTGCAGCGCATCTTTGGAAACCTGCTGAATTCGGTTGGCAATTCCCCATCCGTGCATCGGTTGAAGGTCAAGCGTCTTCAAAATGAGTAAATCCAGCGTGCCCTGTAATAGGTCAGTGGATGACGGCATGTTCTTCCCCTCGACACTCGACAACAGATTTACACCTTACTCTTGTCGGATGTCAAGGGGACGGGGACGGAGGGCTGCGCGGTTTTGAAAACTGGCCCAGATTGCTTCGATGGCGGCTTCTTTTTGTGCCTCCATCCAACTGGTAAAGAGCGTGTCACCGGTGGGCAAGAAAGAATCCACTCGTCGCTGCGCCACAGCCGTCGCACTTATCAGATTGGTGTTGGTGAAGCTTCTCGGGCTCTGCCTCAGAGGCCTTACGGTGCAGTCGTCATCTGAGTCCAGGTTCCCACTTCCCCCGCCTTTTCTGGGGTGTAATTGGGATCATCGGTGGTGCGGTAGTTGCCGAAGCCGTCGGTGAAGTGATACTGGCCGAGGTTGGAGAGCTGCGTCGTACCGCCGTTGCTGGGATCGTTGACCGTGTCGACGCCGCGGATCATATCGTCCCAATGATCGGCAGCGCTGCGGGCGCCGCCATCCCGCAGATAACTGTCGTCGACACCGCCGCTAGAGCGGAAGGCCTCTTCCTGTTTGTCGAAGTTCGCCTGGAAAGCCGCCTGTTGCTTCATCGTCTGATCCATGATCGCTTGAGCCGCACGGAGTTGATCATAGCCTTGCTGCAGCTTCTGGTTGAAGTCGGCCAGCATCTGGTCGGTGATCGCCTTTGAAAGCCGGCTCCATTCCGGATTTACATAGAGGGACTTGGCAATCACACAAAACATCGGCATGCGCTTGTCGAGAGTGCCGGCGGGTGCGCGAAAGCTTTGCAGGGCCTGGAATCCCCAGTTGGTCTGCTTGATCATGCCTGCGTTCACTCCCGCGTTAGCCCCTTGCGAGATGTAGTAAACGCCAAAGAAGGCCTCCTCTACGGGTTGGCCGTTCAGGTCGTAGCCGATCTTGATGGCCACGCCATGCTGGTTGGGCCGCGCGTCCAGGTGCAGGACCTTCGCCAGGTCGGGCAGGTCCTGTTGCCCAAGCCACTTGAAATTGGGGACATTGGGGCGAACCTTCTGGATGAACATTGCCATAGCCACTAGGGGAGGTTGCGGGGGGGAGGAAAGGGCGCCCGTGGGTAGGCGCTCACCAGGCCCATATTTGCGGCCCTTGTCGTATTGCCTGAATTGAGGCGCAACTTCGGTGGACTCCAACCGTAAGAGCGGATATTGGAAATAAGCCTCTGTATTGTCGGGATTCTCCGACTGGGAGGAAAAGGAAAGGGGGTACTCGACCCAGCCATAGTGCCATTCGATCTTGCTCTCGAAGTGCCACTTCTCGGGCAGGTGAATGGTCGCGGCGCGCATTCCGCCATGTTCTGTATCCGAGATGACGCGCTCCACGAACTTTTCTCCGGCAGTGGCTGGAGCGGCTTTGGATGCGGCGGCCGGTTTAGCCTGGGAGGCCGCAGCAGAAACGCTCGGCCCAGCAACCGAGCGGGGCGACGTAGCCGGGGAACTGGCAGTTACTCCAGAGGAGCCGGACGTTGCCACGGGGGCACTGGCCGCGGCGCCAGAGACATTGGTTCCGGAAGCGGGCGATACACTGGAAGCGCTGGGCGCAGAACTACTACTTGGGTTCGCGGCCAGCGCCGCGGCTTGTTTGCACCGATCGGACAGCGAGTCCTTATGCTCCTTGAGACAGGCCACGATTCGGCCCCCGCCCGGTTGCACTCCCGCGCACAGCTTCTGTGCATCCTCTGCGCAGGCGGCGCGAATCGCAGCAAGTGTCGGCTGATCATCGGCCAGCGCGGATTGCGCCACTATGGCGGCGCAGACAACGAGCAGTACGCTCAAACGTCTCATCGCAAACCTCGCATCAAAGTACCGATCAAGAAATCGCGTTCAGCATAAGCCGAGTTGCTAAATACTGTATCAGGTAGGTCAGCGAGGTCACCTCAGTTGACCGCGCGGTTCTCCGAAACGGGCCTGGAGGAGATCAATCGTGATCTCCGCGAAGCCGACTTCGGGTCAAAGTCGTCGGGAGTCCGCCTTAGGACGTAACTTTCGGTCGGCCCTAATACGACCAGAAGACTAAGCCCCCATTACGAAGTTTTGCAGAGACCAGGAGTTTTCGCCTCGTTCTTGATATCGCATGGGGATCGCTCAGGTTTCTGCTCGTGACGATCCTGGGCATCGTCATTGAAACCCTGCACGTTCTAGTTTCCGCCGAGTCGAAAATATGGAAAGATGGTTCACCCGGAGGACCGATGGCCAAGTTCCTTTTTACGATGTTGCCCGCGAACGATCTCGGCTTGCCGACTCGTCTCGTGCCCATTGCTCGAGCGCTCGCTGATCGCGGCCACGAAGTGGCTGTGTTCAACCCTGCACCAGCACCTTCAAAGCTGATCGGTGAGGCGGGCTTGCAAAACCTCCCCATGCCCTCGCGGTCTATGCCGCCGTCCGTGATGGATTTGGTTCAACTCGGGTCCGCCTGGGATGTGGAAGAGTTTTTTGCCGCTCTGTATCTTGACCAGGAATCCACTCGGGGTGAAACGGCGGTCTACCTGGACCTGATCCGCGATTACGATCCTGATGTTGTCGTCGATTCATTCGGGCTTCTTACTTGCCTCGCCGCACGCGTTCTTGGCGTGCCGCTCGTAACCGTGCTTCAGGGCAATATTCATCCAGCCAGCGATGGATTTGTTTGGTGGAAGAAAGACCGCCCAGCGGGACTACCCAGTGCAGCCGCAGTGATCAATAAGGCTGCAGCGGAATACGGAATCGTACCCGTTGAGCGTTGCGTTGATCTGCTGGCAGGCGACCTTTCCCTGATCGTCGGCACGCCGGAAACGGATCCGCTACCGGCCAGCGCGAACGTACAATACGTCGGACCAATTGTCTGGCAGCACGGCAATGCCACTCTGCCCGACTGGGTTGCTTCGCTCGGTCGCGACAAACCCATGATCTGGGTCTACTCCGGCAATCCCCGGTACGGCAGCGCTCCGACTCCCATTGACTCGATCGTGGTGATTCGCGCGGCAATCACGGCCTTGGGTGATGCGCCAGTGCAAGTAGTACTGACAACCGGCTACCAGGACGTGCCGGGCGAGTTTGGCACTCTGCCATCAAACTTTCATCACGCTGCCTATCTGCCGGGTCGGGCTATGGCTGAGCGCTGCGACCTGATGGTGCATCATGGTGGTCACAGCTCGGTCATGACAGGATTGTCTGCCGGCACGCCGGCGGTGATCATCCCTACAATTACGGAGCGCGAGAGCAACGCTCGTCGTCTTGCGGCATTGGGGGCGGGCGAGATTGTATTGCCCGTTGACGGCGCAGACGGAGAAAAGCACATCGATGTGGCCGAATTCGGCGCTAAGGTGCACCGCGTGCTGAACGACCCCGGCTATTTCAGCTCGGCTCGCCGGGTCGCCGAATCAATGCGCCAGTTTGGCGGAGCCCAGGAGGCCGCTCAGCTTATCGAGCGGTTCGCAGGTGGTAAGGCCTGAACCGCCGCGCCCTATCCTGTATCTCAAACTTCCGCAGGGTACAATCGTTCGACACTCCATGCCCCTGGCTCCCGGAGCTCGGTTGGGACCCTACGAAATTCTTGCGCCTCTCGGCGCAGGTGGCATGGGTGAGGTGTATCGCGCCACCGACGCGAAATCCGGTCGCGACATAGCCCTCAAGGTGCGGCCCGCCGAAAGGGCGCACGATCCGGAGAGACTCGCGCGCTTTCGTCGTGAGGCCAAAGCTCTCGCCCAACTCGACCACCCGAACATCGTCACCATCCACTCGTTCCGTGAGGGGTCTGAGCGTTATGGTCTGATCACGAAGACTGGGAATAAAGGATGGTTGGCGGTGTTCAATTCGAAGGTTGTATGGTCGGCATCGGGGCGTCCAAAGCAATCGCAGGACTAAGCCAACCCCATAAAACAATGAGACTTGCCGGAGAGCAGCGCCAAGAACCATGCGCGCCACTAACAGCTTGTTGAAAAAAACGGGAATTCCGGTTTTTTAGTGGGAAGCGAACGTGGGCTTTGCCCCCGCACCCCCAGGATTTAACGCTTAGATGCCTTCCCGCTGCGGGGCTCTTCAGTCCCAGATCTTCACCTGCGGCCAAAATTCCTTCAACGGCTGCTTGAGCCCTCGGCAATAGAACAGGTCGACATGCTCGTACGGCATCGAGTATGGGTGGTACACGCTCGCGACCTTCTGCACGCTCGCAAACATTTGCTCGAGGCGCTCTTGGCTATCATCCATGACGATCATACTTTCGCCCGTGTAATCGCGCGGTCCCCAGAAGAAATAGCTTTGGTGACCGCTGATCGCCCACGGCAATCCATATTTCGGCCCGAAGAGATCGATCGCGCCGGCTTGGCCATAGTTCTGGACAAAGATCGCCGTCTTCGCTCGAACATCCGGCGGCAAACTGTTGTAAACGCGCGCCACCGTCGCGACCATTTCCGGCCAGCCAAACTCGGACGCATAAATCTGCGGCAAGGGGCCCAGCTTGAGCGTTTCACTTGCAGGCGGCGAGAGGTGCAACGCGCGCGTGTAGCGAATGTACGTTTCGACCGGCAGCACCGGCGTGGCGAGCGGCGCAAGAATCGCGCCCGCCGCGATCAGCAGTGCCGGGTAGGCCACTCGCCGCCACCTTCGCTGCCGCGCCTCGAGCCACATTTCATACATGACGCTGCCGGCGGCGAACACCAGCGGAAAGGCGGGATAGAGGTAATACACGCGCGGACTCATCGTAACAATCACGCCCGCCGTAAACACCCACGCCCAGCCCAGCGCGCGAAATCTCTTCCCTTGCTCCGCCAACAAGAAAAACCATAGGCCTGCCAGCCACAAGGGCGCGGTCAACGGATTCATCGACCCAATTTCCTGACCGAAGAAACTGAAGAAGCCCAACGGCACGTTCCGCCCGCTGCGTCGAATGTTGGCCTGCAATTCGAGAAATGGAAAGTGGTGCCGAACATTCCACCAGAGATTCGGGGCAAAAATCACAAACGCGACCACCCCACCAATCCATAACCACCGATTCGCGAGCAGCTTCCGTTGGTTCGTGAGCAGTAGTCCGAGGACAATCCCAGCGCCGAAGATCATCATCGAGTACTTGTTCTCGAGACCGATGCCCGCGACCACGCCGAACCAAATCCACAGCCTCTCATTTCCGGTTTTGATGATGCGAATCACGAGATACGCGCAGGTCATCCAGAACAGTGGCTCGAACGCATTCATCGTGAAGAGGCTGTCCGACCCGAGAATGCCGGGCGCAGTGAGCGTGGTAATCGCCGCAAGTACCTGCGCGAAGCGCCTCCCACCGAGTTCGCGCGCAATCAGCGCGGTTAGCACAACCTCCACCGCCCCCGCGAGCGCCGGCAAAAATCGGATCGCGAGCAGCGACTGACCCAGCGTATGTCGCACCACCCAGGCAATCATCGCGATCAGCGGCGGCTGATCGACATAGCCCCAAGCGAGATGACGGCTGCAGGCCAGGAAGTACAACTCGTCACCCAAGTACCCATACCTGTGTCCGGCGTACAAATGCACCACCAGCTTGCACGTGGCAATCAGGAGTACAATCGTGGTCGCGCCCAGCATCGGACAAAGGTGCCTTTCGTCATGGCTCTCTACCGTGCCCCCCGCCATTTGCGACTGCGACTCCGCCATCATCCTCGCTTGCTCCAAATCGCCAGGGTTGCAATTATAGGACCGAGCGCAAGCATTTTCAGTGGTGGTATAACTGGGCGGCCCGTAGTCGGTTAGAGCCGATGAAGAAAGTTGCGGCCTGTTGAAACGGCGATTCGAGAACATCATTACCTACCTAACCCATCCGATTACCAACGCCACCAGCGAATCCATCAACGCCAAAATTCAGTGGGTGAAATATACCGCTCGAGGATTTCGCGACAAACAGAACTTCGCGAAAGCAGAAACCCTCCCAGCGCTACCGAGAGCGCAAGGACCGCCATCACCCCATGCCGCAAAGTCCAATCGTTGCTACCGGATCGCGGTCAATCTCCGCAACCCATCCAAATATCGGTGTGGCCGTTATCAGCGCCCACTGAATCAGCCGTAGTTTCGTCAACCTCGACTTCATTTCATTCAGGTTCAAGGGGCATAGCGGGCGGCCCGCTGGTCTTGCAAAAAAAAGTCCTAACCATCGAATACGTCATCTATAAGTCGTAGCCACTAAGTTTCGGAATGGACCTATGGCAGCCAATTCTAACCTCACGGTTCCCTTTCCCTCGAGCGCTCGCCCCCTTGATCTCGATCAGGTGGAGGATCTCCTCAAGCTGCAAAGGGCCGCGCAGAAAATCAACTCCATCCTTGACCTCGACCAGCTCGTAGATAAGGTCGTGAATGAGATCGCCCGTTCCTTCGGCTGTCTGGATTCAGACATCTACCTGCACAACGAGGAGCGCGGCGAACTGTCTCTCGTGTGCGCCCATGGCTGCTCTGGCTGCGAGATCCACGGCCCGGGTCACAGCTTAAAGATCGGGAAGGGCATGGTCGGATATGTCGCCTCTACCGGCCAGATGCGCTACGCGCCCGACGTGCGATTGGATGATTATTACATTGGCTGTGAGGAATCTACGCTCTCGGAAGTTGCAATTCCCCTCCATGTGGAAGGGCAATTGGTGGGAGTATTTACCGCCTCGCACACCGAACTGGATGCTTTCACCCCCTGCCAGCTGCGGCTGCTGCAGGCCCTGTGCAGCGACGTGGCGGTGGCCGTCCACAATGCTCGCCGCTTTCAACAGGAACAGCGGCAACGGGAGCGAATGACGAGCGAGGCCCGGGAGGCCCGCGTCATTCAACAAGCACTGTTTCCCAAGTCGGCGCCTTCCATTCCCGGTTTTACCGTGTCCGGGCTTTCCATTCCCGTGGGCGCCGTGGGCGGCGACTGGTACGACTTCATTCCCATGGACAAAGGCCGTTGGGGGCTGGTGCTGGCCGACGTTTCCGGCAAGGGGACGGCTGCGGCGCTGCTCATGTCCGCCACTCGTGGCATCCTGCGATCTCTGACCGATGCCGCCTGCACCCCGGGTGAAGTGCTGACGAAGTTGAATCGCCTTCTGGTCGAGGATTTTCCCGCCGGCCGTTTTGTGACCATGGTCTATGCCGTGCTTGATCCTGCGAAGCGGACTCTGACCTTCGCCAATGCGGGTCACCTGCGGCCTTTGTTGATCAGCGGTAGTTCAGCCCAGTTCCTCGACGTGGAGCGAGGAATTCCCCTGGGACTGGCTGCAGGCGATTTCTCGGAGGTGGAAGTGCAGCTTCCTCTGGGCTCCCGCCTGGTGTTTTACAGCGACGGCATCACCGAGGCGGAAAATCCGGCGGACGAAGAGTACGGCTGGGCGCGTCTTCAGGAGCATTTCTTGCGAAGCGACGCCTCCGCGGAGAGCCTCCTGGATGACGTACGCTCGTTCGCCGACGGTTCGGGGCTGCGCGATGACGCCAGTGTCATCCTGGTGAAGGGCTAACTGAGTCGCAATTTTTGAGAACCGATCCAGCGGAACAATCGAAATTCTTTCGGGGGCCGGCCGTTCTGCGGGGAAATTCGCCAGTGCGCTTAGTCCGGCACTAGTCCGAGGAAGCCGGCTTGCGAGGCGTGCACACTTGCGAGTTTCTGGGCAACAATCTGAACGGACAAGAACACATTCGACAAGTAGAGCGGAAATTGCTTAGCGCCTTACGTGACTTTCGGCTTGCACTCGGCTATGCCATCTGGGAGAACTTGAGCAAATTCAGTTTCTAGTTGGGCAGGCAGCTACATTTCCTGGTACGGCATAGCTTTCGTCTATACAGCGCTGGGCGACAAAGACGAGGCGTTCGCTTGCTTGAAGAAAGCTTATCAGCAGCACAGTGTCCGGCTCCGTGATTTGAACGTCGATCCTTTCCTCTATGGCCTACATGGCGACCCGCGGTTCGCCGGCCTCATACGGCGGGTCGGATTGCCGATAGCCCGTTTGCTCGTTTAATCCCCTCGGTCATTGCTTGCGCTGTTTCGCATCGGTGCTGAGCCGGTTCGGCGATTGGCCCGACCTGGAATGGGAGCGATGGAAAGACACGGGCCGATACTCTGCACATGTACTCGGAAAGGCCGCCGAGACTTCTCAGATGGCGAGTTCGCCGCTTCCGATGAAAACCAACTGTCAAGTGCCCGGACTCGCTAGAGCGAGTGAAACTTCACGCCGGGTCCCAGTCCCGCGATGAACCCTATCGCCAGGACCACGGCAGCGATGATCCATCCCCAGCTGCGTTCGATTTCGGGCATCTGGAATTCGCTGCTGGGGATGCGCGGGCCATAGAGCAGTTGCCACATCCAAGCCAGCCCGGAGTTGCCCCCAAATGACGCAGCTGCAGCGGAAATCAGAATCAACAGCGGCCCCACCGGATTCAGCGCGCCCGCAACGCAGGCGAGGACCCCGGCAGTGAGATAAGGCGTGACCGTGAGCCGGCGCGCGCGCCGCACACGGACCTTCGCATCCTGCCCTAAGAACGGACGCAGTTCGCGCAAGGATAGAGGCACAAACACAAAGAAATAGGTAAGGATCCCGAGCGCAGCTAGGCCCACGCGCCACGCCCAGGATGGCTGCCATCCTGCCACCACCGCGGCCCAGTCGCCAATGTCGCCGATGCCGGAGAACAGAAAATATCCGCCTACGCCAAACAGATTAAAAGTCATCAGCAGCCAGAACAAATAGCGCCAAGTTGCCGACCGTTTGACGGCACGCGCGGCGACCCAGAACAGCGCTCCAAAGATCAAATTGGCGAGAGTCCCGCCCGCCGCCACCAGACGCGTGTCCGAGCTGCATTCGAAGTGCACCGTGGAGAGCACCAGCGGCCGCCCGCCTGTGGCTATGCACATGCCTCCGTGACCAAGCCCCTCGTGGATAAAGTCCGCAAGCACTGTAGCCGCAATGGTGATGGCGGCAATGGTTAATAGATCGGGCTTGGTTGTTTCGCGCAAGCGTGGCGGGCTGGCCTCTGCGGTTGCGTCTTTCGCGGCATTGGCGGCCATGCGTCCGCATTATAGCTCGCCAGGTCCTCTTCTATTGGATGGCGTCGTGCTCATAATCAGTCTTCTCATCCGGTCCTCTCGGTCCCCTCCTCAAGCCGAGCCGCTTGTGCCATCAGATAATTCCGTTCTGGAGTACTGGTGGTCCGGCCCGCCGCGGTCCGGTAATGCTTCACGGCGCCTTCGTGGTCACCTGTCATTTCGAGCAAATGGGCGCGGACCGCGTCAAGACGATGATGCTCGGCAAGCCGACCGTCGCTATCGAGCGTCTTAAGCAGTTCGAGACCTTTCGCTGGGCCGTGCACCATTGCGGTTGCAATTGCATGATTGAGTGTCACCATGGGGCTGGGAGCCGCATGTTTCAGCAACTCGTACAACGCAAGGATCTGCGGCCAATCTGTGTCTTCAGCTCGTGTGGCTTCGTCATGGATTGCAGCGATCGCCGCCTGCAACTGATACAGACCGACGGATCCTTTCGATAGCGCGGCGGTCATGAGGTCGATGCCTTCGGAGATCTCGGCCCGGTCCCACCGAGTTCGGTCTTGTTTATTCAGGGGGATCAATTCTTCTCCAGGTCCTGTCCGTGCCGCACGGCGAGCGTCGGTCAACAACATGAGCGCCAACAGGCCTGCCACTTCTGCATCATCGGGAAGCAGCGCTTTCGCGCAGCGAGTCAACCGGATCGCCTCACGTGCCAAATCGAGTCGCTGCAAGTGTTCTCCGATGCTGCTGGCGTAACCTTCATTGAAGATCAGGTAGAGCACATGGAGAACTGCAGGCAGCTGTTCAGCACGCTCCTCGAGAGAAAGCAGACGGAATGGCACACCGGAAGCCTTGATGCTTTGCTTCGCGCGGCTGATTCGCTGCGCCATGGTCGCCTCGGGAACCAGGAATGCATTGGCAATTTCCGCCGTCGTTAAACCGCCGACGGCCCGCAGCGTCAGGGCGATCGCCGAGGACGAAGTCAGGGCGGGGTGGCAACACATGAACAACAAAATCAGGGTGTCATCTGGGTCCATGTCAGACTCGATATCGTCGGCCGGCGCCATGGTCTCCACGTCCCTCGTGACCGCGGTTTCCCTCTGACGACGGGCAATTTCGCTGCGCCACCTGGTCGGTCATGCGGCGGGACGCGACCTGAATCAACCAGCCGCGTGGGATTCTCGGGAACACCCTCCCGCGGCCATTGCGTGAACGCCGCCAGCATGGCCTCCTGTACGGCGTCCTCGGCCGCGGCGAAATCGCGAAATCGGCGCACGACGGCTCCGAGCACCTGCGGCGCGAGTTCGCGCGCAGTTGCTCGGCGACCGCATCCGGCGAAGATCTCCTTCACAGTAGTTCGCCGGCTCTCTCACTCATTACTTGCCGTACTTCGATTGGCATATTCAAGGGCAACCCACCCGGACCCGGCGCCGCCGACCAGATAGCGGCGATCTCATCGGCCCGTTTCGCGCTTTCGACGTCCACCATCAAATAGCCGGCCAGAAATTCTTTCGATTCCGGGAACACGCCGTCGGTAATCGGGACCCCGTCTTTGCCCGCCCTCACGACCTTGGCCTGATCCGGCAGTGCCAGGCCTTCCGCACCCACAAACTCTCCGGAATCGCTGAGCGTCTTATTGATGCCCTTCACAAATTTGATGTTCGCTTCGATGTCCTTTTGGGACCATGCGCCAAAAACCCCATAACCTGCTTTCGGGATGTTCATCATCAGAATGTATTTCATCTCCCCGGCTCCTTTCGATTTTCGCGCGTTTGGCGGTCCTCGGACCGCGAATGTGTGAGCTGGCAATTCATAATCCGGGCGCCCCGGGGTCCAATTGCGGATCCCGGAGATTGCGCATCCGCACGCCCACTCTACTAGCCGTTTTTGGCGGCTGTAAACATCCACCGGACTCCGAATTTGTCGTTCAGGGCTCCGTAAACGCCAAAGAACATCTCTTTCAGAGGGTCGGTGACTTCAGCTTCTTCGGAGAGTTTTTCGAAAAGAGCCTTCAACTCCCGTCAAGCGTGCCTCCGCTCAGGAAAAGACAAACCGTGTTGCCGCGAATGGGAGTCCGGTCAAGCCGAAGCCAGTCCGACGCCGAAATCTCCAGATTCCCGCTCCTGAGTCGTGCATTGATGGTTTTGTTCAGCTGGACCGGCGGCATCTGATCCTTTGCCGGAGAATCCTTCACTTTCGTGAACGGTCAGTTCTCCGCCGAAGCAGGATTTGTAAAACTCCATTGCCTGATGGCAATTGCCGTCGAACAAAAGGTAGGGTGTCAAGGTTGTCATTTCATCTCCTTTAATTTGATGCATCTCAGCGTCTGCCATGGAATGAGCAGGCAACGCCGCTAGCGCCGCAGTGGCGAGCGCGGATGCGAGGAAGCGGCGGCGAGAAACTTCGTTCGCTTGGCCCACGGTCGACCTCCTTTTGGGGAGTGCTTACTTGCCAGACCCTGTCTGCGCTTTCATAGGGTAGTCGGAGCCGCCGCGGCGTTCTCTACATCCCTCTGAAATATTTTTCTTCAAATCAGAAATCATGCCGGCCTGTCGATTTTGCACACCCAGAAACGACATACGAATGGAGGTTGGGAAATGAGGAGCGAAGATGTGGTGGTTGACGTTAGCCAGGATTGGGTGCTGGCCTGCGATGTCCAGCAGCGGTTTATGCATGGTCCCGGCGTGGAACACCGGCTCCGTGGATTTGAGCGGGCGGTGCCGCCAAGTTCGAGCCCTCAGGCGGCGATTGCTACCATTTCATGCCCCTCACCGAGGACCGCCTGGCGTTGGTGGTTGGCGATGCCTCGGGTAAAGGGCTCGCCGCTGCGCTTATGATCGCCAGTGTCCAGTCCTCAATTCGGACAGCGGCGTTGTTCACGGGAAACGACTTAGCCGCATTAGTCAAGATAGTGAACGTGCAGGCATATGCTTGGTCGCTCACGGAGCGCTATGCGACGTTGTTCTATGGTGTCTTCGATAGGGCGATGCGGACGCTCCGATACGTGAATGCCGGACACAACCCACCGGTTGTTCTTCGAGATGGCGGCTCGGTCCATTGGCTCGAACCGAGCGGGGCCCCGGTCGGAATGTTCCCTGATTCGAACTATCAGGAGATCGTCCTTCAGCTCAATCCTGGCGATTTGGTCATCACCTATACCGATGGAGTCATTGAGGCGGCGAACCAATCCGGAGGAGGAGTGGGGAGTTCAGGGCCTCTTGAACGCAGCGGCCGCATGGGAACCCCATTGCCCTGAAGGGGCCGAAGGCCTGGTTCAGTTCCTCTTCAACTCCATGGATGACTTCGCCAGGGGCTGCCAGACAGATGATGCAACCTTGGCAGTCCTGCGGGTGGTTTGAACATGTGCACGGGCACGGGACCAACTTGGAGGTGAGGCTTAATCAATACCGAACCTGCGGCTTGTCATCAGGTAGCCCTGCGGGATAGGTAAGCCGCAGTCGAGCTCGCTTTCGGCAGCTGTCTCCAGGTCGACGCCAATCGGCTCTTTTTCTTGCAAGGCGGCTTTAGGCCCCGAACTGCGCAAACGTCAGGACGTGCCCGGCGGGATCTTTCAACCCGATCTCGCGGGCACCGTAGAAAGTCTTTCGCTCCGGCATGACCACCCTGGCACCTTTCATGGCCATGATCACATCATCGAGGCTGTCGACCTCGATGTACAGGAAGGTAGGGCCTTTGGCATACCCCTGGACTAAGAACGAACTATCTTTCTCGAGGCTGGCATAGCTCTGATACATCAACTCGACTCCTGCCTTCTGCAGGGAAACGAACCCAATCTTGCTGGCCTCGGGAACTTCTATTGCGACTTCGAAGCCCAGTCGCTCTTTCCAGAACTTAACGCAGGGCTCGACCTCGTCCACCAGCAATACGGCCGTGATTTTCTTAACATTCATCAGATTTCTCCCTTTGCCAGGTCTCGACCTAGGCGAATATGCCGTCCAATTCCCCCTTGCCAAGGCATGATAGTCTTATTTAGACTAGTTGCACTATAAGAGATGCTCAAGTTCCCGTCAAGGAGGTTGTATGGCCGGCGAAGAACAGCAGTTGAGCGACCTGGTTTCGATTGGCCCGGCGATGCTGCACGATTTCGAACTCCTGGGTGTTCGCAGTGTGGCGCAGTTGGCACGGCGTAATCCGGAGAAGATGTACGAGAAGCTCTGCCAAGTCACTGGCCAGGCACAGGACATCTGTTGCCTGGACGTATTTCGGGCCGCGGTAGCGCAAGCGAAGAATCCGAATCTGCCGATCGACGAGCGCCGATGGTGGTATTGGAGCCGCAAGCGCAAGGCAAGCGATGCCGGCCACTAGGAAGCGCGAGTTGACGACTCCCGACCTTGTGCTGCTCAGCTTGCTGGCGGAGCGGCCGATGCACGGATACCAGGCCAACGCAGAGCTGGAACGGCGTGAGGTAGGCGATTGGGCGGGCATTTCGCGGCCACAGGTGTACTACTCGCTCGAGAAGCTGCGGCGGTTGGGGCTGGTTCGCGCCACGGAGAGCGAATTGCCGGCGGCGGGGCCGGAACGCAGCGTGTTCGAGACGAGCGCCAAAGGCCGTGCGGCCCTGGCCGCTGCCCTGCAACGGGAGGAGTGGGCGACGCATCGTGAGCGGCCGCCGTTTCTCACCTGGGTCGCTCTCTCGTGGCAGGCGAGGCCCGCAGTGTTCCGACAGCAAATCGAACGCCGCCGGGAATTTCTGAAGAACGAAATGTCACGGGAAGAAGCAACGCTACGATCGATCAAGAAAGAAGTGGGCCACCGGTTTCATGAAGCCGTGTGGATGGTCAGCCTCATGATCGAGCAGTTCCGTGGTGAACTGCGCTGGCTGCGGAAACTGGAGCGCGAACTCCCACGGCGCGCCGCCGCAAAGCACACGATGTATGAGAGCTAGACTATGTTCGGAATGACAATCCGTATTTTCTTGCCAGGCTGCTAGCGAGCAGAAAGCCCCGAACGGCCTAGTCTACTCAGATCGTAGAGCCTGCATGGGATCAACGGACGAGGCACGCCGGGCAGGCAAATAGCTCGCCGCCATCGTCACTGCGACCATTACTGGGCAGGCGATCAACAACGTAACAGGATCACCTGGTCTTAGTCCAAAGAGCTGACTAACACATATCCCATCGACCGGGCGCGTTCAGCCGTTTTATTCGGTGTTACTCGCTACCAACGCGAGAGCAAGAATAAGTCACCCGTCAATCCAAAGGCCAACTCATTTCAAACGAAGGCAACCCCGCGCCCTTCTTTGACAAGCGTGGGGCGGGAGCTTACATTCGCTGCTGCGAGAATCTCAACCGAGAAGGAGATGCCTGTGATGAGAACCTGGATGTGGTGCTTAGCGGGGTTGCTTTCAATGGGGAGTGCCGCATGGTCGCAAGACAACAAGGCCAGCGGGACCGAGAAAGCTGTCGCGGCGCTCGAACAACAATGGCTTCAGTCTCAAAAAACAAACAATCCCGACCTGGTAGCCCCGCTGCTGGCCGACAAATTCATCATGACCTCGAGTGAGGGCAAAGTCAGCGGAAAGGCCGAGTCGCTGGCAAAAGCGAAAGCGACCAAATATGACAGCGTTGATTACGACGATGTGAAGGTAACGGTCTTTGGTAGTACTGCCATCGCGACAGGAGGCTTCACAGCGAAGGGCACCGACGCGTCGGGAAAGCCTCTCGACGATCATGAGCGCTGGACCGATACTTGGGTGAAGATGCCGACCGGAGACTGGCAGTGTGTTGCCAGTCATAGCTCGCCAATCAAGATGTGAGCGACCGGCTCGTACTGCTTGCGATAGAACGCTTTACCAAGCCGCGCATTCCTTCCGGGCAGCCCTTCCCCGATCCCGTAAGGGAAGGGTTGCCGACAATCCGGACGGAATCCGAATCTGGCTTCCCAAAACGTCGTATCTTGAGAGCTTCAGGCCGGCTGAGCGTCTACAAGACGCCGACGAACTCGCCAAGTGGCGCACTGCGCCTGGTAACCGGTAAGTATGGTCTACCAGACGCCAGGAATGAGACGCTTCGTCCGTGCCGAGTACGCCGCGTATTCGTCGCCAAACTCCTCAACCATCATCCTCTCCTCCGCGCGGACGCGAAGCGCGCAGAGGATTGCGAACGCGATCAAGTTCGACGGACCTGCCACCCAATTCGGGATGACGAGCGCCTGGCCGATGGAATACAGCGCTAGCGCCAAGTACATCGGATGGCGGATACGGCGATAAACGCCCTGCGTGATGAGTCGATGCTGCTCACGTACCTCCAGTGTGATCGACCAATTTGTACCCAGGTCAGCGTGCGACCGGTAGAAGAGCCAGAGGCCGATCACCAAGCAGATCACACCGGCGACGAGCGGGCCAGTGCCCAGCGCATACTCAGCGAACGAAAACGCTGGCGACGCGACCCAGATCAGAGGGACGAAGAATCCGACCCAGGCGAGAACCAAGAGGCCGGTCTCTAGCGGAGTTTTATAGCTTGTGGCGACCTTGACAATTCGACTCCGGTGCCCGTGCGGCGCACGAATGGCGATCATCACCACTGTACTTGTGAGCACCAGCCCCTTCGCGATCCACGGATTCATGGCCAGGCACCGTCCCTTTCACACCGCACTGCGACTGTCGTCAAAGTGCTTCTGTCCGAATAACTCGCTGTAATACCGAACTCGCAGAACCTCCACCACGCGGTCCTATAGTCTGGGAGTCGGCCCGGCATATGAGTGATGCAGTTCAGTTTATCCGATCAGGAAACGGTTTGCGCCTGAGTTACGTTAGTGCTTTTTCGGAGGCGCGCCCTGGGTGAGAGCCTGGGGCGGAAGAGCGCTTGGGGCGCGCGTTCGAAAAAGCCGTCAGAAGGAAGCCGCTGGCGCGGCGGACGCGGTCCTTATGCAAATTGAATGGAGCGAGGGAGAGGTGTTGAAGGAGGCGGGAGCCCGGCACGGAAGCGGAGGAGAGGTTCGCGAGTGTGTGGGAGGGAGAATCGATGGTGGAAAACGGTGGCGCAGAGGGCGGGAAGTAGGCATCGGGTCAGGAGCCGGTCTGGAACAGGAAACGGCGCTACTCCAATGTGGCCCGATACGCCACCGCACACGCTTTCGGATTCCGAGCGGATGACAAGCAAACCAGAAGTTGCGCAACTGGAAAGAATCTTCGCGACACGGTTCAGAAGTCGGTTTCGCGGAGATCGCGATTGATCTCCTCCAAGCCCGTTTCGCGGTACCTATGTGGTGAAGCTTTTCACAAGCTGACTTCTGGCTCGGAATAGCCGAAGGTTGCCCGGCACTCGGGATAGTCGCCGGGTTTGAACGCTAGGGGAGAGCAAAGGCAAAAAGCGCGGATCCGGCCGGAATCACCACGTACTGCTTGCCGTCCAGTTCAAACGTAATGCTGGTCGAGTAGATGGCCGCGCCCAGTTGCACGTGCCAGAGGTCATAGCCGGTCTTCGCGTCGACGCCGATGAAATTCCCGTCGGAATCGCCGGCAAAGACCACGCCGCCGGAAGTCGAGAGCGCGCCACCATTAGGATTGCTGAAATACGGGAAAGACCACTTCACCGTTCCGTTCAGAGTATCGATCGCTTTCAGAGCGCCTGTCGGACGCTCGACCGGATCGGGAACGTAAACGCTTCCCACGAAATCGTGCCCTGCGCGATAGGGCTGCGGTGAACTGGTAAAGATGTCGCACTCGGTGGAGGTTGCCACGTAGAGCAGTCCGGTCTCCGGGTTGTACGACGGAGCGAACCAGTTGGTGAGTCCAAGCGCGCCAGGACACACCCGGGTTCCGTCAGGCTTCGGCTGCAGATTGGTGTTCACGATCGGCTTGCCATCCTGGCCGACGCCCTTAGCCCAGGTCACATTGCCGAATGGTTTGGCGAAGAGAAACTTCCCGTCCGTGCGGTCGAGCACGTAGAAAAATCCGTTGCGATTGGCCTGGATCAGAAGCTTGCGCGGGTGGCCCTCCCAGTCGGCATCTACCAGTATGGGAATCTGGGTGGCGTCGTAGTCGTACAGGTCGTGCGGCGTGAACTGGAAATACCATTTCAGTTTTCCGGTATCGGCATCCAGGGCGAGCATGGAGTTGCTGTAGAGATTGTCTCCACCTCGTTCGCTGCCGTAATTGCTCGGCGAAGGATTCCCGGTCGGCCAGTAGACGAGATTCAGTTCCGGATCGTAGCTGCCCGTAATCCACGCCGGCACGCCACCGGTTTTCCACGACTTACCCGCCCATGTTTCGTGCCCCGGTTCGCCGGGACCGGGGACCGTTTCGAAGCGCCACAAGCGACGGCCCGTGGCCGCGTCGTAGGCGTCGATGAAGCCGCGAATGCCGTATTCTCCGCCCGAAATGCCGACGATCACTTCGTTCTTCACCGCCAGCGGTGCCACGGTGAAGGTGTATGCCTGGTGATAGTCCGCCGAGGTAACATCCCACAGTAGATTCCCCGTCTTCGCGTCCAAGGCAATAACGTGGGCATCGAGGGTCGTCATGAATAGGCGGTCCCCAAGAATGGCGAAGCCGCGGTTGACCATACCGCAGCAAGGCTGAAGCTTCTCGGGCAAATTTCTTTGATACCGCCAGATGGCGCGCCCGGTGCGGGCATCGAGCGCAAATGCGCGTCCATTCTGACCGGTTCCGTACAGCACACCGTCCACGACGAGAGGTGTGGTTTCAAATTGCCCGAGATCTCCTACCTGAAATGCCCACTGCATGGCGAGATGCGAAGCATTCCCAGCATTGATCTGATTCAGCGCGCTGTAACGCCACCCGGAATAGCGCCCGGAATACGTGAGCCAGTTCTGCGGTTCGCGGGCCGATCCGAGCAAGCGCTCGTAGGTTACCTGAGCATAGGAGTTTGCACTGTAAGCGAGCAGCAGTGCCAGCAATAGAATTTTCTTCATCGACCTTCCTTCGACCCGGATTCTTCTCCCCGCAGAGCCTCGAGATAGGCGATCAGATCGTGAAGCTGCGACGTGCTCAGCCCGTCTTCCGAATACGGCGGCATGAGGGACTTATGCTCGTGAGTTACTTCTTTCACTTCCTTCTTAAGAAAAAATCGCAGGTTCTGATCAGTTGTCAGTAGTTGAACAGAGAAAGTGTCTTCATTGCGGGCAATGCCGGTGATCCTCTCGCCGCGCGCTGTGACCACGGTGACCGTGTCGTATACGAGGGGGAGACCGTAGTGGTTGTTCGGATCGAGCATGCCGGCGCTAAGATCCTTGTCAGGCTGACGAATGGAATCGATGAGATAAGCAACCGAACGCGCTGCGGCCACGCGCGACAAGTCAGGGCCCAGCAGCCCTCCACTTCCTCTGATCATGTGGCAGTTGGAGCATCCCGCGCTCCCGAAAAAAATCTTCTTTCCATTCGCCGGATCGCCGGAAACGATCGCGCGATGGAGCGGCGCGAGGGAACGCAGGTAGGCGATGATGGCCCAAACTTCCGAGTCCTCAAACCCGTTGGCGGGCATCTCTGTGCCGGGCACGCCTGAGGTGATCGTTCGAAAAATGGCGGCGTCGGTGTATCCGTGAGTCCAGCGTCCGGAAGTCAGATCTGGGCCACGGCCGCCGCCGCGAGCGCTCAAACCGTGACAAGGAGAACAGTTGGCGCGAAACAGCGAGGCGCCTTCTTTGACTGCGGCAGCCTTCCCCCGAGATGACGTCGACGTGGGTTTTTCAGCAGCGGTCGCGAGACTAGCTGCCATACACAATCCCGCAACCACGGTTGCCGTGAACCGCGCGGCAAAGCCCCTGAACGTAAGCGTTGCTTTTTGCAAGGCGGGCTCCTTGGGCCGAAATCTCTTCACTTGAATGCGAAAGCGGCTTGTATTCTACATGGGTTTAGCTGGGCGCTTGGGAGGCTGAGGTATGCATTCCGATTCGACCGCCCCACGACAACTCGGATTGTCGGCTAACCGAAAGCTATCCGGCTTCCACGGCGGGATTAGTCCTGTGAAGTCGGCATAGCGGTAGCGATCCGGGCTCACTCCTAGCATCGCGCTATTCGGTAGGCTCCATTTGCCTTCTCCTGGGAAGGCGAAGTCGCAGGGTACGCAGGAATGGCTCTCGGCTGAGAACAAGATTCGATTGAACTTGCGGGTCAGTTGCGCTTACTCTCATCTTGTATGGAGCAGCAACTTGCCCTTACAAAGACCGAGGGGTGGGAACGAATCCTAACCGTTTTCAAAGAGAAATTCCGACCAATTCAATTGGACTCGGCTGATAGAGACCGCGATACCGGATGTCGACGTCCTCGAAAGGAAGGGAGTCAAGTCACATGCCGAAGGCGAAGGAGTTTACAGTAACGATCGCAGACAAACCTGGCGCCCTAGGGAAGTGCTTCCTCGCCCTAGCGGAGCGCGGAGTGAACATCCTTGCGTTTCAGTCGTATGTAGAGGAGCGCGAGAGCCTGACCCGATTCCTGGCGGATGATATGGCCAGCGCCAAGGCGGTGCTGGGCAGCCTGCGCATGATCTTCGAGGAGACGGACGTCGCCATAGTCACGCTGGCGCACCGTCCGGGTGAGTTGGGCCGCGCCGCCTCGCGGTTGGGCGAAAACCAGATCAACATTGACTACAGCTACTGTGGACTGGAGCCAGGCTCGACGCGGGCATTGGTGGTCTTCGGGGTTGACAGATTGACCAAGGCGGCAACCCTGCTGGACGAGTTAGCCGCCGAAGATGCGTAAACCTCCATGCGGTCTCGACGCGCGCGCGGTTGGGCTGCGCTGTTTCACAGACTTCCTTTTTCTTCAGCTTGACGAGTGCTTCCTCGCGACGTTTTTCCCGCTCCTCCGTCAGTTAGTAACGGGAAGTCGGCTTGTGGGACGGAATCCGTGGCTCCCGGATCTGCCGGGCTAAACGGAAGTTATACGTGCGGACGTACTCTCAACGACGCCGTCCAGAAGTCGGCTTCGCGGAAATCGCGATTGATCTCCTCCAACCCCGTTTCTGGCGCGCGAAGTCTGGTTTCGCGCTCAAGTGCAGCGTTATTGGTAAACGCAGCCGCAGTTATTACTAGTCAGCGTTCAGTCCTGCGAAGCAGTGTTGTAGACCTGTCTTTGTCCCACCTTGACCCGCGTTTGGGTACCGCCTAACATGTTCTGCGAATCCTGAACGCACTCGGTCACAATTGGCTAACGACTGATGACGTTTTCCATCGCAAAGTTGTTGTCCCACTCCGACGGCGCGCGCACTTTTTTTTCAAGGCAGGGCGTGTTGTTTGTGGTTGCGGTCGCGTTGTTCGCGGTTCTTTGGGTCACGAATGTGCGCGGTCCAGGCACGGGCTTCGTTCCTGTACTCCTCTACACTCTCATCATCGGGAATTTGACGACACCGATTATGCACCATCTCGCTCCATTTTCCTCGCGCCTCCGCTTTCCCTTGGACTGGATCGTGTACCTGACATTGTTGTTCTTCACGGCGGTTGCCATCGTATCGCTGACACTGACGATCGTGATGGTTTTGTATGGAGATCCCTTTAACGCGTTTTTCGCGCAGCTATGGAGCACCGGTAAACTTGTAGTCGTCGTTATTTTGATCGTGGGGAGCGTCCGCCATTTGCATGAGGAATCGCGAGTGCGGCTTGAGGGCAAGAATCTGGAACTTCAACGCGCCGTCGAGATTGGAAATACGCGATCGCAGCAGCAAGAGCAAGAGCTGGACAAAGCGCGAGAGATTCAGGAAGGACTCTTACCCAAGAAGATTCCCCAGGTTAGGGGGCTGGAAGTGGCAGGGACGTGGCTGCCTGCCCGCGTCGTTGGTGGAGACTATTTTGATGTACTGAAGTTCAGCGAGAGCAAGATTGGGGTCTGCATCGGAGATGTGGTCGGCAAGGGGATTAGCGCTGCGTTGTTGATGGCCAACCTGCAGGCCAGCTTTCGAGCCTTCGCTTCCGAAGCGGTCTCACCCGGCACTCTCGTGAGTAAATTAAACGAAGTGATATCCAATAACATTGCAGCCGATAAGTTCGTTACGTTCGGTTACTGCCTGATCGATACGACGGATAACAGGCTGACCTATGCCAGCGCCGGTCACTGTCCGCCCATTCTGTTCCACAAATCGGGTGAGGCAGTTCCATTGAAGGAAGGAGGAACGCCGCTGGGAATATTTCCTGACCGGAAGTACGAAGATGCAGGACTTCAGCTGGAATCCGGCGACCGCCTGGTGCTTTATACTGACGGTCTAACTGAAGCGATGAATTCGGATGAACAGGAATTTGGAGAGCGAAGATTGATTGAGCTAGGCAGTCGCAACATTGCATTAAGCGCCTCCGAAATGCTTGCCACAATTAGGAAAGAGGTGGTCAGCTTCTGCAACGGGAGTTTTCAGGATGATTTCACACTGGTCGTCGTCGCAGTGAAATCATAGGCCTGGGTCACCTTTCGCAGCTAATCCGATGAACATTTACTGCAATCTGCAAATGGAGCTCCGTTCGGGGGAATTGAAGCTCACTCCCCATAAGTCGACTTCGCCGAGGTCTTTGTGCCGCTAAGCATCGGGCGAGGGTCACAGTAACCGCGGATCGAACAATCTCTCCATTAGCCATGTGCATGTGCTCGGCGAAGGGAACGGGGCCGAAGACCGTGGCGATGTTGAGGATGGCGACGCAGTGCTCGCCATCGACAACAAGGCGGATGACGTCGATGCTCTCATGATGCGGGCAAACTGGCCGAGGCCCTGCCGAAACGACGCAACGCCGCGATACGTGTTTGTGGGGAACTCGCAGACGGCATCGGGATGAAGAGGAAGTGCGGAGGTGTCGTTACGCGCACGGCATCGATGTATTTTTCTACTACCTGAATCACCTGTTCCCGCATGGCCTCTTAAGACTCCTCTTCTGCTTGCGAGTATAGCGCCCAGGCACTGGCCGGATCCCCCAACCCGCGCCTAGCCCCCAGCCTCCTTAGTGATTTACCTGACAACTTTTGGAGTGAAGCCGTTCCCCCACGTCCGCCCCGCCTAGTTGACGGCTCGAAACCAGCGGACAGAAGTGATTCCCGCGACTGCCTCCCACGAATCGAGTGTCCTTTTCACCCAGTCTGGCATCGGAACAGTGCGAATGTGACCGCCATTCCATTCAGATCCGCGATCCAACGAATGTCCCTCCCTGAGTTGGACATCGTCAAGTTTTAGACCCGCAACTTCCGCCCTCCGCGCAAAAACCTTTCACATTGAGCCGGGGATGCGGCGCCCGGCTTCCCATCCTTCTATCGAAGTAGAGGGTTTCATGTTGTCCAATTCAGTTCTACAAGCACACTCAATGAGGTTTCCTGTCATAGCGGTTTGGCGCACCGGGCGTGGGAACGTTATCGGTGACTTGCGCCCCAATGGCATGCGCCCGGGCTAACGCAGCAGCGAGGGTGATGCCGGTGCCGGAGACCTGCGTACCAGCCGAATGCGCACGAGTGAGCGGCGCGGCGACAGTGATTGTGGTGCCACCGAAGCCTCTCCTGACAGCGGCAACAACCGCCGTTTCTGAGTTCGTGCCGCTGTCAATTGTGAAGGTCTGGCCGTCGCGAAAACCAGTCGCGTTGACAACAGGGATCACCGTAGCGCCCGCGTCGGTGGCGGCGCCCACACTTGTGGCACCTGCTGTGCCCACCGTCGCGATGACGGCGGTCTCAAGGTTCGCGCCGGTGTCAATCATGATCTTCTGGCCAGCGTCAAAGCCGGCCACGCTCGTGACCTTGATGTTGGTGGCGCCAGCGTCCGCAGCGGAGGACACGGTAGCAGCGGCCTGCGTCACGAAGTCGGTGCAATTGCTGTCTGTGTCAGCGCCGTCGGGGAAGCGACCTGCACTGGTATTGGTGGCGCCCGCGGCGGCCGTCCCGATGCTCATGGCCCCGCCGGGCGCAGGCACGTAGCAGCCAGTCTGCTCTGAGCCGGAGGTAGTCTGGTAGCCCTCGGCGACCCATGGGTCGACGAGGCCGCCATAGTTGAGGCTGTCGACTACCAGGCCAGAGGCGTCCCGCAGCACTACACTGCCCGCTCTGAACGAGACGGAGAATCTTCCGAAGGCGACGGCATGGGTGGTGAGTTCCGGCCCTCCAAACCACTGATTGGGTGCGGGCGTCCCCTGGTAGCCGGCGGTTGTGACCCCGGCGTCCCGCACAACTGCGTTGACCTCATGGCCGTTGGCCAACGGACGGTCAAGCGTAATGCCGGTGCCAAGGGCCTGGACTGGCTCGTTGCTCGAATGGGCAAACGCCGTCGCCGGCTGAAAGCTGATCCCGGTCCCCCGATCGCTGAAGGGGAGGTTGGCCGCATGGTTGAACTTCAGCGGAGCGGCTAAGTCGAGGCCTGTTCCCTGGGCTACTACCTCCTCGGCGTTGGTATGCGCGTGGTCGAGGGCCGGCGCAAAGTCGATGCTGGCGGCAATCGGATTCCCAGCCCCGACTCCGGTGATGGTAACCGTTTGTCGGTTCGCGGGGGTGCCGATGGTGATCTTGTCGCCCACCACGAAGCCGTTCGCGTTGCGGACTTTGATATTCGTCGTGCCGGCGGGCGCATCCACTGAAAGGTTCGTGCGCTTCGACTGCATGCCGACGCGCGTGACCGTGACGGTTTCGATCCCATGGTCGACACTGTCGATATCCAACCTGATCTTGTCACCAACCGAGATGTCGGAGACGGACGTCACCTTAATGTTGGTCGAGCCGGCGGGCGCGTCCGCCGCAAGGTAGGCTTGCGTACCCTGCTTGCCGACCGCGGTCACCGTAGCCACCTCGTACTGCTCCACCGCCTTTGCGACCGCGGGGTACGTGGCGCCATAGCCGAGGGCAATTTTCTCTCCGACCACGAAGCCGGACGCGCTCGTGACGGGCACGTTGGTCGAGCCGACGGGGACCGTGATCACCGGACCATCGGGAAGAGGTTGCCACAGGGTCGTATTGTTACTGGCCGCCGTCCCGATGCTTGCGATCTTGTGGGTCTCCACATTGGAGCCGGTGTCGATGCTGATCGTATCGCCGGCCGAAATGCCGGTTGTGCTCCTGACGGGGATGGTGGTATCTCCGGCACGCGCGGGCGCTGCCAGCCCGGAGTTGGAGAGGCCAAGCAGGTAGAAGCCGCCAGCCGTGAGCTTCGTCCCGGCCGGAATCCTTACTGTCGAGAAGATGGCCTGTTGGCTGGTGTGCTCAGTCAGGGTCCAGTTGGAGATGTCGACGCTCTGGGCGCCGGCGTTGTAGAGCTCGATGAATGAGTCCGTCGAGTTGTTGAGAGAACCCGCACTGACGCGCAACTCGTTGATCTTGACCGGGCTGACATTTCGGACCTTCTCGACCGTTGTCTCGAATTGCTTCTTGCCGCTGGCTGGGTTCGTCCACCAGACGTTGCCGACCAGGTCACCGTTGAAGGCCGTCGGCCCGGAGGTGACCTTGAATGTGGCGTTCACG
Organism: uncultured Acidobacteriaceae bacterium; assembly: GCA_963770245.1. Classification (GTDB taxonomy): domain Bacteria; phylum Acidobacteriota; class Terriglobia; order Terriglobales; family Acidobacteriaceae; genus PALSA-270. The sequence goes on along the minus strand of CAVYOX010000017.1, from coordinate 88,468 downwards.
CTCGCACCCGGAGCCACCGTGTCAGCGAACGTCTTCGATGTCTCGGTGGTGCCTGAATTGAAAGAGGTCCACTGCTTGCTGGGCACGGAAATACTCAACTTGACGCCCGCCGCGGGCGCGCCAGTTGTATTCGTGAAGGTCACGGTGGTGTCCTGCGAGGATCCCGGTGAGAATGTCTGGAGTCCCGGCGGAGTGGCAGTTGCAGATGCGGGCGCAACGCTCAGACGAGGGACGTCGTACCCCGCAGCCACGACGTTAGTTTGCACAAGCTGGTCGGTGGCGTCTGTCGGGAAGGTGCCTGCGACCGTCATGGCGCCTTCATAAAAGGTCCCCTGCGAGCCGACGCTGTTGTCGCCGCCATTTCCCAGGAGAATGGCCCCCTGCTTTCGCATCGGGTCGTATGTCGAATTGACGCGCGGTCCGTTGAACATGACCGAAAGAGACCCCTGCTGCGCGTCGCCGCCCATGGAGGTCCAATGATGCGGTTCGCCCTTGGCCATCGCGGTGACAAATCGCCAGGTGATGGTCGGCAAACTTGCGCAGAATTTGGATCCATCCGGGTTGACGCAACCCACGAGGTTGTTCTCCTGGTCGGTCATGATCCACGGACCGGGGGAATTCCCGTGATGCCAGGGCGTGGCGTTGCCGAAGTAGGTGGTTTCCATGGTGCCGTTCTCGTCGTCGCGGCTGTCGATTTCGGCGTTGCCGTAATCGAAGCAGCAGCCGGAGTTGAAGTGCCGGCCGTTAATCACCCAGTACTGCCCCTCCGCCTGATCGTCGACCGCAGTGCCTTTCGCGTCATCCTGGCGAAGGCCCATGCCCGGCTCGATGAAGACACCGTAGACCTTGTGGCCCATGATCGTAATCGGCGCCATGTCGGCCACCGGAAGATTGTTGAACCCACCCATGGCCGGGCCACTGAATCCGCCGCGGGGTACCTGTGTGAGATCGTTGCGCTTCGGGGACTGGTCGTAGAGGGTGGTGATCCAGCAGTAGGTGTCGGCGCAGAACTTGTCCTGCGCGGCCGCGTCGGCGTATCCGCCCGCATCCGGGGCCGGCGACGCCACGGGCTGGACGACGCCGATCTCGAGGGTCTTGCCGTCTGATTGGCGCAGTACCTGGTAGAGCGGGCCGTTGTAGGAAGCGTACAGCGCGCGGGTACTGCTGTGGGCGGCCACGCAGGGGTCGCCGGCCGCAGCATAGATGTCACACGGGCCTTTGGGCCTGGTCGGAGGAACCCCGGCCCCGGACTGTTGCGCCATCGTCAACGTGGCGCAGATCACAGTGAGTGCCAGTGCGAGCGAACGTCCAAGATGGATTCTTGTCTTCATGCTTATCCTATTTGCCTTGTCGAATTTGTTTCGCCATCCAGAAGGAACGGACTCTTCTCTCTGCATTAGGCTGTCCATTTTCGTTGAACTTTCCATCGGGAATACGTATACCACCAGTTCCTGAAGCTGTTCCACCTTCTTGGAACCTTCCGTCAGGAATACGTATACCTCACTCCTGCAATTGGATGCGGATGACGCGATGGCCGCCGCACGGCTCGTTCTCGAAGCCCACTTGGCGTGGTGGCGGACGCTGCAATGCCTGGCAGTGCCATCGTCAGCAGCACGCCGCCCACCACCACTGGGTCCCGCGGATTCGCTTGATACACAATCTGCCCCAGCAGACGGCTCGCGAAGATTCCCGTCAGCAGACCCAACATCGATCCCACTCCGAGCAGCACGATTGGGCGGCCCACCGCCGCGCTCATCACGTGCGTCTTGCGTGCGCCCAATGCCTCGCGGATACCCAGCTCCTTCATCCGTCGGCTCACGCTGTAGGCCGCCGGTACTTGCCGCGAGCCAGGCTCAAGATCAACTGCTTCTGGGGAATAGAAACCGCCCAGGGCATGGGCGCCCGCGATTGCCGTGCTGGACCCAGCCCACGGAATCGGGTCGATAACGGCGTTTGAAGCGCTGTACCTGGCGCTCGCTCAGCTGCAGCAGACGGGAGGCTTCGCGTACGCTCAGCCTCCCGCCTGCTGCATTCTCAATGACTTTCACGCGTTGAAACTCTTTCTGACTCATCCTCACCATCCCTAATAGGGTGACAAAGTCTCGTTGCAGTTAGGGGTGACATTATCTTGGAGCATTTACACAGTCGAATTCCTCACTCGTCGACACTGGCTGATTGGATTATGATGCCCGGGAGTGGGGGGAGGGCGCTTCTATCCAAGTCGGCAGCGAACCGCAAACTGTGCCGATTCTTGGCTTACGTTGCACTGTGCGCCTATGGAACAAGCGGTCCTGCTCACTGGCAGAATTGGCTGAGTCCGACGGATTACGCCTAAGTCTGTGCGCGCTTGAACCGTGCTCTGGGATTGACTAGGATAGGGCGCTCAGCAGACTTCGATCCGCTCGTAAATTCGGAGGAGAAATGATTCGCTTCAAAGTCAACGGTGCGGACAGGACCTACGACGGCGACCCCGAGATGCCTCTGCTCTGGTATCTGCGCGATGTCGCCGGATTTACCGGCACAAAGTTTGGCTGCGGCATGTCGATGTGCGGAGCCTGCACAGTTCACTTGAACGGTGAGGCGGTGCGATCCTGCTCGGTCGCGATGAAAGCCGTCGACGGAACCGGCGTCACCACTATCGAAGGGATCTCCGCCAAAGGACTACACCCCGTGCAAAAAGCCTGGATGGAGATCAAGGTCCCGCAATGCGGATACTGCCAGACCGGGCAGATTATGCAGGCCATTGCTTTTCTGAGCCAGAACAAGAATCCGACCGACTCGCAGATCGACGAGGCCATGTCGGGAAATCTGTGCCGCTGCGGAACCTACCAGCGCATTCGGGCGGCGATCCACCGGGCTGCGGAGGAGATGGCATGAACCAAATCCAAAATATCGGCCGACGCGGATTTCTGAAGGGCGCCTTCGCGGCAGGGACGTTTGTGCTGGGCATGCAGATCATCCCTAAGCCGTTCTGGGCCAACGCTTCCGGTAACACCGGCGTTTTCCAACCAGACATTTTTCTTACTATCGCGAGCGATGGCACCATCACAATCGTTGCGTCCCGCTCCGAAATGGGCAGTGGCAGCCGCACTGCCCTCCCGCTGGTGGTTGCGGACGAACTCGACGCCGATTGGGCCAAAGTAAAGATTGATCAGGCGATCGGCGATTCAAAGTACGGCGATCAGGATACTGACGGATCGCACTCGGTTCGCAGTTTCTTCGAGCAGATGCGTCAGGTCGGCGCTACGGGCCGGGTCATGCTGATCACGGCTGCCGCCAGGAAATGGGCTGTGTCGGAAAAGGAGTGCACCACCGAACCGGGCTTCGTCGTGCACAAGGCGACCGCCCGCAAACTCGGCTATGGTGAACTCGCCGCGGCCGCCGCCGAGCTTCCGGTTCCCAAGAAGGAGGACGTGCCGCTCAAAAACCGGTCGGAGTGGCGCTACATCGGTAAAGACAACGCCTTATTCGATCTCCCGGACATCGTTACTGGCAAAGCCGCTTTCGGCATGGATGCCACGATGCCCGACATGGTTTATGCCTCCGTCGAACATCCGCCGGTCCTCGGACAGAAGATCAAGTCCTATGACGACAAGGCGGCTCTGAAGGTACGAGGTGTGAAGCAGACGCTGACGATTGAGACGTTCAAACCGCCGCACCACTTCCAACCGCTGGGCGGGGTGGCCGTCATCGCCGACAACACCTGGGCAGCGTTCCAGGGGCGCAAGGCTCTAAAGATCGATTGGGACACCAGTCCCCACGCGGTCTACAATTCCGGTCCATTCCGCAAGACGCTCGAATCCACGGTCCGTCAGCCAGGCAAAGTCGTCCGCGACCTGGGAGACGTGGACGCAGAATTTGCCAAGGGCGGCAAGATCATCGATGCGGAGTACTACGCTCCGCATCTCGCACATGCCTCGATGGAGCCGCCGGTTGCCGTCGCGGAATACCGCGATGGAAAGATTCGAGCATGGGCCCCGACCCAGAGCCCGCAAGCCGTGCAGGAGACCATTGCCGGTGTACTTGGCATTAAAAAGGAGGATGTCATCTGCCAAGTGACCCTTCTCGGAGGAGGCTTCGGTCGGAAATCCAAGCCTGACCAGGTCGCCGAAGCAGCCGTTCTCTCGAAGCAGCTCGGCAAGCCGGTGAAGGTGGTCTGGACTCGTGAAGACGACATCCGGTTCGACTTCTTCCACTCGGTCGCCGCCATGTACATGAAGGCGGCAGTTGGACCAGACGGCAAGCCGACGGCGTGGCTGCAGCGCACCGCCTATCCTCCGATCGGTTCTACCTTCGACGTGAACGCCACCTACGCCCTCGACGAAATGAGCCTGGGCTGGAATAACTTGCCGTTCAACATCCCGAACCATCGGGCCGAGAATGGACCGGCCGACGCTCACGTGCGCATCGGATGGTTGCGTAGTGTTGCTAACGTCTATCACGCATTTGCCATTCACTCCTTCGCAGACGAACTGGCCAATGCCGCCAACCAGGACTCCGTTCAGTATCTACTCGAGCTGATTGGGCCGCCGCGTATCGTCCCGCTGAAAGCGGGGCCCAATGAGCAGGAAGAGCAGAAGCGCTATCCGCTCGACACGGCCCGACTGCGTCGCGTTGTGGAACTAGCAGCGGAAAAGTCAGGTTGGGGAAAGCATCGGAGCGGCAACGGGCACGGATTCGGGATCGCTGCACACCGTTCCTTCCTAACTTACGTGGCCACCGTTGTGGAAGTTGAAGTCGACGGCGAGGGCCAGGTGCAAATCCCCAACGTCTGGACGGCGGTCGATGCCGGGACGGTTGTCGCGACCGACAACGTTCGCAACCAGATCGAGGGGGCTGCCAACTTCGGCGCAAGTCTCGCCCTGCTCAGCGAGATCACGGTCACGAATGGAATGGTGGACCAGAGCAACTTTAGCGACTATCAGCTAGTACGCATGGGCAGCGCTCCCAAACACACCAGCGTTTACATCGTCGAAAGCGATGCTCCTCCTGCTGGCGTTGGAGAGCCCGGCGTGCCGCCGTTTGCTCCGGCGCTTTACAACGCCATTCATGCCGCAACCGGGAAACGCATCCGCGAGTTGCCGCTTTCGAAAACGCAGTTGGTTTAACCGCCGCGAGATGGCAATCTTTCGTTGACATGTGGATAGCATGAAAGTATGCTTACCACATGTCAAAGATGATCCAGCTTCGCAATGTACCAGACGCCCTGCACCGAGGCCTAAAAGCGCGCGCCGCCATGGCGGGCATGTCACTTTCGGACTATCTGTTAGCGGAAATCAAAGAAATTGCGGACAAGCCAACCCTGGCAGAATTGCGAGAGCGGCTGCATACCCGTAGACCGGTTTCGGCGCAGCTCGATACCGCTCAATTGGTACGGGATGAGCGCGACCGACGATGATCGTCTTGGATGCGTCTGCCGCAGTGGACTGGCTTCTTCAGACGCCTTCCGGGCAGCGCATTGAGAACCGGATTTACTCGCGTAACGAAACCTTGCATACGCCTCACCTCCTAGATCTTGAGGTCACCCAAGTGCTGCGGCGCCTGGTACGGCAAGGAGCGGTCTCCGCACGCCGGGCTGACGAAGCGGTGCACGATCTGCTGGATCTCCGGATTACTCGATATCCTCATTTCTTCCTCTTGCCGCGGATTTGGCAACTGCGTCACAATTTCTCTACCTATGATGCCGCCTACATCGTGCTTGCCGAAAAACTCGGAGCCGCGTTAGTTACACGGGACGGTCGACTGGCTTCTGCTTCGGTCCATGCGGCGCCCATCGAGCTGTTTTAATCTGACGCAGCGTTTTGCTCACTCCTATTGCTCCACGTCATTTCGGCCGGCGAGCACCAGCGCTCGCCCCATTCCGTCCGATCGGCGGTCAGTTGAGTACTCGGCCGGAAATACAGGTCTTCAACTCGGCGTCGGAGTTCAAGCTCCCCGTCAATTCCCTTCCCTCAACTCCCACCGGAGCCAGAGCTGTGGCCGGCGGGCGGGGCTTCGACATCAACGATCTGGGCCGGCGCTAGCCGTGAGGTTCTCCCTGACCTGCCCGCCTCTGGGCTGCCGCTCCTTGAGTGGGTGCTCGGTTGTGGAAGGATTGCCGACAACAGGGCAGGTAACCAGCGGGGTTGAACCGCCGCTTTTGCTGGATCAGTCAAAGCGATAACGGAGAGCCTCTGCTACGGCCTTATATCCAATTCGCCGGTAAATGGAATTCGATGTTGGGTTGCCCAAGTCTGTGTAGAGAATGCACCGATACCCAAGGCCGCGAAGATGTTTCGACAACGCATGAACGCAGGCTGCCGCGTAGCCGTGCTTTCGCTTCTCGGGTGGCGTATAGACCCCAGACAAACGAACTACGCCTTGTGCCGGTTCACGGCTAACAGCCATAGAAGTTGTCTCTCCGTTTTGATCCCACAGCCAGATCTGTCCCGCCGCCAGCGCCCGGTCTACGCGAAGCTCGGTGTCGTTTGCAGACTCCCCAATTTCATCCTGAAAGGCGCGGGTCCAGAGAATCATCAAACTGCGATCTCTCGGACCTGCCTGCCGTAAATGACCTTCGGTACGGGGAACTTCTCCGGCGCCCAAGAATTCGTAAAGACGCGTTCCCTGGAACGGTGCGGCGGCCGACTTACATCGTTTACTCCATTGCCCAGCGAAGTTAGCTGCCGTCGCCGCGTCCCCATTGACACCGGGCAGTATCACTCCGGCTTCCGCAATTGCATCCACCAGTGCCATCACCGCTCGCGGTCCCATGGGTGTCAGGGTCGCTGGATATTCTAGAGGTGACTGAACGACCACGCCGACGGTTTCGTCTCCTTGCAATGCGATCCAATACCAACCTGGATCACCCTGAGCGACGCGGGAGTGCAGAATCGAGAGAATCAGATTATGCAGAATTGGTTCCGACGAAAGAAACTTGTCAGCCCTTCTTATGACAAATGCAGGATCTTCGCTAAACAGCACCGTGAGTTCCATGCGGGAGATCTTATCGGATCGGAGCATGGGCAGGAATGCCTCAACCGCGAGGCGCGCAGATTGGGAGCGAGTTACGGGCAAACCCTCCCTAATTACGTTAGCAAGGTGTCATCGGATCGCATAACCGCCGTCCACACGAATCGTAGTACCGGTGACGAAGTCCGAAGCGCGCGAGGCCAGGTACACGGCGGTTCCGGCGACTTCCTCGGCTTGACCCCACCGGCCGGCGGGGGTCCGCGAAAGAATTTCGTCATTCAATGACATGGTTTTGACGGGTGCCGTCATGTCGGTTTCGATCCAGCCCGGCGCTATCGCATTGACTTGAATGTTATGCGGTGCGAGCTCAATGGCCATGGACTTGGTCAGCTGGACGATCGCGCCCTTGGCCGCGCTGTAAGAGGGGATAAGCCCGGACCCAAAAAACGAGTACATGCTGCCAATGTTAATAATTTTTCCACTCTTGCGACTAACCATCGCCTTGGCGGCGAGCTTCGAAAGAAGGAAAACCGCGTTAAGTTGAGTCTCGATGACGCTATCCCAGTCCTCAGGCTTTTCGTTCAACACGCCGCCGCTCAGCGAGACGTTTCCGGCATTATTTACCAGGATACCGATGCCGCCAAGCTCGCTCTCGACCCGGTGAAGCGCGGGCTCCAGTCCGGCGCGATCGGTCACATCCATCGCCACAGCAATCGATGGAACACCGATGGCTTTCAGTTCGGAAAGCACCCGCTGGTTCTTTTCGTGGTTTCGTCCAAAGACCGCGACGGCGGCCCCAGCCTCGGCCAATCCGAGCGCAATGCCGCGGCCGATTCCACCATTACCGCCCGTCACGACCGCCACTCGGCCGGTCAGATCAAATAATGTAGACATTTTCATTAGGCTCCCCTTCAAAAGACCCACGAACAGGATTGATGCTGCGAATCAAGCTAGACGGTTAGAGTGAACCCTCCATCGGGTGTCAACGTGGTGCCCGAGATGTAGCTGGCCTCGTCCGAGCACAGGAAGACGATAGTCTGGGCGATCTCATCCGGACGGCCTGCGCGCCTGATATGAACACGGGGTATCAGAACCTTGTCGTACAAGTCATCGCCGAGGAGGCCGCGCGCCCGGCGATGCATCGCCGTATCGATGAATCCTGGACACACGAGGTTGACCCGGATTCCTTGCGGCGCCAGCTCAGCGGAAACGCTCGTAGTCAGACCGATTTGTCCGTGCTTCGAGGCCACGTACGCCGAGCCGGTGGGGAAGCCGAGAAAGGAGTTGACGGAACCGACGTTGACGATCGCGCCGCCATGTCCGCCCGCAAGCATGGCTCGCGCCTCGTATTGCAAACACAGAAAGGTCCCTTTCAGGTTCGTGTCAAGAACTCGATCCCATTCCTGCTCGGGTAGATCGGTGATGCCTGCGAGCTTTCCCTCAATGCCGGCATTGTTCACCGCGTAGTCGAGCCCTCCAAATGTCTCAATCGCATGCGCCACCATCCGTTCGACATCCCTGGCGATTGCGACATCCGTGACCACGAAACTCGCTCTTCCTCCGCGAGACCCTATCTCACTCGTAAGCGTCGCCAACTCATGTTCGCGCCGCGCCGCAAGAACTACCTTGGCGCCTCGCGCCGCGAAGAGCTCGGCTGTCGCCCGGCCAATGCCGCTGCTAGCTCCGGTAATCAGAGCTACTTTGTCATTCATGTCTGACATCCAGATCCTCCCAGAGACGGACGCTCCTCCCAATTCAACTGTCGAATCCCAGCTTCTTCATCAGCGCAACAAAGCGAGGCTCGGATCGAAGATACGGTCGTTCGTGAGCCATCCCATCCACTGCGAATCGGATCCGTAGGCCTGTTCAAGGCAATCCAACGCGCGTTCGCGATCGCCCAGACCGATATACACCAGCGCCAGGTTCGAAGGCAGAACATGACCAGTGCGGCGACCGCCATCGCCTCACAGCGGAGACGTTCCTGTGCTTGCCGGTCAGCTGGCAAGGCGGGCGGCAGCTTAATGGCGACTTGACGATCCAGCCGTGGATCTCGCGCCTGGAACACAACTCCCATGCCGCCCTCCCCGATGAGCGCAACGATGTCGTAGGGACCAAGGCGAGAGCCGGCAGCTAGGGTCATGATGGGTTGCAGGGATTTTACGCTAGTTGAATATGCTCGCGGACGAAATGCAAATGGATGACGGGCAACCCTTCCGTAATCGGTAAGGGAACTGTTCGAGAAGCGACACGTTGTTATTCGAGACTTGCTGGCCGAAAGCCATTCTTCGTCTGTCAGGCGATGCGACAGGGTTGGAGTAGTTTTGGTTTCGGCCTCCATGTAGCAGGACGGTAGGCTTCGCGTCCAATTCAACGCGGGCAAGAAAACATTCGTCCGAACATGGCCCCCGGCGGGATTTGAACCCGCGTCGGCGCCGCGAAAGGGCGTGGCGGGTCACGGTTAGCTATGCCGACTGATCATCACTGATTCAAAGTGACAGAGATGGTTCGAGGAAATCAGAAACCGGATGAACACCCGCCCAGTACGCCGCTAGTCTTCAGGTGGGTAGCCGAAGCAGCGCGCGCAGGCCGCCCATAGGGGAGTCTTCCAACGAGAAAGTCCCTTCGTAAAGTTCGGCGAGATCACGGACGATGGCTAGTCCAAGCCCCGAGCCGGGTGCCGCTTCGTCAGCGCGTACTCCGCGCTGCAGCACTACGTCTCGCATGGAGGCAGCCAGACCGGATCCATCGTCATCCACGGTCATAACAACCGCGCCATCTTCCTGCACGGACTGTATTCTGACCCTGGACTTTGCCCACTTGCACGCATTGTCAAGAAGATTGCCCAACATTTCTTCCAAATCTTCCTGCTGGCCGCGAATGAAATGCCCGGGCGGAACATCCACTTGAATTGCAAGCCCGCGAGCAGCGTAGATTCGAAGCAAGGTACGCGTGAGCCCTTCGACAGAAGGCAGGACAGGACAGCGAGCGCCCGGCACGTCGCCAGAACCAGCGGCACGGGCATGCGCCAGATGAAACTCAATCTGCCTGCGCATTTTTTCCACCTGCAGGCTGATCGTGCCCGCCATTTCGTGCTCTCCGGCAGCTTCCGCCCGGTCGGCTTCCTGAGCCAGTACAGCCAGCGGAGTTTTCAATCCATGCGCGAGGTCACCCGCTTTTGCCAACGCCCGCCGGATCGTCCGTTCACGGTGTTCCAATAAGGAATTAAGATCGTTCACCAAGGGCTGCACTTCGATCGGATAAGCTCCTTCAACCCTGCGGCCGGAGCCATTACGCACGCCCGACAATTGTCGGCGCAGCCGACCAAAAGGCGAAAGTCCGGCGCGTACCTGCCAGATCCCTCCCAACATGCAAACAAATGCGAAACCAAGAGTTGTTACCGGATCAACACGAACGATAACCACTCGGCTGGCTGGTTGGATTTGGTGATGCACGGTACTAAATATCAAATGCCCCAGTGGGACCAAGCCAAGGGTCCAGAGAAAGGCGCCCAAGAGAATGCGCCAGCGGAAAGAATGCAACCATTTCATGAATCAACCTTCATGCGATAACCGAGCCCTCGCATGGTCTCAATGCATGAGGGACCCAGCTTGCGCCGCAGGCGAGCGATAAACACTTCGACTGTGTTCGAATCGCGGTCAAAGCTCTGGGAATAGATGTGCTCGGTGAGTTCGCCTTGGGAGACCACGCGATCACTATGGTGCATAAGGTAGGAAAGCACGCGAAATTCGTGGCTGGTCAGTTTCACTTCCGCGCCTTCCAGGGTCACTTTGCTGGACCGCGGATCGAGCACAAGCGGGCCGCAGCGAAGTTCAGGGTTGCCCTGTCCGCTTGACCGCCGGATGAGGGCGCGCAACCGCGCCAGCAATTCTTCCATGCGGAACGGCTTGGCCATGTAATCATCCGCGCCGCTATCAATTCCCAATACCTTTTCATGCCAGCTTCCTCGCGCCGTCAGTACCAGCACAGGCATAGACTCGCCTGCTTCGCGCCAGCGGCGCAACAAGGTCAAACCGTCAACTTGGGGAAGCCCTAAATCCAAGATCACGGCATCGTAGCGCTCATCTCGTCCTAGCAGGTCTGCGCGTTCGCCATCGCCGGCATGGTCTACTGCGTAACCTGCCCGGTGAAGCGCAGCGATGAGCTGCTTTGCCAGTGATGCCTCGTCCTCGACGACCAGCACTCTCACGTTTGCTCCCCCTTTAAGGAGACTAAAGCTAACCTGAACGGCGGCTGAACAAGTCATTCAGGAGCCATTCAGGCATGACGCCATACTCTGTCCGCATGATCAAGCTACAACATGTGACCAAAAGTTACTGTACGCCGGCCGGAGATTACGCCGCCCTGCGCGATGTTGAGTTGGAAATCGGAGCCGGCGAGTTCGTAGCGATTGCCGGAAAATCAGGAAGCGGCAAATCAACGCTGCTGAACATGATGGGAGGCATAGACTGCCCCTCTTCCGGCTCGGTTGAAGTGGCCGGCGCGGCCATACACGAGTTCGGCGAGAACAAACTGGCGAAGTGGCGCGGCCGCAATGTCGGATTCGTCTTCCAGTTCTTTCAATTGTTGCCCACTTTGACCATCTCCGAAAACGTGATGCTGCCCATGGATTTTTGCCACACCTTTCCGGTAAAAGAGCGCCGAAAGCGCGCGCTTGCTCTCTTAGAGCGTGTTGGCGTTGCCCGGCACGCAGACAAGCTTCCGTCTGGGCTTTCGGGAGGGGAGCAGCAACGCGCCGCGATTGCACGAGCGCTGGCCAACGGACCGGCTGTCGTTCTTGCCGACGAGCCTACCGGGAACCTGGATTCCTCAACCTCGACAGAAGTGCTGGCTTTATTTCGAGAAATGGCAAGCTCGGGCACAACCGTCGTGATAGCCACCCACGAGCGGGACATCGCGCGTATCGTTGACCGAAAGATCGAAGTGGCGGACGGCATCCTGATGGCCTCAACCACAGGACAATCAGCGCGGGAAGTCCGCCAATGACGACGCCATGGCGGAAAACAATCCGTGATTTTCAGCAGGAAAGTACGCGCACAGTCTTGGTAATTGCGGCCATCGCCATGGGGATGGTCGGATTTACCGCGGTTCTTTCCACGTATGCAGTGCTCACGCGCGAGATTAACAAAGGATATCTCGCCAGCGACCCGGCCTCTGCCACGTTGGAAACCGATGCGATCGACGACTCGCTAGTAAGCGCGGTCCTCTCCGATCATGATATCAGCGATGCGGAGCCGCGCAGGGCCGTGTACGGTTCCATTAAGACCGGGCCAGTGCAATGGCGCGACCTCACCCTGTTTGTAATCGAAGACTACGGAAACATACGCATTAGCAGGCTGACACCGGACTATGGCGCCTGGCCTCCGAAGACGGGCGAGATGCTGATCGAAAGAGATGCGTTTCACGTCGCAGGATTGCAAATCGGCGACACCGCGACTATCAGGATAGGGCAGGGCAAAGAACAGAGTCTGCGGGTGAGTGGCCGTGTGCACGATGTCGGCCCGGCTCAGGCGCGCATGGAGAATACTGTCTATGGCTATATTACGCTCGACACCCTTCCCCAATTGGGAGAACAACCCTACCTGGACGAGTTGAAGATTCTAGTTGCTGACAATCGCTTTGACGAAAAACATGTGCGCGACGTTACCGCCCATGTCAAGAAACTGGTAGAAGGCCGCGGCCATTCTGTCCGAGGCGTCGACGTACCCCGGCCCGGGAAGCATCCCCACGCCGATCTAATGGATGGGCTCCTCCGGGCCATGGCGAGCTTCGGTCTGTTCGTACTGGCGATGAGTGGAATTCTCGTGGTCAACCTGCTCATGGCGATCATGGCTGCACAAGTTCGCCAGATTGGGGTCATGAAAACCATCGGCGGCACTCGTGGTCAGGTCGCTCGCATCTACTTTGCGCAAGCGCTGCTGCTGGGAATTGCCGCAACTGTTTTGGCGTTTCCGCTCGGAATGCTGGCAAGCCGTGCGCTATGCCGGCCCTTCGCAGCGTTCCTTAATTTTGATATCACCAGTTTTGCCGTTCCGTTTTGGGTGTATGCGCTTGCGTTCGCGGTTGGTATCGCAACACCTCTGTTGGCGGCGGCGTGGCCCATCTGGAAAGGAAGCGCAATTTCTGTACGTGAAGGTCTGGCCGCCTGGGGAACCTCCCACAGCGCGTTCGGATCCGGCATTTTCGATCGCGCCATCGCGACAATTGGCGGAAATCTCCGCCCGCTTTTGCTGTCCATTCGCAACAGCTTTCGCCGGCGCACGCGGCTGGTGCTGACCGTGCTGACCCTGGCGGTGAGCGGCCTCTTTTTTATGTCTGCCCTCAACATACGTAGTTCGATGACCAACACTCTCGACCGCAGCTTTGCTCTACGCAAATACGATCTTCAGATTTTCTTGGGAGATATGTATCCCTCGGAGCAGATCGAACGCGCTATACGAAAAACCCCGGGCGTTGTCCGGGCGGAAAGCTGGTTTACGTCAGGAGCTTCCATTGCCGGCAAAGACGCGCGTGAAGGCGACGATTCGCTCGACACACTCAGCTTCTCGATCATTGCTTTACCTGAGAATTCAAAGGCGATTGACCTGGAAATTGTAGAAGGCAGAAACCTGCTGCGCGGAGACGTAGATGCGATCGTGATTAACACTACCTTGGCCGAAGAATCACAAATCAGAACTGGCAACACGATCGCTCTGCGTTTCAAGCCGGGGCTGACCTCATGGCATGTGGTGGGTATCGCCCGAGAACCATTTCTCCCTCCGACGGCTTATATCCCTCAGGCCTTTATAGACCAGCGCTATCCGTCATTGAGAACCACGATATGTCTCGCGCTGGAAAAGACGGGTGCCGCTTCCATGCAAGCCGTCAAATCGGCTTTGGACAATAACCTGGAGGAGGAAGGAATACGCGCGGCAGGCAGCCGCAGTAAAGCTGATTTCAGATATGGTCGGGATCAGCACCTGAGGATGATTTACGTCTTTCTCGTGGTGATATCGGGCATCATTGCGGCTGTTGGTGGCCTGGGCTTGGCGACCACCATGAGTCTCAATGTGATGGAGCGCCGGCGTGAAATGGGAGTACTTCGCTCGCTAGGAGCTTCGCCTTCAGTTGTGATGGGTATCATTGTGGCCGAGGGCGTGGCCATCGGCGTGATGAGTTGGATGCTGGCGGCCCTTGCCGCGTGGCCCTTGAGCCGGCTTGCCGGGAACTTTCTGACCTTTCTCATCTTCAAAAGCAGACTGGACTCTGTTTTCCAGCCTCAAGCCTTATGGATCTGGCTTGCTTTTTCTGTCCTCTCTGCGGGGGTCGCCAGTTTTCTACCCGCACGCTCCGCGGCAAAACTAACTGTGCGGGAGGCACTTGCTTATGAGTAGCTCATGGCTCTCGGAGAGCCACAACGAAGGATGAAAATGGGCCCGAGATAGCGTAGCGTTGGCGTAAGCTTGTTGCATGCTGACTCCTATGCTATGGGGTTTTGTTTGGTCCTAACGCCGCTCTTGATGATTGTTCAGGCGCCTCACAGGATAATCTGGACGGCAGCCAGGGTCTCCCCCGCACCGACACAGAATGGGCGGCTCCCCGGAGGCAACCTGCAGCAAACCGTTCGGTCTTTCTTCTCGCCAATCCAGTGCCATTGACCGGGGAAGCCGACTGACATTCGCTTCAACCTGGAGTGTCCTTGCAAAGTGGCTATGTGCATTCAGAAGAGAGTGGCTATTGCAAACCACGACTATGGCGTCTTAGTGTCCTTGACTTGGGACCGCATTCCTCGAAGCGCCGAAATGCCGCGCCCTTAGGGTGAGACGATAAAAATCCATCTAGGACGTCACGCGTATGGCTTGGCTGCCGTCGGTTTTGGCGTCATCACTTTGGTCTGGCATGATTTTAACAGTTGGCAACAGATTCGCGCGCTCGGGAATATTTCTCACCGCGAGATTCTCGTATACCTGGCAGCTGCGATCGAGCTCTTTGGAGGCATAGCGATTCAGTGGCCCAGAACGGCGCGAGCCGGCGCCTTCGCACTCGGCACCATCTATCTTGTCTTTGCGTTGCTCTGGGTGCCGCACATCGTTGCCACACCGCAGATTTACGATCCGTGGGGCAACTTTTTCGAGCAATTTTCTCTGGTCTCGGGGGCGCTGATCGTCTACGGGTCGGTCAGCCAGAACGACTCGGCGCGAATGGCAAGGGCGGCCGAGATCGGGTACATTTGTTTTGGAATCTGTGTCGTTTCATTCACCCTCGAACAACTCGTCTATCTTTATGGAACGGCATCGTTCGTTCCCAAGTGGATTCCTCCCGGACAAATGTTCTGGGCGATAACCACCACGATTGCGTTGGCGCTCGCGGCGGTTGCGCTACTTTCCCGACGTTCCGCTCTTATAGCGTCACAATTACTGACCGTCATGCTGATCGGCTTCGGTTTGCTAGTATGGCTGCCGGCGCCTTTCGCCGATCCCCATAAGCTGATGAACTGGGCCGGCAACGCGCAGAATCTAGCGATAACCGGAGCGGCGTGGATTGTCACCGATTTCCTCAGCCAAAATCGCTCCGCCTCGACGGCCAGCAAGTGAGGCGCCCAGTCGTTATCGCATCGTCGAAACCTGATTGGTCCTTGGCGCCTTTCAGAGCATGATCTCTCCGGGTGGATCCCGCTAAAACCCATAGAGCCATGCATTTCCCCGCCCATTCTGATCCTGGAATCTGTGACGCTATGCAGACCTGTCAGGACTGATCCGCTTGGTGTCCGTTGGGATTGTTCCCCGCTTGCCGACCAGCCACCCGGAATCCTCGGATCGGCTGCGCTATCAGGCTGGATGATGATGATATTGTTCATGCGCAGGTATTCCACGAGCATGCTCATAGAAATCGGACAGGTGGAGGCGATCTTCCGTTATCCCGTGAAGTCCATGGGCGGCGAACGACTCGAGGTCGCGAAGCTGGGCTGGCACGGCCTCGATGGTGACAGACGCCTAGCATTCCGGCGGATGGAGGACCGCAGCGGGCTCCCGTGGCTAACAGCAACCAAGCTTCCCGATCTGCTGCTGTTTGCTCCGCACCGCCGTGAAGACGGCGCTCAGGGAGACCTTCCTACGCATATTCGCACGCCGGATGGCGAAGAGATGCCCGTCTTCGGAGAGGACTTGGCCAGGGAGGTCGGACGACGGTACGGGGCGTCCGTGCAGATGATGCAGTTGAATCATGGCATCTTCGATGAAGCGAGCATCTCCGTGATCGCCTCCGATACGGTGAACGAGATCGGACGACTCGCAGGGCGGAGCCTGGACGTGCGACGATTTCGCCCGAATATTGTGGTTCGTTTGCTGCGATCGGTTCCCTTCCAGGAGGACGAGTGGGTGGGTGGTGTGCTCTTATTCGGCGGAGGGGACGACGCCCCCGCCATCGCCGTCACGATGCGCGACCTCCGCTGCTCGATGGTGAACCTTGATCCCGACTCAGCAAGTCCGGCGCCAGAAGTGATGAAGGCGGTCGTTCGTAGGAACCAGAACAATGCCGGAATCTACGGCGCGGTCACTCGCATCGGTCGACTGGCGGTCGGACAGACCATACTCCTCCGCGCGGCGACCGAGCTTTCATAGTTACTTTGACGGGCAACAGCCGACCTCTTCCACAATCCGCCGCTTCTTCTCGAGCACCAGGTACCGCCGTTTAGGTGTGCACGCTTGAGTGCAAATGTCCATCATCCCTCCAAATGGACACTATCGCTCGTGTCCACATCGCGAGCATGACGTCTAATTACACTCCTGTCCAGACGGCGACTGGCGGACACTTACAATCTGGTCAGGTCTCACCGGAGCTTCCACACGGCAGCATTCAGCTCCGTACCCGCTCCGCCTTGGTCACTTGAGAGGCAAAATCATCAGAATTCCGAGCCCGGAACCACCCACGAGTCAGGAATTCTTTAAACGCCCGCAGTCGGTTCATCGACTTTTAACAATCCTTTAAACTCCGCAGCCCTCGGCCGTGCTAATCTCCGCTTTCCCCAAATGACCTGGGAGGGCCAATCCAACATGAATAAGAAGCTTGTTCCGATGACACTTGTTGTAGCCGTTGCAATCGCATTCGCACTGTGCTCATTTGCTATCAAATTGAGAGCTCACGACGGTAGAGATTCTTCCAACTTTTCCGGGTTTGTGCCCGGCACGATCGTGATCAGCCGAACCGTCTATGAAGGAACGGCCGACACCATCACCATCGGCGAAAGCCTGCCGCCAGGATGCCAACCGCCAACAATCCAGGGAGTCCCTCCAGCCCCACCAGTCTCGCCTTCGGCTACCGTCAACGTGCCACTTCTGCCAGCGGACCAAACTCCTCCTGTGACCACGACTGCCGTGTCGGTCAGCTGTGGCTATGCAAGCGATAACGGAGAAGCCCCCAATCTGAACGATTCGCACAACGTCTGGAACAACGCCGCCACTGACAGCAGTTTTGGCGTCTCCTCGCCGATCTACCTCGATGATTTGACCACCGATGGCCACAAGCTCGGCACCTTTCGAATTCCAAGCAATGAAATCGTCACCAGCTTCAGCTCAAAATCCGAGCTTGCCCTGAACCGATCGGTGGACGGCAAGTCGCTCACCTTCATGGGCTATCGCGGCGGACCCGGTTGCCCGACTCTAACTCTTTCGGGAAGCGGCAAGGCTGTCACTCTCACTCAAGGAGTGAACGTCGGTCCCATCTCGCCGACCCGACCCAACCTGATCGACGCTTCAGCCTCCAGTACGCCGGGCCTTTGCGATCCCACCGATCCTGCGGTCTCGAGCTACGTCGGCGCAACCGGCCCCACCGCCTACTACCGCGCCGTTGCTGAAGTGGACCCTTGGGGCCACATCTTCTACACCGACAGCAACGCCTATAGCGGTGACAACAGCCGTGCCGTGATCAAAGCCGATAATTGGCTGTACTACGCCGTAGGAAATGGCAACAGCGGTGGCCTGAAGGCCAAGCAAGTCGGCGTCACGCAGCTCGGCTTTAATCTTTCCCACGCCGTGGGTGCCGAACTCATTATCCCTGGCCAGACACCGCCCGTACCGCCCAACAACAACATGCTCGGATTTTTCTTAATCTCCGGAGACAAGCCCGGCAAGGACACCAACTTCCGCGGCGTGACCATATTTGACGACACGCTCTACGTCACCAAGGGCAGCGGCGGCAACGGCGTGAATACCGTCTACCAGGTCGGCAACACTGGCGTCCTGCCGACTCCATCCAATGCTCCAGCCGGCGGCCTGATCAACGAGCCGATCACTCCCCTCCCGGGATTTCCTCAGGTTGCTCCCGTTCCTGACACAGCAACCACTGCGAGCACTGGCGGATACTATCCGTTCGGGATCTGGTTCGCCGACGCCACCACCTTGTACGTTTGCAACGAGGGCGACTTGAGCTTCACGCCGAACCAAGTCGTCAATGGACAGGTAAACGTGGCGGACGCTGCCATCCGGGCCCCCGGCACCCTGGCCTCCGCCGGGCTGCAAAAGTGGTTTTTGCAGAACGGGACTTGGGTGCTCCAGTACGTCATCCAGGACGGGTTGGACATCGGCGTGCCGTACAGCGTCCCGAACTATCCCGCGTCGATCGAGCCGGCGACAGGCGGCTGCCGCAACATCATCGGCGTCGTCAACCGCGACGGCACAGCCACCATCTACGCCATTACCTCCACCATCAGCCAGAACGGAGACAATGGCGCCGACCCTGACAAGCTCGTCAAAGTGACCGACGTCATCAGCGCCACCGAGCTGGCGACCGGCGGTGGATACGACCACTTCAGAACACTTCGCACGGCTCGCGCCGGCGAAGCGTTTCGCGGAGTCGCCCTGGCCCCCGACGAAGACGGCGACGACCGCGACCGGTAAAAAGCAGCAGCGATCGTTCATTAGAAAAGGCTCCCCGCACGCAGCCCGTTCGGGGAGCCTTAGTTCTTTGAACCTACCGCCCCGCAGATCACATCCTTGGTTTCGGGTGCCGCACCCCTGGCACCGGACTACTGGGCATTGCCATCGTGATACGTCAGCGGCTTTTCGCATAGTTCGACAGACATCCTCTGGCTCAGCGTAAGCGTCCGGTTCGCGCCGTGTTGACAGGTTGATGGCAGAGTTGATTACGGGGCCTTCAGGCTAGGCTGCGAGGTCGACGGCGGGGGACAGAGTGGCGGCGATACTCCAACGAAGAGGCTCCTCGGGGCGATCAATCGGGTGGTCCGCAACGCGGGTCAGCACCTCGCGTAGGTAAGCTTCTGGGTCGAGGTTATTGAGTTTCGCCCGGCCAATCAAAGTGAAATTACGACAGCATCGTTAAATATCGAGTGTTATTGCTTATAAAACACCAGAAAAGCAAGGTTTTTCAATTGCGTTGAGCGGACTTTTATTGCAATGTCTTTGCCGCCTGCTCATTACGCTTGAGTGTCAGCGAAGACTCTCCCCGGCTGCGTTTGGCAACCCGACCATAACCCTAAACCTCGCCTTTGCCTCCTAAATCAAACTTGCGAAAAACGCTGCAATGTCGCGGGCGAGAGCCACCGGTTCTTCGGTGGGTGCGAAGTGCCCACCGCGCTCCATTGGTGTCCAGCGCTGGATGTTATAGAGGCGCTCAGCCCACTCGCGCGGTGCATTTCCTTCGAAGGCGTATTGAGATGTGAAGTTGGCGATGGCGGTGGGCGAGCGAACGAAGTCTTCCGGTGCCAGTGTAATCCCGTTCCAGCGGTTATCGAAATAGTCGCGAATGGAACTCGTAATGGTTCCAGTGACCCAGTATAGAGTCAGGAGCGTCAGCAAGAAATCGCGTGGAATGTGCCCTTCGAGGTCGCCATGACAGTCACTCCAAGATCTCCATTTCTCAGCAATCCATGCGGCCAGTCCGGCTGGAGAGTCGTTGAGTGAATACCCGAGCGTCTGCGGTCTTGTTGACTGGATCGCTTTGTAGCCGCCTTCAGATTGCAACCACAGGTCGGAAGCTCCGATATACGCCTTTTCCGCGGGCGATAACGCCCGTGATCTCGGACCGATGTAAGGGGCAAGCTCCAGGTTGCTCAGGTGGATTCCGATGATTGAATCTGGCTTGTCGAGTGCCATCAGCGTGGCAACACCGGCGCCAAAGTCGCCGCCGCCAGACCCATAACGCTCATATTCGAGTTCGGTCATGAGTCGGTGCCAAAGTGCCGACACGTATCGATAGGTCACATCGGCACGCCTCGGGCGCTCTGAGAACCCGTATCCCGGTAGCGATGGGATGACAAGGTCGAATGCGGGGCCGTCGATGCCGTGTCGGACCGGATCCGTGAGCAGTGGCACGAGCGGAAGGTACTCAACGAACGCGCTCGGCCAGCCGTGAGTCAGTATCAGCGGAATCCCACGACCGCCTCGCGCTCGTTCATGGACGAAATGGATCCAAACGCCATCGATCTCGATGCGGAATTGCGCAAGTTCCCCGAGTCTTTGCTCCTGAGCGCGCCAGTCGAATTCCTCGGCCCAATAGTCGGTCAAGTTCCGCAGCCATTCGAGGTCCATCCCCTGCGACCATGGAGCGCCAGGTGCGTTATCAGGCCAACGCGTGCTCCGAATGCGTCTCTTAAGATCTGAGAGGACCTGCTCAGCGACCGCTATCTTAAAGGGCTCTATGCGCAATCTCGAACTCCTCGTGAGTAAAAGAGATAGATTTCTAACTCAGCCTACTCGTGAAACGGCGTTGCAGGGGACTCCTACTCGCTGGCCGACATCCCGTTCCTATTCGCGGTACACCGAGAGCAGATCGCTTCCAGATGGCCGGCCATTCAGCACCTAAGCCGTTACCAGATTCAGGGTCGCTGTTCCCCAAACTTATCCCCTGCGCCCAGAAGACTTTTCGACAGCTCGACTGAGGTTACGGCGAAAGCGTCGGACTTTGGCGCGGTTACCGCACGCCTTCATATCGCACCAGCGTCGCATCCCGTTGCGGCTGTTATCGACAAACAACCACGAACACTTTTCTCCCGAGCATTGCCGCACGCGGGTCAACGCCTCTGACGTCAGAAGGTCCGCGGCCGAGCGGGCGATCTGTTGCGAGACGCGCTCCAAAGGATGGGTCGCCGCCGGCCACATTAATTGGTAGTGATTGGCCACCGGGTGAAATTCGGCGCGCCGGATCGCATTGTGGTAGATGCTCTGAAACTTCCGAAGTACCTGCGGCTGGGGTTTCTTCCCTTTTGCCTCCCGGCTGAAGATTTCATAGATTAACTCGCGCAGCGCTAAGGCGCGCCGGAATCGCACCTGGTCCGCGTGAGCCCTCCCCAGTTTATGGGTCTCCGCGTCGCGAAGCAGTCCTGCCTGGGCCGCCCATTCCACGAGGTCAGCGGCGGTCTTAAGATCTTCGCCGGGATCGGACATGCCATGGCTGTGCAAGGTGTTGGTGAAATCGAGCGCCAGATTGCCGCCGAGAAATTCGTAGTCCATCTGGAATATTGTAACTCGTGTTGGCCCATTGACGGGTGCACACTGTAACCACTATATTCCTATTTAGGAGTTACAGCTCAAGCTTAGTATGAGCGGGGAATCTATGGCAATCGAGTCTTTTCAACCACCCTATTCCGAAAGTGCTGTTCAGGACCTTCGTGAACGACTCGCACACACGCGCTGGCCCGATACGATTCCAGGTTCGGGCTGGGAGTACGGATTTGATCTCGCATATCTGCAGCGCATTTGCCGCTATTGGCGCGAGGAGTTTGACTGGAAAGCGGAAATCGGGCGGATGGCGTCCCTGCATCACCTGCGATACATCGCGGGCGACCAGTCCATCCATTTTGTTGGCGAGCACGGACGGGGACCCTCGCCGATCCCGATTTTGTTGCTTCATGGCTGGCCCGGATCTTTTCTTGAAATGCTGAAGCTGGTTCCCCGGCTTACCGATCCAGCAGCGCACGGTGGGGAACCATCCGATTCGTTCGACGTAGTCGTGGCGTCTCTCCCGGGTTTTGGATTTTCCAGCCGGCCGACAGAACGTGGGATGAACACCGCCCGAATGGCGGACCTATTTGCCGAGTTGATGACGGAACTTGGATACGAACGTTTTGCCTGCCACGGCGGCGACTTTGGAGTCGAAGTAAGCAGTTGGCTGGGACGTCGTCACGCTGCGCGCATCATCGGGCTGCACTTGAATTACAGCGCGGGGTCCTACCGACCCGGCCTTCAACCCGGAGCAGTCCTAAGTCGAGAAGAACAGCAGTTTCTCGCAGACGTGGACGGTTGGGAAGAAGAATTCGGGGCATACGACCACGTTCAGTTTCGCACGCCGCAAACCGTCGCCTACGGACTGAACGACTCTCCCGCTGCGCTGGCCGCCTGGATCCTTGAAAAATTCAGAGACTGGTCCGACTGCGGCGGCGACCTTGAAAAACGGTTCACGTGGGACGAGTTGCTAGCGAATGTTACGCTTTATTGGATGACCGAAACGATTCACTCGTCGAGCCGTTTGTACTTCGAGATGAGGACGGCCCCGCTTCATCTCGCACAGGGTGAGCGGATCGGAGTACCTTGCGGCATCGCGCATCTTCCAAAACAAGCGCCATTTCCGCCTCGGTCGTGGATCGAGCGTGGCTACAACGTCCAGCACTGGACCGAACTCGCGAGCGGGGGACACTTCGCAGCGATGGAAGAGCCGGAAGCCCTGGCAACGGATATTCGTACCTTTTTCCGGAAATTCCGGACCGACTTTCGAACTTAGTTCCTCGGGCGAGAGAACTCCTGGCAGCCCAGTTCCTCGAAGCCCGTTTCGGGCCAACTTCCGAGTAGCCGACAAGATCGGCATAGGGGCGGCGGTTGCCCGCCGACCCCTGCCACACCACCGTGCGTACGGGTCCGTACACGGCGGTTCGAGTCAGTTACGCTAACACCCATCAATCAACGTCGGAAGCCCGAGCGATTTGAAGTAGGCATTGGAAAGCCCCACAGAGAGGGCCTTGGCCTTGGCGAGGTACCAGGGACCACGACCGCTGCCGGCCGTGTGGCTGGCCAGTCGTGGCCGAACTCCCAGTGCCAACAGAGCGGCCCGGCGGCGGCGTGGTGTTTTCCACTGTCGCCACAAAGCGGCTCGGAGTCGCAGCCGGACCCAGCGGGTCAGGTACTCCAGCACCACAGGCGTTTCGCAGAAGCCGAAATAGCCGCGCCAACCCCGCATATACGAGGCCAGCTCCTCTATCGTCTTCTCGATGCTGACACCCTTTGCCTTTCGCGTGATCCCTCGAATTCGTTGCTTAAACCGATCTAGAGCCTTCGGCGCTATAGCACGCTTGATCTCTGGACCCGCTGTGAAGCTGAATCCGAGGAACTTCCGCACCTGCGGTTGCGCCACCGCACTCTTGGCCTCATTCACTTTGAGCTTGAGTTTGTGCGTGATGAATCGCGTGATGCTTTCCATCACCCGTTGACCGGCCCGCTCGCTGCGCACGTAGATGTTGCAATCATCTGCGTAGCGAAGGTAACGGTGTCCGCGTCGCTCTAGCTCTCGGTCGAGTTCGTCGAGCACGAGGTTCGACAGCAGTGGCGAAAGTGGGCCTCCTTGCGGAGTGCCTTCCACGCTCGGGCTGACCAGTCCATTCTCCATCACCCCGGCGTTCAAGAACGCCCGGATGAGTTTCCGCAGCCGCTTGTCTTCGACTCGTTTGGCAACCTGCCCCATCAGTTTGTCGTGATTGACTCGGTCGAAGAACTTTTCGAGGTCAAGATCAATCACCCAGCCGTAGCCTGCCGCGATGTACTGTTGCGCTTGAGCTACCGCTTGATGCGCGGATCGTCCTGGTCGAAATCCATAGCTGTGGTCAGAGAAGCTCCGATCCCACCGCCGCTGCAGAACCTGCATCACCGCCTGCTGGATGAATCGATCCAGCACCGTCGGGATGCCAAGCTTTCGCACCCCGCCGTCCGGCTTGGGTATTTCCACCCGCCTTACCGGCTTCGGTTCGTAGGTCCCATTCAGCAGTTGTTCCCGGATCGCTGGCCAGTGCTGTTTCAGGTAGTCGGTGATTCCGCCGACAGTCATGCCATCGACGCCCGCGCTACCTTTATTGGCCTTCACCTGCCGCAAAGCTTGCTTCAGGTTTTCTCGCTCACATACTTCCTCCATCAGTCGATCGGTTCTAGCTGGGCTTTCGGATCCACTCGTCGTCCTCGACGATTCAGTCTCTCCCCCTCCGACCTGCCGGGCTTCACCCGTTGGCCCAGAAGAAAAGTCCAGTTGTATCTGGATGTTCTGCTGCGTGTCGTCCTTGAGACTCATGGTCTACTAGCCTCTCCTTCTCGTTCGGGCCTTCGGCCATAGTTCCCGGCTCGGCCTATCCGTTTCTCCGCCTTTCGGCTTTCGGAGTGCCTCATTAGCCTCGCCGACTTCATGGCCTAATATGCCCTCTGCTGACTTCTGTTCCGCGGTCAGGTTGCCTCTCGACCACCTCAGTCACCGAAGTGACACGGAGCAGATCTCCTGGGGTAAGCTCAGCCGCCTTCTGTGCACAGTCGCCGAATCTACGTTTCGCACCCTTGATGGATATGGACTTCGCGGTACGTTGCCCGCTCGTCCGGCGCTCACGCCTTATATCCGGTTTTTGTCCATCGACTCGCACACTTGCTCGATGCTTCTTTCGGACCCCGCCTCGCGGCAGTAGCCCTCGCATCATCACTAGGCCTTCACCTCCATCTGGTTGGCCGGAGGACTTTCACCCCCAAGCTGTTGAGCATGCCCAGCACACAACGAAGCCGCTGGCGCGGCGGACGCTGCGCGTGAGATCATCCGCCACGTATGAGGTGGTATTTGCGTCTCTTCTCCGCAGCCGTGGAAGTGCCTGCATTCACGTTTGGCCCCGAACAAAAGGCGAAAAAACACCCATTCAAATTCCATGGCCGGCCGCATCTCCCGCGCCCGCCGCAAACGCCAACGGCTTCCTTCTAGCCTGCTCATCGAAAACGCCTCGGATCGACCGCAAGAACTTCGCATCGGACTTTGTCCGAGGCGTTTCCGATCAAGCCTAGCGACGACTCGCCCGGAATCCCCGAGATTTAAGCCGGAGAGACCGCAGCTTCCTCTTGCCGCACACTTTCGGCTCTCGACTGCCCGTCGCCCTGAGCGGTGTTGCCACTCAGTGGGCGGTAAACAGCCCATACACCAATACTGCAATGGCGCAGGTGAGCAGTAGGGCGCCAATTGCGGTCACCGTGGTACCGATGGAAGCGCGATCTGGCTGACCCTTCATCATATGGATAAAGAAACCGCCAGATTGAGCTAGGATGCCCACAACGAGCGTCGCGCACCCAGCCTGCTTAATCGCTGGAGACAAAGATGTCTTATCCATAAAGGTGTAGTACAGCAGCGACATCAATAGAAGCACCCCGGCATGGGCGTGGCCCGCGCGAAACCAAGTTAGGCGAAACGGTGTCGCGGCGTTGGCCTGAGTGATGAGTCGGAGGAGCGCGTAGCCGCCATACATCACGGTCGGGAGCGCAATCCAAGAATAGATCATCCATCCACGTAGCTCGCTCATTTTGATCTCCTATATGTTTCAAAGTTGTCGAAGACAGACGGAGTGGCAATTCTTTTCGGGTGTCAATAAACTGTGTCCGGAATAACCATGAACTACTCCTTCGGCAGCCGATGCGGGTACAAAGATGTTGACAGGATTAAAATATCAGGTTAATCTTGACAGTGTCAAGATGAAAGAGAGGATCAACAGTGCCCCGTGGTCGCAAATCTCGGGCGCGTCTCCCTTATCATCATGGCGATCTTCGGCGTGCCCTTTTGGACGCAGGTCTAGCCCTGCTGGCCGAAACACAGCGATGGGACTTCTCATTGCGTGAGGTCGCGCGTCGTGCGGGGGTGAGCCACAACGCGCCATATTTCCACTTCGCTGACAAGCGCGGCCTTCTCGCGGCCATCGCCACGGCTGGTTATGAGACGCTTAAAGGCCGCATGCTGGCCGCCTCGAAGGACCTGAGCAAAGCTGACGAAGCGTTGGATGCTATTGGGATCGCATACCTACACTTTGGAACTGAAAACCCCGCCCACTATCGGCTGATGTTCGGGCCCACCCTGCAGGCGCTCGACGGCGGCCCACCCACCGAGGTCGTGGAGGCTGCCGCTGCCTCGCGAGGGGTGCTCAAAGACGTAATGCGGAGGGGCATTGAGGACGGTTCCTTCAAGATCACGCAGAATGATCCGGTGGCTCTTGCAGGGGCCGTGCTTGCAGCCTGGTCGCTCGTCCACGGTCTAACTCTGCTCTACATCGACGGCCTCGCAACCTTGGAGACGTCGCTGGGCATTGAGCGACTCGCAGGGATGGTCTCGGAAACGTTCATGCATGGTTTGGCTAAGTAGAATCGTTTTATCCGGGGAGAGCGGAAATCCCTCGATTGCTGTCGAGTCACGAGCAACCCGGAAGTTATGCCCAGGACGGACTCTCAACGACGCTGGCCGGAAGTCGGCTTCGGAGAAGTGTGGTGCTGCTGGATGGTGTTCGCCTGCAGATTTCCGCGAAGCCCGTTCCTGGCTAACTTCCGGGTTGCCGATGACCCACCCGAGACCGAAAACTCCGGAGGTCGTGAATAAAACGCAGTCACGCCCGCCGACCGCAGATCTTCTGATTCGAACGTCTCACCGGCCTTAATAGGAGTTCCTCACGCGCCGCGTTCGATCGCGACTGGTCGGATCTTTGAAACTAAAGCCTCCAGGAACTTGTCCGACGCGATCATCCACGCAAAGTGGCCCGCATTTAACCGCTCATTGACCAAATTGAAGTCGGGTTGTCGTCCAGTACTTCGTGGGCCCGAACAGCGAAACATCGGCAGAGATCCGGTCACACAGGGCGGCAAGAACAGCAATGGCTAGGATCCCGTGCTACAGGGAGCGCTCATTCTGATGACGACTTCAGGCCATGACGGGCTCACTTCGAACCCGGAGGCACAACGCCGTTCATGCGCAGATACTCGACCATCTGCCCATAGTGGTCGAATCCATGAGCAGAAATGAAAGATGCGACGACCGACCGCGTGTGCAGACCGTCGACACCGTCAATAGCGGTGTAGGCATTCTCGGGAGTAATCGTCGCGAGCGCCTTGTGTGCATAGGCGAAAGAATCCGCAGCGGCCTTCAGGAGTTCCTCCTTCGTCGTCAGACCCTGAATGCTTTTCGGGTCAACCGGCATCTTCTCCCCGAGAATCTTCGAAGCGAAGTAGTAGTTCGCCGTTGCGACATGCGATATTTCCTGCGCGAACGTGCGAACCCCGTCATACTTTGCGCCCTGCGAGGCCGTAAAGGTTGCCGCAGTAGGCGCAAAGCCGTATTTGTCCGCAGGCATTGCCTGCGCGACTCCCATAAACTCATGCTCGAAGAGGTTCAGCAACTCCTCCTGCGCCTGCACCGGTGACATTTGGGTGCCGGCGGCCACCTTCGCACTTATTGAACCCGTTTGCGCAGAGCCCGCGAGCGTACAGCCTCCCAGAATCAAAGCGGTGCAAACATACCGGAGACGCATAGATCACCTCACTGGCAAATTTGCTCAACAGTCTAGCAGACGCCTGTGCGATGCCAAAATTCTACCCGCAGGTTTTGGTGCTTGATTTAACGGTTAAAAGATAATTAGCTGGTTAGGGCTAATCCGTGTTGATTCTTGTGGCTTCCCGGGGCTTTGACAGGCACAAGATTGCCTACAGCCGAAATACCTGATGCGCGATCCTGCAGGAATCCGAACTGCCGTGCAGCGAGTTCTTATCCTCGTTGCTTTCGCTAAGTCGACTTTCCACTACTACTCCGGCCTCAATGAGCGGACTGGCGATTTGTCGTGAATTCAGAAACACTGCTTGCGAAGTGAGCGTTGCCCGACATCCATGAAGTTCCCGGTTGCGACGGTTGGCAAAGTGCATCTCAATAGAGCGCAAGCAGGCGGAGGATTTCGACGCGGTCGTATTCCCCATACTGCATCCCCCTAGGTCAGCATTGTAAAAACAGGCGCAGCTAGGCAACTCATGCGGAAGAACATTCATGGTGCCCCGGCGGTCGGCGGCTTCGAGCGTTCGGGTCCGAATGACGAGCAACCCGGAAGTTATTCCGGTCCAGAAGTCCTCTTCGCGGAGATCGTGATTGATCTCCTCCAACCCCGTTTCTGCGGAATTGGCGTGCCACCTGCCCGAGACACCACATTGGGGGCGATGTGCTTTGATGACAGCGACGACGTTTATCGGGAGTGAAGCAGCGATCTCTCCGGTAGCAGAAGTTCGTTGAGGTGCGTGTCTACCGGTATTCTTCGCTACGTCAGACGATCACCCGCCCACCCGGAGGCTTTTCAAAAATCGCCGCCCGCGCCTCCGCCTCCCGATTGTCCCCCGCCGAAGCGGAAGTCCGGACTGCTTGGCTGCGGGGCTGGCGCTTGGGGCGATAGCAGGCCGGCTACGGTCGACCCTACGTTAATCCAGTGTTTGTCTTTTCCCGATAGGCGCGCAGAGGTAAAGCCGTGGCGGATCCCGCCCGGCCCACGGGCAAGCCAGCGTCGGAGGAAGACTGCGATACTGGTTAACAATAAGCCCAGAAGCATCGGATCCCAGGTATGCCGCGGCCAGCCGAGATAAGGCTTATTGGAGACGAGAGTCAGCATGGCGACGATCGCGCCCACCGCGATGACGAAGCGGTCCTTCTGGCGAACGCCGCGCGCGAGCACGATTGGCGGTAGGCACCAGATTAGCACCCACGTTCCCCAGTAGAACGGCCTTGGGAATTCAGACACGGCCCGAGTGCCGTCCCACCAACGCGTGGACAGGTTCAACGACGAAAGCTGGAGATTGATGGCCAGGTAGATGCCGAGCCAGAGGAGCGCTTCGACCAGCGAATAAACCTCCTCGAGATAGTCGAAGCGGTGGCGGGAGCGTACCGTGGCTACGCCTACTAGCCCGGCTGCATAGAACACGGCGACGATCACATGCTGCGCCGAGAGCGACGAGGTCCAGTAGCCTGGCAGAAAGATGACGAAGATCATCGCGGCGAGAAATGCATATGAGAACCCGAAGCGGCGCCATATCCAGAGCGAAAAGACGACGCCGGCGGCGGGAACCAGGGACTGAGCTGCGTTCGGCTGCGGCGAATAAGGGCGGCCGCTGAAAAGAGCGGCCTGCATTCCCCCGCAGAGGAAACCAACCGAGCAAACGGCGAGCGCTTCCTCGATACCGTAGCGGTAGAGCCTGGCTTGAGAAACGGCGATTTCGGCAGCTGCGTAGCAGACAGCAGCGAAGATCAGTGAGAAAACGCCGACGGTTTGGCTCGATGGCCGCGAAAGAAAAACCACGAAGAACAGGGCGACGGCGGCACCCACGCTGATCAGGGTGAAGACGAACAAAACCAGCCGCAGGAAAATGTTGGTGGTGCGCAGCTCGGAGCCGGTTTCCTGTTCCAGAATCTGGTACTGCGGCTTAGTGAGGAAGCCCTCGCCGACCCAGTCCCTCAGGAATTTGCGGGTGCGCAGAGTCTCTTCGCTGGATGCACTGTAGAGTCTCACGGCTGCCTCCCGAAGCGGCGTCCGATCTGGACCAGCACCACGAGCATAGCTACTCCGCTAACGACGAAATAGCCCAGGACTGCGGATGTATCCATGACGCCACGGAGGAACAGCGAGCTCACGCCCACGTAGCCGTAGACGGCGGCATAAGCAACGAAGGCAAACTGCCGGCGCGTCAGGCCCCATGCGAGAGACGCGCCACAGGCGATAAGCAGAGCGAGAAACCACAGGCCATAGCCCTGCCGATTGAACACGCCGGAGAGCTGTGCCCAAAATAGAACGTTGGCCACGATGTTCAGATACGTGCCGAAGAAATGCGGCTTCAGGCCGCGGCGCTGAAGAAGTGCCCCGCCGACGCCGACCAGCAAGCAATAGAGAAGGGCATATTGGCGATACACAGCGTCCTCATGGGCCGACCAGTGCGAGATGGTGAGCCCGAACCATCCAGCGAGGGAGGACAAACCGAGCGACAGCACGAAGCGATTGTCGAAACGATAAGCGAGGAAGAAGAACAGGCCGGCAGTCGCCAGGAGATAGAGATCCCATTGTCCGGAGAGCACGTGGAAACGGTTCTCCAGGTAAGCGACTTCTAACAACCAGACGAGGCTGCCGAGGTAAAGCACGTAGTCGAAGATTGGATTCGGTGCAGGCGTTTCGGCGGGGGACCAGGCGGGAGCGCGGGAAAAGCAGTACCAAGAACACGCGGCGAGGATGGTGGAGAGGACGGTCAGGACGAGGACGTCACCGAGTTGCTTCGACCAGATGCTGACAGTCCAGCCGAGTCCGGCGACGAACGCCAGCACGCCGGCGTAAAGGAGAACATTCAGCTCGAGAAACAGGGGGAAGGGTTCTCCACGCGAAAGGCCCGCCAAATGGGCCTGCTGCTCCGGCGAGATTTTGCCCTGCTCCTTCCATTGCTCTAACCGGGTGAGGATGGTCATGAAGCCTTCGCTCTCCGGCGTAGGACACGGTGCCCACAGCCGGATTGGATTCCGTGCTCCCTGTTCAGCCCATGAGTTTACTCCACGTACATTCCGACGGCTCGCCGCGCTGAGAAAACACGAGTAGTTGTGCCGGAATCGAGGCGATCCACAAGTTGGCTTCTGGGAAGTCTGACGCCGACAATCGCTGAGATTCCTCCCGAACGACGGGGAACTCTTACCTAATCCGGTAAGGTAAGGCTGTGCTCTGCAAGGTTTATTTTTTCAGTGCGCCTCTCACAGGCGTCAGCATTTCTTTGGCCTGGTATCTGGCCAGCATTACGCTATCGCGGGCCTAACAATGCGCTCTTGATGCAAACAGCAATATGGAGTTGCGGGACAGGAGCACAGGTACGCGCTCACGACGACCGAACGGATTTTCTCGCCGGGATCAATCTCATCCTCAGAGGTATTGACTCACCGCGGCGTCGCTGACGGGCTCAACATGAACATGCGCCTTGCACCGCGTAGAGAACCCTGGGTTGCACGGTTGCACGTCAGGTCTTGCCCACGACGCACACGGACTCACGGGACGTATGCAGGTCGAAGCCGCATCGGATCAGAACCGATAAACGCGCATCGAACAAGGTATTGT
This sequence comes from uncultured Acidobacteriaceae bacterium, assembly GCA_963770245.1. Taxonomy (GTDB): domain Bacteria; phylum Acidobacteriota; class Terriglobia; order Terriglobales; family Acidobacteriaceae; genus PALSA-270. The sequence continues at coordinate 57,411 of CAVYOX010000017.1, read as the reverse complement.
CTGGAGCGTGCTCGGCCCTAGAATCATGACGCGATGCCGACTTGCAGGGAGTAATCTCCCCAACCCCGTTTTTGGACAGCGTGTGGTTTTGGCAACAATCCCCTTGCTACTCACCGAAGGACAGGGACGAGGTTTTTGCACCTCCATCCACGCAGTGCGGGGTCTCCACCAAATTGCTAAAGATCCTGATAGCGGCTCTCTCGCCCTCAGTGGCCTACTGAGTTCACCCGATCCTTGGGAAATCTAGCGGGAGAGACAAATCATGGCCGACAAAACTTGTTCAGCATGCGACTGCAAATTGGATGAGGGTGCCATCAAGGTCAAAATCGGCGGTAAAACGGTCGAAGTGTGCTGCGATGAGTGCGCCCAGAAGCTGAAGGAAGCCAGTTCTTCGTCAAGGGAGGGCTGAGCTATGAACGTGAATCTACTACTTACGAGCGTTCATCGCCTGCGGCGTCGGCTAGCCCAGCCTCGTCGCAGTTCAAAGGACAAACGCTCTAATCGCGGGCTTGTGCCTGAGCGTGGCGGTGTTGGGACATGCGAACGGAAAGGAAAACATAATGACTTCGAAACAAGGATTGAGTGCGACGGCGGCACCTGGAAACAAATCGTTGCCCGTCCGGCGCAGTGTGCAGACCGCGTCAGGCCGTATCAGCTATGTCGAGCAAGGCTCTGGGCCGGTTGCGTTATTCGTTCACGGAGTTTTGCTGAACAGCCATTTGTGGCGTCACCAGTTAGCGGATTTGTCGGATATCAGGCGCTCCATTGCTGTGGACTTGCTGGCGCACGGCGACACAGAAATCGCGCCGAATCAGGACGTGTCGGTCACCGCCAATGCGAAGATGCTCAAGGAATTTCTCGATGCTTTGAACATCGATCAGGTGGACCTCGTAGGCAATGACAGCGGTGGAGGCATTTCACAGATTTTCGCAGCACTGTATCCGGAACGGGTACGGAGTCTCACACTTACCGACTGTGACACCCACGATAACTGGCCGCCCGAGGCCTTCAAGCCATTTCTCGCGATGGCCGCCGGTGGAGGCTTACGCGGAACGCTCGATGCGATGTTGGCGGACAAGAGTGTCTATCGATCGCCCCAGGCCTTGGGACCAGCCTACGAGCATCCAGAACAGCTAAGCGACGACAGCATCGAAACCTACTTGCGTCCGTTCGTTAAGAACCCCCAGCGAACGCACGACCTGGAACGTTTCCTCGCAGCTTTCGACAACAAGCACACTCTTGCCATTGAGCCACAGCTAAAAACGTTGAAGGCGCCAACGTTGATCGTCTGGGGCACGGATGACGTGTATTTCCCAGTGAAGTGGTCGCACTGGCTTGCGCGAGAATATCCCGGGCACCCGGCGTCGTGTCGAATTCAAGGATGCCAGAATCTTTTTCCCGGAAGAACGCTGGGAAGAATTCGACAAGGAGCTGCGTGCACACTGGTTGCTAGTGGAAGAACAAGCATCGCAAAGGGAGCTGTCAGCGACTCATTGAGTGCTTCCGCCAAATCGCCGCAGCAAGAAATGGTGCAAGGGCCGCGGATGTACTCCGCGGTCCCGTGATTCTAGATCGGAGACAGAGTCAATGAAACGCCGAGACTTCCTGCACGGTTCTTTTGCGGCAGCGGGTGGGGTGCTCTTGTCGCGAACCGTGGCCTTTGCAAAACCGGCAAACTCAAAAACAATCGACGCCAAAGCTTTTCACGCATCGCGCCGATTCGCCGATCTGCCTCTCAGTCGTGTCGCCTACGTAGAACGTGGTCATGGGCCAGCGGCACTATTCATCCATGGATATCCCCTCAACGGCTTCCAGTGGCGCGGAGCGCTCCAGAGGCTTCAGGCATACCGTCGCTGTATCGCCCCCGACGTTATGGGCATGGGATACACGCAAACCCCAAAGGGGCAAAAGATTTCTCCTGAAACACAAGCGACCATGTTGGTTATGTTGTTGGACACGCTTCACGTCAACGCAGTGGATCTGGTTGCCAATGACAGCGGCGGACTGGTTGCTCAGTTATTTCTGGCAAAGTGTCCCAGTCGAGTCAGAACTCTACTCCTGACCAATTGCGACGTAGATGAAAACAGCCCCCCGCCACAGTTTCTTCCATTCATTGAGCAGGCGAAGAAGGGCACCTTCGTGGACGAGTTTATCGTTCCCCAATTGAAAGATAAGCAAGTCGCCCGGTCGCCTCAAGGAATGGGCGGCCTCGCCTTCACAAATCCCGAAAACCTTGCAGACGAAACCATCGAGACCTATTTCCGCCCGCTCGTTGAAACGCCACTCAAGAAGTCCCAGGTAAACGAGTACGCCGTTTCCATGGGAACAAACTCCCTCGTCGCAATACGCGAGAACCTCCATCAATGGAAAGGGACAGCCCGCATGGTCTGGGGACTGAAAGACGTGCTCTTCGGTGTGAAGTGGGCCGAGTGGCTCGACCGCGCTCTCCCAGGCTCGCGCGGCATAAGAAGAGTGGAAGGCGCAAATCTCTTTTTCCCCGAAGAAATGCCCGACCTGATTGCGGAAGAGGCGGAGCGGCTGTGGAACGACAAATCGCTCCTTACGAAAGGGGTTCTCCGGTGACATCGAACAAGAGTGTCACCGTTTTTGGCGCCCATGGCCACACCGGGCGCTTTGTCGTTTGCGAGTTACGCCAACGTGGATGGACGCCGATCCTCTCCGGGCGTGATCCCGATAAGCTGAATGCTCTTGGGGACCCGCATCCCGGACTCGACTTACGGCCCGCGCGTGTCGATGACTCGGCCTCGCTCGATCGCGCACTTGTCGGGTCAACAGCAGTTATCAATTGCGCCGGACCTTTCGCCAGAACCTCCGCGGCAGTGATCGAAGCTGCGTTGCGCGCGCAGAGTCCCTATTTGGACGTCGCGGAAGAGATAGAAGCTAACGCGGACGCTTTCGAACAATATGCGGATCGAGCGCGCGAGGCAGGCATTGTGATTGCGCCCGCGATGGCATTTTACGGTGGACTGGGTGATCTGCTTGCGACGGCGGCCATGGGAGATTGGACGGCCGCAGATGAGATTTGCATCGCGTATGCCCTCAGTAGCTGGAAGCCGACTCTTGGGACGAGGGCTACGACCCAGGTTTCGAGGCAGAGGAGGGGCGGGCGACGACTTGTCTTCTCCAACCATCGAATGCAGTTCGGCACCGACGACGCGCCGGTCGTCAATTGGACGTTCTCGCCTCCCATAGGAACGCAGGTGGTCGTTGGAGAATTCACCACGGCGGACAGCGTTACGATTCCGCGTCACTTAAGAACGCCGGAGGTTCGCACCTACATGACGCTCGCGCCACTGGAAGATTTGGACGATCCCGATCTATCGCCGCCGCCTGCGACCGACAATACTGGACGTTCAGCGCAAACTTTCCTCGTTGAGGTAATAGCGCGCGCATGGGAAGCCAAGAACGTCGTGCAGTGGCGAAGGGGCGAGACATCTACGCGTTTACCGCGCCTCTCGTGGTGGCTGCCACCCAACGCGTCGTCAGCATGCGGGGCAAGAGGGCTGGCGTATTCCCTGCCGGTGAAATCTTTGACGCGCGAGACTTCTTGAAGTCGCTTTGTCCAGTGCATCTCTCGATTGAGATTCAATGATGCAACTCGATCCGGTGATGCGGCTTCTCGAAACACATGAGCCGGCGTCAAGCGGGCATGATACCCTCAGATCTGGCCCTTCGCTTCTATCACCCAAGGAAGACCGCTTATCCTTTTTGGTCGAGAGTATGGCGTTAAGAAACGAAACCAAACCTGTCCCCGAATTTGTTGTTGAGTCTTTGCTGAGATCTCCAACCGTTACCATTCGGGACACGTACTGCAGGGGTACCTCCCGCCATCAGAGCACCGAAGAGTGTACGACTACCACGCAACTGGTCTTTCCGTACCGCGGCGTATACGTGCGGCACGTTGGACATGACCAGGCCGTAGCCGAAGCGAACCAAGTGCTGTTTTTCAATGCTTTTGAAGGCTACCGGATCAGTCATCCCGTGCCGGGTGGTGATGCCAGTCTGACGTTGGTTATCAGCGAAGCAATGCTGCGTGAGATTGCGCCGACTACCTTTCTGCGCGACGGCGCTAACCTTTTGTTTCGCCAACCGCGTCTGCGAATTGACGCACGGACCCAAGCGCTGGTGGCATTGTTACGGCACAGTCTGCGCCAGAAGATCGCGGAACCCCTACAAGCCGAGACTTTATCCTTGACCCTCGTACAAAGGGCTCTGGGTTCGCTCACCTCTCACGTTGCGGGAGCTACTCTCGGACGGCAGCGGTTGGTGGACCGAGTGAAACTTGTGTTGGCGAGCGATCTGGCGCGGCGCTGGACGTTGGCCGAAATTGCCGCTGAGGTGCGCGGCTCTCCGGTCTATCTCACACAAGTCTTCCAACAGGTAGAAGGGCTGCCCCTATACCGCTATCAATTGCGCCTGCGGCTTGCACGGGCGCTGGACCTTCTCGCCCAGTATGACGACCTGACGGATCTAAGCCAGGAGCTGGGATTTTCCAGTCACAGCCATTTCAGCGCTGCATTCCGCGAGGCTTATGGCCGCTCTCCTTCCGAATTCAGGCGGTCGGCATTGAGTCGCTGACACCTTTGCTGCAAACCACGCAAACGCACATCACCCACAACCCAAGAAGCATCATAAGGAGAGTCAATCAACCCCCTAGAACTTATATTGGTATTCCGCAACGCCAGCAGCATCGCAGATTTCCCCGAAGTCGGCTTCGGGGAGATCGCCATTGATCTCCGCGAAGCCCGTTTCCGGATCACCAACAATTGGCCAGTTAAAGTTTCGCTGTCGCGGCCGTCATGTATGACTGACAAAGGAGCACGAGTTGCTCTCGCGCTTTGCGGACCGTTGCAGGGGATGGTCCAGCCTCCAGCAAGGAACGCATCGCGCCCGCCATGGCTGAAAGCATTATGTCGATGGCGAATTTGTCGGGTGGCGACTTGATGTCGGACGCTGTCTCCAGCATCGCCTCAACAGTTTTCCGAGACCGTTGGTTGATCCGTTTGATCAAGGCGGGGCCACCCACGTCGGCAGCGACCTGGTAGAGGGCCACAGAGATGTCTGCGCGGTCCATCTTGGCGTCGACGAACGCCTCCACCATTTCTCGAATCATCTCGGCTAACGGTTTATGACATGCGCTCTCACAAGCGGCCTCAACCGTTGCCATTACGTTAGTGAGATGATTTTCCAGCACTGCAAACAGCAGCGACTGCTTATTGGGATAGTACTGATACAGTGTGCCCACCGAGACGCCGGCACGCTGGGCGACCCGTGTCGTCGTCAATCGGTCTGCCCCGTGACTGAGCAAAACCTGAATAGTCGCCTCAGAAATCGCCTCTACCGTGACCGTTGACCTCGCTTGGAGGGGCGTCTTTCTTGGCTCGAATGCAACGACGGCGTCAGCCGGCATATGCGAACTCCAAACCTGAAGAATCCTTCATCAAATGATTGTAGCAAGGAGGAACGGTAATGATTGAACAGACCGATCTTGCTGGAAGCTTCACACTGCCTGGCACATCGATGACTTTGAACCGCATGGGATACGGTGCGATGCAGCTCGCCGGACCCGGCGTCTGGGGACCACCACGGGACGTCGATGCCGCCATTGCTGTTCTTCGCGAGGCAGTAGAGTCCGGCGTGAACCACATTGATACCAGCGACTACTACGGACCGCATGTGACCAATCAGATCATCAAGCAGGCTCTCCATCCGTACCCGGATGGTCTCGTGATCGTCACCAAATTGGGCGCTCGGCGCGGTTCAGACAAGTCCTGGATTCATGCTCTCTCCCGCCAGGAGCTCATCGACGGCGTCCATGACAACCTGAGAAACCTTGGTCTCGATGCGCTAGATATCGTCAATCTTCGGGTTGGAGGAATCATGGAACCCGGCGAGGAATCCATCGAGGAACCGCTGACCGTGCTTGCCGAACTGAAGCGTCAGGGACTGATTCGTCATATCGGACTAAGCAACATAACTCCTAAGCAGCTCTCGGAGGCTCAAACCATTACCGAGATCGTGTGCGTGCAGAATTTCTACAACGTAGCCCGCAGGAACGATGACGCCTTCATCGATGATCTGGCTGCTCAAGGGATCGCTTACGTTCCGTTTTTCCCGCTGGGAGGCTTCACCCCGTTACAGTCTTCGGCACTTGACGCGTCTGCGGCATCACTCGAAGCCACGCCCATGCAGGTTGCGTTAGCCTGGCTTCTCCATCGCTCCCCCAACATCTTATTGATCCCGGGAACATCTTCCGTGGCACATCTCCGCGAGAATTTGAAGGCCGCGACGCTTCAGATCCCGGCTGAAGTACTTGCGGATCTCGACGCAATCGGTCGAGGTCAAGGGGATCAGTAGCCGTCCGCGCTGTCATTCATGTCACAACAATTCAGGAGGGACAATTTATGAAGGTATTTGTTACGGGTGCTACAGGTTTTATCGGGTATACCACCGTTCAGGAACTAATTAACGCTGGCCATCAGGTACTCGGCCTCGCTCGTAGCGAGGCTGGCGCTCAATCTTTGATCGCCGCCGGGGCCGAGGTGCATCGAGGGAACCTTGAAGATATGGAAAGCCTGCGCAGCGGCGCTGCCCAGGCCGATGGCGTGATTCACCTCGCCTTCGACCACAGCGCCTTCGGCCAGGACTTCTCGAAGTTCGCCGAGGTCTGTGAAAAGGACAAGCGCGCAATCGAGGCTCTCGGCGCCGCGCTCATCGGGTCGGACCGCCCGCTCCTCATCACTTCCGGAACCGGAATGGGCAATGCTGCTCCAGGTCAGCCCGCAACCGAGGATCATTTCGATGCCAACCACCCAAATCCTCGTAAAGGCTCGGAAGTCGCAGGAGCTTCCGTGGCGGGGCGCGGAGTGAACGTGTCGGTGGTGCGCCTTCCCCAGGTCCACGACACGGTCAAGCAGGGCCTGATCACCTACGCGGTCCAAGTGGCCCGCGAGAAGGGAGTGTCGGCGTACATAGGTGAGGGACGCAACCGCTGGCCGGCGGCGCATGTTCAGGACGTTGCCCATCTCTACAGGCTCGCGTTGGAGAAGCGCGAAGCGGGAAGTAGGTACAACGCGGTCGCTGAAGAGGGGATACCGATGCGGGAAATTGCTGCAGTAATTGGCAAAGGGTTGAAGGTGCCTGTGGTCAGCCTTCCTCCAGAGAAGGCGCAAGCTCACTTTGGCTGGCTTGCGATGTTCGCGGGCTTCGACATGCCGGCTTCCAGTGCGCAAACACGGAAACACTTGGGATGGAACCCGACGGGGCCTGGCCTTATCGCCGATCTTGAGAATATGCAGTATTTCCAGGCCTGAACCTAAAAGGAGATATCTATGCAGAGCAAACGCGTTGCCATGGTCACCGGGGCCAATCAAGGAGTCGGGTTTCAGGTGGCAAAGGAACTTGTGGCGAACGGTCTCACTGTGCTGGTCGGGTCGCGCAATTTCGAGCGCGGCGAGGCCGCGGCCAAGGAGATCGGACAGGGCGCCATCGCCCTTCAGCTCGACGTAACGGATCGGCCTTCGATCGCCGCCGCGGCGGAACGCATCCGCAAGGAGTTTGGCCGTCTCGACCTGCTTGTCAATAACGCGGCTATCTCGAATACGAAAAAGGGCAACTTATCTCTCCAGGAGTACGCAAAGATAACCCTCGCGAGCAACGCATCGCTCGATGAAATACGCGCAGTGTGGGAAACCAACGTATTCGGTGTCCTCGCCGTTTACCAGGCGATGCTGCCGCTCCTCCGTGACTCGTCGGATGCCCGTATCGTCAACGTCTCAAGCGGAGTCGGCTCGCTGACGATGAACGCCGATCCGGCCTTTCCCTACCACGCGATGTTCAGTCCCGTTTATCCTGCGTCCAAGACGGCTCTCAACGCTATAACGCTGGCCATGATGATCGAGCTGGAGTCGACTCGAATCAAAGTCAACTTAGTGACCCCGGGCTTCACTAAGACGAACCTCAACGGATATGAGGGCACGGCCTCTGTCGAAGATGGCTCTCGCGAGGTGGTGCGCGTTGCGCTGCTCGGCCCGGATGGTCCTACTGGTACGTTCACGCGCTGGGAAAACGAAACCATCCCATGGTGATGTAGTCGGAATATCGGACTCCAGAAGATATTCGGCGATTGCTCGAATAATGGGCAATCCGGAAGTTGACCCAGGCGGGCCAGAGTCGGCTTCGAGGAAATCATGAATCGATCTCCCACAAGCCCGTTTCTGGCCAACTTCCCGATAGCCGACAATGTACCCAGAACGCAGAAAAGGCTCCATATTGCGGCTCAATGCTTGAAAGAGCCATACTGCTGCTGGTTGAAAGATTCAAGTGGCCCTGATGGTCCGCTACGCGACAGCGCCAATCCGCGTGGGCCATGCAGGCTTCGCGCAGCAACGGGGCTTCGATACGACAGGAAAGGTTTGGGCGGAGGCACGCATGTATCACGCGATTGTCAAACGAATTGCGCTACAAAACTTTCTGCGAGTGAATCAGAAGGACTACGCTCCGATCCTGAAGGGCTGTTCCCCAGATATTCATCACCGCTTTGGCGGGCATCACGCACTCGGCGGCGAGCGGCACGATCGTGAAGGGCTGACACGGTGGTTCGACCGGCTGGGTCGGCTGGCTCCTACGTTGCAGCTCACAGTTCATGATGTCTGAGTGAAGGGCGGCCCATGGAATACGACCGTGATCATGCGGTGGTCAGCAGTGCAGGATCTTCCGGATGGCTCACCCTACAACAACCACGGCGTTCACATTATTCGCATGCGTTGGGGCAAGGTGTTCGATATCGATGCAAACGAGGACTCGCAACTTGTTGCCGCATCTTTGCAGATATGGGCCAAATATGGCGTGAACGAAGCTCTTGCCGATCCAATTCTGAGTTAGCCGTAGTCCCGGCATGAGACGAGGTGGAAAGAGAAAGGACCTATGACCCAGACGAAGAGTGCTACAGACGCAATCAAAACGGGCAGGACCGCCATGCGCGCACTGGCGGTCGGTGCATTCGCTCTTGGTGCAGGGGCGATCGGGGCAATCGCGGTGGGTGCAATGGCGATCGGGCGTTTGCGAATCCTGGAGGCTCGCGTTGAGAAGCTCTCCATTGGCACACTCACAGTGGACCATCTGAACGTGCGCTCCCGATAAGTCCTTGCTCGCCTGCCGCAGTGTGATTCATCGGGGGAGGATCACGGGCTACTCTTCCCTAATCCTATAAAGGAAGAGTTGCCGACAAAGCGAGAATTGTATCAAATGGCTTGGATCGAAACGCGAACGAGTCACCCGTGGGAGCGGCCCTTCATAAGGCCATGCGCTGATTCTGTGTGGTGAGTCTGTGGAAACTGACTGTCATGCCCCAAGCGAGGAAATACTTGTCCTCCGTCCTGCGACAGCTCCAATCTCTTTGAGCATTCCGCCGAAAATCCAGCGATGCACAGGGTAAAGCATGTACCAATAGAGAAGCCCCGCCAATCCGGCAGGATCAAAAATAGCGGTCTGCCGAATGACGGAGCCTCGGCTATTCGGTTCCACTTCGAACTCCAGCCAGGCGCGGCCCGGCACTTTCATTTCAGCGACCAGACCAAGTTCGTGATCAGGCACAAAGGTCTCCACTCGCCAGAAATCAAGAGCATCGCCCACGGAAAGCGCGTGCGGATCGCGGCGGCCCCGGCGCAGTCCTACGCCGCCAACTAGGAGGTCCGCTGCGCCTCGAAACCACCAAAGCACATTGGCAAAGTACCAACCATTGAAACCTCCGATGCGTTGAATCGGAGCAAAAGCTGAAGCTGGGGGAACCGATACCTGCACCGTTCGAGAATCGACGAGCCTAGTGCCAAACTTCGTGCCTCCCCATGACTGCGGCTTTCCTGCCGAGGAAAGAGCGTCGCACCAACTAGTCTGGGCGAATTCCTGGTCTTCATGGTGAAGAGCTCTCTCTATCGCCTCCTGCAAACCTTTTGGCTTGATGTCAAAGGCGGTCAAAGCGGAGGGGTCGTGCACCAGAGTTGGGTTGCGCATACTATCGATGAGTTTGCGGCCAATACGGGCATAAACAGGCGTGATTAAGCCCAGCCACAAGCTTGAGAGGTGAGGCGTCAAGATTGGAACCGGGATCATCCATCGGCGGAGGCCGCATTGCCGGGCGTACTCCTGCATGATCTGGCCGTAGCTGACTTGGTCGGTTCCCCCGATTTCGAAAACTCTGCACTGTTCCACCGGTAACACCAGCGCGGCCATCAGGTACGCAACCACATCTTCGACCGCGATCGGCTGGGCTTTGACGGCAACCCAGCGCGGGCAGATCATCACCGGCAACCGCTGTACCAGCGCGCGAATCATTTCAAATGAAAGACTGCCGGAACCGATCACGATGGATGCGCGAAATTCGATGGTCGGAATCCCGGAGCTTCGCAAGATGTCTGCAACCTCGTGACGACTTTGCAGATGAGCGGATAGCGCCTGATCCTGGTTCCCCAAGCCACCCAGATAGACAATGCGTCGTACTCCGGAATCGCGCGCTACGTCGGCGAAATTTTGGGCGGCTTCGCGGTCTTCTTGTTCGAACTTACCCGAAGACCCCATGGAGTGGACGAGGTAATACGCCGTCTGCACCCCTCCCATAGCAGGCACTAACGAACTGCGATCCAGGCAATCTGCTTTAATGACTTCGGTGGAAGCGGCAACTTTTGATCTGAGAAAATCAGGTCGCCGAGCCAGGCAGCGAACTGGCCAGCCCGCTTTCTCCAACTCCTTGAGTAGGCGTCCCCCGATGTAGCCTGACGCTCCCGTTAACAGGACGAGCGGGCGATGATCCGCGCCCATTAGATCCCCCTCATTCGGCCCGCTGAGTCAGGCTGGCGTGATCGTAGCATTTCCCGGATGACTTGTTTTTCACGAAAGGTCAATGGCCGAACACTTGCGTTTGTGCTTCGCCAGCTTTACTTATGCACATTCAAGCGCCCTGAAGCTGGCGTGGGGATAGTTGATATAACCAAGCCATTTCCACCAAGCCATTTCCACCAATTGAGAGTTGGTTGGTTTCAAAGTAAACTGCGTCGCCACTTGTGTCGGAAACCACTTGCCGCGAGTTGCGGGACGGCCCAGCGTTCGGCGTGTGATTTTACTGACAGGGATCTACGTCAGCGAGTCGATGGGCTGGACCAAAACCCAAGTAGGCTTTTCGCGGGCGTTGTAAAGCAAAGTGACGGTCACGTCACGGGGGTTCCGCTTGAACGCGAAGTGGTAGCGGAAAGTGCAGTGCAGCTCGCCGGCTGCGCCCCCCTCACGGAAACGTCCGTAGAATTCCTGCATGTCAGTACAGGGCGCGATCTGCTTAAAGAAATTCTTTCCCACAACCTTCTGCCTGATGAGACCAGAAAGCCCCTCTTCGTAGGCGTTATATCGGAGGACCGTGCCTTGAGCGTCGAGTTGGATGACTCCATAAGGAAGCGAGTCCAATTCCTTTCACCGATGGAGTCAATCGTTTGGAAAATAAACGGCGTGGGCCCTGCAGAATCAGAGGACATAGGATTCTCCAAGGGGATAGATCGTGGCCGGGAAGCCTAATCGTCCCACACAAGGCACTCGGGGCACAAGCATCCAGAAGGTTAGGTTGGGATGGTTACTCGGGTCAATCCGCCAATCTGAGATTCTGATCGGATAACAGGCAAACCTGAAAGTAAGTCCAGACCAAATTTACAACCACGAGGTCGAGAAGTCGGCTTCGAGGACATCTCCTCCAAGCCCGTTTCCGAGTGTAGAGTTCACTTGACACACAAGTGAAGATAGTGAAGCTTGCGATGAGAGCCTCTACTTGTATGCCTAGTGAATCCAGAGAACCGATCCAACTGTTGCAGGGCACGCTCGACCTGATTGTTCTGCGCACGCTTTCCAGCATGGGATCTCAACATGCTTATCAGATTGCTACCCGGCTCCAGCAGATTTCCAACAGCCTGCTCAATCTGAATCAAGGCACGCTCTATCCGGCTCTGGTCCGGCTTGAGCAATACGGGTGGATCAAAGGTACTTGGGGGAAGACAGAAAACAACCGAGAGGCCAAATATTACACGATCACAAAAGCAGGGCTGAAAGCGCTGAATGAAGAGACAAGGCGCTGGAGAACGATGGCCAGCCTTGTCGAGCGGCTCCTCGTTGAGGAGGCTTAAGCGATGATTCACTGGAGACGTATCTGGTCCAAGCTTCTTAGCCTTTTCCACAATGATCGAGTGGAAGACGAACTGGAGCGAGAAATAGCGACGCATCTCGCCTTGCTTGAGGAAGAGTTCCATCGCAAAGGCATGGGCCCGGATGAAGCGCGTTTCGCGGCGAGGCGCGCGTATGGCGGAGTTGAGCAGGCGAAACAACTCCATCGCGATGAACGCGCGTGGCTTTGGCTCGAAGAGGCGAGACAGGATGTTGCTTACGGATTTCGGCGGTTGCGAAACTCGCCTGGATTCACAACCGCGGCCCTGCTGACATTGGCGCTCGGAATCGGCGCCAATACCGCGATCTTCACCGTCATCAACGCGGTGATGTTGCGAAGCATTCCGGTGCAGAGCGCAGGGCAGTTAGTGCAAATTCTCGACGTGGACCCAAGCGTGCCGCAAGGAGGATTTCGGCACTTTTCTCATCCCGCCTTCGAATACATCCGCGCTCACAACCAAGTATTTTCAGCCGTATTTGCTCTGAGTGGAGCCTCGTTCCAAACGGTTCTGGATGCTCATGGGAGTGGCGTGGTGGAGCAACCCGTATCTGGATCGTTTGTCTCAAACAATTTCTTCTCCGTGCTGGGAGTTCGTCCCGTCGTGGGTCAGACCTTTGGCGGGGAAGACGACCATTTTGCTGGAACCAAACCAGTGGCGGTGATCAGCTACGGGCTTTGGAAGCGTAGCTTTGGGCTGGACTCGGCGGTAGTCGGCCAGCAATTCAAGGTAAATTCCAGCGCTTTAACTATCATTGGCGTCGCTCCGAGAGGCTTCGAGGGTGTGGAGGTGGGGCATCCGTCCGATCTTTGGGTTCCAATGACCATGCAGCCTACCGTGATGCACGGCGATCAGGTCAATTTTCTTAATAATTTCAACGTTAATTGGCTGTCTTTGGTGGGCCGCCTCGCCCCCGGCATATCAATGAGCCAGGCGCGCGCGAATTTGAATGTCGTCTTCAAAGAAGTACTGGTTGCAAATAGCAGCTCAGCGTGGTCTGAGAAAGAGCAACGGGACTTTCTGGCGCAGCGAATCGAACTCAACTCTTCTCGCAATGGCCTGAATACGGCGCGCAATGAAGTTGCGCGTTCTCTGTTCGTCCTGATGGCGGTTGCCGGGCTGGTCTTGCTGATCGCCTGCGTGAATGTGGCAAATCTTTTGCTGGCAAAGTCGAGCACTCGGCGAAAGGAATTCGCGATCCGGTTGGCGATTGGTGCCAGGAGAATGCGTCTCATCCGTTTGCTCCTGACCGAAAGCCTGCTATTGGCGCTGACCGGCGGAGCGCTGGGCGTCCTGGTGGGATACTGGGGAAGCGCGCTGTTGGTGACCTTCCTATTGAACGGAGGATCTCCACTTATCCTGACTTTGCGTCCTGATCTTCATATTCTGGGCTTTACCGCCGCCGTATCGGTGGTCACAGGAATTCTATTTGGTATGGGTCCCGCTCTAACCGCGAGGCGAATGGAGCCGAGCGTGGTCCTCAAGGACGGGGCGCGCACTGTGGGTACCGGGGGAAGTTCGCGGTTTGGATTAGGCAGGGCGCTGGTCGCGTCACAGATTGCATTGTCACTGCTACTCGTGATCGGCGCAGGTCTTCTGGTACGAACCTTGTTAAACCTGCGGCATATTGATGCGGGTTTCACGCGAGAGAATGTACTGATGTTTCACCTCGATCCGACCAAGCTAGGTTACAAAGGGATTCCGCTAGCGAATCTTTACCAACAAATGCTCGAACGAATCGAGACCACGCCCGGCGTTCAGTCAGCGACCATCTCACGAGTGACGCCAATAAGCGGCGCCGGCTGGGATGGTTCCGTAGCTGTCGAAGGCTACAATCCAATTCCCGGGGAGGATCTGAGTGTCTATCTGAACTCGGTGGGACCTCGATTTTTTGAGACTCTGCAAATTCCATTTCTTCTGGGGCGGGATTTTGCCGCCACAGACACTCCGGCATCGCAAGAGGTCGCTGTTATTGATGAAACCATGGCCAAGCATTTCTTTGGTAGCCACAACCCATTGGGACGCCACTTTGGGCCGCGGCAAGGAAATGGAGGTGCGAAATTCGAAATCATCGCGGTGGTGAAGAATTCAAAATACCTGGACCTGCGCGAGAAGCTGCATTCAACGGCATACTTGTTCTGCATGCAGGATATGCAGGAACTGGGTGGACTTACCTTTGAAGTGCGCACCCAAGGCAGCCAGAATGCAGTCGTCTCCCAGATTCGGGATGAAGTTCGGGCGATAGTCCCTGGTTTGGAGATTACCGGTGTACGAACACTTGATGAGCAAGTGGACCAATCTCTGCTGCAGGAGCGCCTGGTTTCGACGCTGGCTAGCATCTTCAGCTTCCTGGCGCTGTTGTTGGCATGTTTGGGTTTGTACGGTCTCATGGCATATACGGTGGTCCGCAAGACGAATGACATTGGGATCCGCATGGCACTAGGAGCGGCACGGAATGACGTCGTGTGGATGATCCTGCGAGAAACTCTGCTGTTGACCGTGATCGGAATCTGCATCGGTCTCCCAGTTGCACTTGTTTCTACTCATTTGCTTGCAAGTATGTTGTTCGGCGTGAAACCTGATGATCCGGTGTCGATCCTGGCCGCTATGCTGGTGATGATCACTGTCGCGCTCTTTGCGGGATACTTGCCTGCCAGAAGAGCGTCACGGATTGACCCGATGATTGCCCTAAGGTTCGAGTGATAGTGAACCGCACTTGCAAGTCGCGATTGCTGAGCTTTCGGGCCCGCTCAGCAGGACCAAGATTTCGTGGTTCTAGTTCAAGCTGCTGCCCCAGCAGCTGCGTTCAAGTCTGATAGAGAGAAATGGGAAGCCCCATTGTTGCTCGCTGCCGATTGCGCTTGGATCACCGGGCAACCCGGCAGTTATCGACGCATGCGGTTCGACGTGCGACTAATCGGCTGTTGAACAGCGACTTACACCGGAAGCTGCTCCGGAAGTTGTCCAGAAGTCGACTTGATCGGCATAGGGGCGGCGGTTGCCCGCCGACCCCTGCCACACCACCGTGCGTACGGGTCCGTACACGGCGGTTCGAGTCAGTTACGCTAACACCCATCAATCAACGTCGGAAGCCCGAGCGATTTGAAGTAGGCATTGGAAAGCCCCACAGAGAGGGCCTTGGCCTTGGCGAGGTACCAGGGACCACGACCGCTGCCGGCCGTGTGGCTGGCCAGTCGTGGCCGAACTCCCAGTGCCAACAGAGCGGCCCGGCGGCGGCGTGGTGTTTTCCACTGTCGCCACAAAGCGGCTCGGAGTCGCAGCCGGACCCAGCGGGTCAGGTACTCCAGCACCACAGGCGTTTCGCAGAAGCCGAAATAGCCGCGCCAACCCCGCATATACGAGGCCAGCTCCTCTATCGTCTTCTCGATGCTGACACCCTTTGCCTTTCGCGTGATCCCTCGAATTCGTTGCTTAAACCGATCTAGAGCCTTCGGCGCTATAGCACGCTTGATCTCTGGACCCGCTGTGAAGCTGAATCCGAGGAACTTCCGCACCTGCGGTTGCGCCACCGCACTCTTGGCCTCATTCACTTTGAGCTTGAGTTTGTGCGTGATGAATCGCGTGATGCTTTCCATCACCCGTTGACCGGCCCGCTCGCTGCGCACGTAGATGTTGCAATCATCTGCGTAGCGAAGGTAACGGTGTCCGCGTCGCTCTAGCTCTCGGTCGAGTTCGTCGAGCACGAGGTTCGACAGCAGTGGCGAAAGTGGGCCTCCTTGCGGAGTGCCTTCCACGCTCGGGCTGACCAGTCCATTCTCCATCACCCCGGCGTTCAAGAACGCCCGGATGAGTTTCCGCAGCCGCTTGTCTTCGACTCGTTTGGCAACCTGCCCCATCAGTTTGTCGTGATTGACTCGGTCGAAGAACTTTTCGAGGTCAAGATCAATCACCCAGCCGTAGCCTGCCGCGATGTACTGTTGCGCTTGAGCTACCGCTTGATGCGCGGATCGTCCTGGTCGAAATCCATAGCTGTGGTCAGAGAAGCTCCGATCCCACCGCCGCTGCAGAACCTGCATCACCGCCTGCTGGATGAATCGATCCAGCACCGTCGGGATGCCAAGCTTTCGCACCCCGCCGTCCGGCTTGGGTATTTCCACCCGCCTTACCGGCTTCGGTTCGTAGGTCCCATTCAGCAGTTGTTCCCGGATCGCTGGCCAGTGCTGTTTCAGGTAGTCGGTGATTCCGCCGACAGTCATGCCATCGACGCCCGCGCTACCTTTATTGGCCTTCACCTGCCGCAAAGCTTGCTTCAGGTTTTCTCGCTCACATACTTCCTCCATCAGTCGATCGGTTCTAGCTGGGCTTTCGGATCCACTCGTCGTCCTCGACGATTCAGTCTCTCCCCCTCCGACCTGCCGGGCTTCACCCGTTGGCCCAGAAGAAAAGTCCAGTTGTATCTGGATGTTCTGCTGCGTGTCGTCCTTGAGACTCATGGTCTACTAGCCTCTCCTTCTCGTTCGGGCCTTCGGCCATAGTTCCCGGCTCGGCCTATCCGTTTCTCCGCCTTTCGGCTTTCGGAGTGCCTCATTAGCCTCGCCGACTTCATGGCCTAATATGCCCTCTGCTGACTTCTGTTCCGCGGTCAGGTTGCCTCTCGACCACCTCAGTCACCGAAGTGACACGGAGCAGATCTCCTGGGGTAAGCTCAGCCGCCTTCTGTGCACAGTCGCCGAATCTACGTTTCGCACCCTTGATGGATATGGACTTCGCGGTACGTTGCCCGCTCGTCCGGCGCTCACGCCTTATATCCGGTTTTTGTCCATCGACTCGCACACTTGCTCGATGCTTCTTTCGGACCCCGCCTCGCGGCAGTAGCCCTCGCATCATCACTAGGCCTTCACCTCCATCTGGTTGGCCGGAGGACTTTCACCCCCAAGCTGTTGAGCATGCCCAGCACACAACGAAGCCGCTTTGCGGCGGACGCTATCGCGTGCCCGAAGGAAGCGACATCGGAGATTCGAGACTAGGAGTCTTGCTGAATGGTCTGTCTCGCGTTACGATGAGGCGATCGTGAGCTTGAGCTTCTTGGTTAGTTCAATGAATTCCGATTCGAAGATCGTGCCGCAAACACTCTGCTTTTCAACAACTTCCAAACCAAAGTCGATTGAAATCCCATAGCGTCCGCCGCGAACAAAGCGACTTCCTTCAAGTCGTTGTATCAAAAGCGACCGCCGTAGATTCTGACGAGCTCCTAACTCCTCTTCCGCGGTCGCTTCTGATACAACACTAGGACTTGGGGGAAGCGCAGTGTCGTCGAATGCCGACCAGCCGAGAGTTCCGCGAAGCGCGTGTATGGATAGTTTCCGGATTGCCGACGACGCGGCAGTAATCGCCAGTGGGCCAACTTGAGTATTGCTGTCGAATGAATCTGAAGGTCACCGCACTGCACCAATTCATCTCAGAAGATGGCATGGCGATCGCGAAGCAAGAAGTGTTGAATCTTATTGCGGGTGGTTGAGTTGGAACGCTCTCGCAGTCTCAAAATCGCGCCACTGGATTCCGCCCGCGCTCCGCACGAATCGTGCAAGTCATTGGGGAACCGAAGTACAGCGCGGTTTGTTAAGAGGCCAAAACCGGATCCCGCCTTGGTTCAGCCGACTTCGCCGCGCCGGCGGTTTGCAGGCGATCCCTCAGCAACTGCTCCCCGCGTGCGAACAGCTCCCCCTTGGAAATCTTGCCGGCATCGACATCAGCCAAGATCGATCTTTGAGCTGTGTAGTCTTTATTTACGATGCCCGCTTTGCTCTGTAGCATCCGCCACGCTTTACGGCGCTCGATGCAGAACAGTACCAACTGCCGCGAGATCGCCCGGTAGTCGACGTCTCCTTTGATGCCCTGGACTTTGATGTAGACGCCGAAGTCCGGGACGTAGGAGCGGTGTTCGGGAAGCAGGTAGCGGCGATAGACAACATCCTGCTGAGTAATACGGACGAGCATGTTTTCCAGCGGGATCAGTTTTTCCGCCTGATCCTTTTTGATCTTCTTGAAGTGGTTGCGGAACCTGGCCTCGGTAAGGCACCAGTGGGCGACGGTATAGCGCGAAACCTCTTCCGTGCCCTTCGCCTTCGACTCGTACCAATCCTTATCGGGCGACGGATTGCCCTTGAGATCGAGCGTTTCCGCATAGGTTTCGCCGAGCCGCGGATTGAAGACGAACTCCGGGGCGCCGCGTGAGTCGCGCACGCGCTGCGCCTGGGTGAGCGCCATGTCGTCGCCCACGCCGTGCTCCGGCTGGCAGGTCGAGAAGCACTGCAAAAATGCTGTTCCGCGATACTCGAGGCCATCGAGAATCGCCCGCAAAAACTTGGGTGGGTTCGCCAGCGAGACCTGCGCCACGAACGGAGATCCATGCCCCGCCAGGAACGTCTCGGCGACGGTCTTCTTTTCGGTGGTCTTTCCCTCGGTCGCCGCTCCGAAGACATTCATGTCATTGCCACCCGGCATGGGTGTCGAATCGGAGTTTTGTCCTCCGGTGTTGGAGTAAAGCTGGGTGTCGAGCATGACCACCTTCACGTTGGGGCGATTCTGGAGAATCACCTTCGACGTGTTCTGATATCCGATGTCGCCCATGCCTCCATCGCCGCCGACCGCCCATACCTTGGGCAGCTCAAGGACCTCGCGATCGGTCATGAGCGTGTCGCTAAAATGTGCGTAGTTGTAGTACTCGTGTGGCGTGATGACATCCTTTTCGCGACCGAGCAGCGCATCGGCAAGCCGCTCGGGGATGACGGACCGACGGCCGTGATCGACGATGAAGCTCTCGCCCAGCAGCCAGCCGACGGTGACGCCGTCCTGGAAGAGCGAGTTCATCCAGGGATAAGGATGTGGGTTGTTCGGCGGAGTCGAGCCGTAGACGGTGTTGCAGCCCGTATGCGCGGTCATCGCCATAACGCACATGCCGTTCGGAAGCCGGCCGTCAATCGCCTGGAGATATTTGTGGTTGAAGGCCTCCTGCCGCATGACGCTGGTGAGGGCGTCCACGATTGCCTGGTCGGAGATGGGGCCGTTCTGGGCAATTCGCGCTTTGGTGTCACGGTCGTCTTCGCCACCTAGTCCCATGATCAAATGAGCCACGGCTTGCCGCAGCAGGTCGTACTCTTCCAGGTTTCTCTGTTTGAGCGCAGCCAGCTTCGCGACTCCCGTCTGGTCGAGTTCGTCCGCTTTCGCTTGCAGCCGGTCGGCTTTCGCGTGGTAGAGCGGCCTCATGTAGGCTTCGGTGGTGGCAGAGATGGCGCGCAGCACGCTCTTCTCGCCGCAACCGGCGCAGGCGCCATCGCCGCAGACCATGGCGTCGTAGTTGTGCCGGAGCATCAGCATGTTGCGCAGCGTAGCCGTCTTGGAATCCTGCGGCCGCCCATCGGTGTAGAGGCCCAGGTATTTCTGCGGCGTATCCGGCAGAAGATTCACGAAGCCGGTGCCTGTCTCGTGGTCGGCGTTGACCTCCTCGGTTTCCTCGACCATCTTCAGGGCCTCGTGTTCGCCGCATGCGGTCACGCAGGCAGCGCAGCCTTTACATAAGTCGGAGACGAAGATCGAGAAGATCCCGCCGGCGCCGGGCTTCTTTCTCTCCGGAGTCGAGAAGATGGCATTCACCTTCTGGTAGGCCATGGGCACTTTGTCGATGATGGCGAAGAGCTGGCGCTTGGCCTCTTCCGAGAACCCATCCACCTCGGCCGTAATCTGGCGGAGGATTTGAGGCAGCGGTGTTCCCGCATTCTTGCCCACCGCATCGGACATCATCTGACGCGTGCGTTTCTCGATCTCGGGGAGGGATTGCAACATCTTCCCGCGCTCGCCCGGATCGGTAACGTAGCGCGTGATCGCAGTGTGCAGGATCGTCTCTACATCTTGCGCACAGTTGGGCAGGGCCGTATCGGGGCAGGCCACGATACACTCCATGCACTGGGTGCAGTTTTCGGGGATGAAGAGCGGGGTGATGAGACGCGCGACATACTTCGACGCCGTATCGCCGCTGGCAGCGGCCATGACACCTACCGAAGCCAGAGCAGACGACGGCTGGTTGTATCCGTAGCCAGAGCGGAACTCAGCATCGAAGGCCGCGATCCGAGTGAGCGGAGTGCGCTCGGCCTGGCCAGCGGGCACTGGGAAAGAACGGCATCCGAGATGGAATCCGTCGCCGTCATCGCCCTTATCGTCGCCATTCTGAACTATGATCTCAGGCAGAAGTGCCACACCGCGCAACGTGGAGCGATCTTCGGCTTCGAGCTTGCCCACGCGAATCTCATGGACGCGTTCGAAACCCTGCGTCATCACTTCCATGTTCGACTTGACGACGGATTCACCGAGCTGTCCAAACTTCTTCACGTATTGCTTGTGAACCACGTTGCGGAACTGCTCCTGGGTTATGCCGAATTCGCCCAGTAGCGGCGAGACCGCGAAGAATGCGCCCAGGAAAGCGTTCCCCTGCATGCGAAGTTGAAGGTCGGTGCGGTCGGTTGCAGCGCGCGCGATTTGGAAACCCGGCAAGGTGAACACACGAATGTTTTTCCCGATGACCTGCTTGCGGGCCCATAGAGGCAACCGCTCCCACGCCGCTTCGCCCGTCTCTTCGCATTCCCACACCAGGCTGCCGCCGTCGGCCATACCGGCCAGCGGATTGGTGTGGGTGAATGCCTTCGGGTCGCAGCAAAGCACGACAGTCACGTGACGAAGATCGCAATTAACGCGGATTCTTTCCGGGGCCGCTACCAGAAAGTACGCGGTGGGCGCGCCTTTCTTCTCGGAGCCGTACTTGGGATTCGCGCTGACGTGAATGATCTCTTTGGGATTGCCCAGTTCGTCGACAATCTTGTCGCGCTCGTAGAGCAGGTCATTCAAATCGCCCAGGATGGCGCCCAGATTCTTGCCCGTCGTGATTGCGCCCCAGCCGCCGATCGAGTGGAAGCGAACGGCGACCGAGCCTTCGGGCAGAAGCGACGGCGTTTCGTCGGACTTCACCTCGTAGGGATGCTCGACTCCGAGCACCATAAACGAAATTCCATCGGAGGCGCGCTTGCCGTCTGTGCGAGCGCGAGCGCCCGTGGCAAACTCGTACGCGCCGAAGACCTGCTCGGGCCGGAAGTCCCGCGAGCCCAGGCCATAGATGCCGGAGAAGAGGCGGGGCATCTCCTCGGCGGTGATGGCAGGCAGCCCGCTGGTTGCGGGACGATTACCGGTTTGCAGCGCCTTGTTAAGCGCAGTCCGGATGTCGCGGCCCATCGGGTTGTCGCCCGCCATCGCCTCGTCGGTGCGCTCCAGTACGATGACATTCTTCTTTCCGGCTAGCGCGTTAATGACCGCAGCTTCGGGGAAGGGGCGAATCACGTTGAGGTGGATAGAGCCAACCTTTGCACCTCGGCGTTGGCGAAGATAATCCACGGCGGCTTCGATGTTCTCTGCCGCCGAGCCCAGCGACACGAACACGGTGTCCGCATCGTCGGCCTTATAGGCGGTGAGCATGCCGTAATAGCGGCCGGTCAGCTTTCCGAAATCGGAGTAGGCCTCTTCAAGAAACCGCGCGATCGGTTCGGAGAAGTTGTTGCGGCGCGCGGCGATGCCCTGCATGTAGTTCTCCTGATTCTGCACCGGCCCGAGCAGCACAGGATTGGTGAGATCGATCATGCGCGGCACCCGGCGACGCTTCGGACCGAACAGGATGCGCTGGCTCTCAGTGGGACAGTCGATGATGTCGTCCGGAGCGCCGAGGAACAGGCGGATCAGTTCCGACTCGTGCTTATAAAAAGTTCGCTCCAGATGGGAAGTAAGAAATCCATCCTGGCAGTTCATGCCGGGCGTGAGGCTCAGTTCGGTCACGCGCCGGAGGATGAGCGCCTGGTCGGCGGTTTGCTGAGCATCTTTGCCGAACAGAATGATCCATCCAGTGTCGAGCGCGCCGTAGACATCGTCGTGGCCGCAATGCACGTTGAGCGCGTGCTTGGTCAGCGCCCGCGCCACGACCTCCAGCACCATCGTGGAACATTTGCCGGGCGCGTGGTAATACTGCTCGACGCCGTACAGGATTCCCTGGCCGGAGGTGAAATTCACCACCCGTTTGCCGCACACGGAGTGCGCGATGGCTCCGCCCTGCGCCGCGTGTTCTCCCTCGGCTTCCACAGCCAGGGTGCTGGCGCCGAAAACATTCAGGCGGCCTTCCGCGTAGGACTGCTGATAGAGTTCCCCTAATTCGGTAGATGGTGTGATGGGGTAGAAGATGCCGGCATCGGCAATGCGTGTTTCGGTATGGTAGGAAACGAGCTGGTTGCCGTTTGCGGTGACTCGTATGCCTGGGTAACGAGGTGGGATGGTCATAATTTCCTCCGCTAGCGCCTACTCGCGGTGAGCTGTCATTAGAAATACCTTCACACCGATATTCCTGTCGTGAGCGCCGAGCATTTTCATTCGTTGCGGCGCACGTTTATCCATGATCTATGTGGCATCGGAAGCACGGTCGCATTCGAGCGGATGATTAGCCGCGGGCTCTGACCGAGTTTCCGTTCCGTTTCGCTGCCGAACCTGCCTTGGGCACGTTCCCTGCCGTTACACTGGCCAATGGGTTTTCAGCGTCCCCCTCGTTGGAAGAATAGAGAAATTCTTCGATTTCATCGATTCGTTCCCCGGCGTCGTGGTAACCAATCTCAATGAGCTCTCGGGTGTACTTTGACGTGAATAGCAGGTAACTCAGCAGATCGGCGCAGGAAGCCGCGTCTCGTCCCAAGCTGGATACAAAGTAGTGGATCAGAGAGGGCATGTCTTTCTGGTGCTGCTCCGCCAGATCTGACAAGTTGACCGAAGGCGTGATGATGAAGGTCCCCACTGGCCGTATCTTTTGACCTCCTTCAATCCCAAGCTGATTGATGTGGCCATCTTTGAGCAACTGATTCAACCGTTCAAGGTGCTCGATGTCGGTTGCGAGATGGTCCAGAAACATGATGTTGAAAAGAACTCCCATCACTTGCGCGAGCGAAGGGTTTCTCTCATCTATGGCTTCTTCTTGACTTTCCTTATTTCCGCAGCGCACACCGATCGCGAACACCTTCTCCGCCCCTAGTTGGATCACAGGGCTGAGAGGTTGTTGAAGGCGCACACAACCGTCTCCGAAAAAGGCGGACCCACCCGGGGTTTTGAGTTTTACCGGCTGGAAAACCATAGGAATGGCCGAGGACGCGCAAACGTGGTCGACCGTGATCTTGGTCGCAACCGTCACCTCTCGGATCCGCTTCCACATCGGATGGCCCTTCTTGCCCTGAATGAAGAGATAGCTTTTCCCCGACGTATAGTTGGTCGCGGAAATCGCGAGAGCATAGAGGTTCCCGCGCTTGATGTTTTCCTGTATCCGGTCGCAGTCCAGGTGCTTATTGAGAAAATGGTGTAAGGGAGTGGCGTCTAATAACGATCGGGCATTGCCTCCCCCCAGAATCGCTCCAAAGGAGAGATCCAGGATCCAGGTTATGGAATTATGCGCCTGGGACAAGAGACCACAGTGAAAGATGTCGGAAGGTTTGAGACTAGCCCAGACTTCCGCAAGAATCTGGGTTGCCAAAGCGAAATCCTCGCACCCTGTGGCAAGAGCAGCACCATTAATTGCTCCTGCGGAAGCGCCTCCTATGATCGGAAAAGGATTACCCTGTGTTTGGACGCGTTTCAGTTCGCCAATGCGCTTGAGAACACCAACTTGATAAGCGCCGCGAGCACCGCCACCCGTCATGACTAGACCGACCGCGTTTTCCATCGTCCCCCCTCAATGGGACGCCTTGGGAACATCCAGTTTAGTCACAGCTTCCCGTGCAGCCGGGCTCAGTCACAGAGATTCCGCTGCGTGGCTTTGTAGCGACGTCACGCAACCAAGTCCGTAGGGTGCTGCGGTGACAGGCGTCTTCTCAATCTCGATGTTCTGTATATAGACTTGCTCCCATCATTGATTCCATTGGCCGCCACCATTATTTAACCTCGCTCAGCCTACCCTTGGCTGTGACGAGACTCACACCGCTGCGTGAAAAGAATTCGGGATTCTTGGGCCCGCCGATCTCCTCCCTGTGGCCAAGATTACGGGCAAAGCGGAAGTTACGTCCCAAGGACGAACTCCAACGGCGCGGGCCAGAAGTCCTAGTGTTGTATCAGAAGCGACCGCGGAAGAGGAGTTAGGAGCTCGTCAGAATCTACGGCGGTCGCTTTTGATACAACGACTTGAAGGAAGCCGCTTTGTTCGCGGCGGACGCTATGGGATTTCAATCGACTTTGGTTTGGAAGTTGTTGAAAAGCAGAGTGTTTGCGGCACGATCTTCGAATCGGAATTCATTGAACTAACCAAGAAGCTCAAGCTCACGATCGCCTCATCGTAACGCGAGACAGACCATTCAGCAAGACTCCTAGTCTCGAATCTCCGATGTCGCTTCCTTCGGGCACGCGATAGCGTCCGCCGCAAAGCGGCTTCGTTCAAGTCAGCTTCGAGGAAATCGCCATTGATCTCCTCCTGTTGCACTTGAAGGTTGATTTCAACTTCCAGGTTCCGGTGCAATTGCCACGCATAGCGCACATCGGTGTGGCATTGCGATTAGCGTCCCGACTTTCTCCCGCGGCAACTGGAGGCCCCTTCCGATGGCGAAAAGCAAACGCATACGAGCCCCTTCGAGTGCTGGTTAAGAACCCGTCTCTTCCGGACGCCGAAAGTAGGTTCTCGCTTCAGGTCGAAGGAGAAGATAGGCAATCAGGATCAACATCAAACTATGCACCGCCCCCTTCTGCAGTGAATCGAAGAAGCTGAATGCCGCGTGGAACCCGATCCAGGCGAGCGCGAGCCACCGTGCCCAATTGCGGCCGCGCAGCATGAACACTCCACACACGATCGCAATTAGCTCTGTGAGTTCGATCACCGCGTCGTCGTATTGAAACGCATGCCTCGCTAGAATCTCTCTGAAATGATAAACAAAGCCAACTGTGCCCACCATCAGATACACGGCGGCCAGGATAGTTATAGAGATTGGTCGCTTGCTCATTCGTCCCCCCAGACTCACGACGGTTGGAATCGTGGCGTCAAGTCCGCTGCGTGCGCGACACGGTGGCGCCCCATTGTTCTGGGCTCACGTCCCTGGCATGGCGCGAAAACAGCCAATGGTGGCCATCCAGATCCTCTGCTCCATACTGGAGTTCGCCGTACACAGTCTCGTGCAGGTCTTCAACAATCGCGACTCCGGCAGATTTGGCGTGTTCGAAATGTGCCTCGACGTCTTCGATAAACACGGTCAAGCTCTGTGTCCCAAAACCAAGTAGCTTCGGGATTGCGCGTTGGTCTCGAGCTCGGTTCAGCATGAGCCATGCGTTCCCGATACTCATCTGAGCGCCGCTGACGGGATTGCCATACCGGTAATGCTCAACAAAACCGAACGCCCGGCTCAGCCAGGAAATGGCTTGTTCCACATCGCGGTAGTCTATGTGAGGGAGCACTGCATCAGTCGGTACCGAGCGATTTGAAATCACGGCTATCCGCCACCTTTTTGTGAGATCGCACCCCGCTGGCGCAACAATCTGCTTTAGCAACGTTAGCGAATCACGTGCCTGCCTGTATTGTAAAAAAGCGTCACAGCGCCACAATGGGCACGTGGTTATTTCGCTGCTGAGAATGGGGCTTGTACTCTGATGGCGTGATGTCAGCCAGATCTCGAAAATCATGAATGAGGTGGGCTTGATCGGTGTAGCCGTGCTCGGCGGCTAGCGCGCACCAGTCGGGTTGATTGGAGCGACGCACCGCACGCAAGACCCTTTGTAGCCGGTGGACACGGGCAAATCGCTTGGGAGTAATCCCGACATGCAATGAGAAACGACGCACCAGGGTCCTCGGCGAAAGGCCCAGACGATAGGCTACCTGGGATACCAGCACACCGGCTCGCAATGCAGTGATCGCGTACTGGATCGCCGGATCGAACTCCGGCCGGAGATGATCAAGGAGCACTTCCTCGAAGATGCCAAACTTCGACGCCGGTGTACGCGCATCCAGCAATCTCTCGCGCAGCAACCTTCCGTCGCTACGCCAGACATCTTGGAGTTGCACTACTTGGTTGGAAAGATCGGTCATGGGCATCGAGAAAAACCGAGAGGCTCCGCCGTGTCGAAACTCGACGGCGGCGAGCCAGCGTTGCGCTCGCGTATCGATGACCACAGATTTTGCGTGCGGCCCGGCCACAACAGCACCTGGGTGTTGGGACACTGCTTGCGCACCTGGTCTGCCGTAGGTCCGAAACTCGTCTTCCGCCAGGTTCACCATCACGTGAACCTGGCCATTTGGCATAATTCGTTCCAGCGTAAACGGAAGGTCGGCCTCGTGGTAATGGAACGACTTAACAAATGGACTCAGAGCGGGCGAATGTGGTTTCGCGGTAAACGGCCTCACGCCGGAAGCTTAGCACGAGTAACCCCGGGGAGGCCCCTCGTATAAGGCATAGTTGCTCGAGCGGATCCGGAATTTCAAGTGGTTCGTGAGCTTGAAGGGAAATCCGGAGGTGAGCGGTTCGTCGGTCGAATTAGTATCGAAAAACGCGCTCACAGTAAACGCACGGATGGCTGGCGAAAAGCCGACTTCCGGTAGCGATACATTTGCCATGCGATCTTACGGCTCTCCCCGAGCAGGCTTGTCTCAAACCACTGGCTTGACGTATGTTGTATCAGACAACATACGTTAGGAGATGCCTATGTCAGTGGTGGATCAAGTCCGCAGCTTCAACAGGTTCTATACCCGTGAGATCGGTTTGTTGGCCGAACATCTTCCAGCGAGTGACTTGTCTTTGGCCGAAGCGAGGGTTCTCTATGAATTGGCTCAGACCGGGGAGCTGACAGCGGCGGCCATCGTTCGCGCTCTAGGCATGGATAAGGCACATGTCAGTCGCATCGTGGCTCGCTTCCGAACGAGCGGCTTACTTCAGAGCCGGACCAGCCCAGTGCACGGTAAACAAAAGCTTCTCTCGCTGACGACACGGGGTCGTAAGACATTTGCGAAGTTGAACCGCGGTACGCACTCCCGGATCGAAGCGATCTTGTCGCCGGTGCCTGCGGAGGATCGTCAGCGACTGGTTGCCAGCATGCGGGCGATCCAAGCGGTTCTCCAGCCTCGGAGCGAGTCAGCCGAGAGCGTGCACCTGCGAGCCTTACGTGTAGGTGATTTGGGATGGATCACGCACCGACAGGCAATTCTCTATCATCGCGAGTACGGCTGGGACTGGACCTACGAAGGGCTGGTTTCGCAGATCCTCGGCGACTTCGCTGCGCATTACGACTCGAGCCGCGAGGACGCATGGGTGGCAGAGGTCGGCGGCAGCGTCGCTGGATCAGTGTTTCTCATGAAAACGGACGATGCCGATATAGCGAAACTGAGATTGCTGTATGTGGAGCCGTCGGCCCGCGGTTTAGGTATTGGCACTCGACTCGTGAGGACATGCGTTGAGCGAGCGCGGGCGCTCGGTTATCAGAAGCTAATACTGTGGACGAATGCTGTGCTGATCTCGGCTCGTCGTATCTATGAAGCAGCAGGGTTCATTCTTCTTAAGGAGGAGCAACATCGCTCCTTTGGACATGAACTTGTTGGGCAAACCTGGATGCTGGACCTTGAATCCAGCTCGAGTGCCCAGTGAGCAGTCGCCCGTGCACTCTTCAGTACTCGTGAAGAATATTTATTGGGGCAAGCGGCAAGTGAAATTTGAGGCGTCAGACTAACTGCAGTCGGCATCCTCTGCGGCGCGACTGCGGGACTGGCATTGACGCGGTTATTCGGAACGCTTCTTTACAATGTCGCGCCGCGCGACCCGCTGGCATTCGGCTTGGCATTCGTGGTGATGACGATCACCTCAGTCGCAGCTTGTCTTGTGCCTGCCTGGCGCGCCACGCGTACCGATCCAGCCCGGGTGTTGCGAGATTGATCCGCAGAGTACGATTCGCCGGTCTGAGGATACCAAGACCGCGCCGACCACAATCATGGTTCGATCGCGAGGCAAACGCAAACAACTCGCGAAAACTCAAATTGCGGTTAAGTCATGCTGACTGCCGAGATTTTCGACGATGTTCACCCAACCCAGCCAGTTCCTCTGCAGGGGTTGCAATATATTTTTCCAGGCCCCCGAAGGGACTCGCTGCAATGTGGACAGGGGACGTTTCCTCTGCCGCCGCAATCTTCGCAATCGATCTTTCCTGAGGCGCCACTTACTTGGCAAGGGATCATTCCGGTGCCCGCGGTTATATTGTCCCACGTTCCATGGCCCGACCCGCCACAATGGGTACATCCGTCGTACCACGCGGGAAGAACCTCCCTGTTGAAGCCCTTTCCAGCTTGCCCTTCGCTACCGCCGCAATAAGTGCACCCGTTCCATCCCCGCCCGTGTTGCCCTCCGGCACCACCACAAGCAGTACACCCATTCCATCCTCGCCCCAGTGTCCCTCCGCCACCGCCACAAGCCCCGTGCCCGATCCACTTACGCCCTTCTGAAGATCCTCCGCCACCGCAAACCGTGCATCCGTTCCATCCACGCCCGGGCGACGTGCCATATCCACCGCAATCGGTACAACCCGTTCGAGCCATAGTTTCCCTCTTCGTGTTAAGGATTGTGCGGGATTGGGCGAATCGTTGTCTACACGAAATTCAGCCAGGAAAAGAGCGCTCACTAACTTCGTCTTCGACAGACGTGCCGGGCGGGGTCCATCGCTCTATCGTAGTTCGAAATGTGCCAATACTGCTAACGTCACGCTCCATGTTGCCTCCCGTTTTGTTACAAACAGCAGGGCCTCTTCGCTCCGCCGACGTTACTCCAATTCGTCGCTACTACAGAGCCAGATTTCCCGGCGTTGCCACTTCAACGGCTTCCCTGCCCCGCCGATTTCTCGACGGGACGCGGAGAGCCTCTCCAGTTGCTTAGCATGCTGATTGCGTTCGGTGATGGCGCCACAGGTCCATCTGCTATTCCGCAGGATCGTAGTTCAGGTTTTGCCCGAGCCATCGCTCGACCTCTGCCACGGTCATCCCCTTGCGTTCGCTGTAATCGGCGACCTGATCGCGGTCGATCTTGCCGAGACTGAAATATCGCGATTCCGGATGGGCGAAATAGAGCCCACTTACGCTCGATCCAGGCCACATCGCAAATGACTCAGTAATCAGCATCCCGGTATTCGCCTGCACGTCGAGCAAACGCCAAAGCGGACCCTTCTCCGTATGATCGGGGCACGCCGGGTAGCCGGCGGCCGGCCTGATCCCGCGGTACTTCTCTTGGATGAGATCCGCGTTGCTCAGGCCCTCCGCACAACCGTAACCCCATTCATCTCGTACTCGCTTGTGTAGACATTCGGCGAAAGCCTCAGCCAGGCGATCGGCAATGGCCTCCGCCATGATCGCGTTGTAGTCGTCGTGCTCGGCCCTGAACCGGTCGCACAGCTCCTTCAGGCCGATCCCGCTGGTTACCGCGAACGAACCGATATGGTCGCGCAAATCCATTTCCTTCGGTGCGATGAAATCGGCGAGCGATCGGCACGGTTCGGTGCCTTCTCGGTTTGATTGCTGGCGGAGGAAATGGAATCGTTCGAGTACTTTGTCACGCTTATCGTCCGCGTACAACTCGACATCATCGCCCACAGCGCTGGCGGGAAAGAAACCGTATACACCTCGCGCTGTAATGAGTTTTTGCTCAATGATGACATCGAGGAGTGCGTTGCCTTCCCTGAAGACTTGGCGCGCTTGCTCGCCGTGCTCCGCGTGTTCGAGAATCCGGGGATAAATTCCTTTCAGTCCCCAGGTGTGGAAGAACGGGCTCCAGTCAATGAACTCCCGCAGCGTCGCCAGAGGGAAATTGTCCAGCACGCGCACACCCGTAAAAGCGGGCACGGGCAGATCTTCCGCGCGCCACTCGATCGGAGTTCGTCTTTCGCGGGCAGTCGCAAGTGAGACGACACTTAACTTCGGAGCGGAGTGGGCCTTGCGGAGCGCTTCGTAATCGGCGCGATGCTTTGCCACGAACGCAGAGCGGCCCTCGTCGCTGAGAAGGCTGGTCGTGACAGGCACTGCCCGGCTGGCGTCGAGGATGTGGATCACCGGCTCACTATAGTGCGGCGCAATTTTGACGGCCGTGTGCGCCCGGCTCGTGGTTGCCCCGCCGATCAGGAGCGGCAACTTGAACCCCTGCCGCTCCATCTCGCGGGCCACATGGACCATTTCGTCGAGAGACGGAGTGATCAGGCCGCTCAGTCCGATCATGTCCGCCCTTTCCGCCTTGGCGCGTTCGAGGATCTTTTCGCAAGGGACCATCACCCCCATGTCGATCACCTCATAGTTGTTGCAGGCGAGAACGACTCCGACGATATTCTTGCCAATGTCGTGAACGTCGCCCTTGACCGTCGCGAGTACAATTTTCCCCTGCGCCTTGACCACCTCGCCGGCCGCAGCCCTCGCTTCCTTCTCGGCTTCCATAAATGGCGTCAGGTGCGCCACCGCCTTCTTCATCACGCGCGCAGACTTGACCACTTGGGGCAAGAACATTTTGCCCGCCCCGAACAGATCGCCCACCACACTCATGCCAGCCATCAGCGGGCCTTCAATCACCAATAGAGGACGGCCCAGCTTGAGACGGGCTTCCTCAGCGTCGATCTCGATGTATGTGTCGATCCCCTTGACCAGTGCGTGAGAAAGACGTTCCTCGACAGTGCCGTTGCGCCACTCCTCGGCCTTCTTCTCATTGACTGCCTTGCCGACGCCCTTGAGCTTTTCCCCGTAATCCACCAGTCGCTCGGTGGCATCGGGACGGCGGTTTAGCAGTACATCCTCGACCAGCAC
Source organism: uncultured Acidobacteriaceae bacterium (assembly GCA_963770245.1). GTDB lineage: Bacteria > Acidobacteriota > Terriglobia > Terriglobales > Acidobacteriaceae > PALSA-270. The sequence continues at coordinate 26,379 of CAVYOX010000017.1, read as the reverse complement.
CTTCAGCTCCGGCTCAATCTCTTCGTACACCTCCAGCATGCCGGCATTCACAATGCCCATATCCATGCCGGCCGCGATGGCGTGATAGAGAAACGCCGAATGAATGGCTTCGCGGACTTTGTTATTGCCACGAAAGCTGAACGAGATGTTCGAGACACCGCCGCTCACCTTCGCGTGCGGCAGGCTGGCCTTGATCCAACGCGTCGCATTGATGTAGTCCACCGCGTAGTTGTTGTGCTCCTCCATGCCTGTGGCAACAGTGAGGACATTGGGATCGAAGATGATGTCTTCTGGAGGAAACCCGAGGTCGTCAACCAGAATGTGGTAAGCGCGCTCGCAGATGCGGATTTTGTCATCGTAAGTCGCGGCCTGTCCTTGTTCATCAAAGGCCATCACAACTACGGCCGCCCCGTATTTCAGAACTTTCGCCGCGTTCTGGCGAAACTTTTCTTCGCCTTCTTTCAGTGAAATCGAATTGACGATGCCCTTGCCCTGCAGGCATTTCAGCCCGGCCTCGATGACCTCCCATTTCGAGGAGTCCACCATAAAGGGCACCTTGGCGACTTCCGGCTCACTCCCGAGCAACTGCAGGAAGCGTGTCATTGCCGTGACGCCGTCGATCATGCCCTCGTCCATGCAGATGTCGAGGACATTCGCCCCATTCTCGACTTGCTGGCGGGCGACGCTTACCGCGTCTTGATATTTGCCTTGCTTGATCAGCTTGGCGAACTTCGGCGAACCGGCCACATTGGTCCGCTCGCCAATCATGATGTAGACACCTGGCTGCTGGGTGAACGGTTGTGATCCCGAGAGGCGGAGTGGCTTCGCCTTTGTGGATTCGGCCGCAATCGCGCCGTCGGACTCGCTCACGCGCGACTCTCGATCTCAGCCTGGCGAGCGAAGGATTCATCGGTGGCTCGCGTCCTCCACTTTCGTGGAGGCTGACCTTCGAGCGCCTTGGCGATCGCCGCGATGTGCTCAGGAGTGTTTCCACAGCAGCCGCCGGCGATGTTAATCAACCCTCCCTGTGCAAAGTCGCGCAGATAACCGGCCATGTCTTGGGGACTCAAATCGAAGCCGGTCTCCGACAGCGGATTCGGCAGCCCGGCATTGGGGTAACACGAGATCGCCACGTCCGCCTTTTCCGAGAGCTCTTCGAGGAACGGATACATCAGATCGGGGCCGAGAGAGCAGTTGAGGCCCACCGACAACGGTTTCGCGTGCCGCACGGCGTTCCAGAACGCCTCAGTCGTCTGCGCCGAGATCATCGTCTCGCCGCCACGCCCGACCGCCGCGGAGATCATCACGGGCAGTTCCTTGCCGTCCTTATCGAACATCTCACGGATTGCGACGAGTGCGGCCTTAGCGTTCAGCGAGTCGAAGATCGTCTCGACCAGCAGCAAGTCTGCGCCGCCTGCGATGAGGCCGCGTACCTGCTGAGCGTAAGCTGTCTTAACCTGATCGAACGTCACCACCCGGAAGCCGGGATCGTCGGCATCAGGCGAGTTCGAGAGAGACACCGTCAGCGGCCCAATCGCTCCCGCCACAAACCGCTGACGCGAGGTTGCGGTTCCGACACGATCGGCCCATTCTCGGCACTGCCGCGCCGATTGCTCATTGATATCCCAGGCCAGACTGCCGAGAAACGGATCGTCGACAATCTTTTGGTAGAACGCGGGATCCTTGCGGCCGCCGCGCTCCCGCGGATCGTCGACAAAGAATTCGCTCTGCGTGATGCTAGTAGCCCCGAAAGTGTTGGTCTCGATGATGTCCGCCCCTGCCTCGAGAAACCGGCGATGGATGTCGCCAATCATTTCTGGCTTGGTCAGCGAGAACAGGTCTCCATTGTTCAGCAGACTCTTCGTCGCGTCCTTGAATCGCTCGCCTCGGATATCCGCTTCCGTCATACCGTAGGAGCGGATGGTCGTGCCCATCGCTCCGTCGATGATGGCAATTCGACTGTCGAGGATCTTTTCAAGAGGATGTGAGCGGGCTCTGGTCATGTCTTTCTGATGGACTTCGGGGCCTTTTCGATTCAGCGCTAACTTATTTCTGCGCGGCACATCTCCTTTATTATAGCGATTGGCAGGATATCCGAGCTCTGAGGCGTGGCGTTGGCCTGCGATCACTGAAGTAATCGTGATAGCGTTAAAGGTGTCGGAGCCCGAAAGGGCCTGATCGAGAAGACTTTCATCTTGAGAGCTTGAGGACGAGGCTTTTCACGGAGAATTGGAAAGAGTGCAAGCGACAGCCATTCGATCTAGCCCCATCCGAATGCCATTCGTCCCTGCGGGCGCGGTCACAGGCATCGGTAGCCTGCCTCTCACGTCGACGACATCGGCAGTTCGTTCAGTCGCCGAATTGTCACCGGAAGTTCCTTTTTGGCCTCAGTTGCCTCAACTTTCAGAACGAGAGAGTATCGTCGGCCAAGGCCTTGGTATTGTGGAAAACTTGCTTGAGCCTCGTAAGGAAAGCTACGGCTATCAGGTAAAAGAAGGCCAGCTCGATTCGGTGCTCGAAATCCTTCACCGGAGTAATGGGGAGTTGACTCCGGCAAACGCAGGAGGCTTCGGCGCGTTCGAACAAGCATTGTCGACCGGTCTCTTCAGCTCTGCCGTCGCCGTCAAGGGGCAGATCGAGGGCCCCATCACCCTGTCGGCGTACCTGTTCCACAAGGGCCGGCCCTTTCTATCTGATCCAGCACTTTTTGCCGCCGTCGTATTTCATGTCTCGCAGATCATCGGCTGGCAGATCGATCGCCTGAAATCAGCTGGCCTGCCTGTGCTGCTGTTTGTCGATGAACCCGCCTTGTGCTTGGACGCAGCTGTCGCGAACCCTGTCTCAGAGGAACAGCGGCTCAACGCGTTGACCGCCACGCTGGAAGAGGCCCGCGTTCGCGGAGCCTATGTCGGACTGCATTGCTGCGCAGCGCGTCCCTTCGAGCGCATGTGCCGCGTGCAGCCAGATATCATTTCCTTCGATGCCCATGAAGGACTCGACTTGTTCTTTGCGGATTGGCATGCGCTCGGCTTCATGCAACAGGGTGGAACGGTTGCTTATGGAATTGTGCCCACCCGGCCAGGAGTGAACGCCATCGATTCAGCGAGCATCTTCGTTCGCTGGCTGAAAGCCGCGTCCCTGGCCGGTGATCCCCAGAAATTTGCCCAGCGCGCGATGATCACGGCGACCTGCGGACTGGGATTGCTCGATACGTCCGCTGTCGCCGAGTCATTCGGTGTCGCGCATTGCGTGAGCAAACTGATCCGATCTCTGGCCGGTCCGCCAGAACTGGATTAACAGCCGGTTCGCAACGGCTCGAATGCGGACATTCCATCCACTAGCGGAGCAATCGACAATTAATGGAGCAACCGACAATGCGCCTCACTGCCTTTGGACAAGGCGCTTCTTGCTGGCTGGAGCAAAGCGACTGTCAATTTTGCCGCGGACCTCGATCTGCGAGGATTTTTCAAACGTTATACCGTCCAATCCATCGGCGCGCAACTGAATGGTGAAATGTCCTTCGTGAGTGTACGTGTGTTCCGTTGTCGGCTCGAGTGATGTTGTGCCGTCGCCGAAGTCCCAGTGATAGGCAATGACAGGAACGCCGGCGGGGTCCGCTTCCGCGGAAAATTGAGCTGCAGCGCCAGTCTGGAACTCATCGGGAGCTTTCACTGCGACATGGGGAGAAACAGCCGAAATCGATGTGTCGATAATCTTCATCACCATCGCCGAATGTGGCGGAATTGTCATCTCGACCGAGTCCAGGTTGGTCCCGATCTGCTTCGAATCGAAGATGTCGGATACTTGATTGTGCCCCCGCACAGGCAAACCTAAATCTCCGGCTAAATCGAACTTGTGGTCACGCTGCTTCGCTGTCCAATTGAAGACCGTCAATATGCTCTGCCGCTTGCTTTCCCGCAGAAGAAAGATGCTGGGCATGCCGTCTGCCGGCGTATAGCTCATGAGATCCAGTGGCCGCGACGAATGCCCGAGACCGGCCATATTCATGAGATCCCGATTTTTCACGAGCCCCAGGCGATCGGCATCGCGGCCGAGGGTTGGAAGATCATCCCCGATTTCATACATTCCGCCGGCGATCGCGGCCAAGGCGATAGAAACTCTGGCTTCATCCAAAGTGAGCGGTTTTATGCCGCCATGCCATTCCTGTTCGGTGACGATTTGTTTCGAAACGGTGAAAGCATCAGGATCGGCCACATAGTAATTGCCGTTCATGAAGAATCTTGCCGCGATTCCTGGAGCCGCTTCCTTGCTGGCCGCAAAGGTGTGGCCCGTGTCCACTGAAATGCGCCCCGTGTCGACCAGCCCTACGGGATTGAGCATGGGGCTGCCGTCCTTGTCGAGCAGCACCTGCTCGCCCACCGCCTCGCGGATCACTCGCAGCCCGATGCGCTGGGCTTCGAGCGCTGTCGTATCTGCCTGGTAGTAAAAACCTTCGATGGCGCTGTCGTCCATGAAATCAAGCTTGATGTAACGGATCCCCCAGTCTTTGGTCAGGGTCGAGTAGGTGTTCCGGAGATAGTCCTGCGCGCCGGGGTTCGTGCCGTCGAGAACATACAGCGGATCGAGTGGCGGTCGTTTCTCATCGCGGATCACCCATCCTGCGTGGATGGGTTGACCGGGCCGCATTGTGCACGAGCCAATCTTTGTGATTTTCGTACACCCACGACCGCTCTGAAACCTCGAACGGCGCTGTCCAAATGCCGGGCGTGAGGCCAAGGGCCGCTGCCTTTCGCTCGAGAGCGCGCATACCGCCGGGAAAAAGAGTCGCATCCGGGGTGGTGTATTCTCCGCGCGCGTACTGATACCCCTCGTCAATATGGAAGAAGTTGTATCCGAGGTCTTTCAGGTTTTGCGCGAGCCATATGGCGTTCGTTAAGGCCGTTCCTTGATTCAGTCCGAAATAGTATGCCGTCCAGCTCCACCATCCCGCGGGAATGCGCGTGCTTCGGCGCGGATGATGAAGCTGGCGGATCAAGCCCCCATAAGTTTCAAGTTGTTCGAGGTAGTCGGTTCCGGTGCTGACCAATAGACGCTCCGAGGATAGTTCCGCACCTGGCGCAACCGGAAGGCTCAACTCGATTTGGTCTTCGGGCCCCGACTCCTGCAAGGAATTCTCTTTTTCCAGTTCCGTTGTCCCTGCAGAATCCACTTCGTACGCTGCAATGCGATCTTTTTCCATGTGAAGCCGAATGATCGTAAGGAATTTTTCCGACGTCAGAGCTCCTAGAAGAAGGCTGCGCTTCGTGTCGCGATTGTAGATCAGCTGGCTGCCGACGGCGCGATGCATTCCGTTTGCCGCGTCTGGCAAATCGTGAATCACAATTCCCGGTCGGTCCTCACTGAAACTGTCGGAAAGGACTCGGTCCGACGTGTCTTTACCCCCGAGATCGAGGACCCGCTCTCCCCTGGCTTCGAGCATGCGAATTGCCTGCACGCTGACCGCATTCCCGCCGGCGTTCTTAACCTTCACAGTGATCGTCACAAAATCCGGAGCGGAGTGCAGCTTCAGGGAACAAATCAGGTCAGGCTGGCCGCTCGACCCCTGGTTCGAAATCGTGACTGAGTTCCCTGGGCCAGGGTCGTCCACTGTGCTTTCGCTCCCAATGGAATGCTGGGGATAGTCGCTCGACCTCATCCACCGATGGTTCAGTTCCGCCGCGACGTCGGCGTGTAGAATCGGCCTCATCGACACAGGATCGAAAATCGTGTAGCTCCCATCCCCGGGGTTGACCCTGATACCAATGGTTTTCGCCTGGTATTCAACCGGCTTGTCTTGCGCACGCGAATACTGCGGAGAGAGAATTTGAGACGCCAGCAGAACGATGAGTGAAAACGACGGGTACGCCATTCGATAGCTGCTCATTTTGTCGATCTCTTGGCCCTCGGAGAGCGGCCAGGAACCGCTCGGGGTCGGAAAATTGAATTCGTTAGCCCAATTTCGGCTTTTCAAACGCAATAAATCGTAATAACATGTAATAGTTCGTAACTATACTGCAGGAACGCCCGGCAGCCAAGAAATTTGTTTGGGGCGTGGTAGGGGCCAAACGCAGGCTGCTTCGAAGTCTTCGGTTCCCCCAGCCGTCAGTATGATTCGGGGTAGGCAGGTCGTCCCCCGAAGCACCTTTTCCTAGGAGGCAGGAGTGGCGCAACTGGACGTATGTGTGGTCGGTGAAATCAATCTGGATGTGATTCTCTACGGCTTACCCCAGAATCTTGTCCTTGATCGCGAACTGCTGGCCACCGGTCTCTCGATCACCTTGGGGAGTTCGTCGGCGATCTTTGCCCACAATCTGGCGATGCTAGGGAACCATGTGGGTTTTGTCTCGAAAGTGGGGCCGGATCCATTCGGAAAACTCGCTCTGGAACGGCTCGCTTCGGCGGGAGTCGATGTGCAGTACGTCAACCGGTCAACTGGGCAGACCAGTACGGGGCTGACGGTTGTTCTACCCTACTCGCAGGGCCGCTATATCCTCACTTTCCCGGGAACGATGTTCGAAATGCAATATTCCGACATTGATCTCGAATACCTGCGGTCGGCGCGGCATCTCCATGTTTCCTCGTTTTTTCTCCATCGGGCTCTGCGGCCGAAAATTGGAGATTTGTTCCGGGAAGCGAAGGCAGCGGGACTCTCAACATCACTCGACACCAACGACGACCCCGAAAACGAATGGGACGCGGGCTTGCTCGAAGTTCTCAAGCACGTAGACATATTTCTACCCAATGATCGTGAAGCCAGAAAGGCCGCCAAAACGGAAGACCTCGCGCAAGCCATCCGTGTGCTGGCCGGGCTGGCTAAAATCGTGGTGGTAAAGCGCGGCACTGCGGCTGCTATTTGCCAGTCGGGCGAGGAGCAGTCGAGTCTCATCCCTCCGAAGGTGAGCTGCGTAGATGATGTAGGGGCCGGCGACAGCTTCGACGCGGGATTCATTCATCAGTACCTGGCGGGCGGGAGTCTTGCGGAGTGCCTCGCCTTCGCGAATCTGGCAGGTGCGTATTCGACCACCAAAGAAGGTGGTACGGAAGCATTTCGCGACCGCGAGGGACTCGCGGCGTTCACGCGGCGCTATTCGACCACCACTTCCACCCCCGTTCCATCAAATCTGTGAGATCGCCGCCGGAAGGCCGGCAGGGTTCTGGCCCTGACGAAAATTTCGCTACGAGTAGATGTTGACGTGCGAAACCACGCGGCTGATGGCGTCATGGGGACTCGGCCTGTCCGGTTGTAGCCCTTCATTCAAGCAGCAAAACAGCCCGAGCAATTGGCCGAAGATGATATCGACCGGAGGACGATACTCATCCGCGAAACCCGGAGGCAAGTCGAGCGATAGCACGTGATCCGACAGAGTCTCGACAGCATCGCTCTTCTGTGCGGTGAGCGCGACGATCACTCTCCCGAGTTGTTTTTCGCGTATCTCTTTCAGCAGGTCGAGTTCGTACTTCTGACGCGGATCATGGCCAGACATGAACAAGACAAAAAGCGTATTCGCATCCAAAGCCGACATGGGCCCGTGCCGCAGGCCGAGCACCGATTCCGACATCGTGTGGATCTTGCCCGCAGTCAATTCCAGAAGTTTCAATGCCGATTCCTTGGCCACAGCAGCCAACGTTCCTGAGCCAACAAAGCACGCCTTGGGACAACCCAGTTCGGCGAGCCATGATACTTTTTCGGCGGCCTGGCAGAGAAATCTCCCGCCGGCTTCAACCATGGACTCCAGGACGCCGCCGTACTCCGCTAGGTTACTAAGATGAGCCAAGCAGTGGCCGGCAACGATCATATTGCTGAATGAACTTGTCATGGCCAAGCCGCGATCATTGACTGCCTCGTCGAGCACGAACGCTAACGCCTGGTCCGGTCTGCCAGAGCACAACTCGGTCATAGTCCCAGACGCACTACAGGTGATCACCAGATGACGAATCTGACGATAGTCGCGCAGTGCCCGGCGAAGAACTGCGACTCCTTCCGAACTCTCGCCTGACCGTGAGAACGAAATCCAAAAATATTGCCTGCCCGGGATTAGATAATCTTCAAGATTGGTGAGCAGATCGGTGCTCGGAACCGCCCAGACTTCGCAACCCCAGCGTTGCCGCAGAATGTTCTCGAGCGCCCGGCCAATATAGTCGGATGTGCCCGCACCGATCAGAAACACGACGGGAGCGGACGGGCCGTATCCAACTCCAGATGTCTTAAGAAACGAACGCAGCTCGGCTTTCCTTTCCTGAAAAAGCCGTTGGGTGCCAAGCCAAGTCTCTGGTTGCTGACAGATCTCTCGCGGCGTGTGGCATAGACCGCGTTCAGTCCTTTCCTCTTGCGTCAGACCGAGTAACGCTTGCAGCGGATCGTGCAATTCCTTCTCCTTTGCCAATCGAACAGCCACCGTTGTCCTTGGCGGGAAAGTGCTTCTCCCGTTTAGAACTTGCCAACTCAATGCGCCTTGGCCAGGCCCGCGCCTTTGAATTGCGCGAACATCCGTTCTGCGTTCTTGTGATAGATCTTTTCGAGCACCGTATCTGGAAGGTTCAAACCGTAAATCTTCCATCGGCCTTGGCCGGGGTAGCCCCAGTAATCAAAGTACTCGTCTCCAGTTTCCAGCCAGCGGAAATGATTACGGTACATCTCTTCCGCCATCTCGTTATCTGTACCAAACATGATTCGGTCCTGATAGCGCAGGAAGAACTCCCGTGCTCGACGGGGCTGCCGGCCTAATTCGGCCTCGCGCGCTCCAAACTCGACCATGACGTTCGGATAAGTATCGAGCAAGTGCGAAACGTAATCGAGGTTTTCGGGCCAGTTCGCCATGTGCAAGGCGACAAACATTGTGTGCGGATGCCGGGCAAAGACCCGATCACGGGCGGCTAGAAGAGACTCCTTGCTCGGAAACTCGGGACCGTAGAAGCTCCAGTCAGGATGCTCCGTAAGTTCTTCATAGCGCTCATTGTGGGAGTCCACGGGATGAAAAAATGCTTCCGGATCGCTGGTGTGCATCGATACCGGTATTCCCAGCCGTCCGCATTCTTCCCAGACGGGATCGAGACGTGAGTCATCCACGGCGATCAATCTTCCATCCTTGCCACGCACGCCCAATCCCAGGTCTTTGAGAAACTTTAGGCCCCGGGCCCCGCGCACGACTGCGTCGTCGAGTTGCGCGACCATTTCCTGGCTGAAGTTCGCGTCGTCGATCCGGCTCCAATCCATTTCAGTGAAAACCATGAATCGTCCAGGAAACGGCTTTACCATCTCATCGATGACTCTCTGTAGTTTCTCGCCCCACATTCCGGTGAGGATGACGACCGTGCGGACGTTCGTGTTGTCCAGGACCTGGACCACGCGCTGCGGATCCATATGCTCGTCAATCCCGCGCGCGTCGTTCACGTGATTGTGAACATCGATCACATAGAACTTTGCCCGCGGCACTTGGTGGGAGGAAGCGTGCAGCATCGACTGCGGCTGGAAGTCTTTCAGTAGGAGCGTCTTGTTCTTATCGGCGTTTTCCGCGGCGCGATAGCCAATCTGCCCGTTACCGGAGGTTGCCGGCGGTGTGCTCGCCTGCTGCGCTACGCCGCAGGTGACGGCGAGCATAAGCAGGATTGCCCAGCTTGGGAACACGCGCCGGTTTTTCCCAGGTGACAACAAATGCAGCCTTCACTTTCGGGTACGCCAGTCGGTTCGTCAAGTTGACCACAGGGCCGCCCTGGTGCTAAAACCCAGCCCAGAAGCTGCCTTCCCAACCTCGATTCCCCGCTCCCGCAGACGCTTGCGAGACGCTTTTTTCGACAGCCGCGACCTTCGAGCCTTCGAAAGCTTACGAATGTATACTATTACTTTCGTTCCTCGCCGGCGTCAAGCAAAAAGTGGCGAGGACGGATCCCGACTTCGTTCTTTCCGATGGCCAGGCCTGACTTTGCCGATAGACAGCAAGAACACGCTCGTTATACAAAGAACAGTCTTGGATTCTCGAGAAGCTGACGACTGGGCATGCACCCTAAGGCGGCAACCAATTTGCTGAACGAGGAACGACGGCGCTCCATCCTTGATATTTTGCAGCGGGACGGCCGGGTTCTGGTCACCGATTTAGCGAGAAAATTCAAAACCTCGCAAGTCACCATTCGTAAGGACCTGGAGGCACTGCACGCCCATGGCCAGATTCACCGCACCCATGGCGGCGCACTTCCTGCGCGCGAAGGTGTCCTCGATGACCCCACGCTGCGCGAGAAAGAAAAACTTCACCGGAAAGAGAAGCTTGCCATAGCCGCCGCGGCTGCACGCCTGGTATCGGAAGGGCAAGTAATCATCCTGGATTCAGGAACCACAACGACCCTGATCGCGCGTGCTCTGCAGCACTTTAGGAATCTGACCATCATAACCAATGCCGTCAATATCGCAGCTGAGCTGGCCGGTTCCTCCGTCGAGGTCCTACTCACCGGCGGCACAGTTCGCAAGAATTCCTTTTCTCTGGTCGGTCCGATCGCCGAAGATACCCTACGGCGCCTCAGTGCAGACATCTTGTTTATCGGCGTGGACGGGTTCGATGTTCAGTTCGGCCTGAGCACGCCCAACCTTCTCGAAGCCAAGGTGAACCGCGTCATGCTCGAGGTTTCCAAGCGCACCGTCGCCACCTGCGACTCGAGCAAATTTGGCCGCAGAAGTCTCTCTCTGATCGCTCCCCCGGCTGCCATCCATCAGTTGATCACGGACCGGGGCATCAGTAAGTCAGACTTGCGCGCTTTGGAAAAGACCGGTATCGACGTTCTCCTCGTCTAGACGTGCGACGGCTGTAAAGCTATTCAGGCACGCTTCGACTCCGAGGGACCCTCCCTAATCGACTACACAGTTACCGAAAACGAGTCGTCTGTCGCCGACCAGTTTTGCTCCTAACGCAATCAAAAACTGAACTTCAGCGCGAGCTGAATCTGGCGAGGATCGCGCGCCGCCGTAAAGAACCCGAATTGCGCCGTCCCCAGAATCGTCGAATTGTTCGGGTTTTGCGGACCGGTCTTGGCAAAGAGAAAGTTTGTGTGATTGAGCACGTTAAAGAACTCTCCGCGAAACTCCAAGTTGGTTCTTTCTGAGGTTTTGAAAGTCTTAAATAGCGAGAAATCCCAAGTGCGATAACCGGGGCCTAAGATGGTATTCCGCCCAGCGCTCCCGAAGGAGCCGAGTGGCGGATCCACGAAGGCGCAGGTGTTGAATTCCGTTCCCGGCACGCAGGGGCGCGAGTTGGGATTGCCGATTTGATCCGGACGCTGAGACACTCCCCCAGCTCCGCCATCGGAATTGGCAAAGTTTCCGTTTGCGTCGAGGGCGGTGAAGTAGTTGCCGGTCGACAGACTGATGATGCTGGCGATCTGCCAGCCTCCGGCTATTTGCTCAGCAACGCCGGCTGCGTTCCCGAGGAATGCCTTCCCGTGGCCGATGGGCAGTTCATACAAAAAGCTGCCGGTGAAACGCTGCCGGATATCGAAATCTGAATTGCCGTACTCCGCCTGGGGATCCTTGAAGTACCGGAAGTCGCTGTTATTCTGCGTTGGCCCGAGATTTGCGTTCGAGGCGTTATCCAGCGAATGAGCCCACGTGTACGAAGCCAGGAATTGCAGGCCGTGGGCGAAGCGCTTTTCCAGTCGGGTCTGCAGGGAGTTGTAGCTGGATGCTCCGGCAGAACGAAACCAGTCAATTCCGGTGTCAATCGTGGGTACTGGACGCCGTGGCGCCAGGGGAGCATTCGGGTCGGCGCTAGGCGCGGCCTGGTTCCCGTTTAGAAAGATATACAGCTTGTTTCCTTTGGAACCAGCATAGGTGATTTCAAAGACGCTATTGCCCGGCAGCTCTCTTTCCACTCCCAGATGCCACTGCTGCATGTAGGGAGTTTCCAGGTTCTTATCCACGGAGAAGAAAGTAGGCGTGTTCGGGTCGACCAGAGAGTTCAACGGAAAACCACTCGAGAGGTGAGACAACCCTGTAGTCGAGCAGTCCTCGACCGCGGGGTTCGCAGAAGCCGCGCCGCAAGGCACGGTGAAAGACTGGGTCACGAAAAATGGGGGATTGAAGCCCGGGCTGGGATTGGAGTAAGGCCCGTTTTCCTGCCCGCCGTAGAAGATTCCGTAGCCGCTTCGCACCACAGTCTTCTGCGTCAGCTGATAAGCCAAGCCAATTCGCGGGGCAAAGTTATTCTTGTCAACATTGATCAGGCTCGGACTTCCGGTAGCGCTGACCTGCACCTCGGAGGCGATGGTAGGCGTCAGTTGAGCGTTGACCCCTTTCGGAACGAAGATGGTCGGGGTGCTGGGATCAGAGAGATCGAAGTTACCCAGCTCGTTGTTGCGCTCTGTGACCGGCATAAATAGCTCGTATCGCAGGCCGAGGTTCAGGGTGAGCTTGGTCGTGACTCTCCAGTCATCCTGCGCGTAACCCGCATAAGTCCAGCGGAAGTAGTCCACGTTGTGCAGATTGTTAATGTCTCCGCCGTCCGTAAGACCGGCCATGAAGGAGGCGAAGCCGGTACCTCCCGTTCCCGGGTCCGCGGGGTTGTCCGTTAACGTGCTGCTAAAAGACAGGTTCCCGCGCGGCGACGCCGGCTGGAAGATGGTGAATTCCTCGCGCCGGATTTCCGTTCCGAACTTGGCGGTGTGTCGTCCCCTGGCCCAGATCAGGTTTTCCGATAGAACGTAAGAGTTCTGCAGCTCTTTCGACGGTAGGAAGGTGGGGCTCCCGAGCGTAGCGACATCATTGAAAGTCAGCTGAGGCAATCCTCCGATGCCGGGTGCAAAAGGCACGCCGGGAAATCCTATCTCCGCCGAAACATTGGTATCGGAGTTCAGCTGGAAGCGCTGCGAGTTGATGCGGTTGTAGCCCAGACGAAACTCGTTGACCAGTCGGGGAGTGAAAATATGAGTCCAGCTTGTCGCGAAGCTGCGATACGAATTATCCTCGATCCCGCTGAAGAATCCGCCGCCGTCCGCCAAACCTCCGAACGTTCCGGGAATGCTGCTGGGCTGGTTCTCGAAGCTGAAGCGGAAAAACGTGCTGTCGAAATCCGAAACCTTCTCGTCCACCCGCACATCGAAGTTATTTCTGGTCTCCGAAAGAACCGGATTGGCCAGATAGTTGATGCTTGGGTTGTTGGCAACATTGGGGGCTGGGTACAGTGCCGCAAGCTTAACTGCCAACGGATCGAGAGATCCTCCGCCGGGAACCGCGGGACTCGACGGAATAATATTGGTTGGCTGGCCGGAGTTGTCATAGCCAAAAGGCACCCCGCACAAACCGGTCGGAGAGGACGCACTGGCCTGGGTCGCCCGGGTATCGAAGATTTCGCCAGCGTAAGTCGCGACGCCGTTGCAATCGACGCCCGTCGGCGTTGTGTAGTCGATCAGGCTCGAGAAGTCGCCCGCCCGCCACGCTGTGGGAGGAACAAAGGCGCTTTGGGTCTGGGCTTGACGGATGCGCAACCCCTCGTAATCCACAAAGAAGAACGTACGGTTGTGACCGTTATAGACGCCCGGAATGTAGACCGGTCCTCCAAATGTCCCTCCGAACTGATTCTGTTTGTAGGGTGGAGTGGGCTTGGTGGGATCGTCGAAGTAATTCCGCGCGTCCAGCTTGTCGTTGCGGAAGAACTCCCACGTGGATCCGTGTAGCTCGTTGGCTCCGGACTTGATCACTGCGTTGAGAATGGCCCCATTCCCCCGGCCGAATTCCGCGCTATAGGCATTGGTCTCAACCTTGAATTCCTGCAGTGCGTCAACCGGCGGCTGAATGACGAAGTTTGTCTCATTCAACAGATCGGGGAGGTTGGAATTGTTGTCAACTCCATCGAGGAGGAAATTGTTTTGCAGAGAGCGGGCCCCGTTGGAACTAAAGCCAAAACTCTTCTCGTCACGCGCCCCAGGCTCACTCGGTTCTGTACCGGCACTGAGCAGAGCCAATTGAGCAAAATTGCGGCCGTTGAGCGGTAGATTTGCCGCGCGCTGGCTGTCCACGACCTGTCCTAACTCTGAGGTCTCGGTTTCGAGCAAAGGGGCAGATGTGTTTACCGTTACAGTTTCGGTTACCCGTCCAACTTGTAGAGTGATGTCCACGACCGCGCGCTGCTGTACGTCCAGACTGATCGGGCTGGACTCGGTTTTCTTGAATCCGGTCAGTTCCACGGTGACGGTGTACGTCCCCACGCGGAGTGGAGTGACGACGTATTCGCCCACTTTGTCCGTGGTGGTTTGAAAGGTCTGGCCATGTTCCAGATCCGCAACTACGATCTTTGCGTTCGCAACCACTGCCCCCGCTGGGTCATGAACGACTCCAGAGATGCTGCCCGCGTCCTTCTGCCCCCAAGCGGTTCGTAACGCAGGGCACAGCGCGAAGAAGACAAGCACCAGGACCCCCGTAAACCGTCGCTTTGGCGATGACATGACAGGCTCCTTGTAAAGTCAGCTATGAACAGCTTGGTTACGAACGATTACTATTAGTTTCGATTACTTTTACTTTCGAGGCCGGTCCTTGTCAAGCGATTTTTCCTGATTGTCCCGATCTGCGGCACAGAAGAAGGGGCCCGATGTCGGAAGGCCGATAGTCGCGAGAGGTTGTCCAGGGCCCCGACATGGCGAACTGTTCTCGAGCAATGGTTCCCAATCGGGAGCGCAGAAGGCGACGAGCGAGACGTCGGGTGGCATCATCCCGACACAGGAGCTACCGACTAGGGAGCGTAACCCTCGTCCCGTTCCGCTGTTATTGGCTTACTCCTGGAGCGACTCGTCGTTGGGAGAATCAAAGTTCACCAGATCTCCGCGGAAGCCCCGTGTCTTCCAGGCGCCGAACGCAATCCCGACTGCCATCCAGATGCTCCCTACAAATTTGGCGGGTCCGCTCAAATTGAGCCAGAGCAGGAGACAGACAATGAATCCCAGAACCGGCGGCAGGAGATTCCCCCACTTCTTCACGGGGTTGCGGGCGTAATAGTGGATAAAGGCGGCGGCATTGACCCCCATGAAAGCAATCAGCGCCCCGAAGTTCAGCATCTCAGCTCCCAGCCCATAGCTCATGACGAAGGCGCCGATCAACGTCGTCCCCCCGAGGAATAAAACGCTGTTGCGCGGCACATGATGCCTGCTGTCGACGACTCCAAAAAATCTTCTCGGAAGCGCATTGCTGCGCCCCATGCCAAACAACAGTCGGGCGGCGCCGATCTGCGCTCCCATGCCGCTGCCGAAGTTAGCTATCAGAAGCGTGACCCCAAGGATGGCAAACATGGGCTTCCATGCTCGGCCGGCAATGTGAACGAAAGCGGTGTCGATTTCCGGGAAGGGTTGCGAGGCAGGCCAGATCAATTGGGCGGCATACACTTCGGCCGCGGACAGAATCCCGATTACAAGACAGGTGAGAACGGTTGCCAGCAGAATGTTGCGACGGGGATTTTCTGCTTCCTCCGAAAGTGTGGAGATGCCGTCAAAGCCAATATAGGTGAGCACGGCGATTGAAGTCCCGCTCAGCGCCGCCTTCGTATTCCAGAGATTCGGATCATAGAATGGGCGCAGAAAAAACCCGGCCTGGTCATGCGGATGGCCGAAGATGTAACGGGCTGCTACCACAAAGAAGATCGCGATCACGACGCCCATTGCAGCTGCCAGCCCTGAGTTGATCCGCGCGGAAGTTGCTACGCCCTGAATGTTCAGTCCAGTAAATACCAGCACGAAGAAAATCACCCACATCCAATAAGGCAACCCGGGAGCGAAGACATGCGCTTGTTCACTGCACCAGATCGTGCAAATGATCGGGTTCAGCATGTAATCCATGAGCATGCTCCAGCCAGTCACGAAACCCAAGGCGGGGTTAATCTCCTTGCCCACGTAGGTGAAGGCGGACCCGGCGCTGGGATAAACGCGCGCCATCCGGCCGTAGCTGATCGCCGTAAAGAGCATTGCAATCATCGCGACCAGAACCGTCGTGACCACGTGCCCGTGGGCCCGATCACTCAAGACACCGAAGATGGACATCGGTGCTACCGGCTGGATCACGATGACCCCGTAGAGGATGAGATCCCAGAGGGTGAGTGAGCGACTGAGCCGCGTCAGATTGGCGGGTTCAGTGCCGGGATTGGCGGAAGCACTCATATCAGCAAAAATCCCCGTTCCTGGCTGGGTGGCGATTCGGTGCTCTTTGCCGGTTCATCGTGGAATTCCCGCTGATGGAATTCCCACTGGCAGAGCGCGTGCCCGTCGCGACTTGATTCCCTGGCAGATTGTTCTTTCGCTCCTCTGGTCAGCTAAATCCGCAGGCTGCCGCATAGGCTACTAGCACCTCTCGAAGGTGCGATTGAATCAGCGATGTAGGGCGAGCCTCGACTTCACCGGAGCGCAGACGATCGTATTCCTTCGGCAAATATTGACTGACCAGCCCAGGGGGTAATCGGAGGCCATTGAGATTCTTGATGAGTTGCTGGACTTCATTCTCGACGCCCGCATCTTGCCAATAGTATCGGCACCGGTCGCTGTAGCTATAGGCGCGAGACAGGGCCAATTCCTGTTCGTCGCCCCGATAGTACTGACGCCAGTGAGACCCATCCCGCAACATGGCGCGTTCCATCTGCCCTCGCACATCCGAGAGGCGTGCGCCTTTCCGTGCTCCGAAAACCTCTCGCTCGATAGCGGCAAGGGCAAAAATAGCCTCTCGAAAAGCAAATGTCAGCCAAGGTCCAACCTTCAAAATTGCGAAGTGATTGTCAACCAGCGCCGCGAGTGCCGCGCATCTCTGGTAGTCGGTGGAATGAGCCTCGAATGCCATCGGTTCAAGCGGCAGGGCAGCAGATAAAGCCTCGGTTCTGCTCGGGTCATAGTCGAAAACAACACGATCGTTGAATTCCACCCCCGGCTGAACGACCAGCCCAATCACTCGCTCCCATGCGGCGGAAAGGCCGCGACGCACAAATGCCGCACGGACCACCTCGAGCGTGACGCCGACAGCTTTCGGTGTTGTGACCTTGGGAGCCTCCCCGGAACCAGATTCTCCGCCCGGAGCGGGAATGTCAGTCCCGATCACGTAAAGCGGCTGCGAAGCAACGGGACCGCGAGCCAGCGAAGCTTCTTCAGCGACCTGGCAAAGCAAAGCAGCCCGCTCCGCGATGGTGTGATCGTCCAGCATGCCCTTACCGTCGTCGGCGCAGGGCATGCTCGCGTCAAAATGAATCTTCGAGTAGCCTGCTTGCACGCAATCGCGCACCAGCGCCGATGCCTTGGCCAGGGCATTTTCCGCCGCCTCCTGCTGCCAAGGGAAGGGGCCGATGTGGTCTCCGCCGAGCACCACTCGGTCGCGCGCCAAGCCAGCACTCCGAGCCGCGGTATAGATGTGTGCAGCGAACTCCCGCGGTGTTTTTCCCGAATAGCCCCCGAACTGGTTCACTTGGCTTGCCGTGGATTCGACGTGCAGCAGCGAACCGGTTTCGAGCGCTCGCTGCACCGCGGCGTCGATAACCCATGGATGTGCGGAACATACCGCGTAGCTACCGCGCCTCTTTCCAGCCCGGTTGTCAACGATAATGTCGCGCAAAGTAAGGGTCACAAGCATTCTTCCAGCAGGACCAAACCTTCGACAGACATCGCTGCCCCAGGCATTGGGGCACCCCCTCGGACCGCAGCCACGAAACCCTTTCTTGTCGGCTCACGCGAGTTGCTTGTCATGATCAAGTTGTTTTCTTCCGGTTCGGTTTGGCAGCGCTATGTTTTAGCGATTGATTGCGTTCTGTTTCGTTTTGTTGCTAATTTGGAGAGAATACTTATGGCCCAGGTCTTGGTCAAGTACGGATCCCGAAAGAAGCGGCACACGATTGATAACAGTGGGGACTTCCACTTTTATGGACAGGCTAGGCTATTCGCATGGACCGACGCACCATCGGGATGGCACCGGGTGTCCAACGTCATTCCGCGCGCAGAACGCTCATGAGGTCTACGGAAGCTGCACGCCGCGCGGGCAGCAATGAAGCCAGCCATGCCAGGAGCAGTACGAAAACTGCGGCCAGGCTCAGCACCAGCGGATCGAAAGGACTGACACCAAACAGGAAAGAGCCCAGCAGCCGAGAAGCCGCAGCCACGCCCAACAGTCCTATCGCACACCCGAGCATAGCCACTTTCGCTGCAGATGCAAAGACGAGGCGCAGAATGCCAGCTCGTTGCGACCCTAAAGCCATGCGGATGGCCATCTCTTGTGCGCGCAGGGCAGCCGAGAAGGCGATGACGCTGTACATGCCGAGCGCCGCCAGTAGCGCCGCCGCCATGGCAAAGGCAGAGATGACTACGGTGTTAAAGCGGCGTGGAGCTTCGCTATTGGAAACCGCGCGCTCCATGCTTTGGACCTGAGCGAGGGGTAACTGAGGGTCAATCGAGCGGACCGTCGCACGCAGAACATTCGCCATCTGCTCGGGCTCCATGGCCATGCGCACTACGACGGAGCCTCCATTTCCGTTCAGGTCTGCGGGAGAGGCGAAGGGTCCTATGGACTTCTCATACTGTTCGACCGGCAGGTAGTACTGTTGTTTGCTAGGTACGTCGGGCGACGCCTCCTTTACGTCGGCAACTTCACCCACAACCGTCAGCCACGGTATCTTCGTTTCTTGCAGCCCCAGGCGCAGACGCTTGCCGACCGGGTCTGAACCGGGCCAGCAGTGCTCGGCGAGCTTATGGTTAACGATCGCGACCAGTTGCGTGTCCGCTGTGTCCGCTGGGGTGAAATAACGCCCGGACAGGAGCGGAACACCGATCGCCTGCAGATAGTCACCCTCCACCGATACCTGCGTGGCGAGATTCATGCCGGCGCTCTTGGGTGCGACATAGCCTTCCGCGTCGAATACAGTATTGCTGTCGCCGCCCGAAGCCGGCAGAAACGAGGTCAGCCCCGCAAACTTCACGCCGGGAAGCTGCTGAAGACGGCGAATCAGTTCGTGATTGAACTCATCCACCGCTGGTTGGGTTGCGTATTGTTTTTGCGGCAGCGAGTAGGAAGCCGTGAGGACATGGTCAGGGCGGAAGCCGAGATCGACGGCAATCACCTTCTCAAAGCTCCGCAGCAACAATCCGGAAGCCGCCAACAGCACCAGCGCGATGCCGATTTCACCAGCCACCAACGCGGTGCGAAGCCACACATGCCCTCCACCCACCGTGCCCGTGCGCCCCCCTTCCTTAAGGGCCTCGTTGACGCTCGTCCGCAAGGCGGCGAATGCCGGAGCCAGTCCGCAAACGATGCCGGTCAGCACCGAGAGCACGATTGCGAACAGCACCACCTGCCCGTCGAGTCTGATTTCCTGAATACGAGGCAGCGTTTCGGGCAGCAGGCTCACGCCCACTCGCAGCGCGATAGCCGCCAGACCTACACCGAACACGCCTCCGATAATACTCAGCAAGAGGCTTTCGACTACCGCCTCGCGCAGTAGCGTCCCTGCGGGTGCTCCCAGGGCCATCTGTAGCGTGATCTGGCGGCGGCGACCGATGCCGCGGACCAGCAGCAGTCCAGCAAGGTTGGCGCAGGCGATCAGCAACACAACCATGGCGGCCAGAAACAGCGTCCGTACGAGTCGGCGACCCCGCTCAACGGTCTGTTCATGGAGAGAGCGCACCACTGCCTGAATGCGCAGACTCGACATGAATGGGGGGTAGCTGCGCATCGTCTCCCGGGCAACACGCTCCGCATCGCTCTGCGCCTCCGCTGCAGTGATTCCGGCCTTAAGCCGTCCCACCATGGTGAAGTTCCAGGATGCCGCTCCGGTCGTGAGTTCCTGTTCAGTGAAGCTCATGGGAACCCACAGCTCACTGTTGTTCAGGTGTCCCGGCACCAGGGGGAATTCAAAATCTCGCGGCATTACGCCGATCACGATGTAGGGCTTGCGATCGAGTAAAATCTTAGTTCCCAATACGTGCGCATCGCCGTGCAGCCGGCTCCGCCAGAGCGTGTAGCTGATGACTGTTACCTGCTCGTATCGGTCATCCTCCTGCTGCGTAAAGAATCGGCCCAATAGAGGCGCGACCCCAAGGGCTGGAAACACCCCACCCGACATCCGGGCCGCGTTCACCTGCGCCGGCTCTCCAATGCCGGACAGTTCGTAACCCACCGGTTGATACCCACCAAGAGCCTCGAAGCTGTGCGTGTCCCGCGTGTAGGCGCGAATATCGGGAGCCGTGACGGCGGCCACGCCGCTGGCTCCTTGCAAGATGTCAGACAGCACTACCAGCCTTTCGGGATGCGGGAACGGCAACGGACGCAGCAGCACGCCTTCCACGATAGAGAAAATGGCGGTCGTGGCTCCGATTCCCAGCGCCAGCATCAGCACGGCCGCGGTCGTGAAGCCGGGTGACTTCAGCAAATGACGAAGCGGAATTCGTATTTCATCGAGAAACATATGCGTCAGATCCTTAACCGAATGGGCAGGCCCGGGACTGGGCAGTGGATCCTCTTGTCTGAATACGAGTCAGGCTAAGCAATTGTTCCGCGATGATTCTGCCAACTCAGGGGGACTGGCGGGTCGAGCCTTGAGCTGGGTGCACGGCCGTGGAAGTGTTGCCGACTATTCGGGAAGGGAGGGCCCAGGGTAGGCCTGGAGTTCTCACTTCGGCTTCGGCTCACTGGATGGCGGTACGATCCCTTTGGTCCGCATGTAGACCACTAAATTGCCATAGTGCTCCAGGTTATGCGACGCATTGAACCACAAAACTCCAAGCCGGTTGCGCTCCTGCCCAAAAGCTTTGACGGTCTCATGGGCGTTCTCGTCGGTGAGCGCTGAGTAAGCCCGATTACAATAGGAAAACGCCTCGCGCAATGCCGACGTCAATTCGGCCTTCGTGGTTTTGGTTTTCTCGATATTCGGAGACGGGTTGCTCTCGCCCAGAACGGACGAACAGAAGAGATAGTTTGCGTCAGCGATGTGGCCAAGGATCTCGCCAAAGGATCGCACGCCAGGATCCGGCCTGAAGGCGTATTCTCCTTCCGGCATTCTCTCCGCGGCGCTCTCGATCCAGGCTGTAACCTGTGTCTGGACCAACTTAGGATAGCCGCTCATCGTCTTCAGATCAGGAGTTTGCGACATCGCAGTACAGGTCAGGACGATACGGCAAGAGACTTTATCACCAGATGTTAGCATGCAAAGCCACTTCTTAGAGCGGATGAAGGGCAGGAAGTTGGCCGCGAAGGAGCACGGATCGGAACTGAGAAACGCCCTAGCCGTAACCGGCCGATGCTGGCGAAAAGCCGACTTCCCGTTACTGATCCGCTCGGTGCCCATCTGGATTCCGGGTCAGCGACCAACCTCCCAGAACTCGTAAGTGAAGCCCGATCGAGCCTTCCCATGGCTGATACGGTCTGCTGGCAAGAACGGACTTCAGTGGAAAAATGACAAAGGACCCTAGTCATAGACGCGCGGCTTCATCTTCGCAGCCAAGAACCCTGTTTTTCGCCGTGGCGGGCAGTTCACTCCTCGCGAAGCAATATCACAGGATCAATAGACATCGCGCGTCGCGCTGGAATCCACGTTGCCAGTAGGCCCAGGAGCGCCATCGAGACGACAACACCAGCCGATACCAGCGGATCTCGAGGAGTTGCTTGGTACACGATGACAGCCAGCACTCTGCTGGCCAGAATCCCCACGAGGAGTCCCGCTGCCGAACCGAGTGACAGTAGCCGGAAGACGCGCCCCAGAGCAGCCCGCAGTACTTCCTTGCGCTGCGCGCCCAGCGCAATACGAATCCCCAACTCCCGCAGCCGCTTGCTGACGGAGTACGCCGCCATCCCAAAGATGCCCGTAATCGCCAGCATCGCACCCAAGACCCCCAGCACGCCCAGGGCAATCGATGCAGCGCGTGCCGCAAATAACGCCGTGCCCAGCTCTCGTTCCCATGTGTTAATCGTTAGCGGCATTCCTGCGTCAAGGTCGTGCAAAGCTCGCTGCAGTTCTGGCGCCACATCCTGAGGGCTCCGATTCGACCGCACCAGCAAGTATGTCCGGCTCGAAGGCGATTGCAGAATAGGCAGGAACATTGCAGGCTTCGGGCTTTCGCTCAGCGTCCCGTACTTCCCGTCCTCTGCCACACCCACCACCTGCACCCGTGTCCCGTTCCAGATCTTGAAAAAACTTCCCACGGCTTTGCCCTCGGAACCAAAGATTTTGCGTGCAAACTCCTGGTTCACCACCGCCACGTGGGGCGCGTCTTTTCTGTCATTCCACGTAAACGCTCTGCCCTGCAGCAGCATGGTTTCCGCGGCCTCGAAATAACCCGGCGAGACGAAATACTCCATGGCTTCCGCTGTCGCATTGGCCATCTTGTAATCCGTTGCGCTCTCCTGAAAGACAGCGTTACTGCTCCAACCCAGATTCAGCGGGATTCGGTCTGCATACGCCGCCGCCGTCACACCTGGAATGCTCGATACGGCGTCCAGCATCCTCCTCTGTATCGCCCCTGTCTGGTCCGCTTTATACCCGGCCATGTTCAAATCTGTATTCACCTGCAGAGTATTCTGCGGCACAAATCCAAAATTGCTCTTGAGCGACCGCAACATGCCGCGCACGGCCACCAGCGACGAAGTCACAAGCACCGCGCACACCGCAATCTGCCCCGCGAGCAGCACATCCCGCAGCGTGATGCGCCGCCAGCCCACCGCACCAGCAGCTCCGATTTTGATTCCCACGTAGGGGTCGGACCTGAGCACTTGCCGTACCGGAACCATGCCGAAAAGCAGTCCGCTCGCCAGCGCAAGCAAGAGAGCCACCAAATAAGTGTGAGCGTCCGGACTGACGGCCAACTTGATAGGTATATCCGGAACCGGCTGCCAGACGCTTAGCCCTCGTAGCAGGACAACGCTGCCTGCCAGCCCCACCGCTCCTCCTGCGAGCGAGACCAGCACAGCTTCGGTCAGCAACTGGCGCAGGATCCGTCCCCGGCTCGATCCCAGCGCCAGCCGCAGCGCCACCTCTCGCGAGCGGTCCTCAGCCCGGGCTGAAAACAAGCTACCCAGGTTGGCGCACGCGGCTAACAGAATCAGCCCTGAAAGCAGCATCAGCCCAGCAACGAATGCATGCACCGGCCCTCCCAGCATGTCTCCCGCCAACCCCGGACGCGCCAGAGAAAAAGTGATGCCTTCATCATCTTTCGGATATGCCTTGGCCATCCAAGCCGCAACGGAGTTCAGGTCGGCCGTCGCTTCGGCCGGAGTAACCCCGGCCTTCAGGCGCCCCACAATCCACCGGCCCCGGTTTCCGCGAGAATCCAGATTGCTGGTTCCTTCGATCTCTTGCTGGTTCACAATCGGCGCCCACAGGTCCGGCGAATAGAAGAGTTCCGTCCCACGGAACTCCTGCGGCGCCACGCCCAGAATCGTATAGGCGTGCTTGTTCAGACGGACCACGCGACCGACCACCCCGCGATCGCTCTGGAAATGGCTTGACCAGTACGCATAGCTCAGCACGATGTAGGGTGCGCTGTTCGGCCCATGCTCATCCGTCGCATGGAAGAACCGCCCAAGGTAAGGCTGAACCCTGAGCACGTCGAAATAATTCCCGCTCGCAGTGTACAGCCAGATCGGAGCCGGATTGCCATCGCTATCCAAACCCGCTGTGGAGATTTCGCAGACCAGCATTCCGTCGAAACTGCGGTTGCGGTCGCGCAGATCGACATAATCCGGGTACGACTGCCCAGGAAACCCTCCCGTCGCGTTTTCAATCGTGTAGACGTTCTGTCCGCCTGGGACATTCATCGGCTTGAACACCAGCGCATCCACCAGGCTGAACACGACCGCATTCGCCCCGATGCCCAGCGCAAGCGTTACCACGGCCACGGCGGTGAATCCAGGAGACTTGCGCAACTGCCGAAGCGCATAACGAAGATCTTGAGCCAGCCCACTCATCCTGCGACCTCCTTAACTGCGTGTTAAGGGAAGCACACCACAAGCCCTGCTCGTCAATATGCAATTACCGTACCAACCGCAACGACCGTAAGCTATTAAACCTAGAATGCGCGAGCCGCAGCGGGTGTTCGCTAATGGAGGGCTGCGTCCGAAAGCGGACGGTTTTAGAGACGAGAGCCGTCTCTCTACGGATTGGAGCCGCATTTCTATGGGGCTACATCGTCCGCACTATTCAACGAGACTATTTGGCAGTTTTGCACACGAATCGTCAACTTTTGGGAGTTCGCGGCGGATGACGGGCAACTCTCACCTTACAGTCGCGGCACTACTCTGATCATTGAGAGGTGGCACGGAGGCCACCGGTCATGAGGCAGAAGCCAAGTTCCAGAGGAAGACGCAAAGTACCAAGTCCATCCTGCGCCTGCCCGACCTTGAACTCGCCAAGGCCGCGGTATTGAACAGCCTTAACTTATTCGCAGCCACCCTACCACCGAGCTTCCTAGTGTCATCGGCTTTCATGTCCGTATTCTAGTGCGGATTCCCGAATGGCTGACGCAACCAGATTACACGTTTTGACCGCTGGTCAGTGAGCGCGATAGAGATCTATCGCCAGCCATTCAGACGCCGCCCGCGCGCACGAAACATTGCTCTGCTTCGCCCCTTTCCCGTCACTCGGAACGCCGCCTAGTAATGGGATTGTATTCGCCACGATCGGCGTAGCCACGAAGACAGGCGACCTCCGATACATTGCAGGCAGGATCTGCGCAAGCCTGGTTCTCTACGAGCGATGCCAAGCCAGTTCGAGACCTCATCGGCGATCTGGAAAGAGTGAATCGCGGCGGACCTCCAGCGAACCGTCTTCTCCATCCGAATCGAAACTTGTATACTCCACACATGCAGGCAATACCCTGGAGCACAATTGCGCTCGGCTCACTGTTGCTCATCTCGGCCTACTCAATAGGAGGACAGGAATTGCAATCTCCGCAACCTGAAAAGTCGAAGCCGCCGGTCAAAATGGAGCAGCGCGGGCGCATCCTTGGAATCGGTGGTGTCTTCTTCAAATCCGCTAATCGTGATCAGATGCGCGAATGGTATTCGAAGCATCTTGGACTCACTGACAAAGGCGAAGGCGCGATGCTTCCGTGGCGCGAACACGACGACCCGCAAAAGGAACACGTTACAGTTTGGACTGTTTTTCCCGCCTCCACTAACTATTTCGATCCCGGCCACGCACCGTTCATGATCAACTACATCGTAGACGATCTGGATGCTTTGCTCGATCGCTTAAACCAAGAGGGAGTAAAGATTGACGCCAAACGAATGAATGAATCCTACGGTCGCTTTGCCTGGATCTATGACTCGGATGGGAATAAGATTGAGCTCTGGCAGCCGCCGCCGTCCGCAAAACCCTAAGGGCCCTCCACTGCACTTAGTCAATCGGTTTTCTGAGATGTTACCGGGCGATAGCGCTCCAAACCCCCGCCCCAGAAGCACACCCTGTTGCAACCGTCGAGCCGGCCTCCGTCGTCCCAAATGCTGCGGCGTGGGAGGCCGTCGCCATGGGCAAAACAAAGAATCAAGCCGAACTATCGTCGCCGAGTGCTTCGGTTGCCGGATCTGGATCATTGCAAATTGGCCGTGCTCAACAGTCTTGGCTCGTCAGCCTCGCGCCGCGGCGAACCTGTGCGAAGCTTTGCCACAGCAGCGGTGGTCAGCTTGACCAGATTCATTCTTACTCGGCCATGCATCTGTCCAGACACGGAACGATATCTTGGCTGTAAACAAGATCTCGGGCATCCGGTGAACGATCTTTTTGACCTCAGAACGGAAGTGCAGCCAAAGGAAGAGGATGTTGAATGTGTCACAACGAAAGGCTCCATTCCTGTAGAAAAAACATCTCGGCAAGGGATAGAATGCGCCACGGAGGATCGGAACATGACCAGCCCGTCTGCGACTCAAGACCGCTATCCCTACCAGAACGAACCGATCTGGTCGAGGTCAGAAAAGACCATCGCACGCAAAGCCTTCGACGCTGCCCTGGGGCGAGAGCTGCACGAGGTAATTCAGGAAGCAAAGAAGATGGCCAGCCAGATCCAGCAGTCGTCGGATCTGTGGGACTTAGAACATTACCTGACCCGACGCCGTAAAGAGATCGACCGCAAGTACGACTATCGCTACTCGCAACTGACGCACGTGTTCGGGAGACTCTTGCACGAAAAGCGACTCCGCGATGACGAGCTGCGCGGCTTGCGGGAGGACAAGCTCGAGTCGATCCATTCTTTGGCTAAATTCTTAGCGGAGGACGCGGCCTGACCTGCATTCTGAGCGCAATTGACGCCTGTTATTAGCAAGTGGTAAGGCCGGCTCAGGAATGGCGACACAGAATTCATGGCCGCGGGCTGGCTGCAAACGATTGCCGGATCGATTCAGGCACGGCGGGACGCTCCCCAACCGCTGCAAGCGCGACTTCCGGCGAGTTTCCTTCCCGGGTGCCT
>CAVYOX010000016.1:0-539541 GCA_963770245.1 uncultured Acidobacteriaceae bacterium | reverse complement strand
GTCAAAGGCAGCGTCGCGGGCGAGGTAAGCATCCGGTGCGTCCGGTGCGAAGTGCATTGAGGCAGCAGCGTTCATCGGGTCCATCTCGCCTCTGGCGAGAAAACAAGATTTGATCGTTTGCCTGACGGATCGCATGAATGACATGCCTCGCGAGCCTGATAGTGTCGGGGATCAGGTCGATGACGACGACCTTCGCTTGCGGCTCCTGGATCTGGCGAACAATCGGGTCCGTCTCGTTCAGCGGAAGCCGTAAGTCCTTGAACACGATCTCGGCGGAGTGTCGCGCTGGCACGCCATTCTGAAGGAGGATCCCGCTACCTTCTGTCGTCAGGAACGCAATCGGAGCGACTGCTGCAAGTTGCCGAGTACGTAGAAAGTCGAGCCCCGCCGAGTTATACCCTGACTCCTTCGCCCAGAGGGCGATATTTTCCCTACCGTCGTCGACCAAGATGTCTGCGCCGTAGGCGGTGAGACCCTTGAGCCACTCAACCACTTCGTTCATTCCGATCAGACCCATCTCAAATGGCAAGACGAGAGTCTTAGGATAGGCAAATTGCGCACGCCATCCAAATTTGTGCTCCACTATGGTTCCCCACAAATTTACCTCGCCACAAATTCCGCGTTGGTCGTAGCCCATCCGTCGCAACTGGTCGAAGCTCTTGGCTGCGTAGATGCCGCACATACAACCGATTTGCGGAGCATTGTGATTGTTACGAACGGTCGGGGAGCGTCTCGCAACGGGCGCGCCGCATTTCGCCGAAAGCGGACGGCCTGGAAACCACCATTCCCCGTTCAAAGACTTGAGTGGCGGTGTAGACGTCCAGGAGCGAGCAAAGTTCCACTGCCAGGCGCGATAGGCAACGATCGGCGAAATGTAGTCGGGAACGTTCATATCGTGGCTGGTACTTGCTCAGGTTCGGGTTCCAGAGGCTCAGGCTCCGGCTCCGGCTCAGCGCTCGGTTCGTTCACCGGAAGTTCTAGCGGCTCGACAATGATGGTTCTAAGCGGTTCCCCGATCTGCATAACACACCCTCTTCTTCAGTGAAGTGTTGGCGCCTACCACGGCCAATCTAATGAATCCATCAGCCTAAGGGCGCCGGGACGATCTGAATCGTTCCGAAGACAACCGTGCCGCAATTACAATCAGCTTTCACGTCCGGCCTCCCCGTTTGTGGAAGCGAGACTACCCATGTGCGTTAACTGGCAGCGCAGCCGCCAATAGTCGGCAACGGCACGGACTGATTCACGGCGAACAAGGCCAGTTCCAGCCTCGAGGAAACCCCCAGCTTGTCAAATGTATTGCTTAAGTGATGTTTGACCGTGTCTTCGCTGATCCTGAAGTACTCCGCAATTTCCTTGTTCGAATATCCCGCTACTACTGCGGCCACAATCTCCAACTCGCGCGGAGTTAGCCCGAATTTTTTCCGCCTCGCTTCGTCACTGGACGACTGCGCCAGTGTTCGCAAATATTGGACCAGATTTGAAACACTATCCCGTCCCACCCAGTACTCGCCCGCCAGGACAGTCTTGATCGCCTTCAGCAACAGTTGAGTGGCGGAATATTTCAGTACTACTCCCCGCGCGCCCAGCTGCAGAGCCTCCACAATCTGGCTCTTCTCCGCTGCCGCTGTAAGCAGAATCACGCGCATGGGCTTTGAATTCACACCGGCGCTTAGTTCGCGCAAGGCTTCCAGGCCCGAATGCTTGGGCATCGCGAGATCCAGCAACAAAATGTCGGGTTTCAATTGCCGGGAGACCTTGACGGCCTCCGCCCCATCGCTGGCCTCGCCGATCACCTTCAGTCCAGGCTCGGCTTCGAGCAGCCGCCGCAGACCGTCCCGGAAAATGGGGTGGTCATCGGCAATCACAATACGGGCGAGACCGACTGACCTGCCGGGGGCAGCAAGAGGGCTCTTCGGCGCACGCTCTGGTTTCGTAGGGTTGCGTAGTACAGCCAGGACGTATGCGGCCTCCCCGATTGGATCTGCGCCGGCGTCGTGCTCTTCAGCAACAATCTCCTCCTCCGAAAGCTCAAGTACCGAATCGGCGAGCCGGTTCATGATCTCTTCTAGCGGCTCAGCGCCATTTCTTACATCCGTCAAGGTTCAACCTCCTCCCCCGGCGTCCCTTCGATCTTAGAGTTTTGTCCTGCTCACGCAGGCGAAGTCTAATTCGCCTCATAGTTTCCTGATATTCCCATTTCGTAAGCCCAGAGTCCTCCATGATTTCAGAGGCGGTCATTCCTCGTGACCAGCCCTCAAGTACTCCCCTCGCGGCGACATCGTCGAGGTATAGCTTCGTAATCAGAGCCCATTCCTGGCGTGCGGCCACATCTCGCTCTTGGGACGGATCGTCGGACACGGCATTGTCGAGCGGAGAAATCCAACCTTCTTCGCCGCTCCGCGATGCGAGTTCCGATTCCAGGAGAACCTCTTCCTCCTCGACAAAATCTCGCTTCCAGTGACTGGAGATGCTGCGCATAGCACCAACGAGGTGAGTTACGAGATCCACATTCCTATTCCAGAGCCTGCCACCGCCGTTATTCACCGCACCTTCCAAAGTCGAAAGCACGGCTTCGCTCAGCAGATCCTCCCAAGTCCGCCCACAACTTGCTCGTGCGAGCCCGCGCACCCGCCAGGCGGCGAAGTGCTTGAGCTTCAAAAGCTCCCCAGGCGTCAACGCCTCGATCGCCCGATAGACCTCGTCTTTCGTCGCACCCGCTCGGTCCGGCATCCCGCTCGTCCTGTGGGCCCTCTAATTTGCTTATGCCCAAAATTCAACAGGGTCGCCGGGAAAATCTTCGCGGACAATCATGGGAATTTGAGCAGTGTTGTCTAACCGTAAAGTAAATCGGCGTCTCGACTGCGAGATCCTCTTCCAAATCTCCCGATCGTCAGCCAATCGGCTTCTCCGTTCTGTTATTCGGGTTTGCCGGTCAAAAAAATCATCCGGTAATAAAAAATCCTGCGGTGCGCGAA
Source organism: uncultured Acidobacteriaceae bacterium (assembly GCA_963770245.1). Classification (GTDB taxonomy): domain Bacteria; phylum Acidobacteriota; class Terriglobia; order Terriglobales; family Acidobacteriaceae; genus PALSA-270. The sequence goes on along the minus strand of CAVYOX010000016.1, from coordinate 536,563 downwards.
GTAAAGGGATATTCGCGGGTAAGGGTTTTCGCAGCACCCCGGGTCTTCAAATAACGATAGTGCTGTAGGCAGGGAACTTACACCGATCAAGACTGTGCCCGCCGGGAAATGACTACAACGATCGTGCTAAACACCTCGATAGACGCAGAATCTGTTGCGAAACACTACAACGTTATAGGGCTTGGAACGGCCCGTGTAGGTGTTCACAAATTTCGTAATCCTGCCAGTTTTGTCCGCATGCGGATGCGGTTTGCCGTCTGGCCGATTCGGTCCAACCTTGACGTGCATTCCTTCACGGACGCCTCCTCTTGGCGACTCGTTGATTTCAGGTAGCCCACGCGGTTCGTCGCGGGCTTGGTGCAGTACTTGAGCTTCCGCCTAATCCGGTGAACATTGATGGCCTTGACACATTTGGCCAGGGCAGTTTTCACCCACGCGCTGAATCTTGACAGGATCCTGGTGTTCGGCACTCTGACCGTTGTGTTCAGGTGTGGTCTGCGCTTCTCAACTCGGCGAACCGGGATGGTCCTACCATAGTAAGTAACTGTGTCCGAGCGTTGTCGGTGCCTCCTTACCCGGCGAACCCCGAGGGTTATACCACAGCCGGTACAGGTCACCGTCCTTTCGCCCGTTATCGTGATTGCGCCACAAGAGCAGTGAAAATGGAATTGTCGCTCGACGGAGATTTCCGATGTCATTTGCTCTCCCAACCTCAGCCCGCGGCTGACTCCTAGCCGTAGGCTAACTCGTACAACCAGCACAGCAACAAAAGCAAAAGGGTGATGAACACGACCGGCCGTTCAACTAGTTCCAGTACATCTTGAACTCCGATGGGCTGAGCTGTGTTCACGCGCCAGCGGGTGCGCTTCCCAACCCGGCGAATCTCGAAGGTCCGACCACAATTGGTACAGGTCATCGTCTTCTCAGTCGTTACGATCGGGGTACCACAGAAACATCGAAAATCGTATTCGACAACGGTTTCTGACGCCATTTGCCGTGTCATTTTCTAAGTCCAAGAAATTCAATGCATCGTTATACCTGAATCCTAATAATTCTCCGGATCACGAAATAGCCAGTTGTTTGTAACGCGATGCTGGCCACGAGCAAGATGTGGCCAGCGGGATCATAAAAAAGGGGGTGGACGAAATCGGGGCTGAAAACGGCAAGAATGGCGACCACGACGGGTGGCATGGCCATGAGCAAGGCCATAGTGAGGCGACCCTGAGCGGTGTGGACCCGGACCTGGCGCTGAATCTTGAAACGCTCGCGGATGACGTAGGACAAGTTGTCGAGGATCTCGGCGAGATTGCCGCCGGTTTCGCGCTGCAGCATGACGGCGGTGACGAAGAACTTGACGTCGACCAGGGGCACGCGTTCGGTGAGATTCATGAGGGCATCGCGTACGGGCATGCCGAACTTCTGTTCTTCGTAGAGTTTGCGGAACTCGCCGGCGAGAGGCTCGGCGACTTCGTTGGGAATCATTTCCAGAGCAGTGGTGAAGGCGTGTCCGGCGCGCACGGCGCGGGCCAGCGTGTCTATGGCTTCGGGGAAAAGCTCCTCGAATTTTTCAAAGCGCTTCTGGCGGCGAAAGGAGACGGCGGAATAGGGAAGGAAGGCTCCGATGATGAGCGCGGCCCAAGCGATGGCATCATTCTTGCTCCAGAGCGCAGCCGCAATTGCCGTGAGAATGCCGGAGAGCATGCACAGCAGGAGGAAGTTGACGGCGCGAAATTTCATGCCCGCCTGCTCCAACGCGTCCTGCATGGCGGAAACTCGCTCGGAACGGCGTAGCAGAGTGTCGAGTGCGGGAATCTCGCTGAGCCGCTCGTCGCGCAGCAGGGCGAGCTCCTCTTCCGGTTCGCGCTCGGGCTCCTTATGGACGGTAGCGAGTCGGTCTTTGATGAGGCGGGCGCGGGCATTGCGCTGGTCGAGCAGGGAAACGACAGCGAAGGCTGCGAGGGTAACCACGACGAAAACGAGAAGGGCGATCAGCAATGGCAATGGCATAGCGAATGTTTTTTCAAAACCTTATGGAACTATTCTCAAATTTCGGTCTTCGGCTGACAGCTTCACCAACCGGACTGCTGACTTCATAACATGCGCCCACCTAAGGAATTTCCCGCTCTGGCCGTGCGGGACGAATCCCGGCATGATGTCTGCTGACTTCCTCCATTCGCGGCGCTCCAGTTGTGCTTCTCACTCCGCCGGTCATTTGCCTTTGAGAGAGTGATAGGCCTGAATCAGTGCCGGACCAATGGTGACAAAGAGGAACGGAACCAAAATGAATATGACCAGGGGAGGGACCATCTTGATTGTAGTCTTGGCGGCCTGCTCTTCGGCGCGCTGCCGGCGGGCCGTCCGCAAAGAATCCGAATGAACGCGCAAAGCTTGAGCGATGCTGGTGCCGAAGCGATCGGTCTGAATGAGCGTGGCGACGAGAGAGCGGATATCATCGACGCCGGTGCGATCGACCATGTTGCGCAGAGCTTCCGCGCGGGGCTTGCCGGCGCGCATCTCGAGGTTGACCAGATGAAATTCGTCGCTGAGGTCGGGATGGGCGTGATGCAGATCCTGGCCGACGCGCATCAGGGCCTGGTCGAGTGCGAGTCCGGCTTCAATGCAAATGACGGTGAGGTCGAGAGCGTCGGGAAGCGCGATGCGGATACGACGCTGACGGTCTTTGATCATGCGCTTGAGAAAAAAGCGGGGAATAAAGAAACCGAAGGCGGGCACGCAGACCAGGAGGGGAACGCTATCGACGCCGGAAAAAACGATGACGCCGACAAGACCCAGGAAGGCCAGCGCAATACGCGCTCCGAAATAGTAGCTGACGTGGCGGGACTCACGGAGTCCGGCCTGAATGAGCCATGCCCGGGTGCGGGAGACGTCCGAGGGAGAAAGCGGAATGGCCTTGCTGAGAGGATCGAGGGCCTGCTCGATGCGCTCTCTCACCTTGAGCGCAGGCTTTTCCTGAGTCATCGTGGGCTGACCACCGATGGCGCGCAAGCGGGCTCCCAGCACGGAAGTGGGCGTCGCGGCGGCCCAGCCGAAGAAGAACGCCACCAGCAAGACGGTTACGAATATGACGATGGTCAAGATCAACGGCAGCATCGTTATGCCAGTGATCTCGTTACGTCCTCGTGCCTGCAGCAAAATAGCAGTCAGCAGAGCGTGGTGGCGCCCGACCCACAGCAGGAACAGGAAAAGGCCGACGAAGATCGAGGCGTAAAGCCAGGTGATGAGCGGCAGCGGCGCCAACAAACGTGCGTTACAGTTCAGGTGGCCTGACCAAATGGACGTTGGTAACAGCTCAGGTCCTTTCTCCCACCAACTCGATGCGGTCCTCGGCCTTGTCTCCCAAGTCCGTGCTCTCGCTTCCGTCGGCGATTCCAGACTCGCCAGGCGGCGCAACTCCGCGTCGATCTCTCCGTATTCCTTCAAGCGCTCTCGGCAGGGCAGCGAGTTCGAAAGCGATCGCCACACCTGTTCGCCGTACAGGGAGGTGCGGGCAGGCGGTTCTGCGGCGTTTAGTTCGGCGAGGTCGTGTCCCAGCGCAGCGTAGGCTTCCGCGCATTGTCCGCACACTTCAAGGTGGTGCTTAGCGTCCGCATCGCCCTCGCCGTAATGATGCTCGATTAACTCTTCTTCGTTTAGATGCTTCATATATTCACCCGTAACGCCGCTAGCCGGCGCCGCAGCTTCTGTACCGCGCGAAATACTGCTTGCTTTGCCGCGTTCGGTGCAATGCCAAGTGCGGAAGCAATCTCCTCGGTCGTAAGATTTTCCATGTGCCTCAGCACGAAAGCCGTTCGCTCGATTGGCGTCAGGCTGTGCATAGCGGTCTGCTGCATGGTTCCAATCTCGCGGCTCAACAAGAGGCGTTCGGGCCCGGCGGTTTCATCTGCCAGCTGCACGGGCTTTTGCTGCGGGTTGGTCTCTTGGGCGATTCGGCTGGCCCCTTCGACCTTGCGACTATCCATTCTGTCCAGTGCGCAGCGCACGGCGATTCGATAGATCCATGTGCCAAAAGTTGATCGGGACTGGAAGCTCTCGAGGTTCTGATACCCGCGCAGAAAAGCCTCTTGCACCACCTCTTCTGCATCGGCTTCATTGCCGGTTATACGAAATGCCAACCGGAAGAGACTCTGGCTGTGGCGCACAACCAGTGCCCCGTAGGCTTCTTTGTCTCCAGACAGAATCGCCCGGATCGCCGCGTGGTCGTTCTCTCCCATCTAGCACATTAGACAGGAATTTTCTTCTTGCGGTTAGGAGAGATTTTCGATAAACGATTGAACGGAGTCACAACGAGACGATTCATATCGGCCACATTGTAAATCTCTTCTCGGTCGTTACGATGTCAGGTTCACTGTTTTAGCTTGATAGTCTCTTTTTGGGGCCCGCCAAGAATTTCTATCTCATAAAACTTGGGAAAGTCTGGCACTGGTTGCAGAGTGCGTTTTAGTCGCGTCACTCTCAGTTGCCCTCGAGTCGGGGTTGCTACTGTGCCTCCGTACAAATTCTCGTTTCCGACGGGTGGGGGCGTTTCTTGTTTCGTGTCGACCGGGTTACGCAGAATTAGTTGGATGTGACCCTCCTGCGTAGCCAGTGCCAGCTTTTCGGCGTCTTCCGGTAAAGCAAGCAACGTCACCACGTGCGCCGGGCCCACCGAGCTGCCGTGGTCAAGATGCTGGTCAGATGCTAGTACCTTCACATTTTGCAAAATCGTCACGTTGCGCGGTTCGTCTGAGCCGCTGAAATTGACCGTAGCTAACACGTCGACTCGCGTGCCCGGCGCAACAAAGCCTGCCACACCCGTGACCTCGTTCACGTTGACGGAAACGGCGCGCATACCCGTCGGAATCAGGGATGAGGGCACTGATCCGCCGTCTTCTGCCGCTAGTTTGTAGGGCAGAACAAAATCCCCCTTTGCGATGGGCAGCACGACCCCGCGGCCAACCGCACGACCCTTGGCGCGGAAAGCATCCGCCGCCAGATCCTCACGCGGGAGCTTCACAACCTTCAGATCGCCATCCTCAATCTTCGCGCCGACTGGGATATCGTGAGCCGCCACCAGGAAATCTACAAGATCCTTCGCCGGATCACTTTGCGCCCGTAACATGCGATAGACCTTCAAGCTGACAAGACTGCCGACGGCAAGAGCCGCAATTCCAATCCACCATAGTCGCCTGCGATTCATTAGCAACTCCTTATCATGTCTAGTTCGAAACGGCTTCCGATGCTATTTCCCGGGTCATTTCCTAATCCAACCGGCCTGCTGACTTCATAGCATACGCCCCGGCAGCCTCAGCGCGGGATGTAGTCATCGAGCAACGGGACCACGGCGGAAGTAAAGGGGCGAAGCCGCTGCTGCGCGGAGTATGGCGTCTCGCCAGGAAACATGTCAGCCGTGATGCGCACAAGGGCACCGTCGCTGCGGTTCATGCGAATCGCATCCTTGATCAGATAAAACTTAGCCCAATATTCGCTGGCCACTCCGCGATCATGCGCCCAATACCAATACAACACCAACTTGCGCGCGCCGGCTTTGGAGATGACATAGCGGTTAGCCCGGAAAGGAGCGTGGCCGGGCAGCGAAAGTATGACAACGTCATTTTCTTCAGGGAGCCATCCGGCGCCTGGCAGACAGTGCTTGGGAGAGTGGATGGTGTCGCCCGTGCGCTGGCTGGGGAAGTAGGCCAGGAACAGATCGACGTAGGGCAGGTCGCTGTCGGCGTCCCGGTAGCCGCGCACCAGGAAATCGCCGGGTCCCAATACCTCAAGAGTGTCTTGGTCCAGCGGGATGTCTCGACCGCTCCAGTTGCCCAGTTGCGCGGGAAAAGATGAGAGTGGCATGTGAGAGGGAATGATCTCGTTACGTCCCCGTGCCTGCAAAAAAATAGCAGTCAGCAGAATCAAGCCGGTAGCAAGAACGAAGCGCAATCTACCGAATTGCTTCATGATTGGCTGGGATGGATGACGCGATGAAGGAGCTGTTCGCTGAAGACCTCCCTCAGGCCAGAAAAAACGAAAGGCCCAATGCAGAAGATAAAGCATGGCCAGCGATGCGACAAACATGAGCCAGCCTTGGAATTCGTGGAAAAACCCCAGCGCCTTATCCGGATCCCAGTATTGCACCAGCAGTCCCGTGCCCACGACGCGCAAGCTGTTTGCTCCGACGGCGATTGGAATCGAGGCCAGCGCCAGCAGGACCCGGACGACGATTCTTCGCTCTATCAAATAACCGTAGATCACGGCGAGCGTCGCCAGCGACATCAGTGAGCGAATACCGCTGCAGGCGTCAGCTACTTCCAACGCCATGGCCGGAAGGATAATTACGTTGCCCTCTCGCAGGACTGGCACGCCCATCCAGGACAAGATCGCGCTGGCAACCTTCGACGCCAGTAGTTGCAGCGGAAACGTGATCTGGTTGAAGACGACGGCTGGAATGGGGATCATCAAAAACAGGAACGCCCAAGGGAACAGGACCGCCCGAAAGAACGTCCATCCCTGAAACAGAATGATCAGACCCGCCAGCAGGATCAGGAGCGACACCCTGGAGAGAAACAATTCCGCTCCCAAGATTCCCAGAACTAGCACAAGCAGGCTGAGCACGACCAGCGGAAGACCAGCCCATGATGGTGCTGACGCAATTGCTTTCAGTTTCTTGCGGTCCTGCCACAGAACAAACAAAGCAAAGAGTGGAACGAAAATCCCGTGCGAAAAGTTCGGATCGTGGTGGGGCCCGACCCACTGCAGGAAAAGACCGGCGAGGATCGAGGCGTAAAGCCAAACGATCAGCGGCAGCGGCGCCAACAACGTCCATCCTTTCTCCCACCAACTCGATGTAGTTCTCTGCCTTGTCTCCCAGGTCCGTGCTCTCACTTCTTCCGGCGATTCCAGGCCCGCCACATGGCGCAACTCCGCGCTCGCCAAACTGCGCAACTCCATCCCGATCTCTCCGTATTCCTTCAAGCGCGCTTGGCAGGTTTCGCACGCGCCAACGTGCCCCGCGGCTCCAGGTGGAATGCTTTCACCGTCGCAAAGTGCAGAGACAAACTCTGCTGCTTCTTCGCACTTCATGATTTGTCTGTTACTGCTCGACATGCACCACTCCTTCGGGCTTCCCGCTTGTTCAGCCAGATCCTTCGCAGCGCTTCCCGCGCCGCAAACAATCGTGACCTCACCGTTCCGACAGGTATGTCTTGGATCACGGCGAGTTCCGCGTAGGATAGCCCTTCTACTTCTCGTAACCACAGCAGTGTTCGTTGTTCCTCCGGGAGCCGCCGGAATGCGTCAGCCACAATCGAAACGGTTTCTGTCTGGCAAAAGCTCACTTGGTCCTCAATCGCCCGATCCGAAGACCCTTGCTTTCGCCACCAATCTGCGGCAAGCTTCCGCGCAATCCCGTAGAGATAGGCGCGACAAGTCCCACGCTCTGGCTGAAACCCGTTCGGCCGATTCCACATCTGAGTAAACGTCTCTTGCACAACGTCTTCGGCCGCCTGAGGATTTCCGATAACCTGCCGCAGAAACACCAGTAGCCGGGGCGCATTCTCCCGGTAAAATGCGTCGAACGAATCGGCGTCTCCCTGCGAGATCCTCTTCCAAATCTCTCGGTCGTCAGCCAATCGGCTTCTCCATTCTGTTATTCGGGTTTGCCGGTCAAAAGGTTCATGTAGCAATAAAAAAAATGCTGCCACTACTCGATCTGGCACCCCGCGGTGCGCGGAGTAAAGGGGACATTGTGGAAAGGCATCTTGGCGCACACCGCGTCTTCACGTGGCTATAGTGCTGTAGACAGCGGACCTACACCGGTCAAGACTGTGTCCGAGCGGAAGAATTGCTACAATCGTCCTGCCAAACGCCTTCTAGATAAACGCAGAATCTGATGCGAATCACTACAACGTTGTAGGGATTGGAGCAATCCGCAAGGTGGCCGCTCTGTACCTGAGCCACAATGCGAGACCGGTCCCGAACACCAGACCTGCGATGAGACCTCCAACGGCAAATAGTAGCCGGTTCGGAAACTCCGGAGTGTCGGGAAGAGTGGCGGGGTTCAGAAGCGCCATCTGTTCCCCTTGCTGCTGTTGCTCCACCTGCGACGCCATCCTAGCGGTGCTCTGCTTAGCCAAGTCGTCCTGGTAGACCTTCCGCGCGTTGTCGTAGTCAATGCCAAGACTCGATGCTACGTGCTGGTTCTTGAAGGCCGCCATCTGCTTATCCAGATCATCGAGATGCTGCTTGGCATCCTCCACCTGCCGAGTCAGGAAATCCGTTGTGCCGTTCGTCTGCTCCTGCCTCATCTTTAGATCTTCCTCGATTACCATCGAGGTTAGGGCAGCACAGATCTGCTGCGCATCGCGGGCAGTCGATGCGGTGTAGTTCACGTAGAAACCGGGAACGGGGCTGGTACCAGCCTTTTTATTGGCCGTAGGACCGAAGTCCGAGAAATCAGGGACCGGCTCGATCGTCATGTTGGGCTGGATGTTGGAAATCACATCCTCGACGTTCTGGCCTTCCTTGGCCAACCCGAGCCTTTCCACCATGGGTCTCAGTAGGGTCGGGCTCAACACCCGCTGCCCAATCGTGGTAATGTGCTGCGTCAGATCCTCGGTAAAGACCGACTGCACAACCGCGTCCGGAATCCTCGGCGGCGACACCAGCACTTCCGACTGCGAGGTGTACTTGGCGGTGAAAGCATATGAGACCAGAAATCCGACCATTGGCGCCAGCAGCGCCGGTATTAGAATCACCTTCCTCCAGTGGCGAAAACTGCCTCCATCCGAACCCGCTGCAGCGTCCATTTTCAACTCCTCAGTGTCTGAAGTTGCACAGTTCTCCGACCCGATAACCATCCTCTTGCGACGACAAATCGTCAACCGGCGCGAGAACCTCCGCCACTGGTCGCATTGAGGCAGATGCATCGTCGCCTTGCGGTGCCTGTACGCACGATGGGACCTCTAGCAATGAAAGCAGCATCTGCTTGTCCATTCCAAGCATTTGCGCGATCTGGACTGTCGAGTAGCCTCTATCCATTGCCCTACCATTGGTGTCTTGTGACCTGTTTCAGCGCAACCCAAAGGAAAAATGCTAGGAAGAGCGTCAGGCAATCCGACGCCCGCATGGCCTCTGCTGGAAAGCGACCTTCCTCACTTCTTGTGATTTACGAACTGCTCTCCAGTTCTGCTCTGCCGGATGGTTCTCGGCGATTAAGGCATGGAAGCTGTCCTTGGATTCTCGAGCGGATGGATCACGCACGCTCATTGCCTCCTTCCGACTAGTTAACCAATCGATGCAGCAATGCACCTTCCAAAATCGAAAGGCTCGCTTCGCTCAGCAGATCCTCCCAAGTCCGCCCCACAACTCGCTCGTCCGAGTCCCCGCACCCCCCAGGCGACAAAGTGCTTGAGCTTCAATCGCTCACCAAGCGTCAACGCCTCGATCGCCCGATAGACCTCGTCTTTCGTCGCACCCGCTCGGTCCGGCATCCCGCCGGTTGCGGAGCTGCGTTGGATAAACTCCTCAAGCCCCGGCGCACTGGAACGCAGTTTGTAGGGCGGACAAACTAAGTGTCCCCGTCCGCAATCCGATTTTACGTACCGGGCAAGCCAGCGGCGAGCTTCGCAGGTAAAACCTGTAGGCAAGACCGGCAAAGACTGTCTGTATCTCAACGTTATGACCCCAAGCCTGCACAGCAAGAGCCTACGGCCGGTCGCGGCTGGGTGGAGTGTGGTTAACATAATGTTACTCGTATGAGTACTACTCCAAAAACTATATATTGACAATGTTAGTCATGGAAGTTAGGTTAAATACGTGGATTACAAAAAGACTCGCGAGGACGCTCAGTGGCGCCGGGAAAAAGTTATGGAACGACTTTTCACAATTAACGAGGAACGCGCAGCTCTCCAGCGTGAGTTGGCGGCTATTGATCAAATACTTGAGGGTTTGGATATTTATCAGTCCGATGCACCGCTTGAGGGAGAAGCTTCGGGTGTGTCAGACCATGTCCGACGCCTGCTTCAACAGACTCCGGTGCCTCTGCTTCCCACACAGATTCGAGAGGCCCTGACCGCGATCGGTATTACCGGAAGCTCGCGCAAGAATCTCCTTATTAGCGTGCACAACGTACTCTCGAGATTGGATCGCTATCTTGAAACGACTGAAATCAATAATCGCCCCGCCTATCGCTGGAAACAGGATGCTGATAGAGCCACGAAGAGAGGCATATCGAGATCTGATAAATCCCAGGCTTCCCTTTCGGAAAAGAATAAGTGATTTGCAATCAATCGGTGAAACGCCGAGGAACGTCGCCGCTTTTGAATTAGCTGGAAAAACCGATGATGCGATCTCTTTATATCAACGGGAAGACGTGCGAATACACGAACAGTCGCATCGATTGACGAAAATAAAATGAACTTAGCCGATCTTGAGAAGCGAATAAGGAGGCTTGAAATATCCCTCCTCCAGAGGCTTGCCACTAGTGATCGTCGATCAGTGCAACAGGCGACCAACGGCGTAGCCCATTGGGTGAGAAAGCTGGAAAAGCTGGCGATGGACGCCAACCTGATTATGGTGCAGGCCAAGGCAAGGGGTGACTCTCGCACGGCCCTAGCTTCAATACGGGTACAGTGTGGGATTTTAGAACTCGAAGCTAAGCTACGTGGTGATTTAGATGAGCGGAGCCCCACGAACATCAACGTCACTCTTGATCCTCAAACAGCCAAACGAATCGCCGAGACTTACCTCGAAAGACGGAAACAGTTAGCGGGGGCAGAGGAATGAATTCCCGAGATCTGCTGGCACTCGCCCGAGAAGACTTGGCCTGCTATGCCTTGGCGGTGTATCCCAACTTCGAACTTGCCGCGCATCATCGCCTAATTGTGGACAAACTTGAAGCCGTTGAGCGAGGTGAGATAAGTCGATTGATGATATTTATGCCGCCACGCCACGGAAAAAGTTTGCTGGGAACCCAAATATTTCCAGCATGGTTTCTAGGGCGCAACCCTGACCGATCCATTATCACCGCCTGCTACGGTCAAGAGTTGGTCGACGACTTTGGGCGCAAGGTCCGCAACCTGGTAATCAATCCTGTTCATCGCGCCATCTTTCCTGGATTTCGCCTGGCTGAAGATTCGGCCGGCATGCGACGGTTCGACACCACGGCTGGCGGGTCATATTATGCAGTCGGTCGTGGCGGAGCGATCACCGGGCGGGGGGCGCACTTGTTGCTGATCGATGACCCCCTCAAAGATGCAGAAGAGGCACGCAGTGAGCTAACCCGCAGAGCGTTGCATGAATGGTTCAAGTCAGTGGCCTACACCCGTCGCCAGCCTGGGGGTGCCGTGGTTTTGATATCCACGCGTTGGCACGAGGACGATCTCGCCGGCCACTTGCTACGACTGGACCCGAACGGGTGGCCTGTATTGAGTCTGCCCTCGATCGCCGAGGTGGATGAAAGTTTCCGCCGGGCGGGCGAGGCATTATGGCCGGAGAAATATCCGCTTGAGGAATTGGAGAAAACTCGAACTCTGATCGGAGGCAGCATCTTTGCTTCGCTGTACCAACAACGCCCAGCCGCCGCAGAAGGAGAGGTTTTCAAGAGAGAATGGTGGCGCTATTTCCGAGAGCCACTCCCCTCATTCCGACGAGTTATCCATTCTTGGGACACCGCATTCAAAAGCGGCGCAGAGAACGATTTCTCTGTTTGCACGATCTGGGGCGTGGCGGAAAGCGGGCGTTATTACCTCCTTGGTCTCTGGCGCGGGAAAGTCGAATTTCCAGAACTGAAGAGGCGCATGATTTCGTTGGCGGAGCTATGGAACCCGATTCAGATACTGGTGGAAGATAAAGCCAGCGGGCAAAGCCTCATTCAGGAACTGAGATACGAAAGTGCCCTCCCCATCATTCCGATCAAGGTAGATAAAGACAAGCGAGCAAGGGCAGAGGCAGTCACGCCCCTGATTGAGGCGGGACTGGTTTCCCTGCCAGAATCCGCACCTTGGCTGAATGACTATGTGGACGAACTCGCAGCATTTCCAAATGGCGCCCACGACGATTTCGTCGATTCCACAACGCAAGCGCTAAATTACCTGCGCCATTCGCAAATGCACACTACGTACATGACGACCGTGCACTTGTGAACGGAGCATTTGCTTTATTGCACGAGCTCATTGATTTGTGGAAAAAATCTGATCTACAAAGGAGCCATCATGCAGACATGTAAGGGCAAGACAAGAACGGGCGCCGCCTGCCGGGCACCAGCGGGTGCGGGAGGGCTTTGCTTTTTCCACGCCAATCCAGATAGCGCCAAAACACTCGGCCAGATCGGAGGGCGGAACAATCGCAGATCGGTGGTTGACGTGGAGGTGCCGGACAACATGACCGCCGCCGACGTCTCCAAAGTCACCGGGCAGGCGATCCGCTTGCTGTTATCGGGTGAATTGCGGGCACGGGAGGCGAGCGCTCTGGCCCAGCTGTGCAATTCGCTGTACCGCGTCATCCCGTCCGCCGATCTCGAAGCCCGCGTGACAATGCTGGAAGAGCAAGTCGCACAAGAGGAAAGTGTCACTTCGCCGGATCCAAATCCGACCGGGTCGGACACGGATGGAACTGGGGCTGCCGAAACCGAAGCGCAACTAGAAGCGGAGCAGGAGGCCCCCGGGCAAGCCGCTCATGATGACGCTGAAGGAATTGCGTCCGATTCGACGGCCCCGGCTACGAGTCCCGAAGAGACTGCGGAACCCAATGTGACGGAAGAAGCTGAGCGAGACGATCGGAGGTCTGTGGCCACTATAGAAGAGGAGGAACCCAACCCTGGCGCTTTCGCCACAATCGAGGACGAGGAGGGGGTCGAGAACACCAGCGATGGATCGAGCGAAGAAGAAGGGGAGCCATAGCAGCTATGGTGACTGAGAAAGGCACGACTTTTGTAGCTTCGATGGCTTAAAGCCTTCGATATCCAAAGCCATCGAAACGAGTCGTTCCGGGAAAAAATAGGCACCGAGAGCCCGTTCGGAGGCACGGCCGAACAGCATTGCTGCCAGGGTGTCCTTCTCTCTCCACCCATGAGAGGAGGGATTCACGAGTACGAGAGAGAAGGATCGAGATACCTTCAACGTCTTGATTGAGACTCGGCCCGACCTTGGTCAAAACTGCAACAGTTCCGTAACGTGGGCAGCAGGCTTCATCAGCTTGAAATGATCCGAGCGTTGAACACGATGGACATGCGTCCGGTGATTGACGCCTTGTATCCTTTAGCAAGAATCGTCGAGGCGTTTCAGTTTCAGAAGAGTGGCAGGCATTTTGGCAAAAATCTGCATTCAGTACTGACGCCCTGTCGTCCGCGTGCCACGTGAAAAGGAAGGAGATCTCGCCAATGCATTCAAGATTCTTCGCCTTAGTGCTGCTCGTTTGCTCAACTTCTGTGGCTGGAGGCGCGCCCAAGCAAGCCATCCTCGGTCATCGTTCCGCGCCTTTGCTCACCGTGGATGGCCTGACGTTCAAGGATCTCGATCGAAATGGGAAGCTTGATCCGTACGAGGACTGGCGTCTGCCTGCGGAGGTCCGGGTCACCGACCTGGTTCAGCGCATGAGTCTGGAAGAGTTGGCGGGACTGATGGTGCACGGCACCCTGCCCAGCTCCGGCCCGTTGGCGCCGCTCGGAGTTGGCAAGGAGTATGACCTGGTGAAGGTCCGCCAGTTCATCGATGAAGATCACGTCAGCACGTTCATCACGCGACTGAATGGAAGCGCTGAGTTCTTCGCCAAACAGAACAACGAAGTTCAGGCGATTGCAGAATCCTCGCGATGGGGGATTCCGGTTACGATCTCGTCCGATCCGCGGCACCATTTTGAGCAAGTGCTCGGAGCCACCATGCAGGACAGAGCATTCACCATGTGGCCGGAGGCTCTGGGTTTTGCTGCAGCGAATGACCCTGCGCTTACCCGCCGCTTCGGGGATGTCGTACGTCAGGAATATGAAGCGGTGGGCATTCGCGAGTCGCTCGCCCCTCAGGCCGATCTGGCCACGGAACCGCGCTGGGCGCGGACCAACGGAACCTTCGGCGAAGATGCGGACACCGCGAAACGTATGGTGGAAGCCTATGTCGCCGGAATCCAAAATGGCGCAGATGGTTTGAACTCCGGTAGTGTCGTCGCAGTAGTGAAACATTGGGTGGGGTACGGCGCAGCAAAGGACGGTTGGGATGGTCATAACTACTACGGCCGCTTCGCCGATTTTTCCGGACACAACTTCCCGCAACATCTCATTCCGTTTACCGGTGCCTTCGCGGCGCACGTAGGTAGCGTGATGCCGACCTACTCGGTCTTACAAGAAGTTGCCATCGATGGCAAGCCGCTGGAGCAGGTGGGAGCCGGATTCAATCATCAATTGCTGAGTGAGTTGCTGCGCGGGCAATACGGGTTTCGCGGCGTCATCGTAAGCGACTGGGCGATTACGAATGATTGCTCCGAGGCCTGCCGCAATGGAACGGCCGCAGGCGTCAAGCCCACTCCGGCGGAAATCGGCATGCCGTGGGGAGCGGAAGAACTGTCGAAGGCGCAACGCTTTGCCAAGGCGATCAACGCGGGTGTGGATCAGATCGGAGGAGCGGAACAATCGAATGTCATAGTGGAGGATGTCCATAACGGATTGATTTCGGATGCGCGGGTAAGGGAGGCTGCGGGCCGCATTCTTCTGCAGAAGTTCGAGCTTGGTCTCTTCGAACAGCCCTACGTGGATGAGACCAAGGCTGCGGTAATCGCCGGCAACAAAGACTTTGCCGCCGAGGGACAAGCTGCGCAAGCTCGCGCTGTTGTTCTGCTGGAGAACAAATCCGTCGTCTCAACCGGCAGGCGGTTGCTGCCGTTCGCTCCGAAGGGTAAGAAGATCTATCTGTATGGCGTAGCTGCTAAGGCCGCGGAGGCCGTTGGATTCATCGTGGTCCCGGACCCCGCGCAGGCCGATCTGGCGATCATTCGAGCGCCCGCGCCCTACGAGAGTGAGCATCCAAACTTCTTCTTTGGATCACGGCAACACGAGGGAAGACTTACGTTTACGGAGAAAGATGCAGCTTACGCCGAACTGCTGCGAGTGAGTTCGATGGTTCCAACCGTGTTCCTGACCACGCTTGAGAGGCCGCTGATCCTGACCAACGTAAGCTCATATGCGACTGCGCTCTTGGGCGATTTCGGCATCTCGGACGAACCACTGCTCGCTCTGATTACCGGCAAGGTGTCACCCAGCGGGCGTCTCCCCTTCGAATTACCGTCTTCCGTGGAGGCGGTGAAAAAACAGAAAAGCGATTTGCCTCACGACTCGCAATCCCCGCTGTTTCCTTTTGGGTTCGGGTTGCACTATTGAGCGTCAAAGTGACCCACTATTTCGTTATGGATGGATGGTCAGAAACAGGCTCCGAGGAAATTGGCCGGATCGGTACCGAGAGATCTTCTGCAACTCCTCTGCTGCCCGACGCGCATTGCAGTCCGGAGTAAAATTGACCGGACCCATGCTCGAAAACATCAACTTGAAGAAGAAGCTCTCCCGGGAAGAATACAAACGTATCGTCCCCGGCTTGCAGTTGCGTCTGTACGACTTAGAGAAGGCCTGCTGGGACAACGGTGTACCCACGGTTATTGTTTTCGAAGGCTGGGACGCGTCGGGCAAGGGAACCACGATAGCGGCGCTGACACAGCGGCTGGATCCGCGCGGCTTCAAACTGTATCCGATCACCGATCCTCGAACTTACGAGCAGCAGCGTCCGTGGTTGTGGCGTTTCTGGCTGAAGGTGCCAAACCGCGGCGAGATGGTCATCTTCGATCACAGCTGGTACGGACGCGTGCTGGAGGAGCGTGTCGAGGGGGCGATTCCGGAGAAGTCGTGGAAGCAAGCGTTCCGCGACATCATCGAGTTTGAGCGCATGCTGGCCGACGATGGCTCCGCAATCCTGAAGTTCTTTCTGCACATCAGCAAGAAGGAACAGAGCAAGCGCTTCGAGATGATCCAAGCGAACCCACTGGAAGCCTGGCGCGTAACCAAAGCCGACTGGCTCCGTCACAAGAAATACGGCGAGTACCTGGCGGCCACGGAGGAGATGCTGGAACTGACCGAGTCGGAATACGCGCCATGGACGATAGTCGAAGCCACGTCCAAGTCGTATACCCGGAAGTGTGTGTTTGAAACCATCATTAGCGCGCTCGAAAAGAACCTGGGATCTAAGGCGCCACCGCGCAACGAGGTTTCTGCCGAGGTCTCCAAAGACGCCGAATTGCGTGCGGCCATGGAATCCTTGAGCGGAGGCGGGCTCTGATGCTGGAGACGGTAGATCTTACTCGCACTCTAGATCGCCTGGCTTATGTGCGCGAAGTGACGCGCCGCCAGATTCAACTCCGTGAGCTGGGATATCAGGTTTACCTGCAGAAGCAGCCGGTCATCATTGTTTTCGAAGGCTGGGATGCAGCGGGTAAGGGTGGCGCGATTAAGCGTATTACCGAGAAGCTCGACCCGCGCGGCTACGTGGTTTATCCGATCAGTTCACCGCAGGGCGAAGACCGCACCCGGCATTATCTGTACCGTTTCTGGAGACGACTGCCGGAACGTGGACAAATCGCCATCTTTGATCGCTCCTGGTACGGCCGCGTTCTGGTGGAGCGAGTAGAAGGATTCGCCAGCGAAGCGGAATGGAAGCGCGCGTACAGGGAGATCAACTCCTTTGAACGGCAACTGCGCGAATTTGGAGTCATCCTGGTGAAGTTCTGGATACACATCTCGCGCGAGGAACAGCTTCGCCGGTTCGAGGAACGCAAAGCCATCGGGTACAAGGCGTGGAAGCTGACCGATGAAGACTGGCGCAATCGCGAGAAGTGGGAAGCTTACGAAGAAGCAGTAGAGCAGATGTTGGTCAAGACCAGTACTGCCACCGCGCCATGGGCACTCGTCGAAGGCAACGACAAGTACTGGGCGCGAACCAGGGTACTAGCGAAGCTGGTGAAAATTCTGTCGGCCGAACTGGGTTACGAGCCGACTGATCCACTGCGTAGACCGAAGAAGTGAAGAGCCATTGGAAGCATAGGAATCGCGGCACTACCCTCCTGGAAATCCAAGCGAGACTACACGGATTAGTAATGCTAAGCATCGGATGGGACCGTCCCCAACAAGTACGGGAGGAACAGGCTTCGGCGACAATGCTGCTGCTGGCATCTGCGGCAGCTACAGCCCGCGGCCAACATTGGTGCTCGCAAGAAGCCCGTCGATAAGCATGGGTCCGAGGTCACGTACAGATCAGTGGTGACGTCCCGCGAGAGCGGCGATCCCGTTCAGGAGTTTGCTCGTTTCGTAACCTTGGGCCGCAGATCCCAGTAGAAGGGAGTTCAAGTTAGAAGGTAAGTGTCAGAGCAAACACACGGTTGACAGGTTGAATCCGCAGCCAGCGTGACTTGGCCATTTGATCAGCAAATTCTCAGGCAGCCAGCCCTCGTTCCTTCGCCCAGCTGGGATTGGAAATGGCTCCGATAGAACTCGACATTCACAAGACACCTCAACAGCCAGAGTATTGCGCGACTGCTCCAAAGTGTTGCGTATCGCGGTCAGAGCCTTCTGCAGATTCGACAACGAGCTACTAACCGCTGCTTTTCTGATGATAGAACCTTTCAAACCAGTCAGGCCCACTTGCTCAGAGCCCATAGCCTTGATCAGGTAAAAACCGGGTTCGCCGGCGTTCTCGCCTGCGCGCACGCAGAAGGAAAGGTCAAGCGAGGTTTTGAAGTAATGGCTGGAATAGAGCTGTTTTTCCGCCACGGCATAGATAACCGGATCACCCGGCTTGCCACGCATGGTAATAAGATGCACGATCCGCAGCGTCGGCTTCAATCCGAATTTAACCTTGCCCCAGTAGAACGCGTTATCAGTATTGGCGGGCCTGTAATCCGGGTATTCAAGAAGGTAGCGATGGAAATCCGGAAGTTGCTCCGGCAACACTTTGGCGTAACTGAGCATATATGCGAATTGCTGGGGCACATCAGTCGGGTTACGTTTGTCGTGGAAGACGCCCAACGCTTGGTTGCCCTCTCTTTGGTATCGACGTACGTGCTCCAGCGCTGCCTTGTGTAGAAGGTCGTTGACCTGCTGGCTGAGATCTGCCGCCGACCAATCGATCGCTTTCTGGGCCTGGTCCATGGAACTTGCCGGCATCTGGATCAGACAATCGCCTGGTTTGCAGTCCTTCAGGGCCTTGATGTCATCATCATCGAAGGAGAAACCACTCAGATCCGAAAGCTGAGGCGGGTTGCTGAACACTCCGAGCGCCAGGTAGTTCGGAAGTTGCCGAAGACGATCAAAGTCATGAGCAAACTGGATGTATTTCTCCGGCGCAGCGTGGACATAAACCGCTCCGAACAGAAAAACCTCGGCGGGGCTGCGCGATGGCATCGCCTTCACGACGACTCTCCCGCTCTTAATTGCGGCAATCTGCTCTTCGCTCAGGCCGATGTTGTTCCGGAAGAACTCCTCTAGCCTTGAGTTCGACTGCGAAAAGCTGGGAACGCTCGCCAGAAGCATCACCGAAAGCGCAGCTCTCGTCACAAGCCTTCCCCATTTTCGCTGTCGAAAGTTGCTGATTTGCATTATGGGCTTCTCTCCTTAGAAAAGAGGTGTCAGGCTGCCGGGGCATCCAGGTTGGCCTCGCGCAGCATGGCGAGCGCCACGAGTGTAACCGAAACTACTACAGGTCCGATGAACAGCCCGAGGGCCCCGAACGCCTTCACACCCCCCAAGAGCGCGAAAAACATGAGTAAAGGATGCATATTCGCTCGTTGACTGATGACCCAGGTCCGAAGCAGATGGTCGATTTGCGCCACTACCGCTACACTCCAAAATAACAAGATCAAGCCCTTTCCCCAGTGTCCGGAAATGAAAAGGAACATCGTAGCGGGTCCCCATACTACAAATGAGCCAACGATCGGAAGCAAAGAACAGAGAGCCGTTACCAGTCCCCATAGGATAGGAGACGGCAGACCAAGCGCCCAGAACCCCAAGCTCATTAGGATCCCCTGCGACGCGCCCACGGCCAGGCAACCGTAGACGTTGGCAACGATCGAATTGCTGATGCCGGTGAACAGACGCTCGAATTGATCGGCCCTAAGCGGCAAGAACGCCGCTAGCTGCAGTTTCATTGACTCACCTTCCCGGAACAGAAAGAAGAGGGTAAAGAATGCAATTATCGCTTCCAAAAAAAATGAAACGATGTTGCTCAGGAAATGCGTTCCCCAGGACAACAAATAATGGCTAATCTGCTCCAGCCAACGAACCAACGCTCCGCGCAAATCAAGCGCGGAGAGGTCAACATAGTGTCCCGCCCATCGCGAAAAACGGTCGAGGAAGTGCATCGCATAGGGATTCCAACCACCCTGTTCTGCGCTTCTCTCGCTCAACTGGAGGTACAGCGCGTGAGCCTCCCGGGCAACGAGGACTCCCAGTATTACCGTTGGCACAACAACGGTAACAAGGACCAGAATAGTAGAGGTCAGACCTGCCAAATTCCTGCGCTGGATGCGGCTTTGGATCCGTAGATGGATCGGATGAAAGACGATTGCGATCATCAGCGCTAAAAAGATGGGAGTCAGAAAAGGCCTGGCTATCACATAGCAGAAATAGAGTGCGACGGCAGCCAAAACCAACAAGAAAACCGTCCCGACCGAAAACTTCCCAGGTACGGCCTCCGCTCTACTTTCTTCCTGCTTCGCTTGAGTATGTGATGTTTTTTCTGGCACGAGTTTTCACCGCGACGCGCAACTTTATGTAACTGTTACTAGGTGTTCAGCTGCCGATAGCCCATTGGGCGGATGACGGGCAATCGAGCCAGGTACAGCACTCTGCTCCTCACTGAGCCCGACATCCTAACGGAAAAACCTTGTTCCGACTGTCTCATTGGATGTCAGCGGTGCCTCTGACAAGACAGTTGCAACGGGAGATCCATGGCCGATCGAGCCAGGATCCCCCGTGTTGCCCTTAGAGCGTTATGGAGCCTGCAGTCTCAAGCCACCATGCTCTTTGCCCGCTCCACCCATTGCTCGTACTGTTTCTTGATCTCAGTTACGCGCGCATCGATGGCGGCTTTGGCATCGCCCTGAGCCTTAGCGGCTTTTTTCTGCAACGCCTGTACCTTGGCTTCGGTCTCATTTTTGATTTGCTCCGACCGTTGCCGGGCCTGCTGCAACTTCGTCTGCAACCGGGTATTCAGCCCATCGATCTTGGCCTGTAATTTGGCCTTATGCTCCGCTTTTACGTGAGCATGCTCGGCTTTCAACTGGTCAATCTCGGCTCGCAGCTCGGCGACTTCGCGGGCCCGTTGGGCTTCTTCGAAGCTCTTTCTGGCCGTGCGGAAGACAAAGCCATTGAGTGCTTCCATTCTGGCATCCACCGGGGTTACCCATTCTTCGCTGATATCCGCGACGATCGCGTACTTGCCCGGGGTGAGTACGTTCGAAACTTCGGCCAGGAAATCTGAGCCGACTCCGGCCACGAACAGGTCAGCAAGACTTCCCGCCATCGTGCCGGCTAGTGCCCCGACTGCGAGACCAGCCGGGCCGCCCAGCAGACCGATGAGACTGCCGATCGCTGTTCCGCTCACCGTTCGAACAGGGAAGTCGCCTTCGCCCTGTTTCACCGTGATCGTCCCATCATTGTTCTTGCTGATGACGGCTTCGGCGTGGATCGTGATGCTTCCCTCGGAATCGACTTGATAAAGCGCTCGCGATCCCTCATACGCTTTGGTTTCGTTGTCAAAAACTACCACTAGCATTTTTTCCATGACATGCTCCTTTTATAATGCTCGCATTCAGCGAGTAGCTTGTTGGGTTTAAGGTTAGGCAGCTCTTTCGAGTGCCACGTCGGGCACGCTGTGGACCGCTGTGGCAAAGCCGATCAGCGAGGCCCCATCGCAGATCAGATCCACGCCAATGGCGAAGCCGATGAACCACACGCTCGAAACCGGCATTTGCGCCAGCAACATGATCCCCAGCACCAGCGAAACAATTCCCGAAAACACCGACCAGCCCCACCGCGGGAACTTCAACATTCCTGCCCCAATGGCGCGAAAGAGACCGCCGACAATGAAGAAGGAAGCAAGGATCAGAGTGAGGCTGGCTGCCCCGGCGAGCGGATACCGGATCAGCAGATATCCGGTGAACCCCCTGAACAGTGCGCTGAGCAGAGACAGCAGAAAGCCCTGCCAGCTGTGAGTGCGAAAGGCATGCACCAAAGCGAAGATGCCACTGAACAGCAGCATCCACCCGAAGACCAGAACCGTGGCAAAGGTAGCGCTCACGTTACCGATCACGCAGACCGTGCCAAGAAGGATGAACAGAATCCCGAGGGCGAGAAACCATCCCCAGGAACTGCGAATTTCCTCAATTCCCGCTGCGAGCGGGTTAGACCCAAACTGCTTGGCTGACATTTTATTTCTCCTTTTCTGTAAATTGATATTGAGTTCCATCATTCCTGCTAAACACATGGATCCGGGGCTGATTCATTTCACTCACGTCTTGCGAGCTCAGAACGCTCCCTTCGAATCCATTCACGAACAAACAGCGGACAATTTCGAAGTTCCGTGCCGGCTGCTTCTGCCGCTGCCAGGAAGCGCACAGCATCAGCATCCACGAGCGTCACTTCACCGAGTTCGAGAGCAATGGGCGACGAATGAATTTGCATTTGCATCCTCAGCTCCGCAAGGCTCTCCGCGTCGATACGCCCACTCACTCGTAGAACGTGTGACTCCCGACTTTCTTCAAGTCTCAACATTTCTGGACCCGAACTCGCTCACTCACGACGATCGGTATAAGTGCAAATCGGACGCCATTCGCAAACGAATGACAGCATTGAGGAAGGCGAGAGTCTCTGGTGGCGAGATCTCGGGAATTGTCGAGTTTTCGACAACGCCGCTGCGACTGGACGGGAGGAATTGAATTTGAGCTATGCGGACTGAAACCGGTGCTTGTTAATGTTTAGACTTTTAATTCGGGATTCAAGAATTGAGCGGGGAATGCCCAGGCGGGCCGCTGCACCAAGGGGACCGGACACCCGTCCTCGGCTCTGGGTCAGTGCGTTCTCGATCATTTCCTTTTCCTGATCGGCAAGAGAGGCGAGAGCAACTCCACTTGGGGCAGGTCTGGGCGATGTCCGCGGCAGCCAGTTCTCATCCACAGCGAGCGTTGCTCCGTCGCACAGGATCACGGCTCGTTCGACGACATTTTGCAGTTCCCGTACATTTCCAGGCCAATGATAGGTCTGAAACAGCTCCAAGGTTCTCTTATCGATCGCATTGATCTTTTTTCCCATCTTGCCGGCATAGCGCTGAGCAAGGTATGCGACGAGCAGGGGAATGTCTTCGACACGCTCGTGCAACGACGGCATGCGAATTGGGAACACGTTCAACCGATAGAACAAGTCGCGCCGGAATGAGCCCGCCTCCACCGCGGCCTCAAGGTCGCGGTTTGTGGCGGCAATGACCCGTACGTCGATCGGCACCGGCTGGGTGCTCCCCATTCGCTCTAATTCACGCTCTTGCAGCACTCGCAGCAAAGCGATCTGGGTCTCAGCCGGCAAGTCGCCCACTTCATCCAGGAAGATTGTGCCGCCGTCGGCAACTTCAAATCGCCCTAAGCGCCGTTGAGTAGCGCCCGTGAAGGCTCCTTTTTCATGGCCGAAAAGTTCGGAAGCAATGAGAGAAGGGGGAATGGCAGCACAGTTAACTGCAACAAACGCGTTCCGCGCGCGGCGCGAGCGTTTGTGGATTGCACGGGCTGCAAGTTCCTTTCCGGTTCCCGTTTCACCCGTGATCAGCACGGTGGAATCGGTCGGCGCAACCTTGCACAGAACAGCGAGAACTCGTTTGATTGCATCCGATGCTCCCACAATCTCTTCGAACATGGACGCCTGATCAATCTCTTCCTTGAGAGCCAAGTTCTCCTTGTGCAGCTGGTCTTTTAGCGTTTTGATTTCGTCAAATGCTTTCTTGAGCTCTTCCTCTGCACGCTTCCGATCGTCAATCTCGATACTGGATCCATACCACATCACGATGTTCCCTTGGTCATCCCACTGGGGAACGTTGCGATGCAGAAACCAAAGATATTGTCCGTCGGCACGGCGCACGCGGGTTTCGTACTGGAACACGTCTCCGCTGGCACGGCAAGCACTCCACCTTGTCAACATTCCCTGTAAGTCTTCAGGATGAATGAAAGCAGTCCAGCCCCAGCCCTGCAGATCTTCTTCAGTGACGCCGACGTATTCAAGCCAGCGTTGATTGAAAAAACCGAGATTGCCGTCAGGGTCAGAACTGTGCAGAAACGCAGGAGTAGTGTCAATGACACGCCGCAGTAGATCGTCGGCGGGAGTTGTTGGCTGAAGCTTACCTGTATCGCGTGTCGCTGTATCGCGTGTCGCCGTATCGGCCTCGTTTCAGGAGGACTCTTGGGAAGTAATTGTAGGACACGAGGGCCAGGGGTCAAGCGAAACCTATCGGTCACGGGTTTTTGGGGAGGAGTTGAACCCCAGTGCGTGGATCGTCGGCAAACAGGAAACTATCGGATGCGCCCCCACAGTGAGTGTGCAGGTAGGCCGGTGCCGACCCGCGCACAACCATGGGCTACACGCACGTGATTGGGGACGACCACAGGAAGGTGGCAGAGCAACTCGGGCGATTCTTTGCCCAAGTTCGCCTTAACTTGCCCAAGAAAGAAAGCGGCTCAGGAGATCGAAGCTCCCAAGCCGCTGTGTAGCAAGAAGTTGTTTGGTTGCGGGGGGTGGATTTGAACCACCGACCTTTGGGTTATGAGCCCAACGAGCTACCAGACTGCTCCACCCCGCGAATGCATCATAACAACCTAGCCGGCCGCGGTCAAACCTGCGCTGGCGGCAGAAATTCATTCGACCAGTTATTCGTTATGTCTGGGGGTATCGGATGAACATTGCCTAACTGCCAGGGAAACAAGTACATTTCTCCTCGAGGACCCCTTGCTGGCCTTGGCGCTGCATCAAATTCGACCGGTGCTGGCCTCCCGCGGGGACTGGGTCCGCGCATGAGCTTGCTGACGCTCAACGACATTTTCTTTGCCGTGGTCGAGCGCGACGACCGCATGGTGATTATGTACCGGCGGCAGACGGGCTGGGCCTCCATCTCCTCGTCTGAGTTCTATCGCAACGTGGCGGGGGTAGCGCGCGGAATTCGGGACTGGGGGATCGGCCCTGGCGACAGGATCTCCATTGTCAGCGAGAACCGGCCCGAATGGACGACCGCCGACTTCGCCGGCCTGCTACTGGGTGCCGTGGTTGTGCCCATCTATCCCACGCTCACGGCAGAACAAACGGCCTTCGTGCTGCGCGACTCCGGTGCGCGCGTCGTATTTGTTTCGAGCGAGGCCCACCTCAACAAGGTTCTCAGCATTAAGGATCAGACGCTGGTCGAAAGAATCGTTGTCATGGACCCGTCGTCAGATCCCCGCGCGGTCTCCATGGAAGGCCTGATGAAGGCAGGACCCGACCATCCGGACCCGCAGCTGGACGCCGCCGCCCGCGCGGTCCGCCCCAGCGATCTGGCCACCATCATCTACACTTCGGGCACTACCGGAACCCCCAAGGGAGCGATGCTTACGCACGGGAATATGGCGTCCAACCTTGCCTGCTCGCTGCTCGGTTTTGACATCAGCACCGGGGATCTCAGCATCTCGTTCCTTCCTCTTTCTCATGTCACCGCGCGTCACCTGGATTTTGCCGTGCTTCATCACGGCGGAGTTCTCGCTTACGTCCCGTTTCCCGACCGTCTCACGCAGGCACTGACGGAAGTTCGCCCCACCATTTTCGTAGCTGTGCCTCGGGTGTACGAGAAGATCTTTGCGCAAGTCGACATGAAGGCCAAAGGATTTCCCAAGGCATGGGTTTACCGTTGGGCGCTCTGGGTGGGCCGCAGGCACAGGTCGGAAATTCTCGCTGGCCAGACCCCGAAGTCTCTCGGTTGGAAGCTGGCCAACCGTCTGCTCTATTCCCGAGTGCGGGAGGGCATGGGAGGGCATGTGAGACTTTTGCTTTCCGGAGGCGCCCCGCTCGGTCGCGAACTGGCCGAGTGGTATGCCCACATCGCCATTCGCATCGATGAGGGCTATGGCTTGACCGAAACCTCGCCCGTCATAGCGCTCAATACGCCAAAGGACCACAAGCTGGGCACGGTGGGCAAGCCCCTGCCCAATATAGAAGTTCGCATCGCCGAGGATGGCGAGGTACTTGTCCGCGGACCCTCGGTCTTCCAGGGTTACTGGAATCGGACAGAAGAAACGCAGAATGCTTTTGTGGATGGCTGGTTCAAGACCGGTGACATCGGCCAGCTTGATGCAGACGGGTTTCTTTCGATCACGGATCGCAAGAAGGATTTGATCAAGACATCGGGAGGAAAATTTATCGCTCCCCAGCCGATCGAGAACTCTCTGAAACACAATCCGCTGATCGCCGAAGCCGTGGTGCTCGGGGATAAACGCAAGTTTGCGGCCGTCCTGGTTGCACCATACTTTCCCCTGCTTGAAGAGTGGGCGCGCGCCCACGGAGTGGCGTTTTCTTCTCGCCCGGCCCTGGTCTCCGATCCACGCGTACGTGATTTGTACGACGGGATTGTCGCCAATCTGAACCGCAATTTGGCCCGGTTTGAAAAGATGAAGAAGGTCCTGCTGGTCGCAGAGGAGTTCTCGACGGAAAACGGCACACTCACCGCCAGCATGAAGATGCGCCGTCGAGCGGTAGAAGAACGCTATCGTTCCGCGATTGATGAGATGTATGCCGCCGCCGAGACGGCGGCTCCGGAAGCGGGCCAGGAAACATAAGGGTGCACCCGCCCGCCGGCGATCGAAGGGCCTCAGCGAAAGCCGCTCTTCGATCCTCGACGATGCGGCAGCTTCCCGAAGGCTGTGCCCGCCCAAACTCTGGGCCGCCCGGAGGAGATTGGCCATGCGGAATTTCGCTTGATCCCTGCCGGTTCGTTTTCATTACAATGGTTTCATGCTAGACCCATTGATCATTGCCGGGCGCGAGTTTCGCTCGCGGCTCATCGTCGGCACCGGGAAATACAAATCGTTTCAGCAGACGGCGCGGGCGCTCGAGGCCAGCGGCGCGGAGATGGTGACGGTGGCGGTGCGGCGGGTGAATCTTGACCGCAGCCAGGAATCGCTGCTCAACTACATCGATCCCAAGAAATATTTTCTGCTGCCGAACACGGCCGGGTGTTACACGGCGGAGGAAGCCATCCGCACCGCCCGCTTGGGACGCGAGGTCGGGATTTCTGACTGGGTGAAGCTGGAAGTCATTGGGGATCAGGCAACCCTCTATCCCGATGTACAGGCCACGCTCGAGGCAACTCGCGTGTTGGTGAAGGAAGGTTTCACGGTTCTTCCGTATACCTCAGACGATGTGGTTTTTGCCAAACGGCTGCTCGATGCCGGAGTTGCCGCCGTGATGCCATTGGGGGCACCCATTGGCAGCGGACTGGGAATCCAGAATACGGCCAGTATCCGCATCCTGCGCGAGGTGGTGATTGGTGTGCCGCTGATTGTGGACGCTGGCGTAGGAACGGCTTCCGACGCGGCCATTGCCATGGAGCTAGGCGCGGATGCCGTTCTGATGAATACCGGGATTGCCGGGGCCCTGGACCCGGTGCTCATGGCTGAAGCCATGAAGCATGCGGTTCTCGCTGGACGCCAAGCTTATCTGGCCGGCCGGATGGCCCGGAAACTCTATGCCACGGCCAGTTCTCCCCTTGAGGGGGTGGTGCGTTAAAGGGGGGCGGCCGCACCGGTCTCGTTCCTCGGTTGGTTCCTCGGCGGTCACTCCCTAGACTGCGCTTCGTGGGCGATGCCCTGGCGCTTCCCTGACATACTCTCGCTCGCTGTGCGGTTGAGCCGAAGACTTATGCCATGAGCCGTTGAACAGGCTCGGGCGCATAAGAAAGGGCGGCCAAGGCCGCCCTTCAGTTTCTTGATCCAGAGTCTTCCACGGCAGACTCTCAGAGCATCTTTGCGCTTTCCACATGGATGGTGTCGCCGTCGATATGCCCCGTCACGGCCACATGATGTCCGACGTGGTCCTGCAGCGCGTCCGGGTTTTCGACCGTCAGCACTTTTTGATCCCCATCGGTGACCACGACCATCTTCGCGCCCTCGGACAAACACTTCTTGGTGCACTCGGCCGCTTTGGCATTGGCACCTTTGGCGCCGCACTTGGAGTCGCTCACCCAGCCATGGACGGTCTGGGCCTTGCTCATGCTCATATCGTCGCCGAACGACATGGTGGCGACCACGAAGGAAAATACGGAGAGAACCGCACCGATCAGCAGTAATTTCTTCATCGCAAATACTCCTCTGGTTTCGCGGCCGCAACCGCGGATTTTTGGCTGATTTGAGTTTGTATTGCCGATGCTCCCGCTGCGAGCGCCTTTCGGCATGCCCCGAAACATCGTCGAGGTGGTCGTATAGACAGGCTACGCCTACCTCTCTTTTCACTGAGTGGGGCTAACTATACCACACGCGATTGGGGCCGGAAACAGATCTCGGGAAGCCCCGGGGGGCTACTTCCGGGCCGCGTCGGTGAGGGGCCGGGGCGGGACAATCGGCGCGGGAGCGACAAATATCACTTCCCCGGGGCGGGCATAGTGCAACTGTTCGCGCGCCTCTTTCTCGATGGTCTTGGGATCGGTTTTAAGACTCTTGATCGCCGCAGCGTAGCTGTCGTTTTCTTTCTGTAAAGCGTCGATTTCCTTCTGCAGGCTGTGATACTCGTCCTTTTTCTGCCGATACACCACCATGCCGTTGGCGCCGAACATAACGTGGACCAGCAGCCAAACCGTCAGCAGAGCCACTGCCGAAGTGGCCAGGCGGCGCCGGACGACAAAGAGGGAGGTCAGCGCCGGCCGCAGCCTTGCCGCAACGCGTCCGGCGATTCGTTCCGCCAGACCCTGGGTTTCGAGCGCGCGTTCGGCGAGCGACCGTAGTCTCTGCTCCGGTTGTTTGAGGATGCGAAGATTGGGTTGCTTCACTCGAAAATCCATCGTTTGGCCGCCGCGCTCAGTTTCTGCAATTCTGGCTCACCGGCAGCTTCGGAATACACCCGAACCACCGGTTCTGTGCCCGACAATCGATAACACACCCACGAACCATCGTCGAAGACCAGCTTCAGGCCGTCGGTGCGCACCACGTCCCGGACTCTTCGGCCAAAGAATTCCTGAGGCTCTAACTGTAGCTTTCCAGTGAACTTCTCTTTCACCTCCCGCGTCAAGTGGAAGTTCTCCCGCATGGGATAGAAGGAACCAACTTCGACAAATAGTTTCTTTAGCTGTTGCCCCATGGGAGTGCCGCGCCGGGCCACCATCTCGCAGCACAGCAGGCCGGCCAGAATACCGTCCTTTTCGGGCACGTGGTGGCGAATGGAGAGACCGGCACTCTCCTCGCCTCCAATCACGATCTGGTCCGCCTTTATCAATTCGCCGATGTACTTGAAGCCTACGGGAGTCTCGTGCAACGGAATGCCGTGGTGCCGTGCCAGGGCATTGACCATGTTGGTGGTGGCCACGGATTTGGCCACGCCATTTTTCCATCCTCGGGTCTCAACCAGATAGTCGAAAAGCAAAGCAATGATGTAGTTGGGCTGGAAGAAAGTTCCATCCTGATCGAGGATGCCGAAGCGGTCCGCGTCGCCATCGGTCGAGATGCCGATGTGCGATCGAGTCTCGCGCATCTTGCTGCGCAGGTCTTCGAGCAGATGTCCGTCGGGTTCGGGGGCATGGCCGCCGAACAGGACATCACGGTAGTCATGGACGGTAGAGACCTCGATCCCGAGCTCGCGCAAAAGCCCATCCGGATAGCCCCGCGCCGCTCCCCAGAGAGGATCGAAGGCGACGCGCAAGCCGGCTTTCTGGATCACTTTGAGATCGATGGCTTCCCGCAGCCGCGCCAGATAGGGGCCGCGCGGATCGAGAGATTCTGTGGTCGCGGCTTTCCCGTCGGCCTGGGGCAGGTTTTCGGCAGCCCGGTCGAAGGCCACGATTTCTGCTTCGATCCGCTGCGTGACTTCGGGCAATGCCGGGGCCCCGTCCGGAGTGGAAAACTTGATGCCGTTGTACTCCGGTGGATTGTGTGATGCCGTAAAGTTGATGGCCCCGTCGGCTTGTTCGTGAAGGACTGCGTAGGCAATCGCCGGGGTGGGCGCGGCATCTCGGATGACGAGCGGCACGATGCCGTGCCCAGCCAGCACCTCCGCCGCGATGGCACAGAAGGTTTCACCGAGGAACCGTGGATCGCGGCCTACAATCACCCGCGCTCCCGACGCTCGGTTCGAAATCACGTAGCGAGCAATTCCGGTCACCGCCCGCCGCACGGTGGCAAAAGTGAAGTCCTCGGCAACCACCGCTCGCCATCCTGAAGTCCCAAACTTGATTTGCGCTGCCATGTCGGTTCTTTTATGCTCTCGCCTAAGTGATAACCTCTGGAGCGGTGGTCGGAGTCGACGAGGGATGAGGGACGACCGACGACTGATCTCAGAAGGCTGATTTTATATGACCGATACGATTGTCGTCCTGACTACCGCCGGATCAGGGGATGAGGCTCGCAGGATTGCCGATGCGCTGGTCGAGCGCCGGCAAGCGGCCTGCGTCAATATCGTCAAGGGCGTTGAGTCCATCTACCGCTGGAAGGGAAAAACCGAGGAAGCCCAGGAATGGATGCTGCTGATCAAGACTACCTCTGCCGCCTTCGATCGGGTGTGGAGCACGATCAAGGAACTGCACTCCTACGAACTTCCCGAATGCTTGAAGATCTCGATCGAAGGCGGCAGCCCGGAGTACTTGGCATGGATTGAGAATTCCGTAAAATAGTTTCTTGATGGAGATCGCCAGCTCGTATTCCCCCGCGAAAACCCTGGGTGACGGACGGCCCCTGCGGCTGGTCCGTGGTCATGCCGCGCAGTGTAAAATGTTGGCCGGCTCGAAGCCAAAACGAAGTTCCGCTTTCACCCCTCACTCGGGGAGATGCACGGGCATTGACTTTGCGATCGGGTCTGGAGGAATCCTCGAAATGATGCGAAGCGGTTTGATCTGTCTTCTGCTCGGAGCCCTCGCCTGGGGCCAGTCTGCTAGTTCGCCTGCGGGTGCGCCGCCGCCGGCCATGGCACCTTCTGCGAAACCTGCCCCGGAGACCAAGCCTCCGGCAGCGACCCAGGTTGCTCCGGACGCGGCGGTGATTACGATCCGGGGGCTGTGCGACCACCCGCCGGCGGACAAAACAACCGCCTCCGGCTGCAGCACGGTGTTCACTCGCGCCCAATTTGAGGCGCTGGTCGAGCTGATCCAGCCCAATCTACCGCCCGCCCAGCGTAGGCAATTGGCAAACAACTACGCCAGCGCGCTGATCCTTGCCGAGCAAGCCCGACAAATGGGTTTGGACAAGGGGCCTCGATTCGAGGAACTGGTGAAGCTACAACGCCTCGGCCTGTTGCGACAGCTTCTGAGCCAGGCTCTCGAGGAGAAAGCCTCGCAAATCCCCGACAAGGATATCGCAGACTATTACACCGCCAACAGCAGCGCTTACGAAGAAGTCGAGCTCGAGCGGCTGTACATTCCTCGGGCCCAGCAATTGGAAGCGCCCAAAGAGAAAATGACGCCCGAGGAAACCCAGAAGCGCCAGCAAGACGCGCAAGCGGTGATGAAGAAGGAAGCCGCCGACCTGCGCGCCCGCGCCGCCGCGGGGGAAGACATCGCCAAATTGCAGGAGGAGGCCTATAAGACCGCCGGATTCAAGATCGCGCCTCCCCCGACCAAGATGGAGAAGCACCGCCGCAGCAGCCTGCCGCCCGCGCAGGTTTCGGTGATGGAGCTGAAATCAGGGGAGATTTCGCCGGTCATTGAAGACGTGAATGGATACTTCGTCTACAAGGTTGGGGAGAAGAATATGCTGCCGCTCGACCAGGTGCGCGCAGAAATCTCCACCACGCTGCGCACGCAACGGGCACAGCAGTACATGCGGGCGGCCGAGCAATCTGCGACCACGACTTTGAACGAAGAATACTTCACGGTCCCGCCGCCACCGGCCGCGCCGGCAATGTCTTTGCCGCGCGGCGCGCCTCCGCCGACCAAGACACCCTAGACGGCGGCCAGAGCCTGGTCCAGGTCGGCAACGATGTCCTCGACGTTCTCGATGCCCACCGAGATCCGCACCAGGCCATCGGTGATGCCAATGGCCCTTCTTCCCTTTTCGCCCAAGGCGGCGTGAGTCATGGTTGCGGGGTGGGAGATCAGCGTTTCCACCCCGCCGAGCGATTCTCCGAGGAAACACACTCGTACTTTCTTCAACATTCTTTTTGCATGGGAGAGGGAACCGGTTTCGAAGGTGATCATCGACCCGAAACCGCTCATCTGCCGCCGGGCCAGCTCGTGCTGGGGGTGCTCGGGCAATCCCGGATAGAAGACCTTCCGCACTTTCTTGTGCTTTGCCAAGAACTCGGCCACAATCCTGCCATTGCGATCGTGCTGCTGCATGCGCACCGCCAGGGTCTTCACGCCCCGCAGCACCAACCAGCACTCGAATGGCGACAGGATCGCTCCGGCGGCTTTCTGCACAAAACTCAGTTTCTCCACCTGCTCGGGTTGCGTGCAGATCACGGCACCGCCCAGCCCATCGCTGTGGCCATTGAGGAATTTCGTGGTCGAATGAACCACCATATCCGCGCCCAGCGCGATGGGCTGCTGAAAGTAAGGGGACATGAAGGTGTTGTCGACCACCAGAGCCACTTTCGGGCGACGGCAAACCTCGCTGACGGCGCGAATGTCGGTCAACGACATCAGCGGGTTGGTGGGCGTTTCCACATACACCATGCGGGTGTTCTTGCGGATGGCGCGCTCGACGTTGCGAGCGTCGGAGGTATTCACATAGGTGAATTCCATGCCATAGCGCGCCAGCACTTGATTGAATAGCCGAGGGGTTCCGCCATAAAGATCGTGCCCGCAGACTACGTGGTCGCCGGACTGGAACAGGGCGCAGATCGCGTTGATCGCCGCCATGCCACTGGCAAACACCCGCGCTCCGATCCCGCCTTCGAGTACCGCCAAGTTCTGCTCCAGCCGGGTACGGGTTGGATTCGAAACCCGCGCGTATTCGTAGCCCTTGTTTTCGCCCAGCCCTTGCTGTACGTAGGTCGAAGTGGCGTAGATCGGAGCGGTCACCGCGCCGGTTTCGCGGTCCGGCTCCTGGCCGGCATGAATGGCTCGGGTCGCGAATCCGGGTGGTTGTTCTTTGCGCATGAATCCCTCGCTACGACCCGCCGTCGAAAATCTTCTTCGACAGATAACGCTCGGCTGAGTCCGGGATCATGGTCACCACCCGCTTTCCCGGCCCCAAACGCTCGGCCACTTCGCGGGCAGCAAACACGTTGGCCCCGCCGCTTGACCCGGACAATACACCCTCGCGCGCCGCCAGCTCCTTCACCATGTCGAAGGCTTGTTGATCCGTCACCAGGATAATTTCGTCACACACCGAGCGGTCAAAATTCTTGGGCACGAAGCTGGACCCGATCCCTTCGACCTTGTGTTTGCCAGGCTTGCCGCCTCCGAGCACCGAGCCCTGCGTCTCAACCGCCACCGCCAGCACCATCGGCAACTGCTCTTTCAGGTAGCGCGCTATGCCGGTGAACGTGCCGGCCGTACCCACCCCGATGACCACGGCATCAATTCGCCCTTCCATTTGCTCGAATATTTCTCGCGCCGTGGTTTCGTAGTGGTAGTCGGGATTCGCGGGGTTGTCGAATTGTCCCGCCATGAATGCCCCAGGATCGCGAGCCACCCGTTCGCGGGCGTGCTGGATGGCTCCCTGAATGCCCTCGGATTCCGGAGTGCGGGTCACCTCGGCGCCGAGCGCCCGCATGATCGTGACTTTCTCCTCGGAGAAATTTTTGGGAATGAACAGCACGACCCGGTAGCCGCGATTGATGCCGATCAGAGCCAGCCCGATTCCCGTGTTTCCCGCGGTGGCTTCGACAATCGTGCCTCCGCGCTGCAGCAGACCCTGATCTTCGGCCCGCCGGATAATTCCGACGGCCGCCCGGTCCTTCACGCTGCCGCCGGGATTTAGATACTCAAGCTTGACGTAGACCGCCGCCCCGGCCGGAACCGATCTCCGCAATTGCAGCAGCGGAGTCTCGCCGACCAGTTGAGTGATGTCGTCGGCAACGCGCAGGCGGATGCCTTCCAGCGTTTTCTTGGGCACACTACAGGGTACGGAAGCCAGGGCGGGAGCGTCAATTGCGCGGAGGGAACGTGCAGAGAATAAGGCACCGGGCGATTCCGGTTTGGGCAAAAACCCGGGCGTTTCCGCATTCGGACCGACGCCTGGCCGCGCGCCGAAAGCCGAGGCCAAGCACCGAGCGGTGAACTAATCGGCGCCGGGCGCGCTCTCCTGGCCCGCGTAGTAGCCGCTTCGAGTTCTGACCGTGAGCTTGCCATAACCCTTGGCGCGGGCATCGACACGAATGGTGCGGTAGCCGCCGACGCTCTTGGGGGTCGTCGGTTTGTAGCCAATGGCGTATTGGCTGCGGATGTCGTGAGCCACGGTGCTGCTGATCTCGTCCACGTCGTCCAGAGTCTTCGGCAGGAACGCGATTCCGCCCGTCCTCTCGGCGAGGGTTTGCAACGCCCGGCGCGCCCGCCTGGTACCCTCGTCGCCGCCGAGCAATCCGATGGCGTAGACGGTCGGTCCGTTTTCCTCCTGCAGCCGCCGGACGGCCTCCTCGAGCGTTTCCCGGCTGGCATTGTCTTCTCCGTCGGTCACCACGAACAGCACTTTTTTCTGCAGCTTGGATTGCTTGAGCTGATCGGCCGAGGCGACCACGGCGTCATACAACGCCGTTCCTCCCCGCGCTTCCACTTTCTCGAGCGCTTCCTTCAACTTGCGAACGTCACTCGTAAAGTCCTGGTCCAGGTAGTATTCATCGTTGAAATTCACCACAAAGACCTGGTCCTGGGAATTGCTGGAACGCACCAGGTTCACGGCGGCTTTATTGACCTTGTCCCGCTTTTCGCGCATCGAACCAGAATTGTCGATCACGATCCCCATGGCCACCGGGACATCTTCCCTGCGGAATGAACTGATGGCCTGCGGCTTGTCGTTTTCGAACACCGCGAAAGCATTCTGCCCTAGGTTCATCACCATGCGTCCCTTGCTGTCCACCACCGTGGCATGCAGCTGGACCTCCTCGACTTCCTTTTTGAACACAAAGACGCCACCACTGTCGGTCGAAGGCGGCTGGTCTGCCTGGGGTGGGGCGGAGGAATTGCTCTGGTCGCCGGCGACGGCCGGCGCAGCCTTTGCGGGAGGCGGACTGGGCGGGGTAGTATCCTGAGCTGGAGTTGCGATACCCGACAACAATAGGCAGGCGGACAGAAGCAGGATACGGCTATTCCGTAGGCGCATAGTAACCCGTCTTGGCGTACACGCGGAGCGGAGGCAATCCTTTCGGCGGAATTAGCTTAACTCTTATTTTACGCCACTTGCCGTCGTGCGTCCGGTTCTTAGGACGGTATCCAATCACATATTGGTTGCGCAGCTCGATGCCTATTTTCGTAGCCACGTCTGCCAGATCGTTGGGGTTGTCGATGGTAAAGGCCCGGCCCCCGGTCAGATCGGTGACTTCGCCGAGCAAGGCCGGTCCCAGCTGTTCCTCGGGGGTGGCAAAGTAATGATCATAGATCCCAATCGCATAGATCAGCACATCGGCTTCTTTGACCAGCGACTTGATCTCGCCTTCGGTGTAGCGGCTATGATTGTCGCCGCCGTCGGAAATAATCAGAAGCGCGCGCTTCGCGTACTTGGCCTGCCGCATCTTGCTGACTCCAAAGTAGATGGCATCGAGCAGCGCGGTGCGCCCACGCGGAATCGTAAACACCAGCTTGTTCTGAATCTCATCGACCGACGAGGTGAAGTCGGAAACCAACTCCGGCCGGTCGTTAAACGTGATCATGAAGAATTCGTCTTGTGGATTAGCCGTCTTGAAGAACTCCATCACCGCGTCGCGCGCGCGGTCGATCTTGCTGTTCATGCTGCCGCTCATGTCGAAGATCACGCCGATCGAGACCGGTGCGTCCTCGCTCGAGAATTGCCGGATCTCCTGCTGATCCTTGCCCTCGAACACCGTGAAGTTCTCTTTATCGAGGCCAGTCACCAGGCGATTCATGGGGTCGGTAATCGTCACCGGAACCAGCACCAAGTCCGTCTCTGCCTTAATGGGCTTGGTATGGGTCTGCAGCGAGGCATCGACGATCCCGCTCGCGGGTGTGTCGGGGACCGGCGTAATCCGCGGTCGAATATGGACATCATCGACCGGAAGCTGCGCCCACGCGGAGGAGGAAAACGAGCAAATCACCGGCAGGGTCAATGCCAGAAGCGCACAGACCAGCGGGATATGATGGGGAACGCACAAGCAGAAGCGGCGCCGGGCGCAACTGGAGTCCGAAGGAGGATTTCCGTTTTGGGTGGGCCTGCGAAACAACCCGCGCACGCGAAAGCGGGCCATAGGTACCTCGTTGGGGGCATCCTACCACTTGGGCGTGGTGATGTCACACCTTATTAGTCTGGCTTCGATGATTTTTCTAGGCAAAGGTTTGCCGACTAGTGACAGTTTTCTGGACTGGCGTTTTCTACCCTCTCGCCCGCACGTTTCCGGCTCTCGGAACTAGCGAAGCTCCTGTTACAATTTCACCCTCCCGCTTATGGCAAACATTGCTTCTTTTCGCGCCCTTCGCTATCACCCGGCTCGGGTATCGCTGTCCCAGGTGGTCACGCAACCCTATGACAAGATTAGTCCTCGGATGCAGGAGCAGTACTACGAATCAAGCCCCTACAACCTGGTGCGCATCATTTTGGGCAAGCGCACCGCGGCCGACCACGCGGGCGACAATGCTTACACCCGGGCGGCCGCCTTCCTCGCCGATTGGCGCCGCGAAGGCATCCTGGTGCAGGATGCCGAGCCGTCGCTTTACCGTTATTCCCAGCGTTTCACCGTCCCGGGTGGCCAGACGGAACTGGAACGCCGGGGCTTCATCGGTCTCGGCCGCATCGAGGACTACTCCGCCCAGGTGGTTTTCCGGCACGAGCAGACTCTGGCCAAGCCGAAGGCCGACCGCCTGGATCTGCTGCGGGCCACCCGCGCCCACTTTGGCCAGATTTTTATGCTCTATAGCGACCCCAGCGCGGAAATTGAGGCCGCGCTGGGCTCAGAGCACGCTGCCGACATGGAAACGCGCGACGAATATGGCGTAGTGCACCGGGTGTGGAAGGTCTCCGACCCGGCGGTGATCAGCCGGGTCCGAGACAGGATGCGCGACAAAAAACTGATTATCGCCGACGGCCACCATCGCTATGAAACCGCGCTCAATTACCGTAACGAGTGCCGCGCAGCCGCCGGTTCCCCGGCCCCCGACGCTTCCTCCGAATACGTAATGATGACCTTCGTCAACATGGACAGCCCGGGACTGGTGATCCTGCCGACCCATCGGGTCGCGCATGGCCTGCCGTCATTTTCTGCCGACCTGTTCCGCGACCGCGCCCGCGACTATTTCAGCATTGCGGAGGTCGATGCTTCCATAGACGCCGCCCGCGCCCACACCATCCTGCGCGAAGCGGCTGCGGTGGGGACCGCTCTGTTGGCCGTCACCGCGGAGCGGGCTTTTCTCCTCGACCGCCCGAAGGCGATTGGTTCCCCCATCTTCGCCGGCCTATCCCAGCGCCAGCAATCGCTCGATGTGGTGCAGTTGCACAAATGCCTGCTCGAAACCGTCCTGGGAATCTCGGAAGAAGCCATCCGCAACCAGCAAAATATTGGCTATTACCGGGAAACCGACGAGGCCTTGGCGCAAGTGCGCACCGGCGCCGCCAACGTGGCCTTCCTGATGAGTCCGGTACGTATGTCGCAGGTCCGCGACATCGCCTTCGCCGGCGAGGTTCTTCCCCAGAAATCGACCGACTTCTTCCCGAAACTGCTGAGCGGTCTCACGGTCTACGCGCTCGAATCGATGGATCGATCGTAATAATAGGTCGATCGTAATAACGGATCGATACAAACGCAGGTCCATAGCAAGAAACAACCAGCCGTGACCTAGCCCTGCCTTCGCTGCCGGCGGGCTGGTCCCGCGCACCGGTCGGACATGAGCATTGCAAGCGGGGTCGACAGCGGGAATCTGACCTAGCAAGAGGTTCGCGCAAACTGCGGATTCGGGTCAGTTCGGGGGGGCGCAAAACCAGCCTTACCCCACGCGCGAACAGATACAAACCTGACGCGGGCTCGAAGACTCGAAAGGTTGGCGCGAGAATTCACCGTAACAGATTTCCAGGCGGAATCCGGCGGCTTCGAGCCGCCGCGACAGTTCCTGCGGAAAGATCGCGCGCAGTTGGTAATCAACCACCCGGAAGTCCGGGGCATGCGCCTTTGAGAGGTACCAGACCAGGCGCAGGATCTGGGTCCGGGCATCGTAGGTCGCGGTTTCCTCGACCCTGACCTCGTCCCCTTGGGCGTCGGTCAGGCGCACGAGCGGGGAGCGTTCGGCGGAAGCATGTTTCCGCAGCCACACCTCCGGATTCGATACATCGAACACCAGCCGTCCTCCCGGAAGAAGGTGCCGGCGACTACAGGCAAAGCACTGCTCTAGGGCTTCCCCGGTCAGAAGATGGAGCAGCGAATTCCCTGGAATCAAGATAGCGGAGAACTGTCCCGGCAGGCGAAACCGGCACATGTCGCCGGCCACCCATTGCACCTCGACACCCGCCGCGGAAGCTTTGGCCCGAGCGGCGTCGAGCATCGCTTGCGAGAGGTCGACGCCAACGATTTCACTTCCCTGGAGTGCAATCGGAATGGTCAGGCGCCCCGATCCACAGCCTAGCTCGAGCACCCGGCCCTCGGCTTCTTTTGCCGCCTCCAGATAGAACCGCTCCGAAGCTGCAAGCCGAATTGCCCGTTCATCTCCGACAGAAAGGGCCCCGCCGGCGCTCGGAAACAGCAGGTCGTAAAGCTCAGGTTCGGTGTAAAGCGGGCACTCAACCATGCAGTCGTACGCCTCGGGATCGGATGGCGGCCCGGTTCGAGCTGCCGGCGGAGAAACCAGTCTAGCAGCCGAGGTTCGCCGGAATGAGGTTCGTCAGAGTCTGGCCTAGACCGGGGGGCGGGAGTGGGCCACCTCTCCGGGGAATCCCAAAACCACGCCCCCACCCTCTCGTTTTTCCCTGCGGCTGCGGTATAAAGGTTTGGTCAGCGTCACACCCGTTTCCGTCTACGGCATGACCTCCGCACGCACTCTCCGCAAAGTGGCTTGCTTCGCCGCCCTTAGCCTTGCCCTTGCCGTCTCCAGCCGGCGCCTATTTTCCTCCCCCGCGGACGAGAAGCGCATCTCTGTCTACTCCCTGGTGGCCAACTATTCTCTGCCGGTCGTCGAGCGCGACGGGCAGGACTACACTGGCCTACTCGAAGCCCTCGAGCCCCTGGGGAACGTCAGCGCCACCACCGAGGGTTCGCACTGGCGGCTGCGTTACAACAACCAGCGTGCCGATTTCACAGCCGGCTCGAACCGCGGCGACGTCGGCCGCACCAACTTTGACTTGCATGGCAACTTTCTGTTGGAGAACGGACGCGGGCTGGTGCCGCTCTCCACCTTGGGGCCGTTGCTCGAGCGCATCCTGGGTGGTCCGGTTACCTTCCATGAAGCCTCGCGCCGGGTGTTTATCGGCAGCGTAGCCGTGCATTTCACCGCGCAGATCAACCCCGGCATCGCCCATAGCCTGGTGATGAACTTCACCTCGCCGGTCAACCCGAGAATCTCAACCGAACCCGGCAAGCTGCAAATGTTGTTCAGTCACGAGCCGGTGGTCGCGCCCGGTTCCGTGTCTCTGACCTTTGACGATAAGGTCATCCCCTCGGCCAGCTACGCCGAACAGAATGGCGCCGCCGAGCTCACCGTCAACGGGAAGGTTCCGCTATTCGCCACTTTCAGCAACGGCAACCACACCATCACCATTTCGCCCGCCCCGCTCGCCGCCGGTCAGGCGCCGGCTCCCGCTGCGGGGAGCGCGCCTTCGGCGGGAGCGGCTGCGCCGCCGGCAGTCCCGCCGCCAGTGGCAGCCGCACCCGCAGCCCCTCCCGCTCCGGTGCAGTTCTTCGCCGTCGTGGACGCGAGCCACGGCGGCGCCGAGCGCGGCGAGGCCCTCACCGATCAGTTGGCGGAAAAAGACGTCACGCTGGCCTTCGCTCGCGCTCTCCGCGGGGAACTCGAGGCGCGCGGAATCAACACCCTGATGTTGCGCGACGGCGATGCCACAATGGGGCTTGACCAGCGCGCCAGCCTCGCCAACGTGGCCTCCCCGGCAATCTATCTTTGCCTGCATGCCTCCTCGCAGGGGCACGGCGTGCGCCTCTACACGGCTCTGTTGCCGCTGGGAGGAAGCGATGTCGGTCCTTTCCTGAGCTGGGACACGGCCCAGTCCCCATTCCTTTCGCTCAGCCAGGCAGTCGCTTCTAGCCTGGCGCTTGAGCTCGAGACCAAACAGGTTCCAGTGCGCGTGCTGCTGGCGCCGCAGCGGCCGCTCAATAACATCACGGCCGCGGCGATTGCGGTCGAAGTCGCACCCCCTGGGACCGGGATCGCGGACCTCAACTCCCCCGCCTATCAGCACCTCGTGGCGGAAAGCGTTGCCACCGGCGTCCTCTCGGTGCGCAGCAAACTGGAGGCCGGACGATGACGTCCCGTTCCCTGCTCATTGCCGTAGTCACCCTCCTCAGCGTCGCCTTGGGCGCAGGGGTTTACGCATGGAACATGCGCCGCCGCGCGCTCGGCGAAGCCGCCGCTGTCTACGCTCATCCGGTCGCCCCGCCCGTGTCCGGACCCACGGAACGGGTCACCCTGATTGTGGCTTATGACGATGCCGGAGTGCTGCTTCCGGAGAGCGCGAGCATTGCCTTGCCCGAAGACCGCCAGAGACGCGCGGAAGAGTTGCTGCGCGCCCTACTCAACCGGTATCTGGAGAAATCTTCGTCGCACTCGCTGCCCGCAGGCTCAGAGGTTCGCAACGTCTATCTGGTGGATCCCGGCCTGGCCGTCATTGACCTCAGCGCCGCCTTAGCCGACGGCCATCGCTCGGGGATGCTGGTCGAGGAGCTCACGGTTGCGTCCCTGGTGGACACCTTGTCGGTCAACCTCCATGGCATCACGCGGGTGAAATTTCTGGTGGATGGCAAGCAGCGCGACACCCTCGCCGGTCACGCCGACCTGTCGGATTTCTACGATGTGTCGAACGTCGGCCGGATGGTGCATGCCCTGCAGGCTTCGCCATAGGCACCATCTGGCCCGCCTGGTCGTAGGGGGCGAGGTAGGTTCGGTTCACGCGAGCCGGAAAACGAAAATCGCCTTTCCCGGCCAAGTGAAAGAAGTGTCGGTTGGTGCGCCGGTTCATGCCCAATCCCCCCCGAACCGAGGTTGGGTGGGAATTGTGATACCGGTCTGCGTGCGAGGCGGTCGCTTTCATTTACAATCGCGGCCTATGCACTATCGCTCGGACAATCGCAGCCCCAGCCAGATGCGGCCCGTCAACCTCCTGCCGGACTACATCAAGACGGCAGAAGGTTCGGTGCTCATTGAAGTGGGCAATACGCGCGTGATTTGCACGGCTTCGATCGAGGAGGCCGTGCCCCAGTTCCTGCGCAACAGCGGCAAGGGCTGGATCACCTGCGAGTACAGCATGTTGCCGCGGTCCACTTTGACGCGCACGCCGCGCGAGGCCAGCAAGGGACGGCAGAGTGGGCGCACCCATGAGATCCAGCGCCTGATCGGCCGCTCGCTGCGGGCGGTCACGGATCTGGGGCGCCTCGGAGAGCGAACCATCTGGATTGATTGCGATGTGATTCAGGCCGATGGCGGCACGCGGACGGCCTCGATCACAGGCGCGTTCGTGGCTCTCGGTCTGGCATTGCAGAAACTGGTGGAGGCCGGAACTCTGACCTGGGTACCGCTGCGCGATTTTGTCGCTGCGGTCAGCGTGGGCATGGTGGACGGGGAAATGTTGCTCGACTTGTGCTACGAGGAGGATTCGACCGCCGAGGTGGACATGAATTTTGTGATGACGGCCGGCCGCAAGTTCGTGGATGTGCAGGCCACGGCGGAACGCGCGGTGTTCGACGAGCAGCAACTGGGCAAAATGATCGCTTTGGCGAGCGATGGAGTGCAGTCGCTGATTGCCAAGCAGCAAGCGGTGCTCGGACAGCTCCTGCTGCGGCAGTAGCCGGCCAGGTTGCGGCCGGGCCCCCAAAAGAGACGGAACCGGCCAGGAGGAAGGGCAAGGATTTGAGTGATTCAGCAAAAAAGATGATGGATTGCGAGGCCACACCGAACCCGCGATCGACGGCCCCGAGAAGGACTGGCGGCCTACATTTCAGGCCGCTCGAGGGCCGCAAGACGTATTACAATGTTCAGCGATCGCGTTTTGACTGACGCCATCTGAACGTCATCCTGCAACGCACTCATTCGGAGGAAACCTATGAAGCTTACCCCGGGCAAGCTGGCTGGACTCAAGAGAGTTTCAAACGAGCGCGGCGTCATCGCCGCTGCCGCCATGGATCAGCGCGGTTCCTTGCAAAAATCATTGGCCAAAGAAAAAGGTATGGATGTCAGCGACGCCATGATGGAGGAATTCAAGTCACTGGTCAGCGAAGTCCTCACCCCGCACGCTAGCGCGATTTTGCTGGATCCCGAATGGGGTCTGCCGGCGGCCAAACGGCGCGCCAAAAATGCCGGCCTGTTGCTCGCCTATGAGAAGACCGGCTACGACAAGACCGGGCCCGGCCGGCTGGGCGACTTGCTCGACCACTGGTCGGTGCAGCGGCTGAAGGCCGCCGGAGCGGATTGCATCAAGATCTTGCTGTACTACACTCCGTTTGATTCCAAGGACGTGAATGACAAAAAGCACGCCTGGGTGGAGCGGCTGGGCGATGAGTGCCGCGCCAACGATATTGCTTTTTTCCTGGAATTCGTGGGATACGAGGAAGGCGCGGACGAGAAAGGTTTTGACTACGCCAAAAAGAAACCCCACATCGTCGCCGGGAGCATGAAAGAATTCACCAAAGACCGATATGGCGTGGACGTGCTGAAAGTCGAAGCGCCGGTGAACATGAAGTTCGTCGAGGGTACGAAGTCTTTTGCGGGAAAAGCGGCTTACAGCAAGAAAGAAGCGGTGGATCTGTTCCACCAGGCAGCGGCCGTGGCCTCGAAGCCGTTCATTTATCTGTCGGCGGGGGTGAGCAACGCCGAGTTTTCGGAAACCCTCGAACTGGCGGCGGAAACGGGAGTGAAATTTAACGGCGTTCTGTGTGGACGGGCGACCTGGAAGGACGGCATTCCGATCTACGCGAAACAGGGCGCCCAGGCCTTCCGCCGCTGGCTGGAGACCGAGGGCGTGAAGAACATCAACAACGTGAACGACCGCCTGAAGGCGGCGACCTCCTGGCACTCGATCTATGAGGTCGAGCCCGCACTGGTCGCCTAGCTCGCCGAAAGCGCTCGCAACATCGAATGGAAGGCACGGGCAATTTGCTTCGTGCCTTTTTCGTTGGCGGGAAGGGGATGCGAACCTTCGGCGCGGTTTCTCGGAGAAAACTTCGAATCAAGGAATATGGGGCGCTCATGCACAACCGTACACCCACGGCTCTCATCACCGGCGCTTCAGGCGGCATCGGCTACGAACTGGCAAAGCTTTTTGCCAACGACCATCACAACCTGGTGCTGGTTGCGCGCAGCGGGCCCAAGCTGACGCAATTTGCCGATGAACTCGAGCGTCAGTTTGGCATTTCCGCCAAGCCGGTCGCGCTCGACCTGACAGAGGCTGCCGCGCCGCAGTTTCTGTTCGATCAGTTGCGGCGCGAGGGCATTGCGGTCGACATGCTGGTGAACAACGCCGGGTATGCCAAATACGGCGAGTTCTTAAAAGTCCCGCTCGAAGAACACTTGGGCCAGATTCAGTTGAACGTCAGCGCGCTCACGGTGCTGACCAAACTCTTCCTCCCTGCGATGCTCGAAAAGCGAGCCGGCAGAATCATGAACGTGGCCTCGACCGCGGGCTTTCAGGCGGGTCCGCTGATGGCCGTCTATTACGCCACCAAAGGCTATGTGATCCTGTTCTCTGAGGCCCTCGCCAACGAGCTCCAGAAAAGCGGAGTCACGGTGACTTGTTTGTGCCCGAGCGCGACCGAAACCGGATTCGCGAAGCGCACCGGAAACGAACGCACGCGGCTTTTTGCCAGCCTTCGGCCGATGGGCGCGAAAACCGTGGCGCGCGCCGGTTATCGCGGTCTGATGAAAGGCAAAACCCTGGTCATTCCGGGAATGCGCAACTGGCTGACGGTGGAATCGGTGCGCCTCGCTCCGAGAAAAGTGGTGACAGCGGCCTCGCGCTGGGTTTCGGAGACCATCGAATAGCCCAGCGGGAGAAGGAAGCGTCAGGACTTCACAGCCACCGGGGGTCGCGGGTTGAACCACCCGCCGTCGTCCGCGACGAGCGCGTCGGCCTGGTCCGGTCCCCAGGTGCCCGGCGGATAGGGATAAAGAGGGGTGGCGTTGTCGAGAATGGGGTCGACGATCCGCCAGGCTTCTTCGACATAGTCCTCACGGGCGAAGCCGGCTTGGCTGCCGTGCATGGCCTCGTCGAGCAACTCTTCGTAGGCCATCAGCTCGGCGGCATCGAACGACGCCGTGGCCATGAGCTCGGTCATCTTGCCGCGCATTTCTTCGCCCGATTCTTTGACCAGCGCCGCGGCGGCAATTTCAAGATTCGGAGTCACCCGGAAGCGGAAATAGTTATGGGGCGGAACACTGTCGGCATACATGGCGGGAGGTTGCCGCAGTTTGACGATCACTTCGGTGACGGTCACCGGCAGTGACTTGCCGGCGCGAATGTAGAAGGGCACATTTTTCCAGCGCCAGGAATCGATGGTCAAACTTAGCGCAACGTAGGTCTCGACCTGGGAGTCTGGTTTGACGCCGGTTTCCGCGCGATAGCCCTCGAATTGGCCGCGAACCACGTCTTGGGGCCGCAAGGCACGGATGCTTCTGAGCACCTTGGCCTTCTCGTCGCGCACTCTTTCGATCTCGGTGTTCGGCGGAGGCTCCATGGCGATGTTGCACAGCAGTTGCAGAAGGTGGTTCTGGACGACGTCGCGAATGGTGCCGGCCTGATCGTAAAAGGCCCCCCTCCCCTCGACCCCGAAATCCTCCGCCATATTGACCTGCACGCTCTCCACGTACCGGCGGTTCCAGATGGGCTCGAGAAAAGCGTTGGCGAAGCGGAAGAAGACCACGTTCTGCACTTCGTTTTTGCCCAGATAGTGATCGATGCGGAAAACGTCGCGTTCCTGGAACTCGGCGTGCAGGGTTCGGTTGAGAGCTTGGGCGGTAGCCAGATTTCTGCCGAAGGGCTTTTCGACAACCACCCGAGCCCCCGCGGTGCAGCCCGCGGCCTTCAGTTGCCTTACCACCGCGGCAAAAAGGCTGGGAGGGATGGCCAGGTAGTGAATCGGATGTTGCGCTTGGCCGAGCAATTTGCGGAGCTGCACGAAGGTTGCGGGATCGGCATAATCGCCGTCCACATATTGCAACACGCTTATGAGTCTGGGGAATCCTTCGGCATCGAGGCCGCCATAGTGTTCGACGCTATCCTTCGCGCGCTGTTGCAGTTGCTCAAGATTCCAGCCGGCTTTGGCGACGCCAATGACCGGTATGTCGAGGCGACCGCGCTTGGCAAGTCTCTGCAGAGCGGGAAAA
The DNA here is from genome assembly GCA_963770245.1 of uncultured Acidobacteriaceae bacterium. Taxonomy (GTDB): domain Bacteria; phylum Acidobacteriota; class Terriglobia; order Terriglobales; family Acidobacteriaceae; genus PALSA-270. Next base: position 491,708 of record CAVYOX010000016.1, on the reverse strand, counting down.
ATCTTTTTGTGGGCCAGGTCGCCGGTGGCGCCGAAAAAAACTAGCGCATCAGAAACGGTCTCCTCCATTTTCACCTCAGTCCGGACCCCATGCGACCGCCGCCAGGTCGAACCCGGGTCTCATGGTTTCAGAGCGCCTCTCGGCTACTCCCATTCAATGGTGCCCGGCGGCTTGGACGTGACGTCGTAGACCACGCGATTGACGCCCTGCACTTCATTCACAATGCGGCTGGAAATGGCCTTCAGCACCTCATGGGGCAGCGGCACCCAGTCGGCGGTCATGCCGTCCTCGGAGTGCACGGCGCGGACGGCGCAGGTGTAGGCGTAGGTCCGCAGGTCGCCCATCACGCCCACCGACATCACCGGCAAGAGCACGGCAAAGGATTGCCAGATTTTCGTGTACAAGCCTGCGCGCTTGATTTCCCCGACCACGATCTCATCGCAGTCGCCCAGAATGGCCAGCCGATCGGGCGTAACTTCGCCGACAATCCGCACCGCAAGCCCGGGGCCGGGAAAAGGTTGCCGCTGCAGTATTTCTTCCGGCATACCGAGGTCCCGCCCGATCACGCGGACTTCGTCTTTGAACAGGTCTTTCAGAGGCTCGATCAGTTTAAGCTTCATCTTCTCCGGCAAGCCCCCCACGTTGTGGTGCGACTTGATGGTCTGCGACGGTCCGCGCACCGAGCGCGACTCGATAACATCGGGATAGAGCGTGCCTTGCACCAGCCATTCGACATCGCCCTTTTGTCGTTCGATCTTGAGCGCTTCTTCTTCGAACACGGCGATAAATTCGGCACCGATGATCTTGCGCTTGCTTTCCGGATCGGTCACGCCGGCCAGCCGACTGAGGAAACGGTCGCTAGCATCCACCGCGATTAGATGCAGACCAAGCTTGTCGCGCAGGCTTTGCTGCACTTTTTCGAATTCGTTTTTGCGCAGGACGCCGTTGTTCACGAAGATGCTGGTTAGCCGCGATCGCCCGTCGCTGTCGCGGAGCGCGCGGTCGACGAGCACCGCCGCCACCGCCGAATCCACGCCTCCCGAAAGCGCGCAGATGGCCTGGCCCTGGCCCACCGTCTGCTGGACGCTCTCGATGGTGGCATCGATGAAGTGCCGCGGAGTCCAGGAGGGTTTGGCGGCGCAAATGTTGAGGGCAAAATTACGCAGAATGTCTTTGCCAAGCTGGGTGTGATGCACTTCGGGATGGAACTGCACCGCCCACATCTTCAGCGCCGGATTCTCCATGGCGGCGATCGCGTGGGGGGAACTGGCGGTCAAACGGAATCCGGCGGGAAGTTCGACCGCTTCATCGCCATGCGACATCCACACCGAGAGCTTCGGGGGCAAGCCTTCAAACAAACGCGAGCCGCCTTGGGTTTCGACCTCAGCATGGCCGTACTCGCGCTTGACGGCGGCTCGCACTTTGCCTCCGAGCGAATGCACCATGTACTGCAGCCCATAGCATATGCCGAGCACGGGCAGGCCCATGCTGAACACCCTGGGGTCGGCGAGCGGCGCGTCTTTATCGTAGACCGACGAAGGCCCCCCGGACAGAATGATGCCCACCGGCAGGTAGCTGCGGAGTTCTTCGAGAGGCACGGTGCACGGCAGCACCACGGAAAACACGTGCAGTTCGCGGATCCGACGCGCGATGAGCTGAGAATATTGCGCGCCAAAGTCGAGGACGACGATGGATTGGGTTTCCACGGATGAGTGTCTCAGATCGGCATCACAGTGTAAAGGGAAAGGAAAAAAGTGGCCAGTCGCTCGGGATCACGCCTGTTATCGCCGGAACATCACTTGAGAACACGACCGAGACGCATCACTGAGGCACATCGCTACTGAGGCAGATCGCTGAGGATGAGTTCCTCGGGATCGACCCGGCGCTCGAGCCCAGGGCTCGGTCGCGGCGGCCGGCCATCCTCAGAGCGAGGAACCGGCTCTCGCAAGGACGGTGTGTCCGGGTTTTCGACGATGGCGACATAGGCCGCCAGTCGCCCCATATAAAGAAAGTCCGCCACTGCGAAGTACAGCAGCGCGACCACCAGGACTCCCCCGAAAACCACGCCCTTTGGCAGCACGCCGGCAAAAACCATAGGAAACACCACCGCGGAACTGGCCAGGCCGAACGCCGCCAAATGCGCCAGACCGAACCATGTGCTGGCCGCCAGCACGGCTCCGATGCGAGCCCCCAGGCAATGCAGGGCGGACGCGATCGCTCCGAAGGTGTCTTCCCCTGCGGCGACCACGAATACGGTGGCAAAGGAAAGCAGCCAGTTCATGACCGACCATGCCAGCCAAACCAGCAGGATGGCCGCCAAGAACATGAGCACGGCCAATCCCGGCGAAGCGTCGCTCTCTGAAAAAGCAGCGGAGGCAACCAGCCATGCGGCCAGCCAGCCCAACCCTGCCGCCACCGTGATTGCGACCCGCAGGAGGTTTAATCCGGCCAGCGACCCCCAACCCCAGCGCGAATTGCCCGGCGGGGAGGCGTCTTCGTCCAGAAAGTAGCTTTCGACCGCCCGCAGCGTCACCGCTCTTCCCAAAGCGGCCAGCCCAACCCACGCCGTCGCCAGGGCCGATCCGAGCACGATCCCGGCAGCGATCACTCGGGGCGCACTGCCCCGAAGAATGTGCTCGATAGCCTGCGAGATCAATCCCGGCTGCCCGCTGCGCAGCAGCCACAAATCTCCGGTTGAGACGGGGAGGGTCTTCAAGTACTCCTCGAGGGAGAGCAGCAGCAGCAGGCTGGCAGCGAAGCCGAAGCTCCAGCGCCAGGCAATCTCGGCCAGTCCAAGAGAAGGCCGGCGAACGATCGACCGGAAACCGCTCAACGTAGGCGAGGCGCTCGGCATCGGTGGTTTTAGGATAGCGCAGTCCGCGGGAGGCCGCTTTCCCCCGCCGCTCAGCGCACTACGATATTCACCAGCTTGCCGGCAACGACGATCGTCTTCGCGATCTGCTTGCCGGCGATGGCAGCTTTAATTTTTTTATCGGCCAGGGCGCGTTCGATGATCGCATCCTCCGGCGCATCGACGGCCACGACGATCCGGCTGCGCAGCTTGCCGTTGATCTGCACCGGAATCTCGACTTCCTCTTCCTTGGCCAACACCGCGTCGTATTTTGGCCAGGGCACACGAAGCAAATTGCTTTTTTCACCCAGCATTTCCCACAACTCATGCGCCAAGTAGGGCGCAAATGGCGCCAGCAGGAGCACCAGATCGCGCTGCACTTCGGCGAGCAGGGGAGCGGTCAGTTTGTCCGCCATCGAGCCACTGGGGAACGCCGCACTTTGCGCACCCTCGGCGCCATAGAGTTCGTTCACCAGTTCCATGATGGCGGCGATCGAGGTATTGAAATGCCAGCGGCCCTGGAAGTCATCGCTCACCCGCTTGATCGTCTGGTGCAGTTTGCGCTGGATGGCGCGGGCTTCCGGCGGCAGAGGCCGGGGCTCGCTCCTGACCGAAGAATCGGCGGGCGGAGACGCGTTGCGCACCACAAAGCGATAGACGCGGCTGAGAAAGCGCTGAATGCCTTCAATCCCCGCATTCTGCCAGTCGAGGTCGCGATCGGGCGGCGCGGCGAACAAACTGTACAAGCGCGCAGCATCGGCGCCGTAGCGGGCCACCATTTCGTCGGGCGAGACGACATTCCCCATACTCTTCGACATCTTGGCGCCGTCGCGAATCACCATGCCTTGTGTGAACAGCCGCTCAACCGGCTCGTCGTTGGTTACCAGTCCCAGGTCGCGCATGAACTTGGTCCAGAAGCGCGAGTAGATGAGGTGCAAAATCGCGTGCTCCACACCGCCGATGTACTGGTCGATGGGAAACCAGTAAGCGGCCTTCGCCGGGTCAAACGCAGCCTGCTGGTTGTGGGCGTCGGTGTAGCGATAGAAGTACCAGGACGAGTCGACAAAGGTGTCCATGGTGTCGGTCTCGCGTCGTGCGGGGCCGCCGCAGTTTGGGCAAGTGGCGTTTACGAATTCCGGCACGCGCCCGAGAGGAGAGCCCCCGGTCAGGGTGATGTCCACCTTCTCCGGCAAAATGACCGGCAAGTCTTTTTCGGACACCGGGACGATGCCGTCTTTTTCACAGTACAACATGGGAATCGGCGTTCCCCAGTAGCGCTGGCGCGAGATACCCCAGTCTTTCAGCCGATAGGTCACCGTGGCTTTCCCGAAGCCCTTCTCCGCGGCTTCAGCCGCCATCTTCTGGATGGCCTCTTCGCAACCCAGTCCGCTGAAGGCACCCGAGTTGAGGAGCGTGCCCTCCATGGTGGTAAAGGGCAGTTCGAGCGCGGCGGGGACGCCTTCGTCCGCGTTTCTCGGTCCGATGACTTGCCGAATCTCGATTCCATACTTTTTGGCGAACTCGAAATCCCGCTCATCATGTGCTGGCACGCTCATGATGGCGCCGGTGCCGTAGTCCATCAGGATGTAGTTCGCCACCCAGATGGGCACTCTTTCTCCGTTGTACGGATTGACGGCATGGCGACCGGTGTTCACTCCATGCTTCTCGATCGCTGCGATGTCGCCGGCCTCTTTGGCTTTGCGCTGCTCGGCAATTAACTCGTCAACCTGGGCGCGCGTGCGCGTGTCGCGCGCCGTGAGGTCGGCGACCAGCGGGTGTTGGGGAGCAAGCTGGACCGAAGTTGCGCCATAGATCGTATCCACGCGGGTGGTGAAGACGGTGATCGTCGAACCCGCCGGACCGCTCGGCCCATCCAGCTTGAAATCGACCTGCGTGCCGTCGCTGCGGCCGATCCAGTTGCGCTGCATGGTGCGGACTTTTTCCGGCCAGCCACTCAGCTTGTCCAGGCCGCACAACAGTTCTTCCGCGTAGTTCGTCGTACGCAGGAACCACTGCTCGAGCTCGCGCTGCTCGACCGGCGTCTCTTCGTGACGCCAGCAGCAGCCCCCGACTACTTGCTCATTGGCGAGTACCGTGGCGCAGTTCGGACACCAGTTCACCTTGCTCTTTTTCCGATACGCCAAACCGCGCTCATACAGCTTGAGGAAGAACCACTGGTTCCACCGGTAGTACTCGGGCAGACAGGTGGTGATCTCGCGCGACCAGTCGTAGGCAAACCCGAGGCGCTTCATCTGCGCCTTCATGTTGGCGATGTTGGCGAGCGTCCATTGACGCGGCGGAGTGCGGTTCGAAATGGCGGCGTTTTCCGCCGGCAAACCAAACGAATCCCATCCCATGGGATGCAGCACGTTGTACCCGCTCATCCACATATAGCGGGCGAGCGCATCGCCGATCGAATAATTGCGCACGTGGCCCATATGCAGCGCGCCTGAGGGATAAGGCAGCATTTCGAGCACGTAGTACTTGGGCCGGCGGGAGTTGGCTTCGGCCGCGTAAAGCGAAAGATCCTGCTCCCAGCGCTCCGCCCATTTCGTTTCCACGCGCGCCGGGTCGTAGCGGTCTTCTCTCGGATCGGCCGGGGCGGACACTACTTTTTCTTCCTGGGGCATAGAGAATGACCTTGGGGAATCGATAACTTGTGATTTTACAATAGTGGCCTTCTTCTGGGTTTGCGGGATCCTTGCCTGAAAGACAATGAAAACGGTGCCCGAGAATGCACCCCGACCGTCCTAAGCTGTACCGAGCGCTTACCGATGCTCGTGGCAGCGCCCGGTTTTTCGGGGTGCGAATCTTCACGATCGCCCGCGTCTTTGGCGCCTCGAATTAGCGACTCGAAGCCTAGTGGGGTCCGCCTCCTCGACCCGGCCGAGGTTTGCGGGGCGGGCACGATCAACGATAGACTGAATGCTTTCGAGGTCACGGTCATGTTAGTCGTCATGCAGGCGCACGCCACGCCCGACCAGGTGCGCGCGGTTTGTCAGAAGATCGAGTTGCTCGGCTACCGGGCTCATCCCATGCCGGGGGCCGAGCGCACGGCGATTGGCATCACCGGGAACAAGGACGCGCTCGAGCCGGGAACGCTCGATGAGATGCCGGGCGTCCAGGAAGTCATCCAGGTCACTAAGCCCTACAAGCTGGTGAGCCGCGACATCAAGCAGGAGAACACGGTCATCCGCTTCCCCGGCACCGACGCCGTGATCGGAGGCCCGGGGCTCGCCATCATGGCCGGACCCTGCGCCATTGAGAGCCGCGAGCAGGCGTTCGCGGTAGCCGAGCGCGTCCGCAGCGCCGGAGCGCAGTTTTTTCGGGGCGGCGCTTACAAGCCGAGGACATCGCCCTACTCGTTTCAAGGCCTGGGCGAAGAAGGTCTGCGGATCATGTCCGAGGTGCGGGACCGGTTCGGCATGAGGATCGTCACCGAGGCGATCGACAACGAGTCGCTCGAACTGGTGGAGGAGTACGCCGACGTGATCCAAATCGGCGCCCGTAACATGCAAAACTTTTCCTTGCTCAAGCGCGCCGGACGCTCCCAGAAGCCGGTGTTGCTCAAACGCGGTATGTCGGCGACGCTCGAAGAATTTCTCATGGCCGCCGAGTACGTCATGAGCGAAGGCAACTACAACGTCATCCTGTGTGAGCGCGGAGTGCGGACCTTCGCCGACCACACCCGCAACACGCTCGACCTGAGCATCGTCCCCGCGGTGCAACGGCTCAGCCATCTGCCGATCCTGGTTGACCCCAGTCACGGCACCGGCAAACGCAACAAGGTGACTCCGCTATCGCGGGCTGCGGTGGCGGTCGGTGCTGACGGACTCATCATCGAAGTCCACCATCAACCGGATCAGGCCTTGTCGGACGGCGTCCAGTCTCTCTATCCCGAGCAGTTCGATGAACTGATGGCACAGGTGCGCCAGATTGCGCCGGTGGTGGGAAGAACGGTCTCGGCCATTGGAATCCACCCTCCCGTCGCTGCCATACCCGCCATACCCTCGGGCCCGCATCCGCTCTCGCCCCGTTAGCCAAGACTCTTTGCCAGAACCGATCGGCCGGTCTGGTAATCTGGCTTCTTCCGCTCAACCGGCTGCTACCTTGAGAAAGCTTGGTTTCATTACTTTTTTCGTCTTGCTCGCCGCCCTTCTCGGCTGGTGGTATTTCCGCGAACAGCAACTTCCCGACTACGGCCCTCTTTACCGCGAATACGCTTACGTCACCAACGGCAAAAGCGATTCGGTCACCGTCATCGACCTGCGAACCTTCGAGCCGGCCAAGACCATTGCTGTCGGCAGCGATCCAACCGGAGTGGCAGCCAACACCAAGAAGAACGAAATTTATGTGGTGAACACGGGATCCAACAATGTCAGCGTGATTGATGCCGAACGCAATGACGTGGTAGCGACCATCGGCGTGCACGGCACTCCCTACTTCATTGACGTCTCGGAAGACGGCAAGCGCGCCTACGTGGCCAATTCCGCTTCGAACAATGTTTCCGTCATCAATCTCGACAAGCGTCTGGTCCTCGGCAACATTCGTGTGGGTATCTCGCCAGGACGGGCGCGAGTTTCGCCCGATGGCGCGACCGTGGTGGTCAGCAATCGCGGCGACGGAACCGTGTCCCTGATCGACGCCATCCACCTCAGACTGCGCACTACGATTGCCGCTTGCCAGCAGCCGGAAGATATTGCCATCCTGCCCGACAACAGCAAGGCCTTCGTGGCCTGCGCCGGTTCCGCGCAGGTGGCTTCGATCGACCTGAAAAACGACAAACTGCTGGCCCTGCTCGATGTGGGCAAGACACCCGTCAACTTGGCGCTCAAGCCCGATGGCGGAGAACTGATGGTCAGCAACTTCGATTCCGACAACATTTCGATCATCGAAACTTCCACCAACGAGGTGGGGGGGAGCTATCTGATCGGCACGCATCCGGCGCGTGGGCTGGTGACCGCTGACAATTCGCGCCTCTATGTGAGCAACTTCGGGTCGAACAGCGTAGCCGTCTATGACATTGATCAGGGCAAGGTGATCGCATCACTTCCGGTGGGCAGCGAACCGGACGCACTGGCGCTCTCCGAGAGCGAGAACTATCTGCTGGTGCTCGATGCCCAGGCCGGCGATATCACCGTCATTCAGAAGCGCGTGCCCCAGACGAAGCTCGAGCCAGGGGAATATTCCTTGCTCACGATGATTCCCGCCGGTGTGCAGCCCAATAACATCGTCGTAAAGTCGTTCGTGCTGGCGAAGTCGGCGCGTTAGTTCCGCATGCGGACGCCATCCCGGTTGCGCGCAGAGCTTGAGATCGGGGGGAGAGGCGCGAGATCGGGAGGTGAGTGGGGCAAGAAAACGGACGGACCGCGAGCCGGCGGGTTAAGCTTTGGCTCCGCAGCACTTCTTATGTTTTTTCCCTGAGCCGCAGGGGCATGGATCGTTGCGACCGATCTTGGCGGCGCCACGAACCACCTGCTGCACCGCCTGTTGATCGCCGGACCCGGCCATGCGGGCATGCTCGAGTTCGCGGCGCTTCTTGCGCTGGAAGGCTTCTTCGAGATCGTCCACCGAAGTCGCGACCGCTCGCTGCGGGCGATGACCGTTTCCGTCACCGCCCAACCGGGGCACCGGCACTCCCGCCTCAAGGCCCGCACCTCCCAGACCCGGGTCGCGTCCAGCCCCGATTGCCCCTCCACCCTCCGGCGGCCGCTCCAGGATTTGCATCAGATAGAGATAACGAACCGCCTCTTCCTGAAAGCGCTGCATCATGGCCTCGAACATGTCGAAGGATTCGCGCTTGTACTCAACCAGCGGATCGTGCTGGCCGTAGCCGCGAAGCCCGATGCCCTCCTTCAGGTGGTCCATATCCCGCAGGTGGTCTTTCCATTGCGAGTCGAGCACACTCAACATAATCATGCGCTCGTGATAGCGCATGGCGTCCGGGCCAATGAGCTTTTCCTTGGCACCGTAGCGCGATTTGAGCATCTCGAAGATGGCGTCGCCCAGTTCCTGGCGGTTGAGGGTCTCGGGCTTGATCTGTTCGGCCAGGATGTCGACGCCGAAGCGGGTGAAGATCGCGTCCTTGAGGGCTTTGATGTCCCAGTCGTCGGCATGAACCTTCACCGCGCAGTACTGATCCAGCAAGGTGCTGAGAATGCTGGAGACATAATCCTCGAGAATGAGCTCTTTCTGGTCGACACCACTCAGCAATTGGCGGCGCAGGCCGTAAACCGCCTCGCGCTGTTTGTTCATGACGTCGTCGTACTCCAGAAGATGTTTGCGCGATTCGAAATTTTGCGCCTCCACCGTCTTTTGCGCCGACTCAATGCGCCGGCTCATCAGCTTCGACTCGATGGGAATGCCCTCTTCCATGCCCAGGCGCTGCAGGAGCTTTGAAACCCACTCCTTGGCGAAAATGCGCATCAGGTCATCTTCCAGTGAGAGATAGAAGCGAGAGGAACCGGGATCGCCCTGGCGTCCGGCGCGCCCGCGCAACTGGTTGTCGATGCGGCGGGACTCATGACGTTCCGTACCGAGGATGTGCAGGCCGCCGGCGGCGATCACTTCGTCGTGCTCTTTGTCGGTGAACTCCTTATGACGGTTGAAAATCTCCGTCCACTGCTCGGTGGGAACCACGTACTCATTGCCGCCGTAATACCAGACGGTACTCTTGCTTTCATCCACGCTGATCTGGATCTTGCCCTGCGCCGCGCGCAGCGGTTGCGCCAGCCCCTTCTTCACGCATTCCACTTTGGCCATGAACTCGGGATTGCCTCCGAGCAAAATATCGGTGCCGCGCCCGGCCATGTTGGTGGCAATGGTGACCATGCTCTTGCGGCCCGCCTGGGCGACAATTTCGGCTTCTCGTTCGTGCTGCTTGGCGTTCAGCACCGAATGCTTCACACCCTTTTTCTTGAGCAGGTCCGAAAGTCGCTCCGACTTTTCAATCGAGGTTGTGCCCACGAGCACGGGTTGGCCGCTTTGGTTGAGCTTCTGAATTTCATCGGAAGCCGCGTAGTATTTCTCCTTCTCGGTGCGAAACACGACGTCCGCATTCTCCAGACGCCGCATCTCGCGGTTGGTCGGAATGACCATCACTTCCAGGCGGTAGATTTTTTCAAACTCCGTGGCTTCGGTTTCCGCGGTGCCGGTCATGCCCGCCAGTTTCTTGTACATGCGGAAATAGTTCTGGAAGGTAATGGTCGCAAGCGTCTGGTTCTCGCGCTCAATCTTGACGTTCTCCTTGGCTTCGACCGCCTGGTGCAGGCCATCCGACCAGCGCCGTCCCGGCATCAGACGGCCGGTGAATTCATCCACAATAATGACTTCCCCGTCTTTCACCACGTACTCCACGTCGCGGTGATAGAGGGAGTGCGCCTTGACGGCTACTTCGACGTGGTGCTTGAGGTCCCAGTTCTCCGGGTCGGCGATGTTGCCGATGCCGAGCAATCCCTCAACCTTCTCCCACCCTTCATCGGTGACCGTGATGTTTTTGTGTTTCTCGTCCACCACATAATCGCCGGTGAGGGTCGCCGCTTCCCCGGGGGGGCCGTCGATCTCCTCCCCCTTCTCGAGCTTGGGAATGATGCGGTTGACCTTGGCGTACTTGTCCGTAGACTCCTCGCTGGCCCCGGAAATAATGAGCGGAGTGCGAGCTTCATCAATCAGGATGGAATCCACTTCGTCCACGATCGCGTAGTTGTGGCCGCGCTGCACACAGTCGCGCAGATCAAACTTCATGTTGTCGCGCAGGTAGTCGAAACCAAATTCGTTGTTGGTGCCGTAGGTCACATCCGCGGCGTAAGCCTCGCGGCGCTGCGCGTCGTCGAGATCGTGCACGATGACGCCAACGCTTAGGCCCAGGAAGCGGTAGAGCTGGCCCATCCATTCCGAGTCGCGCTTGGCCAGATAATCATTGACGGTGATCACATGCACCCCGCGCCCGCCGAGCGCATTCAGATAGACCGGAAGAGTCGCCACCAGGGTCTTGCCTTCACCCGTCTTCATTTCGGCAATCTTGCCGTGGTGCAACACCATGCCACCGATCAGCTGCACGTCGAAGTGCCGCATATTCAGGACGCGCCGGCCGCCCTCCCGCACTACGGCGAAAGCCTCCACCAGAATTTCATCGAGCGCCCCATTCACCGCTTTGGTGCGTGCTTGTTCGGCCTGCTTCGCCTGATCGGGATCGGCGTCACTCGGAGGTTCCTCGGGAATGCGGCTCAGCCGCTCTTGAATGCGGCGACGGAATTCCTCCGTTTTGGCGCGCAACTGCTCATCGGACAGTTTCTGCATCTCCGCTTCGAGCGCGTTGATGGCCTGCACCGGCGGTCCTAGGCGCTTGATCTCGCGGTCGTTTTTGGTGCCAAAGACCTTGGCGACAACATTTTCACCGATCAAATCGAGAATCCCTCAGAGGGCACATTCCGCCCATCATGGTTCAAGCCTAGCACATTAGATGCGGCCGGCGGGGCTAAGTCGCGGGGAAGAGCCTAAGTCGGCGATCGAGGCGCGAAGCCCTGTATGTCCATGGTTTCATGTAAGATTTCCGCCTGACGATGGCAACCTTCTACGACCACTTCCGGGAGTGTGCCGAGCGCTGGCCGGAAAGCGTTGCCCTTGAGATCCAGCGGGGAGACCGGGTTGAGAGTTACACCTACGCCGAGGTCAAGCGCATGGCCGAGGCGGTCGGCCGCTGGTTGATCGACAACCGGTTCGAGCCCGGCGCACGCATCGCCATCCTGGCCGACAACCATCCGCGCTGGGTCATCGCCTACTTGGGTATCATTGCCGCCGGTTCGACCACGGTTCCGCTCGACACCGCGCTGCACGCGGATCAGATTGCGAAACTGCTCGAGGATAGCGGCAGCTCGCTCGTTTTCTGCGATCACAAACACTGGTCCTTGGTCGAGGACGCGATTCATGGGCTCAAGGTGCGTGCCGTGTTGACCGATCAGGGGTCTGCGGGTTCGGCCGTCCCCGCACCGGCTGCCGCCGGGGACTTCGACAGCATTTTCGCGGTCGGGCCCGGCACTTTCTCGCCCCAGGCGTCCTCTGCCGATAGCCTGGCTTCTTTGCTCTACACTTCCGGCACCACCGCAGATCCCAAGGGCGTCATGCTGACTCACGCCAACCTGCTGGGGGAGGTGGCGGTGGTTTTCGCCTGGTTCCATCTCGGACCTGAAGACGCCGTCCTCGGCGTGCTGCCCCTGTTCCACGTGTTGTCCCAGATGGCCAATCTGCTGCTCCCGCTGGTCAAGGGTGTGCGCGTCGTCTATCTGGAGACGCTCAATACCACCGAACTGATCCGCGCCTTGCGCGAGCGAGACATCACCGCCTTTGCCGTGGTACCGCAATTCTTCTATCTGATTCACGAGCGCATCTTCCAAGAGGCCGCGAAACGCGGCCCTCTCGCGCTGTGGGCTCTGGCGCGGCTGATGCGGGTCAACCGCACTTTGCGGCGTTTCGGAATCAATGCTGGACCGGTTCTCTTCGGCGCTGTTCACCAGATTTTCGGCACGAAGATGCGCTACCTGGTGACCGGCGGCTCGCGTTTCGATTCGCAAGTCGGCCACGACTTCGAGGCCCTCGGAATCGATGTGCTGCAAGCCTACGGACTGACGGAAACCACGGGAGGCGCATTCGCCACCCGGCATGATAACAACGTCATCGGTTCGGTCGGTCCGGCTCTGCCCGGGGTTGAAGGCAAGATCCTCGACCCGCAACCCCAAGACGACGGCCCGGCGATCGGCGAGATCGCGATCCGCGGCCCCATTGTGATGAAGGGATACTGGAACCGCCCCGACGCAACCGCAGCCGTCTTGCACGACGGGTGGCTCTATACCGGCGACCTCGGCCACTTCGATGCGCGGGGCAACTTGTTTATCACCGGCCGAAAAAAGGAGGTCATTGTCTTAAGCAATGGCAAGAATATCTATCCGGAGGAGATCGAGTCGCAGTATCTGAAATCTCCCTATATTAAGGATATCTGTGTTCTCGGCCTGGAGGGGCCGCCCTCCGATCGCTCCTCCGACCGTCTGCATGCGGTGGTGGTCCCTAATTTCGATGTGCTGAAAGAGCGCAGGATCGTCAACGCGAAGGAGGTCCTCCGTTTCGATATCGAGAGCCTCTCGGCGCAGACGCCGTCGACCAAGCGCATCGGCAGCTACGAAATCTGGCAAGAGGATTTGCCGCGCACCACCACCCGCAAGCTGAAGCGCTTCGAGATCGAAAAGCGAGTGCGGGCCAATCAGGCCAAGGGGCGGTCGCCCGAGACCGACATTTCCGCTCAGAAGCCGTTGAGCGCGGACGATGTCGCCTGGTTGGATCAGCCTGAGGTTGGGCGCGCGCTCGGAGTCATTCGCGAGCGGTCGAGAGCGCGGAGCGAGGCCCTTCGGCCCGACGACAATCTCGAACTTGATCTCGGTCTTGATTCCATGCAGCGAATCGAACTTCTGGTCGCGCTCGAAGAAGAACTCGGCGGAGATATGGAGGAATCGCGTCTGGCCGAGATTTACACCGTCCGCGCGCTGGTGGACGCGGTACTCGAGGGCGCTGTCCGGGGTAGAACCGGTTCGCGGCCGCAATTCGCCGGTTGGAAAGCCATCTTGAGGGAAGCGCCCAGCGACCCCGAAGTACTGGCTCTGGCCGAAGCGCGGACGGTCAGCGAGGCGTTCTGGTTCACCTGCAGCTGCCTGATCCAGCTTTTTGCCCGGGACCGCTTTCAACTCCGGGTCGAAGGTCTGGAGAAACTGCCGAGCCGCGGCCCCTTCGTGATTTGTTCCAACCACCAAAGTTATCTCGATCCGATCATCCTCGCCAGCGTGCTTCCGTGGCCGCTGTTCCACAACACCATGGCGGTAGGAACCAGCGATATTTTCGGCTCCGGCTTCCTGCGTCGCCTGGCCCGCTGGTTGCGTGTGGTGGTCGTCGATCCGGATCGGAACCTGATTCCCGCCATGCGGGCTGGCGCCTTCGGCTTGCGGCACGGTCGTATTCTCATTCTGTATCCCGAGGGCGAGCGTTCGATCGATGGCACGCCGAAGATCTTCAAAAAGGGCGCCGCGATTCTGTCCGTTCATCAGCAAGTGCCGATTGTCCCCTTGGCGATTGAAGGCTTCTCTGCGGCATGGCCACGCGGAAAATCATTTGCGCGATTTGCTCCCTTGCGCATGGTTTTTGGCGATCCGATTTATCCTCCGCCGGAAGCGGAAGCCTCAGAAGCCACCTATGCTCAGCTTACGGCAACCCTGAAAACGCGCGTGGTGGGAATGTGGGAGGAGCTTCGTCGAAACACGCGCGCCCGAGATCGACTGCCTGCCCGCTGACCGGGCATCTTCTGCCCTGGCGGGTGGACGCCAACCGAATCCCCAACTATTTGGCACGAGGATGGGTCTGATCGTAAACCTCGAGCACTTGTTTCATGGAGAGCTGGGTATAGCGTTGTGTGGTCGAAAGCCGCGCGTGGCCGAGCATTTCCTGGATCGCTCTCAGGTCTGCCCCCTCCTCGAGCATATGCGTCCCGAAAGCGTGCCGCAGAGTGTGGGGATGGACGTCGGGCGAAAGCCCTTTCGCCACCGCAATTTTCTTGACGATCCGCCCCACACTGCGAGTGCTCAGCCGGCCGCCACGCCGGTTGATGAGTAGCGAAGGGCTGTTCTTGCGGTGCGCCGCCAGAACTTGCAGCCGGACCGAAAGATAACCCGCCAGGGCGGTCTTGACCGAGTCCCCGAAGGGAACATAGCGTTCTTTCTTGCCTTTTCCGCGAATGAGAATGGCCTCGGAGCTGAGCCGGATGTCCTCGAGATGGATGCCAACCAGTTCGGAATTGCGGATGCCGCAACCGTAAAGAAGCTCGAGCATCAGCCGGTCCCGTTCGGGAAAAGCGGCGACCTCCGGCATCTGCCCGTCGAGCACGTGATTCATCTCCTCGATGGTCGGAACCCGCGGAAGCTTTTTCGGCAACTTGGGAGTGGAGACCAGGGCGGCCGGATTCTGCTCGACAACTCCTTGCTGCGCCAACCAGCGATAGAGCGAGCGCACGGCCGCGAGCGACCGCGCCACCGAGGTCTTGCCCAGCCCCTGCTGGTAGAGATGCGAAAGAAATTCCCGAATGACCAGGTGGTCGATGGCATGCCAGCCGCGCGCGCCGGCATAGCCGGCGAAATTCTCGAGATCGCCGCGATAGGCCTTGATGGTGTGCGCAGACGCGTTGCGCTCGACGAGCGAGCGCTCGAAGTCGGCAACCGCGATTTCGACAATCGTTCTGCCCGCTGGCCGACCCCGGGCGCTCTTGCGGCGCGTCCCTGGGTGATTCAGCGTTTTGGTGGGCATGATCTGGGTACGGGTCATCGGGCCTTCGCTCTCGGATGATGTTTCTGATACACAGTCTTCAGGCGATCGAGTGCCAAGTGGGTATAGACCTGCGTGGTCGAGATATCCGCGTGTCCGAGGATGGTCTGCACGGTACGCAGATCGGCGCCGTTTTCCACCATGTGCGTGGCGCAGCTATGCCGCAGCATGTGCGGGCTGGCGATGCGCCCCGCGCCGCTTGACGCCGCTCGAACCATTTGCCAGACGCGCTGCCGGGTGAGCTTGCGCGCCCCCCGTCCAAGAAAAAGCAGGGACGTGGTCTTCCCGCTTTTCGAGCTCTCAACCAGCACGGTCCGGAAGGTTTTCATGTACTCGGTCAACGCATCCTGCGCCGAACGTCCGAGCGGCACGATTCGTTCCTTGTCCCCTTTGCCACGGACCAAGACGCATCCGAGCTCGAGCTTCAGATCTTCGAGCTTCACAGCAATGATTTCAGAAACCCGCAGGGCGCCGGCGTAGAACACCTCGAGCATCGCCCGATCGCGCGCGACCATCGCTTCGGCCAGTCTGCGATTGCCCGGCGAGCCGCGATGCGAGCCGCGCAGGATGGCCTCCATCTCATCCCGGGCCAGGGCTTTCGGCAGAACTTTCCATTGCTTCGGAGAATCAATGTTGAGTGTGGGATCGTGTTCCAAGAGTTTATCGAGCAGTAGATAACGATAGAGATGCCGCAAGGCCGAGAGTTTGCGTCCTACCGAGCGACCGTCTACGGCGTTGGCAAACAATTGCTGGATGAAATCGCGGACGTCCGCGCCCCCCGCGTTGAGGAGCGTGCGTTTTCGCTTTTCGAGGAATCCGGCAAACTGCCCGACATCGGTCGCATAGGCCGCAACCGTGAGCGGAGCCAGGCCCTTCTCCACTTTCAGGTAGTCGAGAAAGCCCGAAATGACGCGGAGATTGGCTTCCGGGGACACGATCTTTGGCAGTATGCTCATTATCGGACCCTCGGAGGAGTGGCGACCGAGATACAGGCGGGAGATCCTGCAGGGATTTTCCTGCATCTTTCAGTTTCTAGGTCTTCTGCAGTTCTTTCAGCACTTCCACTGCATAGAGCGCCCCTTCCGGCGTTTCCTCATGTTTAAAGTAGGCAAACACGTTCCGCCCCTGCCCCAGATGCTCGCGGATGCGGTTGACCATGGCACGGCGTTCTTCCGGCGTATAGGTCGGCTTGCGGTAGCGGTAGTAGCAGAAATCAGCCGTGACCACATCGGGGGTGGCGCGTTCCTCGGTCTCGGCAATGCACAGCGCCCGGTTGTGCTTCCTCAGCAGATCGAAAGTCTCATCCCCAAACCACGACTCGTGGCGAAATTCAAACGCGGAGGGTAGCGCCCGCGGCAGCGTCGCGAGAAACTCGGCCAACACGCCCCCGTCGGCCTTCAGGTTCGGAGGCAGTTGGAACAGCACCGGCCCCAGTTTCTCGGCCCGCGCCAGGGGCTCAAGCGTCCCCAGAAATCGGGCAACAAAATCTTCCGTCTTTTTCAGCCGCTTGATGTGCGTGATGACCTGGTGGGCCTTCACTCCAAAACGAAATCCCGGCGGCGTCTCGTCAATCCATTTCTGAACGGTTGTTTCTTTCACCAGCTGGCGGAAGGTGAAATTGACTTCGACGGTGTTCAGCTGACTCGCATAATGCCGCAAGAAGTTCTTCTGCGGCAGCTTGGCGGGATAAAAGTCGGGCTTCCAGCTGGGATACGCCCATCCTGAGGTGCCTACGTAAAGTTCGGACATGGTTTGGTCGGTCACGGATTATACCTTCCGCCGCTTTTTGGCCGAGGTCGAACCGGTGCGGGAGGTCTTCGGTTCTGGCTTCTGGCGCGCCGGCTCTTCCGTCTGCCCGAGCCCTTTCCGGCCCGGGCCGGCCGTTCGCGAGGAAACGCTCCTCGCCATGCCGGGCAACCGCGGCAACTCCTGCTGCAGCTTGAGCACGGGCTCGAACAGATCTGCCATCTTCGCCACCCGCTCGAGAACCTGCCCGGCCTCGAATACCAGCAGGTCAGCGTCCTTTTTCTTCAGCGCCCGCTCCACTTCCTCCCAGCGCAGCGGGGTGGAAACCGTGGGATGCTCTCGCGCCCGCAGGGAATAGACGCCGATCGTAGTCTTGTGCTCGTCATTCTGGCTCCAGTCGACCAACACTTTGCCGGTGCGCAGCTGCTTCTTCATGTCAGAGACCACCAAGTCACGATGTTCATCCTCGAGCAGCCGGGCGAGCGCGTGAGCGAAATCTTTCGTGACGTCATAGCGGATGGCGGTGTTCAGCGGAACATAGATCTGCAGTCCTTTCGAGCCAGAAGTCTTCGGAAAGCTCTCGAGTCCGAAGTGCTCGAAGATCTGCCGCAGCCATAGCCCAACCTGAGCGCACTCGACGATATTGGCCGGCGGACCGGGGTCGAGATCGAAGACCATCATGGTGGGACGCCCGATGTCGCTCGCCCGCGCAAGCGACGGGTGCAGTTCGATGGCCGCCAGATTCGCCACCCAAACGACCGTAGCCAGGTCGTTGGCCAGAAGGTAATGTATCTCGCGCTGGTTGCCTTCGCTCCAAATCGGGGCCGTCTTCACCCAGTCCGGCCGATGCTTGGTGGCATTCTTCTCAAAAAAGAATTCCTTGTCCACGCCCTCGGGATAGCGCTTCAAGGTCAGCGGCCGCCCCGCCAGATGCGGCACCAGCACGGGCGCAATCCGGGCGTAGTAGTCGATGACCTGTCCCTTGCTGAATCCGGCCGCAGGATACAAGACCTTGTCCAGGTTGGTGAGCGACAGTCGTTTCCCCTCGATTTCGACCACCTGCGGTTTGCTCACACTTCCTCCTCTGCAATTTGCCTCGGAGTGTATCAGCCGAGCCGGTTTCGGCGGAAACCACCGCCATCGCCCGGCACCGTCACACCCGCCGGGTCCTACAAAGACATTCGGCCGTCATTATGTGCTCCCTGGGTGGCCCCCAGCGCACGACCAAACTGAGGCCGGGATGAGCGCTTGAGGTTTGACAAGCTGGCCTTCCGCCACGTAATTTCAAGTTTCTCCTTTCATGCCCCGTCCAACCGCAGTGGAGGTCCGATGAAACACCGCATACTCATCTTTCTGTCTCTGATTCTGATGCTGGCCGGGCTCGCCCGGGCCCAGGATCTGGCGTCGTTCGAGAGCCGCGTGACCGTCAAGAAACTGGCCAACGGCCTTACCGTTCTGATCTGCGAGCGTCCGGAGGCGCCGGTGTTCTCCTTCTACACCCTGGTCGATGCCGGCTCCGTGCAGGATCCACAGGGCGAGACCGGACTGGCGCACATGTTCGAGCACATGGCCTTCAAGGGGACGGACAAAATCGGCACCAAGAACTATCCCGCCGAGAAGGCCGCGCTTGAGAAAGTGGAGAAAATTTATGCCGCCTACATCGAGGAGCGCGACAAGCCGACCGGGCGCGATGAGGAAAAGGTCAAGCAGCTGCACGAGCAGTGGCAGGACGCGATCAAGGACGCCCAGCAGTACGTGATCGAAGGCGAGTTCGACGGCATCCTGGAACGCAACGGCGCTGAGGGGGTCAACGCCAATACCCAGGATGATGAGACCAACTACTTCTATTCGCTGCCCTCGAACCGCCTGGAGCTTTGGGCTTATCTCGAATCCGAGCGCTTTACCCATCCCGTCTTGCGCGAGTTCTACAAGGAGCGCGACGTGGTCATCGAAGAGCGCCGCCTGCGCACCGACAGCAATCCCGTCGGCCGGCTGGTCGAGCAGTTCATCACTGCTGCCTACCAGGCGCATCCCTATCATCGTCCCACCATCGGGTGGATGTCGGACCTGAATACGTTCTCGGCCACGGACGCGCAAAAGTTTTTTGATGCGTACTACATTCCGTCGAACATGGTGGTGGCGGTCGTAGGAGCTGTGAAGCCGGCAGAAGCGATCCCCGTCATCGAGAAGTATTTCGGCCGTATTCCATCGCACGATAAGCCGGATGAAAGAACCACCACCGAGCCGCCGCAGAACTCGGAGCGTCGCGTGGTATTACACGAAATGGCGCAGCCGCTCTATCTCGAAGGCTATCACCGGCCCGACTACCGCAGCCCCGACGATGCGGTGTACGACGCCATCGCCGACCTGATGTCGGAAGGTCGCACCTCGCGCCTTTACCGGGCCCTGGTGCGCGATAAGAAGATCTCCTCCGGCACCGCCGGCTTCACCGGCTTCCCCGGCGACAAGTATCCGCACTTGTTCGCTTTCTACGCCTTCCTCATGCCCGGCCACAAGCCGGAAGAGGCGGAACAGGCTATCCACGCCGAACTGGACCGGCTGAAGAACGAAGACATCAGCGACGAGGAATTGAAGATGATCAAGACCCGGTCGAAGGCCAACTTGATCCGGAGCCTGGCCGACAATCCTGGCCTGGCCCAACAGTTGGCAATCTACCAGACACGCTATGGCGACTGGCGCGAACTGTTCCGCCAGGTGGACCGCATCGACCAGGTCAGCAAAGCCGACATCCGGCGCGTCGCCAACCAGATTTTCGTTCCCGCCAATCGCACCGTCGGCATCATCGAAACTTCCGCGCCGGCTGCGGCCAACCAGGGAGGTGCCCAGTGAAAAGGCAGCCGCTCACCGTGTTGTGCCTGGCTCTGGCGGTCTTAACCGCCGCCTTGCCCCGCGCCACCGCCCAAGCCACCAACTGGAAGCAGATCCAGATCTCACCCCTGCCGGCTTTCCATCCCCAGGAACCCAAGCGCATCGAATTCCCCAATGGCATGGTGGTCTTCCTCGAGGAAGACCACGAGCTGCCCTTGATTGACGGCGTCGCCCGCATTCGCGGCGGATCGCGTTCAGAACCCGCGGCCAAAGCCGGGCTGCTCGACATCTACGGCGAAGTCTGGCGCACCGGCGGCAATAAGACTCAAACCGGCGACCAACTCGACGATTACCTCGAAGTGCGTGCCGCCAAAGTCGAAACCGACGCCGCCGCCGATTCCACCACCATTTCGTTGTCCTGTCTGAAGGCTGACTTCGACGATGTCTTCACCGTCTTCGCCGACCTGCTGCGCGAGCCGCAGTTCCGCGAGGATAAAGTCGACTTGGCCAAACACGAGGAGGATGACGGGATTTCCCGGCGCAATGACGAAGTCGGCGAGATCTCATCCCGCGAATCGACCAAGCTGGCCTATGGCGCGGAGAATCCCTATGCCCGCGAGCCGGAATACGCGACGGTCGCCGGCATCACCCGGCAAGATCTGCTGGCCTGGCACCAGGCGCACGTGGCCCCCAACAACATCATCCTCGGTATCGTGGGCGATTTCGATTCGAGCGCCATGGAAGCCAAGCTCCGTGCCGCCTTTGGCTCCTGGGCCAAAGGTCCAGAGGCAAAAGAGGCGGAAATTCAGTTCGATCCCGCCAAACCTGGCTATTACCTGATCGCTAAATCCGACGTGAATCAGAGCAACATCCGCATGGTCGAGTTGGGCACCCTGCGCAACAATCCGGATTATTACGCCATCCAGGTTTTCAATGAGGCCCTGAGCGGCGGCTTTGAATCCCGCCTGGTCAGTAACATCCGCACGATTAAGGGCCTGGCTTACGGCATCGGCGGGGGCATCGGAACCGCCTTCGACCATCCCGGAATCCTGCGGCTCGCCATGGGAACCAAGAGTGGTTCGACGGTGGAAGCCATTCAGGCGCTCTACGAACAGATCGACGGAATTGCCAAGAATCCGTTCTCGGAAGAGGAGACCAAACGCGCCAAGGATTCCATCCTGAATTCCTTCGTTTTCAACTTCGATTCACCCGACAAAGTGCTGCGCGAACGCATGTCCTATGAGTTCTACGGTTATCCCGCGGATTTCCTGGAAAGGTTTCAGGCGGGAGTGGAAAAGGTTACGGTGGAGGATCTGGCCCGCGTGGCCGCAAAATATGTTCACAAGGACCAATTCGCCGTCCTGGTCGTAGGCAATAGCGCCGAGTTCGACAAGCCTTTGTCTTCGCTCGGTCCCGTGACCAACATCGACATTACCATCCCCCCACCGCCCGGGGAGGAAACCGCACCGGCTGCGAAACCGGCGGCCTCGAATCCCGAAGGCAAAGCCCTGGCCGCCAAGGTGGTGGCAGCTCTGGGCGGGGAGGCCAAGCTGGCATCGATTCGAGCGATCGAAGGAAAATATTCTTTCACCCAGAAGGCCCCGCAAGGGGATGTCGCGATGACCATGCAGAGCATCATCGTCTTTCCCGACCATGTCCACATCTCAGCCCAAGGCCCCATGGGAGATTTCACCGTGGTCGCCTCGCCCGCCGTGGCCTTTTTCTCAGCCCCCAGCATGGGAACCCGGGACCTCCCTGACGGACAAAAGCAGGAAACTCTCGCCCAGATCAAGCGCGACTTGGTCTATATCGGCCAGCACATGAATGATCCTGCTTTCGTGTTCTCCGCCTCAGGCACGGAAAAGATCGGTAACGTGGACGCCAAAATTGTCGACGTGGCGGGATCGGGCATGACCGTGCGCTGGTATGTGGATCCGGCGAGCGGCCACGTGCTGCGCGAGTCCTACCCGTCCCTCGGACGCTCGGGTCCGGTGCAAGCCCAAACCGATCTGGACGACTGGAAGACCACCGATGGCTTAACCCTTCCCTTTCTGCACAAGAACAAGCAGAACGGCGAGGACGCAAGCACGGTCCAATTCACCGGCATCCAGATCAATCCGCAGGTGGATCCAAAACTGTTCGACAAGCCATCGTCTGAAGCCAAAGGCCCGCAGCCGTAACCTAGAGGTGGCGGAGCATGAATTTACCGTCCGCCGTCGATCTGGGGCCGGTGCTGGTTGATCCCGTCCTCTGGGCAGCGATTGCTCTGGGAATGGGTCTCTTCCTCTTTTATCGCGGCTTTGGACTTCTGCGGCGAAGGCGCCTCATCCTGAACATACCTCGCTCGACGGTGCGTGGCGCCGCTCTGGGAACCGTCGAAGTCAGCGGCAAGGCCGCCGGACCCTACACTCTCATCTCCCCGCTCTCGGCCCTAAACTGCTATTACTACCGCGCCCGCGCCTGGCAAAACCAGCAGCGGCGCTGGAAGAAGGTGGCGGAAGAGACGCTGTGTGCTCCTTTGTTCGTCGATGACGGCACCGGCCGCGTGCTGGTCGACCCCGGGCGCGCCGAACTGGATCTGCCCGCTGCCTTTTCCCACGAATACTCCAACTCGGTATTCTCGAGCGAGCTGATCCCGGACTACATCAGCCATTTTCTTCGCCGCCACGCGATTGCCGGCGATTCTCCGCTGAAGTTAGAGGAGTGCTGCATTCTGCCGGGCGATACCCTGTTTGTTCTTGGCACCCTCGCGGACAATCCCCGGCTCGAAGCAGTCGACCGTCCATCGACGAGCGATTCCCGGCGAGCGTCTGCCGGATTCGTAAGCCAGGAAGTCGCTGATCTCGAGCGCCGGGGCGAACTCGATTCTCTCGACGTTTCCGCCGAGGACCCGATGGCAGCGCGCCCGACCGAGAATCCGCAGGAACCGTTCAATCTGCAGCCCCCGGTCCTGTTGCGCAAGGGATCCTCGTCAGATCCGTTTTTCATTTCCTGGTGCAGCCAGCGAGAAGTGGCCCGGACTCTCGAATGGCGGGTTTTCCTTTACATCTGGTGTGGGCCCATTTTGACCCTGGCGGGCTTATGGGTGCTGAGCGAAAGCTTCGCTCGGCGCTAGTATGGTTCCAGGTACCGGCGGCATGCGATTCGGTTGTCCGAGAGGGTCCCGTTTTGCCTCCCCCAATTCACACCTGGCCGATCTACCACGCTGCTGTCGCTGCCGGTTACCATCACGAATCTAACTCTTCGAGGTCATTCATGACACATGCTCCAAAGTCGACTTTTTGCAACCGAAAGAATCGCAACATCGCCTAGCTTGCGTCATCATGGAATTCTGCGTCCTGAAGCCAATACGCCGTAAAAGACCGGGTTGAGGGCGGGCTCTCCAAAGAACGTAACCGGCCAGGCCCAAAGCCGAGTCCAAACATGAGGTGACCGCTTTTCCGTCCGCAGTAGCTGCGTCAAGTTCTACGCACTTCAATGCTTCGGAACTACCATAGATCGTCTTAGCGATGGCGTCGGCGGAATAGTTCCTGCGGATCATCTTTCTTACGGCATTCTCCCAAACTGCATCAGAGTTTGCGGGAAAATTTACTCGTTTCAATGGTGAAGGAGGCCCGTGGTGACGAACCACATAGTATGGTGTTGCACGGTTTCCATGCAGCAACTTCGGTCGAGCCCCGCGACAGCAGCCCTTGTATTGCTAGCCTTATGATTGGGGTAAAAACGATCAGAAATAGTACAAGCACCAATGTGACTAGGATTTTGCGTTGCTTTCTGCGCCCTGCATTTTTCGTTTGCAAACTCGTCACCATCTCGACTCGAGGCTCCGCATCGAAGGGCTCTGAGCACGTTCCGATACCACTGCGTGTCGGAGCCCTGCACGGGCTGGAGGTACAGTCCACAACGAACCAGACCGAAATCGAGATTGTGGGTCCAGATTTCCTGCCGATCACGCTGAGCTTGACTTGGCGGTCACGGACGAGGCGGTCTTGAGGGTGTCCTTTAGATTTGGCATGACGCACGCCTTGGGTTACGGGTTGGGGTCGAACCTTAGCAACAGCCGCACGTTTTCCCCCGCATGGCTTCCCGACCTTCCCAAACAATGAGCGGCAGAATCGCTAGAGCCGCAATCGGGTCTGCCCACTTTACGTGCCAGATCGTGTTTACCGCCAGTCCCACCAATGCGATTAGCGAGAGGTAAGCACACAGCGCCGACTGTGCGGCATCCGCCCTCAACGCAGCACTATCCATAGCTCCTGACAGCCGCCGCTTCTCTTTCGCAAGCCAAGGCATGACGACTGCGGCGGCTACCAGAATGGCTATTCCCAGAAACGTTGGTTTGGGTTCGCTATAGCCCAGCAGACTCGTGACCGAAGTGAACGCGATATAAGCAGCCAGCGTGAACAGCAAGGCTCCCGCGATACGGGCAGCCCGCCTCTCCGCGTGCTCCTGTCCTGCACTTGCGCGAAATCTCCACAGCACTACTATCGCCGAGAAAAGTTCGATGGCGCTGTCTCCACCGAATGCAAGCAGGGCGGGACTCCGTGCCCGCCACGCGGCGAAAAGAGAAACCGCCGCTTCCACGCCCATCCAAGCGATTGTAACGGTCTGAACCCGTTGGATTCGCCGGATAGCGTCTGGAGATGCTATTTGCAGCACGGAAGCCATTATGGCACTGCGCTCGCATGCTTTGCCGCTCAAAGACCCCTTGCATCCAACCCGTTTCTCTTGACTCTGGACCAGACTCCAGATTGTATGATTTTGGCATGGCGAGCAACCACCAAATTGAGAGCACGGCGATGCAGATCGGCGAGGTCGCGAAACGCAGTTCCCTAACCGTAGACGCGATTCGATTCTACGAGAAGCGCAAGCTCTTGCCCAAGGCGGTTCGCAGTGCAGGTCGGTTCCGATTGTACGGAGCGGCCACCATCGAGCGACTTCACTTCATCCAGCAAATGCAGGGACTCGGCTTCTCATTGCGCGAGGTCGGGGAATTGATCCAGCTTCGAGAGCGGAAGGTGGATGCCTGCGAATCGGTAAAAGAGTTGCTAAGCGCAAAACTGAGTGACATCCGGGCGAAGCTGCAAGAGCTACGGCATCTGGAGTCGGAGCTAGAAATGGATTTGCAAAAATGTAACCGCGAATTGAACCATCGTCGGCGGCACGCAGCCTGCGCTTGCCCGGTGCTCGAAGAGGTGGCAGGGGTGAGTCAGTGAGGATTGAGATTCTGTACGTCCCCGGCTGCCCGAACTACCAGGCCACGTTCGAGAGACTTCAAGCGGTCTTGGCATCCGAAGCGGTGAGGACTGGAATTCAGGGGATACCCGTGACCACCGAATTTGAGGCGAAGGCTCTGTTCTTCCCAGGTTCTCCCACCGTTCGCGTCAACGGTGAGGATGTCGAACCGCATCAGACGAGCGTACCCAGCTTAGCGTGTCGCCTGTATGAAAATCGGAGCGGCATTCCGTCCGAGGAGTTGTTGCGGGTAGCGATTTCAGGCGCGAAGCGGAGGCAATGAGACATCGCATGCGAGCAGCAGAACGAGCAACGCCCGTGGCGGCAGTGATCGCTACGCTATCGACCCTATCTTGCTGCTTACCATTCGCGTTTCCGGGAGCGCTGGGGCTCGCAGGAGCGAGTGTCCGATTGCAGTCATTACGTCCATGGTTGCTCGTCAGTGCAGCCATCCTGCTCGGCGTCGGTTTCATTCAGTTGTACGTTCGGCGCAATCAATGCCAAAAGCGAAGCCCGTTGAGCATCGCCCTTTTTTGGGGCGCTGCTTTAATCGTCCTTCTTGTGATCCTTTTTCCACAAGTGATAGCCAACTTGATTGCCGGGTAAGACATGCCAACGCGAAGAGTCAAATACGCATTTTGCTTGGTCGGGATCAGCGCTGCGCTCCTGATCGTCTCTTATCTCTGGCTGTCGAAAGGAACGCCACCGGGTCAACCAGCGCTCAGATCACTGACACAAAATAACCTCGACCAGTTTAGACATGATTTCAATGGCGCGGGCGACGAAGCCCGGTTGGTGCTGCTGCTGTCGCCTACATGACCGACTTGCTTGCGGGGGGCGTCCGCAATCGAAAACTTGCTCAACCAGATGCGTTCGTTGCCGATGCGTGTCCTGGTGGTGTGGGAGCCAATCCTGCCGACGGATTGGTCGTCACCCGGCAGGATGGTTCAATCCCGAATTTCAGACACACGGGTTATCCAGTATTGGGACCATGACCATCTCGTCGCCGAGGCTTTGCGCCGCCAGCTTTCCTCAGAGCCTAGCTGCTGTCGGCGCAACGGCATGCTATGGGACTTGGCTGTACTCTATGGGAAGCAAGCGCAATGGGATAACTCCCCGCCCGTTTTCGCAGATGGCCCCGTCGTGGATGCAGCGCCTGCCGTCGAAAAGAGGCTTGCTTTGCTCTCGGATCGCAGCCCAGATTAAGAACAAGCCTCATCCCGCACGCGGCAGGAACTCGATGCTGACCGATAAATCTTCTTCAGCAGAACGCGGCGCTCATTGGATTCTGTCGTCCTCGCCGAGGCTGCTTCACAGCAGAACAGTCGAAAGTCGGCACGGAATGCGGGCACTTACCACCCGGACCCTGTACCAGCCCGCATACCACAACTGAAGAACCTATGCCGGTTTGTCATGAGCAGATAACGACGACCATTAAATGCGAGTGGGCTGGCTCAGATCATCGCGGGCACCAGCGAGGATCGAATACCGCCAAATCAAACCCTACTGGACGAAGCGATTCGAGAAGGTTTCAGTGCCCTTTGGGCTACGCCTGTTCAACGGGATGAATCCACCCGTTCCCGAAGTTACGGTGCTGATCCACAGCCTGATCCACTTCGCCCGGACTGTGGTGGCTACCCGATGCCAGCATCGCCCACGGCTTCTTTCCAGTACAGCATTGTTTCGTCGCTGATCGCGGGAAGTGGTTTGTTCTGCTCGTCTTCGTAAATCTCACACAAACAGTCGAGGAATGCCTTCGCCTCCGCTTCCAGTCCAAGTACGGTCAAGCATCTCAGGATTCTCGTGATCCGCAAATGATTGTGATCGCCCGGAGAAAGCCAGCCTGCCGCCTTGGCCGCAAAATTCGGAGCGCGAGTCACCGTGATGCGCTCCCCTAATCGAACCTCAAACCCATAGAAGCTCATCATGCGGAGGAAAGAGGCTCGCAGTTTTTCTTGTAGCTCGGGCCGCGTTCGGAACTCCTGCATCGATTCGTGGGTCAGAAGGGGCGCTGCAACGTTGAAGCCGCTCCGCTCGGGCAATGGGAATAACCATTGTATGTAGTCGTGAACCGATTCCAACTGAGCGTCTGGTGATCCCTGAATCTCGTTCAGATAGCGGCCGCGATGATCTGGTTGGGTGCCGCTGTAAAACCCGATGATCGGTGTGTTCGCCACAGCGCTAAGGATGTCCTCCCGTTGTCCGAATACTTCTCGTCATCATCCTTGCGGGGCGAGAAGCCGCCGAGCGGGCATCGGATGCGGGGACCGGAGCGGTTCTGACGCTTCTCCTGATCAGGCTCGCGATCCGTGACGGCGGAAGATATGGAAGGGTCATCCAGGAAGGGCTCACACGCCCCGGCCATTATGACCTGCGGTTTAGCTCCCATCGACGGTATTGTTCAACTTGAGTAGCTTGCTCCCGGGATAACCCCTGAACAAAATGCAGGATCAAGTCAATGGCCTTCTGTGGCTCCCGCTGCAAAACAAAATGTGGTGCAGGAATGGAGGCCAGAATCGTGTCTGGCTTCAGCCGTCGAATTTCCTCAAAGCATCGTCCCTTCACCAATGAATCGGCCGTGGATGACTTCTACCACGCAGGATAGGAGTTCGGTGTAGCTGAGAAACCGGTCTGTCGGATAGGGGACGATTCGGGTACTCGGAGTTGGGGGTAGCGCCGAAATGAAGTTCGTGAGCAGGTTCCCAGTTCCATCCAGTCCAGGAAGGAGGACCAACGTCTTAGGAGACAAGTTTCCCCAATTGTCGCGAACCCTCGGCATTCTGCTGCCATGACCCCCTGACTTAGCACACTCCTGCTCCCGCCCGGTTCGAGTTTCACATGGTGATGGGGACACGCGCCGGCGGAAACCCAAACCGAGAGTCCTCAGTGTACTCGCTGACCTTTATGAGGCCCCTTTTGTCGGCCGCAATCTGGACTGGATCGGCAGACTCCCGACCGAGCCAGCGGTTCAAGTTACGGGCACCGCAAACAGAGACGCTTCAGGGTTTGCTAGCAGCAAAGCGAAGCCGAGCATAGTCCGCCGTCCACCGCCCGTTTGCATCGCATAGGACTGGCTTGAGCAGAGCCGTAACCTCGTCGAGATAGCCGCCACGCTCCTCGCACGGCAGCGCGGCGCAGAACGGATTGGCGAATGTGTCCAGCCAACCGCGCATTCCGGTCGGCAGCGGCGTGGGGCGCGGCAGCAGTTGTACACTCTGCGGCACGAACCCAGCCCGCCGCAGGCGGGTTTCATAGTCTTCGACGGTCGGGAAGTACCACGGAATCCACGATGCGGCGTCTCCGATGCCTCTGCGCTCCAGCGTAGCGACTAGCGCGACGGTAATCGCGGCGACGTTTGCATGGCCGCCCAACTCTCCCACGAACCTTCCTCCAGCCCTGAGGGCGCGAAGTGCACCCGCAATCGGCGCGTCCGGATCGTCCCTGATCCAGTGCAGGACGGCGTTGGAAAACACAGCATCGAATTCGTTCTCAAAGATCAGCGCCCTGGCGTCCATGACCCTCGCATCAAGTCCGCGCTGACGGGCGGCTGCGATCATTTCTGGAGAGCCGTCGATGCCCACCACCTGCGCACCCAGTACAACCAGCTTTTCGGTCAGTGATCCGTCGCCGCAACCCAAATCGAGGATGCGCTCGCCGGACTTTGGCCGGAGCAAATCGAGCACAGGTTGCCCGAGCGCGGGCACAAAATCTGCGTTTGCGGCATAGGCATCCGGACTCCAGTGCTGGGATGTTGACGGAGAGGAAATCGCCACGGAAAAACCTCCTTCTTCGACAGGGTATCCGATATTGAAGGTTATTTCAGTATTCCGGGCGTCTGTCCCGCAGGCTGGGGGCTAGCCGTTATTCGCAACTCTGGGCCGGGTTGGCCAGGAAGGCGTGGGTTTGTCCGTTGATCATGCCGTAACCGGCGATTTGGCCTGAGTCGTTGATGGCGCGTGCTGAGAGCAGGATAAAGTCTGTGGTGCCGCAGACCAGATTGTTTAGATCGCGCAGGTTCCCGTTATTGTTCCAGATGACGGCGTGGGAGACATCTGTGCTCTTGGGACCAGACTCTCCGACGATCACACCGGCGTTGTTAATGGAGTTGGCGAAGCTATAGGTCGAACCGCTGAGCAGGCCGAGATTATGAATTTTTCCATTCTTCCACATGACTGCGCGCAGATTGCCTTTTCCGTTGTCAGCGTTGCCCACGATCATGCCGACGTCGTTGATGGCGGTGGCATCGCTGTTAATTCCAGTGGGTAACGTGCCGAGGTCAATCATGCCGCCGGCTGCGGTCCAGATGAAGCCGTGAGAGTTGGTGGTGGTATCAAAGCTGGAGTAGCCGACCACTTGGCTGGAGTTGTTGATCGCGTTGGCGAGGCTGAACTCGCCGCCCAAGGTGCCGAGGTCGATCATGCCGCCGGCCTTGGTCCAGTAGAACGCGTGCAGATCGTTGAGTGACGGCCCGTAGTTGGAAGTGCCGACGACCTGATTGAAGTTGTTAATGCCGTTCGCGCCGCTGAAGGTGCCGCCGGAAAGCGTGCCCAAATCCTGGAAGCCGCCGCTTTTGGTCCAAAGGAAGGCAGTTGTGGTGTCGCCGGTTGGGCCGCAATAACCGACGATTCGATTCTTGTCGTTCACCGCGCCGGCGAAACTCTGACCGATACAGCCGAGGTCTTGCATTCCTGTATTTTTTGTCCAGTAGATGGCGTGCGGGGCGGAGTCGCCCACAACCCATCCAGTCGAGTTGACGGCCCAGCCTCTGCTGGCGGTGTCGCCGGGCAGAGTTCCGAGGTCAGTGATGGTGTACTGCTGCGCATGGACGTGGGGAAGGACGGTCAGCAGAAAGACGGAAAAGGTTAAACCGCGGAGAGTGACGCACATTTCGGAAACCTCGGTTTGCTACAAATGTCGGCGATCATAGACGCATCGGGTAACTGTGGGATCGACTGAAGCAAGCACCAATCTCCTTTTTGACTTCACAAACGCCGGCGATTATACGCAGATCTCGCCGTTCGCGATACGTGAAAAGATTTTCATCTAGAGTGCAACACATCGGTATGCGATCCGCACCAGCACCTCGGGATCTGTGAATTGGTTCAAGTTAATGACGGCCTTCTGCGACGACCGAGCGCAGCTTATCCTCGGCATCGCTGCTGCTGTTGGCACGGAGGTCTTCTTCTGCTTGCGGCGCAACATCAGGGTTCTCGAGGGCTGCCCGGTACCGGTGAATGTTCGCATTCCATGCAACCAACGGACCTGTCCTTGAAGAGGCAAGAGCGCCGAGAAACAAATGACTGGCCCCCGGAATCTCGGCGGGTTGCTTGAGTGCGCGACCAAGCAACCAGCGGATCGGTTCGTTCTTCGGCTGGTCCAAGGGTTGCAATGCTCGCACGCGAGGATCGGAAGGCGGCGGTACGGCCTCCTCGATGCAGCAATTCCACATTGGGAAGAAATCTCTTTTTGGCCGCACCCGGCAAAGAGGGGGGCATATTCCCTCCGTCATGTCTCACCCCCATCCTGGGCTTGACCGGGGGGCTCGACCGCAGGTAAGATCGATAGCGAACAAAAAGCGAAACTACAAGATGGCGACTCTTCCCCTGCTGCCGGACCGCGGAACGAAGCTCGTGGGTATTGCCCGCTTGGCATCGCATGGCGAGACTCTTCGCGAGGGTCAGGCGGTCGAATATTTCACCCTGCCATCCCGTTCTCTGCTGAACCGCACGACCGGCGTGCGCGTGCCCTTTACCTGGACCATCAATCCTTATCGGGGTTGCGAGTTCGCCTGCAAATACTGCTACGCCCGTTACACCCACGAGTTCATGGAAATGCGCAACGGCTCCGATTTCGAGCAGAAGATTTACGTCAAGCAGCACGCCGCCGGCCTCTTGCGCCAGGAACTCCGTCAGGTGCAGCCAGGCGAGGAAATCGCCATCGGCACCGCCACCGACCCCTATCAGCCCGCGGAGAAGCACTACGAAGTGACGCGAACCATTCTTGAGGAGCTGACTCGGCACCAAGGGCTCAGACTGGGCCTCATCACCAAATCGAACTTCGTCCTGCGTGATATCGACCTGCTGAAAAAAATCGGGCGGCAGAATAGCCTGTGGGTTCACTTGACGATCACCACCCTCAACGTGGATCTCGCGCGCAGGCTGGAGCCGCGCGCGCCCCGCCCCGACCTTCGTCTGGACGCGGTGCGCCAACTGAACCTCGCCGGCATCCAGGTCGCGGTAAGCTGTTCTCCGGTTTTGCCCGGCATCACCGATTCGCCGCGCGACTTGGAGGCCGTGGTTCGAGCCACGGCTCAGGCCGGCGGCCAGGACATCTTCGCCAATCCGCTCTTCCTGAAGCCCTGCTCGACCGCCGTCTTCTTCCCTTTCCTCGAAAAAGAATTCCCGCAACTGGCGGAAAACTATCGGCGCCGTTATCAGGACAGCGCCTTTCTGCCCAAGGCCTACAGCCAACGTCTATCCCAACTCATGTCCCGATTGCGCGAAAAATACGGGATGCGGCGCAATTCCGGGCGCGACCGCGGCCAGCTGTTTGCCGCCGCGGTCGCCGAAACCCAACTCAGCCTGTTCTGAGCGCGACCCCGACCGATACTTCCTTTCCGCGGGGCGGCTATAATCGCTGCTCCAAGCCGCCATGCCTTCCTCCCCACCCCAGCCCGCCGGCCAGCCGACGGCGCGACGCCCCCCATTCCTGGCGCAGATCGACCGGTTCTGGCTGCGGGTCACCGAGGGACTCGAACTGAGCCAGCTATGGAAGCAGTTCCACATCGACGCTCGCGCCAGCTATCGCCTTTACCAGCGGGACTTCGACGCCCGCAAGCCCCGCGAAGCCGGACACCATAATTTTTTTCATACTCTGCAGGAACTCGCCTGGGCCATCCTCGAAAAGCTCTCCCCGCCGCGCCGAGTACTTCTGCTCGTGGGAGTCATATTTCTAATTTTTCCCGCCGGAGGATTCAGTTATCACGGCAAGGCGGGCGAAGTTGAAGTGGTTGAACTGGACTTGCGCTTCTACGGCGGACTGGCGCTTTTTCTCCTGCTCACCCTGGAGGTGGCGGATCGGGTGGTGATGAAGCGCGACCTGGAGATCGCGCGCGACATCCAGAGCTGGCTTTTGCCCGCCGCGCCGCCCCTGGTGCCCGGCATGGCCATCGCCTTCGCCACCCGCCCTGCCAACACCGTGGCCGGGGATTACTACGATGTATTCGAGCGGCCGGTGACGGCGAGCGGCCAGCCGCGCTTCCTGCTCGCGGTCGCCGATGTTGCGGGCAAGAGCATACCCGCCGCACTGTTGATGGCAACCTTTCAGGCCAGCCTCAAGACTCTTTCCGCGACCTCGCACTCGCTCGAGGAGATCGTGGCTGGAATGAATCGCTATGCCTGCACCAACAGTCAGGGTGGACTGCGCTTCACCACCGCATTCCTGGCGGAATTTGACCCTGCGACCGGGATCCTGACCTATATCAACGCCGGCCACAACCCGCCCGTCCTCCGGCGCGCTTCCGGAGCGATCGAACGTCTCACGAACGGCGGCTTGCCGCTCGGCATCCGGGCAGAGGGCAGCTATGAATCCGGCACCGTCGGTCTCAAAGCCGGCGATTGGCTTGTGATCTTCACCGACGGCCTGGTCGAGGCGCTCAACGAGCGCGAGGAAGAATATGGGGAGCAGCGCATGCTGAATGTGCTCGAAGGGGGAACGGCCGAGACCCCGAGCGAGCTATTGCGGCGAATGATGAGCGATCTCGATCGGTTCGTCGGCGCGACTCCCCAGCACGATGACGTGACCTGCATGCTGCTTCACCTCGGCCTGAGGCAGTGAGTGGCGACTCGGAACCCCGGACGGAGCGTGCGCTTGGTCGAAATTCAATTCCAGGCCCGAATTCTCGAGGCCCGATGGTCGATCAGTCCCCCGCCCAGCTTTCATTCACGAACCCCTCGCTTCCGGCAGGAAAAGGCTTTGCCGGGTGCAAACACGGACCGTCTCCCCGCAGGAGGCTATTTCGTGCCTCAGGGGTTGTCTCAGGCCTTTCCCAGAATGACACAAACTGTCAGGCGGCCGACAAAATATGACACGCACCGCCCCCCGCAGAGCGCGAGCAGGGCCCGGGCAGGCGGTGACCGTTGCGGCCCCAGAGGCTGAAAACAAAGTACCTAGCGCTCTCCCCTGCCTCCCCTAAGTAACTCCCAGTTGTGGTGAGTAAAATGCGAACATAGTTAGCAATTCGGTCTACTAAGACCACAAACTCAGTAACGGAGAAGAGGGGAAAACGAGATGCGGAAACAAAAGGGCTTTTCACTGATCGAACTGCTGATCGTAGTGGCTATCATTTTGATCATCGCTGCGATTGCAATTCCAAACCTATTGCGGGCGCGCATTGCGGCTAACGAGTCGTCTGCGGTCAGCTCTATTCGTACGGTCAACACTGCACAGATCAGCTACCAGTCGGCCTATCCGACGGTGGGCTATGCTGCGACGCTCTCGGCTCTCGGGCCGGCTGCGGCGGGCGCCTGCGCGGCTCCGACCTCAACCAACGCTTGCTTGATCGACTTTGCGGTTTCGAACGCAAATACGGTTGCCACTGCGAAGAGCGGTTACTACTTCACTCTGTCCTCGGTTGCCGGCCAGTCCTACGAAGTGGGAGGCTCGCCCGCGGTGTTCAACCAGAGCGGCGTGCGTAACTTCTGCTCGATCGAAGACGGCGTGGTCCGCTTCAATAACGCCGGATCGTCCACTCTGATCGCCACCTCTACGGCTTGCGTGTTGTTGCCGAACCTGAACTAGGCGAACGCGATCGAGTTGTGTAAGTTTGGCGAAGTACCTGGGGGAGGGTACAAGCCACGGGGACAACAGAGGAAACTCTGTTGTCCCTTTTGTTTTGGCAGCACAACCATTGCTGCGAGCGATCGCGCATGGGCCCCGTACCCGGTCCGGCAGACGTTCGGGTGGGATGGTCGAAAGTTCGAGGGTTGCCGGTCACGATCCCGCCGTCAGGGGGCGCGCTTGCGCGGGGAAACCGCTTGCATTACAAATGTTTCGAAGTCCATAATGCGCCATCCCGAAGGCAGAATGCAGAGCCTGGTCTATTTCTGGGTCATGGAGACTCCACTCGTAGGGAGCGAATCCTGAAAACAGCATCCCTCCCGCCTGGCGGACCGGCTCAGAGTTCGATGGCCCGACTGCTGAGAATCCTGGTGGCCACTCTGTTCGGGTTATTCGTGCTTCTGGCCTGGACTGGTCTCCCCCTCGACGTGCCCTACATCGGTTATGGGCTGGGCAGCGCATTCGTGTTCCAAATCGCCGTGCGGCCGCGACGCTGGGAGATTCTGCCGGTTGCGATCGCCGGCGGCGCCCTGGCTTTATTCGACGTATTCACCGTTCACCACGGACATTTCGAGGATCTGCGGATCAGCACCTGCTTTGGACTTCTCGGCCTGGTCAGCTTCCTGGTCCTCGGTTTTCGGGCGATTTGGGCGGAGGCGGAAGAGCGGCGACAACTGAAGAACATCCTGATTCCGGCGGCCGCACTGACGTTTTTCATTCTCGGATCGCAGCAGCTGCTGAATCTCGGCGGATTGATCTTCACCAACACCTTAGACTTGTATGCCTACGCCTTCGATGGCAGTTTGGGCTTCCAGCCGAGTTTCCTACTGGGCCGGCTGTTCAGAGATTATCCAGCGGTGAACCTGCTGGGACATTTCACCTACTATCTCCTGCCCGTTCCGATGGTGCTGGTTTACGCGGCCCATCTCCGCCGCCGGGACGCCGCCCCGCTCTTCATCCTCGAGCTCTTCATGGCCGCCGGGCTGCTCGGGTATTTCTTGTACCTGGCTTTGCCCGCCGCCGGACCGCTGTATGTCGCCGGCCCCGAGTTTCCCGGCTCTCCCCTGACCCTCTCCGCTCTGCATGAATTGCACCTGCGGCCAGTTCCGATCAACTGGACCATCCCCCGCAACGCCATGCCGTCGCTTCACATGACCTGGGCGTTGCTTGTGTGGTTTAACTGCAAGCCCTTCTCGCGTGCGGTGCGCGCCTTGGCGCTTCTATTCGTCTTCATCACCGTCTTCGACACTTTAGGAACCGGCGAACACTACCTCATTGATCTGGTGGTGGCCTTGCCTTTCGCGGTTTTCGTGCAGGCGCTTTGCACCAACTGGCTTCCCCTGCGATCGCCGGTTCGAATGACTCCGCTCGCTGGCGGTGCCTCTCTCGTTCTGCTCTGGCTGGCAGCTCTGCGCTACGGCACAGCGGTTTTTCTGCTGAGCCCCGTGATCCCCTGGGCTTGCCTGGCCATATCCACCGCTGTGTCCCTGTATTGGATGAGCCGCGTGCTGTCGGTTGTCCAAGCTCCGCCCGCGTCCGCCACCTTGGCTCAGGTCGCAACCGCCGCAACGCCCTAAGCGCCGCGGTGGGGGGTAATGGTCGGTGCCCCGGCGGGACGAGCAGTTCGGATCGGCAATGGTTTCCCGCATCCCGTTCCCTTTAGCCAGCCGGCTCACCTCGGGGCGCAGTCTGGCTCGCGGCAGGAACGGGGAAGATTGTTCTCGCTATGAGACGAGTGTCGTTTTGCGATGACAGAAACTGTCATGCCGCTCGTCCAAGGGGCGCGCCGCCCCATCGGAGCCACCAAGAAGCGTTTCGCAAAGCTCTTACTTTCAGCGATTTGCTTTCCGTCGAGCACTCTCGTGCTGGCCCCCTCCCCGTGGCTACGGACGTGCAACGACATTCTCCAAGAGAGCGTGCATGGGGCATATGAGCAAGACAACTCGGCACCTGCCTATGGCTAGCCATGGCTTCTCTCTGATTGAACTCCTGATCGTGGTTGCCATCATCCTGATCATTGCGGCCATCGCCGTCCCCAATATGCTGCGCGCCAGGATCTCCGCCAACGAAGCCTCGGCGGTGAGTTCGGTGCGGACCATCAGCCGAGCTGAGATTACATATTTCTCCACCTATCCCTCCGACGGATACGCGGGCTCTTTAACCGCACTGTCAGGGCCACCTTCGAACTGCCAGCCCACTGATCTGCAGGCCTGCCTGATCGACGCGAGTATCGCCACCGGTTCAAAGAGCGGCTATCAGTTTCAGGTGACGGCACTATTGCCCTCGGGTACGGTGAACACTTCTTTTGTCGTGGGGGCCGCTCCATTGACCTATAACCAAACCGGCGTGCGCGACTTCTGTGTCACCACCGACGGCGTGATTCGCGGGCAGAACGGAAACACGGGCGATGTCCCCCTCACCACGGTATCGCCGTGTGTGGTTTTCTTGCCCATCGATTAGAACAAGTTTTGGCCGGGACCTGGGGAGGGTCCGGACAAAAAAGAGGCCAGGGTGGAAATCCTGGCCTCTTTACTTTGGTAATTCCGGCGATCCTCGATCCCGCTCGGCCCGCGCGGCTTTTGCATATAATAAAAATCAAACCATGAACTCTTCCTCGTAAGCTGCCATGGCTGCGATCGAAATTCTCGGCTTGGAAAAGACGTATGCCCTCGGCTTCTGGCGCAAGAAACTAAAGCGCGCCCTGAAGCCCCTGCACCTGCGGGTCGAAAACGGCGAGATTTTCGGCTTCCTCGGTCCGAACGGGGCGGGGAAAACCACAACCCTCAAAATGCTCATGGGCCTGGTGTTCCCGACCGCGGGCACGGCTCGCATCCTGGATATGGAATTCAACGATCCTCGGGTGAAAGCCCAAATCGGATTCCTGCCCGAGCAGCCTTACTTCTACGACTACCTGACCGCCCGCGAACTTCTCGACTACTATGGGCAACTCTCGGGCGTGGCCGCCCGGGAAAGACCCCGCAAGGTCTCCGAGATGCTCGACCGGGTGGGGCTGCGGGATGCGGCGGGCCTACAGTTGCGCAAGTTCTCGAAAGGCATGCTGCAACGGGTGGGGATTGCGCAAGCCATTCTGCACGATCCCCGGGTGGTGTTTCTCGACGAGCCGATGTCGGGCCTGGACCCGATCGGCCGCCGCGAGGTCCGCGACCTGATGGAACAGCTGAAGGCCCAAGGCAAGACCGTCTTTTTCTCCACGCATATCCTTTCCGACGCCGAGGCGCTTTGCGACCGGGTGGCGATCATCAACCTGGGGGAACTGCGCGGCCTGGGCGCCGTCCCCGACCTCACCGCCAGCGTGCGGGGCAAGGTGGAACTGGTCTGGCATGGGACAGGAATACCCGCTTCTCTGAAGGCATTGGGGGCGGACTGCCATGTGACCGGCAACATCGTGCGCGCCACTCTCCCGGAAGAAAAGCAGGACGCCGCCCTCGAGGGCCTCAAGCGGGAGCACCTGCGGCTCATCTCGCTGACCCCGGTGCGGACTTCGCTCGAAGACTACTTCGTCGCCCAGCTCAAGCCGGAAAAAGAAACCGCGGGGGCGACGGCATGAGAGCACGGGTCGCCTGCATCGCATACAACACCTTTCGCGAGGCGGTACGGGACCGCGTACTCTACAACCTGATTGCCTTCGCGCTGCTGATGTCGGGAGCGGCGATCCTGGTCGGCCAGATCTCGATCAACATTGAACGCCTGGTGGTGATCAATCTGGGCCTGACGGCGGTTTCACTGTTCGGGATGGTTATCGCCATTTTCATCGGCATCGGATTGGTTTCAAAAGAGATCGACAAACGAACTTTGTACACCGTACTTTCGCGGCCGGTACGCCGCTGGGAATTTATTGTGGGGAAGTTTTTTGGCCTGGCGGGCACGCTGGTGGTGAACTCGTTCTTCATGGTGGTCGGGGTTTTCGCGGCGCTACTTTATGTTTCACACCACTTCGAGGCGGCGGATGGCTGGGTGCTGGTGGCGTTGTATTTCATTGTCCTCGAGTTCCTGATCATCACCGCCCTCGCCCTGCTCTTTTCTTCTTTTACGTCTCCCCTGATGGCGGCGGTGTTCGCTTTCTCGCTGTTCATCATCGGAAGCTTTGCCGAGGATCTGCGCGGGTTCGCCGTCCTGACCGAAGGCCCCAGCCGCTGGTTCGCCACGGGAGCCGCCTATCTGGTGCCGAATTTCTCGGCGCTCAACGTGATCAGTTCGGTGGCCCACGAACAGGCGGTTTCCGGACATCTCATCCTCTACAACACCGCCTACGCCCTGGTCTACACCACCATGGTGTTGTCGGGCGCCGTGCTGATTTTCGAGCGCCGGAATCTAAAATGAGCGATGCCGGGCCAACTTCCACGCGGCGCGTTACGCTCGTCGCCAGCCTGCTGCTGGCGGTTTCCCTGATGTCCTCGGTGCTTCTGCTCGACCGTCTGGACCAGCTGCGCCAGGGCGCCACCCTCGAGGAAGTCCTCTATATCTCCTCGCCCCAGGTCTTGAAACGCCTGAGCTTGGGTTACAACGGCCTGCTGGCCGATATCTATTGGACTCGCGCCGTCCAGTATTTTGGCGGCAAACATCACGCCAACGCCCAGCACTACGCGCTGCTCGCCCCGCTTCTCGAAATCACCACCGCACTCGACCCCCATCTGACCGTGGCCTACGAATTCGGCTCGAACTTTCTCGCTCCCCCGCCCCCGCAAGGCGCCGGCATGCCCGAGCGGGCCATCGAGCTGGCGGAGTTCGGCATTCGGAATAACCCGGACGACTGGCACCTCTATTACGACCTGGGCTTCATCTACTACATGGATGTCAAGGACTACGCCAAGGCGGCGGAGGCTTTCGCGCGCGGCGCCCAGGTGCCCCAGGCTCATCCCTTCCTGAAGGTGCTGGCGGCGCAAATGGCGACCCACGCGGGGGAACTCGCAACCGCCCGCATGCTGTGGACGGCCACCTACCAGACCTCGCAGGATGCCAACGTGCAGGCGAACGCCCTCGCTCATCTCGAGGCGCTGCGGGTGGATGAAGATGTCACCCATCTCGAAGCACTGGCGGCCCTCTACCGGCAGAGCAGGGGCCAGTTCCCGTCCGAGTTCAGCGAACTGGTGCGGGCAGGCTTGCTCGATGGCACGCCCGTCGATCCCCTCGGCCTGCCCTACCGACTGATGCCCGACGGCCAGGTTGAGGTGCGCGATCCCGACCGTTTGCCCTTCATTGAAAAGGGTTTGCCTCCCGGATACGCGCCCCCGAGGGTGCCCAGGTTCCTGCCCGCGGACTAGACTGAGCCCAGCATGGACCGGATGCGCATGCGCGCCGCTCAAGTCGGAGACGCCGAAGCCGTCGCCAACCTGGTCAACACCGCCTTCCGCCCCGAGCGCTTCTTTACCGACGAGGATCGCACCAACCCCGACAAAGTACGGGCGCTGCTTGAAACCGGGAAGTTCCTGCTGCTCGAGGACTCGGATTCGCTCGTCGGCTGCGTCTACCTTGAAGGTGCGCGGTGAACGAGGGTACTTCGGCCTGCTGGCGGTCGAGCCCGGCCGAAGACCATTGCCGCGCGGCTGGCTGCCGCCTCATGGATCTGACGGTGGTGAACCTGCGAACCGAGCTGCCGGCAATGTATCACCGCCTGGGCTATCGTGAAAATGGCATCGAACCGTTTCCCGTCGCGAGCAAACTGCCCTGCCACCTGGTCCGGATGACGAAGCCTCTCCGCGGGCCAGCGGGACTCGGCTAGCCAGCGAACTCCGGGGGGGCGCCGCGCTTCGCTCGCCGGCTGAAAACCAACCCCGGGGCCAGCGGCAGATCCCAACCCCGATGCAAAAGTCTGGAAAAAAATGGCCATGCCGGGAGTTCGGGCGCGCCAACCGTTTTTGGACCAACTGTGGCATAGAATACCGAGAGGCGGGATTGGTGGGTGAAACCGGGCGCGATCTCCTGGGGGTGTTTTTCTGCGCAGTTTTCTGGTTGTGCTGATGGCGGCGACCATCGCGATGGCCACTCCGGCGGCCGATATCCACTCGATTGCCGGAGGAGTGGACCGACACTACAACCAGCTCGACAGCCTGCAGGCGGAATTCAGCGAGATTTATCGCGGCGCGGGGGCGGATCGGGTCGAATCGGGCACGCTCTGGCTCAAAAAACCCGGCAAGATGCGCTGGGAGTACCGCGCTCCCCAGCCAAAGCTCTTCCTCAGCGACGGGCAGAACGCCTGGCTCTATCTGCCCGACGATCGCCAGGTGCGCAAGACCTCGGCGCGCAAACTCGACGACCTGCGCTCGCCTCTGGCTTTCCTCCTGGGAAAGGCCCATCTGGAGAAGGAATTGCAGAGCCTTTCTCTGGCTTCGGACCTGACGCCTTTAATACCAGGGGACGTAGTCCTTCGGGGTGTGCCCAAGGCATTGGCAAGCAGCGTAAATCAAGTCATGCTGGAGGTAACACCGGACAGCCGGATTACCCGCATCATAGTAGAAGGCGCCGACGGGACCCAGACCGAGTACCGTTTCAGCGACCAGAAAGAAAATGTCGAGATCCCGCGGCAGAATTTCCGTTTCACGCCGCCCCCCGGAGTCGAGGTGATTACTGGCGAGTTCGGCCAATAAGCGGATTTTTGCCCGGCGGGAGCGGTGCTTTCATGCTCCCTGATCTTTGCATGTATCACAATGGGAACCATTTAGCGGCATTTCGCTGGGGACCTGAAGGAGCCTTACCCAAAGGGGCACATTCATCCTAGGTTGATGATTGGAATGCTAGACTTGAGAGGATCCCCAGGGTCCCCGGACTGAACATATGGCGGAATTTGTGATCAAGGCGGCGGACGAGCGCGGACACCTGCTGCAGCAGGTGGAACGCGGTTACTCGGAGTCCGAAGTCCGCGATCGTTTCGTGCAACAGGGTTACCTGGTCTACTGGGTGAAACCCCGCGGTTTTTTCTCCGCGGGGCAGATGTCGTTCTCCCGTGGGCGAAAAATCGGGCAAAGCAAGTTTGTGA
Source organism: uncultured Acidobacteriaceae bacterium (assembly GCA_963770245.1). Classification (GTDB taxonomy): domain Bacteria; phylum Acidobacteriota; class Terriglobia; order Terriglobales; family Acidobacteriaceae; genus PALSA-270. The sequence continues at coordinate 450,861 of CAVYOX010000016.1, read as the reverse complement.
TTTTCAACCAGCAGTTTCTCACCCTGATCAAGGCTGGCCTGCCGATCCTCAGTTCGCTCGACCTGCTCATCAAGCGCCAGAAGGATCCGCACATGCGGTCGGTGCTCGAGAACGTCCGCGACCGGGTCAAAAGCGGTGAACTGCTTTCAGATAGCTTCGCGGCGCAGGCGGTGTTTCCCAAAATCTACACCACCACCCTGCTGGCGGGCGAAAAGAGCGGCAACATGGAAGAAGTGCTGGGCCGCTATATTTCGTTCCAGCGCATGGCGATCACCTTCAAGAAAAAGTTGGCGGTTTCGCTGGTGTATCCCACGCTGCTGGTGGTCATGGTGACGGCCATGATTGCCTTTCTCATCACCTATGTGGTGCCGCAGTTCGCCCTGCTGTTTCAGAATATGGACGCGCAGCTGCCGGCCATCACCCTGCTCATGCTGAATATCGGAACCCATGCGCAGAAATACGCTCCCGCCGCGGCCATCCTGCTGGTGGTGCTGATCGCGGCGCTGTGGCGCTGGAAAGCCACCGACAAGGGAGCCGAACGAGTGGACCGCGCCCTCCTGTCCATGCCCTTGCTCGGACAAATCTGGCTGAAGTACCAGGTCTCGAATTTTTCTCGAATGCTTTCGACCCTGCTGGCCGGCGGCCTGCCCCTGGTGCCCTCGCTTGAAACCGCGGGGGCTTCGATGAGCAGCCGCCGCATTTTGAACGGAGTGGCGCAGGCGACGACTCGGGTGCGCGAAGGCCAGACCCTGGCCAAGAGTTTGGAAGAGCAAAAAATGTTTCCCGACCTCTCGGTGGAAATGATCGAGGTGGGAGAATCGACCGGCGCCTTGCCGGCAATGCTCAATTCGGTGGCGGAATTTTACGAGGAGGATGTGCAGACGGCGCTCGGCACGGCCATGGCGCTGATTGAACCCTTGATCCTGATCATCATGGCGGTATTTGTAGGGGGTGTTCTCATCTCCTTGTATATGCCCCTGTTTTCGCTGGGATCGAGCGGTGCTCTGAAGTAGTTAGACGGTGGTGGCAGGGAATTTTGGATGGCGAGAATGGCGGAACAGAAACCAATCTTGATTAACGGCGGCAGTGGAGGCAGGATCGGTTCGGCGCTCCCGGCGGCTGAGCTCGAAAAGGCGCAGGATGTGGCGCGGCGCTATCGCTGCGAGTTCGTCGACCTGCACAATTTCCAGCTGCACCACGATCTTTTCAAGAAGATCCCGGTGCACCTGATGTTTCGCTACAACTTCGTTCCGCTCGAGGAGACCCCCGACGGCCGTTTGGCCATCGCCATCGCCGACCCTAGCCAGTTGATGATGATCGATGAAATCAGCTTGCTGCTCAGCAAGCGGGTCATCACCAAGGTCTCCACCCTGGCGCAGATCACGGAAATCCTGAAGAAGACCGAACAGTCGAAACGCGTGCTCGAGGAAGCGAGCGAGGGTTTCGCGCTCGACCTGGTGACCGAGGATGAGAGCGGCGATGAAACCATCTCCATCGACCGGCTGACGGGCGAAGGCGACAGCCCCATCATTCGCCTGGTCGATACCACCATCTTCACCGCGCTCCAGCGCCGCGCCAGTGACATTCATATCGAGACTCGCGACGACTCCGTGGTCATCAAGTTCCGCATTGACGGCGTGCTGACCCAGGCCATGCCGCCCATTGGCAAGGAGCATCACTCGACCATCATTTCGCGCGTCAAGGTCATGAGTGAGCTCGACATCTCCGAGCGGCGCGTACCCCAGGACGGCCGCTTCCGCGTCAAGTACGGCAACCCGGAGCGCCCGATTGATTTCCGCGTCTCCATCATGCCTTCGATCCACGGGGAAGACGCGGTGCTGCGCGTTCTTGACAAGGAATCGATGAGCGAGAAGTTCCACCAACTGGTTCTCGACGTGGTGGGCTTCGATGAAGAGGATTTGCGCAAGTTCCGCCGCTACATCAAGGAACCCTATGGCATGGTCTTGGTCACCGGACCGACCGGCAGCGGCAAGACCACGACCCTGTACGCCGCCGTCAACGAGATCAAGACCGAGGAAGACAAGATCATCACCATCGAAGATCCGGTCGAGTATCAGATTCGCGGCATTACCCAGATTCCGGTCAACGAGAAGAAGGGCCTGACCTTCGCCCGCGGCTTGCGCTCCATTCTGCGGCACGATCCCGACAAGATCATGATCGGAGAAATCCGCGACACCGAAACCGCCCAGATCGCCATCCAGTCTGCCCTCACCGGACACCTGGTGTTCACCACCGTTCACGCCAATAACGTGGTGGATGTCATCGGCCGCTTCTTGAACATGGGAGTCGAGCCTTATAACTTCGTGTCGGCTTTGAATTGCATCCTGGCGCAGCGCCTGGTCCGCCTGATCTGTAACTCCTGCCGCAAGGTGGCGCAGTATCCGCCGGAGGTTTTGGAGGCCAGCGGCCTCGATCCTGAACAATGGTCGAAGGTGCCGTTCTATGAGGGCCAGGGTTGCATCGAATGCGCCGGAACGGGGTTCCGGGGCCGCAGCGCCATCCATGAACTGCTCGACCTGAGCGATCGCATCCGCGAGATGATCCTGCTTAAGAAACCGACCTCGGAAATCCGCCGGGCGGCGCGCGACGAAGGCATGCGCTTTCTGCGTGAATCCGCGCTCGACAAGGTGCGCGCCGGGCTCACGACGCTGAAGGAAATCAACAAGGTCACCTTCATCGAAAACATGCGCTGAGGAAGCCGAGGCGCAAGAGTTCTGAACTTGGACGGAGGGTCAAGATAGTGCCCCCCAGGGTCTTGCCTTTTCCCGCCCAGTCGGGTTTCATGGTGAACAGATGAGCCTTGGTTCCAATACGAGCTCGCGGCCGAGACTGGCGTGTGAGATTGCCTCCGACCGTGTGCTCGCGGGCCGCGCGGAGCTGGGCGGCTCGGTCGAGTTCGCTGCCTATAATCTGAGCGCCGGCAATGTGGTGCCCGATCTCACCGAAGCGAACCTTCACGACCGCGCCGAGGTGGCCGACACCATTCGCGAGACCCTGAACAGCCTAGGCTCCCATTCCCGCGATGTGATTGCCCTGCTGCCGGACGCCGCGGTGCGCGTGGTTTTGCTCGACTTTGAAACTTTACCCTCGAGTCGCCAGGAAGCCGAAGGCGTGGTGCGGTTCCGCCTGAAGAAATCTCTCCCCTTCGACGTCGAGAAGGCGAAAGTTTCCTACCACGCACAGCCCGCCAATAACGCCGTCCGCGTCGTGGCCGCCGTGGCTTTGACCCACGTAATCGAAGAGTACGAATCGGTGTTCCTTCAGGCCGGCTACAGTCCGGGTGTGGTGCTGCCCTCGATGCTCGCCGCCCTGGGCATGGCCAAAGCGAACCGGCCCACCCTGGTGCTGAAAGTGGACACCCGCACCACCAGCATCGCCATCCTCGATCAGGAGCAGGTGCTGCTTTTCCGCACCCTCGAAAACACCAGCGGCGTCACCATCACCGGGGACCGCCTGGCGGAAGAGGTTTACCCTTCGGTGGTGTTTTTTCAAGATACCTACCACCTCAATATCGACCGGATTTTTGTCGCCGGCCTGCCCGATCTGGCGGCAGCCGCGCCCGCCCTGCGCGCCCAAACCGGCGCCGAGGTGCAGGAACTGGTGAGTGCTTCCCAGTTGGGGAACCGAAGTTCGATTCCGAAATGGCAAATCGCCGGGGTGGCGGGGGCACTGGCTTCCTAGAACATGCGCCTCGATATCAATCTCGCGAGTTCCCCGTACCGGGATCTGCGGAGCTTCTGGCTGCGCTGGGGTGGTAGTCTGGCCGCAGTCGCCCTGATCACGATGGCTCTGGTGTACACCGCGTTCGCCGGCTGGGCCGCGGCGGCGAAAGATCGCGACCTCATTCACCAAGTCCAGCAACAAATTGATTCCCGAGACCACGAGCGCCAGAATGCGGAGACTCTGCTCAGTCGGAGGGAAAATGTCAGCATCCGCGACCGCTCCCAGTTCCTCAACGATCTGTTCGAGCGCAAGGCGTTCTCCTGGACCAGAGTTTTCGAGGACCTGGAACGAGTGATGCCCGCCCGTTTGCACGTGGTCTCGATCCATCCCGACATGTCGGCCGAGCACGAGTTGGAGCTCAAGCTGGTGGTCGCCGGCGAGTCGCGCGACCGTGCCCTCGAACTGGTGCGCAACATGGAGGATTCGCAGCGTTTTCAGCAGACCGAGATCGTCGAGGAAAACGTCGCCGCTCAGCAAACCCCCGGAGACAACGTGCAGTTCAATATCATCGCGTTGTATGTTCCGTCATCGGAAGCAGCCCTCAAGCGGAGTGCACGATAATGCCCGACCTGCGAAGCACGCGGCGCCGTCTGACCATCGCCTTCATCGCCTTGGGGGTGGTGGATTTGCTGGCCATCGGGGTGCTTGTGTCTCCGCTCGCCGGCTCGCAGCGTACCCGCGGCGCGCAGTTGCGCCAACTGGAAAAGGACTTGCAAGTGAAGACCAGAGCGGTTGAGCCGTTGCGCGGCTTTGACGCCAAGATTGCCGTGGCCCGCAAGCAGATCGACACCTTCTACAAGGATCGGCTGCCGGTCCGCGACTCCGCCATTTCGGAAGCGCTCGGCAGAGTGGCCACCGAAAGCGGCGTCAAGATCAGCCATTTCGGCTACATCATGCAGGATCCCGAGCCCGTGGGTTTGCGCCCGGTGCTCATCGAGGCCAGCCTGTCCGGCAACTACCTGCAACTGGTGCGCTTCATCAATTCTCTCGAACGCGACCAATTATTTTTCATCGTGGATAGTGTGGAACTGGGGGGCGAGCAGGGAGGCGTGGTCCGGCTGCAAATGAAACTCGAGACCTATCTGAAGACAGGAACGACCTAGATGGAAGTTGGGACAGAAAACCGAACCAAGCTGATCGCGGCCATCGCTTTGGGTGTGGTGGCGATCGCTCTGCTCGGCAACTGGCTGCTCGGTTCCTCGGGCACCCCCACGACGGCGGCCACCACGCCGACGCCCATCGTCACTCCCCTGCAGGACGAGCTCCGAGCTGCCACCCCTTCGCACTCCGCCGGTCATGGCAAAAAAACCGTCGCTGGTCCCCGTTCGCTCGACCCCACCCTGCGCTTCGCCTGGCTGAAATCGAGCGAAGACACCGAATACAAAGGTAAAGGACGAAACATCTTCATGGCCCAGGTGGAGATTCCCACTCCGATCGTGAACCCGGCCACGGACAAGAAGCGCCAGGGGCCTGAGCCTCCGCCGGCTCCGCCTCCGCCGCCACCGATCGATTTGAAGTTCTTCGGATTCGCCAGCCGTCCGGGCGAGCCCAAGAAGATTTTCCTGTCGCAAGGCGAAGATGTGTTCATTGCGACCGAGGGCGACATTATCGATCGCCGCTACAAGGTTCTGCGCATCTATCCCATGTCGGTGGAGATCGAAGACGTGCTGAATAACAACCGACAGCAAATCCCGCTCACGCAGGGATAGGATTCCGCAGGCCCAGGTTTCCGATGCACAGAAGGCATCCATTTCGCAGCCATTCCGCGAACCCGCAGCGCGGTTATATCCTGCTGACGCTCATGCTGGTGGTTGCCCTGCTGGCCATCGCCGCCCTCGCCCTCGCCCCCGACCTGGCCTTTCAGACCCGGCGCGACCGCGAAGAAGAGCTCATTCATCGCGGAGTGCAGTATTCCCGCGCCGTGCGCGCCTATTTCAAGAAATTCGGCCGCTATCCCACGCGCATCGAGGACCTGCAGAATACCAACAACCTGCGCTTTCTGCGCAAACGCTATAAAGACCCAATCACCGGCCAGGATTTCAAACTGATCCACTTCGGGGAGGTGCAGATGTCGATGGGCGGCCCGATCGCCGGCGCCACCGCGGCCACCGCGATGGCTGGGGCCTCGGCGGCCGGGATCAGTGCCGCGGGGGCTAGCCCCGGCGGAGCGCAGGGATTCGGCCTGGGTCCAGTGGCAACGGCCGCCGCGGCGGGCCAGGCTCAACCGGCAACGGCTACCGCTCCCGCCGATGCCGACTCCGCTTCCGGGTCAACTCCGGGTCAAACCCCGGGTCAAAGCGCGAGTCAAAGCGCGAGTCAACCCGCGTCGGCCACCGGCAATCAATTGTCATCGCAGGTTTTCGGAGGCGGGCCGATCATCGGCGTGGTCAGCACCAGCAAGGCCGAGAGCATTCGCGAGTTCAACAACAAGAACCATTACAACCAGTGGCAGTTCATTTACGATCCCGGCACCGATCGAGGCGGCCTGCTCAACACCCCGGCCCAGCCTGCGCTGCAGGGCGCGACCCAGAGTGGCCAGACGGGCATGCCCGGCACCACACCCGCGGCCGGGGCGGGAACCGGCTTTGGCTCCAGCAGCGGCTTCGGATCGGGCATGGGCGGATCGGGCATGGGCGGATCGGGCATGGGCGGATCGGGTGCGGGATCGTTCGGTTCGCAGCCTCCGGCGCAATCCGCGCCTCCCCCCGCGTCACCCCCACAGCAGTAGACGAGCGGCCGTTGCAGCCTCGGACCAACCGACAAAAAGCCCCGCCGATTCCGGCAGGGCCTGGGTATTCTCCATTCGCTCGCTACGCTTTCTACGCCGAACGATTTTATGTGCTAAACGATGAGCCGCATCCGCAGGTGCTCTTCACGTTCGGATTTTCGAACTTGAAGCCCGCGCCCTCGAGCGTTTCCACGTAGTCGACGACGCAGCCGTTCAAGTACATGATCGAGGTGGCGTCCACATAAACCTTCAGGCCGTCCATGTCGAATACCTTATCCATCATCCCGGCGCCGTTTTCAAACGACATCGAATAGGAGAAGCCGGAGCAGCCGCCGCCCACCACGCCAACGCGCAGGCCCGCGGGAACGGGGTTCTGTTGTCCCATGATCTCCTTGACCTTGCCAACTGCGTTCGAAGTCAGGCTGATAGGGGCCTTTTTCACTTCCGGCGCGGAGGCCGTCTTGACATCAGGGGTAGTTGTCGTCGCCATTCGTATCTCCTTGAAACTACTCGCAAACGGATTATAGCAGACCTCGGCTTGGAGGCCAGCAAAAACACTCCGCCAGGCTGGTGGCTCAGCTTTAGGCCTGACTATAGGTTTAGATGCCGGCGAGCGCCACCCGGTCGCAACCCGCGATGCCCTTAGGGGGCCCCCGAAACGGTCGCCTTGCTCTCCGGGTTTATAATGGCGAGTGGGTCCTTACCCGAACGCGGTCTTGAGGCCACAACCCCCATTTCCGCGCGCAGTTCGCGGGACGGCTCAGCCCAGAACAGAGGTGACTTATGTCTCCTGGCCTACTCTGGTTGTCGATTGCTTGGGGTGCTGTCACCATCCTCCTGGTCATCCTTCTGATCTACCGCGGCACCCTCACCATGCGAGAAGACGATCAGCTATTCCTCGATGAATCGGAATCTCACATGGCGCAGGACCAGCTGGAAGTCATGTCCAAGGTCAATCGAATCACGCCCGTGGTGAAAGTGTTAGGCGGCGTTTCCGGTCTGATGTTTTTGGTGCTGGCCGGGTTGTTCATCTACCAGGGCTTAAACGCGCCGCAATGAGTTGAGTCTTTCGCGCGTCTGGCCCTCGGCGAACCGCTTCCGGGCCCGGCTTGCACAAGCTCGAGCGCTCGGTGCGTAGCCTTGCCCCGAGCGTTTCGACCGAAAATCTGCAGCCCTGGGCTCTCGGCGCCCCACCAAGGTTCCCCCTTTCGTCCACATTTCCAAACTGGCATACCACCAAAACGGAATCCAGCAACCGAGATAAGCAGTTTCGAATGCACAATTGAACGCAGCCTCGATTCCTCACCATTTAGAACAGTGTCGGGAGGTTGCCATGAGCCACCAGATGCAAAACCCGGAATCCTGCGAGGTCAGCCCGGACGGGGAACAGGAGCAGGCCAGGACGCTACTCGAACTCGTCACCGAGATATACAACGCACTCGAAAAGGAAAAGAGGTTTCTGGCGCGGGACCACCGGCAGGCTACCAGCTGACTCGGTGGGCCGCCGTCCCCGCGGGAGCGGGCCCCGTGAGTGGGCGCCAGGCAGGCAAAAAGTCCCATGGTCCCGGGTGCAGTTCGCGCCAGGGCGGCGGAACAACCAGACCCACCACGGCGGACCCGGGGTGGAATCTAGTTGGGTCGACCGCGGCTGGTTTTCTCCAGTTCCGACCGCAGTTCGCGAATCAGACCCCGGCGCCTGCGGTATTGATCCCACTCGGTGGGCGACCAATCGGCGAGTGGGATGTCGATCAGAGTATCCATCTGTTGCTGCAACAGCCCGGTTACCTCCAGGGCAATTGCAGTGACCTTGGCCGGACTGCTCAACCGTCCATATTTTCGTGACTTGTCTTCACCCATTCACTGCTGATTTCCTTCAGATGATTCTAAAGGTTGCTGTGCGCGGTCCTCAGCGGCTACCCTTTTCTCGTGCTCTGAGAGTAGAGCATTCAATTGGTCGATGATCTTAATCAGCTTTCTCGTATCCTTTGCATTTTGCGCTTTTTCTTGTAGCTCTCTCCATCCGGCTGGTTCATCAAATGACATGGTCTTGCTCCAGAAGAATTAGTACCTTGCCATGCTATTGCGAGGCCTTCGAAGACGCCACGATTTTCGTACGCCGGGCGAGCGATTTTCCCAAACTGGGACCTTCGCCTGCCGCTCGCCGTGTCCGGCATGCCGCCCTCGGTCTGGCTTTCGGCCGAACCCCGCGGGACGGCCCGCCAGCAACTTGACGATTGGGCAATGTATCCCCAGAATTGATCTGTAGTCGGTACCGGTGGCATTTGTCATAATCTTGGCAATTCGCCCCGCGAAAGTGGCGGAATTGGCAGACGCACCAGACTTAGGATCTGGCGGGGAAACCCATGGGGGTTCGAGTCCCCCCTTTCGCACCATTCTTTCAATCAGTTGCGAGCCGCTACAGTCCAGTTACAGTCCATTAAGGAAAATCACTGCAACAACGCGGTCACCAACTGCGTGTTCGCTGCGCGGTTCGCGGCTGGAACTCCGCGACCGTAGCCGTCAAGCGACATTGAAATCGTGCTGTGCCTCATCAGTTCTTTCTGCACTTCCGGTCCGGTTCCCATCTCGCCCAACCTGGCGCGATACGAGTGTCGGAATGCATGCCAGCCGAGCGGCGGCGGGCCCGCTTTGATCGACTCCGGACGAAGCACGTCGGTCTGAACCTAGCCAGACCACAGAGGCTTCTCTCCCATCTTTACCGGCGATGCGAACACGCTTGCCGGGTTTCGGCATGTAGCTGTCGGCCACCGGCCCACGCATCCGATGCCCGCTTTGCGGATGGTCGCCCCGCTCGGATGTCTCCACCGTAGCCATCAGTTACCGGATATCTTCAGGCGTAGTGGTGAACTTGGAATTTGATGATCATATGACCTTCGTAATCGCCGACTGTCCCAAGTTGCACAGTTTTGAAAATAATCAGGAGGTTACAGTGAGCCTAGTCTGGACAAGAGAGGCGGTCCCTCTGTGGCCCCAGACGAACGGCAAATTCCTCTGGTCGAAATGCACAGCGTGCAGAATGCCATCCAGCGTACTACGGGGGATCGGCGTCGAGTACCTCGCGTCGGTGACAGCGTGCGCAGTGCTCGTGAGTGCAGAGTCCTTGCGGTGTTGTGTTTTGTTGCTTTCATGGTCAGCCTGATTGCATGGCAGGGGTTCCCGCCTGCATGGTCACAAACCCAGACTAATGATGCGACCAGCGTCGAGCTGATCGGCGTTGGCGGCACGTTTCCCTTACCGATCTACACGAAGTGGTTCGAAGAATACCGAACATTGCACCGTGGGGTGCGGTTTCGCTATTTCCCAGCGGGTTCTGCGGAAGGCATCCATCAAGCCTCTAACGGAATGTCTCACTTTGGCGGCTCCGATGTTCCCTTGACGGATGAGGAGTTAGCGAAGGCTCCGACCAAACTGCTTCTCTTGCCTTCGGTCTTAGGCGGCGTCGTGCCGATCTACAATCTTCCGGGCATCACGCGGGAACTCCGCTTCACGCCCGAAGTGCTTGCGGGTATATATCTGGGTACAATCCACAATTGGAACGACCCTTCTATTACTGGGATTAATCCCGGAAGTTCGCTGCCCGACCGGCGCATTGAGGTGCTCTACCGGGGCGACCCCAGTGGAACGAGCTACATTTGGACGGAATTTTTGTCCAAAGTTAGCGGCGAATGGAAGAACCGAGTCGGGCGCGGCATCGCCGTTAAATGGCCTATTGGCAAGCCGTCTGCCAAAGGCAACGGGAGTCTCGCCCGCTTGGTGAAGGAGACACCCAACTCGATTGGGTATCTCGAGCTCACCTTTGCGCTCCAAAATAATCTCCCATTCGGCTCGATTCGTAACCCCGCAGGAAAGTTCATAAAGGCCGACTTGAAGAGCTTATCGGCAGCAGCTGCTTCCAAGACGGCATCTATTCGCGGCGATGACTTTCGCGTTTCATTGACCAACGCCTCCGGCGAATCTTCCTACCCCATCGCGAGCTTCACCTGGCTGTTGGTTCCCAAAAAGTCCATAGTCCCCGCCGAGGGCGCTGCGCTCAAACGTTTCTTGCAGTGGATGTTGACAGATGGACAGGGATTCGCCGCAGACTTGGGCTACGCGAGGCTGCCCAATGAGCTCATTAGGGAGGAATTGGCTGCGGTTGAAAAGCTGTGATCCAGAGACAAGTACCGAATGTGAGTGCCACTTCCATCCGTTCGCTTCATCGACTTCAAAACAGTAGGGCTCCTTGGATTTCCCCGGTAGAGACCTGCTCGACCCTGACCGCGACCCCAAATGCAGCGACTTCAGCCGTCTACAACCGGATGGCCGTCGTTCTCGATTCCAACAACTACGACCTGTGGCTTGACCCCGGAATGCAGAATGTGGCTGCGGTGTGCGTACTGGTGAAGCCCTACGATGCTCGGCTGATACGGTGCTAACCCGTTAGCACCCGGATCAATCGCGTTGCCTACGACGACGCGGAATTCTCCGCGCCCTTGGAACTCGCACAGACTCAGAATCGGCTTTTCTTATTGTGGAGACCCACTGGCGAAAAAGAATTCCCTGTCCGTTGTGATAGCCTTCGCCCACTGCGAACACGAGTGCGAAATAGAGTACGCCCGCCTTCAACACCTGCATCACAGGGTGCCGCCGTCGTTGGCCGATGATAATCGCGGTCGCTTTAGCCAGCACCACAGCAGTATCAATTCGTTGACTACGAACAGCGTTCCGAAGATTGTTTTGTTGTGGCTAGCCAGCCAGTTCGGCAGGTAGATGTCGAAGTTGGAGTTCCGATCAACGGTGAGTCGGGCTGCCAAGTCGGACAGCGGGCATCTCCCGCCGTTGACCGCCAGCACAATGCACTCCAGCGCCACGAGCCCGGTCAGGATCGCGGCCCAGCGGAATCGGCGCAACACGCCAGCGAGGGGCAGTACCAAGATGCTCCCGGCGAGAATGACCCAAATCACGGTATGCAGGAGTTTGATCGCTGTCAGCATTGCAGCCGTTAGTATGCAGCGGTCGGGGATCAGCGAGCAGTGACGACAATCACTCTCTGGGATCAAGCGGATTTCATGAAAATTACTAGGCAGAGGAATAGCAACAGCGCCGCACCACTGAGCACACTTCTCACGGCATGCAACATAGCCCAACGAGCAAGTAGCTGACCCGTCTGTGCTGAATGCTTGTCCAGCGCAGGATTGAGCAACTGCTTATTGGTCGGCAGGATCACGCAGTCTTTCAATCAAGATGCTGCGCTTTCATCCACATTTCACTGCTCAAGAAACTTGTTCGCATTGTACTCGGCGGGGGTTCAGGGCTGCGCCGATGTCACCCGACTCTATCTCCTGTTTAGAAATCACTATCTTCAGGAAATCGGGCTGTTCGCCTTCGCTCATGGACTCCTGTGCTTCCCTATCTGAAGGGCGCAATTCGCATCTCGGAGCGGTACAGCGCGGGTAAATCCGTAGAGCGGCTCGAGCGCCCGGCGGGTTCATGCTTGATGGACCCTGGGCCGCGTGGATGACCATTTTGGTACAACCTCTTAGTTCTGGTTTCCGCCGCCGTGGGTTTGGCGGCAGAGCTTGCAATACGTCGGCGGCGTGGTGTTGTCTACGTGGTGCCGCACCGGTTTGAACGTTTTGATGTAGGCAAACATGCCGGCGATATCCTCGTCGGTCATCCCGCGGTAGGTGTGCCACGGCATGATCTGGCTGAGCTGCCGCGCCCCGACGTACCCCGTGCGGATGGCCTGCGTAAACATCGCCGCGTCGTAGTAAGGAATCCCCGACGGGTCGGGAGTGATATTGGCGCTCGCCACGCGGCCCCAGCGTCCATCAAGAATGAACCCGCCGGCGAAGTCCATGCCCGGCAGCGGTTGCCCATGTGCGTCCTGCGGCGTGTGACAATCCGCGCATCCAGCGATTGTCACCAAGTATTTCCCGCGCTTTTCGGGAGTCGAAACATCGGGTTCAGGCACTGGCACGTCCAGTGGCTGCGGCACGTTGCGGATCAAGTATTTCACCGGAAAAATCAGGTCGGTCGTCGGCCGCTGCTTGCGCACCGGCGGCAACGACCGAAGGTACACGATGATCGACGCCAGGTCTTCGTCGGACAAGGCCCGGAAATCCGGATACGGCATGAAGGGAAACAGCGCCCGCCCATCGTGGCCGACGCCCTCGCGGATGGCGCGCGCCAGTTGATCGTCGCGCCAGCTTCCCGCGCCAGTTTCCGCATCCGGAGTGATATTCGGCGCATACACCTTTCCGGGAAAACCCTTGAGGAAATTCATGTCTTGGCCCGCGCCCAGCGTGTTCGGCAGTACGGGCGCGTCGTGCGCTGTCCAATCGTGTTCCGCATGGCAGTCCATGCAGTCGGTCACACTGTTGACCAAGTACGCCCCGCGTGCCAGGCGTTCCGGCGTGCTCTCGAACTTGCGCGAGGTCAGCGTGCGCGCCCGCGGTCCAATGAATGGACGCCATCCGATCGTGAGCGTGATCCCTGAGGCCAAAACGACCGCCAGCGCGGCGAACATCACCCCCAGAGTTTTTCCGAATCTCTTCATCTTCATTTGGAATTTTCTTTCGACCTGCCGAGCGACCCATAATCTACACTTGATCGTTGCCGAATTCAATGCTCCAGGCGAGTTTGGGACTGCAGCAACTGCGCCCGCAACAGCTTCTCCGGAGGAATCGATGGCCGGCCCGCGCTCGCGTACCTGCTCTGGAACCGTCCCGACAACTGGGCGAGCACTTCGTCCACCATGGACCGGATCGCTCGCAGCGGATGATCTTTCCGCACCCGCGTCTCCGGCGACAAATAACTGAACATCTGATTCTGCTGATGATCTATGCCTCGCATCCTTCACACTTAACTGTTTCAAGAGTTGAGGTGTACGATAAACTCCCGGATGCATTCGAAATGCAAATAAGGCCTTGAATTATTCCACCTTGCCTGTTCTGAGGACTTGAGGGTATCGTTGCGAGGATTGCGGAAGGGTATTGGTATTGAAGACCGCCCACCCGCTACTTCTGGCATCAAGGTTAAGAGCCCACTCCGGACTGGATTGTTCTCAAAAGAAGAAAGGTCGGTACAACCTGGCCGTCAGATAGAAATCCAAAGTTCGACATAGCGTTCCACATTTCTGACGAATGTCAAAGGTGCTCGCATGAAGAACGTTTACGAGGTTCTGAGACAAAAAGAGCTTGAGGTATCGAGGCTGGAAAAAGAAGTGGAGGCGTTGAGGGTGGCAGCCCCTCTTCTGTCGGAAGGCGAGGAAGCTGGAAATGACAACAAACCGAGATTGGCCACTTCGATTGCAGTGAACGCCACGCCCCAACCGGACCGCGCTGCTGAGTGGGAAGACCGAGCCAAACGCTGGCCCTAGCTAGCTAGCTAACCGGCCGATGTGGCCCGCATCTGTGCCTTGGAGCGGCGGACAGTACCTCGGGCGTATGGAATAGTCTGGCTGTAAACTTCCGGTGTTCCTGGCGTTATGGCAGCGCATACCAGGCCCACGACCACTGCCGCGCATGACCAGTTGGCGCTTTTCTAGGAGTTGGCGGAAGTGACTGCTTTAGCTCCGGTTTTCTCGCGGCACGGATGCTTTGTGGAACCCGACGCCCGTAGGAAAAGGCGGGGCCACTGCCGTACAGTTGCTCATCAAAAGGGCCTGAGCAGCGGTGTGGTCTCCGGGCCGGGCGAAGAAGTACCCTTGCGCGAGTTCGCACTTCAGCTGTTTGAGCAGGCGGATCTGCTCTGCCGTTTCAACGCCTTCGGCTACGACCTTCAGACCAAGGTTGTGCGCCAGCATAATGATGATGCGTACGATTTCACCTGTTTCGAGGTCGCTGTCCATCTTAGAAACGAAGGTCCGATCAATCTTCAAGGCGTCCACCGGGAATCCTTGCAATCGGCTCAGTGAAGAGTACCCAGTTCCGAAATCGTCAATGCTTAAGTGAACTCCCAATTTCTTCAGTTCGGAAAGAACGAGGCTCGATCTTTGCGGGTCCGCCATCGCGATGGTTTCCGTGATCTCTACGTCGAGGCTGCTGGGGTCGATTCCAACTTCGACCAGAATGGTTCCGATCTGCGCCGCCAAGTCCGGCTGGGCAAACTCTTTCGGGGTGATGTTCACGCTGAGGGTAAGAGGCGGATCGCAAGGGAATTGAGTGTGCCATGCCCGAAGCTGTAGGCAGGCTTCGCGCAGCAACCGGCGGTTCATTGGCAGGATAATTCCAGTCTCGTCAGCAATCTGGATGAAATGGGCAGGTGCTAGGAGGCCTTCAGGCCGTTGCCATCTGCTGAGGGCCTCGAATCCCGCAATCTTTCCGCTCTCTAACGACACAACGGGCTGGTAGTGGACCCGGAATTCGTCCAGTTCCAGCGCTCGACGGAGGTCGGTTTCGAGGCGCATTCTCTTGACGGCAAAGGTGTGCATCGCAGTATCGAAGACCTGACAGCGGGCTTTTCCTTCCCGCTTGGCTCGGTGCATCGCTATTTCGGCATCGCGCACCATATCTTCTGAATTGGTGTATGAAGTTGCGCAAAAGGCGATCCCGATGCTGGCGGTGGTCACCACTTCTTGTCCTTCCACTACAAAAGGAATGCCCAATCGCTCCTGAATGCGCTCCGCGACCCGAATGGCATCGCCGCAATCTCCGACGTCCTCCAACAGTACGGTGAATTCATCGCCTCCCAGCCTTGCCAAACTCACTTCGCTCGCGATAGTGCTTGTGCCTTCCGCGAGACCCGGGCGCGAAATCGTATCAACGTCTCGAATGGAGACAGTCAATCGGCGGGCAACTTGGATTAGAAGGGCGTCTCCTGCCGCGTGACCCAAGCTGTCATTAAAAACCTTGAATCCGTCGAGATCAATGAACAACACAGCGAACTTATAGCCGGTGTGCCTCTGGGAAAGCGCAAGGACATGTCGCACGCGCTCCAGAAACAGGATACGGTTTGGCAAGTTGGTCAGAGTGTCATGCAAAGCATTGTGCGCGAGTGCCTCTTCGGCCCGTTTACGCTCTGTTATGTCGCGATTGACAATCACGAGTCTCTCGGTCGGACCTTCTTCATTAGGAATGGCTGTGGCGACGGATTCCAGAACAAGCCATGTCCCATCCTTGTGGCGCATGCGGTATTCAAGCCGCTCTCCCCGTCCGGTGAGTCGTGCTTTCTCCGCAGCTTCCAGTACTCGCCGCCGATCCTCGGGGTGAATCTGTTCCGCCGAAGAAGTCAACTTCAATTCTTCCGGCGAATATCCTAGAACGTTCTGATAGGCCGGGCTGTTATAGAGCCGATTCCCGGCGCAATCGATAACTGCGATCATATCGGCGGCATTCTCGGTAATGACTTCAAAAAGCTGATTGCGCTGAGCCAGTTCACGACGGATTTGCTGGAGTTGGAATTGCTGGTACACCGTGTAGATATCGAACAGGAGCACAAGGCATGCCAGCCCACGTACCCACTCTTTGAGATCAAACCACTCAAAATTCTTTAGGAGGTGTGGGCCGGAAAAAGTCAGAGACACGATGCCTGTCATCAACACTAGCGTGACAGTGACGGCAAATCCCCACAACCACCACTCGCTTGCTTCAACCTGCCGCATTGCTGTCGAGCGGGACTTCTTAGGTTGTTCGTTATTCATGGCGAATTCGAAGCGATGAACACATACAGAGTTCTAGTGTGAGAACAACGGTGGGAAAGCGAAAGTTACGAAAGACAACTAACTGCCGCTGTGAAGAATCGGTGTATTGTGGGCGCTCTGAGCGCCACGAAAGTACACCCCTTGCGGGCCAGCCTTGATCCTTCGCGCAACTGGATTTTACGGCTCGTCTGCGGGACCGGAAGTATATTCCGTGCTCATTCCGAAGACTGGCATGGGGATCGAGATCGTCCTGCGGCTGTGATTTGGTGATACTGCAAATGCTCAACAGGGCGAGTGGCGACTCCGAACCAGACCCATGTTTTGTCGCTACAGAGCACGAACGATCAGCAACGTCAGATCGTCTTCTTGCTCGCCCAGCCTGAATTGTTCGGCTGCGTTCTGAACGTTTTGCAATATGTACGAAGCCTCAAGGTCCCGGTTCTTCCAAAGTGCGTCCAAAAGACGCCCTTCGCCAAATTCTTCTCGATTGTAACCAGTTGTCTCTGTGATCCCATCGGTGTAGAGACACAAGATGTCTCCGGTCTCCAACCGAATTTCGGCCACGGAACAGTCCCAGTCCGAGAATAGGCCGAGTACCGTGGCGGTCGCATCAAGCCTCTCGACCGCACCTCCCCTGCGCAGCAGTAAGGGCGGGTTGTGCCCGCAGTTGACATAATGCAGAGTTCGCGTGGCATCGCTATACCGCCCAAAAAACAAAGTGGCATAGCGGTCTTTCGCCGTGTGCTTGTAGAAGTGGCGATTTACCGAGGCGAGTAATTGGGAAATATCTTTCGAGGCAGTGCTGTATTGACTGTGGAGGCTGCCGTGCAAACTTGCCATCAGCAGGGCTGCCGCGATGCCTTTTCCGGCGACATCCGCCAGTACGAAAGCGACTACCCCCGGGCCCATGTCGAGAAAATCGTAGTAGTCTCCTCCTATTGTGCGTGCCTGCGTGCAGTTTCCCTCATAGTCAAGGGTGGTTAATGGTGGTTTCTCCTGAGGCAGGAGCCCCCTCTGGACTGCGAGAGCACGCATAAGCGGTTTACCGTCCTCCAGTTGACGCAAGTCCAACTTCCAGAAGCCTGCATCCGCGGCTAGACACTCAAGGCCAGCCTGACCCGAGCTGGTAGTACCCTTCGCGCCGATCCAGACAACCCGGAAAGATGCATTCCGGTTGCCGCATTCGAGCATGACAACTTCTCCGCGTTCGAGCGGTTCTTCGAGTCCAGCAATCCGTGCTCCTGAGTTGGAGATATCGACTGTGCGGGCCAACAAATTCGGCCCTCTATCGACCCGGCGTACACTTACTGGTAGTTCTATCCGCACTCGCTCTTCTTTGCGGTCGCGGTGAGAATCCAGTGCGTTGGTGATCGCTTCCGTTAGGGTAGATTTGTCGCACGGTTTGATAAGCAAGCGGAAGACACACCCTTCGTTAAACGCACTTGCCGCCCCGTGGAGATCGAGGTGGCCCGTAAGTAAGAGTGTCATTGTGCTTGGGGCGACGTGGCGCACACGCTTCAGGAATTGCGCCCCATCCATTCCGGTCATCTGCATGTCGGAAATAACGACTGCAAAGGGGCCGTGAGTGGGGAGCAATACCAAGCCCTCTTCGCCGCTGGCAGCGGTTGCAATATCAAACTCGCTTTCCAGCATTTTTGCCTATAGCAAGTCAACGCCGCTGGATCACCGTCCACCAACAATATCTTCTGATTCACGAGACCGGCCTTTTCTTACATCATAGTCCTCAAAGATCGCCAGCGGAGGGGTTTATCGGACTTGGTGGCTTCAGGTCGGCACGTGAAGCCTCTGCTGCTTCTTGACTCTCTCTGACTGCGTCTCGGCTGCGGACGACTCACGCCATCGTCGATAGGTCTTGTGCCAGCTGACACGGATCGACAATTCGGCTGATCATGGGATGCGCCGCCTGTCGAATCAACTAATCAACCGCAAATGTTTCACCGCCCCGGCGTCGCCGCCTACATAGGCCGTTGAGCAGGTCACATCGACGCAGAGTGACGGTCGAGTCGTAGTCGAAATCGTGTGCCATCCGGCACTTTTCCGATCTAAGCACTCGCTTGATCAGTTGGCTCGGATTATCCATCAGGCCACCCGCTATTTTCCTCCACCCAGAAGCTGGCCAAATGGTGACACAAGAACTAAGTGGTCGATGTGAGCTTTGTCACGGCGAGCATTACGAGAGACGACTAAGCCGTCCTCGCCCGTCGAGAGCAGCTCTCCCGAAGTCTGCTCACTATTGCTCAGTACTGTCCGCCCTTCTGACTCATATTGGCGCACTGAACCTTCGTGACTATGGTGCTCTTTCGAGCGGCCGTAGAGTCAAAGTGGGAGAAACCGTTTTGACCATTTCATGGCAGTCGTCTGTGTCACCACAAAGCCTACTCGGGTCGTTACCCGCTGTAGAAAGAGTGCGATCTGGATCATACGGGTACAGGGATTGGATGTTCACCATACCCGAGGTTCCCCTATTTCAGTTTTGACTATGTCCAGGCAGCATCTCTTTCGAGCACCTCGCAGGGCAGCCGTCGGGGTGTTTCTCGCGGCAGGAGTTGAACGATTTAGACAACTTGTCTCTCCACATCGCGCCGGGCCCAGCACTCGCATCCGAGCGCTAGAGGCAGCAGCGGTAACTACTTGCATCATGCTTGTTTTTGAAGCAGGTAAGCAGACCCTTTATCCTCGAACGTCAATCTGGGTATCTCATATCCTCACGATTCTGTTCACCACGTTAGCGGCAGCCGTTGTTACCTTCGCCGTTCTCAAGAAGGAAGCTGAAAGCGCGGTGCGCCGGTCAGAAATACAGTATCGGCTTCTCTTTGACAACAATCCGGTCCCGATGTGGGTTGTTGACCGCAGGACCCTTAAGTTTCTGGCGGTGAATGAAGCGGCGTCTCGGCAATATGGTTTTTCCAGTACAGAATTCCTGACGATGACAATCGCGGACATTAGGCCTGAGGAAGACATCCCTGATCTATTGGAAGCCACCGCCAAACCAAGGCAGGGACCTCAGGAAGCCGCGATTTGGAGACATCGGAAGAAGAACGGCGCAATCATAGAGGTCGAGATTGTCGGTAATGACCTGCAGTTTCATGGAATCGACGCAGAGTTGATAGCGGCGCGTGACGTTACTGAGCGCAAGAAGGCAGAAGAAGCTCTCTTAAAGCTGGCATCCATCGTGGAGTTCTCGGAAGACGCCATCATCGGAAAAACGACGCAGGGTGCAATCACCAGCTGGAACCGAGCCGCAGAGAAAATGTACGGCTACACGAGCACGGAGGTGATTGGGCGAGACCTGTTCTTTCTGGTGCCCCCAGAAAAACAAGCTGAAATCCAGGTCATCATGGAACGCATACTGACTGGACAGTCGGTGGAACGCCTTGAGACCCAACGGCTCACGAAGAGGGGCGGCGTACTGGACGTGTCCTTGTCCATCTCTCCGATCAAAGACGGAAGCGGGCATATTACGGGAGCTTCGGCGATTGCTCGTGACATCACTGCTCGCAAACGTGCCGAGGAGCAATTGCAATTGCAGTCCGCAGCTTTGGAAGCCGCTGCCAACGCTATCGTGATCACAGATTCCCACGGCACGATTGTATGGGTTAATCATGCGTTCACGACGATGACTGGCTACAGCAAGGAGGAAGTATGGGGAAAGAATCCTCGCCTGTTGAAATCCGGAGAGCAGCCAGACGGCTTTTATGCCAAGCTCTGGTCAACCATCTCGTCCGGTAAAGTCTGGCAGGGCGAGATTGTCAACAGACGGAGAGATGGAACGACCTACCCTGAAGAGATGACGATCACGCCGGTGACAACACAGTGCGGAAATAGGACCGGTGCTTACTTCATCGCCATAAAGCAAGACATTACCGAGCGCAAGCTGGCGGAGGAAGCAACGTTGTTCAAAACTGCGCTCTTGGAGGCGCAAGCTGAGACCACAATTGATGGCATCCTGGCGGTTGACGAATTCGATCACATCGTTCTGGCAAACAACCAATTTAGGCTCCACTTTGAAATACCGGATGAACTGCTGAGCACACGAGACGATCTTATCGTACTGAAACACGTGACCGAAAAAGCTGAGGGCCCCGACGCCTTCCTCGAGAGGGTCAAGTATCTCAACAGCCATCGGGATGAAAAGAGCAGGGATGAGTTCAGACTCAAGAATGGAAAGATTTTCGACCGATACTCTGCGCCTCTCGTCGACTCAAAGGGCCGCTATCGAGGCAGAATCTGGTATTTTCGCGACATCACCGACCGTAAAGTCGCCGAAGAGCGAGTCCAATTCTTGGCCTACTACGATGCGCTGACGGGACTACCCAATCGGACTCTTCTTCAGGATCGACTGGCGAAGGCACTCGCTGCCGCTCGTCGTCAAAAGAATAAACTCGCCCTTTTGTACCTCGACCTCGACAGGTTCAAAGACATCAACGACTCACTGGGGCACTCGGTCGGCGACCTCCTTCTGCAAGAAGTTGCAGAACGGCTTAAGAAATGGGGGCGTGAACAGGACACCGCCGCCCGTCTAGGCGGCGACGAATTCCTGATCATGTTGACTGGCGTAAAGGACATTCCTGACGCGTCGTTTGCCACTGAGCGGCTCATGGATGCAATGACCACTGAATTCGTCGTTCAAGGTCACTCACTCAGAATTGGTTGTAGCATCGGCATCAGCATTTTCCCCGAACACGGAGCGGACGCTGACGTTCTGATCAAGAATGCCGATGCGGCTATGTACGGAGTCAAGGAGAATGGACGTAACAACTATCGGTTCTTCACGGAGGAGATGAACGCTCAGGTTGTGGAACGATTGACCCTAGAGAACAGCTTACGACTGGCACTCGAGAGGAAAGAACTATTTCTGATGTATCAACCACAAATGGATATAGCCACCGGAAAGACCGTCGGGTTGGAAGCACTGCTGCGCTGGAAACACCCGGAATTGGGTCTTGTGCCACCGGACAGGTTCATACGAATTGCAGAGAACAGCGGTCTGATTCTGCCAATTGGCGAATGGGTGCTCCGGACCGCCTGTTGTCAAGCCCGGAAATGGCAAGCGGAAGGTCTTCCCGCGGTGACGGTAGCAGTCAATGTGTCAGCGATCCAGTTTCGTCACGAGGGCTTCTGCGGACTCATTCAGAGGGTGCTCCACGAGACCGACCTCGCCCCCCAATACCTCGAACTGGAGCTTACAGAAAGCCTACTTCTAGCCAATGCAGACGTGATGTTATCAGTTGTTCAGGAATTAAAGGCCATGGGCTTGACGTTAGCGATTGATGACTTCGGAACTGGCTATTCCAGCTTCGGCTACTTGAGACAGTTTCAGGTCAGCAAGCTTAAAATCGACCGCTCGTTTGTGCGAGATGTCGCATTGAATTCCAATGCCGCAGCGATCACAAGCGCAATCATCAGCATGGCAAAAAGTCTGAATCTCAAGCTGATTGCCGAAGGGGTCGAAAACGAGGCCCAAATGTCATTCCTGCGGGCGCATCACTGTGACCAGATTCAAGGCTACTACTTCAGCAAGCCTTTAGCGGTCGATAAGGTGGCCGACAAACTGCGAGGCGACTCTCCCGAACCGCAGGTCCGCGCACAAGCAAGCGGTGGACCTTCATAAGAGAGAACCTTATTTAAGGAGTGTATTTCATTATGGCAATCGGCCTTGCGCTTTTGGTGTCCACTGATCCAGTCACAATTCGGCGGTTCCGCCACGCCTTACAGAAGTTGTTTATTTCGACTGAGGTTTGTCAGGAAGTGCCAGTGGCGGTTGGTCTATTGAACCGCCGAAAGTTCGATGCTGTTATCGTCGATCTCCAATTAGGAGAAGAGTCCGGACTGATTTTCGATGAAGTGCATCGCTCCTCATCAAACCGAACGGCAGTGACGTTTGCCATCAGCGGCTGGGATGCGGAAGGCACTGTCTTCCGGAAGAGGTCGGAGTTTGTCTTCGAGAGGCCACTTTCTGCCAAGTCAATCCGCAGCACACTTACTGCTGCTTACGGACTGATACTGAGAGAACGGCGGCGCTACTTCCGGTGTCCCATCTCTATCCCCATCACCATCCTGAGACAAAGCATGCCGGAAGTTCGCTGCTACAGCGTAAACATAAGCGAAGGGGGCATGGCCGTGGGTACATTGGTTCCGCTCAGCCCCGGAGAAGAGGTGCAGGTTCAGTTCACCTTACCGGGCCACCGGGGACCATTCTTAGCAGAATCGAGAATCTGCTGGCTGAAAACTGGCCGTCTCGGTGTTCGCTTCGCATCTATATCGGACGAGCACAAGTCCGGACTACAGGACTGGCTGTCACGAAAACTGGAAGAGATGCTCCCGGAATTCGTGGCCGGACAATTCCAAAAGTTCGAAGCTGCTTTAGATAACGACCTTGAGCGACAAGCTCGGTAATAACCGAGGGCGATGGAAATCTGACTGGCAGTTACCGGCTTACGAACTGCGTGGTTCTCTCAGCAGTTGCACTGGGTGCATATGCTCAACTCCATGGCTCCTCCTTATCTATATCTATGATCTATATCTATGTTTCCCCAAAAAACGAAAAGGCGGCATCGTCGTGGGCGTGTTCACCCGAAATCGCCTGTTAGCGTCAGTTGATACCGGGTTTGTTCGTCATCGGTTTTCTGCCTACCCCGCAAATCCATCCTTTACCGGGTTCCTCAAAGATCTGAACCTCCGAATAGCCTGCATTCGCAAAGACAGTTGAACCCGGTTGAGACTTTTTCCCGCCATGTGGGTGCAGAATGAGGGCGCTGGATACGCGGGAGATATGACGGGCGCGGGGCAGAGTATCATTTTGGGCGGGCGTCGCTTCTGCCCTATCGAACAGTTCTCAGCCGGAGGACTCATGCCGCTTTCCAGTTACATTCACTCTGTCCGCGCCTTACGCATCGCTGTCTTCACTGTCGCGCTGTTTTCTCTGTTGATGATGTCGGGTTGCTGGATGTTCTCACTTCAGCCGCTTTTCGATGGAGGATCCGACCCCGACCTCATTTTCGACGGGAACCTGGTCGGAGCCTGGGGACACGAAGCCGAAGGCTGCCAATGGACGCTGACCGTTCAAGCCAGTGCCCGTGCGTACGACATGGCCATGGCACCCGGTGCGGGCTGCAAGACTGATGACAAGACCGATGAGAAGACCACACGCTATCTGGCGTATCTGGTAAAAGTGGACAATCACCGTTTTCTCGACGTGTCGCCGAAGCAGAGCGAGGTTTGCGATCTGTGCCTCTCCGTGCATACATTCGTGCTCCTTTCGCTCGAGAACAACACGCTTTCTCTTACGCCCTTGGACGGCGATTGGCTGGATAAGGCGATAAAAGAGAAGAAAGTCGCCGTGGCGTATGTGGGCGGCGAAGGCACAGAGATCGACATCACGCTCAATGCGCGGCCGGCGAAACTCAAAACTCTTTTGCGCACTTACGCCAACGACAGCGCAGCTTTCAAGCCGAGCGGGCGTTTGGTGTTCACGCGAAAATAGGCGCGCCCTCTTGCTTGGGTACGGCCATGTGGAGCAGGGCGGCCCGTTGTTGGAGAGTGTCGAATTGTTTTTGCTCCTAGCTGCCGGAGGCGTGACATTCGCGTGGTTGGCTCAAATTCTCTGGGTGACAGTGGTCCTGCACATTGGTATGAACTTGTGGTGGGAATTGTTTTCCATAGCAAGAAGTGCAATTGGTGGCTGGTTTCCCTCCATGCTCCAGAACGTCACCATTTTGGTTGCGATTCTGTTGACGCTTTACGCCAAGCGAGAAAAGACGCCGGTGGAGACGGCGCCCTCGTAGAGCGCCTTCTCCAGTCTGATGATTGGCAAAAAATCCCATAGCGCTCATGGACCACTGCGAGGGGGTTTTGAGGTGAAGTCGAGGGGTGGCGCGACGGTTTAGGCGCAGCCTAGCCGAGTCCGGCCCTTTCGTTTGCCGGTGCCTCAACGGCCTCGTCATACTACGTTTCCACACCCCCGTTTATCGAACTGGACAGGCGCAGTTAATGCATCCAGCTCTCGGAGAAAGTTTCACGTGTCCGGCCACGGAAAGCTGGCGGTCCGAGCGGTAAGTCGAACCAGGCCAAACTTCTGATGTAGGGCCTTCTGGGGAAACCGCATGTTCCCCCCGGCCCGCTCTTTGTGTTTGACACACAGCCACGGGCGTAGCCGCCGGCACGTATGTTGCTCCACGGCTCGGTAGGCTTGACTGACCGGCCCCAAAACAGAAGTAGTTGGCCCCACCATTGATCTTCCGGTTGAGTGCACCTACCAGCGTTTCCGCACTCTGCTGGGTTTGACTCCGTCGATGTTCACCACGACTTTGCCGCCTGGATCTTGGCGTCCGGCTTATGCCGTTGGGAGCACTGCTCCCCGTCTAGTTGTCGAGATTATTCCACGACCCTGGTCAACGGCCGCCCCTGTACAAAAATGGGCGACTTGGGGGCTCAAATCCCCTGCTGAATTCCACAGTCCATTAACAGTCCAATAGCAGTGCCTTATACTGTCTTAGCGACTTGAGTAGAGTGTCCTGTCCCTGCATGTCGCTGAAAGTGCGTATGAGAGTGGGTTCGAGTCCCCCTTTTCGCACCGGTCTTTCTGAACGGCGCCGGGTTTGACCCGCTGGGGATCTCACGGTGCGAAATG
Organism: uncultured Acidobacteriaceae bacterium; assembly: GCA_963770245.1. Classification (GTDB taxonomy): domain Bacteria; phylum Acidobacteriota; class Terriglobia; order Terriglobales; family Acidobacteriaceae; genus PALSA-270. The sequence continues at coordinate 426,096 of CAVYOX010000016.1, read as the reverse complement.
CCGCAAAGCGAGGCGGCCCAGAGCATGCACGAAGCCCCGGACGCCCGATTCACCCGTTCGACCGTACTCGCCGCGCTGCTCTTCGTCGTGTTGTTCGGAATGCTGCTCTGGGCGATGAATCTGATCGGCTGCAACAGCAGCATCCCCTCTCACGCCACCGTACCCGTCCCCACGCCACCCTCGACCGCAGCCCAAAATGTCCTCACCTATCACAACGATATCGCACGAACCGGACAAGATCTGAGCGAAACCGCCCTGACCCCGGCCTCGGTGACTGCCACCGGTTTCGGCAAGCTTTTCGTGGTCTCCGTGGACGGCAAAGTGGACGCCGAGCCCCTCTATCTTTCGAGCCGGACGGTTGCTAAGCAAGGCACGCACAACGTTCTCTACATCGCCACCGAGCACGGGAGCGTGTATGCCGTCGATGCGGACACCGGTTCGCCCCTGTGGCGGGTCTCGACCCTGGCCAGCGGCGAAACCACCAGCGACAATCGGGGCTGCGACCAGGTGATACCAGAGATCGGCGTCACCGCGACGCCGGTCATCGACCCCGGCGCCGGGCCGAATGGCACAATCTATGTCGTCGCCATGTCGAAGGATGCGCTCGGAACCTACCATCAACGCCTGCACGCCCTCGACGTCACCACAGGTGCGGAACAGTTCGGGGGTCCCAAAGAGATTCAGGCATCGTACCCGGGAACGGGCGACAATAGTTCGGAAGGAAGTGTAGGTTTCGATCCCGTGCAATATGAGGAACGCACCGGCCTGCTGCTGCTGAATGGCGTCCTGTACACCACCTGGACTTCGCACTGCGACATTCGCCCCTACACCGGCTGGATCATCTCATACGATCAAAACACCTTGGCCGAAGTCAGCGTGCTCAATACCACTCCCAACGGCAGCGGGGGCGCATTTTGGATGAGCGGCGCCGGCCCCGCGGCTGACGCCAATGCCAACATCTACGTGCTCGAGGCCAACGGGACCTTCGACGCCGCGCTCAACGCCAACGGGTTTCCCAGCCAGGGCGATTTTGGGAATTCTTTTTTGAAGCTTTCAACCCCCAACCGGCAACTGGCGGTCGCCGACTATTTTGAGACGTCCAATGCCGAGGCGGAAAACTCCGCCGACCAGGATCTGGGCTCGGGCGGGGCTCTGGTTCTGCCGGATCTCAAGGACAGCTCGGGAAATACCCGGCATCTGGTCGTCGGCGCCGGCAAGGACGGGAATATCTACCTCCTCGACCGCGACAACCTGGGAAAATTCAATCCCGCCTCCAACCACGTCTACCAGGTGGTTTCCGGAGCCTTGTCCAGTTCGGTATTCTCCATGCCGGCTTACTTCAACCAGACCATCTACTACGGGGACGAAGGCGACAACCTCAAGGCTTTTCCCATCACCGACGCCCGGCTTGCGACCTCGGCAGCTTCGGAAACTGCCGAAAGCTTCATCTACCCGGGCTGCACGCCGAGCGTCTCCGCCAACGGGGCGAGCAACGGCATCGTGTGGGCCACCGAGAATACCAACCCTGCTGTCCTGCACGCCTACGACGCCACCAACCTGTCCAGCGAGCTCTACAACAGCAATCAAGCCTCCGGCCGCCGGGATCAGTTTGGCACCGGCAACAAATTCATCACCCCCATGATCGCGAACGGCAAAGTCTACGTCGGCACCACCAATGGCGTCGCCGTCTTCGGCCTGCTGCACTAGCGGCACGAGCCCCGCCGGCGGATCGAACGCGTTTCGGAGGGCGTTTCTTAGGACCTGCTTGGGACCTGCGTTGGCGGGACCAGCCTCGAGACGGCGGCGGGCGCTCAGGCCCGGCGCCGCTCTCGGACTACCAGCAACACCGACAGAATCGCAATGGCCGAGATCGCCGCGAGCGACGACAGGCACAGAATGCACCACGTCGCCAGCACGAACTTCTCGATGTAAGTCAGATATAACGCGAACCCCAACCCGGCAACCGAGGCGGTCAGCAACATGACCGGAGTTTCAGCCTGGGTGCGATAGATGGTGGCGAGGCCCAACATCCCCAGGTAGCCAAGCATTCCGATGAGCGCCACCGGAATCCCCAGCACCGACGAATAAATGCTGCGGTTGACGATGTCGCAGTTAAAGCTCGCGCCCAAATCGCAGTAAGAAGTCTGCTCCCGTCCGTAGTGGTGGACCAAGGAGAGCGAAGAGACTGCCAGCCCGGCCAGGGCCGCGAGCGCAATCCCCCGCAGGATCCATCGAGTGCGGGGCGTCATGGCAGGCGGCACCCGGTTTTTTGGCTCAGCGCCTCGAGCCCCATGACCTCCTCCCGCCGTTCCCCGCCCGGAAACTCCCAGGTGGGAAAGCGCTTGATTCCAGCTTCGAGACAGGTCTCGTTCTCTTTTCGCGACCCCGGAATGCCGCACTCGACATAAGGCACGAACTGGAACGAGGAAGCAAACATAGCCTTTTGATCCGCACAATGCGGACACCAGAAAGCCCCATACATCTTGGTTTGCTTGGCCGCCAGGCACTGGGCAAAACCGTTGAGGCGGGTGCCGCGCCGCCGCCGCCCGAGCGCATAGGCTCCGGCAAATGCCGCCGCGATCAGCAGGAGAATCCCCAGGTTGCGCAGGGCTTCGCTCTTTGTTTCTGTTTTTGTCTTTGTCTTTGTCCTTGCCTCTGCCTGTCCGCCTTCGCTCGGCCGTCGCTCTCGGTGCTCCTCTGCCATCGGATGTCCTAGACCACCACGTTCAGAACCGACGGCAGCACGTCCAAGGCCTGGCAATGCAGGGTCAGCACCTCGCCATCGACCATCACGTCCACCGGCCCCTCCAGATGAAAATCAATCCGCTTCGCCGCCCGCCGCTCCGCCAGAGGGTGGTGGATATGAGTGCCGTCATAGAGCGTCGCCAGATTGCGCACCAATCCCACTCGCCCGATCGGCCCCCAGCGCACAAACTCAATCAGCCCATCGTTGATCTCGGCCTGGGGCGCGATCATCATCGTGCCTCCGGTGAACTTGCTGTTGTTAAAGCTGAGAAACAGACAGCGGCGGCGGTCGATCTCTTTTTCTCCGTCCACCTGCAGCGGAAACGGCCGCCGCCGGAACCACGCCAAGGTAATGAAGATGGACGATTGATAGCCGAGTCCTCCCCAGCGGCTGAAGCGGCGTGCCCGCAGCGTCGCCACATCCGCGGCAAATCCCATACTCAGCAAATTGATGTAGTGGATGACGCCCTCCTGATGGACCAGGCGTATCACATCGCACGGCAGGCTGCGTCCCGCCACCAGCGCTTCCATGGCGTAGGCTACGCCGCGGTCGGTGAACTCCCGCAGGAACGAATTCCCCGTACCCAAGGGAAGAAACCCGAGCGTAGGCGTCTCCTCGCCTTCGGCTTGAGGAAAAAGACCATTCACGATCTCGTAGGAGGTGCCGTCGCCTCCGACCGCGATGAACTTGCGGTAGCCGCGGCGGTAGGCGGTACGCGCCAGTTCCGTGCCCTCGCCCGGAGCCCGGGTCTCGGCGACCTCGAGTTCGATCCCGGCCGCGCGCAACCGCTCGAGCGCAGGCCCCACCAGCTTGCGGCAGCGCCCCCCCCCGGCCGCAGGATTCACCACCGCGAGATAGGCCTGCTTCACAGCGCGACCACGGCCGCGCGGCGGCTGCTTTTGCCGATTTCTGCGGCCAGCGCCAGGCGCTTGATTTTCATGGATGCGGTCCGCGGAAAATCCCCGCTCCATAGCAGATATCCGCCCACGCGCTTGAAGTCGGGCAGGCGCCGGTTGGCATCGGTCATCTGACCCTGCAAGGCGTCGGTCACTTGCTGATTGGCTTCGAGGCGTACCACGAGCACCAACATCTCCTGCCCCAGGCTTTTGGTCGGCCACAGGTAATTCGCGGCAAAAATGCAATACTCCTTGACCGGCAGCGCGTCGAAGGCGTTCTCGATGTCCTCCGGATAAATGTTTTTTCCGCCTTCGGTCACGATCATGTTCTTCTTGCGCCCAAACAACTGCAGATGCCCGTCGCCATCGAACTTTCCGAGATCGCCGGTCAGCAGCCAGCCATCCACGATCGTCTCCGCCGTCAGCTCGGGATCATCCAGATAGTGCGCCATGACCGTCTTGCTGCGCACCGCCACTTCCCCGATTCCGTCGGCCTCGGGATTCAGAATGCGCAACTCGACTCCGGGCAAGGGCTTGCCGACCGTGTCGGCGCGAAACGGCCTCAGGTCATTCAGCGTAAGCACCGTGCAGGCCTCGGTCAGCCCGTATCCATTGGCCACCGGAATTCCCAGATCGTAGAAAAACTGCAGGGTGGAAGGATCGACAAAGGCGCCGCCGGTGAACATCGCCTCCAGATCTCCGCCAAAGGCGTGATGGACCTGCCCGAGCAGCCCGCGGCTTAACTTCAGGTGGGGCTGCCCGTGGGTCAGAGCGCGGTTCACGCCCACGGCGCGATCGAGCAGGAAGCGCTTGACCGAGGGGAGTTCTTGGAACTTGGCCTTGAGCCCCCGCTCCAGATTCTTGAGCACCATGGGAACCAAGCTCACGTAGGTAATCTTGTGGCGGACAAAGGCGTCGCGCACAAATTCCGGCCGCAGCGTCCGCAAATGCACCACGCAAGCCCCGCAGACAAACGGCCCAATGAATCCCACCATGAAGTCAATGGCGTGGTTGGTCGGCAGAATGCTCAGATACCGCACCCCGGGGGCGAACGGATACCAGGCGGTCAGCGACTTGCACTGCTCTAGATAATTCTCGTGGGTGAGCATGCAGCCTTTCGGTCGGCCTCCGGTTCCCGAGGAATAGACGATGCAGGCGACATCTTCGCGCTGCCGCGACACGAAGTCGGGGTCGCCTTTGCGGCGGAAATCCTCCCAGCGCAGCGCGCCGCCCAGATCCGCTCCCGGCGGCGCCTCGGTGACCAGCACGCTGCGAATCTTGCGATTCCTGGACTCCGGCAACTCGAGGATCGCCCGCCACAGGTAGTACTCGATGATCAGAAACCTGGCCTGGGAATGGGCCAACAGCTGCAGGTGTTCGGCGGCAGTCAGCTTGAAATCGAGCGGCACCAAGACGCCGCCGCGATAAAACACCGCATAAGCCGAAATCAACCATTTCGACTGATTGGTCATGATGATCGCGGCCCGATCCCCGGGGCGGAGATCGGCATCCTCGAGCGCGCGCGCCAGCGGCAGCGCCATTTCTTTAAAGTCGGAGTAAGTGAGCCGCGTCTTTTCCTTTTCGCGGTCCGACTCGATCAGGCAGACCTCTCCCGGCCAGCGCTCCAGTGCTTCTTGCAGTGCCCCACCCAGGCAGCTGTGTTGGTCGAGATTCAACATGCGGAGATTGGCGGACTGCTGATTGTGGATTGTCGAGTTCTATTTTGCCGATGACGACTTTGATTCTCGCGGTCGGGGAGCCACGCGAGCTCTCCGCCCTCTAAAATCGACCCCTTCACAGCCTGGCCTGAATCCGGCCCGCCAGAGTTCGGAAGTCGGAAACCCCTTGCAATTCATAGTCCGGCAGTTCGACATCGAAATGATGCTCCAACCGGGTCAGCAGGTCGAGGGTCTGCAGGCTGTCGATCCCGAGCGTCTTGAATAAGTCGGCATCGGGCTTCAGCTTTTCCCGCGGAACCTGGAAGTGGGTGGCGGCCAGGGTCAGGATCTCCTCGAGAGTCTGGTCTTCGGTTCGCATCGTCTTTCAGCCTCCCCCCAGCCCGGGCTGGAACCGGGGCACTGGGCAGCCGGGTTTTACGGCAAGTAGGGCAGCGCGTCCGAGCTTTCCACGAACTTCTTCAAGCCCGCCGCCACCGCCGGCTGCCGGAACAGCCGGCAGAAAATATCGATCTCCCGCTTCAGCTCCGCGGACGGGATGGGCTTGATGAACTGCTTGGCGGCGATGGCCGTGCCCCGGTCAAATTTCCCCAGCTGAACGGCCGTCGCGCGCGCCACCTGTAGCGCTTCGCCCTCGGCCACCACCTGGCTCACCAGCCCCATCTGCTGCGCCTTGGTGGCGTTGAAGCTGCGGCCGGTCAGCAGCAAATCGCGCACCACCGCATTCCCTAAATCCCGCTTCAGCCGCGGAATTCCGCCGAAGCCAGGGATCAAGCCCAAGCGCAACTCCGGGAAACAAAACCTGGCCATGCGATCGGCGATGATCAGATCGGCGACCAAGGCCAGCTCGAATCCGCCGCCAAAGGTCACTCCGTGCACCGCCGCAATGGTCGTCAAGGGCGCCCGGTCGAGCGCGTTCAGCACCGAATGCATGCGCTCCAGAAAATCCCGCACCCCGCGCGCCGCCGCCGCCTTCCCGAGCGTCTCGCCCCGGCCGTACAGCTCCCGCAGGTCAGCGCCCGCCGAAAATCCCGCCCCGAGCGTGCTGTAGAGAATCAGGGCGTGGGCATCGGATGCGAGATCTTCGAGGGCGCCGACGAATCGCTCGAGCTCCGCAAGCGTAGCCGACCCAATCTCATTCAGAGGCAGGCGATGAAGTGCGAGCTCGATCGCTCCGTCCTTCAGCTCCCAGGAAAGCGTACGTCCCTTGAAATTCCTCATGACGCCTGCTTCACCCGGTAGAGCTCCTCGATCGCCGCCTTCAACTGCGCCGCAATGGCGTCCCGCTTCAGCTTCCCGTTGGCCGTCAGCAGTCCATTTTCGACCGAGAAGGGCTCGCGGTGAAGGTGGAACGCGCGCACCTGCTTGTAATGCGGCAGCTCCGGATTCACCTGGTCGAGCGCTGCCTGCACCAGCGCACTGCGCATCTTGCCGGTCACAATCGCCGCCAGGTAGCCCCGCCCGTTGCCCACCAGCACCACCTGCTGGGCGTCCGGCAAATGCCGCAGCACGGCTTCTTCGATCGGCTCGGGCGCAATGTTATGCCCCGACCCGAGAATAATCAGATTCTTGAGCCGTCCGACAATCCGCCAGTTTCCGCTGGCATCGACTTCCCCCTGGTCCCCGGTGTGAAACCATCCATCGCGCAGGACCTTGCCGGTTTCTTCCGGCCGGTTCCAGTACCCGGCGAAAATATTCGGCCCGCGCACCAGAATCTGATCATTCTCCCCGAGCTTCATCTCGACCCCGGAAACCGCCGGGCCCACCCGTCCGGGCACGACATGCTGCGGATCATCCAGGGTGCAAATCCCGGTCGTCTCCGTCAGGCCGTATCCCTGCAGCACGGGAATGCCCAACATCATAAAGTACAACTGGGTCTCCACGCTGAGCGGCGCCGAACCGCAAATCAGGGCCTCGAGATTCGGCCCTACCATCTTCTTGCGAATGGCCGGAAACAGCAAAAGCTTGGCCAGAGCCATCGAGGCGGAATCCGCAAACTTTTTCTGTCCGCCCGGCGGTCGCTCCCAGGCGCGTTTGGCCCGCTGGTAAATGGCGAGCCCCACGCCGCCTTTTTGCGCCAGCTGTTCGTCCACTCCCTTGCGCATCCGTTCGAGCAGGGCGGGCACGTTCAGAAAGTAATCGGACGAGGCCGAGCGCATCTCCTTGGCCAGCCGGGTCAGGTCGGTGTTCAGGGTAACGCAGCTCCGGCGCAGCAGGCAGGTGAGCAGGGTGATCCAGGAAGCGGCAAAACAAAATGGCAGATAATGAAACACCCGGTCCCGCCGGGCACGGTTCCCGGTCAAGGCATCGAGCCGGCGGGAGGTGCAACCCAGCATGTGCCCGACATTTCCCGCCGTGAGCACCACCCCTTTCGACTCTCCCGAAGTCCCCGAGGTGTAAATAATGGTTACGGGATCGGAGTCCCCGAGGTGGGGTTTTCCGGTTTCGGACCAGCGCGTCAGAAAAATGTCATCGAGCAAGAAGCGCGGCGGCGCTTCCGGCCACTGCTCGGTGATGAAGGTGCGCAGCGCGGTGTCTCCGCAACAGATCAAAGCCGGCGAGCAATCCTGCATCATGGCCACCAGTTCCGCCGGAGCCTGGCGCGCATACAGCGGGACGACAATCAGGCCTTCCGCCATGATGGCCAGGTCCATCGCCACCCAGCGAATGCTATTCGGCGCCAGCAGCACGCAGCGGTCGCCTTTTTTGAGTCCTCGGCCGGCCAGGAAGGAGCGCGCCCGACCGACCAGGCGCAGCAACTCGGCACCCGTCACCTGCGCGGTCCCGTGCTCGCCCCGCCGCTGCAGCACCGCAATCTCGGCCGCTTTTTCGGTTTGCGCGAAAATCTCTTCCAGAAAGTTCATTGCGCGGTGGCTACCGGGCTATAGGCTTCGATCAAACTGCGCAATCCCGGACCGAGGGGCGGCAGGTAATCCTCCCAGCTCCACTCCCCTTTGCGGGTGGGGAAGTCGGGATATCGCCGATGCACCTCCTCCTCGAAGTACACTCCCATGCGCGCCATCAACTTCAAGTTCCGTACCACCGTCCGCCCAATCCCCTCGGCGATCGCTTCCCCCTCGCTCGCCAGCTTCTCGAGCGCCACGAGCAACCTCGGCTCGAGGTCGGGATCATCGACCTCGATCAGCAAGTCCTCGTGTTGGCGCTCCCGCATCAGGTTGCGGATGCGCTCATCCATGGTGATCCCCGCCGAAGGCACCAGACCCGGCATCGAAGTCACGATCCCGTGGTAGCGCGAGGAAACCATCATATGGCAGGCCCGCAGGATGCTGACCAGTTCGTACATGTTGTGATCGTCGGAGGAAAGCACGGGAACACCGCCCAGTCGTTCGGCGATCCGACGCGCCGGCCGCGCATCCAGCCGCTCGGTGCCCACCAGGATGACAAACACCTTGCGCCGTTGGCGGAACCCGTCCACGGCATTGCCGATCGCCGTGAGGTAACGCTCTAACGCCCGGTCCGCCTCGGCTCCTGCATTGTGGAAGTAAACCGAACGGTAGTGACTGTCTTTGTAGGCCCCGGTCAAAGTTCGCAGGCCAAATTTCGCGACCGACGCCGTCACCGGCCATTCAAAGGGATTGATCGGACACACCACCAGCACCGGCGTGGTTCCGTCCCACCCCACCCGACGCAAGATTTTCTGCCCATGTTCGGTGGGAAGCGGTTCGAAGGTCCAGGCCGTGTCCGTGCCGAGCTCGGTCGCCACTCCCAGCTCGCGCAGCACCGTGCGCGATTCCTCATTGCGCGTAATCACCAGCGAGTTCCGGCAATAGCGGGCGCACATTTTGCGGATCGACGGATCCATGTGCCCGGCCTCGGCCCCATATCCCACCGAAAGCTTGTTCTCGGCCGCCGCCAATCCGAGCGCCCCGATCATCATCGTGGTCAGCGCGTTGGCAAACTTGCTTTTGAACATGGAGCCTTCGCAGGCCACCACGCCGTGATGGCGGGGCACCTCGCGGGAAAGAAACGGCGGGAAAATATCGGGCAGATGAACCTGGGCGGTGTCGGCAAAATAGCCCCGGGTGAACTCAAAATTCTGGCTCATCACGCTGAGCGCGACCCGGTCCTCGCCGAGGATATGGCGAATCTGCCGCAGCATTTCCTCGACGCGCACGTCCGACCCCATATTGCGCGCCCCGTTGTAACCCGCAAACAGCAGTTTCAGCTTTTCGCCGGGCTGCCAGGGCTTGCCTTTCCCCAGCATCCATCGGGCTTTGGCCCGTTCAATGCCGCCGCCGACCCAAGCCTCGAGCACGAAGTCCATCATGCCGCTGAACCTCCCGCCCGCGCCGGCCAATCCTGATAGGGATAGCTGAAGTTCCTCTCCCGGCTGAATTTCAGCAAGGGGTAACTGTAGTGCGAAAACGGCACCGGCTTGCGGTGCAGCTCGGCGGTCACGCGCGCGTTGTCGAACACCGTGTTCCAGGTCAGGTAGGGCAGAAAGACCTTCATCAGCGCGGCGCCGCGGCCGAGCGAGCTTTTGCGGCCGGATAGGCGGTTCACCGCGGCGGAAAATGGCCGCTCCAGAAAGGGCAGGAAGATGGGGCTGCGCTTCTGCCCGGCCGCCGCCAGCGCCGACGTCAATTCGCGAAAGGTTTGCGACCCGGTCCCGGAGGAAAGATGATAGGTGTCATAGAGCGGCTTGTCCTTCTGGTGCAGGGTGGCGATGGCATCGGCCACGAAGTCCACGTTCACGATGTCGATTTTGTCATTCGGCCGAAACGGCAGCACGGGCAATCCCGCCAGAAACACGAACGACTTCACCATATCGAACTGCGTGGTCTCGGCGTAGCGGCTGTCCCCGAGCACAATGCTCGGCCGGAAAATCGTCCGCGGCACCTCCGGCAGCAGCTGCCGGATCATGTGCTCGGAGAATTTCTTGGTGCGCGCATAGGGATCGTAGTCGGACCGTTCCCAGTCGATCGCGAGATCTTCGCTCACCACTTCATCCTGGCGCTCGCCGGCCACCGCCACCGTGCTCACATGACTGAAGCGCCGCAGTCCGTGATAGTAGTCGGCGCTGCGGGCCAACTGCAGAACCTCCAAGGTCCCCCGCAGATTCACATTCAGGCAGCTTTTCTCGGACTTGCGGTTCAGGGACGCCGCGCAATGAATCACCGCATCGGTATGGTGCACCAGGCGCTCGTAGTCATCCGGCGCCAGCCCAAATTGCGGCGCGGTCAAATCCCCGCGAAAAATCCGTATGCGAGTCTGCAGGTATTCATAAAAGCGGGGAAACTCCAGGTGCAGCTGCAGGGCCTGCCAGAGGCGCAGTTCCGCCTCACGCGGATCGCGGGCCCGGATCAGCAGATTGAGCCCAGCCTCGTGTCCTTCGAGCAGATTGGCGGCCACATGGGCGCCGATGTATCCGGTCGAACCGGTCAGGAATATCGCCACGTTGCTCCGTTTGTTCCTGTCTTCACGGTTTCGCCGCGCTCCTCGGCCGCCAGAAGCGCAAAGCTGCGCGCCGGCCGGGCCTCGAGTGGGCGCCCTTCAATCAGAGGATACGTCCACTTGCGCAGCGCCGGAATGTGAATATTGATCCAGTACTCCCACCAGTCAATGCCCCGCGTGGTGTAAGCGAAATCCCGCTTTTCCCCCTCGACCAGCGCCTGCGAAAGCTTCTCCACATTGTCGGCGACAAAGTCATGCTCATTCAAAAGAATGAACGGCTCAAACAGTTGAATCAGTTTTTCCACTCTCTCCAGGTTGCGCTCGGCTCGCGCCAGAGGCGGCTTGCGCAGCGGCAAGGGAGACATGATCCGCTGAATCGACTTGATGATCGCAATTTGCGCCGGCGCCGACAGGCGCCGGTAGCGCTGCTTGGAAACCGCAATGGCATCGAAACGCAGCCGCAGCCACGACTCCAGCCCCTCCTGCGCCCGGTAGTGTTTGCGGTGCCCGAGCGAAGTCAGTTCGATCGATCGCCCCATATCGCAAGGATTAGAAACCGAGGTCGCCAGCTGATACACCGATTCGTTGCGGCGCTCGACAATGGCCGCCGCCACCAGCGTCATTCCACCGCACACCGCATCCACCGGGATAATATCCAGCCGCTTGCGCTCGTTCGAGGGCAGCTGACGGAAATAGGTTCCCAGCAGATAGGACAACGAGGCCGACGTATTGATGCCCTCGTTCCACCCCAAAAACGGCTTCTCGATCGAGGTTTCGACAATCGCCGGGCGCACCACGGCCACCGGCAACCCGGCCCCGTAGACGTGGATGAGCGATTCCGCCAAGCTCTTGGTCAGGGTGTAGGTATTCGGCCATCCCAGTTCCTGCGCCCGCTTGGTTCCTGCCTCGGTCAGATAGTTGCGCAGCCAGCGCACCCGGTTCTTACGAACCTGGTTCTCGAGAGCCGCCCCTTGAAGATCCTTGGCCGCATGTTCCTTCGCCCGCGCCTGCTGCCGCAGTTCTTCGGTGACTTCGGCGCTCTCCGCCTTCTGTTCCGCGTTTTTCACAAACGCATGCAGCGCCCGCCACTCCCGTTCAGCATCAAAGTCTTTCAGCCCGGCCGGGGTGTAGTTCGGACGGACTCGCTCCCCCACGCGCCCGTCCCGCGCCCCCGCCACATAGCAGGTGGAGAGGTGCAGCAGTCCGGCGTGGTCGGACTTGCGCACAAAATCCAGAATATGCACCGCCGCATCCACATTGGTCGCCAGGGCGTCGCGCAAGTCGGGATTGAAGTCGGTCAAACCGGAGCTATTGATCACGAGATCGAGCTGGGAGCGCAGCGCTTCGGCAACCGGGGGCGCGAGGCCCAGTCCCTGCTGGCAGACATCGCCTTCGACCACTTCCACCCGTTCCCCGAGAAACCCCGGCAAATTCCCTCGATAGCGGGCATACAGCGGATCAAAGACCGGCGACTCCTCGACCAGCCGCTCGAACCGCCGCTCGGCCGGCGTCGACTTCTGCCGCCGGATCAGCAGGTAAATCCGCCCCAGCTCCGGCAAATCCATCAGGGTGTTCACCAGCCACACCTTGCCGATAAACCCGGTCACCCCGATCAGCAAAACGTTCTTCCCGCGGAGCGCCTGGCGCACCGACAGCGCTTCAAACGGCCGCTGCCCGTCAAAATGAACAATGGGACGTTCCCGCAGCGCCATCTGCCGCGCCGCCGGAACCACGGCGGCGTGCAAGGCGCCGGCGCTGCGCAGCCCGAGGTCCAGCGCCAGCCGCGCCGCCTCCCGCCGGCCATCGGCTCCGCCCTCCGCGATCCGGGCAAAAACTCCCCGCGGACGGATCACCGGATCGAGCAGCCTCCCCGTGGCCATGCCATCGTGGAATTCCATCCGGTTGGCGATCACCCAGTGGACTCCGAGATGCCGCGCCAGCGGCTGCATGACCTGCGCCAGACCCTGGCTCACCAGCACCACCTTCGCCCCGGAATCCACCAACTCTTTGAGCTTCCGCACGCCCGCCGCCTTCAGGTGCGGCTGCAGTTCGTACTTGAAGTACTCCTCCCCCAACAGATCCAGCCGGTCGCGGCTGATCCCCCGCAGCACGGTGTGCACCACGCGGGTGGCAAAGGCCCGGTTCGTGGCGTAGAGAAACGGGCGCAGCACTGCCATCAGCAGCACCAAGCCGCGGCGCAGCCAACGTTCGGTGAATTTCTGCGCGTTCCAGGTGAAAAAAGCCACGGGCCGTACCGTGGTCAATTCCAACAGGCTGCCCTCTACCCGCCAATAGACCCAGGAGGCGGGCCCGGTATTGTGATTTGACTGTTCCACGTCGTTGTCCCCGCGACACCGGGGCTAGGCGCTCCTCCCCGTCGGAGGGCGAAGTCTCCTATTGTAATCAATCGGGGCCAAAGGGCGAAGAAAAAGAGGCCTAGGGCGGGCTCCCGGCCGCCTTCTTGGTCTTCTCCGCGAGCGTTCGAAAACCGGCGGCGCCCGCCGAATCCGCCACCAGCAGAGCCGCGCATCCGCTCACCGCCAGGGCTGCCCCAATCGCCAGCAGGCCTCCCCGAAAGCCCCCCGTCTGGGTCTTCACCCGCCCCACGATCCAAGGTCCAAAGAACCCGCCCAGATTGCCGAGAGAATTGATGATGGCGATTCCGACCGCGGCGCTGGTTCCGGTCAGCAAGCCCGAGGGTATGGCCCAAAAAGGGCCGTAGATCGACCACACTCCCATGAGCGCCGCGCTCAGTCCAACAATGCTCCAAACGAGCGAGCTCGAATAGGCGGCGAAGCCTAAGGCCAGCGCTCCGGCAAATGCGCCCAGAGCCACGTGCAGACGGCGTTCGCCGGTGCGATCCGAATGGCCTCCCATGATCATCATGGTCACCGCCGCCGCCAGATAAGGAATCGCCGAAAGCAGTCCGATGACCCACGTACTCACTCCGGACAGGCTGCGGATCAGCTTCGGCAACCACAGGCTGATGCCGTAGGCAAACATGTTGGAGCCAAAATATACGCACACCAGCAGCAAGACATAGAACCAGACCTTTCCCCCGAAGGCGGCCAGAACACTGGTATGGCCGGCCGCGGGATGCGACGCTCGTTCCTCGCGCAGAGTATCGGTCAGCCAGTTTCTTTGCTCCGTGGTCAGCCAGAGTGCGTCCACCGGATAGTCCGTCAGGTAGAGCAAGACCACCCCGCCCAGAAGCACGGCGGGAATCCCCTCGATCAGAAATAACCACTGCCAGCCGGCCAGCCCGAGAACATGGTCGAGGCCGAGGAGCGCCCCCGAAACCGGTCCTCCCACGACGCCCGCCAGCACGCCGGCCGTCATGAAGCGCGCCACCGTGCGGGCCTGCGCCGCCACCGGGAACCACATCTTCAAGTACAGGATCACCCCGGGAAAAAAGCCGGCTTCGGCCGCCCCCAACAGGAACCGCAACAAGTAAAAGCTCCGCGGAGTGCTGATCAACACCATCGAGGAGGAGATGATTCCCCACAGCACCATGATGGCCGCGATCCAGCGCCGCGCCCCCACGCGCTGCATCACCAGATTGCTCGGAACCTGGAAAAAAAAGTATCCGGCAAAAAACATGCCTGCGCCCAGGCCATAGGTGGCATCGCTGAACCCGAATCGCTGCTGCATCTGCAACGCGGCAAATCCGACGTTGATCCGGTCGAGGTAAGCCACGATGTAGAGCAGGAACAAAAACGGCAACAGGCGTCGCGACAGCTTGGAAATCACCACCGAGCCCAGGTCGTTATCGAGTAGAGTATCCATCGATCAGTCGATCAGTCCGAGCTGGCTCGAGCCGTGGTCCGCGAGCCCCTCAACCTCGGCAGCGGTCCGGAAACTTCCAACCCGAACCTCCTAAGGTTGGCGGGTCGCGAGTATCTTGCGAGACCGGTTGCAAACGGAGCGTCGGGCCCCGGCGGCCGCCCGATTCTACCCCAATCCGAGCCTCCGGCGAATCTCGGCGACAATCGCTTCGGGCGGGGGCCCCACGTCGACTGTGACCGCGTCCTCCGGCTCCTCGAGCGCGGCCAGCTGGCTCTGAAGAATCTGCGCGTTGGCAAAGTGCCCCTTGCGCAAGCGCAGGCGCTCGGCAATGACCTCAGGACTGCCGTTCAAATAGACCAGTTTCACCCCCGGCCCGATTCCTATTTCCTCCCGATAGCTGCGCTTCAGGGCCGAGCAGGCGAGCACCACGTTCCGCCCTTCCTCCAACCACCTCTGGACCGCATCCTCGAGCGCCTTCAGCCAGGGTGCACGATCCTCGTCGTCGAGGGGAATGCCGTGGCTGATTTTTTCGATGCTCGTCGCGGAATGAAAACTGTCGGCATCGACGAACTCCCAACCCAGTTGCTCGGCCAATAGAACCCCGATCGTCGTCTTCCCTGCTCCGACCACCCCCATCACGATCACAATCACGGGAACTCCGTCTCCCTCCGGCTTTCATTCCGAGCCTTCATTTCCTGCCCTCATTCGCGCCCGCTCGCCAGATGGGAGAGGCGCTCTTTCGACCGGCCGCGCGGCTACTTCCCGTAAGTCTTCTGGTAGTGATTGCGTGAATTGATCACCGTGAATGTCCCATCCGGTTTCGCCCGCACCCGGATGGAGTACCCCGCATCCGCCTTCTCATCCGGATTGGCAATGAAATCCTCCGCCACGTTGTGCTCCTGGCCTCCCGCGACCGCGTAATGCAACTGCCACAGGTCCTCGAGACCGGGCGAATCATGCACCGTCTGCCAGGCCTCGGGGCTACCGCCTTTGTGCGCGCCATTGTTCATGATGGCGACTCGGGGATGCAGCCCCCAGACGAGCGCCTTCGAGTTGGACTGGTCCAACCCATGATGCGAAACCAGAAACAGGTCAACGGTCCCCACCGCATTGTTGGGGCACATCAATTCCATTTCCTTCTTCTTGGTCAGATCGCCGAGATCGATGAAGCGAAATTTGCCGTAAGTGATCAAAATCCCCAACGAGCGGGCGTTCTCGGAGGAATCCTCGGGCGGCTCCGGCTCCGTTCCGCAGTTCGGATTGGCGGCTCCGGCTCCCGGCAACGGCCCGCCGATATGCTCGCCCGCTGCCGTCAGCACCTGCACCACCAGTCCCTTCATCGGAAGCCCGTCCCCCGGCCTCAATTCGACGTGCGCCGCGTGTGCGATCACCTTCTGATAGGCGGCAAAATCCTGGCGGGTGACATCGGAATCCTCCTGATTCGGCCCATGATCCACAAACGTGCCGATCTTCATGCGCTCCGCCAGTTGCGGTACCCCGCCTACGTGATCGCGATGATAGTGGGTGATCACCAGATAATCGATCCGTCGGATGCCCGCCGAGGCGGCCTCCGCCACGATCCGGCCCGCATCTCGCCCTTCGAACCCCGGCCACCCGGTGTCGACCAGCATCGACTGGCCCGAGGGACCGACAATCAAGGTGGCCTGTCCTCCCTCGACATCAATCGAGGCGATTCGCAACGGCTTGGCCTTCGCCCAAGTACCCGGCACCGGCCAGAGTGCGACCCAGGCCAGCAGCAGCGCAGTGCGAAAAATATGGCGCATCGAAGCTCCTCCTCATCCGAACCGATAGGTCGATCGCTCCCTCATCCGAGAACGCCCGTCTCTCTAAGGTCTCTCTGCTACACTCCTAATTCCTATGCGGATGAATCGAGCTCGGTTCGCTCTCCTGTTTTTGCTCGCGGCCGGCGGCGTCCTCTCGACGGGGTCTCCACTGGGCGCCAGTGACAACCTTCCGCGACCGCCGAAACGCCCTTCCGCGTCCCCGGTTCTCGTGAGGCGCGCTCCTTTTTATGGCTGGAACGCCATTATTCTGCGCAACCGGGCCGCCGAGGTCATCGTCGTCCCCGCAATCGGACGCGTCATGCAGTTTAACTTGCTGGACGACAAAGGCAACGTTATACCCGGCCCCTTCTGGAACAATCCCGATATCGGCGGCCAGCTGCATGCCGACTCCGAGGGTTGGACCAACTACGGCGGAGACAAGACTTGGCCCTCCCCCCAATCCGAGTGGCCGAAGATCACCGGCCGGCCCTGGCCGCCTCCCCAGGGATTCGACGCCGTCTCCTGTAGCGCCTCGATCGACGGCTCCCGGGTCGTGCTCCTTTCCCCGGTTGACCCCTCCTACGGGGTCCGCGTGCGCCGCACCATCTCGCTCCATCCCGACAAGCCGGTCATGACCATAGAAACCAGCTATCAGAAGGTGCACGGTGCGCCGGTGCGCGTCGGCATCTGGACCATTACCCAACTGGTGTCGCCGGACCGCGCCTTCATCCTTTTGCCGCCGCATTCCACCCTACCCGCCGGTTACACCAACCTTCTGCCACCCCTGCCGAAAGATCTGCAAATCGACGGTCGCCTGCTCTCGCTCTCCCGCGACCCGGTGCAGAAGACCATGATCGGGACCGAGGGAAGCGCGCTCCTCTGGGTCGGCCATGGCGCGAGCCCCGACTTGCTGGTCGAGACCGAGCCCGAGACCGAGATCGAGGCCAATACGGGTTCCGCCGGCCATGACCCGGAGTGGCCGGAGCAAGGTTCCCATTCGAAGATTTACACCAATTCCGGCGAACAGCTGCAATATATCGAATTCGAACTGCTCGACCAGTTGCGCGACCTCTACCGGGGTGAAACCGCCTCCGCCACCAGTGTTTACACGCTCCTGCCGCGGACCGCATCCGACCCGCTGGCCGAAGCCCAGAAAGCCTTCGAGCAGTATTGAGCGAAAAACGCCAGAACCAAAGTAATTACCACCCCGGTTTCGCCGCTTGGCACCCCTCTGTGCTTCGTCATACTCTGAGATGCGCGGCGCGCCGTGATTCCGTGTTCCTCGCCTACGGCCCGGGAGAATGTCATGGCCACACGATTCAGTGTGTTGATTCCCACCCACAACCGCGAGGAATATCTCCGTCAGGCGATTGACTCTGTGCTCGCGCAAACCTTCACCGACTATGAGATTTTCGTCATCGACGACGGCTCGACCGATGGCACTCCCGAGCTCCTCCGCTCCTACGGAAACCGAATTCGCGCCCTGCGCCAACAGAATCAAGGACCGGAGGCCGCGCGCAACTCGGCCGCCGCTCAAGCGAGCGGTGAATACCTGGCTTTTCTCGACAGCGACGACCTGCTGATGCCGTGCGCTCTCGCGGTCTATGACCGCATCATTCGGACGCTCGATGCCCCGCCTCTGCTGATCGGCTCGATGATTTATTTTGCCGATCGCGAGCCGCCCGCTCCGCCACCTGGGGCGGGAGCCAGCCTCGAGGTGTGGAAGTACTCCGATTTCCTCGCCAAGCGCGTCATGGTCGGGCTCTCGAACAGCCGCATCGTAGTCCGCAGGTCGGTATTCGACGAAGTTGGCGGCCTGCGCCACAGCAACCCCCAGACCTTCCATCTGGATGATTTCAACCTGGTTCTCAAGGTTGGGACCTATGGACCCTGCGCCATCGTCAAGGCTCCCCCCACGGTCGCCTATCGCTCCCACGCTTCGAACAGCATCCGCGGGGTCGAGTCGATGGTGAACGGCATCTCATCGGTGATCGCGGCCGAAAGAGCCGGACTGTACCCTGGCGGGCGAAAGCGCCGCTTCTCGCGCTATGCCTGCATCGGAGGCATTGCCCAGTTGTGGGTCAGAACGGCTTTCGAATGCCGCCAATACCGGTTGGCGATGGAGCTTCTGCGCGAGAGCGCACCCATGATCGCTGCGGCCGGCTGCAAGAAGCTCTTTTCTCGGTTCGGCGGTTCGCCGGCCGCGCTTACGATTGACGGGCAAGCACAGAACGGGCCAAGCGGAGAGGGGCAAAGCGGAGACGGGGAAGGCCGAGATCAGCTCGCCATGACGGCGGCAGCGACAAACGAACCCCTCAGCCCAAATGGCGGTAGCAGAAGTTGCCGATGAGGTGCGAGATCCGCATGGGCGCCTTGGCCACAATGTACCGCGCCGCGCGATAGGTGAGGGAACTCTCGCGCGCCAGTCCCGGGTTCTTCTTATCCTCCGACGACTTGCGGCCCGGCTCGAAGCTGAGGGCGACGATATCTTCTTCGAGCGTGCACCACCGCCTCTTGTATGCCAGCAAACCCTCATTGGACGCCGCGGTTCGGCCGAAGCTGAAGATTTTGGCCCCCGCCGCATGGGCCCGTCGAATGGTATCCCAATACAGCAGTTGATTGGTCCCGGCCCTGGCTTCGGCCGTATCACCGGAATATTCGGAGATCCACAGGTCCTTGAATGTCAGCACCAAATGGCAGGCCACGGGCTTGCCAGATTCCGAGGCGATGAAAACCTTCAGATATTCCGGCCACAGCCAGCGGCGCACGGCCTGAAAGAAGGTGTAGGGCATGACCGGCAGGAAGCGGCGTATTCGGGTTTCGGCCAGGATGGCATGGCAAGCCTCGATGCAACCTTCATCCCTGCGTTCTTCGACCGTGACTCCCGCATTGACCGCCTTGCGTATTTTCTGCCGGATGGAGGTTTTCGCGAAGCTCTCAAAGAGTGAGTCGCAATCGGTATCGAGCGGAAGATAATGGTGCTTATAGCCGGAACTGAGGGTGAATCGGCTGTCGGCCAGTTGCCCGGCGGTGCGGGTCAGACGGACTTCGAGCAGACGGCTCTTCGTGCTCCGCTGCAGCTCTTCGAGGTGAGGGAGCAATAGATCAAACTCCGCCGCCGAGGAAACCAGGGGATCGCAGAACGAAGCGAAGGGAACACTGATGACCCGCCGCCCGAGCAACCAGCTCTTGACCGTATAAACTGGCAGTCCGGCTCGAATGCTGCCATCCCCTCCATCCCTTAGCACCAGGAAACGTCCTTGAATATGGGGGAATGCGGTTTCTAGAACCCGGGTCCAGGCGGAAAGATGGTAGACCAGGCCCAAAGGATGGCGGGCCACGAACCCGTCCCATTCCGCGGTCTCCTCGGGAAGCAGCCAATGAGCCGTGAGGCTCGACCGCCTCTCGGGGGACATTTTCATGTCTACCACGGGTGTAGTTACGTCGGACCGTATCATTCCGCTGAACCTACTCCTCCGCGACCGATATCGCACTCACAAAACCATAATGTAACATCTAGTAACAGTTGGCGCCGGGCTTTGCCAGCAGGAAGCTCTACGATTCTAAACTTCGGTGCTCGTCACAGGGGGCGAAGGTTGCGTAAATTAGGTTGCGTAAATCAGGTTGCGTAAATCATGGACACCGGTTCGGTGGATTTCAATTGCTAAGCGTGGTTCCCAAATCGCCCGCAGGGCCCGGCAGCGGCGGCCAAAGACCATCTCACGACCCATCCGAAGCGACCATCGGAAGCGACCATCGGAAGACCCATCGATCGGATGGGCGCTTCAGCCGCAACCGCCGCGCATCGCTCGGGCCAGGTTCCCTCGGTTTTGCGAGGAAAACCGCCCCTCGGTCCCGAGTCTGATCGGTCGAGGACGCTCGGCGTCTAGCTGGCCCATTGAATCACGCTGTAGGAGCGCGCCGGGACTTCGACCTTCGACCTCCCTCCCGACGTCGTAGGCTTCTCGAGCGCCTGGGGAACCACTTTCCGGGGCGCGTCAAACCCGTTGACCGCCTTCAAATCGTCGCCGGTCAACACCCAGGACGCGAGCACCGGTCCGGGCGTTTTGTCCTGCCAATTGACTTCGAAGCTGCGCGCCTTGGCCAAATCGCGATTCAGAATGAACAGCGAAACCTTCCCATCCTCGGCCATCGTACCCACCACATCGAGATAGGGCACCTGCCCCATTCCGGCCACCTCGTAGCTGGGCGAATCGGTTTGAACCCGCAGGACCGAACCCCGGGCATAGGCGAGGCCCCAGCTGTACGGATAAAAGATGGTTTGCAGGAACAACCCGTCGCGATTGGTCATGATCGGTGCAATGACGTTCACCAACTGCGCCAGGCAAGCGATCTTCACCCGGTCGGCATGCCGCAGCAGCGAATTCATGAGACCGCCCACCACCAGCGCGTCTTCCAAGTTGTAGATTTCCTCGAGCAGGTGCGGCGCCTCACTACGATGGCCATCGACTGCGTCTCCGGTGCGCTGGCGGTACCACACGTTCCATTCATCAAAGGACAACCACAGCTGCTTCTTCGACCGCTTGTGTCCGCGCACCATGTCACACACCGCCAGCGTCTCCTCGATCTGTTGATCCATGGTGAGGTTGATGGCCACGTATTTCGAACTATCGCTGCCCGTTTCCTCCGGGGTGTTGCCCACATAGCGATGCAGCGAGAGCCCATCCACGTAGTCATAACACTGCTCGAGAACTTCCCGATCCCATTCGAGATACGTCGGCATGAATGGCCCGCTCGATCCGCAGGCAATCAACCCGAGCCCAGGATCGACCGCCCGCATCTGGCGCGCGGAATCCTGCGCCTTCAACCCATATTCGGTGGCCGTAACGTGGCCAATCTGCCAGGGGCCATCCATCTCGTTGCCCAGGCACCAATGCTTCACGCGGTAGGGCTCAGGGTATCCATGCTTGCGCCGTAACTCGCTCCATTCCGTCCCTTTTTCCAGGTTGCAATATTCGACCAAGGCCGCGGCCTGCTCCGGAGTACCGGTGCCCAGATTGAGGCCCATCAGAGGTTCGGTGCCCGCCGCCTTGCACCAGCCCATATATTCATTGGTCCCGAACTGGTTCGACTGCAGCGAATTCCAGGCCTTGTCGAGAACCGTGGGCCGGTCTTGTTTCGGCCCCACCCCATCCAGCCAGTTGTACCCGGAAACAAAATTGCCCCCGGGGTAACGAATGAGCGGCACCCGCAGCTTGCGAATCTGATCGAGGACGTCGGTGCGAAACCCGTTGCCGTCCGACAACTTCGACGCCGGATCGTAGATCCCTTCATAGATCGCGCGCCCCAGATTTTCGAGAAACGATCCGAACAAATTTCGATCGAGCGCGCCAATCAGGCGCCGCGAATCGACGTAGACCCGCGCCGCGTCGCCCGGGCCGAGGGGCTGGGTTTGGGCCATCTGGGTTTGGGCCATCAAGGAGCGGCCCAACAGAGTATTCGCGGCCCCGGCCATTCCTACCGTCGAAAGTTGTTTGAGAAAACGTCTTCTGAATTGGGAAAACATCGCTCGATTCCTCCTGGCCTTCTCGGGCACGGTTGCTTGAGATTTCTAGCTCACAGCGGGGCGGGCCTTCCGGGCCGGATCAGAAAACGTATTCTCCGCCGCCTCGAAAAGCCCGGCCCTTTCCAGATTTCTGCGTGGGTTTTTTCCGCTGGCCCGCAATCCTACATGGTGCCATGCCAGACCGCAAATCCGAATTGACAATTCCCTCCCTCCATCCTACCTTTCCTAGTTCTCGCCCCCCCGGAGGCCCGCGTGAAGAAGGAGGCCCACGTGAAGAAAAATTTCTCCCGTCTGGCTGGGATCGCTTGCTTGGCCGGGTTCTGCGCCCTGTCGAACCCCTCCCGCGCCGCCGCCGCAGCCGTTGGCATGTTTGAGGACCACGCCGATGTGGGCACCGTCCTGCACCCCGGTTCGACCGTATACGACGCCTCGAAGGGCACCTACACCATCACCGGCAGCGGCGAGAACATGTGGTTCGCCGCCGACGCCTACCAGTTCGCCTGGAAGAAAGTTTCCGGGGATGTGATGCTGACCGCCGACATCTCCTTTCTCGGCTCGAGCGGACAGGAACACCGCAAAGCCGTCCTGATGATCCGTCAGACGCTCGATGCCGATTCGGTCTACGTCGATATCGCGCGCCACGGCAACGGCATGACCGCCCTGCAATATCGCAACGAAAAAGGTGGCATTACCCGGGAAGTCATCGCCGCCACAGGTTCTCCCGGGCGTCTGCGCATTGTGAAGCGCGGCAACTACGCCTATATGCTCCTCGGCGAAGGCGACCATCTGCAGTTGGCCGGCGGCTGGCTGCGGGTTCCGCTCGAAGGGCCGCTCTACGTCGGTCTCGGGGTCTGTTCTCATAACAAGGACACCAGCGAAACCGCGGTTTTTTCCAACGTGCAACTGAACCCTCCCCCCGCCCCCGGGGCCACGCCAACCCTCTACAGTTCGCTTGAAACCGTCAAGGTCGCAGGCGGCGACCGCCAGGTCGTATATCTGACTCCGGGACGCATCGAAGCCCCCAACTGGACCCACGACGGCGCGGCTTTCCTGTTCAATCGCGACGGTCACATCGAACGCCTGCCGGTGGCCGGAGGCGCTCCGCAGACGGTAAACACGGGCGACGCCACCCGCTGCAACAACGACCACGGCATTTCTCCCGACGGGACCGAACTCGCCATCAGCGATCAATCGCAGGAACCGCACCGTTCTCTCATCTATATTGTTCCGCTCGCCGGGGGCACGCCCCGCCGCATCACCGAAAATTCGCCGTCGTACTGGCACGGGTGGTCCCCCGATGGCAAGACCCTGGCCTTCACCGGGCAGCGCAATGACGACTTCGACATCTACACCATTCCCGCCGCCGGAGGCGAGGAAACCCGCCTCACCACAGCCAAGGGCCTCGACGACGGCCCGGAATATTCTCCCGACGGAAAATACATCTACTTCAACTCCGAACGCACCGGCTCGATGCAGATCTGGCGCATGCATTCCGATGGAAGTAACCAGGAGCAAGTCACCGCCGACCAATACAACAACTGGTTTCCTCACATCTCGCCGGATGGCAAATGGATGGTATTTCTCAGCTATGAAAAAGAGGTGAAAGGCCATCCTGAGAACAAGGATGTCATGCTGCGCCTCATGTCGTTGGAGGAGGAGGCCGCCGGGCAGAAATCACCCGATAAGATCCGGGTTGCGGCCAACCTGTTCGGTGGTCAAGGCACAATCAATGTGCCCTCCTGGTCGCCGGACAGCAAACTATTCGCCTTTGTCAGCTACCAACTGATCCCTTAACAGTCCGGGCTCCCCGAGAAAACCAGCTTCCCGCGCCCTGGCCCCCAACTCGATAGACGGCTGCGAGCGGCGGCCCGGGCACAGCTCCGCATGGACAGATCCCCACTTTGGATTTAGCCAATCTCGGCCGCCAGTCTGGCCAGCCCGGATCCGTGTATTTACATTGTGCGCACATTCATGTACATCCCACCATGGATCCAGCAATCCGTGGTCCCGCTTCGATCGAATCGATCGATCCATCTATCGGCAACTGGTTCTCGGGGACTAGCGGTGTGAGGGGCTGGCTATGGGGAACTGGCCCCGCGCCGGGGTGCCACCGCCTGCGAAACCACTCGCGGATCAGCGTAGAGCTTCCTCAGAGTCTCCGCCGGATCGGCAGCGCTCTCCGGAGGCGCGGGACTGGCCGGCGGAACCTCGGCGGCTGCAACTGCGGCGGCCGCAGGAAGCACAGGCTCCGGAGCCACCAGGAACCAAGTCCAACCCGTCTGCTGCCGAAACCAGGAAGGATCGGGAATCTTGCCTTCGAATCCGATGCCGATCACCTTCCCCCCACCCGCGAGCGAAAGTGAAGAATCCAGACGAAAGCGAGAATTGGGATTTTCGACATTCACCGCCAGGGCATCCACATACAATACCCCGGGAAAATAGTCGGCATAGGCTCCGCTCGCGTTCGGCCCAAATCCCGGCGGCGCAGCGTTCCACACCCAAATCAGATTGTGCAGTCCATCCTGATGGACCAGGCGATCGAAGAGCTGGCGGTAGAGTGCGGCGGATCCCCGCATGCCCTTCCGCCCCGCCCACCAGAATTTTTTCCCGTTGGCCTCCGGGTACGGTCGCCACAGCACCGCAACTTTGGCATCCTGCAATTCGGTCAAATATTTCGCGACTTCGTCCACCTGGCGGCACCAGCGCCGGTATAAATCGGTGCCCGGCGTCAGCAGTTCGTTCCACTCGAAATCGGTCAACTGCCCGCGCACACTCTGCTCGGCGTTTGCCGGCTCGTCGTCGGTCGGCCGCACCGCATGCCAGCCCAGGCTGACCAAGGCATGGCTCTTCGACTGCCGCTTGGCCTCCTCGACAATCGCCCGCCGGACCGCGTCCACTGGGAGTCCGTCTTCTTTCGTGATTCCCAGCTCCTCCCCATAGATCGCCGGCGATTGCCCGGTCACCTCGATCACCTGCTCGGTCGATCCCAGAATGGCCCGCGCATCGTTCTCCTGCCCGCTCAGCGTGCTCTGGCCGGAAACCGCGTACAAGCGCGCAAGCAACTCCCGCGCCGGCTCCGAGGCATGCTCGGTTACCGGTTCCGGGCTTGCGTCGGGAGAGGCCTTCCGCGTGGCCTCCATCGCCTCCGCCAGGCGGGGATCGCCGCGGTTCAGCAGGTTCGGCCCCTCGAACAGTTCCCGCAGCTCGTCCGGCGGGTTTGAGAACTCCGCTAAGCCGGCCCAGATCATGAAATAAGTCCACTTCGGCTGTTCCTTCAGCACCGCCAGCGTCGGGACCCCTCCCACCTCGGCGAGCGCAATCGGCTTCTCCCCGGCGAGCGCCAGCACATCCTGGTAGTAACTCGGTTGAAACTCGCCGTAGTTGTCGACGCTCAGCACATCGACCGAGTCAGACCCGGGAAAATAGTCGGCGAAGGGGCCCGCATTCCCGCCGGGAACGTTGACGTTCCACACCCAAACCAGATTGTCCAGCCGATGCACATTCACCAGCCGGTCATACAGCTGACGATAGAGCGCCGCCGACCCGTTTTTCCCCGGCCGCCCGCCCCACCAAAACCAATTCCCGTTCATCTCGTGATAGGGACGAAACAGCACCGGCACGTGGGCATCGCGCAACTCGGTCAGATACCCGGCAATCACATCCACTTGGGCACACCAGCGCTTGTACAAATCCGTTCCCGGGGTCAGCAGTTCCCTAAACTCGAAATCCGTCAGGTGCCCCTGGACACTGTCGCGAAACCCAACCGGCTCGTCTTCGGTCGGCCGCACCGCGTGCCACATCAGGGCAATCACCGCGCCACTCTGATACTGCCGCTTCACCTCCGCAATCATCCCCGGCCGCCCGAGGATCGAATCCTTGTCGTCCTCTCCGGAGAACCCAAAGTCCTCGCCAAACAAGCCCGGATATTTCCCCGTCAAGTCATAGGTCCGATCCGTCCAGCGGGAACCGACGTTCGGAAAATTGTGCTGACCGGTGATTGTGTACTTTCCCGAAATGGAATCCAGATAGCGCAACAGTGCCCGCGCCTCGGGCGAAGCGTGCGGATTCACCGGCGCGGGGCCGCTCGCCGCACGCTCACCGGCCTGGGCCGCCGCCAGCCGAACCGCCAACCAAAGGCAAAGTGCAACCCCCGCCGTCCCTGCCCCCCGCCGCATCATTTCGCTTGCCTCTTTCCGGCACTCTCACGGGCAACTCTCACGGGCAACCATCGACCCGGCACGGCCGACCCAGCATACTCCGAGAAAACAACTCCCAGAAAATAACCGCAGGGAAGGAGCCCAGGCTCGGGCCTAAATTCTGTGCGGTGGACATTCGGTCCTCCGCTAGAATCAATCCTATGTCGGGTAACCGGAACACCGAGACTCTTCATCAGGCCATCGTCTGCTTCAACGCCCAAGACCTCGACGGCTACCTGCAAATGTTCCACTCCTCGGTACTGCACCATGGCTTTTCCCGCAGCATCGGCCCGGGTGTCACCGGCTTGCGTACTTTCTACCGGCTGATGACAGAAGCTTTCCCGGATGGACGCATCGAAACCGACGACCTGATCGCCGAAGGCGAGAAACTGGCTCACCGTTACACCTTCTATGGCACCCATCGGGCGGAATATCTTGGATTTCCTCCTACCATGAAGAGGATCATGTCCGGCGGTCAGGTCATCCACCATTTCAAGGACGGCAAGTCCATGGAGGTCTGGGCCGCGGGCGACATTCTCGGCCTGCTCATCCAGATCGGCGCTCCCAATCCGCTTTCCCGCTCGCGGTGACCGATTACGACGGTGAACCATTACGCAGGTATAACTTTCCTCACCCACTCCGCGTGCTATCAGTAGGTAGGCGAGTAGGGCCGCTCGAGTTCGCGATCCGGACTTTCGAAACCCCTCGAGCCTGCCGTCCAACTTACCGAAACCCCCGTAAATCAAGAAACGGAATCGACGAGAACACCGATGTTGCAAAGACTGGCCGGCGTGTTGACGGGGTTCCTGCTGCTCTCGACCGGTGGCTATTTCGGCTGGCGGGTGGTCGAGGGCTGGCAGAATCAGCCCTCAGCGCTGTCGCCGAGCGCCGCCGCAACTCCGGCCGCCGATCGCGCCTCCTCGGATGCTCCGGCTCCGGACCCGAATGATGTGACCAACATACGCCCCGCAGCGCAGGTGGTGTCGGTTTTCGGCAATCTGTTTTCACCCGCGCACGCTCGGGCGGCGCAAGCGAACCCCACCCCTGTTCCCCCGTCCTCCCCTCCGCGGTCGAGCGCCGCGATTGATCATGTGACCAATCCGCTCAAGGATCCGACCGCCCGCGTCCGTCAGCGATTTGCGGTCGAAACCTACCGGGGATTCTTGTTCCTCGTTCCGCCGCGCACCCTCCATCCCGAGTTGCACGGCAGTTTCCGGTCGGTGGTGGCGGGCCACGGCGCGCTCCCGACCGCCCAGGGCGCCAACATCCAGCTTCTGTTGCTCAACCAGCAGGAATTCGACAATTTTTCCCATGGCCGCGAAGAAACCGCCACTTTCACTAGCGACCCCTCCGATGGCGGCCGGGTTGACTGGGCTCTCGCCTCCCCCCTGTTTGAGGCGCAGAAGTACTACCTGATTTTCCGCAACGCACCCGAGGCCTCGAGCACCAAGATCGTGGACGCCGATTTCACGCTCTCCTTTGAATAGAACCGTTGTTCGAATAGAAACATTGTTCGAATAGAAGCATGATCATCGACGATTTGGCGGACCGGGGGACGAGGTTGCGGAGGTGTCAAAAACTGAGGATTCGCGGGGCCCTCGGGCGCGGCTCTACCAGGATTCGCTAGCAAAGGCTCCGGCGATGATCCAGCAGCCGCCCCACATCGCCAAAGCGATGAAGGCGCTCGACCACTCGTTCGGATCGTGGGTGAAGGCACTCTGGGCCAATCGGGGTGCGTGGAGGAGGAGAAACCATAGCCCAAACATGACCCCCAGCCAAGTCGATGCCCAGCCTGCCAGCCACTCGGTCGCGATGCTCACGCCGGCCGCAAGGAACGCGATCCCCGTGAAATAGGCCCAAAACAAGCCTCCCGGAATCCAACCGGGGACGAGCGAGGCGATGAAGTGCAGAAGGAGAAAATGGTCAACCCCGAAAACCACCGAGGCCAGCGCGAACAGCAGGCAGCCGGTTCGGGTAAAACGATCGCGGATGACCACCCGCTGGTAAAACTGATCACCCGCTCTGGGCAAAGTTCCGAGCAAGACCAAAGCCACGCTGCATATCGCGAGCGTCTCAAAGCAACCAGTCCGAATGCCTAAATCGAGAGGACTGCGGGCCACTCTGGCGATTTGCAGCAACACCATGCACAGCGCCAACAAAGTTCCGAGCAAGGCCGCCGAGAACCTTGCCCCGGACTTGGTCAGCAAGCCCAGGCCAGCCACCAGCAGCGCCACCCCCACCAGGTAGGCCAACACCGCCTTCCCTGGAACCCAGGGGAGCACCGGCACCACGACTTGCCCAAAGTGGGCGTACCTCAGATTTTCGATGCCGAGAGCGAGGATGGCGAGAGCGAATATGAGCCGCCCTGATTTGGTCATCGGATTCCCAGTCATCATCGGATTCCCAATGGAGGTCGTGGCTTCCCGACTTCTTCCCCCGCTCTCGGCTTGCGGAACGGAGTCGAAGTCCCGGATCTCGGTAAGTCTCGGATACGATCGGCTGCTATTTTACCCTGCAACCCGAGGCAGGAAAGCAAACCCCTGCCGGTCACAGAACCGGGACGGGTGCGGTGTCCCCGTCCCAGCAAACGGGCCGCCTGACGGCGGCCCGGTTCTTGTTCTCGAAAATCTGCAACCGAGACAGAGTGCGGCGGTGGCTAGTCGCCCGCCACCGGCTCGGCCACTTCCGGTTTGGCAGCGCCGTTTCCGTTCGAGTGTCCGTTCGCGGGTGTGGTGAGCGCCCCCAGCGGAATAAACCCATTTTCCGCCACCACCGGCTTTTCTTTCAGCACGACTTCGCGATAGAGCGCCGCCATACGGGCGTTGTAGGCTTCATCGTTTTTCTGCGGTCCGCGCTGCGCCGCCTGCTTGGCATCCCGTGCCCGCAGCTTTTCTTCGCGGGAGTTCTTGGCGATGCCCAGCTTGTTGAGATCCTGTTGCTCTTCGAGCGTGACCAGTTCCTCTTTCAGCACCAGCCCGTGATTGACGTCTTCCATCTTCACGTTCTTGCCGCCGGCAAAAATCTCATGCCGCCCGTGCTCTTCGTACCACTTGGTGAGGGTTGCCGTCATGTGCATCTTCTCGATGATGTTCCGCCATCCCACCCCGGTGTTGTAAGCGCAGAAGGAAATCTCCCCTTCCTGGGTGGCATAAGGAATAATGCACTGCTCGGTCCGCCGAAAATCGTAGTTGAACAGATCCTGAAACCACATGCCTGCGATGAACAGAAAATTCCACCGGTCCTGCCGCCGCTTCATGACGTCTTCGACCGTGCGGTCGGGACCAACCTTGCCGTAGTTTTTTCCCGTGGCATTGAAGTTCTTGTCGAACTTCTTCAGCAAATCCATCAATTTGAAGTGGGTGGGCGATTGGAAGGGATCGTAGTTCTTCATCAAACATAAGGCCATGCCCACGATGGTGAGGAATTTCCCCCGCGCCGCATCGTTCACTTTGGCAATGTCTTTGGCCAGCTGATCCCCCTTCAGAAACGCCGTAACCGGAACCGCTTCCTTGGTCTCTTTATCAATCATCACCGCCATGCCGGTCCCGCAATTCGGGTGACACCCGCAGCTGAGCTGGCCCCAGTTGTTGTCGGCGTCGCTTGAGTGCATGAGATCTGCCCAGTCGCTGAAGGTGCTCATGAAGCTGATGGGGAACCAGTCGCGGGAGGGTTCGCCGAGCCCGGTCTGATTCTTCACGTCGTGGGCCAGATGCGAGAGCGTGTAGCGCTGCGCCATGCGGCGGTCGTCGGTGACGGCTTCGTCGCGGCCGGTGAAGCTGACGGGCTGGAAGCTGAGGAAGCCGATTTTTTTGGGATTGTCGAGGGCAAACTTGATGATGCGGCCGACTTGCTCGTTATTGATGCCGTTCACGATGGTGACGACCGGAACAATTTCGACCCCGGCGCGGTGCAGGTGGTCGATGGCTTTCAGTTTGACATCGAACAGGTTGCCCACTTTGCGGTGCGCGTTGGCGGCGTTGCCGATGCCGTCGAATTGCAAATAGGCATAGCGCATACCCGCCTCAACCGCCTGCTCGCAGAATTCAAAACTCTTGGCGAACTCGATTCCGTTGGTTGCCGCCTGCACGCTGTTGTAGCCGACCTTGCGGGCGTAGCGGACCGCGTCCAGGAAATAAGGGGACAGCGTCGGTTCCCCGCCCGAGAACTGCACCGACATCTGGCGGCGGGGCTTGATGGTGATGGCGTTGTCGAGCATGGTCTTGATGTCGTCCCAGGTGAGTTCGTGGACAAAGCCGACCTGGTTGGCGTCCATGAAGCAGGGGTCGCACATCATGTTGCAGCGGTTGGTGAGATCGATGGTAAGGACCGAACCGCGGCCGTATTTCACCGTGCTCGAGCCGTGGTGATGGAGCTTCTCGTCGTTGTGGGCGCGGATGTCGCGGCCGGGGAAAACTTCTTCCAGATGGCGCGAGAAGTCGGTGTCAATCGACATGACGTCTTCAAAGTGGCCGTGCTTGGGGCAATCCTTCACCATGAGGATTTTGCCATCGCGCTCGACGATGCTGGCTTTGATCTCCCCTACCTTTTCGTTCATGAGAACCTCGACCGGCAGTTTGCCGTCGAGAATCTGCTGGCGGATTTCGGGAACACACTTGGGGCACAGCGAGTCGGTGGTACGCGGCCAGCCGAGCGGAGGCTTGGTCTTCTCGTAGGACTTCAGCAGCGGCTTGTCGGACCATTTGGGGGTCGGGGACGGGTTCTGACCAATCCGGTTGCAACGGTCAAACACTACCCAGGCGCCTCGAGCGGCGACGGTCACCACCTTCTCTACGTATTTGACTGGCTTATGCATGTGCTCTCGCTTTCGGTGTTTCGTAGTTTGCTTGGCCCGGCCTCAGTCGCGGGTAAAGGTAAAGCTGACCGCGGCCTGCGACCTTGAACCTGGGACCGCCGCTCTCGGGCCGTCCCGTTTGTGGTTTGACTCATCGTTATCCTAGTGAAGGCCGGGGATTAGCACACGCCGAACCCAACGAAAGGGGCAAAATCGAGGTTTAGCGGTGCCAATTCAGCATTGTTTGGTGGTAAGTTATTGAAAAGCAAAGAGGTAGTAGCTTAGTTCCGAGCGACCCGTCGCCCTCACCCGGCCGAAGGGGCCCCGTCGGGTGTCCCCCGCGAGCGGGGGGCATGACGGGGTCTCGGCGCGCGCCAGAGCGAAGCCGGGCGAAGCACACGCGGGACCGGTGATCGACCACGGGCTGAGGGGAGCGAGCGCCCCCGGAAGAGCCCTGTGAAGCGCCCCCCGAAATGCAAACGCTGCCGAAGGCGAATGCTGCCCACGCGGTCCGCCGCCTGCGTTCGAACTTTTATCGTCGGGGACCGGACTCGGTTTCGTTCCAGTTTCGTCCTCCCGGCACTCCTCGTTCTATCTTAGGAACCGTCTTATGAATGCGTCGCCGGGATCGTGGGGCTTCAGCTCGCGAATCGCGGGAGAACCGAGGAACCTGGCCCCGGGCGCGATGCGGCCCCGCGACCCTCGAGTCCGCCACCGCCGCGAGAAGCCGCTTGGTCCCGCAAGAATTCGGCCCCGCGCCACCCTTCCTCTACCGACAAAAAGCTTACGGATCGGTTAGGATTTAGGTCCGGCTAACCGATCGGTTGGGCGGACAGTCCAAACTGCGGCATCGATTCGGGGACAGATTGCAATTTCTGCGGGGAAAAATTCTGCATGATGCGATGAATCGGCCGGGTCGTCGCGGGGTGGCGGGGCCTCGCGGACGAGTGCGGCGCGCGCTCTGGATCCTGCTGGCAACGGTCGTGTTGCTCGTCCCGGCGTTCGCCGAGACCGGCCATGATCCGGGGAGTCCGCTCGATCCTTTGCCGCCCGACGCCGGCGCCGCGGGACTCGCCGAAACCCTGCGACGGCTCGAGACCACCGCGCGCTTGCTGCAGGTGGATGCCCATCCCGATGACGAAGACGGCGGCATGCTGACCCTCGAGTCCCGGGGCAAGGGCGCGACCGTCACCTTGCTGACCTTGACCCGCGGCGAAGGCGGGCAGAATAAAACCGGCAGCAACTTGTTCGATGAGCTGGGCGTGCTGCGCACGCTCGAAGTGCTGGCTGCCGACCGCTACTACGGCATTGAGCAGCGCTTCTCGCGGGTGGCGGACTTCGGCTATTCGAAAAATCCGCAGGAAACTTTTCAGAAGTGGCAAGGACATGACGTGGCCCTCGCAGATATTGTGCGGGTGATTCGGGAGTTCCGCCCGGATGTGCTGGTGGCGCGGTTCTCAGGAACCGAGCGCGATGGGCACGGACATCATCAGGCCTCAGCCATCCTGACCAAGGAAGCCTTTCGCGCGGCGGCCGATCCCAATCGCTTTCCAGAGCAGATCCAGGAAGGACTGCAGCCATGGCAGGCCAAGAAGCTCTACATCGGCAACGTGTGTTCCTTCATGCCGCAAAGCTGCCCGGAGAAAGACTACACCGTCAAGCTCAATACCGGTGAGCTCGATCCGGTGCTCGGAACCTCCTATATCCAGTTTGCCGTCGCCGGCCTCCGCCACCAGCAGTCGCAAGGCCTGAGCGGGATTTCGCTGCCCTCGGGGCCGCGCTACTCGTTTTACCGGCTGGTCGATTCGGTGCTGCCGCCGACCGCCGACCCAGACGGACATGAGACGAATTTCTTTGATGGAATCGACACATCGCTGCCCGGGCTGGCGGCGCGCCTCGGAGACGAGGAAAAGAAGGTGCCGTGGTTGCGGCCGGCTTTGGTCGAAATGGCGGAACGCCTCAAGCAAGCCGAGGCGGTGCGCGCGCCAGATCCGAGCGCGGCGGCGCTACCCTTGCTCGCCGTGGCCCGATCGCTTGGACTGCTTGCGGCCGAGAAGGGAAAGATTCAAAGCAGCACCCTGAGCGCCCCGGCCAAGGCCGACCTCATCGAGCAACTGCTCGAGAAGGAGCGCCAGGCGGAGACGGCCGAGAACCTGGCGCTCCATGTATCGCTTGCGGCCAGCGTGGGTTCCCCGACCGGAGCGACGCTTCCCCCTGAGCGGGATGCGCTGACCGTGATTTCACCGGGGCAGAAATTTGCCGTGCAGGTGAAGTTGCACAATGGCTCGAAACATGCGCTGTGCGTGCGCCAAGTTTCGCTCGGCGATCTTTCCTCCGCCGGCACCCCCCAGGGGCTGATGGATCGTCGGCCCCAGACCGGGCCGATCGATCCCGGCGAAGACTACCTCACCGAACTACGCCTGACGCTGCCGGCCAACGTCCTCGACACGCGGCCTTACTGGCATCGCGACAATCCTCAGGAGGACGCGATCAATACGCTCGACCAACCGCGATATGCCACGCTGCCTTTTACCCCGATTCCATTTCATGTGGAGGTGGAATACGCATGCACGGAGAACGGTCCGGCGGACTCTCCAGTCGAGATCTCCTCGCAGGTTCTCGTGCACTTCCGCGACGAGGGGGGCCAGGAGCAGAAACGCATCCTGGGGGTTGCACCGGAGTTTTCCGTGATGCTCGAGCCCGGCGGCCTGGTGATTCCAGTCGAGGGTGGCTCCTCGAGCAGCGTGAAGGTCGAGGTGAGCTCGAATCTCGATGGAACCCCCGGGGGAAAACTGCATCTCGAGGCGCCTCCCGGGTGGCGGGTCGAGCCGGCGGAACTGGCAGTGCGGCTCGATCATCGGGGCGAGAGCCGAGACTATCCCTTCCAGGTGTTTCCCGCGAGTCTGAAAGAAGGGCGGGCCGAGATTCGAGCCGTGCTCGAGGCGGGCGGGAAGCAATATCGCGAAGGGTATTCGCTCGTGACGCGGGAGGATCTGGGCAGCTTCTACTACTACCAGCCCGCGGTGCAGCGGGTGAGCATGGTGGAGGTGAAGGTCCCGAGCGGTCTCAAGGTGGGATACATCATGGGGGCGGGGGACGACATTCCGACCGTGCTCGAGCAGATTGGAATGAATGTGACCCTGATTCCGGCGGAGAAACTAGGGGGCCAGGACCTGCGCGGATTTGGCACGATGGTTTTGGGAATTCGGGCTTACGACACGCAGAAAGAGGTAGCCGCCAATAACCAGAAGCTGCTCGATTATGTCGCGAGCGGCGGGACGCTCGTCGTGCAGTACAACGCGGGGACGGGAGACTTCAACAACGGACACTTCACGCCCTATCCGGCCGAGCTCAGCCGGGCGAGAGTCTCGGTCGAGGAAGCACCGGTTGAGATTCTGGCTCCCGCCGACAGTCTGCTGCATGAACCGAATGAGATTACCGCGCGCGACTTTGACGGGTGGGTGCAGGAACGCGGGCTGTACTTCATGGATCAGTGGGATGAACACTTCAAACCGATACTGGCCTCGGAGGATCCGGGGGAGCCGCCCCAGAAGGGCGGCCTGTTACGGGCGCAGTATGGCAAGGGCACTTATATCTATACCGGGTACGCCTTCTTTCGGCAGTTGCCGGCGGGAGTTCCAGGAGCCATCCGGCTGTTTGTGAATTTGCTGAGCGCGCACTAAAGACCGACGCAGCCGTCATTTTTTGACTTTCCGTTCTCCCGTGCCCAGTTCTTAAGTTCTCCGGAGTCGGTTCTCCGTTCTCCGTCGCCCGCGATTGGCTTTCTGACGCTTGAGGCATCGGCTTTCATGTCCACTCCTTCATCCCACTCCGCCAGCCAGCCCCGGTTGATTCGCGGAATTGGCCTCGGCAGCGCCACGGCGCTGAACATGATTGACATGATCGGGGTCGGGCCGTTCATTACCCTGCCCCTGATCGTGAGCGCGATGGGCGGACCGCAGGCGATCCTGGGATGGATCGCGGGGGCGCTGCTCGCGACCTGCGACGGACTGGTGTGCGCCGAGCTGAGTTCCGCCATGCCGGGTTCGGGAGGATCCTATCGCTACCTGCGCGAGATCTACGGGCCGGAGCGGCTGGGGCGGCTGATTTCGTTTCTTTTCATCTGGCAGCTTTCTTTCAGCGCGCCGCTGTCGATCGCCTCGGGAGCGATTGGTCTGGCGGGATATGCTTCCTATTTTTTCCCCGGCCTCGAACATCAGTATGCGCTGCACAATTGGGCCTGGAACGTTCCTCTGTTGGGTACCTTGCAGGTGCGCTCGGTGGTCGCGGGGTCGACCTTTGTGGCCATCGGCATGGTGGTGCTGGCGGTCGTGCTTCTGTACCGCAAGATCACGAGCATCGGCTGGATGTCGAAGCTGCTGTTGGCCGGGGTGATCGCCACCATGGGATGGATCATCTTTGCCGGGCTGAGCCACTTTCACACCGCGCTGGCATTTGGTTTTCCGCCCGGGGCGTTCCACCTCTCGCACCCCTTCTTTCTCGGCCTGGGGTCGGCGATGCTGGTGTCGAGCTACGACTACTGGGGGTATTACAACATCTGTTTTATCGGGGATGAGATCAAGGACCCGAGCAAGACCATTCCGCGGGCCATGCTGCTATCCATCCTGCTGGTGGCGTGTCTATACATAGCGATGAACGTCAGCATTCTCGGTGTGCTGCCCTGGCAGGAGATCGCGCGCACCGGAGAATCGAACGGCGGCCTGTATGTGATTTCCATTTTCATGCAGAGGATCTACGGGCCGTGGGCGGCGCAGCTGGCCTCGGGACTGGTGATGTGGGCGGCCTTCGCATCGGTGTTCTCGCTGCTGCTCGGATATTCGCGCGTGCCCTATGCCGCGGCGCTCGATGGCAACTACTTTCGCGTGTTTGCCCGCGTGCACCCCAAGCACCGCGTGCCCCACGTTTCTCTTCTGGCCTTGGGGTGCATGGCCGTGCCCTTTTGCTTTTTGTCGTTGGCCGACGTGATCGCGGCGCTGGTGGTGATCCGCATTCTGCTGCAGTTTCTGGTGCAGGCGATTGGCTCGATTGTGCTGCGCATTCAGCAGCCGGAGCTGCCGCGGCCCTTCCGCATGTGGCTGTATCCCCTGCCCGCCGTGCTCGCCAGTTCAGGGTTCCTGTTCATCCTGATTTCCCGCAAACACTTTCTGAAAGAGATACGCTATGCCGCGGTCATCCTGGCCATGGGGGTGGCGATCTATATGGTCCGCGCCTGGCGCGGCCGGGAGTGGCCATTTGCCGCCGGGCTGGCGGCGCTCGACGGGATCTCGGGCCACTGAGCATGGCTGGATTCGGGGCATCGGCGGGCAGGTTGTCGAGGACGCGGGCCGGGTCGGCTTGGGCACCTCTCGGGGAACCGCTGTTTCGCTCGCTCTGGGTCGCCTCCGTGATCTCCTACGTCGGCACCTGGATGCAGAACGTGGGGGCGGGGTGGATGATGACCCAGCTCACCATGTCGCCGCTGATGGTGAGTCTGGTGCAGGCGGCTACCACCCTGCCGGTGTTTTTGGTGATTCTGCCGGCGGGAGCCTTGGCGGATATGGTCGACCGGCGGCGCTTTCTGCTGATCACGCAGGGATGGATGGTGCTGGCGGCGGGGGCGCTCGGTGTACTCACCTTGCGGCACCACATCACGCCCCGGGTCCTTTTGGGGCTCACCTTTGCCCTGGGGCTCGGGGCCGTCATGAACGACCCGGCGTGGCAGGCGATTACGCCGGAGATCATTTCGGCGGAGCGCCACGCGCCGGCCGTGGCCCTGAACTCAGTGGGCTATAACGTGGCGCGGGCGGTCGGTCCGGCGCTCGGCGGCCTGGTGATCGCGGCCGCCGGGTCGGGCTGGGCGTTTCTGCTGAACGCGGCTTCGTTTTTCGGCGTGATCTTCTTTTTGTACCGCTGGCGCCGGCCGCATTTTGAGCGGGTCGAGACCGGACGGGTGAGCGATGCTCTGCTGGCCGGGTTGCGCTATGTGCGAACGGCTCCGCTGGCGCGCTGTGTGCTGGTGCGGACGGGAGCCTTCAGCCTGGGGGCGAGTTCACTGCTGGCGTTGCTTCCGATCCTGGCGCGTCCCTATGGCGCGAGCGGTTACGGCTTGTTGCTCGGATCCTTTGGACTCGGCGCGCTGGGGGGAGCCGCGCTCTTGCCGCGGGTGCGCACGCGGCTCTCGGTCGATGGCATGGTCGTGTTCGATATTCTGCTGTTTGCTGGGATGACGGTTCTCGCGGGTCGGGTGCAAGCCTTCGAGTGGCTGAGTCTGGTATTGTTCGCGAGCGGGACGGCCTGGATTGGGATTTTGGCCTGCCTGAATGTGGCGGCGCAGACCATGTCGCCGTCGTCGCTGCGGGCGCGGACCTTGTCCATGTACCTTTTCGTGTTGCAGGGCGGGATGGCGGTGGGTAGCGCGGCCTGGGGAGCTCTGGCCACCCGGGTGGGCGTTCCAACCACCCTGCTCTGTGCGGCCGGAGCTTTGATCCTGGGCTTGCTGACGGTTCGGAGTTTTCGGCTCAGCTCGCAGGAACTGCAGCTGGCGCCTTCGGTGGTGCGGGATTAGCTCAGGTCGTGGTGCAGTCAAAACTTGCTTTCGAGGGAGAAATGAAATGAGACGGACAAACATGAAGACGAAGATGAAGTGGATGTACGCGTGTCTTTTCCTGGTGGGCTGCGGAGTCCTGGCTCGGGCGCAGGACGCCAAGCCGGCAGCCACCCCTACGGTTCCAGACGTATTGAATAGCTATGTCGGCAACGCCGAACACGAGTTCGTTTCCGCGGCGGAGGCCATGCCTGAAGACAAGTATTCGTTTGCGCCGACGAGCGGAGAGTTCAAAGGAGTGCGCACCTTCGCCGAGCAGATAAAGCATGTGGGCGCGGTGAACTACCTGTTTGGCGCCACCATCTTGCAAGAGAAACCCCCGGCCGAGGTGAACGACGAAAAGGGGCCAGATTCGGTGAAGACCAAGGCTGAAATCCTGAAGTACCTCAACGATTCCTTTGCCTATCTGCACCGGGCGCTGGCGACCGTAACCCAGGCCAATCTGATCGACCCGATCAAGAACCCCTTCCGGGAAGGAACGACCACGCGGCTCCAGTTTGCGCTCTTGGCCGCGGGCCATCCTTGGGATCATTACGGGCAAATGGTCGAGTATCTGCGGATGAATGGCATTGTTCCCCCGGCCAGCCGTCCCTAGGCGGATTCTTGGCGTGCCTGGTCCCGGCCCGGCGGTAGCTGGCACGGAGGTGCTATTTACAGATTTTCCGGGCACACGTAGATTATCGATTCCCCCGTTCCGCGAGGAGCTTGGCCGGATAAGCAGGGGCCGCTTCCGCAAATGAACCGCGCTTGGAGTGGTGTGTTCGCGAGCGCGGGCGGCAGTCACTGGTTCCCGGGGGATAGGATCATGAGCAGACAAAAACAGCCAGCGGTGGGCACCGCGGTCTCTGACGCCCGGCGCGAACGCGAAGTCGAGCGGGAGATTGAGAACTTTATGCGGGCCCTGACTTCGTATCCCGATCGCTTCGCGCGCGATCCGTACCTGAGTTTCGAGCAGCATTTGTTTCGTATCGCCGCCGACCGGCCGCTCACCGGCGAAAGCCTGGAACGCGGCTGAGCCAACCCTCCGGCTGGCAGACCTTCCCAATTCAACCCTTCAAAATCAAGGGCAAGCCCGGACTCCGGTCTCTTATCGGCGCTTGGCCGCGTTGCTGTAACCACAGATTGCGGTAGCGATCAGTTCCGCGGAAAGCCCTACGCTGCGCAGGTGCTCGGTGACCCGAGCCTTGACCCGGCTAAGGCTGGCTTTGGCATCGAGGAAAATCAATACCGATGGACCCGCGCCGCTCAGCGCGACCCCCCGAACCCCGGAGGCTCCCGCCAGTTTTTCGAGCGCGGGCAAGAGCGGACAGAGGGCGGCGCGGTAGGGTTGGTGGATGCGGTCGGCCAGCGCCGAGCCCAGCAACTGGGGATTGCCCTGCACCAGAGCCGCCAGCAACAGCAGGGAGTTCTGAATGTTGGTGACGGCATCGGCGCGCGAGTATTGCGCGGGGAGGACGCGACGGGCTTCCTCGGTGAGCAGCGTCTGCTCCGGGACCGCAAGCAGCAAGGGCCAGTTGCCTTTCGGGAGGAAACGGGCGACCTGGGCCTCGGTTTCGCTCAACATGCGGGCGACTGTCAGTCCGCCCATCCAGCAGGCGGCCGCGTTATCGGGATGGTGCTCCCGGCGTGAGGCCTCGCCCACGATGCGACTGTCGGACCAACGTAATTTGCCGTAATGGACGGCGAGGGCGATGCCGGCCAGGCGGGCGGCAGCGGAGGAACCGCATCCCTTCCCGATCGGGATCTGGTTATCGAGGCGAAGCGCCAGGGGAAGCGGGGATTTTCCTTCCGCCCGCAGGATTTCCCGGTAGGTCGTCAGGATGAGGTGATTTTCCATGCTGCCGCAGATTTCCGAGTCGCGACCACTGGCCGTGACGGAGAAGTCCTTGGCCGGGCGGGCGCGGATCTTGAGGAACAGCCGGATGGCAAGCGCGGCGGCATCAAAGGCCGGGCCTAAGTTGGCGGAGGTAGCGGGTAAGGCGAGACGGAGGGGGTTCGGAGTCGGGGCCGGCTTGCTCATGTTGAGGGAGTCTCTCCCGTGGCCCTCAGGGGTTCGAGCGGATATTCCACCCCATGCGGGCGATTTTCGCTTGCCCTTCTTTGCTCCCTTAGCGCATGGACCTTTGGCGCAGCGCGACCGGAGGTGCTCCACCCGAAAGCTTATCTCCGCCTGCCGCTCCCCGTCAGGGTTCCTCGCCCCGCGCTTCGGCTTGCTCCAGGGTCTTCACGACGGCGTCGGCGCTCGCATCGAGCACGATGGGCGCGCGCTCGTGGGCGCGCAGGATGGCGGCTTGGCTTTCCAGCTGGGTGCCACGGAACAGGTCGCCGCGATGAAACTTTAGCGTAAACTCCGGATCCTTGAGCAGGTGGCCGGTTAGAACCAGGACCACGGTTTCCGACGGTTTGACAAAGCCCTGCTTCACCAGTTTCTTGAGACCGGCCAGCGTGACCGCGGAGGCGGGCTCACAACCGACGCCGTCGGCGCCGATTTCCGCTTTGGCTTGCGCGATTTCGATTTCGCTCACTTGCTCGACCGTACCCCCGGTCGCTTCCAGTACACGCACCGCCTTTTTCCACGAAGCGGGGTGGCCGATGCGAATGGCGGTGGCCAGGGTCTCCGCTTGCACGGAAATGAGGCGCTTTCCGGAGGTCTCGCGAACCGTTCGCACCAAGGGGTTCGCGCCTTCGGCTTGAATGACGGATAGCTTGGGCATCTCGGAGATCAAACCCAGTTCCCTCATTTCGAGGAACGCTTTGCCGAGGGCCGAGCAGTTGCCGAGGTTGCCCCCCGGCACGATGACGTGGTCGGGAGATTGCCAATCGCACTGCTCGAGCAATTCGATGGCGGCGGTCTTTTGTCCTTCCAGGCGATAGGGGTTGATGGAGTTGAGCAGATAGACGGGCATGCGCTCCACCACCTCATTCAGAACGCGCATGCAACCATCGAAATCGGTTTTCAGCTGGCAGGTCACGGCGCCGTAGTCGAGGGCCTGCGAAAGCTTGCCCCAGGAAACTTTGCCGTCGGGAATGAGAACCAGGCTGCGCATGCCGCCACGGGCAGCATAGGCGGCCATCGAAGCCGAAGTGTTGCCGGTCGAGGCGCAGGCCACCCAGCGGAATCCTCCCTGGCGAGCAAAGGATGCCGAGACCGTCATCCCGGTGTCCTTGAAAGACCCGGTCGGATTCATGCCTTGATGCTTGGCGTAGAGGTGGGGGACTCCGGCAATGC
Organism: uncultured Acidobacteriaceae bacterium; assembly: GCA_963770245.1. Lineage (GTDB taxonomy): Bacteria > Acidobacteriota > Terriglobia > Terriglobales > Acidobacteriaceae > PALSA-270. The sequence goes on along the minus strand of CAVYOX010000016.1, from coordinate 385,445 downwards.
GGGCCGAGCGGGGCATTTCATAGAGTGGGGTGTTGCCTTCACGCAAGGTGATGGCTTCTTGGCCGCTCGAGAGCGCGGGGAGAAGTTCGCGGAAGCGCCACACGCCGCTCTGATCGACCGCGACCCGGGAACTGCGGCGCTCGCGCCACAGTGCTTTCAGTTCGGAGGCGTTCAGGCCGGCGGCGCGCGCGCTGGTTTTCCAGGCGGGATAGATGATTTCGAGCAGATCGCCGCAACTTGGGCAGCGCAGGGTCCGGCTTGCGCTCTTGTGCACCCTGGCGCATTCGATGCATCGCAGTTGCGATACGGTCTGCTCGAGTTTGGGGTCTAGAATCGTGGTTTGGTTCGTCATCTCGATCGCTGGCCGCGGGCACCCGGAATCTTCAGAATAACAGAGGGCCAATCGCGAGGCGCCGGCGGCCGCATCCTTTGCCAGATCGGGTGCGGCCGCGAGAGAGCGTCGGTGTGGGGACCGGCGCGGGCCCCACAACCGCCCGCGGCACAGGCGTTACCGCTCGGCCCGCAGGTATAGGTCGGTTTTGTCGATCCAGTCCTGGCGGGGGGGATCAAAAATATCGAGGTCAATCGTGTCCACGACAGCTTCGGCCCTGTGCGGCATGTGGGGCGGGATGGTGAGCACCTCGCCGGCATGGACAACGACTTCTTTGCCGTCGATCCAAAACTTGAGGGCGCCCTCGAGAATACAGGTCACCTGTTCGTTGTGGTGACTGTGCAAAGGGATGAGGCAGCCCTTCCTCAGCACCAGACGGGCCACCATCACCCTCTTCCCGACAATGAACTGGCGCTGCAGTAACGGATTCAGTTCTTCGAGCTCGACCACACCCCAGGGAAGGTGCTTGGCTTCGGCTCGGGTCGGGCTGGCTTTCTGGAGCGCCCGAGGGGCGCGGCTGGGCTTCTTCTTGCTCTGCTCTTGCTCTTGCTCTTGCGCTTGCGCTTGGCAGCAGGCTTTGGTTTTGGCATTGCGCGGTCCTCTTTCTGAGCTCTGATCTTTAGGTCTTCGATCTTTGATCTTTGCTCTTTGCTCTTTGATCTTTGCTCTTTGATCTCTGCCCTCTGATCTGCCGCCGCAACTCGAGGGATGGCGTTACATCCCCTTGTAGGTCCCGCCATCGACCAGAATGGTCTGACCGGTAACGAACGATGCCCGCTCCGAGGCCAGCCATACGATCGCGTCGGCGATCTCCCGGGGCTCGGCCACGCGCTTCAAGGGCGCGTCGGCGGCCCAGGCTTCGAAAACTTCTTTCTCGGTTTTTCCCAGCGCCGCGGACCGGGCCTTGGCCAGATTTTTGAGGCGGTCCGTGGCGGTGTAGCCGGGGGCAACGTTATTCACCAGGATTCCGTCTTTGCCAAATTCGTTGGCCAGGCTCTTCACCAGACCCACGACCCCGGCGCGAACGGCATTCGAGAGCACCAGATCCGCCACTGGCTGTTTGGTGGTGATCGAAGTGACGGTGAGAATGCGCCCCCAGTGCTTGCGCTGCATATGCGGGATGACTTCGCGCGCGAAGTACACCGTGCTGAGAAAATTCTGGTCGATGGCTTTATCCCATTCCTCGAGAGTGGCGGCCAGAAAGCCTTTTGCCGGAGGACCGCCGGCATTGGTGACGCAGATATCGGCGGCGCCGAACTTCGCTACCGCGGTGTCGACGAAGCGGTGCACGCCTTCGGGATCGGTTACGTCGAGCGCTTGGGCGAAGACCTCGGCGCCGTATTGTTTCCGAATTTGCTCCGCCGCGGCTTCGAGAGTTTGAGGGTTGCGGGCGCACATGGCGACGCGGCAGCCTTCGGACGCCAAGGCCTCGGCGGCGGCGCGACCGATTCCCTGGCTGGAGGCGGCGACGATGGCGACGCGATTCTTCAGTCCTGTTTCCATAGGACATGGATTATAAGGGCGCAGGCGCGCGACGAATCGCAGGCATGAAAAAAATGCCTCGTCTGAGAAATCTGTGGGTCACCGCTACGCTCTAGTGGCGGCCGGAAGCTCGGCTTGCGCGACTCGGTCGCGGCTCTGTTACCTGGGTCGCGTGCTTGTGAGAGTGTCACGGGATTGAAGCAAGGTCTTTTTTGCGCATCTAAAGCCATGCGGCATCGGCAATCCCCGCCGCCACCCGTATCAGGGCCGCGACCGTCAGCGGATTCCGCGACTGAACCGCGAAACCCCGAAACCGGTGCCGCGCCCTACGTGGTGGAGAACCGGCGGCGATAGGCGGTAGGTGTCGTGTCCAGCGTCCGGCTGAAGTGCTGCCGCAGCGTCGCCGCCGTCTGTAGCCCCACCGCTTCGGCAATCGCATCGATCCCGTCGTCGGTCTTTTCGAGCCGCATCTGCGCGGCCAGGAGACGCTGGTGGGTGAGCCATTGGTGAGGCGTGGTTCCGGTCTGCTGGCGGAACTGGCGCGCGAAAGTGCGCGGCGACATCGCCGCGTGGCGGGCCAGATCCTCCACGCGCAGAGCCTCGCCCAAATGCGATTGCGCCCATTGCAAGAGCGGCGCGAGCCCTCCGGCCGCCCGGCTGTCGACGGGGTTTTGGACGTATTGCGCTTGACCGCCGTCGCGGTGCGGCGGCATGACCAGCCGGCGGGCCACGCGGTTGGCGATTTCGGCGCCATAATCGCACCGGACGATGTGCAGGCAAAGGTCTATGCCCGCGGCGCTGCCCGCCGACGTCAGAATGCTGCCTTCATCCACGTACAGAACGCCGGGATCGACGCGAATCTTCGGAAACCGGGAAGCCAACTCTTCCGCGTAACGCCAGTGGGTGGTGGCGCGCTTGCCATCGAGCAGGCCGGTGGCCGCAAGAAGGAAGGCTCCGGAACAAATGGAGACCAGACGTGCGCCGCGAGCGTGCGCCGAACGCAGTGCTTTCAGGAGAGATTCCGGCGGCGGTTCGCTGGTTCGCTTCCAGCCCGAAATAACGATGGTTCCGGCCTGTTGCAAGGTCCGCAATCCACGACGTGCCTCGACATGAACGCCGCCGGTCGTGCGGAGCGGGCCGCGCTGGTGCGAGCAGGTCTCAAACTTGTACCAATCGACCTCCAGCTCCGGCCTCGGCAAGCCGAAAATCTCCACCACGATCCCGAACTCGAAGATGCTGAGGCCGTCGTAAAGCAGAGTAGCCACGCGGCGATGGTCGCAGGAGCGCATGGCAGGATTTTAGCGCATATTGGCATTTCTGCCTATCGACAAAGTTTTTGAATCGGGCAACAGTGGTTTATGAACATACACAATGAGATCGCCGCCGATCCGCAAACGGCCCTCGATCACTTTGAGAAGCTCCTGTCTCTCGAAACCGACTGCTGGGACGTTCACGCGGCGTTGGCTTCGGGCGCGCCCGGGTTTGTGCTGCTGGATGTTCGCAGCCCGCAAGCTTTCGAGGGCGGGCATGTTCCGGGCTCGCTCCATCTCCCGCACGGCCGAATCACTGAACGCAATCTCGCCGCCTATCCCCCGGATACGCTATTCGTTGTCTATTGCAGCGGGCCGCATTGCAACGGAGCCGACCGCGCTGCAGCTCGTCTGGCGCGCCTGGGCCGGAAAGTGAAGAAAATGATCGGCGGCGCGGAAGGCTGGAAAGTTGAAGGCTTCGCCCTGGAAAAAGGAGCGGAGGTTCCATGAGATTCCATTGCAAGCGTTAGCGGCCTTGTCTCACCGATTCAAGGTCACCCTTAGCGCCTGTTTCTCGCTCGCCAAGCGAAAGGTCTGTAGATTCGAGAAGTTGCAAAGGAAGGAGTTGATTATGACGCCAGCGCAACCGGGACTAGAGGTGTCGGCCCCATGGACCTACCGCGAAAAGCTGTTCAACCTGTTGGCTGGCCGGGATCCGATCGAGGTGTTAGGGCAGACGGCATCCACCCTGGCCGATATTGTGGCCAGACATCCGGCGGAAGTGCTGCGCGGGCGAGCAATTCAAGGGAAATGGACTCCGAACGAAATCATCGGCCATCTCACCGATAGCGAATGGGTTTATGGATATCGCCTCAGGTTGATCCTTTGCGAGGACGAGCCGGCTATTCTGGGCTTCAGGCAGGATGCTTGGGTAGCCTCCCTGCGCCACAATGAACGCGAGCCGTCCGAACTTGTCGAAATATTTCGGACGCTGCGCGTACTCAATTTGTCTGGGTGGAGACGATTGTCATCAGAGGACTTGCAACGCAGCGGGCAGCACAATGAGCGTGGCGCGGAGTCCTTGGCCGTGATGGTACAAATGCTGGCCGGTCACGACCTTTCCCACCTGCATCAGATCAGTCGTTATATTCAAGCCCTTGAGTCGCGGGGCTAGCGCTGCCGCGACTGCATGCCGTCGAGTCGCCCACTTGGACTGCGTTGGGACGTGTAGTCGCCTATGCTGAGACTGGCCAGAGCGGCGTTGCCGAGATTGCTCCCTCCTGGTCGCCCAGCGTTTACCGATTCCGCGGCGCCCGGGTGCCGCCAGACTATGCGATCCCGGATCGAACCCATGATAGAAGATCGCCCGTTCGCTACGCAATCATCGCGAACTCATCCTGAAGTATTTCCGCGCTCAAAAGCTACTTTCCAGCGGTGTTGTGGAGGGCTTGAACAACAAGGCCAAACTCACGATGAGAAAATCGTACGGCTTTCGCACCTACCACGTCCTCGAACTTGCCCTCTATCACTCACTTGGCAAGCTGCCCGAGCCGGAGTCCACTCACGATTTCTTCTGACGAGCCAAAAAAATAGCTTGCCTGCCATGCTTGCGAGGGAGGCCTCCGGACGTTAGTCTTTAGCTAGTCAGCCAACCAGCCTCGAGGGCAATCGAGGCATCGACGATGCAGGCAGGAGCATTCATGAAACGGCACAAGTATCGCCAGGAAACCGAAGCCGTACGCGGGGGAGTGGACCTCAGCAAGAAAAATGGGCCTTTGTCGACGCCGATCTATCAAACCTCGACATTTGAAGTCACCGACAGCGAACAGCAAGTCCGCGCTACCACGACCGATCGGTTCTACACCCGCTACGGGAATCCGACCAATAGTGCAGCCGAAGCGGCCATTGCCGAACTGGAGGGGACCGAAAGGGCGCTCGTGTTTGATTCCGGGATGTCGGCCATTACCACTTCGGTTCTCGCCCTGGTGAAAACCGGGGACCATATCGTGGCCCAGCGGGACATCTACGGCGGGGCGGGGAAATTTTTCACCCAGTGGCTGCCGAAGCTGGGAGTTGAAACCACCCTGGTGGATACAACCGATTACGAGCAGCACGAGCGGGCGATTCGGCCGAACACCCGGCTGCTTTATCTGGAGTCGCCGACCAATCCCACGGTGCGGATTGTGGACCTGAAAAAGGCGGTGGGGCTGGCGAAACGACATGGCCTCACTACCCTGATCGACAGCACGTTTGCCACGCCGATCAATCAGCGGCCGGCTGAATTTGGCATCGACTTGGTGATGCATTCCGGGACCAAGTACTTTGCCGGGCATTCCGATTTGATTTCCGGCATTGTGGCGGGAGCGAGCGAGCTGATCCAGCTGATTCACACGACTCGGACGACCCTCGGCGGAAACATGGATCCGCACGCGGCCTGGCTTCTGCTCCGTGGCATCAAGACGCTCGCGGTGCGGGTGCAGCGGCAGAATGAGAATGCCTTGCGCGTGGCGCAGTTTCTGGCGCGGCATAAGACGGTACGGCGGGTGAACTATCCGTTTCTAGAGGGGCATCCGCAGCGCGCGCTGGCCATCGAGCAGATGAGCGGCGGAGGCGGCATGGTCAGCTTTGAGGTGGACGGAAGCGGTGAAGATGCCTGCCACGTCTCAGAATCATTGCATCTGTTTACTCTGGCCCCGAGCTTGGGTGGAGTGGATTCGCTGGTGAGTATTCCCGTCCTGACCTCGCACGCCATGATCTTGCCCGAAGAGCGGAAGAAAATGGGGGTCACGGAACAACTGGTGCGCCTGTCGGTGGGAATTGAGAGTGCGGATGATCTGATTGCCGACTTGGAGCAGGCCCTTCGAGTGGTGAAACCGATGCCGCAACACGCCGAAGTGGGGTGAGGGCGCCGGCTTTTGGCGGGCGGGGGGTACCCCGTGCTGCACCTGAGGTCGAAATCAGACGTCGAAATCAGAGCCCTCGCCGAGGGTGGCTACACTCACTTGCCAGGAGGCGTTTTCGTCTCTTTCAGGTACGCCGGGCTGAGTGTGCCCTTTTCCTTGGCGATCGTTAGCAAGGTCGGGTAAAACTGGACGAAGGTGGTGTCCACGGCGGCATGCTCGGCGTGACAGGAGTAGCAGGCAGCGCCCGCTGGCACGAGATTGCCGCTGACCGTGTTTTCAAAGTCGAAAAAAGCCCACTTGCCGGGGAAACGCGCTTCATCCTTCACGTGAACTTCGATTCCCATGACGTCTGAGTCCTGGTAGTGGCCGCTGCGATTGATGGATCCTTTGGTTTGCGCGCCGCGGGTCTCGAGCACCAGCGTGGTCTTGTCGGGCCAAGTCCCGGTTTCGAGAAATGCCTGGTAAGCTTCGGGATTGACGAAGACATTGTCGAACACGGAGTGGTCCGACATCCCGCTCATGGGGCTATAGCTCATGTCGATGCCGGAGGTCAGGAAAATCCACTCGCGGAACTTTTCCGGGAACTTGAGGCGGGAATCGGCGGTATATTCCGGACCCGATTTCGGAGTTGCCGTGCCCTGGCCGAAGCCGAACGGGACTAGGACCGTGGTCAGAGCAAGCAGCAGGTTTCTGGCAGGCGTGAGCATCTCCACTAGTATCTCCTGAATTCTTCTAGTATCTCCTGATTCTTCGCCACCAACAAACGGGTTCCTCCAGGGCATTCTGCAGGCTTAGGTAACAGTGCCTGAGCAACGGCGTCATGACGGGTTAGCTCCGGCTTCGACAGGGCATCCGGCCGGCATGGAATACTCTTCTTCGTCCTTCTAGGGGCGGGGGCAGCCGCCGCATTTTTTGTGCTTGCATTGTGCGCCAAACTGTCAAGAATAGGCTGCTTGAGTTGCGCCGCCAGGCGGGCCGGGAATACCCGGCATCCGGCAGGCAAGTCCTTGCCAGCGGAGGCCTTTGGCCTGGGGGAGGGGTCGTAGTTTATGAAGCGCAGGCTGCAAATCGTCGGGATTGTTTGCGCGGTGATTGTAGCGGCGGTGATTGCGCTGCCCTTTGGGGTGAACGTCAATAGTTTTCGTCCGACACTCGAGGCCGAACTTTCCGCGGCGATCGGGCGGTCGGTTCGGGTAGGCAACCTGAGTCTCTCGTTTTTTGCCGGGACAGTATCGGCGCAGGATCTGACGATCGGCGATGATCCGGGGTTCAGCCAGCAGCCCTTTGTTCGCGCCAAAGAATTGAAGGTGGGAGTGGAGATCCTGCCGATGATTTTCTCGCGCAGCCTGCATGTTACCGAACTGACCCTCGATACGCCGGAGATCACGCTGCTGCGATCGGCTTCGGGAACGTGGAATTTTTCGAGCCTGGGAGGAAGCCCGGCCGCCTCTCCGGGAATGCCTGCGCCAGCTCCCTTGGTCCCCGGGAACACACCTCCGCCGAGTCCGGGGGTTGCGCCCGAACCGTCCCCGGCCGGCAGGCTGGCGGTCAAGAAGCTGGCCGTCAAAAACGGACGAATCACAGTCGGAGGGACCGAATCCAGTAAGACTCATGTTTATGACCAGGTGAGTATTGGAGTACGCGACTTCGCTTTCGCCGCGCCGTTTCCCTTTACGTTTTCCGCCAATCTGCCGAGTGGAGGCAGTCTGAAGCTCGAAGGCAATGCGGGCCCGATCAACCCGACTGACGCTTCCCTGACACCCCTCCAAGCGCAGGTCAGCGTGAAGCAACTCGATCTGGCCGCCGCCGGAATCGCCGAGCTTTCTCCGGGCATCTCTGGGTTGGCGAATTTTGAGGGGACTGTGACCTCCGATGGACAGGAAGTGAAAACCACCGGGGCAGTCGGCGCCGAGAAGCTGAAGCTGGTGCAGAGCGGCGCGCCGGCGGGGCGTCCGGTCGAAGTGAAATACGCCGTGCAGCATGAATTGCATAGTCAGTCGGGGACGCTGACCGAGGGCGACATCGCCATGGGGAAGGCGGTGGCGCAGATGACCGGCACCTATCAGATCCAAGGAGATACCGCGCGGGTGAACATGAAACTGAACGCGCAGAACATGCCGGTGGACGATCTGGAAGCAATGCTGCCGGCGCTCGGCGTGGTCTTGCCCAAAGGATCGCGGTTGAGCGGCGGAACTCTTTCCGCGAATTTGGATATCACCGGCACCTCTGACGATCCCGTGATCGCGGGGTCGATTCGGTTGTCCAACTCCAAACTTGCGGGCTTTGATCTGGGGTCCAAACTCTCGTCGATCTCAAAGCTGAGTGGGGCGAAGACCGGGCTGGACACTTCGATCGAGAATCTTAGTACCGATGCACGAGTGGCGGCAGACGGAGTTCGCACCGATAAGATCAACCTCAAGATTCCGGCCTTGGGTGTGCTCACCGGGAGTGGCACCATTAGCCCGGGAGGGGCCATGGAATTCAAGATGACCGCGCTCCTGAATGGGGCGATCGCGACCGCGGTGACCAAGCTGGCGGGCTTGGGCGATCAGGGGGAGAGCATTCCTTTCTTTATTCGTGGGACGACCTCGAACCCCAGCTTTGCTCCCGATGTGAAGGGCATGTTGAAAGGCCAGATTGGCGATCAGTTGAAGGATTTCGTGAAGAAACGATTGCAGAAGAAACCAGCGCAGAATGGCCAACCGAACCGGCCGCAGCCGTACGGAATGCAGAAGAACCAGCCGCAGACGCAACACGAATCCGTAATGAAAAAATTAAAAGGGCTAATTCACCGAAAAAGAAAAACTAGACCGAGGACGTTCGGCAGAACTCTTTCAAGCGCTCACCGGAATCTGTTTCTCCCTACCCACTACGAGCGATCTCCCTTGCATCGAACTGGGGATCTGGTATCCAGCCAAATCCAACAGGGTAGGAGCGATGTCAAGTAAGGAGGCGCCGTCGTATTCGCCGCTCAGTGGGCAGTTGGCTGCGGACAGAATGAACATGCCATACTGCGCATGGTTGCAGCCGTCGGGGCCAGTGTCATTTTCCTGGACATGGATCTTCGAATGGCCAACCGTGCCGATCGATCTCCAATAGAGACTGCCGAAGTGGACGATCAAATCCGGCGCCACGTTGCGCACGCGGCGATAGATTTCTTGCGGCTTGAAGACTGGGGAATTCATGGGCCGGCCTTTGTCATCCTCGAGGGCCTCGAAGCGGGCCTTCATTTCGTTCTGGAAAGACTCGTAATCGGTGGCGGGGATCACACCTTGCGGTTCGCGGCCTTCGACGTTGAAAAAAACCCGGGCGTAGTATCCGCCTTCGCTCCACACGCGGGTTTTGCTCCAGTTTACTTTGAGCTTCTCAAACGGGGTGAGGGTGGCTGGGTATTCGTCGAGTACCAGCAAGCCCTCGCGGATCAACCATTCGTTAACGGCGAAGCCGCCGTCCAAGCGTTGCGCTCCGTGATCGGACACGATGAGCAGGATGGTGTCTCGGTCGAGCAATTGGAGAGCGGCGCCGATTTGCCCGTCCAGCCACCGATAGTACTCGGGGATCGCGCTCTGGTAGCGATTGCCGGGCTCAAACTGCACGTGTTGAGGATCGAAGTAATTCCAGAAGCCGTGATGCATGCGGTCGAGACCGATGTCGACGAAGTGAAAGTAGTCCCACTCCTGTTCCTTGAGCAGCCAATGGACGACCTGCCATTGCTTGCGGCTCATACGGAAAATCTCTTCTTTCAGCCAGTCTTTTCGGTCGGTGCGGAAATTCTTCACGTCGGTGGGATATTCCCCAACCAACTCCGTGAGCTTGGTCTTGATGCCGGGAGGATAGGTGAAATCGTTCTTCACCGTGTCCGGAGTGAGAAAGCAGCCAATGCTGATGCCTTGAACCCGCCGGGGGGGATAGTTCGGGGGCACGCCGACGATGATGGACTGCCCGCCTTCCCGCGCCACCTGGTCCCACATGGCTGGGGCCTTAATAGAGGCGGAATTCGCGAATCCCAGTTTCTCATAGGAGTGGTCGACGCGGTTGCGGAAACCGTAAACGCCGAGCGATCCGGGATCCTGGCTGGTGCTCATGCACATCCACGCGGGAACGGTGATAGGCGGAATGACGCTGCGCAAGCGGCCGTAGACGCCATGATTCATGAGGCGGCGGAGATTCACCAAGCGCTCGTCACCGAACACGATCTCCGGGGCCGCGCAGTCAAGTCCGAGAATACAAATTTTCATGGGTTCCAGGTAACCGCTTGCCTTCCGTGGATTGGGGAGCTCGATCACTCAGATGATTCAGGATCGCGGGCAGCAAGTCAACCCAAGTGTGGGCGCAGGCGATTCGCCCGCAAATGAACAGCCGGGTTCGGCGGGCTTTATGCCCCGGCTCGTTTCCTCCCGGCCGTCACCGCAAAGTTTGCATGTACAATCCCGGAGGAACGCTGCGGACCTCTCTCATGACGGGAAAGACTGTGGCGGCGTTTGCATCGGGCCTTGGTGTTGGCGGGTGTTGGCGGCAGTTCATACTCAGGGAGAATCCATGCAAGAGGAAATCATCGAATCTCGCTTTGCTGGGATCGTGAGGTCGAGTCGACGGAGTTTCCTGGTTTTCCTCGCGGTGGCGCTTTGCTTCAGCGCTTCGACTGCAGAGGCGCGTGCCCGAGGAAAAGATCTGGTTTACGTCGGCACCTACACCGGCCCCAACAAGGGGCAGGGGATCTACGCGTATCGTTTCGATCGGGCAACCGGGCAACTGAGTTCGCTCGGGCTGATGGCGGAAAGCGAGAGCCCGGCGTTTTTGGCGGTTGATCCCAGCCGCAGATTCCTCTACGCCAGCAATGAAATCGATCACTATCAGGGCCAGGCGAGCGGAGCGGTCAGCGCCTTTGCCATCGATCGGGTTTCCGGGAAATTGTCGTTTCTCAATGAAGTCTCCGCCCACGACCCGGGGGCGGCTCATGTGGTGGTCGACTTCACGGGGAAAGATGTTCTGATCTCGAACTATCCACTGGGCAGCGTAGCGGTGTTTCCGGTGCTCGACGGCGGGAGGCTGGGGGAAGCCTCGGACTTTGTGCGGCATCAGGGCTCGAGCGTGAATCCGCAACGGCAGCAAGGTCCGCATGCGCACTCCATTGCGCTGTCCCCCGACGACCGCTTTGCCATCGCGGCGGATCTCGGGCTCGATCAGCTAGTTGTCTATCCGCTCGACCCGGCGAAAGGAAAGTTGGGGACTCCGCACGTCGTGAAAATCCACCCGGGATCGGGACCGCGGCACATGACTTTCGACCCGGGCGGGAAATTTCTCTATCTGCTGAGTGAGATGGCGTCGACGGTTACGGTTTTTTCCTACCAACCGGCCGAAGGAGGTCTGACCGAGCTGCAAACGATTTCCACCCTGCCCAAGGAATTTTCAGGGCAGAGTACCGCAGCCGAAATACAGATTCACCCTTCGGGGAAATTTGTCTACGCTTCCAATCGCGGGGATGACAGCATTGCCGTGTTCAGGGTCGATCACGCCCAGGGCACGCTGCGGTTTGTCGAACGGGTTGCGACCGGGGGTAAGACACCGCGCAATTTTGCTCTGGATCCGTCCGGCTCGTGGCTGCTGGCGGCGAACCAGAATTCCGATGACATCGTGGTCTTCCGCGTCGACCGGAAAAGCGGGCGGCTCACCCCGACCGGGCAGGTGATGCAGCTATCGGCTCCGGTCTGCGCGGTATTTGTGCCCTTGCCCTGACTAGAGCACCTGTTCGTGGGTATAGCCGCTGGCGCTGAGGGCGGCGAGCAGTTCGGTAATGTGCTCCGGGCCGCGAGTTTCCATGGTGATGTCGATGGCGGTTTCTCCGACGTTCACGCCGTAGTAGGCGCGGTTGTAGGAAGTTTCGACGATATTGGCGCGGTGTTGCGCCAGAATTCCCGTCAGCTTGTTCAGGGCTCCGGGATAGTCGGGAAGGTGCACGCGCAGACGGACCAGGCGGCCGTCCTTCACCAGGCCGCGTTCGATGATGCGGGCCAGCAAGGTCACGTCGATATTGCCGCCGCAGACCAGGACGGCAATTTTCTTTCCGACGATGGGCAATTTGTGATTCAGCAGCGCCGCGATGGCCGCCGCCCCGGCGCCTTCGGCCAGCGTCTTTTCGCGTTCCAGAAGCAGCAGGATCGCGTTGGCGATTTCTTCGTCATCGACGGTGACAATCTGGTCGACGTACTTTTGCACCATGGGTAAAGTGCGGTCTCCGCAGCGGCGCACGGCAATTCCGTCCGCAATGGTCACGGCCGAACTGATGGTGACGGGCTTGCCTGCGTCCAGTGCCGCTAGCATGGAAGGAAGCTTGGCCGGCTGTACACCAAAGACCTGAACCTGGGGATTGGTTTCCTTCACCGCACAGGCGACCCCGCCGATCAAACCGCCACCGCCGATGGGGGCTACGATGGCTTCGATATCGGGATGCTGCTCGAGGATCTCAAGGCCGAGCGTACCCTGTCCGGCGATGACGGCATCGTCATCAAAGGCATGGACGAAGGTCAGGTGGTCTTTCTGGCTGCGGCGGACGGCTTCCTCGTAGGCTTCGTCATAATTTGCGCCGTGCAGGACGACCTCGGCGCCGAAGCCCTTGGTCGCTGACACTTTGGTCAACGGAGTGGTCAGCGGCATGCAAATGAGGGCACGAATGCGGTGGCGGCCGGCGTGGTAGGCCAGTCCCTGCGCGTGGTTCCCGGCGGAGGCAGCGACCACACCGCAGGCCCGTTCTTCCTTCGTCAGGGTCAGCAGCTTGTTCAGCGCGCCGCGCTCTTTGAAGGCGCCGGTCCTTTGCAGGTTGTCGAGCTTGAAAAAGACCGTGTTGCCGGTAAGCTGCGAGAATGTCTCGGACAGCTCACAGGGGGAAACGTAGATGGATTCGCGAATGCGGCCGAGCGCCGCGTGGATATCGGAAAGTGTGATCATGCTGGCTTGGCCGAAAGGCGTGGTTATCTTAAATGATGCGCCGGGATTCGCCTAAGTGACACCGTCAGGGAAGACCGGCTTTCGCCCTGGAGAGGCGCTGTCCCCCGACGAGCCCCTGCATTAGATCTCGGCAGTTCCGGTAGGAGTCTTGCTCATTGCCTCACCCCACCCGCGAGTCGTGTTCTCGGCATGTTTCTAAGCGGTGGTTCGCTCTTAATCTCTACTTTCTCTTCTCCTCTTCTCTCCTCTCCTCTTCTCTCCTCTCCTCTCCTCTCCTCTCCTCTCCCCTCTACCCATGCCCGCTCAGCTCGCGCACAATATTATTCACAAAAGACTTCGCATCCCCGAAAAGCATCAGCGTTTTATCCAGATAGTAGAGCGGGTTGTCGATGCCGGCAAAGCCTGGGCTCATGCTGCGCTTGATCACCATCACGGTGCGTGCCTTGTCGACGTCAAGAATCGGCATGCCATAGATGGGGCTCGTGGCATCGCTGCGCGCGGCGGGGTTGGTGACGTCGTTGGCGCCGATGACGAGAGCCACATCGGTCTGGGGGAATTCACCGTTGATGTCCTCCATGTCGATGAGGCGGTCGTAGGGGATGTCGGCCTCGGCCAGCAGGACATTCATGTGTCCGGGCATGCGGCCGGCGACCGGATGGATGGCGAAACGTACATCGACGCCGCGCTTGCTGAGCGCGTCGAACAGCTCGCGAACCTTGTGTTGGGCCTGCGCTACGGCCATGCCGTAGCCGGGAACGATCACCACCTTGTTGGCGGCGGCCAGGATAGCTGCGGCCTCCTCGGCGGTGGCGCTGCGGACTGGGCGAGCTTCCTGGGCGGCCGCAGCTGCGCCCTGCACCTGGCCGAAGGCTCCGAACAGAACGTTGGTGAACGAGCGGTTCATAGCCTTCGACATGATGACCGAGAGGATGAGGCCCGACGAGCCATCGAGTGCGCCGGCGACGATGAGCAGCTTGCTATCCAGCACGAATCCCATGGCGGCGGCGGAGAGTCCGGCGTAGGAGTTGAGGAGTGAAATGACCGTGGGCATGTCCGCGCCGCCGATCGGCACGATCATGAGCACCCCGAAAAGCAGGGGGATGCCAAGCATGAAGGGGAAAAGCTCGCGGGCGCCAGGATGGATCACCAGATAGACGGCAACCGCCACAGACAGGGCTAGCAAGCAGAGGTTGACTACGTTTTGTCCCCTGTAGGTGAGCGGGCGCTGCGGCAATACTTCCTGCAGTTTGCCGGCCGCCATCAGACTGCCGGTGAAGGTGAGCCCACCGAGTATGACCTCCATCGAGAGCACCGACATCATGAAGCGGGGGACGTTTGGCGTGCGCAGATAGAACTCGGCGGTGCCGACCAGAGTGACACAGAATGCTCCGAAGGCGTGGCTGAGCGCGGTTCGCTGTGGAACCGCCGTCATTTTCACCAGGCCGAGCGGTATGCCGATGATCGTGCCGAGGACTAGAGCGATAGCGATCGATCGGTAGTCCACGATGCCGCGGTGGAGCAGGGTTCCGCCGATGGCCAAGACCATGCCAATTTCGCCGGCACGGACGCCGCGCTGGGCGGTCGTCGGAGAGCTCATCCATTTGAGCGCAAGGATGAACAGGGCACTGGCGACGAGGTAGGTGATCTCGATAATCTGCTGGTTGCCGGCGAAGTCGGTCATTGTCGGATCGGTTACTTTGTGGGACGACTGCTCTTAAACATTTTGAGCATGCGGTCGGTAATCAGGAAGCCGCCGACGACGTTGCTGGTGGCGGCGATGACGGCCAGCATTCCGAGTACGAAAGAAAGCCGGGTCTCGTGCCGGCCCACTAAAAGAATGGCGCCGACGACCGCGATCGCGTCGAGAGCGTTGGTCAGCGACATCAGCGGCGTGTGCAGCAGAGGCGAAACGCGGCGGATGACTTCGAATCCGATAAAAGCCGCGAGCATGAAAACGAAAAGACCATTGATTAGGGCTGAACTCATCTGGTTCTCCATGTTCTGTCATTCTGAGCGAAGCCCAGAACGACCAATCATAGCTTCGCTCTACCGCCACCTGGAGGAACCGGCAGCGCGAAGAACTCCCGCACCCGCGGATTGACCACTTCCCCGCCCTCGGTCACCAAGGTCTCGCGCGTGATTTCGTCTTCCAGGTTGAGTTGCAGTTTGCCATCTTTCACCAGGTGCAAAAGAAACGCGGTTACGTTGCGCGCGTACATTTGGCTGGCATGATAGGGGACTTCGGTCGCGAGATTAATGCGGCCAATGATGGTGACGCCGTGTTCGACGATGACTTCCCCCATGCGGGTCAGTTCGCAGTTTCCGCCGCGCTCGGCCGCCAAATCGAAAATCACCGAACCCGGCGCCATGGCCTCAACCATCCCCTGGGTGACTAGTACCGGAGATTTCTTGCCGGGAATCACGGCCGCCGCGATGACCACGTCGCTCTCGGCCACCACGCGGCCGAGGAGTTCGCGCTGGCGGGCGTAGAAGGTTTCGTCCTGGGCTCGGCCATAGCCGCGCGCGTCCTGGGCGTCTTGGGCTTCGATGGGAAGCTCGACGAAGCGGCCTCCCAGGCTCTGCACTTGCTCTTTCGCGGCCGGGCGAAGGTCATAGGCGGAGGCAACCGCTCCCAACCTCCGGGCCGTGGCAATCGCCTGGAGACCGGCTACGCCGGCGCCAATCACCAACACCCTCGCCGGGGTGATGGTCCCGGCGGCGGTGGTCAGCATGGGAAAAATCTTGGGGAGAGTGTCGGCGGCGATCAGGACCGCCTTGTAGCCGCAGATCGTGCCCATCGAAGAAAGCGCGTCCATACTCTGCGCGCGCGTGGTGCGCGGCACGAGCTCAACGGAAAACGAGGTGACGCCGGTTTCGGCAATCTGCTGGATGATTTCCTTCGAGCCCAGCGGACGCAGAAATCCGATGAGAATCTGCCCGCGACGGAACAGAGGAACATCGGCCGCGCCGGTGACGTCATTCGATCCGTAGCATAAGACTTGAACAATGATGTCCGCAGCACGAAATACAGCCGCGCGGTCGGAAAGCACCTTCGCGCCTTTTTCGGCGTAAACCGCGTCCAGGTAGCCGGCCTCCACGCCTGCGGCTGCTTCGACGACGACTTCAAAACCGGCCTTGATCAGGTTAGGAACGACCAGCGGGACCAGCGCCACTCGCCGCTCCCCCGGATAGCTCTCTTTGGGGACTCCGATGATCACAAAGCTTGCTTCCTCGTGGCTTAGAGTCTAACTAGTTTACGCGGAGAGAGTGCCGTCGTGCAGATGAACTGGCTGAACTGACCAATCCGTCGGTTGCAAGGAATCGGTTGCAAAGAGTCGGTCTCAAAGAGATTATCCGTCGCAATCCGGAAGGAGCAACGCCTACACCCTAGCGGACTGGCTGGCGGAGGCCCGGGGAATGACGGTATTGACCTTGCTTGCCTCTGTCAGGTAACGGTCGATGGACTCTGCCGCCTTGCGGCCTTCGGCAATGGCCCACACTACCAGAGATTGCCCGCGACGCATGTCGCCGGCGGCGAAAACTCCGGGAATCGAGGTCATATAGTCGGCGCCGGCAGCGACATTGCCGCGAGCATCGAGCGCTACCCCAAGCTGTTCGATCATGCCCTTGCGCACCGGGCCGAGGAAGCCCATGGCGATCAGCACCAGGTCCGCATCCAAACTGAATTCCGTGCCCGGAATCGGCGCAAACGTGGGGGGAGGGCCGACTCGGACGGCGTGCAACTGCTTTACGTTGCCCTGTTCGTCGCCCGTGAACTTGGTGGTAGCGATACTCCAATCGCGAATTCCGCCTTCTTCATGCGCGCCCTCGACCCGCAGTTGCATGGGCCAAAGCGGCCAGGGGGTCAGCGGGGAGCGCTGGTCGGGTGGCATGGGCATAATCTCGAACTGGTGCACGGAGACGGGCTTTTGGCGGTGGCAGGTGCCCAGGCAGTCGGCGCCGGTGTCGCCGCCGCCGATGATGACGGCGTGCTTGCCTTCGGCCAGGATGTCGAATTGCGGATCGAGTTTGTCTCCGGCGCAACGCTTATTCCCTTGGGGCAGGAATTCCATGGCGTAGTGGATGCCCTTCAACTCGCGACCGGGAATTTTCAGATCGCGGGGCTGCTCGGAGCCCCCGGCCAAAAGGATGACGTCGAACTCGCGCTGCAGGTCGTCGACCGGAAGGCTCTGCCCAACGTGGGCTTTGGTCACAAACTTTATGCCCTCACCGGTCATCTGCGCCAGGCGACGGTCGAGCACCCGCTTTTCCATCTTGAACTCGGGGATGCCGTAGCGCAGCAGGCCCCCGATGCGGTCGGCTTTCTCGTACACCGTCACCCAGTGGCCGGCGCGGTTCAGTTGTTGCGCGGCCGCGAGGCCAGAGGGCCCGGAGCCTACGACCGCAACCTTCTTGCCGGTGCGGAATCTTGGCGGCTCGGGACGGATCCAGCCTTCCTGGAAGCCGCGTTCGACAATGTTTTTCTCAATTTGCTTGATGGTGACAGCGGGCTCATTGATGCCGAGCACACAAGCGGCTTCGCAGGGAGCGGGGCAAATGCGGCCGGTAAACTCCGGGAAATTATTGGTCGAATGCAACTGCCGGACTGCTTCTTTCCAGCGTCCGTGATAGACCAGGTCGTTCCAGTCCGGGATCAGGTTGTTGACCGGGCAGCCGGTATGGCAGAAGGGAACACCGCAATCCATGCAGCGCGCGCCCTGGTGGCGCAGCTTTTCCTCGGGGAAATCCTGGTAGATTTCAAACCAGTCGTTGACCCGCTCGGCAACCGGGCGGCGCGCGGCGTGTTCGCGCGAAAATTCCATGAAGCCGGTGACTTTACCCATGGGTCACCTGCTCGATGGCAGCGGGGACGAAGATCTGGCCCGGAATGTAGGGTTGCTGGACCCGGGCCACGCGCAACACGCGCTTGAATTCGTGCGGGTAGACCTTGATGAAGCGGGGCAGCATCTCCGCCCAGCTGTCGAGAATCTTGCGGGCGCGGCGGCTGCCGGTGAGCGCCAGGTGACGCTCGATCAGGACCTTGACCAGCTGCACGTCCTCGGTTTCGATCAGAGGTTCGAGGTCGACCGAGCCCAGGTTGCAGCGCTCTTCGGTAAACTCGGCGCGGTCGTCAAAAACGTAGGCCAGGCCGCCACTCATGCCGGCGGCGAAATTGCGGCCGCAGGAACCGAGGACGACCACCAGACCGTTGGTCATGTATTCGCAGCCATGGTCGCCGACGCCTTCGACCACCGCGGTGGCGCCGGAGTTGCGCACGGCAAAGCGCTCGCCGGCCACGCCGTTGAAAAACGCTTCGCCGCTGGTGGCCCCGTAGAGGGCGACGTTGCCGATCAAAATGTTTTCTTCCGCCGCAAAGCGGCTGCCGGGCGGCGGGGAAACCACCAGACGACCGCCCGAGAGCCCCTTGCCCACGTAGTCGTTGGCTTCGCCCGAAAGCGTCAGGGTGACGCCCTTCGCCAGGAACGCTCCAAAGCTTTGCCCCGCCGATCCGGACAGGCGGACGCGGATGGTGTCGTCCGGCAATCCCTCGGAACCGTAGCGGCGGGCAATTTCACCACTCAGCATTGCGCCCACGGCGCGGTGCACGTTGCGCACCGGAACTTCGATCTCGACCGGCGAGCGATTCTCGAGCGCGGCCTGAGATTGCTTGATCAGGATATGGTCGAGAGCTTGTTGCAGGCCGTGATCCTGGGCATGCACGCAGTGGCGGGCGACGCGACCGGGAAGTTCGGGATTGTAGAGAATCGCGGAAAGATCGATGCCCCGGGCCTTCCAGTGATTGACCGCGGGCTGCACATCGAGCATGTCGACGCGGCCAACCATTTTATCGACGGTGCGGAACCCGAGATCCGCCATGTATTGCCGCATCTGTTCGGCGATATAGAAGAAGAAATTGATGACGTGCTCGGGCTGGCCCTGGAACTGCTTGCGCAGTTCGGGATCTTGCGTGGCAATGCCGACCGAACAGGTGTTGAGGTGGCACTTGCGCAGCATGATGCAGCCCATGGTGATGAGCGGCGTGGTGGCGAAGCCGAATTCTTCCGCGCCGAGAAGGGCGGCGATCACGACATCGCGCCCGGTTTGCAGCTTCCCGTCGGTTTGCACGCGGATGCGGCTGCGCAGGTCGTTCATCAGCAAAACCTGCTGCGTTTCCGCCAGGCCCAGTTCCCAGGGAACGCCGGCATGCTTGATCGAACTCCAGGGCGATGCGCCGGTGCCGCCGCTGTCGCCGCTGATGAGTACAACATCGGCGTGCGCCTTGGCCACGCCGGCGGCGACCGTACCCACTCCGATCTCGGACACGAGCTTCACCGCGATCCGGGCCTGGGGGTTCACATTCTTCAAGTCATAGATCAGTTGCGCCAGATCCTCGATGGAATAGATGTCGTGGTGGGGTGGCGGCGAAATCAATCCCACGCCGGGAATGGAATGCCGCAGGCGCGCGATCACGTCATCCACCTTGTGGCCAGGAAGCTGCCCGCCCTCCCCGGGTTTGGCGCCTTGCGCCATTTTGATTTGCAGTTCGGCTGCGTTGACCAGGTAATTCGCAGTCACGCCGAAGCGCGCCGAGGCTACCTGCTTGACCGCGCTCCGCCGCCAGTCGCCGTTGGCGTCCCGTTTGTAGCGCTCTTCGTCTTCGCCGCCCTCGCCGGTATTGGACATTCCCCCGATGCGGTTCATGGCGATGGCCAGGGTCTCGTGCGCCTCCTTACTGATCGAGCCGAACGACATGGCCCCGGTGGTAAAGCGCTTGACGATCTCTTTGGCTGGCTCCACTTCCTCGAGGGGAACGGGCTTTTTGGCCTTCTTGATCTTCATCAGGCTGCGCAGCGTCGCCATGTTCTGGCTCTGCTTGTCGATCAGTTCGGTGTACTCCTGGAAAGTGGCAAAGCTCGATTGCCGCACCGCATGCTGCAGCTTGCTGATGGTCAGTGGATTCAGCAGGTGATATTCGCCGTTGACGCGGTAGTGGTAGCTTCCGCCGACCGCAAGTTCGGTATCGGATTCGGTGAGCGGGCGGAAGGCAAACTCATGCTTCATCTGAGCTTCGCGCGCCAGCACACCCAGACCGACGCCCTCCAGACGGGAAGTCGTGCCCGCAAAATAGGCATCCACCAGTTCCCTGCTGAGACCAATCGCCTCGAACACCTGGGCCCCGCGATAGCTCTGCAGGGTGGAGATCCCCATCTTCGAGAAAGTCTTCAGCAATCCTTTATTGATCGCCTTGATGAAGTTCTTGACCGCGACTTCGGGGTTCAGGCCTTCGGGCAGATAGCCCCGCCAGGACAGGTCTTCGAGAGTCTCAATCGCCAGGTAGGGATTCACCGCGCTCGCCCCGTAGCCGATCAAGAGCGCGAAGTGCATGACTTCGCGCGGCTCGCCCGACTCGATGATGAGCGCCACCTGGGTGCGAGTCTCCTCCCGTACCAGCAGGTTGTGCACCGCGGCCAGCGCCAGCAGGCAGGGGATGGGAGCATAGTCTTTGTCCACGCCGCGATCGGAAAGGATGAGCAGCGTATATCCGTTTTCGACCGCCAGCGACGCCCGGCGCCCCAGTTCATCGAGCGCCGTCTTCAATCCCGCTTCGCCGTCGGCCGCGCGGTACAAAGTCGAGAGGGTCGTAGCCAGCAAGTCTCCGGTCGAAACCCGGCGCAACTTCTCGAGCACCCGATTGGTGAGGATGGGATGCGGCATCTTCAGGGTGTGGCAGTTGTCTGGGGTTTCTTCGAGAATGTTGCGCTCGGTGCCAATGTAGCTGATGAGCGACATGACCATCTCTTCGCGGATCGGGTCAATCGGCGGATTGGTCACCTGCGCAAACAACTGCTTGAAATAATTGAACAGCGGCTGCGGACGGTCCGACAGACAAGCCAGCGGTGTGTCAGTTCCCATCGAACCCGTGGGCTCTTCGCCCTTCACGCCCATGGGCTCGAGGATCATGCGCAGATCTTCGTCGGTATATCCGAAGGCACGCTGACGGCACAGGATGGTCTCGCGGTTGCCGCCCTGCACGCGCGACGGCTCCGGCAGCTTGTCCATGGTGATCTGCTTTTCTTTCAGCCACAGCGCGTAGGGCTGCCGGGAACTCAGTTTCTGCTTGATCTCCTTGTCGGCGATGATGCGACCTTCGACCGTGTCCACCAGAAACATCTTGCCGGGCTGCAGGCGGCCTTTGCTCTTGACCCGCGAGGGCTCGATGTCGAGAACCCCGGCCTCCGATGCCACTACTACCAAATCGTCGTTGGTCACCACGTAACGACCCGGCCGCAGGCCGTTACGATCGAGCGTGGCGCCGATCACCCGCCCATCGGTAAAGGCAATGGCGGCCGGCCCGTCCCACGGTTCCATGAGCGAGGCATGATATTCGTAGAACGCACGCTTGGCCGCCTTCATGTGCGGATTCCCTGCCCAGGCTTCAGGAATCAGCATGGCCATCACGTGCGGCAGGGACCGTCCCGCCTGAAACAGCAGCTCGACCGCATTGTCGAAGTTGGCGGAGTCGCTGCCCCCCGGAGCAATCACGGGGAACAATTTCTTCAAATCGTCGCCGAACAGCGGAGACTGAAGCACCGACTGCCGGGCATGCATCCAGTTCACGTTACCCTTCAGGGTGTTGATTTCGCCGTTATGTGCAACATAATGATAGGGATGGGCGAGCTGCCAACTGGGAAACGTGTTGGTCGAAAAGCGCTGGTGCACCAAGCAAAGAGCGCTCATCACGTCCGGGTCGGACAGCTCGCCGTAAAAATTGGCGATCTGCGGAGCTAGCAGCAAACCTTTATAAACAATGGTGCGGGCGGAAAGCGACGGCAGATAGAAGAAGTGCTTGTCTTCGATATCGGAATCGGCCACCTCGCGCTCGGCCAGCTTGCGCACAACATACAGCTTGCGCTCGAAGGCGTCTTCGTCCATCCCGGGAGCGCGTCCGACAAAAATCTGCTCAATATAAGGTTGCGAGGCGCGGGCCACCCGGCCAATGGCATCCCCCTCGACCGGAGTGTCCCGCCAGCCAAGAACCGTGAGGCCCTCTTCCCCGAGGATGCGCTCGAGAATGCCTTCCACCTGCAAGCGCAGATGCTTCTCGACCGGCAAAAAACACATCCCCACCGCGTACTCGCCGGGCTGGGGCAGGGTGAAGCCCAACGCGGCACACTCGCGCGCGAAGAATTTATGGGGAATCTGAATCAGAACGCCCGCGCCGTCGCCGGTTTCCGGATCGCAGCCGCAGGCACCGCGGTGGGTCAGATTAATCAGTACCTGGATGCCCTGGAGAATGATCTCGTGGCTCTTCTCCCCCCGAATGTTCGCCACAAACCCCATACCGCAAGCGTCATGCTCATAAGCAGGGTCATACATCCCCTGGGCGGGGGGCAGGCCATTCGGGGTCTTGAAGAGCGTCATCGTGGGCGTCTCCGAACAACATCGTCAGCCACTGGAGCGAACTCAAATTCGTCTCGTGCCGTAGCGAGCCGTTTGCCACGGTTCTTGAGGGCTTAGAGATAGTCTTGCATAGTATTGATAATTCAGGAGGGCTGGGAAGTAAAATTAAGAATTTCGATGGGCGTGATGGATATTTTGAGGGGGCGGACTCTGCCGCAACCTATCGCCGTGCCCTACGAGTTTGCCCTACTTCTGGTGCAACCCCCTCGACCAAGCTCAGTGCGGGTCGACAACTGACAGAGAAGCGGACCCCAAAAAACACCGAAACTCCCAAATCGCCGGTTTGAGTTACCAACCCGAACTCGACGGCGACGGTGAAATCACTGCTTCCCTACAGTCCAGGCCCTTCACGTCTCCGGCGTCGAACACCTTCCACTATTCCTCGGCCACGCGAGGGATGGCGAGCTCGTCTTTGGCGTGCAGATCTTTGGTGTGCAGGTCTGAGGCGTGCAGGTCTGAGGGTACTTGCCCGCCGGCGAACGCGCCAGAAATCTGCGCCAGCAATCAAGAGAAGAAAAACATCAACGCCCATTTCATCATCCCGAGGGACCTCGTTCTCTTCATCATCCGAGGGACGTCGTTCTCCATGGAGTTTGGTTTGGTTGGCGCTCAGGGGAGAGCAGGGCAACCAGCTCGCACTAATTTTCATCTCAACCAGCTTTGGTTTCCCGGCAGGTGAAATGCTAGAGTTATGAATCGGAGGCTGCGATGAAGAAATTGATCGGACTTGTTGCAGTGCTGCTGATGTTTTCTTTCTCTGCTTTTGCCAGGGCTAAGCCCGGCGTAGGTGGGGGATACATTCCGCCGCACGGTCCCGCACCGGCACGGGCAGGGCATGCGGCGGCGCCGGCGGCGCCGCACGGTTTCAGCGACAAGGCTGGGCATCCCGAAGCTCCCCACGTTCACACCAATGGCAAATGGGTCGGACACGACACCGGGCGGGATGACGCCCGTTTACACCTCGATCATCCCTTCGAGCATGGGCGCTTTTCGGGAGGCTTCGGGCGCGGGCATGTCTTCCGGATTGAAGGCGGCGGCCCCGGACGCTTCTGGTTTGGCGGCTTCTACTTCAGTGTGGCCGACCCTGACTTGGGCTACTGCAACGACTGGCTTTGGGGCACCGACCAGGTCGTGATCTATGAAGACCCCGACCACGACGGCTGGTACCTGGCCTATAACGTCAGGCTCGGCACCTACGTTCACGTCCAGTACTTGGGGAACGGGTAGACTCAACGGACGCGCGTTCACCGAGACTGAGTCCAGCATAAGGGTCGGAAAACATCCGCAGAACCAGCGGAGGTTTACGGCCCTTTCAATTTTGCGGAGGACTTCGCCCGGGCCAGTTGCATAGACGTTTCCTTCAGCCGGCGGGCCAGAACGACGGCCAGGGAGCGGTAGAACCGGTAGGCGAGTCCAGGAAAGGCCTCGAAGATCTGCGAGAGTGCCGAGGCTTGGATTGCGTCGACTTCGACGTGATCTTCCTTGGCGATCACAGAGGCTGTGGCGGTCGACTTCTCGATGAAAGCCATGTCGCCACAAATGTCTTCCACTTCGAGCTCGGCCACCACCGTGCGGGAACCGGTCCCGGTCAATTCCACAGAAGCCGAGCCGCGGCGGACCACGTAGAGGGTGTCCCCGACCGAGCCCTCCTTGATGATCTGTTCGCCCAGCCTGAAAGTTAATCGCTTCGCCTTGGCATTGATCAGAACCCAGTCGTTTGTGGTCAAGTACAACAATCGATTCCTGGCCATGGGCTTGGTGCGCGCTCACGCGGATGCCGGGGAAAGTGCTCCCCTCGGAGCAACGCAAGTATATGCTGAAATGGCTGAAAGGGAGGATCGAAAAGCGCGCGGCCGCTCTTTGGTCGCAACCTCTGGCCGAAGACTTCGGAATCCTTCGAATCCGCGGAACTTTCCTGCCGCTTTCCTCGTAGTGAAGATTGGGATCGCTGTCGCCCGGCGCCCGTATCAGGCGGGACCGCGGGTGTATATTTCAGCTCTGGCTTGGTTCGTGAGGAGGAAGCGATGCGTCATATGGCAGGATTCATTTGCATTCTTGGGATGCTCGTGGGCGCGGCCTACGGCGCCGGCTCGAACCCGAATTCCCCTGCGCAAAACTCGATCGTGATTACTTTCAAAGACGGACATCAGCAGACTTTTTCGCTGGCAGAGATCGAACGCATCGAGTTCAAGACTCCGGCAGCGAGCGTTTCCGTGCTGGGCAGAAATCATTTCGTCGGGAAGTGGAGAGTGGGCCAAGGGAACGGGGAAGACTTCTACATCACGCTCGAACCGAGCGGCGAGGCCAAAAAATCGATTGGCGCAGTCCATGGAACTTGGGAAGTAGTGAACGGAGAAGCAGAAGTTAGCTGGGACGACGGGTGGCATGATGCCATCCGCAAGGTCGGTACCAAGCACGAGAAATTTGCCTTTGAACCAGGGAAATCCTTCTCGGATACTCCGACGAATGTGACCGACGCCACCAATACTCAGCCGAACCCGATCTAAAGAACCTCCGGACCCCGGGGTCGGGAGCAAACCGCAAAGTGCGCTCAGGTCGTTCGCGAGCGCGGGCTCCCAGGTCCCGCTAGATGGGAGATTTCCGATCTGTGGGAGGACCCGGGTCGCACCACGAAATAGGGCTGATTCGCCAGATTGGGCGCGAATCCGGGGTAAAGCCAAGCCTTGTCTAATCCTTGCTTCAGCTCAAAATAATATTGCAGTGGGTAGCTGGACTGGGCGTAACCGGCCGGAATTTCCGCGCGGTATTCCCTTCCTCGCGCTGTAAGGTCCGCCACCTGGTACCGTTCGGATTGATTCACCCGGCGGTAGTACAAGCGAACAGAAGCCGGCGGCGCAGCTGGGTCGATCGAGAGGACCAACGGCAGCGGCTCTCCCGGGACAAAGTGGGCGGGAGGACGGTGACGACAGGCCGCCAGGTTGCGCTGGGGATGGCCCAGAGCTTGTTGCACCGCAGCCTGAACCTCGGCGGTTGGTTCGGCAGCATTCGGCATCGATTGCAGGCGTTTGGCCATTTCGGCGATATCTAGGTCGATGGCGGGTAGGCGATCGATCCAGTGGCCTCGTTGGTAGGGCTGAGGGCCGTAGGTGATATCAGAAACATAGACGCCCTTCGCGGCCTGGGCAAAGGCGGCCCAGATCTCTCGCGCTCGGCGGTAAGCGTCTAAGGCCGCTCGCAAGGCGGCGCGATCTCCGGATTGGTCGTGAATGGCATAGAGCGTTCCGCTGCGGAACTTGGCGGCGAAAAAGCGGCCGATGCCGATCTGCAGTTCAACATCAGCGGCTACTCTGCGGAAATCCGGGCTCGGCTTTCCGTCCATCTGTTTTTTCGCTTCCGCCAGCTGCCGGGCGGCGGTTTCAGACAGCTCCTCCAGCCACTCTGCAACTTCGATGGGGGAATACTTGCCGCTGCGGTCGGCCTTGAGCAATTCGGCGGCGAAATCACTCATGCGGGAGAACAGTTGCGGGTCGAGCGGGCTGACATTGCCGAATACCTTGGGAGATGGAGTATCGCCGTAGGGAGCCTTCCCGGGGTCGAGCATCGACTGGTTGGTGTAGAACTCAGGACCAAATGTGTCGTTGGCGGCGGAGGGCAAGTGGGTGGTGGTCACAATCGGGATGATGCGGGTGGCGCTTGCGAGGGCCGACTCGAGGGCGGGAGCGCTCGCTTGGAACTGAGTGCGCAGTTGGCGGCGCCAGGTCTCGGGATCGGCTTCGGGGTTGTAGAGAAGTCGCCCCCAAACGCGGTAGGAATAAAGATACTTTTGCCAGTCCCAATGAGGATTGAGCGAAGAGTCGGCATAAGCGCAGCGGCCGCCAGGGAGGCCCGAGCCGCGGCGGCCTTTGAAGGAGAGAGGCTCGTAGAGTTCCACTCCGTTGCTACCGCAGAAATTGAAGGCGCGGGCATGAGCGGCGGTTGAAACCGGGTCTCCCCACAACAGAAAGCGATGGCTGCCAGGCCAGATGCGATACATAACGCTGTAGGGGCGGTCCTCGCGCAGGAAGTCGGCGTAGCCATAGCGGGTAAAGCTGCGGGCACCGCTGCTGAGGGCAAAGAAGGCCTGCGGGTTGGCATTCTCGCGGGGCATTTCGAGATCGCGAATGGCGGTCTGCTGGTAGGGCATGCCCATGTGCTCGGCCCAGTACTTGGGTGACAGACGCACGGGCATGCCGGTGGCCAGCGCGTGGTCGATCATGGTCCGGTCGAGGCCTTTGGTGTGTAAGTCGATTTCGACCTTGCGGCCGGAGCGCGCCACCCCGTCGAACACGATCCCCCAGAACGAATAGCTCCCCTCGGGAACGCCGCTCTCTCCGTGGGTGCGCATGGTGACGCCACTGATCGCCGGACACGCCGCGAGCAAGGCAGCCAGTGCTTCCCGGGAATACGCGGCGTGATTTTCGGGCGTCAAGCCCTCAATCGTGTAATTGGAATTCGGGCTGTCTCTCCATTGATAGCCGTGAGTCCAGATGCCTAACTGGAAGTCGATGCCGTGGGCGACGGCCTGGCGGCTGATGAATTGCAGGGTCTCGAGGTTCTGATCCCGCTCTCGATCGGGAAGATTCACGGCTCGTACGTTGTAGCCTGGGACCGAGAGAAGAAATGGGTAGGCGAAGAGAAAATAGGAGTCGATGACGTGCTCGAGGAAGTCGTAGCCGATGCCGAAATTGAGGGTAAAGCGGTTGATGCGCTGCGCGGCCAGCATGGCGAAATAAGCGGGCCACATGGCGCGATCATTGAACCAAGGCTTGTCTTCGACGTCGCTCACGAAGGAGCGCCCGATGCTTCGAGTCTGGTTGAACGGCTGCTCGGCCAGCGGTTGCAGCACCTGGATCGCAGAATAGGGATCGCCCCCATGCTGCACGCGATCGACAAGTTCGAGCAGCGCGTACATGAGGCCGCGGCCATCGCTGCCACAGGCGAGCAGGATCGGCCGGTTCTCGGATTTCGCGGGCGCGATGACCAGGCTTTCCGGTGAATCCGGCAGGGACAGAGCAGCCTGCTCTAATACGGCCGAGGCCAAGGGCGCTGTCGGTCCGGCGGCTACGATACAAAGGTCCGACCGAGGCACTTGCTGAAGCGAGTTCGAGCGGTGGAGAGAGATGCCATGTTGGGCGAAGGCCTGGCTCAGTTCCTCGATCGCCCAACGGACCGGATCCGAGGAGGCTGCCGGATCGGTGGGATCGGTGACGATCGCAATGCTCCTGGCACCAGAGGCTGCTCTGGCCGAAGATCCCAGGCCGAGGGCGCCGATCGATAAGGCTGCGAGTTCGAGAAAGTTGCGCCGAGACCGAGGAGTGGCTTTTGCAGATGACATGGTTTTTCCAGCGATGATCCAAAGATGATAAAGATACCGGACGCGCAGGGGTATGAACACATTTTCTGCTCGGTCTTTGCGTGCTAATATGACGGTCTTGGCGGTGTGCCATGAAACTTACCGACACGATTGACGTAGTCCTGCAGAAAAAACCTGGTCATCGAGTCCTCTCGGTAGCACCGAATCAGTCCGTCTACGAAGCCATTGAGAAGATGGCGCAAGAAGGCGTCGGGGCTCTGCTGGTACTCTCGGAAGGAAAATTGGTCGGCATTCTTTCCGAGCGCGACTATGCGCGCAAGGTGATCCTAAAGGGTCACTCGTCGAAAAAGACTCTGGTCCGCGAGATCATGACCAGCCCGGTCGTCTTCGTGACCCGAATGCATCCGCTCGATGAATGCATGGCTATCATGACCAACTGCAAGATTCGACACCTTCCGGTGATCGAGGACGACCAGGTTGTGGGGGTGGTGTCCATCGGCGACTTGGTCAAGTGGATCATCTCGGAACAAGCGCAGGCCATCCACGAACTGGAAGGCTATATCACGGGTAGATACCCGGGCTAGGCCACGGCGGCGACTGCTCTTGAGGAGCTACACTAGTGCTTGGGGTACCCCATGCAATCTCAGAACCAACCAGAGTCCCAGCCAAGTTCAGCCCATCCGGCGGCGGAGCATGTCGCGGGCGCTCATCGGCTGATGAAGGAGCTTCGGGAAAAAATTGGCGAGCATCCTGAATTGGCCGAGGCGATCCGCAATTTGGAAATGGCATTGAGTATCTTGACGGTGAAGACGGCGGGCTTTCTCTAAGGGACGTCTCGATCAGTCGTCTCCTTTGACCGAGCAGCCTCACCAGATGGCTGGCTTTCGCGGGCGAGGACCCTGTGCCGCCCCGGAGCGGACTTTCCCGAGAGGCGATCTTCGCTCATAACTCCCACCATGGCGTCGATTGCAGGGCCCCGGTCCTCGGCCGCCCCAGCCCGGAGTTTTTCCCTCCAGCTGCGGGAGAGAGGGTTGGTCGCGAGCATGGACCAAAAGCTGAACGACATTCTGGTCAGCGTGTGGCGGCAAGCTCTGCTCGAGGACGCGCCCGAGGTCGAAGTCGAGAGCCGGCGCTCTGCGGTGCGGCGAACCTCGCGGCATCGGCTGCGACAAGTGGACTTCCTCTTCGACGGGCAAGCCCTGCGAGGACTCGAGCAGAATCCGGAGACCCGATCGCGCTGGGCGCAGATGGCGCGCGCCGGGAAAAAGGTCATGCAGTTTTTGAGCGGTGGCCGATACCTTGCGGTGGTGGTCGATGGGAAGGTGACCCCATACGGCGACCGGTAACCAGGAATGACCGAAGAAGCCAGGTATTGGGTAGACAAGCTTCGGCTCATCGCGCACCCCGAGGGCGGCCACTATCGCCAGAGCTACCGCTCGGATTTATCCATTGCCCGAGAAGCTCTGCCCCGACAGTTCAAGGGGGCGCGGACGGTATCGACGGCGATTTACTTCTTGCTCGAGGGGGAGAATTTCTCGGGGTTTCACCGGCTCCTCTCGGATGAACTGTGGCATTTTTACACCGGGACGGCGTTGCTGGTGCACGTCATCGACCCAGACGGGAGATACTCGGAGATTCAGCTGGGCAGTGACCTCGAAGCGGGGCAGATCTGGCAGGCGGTGGTGAAGGCGGGTTGCTGGTTCGCCTCCTGCGTTCGCGATCCGAAGTCGTTCGCGCTGGTTGGGTGTACGGTGGCGCCGGGCTTTGAATTCGAGGATTTTGAAATGGGGGAGCGGGAAGGACTGACTAGACTGTTTCCGCAGCACCGGGACCTGATTGCGCGATTCACGCGCCTCTGATGGGAGCCCGTCTGGTCGCAGCTAGCGGGATTCAGCGCAATCCGGACCAGGGGGATCTAGGGTTCGCCTTCAAAACTGATATGGCATTTTCCTACATTGTGTTGGGAACCGGGCGGCAGGGAATTGCCGCCGCGTATGACCTGGGCCGGTTTGGGGAAGCGGCGCGCATCACCTTGGCGGATGCCGACGCCGCGCGAGCGAAAACGGCGGCCGACCGGGTCAACCAGTTGGTGGGGCGTAAGGTTGCAGAGCCGATCGCGCTCGATGTTCGCGATGAAGGTGCCGTGGGACGAGCGCTCACGGGCCACCAGGTGGCGCTCAGCGCGGTGCCCTATTTCTACAACCTGGGGTTGACGAAAGTGGCGATTGCCAGCCGGGTCTCGTTTTGTGATCTCGGGGGGCACACCGAAACCGTGAGGCAGCAACACGGGCTCGATCGCGAGGCCAAGCAGGCCGGCGTGCGGGTTGTGCCGGACTGCGGGTTGGGACCAGGCATGGGAAACACGCTGGCGGTCTATGCCATGGGGCTGGTCGGGGAAGCCGAGCATGTGTATATGTACGATGGCGGCCTGCCGCAGAATCCACGGCAGCCCTGGAATTATGCCCTGACGTTCAACATCGAAGGCCTCACCAACGAGTATTACGGCGGAATGACGGTGTTGCGCAACGGAAAATTGGCACACCTGCCCTGTTTCACGGAATTCGAGGTGGTGGACGTGCCGCCGCTCGGAAAGCTGGAGTCTTTCTTGATCGCGGGCGGGGTTTCGACCGCGCCCTGGACTTTTGAAGGGAAGTTGCAGACGTATCAGCTGAAGGTGTTGCGCTATCCGGGGACGTTTGCCCAACTGAAGGCGTTTTCCGATCTTGGGTTATTTGAACTGCAGCCGATTCGAGTCGATGGCAACGATGTGATCCCGCGGCATTTGTTCCACACCTTGTACGAGCCTCAGGTGCGAGTTGAGGATGACAGGGACGTATGCATTATCCGCGTTATCGCGCGCGGGACCAACAACGGGCAGCCGGCCGAGGCGGTGGTCGAACTGATCGACTACTACGACGATGCCACCGGTTTTACGGCGATGCAGCGCACCACGGGATGGCACCTGGCCATCGTTGCCGCGATGCTGGCAAAAGGGGAAACACCTGTGGGCTCCATCCCGCTTGAGCTGGCGGTGCCCGGTGAGGCCTTTGTGCGCGCGGGCCGGAAGCGGGGGTTTCGGATCAGCGAGCGCCTCGAGAAGAGCTGAGCCCGCCCCGGAGCGAATTCCGATGCCGTCAGAATGACGGCCAGAATTTGGTGTAATGCAGCGTGACCTCCGACTGGACCGACTTAGTTATCCGGGGCGAAAAGTTATTGTTGAAGACCACATAGTAGGTCCCGGCGCCGGCAGGCAGTTCGGCCTGGACGTCGCCCTTGATGACTCGGCTGCTGCTGTAGTACGTGCTCGGCGAATAGCCCCCCTGCCAGCTCACGAAGGCATCGTCTTTGAACACGTACACCTCGATATCGCTACTTGAACTGCCGGTGGCAGTGAACTCGCCCGTGACCGCTACATTCACCGAGCCCGAGGGAACGGTGAATTCGTAGGAGGCGAAACCATGGGGTTTCACCGAAAACACCGGCGGCGTGATGGTTTGGGTATGAGACTTGTCGACTAGCTTCCGCAGTTGCAGGGCAGCAGGATTGTCGCTGGCTGCGCTCCACCAAATGGCGAGAGCCAGCGCCGGGAGAAGTAACCAGATCAGGATCGGTGACTTGGGCCTTTTTGGCGCCGCCGCTTGGGTTGGTGCACGACCGGTGGTCTCAACCTGGGCCTGGTGGCGCTTGGGCGTCGCCTCGACGGATTGTCCGCACATCGGACAGAACTGGCCGCGGGCGGGGAATTCGGCGCCGCACTCGGCGCAGGAGGCAAGCGCAGGGCCGGTTACAGGAGCCGCGGTCACCTCCGGCGACTGAACGGCTTGCCCGCACTTCAGGCAGAACTGCGAGCCAGCGGGGAGATTCGCGCCGCACTTGCCACAAAACACAGCCGTCTCCTGCGAGCTTTTCGACCGTCTTCGAAACCTACGGAACATCATGAAAGGGAAGGTCCTGTGCCTCCGGCGTGCCCATTCAGAAATACCGGGTTTTAGCGTGCCTGAGGCAGGTCTTTTTTGCAAGGGGTTGGGAATCGCGGTAGTGGGCTAATTCCATGTTGCTGATTCAGACGTACACTTCACCGATCAGCGTTTCCTCTGTGTGGATGTCATAATTGCCGCGTGTCATACCCTTTTTCTTGGCTTCTTCGTGCAGGATGGGATCAATCTTGTTAAGCGCTTTTTCTATGGTGGCCGCCGCCACGTAGAGAGAGATAAGGACCGCCTGATCTGGCTCTAGGGTGCTGTCGGCAGTACCGTCAATCCTCCATAGTTTGGTTTTCGTCGCCAGTTTGCTTTTGTTCATGGAAAATCCCTTGGTCATGGAGTAGAAAATGCAAAGCGCAAACAATATTGTTAGTTCGCGGGCTTCTCGGGAAGTGGCTGATCCAGCACGAAGTTTGCCAATTTGGTCAGTCCCACCGCAAGCTCTAGGCACTGTTGAGGCGTCAACACAAACTGAATCGACCTGCTTTCCCCGCTTTCGAGCGCCTCTGGCGTCGGTGCGTAATGAACCGCTAGAATGACGGCCATTTCTGCGAAGGTACTGCTCACCCATCCGGTGACGGGGTTGGTGATGACGTTGCCGTCTTTGTCCGTTTCAAATCGTGGCTCCATTGGCATAGGAATGAGATCAGCTTACGCCGGGGCCAATCGTTCGGCAATTTCCCAAACGTGATCCGTGAGTCCCGCTTCCATCGCCCGAGTGACCCGCAAAGTCTGGTGGACGCGGCAGAAGTTGTACCCTGCGGAGTAGAGAGTTACGGCGGCTTTGAAGTTGTCGAGCTTCTTAGAGAAAGCATTGGTAAGGCGGATAACACGACGCAAGTGCATACGCAAACTCAAATTCGACCGCTCCGCATGAGAGGTACTGATGTGATCGGGATCGGGCGCTTGCCGATCTCAAAGCAAGGGATAAGTTTGGTTTCCGCATCAAGCGCGATGAAAATCCACTGATCGTCAAGCTCGGCGGGATCGTCACTGCGAACCTGACGCGCCTTCTTGCCGCGCAGGCTGGTCCGATTGGCGGAAGATGCAGAACAGGATGCGGCGAAAGCGCGACTGCGTAGCAAGCAACTCATGGAACGCGGCAAGGATATTTCGGCAAAATGCAGAGACCGGAACGCGGTTTCCGCTTGCATCATCAACACGCGGAATTAGCCCACCACCGGCATCGCAGTGTTCGAACCGTGGGTAGCGTGTTCTGCTAAACTTGCTTGCCCGGAGGAGCAATGAGCAACGATATGGCGGATCCGCAGGCGGCGCCTCATCTCGGCGAGATCGGGCAAATCGCATTGACGGTTCGGGATTTGCCGCGGGCCAGGGAGTTCTATCAAAACACCCTCGGCATGCAGTTCCTTTTCGATGCGGGCACCATGGCCTTTTTTCAGTGTGGAACCGTCCGGCTCATGATCGGTGCTTCGGACAAACCGCTCTCCGGTGAGAGCGCGATTTTGTACTTTCGCGTCGCCGATATCCGCGGCGTGCATTCTGCGCTGAAAACCCGAGGCGTGACCTTTATCGACGAGCCTCATCTGGTTGCCCGAATGAAGAGTCAGGATCTTTGGATGTCCTTCCTGAAGGACCCAGACGGTAATACTCTAGCCCTCATGAGTGAGATCACACCCCCTCCACCCGAGGAATAGCCGCAGGCGAATCTCGCATAAGGCTGACCGCTCGTTGAAGTCATTTTCCCGACCGTGTGCTGGACCGTTTTTCCAACCCTTTCGTGTTAGGACAGCCGGATTCCCGCGTTTCTCAAGCGCAGGCGGGAGTACCGTACCACTTTTCGCGAGAGCTGCTGAGCCGGACGAATCACGAGTGCTCGAGAACTCGCACCGCCTCAGTAGTCCAGGATTTGTGGGGGATCGTGGCAGGGTTTTTCAGGAGCAGCCTGGCCGAATTCGCCGAGCATGAGAAGCCCCCAGCCAAGCGCTGAGGGCTTTTCAGAATCACTCCGCACATCATGGTGGGAGTTGGCACGCCTGGATCTTAGCGACGCCAACCGCGGTAGTCCCGGCGAATCCTATAATCCCAGCCTCCGTTGGCCCAGTGCCGATCGCCGTAGAAGTGTCCCGCGTAAAAGTCGACGCGAGGAACATAAGCCGGCGCATAGGCGTAGGGATGCGCACGGTAAAAGTACGGCCGCGGCGGCACGACCACGTAGCCATAAGCCGGACGATGATAGACGGGGCCAACACCGACTCCGATCACGACGCCAGCGTTTGCCTTGGGCGGGCTGGCCAAAGTCAGCACAGCGGCCAGGCCCAGCAGAGCGAATAACGTTGATTTCATCATGTTTCAATCCCTCCGTGCTCGATGGTGAAAACCCTCGCGCGTCGTAAAAGTTGTGACCTACGCGATAAGCCAATGCCGACAAGGGTTTCCTGATGGTGAGGTTTCTGGCGCGCAAGATCCGCCGGAAAATTGCACGGACATAGAGAGGAAAAACGTTTAGCCAACGGCTGGGAAGTGACGCATTGTGTCATCTCCACCAGCGGAGCGAGTCACGGTCTTTGCGGTGGGAGTGAGGGCGTGCGCTGCCTTGAATGGTGCGCGGGGGAGCGGTTAGAAGAGCCGAGTTTCAAGGGCGCGGGAAGAACCGCCTTCGAGGCCGGGGAGAAGGCATGGTTCGGATTGATTCTCGATGGTTCCGCCCAGCAGACGCGCCAGGCTCATGAGCGCTTTGCTGTTGCACGCCGGACAGGCGCCGTGCAGCGTCTCGTTGACGATCAGTTCACAGTTGGCGCACAACAGAGCATCTTTCAGCCTGACGACGTTGAGCTCTTCGAGTCCCTTGATTGCATTCATTGACTTGGCCCCCGCACCGTACCCTGATTTGCTTCCCTCATAGAAACACGCAATCGTTCCGAGAGTTGCTCTTCAAATCCCGTGGGTTACGACGGGGGCGCCCCTGCCGTAGCTCGGTTTGACCGATCGCGCGACTGGAGTACACTCCCACGCATGCTATTCACGGTCATCGAGAGCTTCAAAAATGGCGATGCCAGGGCCATCGGGGAACGCTTCAAGCGCAGTGGTCGAATGTTGCCCGAAGGCCTGCTCTACCACGCAAGCTGGGTGGAGTCGACGGGTGCTCGCTGCTTCCAGGTCATGGAGACAGCCGATCCGGAATTGCTCAAGACGTGGATCACCGCTGGAATGATTTAATCGATTTTGAAACCGTCCGGGTCGCAATCCTCGGCTGAGTTCTGGGCGGAAAGGCGCCCGGCATGAAAACGCATCCGGGGATCAAGAAAGTCGGCTTCCCCTGTCCATCGCAAATTGTGCCTGTACCTTCAAACCCCCTTCAAGCCGCGCCCTCTTGCAAGTTATGGCTCGAGCCGGCAAACTGATTCATGCGTGTCCTGTCCCGCTTTCTGACTTCCGCGGTTGATGCCGCCCGTTTTCCGGAGATGAATCTGCCCGAGGTGGCCTTTCTTGGGCGCTCGAACGTGGGCAAATCGAGCGTGATCAATTCCCTGCTGGAAGCCAAAATCGCAAAGACCAGCTCCACCCCCGGGCGCACCCGCGCGATTAATTTCTTTGAGGTGCGATGGGCTGGGAAACCGCGGCCGGAGCTGATTTTTACCGACTTGCCGGGCTACGGGTACGCGAAGATTTCGCGGGAAGTGTCGGAACAATGGCCCGGTTTCATCGAGCCCTATCTGCGAACGCGATCGAGCCTCGCGCTGTGTGTGGCCCTGATCGATATCAACGTGCCGGTGCAGGAGCGCGACAAACAACTGCTCGATTTCCTGCGATCGATCGAGCGCGAGTTCCTGGTTGTCGCCACCAAAAGCGACCGGCTTTCGGGCAATCAGTTGCACAACGCCCTGCGACGCCTGCAGCAGGATATTTCGCAGTCCCGCATTCTTCCCTATTCCGCAAAGACTGGCGCGGGACGGGAAGAGGTTTGGAAGGAGATTCGCGCGGCCGCGAACAAACCGGGTGCACCAACCTCCGGCTTGTGATTTGGCCGGGACGGGTCCCCCTCTGCGACCCGCGCCCGTTACCTTCTAGTAGCTTGGCGGCGCAACCTCTGAAACGATCCGCTATCATGGACCAACTATGGCCAGGTGCTTAATCACAGGAGTTGCGGGCTTCATCGGGTCGGCGCTGGCGCGCGCAGTGCTCGCACAAGGCGACCAGGTACGAGGAATCGACAATTTTGCCACGGGAAAGCGGGAGAACCTGGGCGAGATCTTTGCTCAAATGGATTTTCGGCAAGTCGATCTGCTGGATCTCGAAGCGTTGCGCGAGGCTTGCGTCGAAGTGGATTACGTTCTGCATGAAGCCGCCATCCCTTCGGTGCCGAAGTCGGTGCTCGATCCGCTGGGCAGCCATCGCGCCAATGTGGACGGCACGGTAAATCTGCTGGTGGCGGCGCGGGATGCGAAAGTGAGGCGGGTGGTCTATGCGGCTTCCTCCTCGGCCTACGGCGATACTCCCACCTTGCCGAAGCGCGAAGACATGACGCCGAATCCGATTTCGCCCTATGCCGTGGCCAAGCTAGCCAGTGAGCACTACATGATCTCGTTCTTTCGCTGTTATGGCCTCGAGACGGTGTGCCTGCGCTACTACAACGTTTTTGGGCCGCGGCAGGATCCGACATCGCCGTACTCGGGCGTGCTGGCCAAGTTCATCACGCTGATGCTAAAGGGAGAAGCCCCCACCATCTTCGGCGATGGCACGCAGAGTCGCGACTTCACCTATATCGACAATACGGTGGAAGCGAATTTGCTCGCCGCCAAGGCGCCGGCCGCCGAAGTGGCGGGGCGCGTGTTCAATGTGGCAACCGGGCGGCGCGTGGATTTGAATGAAATGTTTCAAGCGCTGAAGAAACTCACCGGATATTCCGGCGAAGTGCAATACGGGCCAGAACGCGGCGGCGACATCAAGCATTCGCTGGCGGATATTGCGCAGGCCGAAAAGCATATGGGCTACAAACCGAAAGTGGACTTCGAGGAAGGTCTGCAGAGAACCGTCGAGTGGTACCGGGCGCAGGCCAAGTAGCCGGGGAAAATACTGAATATTGCATATTGAAAGAGCTGCGGATTCTTGCGTTTCCCGAGCGCCAGCGCAGCGAGAATCTGCGCGCGGTCTAGGCGAACGCCGCTCCCGCTGGTCGCCCAGAAAATTTGCCGCAGCCGGCGAAACGGTCACTGAAAAACACCCTGCTTCGTCGAGCGTTCGGAGCGCTGCTCCACCCGAGATTCACCGCGTGATCCAGGGATCGGGGTGCGCCCCGCGACTCGCCGGGCGAATCATTACCTCGGTCACTTGGGCGCCGTTACGCTCCGGACGTAAAGTTGCGGCATGGCAATCACATCAATGATCGTTTCCCAAGACTTCCAGGAAGTCAGCGTATACGAATGTATTCTCGGCGGCCTGCACATGGATGTCGACGTCGAGGGGGAACCACAAAGGGCCTGGACCCGTCTGGCAAAATCAAAAGTGGACGCACTGATTGTGGATTGCGACCTGGACGGAACTCATGGCTTTCTGCGCAAGGTGCAGAAGAGTGTCGGCGAGCCGTCGGCACCGGTGGTCATCGTCAGTGGCTCGAGGCCCGACTATGGCATCGACGCTACGAAAGTTAATTTCTTAATGAAAAAGCCGGTCTCGGTCGAGCAGGCGGTGCACACTCTTTCGGCGGCGCGCAATCTGATTTTGAAAGGAAGGCTACGCTATCACCGCCAGGTGTTGGACGCTCCGGTCTCCCTGACTTGCGCGCCGAAGCGGCAGCTCAAAGCCAACCTCCTGAACCTAAGCCTGGGAGGGATGAGGGTGCATCTGCGGCAGCCGGCGCGCGTGAGCGGCACGGTCGAAACCAATTTCTGTTTGCCGGGAACCGACCTTGCGTTGCAGGCCCGAGGAGAAGTGGCTTGGATGGACCGACAAGGCAATGCCGGCATTCGTTTTCTAGAGATCAGCGAGCCCATGAAGCGAGATCTGCAGCTCTGGCTGGAACGGCAGTACTTCCAAACGGTGAACCGGAGCTAGCGGCCGCCCTCAGCCGTCAGTCCTTGATTTTCAATTCCTCGTGCCCGGTCCCTTGCCCCGCCGCCCGAGCGAGGCCCCCGTCCTAGCGAAAGCGCGGCCTGACCTCTTCCCCGCTCCCCAGCGAATCGCGGCCGGCGAACTGGGCCAAACACTCGCCGGGAGTGGCGCCATTCCACGCCGTAAACAAGAACCAGTACAGGGTGGCGAAGATGCAGGTCACGGCCAGTCCCAAGGCGAGCGCCACGGCCGATGAGGGCACGATTCCGGTCCCCGCCATGGCCAGAATGGCGAAGATCAATACGGCGGAGACTAGGATCAGCGCATCCACGGTGTGGGCGAAAGTACGACGGGGAACCGACCATCCGTAGAGCAGCAGGGCCGCTTCTCTGTTTCGTTCC
Source organism: uncultured Acidobacteriaceae bacterium (assembly GCA_963770245.1). Classification (GTDB taxonomy): domain Bacteria; phylum Acidobacteriota; class Terriglobia; order Terriglobales; family Acidobacteriaceae; genus PALSA-270. The sequence continues at coordinate 347,302 of CAVYOX010000016.1, read as the reverse complement.
TCCTCGTCATCCTCGGGGTCCAGATCCTCGGAGTCCAGAACGAGGTCCAGCCGACCCGAGATGGCATCGTCATCGCCAGGCTGGAGACGGATCGGGGGGCGGGGGGACGCGGAGTAAAGCAGCTCAGGCGCCCCCGGCTCTGCGTTGTCGGGATCGAAAATCGAACCCATCTTGGCGGCTTGGTCGGCGCGCCCGAGAAGTTGGGCAAACATCCATTGTTTGAGCGAGCGGCGCGAACGGTCGGTCGAATTTACAAACTGCACTCCCGCCTGGCCTCTCGAGTCCGCCCAGGCCACCCGAGCCTGGGTTTCAACCTGCAGGCGCGGGCGCAGCAGGAGAAAGCGCAATTGAACCTGTTGATTCGGGCGAAGCGGGCTGACGGCCTGGATGGCGAGGCCGGCTTCGCTCAGATCGCGCACAATACCGCCATTGGTGTGGTCCAGGTTGACGTAGGCCAGGGTAGGGACCTTCTGCCGGTAATAGAGCCGGCGACCGGGCAATCCGCCGGTCGCGCCGGAGTTCTGGTCGGAGATCGGCAGGGGGGGCGGGTACTCCATAGCCGAATCTTAAACTTGACGGAGGATGGCCGGAGTAACCGCGCTGGTTCAGAAGATTACTCGAAACAACCTCAGGAGGCCGACCGTTCTTGCGAAGGAATCACCAGGGGTTCGGCGGTTTTCCGCTGGGCCACATCCCAGGCGATCAGTTGATTGAGGTCGTAACTATAGGGACCGATGGCGCGAAAGGATTGTTCATCGAACAGACGCTTGATGCCGCAACCCAAACAAACCTGATAGGAATGCTCGTGGGCTCGCACCGGCCAACTCATCTTGCCATGCCAGCAACCCCTCAAAAGGATGACCCCAGCCCCCGCCAGCCCAGTGGCAATCCCCAGGAACCACCCCCACCGCGATTTCGGCTTTTTTCCCACCAACCAGGCACGACCCTGTAACCACTTCTGGGGCATAAACATACCCTGAGTTGCAAACAATTGCAACTATTCCCACCGAGATCTTACCGAAGACCATGCCTCAATTCGCGTCCAATTTCGCAATGGAAGTATTGCGATTGCGGGCAAACCACTGTAATTTAAGTACATCGCTTCGGCGCACTCTGGCCGCGGGCCGAGCGATTCCCGATCATTGCAGAACATCGTGTGATCTCCCCCGGAAAAAGCGCGGTGTATGGCAGGGAGCCTTCAGGAGTACCACACCGCTTCCATGAGCGCGCATCTAACCAACGCGAACCTGGGCCCGTCCGGGAAAACCACCGCGCCTGTGCCTTCGCAACCGATGGCGTATTATGCCCCCGGCCGCGAGGCGCTCCAAGCATTGCTGGCCTTTTCCTGCCTGCACCAACAAATCCGACAGCGCCGGGCCCGCCAGATTCGCGATGGCGCTCGCCCCGACAGCGCCGAAGTGTGGCGTCCGGAGCAGTTCGCCCTCGATGAAGTCCTGCAGTTGGTGGGCGAAAGAGTCCTGGCGATCACAGGCGCGGACGGCGTGGGCATCGCTTTGGCGGAAGAGGACGAGTTCCGGTGTCGCGCCTCGGCGGGGCGGATTGCGCCGGATGTGGGAGCGCGCCTCGATCCGAGTTCCGGATTTTCGGGAGCCTGCATTCGCACCGGCCTGATCGTCCGCTGCGATGATTCCGAAAAAGATCCGCGGGTCGACCGGGAAGCTTGCCGCCTCATGGGACTGCAATCCATGGTAGCGGTGCCGTTGATGACCGAACGGGGCATCGTCGGCCTGGTGTCAGCCTTCTGCAGCGAACCCTATGGATTCAACGACAGTGACGTTCGCAGCCTTAGCCTGCTGGCAGAATTGATCCTAGCGGCATTGAAACCGGAGCAGGATTCCCCGCAACCCCAAGATTCGGCGCCGGCGGTCGAAGCGCCAGTTCGCGCCATCGAACCGCGAATCATCGAAACCCGAGTGAGCGCACCTCTCACGGTCGGATCGCCCGTGATCGAACCATCCCGCATCGAACCATCCCGCATTGAAGCTCCCGTCATTGAGCGACCGGTGCGGCAGCCGGCGGTGCGCGAGTGGAAAGAACCGCAGACTTGGGACGCGGAATCCGAGCAGCCGTTGCCGGAAGTAGCCGCGCGGGCACTCCCCAATGTTGAGATGCTTCGCGATGCTCTGACCCGGGTCACCGAAGAGATCAACGAAGTGACGAGTGAAGCGGAGGAGCCGCAGGAAGGCTTCCCGTCGTTTGCCTACTCCCAGCATCCTTTCTCGCGGAGCGCGGAACCGACAGGTTCCAGGCGCGGGATTGCGGTTGCCGTCGTGCTTGTGCTGCTGGCGATGGCGCTCGCTGGCGGAGCCTGGTGGTGGCGGAAGCAACACCCGCCGGCGACAGCGTCCGCACCGCCGCCCGCGGTATTGAGCCCTTCCGAGGAGTCAGCCGACACATCTCCGGCCTCGACACCGAGCGAGAGTACCCCAACACCAGAGGCGGCGAACCCGTCCCCGGTGGCGGTGACTGGAATTCGGCATTGGTCTTCGGCGGAGTCGACCACCGTAGCCATCGACCTCGAGAGCGAAGTCCAGTACGAATATTCCCACCTCTCCAACCCGGAACGAACCTATTTCGACCTGCATGATACGACGCCGGCGGCGGGATTGCCCGGTAACATCGAGGTCGGAGATCCCCTGCTGGTACGAATTCGCATCGCCCAGCCAAGAGCGGGCATCACCCGCGTTGTGCTCGAGACCAAGGACGAAGTTACGCCCCGGGTCAGCATGGAAACCAACCCATACCGGCTGGTGGTGGAGATCCGCAGCAAAGCGGCGGCCGCCAAGACCCATTCGGCCGTAGACCTGTTCGCCTCGCCCAGCGTCGCGGGAACAGGCGTCGCGGGAACGAATCAGCCGCAGGCTTCGCTCGCTCCCCTCGGGGGGAGATGGCTCGAGCCGCCAGCCGCATCGGGCGACGCCCAGGACGTGCTGCGAGCAAGTTCCGCCAAGTTCCGCATCGTGCTCGATGCCGGTCACGGTGGCTGGGACATGGGCACGGTGGGGCGCAAGGGGCTGATGGAAAAGAAACTGGTGCTCGACATCGTGGCCCGCCTGGGGAAGCTGGTTTCCAAGCGTCTGGACGCGGAAGTAATCTACACCCGCCACGACGACAATTACGTCTCGCTCGAGAAACGGACTGAGATCGCGAACCTCGCCGGCGCCGACATGTTTCTTTCGGTTCACGGCAACTATAGCGACCTGCCTTCAGCCCGCGGGGTCGAGACCTATTACACGAACACTTATTCCTCGGTACGGGCTCGCAGCCGCGACGGAAATCCCGGGGACGAGCTGAATGTGTCCTGGACGAACGTGGATGTCCGCGAGAAGGTTTTGCAGTCCCGTCGTTTCGCCGAGGATGTGCAGAAGTCACTGTATCGCACCCTCAAGACCAAGAATCCGGCTACGCGCAATCGCGGAGTAAAAGAAGCCTCCTATGTCGTGCTGACCGGAACGACAATGCCAGCCATCCTCTCAGAAGTTTCCTTCGTCAGCAGTCCCGAGGATGAGAACAAATTGGAGAGCGACGCCTATCGCCAGGAAATCGCAGAGGCGCTCTACAAAGGTGTTGCCGCCTACGCCGAGAGCTCGCACCGGGTGAATATGGTGAGCGCATCCAGACAGTAGAAGTCAGTTCCCTTCTGAGTTCGTGATTCCAGGCTTCCATGCTCGCGGCGGGGCAGCACTCGCGACGCCCGGACCCGCGACCAGCGACCAGCGCTCTTCACTGCACCGGTTGCGCGTTCTTGAGCGCATCGTCCATCCCCTGACCGATCTTGGGTGTACTGCCTTCGGTTAGCCGCCAGCCATCGTCATAGTGACGGAAGCCGACCGTAGAGTCATACTCGACCGACTCGTTATAGAGAGCCGAGCCAATGGCGTTCAGCGGAGTCCATTTCCAGCGGAAGTCTACGTCGGCATTGGGATCGTTCTTGCTGATGCCGGTCACTTCGAGTAGGTCGCGTTTGGCGGCCTGCACGCTGAAATACTGTGAGGCGACGGCGTCGCGCGGGATCAGATCGCGGAAAATATTAACGCCGTTCGGAGTGAGACTCACGTCCCAGCAAGGAGCGGGGCCAATGTCGGAAGGGCAAGCCGTACCCGATCCCGTAATCCAGCCGTGACGCTCGAGAACCAGGTATTCCGGAGAAAGATAGTCCTTGTTCGAAACCGTCCCGGTGCGGAGCCAGAACAGCTGCGGGGACCTGAAAGCATCCGAGCCGGCGATCAAATCGGCGGCCAGCCGCCGGGTGAGAAAATCGCGAGGCGAGCAAGCCGCTGTGAAAGACAAGATCGACGCCAGCAGTGCGAGGCTGAGTTTCCGCATGAAGTTCGGTCAAACGCTAGCTGAGGATTGTAACTAAAGGCGAGCCTCGGCGCGGCAAGAAAGGACGATCGGCGATCTGGCCTTCAAACTTGGCCGCCCAGCGACCGGGCATAACGGCTGCGCAGGCGGGGCACCTGCCTTCTGTGAGTCGATAGTCCTCCACAAAATAGCCGTGCCGTCTGATCAAGACCTCGCCACAGCTATGGCAGCGCGTATCTTCGAGGTCACCGACCCTACCCGGCAGATTGCCAGCGTAGATGTAACGGAGCCCAGCTTGGCTGCCGATGGCAGCGGCGCGCAGCAAATCTTCGGGACGCGTGGCTTCGGGATCGTTCATTTTGTAGTCTTTGTGAAATGCGGTGATGTGCCAGGGAATGTCAGGCGAGACACTGGCCAGGAAATCCGCGAGACCACGCAATTCATCCGGAGAATCGTTGAAGCCGGGAATGAGCAGGGTGACAATCTCCAGCCAGATTCCCATCTGGTGCAAGCGGCGAATGGTTTCGAGAATGGGTCCGATGCGCCCACCCAGTTCGTGGTAGTGACGGTCGCTGAAACTTTTCAGATCCACTTTGAATAGATCGACCCAAGGGCGCAGATACTCAAGGACTTGGGGCGTGCCATTGCCGTTCGAGACGAATCCGGTGACCAGTCCCGCGGCTTTCGCTTCCTTGAAGACGGCTACCGCCCACTCGCTCGTGATCAACGGCTCATTGTAAGTGCTGACCAGAACCTTGGCACCCTGGCCGACAGCATCGCGGACCAGGGCTTCGGGAGAAGCCTCGAGCGGCGGCGATACGGCATGGGGATCGCGCAAAGCTTGCGAAGTCACCCAGTTCTGGCAGTAACCGCAGTGCAGATCGCAGCCCAGCATTCCGAAGCTGTAGGCCAGCGAGCCCGGATAGGCGTGGAAGAAAGGTTTCTTCTCGATAGGGTCACACTGCACGCCGCCTACATAGCCCCAGGGTACGTAAAGAGTGCCGCCGCGGTTGTAACGAACCTTGCAGACGCCCGGCTGGCCCTCGGGAATCGGGCAACAGTGGCCGCAGGCGTAACAGCGCACGCGGTTGCGGTCGAGCTTGTCGTACAGGTCGCCTTCGCGGACATTTTCGTAAACCACATCGCGCAGCGTCGACACAGCAACCCTCTCGCTTCATTCTAACCCCGCCGGCATCACGAGAATGGGCGAGGTCGGTCGGGAGCCGTTGATTCTCTCTGACGAATTCTAGCGATGAGAACCGGGAGAGGCCTTGCCGGCCAACTGACGCCGCTGCAGCCAGGCGTTGGCTTCTGCCTGCGCCGCGATGATTTGGCTGCGGCTCATCCGTGAAGCCAGGGCGGCAACACGATACTTGCTGGCTTCATCGCCTCCGGCTCGGGCGAGGACAGACCAGAAATAGGCTTTTTCGAGATCCGGGAGAACGCCTCTTCCCTCCCAGTAATACGCACCCAAAGTCGCCTGAGCCAGCACGTGTCCCTGCTCGGCAGCGAGCGAGAACCAGTGGACGGCGGTCGAGTAATTCCGCGGGATATCCTCCCCCATCGCATAGCGAGCGCCCAAGGCGAATTGAGCGTTGGCGTCGCCTTGCTCCGCGGACTTGCGCAATCGATCCAAGTCGGCCTCGGGGCGTTGATCTTGGGGCTCGGGTTCGGGGGTATCGGCCGGGGATGCTATTTGCGTCTGAGAACTGCTTGGACTCGCACCTGGGAGAATTCCGATGCGTCGCAAGAACAGCGCAGCGACCACGACGAGCACGGCTGTAGCGGCGTATAAGGCAATCCGACCCAGGTAGCCTTCAATCGACCGAATCTTAGGGGAAGCTCCGCCGGGGATTTCTCCGCTCCGGATATCGCCATCGCTCAGAGCCTCAAAACCCAGCAGGTTTCCGGGTTCATCGGCAGGGGCTGCGGGGCTTGCCATCTGCGCCTTCCCGACGCTCACGGTTTGAGCGGAACTTTGAGCGGAACGACGCACCGCGGTGAGAATTACGTCCGCCAAGCGCTGCAGAAAAACACTATGGTTGAGGCTGAAGGCGTCGGGCTGCGGGGAAAAGACTTCTAGCAGTCCGGTGACGGCATCGCCGGCTTGAATGGGGACGGCGATCATCGAGCGGATGCCGAGATCGCGGCAGCTTTCGCGGTCGACCCGCGGGTCCGTCTCCGTGTCATCGCACTGCAGCAGGCGGCCGCCGCGAACGCACTCGCCCGAAAAGCCCGTGCCGGTCTGGAAACACGAACCGACGCTCGGAGCGGACCCCGTGCTGGCACGGCAAATCATCTCATCGCCGACCGAGAGCGCGATGGCAGCGCCGTTCGCGCCAGTGAAATCGCGAGCATGCTCTGCCAGCATGGGCAGAGATGATTCCAAGGCCGGAGATGCGGCTGCGGCTTCCCGCCGGATCGCCGCCAGCTGGGTCAAAACCGGCGTGTAGTCTGGCCGGGTCAGCGCGCCAAACTCCTCGCGCGGGGAAGCCGGACTAGCGTCGGTTGAAGATGCCGCATCGAGCCGTCCGTGATCGAGCGCCTGGCGCTTGCACCGCCGCGTGTCGTACGCAAGCGACCAGCGCGTTCACGAACAGCCATTTCTTGAATTCCTTGGAAGCCGGACCGCGCAATTCGAGAAAACGGATTCCGCTGCGGCCCGAGGGTTCCGACCAAATGACGCGACCCGCGGTTCGAAGCGGGTCCGTGTTTTCGGCTAGCTCCAAACGCAACTGGACGCGGTGCCCCACCGGTAACGGCGAGGTTCCCTGCAAAGCAATGCCCGACTCGGCGGCATCGAGGATTTCATGCAGCTCCAATCCAGTCCCGCTGAAATTGAGATTCGTGCTGACGTAGACGGGAGAATGCACGATCTGGCGCACGCAACCTCGGCGGTCGCCGGTGGCGGCTCCAGGTTTCGCGACGGCGCGTTCCACTGTGCTCCTCTGGGGCTCCATACCTTCAAATCTGCTTCATATTACTCCAGCCGGATTACTCTAGCCGCAGTGCGTGATGACTCCGGCGATGCGTTCGGCGGCATGGCCATCCCAGAGTGGGATGGGGGAACCTTCTTTTCTCTTGCCGGCCAGGATGCGGTGAACTTCGATCTCCATTCGAGCGACATCACGACCCATCAGCAGGTTTGTTCCTAGCGACACCGTCACCGGGCGCTCGGTATTCTCACGCATGGTCAGGCAGGGGACGCCCAGGTAGCTGGTTTCTTCCTGCATTCCTCCGGAATCGGTGATGACGACAGTGGCGGCCTGCTCCAGGGCAAGAAATTGCAAATAGGGCTGGGGATCTAGCAAACGGAGGTGACTGTTCGAAAGCACGTCCAGGTGCAAGCCACCGATGCGCTGACGGGTGCGAGGGTGCACCGGAAACACCACTGTCAGATCCTGACTGAGCTCGGTCAGCGCCTTGAGCAATGAACCGAGCCAAGGAAGATCATCGACATTCGAGGGCCGATGAAGCGTGACCAGGGCGTAGGGCCCGGGCAAATCCACCCCCGGGTGGCTGGCGGCGTGCGGCAGAAGGCGGATCAGAGTGTCAATCATGACATTGCCAACTCTATGGATTTTGGCAGGCTCGATACCTTCTCTCAGCAGGTTTTCGTCGCCATCCGGGGAAGGAGTGAAGAGCAGGTCGGAGAGCTGGTCGGTGATCAGCCGGTTGATCTCCTCGGGCATGCTGCGGTCACGGGAGCGGAGTCCAGCTTCCACGTGGGCCACCGGGACGAGCAGTTTCGAGCACACGACCGCCGCAGCCATGGTGGAATTGACGTCGCCATACACCAGGACCAAGTCAGGTTTGCGATCCATCACAACCGGTTCAAAGCGGGCGATGATTTCCGCGGTCTGGCTGGCTTGGCTGCCGGAACCGACTCCTAGATTGAGGTCAGGAGCGGGCATCTCCAGCTGCTGGAAAAAAATGTCGGACATATTGGCGTCATAGTGCTGTCCGGTGTGGACCAGAGTTTGCCGCACGCCGCGTTTGGCCAGCGCAGCCAGCACAGGCGCGGCTTTCATGAAATTGGGACGGGCGCCTACGACATGAAGAATGTGCATGAGGCTGGATTCTCGCCAAAGACGAGATTGTACTAGACGCCGGTCCAGCGAACAGGACCCGGACTCATCCGGCCTGGGCTGTCATCACTTGGGAACTATCGAGGGCAGCGGGTACATCCGTGACGGAGCGGCTGAGGGTCCGATCCAAGGCTTCCGCCAAGACTGAGGGGAATAGGGAAGTCAGCAGGTTGATGTCGAGTTGCAAACCTCGTTCGGCATAGAGTCGATGCATGACCATGGAGCCGTATCGGCGATTGTTGGGGGTCACTAAATCCAAGTTCAGGGTCCAGGCGCCACGCGGCTCGGACAGGAAGTAGCTTCCCGGCTTGCTCCAACCCAGACATGGCGGTCCACCGCTGCTGGGGAGCATGCGTAGGCCATGGATGTCAGGCGCATGGCTGGGCATGTGGCGACACTGCAGCTCGAAAGAGTCAAAGTCGTTGCTGCTGAAGGCGGCGACCAGCACACGGCAAAGCTGGTTATAGTCGGTGGCCACTTTCAGCTCTTCGGTGGCCCGGCGAATGGCGAGGTTGTTGACAAAAATCTGCCGCTGCTCCATGGTGCGCTGGGCCACGCGACGGAGCTCCCCGAACTCCAGATAACCAAGCCGCTGCACACCCAACCAAATTCCAGTGCCTAGCACGGCGAGGACCAGGCCAAGTGTGCTGCCCGTCGGCCACAGAAGGAACAGGCTCAGCAGGGCGAAAACCGCCGAAACCGCGTAGAGGACGATCACCACCTGGCGATGCGAGAGGCCCCGGGCCAACAACATGTGATGAATATGCTCGCGGTCGGCGGTGAAGACCGGCCGCCCGGCGATCAGACGGCGCAGGATCGAAAGAGCGGTTTCGAGGATCGGCAATCCGAAAGACACCACCGGAATCGCGACCGCGATGATGGTGGGAGACTTCTGCGCGCCCCGCAGCGCCAAAGCGCTGAGCATGAAACCGATGAACAGGCTTCCACAATCCCCGAGAAAAATGGTGGCTGGATTGAAGTTGAAACGCAGAAAGCCCAGAATGGAGCCAGCCAACCCCAAGGCCATCAAAGACACCAACGGCGACCCGCTGAACAGAGAAACCACGAAAACGACCAGGGTCGAAAACAGCGCCGACCCAGCGGCAAGTCCATCCAGTCCGTCAATCAGGTTGAAAGCATTGGTGATGGCGAGAACCCAGAGAACAGTCAAGGGAAGGCCAAGAAACCAGGGAAACTGGTGGTGGCCGAAGAGCACGGGCAAATGGAGAATTTGCAATCCGAAGGCGAAAAGCATGGCGCCGGCGACGGCCTGAACGGCAAACTTGACGTAGGGCCGAACCGGACGGATATCGTCGCAGACGCCAAGCAGAAAGATCACAAGTCCGGGCAGGAGAATGCTCCACAAGCCCCTGAAAGAGGAGACTTCCAGGCCCAAGCTCGGACGCAATCTGCCAACGAGCAGCGCCAAGGTCAAGCTGAGAAGGAAAGCGAGGAAAATGGCAACGCCGCCGAGCCGTGGCAAAGGACGATGATGCAGGTGGCGATCTAAAACGGGCGCAGTCACCCAACCATGGGCAGTAGCCGTATCCCGTACATATTTGGTGAAAACAAACGAAAACAACAGTGAAGCCGCGAAAATCCCCAGGAAGAGAAAAGTCAACCAACCCCCCATGCCAGAGACAGGAACCCCGAAAAGCGTGCAAGCCGGTTCAGTTTTGGGAAACGTTAAGACGAACTATACCAGTTTGGGAAATGGCGGGGCAATTATTCACTTGGGCACAGCTGTGGAAAACCATCTTTGAAGCTTCTGCGCACATCACGGTTCGGAAAGCCCCAAGCATTTGCCCGACGGTCGAAACGCATGTGCTAAACTTTTTTTCTCACGTCAATAGCAAGGGGGATCCGGGATGCGGTCGCTGCGATGGGGTTTGTCCAGCGTGCACAGTGTTGCTGTTTTTGCGTTCGTCGCACTGGCGTGTTCGCTGGTGGTGGCGGCACAAGAACGACCCGCGCCGATCACTGAGAAGCCGGCAAGCACAGCCGAGCCCGCCATCAAGCCCGCACCGACGACGCAAACGCAACCTGCGGCTCGTCCCGCGGACTCGCCTGGCGCGGAGCCAGATACGACCTTGCGGCTGGGAGCCGGGGACCTGATTGAAGTCAGCGTCTACAACGTTCCAGAGCTCACGAGCAAGGCGCGAGTCTCCAATAACGGCGATGTTTATCTTCCGCTGGTTGGCTACGTGCACGTGGAAGGGTTGACCACGGATGAGGCGCAGGGAGTCATCGAGAAGAAGCTTTCTGACGGCGGATTCGTGAAGGGCCCGCACGTCACCGTTTTCGTGGATCAATACGCATCGCAGGGCGCAAGTGTCTTGGGAGAGGTTGCGAGACCGGGCGTGTATCCCATGTTGGGGCAGGTGCGGCTCTTCGATCTCATCTCAGCGGCGGGCGGACTGACCGACAAGGCCGGAAATTCCGTGACCATCACTCGCCGAAACCAGCCGGATAAACCCGTAAGCCTTGCGCTTGCGCGAAACCTTTCAGACAGCCCGCAGGCCAATGTCGAAATGTCGCCGGGCGATACCGTCGTCGTGCGCAAAGCTGACGTTGTGTACGTGGTGGGAGATGTCGCCAGGCCGAGCGGGCTGCTCATCGATCGCGGGAACTTAACTGTGCTGCAGGCTATTGCACTGGCTGGTGGTACAACCAGAACCTCCAAGCTGAACGGAACCAGGATTCTTCACAAGGGCCCCGACGGAATTACCGAAAAGCATGTCGAGTTGAAGAAGATTCTCGAGGCTAAGATTCCGGACGTGGCATTGAATCCGGACGATATCCTATTTGTGCCTAGCAGCGCTATCAAGACTGCTTTGCAGGACAACGTGTCCATTGCGCTGCAGGCAACATCCTTGGGGTTAGTCGCCGTTCACTAGGTGAATGGTCGAGGCCCAAGCCGCAGCGTTCCGTCAAAAGCGTTTTTCACCCACTACGCTCCCTAAAACTGCGAGATAGTCTTTCGCCTTTTGCTGGCGGGAAAAGTGCAGCAAAATGTGGCGTGCGCCGTTGCTGCCCATTGATTCACGCAGTTCGCTGTCAGCCGCTAGGTGCAGGATGGCCTGGGCCAGAGCATCCGGATTCTCCGGTTCCATGAAGAGTCCGGCTTGGGCTTCGTCAACAATTTTTCGCGCCTGGCCGTCCACTCCCAGAATCACCGGGCGGGCGCAGGCCATGAACTCCAACATTTTCGTGGGAATGACAGTCTTGAAGAGCTCCGTCTTCTTGAGCAGCACCAGACAAACGTCCGAGGCCCGGATGTACGCCGGTATCTTTTCTCGAGGCTGCTGGTCAACAAAATGCACGTTGGTCAAGCCTCGGGAGCGCACCAGCGAGATGATGCGGTCCTTCTCTGCACCTTCTCCCACAAGCAGGAAGAGAACCTGAGGAGCGGAATCTCGCAGGCGGGCAGCGGCCTCCACCAGGGTTTCCAGTCCGTGCGCCATTCCCATCGTACCGATGTAGCAAGCGACAAATTTGCCTTCGGCGCCGAGTGCCCTTTGCAACTCCTGGTCCGGGGCTCCTGGGCTGAACAATCCGGTGTCAACTCCATTTTCAACGACCGAAATCTTTTCCGATGGCACCTGCCAATGCTTGATCAGATGATCTTTAAATGCAGGAGTGACCACAACGACCCGGTCGCAACGGCGGTAGAGAAAGCCCGCAATTTTTCCCAGCCCGCGATGGAGAAATGAGTTGGGATCACCCATGCCAACGGCAACCAGCGACTCTGGCCACAGGTCGCGAACTTCGAAGACAAATGGAACTCGCTTAACGCGGGCCAGCCAACAGCCCGACAGCCCCACTAGAAGTTGCGGAGAGGTGGCAATTACCACGTCGGGACGGGACACGAAAACACCTGTGCTCGCGGCCGATATGCAGAAAGAGCCGTAGTTCAGCATGCGCTCGTACGCTTTGCGGTTAGGGAAGGGCAGCAGCCAACTGCGGACGACACTCACTCCCTCCATTTTTTCGTGCATCACCAAACGGCGGAGTTTGGCGCGGTACTCTGGAGGCACGACTCCGGTGGGATGGTTGGGAAAGCCAGTTAGAACCGTGACCTGGTGTCCGGCACGCACCCAATGGCGGGTTAATTCCGCAACCCGAGCGCCGGGGGCGCCCATCTCTGGCGGAAAATATTGCGATACGTAGAGAATCTTCACGAGTCTTCGGTCGTAGCTGAACCTTAATTAGCCTTTGTAGCACAGGGCGCCAGGCGTGGATTACACCATCCGGATAAGCCCAACGGCGACCTGAGTTGCCCATAGTGGCGGGATGAGCTTCCACGACTAGCCGACATCAATTTCTGGTTGCAGAAGTAGCGGGGAGCCGACCACCCCTGCAGCCGTTTCCTCGGCAGCTGTCCACTTGAACACTCATGGGCGGAAGTATCGGCCATTCACTCTGTTCCGAACGGGATATTCCTTGTCCGGGTGGATCGAGCCCAGTGGGGGAGTGGTCAAGGTCAGCGAAGTCACCGTGCACCGCATCTCGGTCCTCAACTTCGACGGCCTTGGGCCGGTGGCTCGTTGGGAACAACTCTCAATCTCTACTGAAAGTGATTATCGTGGGTCTGAGGGATCCTCATGACCTGCAGCTATACGCAGATCAACCAGTACTTTAACTGGCCGCGTCGCTACCGCTACCTCGATGGCTGGAACGAAAAAGACACTCGCGCCGCCATGCTGTTCAGTCCGGCCTTGGAAAATGCGCCCGGTGCCTTCTTCCGACAAGAGGACTCATGAGCGGCTCTGTTCCGCGAGTGGGCAGTCTGTCGGGACAGCGGACGGCACTTACGCTCGACAACAAAATAGTCTCACTGTACGTCGTAATCGCTGACAACAACGAGCCCGCGCCCTTGTTGTACCACGCATATTAAGAACAAGTCTGTGCTTCGGATCCAATCCCTAATCATAGTCGGTACCGGTTCGTTCCAACATCTCTGCTGCATCAATGCGCGGGGTTGCCGCACGGCTGCCAAAACTTCGTTGCCGAAGCACCTCGCGAACAATGTAGTGCGGACGACCCTTCGCTTCTTCGTACACGCGCCCTATGTACTCCCCGATGATTCCCAAGAAAAACAGATTTACACCGGAAAGAAACGTGATCGCGAGGACTAACGCTGTAAAACCTTGTGGTGCGTGTAACCAAAACTTCACATATAGCGCGTAAATCGAATACAGCACCGAAAGTCCGGTCGCACCTGCTCCGAATATCGCCGCAGCTCGCAAGGGGACGATGGAAAAAGCAAAAATTCCATCTGATGCCAGCTTCAGCAAACTCAGCGGGCTGTATTTCGTACGTCCCGCGCGGCGGGCCGCGCGTTCGATGGGAACGCCAATCTGGCGAAATCCGACCCACGTCCTCATGCCGCGCAGGTACCTATGGTGCTCTGGCATCCTTCCGATTTCCTGGATGACGCGTCGTGACATGAGGCCAAAGTCGCCGGTATCAAGCGGCAACTGAATCGAAGAGAGGGTGGCGAGCAGGCGATAGAAAAGGTAGTAACAAGCACGCAGCCACCACTCTTCTTTGCGATTCACGCGCTGCACATACACCACGTCATAGCCCTGATTATATGAATCCAGCAAAATCGGGATGGCTTCGGGTGGATCTTGCAAATCCCCGTCCATGAGTACGGTCACGTCGCCCGAAACGTAATCCAAGGCCGCCCCAAGCGCGGTCTGATGACCAAAATTGCGCGAGAGCGCAATTGCAACCAACCGAGGGTCTTTTTCCGAGGCTCTTTCCAGCAGTTCCCACGTACCATCTGAACTTCCGTCATCCACCAGGACGATCTGGTGCGGGCCACCCGGGATTTCATCGAGAACGGCGCGCGTCCGTCGAAGCAATTCGGGCACAACTGCTTCTTCGTTATAAACCGGGATCGCGACGGAAACGCTCGGTTGCTCGGTCATGTTACTTCGTCGAAGCTCCTTTTCACTCGCTGTAAGTGTGGCTTGCCTTGAGCCTGTTTTCTCCTAGGCTTGATTCTGCAGGACAGCCATCACAGACGTGCCCAAGAATTTCTGCGGAAGCGGCTCACATCGCGCCAGGAACGATAGGAAGCGGTTCATGGTGTGCCCCCGAGCATCGAATCCGGTCCTGCCGTTGCTGCGCTGGATACTGATTGCCTTCCGCAGCAAGAGGAGCGGAACCAAGGGAAGACCCCAATAAGTAAAAGCTCGTGCTTTGAAACCATTCTGTGCTGCGACCTCTGCCAACTGATTCATTGAATAGCGCCGCGCGTGCTGCGCGGCGCGGTCGTAGTCGGAATAGAAAAACTGATTTGCGGGAACGTTGATCAGGAGAGTGCCAGACTCCGCCAGATGGAACTTGACAGATTGCAGAAACCGGCACTCGTCCTCGATATGTTCAAGAACATCGAACAACAACAAGAGATCGAAGTGAGCACGGAACTCCGGGTTTCGCTGATGAATGTTGTAGCAATAGAGTGGGCTCTGACGGCTCACATTCTTCCGAAGGGCGACCTCATTCAGATCGAATCCAGCGACAGAGATCCCGTAGTAATCCTCGATGTCCCTTTGCAGCAAGCCACTACCGCAGCCGATCTCGGCAAGGCGGCTGGACTTCCAGAATACAGAATCCGCTAGTCTCCTCATGACTTCAAAACGACGCCGAATCCAGAAATGATCGCTGGTGGCGATGTCGAACCACCAATCGCCCATACTTACCGACATGGAAGGGCACAGATACGTTATGCGATGTTCAGCCGTCTCCATGGACTTTTCCCGTCGGATCGATGCAGCTCGATCTGCGAATCAAAACAAATCAGCGCTATGAGTCTTCAGACTGTTCGTGTGCTCGGTCACAACCTGGTCCAACCTTTGAAATACCCATATTCCACAAGGTCATCCCCATTAGAGTCATAGGATAAAACTCAATCAGCACTGCCTCGAAAAGCCTGCCAAACATCGTACTCCATTCCTCAGCTGGGCGCGCAAAATTACCGCGATGCCATCGGGGCAACTGGCGAGCAACTGATCTCTCGACGGGCATCACCAATTCCAAAGCATGAACATGGCCGCCTTTGGTTAGCAGAGAACGCAAATGGGACAAGACTCCAACACATCCTTAGTATTCAGATGGTGCAGGAAACTACTCGCCAACACGAGATCGAATCGCTCGCCAGGAGTTGAGCGATAGCTGCGGACATCGGCAACTACGAAATCTCGCGCGTGCCTTCGGCGCGCACTTTCGACATAGCGTTGATTGAAATCGATAGCGAGACATCAAGCAGCCGACGCACACGGCGTAGACGTTGCTCGCAAGAAGGGGCGGACTTCTGTGCGGCGAACAGGGCCTGCCACAATCGGCACACGTCCGTGTGATCGAAGTACGCGCACCAGACTCATAGCTACAGCCTCTCTCGCGATTTGGAGGTTCTGAATTGACGAATGATATCAGGAAAACCAGTCATCGAGAAATGCGATTCTGACATATAATGGCCGCCATCGAAAAACCTTCGGTGATTTTCCTTGTCTTCGGAAACTCGATTTCAGAGTCGTTTGACAACGACCCGCCGGATACTATTTCGGGCGCTGCTACAAGATGACAACTCTGGTCCGTGACGCCTGCACTTCAGCCCCGCAGCAGATGCTCCCCTCATAGGGGCGGGGCGCCACTCTGCAAGCTGAACAATGGCTCAGTTCGCCGCCGTCCTCGTCGTCCTCGTTATTTATTCTTATCCTTCGTTGAGGACCAGAGTTCGGAGCATCACTTCTGCCTCCGATCTTTGGCCCCGACCTCACCCTGTACCTGAATCTAAGCAGCATTAGAACGGTCAGTCCGGGACAGATCTTGAATCCGTATTACCTTGTCCCGGTACCCGCACATGGGACGGCATATTTGAAATTCCGGCTGGGCGCCGCTCTGTTCAACGATTAAGACAAACTACCTGGTGGCCGGATGTGGCTCGCGATGTTCCTGTGGAACCTCTTCTGGTGGGCACTTCTTTGCGCCATTGCGCTTTGGTTATTCAAGGATTTCTTGCCCATAAGTTCCCGGGGCATCGGAGTGGCCGGTCTAGGCCTGCTGATGCTGGTCAATACTGGCATGGCGGGGTAGCGTACAGCGACGGCAAAATGCCCCCTCCCCCGGGTACAGCGTGGAAGACGCTGGGCGCGGCGCGGTGCGCGGCGGTGGCGGGGTGGTGGGCAGCTGCGCGGGGGTGCGCGTGATTCAGCGACGATGAAGTGGAAAAGCAGAAAATAAACGTTACGACGAGTCTCTCTGGGGCTTTTCGAATCCTACCGCGTAGAAGCGACGCCTGCATCCCATGCATCGGACGGGCCAGTCAGTAGCTGGCAATAGCGACTCTTCCTACACCGCGTACGCTTTCGTACTGAGGCTGGCTGGCGGGGTACATCTTGGTTGCGACGACTAACAGACATGCACCATCGGGTAACGGTGCGGATGCTGTGAAACTGACCTTACCCGTTGAACACGCAAATTGATTTCCAAGCCATCACGGAAATTCCGCCGAGACTCATTTGCGATGCGACTTCTGGTGGAACTACAGGGGCACGTAGGAATGCAGCGTCAAATACTCAAGGTGTAGTTCGCTTACGGGCTTCAGAAACAAGGCTAGTCGCGCCGAAGAGAACGTGGGGTTCTGAAGGTTATCTATCACCACAACTCTGCGGAACTGATGAAAGAATGTCCGGACGGCAACATCCTGACTCTCAACCTGCTTCAACACTGGTAGCAGGTCTGCCTGGATGGCCTTTCGGCCCTCATTCTGTTCCTCTCGAGAAAGGGAGATCGCCTCCGCCCAATAACCCAGCTGGTACATCGGCTGAGGATCGGGATCGTCGACAATCCGCTGCAAATAATGGCTGTCTTTCCCGCTTAGATAAAGGTACACGGCCTGGCGAAAGCTTTGCTCGGTTCGATTCTGCGACGGGGTCAACATCGTCATTGCATCGGTACAAAAAAGTACATGACCGTCAAATAACAAGGCGCCCCAGCCACATAACGTATCATCCACAGACCGCGTTCGCGCGACAAGCAGGTCTCCTTCGGCGGGATGCCACGAACTCAACAACTGTGCTAATTCCGCTTGTGCCCGGTTCATTGGCAGGCAGGCGTGGTATAGCCCTAAAGATACCAGCATTCCGTTGAGCGCGATGAGTCCTACAGCGATGCCAGCAGCGACCCTTATTTGGGGGGCTCGCGCGCGGTGGCCGACAACAACGGCCGAAGTCAGGAACATGACGAGAAGAGTGAACGTAGTGTGCAAGAAATACCCTGCATGGCCTGAAAGCAACAGGACCGTTGACGGCACAAACGCGTCGCCTAGCATCAGCACCATGGTGGTTGCCCCTAAACCGGCCAGCGGCAATTTCACGTCCAGGGGTATGGTCGTGCTGATAGCCACGGCAATGGTCAGCAGACCCAATAGAAGCCATGTTCCGCCAGCCAGATGAGGCACCAGTCCCGGCTGAAAGTGGATCAGGGAAATATGGCTCGCGTAGACGTTCATCGAACCGCGCATTAGAAATGCCGCGTCTGCGATAGCACACGCTGCGCCGTATGTAAGAGGCGCTAGCCAGGATTTCCGCAGACCGGTTGAAAACATCTGCCCTAGAACGCTGACGAACGTCAGCCCGGTCATCACCAGTGTTGCATATGGAAAGCAGGCGAGAGCGAGCAGTTGCAACGCTGCCATGCCTACCCAAGTGTAAGCACTTCTCTTGCGGAGAGCTTCCATCTGCAATCCCAGATAAACCACAAGCAGGGGCAGTGGAACCTGCGGCGAAAAAGCACGCATATCGGGCAGTTCTAGACTTTGGAAGCCCGCAAGACTAGGCAGATGAATCCACGCGGCGAAAAGCGGCTTCAGCATGCCGGTGTTGACGAGCATTAGCAAACCTAGTCCCATCAATCCGATGGTCACAGAGTACGCTGGTAAGAACCGCTCAAACAACCAGATCGTGGCTAGACAAAGCAATGCCCACCAGAACAGGTTCCAGGTGAACATAGCAAGCCACATGCGCTCCCCAAGCATTTTGTCCCAAACACTGAACAAGCTGGAGCCCAAGCGGAATTTCAGGTACGCCGTGCCATTGCTGGGTACTGGTAGCAGGTAGTAGGGATTCAAGATTTGGCCTCGGCTCGTCGTTTTCAAATTGGCCAAATTTAAGTACATGCTGAGATCTCCGGCAAAAATCGGAGGGAGGATCGCCGATCCTAATTCCGCTCTGGTCTTAAGCGCCGGAATAGAATAAGTACCAAGGATAAAAGCGATGCTCGCAAGTTGTAGCAGAGCCCAACGCACGGAGTAGTTCCTTGATTCACTAGAGTCTTGTTGCGGGGTCGGAGCGGAAGTTTGAAGCAGACGATGTGTCATTTTGAGCGGTAGTTCGCTATCGTCAACAGAGTCCACCCAAGCGAGTCACCTTTGTCGATAATCGGGAGCCATTCTACACGTCTGAGCTGTCACAAACCGAGGCCGCGAAAACCGCCGGTGCCGCGCTGGCGAAAAGAGTGATTACGGGCCTACCAATTCCACGACCTCCATGCGCTGCGAGAACGAGTCATCTTTCGGCGCTTACCGCGATTTCGGTTTCGCAGGGTTTCAACAGAGCGATCCTCCCGGCCCGTCGTTTCACTCGAAATTGTAGTGAGCCGGCGTACCCTGCAATTCTTCGGGGAAATCAGTTACGGGGTTTGCCTCATTCATATGCTTGTCTTTGACTTAGAGGCCCATGCTCTGGGCCGTTTTTTCCCCAGGCTGTATACGGTTAGCAACTTCGGTCTCATGATTTTGCTTTTCAGTATCGCTACCGGTTTCACCGTTGGCATCGCTCACCTTTCTCGCTGGTATTTTAAAGAGCCTTTCCTGCGAATGAAGCGAGGTTTCGAGGGACATTGGGAGACGTAAAGAATCTTCACGAGTCTTCGACTTCAAAGAATACAAGGATCCCAGCTTCCGACACGCGCTTTGACAAGAGTGTAGAACGGCCGCACCAGATATTGACCGCGCTCGGCTCGACCACGGCTCAGAAAAAGAACGCATCGCCAAGCTAGCCCTCAGTTGGCGCACCGCATTCGGATATGAATCAAAGTGGTTATTCAATTCTTCCGAGTAATGATTTAGGATTTTCTTCAACTGAGTTTGCCTGGGGGCCGGTGGTGTAATGGAGCACAGCGGCAAAATCGCAGACGCGAGTTCAACCCTCGTCCCGGTCCACCAAACTTACTAGTGTCGTGTCCCGCGAGTTCGTGGAATAAATGGTCGACCGCTTTGCCGGAGCGGTGCCCTCAGCCGCGTCGCAACGCCCTGCAAGAATGGTTCAGCACCCGTTAAGGGGCGTGAACCCTTACGCGCGTCGTTGACTTATTCCAGGTATTTCTGGGACCGATACTAGTGTAGTGCGTCACAAATAACAACCTTTATCAATTGGTGC
Source organism: uncultured Acidobacteriaceae bacterium (assembly GCA_963770245.1). GTDB lineage: Bacteria > Acidobacteriota > Terriglobia > Terriglobales > Acidobacteriaceae > PALSA-270. The sequence goes on along the minus strand of CAVYOX010000016.1, from coordinate 327,438 downwards.
GCATCTTATGATATGGAGACGGTCAGATGCGCATAGCCCCTGTGATTACGTTGAGTCCGGAGCAACAAACGCTGCTGGAAAGCTGGGCTCGAAGCCGATCCTTTCCGGCACGCGTGGTAGAGCGCGCTCGTATCGTGTTGCGCGCGGCCGCCCACGAGCAGGACCAGGACATTGCCGCCAGCATGGCCATTACGCCGAAAAAAGTTTCCCGCTGGCGCAAGCGTTTCCTCGCGCTGGGCGTGGAGGGACTGAAGCAAGATGCGCCCCGGCCCGGCCGCAAACCCGAGATCGGCCCCCGGCTGGTCCAGCGGGTGGTGACCATGACCACGCGCCAGCAGCCGACCAACGCCACCCATTGGAGCACGCGTACCATGGCGGCAGCAGTCGGCATTAGCGAAGCCAGCGTGCGACGGATCTGGCGGGCTCACGGGTTGAAACCGCATCTGGTCGAAACCTTCAAAATCAGCAACGATCCTCAGTTCGCGGAGAAACTGGAAGACATTGTCGGTCTGTACCTCGACCCGCCGGAGCACGCGCTGGTGCTGTGTGCCGACGAAAAGAGCCAGATTCAAGCTCTGGATCGCACCCAGCCCGGCCTGCCGCTGAAGCGCGGACGCGGCGCCACCATGACCCATGACTACAAACGAAACGGCACGGCCACTCTGTTTGCCGCGCTGAACGCGGCCAACGGTGAAGTCTTTGGTCTGTGCCAGGAGCGGCATCGCCACCAGGAATGGCTCAAGTTTCTCCGTCTGATCGACCAGACCATCCCGCTGGATCGGCAACTTCACTTCATCTGCGACAACTACGCCACCCACAAGCATCCCAAAGTCCAGCGCTGGCTGGCGCGACACCCGCGCTTTCATCTGCACTTCACTCCCACCAGCGCGTCCTGGCTGAACATGGTGGAACGTTTCTTTCGCGACCTGACTCAAAATCGGCTCCGCCGTGGCGTCTTCCGCGATCTGGAAGAGCTCTTCATGGCCATCGGCACTTACATCGACCGCCATAACGAAAGCCCAAAACCGTTCATCTGGACCGCGCGAGCCGACGACATCTTGGAAAAAGTGAAGCGCGCTCGTCGCACACTCAATAAACGTCAATCTGCATGACGCACTGCACTAGCTTAGCTAGCTAGTCCCAGCTGAGTCAGGCAGACCTCTTCGATCAGTTTCCGTCCATCTCGAGATTGTCCCCCAACAAGCGTGGCATGCTTCGGAGAACATCGGCTTCTCGGCGAGGTCCATTTCATCAGACGTAACTGTTCGAAGTCATCGAATCGTGTCCTATCGATTTCAAAGGAGGGGGAATGTGTGGCCTTGCTAGCTTTCGGAGACCGGTGCCGGTGGATTCATAGTCTTGGCCCACCCCGGTAGCAAGAAAAGCCACCGGTCCAGTTTGTTCCGACAACGCGACCTTGTGGGGAACCACGCGATCCAATACGGCTCAGCGCGATATTCTGCGGACCTGGTTAGATCTGGGGAACAGGCTCGAAGGGCGCTATACGGGGAGCTGGCTTTGGATCTCCGAACTGAGGCCATGCGAAATCAGATACACAGGTTTGGCGATAGCCGCGACTGCATTACTCACGTAGTAGTTCTCGCACCACCACTTTGGAATGACAGACCCAAAGCACCCGACCCGATTCTCAGAGGAGACTCGATCTGTCGCTGGAGTTCCTTTGGCCTCGAAAACTGCACACAGTACGTAGGGGGCTAACTGCCCTACTCAACTCAATAAAACCAAGCTAGAGCAGACAAGAAAACTGCTTCAGTCTTCCTTCCGACGATCCAACAAGCGCTGCAAACATTCCAGTCATTCTCGCATTAGGAAGGGGCGCAGTTTGCCGCGGTATTCCGGAGGCACGACTCACTTGAATCGACCTAGGAAAGCCGGCGAGAATCGGTCTGGTGTCCAGCACCCACCCAATGTCGAGATAATTTCGCGACGCGAGCGCCGGGAATCGCCCATCTCCGGCGGAAAATATTGCAAGACGTAAAGAATCTTCATGAGGAGTCTGAGGACCCCAGGACTCTGCGAGTATCTGGTATTAGCAGAGTTTGAGTGCACATTTTGTGACAGGCCCACCATGGCTAGCTAGTAACTCGTGGCCTGAAGGCAAACTCTTGCCACAGTCCAATGTGCAAGATTTTGCCTAGTTGAAGGGGTCCCAACCTCAGGGTAGCCGTATATATATGAATAAACTAAACTTATTAGTTTCCCATTTTGGCATCAAAGCTGCCTAGACACAGATGTGTGGTCGGAAGTGTTGAAGTCAGAAACCACCTTGGAACTGCTCCCCGCCGAGGCCAACACAAACGGCAACCAAACTTTTTTGGGAGGGCGGCTGAACATATGAAGACGCGGGTGTTTTTACTCATTACTCTGGCTCTGGCGGTGCCCCTGGCAGCCATGGCCGACACCGAAACTTTCGCCAGCACCGGTGGCAGTCTCTCGGGGAACGACAAAGGAATGACGCTAACTGGTGCCGTGCTGACGGATGTCAGTTTACCGGGTGGCGGATTAATCACTGGGGCTGACCTGGGCAGCCTGACGATTACCACGGGCATTCTTGGAAACGCCAATGTGACCGACGGTGGCAATATCCTTGCAGGTGGGTCGATTACCGTCACCGGCAATGGCGCCGACGGGGTTCCCAACGGCACACTCTTCACGGGCACCTTTCAAGCATCGAATTGGACCCTCACGACTCTGCCCGATGGTACTCACCAGTACAGCTACATCGCTGGGGTGAACGGAACAGACGGGAACGGCGACACTGCGACCGGACAGATGACGTTCAACTTCAACACCGGCTCAGCCTTTTTTGAGGGCATTGCGACCTCAGGTCAATCAAGTAGCACCTCCACCGTTCTGGCGGTTCCCGAGCCAGGAGAGATGTCACTGCTCGGCGTCGGTATGCTGGGTCTGCTAGGGGCAATTCGCCGCAAGATGAAGGCGTAACCCTAGACCTGGACGATCGTGTAATGACCACTTTTCTGCCCGATCCTGCCGTGGAAACACGGCAGGATTTTGACCTTGTTGCATTCCGCTACCAGAAAGCGACATGCAACCTTTGCAGCCTGCTATGGCAATCTCGTAGAATTTCCCATCCCATGATTTCTCATTCCAACGACTACGGAGAGTATTGCCGTGAACCGCTACCCACTTGAAGACCCTACATGACCTCACACTACTCGGTACAGGAAAAGCAGAGATGTTGCATCCGAACAGACGGTTCGTTCTCATCGAAACAACGAAAAACGACTCGGTCTCCAGATACTGTGCACGCTAAGGCCCGGACAAGTTCGCCAGAACAGTTTTTAAATGTTGTCGCTTCCTTCGCCACATAGGGTGCGTCAAGCCGGAGTACATGAAGCGAAAATCCGCGGAAGGATACAGTGCCTCGACCTGCGTGCGCCAGATTAGGTGATAAGAATCAGTGCGGCAGTCCACCGAGCCTGGGCAAGGGGCGAAGCAGAATCGGTGATGCTGCCGAATCACCTCCCAAGCCGCCGGAGTGATCGAGTCCCAAGAGAAGGTCCAGGCAAAAGCGTCGACTGGCTGCCTGGTCCACGAGGATATTTGAGTGGCGCTCTCGACAATTTCGTGGTGCAACTGAATCTCGGACAGGCCTGCCAGGTTCACATGAGAATACGTGTGATTGCCGATGGAATGCCCACGTCGCGAGAGATCCGCGATTTGCTGGGGCGTCATGGAACACGAGTCTTCCACGGCCTGACTGGGCGGTAACGACCGAATATCGACGCGCGAATAGTAAAAATCGCGTGCTTCCTGCTTGCGGCACGCTACAAACTGCGGAACTACAAAGAAAACGCCTCGTGTTCCGAAAGACTCCAGAACAGGCGCGGCGACAGTGTAGTTATCCAGATGACCATCATCAAAGGTAAACAATACAGGCGGCTTGCGATAGGCACGCTGGTCCTCCCGACACTCTTGCCACAACTGGGCAAATGTAGCCAGGTCGACCAACGTAAAATGCCGCGCCACCCATTCCAGTTGTTGGCGAAACAAGGCTTCATCACGCGCGGGGGTTGCGTGCATCTCAATCGCTAAGAGGCGGGGACCTTGGCCACAGCGGACAAGCCAGCGCTGCAGGCCGAGCGCGAGTTCGTCCGCGCGAAGTGCTATGGCAGTTCGGATAAACGCAGAACGGAGGAAAGCCCGGGCGCTCAAACATTCCTCTCACAGAGACATGTCGCCATCCGCAGGAACAAAATACCAGTCCTTTGTTGGCAGTAGTCTATACTTGTCGATGCACCAAGCGACAGGCGCGGCAAATGGACGCGCGATAAAGCCACGGGCCGTCAAAGCCCGTTCCTGCGCCTGATTCAGGCAGCGAAATACCAGCATATCTATCTGCCCATCATACTCCCGGGCTAAACAGGCAGAGATTGCACAACAGCCTTCCGGAGAAACTTCGCCCCACACGTCCAGCACGTGAAGCGCACGGATTTGCTGTTTGTATCCGCGATTCTGGATTTTGATTCCAACCAAGTATTGCTTTTCACCGTCGCGCGGGCGAAAGGCAAACAAGCGAGTCGTGGGATCGACGCGCGAAAAGTAGCGCCATCTCAGGAAGGAAGTGTCCCGGCGGCTTGTGAGCTGGTCGCACGGGAATCCCGCGCAGAGACTGGCAGCCTGTTCGGGACTGGCGAGGACCACGAACTCGCATTCCGGGCTTGCTTTCGGCAGCCGGCGTAGAGTCTGGAGCAAAGGCGATGCTAAGGTGGCCGTTGCTCGAGCCAGACTGTCGCGGTTCATCTTACGGTAGATGCTCTCCGCGAGCACTGGCTGCCAGCGAAGGACGCCCAGGACCTCGTGATCCGAATAGCCGAGAGGATATCCACCCAGCTTTTGCCACATCTGGGCTACCGTGGCATTCGCAGAACTGACAAATAAAGGATAGCGTCGACCCAGTTGCAGGTACTTCAGGAAAATGGACGTGCCAGTGCCCCGATGTTTGTCGTCGACGTAGAACGAATGGGCCATCATCAGCGTGAACGTATTCAGGCCCAAGCAGAATTTCTGCGTAGCGCAACACATGCAGGCAACAATCTCGCCCCACGGCGTACGGAGGCACCATCCCAACGGAAGCCCCGATTCGCGGGCAGGATTTTCCAGCAGTATCCACGAGAGTCGTTCCACCGCGTGAGCAATCGGCACGCCGGATCCAGACGAGCGGCTGATAAAGCGAGCCACTTCCTCCAAATCCGTGGGGGCTATCTCATGTAGCTGGAGATCATTCTCGACCAAGTTTGCCCTATGTTGTGTTTCGCGCGATTCGACGGCCTTAGAGCTGCGCCCCCGAGAGCACGATGGATTGTCCTGAGATAAACGATGCAGTCGAAGAGAGGAGATAGCGAACAGCTCCTATGATGTCCTGGGTTTCACAAATCCGTCCCATGGGAATGAGGGCTGCCTCGCGCTTCCTCTGTAGATCGTCGGCTTGGGCGTTCATGCCAGTGGGTACAAAAGCCGGGCACACCGCATTGATAGCAATTTTTCGGCGCGCTAGCTCGGGAGCCAACAGGCGGAGCGTATCTTCCAAGGCCGCCTTCGCTAGCGAATAGGCGCCCAACCCCAGTGCGGGTTTGTGATGCCCGGCAATCGACCCTAGCGCGACCATTCGCCCACCTTCTTCGCCGGCAAGGTCGAACAACAGACGCGCCAGCCGAACTACGTGAGAAGTTCCGAAGGCAAGCTGCTGCTCGATGAGCCGCGAATCGCTATTCAGTAGCCCCCCCCGGGGCATGCCGGCCCAGGCACAGTGGACGATGCCGTACAGAGGATTGCCACCCAAGCGCTCTCTGATTTCCTGCTCCCATCCCAGCGCACCGAAGTCAGCCTGTACTACCGCTTCGGCAGACGGCTTTTCTGACAAGGGGCGGTCGTGAACCATCGCTAGCGTTGCGAATTCTTCCGCCAACACTTTCAGCAACGTCGAACCAATCCCCCCGGAAGCCCCTGTAACCAAGACAATTTTTCTTCCCGGCGAAAATGCGTTTCCCGGAGAACTCGATTGACTGGCTGGGCCCGAGGTGCGTTCCTGTCTGCTGGCTTGCAGCGTGAAGCCCATCGCAATCTCTGAGACTGGCACTTGGGAGGCTACGTCACACACGACGACGCGAACGCTGCCCGCGCGCGAAACGAGGTTCCAGGCGGTGATCTCGCCGCTCACGCGCACCCTGCAAGGAAAATACAGAGGAGACAGAAAGCGCGCATTCAGGGAGCCCAGAAGAACATCACGACCGGGCAAACGCATGCCGAGCAAGGCTGACGCCAGCCCGATCTGAAATGCTCCGTGGACAATCCGGCGTGAAAAACGGCTCTGCTGGGCGAATTCTGGGTCAACGTGCAGAGGATTGAAGTCGCCCGAATTCGCGGCAAACGCAAGCACGTCGGACTCTGCAATGATGCACTCGTACTCTGCCATCAGTCCGACCTTCAGCTCTTCGGCAAGCAGAGATTTAAGCTCGAGTGCCACCCAGCGTCCTCCGAAGATAGTCCAGGATTAACTCGAATGAAACCAGGCCAACAACATCATCGGGAGGTAGGCTGAAATTGAATTCTTCCTCAATCAGGGACAGCAACGTGATACCCGCTACCGAATCCCAGCTTGCCAGCGAGCCCATACTTACCGTAGGAATTTCTGGTGGAGTAAGTTCGGGGAAGGCGAGCGCAAAACAGTTGCCGAGACGGGCCTCCAGGTCAGCCATTCGACAACTCCTCGATCGTGTGATTTAGCGCAGGGCAAGTTGCCATGAATTGACTACGCGACAAGGGGGAGTTAAATTCAGCCGGCTGGTTATGCACTCGCTGCAGAAACTCTTGCATCGGCGCATTGCGCTCGGTCGCCAGGAAGTCGAACTCTATTTCTTCTACATCCAGCTTGGAAAAGAGCCATCGCAGGCACTCATATTCGATCAATCGGGAGAAGGCGCGGCAACTCATCACCCAAGTCCGGACATGGAATCGCCGTTGGCCGGACGAGTTGGAGTTTGAGAGACTTCCTGCGATGACAGCTATCTTTCCCAGGGGACCGTACTTGTCCTGATAGCTGGCGGTCAGGAAGAACGTATCCCCTTTTTTCAACCAGTCCTGCCATTCGCCCTGCTGATACCGGCGGCCATTCAGGTTGAATTGGTTTGTCTTGTTCACCAGCTCCAAAGTCCTGGGATCGAACGGCTCTTTCTGCGAGGTGAGAATCAACCTGCCGCCGAGCTGCCGAAGAAATTCCGCGGGAGCGTCGTGGGGAGAGTGGGTCATGTCGCTCCGGAGCGCCGCATTGGTTCGCAGGCTCAACGCGCGCAGCGAGTCTTCGGAAGAAATCCTGTCCTTCCCAAACAGATCACGTAGGTGTTCCAGCAGTTCGTAAGCGGCTTGCGGATTATCGCGAGGAAAGTGGAAACATTCTGCCCCAGGATGCGCCGCTTTGACTTCTGCCAATTCCATAGGGCTGTCATCGACATACACCACATCATCGGCGAGGACGTTCCAAGTGCACAAGATTCGCGACACAGATGCAGACTTGGGATCCCAGTGCACTTCGAAAGGAAAAATATCGCTCTTGCGCAGGATTAGGTCGCGGCTCGCAAATGCCTGTTCCACCAGCGAATGCTCATTCTTACTCGCAACCCCAATCAAAGTTCCGGAGGTGGCCAGCGAGTGCAACAGCTGCTGATACAGACCATGCATCTGGCTATGATTATCCAATTCCCACGAAATCCCTTGCACTCCCACGTCGCCGAGAATACCACGCCAGAGAGTGTCGTCGAGATCGGTGATCAGTCCCTTCTTAGGAAGCGGATTGTGGACCAACCCAGCCAGAAGTTCCGCAAGCGCGGAAGCATGAGCCAGGGCATAAGGGAAGCCGACCGATAGATCGGCATTCACATCCAGCCGACCGGAAGAGGACACGATGTCGATTCGTTGCGGATCAACAATTCTGACGGCCGGAAGGTGCGACGCAGTGGCACTAAAAACAGATAGCCGGCTACGGAGCTCAAGGGAAAACTCGCTCGCTTGTGCCAGCGGCGTGAAGGAGACCGGCGGCAGCGGAAGGGTGGGAAAACACAGGACCACCGGAATACTTTTGCCCGCCACGGCTGCGATGCCATCCTCCAACGTCTCACAGCTTCGACTGACTTCAGACAGAATATCCGTCAGCTGGGCGGGTTCCCAGCCCCCGAGCCGGCGCAAGCCGAGCCGGGGATCCAAATCGGCCCATTCAATTACAACCACCGCAGCGGCAACATCTACCACACGTCGCAGATTTCCCGTTAGGTCACCATAAAGACCTGTGCGCACGCGGGGAGAATGTCCAGGAAACAACTTGTACAGCTGCGCTCGCAAGAAGGTTTGAAGATGCAGCGGAGTAAAACCGCACAGCAGCGCTACCTCGAGCGGAGCTCCATCGGGCGGGGCCGCCTGGATGATCTTTAGGGCTTCCGCCAGCTTCATGTTCATTTTCTTGCAAGACTGAGCGATTTCGGGCGGTTCGCCCATGCTGCAGGAAAGTATATCTCACACGCTACTCGATTGATTTGTCGCTTCACAGACCATCGACGCTAGGACTCGGTTCGAGAACTGACGGTCGCATGGTAGATGCAGGAGTCTCCGCGCCAAAGCTCCAATTGATTAGGCCCATTCTTGAGCTGAATTTCGTTTCCGACTAGAACAACCGTAACGAAGCGGACCGGCAGTTGGCCGCGAGAACAGTAGCGAAGTGAAACTGCCGGGCGCAATTCGCCATACGTGGGAGACTCCCAACCTAGCAATTGCGTCTCTGCGCCGACGAAACCAGGAGCCTGGCTTTTACCAGCTTTTATCACATTGGCGACGCCCGCTGAGCTACCGAAAACGTTCCAGCTGAAAGAAGCTGATTTGCCCTCGAACACTGCTTGCAGAGGCGAATTCGAGACGACGCGAAAAGGCATATCCGGAACCAGCCAGTGCAAACGCAGGTCATGCTCACCGCTTCCTAACAGGTCGTCCACAATTACCCAACCGGCTTCGTCCAGGCACCGCACCGAGCGGAGATGCCTCACACCGAAACGGCGGTAGCCATCCTGCTCACCCTCGAAGCAGTCCAGAAAGGCGGCGCCTTCTGAAGCAAAAGAGCGGCCTGATGCTTGTGCCCAGTCAACCCAGAGAAATCGTCCAGCGCGCCGCATTTGGTCGTGCCGATCCAGCATCACCGTATTGTGGACTGCAGTGCCTGCCAGAGCGTTGTCCCAGGGCGGGTCGCCATTGTAGAGATAGGTTCCCGCGTCGCGAGCCAAGTTGAGACCGCGCCACCACAGATCCACGTGGAGCTGATCGGCCTGAGAAGGCCGCCGATGGTAACGCGCCGCACGGATCATTGCCCAGCAGCCCGCTGTACCCAGACGATGGTATCCAGTACCGGCCGGGAGAGTCGGCCTGGACTCGGCTTCGGCGGCGGGTACGGTCCGGCCACCGAGCCACAGGCCTGCTTCATCCCAGAGTCCGGGTGGCAGAGCGTTCCGGCGGGAAAGCACGGATGCGCCTAATCGTAAGAGCGGGCGAAAATCGCCGTAGTCGCAGAGCGAGAGTGGGAGAATGAGACTACCGTCGTTCGATCCGTGATTAGGGGCGTATCCGGACACAGGATCGACGACGGCTCGGATGAAATCGAAGCTTGCCGCCGCCCGCGAGTGGATGTCCGCGGGAAGACTGATTTTGTGAATTTCGGCTAGCCTGAGCGTCCAGAGCAGAAGGTGAAGAACCATCCGTTGATAGTTGAATGAGTCCTGCAGATAGGCGCCTTCGGGTGTGATCTGGTCAAGAACAGCCTCTTGCAGCATCCGAGCGCCCCGCCGTTGCCAGGACCGCGCGGACTCTAACTCCGGATAGAGGGTGCCCGCAGTCCAAAGCCCGACTGCCTCCGTCAGCAGGTGGTTGCTGCGCTGGGACCGCGCGTAGGCCAACGTCCGCTCGGTTCGCCATGCGTGGGCGGCGATCATCGAGAGCAAATGACCTACGCGTTCCGGGGTTGTAGCAGCTGAGTGGACGAAGGCATACAACGCAAATGACCACGCCAGAATACGCAGGGCGGATTCCTGACCGCACACCCATAGCGGACCGGCCATAGGAGGATTCTTCTCAGCCCAGTCTTCAATGGCCCGCCAAAAGGCCTCGGCATATCGTTCGTCCTCCGTCAGGGCGTAAGCGCGCGCCAGCGGATAGACAAATAGAAATCTTGACGTTTCGAGAATGAATTTGAGATCGCCATGATCTGGAGACGCAAAACGCATCGTGGTCCAGGGGCGTTGAGGGGACACGCTCTGGCCCGTCGCTGGATTTCGGAACCAGTCCGGCGGAAGACCGCAGGGAAATGACAAGCGGCCAAAGAATGGAAGATTTCCATCGACGACGCTCTGCGCTTCGGCGAGAAGAGACTTCTCGCCTTTCGAGCCGAGAAGACGCTTCAGAACAGGAGCCAATGCGCGCGCATCCGAGAAGAAGAATGGGTGCTTGCCAGAACGGCGAAGGCGCAAGAAATCCTCTGCTCCACGCTGGCCGGCAATATGTTTTAAGTCCCAACGATCCCAACCCTCGGCTGAGCGGAGACGGAGATCTATCAGGCCGGTGGCACGCTGCAGTTCATAGCCCAGGCGAAGTGCGCCGTCGCGCAATCCGAAGGTGCGGCCGACCTGGAACCATGTGGCGAGTCTACTCATCGGGGCTAACTGCCGCGGGGGTTAGCCGTCGTCCTGTCAGCCGGCGGAGGGCCTGAACCTTGAGCGTTTCATGCATGACGAAAAACTGGTTATCTTTTTCGCGTTCGGCCTGAGGGATTGCCGAGATCGAGCCTTGCCCGAGCGCGGCGACGGCTTCGCCCACCATTTCGATGCCGCAAGCAATCATCTGACTGCGAAGGTCGGTCAGCGACTCACACGGATTCCTGCCGCGAAATTCACGTCGCAGGAGAATTGGTCCGGTGTCAATGCCGGCATCGATATAGTGGACCGTAATGCCGAGAGGGATACCCCGGAGCAAGGACCACTCCGGACTGCTCATACCGCGGATTTCCGGCAGCAGCGCCAGATGTAAGTTAAGAACGCCAAGCCGTGGCACGCTCAGTAAAGGGCTTCGCAAAATGTCGCCGCCCGTAAAGATGGCCAAGTCAGGCGACCAGCGTTTCAGATGCTCGATCGCTCGCGTTGAATTTTGGTCAGAGCACACCAGCACGGGAAACCCATAAGCGCGCGCCACTTCATGTAAGTTGCGGAAGACTCTCTCTCCGAGGCGCAGGGCGTTCTCAATATACGAGTTACAGGTCTGCTTCCTGGCGTCTTTGCGCGGAGCCAGCTTGGCCCAGGCGTACCGTGCCGACGCGCCCAATCCCCATTGGCCAAGCTTCCGCAGCAGGGTCTTCCGGTCCCAGGATGGCAGCGTAATGACGCCCACGGGAGGATGCCCAAGTTGCGCCAGCCGCGCGGCCATGGCGCAACCAGTCTCGCTATAGGGGCTGGAGCATAGGACTACGACTCGCATGCCGACGCCTCAAACCGTCGCATGAGGCGCTCCTCCATCATGAGCGCATCCGCAAAGAATTTGCACCCCCAACTGATGTAGCGGAACGGCTGGTACGGGCCCCAAATTGGATTGGAACCCACGATTCCGCCCGCGATTCCACGGCCCCCGCGAAGCGGAAGCAACCTTTTTAGAAGTTCATTCATCTTTAGCGCCACATTGAGATAGCGTAGGTCACCAGTCACTTCGAACAGGCGTAACCAAACGCACGCCATCTGAGCGTTTCCTGTGACGCAGGTGAATTTCAGACCGTTCTTGAAATCCAGCCCGTACGCCCCCAGCAACTGCTTCGTGGTCTCGAACTTGCGCAGCAGAATCCAAGCGGGCTTTGAGGCTGCCAGAGTTAATTCGTCCCTTCGGCACAGGATTCCAGCCTCTAGCACACCCTGGATAGCGTATGCGATAAAGTGCAAGTATGTCGGGCGTCCTCGCAAGTTGATTCCTGACGTCCAGTCGCCACGGCTAACCTGCGCCAGTACCCAGTCAAGATTTCGGTCCGCCGCTTGTGCGTACTGCTGATCTACTGCCGTCTCAGACAGCTGAGTCAAGGCCCAGGAGACCATGCTGTAATACGTATGGGCAGTACCCTGATACACGCCGTAGCCAGTCCACGAGCCATCTGCTTGTTGCATCTTTGCTAACCAGTTGCCGGTGGCGATCGCACGGTCCAAAGTGGACGGCGACCCCGTCTCTGCATGCGCGCGAACCAATCCCTGCAGAATCTGGCCGGTATTAAAAATCGAGGGCTGCGCGTCATGAGCGTTCAGTCCAGCGGGAAAAGCGCCCGAAGGCATCTGCAGGGAGAGCAGCCACTGCGTAGCGCGCTCCGCCGCCGCAACCGCACTCTGATCGCCGGTCAGATGGGCAAAATCGTAAAGCGTCGGAATGATATAACCGGTTACCTCAGGATATGGGGCCGAGTAGCCTGACAGTAGGCTGTAGAAAGCCGCGATCCCGCCATCCTCGCGTTGCGCACTGAGAATCCAGCGAATCAAAGAGCGCAGGGCATCCGAGGATTGTGTTGTCGTGTTTGCGTAGGAATAGAGAGTCCGTTGCTGAAATCCTCTCTTCAGCCCGTCAGAGATCACCTTCAGAGTGAGCGGGAGAATGCGATGGGGACCACGCAGCAGACCGGCGGCCTCCGCCGCGGCCTTGGTAGCTCTACGAATCACAGCACTTGCGTCCTGATTTGAAGTGGCTTCGGCGTACGCATGGTGCTCGTGGAATAGGTTATGAGTCAGAGTCATTGCCCGAATGGGAACGGAGGAAACCGGCCGTATCCACCGGCAGAGGCTGTCCTGCAGACAGCGAATCAGCCGCGCGCAAGGTAGCCAGCGTGCAGGCCACAATTTCGCTGAGGGCGATCGGCGGTTCGCCGCCGCCGCGGACAGCGGACACGAACGCTCCCCATTCCGCGGCGTGGCCCTTGTCCTGACGCAGGCGAGAGCGCACGACCTGCCTGCGCCCGTGCCGAACCAGTTCCAGGCGGCGAAAGTCCTCCAGGACAGCCACGGAACTACCGCCGAAAACTTCAACTCGCTCCTTGGAGAAAGACTTGTCACCATTAGAAAAATAGCTGATCGTACCTTGCGATCCGTTGGCGAACTGAAGCGAAATGATGATGTTGTCGCCAGAGTATAGGCCTTGGCTGGCAAGACCGCGAGTCGCTACCTCAACTGGCAAACTTCCCGCCAGAAACGATAGAAAATCCACAAAGTGGCAGACCTCGCCTCGAATGCGTCCGCCACCCTGCTGGAGATCGTTCAGCCAATGGTCAGGAGGAAGATATCCGGCATTCACCCGGTAATGCAGAGCCAACGGCTCGTGTATTTCCTGTAGAAATGTTTTCAGCCGCTTCGCCATGGGCGCAAAACGGCGATTGAAGCCAACCATTAACCGGGGATTTCGATTGTCGTTCAGGGCGCCGTAGACGTTGATAATCTCGGCCAATTCGGCCTCTGTCAGGCAGAGTGGCTTTTCACAGAAAACATGCTTGCCGGCTCGCAGAGCGGCGATGACTTGCGCTGCGTGTAAATGGTGCCGGGTGGCGACCACGACGGTATTAATAGCTGTGTCGTCGATGATTCTTGCTTCGTCCGTCGCGCAGTAGAGAAAGCCGAACTTGCCGGCGGCATGCCGCGCGTGAGACCCGTTGGCCGCACAAATACCGACGAGCCGGACACGGCCGAACTTCTGAATCACCGGCAGCAGCGTTTGGGTAGCGAATGCGCCTGCGCCCAACACTCCAACAGCGATTGACTTTCCTCGCACCGGCGTGCCCGGTTCGACCGTTAACGCGAGCTGATGGTTTTCCTCGGTATGATCCGGATAGGTGATCAGAACACCGAGCGATGGCTGGCCTGTCTTTCCACTAATCAAATCGTAGGCGCTACCCGCCTGTGCAATCGGAAAACGATGCGTGATCAGGGGCTTCACATCGAGCTTGCGGTCGGCCAAGAGGTGCAGAAAAGCTTCCATATTGCGGGTCTCAGTCCAGCGTACGTACCCAATTGGATAGTCTCGCCCCTTCTGCTCGTAGGCGCTGTCGTAGCGGCCGGGACCATAGGAACGCGAGACGCGGAAATCGAGTTCCTTTTCGTAATAGAGCCTCCGCTGAATTTCCATGCCAACCGTGCCTACAGCCACCACGATGGCGCGATCCCGGGCAATTTCCGCAGCAAGATTCACTGGGTCACTGCTCGAAGTCTCTGCCGTAATCACTACCGCATCGGCGCCCCGCCCACGAGAGTATTGCCGGCAGAGCTCGCGCAGCCCGGACTGCGAAGCAACCGCTACATCGGCGCCAAAGCGCATTGCCAACTCTGCGCGCTCGGGAACAATGTCCATCCCAAGAACGCGGCAGCCAGCGGCTTTCAATGCCTGAACGGTCAATTGCCCAAGCAGGCCGAGACCGATCACGGCTACGACATCGCCCAGCTTAACGTCCGCAGTGCGAATGCCGTGGAGAACCACTGATCCGACCGTGCTGAATGCTGCTTCCTCAACAGTTACTCCGGAATCGGCTGGAATCTTTCCTACCAGGAGCCGGGGTACGCAGGCAAACTCGGCGTGGACGGCATAGCCCGCGCCAGCACAGGCCACACGATCCCTGACTTGAAGATCAACAATCCCCTCGCCAATGCCGACGATCGTTCCGGCACTGCTGTAGCCGAGAGCGGAAGGCTGGTCGAGACGGTTGCGCACCGCCGTGAGGGCAGGAAAAATTCCATCGCGCTGGATCTTGCCCAGGACTTCATGAACCAAATCCGGCCGCGCTTGCGCTTTCTGCAGCAGGTTCTTGCTGGCAAACTCCGCGGAGGCACGCTCCGTGCCCGCGGAAACCAGGGAAGCGGCGACCCGCACCAGCACGCATCCCGGGAGCAGTTTGGGGGCCGGAACGTCCATGACGGCGACCTCTCCGGTGCGGGCATGTTGCAAGACCTGTTTCATGCGGTGGCCACCTGCTGGCCCTGATGGATATCTGCCGACATGCGCTTGGCGCCGCCATCGAGGAAGGTCTGCATCCACAGTTCGAGAGTCAGGAACTGCCAGATTTGCGAAGACCAGTCGTTTGTCCCTCTTCGATGCTGCTCAACCAGCGCGCTAATCGCCTCGGGCCGGAAGAGGCCGCGCCCGCGGACTCTCGAATCGGAGAGCGTTTCATCCACCATCTCCTTGAGATCATTCGCCAGCCAATAGTCCACGGGAGCGGCAAACCCAGCTTTGGGTTGCCGCAGCACCTCGCGAGGAAGAACGTCTTGCATGGCTTTGCGGAAAATATGTTTGGTGGTGGGGCGGAAGAATCCCTTGAGCTTCAAACCAGGGGGCACATTCCAGGCCACGAATTCGGCGAGTTCGCGGTCGAGAAATGGAACCCGCACCTCGACGGATGAGGCCATGCTCATTTTGTCGTTGTAGGTCAGATTCAGACTGGTCATGAAGATTTTGGAATCCAGATAGAGCATTTGGTTGAGAAAGTCGGCATCGTGCACGCGCTCAAAAGCCGCACGATGACGGATCGACGGATCAGAGCCGCCGACTTCTTCCCAGAGGCCAGGCGTGTAGATCATCTCTTTGTGCGGGCTGTCAATATAAGTGCAATTCATTACGAAGCGATCCGTGGGAGACAGCGCTGCACTGCGAGCCATCTTCTTGGCCAGGCGCACCATTCCTTTCAGAGGCGTGCCCCTGCAGACCGGGAAGGCTGGCAATTGTCGCTTCGAGCAGACGCCGCGCGGAAGAGGGAGCGTGTTGATATGCCTGAGACCAGACATGTGCCGCATGTTTGCGGTATCCGGCAAAAAGCTCGTCGCCCCCAACACCGGAAAGCAGGACCGTGGCCTCCTTGCGCGCTTTGCGGCACACCAGATAAGCAGGAATAATCGCAGGATCGGCCGTGGGCTCATCCATGTACCAGGTGAGCTTCGGCAATAAGTTGGCGACGTCGGGTTCGACCACAATGCGTTGATTCTCGCAACCCAAACGGTGTGCGAGACGTGCGGGAACCTCGGGATCGTCGAACGTAGTTTCCCCGACCCGGTATTTCCGCGGGTAGGTAATCGTATAGGTCCGAACCGGCTGTTGGGTGGCTTGCGACATCATGGCCACAATGCTCGAGGAATCTAATCCCGCGCTCAGAAATGCGCCAATCGGAACATCGCTGACCATCTGCGATTCGACAGAGTGGCGGAAGCGCTCGCGAATTTCGTCCGCCAGCTCAACTTCAGAGCGAGGGTACGCCGCATTTGCCGGCGGGAATGCTAGATCCCAATACTGAGAAATCTTGAGCTGTCACCTTCGCGAAAAATGGCATAGTGCCCTGCCGGCAACTTGAAAATCCCGCGGAACATTGTCTTGGGATCGGGAACCCATAGGAAGGTCACATATTGGTGCAGAGACGCCCTATCCAGTTGTGCTTCGATTCCTTGCACTTCCAGCAACGCCTTGATCTCAGAGGCGAAGGCAAGACGACGGCCTTGCTGAGCATAGTAGAAAGGCTTCACTCCAAAGTGGTCCCGTGCCAGAAATACCGTGGGCTTAGAGGAACGGAAATCGCAGATAGCGAAGGCGAACATGCCGTTCAGGCGCTTAACGCAGTCAGGTCCTTCTTCTTCGTAGAGATGGATGATCACCTCTGTGTCGGTATCAGACTCGAAGCGATGTCCTTTGTTTATTAGTTCGCGGCGAAGGTCAGCGAAGTTGTAGATCTCCCCGTTATATGTGATCCAGACGGTGCGGTCTTCGTTGCACATTGGCATGTGACCGCTTGGGGAAAGATCAATGATGGCAAGGCGGCGGCTGCCCAGGCCGACATAGGAGCCGTCGGGAAATCGCTGCTCCCATAGACCGGCGTCATCCGGCCCACGATGAGCTTGCACTGACGTCATACGCGCCAGGGTTTCCTTGTCTCCGCAGTTGACCAGTCCGACGATGCCGCACATAATTGATTGTTATACTCGTTACTCAGTTCCTTGTCGGTGACACTTCCTGCTGGATGCGCAGCTCATAGATCTTGGCTTTGATGTGAAAAAACTGGATGCCTTGCATGCCACAGTAAATGAGCCCAGGCACGCCGTCCAGAAATCCTAGACGAAAAACATACTTGTACAGGAAAAATAGAAGCGGTGAACCCGGGAATCCAAGAAATTTCTTCCTGAGCCAGCGCCGTCGCTGTGCCTGATTCCCGAACAGCGAAGGCGGCAGTTCCCGGAAACCCGCTTCTCCCTGCAGCCACACGCGCGCTTCCCAGTTGGAATACTCGTCGTGTTTTCGGATGGAACGGGAGAGCGACTCAACGTTGTGATGAATCAACGGATGCTTTAACTTTGCGGTCTGCCCTTCCACCACGATGTGCTCATGGACTTCCATATCAGCCATTGAAACATCCTGATCCTTCAGCCGACACTCGAAGCGGCCTTTCGCGCGGCGAAAGAGCGACAGCTTGTAGAAGCGAGCTCCACTATGGCGCAGAGCACGTCCCAGGAAAAACAATCGCAACGCGATGTAGTAGCCCTCGAAGCCAGGATCCTGGACAGCTTGGCGGATCTCTTCTGACAACTCGGGCGTTAGAGCTTCGTCGGCGTCCATAAGGAAAACCCAGTCATACCCGAGTGGGAGAGTGTCCATGGCCCATTGGCGCTTCTTCGGCCACCCCCCCTGATAGTGAAACTGCACGACCTTGACTCCAAAGGAGCGGGCGACCTCGATGGTGCTGTCCGAGCTTTGGGAGTCGATGACGTAGACCTCGCCGAACTGACGCAGGGATCCCAAACAGCGCGGCAGGTTGTGAGCCTCGTTGCGCACGGGAACGACTACGCTCACCGGGATTAACTCGGGTAGCGTCGGACCCCGCAATTGCGCGTCTTCTTCCAGTTTCTCCATTTGGAGTGACAGGTTGCCATCATCTTACCCTGAAGCTGGCGACGGGCATACTCACCCGCCTCGGCCGCCCTCGGCCGCAATGCCTACCCTGACGCCAAGGCCGGGCCCCGCAGCCAAAGAATTCCGATATCCCATGATTGGGTCTCAGGTGCCGCCATGCAGGGCCTACCACGGTGGCAACTGTCACAATACTTTCCGGGCTTATCGACGCTGCTCCCTACAGGCTTTGAGGACCGTACCGGACAGGTGCAGTGGTTTCAAACAGGGGCGCAAACGTGCAAAGTGGAGCCTTATGCGGTGATTGATCCTACATATCCCTTGGGAGTGATGCACTAGCGATTGTTCAGCAGCTATCGCAAGCTGGTGGCAACCAAAGGAAGTCCGAGTGACGATATTCCTCAAAGGCATGAACCCGTTTGAGAGTGGTCGCCGACTGACAACGGTAGCCGAGTTCGCAAAGCAGGTGCCAGGCTATTTCTCGGCCGGCATCTGAACACTCGACAAACAGGACAGGCTTCGCAGTTGCAATCGTTCGGCGCATCCCCTGCAATACCTGACCCTCTGCACCCTCGACATCGATTTTGACAAACTTCGGCTCACCCAGATCCCCAGCCTCAACAAGTTCATCGATTGCAACAGTCTTGATGACAAGCTCAATAGCGGACGGATTACTTCGGTGCCAAGTCAGGCTTGCCGTCGACAAGTTTTCAGCAATGCGAATGACTGCTTGGCCGCACCTGTCTGAGGCTGCAACCTCCGAAACTTGAACATTTCTGAGTTTATTGTTTTCAATGTTGGTCCGCAGCAAATCAACACTTCGCGGAACCGGCTCGAACGCTATCACGTGGCCCGTCGGTCCGACCCATTTCGCAAGTGATAGGGATACGTACCCCATGTTTGCGCCAATGTCATACACTGTGTCCCCGACCTTAACGTATTTCCTGATCGCTCTTTGTAGATGAGTCTCGGCGGTTCCAACCAAGTAGCTGAGATTTTCGGCAGGGGAAACGCAGATCCGATAGCCGGAGGGCAGGCCACGGATTATCCTCCTGGGCTTGGATTCGCGTCCCAACAGCAGGACCGCGCATGACTTGGCAAGATTCCGAATCACGGACACTGTGATGGCCTTGTACCACGTTAGGCAGGAGGCCGCAACTCGGAGCAGCGCCCGGGGGGCACGCTGTAGGTGAGTCTTCACCCTAAAATCGGAGTGGGTCAGAAACACTGTGCTAGACTGTTTTTTCCGTACTACGTTGTTGCTCAGAGGCACGATGGCTGCAGAAATGGCGGACGTGGCTGCTAGGAATGGCTATTCGCCGACGTTCTGGGTGGTCGTGTGCACACGAGACCGACCGCGGCAACTCAGTCGGTGTCTGACCTCCTTATCTCGCCTAGACTATCCCTCTTACGAAGTGACGGTCGTGGACAATGCCCCCCGCGATGAACGCTCGCGGGCGGTGGCTTTGCGTCAGGGCGCGCAATATCTGATCGAGCCGGTGCCAGGGCTCAGTCGGGCGCGAAACCGCGGAGCCCGCGCGTGCGAAGCGGAAATCGTGGCTTATCTCGACGACGACGCGATGGCAGAGCCAGATTGGCTTACGGTGCTGGCGCGAGATTTCGGAGATCCGCTGGTGGCAGCCGTGACTGGCGCAATTCTGCCTCTCCGCGAGCGTGGCGAAGTACCGATTCTGGGCACGGAATCCGTTCCCTCCTGCAGCGAACGTGGGCAACGGCGAGTCGTGGATCCCGAGACCCCTGGCTGGTTCGAGATTGCGAACTTTGGAGCAATCGGGGACGGCTCGAACATGGCGTTCCGGCGGAATGCCTTCGACGATTGGGCCGGCTTCGACGAAAATCTTGGCCGTGGCACTATCCTCAACGGCGGCGAAGAACACTGCGCTTTTTTCGCGCTCATCGAGCGTGGCTATCGCATCGTTTACGACCCTGACGCGGTCGTTCGGCATCCCGACCCGCGTACGCCTGAAGAGAGGCGCCGCCGGCATCTGAACCTACTGGCGACCTCCGCAGCTTATATCACGTACTTGGCAGTCCAGCACCCGTCATGCCGGGGAGCCCTGGCGCGGTATCTGTTCGATCGGCTGCGGGCGGCCACCCGGTCGGGGGTCGCGAATTCCCCGAACAAAACCTCTCGCATTGCCCGACGCTGGTCGACTCTGCTCGCTGTCCTGTCCGGACCCTGGATTTATCTCTGCTCTAGACTGTCCCGAACAACTCCCCCTCGACAAGAACCCCAGAGTATCAGGACGGCCTCCAGTACACCTCAGTCCGAGTGTCGCTCCGCGTGACGAGACTTTCACGCGTTGAGTCTTAGCGCTTGGCGCACAAACTGTTTTTCCTCCTCGCGAGCACCCGAGAAATAGAGGACCACACCGTAGGTAGCACTCCCCACTAAGCAGGAACCGACCACGCCGCTCCAGTGCTGGGGGTTTATCAGTCGAACGACCGCATAACTGCATGCCGCACAGGCAGCATTCGGGAGAAACAATCCTCGCAAAGTCTCCCCAATGAGTTCTGCTATTGGTAGTTGACAGGCGCGAGTGGCTAGAAAGACGAAAACGCAGGTGCTTGAAAACAATGAAGCGCATAAAGCCAATGCCGCCCCCACTCCTCCCAATGCCCGGGTCAGGCCCACGGTGAGCGCAAAACTGGGCGTGGCGAGGATGCCAAGCACGACGAAGATTGTGCGCACGGCTCCGCGAGCCCAGAGGACTTGCATCGCTCCCATTCCGAGCGACTGAGCCAGGACGGCGGCGCAGGTCAACCGCATGATCAACGTCGCATCGGGCATAGATGTTCCGACCCAGGCATGTAACAGATTCGGCGCAACGATCCAGAGCAAAATGCAAACTGGTAACGCCATGACCAGGATCCAGCGAGTTCCAAGTTGAAGAATGGCGCGCGTGCCATCCCAGTCATTGACAGTCATGCGTTCACTCGCCGCCGGAAACAATGTCTCAGCAGCGCGAGAGTTCACATGGTTGAGCGCGACGGGGAATCGGCGACCAATGCTGTAAGGAACGATGAACGCCGATCCCCGGAAAAAACCGATCAAGAGAGGCGCCATGTCCCAGATCACTTTGTCGGCAACCGATGTGAGGAAGCTCAAAATACTAAAGCTTAAATGCGGGCGCACCAATCGCCAGCGAAAGAGACCGAGTTGAAATCCAATGCGAGGCTCGATGGAACCTGTCAAGGTCAACGCTAGACACGCCAACAGAACGGAAACGACAAAGTTCCAGAACGCTATTGCCAGGATTGAGTGTCCCATCCAGAGCAATGCGATACAACCCATCAATCGGACCAGCGCGGCACCCGTTGACATCGCATTTACCACGCCAAAGCGGCGCAATCCCGACAGCGCGGCCGTAGTAAATAGTACGAGCCGGTCGCTGGTAAAGATTGCCGCTACCAGGAGAAAAACCTCTGGCGCGATTCTCCTATTCTGGGCCGAAAGATGTAGGCCTTGGCTGATGGGGAGGCCCGAGATCGCAATCAACACCGCACCGATTAGACCTTGGAGCAGGTAAAGGTTTCCAGCAGCCTTCACGAAGCCAATCGTTTCTTCGCTCATTGCCGTACTCGAGGCGGCGGAGATTTCTCGAGTGACGCTCCACTGAAGGCCGAAATCGAAGCCGCCCAGCATCCCGTAGACAGCCAGGGCGGCAAGCCAGAGGCCGTAGGACTCTGTCCCCAGACAGCGCAACATCACGGGAACCAGGATGATTCCAGCCAGACCATTGGCCACAAACCCTGAGTAGTTGACCACCCCATCTCGCATGAGGCGAACCCGTTCCTTCGTGTCGAAACTCCCAGGTTGAGACTCGGGCTCTGTTGTCGAGGCAGCTTTTGGGTGAGGAGATGAGAGAGGAACGGCGGTTGATGTATCCTGATCCATCGAACGCGAGTTTGTTAAGGTGCCCCGCTAGCATAGAGAAGGCAGTATGGCCGGTCAAGGACTGTTGCACGCTCCCAATGAACTTGGCGGGGTTGCACTGCGAGCGCGTGCTACTATTCGCTTAACGTAGTTTTCAACATGGCTACACCCCAATCCGCCCCTCATCTGAAAGACCAAGTCCGCAAGTTCTGGAACTCCGATCCTTGCGGATCGCGCTATCTGGAAGACGTGGAGGACCTAGCTGCCCACGCACGCGCGCGTTACGGTTTGGAACCGTATATTCCTGAATTCGCGCAATTTGCGCAGGCGCGCGGCCTGAAGGTGCTGGAAGTCGGCGTGGGAATGGGTGCGGACTACCTCGAATGGTTGAAGGCGGGAGCATTAGCCACGGGCGTGGACCTTTCTTCCGCATCTCTCGAGCGGGCGCGGCGTCGATGTGAGACTGCGGGCTACAAGCCCGATCTGCAGGTTGCGGACGCAGAACACTTGCCTTTCCCCGACAACTCATTCGACATCGTGTATTCCTACGGCGTGATGCATCACAGCCCGGACACGGACCAGTGTCTGCGGGAGGCGTGGCGGGTGCTCAAACCGGGTGGGCAGGCCAGGATCATGTTGTACCACCATCCTTCGCTGACGGGACTGATGCTTTGGCTGCGCTATGGAGTCCTCGGCGGGAAATCAATGCGCCAGACGGTGTATGACCATCTCGAAAGTCCCGGCACTAAGACATACACCCAGAACCAAATGCGCGGCATGATGGCTGAGTTTGAAAATGTAACCATGCGGCAGGTCTTCAGTCCGGGTGATTTGCTGCTCAACGCGCCTTCGGTTCGCTTCCGGTCTCCTCTGTATCGGCTGGCCTGGAAAATCTATCCGCGTGACTTGGTGCGGAAGGTGGGGGCGGGCTTGGGACTCTTCCTCTTGGCTTCGGGGCGAAAACCGTCGAATAGCCAGCCGCCGACGGGCACTGCGAAATCCGGGGCTCTGCATTAGCGAGCGGAATCGTTTTGAGTCACGCGTCCACAGAGTGAACTTCGCACCAGCGCTGCAGCACGTACAGCGACCAGGGCCGCGACCACGAGGTCTTGCCCCGCTGAAAGTCTTGCCAAACGTTCCACACCGCTGAGGCATCCAAAACCGATGCCAGTGGGCCATCTTTCACCGCGCGAAGCGTTTGTTCCACTCCGGCGCGCAATTCATCCCGGAGCCAGTGTTCGAACGGAAACGTAAAACCGCGTTTTCGCCGGTAAACGATCTCGTCTGGCAGTTCACCGTGGAGCGCGCTGACCAGCAAAGGTTTTGGAGTGTGGCTGTCCAGTTTCCACGCGCCCGGCAATGCAAGCACCTTCTCCGCCAGCAGATGGTCGATCAGAGGAACTCGCACTTCAAGTCCGTGGGCCATGCTCATCACGTCAGCGTCGCGCAGCAATGTATTCAGCATGTAACAGCGCGCCTCGAGGTAGGAGACCCGGTTAATGGAATCGAGATTGCGCGCATAGTCGAGGTTCTCCTGCAGTGAGCGGTTTGCCCGCTCCACCATTTTCGAATCGCGCAAGTGGGACAATCTCTCGCGCTGCGCGGACGTGAAGAGCAAGCGCGAGAGGAAGTAGGGATGAAGCACAGAGCCATTGCCATGGACGAGAGCTGCGAGCTTTCGATTCTGGTCCGTCTCCCGAACCAGCCGCGCAAATCCGCCCGCCAACGGCCCCCGAAGTCCGTGGGGCAAGAACTGAAACGCATGGGTAAGGCGCTCCATCCGTGGAACGGTTTGGAAACTGGAATAACCGGCAAACACTTCATCTCCGCCCAGGCCGGAGAGCGCCACCTTGATCCCGGCCGCGCGCGTCTGCTGCGAAATAATGTACGCGTTCACGCCGTCGATGGTGGGCTGGTCCATCGCCTGCAACGCGCCCGGAACGGCATCGAGTGCGTCCTGCTGGGAAACCAGAATCTCATGATGATTGGACCCGAACTTCTTGGCGACCATTCGCGAGTATTGCGCTTCGCTGTAATCCGCCTCGCGAAAGACAACGGAGAAAGTGTCGAGCCGTACGCCACCCCGGCTCAGAATCGCCACCAAGCCGCTCGAATCGATGCCTCCGGAAAGGAAGGCGCCCACCGGAACATCGCTGACCATCTGCATGCAAACCGATTTACACAGCGTGGTCTGGACATCTTCTTCGAGATTTTTCCGCTCGGCGGCAGAAGCGAGGGCGCGGACCGGTTCCGCTTGGGGAATCATGTCCCAGTACATGACTTCGCGTACACTCCCCTTCTCCCACACCAGATAGTGTCCGGGACGCAAAGCTGAGACGCCCTCGATCAACGAAATAGGGTCGTACGCTGAACCGAAAGCCAGATAGTTCAGCAGGCCGGCGAGGTCCAAACGGCGCGGCAGCAGCCCGGTTTGTAGCAAAGTACGGACTTCCGAGGCGAACAGAAAATGCGGTCCGGTCGAGCAGTAATACACCGGCTTGATGCCCATCGGATCGCGGGCCAGCAACAACCGCTTCCGCTGCGCGTCCCAGACGGCAAAGGCGAACATGCCGCGCAACTGGTCGAGACAATGCTCGCCCCAGCGAGCATAGGCTTTGAGCAGCACTTCCGTATCGGAACGGCTGCGGAATGTTATTCCCTCGCGTTCCAATCTCTCGCGAATCTCGCGGAAGTTGTAGATTTCGCCGTTATAGACAATCCAATTTCCGGTCTCGGCATCCTGCATGGGCTGGTGGCCCTGCGGCGACAAATCGAGGATGGCAAGGCGCCGGCTACCCAGGCCGACTTCCACCGGATCAGGAACGCAATCCTGAAGTATGATCGTGCCGTGGTCGTCGGGTCCGCGGTGGGCAAGCGACCGCGTGGCACGCTCCAGAACTTCAGGAGCGACCCTGGTGCCGCGCGCGAGAATGCCGACAATGCCACACATATGGCTTTCCCAGGTATTCGGTTCTCCGTGATATGTTAGCCCGGAATAGTTGCAACCTGCTGCTACAGTGTCAGCGTTTACTCTGCCTAGGCTCGTGCGGTTCTCGCCTTACGGCTACTGCTTACGGCTACTGTGCGAGATCTCGTTGCTGAGTTCCTCACGTTCCGGTACAATCCCGGCTGACTAGTCGAATTCCGATTATAAATGGCTCGGGACGAAGAATGAGTTCAACACCCCTCGCGAAGTCAGCCTGCCTAGCTGACTCGGAACTCCGTGATTTGCTGCTTCAATACCGTCGGCAAAACTGGGCCAGGATTCAGACCCCACAGTGGCAGGAACGAATTGTTGACTGCACTCTTCACGACGATGGGCAGGCCATTTTCGAGCCGCTTGCGGGATTCTGGCATATCTCGCCTTGCAGCCGCGTGCTTGATATTGGTTCCGGGGTCGGTTCCTTTGTGCTGGCCTGTCGGAGGCGTGGCATAGCCGCCTTCGGCATCGAGCCCGATCGCATTGGTCGAGGAGCACACCTTACTTCGATACAGATTGCACGGCGACGCACTCAGGATTCGGCGTTTGTGTCCGCAGTGGGTGAGCGTTTGCCATTCCTGGATCGCAGCTTCGACCTCGTCTGCATGAATCAAGTGATGGAGCACGTTGACAATCAGATTGATGTGTTGCGTGAAGCGGTGCGTGTTTTGAGGCTGGGCGGTGTGCTTTATGTCGCCAGCCCAAACTATCTCCGGTTCTATGAGCCACACTACAAGATATTTTGGATTCCGTTACTCCCCAAATGGCTGGGCAGTCTGTATTTGAGAGCCCGTGGACGAGATCCAGTATTGCTCTACCAACTTGTATACACGACGAATTCTCGCTTGCGGGCGCTCTTTCGTGAGTTCGGTGCTGAACTTAGGGTAGTTGATCCACACCGAGAGCAGTTTCTGAACAAGTGTGAGCATGGTGGTTTTCTGAGCAAGCGAGCACAGCTGGCGAGCAAACTGATGAAAGTGCCGGGGCTAGGTCCCATCGTGAAGTGGGCGGCTTTAGCATTCCTGAGCGCAACCGAAGGGGGGTGCGAGATGTTAGCCATCCGCAATCCAAATTCATTGGATCCCTCGTGCTGAATCTGGCCTCTCGGCTGGGGGGTCGCGGCCAATTACGGTGTTCCTCCTGCCCACGACCAAGCCCTCAAAGGCACGGGATCAAGCCTCCGATAGACCCTGTCGGCTGCCCTCGGTGAAGATGCCGACTGGCATCGGGAAACGTACAATCTCAGGGCCTCGAGCTTGAATGCGTAAATTGTCAGGACAAGTTTTGGTCGATGGCGCACGAAGAATGATCGAGCTTCTGAGCCGCAGAGTGGTACTCAAACGGCGGATGCCGGCAGAGTTCGGGGGTGGGCAGTTCTTCGTTTCTCCTGAGTCCGGATTAAGATATTGCCGGATAAACCTTGGCAAGGCAGATCCCACCCTCTTCCGCATGGTCGATCAACTGGTACGGCGTGGGGACGTCGTCTGGGACATTGGGGCGAATGTCGGACTTTTCAGCTTCGCCGCAGCTGGGACTGCAGGACCTGAAGGACACGTGGTCGCACTTGAACCCGACACTTGGCTGGTGGGACTGTTGCGACGGTCAACGAGATTGCACGTGCCCGAACGTGCGCAAGTCGTGGTCGTACCCGCAGCTGTATCCGACTCGATGGGCTTGTCCAAACTTCACGTCGCATCCCGAGGACGCTCCTACAACTTTATGGAGGGGAGTGTCGCGATCCTACCTGTGGGCACGAGCAGCACAGACTGGGTGGTTACCGTAACCCTCGATTGGCTCCTCCAGCATCTGCCTGCACCGCAAGTGCTGAAGATCGACGTGGAAGGCTTGGAACACTGCGTGCTTGCGGGTGGGTCGAAGCTATTGTCGGAGGTACGACCGCGAATATGGTGTGAGGTTACTCCAAAGAACACGGAGCAGGTGACAAGCATCCTCCAAAGCGCGAACTATGGCATCTACAACGCTAACGTGGATCCCCTACAACGAAAGTTGTTGCCTCGTGCAGTTTGGGACACACTGGCTTTGCCGAAAGATCCAGCGCTGATGTAGCGCCCACCACGTCCATGAACGTCTCATTTGCAAAGTGCAGTACTGTTCCTGTACGATGCGGGCCCGATTCGATTCCCGCTTGCTAGTCTCTAGGTACTGCGCGCTTTAGTGGCGAACTGCTCCGCTAGCACAATCAATTCGTTGACATGATTTTTCCAGCTGAAGTCGAGTGACCGTTCACGTCCGCGAGCGCCGAGCCTCCGTGAAAGTTCCGCGGAGTTCGCGACCGATGCGACCGCCTGGGCAAGTCGCGAAGGCGAAAAGCGATCGAAGTACAGAGCTGCTCCGCCGCACACTTCACGATGCACGGGCAGATCCGAAGCCACGACAGGCATGCTGCTGGCCATTGCTTCGACCAAGGGGTGGGCAAACGTCTCGGTATAAGCAGGGGTTACGTAAATATCGCAAGCGCGGTAAACGTGATGCAGCATGCGGTACGGCACGGCACCGAGTTCAACAACGCTGCCGGCAATGCCGAGCTGTTCTATCAATGCGGCTGCGCTTTCGGTGCGGTAGGAGCCGGGATTCTCCTCAGAGCGAAACGTGCACGTGAGAAACGCCTTGACGCTCAGACCTCCTGGTTCTTTCTGCAAAAGCCGCAGAGCACGAAATAGAGTCTCGAAGTTCCGATAGTAGTTGTAGTGGCTGACAAACAACAGTTTCGGGCAACCCTGCGCGGCATCGAATTTCTGCTGCATATCGGCCTGCAGGGCTCGTGGGTCGCCGAAAAACTCCTCGCGGTCAAACCCGTGATGGATCATGGCCACATCCCTGCCAGTCCAGCGATGCAGTTCATCCGCAAAAGCTTGGCTCGGTGCTACCGTACAATCAGCCCAGTGAATCGATTGCTTGGCGAGCATGGCCTTCAGGCGAGCATCCAACCACATGCCGTATTCCCTGCGCCTGAAGAGATCGACAAAGAATTCCCGAGACGTATACAGGGAGTTTCGCGACAAGAGAACCTGCGGGATCGGCGAGCGCCACAGAGCAAAATTGCCTGCAGAAACCAACACGTCGGCGCCGCTGCGGCGTATGAGTTGAGGAAGAACAGTCTGCTCCAGCCAGAAGCGTCGGGCAGCGCCTCCCTTAAAATCCATTTCGACGTAGGAAATGTTCGGCCGGTCACCCAACTCTCCCTTCAATGAGGGATGCACAGCCACGATTGTCCTCACATCGCGCTGTGCCGAGAGTTGGGGAACAACGTTCCTCAGGTAGGTAAGGCCACCACCGGCGCTGGCGGCGAGACCGTTAAGGAACAGACGAATCATTGTCCGGAATCGACCATGCCGTTTCATACTACGCCTAGGTAGCGATCGTCTCCAGACCAGGTGGTATCCTCCAACCAAACCGGGACGTTGGTCTTCGACCGATTATAATTTCGGTATCTCCTTGACACGAGGTTTCGTTTGTCTGCGCACGAACTACCCGGAACGGTAGAGGGCAAATCGACAGCGATAGAAAAAGCGGTGGGTGAGGAACGGACGGAACCGTTGGTCCGTCATTTCATGCCCGAACTGGACACGCTGCGCGGGATTGCCGTTCTTGGCGTGCTGTTCTTCCATGGGTTTAGAGCGGAATATGGAGGGGTCCACTTCACCGGAGGCGCCAGAGCTCTGGTACTCGCGACTCAAACAGGAGTGCTCGGGGTAAACTTGTTCTTCGTCCTCTCGGGGTTTCTCATCACTGGAATCCTGCTCGACTCCAGGAGCAGGCCCAATTACTACCGGTCCTTCTACGCGCGCCGCGCTCTGAGAATTCTTCCGGCATATTATTCGCTTTTGATCCTCTTGGCCGTTCTCCATCAGGCCTCGGCGGCGTTTCTCGGCCTGAGTTTCGTCTATCTATCGAACTTCACAAGCGTCTTTGGCGTGTCCATGGACTATCATCCGCTTTGGTCCCTCGCGGTCGAAGAGCACTATTACATTCTGTGGCCAACCGCGGTGCGCAAACTGCGAGTTCGCCATCTGGCGATGTTCTCGCTGGCTCTCTTCATTCTCATTCCCTTCGCCCGGGCAATCTCGTTCCACGATGGCTATCTTGAAGGGCGCGAGTGGTACACATGGTTTTCGGCAGACGGTCTCGCCGAAGGCAGCCTCTTGGCAATTTTCCTCCGAAGCTCGATCAGCCGGAAAAGAGTGTCCACCGGGTCCATGCTTCTCTTGACCCTCGTTCCGATACTCGTGACAGCAGGAGCCCCGTTCGGCATTTTGACTCGTCAAAGCTTGCTGGGAGCGGCATTTCAATCGACCTTGGTAAACACTTTTTTTGTCGGGCTTCTTCTTCTCTTCCTCCTACTGGGCACGAGTTCATGGAAGCAGTTGGTGAACAGCTCAGTCCTCCGGTTCTTTGGCTACATCAGCTATGGGCTGTACCTGGTTCATCCCATGATCTTCCGGGTTTACGACAAAATGACACGGATGTTTTGGCCGTGGATGCAGCCGTCAGTTGGGCATTTTGGCCTGATCGAAATCCGGTTTGTCGTTGCGGCCACGGCAGCGGTCGGCTTGTCTTACATGTCGCGGAAATACTATGAAGGATGGTTTTTGCGATTGAAGGAACGCCTCGCGCCTGTGCCTTGCCAAACAGCCACCACGGTGGCCTTGACACCTCCCTCTACGCCCGGGCCGACAGGAGAGTCATTGGAGTCGCTCAAGCTGTAATTGGCATTGCCGGGTGGGTTCGTGCGGCTGGAAATCACCGACACAGTCGCAGAAACAAGCGAGTCATCGGCCGAGTGGAGCAATGCGATAGCTGCTTACCCACGAACGCGACTGGTATTGAGCAACCGAATGCACGGCCTGCGGCGCGGAGGAGCGAACCATGTCGGCCAGCATGAAAGCCAGAGGCCAATAGAAAACACACAGGTAAGAGCCGACTGAGAAAAGCCAATCCTCAAAAGCCGCGTGAACTAGGCCCGCTGCCAGGACGGCGGCGAGTGGGACGGCGGGGGAAAATGCACTCCCGGTCCGGCGCATCCACATGACGGCACGTCCCACATTTAAAACAATCATGCATACCATCACGAAGAAAGGGATGATTCCCAGCAGACCCTCGGATTCGAAAATCGCCAGGTAGCTGTTGCCATGTTCTCGGGTCGACAGGGTGGTTGAGGAGTACATTCCGCTCTGGGCGGTGTCATATGGTGTGGAGCTCGTGCCGAAGCCGCTGCCAAACCAGGGATGTTCTTGAATCAGGCGTGACGTTTCTTCCCAGGGCGATTCGCGCGATCCCAGAAGCCCTTGAGCTTCGTGACCCTTGTACAGGAAGGCGGAGACGAAGGACCCAGGTTCAGACTCGCCTGGCCTGTCCATTGCAAGCGGTACGACGGCTGCAGCGACGAAAGCCGCCAGTAAAGCCACGGTCACGCCTTTGACCAGTAGCCGGTATCGACGCAACCCAACGCACAGCAGGATGGAGGAAACCGCGGCTCCGGCCATCCCGGCGCGCGCATAGCTGGCGAATAGCAGGAACAAGCAGAGTACGAGAGCAAAAGTTCTGCGCCAGCCGGCCGACGTCCCTTCGCTGATGAGCACCCCCCACAACAGAATCGGGGCCGGGCCGATACCCATGACGGCTCCCATCGCGTTTGGATTGCCGTATACCTGGAGGTGTAGGACAAAGTAGCAGACCGCGCTCAAGTAAACCAGAATCTCGCAGCCGAGCAAGAGCCCGGAGAAAAAACTCGCTTCTCGTCCAGCCACAGCGATTCGGGCACCAGCCGCCCCGTACAGAAACAACAGCATCAGGCTGACCGCCTTTAGCAGCGCCACCTGCGGGTGCGCCGAGGCCATGGCCGAAATCAGAGCAGCGATCACACAAGAAAACGCTACCATGTGCCAGCCCCCGAAGAAATGATTGCGTTCTCTCAAATAGATGACACATCCCGCAGCTGCTCCCAAACCGAGGACAAGCCATCGTCCCAAAGTCCACAGTCCGCTCAGCGGCACATTGATACCCGCCCACAGAAAGACGACGATCAGGAAGGGGAAAAATCTCCGCTGGTATTTCCACGATGCCGCGGCCACAATCTCGATGAAGATCACTGCCTGAAGGTAGGTGTAATTATTGAAGTACCAGGGGCGATAGGCAGCCAGACCCAGCGCCAGGAGACAACCGAGGAGGCATGCGAGTGTTACCAAAGTCCGGGAAAACCGTTCAGGCATGGTGGCTGACTCCACAGGACATAACCGCCTCGGCAATGCCGTCCGCGCACAACTCCGGCGAGAACTTCCGAATCCGTTCACGGCTGCGACGGCTCATCAGGGCTCGCAATTCGGCTTGCTGCGACAGGTCTTCCATGGCCGATGCTAGTTGTCCGGCATCCTCAGGAGGAACCACCCTGCCGTTCCAATGATCTTCAACCAAATCCGCAGCGCAGCCGGCGGCGCTGGAGCAAATAATCGGCAGGCCACATGCCATAGCTTCATTCACAACCAGCCCCCATGGATCGGTATGAGTGGGGAAAACAAGTGCCTCCGCCAGTGCGTAATAGACAGCCAACTGTTCGCGGTGTGCAAAACCGGCGAATTGAACGGATCCGGGCGAAAGGGCGGACGCCTGCCGCTCAAGTTCGCCTCGTACTGTTCCGTCTCCCACAAAGACCAAGCCCATTTTCGATCTGAGATCGGGAGCAAGTGTGCCATAGGCCCGAAGAAGATCAAAGACCCCTTTCCCCTTCACCAGACGTCCCACAAAAAGGAAGAACCTCTGCGGCAATCGCATAGCCTGGCGCAGTTCCACTTCGTTCCTGCGGCTCAGTTCGGCCTGCTGTTCAAAGAATGCATTGTCAACCGCGTCGGGTGCGGCGAAGATGCGACCCTTTCCAGTGCCGAAACTCCGCATGTAGTCAAATGACGATTTCCCGGCGACGATAAGGGCATCACAATGGCGCACGAACTTCGCTTTTAGGAATTCTACTAGCACGTGGCCGCCGCGCAGGTCCATAGCAGTGCTCTCCACCCATACCATGAAGTGCGCGCGATGCACGTGGGCCCACCACAGAGATTCCCACGAAGCAATGTAATTGTAGCCGCCGCAAATGATCACATTGGGGGAAGCGCGAAGCAGGGCCCTTCGAAGCCCCCAATTGAGCAGCAGATTGTACTTGCCAATTCTTCGCCTCCATGAGGGAAGAATCTGGTAAGAGAAACGCATTTCGTCCTTATAGATCAACCAATCGCGGAGAGTTGGGTCAGTCTCGGCCAGAAAAATGACGTGCAGATCAAACTCGGGGTATTGCGCCAGCGCATTGAAAACCGGAATTCGATAGGGTGCAATAATCTCGGTAAGAATGACGACTCGGAGTCTCATGCGCGACACTCCTGGTAAAGCTGGAAAAGCCGCGCAGCCTGGCGGGCCAGGGTAAAATTCTGGAGGATCGTTTGACGGGCCGCGGTCCCGATCCGCAATCGAAGACCTGGGTTCGGCAGTAGCTCCGAGAGCGCGTTGCTCAGTCCGGGCAGATCGTTGGGCTGGACTAGCCAGCCGTTCTCCGCGTGCCGAACTACTTCGTCAATCCCCTGCCCCCAGCAAGCGATGGCCACTTTGCCCGTGGACATGGCTTCCAAGTAGACACAACCCAGTCCTTCATAACGGCTGGGCAAGGCGAAAAGCGTGCAACGCCGCATCGCTTCGACTACCTGGCTTCGCGTTTGGCGCCCCCGAAATTGCACTTTGCCGGCAATTTTCAGACTAGCAACCAAGCTCTTCAGACGAGCGCGCTCCGGCCCATCGCCGATAAGCTCACACGAGACATCCGGAAAACGTCGGTGGATATCAGCAAAGGCTCTGAGCAACGAGTCTTGCCCCTTGATAGAGGTGAATGCACCAACACTCAGGATGATGTTCGGGGTGTCCTTTCCTGGTCCTGCCGCGGCAAACGTTTGCGGATCCACGCCGTTGTGTACGACCCTGCTATTCGCTGAAAGTGGCAGCCCTTGAATGACATGGTCTTGAACCCTGCCGCTAACGCAGACTACGCGGGAAGCCGACCGATACACCATCTGTGACATCCGATTCCTCCACTCTCTTACAGATCCGCGCATCTCATAAGTAGAAAACGCATCCAGGCCATGGACCGTCACTACGAAGGGGATCTGCAGTTCGCGGCTGAGGAGGGCAGCGGCATGCCCACATGGCAGCGCGGCATGAGCGTGGATTACATGAATGGGACTCAAGCGATGGAGCCGGCGAACCCGGGGGAGAATAGTCGCAAACAAGAACGCTCCGGCGCTGGGCAAACCAAAATTTCCCGGCAGTGACAAGTAGTAACTCCACTGCGCCGGCGCCGCAGTCGTGCTGGGCCGCACACGACCGTGATAGAAAGGCCGCACAGCAATGACGGAGTTTACGACTCCCAATTGCTGGATCCAAGGCAACGGTTCAGCGACGAAACAACCAAACGCATCGTCTCCCGAGACCGGATAGAAAGGAGTCAGAGTCAACACATGGAGTGCTCTGCCGGTCTGGGCGCCAAGGTCAGATGCCATGAGAAGATGAGCGACCCTCATGGTAAGCCATGACTCGACATTCTCGCGCATCAGCCCGAGGAAAACTTCCTTCCCGCGAGAATCGACTGGCCTCCATGAACGTTTTCCAGTGTACGACCCTATTCCAGTGCCTGGTGTGAAGCTGTGCTAGAGGAAATTGCGGCAATCGGGTTTGCCCATTCTAGCCTAAAATCGCGGAGGCGCGCAGCCAGCCGGGCTTCTGGGTCGCGCGCCTGCAAGGAACTCGTCAGATGGCGGCGGGCCCGCTCCAGCAATCGGCGGCGCATTGGCTTTTCGGCGTCGGAAGGCAAGGGGCACTGTTCGGCGGGATCACTCTCTAAGTCGAATAAGGCTGTGCTCGCGCTGACGAAGTCGATCACCAGTTTGTAGCGTGCTTCGCGTACGCCGAGAATCCTCCCTCCCATCCGATTGTCCATCCGAAATGGATTCGTGCAGCCGCTTACGCACTCGATGATGGCCGGCTGTTCCCAGCTGGTGCCATTCTGCAATTGCGCCCAGCGGCCGCTTCCACGAAAGCTGCCGGGCACCTGCGCGTCCACAACTTCCAGCAGCGTGGGAGCTAGATCAAGAAGAGTGAAGAGTACGTTGATTGGCTCGGTTCGGACCATGCCGGGTACGCGGATCAGCAATGGGACGTGGACCAGTTCTTCGGTGACCTTCCGTGGAGCATGGTAGCGATCGCCGTGGTCGAGGAATTCTTCACCGTGATCGGCGGTGAAGGCCAGCACACATTGCTCCCAGATACCGCGCTGACGAAGTGCCTCTACCAGTCTGGCAGTTTGCTCATCCGCCCAGCGGATACCAGCGTCGTAGAGTTTGATAACTTCTTCACGATAGCGCCGCAGCCGGTTCCGACTTACGTCGCCGCGGTTCCAGTAGGAGTTTAGATATCTTGCTCGGGAAGCATTCAAGCGGCCGTAGCCCATTAGGCCTAACGCCGCCTGCGCTGGGTAGTACGGGGCGTGCGGGTCCATGAAATGCAGCCACAGGAAGAATGGTTTGCCAGCAATTCCTCCAATCCATTTACACGCCTGGTCCACAACCACGTCGGCAGCAGGAAAACGGCGCAACCCCTCCAGGGTTTCCGGGTTCGGGGCGCAAACTCGCTGGCAGTAGCGGAAGTAGAGTTCGTCGTAGAGCGAACCCATGGGGCCGAGCTTGTGAGAAAACGCTGCCAGACTGCGGTTGACGCGGTTGCCGGGTCTGACGTTTCCCAGGCAGGAGGCGTCCAAACCATCCGGAATAGAACCGGCCCCCGCAGCCAGAAAATCGCAAAAGACGTCAAATCCGGCGTCGTAGCCAAAACGGGGGCCCAAGTAAGGATTGGCCGCGACAAATGCTGCAGTAGCATAGCCAGATTCGCTGAGAGCTGTTGCGATCGTAGGCTCGCCCGGGACCAGACCGACAACATCGCGCCCCAAAGCCAGGGGGTGGCGAGACGCCATCATCGACGGAAAGGAATAGTAGGTAGGAGCGCCTCCTACAGTTGCATTGCGAAAGACTAGACTCTCACCTGCCAGTTCCTTAAGAAAAGGGGTGGTTGGGCGATCATAGCCGAGAAAGCTGGCGTGGTCAGCCCGCATGCAATCCACCGTTATCAGCAACAGCGACTGCGGTGTTCCCATCTATTTCGTACTCCAGGCAGCGACACCCGATTTCGTACCGTCTGGTTGTTGAATCGCAACGGAAACCACACCATTGGGCGATCTGTACCAGCCTTGCGTGACAATTTCGTGCATGTCGCCATCATGCACGTACAGGAGGTCGGGATATTTTCGCTCCAGCGCCGAAAGAAAGCGATCCAAGGCGCGCAGTGTTGGTCCGCGAAAATCCTTTAGCGATGAATGGAAATTTATGGCATGGACGGAAATGATCGCCGGCATGCCGCGCGCGAAACTGTCCTCGGCCAACTGCATGTAGTTTTCAAGGGGCAACTCCTGCGCGCTGGGCTCGAAATCAATCGTCCGCTGCAGGTTCAAGATTTCGCACTCATCCATATAAAGAGGTAACCACGCACCACTTCCGTTCTGGGCCACGCGCACGCCGCATTTGGACCAGGCGACATGGGTATCGCGATTGGCGCGATAGCCTGGAGCGCAGGCCGAAACGGGAGGCATAGCGAACAAAGTGGCGAACATATTGGCTGCTTCCTCGACCAAGCCTATTTGCCTTTCCGCTGTCAGAAAACCCTTCCGCGATTTCTCTGGATTGCAGTATTCATAGCCAACCCAGGGCATCCGCCAATGAATGTACGGCGTTTCTGCTTTCCAGAGAGTGTAGAGCAAGTCGCGCCGCGCGCCGTCTCGTGTCAGCGCGCCCTCCACTGACGCGCGACAAAAATGAGTGAGGCCGTGCAGCGCGGGATAGAACATTCCGTCAGTGATCCCCTCGCGGTACGCATCGAATAAGCCTGGACGCCTCCATTTCCCCGGGAGGCCTTCGCTCAGGGCTCGGAGGTAAATCTGCTGAAAACCGCCGGATTCCATTTTGACAAAGTCCAAGTTGGCCATCATAAAATTCATGACTACGCATGCGCACCGGCCGGTTAGGTCGCGATGGCTTTTTAGCAAATCACTCAGGGCCGTGACATCGGCAGCGGTTTCGAGAGTGTAAAAGTCATAGGGCCGTTCGCCTAGCCTCACTCCGCTGGCGCGAAGCAGTTCGGCGCCTTCTTCGTCCCGCACACCTACACGACCCCAGTCGTCGCTCTGCAGCAACACCAAGGGACGGGACACGTGAAATCTGCGCACGTTACCAGTACGACTCCATAACTTGTAGGCGAACTTCAGCAAGTCATTGTCCTGGCGACGACTTAGAGTTGGGAATACCAGAACGGTATTCCATTACGACCATGATAGTTCCAGGAACCAGCATAGCAGCAAGCGTATGGGCGCGATTTTCTTTGAGTCTAGCTCTTAACCGCTGGGTTCACCAGCGATGGTGAGTCCCTTCTTTGCCCAAACCGCATAGTTGACTGCCAGAGCATCGTTGCGACTGCCCAATAAGTTCTCTAGGGCGAGACCCGCCAGGTTAAGGACTGGAATCACCGAAAGGCAAAGTGCCGCACGCATCACCGAATACTTGACCACAAGGCATAGGCTCGCATTGACCGTCCGAAACAGACCCGCAATGCTGCCCCCTTCAGGAATAATTTCCACTTGCGAAAAAGCCGGGAGCAACTGTCGGATGCCAGCTGGCCAAAAGCGCCAGCGGTCCTCGTCGGAATCCCGCAGGGCAAGGCTGGGCACAC
This sequence comes from uncultured Acidobacteriaceae bacterium, assembly GCA_963770245.1. Classification (GTDB taxonomy): domain Bacteria; phylum Acidobacteriota; class Terriglobia; order Terriglobales; family Acidobacteriaceae; genus PALSA-270. Next base: position 290,776 of record CAVYOX010000016.1, on the reverse strand, counting down.
TACACAAGAAAATGCCGCCCGCCTTCAACACGCGGTAAATCTCCGAAACGACCCGGCCAGGGTCCGGCGCGTACTCCAGCATCTGGGTACACAGGACAAGATCGAATTGTTGCTCGGCAAAGGGGAGGTGCTCAGCGTTCGCGATCACGCTGACTAAGGACGTGGGCCGGAGGTCAACGGCAACATAACGAGCCACGCGCGGGACGAGGGCACGGTAAGGCTGAATACGGCCGCCCACGTCCAGCACACTAACACTCTGCTGCGGCAACTCAGCAAGCCAGCGCTGAAATAATTTTCGCCGCTTCCGCAAGACCAGCCAATTCGGATTCGTGAGCGATGGATAGAGCCGTTCTCTGCCCACCTTTTGAACTTGGTCCAGCGTTTCAGTTTGCGCCATGCTGATGGGAAAGGAGTAACCCTGGAGCCGCGGTCAAATGTACCCCAAATCCTTCAGCCGCTGTTCGACGATGCGCTGCTCGTTCTGGTCCATTTGGGCGGAATCGTCGCGCACCAGTTCTCGCAAAACGGAATTAAGAAAGAGTTCCAGCCCCCCAAAACGTGCGCCAAACTTTTTTTCCGCCGCATCGCAGAGCAGGGAGGATAGCTTCACGTCGCGTGTACCCTCTATCATCAAACGCCTACCTCCACCTTCCGAAATGTGGCACGCATCCGATGCCAGACCGCCTGGGCAATCAAGCGGTCATCCGCATCCAGGCCGACGAGGAGTGCGCTGGAAACGAACGCGAGGTAGCCCAGTATCACGCCCACGCCGATTCCCAGCCAATCCGGCCGAAGTCCTCCCGTCTCAACGCGCACCAGCCACAAAACCAGCATCGTGGCCCCAATCGGTGGCGCCAACCTTATGTAGCTGCGCGTGTACGGGAACAATCCCATCGTGGCATTGACCTCTTTCAAGTACCACAGGTTGGTGGAGAAATTCGTGGCGGCTGCGGCAACCGCTGCGCCAATGATACCCCACCGCGGAATCAATATCAGACTGAGCGAGACCATTACTACCGCCATGACCGCCTGAATCCTGACTAAGCGCCGTTCCCTGCCCGACATGAGCAAAAGATAGCCCACCGAGCCGACTCCGCAGTTCACCAACTGCCCCACAGTTCCAATGACCAGAATCGGCCAGCCCGCTTCGAAGTCGTGTCCAAATATCCGCATCAAGGGACGCGAAAAAATAACCATCACACCCGCCAGCGGAAGCGTCAGCCCCAGGATCCACTTGGTTAGGGTTTGAAAAATCCGGTTGAGCAAATGCGAGTCTCCACGAGCGTGCAGATCAGAAATCATGGGCGAGAATATTTGGTTTACCGATTGCAGAATGATGGGTACGAAAACCACTAGCGCCGCCGCAACTGCATAGATTCCCACGTCGCGGGCATTCAAATAGAACCCGATTAGCACTTTGTCGGCCTGTCCCATAGTGAATTCCAGAAAGCTGACGCCAAACGCCGCGGCGGAAAACGAAAGCACTTCTTTTTCCAGACGCGGCAGCGGTGCGGATAGGGATCGAGCCGCCTTGGGGGTAAGCTTCCAGACTGCAATCGCCAAGAGCACGAGCACCACCACAGGAGCTGCCACCTGAGCAAAAATATAGCCCCACAGACCGAGCCCGATCGTGACCAGCCCAATGGTGAGCGCCATGACCAGAGGCGTACCGACAAAATTTGTGATGACCGTCCGCTTCGCGACATTCTTATATCCCACCAACACTTGGCCCAAGAATGTTGTCAACGCGCCAAGAAACATGATGATCGCAAACAGTCCCAAGTATTGGCTCAGCGCCGGTGTGTGATAGAAGTGAACTGCAATCCATCGCCCAGCCACCAGCATTCCCCCGCCCAGCAAAAGATTGGTGGCAAGAAGAATCAAGATGCCGTGCGCGATGAAGCCGCGCAACAGTTCCATTTTCCCGGTAGCGGAGTAGGCAGCGACAAAGCGCACGGCTGTCTGAGGAAGTCCAAGGGCATTGAAAACGCCCAGGAGTCCCACGATCGTCATTCCCAACGTATAGACGCCCAGGGCTTCAGCGCCCAGAACCCTAGCCAAGTAGACCTTGAAAAGGTACCCCGCCGCGGTAGTGAAAATGGTGCCCGCGAAGAACACAGACGAATGGCGCGATATCTGTCCCATTTGCTGCCGAAACCTCTGCTCGACGGGAGGGCCCGGCCGTAGGTCCGGAATCAGATTAGCTGGCGCCATTTGTCCCTTGTTGAAGCCACCCGGTTCTAGCCAACAGAAGAGACCTTAGATATTGGTTCCGCAGCCGTCAGCGACCGCGAGCGGACTGCGCGGTTTACAAAAAGCGTGCGGCTGCGAGTCAACGAGAATCTTCGCACAAACCCGGCCTTCTCGATCCCGTGGAGGGACGAAACATTGCCAACGCTGGAGAAGATCCAAGGTTGCTTTCCCGCCGCGCGCAGCTGCGCAGCCACGGCAGAGATTGCCATGCCATAGTATCCCCGGCCCCGGGCTGAGCCCGGCGTGAAACAATCGAACAGCAGGACGGAATCAGGAGCCGGGACCGACAGCTTGCAGTCGAGCTCCGACATATAAAAGTCGTGAAAGTCCGCCACCCCGCAGATGTGCACCGGCACACCCTGAGAGGTGACCAAGGCGAAAGCCTGTGCGAACTTTGCGCGCAATCTCCCCGCCGCCCGCAATACGTGCGCCATGGTCTCCGGATCGTCCGTATGCATGGCGACGGCGGCAAGGTTTTCCAGGCTAACCGGCTGGAGCAAGAGCGAATGTCGCGCCAGTTGTTCCACGGCTACTCCCTGCTTCTGAGGCGACTCGAAAAAAAGCACCTCCCGTCTCTCCAGGAACGCGCCACCGCAACGCTGTAACAATCGGCCGGCAAGGCCCACAGGTCCGCCGGTCTGGGAGCCGCGCAATGAAGAAAAAGAGTGCAGTACTCTTCGCACGAAGCCTTCCAGTCGAGGCGCGGACTTGATTGCTGTTGCCGCATGGTAGCGCGCCGACTCCTTGACATTCACCAGCGAAGAACGAGACACCGTGAGATACAGGGTCTGACGCTCGCCGTTCGCAATGTGTTCCTTATAACCTTCAGCTCCCAAACCGAGATCGACAAGACTGATCTCCGGATTCTGGCATGCATCTTCCACGATCTTCCACAGCAGGACATACCCTGGAGAATGCGGCTCCCATCGGCTGTCGAACGTAGGCTGATACCAAAACCAACTCCCCGCATATTGGAAGCCGTAGTTCCAGGCAACGATCTGGTCACCGACCAGCAAATGACTCAACGTAATCCACCCTGGCACCGAAAGCAGCCGAGCCAGTTCCTTGAGAAATACACGCCGTTCTGGCCGGGCCAAATTACTAATGCGCCCCATAGCCAGAAAGCGGGCGACGTGGGCTTCCGCAAATCGCGGCAGAGCGCTCTCAATTCGTTCCCACGACTTCAAATGACTGAGCGTAACCTGGGCCGTCTTTCCCATCCCCTTGAGCAGGCGGGCGAATCTCCTGTTTCGGTGCACCATCTGCAGAATGGCCTCCCTGTGTTCGGGAGCGGAAAACAAAACCTGAGCACATCGATATGCGGGGCGCGAAAACACAGAGTAGTGGTGACGGGCGGCAACGTCTCCCAACGCCCTGGCTGTCGGGGAGTCCGCCGGCAGATTTGCGAGCTGAAGGTTTGCCACATTCAGTCTCCGCAGTTCGGCAAGAACCGCTCCCGTTAATTCCAGACAGCGCTCCGGAGCGCACACAAAATCGCAATAATCCGCGGTCGTGTTCGCCAGAAATAACGCCCTACGGTGCCGGCTGTCAGTGGCCAGGGCTACCACACCCACGAGAGAATCATCTTCGTAAGCAAGCAACAACAATGGCGGCAGCGAGGCACGATAGGCGCGATCCACGGCCAATGCCCATTCATAAGTGTAGAAAACCTCTGGACGCGCCATCCGCAGCACCAGTTCATCCCACTGGCGACGCAGGTTCTCGTCTTCCGGAATCTCTCTATGGATGACTAGGCGCAAGACATTCCACCGACCGAACGGTTCACTTCTGAAACACGTAGTAATACCAGTCTGTCAACAACAGGTGGCCGCCTCGGGGATAGTCATCCCCTAGCCACATAACCACCTGAAAACCAAACTCAGCAAGCTCAGCAATAACGCGTTCCGGCACCCAGCAATGCGTCGATAGACCGCCGTGGGAAGAGTCGAACAGAGTGCCCTCTCCGCGCCAGAAAGCTGCTTTGCTCACGCGCTGGACTGTGCAGACAGCCGAACTGCCCGCGGCACGCAGAAATGAGTGCACTGATTTTGCCACGGTAAGCGCGAAGAAGAACGGCCTGAAGAGCACATTCCGATCGGCCACAAAGGTTCGAGCAAAGGCACGCAGCCTTTCCCGGTCCCAGGCAGGACGAACTAGAATTGCGCGCGGATTGTGCGATGAGAAAATCAGCACCCCTCCACTCCGGAGTACGCGCCGGCACTCGCGCAGGCACTCCCAGCGCTTCTCGTCCGGCAGAACATAGTCGATCGCGTTGAAAGCCATAATTACGGCATCGAAAGAGCTGCCCTCAAACGCGGAGAGATCGGAGGCATCGCTCACAAGAAACTCCAGCCCTGGGAACCTGTTTCTGCAAATTCGTATCATTGCTGCGGAATAGTCCACCCCAACGTAGCGGGAGGCGGTGTTTGACAAAAATGTGGTAGTGCGGCCTCCTCCGACCCCAACATCGAGAACGGCCGAGCCTGGCTTGATATGAGTGGAAAAGAGGAACAGCTCGCAGGCGGTGAGATAGTCGAGAGCAGCATAGTGGGCGGCAACTTCTGGAGTATCGTAAACTCGCAGATTCGCGGCGCTCCCATTGATGCTCATTGGCTGAACCTCAACTCGCAATGCGGAGTTCTTCCCGCAGCAGTCGTTTTCTTGCCCACCGATAAAAACCGGAAACGTGAGCTTCAAACTCTGCCAAGCTCATCTCACTCGTGACGTGGACGCGCGGCCACGCAAAGCGGGGCGTTTCCGCGCCGAAGCCGCCGCCAACATTCAGAAACGCACAGTGATAGCCCGCCCGTTCTGCCATCTCGAGTTCGCGCTGCGTGATTGATGCCGGACCTCCGAATGGATAGGCCAATGCCCAAACGGGTTTACCCAGCGCCTGTTCGAGTCCGCGGCGGCTCTCCGAAATTTCGCTCCAGCAAGCATCCTCGCCGGACTGCGAAAGCATGGGATGAGAAAGCGTGTGCGCGCCTACAGACATTCCCGCCTCCGCCAAGCGTTGCAACTCCCTGGCATTCAGCATTAGGAATCGCTGGCTATTTGCCGAGTCTTGAAGGTATCTCGCGTTCCAGTCCTCGGAAAGCCCGAGTTGCTGTCTCATCTGTTCAAGAATTCCCGTCCGGCGGCTGGAGTCGCACTTCGAAAGCTTTTTCACTAGATTCCACCACAACGCCCGTTTTTCCTCCCGCCCTGCCGCGTGGACCGGCGCGCCGAGTTCTTGTATTTCCAGGGCGAAACTATTCGGAGCCGACAGAAACATCAGGTGGAGTTCCTCATACCAGATCATGCAAGATGTCTCACTCAAGGACGCCCCAGTGATGAAAAACAAACACGAGAGGCCCATCTCCTGAAGAATAGGCAGCATTTCGGTCAGCGTATTCCGCAACCCGTCATCGCAAGTGAGCAGGACGGAACGCGGCGGCAGTTCCTGCTTCGACCGGCACCATTGGAGAAACTGCTGCGGAGAAATCACATTATATTGGGCTTTCAAGAGCCGGAGCTGGCGGCGCAAGGAATCGGCGGTCACCAGACTCCCGTCCAAAGAAGGATCCATCATCCTGTAGCCCCGCGGCATGACGCCGTGGTAAGTCACGACGGCCGGACCGGCACCAGCCCTGCGGCGAAGATATCCTGCCTTGGCCAGGCCGGGATAAACCGCGTGCTTGAGCAGAGGACTGATCAGCCTCATTGGTCCCCGATCAGGCTCCAGCTCAGCGGAGTACCGCTCTGAATATCACACGCGGCGGGCTTGCCGAGAACCAGAGGTAAATGCCGTTTATGCATTCCGTGGCCCGGACGAATCGACCGAACGTTATGGGCGGTGAAGGGTTCCCCTCGTTTCATAATCTTGAACAAAAAGAGTATCCAATGCCGCCTTGGAGATGTCCAGCGCAACCAGTGGCCTCCAAAACCTCCGGCTGTCTCGCCCTCGACGACGTCGTAGCCAGTAACTCTTAATGCTTGCGCTTGTGTTCTCGAACTCCGCAGATGCAAATTCCGGGCTCGGAGGGCAGAGACTACCCGGATCGCGCCCCTGGTGTCCACCAACTCCCGCGCACGGTGGGAAATGGCAATCCTGGGAGCTGGCGACAAGAGTAGCCACTCCAGCTGCGACCCTATCTTTTCCGTCGACACCTGGCCCGTGCTTCCCAGATGGATGGCGCATTCCTTCCGGGCGAGTGCTTCTGCGATGGGACGCTGGTTGTCAGCCAAATCAATCAGAACGGCGGGCATTCCCAAACACACCTCCCAGCACGTGCTACCGGCGGCGGAGACCACCACGTCGGCCCAAGCCATCAGCTCAGGCATGTTGGGAATGTTTCTCAGAAGGCGAATCGTACCTGCAAAACCTGCAGTCCACCCGCAGGAGTGAGTCGGAGTGAGGATTGCTGCCGCCAACTACCACAGTGGCCTCCAGCCCCTCCATACGGACCAGCCCCAGTACCGTAATCACCCGCACGGTCACATTGTCCGGATCGCTGACGCCCATGGTCACGAGAACTTTGCTACCGACGGGAGCAATTTCCCGTTTCCACTCGCCCCATCGCTCGAACTGGCGGCACAGCATGGCATGGCGACGACAAAGGAGAAGCCGTGTGTACGCCTCACGGTCCCTGACAAAAGCTCTGGTCGGCATGCACGTTTTGGTTGAGCAAAAGATCTGCGGAATAGTGGCCGGCGTGGCCGTTGTCATCCAAGAAAAGCACCCTCAGTCCGGCCGCTTTCAGGTCATGCCGGTATTCGGCGCCGAAATGATATCCGTCACGACCCAACTCACCACATAGCGCTCCGCCAATTCCGCAAGGTGCGTGGCATCATTCCCTCTCCCCGGGCGACTCTCAGCCTCAACGACTTCGATGCCTTCCGTCAGCAAGCGCTTGCGTATGACAGGCGACCCCTCCGACATTGCGAAAACGGCTCGGCCCCCGGCATCTTGCCAAGCTTGGACCAAAGCCAAGCAGCGCATCACGTGGCCAGTGCCCATGGCAACGGTGGCATCTGCCCTGACCACGAGTGCCTCAAGAGCCATCGGCGTGATATTCGCGACAGATGTGTCGTATTCGCAAGGGAGCCTTAGGAATGGACCGGCGCCAAGGACCCGGCGGCGAAGAGTGACGGACCGCCGCCGGACAAGCACGTCACCTAACTAGACTAGCGGCCATCACGGAAACATCGTTGAACTGCTTTTGGGTGGGCAAGCTCCAGATTTCTTGACTGCGGAGCACTTGCATGAACGCCGCTGCACAATTGCCTTCACCAAAATGATGGATTGGTGCCAATCCCTTGGGCAGGTTTGCCAGCGCGTGAAGGATAGCTTCGCAGTGGTCTTCCACATCCACAATGGAATCGCAGGAAAACCGGCTGCTCTGCCTGGTCCCAATGTTCACAGTTGGCACGGCATAGCTTGGAGCTTCCCGGATCCCTGCGCTTGAGTTCCCCACAACCACCATGGCGTTCTTCAGCAGTACCAAGAAATACTCAAATCGCATGGAAGGTATGAGTCGAAATCTTGGGATGCCCTTTAGACACCCCAGCTCCTCCAAAATCGTCTCTGCCCCGTGGTCGTTATTTGGGTGAATGACCACGAAATTGAGGCCACTGTCGCGCAACGCACTAACTAGCTCACGGGCGTTGCGCCTTATATGCGACTGCTCAGTTGTTACCGGGTGATACAAGACAATACCGTAATTGTCGAACGGGACTTCGTAATGCGTCTTGACTTCTTCCAGGCCAGGAAGAGTTGGGGAAAACATAATGTCGGTATCGGGAGAGCCGATGACGAAAATTGATTTCCAATCTTCACCCATTTGTCGCAGACGAAGGGCTGCTTCCTCATTTGCCACAAAGTGAATGCGGGACAGCTTCGTAACTGCATGTCGAAGCAGTTCGTCGACCGTACCTGAGACCTCTCCACCCTCCATGTGGGCTACCCGGACGTTGTTCAGGGCACCAACGATCGCACCGGCTAAAGTCTCGACCCGATCCCCATGAACTACCAGCAGATCCGGCCGTGACTCCCTTATGTGCAGCCCTAATCCATTTACGGTATTGGCCAGAACCAAGTCCATCTGGGAGTTCACAGACCCGTCCTGATTGATATAGGGATGCACGTTGTGGAAGCCGCTCTTGTGGATCTCCTGGATCGTAGACCCGTAACGGGCTAGCATATGCATCCCCGTAGCGAAGATTGAACATTCGAACTCTTCCGCATCAGACACGCGCCTCATTAACGATTTCAATTTTCCAAAATCGGCACGAGTTGCGGTCAAAAACAGAATTCTGCGCTTCGGATCGACCATTGGCGCCTTCATAGGAGATTCACCCATTTGATCTGGGTATCGCTCGGCAAAGCTTCCTTCACCCTCCTACCAAGTAGCTCGGGGTACTGGCGTGCCTTGATCTCGCCGCTCCCAGGGCGCTTCACCCAGATGTTCTCGGTAGTTAGCTCTTCACCGGCGCCAATGTCTCTCGTCGTCACCACACAAGCGTAGGCGAAGGCAATGGTTGGCTGCTCCTCTGGTAGGACGGCCTTTATTCCGCCGAGCGCGGCGTATATGGCCTTTGTACCTCTTATCAGTTCCTGTAATTCAGCCGGATCAATTGAGATCGCTACATCTGGTCCCGGCCATCGTTTGTCGGCGGTGAAATGCTTTTCCAAAACCCTGGCGCCAAGCGGGACCGCAGCATAACAGGTGTAGTTCCCCAGGGAATGATCGCTCAAACCAAGAACCGCGTCTGGAAAGAACTGTCCCAGCTCCGCAAGTGCTCCTAGACGCACCTTGTCATATGGCGTTGGATACATAGAGGTACAGTGGAATAGCGCGAATGGCACGGAGTACCGACGAAGAATGTCCACAGCCACCTCGATGGAAGCGAGGTCATTCATCCCCGTTGAAAGCAACACCGGCTTTCTAAACTTGGCAATGTGTTGGATGAGTGGGTAGTTATTGCATTCTCCAGATCCGATCTTGTACGCGGGAACACCGAGCCTCTCGAGTCGATCAGCGGCGGCCCTGGAGAATGGGGTCGAAAGATAGACCATCCCCAGCGACTCGACCTTACTTTTGAGCTGTGCATCTTGCTCTTCAGAAAGAGCGCAGCGCGTCATGATGTTCCAAATGCTTTCCTTGGCATTTCCAGGGACGACATCGTTGGGGATCATCTCGTCTGCCACAACATGGGCTTGAAATTTCACGCATTCGCAACCGGCGCGTGCAGCTTCTTCGACCATCGTCATCGCCTTCTCAAAGTTGCCTTCGTGATTGATCCCGATTTCGGCGATCACAAGAGGAGGATGTAATCTGCCAATTTGGCGCCCCGCGATGGTCAGTTCGGGGACCTGGTCGCTTGCCGCTGCCATGCACTTCACCTCTTTTGAGTCTGTTCGCAATAAGGTTGACCGAGCGGATCGATCGTGCCGGAAGACTTGGGAGTCCACCACCGATGCACGCTGCGGAGTCTTCGTGACACCTCCTTGTGCTTGCTCGTGCGACCGCGATGATGTTGGCGTCCAGTCAGCATAATCCGGAAAACCAGAATTATAATCCTCTCGTAACCGAATCAGGAAGCTGCTCACGGATTGCGATAGTATAGGTTCTGCTTTTCTAGATCCCTAGACACTTTTGCTCCGCGGACCGTCCGCAGTTTGCGGGAACGCGAATTTTAAAATCCTCCAGGCGCAGAGAAAAAACGAATGGCGGTTCACATTTTTGTTCCACGATGGATGAATCGCACAGATACCAATGCACAGAATTCGAATGCGAAAGCGCTGTTGTCACGTTTCTCCGACCCACGGGCTCGTTGGACAGCCATTTGCAATGATGAACCTGCCGATTCCATCATAAGAAACGGCATCGAAACGATCCGGCTTCCCCGGTCCCGTCTGTGGAAATATCAGTTGGCCCTTTCTTACCAATCTAGATTCGATGTCGTCTTCTATCCGGGGCCACATTGGTCGGATGCAGTCGGAATAAAAATTCGAAGACTTTCGGGAAGGCGCACCCCGCTGATCTGGACGATCGAGGGCATCATTGTCGACCGCAATGCGGTCCGACAGCTTTCGGATTTGGTGGGCCACTCTGTTTTTTCCCAGCCCGGCGTGGACCGTGCAATTTCACGTATTCGCTGGATGTATGAAATCGCCGATCACATCATCGCCGTCAGCCCATTTCTGACCCGAGTCGCTCGATTTCTTTATGGCAATAAAGTCTCCTACTTACCTCTCGGCGTCGAAAGCAACCTCTTCCACAGCGCTGGGCGGCGGGAGCCGGGACGTTGCCGGGCAGTTGGCTGCGGAACCGTAAAGAGCTCCAAGAACCCGCAAATATTCCTCCGTCTAGCTGCCCGCTACAAGCAAGCGGATTTTGTTTGGTTCGGTGATGGCGAAATGGTGTGGCCGCTTATGGCCGAGGCCAAGCGCATGGGCCTCGACAACCTTGCCTTCCCGGGAGCGCTCCAGCCCGAATTGCTTGCAGAGGAATTCCGGAAATCCTCTATTTTCGTTCTCCCCTCCCATGCCGAGGGTGCTCCGAAGGTAACTCAAGAGGCTGCAGCCTGTGGACTCCCAATAGTTCTGAACGGTTTCTACGAGGCCCCCACAGTGGTCCATGAACGCAATGGTCTGGTGGCATGGTCTGACGAGGAACTCGCAGAGCACGTTGGCGCACTGATTCGCGATCCAGAAACCCGCCGAGAGATGGGTCGGCGGGGGGCCGAAATGGCAAAGGAGTGGGATTGGAGTCTGATCGCGCCTCGGTGGGAAGACCTCTTAATCCGCTTGGCGACAACGTGAACTTCACTCTTACGCGGGGCCTTCCCTAAGCATATGCGATCTCATTTCCGGATGTAAGCGGGTATATGAGAGATGGGAAGTTTCTCAATCAAGGGTTCTTCTTGCCTTTTTTCCAGAAACTCATCAATCGCGCGCGTCTCGCCTGCGACTGTTCCATAATCGTCGAACACAACCAGTCCGCCCTTCACGACCCGATCAAACAGTTGCTCCAATATGACCCGAGTAGGCTGGTACACATCGACGTCGACATGTAACAGTGCGATTTTCAATTCCGGATGATTCGCCAAATACTGCGGGACCGTGAGGCAAATGTCGCCCTCAATTAGCTCGAAGTTTTTGAATCCCTTGTGAGCCAGAACTTCCATGAAAGACTCGCGGCTGATACCGTCACCTCCCTCCACAGAAAAACGCCGGATGAAGGCCTTGTTGTCGGCGTCTTCATTGCTCTCAGGGAAGAGACCAAACGCGTCAAAACCAACTATTTTTCGCGAATGAGGACTTTCAAGAATCTCTCTGAAAGTGGCGAACCGCAGAAAGGATGCGCCCTTGTACACGCCGCACTCAACGATATGCCCGGGAAGACCGACTATCGTTTTGTATAGTTCATAGTGCGCTAGCATCTTTGCTAGTCGAGTCACATGGCTGGTTAAATAGAAGCCGTTTTCATAATCCCAGCACTTCTCAGTTTCGAATCCAAGAAAACCCTTGGTCATTTTTCCCGCCTTGACCTCGCTAGTTATTTGTCAGTCGGCGTGTCAGAACTCAGAACCCGCCAGCCGTTGATTCCGCGGTCTACGCGATAGGACGCAAGACCCCGCTGCTCGCAGACCGACGCGAATCCCAAATGTCTTTGAAAAACTTCGAAATCTCCTCTGGCCGACTCGGCGCCAGGAACTCCTCAAGCCCAGTACGGCGTAGAGGAAGGCGGCCATCAATACCCTGCTGGAGTAATGCCTCAAAACTGCGCAAGTCGGACGCGAGGTTAAAGATCCGTTCCTCTTCGAACTGGCGCTTGTTTGGGAACCAATGCCAGCCGAAGCTGATAATCGGAATGCCGTGGCGTAGGCAATCGAGAAACATGGTTGAAAAGTGCAAGACTGCCACGCACGAGCGCGCGAGCACCTCCTCCACTCCGGGTCCCTGTGAATAGCCGACATCCGCCTGCAGTCCCATTTCCTCCTGGAGCTCGAAAACGGCTCGCTCATATGCGGAAATCTTCTCCAGCGGGTGCACGCGAATAACCAGGCGGCGATGGTTCGAATGTGATACGCGCAGAAGCGAACGGAGGATGTCGCGCAAATCTCCGCGATGAAAGAGCTCAGGCACGGCGTAGGGTGTCGTGATGAAGAGGAGGTTATCACGCGTGTTCTCTGCCTGCTGCACCGCGGTTGCCTTCGGCTCCGGTAAATTGTGCACGACCGTTTTGCGGCGCAGCCTCTCGTTAATGACGCGTTGGAAAAACGGTCCGCGCAAGAGGAAGATGTCGACTGGCTGGTCAGCCACTGCGTATACCCAATGCATGATGCCATGCTGGAACATCACGACGGGAACGCGTTCCGCGCTTTGGCGCAGCAGGAGTGCCCGTTCATCGCCAGCATTTCCCACCACAATCATCTCCGGCGTAACGGACTGACGCCATCTTTGCAGGGCTCGACTGTTGAACAGGGCAAACGGCAGCTTGCGCGTCAGGAAAAGGTGCCACCACTCGCTTTTCAGGAGAACAACTCGCAGCGTGCTCTCCTCATCCGAAAGCGGCGCGGCTGCAACACCAGCCGCAATTCGGTTGGCAATTGAGCGCGCCTCGGAGACCGAAGGAATATCTGACACGCGCGACCACGCGTATAACAGGTGATATTCCCGGTCGAGCTCGCGAAGACGCTTGCCGCCCGTTGTGGAATCTTCCACCAGAAAGTTTAGCCTCTCCGGCAAATATGCTTCGTATTCCAGCCCGATCCTCGTGTAGTTGTAAGCGTTGGAATAAAACCAAATTCCGCCCCGGGGCGTATTTTGCGCCAGCTTGCGCATCGGGATCGCAGACAGGCAGCGCGACCACAGGGGCGTCACGCGATGGAAGAACTCTGATGGCGCCGGACGGGAACTCCAGAGCCTCCGTATCGCCCTGCCATATAGGTTGGTGTGGAGAAGCGGCACGTCGGCCAGGATCACGTAGCTTGAACCACTGACGGTGCGGGTCTGGCGGAGTCGATCAAGCCAAGGCGAGTAGGATACGAATCGGCAACTAGAAAACCCGTGGGAGGAGATCCAACGATCAAGGTGGAATGCCTGCACGATATAGCTAACCTGCTCGAGTAGGGGCTCTTCGAAAATGCTCAGCAGCGGCAGGCCTTCCGTGACCGGCGCACTCTGGAGCAACTTCGAGACCAGCGAATACGCGACCGCCAAGGCCGCATCGGCGGAGCCAAGGATCTCATCCGGCCAGTAGCAACGCTCGGCCCCTTGGAGCCATGGGCTGTCAGGCGCAAATTCGCACAGCAGACCGACGATTCCCGTTGCATTCGTTGAATCGCTGTCGCCTGCATAAAGATAAAGACTTTTGGACATGAGCTGACAATCGCGTCTGAGCGATCTCGTTGCATGAACGAAGAACCCATCACAAACTATGCCAGAATGCTGTTCCTCACTTTGGGCGCACGCACCTAACCGCCCGAATATCGCCCTGCGGTCGACTCATGCGCAGATTTCAGCCTCCGCTCAAGAGCCTCCCACTGTTCCTCGGTGTCTAAGTCAAAGGCCTCCTGTTCGGGAGATACGACTCCCACTGTTCTCTTACCGTACAAGGAGCCGTGGGCAACTACCGCTTGCGTCTTCGCCGCGAAAACGCTTCCGTCGCGATGGTACGCGGGAGGGAGCTGTTGACGGCCAGGAATCGGTTCACTGTCTCCGGTGCTCAGTTGCAGTAGGCCGTTGGGCGTTTCAAAGTAAACCCAATGCGGGTTGTAGTCTTGCGGAACAGGCCGAATTGAGATCACGCTCTCCACGTTCCGTTCCCACAACTGAGAGATACAGCGATCAATTGTGTGAGCACTTCGAAGAGGACTCGTCGGCTGAAGCAAGCAGATCGCGTCGTATTCGTCACCCCGACTCTGAAGCCAGCGAATGGCATGGAGGACGACATCGATCATCGGGGTGGAATCGAGGGCAAATTCAGCCGGCCTGAGGAAGGGCACGTCGAGTCCGACCGCTTTACCGATCTCAGCAATTTCGGGGGCATCCGTGCTGAGTAAAACGCGGGAGAGACAGGCGCTGGTCAGCGCAGCGCTCGCTGTGTATGCGATTAGCGGTCTTCCGCCGAGTAAGCGGATGTTCTTTCGCGCTATACCTTTGGAACCACCGCGAGCAGGAACAATACCCAGAACAGTGCGTTGCACAATCAGATCGCTCATTTTTTCAAAGACAGTAGCACACTAGACACCCGCCACGCTCCACTGTACGCGCCGATGGCGCGTCCAAGGGTAGGCAGGCTGGGCATCTACGGAAGCCGGAGAGTGTAAGGCTACGTTGGGAGCAATCAAGGCTTGCAGTTCCTGATTGGTGAGCCAGCGTGAGTTGGAGTCACTGGTGTAGCGGAATCCGTCGGGTAGCGAAATTCCACCGCGCCAGTTTTCCGCGCGCCACCAGGAGCGCAACGGTTGAATCACGTACATATCATCCAATTCTACCGCGTTGCGGGCCTCGTCTTCGGAAACCAGCACTTCGTGGAGCTTTTCGCCGGGACGAATCCCGATATATTCCACCTCGCATCCGGTAGCGATGGCCTCCGCCATCTCGGTGAGCTTCATGTTGGGAATTTTTGGGACGAAAATTTCGCCGCCGTGCATTTGTTCAATGCAGCGCACAACGAATTTCGCTCCCTGTTCGAGGCTGATCCAAAAGCGGGTCATGCGCGGATCGGCCAGGGTGATCCTGCCGTGCTTGCGCTGTTCCAAGAATACCAGGGATCACGCTGCCCCGACTGCCCACAACGTTCCCGTAGCGGGCGCAACTGAAACGGGTCTCCTGCGCACCGGAGTAGGCATTCGCCTGCACGAACATCTTCTCCGCGCACAGTTTCGTGGCCCCGTATAGGTTGATGGGGCTTACGGCCTTATCCTTGCTCAGAGCGAGAATCCGTCGAACTCCCTGATTGATGGCCGCATCAATCACGTTGCGGCCACCCATGATGTTGGTCTGGATGGCCTCGACTGAGTTGTACTCGCAAGCCGGTACTTGTTTGAGGGCAGCGGCGTGAACCACCACAGTAACCCCGGAAAAAGCACGCTCCAGACGCTACCGATCACGCACGTCGCCGATAAAATAACGCAGGGTTGGATGGTCACAACCGCCGGCCCGCATATCGTGCTGCTTCAACTCGTCGCGGCTTAAGATGATGAGCTTCTGGGGATGGCAGTGCTGGAGCATAAACTCCACAAACTTTCTGCCAAAGGAGCCAGTACCGCCGGTGACGAGCACAACCTGTTCCGACCAATTCATCGCCCATCACTCCTGTTGTCTGGAAACCCGTATTATACGTGCCGCGCTTGCGCCCGCGACGACGTAGTATGGCGAAGAAGCTTCTGCCACGCTCCGCCGTGCACTTCCCGCCGTTCCTTAATCTTCGAGCCTTCGAAATTAAGCTCAAGGGTCTGTTGGAGTGCGATGTTAGAATGCCTTCATCATCCAGCTGAGAAAGCCGGGCGCGCCCCCGGCATGCTGTGCCTCGAAGCCTCTAGAGGATACGGCCGATATAAGCTCGCGTTTTTTCTAGGAGTGTGAATGGACTCGGGACCCCTGATTCATACAAGCGGCCAGATCCTGCGTGAGGCTCAGCCTATTTCTCCGGCTGATTTCCAGCGGCAGCTTACATCGCATGTTTATTCGGCGTTGCCGGCGCAGGAATCCGCGCTGCGCGAGTATTTTCGGACGCTCGTCAAACGCCGGTGGGTGATCGTCGCCAGCGTGGCCCTCATCTTCGGGGTAGTTTTCATCGCCACCCTCCGTGCCACGAGGATCTACGATGCCTCGGGCAGCATTGCCATCAACAAGCCGGATCCCATGACTTTCAACTTCAAGGATTCCGCAGGCATGGGCACGGGCGACTACGATTCGAGCGATATCGAGACCGAGGTGAGAATCCTGCGCAGCGATTTGCTGGCGCTGCAGGTGATCAAGCAATTGAATCTCGACCAGAGGCAGGAATTCGGCGGGGGTGGAAGCCAGCCTACGCCATCCCTTGGCCTGACCACCGACGCTTTGCAGCCCAACTCGACCGCTACCTCGCGGTCGCTGTCTGCTTTCAGAAACCATCTGACTGTCGCGGCCGTTCCCGAAACGCGCATTATCGAGATCCACTATCGCAGCCCGGACAACGAACTGGCCGCCCGCGTGGTCAACACCCTGATGAGCACGTACGTGGAACAGAACTTCAAGACTCGTTTCGAATCGACCATGCAGGCTTCCGACTGGCTATCCCGACAGTTGGTGGATCTGCAGATGAAGGTTGAGACTTCGCAGGAAAAGCTGGTCCAGTATCAGAAAGAACACGAGATTCTGGGCATTGATGAAAAGCAGAACATCATCACCAGCAAGCTCGACGAACTCAACCGGGAACTGACCGCAGCGGAATCGGACCGGATGGAGAAAGAATCGCTCTATCACCTGGTGCAATCCGAGGACTTGGATACGGTCGCGGCCGCGGCCACGAATGCCGGTGGCGACAAGGGCAGCGTGGCGGGTGGTTCCTCGCTGCTCGAGAAGTTACGCGAGCAAGATGCCGACCTGAAAATCCAGATAGCTCAGCTCAGCACGCAATTTGGAGCGTCTTATCCCAAAGTCGCCGAACTCAACAACCAGGCGAAAGAGGTGGAGGCGCAGATTCAGATTGAACTGAAGAAAGCACTGGGCCGGGTGCACGGAGAGTACATGGCTGCCCTGCAACGAGAGAACTTGCTGAGCGGAGCCATGGACAAGCAGAAACAACAGGCCAACCAGCTCAATGAAAGCGCCATCGAGTACAGCCTGCTGAAGCGCGATCTCGAGACCAACCGTACCCTGTACGAGGGATTGCTCGAAAAATTGAAAGAGGCCGGCGTCACCGCCGGGCTGCGCTCCAACAATTTTCGTACGGTCGACGTGGCCCGGGTTCCGACGACGCCGGCCGAGCCAAACGTTCCCCGGAATCTTGCTTTTGCGCTGGCCTTGGGGTTGACTACGGGAGTGGGGCTGGCATTCCTGTTGGAGGCGGTCGACAACACGGTGCGCACACCGGAGCAGGCCCAAGTCATTTCCGCACTGCCCTCGCTGGGGATGATACCTCTCGGCTCGAAGACTAACACCGAGGTAAGCGGCAAGCAGCGGCTTTCGGTAACTTCCTCGAAAGAAGCGGTCGAGCTGATCACCCAGTCACGTCCGCAGTCGCAGATGGCGGAGTCCTACCGCGCCTTGCGTACTTCCCTGTTACTAACGTCTCTCGGCGCGCCACCCAAAGTGATCCTCGTCACCAGCGCATTGCCGCAGGAGGGAAAAACTACTACCAGTCTCAACTGCGGCATCGTGTTGGCGCAGAAGGGCAGCCGAGTCTTGCTGATTGATGCGGATCTGCGCCGACCGAGCATTCATAAGGCTCTCGGAATGGGACCTCGGACCGGTCTCAGCAATGTACTGACCGGCGGCGCCACGGTGCAGCAGGCGACGGTTCGTTCGACCGTGCTCCCGACTCTGTTTGTGCTTCCGGCGGGAACTCCGCCCCCCAACCCGGCCGAGCTTCTGGCCTCGTCGAACATGGGCGAGATACTCACCCAGCTGCGAGAGCAATACGATCACATAGTGATCGACACGCCTCCCGCTTTGTCGGTGACGGACGCGGTCATTATGTCGACTCGGGCGGATGCGGTGGTTTTGGTCATTCGGTCGGGTCAAACCACGAAGCAGGCTCTGCGCCGCGCGCGCGATATCCTGGCGCGGGTGAATGCCAAGGTGGCAGGCGTGTTGCTGAACGCGGCTGATCTCACCTCTCCTGACTACTACTACTATTACGAATACCAGGGGAAGTACGGCAACCGCTATTATCAGGCGGACGATCCACTGGCGGACGAGTTGGTGAGGACTGAGGAGCCCAGAGATGAGGGGCCCCGAGATAGAGACAAGGCCACCTCTACGAGCGCGTAACCCGGGAAGCTCATCGACAATTACCTCTGTCCCTCGTATGCGAATATCTCTCGACAGCCCAATCAAGAAAGTTGGCGTGTTGCTGGCAGCGGTGCTCGCGGCAGGCTTTTATATGCTGCTCACCGCCACCGCATTCCTGGCCGCTCACTTTTCCGAGAGGCCAGAACTCGCGGACCTTCAGAAGGCGGTTGTTCTTGAGCCGGGCAACGCGGAATATCGTTACCTCCTCGGGCGCTACTTCTGGCTGGTACAGCATTCCCCAGACAACGCCGTCGCCGCCTATCGCGAGGCCGTCCGTCTGAACCCGCATCAAGCGCGCTACTGGCTGGATCTGGCCGGGGCTTACCAGCTGCTCGGCAATACGAATGCACAGAGCGATGCTCTCGAACGCGGCATCCTGGCCGGTCCGACGACGCCGGAAGTCGCCTGGGAAGCGGCCAATTTGTATATCGTCGAGGGCGAAACCGATAAGGCGCTCGAGCAATTCCGGGTGGTTCTCGAAAATGACCCGTATTTACCGGGTTCGGCGCTCGAGCTGTGCTGGCGGATCAAACCTGACGTCGATATTCTGCTGCGGGATGTGGTTCCTCCGCTCGCCACGGTCGACGTGGCTTTCCTGGACCTGTTGGACTCGAAGAAGGAGACCGCTGCCGCCGCCAAAGTTTGGGCCCATCTCGCCCAGCTCCACCAGCCGGTGGAGAAGCGCTACGTTTTTAATTATCTCGAGTACCTGATCGCCCAGCAGCAGGTCGACCAAGCCCGGCTGGTGTGGCAACAGGCGGGCTATCTGTCGGGCCTTTCGGCCTATCAACCCAGCTCGGAGAACCTGGTGGTCAACGGAGACTTCAGCCTCGACATCCTGAATGGCGGCTTCGATTGGCTCTACCGACGGTCGCCCGATGTTTCCTTAGCTTTTGACCCAACCCAGCCGCACTCCGGGAACCGTTCTCTGTCGATTGTCTTTAATAGTGCCGCGATCAACGATGCTGGCATACTGCAGATCATTCCCGTCGAGCCGAACACCGATTACGAGTTCTCCGCCAACTTCAAAGCCGAGGACATCGAGGGCGCGGGCGGACCGCAATTTGTAATCCAGGACTTCTATACCGGAACCGCGTACTTCTCGAGCGAAGACCTGAAGGACGCTGACTTCTGGAAGCAGACCGGGGGGGAGTTCATGACGGGGCCGGATACCAGGCTGCTGCTCCTGCACATCGCACGGGTCCCGGCCGGAAGTCCCATCAAGGGCAGGCTGTGGATCGATGGCGTCCATTTGGGCGCTAAACCGCAACCAGGATAGGCGCCGGTGAAAATTCCTGTACTTGTCACAAGCGAGGTTGTCGTCGACCCGCAGTCGAACTCGGTTCTCGGCCGGATTGTGCTCTACGGCGTAACCGGCCTTTTGCTGTTCGGGCCTCTGGCCTTTGGGGGCGCGGAGCCCTGGTCGATTTTTGCGCTCGAAGCGGGCGCCGCCCTGCTGGTTGTGCTGTGGGTAGTTTGGCAAGTGGGGTCGGGTGAGTTGCGGGTCAAGGGCAGCCCGCTTTTCCTGCCCATGTTGGTCTTTGCCGTTCTGATCGGGGTACAGCTCGCGACCGGCCATACCGCGTACCGCTATCAGACAGCTTCCCAGGCCGAACTTTACTTCGCGTATGGCGTTCTCTGTTTTCTGGTGGTCCAGTCGCTGCGCAGAACCTCCCAGGTCAAGTTTCTGGCGCGGCTGTTTTCGGCCTACGGGTTCGCCCTGGCCACGTTCGCCTTGGTCGAGGGCATTGCCTCAAACGGCAAGCTGTATTGGTTGCGGACGCCTCGGGACGGCGGCTGGATCTACGGTCCTTACGTCAACCACAACCACTACGCGGGGCTGATGGAAATGCTCGTCCCCATTCCGCTCGTGGTTTCGCTTCTCCCTTCCGTGGCGAACTCACGCAAGGCGCTGGCCGCAGGGGCCGCGGCGGTGATGGCAACCACGATTTTTCTTTCCGGATCGCGCGGCGGGATGGTGGCCTTTGCCGTAGAGGTGGCGGTTCTCGCCGCCATGCTGATCAAGCGACGTAAGGGCCGCACGGTGGCAATGGTGCTAGTCGCTTTCTTGGTGCTCGTGGCCGGGATGCTCCTCTGGCTCGGGGGCCCTGAACTGGCGAACCGCATGACCAGCTTTCGAACCGATGCCCGCTCGGAACTCTCGGGCGGAACGCGCCTGGAGATTGACCGGGACGCGCTGAGAATCTTCCGGCACAAACCGATACTCGGCTGGGGGTTGGGCACGTTTCCCGTCATCTACCCCGAGTACCGCAGTTTCTACACCGACATGTTTGTGAACCAGGCGCACAACGACTACTTGCAACTGCTCGACGAGATGGGCGCACTGGGATTTGCCACCATGCTCTGGTTTATTGGGGCAACGTATTACGGGGCGAGCAAGAAACTGGATGGTTGGACGAAAGATCCAAACGGTGCCGTGGCGGTGGCGGCGATGCTCGGGGTCACGGGCATCCTGGTTCACAGTTTGGTGGATTTCAATCTGCAGGTTCCGGCCAACGCCGCGCTGTTTTATGTGCTGTGCGTGGTGGCTGCCCTCGAACCGCGCTTTGGCGGCTTCGGCCACCTGCGGCTCCGCCGGCCCCGGCCTGAGGTTGGGGGACGACTCTCAGCGTAGTCGATCCCGCGGCAAACCGCGTCCCCGCTGGACAGTTGGACCCGCCAAGCGCTCGGATGGGACCGATTGTCCGTATCGCAACCCTCACTCCATCGAGGCTCGGGGGAAACTGGCGGTGCGGTTTGCCACGCTCGACAAAAACGACAATCGCCGCTTCTCCTGGGCTCTCCCCAGCCCCCACGCCGACGCCCAGCACCGCCGGATCGGCCGCGAGAGTCTCAAAGTAGTTGCTCTTGACCAGCTTGGCGTGCGCCATAGCCGCTTCCGATGGCTGCGTTGCGGGCGTCCGGGAATTCTGTGGCGCAGCGGCGGAGCTCGAGCTCGGGGCGCAGGCAGCAACCGGGTGCATGCTTCCTCCAACGATTGTAGGAAGGGCGTGGTTTGAAGGATCGGGCAGGGCGGCCAGGACATCCTGGATGGGATTGGCCACCGTGGTGCCGGAGCTCGGGTCGCCGCTGAACATCAGGGCGGTTGGTTGCGCGGTGTCGGCCTCGACGATCAAAGATCCCGAATCTCCGGCGTCGCCAAAGGTCGAACTTTCGATGACGACCTGGTTATTGAAGGTCACGGTGAAGGCTACGTTTGACCCGCAAGTATTCTGGTATTGCACCTTGAGGCCATCGACGGCTATCTCGCTGATGGTGCCGCAGGAGAGGCCCGTGGTGCGGCCGCTTTTGGCTACTGCCATGCCGACGGCCGGGGCGACCGTCGTGTTCGCCGGGGGAGCCGGCTGGGCCAGACCGCAGTTGAGCGCGCCCAGTTGCAAAATGGCGCCGCTCCGATCGACTTGTCCCGCGACCACCTGGGCTAAGGCCGCATCCGCGACCGCGGGGGCGGAATTGGTCGTATGCAAGGGGGCGGCCTGGGTGAACGTGGCCACGGGATTCGCAGGCACGCACACGGTGTCGACGAGTCCGGGTTGCACGATCGACTCCCCCACTTGCGCCTGATCGTTGCGCGCCAGAACGTGGTTATTGCTGAGGATGAAATCCCCTCCATTGCGAGTCACGAGCGCCCCGAGCGTCCCCGAACAGCAGAAACCGCTGGTCTTGTCGTTGGCATTGCCGCCCGAAGTACCGAGTTCGATGGGCGCGCCTTCGGCCGCCTGATCGACGGCCGGACCGCCGGCCGAAACGGTGACACCGGCGCTCGCCGACTGGGAGGCATCGGCCTCAGAAGTTGCCGTGACACTGAACTCAGGGGGGTTGGGAATGGTCGCAGGAGGCGCATACAACCCGGCCGTCGTGATCGTTCCAAAGGTCGTATTCGGGTCCCCCGCCGGCACCCCGTTTACGCTCCACTCTACGCTCGAATTGCTGGTTCCGATCACGGTGGCGGCAAACTGCTGGTTGACCGGACATTGTGCACTACTAACGTTCAGCGAAACCGTGGCGGGTGACACCGTAACTCCAATGGTCACGGTGACGCTCGCGGAAGCAGACTTGGTGCTGTCCGCCTGGGCCAGGGCGGTGATGGTCACGCTCGCCGGCGTAGGCGGAACCGGGGGTGCGGTGTAGAGTCCAGTCGCATCGATCAGGCCGAGCGCTTTTGTTCCTCCGGGCATGCTGTTGACCAGCCAGGTTACCCCGGTATTCGTCGTCCCCTGAACCGTCGCCATCAGGGGGAGTTGTGCGCCGACGATCACGCTGGCCCGGACGGGCGTAATCGACACCGTGACCAAAACCGGCGGCGGAGTCGAGCCTCCGCCGCCGCACCCTGCGAGCAGCAGGCAGAGGAGAAAAGCGAGCGCCCTCAAGACCTGGCTGCGCATTTCATCCTCCGGTCGATTCTTTTTCGCGCGTGGTAGGGGCATGGATGGAGGTGGATTGAGCCAGAGAAGGCGGTGACGGTGTCAATGAGGATGCGCCGACGGGCAGCAAACGGCGAGACTGTGGCGGCCGGCGCAGAATGATCGTGATCGTGATAGCGAACTGTCCGAGGTGCCCTACTACGGAACGAGCGGGCTGATGGGACTCCCACCGCGCAGGATCACCCAAGCCTCGAACCCACTCAACCCGACCAAAGCGGTTCCCCAAACCCAAGGTGAATCGAGTACTCCGCCGCCGGCAGCCGGAGCAGCCCCGCCTCGTCTTTTTCTTTTCTTGGTCGGAGAATCGCGAACGGTTTGCTGACCTTGCGGCAGAGTCGTGGTTTCCGACCCGTCGCTGATGTTCAGGTCCCCCTTGCGGGCCACGATCTGGACTTGCCCGTCCATGTCATTCACCTGGAATTCAGTCCAGGCGGCGGAAGCCGGAGTGATGGTCAGGTTGTCGGCGTGGGTCTCGAGACTTTTGCCCGTCGCCACGTTCACGCCCCCGTGATCGATCGCCACCGCGCCGCCTTCGAACTTGACGAGCGAATCCGGAAGAATCATGACACTCGAGCCCGCAGCGTTGATGTTGGCCATCGAACTCGGATTGGTCTGCACCAAATCGCCGGGGAAGATGGCGGAAGAACCGGGGACGGTACCGCCGTTGATCCAGGCAGTACCTTTGGCGTAGAGCATCGCGGCGCCGGAAGAGTCGGCCGCCAT
This sequence comes from uncultured Acidobacteriaceae bacterium, assembly GCA_963770245.1. Lineage (GTDB taxonomy): Bacteria > Acidobacteriota > Terriglobia > Terriglobales > Acidobacteriaceae > PALSA-270. Next base: position 267,364 of record CAVYOX010000016.1, on the reverse strand, counting down.
CAGCGACAATGGGGAAACAGCCAGCAGCATCCCAAGAAGAATGTTGCCTAGCACAGCTGTACCTTTCCTCATTCCACCTTCCTCATCGCGACCAACCTTAAGGGAGTTTGTGAAACCATCCTATGCCCTCATGAGTTTAGGCGTCAATCAGTTTTCTGGCGGCGGGCTGGCGCTCGGCGGGCAGTCTCGATCGATCGGGGCGACGAAATTCGCAGCGCCGGGGAAATTGTCACGGTCGCCTGCGGGCGTCCCCCCACGTGACTGACGTAATCGGATTCGAGCGAAGCTACCTGACACGGGAAGAACCAATCTGAGAACCTAGCACAGGTCGAAGAATGGCTTTCCGACTGTGGCATACTAACGCTTTGGAGTGAACTCTTTCACCATGACGACCCAATTGGTAACCTCTTCCTCTTGTGCAGAACTGAAGCAAAAGATCGAACTTCGCCAAGCGCGCGTGGCCGTGGTCGGCCTGGGTTATGTCGGACTGCCGCTCGCCCTGCTCTACACCGCGCAGAAGTTCCCGGTCACCGGCTTTGACGTCGATGAGCGAAAGATCGCAACCCTGCGAGCCGGCGGCTCCTACATCTACCGTATTGCCGCGGCCGAGATTCAGGAGGCGCGGACGCTCGGATTTGACGCCACCTCGGACTATTCGCGGATTTCCGAGATGGACGCCATCATCATCTGCGTGCCCACCCCGCTGAACGAGTACCAGGAACCGGATCTGAGCTACATTACCGGCACGGCCAAGTCCATGGCTCCGCACTTGCGGGCCGGACAGTTGGTGGTGCTCGAGAGCACCACCTATCCCGGCACGACCGAAGAAGTTTTGATCCCGATTCTCGAGCAGGGAAATCGAGCCGGGCTCAAGGCCGCCCACGGCGGAATCTCCGAAGGAGGGGAGTTTTACGTTGCCTTCTCCCCCGAACGGGAAGATCCCGGGAACCTGAGTGTCTCCCGCCGCGATATTCCGAAGGTGGTCGGAGGCTTCGATGCCCAGGCGTCGGAATTGGCAGCCGCCATGTACGGAGCGATTTTCAACCGGGTGGTGCCGGTCTCGACTCCAGCGGCCGCCGAAATGACCAAGCTGCTCGAAAACATTTACCGCTGCGTGAATATCGCTCTGGTGAATGAACTGAAGCTCTTGTGCTTGCGCATGGGGGTTGACATCTGGGAAGTGATCGCAGCCGCGGCCACCAAGCCCTTCGGATTTCAGCCTTTCTACCCGGGACCCGGCTTAGGCGGACACTGCATTCCGGTCGATCCCTTTTATCTTTCCTGGAAGGCCAAGGAATGGGATTTTCGCACCCGTTTTATCGAGTTGGCGGGCGAGATCAACATCAAGATGCCGTATCACGTGATCGAGTCCGTGGCCAAAGCCCTGAACCAGAACAAGAAGGCGATGAACGGATCGCGCGTCATGGTGCTCGGAGTGGCCTACAAGAAGGACATTGACGACTTGCGGGAGTCCCCGGCTCTGACCATCATTGAACTCCTGCAGCAAGCCGGCGCCGAAGTCAGCTACAACGATCCCTATTTCCCGTTCATCGGCAAGGGGCGGAAGTACGACCTGCAGATGAAGCGGACCCCGCTCGACAACCTCGGCCAGTACGACTGTGTACTGATCGTGACCGATCACTCCGACTACGACTACAAAAAGATCGTGCAGGAGTCGCAGCTGGTGGTCGATACCCGCAACGCGACCCGAGGGATCAAGAGCTCGAAGATTGTGCCCTGCTAGCGCCGAGCCTGCCGGCAACCCTTGGCGAGAGCATGATGTCTAAGGGCTTAGGGGCGGCAGCAGGGGATTGACGAATTTGACGGATCATGGCTTAGACGGGTCAAGGCTGAGGAAGAACTTCGCATCAAGCTGCAACCTTTTTATCCCCACCGGGTTTGAATCTGGTAACATTGTTCTCAGCTAGGCCAAGTGTCCGTCTGTCAAGTACTTGCTTCCGCTGGCCCTACGGAAGTGGTCCGATTCGTGCTTCCTGACGGATGGAGGTTTGCTGCCTGGCCGTCTCCGGGTTCCTTACCAGAGGCTGGCCGTTGGCCCTTCGTCTCAGTTTTTTGAGTTTATGGCGAAAGGAACGAGCCGGTCTATGTCCCAGCCTGCCCAAGATGCGCTGTTTTCGCTGTTACCCTACAGGCGGCCGCCGTGGGAGCAATTCCTGCTGAGCATGGTCACGCAGTCCACCTTGATCGTGGGCCTCATGTGGGTGGGCGTGCTGCATCCGGAAATACTGATTCCGCCCCGGCATGACTACCAAACCATAGCGCTCGTATCCACGCCGCTTCCGGTCAACCACGACCCGGCTCCGCTCACCGTCATCAAGCCCGACTACACTCCGCCTCCGGCCCCTCGGCCCGCCGAAGCTCTCGAGGTACCACGTCCCGAAGTCAAACCCAAGGCCTTGCCCGAACCTCCGGCGGCGCCGAAGATCGAGGTCGCCGCCAAACCGCAGGCTTTGCCTGCGATCGCGCCGGCGGTTCCCCGCAGACTGGTGCACACCGACAGTTTCTCGACCGGCAGTTCGGCCACGCCCACGATCGCTCAAGCTCCGAAAATCCAGACCGGCGGCTTCGGCGATCCGAACGGCGTGTCGGCGCGCCCGAACGATGGCAAGCCGGTGAACATCGCGCCCACCGGATCGTTCGATTTGCCTCAGGGTCCGGGCTACGGCAATGGCACGGGTGGAGCCAAGGGGTCTCCCGGAGTTGTGGCCAGCGCCGGCTTCGGCAATGAAACCGCGATCGGCGACGGCCCGGGCAGCCTGAATACCACGCGCGGCACAGTGCGCCAGAGCGGCTTCGGAGATGCTGAAACAGCCGCCGCGGCCTCGCTGCGGCCGAAGCCAGATCTCGCTCCCGAGATCATGCCCGCCGAAGTGACCTTCAAACCGAACCCGGCCTATACCAACGAAGCCAAACAGCTGCGGATTCAGGGCGAAGTCTTGCTGGAAGTGGTTTTTGAGTCCTCCGGTAAGCTCCGCGTGCTCCGCATCATCCGCGGATTGGGCCATGGCTTGGATGAGGCGGCGGTTCGGGCGGCGGAACAGATCCGGTTTAAACCGGCCTTGCGGGACGGTCAGCCCGCGGATTCGACCGCCGTCTTACATATCGTGTTTCAACTGGCCTGACACCCTGACTTTATCAGTTCTGAGGAAGGGGCTTCTTCATGCGCAGTATTCGGTTTTCCCTCCTGCCGCTTTTGGCAGTCGCTCTTTTTTCTACCCGCGGACTCAGCCAGGAAACCGGCGCGGCCGGCGGAAATCCACCCAGCCAAGTGAATCCGGCGGCTGCCCCGGCTCGGCCCGCCGAAAGCTTCGATGAGGTCGTCGGCCGGGTGGTCGAACGCGAGCATGCCTTCAACCAGCTGATTCGCCAGTTTCATCCCTTGATTGAGACCTACATCCAGACGCTCAAAAACGATGATGAGCGAGGCCCGTTGCCGGTCAGCGACAAATATTTTCTTGGCCGGTTGGAGCTCGCAGGCGGAGCCCATGAGGAGCGTTACGGGCAGCGCCCGCAACGCAGCCTCCGGTCGGTATTCAACGTCGCTCCCAAGCTGAGCGAACTTTACTCCATGCGCTTCCTGCCAGCCGGATTTGCCCAGATGGTTCTCCTCGATCAGGATTTTGAGCGCAAGTACTACACCTTTACCTATGTACGCCGGGAATTCCTGGGGGAGATCCGTTGTTTTGTGATCGACGTTGCGCCCCGGAAAGAAGCCGGAGACGGACGCTTCGTGGGACGGATCTGGGTGGAAGACCAAGATTACAACGTGGTGCGTTTCAATGGCACCTATACCTCCCATTCTTTCCAACATCCCTATCTGCACTTTGACAGCTGGCGTTTGAACGTGCGGGCGAACCTGTGGCTGCCCGCCTATGTTTATAGCGAGGAATCCGGCATTCCCAGCCACTTCAAGGCCCAGAGCCGGCTGTGGGGCTACGATTCGCAGATTGTAGGGAACGATTCCTTCACCGAGATCGTGGTCGATTCGCCCGAAACCGTGCGCGATCAGTCGGGTGCGGCGCAGGATGCAACCCCGGTCGAGAGCGAGCGCCGGTGGGAGCGCGAGGCGGAAGACAATACCATCGAACGGTTGCAGCGGGCCGGGGTCATGGCGCCGGCTGGCGATGTGGACCAGGTCATGCAGACCGTGGTCAACAATCTGATCTTAACCAACAACCTGAATATTCAGCCCGAGGTCCGCACCCGCGTGCTGCTGACCACGCCGCTCGAGTCGTTCACCATCGGGCACACCATCGTCTTGAGCCGCGGCTTGGTGGATGTGCTGCCCGATGAAGCGTCGCTCGCCATGGTGCTGGCCCACGAGCTGGCGCATATCGCCTTGGGACACGCCCTCGACACCAAGTTCGCTTTCAATGACCGCATGTTTTTCCCTGATCCCGAAACTTTCGAGCGGCTCGATTTTGCCCGCGATCCGGCCGAGGAAGAGGCGGCCGATCAGAAGGCGCTCGCACTGCTCAGCAACTCTCCCTACAAGGACAAACTGGGCAATGCAGGACTGTTTCTGCGGGAGCTCGGGGCGCATGCCTCCGAACTGAGCAATCTGATCCGGCCCCATCTGGGCAGCGGCCTGGCCAATGGGAAGGCGATCCGCATGTCGGCCGTGCTCAACGCCGCTCCCCCGTTAGAGGACAGAAAAACCGACCAAATCGCGGCCCTGCCCTTGGGGGGGCGCATCCGACTCGACCCCTGGAGCGGGCGGGTGGAGCTCGCGAAGTCAAAACCCGTGGCCCTCACCACCTCGCGGGAAAAGATGCCATTTGAGATCACGCCCTTTTTCCCCTACCTGACCCGGCTCTCGAGCTCGGGCGCGGACCGGGTGGCCGAGACCTCCCCGGTGCGGTAGCGGGGTTTCAGGGAATGGGTGAGGATCGGTTGGGGGTCGAGAGCAGCGGAAGATTCGACCGATCGCGTTCAACCGGCTGAACGCAACCCTGCCTTTGGGTCGATCGCTAGGTGGGAACCTCGAAGACTGGCGAAAACCCAGTCTCCGAAGTTATTGAGGAATCGCGCTTGAAACTTGCGAGAACACGTTGTTGGCGTTGGAGCCGATCAGGCGGATCGTGCCGACGACGATCACCAGAATGACCGCCAGCATCACGGCGTACTCGGCGATATCCTGGCCGCGTTCATCGCACCAAAGTTGTTCTAAGAAATTTCTCACGAGCGGGCCTCCCTGCGCAGTTGCGCATTTCGGTTAAATTCGACCAATGTCCAGCCCCCCTGTGGAAAACTTGACACTGACCACTCCCAAATGACTGAGCTGACTCGGGTATGATAGTGCGCTGTTGGTAACCTGTCCAGTAGCCTATTGGTGCCGGGTACTAGCACGAAAGTGCTATAGGCAGTTAGGCAATTGTCTTAAGCGGCAGTGACTGGTTGACCGCAAACAGGGCCAATTCCAGGCGGGTCGAGACCCCGAGCTTGTCGAAAATATTGCTCAGGTGGTGCTTGACCGTGTCCTCGCTGATCTTGAAATACTCGGCAATTTCCTTGTTGGCATAGCCGGCCACCACCGCCGCCACGATCTCCAGTTCCCGGGGTGTCAGCCCGAACTTCCTTTGCCGCGCCTCTTCGCCCGAAGACTGCACGAGCGTCCGCAGATACTGCACCAGGTTCGAGACACTCTCCCGGCCCACCCAGTATTCCCCGGCCATGACGGTATCGATGCTCTTCAGCAGCAGCTGGGTGGCGGAATCCTTCAGCACAACGCCTCGCGCCCCGAGCTGCAGGGCCTCGACAATCTGATTCTTCTCGGCGGCGGCGGTGAGCAGAATGATGCGCACCGCATGCGACCCGGTATTGGTGTTCATTTCGCGCAGGGCTTCGAGGCCGGGATGACGGGGCATGGCCAGGTCGAGAAGCAGGATGTCGGGCTTCAGCTGCCGGGCGAGCTTCACGGCTTCGGCCCCGTCGCAGGCTTCCCCGACCACGGTGAATTTCGGCTCGGCCTCGAGCAAGCGGCGCAGGCCGTCGCGGAAAATGGGATGGTCGTCGGCAATCAGAATACGAATGGCTTGTGATTTCTTATTTTCCATACACAATTTCCGGCTTCTGCGGGAAGCTGATTTCCAGCCGCGAACCCCGGCCGGGGTTTGATTCTATCGTGAGTTCGCCCGCAATCAAATGGACACGTTCCTTGATCACTACTGGCCCTTTGCCCATGGCGTCGAGTTCCGCCTGGGTGAGCCGTCCGGAGAAGGGGAAGCCGCGAGCCATCGTCCTCAATCACCACTTGCCAGTGGCTGTCGATGACCCCCAGCCGGACCAGCACCTTGCGGGCTCCGCTGTGCTTGCGCACGTTGACCAGACCCTCCTGCACGATGCGCGCCAGTTCGCGGCACACGCCCTGCGGCATGTCGACCTCCTCCACCTCGGAAACGAAACGGGCGGAGATGCCGGTTTCACGCTGGAATCTCTCGACCGTGTCCGCCAGCAGACGCAGCAGGCGCTTCGAATCCACATCGAGCGACTTCATCTGCTGCATCAGTTCCCGCAGCTTGAGAACCTCCTCGCGCAGCAGCCCTTGAATGCGCCCGAGTTCCTGCGGCGTCCGTTCCGGGTCAGTTGACGATTGGCGGCGCAACACATCGACTTGCATTTCGACCGAGATGAGCGACTGCACGGCTCCGTCATGCAACTCGCGGGCGAATCGGGCGCGCTCGAGGGCACCCGCCCGCCGCCGCAAACGCCGCAAGAGGTACACATTGTAAACCGCCGGTCCCACCCGGCGAACGTATTCCTGCAGGAAGCGCAGCTCTTCCTCGATGTCGCGGCCAAAGCTAGGATCGAGCAGAAAAATGCGACCCGACCACTCCCGTCCAAAGAGGAAGGAAACCGTCGCCAGGCTCTTGAATGGATAGCGTTTCGCCAGGCCGTCGAGAAAAGCCAGGGGAACCTCTTTCATCCGCGCTCCGTCCCCATCCAAAGCCACCGGCCGATCGGGTCCGTGTTTCGCGCGCTGGACATACATGGCATCATCGGGTGCCTCGTAGAGGTAGGTGAGCTGGTCCGAGGGGGCGCTTTCCTGCCAGTGGAAACCCGTCGGAGCCCCGCGCACGGCGTGAACATCACCCAGGTACACATGCTGGCTGTTGGCTTCGAGGGAGGCAATCAAAGCCTGCTTGGCCCCGTAGGTGGAGAGCAAATCGCCCAAAATATCCTGCATGGTTGCGGTCATGCCGGCCTCGACCCGGGCGAGACCCAGGGCGCGCGCGATCACCGCTTTTTCTCCCCGCAGTTGTTTTTGCTGCTCCGCCAGATAGCCGAGGAGCAGGCTCAGCACCAGAAGGTAAACCGAGCGCATGAACAGGGCCCGCGGTACAAAGTCCACCGGATTCACCTTGAGCGCGGGCAAATGGCGCGCCAGCAGCGCGCCATCCAGCCAGGCCAGGAATCCCCGTTGAAAAATCAGGCTCTCGACCCAGAGCAGCGCCAGGGCCGCAGCGGCGGTCCCCACCGTCTCCCACAGGCCCCAGCGGTAGGCGGCGGCGGCCAGAACAAAAACAAAGAACAGAAAAAATGGATTGCCGACGCCCACCACAAAAATGGAGATCAGCGCCGGCCACACAATATCGGCGCCGTGCACCAGGAGGCGGAACGATTCGGTCGATTCCCGGCGGCGCCGCAGCAGCACAATGACCAGAAAACTCTGGGTAATGTAGAAAGCCAGCAATCCCGAAACCCACACCGAGTAACGGATCTGTCCGGGATCGATCAAGATGGCAACCAGAGCCGACCCGGCCAGGAAAACCCGGGCCGCGGCCAGCCAGCGCTCAACACGGCGTATTTCCTCAGGGTCCGCCGGGGCTCGAAGCCGCCAGAAAGATCGTTGCCGAAGCAGTGGGAATAACAATGGAGACAACCGTTATACGGCGAGGATGTGACGGATCTTAGTGATATTGAACGGGAAGAGCAAGGGAAACTTGGCCGCCCTCGATTCCTCCGAGAGCCTCAGCCCGAAGGGACGAGTTCGAGCGTGCGCTTCAGTTGTCCGCAGGCGGCGTAGATGTCCCGCCCCCGGGGACGGCGGACAAAGGCCGGCACGCGCGCGCCCATCAGGATGCTCTGGAAACGCGCGACGCGCTCCTCGGCCGGGGTCTGAAAAGCGATGCCCGGCCCGGGATTGAGTGCGATCAGGTTCACCTTGGCCCGCAGACCCTGCACCAGGTCGGCCAGCTCGCGGGCGTTTTCCTCGGAGTCGTTCACCTGGTCGAGAAGAACGTACTCGAAGGTGAGCTTTTCGCGATGGCGCAGCGGAAATTCGCGGGCCGCCATCATCAGCTTCTCCAGGTTCCATTTGCGATTGAGGGGCATGAGCTGGGCGCGCAATTGGTCATTCGGCGCGTTCAACGAGATCGCCAGCTTCGGGCGCACCGGTTCCGCGCCGAAATCGTAAATGCGCGGCACGATGCCGGCGGTTGAGACCGTCATGCGCGCCGCCGGAATGCCCACGCCCTCCACCAGCAGGAGAACCGCTTTCATGAAGCTTTCGTAGTTGAGAAACGGCTCGCCCATGCCCATGAAAACCAGGTTGACGCGCTCTTCGGGCGGAGACACGTGCTGGTCATTGAGCACGGCAGAGACTTGGCCCACGATCTCTCCCGCCGTCAAGTTGCGCTGGACTCCGAGCAGCGCGGTCAGGCAGAAGCGGCAGTCGACGGCGCAGCCCACCTGGCTTGAGACACAGATGGTGGCGCGGTCCCAAGGGTGCGGTGGCGCGCCCGCCTCGCTGCCGTCGCCGGTTTCACCCCCATCGCCTTCGGGCATCCACACGGTTTCGACGCTTTGACCGTCGGCGAAGGCCATCAGGTAGCGGACCGTGCCGTCCCCGGAGACGAATTTGTTTTCGATGCGCGGCCCACCGAGTGAAAATTCGCTGGCGCCTAAGCTGCGCCGAAACTCGAGGGGGAGGGTCGAGATTTCGTCCGCCGACTCCACGCGTTGGGCGTAGAGGGCGTCGAACAATTGCCGGGCACGGTACGCGGGCTGGCCGAAGCGCTCGACGACCGCCCGCAGCTCGTCGAGCGTCAGTCCCAGCAGGGCGAGTGGTTTGGCTTCGCTCATGGCATTCCGCTCATGGCATTGCGATGGGGGCTGCGGCCCGGCTCTGATTGTAGAAGAAATCGCTGACCGTAGAATCTCCGCCGCACCGCCAGAAGCCCTCGAGACCCCCATCTAAGTGATTGATTATAAAAGGATAATGCGGAAGGTCGCACGCTTACCCCCGGTGTGCAACAATACTCATCAACAATATCCCACTATTTTAGGATGTGGAGAGGGCAGGGTTCCGCGCCGCTGCTTGGCGAAAAAGCACTTATGGTTGGAGACTCCGACAATATCCGACGGGAAATTTTGCCCAACGGTCTGACCATTCTCACCGAAGAGATGCAGCACATTCGCTCGGTGTCGATTGGAATATGGATCAAGACCGGCTCCCGCGACGAAGACCCCCAATGGAATGGAATCTCCCATTTCATCGAGCACATGGTCTTCAAAGGGACCAAACACCGCTCCGCCGAGGACATTGCCCGCCAGGTCGATTCGATTGGCGGCAACATGGATGCCTTCACCGCCAAGGAGTGCGTCTGCTTCAACATGAAGGTGCTCGATGAGCACCTGCCGATCGCCATGGAAATTTTGGGCGACCTGGCGCTGAATCCCACCTTCGATGTGCAGGACATCAGCCGCGAGCGGGGCGTGATCCTCGAAGAAATCAAGATGGATGAGGACAGCCCCGATTATCTGGTGCACGAAATTTTCACCCAGAACTTCTGGAAGGACCATCCCTTGGGCAAGCCGATTCTCGGGACCAAGGAGACGGTGAAAAAATTCGAGCAGGCGAGTGTTCTCGATTCCTATGGCAAGCGTTTCATTCCCGGCAATTTGATCGTTTGCGCCGCGGGCAATCTGAAGCACGCCCAGTTCGTCGAGCTCACGACCCGGCACTTCGGGACGATGAATCCGCGGAAAAACGGATTCCACGGCGCCCCCCCCAAAGTGGTGCCCCGCATTATACTGCGCAACAAGAAGGCACTCGAGCAGGTGCAGATTTGCGTGGGCGTGCCCTCGCATCCCATTGCCCACGAAAAACGCCATGCCTCTTATATTTTGAACACCCTGCTCGGCGGGGGAATGAGTTCGCGCCTGTTTCAAAACATTCGGGAACGTCAGGGGTTGGCGTATTCGATTTACAGCGACCTCAATCCGTACCGCGATACCGGCTGCCTTTCCGTCTATGCCGGGACTTCGCACGAATCGGCGCTCAAGGTGGTGCAGTGCATCGTCTCGGAGTTCGCCAAGCTCAAATCGGATCCGGTTCCGGAAGAAGAACTGCGGCGCTCGAAGGACCAGTTGAAGGGCAGCTTGATGCTGTCGCTCGAGTCTTCGACGGCGCGCATGTCAAACCTGGCTCGCCAGGCGATGTATTTCGACCGCTTCTACGGGATGGACCAGTTGATTGAGAAAATCGAGGCCGTCACCGCCCAAGATCTGAAGCAACTAGCCGACGAGTTTTTTCACACCGAATCGATCGCCGTCACCATCCTCGGCAACCTGCACGGTCTGAAGCTCCGGCGCGAGCAACTGGCCTGCTGAGCGCCGTATTTTCCCTGGGCGCTCGCCGCCCGCGATCGAGCCCCTAGGCCAGAACCCAGGCGTGCCCCTGCAGGAGCACCCGCGCCACGCCCGACAAGTATTGACCGAGACAACGCACGCAGGGCACATAGCCCGCACGGATCGCCTCGCCGGCCGGCATCGAACGGATGCCGCCTTGTTTGTCATGGATGAAGGTACAACCGGCAACGTGGAAAACCCGGCTGCCGGTAGCGACCAGGACCACCAGATGGTCGGGAATCGCTCGCGTGGACTGGGCATGTTCGGACTGCAATGCCGGCTGGGTGCGGGCGGCGGAGTGGGCGATGCTCAAGCTTCCCGCGAGCAGGGCGCCGGCGGCGACGGCAACCAGCCAACCAAATGCCGTGCCTCTCTGGCCCGGCAGGGTCGCAGCGAGCCTTCCGCGCAGCCGCCAACTGTAGCCGAGGGGAGCGCGGACCAGACGAGCATCGCCATACAACTGGATCAGGTTGCTCGTGCCTTGAAGCACGGCGGTGCAGCGTTTGCACTGCCCGAAATGCTCCTCCATCGCCCGCCGCAACCCGGGATCGACCTCATCCTCGAGATAATTGGAGATCTCCAGCCAAACTTGCTCGCAGCCAACTACCATGGCTTGTTTCCCTTCTGAAAACCTAAACGGCTGAACCATCCTCCGGTCAGCTTGGGGGCCAGCAGATCGCGCAGCATCAAGCGGGCTCGCAACAGCCGGGTCTTCACCGAAGCGGTCGAAATGCCCAGAGTTTCCGAGACTTCTTGGATCGACTGATGCTCGACATCGCGCAGCACAAACACCTCGCGATACTTGCTTCCGAGCGCCGCCAGCGCCTCGAGCAGCAGATCACGAACTTCCCGTCTCTCGAGCGCCTCGGAGGGAACTTCATGCCAATCCGCGAACTCCCGCGGAGTATAGACGCCCTCCGCGTCTTCACGTTCCCCGATCGGTTCGATCACGTTCGCATGGTCCTTTCTGCGCCGCATGCGCGCTTCGTTCACGGCAATCTGGATCAGCCAGGTGCTGAAGCGCGCCTCCCCCCGAAACTGCCGCAAGTTGGCAAATGCCTTGAGCATCGCCTCCTGCGCCGCATCCTCGGCGTCTGCCTCGTTGCGCAGGATGGCGAAGGCCGCAGCGTAGACTCTGCGTTCAAAAGGCCGAATCAGTTCATAGAATTTCTCCGGCTCTCCGCTCCGGATGCGCCGGATCAGCTCCTGCTCGCGCGTCTCCTCGGAAACCGGCTTCTCCAGCGAACTCGATCCTTCGACCATGGCCATCGCAGTTTTCCCGAGCGGCTGCAACTAGTGAGGCTCGTAGTCGGGATCCTTTTTCCATCCCGTCAACATCGACACGAAATTGTTCCAGCCATGGAGCACGACCATGACCAAATGTCCGAACAGGAAAAACAGAATCGCCCACATGACCAGAAAATGCCAAAGCCGGGCCAGATGGAATCCCCCCATCAACCACGCCAGCCAGGAAAATTGCACCGGCTTCCAGACGGCGAATCCGGTCAGCACGGATAAAACCCCGAGGCCGATCGCCCCAGTGTAGGCCAGCTTCTGCAGCGGGTTGTAGGTTTCGCCGAGGGGCGGTTTGGGGCCGAAGAAGAAATAGTGCCGCGCCATCGGCCAGACCCCGCGGATGTCTTTCGGCAGAAAAAGCACCTGGCGATAGTTTCCGCTGAAAATCTGGTATCCCAGGTAAAAAGCGCCGGTTGCCGTGTACAGCCACAGGAAGCTGAGGTGCCACTGCAATCCGCCGCCCAGCCAACCGCCCAAAGCCATTCCCTGCGGCCAGTGCAACAGATCCTTCTGGGGAATCTTCGCGCCGAAGCTCGGAAACGCCCGGAAGATCTGCAGTCCGCTGGCCACCATCACAAACAGCGACCCGGTGTTCAGCCAGTGGCAAAAGCGCACCGGCCAGGGATGCTCGTAGACGGCGGGATGAATCTCGCCGGTCTTCAACGACTCGATTTCGATCGCGGTTTCGCGCACGCTTTGACTTTCCTTCCCTCTGCTACAGGCCGTAAAACTCCGAGTACCCCTGGTCTTCCCAGTAGCCGACCTTGGGCAGAATATGGGTGACCTTCAGCTCGGTCAGGTACTTGGCCTGTTTATAGCCGATTTTGGTGGGAATCTGCAGGCGCAGCGGCGCCCCGTGTTCCCGGGTGAGCGGCTGGTCGTACATTTCATAGCAGAGCAGGGTCTGCGGGTGCAGCGCTGTAGCCATATCGAGCGACTCGTAGTAGTCATCCGCGCATTCGACGGTGACAAAGCGCGCGCTGAGATCGGCGCCGATCGAGCGAAGAAAATCAGAGAGGCGGGCCCCGCCGAAACGGCCGATTACGTCCCAGCCCTCGACGCAAATGTGCCGCGTGTTGTGGCGGAACCGGGGCAGGGCCTGGATCTCGGCGAGAGTATAGTCCCCCGGCCTACCGACCGCTCCCCCGACCTGGAGCCGCCATTTTTCGAAATCGACGCCGGGGTCATCGACGTCGTAGTCGTTGATGGGAAAACGGGCAAAGGGCGTCAGGTCGGCAGCGGCAAAGGTAGGAGCCAAATGGCCCTGGCGAAACAAGCGCGCCGATGCCCAGTCGCTGAAGCCGAGGCCGGCAGCCAACAGCCGATTCTGGGCCTTGGGGATAGCAAATGCGCCGAGCGCCAGCACCGGGGTCAGCTGCAGCAGCTCCCGCCGGCTCAGGCGCCCAAATTTTCGACTGCTGATGCGTGGTTCCATGGCTGGTCTCCGCAATAGTATGCTCCGCCTCGGTGCCAGATGCGATGTGCAGGAATGAGAAAAGTTACCATGCCAAGATCGAATTCGAGCTCCTATCTGGCCCGTTCCCAATCAGATACAGGCCGATCGAAGGTCCCTGCCTGCGCGCTCGAGGTGACTGAAGTCACTTGCCGAGTAACCAGGAATTGCGAAAAACTAGTGGGGCAAATGTCGCTTCTGCTGGCTTCGTTGCGCGTTTCAAGGCATACTTATAGCAGTCAGGTTCACTGGCGGTCCCCCGGGAAGGAATGGCACCATGCCGTTCGAGGAAAACGCAAACGTAGAAGGCGGGATTTCGCCCGAATCGGGAACACAACAAAAGCAGCGTCGCCAGATGCATATCGCTCTCGCCCTGCTGCTGACCGCGCTGGTGGTTGTAGTAGTCAAAGACCGACAATTCTGGCTGGGCTCCGCCCCAGCCACTGAGGACTCGGCGGACGAGGCGACGCCCGACCAAACCGCTGCGGGCGACGCGGCCGATCAGACGGCGCCGCAGGCGACCTCGGCTCCGCACTCGAGCAAAGCGAAATCGCGCTCCGATCATACGGCTGCGGCCAGCATAGCGGCGGCCTCGGCCCCGACGATTGTGGCCAGCAACCGCGCCGCGCTGCCGCCGCTTGAAATCGAAGTTGTAGCGGGCGGCCAGCACCAGACGGTTCAACCCACGAACCACTCCGTCAAGGTGGACTTGCAGGCTGACTCCGATTCCCCCTCGGCCGCAGCGTCCGCCAGCCAAACCAACTCCATGGCCCCGGGCGGCACCAGTTTGGCGACCAACGCCGGGGAGCGGGTTCGACTTTCTCCCGACACGGCGCAGATGGTGGAGCGACCGGTCGAGCCGAACTACCCCATGCTCGCCAAGCAGATGAAGGTGCAGGGGTCGGTTGTGTTGCAGGCTTTGATCGGCCGGGAAGGCGCGATCCAGGACCTGCGGGTGTTGAGCGGACCGGTCATTCTTTCGACCGCCGCCATGGATGCGGTGCGGCAGTGGCGCTTCCGGCCATACTTTGAAAACGGCCAGCCGGTCGAAACCGAAGCTCGCATTACGGTAAACTTCACCATTTCCACTTACTGACCATTCCAGCTGGCAGGAGCGGACAGTGAACCCAAAACGAGTCTGGGCCGCACTCGCTCTGGCGGGCGCGGCTCTTCTGTTTGTGGCCGTCGGGGCTCGAATCGTGCTCCGCCCCTCGAATGGGCCCTTTTTTTCAAGGGCCTCGCCCGCAGCCCACCCCATGGCCATGGCCATTTCAAGCGGCAGCTTCCCAAACGGCGGGTACATCCCGAAGCAATTCACCTGTGACGGCGCCGATATTTCTCCGGAGCTTTCCTGGACGAATCCGCCGCCCGGCGCGCACAGCTTTGCGCTGATCGCCGAGGACCCGGACGCCCCGGTTGGCACCTGGACTCACTGGGTGATCTTCGATTTGCCGCCCTCCACCCGCTCGCTGCCCGAAGGCGTGGCCAAGATGATCGACAAACTGCCCGACGGCGGACGCCAGGGGGCGAACGACTTCGGGAAAATCGGCTATGGAGGACCCTGCCCACCGCCCGGCAAACCGCATCGTTATTTTTTCAAGCTCTATGCGCTCGACCGGAAGCTTGACCTCAAACCCAGTTCGACTCGCGCCCGCTTCGACGAGGCTATCGAAAATCACGTCCTTGATGAGGCGGAGTGGATGGGCAGGTACCGCAGGTAGGGCAGTCCAATCCGTGGAGTTTGGGGTGGCAGCGAGCAGGCTGAGCGAGCACGGCGCCGGCGCCAAATAACCGGAGGTCCCAGACCCGGGAATCAAAGACCCGGGGATCAAAAAACCGGGCGCCAATTAAAAGAGCGTCCCGACTCTCGCGAGTCGACGGACGCCCGGGCAGCCCTCCCCCAGAACTGCTCGCCTGTGAGATTACGTCCTCTCCCGGTTGCCTGGAAATAGCACCGACGTGCCATTTTGACCCCACGAACGTGCCACCCGTTTTCCACGCGGGGCCGGACCGGCGTAGTTCTACGATGCCCCGTCGTAAGCGCCCGCGAAAACTACCGCAGGAGAATACTTTTTCAGCACCGGGGCGAAGCGATTACGGCTGGAAGGGATGGTACGTAAACTTGGGGCAAATCGGGGCCTGACTGAGGAAACCAACCGATGATCGGAGAAGCGTCAGGCCTCGGATTCCCGAAGATCAAGATGCATCTGACGAAGGCTGGTGGCCTGACCGGGATCCATGCCCGGCTTCAGATCGGTTTTCTCGAGGAAATAGCGCCAGCCAGCTTGCCGATCTTCCGCACTCTGCCCGGCTTCGAATTGGCTGATCGTGGCCAGAGCATTGACTCGGCCTTTCACGACAGCCATGACGCCGCCCGCCGCATAGGTGAGGAAGTTAAACCGGATAACCGCGAACGCGCCCTTGGATTCATCTTGCATTCGGCAATCCTTTCGGCTTCCGTTCTTTCTCGGTTGGGGGGTGCGGGAAAATAGTTCCACGCCTGCCGTGAACGTCGCATCACGGAAACGCGACGTACAAGTCAGGCGCGGACCTTAGGCACTGCCTCTCACCTGGTTTGGTTCAGGAATGTGCCGGACAACGCGGCAGGAACTGCCGTCGCCTTACAGCGGACGGACGTTTTCCGCCTGCCAACCCTTGGGCCCTTTGGTTACCTCAAATTCCACACTCTGGCCTTCTTGCAGGCTGCGGAAGCCGCCCGCTTGGATAGCCGAGAAATGCACGAAAACATCTTCGCCGCTCTGCCGGCTGATGAAGCCGTAGCCTTTGGCGTCGTTAAACCACTTTACTGTTCCTTGTTCTGCCATTTTGTTGCTTGTATCCTTTTCGATTATTTACGCTGGAAGGGAGTCGGAGGTACTAAGGGCAGGTACTAGCTGATTTGCAAGAAGCTGCTCACAACCGATTTCAAACCAAACGCATAACTAGAGTAGCAGATTGAGGGCCGCGAGGATAGCAAATTCGGGAATGCCCCAGCGCCGTTCGAAATTGGGCTTTCACGACGCCCCCGCTTGGCTGCGCCGGTCATGCCGGAATGGCGGCCGAATTGGGCCCCAGCGCGCGGGCTGCGCAGAGTCCGACCGCCCTCACGGTTGCCCCGCCGCCTGCGACCTCCCAGCCACTTCCACTCGGTTCCGCCCGTTGGCCTTGGCTTGGTACAGTGCGGTGTCGGCGGCAGAGAGAAGCTTCTCCAAGCTAAGCGCAGATGGGCCGGGCGGCATGGCCGAAACAATTCCGATACTGAGAGTCATCGATACCGGGCCGGCCGTGGTTTCGACCGGCGGCGCGGCAATCGAGGCACGCAACCTTTCTGCGCTCGCCCGCAGAGCGGCGGCGTCACAGCCCGGAACCACGATCAGGAATTCCTCTCCTCCATAGCGCCCTACCCAATCGTAGTTGCGGACCGCGGCCGCCATCCGATGCGCGGACTCGCGCAGCACGACGTCACCCACCATGTGCCCCTGGGTGTCGTTGACCTGCTTGAAGTGGTCAAGGTCCACCATCATCAAACCGAGAGCGGTGCCGCTTCTTTGTTGGAGTTGCACTTCGCGCCCGAGCAATTCGAGAATCGCTCCCCGATTCCACAGGCCGGTGAGCGGATCGTGCGCCGCCTCAAACTGGAGGGCTTCATGAACCCGGATCAGAGCATCTTGCAGATGGAGGATTCTCTCCCCGGTGCGGATACGAGCCCGAAGTTCATCGACGTTGAATGGCTTGGTAAGGTAGTCGTCTGCCCCCGCACTCAAACCGGCGACCACGTCCTGCTTGTCGTCCTTGGAAGTCACGAGTAGCACGAAATGATAGCGTTGGCCTTCGTGCCGGCGGAGCCGGCGGCACAGTTCGACACCATCCATCGCAGGCATCATCCAATCGAGGATGGCCATCTGCGGAGAATCAGCTTTTTGCAGGATATTCCAGGCGTCGAGCCCATTTTCGACCGAAGTCACGCGATAGTCCCATTTCTTCAGCCAGTACTCGAGCACGTGCCGAAAGACGGGATCATCCTCCGCCACCAGCACGGCGTCGAGAGACTGCGGCTTCGGCAAGCTGAGAAGGTCATTTGGTTCCTCCGCGATCACCGCGGTGCCCCGCCGGCATCTTCCTCGATCGCCTGGCGCAACTGGTCCAGTTCCCGCTCCATCACCCGGATGGCTTCAGAGACCACCGAAAGATTTCCCTCGTGCCCCAGGTCCTCGAGTCGCCGCGCCGCTTGGGTTGCACCCGCGGCGGCCAGATAGCTGACTTCGCCCTTGAGGCTGTGAGCCGCGCGGTGCACGGCCTCGGCGTTCCCGTTGGCCATTCCCTGCCGCAGTCTTTCCATCAGTCTCGGGGATTCCTTCAGAAAGATCTGACATAACTCCTCGAGCAGTTCTTGATCGCCCCCCAGCCGATCGAGAACCTCGACGCGGCTCCACGAAGGCGGACGCAAAGCGCTTGCGGTCGGTTCCGATTCGGGAATCGGAGCGGAGTCCCCGACGGTCGGAGCTTCGAGCGTCGCACTCTCTGAGCCTTTCCATGCGGTTGGCTGATCCGCCATTCTGTGCGCTCCTCAGGGCTGAGAACTTGGTCGGTCCGCGCTTCGGCTGAAACCGGCCGGGAACTACCCTCTAGTTCTTCGGCTGAAACAAGGCCCTTCATTAGTTAGTAGCGCCGCCTTTGCGCTCCGCCGGACAATGGCCGTTCGGACTACAGCCCGGGCCCGGCGCTCCCGACCAGTCTCGTCTTTCGGAATGATCCCCACAGCGTTCCTGCTAAAGGGAAATCGGGGCTCAGCCGATGCTAACTACACATGCCGGAATTCGATCACTACGCCTTGGGGCGGATTGGTTCCTCCACCGGCTTTGCCAGAAGCGACTTTGACCCGCATGATGCCTCGGTCTGATGACGGATTGGTCCACCGCCTAGGAGCGCTCGCCCTCTAGCCATCGCCCTGGTGTTCGTGGGCCTTGCGGTGGCACGAAGCAACCTCCTCATGGAAGCCGCACTGCTCCGGCTTCCGAGATGGAAAGGCAGGAGACGAGATTCTTGAAACATCTGAAACCACTGCATCTCCCAAGCTTTCTGGCTCACGGCGACCGAAGTTCGCTCGCCCTCGCGCCGTCCTTTTGGAACGGTGGTCGAGGGGAGGGCGGGCAGACCGTCCCCTGGGTGCACGACCACGGCAAGGCGCGAAGTGCAGGGGCCGCAGTCGCGCCTGAACAGGGCCCAGAGTCAGGGGGAGAAGGCAAGCCCCCGGAGCACCCGTTTTCTCATGCGCACAAGAGGATTGGAGGTCCGTCGATGAATTCCGATGAAACCGAGATTCTGCTAGTCGAAGATAGCCTGAACCAGGCCGATCGCAGCCTGCATGCATGGCAGCGGGAGAATCTGGCTCATCACCTCGCCACCGCCCGCCATGGCGAGGACTCTCTCGAGCTTCGGTTCTGTCGCGGAGCGTTCCCCGGTGGTTCCATCGAGCGACTGTCCCGGCTCATTCTGCTGCAGTTGAAATTACCCGAAGTGGGTGGGATCGAAGTGCTGAAGCAGATCAAAAGCGATGACTGCCCGAGCCCCGTCCGGTGGTCATCCTGACGGCCGAGGTGAAAGCAGACCCACTCCTGCGCACCATGCCGGTCGTCATATTCAGCACATCTCGGGCCGGTCAGGACGTCGTCCGCAGCTATGAACTCGGCGCCAACAGCTACGTCAGCAAGCCCGGGAACCTGCACGACTTTGTTTCCGCGGTCGAATCCATCAGTGCATTCTGGTTGGGCTGCGCATACCTGATGCGCAAGGAGGACAAGTGATTGATCAACCGACGCGAGTTTTGTTGATTGAAGATAACCCGGGCGATGCGGATCTGGTCCGCCTGCGGCTGGTGGAAGGCAATTCGGGGCTCGACGTTTCCTGCGTCGACCGCCTGTCGGCCGGGCTGAGGTCCGTGAGCGAAAAACCTCCAGCCGTCGTGCTGTTGGATCTAAACCTTCCCGACAGCCGCGGAGCGGACACCTTTCGCAGTCTGCTGAAGAACGCGCCTGGGGTTCCCGTCGTGGTGCTCTCCGGTCATGAGGACGAAGAACTCGCGACCAACGCCCTGCACCAGGGAGTGCAGGATTACCTGGTCAAGGGCACTTTCAATAGCAAGCAACTCGCCCGTGCCATGCGTTATGCCATCGAGCGTCAGGCCCTGCGGACTTCTCTTGATATGAGCCGCAAGCAGCAGTTGCAATTCAAGGATCAGTTCCTGTCGCACGTTTCGCACGAGTTGCGTACCCCCCTGACCTGCATTCACCAATTTGTCACCATTCTGCTCGATGGGCTCGCCGGACCCATTCCCCCCGAACAACGCGAGCATCTGGAGACCGTGCTGCGCAGCGCGCAGCAGCTGCACTCGATGATCGACGATCTGCTCGAGACCACGCGGGCGGAGTCGGGAAAAATCCACATCGAACCCCGCTGCATCGCCATCGGCGCCGTGGTCGAACAGGCTTCCGCCATGCTGCAGGCCACCGCGCAGGCAAAAAACGTGCACCTGGGGGTGTCGATCGAAGAGAAAATTCCCCTGGTTCACGCCGATCCCAGCCGGGTTCTGCAAATGTTGATCAACCTGATTGACAACGCCATCAAATTCACTCCGGCCGAGGGATCCGTGCAGGTGAGAGCTTACCTGATCGCGGCCGACGCGGCCTCGGTCTACCTCTCGGTGACCGACACCGGCCGTGGCATCAGCCCGGAGTCCAAGGCCTTGGTTTTCGAGCGTCTGTTTCAGGACCCGAATGCCATCGACAACAGCCGAAAGGGTTTGGGTTTGGGACTGTACATCGTGCACGAGCTGGTGCGCCTGCACGGCGGACGGATTTGGGTGGAAAGTCATCCGGGGCGCGGCAGTGTGTTCTCTTTCACGTTGCCACTTTTTTCCCTCTCCCAAATCCTGCTACCGATTATCACCGAGCACGGGCACTTGCGGGATGCCCTCACACTGGTGAGTGTGGATCTTGCGCCGCAAGGGGAGGCAGGCGCGGGCGAGTGGGCCGACACCTGCAGCCTCTGCCGGGAACTGCTACGCGCCTGCATTGTGCCGGCCAAGGATGTGCTGCTGCCCGCTCTTGAAATTGCACCGCAAGGGGAAACCTTCTTGATCGTGGCCTCGGCGGATGCGAGCGGCGCTGAGATTCTGACCGAACGCATTCGCAAGCAACTCGACCGCTCGCCGGAATTGAAGGTGGCCGCCTCTTACAAGATTGCGACCGTTCCGGTTCCACTTCCCCCTGGCGGAGGCGAGAAACCGATAGAAAAGCTAGTGCAGGAAGTTGCCGATGGTATTACAGCGGTGGCCCTGGTAGCACTGGCCGAGAAACCCGGCCCAGCCGAGGGCCAAGCACCATACAGAGTTTGACTTTGAAACGGGAAACTAGAGTGCGCAGCACAAAAACGAGTGAAAAATGAGGAATCCGCTATGGAGAAACCAAAGATCCTAATCGTTGACGATGATCCTGACCTGCGACGGGGGCTGAACCTGCGTCTGCGGGCCAACCACTATGAAACCGCCTATGCCACCGATGGGTTTTCCGCCATTTCCATGGCGCAGAAAGAACGGCCCGATCTCATTATTCTCGACCTGGGATTGCCGGCGGGCGACGGTTTCGTGGTACTCGAACGCCTGCAGCAGAGCGCCGCGCTTTCCTGTATCCCGGTCATCATCCTGACGGCCCGGGATCCGCAGTCCAGCCGGGAGAAAACTCTGAAAGCTGGGGCAACCGCCTTCTTCCAGAAGCCGGTGGACAATGGTCGGTTGCTGAACGCAATCCGCACTACCCTAGCCCCGGTATGGCCGGGCACTTCGCTGGCGTAGCTACCGCAACGGAAACCGAGTATGGGAGTCGTCTCCCGGAGGTGGTCTCCGAGAGGCCACCGGCCTGGATGGGCGCGAGACCACCCGCTCATCATCAAGCTGAGGGGTGGAATTCGTACGTCCGCAGGTTGCGGACTAGCCGAGAAAGCCGGTGGACGCTGACCCGGACATTCGAGAACACAGAAAAAAAGCAATCGGCAGGCATGGAGACTAAGTTCATGCCGTTTCGCTGACCCGGCCGGCTCGTCTAGGCCAAAAGTGCGTTGCCGAGATAGTGTGAGGTCAGCGTCTCGATCTCGGCCAGCGGATTGTCGGTTTGGCAATCCTTTCTCGGAGAGAGCCGAATCGCGTTAGAAAACGAATCTTCCATGGTTTGCAACAGAGCTGGGCGATTCTTGGTCCGTCGCATTTCCGACGCAAACGATTCTAAGACCGTAATATCGGCTTCTGGATCGAAGGACTGCACGCACCGCCAGTTCTGCGTGAAGCGCACGTCAACAAAGCCGGCATTGTCGGAATCAACCAACACTACGCCGATATTGATGAAATCGTCGCTAACTGCACTCGGAAAATACTGTACCAGTGAGAACCCCAATTTGGGCATTACCTTGCACCCTGCCGTCGGACATGGGAGCTTATTCTACCACTCCCCCGGCGCCGCTTCCCATTTCGTTAGATGGGGTTAGTGAAGGGCTGGGAGAAGAAACCTGCAGAATAGGTTTCGCGGCAAGCAGATTTGTCTACCGGGCACCCTGGTCTGCCACTGATGGTCCGCTCAATTGCATACTGTGCGCCGGAGCAAGGGCCCCGGACAAGTCAAGATATAACTCGATCGAGACTGTTCACTGCGCTCGGGCCGGCTGGAGCAACCTGAAGCGTGGCGCCAGCTGCGCCAAACAGATGGGACTCTGCGGGCTCTTCTGGCTTGTACCAGACGGTGAGTTTCTGCGCACGGCAGTCTGACACAAAATCCCAAGCTTCTTGTTCTGTCGGGAAGTACCTGGCACACCATCCTGAGTAGTGCAGGCCATCGACCACGTAACCGTACATCACGCCGCCAACATAGGGTTCTCTTTCATCCGAGATTCGATAAACATTCGCGGACTCCACGCTGGCGGGGACCCCCGGATAGTGCGCCAACACCATGAGCCCGATCCGTTTGGCAAAAAGCAGGCTGCCACTAGAAGCCAGCAGCAGCCCGCTCACTAGAGAGAAAGTAGCAATCATGTAGGGGCAGGGTAACCGATTCCTCGGAGATGTTCTGTGACGAATGTCACAGAGCGGGTCTGTGGATAAGAACCTGAAAAGGTGAAATGACCCGCTTTAAGGTCGGGTCGACTATCCCGCAAACATCACGATCGAGAGAGGGAGAAAAGTGGTAATCATGGGATGCGCAGAACCATGCCAATCCAAACGCCAACCAGTTCTCGAGGGTCACGACGATGTCCCCCTACATCCTGACCGTGCACGAATGACCGTAGGTCGGGCTCAAGGGAGTGAGCGCGCATGGGCTGAGCCTTTCTAATTGAAACAACCCCGCGTGAACCATTCAGTTCCCGCGTGGAAGTGGAGGATGGAGCCGTAGACTGCTCCAGTGTAGGCTCCAGGCTCGAAATGTTTGCGGTGAAGCAAGTAATCGAATGCCGAGAGTCCTGCCGCAATTCCCAGGTTCTCCGCATAGAGCTGGCCCCGAGTGGGATGATAGGAGAGGTCCGTGTTCCCCTCGACGCAGTTGTGGTGCGCGAGACCCTGGTGCGTGACCTCCACGTCGTAAACCACGGAGGTAAGCAGTATGGCGTGAGCCGCGAAAAAGGTTCTCTGAAACAGCTTGGCGTGGCTCGGGGCGTCGGGCAGGGCTTCTCGCGAAGTGACCGTCGCACCAGGCATGATCTGTTGCGCGGAGCAGGCGGCGCAGAGCAGAAGAAGCAGGCAGAATGATTTCATGTTCACTATTTTCGGCAGGATTGGCGGGGCCTAGCGTTAGAAGGCTCTTAGAGGAGCCACCGGAGAGTCGTATCTTTATGGCGGGGCGGGTGGAATTTCTGACAGATGGGGGGAACATGCGAACTGCATGTTTATCCCGGGCTCGGACACTTGCTCTCCCGGAATCTTGACCAGCATGTTCAGGAGGAAGGTCCGTTTGATCCGGATCCGGCAGCGGTCACGGACGCGCACGCAAAAGAAGACGCATTTCTGGCGCGAATCGGTTATGCCAAATAGCTGAGAGCATGCGGTGGTTTACTCATCGTGAGACAACCGAGCGGGCCGGGACTGAAAAACGCCTCCGAGAGGAGATTCCTGAAGGTGGAGGCCCTGAAAGCGAGGTCGACTACCATGCGCAGCCTGGTCGACCTATTCCCCCGTAAACCTCACTCCAGCCAAGACCGTCCAAGCAAGATCCGCGACGTAGAGCGCAATCACAACGTCGCCCAGTCGCTTCGACAAGACACTTTGCGTCATGAGCTGAACCACCCCCCACAGCAGGAAGGTTGCCGCGAGCAGCAGATTTTTCAGCAGCTCGGTCCAGCGTGGACGAACCATCGCCTGCACCACTAGGAACGACAGCCCGACGGCCAGCAATGGCACAGCTGAAATGGCCGCAGCCGAAAGACCGCGGGCAACTCCTAGGCTTGCGTCCCGCACCAGCAAACCAATACTGGACGCCACGGCCAAACCAACCAGTGCGATTGCCAGCCAGCGAAGTATCTTGTTCATCTAGACAGAAACTACCTCGGTTCCGATTCGCCAGAGAACGGCCATTCCGCAACTTACATGAGCCGACTCTGGACTTGCAAGGCCATACCAATGGTGGTAACCGATGGTATCGACAGTCGCTGGAATCCGGATTGAGCGGTGATCGTTGCCCGTGGTATCGATGCGCACCGCAGGAAGTGCGAGATCACCTGAAAGGGGAGAGCGCTAGCTAGACATCGCATCGTGCTGCACAGCCTGGACATTCTGCAGGGAAATGCCTTAACTCGGGTTTCCAGTATTTCCAGTGGCTCCAGACTTTCAATGGAGATTGTGAGGATCAAGGGAGCGTTGCAGCGGGCGGAGGAACTGAGCGACAATGTGGCCGCTGCAATCGACGTGACTCTCTGAACGGGACTTGCGATCCGGGAGTCGACTCCGTATGGAACCATCTATCGACTGGAGACCTCGATCACGTCGTCCAGTAGCTGCGAAAGGCCTTGTGCGCCTTCGGCATTGCAGAGCAACGCTACTCCGACGCCAGAGTCTGGGAAGTAACGTAGGAATGTCTGGCTTGCTGGCTCCAATCCATTCATACCCACCATCGCGTTGCCTTTCCGCTGGGACACGCCCCAGCCAAGCCCGAACACGCTCTTTGTTCCGTCTGACGTGCTTTGCGGAGTCCACATTTTGGTGACGGTCTCGGGCTTGAGCACCCTGCCGGACGCGACAGCGACCACAAAGCGGAGAAGGTCCTCAGCCGATGAATCGAAGCCACCTGCGGGATACCGATTACTGATGTCGTAGAAGCGGGCATTGGTGACTTCACCGGTTGTTCCAGCTAAGTAGTCCCGCGTCACGACTCGACCGTCGTTGAATTCGATCTTACTGTTCGGGTCAACCAAGTATCCGCGAACCCGCTTGGGCACGATCGCCAGCGGATCATCCAGGGCAAAACCGCTGATCTCATGCTTGGCAAAAAAATCCGCGGCAAGTTGCTGAAACGAACGCCCGGTCACTGCTTCTGCTGCAGCGGCCAAAACGGTAAAACTGAGAGATGAGTACTCCGTTTTTGTTCCCGGTTCAAACATCAGCGGGTAAGCCATGAAAGTCTTCAGGGCTCCTCGTGAAGTCGAGTAGTGAGTCACACTGAAGGCCACGTCTGCCTCACTGGTGTATCCTCGAACGCCGGCCTGATGAGTTAACAGATGCCGCAAAGTGACTCTTTGATAAGTCTCCGGCATCTCGGGCAAGTATTGTCGCACCGAAGCGTCCAGTGCCAGCTTGCCTTGTTCCACCAAATCCATGATGATCGTGCCGGTTATGGGCTTCGATAGCGACGCCAACCGGTGAACACTGTCCGTCCTCAGTGGTACGCCTTGTTCAAGGTCCGCTATCCCCACCGCCTTGGAGAAGACGATCTTATTTTTCGAGGCTACCGCAACCGAGAGTCCTGGGCATTTGGTCGCTTTGAATCGCGCATCGACTAGTACTTCGAGCCGTCCGGGGAGAGAAACCGTGTTGTCCTCGGCCTGAGCCGCTAGGCACGCCGACAGAAGTAAGCAAACCCCAACTGTGGGCACGTCTCGCAGCCGCTTCCTCACCGCAATTATGACGAACGCCGATTGTCGCATAGCCACAGAGTTAACAGACTTAAGCTTAAGTGCCAGTTGGATTCATGCCGCTTGCAGCAGGTTGACGGGCAGCGACAGGGTTATGACGGCGCCGCTGCCCGCTCGATCCGAGATCCTGGCTTCGCCGCCATGCGCCTGGACAACTGCATCCACAAACGCAAGTCCTAGACCGTGCCCCGGAGAATGCTTTCCTTTTACGAAACGTTCAAAAGCCCGGCTCCCGATTTCAGGCGGGAATCCCGGGCCATTATCTTCGATCACGAGTTCTGCCGACCCTTGATGCGAATGCAGCCGAATACTCACTCGGCATCCCAACGGCAAGTGCGCCAATTCGTTTTCAAGCAAATTACTGATCACACGATTCAGCAGGGCCGAATCAGCATCAACCACCACATGCTTTTCGAGGTCAAGGGTCACTTGGTGATGGCGCTCGGCCATGGCGGGCTGGTAGATATCAACCATCTGTCGCACGACATCCGAAAAATCGACCGGGCGGCGATCCATGTGAAGCGCACCAGCCTCTGCCTCGGCAAGATCGAGGGTGGTGTTCAGCAATTGCAAGAGCCGGTCAAGGTCCTCGATCGCTTCCCCAACCGAGTCACGCCACTTCTCATTTCCCTCATTGCATAGTGCGGATTCGAGCGTCCCGCGAATCAAGGTTACCGGGCTTTTCAGGTCATGGGCGACAGCCCCGGTGACCGTGCGCAGTTGACTCACCGAAGACTGCAGCCGGTCTAGCATGTGATTAAAAGTCTTCGCCAATCGCGAGATTTCATCCGAATTGACAGGTTCGGGCAAGCGCTCCTGTAAATCTTCGGTACCAATTCGCGCGACGGTTTCCGTAATACGTTCCACGCGAAGCAGGGTGCGCCGGGCGCTCCAATAAGAAATTATGAAGCCGAGCAGGAACATGCCGCCCCAAACCATGAGAAAACGACGGGCCAAGGTGTGCAGCAGATGCTTAGCCCCGCGATCGGAGAGTCCCAGATAGACAGTTCTTCCCTTTTCCGCCTTGACGACCACTCGAAAGGTTGGGCGCCATCCTGCCACTCTTAGGGTCTGCGGGACACCGGGAACCAGCTTCGTCCGCTGAAGTGCCGCGACAAAAGCATCCTTGGAGTTCGGGCCTACCCACAACGGGCTTTCACTATTGTTAGGATCGGTTGCCAAGAAGAAGACAGAATTCAGCCTCTCCCCGCGGGCGTCGCTCTGATCGGGCACTTCCTGCGTTGCAAGCTCAGCCACCTCTCGAACAATCCGCGTGTATAGGTGATCGATCGGAGTGTCAGCCGAGACCCGGGCAAGAACCTCAGCTTCACCGCTCAGCCAGGTATCACTGCGCTCTCGAACGCCCTCAGCCACGAGGAAATAAACGATCGAAAAAGCTACAGCAGTGCCGAGCGCGAACGCCAGGGTCGTCCAACTCGAAATCCGCCAAGCAGCGGTAGCGCGTAAATTCCTAGGCATCCTTGAGAACATAGCCAACCCCGCGAATGGTGTGGATCAGAGGGCGCAGGGTGTCATGATCCACTTTGCTGCGTAGACGATAAATGTGAACATCCACGACATTGGTGGCGGGATCGATCCGCATGCGCCAAACGTGGTCCAAAATCATGGCACGAGTTACCACCCGACCTTCATTCCGGCATAGATACTCCAGCAGACAAAACTCCTGTGGGGTCAATTGCAGCGCGCGATCACCCCGTCGGGCTTCATGACGTACCAGGTCAAGCTGCAAGTCCGCAGCCTGCAGTCGCACGGATTCATTCTGCGGCACCGAGGACCTGCGTAGGAGATTTCGTAGTCTGGCCAGTAGTTCGGGAAGGGCGAATGGTTTGGTGAGGTAGTCGTCACCTCCCTGCTCCAGTCCGCGCACGCGCTCATCTACCGACCGCCTGGCAGACAGGATCAAAACCGGTGCTGAACTGCCTTGCGCACGGCAGCGGGCGATTAGGTCCAGCCCGTCCAGGTCCGGAAGACCAAGGTCGATAATGAAGGCATCGTGAACACCTTCCAAGGCCATGGTTTCTCCGGTTTTCGCACAACTGGCCGCATCCACCTGATACCCAGCCTCCCCCAGCGCCCGTTTGAGGAACTGCTGAATGGATACATCATCTTCTACCAGCAGCAATCGCATAGGATTCGCACCAGTCGAAAACTTTACACCTCACAGTAGGATGCCGGAAATAGGAAGTATGGAATTTCTCGAACCTCGACCGCCCTTCAGGCCAGCCTTTTGCCTGAGAATTCGCTCGTTGGACCACCCAGCAGGCGCGCCTGCCATCACTGGGGGTGCCAAGTCATTTCCACGCGCACTGGGATTTCATTCTTAACCGGCAGGGTTAGCAGCGATGGGGGGTCGATTTTGAAATCGGAGAGGGTCGCCGGAATGGTTCCGGAAATCTTGGTCTCGGTACCCTGGGTCACGAGTTGAAAGGAAACCTCTTTGTAATGGGCGGCCTGGCCGGCAAATTGGATCTCCAGATCGGCATGGACGGTGGTGGACGCAGAGGCTGCTTCCGGCAGTCGAGTGCGCACGGTGACCATGGGAAACTCCGCTCCGCGCGTGACCTGAAGCATGTGCAGGTCGCGGTTGCTGTCCCCCGAATCAAAAGACTTGACGGGAACGGCGATCAGAAACTCACATTGCCCGGCGTGGCAGACCCCTTTGCCTCGGGCCGCATGGCTTACGCCCTCGCTCTGGTGCAGCGGGTGAGAGACATGGTAGGTGAGGGTGGATTGTTCGAGAACCCACTGGCTATCCGCCGCCAGCGCCGGCGCCACAAGGAGGAAGAGGGCCAGTAATATTTTCTTGATCATAGACTCGGCTCAGAACTTTAGCGATACGGACAAAAGAGCGGCGCCGAATGCGCCCGCCGTCACAATCGCCACCGGCAAGTGCGCAGACGCTATGCCATGAACTCGTTCCCCGTTGCTTTTCTGATCGTAAGCAATTGCCCCTAAGATAGGAGTTAGGATCATTCCTGGGCCATGGATCCAGGCCAAAGCCTTGTGCACACGGATCGGTCCACGAGTCTCGGTTCCCGGTATTCGGGGCGCCCGGATGGCGTAGTACGCGGTAATACCATACAGGTCCCCCGCCACCGCTCCCAGAGCCAAGTGTAGGTCGCGTCCGGTCGAACTGGTGCTCTTGCCGCCGGCACCGGCGGAACTGAAAATGGCGGCGACTAAGGGGATGGTCGTGATGAGTCCCATCCGTTGATGGATTTTCAACATGTGCGTGCGCTTATCGAGCAGCGCCTGTTGTTTGGCGTCGCCCTGAGTTTGCTGCGCGGGGAAACCCAGATCCTCGAGCGAAGGCTGCTTGATGCCACTGGAAGGTGCATTCGGTAGATTGTCCTGCGGTGTGGGCGTCGATTTGCCGTTGCTCGGTTCGCCGGCCTCCAGTTTCCCGTCGAGGACCGCGCTTTCGGTCCCATTCACGCTCACGGTCGGGATCTCCACCGGCTTAAAGCCGGCGGCCTCAAATTTCACCCGATAGCTGCCCGGCGGCATCAGGCCAAACTTGTAAGTGCCGTCCGTCCCGGTGATCGCGTTTCGTATCTGACCGGTGTCCAGGCTGGTCGCCGTGACGGTGACGTTCGAAACGGCGCCGCCCGATACGTCGGTAACCCTTCCCGTCAATGCACCCGTTCCAGTCGTCTGAGCCATCAGAGAAGGAGCGAATGTAACCATCAGAAAAACGATAACGACGAGAGACCGCAGTACGCCGTTCGCGAAAAATATTGCGCAAAGTCATTCTCCTGACCCTTCTATACCAAGCCAGCCAACTCGGCGATACGACAACTACCGATCTCACCTTCCTTCTCAGAAGCTCAGAAGGTGCATCGGGGTCTTTCGGTTACGGTGCGCTACATGCGCGGCTGAGACCTGCTTCACAGTGGGCATGGAAGATGTGGCGTCCGATCAAATAACCAAGAATGCCGCCCACGGCAACATCGGACGGAAAGTGCTGCAAGCTGGTGAAACGTGTGACCGATACACTCGCGGCGGTGCCATATGCGAGCCACTCCACCCAGGGCTTAGGATATTCGTGCGCGATTGTGCTGGCGGCTGCCCAGGTGACGATCGCATGCCCGGAGGGAAACGAATTATCTAAGCCCTTGGTCTGAAAGAAATCTCCTGTACCTGCGCCTTGCAGCGGGCGCTGACGCTCGGTGATGAGCTGCAGCACGATATAGAGAAGACCGCTGTTGGCCATAGATTCGGCTCCGAGCACGCCGGTCTCCCGGGCATGAGGATTGTGTCGGGCCACACCATCCAGGAGAAACACTCCTATGGTCCCTGCGGTTGCGAACAGGCCGACGTTTGAAATATCGCTGCTCACACTTGTATGACCGCTTGGCAGTGCCCCGGACACATGCTTGTCGATCGCGATCAACCCTAAGCTCAGAGCAGGCAAACCGATTGTCCACTTGAGCTCGGAACGATGGAATGGGCTCGTATATATGTCGGACTGATCATGAAGGCCGCGTTTCAGCCAACGAGCCACAAACTTGCCATGGTTTGGGTCCGCGCCGACTCTCGTCGAACCGCCCGATTGCGAAGAATCGGCGGATGGATCCAGGCGCTGAGCCGCGTACCATTGTCTGTGAATGGTCGCGGAGGGAGCGTCGGGCAATACATCCGATTCGGCTGCCAAAACCGGCGGTAAACCCGCGCAGCAAAACAAAACTGTAAGACTGCAGCTTCTTTTGCAAAAAACGCGCATGGCTGGTTACAAACCGAATACCGTGGCGCGACAATAAGTTTCGTCTCGCGAAAAGGGTTACTAGAACACGATATGGGCGGAACATTACCGTGCCTTTTCCGGAAGATGACAATTTGTTCATCCATCTGCCGATTCAGCTGTGCCCCGCGGGCGAAATAATTTCCTTGCAGCGGGAGTTCCACTGTGCGATAACTACGTAATGCGTAGTACGCAAAACGTAGTAGTAACCGAAGAGGTCGGGCGACTGGGGCACTATTCCGACCCGCCCATGCTTGTCCTTGCCAGCCTCGCCAATGGCCCGAAGCACGGACACGCGATGATCGAAGACATTGTGCGCCTTTGCGGCACGCGTCTCGGTCCGGGAACGCTATATGGGGCGATTGCCCGTCTGGAACAGCAGGGTTGGATCGAGCCACTCCCTCCCGAGGAGCGTCGCCGACCCTATCGCATCACCGCTGCCGGCGTCCGCGTTCTCCGCGCAAAACTGACCACCTTACGGCAGTTCGCCAAAGCCGGACTGGAGAGGTTGGAAGCCTGATGAATCCCAAACTCGCTCGCCTGCTGGTATACCTGTATCCCCGTCCCTGGAGAGAGCACTACGGCACGGAGTTTGAGGCGCTTCTTCAAACCGGCGCTAGCGGCCTGCGCGCGTCGGCAAACGTGGTTTGGTCGGCCCTCAGTGAGCGCCTCTTCCCAACTTCGGAACTCCAAATGGAGCAGAGCCAGTTCCGATCTTGGTGCGTCCGAGCGCCGTGGGCTATGTTCGGTCTCGCCCCGCTCTTCCTTCTGATCGGGGCCTACTTCGTTGCTTGTTTAATTTTGTGGTCTGGTTGGAAAGTCTTCCTGCCGGGAATGAGTACGCCGTTCGTGCCAATCGATGGGTTCGCGGTTCTCTATTTTGGCGCCGGTAGGTGGCTCTATTACCTCGCGCCGATTCTCATCGGTTGGGGGATCGGATTCACCGCTGCCCGTCAAAGATTGACAGCCATTTGGCCCACGGTCGGGTTGGTCCTCGTGGCATGGATCGGCGGCTTTTCCCGAGTTCACGCAACTCGCCCAGCCGTCCCTGGCCGAGTCGGACATATCAGCATGGACTTAGCCCTTGGGCCTTCCGTTCAGGATATTTCCCACGGCCTGTTTCGTGCGTTGTTGATCCTCTCGCTGACCATCCTCCCGTACGTTATTTTGCGACTACAAAGGGCTCACTCCCTTTCTCCCTAGTCGCACGGTTGGATGGGACAGACCGGATCCGAGTCGAGCTCCGAGTGGCATTCTGAGCGAGCAAGTAGCTGCCCCTAGGCTACAAGATCAGCTGCTCTTGTACCCGCTATGCTAGTTGGAGCAGCGCTCACCTTCACCGCCGTCCTCTTTCTCGAGTGAGCTGCCTCAGTGAGCTGCCAGAATGAAGGTTTCTAAATCATGCGCGTAATCAAAACTATGGTTGGGGTGGCCCTGTTCGCTGTTGTGGGAGCGGCAGTCTTACTGGGATTGCTGTGGCTGGACCACACCAGGGAGACGACGCTACCCACCCCAACCGGCCCATTCACGGTCGGACGGACGACGTATGTGTGGAGCGACGCCGCGCAGGCAGAGCCAATGGCGCCGCAGCCAGGTACCAAGCGGGAAATTCTTGCCTGGGTCTGGTATCCCGCGGCAACCCGAACCCCATCCCAGACCATCGCAGACTACTTGCCGGCTCCCTGGCGGATGGCCCTGGAACGCCAGTCTGGCGTGCTGCTCACCGAGTTCCTGGCGAGAGATTTGTCGCGGGTCCGCGCGCATAGTATTCGTGATGCTGAGATATCGCCTCATCAACGCTCGTATCCCGTCATACTGATGAGGGCGGGACTTTCCGCCCTCACGACCGACTACACAACTCTCGCAGAAGACCTCGCGAGCCATGGATATGTGGTTGTGGGCTTCGATGCACCCTATCGAAGCTTCGTGGTGGTGTTCCCCGACGGAAGGACGATCGCGAGGGCGCAGCAGAACAATGCCGATCTTGTCGGTGGGCCACAAAAGGAGCAACTCGCCAACAAACTGGTCCAGGCATGGAGCGCCGACATGGGTTTTGCCCTCGATCAGCTCGAACGATTGAATACCTCGGACCCCTCAGGCAGGTTCCGGGGACGGCTCGATATGCAGCGGGTCGGAGTCTTCGGCCATTCGCTCGGTGGCGCTACGGCCCTGCAATTCTGCCATGACGATTCCCGGTGCAAGGCCGGCATTGACGTGGATGGGGCTCCGTTGGGCAGTGTGATTCGCGAAGGCGTCACTCAGCCCTTCATGTTTCTCCTGAGCGACCACCGAAGCGAGTCCGATGCCGAGACCCGCCCCGTCGAAGCGAACATCCGATCCATTTACGACCGACTGCCAGGTGACGGCAGGGTGGAAATCGTGATCCGCGGCGCGAATCACTATATGTTCAGCGACGGCGCGATGTTGAAGAGTCCGCTTGTGATACGCGTGCTGCGCACCTTAGGCACTCTCGGCCTCGATGGTCACCGCCAAGCCGCCGTGACCAGCCACTATATCAGCGCTTTCTTTGACGTATACCTGCAAGCAGCCCCGGCTTCGAAACTCGAAAGCCAAACGGAATATCCGGAAATCGAATACGTGCATTGAGCCCGTGGTCCGCTCAAACAGCGGGGCAGGTTACACCGCCTGCCATTAGTCCACGTGCTCGCCCACTTCGAACCCTTCCTCGGCCGGCGGAAGTACGTCCTGTTCGCCCGCGATCCACACATATAACGTCGGCAACAGAAATACGCTCATCAGAAGTGCCGCGATGAGGCCGCCTACGATGACAATGGCGAAGGGGCGTTGCGAGTCCGAGCCAATGGCGTGCGAGAGGGCCGCCGGCAGCAATCCCAAAGTCGCCACCAGCATGGTCATCATGATGGGTCGTAACCTTAGCACAGCTCCTTCGACAGCAGCGTCCTCTATCGAGAAACGTCGCACGCGAAGCTGATTGATGTACTCCAACATAATGACTCCGGTTTGCACGGACACGCCGAACAGCGCCAGAAAACCCACGCCAGAGGAAACGCTAAAATTGGTGCCGGTCAGCAAGAGCGCCAGTAAACCGCCAATGGGTGCGATGGCAATATTGGCCAGAATCAACAGCGCCCATTTGAAGGACTTGAACATCGTATAAAGAATGACGAAGATGATAAGAATAGTAAGAGGCAGGACAATGAGCAGGCGTTCGTTGGCTCTTTTCTGGCTCTCATATTCGCCCTCCCAGTCGATCTGATATCCCAGGGGCAATTTGACCTGTTCGTTGACCTTCTTCATCGCTTCTTCTACCGTGCTGCCGAGATCACGCCCGCGCACGCTGTACTTGATGGCCACGTAGCGCTGATTTTCCTCGCGATAAATCTCGGACGCACCATCCCGCTCGTCGATCCTGCAAAGCTGCGCCAACGATACCCGTTCGCCGGCGGGCGATAGTAGGCGAATGTTCTCGATTGCTTGCTTCGTGTCCCGGTATTGCGGCAGATAACGCATCACGAGATCGTATCGAGCCTCCCCCTGGAGGACCTGAGTGAGCGCGTTTCCTCCGACCGCGGTCTGAATTGCGTCCTGCACATCCGCGACGTTGATCTGATGACGTGCCGCTTGGTCGCGATCCACGGTGACGTTCAGGTTGGGTTGGCCGAGCACACGGAAGACTCCCAGGTCCTCGATTCCCCTAATTCCGCGCATGACGCCCACGACTTGGTCGGCCTTTTCTTCAAGCGCCTTCAGGTCATTGCCATAAATCTTGGTGGCGAGCTCACCCTTAACACCACTGACAGCCTCTTCCATATTGTCTTCAATGGGCTGAGAAAAACCCCAGACCACCCCTGGAATCTTGTTGAGTTCGCGATTCATGGCGGCGATTAATGCGTCTTTGTCTTGGTGAAAGACAGGCCGCCACTGTTCTCTCGGCTTCAGGTCAACGAAGAATTCCGTATTAAAGAAACCCGTGGTGTCGGTTCCGTCATCGGGACGTCCCACTTGGCTCGTGCACTGCGGGACCTCGGGAAAAGAACACAGCAGGAGTCGCGCTTGGTTCGCGACTCGGATGCCCTCATCGGGCCCGGTGCTAGGCGCGAGCGTGCCCCGCACCCAGAGCGCGCCTTCATCCAGGTGGGGCAGAAACTCCGAACCGATAGCCCCGCCGAAGGCGAGGTAATTCCCGAGGGCCACCAGGACCAGGCACACACCGACTGTAAGCATGCGGTGGCGAATGGCCCAGCGAACTGCAACCCGATACCGCTCCGTCAGGAAGTTCATGACGGGGTTATGCCATTCCTGTGCTCCCTTCGCGAAAGCAAAGCTCGCGAGCACGGGGGCTATCAGAATCGAAAACAGCAGTGCTCCGAGCAGCGCGAAGGCTACCGTCCAGGCCATCGGATGGAAGAGCCTGCCTTCTACGCGCTGCAAAGTGAAGATCGGCAGGTAGGCGGTAATGATGATGGCGATCGCGTAGAACACGGGGCGTTGGACTTCGTGTGACGCATCGCTAATTTTCTGTGCCGGCGTTTTTCCGTTGCCGTTTTTCCCCTGCAAATGGCGCACGATGTTTTCGACCATGACCACAGCGCCGTCGACAACCATGCCAAAATCTAGTGCCCCAAGAGACAGAAGGTTGGCGGGAATGTGGTTCAAGTCTAAACAAATTGAGGCAAACAGCAGCGAAAACGGAATCGTCGCTGCGACGATAAGCGCCCCCCGGGCATTGCCGAGAAATAGAAACAGAATGATCGAAACCAGGATCATCCCTTCGGTAAGGTTGTGAAGAACGGTATGAGAGGTGTAGTGAACGAGATCGCTGCGATCGATGAAGGGAACAACCTTCACCCCGGGAGGCAAAATGTGACTATTCAACTCCTCCACTTTTTTGTGAATGCCTTGGAGAGCCGTATCTGCCGCTGCATCCTTCCTTAACAGAACGATACCGGACACTACATCGCCGTTATCGATGATCCTTCCGTCCTCGCGGTGAATCGCTCTAGCGAACTGACCAAGTCGGATCTTTGGACCCTGCGAAACGACGGCAATGTCCTTCACGCGGAGCGGCGTGCCGTTCTTGGTCATGATGACCGTGTGTTCGATATCCTGGGCGCGGTCGACTAAGCCAACCGAGCGCACGTTGATCTGCTGCAGACCCTCCTGGATAAAGCTCCCACCTGCGTTGCCGTTGTTATTCGTGAGTTGTTGCTCCACTCCGGCCAGGCTGAGGCCGTAGGCAACGAGTTTGTTCGGGTCCACGCGAACCTGGTATTCGCGGGTGGGGCCGCCAAAACTGGAAACGTCGACCACATCGGGCACGGCTTTGAAATTCTTTTCGACTATCCAGTCTTCAATGGACTTGAGCTCCATCGGGTCATAGGCCGGGTTGGTGCTATGCAGGGTAAAGAAATAGATCTGACCAACGGGGCTCCAGTCGGTGCCCATCTGAGGGACCACGCTCGTCGGCAGGGTGACTTGGCTCAATCGCTCGAGCACTCTCTCGCGATTCTTGAAGTTATCCTCCTGGTCGTCGAAGATGAGCTTCAGATCAGAGAGTCCAAAGAGAGAAAATGAGCGCAAATGCACCACGTGCGGGATGCCGTTCATGACGATTTCGAGTGGAATCGTGATCTGCTGCTCGATTTGTTCCGCCGAAATCCCCGGCCATTGGGTGATGATCTCCACGTAGTTGTCAGCTACATCGGGATAGGCCTCGATGGGCAGGTCATGGAAGGCAACGATGCCACCGGCAAAAAGCAACAATGCTAAACCCAATACTAGGAGGCGATTGTTGAGAGCAAAATCAACGACTCGGCGGATCATCTATTGTTCCACCGTGTTCTGCAGCACGAGAGCGTTCGACACGACTTGATCTCCGGGCTTGACCCCGGAAATAACCTCCTGCATGTTGCCGGGCAGCATGTCCCCGGTGACGACCTCCAGCCGCTTAAAGTGGCCGCCGGTCACCGGCGTGTACACCCAATTCCGGTCATGCAAGTGCAGAATGGCGGCCGCCGGAACCGCCGCGCGTGTTTCCGCATGCTTCCCGTAGAAAGTCGCCGTAACGAACATCCCAACGCGCATCATTCCTGGATTCGCGACTTCCAGACGAACCTTCGCGGTACGGATGTTTGGGTCCAGAACCGGCAGGATGTTATCGATGCGGCCTTTGAAAGTCTTATCCGGATAGGCGTTCAAGCGGAGGTCCGCGTACTCGCCGAGGCGCACGGCGTCGAGATCATTTTCGTAAACGTCGCACATGATCCAGACATAGGAGAGATCAGAGATGGTGAAAGGATTAGGGGAACCTAGTCCTTGGACGCCGGCCGCGTTGGTGACTTGTTGATCGGTGATCACGCCCGAGATGGGGGCGAGGATGTCGACGATTCCTGAAGGATGATCCTTGTCCACACCGAGAAGGCGCAACTGCTCGGTTGCCGTGTCCAGGTCGACCTTGGCGTCCTGTTCGGCGTCTTCGGCTTGTTCCAGAGCGCTCTTTGCGATGGCGCCTTTCTCGTAAAGAATCTGTGCCCGTTGCCACTGTTGGCGCGCCAGGCGCTCGTCGTTCACGGCCTTCCGATACACCTGGTAAGCCCCGGACACATCGTTGCTGCGAACTCTTAGCAGCAGCTGACCTTTCTTGACGAGGTCGCCAAGCCGGGCCTTGATTTCTACAACTTGTCCCGAGGCCAGCGAAATCACGGGCACCGCACGCGCGATATCAGGCTGCACTACGCCGGTCGCATTCAGAGTGGGTGCCGCTCTATGCTCAATTGCGGTGACCAGAGGAAACTGTTCCGGGTGGTCCACCCGGAAGTTGTTGGCATCGAGGTCGGGCTCAACCGTGGCTGGGGGCGGAGCCTCGGCCTTCGGATCTGCTTTGGTTTCGCCGCAACCAAGCAGAAGCAGGCTCAAGGGCAGGCAGAGAATTGCTGCTAGGATCGAGCCAAGCACATTGGGTTTCATGGGATCACCTCCCGGCCAACCGCGAGATTCAGCTGGCTCGCGGATATCAAATAAGAGCCAACCAGGTTGACGTAATTGAGTTGAACGCTACGGTAGTCGTTCTCCGCACTCAAAAAGTCGAGCAAAGATGCGCCGCCATTCTGATATGCGAAAGTGACCGTGTCGCGGACCCGCACCGCCTGTTGCAAATACTTCGCTTTGTAGGGCCGCAGCAGGATCAGGTTGCTGTTCAATATCGCGTAGGCAGAATCGACGTCGCTGAATACTTGTGCCTGGGCGGCATCGAGCAGCCTCTGGTTGCGCTCGATGTCCAGCTGGGTGCGGAGCTTCTCTCCCTGGTTTCGGTCAAAGATCCTCAGCGGAATGCTCAGACTGACGCCAATATATTGGTCGATGGGCGGGTTGCGGCCTGCGTCAAAACCGAGGGTCGGGTCGGTCGACCCGTTGGCCATGGCCAGTTTGTGGTCGGTCTTGGCCTTGTCCAATGCCTGTGCCGCAGCCCTCAGGTCAGGCCGAGTATCGAGAGCGATTTTGCGGAATTCATCCAACCCTAGGAGTTGATCTCCGAATTCGAATGGCCCGGCTACGTCAAATTGCTCGACCGGCGTCCGATCATTCAGAAGCATCAGAAGTTGGATTTTTGCGGTTCGGAGGTTGACCTCGGCCGTCTGCAAATCCGATTCGAACTGTATCCGCTGCAGTTCCAGACGGTCGAGATCAATTCGCGCAAGGTCGCCCGCTTCGAAACGGTCCCGACTGATATCGAGCACGTGGTCGTAATAGGCCAGGTTTTCCTTTGCGACGGTGAGAACCGCATGTGCCTGCAAGGTCTGCACAAATGCGCCGCGCAGGCTGAACAAGAGGTTCCTTTCCAGATCGCTCTGGCTGGATTGAGCGATATCGGTCCCTTGTTGCGCGCTCTCCCGTCGCAATTCGCGTTTATGCTGGCGCTCAAGCAGGTAGCTGGCGGAGGCCACCGCCAGCAGGGACCCGAACGTGCTGTGAGCTGGACCACCGTCGAAGGGATTAATTTGATCGACCGCGAACCCCAAGTTTGGGTTGGGTCTTAGAAAAGCTGTGATCTCC
This sequence comes from uncultured Acidobacteriaceae bacterium, assembly GCA_963770245.1. GTDB lineage: Bacteria > Acidobacteriota > Terriglobia > Terriglobales > Acidobacteriaceae > PALSA-270. Next base: position 229,004 of record CAVYOX010000016.1, on the reverse strand, counting down.
TGCGCCTTGGATTCGTCGATGTTAAGTTTAACCGCCAGCAAGGTCGGATTGTGCTGCTCGAATCGCTCGCGCACCTGCTGCCAGTTCAACGGTGCCTGGTTTTGCGACAAGGCGTACGTGCTGCACAACACCAAGGCGCAGCACCATCGCGACTTTTGCATCCCTCTCTCCGTTCTTGCGTCCCACTCACATCCAAGATTGTGGCGACCTCTTCGAGTTCCGCCATTTGCGGGTGCTCTTCAAACGCTTCCTGCGAGCATGAGCTTTCGGCAGGCCAGACATCAGTTCGACGAAGCCAGCAGCCACCATCGCCAAGTACAAGCACAAAGCGAAGAGTCCAATCACGCCTAGAACGTATTTGTTCAGTACCTCTAGATTCACTGGGTGCTCCGAACAGGAGGCGGGCGCAGTGGCGCTTCATGGTCCTGGCCGTGGTCCTGGCCCCGATGACCTGACGGGCTTCTCGCACTTGCGGCTTAACTTTATGTATCCTGAGACTCTGGTTTGCGGAAGGCACTCAAACGACGCGGGCTGGGAGTATTTCGATTGCGGAAGGATTTGAGCATTTCGATGGTTCGATTGTGGCCCCGAAAGCAAACTGCACCATTTGGCTCTTATTTTCGAGAAGGGAGCCTTAATCTTTCGATTATCGACCCCTAATCTTGCTGGCAAATCGTTTGATTGGGCAGGAAGAAGCGCAAGTGATGCGATAATCGCCGGTTCTTAAGTTGAAATCCATGTCGAACTTGGAATGGATCTGGGAGCCGCGGAACCGGACAGCCGTCCTGCTCACGAGCGTAGGGATTGTACTAGCGATCGCCACTCTGGATTGGTGGACCAAACCATATGTTTCGCTGGGTTTTCTCTATTTGTTTCCTATCATGCTGGCGGCCGGGTTCTTGCCACGCTGGGCAATTATCGTAGTGGGCACGGCATGTGCGCTGCTTAGCGAGCGTTTCAGCAATCTGGACCCAGCAGACGCTCCCATCCGTACGAGTTTTGAAGCCCTGGCTTTGGTCGGATCCGGACTGTTCATCTCTGAAGTCCTGCGCCACCGCCGCTTGAGATTGGTATCCCAGGAGCGAATACGCGTACTTGTGGAAACGAGTCCAGCAGCAATTGTCACGGTCGATGAGCACGGCTTTATCGAGCTCGCGAACCGCGCAGCTGCCGATCTCATGGCTCCGCGGGGCGGGGATCTGATTGGGCAGCCCATCGCGGCGTTCCTGCCAGAATTGCACCACGCATTGCGCTGGGAAGAGGGACCACAGTTCCGGACGTCGATGCAATGCCGTGGACACCGAGGCAATGGAGAGTCGTTTCTCGCCGAAATCTGGTTCTCCAGCTATAAAGAAGGGCCGACCCCCAAACTAGCCGCCATCATCGCGGATGTCACCGAAGAACGGAGCGGAACCGCAGAGTCAACTTCAGCGGCGTCCGATCACCCAGAAAGGGCCACCTTGAACGGTCGCGAATCCGACGTGCTCCGGCTTGTTGTTCAGGGCCTGGCCAACAAGGAAATAGCATCACGTTTGAACGTCTCGGAGAGTGTCGTCAAGAACACGCTCCAGCAGCTGTTTGCGAAAACTGAAGTTCGCACTCGAAGTCAACTGGTTCGGGTCGCGCTCGAATGCTATAGAGATATTTTGTGAATCTGATTTGGCGACCAGCCGCCCCGCGGCAAGATCTCTGAGGGAGTTCTTGTGCAACAAAGGCGGGCTCCCCCGCCAAGACAGACGGAAAACAGGCCCAATCGTCGCCTTTTGTAAGGGAAGGCGCAATGACTTGGCAACTATCTCCAAAGCAGAGTCCTCGATCTAAACCATCTGCTCTCGGGCAAGAGACTGGCCCACCTCTCGGTGCGAAGTACGCCTTGGAACACAGGCACTTGGTTTGCATCTTGCCCCTTTCGCGACCTTGTTCAGTGCGATGACATCCTTTACCCATGCAGCGCAGACCATCTCGTAAGGCTCAGTCTTCGTGTTAGAAAGCGGTGGAAGCGGCGCTCCCGCACAGGATGCGCCGCTCTTTTCGGGGGTATACTCACAGGGAAGCGACAATTTTGCGGTATTCGGCTTCGGTAAAGGCTTTCAGGGTTTGCGTGGTGACGTTACCCATCGATCCTGTGGCCAGCATGAATTTCGCCGCCGTCTCATCGTTGGGAAACTCGGAGATAATGACGGCATCGTACTTTCCCATGGTTAAGTACCAGGCATGGACCTTTCCCCCGGCCCCCTCGGCGCCTTTTCTGGCCGCGTCCAGCCGCGCCGGGCTTTCCTTGATTTTTGCAGCCCCCTGCGGCGTGTATCGGATCAGCGAAATGTAATGCCCCATCGTTATTTCCTCCAGATTGAGATTGGGCTAGAGTTTAATTCTTGGCCAGATTTGCCTGGTCGCTGAGGAATGCCAGCTATCGCTTTACTTTCGTCACTGCCGACGTTACCGCCTGCCATTTTCCGTCTCCCCTCGGACATCCAGCCGGAATTTCAATTCTGGCCCCGCCCGTCCGATAACCTACACCGAACCACTGGAGCACGCAACTGCTCCACCGAGGTGCGAATCAGCGACGACTCTTACTGGCAGCATTGGCAAATCACGGAATCGGCAGCGACTTGGACAGAAAGACAAGGAGGATCACGCCAAGGCCCGGGGGCGCCCCCTCAGCGACGCTATTCCGTAGAACCCGCCGCACCAATCCACCGTTCATGGTGCTCTCAATCTGGGGTCTGTGGGCGGAAATGGTGGCGATAGTTAGCAACCGTAAGCCGTGCAAGACATCACAATTTCTGGGCTGGGTTGCTGGAGCTATCTTCGTGCGGGCCTCTGCACCATGCCCCGTCATCGATTCAAGGAAGCTGCTGGTTGGCGGCCCTCGAGTTGCCCATCGCGACTTTCGCGGAGGAGAAAAGCGGGGTAGACCATCCCCTTGGATCCGAGGTGAGAAGTCGGTTCCCATCCGTGAGCCGTCACAAATACAACGTCATTCGAGATTTCTCAATTATACTGTGCGTCTCACCTCGAGAAGTCCAGCCCATTTGCCCCGACCGTCGAGGTGCATTCCGGCAAGAAAACGATTTCTGAAGCGTGCCCTGGCCGGAATTCTTGCAAGCTGCAGAGTGACGATGCGATTCGCGCTGCCCGGTCACCGCCCGGTGTAGCGCAAAGAATTCATGGAGAACAAGAATTATGCGATTCACAATTTTCGGCTCGTTGGCCGTTCTAATTCTGCTGCTGGTTACCCACCCTGGGTTGACCCTCGCGCAGGTGCAGACCGAAGTGCCGCCGGTCGTTCCCGGCGCCAAGCCGGTAACAGCGGAGCGCACTAAGATTCATGGCAGCTCGCTCGAAGGCAATCTGGAAGGCGACGCGGTTGATCGCGACGTGATTGTGTTCCTGCCGCCCAGCTACCAGAAAGACAAGCATCGCCGCTACCCCGTGGTGTACGCGCTGCACGGATTTTCCATCGGCGCCGAGCAGTGGACACACGAGATCCATGTGCCCCAGACCATCGAAGGCGCTTTCCAACAGGGAGCGAAAGAGATGATCGTGGTGCTGCCCGATTCAAAAACCGTGCACAACGGCTCCATGTATTCCAGTTCGGTCACGACCGGAGACTATGAGCAGTTCATTGCGCACGACGTGGTGGCCTACATCGACGCTCATTACCGCACGATTCCGGATCGACGCAGCCGCGGCCTGGTAGGCCACTCGATGGGAGGGTACGGCGCGACGCGCATCGGCATGAAGCATTCCGATGTTTTCGGCAGCCTGTACATCATGAGCCCATGCTGTCTATCGCCCCGGACCGGTGGTCTGAGCCCGGAACTTGAAAAGACTTTGGAAGCGGTGAAGACGCCGGAAGATTCTGCCAAGCTCCCGTTTTTTGCTCGCGCCCAGCTTGCTAGCGCGGCGGCATGGTCACCCGATCCGAAGAACCCTCCGCTTTACCTTGATCTGCCTGCCAAAGGCGGCGAACCACAACCGGATGTTCTGGGAAAATGGACAGCCAACGCGCCGCTCGCCTTTATCGATCAATACATTGGTAATCTGCGCGAGTACCGCGCCATCGCCATCGACGTGGGCGACCAGGATGGTCTGCGAACCGATACCGGCAAGCTGCACGATGCTCTGGATAAGTATGGAATCGCGAACGGCTTCGAGATGTATCACGGTACGCACACGAGCGCAGTGGCTGACCGTTTTCAGAATCATGTGATGCCATTCTTCAGCCAGAATCTCTGTTTTAAGGCAAACTGCCGCTAGCTGCTGGGTGAGTCTGGGCTAGCCCGCTGTGCGCTGTGGAAGCTGGTTCGGGTCTTCATCCATAGAAGGTCTGTCTAGGTCTGTCTTTGGCAGTCAACGGGACATTATACTTGCCGTTAGAGAACACCGATTGGGACTTGCGAGTTGCAACGTTTTTCCAATGTCATCGGATATCTTTCGAAATTCGATTTGTCACCTTTATGGATAACGAAGAAGCTGCAAAACAGGTTCTTTTTGATTACTACAACGCATTCAGTACACTTGATGTCCAATCCATCCTGCCCTACTTTCACCAGCCAGCGCTGCTCATTGGACCGTTAGGCGTGATCGCGATCCCCACTCCGGCCGCGGTGGTTCCGATCTTCGGCCCGGTCATGGAAGACCTTCGGCAACGGAAATATCGTCGAAGTGAATTGAGCCTACAACAGTTCAAACTTCTTAGTGCCACATCGGCATTGGCGGTCGGAGTTGCCATACGGTACAAGGCTGATGGTCAAGAGTTGGAGCGGGTGGGCCTTACCTACTTGCTGCACAGAGGAAATGACGGTTGGAAGTTTGCCGTCATGGTGCTACACGATACCGACAAAGTTGCGCCCCGCGAATAATTGGACGCACATGACTTTCGATGAGCGATGCCAAGGCGCTGTTGTCCACCTACCGAGATCTTCTCCGTTCCCGCCGATTACATTAGTTAGGGAACAGTTCGATTAGGGACATTTTTGGACCTGGCCTTCGATGCACATGGCAGGCCTTCTTCGTTGGAATTTGTTTCGGCAATCGCAACTAGGGATTGGTTTGGCAGAAAGAGGAATCATTATGACCGAGTTGAGCAGCGATGCGCCCTTGAAATGGGACTTGTTCGAGGAGTTGGACGGCCATGTCATAAATCTCGAAGGACAGGATTTGGTCGTTGTCGAAGTCGGGCATACTGACACGCACGACACGACCGTTCTGCATGTGCCAGCCCTCGGATTGGTCGTCGCCGGAGACGCCGCGTACAACGGCGTTCACCAATTGCTGGCCGAAACCAACCCGAAGAAGCGATGCGAGTGGATTGCCGCACTCGACACAGTCGAATCTCTGAAGCCGCGCGCCGTGATCGCGGGACACAAGCGGCCCGGGAACGAAGACAGTCCGCGAATTATCGAGGAGACTCGACAGTACATTCGAGACTTCGACCGGCTCGCCGAAACGACTAAGACAGCGCGCGAGCTTTACGACCACATGTTGAAGCTGCATCCACTGCGCATGAACGTCAACGCCCTTTGGACGTCGGCGCTCGCGATCAAGGCCTAACCGCGCGTGAGCAGATGGTCCCGAACCTGTGCCGACACATCGTTTCACTTCAGACGGCGGAGCGATACTTCGGCTGCAAGCACCGTTTCCCAATGCAGTCATGTATCGGTAGATTCGTCGGGGCCCAACTTACCTTGGGCCGAGAAACAAATTAGCGCTTGGTGTGTCCGTCTCTTGCGTACAGGTTTAACAGAGGACGCCGCGCTCGCAGTACAGTTCCGACGCAAGCTCGATTTCAAAACCGTTGAGTTCAATCGTTTGCGTGCTCATAAGTTGGTGGCAGCGAGGAGAATCGAACTCCCATCTCAGCCTTGAAAGGGCCTTGATCGGCGAGATGAAACAGGCGTAGCGCAATGGCATCCTGGCCACACTCGCGGGATTTCCGGCCATTAAGGTTGCGGCAGGATTTTCCACGCCGACGGAGAGCGCGCCGATCGGGGTGCCGGTCGGGATCGAATTCCTCGGTCCGCCGTTTAGCGAGCCGTAGTTGTTGCAGATCACCCATGGCTTCGAGCAGGCGACGCACGCACGCAAACCACCGCAATCTACGCCGCCGCTAAATGGCCGTTGAATTGAGGAAATAGGGTTTTAAATCAGCCACCACCCAGGCAGCCCCTGTAACAAGGAAAGTCAGGACGCATTCGGACCAGTTGAAATGCGCCTTCGGGTCAGCGATCAGACGCGGAACCCAAACCATTACGCCAAACAGTGCCAGCATGAGCGTCATCAGGCGCATCGCAAGCCGCGCCTGGCGATTCATGAGAATGGCAATTGCCGCGAGTCCAAACGCGACCGTCGTAAGGATCGCCCAAAACATCTGGTTGGGCGGAATCCACTTTGGAACCAGGTGAGCTGTTTCGCGAGGTAAGAGTATCTGACCTAGCGTGAAGGAAATCGCACAGACGCCGAGTCCAAGGCGTGCCAGTCGGCCGAACACTACCGCCCTTGCTGCATTTGCCTCAGTCGCAGCGTACAGCGCAATCGCGCCGCAGAGTAAGGAAAAGAACAGGAAGAAGCTCCCACCGTATCGCTCATAGATGTTCGATGCGGCAATGATGTCAGGGATACAAGCCAGTGAGAAACACAAATAGACAACGCAAAGTACGACCGAAGCCAAGCGCGCGGTGCGCGGGTACTGTATCCCAATCCCACCTGCAATTTGAGCGGTCATAAGACACCCGCCAATTATGGTGCCGAAAGGCAGGCTCCAGATATGTTGCAAGTTTTGCCAGGTATCACCGTCGTGCCACATCAGTGCGATGACACCGAACAAAACCGCCGCCGCGCCAAAGACGATCCGTCCGTACAACGCAGTTTTCATACACAAAAGGTAACAGACATCTCGGAAAGCGGGGGGATCAACCTGATCCGGATATTTACTTCAAGAACGGTTGGTTCAGCTTGGAAATTCGGCAGCTCGTCGGCCAAATTCTGCATTGCATCCTAGCTTTTGAACTTCACAGATGCAGCTCCGCATGTCGTCGTAATCCTTGCACCAGATGACCTGGACTCCTAAATTCCTCATGACAAGTTCCACCGCGTTAGCCCCCGCCGATCAGCTTGCCCCGCGGACCCCATTCCCCTGAAGGTTGCGGAATTTTGGCAATTTCGATACGAAAACGTCGAGCTGGGTGAAAAGTAAGCGTTCGGGCAACACACCTGAGTAGCAGCACGGAGCCGACGGGCACGAGCTGAGGTTCGGCGTCGGTGCGGACGTGACAACTTGCAAAGACTGACCGGAGGCGCCTCTCCGATTTCGGGTTGGATCAGTTAGGCGGGAATAGTGGGCTGCATTTAGGCCGGAATTGTAGGCTGCTTTTTTGGATCACGCGCCCGAAAATCTCACCCCGTTTACAGGTTTTGACCAGGGCCTTACAATGTTTTGCGATCGAGTTTTCCACCGGGAACTGCACGTTGCTCCCAATATGATCGAGACGCGCGAATGCGCCAGGAGGGCAGCCCGTGAGAAAGTTATTAAAACGACTCTGGTCCGATGAACGCGGCCAGGATATTGCCGAGTACGCCGTGATGCTAGCAGTCATTCTCGTGATTGTTGTCGGTACGATCCGACTGATTGGCTCTAACGCCAACAACGTGTTCTCGGAGGTTTCGAGCGCTATTCAGTAACGTCGGGGGGTGCTGATGCGGTTAATCACTCTGTTCAAATCACGGTTTGACGGCGCGGACTGAAGTCCAGAGTGCACCTCGATTGCCCCAATCAGGATTGAGCTTCAGCATTTCGTCATATAGTCCCCGCGCGATCGTCGTCTGCATGGCAAGGCGCTCGAACTCGCGGATATATCTCCGCGTTTCGCCGAGGATCTTAGGGCTGTCATCGTTCTCGACGCGCTTGTGCCCGGCGATTACTGCGCGCGGGAGTAGGTGCTGATGAGAACCTTCGTTCTGTTCCTGAGCATCACCACGGCGACCGCCGCACTCGGCGCTGACGATCGGGCGCGAGAGGTCAATCAGCTTTTCGCGATGTTCGACAAACCGGACTCGCCCGGGTGCTCGGTCGGCGTAATCCGCGACGGCAACTTCGTTTACAAGAGGTCCTTCGGTTACGCGAGCCTCGAACTCGGCGTCCCGCTCACAACCGCATCGGTCTTTTACATGGGCTCGGTCTCGAAGCAATTCACGGCCGCGAGCATCGTCCTTGCCGCCGAACAAGGCCATCTCTCGCTCGATGACGACGTCCGCAAGTACCTCCCCGAGCTGCCCGACTACGGCCGTCGCATCACGCTTCGCCAGATGCTCCATCAAACCAGCGGGTTCCGCGACTTCCTCGATCTCGTCTTCATTTCCGGACGCAATGCCGCAGACCTCGCCTCGCCGGCCGAGATCCTCAAGCTCATAGCGCGCCAGAAAGGCCTGAACAATGTTCCCGGTGCCGAGTGGGTCTACAGCAACTCCAATTACTTCCTGCTCGGCGAAGTCATCCGGCGCGCGACTGGAAAATCTCTCGCGCACTTCGCCGCCGAAAACATCTTTCAGCCGCTCGGGATGACGCACACACTCTTCTACGAGGACAACACGCTGGTGGTCCCTAACCGCGTCGCTGCTTACGATCCCGGCCAGAAGGGCAACTTCCTAGTCGATTGGTCCACCACCTATGACATCGTTGGCGGCGGCGGCCTGATGAGCAGCGTCGACGACCTGTTTTCCTGGGACAGGAACTTCTATGCCAACAAGCTCGGCAAAGGAAAGTTGCCCGTCGAGTTGCAAAGTCACGGCGTCCTCAACAACGGCAACCAGATCGATTACGCCCTGGGCCTATCGCTTGGCGATTACCGCGGTCTTCCGATCGTCGAGCACAACGGCGCGCTGTTCGGGTACCACTCTGCATTCCTGCGCTTTCCGCAGCAGAGATTCAGCGTGATCGTGCTTTGTAACCTCGCCACCGCGGGGCCTGAAGCCCTTGCCCGCAAAATCGCCGACCTATACCTGGCACCCGACTTCAAGCCGCCAAAAAACACACTCACCGCGGCCTCAGACCTGCCCGATCCGGCAGCCTTCGCCGGCACCTACCTCGATCCGCACACGAAGACCCTCTATACGTTCACCGCCGACCACGGCAATCTCATGGCATGGGGAGCGGTTCTGCGGCGCATCGACGCCAACAGCTTCTACGACCTCGGCAGCAACGTCATTACCTTCGAGAAGGTGAACGGCACGATGCGCTGCTCGCTTGCTATTCCCGGCGAGGTGTATTTCTCCGGCGACAAGCTGGAGCCCGTCCATCTCAGCGACGCGGAGCTAGCCAGGTTCGCCGGCAGGTACCATTCGGACGAGCTCGACGCGACCTACACGTTGTCGGCAGAAAAGGCAAGACTGACGGTCAAGGAGGGCGACAAGCCGCCGGTCATCTTCGATCCCGCTACCCACGACGAGTTCTACTCCAGCGACTTTCGCACTTTGGTTTTCCAGCCCGACGCTGACCGGCGCATCTCCGGCTTCAATGTGTTTACACAAGCGGCCCGCGGGATCATGTTCAATAGGGTGAACTGAACGGTCTGATCGCAGAGACGAAAGAGGAGTAACGATGGTGAGCTGTTGTTAGAGCAGGCGATTACACTTAGCAACCCTCAGTGAGTTTGGCAGAAGACTGGGCACCAATCGCGCACAATTCGCGCACAAAATCATAAGGCGCCCCTAACTTATTGAACAATTGGCTCCTCAGGTAGGACTCGAACCCGACCCTGAGATTCCAACCGCCAAGCGAATCGTAGCGGATTTTTCCAGAGATACAAGGAAAATCAATGGCTGCGCGGATTTTAACTGCTAGAGCGACTTCCACAGAAACCGCAGAAAAACGTTCTAATCACAGGGCGGCATTGTGCCTATCATTCTTGGGCGCGTCCGTGACCAAGTCATGTCCGGGTTACGAACGTACCGACGCTCAGAGCCGTTTACCTTGAAATTCCCAATACGACCCTACAACCGTCGTTTCCTCCCGGCGTTCTTTCGTCTTGACGCGAAGCACGCAGAAGCGCAGAAACAGACTGTCGTCGTTATGGGAGGCGACCCGCTCGATGACGCCGGACATTTCCTCGGTCGCGCCTATGGTGCGCTCATGCCTGGGGAGAAGGACATTTGCAGGTTTCGGCAGGAGTCGCATAAGACCATCGCGGTGGGAGTCGTTTTGCCCCCCATCAACTGATATAGTGCAGCTCGCGTGGCCGAGGCGAGCTCGAATTTCTGGGAAGCGTCCCTCCGCGCCTTGACTCCCGAACGGGGCAAAGGACGACGGAAACCCGCGCACCATCCGTAGATTAGTAGTGACTTCGGTCATAGTTCGTTTTGCACCACTTTGCACCCTAAAGTCACTTGTTGAGGCTTTTTTTTGATTGTATGGTTTTGTAAAGGCCGTTTTACTCCTCCCTCGACGAGTCTCCGGAAATGCTCGTGCTGTGAATTGCAGCCGTTTGAGAAGGTTCGGCGAATCCTTCTTGAAATATTCCGTCCAACAAAGGGCACGAAACCTTAATCATGGAGGTGTCCTATTTGCCGAAGTTATATAGGGTTGGAAACGACTCGATGTGAAACGGCAGCCGGAGCTAAGTGGACCATCTAAATGAAGCCTTCAGGCCTAGGGGAGCAATGACTTCTCCATGGAATGACACGGGCCGGGATTACGACTTGCAGCGGGGCCCGCAACAGCTCATCGAAGACCAAGCATCGAAGACGCCGGAAGCTCGTGCTCTGGTCATGGGCACGAACCGGTTAGCCTATGGGGAGCTGAACTCGAGGGCTAACCGGTTAGCCCACTTTCTTCGACAGCAGGACATTGGGCCTGGACGTTTGGTGGGCGTCTACCTTGACCGCTCCTTGGAAATGGTGGTGGCCCTGCTGGCCATTCTTAAGGCGGGAGGGGCCTATCTTCCACTGGACCCGAAATTCCCCAAGGACCGAATCGCCTTCATGCTTGAGGATGCTGAAGCTCCCCTAGTCCTGACGCAATTTACCAAGACAGAAACTCTGCCGCCGACCAAGGCCAAGGTTGTGCTATTAGGCGACGCGTGGAGTGCGTTTCAAAGCCTCCCGGCGAGTAATCCCGCGCCGGTCAACCAGCCAACGGACCTTGCCTACGTCATCTATACCTCCGGTTCTACCGGGAACCCGAAAGGGGTGATGATTCCACGCGCTGCTCTGGTCAATTTCCTGCATGGCATGGTAGAAGCGCCGGGGTTTCGGAGCACAGACGTTCTACTGGCGATTACCACGATCTCCTTTGATATCTCGATTCTGGAGCTGTCGCTTCCGTTGATGACGGGAGGGCAGTTAGTGGTGGCAACGCGGGAACAGGCTTCGGACGCGGGCGCGCTGAAGCGTTTGCTCGACCATTATCACGTGACCGTGATGCAGGCGACGCCGACCACCTGGCAGATGCTGGTGGAAAGTGGCTGGGAAGGGAAACCTGACCTCAAGATTCTCTGTGGCGGAGAGGCTTTGGCCCCAGACTTGGCGGGCCAATTGCTGCCCAAGTGCAAGGAACTCTGGAACATGTATGGGCCGACCGAGACCACGATCTGGTCTTCCGCACACCGAATTGTGTCAGGGGACGAAGTCTTTGTGGGCCCGCCGATGGCCAACACTCAGTTCTACGTGGCGGACCCAAAGCAGCAACCGGTACCGCCTGGAACTGATGGCGAGTTGCTGATCGGAGGGTTAGGTCTGGCTGTTGGATACCTGAAACGTCCGGAGCTGACGGCTGCGAAATTCATTCCTGATGTTCTAGGGGATATTCCGGGTGGCCGCCTCTACCGGACTGGTGACGAAGTCCGCATGAAGCCCGACGGCAGATTGCAGTTCCTTGGGCGAATGGACGATCAAGTCAAGCTGCGCGGCTTTCGCATCGAGTTGGGCGAGATCGAGTCCAGGCTGACCCAAATGGAAGGGATCCGCCGGGTTGTTGCCATGTTGCGGGAGGATCATCCCGGAGACCAACGCTTGGTGGCGTACTACTCCAGCCCAGACAATCTGCCCTCAGAGGCGCTGGCGCAGGCTCTCAAAGCCACATTGCCGGAGTATATGATTCCTTCGGCATTCGTTTGGATAAATGAATTTCCGCTTACTCCCAACGGCAAACTGGACAAGAAAGCGCTTCCGCCGCCACAAAGAAAACGGCCACTTCTGGCGCAGGATTACATCGCTCCGTGTTCAGTGGTGGAGCATCAACTGGCTGAGGTATGGCGCGAGTTTCTGCAGCTCGACGAAATTGGCGTTGATGACAGTTTCTTCGATCTGGGCGGCAATTCCCTGGCCGTGGTCCGGATGGCGAATTCGTATCGTCAGCGTTTCGCTCAGGAGATTCCTCCAGTCAAAGTCTTTCAATATCCGACGATTTCGCAACTCTCTCACTTCCTGGAAGGTAAGAATTCCGGACCTGCCTTATTTGCGGATATAGCACGGCGCCCGAAACAGCGCGGCCGGGGCGATGACAGTGGAGATCCATCCCGCGACAGCGTGGCTATCATCGGGATGGTCGGCCGCTTTCCCGGCGCGGACAACCTGGAAACGCTGTGGCAGAACCTGTGCCATTCCGTTGAATCCATTTCGTTTTTCGAGCCGGAGGAGCTGGGACCCGGGATCGAAGCCTACCTGCGCAACGATCCGGACTACGTCCGTGCGCGCGGCATCCTGCACGGTGCGGAGTTATTCGATGCCGCATTCTTTGGAATCAGTCCATTGGAAGCCAAGGTCATGGACCCGCAGCAGCGCATTTTTCTGGAGTTGGCTCATCATGCGCTGGAGAACGCAGGGTACGATCCCAGCCGTTACCCGGGAATGATCGGAGTGTATGCCGGGGTGGGCGACAACCACTACTACACAACGAATCTGTTGTGTCATCCCGACCTAATCGCCACCGCCGGCAAACTGACTGTAGAGTACGGCAATGAAAAGGACTATGTCGCTCTCCGGGTCGCGTATGCCCTGGATTTACGCGGACCTGCCATCAGCCTGAATACCGCCTGCTCAACCGCTCTGGTGACCATTGATTCCGCGGTTCACGCTCTGCTGGACTTCGAATGCGATATGGCGCTGGCTGGCGGCATTGATATCAGCGTGCCGCAGAAGAGCGGATTCCTTTACCAGGAAGGTGGCACGTTCACAAAAGACGGACATTGCCGCCCCTTTGACGCGGCCGCCACCGGCACCATGTTCTGTGACGGCGCCGGCATCGTCGTGCTCAAGCGCCTGAAAGACGCGCTAAGCGACGGCGATACGATTCATGCTGTAGTACGCGGCAGCGCCAAGAATAGTAACGGCGGCAGGCCGGCATCATTTCTTGCTCCGAGTGTTGAAGGGCAGGCTGAGGTCATCGCTTTGGCCCAGGCCCGGGCAAGCGTGCCGGTTGAAACCATTGGCTATATCGAGGCTCACGGCACGGGAACGCCAATGGGCGATCCGATCGAGATGGAAGCGCTGCGCCAGGTATTCGAAGCGAAGACAAATAAGAAGCAGTTTTGCTATGTCGGCTCAATCAAGGGAAACATCGGCCATCCCACCAACGCTGCTGGCGTGGCGGGACTCATCAAGGCGGCCATGGTGCTGGAGCGGGAACAGATTCCCGCCACACTGCATTTCAAGACGCTCAACCCAAAGATTGATCTCGAGAATAGCCCGTTCATAATTGCAGACCAGTTGGTTCCTTTCCCCAAAGGCGACCAGCCGCGGCGTGCCGCCGTCAGTTCGTTCGGCTTCGGCGGAACGAACGTGCATACTATTCTCGAAGAAGCTCCGCGGCAGCAGCTGGGTACTCAATCTAGACCAATGCAGCTGGTGCTGACGTCGGCACGGACCGCCTCAGCAATCGACGCCTCTAGCAGATTGCTGGCCCATCGTTTCGAGAGCATGGGCGACGCCGGTTTTGCAGATGCCGTCTACACGCTTCAACTGGGCCGCAAGCAAATGGCTCACCGGAGTTTTGTGGTTGCCGCGAGTCCCAGCGAAGCCCGCAGGTTCTTGCAAGAGCCTCATCCTCTGCGTTGCGCCAAGAAACGATGCGAACGCCGCGATCCTCCGGTTGTTTTCATGTTTGGCGGTCAAGGTTCTCAGTACGTCAACATGGGGCAGAATCTTTACCAAGGCGAGCCGCTTTTTCGCGCCGTGGTGGCCGACTGCTGCGATTTCCTCAAGCCACATCTCGGACGCGATCTCCGCGAGCTGCTTTTTCCACTAAGAGGTGATGAGGCGACCGCACAACAGTCTCTGCAGGATACTTTTTTTACCCAGCCTTCCATCTTCGTTATCGAGTACGCGCTGGCGCGATTCTGGCAGAGCCTGGGCGTTCAGCCTGCCATGATGGTCGGGCACAGCATTGGTGAATTTGTCGCAGCCACTCTGGCCGGAGTGTGGGACCTGCAAGATGCGCTGCGCATCATTGCGCTGCGCGGACAGCTGATGCAGAACCTGCCCCGGGGTTCCATGTTGTCGGTCGCTGCGAGCGTGGAGAGCATTCAGAAGATGCTACCCGCATCCCTGCAGATTGCCTCCAACAATGCTCCTTCATTATGTGTAGTCGCCGGGCCGGATGCCGAGGTCGAGGCATTCAAGGAAATGCTCGAAGGCCAGAACATTTTTTGCCGGCACTTGCATACTTCGCACGCCTTTCACTCCACCATGATGGAGCCGATGCTAGAGCCACTGCGCTCAGAAGTAGCGAAGCTGCAGCTGCGGGCACCGGTTTTGCCTTTTGTCTCCAGTGTAACTGGCAGGCCCATCACTGAAAAAGAGGCGACCGATCCAGGCTACTGGTCGCAGCACGCTCGCTCCACTGTCCAGTTTTCCAAGGCCGTGCAGTGGCTCATCGAACAAAAATACGATCTTTTTCTGGAGTGCGGGCCGCGTGCGACCTTGTGTTCCCTGGCGCGAAAACAGTTCACCGCCCAGCCTTCTTCCGTCGCCGTTCCGTCCCTGGCCGACACGCACCAGGACAATGCGGAATGGGTCACCATGCTTTTCGCCCTAGGTGCCCTGTGGCAGAACGGCGTATCCATCGATTGGGACGCCTTCTATGCTCACGAGTTCCGCCGCCGTGTTCCTTTGCCGGGTTATCCGTTCGACCGACAGCGCTATTGGGTGGATCCTGTTAGCCATGAGTCACCCGCAGCTACTGCCGTTCCGCGGAGTCTGCCTCCGGGTGAACCATCGGTGATCGTGCCAGCAGAGGCATCCCCAGCAGATGCGTCGCAAGCAATGCTCATCGGATCGCGAAAAGACCGTCTGGCTGCCCGGCTGGTAGAGATGCTGATGCCGATCTCCGGCCGGGACCGGGCGCAGATCAGCCTCACGGCGACCTTCCTGGAGCAGGGCTTGGATTCCCTGTCGCTCACACAGGTCGCCTTCGCGATCCGCAAGGAATTTGGGCACAAAGTTAGTTTCAGCCAACTCATGCACGAGTTGCCCAATGTTGACATGGTTGCGGTTCATCTCGATAAGGCGTTGGCGCGGGAAGTGTTTGCGGATACGCCGCCAATACAGCAGCCAACGGCCGCGAATACCGTGGCCTCAGGTTCTCCAACCATTGAAAGCGGGCTAGCAAAGTCGGCAATCGAGGAAGTTGTTGCCAAGCAGGCGAGCACCATATCGCACTTAGTGGCCATGCTGGAACTGGCTAGAGCGAGCCAAGTGCGCGCTCCTTCGCCCTCCGCAGGCGGCAAAGCGTTTGTTCCGGACGAAAATCCCGCGCCGCTTGAGGTCCCTTCTGCTCAGGCCTGCTTGCGGACGGTTGAGTCCACCCTGCCGCAGCGCGGCATCTACTTTTCCTCAGGGCTCTCAGACCATTTGTCGGCTTGCTACAACGAATCCATGACGCTGTATATCCAAGGAACCGTCTCCGCGCCAAAGCTCACCCGCGCGGTCGAACGCCTGGTGCAGCGTCATGACGCCCTGCGAGCCACTTTCGATGAGAGTGGCACGACCATGCGGATTGCGCCCATGGTGGTCAGCGTTCCGGTCGTGGATCTCTCCTCGATCTCTGGTCCGTCAATACGGCAAGCCAGTCTTGAGAAGTTGATCGCAAAAGAGACCGCCCAGCCCTTCACTCTGCCCGAGGGCCCGCTGTTCCGGAGCCAAATTGTACTGTTGGCTGCGGACTCCGCTGCAGTTGTATTCACTGGCCATCACGTGATTTGCGATGGCTGGTCCCTGGATGTTCTTGTTCACGATCTCTGCGCCTTCTACTCCGGAGAAATTTCCGGTTCACCAGTTGAGCTGCGGGCGGTGAGCAGTTATGCGGACTACGTGAACAGTGTCAGAGAACGGGCTCAGTCCCCAGAGTTTAGCGCCGCACGTAAATACTGGCATGAAAGATTTTCCAACGGACTCCCCGCGCTGGTTCTGCCCACCGATCATCCCCGCCCAGTGCGCCGGGAGTATGCTGCCAGCCGACTGGACCATGCGCTTCCTGCTTCGTTGGTGCAGGACCTCAGGAAACTCGCGGCCAAACAAAGCTGCAGTTTCTTTACCGTAATCCTTGGCGCGCTTTCGCTCGTTTTGGCCCGAATTTCCAAACAAACCCGCTTTGTGCTTGCTCTGCCGATGGCGGAACAACCCGCAGTTGGGCAGCCGGATTTGGTGGGCCACTGCGTCAACATGGTTCCGTTTGAAGTTGAACTGGTCCCGGGAGAACCGGTCAGCGCCTTCCTCGCACGCGCGCAGCAGGATATTGCGGCAGCGCAGGATAACGTGGCTTTTCCGTTGGTGAATCTGCTCCAGGACTTGCGACCGGTAAAGCGTTTGCCCGGCGTAGTCTCGATTTCCGTTGGGCTCACGAATGTAAAAAAGTGGAATTTGAGAGATTTGCCGCAGTCCGGCTTCACCGCCGATTACGCTGTCAATCCGAAGACCTTCGAAGCGCTCGAATGGTATTTGAATGCGGTGGAAGCAGGCGATGGCCTGGAACTAAAGTGCCAGTTCGACAAGGCGCTCTTCGACAACCGGACAGTCGCGGGCTGGCTGGCTTCCCTCGAAGAAATACTGTACGAACTCGTGACCGATTCTTCGCGTGACACCATGGAGCTCGCCAATTTGAGTGCCTCTCGTATTGGAGCACCCGAGGTCTTGTATGCCCTTGCCTCGGAGAATATGAAAAGCCGCGAGATCGCGAACGTCGCACAGAGAGCAACTCGATATGCGCCACCCCAAACGGAGACGGAGAAAACTCTGGCAGAGATTTGGCAAGAGGCGCTGAGACTTGAGACGGTGGGAATTCACGAGGATTTCTTCGAGTTGGGCGGCCAATCGCTATCGGCGGTCGTCGTAATCACGAGGATCGAACAAGCTTTCGGAACACGTCTTCCGCTCGCTTCCTTAATTGAAGCGCCGACTGTGAACCAGTTGGCGCGGCTCGTCGCCGAAAATCAATCAAGGAGAAATTGGTCGTCTCTGGTACCGCTCGAGAAATCAGGCACGAAACCTCCTATCTTCCTGTTTCATAGCCATGGCGGCAATATTCTGGAGTACCATCCGCTGGCCCGCAGGCTAGGCAAGCACAAAGACCGCCCTATCTATGCGTTGCAATCGCGAGGGTTGGATGGCAGCAGAATTGAAGAGCCCAGAGTTGAGGAGATGGCTGCTTACTATCTGAAGCAGATCAAGTCCGTTCAGCCCCACGGTCCGTACTACCTGGGCGGGTTCTGCCTGGGTGGGATGCTGGCCTTGGAAGCAGCCCAGCAATTACAGAAGGATGGCGAACCAGTAGATCTGGTGTTCATGATCAACACCCCAACGGCAAAGTATCTGCACGACCCGCCAAAAACAAATTTTGGGCGGCGTCTCTACTATCAATGGCGAGACAGGCTGGCGCTCGAGCGTGCTTATATGTCGAACCGCATGGCGGGAAACAGAATTGAGTATGTGTGGACCCGCGCAAAACGGGTGAGGGAAGTGTGTCAGGTTAGAGCGGAGATGCTTTTGGATTTCCTCATGAATCGCGACCCGTCGGCGGCGCATCACTCCTTCACCTATCATCTCGGACATCTGGCGATGGCTTATGACCGGGCATGGGGGGCATACGAACCCAAGCCTTACGAGGGAAGGGTGTTGCAAATCTGCGCGAGTCAGCAGCCTTCGGGCATTCGTCCCGACCCGACGCTCGGCTGGTCAGAGTTGCTGACCGGAGATTTCACCATCCGTAGCCTTCCTGGTTTTCGCCAGAATCTACTGGACGAGCCGACGGTGGAGGCATTGGCAATGTCCGTGCAGGAGGCCCTCAAGGACTGCGAAACCCTCAACGCGCTGCATAGTCCGAAAACCGAGGAATACAAGGTGAGAGTCCATTTGGCCAAGCCAGAGTTGGTAACGTCTCCTCGAAGATTACGTTGAGTGGGGCCGATGCGGGGTCTCGATCGCGCCGGCTCTTGCACGAGAGGCATCCCATCGCTTGCGCCAAACATGGCGCGGGATTCGAAAACCAGTTTCCTAAGGTTGCGGGCTAGCGGGTCGCAGAACGACGACTTAATCTTGGAACATTCGCGATAATCGAGGATCATCGGCATGACCGTCTATGACTGGGCCATGATTGCTTATCTCCTCCAAGTCGAGTAAATCTGCTGCGTGAAGCCATTCACGCATCTGTTCCCATGTCTGTGGGGGCGGGCTGACGAACGGGTCCAGCCAGTTGAGCGCGGCCTCGATCGACCTGAACGCCGTCAGGATCATCGACCGCCACTCCTGCCCACCGAGCCGATATGCTACTTGAACCCTCACTTGAGCCGCCCCGTTGACGTGCATGCCTGACCAGCATGTTCCAGTTGTCCATCTGCCGTGCTACGGTAGCACAACCGAACTCTAAACCGGCTTGCGGGTACGGGGCGACCCATCATCGTCACCATCCCCATCCTCATAAGAGGTCCGGGCGAAATCAATGGGGAAGAATCTTGACCTCGGATTTGAATTCGTGATAGTTGCGGAAGTCAATGATGTTGTGGCTGCAGTCGCTGGTACCCCGTTCACAACCCAAGGTCTCGGCATGGACCGGAAGCAGAAACGATGCCTCGCCAAGCCCCACGTACGAATAATCAAGCGCGGTTTCGACCGTATCCATCGGGAAATCTGACGGTATGTTGCGGGCCTCCATCTCGATTCGCAGGACGCGCGCGGTGTTCGGATCCACCCATACGGAGCCTTCGTAAGCCGCCGCCAGATTCTGAGAGCCGGCGTGCAACATCCAGTGTGAATTTTCACTCTGCACTTGAAAGTCGTAAACCTGAGCACTGAAACCCGAAATAGTAGACGCACCACCGGACCGGAACTGCGCGTGTGTATCAGGGTGAAAAAGTTCCAGCAGTATGGACGCAAATTCTCCGGTGGACCAGGACCCATCGATCTCCTGCAGGGGCTTGTCCGTGGGGCGGTTATCGATCTTCACGTTACGATAACTTTCCTGCCTGTCCTCGTAAATGATTTCAGCCGAAACCAGGTCCAGGGGCATTTTCTCCTCGCGGCCTCGCTGGGTAAACCGCGACATGAACTCCTGGCAAACAAAGTTGGGAAGCTTCTGTGAAAACTGGAACGCCACCTCTCTGGCTCTTTCGATCAAGGATTCGGCGGGAGTCAGCGAACGCGTGGGTACGGAGTCCGCAGCGCGCGACGCGGCCGGCGGCGGGTCAGGACAGGGAGGCAGAGCCGGCTGTGTGCCTCGTTTCAAAATGGGAGGAACGTCGGAGCAAGGAGGCGTACTCTGTGCTTGCGATTGGGCTGCGGGCGGCGTGGCCAAAGCAAGCGCTAAGGCGACTAGTGCACCAGCCAAGCGAGGCCAGCGGCCCGTAGGTTGAAGGCTGCATCCTTTCACAGACTCACTTCGGTCTCGAATTTAGCACAATTCACGGGAATCTTAGGCCCCGAAATTACCCTCACGCTAAACATCATGGTTGTACTCGCAATGCCAAGCCGCAGTCTCCGCTGAAAGCTGGCGCAGAGGAATCCGAGGAGCATGCAGCGATGAGCAGCAATAAGGTGGTGTTTCGCACAACTCGTTTTCTTGCAAGCGCAACCTGTGGCCGGCTGAAGAAGAGGAAACCGAGCATGGGCTCTACTTGCGGTTGAAAGACGGCACTCGATTGCTGGCAACTGGCTCGCCTGCAGAGACTCCCCGCGAGGCCACAAACGCTGCTCAAGAAGGCAACGAGAGAGATTGATGAGTCGCTACAGAATCGCAGGAAATGCGTCATCCCGCCTCTCTGAGGCAGCCGTGACGCATGGCATGGGTGGAGGGAGCACTGACGATGTCCGAGTCTGCAGGGAGTGCGGAAAGCAATTTCGACCGAAGCGTCCCTGGCAGAAACAATGCAGTCCCCGCTGCCGGCAGAGCCTATGTTCAGCGACATCCTACCATTATTCTATTTTACTATGGGGCGTAGCCCCTTGCGATCTCGGGCTGATCTCTGGCCAATCAGAGCGGCATGCACGCTAGTACGGCACTTACGTCCAAGACCTCGGAAACTTAGGAGCTTAACTTCGGGATGGTAGTGGAGTACGCAGGGATAAGGATTTTCCAAAGTCTTACGATCTAGTCGTTCTACGGGGCACCTACCTGAAAGGTGTGGGCATGGAGATTCTATGGCCCCAGATGGCGGCCATGGGCGCCTTGGGAGTCAGCCTTCTCACCATCGCTGTCCTGCGTTTCCACAAGGCGCTGGACTAACAGCATTCAAGGAGCTGGATGCGATTCCACAATTCAGGGCCACGGCCAGGCTGGGGGAATCACTCATGAACTACTATTTGCTTCACACGACTTATCTGGTCCTGTTTCTTTCCGTATGCGCTAATCAGCTCTGTCTCCCGGTACCTGCGATCCTGTTCCTGCTGTCTGGAGGAGCGCTGGCAGGAACAGGCCGGCTCAGCTTTACCGGGATTCTCTTGGTGGCGATTCTCGGATGCCTGTTGGGTGACCTGGTCTGGTTCGAGGCCGGTCGCGTGTACGGTAAGCGGGTCTTGCGATTGCTGTGCGCCTTGGCGTCGGATCCCAGCTACTGTATTCGGCGTTCTAGAACTACCTTCGCCCGAAGAGGCCTCCGCGTCCTGCTGATTGCCAAATTCGTTCCTGGCCTCGATGGGATCGCGCCGCCGCTTGCCGGAATGTCAGAAGCTTCGCGTGTAAACTTCCTGATCTACGATGCCGGTGGCTCCGCTCTTTGGGCGGGAGCGTATACCGGCGCAGGATTTCTGTTTGCTGCAGAATTGGATAGGGTGGCTCGGTACACCACGGTCTTTGCCAATACGCTGATCCTGGTGTTGGGTGTTCCGCTGTTGTTCTTCTTTGTGTGGAAGCTGGCGCAGCTCGTGAGGATGATCCTGCGGCTACGACGGCTGTATATCACTCCCGAGGAACTCAAGGTGCGGTTGGATGCAGGTGAGAATGTGGTCCTGATCGACCTGCTGCGCTTCGAGGACGATCCGCAGGACCTGATGGCGATTCCTGGTGCGTTGCGGGCCGACCCGGGAAAAGTGCGGCACAGAACCCGCATCGTGATGCCAGAAGGTATGGACCTGGTGCTCTACTGCGAGTCGAAGAACAGTTTTGTGAGTGCGCATGTGGCTTCAGCTTTGCGCAAGAAGGGAGTCCGGCAAATCCGAGTGCTGGTCGGTGGGTTGACCGCGTGGAAAGCTCGTGGTTTTCCTCTCGATACCGTTACTACCGAGCTTGCCGAGCGTATTGCAGAAATGAAGCGACTCGGTATCGAGTTGATTCCATCGCCTTGGAGTCCGCCACCCGCCGAAGCCACGCCTGCTTCCGACTGAAACCACACGCAGACGCTTTTACCCGGTCAGCGCAAAGAGACCAGCTAGAATTAGTTCCATGGCAACCGATCGCTCCATATTGTATTGCGACTTTCGTCTTCAATTCGTCATGGACGTGACCGGGGGAAGAGTGATGCCGCATCCTTGAGCACTGGCTGCATGTCGTTGGGAAACACATCTCCTTCGTAGATCTCCAGATCATTGACATGTTGGCCGGTCTTATTCGGTGCCATCCCCTCGTTGATTGACCTTGTCAAAGCCAGGGGAGGATTGCCCGCAGCGCCCATGACTCGGCTCGGAACGGGGCCTTGGGAACCACCACGCATCTCGAAGCCCGTGATGACCCGGCCGCTGTAGCTGTTGATGAAATCGGTGTAGTCAGGGGCTTCGACCAGCGCATGCCCGGCATGAAGGTCGTTCGACTGAATTGCGAGGCGGCCTCCCAGGACCCGCATCGCCCGCCCGACGACGTCCTGTCTCGCGCGCAAATGCGCCGTGCGGTCGACCATCTTTCCCTGCCGTGGATCGGGAGGCCCGGGCCAGCCAGCGAGACACATTGATTGGGAAAGGCGTCGGCGTAGACGCGAAAGGCCTCGTCCCACGCGCCCAGATATTTGGCGGGCGTATAACCGTCGGCCAGCCATTTCGCAATTGCCGGCGGCGAACTGGGCAACGTCAGCTCTTCGGAGACCGACGTCGGACCGGCCGCAGCCATCATTCGGAACGCCGAATGACCCACCATACCTTTCCCCTAGCTGCCGCACGAATGCCAACCAGCGGTCGTGGGCGAACTTTGGCGTGCTCTAAGTCCAGCAGTGCTATAGTTTTTCGTTGGCCCGTTTCAATTCCCCGCGACACAGATTTGAGATCGTCATGGCTACAGGACACGTCGGAGACGAATTCCCATGGGCCGTACTTGTTATAATCAGTGGAGCTTGACGATGATGAACCAACTGAAGAGCATCTTGGCCGCAAAAATTCTCATGGTTCTTAGTGCGAGCGCTATCTTTACGCTCGGAGTCGTCCACCTCGTCTATACATTCTGGGGGCCAATGCTCACGCCCCGTGACCCCGCGCTGCAAATCAGCATGAGCCAGATTTCACCTGTCATTACGAAAGAAACAACAATGTGGCGGGCTTGGGTGGGCTTCAATGCCAGCCATAGCATGGGACTTATTTTGTTCGGCTTGGTTTTCGGTTATCTCGCATTGGCTCACGGCCAACTCCTCTTTCAGTCACCGTTCCTGCTCCTCGTCGGGTTGGCAATGCTTGGTGGTTTTGTTGTGCTGTGCAAGGTTTATTTTTTCAGTGCGCCTCTCACAGGCGTCTGCATTTCTTTGGCCTGCTATCTCGTCAGCATTGCGCTATCGCGGGTCTAACAATGCGCTCCCGACGTTAAACAGGACTTTGCGCTTACAACCTCGCCCGTGAAGACGCCGAGTCACTTCCCATACCATTCTGACTGCGCCGACCATCCAATTGACCAACCGCTTTTTAGGACTGCCGGAAGCTATGCCGAGCGCGATGCGGAGGCGTCCCTGCCCTATTTGAAGACGTCATCCAACCAGTCGAATATGATCTGGTGGTCAAGGCTCGCGTCGTTGACTCCGCAATCAGCGCATCGGCACTTAAAATGTATCTCCATCCAACCCCGGCAGTCGGCGAGGCTTCCAACTGGAGGGACAGTCTTGCTTGGGGCTTATTCGGGTCGTCGGGGGGAGATTGCATGAAATCTGAGAATGGGACGAGGATGCAGGCAGCGTCGGCCGCAGGAGCCTGCCTGGCCATGCTGTTTATCACCTATGGTGCCCGGGCACAAGAGACCAAAGAAGATGTGACGGTCAATGACGTGGATCGCACGTACCTGGTGCGCTTGCCCAGGGGTTACGATCACGAGCAGAAATATCCGGTGGTGATCCTGCTGCATGGCATGAATCAGGATAACGATGACATGGAGCGGCTGACCCGGTTCGACGAGTTGGCGGACAAAGACGGCATTATTGCCGTCTACCCCAGCGCGTTGCGCGGGCGCTGGAATGTAGGAGTGCTTGCGCCGTCGCCGCAACCAATGATGAGGGGTCCGGGAGGACGCGGCGGGCGCCGCGGCGGGGGAGGGTATCCGGGCGGAGGTGGATATCCGGGCGGAGGGGGAGGGTATCCCGGCGGAGGCGGGGGATATCCGGGCGGAGGGCAATCGGGAGGACAGGGGCGCGGTGAAGAACAAAACAGACCTGCACCGGCGGATGACGTTGAGTTCCTGAATCAGATGCTGGATGAGATGACAGCGAAGTTTTCTGTGGACACGGCGCGGATCTATGCCACGGGACTTTCGGAGGGCGGGTTCATGGCGATGAAGGTAGGGTGCGCGATGGCCGACCGAATCGCGGCGATTGCGCCTGTGGGGGCGGCCATGCCGAAGACGATGATCTGCTCGCCTTCCCGTCCGGTGCCGGTGGTGATGATGAACGGCACGTCCGACCCCGTGGTCCCCTCTGGCGGTGGTACCGAGCACAATCTTCACCTGCCGATCGTCTCCGTGAAGGATAGTGCGAAGGCGTGGGCCAGGATTGATGGCTGCGCGGAGAAGCCAACCCAGACCAAGTTGCCGGCTCATGAGAAAGGCGGCATGGAGACGAAGGTCGAGACCTACGATGGCTGCCAGCAGGGTGCACAGGTGGTTTCGTATAGCGTGAAGGGTGGGGGCAACACCTGGCCCGGGGGCGAACAGTACGAAGTGGAGAAGGAAGTCGGGAAAACGAGCCAGGATCTGAATGCCAACGAAACCATATGGAGCTTCCTGGTCACCAAGAAGCTCGCCGCGAAGAGCGGGACGGATAGTAGCCCGGGTGCGAAATAGTTTTCTGATTCGGACGAAACGGTTGGCGAGAAATCGACGGCAATCGCGATGTGCTGGTCTCGCTTCTTGGAAAGAAACACGCCAAGCGTCGCTTGAACGAGCTGCGGAAAGCCGGTACTCGTACGTTCTGTCTTATTGAAACGAAGGCCGAGGCGCAGGCCCGGTTCTCTGACTTCTTTCGGCATCAGATGCGAATTCGCGCTTTGGCGTGGAAGTCAGAAACTCCTGATAGCCCTCGCCGGTGTCGCGCCACTATCGAGCGCAGCGCCGCGTTCGCCTCTAACGTCGTGCCACCGTCTTCCCCTTCAGCAGACCTTTCTTCCCCAGCAACTGCATGCAGATTGGCGCTTCCCCACGAAAACCTCTCACCCCCGAGCCTCATCACCAGAAGATCCGCCACCAGTCGGGCGTGGCGGCCATTACCGTTGGGGAAGGGATGAATCTGCACCAGCCGATGATGGAAGCGCACCGCGATCTCGTCGGGCGGATTTATCGGTTCGATTCCGAGGGCTTCCAGTGCGAGGTCTTGCTCCAGCTTACGTGCCGTCTTTGTGGCGATGTCCCATGACCGGGTCTTCGCCGACTTCTTGAACTGGTCGGCATCTTTGTTCCACTGGAGCCAAAGCGGGCATTTGCACCGCTTCCACTGTCCAGCGTTCTTGTCTTTGCTTTTGGAGCACTTCGAGGAGTGCCTTGCGTAGACCGTAACCGTCATACGTTTTCCCCTATGCCCTTTGATACTGAAAATTCTGGAGAACCCTGTGTTCGAAGGGTTCGGCAGTACAAATCCAGTACAAAAGTTTCTTGGTTTTACGTAAGCGGTTGGAAACTCAGGACAAAAAATGGCTCCTCAGGTAGGACTCGTACTCTGAAGCCAATCCGCAAGTCCAATCCTGTCAGTAACTTGCTGAAAATACTCAGCCGCACTATTCTCAGATTTCTCACGATTCGCCTTCTTCGCGGAAAGCTAGTACGAAAAGTAGTACAAACTGACATTAAACAGCATGAGCATTTTGCAGCCAGACGAGATTCGCAGTCTGCGGTCGATGACCGTCAACACTGCTCATTCGTGGAGCAAGCCCGATCTTCACAAGGTCGGCAAGGACATCTCAGGACAGGAATCACGCGCTTGATAAAGGACTTCGGCGGTCTGCCTGGCGTTCCTTGGGCCGAGCGCAGATATCCGCCGCGCAGCAGATCGGCGAGCTTGCGCGCGTCAATCTTGTCGCTCTTATTGCCTTGCTTCATCACGGCGTTTTTCCGTGGATTGCACACTACGAGCTCCGTGACGTGTGGCTTCAGTAAGTCATACAGCCAAGCGGCCCAGGCTCCTTCTTCAAACGTCACATGCAAATCACCGCGTACCCCGTGGACAAACTGCAGGATGGTGCTCGTTTTGATTTCGATGATGGATTCCATCACCAGTCTCCCATCGTCCTTCATCACCGCGATCGAAATGGTTTCTTTGTGAACGTCCATGCCGATATACTTAATGTCAATAGTTGGGTACTCCTTTCGGTAGCGTTCTGCATCACACTCAAAACCTGGCTTAACGGGGCGCCCTCTGATAATGCGTATACCGGGATGACCGGCACGTTCGTGGCACCAACAGGGCCCGTGGGTGAGTAAGGAGTTTTGTTAGATAGTCTAAAGTGAGCGCGAAGGGCGTGGAAGAGTGGGTTGGGGACAACCGACCGGGTCAGCCGACCACGGACCGGTCGCTCATGGGGCTTTGGCAAGATTCAACTGCTTGAGAAACGCCGGCCATCCCGGCGGAGTCGAAAGACTTCTATGGTGAAGAAGCCGAGACCAGAGCAATCCTTCGAACCAGGCTGTGCCCCTGTGCCGTGCTCAACTCGAAGCCCAGCAGTTCCCCGAGGGTTGGGGCGATATCCCGCATGTCGATAATTCCTAGTGAGAATCCGCGCTGGATGCCGGGCCCAACCAGAAAGAAGGAGGACAGCATATCCGGATTCTCGGGGAGATACCCATGCATTCCGCCTGGCTTTCGTGGCGCTACAACCGGTCCATCCAGTTTTGGACCAAGCTGATAGCCAGGCTTCAGGTCGACGACAACCGTCGCGCCGGGATACCCTCCGCCAGCGTTGAACTCGGCAGGTTCGAGGACATGGGCGATTCCTGCCGCCGGGTCAGCCAGCATCTGGTCCAAGAGCTGGTGTACTTTTGTATTGGCGTCGCTATCGGCCGGGTCTTTGAGCATAATCGCAGCGGAACCTCCCGCCAGCCATGCTGATGCGCGCCACGACTTCACCGAACCATCCGGGTTCAGCTCGATCAGGCCAGCTTGCCGGAGGGCGGAATTCAAGTTCAGCTCTTTATCCGTCTTCGCGAAGCCGTGATCCGAAACTACGCAAATCACAGCCGGACCCTGCTCTTCGGCCTTTTGCTGCAGTTTTCCCACGACTGCGTCCAGCCTTTCGAGGACGCCCAGACTCTCCTTGCTGAACGGACCAGTTTCGTGCTCAATGTGATCGAGCGCGGTGAGATAGACGGTCATAAATGCCGGCTTCTTGTCTTGCAGCAATACATTGGCAAAGCGCCCTCTGAGTTCATCCGCTTCAATGGATTCATCGGAGCCCAGCGGAAAAGAAGTGTCCAGCTCTTTCTCCAGTGCACTTAGAAGTCCTGGGGTTGAAAGCGAGCGCTGAAGTTTGCGGTCGTCCTCGGTGCCGGCTCGCCAAATTTGGGAAATGTTGTAGGTAACGTTGGCACCCACGCTTACCGGCCAATACACATTCGCAGTCGACACTCCGTTCCTGGCGGCTAGATCCCATAGCGTGGCCACCTTGATATCCTCGGCGTACCAGTACCAACCGCCATAGTTTTTCCCCAGTGGGTCAAAGGTCGTGTTGGCGACGATTCCGTGCACGGCCGGACTGACTCCGGTCAGCATGGTGGTGTGGCTGGGATAGGTTACGGTCGGCAGTACGCCCCTGA
This sequence comes from uncultured Acidobacteriaceae bacterium, assembly GCA_963770245.1. GTDB lineage: Bacteria > Acidobacteriota > Terriglobia > Terriglobales > Acidobacteriaceae > PALSA-270. Next base: position 201,385 of record CAVYOX010000016.1, on the reverse strand, counting down.
CGCCGGTCGCGTAAGCGCCATCCGCCAGGAAACGGCGCAGATTGGGGATCTTCAGTCCGAGCTCATCCGCCCGCAGCACGTTATCGGGACGCAAGCCGTCGATTGAGATGAGCATGACGAAAGGCCGCCGGGGTGGTTGGGCGAGTAGGTTCGATGCGGTGCTAAGGAGAGCGACAAGAATCAAAACCTCGATTCCATGGAACCGATCGCGCCATGTCTTCATGCCACATCCCTCCGGGCGGTCGATTCCAGCAGTCCGCGGGCGAGTGGCGCGGCGGAGTTTCACCACCGCGCTCTCTCAGAACCGGACGTGAGCCTCTCGGCTCATCCGGCTCCCAGTATCCGGCTGTTGGCATGAAGAAGCGGCCAGTGCGCGAAAAGCTCTGGGCTGTTCCGGATGATACGGGTGAGCCACTCACGCGCGCTTTTCGGCTTTTGCGTGAAGCGCTTGTATTTGCGGCGAGCCCATTTCCTCAGATGGAAGTCGATTCGGCGCAGACTGTCATGCAGCGCCGACTTGTAGAAGTGACTGTAGTAGTTGATCCAACCCCGGATGTAAGGATTTACCATTCGGGCCAGGTCATTAAGGGCCGTGTCGGTCCGGTTCTGGAGACCCCATCGCCGGACTTCCCGACGCATTTCCTTGAGCGCTCCTTGGGACGCCGCGGGCAAGAACGAGACGCCATAGGTTCCGTTGGGCCAGGCCGTAAACCTCGGTCGGAACGTATAGCCGAGGAAGTCGAACTGGACTGTGGGATAGCGTCCCTTGCGGTTGGTATCCGCGCAGTAGACTATTTTCGTTTTCTGCGGGTGAAGCACCAACCCACAAGCCGCGAACCGCTCCGCAAGAGCGATGCGCAAGGCTTCGGCCTCGGACTCAGTCCGGCAGTGGCAGATCGCGTCATCCGCATACCGTTCAAAGGGAACAGCGGGATGGGTCCGTGTCATCCACAAGTCGAACGTGTAATGCAGAAACAGATTCGCTAGGATTGGACTCACGACCGATCCTTGCGGAGTTCCCGCATTCCGAGACTCAATGCAGCCATCCTCCCTTTGCACAGGCGCCTTCAACCAGCGTTCTACATAGAGCATTACCCAGCGGCAGTCGGTATGTGCCCGCAATGCCTTGAGGAGCAACTCATGCGGAATCGTGTCGAAGAACGCTTTGATATCGAGGTCGAGCACCCAGTTGTATCGCCAGCAGCGCTGACGCGCTGTGCGCACGGCATCGATCGCTGAGCGGCCTGGTCGGTAACCGTAGGAGTCCGCATGGAACAAAGGGTCCAGTCGAGGCTCCAGATACCGACGGACAACCTCTTGCGCGATTCGGTCCGCCACCGTTGGGATACCCAACGGCCGTGTCCCGCCCCCCGCCTTCGGAATGTCCACCCGCCGCACCGCTTGGGGGAGATAGCTTCCCGAGGACAGTCGATTCCAGAGCTTGTAGAGATTGTTCTTAAGATCAATCTCAAAGTCTGCGATCGACTGCCCATCTACTCCGGCCGCTCCTTGGTTGGCCTTCACCTTCTTGAAGGCCTCCCAGACTTCCCGCTTCGGGATGTCAAACGGCTTTGCCTTGGTCATGTGGCTCCTCCCGTTGCCGGTTGGCCACCTGTCCTTGGCGGGTTACCGCAGTCCCTTCGGTCCAGCCCTATTACCGAGCTTTCATCCCTACTACGGACTGCTCCGTCCCTGTTCTCCACATCGGTACTCTTGCCCTTGCAGGGATTTCCCACTTGAGCTTCTCCCTTAACATTGGAGCGACAGGTTCCCGCGTTCCACAAAAGAGCCTGATCTGGATTCACGCCACCTCCAAGCCGGATGCCGCTTGGGCCGGGCTTCAGGGCTCCGCCCAAACTCGTCCCGGGAGCCACTACCTTCCCCCCGGTTTCGACATCGTCCTGTGAATTTCGGCACGTCATCAGTGGTTCGCTTGCGCTCGTCTCTCCAGATCTCACCTGACAGGTTTTACTTCCCGCCTTTTCCTGCGACGCTCACCACCAACGCTCTTAACGCCAGCAGCTCGCAGTGGTTTGGAGCCGGCTCCTGATCGCCGGCTTCCGAGGGACCTTCCCTCATCTCTCTTGCAGTTTTCACACCCCCTTGCGGTTGGTGTACTCGCGGCACACGTAATGCTGCAGTTTTGGTGTGGGCAATGCAGGAACTTTGGCAAGATCGTCCCAGCGCCGGACCAGAATCGCCTGCTGGGAATAAGGAGAAGCGATGAATTCTTGGGCTTCTCCTTCTGGCAGCGGCCCACCCTGCAGGCCAAGACTCTGGACCGAAGCCGGGGAAAGGTGGCGCAGGTAGCCGGGGTCGGCCCGGCACAAATAGCGCTTGGCGACAACGTGGAGGCGGATAGGTTCTGTGACCTCGGGGCCGAAATATCGCGACAGCCATTGGCAGGCGAGGTCTTCGTGCCGCGAATCAATACCGCGCTCAGCCACGTGCTCCGGCAAATCATGCATGAGATGGCCGATGTCATGTAATAAAGCTGCGACAATCAGCGACGGGGCGGCGCCGGCTTTCTCCCCCTCCTGCGCAGCCTGTACGCAGTGCTCGAGCACTGAGACCGGCTCGCCGAGGTAGGCGGTCCCTCCTCGCTGTCGAAATAGATCAAATATTTCATCCACAATGTTCATGCCAGGAGTTTCTCCGGATTCCGCTGCAGAAGTGCGAAATTGCTGAACACGCTGTCCTCAGATACATAACAGCCTTGCAAATGACGTGGGACGCCCAGGTCAGTGAAGCCGGTTCGACCGTGGAGGACGCGGCGATTATAAAAAGCCACGAGATCGCCGGGCTGAAGCCTGATCCGCATCATGTATTGCGGGTCCCGCAGCATTTGGGAAAACAGACGATAGGCGCGGTAGTAGCCTTGCATCTCGTTGCTCGGAATAAACAGGGGTGCGATCGACCGATTGTTGTAATGAATGGCTGCGATATCTCCGCCATAGTCGAGTGCGATCAGAGGCCGCTCAACCGTTAAATCGCAGTGAGCATCCCTGAAAGCGAAACGTACTGGTGTGCGGCTGAGAACCGCAAAGCCCTCAGGATCCCGAGCCTTCATGTCCGCGGCGACGGCGAAACCATCTGCGAACAGGCTCTCGCCACCGTCATCACTGCAGTGCAGGCAGTGCAGAAATTGAAAGCCAGGCACGGGATCGCGATAGGGATTGTCGGTGTGCAAGCCGAGCCCGGCGTCAGTGTAGGCGAGATTGTTGGGATCCGGCACGGACCTCACATCGAAGATCCGGCCGTAGTTGGTTTCCGTCACATATCCCGCCAGAGTTGCGACCGGCAGCACTTTTCCGTGCTCACAAGGGACCTCGGAAAGAAAAGCAATGCCGTATCGAATGAGCGATGTCAACCAATTGCCTCGCGCCTCAAACCGGCTGAGAACATCGGAGTATCGAACTCGTCGGATGCCAGCGGCTGATCCGCGCCATAGCAGCGGGGCGGGAGATGGCGAACGCTGATGCTGGTCGCAATAGCAATGCCGGCGAAGCCAGGACACAGAGAATTGCGCACGGCGCGGTTCGTCGAGCCAGAGAATTTCGAGCGAGTTGTCATCGAGTTGACGAACCCAGAGCAGCTTCGGATCTGACGGCAGCTCGGCGATATCGACTCGCCGCTGTCCAGTCCTAGGATCGCGATCTTCAGGGCAGTTATCCCGGAGCCAGAGGGAATCGAAGTTGCTGCTGTGGCCATCGCTCCAAGTGATGCGCAATTGGGCCTCATCGTGGGAAACGGCTGCCACGCTAGTTGGTTCCATGCACGGGTTGCGATCCATTAGCTCTCCTCGGCGATGGCAGGAATCAGCGTTTTGCTCCGAAAGCTACGCAGGTACAGCAAGGCAGCAACGCCGGAGAACCAAACCACGACTGCGAGCATGGTGAAGGCGCCCTTCCATCCATACGCAATCGAAACCCGGGCGACGCTGTCGCCGGCAAGAATTCCGCCCACATATCCAACTCCATCGATCATGCCGGAAGCGGTGGCACTGCGTTGTTTGCCGCCAAGATCGAGAGCAATCGCGCCCGCCAAGTAGGAGTATGGACCGATCATCAGAAAGGCCACCAGGGCCACCAGCGCCACCGGCAGAACCCGGGAAGACCCGAATGCAAAATGTCCCAGCCCGAAAAGAACTGCTCCGGTGAGCAGCAATCCATAGAAGATGATGGCGGCGCGGCCGGTCTGCCCGAGGCGGTCACTGATGAATCCGGCCAGAAGAACGGAAATTCCTCCGAACAGAGGGAAAAGCGCACTCTGTTGTGCGGCGTCGGCTTTGCTGAGTCCCAGCGCTTGAATGAAGTAAGTCGGAGTCCAGAGATTGAAGGTCTCGCGAACCAAAGTGAAGCCGAACGAAAGCACGCATACCAAGCAGAATCCGTAATTGCCGAACAGCAACCGCAGGGAATGCCACAGGCTTTTCAGCGATGCTTGCTGATCTTTCTCTGCCACTCTACCTGTCTCGGCAGTTGCACCTGTGACAATGGCCAACGGATTACCCTCGGGCTCCGATTCGCCGACCGCGCCTGGATTTTCCCTGAGCAGAACGAGATTGATGAGGAACAGGGTAAGAAGTGTTCCGGCTGCCACCAGGAAGATGCCACGCCAGCCCAATCCATGACCGATGAGCCAAGCCATGAAGGAACGCGAGGCGGCATCGCCAAACAAATAACTCAAGCTGATGATTCCCATCACGGTGCCGTAACTGTGATAGGAAAACCATCGCGAAGAAACTTTGACCATACCAACCCAACCCAGAGACTGGACAAAACGGTTGCCAGTCCACGCCAAAGTAAACAACGGGAGCCCACCCGCCAGTGCGAATAGCAGGGTGAAGGCGACGGAACCGATCATGCCACCGAGAAAATTGCGCCTGCCCCCGAGAAAATCAGAGATCGCGCCGGCCGGAAACTTGCCTGCCGCGTAAGCCATCACTCCGAGGGAGGCGATCGTGCCCAGCCGTATACGCGCGACATCGGGAGCGAGGCCGCGAGCGGCCAACTCATCCGCGATTAGCGGTAGCGCCACGGAAAAGTTCGACCGGCAAAGATAATATCCGGAATAGCCCACCAGCATGAGCGCGACGGTCAGCATTTGCCAGCGCAATAACCGGGCCGATTTAGGGGTGGTTGTTCCGCGACCTTGGGTTCCGTGACGCTGCAATCCGCGTCGCTGGGGCGAGGAGATCATGGCCGCTCTCCCGTCTGCAGCCGGGCCTCAATCTGATCGACAACCCCAGCGAAATCAGCCAGCGTGTCGATTACGTAGTGTGCGCCCGCGGCCAGCAGTTTCGAGCGTGCAGCTTGCAGGCGCTTTGATCGTTCTAAGTCCGGCCATTCCCGCCATCGCTCTTCCGTCACTCCAATCATGTTGCCGGTTTGTGCGACCGCGACTGCCCAGGTGCCGGCGTTCAAGCCTTCCGCAATATCGCTGATCGTATCGCCCACCTTGATGATCGCTTGGAGCGGATAAACCTTCAGGCGAACTGCATTCTCATAAATCATCCAGGGAAAGGGGCGTCCAGCCCCTACATCGTCGGGACAGAGGGCACAATCCGGCGCATAGCCTTCGAGAGCAGCATGGCGAAGCAAGATCTCCAGCATGGGCCGTGTATAGCCCGTGGTGCTTCCAATCTTTAGCCCGCGAGCGCGCAATTGCCGCACCGCCTCGACAAGCGCTGGAATCGGCGCGGAGTATTGCGCCAGGCACTCCATCTGCCGAGGAATGAAATCAGCGAACAGGCTTTCCACGTCCGCTTCGCCGGGGACCTGCCCATGCTGCTCCTCCCAGGCCGCGCGAATCCGCGGATAACCGAGGAGAGCGCGAATGTGGTCTTTCTTGAGAATTCCCATATCCTGGCGTGCTTCGTCTTCACTCACCTGGATTTCCCGGTCGGCGAAGACCTCTTGCAGCACACGGACGGGGGCCAGGCTTCCGTAATCCACCGTGGTCCCTGCCCAATCCAGAATCACGGCATGAAGCCGCCCGGTGTAAGGTTGGCGAGCGGAATTCACAATCCGACCTCCCCAATGGTCCCTTCTGCCAGTCCAAAATAAGGCGAACCGGCCGGCACCACCCGCGGCCCCGACGGGCGAACTTTTTGCCGAGAAGCCGCGGGATTCAAAAGTCTCAAGCGGCCAAACCCATTTCGTCAAGGGTTTGTTCGGCAAGTCCGAAAGACATGGTCATGCCAATGCCGCTCGTGACCGTGATTACGCGCACGCCAGTAGTGGGAGCAAGCCTGCGATAAGGTTGCTCCGGATGCTTGGCATAGACCCCGTGCCACTGCTCGCCTATCTCCAAAGTTGGAACGCGCAAGTAGGCTTTCGCATAGTCGAGAATCAAGCGATTCACCGCTGGGTTGTCGAAGATATTCACCGTGAGCCCATACTCGTGGCTGTCGCCGATGGTCAACTCACCCAAAGCAGTCTGTGACACCATGACGTGGATGCCCCACTCGTCGAATTCGGGGGTTTCCCGGGCGATGCGATCCTTCAGAGCCTGAAGAGTCCGGCACACTTGAAAGGTCGGATAGTGTTTGAAGGTTAGCCCGAAGGCGAGGGAAGGACCCAGTTGCCATCCCTTTGGCTGCGGCGCCGTACGCATCATCTGCAGCTTGCAACGGGTTAGCGCGCTGTCGCGGAAGCATTCCGGGAACAGGGTTTGGAAGTCATCCCCGCCGGCCACGATAATCGCGTCCGCTTGACAACGCTGATCTTCCGTGTACAGGCTCGAACCCTCGACTCGTTGTACTGCCGTATTGAAATAGAACTGCACTCCGTATCGCTCCGACAGGAACTGGGGAAGACTGCGGATGATCTGGCGAGGATCGACGGTCAGCTCGGTTGGGCTCCACAGAGCCCCCAGAAGACCTTCCGACCGGATAGCGTGACTTCGAGCCAGAGTCTGCCGCGTTGTGAGCCAGGCGCACTCATACCCGAGCGCCGCGGCCCTCTCGCTGAACTCTTGTCCCACGGCGGCCTCGTCTTCCCGATAAGCGACATGCAATGAACCAGTCTGCAAGTACGGCAGCTTCGCCTCGTCAAGAATCTCGAGCCAAATTTCCCGGCTGCGCAGAGCCATCTCGTGCAATGGGCCTGCGGGTTGCCCGATCGGCCAAACCATGCCGAAGTTCCGGATCGAGGCGCCCAGCGCAGCCGGATTGCGTTCGAAGACCGCGACCCTTCGCCCGGAACGAGCGGCCCAGTACGCATGTGCCAGCCCCACAACCCCGGCGCCGACAACCGCTACGTCCACCTTCTTGGTGTCGAGCACTCCCGGATCTCTTTTCCGATGTGTAAGCATTCAGCAGGGGGCACTCGCAGAAGGGCGAGTGCTCTCCCCGGTGAGACGTTTCGGTTCAGAATGTCAGACGTAATGCCATCTGGATGGATCGGGGGCCGGCCTGCGAGCCCGGTGTTCCATCTTGTGCAGAGGTGATCTTGCCGAACGAGGTACCGCTGGCCACGTTCATGTTCGGAAGGCCCCAGTTGCTGATGTTCAACAGATTGGCGAATTGCGCTTCGTATCTTACGGCAAATCGCTCGCTGATGTGTATCGCCTTTCCGAGGGACGTCGACAAGGTCACCGTATGGGGGCCCTGAAGGATGCCGACGCCACAGTTGCCGAAGCGGCCGATGTCGCTTGCCGGTATGCTGTAGGCGTTGACGTTGAAGTAGTTAGCGACTGTCGGATTGGGGAAATAGCCGCTGGTGCCGGAAACGCAGTCGGGATTCTGCTGGCTGACCGACCTATACTGCGGCGAGGTGCCGGAAGGATCAGCGAGCGTGCTGGGGAAATACGGCGTGAGCCAGAAGCCCGAATGGTACAGAGTGATTCCGGATAAGCTCCAGCCTCCGAGCAAGTAGTCCAAGGCGCGGCCGCTGGAACCCATGAATCGCTTACCGCGGCCGACCGGAAGTTCGTAGACCAGAGTGCTGAGGAACTGCTGGCGCGGGTCATAGAAGGCATTGCCGTTCTCGGCAGCGACGTTGTAGACATTCAGAACATTGTCGCCGTTGTCGCCCTGGCCGCCTACGGGGATCGCGGAGCTGGGCACGGCCCCGAGGGCGTTGGTTGTGTTCCAGTTCAGCGTGTACGAGTTGTTGAAGGTAAGGCCACGGGCGAAGGAACGATTGAATTCCAAGATGAACGCTTCATACTTGTCGCTCGGGCCATTGGCACGAGTCAGAACTTCCCGGAAGTTGGGGTAATTTGCGCCGTTGACGGCGCGGTATTGCCAGTAGCCGAGAGTGTTGGCGGGAAGCTGATTCAGGTCCGGGCTGTAGATCAGGTCGTAGGTGTGCGAACCGATATAGCTGACCTTGAACACGGAACGGAAGCCAACGTTCTGCTCAAAGGCGGCGTTCCACTGGATCACCCTGGGATCCTTCAGGTCCCACTGGTTAGCGCGGCGATAGCCGGGGCAAGATTCGGGGCACGGCGGAGGACCAGCAGCTCCACCGCCGAAGACATTGGACCACGTCATGGAGCCGGGACCAGCGGTGGGGAAATAGGATCCGAAATTGCTCGTGTCGACGCCCAATAGAGAGTAGAGGACTGCTCCCAACACGGGCACGGAATACATGCCGCCGGCGGCTCGAACTACGGTTCCAGGCTTCGGACTCCAGGATATTCCAAGCCGAGGCTGAATATTGGTCTTGTCCATATAGCGGAGTGACGAAGGCAGACCCACTTTGGTGTTCAGAACGAACTGGCTCATGCCTCCAACAGCGGCAACCCACGCGGGACTCAATTTCTCGCCCTGGTCATAGATGAGCTTGCCGTAGTAGGGCGAGTTCTTCATGTAATCGAACTGCCCGAGCTGATTGGTGGAGTCGATAAAGGGCGTATTGATCTCATAGCGCAAGCCGAGAGTTACGGTGAGGTTGGAACGCACCTTATATTCGGTCTGGCCGAAGAAGTCATAGTGGTAGCCGTAAGGCTTGCCATCGGGGCCGTTCTGCGCCTGATCGCCTTCGTCGAGATAGCCGAGGTCGAGTTGCGCGGCAGCGCAGGCGTCGGGATACGCGTGGAGTACCGCAGTGGCGCATACTTGGTCTCCGCTGATGGTATAGTCGCCATATTCGTCGCCGACTTCAAAAGTAATGTTGTCCCGATAGTTAACGCGGCGGAAGTCGCCGCCGAACTTGCTGTCGAATTTGCCGTGTGTCCAAGAAAGGTTGTCGCCGACCTCCCAGACTCCGTTCTGCTGGACGCGCGGATGACCAAACTGGTTGGTTTGACCACCGAGCAAGCTGCCGACGTAGAAAACCGGAACGCCGCCGAGGCCGTTCACCGGGGGACCGGGAAGACCGGTGATACCGAGAGAGCTGATGATGGAGTTGCCCTGCGCCGCCTGGGGATACCCGTAGGTCAGGTTGTAACGTGTGTTGCCGCCGCGAAGTTCATTGACCAAGTTGGGCTTAAGGATCCAATTATAGGAAATGGCTACGTTGGTGGCGTCGGTCACGGTGGAGAAGGTACCTAAATCGGCGTTGTAGCTCTCATCGCCAACCGCGCCCAGTGCCCCGGCTTCGGTAGCGTCGGTGCCGCTGCTGGTGATGTTGTGTCGAGTTACGCGGCCAAAGATGTGGTGAAGAGGGGAAAGATTGTAATCGAGGCGGCCGTCGAAACCGTCGTTCGAGTAATGGCCGGGGAACGTGCTATTGAGATTGTTACCGGTGGTGTCAATATTAGAGCTCGTAACATTCGGTCCGGAGGGCGCGGGGAAAAAGTCGCTAATGACTTTTGCGGACGTGGCATTCACCGGGACTGCTGCATTGTTGATCGTTGTTTTGGTTATGGGATCGGTCAGAGCGAACGGTACGGCGCCGCCGCCAACGCCGGAGAAATCACCTGCGGCCCAACTGGAGGGCAGTGTTTGGGTAGCGATCAATGTGCTTTGGTCGAGGCGCACACCTTCGTAGTCGAAATAGAAAAACAATTTGTTCTTGAGGATTGGGCCGCCGACAGAAGTTCCGAAGGTGTTGGCGCTGAGGGTGGGGTTGAAGTGCGCGATCCCATCCATTGCATTCCAATCCTGCCGCGTAAGATACCAAAAGCCGGCGCCGTGAAATTCGTTGCCGCCGCTGCGAGTAACGACGGTAAGGTCGGTGGGTTGGGCGAACTCAGCGCTGTTGCCGGCCGTGTTTACATGGAATTCAGCGATGCCTTCCACCGACGGAAACAGATTGGTGCTGGGTCCGCCGACGCGCACGTCCTGAATGGAAATGCCATCGAGCGTGAATGAGGTGGCGGTTGGCAACTGTCCGGAGAAGGTCAGGTTGCCGCTCTGATCCTGATTTACCCCCGGGGTAAGCGCAGCGGTCTCGATGGGGCTGGGCGCGTTGGTCGCACGGAAGTTCAATGGGAGCGAACTGATCTCCGCACCGGAGCGCGAAGTGGACTCGGTGAGGTCTTCACTGACCACCGACTGCCCCTCGACAACCACGCTCTCTCGTCCGCCCTGCACCTCCAGATGGATGTCCGCGCGTGCGGTGTCCCGAGAGAGCAGGATCACGTTTTCATCTTTGCCTGCAGTGAACTTCTCCGCTGTCACGGTGATGGTGTACTGGCCGGGGTCAACGTTCAAAAACTGATACTCGCCCAGCCTATCTGTGGTCACACTACGGGCACCGCCCGTGGCTTGGTTTAGCGCTTCCACCTTCGCGCCGGCGACAAATGCGCCGCTCGCGTCCGTCACCGTTCCAATAATCGTTCCGTAGGTCGATTGCGCTACGATCTTCGCGGCCGAAAGCAGACACCATGCTGCCAGCAGACAGAACCAAGAAATCCGCGCGAAAGTTTTCCCTGTGGTAGTCATGTTCTTCTCCTAACTCTACGGGTTGGCGGAACGGGACTGCCGATGGCTGTGTAAACAGACCTCAGCGTTGCCGTTTCCGCCGTCCCAGCGATCCAGTTCGCAGGTGAATTAACTGACCTCTGGTTTGGCGGAAGACTCTGTTACGCGATCCCGAGCAACTTGGCTCTAAATGTGACTTGCACGCTAGCAAACAAGTGTTACTCTTCTGTTACAGCCGGATGAAGGACAGATGAATATTGCGGTCTGGGATGCGGATGACCGCGCTTTGTTCGAGTTAAGAGAGAGAAATTTGATCGCAGACCTTCCTCTGGAGTTACAGCCCAAGCTCTTGCGTGTTCTGGAAGGGCACCCATCGGCCCGTGTTGGGAGAACTCAAGGCGAAGGTGCGACTGGTTGCGGATCGCGATGTCACTGCCAACCTAGCAACCAACATGTTTCGTAGCGATCTCTGCTGCTGCCCACATGTACCACGCCCACCAAAGGTAATAGCCGAAAGGATTTGCGCCGGCCCGACTGGCATCGTAGGCATACCCCTGGTTCGCAGAAGATCACTCATTACACGAAACTCAACGTCTTCGTTGATTCGCCTGTCATGTCTCCGCGCGGCAACCAACTCGTCTACGCGTACTCTGAAACCACCGGCAATATCTGGATGCAGAGCTCGACCAAACCTCAGCGGACACTTCCGGGGACAAGTGAATTCTGTGCGCACAGCCATGGGACGGTTGGACGTATTGTGGCCAACCGCAAATGTGCCTCACCGGGTTGCTCCGGCCGTGGCTCACAGATCACGGGTAACCCGAAGGTGGTGGTTGCCGAAACCAAGGCGGTTTCACTCAGAACCAGGTTCCTTGGCAACTCGGTTGGGGACAGGGGTAAGACACCCCAGGGTAGCAATGCCTCAGTTTGAGATAGGTACGATCACATCGGGATCTCGCTTCATGTAGAACCTGCGATCGTCTTCGTGCGTGATGTGGAAGCCAAGCCGTTTCATAGAGGCGCACGGCAGGGTTGATTTTCACAACAGCCAGGAGCACAGCATGGTTATCGACGTCGTGCCTTCAACGACGGTTCCCGTCTTGACTGTGCCTGAAAAGTCGCTCTCCCTGCCGGCGCGCGTCACAATCTGCGTGCCGGCGTTCTGGAACTGCAGAATCAGCCCTTGGTTGTGTAGCCGAATTCGGCGCCAAGGTGCATCGCGTGCTGAATGATCCCTGCGATCTGAGGTCGGCTCGTCGGATCGCCGAATCAATGCGCCAATTTGACGGAGCCCGGGCGGCCGCCGACCGAATCGAGCAGTTTGCGGGGGTTCGACCTGAACCGCACAGAAGGCGGACCCTCGTGTCAAACTGCGGCCGGACTCCGCCGCCACGGTACCGAAAAGGCCCACGCAAAGTGGCTTGTCTGGCCGACGAGTACTCAGCAAAACCTGGCGACCGCTCGATGCCGGATGGTAGGTCGCACCGTCCAATGGCGGAATCTGGCGGATATTCTGGCTCGACGGCTGCCATCCGCGGCTTCCTGTTTACGACCAGCATGGACCTCGGGGGGATCGTCCACCCCTTCAATTCGCCTCGGTTGACAAACGCCCAGGACGAACACCAAGTCCCCCAGACCCAGAGGCGGTCTCTAGGATCCGCCCTGCACCTGCTGCAAGAGCAGTTCATCGATCTGCTGCAGCGACGCCGGAATCTTTGCATAATGCAGTTGCTCAGCAGAGTCCTGCCCGCCCGTGATGATGTACTGGACGAAGCCCCTGACTTCCCCCGCCTTATTGGCGTTTTTTGCTTGTTTCGGCACCAGCAGGAAAGTGAGGCCACTGATGGGATAAGCATCTGGCGCCGACGCCGGAGCATTCACGATTGGCGTGCGCACGTCTTTCGATAGCTCGCCGGAAAACGCATCGATAGCAGCGCTCGTTCCCGCCGCCGTCGGGCTCACATATTTGCCAGCCAGGTTCTGGACCTCGGCGACGGGAAGCTTATTTTCTTCCGCATAAGTCAGCTCCACGTACCCGATGGCGCCTGGATTTTGCTTAATCAGTCCGGTCACGCCCTCGCTCCCTTTGCCCCCGATTCCGATTGGCCAGCTTACGGAGAGGCCTTGGCCGGCTCGGCTTTTCCATTGGGGGCTGACGGCGGCAAGATAGGTAGTAAAGATGTTCGTCGTGCCGCTGCCTTCGGTACGATGCACCACGACGATGTCCTGCTGGGGAAGATTTACTCCGGGATTGTCCTTCTTGATTGCGGCATCCTGCCAATTCTTGATGGTGCCGAGATAAATACCCGAGAGTGTGTTTCCGCTCAGCTTCAGCGGCTCTTTGATCTGTTCCAGGTTGTAGGTGATGCATACTGGTCCTGCGCTCTCCGGGATCTGCACCAGAGCAGGCATCTCCTTCAGCTTTTGGTCATCGAGCGCGGCGTCGGAGGCGCCAAAGTCCACCATCCCGCTTTTCAGCTGCTCAATGCCTCCGCCGCTGCCAATCGATTGATAATTGATCTGTAATCCCTGATGGTCTTGTCCATAGGCTTGCACCCAGCGCATCATGACGGGATAAACGAACGAACTCCCAGCGGCGGTAACCTGAGCTTGATTGCCGGCGGCGGCTACATTCGTCGGTGTCCCGGAGTTACAGCCAACCAAAACCATTGCAGCCAAGAGCGGAACAAATCGAAGACGGAGTCTCATACATTCACCTTATGGTCTGTGCGGGAGCAGGTCGCGACCGCGCCGGTCGAGTTCCTTGTGATCAAAAAACTCCAGCGCACCACTCTCCCATGCTCAACTCCTTCGAGTCTGAGCAGTAGTAGACAGGAGCGGACGAACCGAACGAGAATTAACCCTCCTTTAACAAACCCTGCTTTACACTGGCGTGCGACATCGGTCCCAGCCCGCTCTGGTGTGACAGGCCGGTTGTTTCTCTCAGGCTCAACCGGTGGGCTTAATCGGTATATCCTTGACCATCCCGATGTCCGCCCAGCACAGTTCCGCCACCAAGACCAAGCACTCGGTTTCGCGACCGGGCGGCAAACCCCGGCAAGAAGAGTCCAAGCGAACGGGGCTGCGTGACGCGTCTTCTCTGGACGATCCAAAACTCTACGTGAACCGGGAGCTCAGCCTGCTCGCGTTCCAGAAACGAGTTTTGGAGGAGGCTCAGGACCAGCACAATCCCCTGCTGGAGCGTGTGAAATTTCTCTCCATCGTGGGCTCAAATCTGGATGAGTTCTTTATGGTGAGGGTCGCCGGGCTCAAGCGGCAGGTGGAGAGCGGTGTAATCGAATCTGGCCCCGACGGGATGACGCCCAAACAACAACTGGCGGCCATCCGTGAAAGGGTCGTGGAGCTGTTCGAAGCCGGACACGAGTGTTTGCGTCGGCAAATCTACCCGGCCCTCAAGAAGGCTGGTTTGTGCATCGTGGATTATTCTCAGCTGACATCGGCACAGCTGGCGAACGTGAACCAGTATTTTTCCGAAACTGTCTTTCCTACGCTAACTCCTTTGGCGTTCGATCCGGGCAGACCTTTTCCGCACATCTCAAATCTCAGCCTGAACCTGGCCGTGCTGATCCGCGACCAGCAGGGCACCGAACACTTCGCCCGGGTCAAGGTGCCCGATATCCTGCCCCAGCTCGTACCGGTAACTCCGCCCGCCAAAGAAAGCGTGACCAGGAAAAAGAAAGGGCCAGCGCCACAGTACCTGGTGTGGTTGGAGCAGCTCATCGTGGCCAATCTCGAAAGCCTGTTTCCGGGAATGGAGATCATGGAAGCCCATCCTTTCCATGTAACTCGGGACGCGGACAGCAGCATCCAGGAACTTGAGGCCGGCGACCTTCTGGAGTCAGTGGAAGAGGGTGTCTGGCAGCGGCGGTTTGCCGACGTGATCCGGCTGGAAGTGAACGATGACATGCCGCCGGCAGTTCTGGAAATCCTGCAGAAGAACCTCGAGGTCGATCCGGAGGATGTCTACCAGGTGGGAAGGCCTCTGGCCTTGTCGCGCCTGAAACATCTTTCGGCGGTGGATCGTACCGATCTGAAGGATAAGCCTTTCATCCCCGCGGTCCCGGCTGCGCTGCAGCCTGAGGAAGAGGGCGAAGACCTATTTGCCGCCATCCGACGCCAAGACGTTCTTTTGCACCACCCCTACGATTCCTTTCAGCCGGTAGTGACGTTTCTCCAGCAAGCGGCGCGTGACCCAGCGGTTTTGGCCATCAAGGTTACCCTGTACCGCGTGGGCCGTAATTCTCCGGTGGTGGAGGCACTGCTCGATGCCATCGGCGAGGGAAAGCAGGTGGCCGCGCTGGTCGAACTCAAGGCTCGTTTCGACGAAGAGAGCAACATTGAGTGGGCCCGCGCACTGGAGCGCGAGGGAGTGCATGTGGTCTACGGTTTGCTGGGTCTGAAGGTGCACTGCAAAACCGCTTTGGTGGTGCGGCGCGAAGGCAATGCCATCCGCCGCTACGTGCATCTTTCCACCGGCAACTACAACAGCCTTACCGCTCAGCTCTACACTGACATTGGAATGTTCACCTGCGATGAGGCGATCGGTGCCGACTGCACTGACTTGTTTAACTACTTGACGGGCTATTCCGCCAAGGTTGACTACCGGAAGTTGCTGGTAGCGCCGGTGGACATGCGAGAAAACTTTGAGCGGCTCATCCGCCGCGAGATCGAACATCAGCGCCACGGCGAGCGCGGCCAGCTTATCTTCAAGATGAACGCCCTGGTAGATAAGCGCATGATTCAACTGTTTTACGAGGCTTCACAAGCCGGCGTTGAGGTGGATCTTCTGGTGCGAGGAATCTGTTGCTTGCGTCCCGGGATGGCTGGTGTCAGCGAAAACATTAGGGTCACAAGTATCGTGGGACGATTCCTTGAGCACAGCCGCATTTTCTATTTCCGCAATGCTGGACAAGAGGAGATTTACCTGGGCAGCGCCGACATGATGCCGCGGAACCTGAATCGCCGGGTGGAAGTTGACTTCCCGGTGCGGGACTCCAAGCTGGTGCGCTTTCTCCATGACCAAGTTCTTGCGATCTACCTTGCCGACGTGGTCAAAGCCCGGCATATGAAACCCGACGGAACCTATGATCGGCCTTCCGATCGCGACAACCCCCGCAGCATGAACAGTCAGGAATGGTGGATCAAGAAAGTCGCGGTCAGTTCGAGGAGCGACGGAACATCGGTCTGAGGTAATTCCAAGGCTTGAGAGCTTCCTCCCTCAACCGATCAAGGAAACGATGACAACACCCAATGGGGATAGCGCGGCCGGGGCCCTGGTCGAGGATGGAGCGGCAGGCTCAAAGCCTGAGAAGCTACCGGCCCGCCCGAACGAGCCGGCGATTCCACCGAAGACCAAGAACCAAAATATTCGGGTTTCACCCGCAGTGCTTGACGCCGCCCGGAAGCGCAGCGAACAGCTGCTGCGGGACTTGAGCACTTCTCTCCATGGCCTAACCCAAGCTGAGGCCGAAGAACGGGCCCGCACCACCGGTCCCAATGAGGTCGCGCAAGAGCGCAAGCAAGGTGGGCTCGTCCGCGTTCTGAAAATCATCCGTAACCCGCTGGTGATCCTGCTGACCACTTTGTCGACAGTTTCCTTCCTTACTGGCGACGCGCGCGCCGGCTCTGTGATGGCGGGCATGGTGGCGCTGAGCGTGGGACTCCGCTTCTGGCAGGAAGCACGGGCGGACGCCGCTGCCGAGAAGCTGAAGGCCATGATCCATGTGACCGCTACCGTCGTTCGGGACGGCGCGGCGAGGGAGATACCACTCCGGGACCTAGTGCCCGGTGACATCATCAAACTGGCCGCCGGCGACATGATTCCGGGCGACGTGCGGTTGCTGTCGTCGAAAGACCTCTTCGTGAGCCAGGGCAGCCTCACGGGTGAGTCGTTCCCGGTCGAGAAGTTCCCTGACCCCGAAACCAAAGTCGAGAGCTCGCCCACGGAACTCAACAACACATGCTTCATGGGAACGAGCGTCGAGAGCGGTACGGCGACGGCAGCCGTGGTTACGACCGGGCTGCAAACCTACCTGGGCAGTATGGCCCACTCGATCACCGGGGAACGAGTGCAGACGAGCTTCGACCAGGGCCTCAACCGCTTCACCTGGCTCATGATGAAGTTCATGGCCGTGATGGTGCCTCTGGTTTTCTTCATCAACGGTTTCACCAAGCACGATTGGAAGGGAGCCTTCTTCTTCGCTCTGGCCGTGGCCGTAGGCCTCACTCCCGAGATGCTGCCGATGATCGTCTCCGTCTGCCTCTCCAATGGCGCGCTCGCCATGAGCCGCAAGAAGGTGATCGTCAAGCGGCTGAACTCAATCCAGAACTTCGGGGCCATGGACGTGTTGTGCACCGACAAGACGGGCACGCTCACCGAAGACCGCGTCGTGCTCATGCGGCACTGCAACGTCGCTGGGCGTGAAACGGATGACGTGCTCCTGGACGGCTACCTGATCAGCTACTTCCAGACGGGCCTCAAAAACCTGCTCGACCGGGCGATCCTGGATAGCACCGAGTTCCACGGGAAGGCGGTTGTCGAGAAGTATAAGAAGCTGGATGAGATCCCATTCGACTTCACTCGACGCATGATGTCGGTCTTGGTGGAGGACGCCGAAGGCAAGGCGATCCTGCTCACCAAGGGGGCTCCCGAGGATGTCTTTCACCGCTGCTCGCAGTTTGAACTCGATGGCAAGTTGTCCCCGATGGACCCGGATCTGATGGTCGGGCTGAAGCAAGAGTACGACAGCCTCAGCAACGACGGCTTCCGCGTGCTGGCGGTGGCAACCAAGGATCTGCCGGGAAAGCAAATTTGCGCGAAGGATGACGAGCGCGACCTCGTACTCAGAGGGTATACCGCGTTCCTGGACCCGCCCAAGGACACCGCAGCCCAGCGCCCTCGCGGCTCTGAACAAGCATGGCGTGGCGCGTAAAAATCCTTACCGGGGATAACCACCTTGTCAGCCGTAAGGTATGCAAAGACGTAGGCCTCATCAGCCGACCCCATGCTGCTGGGCGGCGACGTGGAGAAGATGTCCGACGCCGAACTGGCCGAGGCAGCGGAGAAAGCGGCTCTGTTCGCCCGCCTCTCTCCCGCGCACAAAGAGCGGGTCATCCGCGTCCTCCGGGGCAAGGGACACGTCGTTGGATTCATGGGCGACGGAATCAACGATGCTCCCGCCCTGCGAGCGGCGGATGTCGGCATCTCGGTGGACACCGCCACTGACATCGCCAAGGAGTCGGCCGACCTGATCTTGCTGGAAAAGGACCTCATGGTGCTGGAAGGGGGCGTGATTGAAGGCCGCAAGGTCTTCGCGAACATCGTGAAGTACATCCGGATGGGAGCGAGTTCCAACTTCGGGAACATGTTCAGCGTACTGGGGGCGAGTGCCTTCCTCCCCTTCCTCCCGATGGCCCCGATTCAGGTGTTGACCAACAATCTGCTGTATGACTTCTCGCAGGTGCCGATCCCGGCGGACGCCGTGGACGAAGAGCAAGTAGCTCGACCGCGGCCCTGGAACATCGGAGAAATCAAGCGATTCATTCTCTTTATCGGCCCCATCAGCTCGATTTTCGACTATACGACTTTCTTCGTCATGCTCTGGATCTTCAACTGCTGGGAGCCGTCCCACGCGTCGCTGTTTCAGACCGGCTGGTTCGTCGAGTCGTTGATGACGCAGACGCTCATCATTCACGTCATTCGCACAAACAAGATTCCATTCCTACAGAGCCGAGCGAGTTGGGCGCTCACCATCACGACCCTATCAATCATGGCTTTGGGGATGTGGTTGCCGTATTCCCCTTTGGCCTCTGCTCTGGGTTTCACGCACCTGCCGCGGCTCTACTGGCCAATCCTTATGCTCACGCTGCTCGGCTACATGGGCCTTACGCAGATCATCAAAGATGTGGCTGCTGCGAAAGCAATGGATCTAAACCGGCATCTCCGGCGACGGTCCCATGCGCGAGCCAGCCTAACCGCAACCCGGTTTGATCTATAGGAAAAACAAAAATCATTTTCGGAGCTAGCCACTGAAAAAAGCGCCCTCTCCGCTTGTGGGCATTGTCTCGAAAGAGATGAACAATTTTGCTGAAACGAGATTGACAGCTATGCCGTCACCTTTCAAAAACCCCTTCAGAAGCTTGCTGAAGTTTTGTCCCAAAAGTTAAACGGGAGGCTCCAAGCCTGCTCGCGGCTCCTGGCCGTCGCGCTGGACTGAGACGAGGATCCGAGAAGAAGTGATTCCTATCACAGACGCCAGGCAGGTCGAAGGCGTAATGTCAACCCGCGCCTCAGAGCAGCGTTTTTCAGTTTCCGCAACTGAACCTTCCCTAGAGGCGTCATGCCACTAGTCACATTCGATCCGTGGCCACAAAGCTCGACGAAAATCCCCCCCACGCGGGTCAAGGCTGCGAAGCAGGAAAGGGGACAATGTGAACAAACTAAGCTTCTCGAAAGTGGTTTGCCTCGTTTTTGTTTTTTGTGCCGCGACGGCGACTGCGTCGCACGTACAAACCTTCAAGACTCTGATAAATTTCGACGGAACCAACGGCGGTCAGCCTGCCTATGTCACTCTAGTTCAAGGCTTCGACGGGGGCTTCTACGGGACAACATTGGGCGGGGGCTACTATGGCAACATCTTTAAAATCACCGTCGAGGGTACGTTGACGACGTTGCAAGACCTTGGCGGCAGTGAGGGCGCTTTACCTTATGCCGGGCTAGTGCAAGGCACCGACGGAAACTTCTACGGCACAGCCCACAGTGGGGGTGGCGGGGGAGGTTCCTGCCACACAGGCTGTGGCACGGTCTTCAAAATCACCCCCGGGGGGACTATGACTGTGTTGCACCGCTTTAGCGGAGATGACGGCTCTGGACCTGCCGCCGTACTGGTGCAAGCTACCAACGGGGACTTCTACGGAACTACGAGCAGCACGGTCTTCAAAATGACCCCCAGGGGAACGCTGACGACGTTGTACTACTTCGACACTGAAGGCGACCTGCCTATGGGAGGGCTACTGCAAGCTACCAACGGCGACTTCTACGGGACAACCCGCATCGGCGGTTTCTTTCTTCGACCAAAGCAACTGCTCCGCGAACCGGTATTACTTACCTGCGACGGCTGCCTTCTTGTGCGGCATGAACGTGTGTGGTGAATGACAGGTCACACACGTCTTGCCTTTCATGAATGGATCAGACTTCAGTTCTGCCACCTGATCGTCGTGACAGGGGGCGCATACGCTCAACGCCGGCGTGGCCGCGACGCTCTGTGCTGTGATCTCGCCGTGGCACACGGTGCATTGGACATCATTGGCGCCATGCGGGCTGCCTTTCCATTGGGCATACGTCATCTGGTGGCAGTTAGAACAGGTTTTCCCGGCTGGAATCGTCTGATGGTGCTCCTGAATGCCATGAGCCTTCTGAGCAATGGCAGGTTGGACGGCAGCAGCCAAAACGAGAAGAACGAGCAGGGCAGAACTGAACAAAAATGCGCGGAGAATGTTCATGGGCAGAATCTCCTCAGAAGATCATGCAGCATCGGAGCGGTGATTGCCGCCGAGCGTGCTGTCGACTATAACCTGAGTTCCTGAATGGCTCAATAGAGTTTGGGTCACTCGGGCAGATACCTTACCGACCTCACGGTTCCTTGAGCGGACACGCGAGGGCAGAGAAATAGATATCCAAGAAATCTAAAAGTTATATCCACTTCTCGCTTGTCTATCTTTGTTACCGTAGAACCCACAAGGGAGACATATTCATGGTCACATTACCCTTGTCCTCGTCCGTACCAAATTCTATTCCCGACGCGTCTCCTTCAAGCACTTGCGCTCGAAAACTAAAATCGACACCTTCCATTCCAGATGTCCAGTGGACGGCAACAATCACACCCTCGGATTCCTTCCAGCTTTTCAAGATTTTTAGAAAATCATCCGAAGAACTCATGTTTCTCTCCTTCGCCAGACAGCATGGCAAATAGCTAGAGCAGTCGAGACAGCGGCCAAATTTCAGTGGAAATACCAGCGGCCCCCCGCGCGGGAGTGTCAATTCTATCCCCCTAGGCTTGGTGGGGCCGTTGGACGCTGGGCGCGCGGCGGATGGGGGTGGGCGCTTCGGCCCGCCGCAGGCCCGGCCTTACCGTCTTCTAACGGCGTTCTTAGGCACTACGTCGCGCGTCGTCGCGGGCCGTTCACGTAAGTAAAAAGTATCGGCTCAATAAAACTACCGAGGCTACCGAGGCGGAATTAGAAATCCCCTGTATTTATGCGGCCTTCAGCCCGCCTCGACTCCCCCGGCTTAGCACCCGAAGCGGCTCGAAGGGTAAAATCTAGGTAAAATCGGGCCACGCTTCCGGGCGCTGGGTTGCGGAAACCCCAGTAAAATTGGCTCCTCAGGTAGGACTCGTACCCTGAAGCCAATCCGCAAGTCCAATCCTGTCGGTAACTTGCTGAAAATATTCAGCCGCACTATTCTCAGATTTCGCACGATTCGCCTTCTTCGCGGAAAGCTAGTACGAAAAGTAGTACAAACTGATATTAAACAGCATGCGCATTTTGCAGCCAGACGAGATTCGCAGTCTGCGGTCGATGACCGTCACCACTGCTCATTCGTGGAGCAAGCCCGATCTTCACAAGGTCGGCAAGGACATCTCAGGACATGAACCACGCGCTTGATAAAGGACTTCGGCGGTCTGCCTGGCGTTCCTTAGGCCGAGCGCAGATATCCGCCGCGCAGCAGATCGGCAAGCTTGCGCGCGTCAATCTTGTCGCTCTTATTGTCTTGCTTCATCACGGCGTTTTTCCGTGGATTGCACACTACGAGCTCCGTGACGTGTGGCTTCAATAAGTCATACAGCCAAGCGGCCCAGGCTCCTTCTTCAAATGTCACATGCAAATCACCGCGTACCCCGTGGATAAACTGCAGGACGGTACTCGCCTTGGTTTCGATAATGGATTCCATCGCCAGTTTTCCATTGCCGTTCATCACCGCGATCGAAATCGTTTCTTGTGAACGTCCATGCCGACACTTAATGCCCATACGGGTGCTCCTTTCGGTAGAGTTCTGCCTCACACTCAAAACTACCTCAAAAGGGCGCCCTTAAAAGGGCGCCCTTGCACAATGCGTGTAATGGCGACT
Organism: uncultured Acidobacteriaceae bacterium; assembly: GCA_963770245.1. Taxonomy (GTDB): domain Bacteria; phylum Acidobacteriota; class Terriglobia; order Terriglobales; family Acidobacteriaceae; genus PALSA-270. Next base: position 179,420 of record CAVYOX010000016.1, on the reverse strand, counting down.
CATCGCCAACCATCCCGCCAGGACACCCGCAACTCCGCGGCTTTCATTGACTTGCCCTCGCATTCCGCCTAGCATATCGCCACTCCAATGGTCGGGCGAACCATATCGCACTACCGCATCGTCGAGAAGTTGGGCGGTGGGGGCATGGGCGTGGTGTACAAGGCCGAGGACACCCGGTTAGATCGCTTTGTATCCCTTAAGTTCTTGCCCGACGAAGTGGCCAAAGACTCGCAAGCCTTGAGCCGCTTCCGACGCGAAGCCAAGGCCGCCTCTGCACTCAATCATCCGAACATTTGCACGATCTACGACGTCGGTGAGCAGGATGGGCAGGCCTTCATCGCCATGGAGTTTCTGGACGGTATGACGCTAAAGGACCGCATCGCCGGGAAGCCCCTCGATCCGGATATTCTGCTTGGCCTGGCGATTGAAATTGCTGATGCCCTGGACGCCGCCCACGCCCGGAGCATTGTCCACCGCGACATTAAGCCGGCGAACATTTTCGTCACCCGGCGCGGGCACGCGAAGGTTCTCGACTTTGGGCTGGCGAAATTCTCATCCGCAGATGTTCACGTCGCGGAAGCAGAGACTACGGTCACTCCGAGCGCGTGGAGCCAGACGAGTACTGGTGCGGTTCTGGGAACCGGGGCCTACATGTCACCGGAGCAGGTGCGCGGAAAGGATCTGGATGGCCGCACCGACCTTTTTTCCTTTGGAGTGGTGCTCTACGAGATGGCTACCGGCGTGTCGCCGTTCCGTGGCGAAAGCACAGGAGTGATTTTCGATTCCATTCTGAACCGGGAGCCGGTTCCTCCGGTGCGGCTGAATCCCGATGTGACGCCAGATTTAGAGCGGATCATCAGCAAGTGTTTGGAAAAAGACTGCAAACTGCGCTACCAACATGCCTCGGAAACGCATACCGACCTGCAACGGCTGAAACGCGACACGTATTCGAGGCACCACGTCCCGATCGACTCGGGGAAGGCAACAGCGACGAATGCGAGCCGGTTCGCGCACAGCACCAGCGGCTCCGCCGTAGTCGCGGCCGCGAAACAGCATAAGTGGCGAGTGGCCGGTATGGTCATTGCGGCAATCGTGATTCTTGGCGCAGCAGGCATCGGCGTTTATTCCATCCTTCACCGACCTGCCGCCATACCCTTCGAGAATTTTACGATCACTCAGGTCACGAACAACGGAAAATCTATTGCGGCGGCGATTTCGCCCGATGGGAGATACCTCCTGAGCGCCGTGGACGAAAATGGTAAGCAGAGCCTCCGGCTACGCAATATTCCGACCAACAGCGACACCCAGGTGATTGCCCCCGCGGATGCTTCTTACCGGAGCCTCACATTTTCCCCCGACGGCAACTACATCTATTTCCTCGAGGCGACCTCCAATGTAAACGGCATATACAACCTCTTGCGGGCGCCGGTGTTGGGCGGATCGCCACAAACGGTGGTGCGAGACGACAGCTCCGGAGCCACTTTTTCGCGGGACGGCACGCGCATGGCCTTCTTGCGCGAGAATGATCCGGAACCAGGAAAATTGTCGATTCTCACGGCCAACGTTGATGGCACGGACCAGAAGATCATCACCACCGCGGCCGGGGCTTCTACGGTTTTCCCGAATCTCGTCGCCTGGTCGCCCGATGGCGCTCAGATCGCATTGGTCAATCCCGGGCCGAGTGAGGCAAGAGTCTCGATCCGACTGCGCGACCTGGCTTCCTCGAAAATCCAAACTCTGGCGCAGTTCGATGACCTGCCGCTGAACAATATCGTTTGGTTGCCATCCAGCCGCGCTCTTCTGGTCAATTATCAGAGGGACATTGGATTTATTGCCCGCAGCCAAATTGGGTCTATCTCCGACCCGGCGGGGCAATTTCATGTCATCACTAAAGACACGGATGACTATCAGACACTTACGCTCTCTGCGGACGGAAAGACACTAGCGACGGTGCAGCAAAGAACGACGCAGACTCTTTATCTCATGCCGGCTACGGGCTTCCTTGGGAATCCTCCAAGTCCAGCGCTCGCGCAAAGCCAGGACGCAGCCATGTTCGGCTGGGCGAGCAATAGTGATCTTTACTTCGGCGATGCTGGCAACTTGCTGCGAATGTCGGCTGACGGCAGCCACCGGACCACCCTTCTCAGCGATCCCTCGGCACAAGTTATCCGGCCAACCAGCTGTCCCGATGGGCACTATATTGTGTTCGTGTGGGCGAATCGTGCCGCCAGTAAGAAAGTCAACATCTGGCGCGTAGAAGCGGATGGCTCGAACCCCAGGCAGCTGAGCTACGGGGCAACCGACGTTGGACCGGTTTGCTCGCGGGACGGAAGGTGGGTGTACTACGAGAACCTGGATACCTTACAGATTTTCCGAGTATCCGTTGATGGTGGAGCGCCCGAGGTGGTGCCGGGCACCACTTTGCCCGGAGGGCTCTTCGCCATACCGGGGCTGGGCCTCTCACCCGACGGTAAGCTTCTCCTATTTCTCGCAACGAAGAACGATCCGAAAGCGCCCTCGAGGAAGATTGTCTTGGTCCCGCTCGACGCCGGATCCCAGCCGCAGGTGCGATTGCTTGATCCCGATCCACGTATTGACGGTTTCCTGCAATTCATGCCCCGCGTGAAAGCCATCATGTATCCCGTCCGCGAGAACGGCGCTGACAACCTATGGCTGCACCCGCTCGATGGTTCTCCCGGCCGCCTGATTACGAATTTTCAAGCCGATGGGATCCAAACCTTTCAATTTTCACCCGATGGCAAAACCCTCGGTGTCATGCGTACCCACGTCGATTCCAACGTCGTGCTCCTGCACGACACCGGTTCGTCGCCGCAATGACGAGTGTCCGTCCGGAGAGAAGCCAGGTTGAGCTTGATACCGCATCTGCCCACGTTGAAACTACCTGGAACAGAGGGATGACAATCAAAACTGAAGTTGAAGCTTGAGCTGGATCATGCGTGGCGAGGTGTCACCGCCCAGCCCCGACCCGAGAATGGTTGTGGGAGGACTTTCCAGATAGGAAATTTGACCGAGCTGGGGGTCTGAAATGTTGTTATGGGGCAAGCCAAAGTTCGGGTGGTTGAAGAGATTGAAGAATTGAAAGCCCATTCCCAGCTGCGCCCGCTCCCAACCTGGCAGCTTTGTGTTCTTCATAACGGCGAAATCGGTGCTGAAGTATCCCGGCCCGCGAAACCGATTTCGTCCTTGCGCGATCTGGACTGCACTGCCGCCGATGCATAGAGGAGGGACTGCGCCCGCGACGCCGGTGTTAAACCCGGTTTCGCATCCGGACTGAACAAAGAGTGCATTCGGATTGGGTGTCCCGCCGATTTGCTGCGGGGGCAGACAAGGTTGCGGAGCAGCCGGAATTGCCGCCCCCTCTCCGCACGGACCAGCCGGGCCGATTGGTGCGACGGGGACGGCATAGAGCGTGCCAAAGAAGTTATTGGTGTTCAATGCGATACTTTGACCGTTGTCAAATACAGTGTAGGGAAAACCGCTGCGCACAAAGAGCGTTCCGGACACCTGCCATCCCTGGACGAATAATTCCGAACCGCGCCCCCGCAACGCCGCTCGTAGCGGGACTTCCCAGAGGTAGTTTGCGTTCAGGGAATGGCGTACATCGTACTCGGCAGACCCATAGCTGCCCCGGGGATTGTTGGGATCCTGCACAAACGCGGAGCTCCCGGAGGTGAAGCCTCCAACTCCGCCGTTTGAAACCTCATCGAATGCATGGCCGTATGTGTAGTTGGCCTGGAACAGGCCCTGTGTCCAACGAGTAAAGCGATGCTCGAAGGATGCGACCATTCCGTTGTAATTCGACGCGCCGATAGTATTGATCTCAGTGACCTCACTGAAACGTGGATCGGCACACGGCGGAACAGCGGGACTCGTGCAGAGACTCAGCGGGAACGATCCGAAGCCATAAGCGTTCGCCGAAGGATTCAGCATTAGCTCATGGATGCCGTGATTCCCGTAGTACCCGAGGGTCACGGAAGTAGCCATTCCAAAGGCCTGCTGTAATTCGAGACTCCATTTCTGATACTGCGGAGAAAAGGTCTTGCTTCCCGGGACGCTGATCGCGGGCGGAGAGAAGCCGGGAGGGTAGAAACTGGAAATCGTCGCTTGGATTTGCGCCAGGGTTTGCCCAGCGGCGAATCCGTTGAGGAACGCGGTATTCGAGGCGGAGGCGTCCTTGAACAGACTGGTGTTCTCGTCAGGGGTAAGGTGGTCGCGGAAAATGGTGAATGAATTTACCACCGGAGGGTTGCCGGAAAAATAGTTGATGAGGGCGGCGGGTAACGGGTCGAAAAAAATACCGATACCACCGCGCAGGACGGTGTTGCGCGACGCACCGAACGGCTGCCAGGCAAAGCCCAATCGGGGTGACCACAGAAGACTGTTCAGCTTCTCAAAGGCTTGTTTCTGATCGACGAGAAGCGCTTGATTGTACGGTTGACTCGGATCGTGGCTCACCGATTCGAACGATCCTGTGAGGCGAGCGAAGCAGAGCCGTTGGCAGACGGGATTGGACTGATGCTCCAGCCGGAGGGAAAGCATCAGCGTAAAGTTCGAATGCAGGTGCCAGTCATCCTGGGCATAGATTCCGAACCGGTAGAAAGCGATCCGTTGCGAGAGTTGCGAGGGAAAGGATTGATTGAGAATGGTAAGGTCATGCGTCGGATCGGTGCCAGCGAGAACCCCCGGATCAACTCCGCCCTGATAGAAAGCGTCCAGCGTCAAAGGAATCAGTTGACCCGCGGCGTTCGTGGAATAAGCAAAGTCAGTCAGCTTGGCGCGCAGGAAGTTAACGCCAAATCCAAGGTTGTGATTCCCTGCCGACTTCACAAGATCGTCTGCAGCCTGGAAGCGAGTAGCGTTTCTGCCCGTGGGAAAAACGAAGTCCAGCCCGCCCAGGCTGGTGAAAGTGCCGGTGGCAAACCAGTCGAGGTTGGTGGGGAAGGCTGCCAAAGTCTGAGAAAGATTCGCCGGCTGGAATTTTTTGCCTTGCCACCAGCCCGCGACTAGAAGTTGGTTGGCCGCCGATGGACCGAAAGCGTGGGTCTCGATGAGTTGGCCTTGCCACGCGGGTTGGTTACTGTCCACGTTGAAAAGCGGGCTGATGGGGTCGGTATAGGTTGCTTGATGCCCGTGGTCATACTGCAGCAGAAGGAAAGCCCGGTCATTGCTTCGGAGGTTCCAATCGATGCGCCCGGAAATGAGCGATTGATCGGACGGACGGCCTTCGGTGGTCGCGAAATGCACGGCGCAGGGAACATTGGTCCCGAGCCCCGCGGGTCCGACAAATGAGCCGCAGCCAAGAGGATCAGAAAAATTGCCGGGGAGGGCCCGAGCGGCGCCCGGCGCAGCGTTGTAAAGGCTGAAAATCTTCTTATAGAAGGCATCGGAAGCGGAAACTGACCCAAACAACGCATCGATATTCGAAATGGTGGCCGCCTCAAACTGTGGACTAGGCAGGACCACCTGGGACGGAATGGGAAGAAGCACGCGCACGCCTTCCGTATTGAAAAAGAAAAAGAGTTTGTCTTTCCTGATTGGGCCACCGAGAGAAGCCGCCCACTGGTTGGCATTATCCGGGGCGCGCGGCACCCCGGTGGCGTTATTGATCCAATCGTTGGCATTCAACACGCGGCCGTTCCAGAAGTAGATAGCATTGCCGTGATACTCGTTGCCCCCGGACTTGGTGATGTAGTTCACATTCGCTCCAGCTGCGCCACCGTATTGGCTGGAATAGCCGTTGCTGACCACAGTGACCTCCTCGATTTCGTTGGCGCCCAGACTAAGATTCAGAGCTCCGTTGATATTCGTATTGTTTCCGAAGTCATTGTCGTTCATACCGTTCAAGGTGAAAAGGTTGGAAGTGCCAGGCATACCCAGATTTGAAAAATTGCCATTGCCGTTGTCCGTGTCCATGATCATTCCGGGTGCTGTCTGCACGATATAGGTGCGATCGTTGCCGGGATTGGGGACTTGGGAAATCTGGCGCCGGCTGAGGGTCGTAGAAACGTCGCCGCTTTCTGCTTTGATGAGGGGAGCTTCCTCGGTGACCTGAACCGTCGTTCGTGCGGTTGCGATTTTGAGACGGACGTTCAGAGTAGCGGGCGGCCCCAGGGGGACCTCGAGTTTGCGAGTAATAGCTTCAAAACCCGGATGGGTAAAGGTCAGTGTGTAACTGCCGGGTGCCATAAAAGAGAACAGATACAGCCCCTCTGCGTTGGTCACCGTCTTTTGCGTGGAGCCCTTGGAGTCGTCTCGCACCTCCGCGATCACGGCCGGGATTACGGCATCGCTGGTATCGCTCACCACTCCAGTAATTCCACCCGATGTGGGAGTTTGAGCGTACAACGAAGGTGCGAGACAGACCGCAAGCAGCAGAGCCAGTTGCGTCAGGGTTTGAGCACCGACTTTCATCGAAATATCCATGAGCGTAGCTCCTGGCGCATACCTGCGGGGTGAGAGGATTATACTTATGAATCGCCAAAATTATGTCCGGGCGCGAAATCAAACAACTTGCGAGATTTCCTCTCCGCGTTCACCTGCTGTAACTTTCGTCCATGTCCCCCATGTTCTGTCTCTGGCTCGGACTCCTCGTCCGCGTCTTTCGTTCACGCCGAAGCTTGCTCCTGGGAAATTTGGCGCTGCGGCAGCAACTCGCCGCGTTGAAACGCAAGCACCCACAAACCCAAGTTTCGCGTGCTCGACAAACTCTTCTGGGTGGTCGCCATCCGATTCTGGCCTGGGTGGAAACAGTCTCTCATCCTGCTCACCCCAAAAACCGTGATTCGTTGGCATAGAGCGGGCTTCCGTCTGTACTGGAGCTTCATCCCCAGGGCGAGAAAGCGGGTCGGTAGAAAGAAGCTCTCGAAAGACGTGAGAGACTTGATCTTCCGCATGGTTGCTGAGAACCCCACCTGGGCGCTCCCCGGATTCATGGCGAGTCTGATGCTGGGCTACGACGTATCGGAGCGAAGCATTTCCCGCTGCATGAAGCGAGCGCCCAGGAACCCTGAACCTGCCAAACGCTGGCTCAGCTTTCTCCGCAATCACCGCGAGGTGATCGCTGCGATGGATTTCTTCACTGTGCCAACCGTCACCTTTATGCTGCAGTATTGCCTCTTTATTATTAGCCATGATCGAAGGCAGATTCTCCACTGCAACGTCACCTAGCATCCCATCAGCGGTTGGATCGGGCAGCAACTACGAGAAGCTTCTCCCAACGTAGCCAGCCACAAATACTTGATGCACGATCGCGATGCCAAGTTCGCCTTAGAAGTATTTGCCGGCGTGAAATCGGTTGGCCTGGATTCGGTTCGAACCTCATTCAGAAGTCCGTGGCAGAATGGCGTGGCCAAGCGCTGGGTCGGAGGTTGCCGGCGGGACCTATTGGATCATGTCATTGCCCTCAATGAGCGCCCGGCAGAATCATCCACGCGAGGATGCCAGCCAAGCCGGGCCCGGATCGTGAGCGCGGACATCCGTACCACAATGAACGTTTACGGGGATGTGGTCACGGATGAGATGACTACGGCTGGTAGCAAGGTCGCTCAGCTTGCGTTTCGTGTTAACAGAGCGCAAACAGAGCGCAGCGATCGCTAAGCTATGGCAAGAGAATGGCTCCTCAGGTAGGACTCGAACCTACAACCCTCCGGTTAACAGCCGGATGCTCTGCCATTGAGCTACTGAGGAGTGTTGTTGGACACGCCAAGGGGCGCATCGTGCTCCACATCGTTACCCATCATACCATCGGCATGCGTTGGTGGAAACGACCGCGGTCCAGCCCTCTTTTCTCCATTCACATGGACTGCGGGCTGAAGGCGCCGGAAGCGTAACTAATCCGCGGAGGCTGTGCGGATTTCGGCCACTCTCTTTTCTGTGCCAATGCGCATGCCGTAGAACGAGCGGTAAACAAATACGTAGGACACGAGGAAGAATGCCAGCGCCAATCCATGACTGAAATTGCTGCTGGTCTCAGCCGTCAGTTTCACCGCCAGTTCGACCGCCAGCAGGCCGAACAAGGTTGTGAACTTGATCACCGGGTTCAACGCCACCGAAGAAGTGTCTTTAAAGGGATCGCCCACCGTGTCGCCGATCACGGTGGCATCGTGTAGCGCCGTGCCCTTCTGCTTCAATTCGACCTCCACGATCTTTTTAGCGTTATCCCAGGCGGCGCCGGCATTGGCCATGAAGATCGCCTGATAGAGGCCGAAGACCGCAATCGAAATCAAATAGCCGATAAAGAAGAACGGCTCTACGAAGGCAAACGCCAAAGTGGCAAAGAACACAGCCAGAAAGATGTTCAGCATCCCTTTTTGCGCGTAGCGGGTGCAAATCTCCACGACTTTCTTGCTATCCGCAACCGAAGCCTTTTCGACGCCCTCGAGCTTGATGTTGGCCTTGATGAACTCGACCGCCCGGTACGCTCCCGTGGTCACCGCCTGCGTGGACGCCCCGGTGAACCAGTAAATCATGGCGCCGCCCGTGATCAGGCCGAGCACGAAGGGAGCATGCAGCAAAGACAACTTGCTGACGTTCTCCGTGAGCCCATTGGTCAAGGCCATGATGATGGAAAAAATCATGGTCGTAGCGCCCACCACGGCGGTTCCGATCAGCACGGGTTTGGCCGTCGCCTTGAATGTGTTCCCCGCGCCGTCGTTGGCTTCGAGCAGATACTTGGCGCGCTCGAAGTTCACGCTGACGTTGAAATCCCTCTTCAGCTCGGCCTCGATTCCCGGGACCTGCTCGATCAACGACAACTCGTACACCGACTGCGCGTTGTCGGTCACCGGACCGTAGGAGTCCACGGCAATCGTCACCGGGCCCATGCCGAGGAATCCAAAAGCCACCAGTCCGAAGGCGAACACCGGGGCCGCCAGCATTACCGACCCTAGGCCGTTCCCCGCATCATTGACGATCGTACTGACGTAGTAGCCGATCGACATGAGAAGGACCATCGCCAGCCCCAGATAATAGGCGGAAAAATTTCCCGCCACAAAGCCCGACAGAATGCCGAGCGAGGCTCCGCCCTCATCCGCCGAGGTCACAACTTCCCGCACATGCCGCGATTCGGTTGAGGAAAATACTTTCACCAACTCCGGGATGACTGCTCCCGCCAGCGTGCCGCACGAGACAATGGTGGCCAACTTCCACCACTGGGTGGGGTCGCCTCCGAGTTCGGGGATGATGATCGAAGACACAATGTAGGTCAGCACAATGGAAACCATCGAAGTAATCCAGACCAATGAGGTCAGGGGCGCTTCGAAATTCATCTCGGCGGCATGGCCGAAGCGGGCTCGGGCAATGGCTGCGTTCAGGAAGTAAGCCACTGCGCTTGCGACCAGCATCACGATGCGGATCACGAAAATCCAAACCAGCAACTGCACCTGCACCAGTGGGTTCTTCACGCCCAACAGAATAAAGGTGATGAGTGCGACTCCGGTGACGCCGTAGGTTTCAAACCCGTCGGCCGATGGCCCGACCGAGTCGCCGGCATTGTCACCGGTGCAGTCGGCAATCACTCCGGGATTGCGCGCGTCGTCTTCCTTAATTTTGAAGACAATCTTCATCAAATCCGAACCGATATCAGCGATCTTGGTGAAGATCCCGCCGGCAATGCGCAGCGCGGCTGCGCCGAGCGATTCGCCGATGGCGAAGCCAATGAAGCACGGCCCGGCGTAGTCTCCGGGAATAAACAGCAAGATAATCAGCATCATCATCAACTCGACGCTGATCAGCATCATGCCGATGCTCATGCCGGCTTCGAGCGGAATCTTGTAAATCGGGAAAGGTTTCCCGCCCAGGCTGGCGAAGGCGGTTCGCGAGTTGGCAAAAGTATTGACCCGTATGCCGAACCAGGCCACCCCGTAGCTCCCGGCAATCCCGACCACGCTGAACAGCAGAATGATCGCCACCCGTATGGCCTCATACTTCAGCAGCACTCCGAAGTAGAGCAAGATGACCAGCGCGATGAAGATCCACAACAGCAACAGGAACTTCCCCTGGGTGATGAGGTAGGTCTTGCAGGTTTCGTAAATCAGTTCCGAGATTTCGCGCATGGCGCGATGCACCGGCAGATTCTTCAGCCGCATATAAATGGTCATGCCGAAGCCCAGGCCGAAAATACAAAAGACGATGCCAAAGGTGAGCAGACGGTGGCCGTCCACGCCCAGGAATGTCACTTGCGAGAGGTCAGGAAGTTTCAAACTGGCTTCGCCACCCGTATCCTGGGGCCCTTGAGCCAGGGCAGTGGTGGCACCGAAGGTCAGGACTGCGATTGCAGCCATCAGAGTCTTACAGAACCCGCATCCCTTGAAAGCCATTCCAGCGAGCCAGGTGCGCATTGAGAACCCTCCAGTTTTCGGACGACAGTGTCTTGCTGCCCCTTCCGGCGGGCAGCGCCAACCCGACGCCGAAAACAGAGCGCCGGGAGCGTATGGCCGGTGTTTCCGAACACGCTTCCACCACAAGACTTGAACAGGAGTGAGTTTGGCCGCGTCGGTTGTTTCGATTGATTCGAGCCAGAGGTCGGCGGCAAAGAAAAGAGTTTGCCGTGACCGAACTACCACAAAACCAGTGTTTATAGCATGGGAGGCGAAGCAGGTCAAACTTCGGTTGGTCGTGAGGGTGGACTTTGGATGATTCATTCGCGCCGGGCGGTGACCAGAATCAGGCTTTTCTTCGTCTTTCCGAGCTCAGGCCCGGGTGGTGCGGCCTTAGGGTGTCACTCCCAATTGCCAGAACAGGAACGAGTAAACATCGACCCCCTCTTCAATCTGCTTGGCCAGGGGCTTGCCCGCTCCATGCCCGGCCTTGGACTCAATGCGCAGCAGGATCGGCCGATCGCGACTTTGCCCGTTGGCCGCCTCGGCCTGCATCAGCGCCGCCATTTTCTTGGCGTGCATGGGGTCGACCCGGGTATCGCTCTCGGCGGTCATGAACAGAATGGCCGGATAGTCGGTTCCCGCCTGCACATGGTGATACGGGGAATAGGCGTAAAGCCACTCGAACTGCTTGGGATCGTCGGCTGAACCGTACTCCGGAATCCACAGCTTGGCGATCTGAAAATGCTGGTAGCGCAGCATATCGAGCAGCGGCACCTGGCAAACCACCGCGCGAAACAGTTCCGGTCGCTCGGTGAGCGCCGCCCCCATCAGCAGCCCGCCGTTTGAGCCGCCCTGAATCGCCAGGTGATCCTTGTCGGTAATCTTGTCGGAAATCAGGAATTCCGCGGCCGCGATGAAATCGTCAAACACATTCTGCTTCTTGTCGAGCATGCCAGCCCGATGCCAATCCTCGCCGAATTCAGCTCCGCCGCGCAAATTGACCACCGCGAACACGCCCCCATGCTCCAGCCAAAGATAGCGCGCGGCCGAAAAACTGGGGGTCAGGCTGATATTGAACCCGCCGTACCCGGTGAGTAGGGTGGGGTTTTTCCCGTTGAGCTCCAGGCCTTTCTTATGGAAGACGAACATCGGAACCTTGGTGCCGTCCTTCGAGGAGAACCAGACCTGCTGCACGTCATAGGCGGAAGGGTCAATCGGAGCATGCACTCGATCCCAAAGCGAAGTCTGTCCTGAGGAGAGATCGACCTGGTACACCGAAGCCGGAATGGTAAACGACTGGAAGCCGAAAAACATTTCCTTGCGGTCGTACCGGCCGCCGATTCCCGCCGCCGTCCCCAGAGCCGGCAGCCGAACCTCGCCCAGCGGTTTCCCTGCGAGATCAAAGCGCTGGAGCTCGGAGGTGGCGTTTTTCTCATACTGCGCGAACAGCATCCCGCCAAAAACACTCAGGTTCTGGAGTACGGCGTCACTCTCGGGAATAATCTCCTTCCAGTTTTCGCGCTTGGCATTGGCCGCCCCCACGACAAACACCCGGTAGCGCGACGCTTCCTCGTTCGTCGTGATGTAGAGTTTGCCCTGAAAAATCTCGCCGCTATAGAGGAAGTTCTTGCCGCTCGTGACCACCACCGGCGGTGTCCCCGCCTGCAGATCCTGCAAATACATTTCGCTCTTCGCCCAGCCCTCGAAAACCGTGATCAGCAGCCATCGGTCATCGTCATCGGCCAGCTGAACCGCGGGAATATCTTGCGCCGGCAGCCCCTCCCCGAAAATCAGAGCATCCTTGGCGGGATCGCCGCCCAGCGGGTGGTAGAAGATCTTGACGTGGTACACCTCTTCTCCCGCCGGCACTTCGCCTTTCCTGGGATGGCGGGAATAGTAAAAGCCCGAATGATCCTTCTTCCACGCCACGCTCGAAAAGCGTGTGCGCTCAATGGTATCGGCGAGCAATTTGCCGGTCGCGGTCTCGATCACGTACAGCGTGCTCTCCTCCGAACCGCTGTGCGAGGTGCCATAAGCCACATACTTGCCGTCGTCAGAGGGATACCACCAGTCCAAGGCCACCGTTCCGTCCGCGGCCATCTGGTTGACATCCACCAGAGCCCGATCCGCTCCATGGACGCCTTCCCGCACCAGCAGGATCGGCTGATTCTGTGTGCCCTCGCGCCGCGTGTAGAAATAGTACTGACCGCCGAGCTGGGGCGCACCGATGGTCCCCACCAAAGCCAGCTGCTGCAGGCGCTCGAGAATCTTCTCGCGACCGGGCAGCGGATCGAGAATGCCACGCGTGTAGGCCAGTTCCTGGCGCACAAACTCCTGGGTTTCGGGGCTGCCCTCATCCTCCAGCCAGCGATAGTTGTCCACGATCTTGTGACCATACAGGTCGTCGGTGACCGGCTGCATCTTGGCCTTCGGCGGACGGAGCGGCCGAGGACTGGCCGCAGAAGACCCGTCTTGCGCCGCCACCCCAGCCGCTAGCAGAAACCCACAAGCAAGCGTCCAAAGCAAGCGAAAACCCCCTGGCATGATTCCCTCTCAGCTAGAAAAAACCGTTTCCCTCGAGCCGCCGGACCGAAACCTGAAAGGCTGCCTAATGCCCCACAATCTCGACCATCTCAGCGTCAGGGCCCGCCCACGCCTGCGTTCCTTCATGAGTCAGCTTTTGAGCAGCGTCATCCCAGTGCAGCTGAGTCAGGCTGCTTCCACCCTTCTCATACGCGTAGGTCCGTCCATCGTCCTGATAGAGCGCAAAGTTCCCGTCCGCCCCCGCATAGACCTTTACCTTGGTAATCTTCTGCACTTCGCTGGTACTCTCGACGGCCGCGCCCACCGGCAGAAGCGAACCCGCGCGCACAAAAAGCGGCAAGGTATCGATGGGCGCATCCACCTGAATGCTCTGCCCGCCATGGAATCGCTGATTGGTCCAGTAGTTGTACCAATCCGCACCCGCCGGAAGATAGACCATCCGGCTGGTGGCGCCCTGCTCGGTGACCGGGGCCACCAGAAACGCCGGGCCAAACATGTACTCATCGCCCAGGCTGGCAACCATGGGATCGTTCGGAAAGTCCATAAAAAGCGCCCGCATATAGGGCGCCCCGGTCTGCTCCGTATGGTGTGCCAGGGAATAAATGTAGGGAATCAACTGATAGCGCAGCTTGAGATATTTCTCGAGAATCGGTTCCGCCTGCTGGCCGTAAGACCACACTTCATTGTAAGTACGGCTGCCATGCGCCCGGAAAATGGGAAGAAACGCGGCATACTCAAACCAGCGGGTGTAGAGCTCCGGATAATCATCGTAACCGCCGACATTCGCTCGCGCGTCGGAAGGATCGAGCAGCGGAGGATGCAAGGGATGATGTTCCTTGGGCAGATACTGCCAGCCCCCGATGTCATTGGTCCAATACGCCATGCCCGAAGCGGTGAAGTCGAGGCCTGTCGGAATCTGCCGCTTGAGGGTGTCCCAGGTCGGATAGATATCGGAAGACCAGAACATGGTGCCGTTGCGCTGCGCTCCCAGGTAAGCGTCCCGCGAGAGGATGAGCGCGCGATGGGGAACGTCTCGGCGAAAGCCGTCGTAGATCGCCGCCGTGTGCAGCAGGGGATAGATGTTGTAATAGCGCGTCCCCGGCCCGATCTGGAAGTAGCTGCCGTTGGGCGGCAGGTCAGGCTCAGTTTCGTCCGCCCAAATGGCGTCGAAGCCTTGACTGATGATGTTGTCGCGAATCCTATCCCAGTACCAGCGAGCGGCCTGCGGGTTGGTGGTATCAATATCGGAGCCGGCGCGGTCATAGGGCAATCCATCGGTCGGTGTGCCGTCGCCGAGTTGCTCAAACCAGGCCTGCTTCGTCAGCCAGTCGTAGTAGCGCGAACCCGGCGTGAATCGGGGCCAGACGCTGATCATGGTCTGAAACCCGAGATCGTGAAGTTGTCGATTCATGGCCGCCGGATCCGGCCATTGGTCCGGAATAAAATCCATTTGCCCCATCTTGGTGAAGTAGAACCAGTCGACCACGATGACGTCCGCCGGCAGGTGGCGCTGCCGGTAGCCCTGGGCAACCGCCAGCACCTCGGCCTGGGTCGAGTACCGCTGCTTGCACTGGATGTACCCGTAGGCCGCCTTCGGCAACAACGGCGTGGCACCCGTCAGCTGCCGGTACCCGGAATAGATCTCATCCATGGACCGGCCGGCGATCACGAAAAAGGAAACGCGGTCGCCGACCTCCGAGCTCCAGAGCGTCCGCTCGTTGAATCCCGGCTCGATGGTGGTCTTTGAGGGGTTGTCCCAAATGATTCCGTAGCCGTAGTTCGAAACCATGAAGGGCACGCAAACGCTGGGCCCGCCCGTAGCCGTGTAGTTGTGCCAGCATTCGACCGTATGGCCGCGATGGTCGAGGAAACCTTCCTGGTTCTGACCGAGGCCGTAGTAGTGCTCATCCTGGGGTGAAACGAAACTGGCGCCCACTTCATAGAAGGCTTCATCCGAGGGACGCCGATCGTTCAAGATTCCCGCGTTTCCATCTTTGTGATTGGGCACCGACATCGACCACCCCGTCATGTCGAGCAGCGTCTTGCCTTCGGGCGTGCTGAGGGTGATATGTGCCGGCGGAGCAGACCCGTTGAAAAATTTCTCAATGTCTAGTTCCGTCGTCATCCGCTTGCCGGGATGGGGAACTGCCACGGTCACGACCAAACGCGACGACCGGTAGACGTCGCCCCGATCGTTCTCGAGGTGGGTCCAACCGTTAGCGGCGGGGGTCGCCACAAACCCGTAGCCGGGCGCGGCGATGGCCTGGTTCCTCAACAAACTCAAGCTGACCCGAATAATATTCGGCGCATACGGTTCGAGCACGATGGTGCTGCCGTCCCGGTCCAAAACGATCTGCGTTGTCTCGGCGCGGGCCGACAACCACCCCACAGCGAGCACACCCGCCAGCGAGAGCCGGCAGGCAAGACTCGAGAACCAGCGGCGACCTTCTCTCATTCGCACCTCGGCAGCATGAATTCGCAGTTTCCTAGGGTAGCAGAGTTGACTGGTGGAGGTTGCGCTGGCGATTCTTTCTCGCCATGACGTATCACCATGTTCTTCGGACCTCTACCGATACCCACGAAGGCAAGCCAGGATTTCTACCCGTGATTTCTAGCCGGTTCGGAACTGCGCCTACGCGCAAAGACCGCGGCCAGTTCGGCAGCCGCCTAGCTGCGACCACCCGCGCCGCGAAAGCTGGTAACTAACTCCGGGGGCGGGAATTCGACACTCCGGCGGAAACCTTCGGGGCGGGCACTTGATCGAGGGGCGTTCGGGAAGGGACCTCAGTTGCCTTTCATTTTGTCTTTGATGCTGTGAGCTAACCGCTCAATCTCCTCCGCCTTCTTGATCACTTCCAAAGAAAGAAGGTTTTCGTTGGACTTGTCCACTTCCTCCTTCAGGTCCGTGGCCAGCTTGAACAGTTGCTCGGTGTCACGCTTCAGCTGGGCTTGCCGCTCCTGATTGGCCTTCTTGGCCATGTCCTTTTCCATTTTTACGCGTAGTTCGTCGTCCCCACCTGGCGCCTGATCCCGCGGCCCAGGCTGCTGCCCCGGTCCGACGCCCTGCATAGGAGGAGAAGCCACGCCGGATTGCGCGGACGCCGTCGCCACGGCGCAGGCAAACAGAAGGGAGCAAGCCAGCAACACAATCAGTTGGAATCGCACGGGAACCTCGACAGGGTGAACCTCAATGCAGAAATTATACGACGGGCTGGGATCCCCCAACGCCGGTCCACCCCTTGCTATAATCGCGCCGGAATGATCAATCGCCTTCTCAGCTTCGAAGCCGTGCCGGATGCCTGGGACTTGCCGTCCCTGTTGCACGCCTGGCGCCAGGACGGCATGTCGTTTCTACGCCATGACGCGCCCAAGATTCCGCTGGTCTTGATCGGGTCGTTTGTCCTGATCCGTCTGCTGCGCGCCATCACCGGCAAGATCGTGTCACTGCAGACCCGCAACCTCCCCGACAGTGTGCGTGCGCAGAAGGTTCGGACGCTCGCCAGCGTCATCACCAGCGTGGGGGTGTCTGCGATCCTGTTCGTCGCGGCCACGACATTGCTGCCGGTGTTCGGGCTGAACCTGGGGCCGCTGCTGGCGAGTGCCGGCATCGCGGGTCTGGCGATAGGCTTTGGCGCGCAGAGCCTGGTCCATGACTTCATCAATGGCTTCTATATTCTGCTCGAGAACCAGTACGACATCGGGGACACGGTGCGCATCGCGGGAGTCAAGGGCACGGTGGAGGACATGAGCCTGCGGCGCACGGTGCTGCGGGATGACGATGGCACGCTGCACACCGTACCCAACAGCGAAATCAAGATCGTCTCGAACGCGACGCGCGACTGGTCGCAGTTGACCTTGCACATCACGACGGCCTACGGCGAGCCGACCGATCGGGTCATCAGTTTGCTCAAGCAGGTGGGCGATGAGGTGCGGCATGATCCGGCGTTCGAGACCGACCTAGTCAGTGACATTCAAGTGCCGGGCATTGAGCGTGTGAGCAATGGCGAGGTGGAGTACCTGCTCCTGGTCAAGACCCGTCCCAACAAACAGTATGGCGTGAGCCGCGAATTGCGGCGGCGCATCAAGGAGACCTTTCAGAAGAACAACATCCAGGCGGCGGGGCCGGGGCGTGTGTACGTTGTCGATCAGGGGACCGCCAGCGGAGCTTGAGCGCCTGGGCAAAGCAGCCCTCCCGGTCGGGGCACCACCGCTCGACCCCATCGGGGGATCCGACCGAGGATCCGACCGGGCCGCTTCGGCTGGAGAGGCGGGGGCGGCTGTCCGTCGGCAGCAGCGATGCCGGCCGCGACTCAGAACGGGAAGGCTACAGGCTGCTCATATTGGCCAGGAACTCGCCGTTCGACTTGGTTTTGCTGAGCTTGTCAATCAGCAGTTCCATGGCTTCGACCGGGGACAGTGGGTTCAGGACTTTGCGCAGCACCCAGATGCGGGTCAGGTCTTCTTTGGGGATCAGAAGCTCTTCTTTGCGCGTGCCGGAGCGCTGGATGTCGATGGCCGGGAACGTCCGCTTATCGACCAGCTTGCGTTCCAAAATGATTTCCGAATTGCCGGTTCCCTTGAATTCCTCGAAGATCACGTCGTCCATGCGCGAACCGGTGTCGATCAACGCGGTGGCGATGATGGTCAGCGAGCCCCCTTCTTCAATGTTGCGGGCCGAGCCGAAGAAGCGCTTGGGACGTTGCAGAGCGTTCGAGTCGACGCCGCCGGAGAGCACTTTGCCGCTGGGCGGCACGATGGTGTTGTAGGCGCGGGCTAAACGCGTGATGGAATCGAGCAGAATCACCACATCGCGCTTGTGCTCCACCAGGCGCTTGGCCTTTTCGATGACCATTTCCGCGACCTGCACGTGACGCGCGGCGGGCTCATCGAAGGTGGACGAAATCACTTCCCCCTTGACCGACCGCTGCATGTCGGTTACTTCTTCGGGGCGCTCATCGATCAACAGAACCATCAAGACCACTTCCGGATGATTGGTCGTAATCGAGTTGGCGACGTTTTGCAGCAGCATGGTCTTGCCGGCGCGCGGCGGAGACACGATCAGGCCGCGCTGCCCTTTGCCGAGAGGGGTGAGTAGATCCATCACCCGGGCGCTGATGTTTTCGCGGCTGGTCTCGAGCTTGAGACGCTCCTGCGGATAGAGCGGGGTCAGGTTGTCGAACAGGATCTTGTTGCGAGCCTCGTCGGGCGACTCGAAGTTGACGGCTTCAATCTTGACCAGTGCGAAGTATTTTTCGCCTTCGTGGGGCGGGCGGACCTGGCCGCTGATGGTGTCTCCGGTCTTGAGGTCGAACTTGCGAATCTGCGACGGGGAGACATAGATGTCGTCCGGGCCGGGCAAATAATTGTAGTCGGGCGAGCGCAGGAAGCCATAGCCGTCGGGCAGGATTTCGAGCACACCTTCAGCGAAGATATGGCCTTCTTTTTCGCTCTGCGCCTGCAGAATCTTGAAGATCAGGTCTTGCTTGCGCAAGCCACTGGCGCCGGGGAGCTCCAAGGTTCGGGCGATCTTGGTCAGCTCGGTTATGTTCTTTTCTTTGAGTTCAGCGATGGTCATTGGTCACCTGCGAGGAGATTTTTCAAGGGGGGTCTTACTAAAAGGGAAGACGTACCACGCGGGGCGGGCGGCGGGGCTGGTTAGGCAGCCCGCCGTTGTGCCTCGGCAACATTTTCCGGCTCGGCCAGAACCGCTTGCCGTTCCGAGCTAGCAATCCGCGCCAGGACTTCGTTCATGGTTTCCTGGATTCTGGTATTGGGCTTGTGAAACTTGCGGGTAGCTTTGGACGCGAGCTGACATAGCATATAACGGTTTCGCAAGGTGTGTAAAGCATCGAAAACACGATCGGAGCGCTTCATGATTCCTCTTTCTAGCCTGGAGATGGTCGCCATGTTCCCATCCGGGCGGGCAGGCAACGCCTGGCCAGATTACCTAAGCAGCTGAAAACAGATGGGTTGTACGGGAAAAGCTCCAGCTATAGTAATAGATGCTCCGCAAGAGCCGAAAGTTTCTTCACTTTCTGGAATTTGACCCGATGACCGCGGAGGTTCGTCTCGGACAGCCCGTGCAGCTTTAGTTTGTCCCTAGAACTGAATAATGTAGCGGGAAACCCGGACATGGTCAAGTTATTCTTTCGATACCGGTCCGGGCTGCGGGCCGAGGTTCCCATTTGGGGTTCCCGATCGCTTTGGGCCCACCGGGGGCCTGGGATCGTCGGGCGCCCTCTCCCACCGCCTATGGTCCCGCGCCGCCGGAGTGGCAATCGCTGCAGTTCACCTGAGTTAGGTCTCCCAGATCTACGGGATGTTGGAAACTTGCCTTGGGCGCCACTGCCAGGTTCACGCTGCCCTCTTCCTGTGACAAGACGGTATGGCAGGTGTCGCAATCTTTGCTGATCACCTTCCCTTCCGGACTTACATGCTGGCCGTCGTGGCAACGGAAACAACCATTGAAATAGAAATGGCCGAGATTGTTGGGATGCGTCTGCCAGTTCACCCCCATCTCCGGGAAGGTTGTCCTTTGGAAGACTTGCTGAACTTCGCTAACCGCGTGGCGGATCTCAAGCTGCTTGGTTTTCGCCACCTCGGGATATTTGCTTTCGTAAAATCCCTGCATCGCCTGCGCAATCCCTTGGAGAGCGGCCTCGGTGGTTTGGTATTTGCCGACTAGCGCTGAGACCGCTTGCTGCTTGATGTATGGCAGGGAAGCGTCCAACTTGCGTGCCAGGAGGGACTCGTCCACTGCCTGATCGGGTGGCACATAGACGTGGGAAGGCCGGTTGTGGCAATCAATGCAGTCCATGCGGCGCTTCGGCGTCCGCGCAATCTGTTCCTTGGTTAGGGTGGAGTCCTTGGCGTAATACTCGGTGACGCGACCTTGCACATCTTGCACATGGATATAGGCGATGACCTGCCGTTGTTCATCCGCCGCGACGTAGTCAATCTTGTTGGAGATGTTCATGTGCCAGTGGATGCCTTCGGGCGAGCCCGTCGCTGGATCGCCCCCGCCGGTTTTGATCAGCAAACGGATCTGGCGGGGAGTGTTTGTCTCGTCACTCGAGTAGTGGGTAAAAACTTTGAGCTGCGCTCCATAGAACTTCGCGGGCCAGTGGCACGCCTCGCAGGTTTCCTGCGCCGGACGCAGGTCGTGGACCGGGGTTGGAATGGGCCGGGGGAAAGTATTGAACATTGCGGCAAATACTTGCCGCGTTCCCGACAGCTTCGATTTCACGTACCAGGTCGCCCCGGAGCCCACATGGCACTCCACACATCCCACCCGGGCGTGCGAGGAGAGCTGGTATGCGGCGAATTCCGGCCTCATCACCGTGTGGCAGGTTTGTCCGCAGAACTGTACCGAGTCCGTGAACTCGTAGGCCTTGTAGCTGCCCGCTCCGCTGAGCATGATAAACACCGCGACAAACGCGCCGAAAGACATCACCGCACTGCGCTGGCCGGAATCGTTGAGATCAATGCGGGGATACAGAAGGACCTCGCCGGCTTTCCTCCGCCGTTCCCGCCAAGCACCCACGGCAATGAGCAACAGTCCGCCGATCAAGAACCCCGGCGCCACCATGTAAGCCAGGATACCGACGTAGGGGCTGGGTCTTTGAGCAATGAACCCGATCAAGGAGAAGAGGAAAATGTTGCCCAGACTGACCAGCCCGAGCGCCACGCCGGCAAGGCTGACGGGGTTGCGCAACAGGCGACGCAGCTTGGCCCAGTGCACTTTGGGATGGGACGTTGGAATGTCAGGCGCCATGTCGCTTTCTACCGGAATTTGGAGTGTATCGTACGGGACAACCCGCCAGCCAGCCTCAACTCGACCGCCTCTCGATTTGGCGAACATAGAGACGTAGCCCGATCACCACCGCCACGATTGCCAGCAGCGACAGAGCCAGGCCCCGGCGGCGATAATCCCGTTCCTGGAGTGCTGCTGCACCTTCCCCGTGAGTTTTCGCGGTGATCCGCAGGCCCGCGTCCACGTCTTGCTGGACGCGCGTTAGGTTGACGCTATGGATGGAAACACGTGACTTGGTGAGCGAATCACGCGCCTGGTCCTGCTCCAGCTGCGCCTCGCTGACTTCCATGCCGGCCGACTCAGCGCGGTCCAGGATCTCGGTGGCATTCTTGATCGCGGTGTCCAGATGATCGATTTGTTGCGCGATCTGGGCGGCTGCCTGGTAGCCAGCGTCGCCCTCGGTATGACAGTTCGTGCAAACCGACTGCGGCCCGGTGCCGAGCATCGCGTCCGTCGGATGTGCAATCCGGTGGTTGCTGTGGCAGGTAACGCATCCCGGAAGCGAAGCCGCAGCAAAGGCCGCTTGGTGCGGGCTGGATTCAAACAACTGCGCCTGGAAAACGTGGCAGGTGGAGCAAACATTCTGCACTGTGCTGACGCCCGGCGGCGCAGCGCCGTGGTCGCCGTGACAGGTGGTGCAGGTGGGGGCACTCAAATCTCCACGCCCGGTCAGGGCTTCGTGGTGAACGCTGGCGCCGTAGCTGGCGAACTGGTCGGTCGGGATCGGGTATCCCTTCATGTAAGCCGCATCGGCGTGGCAGCGGGCGCAGGTCTGAGCGATGTTTAAGGGATGGACGTTCGAGCGCGGATCGCTGGCCGGCCGCAGATCATGAACACCGTGGCAATCGGTGCAGACGGCGACTCTCTCATCACCCTTCGCGCGTAGCTTGCCATGCACGCTGGTCCGATACTGAGCAAACTGATCGGTGCGCAGGGATGGGTTGTGCTGGCGCATGTAGGCACTGTCGGAATGGCACCTACCGCACAGCGCCGGGACATCCTTCCGCTCGATTTTCCCCCTGAAGCCGGCTTTCTTGCTCATGGCGTCCTGATCGTTCTTGCTGGGGTCGCCACCATGGCAACTGGCGCAGCTCAGACCCCTCTGGGCGTGAATGTCCTCGGAAAACTGTTCCGCGGTGACCTTATCGGGGGGATCGAGCGCGGAATGGCAGTCGAGGCAACTGTTCGGATTCTGGGCGGGAGCCAGGGCGCCAAGCAACAGGGTTGCCAGCAGCGGAAAAAGCAACCTCCCAGCGCACTTATTTCGCGAGGTATCCATAGACGGTCATCGATGCCATATACGCCACCGCAAAAATACCCGCGCCCAGAATCCAACGCTGGCTGCGGCCTTTGCCATTGCGCTCCAGGAAAGGAAGCAGCGTCCAGATCACCCCCGCGGCGCCGAACAGCAGAATCCCAATCACTTCGCCGTCCAGGCGCCAGACCTTGGCCGGAATCAATTTCAGCGTCTGAAACATAAACATGAAGTACCACTCCGGCCTGATTCCCGCCGGAGCGGACGAGAAGGGGTCGGCCTTAGCGCCCAGTCCCCGCGGCGAAAGAGCGGCCAACGCGCCCAGCACGCCCAGCGCAATGTACCAGGCCATCAGTTCACGCAGCAGAAAGTTCGGGAAGAAGTGCATCTCCCGCGACTGCTCGGGGTGCACCGTCCGCTCGGCCTCGACACCTGGGGGAACACTCATGCCGAGCCGCTGAATCAGTGCCAGGTGGACGAGGATCAACAACGTAGTGATGCCGGGCAGGACGGCTACATGGAATCCGAAAAATCGGGTCAGCGTGGCGCCGGTGACTTCTTCCCCGCCGCGCAAGAAGATCATTAACGATTTGCCGATGAGGGGCACTTGGCCGGCAATATCGGTGCCCACCTTGGTGGCAAAGAACGCCAGCGTATTCCAGGGCAGCAGGTATCCACTAAAGCCGAACCCCATGACAAGAAACAGAAGGACCATGCCACTGACCCAGGTGAGTTCCCGCGGTTTGCGGTAGGCACGCAGGAACAGTACGCTGAACATGTGGCAGAAGGCGGTGAAGATCATCAGGTTCGCTGCCCAGGAGTGGATGGAGCGCACCAGCCATCCGAACGGCACCCGAGTCATGATGTACTGCACGCTCTCAAAGGCTTCGTTCGAACTGGGGCGGTAATAGAGGAGCAGCAGAATGCCAGTGCCGACCTGGATGCCAAACAAAAACAGCGTGATGCCGCCCAGAAAATACCAGTACGAGAGCTGGTGGACCGGGACAGTCTTCTTGCGCAAGGGCGCCATGAGCGCAGCCCAGTCAAACCGTTCATCCAGCCACTTGCGGACACCGGCGAGCAAACTCAGGCCTCCCGCTTCCGGCTGACCACAAGGTCTTGGCCACGCACGTGGACCTGGTAACTCTCCAGAGGGCGCGGCGGAGGACCCGAGACATTACGCCCGTTGAGGTCGTACATGCCGTTATGGCACGCGCACCAAATCTCGTGAAGATCAGTACGGTACTGGACCGTGCAACTCAAATGCGTACAGGTGGCGGAAAATGCGCGATACTCCCCTTCTCCGACACGAAGCAGGAGTCCGGGACGGCTGCCGAAGCGGAAGATCTTGCCACTATTCGGCTGAAGGTCTCCAACCTTGGCAGCGATCACATCGTCGCCACCCAGGTCTGCCACCGGCGGCGGCACCAGATAGCGCAGGACCGGATATACAAACGACACGAAAGAAGCGAACAAACCGCCGCCTAGGAGCAGTTCGACCAGCCGCCGCCGCGTGGGTCCCCCTTCGGGAACCAGCGTGCTCTCCACGTTCGTCCTCGTCTCCCGCTCGTGCGGTCTACTTCTTCTTGCCAAGTTCCCGGATGTAGGCCACAAGCTGCCCGATCTGGTCAGCCGTCAGTTTCCCTTCGAAGGGCATCATCTTACCCTTGCCCTTGGTGACGATCGTGGTCAGTTCCGCGTCGCTCTGTTTCTGCACCTCCGGGGAACCCAAATCGCGGACATTCAGCTTCTTGCCCATGGGCGAATCGCCCTTGCCCTCGGCCCCGTGGCACATGGCGCATTTGGCTTTATAGGTGGCCTCGGCGCCGCTCTGGGCCTGGGCTGCGAACGACAACCCCAGCATCAGGGCCAAGGCAACGAGGATGCTCTTGCTTGCGAGAATTTTCATCACGGACTTTCCTTTCAATCGAGTTACATGGAAAAGCGCAACGAGGTTGCGAAAATGTTGGCACGGAAGTTGCGAGGAGCCACCAGCACGGGTGCCGATTTCTCATCGTAGTCATAATAATTCCAACCCGTCTTGAAGGTCACGTGCTTGGTGATGTCATAGGCCAGAGCCGCGGTCGGAAGATGGTAGTTGTAGGCCACCGGGCCGAGCGAAGCGAGCGGGCTCAGCAGCAGACTCGATCCGCTCGTGCTGGTCAGGGTGTAGCCGAGAGTAAGGGTGGCGCGCTGGACCGGCTTGAACATCAGATTGGCCGAGCCAAAGCTCGAGGTATCGTGATAGAAGGACAGCGCGCTGAGATAGGCTGCGCCGCACAAGGCACCGCTGGTGTTGGCAAACGCGGGGGTGGGGGTCTCGACGAAACAGATGTTGATGTTGGTCAGCAGATCGTCGTAGTTGTAATTGAAATCGAAACTCCAGCGAGCCGAGCGGGTGATCACGGCTCCCATGGAGTAGCTTCGATTGTGTTGCAAGTTGCCCAGGTTGCTCGAGAGGTCGCGCGACTCGCGAATATTCGCGCCCCCCGAAAGACTGAGCCAGCCCTTGGGGGTGTAGTTTCCTTTCACCCGGTACCACTGGAAATGGCGTGGCATGATGTTGGTGAAAACGTTGTCGGCCGAGTTGATTTCGATATCGGTATTGATGCGCAGTCCCCGTATCGGCCGCAACCAGAGTCCAAACAGGGCGCCATGGTCGTTGATCTCGATGGTCTGCAGCCCGGTCGAAAACGCGGTGGTCTGGCAGATCCCGTTGGTGAGCGCGGTGCAGCCGCCGCGGGTGGCCAGGGTGGGGTCGAAGGTCGAGAGGACGGTATCGGTGCCGTTCAGGGCGATATCCCGCCGCTCGAAGCGGTAACCGAGATTGGCCCCGACTTTCGGGTTGAAGTCATATTCCACTTCGAAAGTATTCACCTTCTGATTTTGCGCCTCATAATTATTGGTGACATCGGTGCTCAGGTCGGCTCCCGAGCTGGCGCTGTGTTGCGGGCAGCCCGGCCCGGTATAGGGCGGGGGGCAGCCGGTGGTGGAAAATGCGTTGGGCGGCACGATGGCCGATGGACTGAACAGGGCCGAGGAAAGCAAGGTGGCCGCTCCCGGCAGGCGAAAATCGTACCAGCGAAACGAATCATTGATCCGCAATCTGTCGGTCGCGTCATAGGTCGCGCCCAGATCGACGCTGGTGGTGATGTTTTGCGTCGCGCCCGTCGAGGTCAACGTGGTCGCGACTCCATGCGTGCGGGAGATGTCGCCGGCAAAGCTTTCCTCCGAGAAAGGCACTTCGCTTCTGGCTCCGGTGTAACTGGCCAGACCGGTGAGCTCCAGGCGCTTGAAGTAGTGGGTCTGAAAACTCAATTGCTCGGTCGGGATGTTGGTGCGGTAGGGCACGAAGTTGGAGTAGCCGGTGTAGGGATTGCACGTGGGATTGGCCGCACCGCTCGCGGTGATCGGGGCCGCGCAGGGAATGCCGTTTTTAGTATCGAAGGAAATCCCCAGGTTGGCGGGCGTGCCGTTCGAAAGAACATTGGGAAAACTGTCGAGCACGTCGGAGGTGTCGCTTTTGACGTGCGTGAAGTATTGGCTGTAGGAAATCCGGGTGCGAGCGATGGGGAGCCAGGAAATGCCGAAATGGTAGGTGTCGGTGAGATCGCGGGTGGGCTGGAACAATTCCGCCTCGGTGCCCTGATGGTCGGTGGTGAACGCGGAGCCGCCGTTCGAGTAGTGGGAATAGCCCAGGTCGAAGCGGATCTTGGATTGCGGACGAAGTTTCAGGTCCAGGTCGGTCATTTTCCGCGAAAGATTGAGAAGATGGGGCGAATCGTTGATGGCCAAAGCGGGAGTCGAAGTCGAAGGATTCAACGGATTGGCTATCAGGTTGTAATCCCAGTAGTTCTGATCGCGGCGGAAGATACCGCTGAAGTCGTACCAACGACCTTTGTCCATGCTGAGGCGAGTCACGTCATTCGGATCGCCGCCGTATCCGAAGCTGCTCATGCTGAGGTCGTCGAACAAAAACCCATTGTGGTTGACGGAGTGCATTTCGATCGATTGGTCGAGCAGTCGCGGCCCGCTGCCCAGATTGACATAGGTTGAATAGAGCCCCAGATCGCCGGAACTAGAAACTCCTCGACCTCCGAATTCGGCGCTGCCGTGCACTTCATATCCATTCCACAGGGCGGGCGCGGCTTCGGATTCGGGCACGTCGGGGTCGGTTTGGGGCGAGGCGCTTTGATGAGGATACTGGGAAGCACTGGGGTCCCAGGTCGTGGGCGCGCTTTCGGTCTGCGCCCACCCCGCACCCACGGCCAGCAGCACAAAAACCACACCGTATGTCCAGCCATCGCGTTTCATGCCGCCTGCCTCCTAGCGCTTGAAGAAAGTCGCATCTGTGTTCGAACCGTGAATGGCGGTGTGGCAAAGCGTGCACGCCTGGTACTTTTCCGCCTGATTGTGGAACGTGGGACTGAGCGGCGCGACGCTGGCTCCGGTCAGGGTGTGACACTCCAGGCAGAGCTGGTTCACCTGGGGCCGGTTGATCAAATGCGGATTCGCCGAGCCGTGCGGCGTGTGGCAGGCCAGGCAGCCCTCGACCTTCACCGGGGGATGCTCGTACTGGAACGGCCCGGCTTTATCGGCGTGGCAGTTCAAACAGATGGCTTGCTGGGCTGCGGTGGCGCGCAGTTGGTGGGCCTGGGAACTACCGTGCGGATTGTGGCAGTCACTGCACCCGACCAGGCCTTCGTTCACCCGATGATGAGTGGGCTTGGAAAAGTCCGGTTCGACCTCGCGGTGGCAACCGTAACAAAGCAGGGGCTGCGTGGCAATCAATAGATTGTGCGCCACATGGGGTGAGTGCTCGGAGTGGCAACTGGTGCACCCCACATCATTCTTCATATGTTCCGAGCGCAGGAAGTTGCTGCGGGTTTCGTCCGCCTGATGGCAACTGAGGCAGCGCTCGCTCGATTCTTTTGGGGAAAGCTTCTTAAAACTGATGATCTTCGAGGCGTCGCCGCCGCCGTCCACGTGCGCCTTGCCTGGTCCATGGCAACTCTCGCACCCCTCCGATTGCGGACCCTGATGTGGCCCCTTGGCGGTCTTCCAATGCGCGCTGCGTTCGAAGCTGTCAGTTTCCGGCTGGTGACAGGCTTTGCAGGTGTCGGAGCCCACAAATTGCGAAGCATCGGTTGCGGACGGAGCGGCGGCAGCTCGAGGTGCGGGCGGTGGGTTGGTATCCGCCTGCTTTTGCTGCGCCTGAGTTCGGACCAAGCTGCCGGCGCCTAGAAGACACAAGGCCCAGCCCAGAACCGCCCGGGGGAGTTTGATTCGCATCTTCTTGTCCCTTCGCGCTGGAGAATTGCGGGCCAGGACGCCAAACGCTGCCGCAGGCGCCGCCCCATCACCTCAGGTTCCCGCTCGTCCGCGCCGAATGTACTATGGCGAATCCTCCGGCTCGGTTCCGTGATCAGGCTCACAACCCTGCTTGCGTTGCGTCACGAATGATGGGTGATGGAATGATCCGAGGCCAAGCCGCACCGCATTTATCGCCATTCCCGAATTCCGCTGGGTAGCGGCGGTCTGCGGGCCAGAGCCCCTGGTGTGGTGCTCTTCGGTTGACCTTAACGGTCGCCCCAGCAAGAAATCTGAGCAATATTGAACACTTTCGGGGACCATTGTTTTCCGAAAGGGCACCCCCACCCGCCCCCAGAGGCATGGGGCGATGGCGGGCGAGGGAAAGCGTCGGCGGAAGTTCCTCCCATCGCGGCGCGAAGGGCGAGGACGGTTCCAAACTTAGGGGAGCCCCCACCCGCAACGGGACAGCGTGCGCCTGTGACTTTGGTAACTCTCCGAACCAGGTTGCCCCACACGTTTCCGTTGTATGCTCCCGGCCGGTGAACTAGGATTCGCATGAACACCATCTGGAAACCTGCCAGTCCGCCAGCGGACCGGCGGCCAGACGTGACATCCCTCCCATGTCAGCCCCGGAACCAGAGCCCGCGCAGCCGGCCAGCACCACCGGTCCCTTAGAAAAGGAAGAAGCCAAACTATGGAGGCTGGCGCTGCTGTTCGTTGTGCTGCTGGCAACGGCGCTGGCGGGGGTCTCCTGGGAGCGCTTGCAGAGTCTGCCGTATCACCTTGGTTCCCTATTGCCGGTCGCGGTGATGTGCGTGGCGGTGGCTTTCTCGGCCTTCAGCTACGGGCGAAGGAAACAGGTTTCTGAACTCAAGAACCTAGTCCAAAACCTAAAGGAGCGCTCCATCGCGCCGAGCGAAGAGCAGCTCGATCAGCTCGGCCAGGTCATCATGCGCTCGCAGCGCAGCTTCAAGGAACTGATTGACTCCTTTGACGACGTGGCCTTCGCCTGTTCGCTCGATGGCACCCTGCGCACCGTGAACCGTAGCGTCACCGAACTACTGGCCATCCCCTATGCCGAAATCGTGGACCACAAGGTGGCCGACTTTCTCGCGGAGCCGCCGCTGGCGGAGGTGCAATCCGGACTGTCCCGATTCCTTCAGAAGCGCCGCTGGTCGGGCACCGTCCGGGTCTGCCTGAAGAAGAGCACCCAGGTTCGCTACTTCGAATGCGTGCTGAACGCGATTGTGAAGGATGACGAAGTGGTGGGAGTGAGCGGGCTGGCTCGGGATGTGACCGAAGAACGCGAAAAAGAAAAGCGCTTTACCGAGCTGTTTGAAAGCTTGCAGGAAGGGGTTTACATCTGTTCCCCCGAGGGCCGACTGCTGGACGCGAATGCCGCCCTGGTTCGCCTGCTGGGGTATGCGAGTAAGGAGGAATTATTGGCGCTCGATGCCAGCGACCTGAACTCCGATGCGGGGCAAAAACCGGTGCTGGGAAGAAACGCCGATGATCGGGGCGGCGTACGCGCGCGGGAGATCGTGCTGCGACGAAAGGATGGCGGAACGGTTTCCGTGCTCGACACTTCGGGCGCGGCCTGGGACGCCTCGGGGAAGATCATTCGCTACCATGGCACGCTGGTGGATGTCACCGAGCAGCGGGCCATGGAAAAAACCCTCCGTCGCCAGGAACAGTTCCAGCGCGATTTACTGGAAAGCTTTCCCGATCTGATCCTGGTGATCGATTTGAACGCACGTTACAGCTTTGTCAGCTCTCGGATTCGCGACCTGCTGGGCTCTAAGCCGGAAGATTTTCTGGGGAAAAAAGTCGAAGAGCTGCCGGATCACTCGCCGGAGTTTGTCACCGTCTATCGCGATGTGAGTAGCGGGAAGAAGAAGTTCGGCACTTGCGAGTATGGGGCCCGCCATCGCGATGGAAGCTTCCGCACCATGCGTGCCGCCGCCAGTCCTCTATTCGACGCCCAGGGCAGAGTCAGCGGCGTGATTGTTTCCGTGCGCGACATCACCCTGGAAAAGAGAATGGAGCAGCAGATCATTCAGAGCGAACGACTGGCGGCGATGGGTCAAATGATCGGCGGCTTTGCGCACGAGCTGAACAATCCTCTGACCAGCATTTTGGGGGTAGCGGAACTGCTGCAGGACGACGAGACCAGCGAACCGGTTCGCAAGCAACTGGGAATCCTGCAACAACAAGCGCGGCGTGCCGCCGACATTGTGCAGAACCTGATGTACTTCTCCCGCCCGCCGAGCTCGGGGAGAAGCCGAATCAATCTCAGCGAGTTGATGCAGCGGACTCTGGCACTGCATTCCTATTCCTTGCGCAAGAACAACATCACGGTGGATTTTCTGCCCGAGGTGTCGCTGCCCGGGGTCAACGGGGATCCCCACCAACTCATGCAAGTCTTCCTGAATCTGATCCTGAACGCGGAGCAGGCCATCCGCGAACAGCGCGATCGCGGCACCCTGCGAGTCCGGCTGGCGAGCTACGAAAATTCCGTCATCGCCATTTTTCAGGACGACGGAGGCGGTATCCCGGCTCAGATTCTTCCCAGCATCTTCGATCCCTTCTACACCACACGACGGCCGGGTCGGGGCACCGGGTTAGGTTTGAGCGTCAGCCGGGCAATTCTGCGGGAGCACGGAGGCAACGTGGAAGCGGCAGCTGCTCCGGGTGGAGGCGCGGTGTTCACGGTCACGCTGCCCATCGCCAGTCCCGCCGCCGAAGGCGGGACGAGCGAAGCTTCGATGTCGACCGGAGCCTAAGTCCGGCTCACCGTTCCACCGCCATCGCCACCGCGTTTCCGCCCCCCAGACAAAGAGCGGCGATGCCGCGGTGCACATCGCGGCGTACCATCTCATAGATCAGGGTCACCAGAATGCGCGCTCCGCTGGCTCCGATGGGATGACCGATGGCGACCGCGCCGCCATTCACATTGACGCGGGCGGGATCGAGCCCCAGTTCGCGCATCACGCCCAGCGCCTGCACGGAGAACGCCTCGTTGAGCTCGTAGAGATCGACATCCTCATTACTCCAGCCGGTCTTTTTCCAGATTTGGCGGACGGCATCGACCGGCGCCATCATCACCCACGCTGGGTCGATCCCGCTGGTCGACTGGGCGACGATGCGCACCAGGGGTACCGCTCCCAGAACTTGCGCCCGCTGTCGGCTGGTGACGACCAGCGCTGCGGCGCCGTCGTTGACTCCGGGCGCATTGCCCGCGGTCACCGTGCCGTCCTTTTTGAACGCCGGCTTCAGCCCGCGCAGGATCTCGATGGTGGTGTCGGCGCGCGGCGATTCATCTTTGTCGAAGATGACGGGCGCTTCGCCTTTCTTTTTCGACGGGAGCTCAACCGGGACGATCTGCGATTTGAAGCGGCACTCCCGGATGGCGGCGACCGCCTTGCGGTGAGAATCGAGGGCGAACTGGTCCTGCTCCTCGCGCGAGATATTGTATTTTCCCGCCACGTTCTCGCCGGTGAGACCCATGTGGTAGTCGTTGTAGATATCCCACAAGCCGTCACGCACCATGGAGTCAACAATCTCGGCATTTCCCAGACGGTATCCCTTGCGCGCCTGCGGTAAAAGATAAGGCGTGTTGGTCATCGATTCCATGCCGCCGGCAACCACGATGGAACTGTTTCCGGTCTCGACCGCCTGGGCGGCGAGCGCCACGGCTTTCAGTCCAGAGCCACAAACTTTGTTGACAGTCATGGCACCTACCTTGGGTGGTAGGCCGCCGAAGATGGCCGCTTGCCGCGCCGGATTTTGGCCGAGCCCCGCGGACACCACGTTGCCCATGATGCATTCGTCCACTTGCTCTGGATCGAGCCGGGCGCGGGCGACCGCTTCGCGCACCACCACCGCGCCCAGTCGGGTGGCGCTCAAATCGGAAAGACTTCCCTGGAATTTTCCCACCGGAGTGCGACAACCGGAAATGATGACAACCTCGTCCAAAGCAGCCATTCATGTGCTCCTGTGCAGACTGTTGTACTTTTCAAATTATAGTTGCGCGCCCGCCGCGCGCGTTGAAAATCTCTCGCATGGAGTGAGAGAGAACGTTCCCGATCAAGGCGCGTGTCACGACGCCGGCTCGAGCATCGCGCGAAAGACAGGTTTGCTTTTTCGTGCGCGAGCGATGCGCGGCGCAATTCTGCGTCACAAATTTCTTCGGCAACTCGCTCTGGTGACTTTGGTGTATGAGTCGCATGCGCGTGCGGACGTCATTTTTTTCTTGACATCACTTTTTATTGACTCTATACATTCAATCAGTCGCAACAATCGATCGTTGCATAGCAAGTCCATGAAAAATGGAAAGGGAGAATAGATCTATGGCAGCTAAGAAAAAGGCAGCGAAGAAGAAAAAGAAGCACTAACTCTTCGCAAGAACGAAAACGAGGGGACGCCAAAAGCGTCCCCTAAGTTTTTGCGGGGAAGGTTCGCGAGCCCGAAAAGCGTTGTGCGGCCGGAAGGTTCCGCTCAGGACTCGCCAGCGGATTTGGCGGCGCCACACGCGGTGGCGCTGGCCGCCGGGTAGAGATGCTTCTCGGTTTCCGGACAGAGATTGTTGTAGGGGCAAAACCTGCAGTGAAATCCGAGCTTAGCCTGGAAGTTCCCCGCGGCTATGTTTTCCGCAACCTCGACCACTTTCAATCGCACCTCGTCCAACTGGGCGGCGCTGCGCCGGGTTACGACGGGAGTGTTTTCCTCGAGGTTGTAGAAGACGAGCGAACCGGCGTCGTAACCCCAGTTCTGCTCCGCGGCCAGCGCATAGACCGAAAGCTGCAGGCTCTGATCGGCGTCTTCTTGCGAGCGCGGCTTGCCGGTCTTGTAATCGGTGACCACGATCCTCCCATCGGCGCCGCGATCCATCCGGTCAATGCGTCCCGCCACAGCCACGCCGCCGACGCGAATTTCAAACCACTGTTCAGTGTGCAGGACTTCGGTCTGGGGAGCGCTCCGGCGGGCGGCCGCGAAGTCGCGCAATTGAGCGATCCCCTGGCCTTGGTAAAGATCGTGCTGATAACGATCCGCTATGCCGGCCTTGGCCAAATTCGCGCGAAACAGTTCCGTCAGCTCGTCCTCGGACATGGCGCGATGGGAACGCAACTCATCGAAGTACTTACACAAAACGCGATGCATGACGGCGCCATACTGCATGGCCGCCGGGACATCGCGCGGAATTTTCCACTCCCGCGCAAACTTGAATTGCAGCGGGCAGCGCTCGTAGGTTTCGACCGCGCTCGCGCTCAACCTTGCGCTCAGGTCGGAGCTCGGCGGCAGGTTGAGCCACTCGCTGGTGCGCGATCCGAACGCCCCGGCGGGACGGGCCTCGGTGAACAGATCGGTTTGGGAGGGGCGGGCGTGACGGGTACGGAACCAGCGGGCGAGCCTGCCATCTTTGACCATCTCGCGCAAGAATCCGGCCGGAGCCGTCTCTTTCCCCTTGCCCGGCCGGGCGTAGATGGCCAGGGTATCGCGCGCCCGCGTCATGGCTACGTAGAACAGTCGCCGCTCTTCTTCCTGGTGCAGTGGTTTACCTTCCGCCCGGGTCACAGAATCTGGGTCGAGGAGTTCGCCCGGGAATTCCACGAGCGTCTCCTTATAAGACGCCGGAAAGGACGAGGAATTGGCGCGCAGGATGAAAACGTGGTCCCATTCCAAGCCCTTGGCCGCGTGCACCGTCATCAGCTGGACCGCATCGTCTTCACTCGAAGAAAGAGGAATGGCGCCCCCGGCTTCGCGGAAATAGCTGAGATATTCGAGCAGCTCGCTCAGCTCTCCGGTCTGGGTGATGGCTTTCCCCTCCCACGCGGCAACAAAGTCGATCACCGCCATCACCGGGGGATCGTTGCGCGCGAACCCAAAGCGGCGGAGCACGACCTCCAAGGCGTCCCGCGCCTTGGCTCCGGCGCCCCGGATTTCATCGCGCGCCTGCTCGAGAGCTGCGAGCACTGCCGCGCCGCCTTCCATCTGGGCAAGCACCAAAGCAATGGCACCGCTGGTCGAATCCCGGGGAAGCGCTTGCATGCCGGCGCGCAGTTTCTCCGGGTCAATCGAAAACTGGGTCAGGGCCGCCACCCGGAACAGGCTGGCATCGTCGTGGGCGGAAACCACTGCCCCGAGGCAGGCCAGCAGGTCCCGCACCTGGGGCATGTCCGTCACGTCCATGCTCTCAATGGAAAACGGGATGCCGCGCTTGGCCAGTTCCGAGGCCACCAGGTCGCGATGGGAATGCAGCCGGTAGAGAACCGCAAAATCCGCCCAGCGGCAGCGCGTGGCGCGCCGCTGGAGAAGAATGGTGGACACCAGGTCCGAGCACTCGGCTTCGTAGCTGCCCACGAGCACGGCTTCGGCGGGAATATTCGGGACTTGTCTTCCCGCCCGGACTTGGTCCTCGTCCCGCGCGGAAATCAGCGGGGAGCGGGCTGCCGGGGCCATGCCCGCTCGGCCAACCACGGCGGGATTCTCCGCGATGAGCGCGAACGCCGATTGCAGGATGGAGGTCGTCGAGCGCCGATTCTTGTCCAGGGTCACAACCTCAGCCTCGGGAAAATTACGCTGGAACAGGCCAAACGCGGCGCTCGAGGCTCCCCGGAAGCGGTAAATGGCCTGGTCCGGATCGCCGACGGCAAAGACGTTGCGCTCCTCTCCGGCGAGCATCTGCAGGATCTTGACTTGCGCGAAGTTTGCGTCCTGAAATTCATCCACCAGGATGAAGCGGGTATGCCGGCGTTCCTGGTGGAGTATGGCCGGGTCCTGCAAAAGCTCGAAGGCGCCGGTGATCATGTGGCCGAAGCTGCCCAGATTTTCCTCCCGCAGCATGCGCTCGACGGTCGAGAAAACCTGCGCGATCTCGCGGCATCGCCCAAGCACTTCCTCTTCCGCCAGGGTATGGTTGCTTTTCCCCACGCGGGGAATGCGGAACTGGCCGCGCTCCAGGCGCTCGACATAATCCGCGTACTTCGCCGGGCTCACCAGTTCGTCCTGGCAACGGCGCGTGAAGTCGAGCAGATCGGTCAGAAACTTGGAGACGTCGGCGGCGCGCACAAAATAGTTCAAGCGCAGCTCGCGAATGCGTTTGCGCAAATAGATCCAAAGGTCCTTGTCGTCGAGCACGCCGAACTGGGTTCCATGGCGGGCCAGCAGTTCGTTCGAATAGTCGTGGAAGGTGCGCACCCGCAAGCCAGCCAGATCCGCGCCGCGCAGTTCGTGGCGCACCCGCTCGCTCATTTCCTGGGCGGCGTTTTTGGTATAAGTCAGCGCCAGGATTTGCGTCGGCCGGGCGTGGCCTTCCCGAACCAGACGCGCAATGCGCTTGGTCAGAACCGTCGTCTTGCCAGTCCCCGCCCCGGCCACGACCAGCAGGGGACCATCAACCTGTTCGATGGCGGCGCGCTGGCGTTCGTCCGGTTCAAACGTCCGCGGCAGCCAGACTGACTTAGAAACTGCCATTGGGCAGGAGCATAGCAGATCGTCTGGCGGTTTTTTTTGCACCGACAACCGGCGTCGGACCGGGTAGAGGCCGGCCTGGATTCGACCGGCGTCTCGGCCCGTATGGGGAAATGTTCGAACCGGAATCAGCCCCCGCTCAGCTTTGAAAGGCTGACTGCGGTGGCGGCGATGGCCGCAGTTTCGGCGCGCAGGATCGTGGGTCCCAGGGAAGCGAACCTCCAGCCGGCATCGCGGAAGGCTGCCAGTTCAGAATCCGTCCACCCGCCCTCGGGGCCAATGGCCAGCACGATTGCGCCGCCGAGGTCGGACGAGAGGACATCTGCCAAGCTGGCGTCCGCTTCCGACTCCGCCAGCAGGACGCGGGTGCGACCCGGCAAGGCCACGGCTTCCCTCAGCGGCAGCGGCTGCGAAATTTCCGGCGGCCGAGGGCGGCGGGATTGCTCGGAAGCTTCGCGGGCGATTCGCTGCCAGCGTTCCACCCGTTTCGCGGCCGCCGCCGCCAAGCGAGCTTCGGTGCGCCGCGCAATGAGGGGGATGATGCGCACCACCCCCAATTCCGTGCACTTTTCGATCGCCCATTCCATGCGGTCGAACTTGAAAATGGAAAGCACAAGCGTCAGGTTGGGAAAAGCGACCGCGGGAACCGGCTCGCCCAGTTCGAACTCCACGCGGTCTTGATCGAGGCGGATGATGCGTCCGCGACGCACGCCGTCTGGAGTGGCAATATCGAATTCCTGGCCGAGGCGGGCGCGCAACACCGTCCTGAGGTGGTCGGCGTGTGGACCGGTGAGGGCGGCGTGATTTCCGGAAATCTCGTCGGCGATCCAGCGGCGGCGGCTCATGGCCTGGGGCGGGGTTCGACTTCCGCCTACCCGAACATATCCTTCACTTTGCCGAGCAAGGTGCGGCGCTGCGGTTTGTTTTCCACTTGCACGATCCCTTCGAGTTCCTGCAGCAGCTCGCGCTGTCGTTTGCTGACCTTGGTCGGAGTCTGCAGACGAATCTCCACAAACAAATCGCCCTTGCCGCGTCCGTTCAATACCGGCACGCCTTTGCCGCGGATGCGGAACGCGCTGCCGGACTGGGTTCCCTCCGGCACCTTCAAACTGTGTTCGCCCTCTAAGGTCGGCACCAGCAGCTCAGCGCCGAGCGCCGCCTGGGTGAACGACACCGGAATCACGCAGTGCAGGTCGTTCCCTTCCCGCTCGAAAAAAGGATGCTCCTTGACGTGCAACACCACGTAGAGATCGCCCGGCGGACCACCCGAGAGACCGCTCTCCCCCTGCCCGGTGAAACGGATGCGGGTTCCGTCCTCGACGCCGGCGGGAACTTTGGCGTCCACGGTTCGTTGCCGAAGAACGCGGCCTTGCGCCTTGCACTTGGGGCAGGGATCGGTGATCACGCTGCCCATGCCCTGACAAGTCGGGCAGGTGCGAGCAATGCTGAAGAAGCCCTGCTGGTAGCGCACCTGGCCCCGTCCGGCACAGGAACGGCAGGGCACGGGCGCTTTGCCGGGCGCAGCGCCCGAACCGCTGCAGGCATCGCAAGTCTCATGGCGGCGTACCGTAACCTTGGTTTCGGTACCGAAAACCGCTTCTTCGAACTCCAGGGTGACGTCTTCGCGCAGGTCGGCCCCGCGTTGGCTGCGGCTCTGGCGGCGGGAGCCTTGGCCGAAAATATCGCCAAAGCCGAAAAAGTCTCCGAAGATGTCGCTGAAATCCTGGAAAACTGTCGGATCAACCGCGCCGCCGCCATTGACTCCGGCGTGACCAAAGCGATCGTAGAGGGCGCGCTTTTCCCCGTCCGCCAGCACGGCGTAAGCTTCGCTCGCTTCCTTGAACTTTTCTTCCGCGTCGGGATTGTTGGGGTTGCGATCGGGATGGAACTGCAGAGCCAGCTTGCGGTAGGCGCTTTTGACCTCCTGGTCGCTCGCGCCGCGGGCTACTCCCAGCACCTCGTAATAATCGCGTTTGACGTTGCTGGCCAGGGTGGTTCCTCTTTTTGTTGCCCTTCGGAGTGCCCTCGGTCACGCCGCGAATCGCGGCACCGCCCGGGGCCCGACGAGCCTCGCCCAGAACACTCTGCTCGGTCCATTCCTCGCCGAACTCACCGGCTAATGCTTCGAGTTCCGCGCCACTTTCACCATGGCAGGACGCAGCAGGCGCTCCTTCAATTTATAACCGCGCTGCAACTCCTCTAGCACTTCATGATCCTGGGCAGCGGCGGTGTCGACCATCTCGATGGCCTCATGAAGATGCGGGTCAAACAGCTCTCCTTTGGCAGGAATCGGACGCAGGCCCAGCTTCCCCAGGGCATCGTCGAGCTGCTTATAGATCAACTCCACGCCATTGCGGAATTCTTCTTTGGCGGGGTGGCGGGCATCGAGAGCCCGCTCAAAACTGTCGAGGATGGGCAGCAGTGTCTTCAGGGCATCGGCCAGCGCGAACTCGCGGAATTCCTGCTGTTCGCGGAGGCCGCGCTTGCGCGCGTTTTCGAACTCCGCCTGCAGGCGGGCCAAGCGGTCGAGAAGGGTATCGCGTTCCGCTCGGAGCTTCTGGAATTCGGCCTCGCGAAGGCCGCTATCCCCCTCCGGCGATATGGCCTCTCCTGCCAAAGCATGGGTGTCGTCGCCCGTCTCATCGGAGGCGGGCAGTTCGTGCGCCGCGTCGATTTCCCGGGCCTCAATCTCCGATTTGCTGTTGCCTCTGGCCATAAGACTTCAGTTCCCAATCATTCCGATTCGTTCAAGATGCTGTCAAACAGGCGCGCGATGTAAGAAACCGCGGTCATGGTGTGCTCGTAGTCAATGCGCGTAGGGCCAATGACCGCCAGAGACCCCCTCACTTCGCCATTCACCCGGGCCGGTGCGCCGATCAGCACCAGGTTGCGCATCGAGGGCAGAGCCTCATCCAGGCCGATGACCACCCGCACCGCTTCCTGCTTGGCGTCCAGATAAGCACTCAGAAGTTCGACCAGCTTTTCTTTTTCCTCGAGCGTCTTCAACAATTCCTGCAGGCGCTCGCGATCCTGCTCGCCGCTCACCAGATTGGCGGCTCCTTCGACGAAAATGGCTTGCGCGGTTTCCTCTGTCGAGAGCGCGCCTTGCCGGTAGAGCTGCTCGAGCGAACCCATCAGGCGGTCGTATTCACTGCGTTCCTGTTCCAAGCGGCGGGCCAGCTCAACCCGCATCGCTTCCATCGTCCAGCCGCGAAAATTATCATTGATAAAGCGCGCCGCGTGATCCAGATCGTCCTGCGGCAGATCGAGGCGCAGCACCCGGTCCCGCACCAGGCCCGATTTCGTCACCACGACCGCCAGGACCTTCTGATCACTCAGCCGCGAAAAGTACACATGTTCCAAGGTATTCTTCGGCCCGCCGATCGCGACCGCCACGCCCACATTCCTTGAGATGAGCGAAAGCACATGCGAGGTGCGCTCCATGAATTCCTGCACATCGGAAATGCCATGGAGCGAATCGTGGATGATGTCTTCATCCGCATTCGATAACCGCGCCTTGCCCGTAAGCTGTTCGACGTAATAGCGATAGGCCTCGGAACTCGGGACCCGGCCAGCCGAGGTGTGGGGCTGCTCCAAAAAGCCGGCGTCCGCCAGATCCGCCATCACATTGCGGATGGTGGCCGAGCTCAGGCCTTCGCGATTGGAACGCGCCAGCGTGCGCGACCCTACCGGCTCGCCCGTGGCAATGAAAGTCTCCACGATAGCGGTTAGGATCTCGCGTTCGCGATCGCCGATCAGCGGTCCCGGCTGCATGTTGTTTCCTTGTATCACTTTAGCCCAACCCGGAAAGCTGCTTCTTGGGGATCCTCTGGTTAAGTACCTTTAAATCCCTAAGTTTAGGCTTGAGCGCGTAGGAAGGCTCCCACTGCGATTCTAGGAACGGCAGGTGCCCCTGTCAAGCAAGCACTCAGGGCGCGAGAATGCCAATCTCCGGGGCAAACGTCGACCCGATTCGCAAAAAGCCCCGCTATTGGATTTCGATCACGCTATCCGGGGCCGCTGCCTTGATCTCCTCGACTCTCACCATGACCCTGCGGGCGAATTCGAACAGGGACTTGGCATGCGGAGAATCCTCTCCCTCTAAGACCGCGGGCTGGCCGGAATCGCCGGCCTTGCGCAGCTCGGGATCGAGTTGGATATTTCCGAGAAACGCCACCTCAAACCGCTTGGCCGTCTTCTCCGCGCCGCCGCGGGAAAAAATGTCAATCTCGTGCTGGCAATGCGGGCAGACGAAGTAGCTCATGTTCTCGACCATGCCCACCAAGTCCACTTTCATCTGGCGGAACATTTCGATGGCCTTGCGCGCGTCCTGCAAGGAAACATCGGACGGGGTTGAAACCACGATGGCGCCGGTGAGCGGTACCGTCTGAATCAGCGACAGCACCACGTCGCCCGTACCGGGAGGCAAATCCACCACCAGATAGTCGAGCTGCCCCCAATGCACCGAACCGAGGAACTGGCGGATGATGGAGTGCAGCATGGGACCGCGCCAGATGAGCGGCTTGTCGCCCGGATTCAGGAAGCCGACCGAGACCACCTTGAGCCCGTGCACTGCGAGAGGATTGATCTTGCCGTCGGCGCTGACCTCGGGCTGCGCGCTCGCGCCCAGCATGAGCGGCACATTCGGACCATAGACATCGGCATCGAGCAATCCGACCTTGCGCCCCAGTTTGGCCAGCGCGATCGCCAGATTCACCGCGAGCGTGGTCTTGCCGACGCCACCCTTGCCCGAACCCACGGCAATAATGGCGTCGACTCCGGGTAAAGGCTGCGGTCCGGGCGGGGGTTGTCCGGGTCGAGGGGGGGCGGGCGCGCTCAAACCATCACCTTCCGAATCGAAATTCCTTATTGATTATACAGGTCCGTACCGGCGGGCGCGGGCAAGGCAATGGCTTGTGGGGAGAGGGCTTGGTCGAGCGAGCCTGCCTCCGCCATCCCGATCTCCCCAATTTGCCGACGGCTCAGGACAATGAAACAATGGAGCATGCAGAAAACTCTCACCTTCGCGGTCCATTTACTCGCGGCCGGAATCATGCTGATCGCAACTTCGCAAGCTCAGCAAACTCCAGCGGCCAACCCTCAACCGGCGGCTCCAGCCAAAACTCAGACCAAGCCTGCCGCCAAGACCCAAACGGCGACCACGGCGAAAACCCAGACCGCCCTACCACTCACCACGCAAAAAGACAAGTTCAGCTACGCACTCGGAATGAAGATGGGGGCCAACCTCCACAAACAGGCGGTCGAGGTCGACCCCAACGTGATGCTGAGAGGATTGAAAGACGGTCTGGCGGGCGGCAAGACCCAGTTGACCGACGATCAAGCCACCGCCACTATTCAGGAAGTGAGCAACCAGTTGCGCAAGCAGGCACAGGAAAAAATGCAGGCGACCGGGGAGACAAATAAGCGAGAAGGCGCGGCCTTTCTGGCGGCCAACAAGACGAAAGCGGGCGTCGTCACGCTCCCGAGCGGCCTGCAATATAAGGTTCTAACCCAAGGTACCGGGCCTAAGCCGAGCCTTTCAGATACTGTGGTTTGCAACTACCGCGGCACCCTCATTAACGGAACCGAGTTTGACAGTTCCTATAAGCGCGGGCAGCCGGTGACTTTCCCCATCAACGGCGTCATCAAAGGATGGATGGAGGCGCTTCCTCTCATGCCGGTGGGATCGAAGTGGCAACTGTTCATTCCGGCCGAACTGGGCTACGCCGAGCATTCTCCGAGCCCCGACATTGGGCCCGATTCGACACTCATTTTCGAAGTGGAGCTGCTCTCGATCCAGGACAAGACCGCGCAAAAACCTTCCCCACCGGCCGCCACCGCCCCCGACAAGAACCCGGCCCAAGCTCCAGACAAACCGGCTGACGCGAACCCGGCGCAAGCTCCGGACAAACCGGCTGACCCGAATCCGGACAAGAAGTAGCCCACCTTCTAGTCTCTGCCGGCGAATGCCTGCCGGGATTGTCAGTGGGGTTGCTCGGGTTTCAAAGAAGCCACCAGCGTCGGGGGATCTGTTTTCTGCTTGCCGGCCCGCGAAACAGATTTCTCGGTGCGCTGGCCTCGCTCACCACCCGGGCGGCTTCGAAACGAGGTCAGTAGCCTCCGCCTTCGAGGCTGACCTTACCCCGGAACATGCGGTAGACGAAGACGAAGTATCCGAGAGTCATCACGATTCCGATCAGCCACCAGAGGACCCCGACCACCAGGCCGTGATGTCCGGCGGCGGTGCGCTCGATGGTCAGGCTGTAGGCGGGATCGGTGCTCGAGGGCAGCACCATGGGGTAGAGGGCAAATACCGCTCCCACCAGCATGGCCGTCAGGTAGAGACCTGATCCCACGAAGGCCAGCTTCTGTTTGCCCACCGAACCTCCCCTGCCCGATCCCCAAATCATCAGCCCAAGACCGCCGAGGACGACCAGCGGCACCAGCAAACCAATCGGATATTCGCGATAATTGTTCATCACCTGAGGCCGCACGTAGTAAGTGGCGGCCAGGCTGAGGAGGGTCAGAATCAGCTGGACCGGCCACAACCCGACAGCCAGCCGGCGGGAGCGCTCGGCCAATTCCGCCTCGGTCTTGAGGGCCACATAGAGCGCCCCGTGCGCGGTCAGGCCGACCAGCGCCACCATGCCGGCCATCACCGTGTACCAATCCAAAATCCCGGGCTCGGAGCCCGTCCGGAAGTTGGTCCACAACGGTTCGAAGAAGTAGCCATCCGGACCGAGCGGTACGCCGCGGATCACATTCCCCAGGGCAGCGCCGAAGAAGATGGGCAAAAGAGCGCTCGCACCAGAAAAGACGACATCGAAGAATCCCTGC
The DNA here is from genome assembly GCA_963770245.1 of uncultured Acidobacteriaceae bacterium. Taxonomy (GTDB): domain Bacteria; phylum Acidobacteriota; class Terriglobia; order Terriglobales; family Acidobacteriaceae; genus PALSA-270. The sequence continues at coordinate 137,848 of CAVYOX010000016.1, read as the reverse complement.
CAGACGGGATTGTCGACGTGCGTGCGCAGTTCAATGCCGAGGCCGCGCAGCATGAGCAGCCATAGCACCATCATCAAGGGAAGATAGAAGCCGCTGAAGCTCGAGGCGTAGAGCTGGGGGAAGGCAAAGTAGAGGGTACCGCCAGTGGCCAGCAGCCAGACTTCATTGCCGTCCCACACCGGTCCAATGGCGCGCCGGACCATGCGGCGCTCCTCGCCCGTGTGGGCAACCAGCAGATAGATGACGCCCGCACCCAGATCGAAACCGTCGAGCACGACGTAGGCCGCCAGCATCAAGGCGACGATGATGAACCAGAGTGTTGGCATACATGCCTCGGGACTGGGAGGCCTCTCTCTCTCTCAGTGCGCAGCTGCCGAATCCGCGACCGGGCCGCGCTCAATTTCGCGGTGGATCAAGAATAAGAATACAACCCCCATCCCCAGGTACATCCCCATGAAACCGAGCAGGGTGAACATGCCGTTGCCGGCCGAGACCAGCTTGGAATAGCCATCGGCGGTGCGCATCAATCCGTAGACCAGCCAAGGCTGGCGACCGAGCTCTGCCGTCATCCAGCCGGCAGTGTTGGCGATGTAAGGGAATGGAAGGCTCAACAGCAAAATCCACAGCATCCAGCGCGCATCGAATAACTTCCCTCGCCCAAGCAGAAACGCCGACACTCCCATGATGGCAATGAAGACCGTTCCGAGCCCCACCATGATGTGGTAGCTGTAGTAGAGCAAGGGGATGTTGTCGGGCCACAAGTTGGGGGGAAAGGCGTCGAGGCCTTGGACTTGCGCCTGCCATCGCCGGTAGGTCAACACGCTGAGCATCTCGGGGACGACCAAGGGGTTGTCAATTCTGCGCTGGTTCACATCCGGCTGCCCGAGCAGGACCAGCGGAGCTCCGGGTTGGCTGGCGAAAAGGGCTTCCATGGCGGCCAGCGTGACCGGTTGGTAGCGCGCGATCATTCTGCCCTGGCCGTCTCCGGTGGGAAACAATTGCAGGATGCTGAAGGCGCATCCGGCGACCACCCCAACGCGCACAAAAATCTTGGCATGTTCCAGATACTTGCCCCCGAGCAGGTAGAACCCGCCGACCGACGCCATGACGAAGGCGCCGGTGATGGCTGCCCCGCTCATGTTGTGGGCGTACTGCCACCACGCCCAGGGATTCAGCACCAGCTGCCAAAAACTCGAGAGTTCGACCGCACCCTGGGAATTGAAGGCGTAGCCCACCGGATGCTGCATCCAGGCATCGGTGGCGATGATAAAGAAACCCGACAGCCACGATCCGAGAAAGACCGCCACCGCCGACCACCAATGGGCTCGCGGGCTGAGCCGTTTTTCCCCGTAGAGAAACAATCCCAGAAAAGACGATTCCAGAAAGAAGGCGAACAAGCCTTCCATGGCCAGGGTCTGGCCGATCACGCCGCCCGCAAAGCGTGAGAACAAAGACCAGTTGGTACCGAATTGAAACTCCATGGGAATGCCGGTCACCACCCCAACTACGAAGTTGATGCCGAAAATGCGCGCCCAAAAGCGCGCCGCCTGGCGGTAGAGTTCTCGGCGATTCTCGTCTTGGCTGCGGAGAGCCAGGGTCTTCAGCACGACGATCAGGGGCGCCAGGCCCATCGTGAGCTGGGGAAAAAGATAGTGGAAGGTGATGGTGAAGGCGAAGTGCAGACGATGAACCAGGAGCGCGCTATCCATCGAGGGAGTCCAGTTCGAAACGCGGAATTTGATCGCCCATTGATGCGCGAGGATGTGATCCCCGTCACGATTTCCGGAATAGGACCGTCGCGGCCCGAAGCGAGCGACCGGCCGCGGCGAAAGCCCGATTCATTCCGGAACCGGCAGCCTACCCTCGCCGATCCTTGCGCCGCTCGAGTTCGTTGCGGCGAATCTCGCGACGGCGGCCGGCGTCATCATAGCGCCGCCTCTGCTCCTCAGTTTCAGGCACGACCGGAGCCACCGACACACGATTCCCCTTCCCGTCTACCGCTACGAAGGTCAAGTACGCCGAGCTGACGTGCTCGCAAGTGTCCACGATATAGTTCTCCACCCAGACCTTGACTCCTACTTCCATCGAGCTGTGGAACACGCGGTTGACCGAGGAGCGCAGGATGACCAAATCGCCCACGTGCACCGCGACCCAAAAATCCAGGTGGTCGATGGCCGCGGTGACCACGTAGTTGCGGGAGTGGCGGTGAGCCGCCATGGCGCCCGCCATATCAATCCAGTGCATGAGGCGGCCGCCCAGCAGGGCGCTGAGCGGGTTGGCATCGTTGGGCAGAACAATTTCGTTCATCTCCGATTGGGAGTCGCGGACCGGGCGGGGCATTTGCAAATCATTGTTGGGGCTCATGGGTTGGCGCTCAATGGGGCATCGGTCGGAGGGGAAGGAATTCTACGCAGCAAATAAGCTTCCAGGTAACACTCCGCCATCTTCTGAATGTGAGCATCGGGATGAGGAGAGGACCATCGCCCGCTCGCTCGATCATAGTCCAGCTTGCCGTGTGCCGCCGGCCGATGGCCCATCTCACAGACAAACCACAGTTCAAGGTGCGACCCGCGGTCGCGGGCGACGGAAAAGCGGACGGCGTCGGCGGTGCGTTCCTTGGGCAGTCGGGAGCAGCGGGTGGCGTAGCCCAGATTGCACAGTTGCTGCACCTGAGGCTCGCTCGGCTCGCAAGGCTCGTGGCCGGGGGCGCGGCAGACACCATTCCAGCCCGCGCCCAAGGGCAGGCGCGAGGGATGGGGCCAGCCACAGTCGTCGGCCCGCTGGGTGGGCATGAAAAAGGGACAGGCCAATGAGCCAGCTCCTGCTTTCGCGAATGAAAGACATTGTACTCAAGAGGCAGCAAATCCCGCCAATACGAAAAAGAGAATCTTTCGACCCCGAGCGGCGCGCCCGGGAGCCAGAGGAATCGGCCATGCCGATTGGCCCGCGAGACCGACAGGGCTCTAACCACCACGGTGCGGGCGCGAACTTTGTAGTAACCTCGGGGCTCGGGAACTTCCGCAGGGAAAGCTGAGAAATGCCTCTATGGACCGTATCGCGATGCTCAACGAGATTTTGACGGCGAACCCCAACGATGCTTTTGCCCGCTACGGACTTGCCATGGAGTGTTCGAAAAGCGGAGAGGTCGAGCGCGCCCTCGCAGAGTTTGGGAAGTTACTGGCGGCGCACCCGGATTACACGGCGGGATATTTTATGGCAGCGCAAACTCTGGCCAAGGTCGAACGGACCGAAGAGGCAAAGAAAATGCTGAACGACGGGATTCGTTCGGCCGAGCGCACCGGCAACTCGCATGCGCAATCCGAGATGGAAGCCATGCTCGGCGAACTGGGATAGTTGGGGGGGTGTTCCGCTATTTCGCTCGCGCCAGGCGCAGCATCCCCCACTCCACTAGACCGGGAAACAGTTGATACAGCTTGACCACCGGGTGCATGGTCCAGGGCACGATCACTTCCCGCTTCTTCTTTTCGTAGCCTCGGAGGACCGCCCGGGCCACGCGCTCGGGGCGGATGCCGCGCACCGAAGACGGCCGGACTTGCTTGGTTTCGGTGCCGCGCCAAGCATGGGCGCCAAAGTCGGTGCGGACATAGCCCGGACAAACCGTCATCACGTGGATGCCGGCGCTCAGCAGTTCCACTCGAGCCGCGTTGCCGATGGCGTTCATGGCGAATTTGGTCGCGCTGTAGACCGCGTGATAGGGCAGCGCAATGTGCCCGGCGACGCTCGAGATATTGATGATCGTGCCCGACCCGGCCCGCTTCATCGCGGGAACAACCGCCTGCATGGCCATCAACGCCCCGAAGAAATTGGTGTCGAAAGTTTCGCGGCAAAACGCCATGTCCAGTTCGGCCACCGAGTCCAACAACCCGTGGCCGGCGTTATTCACCCAGACGTCGAGCGCACCGTAATGATGCAAAGTAAGCGCGACCACGCGGTCAATTTCCTCGCGATGGCGGACATCGCAGGCTAGCGCCAAGGTGCGCTCGGGGTGCGCGATGCGGGCGCGGGCGGCTTCGGCGCGGCCGGCATCCCGCGATAGCAGCACGACGCTCGCGCCCCGATCGGCCCATGCCCGGGCGATGGCCTCGCCGATGCCCATCGAGGCGCCGGTCACCACCACCACCTTCGGCGACAGTTCGGTTGTTCCAGACCGACCCATGTCGAGCTTCTATTCCCACCGGTCGGGACAAGTCAAGCGCGGGCGTACAATCTGGGAAGGCGCGTTCCCCGGCGTGAGGAAGCTTGGAGGCTATCTTTGAGCACGCTCCTGCCCCTGTTTCCCCTGGACCTCGTTCTGCTTCCAGGCACCCCTCTTCCGCTGCACATTTTCGAACCACGCTACAAACAGATGATCGCGGAATGTTGGTCGGGGAAAAAACCTTTCGGCGTGGTGCGCGCCAAGGAAAACGGCATCGCTGAAATCGGGTGTACGGCGGAAATCGTCATCGTGGGCAAAGAATATCCGGACGGGCGGCTGGACATCATCACCCGCGGAGTCCGGCGTTTCGAAGTCATGGAGGTCAGCCAGGAGCGGGCTTTCCTCCAGGCCGAGGTCCTGTACCTGCAAGATGAACCCGGCACCGCCGGCGCCCATGAGACTGAGCAGGCTCGGAAACTGCAGCGCGAAATCATCGCCCTGACCGCGGCCGAGGTGGAGGAGGTGGCGGAGAGCGGGCAGGCACAACTCTCCTTTCAGCTGGTCGGACCCCTGCCGCTCGATCTGGACTTCAAGCAGACCTTGTTGGGGATGAAGTCGGAACCGGAGCGCATGCTGGCCGTAGTTTCCTACTTCGAAGCCATCCTTCCCAGCCTGCGGCGAACCGTGCATCTGCGGCAAAAAGCCGGGGGCAATGGCCACGGCGGATGAGCCCGGCCACTCGTCCTCCCGAGCCCCGGCAACGAGCCGAGACTCGCGGGGTATAATCGCATGGAGCGGCGCTTTTTTCTGGGGGTCTGTCATCATGAGTCTTCCGCGCACACTCGGCGAATTGCGCCGAGGTCCCTTCTCCGAATCCATCCTGCGTACCCGGCGTGTTAAGGACGAGCTGCGCGACAATCTGCTGGCACGACTGCGCGAGGACGGTGCCATTTTCCCCGGCATCGTGGGCTATGACGACACGGTCGTACCGCAGGTGATTAACGCCATTCTTTCGCGCCACCATTTCATACTGCTCGGATTGCGCGGACAGGCGAAAAGCCGCATGCTCCGCGCCTTGACCACTCTGCTCGATCCCGCGATGCCCTACCTCGCGGGCTGCGAGATCCACGACAATCCCTACACGCCCATCTGTCGCCGCTGCCGGGAGCTGATTGCGGAATGCGGGGATGCAACCGCCATTGCCTATCTGACCCCGGAGCAACGTTACGTCGAGAAACTGGCGACCCCGGACGTCACCATCGCCGATCTGATCGGCGATATCGATCCCATCAAGGCGGCACGTGGAGGGCATGACTTCAGCAGCGAATTCACAGTGCACTATGGCCTTTTGCCGCGCGCCAATCGCGGCATCTTCGCCATCAACGAACTGCCCGACCTGGCGGGCAAGATTCAGGTGGGGTTGTTCAACATCATGCAGGAAGGCGACGTGCAGATTAAGGGATATCCCATCCGCCTCCCGCTCGATGTGGCGCTGGTGTTCAGCGCCAATCCGGAAGACTACACCGCCCGCGGGAAAATCATTACGCCGCTGAAAGACCGCGTGGGATCGGAGATTCGCACCCACTATCCCGCCACCGTCGAGGAAGGAATCTCGATCACCGCGCAAGAGGCCTGGACCGAGCGCCAGGGATCGAAGCTGCACTTGCCGAAATACGTGCGGGAAGTGGTCGAGCGCATTGCCTTCATGGCGCGCGAAGATAAGAAAATTGACAAGCGCTCGGGGGTGAGCCAGCGGCTGCCCATCTCCTGCGTCGAGAACGTGGTCTCGAATGCGGAGCGCCGGGCCATCCAGCAGGAGGAGAAACTGGTGGTTCCGCGGATTGGCGATGTGTATGCCGCGCTGCCGGCCATCACGGGAAAGCTCGAGCTCGAGTATGAAGGCGAGATGAAAGGCGCAGACTTCGTGGGCCGCGAGTTGATTCGTAGCGCCATCGCCAAGACCTACGACGACTACTTCAAGAGCGTAGACATGCAGCAGGTGGTGCAGTGGTTTGACCTGGGCGGAGAGATCCAACTGGCGGACACCGCCGGCGCCGAGGATGCCTTGCCGGCTTTGCGGGGAATTCAGGGCCTGATGGAAAAGATCGTCAAGCTGGGCGTGGGACCGAAAGACACTCCGGAAACCCAAGTCTCGGCCGCTGAATTTGTGCTCGAAGGCCTGCACGCGCACAAGCGCATCGGACGCAGTGAGGAGCGCGTGTTCACCGCCGGCGAGAAGCAGCCGAAACCCGCAGAGAAGCCGTTCGATCGGGATGAGATGCCGTATCGCCCCAGGAGATCGTTTAATTAGAGCCGCGGATCGCTCTCGGCCACGAGCGCCCGCGCCACACCCCCGCATTTCCGCACCCCGGGAGGCGGACCACCGCAGGCTGCGCCTATGAAACGTATCCGCTACAGCAAATACGTTCCCCATCCGGCGGGCGAAATGAGCCTGGAGGATCTGCTCAGCGCGCTTTCCGATTACCTGTTGCAGAGCGGCTTCGAGAACTACTTGTATGATGCCTTTCCGGACCGCCAGCAGACGCTCGAGGATCTGCGGCGCGCCATTCAGCAGGCCTTGCTCGAAGGGGATGTGCTCAGCCCGGAAATGCGCGAGCAGCTCGAGCAGATGCAGATGGATGGAACCCTCGACCAGCTGATCGATCAACTGATCGAGCGCCTGCAACAAGAGAACTACATCAGCATTGATCAGCCGCACGATCCCGGCCCGGCCTCGAGCGTAGGCGGGCAAGTCGGGGAGGCGCACGAGCAGGCCAAGTTTGAGATCACCGACAAGAGCCTGGACTTTCTGGGATACAAGACGCTGCGCGATCTCATGGGCTCGCTCGGGAAATCCAGCTTTGGCCGCCATGACACCCGCGATATGGCCACCGGCATCGAAACCAGCGGATCCTCGCGGACCTATGAGTTTGGCGATACGCTGAACTTGGATATCACGGCCACGCTTTCGAGCGCCATTCGCCGCGAGGGTCTCGCCCTGCCGCTGAATATTGAGTATTCCGACTTGCAGGTGCATCAGTGCGAGTACCAGTCTTCCTGCGCCACCGTGTTGATGCTCGACTGCTCGCACTCGATGATTCTGTACGGAGAGGACCGCTTCACCCCGGCCAAGAAAGTCGCCATGGCGCTGGCGCAGCTGATTCGCACGCAATACCCCGGCGATTCCCTGTCGCTCGTCCTGTTTCACGACTCGGCCGAGGAAGTTCCCATTTCGCAACTGGCGCGGGTCAAGGTGGGGCCTTACTACACCAATACGCGCGAGGGCCTGCGGCTGGCGCAGCGCATTCTCGAGCGGCAGCGCAAGGACATGAAGCAGATCGTCATGATCACCGATGGCAAACCTTCGGCGCTGACCTTGGAAGACGGGCGCATTTACAAAAACGCTTTCGGGCTCGATCCGCTGGTGGTGAGCCAGACGCTCGAAGAAGTTTCAAAATGCAAACGGGCGAGCGTCATGATCAACACATTCATGCTGGCCTCCGATTATGGGCTGGTTCAGTTCGTGCAGAAGGTCACAGAGATGTGCCGGGGCAAGGCTTACTTCACCACTCCGTACACCTTAGGGCAGTATCTGCTGATGGACTATATGTCGAGAAAGACCAAGACCATTCACTGATCACTCGCCGGGCAACGCCCCGCCAGTTCAAGCCGCCAGCGGGGTTTTCGCCATCGCCGGTTTTCTCGGCCCATGCCTCGCTCGCCCGCGGGCACTCGACGGGTGGTTCTACCCGGAGAGCTCCCCCACCGCCCGGTAGGCCTGATCAATGGCACCGTCGGTGTAGGCGTAGGCGCCGGCGTCGGCATTGGCAATCGCAATCCGGCCAAAGGGCCGGCGGGCGACCTGGCAAGGGGTTTCGCCGCCCTCGAGCCAAAAATCATCCCACAGCGAGTTGTATTCGTAGGCGTAGCCATGCGGCCAGCGGTTCACGGTGATGGCCGCGATGTCGCGGACGGGGTCGAATCCACCGGCGCCGAGAGTGCGCGCCAGTTGCTCGCGAATGTTGCGTTCCATGGTTCGAAAGGTGGTCGAGAACAGCTCCAGGCGGCCGATGCGATGCTGGTCGCGGGCGGGAAGCCCCGGCTGGCAGGGCGTCTTCAGCATATGAATGACCACCGAATCGCCCGGGTTCCGCGAACATTCGTAGCCCCCGATGCTCACCGGCAAATCCAAGTTGAAGCTCGAATGATAGCAGCCGGGAGCATAGACCGAGCATGCACCCAGCTTCTCAAACGCGGTCCAGTTGCGCAGTGCGACGTTGGTGTACAAAAGCGGAACCTTGGCGGCTGCGGACAGGGCTTTTTTCTGCCGCTCCGGCAGTTCGTCGCAGATATAGGGAATGACGACATGCCAGCAGGCGAGGATGGTATGTGCCGCCCGCACGGTGTCGACCCGGCCGAGGCGGGCATAGCTGATTTCCACTTCTTTTGCGCCCGCGAGACTGCCGCGGTGTCTCACCTGGACCACGGTGCTATTCAGGCGAATGCGAACTGGCGAAGATGGGCGATCGAGGGCGGCGTAGTGGGCGCGAGCCAGGACGACATCGGCGGCGGAGCTACCGGGAATGGCATCGGGAATCAGCTGGCGAACCAGTAGACGGGCAATCGAGGCGTTGCCGTCGGGAAAGTGGAAAAAGTAGTTCTCCGCTTCTCGGTTGCGAATGGTATCGCGGTTCATGCCGCGTCCGGGGGTCGGGTCCAGATGCAAGCCGGCGAAGCCGGGATAGCCCATTCCCCAGGCATCCTGGGCGGACACCGCGTCAATTCCCAGGCCAAACCAGGCTTGCGGGATCGCCTGATACAAACGCACGATCTCTTCGTGGACCCCGACCACCTGGCGGAGAAAGTTGGCATAACTCATTCGTGCCAGACGAGCCTTCTTCTCGGTTGAGGTCAACCCGGGAAAATAATCTTCGCTCGACTCGAACAGCCGTCCGATATCGCGCTTGCCCGCCTCCGACAGTGGCGCCTCGGCCAGAAACTTCTTCCAGCTTTCGCGGCCACCGCCCGCGCAGTCTCCGGTGTCTGAGACGTCGAGGGGTGCCGGATCCACCACCAGTCGGTCCACTCCAAAGTTTTCCTGGTCGAAAAAGATCTGCGGAACCAATCCGCGCGAGGAATAGAGATCCCGCTGAACATAGCGCGGATAGGAGGAGACATCGATCCCCAGTTCAGCGATCAGCCCCTTGGCCACCGCGCTGTACGGCGCCGGACTCTCGATGGCGTAGGTTCCGCCATATCCGAGAAGCCATCGCTTGGCCTGGAACTCATTGCGCTTGGCATGTCCTCCGAAGTCGTCGTGGTTGTCGAGGATGAGAACGCGGGCGTGCGGGTGGCCCAGCTTGCGGAAAAAGTGCGCGGCGGCCAGTCCGCTGATGCCTCCGCCGACCACCACCAGGTCATAGCTCTCCCCGGTGTCGGTGGGTTTTCCGGCGTGCTCCCAGAAAGTTCCATCGCGCAAGCTGTGGGCCGCCTCAAAGGCCCCGGGATGGCTGCCGCGGAGGCCGGTCAAAGCCGGCGGATCGTAATCGGGAGAGCTTTCCGGCGTGGCCTCGGCCCCGAAAGCGGCCCACCGAGCTGCGGGCCAGAGGGGCAGGGCGAGCGAGAGCGCCATCCCATTCAAGAAGTCTCGCCGGGTAATCGAGCAGTGCATTCCCAGCTCTCGGTCTCGGGAATCGCTCATCAGGGTTCTCTCGCGAAGCAGCGAGCGCCGGTCGCCGCCTCACTAGCCGGGACTGTCGGACTTCTTGACCGCCGATTCTGCTCCCTCGAATCCGATGCGGCTGTGGGTTCCATCGCAGAAAGGTTTGTTCACCGAGCCGCCGCAACGGCAGAGCGAAAAGGCGGGTTTGCCGGTCAGGTCGTAGGGGTTGCCTTCGGCGTCGATCAGTTCGATCGATCCTTCCGGAGCTTCAACCCGATAGGGGCCATTCTTCTTGACGGTGATCTTTACCGCAGGCATGGGACCTCCGTTGTCAGTCATCCAACATACCACTGAAGAATGGCGCGGGACTAGACGGCGACGGGCTCGAGCGGGCCTGCGGGCTGAGCTTCGATTGAGGGCCGGCGAAGGTTGGAGGGGCGCGCGCTTAGGCGGCAGCGGATTCTCGGCCGAGCAGGTTGCGGTAGAGTCCCAGATACTCGTCCAGCATGCGCTTGGCGCTGAAGCGCTCCCGGGCCCGATGGTAGGCGCGGTTCCCATAGGCACGGCACAGGTTCCGGTCTGCACTGAGGGACTGGATTACCTCGGCCAGGCTGGCGGCGTCATTCGCCCGAAAGTACAGGGCATCCTCCCCCCAGACCTCACGGAAGGTGGGAATGTCATTGGCCACGATGGCGCAGCGGGACAGCGCCGCCTCGAGCGCGCCGATGCCGAACGGTTCGTAGCGCGAAGTCGCCGCGTAAATGGAGGCGCGGCTGTAGAGCGCACGCATCTGCACTTCGTTCTGCGGTCCCTTCAGGGAAACGCGCAGGTCATCGACCGCAAGTTTGACCTCGGCGCGAATCGGGACCTTCAATGCGGGCACGGCGCCGTCGGAGCCAACGATGCAGACTGGCAAGGGGTGCGTGCACTGGGTCAGCAGCGAGACTTGTTTGCCCGCGTCCCACAGTCGTCCAACCGCCAGCACCGAATCTTCTTTGCCCACATAAGGATTGAAGGCGAGGGGATTCCTTCCGTTGTAGATGACCGACTCCTGCGGGGACCGGATGTAGCAGGAATGGAGGGTATCGAGCATCCAGGCGTTGGGGGCGACGACCGCCGTGGCGCCCGAAAGACCGCGAATCATGGTATCGCGATACCAGCGCAGCCAGCGGCTTTCCTCCGGTTCGCGGCCGTGCACTGCTTTCCACCAACTGATGAAGTCCCCGTGGGCCACGACCACGCGCGGCATCGCCACCGGGAGGCTGCCATAGCAGGCATGGTTCAGATGCAGCACATCGGGTTTCACCTCCCGCGCCAGCGCGGCCAGGTAGGCGGAAGATTCCTCGAGGTCCTGTTCGGCTTCTTCCATCCAGTTCAGGCGAAACGCGGTGGGGTGGTATTCCAGTCCCTGCAGGCTGTCGATCCAGTAGGTTTGCTGGGGCAGAGGGATTTCACCGACGCTGACCAAAGTGACGCGCACTCCCCGGCCCACCAGTCCAGTGACCAGTTCGCGCGTGTAAGCCCACACGCCACTCAAAGTGTCTGCGGTGACCAGAACGTGCACGGAAACTCCTGACTCTGCCGCGATCACGGGCCATCCGGGTGGATGGAGCCGTCGGCGCTTGCGCTCGCCCATTTTATCCGGAGAACGCACCGGCATTGTAAGGCTTTCTTGGTTTGGCAGGCGGGAACTGCAAGAGATTGCACAATTCTTGCACGGAATTGTACGCTTCGCTGCGGGCGACGACCGGATCAGTCCGAGTTCGACATTCCGAGCTTGCCGCAGACGCCTTGGGCCAGTTCGTGGACGGTGCGGATCTTGGCTCGGGCGGGGGCTGAAAGTTCGGGGAGTTCGAGCACCATCTCACAGGACAGCAGCATCGCCGTCACCGTGCCCTTCACTTCGTTCCGCAAATCCTGTTCCGCCTTCTGCCGCGCGACTAGGCCTTCGCATTGGCGGCGGCGTAAAGCCGCACGCAACTCGCGCACCACGCGCGAGACTCCGCTGATGGCGAAATTCACATGCACCGGCATGGCGGTTCCGGTGTGCTGCAGGACCAGTTCGCTTTCGTCGGGTTCGGCTTCGAGCAGCGCCTGATCGAAGATCACCGCGGAAAACTCGTGGGCGCGCAGTTGGGTGGCGGCCTCGCGTAGCGTGGAGGCCACTTGCATGCTTTCCGCAGTCGCTTCGGAAAGGGCTTGCGCGCAGTCTTGGGCTTGTGCCGATGGCGTAATCAGCAGAATCATGGCTGCCCCAAGTGCACGTCGTCGGCCACAACTCGGCCATTGAAAACAAGGCACTTGCGTCTGCACCCCCGGTCATCGTTTCCCGTCGCGGGAAGCCTCGGCCCACCTCGGACTGAGACCGGGTCGACGGTCTAGTCCTGCTCGGTGTATTCCTTCAGCTTGCGGTACAGCGTGGTCTTGCCAATCCCGAGCAGCCGCGCCGCCATCAGTTTGTCCCCGTTCAGGTGCGTGATCGTGTTGAGAATGGTTTGCTTTTCGAGCTCTGCCATGGGCAAAATCTTGCTCGCGCCGTCTCCGTTCTCAGGGACGCTGGCGGTCGAGTGGATGGCGGTCGGCAAGTCGGCTCCGTTGATCACCGGACCCGTGGTCAGAGCGCATGCCCGTTCCAGGCAGTTCTCCAGTTCGCGCACGTTGCCCGGCCAGTCGTAAGCCAGCATGGCCTTCAGCGCCTCGTCGCTGATCGTCCGCTGCTGCCCCGAGGATCGCGCCAGCCGCTCCAGAAAATATCCCACCAGCAAGGGTATGTCCTGCCGGCGCTCGCGTAACGGCGGAATGCGCAGGCTCAGCACATTCAAGCGGAAGTAGAGATCGCGGCGGAAGGTGCCTTGTGCGACCGCCTGTTCCAGCTCGCGGTTGGTCGCGGCCAGAATGCGGACGTTGATCGGAATGCGCCGGGTGCTGCCGACCGGACGGATTTCCTTCTCCTGAATGGCGCGCAGCAGCTTGGCCTGCAGATCCACCGGCAGTTCGCCCACTTCGTCGAGAAACACGGTGCCGCCCTCGGCAATGGCCAGCAGACCTTCTTTGGCCTGCACCGCCCCGGTAAAGGCTCCCTTCACGTAGCCGAAGAGCTCGCTTTCGATCAGGGTCGGAACGAGCGAACCGCAGTCGACGGGAATGAAGGGCTTGTCCCGGTAAGGGCCCGAGAAATGGATGGAGCGGGCGACGATCTCTTTGCCGGTGCCGCTCTCGCCGAGGATCAGTACGGGATGGTTGCTTTGGGCCGCCTTGGCGATGATCCGGTAGAGCCGTTCCATCTCCGGCGCGCGCCCGACAATCCCGCCGAAACCCTGTTTCGACTTGATCTTCTCGCGCAGAATGCGGTTCTCGCTCTTCAGTTTCAGGTGGCCGGAGACCCGTTCGAGAAGCAGCTTCAGTTCTTCGATGCTGAAGGGCTTGGTCATGTAGTCGTAGGCGCCAGTCTTCATGGCTTGCACCGCCGAGTGCACGGTGCCGTAGCCGGTCACCACGATGACCACCGCATCCGGACGCCGCTCCCGGATCTGGCGCAAGGCCTCGAGCCCTCCCGCCCCCGGCAACTTCAGGTCGAGCAGCACCACGTCGATGCCCTGCGACTCCAGCTGGCGATAGGCGTGTTCGGCGGAATCGGCGACTAAACAGTTAAAGCCGAGGGACTGCGCCACTTCGCGGCACACTTCGCGGATGGCGCGCTCATCGTCGACGATCATGAGGTTCAGAAAATTGGCGCGCTCGATTTGCGGCGGGTTAAAAACGGTGGCTGCGGCTGTGGTCATGGTTGGTTTCCTCTTCTCGAGATCAGATCTGTTTCGCTCGCCCGATTCGGTGTTTCTGGTGTGGGGGTGGGGTTGCGGTGGGCCGACGGCAGGCACACCAGCACGCGCGTGCCGGCTCCCAGGTCGCTCTCCACGGCGATAGTCCCGTTTTCTTCCTGCACAATGCGGCCCACCGTCGCCAACCCTAGGCCGCTGCCCCGGCCCGGCGCTTTGGTGGTAAAGAAGTGCTCGAACAGATGGGAGCGGGTTTCCGCATCCATGCCGCAGCCGGTGTCAGCCACCGTAAGTTCGACCCAGCCCGGGCTCGCGGTCCCCTCTGGCGCGGGGTCGCTTGGCCCGGCGGCGCGGTGCCGGGTGGTCAGGGTGATACGGCCGCCCTGCGGCATGGCGTCGCGGGCATTCAGCAGCAGGTTGAAAAGGATCTGCCGCATGCGGGCGGGATCGAGGCGCACGAGCCGCGCCGTGAGCGCCAGGTCGGTGACCAACTCGATGTTTTCTCCGATCAATCGAGACAATAGCTTCCGCGTGTCCGCGATGATTTCATTCCAGGACAGCAGCGAGGAATCCTCGAGCGGCGGACGGGCCACCGCCAGCAGTTGCTGGATGAGCTCCGAGCTGTGCCCGCCCGCTCGGCGGATTTCCTGGGCATAGGCCAGCAACGGATGGTCGCTTCCCAATCCGGCAATGAGCAGATCGCAGTACAGCAGAATGCCGGTCAGGAGATTATTGAAATCGTGCGCCACGCCGCCCACCACTCGACCCATGGCTTCCAACTTCTCGGATTCGAGCAACTGCTTCCGGTCTGCGGTTCGCTCGCGGTTTTTCCCTAACTGTAAAGCTGCCGGCATGCTTCAGCCCCTCACCCTTGGTCGGCCCGCTTTGGGAACTCGTGCGGGCTTCGAGGCGGTAACATACGCCCGGCGTCGCGCTTGCCGATCGCATCCCCAAACGGGAAATTCGACGCCCATCGTGCGACTCTCCTCGCGGCTCCCCATTTGGGAAGTTTAGAGGTCCAGCACGGAACTCATAAGGCCATTCGTCACAGGAATCTGTGATGGATGACCAAGATTGGGAAGTGCAAAAAGACGGGGCAGAAATGGGACCGGAGCGGAAGAACCGTTCCCGAGGAGATCAGGGCTGGATCGGCAGGGCTTCGCTCAGGCGGAAAGTGAGGCGCCCGGCGGCGGGAAAGTCCACATCGTTTTTCGCGCCCGGCGGGGGGCTGGCTTGGCTGCCGGCTCCGTCCGCCATGACGAGGGCGGCGGGAACCGTTCGCTTGCCGATGAGCGCGACTCCTCTCACCGGGCGGGAGCCGCCCTTGAGGAATACGCTCGAAGTCTCCAGCCGGAGCGGCTTGCCGCTGACCGAAATTCCGGTCAGCCGGAGCCGCAGATAGCCGGGGTCGAACGGGCCCGACGCCTTGGCGGCTACCACCCTCCCGCTCACCTCGGCCCCGCGCGCGAGCACGGTCTGCCCGTCGAGGACCAGGGGCTCATCAAGAACCGCAGCGAAGGAGTCTCCCGCATGGCAGGTGGCGCTTGAAACCGCAGACCGGATGCGCACCGTCAACAGGGTGCCCGGCGGAAGCTTCAAGAATGTTAGGGCAGCGGTCGGATAGTTGCCGCCTTCAACCGAAGGATTCTCAAACGGCAGTGGTCGGCCGCTGACCGGGCCCGGGTTGGGGGCGAGCAGGTTCGGCTGCCGCGAACATCCCGGCGCCCAGGCCATGACCAAAATCAGCGGCGCAAGAAAAGCCGCCTTGCCTGATTCCATGAGCCGATCCTCATTCTTCGCTAGCGATTTGGCAAGTCGCAAGACGAATGCCATTGCCCTTGACCGCTGAATCAGCGACTTAGGATTAGAGCCTGATCAGCGGTCGAGTATTTTTTGCCGGGTGGCGGGGCACGAGCCTGGGCAGGGAACGGGGGAGCTCGCTCGCTCCCCGCCCAAAAAACTGAGGGCACAAGGCGTGCCCTCAGGGGTGGTATCTCGGCGAGTGGAACCCCTAGTCGGCGGTGCCCGATCCGGCCGACGCGCTCTGGGGCTCGCTCTCCGGCTGCACGATCACGCCGTCAAACGGAGTCGCTGCCACAAACCGTCCGTGCAACAGGCCAATATGGCGCAAGGAGTATCCCGCGTCCGGGCCGCGATGCCAGCTGAGACCACCGTCCTGACTCTCGAACACCACCCCGGTCGCCGTGCTGGTAGCCAGCAAAAGCTTGCTGCCTGCGTCATAGCTGATGGAGCTGATGTTTTTGTCCGGCAGACCGTTGAGCATATGTCCCCAGGTAGCCCCGGCATCGGAGCTGCGATACGCCCCCTCGCGGGCCGCGACCAGGATCTGTCCCTCGGGCGTGAGGGTCACGCCCCGGATGGTCAGGTAGGAAGGCAGGGCGGCCTGCGTCCAGCTGGTTCCGGAATCGGTCGACAGCAACACCAGAATTCGAGTTGCGGCCACCACGAGATTCCCGCTGGCTTGCACCGAGACCAGCTCTTGCTTGCCGAGCACCGGGCCGCCCGTCCAGCTGCGACCTTCATTGGTGCTCGTGAATAATCCTGCCGAGGTGGCCGCCAGCCAGCGTCCGGGCACGATCTCGATGTCATCCACGCGGGCGTTCAGCACCGAACGGGTCACCGATTTCCGGGCTACCGCTGCTTTCTTTTTTCCTCTGGTCTGGCTCCGGAAACTTACTTTCTCGTTGACCACGTTGTTGACGGGGTGCCATTCGCTGGCCTTCGGCTCCAGCAGGAAAATGCCCCGATTCGTTCCCGCCACCAGGGCGCCCGAGCTCGCCTGCTGCAAGGTGAACACGTCTCTGCCACCCAGGCCCTCGCTTTTCTGCAACCAGTGCTGCCCGCCGTCCTGCGAGGCAAAAACGCCGCCCCATTCCCGGTCGTTCAGAACACCCACAAATACGGTGTTGGGGTCGTTCTTGTCGGCCAGGATCGAAGTCACGTAGCGGTGGCTGTAGCCATGGTTGGAAGCCTGGAAAGTTTCCCCGCCATCCTCGCTCGCGAGCACTCCCCCGCGGTCGGTGGCGAGCAGCGTCCGGCGGGAATTCCGCGGATCGATCAGGACGTCATTCACCACGATCTCGGAACCGGTCACCCGTTTCCAACTGCTGCCGGTGTCGGTGGTCTTCCACAGGCCTTCGGTGGTGCCCGCGTAAACCACCGCGGGATTGGCGGAATCCTGCTTGAGCACACGCGTGCGGCGCGCGGAAAACGGAATGCCCTGAATCTTGTGGAACAGTTCCCCGGCGTTCTCGCTCTTATAAATGCCCGAGCAGGCGCTCGCGAAAACCACCGAGGGATTCGCCGAATCCACGATGATCGAAAACACGTCGGAGTCGTCAATCATGCCCTTGTTGATCTCGCGCCAAGTGGCACCGCCGTCCTCGGTTTTCCAGGCCAGGTGCCAGGTCCCGGCATACACCACATCGGGATTGCGGGGATCCACCGCGATCGATTCGATGTTTTTGATCTCCGCCTGACGGGAGGAAGAAATGCGCTGCCAGCTGTTGCCTCCGTCGAGAGAGCGGTAAGCGCCGTCGAGCGCACCGGCGACCAACACGCGCGAGTCCGAAGCCGCCATGGCTAAAGCCCGAATGGACTTGCCATGCATGTCGGGAAGCGCGGTCCAGCTTTTGCCGCCATCACGGGAGCGGAAGACATCGCCCGACTGCTGGTTGTCCACGCTCCAAGCGGCGACGAATAGGGTCTGCGGATTCTCGGGATCAATGGCAATGTGGTCGAGCACGAGGTCGTCGCCCTCGCCCAAATGCGCGAATCGCGACCAGCTGTGGCCGCCGTCGCTCGAGGAAAACAGCTCACCGGTGCTCGTGCCCAGAAAAATGTGCTCCGGATTCTGCGGGTCGTAGCTGAGACTCCGGACATCGCCTCCATCCGGGCCCAAAACGGCCCACTGGCCGGCCCCAGCGGCGGTCGCAAACGACAGCACCATGATCACTATAATCAACCACTTGCGTGAGTTGAAACCCGATTGCATGACAACGCCCCCAGGAGCCTGAGCCGGCCCTGAAGCAAGCCTGACAGCGTAACCTAAGCCAATCAAGTTACCTAAGGGAAGGGAAAAAAGGGCCGGTCGAGGTGGTTTCGACCGGCCCAGACACCCTGTTTTTTCTATCAGTTAGCCTTGGCCTTGGGCGCCTTCTTTTGGCCCGCCGCACGGGGATGATCGGGAACCGGCATGACCTTGGTCTCATCGACCAACTGCGTGCCTTCGCCCGAGAATGTAGCCCCCGGCGGGACCACCCAGAATTCCGCCGTCATGCTGCCCGCAGTTCCGGTGCGGGTTTCAATCCGAGTGGCATCGATGGCCTGCTTGGCTTCTCCGCCCGAGAGATAGGCTTTGGCGTTGACGGCGCGTTCGGCCGCCAGGTTCGGCCGCTTCTCGGTCGCTTCCGCGTTGCCTACGATCACCAGTTTGTTGTCGGCATTTTGCTGCAAGTTCTTGGCGACATCGTCCAAGATCGCCTTGCACTCATTGTCCACACGCCACGGTTTCCCGATCTTGTCCATCTTCGAGAAATCGCACTCGCTCAGCTTGCTGGCCTGCGGCGGAGGTGGGGGAGGAGCCTCGACCGACACCGGAGTCGAAGCCGAAACACTCAGACCGCGCGGATCGCTACAGGTGGCGCTGACCGTGACCGTGCCCGGCGCCGCGCCGGTCGTGTCCAAGGTCGCGGTGGTTCCGTTGCCCGAAACCGTGCCCGCGGTGGCCGTCCAACCGCCGACCGTCACCGGCACATTGTCCGGGCTGGTGCAGGTGCAGGATAGATTCACGCTGCCGCCCACTTGCACCAGGGTGGGATTGGCCGAGCAGGACATGGTCGGCGGATTCTTCGGCGGCTCCTTCACGGTGAACGACGCCGAGCAACTCAGCTCTCCGCCTCTTTTCACTTTGGCATCGGTAATGCGCGCGCTGACCGTATAGCTGCCGCCGGCCACTCCGTTGGTGTCGATATTGGCGGTTGTGTCTTTCGCTTCCACCTTGCCGCCGGTGCTCGTCCAGCTGTAGGTCAGCGGGTGCTTGGGATTGGCGTTGGTCACCGTGGCCGTGGCGGTGATCGGTTCGCCCACCATCACCTCGCTCGGCTGCACGGCGCAACTGGCAGTCGGGGGGACGACGGGTGCACCGCCGAAGTTAAACAGCAAGCCCCCGCGCAGCCGAACTCCTTCGAGCGACACCCGCCGCAGGCCGGGATCGGTGATCGGAACCTCATTCGCGTAGTTGTGTTTTCCCCAGACGTAGTCCGCTTCAAACAGCCGGATGGTCAGGCGAGGCACCACCGGCAAATCGATTCCGCCCCCGAGAATGGCTCCCAGGCCATTGTCGGTAATCGCGCTGGTCCCCGGAGTCACGGTGTTGATGTCGAAGCGATTCACGCCCACCAGAGTGTGCAGGAAGTAGTTCATTTCCTGGGTGCGAAACATCAGCCGCGGACCCGCGGAAAAGGTCGTCTCGTAACCAAAATCGTTCCAGTTGTGACCGAAGTCGGCCTCGAATGCCCAGTGCGAACTGAAGTTGTAGGCCACCGCACTGCCCACTCCTTTCCCCATTCCCGTCGGACTCACCGCCACCGGACTGGTGGGCGGTTGGCCGGCCTGGGGAACTTCGCCTCCCGGGTTCAGCCACTGGTAGCCGACAAACAGGTCCACTTTGGGCGGAGTCTCGGTTTTGTCCTGCGCCGCCACTCGGCTCGACATTCCCAGCAGAATCATCGCCAGCCAGACACGCAACACCACGATGTGAGCTCGGCGTCCATCACCACGATCTGACATGTAGTCCTCCAATATCCTTTATCCTTTTGGGAAACTCGGCCTGCGGGTGCTCGAACTAAGTTCCTGGGGTCGGGACCGATGACTGACTTCGTGTCTTAGGCGACTTTCGATTTTACCCTAGCGCCAATTGCCGTGGCGCAAGGGGCTCAGTTTAGTTACAAGTTGCGCGAGTGCAGAATCTCATCTTGAGACCCGGGCGCGAGCTGCGCTTCTTCCCGCGCTGCGCCCCGCTTGCCGCGTATAACATGTAGCCTCAATAATGATGGGAGGACGTCCCGCCATCTATGAGCCAGGAAAAAGTACTCATCGTCGAAGATGAACTCAACGAGCGCACCGGTTTGGCGGAGCTGCTTACCTCCTGGGGCTATCGCGTGGAGACGGCCAGCGACGGCGTGGAAGGACTGGAAAAGGTCACGAGTTGGTCGCCGACGATTGTGGTGACCGACATGAAAATGCCGCGCCTGAGTGGCCTGGAACTTCTCGAGCGACTGGCGAGCGAGGCCGAGACCATTGCCGTCATCGTGGTCACCGCCCAGGGCACCATTGACAATGCCGTGCAAGCCATGCGCATGGGCGCCTATGACTACATCACCAAACCCATCGACACCAACCGCCTGCGCACCATCCTGGCGAATGCCGGGGCGCTGCTCGGCACGCGCATCGAACTCGAGGTCACGCGCCGAAAATTACGCGACGCCGGCTCTCTCGGAACCCTGATCGGGCCCTCCAAGAAGATGCAAGAGATTTTCCGCCTGATCGAAATGGTGGCGCCGAGCACCGCCTCGGTGCTGATCACGGGAGCGAGCGGTACGGGGAAGGAACTGGTGGCGCGCACCGTGCATGAGCTCAGCCCGCGCCGCAACAAGCCGTTTGTTCCCATCAACTGCGCGGCCATTCCGGAGACCCTGATCGAAAGCGAAATCTTCGGCCACGAAAAAGGGGCATTCACCGGCGCCCTCGAGCGCCGCACCGGCTGCTTCGAGCTGGCCGAAGGCGGGACGCTGTTGCTCGACGAGATCGGCGAAATGCCGATCGCCACCCAGGCCAAGCTCCTGCGCGTCCTCGAGGACCACAAGCTGCGCCGGCTCGGCAGCAAGGTCGAGACCACCGTCGACGTTCGCGTGCTGGCCGCCACCAACAAGGTTCCGGAAGAAGCCGTGGCCCGGGGCGAGTTGCGCAATGATCTGTATTACCGGTTGAATGTTTTCAACATCCATATGCCCACGCTGCGCGAGCACAAGGAAGACGTTCCCGATCTGGTGCACTCGTTGTTGGCGGATATGAGCGCCAAACATGGCCGAAAAGTCGCGACCATCAGCGAAGCCGTGCTCAACCAGTTCCGCAACTATTCCTGGCCGGGCAACGTTCGCGAGCTGCGCAACACCTTGGAGCGCGCGGTGATTGTTTGCGACGGCTCGGTGGTCGAGACCAAACATCTGCCGCCCGGCTTCGGCCAGACCACGCTGCGCACCTCGGTCGAAGACTCGGATGGGGTGCGCCTGGGCGTGGGCACGACGGTCGGGGAGGCGGAGAAGCTTCTCATTCTGAAGACCCTCGAAGCCACCGGCAACAACAAGACCAAGGCGGCCGAGATTCTCGCCATCAGCCTCAAAACTCTGCACAATAAGCTCAAGGAATATGGCAGCGGGCCGGCCGAAGCCGCCGCCGACAAGGAAGAAAAGGAAGAAGAGGAGTTACGCTAGCCTCCGCAGATTCTCTGACGCGGCCCGGGCTCTGCGGTTCGGTACGACGCCGCGCTTAAGGTATGCGCCGAAGAACTCAACTCGTGCTGGCCATCACCTTGATGGTAGCCGCCCTGGTGACCACGTTTTCCTATATCTACATCGCCCAGTTGGTCCGCCAGCAGATTGCGACCGCGCATGAAACCGCCGCCCAGCTGACCTCGCAACTGGAATACTTGGCGACCACCGCCGCCCCCGACCTGAGCAGCACCAAGGTGGATACCAACGATCGCGAGGCGGTACGCCGCGCCATCAGGTACTACCTGAGCACGGATCGCGATCTCAACACCATGGTCGAATCGGTGGTGGGCAACTGGCCGATCGTTTTGGACGCGGCCATCGTCGACTCCGACGGCGACGCGATTCTGCACTCGAATCCCGATCTCATCGGCAAACCCCTACCCGACCGTCCCGATTTTCAACGGGTGCAGAACTCCAGCTTTCGCCGGCAGCTGCGCCTGATCTATCACCCTCCCACCGTTTATGACGTGAGCATGCCGCTCGCCTTGAACGGTGCCCCGTTCGGTAGCATTCGCGTGGGCATCTCGACGGTGCTGCTGCGCAGCGAAGTCACCCCGGGCCTGCAACGCGCGGTGGTCTTTTCCTGTTCGGCCATTCTGCTTTCTCTGATGCTGGCCGCAGGACTGTCCCGTCTTGCCCTGGGACCGCTCGAACAGATCAACCGCAGCCTGGATTCGGTGACCTCGGGAGAGGCGGAAGTGGTCACCGAGGACGCCGGCCGCGACGAGTACGGATTGGTCACACTGAAGATCGCGCACCTGGGCCGCCAGATGCGCGACACCAAGGAGATTTTTTCGGCGCTCAAAGACAACGTCGACCAGATCATGGCCAATCTGCAGGACGGCCTGATGCTATTCACCCGCGATTCGCGAGTGGTGCTGGTTAGCGCCTCGGTCGAGCGTTTCCTCGGGCGACCGCGGCGGGAACTGCTGGGCCAAACCGTGAAGGAGATATTTTCCCCGGCCACGCCGGTGGGCGCACTGGTGCTCGAGGCCTTTCATTCGCGGCGTCCCGTCGGACAACGCGAGATTGAGTCCGGCAGCGGAAAGCGGGTGCAGATTACGCTCGATTTCATTCAGGAAGGCCGCGCCCAAATCGGCGCCCTGCTAACCCTGCGCGATACCGAGAGCGTGCGCCGCATTGAAAATGAAATTGAAACCTCACGGCGCTTATCCGCCAGCGGCCGTCTGACCCGCGGCGTGGCTCACGAAGTCAAGAATCCGATCAACGCCATCGTTCTGCATTTGCAGTTGCTGCAAAACAAGCTGCAGCACATTGATCCTGACACGCGCCGGCACATCGACATTATTGACGGCGAGATCCACCGGCTGGATCGCGTGGTGCAGATCCTGGTGGACTTCATGCGTTCCCGGGAACTGCATCTGGAGCAAGTCGACCTGCGCCGCCTGCTCGAAGAAGTTGCCCTGTTGGCCGCCCCCGATGCGGCGCAGCACGGGGTCTCGATCACCCGCGAACTTCCCCCGGTGCCGCTCACGGTCAACGTCGATGTGGACTTCATGAAGCAGGCCATCCTCAACGTGGTGCTGAACGGACTGCAGGCCATGCCGCAGGGCGGGAACCTTACCATCTCGGCGCGCCGCCAGGAGGGCATGGTCGTGACCCGGATTCAAGACGAAGGGGAGGGCATCCCGCCCGAAATTCAGGAGAAGATTTTTGAACTGTATTTCACCACCAAGACCGACGGCAGCGGCATTGGGCTGGCGCAGACCAACCAGATCTTGCAGTGGCACTATGGTTCGGTGGATTTCGAGTCCGCCGCTGGCCAGGGCACGACCTTCGAGCTTCGTCTGCCCTTTTTGGAACCCCGGTCGAGCCCCTTGGAAGAAGCGGTCAGCGGGCGGGAACATGGCCCGAAGGAGTCGCGCGGTGCAGCCCGCCCGCAGTAGAATCTGAACCCGAGAAGCGGCCCGGCCGCTGCGGGATGAATGACCCACCATGCGCCTGGTCCGAATGCTAGGAGGGTGCGCGCTGCTGGCTTGGCCGTCCTCGGGCGGCGCGCGCGCCGCCCGGCCTGCGATTTTCCCGCTTGCGATTTCCCAGTCTGCGACCTCCCAGCCTACGATCTCCCAGACTGCGATCTCCCAGACTGCGATTTCAGAGACCGCTCCGCAGGATTCTCCTGCCGCCTCGCCCCCGAGCCAAACCGCTCCCGGGACCGCAGCGCCCCCGGCGGCCGAGCCGGCGGCAGAAACTCCTCCCGCGAGCGGCCCGCAGAAAACGCCGTCTCCGCGAAAACCGGAGGCTCAGGCCGGACAAACGGCTGCGCCCTCTCGGACCCGGCCCTCGACCGAAACCGCGAAGCCGAGTTCAACCGTCCGCCATGCCAGCAGCCATCGCCCGCAGAAGAAACCCGCCTCGGCCACGGCTGCGAAGGCTGCCCCGCCAGGCGCGCACCCCGGCCAGAAGTCCACCCCGGATGCCAGCCCGAAAAAAGTCGTGGTGCGGAATGGAGGCGCCAGTGACAGCAGCGAACAGCTGTCGCCCGGACTCACCGCGCAACAGGCGTCCAGCCAGCGCCAGACGATCGACTTGCTGCTGGTCGATACGGCGACGAACTTGAAGAAGCTCGCCGGCCGCCAGACCACTCCCGGCCAGGATGACATGATGGGTCAGGTCCGCCAGTACGTGCAGCAGGCCAAGACCGCGGCCGACGCGGGCGACATCGAGCGAGCCCATAACCTGGCGGTCAAGGCGCACCTGCTATCGGAGGAATTGGCGAAACACTAGGTCCCGGGTCCCGCCGCGCCGCCCCCCATCTGCCCCTCTATTTTCCGCTGGCCCGCGCCGCGTTCACCTTGCTCAGCAGATCTTGGGAAAGGGGCTGGACCGGTCCCTGAATCTTCACGCCCTCCATCAAAATGTCGCGCGCTTCATTGATCCGTCGCAGCTTGGCGTAGGCAAAACCCAAACGATAGGCAGCC
Source organism: uncultured Acidobacteriaceae bacterium (assembly GCA_963770245.1). Classification (GTDB taxonomy): domain Bacteria; phylum Acidobacteriota; class Terriglobia; order Terriglobales; family Acidobacteriaceae; genus PALSA-270. The sequence continues at coordinate 113,738 of CAVYOX010000016.1, read as the reverse complement.
AGGGCAAAGGACTGTTCATCTTGCCCCCGGAGCAGTACCGTGGCGGTCTTGAGCTCGGGAATCGCAGCCGCGGTTTTGTCTTGCTTCATGTAGGCATAGCCCAAGGTGGAATGGGCCACGCCGGCCGAGGCTTTGCGGGAACGGTCCGCATCTGGGGCTTCGGCCTTGGCCGCCGCGATTGCCTTTTGAGCGTAGGTCACCGCCTTGGCGATGCTGCCAGGTTTCGGATCATCGGCGTAGGCGTTGGCCAGTAGCAGCAGCGCCGGCAAGCTGTTCGGATTCACCGCCAGGGCTTTTTCCGCGTAAGCGGTCAGCCGCGTCATGTCTTTCAGTTCGGAGAGCGCAACCAGGGCGTAGGAGGCCACCGGATCTTCGTACTTCGAGTGGGGAAAAGCCGGGGTGAAGCGTTCGATGTACTCCATGCGCGTTTTGGGATTGGTCTCGTCGACAATCGCGTTGAAGGCAGCCCCCTCGAGAAAATCATGGGCATTCTGGCTGGCCGCTTTTTCTTCGGCGCTCTGCTCGTCGGTCCCGCCTTCGGGCTTGCTCGGCTGGCCCATGGCGTTGAAGGCGTTGCCGCCCCGCACGCTGTAGTCCATGACTTTCGCGTTGTCTTTTATCTGCTGCGCCAGGCTGACCACGAGCACCAAGATGTCCAGGTTGTTGGGCGCTCCGACGAGCGCCTTGTCGCCGTACTCCAGGGCGGTTTTGGCATCGCCGGCACCCTGATAGTACTGCGCGATCTGCCAGTTCCCGTAAGTTACGGCGATCGGGTTCGAGGAGAACTTCTGCACGAAATCCTGATACATCCCCAGCCTCTTTTGGGCATCCGGCTCGTTGTTGATCGCCTGCAGAGCGACGTCTTCGGGCGTGCCCGCAGCAATGACAAGTTTTCCGCTCTGGGCATGCAGGCACACGGCTTGCAAGAAAACCGCCAGCGCAGCCGAAAGCAGTTTTCGTTTCATACAAGACCTCCGCCACTATTTCTGAGGGATCAAAATCGCTCGCCTAGCAGCGCGAATGCTAGCGCCGAACGAGTCCAACTGCAAGCGAAGAATGGCCCGTCGACCCCGATCCGAGTCCGGGCGGCGGAGCAAACCCGGAGTCGCCAAGCACCGCATACTGTGCTATTTTTGCTGTCGGACCGTGCCGACCAGGCCCCCTCGATCACTGCCATGACTTTGCCTTCTGTGGCCACCCGAATGCAGCCCGAGAGTCCGCCGCCCGCCGCGGCCGGGTGCAAGGACTATCTGTCGGTCATCGTCCCCATCTACAACGAGGCCGCACACGTCGAGGAACTCTTGCGATCCATCCAGGCCGCTCCGGTCGCCAAGGAGATTGTGATCGTCGACGACGGTTCGACCGACGGCACGCGGGAGAAACTCCTGGCCCTACCGACGGCGGAAAACGTGACCGTGGTTTTCCATCAGAAAAACTGCGGCAAGGGAGCCGCCGTCCGCACCGGTCTGCGATATGCCCGCGGCGAGTACGTGCTGATCCAGGATTCCGATCTGGAGTACGATCCGCAGGACTACGCGGCCCTGCTGCGTCCGCTCAAAGCCGGCAAGGCCAACGTGGTGTATGGCGTGCGCCCGAATCGTCCGGAGCGCGGACTGCGCTTTTTCCTGGGCGCAAAATTGCTGACTCACCTGACCAATCTCCTCTATGGCGCCGGCATCCAGGACGAGGCCACCTGCTACAAGGTGTTTCGCCGCTCTCTGATCGCCAATCTTCCCCTCGAGTGCCGCCGCTTTGAGTTCTGTCCGGAGGTCACGGCGAAACTTTGCCGCCTGGGGGAAAAGATCTGGGAGGTTCCCATCTCCTACCAGCCACGCAGCACCGAGCAGGGCAAGAAAATTCGGCACTCCGATGGCTGGCTGGCCATCTGGACTCTGGTCCGTTTCCGCTTCGTTCCCCGCCGCAGCTTTGCCCCTTCGCCCGAGAGCAACAATCACCCGCCCTTTCCCGTCGCGCTCGACCGCTTGCCATCCCGTTGAGCACCATTCCCCGAGCGACGAACCTCGACCCTGGGTGCCGAACTTCGGTGAGGGTTCGCCGCTCCTTGCTCCGCATGGTGCTGATTTCTTTCGCCCTGCAGATTGCCGCGATTGGCCTGTTCCAGCAATACCGGGTTCGCGCCGGGGATGACCATTTCGCCTTCGGATGGGAGATGGGCCGCATCGGGCGCGCGCTCGCTCTCGGTCAAGGCTTCGCCAATCCCTATGGCGATTCGACCGGCCCGACGGCCTGGGAACCTCCGCTCTATCCTTTTTTGATCGGCGGAGTGTTCCGCGTGTTCGGCATTTATTCCCCGGCGTCGGCGTGGGTGTTGCTCGCCATCAACAGCCTGTTCACGGCGTTGACCTCGATTCCGATTTTCTGGATTGCCCGGGGGGTGCTCGGAGAGAGACTGGCCCTGGTCTCGGCATGGATCTGGGCGCTATTGCCCTATGCCATGTACTGGTCGATCCACTGGATCTGGGACACGACGTTTTCGCCGCTCGTGCTCGCCTGCGTGTTTCTCGTCGCCCTCCAACTCGAACACGCGCGCGGATGGAAAGGTTGGGCGCTTTTCGGCGCGCTCTGGGGCTTGCTGGCGCTTTCAAACGCCTCCCTGCTGTCCTTTCTCCCGGTCTGCGGGCTCTGGGTGTGGGTTCGGCGGCACCGGCGCGGCCTCTCCTCGCTCGCCGGAGTCGGGCTGGCCGCCATGATTTTCTTTTTGTGCCTGGCGCCCTGGCTGGTGAGGAATGCGCGGGTCTTCGGCCATTTCGTCTTGGTTCGCGATGATTTCGGCCTGCAATTCCGCCTGGGGAACGGCCCCCATGCCGACGGCCTGCTGATGCCCTACCTGCAGCCCAACTTGAACCCGGCGGAGTTTGCCGAGTTCCGCAGGTTGGGGGAACTGGCCTACGCGGAGCGCTGCCGGCGTCTCGCCTGGGGATGGATTCAGGAACATCCCGACCGCTTCGCAGTCATCAGCCTGAAGCGATTTTTCTATTACTGGAATGGCGTGCCGAGACCGAGCGATCGCGCGTCGCCCCTCGATTTCCGCAACGCGCTTTTTCTCGCTTCTTCGGTGCTCGCGCTCTGGGGACTGGGGAGGGCGGTCAGGAAAAAGTTGCCCCATGCCTGGTTGTTCCTGGGGCTGGTGCTGTCGTACCCGACCATCTACTACTTCGTTTTTCCGCACGCGCGCTACCGCCATGCGATCGAGCCGGAACTGCTCATCTTGGCCGTGTTCCTGGTTTCTGAGATCGGGCGGCCGGCGAAACTCCGTTCCCCGCTCTCCCCCTGAGCGGCGGCCCCATTCCCCCGCGATCGCACGGGGCGCGAAGGCCTCGCCGGGCACATTCCCCGGGCGCGCCTTTTCGTATAAAGTGATGTATGCGTGCCATTCTGCAGAAGCGGGCGCTGCGTTTCGTCTTCAGCGCCAATCTGATCTCCATGCTAGGCAGCGGCATGAACTCCGCCGCCGTCGCCTGGTACATTCTGCAAGCCACGCACTCCGAAGTCGCCCTCGGCACCTTCGCCGTTCTGCAGACCATCCCCGCCATGCTGATGCTGCCCTTCACCGGCGTCATCATCGACCGCGAAGATCGCCGCCGCCTGGTCATGATCCTCGATGCCACGCGCGCCCTGGTCATCGTGGTCGTGGCCCTGCTGGCCTATGCCGGCAAGGTGAAAGTCTGGGAGCTCTACCTGATGAACACGCTGGTGGCGGCGGGTTTCTGGATGTTCTGGCCGACCATCACCGCCCTGATCCAGGAGCTGACCCCGGGGGAAGAATTCGTGCATGCCAATACTTTTCTGCTGGCCGGCATCCAGGGCGGCTGGCTGATTGCCGGCTCGATTGTCGGCTTCGTCTATAACCACATCGGCCTGGGCGGCGTTCTGCTCATCGATTTCTCGACTTACGGGGTCTCCTTCCTCTGCTACTTCGCGGTACGCAGCGGACGCCACGTCGTGCCTCGTCCCGCGGAGTTGCACGCCGACATCTTGGCCGCCGAAACTGCGCTCGAACGCTTTCTGCGCGAGATGCGGGAAGGGTTCCAGTTTCTCCGCAATCGCCGCAGCCTGGTTCTGCTGGGCGTGAGTTGGGCCCTGTTCCTGGGCGCCATGCTCACCGGCATCGTGGTCACCGCCCCGCTCAGTGATAACGTTTTTCACGCCGGCGCAGTGGGCTACGGCTGGCTGAACGCCGGATGGGGCGTCGGAGCTTTTTTCAGTGCGCTCTATGCCCCCTGGTTCATTGCCATCCTCGGATCGCGCCGATCGATTGCCGTCGCCATGGGCGTGCTGGCCATCTCGATGACCCTAGCCCCGCTTTCGCCCTGGCTGGCCATCGCAGTACTGGCCTACGCCGTGATGGGCTCCGGGCGCGGCATCAGCAGCGTAGCCATGAACACCAGCATCATGGAACAGGTGCCGCAACATTTCATGGGACGGGTGCAGAATTCTTTTTATTTTGCCGGCACCGCGGTGCAGGTGGTGCTGGGCTTCGTGGTGGGCGCGGTCGCCGAATGGAATCTGGTCGCCGGCTTCGCCATCATCGGGCTGGTCTACGCGGTCGCATTCCTCAGCGCCAGTTGGCCCGCGGGCGAGCGCACGCCTGTCCGCCACGCCCGTCCGGCGGATTGAAATGGATGGACCGGAGCCCCTTCGCGGGGCCGATCGGCAAGCACCCGGGACCGGGTGGGGATGGTCCCGCAAGCATTGGTGACTCGGAATTCTGTTATTCTTTCCCTTCCCATTTCTCAGGAGACCGGCATGTCCACGAGCCTCGAGGGTCGTACGGCGGTTGTGTTTGGGGTCGCCAACAAGCGCTCGATCGCCTGGTCCATCGCGCAGGGACTTCATGCCGCCGGTGCGAAGATCGCCGTGACCTACCAGAACGAACGGCTGGGGCTCGAGGCCAAGGACATGATTGGGTCCCTGCCGGGCGCGGAATCCTTCATGTGCGATGTCTCGAATGACGCCGAGATCGACCGGCTGTTCAGCCAGCTGCGAGAACGCTACGGCAAGCTGCACGTTCTCGTGCACAGCATCGGATTTGCCCCGGACGCGGATCTGAACGGCAGGTTCGTCGATACCAGCCGCGAAGGCTTCCGCATCACCCACGACGTGAGCGTCTATTCCCTGATCGCGCTCGCCCGTGCCGCCGCGCCGCTCATGGAGGACGGCGGCAGCATCCTGACCATGACCTACCACGGCGCAGAAAGGGTGATGCCCGGATACAACGTGATGGGCGTCGCCAAGGCGGCTCTCGAATGCACGGTGCGCTATTTGGCCTATGATCTGGGCAAACTGAGAATCCGGGTCAACGCCATTTCCGCCGGCCCGGTCAAGACCCTGGCGTCGCGGGGCATCTCGAATTTCAGCACCATGTTCAAAACCCAGGCCGAGCGCGCGCCCCTGCAGCGCAACGTCGATGTGCACGAAGTGGGCGCAGCCGGCGTCTTCTTAGCCTCAGACGCCAGTTCCGGCATTACCGGCGAGGTCCTCTACGTGGATTGTGGCTACAACATCATGGGATTCTAGAATCGGGGATTTCTAGAAACCCGGAGGCATCTTTCGCTGGCGGGGCGGGCAAACTAGTTCTTCTTTTTTCGGATCTTCCGCCGGATATCGGGCCAGAATTCCTTGATGAAGATGGTCATGGTGTCGAGGCTGACCTGCGTGCCCCAGACACTACAGGTGTTCAGAAAGGTTCGATCGGAAGCAACAAACAGGTGCGGGTTCGAGGGCGTGCTGATGAAGGTGCTTTTTGGATGGTAACTGTAGGTGGAGATGGCGGCCGCTAAACCGGCGCCAAGAATCTCAGAGAAGTTGAATTGCGTGCGTCCAGAATCGCCGCGAGTGATGACGATCCGGCTCACCGCGTAGCCGGTCCGGTGCAAAAACCCTCCTTGGCTGGACTGGAAGAAGCGCGGGTCCTGGTGCAGCAGCGTCGGAAGAACGGCGGAGACCATGAAGTTCTCAATCATCCCGTCCGCAGCCACGATTCCGTAGCGCTTGCCATAACCCTCCCACCCCTGCCCAAGTGCAGCATCGCTGTTGGCCGCCTGGTCAAACCCCGACAGCAGAGCCCACCAGGGATATTGCACGGGATCGAACGTAGCTCGAGCGACGACCCCGAACTTCTGCTTGACGGTGAGCGGCGGAACTTTGCCGCTGTTCTCCAGGGTCATGAAATTCGGCAGGAGACCGCCAAGCCGGTCGTTCGAGGTGCCGGCGGGCGGTGCAGCGGTCTTGCCCGTTGCGCTTTTGGTCTTATCCGTTGGGGATGCGGGCGCACTCGCGGGCGCGGCCGGCGGCGCGGTTGGCGGCGCGCTCTGGGGCGCCGTCCCGGGGGCGGTCTGCGGCGCGGAGTTCTGGCCGGCGTCCTTCTGCTCTGAGGTCTGCTCTGAGGTCTGCTCGGCCAACGCCTGGCCCAGGCTCAAAACCAGTGCCAGCCCGAGGCCAGCTACCCCCAATTCTCTTACTCTCAAGTTTGCACTTTCTCCCCAACGCCGGCCACTCGGATCCGTCCCCACCTCCCGGACTCAACGGGTGGACAGCTGGATCTTCCGCCGGTCTTCCCCAACCCGCAGCAAACAAATCTCCACGTCCCGCTCGTGCTCAAACTGCGGAAATTTATCACCCCACTCCAGCATCACGATGCTGTTGGGAGCGGCCAGATCATCCAAGCCCAGGGTTTCGAGCTCACGGGCAGTATCGATTCGATACAGATCGACGTGAAAAAGATTCACCGCCGGACCACGATATTCGTGCACCAGGGTGAAGGTGGGGCTGGTGACGTCATCCTGCGAGGCCGCATGGAACGCTTCCACGATGCCTTTGACTAGCGTGGTCTTGCCCGCACCGAGTTCGCCCCTCAGCACCACCAGCTTGGGAGGGGACAGAAACAACGAGAAGTGGCGGCCGAGCTCAATGGTCTCCTCGGCTGACTGCGTGGTAAATTCCTGCGTATTCATACATCGACTGGGAACCACTTGCCTCTACGATACAGGAAGGGGAAGGACCCGCGCCCGAGCTTTACAAAGTTTTACGCTGGAGAGTTTTACACTGGGATGAAGAATGAAATTTCAGTTGCTTCGGCGGGTGGCGGAATCTACCGCCCAACACAGCATGCGATGATCATCGTCCCCCATGGCGACAAAACGAAACGCCTGGTGGATTTCATGGTTCGGCCGCTCGGTGGGTCGGAGCATCTCCGCCAGGCCTTGGACCAAACCCGACTGCATCTGGAAACTGATCTGCACGAAGTCTCCGGGACTGAGCGCGTGTCCGAGTTGCAACAAACCGCCGGTCACAGAAACCGTCGCCAGTTTGCCTTTTGCCCGTTGTCCATCCTGTTTCAAGACGACGGCCGGGATAGAAGCTCCGAGCAAGATGCGGGGCGCGCGCCGCTCAGGATGCGAATGGGGGAAGGCCATGCCAGAGACCACTGTCGCACGTCGGAGCGGTCCCTGCGAGATTACGGAAGCACGAGCCTCGAGCGGACCAGGGACAGAGCGAAATCGCTTGTGTTCATGGGGGTCGGGGAGCGATTAACTAAGTCGTTAATGTCCTATGGGACGTAGCCTCGCAGGTAGAATCGGAGGCCTCATCGGAGGCCGCATCGGAGGCCGCACTCAGGGCAGTTCCGGGCCTGCGACGGTCCCGGCTCGATCCTCAAAAGCGGACGCCGACCCCGCGCGCGGCCTTCCGCGCGCGGCGAAAAGCCTCGGGCAGGGCTCGGAGCAGGTCGGTCGCGGTCAGCGAGTGCTCCCCCATGGTTTCCGCCGCCACATCGCCGGCCAGGCCGTGGAGGTGCACGGCGGCCAGGACCGCGGCCACGATTTGATCGGGATGCTGCGCCATGAACCCGGCCGCCATGCCGGTCAGGATGTCGCCGGTCCCGCCGGTCGCCATGCCCGGATTTCCCGTGGTATTCACCCAGGCCGTTCCGTCCGCCAGGGCAACCAAGGTGCGGTGTCCTTTGAGCACCACGATCACTTCGTGCTCGCGCGCAAACCTGCGGGCAACCGGCAGACGATCCTGTTGCACCGCTGCCACGGTAGAACCCGCCAGGCGCGCCATTTCTCCCGGATGCGGGGTAATCACGAGCCACCGCCCGTGGCCATTCAGTTCTCCCGTGCGGCCCTCGAATGCGTTCAAACCGTCGGCGTCGAGCACCATCGGCGTCTGGTACTTCTTCACGATGGTGCGCACCACCTCCGCGGTTTCCGCATGGCGCGAAATTCCGGGCCCCACCGCGAGGACGGTCTTGTGCAGGGCCAGAGCATCCAGGTGCCCATAGCCGAGCGAGCGCTTCGAAATCGTTCCCGCTTCGGTTTCCTCGAGCGGTTCGGTCATCACTTCGGGATGAAACCCGGCAACGGTCTCGAGCGCGGATTTTGGAGTGCCCACGGTCGACAGCCCAGCGCCCGCGCGCAGCGCCGCCATGGCCGCCATGGCCGCCGATCCCGCCTTCCCCACCGACCCGCCGAGCACCAGCACATGCCCAAAATTCCCTTTGTTCGCCGCCCGAGGTCGGGGGCCGATCAAAAGCGCGATGTCCTCGGCCGTAATGACATTGAGCTGGAGCGAGCTGACGATGGCGATTTCCGGAGAACCGATCGGTGCAACCAGCGTGGGCCCCTCGGTGAGGCATCCAAAAAGATGCGCCGGTCGCGGCGCGGTAAAGGTGAGGATGGCATCGGCGCGCGCGATCGTTCCGGCCGGCGCGCCCATGGCATCGGCGTCCGCCCCGGAAGGGATGTCCACCGCCACCACCACGCGAGAGCTGGCATTGAGGCGGGCAATCGCCGCCGCGTAGAGGCCGCTCGCCGGCGGTCTGAATCCGGTGCCGAGGATTGCGTCAATCAGGAGTTCTGCTTCAAAGACCGCCCGCGCGTCCGGCTGGTCGAGTTCCTGGTTCGAGCGAGCCACCGCGGGAGAAAACGGCAACCGGCCGAGCATCTCGAGGGCGTCGCCCTCGAGTTCCGATGGTTCGGCCAGGAGCAGAACCCGGACCGCCCTCGTCGCCTCGTGCAGTTTGCGCGCCGCCACCAAGCCATCGCCGCCGTTATTGCCCTTGCCGCAAATGACTCCGACGAGCCGGATCGACGGGTACTCTGACATCACGAACTCGGCCACCGCCGAGCCCGCGTTTTCCATGAGGGTAAGCGAAGGCACGCCCAGGCGCTCGCTGGTCGTCCGATCGATTTGACGCATCTCCGAGGCAGTGACGATTTTCAAGGCGAGCCTGCTCTCCCCGAATATAAAACAAAAGCCCTCCGCGCCGTACGGAGGGCGTGAGCCAGTCTTCGGTCGAGCCTCAATCCGCGAGCGTGGGCGCGGGCTTGCGATCGGCGGAGACGGCGGCTTGCACCCGGCTGTGATGGCGGGAATAGGTGAAGTACACGACCAGCCCAATGGCCAGCCAAATGATCAGGCGGGCCCAATTGACCCAGCCCAGCTTGTACATCATGTATCCGTTGAATCCAATTCCGAGGACGGGCACAACCGGCACCCAGGGAGTACGGAACGGCCGCGGTTGGTCGGGGTTGGTGTGCCGCAGCATCATGACCGCGATGCAAACCATCACAAAGGCCAGCAGGGTGCCGATATTCACCATCTTCCCGATGTCATCGATCGGTGTCAGGCTGCCCACAATCGCCGCCAGCAGTCCGACCAGAATGGTGTTTTTCCAGGGGGTGCGGAAGCGGGGATGAATATCGGCGAAAAATTTCCGGGGCAGCAGGCCGTCGTTGGCCATCGAGTAGAGCACGCGTGTCTGGCCGAGCAGCATGACGAGCATCACGCTGGTCAGTCCCGCCAAGGCCCCGAGGGTAATGACGTGGGACGCCGTGGCCAATCCGCGATCGAGAAAAGCGCGGGCGATGGGCGCTTCAATGTTGACCTCGCGCCACGGCACCATACCGGTCAGAACGGCGGCCACCGAGATGTACAGGGCGGTACAAACCAGAAGCGAGGCGATGATTCCAATGGGCAGGTCGCGCTGCGGATTCTTGGCCTCCTGCGCGGTCGTCGAAACCGCGTCAAACCCGATATAGGCAAAGAAAATATAGGCCGCTCCTGCGCCGATCCCGGAGAACCCGAAAGGAGCAAAAGAGTGCCAGTCCGAACCCCAATTTCCCAGGTTCACGTAGCGCAGGCCCAGGCCAATGACAAACAGGACGACCGTGACCTTAATGACCACGATGGTCGTATTGAAGCGGGCGCTTTCTTTGATCCCTATCACGAGAATGGCGGTGATCACGACGGCGATGACGAAGGCCGGCACATTGAGCCCGACTTCCATGCCAAACAGGTGCGGCGCATGCAACAGATTGTGTCCGCGTTCGAGCAACTCCGGAGACTGCATCCCCATGATCTCGGTGACTTTGTTGAGAAAAGCCTGGGTGCCCGGAACCAGCGAAGGGTCCGATGACACGGCCATCTGGCGGGCGATGACCTGCTCCGCCTGCCGCAGCCCGGTCCAGTGGTCGTAGGCCAGCCAAAGCGGCATCTTGATATGCAGGATGTTGAGCAACTCGATAAAGTGGTTGGACCAGCCGGAAGAAACGGTGCTTGCGCCCATGGCGTATTCGAGGGTCAAGTCCCAGCCGATAATCCAGGCGAAGATCTCGCCGAGCGTGGCATAGGCATAAGTGTAGGCGCTGCCCGCTAAAGGAATCATGGCCGCGAATTCCGCATAGCACAGTGCCGCGAAGGCGCAACCCAGTCCGGAAAGAACGAAGGAAAGCATCAAAGCCGGGCCGGCGTAGTGCGCACCCAGGCCCGCCATCACAAAAATGCCGGCGCCGATGACCGCGCCCACCCCGAGCGCCGTCAACTGGAAGGGTCCGAGGGTGCGTTTTAGGCTGTGTTCGCCGCTTTCCTTGGCCTCATTGAGCAGCGTGTCCAGAGACTTTTTCGCCAGCAGATTCGCCATGCCTGTGTGACCCCTTCACGGTTACGCTTCAGTTTCAGGGACTCGCAACTTTCCGGACCACATGTAATACACCGGAACGCCCAGCAGGACGATGATCAATCCTGGCCAGGTGTACTGCGGCTTATAGCGCAATAGTACGACATCAATGAAGAACGCCATCACAATATAAATGGCCGGCAGCACGGGATAGCCCAGGGCGCGATAGGGGCGCTCGGCCTCGGGACGGGTCCGCCGCAGCACAAACAGACCCACGATGGTCAGGATATAAAACACCAGCACGGCAAAGATAATGTAATCGAGCAGTTGGCCGTAGCTCCCGGAAACGCACAGCATGCAGGTCCAAACCATCTGCACCATCAGCGAAACCGCCGGCGTCTTGTAGGTGGGGTGCAGCTTGGCCACGCTGCGGAAGAACAATCCATCCTTGGCCATGGCGTAGTAAACCCGGGCGCCGGCCAGGATCAATCCGTTATTGCATCCAAAACTCGAAAGCATGATCGCGACCGCCATCAAGCTTCCGCCGATCGCTCCAAACATCTGGGTCAAGACGGCGGTGGCCACGCGATCTTCGGTCGCATATTGGATGCCGCGGTCGAGGATGGTTGCCCCGTGCGGGCTGCCGGCGAGCGGCAGCACGTTGAGGTAAACGAGATTGCAGGCGACATACAGCGCGATCACTACGCCCGTTCCGAGCACGAGCGACAGCGGCAGGGTGCGGCTCGGTCGTTTCACTTCCCCGGCGGTAAAGGTGACGTTGTTCCAGGAGTCGGAGGAAAACAGCGAGCCCACCTGCGCCACCGCCAGAATGGTCAGCGTGCCCACCCACACCATCGGACCGCCCACCCCCACCTGCACCGCGTGCTGCACGCCCAGTCCCGCGTTGTGCCAGAAGTTGCCCGCAAAATTTGCCGCCAGCGCCGGCGCGTTCCGTCCTAGGCACAAACCGAGACCCACCAGGCCCAACAGGGCGGCGACTTTGGCAAAGGTGAAGACGTTTTGGATCAGCGCCCCCGTCTTCAGCCCAAAAATGTTGATAACCGAGAGCACGATGACCAGCAGAATGGACATTAGGTTCTGCGTGTTCAGCCCAACCTCCATGTTCCCGAGAACCATGGGACCGAGACGCAGCGGCGGCACTTTCCAAAAGTGCAGAATCCAGTTGGTCGAAGAAATCGCAGGAAAGAACACCCCGAGGAACTTCCCGAAAGCCACGCCGACGGCCGCAATCGTCCCCGTCTGGATCACCAGAAACAGGGTCCAGCCGTAGAGGAACCCCCACAGCGGCCCGAGCGCCTCGCGGAGATAAACGTATTGGCCGCCGGCCCGCGGCATCATGGCCGCCAGCTCGCCATAACTGAGGGCGGCCACGATCGTCATAAAGCCGGTGATCAGCCACGCCCCGATCAAAAGGGCCGGCGAACTTACTTCGCGCGCGATTTCCGCCGAAACCAGAAAGATGCCCGAGCCGATCATCGAGCCCATCACCAGCATGGTGGCGCTGGTCAATCCGAGCGCTTTGACCAACTCCTTGTCTTGCTGGCTATGGAGATCCCAATCGCTCGCCGCGTCCGTCCCCGCTCGGTTGCTCTCGTTGCCCACGAGCCTCCTCCATGCGCCGGTCATCCTGCCTGCGCTCCGCCGGCGGTCGCGAGCAAGCGAACCCTCCCTGCGGGAAAGCCCGACTTTACCTCAAGATTCGACAAAATGCCTCTGCTGATTTGCGGGGATCCCGTAACAAGTCGGATATCACCGCCACCGCGTCCGCCCCGGCCTCGACCACCGAACGGCAGTTCTCCCGCGTAATCCCCCCGATCGCCACCAGCGGCTTCGGCGTCTGCGCCCGGGCCTGACGCACACCTGCGATGCCCATCACCGGGTCGGGATGGGCTTTGCTCGAGGTCGGAAACACCGGCCCGATGGCGATGTAGTCCGCCGAGCTGCGATCCGCCTCGCGGACCTGCTCGGGATTGTGGGTCGAAACTCCCAACCTGAGATTCAAACCAATCACTCGACGTGCGCCCTCCGGCGACAAGTCATCCTGTCCGAGATGGACCCCGCCGAAGTCCGCCGCCCGGCACAAATCCGCGCGGTCATTCATGATGAGCAGGACGGAGTCTGGGAGCCGGCGTTTCAGTTCGCGGGCTTGCTCGAGCATCTGCCGGGAATTGCCTGATTTGTTGCGGTATTGCAAAACACGAACTCCGCCCGCAGCCAGTCCCTCGGCCGCCGCCATGAGCCCGTCGGGATCGGGGAAAGCGGCAACATCGAGAATCGCATACAGCCGAGGGAGCGCCATCATGGCAGAGGAGAGCGTTCGATCTCGATCATGGGGTCAACATTCTCCGCCAGCGATTGGGCGTACAAGATAGCGCCGGGAGTTCGAAAACCCTCGAGCCACCTCGTGAACTCAGAAGTCTTCTTCGCCCGAATCGACCCGGGCGTAGTAGCCTCGGCGCGCATACACCCGCAGTTTGTGGCCCGATTTTCGCGCCGAGATGTCGATGGCGCGATATTGGCCATCGTCTTTGAAGAGGGCGGGTCGGTAGGAAATTAGATAGCGGCTGCGCAGGACTTGCTGAACTTCATCGAGCCCATGGTCCAGGCCTCGGAGTGAGTTCGGCACGAAGGCGGCCCCTCCGGTGCGATCGGCCAGCACCTTCATGGCATGGACACCGACCACGGCAGGATCGCCACCCGAAGTCTGTTCCTCCCCGTTGCCGGCCGCGGGAGTGCTCACCGTGTATACGAAGACCTCGCCATGCTCCGCGCTCTCGATCGCCTCTTTGAGCGTAGCGCTGCTCGAGTTGTCGTTTCCGTCGCTGATGACGACCAGCGCCCTAGCCACCGGCTGGGTTTCCGGCCGACTGGCGAGTTTGTGCGAGGCGAAGGAAACCGCATCCCACAGAGCGGTGCCTCCGGCCGGGGCCAGTTGGTCAATGGCGTGCGACATTCGCTCCTGGTCGCTGGTAAAGTCCTGCACCAGCAGCACCGAGTTGGCGACGCCCACGACAAACGCCAGGTCCTCGCTGCCGCCCAGCACCTTTTCGAGAAAATGAACCGCCGCCCGTTGCTCGAAGGAGAATCGACCCCTCACCGATTCGCTCGTGTCAATGACGATTCCCAGGCGCAAGGGCAGCTCCGCCTGGTTGCGGAATCCGGTGATGCTCGCTGGAGGCTTGCGGTCATCAAGGATTCCGATCTCTTCGCGGGTAAGGTCGGTCACCGATTTTCCATGATCGGTGGCCGCGAAAAATACCGCGACTTCGTCCACCACGCTGCGCAAGGCAAAAGGAGTGGAGTTTGCGCCCGGAGCATTTCCGGTGCTCGGATGGGAACCGGGCTCGCCCGCCTCGCGGGCGCCGCCGAGCGCAGGCGCGCTACAGGTGGCGCACATCGCTTCCTCGGGCGGTTGTTCCGCATCGGCAATCTGGCTCTGCTCCTTGGCCTCTTGGGCGGCAAGTTCGAGCCGCTCCGCCGCTTGCTGTTCGAGCGTAGGGCCCATCCGAACCGAGCTCAGATGGGAAGAGCTGGCCAAGGGCGACGCCGCGGTCTTTCTGTTCGCCCCGCCCGCAGCAACCGGGTTGAGGGGATTGGCTTTGATCTGACCGAGGACGAGCCGAGCCTGCTCCGCTCCGGGTGATTTGGGATCTTCGCGCAGGAAGGTCTCCAACTCGTCCTCGGTTCCCTGCAGATTGTTCTGATCCTGGCAGGCCGCGGCGGCAAAGTAGTGAACCATCGCGGCACCTTCGTGCTTTCGGCTATGCACCTGATGGGCGGTCGCGAGCACCGCGCCATAATCCTGGTTCATCAACTGCGTGTAGGTCAGAACCGTGGCCAGTTGAAGGTCAAGAGGAGCGATCGAAGACGCTCTCCCGACCGACTCTTCCGCCGAGCGATAGTCCTTGAGGGCCAGCTGCGCGCTCCCCAGATTCAGGTAGGAACCAGGCAGGTGGTCATCGAGCAAAATGGCCTGGGCAAACTGATCGCGGGCTAAATCGTTTTGACCCATTTGCAAGTAGGCGGAGCCGAGCGCGTTGTGCGCACCGACGAACTGCGGATACACCGAAATGGCCGAGGTCAGGTGCTCGACCGCGCCTCTTAAATCCTTACGGGTCAGCAGTTCGTATCCCTTGGCATACTCTCGTCGCGCCTTTTCGGGGGCCTTGAGGTCAAGCTTCGAGACCGAGCCGCCGGGGCTCTGCAGCGGGCTACGGCTCTTCGGAGCATTGCCGATCGTCCACAGATCAAAGGTCGCCTGGCCGGGCGAGGTCAGTCCGGTGGCCGCGAGCGATCCCGCGATCGCTTCATACCGGGAAGGCGGGGTGATCAGGGCCTGGCCGAGCGCACCCCCGGAGAGAAGGAGGAGGAGAATTGCCAGTTGCCATGCCCGACTGACCATATACCACTCCTGACGGGCGGTCTGGAAGTGACTACCGATCGGTTTCGACGCAGTGAGTTTAGCTTAGCGGGAAGGCTGGGGCAAGATTTATGAGCTCGGGTTTATGAGCTCGGGAGGCCAGCCGGAGGCGTTATGAGGTCTCGTTAGAAACGTCCCCTCCTTTAATAGTAGTCCGTTCCATCCTAGAAAGGGGCCCAGGCCAAGCGTTGGCTCACCAGTTCAGCCGCTGATTCATCGCAGGGTGTCAGCCCGGAGCGAAACCTTTTACCAAATGACGTTCGCCCTGAGAGGAACTCTGCATAATGCCCCCCCACCAGTCGAGTGACCGGTAGCAATTCCCCGTCGATGAGCTGGACCGCGGTTCCGGGACCGAGCCGCGGTCGGATCGCAGAAGGTCCCAGCGAGGCCAAAGGAAACGGGGTTTCACCCCTTGCGATCAGAAACCGCCGGCTTCCCCTTCCCATTCTTCGCCAAGAATCTCTCAATGAAGGTGGTATCGATCCGCCCCGCCCGAAAATCACGATCCGCCAGAATCTTCCGGTGCAGAGGGATCGTGGTGTAGACGCCCTCGACCATAAACATTTCGAGGGCGCGCGCCATCCGGGAAATCGCCTCCGCCCGGTCTTTGCCCCGCACAATCAGCTTGGCGATCAGGGAGTCGTAGTACGGCGGAATGGTGCCCTCGGCATAGGCCGCCGTATCCACCCGCACCCCGGTGCCGCCCGGCGGATGAAACGCCGTGATTTTGCCCGCCGACGGGGTGAATGTTTCCGGGTGTTCGGCGTTGATGCGGCACTCGATGGCATGCCCCCGATGTACGATCGGCCCTTGCAGCACGTCCTCCAGGCGCTCGCCTGCGGCCAGCAAAATCTGGCTCTTCACCAAATCGACGTCGGTGACCATCTCGGTCACCGGATGCTCGACCTGGATGCGGGTGTTCATCTCGATGAAGTAAAGCCGCCGGTCTTCATCCATGAGGAACTCAATCGTGCCCGCGTTCACGTAGCCGATTTCGGAAAGCGTCTTGCTCAACATCTGCCCGATCGCGGCGCGCAGCTCCGGCGTGACCTGAGTGGAAGGCGATTCTTCGAGCAGTTTCTGGTGCCTGCGCTGAATCGAGCACTCGCGCTCTCCGAGGCTCACCACGTTTCCATATTGGTCCGCCAGAATCTGAAACTCGATGTGTCGAGGACGCTCGATGAACTTCTCCATGTACAGGTCGCCGTTGCCGAAGGCGGCCGCCGCCTCCGACTGCGCCGCCTTGAACATGCCAGGAAGCTCTTCCGCGCTGCGTACGATGCGCATGCCCCGTCCACCGCCGCCGGCCGAGGCCTTGATAATCACCGGGAACCCGATCTGCCGCGCCCACTCTAGGGCTTCGCCATCGCCCCCCAGGATGCCTTCGGAGCCGGGCAGAATGGGTACTCCCGCTTTCTTCATGGCCGCCCGGGCCTTTTCCTTTTCGCCCATCAGCCGCGTGATCTCAGGCGGCGGCCCGATGAACTTGATGTTGCAGGTCTCGGTCACCTCGGCGAAGTTGGCGTTTTCCGCCAGCAGCCCATATCCGGGATGGATGGCGTCCACATTGGCGATTTCCGCGGCGCTGATCACCGCCGGAATGTTGAGATAGCTCTGGGCCAGCTGCGGCGGCCCGATGCAGATGGCTTCGTCGGCAAAACGCACGTGCAGCGAGTGCCGGTCCGCTTCGCTATAGATCGCGACCGTGCGGATCCCCAGCTCCTTGCAGGCACATATGACCCGCAGGGCAATCTCCCCCCGATTCGCAATGAGAATTTTCTTGAACATGTGGTCTTAACGGGAAGTAGCGTCGGCATCCTGCCGGCCGTCCCGCCCGTACGTCGAACTCGGGAAGGCGGCGCCAGCAAACACCAACAAGGGGGGCAGCGGCGTTTCGGCCATCCCTTACTTCCGCACCCGGATGGCAAACAGCTCCTGCCCGTACTCGATCGGCTGGCCGTTTGTAACCAGAATTTTCACCAGCTCACCGGCCGCATCCGATTCAATTTCGTTCATCAGCTTCATGGCTTCGACGATGCACAGGACCTGCCCGACCTCGACCGCGTCCCCCGGCTTGATGAAGGGTGGGGACCCGGGAGACGGGGATTCGTAGTAGGTCCCCACGATCGGCGAGCGCACCACGTGCAAAGACTCGTCGGGCAGAGCAGCGGCTTCTTGGGGCGGCGAGGGACTCGCGGGAGGGGTCGTGCCCAGTTCGCCGGCCGGAGGGGGCGCAGCGGGCACCGGAAAATGGGCAGAGCCCGGTGCCGAAACCGACACGGCGGAGTCGGGCCCGCGCTTGATCCGCACCTTGACATCGCCGCGTTCCAGTTCAAACTCGGTGATGTCCTTTTCAATTAAGAACTCGATGAGTTCTTTCAGTTCTTTTTGATTCATCGTCTGCGGTGGGACCGGCTCCAGCTGCCGCACCGATCCGGATGGCACGAGATTCTGCCGGGACTCGCCTTCGCACGCCCGGCGCACTGCGGCACTTTCAGACCGTGATCAAATCCTTGGCGGCGGGCGCCAAGACCTCACATCCTTGCTCGGTAACCACAGCCAGGTCTTCGATGCGAACTCCCCATCGGCCGGGAATATAGATGCCGGGCTCGATTGTGATGACCATGCCCGGCCTTAAGAGCTCAGTTTGCCCGGCTGCAATGCGGGGGGCTTCATGAATCTCGAGGCCCACGCCGTGCCCGGTCGAGTGCGTGAAGTATTTCGCCAACCCCTGCTTCTGCAGTAGCTTACGAGCTGCCGAATCGACCTCGCCCACACTTCGTCCGGGTCGCACGGACTCGAGCCCGGCCTGCTGCGCTTCCCGTACTGCCTCGTACGCTCTGCGAGCTTCGCGCGAAGGACGACCGACGTATACGGTCCGCGTCCGGTCCGAACAATAGCCAGCGAGTATAACACCGAAGTCCAAGACCACGAACCCGTCGGCCGGGACGGCATCGCCCGAAGCTCGCCCATGCGGCAGGGCCGAGCGCTCCCCCGAGGCGATGATGGTCGGAAATGACATGCCCTCCGCTCCCGCCTTCCGCGCCGCATATTCCATCCTCCCCGCCACCTCGGTTTCCTTCACCCCCGGCCGGATGGCCGCGAGCGCGGCCCGGAACAGACTCGCCCCCAAGACCGCAGCCGAGCGAATACGCTCAATCTCTTCGGGCTCCTTGACCATGCGCGCCTGCTCGACCAGCGGTCGGGCGGGCCTCAGCCGGACACTGGGCGCCAGCGCCGCGAGCCGCCGGCACTCCGCGACCGTCAAGTGCTCACTCTCAATGCCCAGTGCGGGCCGTTTCCCTCCCGGCAGTTCCCGGCGATGCGACGCGATCCACTCGCTCACGGCAACCAGCAAGCCTTTCCGCGAGATCACCACTCGCGCCCCTCGCACCTCCGCCCGCGCCTGGACCGCGTAACGGCCATCGCTAAAGAACACGCTGCTCGCTTCGGTCACCAATAGCATTCCCGCGCTACCGGTAAATCCACAAAGATAGCGGAGGTTCGGAAGATGAGTGACCAGCAGAGCGTCCAGCCGATTCTGGCCGAGGAGCCTTTGCAATCCGTTCTGGCGCCCCTGATAATCCATGCGTTTGACAGTTTACCAAGCCCGCGTGTCCGGCGGCTGCCGGGACATCCTATACTGATCGAGAAGCCCCGGCCGGTGGCCACACGGGGGAAAAAGACGCCGCGCACGCGGCGGCCATCGGATATCCGAACCACCCATGCCCGGCAAAATACCAGAAATTTCCGCCGCCGTCCGCGCCCGCCTCCGCACCGCGAGAATCGCCCGGCTGGCGACTTTCGATGCCGAGCACAGTCCGCATCTGGTGCCCGTCTGCTTTGTCTACCACCGCTCCGTCTTCTATTCCGCGATCGACCGGAAACCGAAACGGGTTGCTCCTGAAAAACTGGCGCGCCTCGAGCACATTCGTCGCACTCCCCAGGTGGCTCTGCTCATCGACTACTACGACGAAGATTGGACGTTGCTTTGGTACATTCTGGTGCGCGGGAAGGCAGGGGTGGTTCGGCGCTCGGCTCGAGCCGAGCGCGCCCGGGCCATTCGAAAGCTGCGGGAAAAGTATCCCCAGTATGCCGCGGGAATGCTGGCCGATGACGCCCCCATCCTCCGCATCACGCCCTTGCGGGTCCGTTCATGGGGCAACCTCTAGCCGGCACCGATCGATGATTCCCGGTCGACGACCTCACCCGGCAGCCCGGACAGGGGTCTTCAATGGCGTCCCTCTGAAACTGGATCTCCGGTATGACCGCGACTGATTCCATCCCGGTGCGGACCTCGAAGTACATGGGGCCATTCCAATCGCCAATCGGCATGCCAACGGTGATCGCCGGAGTGCTGCTGATTTCGGTGGCGGCGTCGGTAAGGTTTCCGGCAGAGCGGGAGCAGTAGGAGCAGGACGCGCCCGGCGTGTTGTCTCCTCCTGCGGCACGTAGCCGTCGGCAAAGGTCAGAGCTTTAGCGTGAGCAAGGCTGCAAAGATGTCCATGGGCCAGTGCGCCACAATGAATGGAGGCAATCGCCGCACTCTTAGATAGAGCAAGGTAAAGACGACGACTCCGGGCAGAAACGCAAGGAAACGCCACACGATATACTTCCAGTCCAGGATGAAGGGAATGAAGGCGTGCTGAAGGGCCCACCAGAAACCCACGACTGCGACCGCCTTCCATTGGCTTCGGAAAAGCACATCGAGGCGGGGCAGCGCATAACCGTTGTAAGTCATCTCCTCCGTGGGCGACCAGATCAGCCACCACACGCTTAAGCTGTAGATCGCTCCCCAGAGCGGTAGTGCTCGCCCGGCCAGGAGTCCCGGATAAAGTTGCGGCTGCGCGGTGCCCCACACCAGCCGGCTTGCCGCAGAGGCCGCCAGACCGAAGAAGGGAAAGACCAGCAATAAGACGCCGGCTCCCAGGAACAGATCGCGTCCCCAGGGGAGGCGCACGCGCCCGATCAGATCGCGGAGCCTGATTCCTTCCTTACGCGTGCAGGCAGCCATCAGAGCCAGGCAGCCCACGTCCACCAGAGTTCCATATACGGTCCACCACCTGGCCGCCGCATTCCAGGACCAGGAGCCAAAGCGAAGCCGCAACCAGCACCCAGTCACTGCTTGTGAGGCGATCATTAACCCACTGCGTCCCACGACCAGCAGCAGCGGTCCGGCCCACGTGAGTTGACCCTGAGCCATGCGTTTGGTCAGAGCGGATTTCGAATTAGTATCTTCCACTTCCGCAGCCGTGACCCTCTCCGCCGGCTCAACGAGCGTTGGCGCTCCCATTTGAGGTCTGCTTTCTAGGTTTCTTGGTGTTCTAGCCTTAACCGAAGAAGCTGCTGCACTGTTCGAGCAAGGCCAGCCAGCGATCGAGCGCTTGCCCTCCGGTCGAGAAAGCCGGGTCGAAGAACACCTCGTGGGCACCGATCCTGCGACAGGCGGCAACATCTTCCTTGATCTGATCGAAGTTGCCGGAAAATATCATGCGGTCTTTTCCCCAAGGCTCGCTCGTTATTTCCAGGTTGGCCCGCACCACCATGACGAGTGAGGACGGATCGCGGCCCGCCGCTTTCGCCATTTCCTTGATCCCGGTAAACATCTGCGCCATGCCATCGGCGGGAATCGCTACCGGATTCCATCCATCGGCCACCGTCGCCAGCCGTTTCATCGCCACCGGCGCGAAAGCCGCCAGATAGATCGGGGGATGCGGCTTCTGTACGGGTTTGGGATAAATATAAGACTTCGGCAGATGGTAAAACTTGCCGTGGAACTCCGCCGGGTTGGTGGTCCAGATCGCCTTCAGCACCGCCAGGAATTCATCCGCCATGGCGCCGCGTTGGCTCATATCCGCGCCGGCGGCTTCCATCTCATCTTTCGACCAGCCCAGGCCAAACCCCACGCGCAAACGCCCGCCGGAAAGAAAGTCGAGGGTGGTCAGCCGGCGCGCCAGCATCACCGGGTTGTAATAGGGAATATCCAGCACGCTCGTGCCGAGCGTGATCGTCTTGGTTTGCGCCGCCGCAAAGGTCAGCGCCTCGAGGGGATCGAGCACGTGTTTATACGGCTCAGGCAGCGAGCCATCCGGCATACCGGCGTAAGCCGACTGGGGCTTGACCGGATAAAGCAACCTCTCGACCGTCCACAGGCTGTGATACCCCAGGGCCTCGGCGCGTTGTGCGACCTTCGATATGGCGTCCGCGGTTCCGACCGGGCCAATGTTGGGAAGAGCAAAACCAATTTTCATCGCGCATTCCCTTGAATCATTAAGGATGGTTCACATTCTAGACGCATTCGGTTCCTCGAGCCAGAGATGGGCAAGGCTCTGCGTTCAACCCGCCGAGAGACGGGAAAACCGAGCGCGGAAGCAAACGCCAGAGCCAGAGCAGAGCAAAGCAAGACAAGAGAGAGAGAGAGAGAGAGAAAGAAAGAAAGAGAGAAAGAAAGACAAGAGGGAGATTTTCTCTTTCCTCGCGGGGAAGGAATGGCCCGGGGGTCCGCCCGGGAGCTTCCAGAAAAGCTAAACCGCCGGTCCCTGGCGGATTTCTCCAGGTTTCCGGCGGCGCTTTACGGCTACCTCGTGGACCGCGTGACCCGCAGACGGCCTAGGTCTGAATAATGCGCGGCGTAATGAAGAAGATCAACTCCTGATTGGAGGTGTTGACCGTGCGATGCTTGAACAGGTTGCCGAGCCAAGGAATGTTGCCGAGCAACGGGACCTGCGTGATGTTGACCGAGTTTTGGGTTTGGATCACGCCGCCAATCACCACCGTGCCACCGTCGGTGACGAGCACCTGGGTCGTGGCCTGCTGGGTGATGAGTGTGGGGTTGCCCTGCACCGTACGGCCGAAATCAGGCGTGGTGTTTTCCACATCCACATTCAGGAAGATGGTGTTTTCCGATGTGATCTGCGGAACCACGGTCAGCCGGAGGAACGCATCCACGTAAGTCACCGTGGGAGGTCCGCCCAACTGCGCCTGGGTCACGATAGGCACGCGCACGCCCTGGCGAACCAAGGCTTGAATGTTGTTCTGGGTCACCACTCGCGGACGCGACAGAATCTTGAGCAATCCGCGCGATTCCGCCATGGTCAGAATGGCATCGATCTGCACGTGAGAGCTCGCGTTCAGGAAGCTGAAACCGCTCGTCGGGCTGGTGACGGGTTGGTTGGAGAACAGCGGTATATTCGACAACGTGGTGGCCGTGGGCGCCGAAGTGCCAACCACCGGATAGAGCGGATTGACGCCAAAGGTGCCGAGAGGGGAGGTGCCCACGCTGCCCGCGCCGCTCAGCGAGGTGACTCCGTTACCCCAGCCGAAACCTAACTGGGTGCCGATGTCGCGCGCGAAGCTGCGCGTCGCGGCGACCACCCGGGCTTCGATTTCCACTTCCTGTGTTTTGCGGTCGAGTTGCGTGATCAAGCGGTCGACCGCCGGAATGACCGCGGGAATGTCCTGAATGATCAGGGCGTTGGTGCGATCATCAGCGATCACATCGCCGCGCTGGCTCAGGAACTGTTTCACCGTGGCCGCGATGTCTTTGGAACGCGCGTAGCTCAGGAAGCGCGTCACCGTCACCTTATCGACCGCTAGCGCTTCGGCGTCCTGCTGAGCGCGGCGTGACTCGGCTTCTTTGCGGAGGGTGTCGACGGTGGCGATGCGCAGGACGTTGCCGTCCAGCTGCCGGGCCAGGTCGTTGTTCTTCAAAACGATATCGAGCGCCTGATCCCACGGCACATCATCGAGCACGATGGTGAGGGTGCCTTTCACGTTCGGATCGAGCACCACGTTGAGGCCGCTGATCTCATGGATCAAGCGGAAGAAGTCCTTCAGGTCCACGTCTTTCAAGTTCACCGAAATGGGCTCACCCGTGTACTTCGGGCCGACCACCGGCGCGGGCTGCGCCATTTGAGCCTTTTGCTCGGCGGCCAGGTTTTCGGCGGGTTGGGAACTGGCAATGGCCTGCGCGGCCTGCGGCTGCATGGCGGCGCTCGGCGTGGGCAGCAAGTTGCCGTCGGGCTTGTCCGCGAACTTCGCGGCGGCGTTCAGCGCTCGCGCGGGAGGCGCGACCACGGCTTGCGGCTTGGCTTCGGTCGCCGCATTCGCGGCCTCGGGCTTATAGGAAGGCTCCACAAAGACAAAGTTCTGGGCCGACTTTTCCGCGGGCTGGCTGAGCGCGACCGGAGTCACCGCCGCCGGCTGGGCGACCGCAGCTTTTTCCGCAGCCGCCGGAACTTCCGACGGGGCCGGAACGGCGGGCGTCACCGGGTCGCGACCGGCGCTGGCGCTCGCGGCTCCGGTATGCAACTTGAGAATGAGCTTGTCGCCGCTCGGCGACGACAGTTCGTAGCGGCAGGCCTGATCGAGATCCACCACCACGCGAGTGGTCGGAGGATTTTGCCCGTCCATACCCACGCGCACCCGTTTCACGCCCAGGTCGTCGACGATGATGTTGCGGGCGGAGACTGCCACCGTACCCGGCAGATCGAGCACCAGGCGTGCGGGTGAGGCGAGCGTGCTCACCTTGGGCAACATTTGCCCGCTGGTTGTGATCTCCAAACTAATCCCGTCATGGCTGGGCATTACGTTGACCCCGAGCAGCGCCGCCCGCTTGGGTGCAGCCGTCGTGCTCGTTTGCGCGCCGGCCGCCGCAACCAGGAACAGAACCAGCAGCGGCAGGAAAATATTCAGCAATTGCTTTCGCATTTCGCTTCTCCCCACGAAGTGTCTCCCAGGAGCCACGCCGTGATCTTTCTTCCCACTAAGATTTCGTTGCCCGGCCTAGACTGCCGGGGTAGTGATCTTCTTGGTCACTTCCCGTGTAAACGGGTGCCCGATCTTGTCCTGCACCGTTTCTTTGAAAACGATCGAGTCCGCCGTAATCTTCACTACATATCCGTTGAAGACCGGGTCGTTCTCCCGCAGGAAATAGGCCTTATCGAGACCGTTGACCACCACGGCAATCATGCCGCCGTCCGATTTGACCACTCCCTTGAGCGCGATCTGGTCAATGGCCAGGCAGCGCTTCCCCGTACTGCAGCCCGATCCCAACATGGCCTGGTTCACCACCGGACTCAAGAATGGATCGCGCCGTCCCACCATCGTCACCGGCCGGTCATTCGGCACTTTTTCTGCGGGGGCTTGATTCTCGACCGCCACATTCCGCTCACTCGACCGCCGCCGGCTGGTGGCCACGACCTTGGCCTTCGAGCGGGCCGCCCGGTGCGCCTCGGCGACCCGCGGTCCCGACGAAACCTTCTGTTGGGCGAAGGGATCGTGCGAGCCAGCGGTGGCTTGCGATGAGGCGGGCGCGGATGCGGTTTGCGGTTTGGCGCCCCCAGAAGCCGCCAGGGCGGCGTTCGAATCCAGCTGTTTTTTCTGCTGGACCGCATGCATCGTATCCCGCGTGTTCTGGATGGCGTCTGGGTTCTGTCCCCAGGCAGTCGCCGCCATCCCCATAATCAGAATTCCAGTCGTCAGTTTCATAGACGTACCTATCTCCGTGCCGCCGCCGGCGCGGGCGGTTCCATGTCATGACTGAAGAAAGTGCTTGCCGTGCAGGTGGCCACGACGCTCTCGTTGGCCGCGTACTGGTAAGTGTGTTTCGCCTTGGCGTCGCTCGGCTTCTTGGTGCTGGCCACCAACAGCCCCGAGACGTTCACGATCCGCTCCAGTTTTCCGACCTGGTTGAAAAAGCTCAGCATCGAGTAGTAGGGTCCGTCGAGCTCGAGCTCGAAGGGAACCTCGGTGTAGAACTCCTTGGAGACCACCGGCATCGCGGTGTAGCGGCGGATTTCAATCCCCGCCTTCAGCGCTTCCGCATCGAGCATCTTGATGAAGCCGTCCACTTCCTTCTGGTCGGGCACGATGTGCTGCTCAATCTCCAACTGCTGCTTCAGGCTGGCCACCTGCCGGTCCATGTCGGCCAGCTTCGGCCGGTAGGATTCCAGTTCGGCGTTCTCGCGCAGCTTGGCGTCGAGCGTCTGCCGGGCTGCCGCATTGGCGTCTTCCTGGCTCTTGAACACGGTGAAATACAGGGCGCCGGTCACCAGCGCAGCCCCAGCCAACAGCATTCCCCATTGCTTGAGAGCCGATATTTCGCTGAAATTCTCCATAAGATTTCCCGCTTTTCCCTGTCTGTCTAGGACTTGCTTGCTTTCTCGTTGCCCTTCTCGCATGTCAGGGTGAACTGAAATGCCTGCATGTCCTTGAAGGAGTCGTCCTGGTAGGTTTCCTTGATCTCGATCGTCTTGAAGTAGCCCGTCTTCTGCAGATTGGCGATCAGGTTGGCGACCGCATCCGTGGTCAACGCCATGCCTTGAATGTCCACGCTGCCGCCCTGGTCGGTCATCGAGTTGAGCCACACCGCCTCGGTCCCGTTGATCGTGTCCCCGATGGTGTTGAGCAGGTTGACCGGGCCCGACTGGTTGGCGCGCAACTGGTCAATCACGTCGACCCGACGCTTGTAGTTCTCGGCTTCGCTCTGCCGCTCCAGGTAGCGGGCCTTGACGTCCGCCAACTCACGGTTCCGTTGATCCGCGACCTGCTGCTGCGTGGCGATGTCGCGCTTCTGCTTGTCCAGCTGGTAATACCAGCCCAGGTTCAGCAGGGCCGCCACCACCAGCACGACCAGCACCTTCATCTTCGGTGAGCCGACATCACCCACTTCCATCGAGGCGACCGTCGCGGGGGCGCCGTGCTTGCTCTTTCCCTTGGTGTTTCCCAGCAGATTGATTCGGATCATAAGTCTTCAAAACTCCTTAAGGCCAGACCCACCGCCACCGCCAGCTGGCCTGCGTTTTGCTCGATCAGTTCCGCTCCCGCTCCGACCGGCGGCGCGATCTTCTGGAAGGGATTGAAGATCTCCACCGGCAAGGAGAATTCCTGGCGCAAGGCTTCGACAAGTCCCGGGACCTTCGAGGAGCCGCCCGCCAGATAGATCTTCTCGATGTGCTCTCCCGCCGCGCTGGCGCGGAAGAAGTCGAACGTCTTCTGAATCTCGAGCACAATGATTTCGGTAACCTGCTGCAGGATGGGAGTCTTGGCGTCTTCGCTCACCGTTCCCACCTTATGCCCCAGTTTCAGCGACTCGGCGTCATCAAAGCTCAGGTCCAGTTCCTTCTGCAGCGAGTCGG
This sequence comes from uncultured Acidobacteriaceae bacterium, assembly GCA_963770245.1. Taxonomy (GTDB): domain Bacteria; phylum Acidobacteriota; class Terriglobia; order Terriglobales; family Acidobacteriaceae; genus PALSA-270. Next base: position 87,241 of record CAVYOX010000016.1, on the reverse strand, counting down.
TGTACTGATGCCCGCCCACGCTGACGTCGCGCGGGAACAAAGGCGTCGTGCCCTTTACGATGTTGATGTTCATGACGCTGGCGCCGAGGTTCAACAGAGCCACCACTTGGTTCGGCGCCGGCTCGTAGTTGTATTCGTAGCAGTTCTGCAAGGCCAGAGCATCGATATCCACGATAGCCGGAGTCTTGCCCGCCATCGAGAGTACGTTGGTGTAATTGAGAATCTTGTCCTTCTTGACAGCCACCAGCAGAACATCCATCTGCGGGCTGCCCGCTTCCTCGGAAAGAATCTGGTAGTCGAGGTTCACGTCGGACAGATCGAAGGGAATATGCTGCGCCGCTTCCTTCTGGATGGTCTCCGCCAGCTCCTGGTCGCTCATCGAAGGCATCGGGATGCGCTTCACAATCACCGAATGCCCGCTGACTGCGGTCGCCACTTTCGTGCTCTTAATCTGGTTGTCGGTGAACAGCTTGGCGATGGCGCTCGAGACCGTGCCCGAGTCGACGATCATCGAGTCCACCACGATATCCGGCGCCAGCGGTTCCAGGCCGAGATGAGTCACTTCGAGCCCGTTGCGCCCCTTCTTCAGCTCCACCGCCTTGATGCTCGAGGAGCCCACATCCAGACCAACAATCGATTTGGAGCCCAATCCAAACATGTGTCCGCCTTTGGTAGGGCCGGCGTCCCGCCGGCTCTAATTTCTATCTACAGTTGCCCGGCAGCTTTGACCGCCGCCTTAGGTTTCTTCTTGCTCTTGCTTTCCATCTGGTTCGACTTTTCTTCCATCCACTGGTCGAGCTTCGATTTTTTGAAACGCCAGCGGTTGCCCAGCTTGAAAGCCGGAATGCGCTGCTCTCCGACATACTTGTAGAGCGTGTCCGGACTCACTCCCAGGTATTGCGACGCCTGGCGAATGTTCATCACTTCTGGCGAATCGGCCATAATTTCAAGACCCCTTCCACAAAATCATCCCCGGGTTCGAGCCTTGATTTCCGGCCCCCAGGGCGAACCGCAGGAGAAAAATTCTCCGAACCAACCGCCCTACCAAATCCGGTTCGAGAGAATTTAGGTGTGCTGAGCATATATCAGCCCGGAAAGACATGAGGTCGGGCTCTATTTCCGTGTTTTCTAGGGTTTTGTGCCTGTTTTCTGGAAATTACTTTGGGCACATATGCACAACGCTGCTATATATTGCGGTCAATGGCGGGGGACATACAAGCTGAATGGGTGTTTATACAGAGGGTTCAAAGCGGACCCCCTTCACATAACCAAAGTACCAGAGACGGTACCGAAGTCGTACGTCGTGTGGTCCCCCGGATCCGGCAGATTCCGGCGGGTCGGCGTGGGCGGAAGCGGCAGTAACCGGTTACCCCGCAGCCCAGGCATCGCTTTCCGCGCCGTCCCGGGCGCTGCCCTAGATCATGGAATCTATAAACAAATTCAATTGGACAGCGGGGTTAGAGACCGCCTAGATTCAGTCGGTCGGCGTTCCCGGGAACCCGAACGATCAGGGGGAATCCCTGAAGGTTCGCCCCGAGGAGGTTCGCCCCGAGGCCCGGGGTTTTGGCCGCGAACCAGGTTTCAGCAATCCAATGAATGCGATGTCTGCACCCGTGCCCACATTTTCGAAGGCTCCGTTTCTCAACTATGAGTTCGACGTGGCCTACGACGAAATGTTCGAAGGCCCTGGACTGCCCCGTCCCCACTACCAGGCGCTCTACCGCACCCTGCTGGAGCTGCCCGCGCAAGAACTGCGCGAGAGCCAGCAGGCGGCGGATCTATCTTTCCTGCACCAGGGCATCACCTTCACGGTTTACGGCAACAAGGAGGGGACGGAGAAAATTTTCCCCAATGACCTGCTGCCGCGCATCATTCCGGCCCAGGAATGGCGGAAGATCGAACTCGGACTGACCCAGCGCATCACCGCCCTCAACCTTTTCCTCAAAGACATCTATAACGAGGGACACATTCTCGCCGATGGCGTGGTCCCCCGCGAACTGGTCTACAGCTGCCGCCACTTCCGCCGCGAGATGCGGGGCCTCAACGTCGCGCGCGGCATTTACGTCAGCATCTGCGGCACGGATTTGATCCGCATGCCCGACGGCGGCTTTGCCGTGCTCGAAGACAATCTTCGGGTGCCGAGCGGGGTCTCCTACATGCTGGCCAATCGCAAGGTCCTGAAGCGGGTCTTTCCCGGCCTGTTTCGCGACTACGGAGTCTCGCCGATTGATCACTATGCCCAGTCTCTGCTGGCCACCCTGCGCAGCCTGGCTCCCCCCAATTGCGTGGCCCGCAACGAACCTTGCACGGTGCTGCTGACCCCGGGGGTTTTCAATTCCGCCTATTTCGAACATACCTTTCTCGCCCAGCAGATGGGCGTTGAACTGGTCGAGGGTCGCGACCTCCTGGTCCACGACAACATCGTTTATATGCGTACCACTGCCGGTTTGCGCCGGGTGGATGTGATTTACCGCCGGGTCGACGACGACTTTGTCGACCCGCTCTGTTTTCGCCCCGATTCGAGTCTGGGAGTTCCGGGTCTGTTCAATGCCTACCGTGCGGGCAACATCAGCCTGTCGAATGCCATCGGAACCGGTGTGGCCGACGACAAGGCCATGTACGCCTATGTCCCCACCATCATTCGCTACTACCTCGATCAGGATGCCGTTCTGCCCAATATCAAGACCTTCCTGCTCACCGACCCTGCCGAGCGCAGCTACGTGCTCGACCATATGCATGAACTGGTGATCAAAGCGGTGGGTGAATCTGGCGGCTACGGCATGCTGATCGGCCCGCACAGCAGCCAGGAGCAGCAGGAGGAATTCCGCCAGCGCATCCTGGCGCAACCCCGCGATTACATCGCGCAGCCCACGATCGCGCTGTCCCGAGCCGCTTGTTTCCTGGAGGGAGAAGTCGCATCGCGGCACATCGATCTGCGGCCCTACATCCTCTATAACGGCAGCGTCACCCTGGTCCCCGGGGGCCTGACCCGCGTAGCCCTGCGCCGCGGATCGCTGGTCGTCAACTCCTCCCAGGGAGGCGGAAGCAAAGATACCTGGGTGCTGCGAGAGGAGAAAGCGCAAGAACCGCCGAAAGCGGTTCCCAGCGCTCGGCCCGCGAAAGAATGACTACCATGCTCTCACGCGTCGCCGACACGCTGTACTGGATGAGCCGTTACCTCGAACGGGCGGAGCATACGGCGCGCCTGATGGACGTCGATCTGCAGCTGCGGCTCGATCAGTCCCCGGGCTCGACCACCGGAAGATGGTTGCGCCTGATCGATGCCCTGCGAGTTCCGGCCTCCTTGACGGGAAGCACCGACGTCGCCAGCCTGGCCCATACCCTGACCTTCAACCGAGTGAATCCCTCCTCCATTGTTTCCTGCGTGTCTGCGGCCCGAGAAAACCTTCGCCATGTGCGCGAGCAATGCAGCTCGGAGATGTGGGAACAGCTCAATCGGCTCTATCTCCAGATGCTCGACAATCCTTCCGAAGCCAGCTGGATTCTCGAGTCGCACACTTTTTTCCGCTCGGTCCAGGACGGCGCCCACCTGTTTCAGGGCATCACCGATACCACCATGACTCACGGACAGGGCTGGCATTTCATCCAACTGGGCCGCTATGTGGAACGAACCGACACCTTGGCGGCCCTCATTGGAACCCACTTTTCGCGGCTGGCCCTGCCGCCCGACCAGGCGGTCGAGGGCGCGGAGTACCTGGAATGGGTGGGATTGCTGAAAAGCTGTGCCGCCTTTGAAGCCTATTGCAAAGCCTATTCCGCCGAGCTCCGCCCTTTGCGGGTGGCGGAGTTCCTGCTGCTCAATTCTGAATTTCCCCACTCGGTGCGCTTCTCGGTCGAGAGCGTGCACGCCGCGCTCCACCAGGTCGGAGACTTGACCGAGCGCAAAGCTTCCGAGCCCGTGCGGCTCGCCGGCCGGCTCAGGGCGACGCTGATTTTCAGCCAGATCGAAGAGGTCATGGCCGACGGCACCTATCTGTATCTCGAAAACGTCCGCCGCGAGTGCGCGCAAATTCACTCCGCCATTCAGCAGATCTATTTCGACTATTTGGTCGAGTCGGCAATGACAGGATAGCCCGATGGATCCGACATTCGAAGCCGGCGGCGGTCAAAAGACCGGTTTTCTGCCGCGGGCCATGGAGAAAGCAAACGATGATCTATTCGGTTCGCCACATCACGAACTTCGTCTACGAACCCGCCATCCGGGAAAGCGTCATGGAGGTGCGGGTGCAACCGCGCAGCGAGTTCCAGCAACGTTGTCTGACTTTCTCGCTCGACGTCAACCCCCGTTCGAACATCATGGTCTACCGCGATTTCCTGGGCAACACGGTGCACCACTTCGACATCCCCGGACGCTACACCCAGCTCAAAATCACCGCCCAGGCGCTGGTCGATGTGTCCCCGCCTCCGCCCCCGCAGGTCTCAGACGTAGCCGGATGGGAAGATCTCGACGCCCGAGTCGCGGAATCCGACTATTGGGAGATGCTGCTCCCCAGCCACTTCGCGCACCCCACCGAACTTCTGCAGCAACTGGCCAGCGAGCTTCACCTGGAACGGCGCGGAAATCCTCTGGAAGTTCTGCTGGCGCTCAACCAGAGCCTCTATGAAACTTTCGACTATGTGCCCAACAGCACGCAGGTCGATTCTCCGATCGACCATGCGCTGCGCACTCGCCAGGGCGTCTGCCAGGATCTTTCGCACATCATGATCGCGCTGGTGCGGCCACTGCGCATTCCCTGCCGTTACGTCAGCGGCTATCTGTTCCACGAGACTGGCCTGGACCGATCGCCCGAAGGCGCGACCCACGCGTGGCTCGAGGCCTTTCTGCCGGGCCCGGGCTGGGTGGCATTTGATCCGACCAACAACCTCCTGAGCAACGAGCGCCACATTCGCGTGGCCATTGGGCGCGACTACGCTGACGTACCCCCCACCCGCGGAATCTACAAGGGGGAAGCAGAGAGTGAATTGAGCGTCACCGTCGTGGTGACACCGGCGGAAGCGCCCCTGCCCGAGGAGATGCCCCCAGCCACGGTGGTTCGGTCCCGGCCCCTGGCAGTTTCCGGGACGTTCCAGTACGAACAGCAACAGCAACAACAACAATGACGCGGGTTGAGACCCTCAGCTCGAGGCTGCGCTCGGTTTCCTAGGGACGGTTGAGCGTCTTCTGGATGGCCGCCTCCGCCAGGGGCGCCATGATCCGGAAGCCGGCGGGGTTGGGATGCAATCCATCCTCCGACAGGTCGCGTTTCAGAAATCCCTTTTCATCGACCATCGCGTCGAAGTAGTCCAGATAGACGAACCCGCTTTTATCGCAGTAATCCTTCAGCCAGCGGTTCAGCTCCAGAATCTTTTCGGGCGAGCGCTGCAGAAATAGCGCCTGGGCGCGGGGCGTGTCCCCGTAGATCGGCGTGACGGAGGAGAAAACGACGCGGATGCCGTGCGCCTGGGCCAGCTCCGCCATCGAGCGGTAATTGGCTTCGGTGTCCTCGAGCCGCATCGGTCCGGTGTTCCCGGCAATGTCGTTGGTTCCGGCCAGGATGACCACGACTTTCGGCTCGAGATCGATCACATCCTGGCGAAAGCGAATCAGCATCTGCGGCGTGGTTTGTCCGCCGATGCCGCGATCGATGTAGGATTTCCCCGGAAAATATTCCGCCAACGGCCACATGTCGGTGATGGAATCGCCCATGAACACCACGCGAAGCTCCGCCGGCCGAGGAGCGGGCAAGCTGCCATCGGCGGCGCGGTATCGGCCGAGTTCGCCAAAATCACTCATCCAGACCGGCGCTCTCGACTTTCGGTAATCCTCGAGCCGCTGCCGGGCGAGCTCGATCGGACTGGGCTGCGGGGTGGGCTGCGGGGTGGGCTGCTGGGCACCGGCCGAACCCCCTAGAAACAAGACCGTCGCAACTCGTAGGGCAACCCTAGCAGAGGCTTTCCGAAGCATGTCATTCCCTCAGGACTGATTTCGCGTTCCGCGGTCTTTCGCCGTCAGGCCGCAGATCGTGCGCTCAGGAGATTATCAGAGAGCGTCTTTTGTCCCTTTGAAAATCCGCTTTTGAAGATCCGGCTTTTAAAGATCCGGATCGGTTTGTTGCCTTCATAGAGACTCTGCAATCGGAGACCATCGCTTGCGCTATCTCGACCGCCTTAACCGATCGCCCTCCTTGCCCTGCGCCTGGTCCTCGGGGCCATCATGATTCGCCACGGCTATCCCAAGGTATTCGGAGGCCTCTCCCATCACGTCAAGCTGGTAAGCGGCCTCGGGCTACCCGGCTGGTTCGCCTACCTGTCAGCCGCGGCCGAGTTCTTCGGCGGCATCGCCTTGGTGGTCGGCGGGCTCACCCGTCTGGCCGCGCTCGCCATTTTGGTCGACATGGCGGTCGCCATCGGAAAAATTCATTGGAAAAACGGCTTCCTCGGCGCCAACGGGTACGAATTTCCTCTGGCCCGCGCCGCCATCGCTTGCGCGCTCATTTTTTTCGGGGCCGGCCCGATCGCCCTCGATGCGACCATCCACTCGGGCGCCCGATCGAAGAAAACCTAGTCTGACCGAGGCCCGCTTGTGCCTTCACAATTCCGAACGTCCTGTGCTACGCTGCTGCTCGAAAATGGGCCGGCTTGGATCAGCCGAGTACAAACTTCGCTTTTCAGGGTTTGCCCATCCCCTGGCCAGAGGTGAGCAATGAGCATTGGCAAACGGGCAACTGCGGAATTCTTCGGAACGTTCTGGCTGGTTTTTGGGGGATGTGGCAGCGCAGTACTGGCCGCCGCTTTCCCTGGCCTGGGCATTGGATTCGCTGGCGTAGCCCTGGCCTTTGGCTTAACTCTTCTCACCATGGCCTTCGCCATCGGACATATTTCCGGTTGCCACATCAACCCGGCCGTCAGCTTTGGCCTGGTCGCCGGCAAGCGCTTCCCCGCCTCCGATCTCCTCCCCTATGTCATCGCTCAAGTGGCAGGCGGAGTGGCGGCGGCGGCAGTTCTCTACGTCATCGCCAGCGGAAAAGCGGGCTTCGATCTGAGCGGCGGCTTTGCCTCGAACGGATATGCCGACCACTCACCCGGGGGATATTCTTTGCTGGCTTGCTTGGTGGGGGAAATCGTGCTCACCATGTTCTTCCTCTTCATCATCATGGGCGCCACCGACCGCCGCGCTCCCCAGGGCTTCGCCCCCATCCCGATCGGCCTCGGTCTGACCCTGATTCACCTGGTCGGCATTCCCCTGACCAACCTCTCGGTGAACCCCGCCCGCTCGACCGGTCCGGCTCTGTTGGTCGGCGGCTGGGCCCTGCATCAGCTCTGGCTGTTCTGGGTTGCGCCGATCATCGGAGGATTGCTGGGCGGGGGCATCTACCGCGCCCTGTTCGACGCATCTTAGTCAGTTGCCTCGTGGCAGCAGAACCCTGCCACGGCTGGCCGATGACCTATGGCAACTTCCCGGCCCACGCAGGGGCAACGGCACCGATCGATATGGAAGCTTGGCGGCCTGACGCTTTGGCAGCTCAGCCAGCACGTGGTGCGCGAAAGTGCCGCCCGGGATCTCCCGGGAGCCGCTTCCGAACTGGCTTTCAATTTCCTGCTTGCCCTGTTCCCTCTGATCCTGTTCATGCTGGCATTGTTCAGCCTGTTTGCCGCCCATCGCTCCCAGCTGCAATCCAGCCTGATGTCTTACTTCCGCTACATGCTTCCCCCGGCGGCGTTCGAGCTGTTGAACAAGATCACCAACCAAATGGCTGCCAACTCCAACAGCCGCAAGTTCACCTTTGGCATCGTGGTCGCTCTGTGGTTCGCCTCGGGCGGCATCAGTTCGATGATTTCCACGCTGAACGTGGTTTATCAAGTCCACGAAACCCGCTCCTGGTGGCGAGTCCGGGCCGTCGCGCTGGTATCGACGCTCGCCATCTCCGTGCTGGTTCTATCCGCATTGTTCCTGGTGCTGATGGGCGGGAACGTGGTCGATTGGATCGGAACGACGCTTCACCTGCAGGCGATGGTTGTCGTTTTCTGGAAGGGAGTGCAATGGCCGGCGGCCTTGGTTTTCGTCATGCTGTCCTGTTCTCTGATCTACTATTACGCACCCGATCTCGAAAGCCCTCGCTGGTACTGGATCACGCCCGGTTCCGCATTCGGGGCGGTGCTTTGGCTGCTGGCGTCGATCGGCTTTCGCGCCTACCTGCATTTCTTCAATACCTACAACACCTACTACGGACCCTTGGGAGCCATGATGATGCTGCTGGTCTGGCTGTACGCGACCGGGCTGGCGTTCCTGATCGGCGGCGAAATCAATGCTCAGATCGAGCGCGCCTCCCTGCCGGCCGAACCCGGGCAAGGCAAAGCCGACCCGCAAGTTCGCTGAGGGCGGAACGGAATGGTTTGATTGCGCAGGCGCGAACTCTCGAATTGGGTAGCGCTCCGCTCAGAATTCGAAGTACCCACCGCCGGAGGCGATCCGCAAGCCACGATCGTCCTCGCCGGTGGGCAGAAAACCTACAACGCCGCGCAGCGACTCCCAGGCGGCCTCGTTCAGCGCCGGGTCGGTGCTGACCAGGTCGCGAATCATTTTCCACGCCGCGATATTGAGAGCCCCTTCGGGAGGAGGTCCGAGAGCGAGCGAGACCGAGCACTGCGGGCAGAAACAAATCCGCTGGGCCGCCGATTTTTGCCGCGGACGGATGCCCACGGTCTGGGCAAACATGTAGACGGCGACCGATTTGTGCCCGGCCTCGAGTTCCCGATTGCAGCGCAGACAATACAAAGTTTCCAAGGTTCCCATCCTGACGGCCGGTTGCGGCCGGTAGAGAAATACTGTCCCCGCGCCCGCGCCCCCCGCAAGTACGTAGAAGGATTCCCGCGAAGGAGCGGTCCATTCCGCCCGGCCGCTGCTCGGGCCCGCGCCCCGGGAACCAAGATGGGCTCTAGTCAGAACCCGAGGCCATCGTGCACTCTCGCGTCATGAGTGCTGAGCCCGTTCGTCCTGCAGATTTGCCTTTGCCCATCCGTTGGTCGCAGGCACCCCAGCCTTCCCCCAAGTTTTTCCGCCTGGCGAAGCTGCGCAAGCTGCGCTCCTGCCAACTGGTGGCTGCCGTCTGCTTCCGGATTCGCGGCGACGCCATTGAGTTCCTGCTGGTTCAAACCCGCCGCAAGCAACGCTGGATTTTTCCCAAGGGCAGCGCCGAACCCGGGCTGACCCACGCCCAGGCAGCCGCCCTCGAAGCTTCCGAGGAAGCCGGGGTTCATGGCCGCATGGAGGAAACTTCCTTCACCCGATATGTTCGCCGCAAGCGTGGCGACTCGCAGCCGTCAGCTGCGAAAACCGGGCGCTCGGCGGAGAAGGATCTTGTGGTCAACGCCTGTCTCTGTGAGGTCGCGCGGCTCAGCCCGCCGCAGGAGTCCGATCGAAACCCCACCTGGTTCTCGGTCGAGAAAGCCAAGCAACGCCTGCGGCAGGACCGCGCCCCGAACTATGGCGCCGAACTGGCCCGCGTGGTGGACCGTGCGGTAGCTCGGATCCGGCGGCTCGGCGGAGCACCTGCCGCGCCGGCCGACCGACCGCAGCTCAGTGCCCCGAGACGCTCCGACGCGAGGCTTGACCCACTGCGAAAAGTGCAATTCATCGACGCCCCCGGGCGAGCCAGGGGCGGGCCGCGATTGGCCGCCTTGAACCAAACCACTCTTGACCCGAGCTCCGCCAAAAAAAGAAGAGGCGGTCTGCTGCCCTCCGCCTCTTCGTGACCCCGTCGGTTCCTACTCGATCAATGCTTGGCGGCGACCTCCACGGTCGGAACTTGCCCAATCATCCGCAAGGAACGCGAGGCCGGCAGCGAACTCCCCCGATTGCCCCCGTGAACCCAAATTTGGGTCAAAGCATACTGTCCGGCACCGAGGTCCGCGAAAACCAAGCCTGCCGCATGCCGTTGCAAGCCGGAATCGACCGACTGGGTCACCACGGCAGCCGAAGCCCCGCCGTCGCGCGCGGTCAGACGGTAGGTCGTCAGGTTGGGCGTAGTCACCAGATAGTCGCCGGCGGAATATGCTTTCTGCCCGACCAAGAAGCTAAACGGAACATGGACCGACATGGAATCGCTCTGCGCAAAGACAGGCGCTGCCCCAACCAGGAGCACGAGACCGGCGAGTAGGAAGGACAATCGAGCACGCATCACGAAAACACCTCCGCTGGAATCGGGATACTCGCACCCCGGGGGGCGGTGCGGTTGTAGTCGAGATCCTAGCCTGGACGATCGAAGCCCACCAGATTACGTCCGCCCTCGAGCCGTGAGATTCGGTAATTGCACAAAGGTGGTGGGGCATCCCATCACGGCCGGTCCCGCGCCCGGAGAATCGAAGCAGCCAGACAGCCGAAGCCTGCCCGGTCAATCCTCTCGGACCGGATTGGCGACGACCTCCCGGCTTTAGCCAGAGCGGCAGGGCAGGAATACCATTGGCACGGAGACTCTCGGCGCAGCGGGGAATCGCGATCAGTACTCCGCCACTTCCTTCATGGTGCGGAATAGATCTTCCATCTGGGGCAGGATGGCATTCTCGAGAATCGGCTGGTAGGCCACGAAGCTGTCGAGGGCGGCGACGCGCCGCACCGGGGCGTCCAGATACTGGAACAATTGGTCGGCGATGCGGGCTGCGATCTCGGCGCCGTAGCCCCAACTGAGGGTGTCTTCGTAGGCCACGATGGCGCGGCTGGTTTTCTTGACCGAGGTCGCAATCGCTTCCCAATCAAACGGGTTCAGGGTTCGCAAGTCAATCAGCTCGACCGTGATTCCGTGCTCGCGTTCCAGTTTCTGCGCCGCCTGCAGCGCCCGCGGCACGACCGCCCCGTAGGTGATGACGGTCAGGTTCGTTCCCGGGTGCACGATCTTCGCCTTGCCGAACGGCACCATGTAGTCGGGCCCGGGATAGGGGGCGCGCCCGTAGGGTTCCCGATACAGCCGCTTGTGCTCGAGAAACAGCACCGGATCGTCCGAACGGATGGCGGTGCGCAGCAGGCCGGCCGCATCCAATGAATTCGAAGGAAACACCACCCGCAGTCCGGGAATGTGGGTGAATACGCTCTCTCCGCACTGCGAGTGATAAATCGCGCCGCCGGTAAGGTATCCGCCAATCGGCACCCGAATCACGCAGGACGCGGAAAATCCGTTGTTCGAGCGCCAGCGGATCAGAGGCAGTTCGTTGCGCAACTGCATCATGGCCGGCCAGATGTAGTCGAAGAATTGAATCTCGACCACCGGCTTCAACCCGCGCGTAGCCATGCCGGTGGCACGGCCCACGATGTTGGCTTCCGCAATCGCCGAGTTAAACACCCGGTCGGAGCCGAATTCGGCCTGCAGCCCGGCCGTCAGCTTGAAGACGCCGCCCTTGCCCTTGACCATTTTCTGCCTGAGATATTCTTCGCGGCTGCAGTCGGCCACATCTTCGCCGAAAACGACGATGCGCTCGTCGCGCCGCATCTCGTCGCGCAGCGTGGCATTGATCAGGTCGGCCATGGTTTTGCTGTGGACCGACTTCTTGCCGTCCGCCGTCGTAGTCTCGGGGTGCGCCACCGGCTGGGTTTCAAACCCGGCAGAGGTCGGATCGAGATCAGCCGAATAGATGTAGCGGGTCACCGTGTCGGGCGCCGGTGGGACCGCCTCGAGCGCATGATCCACCGCGGCCTGCAGATCGTCGTCCACCTGCTTCTCCAGCCGGTTGATGCCCTTTTCGTCGAGTATGCCCTCGCGGATGAGGAACATCTGCATGCGCGGCACCGGGTCGCGAGCTGCGTCCCGCTGGCGTTCTACATCCGGGCGGTAGAGCCGTTCGTCATCGGAGAGCGAATGCGAGTAGGGCCGGATCACGTGCGCGTGGATGAACCCCGGTCCGCGGCCCGCGCGGCAATGAGCAACGGTGCGGGTGAAGGCGGCATAGCTCGCGCTCAGCTCCGTGCCATCCATCTCTTCAAAATGGAAATTAGGAAATCCGCTCACCAGGCGCGAGATGTTGCCCCCCGGCATCTGGGTTTCGACCGGCACCGAGATGGCGTATTCGTTGTCCTCGACGAGAAAGATCAGCGGCAGCCGCCGGTTGGAAGCGGTATTCAAGGCTTCCCAGAACTCGCCTTCGCTGCTGGCACCCTCGCCGAGCGAAACATAGGTGACTTCATCGTCGTGGGTGACGATGTCGTTGAACTGGCGATAGTCGCCGACCGCTTTCTGGGGCGCCGCAGGATGGGCCGCCACGTAGCGCGGGACCTCGGCGCAGCCCACCGCCTGCAGAACCTGCGAGCCGGTCGGCGATGATCCGGTCACGATATTGAGCCGCGGATAGCTCCAGTGGGAAGGCATTTGCCGCCCGCCCGAACTGGGGTCATCGGCCGCACCCACGCCCTGCAGCAGCATCTCATAGGGCGTCGCACCTAAAGCCAAGCAGAGCGCCCGGTCGCGGTAGTAGGGATAAAACCAGTCGTAGCCGGCCCGCAGAGCAAAGGCCGCCGCCACTCCCACGGCTTCATGCCCGGCGCCTGAGATCTGGAAGAAGATCTTCTGCTGCCGCTTGAGCAGGATCTCCCGGTCATCCAGGCGCCGGGAGGTGTACATCAGGCGATACGCATCGATTAGTTGCTGGCGGGAAAGACCGTCATAGGTTTTGCCGCTTTTGGGAAGGGCCCCGTTCGAAACCGCAGCCGGTTTAGGATCTGCTTTCGAAGTCGCCATCCGGGTCCCTTGAGGAGACGAACACCGCAGGCAGCATTGTAAATCGAGAAAGGGGCTTGGGAATAGCAAAACACATGCCCCCGGGGCACCCGCGGGGCTCCGTCCTGACGGCTCTCCCGATGCGCAGGGGAAAGATCGGGTGCCGGTCGGAGAGGGGGCTCGAGGCGGGGGCGGTCGATGGTCGCGGCATCGTTTATGCTGGGAACACACCATGATCCGCTTCCACCGTCGATTCGAACCGCACTCCATCCAACTGCTCATTTTCGATCTCGATGGCACCCTCATTGACTCGCGGCTTGACCTGGTGCACTCGGTCAACGCCACACTCGCTCACTTGGGACGCCCCGAACTCCCCGACGAGCTGATTGCCAGCTACGTCGGCGATGGTGCACCCGCCCTCATCCGCCGCACCCTCGGCCCCGACGCCGATAACGAGGCCCTGGTCCGCCAAGGGCTGGAGTATTTCCTGACTTACTACCGGGAGCATAAGCTCGACTACACCCGCGTCTACCGAGGAGTCGAGCCGGCCCTCGCGGCCATTCAGGATGCACAAAACGGCCGGCCGCGAAAGATGGCTGTGCTTTCGAACAAGCCGGTGAATCCGTCGCGGGCGATTGTGGAGGCGCTTGGCCTGAGCAAATTTTTCGTGAATGTTTACGGGGGCAATAGCTTTGCCACCAAGAAACCCGACCCCGAGGGGGCGCAGACCATTCTGCGCGAAACCGGTTCCCGCCCCGAGGAGACGCTGCTGGTCGGTGACTCGGCCGTCGATGTCGCCACGGGCCGCAATGCCGGAACCTGGACCTGCGGCGTAACCTATGGTTTCGCGCCGCATACCCTGGCGGGGGCCGAACCGGATGTGGTGGTCGACAGCCCGCAGGACCTGGAAGAGCTTTTTTGCCCGGCCCCCCGCGCCTCGGGTCATTTTCTTAGGTAACTGGAGATCCTCCCGAAAAAAGCCCACTTTGATCAGGATGTCACAGCATAAAAATCACGCCTGCTGCGCCCTCGGCCGGGGGGCCAGACATCTTCGCGAAGAGCGGGTGTGCCGATGGCGCCTATGTGCAAGCTCTTACCGCGGATGGCGCGCTGCTTTGGCGCCGGAAAATTGACGCGGAACCACACTCTCGGGCGGGATCGACAGGTTCGAACCAGGCATCGCCCGTAGTTTCTTTGAACCCGCGCGCCCGCTCCCTCTGCGACGCCATCTGGGTCGGCATGCCAAAGGCCAAGTGGCAGAGCTCGTCAAGGCGCGCCAGCTGGCCACTCCAGACTCGGGGAGCGTGTGGCTGTTCGAGGAACCCGGCTCTCAATGTAAGCGGTGGTTCGACGCGGGATTCGCAGTCACCAAGAAACGAAAAATTCTGGTTACAGAATAGGTACTCGCGACTCTGCTCGAGCAAGACAGTTGCTCCGACTCCGGGGATCATCGGCTACACTGCCTTCCACCATGGCACACTCAGGCAAAGACTTCACCTCGGCCGAATTGCGCAAATTGCGCAGCCTGAAGGATCCCTATGGCATCCAGCGCTACCTCGATGGCATGCCCTACCACCTGGAGGACACGGCCTGGTCGCCGCGGGTGGTGTTGCGGGAGGAGACCTCGCATTGCCTGGAAGGGGCGATATTTGCCGCGGCCGCCTTGCGCGCCAACGGCTTCCCGCCGCTGATTCTCGATCTTGAGGCCGAACACGACACCGACCACGTACTCGCGATTTACCGCGTCGACGGCCATTGGGGCGCGATTGCCAAATCGAATTACGCGGGATGCCGTTACCGCGAACCCGTCTATCGTTCCCTGCGCGAGCTGGCCATGAGCTATTTCAACATTTACTTCAACCTGCGGCGGGAGCGGACGCTGCGTACTTTTTCGCGTCCGGTCAACCTGGCCCGTTTCGATGGGCAAGAGTGGATGACCACCACGAACCCCATCTGGTTCATCGTCTATTACTTATTCGAGATTCCCCATTCCAAGCTGCTGCGACCTGCGATGGTCGAGCGGTTGCATCGCGTGGATGAACGATTGTTCCAATCAGAAACGGTGGGCAAGGCCCACAAGAGCGCGCCCTAGTAGGATCTGATCCTTCAGCCCAAACTGATCGCATCCGGGTTCAACTTCCTCAGCCACGGGATCGATGAGCTCGGCGTGGGCGGTTGTGCGATTGCGCCATAGAACCGACGATTTTCGCCAAATGTGCTAATCCCGCCGGGGCAGCAGCGGGGTTCGAGGTTGCATGGTTTAGGTCGACAACCTGCGTCGAACCCATTCTGCGGTATGAATCAGTGGGGCTCGGCATCCCTCAGAATGCAGAAGGGAAGCCCGGCGGTCGGCCCCGTAGCAGCTTTCCGACTTCTTCCTTCCCTCTACTACAATGCCTCTATGAAGGCGCCCATTCTGCCCGTGCTGCTGGTTCTGGCGTGTTGGCCTCTCTCGCCATCGGTTTCCTTCAGCCAGGCGCAGACGGCAGCGGCCCCCACCGCCGAACCGCATCACCACCTGCTGCTCGAAAACGACGGGGTGCGGGTTTTTGCGCTCACCCTGAAACCGAGCGAGCAGGCCTACGCGCGCTACGATCACAACTTGCTGATGGTGGCCCTCGAAGACTGCGAACTGGTGCTCTGGAGCGAGGGGCAATCCGCGGTCGCCAACTTCGGGTTCAAGCCGGGAGACCTGCATTTCCTTTTCAGCGGGCCGCCCCGCGGCTTTCGCAATGACCGGACCACAGAATGCCGAACTACGATCGTCGAGTTCCTGGATCCCAAGGTGACCACCTACGGCTATCAATCGCAAACCGGACGCTGGGACTATGGCGCGAGCGGAATCGCTCCCCCGCCGGATCCCGAGGTTAAGTTCGTGGATCAGATGCTGATCGGAACCGCCGCCGTGAAGGACGTGCAGCTTCTCGCCGGCGACTCATTTCCCCCGCCGGACAAAGGAATCGCGGAATTGCTGATTCCGGTCAGCGCTGTGGATTTCAAGACTCCAAGCGATGTGCACCTGCGCCGGGCTTCTGGAAAGGCGACATGGATGGGGGCGGGGCGCACCTCGGACCTGACCAACGCGAGCGGCGGCCCGGTGCGGTTTGTCGTGGTCGAGTTGCCAGCTGGAGCCACGCCATAGACTCCGCCTCAGACTCTCGGTCCAATCGGCAGGTTCTGTGCCTGGTTTTAGCCAGATTGGTTCTAGCCGGACTGGTTCTAGCCGGACTGGTTCTAGCCGGACGGGTTCGAGCCAGACGGGTTCGAGCCGGACGGGTTCGAGCCAGACTGGTTCGAGCCAGCCGGATGTCGCGGAAGCTTCCGAGGTTAGGATTCTCATGGCGGTGAGGCCTAGTTTAGTCATCGCAGTTTTTCTTGCCTTCGGGGTTGCCTGGGGACAGCATCCGCAATCCCATCCATCCGATGCGGTGCCAGCGGGCTCGGGGACCGAGGCGGTTCCGACGCCTTCCGAGGATCAGATTCGCGATCTCATCCGCCGAGCCGCCGATCGGGACCTCGAGAACGACAAACAGCAGCGCGACTACACCTATATCGAGCGCGCGCAGCAAAACAAGCTGGACGGCAGGGGCCAGGTCGCATCCAGCGAATCAAAAACCCGTGAGGTGATGGAGTTGTATGGGGAGCAAGTCGAGCGCTTGATCGCGAAAGACGACAAACCTCTTTCGAGCAAAGATGCTGCCAAGGAAGAAGAAAGGATCCAGAAGCTGATCGATGAGCGCAAGAACGAGTCCGAGTCCGAGCGCAGGAAGCGACTGGAGAAAGAAGAGAAAGATCGCGAACAAGGGCGCGAGTTCGTCAAGGAAATCACCGATGCCTACAACTTCGGCTTCGCCGGCAGCGAAAAACTGGCGGGCCGCGACGTCTACGTGATTGATGCCGATCCCCGGCCCGGTTACCAACCTCGCCAAAGGGAAGCCAAGTTTTTACCCAAATTCCGTTTTCGGGTGTGGATCGACAAAGCGGATGAGGAGTGGGTGAAGCTGGACGCGCAGTGCATCGACACGGTTTCAGTCGGCTGGTTCATTGCCCGCGTGCACAAAGGATCCCGCGTATTGATTGAGCAGACGCGCGTCAACGACGAAGTCTGGCTGCCCAAATCTGTCGCCTTGAAGCTCGACGCGCGCATTTTGCTCAAGGGCGTCAACCTGGACGAAGAGGTCAGCTATCGCGACTACAAGAAATTTCGCACCGACAGCAAAATCGTGCCGGCGGCAGAAGATCCGAAGTAAAACCTGCGAGCCCGTCACTCGCCTCCTGCACCACCGACTCACCGCCTGACCCGGCGGTTGTCTCCATCTTTTCATCGAACCGCGACAATCCTTTTGCAACTCCCTGACCAGTCGGTGACATGGGCCTTCCCTGGCTTCCGTAGGGTTGCACTGTGCAGCGCAGCCTCGAGGCTGCCTCACCAAACCACATCACCTGCAAACATTGGAGCCAAGATCTATGAAGAAGGAAATGCGCCCTTCTACCGTGGTAGCCGAGACAACCCCTTCCGCAACGAGAGCAGAACTGGACTCTCCCTTCCCGGGCGGCACGCATCGGCGCTCATTCCTCAAGGGCCTGGGCGTTGCCGGCGCGTCCTTGACCGCTGGTGCCCTGCTCTCGACCTCCGTCAAAGCCGAGGAAAACAGCGACCGCCTCAGCCGAGGCGACATCGCCATCCTGCAATTCTTAGCCGCTGCCGAACTCATCGAGAGCGATCTGTGGCTGCAATACGCAGAGCTGGGAGGCGTAACCTCTGGAACCCAGAACCCCTACCAGCTGGCGTTGCAGCAACTCGACGGCGATGGCTCGCAGTACATCAGCAGCAATACGCTCGATGAGATGAGCCATGCCGCCTTTCTCAATGCCTATCTGAAGTCGAAAGGGGCGCGGCCGGTCAATCTCGACAAATTCCGCACGCTGCCCGGCAGCACCGCAAGCGGCGCCCAGAAGATCAAGCGCCTCACCAACCTGACCCAGCTCACCGTCGATACCAGCTGGTACGTCCGCTATCGCAGCCAGAAAAACCCCGATTTCGGGGCCACGTTCCCGCAGGCCATTGTGCTCGAGGCGGTCACCGCCATTCCCAGGGACAATGCTGATTTCGGCCCGGGCGACCACATTCAGGCGATTGCCAATACCGCGGCCTTTCACTTTGGCTTCATCGAACAAGGCGGCAGCAGTCTCTATTCCGCCATGGTTCAGAAAGCCAACAGCCTAGAAGTGTTGCGCATCGTGGTCAGCATCGGGGGAGACGAAGTGGCTCATTTCCTGGAATGGGTGGACTTCTCCGGCAACGGAGTGCAACCTCCCCTGGCGCCTTTTACCGATCCAACCAACGGGCTGACCTTTCCGAATTTCGATGCCACGCCCAATCCGCTGTTGCAGACCAATCTGATCTTTCCGGTCCCCTGCGAATTCATCAGCCCGAATCTGCCCAATTGCGCGGTGATTCGGCCGACCGACCCGGAGGGCATCGCTGCGGGAGCGGTCAAGGCTCTGACCAACGATGGTCTGTTCATCGGTCAATCGGACGAGTTTTTCGACGTGCTGCACCATCTGGCAGAAGAGGCGGATGAGGCCGAACGCGAGTTCTGATTTCCCGAGCCCGCGAGGTCTTTCCCTGGTGGTCCCGGCGGGCGCTTGTGGCCGAGCGCAGTGGCCCTGGCGCCCGCATTTTGCGGCACACCGATTTTCGGATCTTCTGCTTCGACCGGCCAGGAGTGATTCGATGGCAAGGAGCATTTATGTTTGAAGGACTGTTCCAACCGCTGCATCTGGTGGTGATTTTCGGGGTGGCTTTGCTGGTGTTTGGACCGAAAAAACTTCCGGAACTGGGCAAAGGCATCGGAGAAGGTATTCGCGGGTTCAAGTCGGCCATGAATCCGCAAGCGGAACAAACCGCGACCCGCCCCACCCATCCGCTTGACGGGCAAGTCTGAGCCGAGGCCGGACCATGGGGATCGAACTGCTGCTCGGACTGGGTCTCGGCTTTCTGATCTTGGGCCCGAAACGGATGCACGAAATGGCGGGATACCTGAGGCGAAGCAAAGCGCAGTTGGCCAAGGCGGGCCGCGGTCTTCCATCCGAGCTCGCAGCCGAACTGGGGCGAGAGTCCCCAGGCAACCCTCCGCCGGCCGCGGAGGCAATCGAGTGAGCTCCGCCCTATTTCGGCCGTCTGCGGCCGCCGAAGCGGAGCGGATGCCGGCCAACCGCTCACCAACTGAATTCGAGCAGAGACACGGCTTGCCGGGGCAAGCTGAATTTCACCTCCACGGTACCGGCCTCATTGGCGATCCAGCGGGGTGAGCCGAGCGTCTGCAACTGGCCGGCGGCTTGGAGCTGCGCGGTTTGTTCGGGGGTCGGCGCCGGGGGCGAACCCATCTGCTTCCACACCGTATAAGCGTTGCTGTGGTCGCGATCAATGCGGTAGTGCACGAGCCGGACCCGCTTGACGGTCGCCGGCACCCCGGTGAGCTTCAGTTCGACCGGACTGTCTAGGGCGGTTGCCTCCTCGTCGTGATAGTTCCAGACCATGGCGGTGATCTCACGGTCTTCCCCCGCGGCCACCCCGTCGACGTCCGGGACGCGGCGGACTCCTGATTCAACCATTGATTCGAGCGGAAGCGCGCCGCTGCTCTCCAACTTGAGGGCTTGCCCGCGCATGAGGCCGGCCATGCGGAAAATATTGAGAACCGGCTTGTCGACGCCGTTGGTCGCGAGCGTGCGGAAGCCTGCGAAAGAGGGTTGGTCCTCGAACTCGAAAGCCCAGGTGAGCGCGCCCTCGAGATTCACCTTGTACTTCTCGGCAAGTTTGCGCTCGCTCGCCGTGGCCAGGGCCACGTAGGCGGGATAAAGCGTCCCATTGCGATAGGCATTCGCCGGATGGGTGCGGGCCGAGCAGGCCGCACAACCCTCGGGGTCGGATTCGCTGATCACGATGGGGAGACGGGCGAATGGAGGGAAGGCGGTGACGATGGCGAAACCTCGATCCACGTCCATAAGCTGATTGGACAAACCCATGCGCACGTGATCGCCGACCATGTCGGGATGGCCTTTGGCGTGGAAGCTGATGAAGTCAAGCGGCGCTCCGGTCTTCCCGGTGGCGTAATTGCTGCCGTGCGCGCAATGCTCCAGAAATTGCTTGAGGAACGGGGCGCCTGATTTCCCTGCCGGACCGGTGCTCGCCGGTCCTCCGACGCGCGCGCTGGGGAGAGCACGCTTGACCGCGTCAGCGGCAAAATCATAGAGCTGGTCGTAGTCCTCGGGCGTGCCATGCCAGTAGTACATGGTCAAGTCGGGCTCATTCCAGACTTCCCAGTACCACGACTCGACTTCTGCTTTGCCGTAGCGAGCCACCGCGTGCAGCACCCACTGGCGAACCAGTTCGCCCCACTTCTTGAAGTCGGTGGGGGGCGAGGTCCAGCCGG
This sequence comes from uncultured Acidobacteriaceae bacterium, assembly GCA_963770245.1. GTDB lineage: Bacteria > Acidobacteriota > Terriglobia > Terriglobales > Acidobacteriaceae > PALSA-270. The sequence goes on along the minus strand of CAVYOX010000016.1, from coordinate 67,104 downwards.
TGTCGAGCGGTCCGGTCGGCCAGTTGTGCCGGTAGGGCTCGGGATGAAGGGAGAGGGCTTGGGGCATGAAGCCGATTTCGACGAAAGGTTTGGCGCCGGCTGCGAGATAGGTGTCGAAGATGCGGTCGACGATCCTCCAGTCGTACACCGGTTTCCCGGAAGCGTCTTCGGTGTAGGCGTTGGTCGAGCCCCATTTGAGGCCCGGGGTTCCATCTCCCGTCGTCAGCAGATTGTGGGTTCGGATGTAGACCGGGGTGGGGCTGAGCGCGCCCAGTTCCTCGACCAATTCCCGGCCGTGCTGGGCATAGGTGTAGTTCGGCTCGTCGTAGCCGAAATATTTCCACACCGGCCGGAGCGAGCCTTGGGTGGCGCGGGCGTCGATGTGAATCGTGACCGGCTCTTGCGCGAGCAGAACCGAAGGAGCCAGGGCGAGGGCCAGGGAAACCAGCCAGCGGCGGAAAACGGACTTCGAGTGGGCGGACATGGCAAGTCCCGGTTCGCGGCATCAAAACCACACCGGGCGGAACCTCGATTTCTTCTCCGCTATTTCTTCCCCGCCACCTGCAGGCGAGTTTCCGCGCGCTGCATGGCATCGATCGCGCGCGGATAGTCGGTCTCCGGGCTAATGCTTGAGAGCCGCTGTTCGGCGCGCCGCTTGGCTTCCTGGGCGCGGCGGGTGTCGACCTCCTCGGGTCGCTCACAGGTCTGGGCAAGAATGGTCACCTTGTCGGGCAGAACCTCGGCAAAGCCCCAGGCCACGGCGAGCGAGTGCGTGAGCGAGCCGGCGCGGTAGGTGATTTCGCCGACCGCAAGCTCGCTGATCAGGGGCGCGTGGCCGGGCAGGATGCCGAGGTATCCGTTCTTGCCGGGAATTTGCATTTCTTCGGCCAGGTCGCGCACCACCATCTTTTCCGGGGTGACGATCTCGAGTTCGAAGGTATCGGGCATATTCCCTCCATCCGCTCGGCCCGCAAGACCGGGCGTGCAAGCGCTGCCGGCGAAGCTTCTAGGCTGCCGCTTTCAGTTTCTCCGCGGCTTCGAGCACTTCCTCGATGCCACCCTTCATGTAGAAGGCCTGCTCCGGAACATCGTCGTGCTTGCCGGAAACGATCTCCTTGAAGCCCTTCACCGTGTCGGCGATCTTCACGTAGCGGCCGGCGGCGCCGGTGAATTGCTCGGCTACGTGGAAGGGCTGCGAAAGGAACTTCTGAATCTTGCGGGCGCGGGCCACCGTGAGCTTTTGGTCTTCGCTTAGCTCATCAATGCCCAGGATGGCAATAATGTCCTGCAGGTCTTTGTAGGTTTGCAGGGTTTGCTTCACCGATTGCGCCACGTCGTAGTGCTCCTGGCCGACGATGCGCGGATCAAGAATGCGCGAGGTAGAGGCCAGCGGATCGACCGCCGGATAGATTCCGATCTCGGTCAGGGCGCGGGAAAGCACCGTCGTGGCATCGAGGTGAGCGAAGGCGGTGGCCGGAGCCGGATCGGTGAGATCGTCCGCCGGGACGTAGATCGCCTGCACCGAAGTAACCGATCCCTTCTTGGTCGAGGTGATGCGTTCCTGCAGTTCACCCATTTCCGTGGCCAGGTTGGGCTGGTATCCGACGGCGCTCGGCATGCGGCCGAGCAGGGCAGAGACTTCCGAACCCGCCTGGGTAAAGCGGAAAATGTTGTCGATGAACAGCAGCGTGTCAGCGCCTTCAACATCGCGGAAATACTCGGCGACGGTGAGGGCGGACAGGGCCACGCGCAGACGAGCTCCGGGAGGTTCGGTCATCTGCCCGTAGATCAGCGCGGCTTTCGATTTCTCGGGATTGCCGGGGGTGATCACGCCCGATTCGGTCATTTCGAGCCACAGGTCGTTGCCTTCACGGGTGCGCTCGCCGACCCCGGCAAAAACCGAAAATCCGCCGTGTTGCTTGGCTACGTTGTTGATCAATTCCATGATGACGACGGTCTTGCCGACACCGGCGCCACCGAACAGGCCGATCTTGCCGCCCTTGAGGAACGGCTGGATGAGATCGACCACCTTGACTCCGGTCTCAAACATCTCGGCGGTCGTGGCCTGCTCATCGAACAAGGGCGCGGGACGGTGGATGGGCATCACCTGGGTGTGCTGAATCGGGCCGAGCAGATCGACCGGCTCTCCGACTACATTCATGACCCGTCCGAGCGTACCCCGACCGACGGGCACGGAAATGGGGCCGCCCTGATCGATGGCCTTCATGCCGCGCACCATTCCGTCGGTGGGCTGCATGGCGATGCAACGCACCCTGCCCTCCCCTAGGTGCTGCTGCACTTCGAGAACCACGCTGATGGGGAAAGGCACTTGGAACCCGTCGCTCACCACCTTCAAAGCCTCGTAGATGGGGGGCATGGCGCCTTCGACGAACTGCACGTCCACGGCGGGACCGGCAACTTGGATTACGTGTCCGATGTTTTCTGGCATAGATTTTCTCTGCTCGCGATTAAGCTGGCTGCGGGTTGGCTGCTCCGCCCCCGATCAGGCGGGCAAGGTCTCTCCCTTCAACTGGCTGCCGCCGCTCCGCTCACAATCTCGATGATCTCTTTCGTGATCTTGGCCTGGCGCGCGCGGTTCATGGCCAGGGTCAGGGAATCGATCATGTCGGTCGCATTGCTGGTGGCCGCGTCCATCGCAGTCATGCGGGCCGCGTGCTCGGCAGCCACCGATTCGAGCAGGGCGCGGAATACTTGCACGCCCACATATTTCGGCAGCAAGGAGCGAAACAGTTCCTCGGGCGACTGCTCGTAGATGTAGTCGACTGGAGCCGTGGCGAACTTCCTGGCGGCCTCGTCCAGGGCAGTGGTGTCGGCGGGGCGAATGCCAACCCCGGCGCCTTTCGCGGCCTCGAGCGCCCGTTCCTTTTCCCTTAAATTCATTTCTTCGGCCTGCGCCACGCTGATCTCGCCCACTTGCTCGATGGGCAAGATCTGCTCGACCACCAGGCGCTGCGCGATCACCGACTTGAATTCGTTGTACAGCAGGTACACGGAATCGATTTCCCCGCGGGCGTAGCGTTCGATCACGCGATCGGCCAGTTCGCCGGCCGCGGCGTAGTCCAGCTTGTTGAGCATGCCGATGTGCTCCCCGATCAGCGTGGTCCGTGCCCGCTCGCTCGACTCGGAAGTTCGGGGCGCGCCGGTGGGATAGCGGCGGCGGAGGAAGTCGCGGCCCTTTCGTCCGATGGCCTCGATCTCGATATTTTTGCCGGTTTCTGATTCGAGGAAACGCGCCGCCGCCTTCAGAATGCTGGTGTTGAATGCTCCCGCCAGGCCCTTGTCGCCGGTCACCACGATGAGCAGCACGTTCTGCTCGGGGCGCTCGGCCAAAAGCGGATGCTTCGGCTCGCCGGTTTCGGGATCGTAGATTTCAGCCCGCGAGACAATCGACTTGAGAACGTTGGTCAACATCTGGGCGTAGGGACGGGCGGCCAGGGCCCTTTCCTGGGCGCGGCGCAACTTCGCCGCCGAGACCATCTTCATGGCCTTGGTGATCTGCCGCGTGTTGATCACGCTGCGGATACGGCGCCGGATGTCGAGGATGTTGGCCATGAAAGCTCAGCTATCGGTTCTCGAGTGAGGACGGATCGCTCGAATCCGCACTCCCCGCCGTCTCGAAACCCGCCGGTCCGAGAACCGAGAACACCCAGATTGTGGTCCCGCTACTTTGCGACCGCTTGCTGCTGGGCTACGAACTGCTCCTTGCATTCCTTGATCACCGTGGTCATCTCGGCCTTCAGGGAATCGTCGAGCACCTTTTTCTCCATGATCGAGCGCAGCAGTCCGGGATTGGTGGCGTCCACGAACTTGTACAATTCCCCTTCGAAAGCGCGGACCTGGTCAACCGGCAGATCGTCGAAATATCCGCCGGTGCCGGCGAAGATGATGAGAATCTGCTTGGAGAAAGGCAGAGGTGAAAACTGATTCTGTTTGAGGACCTCGACCAGACGCTGGCCGCGATTGAGCTGGGCTAGGGTGGCTTTGTCGAGATCGCTGCCGAACTGGGCAAAAGCCGCCAGCTCGCGGTACTGTGCCAGCTCAAGCTTCAAAGTGCCCGCCACCTGGCGCATGGCTTTGATCTGCGCGCTGCCTCCGACCCGGCTGACGGAAAGTCCCACATTCACCGCCGGGCGGACGCCCTGGTTGAATAGATCGGTCTCCAGGTAGATTTGGCCGTCGGTGATCGAAATCACGTTGGTCGGGATGTAGGCGGACACATCGCCAGCCTGAGTTTCGATGATCGGCAGTGCGGTGAGAGAGCCGCCACCATTCTTGTCGCTGACTTTCGCGGCCCGCTCCAGCAGGCGGGAGTGGAGATAGAACACATCGCCGGGATAGGCCTCGCGTCCCGGAGGACGGCGCAGCAGCAGCGAAATCTCGCGGTACGAGGCGGCATGCTTGGAAAGATCGTCGTAGATCACGAGCGCGTGGCGCTTCGAGTCGCGGAAATACTCGCCCATGGCACAAGCCGCATAGGGAGCAATGTATTGCATGGGTGCGGGCTCGGAAGCGGAGGCGGCCACGACGATCGTGTATTCCATGGCTCCGGCGTCCTCGAGGATCTTGACCACCTGGGCAATCGAAGAACGCTTCTGACCGACTGCGTTGTAGATGCAGATCAGGTCGTTGCCTTGGTTGTTGATGATGGTGTCGAGCGCCACCGCCGTCTTGCCCGTCTGGCGGTCGCCGATGATCAATTCACGCTGGCCGCGGCCGATCGGAATCATGCTGTCGATGGCCTTCAGGCCGGTGGCCATCGGCTGGCGCACGGGTTGGCGATCGATCACGCCGGGAGCCAGGCGCTCGAGCGCAATGAACTCCGAGCTCGAGATCGGACCTTTGTCGTCGATCGGCTGGCCGAGGGCGTTGACCACCCGGCCGATCATGGCATCGCCCACGGGAACGCTCATGATGCGCCCGGTGCGCTTGACCTCGTCGCCTTCGCTGATCTCGGTGTATTCGCCGAGCAGCACCACCCCGACCTGGTCTTCTTCTAGGTTCATGGCGATGCCGGCAACCTCGTGCGGGAAGGAGAGCAGCTCGCCGGCCATGACCTTGTCGAGACCGTGAACCCGAGCGATACCGTCGCCGAGGGTGATCACGGTGCCGACCTCATCGACGGCGATCTTCGATTCGTAGTTCTTGATCTGTTGTCGGATGAGCTGAGTAATTTCGTCTGCTTTGATTTGCGCCATAGTTCGGTGTCTGCTTCTGTCGTCAGAGTCGTGGGAGCGCCGGGTGCTAGGTGCTGCTCAACTGCTCCCGAATCCTCTCCAAAGTTCCCTTGACCGAGCCATCGTAAATCGTGCTGCCGATTCGCACGATGGCCCCGCCCAAGATCGTCGGATCCTCGGAGTACCGCGCCAGCACCTTCCTGCCGGTCAACTTTTCCACTTCCGCCTCGAGGGAGTGTCGCTCGGGCTCGCTCAAGGCGCGGGCGCTGGTGATCGCGGCTTCCGTGAAACCCAGACGCTGGTTGAGCTCCTGGCCAAACTGTTGGACGATGGGTCCCAGAAAGTCTACGCGATGGTGGTCAATCAGCACAGCCATGAAATTGCGCACCGGAGGGGAGATTGACTGGCGAGCGGCAAGCGCATCGAGGACCGCCCGTTTTTGCTCGGCCGGAATCGAGGGCGTGCGCCAGACTTCGCGGAGGTCTCGGCTGCCGGCCACGAGCGCGGCTAAAGCCTCTGCCTCCAGTAAGATCTTGGCCGGGTCGAGGCGGTCGGCGAAAACCACGTCGGCGAAGGCGCGGGCATAGGTATTGGTCACGGTCGCCATGCGCTAGCTTCCGCCTTTCCGCGGGCCGGCCTCGGCCGAGAGCTGGCCGGTGAAATCGCGCACCAAACCCTGATCGGTCGGGCGATCAATCTGCATCCGTTTGGCGGCCAGCCCTACCGCCAACGAGGCGGCATAGGCGGCCAGCTCGCGCCGGGCCGCCTTGGCGGCGGCGGCAATTTCCTGCTCCGTCGACTGCACAATCTTGCGAGCGTCCGCTTCGGCTGCAGCCCGGATGCGGGCTTCCTCGGCCGCTCCATCCTTCTCGGCGGTGGCGCGCAATTGCACGATCTCCGCATCCAGGTGAGATAGCCGGGCTTCAATCTCGGCAAGGCGCCGGCTGGCGTCCTCTCTGGCCTGCCGCGCCTCTTCGATCGCGCTCTGAATTTGTTCGGCGCGGAGGCGGAAAAATCCCGGAAGATACTTCTTGCCGGCCCAAAGCAGAACGCCGGCGATCACCGCGAAGTTCAGCACTACGCTCAGCCAGTAAGCGTGTTGCAGGCTCAAGCCCGTGAGTCTGGCGACCAGCTGAACCGAAGGAGACTGTTTGAACTTGGCGGTTTCGTCCTCGCCCGCCGCCTGGCGCGATTCTTCGGCGAGCTGGCGTCCCATATGCAGCCGCTCATCCTTCTTTTCAATCTGCCTCGACTGCTGTTGGTCGGGACGAGCGGAAGCGCTCGGGTCGGCAGGCTGACCGCTGTCGTTTGGTTGCGCGGCTAACAGAGGGACGAGGAAAACCGCACCGCAAAGCACACCGCAGACGATCCAGAGTGCGCGCTCAAGTTGACGGCTGCACGCGCCCCTGCGCTTCGCGGTCATAGGCCGCCACCTGCCGCGGGACCGAGGACGGTACGGACGATTTCCTCGGCTAAGACCGGGCCCTGCGCGTCTAAGCCGGCCTGGGCGGCCACTTTATCCTCGGCGATCGCGGCCGCCGCCTGCTCCACCTGGACCTGCGCCCGGGCGCGGGCCTCGGCCAGGGCGGCGGCCCGAGTTTCGAGCGCCTGCTGCCGACGCGCCTCCTGGGCTTTGAAAATCGCCAGGCGAGCCTCGCGCAGACGTTGCGCGTATTCCGCGGTGCGGGCCTCGGCAGCCGAGACATCGGCGCGAGCCTTCTCCATCGCACCTTCGGTGCGGCTGCGCCGCTCCGCCAGAGTCCGCACCAGAGACTTATGCAGCACAACCGTATAGATCCAGTACAGCAGCACCACAAAAAAGATGGTCGGTATCGATCCGAGCAGTAATCTGCCTAGTTGTTCTAAGGTCTCGCGCATGTTGTGCGGATAGAATCTTAATGAAAAGAGGGCTTAAAAAACCACTTAAACTAGCATCTTGCAGGAGGCGGTGTCAACGTAGGCAGGGGACAGGGGTGGTGCCTCAAACTGAGGCACTACCAGGGGACATTTTCCGTGGCTAGACCGCGAAGCAGAGAAAGTCGCGCGAAGGGTTGCCGGCGAAAGGGTTTCGAAGAAATCTCTCATGCCCCTCCGCGTCCTTCACCAGGCCCTTCTTGCCAGGCCCTTCTTGGGAGACTGCGCACGGGCTCGAGGCGCAGCCGCCGGGTTCCCAGTTTGAAACGCAACCCGGGAACGGGGCGCCCTCGACCGAAGAATCTTGAAAGAACGCTTGACTTCTTGCGGAAGGGGTCTAGCATGGAATTATCACCTCCGATCCAATTCAGGATCGAATGGGCCGATAGCCAAGGAACTGTCACCGCTTCTTGGTTGCCGGCCCATTTAAATGTTTCCGCGTAGGAATTCATAGCCGCTGCCATTTCTTGGCTTATGATGCCTCAGTCTGCTGCAAGCACAAACCTAGCCAAGGAAGGGTTCATGCGGAAAACCCTTGTGGCCCTAGTCTTAACTCTCGCTGCCAGCCTGATCGCGTCCTCGTCGTTGGCATCGGCCCAAACCGACGCGGCCAAACTCTATCAAGGCAAGTGCGTTGCCTGTCACGGGGCCGACGGGAGCGGCTCGGCGATCGGGAAGAATCTGGGCGCGCATGATTTTCACAGTCCGGAGGTGCAGAAGCAATCGGACGCCCAGCTGGCCGAGGCCATCGCCAAAGGCAGAGGAAAGATGCCCTCCTATCAAAAATCCTTAAACGCGGACGACATCAAGGCCTTGGTGGCGTTCCTGCGAGCCCTGGGAAAGCCCTAGGGCCGACCGGCCCGGGGCACAGGCGGATGGTTTCGCTGCCCCGACCGCCGTCTGCGAGCGCCGCCATGCGCCCGGCTCGAGACCCGGTCCCGCAAGGGTTTTGCTAGTCCGTGATCCAGTTCTTCACCCGCCGCACTACCGATTCCGGGGCCTCGGCCTCCAGTTCGACCAAGCCGTCTTTGTAGGCACGGGAGTAGATCCGTGCCCGGGCTTCGAGCAGGGATAGCAGCTTGCCTTCCCCCTGCGGGATGCGCAGGTGGATGCGGCTGAGGGGATCTTCGACCAGCATCTGATCGATGCGGTCGAGAAGCGTCGTAATTCCAATGCCTTTGGTTGCGGAAATATGGACGCTTTTGGCGTCGTCGCTAAGGCTATCGCGCTCGGAGGGAGAGAGGAGGTCGACTTTGTTCATCACGCGCAGGCGGGGCTTGGCGTCCACCTGCAGTTCTTTCAGCACGCGGTCGACCTGCGCATCCTGCTCCGCCGACAAAGGACTGCTGGCGTCTGACACCTGCAGGACCAACGCCGCCCTTTGCACTTCTTCGAGAGTGGCGCGGAAGGCGGAAACCAGGGTATGCGGCAGGTTGCGGATGAACCCCACGGTGTCAGAGAGCAGCGCCTGGCGGCGCGAGGGCAGGGTGACGGAGCGAATGGTGGGATCGAGCGTGGCGAACATGCGCGGCGACTCCAGAACCGCGGCCTGGGTTAGAACATTGAAAAGAGTCGACTTGCCGGCGTTGGTGTAACCGACCAGTGCGACCATGGCGACGGGGACGGCCTCCCGCCGCTGGCGCTGCTGGGAGCGGATACGGCGCACGTTTTCCAATTGCTGTTTGACGTGGCGGACGCGCCGGTAAATCTTGCGGCGGTCGGTTTCGAGTTGGGTTTCGCCCGGGCCGCGGGTGCCGATACCGCCGCCCAGTTGCGACATCTCTACGCCGCGGCCCCCCAGCCGAGGCAACATGTATTCGAGTTGCGCCAGCTCCACCTGCAATTGGCCTTCCCGGGTGCGGGCGTGGCGGGCGAAGATATCGAGGATCAGTTGGGTGCGGTCGATGACGCGAATGTGGACAGCCTTCTCGATGTTGCGCAGTTGGGAAGCTGTCAGGTCATGGTCGAACAGCAGGAGATCGGCGGAGACCGAAGCCGCGGCCCCGGCGATCTCTTCCAGTTTTCCGCGGCCGATCAGCGTGGCGGGGTCGGGGCGGTCGCGGCGCTGCAGGAATTGACCGACAACTCCGGCGCCGGCGCTAGAGGCCAGGGAGCGCAATTCGTCAAGCGATTCTTCGGCCGTGAACTCCGGAATGGGAGGGGCTTTTGAAGCCCCGGGGCCGCCGGCGCTCTCCCGCGCCGAGGCTTGAGCGCTCGGCCCGCCTCTTGCGCCCTTGGCGTCCGGCATCTGCCGTGGCCGGGTCCGGCAATCGAGACCGACCAGAAAGGCCCGCTCTTTTTCTTGGGCGGGGGCTGGCGGAGACGCGGCCCGGCCCGCCGCGCGAGGGAGACGCCGTGAGCCGTCTCTTTTGCGGGAGGCTCTGGATTCTGGGCTGCTCAAATCTGGGATCGCCTATCCTTCCGGGCCGGATGCGCCGGGCTCTGGGCTCGATCCCGGAGCCGCGACGGCCATCGCACTCGGACGCTCGACCGGGTTGTGCAAAGTTCGTCCCATGGCCACGGTCGAGATCGCATGCTTGAAGATCAACTGCTCCTGGTTGCTGGTTTCGAGTACGACCGAGTACTTGTCGAAGGAACGGATGCGGCCCGTCAGTTTGACGCCGCTGAGCAAATAGATGGTGATGTTGATCCGCTCCTTGCGGGCGGTGTTGAGGAAAGAATCTTGTATGTTCTGCGCCGGCTTATTTTCCATTGCCGATCTCCTTTGTCTTTCCAAACTGCAGATTGGCATACCACTCCACCAGGTCGAACCTCAGAAAAAGAACAAGCCCGCGAATTGCGTGCGCTCGGGGCCTCGACTCTGCGGGAACGGCGCTGCTTTATCCTAGTACCATACGGCGTTAGACCCTAAGTTTCAACTGCGGGGGAAAAGGGTTCGGCCGGCCGGAAGTTTGACAGAACCCCCGCCCGGTGCCAAGATTCGACGCACTACGGAGGCATATCGCGATGCAACTGCTCAGTGGTTTGGCGTCCTGGTGGGTCTGGCCCGAGCACTCGGGCACCGAAACGCTAGCCATCGTTTTGCGCCTGGTGCATTTCTTGGCGGCCATTACCTGGGTGGGTCTGCTCTACTTCTTCAACCTGGTGAATGTGCCTTTCATGAAGCAAGTGGACGCCGCCGCCAAACCCAAGGTATTCGAGCACCTTACGTTGCCGGCCCTGAACTGGTTCCGCTGGAGTGCGCTCGTAACCGTGTTTGTGGGTTTTTGGTACTGGGCGCAGGTTTATGTCGCCGCGGCCGCACACCTGGCGGGCAAGCACGCTCTCGGAACCCTCGGCCTGTTTCTCGTCCTCTGGATTGGCGTCTGGCACATCTTTTTCGCCGCCGTGCGGCGTACGCCAAATCCCTGGGTATTGGCGGTAATGGTCGCGGTGCTCGTGAGCGCGGCTTCCTGGCTGTTTGTCCATTTCACCCCCGTGGGCGGGGACGATAATCATGTGCTCTCGATTGGGATAGGCGGCGGATTGGGATTCTTCATGGTGTTCAATGTTTGGGGAGTAATCTGGCCGAACAACCAGAAGATCATCCGGGGAACCTTGGCTGGCGCTCCCCCCGCCAATGCCGCCGTGCTCGCTCGCCAGGCATTCCTGGCTTCCCGAACCAACTTCTATCTTTCGATTCCCCTGCTGTTTTTCATGGGGGCGGCCAGTCACTACCCGATCTTTGGTAAGTAGGCGGGGGTAAGTAGGCTGGGGAATCCGGCAGCGTCTGCACGGATCGTCCAGATACAACGGGCTCAACCAGAATGGCGAAAGACCATATGGGCTGAACATGAGACGGCCTGAGAATGCAGCTTCATGGCCACCTGCAGCTGGCGGGCGGAAGTAGTTCCATCGGACTGCGATACGGTAGAGGTAATCACGCCAAAATTTGCCGCACCCAGCTCGGTTCCAGGCGGGGCGGAAGCGAGCAGCCAGAACAGCCAACCCAGTCCCCAGCCACCCTAACTTCCGTAGCCCAGCCCTTCACAGCCCCCTGCGGGAGTTTGGAATGTCTTGCCAGCAAGTGCTGGTATCCAAAGACCTGATTGTCCCCGGATGGATAGCTGGAATGAGCGCGACTCAGGATCGAACTGCCCCAAGGTGATATCCATTCCTACCGGCGTGGTTATCGTCAGAAGGCGGTCGATTGGGGACCTGCCAGGCGGGAGTGGCAAGGGGCTGGGCCTCGGTGTAAGAATCTTAGTCGGAGGAGCGCAAGTTTCCGATTGGCTCGAAATTCCTGTGGATCAAGAACCTTACCTGCGGGCCATTCGGCTTTTCAATGACGGCACTTTCTTTGAAGCGCATGAGGTTTGGGAAGACGTTTGGCGGGCTTCGGTTCCGCCGGAGAAGCAATTCCTGCAGGGTCTCATTCAGGTGGCGGTGGCATTGCATCACCATGGCAAGGGCAATCTGGCGGGAGCGCGGTCCTTGCTCGCCCGCGGCACTAGGAATCTGACTGGCTACCCGGAAGGCTTCGGTGGAATCCAGTTGGTCAGGTTGCTCGAATCGCTCGAGCAGTGGCGGAATGCGTTGGCCGAGGGAAAGCCGGTGCCCAGGCTCCCGCAGCTTTAGGGGTGTTAGAATCGCAGCTCCGGTGAGCCTTCCTTCCGCCAATCGACCGGGACCCGCAACCCGTATGCGCGCGGTCCCCCTGCTCGACCTCGGCCGGCAGTACCAGCAGATTCGCCAGGATGTCCTGGCTGCAATTGAGCGAGTATGCGCCTCCCAACAGTTCATTCTAGGTGCCGAGGTCGAAGCGCTCGAACGGGAAATCGCTGGCTTTACCGGTACCTCCGCGGCCGTAGGATGTGCTTCAGGAACGGACGCGCTTTGGCTGGCGCTAATCGCCTGTGGAGTTCAGCCAGGCGATGCCGTGGTAACCACCCCGTTCAGTTTCTTTGCCTCGGGGAGTGCCATTGTGCGCGCCGGCGCCCGGCCGGTGTTTGTCGATGTCGATCCCGCCAGCTTGAACCTCGATGCGGAGCGGGTGCGGGAAAGACTCAAGTCCGGTGGGGCCAACCAGGTACGGGCACTGCTTCCGGTTCATCTCTACGGCCAGTGTGCGGACATGGACGCGCTGGCCGAAGTCGCGGGCGAGTTCCAGCTGGTGGTGGTCGAAGATGCGGCGCAGGCCATGGGCGCGGCCTGGCGCAAGCGCCCCGCAGGGGGGCTGGGGGCGGCCGCGGGATTCAGTTTTTACCCCAGCAAGAATCTAAGCGCGTATGGAGAGGCAGGCTTGGTCGCCACCTGCGATCCCGATTTCGCGGAGCACATGCGCCGCCTGCGGAACCACGGGAGCTCGAACCGTTATCTGCACCAAGAGATGGGCTGGAACTGCCGTATGGATGCGATCCAAGCCGCGATCCTGCGGGTGAAACTGCCACACGTGGAGGCTTGGAACCGGCAGCGGCGGGAGCGGGCCGCGACCTATGACCGCCTTTTGCGAGCCTCTGGTCTCTGGACCGCCGAGGACAACTCGCCCATCCGCTTGCTCGAAACTTCGCCGCATGCCCTTCACGTTTTTCACCAGTACGTGGTCCGCGCGCAACGGCGGGATGGGTTGCGCGAATTCCTCGCCGCGCGCAACATCGGCACTGAAATTTATTACCCGGTGCCGCTGCATCTGCAGCCCTGCTTCCGCTATCTGGGATACCGCGAAGGCGATTTGCCGGTCGCAGAAAGGGCGACTCGCGAGGTCTTGGCGCTGCCCATGTTTCCCGAGCTGACGGAGGAAGAACAGAGCTCGGTGGTCGAAAACATGGCGGAGTTCTACTCCTAGCCGTCGATCTGCCATCCCGTCGTTCAGGGTTCGCGCCGCATGCTTCGCCCTGAGGAAGCGGCTGCGAAAGGCGACCCTTTCCCGGCAGGCTTATCCCCTTCGGCGCTTGCGGCGCGGCATGGGCTTCGGTGGCTCCTCACCGGGAGCCAGCACGCGGCGGACGATGGGCGTGTTCAGTTTGTATTTACGCTCTACGATCTTGCCGGTATCGTCGGTCACTCGCAGGACGAAGACCGGTACTGTGCCCTCCTTGTCGAAGGTTTCCTCGGACACCGTGACCGGCAAGACGCCATTCAAATCGTGTTCGTGGTAAGCCGTCTCGTAGCGGTGCCGCCTCACATTCCAGGTAAAGACCCGAATCTGGTTGTAGTCGAAGGGCATTCCTTCTTTGGGATCGGTGAACAGAACCAGAAATTGCGGGACTTTCTTGTCGCCATCCTGCACCTGATCGAGCATGAAGGATGCGACCAGGCGCTGCCCTTCGGCATATTCGGCGATCTCGAGCGGCACATCCACATCGAGCAGACGGCCAAGAACCCAGCCCACGTGTCCTTGCCCGTCGCGAATGAGCCACCAGTCTTCCGCGGCCGCCGGGCTCGACTGGGCGGGTTTTCCACTGGAGGTGGCCGGCCGGGAAGAGATGCCCGGAATGCTCTTCTCGACCGCGGTGCGCTTCAGGATGGCAACCTTGGCGCCCTGGTTGAGCTGGTAGAGATGTTCGGTGTCCCGACCGGGTTCGAGATGAATATTGGTGTCGTTTCGGGTCACGCCGGTAGCTTGCACGACGGCTTTCAGTTCCTGTTGCGCCAAGCTTTGGCAGGCATCGTAGATTTGCTGGGTGACCAGGTAACGTTGCTCGATCCAGCCCTCGGCGCCACTCGAGGTCTGAACGCGGGCGAAACGGCGGTCGCGCTCCAGAATTTCCACCCGCTCGCCGTTTTTCACCGTGCCGGTCTGCGAAAAGACCGCCGCCACACGATCGCGAAGGATTCCCTGCGGAGCGGAAACGTACGCCACCTCGCGCGCTCGCCCGCGGACGCGACCGCAACCGGGAAGCAGCAGCACGCCGATCGTCAGCAGCAAAGGGATGCCAGAGCGCAGGGGTGGGCGCGTCGGTTTCAGGAAGACCACAGAACAATATAGCGCAGGAGGGCGGGAAGTTGTCAGTGCGTGGCGTTGTGCCAATTGCGAATCAGAACACTCCCCGAAGGCGAGTCCTACCAGGCTTTCGAATCTTTGCTGCCGGAATCGCCAGCTCTCCCTCAGTCGCCAAAACACATACCGATGGCGCGCGCCGCGGCGACCAGTTCACCGTGCGGTTTCACGGTTTTCAAGCGGCCGATCACCTTGGAGAATTCCACCGACTCAATCCGCTGACAACGCAGGCAGACCATCTTGCCGAACTCACCCTTGGCGATCAAATCGACCGCAGCCACGCCAAAGCGAGTGGCCAAAACCCGATCGAATGGAGTGGGCGTGCCACCACGCTGGATATGCCCCAGCACGCTCACCCGCACCTCCTTGTGGGAGACCGCAGCAATGGCACTACCGACCACATTGCCCACCGCGCCGAAACGGCGATTCTCCCGCAGCTCGGGCGGAAGTTTGACGCCCTCGGCCACCACCACAATGGTGAAGTGCTTGCCGAAGCGTTCGCGTGCCTTCACATAATCGCAGATCTTTTCAATGGTGAAGGGAATCTCCGGAATCAGGACCACGTGCGCCCCGCCCGCCATGCCTGCGCAGAGCGCGATCCAGCCCGCGTCGCGCCCCATGACTTCCACCACCATGACGCGATGGTGGGATTCCGCGGTGGTGTGGATCTTGTCGACCGCATCGGTGGCGGTGTTGACGGCGGTGTCAAAACCGAAGGTGAGTTCGGTCGAAGAGAGGTCGTTGTCGATCGTCTTCGGTACGCCTACGATCTTCATGCCCTTTTGAAAAAGTTCGAGACCGATGGTCTGCGAGCCGTCGCCCCCGATGGTGATGACGGCATCGATCCCGAGCTGGGCGGCGTTGGCGATAATTTCAGGGGAAATGTCGCGGATGACCTCTTCTCCGTTTTCCACCGTCCTGTAGCGGAACGGATTGCCGCGATTGGTGGTACCGAGGATGGTGCCCCCGCGGGGCAGGATTCCACTCACGTGCTTGAGCGTCAGTTCGAACGACTTCTCCGGCCAGATCAGGCCGTCGAAGCCATCGGGAATGCCGATGACTTTCCACTTGTACTTCAGGATGGCGCATTTGACCGCAGCACGGATAACGGCATTGAGGCCAGGTGCGTCCCCGCCTCCGGTAGAAATACCAATGCAGCGAATGTCAGACATAGAGCGCGTCAGCCTTCAGGGTTATTGGGAAATCGTCAATGTGGCCGTGCCATTGACCGTCGCGCCGTTGTTCCCGGGATAGCTGGCATTCACGGTCACAACGTAGGGGAATTGGGGCGGCGTCCCGGTCACCGAGATGACTTCTTGGTTATTGGTAAGGGTCATGCCAAATAAACCACTCGGCGCGGCGGCTCCGCTCACGGTGATCGTCCAAGTAGCGGTCGCGGTGATATCCACCTGGGACGTCTGGCCGGTCACGGTGGCCGTCGCAGTAAAGGGCTGTGTCTGACTGGTGGTAATGGTTGCGCTGCTCGGTGCTACCTGGATGGAAGTCACGTTCGCCAGAACCACGGTGACGGTGGTGGTACCGGTGATGTTGGCGGAACTGGCGGTCACCGTGGCGGATCCAACCGACACCCCGCTCAGCAAGCCGGAGCTGGAATTGATGGTGGCCACGGAGGCGGGAGTACTCGACCAAGTCAAATTCGAAACGCTGGTGCTGACGCTACCATCGTCGTAGGTGCCGGTAGCCGTCATCTGCTGGCTGCTGCCCTGGGACACCTGCGGGCTGGGCGGATCGACCGTGATTGTGGTGAGGGTTGGATTCACAAAAAAGCCCTTGCACCCCACCCCAACAGCGCACAGCAAGAGGACCGTAAGTGCAGCCAGGAGTTGGAGTTTCCGTTTCGTACTTGGCATAGCTAAAGCTCCAGACAGTGGCCCTCGATTGGGGCCGCCCCGTCGGCGGCGCAAAGAAATTGTAGCAGACACCGGTGTGGGGTCGGGACACAAAGGGACGCGCAGGCAGTACCTCGGGGAGCGCCCAGCCGAGCGTAACGTGGTCCCCGGCAGGGGCGCGAAACTGGGCAGGCGGGATCTTCAGCCGAGGCCAGCGGAACCAAAAACTCCGCCGCGAATAAACTCTCAGTTGGTCTTTTTGGCCTTGGCGATACGCTCGTCGATGGGCTTTCTTCCGGCAAAACCTTCCTCGACGCCGTGCCAGTGGGTGATTCCGTTCTCGCCCAGTTTCCAGCAGAGCAGTACGGTGCGGCCATCGACCACGCAAGGAAAGTCGAGCAGCCCCATATCCAAATCTTTGACCTGGACGCCGGTGGCATCGATTTCGGCGAGCGAATCCTTGACCCGGTGAATGGCTCTTTCACGCTCCGCTTTGCGGCGTGCCAGCTGAACGATGTTCAGGTAGGTGCCACCGTTCAAAAAGACCCGGTGAGCCACTTCCTGAAATTCGCCATCCACCAGTTCAATCAGCTTCTTGCCATCAATGGCAGCGCGCAGCAGGGATTCTAAAATAGGTAGAAGAGTTTCGGCTTCTTGGAGAGTAAAACTACGGTCGGACATAGGAGTGATGGATCCATTCTAATGCATTTGCTGGGTCGGCGGCTCGATTATTGAATCTCGGAGGGTGGGTCAGGTGGACACCGGGGCAGCCATATCGGGATCGCGCCTCATGTAGAACTTGCGCTCATCCTCATGCGTGATGCGGAAACCGAGGCGTTCGTAGAGCCGTACAGCCGGGTTGATTTTCACGACGCTCAGACGCACCGGCTGACGGAGCTGTGCGGCCTCGCCGATGAGGCGATGCATCACCTCGCTGCCGATGCCCCGCCCCTGAAAGGGCGTGTCCAGGAAGAGCTGCGCCACAAAGAAGCCATCCTCTCGCGTCGTACTCTGGAGCCAGCCTATAGCGGAATCGTCGAGGGTGATGATGCGGACCTCTGCTAGCACCCAATGTTGGCGGAAGCTGACCGCTTGCGCGGCCTCATCCAAATTCAATTCCTTTATGATCCTGCTCATTCCGGCGAAGTAGAGCCGTCGGCAATATTCGAAATCCTCAGGGAGAGCGGGACGAAGAGCAATCAGCATCGGCTTCCAGCTGGCATGGACGGTGGGGGATTTTCAGTTCCCGGGGCAGACGGCTCGCGTCAAAGCGACCCCTACTGGATCTCGAGCATCCGGTCGAGCGCCACGCGCGCCCAGTGCTTTACCTCGTCTTTCACTTGGATGCGGTTGACCACATTGCCTTCGACCAGATTCTCGAGCACCCAGCACAGGTGCTGGGGCGAGATGCGGAACATGGTGGTGCATAGGCAGCCGGAGTCGTCGAGAGTAATGACCTTTTTGCCGTCTTCCGCAAATTCCTTGCCCATGCGGTTGACCAAGTGAATTTCCGTGCCCACCGCGAACATGGTGCCGGAGGGGGCGTTACGAATGATCTTCAGCAGGCCCTCGGTCGAACCGATGCCGTCGGCTTTCTGGCAGACCTCCCAGCGGCACTCCGGATGCGCGATCACGCGGATACCGGGATGCCTGGCGCGGACATGGTCCACATGCTCGGGCAAGAAACGCTGGTGGACCGAGCAATGGCCTTTCCACAGAATAACCTTGGCGGCCTGCAGACGGTCGAGCGTCACTCCCCCGCCGATCATGAACGGATCCCACACCACCATGTCTGGGAGCGGAATGCCCATGGCGTATCCCGTGTTGCGCCCGAGATGCTGGTCGGGCAGAAAAAGAATCTTCGCGTTCTTTCCAAGGGCCCACTGAAACGCCCCCGGTGCATTCGATGACGTGCAAACCACGCCGCCGCGCTCGCCGCAGAAAGCCTTGATCGCGGCCGCCGAATTCATGTAAGTGATGGGGGTAATACCCTGGCCTTCATCCGTCGTCAACCCGGCGCCGACGAGTTGTTCCCAGCAGTCTTCCACCTGTGTGACTTCCGCCATATCGGCCATGGAGCAGCCGGCGTTGAGATCGGGGAGAATCGTGATCTGGCCGGGCCGGCTGAGAATGTCGGCGCTTTCCGCCATGAAGTGCACCCCGCAGAAGATGATGTACTGGCTTCGCGCATCGGCAGCTTGTTGCGCAAGCTTATAGGAATCGCCGCGAAAATCTGCGAAGCGAATGACCTCATCCCGCTGGTAATGGTGCCCCAGAATGACGCAGTCGCGGCCCAGTTCTTTACGGGCGGCGGCGATGCGCTCGTCCATGGTGTGGTCGGGTAGGACGAGATAATTTTCCAAACTGCAAACGTCGGTTGCTGTAGCCATCTCTGGTCACGCTTTCAGCTCCAAGCACGGGCAAGCACGCTGCGCGCGCACTCCGCTCGAACTGGAACGGGGATGTTGAAAGCCTCTCAGCGGCTCCAGCCGGTTCACTGCGCGCTCTTCGAACTCCGAGCACGCCCAACCGACGGGGATGTTGAAGCCACCAGTGGTTCTTTTGTTGCTACCTGTTTGGATGCTCAGGGAGAGCGGAAAGAGTCGCCTTTTTGTGCGACCAAAATGACTTCCGCCGCCAACTGAGCGCCCCCCGGAGGTATTGTGCACGTTGGGGGAAAGAAGCGCAATACCCCGGCGACATGGAGGGCGCGCAGGCTTGCCCGAGAGATCGACGGCCGGCGGAACCATTTTGCCGTGCGCGAGCGACCTTCGATCGGGTCTCCTCGATTGGCGGGGGAACTGGCCCGCGCCCCGAAACTCAATGAGTCCGGCCGTCGGAGGGATCGGGCGAGGTGGCGGTGTCTACATCCACGTGCAGGCGCTCGGTGAGAGCGATTCCCGGCGGATAACAGCTTCCGTCGGCATGGTAGTTCGCCGGGCATCCCGCCGCCACATCATTTCGCTTGGGCGACTGGGCGAACTGCCAGACCTTCGCCGAGCGAGTGCCACTGTCGGAGGGACGCGGCGGTTGCCGGGGAAAGGCGCATCCCGGCGACGGGGGACAAGCGTCGTTCGTCACCCAATACTCGATCTTCCTCGACTCGGCATGTTGGCGAATGTCGTCGGCGGTCACGACCCGCACTCCAGCCGACTCTTCGAAAACGATGCCGGAACAGTAAATGCCGGCACGGTACCCACCCGCGGCGACTCCATCGACCCAGGCATAGATGTAGGCCTTTTGCTCGGGAAGCATACGGCCGCCTTGTTCCTGATCAAGAAAGAGGATGGTCCGGGCAGCAAAGCCCTCGCGACGGGCGGAGGCAATCGCTTGCCGAGCGTCGGAGGTGCCGAGCTTTCTGGCGTTCCGGGTATTCTTCAGTTCGGCGTAAAGTCTGCCGTTGAAAAGCACGAGAAACCCGAATCCGGCCGATTGCAACATCTGCCGTTTGCCTCTCCAGTTGTTGGTGGTCGCGCCGGGCGGAGGGTTGAGCCAGAAACCCGCGTAGGAAAAAGTCTGGCGAAGCGCTTTCAGGTTCGCGTCGCCGGGATAGTCGTTGCGGTCAAAACCGAGATAGGAAGACCCCGAGCGCTCGGAATCGAAACACACCGCGGCTTCCGGCGCAAAAGCGGCGAGCGCACTCAGCAGAACCAGGCAAACAATTCCTTCCCTCGAGAACCACGTCATAGAGAACCGAATCACAGAGAAGCGAATCACTATAGAACCGGTTCCGAGGCCGTCAGACTCCAGGTTGTCGTCCGCGGCAGCCGAAACCTTGCTCCGCGCAGGGCCGGCAAGCCTCACCGTCACGCCCCGTTCTCGTCACCGCTATCACTAACCCCCGATGTGCACCATGGTTCGCGACGCCGGTATGAAGTCCGGTTCGCCAATGTGGTGGCGCTCTTCTTTTTTCTCGACCACGCCGCGGATGAAGTCTTCCAACTCCTCGTCCGAGGCGCCGCGGCTCATTTGGCCGTACAGGTCATGATCCCAGACGGAGAACAAACAGGTCCGGATTTTGCCGTCGGAGGTGATGCGGATGCGGCTGCAGTGTCCGCAAAAGGGATGGGAAACCGGCGCGATGATGCCGATTTCGCCCAAGCCATCGTCAAAGTGAAAACGGCGGGCGGTCTCGCTGCGGGCGTGCGGAATTTCAACCAGCGGGCGGTACTCACCCATGCGGTGCAAAATCTCCTCGAGCGTCACCACCGTGTTCGGAGACCAGGTGCGACCCTCCTCGAGCGGCATGAATTCGATGAAGCGAACGATTACGCCTTCTTCGCGGGCGAACATGCCGAAGGGGATGATCTGGTCTTCGTTGAAGCCTCGCATGAGCACGCAGTTCACCTTGAGCGGCCAGAGTCCCGCGCGCCGGGCGGTGCGGATGCCGGCGAGCACCTGGTCGTAGCCATGGGGTACACGGGTGATGCGTGCGAAGCGGTCAGGATCGACCGCATCCATGCTGACGGTCACTCGGCCGAGGCCGGCGTCCCTGAGCGGTTGTGCCATTCCGGCGAGAAGATCGCCGTTGGTGGTCAGGGCGATGTCCAGCGGTTCGTCATCGCCATGGCCGTTCGCCACTCCGGCAAGTCGCGGCTTTCGCCCCGGCGGGCGCAGTTTGGCCAATTCGCGTACGAAATCCACGACCCCTTTTCGCAGGAGCGGTTCGCCGCCGGTGATGCGGATTTTCCGGATCCCCAACCCCACCAGCACGCGCGTCATACGCAGGTAGTCGGCGAAAGGCAGGTCCCCGTAAAGCGCACCTTCGTTCCCGGTGCGGCAGTAGACGCACTTATAATTGCAGCGATCGGTGATAGAAATCCGCAGATCGGTGATGGGGCGGCCGAATTTGTCGGTGAGAGGCACGCTGCTCGCTTTCCAGCTCCAACTTTCTCGTTCGGAACCGTCTCCCGCCGAAGACCAGAACGCGCGGGCAATCGCCTGCGTTCCCAAACCGCTTTGTGGTCAATCGAAAAAACCCTGGGCAGGGACACCCCGGCCGGTCGGAGCTTCGATTCATTATAGTCCGGGGCAGAAGACTCAAACTGTTCGGACGACGAACCGGTGAGGAGTCAAGTATTCTAGAACAGCCCACAATTAATTTCAGGAGAAGAAGCCGTGCTCGAAGTTAGAACCTACGTTGCGCTCGCCGTCCTTGTGGTTTTTGGACAATCTGTTTTCGCCGACCAGGTGACTCTGAGCAACGGCGACCGACTTACCGGAACCATCCTCAAGTCCGATGACAAAGCGCTCGTCCTTAAGACCGAATTTGCCGGAGAAGTGACCCTCCAATGGCCAGCCATCACCGAGATCAACTCCGCCCAACCTTTGCACGTCGCTCTTAAGAGCGGCCAGATACTGGTGGGGGGGATGAAAACAACCGATGGTCAGATCGAAGTTGAGCCTGCCAACCGACAGCCGGTCTCGGTGAGCAAGGATGCGATTGCTTCCTTGCGCAGCGACAGCGAAGAAGTCGCCTACGAACATTCGCTGCATCCCCGCCTGCTCGAAGGCTGGGCGGGCGGCGTCGACTTGGGCTTTGCCCTGACTCGCGGCAACAGCGAGACCCAGAACCTAAACCTGGCTTTCATCGCCGACCGCAAGACCACGCGGGACCACATCGGCCTGTACGCAAACTCGGTGTTTGCCAGCAATGACGAGCCGGGCGCGGTACCCGGCACCACGGCCGACTCTACCCAGGCGGGGGCTCGCTATGATCGCAACTTCGCCGCACGAGGGTTCGGCTTTGGCGAGGCGGACTTCCAAACGGATGCTCTGCAGAGCCTGGATTTGCGTTCCGTGTTGAGCGGCGGCTTAGGCTGGCACGCCATCAAGACATCGCGAACCACGCTCGATTTTCTCGGCGGGATCAACTACACCCGCGAGGATTATTCCAGTCTGGGGCGCGATCTTGTGGCCATTACCGCCGGACAGGAACTGGTGCGCAAGTTCGGGGCGGCTTCCGTGATCACAGAAAAGCTCTACGTCTACCCCGATCTGAATCAAACGGGAGAATATCGTGCGGCTTTCAACCTGGGGACGGTGACCAAGTTGAGCAAGTGGCTGGGCTGGCAGAACGCTTTTGGCGATATCTACGTGACCAATCCTCCGGCGGGAAAGCAAAGGAATGACCTTCAGTTAACCACGGGATTGAACGTGGCATTCACTCATTGACCGGTCACGATTCCTCCCCCTTGGCGGGCAGGTCAGGCGGACGGGGGCTGCACCCGGCGAGCATCACATTCCATCGTAGTTCGGGCCGCCCCCACCTTCTGGGGGCACCCAGGTGATGATCTGATAGGGGTCTGCGATGTCGCAGGCTTTGCAGTGCACACAGTTGGAAGGGTTCAGGCTGATGCGCTTGCCATTCGGCTGCTGGGCGTCCTCGACCAATTCGTAGACATTCGCGGGACAGAAATTCTGGCAGGGGCCGCCAAATTCCTGGATGCACCGTTGGTTGCAGACGTCGGTATTCTGGATGATCAGGTGAGCCGGCTGATCTTCTTCGTGTTTGGTGCCGGAGTGGTAGAGATCGGTGAGCTTGTCGATTGTGAGCTTGCCGTCGCCTTTGGCAGGCCCGAGCAGGTGGGCTTCGGCGCCGCCGTCGGGGGCGAGCTCAGCGAGCTTTTTCATGCGCTGATAGCCGGCGGTTGACAGATAGCGGCGGCGCACGCCGCGGCCACCGGTCGCCTGTTGCAGCCCGGCGTGCAACATGCCCCGCCAGAATCCATGCTCGAAGCCCTGATGGAAATTGCGCACCTTCCAGAGCTCCTCCTTGATCCAGCTGGATTCGACCCGCGACTGAAATTGGGCGAGCGCGGCGGCGGAGAAGTCGTTGTTTTTCAGGGCTTCGAAGGTGGTTTCGGCGGCCAGCATTCCGCTCTTGATGGCGAGATGGATCCCCTTCAGGCGCTGCGAATTGAGGAGCCCGGCCGAGTCGCCGATGATCATCCAGCCGTCGCCGGCCAGCGGCGGAACCGCCCACCAGCCGCCGTAGGGTAGGGTTTTCGCTCCGTAGCGAATCATCTTGCCGCCCTCGAGCAGAGCGGCGACGAAGCGATGCTGCTTGAAATCCTGCAGCACGTGCTGCGGATCGAGGCGCGGATCGAAATAGTCAAGCCCGGTGACGAAACCGAGCGAGACGATGTTGTCCCGGCCGCCGTAGATCCAGGCGCCGCCATATTCTTTGGCAGTGAGCGGCCACCCCATGGTGTAGATGACTTCTCCGCAAGCCACGCGGCCCGCGGGCAGTTCCCACAATTCCTTTACGCCTTGACCATAGGTTTGCGGGTTCAGATTCCGATCGAGCTGGAAGCGCTCAATGAGTTGCTTGGTGAGCGAACCGCGGGAGCCTTCGGCGAGGATCACCACCCGGGCCTGGAGATCGTATCCCGGTTCGAAGTTCGATTTCTTCTGGTTCTGCTTGTCCACGCCTTTGTCGTCGGTGCGAACTCCGGCGACGCGGCCTCCTTCGAAAAGCAGCTCCGACCCGGCGAATCCAGTAAAAACGGTGATGCCAGCTTCCTCCACTTTCCGACCGAGCCACTTCACAAAGCGATTGAGAGAGATGACGTAGTTGCCGTGATCGCGCAGGGGCGGGGGGGTGACGGGAAGCTTGAACTTGTTTTTTTGCGTGAGAAAGTAGACCGATTCCCGGTTGACCGTGGCCTCGAGGGGAGCTTCGGTTTCAAAGCCGGGCAAAAGTTCACGCATGGATCGCGGATCGAGCAGAGCACCGGAGAGCGAGTGCTGACCGACTTCGCGGGCCTTCTCGAGGACGTAAATATTCTCTTTGCTGAGCTGAGGGTCGGAATGCTGGCGGTTGTGCTCGTCAATCAGCTGGGAGAGGCGCAGAGCACACGCCATGCCCGCAGGGCCGCCGCCGACGATGACTGCATCGGCCAGCATTTGGGGGCGATCGACGTTCGGGAGGGGATGGCGAAAAACTAGCATGTGGAAAGAACCTGGCCGCGGATTTCGACCGATCTTACCAATAAAACAAGTAAAGGAGCCGCACTCGTTCGCAGGATCCTGGGGCGACTCTGTCTAGGTTCCCGCCTTTGCCTTCTTGATCTCGGCGATCAGCGGCGGAACAATATCGAACAGATTTCCGACGACCGCATAATCCGCGATCTCAAAGATGGGGGCTTCGGAATCCTTATTGACGGCGATAATGGTGCGCGCGCCCTTCATTCCGACAATGTGCTGAATGGCGCCGCTGATCCCAAGCGCCAGATAAAGTTTAGGCGCCACGGTCTGGCCCGAAGATCCGATCTGGCGGTCCATGGGCAGCCAGCCGGAGTCGCAGATGGGTCGCGACGCCGCCAGTTCGCCCCCCAGGGCCTCGGCCAGCTGTTTGGCTAGTTCGATGTTTTTCTGCTCTTTGATCCCGCGACCGACGGCAACAATGATTTCAGCCTGGGTCAGGTCGACGGCCTGTTTGGCTTCCTTGAAGACTTCCTGCGGTTGGTTGCGGACGACGCCGTCGGCAACGTCTACTTGGACGGACTCGACCGCCGCGGCGCTCGACCCGGCTTCGGCCTTGTCGCCGCGGAACGCTCCGTTCTGAAAAGTCACAAACCAGGGCACATCGCAGGTGAAACTGACATCGGCGGCAAACTTTCCCTGGAACATTTGCCGGGTGAAGAACAGCTTGTCGCCGTCCTTTTTATAGCCAATGCAGTCGCTGATGACGGTGCGGCCCATGGACGTCGCGAGCTTGGGAACGAAGTCGCGTACCTGATAGGTGTGCGGCAGGAGCACGATTCTAGGTTGCTTTTCGGCGATGAACTGCTGGAGCGCAGCCGCGAAGGCGTCGGGCGTGTAGGGGTCTAGCTTCGGCGATTCAAGCGCGAATACCTTCGAGACTTTCTTGCCGGCGATTTCCTGGGCGAGCGGGAGGACGCTTGCGCCTAGCACGGCGGCCTCGAGCGTCCAGCCGGTCTCGGCCGAAAGAGCCTGGCCGGCCGCGAGGATCTCCCCGGTAACGCGGCTCAGTTTCCCGTCGCGTTGTTCGGCGATAACCAGGATGGTGTCAGGCATAATTCAGAGCCGAGGGATCCGGAAGACGGCTACAGCACCCGCACTTCGTTGCGCAGCTTCTCCACCAGTTTCTTGGCTACTTCAGCCGGCGGACCCTCCAAAAACTCCGTGTTCTTGGTTTTCTGGGGCACGTACAGCCGTTCAATTTTCTGCAGATTGGCGCCGATCGAAGGCTCGACTTCCGCCAGCGTGACCTTGCGCAACGGCTTGTTTTTGGCCTGCTTGATGCCGATCAGGGTAGCGTAGCGCAGTTTGTTGATGCCGGACTGAATGGTAAGCACGGCGGGCAGCGGCAGGTCGACGAACTGGAAGTAGCCGGCCTCCAGTTCGCGTTTCACTCGAATTCCGGCGTCAGTCTTTTCGATCTGCATGATGATGGTGGCATGCGGCCAGCCCAGCAGTTCGGCCAGGACGACTCCGGTTTGCGCATAGCCGTAATCGTCGGATTGCAGGCCGGTAAAGATGAGGTCGAATTTCTCATCTTTGATGGAAGCGGCGAAAGCTCGGGCGGTGTTCGAGGCATCGAGAGTTGCAAAAGCATTGTCTTCCAGATGGATGGCGCGATCGGCCCCCTTGGCCAGGCCTTCGCGCAGCACCTGTTGCGCGCGCGCCGGGCCGGCGGTGATCACCACGACTTCCCCTCCGTGTTTCTCTTTCTGCCGCAGGGCTTCTTCGAGGGCATAGGCATCGGGCTCGTTGATCTCGTAGGAAACATCTTCCCGAATCCAGGTGCTTCGCTCGTTGAGCTTGAGCGGCGCATCTTTCTGCGGCACTTGCTTCATGCAGACCAGGATGTTCAGGACAAGCCTCCCGGGTTCAGAAAACATTCCCCGATCATGTAAGGAAGTCAGTAAGTATAAATGAGAGAGCGAGAAGTGGGAAACGGCGGGCTATTCCGTAAATACTACGGACTGGACGCCGGAAACATCGAAGCGCTTACGGCAGCGCATATTCTTACACATCATCAAGTCATCTTTGCGCAGCATGTAAGAACGGGCCTTGGCGAAACGAGCCCGGTCGCGCTCATCGGCGCGCGGTGGCAACTGGCGCTTCTTGGTGCGCACGATCCAGGTAACTTCATACTCCGCGGATTGATGGCAATGCGGACAGTTGAGCGTTGCTGGTTTCTTCTCGGGGCGCTCATCGAAAAACTCACGTTCTTCCATAGCGTGGCACTCGCCGTTCGCCGTCGCCCGCCTGCGAGCAGCGGGGATCGGCCGGCCAACATCGATTATTACAGGTTTAGGGCTGGCAGGCTATGGCAAGATGGATGCAATGGCCAGGAAGAAGAAGAAAGTAAAGCGGTTTCGCGCCGTGCAGGCGGTGAAGGCGCTGGCTCGCGAACGAATTGGCATACCTCCGGCGCCACAAGTCGTTCCTGACAAGAAGAGGAAAGAGCCGGAGAAACACAAGCTCACACTGGGAAAAATGTTGGAAGATGCCTAGCCTGAACTCCTCAGGGTCGGACCGGCTCGGTCATGCTGCTTTGCCGCGTGAAACTGCTTTCAATTAAAGGTCGCCGTCACCGTACGATCTTTGGTTAGGTTCACGGTGCATACCGGTCCGGATGCGGCATCGCAGCCCGTCCAGCCCCGGAACGTCGAGCCATTGGGCGCGGCGGTTAAGGTGACCGCAGTGCCGCTCGGAAAATTGCCAGTGCAGGTCGAGGCACATCCCAGGCCCGGCGGGGAACTGCTGATGGTCCCAGAACCAGTGCCGCTCAGGTTCATGGTGAGCGCCGGGCCCATCGCGGCGCCGGTGCTCGTAAAGCAAACCACATTCCCGGTCATGTATCCCGTCACAATCGCCCCGGAAGAGGACTGATTGGAGGCGTCACGGTTGGTGGCTACGGTCGCGGAAACCAGCGTAGCCCCGCAGGCCTGGCCGGTCGCGGTCAGCAGACCACTCGAGCTGACCGTCATCATTTGCGTGTCGTTCGAGAACCAGGTGACACTCGCGGTGATGTCTTTGGTAACCGGGGGATGAATGTAGGTGCCGAGCGCTCTGAGCTGAACCGTGTCGCCCTGATCCGCGGGCACCGGGATGTTCGCGGCGCCGAAGGTTTCCGACGTAGGCTCAACCGTGATGGACACGAGTTGCTGCTCGCGTCCACAACTGGGAACCATCCACATCACGAGCACGATGGCCAAAACGCCAGCCAATCCGGACCAGTTCCGCTTTATGATTTTTCCAGGGATCACTAAACACACCTCTCCCGAGGTCACAGGGGATGGGCCAAATTTAGTGGATAGCCTCAGGAAAAGCAATAGAATCTGCGCCCCAGTGGTGTCTCGAAAGTGAACAGAGCAATGCACTTTTCAGACACTGCCGCAGGCCACGAATCTGCCAGTTGGTCTCGGTTTTTCGCGGCCAGCTGGCTGGGCTAGATCGGTGCGGAATGGGAAGCGCGGGCTCGGTTCCTAGCGTGGGACGTTTTGCCGATTTTTTGGCGGAGGCAGCGTTGCGGTCGAAGTCTAGCTGACGGGCTCGACTTCGCTGACATCGACGTCGGTGGCAATCGAACGCATAATCAAATCGACCGACACGACCACCCGGAGTTGCCCTTTTTTCCGGAGCAGGATTCCGTGCAGGCCTTCGAGCGGGCCGGCCTTGATGCGCACCCGGGATCCCATCTTCAGATAGGGATGCGGTTGCGCATGCACGCCCTTCCCGAGGGCGTCCCGAATGGTTTCAATTTCCGCCGGGGGCAGAGGCGCAGGTACGCCGCTGAAGCCGACCAGGCCGACTACGCCCGGCACTTGGACTACTTGCATCCGATCCTTCAGCGGGATCCGAACGAACAAATATCCCGGGAAAAGCGGCAAACGCACTTTGAATCGGCCATTCTTCCATTTCCGGACCGTCTCATAAAGCGGCAGGAAGTGCTCGACCGACCGGCCCAGCAGTTGTTCCGCCACCGTCTTTTCATGGCGCGATCGGGTGTGAATTGCGTACCACTGGGGGTGAGCATGTCGTGCCTCAAGAGTATCCGCCATTTGCCTCGACAAGGGGACCGGACCAGCTGCTTTGTTCCGTCGAGTCCATTATATTCGTTGCGGAAAGCTCTGTTTTCCCCCGTCTTGAGGGGGAACCTAGCTTGCTTCGGTGCCGGGAAGCTTATGCACTCCTGACCCTTTGCCGCGCTGTTCGACATTTGGGTCCGCCGGCATGGAGGTCGGTGGTTCCTGGGCTCGGGTCGACAGGTTCCAGGGTGTGGGCTGCGCTCGGAACGAGTCGTCGAGGCGAAAACACAATGTGCTTGTATCCCAGGAAGTTGAAAATGAGGCCGGAAGCTGTCCCGGCCAGGGCAGCAATCGATGGCCAATATCTCTCGATTCCGTGGATCGGGGAGATGAAGGTAGCGACGTAGGATGCACTGCTGACATTGATCACTGCGCCCAGGAGGCTGACCGCCAGGAATTGACCGGCTTGGGACACGCTCCGTTCTCCCCCGCTCCTCCCGAATGTCCAGCTGTGGTTGATGAAGTAGCTGTTGAGCACTGCCACCAGGAATGAGATTGCTTTGAAGATGCTAAACCAAATACCGTTCCTGCCCATGTGGGTCAGCAGGATCAGAGCGTTCAGCACCGCCAGATCAACCGCAGTATTGATAAGTCCCACAACCCCGAACCTTCTGAGTTCGACGACCAGACGATTGCCGAGCGCAGCGCCGCGGTTGGGCCTGCATTGGCGAGCCGAAGGACGGATCCGGTTGCGAATCAGGGATCATGCTCATGAGACTCAACGAACCGGTACGCCCTCTGACCGATTGGAAACTCAGTAGATAACCGCGTAGGCCGCGACGGTGGTCGCGAGCCGCAGCCCCGCGTCGAGCGCCATGCCGGCCGCGGTTTTCCCGGTGCTACTGGGCACGAACAGAATATCTTCGGCCTCCAGCTTCACGTCGGGGGATTTTGCCGCCAATATCTTCTTGAGTTGTATCGGAATCTCTACCGGACCGGTTGGGCTCTTGCGGATGATTTTCGCGGCATTTAGCGCGGCCATGGGGTTAGTCCCTCCGGCGGTAGCAATGGCTTGAAGTACGGTAATACCGCCGCTGTTCTCGAGGACAATGCCGGTCGAGGTCTTCACCGCGCCCACGACGTATACGATGCCCGCCTTGGTGACAACGACTGTGTCCCCGGGCAGAATCTCAACGTCCGCCTCGATGTTCGTGCTCGGATCATTCGACAGAGTGACCGTACGCAGGGATTTCGGCTCGTTGCGGTGACTGATACTCACCACCTGGCCGGCTTTGGGACTGGTGCCACCCGCCAACGAGAGCACATCGAAGAGTCGCCGAGGTCCCGTAAGGGGGTAAACGCCGGGCTTTTGAACTTCACCAAGAACGGATACACCCTGAGTGGCGTATTCCTGTTCAAACACCGAGACCTGCGGGTCCGCAAAATAGCCGCCATCGACCAGGCGCTTACGGATGACTTGCTGGGCTTGCTCGATGGTAAGTCCGGCGATATGGACCGAACCCGCCAATGCCAAAAAGACGTCCCCGTCGCCGCCGACACGGAGCTGCTGGTCATAATCGGTCACACCCAGGATGCTGATCTTCAGAAGATCACCAATGCCGATCAGAGGTTCGTAACCCGGCGGGCTGACCTGGTCATTCGACTTTACTGCAGTAGAATTCGTGCCAGCCGCCGGCGGCGAACTTGTGTTTTGAGAAGCGGAGGACTGTGCTAGTCCGAGGCTGCTAATCAATACGGCGATGATGGCGAACGAAACCTTGGCAAACGATGCAGCAGTTTTCATTGGATACCATTTGAATAATTGCAGCTTAGCATGGGGGTATGGCCCTTGAATACGGCCTTGCGCAAGAGGCTCAGGCAACTTTTCCATGGCAAAACATCCCATTTGCAAATAAGAGGATGCCCGCCTTGTGGGCAGGCATCCTCCGGGTCAGTCATGATCCGCCTTACTGCACCGTCACAGTCAGTGAAGGGCTTACGGATTGCATCGTATTTCCCGCGGTGCCGACGACCGTGACGGTATAGGCTCCCGCTGTCGTGGCAGGAGTTCCTCCTCCGCCGCCTCCTCCACCACCACCACCGCTCGAGGACCCGCCACCGCAGGCCAGCATGAAGATCAGCCCGGATACCATCAGGCAGACCAGCAGCAAGCCCAGCAGTTTCCGTCTCCGCGACGTAAGTCCCGCTCCGAGCAGCGTCAGGCCGCCGAGCGGCAACAGCATAGCGTAGAACGTGGTCCTTTCCCGGTTCGGCCTCAGAGAGGCGACCGCTGCCACCGTAGTCACGGTCAGGGTCGACGTTCCGCTGCCACCGGCCACCGACGCCGAGCTGAAGTTACACGTCGGAGGCACGGCCGTGGCTGGAGTAATTGCGCAGGTGAGAGCCACCGCGGAGTTGAACCCGTTGGCCGGCGTGACGGTCACCGTGGATGTGGAGGTAGCCCCCGGGGCCACCGAGGCCGGACTGAGCGCCGTCGCCGTTAGCGCAAAACTCGGCGTCGGTGCCGCGGCCGTCACTTTGAGGCTTACGGTCGCCATCTGGGTTAGCACTCCCGAGGTCCCCGTAACCGTGATGTCGCTGTAGGTTGCTGGCGGGGTGGTTGCCGAGGTGGTGATAGTAAGCGTCGCGCTCGCAGCCCGGGTTCACAGAAGCCGGACTCACCGTGCAGGCCAAGCCGTCGCCAGCTGGGAGACCGGCACAGGTGGTGAATGTAACCGGGCTGGTGAAGCCATTGATAGCGTTCACCGCGATGGCATAGGAAGCATTGCTCCCCTCGCCCACCGACTGCGTCGCCGGGGTTGGGGTCAGGGTGAAGTTCGCCGAGACTGTCTTGAACGTTACCGCCTGGATTACCCAGTCTTCAGCGACGATCAGCTGCATTTTGGCTTCGCAGCTGCCGGCCGCAGACAGAACCGCCTGTTCCGCGCCGTTACCATTCGTGGTGGAATCCGTCATCGCAAAGATGGTGCTGGTGCCGGGATCGGGGCCGGTCACTTGGTTGGCCACTGTCGCCCCAGCCACGACCAATTCGCCCGGAGCGGTGGTGGTGCAAGCACCAGTATCTGCAAGGTTGCTGACGGTCGTATCGGATGCGCCCGCTACCGCGTCCAGCGGACTGCTCGTATCTTAACCCGCTGTACTCGATGACCCGGACATCGGGTGCACTCGCACTCCGGTTGAAATGAACCGTGATGGTATTGGGGGTTACACCATCACCGAGGATGTTCTTGGCATACCAAATGGCCTGGCTGAGTCCGTTACCGTTGAGCGTTGGCAGCGCAGCCACGTAGGTATTGCCCTCGGAGTCGCTAACCCCGGACACCGTGGCGGCTACATCGGCCCACCCAATGATAACGACGTTTAAATCACCCTTCGCTTCCGGATTCAGCATCGGCGCCGGTGGGTTTTGCGAGCCGCCGTGCGCTACGGCTGCATCCGCCCGTTGCACATAGTTAATCTCGCCCGCAACCGGAGCGTAGGTGAAAATCGCCGGTGCAGTGATGCTGCCTCCATCGGGATTCCTGACAGTGATATCAGCAGCTCCGGCGGGCAGCGCGGGATTATTGACGGTGATGGTGCCGGCATTGTTTACCACGACATTCCCGCCGGGCAGCGCGGGCAAGCCCGGGGTCTCGTACACAGGTGAGTTCACCGTAACGGTGGCTCCGGCCAGGAAGTTGCCGCCCGAGATGGTGAGCGATGTCGCGCCATTGGTCGGGCCGGTGGTAGGAGCGACTGTGCGCGATCGTAGGACTCTGCAATTGAAATTCGAATCCTCCTCCGCCAGCGGACGGGGAGGTCGCGCTTTGTCCGTCCACGTTCGTCACCGTGATGTCTACCGGGCCAGAACCCTCCGCGGGGGTGAGGCAGTTAATGGTCGTTGCATTCGCCACGGCGCAATTCACGCCGGCAAAGGCGCCGAACGTGACCGAAGCACCGGTTGCGAAGTTCGTCCCCGTGATCACTACCGCGGTCCCGCCGGTATCAGGTCCATTTTGGGGGGCCACACCGGCAGTGCCGGCGGCGATCGTCGGAGCAGAACCAGATTGGTGGCGGCGACTCCAAACACGGCCGCCTGCAATGCCCAATTGCCGCTGACAGCATCAGTCGCAGCGGTGCTTCCGCCAGAAGCGGCGATAATGTCTCCCGCGATATTTCCGTCGGGGGTCAAGAACGCGGCTGGTGAAGTTGGGGCTGGCACTGAAGGCGCCGCTTGTGGTGCCTCCGGCCACGATCACACTGTTCGCGGCGTTGGTAACGGTTCCACTGCTACCGGTTGCTGCCGTTGCCCACGCCTCCCGAAGCAGTTTCGAGCGGGAACGTCGCGGACAGGCCGCTGTACTCTAAAATTCGCATATCGGGGGCAGATTCATTATTGTTGAAGCTGACGGTGACCGCGTTTCCTGCGCCGGCCGCCTTGATATTGGCCGCATAAAAGATCGCCTGGGAAATGGTATTTGCCCCTGAGCTCGTCGAAAATGTGCCGCCGGCAGGGTGGTAGGTGTTGCCAGCAGTATCGGCAATCCCTGTGATCGACGAAACCCCGCCCCACCCGATCACCACGACATTCAGGTCGCCTGCGGCCTGCGCCCCGGTATAGGCCGCGTTCGCCGCCGCCGCGGAATTGACTTGCACAAAAGCTTGCCCCAGCGCGGGTGCGGGAACGAAGAAAAGCAGAACCAGTCCCAGCGTCAAACAAGCCAGAACGGGGATGCGCGAAAACTGATTGAATCTCACTGCATTTGTCACAGGATTTGCCTCTTCAATTGATTTTGGACTGGTAGAACTTAGCCATTCCCTTACCACGGTGTCATGTTCCTCGCGAGAAAATGGGTTCATTTCGGCACGAGGAGATATCTCGAAAGCTCACGGGGGGTTCAGCAGATTGACTTCCAATCAGAAGAAACCGAACCCAGTGCGGTATCAACGACTTCCGAATCCTGGGAAGTGCCTGCGAAAACCCCCGGTTGCAAAAGTCTGCACACTGGGAGGGCGGGAAGTTCCACATCCGCTAGGACTTCTTGCGCACGGAATTGGCCAGGACAAATCGGGAGCCCAATCGGCCTCGTGATCGACGGAAGTAACCGGACATCGGCGCCGGATGTCTCGGTCGTGACTCTATCTCGCCGTCGCGGTTCATTGTGAGACGTGACTCCCATTTTGAGACGGGTCACAGTTGTCTTGGCCTCTTGAAAATGCATATCTCGTAGCCACGCTGCGGATCTAGCTCACACCCGTACCGATTCGGGAGTCGGCGCTTCGACCACAGCCCCCAGATCCCCCCGCGCCGGCTTTTGGATGAGGAACATGGGGAACTGCCCCCAACGCGCGGTCAGACGGGGAAACGTTTCTTCGCACCAGTAAAGCAGTTTCAGGAATGACTTGCCGAAAAATCGCGGCCGGATGTAGTAAAGAAGGAACTTCTGATCCATGATTCTCCAGCACACCATGTCGAACTCGAAATGCTTTCTCATCTCACGTTTGAACCAGCGGTAGTCGTGTGCGTGAAAGTACAAACCTCGGGAAGGCCGCGGCGGCAGTGACGGCGCAGCCGAGTTGGTGCCCTTGGGCTTCCTGCCGAAGACGCGCTTGAGCCCGTGTACCGCACCCAGGACGACCGGGTGGAGAGGAATGTCAGCGAGCCGCATGAGTATCGAATGCGTCCCCCAGTTATAGATCACAAGCGCTGTGTGTCCTGGCTTGAGCACACGATAGAGCTCACGAAAAGCGCTGCCCTGCTCGTCGGCGGGAACATGGTAGATCGTGTGCAAGCTGATGACCGCGTCGCAAACATCGTCCTGCAGCGGCAGATTGGTAATGTCTCCCAGGATGTAGATACCTTTGTCGCCCAGTTTCTTCCGGGCCTGTTGCAGGGCCAGAAACGACAGATCGATGCAGATGCGTTTTTCGAAGGCGTCGGAAAAACTAAGATATTCGGGCTGCGGTATGGCGCCGGAAGCCACATCGAGAATGTATTTGCCCCCTTCGCGCAGGTACTTCAGCGGCCGCAGAATAGTATTGTGATTGTACTCTTGCGTGACCTGCCTGAGGTCGCCGAACGCTAAACTGTCGACACACCGTCCGCCCTCTCCGGTCTTCCATCCGTACTCGTTGTACCAGTTCTGCACGACGGCTTTTTCCTCGCGCAAGCGATAGGGAGGAGCCGGTTCCTCGGGATGCAATATGACGGCAAAAGCCGCTAGCAGCAGAATGATGCCGTCCTCGACCACATAGGCAAATCGTCCGTCCTCGGACAGAAATGCCGCACTGAGGGGCCTCTGCACGCTGGTTCCGTCCAGGTGCCGCAGTTCATGACTCAGGATGCGGCGGTTCACCTGATTCAGTTGCTCATCCGTCATCTCTTTCAACCCCAGCTTCGTGACGGGGCAACGTAATATCTCTTGCATTTTGCTCCTCCCTAGGAGAAACTCTTCTGGGCCGCTCGCGAGATCAGGTGATCGGTCGATCAGCGAGCGGATTGCAGCTGTGCCGCCGCGGGGGACGCCGCATTTCTCAAGTCGTAAAGATAGGTCTCAGCTCCGGCACGAGTGAGGGAGTCGAGCCTCGGACCCAGGCTGTCCAAATAAAACTCAATGAGCTTTGACTCTTCCGCGCCCGCGCCATGGATATGCGAGAGCACAACCCATACTCGGTGTCCACGAAGCCGGTCCAAATCAGATTCATAACCCCGCGGATCGTCGCCCGCTGCGACCCCGATTTCCACGTTGTTGCGGGGAAAACTATCGCGCTCCGCGTAATAGTCGAAAGCTGGTTCGGCGCCATAGAAAATGTACACCAGGTCGTCGGGTCGTTCATGGTTACGTACGTAAGCCATTACCGGCCTGATTTCTTCCGGGAGCATGACCCCCGGCTCGGCGATCTCGACGCGGGGCTTGGCGAAATGATGCAGGGCATAGATACCCGGGTCAAGAAACAACAGCCCGATCAGAACCCATCCGGTAGCCGGAAGGCGAGTGCTGGCAGCGGAGCGCAGGGCCTCGGCCCCCTCGGCCATCAGCAACAGGGCCGTGGGCACCAGGAACAGGGTGAGGCGGCCCCCAAATGGGTACTTGCGCAGCCCTGAAGCAAGCAGGGTGAGGATGGCCGGACCCAAGAACAGGAACAGGCGTTCCGGGGACTTGCGAAACATGGAAATGCAGCCCAACATGAAAACCAGGCCGGCCAGGCCGGCGAATTCCAAGCCGGCGGAAGTACCTGAAGAATCCGAAAAAGCTGTCCACAAACCACTTGATGTCTGCCACCGATCGCGGCGGAAGCGGCATGAAATTCGCCTTCCAGTAGTTCAGCAGTTCGCCATCTGCCGCCAGTCTCCGCAAGACCAGGATGTAACTCACGGCCAAACTTGCCATCCAACACGCGCCAACCGCGGACACTCGCGTCAGCCTGGTCCAATCCTTCCGCAGAAACAGCGTGACAGAAATCGTGGTTCCAACACCCGCCAGAACGAAGACCGAGGAATGCGACATCCAGATGGCAATCGCGCCCGCCAACGCGGTCACTGCGCTTCGCCCCGATGTCCAGGCCAACTTGCCGCCGTCGATGATCAGGCAATAGAGCAATAGCGCAATCGCCACGTCAACTGAATACTGCTTTACCTCCGAGGAGTAGTAGATCAGCGACGGCGAGATAGCAAACAAACCGACCGCGACAGGTACTGCCCTCGCGGGAAGAGCTTGGCTGGCCAGTCTGTAGAACAGCAAGACCGAAGCAATCCCCGCCAGCAGCGGAAACAATCGCAAAACGTATTCGCTGTCGCCCCACAAACGCACGGCGGATTTCTCCAACAGTAAGAAACCGATGGGCGCGCCTTGGTGATAGTCCAGAGCGCGGCACAGTCCCGCGAACGAGCGGTGGAGAATGTTGAGCGACAGATACGCTTCATCCATCCACAACGATCGGTCCAGCCGGTATTGAACGATCCGCAGCAAGCAACCGATCGCCGCCGCCGTCCAGGAAACGCGCCGCAAAAAGGCACCCGGTGGAGACATGCCGTCGGTCGACGGCGGCACGTCGGAACTGACCACCCTCGCGGGTTCGATTTTGGATGCAGTGGGCAAAGAAGTTCTCGAAAACGCAGATTCGGACGTCGCTGGAGCTATTGCTTGAGGGTCACCATCTGCATGACCCAGTTCTGTGATCCGTAGGGCCCGAGTGTCGCGGTCGCCCCATAACTGCCGGTGGAGAAAACCACTTCATCCTCGGCAATGTCCCCGTCCGGCGTGATGACCTCGGAGGTGAACGAAGTCCCCGCTTTGCTGAATCCCCCGTTCGTCATCCCCGCCCCAAAGATCAGTTCACTGCCCGACGTCGTGGTCGCCCCTCCGCTGCTCACCACCGTGTTGCTCCCACTGCTCCCGCTCGCTCCCGCCACTACATCGAGCGGCGCTGTCGTGTTCAGTCCTTTGTATTCCAGAACACGAACGTCGGGATAGGCTGCAGCCTGGCTGAAGGTCACCGTTACACTGTTGCTCCCGCCCAAAATGTTCTTCGCATAGTAGACCGATTGGGTCACAGCGGTCCCTTTGACCGGGCCAGCTGCTAAGACATAGGGGTTTCCCAAACTGTCGGTCACCGACTGCACCGTCGCACTGGTGTCGTTCCACCCCACCACCACTAGGTTCAAATCACCCGCCGTTTCCGCCTGCGGATACGTCACCTTCACACTGGCCACCGACGACTGCGGCGTAGCACTCGCCACTTGCGCAAATCCGATCGTCACCGTCGACGTGCTGTAGGTAAATCCGTTCGTCAAAGTCACGCTGCCGCCCGTATCACTCACCACCACATTGACCGCTCCCGCCGCATGCGCCGGCGTCGTCGCCGTAATCGACGTACTGCTCACAACCGTCACATTGGTCGCGGCTGTGCCTCCAAAACTCACCGTCGCCCCCGCAACAAAATTCGTCCCGGTCAGAGTGACCGCAGTCCCCCCACTACTCGACCCCGAAGCCGGCGAAACCGAGCTTAGAGTAGGCGCCGATCCCGTGCCACTCGAACCGCTCGCCTTCAGAGCTATCATCTGCATGACCCAATTCTGTGATCCATAGGCCGCGAGTGTCGCGGTCGCCCCATAACTGCCGGTGGAGAAAACCACTTCATCCTCGGCAATGTCCCCGTCCGGCGTGATGACCTCGGAGGTGAACGAAGTCCCCGCTTTGCTGAATCCCCCGTTCGTCATCCCCGCCCCAAAGATCAGTTCACTGCCCGACGTCGTGGTCGCCCCTCCGCTGCTCACCACCGTGTTGCTCCCACTGCTCCCGCTCGCTCCCGCCACTACATCGAGCGGCGCCGTCGTGTTCAGCCCTTTGTATTCCAGAACACGAACGTCGGGATAGGCTGCAGCCTGGCTGAAGGTCACCGTTACACTGTTGCTCCCGCCCAAAATGTTCTTCGCATAGTAGACCGATTGGGTCACAGCGGTCCCTTTGACCGGGCCAGCTGCTAAGACATAGGGGTTTCCCAAACTGTCGGTCACCGACTGCACCGTCGCACTGGTGTCGTTCCACCCCACCACCACTAGGTTCAAATCACCCGCCGTTTCCGCCTGCGGATACGTCACCTTCACACTGGCCACCGACGACTGCGGCGTAGCACTCGCCACTTGCGCAAATCCGATCGTCACCGTCGACGTGCTGTAGGTAAATCCGTTCGTCAAAGTCACGCTGCCGCCCGTATCACTCACCACCACATTGACCGCTCCCGCCGCATGCGCCGGCGTCGTCGCCGTAATCGACGTACTGCTCACAACCGTCACATTGGTCGCGGCTGTGCCTCCAAAACTCACCGTCGCCCCCGCAACAAAATTCGTCCCGGTCAGAGTGACCGCAGTCCCCCCACTACTCGACCCTGAAGCCGGCGAAACCGAGCTCAACGTGGGCACCGGACTGGCGTAGGTAAATCCGTTCGTCAACGTCACGCTGCCGCCCGTATCACTCACCACCACATTGACCGCTCCCGCCGCATGCGCCGGCGTCGTCGCCGTAATCGACGTACTGCTCACAACCGTCACATTGGTCGCGGCTGTGCCTCCAAAACTCACCGTCGCCCCCGCAACAAAATTCGTCCCGGTCAGAGTGACCGCAGTCCCCCCACTACTCGACCCCGAAGCCGGCGAAACCGAGCTTAGAGTAGGCGCCGATCCCGTGCCACTCGAACCGCTCGCTTTCAGCGCCACCATTTGCATGACCCAGGGGCCGCTGGCAGTGAGAGTAGCGCTCGCGCTGTAGGTCCCGGTAGTCAGGACCGTGCGATCTTCCGCCAAGTCGGAATCGGGAGAGGTCAGAATCCGCAGGGTGAAATTAGGTCCCGCTGCTTGATTTCCGGTGAAGACCGTATTAGCGCCGAAGATCAGCTCGTTTGCGACTGTGGTTGTGGCCGATCCACTGTTCGCAGTGGCGCTATTTCCACTGGCGTTTGCGACCACGTCGATCGGGCTGGTGATGTCAGCCCCGCTGTACTCCAACACGCGTACGTCTGGGAAGCTGGCCGACTTGCTGAAAGTGACGGTTACGGAATTGGTGCCGCCCAGAATGTTTTTCGCATAATAAATCGCTTGCGTCAGCACTCCTTGGACGGGCCCAGCCGCCAATGCATATTGATTCCCCAGACTATCCATCACCGACTGAACGGTCGTGGTGGTGTCATCCCAGCCCACTACCACGATATTGAGGTTACCCTGACTTTGCGTCACCTTGAATGGCACCGAAACCGAAGAAGTCGAAGTCTGTGGAGTGGCTGCATTGGCCTGCACGAAGCTGATCTGGCTGGAACTAGGCGGGTTCAGGCCGTAGACCAGGAGCTGGCCGGAGAACGTGGGGAGATAGACTTTGCCGTTGACAACGGTCGGAGGCATGAACTTCGCGTAGTTGCCCACGCTGTCTCGCGACGCATTCATCTGGCTGTCCCATAACTCCTTCAGGCTGGTGGCGTCCATCGCATACAGGATTCCCGGCACCGGTCCTGGGTTCGATATCCCCGACAGCGGCATCGATGCCCACAGAATCCCCGTCCCCGCCGTGCTCCCGCTCGCCGAGATCGAGAGCGCCGCCTGATCATTCCACCCCGTTGTCCCTTTAAACGAGCTCATCATGGCCGGCGTCGTCCCCAGCAGTGAAGTTTGGGCATTGAAACTCCACGCCTTGGCGTTGTCCCCCTGCCCCCAGATGTAAATCAGAGGCCCTAGATTCGGACTGTTCCAGTACACCGGAGACCCGAAAATCGGCGGGTTCGTTGCCCCCGCGATGTTCTGCAAGTTGGTGTTTTGTATTCCCGTGTACTTGCCCATGTTGGTCGTGTCCACCACCCGCACAACCGCATCCTTCCCCCCTCCCACCAGCAGAGTCGTGTTCGGTATCAGCAGCGGCCCCCCAGAACCCAAATCCACGTTGTCCTCTTCCGGATTCAGCATCGACTGGTTGTAGGGCACAAAGTAATCCAATACCGCAAGCGCGCTGCCGCTCAACTTCAGATAGGCGCTGCCAAAATCTTTCCCTCCCGTGTCGACATCAAAAGTGCCGTTGCTGGTCACCGCATAAATGTTCCCGCTCGAATCCGCCACCAGCCCGTTTCCCGTCTGCCAAATCCCCGCTCCCCCTACCGAATTGTTTTGCGGCGTGGAATTGTACGCTGCCACCTGCTGCAGAGTCGTCGCGTTGTAGGCCATCACCCACCCGTGCCAGGTCGGAAAATCACCCACCGATCCGAATCCCATGTAGATCGTCCCGTTCGTCAGCAGCAATCCCGGATGGCAGAGCTGGGTGAAGGGAGTGAACCCGGTCGCTGTAATCTCTTCCGGGCCTCCGAACTTCTCCGCTCCCGTAATCAGGTCCAGGGCGTGCAGCTGGTAGTGATAGTTCGCGCTCGAGTCCTTGGTGTTGGCCACCACATAGATCGTCCCGCTGATCGGATCGATGACTGGGGTAGCCAGGATGCCGATCACCGGAATCACGTCGGTGTAGGGGCATTCCACCGGATCGGTCACGCAGATGTCCTGGGCGGGCACCGGGTTCCCCAGATTCACCGTCCATAACGGCGTCGTACTGCCGCTATCCGCATCGAAGGCGTACACGCTGTTCAGCTGGGTGCCCACATACACCACGTTGCGCGTCTTGCCCTGTATGGTGAGATTGGGAACATACAGCGGCTGAACATAAATATTGCTGTCCACCGGCAGAGAAAATAGCTTCCCAAAGCTGCTGACGTTCACCGTGGAAGTGTTGAGAACGGTCTCCTGCAGATTCTGCCCCGTGCGACTGTTGTCGTTGTGCTGGGTCAGAACTGGTACCTGGGCAGAGCTCACCGAAACCAGGAGGCAAACCAGTGCCAAAAGAATGACGAATTTCGAAATTTGATTCATACCATACCTCTTAGGGGGATTGTGACCGGATTGCCGCCGGCATCGGCTATTGATGAATGTCTCGCAAGGCCGATTGCAGAAAGCGGTTCTGTCGATTCGAGGTATTGCTCTGTTTTGAAACTAGCAGAACTGTCGATGGCAGTGTCTCAGGGGGAGGGAAACCGACTCCCCCTGAATAGGCCCACCACCGCCAGAAAGATTACTGTACGGTCACGGCCAGAGATTGCGTCTGGGTTAGCGTCCCCGCAGTGCCGGTGACGGTGACGGTGTAGGGTCCCGCTGTGGTGCCAGGAGTGCCCCCATTACCGCCTCCACCACCGCCAGAGCCGCCGCCGCAAGCCGCCAAGAAGATCAGCCCCGACACCAGCAGGCACACCAACAGCAAGCCCAGCAGTTTCCGTCTCCGGGAGGTATACCCTGCTCCCAGAATCGTCAGCCCGCCGAGGGGTAACAGCATCGCGTAGAAAATGCTCCGCCCGCGATTCGGTCTGAGAGACGCAACCGCCGCCACTGTGGTCACGGTCAGCGTCGACGTCCCACTTCCGCCAGCCACAGACCCTGAACTGAACTTGCAGGTCGGAGGCACGGCCGTAGCCGGAGTGACTGCGCAGGTGAGACTCACCGCGGAGTTAAAACCGCCTGCGGGCGCGACGGTCACCATGGAGGTGGCTGTACCGCCAGCCGTCACTGTCGCCGGGGTCAGCGCTGCAGCCGCCAGCGAGAATGTTGCAGCCCCACCGGTCACCGTCAAGCTGAGGGTCGCG
This sequence comes from uncultured Acidobacteriaceae bacterium, assembly GCA_963770245.1. GTDB lineage: Bacteria > Acidobacteriota > Terriglobia > Terriglobales > Acidobacteriaceae > PALSA-270. The sequence continues at coordinate 26,039 of CAVYOX010000016.1, read as the reverse complement.
GTGTGGGTGAGACTTCCGGAGGTTCCGCTAACAGTCACGTTGTAGGTTCCTGACGAGGACGCCGAAGTGTTGATGGTGAGACCAGTGTTTACCTCGCCGCCTCCCTGGGCCAGCGTCAAGGAGGACTGACTGAAGGAGCAGGTAATCCCGGATGGAGCCCCGGGGCAAGTTAGCGATACCGTACCGGAGTACCCGCCCACCGGATCCGCATACACAATGTAGGAAGCTGAGTTGCCAGCCTGTACGGTCTGGCTCTGCGGAGCAGCCGTGAGGGCGAAGTCAGGTGCGGCAATTTCTCCGTAAACCACAACGGCCGCCGGTTGCGTGGTGGAGGCTGAAGTCGAGAACGTGGAGAGGTAGACTTTGCCGTTGACAACGGTCGGAGGCATGAACTTCGCGTAGTTGCCTACGCTGTCTCGCGACGCATTCATCTGGCTGTCCCATAACTCCTTCAGGCTGGTGGCGTCCATCGCATACAGGATTCCCGGCACCGGTCCTGGGTTCGATATCCCCGACAGCGGCATCGATGCCCACAGAATCCCCGTCCCCGCCGTGCTCCCGCTCGCCGAGATCGAGAGCGCCGCCTGATCATTCCACCCTTTCGTCCCTTGAAACGTGCTCATCATGGCCGGCGTCGTCCCGAGCAGTGAAGTTTGGGCGTTGAAACTCCACGCCTTGGCGTTGTCCCCCTGCCCCCAGATGTAAATCAGAGGCCCTAGATTCGGACTGTTCCAGTACACCGGAGACCCGAAAATCGGCGGGTTCGTCGCCCCCGCGATGTTCTGCAAGTTGGTGTTTTGTATTCCCGTGTACTTGCCCATGTTGGTCGTATCCACCACCCGCACAACCGCATCCTTCCCCCCTCCCACCAGCAGAGTCGTGTTCGGTATCAGCAGCGGCCCCCCAGAACCCAAATCCACATTGTCCTCTTCCGGATTCAGCATCGACTGGTTGTAGGGTACAAAGTAATCCATCACCGCTAGCGTGCTGCCGTTCAACTTCAGATACGCGCTGCCGAAATCTTTCCCTCCCGTGTCGACATCAAAAGTGCCGTTGCTGGTCACCGCATAAATGTTCCCACTGGAATCCGCCACCAGCCCGTTTCCCGTGTGCCAGATCCCCGCTCCCCCCACCGAATTGTTTTGCGGCGTGGAATTGTACGCTGCCACCTGCTGCAGAGTCGTCGCGTTGTAGGCCATCACCCACCCGTGCCAGGTCGGGAAATCACCCACCGATCCGAATCCCATGTAGATCGTCCCGTTCGTCAGCAGCAATCCCGGATGGCAGAGCTGGGTGAAGGGAGTGAACCCGGTCGCTGTAATCTCTTCCGGGCCTCCGAACTTCTCCGCTCCCGTAATCAGGTCCAGGGCGTGCAGCTGGTAGTGATAGTTCGCGCTCGAGTCCTTGGTGTTGGCCACCACATAGATCGTCCCGCTGACCGGATCGATGACTGGGGTAGCCAGGATGCCGATCACCGGAATCACGTCGGTGTAGGGGCATTCCACCGGATCGGTCACGCAGATGTCCTGGGCGGGCACCGGGTTCCCCAGATTCACCGTCCATAACGGCGTCGTACTGCCGCTATCCGCATCGAAGGCGTACACACTGTTCAGCTGGGTGCCCACATACACCACGTTGCGCGTCTTGCCCTGTATGGTGAGATTGGGAACATACAGCGGCTGAACATAAATATTGCTGTCCACCGGCAGAGAAAATAGCTTCCCAAAGCTGCTGACATTCACCGTGGAAGTGTTGAGAACGGTCTCCTGCAGGTTCTGCCCGGTTCGAGCGTTGTCGTTGTGCTGGGTCAGAACCGATACTTGGCCCTGGGCTAACAGTGCCGTTACCGCGACGGTCAAGCCTACGAGAGCGCGACGAATCACTATGCAAAATGGTCCCATACCTGTCACCCTTTTCTGAATTACTGAACTCTTGCGTGCTACAAACTTCTGAGCCATTGAACCCTTACCTCCTGCAACCATCCCGACAAGAAAGTCTTCTACCCCAGCGTCGCGTCCAGAACCTTGTGGCTGTGAGGCAGCGAGTATCCCAGCCGTTTGGCTATAGTAGCGGCAATCCGTTCCACCAGAAGATCCCAGTCGTGCATGCTCGCGGTACGACGGCGAGCCTCGCAGCGGGCGGGAGTATTTTCTGCTGGTGAGAGCGCAAGCGTAATGGCTCTCGTCCACTCTTCGGAACTATCGGCCAAAAGAACCGCCCCCTCGAACACCTCAATCGAAGGAATGGGCGTGCCTACAACCGGCCGGCCACTGGCGAGATATTCGTGAAGTTTCAGTGGATAAATGTATTTCGTGTAGTCATCTCGTCGATACGGCATGATGCAAACATCGAAATGTTGTGCGTAAGCCGCGAGTGCCCCAACAGGTTTTGCGCCAAGCATATGCACGTTGCGGCGGCGCGAAAGTTCCGCCAGAACTCCCCGAATCTCGGCATGGGGAGCGATTTGCCCAACGAGAACGAAAGACCATTCCGGGTGCTGGCCGGTGAGTTCAAGCATGAGTGGCCAATTCAGCATCTTTTTCAGATTGCCGCTGTAGCCGATTCGTGGATGTGCGATCGGGCGAAGGTCATCCGGTTCAGGTGCGGGCGTCGCGTAATCCCGATAGTCGACTCCGTTGGGCACGAATTCCGTATTGGAGTTGAAGCGACCCTTCTTCTCCATCATGGCCGGCGAGTGGATGAAGACTTGTCCCACCGATTGGATGAGGTGAATTTCTGCAGGGTCCAGCCCCACTTCGAACGGAGAGAATGAGTACTCGTCATCGATGTGGTAACAACTCAACTGATGCGGCACCTGGCTGATCGCCTGGGCAAATTCCGGCCGCCAAAGGTACAACACGATTTGCGAGCAACCGCGAGCCGCCAGCCGTTGGTGCGCCCGCCGGAGTCTCTGCTCGGAGGTCCAGCGGCCAAGAGAAGCCGGGCCCCCCAAGCGCGGGAACCTTGGACCCGGGCGGTAGATCTCGAAGCCCGCAGGCAGCTTGGTCTGATCCTCAACCGATCGCGGGCGGACCAGCCGCGGCAAGATCTCCTGCCGGCTGAGCGGGTAGTCTACCCACAACACCTGGAAGTATCGCGCTAGCCGGCTGGCAATCTGGTGCCGCGCTTGCCATTGCGCACTCCAACGGTCCGGCACCAAAGCGATGACGCCGACCTCAGGGAACACTGGTTGTAGAGGATTCGTATTCATGGTCCAGCTTCAATCGTGTGAATCTGGGAAAGCGTGCGCGGATTTGTTCCACCAGTTCAGCCCGATAGACGAGCGCCAAAGTCAGCGGGAACAGGGGCAGCAGGACAGCGATTTGCAAGAAAAAGACCATCAGGTTTCTGGCCGGCCAATAACGCTCGGCCAAGTAGCAGCCTAGAGAAAATGGGATGGCCGCCAGAAAAGTCCGAATCCAGGTCTGCCACAAATACTCCCGCAAGGAGATCTCCACCAGACGGCAAACGTAAGGCGGCCACAGCACGAATTCGACGAACAGGCTGGGTATCGTTGTGCCCCAGGCTACGCCACTGATGCCCATGCGGCGCACCAAGAAAATGCTCAATCCCAGGTTCGCCAATCCTTCAAAAATCGCCCAAACCGCTACCGGACGATGTTTCTCCATTCCATAGACAATGCCGCCGCTCGCGGCGCTTCCGCTGCAGGCAATGAGCGAGAGCAACAAGATTCGCAGAACCGTTCCGGAAGGATGAGCATATTGCGGACCCATCCAGAGTCCAATAAAGGTCTCGCCGCGCAGAAACAGAGCCAGTTCGATAGGAAGCGATACGATCAAGGTGCCGCGAGTCCCCTGAATCAACAACCATCGCAGGTCGCGATGGCTGCCTTGAGCTTCAAAGGTGCTGGCCATCGGGCCAAATGTCGTGGTTACCGACGAGACAATCTGCCGAGCGTACGCAATCAGGGTCCCGCCGATGGCATAGAAAGTCACAGCCGTCGCGGACGTGAAGGCCCCGACCACTAGGTTATCGCTGCAATAGGCCACTTGCACGGCGACATTGATCAGGAAGGCATAGAAGCTGTAGTTCCAGAGCTTGCGCAGAACTTGCCGTTCAGGACGTCGGAAGGTGATCCGCAATCTCGGATAGATGCGAAAGGCAAGCAACACATAAAGGCCGTTCGCGACCAGTGCCGTCGCCAAGTCCCACAAGGCCAGCGCCAGAATGCCATGGCCGTGTCGTAGCAGCCACACAACTCCCACGGCCCGTAAGCCGGTCTGAACCAGGGAGACGGCACTCAGCAAGTCGTAGCGATGCAGCGCCGCCAGCACGCCAGCGAACACTCCGCACCAAAGGTTGACGCCCACGGCAAGCGCGGTTGCCAGGATGGCCATGCGCGCGGCGTGCTGCATCGGCCCGGGGATGCCGAAAATCCGGTTGAAGACCATGGCGAATCCAGCACTTGCCAGAAGAACGGCCAGGCTGATCCACAGTCGGATCCAGAGTGCCCCAGAAACCGCGTCTCCGGCCTCGTCATGGTTGCCTTGGGCTTTGCCTTTGGAAACAAAGCGGGTCACCGCGCCCCGCATTCCAAGGTCCAGCAGGCTCATGTAGGAGCTCAGCGAAACCACCAAAACCCAGACGCCGTAGGCGATGTTTCCCAGATAGTGAACGATGAAAGGCGCAAGGGAAAACCCCACCAGGGTAGAAATAGCAAGCGCCACCCAGTTGGACAGAATGTTTTGCGCTATTCGCTTACCATGCATAGGAGTCCCGAATTACGAGCCGTCATCGAGTTCGAGGTATGTCGCAAAGCGCGCGCGCGTCTGCGATAGACGAGGAACAATCGATCTTGTCTGACAATGCGTCCCTTTTTTTATTCCAGCGTAGCGTGGCGTCGAGGCGGCCTTCTTGCAACAGCTGCGCGACACGTTTAATACGCAGATATTTTGACCCCAGGAATTCCTCCTGCCCCAAGGCGTACCGCTGAAAAGCGGCGTAGAGCTGTTCCATGCCGAGGCGTACGGTCCACTGCGGCTCGAACTCCGGCAGAAGTTGGGCGATTTTGCTGCAATCGACGCGGTAGCAGCGGGGATCGGGACCGCCGCCCTCGGCGTATTTCACTTGGCTGCCTGGGACGATTTCCTTTACCATCTCCGCCAATTGACGAATCTGATAATTCTCCTCGCTACGTCCCACGTTGAAGGCTTGGTTGTGAACCCTCTCGCGCGGAGCTTGGAGAACCGCCAGAAACGCGCGCGAAATATCCTCCACATGGACCAGGGGGCGCCAAGGTGTGCCGTCGCTCTGAATCAGCACCTCAGCGGTTGTATAGGCAAACCCGACTAGATTGTTCACCACCACGTCGGCCCGCAGGCGCGACGAGGCTCCATAAGCCGTGGCGTTACGCATGTAGGTGGGGCTAAAGTCCTTATCGGCCAACCGGGCTACGTCCTGTTCTGTCCGGACCTTGGACATGCCGTAGGGCGTGATCGGGTTGAAAGCGGCGTCCTCTTTCAGCATCACATCCCCGGCGGAAACACCATACAGGCTGCAGGAAGATGCATAGATAAAACGCGGAACCCCGGCCTCCCGGGACAACCGTGCCAGTTCAACCGACGCCAAGTGGTTGATGTCATAAGTAATTTCGGGATTCAAGTTGCCCAAAGGATCGTTGCACAAGGCGGCAAGGTGAATTACGGCGTCGAACCCGGATAAGTCCTGCTCCTCAACGTCTCGAATATCCTTACGCAGAGCCGGCACGGGCTCCGACTCTTCTCCGAGGGTGCAGCCCTCAAACAGAAAGCTGTCCAGACCCGTGACCTGATGCCCCGCGTCGCGCAATATGGGAACCATTACCGAGCCGATATAACCGTCATGACCTGTGACCAATACCTTCATGCAAAACCTCTCGGGCAGATGATTAAAATGATTCGTTCGGGGACGAAGTTGTCTTAAGCGCCAAGCACCAGCTTGCGGGAGTAGAAAGCCTCCGCGTATCCAGTCGCGGAATGGCATTCCATGCCCCGCAAGCGGAGGACGGCGCGGAAAATCTCCTCGGAAAACCAGTGCTTCTCACGCTGCGAAGCAAAACTGTCAACCACGCAACGCACCTTGTCCTGGCACAACGCCTCGTCCAGCTCCACAAAAAAGTTGGGCGAGCCGAAGTCGCCGTCGTACTTGGGAATTTCGTACTCCAAAATCAGATGATCGCGCCAAGTGTTCCAAGTCAATTCGCAAGTGAATCGGTGGTCCTGGTGCAAGTCGTGCCGGTAATGAGTAAAGATCAAGTCCGGCGAGATCCGCTGCTTCATCTCTTCGAAAAAACTCTTCACTTCTGTGCCCTGATAGGGCAGGAAGCCATCCTTGAATTCCTTGATCAGGATCTCTTTGCCTCCCGCGTTCCGCAGAAACGACTCGGCGCTTCTGCGGGCCTCTTCGGCCCGCGTCTCGGTGGAGCTGAGCACCACCCAGAAAACGGTGGCGCTACTGTGCTCCGCGAGCAGCCGCAGAATGGTACCGCCACAGCCAATTTCGATATCGTCGCAATGCGAGCCCAAACAAAGAATCCGGTAATTCGAGCCCGCTACTTTCGGGAAATGGGCCTTAAACATGAATGCTTTCTGGCTGGTACTCCGATGACGGCTTCCACACCTCCCAGGGAGCAGTCCCGCGCGTGTAGAGATCCTCCAACTGCTGCTTTTCCTTGAACGTATCCATGCATGCCCAAAACCCGTCGTACTTGTAGCCGATGAGGCGATTCTCAGCGATCAGCCGCTGGAAGGGTTCTACGACCAATTCTTCTCCGTCGCGCAGGTACTCAAAGATGTTCTTGCGGAAAGCGAAATATCCGCCATTGATCCACAAACCTGCGTCGGTAATATGCTGGATACTGCTGACCAGGTCGCCTGCGAGCGAAACCACGTGAAAGCTTTGCGTTGGCCGCACGCAAACGAAGCTGCCAATCGCCTTGCGCTGGAGGAAGTGATCAATGTAGCCGGGAAGCGGCAAATCGCTGAGGCCATCGACGTAGTTGGCTAGAAAGACTTCCTCTCCGTCCAGATGTCGCTCCACCGCCTTGAGCCGCTGGCCGATATTCGAGGTAACGCCGGTGTCGACGAACGTGAGCCGCCAGTCGTGGATATCGCTGTTGAGCAGTGTTACCTTTTTGCCACCCTCCGCGAGAACGAAATCGTTGGTCACACATTCGTTGTAGTTCAGAAAATAATTCTTAATCACATCCGCTTTGTATCCCAGGCACAAAATGAAGTCCTTATGGCCGTAATGCGCGTAGTACTTCATCACATGCCACAGGATGGGACGGTACCCGATGTGCACCATTGGCTTGGGCAGTTGCTCGGATTCGCTCCGCAGCCTCATGCCGAGTCCGCCACAAAATAAAACGACCTTCATACCGTCGTGCTCCTCAGGCGCGCACCCGCGCCTCTGGACACAATTCTTCCACCACGATATTCACGCACTCGAGGGGCGCTAGCAAGATAGCGGAAGTAACTGTACCTCATGGATTTACCACTAGCGCCTGGTTTCGCTCGCGGTACCAAGCAACGGTTGCCTGCAGACCACGCGCCATCGGCGTTTGGGGCATCCAGCCGAGGCGGTCTTTCAAAAAGGTTGTATCCGCTGCTCTCTCCTGCTCGAGTGGCCGCGCCGGCACGGCTCCAAATTGCGGCTGAAGATCGCTCTCCATGACCTCCACAATTTGCTCGACGATCTGGCGAATGGATAGCAATGTACCCGATCCGAGATCGAAGGCGGCCCCTTCTATTGCGGGAGCGGTAGCGGCCCGTCGCAGCCCCTCGACTACATCCTCTACAAAGATCCAGTCCACCAGCCGAGTGCCCATGCCGATTCTTGGCGTCTCGCCCCGCAGCAAACACCCAATCACATAGGGCACAAGCTTCTGCTCGTCCTTCTGGTCCGGCCCATAAGTCATGAAAACCCGTGGCATCACCACCGGCGTTTGAAACAAAGCGTGAAACATTCGTCCATAGGCACTCGCGGACCACTTCGCCGCCGCGTAAGGCGAGCACGGAACGGTTTCCGCGTCGAACTGCTGCGGCTCTTCGGACGAGCTCGAAATCACCAGCCGTTGGCATCCCATCTCCGTGGCGACAGTCAGCAGGTGAACCGTGCTAGCCAGGTTGTCATAGAACGTGGGCAGCACCTTGCCCAATTCGCGAGCGCCGGCGACGTGGCTGGCGAGATGAAACACGATTTCGGGCCGAGTCGCCTGCCACAACTCCCGCACCGCGGCAACCTGTCCCAGATCCGTTTGCCACCACCGCAGCCGCTCATCGCGGGAGCTGTGCAGCTTGCGCGAAACCGCGTGCACCCGTGCGCCCTCGCGCTGCAGGCGGCGGCAGAGGTGCGAGCCGATAAAGCCGCTCGCTCCGGTGACCAGCACCGGTACCTCTGCCAACCTCTTCATCTCAATTTCGTTCATGGTTTCGATTTCGTCCATGTCGCGACTCGCTCTTCAGGTTCGGCGGACGACGACAGGACAGGCACTTCCGCCAGAAGGTCGTGCTGCTCGAGCAAGTCGGCAGCGCGCTGGATGAGATCAAAGCTCAGGCCGGCGCGCTCGGCGATATCCAGTAGCTTGGAACTTCCATCCGACAGATTCAGTACCCAGAGCATGGCCAGCTCAAGCTGCTTGACGTCGCCGCCGCCCATGGCGGAGTAAAGTCCGCGTCTGCCGAGTTGAGGCTCGCATTTTGGATTGCGGTTCAGATACGCCCGGTTGTTTTCCAACACGGAAAAAATGGCGAGACATTTCGCCACGGTATCTGCCAGTTTCGCGGGGTCGACCAAATCCAGGTTATCCGCGGAAGTGTGATATTCCGGGAACTTTCCATGCGGTGTTCGCATCAGGCAGCCCACTGCGAGATTGAATGCGGGCGAGCAGTACTGGCGCTCGTCGTAGCCGTAGGGCGAGAACGCCAGAATCTCGTGCCTTTCGCCGGAGTGCTCGAGAACGTGCTGTACTGCGCGGTCGACTTCCGTATCGCCGCGCCGGCTTCTTTTGTAGGTCAACCCGCCGCGGTCCCCCACACAGGTAAGCACCAAGCCGTGGCGGATTTCAGAAACGCGTTCTTCATTCAGGGAGAGCCAGGTAATCGACCCAATCGTACCCGGGATGAACAAAAAACGATACGAGTAGCGCAGCGCGGCTCCAGTTAAGTGTCTCGCTAGATAGGTCGCAACTGTGACTCCGGACAGGTTGTCATTGCATAGGGAGGGGTGACAGGCGTGGCAGGAAATCAGTATTTCCTCGGGAGTGTCACCGGGAATAAAATACTCTCCGAATGTGAGATGGCCATCTTCCAGGCTGGCATCGATCTCCACTTCGTACTCGCCCTCCTCCATCCGCAGCAGGTCCCGATGGGACAGACAGAAACCCCAGTTTTCCGCGTAGTACGAAGTGCGATAGGGAATTAAATCGGGCTGATCGGGCAAAGTGTGGAGATGCTTCTTGAGTTCGCCCAGCTGCATTTTGCGATGGATCGGAACGCTGTAGTTCACTACGTGTAAATTGTGTTCTTGGAAATCAATTAGCCGCTCGCCGCGTGAGTTCTTTACGTAAGCATCGCGAATATTCCACTCTCTGGGCACGGTCCAGTCGAAGACTCTTGTGCCACTCGGCACCTCACGCACTTCCAAAGGAATCTCCCGGCGCAGCCGCTCCAGGGTGCGACGAAAACCATCGCCCGTAATGCTGCGGCAGATGGGATAAAGCTCCGCCATCAGCGCGTGCATGTCTCGGCCCAATGCTTGCGGGTCAAGCCGGCTCTGAACTTCGGAAATATTTTGCCCTTCCGTAATCATCAGCCTTCCCAGGGTAGGCCTCTGCGTATTGCCTAAACCTGGCGCCAGCGTTTGTACCACCGAATGCCGGGCATCAGTGCACGGGCGATCACGTACTTGAGATCAGCTACCAGTCGGCCCTTGTAATCCCTTAGCCAGCCGAGCATTTGCCAATAGCACCGCAAACTCTCACCCCAACCTAACGGAGCCCGGTGGATGGCAGTGACATATTCGCGGAATTGCCTGAAGTGCGGGAAAACCAGATGCAAACGCCGGTCCGGGTTGAGCCGGATCATGCGCTCCTGCCGGGTGGGAAACTGCTTCGTAACCCGCTGGGCATGCTCGCGATGAAAGAACAGATATTCCGGAAGCTGGTCGAATTTTCCGTAAAGCGCAAGTTCGGCGAGCACGCAACGGTCCGAATCCGGAAAGTCCCCGTGAATGGACGTTTGTTTGAGTACATCCGTCCGCGTCATCCCAAAAATCGATTCGCAGTTGTGCTCCATGCGAATCAATTCGCGAAAACGCTGGTGGGGGAGGAGGGCATCCGCCCCCAGAACCTGCTCTTTGCGCGCCAGTTGTTTGCCGTCTTCATCGATCTCAATGGCTTTGGAATAGCACAGCACTGTGCCGGGGTTCTTCTCTAGAAACGCCAAGCAACTCTCGACGTATTCTGGAGCAAACCGGTCGTCGTGCGCCATCCATAGAAAATACTCGCCGCGAGCCAGCAGAGCGACCTGCCTGAAATTCCAAGTCACTCCGCGGTTTCGAGGCTGGCGACAGTAGCGTACACGAGCATCCCGTTCGGCATATTTTCGGCAGATGCTTTCGGTGCGGTCGCTCGACGCATTGTCGGAGATGATCAACTCAAAATTGGTGTAAGTCTGCGCCAGAATCGAGGCCACGCTCTGCTCGAGATATTCCTCCCCGTTAAATACCGGAAGTCCGATGCTTACTTTCAGTTCGGGCAGTAGGGCGCACCCCGGCTGTGCATCCTGGGGTGCCGGATCGCCTCCAGTCCGTAGATCCAAAGCATGGGGCATCAGCATCAGGCGGTAAAATCAGGATAGTTTCGGTCGCGTTCCAGTATGATAGGCTCGTGGATCGGCCACAGTATGCCGAACGCAGGATCGTTCCAGCGCACGCCGCGCGAATGCTGCGGCGCGTAGAACTCCGACATTTGGTAGAACACTTCGCTGTCGTCCTCGAGCGCTTGAAAGCCGTGGGCAAAGCCCTCGGGAGCGTAAAGCATCTTGTGGCTTTCGGCCGTTAGCTCTTCTCCTGCGTGTTGCTTGAAGGTTGGAGAGTTCGGGCGCAAATCGATAATCACGTCGTAGATCGTGCCGCGCGTGCAACGAACCAATTTGGCCTCGGCCCTCGGCTCTGCCTGATAATGCATCCCCCGCAACGTTCCTTTTTTTTTGTTGAAAGAGATGTTGCACTGCACCAGCCGAGGATTCAGGCTGTGCTCCGCGAACTCATTTTCGCACCACGACCGGGCAAAAAAACCGCGATCGTCCCACCGCTTCTCCAGTTCGATGATATACGCGCCCTTGAGCCTGGTCTCGGTGAAAATCATGCCAGGACCCGGACCTCCGGAATCGGAACTACCAACTTCCCGCCCCACTCGCGAACATAGGACAGTTGCTGGCTGATCTCATCCGCCAGATTCCAGGGAAGAATCAGCACGTAGTCTGGTTTGGTCTCCCGGAGCTTGTCCGGGTGGAAGATCGGAATATGCGTGCCCGGCAGAAATTTGCCCTGCTTGTAGGGATTGCGGTCCACGGTGTAATCGAGAAAGTCGGTGCGAATGCCGCAGTAGTTCAGCAGCGTGTTGCCTTTGCCGGGCGCGCCGTAGCCCGCCACCGTCTTGCCTTCGCGCTTTACGCGGATTAGGAACTCCAGCATCTTGCGCTTGGTCTCCATGACGCGTTCGGCAAAATGCGAGTAGGTCGCCATCTGGTCAAAGCCGGCCGCGATTTCGCGCTGCCGCAGTTCGGTCACCCGAAGGGCGACGGGCTTGGAGTCGTCTTCCGCATGCCGAGCGTAAATCCGAAGTGAACCTCCGTGCGTGGATAGTTCCTCAACATCAAACAAGGTCAGGCCGTGCGCCGCGAAGATTTTTTCGGACGTAATGAACGAAAAGTAGCAAAAGTGCTCGTGATAGATGGTGTCAAACTGATTCTCTTCCATCAAACGCATAAGGTGGGGGAATTCGACGGTAATCACACCGCGCCGCGCCAAAGCGATTTTCATGCCCTTCACGAAGTCGTTGACATCTGGGACCTGGGCCAATGCGTTATTAGCCAATAGGAGGTCGGCAGATTTGCCTTCTGTGGCTAGTTCGCGCGCTGTTTGTTCGCCAAAAAACTTAGCCAGGGTCGGCACGCCCTTCTCGATCGCCACCTGCGCCACATTGATTGCCGGCTCGATCCCGAGGCACGGAATGCCTTTTCTTACGAAATACTGCAACAGATAGCCGTCATTGCTCGCCAGTTCGACGACGAAGCTGCTCTTATTGAAGCCGAACTGGGAGACCATCTGGTCCGCGTAGTCGCTGGCGTGCCGCAGCCAGCTGTTCGAGAAAGAAGAGAAATAGGCATACTCGGTGAAGATTTCCTCGCGACTCACGTACTCCTGGAGCTGCACCAGGTAGCACTTTTCGCATACCTGCACGTGCAGCGGATAGAATGCCTCTACGCCGTTCAACTTCTCCAGGCTCACGTAGCTCTCGCAAAGTGGGGACATGCCAAGATCCACGAAAGTATGGCGCAAGGCTGTGCCGCAGAAGCGGCAGGTCGCGGCGGGGGCGTCTCCAGCCCACGCCGTCTTGGTTTCCGTAACTTCGCCAATCGACGGGTGGTTCTTAACGGGTGAAATGGTCATAAGGAAATTGTAGGCGCTAACGACCGATGCGCTAAGTACCGCGGAAACTTCTGCTCATCAAGTCTTCCTGCGACAATGCATGATGCTGGGATACCGAGTAAAAGTTGTTCCACCTCTCGAGACATCCGCAGTAGTCTGGTGGAAGGACCTGCCGGTCGGAAGTCTAAGTCGAAACCTTGTCCAGCGTCTGCTCATTGTCGGTTCTGGCTGGGCCGGTCATGCCAGTGCCAGTCTCGGCGTCCTTGAGGCTAGCCATAAGCACTTCTGAGAACTTCCGTGCCATTTCCAAATGTGTGTATCGGCCGACCGCCTCCTGATTGGGATGGTAGGAAACGAAGCCGCGGCTCTTGAATTCCGTGTAGGCCGACACCAAGTACCCGCGCAGTCGATTTTTATCCGAGACATGAATACCGGTGTCGGTTTCGGACAACGTTTCAGTCAGCACTCCCACCGCTCCGCCAACCGCCAGGATGGGCCTCGCTGAGCCGAAGTATTCAAATAGCTTTCCGGTATGCTGGCCTGTTTCTTTCGGATCGGCCCACCCCAAGAGCAGCAGGAGATGGGACTCCGCCTGGCGTCTCAGCGCTTCCTCGCGAGGAACGATGCCGCAGATTTCGACGACTTCCTTCAGTCCGTAGCGTTCTACGAGAGCCGGGAGCCAGGATTCGGACGGCCCATAGAAGCGAACGCGAATGTCAGGCTTCTGAAGAACCCCTTCTCTGATCAGATCGTGCAACACCTCAAACAAAAGCGTAGGGTCACGCTTGCCTTCATACAGGTGCCCGGTATGGGTGATGGAGAAATGCTCGGTGAGAGCTCTGGATTGGGAATCGAAGTCGTCCGGATCGAACCCATTCGTGATGGTGTACACGGGCGTAGCCGGATATTTTTTCTGAAGGGACTGCGCCCATGGAGGCGAGACTGTCACCAGCGCATCAGCCGTCTTTAGAGTCTTTCGCTCTAAACGCCTGTGCAAGGGCTGAAGAAACCGCAGAGGCCCCCACAAATTTTCCGCCCAGAGATCCCGGAAGTCTGCCACCCACGGTCGGTTGAACAGTTGTTGCGCCCGAGCCGCAATCAGGTGGCTTGAGGCCGGCGGCGAGGTGCTCAAGATGATATCCGGTTTTTCCTTGGAGTTGAGGTCTGACAATGCGTTGACTGCGAACCGGATCCAGCCTTTGTGCTCGTCGGGAAAAGCAATCATTCCTCTCGCGCACTGAATCAAATTCGTATGGAGCCCATTCGAATTTGGCTTTGAGGGCAGAGGCAAATTTAACCGCTCATGGATGCTTTGTTCGGGCTCCATTCCTAGCCTCGACTTCCACTCGGCTAGGACGTCTTGGTATTCGGTTTCCACAACACGAGCCGCAGGACGGGGCCCCTTGGGTAATTTAGCCGTCAGCACGACGACGTCCCAGCCGAAACGCGGAAGGTACTTTGCCAGTCCCCCCGCTCGAATCGAACCCGCTGCCTGTAGCGGGGGGTAGGCGTGAGCGATCAAAAGTAGCCGGGGCATTCGCCTGATATTCCTCCTTGGTCTAAAGTCCCACATACCGAATGAGGCTGCTGCTGTGATGCACATTCCGGGCGAGACCGGAAGGATCTGGTCCGTTTGGAGTAGTCCGGGCCCGGAGAAGGCATCGGCCGCACTGGTGCCAAAGGCTCGGCAAGAAGCGGCCCACAGAGCGAGTGTGCCTCAGAACATAGATTCGGCTCCAATGCGAACTCCAAATCATTAGCGGTCAGTCGCATAACGACCTTCCGGCCAGGGAGCTGCTAGTCGCAGCTCCGCCCCGTCGGTTAGTTATGAAAACGCAACCCATCTGCAAAATAACAAAGGACTTGCGAGGCTCTTAATGCAATTTCGCGGCTCCGCCGCAAGATGATCTACCCCGCCGATACCGGCCGTGAACTCCCAGCACGACGTGCACGAGTTGCGCCCAGGCTAGAGATGCGCAACGGCTGTCCAGAGGGGCAGCTCCGGGAAAATTCGATTTTCACGCTCACGAGCGTTCCAGGGGGGAGGGTAGAAAAAACGGAATTCGATTGCTGCACTAATATCTATATACGAATATGCGAAAACCTGCTGATTGGATGCAATCCCAGGTCCATTGGGAAAATCCTATATGGATCGGGACGGGGCAACAAGGAATGCAAATACCCTATACTTCGGCTCTATTACACCAGAGCAAGACGACCCCTATCTGGAGAGGCCGTTAGGCCCGTATCAAAATAATTAACTAGCTAATCCAAAGGAAGGTGGGGACGGCCTCTCATTAGCAGGTCGAGGAATGACCTATATATAATATCTTCAATAGTTTGCAAATGCCGTGTTTCAGTGTTAGCCCTTCCCGTAAAATGCTCCCATATTCTCCAGGTCATCCTTGATTTTCTGAGATCGCAAGTCCTGGCATTCGCCAGCCAGAACGGCTAGACCGGTTTCAATCGCCCACCGGTGCGAATCGCAACGAACGATATTCAGTGTCCCGAGCGTCTCTCTCCCGAAGGGCGATTTTGAGACACCAATTGAAGACGGCGCCTGTGCACCGCTCCGGATCCGCCAGAGGTCCCACGCATCGCGCCCCATCCTGAGAGTCTCTTTGAGACGCTCGCGGAACGAACTCTGAGAGTATCCGAGCAAGGTGCGCAAGAAAGGCCTATACGCCGACAACCGCTCGACCGCCAGTTGCTGCCAATAGCCATCGAACTCCGAGCCAGCGAGGATGCTCGAAAGCTGCTCGAGATATAAAAGGTGTGATGCGGCATCCTTGCGGCTGCCCAGAGGCAGAATTTTATCGTCTACCCGCTCGTACGGCATGATTTCCAACGTCTTGATGCGACGCTCGTCGAAGTGCACGCGGACCATGAATCCCCAGTCCCGATACTCGTAGCGCCTGCCATCCGTGCTGTCAAAATAAAAGTCTCCCAAACTGTAAAAAATATAGCGGCCCGCGTACTGCTCCCAGCCCTGTGGCACATGCGGGTGGTGTCCAATTACCAGGTCAGCGCCCGCGTCGATCAGGCGCTGAAGTTGCCGGCGCCTCTGTGCGGAAGGCAGCGGCATGAATTCATTTCCCCCGTGTACGCAAACGATAACAATATCGCTCTCCTGTTTTGCCCGCCCGACGGCGCGATCCGCCCCTGGGCCGATGAGCCACGCTGTGCCAGGTACGTTGCCGACACTGACGCCGAATTCGCGTTCACAGAATGAGAGGATCTGAAGGCGAACGCTCCCAGGCAAGCACACCTTCATTGGCTGCATTGCATCCTTCGAATTGAAGCCGGCGCCGGCGTGCTGGAGGCCGCAATCCGCACAGGCCTGCAGCGTGCGCCGCAGCGCACCCGCGCCATAGTCCATCGCATGATTGTTGGCCAACGTAATCCCGTGAAAACCAGCCGATTTGAGGATTGCGGGAGCACGATGGCGTAACGCCAGGTGGGGGCCTTCTTTGCGAATTCCCCGGTCGCCCTCGGCAGCGAGCGTCCCCTCGAAGTTCAGCACTGAAAAGGTAGATTGCTGTACCAATTCGATGGTCGCGGGAGCGAAAATGTCAGTTGGATTTTGAAAGAGGTGGTCAGGTCGAAGATAAAAATCACCCGCAAATAAAACGCTGGGTTGCTCATTGCCACTCGCCCGGCCCGACGCATTCACCAGCAGGCGAGGAAAAGACGATGACTCCATAAGTCTCGACCGGAATTTTCGGTATTGTACCATTAAGGTTTTTTGGCCTCGGAGCCTCTTCCGGGGCCTATTACCGGCGTCAGGCGCTCCGCCCTGGCGTCGACCGGTACTTCAATCTCTACGAAAGGAACAGCAAGAGAGAACCGGCGGCGGAGAGAAGGGACGCAAACGACATGGCTGTGGCGATCGGCCCCCATGGCTGAATCTGGGGCCTCTTCAAGAACCTCTCAGCGATCGCCAGAGCTTCGACAAAGCCAATCAAAGTTAATATACTTGACAGCGCAGTGGATGGTTGGCACACGATCCATTCTGTGTTTTCCGGAGGATCCTGATGGCCACTAAGCGAGGGCATTGATTGAGAGAGACATTCAAACAGGCGGTCGTGAAGCTGGCGCGTAGGAGCAAATCTGTCGAGCAGGCGATTGTGTCGATTGCTGCGCGTTCAGCATACGAATCGGCGAAACAGCGGTTTATCAGTAACGGCAGGAGCTCCCGGTTCGATGAACAGGTCCGTTCTACGATCGTCGCTCGGTTTGAGGTCGTCGACCGAAAAGTGCCCATCGGATCAACTCCGACAGACGGACTGTGTCTTGCGGAGATGATGCTCAACATGGAAGCGCCGGGCGCGATCGTAGAATGTGGTTGCTATGCAGGAGGCAGTTCGGCGAAGTTGTCGATCGTCGCCAGCCTCCTCGGCCGTCAGTTCGTCGTATTTGATAGTTTCGAGGGACTACCTGCCGCCGACGAATACTTCTTGCGCGATCATCATTGCCGAGAAGGTAGTGAGTGGACTACCGAGTGGAAAGCCGGAAGATATGCGGCGCGGCTCGATGAAGTCAAAGCGAACATCCAGAACTACGGTGAGATTGCGGTTTGTGCTTTCGTCAAGGGCTGGTTCAGCGATAGTTTGGCGGGGAATACTCTTCCGAAACCGATTAGCTTCGCTTTCGCCGATGTCGATTTGGCAAATTCGGCCAGGGATTGCTTTGTCTCAATTTGGCCTTGTCTGTCCGAGCAAGGAATTTATGTCACGCACGATACCGCCTACATCAAGGTCCTCCAGGAAATATATAACCGCGAACTCTGGCGAACATTTGATTCTTTACCGCCTATACTTTTTGGAGCAGGCTACGGACTCTCCAACGAATCTCCGCATTTGGGCTACATGGTGAAAGGTGAGAACCTGTCGGCTGATTATCTTAAGACCCTATCCATTAACAAGTAACAATGGGATGAACGTGGCACCCGAAAGCATCGGGTGGCCGGATGCACATCCACGCAGATTTCTTAGGCGTGGGACTCACCCCGCGAAACCGCATCTGTCGACGACACCTGTCACTGAGCTTTTCAGGCAGATACTATGCCCTCGATAAACCAGGCACGTCGTTTGTGTGCGCGCCTCGTTTGGTTTGCGTTTGGGCTGGTGGGCACTGTGGTGCTCTTCACCGTGGCTCAGTTAAGCGCGGAGGAAACGTTCGCTCGCACTGCTCCTTTCCTGAGCTATCCATTCGGGCTGGCGTTTGCGGGTTGCGCAATCGTTCTATTGTTCAAATACCGAGACGCCGTGCGCTCAGTTGAGGACTGGATCTCCGACAGGTGCTGCCAGCTGCCACTCAACGGTTTTCTCCTGATCTGCCTTGCATTAGGAATCGGGACGCGCTTGATCTGGGTATGGCTTTTTCCAGCCCCGCTTCATGCCGATGGCTTGCACTATTTCAGACTGGCGTCTGAGCTGGCGCAAGGCCACGAATACCGGTCTGACGCCGGATATCTTGCCTATTGGCCTCCTGGTTATCCGTTCTTCCTCTATGCTGGGTTTAAACTCTTCGGCCCATACGCCTGGGTGGTCACCGCTCTAAACCTGCTGCTCTTTAGTATCAGTTTGCCTTTGGTGTACGGCTTGGGACGCTGGATCGCAGACGACAGAGTCGGCCGGCTCTCAGTTTTATTGCTTACCATCTGGCCCAATTACCTTGCCTCAGCTGGTTTAGGTAGCAAGGAGATGGTGGTGATCCCCTGTCTGTTGGCGACGCTCTTGCTCTATTTCCAAGCGCACATCGCAAACGGGATCAGCAAAACAATCCTGCTTTGTCTTGCGTGCGGAGCAGTCTTGGGTTTTGCGAGCCTAACCCACCCCACTTTTCAGTTGTTTCCCGTCGTACTACTCGCTTACGAGTTGCTTAGTTCAGTTACGCCCAGGACCTTCCTGAGATTGGCTGCATTGTTAGCCGGGATAGCTTTGGTCATTTCACCGTGGTCCCTGCGCAACCATGAAAAACTGGGACACTGGGTGATCATCTCCGACAACGGTGGCGACGTTTTCTATCGCGCCAACAATCCGCTGGCGGACGGCAGCTATCAGCCTGAAGGCGAAACGCCGCTACCACACGACGAAGTGCAACGGGAAAGAGTTGGATACCGGCTAGGAAAGCGCTGGATCGCATCCCACCCGGGCCAGTTTCTCTGGCTTGCCGAACGCAAACTCACCTTTCTCTTAGGCGATGACGGCGTCGGTGTATTTGAAAGCATGAAGCGGGGCTTGGGAATCAGCGGCTGGTCTTACTTGCTCTTCAGGGCAATGGCCAGTAGCTATTGGTTCTTGATTTGGATCTTGATCCTAAGTATGCTGCGCCTGAAGTGGAGAGCGGCTGTCGCCTTGTGTCCGGAGGTGCTGGCCTTAATGCTCAGTTTTCTCTTTCTCCTGCCCATTCATGGTGTGTACGAAACGGATTCCCGTCATCATCTGCCCGTGATCGGAGTCCTAGCCGTTCTGGCCGCAGTCCTCGTTCAAGACAGGGGGCGCGACAAACCACTCAACTCGGCAGGCGAGGAATCGCGCCCCGAAGGAATTTGAGAAAGACCGATCGCAGCTGTTTCACGACCGTGTGACCACAGCGCTCGCCCCGCGGATGGCCCGCGACGCCTCACCCATTCCAGTTGTCCTCGACATTCCCCGTAATTTCCGCGGTCCGGCCAGAAAGTATTCCGACGTGGTTCGGCAACCAGGCGAGACAAATCCGGGACTGAAATCAGTTCGCGAAACTTTGGCTTTCTGCACGGACGCGGCGAATTCCTTAGTCATCCATGGGCCGAAGGAATTAAAGAATACACATCACAATTTATCTTCTGCCGCGACCACTTGTCCGTGCCGATGTTTAGTGCCGGCAATGGCCGACCAAGCAGCCGTTTTTCTTTGAGTGTATCTGATTGCGCCATCCTCTTCGGTACAAGGACTCAGGTTCCGATTCGCGTCTCGCCGTAAATGTCAAAACCCGCTTGGCCCGCGAAGGCGCGCCCAGATGGGCTTTCGCGCGGTAAGAGAGAAGTTCACTGTACCTTGGTTATCTACTCACGCTCCCCACCTTCATCAATACTCCGCTTAGAGCAGTGCAGAGTCCTTAAGGCAATTGACTTCTGGCCGAGTTCATTCTCACTTCCTTTATTTGTCTCTGCTCATGAACTTTTAAGGAGTCGATAAATGGTAACCAGCTCCCCCGAGAGAAGGTCGCAGAGAATATCCGGCAGCCCTCTGAACTGGATCCAGTGCCTGAGCATTTCGGCAATCTTACTTAGCTTGTTCTCCTCAGGGTGCAGTTCAGCAATGCCCGGCAGTGGCGCGAGCGCGACCTCCTCGATCGCCGGCCCACTGGTCGCCAGTCCGAGTGCTGTCAGCTTCGGGGGCGCGACTCCAATCGGCAAAGCCATCTCATCGACGGTCACACTCACCAATCGAAGCGCCACGACGTTGAGCATTCAAACTGTGCAGATGAGCTCACCTGCATTTACTCTGCAAGGCTGGACAGGCCCGGTTACTTTGCTGCCCGGTCACAGCAAGCAGGTGGTGCTCTTATTTACTCCGCCGTCACAGGGAAGCTACACCGGGAAGCTATCCATTGCGAGTGAGGTAAAGCTCCCGATCACGGTTCCTCCCACAATCAGTAGCGAAAATGGGGTTCTGACGACGGCTATTGTAGCCCTTTCCGGAGTGGCCGCGGCCACTCCAGGCACTCCGCAAATCAGCATCACGCCCGGCAGTATTCAGCTGAAGTCTGGCCAATCAGAACAATACGCCGCCTTGGTGACCGGGATGACGAATCCCGCTGTGACCTGGAGCGCGATGTTGGGTATAATTTCTTATGGGGGACTCTATACCGCACCTCCGGTGAAAAGTGCGACTGCGGACACGATTACTGCCACCAGTGTCTCCTCGCCTTCTACTCATTCCACTGCGTCGGTGACCATTCAGCCGACTTCGGCCACCGCGCCACCCGCGCCGACCCCACCGCCGGTGCCCGCACCACCAATCACACCTCCACCGACGCCTACGCCTGTTCCGACGCCCACGCCTGTTCCGACGCCCGTACCTGGGCCCACGCCTCCTGCTGGTCCGAACACGGTTTGGACTATCGCGGATCAACAGCCGCTGACGGAGGCATTCTATCCCGGCACAATTTGGACCACGCCATTGCCGGCTGACACGGGCAGCCATCTTTGGGACAACTCGGATGCAGTCGTTACGAATATCTTCGGCGGGAGTGACGTTCCTAATTCTAACAGCTTTACGCTGCAATGCCTCACGTCCGCTCAGTGCACCTCATCCGCCGGCAACGGCTTCTATTACGCTTCGGCGTCGGATCCGGTTTTCCGAGTCAACGCCGGGAGCGGCCCATGTCCAAGCAGTCCCAATGCGACCTCGGCCAACTGCGCTGCCGGTAAGTATTTTCACCTGCCTAGTGGGGCTCAATACGATTCCGTTCCAGTAAGCTCTGCCAGCGATCAGGACTTGCTCATTTGGGATCAAAGCACAGATATTGATTCCACTCCGGGTGGCAGAATCGTTGGCAGCTATTATTCCGGTACAGGATCACGAGCCTTACCTACGACCTGTACAGCTACGACGCCGGCACAAGCAGACGAGCAACCTGCATGTCAGTTAAGTTGGTATTACAACTCGGTGAATTTCCCGTTCAGTGACACTGTAGCGTGGGGCAATGGACTAACTAGTGACGGTTCTCCGAATGGCGCGACCCTTTTGCGGGAAGAAGAAATGATGCAGAGCACGGTCAACCATGCTATCGGTCTAGACACGGCTTGTTTGCGCTCATCCTCCGGCAATGGAGTACCCGATCCTCCGGTATTTCCTGCAACTGGAAATGCAATAGGGTGCAGCTTTGTAGACAGTTTGCGGCCACTCAACGGTAGTCTGTTCTGGATCGATTCCGCGTACA
This sequence comes from uncultured Acidobacteriaceae bacterium, assembly GCA_963770245.1. Taxonomy (GTDB): domain Bacteria; phylum Acidobacteriota; class Terriglobia; order Terriglobales; family Acidobacteriaceae; genus PALSA-270. The sequence continues at coordinate 4,454 of CAVYOX010000016.1, read as the reverse complement.
ATTGCGGCGCTCTACCGGCTTGGCAAGCGCCGGTTTGCAGGGCCATGCAGACCTATGGTGGTTACGTGCACGCCACCCAAGGGGGCAGCCAATCTCCTCTTTACGTTATGCCCATGGAGGGAGGAATGGCCCACACGACGGCAGGAGTCAACGACACCTACTTCAATGACTGGATCATTACCAATGGAGTCACAAGCTGCCCCTCTGGCGGTTATCCGAAGGTATGCACAGGAGACAACGGATTCGAGTTAGTAGAGGATAGCGCCGCTACTTCAGACAAAGCAATCTTGTACTTCTTCCAAATGCCGGGACTCATCACTGGGCATCACCTGCACATCGTTGATCCCTGCATTCCAAAACGCATGGCAGGGCAGCCGGGAGCATGCTAGGAGTGAGTCTGTCGGAGAGAAACTTTGGGTAAGGAGAAGACAACATTTCTTGCTAAGACTGTTTGATCGGGCGTGATCTTCCGATAGTATAGCGACGTGAACCAGGACCGGAAGACCGTTCCCTCTGCAAGTCTTCGGCGGGCTCGTCTCCCTGACCAGTGCTTCCTATTTTTTCCCGCAACAGAACGGCGAACAATTGACTGCCCTGGGCTCGGTTACTATAATCGTGACCGAATGCTTATGTGGAGTCCGGTGCGTGAGATTTCGAGGTACGGCGATTGAGCCTGTACGGCAAAGTCCTTCAGGGGGCGCTGCTCCCTTTGCATAACGCCGTATCCGGAAGAAACTATGTCCGGCACCTAGCTTTTCTGGAACAAAGCCAATGGTGGACCGCCGAACGGATACGGGATTTCCAATGGCGGGAATTGCAACGTTTGCTCAAGCATACGTTCGAGACTGTACCTCACTACCGGCAAAAATATGCCTCAGCTGGTATTTCGGTGGGCGACGTCTGCACCTGGGATGATTTTCGCAATTTGCCGCCTCTTACCCGCGAGGAAGTTAATACGCACCGTCAGGAGTTATGTTCGACGACTTACCTGGAACGGCTTATGCCGGAGACCACTGGGGGTTCGTCAGGAGTACCTACACGTTTTTTCATCACCCTTGAGAGCTGCGACTGGCGCGATGCTGTCGCTCAGCGAGCTTATGGATGGAGCGGGTGTTTCCTTGGTGAGAGAGCGCTGTACCTCTGGGGTCCTCCTCTCGGACGCCAAAGCGTCTGGGAAATCAAGAAAAACCAGTTATATCACCGGGTACGCCGTGAGCTGCTGATTAGTACATTCCGGCAGACAGAACAGTTTTGGGAGCAGACTTGGCGTCAAGGCATAGCTTTCCGTCCAAGATTCTTGGTCGGTATCGTTTCGAGTCTCGAGCACTTTGTCCGTTATGGCCAAATGCACGGTTTGGTACTGCCGGAACTTCGGGCTGTTCTGGCTGCGGCAGAGCCAGTTTATGACACTTTCCGCCATTATGTCGAAGATGCACTGCATGTGCCTTTGTTCAATACATATGGTTCACGTGAGTTCAAGTCCATTGCGGCGGAGTGTGAAGTACACAAGGGACTACACGCAAATGCCGAGAACATAGTGTTGGAAACCAAGAATCCTGGCAACGAGGGGCCCTCAGAGTTGTTGGTTACCGATCTTCACAACTTCGGCATGCCATTTATTCGCTATGAGATTGGGGATGTAGGCGAGCTGGATTCCAAATCCTGCCCGTGCGGACGCGGGCTGCCCAAAATCGGTTCCATTGAAGGCCGCACTCTCGACGTACTTCGCGGGAGGGACGGACGAATTGTACCGGGGCTTTTTTTCCCGCAGTTGCTTAAGGATATCCCTGAGATCTCAGAGTTCCAGGCCGAGCAAGAAACGCTTGATAGGATTGTATTATCAGTCGTTCTCGCTCGCCCATTGTCAGAGAACAACGAGGCATTCTTAAGGAGCCAAGTTGCTAAAGTCTTCGGCGATGGCACTCGCTTGGAGCTTCGACAAGTACCGTCCATCCCGTTGCGGGCGTCCGGCAAGCGTCGAGTCACGATTGGTTTAGGCCGATGAACATAAAGTCCGGCTGCTCTGCCCCAAGGCGGCAGCCGACGGGCTGACAATCGTGGCGCGGCTCGCTGGCATTGGGGGGATTTTGCTACACCCCCAGCCTGGGCGTGGGAGTGTGAGTGTGAGGGCGGCGCGTGGCCTCATTTGCCAATCAGAGCACGCGATCGTGCGTTGGAGAGTCCGCGCCTCCGAGCGTATTGCTGGGACCGCTCCTCGCCCGAGTTTGCCGATTATCTGCTGGACATTGCTGCGGGTTACCCGGAGGCCGATCCTATTCAAAGTGAGGGGGCATCCTCCGACAGTAAGCGCGCAAATTCGCTGGAACGTTGTCCAATTAGCCTTTCCGCTCTGTCTAGCGAAGCCGCGTCATTCACGTCGACCCAAGGGGCGCTGTGCCCATACGAAACGATGCGCTCACCGCGCGCTCGAAGAAGCTCAAACAAAGATGGGAGGTCCGTGCGGCAATCCTTCGCGATGAGGGACCGGGCTCCTTGACTCAGTACATACGTCCCGCTGGACAGACGGATCGGAATCGTTGGTTTTTCTCGATACTCTGTAACAAGTCCATCTTGCACGACAACTTCCCCAAAGGGAATCGGAAAGAGTTCAACGTGTGTCGCTATTGAGAGGACCGCGAGCTCCTTCACGTGGTGATCTACAAATGCTCTTAGGTTCAAGGTAGTCAGATTATCGACGTTAACAACGAGGAGGGGACCGGAGTCGCACTGTACACTACCCGCGGCCCCTATCGTGCCCAAAGGAATTGCTTCCATATAGCAACGCAGCGCCGCGCCATACGCCTGCGCAAGTTTTGTTGCCCGACCGCTTACATAATCCAGTACGTCGCGCTCTCGAGAATTCACAGCTACGATTACTTCGCGAAACCCTTGCGCGAATAACGCCAGTAGGTTTCGTTCAATCATCGGAACACCCAAAACGCTCATCAATGCTTTGTGTGTCTGACCAGCTGTCGTGCGCATGCGTTCCGACCGGCCACCCGCCATGATTATCGCTGTGCACATGCCGACCAAATACTCCGAAAGACTACATCTTTTTTTATTTGCAGTCTTATCAGCCTTGTTTCGCATATTCGGGGCGTCCTATGCGAGAACTAAACTCGCATCGCGTTTCCCTTTCAGAACGCTTCAGTCGCAATCTCATCCGATTCCCTTACGCAGCAGAGAAGCGCAGAGCGGGCGGGGATATATTTGGTTCGACCGACGCTAGCCACGTCAGCGCGGATCGTAGGAGCGAGAAGGGAATTTCGTTTGCATGTTTGATGAACTCGGCCCGGCCCAAGCTCGTGGGCAACACGAAATTGAGAGCACCGCCGCGATGGGTTGTCGCTTCCCGGAATGAGTCGATACAGAGCGCTTCCGTCATGAGACCTGACCTGAGCGGTAACGACGAGGACGCAATGACCGACAATGCGCGATCGCGGGCGTCATCAGACAATGCTCCCAACTGGCTAGCCAGCACGATAGTGAGAGCCATATCGATGGCGACTGCTTCTCCATGGGACAATCGAAATTTCGAGCGCGCCTCTAGAAGTGGACTAAAAGTATGACCAAAATCCATCGACCGTTGGTAGCCTTGGTCCTCATACAAATTGCCACTAAGTTCCTCGAGCATTCTTGCCACCGATCTCCAGAGTACCGCTCTCGACTTATCCTGGGGAGCTGAGAATCTCGACTCCAGCAACTGTGATACGTGTCGCTCCAACAAACAAAAGAGGGATTCGTCACAAACCACGGCGACTTTGATGATCTCGGCGATCCCTGAAGAAATATGGCGCAGCGGCAAGGTTTTCAAAAATGAAGGCTCTATAAACACCGCATCTGGAGCGTAGAAGCAGCCCAGAGCGCTCTTTTTCTGAGGCGTGTTAACGGCTCCCTTGACACCGATCGCCGCGTCGACTTGACCAATCAAAGTAGTGGGAACTCGAATGCATCCGATCCCCCTGCGTACAAGAGACGCCGCCATCGTGACGAGGTCCGTGCAGACACCCCCACCAATGCCGATCAAAACTGAATTCCGTCCTAAGCCAAGCTTGTACGCGTGAGAAGAAATGTACTCGACTTCACGCATTGTCTTGGAGCGCTCTGTCCACTTACGCACCAGCACAGGAGCGGAACATCCGACTGACTCTAGCTCTCGTTGCAACGCCGAGCCATAAAGTCTGAAGACCGTTGGTGTTGTGACGATAAGAGCTTGACGTGAGCCAATGTCTTCTGCCAGTTGGCGAATGCCGGTTTGTAATAGATTTTCATTGAGAGTGACATGATAGTGTCGCCGACGGTGTGCGCAGATTGTGAACGCTTGAGGGCCACAATTGCCGCGATCATCGAGCGAAGTCATGAATATCCTCGGGTGCCAGACTGTAGTTGACAGCTAAGGGAGGGAACAGAAGTATACAACCCAGTTTTGCGCGAGTCAACCCATATCGCCAGTG
>CAVYOX010000015.1:0-204749 GCA_963770245.1 uncultured Acidobacteriaceae bacterium | reverse complement strand
TCTGGATCGCCAGGCACCGTGCTGCATAGGGTCGCATGAACTGCGGATGAACCTGCCTCGAAACTCAGTGACTACGATTGTTTGGTGATTGGGTTGTTGTTTTGTTGTCGGTCAAGCCCGTGAGCTTAATTTTTTCGAGCGACCGATGAACCTGTGGAGGAGTTCGATGAGAAATTCTCAGCTCCAGAAAGAGCCGAAGAGCCAAGCAACGCCTTTTTCTAGGGGAAGGCGTTCGTTCGTTGGTGGCATAGCAACGCTGGGAGCAGGGTTAGCCGGCGCGATCGTGTTACCCACATCTGCGATAGCGAAGCCCACCCCGGAGCCTCCCCCGAAAGCAAAATCTACAGCAAGTGGTTGCGGGAGCAGCCTCGTGATCGCTTCCGACTCCGCAACGGTCGCAGAAACAACCGCAGGGAAAATCCGGGGATTCAGGCGGGACGGGGTGTACATTTTCAAAGGCGTACCCTACGGCGCGTCAACCGCTGGCGCAAGGCGCTTCATGCCGCCAGTCAAGCCTGAACCGTGGACGGGAATTCGCAACGCGCTGCAATATGGACGGGTGTGCCCGTACCAGGACTCCGCGCACGTTGATACGGACGGGAAAAACCTAGCGAACCATGATGAAGATCAGTTCGTGCTGTATCGCGGCGCGGCCGCCACGGTTCCCGGCGAGGACTGCCTGCGGCTCAATCTTTGGACGCCCGAGATCAATACCTCTAGTAGGCGCCCAGTGATGGTCTACATGCACGGCGGAGGGTTTTCCAGCGGCAGCGGGCATGATCTTCTTTCCTACGACGGCGAGAGTCTCGCCCGCAATCATGATGCAGTGGTAGTGACTCACAATCATCGGCTGAACGTGTATGGCTATCTCAACCTTGCACACTTGGGGGGAGAAGAATATGCCAGCTCCGCAAACGTTGGGATGCTTGACCTGGTAGCTGTCTTGGAGTGGGTTCGCGATAACATCACAACATTCGGCGGCGATCCGGCCAGCGTAACCATTTTTGGTCAGTCGGGCGGCGGTGGAAAAGTCGTTGCGCTCATGGCGATGCCGGCGGCCAAAGGTTTATTTCATCGCGCCATTGTTCAGAGCGGTCCTTTTCTGAAATCACTTTCTCCCGACTATTCGGGACGGTTGGCTGAGTTGGTGATGGACGAGCTTAGCCTGTCCAAATCGCAGGTGAACGAACTGCACGGAATATCGGTTGATCGCCTTTCGGGCGCCGCAACCGATGCCCTGAAGAAAATGCCTTCGCACCAATCTACCTTCCGTCAGGTTTTTGGTGAGCAAAATTGGGGGCCGACCGTCGACGGTCACATTCTTCCACGTCACCCCTTCGATCCGGGAGCGCCAGAAATATCTGCGGATGTTCCCTTGCTCACGGGCACGACTCTGCACGAGTTTGTGAGCGGACTCGACCGTCCCGATGCCAATGCGATGGGAGTGGAGGAACTGAACCGGCTGATTACGGAAGCGTTTGCTGACCACAGCCAGGCGATCGTCGACGCCTACCGGCGCGATTATCCTAAAGCAACTCCATTTAACCTCTATGCCACAATCGCTGCCTCACCATTACGCCGCCCTGCCTTCGAGCAGGCCATCCGGAAGGCTGCTTTGGGCGCCGCGTCCGCCTATGCTTATGTCTACGCTTGGCGGACGCCCGTGTTAGACGACCGTCCCGGCCCATTCCATGCCTGTGACATCGCGTTCACGTTCGACAATGCTGGACTTTGCGACCACTACAGTGGGGGTACTCCCGAGGCATTCGTTCTATCGAAGCAGATCAGTACGGCTTGGATGAATTTTGCCCGAACCGGCAATCCCAATCACAATGGCCTGCCGCATTGGCCCACCTACACGGCTGAACACCGGGCAACCATGTACTTTGACACGCCCTGCGAAGTGCGCAACGATCCTGAAGGAGAGGGATTGAGGCTCATTGCACAGTTCTGAATTACGCGAGAAAGAGGCCCGTCCGGCTTGCCTGCCGGATAACGGGACTCTCCGGCCCGACGGTTGGTTGTAAAGTACGCTCGAATCCGATCTTTCGCAGGAACTATTCCGAGAATATAGAAAGGACCATATGATCGAAACTATTGAAAGAATGCTGAGTGATTTGGAACGCGGCAAGTTATCTCGCCGTCAATTCGCTGTTTCCCTCGCCGTCTTGGCCGCTGGTGCATCCGCGGTGCCTGGTGCACTCGCAGCCCCTGCGCCGACTGGCTTCCGTGCGGTTAGCGTAAACCACGTCACCGTGCGGGTCCCCGACCTCCACCGGACGTCGCAGTTCTACCAGGAGTTCTTCGGGATGCCGCTCAAGCAACAGTCGGCGAAGGTACATATCCTGGGTGTGGGAGACTCCTTCTTTGGCATTGAGCAAGGCGAAAGTCAGACAGCAACGGTCGATCACTACGACTTCGGAATCGCCAACTTTAACGCTGATGAGGTTCGCGCAAAGTTGAGCGAGCGTGGCTTAAAATTCGATAGCAGCAACTCAAAAGAATCTTTCAAATTCTATGATCCAGATGGATTCCATGTTCAAGTCAACGCAACCGACTACGTAGGTCACGTGGGCTAACACCGGACACCCAAAGAATCATGGGGACACCCGGAATTCACGAAGGCTGGGGCAGGGAAGCGCCTGGTCCGCGGCCGAGCGAGAAACGAAGGCGAGAGTAAAAGGGAGGAAAAGTATGAGTTAGGGAGATTAGAAGGCATGAGAATAGGCCCGTGAGGTCAAGCTGGTCACCCATCAAACCCTCCTATTTTTGAGGATACACAAAGATGTTCAACGATTGGGGGCCGCGTGACTCAGTGTCAGCTGCCAGTGTTCCCGCAAAGAGGGAACGCGTGAGACAAGACAAGGAGATGCGAAGAATGCATCGTCGGGAATTCCTGAAATCAGCGGCATCGTGTCTGGGCGCTCTAGGTTTTGCTGAAGGTTCATGGTGTGCGCTGGTTTCTGGAATCGATGCGGATGCTCCGAAAGCTTCGCGGGCTGGAGATAGCGGAGTCTACCTGAACCAGATGGGATTTCTGCCAGGTAGTCCCAAGGTCGCTACCATTAGCGTACCCGCCAGCTCCTTCCTTATTCGTTCGTTGAAGGATAATTCCGTCGCTTTTCGATCCACGTTGGGTGCTCAACGCCTGGACAGTGCTTCCGGAGACACCGTGCGGCTCGCCGACTTTTCCCCCCTGACGGCGCCGGGTGAGTATCGTATTGAGCTCGACACCGGAGCAAGCGGCGATTCATTTCCCATCCGCAAAGACGCTTACGACCATGCGCTTCTTCTCGCTATGCGTTCTTTCTACGGTCAGCGATGCGGTTGCGATGTCGATCTGGGCGCGGGATATGCTCATCCCAAGTGCCACTTGGATGCGGCCTTCCATGCGTCCTCCGGAAAAACAGGTCCATGCCACAGCTATGGTGGCTGGCACGACGCTGGAGACTACGGCCGATACATCATCAACTCTGGCATCACAACCGGAACGCTCTTGTGGGCGTGGGAGCTATATGGTGCGGCCTTGCACGACTTTGCTTTGCAGATCCCCGAATCCGGCAGTAAGGTGCCTGACTTCCTGGCCGAGATCCAATGGAATCTGCAATGGATGCTACTGCTGCAGGATAAGGATGGCGGTGTGTGGCAAAAACAGTCTCGCGACGACTATTGTTCTTTTATCATGCCGCAGGACGAGGTGGGCCCGAATTATGTAATTGGCACTGGCTCCGCACCTTATAAAGGTACGTGCGCTACCGCGGATCTGGCTGCCGTAATGGCGATTGCGGCGCGGTGTTACAGCTCCTATGCTCCCGCATTTTCCCAGCAGTGCCTGAACGCCGCCCGCGCGGCGTGGAGCTGGTGCCAGGACAATCCCAACGTGTCTTTCAAGAATCCTGCCGGCATCCATACTGCCGAATTTGGCGATAGTGACTGCGATGACGAACTTCTGTGGGCAGCGGCAGAGCTATGGCGTACGACCGGGGATGCGGCTTTCCATCAGGTTTTCATGCGGAAGCTGCCGGAGCCGTTAGCTTCAATCACGATCGATGTACCGTCAGCGACTCAAGTAGGCAGCCTGGGATATTGGAGCTATGCATTAGCCCGCAGAAAGGGCTCGGATGCAGCGATCGCGGCGATTCAACAAGCCACCGCGAAGAGAGCCAGAGAGCTCGTCCATCAAAGCTCAGAAAACGGCTATGGTAACTCGTTGGCGCTGGGAGATTATGTCGGAGCCTCGAATTCCGTGGTTGCGAATCATTCCGTATTGCTTCTCATCGCGGATCAATTTGAACCCGATAGCTCGTACATGGATTGCACCCTGAATAACCTGCATTATCTGCTGGGCCGCAACTGTCTGGGCATCTCCTGGGTGACACAGCTAGGTGCACGTTCCCCCCAGCATCCGCATCACCGGCCTAGCGGCGCCGACAATATCGTTGCGCCATGGCCAGGTTTGCTGTCGAATGGGCCAAACGCCAATCCTGCGGACCCGATTACCAAAGCATTGTCACCACGAGCGCCTATGCGTATGTATGTCGACGATCAAGGAGCATACTCCTGCAATGAGCCGATTATTAGTTGCAATGCATCGCTGGTGTTTACTCTAGCCACTCTGTATGCGCGAGAGTCAGTGAGATGAAACATGGTTTTCGCTGGCTCATTGTATGGTTATCGTTGTGTCCAGTTTTAAACTGTGGCGATCGGTTTATGGGTGGCGCCGTAACTCGCCCAGCGTTCGGAGATGCCTGACGCGCAGAAGAATTCTCTGGCCGGAGATCGCTTGGCAGTGGCCCCCCCGCCGCGATGCGGTATCGGCAGACATGCCCTTGCACGCCACGGGGGGAGACGCTCGTGGGGATCGCGGTCCGGCGCTGGCAACGGAAACTTCCGCCACGGCAGCGAAGACAGCGAGTCTCGAGGCCGGTTCGCTGCTTTTATTCGTCCTCTTTTATAGGGTAGAGGTGGTCAGCGGCCAAATTGGTCCGAACTTCCGTCTTCCCGTCCGGCCACAGGATTTCGACTTTGTCGACGCGTTCCCGACTGCCGAGACCGAAATGAATGCGAAGATCGTTCTGAGAAAGGTAACTTCCGCCACTCAGAACCTCACCGGTCTGCACCAGGTCACCGGAGGTGGCTTTCACCCGCCCGTTGAGCGCAAGCCGGTTGCTCTTGGTTCCCTCCAGCGCAAAGCCGATCCAGTGATTCGCCGGACCACCCTGTGGCTGGAGAATCATGGGCCCGCCTTTCAGATTTTCGATCACAATATCAAGCCGGCCGTCATTGAATAGGTCACCGACTGCCACGCCCCGGCTGACCTGCGGAGTCTGGATGGCCGGGCCGACAAGCGTACTGATGTTCTTGAACGTGCCATTGTGCTGATTCAAGAACAGCAGCGCGGGTTCGCGGTACTTGGCTGTTATATCGATGCTGTCCACTTGAGGGTATACGTGGCCGTTCACCAAGAACAGGTCGGGCCAGCCATCGTTGTCGAAGTCGAAGAATGCGTCGCCCCAGCCCACGTACGGCCTGGTAGCCGGAGCGATGCCGGAAGCGTAAGACACATCCGTAAAATTCATCTTCCCATCGTTTCGGAACAACGCCATGTATTCATCGTTGAAATGCGTGATTGCGATAGAGAAGAGTCCGGTGTGCTGATAATCGCCGAGAGCGACACCCATGTTGGCTTGCTCGACTCCATCCTGGTTCACGGCCACGCCTGCCAAATAGGCGACCTCGGTAAAGTGTCCATCCCCGTCGTTGCGATAAAGATAGTTGGGCTGTCCATCGTTGGTAACGAAGAGGTCAAGACGGCCATCGTTATTAAAATCGGACCACACCGCAGTCAGCCCAAAGCGATTTTGCGAATCATCCACCCCGGCTTTTTTCGATACATCCGTAAATGTGCCGTCCCCATTATTATGGTAAAGATTGTCGGGAGATCCCTTGAGACCGCGTGGACCGCACTGCACAGCGATGCCGTGGTATTGACACGTCTTCAGGGAACCGAAGGCGGGAAGGTTGCTCAAATTGAGGTCGACATAATGCGACACGAACAAGTCCGCCCAGCCATCGTTGTCGTAGTCGCCAAAAGCCGCGCCGGTGGCCCATCCTGAGTCGCTGCTCAGGCCGCTCTGCTTGGTGACGTCGGTGAATGTCCCATCGCCGTTGTTGCGGTAGAGAACCACACCCCCGAAACACGTGACCAGCAAATCCGGCCAGCCGTCATTGTTGTAATCGCCGACAACCGCGCCCATCGCCCAACAGGGATAACCTACGCCCGCTTTGTCGGTGACATCGGTAAAAGTTCCATCGTGATTATTATGGAATAGTGCACTCCGGGATTTTTGGCCGGCGAGCGCCATCCCCACGCTTTGCGCGTTGGTAAAGTAAATATCGGGCCAGCCGTCGCGATCGTAATCGATGAGGGCGACGCCTCCGCTCATCGACTCCACAATGTATTTCTGTTCCGGACTCGATAGGTGCTCGAATTTGATGCCGGTCGAAGCGGTAATATCCACCAATTGGGGCCATTGGGCGGATGATTGCGGAAGCGTCGGTTGCGTCGTTTGGAGCGCGCCGGCGGGAGTTGTAGAGGGCTCCGCTCCAGCTTGGCTGTTGTCCGAGACCGTTCCTTGTGGAGGACCTGCGGAAAGCGGGGAGAACATCGACATGCAACCAACAACAAATATTATCGACGCTAAATAAACGACTGCTCTCACCGTCCGGCAGAATCTACGAATTGTCGCCGTCCTATACTTCGCGGAATGCACATATTCTCCCGTCATCACCGACCCTTGTAACGCGTTTGCACGGCGTACAAGGAACTGCGCGCCAGAATAAACAACGTCTTCCCATCCCTACCCCCGAATAACAATTGCGATGGTCGCTCTGGAACCTCAATGGTATCAATAAGATGGCCAGATGCGTCATAGACGAACACTTGCCCCGCCGCAATGTAGACGTTGTCTTTTTCGTCCACCGCGACACCCTCTCCCCCCTGCTGGGCAAAGAGCCTGAGACTTGAAATGCCGCCGTCGTCGGTCACGGTAGCGACGTAGGTTTTGTCTTGTGACTCGTCGGAAACATAAAAAGGCTGGCCTGTAATCACCGGCGCCATGCCAAAAGCTCGCAGCACGTCGTGAAGTTTGGAACCGTAATAGAGTTGGCCCGTTACGAAGTCTTGTCCCGCCGGAATGAACGTGCTGCCATCGCGAGACACGAATTGATATGGCTTCTTCACCTGCCCAGCCTCGGTGAAGTCGTTTTCATTTCTCCAGTAATTGACCGGGAGAACTGGAATTCTTCCTGGGCGTGAAACTGCCGCTTCGGCTTTTAGCAGGGTAATATCTTTATCCCGCGAATTGGGATTGAAACTGTAGATTGTGCCCTTTCCAGCATAGGAGATCACCATCAGATCGCCAGCTTTATCGAAGACCAGTTGGACGGGATCGAGAGGATTGTCCCGGACCGTCGCTAGCTGGCGTTTGTCTGCCGACCAGCGGTAGATGGTCTGCCATTTGGCATCCACAAAGTAAGGGTCGCCGGAACGGTCGATGGCTCCTCCAGAAATATTGAAGAACCCGCCCGCAACTTTCTCCACATTCGCGCCTTCAGCCAAAATCGGGGAAGCTTGTTTGGGTAAAGCCTGCGGCGCGTTGCCGGAAATATTCAGCCAGGCAAATTCGCGTTGCCGAAGCTGGACATTGTTTGTCTGATCGTAAACCGCGTTGTCGAAAGACACCTTGCTGTCGCTGTAGCAATGGATGTTGCGAAACCATATGTTTTTCGAGTTGGTGAGCTCGATCGCGTATGGGAACGGCTGATAGCTGCTTACGACGCGATACATATGCAGGTTCGCCACGGTAATATCACTCGAATCCCGAATCTCCAGGGGTAAGGCGAAACCGCTCTCTCCTCGCTCTTCTTCAGTCTGGAGGGCATAAATCCGCCAGTTGGACACATTTTGCAGTACCACTTCGTTGCGCACATGATGCTCGCTCGATAATTCGTAAATTCGTCCCTCGGTGGACGTATTCGAGACATACATGCCGGCTTGCGCGAAGGTGCTGGACGTCCAGATATCGACAAAAGTCCCGCCGCCGCCGTTGGTGACCCAAAGACTGGGATACTGCCCGTCCCACCGGCGATTCAGGTCGGAATCGGCGGTGTGGGTATTGTTATAAATCTGCTGCCAGACTTTTGAACTCGCTTCCACCGTAGAATCCGGATCGACTGTGCCATGCCCGCCCAGAAAGCGCACATCGTTCATCAGCGAATCGCTGCCCGCCATCCATTTTGCGGCGACCGCTCGCTGATTGATACCGTTGGTGTAGAGGCCGATGCCGGTTACGATGTTGCCGCCCCCTTGCGGCGCCTCCAGCAGCGCTTTGGAACTTCCCACCCCTTGAAACGCCGGGGTCGAGTCGGCGAGAAGGATCCGGGTGACGCTTGGGTGCAGACCGATCAGCACCGTATCCGGCTTTAGCGTGATCGTGTCAGTGACCCGATACTGACCCGAGGGCAGATAAATCGTGCGATGCACGGTTATGGCTTTCTTGAATGCCTCAGTATCGTCGGTCGAGCCATCGCCGTGGGCGCCGAGACTTCGAATATTCACCCAGGTATCCATGGTCGGCAGATCCGGGATATCGGACTTCACCGGTTCCGGAAGCGCACTCAGCGGAGCGGTGTCGAAGATATCGCGAATGGCGGCCGCAGTTCCCATGTCGTCAAAATGGAGTCCGTGAGAGAACGTTTTCACGGTATACATTTCCTGCCGGTCGGTAATTTGCTTTCCGCTCTCCCGGTAAAACGCAAATATAGGGACGTTCCGGCAGATCACATTCTCCATATTGATTTCGGTATGGGCATTGTTCTCATTGCTGATGACCACGGCCGGACCGGTGATGTCCTCCATACGCCCATCTTTTACCCAGAGTTCGTCGGAATGCTCGGGATCGATGGAAATCGCGGTGGGCACGTTCTTGAATCGCGGGCGAATTAGCGTCAGGCCGGCTTCGTACTCGCGAATCGCCGCTTCGCGCTGGCCTTCAAAGCTGGCATCGATAATGGTGAACTGCCAGCCTGGAGAAGGCCGACGAGTCCAGATGCCATACCGTCCCCCATAAAAATGGACGTCCTGCGCCAGGTTGCCTCCATCGTGGATTCCCGCCAGTCCGGAACCGACGCGGAAATCCATGTGGGCCAAAAAGCAATGCTGCGCATAGCGAGCGCGCACTCCGACCGCACCCGGGTTCCCGTCCTGTATTTCAATATCGAGGTTGCTGATCGCCGAATAGAATGTGCCCGGATTTGCGTCGGGAGGAGGCGCATTCGCGGGGGGGAAAGAACGGCCCGCGCCACTGGAAGCATGAACCGATCCCGGGCGAAAGCCGGCGAAAAAGACCATATAAGCCGGGCCCTCCTGAAAACCAATCGTGTTCGCCGCCAACACAAATACCGGCCGCGTGGCTCCAAACCCGATGAGCCGGATACCCGGCCAGATATAGATCGTTTTGGTAACCCGGTAGCGGCCCGAGGGAATGAAAAGAATGCCCTGGTTGGTCGTCTCCTGAACCTTATTAATGGCCTGTTGTATGGTGCCGGTGTCGTCGGCCACCCCGTCGCCATGAACCGGAAAATTGTCCTGGGTAAGGTAGACGGCCTTGGCATCGTCGAAACGAGCCGGATAATAAGAGGAGGAGGCGAAGAGCGGAGCGATCAGAGCTAACGTCAAAGCGATCAAAAACGACACTTTCGGCATGTCGCGCTTCCTATCGGTTTGTTTATGCAAACTCAGCACGCCGTGGGTTCCGGGTTGCTTGCGGACGTCACAAGGCATGCATTGTGTTTGTCAAGGATCACCCGGCTATTTCCGCGCGTCGGCGGCGTCTGATTCTTGTTTCGCGGGGGTGAGGTGCATCTGGTGGTAGAGCTCCAGGAGTTTTTCTTTCATATCTTTGTACTTCTGGTATTCGGCCAGTTCCTTTTTCGCGTCCTCGGTACGGCCTGTCTGACGGTACAACGTGCCGAGGCTAAAGTGGGCTGCGGCGCTCGTGGGATCCAATTGCACCGCACGTTCGAGTAGGGGTTGCGCTTTCTCCAGCTGATTCATCTGCATCAGCGTTTTTGCGAGACTGAGATTGGCCTCCGAGTCATTCGGCTGGAGTTGCACGGCTCGAGAATAGTGGGCGTAGGCCTCCTGCGCATTGCCCCGCCGGGAAGCGATGCCTCCCAAGCGGAACTCAGCCCTTTCATCGAATGGATTCACCGCAAGCGCGGCCTGGTACTCGGCCTCGGCTTGCTCCTGTTCGGCTGCGGACGACGAGGCGTTCAGCATCTCGGCCAATTCAAAATGGAGTCCTGGAATCTTGGGATCGAGCTTGAGCGCCTCGCGGTAGTTTCTAATCGCTCCCTCGTCGTCTGCATGCTTCGCCATTTCGTGCGCCATCACCTGATGCATCCTGGCGGATTGTGGAGCCACCAAGGACAGACTGAGCATGGATTCACCGGCGAGATCGGAATAAACCCGATAGGAATCATAGAGCACTTCCGCATCGGTGGGATACAAGTTGCGTAGAACCGTAACCGTAGCTGCGGCTTTGTCGAGATCGCCCGAGTCGGAGTAAATCTGAATCAGCTCCATGCCCGCGTCTATCTGAATCTTCTGCTCCCTTAGTTTGGGGAAAGACTTCTCCAGATCGGCGATGGCGTTTTTGGTGCTACCAGTGCGCCGCTCGGCCATGCCCAGAAGGGCCTGAATTTTCCAGAGGGTAGGCCGTAACTTGAGCGCGGCTCGCAGCTGTGGAATCGCACCGGCATAGTCGCCTTGGAAAAACAACAGCACGCCAAGATTTCCGCGCGCATCCATGTTGTTGGGATCGAGCGCGACGAGAGCGCGAAACTCCGGTATAGCCAGATCAGGCCGGCTTTCTCTTAAGAACTCCTGCGCCTGATGGCTGTGCGATTCGATTTGCTGCTGGCGACTGGTTTCCGATTGGGAGAGGCACGGCAACGAACCGAGAGAAAAGAGGATGGCAGCGAGTAAGCGAGTAGCGTCTTTTGTCCTCATCTCTAGCTAATGATACAGCCGGTATCAATCTGCTGGGTCGCCTAAAAGACAAGGACGGCGACCAGGGGCCGCCGTCCTCTTAGTTTTCAGAAACATCTGTCTCCACTTCTCCTCAGAAGGAGAATCTAGCAGAGAGCTGAACGATTCGGCCGGTAATCGTGGTGGCGCTGACGCGTCCCACGCTTGGATCGGCAACACCCGATATAAGCGCGGCTGGATTGAGGTTGTTGCTGGGATTTTGGAAGCTTGGATGGTTCAGGACGTTGATAGCATCCATCCGAATCTGCAGCTGGCCTTGTTCCCATTTCGGGATACCATAGCTCTTGGACAGTGAAAAATCGACATCCGTTAGATCAGGTCCACGGAGCGAGTTTCTTTTGTTGTTGCCGAAGGTATCGGGCGCCGGCGCTGCGAAAGCGAGCTGGTTGTACCACTGGTTGAGCGACTGGCTCGACGCATTCGGATTCCCAACCAGGTTGGGATATAAATTTCCATCCAGCGCGCCGTCCGGGGTAGCGCTGTTCATAATCACCGTGAACGGAGCTCCCGATTCAGCTATGAAGGAAGATGACGCTTTCCAACCACCGAGCGCCGCATCCGCTGCAGCCGAGTTCAGGTATTCGTGTCCTTTCCCGAGCGGTATCGCATATACTAACGACCCTTTGAACGAATTGGGCCGATTGAAATTCGAGGGCGCGTAGTTGGCCGACGGGTTAAAGGAGTCTTGATAGTACACGGAACCGAATTGCTCGCCCCAGCCTGAACTGTCCATGTCATCTTTCAGCTGTGACCAGCTGTAAGCGAGATCGGCAGACAGACCATATCCAAATGGTTTCTTAAGCAGGACCTGCGCCGACTCGTAGTTCGACACGCCGGTGTAAAAGCCGGTTCGCGATCCACCCGAGCCGATGCCGATGCCCGTAAACTGCGGATACGGCCTCGCGGCCTGACCCTCTCCGAGCTTGTCCGCAGGCAGCTGGTTGATATCGGCCAAGAACTCCTCGTTGACCCAGTGGCTGCCGACGTATTGCGCCTCTACCACCATATTAGCGGGCAAACGCCGCTGCACGCCTGCCGTCCACTGCCAGCCGTTCATAATGGGGAGATTATAGGGGGTATAGGGTATAAACCCGCTTCCCTGAGGCGTTGCAGGGGTGATGTAGGAAGCAGGATTGCGACCGGCAATGATGGGCAGGCCCGCCCCAGTCCCCGAAAGCTGCACCACTGGCGCCTCGCCGGTGTACACCCCGCCCGCGCCGTACTTGGCATTGGCTGTCGCATTGCCCGAGACGCCTGTGCCGAAGCCAAGCGGCCCGCCTACAGTGTCCATGCTCCAAAGGCTGGCGTATTGGCCAACCCCGCCCCGCACCACCCAGTTGCTCGTCGGCTGCCAGGCAATTCCCAGGCGTGGCATCACTTTGGTCTTGGTCTCGAAGTCCTGAGTTCGCGCCCCGTTCAGGCCCGCAAACCAAATCGAGCCTAAAGTGTTGGTGACGGGATTGGTGAGGGTCGGATCAAAGCCGCCGATATTGTTGTGGACTTCGCTCATTCCGCCATGCGTTTCCGAGCGCACCCCGAGATTAACGGTAAGGTTCGGCCGCAGCTTGATGTCGTCCTGAACAAAAACCGACGGATTCTTGGCCCGCATTCCGTGTTCCGGTTGAGTTGAGGTGCTCCACGTTTGCACATCTCCCAACAAGAAGTCGGCATAGCCTACGTCGACCGCGGGGTTGTTGGTGGTAAATTGGCCAGTGAAAGTCAGGTTCGCACCTTGCAGGCCGCCCCATGGAGTCGAGTTATCCTGCTCAAACATGACCTCGCCGCCAAAGTGCAGAATGTGCTTGCCCCGAACCAGGGTTAACACATCCGAGGGAATGAAGGTGTTCTCAATAAAGACTGCGTTCGTGCCGTAACCAATCCCCCCCGGGGCGCCGGTTCCATTGATACCCACATTCGGAAACTCGTCCGCCTGGGAGAACTGGAATCCTAACTGGGCCGGGAAGCCCTTGCCCAGGCTCTGCGGGACAAACCAATTCCCCTGCCGGACAAAGGAATACCGGAATTCGTTTACCAGGGACGAATTGATTGCGTACACATCCGACACCTGCGCTTGATACGCTTCGCCCGCATTATTATCGCAGCTTAGAGGGCATGGACCATTAGGGTCATAATTAGTCTTGTGCGGGTTGTCGTGCATCGTAGTCGAAATGGCGATGCGGTTCTTAGCGCTCATGTTGTAGTCCAACCGCCCAAAATACTTGATGCTGTTGCCGTTGCCAGGTTTCAGAAAGCTATAGTTGTTTGAGATTCCACTCCCATTGGGCGCCTCATAAAATGTCTGAATCTTCGCAGCGACCGGGTCGAAATCAGCCGTCGGCAGAGCCAGGTCGTTCACATTAAAGGCCCCGCATTGGGCGGCATTGGTAGTTAACGGCGTACCACCATGCGCAGGGTCAAGGGTCAGACTGGTTCCGAAGAGCGCAGGATCAAAGCAACCCGCCTTCATGGCGGCGGTCGGAACCGAAACATTGGCCTCCGAGCTATTGGGGTTAGACAACTGTTGATAGTTGAAATAGAAAAACAACTTGTCCTTGATGACCGGCCCGCCTATCGAGCCGCCGTAGTAGTTGTAACGCTGCTTCGCCTTGGCGCCGGTGGGGTTGAAGTAGTCTCTCGCATCCAAGTCGTCGTTCTGGAAATAATCGTAGGCGGCACCGTGAAACCGATTGGCCCCGCTCTTGCTGATGACGTTGAAGACATTGCCGCCGCCGCCGTACATCGCCGAGGCGGTTGTGGTAATCACCTGCACTTCGGCTACGGTCTCGCTCTCGCCCGAGTCAGTGTTGGCGCTGTGCGGCAACCAAATCGAGCCGCCGTCGACTAGATAGCTGGAGAAGTATGGCATGGTTCCCGCGATGGCTTGATCGACTCCAGGATTTTCGTCACCACTGCCGCCACCATTGGTGCCGCCTGGGGTGCTGGTAGCGCCGGGAAGCAACTTCAGGAGACTGGTCCAGCCGTTCGCCGGATCGACGCTCGGCAGGTCGGTCAACTGTTCCGTCGACAAAGTGGTCGCTACCTGCGCATCCTCAGTCTTCAACAGAGGCAGATCCGATGAAACCCTAACCTCCTCCGTGATTGCTCCTACCTGCAGCGCACCATCGACCGTGGCCAGACCGACCTGCAAAACGATCGAGTTCTTTACGAGCTTCTCGAAACCCGTCTTCGAGAAGGTAACGGTGTAGGTTCCGGGCAGGATTGAATTGGTATCGTAGATACCATCGGCGTTCGTGACGAAAGTCCGGATGACCCCCGTCGCGTTGTTCAGTACCGTGACAGTTACGCCGGGCAGAACCGCTCCCGACTGATCGGTCGCCGTACCACGAATGTCACTGGAATTCGTATTTTGCGCTAGACCGACGTTGGCCACGCTCAGCAGAAGACAACAGGCGAACGCGACATAGACTTTGCTCATCAGAGCCTCCGATGCACGAAAATGCACTTTTGTTCACGACTATCTGCGGCCAGGGGCCCGGAAGGCGAACTGCTGAATCTTCTCAACCTTTGGTCCCGCTCCTGTAAACTCGCCTGACCCACATAAACATTTAGACAATCGATTGTCTCATAACAACACACTAAACTCCCGCAACACCGCGAGACAATATCTCCTTTTCTCAATCACTGTCAAGCAGAAAATTATCCTCGGTAGCCCTTTCAGACCAATCGATTGTTTCCGCTAGAAGTTTTATGCGCTCGGGGCGACAAAATGTGCCGGAGGCGACTCTCAGAGGGCCGATGTCAACAGCCGAAAGAATTGTAGAATATTGAGCAGCGGTAGAATAAAATCGTTTGTCTTAGTCTCGCGGATTGTGCAAAGCTGGTTCGGATGCTCCGGTGCGCGCCTGGACCTACGGTCATGGAAAGAAGGTTTGAAGAGATCAAACGGTGCAATGACGGCCACGATCGTCACCTGACTGACCACTCTCCTTTTGCGATTCGCGCGCTTCTTCAACAAGTATTGAAAGAGAGCTAGATTTAAAGAGCCATAAATCTATGGCCACACGCTTTATGACAATAGGATTTCGACTGGGATTGCGTCAATCCTTCATCGTGCTCGGTGGTCTTTGCCTGGCGGCGGTCGCCTCGGACAAAACCAGCTCTCACCGGAGCGAACCGTTTCACGACAGCGTGTATCACGCCGGGCCGCAACGTATTCCGGGGCGAGTGCAGTGCGCCTACTACGATCTAGGCGGCGAAGGGATCGCATACCACGACACCGATGCCAAGAACAACGGTAGTGGCAGCTTGAATCCGGCGGATGGATCTTATTTGAACCAGTTCCGCATGGACGAAGGAGTTGATACCTCCTATACAAAATTCCACGATCACATCGACAACAGTCCTTACAACTTAGTGCAGCCACCCGAAGGTCAACTCTATGTCGGTTGGACTGAGCCGGGCGAGTGGTTCAACATGACGGTGGTAGTTGAACAAAGTCGTGTCTACAACGTGGATCTTTTATACACTTCGAGCGGCGGCGGTGAGATATCGTTTGATTTGAACGGAAAAAAACTCACTGGAGCTGTCGATATCCTGGCAACCTACAACGCCGCCGACCCTATTGCCTGGCGACAGATGCACCATTGGGGGTTGATGAAGAATCTAGTCCAGGTCAAACTGAAAAAGGGAGTGCAGGTATTGACCCTGCACGTGCTGACGAACGGGCACATGAACTTCGCCTATCTGGATTTCAAGCCCCAAATGAAATAGATTTCGTTTGGGGTTCGTGGAGTTGCATTCTCGTCAGGAAATACCTTTATTACGCGTGCCGCGGTTGAGGCCATCTGGCTCGGAGCCGTGAAAGCGCAGTATCGTAAGATATCCGCTCAGCGAGGGAGAATTAGCGAGCTGGAGAAAAAGACGAGCGTATGAGTGAAAAGCGGCCGCACGCAAATAGACCCACGAGCCTGAAGAAACTGGCCGAACATCTCGGGTTGAATCCAGCTACAGTTTCTGTGGTTCTAAATGAAGTTCCGGGCCGCTCGATTCCCCAGGCTACACGTGACCGCATTAAGGCAGCCGCCAAAGAACTCAATTATCAGCCAAGTCTTCTGGCACGTTCCCTTCGCAATCGCCGTACTCTAAATATTGGAATACTGGTGCCTGAATTGGGCGATGGCTATCACACTCAGGTGATGAGCGGCATCGGCGATCATCTGATGGATGCGGGATATTTCTACTTTACCGCCCACCATCGGCATCGGAAAAATCTGGTTGAGGAATACAGTCAAATGCTTCTCGGCCGGGGTGCGGAAGCTCTTATTACCATTGATACGCTGCTGGAGCATCCGTTCCCCGTACCCGTTGCTGCAGTCGCCGGACATCGTCCCATCGAGGGCGTCACTAACGTAGTACTCGACCACCGCTTCGCTGCCGAACTTGCGTTGACGCATCTGCATTCTTTAGGACACAGACGCGTGGCGTTCATGCGCGGCCAGTCCTTCAGCTCGGATTCCGATGAACGCTGGCGCAGCATCGTTTGCGTTGCGCAGGAAATAGGCATCCCTGTCAGACCAGAATTCATCGTGCAGCTGGACCGCGACATCAACTCTCCCGAGTTGGGCTATCCAGTCATACAGCACCTCCTCCTTTCCAATCAGGAACGGTTCACTGCCGTGGTCGCCTTCAATGACATGTCGGCTATTGGCGCGATACGTGCGCTTCAGGACTTCGGACTACGCGTGCCCGGCGATGTCTCCGTTATTGGATTCGACGATATCAAGGCCGCAGCGTTCAGCAATCCAAGGCTCACAACCATCCGCCAGCCCTTGTCTAATATGGGAAGAATCGCAGCCCAGTGTATTCTGAACCGGCTTCATGGCACAGAGCGCTTCCGCGAACAGATCATCGTGGAACCCGAACTGGTAATCCGGGAATCGACCCAGTCGACTGAGAGGACGGATCGGTCAAATAGTGGCAAGAAAAGCAAACTATCCGGCAAGGCTCTCAACACGGTCATTCATGCAGATTGAAGCTTTAGATCGGATGCGGCAAGTTCGATGGTTACATCTAGGATTTGCATTGACAGGCGTCGGCACCACATTACTCGGCTGCATTCTACCAACCCTTAGCACAATCTGGCACATGAACGATAGCAGAGCCGGCATTTTATTCGCTGCCCAGTTTTCAGGCTCGGCCTTTGGTGCGTTGCTTGTGCGAAATGATTTCTTTGGCAGCCTTATGCGCGGATATTTACTTCTTATCGCCAGCGCTGTCTCCTTGTCGCTGTTTACCGGATTATTCCAAGTAATTCTCTTTCTTAGTTTTGGTCTGGGGCTCGGCTTGACCATGACAGCCACTAGTCTACTGATCTGCAGCATTTCCAGCGGGAAGCGGGGAGCTGCGCTAGCATTGCTAAATGCCTCTTGGGCCGTCGGTGCTGTTCTGTGTCCTGCGATTGCATCGCTTTGGATAAGCCGGTGGCCACCTACCTACCTATTTCCCATTCTGGCCGTGGTGTTCGCGGTGACGGCTCTTCTGCTTGGAAAACATCGAGCGGCGTTTTCCGTCGGCGATAGCAATCCTCCAAAAATAAACGGTGAGCAGAGACAGTTCAAGCTCCTTTTGATTTTTGCCACGCTCGCGTTCTTGTATGTTGGCGTCGAGGTGTCGGTCAGCGGATGGATGATGACCTATGTCCATCGCCTGCGGATTTCGAGCAACCTATGGCCTCCTATTGCCACCTCAGGCTTCTGGATAGCGCTTCTCTGCGGTAGGGCTCTAGCACCTGCGGTGTTACAACGGTTGTCTGAGGGGCAGCTTTTCACCTCATCATTGACGATAGCATTCACCAGCACTCTTCTGCTGCTTCTGAGCCATTCACCGATGGCGATTGTCTTCTTCGCCGCATTTGCCGGGCTCGCCCTTGGGCCAATTTTCCCGCTATGTTTGGCCAGAGTCCTGTACATTACGAGTGATTCGCCAAAAGCAAAATGGGTTTTCGCGATCTCCGGATTGGGTGGCTCCCTTTTCCCCTGGATGACTGGTCAAATTTCGTCTTATAACGCCTCTTTGCGCGCCGGCCTGTTGGTGCCAGTATTTGCGCTGGGCGCAATGATAATTCTCCATGGGCTGGAACTGACCGGTCAGTTGTGTATCGCAGGAACCGAGCAGGCAGCGGACACAACCGGTGCCTGAGATGCGGTTGCCACCGAAGGCTGCCAACTGCTTCGCGTGCTTCCAGACTTTAACGATTTCTGCATACTGAGGAGGCTGCCATGTCGCAATCACGTCGTGACTTTCTAAAACTGACTGCCGCTGGAATGGCGATTCTGAGTCAAGGGGTGCGCGCTTTTGGCTCACCCGCTGCCCCGATCGGCGACATCGACGTCCGCCTGACTGCGGGCGCTGCGAAGTTCGCTCCGCAGGCTGCGATCAAGTGGCTGGCCGCTGGTGGGATATCCGGCGACACCATCGTGCTCGACCCCACTAAGACATACCAGGAAGTTCTGGGTGTCGGCGCCGCGCTCACCGAGGGGGCCTGTTATATGTTCAACCAGCTGACCCCGCAAGCGCGTGAGAAGGTGTTCCACGAACTCTATCATCCTTCCGAGATGGGTTTCGGCGTCTGCAGGACTTGCATCGGTTCGAGCGATTATTCCACCGTGGCCTACAGCTACGATGATGGCGACGTGGATCCCGAGCTGCTGCGCTTCTCCATTGACCATGAACGCGCGTACGTTCTGCCGATGGTGCGCCTGGCCCGCAAGATGAATCCGGAGCTGTATGTATTCGGCGCCCCGTGGAGTCCGCCGGGATGGATGAAATCGAACGCATCCATGCTGGGCGGAAGCATGCGGAAACACAGCCTGGCGGTGTACGCCGACTATTTCGTCAAATACTTGAAAGCCTATGCCGCAGAAGGTGTTGTGGTCGACGCGGTGACACCCCAGAACGAAGTGGATACCGACCAGGACGGGCGGATGCCGGCCTGTTTCTGGGCCCAGGAGCATGAGATTGAGTTTGTGGGGAAGCATCTCGGCCCGGCGCTGGAGAAGAACCAGCTCGCCACCAAGATCTGGATCCTCGACCACAACTGGAACCTGTGGGGAAGAGCGATGTGCGAACTGCAAGATCCCGACGTCAACAAATACATTGATGGCATCGCCTGGCACGTCTATGGGGGCAAGGACGCAGCCATGAGCCAGGTCCATGACGCCTATCCCAACAAGAATGCCTATGTAACCGAATGCAGTCCCGACTACACCGATCCGGGTTACATGACCGACTGGGCGAATTGGGCGGAACAATTCGCCGGTATGTTCCGCAACTGGGCCCGTTGCGTGACGAGCTGGAATATGGCGCTGGATGAAAAGGGCCGGCCTAATATTGGACCCTTCTCGGCCGGCGGTGTTCTGAGTATCGACTCCAAGACTCACGAGATTTCGCGCACCGGCCAGTACTGGGCGCTGGCGCACTATGCCCGCGCCGCCCGGCGCGGGGGGCGCCGTGTCGATTCCCAAGGTGAAGTGGAGAAGGTTTCCCATGTGGCCTTCGCCCACCCCGACGGCAGCCTGGCCGCAGTGTTGGGCAACACCGGCGGAGAAAGAAAAGTTCATCTGCAGCTGGCCGGGATGGCGGCCGAGTTGCTCTTACCCGAGACCTCCGTAATGACACTGAGCTGGAAGTAGGCAGGAAGCAGGAGGTTTCTATGTCGGCTTTTACTCGTCGTGACGTTCTGAAACTGGGCGCGGTGGGCGCGGCCTTGGGCCAGACTGTGCTGGCATCGAAGAAGTCCAAAGGATCTAAGGCAAACGCTCCCAGTGGCAGTATCGATGTGCGCCTTACCGCGGGTGGCAAGCGATTCTCCCAGGAGCCCGCTCTCCAATGGGGTCCCGCAAGCAACGGCACCGACGGTGCTATTGTGCTCGACCCCAACAAAACCTATCAGGAGATTCTGGGTTTCGGGGCCGCCTTCACCGATGCGGCGTGTTACATGATTAACCAGCTTGATCCGGCAGTACGCGAGCACTTGTTCCACGAGCTCTTCGACCCCGCGGAAATGGGCCTGAATGTCTGCCGGACTTGCATTGGTTCCAGCGATTACTCCACCGTAGCCTTCAGCTATGATGACGGAGATCCGGACCCTGAGTTGGAGCGCTTCTCCATTGATTTTGACCGGCAATACATTCTGCCTACGCTGCGGCTGGCCCGCAAGATAAACCCCGATCTTCACCTCTTTGCCTCGCCGTGGAGTCCGCCGGGTTGGATGAAGGCCAATGGGTCGATGCTGGGTGGAAACATGCGGAAGCACAATCTTGGGGTTTTCGCAAGATACATTGTGAAATTTTTGCAAGCCTACGCCGCTGAAGGTGTGACCATCACTTCGATCAGCCCGCAGAACGAAGTGGACACGGACCAGGATGGCAGAATGCCGGCGTGCTTTTGGGCGCAGGAGGACGAGATCGAGTACGTGGGCAAGCACCTCGGCCCGGAATTGACGAATAATAAGCTCGACACCAAAATCTGGATTCTCGACCACAATTACAACCTGTGGGGCCGCGTCATTTGTGAGCTTGAAGATCCTGACCTCTACAAGTATGCGGACGGCGTCGCCTGGCATGGGTATGCCGGCCGCGCCACCGAAATGACCCGCGTGCATGACGCCTTTCCTGAGAAGCATACCTATTGGACCGAAGGTGGTCCGATCCTCAATCCCAATTACGAAACCGACTGGAACAAATGGGCCGCCAAGAACGCCGAAGTCCTACGCAACTGGTCGCGCTGCTTCATTAGTTGGAACCTGGCACTCGATGAAAAGGGCCATCCCAATATCGGACCCGCGCCCTGCGCCGGCTTCGTAACCATCAATTCACAAACCAGGGAAATCACGCGCAGCGGCCAGTACTGGACTTTCGCTCATTACGCGCGCGCGGGCCGGAGAGGCTCGCTGCGCTTTGACTCGCAGACGAATCTCGAAAATGTTTCCAGCGTGGCCTTCACCAATACCGATGGTACCAAGGCGGTGGTGGTGGGGAACCCGGGGGAAGAGCGCGACGTGCGTGTGCTCCTCGCCGGCAGGATGGCGCAGCTGACGCTGCCGGCGGATTCGCTGGTGACGCTGAGCTGGCGGTAGTCATGGAGCCGCCCGAAGCGGCTGGACTTTTGACTCAAGCCTTCTCCAGCCATCACGCTCGGTCCGTCCTGTCGGCGTTGGGGCATTCAAGTTTTCGATTGCTGCCGAGCGTGTTCATAGACTGAAATGCCTGGGTATCTGGATCGAGAAACGGAGAAGAACGCATGAGCAAGCTACGCAGTCAAAGCTGGTATGGAAGAAATGATCGCGACGGATTCTCGCACCGAAGCTGGATGAAGAATCAAGGCTGGCCCCACGATGTATTCAGCCGACCGGTCATTGGCATCTGTAACACGTGGTCTGAGTTGAATCCCTGCAATGCCCATTTTCGCGAGCTCGCGGAATGGGTGAAGCGTGGCGTGTGGGAGTCCGGTGGTTTCCCTCTGGAATTTCCTGTAATGTCTCTGGCCGAATCACAATTGCGCCCTACCGCGATGCTTTTCCGCAATCTCGCCAGCATGGACGTGGAGGAGTCGATTCGGGGAAATCCGATCGACGGAGTTGTCCTGCTGATGGGCTGCGATAAGACCACCCCATCCCTGCTCATGGGAGCGGCCTCGTGTGACCTGCCTACGATTGGCCTATCCGGCGGCCCGATGTTGAATGGCAAATTCCGCGGCGCTGAACTTGGTTCCGGCACGGGCGTGTTCAAGATGATCGAAAAGGTGGGCGCTGGGACCATGCCGCTCAGTGAATTTTTCGAAGCTGAGAGCTGTATGAACCGGTCGAAAGGGCATTGCATGACCATGGGAACGGCCTCGACTATGGCCAGTATGGTGGAAGCCCTGGGCATCAGCCTCCCCGGAAACGCTGCCATCCCCGCGGTGGATGCACGCCGCAACACCCTCGCTCAATTGACTGGACGCCGTATCGTCCAGATGGTGCAAGAAGACCTTCGCATTTCTAAGATCCTGACGCGTACAGCAATGGAAAATGCCATTTTCAATAACGCCGCTGTCGGAGGGTCCACGAACGCGGTCATTCATTTGATCGCGATCGCCCGACGGGTGGGCGTGCCGCTTGAGCTTGATGATTGGGATCGGCTAGGATCAGGGCTGCCTTGTCTGCTTGACCTGCAGCCTTCGGGAAAACACCTCATGGAAGATTTCTACTATGCCGGTGGGCTTCCCGTAGTGCTCCGGGAGTTGGGCGAAGCCGGGGTGCTGCATCGTGAGGCTTTGACAGCGAATGGGCAGACAATTTGGGAGAATGTCGCCAATGCAGAGTGCTGGAACCGGGAAGTGATCCGCCCTTTTGCAGAGCCATTCAAATCCCACGCTGGCATTGCCGTGCTGCGGGGCAATCTCGCGCCGAATGGCGCTGTGATCAAGCCCTCGGCGGCGGGCCCTCACCTCCTCCAGCATCGCGGGCGCGCCGTTGTTTTCGAGGACGTCGACGAACTCCACTCTCGTGTCAATGATGAAAGCCTGGACATCGATGGAAATTGCGTGATGGTCCTTAAGAACTGTGGCCCTCGCGGGTACCCCGGCATGGCGGAAGTTGGGAATATGCCGATACCGGCCAAACTGTTGCGCAAAGGCGTTACGGACATGGTCCGGGTTTCGGATGCGCGCATGAGTGGTACCGCTTACGGAACCGTCGTGCTTCACGTGTCTCCTGAAGCCGCGGCTGGTGGGCCGCTAGCGCTGGTGCGCACGGGCGACATGATTACGCTCGACGTGCCGGGTCGGCTGATTCAGCTGGACGTGGACGATCGAACCCTGAGTCAACGCCGCGCGCAGTGGACACCGCCGCTCGGTCCCCTACGTGGGTGGGCAAAACTGTATTTCGACCATGTGCTTCAGGCACATGAGGGAGCCGACTTCGACTTCTTGGTGGGGGGCAGTGGTGCTCCAATTCCACGAGACTCCCATTAAAGAAGGAACGGGGAGGCGCCGATGTAGGCCTGCTGCCGAACGACGACAACGAAGGGTGAAACGAGCTCGCGAATTTACTTCAGGACGAATTCAAGGACCCTTGGCGCCTGGGTGCGTACGTTGGCCCGCAGCTTGCCGCGATTTAGCCATCTTTTGACGTGGCCCTCGAGTGCGCACGCCAAGTCCAGATCCACCGCGCGTGGCCACTCGCCGAGTTGTGGACCAAGTTGCTCGCACATCTCGCGCAAGGAGTGCGGCTTCCTGAGTAGAGACAGCAATAAGACATCGGCCTTTTCCACGAAAGCTCTTGATTCCCGGCAGAACTCTGCGATTTGCCCATACGTCTTCACGGGCCAGTGGCAGCCCACGTAAGTAGTAATCGGCATGTGCTCGATCAATTGGATCGTGCTCAGATAATCATCTATATCCGCGTAGGTGGGGCAAAACTTTGCGGTTCCATCCAGGCCCATATACACGCTGCCATGAATGGCATCGGCCCCGTACAGCGCCTTGTGGGCTGGATCATAGATGGCGAGGTGTCCTTTGGCGTGACCCGGCACGGCCATTACTTCAACTTCCCACCCGGGAGCAAGTCGCAGATGCTCTCCCCCCCGGAATGTTACGTCGATCGGTTGAGGTGGCCCGGCGAGGGCCTTTATCCTCGCCAGCTTATCTCCTGAATGAAATATCTGGTGATCTGCCCGATAAAGGTCATATCGGTACTTCAGGAGCGCATCAAGCCCGGTGCAGATGTGCCGGTCTGCGTCTCCACATGCCAGCAACGCTTTGGGCGCGAGCTGCTTGGCCGCATAATTTCCGCCGATATGGTCAAGATCCGGATGTGTGCTCAGTATCCAGGTGAGATCTTCAATATTCCCACCCGCTTCCCGTATTTGTGGAGCAATTACCTCGCGCGGATCTGCGGCACAACCAGTGTCAAGAAGCATTGCAGCTACTGTTCCTCTGAGATAGACCAACTGGAGAGGCCGGCCGCCGATTTCTCCGTCAATTATGAATACATTTTCGAATAGCCGCTGCATTTTGAAGATCTCACCGGGGCAAGATTGTCAGATTCATAGTCGGCTGAAACAGTAGGCGCCGAAGTCTATCTTTGCCTCAGAAAACTGAGCGGAAGCTCGTCCACCACACCTGCAAGTTGAGATTTTGTCCAGCCTGTGGAAGCCGCGCCCCAGCTCGATTTCGCTCTGGCTGGTAGACGCATACTACAGCACATCGTCGCAAGACGCATCGGCAGTATCCTGCCTGCCTCGACAAAAGGTATTGTGATAATGTTCGATGTATTATTTTGGAATGTATTAGCCGCAGCGACTTACACGCATGTCTTCCACTGTCTCATAGGCGGTGCGAAGCTGGTTCCAGCAACTCTCCACGCCGCCGCAACAGTTCCTTCGGTTCCTCTTTCGGCTCCGCAGATTGAAATCCAGCCCGGCCCATGCTAGGGTGTTCTCGCTTCACCGAGGCAGTGACGCGGTTCAATGGTGGGTTCGATGAGCTGCGAGGCTGGTCGGTAGCCTAAGGAGGCTAGATTGTCCGCGATTGCTCCCAATGTCTTTTCCCCTCGAGGCGTGTATGCTCCCACCATCACTGCATTTGAGAAAGACGAAACTGTGAGCCTGAGCGGAACCCGTGCATTTGTAAACTTCCTCCTCGCCCAAGGCGTCGATGGTTTGGTTCCAATGGGCAGCTCTGGCGAGCCCCTCGCGCTCACTATGACCGAGCGGAAGGCCGTGCTGGATGCGGTGATGGCTGAAGCTGGCGCCAAAGTTCCGATATTAGGCGGAGTCGTTGAATACAGCACGAGGGCTGCAATTGAGTTTGGTCGGCATGCAAAATGTGCCGGGTGCAAGGGGCTCATGGTTATGCCGCCGTATGGCTTCCGACCGCCCAAGCGCGACGTTTTCGATCATTTGCGGAGAGTGCGAGAAGCTGTAGGCCTTCCGGTGATGCTCTACAACGTCCCCGGCACAAGTGGCATCGACGTTTCGCCTGAAGAGGTTCAACAGCTGGCAGAAGAGGGTGTGGTGCAGTCAGTGAAGTGGTCAACCTCTGAAGTCGCCAGGATCCGCGACACCAAGCTTCTTTGTGGACCGTCGTTTCCTGTGTTTGTAGGTAACGATTTGATTGCGTTTGAAGGACTCGCGGTCGGCGCTGACGGCTGGATCAGTTGTTTGCCGATGATTGTGCCCAGCCGAGCCGTGAGGCTATATAGGTTATTGGCGGTTGAAAAGAACCTAAGTGCAGCGCGCGAACTTTTTTACCCCCTGGTACCTTTAATAAGACTCGAATTTCGTGCTGTCTCCACGCCAAATAACGACCCGCATTGGCTTGCAGTCACCCGCGAGTCGGCTCTTTTGCGCGGAATCCCAGTAGGGGAGAGTCGAAGACCTCTTTCTGCCATTTCTCGAGAGCATGCCGAGCAGTTGAGGGAGTTGCTTGTGGGCTTGGGTGAGATTTAGAGCACCACGTAGCAAATATCCGGACAATCGATCCAACAGGAGGTTGTCACGTTCTACTAGTGACAACAAACTACGATGCCTTGCATTAGTCGCTGCTTAACGTTTGGAAGCGGGATGCTGCCCAGTCCAACCACGGCTGTAACCCATCGTGGTACAGCGTCCCATCATCTTCGAAGACATTCGGCGACGCGACCTAATTCGTGGAATACGCTACGCGGGGAGCATTTGCAGGCCACGGTTCTTCCGTTTCGTGCTCTTAAAATACCTCCCCACTTAGGCATCATGTTGGTGTGAGATATGGATATCGATCTAAAAGACCGCACAATTCTTGTTACGGGAGCCGCTCAGGGCCTAGGTCTTGGAATTGCCCGCCGGCTGGCTGGTGCCGGAGCCCGATTGGTTCTCGTCGATTGCGATTCGGTCGTCAAGGACCGCCTTGCCGATCCTCCCCTTTCAAATTCGGCGATCGCCTTGGTGAGGGATTTGGCTGAGCCGGACGCCGCACGCGACCTGATGCGCTCGGCATTGGAAAAAGTGGGCGTGCTGGATGGCTTGGTAAACTGCGCGGCTTGGAGTTTCCACAAACCATTTGGTGAAACGACTATCTTAGAATACGACCGCGTTGTCGCGATCAATCAGAGAGCCCCATTCTTTCTCAGTCAGGAGTTCGCCAAAGCGGTTCGCGACGGCGTCCCAGATCCTTGCATCGTGAACATCGCTTCCGTGAATGCTGTCATCGGCAATGCAAATTTGACTGCGTACGCATCCACCAAAGGCGCTTTGGTCGCGATGGGCCGAGCCATGGCGGTGGAGTTAGCGCCGCGGATACGAGTGGCAACCATTTCACCTGGTGCCGTACTCACCACAAATAGCGAATACTTAATCGCCGAGGGTGAGATTGTCGTCAAAGCCCTCTTGGACCGTCTCTTGGTGAAGAGGTTCATTACCGTAGAAGAAATAGCAGACGTTGTCGCCTTCTTGTTCAGTCCGTCGGCTATGTCGATCACTGGCTGCAATTGGATCATTGACGGAGGACTCACCTCGCAGTGAATGTTACTGCGTTTCTAGCCGGTAGTGGTTCGACTCACGTCAGTCGAACATTCGCGGGAGCAGGTGACGCGCGTTACCCTCACGAAACTCAAATTTCCGGGAACAACACATGTCTTTTTCCCTCGGTTTAGTCGACTGGTCCATTTGTCTCGTGGTCCTAAGCTCGAGTATCCTTCTGGGACTATATCTTGCTGTCCGTAAGAAATCGTCCACGGACAGCACTCGCTTTTTTCTGGCTGACCGCAGCCTTCCCTGGCCACTCGTGGGCGCCTCTTTGTTTGCGACCAATATCGGGGCAGAGCACCTAGTTGGGCTTTCGGGCGATGCCTATCGCTACGGACTCTCAGCTGGAACAGTCGAGCTCACAACCTGTTGGTGCCTCGGCTTTGCTGCCATGTTCCTGTTTCCGTTCTACATTCGGAACCGGGTGTTCACCACGCCCGAATTTCTCGAGACGCGCTATCACCCCGCGGCTCGCGTTCTCTTTTCCGGGCTGATGCTGGCGATTTCCATCACGACAAAGATGGCGTTCCATCTCTATGCAGGCGCACTGGTATTACGTGGACTCATTGGTTGGGACGTGATGACGGTGGTCTGGGTCATGGGAGCGGTTGCCGCGGGCGTAACGATTATCGGCGGATTTACCGCGGTCGCATACACCGATTCGATCCAGACTGGAATTATCATTCTCGGCTGCACCATCATGGTATTCACGGGGCTGCACCGAGTGGGAGGATGGCACCAGCTTGCCCTAAGTGTCCCTCGTGCGGTGCACATCGCGAAACCTTACACCGACCCAAATTACCCGTTTTGGGGCGTTATCCTTACAGCGATATACGCTGGCACGTTCTACTGGGGGGTTGACCAGGTGAACGTCCAGCGCGTGCTGGGCGCGCGAAACATCGAGCAGGCGCGTTGGGGCGCCATGTTTACCGTTCTTCTGAAACTCTCGCCCGTTTTCATCTTCGCTCTGCCGGGGGTCATCGCCTTGGCACTCTTTCCCGGGAGAGACAGCAAGACTACATTTGTGACTCTGCTCAACGAACTGCTGCCCACTGGAATTCGCGGACTGCTACTAGCCGCTTTGCTCGCTTCTCTCATCGGTTCGACCCTGTCGGTGATGAATTCGGTTTCCACGCTCGCGGTGCGTGACTTCGTCCTTCATTTTCGCCCGCGAACCGGGGAGCGAGCCCAAGTCCTACTGGGAAGGATTGCGATCGTGGTGGCAACGCTGCTCGGCATCACGGCGGCATATGCCGTCTACAAAACGCCAGATGGGCTGTATAAATACCTGCAGGCCGTTACCCTTTACCTCGAATTGCCAGTTGCTCCGGCAATCGTGTTCGGCATCCTGAGCAAACGTGTGACGGCAGCGGGCGCACTTGCGTCGGTTTTGGTCGGCTCCGTATTTAGCGTTGTATTTGTGACGGACCAGTTGCTCGGTCCCTTAGCGGGCAGCAGGCTCTTTCCTTTGCTCCATGCGAGTCCGCTGACTCTAAATTACACGTACCGTGGACTTTGGGGAACGCTTGCCGGCATCATTATATTGTTTGTCGTGTCCTCCTTCACGAAGAAAACCGACCCGGCAAAACTTGAGCGACTTACAATCAATTGGAAAGGTCAAGCGGAACGCTTTCGCGGGATATTCGATTGGCGCTTGCAGCTGGCTGTCCTATCTGCAATCACTGTTGTACTGTATTGGCTCCTTTGGTAAGAATCGCGGATTCATGGATTGCGAAGAACGCGGCCCACGCTTATTCCAGCAACGTGGGCACCGTTGTTTTCGACAATATCGAAGAACTCCACTCTCGTGTCAATGATGAAAGCCTATAGTGTCTCGCCGTAGAAACACCCGACAATGCATCCTGCCGCGAGCCGAACGCTGCTGTTCGCCAGGAGCTAAAGGCCAATGGAACCCTAGCCTTGCAGATCATAAGTTCGCCGTGCTGGTTCAGCGTCAGGACATGACGGGAGCCGAACGGGTCCTGGGCAAACCGAAAAACTCTCTACACCACCACAGCCGCGGCCGGAGCGCCAGCAAGCGACCGATTGGCTGGTGGACTTTACGCGATTCAGACTACAGTCAGCGGGCTGCCGGAGAACCGATTTTGTGTGTTCGGTTCGTAAGCTGGAAGCGTATAAATGCAGTTGTAGCCGGGGAGTTGACCTCGATCGAGTTTCCCATGAAAGGACACAAAATGCTCGCAAGGATCGCCTTTTCCAAGGCAGTGTGTTTTCTGATCCTCACTTTATGGGCGATGAATTTGCTGGCGAAGACTAGCGTGACGAAAGTACCGTTCGGCACCATGCCTGACGGAACTCCCGTCGAGATTTACACCCTGAGTGATCAGAATATCCAAGCCCGAATCATGACCTACGGAGGTATCGTTGTTTCCCTGCGTACTCCCGACCGCAGCGGGAAAATGGATGACATTGTGTTGGGGTTCGATTCTCTCGATAGCTATGTGGCGAAAAGCACTTTCTTTGGCGCACTCGTAGGACGCTACGCAAACCGGATCGCCAAGGGCCGCTTTACGCTCGAAGGCACGATCTACACACTTCCCATCAATGATGGCCACAATACGCTGCACGGCGGTAAGGGCTTTGACAAAGCAGTGTGGCAAGCGAAGCCCGTTGAAAATGGAGTTGAGCTTACCCATTTGAGTGTAGATGGGGACCAGGGATTCCCCGGTAACCTGGCGGTCATAGTCCGTTACACACTGGTCGGGAACGCCCTACGCATCGAATATGTCGCCACCACGGACAAACCGACTGTCGTGAATCTCACCAACCACTCCTATTTCAATCTAGCAGGTCAGGGGAATGGAGACATCTTGAAGCAGGTGATGCAGATCAACGCTTCCCATTACACTCCGGCGGATTCCACTCTGATTCCCACCGGAGAAATTACTCCGGTCGAAGGCACTCCCTTCGATTTCCGGACTCCGCATGTAATCGGAGAGCGTATTGACCAGGACAACGAGCAGCTACGCCTGGCCAAGGGATACGATCAGAATTGGGTATTGGATAACAAAAGCGGAAAGCTCGCCGTGGCGGCCGTCGCGTACGATCCGACGAGCGGAAGAACAATGGAAGTGTCCACCACGGAGCCCGGGGTGCAGTTCTATTCAGCGAACCACATAGAAGGGACCATTCTAGGCAAACAAGGAAAAACCTATGCTTTTCGAACCGCTTTCTGTCTGGAGACGGAGCACTTTCCTGATTCTCCCAATCACCCCAGTTTCCCGTCGACGGAATTGAAGCCAGGGCAGCGGTACGATACCGTCACGATTTTCAAGTTTGGCACGCGAACCCATTAAGGGGGCTCGGCCAAATTAGAGGCTAAGGCACGAGCGCGACCTCATCCGATAAATTGCCTTGGGGAAGTTCGAGGTGTGAACTACCGGACTACTCAAAGCATAGCAGGTCCAACGGATCAAAAACAGCCTGTTTTCTAGAACTTTCCTTTGATGGGCTATCAGGATTGTGAAGAGCCTTCGTGTCTCTACTTGGCCCGTTTTAGAAGAACTCGATTACTCGCGTTCAGCGTGACTACCTCCCAACCTTCGTCGCCTAGCTTGTTGATCTGGGCGACCTGGCCGGAGCAGCCAACGCCACAACCGACAATTTGGTATTCCCACTTCTGGGGGCTTTGCGCAGCCACGGTGCGCGGGTAGTGTTGCCCAGCGATGAAGGCGCCCACCAACATCAAGGAGACCAAGCTGATTCTTACGACTGAGTGTAGTTTCATGATTTCTTTTCTCCTCCTCTAATCCAGAATTTCCATTTTGACTTCGAAAACTGCAAAGATTGTATACTGAGGCCCCTCCTTCGCACCGTTGAACAATAACTGCCATCTCAGTTCTCTCCGAAGCTTTGCAAACCGGTTTAAGCACCCGCAGACTTCCGACCTTTGCACCGGGCGATCGTCTTCATGTTGAATGCCATTCCAGCGGATAAGCCGTCCCCAAGTGATGACTGAACTGACCTGCAATCGCCCGTGCGACCGGATATGCGACCCTCCGTCCGCGCTGCCGGTTTTCGGGCTGGCCTCATCCTCGTGAAACGACAAACCTCCATTACCAAACAAACGAAGTGATCGAGTCCGGAGGAAGCACCAGCTTCAACGCGCGAGTTCCGAGCGTACACTGCACTTGCTGTTCGAGGCCGCTGTTGCTGTTGGTAATCACCAGCACACTGCTGCCATCAGTATTGCTGGCCGCAACATGGTCAATGCCGGGCAAGTCGCCCGAAGAGGCGAAAATGCGAGCTCCTCTTTGAATTAGCTTCGAGTAGTGCGGAAAGGCATAGAAATTCCCGCTGTATGTGAGTTGTTGTGATTTGGAATTGACCGAGACAAGGCCAGCCTGCCTCATGGGACGCGGCGGATTTGTGAGATCAGGCCGTCCGTTTTCGTCAAGCAGAAGGTTCCAGACGCAAATGAATCGGGCCCAGTTGCGAAGCATGTTCGAGAAAGCGCTCGACCATCGGGCCCAGTCCGTCCCATACGGGGGACGCGTGAACTGCTGTTGTTCTGCCGGTCCAAAGAGGTGAGCAGGAGGTCCACCCTCCGTAAAGTACATGTGCTTCTCCGGAAAAATCTGATGCACGCGGCTCATGGCATCCGGTGTTCCCGCGTAGGAGTGCCAGGCCACACCGTCCACATACTTATAGACCCTAGGGTTGCTCAGTTCATCCACCACGCGGCCCCACAAATCATAGTTGTGATCGAGAATCCATATTTTGGTGTTCAGCGAGGCTTGTTCTAGAGCTGGGCCCAGATGATTCGCCACAAAGCCCATTTCATATTGCTGCCCCCATAGAGTGGCTGGAAAATGTCCATCCTGGTCCGTGTCCACTTCGTTATTGACAGTGATCGCCTGAACCTTTACTCCGGCGGCGTCATAAGCCTGAAGAAACTTGACGAAATATTGCGCATGGGAGGCGAACCAGTGCTCGCGCATGGAGCCGCCCAGCATTGATCCACCGGTTTTCATCCATCCGGGAGGACTCCAAACGCAAGAGAAGAGGTAAAGGTCCGGATTGAGCTCCCTTGCCTCGCGCAACGTGGGAAGGATCCAGCCACGGTCATGCTCAATGCTGAACTGCTTCAACTCAGGATCTGGTTCGGGCGTATCATCGAAGTTGTAGAGCATGGTTGAGTAGTCACTCGCCCCAATGCAGGTGCGTCCCACGGATAGGCGTAGTCCGTTTGGTCCATAGAGGTCTGATAAGAACGCATGGCGGGCATCGGGTGCCATCTGATGAAGGAGATAACAGGAAGCATCGGTGAAGGCGCCTCCGAATCCAATCATTTCTTGGTACTGCGTGCCGGGTTCAAGATGAATGCCGAGGGCAGACACTGCCATCCAGGGTTCCCATTGGGGGGGTGATTGAATCGGCTGAAATTTCTCATTGCGTGTCGTCCTCCAGGCCCGTACCGTCCCCGGAACTTCTTGGGAGTCGGCGTACAGTGATTTAGCTTCCCCGGCAGCTACGGCCACGCTCGTCGATGCAGCCAGCTTCAGAAAGTCGCGACGATTTGTCATATGCATAAACTTCCTCCAGAACAAATCCGTTAACTTGTATTGCAATCCCTTAAGCAGTCAAACCTGCGAGCGCCGATTTTGACTGACTAGCTTGAACAGGGAACAAGCCTGTGTTTCCGCTTCTGTTGTCTGCCCTCCCTTCACGCCCTCCATGTGGCTAGCAGGTCCATCAGCCGGTGGTAGCCCTCTCTGGCGTGCCATCCCCCCGGATAAAGCCGTCGTGGCCAATGCCGCTAAAGTCCCAATAGGTGGTCGCCTCCACATAAGGCTTGCCGTAAGCGAGGGTGTAGACCGACTCGATATAGTCCGCTTGAATCGTTTCGGTGAAGTCACCGTGCCAGAGCATGGCCTCGCCACCTATTCCGCCTCCCCAAAACGCATATTGTTCTTGACCTGGGCAAGGGGCGAGCGAGGACCGGAAGCCCATCTCGGTAATGTGGATAGCCTTGCCAAAATGGGAGAAACTCTCGAGGTCACGCTCCCACTCCAGCAGGTCGCGGCGGAGTCATAGTATTGCATGCCGATCACCTGCTATTGAGACTTCAATCGCGAAGAGCAAAGCTATAAAGCACATTCCCCGCGGCGATCGCCACAAACTGCTTTCCGTCGACCGAATAGCTCATCGGAGAAGAAGCGATCGTACCCCCGGTTTGGAAAAACCAAAGAGGTTTACCCGACTTGGAATCGAGCGCAACCAGGTCTCCGGTAGCCGTGCCGGCAAACACAATCCCACCACCGGTACTCAGCACGCCCGCTCCGAAAGAGCCCCGAACAATTGGGAACCTCCACTTCACCTCGCCGGTCGTGGTATCGATGGCAAGCACAAAATTCTTGCTCGCTCCGCCCGCCGCATCGCCGGCTGGGAAGGGCACGCCGCCTATGTATTGCCTCCCCGCTTCATAAACTACTGGCGCGCTGCGATAACCCTGACCCTGGTCGTGCGCAACCACGTACAGCCTGGAACTGTCCGGATCGTAGGAAGGACTTTGCCAATTGGAGCCACCCACCCCGGTCGGGAACACAACGCTGCCTTCGGGTGAAGCTTTCCATCCCGGCTCGAGAATGGGACGACCGTCCTCCTGAAAGCCACGGTTCCAGGTTTGTTTGACAAAGGGCTTGGCAAACAGAAATTTCCCGTTGGTCCGATCCAGAACGTAAAACATCCCGTTACGATCGGCTTGCATGATAAGTTTGCGCTTTCTGCCATAGACGACTCGGTCCGCCAAGACCAAGGCTTCATTGGCATCCCAGTCGTGCGTGTCGCCAGGCGTGAACTGGTAGTACCACTTAAGCATGCCAGTTTCCGGGTCTAATGCGACGACGGAACAGGTAAACAGGTTATCGCCCGGGCGGGTGTCTCCGTTCATGTCGGGTCCCGGATTGCCTATCCCCCAGTAAAGAAGGTTGAGTTCCGGATCGTAGCTGCCAGTCAGCCAGGAAGCGCCGCTGCCTCGTTTCCAGCTGTCTCCACTCCAGGTATCGTTTCCAAATTCACCCGGGCCTGGAACCGTGTAGAACCGCCAGAGGAGCTTACCGGTTGCGGCATCATAGGCATCCAAAAAGCCGCGAATACCGAACTCCCCTCCCGCAATTCCAACAATCACTTCACCTCGAATCGCCAGCGGGGCTGCGGTAATGGAGTAGCCCTGCATGGTATCGGCCACCTGCGTCTCCCAAAGCACTCGCCCGGTCCGAGCGTCCAGGGCGACCACGGCGGCGTCCAGGGTGCCGACAAATACCCGATTCCCCATTACCGCGACCCCGCGGTTGAAGGGATTCGTTTGATAAGGATTCACGATTTTCTGCCGCCGCTCATATTTCCAGATTTGAAGCCCGGTCTTGGCATCGAGCGCGAATACCTGCCCCGGTGGACCGGAAGTATACATGGTGCCATCGACTACCAGCGGCGTGGTCTCCAGAACGGAACTTCCAGGCATCTGCCGGGCCCATTGTGCCTGCAACCGTCCGAGGTTGCCGCTGTTTATCTGCTTGAGGGGAGAGAAGTGTTGGCCCTGGTAGTTGCCCCAGTACGTCAGCCAGTTTTGGGTTTCGGCTTGCGCGTTCTTGATTCTTTCGAAACTCAAACCGCCCGGCGGATCAGCCTGAATCGTCTTGCTAAGATCACGTGCCTTCAAACTCTTCAGATAAGCAACCAGGTCCTGAATCTCCGAGGGTGAGAGAACCTGACTATAGTTGGTCGGCATCAACAACTCGGCGTGTTGCTCGGCTAGCTCCTGCTTATCGAACCGGTGTAGCTTTCCGTTTTCGTCGGTCAGGATCAGGGTGTAGTTGTCTTCCGCAAGCTTGGCTCCACGAACTTCATTGCCATCCCTTGTCTTTATCTGGACGTCTCTTGGTCCAAACCAGCGCATCGCGGCCATGAGGGCGCCGTTTGGATCCGCGATTATCAGGTGCAAGCGCTCCGCGGAAGTTGTTCCCACGGCCGAAAGATCTGGTGCGACAATCCCACCTTTGCCGTTCACCTCATGACACCGGCTGCAGCCGCCCTTACCCCAGAACGTCCTTTCGCCCGCCGCAACATTGCCCGGCACTCCTTCGTTCACCGCGGCGCCATTGCCGGCGATGCTCCGAAGATAAGAAATGATGCGCCAGATGTCATCGGTGGCCAGACCGGAAAAGGCGGGCATCTGAGTACCGGGAATACCCGTTCGGATATTGTGGAAAAGATCGTCATCTTCGTCGCCATGCCGGAAGTGTCCTGTGGCAAGCGAGGGACCTCGATCGCCACGCGCCTCTCCTCCGTGACAGGGTTGGCATGTCTGCTGATACAGGAGGCTGCCGGCGGCGATTGCCGCGGGATCTGCCGCGAATGGGTTGTTTGACTCTTCTTGTTGTGCGCGTACCGTTGCCACACTGAGACAGGCGACCACAATCCCAACTTGCACGTAATGGTAAAGAGTTATCGTGTGCTTGCCTCGGCCTCTGGCCCTCTTCATCAACATCGAACTCCCCGAACTCGGTTTGCCGGGTTGACGGCCACACCGCTTAACTGTGATGGTGCGAGAACGCGATCCATCTGTGACGCCGCCTAAATCAGCAGGACTCATGATCATCACGGGCCGGGATGAGACGGGGCCACGTAGTCTACGAGTTCAGTGACCGGTTTTTTCCCCGCCCATGCGATGCCGCGAAGTAACATGGTTTGAATCTGAGGATTGGCAAAGTTCGCATAGACATGTCCCTGCATCCACACAAATGCTCGAGACGGCTGACCACCTGGAAGCGTGTGTTCATACTCCCAGATCTGCGGCACGACCTCTCCTTTATGCGTGCCTGCGGAAGGAGTTCCCGGGATCACGACGGTCGCCAGCACGTGGATGGGCGGATCCTTCACCCACGTCATCGTGAAAAAGGCTTCATCGAAAATCGTGATGTCCGACATCCCCTGCATGATGGGATCTGATTTGTCTACGATCTTGTAGGGAATGCCCGCCTCCAGCGTGTAGTTAATCTGGCCGTGCTTCTTGCCGCCTCCCACCAGGGTCGCGAAGTACT
This sequence comes from uncultured Acidobacteriaceae bacterium, assembly GCA_963770245.1. GTDB lineage: Bacteria > Acidobacteriota > Terriglobia > Terriglobales > Acidobacteriaceae > PALSA-270. The sequence goes on along the minus strand of CAVYOX010000015.1, from coordinate 169,071 downwards.
CCGGCTCTGGACCGCATAGGGAATCGTGAATGCTGACCACACCACCGCCACGTTTAATGAACCCTTCGAGCGCGGCCTTGTCGCTATCGCTCATAAAGCCGCTGTCTCCCTTGTAGATCACGAGGACATCGGTATGTTCGAGTTCGGCAGCACTGGGTGCATGCAAAGAACCGTCGACGACAGCGCCGTGGTCGGTCAGGATTTTGCTCCAGTCGGCGAGAAACTGCGGATAATCGTGCAGACCCGGGCCGTGAGTCTTCAGACCGGCACGGAGATAGATATGCATCCCGTTGGAGTTCTGTCCCCACCGCGGTGGGCCTTGCTGGTTCGCAGAATTGCCCGACCCGATCGCAGGTGATTGCTGTGCCGATTGCTGGGCGAAGACCGGCGAGGACGACAGCAGGAGAGCGGCGCCCAGAACTGCGGACCGTAAACGCAATAATTTTCTTTTCATTCTTCATCCACTCGAAATATCCGATTTCGGAGGGCTATGGGCGTCGCGGAGCCAGGGTAAATGCATAAAGCGTATCGCCCGCCCCAGCGACCAGATACTGCTGCCCATCGAGCATGTAAGTTTCCGGTCCATTGCTTAACGAGTGCAATGCCGGAAAATGCCACAATATGTCTCCATTGGCTGCGTTGAAAGCGATGAGGTTGCCATTGTAGTCGCCGGTAAACAACAGATTGCCTGCCGTCGTCAAAACCCCCGGACCACCCAAACCTTCCGGCATGCCATCGGCGGTGGTGTAAGCGTGACTCCACTTCACGTTTCCGGTCCGGTAATCGATCGCTTCGAGGACATGTTGCGACCAAAGCGGGCGCCCGAAGCCGCCGTATCCTTCAGGCCGTTCACTGGTATCGGTCAGATAGACCAGGCAGTAGCCCAGCGTCGCGTTGACATAAAACAGGCCAGTTCGCGGACTGAAGCTCGGTGGCATCCAGTTCGTTCCGCCGCCCCAGTTTTCTGTCAGAAATGAGCCATCGACGGTGGGTTCTTTCGACTCGTCGGGGATGGGCTGGCCCTTGGCATCGACTCCCTTGGACCAATTCAGAGGAACAAATGGCTTGGAGAGAATATTCTTACCGTTGGTTCGGTCAAGAACGAAAAAATACCCATTGCGGGCCGCTTGCGCCAGTAACTTCCGTGGTTTGCCATCGATATCGGCATCGAAGAGAACCGGGGTTTCTACGTTATCCCAATCATGCGTGTCATGGGGAGATCCCTGGAAATACCAAACCAATTTACCGGTGTCGGGATTCAGGGCAACAATCGCACAAGTCCAAAGGTTGGCTCCCTTTCGGCCCTGGCCCGCCATCACCGAATTCGGGTTACCCGTCCCCCAGTAGAGCAGGTTGAGGTCCTTATCATAGGTTCCCGGCAGCCAAGTCATGCCCCCGCCGTGTTCCATGGCAGCCTCGTTTGGCCACGTCTCCGATCCAGGCTCGCCCGGTCGAGGTTCGGTGTTCCATCGCCACTGAAGTTCGCCCGTCTCCGGATCGCGAGCTTCCAGATAGCCCGGCACATCAATCGCATCACCTCCCACGCCGACCAGAATGTGATGGCCAACTACCATCGGAGCCATGGTCGTGAAGTACTGCATCTTTTCGTCGGCGACTTTCTTCCTCCAGCGCTCTTTTCCCGTGCGCGCTTCCAGCGAAATGAACCATCCGTCGGGCGACATGAAATACAGCCAATCGTCGTACATCCCCAGCCCGCGATTGCCCACCAGGTGACCGCCCTTGTCGACCCAGTCGTAATGCCAAAGCTCGCGGCCAGTTCGCGCATCCACGGCGAAAACGTGGTCGGGAACTGTGAAATAGAGAACTCCTTTCACCATGAGCGGCGTGGACTTGATATCCGGAGATGCCACCCCTCGCATCGGGCTTGAAAGCTTAACCCGATACATCCAGGCGAGAGCCAATGCAGAGACGCTGGATGAATGAATCTGCGTCAGCGGGCTGAAGCGGCGGCCCGAATAGTCACCATTGTAAGTGGGCCAGGTATCCGTTGGTTCTGCTTCAAGCAGCTTCTGTGGACTGAGTAATTGCGCAGCGGAAGCCCCTTGCAGCAACGCGAGCACCGACAACACCAGGACCACCGGGCGAAATTTCATTTCAACGTAACCAGGTAAGCCGTGAGATCGTGGATTTGTTTGTCGGTGTACCTATCCAACATCTGACGATGAAACACCAGCTTCTCTTCCACCACTACCTTGACGCCTTTGGCCACCGCGATCGAATGATATTCACCCTCAGCATCCTCAAGGGAGACGTAGAAATCATCGAGATGCTTGAGGGTGCCGGTGAGCTTCTTCCCATCAGCCAGAGTCACGGTGACGTTCCGGGGTGGCCGAGAGCCCCAAAATCCATTCCCGCGCGTGTCTGGATAGAGGGCGGCAGACTGGAGATCATCCGGAGCAAGTTTCGATCCGATATGGGCGAGGTCTCCGCTCGCGGAATGGCAGGTGTAGCATCTGCCTTCGCCCTTGAAGTAGGCTTCGCCCGCTTCCGCATTCCCGGTCACTATGTTGTGGACCTGATAAGTGCCGCGGTTCGCCGCGAGTTCGACCTGCATGTGGAGAAATTCCGCGATGGCGCGAACCTGCTCCTCCGTCAAAGAAGAAAAGGCGGGCATTCCTCTGCTCGGTCTGCCGTTTTGAATCACCGGTCCAATCAACTCCCCCTTGTCATCGTCGAGCACCACGGAGGAACGCAGGAGATCAGGGCCCTGCTCGCCGCGACCGTTTGCTCCATGGCAAAAGCCACAGGTCGGCCCGAAAATCTTTTCACCCTCACTGGCGATTGTGGGATCCGGCTGCCTGCCAAGTCCGAGAAATTCCCGTGCGCGAAGTGCCTGGGGGCTCTCCTGGGTCGGCGCTGGGGTCGACTTAATTCCGCTTGAGCCAGGCCCCTGCGCCTGTCCCCGCGTTCCTGAGATAGCCAGCAGCATCACTGCCGCCCAACCGCACCGTCTTAGAACGTTCATGTCTGTGCTCAATTCCCGGTCGTCTCCGATGAACGACTATCGCCTGCTGAGCGTCATCAGAGAATCGGCCGGGAGCGTCAGCTGTACCATTTTGCCGGTCGTTAGAATGCGGATCTGGCGCTCCGTTCCCGGGTTCCCGATCACCACTGCATTGGTTCCGTCCGGATTCGCGAAGGCCACGGGCAACATATTGTCCAGACTCGTCCGGGAGTCGAAGCGGCGGGCGCCTCGCCGCCCGGCTGGCGCGTAGTCAGCGAAAGTCCAGTACTGGCTGCTGCGCATGCTTCCTTGGTCTGAGCATCGATGGTGCCGAAGCCCGCACAAGGAGCGGGTCCGATGTTGGGATGACCCTGCTCGTCCAGCGCCAGGTTCCAGCTGATGACGCAGCGCGACCAGTTGCTCAAAATCTCGGCGTTCTTGGTAGCCAATTTGTTCCACTCGGTCTCGTTAAGCGCGGCGTCAGGGGAAGCCGCAGCAATCGTGGAAATCCAAAGAAAGTCCCGGCGAGTGGCCAACAGCATCATCTACTTGTGTCGGTTAACGTGGGAAGATCGGGCCCGATCTGGACAACCACCAAATCAAGACAAACGATATTTTATATAGCATCTCCGGGTCCTTGACAATGAGCGATCTGAGGCGCGCCCGCGTGACATTGCTCCGAACGCACCAAGTAATAGCAAACAAGCCGATTGTCTAGAGTGAACATCGGTAGAAGATCTGCTTGACACTGCTCACGGAAAAGGGCTATCGTCTCGCCCATCACGGGCTATTGATAAAAGACAATCGATTGTCTGAGGCTGTTTGGTTTGCGACCATCCGGGAACTAAAGCTTGCCAACGTCTTTGAAGACCTCGTCCCGCGCTCTACACCTTCTTGCATCAGCACAAACTCTCCCTTTTGAGCAGGATTACGGTAGCTCCACGCTCAATTGGTAAACTTCTTGCGTACTGCGGTCGCGCACAAACATCCACGAGCCGTCTGCAGCTCGGCCGCTCCAAGGACCGAATGCGCCCACGTAGCGCTCGATCCTTTCCAACACGTGAACGCGCTCGGAATTCTTTTCGCCCACCTTGACTCTTCGGATCGACTCGTCGTTGTTAACAAAATCGTCGAAGTAAATATATTTGCTATCTGCGGACCACCATGATGCACGGCGACTTCGTCGTGTCCTCGGGAGTGAAAAACCGCCCCCGGAGCAGCGGTATTCCCATCTTTCGCAGGTAATCCAGACCCGTAAGGGACATCGCAACCCGCTGTGCCGCCTGAAGGGAAGCAGGCTTCTGCGAACCGATCCAGAAGAGCGTGGTTCCACCCTGACCGCTTAGCGGAACGGCACCGGTAAACTCTGCCACCTCGACGCCTGTGATTTTTCGAATCCGCTCAATCGGTTGTTGGTAAGCAATTCGAGTGCTCGAGGGCGTTTTCGTCAGCGAATGTGAAACCCCGACTCTGAAAGTGATAACGTTCTGCGCAGCGAAGCCAGGGTTGACGACCCATAAGTGGCGAATCGTTTGGAACAGTAGGCCCGCGTCTACCGCAGCCGCTGCGATTCCTCAGCTAGGCTGTCCATAAATTACTCGGGATATATCGCGAGGAAGTCGGCCACGGCGAATCGGTGAGTGGTGAGCGAGCCGTTCCGGCCGAATCGCGCCTGTATGAGTCAATAGGTTCCCGTAACTACAAGAATCCCTGGAGAAAACTCCCGCATGGGTGGCCAGAATGCGTCCCCTTGTACCTCCGGCGGTATACTAACCGATATGCCCGGCGAGCTCCAGAAGACCTTCTACCTCGAAACCTTTGGCTGCCAGATGAACGCGCACGACTCCGAGAAGGTTGTTGGTACGCTGCTCGCCGAGGGATACCAGCAGGTCCCCACGGTCGAAGAGGCGAGCCTGGTGCTCTACAACACCTGCTCCATCCGCGACAAGGCCGAGCAGAAGGTGTTCCACCGCCTGGCCGACTACAAGAAGCTGGAAAAGCAGGGCAAGCGCTTCGGGGTACTCGGCTGTGTAGCCCAGCAGGAAGGTGAAAAGATTTTTGACCGCGCGCCGCACGTGTCTTTGGTCTGCGGCTCGGCATCGTACCGGAATCTGCCAGAAATGCTGGTGCAAATCGAGGCAGGGAAGCGTCGCGTAACCGGACTCGACGACCGCGAAACCGACGAATGCTTCGAGACTGAATTCACCGCCCGTACCAATCCGCACCGCGGCTATATCACCATCATCGAGGGCTGCGACAAGTTCTGCTCTTACTGTGTTGTCCCCTACACGCGCGGCAAAGAGCGCAGCCGCACTTCGGATTCGGTCCTGGCCGAAGCCCGCCGGATGGCCGATCTCGGCTACACCGAAATTCAACTCCTCGGCCAGAACGTGAATTCTTACAAGGATTCAGCAGGGAAGAGGAGCTTCGCCGAACTGCTGATTGCGGTCGGCGGGACTCCCGGCATTCGCCGCGTCCGCTTCACCACCTCACATCCCCGAGACTTCGGCCGCGACATTATCGACGCCATCGACTCCGTGCCCACGCTGTGCGACCATGTCCATCTTCCGGTCCAGAGCGGTTCGACGCGCATGCTGGATGCCATGCAGCGTCTTTACACGCGCGACCAATATCTGGAGCGCATTGCCTGGATGAAGTCCGCTAAACGCGACATCAGCATCACCTCGGACATCATCGTCGGTTTCCCCGGCGAAACCGAAGCCGACTTCGAGGACACCCTGGCGCTCCTCGAGATGGTTCAATACGACAGTGTCTTCGGCTTCAAGTATTCGCCGCGTCCAAACACGCCCTCTCTGAAGCTCGACGACGCCATCCCGGATGGTGAGAAGTCTCGCCGCCTGACCATCCTGCAGGAAAGGCAACGGGACATCCAGAAGCGTCGAAATGCCAAGCTGGTGGGGCAAATCGCCGAGGTCATGGTCGAAGGGAAGAATGAGCCCCGCGCCCAATGGATTGGCCGCACCTCGCAAAACCGGACGCTCAATTTCACGGCGCCGCCGGAGCACTTGCCGGCGGTAGGCTCCTACGTCCAAGTGCGCGTCAGCACCAGTTTTCCCAACAGTCTTTTAGGTGAAATGGTGATATAACGGCGGAGGAGGCGGGGATCCGATGGAAGTCGAAATGAAAATCCGCGGCCTAATGATGGACCCCGTCACCAACATGCCGATTGTGATCCTCAAGGACATCGGCAGCGAAACCGTTCTTCCCATCTGGGTGGGAGTCTACGAGGCCAACGCCATTGCTCTAGAAATTGAGAAGGTTTCTACCCCTCGTCCGATGACCCATGACCTGATCAAGAACGTGCTGGTCGGACTCGACACCTCGGTTCACAAGGTGGTTGTGACCGAGCTGCGAGAAGACACGTTTTACGCTGTGATCTGGGTGGAACGCGAAGGCCGCGTCATCAGCATTGATTCCCGGCCCTCCGATGCTCTGGCCCTGGCTCTACGGGTCGACTGTCCCATCTTTGTCGACGACGAGGTTCTCAAAAGCTCGAAGCTCGCAGCCAATGCTTCCGATCGCGTCACCAGCGAGGACCTGCGCAAGTGGCTGGAAGGTCTGAACGACGAGGACCTGGGCCGATACAAGATGTAAAGCCGGTTTGCGGCTGCGACCGGCTCCGAGATTCGCCCACATCGATTTCTGTTCATCCATGCCAGGTCTTGCGCGTACTTTACATAATACCTATTATCGGACATTGATTCGGACGGGATGGGGCAAAGGGTTGCACATGCATGAAAGCACTAGCTTTGTGGTGTGAGTGCTTCAGCTCTAGCGAGGCGTCGAAGGCCGATCCGCGGAATATTCCATCTAGGGTGTCCACCAACCCGCGGTTTCCAAGAGGGAGCGTCAGGCCGACATGTATGTCAGCACTCTGCGCTTGATCATTCGCGCCATGGGGAGCAGCTACGAAGCGTGACTGATAGTGGATGGAAACATCCCAACTGTCACCTGCGCACGCAAGACCTGCTGTGCGGCACTCAGACGCGGAATAGACGGCCGCCATGGAGATTCGTGAGCGGCCTTCGCGAGCAGCGGAGTCCGTGTCGCTGGTCGAGTTCGATCTGGAAGATGATCCTGACACCGTCCGGCGTTTAGACTGACTTGTCTATGTCGGTCGAAACCCGAATTCTGACCTCAGCCGATGCTCTTGCTTTCTGGAATCTCCGCCTCGAAGCCCTGGAGCAGGAACCTCGCTCCTTTGGCCAGTCTGCCGAGGAGCACCGAACTGCGCCCATCGAACAAGGCATTGCCCGCTTGCATGCCAGCTCGCCTTTAGGCGACTTTGTCTTGGGTGCGTTCTCCGGCATGCAGCTTGTCGGCACCGCCGGTTTCTACCGGCTGCCCAATCAGAAAGAAGTTCACCGCGGGCACATTTGGGGTGTTTACGTCACTGCTGGCCATCGCAGACAGGGTGTAGGGCGAAAGCTCATGAACGAGCTTCTTCAAATCACGCGATCCCAACCGGGGCTAGAGCTGATCAACCTGGCCGTGGCCAGCCACAACAGGCCCGCCCAAAGCCTCTACGAATCGCTGGGATTTCAACTGTACGGCCGAGACGTCCACGCCCTAAAGATAGGCGACACCTACGTGGACGAAAACCTGATGGTGCTACGTCTGCGCTAGCAGGCTACTCCTGGGTGCAGAAAGCATGTGGGCATGTACTCTCCATGGGCCGAGAAGTCTTTGGTTGGAATGGGGGTCGGACTGGTGGGAAACTGAACAAGCTGCCCGTCCACACGCCAGTAATTCACTTCCACACTGATGACGACGGGAATGGGATGTCCATCTTTTGGCCGTGCGGGTTGAAATCGCCACTGACGCACCGCTCCCGCTGCTTTCTTGTCGTTTCCTTGTCTAACCCGCGAATCACCTTGGTTCCAGCGGCGAATATTGTCTGAGCGCGCCTTCAAGTAACCCTTCAAGGTTTTTTATTCGCGCTTCCCCACCCGTCTTCTCGCCACTGATGATGGAATGTTTCGAGCTTGTCATCGACCGATAGGGCTGCGGTCGAGGCCTGCGCTTTGCCTTGGTCCCGGCAAAGTGCTGGATGAATCTCTGCTGCGGATCGCCGCTTGTCTCGTCGCGGAGAATCAGCTCGTGAACAAGCTTGACTTATTTATTAAGAATATTGTGTAACTGATATATTTTGATGTAGTTGACGCTTGCCACGTCGAGGCCAAGAACACGCCGCGATAAGCATCCAGGCCAAATGAAATATTGCTGACCCCGAGGGTGGTCTTCACTTCGGGTAATTCTCGCTTGATTCCCTTCACCGCATGGAGCGTCTCGAGGCCCGCTGAACGGCATTCGTCCGGTCGAAATGGGCAGTGTGAGCGTGTCGAAAATGAGGTCCAAGGAACGAAACCCTTTTTTTTCGGTGGCCAGCGCGGCAATTTCCTTTTCCACTGGGAGCGCCGGGGGCGGGCGCCTTCCCGACGGGATTGAATCGATCGACCCTTAAATTCCCTGCACCGGTAACGAAGGTGCTCCGGCTGCGACCTCGTCCTGGTTGAACACGGCATTAGCTCCCATATGGGCTGGCATGGCAGCCAGCATCTGCTCCTTGCGGTAGACCAAGTTGCTAGCGTTAAACGTGGCAACTTCGAATCCGTGACCGTGGGTGATGGCGTCGGTCGGACAGGCCTCGACACAATATCCACAGAAAATGCAGCGGTTATAGTCGATGTTATAGACCTTGGCATAACGCTCGGCGCCCGACACCCGGTTATCCGCCGTGTTTTCCGCGGCTTCGATATAGATGCAGTTCGAAGGACAATTGGCCGCGCACAGGAAGCAGGCGACGCACTTTTCAAGACCGTTCTCGTCGCGCTGCAGCACGTGCACGCCACGATAGCGCTCCTGGAACTTCGCGCCCTTCAGCGGCCCCGGCCCGTCGGGATAGTTCTCGACAATGGTCGGCTGGAACATCTCCATGAAGGTGATACTCATGCCCTTGGCAATCGCCGCGATGTTCTTTAGTACCGGCATGGTTCCAGTATAGCGGAAGGCGCAGCTTGGCTCTAGGAGTGGACCGAAAATGGAGTTGGCGATGCTTGGGCACCGCCTCTCATCGCCTCGCCTGGCCCGGGCCGCCTAGAACATGGTGCGGAAGGCCCAGAACAAGAATCCGGATAGCATCATGGCCACCGGCAAGGTCAGCACCCATGCCATGATGAGATTCCGCACCGTCGCCCATTGCAACCCGGAGTGATTGGCCGTCATGGTTCCGGCGATGCCCGAGGACAGTACGTGGGTCGTACTGACGGGCAAACCCATGTAATCAGCGGCGCCGATGGTGAACATGGCAGTAATCTCTGCGGCCGCACCCTGCGCATAGGTTAGGTGGTCCTTGCCGATTTTTTCACCGACCGTGACCACGATCCGCTTCCAGCCGACCATGGTTCCGAGCCCGAGCGCCATGGCAACTGCGACTTTCACCCAGATGGGAATGAAGCGCGTCGCCATGTCGACGTGCTTCTTGTAGTTCGCCAGCACAGCCGCGTCGGGGCCGGAGAATTGCGCGTGGCCCTTGGCCTGTATCAGGCGCAAGGCCTCGCTGGTCAGATACATGTCGTTGCGGAAGTTGCGCACCCGGTCATTCGGGACCTTGGAGAGATCCCCGAACAACGCCGTCTCATTGCCGATATCGGCGATCAGTTGGCGCATCGCCAGCACCGTATTGGGAGTGAATTCTTTGGTGCGGATGTAGTCGGTCACCTCATCGCGCGCATCGCCGATCACAGCATTCGGCGAAACGTAATGGTCAAGAACGCCGGCGGCCTGCTGGGAAACCGCAATAAAGTCCTGGGATTGCTGCGGCGTGACCGCATGATTCAGCGCATAGGCGGTAGGAACGGTTCCGATCAGAATCAGCATGATCAGTCCCATGCCCTTCTGTCCATCGTTTGAGCCGTGGGCAAAACTCACGCCGGTGCAAGTGAGGACCAGCAGCGCTCGAATATAAAACGGAGGAGGGGCATTGCCTGCCGGCGCTTCGTACAACTTCTTATTCTTGAGCAGGGCTTTTGAAGCCAGCAGCAGCAAAGCAGCCACGCCAAAGCCGATGAGCGGGGAAAGTAACAACGATTCCCCAATCTTGACCGCCTGCCCCCAGTCCACGCCGCTCGTGCCGGTCTTCACCGCCATCAGTTGGTTGGCGATTCCTACCCCGATCACCGAGCCGATCAGGGTGTGCGAACTCGAGGCCGGCAGCCCGAAATACCAGGTTCCGAGGTTCCAGATGATGGCCGCAATCAACAGCGCGAATACCATGGCGAAGCCAGCCTTGCTGCCCACCTGCAGAATCAGTTCAACCGGCAGCAGGGAGACGATAGCGAAGGCGACCAAGCCGCTCGAGGTCAGTACCCCCAGGAAATTCCAGAATCCGGACCACACCACCGCCATGTGCGGCTCGAGCGAATGGGTGTAGATCACCGTGGCCACGGCATTTGCCGTGTCATGAAATCCATTGACGAACTCAAATCCGAGCGCCACCATCAGGGCCACGCCCAGCAGCACAAAAGGCAGCACCGAGCCGGGATGGACGGAGGAGAGGTCCGTACCCAGGCTGATTCCGGCGTAAACCACTCCCACCAGCAGGATCGCACCGAAGATTGCGATTCCCAATTTTCCGGGCGTCTTATTGGAGAGTTTCTGATCGAGCACAGAAGTTGCAGTTGCCATCGTTCTCCTCCGTACGGCGCTCCTGGGCGCTCGAATGCGCGCTCGGCCCGCGAGACCGGAACTATAAGGCTTCCGTGTTACAGGAGTATGAATTTCCCGGGCCAGGCGCAGGGACCGTCCGCGTGAACAAAGCAGGCCGAGTTTGGCTAGAATGGTCGGGCGACCAGGAGCAGCGATTGAACGCGTGGCTTACTCGGGCAATGTGCGTTGCTTTATGCCTCGGCGCAACTACAGCAGAAACCCTCGATGCCTCTCCCGCCGCCGAGCAGCCCGCGGTCACGATTTCGCCGGGAGAACTTGACTTCGGCGATCGGCCCGTGGGCACTGACGGTCCGCCTGCGACAGTTACTCTGACCAACCACACCGTGACAGTGCTCGCGCCGAGCGACGTCCTCATCTCGGGGGTCGACTTCTCGGAAACCAACACCTGCAGCTCGAGCCTATCCCCGGGTGCCAGTTGCGCGGTGGAGGTCAGATTCAAGCCAGCCATTTCCGGGTCCCGGCTGGGGACGCTGGTGATCACGGCATCCGATCCGGCCAGCCCCCATCGCATCGCGCTCGCCGGGACGGGACGCTAGGGATCCGAGGCGCCTGGCAAACTGCTCCCAAGCTAAAGACCGTGGCCGAGCAGGTTGCAAGCGAGCAGACTCCGCCACCCGAGCTGGCCAGAGTTGAACTCTGATGTCGGGAGGTGAGCCACGCCGAGGGCTGCCTCAGTTATCGCAGCAGGTGAGATTGGAGGACGCAGATGAGGACGCCGGCCCCGAGGGTCACGGCAGTCAGCGCCGCCAGGAAAATCTTGCGCAAACGCCGAGGCTGCGGCACCGTGCCATCGATCGCCGCACGGTATTTCTCAATCCAGGGCGCCTCGCCATCGAGCGTAGGAGTTGGTTCGGAGGAAGCGGCCGGCAGTTCGAGCTTTTTCGGCGTTTTCGCCAGTTGAGCGGCCGGTTGAGTCGCGGCTCGCAATCGGTGCTCATCATCCTCGTTCAACCCCACGAAGCGGAACGGCTGCTCGGTCCAGGAAACCGGCATCAGCATTTCCGCCAAGCCGAGTACCGGCCCATCTTGGGTCAAAAAAATCAATCGGGCGCGCGCTCCCCGGATCAGAGGTTTGCGCAAGGAAAGGAGGCCGCCCGTCACCGAGTAGATTTCCATCGTGGCCTGGGTGCAGCTGCCGTCTTCAATGCGCAGCACTGCCGGCGTGTATTCGGCCGGTCGCACGCGCATGGGCCGTTGGAGGTGACCCGAATGGTCAGGGGGATGGGGGAAATTGCTCATAGGCCGACCAGTATGGGACCTCCTCGCGCATCGTGGGAGGTTACGAAAGTTCATATTTTGGTCGCGTGACCCCTCCCTAAGTTCGCGAGCCCCTAAGCGGGGGCAGCCGCGCTCGGCTGGATGGGCGGCGGGGCTTGGCCGGTCTCAAGCTCGGTGCGGCTCGAAGGTTCGAAACGTCTTGAAGTATCAGCTAGTTACTTCGGGGGGGAAGGCGAGCGCGTACCCTGGCAAAAGGGGCCCGATCAGCGGTCGCTGGCCCCTCTAGAGCCGGGCGAAGCCTTAGTCGATCCCCAGTTCCCTGGCCAGGGCTTTCCACTTGCCGTCGACGAGAGTTTTGGTCTTCAGATCCATGCGAATTTCATTCGGCCAGGGGCGGGTGAAGCCCTCAGTCGGCCATTTGCGAGTGGCGTCAATGCCCATTTTCGATCCGTAGTTGGGCAGGCGGGAGGCGTGGTCGAGCGAATCGATGGGGCCTAGGATGAACTGGATGTCGCGCTCGGGGTCGATGTGATTGAGCACTTTGAGTGTGACTTCGCCGGTGTCCTGCACGTTGACATCTTCATCCACCACGATGACGCATTTGGTGAACATGGCCTGGCCGAGCGACCAGATGGCATTCATCACCTTGCGTGCCTGGCCGGGATAGGACTTCCGGATGGAGACGATCATCAGATTATGGAACACGCCCTCGATGGGCAGGTTGATGTCCACCAGTTCCGGGATCGTGAGCTTCATCAGCGGAAGAAAAATGCGCTCGACGGCCTTGCCCATGTAAGCGTCTTCTTGCGGCGGTTTGCCGACGATCGTGGTCGAGTAAATGGGATCTTTGCGATGGGTGATGCAAGAGAGGTGGAAGACGGGATAGAGATCTTCGAGCGAGTAAAAGCCGGTGTGGTCTCCGAAGGGGCCTTCCGGTCGCAGTTCGTCGAGATGGACGTGGCCTTCGAGGATGATCTCGGCGCTCGCGGGGACTTCAAGGTCCACGGTTTCGCACTTCACCAGTTCGACCGGTTTCTGGCGCAGGAAGCCGGCAATGAGGTACTCCTCGACTTCGGGCGGCGCGGGCACGATGGCGGAGAAGGTGATGGCAGGATCGGTGCCGATGGCGACGGCGACTTCCATCTTGCCGGCCGGACCGCCTTCGGCAAGAACCGAGCCGCCTGAAGAGCGGGCCATAAGGTCGACGGCGGCAGTCAAATCCCCACTCTGGCCGAAATCAGGGGAGGATGACGTACCTGCAGCTCGCAGTGCTTCCCGATAGTGTTCGGCACCGATTTTCTGCCGCTGCCAATGCATCCCTGTGGTGCGCTCGTCATAAACCTGCATGCGGTAACAGCCCAGGTTGCGTTTGCCCGTCTTAGGGTCGCGGGTGGTAACACAGGGCAGAGTGATGAAGCGGCCCGCGTCCTTCGGCCAGCATTGCAGGATGGGAAACTGGTTCAGCGAGAAGCTGTCCTGGCGGATGACTTCCTTGCAGGGCCCGGTCGGAACCGTCTTGGGGAAAAACTTGCTCATTTCGGTGAGCATGGGCAGCATCTTGATTTTGTCCAGGAAACCTTGCGGGCTCTTGACGTCCATGAAGGCGCGGATCCGGCCAGCGACCTGGTCGAAGGAGTCCACTTCGAGCGCGAGATTCATGCGGCGCGGAGAGCCAAACTGGTTGATAAGGACTTGAGAGCCGGGATGACCTTGAATGTTTTGGAAAAGTAGGGCGGGGCCTCCGGGAACTTCGGAGCTGCGCTCCCCCGGATGGGCGCTCCCGGTCGCCCCCCGAGTCTTGCCGACGCCCTTGCTTACGCGGTCGGTAATTTCAGCGATCTCGAGGATGGGATCGACTGCAGTCTGAATTTTCTTCAATTCGCCGGCGCGGTCTAGAGCCGCGATCCACTGGCGTAGGTCGTCATAGGCCAAACAGTTCCTCTTTCCCTGTCATTTTGCGCGGCTGCGACCGCTCCCCGGTCGCAGGGCTGATGGCCCGAAAAGCGGGATGCTTCGACTCCTTGGCCCCGCTCGCGTCGGGCAGTCCTTGGTCGCTCTGCATGACAGTGGCAGCGGACTCACGATTATACCGGTGAAGGCGCTCGGTTGAGCAGGGGCCAGCCGTTCGTGTCGAGCAGCGAAATTCGTGAGTGTGAGGAATCGAAGGTCGCAAGAAAGACGGCTTCGATCGCATCCGTTCCCCGAGGCGAAGGGCGCATTTGTGGTGTGCTTTTTCGTCGGCTCGGCGTGCGCGGGGGAGTAAGATTCTGACGTCGCCACAATGGCAGAACGACGCTGCTGGCATTGGGGCCTATCGGAGTGTTCCGCGGTTGATAAAATGTTGACTAGGCAGCCGGGGGCGAGCCTTGTAGGCTAGCCTCTGAGCCTCAATATCTTGATTTTGCACGAGCACAACGGAAAAAACGTGAACCGACGTGTGGTGATCACAGGAATGGGCGCGGTGAGCCCGAATGGGGTGGGCAATGCGGCGTTTTCCGCGGCCATTCTCGCAGGACAGAGCGGGGTGAGACGGATCTCGCGGTTCGATCCGTCGGAGATTCCGGTGCAGATTGCGGGCGAGGTTCGCGATTTCGATGAACTGGCGTGGGTAGAGAAACGGGAGCGGAAGCATGTTTCCCGAGTGTTGCCGTTGGCGCTCGCGGCCGCCACCGAGGCTTTGCGTGAAGCCGGGGTGGAACACTCCACTCTTTCCCTCGAGCAACGGCGACGAATAGGAGTGATCCTCGGGTCAGGCGGCGGAGCGCAAGAGTTCACGGAAGAGCAGTATCGGCTATTTTTTCATCAGGAATACAAACGCATGAGTTTATTCTGCGTGCCCACGGGAGTGATGGGAACGCTGTCGAGCGAACTCAGTGTGCGCTTTGGACTGCGCGGGGCCAGCCACGTGGTGACCACGGGATGCACGTCATCGACCGACGCGTTCGGATATTCCATGCGGCAGATTCAGTCAGGGCGCCTGGACATGGTGCTAAGCGGCGGGGCGGATGCGCCGATCGCGTTAGGCATCGTCAAGGGTTTTATTCTCATGAAGATCTTGACGGACCGCTGGAACCAGGCACCGGCGCAGGGATCGCGGCCATTTTCAGCCGATCGGGACGGGTTTGTGGTGGCCGAGGGCTCCTGGATGTTTGTGCTCGAGGAATATGAGCACGCGCGGGCCCGGGGAGCGAAGATCTTGGCGGAAATCGCGGGATATGGGTCCACTTGCGAGGCATTTCACCGGGTGCGCCTGCAAGAATGCGGCGAGGAGCCGGCACGCGCCATTGGGCTGGCGATGAGCGCGGCAGGCATTGCGGCGGAGAATGTGCACTACGTCAATCTGCACGGGACCTCGACCCAGCTGAATGATCGCATCGAGACGCGAGCTTTGAAGCTGGTGCTCGGAGAGCGATCGCCCGAAGTGCCGATGTCCGCCTTGAAGTCGCAGATCGGGCATCCGCAAGGAGCCTGTGGCGCGGCAGGCGTGGCGGCGACCCTGGTGGCCATGCAGAATGGGCAGATTCCACCCACGCTGAATCTAGAGAACCCAGATCCCGAATGCGACCTGGACTATGTTCCGGATGCGGGGCGGCGGAAAACGATCGAGCACGCAGTTTGCAACTGCATTGCCTTTGGATCGAAAAATTCCGCACTGGTGCTGCGCAATTGCGCCTGAGCCCCTCGCCGAGACTACCGATGCCCACATGGAAAGCCTTCATGATCGCTCTGTTGGGTGCGGTGGTGGTCGCGGGCGCTCCCTGCTGCTCCGGCCAGGATTCAAACGCCACCTCGGCGGCAGCCAACGTCGTGGCCGAGAAAGTGATCATTGATACCGATATCGGAGACGACATCGATGACGCTTTCGCGCTGGCTCTGGTCCTGCACAGTCCCGAGCTCGCCGTCATCGGTGTGACGACCACCTTTGGGGACACCCAAACCAGAGCCAAGCTGGTCGACCGATTTCTCGCGGAGTTGGGGCGGCCAGAGATACCGGTCGCAGCGGGCGTGGCTACGGCGCCCAAGAGTGTTCTCACCCAGCAGCGCTACGCCGAGGGCGGACACTCTGCCAAGTCGGTGCATCCGGATGCCGTCGACTTTCTGCTCGAGCAGTGTCGCCGCAATCCGGGGCAGATCACTTTAATCGCCATCGGACCCCTGATGAATGTGGGAGGGGCCATCGATCGCGATCCGGAGACATTTCGCAAACTCAAGCGGGTGGTCATGATGGGCGGCTCGATCAAGCGGGGCTATGGGGATATGGGATACACGGCGCCGCGCGGCCCCCAGGCGGAATGGAATATCCGCAATGACATCGCTTCGGCCCAAAAGCTGTTTGCCTCGGGAGTGCCGCTATTCGTCATGCCGCTCGATTCCACCCAATTGAAAATGGACGAGGTGAAGCGGGCATTCCTGTTCAGCCAGGGCACGCCCACAACCGATGCTCTAACCCTGCTTTACCACGAGTGGGGGCAGGAAACGCCGACCCTGTTTGACCCGATGACCATTGCGTTTGCGGTGAAGCCGGGGCTCTGCCCGGTGCAGCCCATGCGCATTCGCGTGGACGACCAAGGTTTCACCCGGCCGGAGGCAGGTACCCCCAATGCCGAGGTTTGTCTGGATTCCAATTCCGACGAGTTCTTTCGCTTTTATCTCACCCGGGTGGCTGAGCGGTAGTCCTCGGCCCAAGCTCTGGCGTCAACTCGACGACCAGACCATCACTCCAGCCATATTTCTTGTCGAAGAGCTTCTGCACGGCGCCTTGCACCTTGGCATCGGCCTGGGAGGAGAGGACGCGCGCGCTGGCGACCAGGGTCTTCCCTGCCACCCGGACCTGGACTTCGGGATGGGCCCGCAGGTTCTGGATCCAGTGCGAAGTCGGGTATTCGGCGATGACGTAGAACCGGCTTTCGTGCTCCGTAAACCAGATCTCGATTTCGCGGGGCTGATTGGTTTTGCGGCCGCGCGTGGTGAGATAGAGATATTGCTCGCGCTCGAAGTTGGGGACCGAGGTTGCCAATCGACCCACCGTCCATCGCAGATTCGCGGCCGCCTAGAGGGCTCCGCGGCCAACCCGCGTGCAATCGCCAGTTTCCTCTCCCCGGGGAGTGCGAGCCCGGGGTCAACCGCGCATGCCGGAGCCGCCCCAAAAGGGGTACTTCGCGGGGCGAAGGCGCCGCCTAACCCTTTAACTTGAGCTTCGACTTATTTTCTTCCATGAATTCGCGGAGTTTGTCGGCGGAGTCCAGGAGGCGGATCCACTGTTCGTAATAGAGAGTGACGGGGAAGCGGCCCAGGCCGTAAACGCTGATCCCCCCCTTTTCGCCGACGCGAAATTCCAGGCTACCAGTGCGGCGTGTGCCTTGCTGTTTTTCGAGCTCAGCAAGACGGGTTTTGAGCTCTTCATAACTTGGTTCGGGCATGCCGGGCCTCACAGAATTAGGGTATGGAGAACAACGATTCTTACATGCGAAGGCACAGAATTCAAATTCGCCGGCGCTAAGGCTGAGACTTCCGCCGGGCGGGGCAGAAAAACCTGGGAAAGTAAAGCCACACCCACCGCCTTCGGCTCGGCTTGCAAGAACGCCAGAAACATAGGCTTTCGGCTCAAGCCCGCCAGCCGAGGAAGGCCATGAGCGACCACCCGGACAGACAAAAAGGTGACAAGGTCCGCTGAGAATGCCCGACTGGCAGGGATTCTCGAACGGTCGCCGAGACAAACAGAGCAACGATTTTACAATCCCTTGACATTTGCCAGACCCGCTCCAGCTAGCCTCATTCGCGAAGTTCGACGCGGTAAAAGGCCTCACGGAAACCCAGGTGGCGTTACAGAAAAATTGGTTGGAACGGCTCGTGATTTCAGGGGAATTTCCTGCGTGGCCCCGAGGAGACCTAGCGCGCTTCTGCTGTCCCAGGTGCGATTCAACTTCGTCAGGTAGGAGAAAAAAAACATGAAACGCTTTAGATTTTTGAGCCCAGCCTGGGTGCTGGGTGCAGTCGTGGCCTTGGCGCCAGCTTTTTCTCAGGCCGCCGGCTCCTTCATCGGACCACTCACGGTCAAGCCAGGTCCGCTCACCAATCCGGGGAACGGCGACATTAATCCCTACGGCGTCGCCGTAGTTCCACGCAGCACGGGTAAGCTGGTCAAAGGGCATGTGCTGGTCAGCAACTTCAATAACAGCATGAATCTCCAAGGCACGGGCACGACGATTTCCGATATCGCCCCGGATGGAACCGTGAAGCTGTTTGCCGAGATTAGCGCCTCGGAATTGCCTGGACCCTGTCCGGGCGGCATTGGCTTGACCACCGCGCTGTCTGTGCTGCGTTCGGGATGGGTGATCGTCGGCAGCTTGCCCACCTCTGACGGGACCTCGGCCACAGCCGCGGCCGGCTGCCTGCTGGTGCTGAATGATCGGGGCAAAGTTGTCGAAACCCTCTCGGGGTGGCGTTTCGGAGTTCAGATCAACGGGCCATGGGACATGACAGCGCTCGATCTGGATGACGTCGCGGAACTGTTCGTGACCAATGTGCTCAACGGCACCGTGGCGGCGGATTCGGACGTGAGCCAGCCGGGCAAAGTGGTCAATCAAGGGACGGTGGTGCGGATCATTCTGTTCGTTCCGGATCATGGGCGTCCGCGAGAAGTGCTGCGGACCGTGGTGGGCTCCGGCTTTGGCGAGCGGACCGATCCGGCGGCGCTGGTGATTGGACCGACCGGCGTGGCGCTGAACGACGATGGCGATCTCTACGTGGCCGATACTCTTTTGAACCGCATCGCCAAGATTTCCGATGCCGTGGTGCGGTTCAGCAGCGCGGGCACCGGGAAAACGGTATCGGAAAACGGTTCCCTGAACGGTCCGCTGGGACTTGCCGTGGCTCCGGACGGACACATTCTGACCGTGAATTCAAACGACGGGAACATCGTCGAGACCACGCCGAAGGGATCTCAGGTTGCATTCAAGTTCATTGACACCAGTATGCTCGGGGCCGGCACGCTGTTTGGTTTGGCCATTGCGCCCAACCAACAAGGGGTTTACTTCGTCGATGACGGAGACAATACCCTGGATCTACTGCACTGAGTAGTGAGAATCACTGAATCTGGGGCCCCGCTTTAGGTAAAGCGGGGTTTTTTACGTGTGCCAAGCATGTTCGACAGCTAGGAGGTGAAAGTCCTCTACCCAGTCTGATGGAGACGAAGGGTTAGCGAGACTCGAAGGCCCCACTCGAAGGCATGTCCAGCGCGACAACCCGAATGAACTGCGGCTCATCTATGGCGTTCGCGAGAACCTTCAACCAGGGGAGCCTGAGGGATGACTGATGAAAAGCATTCTCCCCACCACCCGGACGATCAAGGAACGGCGTCCACTAAGAAGGAAAACAATTTAGCGAAGAGGAAAAGCATGGAGATCAAGCTCACCGGCGCGCCCCGGGAATCGTACCAGGGCGGCCCGCCAGATAACCGGCGGGCCCCGGGCGTCGAGGAAGATACGGATACCGAAGAACCAGACGAGCGAAAATGAGCGTAATCTCCTTTCAAAGGAGACGTCCACAAAGGCCGTCGATTCGAAAGGGAGCGTCTCCCGGCCGAGAAAATGCCCAGATCGCTTCGTCATCAACCGGCCGGAAGAATCCAGGGCGAGCTGGGCCTTCATCCTGACCGAGCTCTGGATGCCCCCAGTTGGCAACCGAAGCGCCCCCTTCGAACCAGGCTGTAGTCACGCCGCCCGAGGTTTATCACAGATCTGCTGGTAGTGGTCGCGCCCCCGCTCGTAGCCCCTGGTGAAGGGTTCAGCAACCTCCGAATCCGGATACTGACGCTCCAGTTCTTCAATCTGCGCGCTCATCTCACCGAGCACTTGGTCATATTCTTTGCAGCGGGTGCGTGCGTGCAATGCAGATTCGAAACCGAGCCGATAAAATTTTTCGTCGGTGCCAAAGTTCCGACCACGACTGGAGTAATGCTCGCGCTCCGCGCTCCGCAAACCGATCCACCATTTATCCCGAGCGGCATCCACAGTTTCCGCCCCTTCCACGGTCAGCAATTCGCGGAGGTGCGAGGCGGTGGCTTCGTCATCGACCAAAGTGACGAGGACGCTGCGACCCTTGCGCAGGGCGTCTTCATAGACAAATAATTCGTCCTCCGGCAGCCCCGCGGTCATCGACTCTTCCAGCTTTCCGCCGGCTGCGGCGCCGATACCGGCTCCTGCGGAGGTTAGAAGAGCCTGGCCCAACAGACCGATGGCGGTGATGGCGCCGATGCCGGGAACGATGGCGGCCGCAATCAGGGTTGCTCCGGACAGTCCCGCAGAGGCGCCGACCACGCCACCGATGGCTTTGCCCATGTTGGGCTGCTCCGAGTCCACGACTGGGACTGACCGGAGATCAGCTTCCTTACTCTCCGGAGTCAAAAGCGTGCTCCGACCTTCTGGGATGCCGATCGACGACAACTGCCTTCTCGCGCGCTCGGCATCCGCTCGCGAACCAAACACTCCTGTCACGGCTTTCATCTTAGAGTTCTCCTTTCAGTTGTCTACCGGCTGTTTCCCCCGCTTGTCTTATAGGGCTCGATACTTACTGACCGCTCTCAAAGATAAAAACGTACTGCTTTCCGGACCAGCTCTCCACTGAGGCCATAGACAGCATCAGAAGCGAGACCGTAGGCGTGGGACGAAAGGGGCGTGTCTTTTGGGCTCTCGGACAGTCCCAAGGCGGGCACTGCGAACTCGTCTGCGCCAACGAATACAGCGCTGCCATAGCCGACGCCAGCCAGCACGGGGTGCATACTCTGCAATGTACCAGGAGAGAGTTCCCGGGCGATACCGTACAGTGCGCCCAACGCAGTTCCGAACGCATAGTGCACAGCCGTGCCGCCCTTTTTTTTCCGCTGGCGTGAAAGCCCTGATTCGCCAGCTGGGCGATTTTGCCGGCGGCTTTCATGGTGGCGTCTTCGCCCTTCTCATCCGATTTGCAACCCAGACTTCCCCGTTCCGGATCCCCCGTTGGTCTTCGAGTCCAGCACTTCCGAGGCCTTATTCCAGCCGGCTTGAAACTGGGTCATCACGATTGTGCCGGCAAGGCCGCCAGCGATTCCTGCGACCAGGCCTTTCCATACTTTGCGAGACTTCTTTCGCTTCAGTCTCAGCATGGCTACTCCCTTATCACGTCGGTCTGTGATGCCCTTCTTCAGATGTGCGGGCTTGTGCTGGGTTGCTGCAGGGACTACGATTCATGTCGACGTTACCCATCTGGTCAATCTGGCATGACAGCAAACCCGGAGGACGCTTCGCGCATCTGAGGTGGCTTCGGTTGGCGAAGCCCCGGGCAGGAATTGCCGGACGATTGGTTCCGACACTATGGCTCGTGAGATGTTTTGCTTATCATTCCTCATTCCTCATGCCGATTCTCTCGGCGCAGATTACCCGCTTGCACAGCCCTGTGAGTGATACCTGACAGGCCGGCTCCGTGCTTCCCCCGGCTGCCATATCACGATGGTTTGCGGTCCTGATCCGACTGAAATGAGTGAGGGCAGAGGAAGACAGACTCCGGGCTGGCAGAGTTCGAGGGTTACGCGCAGGAAGCCAGATTAGGAACCTCGGAGGATCAGATGCGGTACAAGCAAATTGCCGAACAGCCCACCACGTTCGCCCTGATCATGGAGACGGGCGACGAGATTCAACAACGTTTGCAGGAATTTGCCGTGTCGAAGAAGCTGGCGGGCAGCAGTTTCAAAGCCATCGGCGCACTTTCCTACGTGAAGTTGGGATGGTTCAATTGGCAAACCAAGAAATACGAGGTTGCTCTCGAACTGGAGGAGCAGCTTGAATTGCTGGTGCTTACGGGCGACATTGCTGTGAAAGATGCCGAGCCGCAGGTCCACGCGCATCTGGTAGTGGGCCGTCGCGACGGAACTGCACACGGCGGACATCTCATGAAAGGCCGGGTTCGTCCTACCTGTGAGCTGATCCTTACCGAAAGCCCGGAACATCTGGAGAAACATTTTGACCCGGAATCGGGCCTGGCATTGATTCGAGTCTGACCGCGATGTCGGCGGAATCATTAACCGTTCATTGCCCTTGATCCGGCGAGATCGACGAGAATCGAGGATAATGTCTGACAGGGCCGCACGCTGACCCATCAAGGTAAACATTGCCCGAGGCTCATGAGGCACGCGGGTGCCTGGAAACCATCGAGGACACGCAATGTCGAACGACATGGACGTAATCATTATCGGTGCCGGTGCGGCAGGTCTCGCGGCTGCTCTGGAATTAGGCCGGTCCGGACTTTCTGTTTCCATACTTGAGGCGCGCAACCGGATTGGAGGCCGTATCTTTACCGTGCGGGACCCGGCCCTTGATGTTCCGATCGAACTTGGAGCGGAGTTCATCCACGGTTTTCCCCCTGAGATTTGGCTGCCGCTGCAGGCCAGAAATATCAGCCCTACAGAAGTCAAGGGAGACCTGTGGTGCGTGAGAAATGCTCACCTGTCCCGTTGTGACTTCTTTTCTCGGGTGGATGAAATCTTGAATCGTATGGATGATCGCCCACCGGACGAATCATTCCGCCACTTTCTCGACCGTTGTTGGCCGGAGGCGGGCAGAGACCCCCAACAGCAGGAGGCGGTCCAGCGTGCCCTAGCATATGTCACTGGCTTCAACGCCGCCGATCCCGATCAAGTCGGCGTTCATTGGTTGTTAAAGGAAATGCGCGCCGACGAAGCCATCGAGGGACACCACTCATTCCGCTTGACGAACGGATACCAGCACTTGATTGAAATCTATCAACAAGAGTTGGTGCAGTATGGCGTGACAACCCAGACGAACACCATTGTGGAGGCAATCCATTGGCGAACTGGTTCCGCTGAAGTGATCGCGCAAAATGACAACGGGCCGGTTAGATTCGCGACTTCGCGTGTGCTCGTTACCCTGCCGCTCGCCGTACTGCAGGCCAATCCCGGAAGCCTGGGCGCCGTCCAATTCAGCCCTCCGCTGCCGACAAAGCAGTTTTCTGCCATGCGGCGCATGGAGATGGGAAAGGTGATACGGATCGTGCTCCGATTCCGAAACCGTTTTTGGGAGACGATCCCTGCCCAAGCCGACAGCGCCAAGACCCTGGCCGATATGAGCTTCCTTTTTTCACAGGATGAATGGTTCCCGACCTGGTGGACGACGATGCCCCGCACGCAGCCCATCCTTACTGGTTGGGCGCCGTTCCGCTCGGCCGAGAAGCTATCCGGCAGAAGTGAGTCCTTTGTGATCGAGCACAGCCTGGAAACCCTATCGGGTTTGATGAGAATCGACAGAAGCGAACTGGAGAGTTTGCTCGAGGCCGCTTACTTTCACGACTGGCAAAGCGACCCGTTCTCTTTGGGGGCTTACAGCTACGGGAAAGTCGGTGCGGGTCCTGCGCCGGAGGCTCTTGGCATCCCAGTGGAGAACACGTTGTTCTTTGCGGGCGAGGCTACCGATACCTCGGGGCACAATGGAACGGTGCACGGAGCCATCGCCAGCGGTCGGCGGGCGGCGTCAGAAATCCTGCGGAGTGCGAACCAGAGCGCCGTGGCTTGAAATGAACCGAGCGACCGGGAAAAGCAGCTCTTGCAGGATTGGCGCCAGGCCAGACCTCGGCGCGGGAGCGATAAGAGCGGGTTCGAAATTAGACGTCGAACAGCCGGTAGACCGCCGGCGGTTGTTGCGACTGCAGCAAAGTAATGGCGACATTGTGGACCCAATCGGCGACTTGAATAGGAGAGTCGAAACAGCGCGTGTCGCAGACAGATATCGAGTACGGAACAAATACTGACATCCCAACCTTCGTACGCCAACGGGGTGCTCAGGGGATCGATTTCTGACAGCAGACTGAACTGCTCCCTTCGTGACTCTACTTCTATTACGTCCGTAATTTGTGCGGATCCCCTTCTCCTGTCTTCTCGAAAATACCGCAGAGCGCATTTGGCGGAGGGAGCAATGGGGACGTTCTCTGCATGGATCGGGCAGAATTGACGCCCGCTGCAGGCAGGACTTGAGCAGACGGCAGGTATTCCTCCCATAGGGTCGACGCCGGACAGGCTATTATCTTGACTCCGCGCCTGACTACCAAAAAGTCAAGGCGCTGGTCGCGATCTATGCGGTGGCCAGTGCGTTGTTCCAGGTGCTGGGATCGACGAGCAGCATGGTAATCGCGCTGGGGATTCCTTCCGACCGTGCTGCCTCCCTAGCCGGCAAACCGGAATTGGCCTTCATCATCCACATTATTTCTTCGTTTACTCTCCAGTGGCTGCCCATGTTGCAGCTTTGGCGGCTTTATCGAGCGTTGCTTCCGGAGCTCTGTTTTCGTCCCTTCAAGAAGTAAGCCCAGAAGCGATGGGTAACTTGCAAACCATTCCAAATCCTATGCGGCGGCGCGGCCTGACTGTGGCTCTCGCCGGGTTCCTGCTAATGCTCGTGATCCTTCTCTTGGTCTCCCGCCCCCGGTGCATTTTCACACATCCGACGCCGACCCATACCCAGGATTGAAGCGCGACCGCTGGCGATTTATTCTAGGCGGCCGGAGGGAATCTTGTCTTCGCCGAGCTCTTTCGGGAAGTAGCGTTTCTCACGTCCTGCGTGCTGGTGCTCGTCAGTTTCAGAATCAAAACAAAAAGAAGGAAGGAAGGAAGAAAGGAAGAAAGAAGGTTTCCACCCATCGGGCACTCGGAAGAAATTGTTCCGTTGTGTTATGAACAATGGACTCTGCAATGGACTCTCTCCCCGATCTGAAGCCGAAGTACGTATGAGAAGTGCAACATGGCAGGAGTGAGTAGGGCGGATTGTCGTACACCACCGGGGCCGGAACGGGAATCCGATGTGTTCACTATGGTACACAGTGTGCAATACGGTACAGTCTATACCCGATGGCAAACTTCTACTGTAAGAGCGCACTATGCGTTTGGGCCCCTCACTATGGTGTTCGATGGGCTGCAAGAGCGCACGCGCTGAAATCTGGCATATGTGAAGAGCGTCCTCATCGTCGATGACAGTCAAGTCATCAGAGAAGGACTGCGTAATCTCTTCGAGCGAGAGGGTTGGAAGGTTTGTGGGGATGCGGCCGACGGCCAAGAGGCGATCACGGCGGCCCTAAGAAACAGGCCCCAGGTCGTCGTGCTTGACCTTGCGATGCCCGTGATGAATGGACTCACTGCAGCGCGGATTCTGAAGAAGGTGGTTCCCGACGCACGGCTGATTCTTTTCAGTTTCTCAGCTGATCTGCTCCGGGAAGAAGAACTACGTGCGGCGGGATTTTCCGCTATCGTTCCTAAGAGCCAAATCCAGAGCTTGCTGGAAAAGGCGCAAGGCTTGCTCGATGCGGCGTAATCTCGCAGGATGTCGCCAGGATGCTCAATTGAAGGCGTTTCGGTTAATCCCACTGACTTGATGAACATGTCGGCCCCAGGCCCGTCTCAGGTGGCGTACAGTGTTTACCCGATGATGCTTGAATCGACAGGATATTTTTGACCTACGCTACGTATGTAACTCGACCACTGCCTTCCGATCCCGCCGGCCCTTCCGGCGGGCTTTTTGCTGGCGTGCCGAACCGGTTGGGCAGCTGGGGGGTGGAAGTCCCCCGCTCGACCTGGTGGAGGTGAAGAGCTAGAGAAACGCAAGGGCGTCGTCGCAGGACGGGCTCTGAAAGAAGCTTGGATCAAAGGCGCGAGCCGATGAACAAGAACCGGATAGGAGGCCCACGGTGCGGGACGAGCTGGCCACTGACTGCGAAGCTCATTTCTACCAAGAGCACTGGTGGCAAATCCGGCGGTAGGGCGCCGAAGGCGGTCGAACTTACTTCGGGAGGCCCACAGCAGATCACGGAGTCGTGACGGAAGATGGACTATGCCGATTGCGGAAGCGCCTTTGAAGCCGTCTACCATCCTCTGGCGTGCTTCCCTTTCGCTCGTCCCTTTTCGCGCTTCCCTCTTTCGAAGATCCGTACTCGAGGATCTGTAAAGCATGACGTCAGGAGGAAGCGGAAACGGCCAAGGGGGCTTCGACGAACCGGGCAAAGCGCCGTTCGAAAAAGTATGGAGCGGGAGACGGGACTCGAACCCGTGACCTTCTGCTTGGGAAGCAGATACTCTACCAACTGAGTTACTCCCGCACCGGGTTAGTTATCATAGCATGTCTCTCTATCGCCGAGAGCCCTCCCGACCCTTGCTTTGCTAGAGTTGTCGCTAGACGTTATCGAGTGTGGTCCGGGAGTTCCACGGCTTCAGTGCAGGAACAGATCGGCGGGAAGGCATCGAGCTTCGATCGCCAAGGCCGGCTTCAACCGACACCGGTCGCAGATCGGTTCAACGTAGGGCCTGGACTTCCTGCGAAACCGCATCTGGACTCGGAATCACTACCTCGACGAGAGTGCCTGGATTGATGTTGATCAGCCGCAGCTCTCCGCCGAATTCCTTGGCCCGTTGGTACATACCCCCGATACCGACGCCCACGCTTCCCGGCCGCAATTCAGCGGTTTTCTGCCCGATTCCGGTGCCGTCGTCCCGTACCATGACGACAAACTGCCCTTCTCGTTGAGTGAGCGTGACCCAGGCCTTCCCTGCTCCCGAGTGTCGGTACACATTGGTGAGCGCCTCTTGAACAATACGAAACATCGCGGTCTCTAACTCTGGGGTCAGCCGGGGAAACTCGGCGGGCTGAACATCGAGCGAGGTCTCAATGCCACTGCGCTTGGTCAGTCCATCCAGATACCACTGCAACGCGGAAAGCAATCCAACTTCATCCAACAAGGGTGGATGCAGCAGGTGAGACATACTGCGGACCTGTTGAATCGCCCGGTCGATGGTTGCACTGGCCTCGCTGGCAATTTGCCCATTGGACGGGGACGGGTGATTTCGAAGAATCCCCTCTGTCATCATCTTGGCCGCGGCAAGTTCCTGCCCTAGGCCGTCATGCAGTTCCCTCGCGATGCGGCGCCGTTCGTCATCCTGCATGGTGATCAGGCGAGTGGAGAGTCGGCGAAGCGCGGCGGTCCGTTCGTCGACAATCCGTTCCAGTTCGACTGCGCTGTCACGGATCGATTGTTCGAGCAGCTTGCTGTCATGAATGTCGGAACAGGCCCCGTACCATTTGACGATTTTGGCTTCGTGATCGCGAATCGGAACCGCACGGGCCCGGAACCAGCGGTAATGCCCATCCCGTCCGCGCAGACGGTATTCCGATTCATAATTGTTGCCTGACTGCACGCAACGCAACCACTCCGCCATCGTCCGGTCCTTGTCCTCCACATGTACGTACTCGAGCCAGCCGTTGCCATTCGCGGATCCGGCTGCGGCCCCGGTAAATTCATAAAATCGATCGCTGATGTAGTCCCGGGCACCGTCCTCCTGCCGGCTGAAGATGATGTCCGGAGCAGTCTGCACAATGGCGTCGAGTTCCTGGTGCTTGCGCGATAGCTCACTATTAACCTGCTGCAAGGCCGCGGCCCTCATTTCGAGTTCCAGGGTCCGTTCCACAACCCGTTGTTCCAGTTCGCGATTCAGCCTTTCGAGTTGGTGTGCTTTACGGTGCAGCTCCGCGAATATGCTGACCTTCGCCCGTAGCAGCTCGGGAATGACCGGGACGGAGATATAGTCGACGGCGCCCCGCTGATAGCCTCGTAGGCGGTCCATGTCCGTCAAGTAGACGGCCGAAATAAAGATGATTGCCGTCCTCTGGAAGCGGGGATGCTGGCGAATCAAGTCGGCCAGCTCGAAACCGTCCAGCTCCGGCATGCTTACATCCATCAGCACGACCGCGACATCGGTCTTCAGCAAGTGCTCCAGAGCGTCTTTGCCCGACGTAGCCTTGATCAGATTCTCGCCCAGCTCGCCGAGCATCGCCTCATAGGTGAGCAACTTGCCCGGCTGGTCATCGACCATGAGAATATTGACCTTTTCGTTTGCGTTCATGGCTGCTCTTTGCCTCCTGGTGCGACCCTGTTAAGGCTCGATCGGTGCCCGCCCGGACTATCGGTGAAGCCACATGCGAAGTGCCGAAAGGAGCTGCTCGGTATTGACCGGCTTGGCGAGGTACTCGGACGCGCCGGCTTCCAGACACTTCTCTCGATCTCCCTTCATGGCTTTCGCGGTCAGGGCGATGATGGGCAGGCGCCGGAACGAAACATTCTGCCGGATCACCTGCATGGTTTCGTAACCATCCATTTCTGGCATCATGATGTCCATCAGAACAATGGCCAGATCCGGGGTTGTTTCAAGGGTCGCGATCGCCTCGCGGCCTGTGCCGGCGGTCAGCACCGTCATTCCCCGGCGCTCCAGCACGCTGCTGAGGGCAAAGATGTTCCGCACGTCGTCATCCACCACCAGCACTTTCTTTCCCACCAACGCATCGTCGGAGTGGTGTAAGCGGTCAAGCATCTTCTGTTTTTCCGAAGGAAGGTCGGCGATGACTCGGTGCAGGAATAGCGCCGTTTCATCGAGCAAACGTTCAGGCGACTCCACGCCTTTGACCACCACGCTGCGCGCCAGGGTGTGCAGGCGGGCGTCCTCTTCCAAGGATAATTCTTTGCCGGTGAAGACCACGACGGGCATGTCGCTGAGCGATGGAGTGTCGCGCAACCGCTCGAGCACTTCAAACCCGGACATGTCGGGCAGGCGAAGGTCGAGCACCGCGCAGTCGAAGGGGTGGTGGCTCAGGGTGTCGAGGGCCTCTTGGCCGCTCGCCACAACCGTGACATCGATGTCGTCATAGCCGAGCAGTTCGCGGATACTCAGTTGTTCGGCCGCGTTGTCCTCGACCACCAGCAAGCGTTTGCGGCGGGGCGAGGTGTATTCCTTGATGCGAGCGAGCGCCGTACCCAGTCCCTCCGGCGTGGTCGGCTTGGTGACAAAGGAAAACGCTCCCCGGGCCAAGCCATGATGCCGGTCCTCGTCGAGGGTCAACATCTGGACGGGGATGTGGCGCGTGGCCGGATCCTGTTTCAGGTGATTGAGCACCGTCCAGCCCAGCATGTCGGGCAAAAAAACATCGAGCGAGACCGCGGTGGGATGGAATTCGCGGGCCAAGGCGAGAGCTTCGGCACCGCGCATGGCAACCAGGACCTTGAATCCGGTGTCGTGCGATAGGTCGCACAACACGCGGGCATAGTGGGGATCATCTTCGACGATTAACAACACGGCATCGTCTGGTTCCAGATGGTCGCGGTCATCGGGAATGTGCTCAATCGCGGATTCCGCGACCCGGACGCCAGACAATTGAATGGGCTTGGCGGAGAACGAAGTTCTCCGGTCCGGCTGTCCCGACGAGGGACCCACATAAGTCTGGGGCAAATAGAGGGTGAACGTGCTTCCCTTCCCCGGGGTGCTGCGCAATTGAATTTCGCCTCCCAGCAGGCTGGCCAACTCGCGGCTGATCGCCAGCCCCAGGCCGGTGCCGCCGTATTTTCGGCTGGTGCCTGCGTCGGCTTGCTGGAAGGCCTCGAAGATGATGCGTTGCTTTTCGGAAGGAATGCCGATCCCGGTATCGGAAACCGCAAAGGCCACCACCGATGCCGCCGCTCCCAGGATGGGATGGTCCTCACTCCAGCCCTCGGTGGCCGGCGAGACCGCCAGATGCACGCTCCCTTGTTCGGTGAACTTGAATGCGTTGGACAACAGATTCTTGAGCACCTGCTGCAGTCGCTTCGAGTCGGTGACCAGACTGCGCGTAAGATGCGGATCGGCCTCGACGTCGAACGCCAGGCGCCGGTTCTCGGCTTCGTGCCGGAAGGGGCGACCCACCATATCCAGCAGGCTGGCGAAGAAAACTTCCTCGGCTTCGACTGAAACCGTGCCGGATTCAATCTTCGACAGGTCGAGAATGTCGCTGATCAGATTCAGGAGATCGGTTCCGGCGCCGTGAATGGTGCGCGCGAACTCGACCTGCTTGTGGGTCAAATTGCCATCCGGGTTGTCGGTAAGTTGTTGGCCGAGGACCAGAATGCTATTCAGGGGGGTGCGCAACTCATGCGACATGTTGGCCAGAAATTCCGACTTGTACTTGGAGGTGAGCGCCAGTTCCTTGGCCTTCTCTTCGAGAGCCCGGCGCGCCTGCTCGATTTCCTGGTTCTTGCGTTCCACCTCCACGTTCTGCTCCGCCAGCTGCTGCGCCTTTTGCGCCAGCTGCTCGTTGGTCTGCTGCAATTCCCTTTGCTGGGTTTGCAGCTCGGTCGCCAATTGCTGTGACTGCTTCAGCAGCCCTTCGGTCTGCATGGTGGCCTCAATGCTATTGAGCACAATTCCGATGCTGGCCGTCAGTTGTTCAAGGAAAGCCAGATGCGAGGCGGTAAAGGTGCTCAAGGAGGCGAGCTCGATGACGGCCTTCACATGGTCCTCGAACAGTACGGGCAAGACGATGACGTTTCGCGGCACCGCCTCGAACAAGCCCGAGCGGATGGGAAGTGTATTCTCCGGCAGGTCGCTGATCAGCATGCGCTTCTTCTCAGCCGCGCATTGTCCTACTAGTCCCTCGCCCACTTGCACTCGCCGTAGATGTCCGTCGCGTCCCTCCGCGGCGAAGGCCGAGAGCAACACCATGCCCGCCGATTCCTCGCTCTCCATCTGATAGATCACGCCCTGCTGCGCGCTGACCAAGGGCGCCAGTTCGGACAATAGTTTTCGTCCCACCGTGGTCAGGTCGCGCTGGCCCTGCAACATGCTGGTAAAGCGGGCGAGATTGGTCTTCAGCCAGTCCTGTTCGGTATTACGGTCGGTGGTGAGCCGCAAGTTATCGATCATGGTATTGATATTGTCTTTGAGCTCGGCAACCTCGCCGCTAGCCTCCACTTGAATGGAACGGGTGAGATCACCCTTGGTGACCGCGGTTGCGACTTCCGCGATGGCGCGCACCTGATTGGTCAGATTGTCGGCCAGCAGATTCACGTTGCCGGTAAGGTCTTTCCATGTACCCGCTGCGCCCGGCACATTGGCCTGGCCTCCCAGGCGGCCTTCGACGCCAACCTCGCGTGCTACCGTGGTCACCTGATCGGCGAAGGTAGCCAAGGTGTCAGTCATGTTGTTGATGGTTTCGGCCAGAGCCGCCACTTCGCCCTTGGCGTTGACGGTAAGTTTCTGGGTGAGCTCGCCGTTGGCCACGGCGGTCACGACTTTCACGATGCCGCGAACCTGCTCGGTCAGGTTCACGGCCATCACGTTCACGTTGTCGGTGAGATCTTTCCAAGTTCCGGCCACGCCCGGCACCTGCGCCTGCCCTCCCAGTTTGCCCTCGGTCCCCACTTCCCGGGCCACGCGCGTCACTTCGGCGGCGAAGGCGTTGAGCTGATCGACCATGGTATTGATGGTGTTTTTGAGTTCTAGAATTTCACCCTTCACATCGACCGTGATCTTGCGCGACAAATCGCCGCGGGCCACGGCCGTGGTGACCTCGGCGATATTGCGTACCTGTCCCGTCAGGTTCCCGGCCATGGCATTCACCGAATCGGTAAGGTCTTTCCAAGTGCCGGCCACGCCCGGCACATTGGCTTGTCCGCCCAACCGGCCTTCGCTACCGACTTCGCGCGCCACTCGGGTAACTTCTGCGGCGAACGATCGCAACTGTTCGACCATTGTGTTGAGGGTCTCTTTTAGTTGTAAGATCTCACCGCGCACGTCCACGGTGATCTTTTTCGAGAGGTCGCCGGTGGCAATGGCGGTGGCCACCTCGGCGATGTTGCGCACTTGCCCGGTGAGGTTGCTGGCCATGAAGTTCACATTGTCGGTGAGATCCTTCCAGGTGCCACCCACACCCGGCACCTGCGCCTGGCCACCCAGCTTGCCTTCCGTGCCGACTTCGCGCGCAACACGCGTCACTTCACCGGCGAAGGCGTTAAGTTGATCGACCATGGTGTTGATGGTGTTCTTCAATTCTAGGATTTCACCCTTCACATCGACCGTGATTTTGCGCGACAAATCGCCGCGGGCCACCGCCGTCGTCACCTCGGCGATGTTTCGTACTTGTCCGGTCAGATTTCCGGCCATCGAATTGACGGAGTCCGTAAGATCCTTCCAGGTCCCGGCCACACCGGGCACGTTCGCCTGTCCGCCCAATCGGCCTTCCGAGCCGACTTCGCGCGCGACGCGCGTCACTTCGCCGGCGAAGGCGTTGAGCTGATCGACCATGGTGTTGATCGTTTCTTTGAGCAGTAGGATCTCGCCGCTGACGTTTACCGTGATTTTTTTGGACAGGTTGCCGCTTGCGATGGCCGTCGCCACCTCGGCGATATTGCGAACCTGCCCGGTCAGGTTGCTGGCCATCGAATTGACGGAGTCGGTCAGATCCTTCCAGGTTCCAGCCACACCCGGCACCTGCGCCTGGCCTCCGAGTCGGCCGTCGGTTCCGACTTCCCGTGCGACGCGTGTCACTTCAGACGCGAATGCTCGCAGCTGATCGACCATGGTATTGATCGTGTCCTTCAACTCGAGGATTTCTCCTTTTACGTCCACCGTGATCTTGCGCGATAAATCGCCGCGCGCCACGGCCGTCGCTACCTCGGCAATGTTGCGCACCTGTCCGGTCAAGTTGCTGGCCATGAAGTTCACGTTGTCGGTGAGATCCTTCCAGGTCCCGGCTACGCCGGGTACCTGCGCCTGGCCACCCAGCTTGCCTTCCGTGCCGACTTCGCGCGCAACACGCGTCACTTCGCCGGCGAAGGCGTTAAGCTGATCGACCATGGTGTTGATGGTGTTCTTCAATTCTAGAATTTCACCCTTCACATCGACCGTGATCTTGCGCGACAAATCGCCGCGGGCCACCGCCGTCGTCACCTCGGCGATGTTTCGTACCTGTCCGGTCAGGTTTCCGGCCATCGAATTAACGGAGTCCGTCAGATCTTTCCAGGTTCCGGCCACGCCGGGCACGTTCGCCTGGCCGCCCAAGCGGCCTTCGGTCCCCACTTCGCGGGCGACGCGTGTCACTTCACCGGCAAATCGGTTGAGCTGATCGACCATGGTGTTGAGAGTTTCCTTGAGCTGCAGGATCTCTCCGCGTACATCCACCGTAATCTTGCGGGAGAGGTCGCCGCTCGCGATCGCGGTTGCCACCTCGGCGATGTTGCGCACCTGTCCGGTCAAGTTGCTGGCCATGAAGTTCACGTTGTCGGTGAGATCTTTCCAGGTTCCGCCTACGCCTGGAACCTGAGCCTGGCCGCCCAGCTTGCCTTCTGTTCCAACTTCGCGGGCAACACGGGTCACTTCGCCGGCAAACGCGTTTAGTTGATCGACCATCGTGTTGATGGTGTCTTTGAGTTCTAGGATTTCGCCCTTCACGTCGACCGTGATCTTGCGCGACAGATCGCCGCGGGCGACAGCCGTAGTCACCTCGGCAATGTTTCGGACTTGCGCCGTAAGGTTTCCGGCCATGGCATTGACGGAGTCGGTGAGATCTTTCCAAGTGCCGGCCACGCCGGGGACAACCGCCTGGCCCCCGAGCTTGCCGTCCGTGCCTACTTCGCGGGCGACGCGGGTCACTTCCGAGGCAAAGGATCGCAACTGGTCCACCATCGTGTTGATGGCTTCTTTGAGCTGAAGAATTTCTCCGCGCACATCGACGGTGATTTTGCGAGAGAGGTCGCCGCTGGCAACGGCCGTCGCCACTTCGGCGATATTGCGCACTTGTCCGGTTAAGTTGCTGGCCATGGAATTGACGGAGTCGGTGAGATCCTTCCAGGTACCGGCCACGCCCGGCACCTGCGCCTGGCCTCCCAGTTTTCCGTCTGTACCCACTTCACGGGCCACGCGCGTCACTTCCGCCGTGAACACGCCAAGTTGCTGAATCATCGTGTTCACGATATTGGCCGACCGCAGAAACTCTCCTTCGAGCGGCCGTCCGTCAACGTCAAGACGCACGGTTTGAGTCAGGTTGCCCTGCGCCACCGCGGCTATGGCCCGGGTGACTTCGGCGGTTGGTCGAAGCAGATCCTCGACCAGCGTGTTAATCGAGATCTCCATCTCGCCCCACGAACCTCTGGACTCGTGAAAGCGTGTACGTTCCCGGGTTCTTCCCTCCTTGCCGACGACCTGCCCGACGCGTTTCAGTTCCGCTGCCATTTGCTGGTTGGCGGCGACAATCTCGTTGAAGGTGTCGGCGATTTTGCCGGCCAGTCCGGTCCATGAGCCCGGCAGCCGCACGGAAAAGTCTCCGTCACGCATGGTCTGCAGGCTCGCGAGTAGCGCGGCGAAATCGGCGGAGGAGGATTCCGCCATAGCGATGGAATGCCCGTTGTTCTTTTCTTTGGCCTGAGGCTGACTCTCGATATCGATGTTTGCCGTCGCCGCGGTACGGTCACTTCTCTTCATAGGGGTCTCTCGAAAAACGGAGCTGGAAATCGGTAAAACCGATTTGTGGCGTGTTTATCTTCATGCCATGGCCCGGGTTGGCGACCGAGGGCCATCGGACTCGAAGCATACCTTCAGCATGCGGAGAATGCCAGCAAGAGCAACAGGATGTCCAAGTGGCACGGAAGCAGCCGTAAGCCCATCCCGGATGCCAAACTTGATCGCGTGCGAGGCGGCCGGGAGATGCCGGACATTCCAGTTTAATGCTGTTTTCTTATCACAGGGCTGCGGCTCTCGCTCTAGGGTCTTTACTGTATAGGCGCCCAGGTGGGTACTGTAGGAAATTCTGTAAGTCCTTCAAAAATTGGGACGCCCCGGCAGGTCCGCCGTGGCTTATCACCGCCTACTTTTAGTTACTCATCCTTAACGCCCCTGATCCCGGAGACGGGGGGCTTCCCGAAGACGGTCCGAGGGCCGGACTGAAACCTCAGACTCGCGAACGGGTCAGATCGGTGGCGAAGGTGATCACAAATAGCAAGAGGAGAACGAACAACAGGAGCTTTGCAATTCCCGCGGCCGCCAGAGCGGCACTGGTGAAGCCAAAGGCCGCAGCCAGAATCGCAGCCAACAAAAACAATAGCGCCAAGTTCAACATGGTGTCTTCCTTGGAGGATGAAGAAAACAGCTTTCGTGCCATTTCCCACCTCGAATCAGTTTCCGCCCCATTGTTCATGTCGGAAGACTAATCGGCTCGACCGGCAGATGGGATCCGGTCGACCCTGTAGATGAAAAGCAAATTTCGTGTATACCCGCGGGGAGCTACCTGGCCGATGAGCAAGATGACGAGCAGGATGAGGACAGGGAGAAGAAAAACAAAGAATCAGCTCGGGCTCTCGTCGATCGTCTCCAACTTTGCCGCGGCCAAGCTCACGAAAGTGATCGCGTCGTCGCTCAGGCATGTCTCGAGCCAATCTACAGCGTGGACCCGATAGAACGAGGCTGACAAACGCCACTAGAGTTGTTGGGAAGCAAAACGTCCTGGTGCTCAGATTGAGCACAGAAGAGGTTATGAGATGAAGATGGAAAGCTTGGCATGGAAGCAATACCTCCTGGCGCTCAGCACCGTGGTTTTGATTCTGGCTAGCATGAGCTGGGCCGCGGATCCTGATGCGGACCACACCGACATCGGCAAGCGGATTGTGAAGTCGGCGGCGGTTCTCAACGAAATCATGGCGACTCCTGACAAAGCGATTCCGGATGAGGTTATGGAGCATGCGAAATGCATCGCCGTCATACCCTCGGTAATCAAGCTTGCCATAGGCTTCGGCGGTGAACATGGCAAGGGCGTGGCGACTTGCAGAACGGACAGGGGCTGGAGCGCTCCCGCCCCGATCACGATTACTGGCGGCAGTTGGGGTCTGCAACTCGGCGGACAGGCGATTGACCTGGTCCTGATCGTCACCAATGACCAAGGGATGCAGCACTTGCTTTCGAGCAAGTTCAAGCTGGGAGCAGACGCCTCGGCGGCGGCTGGGCCGGTCGGTCGTGATGCGGCGGCCGGTACGGACTGGAAGATGAGAGCCGAGGTGTTAACCTATTCCCGGGCGCGCGGGATTTTCGCCGGGATCGACCTCAGTGGTTCCGCGATTACCCAGGATAAAGACGAGACCGCCATCCTGTACGGCAAAGTGATTCCCTTCGAAGCGATTCTCGGTGGCCAGGCTCCCGCCCCGGCAGGAAGCGAACCCTTCCTGAGCGCGGTGAGGAGATACTCCCATCAAGCGCGAGAACAGAGCCAGACGGTCCCACCATCCCAATAAGAGCATTGCAGTAAGAGTTCAAACACGCTGCGTTGCTGACGGTCAGACCCGAATCGGGCCTGACCGTTTCCTTTGTGTGCCGAGCATGTTGGACAGCTAGGAGGTGCAAGTCCTCTACCCAACCTGATGGAGGTGAAGGGTTAGCAAAGCGCAAAGGTGAAATAACACTCGTCGCGAGGCGGGGCCTGAAAGAAGCGCGGAGCAAAGACGCGAGCCGATGAACAAGAACCGGATAGGAGGCCTACGGTGGCGGGCGAGCGAGCAAACGATTGCGAAGCCCATATCCATCAAGCTCACTGGTGGTAAATCCGGCGGTTGCGCGTCGAAGGCGGTCGAACTTACCTCGGGAGATCTGCGGCACGTCACGAAATCGTGACTGAGGATGAAGCGATTCATCCTGAGCGTGCCGCAGAAGTCAGCAGAGGGCAAAGTAGGTCATGCAGTCGGCAAGGCTAATGAGGCACTCCAATGCCGAAAGGCGGAGCAACAGATAGGCCAAGCCGGGAACGATGATCGAAGGCCCGAACGGTACCCCGCAAGGGGAATAAAGGGAAGGGCAAGTAAGCGGCGCGACTCATGAGCGGACAGCGGCAGAAAAACCAGCCCGAACAAGAGGAGCTGGCCTTTCCGGTGGAAAGTAGGAGTGATGCTCCGAAGGCCGCCGCGAAAGGGACCGAAACGCTGGTGGCGAAGCGCCAGTCTGAAAGCCTGGCCGGAACTGAACGACTGATGGAAGAAGTCTGCGAGTGGGAAAACTGCAAGCAGGCGTTACAACGAGTCAAGGCCAATAAAGGGAGTCCGGGAGTAGACGGGATGACCGTCGACGAACTCCCGGAGTACCTGAAACAGCACGGGCTGAAGATCGGGGAACAGCTACGAAACGGAACCTATCAACCGCAGCCGGTAAGGCGGGTGGAAATCCCGAAGCCGGATGGACAGGGAGCGCGCAAGCTAGGCATTCCTTGTGTGCTGGACCGGTTTGTCCAGCAGGCGGTGCTGCAGGTTCTGCAGAAGCGCTGGGACCCGACGTTCTCCGAACACAGCCACGGTTTTCGACCGGGGCGCAGTGCTCAGCAGGCGGTACATGAGGCACAGCAGTATATCGCCGAAGGGTATCGCTGGGTGGTGGATCTCGACTTGGAGAAATTTTTCGATCGAGTGAATCACGACCGTCTGTTAGCGGCGGTCGCCGAGCGCGTGGCTGACAAGCGAATGCTCAAGTTGGTCCGAGCGTTTCTGGAGGCCGGAGTGATGGAGGACGGGTTGGTGAGTCCGGTGGACGAAGGAACGCCTCAGGGCGGGCCGCTTTCACCATTACTTTCCAACCTGGTGCTGGACGAACTGGACCGGGAGTTAGAGCGGCGCGGTCACCACTTCGTCCGCTATGCCGACGATTGCAACATCTATGTCGGCAGCGAACGAGCGGGACAGCGGGTGATGGAGAGCGTTACGCGCTTTATCACGCACCGCCTCAAGCTCAAGGTAAACCAGGCGAAGAGCGCCGTGGCCCGACCGGGGCAAAGGAAGTTTCTCGGATTCAGCTTCACCGGCGAACGAGAACCGAGGCGGCGGATCGCCCCCAAGGCTATCGCTCGCTTCAAGGGGCGGATTCGGGAACAGACGCGGAGGACCCGCGGCATCAGCCTACAGCAAATGGTCAAGGCGATCACGACCTACCTGCGGGGATGGCTCGGATACTTCGGCGACTGTCAAACCCCCTCGGTGCTGCACAGCCTTGAAGCGTGGTTACGCCGCCGACTTCGATCGGTGGTGTGGAAGCAATGGAAGCGTGGACGAACGCGGTTTCGCGAGCTTCGAAAACAGGGCGTGGGTAAGGACCTGGCGGCGCAAACCGCCGGTAGCCCTCACGGCCCGTGGCGACTTGCGAACTCGCCCGCTCTGACCATTGCCTTACCCAACGCCTACTTCGCCCTGCTCGGGCTTCCACCTATAGTCGTGCGGTCTCAGCTTAATCCGCCGAACCGCCGGATGCGGACCCGCATGTCCGGTGGTGTGGGAGGGGAGAGCAGGTGACTGCTCCCCCTATCCCGATTTTCCGGTGCCGCCTGAAAGCTAAGGAGATCGACGGTCAGAAAGGATGAGCTTCGGCCATGCGATTTGGCTTCATGCCCAAATCAGGAGGAGGGTTGCATTTTCTGAGCGGTAATGCGGGCTGCGCGAGGTACAGCGTCAAACACGGGTCGGTAGGGCGTTAACCCGATGGGAGGATCGGTAGGCGTCGCATAGTCTGCCATCGTGACGAAGAGATACGAGTCTCGGAACCAGTCCGGCCGCGGGCGCGAGCATGCTGTGACCGGGAGACCCAACCATGCACCGGCTTCGCGCGCCAGGTGACTTCTGCATCAACGGAGCAATCGCATGTCAACTATTCTGATCGTACTCCTGGTGTTACTCCTGGTCGGTGCTTTGCCCACATGGCCGTATAGCACAGGTTGGGGTTACTACCCGAGCGGCGGCCTTGGTTTGGTGGTTGTCGTCGTGCTCGTTCTCGTGCTGCTCGGCCGGATCTAGTTCGAAGGTAAGGCCACCTAAGGGCAAAACAGCCAACAAAGACATTGGGCGCGTGGTGGTTGAAGAATACGCGAGTGATCTACGGGCGAGCCTAGGGATCCGGTAGTCGCCGGAGAAGCATATTCGAGGTTCACGACTGGCTAAGCCGGTCGGTGCGAATGATATCCCTAGGCTCGTCCAAAGCTTCGAGGATTTGATCCACAAGCCAGGCTACTTTCTCAGAGTCAGGCTCTTCAGCCGCCGCGGCGCAAAGTGCCCGCCAATGTTGTTCATTGTTTTCGGCCATACTGTACGCTCCTGGCCCCGGGAGTGAGGCTGCCCGATACAAAGCAAGTTAGATACCAGAGAGCTAAGTGATTGACCGCAAACGCGCGGCAGGCAGACGATCGAGTGTAAATCTTGCTCTTGTAGGGGAAGAAAAGGATGCATGCGTCGACGAATCTCTGGTTCGAAAACACCCTGGGCTGTACCTGTTCTACCCGCTCCAGAGAGACTTTCTAGGGGGAAGGCCCGATGGCGGCTCTTTCCTGCTTCTCTTATCGTGGTTCCGGCTCCAGTCGGGAGTGGGTGCGCGAGGCGGGTTTTTGTCGTTTCCCTGCCTTTAGACTCAGACCGAAGCGGAACGGCTGGCAGGCGAGTCCGCCCCCCATTCCCGCTGGACTATTTCTTGCAGGCTTTCTTACAACCTCCCGCGCAGGAATCTGAGGCATCGATCCGATCAATCCGAACGTGTCTATTCAAGATGGTCTTGCCATCGAGCGCGCTTCATGGTGGGAAGGCTTGTGCCGGAAACGCTTCCGGCCAATTGGAGGAAGCGCGAAGAGCGATATTTGTTTGGTCGTAGAGGCCGTTGTAGTTCTGTTGCGTGCGGAAACCTACTTCCCGGTTTGAGCATCAATCTGCCGCAGAAACGCTAGAAGCCTGAGCCGGTCTCTCTAAAGGTATGGTCACAGAAATCACGGTCCCCGATGTGCTCGATTCAACCTCGAGTTGACCGCCCAACTCGCGCATACGTTCCCGCATTCCTGCCAAGCCGATGCCAGCATTCGCGCCGTTTCGACGAAAACTCTCCAACAGTTCGGGTGGAATGCCTTTTCCGTGGTCCCGCACCGCAAGTACGACCTGATCGGCAGAAAGCCTCATGCTGATTTCCGCCTTCGAGCTAGCTGCGTGGCGGTGAATATTGGTCAGGCTTTCCTGCAAGACACGGAATAGCCCCAACTCGACCGGCCTGGGCAAGCGGCTGATCTCCCGGGGAAAGTCCAATCGGATTTGGATTCCGCTGCGTTGCGCAAACCCCTCCAGATACCAGGTCGCGGCGCTCGAAAACCCAGCCTCGTCCAAAAGCGGCGGGTGCAATAAATGCGAGATTGTCCGCGTCTCGGCAATGGACTGATCCAGAAGAGAGATGGCGTTGGACAAGAGTCTGTCGTCGGGCTGGGCACGAGAGAACATGTCCAGATTCATTTTCACGCCCGCCAGGTATTGTCCCAGGCTGTCGTGAAGCTCTCGGGAAAACTTGCGGCGTTCCTCATCTTGCAGCTGCAACAAGCGGCCCGTCAGACGCCGTAAGGATTCTTCGCTGACCCGTGCTGCGTGCTCGGCTTGCTCCCGTGCGGCGAGTTCGGCGGAGAGAAGCCGATAGTGCAGGGAAAACAGGATCAACGCGAGAAGGAACGCCGCAGTCAGCAGAACCGCCGCCAAGACGAACCAGCGGCGTGAAACCCTGGCCCGGATATTCAACAGCCGTTGTTCCTCATCTCGCATCTGCTGCATCGTGGAAGTTAAATCGGCGGAAAGTGGTAGGCTCCGACGCTTGATATCGCTTTGACCGGCGTCATCCTGAGGCTCTGTCTTGCGAAGATCGATGGATTCGCGCATGAGAGCGAGTCTGTTGGAGGCCACATCCTCGAACCGTGAGCAAAGATACTGCTGCCGGGGATTGTCGCTGGTCAGTTCGCGCAAATGTCGAATGTGTTCGGAAATCTGCGGAGCCGCAAGCTCAAACTCACGCAGGAAATCGTCGTTTCCGGTCGTGAGGTAGCCGTTGCACGCCCGGCCGGCTCGTACCACTGCTGCATCCACTTCGGCTAGCTCAGCCCTGACGTCATAAGTGTGAATCAGCCACTGTTCGCTCTCCAGAACACGGAAGATCGTGAAATAGACAGCTAGGCCGCTCAGAGACAGCAGGAGCACTGCCGATCCAAATGCCAGTTGCGCTTTTGTACGCGAGGTCATGGTTTGTCAGATCGTGGTCGGGTCATGATTCGTCAGATCACGATTCGTCCGATCACGGTCGGTCGTGAGGTGGTTCGCACCTCCGATTCTGTAGTTCGAATGCTGCCTGCCGCTGGCGCCTGTCAAGTTCGGACGTGAGCTGCGCCAGCCGCAGCGGATCTCTCTCAATCGTCGCGATTCGGCGAAGTTCGTTCCATTGCTGATCCAGCTTCTCGGCCATCCTTTGTCTTCTAACCCGCGAGGAGGTGAGCAAGTTCCGACAGTTTGTGCACGCCCGACCTGAGGTCTGGTTCACGACGCCACCTCCTCGGAATCCCCGCTTCGGGGGACGTCGCACTCGCGGTTGGCGAGAACGCGAAGTCTTCGTAGGGCGTCGGGGATGGTTCGCTGCTCGTCGCTAGAACCCAGGTCGGACTGTTTTAGTTCTTCGAGTCGTTGCTCCATGGCTTTTTCCGCCGCCGCAATCCTCTGCCGCAATTGTTCCGGGCGAACCTCGAGCAAAGCAGCCTGATAGAGTTGCTGCCACTGAAGAATCATGGCTGAATCCCTTCGCGCCTACCTCGTCTTGCTTGGAGCATACAGCCCTCACTAAGAAACGGTGGGAATATTGCAGGCGCAGGGCTAAAGTAGCCCGCACAGAACAACCTAGTACCGAAGAAGGCTCGGACGTTCCTCCCCATACGATAAAAATATCTTAGCGAATAATAAAACAATAATTGACAATCTCAAAAACGAATAGTATAGGTATGCGCAATTCTATTTTTATGGTACGGATAAAGAGATGAGTAAAGAAAAAAACGCGAAGAATCAGAACCTCCATTTGAAATATGACCGGGTTGTGCTGGCCGACATTCGGCGAAGCCGGCGGGGAAAGCACCACGATCTGGTGCAGGGAATTTTTCAGGATTTGGAAAGCCTGCCCCTGGGTTCGGCCATGAAGATTCCGCTAAAGAACGTGGACGGAACCACTTTGGCAAATTTGCGATCGGCGGTCCATCGCGCATCCACCTCAAAAGGCTTGCCGATCCAAACTTTGTCCGATGAGGAAAATTTCTATATTTGGAAGGAAAGCGAGTAGCGGTGGCGACCTCCGAACCAAAGCTTGGCCTTGCCCCCTCGCTTTATTCTCGATGTCCATACAAGAAATGCATTCTAAAGGAGTTAAATCTCGAAGCATTTCCTGGACTTGCCTGCGATCGGCCGCAACCGGAGCCGAAACTACAGGATCTCCTGTATTCTGGCGCAAATCGCGGTCTGCTAGTGTGGCGGATCAGACCGCGGGCCAAACTCCCAGTTGGGCATGGGAACTCCTGGCCAGTGATGGAAGTTCGCAGCGGAATAACCAAGGTCCTCGAGGAGAATCGATAGTGGGTTCAGCCGGCGGTCCAGTTCGCGATGTGATCTCGCTCGCGCCCCCGGCGCCTTGGCACGACTATGAGCAGCCCGCTCATATAGTCCAGTTTTACGCCGAGGACGGGTTTCTGCTCGATAAGTTGAGCCGGTTTGTCGGCACTGCCTTAGGCGCCGGGGATAGCGCGGTGGTAATCGCAACCCAGGCTCACCGCGAGGGACTCTCCCAGCGGCTGCGGTCGCGCGGCTTTGATCTGACAACCGCCCGATTGCGAGGCCAGTACATCGCGCTCGATGCGGCCGAGACTTTATCCCAGTTCATGGTGGATGGATGGCCGGATGAGGGACGTTTCACCGCCTTGCTGGGGGAGGTGATCGCGAAAGTGGCTTCCCCTCGTGGCAATGAGCAGCCCCGGGTTGCCGCGTTCGGGGAAATGGTCGCTCTTTTGTGGGCGGAAGGAAAGCCTGAGGCTGCGATCCGCCTCGAACAACTTTGGAACACTTTGGCGAAAACCTCCGCTTTCTGTCTCTATTGCGCCTACCCCATGTCCGGATTCAATCATGAGGAGCAGGGCAAACTGCTGCTAAAAATCTGCGCGGAGCACTCGCGCGTAATTCCCGACGAGAGCTACACGGAGCTGCTCAGTGAAGACCAACGTCTGCGGAGCGTTGCCCAACTGCAGCAAAAAGCACAGGCGCTTGAGACTGAGATGGCAGAACGCAAGCTGGTCGAAGAAAAACTCCGGCGCAACCAGGCCGAACTGGAATCGCTGGTAGAGCAGCGCACCGCCGCCTTGCGGCAGCTTTCCTCGCGGCTGCTCAGCTTGCAGGACTCGGAGCGTCGCCGAATTGCCCGCGAGCTCCACGATAGCCTGGGCCAATATCTGGTTGCGCTCAAGCTCAATGTGAACCTGCTCAAGCAGGCCCCGGCCCGAGCCGAATTGTGGTCGCAATCGGAAGAGTTGATGGAACAATGCATCGGTGAAGTGCGGACGATCTCCTATCTGCTGCACCCTCCTACCATGGACGCGGTGGGAGTGGTATCGGCCGCACGCTGGTACATCGAGGGCTTTGGCCGGCGCAGCGGACTCAAGATCGCGATAGACGCGCCGAACGATCCTGTGCGTTTGCCCGACCCGGTCGAGCTCGCGCTGTTCCGCGTGCTGCAAGAAGCCTTGACCAATGTCCATCGGCATTCCGGTGCCACGGAGGCGGACATTCGAATCTCCCGCTCCCCCGGCCAGGTCAGCTTGGAAGTAAAGGATAATGGTCGCGGCATGCAGCCGGAAATGCTCCAGCGCTTTCGCGAAACCGGAGCTGGCATGGGCGTCGGGCTGATCAGTATGCAAGAGAGAGCGCGTGAGCTCGGAGGGACGTTGCAGATCACATCGGACGGCACGGGCACATCGCTCTGCGTTACCGTACCCTTACCGTTCGAGACCGGCACATCGCAGCAGGAGTCGACGCGCTGTCTGAGCGTGAAATAGCTTCGAGACGCCGGCGAACCGGGCTGCTTTGGCCTCTCCGCCAGAGCTAAAGGTCATTTATGACGGTGCGTATCTTAGTGGTCGACGACCACCCGGTGGTGCGGCATGGATTGAGGACTTTACTCGGAGAGCATCCGGAATGGGAGATTATCGACGAAGCCGAAGACGGACAGGAAGCTGTGGATAAGGCGACTCGCCTGAAACCCGATGTCGTGGTCCTCGATATCACGATGCCACGAATGAGCGGACTGGAAGCATGTCGTGCAATCCGCAAGACGGTCCCGGAGTGCGAGATTCTGATCGTCACGCAACACGACTCTCCGCACATGATTCGCGAGGCTCTCGAAGCCGGAGCCAGGGGTTATGTTGTCAAGTCCAACGCAGCGCGCGATTTGCTTGCGGCGGTCGAGGCGGTGAGCCAGCATCTTTCGTTTACAGCGTTTCACCACAAGTAGTCGGAGTATTCGCTCGAGCCCGGCGACGGGTTGAGTCGGAGAGGAATTTGCAGCAAGGTTCGGGAACTTCGTTCTTAAACTCTATCCCGGAGGTGAGTCTGTGAAAGTACGAATCCTGATCGCGGACGACCATGAGGTGGTACGGCGCGGCCTGTGTACGCTTCTGCAAGCGCACGACGGTTGGGAGATCTGTGGCGAGGCAACCGACGGGCGCGATGCAGTAGAGAAGGCCAAGTCCTTGAAGCCCGACATCGTAATTCTGGATGTCGGGATGCCGAATCTCAACGGTCTGGCGGCGACCCGGCAATTGACGCAATACAACCCGGGCTGCAAGGTCATCGTGCTGACCATCACCGACTCGGACCAGGTCATCCGCGAGGCTCTCGATGCCGGGGCGCGCGGGTTTGTGCTGAAATCAGACGCGGCTCGCGACCTGGT
Organism: uncultured Acidobacteriaceae bacterium; assembly: GCA_963770245.1. Taxonomy (GTDB): domain Bacteria; phylum Acidobacteriota; class Terriglobia; order Terriglobales; family Acidobacteriaceae; genus PALSA-270. Next base: position 124,537 of record CAVYOX010000015.1, on the reverse strand, counting down.
CTCGGCCGTCGAAGCGCTGCAACGCAACCGGATGTTCTTTACCCCCCGGGTCAACGACATGGTGCTGGCAGGTTTCCTGGACAAGGGGCGAAAGGGCGCGACGAGCGAGCCGCCCAGTCTGCCGAAATTGACCGCCCGGGAGCGGGAGGTGATTCAGCTTCTGGCCGAAGGGAAAAGCTCAAAGGAAGTCGCTACGGTGCTTAACTTGAGCACCAAGACGGCGGAGACACATCGCAGCAATATCATGCGCAAGCTCGGCTTCCACTCGATCCGAGATCTGGTGATCTACGCCGTGCAGAACAACATCATCCAGGTGCAAGTGCCGGCGCACCTCGAAAGTCCACCGGAAGGCTCGGTTGCATAGCGACCCGGCCCCCGAGGGCCGTCTTGGCGCGAGTCTTGCATTGGACGGCATGCGGCCTTGTCCCGAGCGCGGTTCTCATCCTAGAGGCAGCGTGGGGAGATAGTGCGGGTTGTCCGCTCTCCGGCCGAGTCATCTTTCCGCAGCCCGCGACCGCTAGGTTCGATAGCGAACATACGATCTGTCGCTTTGCCCTGTAGAGTCTCGGGGTCAAAGTACACATCACTCCGCGCGCCCTTTCTCGGCAAGGACCTGCCCCCATCCCAGCGCCCGGCTGCCGGGCATTGTCTATCCCTCTATTCCATCTTTCCGTCTCTCCATCTATCTGTCCCAGGGAATACCAAGTCTAGGGCGCGGTCGAGCGCAGCCTACGGCGGATCGAGAAGTACACGATCCAGCAGGCCAGGCCAAGCGCCACACAGGTCCCGAACTCCGCCGGATAATCGCGCAACAAGAAGTGAAATTCCTTGAAGTGCCCACCGGCAAACGAGAACTCATTGCTGAACGACATGGCGGTGAAGAATATTGCGAATCCAAAGAGCCACTTCTGCCAGCCCAGCAGGCGTCGGGTGCGACGAAACGATTGCAACTCCAGGTCCGGTGGGAGCGCCGATGGTGCGGTCTTAGCCAGGTTGTCCGACCGTTGAAGTCGAATCTGCTGTGCCAGTTCGGGATCCTGTTTCATGTACTCCTCGACAAGAGACCGCGTGTCCGGGCTGGCTTCGCCCGACAGATAGACCGGCAGCAGATCCAGAATCACTTCTCGCGTGACATTCATCGTCGCCTCCTGGGTGTGGCCCGATTTTGATCTGATGTGACTCACTTGCGGATGCCCGCGAGCGCCAGACGCGCTCGGTGGATCTTGACCTTCGCGGATGAAAGAGAAATGCCGAGGGCCCGCGAGATCTCTTCATACGCCATACCATCGAGCGCCCTCATCAATAGCGCTGCACGATCGATTTCCGACAACTCCTGGAGTCCTGCCAGGAGGGCGCGGAATGTCTCCTTCTGCTCGGCTTGCACGTAGGGACTGGCCTGGGGATCGGGCAGCTCCATCCGCAGCGGGACTTGGCGTGACTTGCGACGCAGCCCGTGCAGGAACAGATTGCGTGCAATCGTAAAGAGATATCCCTTTACGGTGGCCGCCTCGATGGGCTCGGGCGAGGTCCAGGCCCGCACAAACGTCTCCGAAGTGATGTCCTCGGCTTGGCTCGAATCGCCTGAAAGATACAAGGCAAAGCGAAAAACTTCCGGCGCATATTTCTTGTAGAGCGTGCTGAAATCGGTCATCGAGACGTCTTTATCCGGCGATCCACCAACGCGCCACCCTCATAGTCCGAAAATGCCGCTCAAGATGTCCGATCCGGCATGGGCGATCATTCCCGGTCGAAGGCTTCCCCGCCAAAGCGCGAGCGACCCATACAAGGCGCCGAAAACAACGATGAGGGCGCACGCGTCCAGGCCTTGATACCCATGGGAGATCCCGAACAGCGCGGCCTGCAAGCATAGCGCAATCCATCGCCTGCCCGTGAACGCCTCGAACTGCCTCTGGAAGTAGCCGCGAAAGACCACTTCCTCGCAAATCCCGGCGCTGATCGAGAGCCCGACCCAAAGCAGAATCTCGACCCCGCGCCGCGGCAGAAAAGTTTGGATGGAAGCCGCATGCGCCGGCCCAAACCAGCGAAGCCATCCCTTCTCTACCATCGTCCACACCACCCAGAGTCCCGTGGCAAGACCCGCATCCACGACAAAATCCTTCGGGCTTTGCCATCTTCCCCCGATCAGGTCGCGTAGCTTGGTTCCGCTGCGGCGCAGGCCGCCTTTCCAAACATAAAGAAGGAGGCCCCACTCCATGGCGATGAGCGACAGGTACAACGACACCAGATGAGGGCGATCGAGCAATCTTCCGGGTTGTGAGCGCTCAGCTCGCTGAAAGAATGCGCCAGCGAGCGCCAATCCAACAAACAGGGCAATGAGCAACGCGGTATGCCAGCGGGGTGCAACCAGCTTCGGGCCGGAAAATTCCATTTCTGGTGTGACGACTACGGATGCCATACACCCTCCTTGACGCTTCTTACGGTTCGAGACCCAGTTGGGGAGTTTGAGACTTAGGTCTTCGAATTCATGCTTGTCGTAATAGTTATCCGCGAAGGGTCGAAAAGTTACGACAGAATCGGATTCACTGCTGGGCTGGGCTGAGCCGCAATCGAAGCCCTTTGTTTGCCGCACGGACAAGGGGCTGCGCAAGCGGCGAAGGGGATGCCGAGGATACCGCTCCCGAGAAATGGAGCTTCGTCTCGCCTGTCGGGGATGACAGTTTCCCGCTGAGTAAGTTGGTTCGTCTCAGCAAACCTACAGCAATCACGGTATGGAACCCGGGAAAGCGCCTGGGGCAGAATAACCCGGCTTTTGGGCCCAGCCCTTCCGGTCGGTGCTTCGCCATTCCCCCGGCCGGAAAACGGAGGATCACCAATGACCTACGGCGACTTCAAAGATTTCGGGGAGCTCTATCGAGCAGCCTTTGCTGAACGCGATCCCGCAACCAAGGTGCTGCGCTTGAGGGAAGTGCGAAAGGCTCTCGACGATTGGCAGGAGATGCTCGAGAATTGGACCGCCGGCGCGCCTGGGTCAGATACCATCCACTAGTCCAGCTCCCAGCAAACCGGCTCAAATGATCCGCGTCCTCGTCGCCGGGTGAGAAAAAAAGACGCCGGTAGCGCGGGCTGTCGGCGGCAGGGTTCGAGCACCCTTGGGGAGGATAGCCTGCCCCTAAACCGCGCGGGGCAGAGAGAAGTCGCTCCCGGCGTCATCCGAACCGGCTTCTCCCGCCGACGATATGTCTTGGGCGCCTGTGCGGCGCAGGGTTTCCTTGGCCTGTTTGGTCCCCTGCGAGCTGTCGGAATGGACCGAGAGCAGAATGCCCCCGTCTTTTACCCGGCCTTCATAACGCTTGGCCTCATATTCTGGAATCCCCATGCCAATCAGGGCTCCAGCGATGCCGCCGACGGTTCCACCCACCCCGGCCCCCGCCAGGGTCGCCATGATTGGACCGGCCGCGACAAAAAGCCCCAATCCCGGGATGGTTAAGGCGCCCACACCGAGCAGCCATCCCAGTGTGCCGCCGAGCACGACTCCGGTCCCGGCGCCAGTGGTGGCTTCCGGCGCTTTGGTTCCCTTCTCGTGTGCGAAGTCTTTGGATCCCGCGCTTTGGGGGAATAGGACAGAAATGTCCCGGTTGCTAAATCCAGCTGCTTTCAGGCCGTCCACCCCAATCGCGACGGCCGTGTAGGAAGGGTAAATACCGAAGACTGCTGTGTTCTTCCCTGACATTGTCATCTCCTTTAATAGGATTGAATTGCAGTTCTAGGAGCAGAGTTTCGAGGGAAGATCGGAGGACAGGACACGGGGAGGGGCGACTCCCCTCCCGGTATACGCTCCGGATCCGCTAGCTGGCTCGGCGATTCTTCTCCACCTCGGCTTGGTCGCTCGCGCGGCGTCTGCGGTCGAAGTCCGGCTCCACGGAAGCGGCGCTATTCCAGTCGTCGACCTGTTTTTGGGCCGCTTCCCGAACGACTCCATACCTTTCCTGAATCTTGCCGATCAGCTGCTCGCTCTGACCATCAATGACCTCGAGATCATCGTCGGTCAATTTGCCCCAGCGTTCCTTGGCGGACCCCTTTACCTGCTTCCACTTGCCCTTCAATTGATCTGAGTTCATCGGCTTTCTCCTCGGAGTTTGGTCGAGTTTGGGTGATGGTTCTCGAACTCCGTGCGGTGTCACGCGCGCACGAACTTTCACGAGACAAAATGGCTGCTGCATGCCAGCCACAAAATCAGAACGAGCGCCAAGGCGGTCACAACTAAGGCGCCGAGCACGAGCGTCTTGCTCAGCAGATCAGGTTGCAATAGTTCGTCGGGGTGCAGGTTGCATCTCCCAGACATCGCCTTCCTAGTTGCTAACACCGAGTTCACGCCACATTTTCTTGGTCTCGATCGAGGTCTTCCAGATCGAATTCGGGCTCGGGCTCTCGCCGCTCTCTGGACTCGGCGGCATGAATGACCTGTTGGTGCTCCCGAAGACTGCGATCGGAGTCGAAAGACTTACCGCAGAGGCTGCAGCGGTTTGCGCTCTGTTCCATGGCGATTCTCCTTCGCGCGTTCGTCCGTTGGTGTCCCCCGCCGACCCGGATCACCGGGCGCAGACTCGGCCACCATAGTCCAGCCGATAGGCCGAAACTATCCGGTCAAGGGGGTACAGTCGGGGGATACATCCGGTAGGCTGGCCTACCCGCGGCGAGCGATCGACGAAGTCGCCTTGAATGATATTTGGAATTCAATGAGATTTGCCGCTCGATATTCAATAATTGAACTCAGGACTTCGGGATGGAATGAAGTCAAAAGTTACATGCCGCCCGCCAAAACTTTTCCGGCCGGATCTGCTCCGTGCGGTACAACCTCTTGATTCCTCGCCCTTACCAGTTTGGACCGTCGCTTGCGACGGCCTCGTTTTGGCAACGCAAAAATCACCATTGGAGGCAACTATGAAATCTCTCTGTTCGTCGCTCCGCCGGTTCGGGATGCCGACTCTGCTGTTGAGCCTCACGACCATTCCCGCTGGCGCCTGGGCACAGCAGGAACCACAACCGCGGGCCCAGGCTCCAAGCGAGCAAACCGCAGCTCCAGAGGCGCAACCGACCCAGACTTTTACCGGCAAGCTGGTTCGATCGAAGGGCATCGTTGTGTTAAAAAGTGACAGCGGCAACACGGCTTACAGCGTGGAGAATGCAGCGCAAGCCAAGGCGTATCTGGGCAAGAATGTAAAAATAACGGGAACGCTCGACCCTGCTACCAACATGATTCACATTTCTGACATCGAGATTGTACCCGGCTCCTGACCAAAACCCACCCAACCCCCCCGAGAGGGCCCCGACGAGGGGCCTTCTTGATTGGATTCTGCGGCAGGCTTGCTTTCAGGCCGCGCATGATATTTCAGAGGCCGCGGACGGGGGCGGCAGAATAGCCGGGATCCTCCGGTTCATGCTGGTCCCCGCTACTGCGTGCTTGGTCACCGTGACTGCCTGCCTGGTTGCCGCCCGCTTGGAGGCCAACAATTCGCGCATTCTTAATCTCGCCTTATGCAGTTGCGACTTCGAGTTGCCCACCGAGCAGCGCAGCAGGCTCGCGATTTCCCGGTGTTCGTAGCCTTCCACTTCGTGTAAGAGAAAGATCGTACGGCATCCCGGAGGCAGTTCCTGGATCGCGCGATCCAAAGCGATGCGGTCGATCGCTCCCAGCAGCTCGAGATCGCTGCACCCTACGTCGCGCGCCACCACGGACGAGTCCAGTCGGACCGGCTCGTCGAGAGAGATGGGACGCAGTTGGCGTTTGCGCAGCCGCATGAGGACGGTATTGAACGCTACGCGATAGAGCCAGGTGGAGAAGGTCGAATCCCCACGAAATGTATCGAGCTTGCGAAAGACATGGATAAAAGCGTCCTGGGCCAAGTCCTCCGCCTCGTGCACATCGCCCGTCATACGCAGGCATAAAGAATAAACCCGCTTCCTGTGCAGCTCATACAGGGCGGCAAATGCCTCTTGGTCGCCTCGTTTGGCGCGCGAGACAAGGGCAAGGATCGAATCCGGATTGCCGGTGGTGGTTGCGGTGGCGGGATTGGCTGCAACAGTGACGCATGTGCTCACGGGAATCCTCCTGACTACGAGTCCGATCCGCTTCTTACGACCTGGAGAAACGACTGAAGCGATTCGCAGTCTGAAGTTAGACAACGGGCAAAAAAACATCCATCCAGTCGTACCTGTAGGCAATACCTCGTGTTGCTGTAGGAACCGATACAGGCAGATAGCGGGCATTTCTGGGGGCGTAGGCTGGTTTTCGGAACGCAATTCTGGACGTCTTTCGGTGCCGGGGGTTTTGAAAACCCAGTAAAAAAACTACCCGCAGCCATCGAGCACGCATAACGCGTTTGTTGACAAAGACTTACTAGTCGGGATACGTGGTCCCCGAGGGGCGGAGGCGGCGAAACCTTGGGTCGTGGATTGTCATATTATATGGTGAATTGGCGACCCCAGGCTCGCTCGTGGCATCTCAATCGGATCGCTGCGGGTAAGGCGTACCGGGTTGGGGGTAGAGATTGAGTGGTTACCGGGCCAAACCGGCCGGCTGCTTGTTGTTTTTGGGAGGTGTGGAGCATGAAACCACTACGGATTTTAATCGCGGATGACCACGAGGTATTGCGGCACGGTGTACGCTCCCTTCTCCAATCTCACGAAGGGTGGGAGGTTTGTGGCGAAGCGGTCGATGGCCGGGACGCAGTTCGCAAAGCGGCGCAGCTCAACCCCGACGTGGTCATTCTTGACATTGGAATGCCCAATTTAAATGGCCTGGATGCGGCACGGGATATCCTGCATGACGAGCCCCGGACGATGATACTCATTTTGACGATTGACGAATCAGAACAAGTAATGCGGGAAGTGCTCAACGCCGGTGCCCGCGGGTTCCTGCTCAAGTCCGATGCCGCTCGCGACTTGCTGGCTGCCGTCGAGGCCCTGCAACAACACCGCACATTTTTCACTTCAAAAGTTGCCGAGATCGTCTTGGACGGCTATCTGAAAGGCAAACAGCCTGCTTTGAAGGTCGAAGTTCCTCAAGAACGCTTGACTCGACGGGAACGAGAGGTGGTACAGCTGCTGGCGGAAGGCAAAACCACCAAGGAAGTCGCCGGCATTTTGGGTATGAGCGTCAAGACCGCCGAGACTCACCGCTCGAACATCATGCGCAAACTCAATTTGCGTTCAGTCAGTCAGTTAGTCCTATATGCCGTCCGCAACAACATCGTTCAGGTCTCGCCCTCGATCACCGCGCCGGCTCCCGGGGAGCGCGGGTCCTAAGCGAAATCACGAGACCGCCGCCATAATTACGGGTGGGTCCGCGCCGGAATTACGGACAAAACCGGATTGCGGTTGCCCGGCTCAGCCAGCTATTTTTACAGGTGGGGCGAGTCCGGTGCCAGACGGGGAATGCCGAGGGGCGAGCTATGGATTTGCGAAGACCTGTTCTCATCGTTTGTTCCGATCCTGAATGCTCGAGCATGTTGCTCGGCGTGATCAAAGACTACGGGCTGGAGGCGAGCGCCGCCGCCGACATCCGCCAGGCTCGCACCCATCTGCAAAAGGCGGATCTATCGCTAGTCCTTTGTGAGAGTAATCTTCCGGACGGTAGTTTTCGCGATCTGTTCGATGCGTCAGCCTTACGAACCTCTCCGCTGCGCTTCGTGGTTCTGGTGCGTGATGAAGAGGACTACTCGGAAGCGATGCGGCTGGGCGCGTTCGAAGCCATTCCGACTCCATGCCGCCGTTCCGATATCCAATGGACGATGATTCGCGCGTTGCGCAAGCCAGAGAACCCGGCACGGTTCAGTTGAGATCTGATCGAAGCTTGTGGGAAAACTGATTTTGGCCCGTTCCGCCGAACAGCGAAGTTCCACTCGCGGCGGGAAACACTGCCTGGTGAGATGATGGGCATGTTAGCGGGCGATTCGACGTAGCTCTTGGGGAGGGCGCGGATGCGCTCTTCCGCGTTGGGAATTTCCCTCACGCGGCCCTGGTGTCGGAGGGCGTCGAGTGCAGCAGAGATGTGGCCGGTCGCCAGCAGTTTGACGGCGGATTTCAGAACCGGGGACTTTCTGGCGAACCATCTCATCGAGTTGATTGCCAGGCACGAGACCAACCGGCCCGGGATCTTCCAATTTCCGATCTTCCAATTCCTGATCTTCCAATTCCCGATCTTCCGAATCCAAGAGAATTCGGACCAACGGCTAAAATTGCAGCGACTACCATGAGGCCCACCCTTTTTCTTTTAAGGCTTCGCAGCAGTCGGAATGCCCCGCCGGACATGCCTTCTGTTGGGGTCGAAGTCCGTGGTCTGAGCATAAGCAGTAGAAGATGAGCGATCTATCCGGTTACGGCTGTAGGCGATCTGAATTTCGCTGTATGTAGGACGAAGCCCGGGAGCCAACCCTCTGTCGGCGCCCGCCATCCGAGCTTATCTGATGCCAAACAAAGAACCTTGAGTCTGCTGCTACGATGTTGGGGAACTCGATCGGAACTGCCGCCCAGGGGATATCCGACTCGTCCCTGTTACGTGCACTGTGTTTTTTTGGCACATTTCCGCCTTCTGACAGAGGCAGCCGTCGGAATTCCGAAAGCCAGCTTCAACAGCATGTGAAAGTTGAGCCCATGCCATACAAATCGATTTCGAGCTATGGAATTGTCGGAGACTTGCACACCGCGGCCCTGATCGGCCTCGATGGCTCGGTTGACTGGCTCTGCCTGCCGCGGTTTGACTCGCCCAGCGTTTTCGCAGGCATTCTCGACGAGAAGCGAGGAGGTCAGTTCGCGATCGGGCCGGTTTCGCCAGACGCTCGCTCGGAGCAACTCTACCAGCCGGAAACCAATATCCTGGTCACTCGTTTTCTGGCGCCGGATGGAGTTGTCGAACTCACCGACTTCATGCCCTTACGTTTGATCGAAACCGAACCGCACAGTTCGCGGTTGGTTCGCCGGGTGAAATCGGTGAGCGGGACTCCATCCTTGCGACTGCGCTGTGCCCCGGCGCTGAACTATGCCCAGGACGGTCATGAGCTTGCGGTAAGCGAAGGAGGCGCGGGCTTTCGCTCCCCGGCCCTGTCGTTTGGCCTCGCCTCCTCCATCCCACTCCGAAAAGTCGAAGACGCCGTCGAGGCTGAGTTCACCCTGAAGGAGTCCGAGACTTTGAGTTTTATCTTCGCGATTGAGCGCGACGGCTGGTTGAAAGAAGGCGTAATTGCGGAACCTGCTCTCGACGAACTGGAGGAGGCAACCGCGGTTTACTGGCAAAGCTGGCTCGGGAAGTGCAGCTACCGCGGGCGCTGGCGGGAAATGGTCGAACGCTCGGCGTTGCTGCTGCAATTGCTGACCTATGCGCCCACTGGCGCCATTATCGCTGCGCCCAGTTGCAGCCTTCCGGAATGGATCGGTGGCGAAAGGAACTGGGACTATCGTTATAACTGGATCCGTGACGCCGCCAACACCGTGTATGCCCTGCTGCGCATCGGCTTGTTCGACGAGGCGGCTCTGTTCATGAACTGGATCGAAGAGCGGTGCGCGGAACTAGCGGAAGCAGATTCGCTGCAGACCGTATATTCGGTCGACGGCAATCCCGACTTGCATGAGCGAACCCTCACTCACCTGGAGGGTTACCGCGGCTCCCGGCCGGTCCGCATTGGGAATGATGCCTTCCGACAACTGCAACTCGACATTTACGGCGCGCTCATCGATGCCGTGTATCTCTACAACAAATACGGTCAGCCCGTCACTTGGCGCCTGTGGAAAGATGTTCGCCGGTTGGTCGATTGGGTGTGCGCCAATTGGCAACGACCGGATCAAGGGATCTGGGAACCGCGCGGCGAGCCCCGCCCCTTCGTGCACTCCAAGGTGATGTGCTGGGTGGCGGTTGACCGGGGGCTGCGTCTGGCGCAAAAGCGCTCCCTTCCGGCCGATCTTGACCGCTGGCTCAAGTGCCGGAATGCGATCTACGAAGAAGTCCTCGGCCAAGGATGGAATGAGCAGCGGCGGTCATTCGTGCAGAGCTACGGCAGTACGAGATTGGACGCTTCCGTGCTGATGATGCCTCTGGTTTTCTTTATGGCTCCGAACGATCCCATGATGATCAGCACCGTGGATGCTATTTGCCAGCCGCTTTCGAAGGGCGGTTTGGTCTCGGACGGCATGGCCTATCGCTATACCCCCGATCATCCCGAGGATGGCCTGCCGCCGGGAGAAGGAACTTTTAATGTTTGCACCCTGTGGCTGATCGAAGCGCTGACCCGGATGGGCCGGATTCCGCAGGCCCGATGGCTGTTTGAAAAAATGTTGTCTCGGGCCAACCACCTGGGTCTCTACGCGGAAGAAACGGGTCCGGGCGGAGAACCTCTCGGCAACTTTCCGCAGGGCTTCACGCACATGGGATTGATCAGCGCGGCGTACAACCTGGATCGGGTTCTCGATGCGCCGAAACAACCACGCACCGGCTAACCGGCAAGGCATCTGCTAGGAATGCGTATTGTTTTGGCCAGGAGGGATGGCCAGCTCGACGTCGATTTCCCCCAAAGGCTCTTGATCCGGCGGCACGGCGCGAGTCGAAAGGATTTCTAGATTGGACCGCGCTCCACACCCTCGGCGGAAGCGGTATGGTCTGGTGGATCGCTGAAAGTTGATCCGGGCCTGTAGGCAACCTTTTGGTAGCTGTTGCCGACTTTGCGGATCGCGTCACGCCAGCCGTCCTCCCAGGTAATCTGAGCCTCTCCGTCTACCACAACCCAAGTGCCGTGGGGCGCGTTGAAGGTTTTCCGCGCTATGCCGTCGCGTTCCAAAATGATATAGAAAAATCCACCTATGCCATTGCCCACTCTCCACTTGCCCAAGAAGCGGCCCTGGCCGACATTAGAAGTCTCCGTTGCAGGAGTTGCGAACTCAATGCGTTCCACGTCCGACATGGGAAAGCTTCGCCGTTGTCCGTCCTTGAGAACAATCACGAGCGTTGAATTCCGCACGTCGGTTGACTTCGATTGGGACTGGGCGTGCGGCAATGCCAGCACGGACATTCCTACGATCAAGGCAAGCGAACGAAAATAGCGCATGGGATTCTCCTGAAAGCGCAATGGGCTGTGGCAACACTCTACCGAACGCAAGTAAGTATACGAAGGAGGGGGTGGTTTTGTTCCAAACCGCAGGCCTGGGGAGGATCAAGCCCGCAGGAAGGTCTAATTGCGGCATTGCCCGCCGCTTTCCAAGGGCGGTTTAGTCACGGACGGCATGGCGTATCGCCATACTCGGGCTTGGTCCCCAGGATGGCTTAGAGGAACTCTCCGTGTTTGCCTTCCCGAACGTGGTCGAACTCCTCGCGCACGAATTCGCCGGCCTGAGTGCTCGGCGACTTCCCTTCCCGAGCATCCTCCCGGGCCCGCTCGACGGTTTCTTTTTCCGGCATACAAGCCTCCAGGGCGATTGCCCTCGGTCGTTAGTGTTTTCAATTCACTCGCAGAAGCATGAAGGTGCCATTTGCGAGCTTCACATTGCTCTTATCCGAGCTCACCACCGAACCTTGGGGGCTATTGGCTGTGGCCGACAGTTTCAGATTCGAGATTCCTACAACTCCCTCGGTGCTCGCCGTGATCGGGGGGGGTGCGCTGGCGGTGCTGCTGTTGGGTGTGCCGGTCGGCCACTGGCCAGCGGATGTCGGAGAATTCGGGGTTGCGGACGGAATTCCGCCTCCCATTCCCGGAGACCGGTCGCTGGTGTTGCCAGGCGCCGCCCCGCCGCCGCTCGGCATGGCTGCTGGTGAGGGCGCGCTTCCGCCAGTGTTATCGCCATTGCCAGCATTACCAGGGTTTAACGCCGGGGTGCCAATCACCGCCTGAATCGACATGGGTACCGACATGTCGCCGCCACTTTTCATGTGGTCGAAGGCAATGCCTACCTGGGATTCTTGCTGCTGCTTGCTGCGAGGCTGCGCCTCGGTAATGTGTCCGACCACCATGGTGTCCTTGGGCACCAGCACCTGCCCGCTCGTCGTCTTCATGTCTTGCGTAACCCGGGCATCGACTTCATCGCCCGACTTCGCCTTCTTGGCGTCAATGGTTTTGGTGAGGCGGACCGGAATCACACTGCCGGGCGCCAGCCGAGGAGCCGCATTCGCGGGCTCGGAGGCGGTAGGAACCGGTGCGGTCGCCGCGGGGGGCGTCGGGTCCGGCGGGGTGGCTCCGTTGGTTTGCCCAGGCGTCGCGGTCTGGGCGAACGAGATGCCGCATAACACTATGCCTGCCAGGATTTCAGCCAGTGGTCCTTTTAGAGAACGTCTCATAAGAACATCTCCTTTCGAAAGGGTTGCTGTTGAGAGCTCGAAAGGGCGCGCACCGAATTGAGTTCGACGGAGTTTCACACCCCGGTGGCCGTTCACTCGGTTCATGCCATTGTTATAGGACGGGACCGACGAAACCGACCATCGGGGGATCACTGTAAGAAAAGCGAAAAGGGACCTGTAATGGCAATCGGGGAGTCTAGAACTTTGTGCGATACCGACCGTAGACGGAGACTCCTCCCAGCTGATCGCGCGAAACGCTCACCGACCAGCGGCGGTTGATCTCGTAGTCTCCCTGGACAACTTCGCTGCCCGGCTGGGTCACGTCGGTCGAAAAAGTGAACAGCAGGTTCTTGGTCACATGCTGTTGCAAAGCGATTCTGGCGGAGGGATTCTGGTTGTTGCCACCGATCAGGGGATCGATCTGCAGGCTGGAAAGCCCGGCCAGTTTCTGGATTCCGCCGCTGAACTGACTGGCCACTTGCCCGGCAAGAATGGAGTCCGGGCTGGTGCTGGTGCCCGCCGACTCTTCCGTGGTTTGACCGCGGGCAATCAGATTGATCACGTCCGCGGTGGCGAGCGGAGGATCGGAAACATAGGTGGTTCGCAGATTTTCTGGAGGTCCCTTGAGGGTCACGGTCAGATTGTATTGTTCGATGGTGGTGGTCACGGCCACGTTCAGGACCGGTTCGGTTTCGACCGGGTTCGAGAAGGTGATGAGGCCATGCTGCAACTGGTAGCGGTTACTGCGAAAGAACAGGTCTCCCGAGGTCATATCGGCTCGCCCGACGATGACGGGACTCGCCGCGGTCCCGGTCACCCGCAGGTTGGCAGTTCCTTCGAGGTTCAGGGCGGAACTGGTGGCATTCAAGTTGCGGGTGGATTGCACGGCGATCTCGAGCTTCATATTGTTGGCGAATCCTTCGCCTGCGGGTGGAGCGGAGGCGCCTTCGAACTGGTTCATGAACTGGCTCAAGTCGAAATCCGGCGTGAAAGACAAGCTGTCAATCAGAACCCGCCCGGTTACTGAGGAAGCCTCCCGGGTTCCGACCAGGGCGAGATTGCTGTTGAGCACGGTGCGCACGCCCTCTGGGTAGCGCAGCCGCACCGACTGGCCCTCAAACGCCAGATTGAATTGTGGCTCGGGAGCGAGGGTGACCGAACCCCTGGCGGCTACCTGACCACCTGCGACCTGGGCGGTCAGATGTCTGATCTGCAATTTCTTGCCATCCAGATCAAGGTCGCCCTTCAGCTGTTCGATACCGAGCGGGGCAGCGGCGGTCGAAAAGGCCACGTCTTGCAGATGAATCTGGCCCTTTACGGCGGGTTCGTGCGCCGTTCCCGAGCTGTGAAGCTCAAGGGCGACCGACCCCGCGCTATGGATATCAGGCCAAAGCATCTGCACGATGCGTAGATCGAGCGAACCTTTGGCGGTGAGATTCAGCGCCGTCGAGGCTTCCCCGATGGGCACGTTGCCGCCGAGATCGAGCGAAGTGCCGGTTCCACGAAACTCTGTCGGCTGAAAGGTGAGCGTCGAATGGACAAAATCGGCACGGATCGGCGCTGCGCTGGCAATTTGGAGGTTTTGATAGCGGGCGCTGAAAACCGGGATGGTGACGTGCGCCTCGATCCGCGAGCGGTCGGCGAGCGGCCCGTGGAGGGTGGCGTGAAGTTCGGTCTCTCCGGTAAAGCCTTCTGGTACCCCGGGGTAATACACGGCGAGCAAGGGGCGGAGCGGTGTCCGGCCGAGATCCAGGGTGAGGTCGGCATCATAGCCGGGCGTGAGGTTCACCGTACCCCGCGCCTCGATGTGGGCTTGGGCGACCTCGGACACGAGCACCACATTCGCGCGATGGGCCGCAGCATTCAATTGGGCCTTGATTCCCGTGATCGAGGTCTGCTGGAGCTGCAGGCTGGGCAGCTCGACTGAGGCAGTCACATTGGGGTTGTCGAGAGTTCCTTCGCCGTGGGCTCTGGCATTCACGATCCCACTCAATTCCAGGTTTTTCGCCTCGACCGTCTGCAGCTTCTCGAGCACGATGGCGGGAGCCTCGAGGTCGAAGCTGTAGGTCTTCGTCATGGGCGTATAGTGCAGGTCGGCTTGCGCGTTGCCGGCCGGAAGGCTGGCTTTGAGCGTTGTCTGAACCGATCCGTTCCCCGCTTGGAATTTCACCGCCAGAGCTTCGACCGGTTCACTCCAGACTTGTCCACCATTCCAGTCCGCGCTGCCCTGTCCGGTCGGATTCAGTTGCGAGCCGCTGAGTGAAATATCTGCGACCAGGGTTCCCGTGATGGGGTAGCTCAGCCCGGCCAGATGTTCGAGGTCGGTAACCGACATCTTCCGAATCGACAGGTGGGCCGCCAGGGGATTGGAAGGCGCATAGGACCAGTGGTTCAACCCGATCTGAACATTGCCGGCCACCTCTCCCTGATGGCCGCTCACCAGCGATGCACTCTCGAGGTCGAACCGCGAGGGATTGGCGTCAAAGGCAAACTTCGCCGCCTTCCACTGGCTGCCAGCGGTCTCTAGATTCTGCGCGCTCCCTTCCCCTCGCAAGCGCGGGCGATCGATCGAGCCTTCGACCACCGCATCGAGGTTCGCCGAACCGGAAACTTTGACTGGCGCCTGCGATCCCGAGGCGCTGAATACTGATGCCAACAGTGCGACCTGGCCGAGGTCGCTCGCGCTGGCATGGATTTTGAGATTGGAGTGGTCGCTCAGTTGGCCTTCGACAAGAAGCGAGGTCGCAGCCGCCTCGAGCGAAGTCTGGCGAAAGGTGAGGGAGTTTTTTCGGCGGTCGTAAACCACTTGCGCTGCTCCCTGCGCCGGGAGCATACGGACCGCTCCCTTGGTCTCGCTACGAATAGCTCCCCGCACGGAGAATGCAGAGGCCACCTCGAGGTTTTCGAGACTCCCGGTCCAGGAAGCTTGAGTTTTTCCCTCGAGCGTTCCCGTGAACGGCAAGGGTTTGAAGGAGGAATTGCGGGGCACCTGCTGCAAAGCCTCGAGCGCAATGCCTTCGACCGAGGCCGACAGATCTGCCTGCGGGGCTGTGTCCAGATGTCGAACCGTCATATGGGCGTTCAGGCGGCCATGCAACAAGTCGGCGGCCAGGGCACGGACTTCGAACTGCCCCTCGGCAAGTTGGTAGCTCGCCGCCACATGCTGCATCTCCATCTTTGCCGCTTGCGAGGCGGCCTGAACTCGATCGCTCGTGAGCCGGCCGTCCACCGAGAGGCCCTGAATGGTGGCGCCGGCAGACGGGGTCGCGAAGCGGATGGCGCCTGAAAGTTGAACCTCGCCCCCAGCTTTTACGCCCGGGGACAGGGAGTTGAAATCCTGCGCATGAATATGAATATCGTAGGTGCCGTCGAGCTTCGGTTGGCTGTAGTTGGTGACCTTCGCGCGCAGGGAAATCGTGGATGAGCGAACCGTCAGGGCAAGAGGCTCGAGGGACACCGAAGACGGGGTCGCGGTGAATTCGAAACTCAGGCGGTGGGGGAAGGGCGCGTACTGGCCATATTGCACTTCGCCATTTTCATAAGACAGGATGCCGGTATAACCGGAACTGAGAAGGTTGAACTGGACCGCGGTGTGCAAGTCGCGAATGGCGGCCGCCAGCGGAATTCGGGTGTCATTCCAGTAGATCTCCCCGTGGTTGAGCGCCGTGTTGCGAACCGCCAAATCGAAAACGCTCGGGCTATGGCTCTGGCCCGGCTGCGGCGCGGGCTCGGGAAGGTTGCTTTTTCCATTCTTGTCGATCGCGAGGTGAGCCACCGGATGTTCTAGCAAGAGCTCAGTCAGTCTGAGTTCGCGGTGGAGTAGGGAGTCCATGCGCAGGCTGACCGTCAGCCGGTCAACTTGAACGAGAGGTCTCTGAGAAGCACGCTCGCTTCCGTGCAGCGTGATGCCGTACAAATTCAGGGTCAGGGTGGACCAGCGAAAGTCGATATTCTGCACTTCCATGCGGCCGCCCGTGGCTTCATCCGTTTGTTGAATGATTTTTGCAATCACATGATGACGAAAGGAGTTGCTCCTCAACCAGAACACCCCTGCCGCCACCGTCAAAAGGCTGAGGAGCAGAAAAGCCGCCGCCGTCCATCCGAGCCATCGATTTCGCGTCATCAATTGCACCTTCAGAAGGATTGCCCCAAGGTTATGAAATACTGGGTCGCGCTTACGCCGGGGACAGGATTCAAGTTTCGTCCCAGATCCACCCGAACCGGACCGACCGGAGTGGCGTAGCGGAGCCCGATGCCAACCGTGTTGGTGTAGTTGTCGAGGAAGCCTCGGAAGTTGATCGCGCTATAGACGTTCCCACCATCATAGAAGATCACGCCGCCCAGGTTCTTCGTAATGCCCAGTGGAAAACGGAGTTCCGAATTGAGAATGAAGAGTTCTCGGCCGCCCACCGGCACGCTCACATCGACGCAGCCCGTGGTCCCGGTGAGCACATTGCAGAATGGCACAATTCTCTGCGGGCCGGCTCCGTTCAAAGGAAAACCCCGCAAGGACGTGTCGCCTCCGGAAAAGAACAGCTGACTGGTCGGAACAAAGCCCCCGTCAAAAGCCTTCGCCAGACCCAGGCGCATACTGCTCGCCCAAACCATCGAGTGCACCGGCTTGTAGTAAGCAAATTGGGAAAAGAATTTGGCGAAGTTTACGTTCGATCCAAGAGCGGACGGACTGATCCGCAGATCGAGGGTTGCGAACTGGCCGTGGTGTGCGTCGAGCGGCTTGTCTCGGGTGTCGCGAATCAGCGTACCGGAAACCGTGGACAGGCGGATATTCCGATCCTCGGGCAGCACGAGTTCCGGAACCAGGAGGTGCGACAAATAGGTCTTGTTGAAATCGTAACGCAGCTGCAGCCGGGTATTGCTCTTGTTGCTGATCTTGCGTTCGAGCTGGTACGAGGCGTCGCCGAGGCTGGCGGCAAAGAGCGGGTTTTCGGTGGTGCGCTCGATGGAAATGCTGGTCAGGCTGGCCCATTGCGAGCCGTGGAAGCGCGGATCGGCGTAGGTAGCCAGCACGCTTTGGTCGAGTCTTGACGCGAGTAACGAAATCGCAGCGGTTTGTCCCAACCCGAACAGATTGTGGCGGGAAAACTCGATCGACCCGCGGGGACTGGCATAGCTCGCTTCAGAAGGCGCCACCTGATGACTGCCGATGCCGACGGTGGGCAATCCGGGCAAGGCGACCGTGCCCGAGGGCACGCTCCCTCCGCGACGGGAAACTTCGAAGCCGAAACCATAAGTAATCTCATTGCGACTGGCTTCATGAACTTTGACCAGCGCGCCTTCTTCGGTTTGCGATGTGATGGGTTTTGTCGGTCCGACGCTCGCCCAATCAAAGACTCCGAGCTCATACACCTCACTCTCTGCCGCGAGCAAGCGGCCCCGGCTCATGGGCGATTCTGTGGAGAGATTCGCGGTTTTTTGGAGCAACGCCAGTTTGGTCTGCTTTTCGCCCAGGTAGAGCACTTGATGGATGCGTACACGCTGGTGCTCGGCAATGTCATAGCTCACATCGACCCGCTGGGGATGATTCGCGCTTCGGTTTACCGTGGTCTTTACTTCCACGTTCAGAAATCCCTGGTCGAGGTAGGCGGCGGTAATGCGGCTGCGGTCATTTGAGACCCGATTGGGAGAAAAGGGCTGTCCGGGACGGAGTTCGAAACCGTGGGGCGGGGTGAGTTGGGCGAGCGACAAGTGGTCGTTGCCCCGGAGGTGCACCTCGGCCACCAGGGTCTGCGGACCTTCCTCGACGTTAAAGGTGAGGTCAATCTGCGGCTCGTGGTCGGTGACCTGCGGGGTCACCTTGACCTGCTCGTAGCCATCCTCCCGGTAGCGTGCTTCCAGATGGTTGACGCTTTTCTCGAGCAGTTTCTGACTGATTGCGCCCCGCGCCCAGATGTGGGACTTTTTGATGGTCAGCTGCGAGCGCAGCTGGTCGTCTCTGAAATGGCGGTTGCCATGAAACGATATGTCTTCGATATGGTGACGTGTTCCCCTGTCGATCTCGTAGACCAGCAGAATCTGGTTCGGTTGGCGTTCGAAGGTGGTGTTGACCTTGGCATCGAAAAATCCCTTGCTTTGGAAATAGTCGACCAGATTCCTCTGCCCTTCCTCGACCAGATCGCGATCAATCGCAGCCTCGGAATAAATCGGCACCAGTTTCTTAATTTCCTTTCCGGACAGAAAGGGAATGACTCTGAGACGCGCTCCCGTGACCCGGACGGTGACCTCAGGGCCGATCTCGACGTGAAAGCAAACGTCCACGTGATTGCTGTCGGCGTGGTATTGCGGGGGATTTTCCCGAACCACGCTGGCCAGCCGCCTTTCGCGCGCGAGCGCCGACTTGAGCAGGCTGGTGGCGTGCTGGATTCGTCCCGGAGTGTAGCTTTTCCCGCGCTTCAGCAGCGCGCCCGAGAGCCGGGCACGCCAGGAACCAAGCGCAGCGAGCAAACGGGAGTTCTCGCCCTCCGCCGGCCCCTCGATCTGGATATTTCCAATCCGGGCGAGCTTCCCGGTCTCGACGTGAAAGATCACGTTGGCCAGATGGTGCTGATCATCCAGCTGCGCTTCGGCATGCACCTGGGCCTGAAAGTATCCCTGGGAATGCAGGAACTTCAGGAGAGCCTGCTCAGCGCTCGGAAGCTGCCCTTTGTCATAGGGACTTTCGTCGGGAAGGTTCACGATCTGCAGCAGTCGGGTGTAAGAAAACAGCCGAGTGATGCCGGGAAAATCGACCACTCCCATATAGTAGGCGGGTTCCAGAATGAAAGTAAGCTGCAGTCCGGCGACGCCCGGAGTGATCGACAGATTGACGCTCGTGAATTTTCCTGCCGCTTTGAGAGCCGCAATGCTCGCTTGCGCCTGTTGGCCAGAGAATGGACTCCCCGGTTGCAAAGTGACGAGCGACTTGAGATCCTGCACATCGAGATGAGGATCGGCGACTACGGTGAGCGAGCTCACGGTCTGGCCTTCATAGAGAGCTTGACTGGGGCCCTCGGAAACATAAGGCGATTGTGCATGCGCCGGGAAGCTGAGGAGCCAAAGCAGGCAGGCCACAGACAGGCGCATCCGGGGCAGGCGGACGCGAGAATCGAGACACGTAGGGGACCTGGCACTCGGCACTGACTGCCTCCTCACCTTGGGAGCTAACTCTGATGCGGTTTCGTTTCTGGAAGATGTCGCCGGCCGGAACTCGGGATTGCTAGAATTCTAGCTCAGCCGGTGCGCCCTCAGGTTCTGCGATCGGCCGGAATCAAACCGTGCGCGTCCATTCCCGTTCCCGTTCTGGGCAGATTACAGCAATTTCTCCTCCGATCTACCGAGTTGGGACCATGGACCGGGATCCCGGGCTGCCCTATCCTTATTCTTGTCGGGTGAATGTCCTGATGAGTATCGCCTGGATCGTCGGGTCAGTTCAGTGTTATTCGCGTCCCTGTTTGTCACATCCCTGTTCGTCGCATTAACGTTGGTCGCATTAGTGTTGGTCGCATCAGTGGAGATCGGAGATCGGATTGGCGTCGATGGCAAAAGCTCGGCTGCCCGGACGCCCGGCCAGCCGCACCCGCAGTTACTTCTCCTGTTTGTGCTTCATCGTCACGCTGGTGGTTGGGAGCTTGTGCGCGAGCGGTGATGTGGTAGCCCGCAGCCGCCAGAGTGTGGTCCTAGCCGGTCTGGACGACGACCAAAACCCCTACGCCTATCTTTACGGCTCGGTCGCCAAAGGGGATGTGATCCGCGATCACAAGGGACAATACGCCACCAGTGTCATGTTTCAACCGCGCTATGCCTCGCAGCTGTTCACGAAAAGCGTGCTATTTTGCGGCAACCGTGTGGACGCATTCCACGGCGCGGACACAATCGTCGTTACCTACCGGCGCGTCCCTCATCGGATGGTCGAGGGCGTACCGTGTTTTGATCTGGTGAGCGTGGACCGGGTGGAGCCCGGGTACCTCCCCCGGCACTAGATCGCCAAAGGAAGGCTCGGAAACGGGCGGCACACTATGCCGCCGCAGGTGATTCCGCGACCGCCAGCGCGACCGGGAACTTGGCCAGCATCGCGGAAATACGGATTCCCTGACCACCTTCTTCAATCGTCAGCCACTCACCGGTAAACACATTGCGATACCTCAGCCCTCGCCACGGATCGGGCAGTCGCAGCTCCGTGTCCCCCCACACTTCCCTTTCGACCGGGCTCGATGCCTTCTCACCGAGCAGGATGGCACAGAGGCGCGGCACCGCCACGATGGCGACCTGACCGTCTTTGTGACGGAGAAAGGAGCAGATGTGATGGGACTGGCTTCCCTGCACCTCGAGCGGCAGGTAGTCCCCTGGACCGAAAAGCTTGCCATGTTGTTTGCGCAGACCGAGTGTCTTTCGGATCAGGAAAAGCTTGGCGGCACCGCCTTCGAGATGATCCAACAAGTTCCGTAAGTCAACCGCTCCCTCCCGGTCCTCGACATCTTCTGGTAGTTCCCGCAGAAGGTTCAGGCGGCGCTCATAATCGACGGGCCGGCGATTGTCGGGATCGACCAGATCGAAAGTCCATATCTCGTTTCCCTGATAAATATCGGGCACGCCCGGAGAAGTGAGCTTGAGGAGGGTCTCCGAAAGTCCGTGGAACATCGCAATCCTCGCAATGCGACGGTGAAAGTCGGGGAACTCACTGGCAAAGCGATTTCGCTTGCGCTGGAGCAGCAACGAGCGAATGAATTTGGTGGTCGCCGCCTCATAGGCGAGGTTGGGATTGGCCCAACTGGTGCCGTCTTTTCCCTCCCGCATGGCCTTGATCATGTACTGCTCGATGCGCTCCGAGAATTTCTGCCATCCCGCCTCATCCAAGGTTTCGAGCGGCCAGGTTCCGACCAGTGTCTGGTAGAGAAGACTTTCGTGGTTGCGGGAAGGCGCCGGCGCGCCATCGACCAGGCGCCGGCGGTTGCGGTTCCACTTTCTCCAGTGCCGCAGGGACAATCGCCACAACGCCGGGATCTCGGAAAGCACATTGATGCGCAGCCGAACATCTTCGGAACGCTTGGAATCGTGGGTGGAGGTCGAGAGCATCGAAGCCGGCCAGCATTGCGCCCGCCTCCGGTTCGCCCGGTGGAACTCCTCCACCGTGGTGCCGAAATGCCGGGGATCGTCGCCCACTTCGTTCAACGATACTAACCGGTTGTAGCGGTAGAAAGCGGTATCTTCCATGCCTTTCGCCGCCACCGCGCCCGAGAACTGCTGGAATTTCATGGCAAACCTGAGAACTCGGCGCCGGTATTCGGGGGTCTCGTGTCCATTCATCTCGAGCAGCAGCATGCGCTGAATGAAATCAAAGATCGTGAGGTCCGCCGCGTGGCTTCTTTTTCGCGCCGTGGCAATCGCCCGCTCGATCGATTGCCGGTCTAAATCGGATACCGGGGTTCCGTTGATGTAGGTGCGGTATACCGGAAAGCTGGCGGCGATATCCGCGAGCGCGCTCCGGAGGCTGTTCAAGGTGAAGTCACAGGTGTGTCGGTTGGACAGCGCAATTCGGCTGAGGGCGTTGGCCTGCACGTTCAGTTCGCTGGCCAGGGACACAATCAGGATCAGTTTCTTGCAGCGGTAGACCAGATCGCCAAAATCCGTGGCCTCCCCGACAAAGGCGCGATAGGTGCGCTCCATCTTCGACTCCGCGGTGGGGTCGACAAACAGGCCATTCACCAGACTTCCGAACTCGTACCCGGTCGTGCCTTGAATCGGCCAGTCTTTTCTCAAGCGCTCGTCACCAGTCAAGATCTTTTCCACCACAACATAGGTCGGGGCCGTGAGACCCGCGGGACCAATCGAAGCCAAGCCGGACCGTAGCGAGCGGAAATACTGCGCAGGATCGTACAGCCCATCCGGGTGGTCGATGCGCAACCCGTCCACTTTGCCGGCGGCAATCAGCTCAAAGACAAAACGGTGGGTGGCAGAAAACACCAGCTCGTTTTCCTGCCGCAGCCCCGCCAGATCGTTCACATCAAAGAAGCGACGGTAATTGATGTCATCGGCGGCCGCGCGCCATTGTGCCAAACGGAAAGGCTGCGCCTTGATCAGCTCGTGCAAGCCATCGAAGCTTTGGGGATCGCCTTCGATTCCGTTGAGTTTCTGGACGTTTTGCGCGAGAAACTCCCGAATGTCAGCCGAGCGCGCGGCCAAGGCCGCCAGGCGCCGTTTTTGCACTTCCTTTTCACGCGCCCGTTCCGCTTTTCTTTCCGGGCTGAGGTCGTGCCGGTCCGCCAAGTGACTAAACGCCGTCGAGACACTCTGCAGTTCTAGGAGATCTTCGTGGGTGGGGCCGAGTCTCTGCTTGAAACGCTCGATGCCGAGCGTGAGAATCCGCGGATACTCCTTCGGATCGAGCGGGAAACGATGCTGCTGATAGCAGAAGATGCTGAACTCGCCACGCTCGGCGTCGAAGCGGAGTTGGAGTGCGCCGCTCTCGAGCGCATCCCCGTACTGCGCATCGAGAATCGGAATCAGCACCTTGCCCTGCAGTTCGGCCTTGATCGGGTCCCAGGCGATGTCAAAGAACTCGGCGTAAACCGAGGCCTCGCCATTTTCGAGGACATCGAGCCACCAGGCGCTGTCACTTCCCATCACGCCCATATGATTGGGCACGATATCGAGGATCTGACCCATCCCGTGCCGGTGCAGTTCGGCCACGAAATGTTCGTAGTCTTCGGGGCTGCCGATTTCAGGATTGAGGGTATTGTGATCGATGATGTCGTAGCCATGCATACTGCCCGGCCTCGCCCGTAGGTACGGGGAGGCGTAGCAGTGGCTGATGCCAAGCGCCGCGAGATAGGGAACCAGTTCCGCGGCGCGCCGGAAAGTAAAGTCACGGTTGAATTGCAGCCGGTAGGTGGCGATCGGAACTTTCGGAAGCGTCGTCATGGGCTCAAATACCACCTTGGTTTAAGTACCAGGCAGCGAACCAGGCAGGCAAATCCTGGCCATCTCGGGTTGCGTGGCTGGCACACAACAGCCTGCCTTCAGGCTTCTCGGTCTGCCTCATCCCCTCGTCGCCCAAATTGGCGAGCAAGCTCAGTCCCCCGCCACCGGTAAAGTTCCAGCGAACCAGCAGGCGGTGCTTTCCGAGGACCTCAAATGCGGCGCGCCCACTCGCGATCGAATCGAGGACTGGAACAATGTCGCGACGCCTGATTTCGAGGAGCCGGCGATACGATTCCAGCCACTCCTGGTGCTCGGTGCGGCTCAAACTATCCCAATCGAGTTTCGAGCGAGCAAACGTGCGTTCCTCGTTGGGATCAGGAATCCGCGAGAGGTCGCCTTCGTCGCGAAACTGCGAAAATCGCGCGAACTCTCGTCTTCTGCCTTGGGTGACGGTTGCAGCCAACTCCGGACCGAAGTCGCAGAAGAACAGAAACGGTGTGTCCGCCCCGAATTCTTCCCCCATGAACAGAAGCGGCGGCGAAGGCGACAGCAGAACGATGGTCATGGCCGTCCGGAGAATAGGCCCGTCCACCAATTTCCCGATGCGCTCGCCGAAGGCGCGGTTGCCCACCTGATCGTGGTTCTGCAGGAAGGAAACAAAGGCGGCGGGAGGCAGGGCGCGACTGGGCTGGCCACGGGGTTTTCCGTCGCGGAAGCCGGAGGATTGACCCTGATAGCTAAACCCTTCGGCCAGGCAGCGGCCCAGATGCGCGATCGGACAGTCCGCATAGTCGGCATAGTAACCGTCCTGCTCTCCGGTCAGCGTGACTTGCAGAGCATGATGGAAATCATCGTTCCACTGCGCCGTGTAGAGCGCGACCGATTGATCCCTGTCCCGCTGCAGATAGCGGGCGGTGTTGTTGTCATTCTCCAAAATCAGATGCACGTGGCGTTCCGGTCCAAGCTCGCGCCGAACCGTTTGTGCCAATTCGGTCAATAGGTCGGGCGTCGAGTCATCGACGATGGCATGGACGGCATCGAAGCGCAGTCCATCGAAATGATATTCGGCCAACCAATACAAGGCATTGTGGATGAAGAAGTCTCGCACCACCCGGCTGTCCGGACCATCAAAGTTGACCGCCTCGCCCCAGGGAGTGTGGTGGCGCTCGGTGAAAAACTGAGGAGAATATTCGCGCAGGTAGTTTCCTTCCGGTCCGAAGTGGTTGTAGACCACGTCTAATAACATCATGATGCCCCGGGCGTGGGCGCTCTGGATCAGGCGCTTCAGATCGTCCGGCCGGCCGTACCCGCGATGGGGGGCAAAAGGGAGAACTCCGTCGTAGCCCCAATTGCGCGCCCCGGGGAAATCCGCCAGCGGCATCAACTCGACCGCGGTCACACCGAGAGCCGCCAGGTAGTCGAGCTTTCGCTCGAGGGCCGCGAAGGTTCCCTGGGGCGTGAAGGTTCCGATGTGTAGCTCATAGATGACAGCGTCGCGCCAAGGCCGGCCCTTCCAGTTCCCCTCCTGCCAGTCGAATGCAGTCGGGTCCACGACCTCGCTCAGGCCATGAACATCCTGAGGCTGAAAGCGCGAGGCCGGATCGGGCACCGCCACCCGCCCGTCGATCTGAAACAGATATTGGCTGCCAGCCTTGGCCTGCCCGGTCACTAGTTCGAACCAGCCTTGCTCCAGGCGGCGCATGGGAATGGCTGCCACAAAATGTTCTCGACTGGAATCAACCCCCTCGCCCGAAATCCGTAGTTCGATGTGCTCGGCGCGGGGCGCCCAGAGACGGAAGCGCACTTCTCCACCGGATTCACACTGCGCGCCGAATGGCATGCTGTGCAACCTCTTCATACCGGATCATCCCCGCGGCTTAGCATTTGGCTGCCCCTAGGTTGGGTTGGCGACCCTAAGACTAATTGAAAAAGACCGGTTGAAAATGCAATGCTTGGGGCAGTCGATTCCGGCTTGGCCAATCTGCCCCTCCACAACCTGTTTCTCGAGTTTCAGTTCGCTTCGCTTTTCTTGTCTTTCTTGTCCTTGTTCTTGTCCTTGGCTTTGCGGACGGCCCTCGAAAGCAAAACCTTGGCTCGCTCCAATTCAGCCCGCCGTTTCGGCTTCAACCCGCGTCCCGCTCGGTTGATGAAGTAGGAGAGCATTCGCATCCCGGAAGCCGGGCCCTTCGGGGATACCTTCTTTGAGGCTAGCGTTTTCGCGATCGTCGCCGCGTTCTTGGTGAATAACCCCACTGGCGGATGAGTGGAATCGGTTTTTACCGTGGCCACCCACTTTCTCTGGGCGGCTGCCTTCTCGGATGCTTGTGCCCTCGGAGTGCCCATGATCCGCCTCGCCTCCCGGAGTGCGTCTCCCGTCGTCTTCCTCTTAGAGTGCCGGTTTAAACTTGTGGTGCTTGTTCTTGTGGTGCTTGTTTAAGATGCGCCTTGGCCGCTACCGGATGGGCGCGGGTGCAGTCTGGCTACAGCAATCATTGCCAGCACTTACAGCTTCGGCCCGATTGGCCTCGATTGGGGCCCGCGCTAACCTAATTCGAAGGTGGGGAATACTTAGATGCTGCTCGTTGCTTGAAGCTCGTTGCTGGAAAAGGAGGCTCTATGTTGTATTGGGCGGTGATGTTTTTCGTGGTGGCCTTAATTGCGGCCCTGTTCGGCTTTACCGGAATCGCGTTGGCGGCGGCCGGAATCGCCAAAATCCTGTTCTTCGTTTTCCTCGTGTTCTTCCTGATCACCTTCATCATGCACCTCTCTGGCAGAGGTAGCGCTCGATCCTGACCTTGTCCGGGAACACGGCTGGCCCGGCGATCCTCGGTCGCGATCGCCGGGATTTCTTCCCCTCGCCCCTCGGGCAAATCCCTGCGGGTATTTCCCCACTTCTGCTCGAGTTGATGCGCGATCTTTTACTGCTCTTCCCTTCGCTCACTGTTTTCCCGATGCTCGACCAGCACCACGAGCGATCGCGCCTGCAAAGGGTAGTTCGTGCCGGAAGCATAGACGACTCTGCGGGAAGGGACGGCCCACGTTGTATCGACGGTCGCACGCCAGCCGGTGCCCGCCGCCGAAGATGGAAGGCCAAAGGGAATCTGCTCGTGGTGGGCATTCATCAACACCAGGAGATTGTCATCGGTGACGGGATCGCCGCGTTCCCCTTGTTCGAGGATCAATTGTCCGACCAGCAGCATTCCCAAACATCGGGCCGAGGATTCCTTCCATTCCTCGTCCGTCATTTCCCGCCCGTCCGGAGTCAGCCAGGAAATGTCCTTGATGCCCACGCCCTTGATGGGTCGTCCCTGAAAGAAGTTTTTTCTGCGGAACACCGGGTGCCGCTTGCGCAGGGCGATCATGCGCCCGACAAAGGCCAGGAGGCCAGCCTTTCCCTCCTTCAGGTCCCAATCCAGCCAACTGATTTCGTTGTCCTGACAGTAGGCGTTGTTGTTTCCCTGTTGACTGTGTCCGATCTCATCGCCCGCCAGCAGCATCGGCACGCCCTGGGACAGAAGAACTGTGGCCAGCAGATTTCGCGATTGCCGCAGGCGAAGCTGATTCACCGCCGGGTCCTCGGTCGGCCCTTCGGCCCCGCAGTTCCAGCTCAGGTTGTTGTTGGACCCGTCACGGTTCTCTTCCCCGTTCGCCTCGTTGTGTTTGTTGTTGTAACTGACCAGATCGCGCAAGGAAAACCCGTCATGAGCGGTCACAAAATTGATGCTGGCGGAGGGACGGCGCCCACTCTTTTCGTAGAGGTCGCTCGAACCAGTCATCCGGTAAGCCAATTCGCCGATCAGTCCTCCGTCTCCTTTCCAATAGGCGCGCACCGCGTCGCGATAGCGGTCGTTCCATTCCGCCCAGCCGGAGGGGAACTTGCCGACCTGATAACCACCCTCTCCCAGATCCCACGGTTCGGCGATGAGCTTGACGCTCGAGAGAACGGGATCCTGATGAATGATGTCGAGAAATGCACCTAGCCGGTCTACTTCGTGCAACTCGCGCGCCAAGGTCGCCGCCAGATCGAAGCGGAAGCCATCGACATGCATTTCGAGGACCCAATAGCGCAAACTATCCATGATGAGCTGCAGCACGCGCGGGTGGCGCATGTTCAAGCTATTTCCCGTGCCGGTGTAATCCGTGTAATAGCGCAAGTTCTCGGCGTTCAACCGATAGTAGGCAGCGTTGTCAATGCCGCGGAAGGAAAGCGTGGGACCCAGTTGATTACCCTCTGCGGTGTGGTTGTAGACCACGTCCAGAATGACCTCAATGCCGGCGGAGTGCAGAGCCTTGACCATCGTCTTGAACTCATTGACCGAGCCGGTTGCGGAATAGCGGGTTTCCGGTGCGAAGAAGCCGATCGAGTTATAGCCCCAGTAGTTCCGCAGACCCTTGTCAACCAGATGCCGGTCATCGACGAAGTAGTGAACGGGCATCAATTCGACGGCGGTGATTCCCAGGCCTTGCAGGTACTTCACGACCGGAGCCGTGGCCAAGCCGGCATAGGTTCCGCGCAGCGCTGGCGGGACCTCGGGATGCCGCATGGTAAAGCCCTTCACGTGCAGCTCATAGATCACGCTTTCGTGCCAGGGAATCCGCGGCGGCCGGTCCGCGCCCCAGGTAAATGCCGGGTCGATGACTCGGCACTTGGGCATCCCGGAGGCACTGTCACGGCGATCGAAGGACAGGTCCTCTTGTTTGTGGCCGATGCGGTACCCGAAGTGCGCGTCGCTCCAGCGCAGAGTGCCTAAGAGCTGCTTGGCATAGGGGTCGAGCAACAGCTTGTTGGAGTTGAATCGGAAGCCCTTCAACGGGTCATAGGGTCCGTAGACGCGGTACCCATAGAGCAAGCCCGGACGGGCTTCCGGCAGGTAGCCATGCCAGACCTGGTCGGTGTGCTCGGGAAGCACCACACGATGAGTCTCCTGGCGTCCGTTGTGGTCGAACAGGCAGAGCTCAACCTTTTCCGCATGTTCGGAGAAAATGGCGAAATTCACGCCTTCTCCGTCCCAGGTCGCGCCCTGCGGATAGGGCTTGCCTGGCCAGACTGCGGGCTTGGACTGCACGAACATCGTGCCGTATACGGCGCGCTTCGGAGGCGTCATGTCTGGCTTAGTTTAGTCTAGGCCTAGTCTAGCGGCATACCCTCGCAGGCATGGCGTAGGTGGGAAGCGAGAGACAGGGGAATCACCGCAACGCCCTTCCCGGGAGTAAAGGTGAGAGCCAGCCTGGCGGAGCACGGACCACAGAGCCAGTAGTTTCGCACATTCCGAACCGACGCCCCGCCTCCGGACCTGCTCTCGAACTGATAAAGGCGTCCGTCCCGGAAGTAGTGAAGCCGGGCATCGCACCCTGGATTTGCGCACTTCGAGACCATCCCAGTGCTCCTTAGTGTGAACCCGAAAGCTCTTTTTCGCACAGCTCGGCAGCGAAATGAATAAGGGAAATGCTGTAGTTGTTGGCGGAATGCCGGGTAGGGGTACTGCTAGGATGGCGCCTTGGGGGTGCCGCGGGGCCGCACCAGCCAGATTGCAGTTCGATGGCTCTGGCGCCAGAGGAAATACCAGCGCCGGGATGTCCGCCTGAGGCCGAAACAGCGTAAAATGCGTTCCATCGGGCCGCCGCACCGCACGACGAAATTCCTTTCCATCGATCTGACCGGTGTCGGCTCGAGTGACGCTCGTGGGGGATACCTTGTGGGCTGCCGGAGAGTTTTCCGTGCGCCAAAGCGACTGTGAAATCTATGAAATCAAGCCGGTTTCTGACGCCGGGGGCGCGGTGAAGCTCAAAGACGATCTCAAGCTTAGCTTTGACATCACCGCTCGCAAACAATCGTGAGTCGCGGCGATTTCAGGCAGCGGGGCGAGGTTTTAGAAGATGGACGGGCATGAGGCAAACCATGATCTGCCGGGAGGATGTCGCATGTGTCTAGCCATACCAGGAAAGATTCTCGAAATCTCCTCCGACAACCGCACCTCCGCGCTGGTCGATGTCGTCGGAGTACGTCGCAAAATTGATTTGGGGCTGCTGCAGGACGACATGCCGGTACCCGGCGACTGGGTGCTCATCCATGTGGGTTTCGCCATGAGCAAGATTAGCGAGCAGGATGCTACCGACCAGATGGATACGCTGCGGATGCTCGGAGAGGTGGAAGGAGCGGTACAGGAAGTCCAGGGCTATGGTCTTGAGAATTCCTGAGGCCGCTGGAGAACTCGATGCCAGGGAGGGGTCGGCATGAGATTCGTCGATGAGTTTCGCGCACCCGAGCTGATTTCAAGGACGGCGGAGGAGATTCGCCGCCTCGCGGGCAGCGAACGCCACTACCGCCTGATGGAAGTGTGTGGCGGCCACACCCATGCCATCTATCGCTTCGGGCTGAAGGACATCCTTCCCGAAAACATCGAAATGATCCACGGCCCGGGCTGCCCGGTGTGCGTGCTTCCGATGGGAAGGATTGACGATGGTCTTGCGATTGGGCAGCAGCCCGATGTAATCCTTGCGGCCTTCGGCGACATGATGCGAGTGCCCGGTACCCAGGGCAGTCCGCTCGAACACAAAGCCCGGGGCATGGATGTTCGCATCGTCTATTCCCCCTCGGATGCGCTAAAACTGGCCCGGCTCAATCCCGACAAGCACGTCATGTTTTTTGCCATTGGATTTGAAACCACCGCCCCTTCGACCGCGCTCACGGTGATGCGCGCCAAGGCCGAGGGCATCCGCAATTTTTCTGTCTTCTCGAATCACGTAACCATCATTCCCGCGATCCGGGCCATTTTGGAATCCCCCGACATGCGGTTGGACGCTTTCATCGGGCCAGGGCACGTCTCGACTGTCATCGGCTGCCGGCCCTATGAGTGGATTGCGAGCAGTGAAGGCAAGCCCATCGTGGTTTCGGGCTTCGAACCCTTGGATATACTGCAATCGGTCGTCATGCTCCTCCACCAGTTGAGGAAGGGCGAAGCCCGGGTAGAAAATCAATACAAGCGGGTCGTTCCCTGGGAAGGCAACCGCGCGGCTCTGCGGGCGATGGCGGAGGTTTTCCAGCTTCGCCCCTACTTCGAATGGCGAGGCCTGGGCTTCATCTCGCAGTCGGCCTTGCGCCTGCGCGATAGTTATGCCGAATGGGACGCGGAACAGCGCTTCGCGGTTCCCGGGATTCGCGTGACCGATCCTTTGGCCGCGCAGTGTGGCGAAGTGCTGAAAGGTGTTTTGAGACCGCATCAGTGCAAGCTTTTTGGCCGCGAGTGTACCCCGGAACACCCAATCGGGGCGCTCATGGTGTCTTCGGAGGGATCATGCGCCGCATTCTACAGCTACGAACACCGCAAGACGGCACGGGCGAACCCGTTGACCTTGATCGCCTGAGCTCCCGGGCGACGATGGAGGCGAAGCCCGCGGCCATCCGGTTTCGTGATACCCAAATCGAGATGGCGCACGGGGCTGGAGGAAAAGCCAGCCGTAGACTGGTCGAGGGTCTTTTCGCTCCGCTGCTGTTTGGTGGCACGCCCGGTCCTCTGGGCGATGCGGCCCATGTCGAAATCGGCGGCACAAAGGTGGCCATCACGACCGACAGTTTTGTGGTCAAGCCCCTGAGTTTTCCGGGAGGCTCGATCGGCGAGCTGGCGGTGAACGGTACGGTCAATGACCTTGCCGTCTCGGGGGCGAGAGCCGACACCCTGGTGGTTTCCTGTGTGCTCGAAGCTGGACTTCCGACAGCGGTTCTCGAAGCAGAAGTTCGCGCCATTGCCAAGGCCGCCCAGGCCGCGGGTGTGCGGATCGCGGGCGGCGACACGAAAGTTGTCGAGCACGGCAAGGCGGACCAGATGTATGTGACGACCACCGGAATCGGGGGCCTGATGCAGGGTGTCCGTCTCGATCCGGCTTCGGTACGGCCGGGCGACAAGATTCTGATTTCAGGTCCGATCGGCGACCACGGCATCACGATTCTGCTGGCGCGGGGAGACCTCGATTTCGAGGCTGATCTTCGTTCCGACACCCGCTCCGTGCTGCCTCTGATCGAGACTCTGGTGGCCGCCGCTGCGCCCGGGATCCGCTGGATGCGCGATCCAACCCGCGGCGGTGCCGCGACCTCGTTAAACGAACTGGCGCGCGACTGTGGCCTGGGCATGGTTCTTTTCGAAGACCAGATTCCGGTGCACGACGTGGTCCGCGGCGCCTGTGAGTTGCTGGGGCTCGATCCCCTTCATATTGCGAATGAGGGGCAGTTTCTGGCGGTCGTCTCCCCCGAATACGCCGATGCCGCGATCAACGCTCTGAGCCTGGCACCCGGCGGAAGCGAAGCCCAGGTCATCGGAGAAGTTCGGGAACAGCCGGCCGGCACGGTTCTAGTGACGACCCTTTACGGGGGCAGCCGAATCGTAGATATGCTGGTCGGCGACCCTTTGCCACGAATCTGTTGATCCAACCCATGTATGGCATCCGCATGTGAACTCGCCAGTCAGGTGGAAGAGCGGTTGCTCGAACGAAACCAACTGTTCGAGGGGTTTTTCTCGCGCGAGGCGCCGCGTCTGGCCGAAGCGTGCCGCGACATGTCCGAACGCTTTCTCGGCGGAGGCCGCCTGCTGGCGTTCGGGCGCGGCCCTTATGCCACCGACGCCCAGCACGTATCGGTAGAATTCGTTCATCCCGTGATTGTGGGCAAGCGCGCTCTGCCGGCGCTCGACCTTTCGATCCTGTTTCGGCCATGGATCGAGGCCATACTTCAGCCCGCCGACATCGTCATGGGGTTCGGGCCGCCTGACGGCGATCCCGAAGTCTGGGCGGCGCTCCGGCAGGCGCAGGATCAAGGGGCGATGACCTTCGCTCTGCCCGGCTCTGAAGGCTCCTACGGGGTGGAGGCGGCCACCTCGGATCCCTTCATGCATCAGGAGATGGTCGAGATTCTTTACCACGTGCTCTGGGAAACCGTGCATGTCTTCTTTGAACATCGCCAACTGGGCCATGACGTGGGCGAGTCGGGATTTCTCTATCCCTTTCTTGGAACCGAGAAGCAGTCCACTCCGGACCTGGTAGGGGAGGTCGCGGCTTCCATCCTGATCAAGGTGCACGACGATGCCGAACTGCGCCGACAGGTCGCCCGGGAAGAAGCCGAGCCAATCGGCAACGCTGCGTTAGGGATCGGTCATCGCCTGCGCGCCGGCGGCAAACTTATCGTGTTTGGCAATGGCGGCTCTGCGACCGACGCGAACGACTTCGCGATTGATTGCGTGCTTCCTCCTTCCGGCTTCCGGCCAGTTCCGGCGATTTCGCTCGCTCTCGAGCCCGCCAATCTCACCGCGGTCGCCAATGACATTGGTTCCGACGCCATCTTTTTACGCCAGTTGATCGCCCAGGCCCGTCCGGAAGACGTGGCCATCGGCATTTCGACCAGCGGCGGATCGCGCAACATCATCATGGCGCTTGAGGAAGCCCGTAAACGGAAGCTGCTGACCGTGGCTCTGGTCGGTTACGACGGCGGCGAAATCAAGCGTCGGGGCCTGGCTGATTTTCCCATCGTCGTGCGCTCGGACTACATACCGCGCATTCAGGAAGTCCAGGCTTCGATCTACCATGTCCTTCGGGAAGCGCTCGAGGTGCTCGGCCATGGCCAGGCTTGAACTTTATGGGTCGGCGCGCTGCCCCCACACCGCCGAAATGCGGGAGTGGCTGGAATGGAAGCGCTCGGAATTTGTGGAATATGACGTCGAATCTGATCCCGCAGCCCGCAGCCGCATGCGCGAGCTGGCGCGCGGCCAGCGCAACATCCCTTTGCTGGTCGAAGATGGCCGTGTGGTCGAGGTCGGCTGGCAAGGCCGGAGCTGCATCGTGGATCTTGAATAGCCATCCCCATGAATAGAGCATGTTTTATTCGGGTCCGCGGAGTTGTGCAGGGGGTTGGCTTTCGCCCGTTCGTCTATCGCCTGGCGCATGCCAATACCCTGCAAGGATGGGTGCGGAATGCGGAAGCCGGAGTGGAAATCCATTTGGAAGGTGCGGAGAGAGGCCTCGAAGCTTTTTTCGACAGCCTGAAGAGTGAGCTTCCGCCGGCTGCCCAGATCGTCGAAATGGAAGTCGAGCCGGCCGAGCCCATGGGCTTCGGCGAATTCACGATTCGCGAGAGCGAGCATCGAGAGCATCCGACTGCGCGTGTTTCCCCGGACCTGCCGGTGTGCGACGATTGCCTGAAAGAATTGTTCGATCCCGCCGATCCGCGCTACCGCTACCCCTACATCAATTGCACCAATTGCGGGCCCCGCTACACCGTCCTATTGAGTCTGCCGTACGACCGGCGGAACACCACCATGAAAGACTGGTTGCTCGACGATTTGTGCGCTCGAGAATATCTCGATCCGGAAAACCGGCGGTTTCATGCGCAGCCTGTCGCTTGCCCGGCGTGCGGCCCCGGCTATTTGTTGCAGGGCGAAGGTCGAATCCAGGATGGAAACGAGGGTGATATGCGGGCTGCCGCTCGGCTGCTGGCCGAAGGGAAGATTCTGGCCGTCAAGGGACTCGGCGGGTACCATCTGGCATGTGATGCCCGGAATGCTGCGGCCGTTGGGGCTTTGCGGGAACGCAAGTTCCGGAAAGAAAAGCCTTTCGCATTGATGGCGAAAGACCTCGCCCGGGCGCATACTCTGGTCCAACTATCGAGTGATGCGGAAGCGCTTCTGACCTCGATTGGCCGTCCCATTGTGCTCGCTAGGGCGAAGCTCGATCTCCCGGGAATCGCTCCGGGAAACCAGGAGTTCGGAGTGATGCTGCCCTATACTCCGCTCCACCACCTGCTGTTTGACGCCGGCGCGCCGGAAATTCTGGTCATGACCAGCGCCAACCGTTCGAGCGAGCCCATCGCCTACGAAGACGCTGACGCTCGAGAACGTCTTTCTGGAATCGCGGATGTATTTCTGGTCGGACAACGTCCCATTGCTCGCCGGATCGACGATTCGGTGGCGCGCGTCGGTGTATTCGGACCGACGCTGCTGCGTCGCGCCCGCGGGTATGCACCCGGCGCCGCGACCACTCTTCCCACCGCTCGTCCCCTGCTGGCTGTCGGTGCCGACCTGAAGAACGCGGTCACGCTGGTCGTCGACGGGCAGGCGTTCGTCAGCGAGCACATCGGGGATCTCGACCACTATCAGTCGTTGCGCGCTTTCAAGCAAACCATTCACGACCTGGTCTCGATGTACGAGGTCCGCTGGGAGGATCTCGTGATTGTCCACGATCTCCACCCCCAATACGCATCCACGGCGCATGCCGCCGCCCTGCCCGGTGCCGAAATCCATGCCGTGCAGCATCATCGCGCTCATGTGGCTTCCGTGCTGGCCGAACGCAGCCAATGGACCAAGCGGGTCGTGGGAGTCAGTTTCGATGGCACCGGATACGGAGATGACGGAACCATCTGGGGCGGCGAGATCTTTGTGGGAAGCCTAAAAGAAGGCTTCGAGCGCATCGCTCATCTGCGCCAAGCCTCACTCGCGGGTGGGGATGCTGCCGCCGAATTCCCGGTACAAGCGGCCGCCGGATTCCTGGCGCAACTCGACGATCTCCCCGATTTCACGGCGCCTCCCTTTGTCTTTCCGGCGCGCTACCGGAACGCTATCGAATTGGTGCGCAAAGACGTCCGCACCTTCTCGACCACCTCGGCAGGACGCCTCTTTGATGCTGCGGCTGCGTTGCTAGGTTTTTCCCGAGAGATTAGCTTCGAAGGGCAGGCCGCCATGTGGCTCGAGCAACTGGCAGGGAGCGCAGCCTGCAAAGAAGCGTATCCTTTCCCTTTCGACGGCGAGGAACTGGATTTCCGTCCCCTGCTTCAGGCGGTCATCCGGGACCGACTGCGCGGCCGCGAGGTGCGAGAGATTGCGCGCGCTTTCCAGCGGGGGATCGCTCAGGGCCTAGGGGACGCCTTGCATGCGATTTCTCAAAATCACGGGCTGGACACGGTTGTGCTCTCCGGAGGAGTTTTCCAGAACGAGTTGCTGCTCGATGATTTGAACTGCTTGCTGGCCGGCGGCCGTCTCGAGCTCTGGACCAACCACGCCGTCCCTCCAAACGACGGCGGCATAAGTCTCGGACAAGCCGCCCTAACGGCGTTCGGTCGGTTCGACCCGATCGAGAGGCCTGGCGTAGCCATCGAGCCAAGCTATGCATGAGCTTTCGATCGCCATGAGCATCGTCGAGCTGGCGCAGGAAGAAATCGAGCACCGCGGGGGGCGCATCTCTGCGGTACATCTGAGGCTCGGTGCCCTGTCCGGAGTGGCGAAAGAAGCCCTACTCTCGTCCTACGAAATGGCCTGCGAGGACACCTGTCTCGAAGGCTCACGCCTGATCTTCGAGGACGTTCCCGTCATCGTTTTCTGTCCCCACTGCCAGGCGCAACGGAGCCTCAGTTCAGTGCAGTGGTTTTGCTGCTCGGAATGTGGGACGCCGACACCGGAAATCGTGCAGGGCAAAGAACTGGAAGTGGTGGCACTGGAGATGCTCGAATGAAACGAGAACCCCGTTTGGTCGAAGTTCGCAAGAATGTGCTGAAGCAGAATGACGTCGTGGCCCGAGGGCTGCGCAGTCGGTTTCGCACCGCCGGAGTGTTCGTTGTCAGCCTGGTCTCGAGCCCGGGCTCGGGGAAGACCGCCTTCCTTGAAAAAACTCTGACTCTTCTTCGCCCGAACTACCGGGTGGCCGCCTTGGTGGGCGATCTGGCCACCGAGAATGACGCTGTCCGGCTGGCTCGCAGTCAGGCGCCGGTCAAACAAATCACCACCGGGACGCTTTGTCACCTCGAAGCCGCCATGGTGGACAAAGCCCTGCAAGAGTGGGACCTCAACCAGTTGGACTATCTGTTCATTGAAAACGTCGGCAACCTGGTCTGTCCATCCGCCTATGATTTGGGAGAAGACCTTCGCCTGGTTCTGATATCGGTGACTGAAGGAGAAGACAAGCCGCTGAAATACCCCACGATTTTCCATAGCGCAGACGTCGTCATCGTCACCAAAACCGACCTGGCATCGGCGGCGGATTTCGACTGGGAGAGGGCGTTTGGCAACATCCAGGCGGTGCGGCCGGGTATACCGGTTTTGCGGGTTTCGGCAAAGACCGGCGAAGGTATGCAAGAATATCTCGAGTGGCTCGGCACCTATCTGACCGAAGTACGCTCGGCTGCCGTCTGAGCCGAAAACGCATCCGAGGGCGGCTTGCGCAGGGCAGTCGACGAGTTCAAGTAAGGGTCCAATGTTCAACTTGCTGACGGTGATTGGCGTCGGTTTCCTGCTGGGAATTCGCCACGCGACCGATCCCGACCACGTCATTGCGGTGACTACGATCGTAAGTCGGCAGCGGAGTATCCGGCATGCGGGTTTGATCGGAATACTTTGGGGCTTGGGCCACACCATCACCATCTTGCTCGTGGGCGCGGCGATCATTCTCTACAACGTGGTCATTCCGCCTCGCATGGGTCTGAGCATGGAGCTGGC
Organism: uncultured Acidobacteriaceae bacterium; assembly: GCA_963770245.1. Classification (GTDB taxonomy): domain Bacteria; phylum Acidobacteriota; class Terriglobia; order Terriglobales; family Acidobacteriaceae; genus PALSA-270. The sequence goes on along the minus strand of CAVYOX010000015.1, from coordinate 87,880 downwards.
AGTCGGCCTCATGCTGGTATTTCTGGGGGTGATGAATCTAACCGGGGTGACGCAATGGGTCACGGACCGGTTCACGCCGCTCCATGACGGGCGAGGGATTCTACACTCGCATTCCCACCGGCATGGCGAAAACGTGCACACCCATGTACATGGCCACGGCCCCGAGGCGCATTTTCACTTGGAACAGAAGCCGCAAGGCAGGGTGCAGACAGCGCTCGCGCGAATCGGGCTGTATCAGATTCTTCGTCCCTTAGCCGTCGGAATCGTGCACGGCCTTGCCGGATCTGCCGCAGTCGCCTTATTGGTTCTGACGACGATCCGAGATCCCCGGTGGGCGATCGTCTACCTCTTGGTCTTTGGCTTCGGAACCATTGCCGGAATGCTGCTGATTACCATGATCATCGGAGCGCCCTTTGCTTACACGGGCAAGCGATTCATCAACTTTCATCATGGACTGGGCGTAGCTTCAGGGTTGATCAGCGTAGCCTTTGGTCTATTCGTCATGGTTCAAATCGGTTTCGTCGACGGGCTGTTTACGGCCAGCCCCCACTGGACGCCGCACTAAGAGAGCGAGAAATGACTAAGCCGTATTGGGGTAGCGATCGATCGAAAGATGCCGCGCCCATTGGATGGTTTCATCCCAATTGTCGGTCCATTCCCCGATTTTGCCCTCAGAAGCCTTGGCTTTCGCACCACTCCAGCTTGGTGACCGCCACCGGACCGAAAGATGGTATCCTCCGGCCTGAGAAAACACCTATTGTGACAGGGTTTCCATCATCGGACTCATGGTATAGAGCAATCGCCCGGTAAGTCAGATTGTGCCGTGACCAAGCCACTTTCTTAACAAAGAGGTCGTTATGAACTGGACCCGGTTCGTCGCGATCGTTATCGGTGCCGGTGTGGTGTCCTCGCTCACCGACTGGTTTTTTGCCGGCGATTGGCTCCATCGGCGCTTCACCTATCCCGAAGTCTGGCGACAAGGAGCTGAAGGCAGAGCGATTGCGGCGAGCAGTCCTTTGCCATTTCTATCCTGCGGAGTCTTTGCCTATCTCGCCGCACGGCTGGGCCTTCATACTGTCACGAGCACGCTGCAGCTGGCGATTGCTGTCTGGTTGATCGGCCCGCTGCCGCTGATTCTCACCAATGCCGCGTTCATGAAGTTGCACCGAGTGTTTGTGGCGTCCCTCGCGACCGGATGGCTGGTGAAACTCGCGATCGTTGCGGTCGCAGTTGGCTGGTTCCTTTATTGATGCCGATTCCGACCGGCTTCCGCCTAATGTCGGTCGGTCCGTGCTGAACTTTCCGTCGGTGCCACGCTTCACTGCGGAGAGGCGTTTGCCTCCATACTGTTCCCAATGAGGTTCGTGCTTAGCTTGAATAACTGATGCGGGGCGAGATCGACCACGGTCTCAGAGGTCTGGTATCCCGGCAAGCTGATAGTAATCCTCCGCCTCCCCGGCGCAACCAGAAGACCTTTTCCCGGTCCCTGGAACTCGGCCACGTGGCCGAGCAAAAGGCCATCGACAAACACGGCGGCGCGGAGCGGCTCGACTGCCAATTTAATCTCGGCCGTCACAGTGGGATAGGCCACCTGCAGATCCTTCGCCATGGCCACGCGCACGACCTGTTTGTCGCCGGGCGCTACGGTCACCTGCTCGGAGAAATCCCGATAGCCGGCTTGGCGCACTTCGACCTGGTGTGCGCCGGGCAGGAGCAAAATCTTTTTGGTTCCCTTCAATTCCTTCAGATAGCCAAGGTACTGTCCATCGACCCAAACGCCGGAGTCTTTCTCGACCTTTCCGGCACCTTGGAGTTGGACTTCCCCCAAAACCTCGTTCCGCGCGTACGCGGTTGGGGCGAGAACCCAGATCGTCGAAAGAATCAGAATGTAGGCCCATCGTCTCTGTTGGGAATAGGGTGCCATCGCAGTCCTCCTTCTTCGATACTGACCTTACTGTTCTTTTAGCCTCAGCGGGCCTGACTGCCGGATCGCAAGCGTTCCGAAACGATATCGGAGCCAGGGCGGAACCTCGGCAGGGCGTCCCTGGACCTATGCGGCGTGCGAGCAACCAGCCGCCTGTTGCTCCTCGGCTCGGATCAAGAGTTCGGTCATTTCATGCAGTCGGGCGATCTCAAATTCATATAACGTGCTGGCGTTTTCCAGCCGATGCCGAACCGAGGAAGATGGGTTGAACAATTTGAGTCGAACATGATGGTCATGGGCCCAGCGCTGCAGGAATACGAGCATGCCCAATCCGCCGCCATCGAGAGCATGGACTTCGGTGAGGTCTAACACGGTGACGGTAGCGTCGATTTGCGAAGTAACCGCGTTACGTAACCGGAAAGCGGATTCGCTATTTACAATTCTGCCCTCGCATTCCAGGATGGCGAGATTTCCAATGTTCTCCGTCTGAATCCTCAGCATAGCTTCCTCCTGCACGCTTTCTGCTAGAGCAATGATGTTGCCAACACGTTAGCCCCGTATTTTCAATCGATTGCGCAAAGCGCAGGACGAGAACGAGTATTTTGTGAACGGTACCGAGCAAATCTGTCGTACCGTGCGTCTTGTAGGGGTTCCGAGTTTTGACCGTTCCCGCAGGAATCGGAAGGCCCTGGCAGAGCCCGGCTGCCGCATTCGAACCACGCAGCTCGGCCATCGCTTCTGGACTTGCGACCCGTCGATCGCGACCCGCGCTCTGACTGCGCGGGCAACCGAGTTCCCGCTTGGGCGCGCTGGTCGCCCGAGGTCAGGCTTTGATGTTTCCAAATCGGGACGGTCGCCCGAAATTAAACGGGCGCCGTGTGAGCAATATCACATCTACCGCCAGGTCCGTTCCCTAGAATCGTCCTACCTCCCGTCAGAGGCTGGTTTCCAAGCGCTACAACCATTCGGAGGTCTGTGATGTCAAGAGCTTGGCTACCATACCCAAACGCGAACCCGGAACCGATGCACGTCACCACCGTTCTAGCGGTGCAACATGTGAGAAGAATGCGCGGAGGATCCCAGTCGCACATGATCCGCTGCTCGGATGGAAACTTCTACGTGGTGAAATTCCGCAACAATCCTCAACATTTGAGGATACTGGCCAACGAGATGCTTGCAACCCGCCTGGCGGAGTATGTCGGCCTGCCCGTACCGGCGACGGTGATCGTGGAAGTCGGAACCTGGCTGGTCGAGCATACCCCCGCAATGAACATCCAACTCCCCGGCAGCACGGTGCCCTGCAAGGAAGGTCCGCAGTTCGGGTCGCTCTATGCGGTGAGTCCGCTGATCGGCCAAGTGTTCGATCGTCTGCCGATGGAGGTGTTGTCGCGGGTGCAAAACCTGGAGACATTCGCCGGAATTCTGGCAATGGATAAGTGGACCTGCAATTCGGACTTGAGGCAGGCGGCCTTCTGGCGGACCTTGCGACAACGTACGTATCGCACCACCTTTATCGACCAGGGCCATTGTTTTAACGCGGGGGAGTGGAACTTCCCCGACCATGCCCTGCGCGGGGTCTATTCGGGAAATGAGGTCTACGAACAAGTCACGGGTTGGGAGTCGTTTCAACCCTGGCTCTCGCGCATCGAGCACATGGAGCAGAGTGTGGTTTGGGGAATCGCTGCGAGTATTCCTCCGGAGTGGTATGCCAGTGATTGGAGCGCATTGCAGAGGTTGGTCGAAAGGCTGCTAGAGCGCCTGGCAGTGGACGTAATTCGTCGGTCGATCGGAGCATTCCAATTGTCGCCGCGACACCCTTTTCCCAACTGGATCGAATGTGCGCTGGAAGCCGCTGGGTAGTGAGTGCGATCCGGCGTCCTGTACGGCAAAGACTACACCGCGATGCAATGGATGGCGTTTTTACGCAGCAAGGTATTTTGCTCCGTGCTGGGCGATCGACTGAGCCAGTTTGCCTAAAATCCAGAACCGAGAGGAATCCATGTCCAGCTTGTCCGGGCTCGTTAAGCAGTTATCGAGAGAACGCGACCACGTGCAACGCAAATTGTCGGCGCTGAACGCCGCTTTGGTAGCTTTTGCCGGTGCCTATCGGAATGGCACCGCGGCGACGCGGAGGAAACTGTCAGCCAAAGGCCGAGCGCGAATTGTGGCGGCGCAGAAAGCTCGTTGGAAAAAGCAGGCGTCCAAACGCCAGACCGCTGAAGCGAGGCCCCCTCGCACCATGTCCGCCTCGGCCCGCAGGAAGATTGCCGCGGCGCAACGAGTGAGGTGGGCCAAGGTGAAGGCGAGAAAGAAGTCTGCCTAGCCTACCCCTTTCCGCCCAGGACCTGACCGTCGAAAAGTTCCGACGCAGCGAGCTTTCGCCGTGGCGCGTCGATCGGACTCTCCAAGAGATCAATCAATAGAGGCGAAAAGAGACTTCTACGCTGATCTGGACATTCACGGGCTTTCCATCCTTTTTTGCCGGATCGAAGCGCCACCGCTCGACCGCTTCGATGGCTTTCGCATCCAGACCAGATCCGAGACCCCGAACCACGCGAATGTCGCGGGGATGTCCTGCGCTCACGCAGGCGAGTTCGGTGGCGTGGAACGCGGTCGGAAATACGTCCGACAAAAGCAGGAAATCGTCTTCCCACTGGTCGCCGGGTTCTCCCGGGAGTTTCAGACAATTGAAGTCGGCGTGAGGCACCAATACAAATTCGGCTTGGCCGCTCTGGTACGGGCCCATTCCTGCGTAACCGTAGGCGGCATGCGCCTGCTCGGGATTCATGGTCAGACACGCTTCAGTGTGACCGCGATGACAATTGAAACAACAACCGCAGGCGATGTTGAAAGGCAACGCCACTCTGTCGCCTTTCTTGATATTCTCGACGGCTGGCCCAACCTGATCAATCACCCATGATCTCATGGGCAACCACGGTGCCTCTGTCGAAAGGCGTGCGCCCATCGTACATGTGCAAATCGCTGCCACAAATGCCACTGGTGGTGACTCGCAGTAAAGCATCGGTCGGGAATTTGATTTTCGGCTGTGAGTGGTTCGAAACGGACATCCCACGAGGACCTTGGTAGCTCACTGCTTTCATGACATAGAGTCCGATTCTTGAGGTTGCGAAAGCCAATTCTGAAGCGACGTTCTCATGGAAATCCGAATGTTCGAGGGGATGTTAGGAGCTCTTTTTTTCGGGAACCTTGACACCTTTCTTGCGTGCTTCGGAGAGACCAATCGCAATCGCCTGCTTGCGGCTTTTCACGGCTCCTCCTTTACCCCCTTTGCCGGAACGGAGCGTTCCCTTCTTCTCTCGGCGGACCGCGCTTTCCACACTCTTGCCCGCGGCTTTGCCGTACTTGCGGTTGCTGGATTTCTTCCTGCTCTTGGCGGCCATTCGTTTGCCTCCGGTCTAGATTTGCACAAACTGACTGGAACACTGCTACCAGCCTCGACCTAGGATGCAATCAAGGATGCCTCCTGTTGCTGTCGCAAATTGCTGCCATCGATGGCGGGTTTTATCCGGCGAGTTCCAGTCGTGGCAACACTTCTTTGCCGTAAAACTCAATCACTCTCTTCTGATCTGCCTGGCCCGCATGAATATTCACGATCCGCACTTCACTGTTCAGAAGCTCGGTCACGGTCTTGATGTGAACTGCCGGATCTGTCCCCACCGGCCAGTCGCCATAGGCTTTTCCGAGTGGTATTTCGGTGTCGGCGTCAGGGGAGGGAGAGTCGTCTAGGGCGGTACCCTAAACTCGCCAGCAGGATGTTCGACGCGCGCTGCGGATAATTCCAAGAATTCCGACTGATCGTCACCCGGCGTGAAGGACCTTCTGCTGGCTCACATTGCCACCATCACCGCCTTTCAATTTGTGAAAGATGATCGTCGACAAGACGGTGAATCCACCCAGCACGACCAATGCCTTGTGAATGCCGTGAATCAGTTGGGGCGGGCTGGCATAAGCGCGACTGGGAATAAAGAACGCGGTGGCCAGCCCAGCGGAAGCGACGCCAAAACTGATCGACATTTGCTGCATGGTGCTGGCGATCGAACTTGCGTTGCTTGTCTGTTCCTCGGTGATGTCAGCATAGACGAGGGTATTCATGCTGGTGTATTGCAGCGAAGTGAAGGCCCCATAGAAAAACGCGAGAAGCACAATGGTCCAAACCGGGGTATGAAGCCCAATGGTGGCGAAAGCCAGGAGAAGGAGACCGAGGATCGCGGTGTTCGAGATCAGCACTCCGCGGTAGCCAATGCGGGCCAGGACCCGCGGCAAAAGAAATTTCGTGCTGATGGCCGCGATCGCCTGTGGCATGATGAGCAGGCCAGACTGAACGGGCGTGAATCCGAGGCCCACCTGGTAGAGGAGCGGCAAAAGGAACGGCACTCCGCCGATCCCCAACCGGGTGAAGAAACTGCCGCTCACCGCCGCACTGAAGGTGCGGATGCGAAATAGGCTCAACTGCAACAGAGGAAATGCAATCTCTCTGGCATGAAGTTCGTAGCCTGCAATGAGCGAGAGAGAAATCGTCAGCAACCCGAAAATCTCGCCCGTGCTTAGTGCGTGGTCCCCGAATATCTCCAGCACATACGACAGTAGCGCAACACCAGACCCGAATAGGATGAGTCCGATGACATCGAGCGGGTTGGTTCGCTCGCGGTAGTCAGGCAGATGGAGATAGACCATCAACAGACCAGCGAAGCCGATCGGAATGTTGACAAAAAAGATGAATCGCCAATGCAAGTAGCCGACGATAAGACCACCGGCAATCGGTCCGAGCATAGGGCCAATCAGGGCTGGAATAGCGACGAAGCTCATGACGCGGATCAGGTCGGACTTGGCGAACGTTCGCACCAGCGTGAGCCGGCCAACTGGCACCATCATGGCCCCGCCGCAGCCCTGCAAGATGCGACACACGACCAGGAGATGGATGTTGCTCGATATGCCGCAGAGAAAAGATCCTAAGGTGAATAGACCGATTGCGGATGCAAACACCCGGCGGGTTCCGAACCGATCCGCCATCCACCCGCTGATCGGAATGAAGACCGCCAAACTCAGCGTGTAGCTGGCCAGCACCGACTTCATACTGAGCGGAGCTACCTTGAGAGCTTCCGAAATGGCCGGCACTGCCGTGTTCAAAATGGTCGTGTCGAGCGATTCCATAAAGAACGCAACCGCGACGAGCCAGGGCAGCAACCGGATGCTGGACGGGCCCGGCGGAGCTTGCGAGGATGCGGCTGCGCTCGAATTAAGGGGAATCACATTCATCGAATCCGGCCCGGAGCCCCGTCGTCGCGATTCTCAGAGATCAGTCGGCAAATCGTCAACCATCGTCGATTCCGTGTCGTCGATTCCGTGAGCCAAGCCGATCTTTGCTGCTGCCTTGCGGCTTTCCAGTAGCTGCTGATGGCACTCGCCTTGCAACTCAAGTACTTACCGTCGCAGGACGTCGTCCTGGCTCCTGGGAGACCTCACCCCCTGCGAGACCGGGACTCTCGCAGAGCCTGCATGACGGCATCGGGTTACCGCCCTGACCATCGTCCTCGGACAACCAGTCGGACAACCCTGGGTACGAGGTGATCGATGGAACGCGAAACGCTAAGTGGCAGTTCCGAAATGGGCGCATCCCGATCTAGGGCCTGCATCTGCCGACGCCAACATCGATTTGCTCCATGGTGGTCTTTGGCGGGTACATACTTAAGGCTGTTGCCAGGAAACTGGGCCTGACCTCCTAGGCATGCCACAAGACGCCGCGGTCCGCTCCAACTGGCAAGCCCGGGACACACCCATAATTGCATGCAAGACACGTCAGAACCCCGTTTCAAAGTAGACCTTATGATTCATGTGTTTGGGATGGACGCGAACAGCCGTCCATTCTCCCAGCATGCGCAGGCCGATAACATCAGCGATCACGGCGCCAAGCTTTCAGGACTTGAAAAACGGCTTGCGGTCGGGGAAATCATCGCGATACAGGTCGGCGACAAGAAGGCCCGTTTCAAAGTGATGTGGGTGGCGAGTGGGCAGGGCCAGAAAATGGACGTGGGAGTCAAGATGGTGGAGGGGCAACGCATACCCTGGCAAGCGGAGAGGGAGGCACTGCGGACCGCCTCGGCCCGTCCCATTTCCCGAACCAAGCCGTCGGCCAAAGACAGGAGAAAATATCCCCGGCATCGAATTTCGTTCCCCATCGAAATCCGGGATGAAACGATTGGCTCGAACATGGGATTCAAGACGACCGATATCGGCGGCCGGGGCTGTTATGTCGAGACCATGGTGCCCTTCCCCCTGAAAAAGGCAGTCACCATCACTTTTTGGCTGAATTCCGAACAGGTTAAGACAACAGCCATCGTCAGGACGAGCGACGGCGGAGTAGGAATGGGTATTGAGTTCACCGGTCTTGAGGACGCAACGCAGAAAGAGCTGCAGGAGCACCTGGAAAACCTAGCCATGGAGTCCGCGCCGTTCAAGAAAGTGCGGGGTGCACCCTAGCCGCAGCTGTCTTCCTTCCCTCCCACCTGCCGCCTCCGCCACCATTCCCGATTCGGGAATTGCCTGATTTGACACCCTTCCGAGTGCAGGTCTCAAAGGGTCTTAATCCTGTTCGGAACGGTCTGAATACATACTTAAGTGTGAAGGAAAAGGCGCTTTTCCTCGTGCCCCCGCGCGAGGCGGCACCCGCGTTCTCAACCCGAACTCCGATCGACCTTCCCCCCTTGACGAACGTCCGGTCAAATGAAGCCTAAGCCACGCTTGAACCGCAAAGTGCAACTCGGGTTCGGGTCCGCCATTCTGGCCTTACTCATGGTGGGGGCGATCTCCTATCGCGGCATGGTTATGTTCAGTGAAAGTGGCCAATGGGTAAGGCACACAGACGAAGTTCTTGCCAGCCTGGAAGATTTAGTCCTATCCATGAAGGGCATCGAAGCCAGTGCCCGCGGATTCGCATTGACGGGCAACGAGTCCTATCTCGCGGACCTCCGCGCCAGTGAACCAAAGGCTCGGCATGTTCATCGTCTAGGAAGTGCGCCTGTTGCTTGTGAAGAAGGCGTCCTAGCGCACTCTGCTCTCCGCCTCATGACGCACCTCGTCCACGTTCTGCCCGGATACTTTTCCATGCGATACCGCGAGGTCACCTCCAACGTAGATACGATCGATATCTTCGACTCCACCAACAAATACGAGGCTGGCATAGGGATCAAACACATGCCCGAATTCATTTGGGTCAATCACAACCATGTCAGCTAGCTTGCCCTTCGCGAGACTCCCCAATTTATCTCCAACGCCCAGAACGTCGGCGGAGCCGAGAGTATGCAATTGCAATACCTGATAAGGTGAAAGCACGCTGGCGTTTTCATACTTTGCGCGGACGAGATACAACCCCATGCGCATGTTTTCAAACGGGTCGGCGCGGTCGGCGCTCGCCTCCCCATCCACCCCCATTCCAACACGGATTCCCATTTTCAAGTACGCAGGAATGTCCGCAATGCCCGAGGCCAGCCGTCCGTTCGAGAGCGGATTCCAGCTCACACCTACATGAAACTTCGCAGTCTGCTCGAGAATATTATGATCCGGATGAACGAAATGTCCCCAGACTAGATTTGGGCCGAGGATACCGCTCTCCACGAACCAAGGAAACACCGATCTCTCCTTGACCTGTTCCGCCGCAGTTTCCAGATAGTGCTGCTCGTCTCCGATCCCAAGTTCGCGCATAATTCGCGCTTCCGTCCGCACCTGGTCCGCATTTTCCGCGTATGCGCCGCCGCCATCGAGCATTGTTTTCAGGAAACGGCTGGAAGAGGGCTGCGTTTTCGTCCAATCCATGAAGCTCTTCACGTAGGCAATCGCCTGGTCCGCCGACCATTTCGGGCCAAGCTGGCCAATGCTGATGGAATGGACAAACCGAATTCCCGACTTTGATTCCGCGCGAAACTCCGAGCGATCGAAACTCTGGTCGCCCGTACTGCCACCCAGGTCACTCGGTGCATAGTTAAAGTTGAAGGCCCCCGTTATGCCGTGGCGAAGATGGTCGAGCGCTCCATCCAGGGTAAACCAGTAGAAATCCTCCGCTTTCGATTTAGGCGCATGTTCGAGGTACAGAACAGTGAGCCAACCATCGAGCTCTTTGTCCGGCGCGAGGCCACGGTACGCGCTTTGCCACAAGTGGCTGTGCGCGGAAATGAATCCGGGAATAATCCACTTTCCGGCTGCATTGTACGTAGTCGTGGCGGACAAGCCGGACGGCGGCGAGCCAGTGCCGATAGCGGTGATGGTTCCATCGTTCCCGACAACGATGTATCCAGTGAAGGGCTTTTCTTGCCCCGGGACCATTGTTAAGAGAAGCGCATTCGTGATGAGCAGCTTTGCCTGTGGGGCCTGTGTCTCGGCTACGTTGACTCCCGCCAAGGACAACGAGAGGATAAGGACGAAAAGAGCCTTTGTGAGCGTTTTCATCTTGAAGTTACACGTGGCGGCCGACGGCGTGGAGGCCATGGCATTTCTGAAGCATGACGGTGACCATGGCTTAAGGGACAAAAGTAAGTGGACCCACAACTGTCGAGAATTGAATAATTGGGTGATGCTCTTTGGCCGTTGTTAGTTCATTCGCCCTCAATCGGGGTGGATACTCTCGGATGAGCGCCACTATTGCCCCAACGACGATATATGACTTTGATTTGCAGTAAGCGTGCCTAACACAATTTGCGCAACCGGATAGTGCTGTGTGGCTGCCTTCCGAAGCCATTTGTCGGACTCTGTGAGACTAGGGGGAACTCCGTCACCGTTTCGGTAACGGAGGCCGAGGTTAAATGCAGCAGCGGCGTTTCCTCCGTTCGCCGCCTCCCCTACCCAGTAGGCTGCTTTTACGCAGTCTTGCGGCAGACCGTGCCCTACCTCATAGGCCATGCCGAGAAGCAACGCTGCCGATTCGTCGCCGTAGCGGGCCTGACGACGCAGTCCGGGTATCTCAAAGGGGCTCATCTCGCGTAACGCGGCCGCGATGTCTGAGTCGGTCACTCGTTTGTGGCTGATCCCCGCCACAGGAATCTTCAGTCCCGTCTCGCTTCCCGGAACGCTCGTCTTCGACGTGATTACAGGACCTGCAGTTTGAATCCTGGGGACGCTGCGCTTCACCGCCACAAATGCCAGAGCGATCAGCAGTGCTGTCGCTGCGCTGCTGCGTTTCATCGCCGGAGTCATTCGCTTTGCCCGAAGCAACCCATTGATCTTGGTTGTCGCGCGTTCGAACCGATTCATCAGGGCTGCGATGTGTACCAACCTATTTCGGAGCCCAAAAGGTAGCTGATAGGGGGAAACGGGCAAAAGCCGAACCGATGATACGCCACAGTCGTCTCCATCCTGCTTTGAAGGGCCGGAATCACAGGCCTCCTGAGTTGGGGGTTGCAGAACCCCAATGACGGGTTCATTGCGCGTTTCGCGGCCAGGCTCCGATTCCACCTGGGTAGACCCTACGACCGGTGCCGCCGGCACTGAAGAAGCAGGGATTATCAAGTTCTGACTGGGACCGGATTCAAGCGTCAGCAGCTTTTCCTGCATCCGGTCGGCCTCAAGCATCTCCTCGATCAGGTCCGCGCTTTCCTCGGCAACCCGGGGGAGCTCGCTTCGGGGAGGTGCGTCTGAGCCTTGAAAGTTTTCCACCTCCTCTACCAGTGCTGCGAGTGTCTCAGCGTGCGTTCCGTTTCCAACCTCCCCCGGGACAAAACTTGGCAAGCTCAGCGTGGCGGCGGTCTGAGCTTCGACCGAAGCCGCCGGGACGGCCGGAAATGGAAGGGCACGCTGTGTCCTGGAGGCGAGTCCGGCCAGGGTAGGAACAAGGTCTTCAATGACATGCAGAACCACGGCACGTTCCAACGAGACAATGTGTTCGAATCTTGCGCTCGAGGCCTTATCCACGGCGTGCGCCAGAAGGCCAGTCAGCAAACGCGCGGTCGTGACATCCCGCGCGCTGAACCCGCGCGCATTCTCGGAAAAGACCGCAAATGCTCCCACAACTTTCGGTCCCTGGTGGATGGGCGCGACCAGCAGTGACTTAAAGGCAGTGCCCTCTGCCCTATCGCCGTCCGGATGGGATTCATCTGACGGTGCCCAACCTTCAAGTCTGGACAACACGGCGGCGCGCAAGCCTTCATCGTCGGACGCGGTCCCTGTCCCGGCGCGGTACACGAATGCATCCCCGGCGAACAGCCACACTCCCGCGCCATGCGCTGGGACCAGTTTCAGGGCAAGGCCGACGATTCGACAGAGCGCCGCGTCTGGAGAAAGCGCCCCGGTTTGCATTGCGTGCTGGGCTTCGACCAGGTCTAATAGCTGTGACGTATCGTAGTTCGCACCGGAACCCAAAGGTGAGACACGTCTTTGGAGTTGCTGGAGCACCCAGGCTGTAGCCAAGATCTGCTCGAATGATTCGCGATCGAGACGGGGTTGCCGGTCCATATGCCACTGCTTCCGAAAAACCTTCGAGTTGGGACGCGCCCGTAGCGAGCAATGGAGCGTGTGGCACTTTCCGATTCCAGGCAAACGACCGACTGTCTCGTCGCCTCCTAGTCGCCAAGTCCGCGCCAGGCAAGGGTTCTGGGCCATTTTTTTATACCTAATATCAAATGGTTTTGTCCATAGCGAAAGTTTGGGGAAAGCAGGAAGCGTCTTTCGAGATTGATCCAAGGGGCTGACTCGCTTCATAAACCGGCTCTGTGCGTTGGCAGCGCTCGAAGGCCTACGGCGCAGAAGGGGTTGCGGCAACAAGCCAGATGGAAGCAGCTGCAGTCGGCTGAGCGGAGTGCCTCCCGACACCAGTCGCAGGATGCTTTTCCCGGACCGGGTATGGGGCGCAGCGATTCATAATTCCGACGGATTCTGCGGCCGTTCGGCGGCACATTTCCCCGCGAGTCATGCACGCAAGTCATAGCACCGCTTGTGATTGATAGCACAAAGGGTCCTTCTGTTCGCGCCTGAGTCCGAGTTTCCCTCAGAACGGTTTTGGACCTTTGAGCTATGGAATGAGCGCGACGGCGCCATCCACCCGATCGCCTTTCAGCGCCGCCAAAGCTTCGTTGGCCTGGTCGAGGGGAAATGCTGTCACCGTGGGCTGAAGAGGAATCTTTGCCGCCAGGTCAAGGAAATCCCGAGCGTCGGACCGGGTCATGTTGGCCACGCTGCGTAACTGGCGTTCGCCCCAAAGTAGTCGGTCATAGTCGAATTCTGGAATACGGTCGAGGTGAACTGCGTTAATGGCAACCACGCCACCTTTCCGCAGACTGGACAACGCGGCCAAGACCACGTCTCCGCTGGGAGCGAACGTGACTGCGCGGTCCAATTGCACTGGCGGTTTCTCGGTCGCATCGCCCACCCAGGCAGCGCCCAGCGACTCCGCCAGCTTGCGATGCGAAGCACCTCGGGTCGACACATAGACTTCACATTGCCAGGAACGCAAGACTGCAATGGCAAGATGGGCGGATGCGCCAAAACCAAACAAGCCGACCCGCTCTCTAGGTTCGACTCCCGCCACGCGCAGACTGCGAAAGCCAATAATACCGGCGCATAACAGCGGGGCGGCGTGCAGATCGTCTAGATTCGGCGGGAGCGGGAAAACAAAGTCCGCGCGAGCCGCGGTGTATTCTGCATAACCGCCGTCCACCGTATAGCCGGAGAAAGTCGGCGAGTCGCAAAGGTTCTCAAGACCGCGCCGACAGTACCAGCAGGTGCCGTCGGTTCCGCCGATCCAAGACACGCCCACCCGCATGCCAAGCGGTAGTTCGAGAGTTGGGCCTGCAACAATTTCACCGACAATTTGATGGCCGGGAATCAGCCGCGGACGGCGTTGCGGCAGCTCTCCTTCGACGATATGCAGATCGGTGCGGCAAACTCCGCAGGCGCGCACGCGCAGCAGAACTTGGCCAGCGGTGGAAACCGGCTGCGGCAGGTCAACCATTTGCAAGGGACGCTGCCCAATCTCTTTTGGCGAATTCAAGACAAGGGCTCTCATCTGACAATTCCACCCAGGCTCTAGCTTCAAGAGTGAACTGCCATGGCAGTTCACTCTCCCCTCGATCAACCGCGGCCCCCGTCCGCGGGGACGAGCGGGGTCTGAATGACGCGCTCGCGCAGTCGGCTTTCACCACACCCGGCAAGCGTTTGCGTGCACCATGGGTTGCCCTTTGTGGCACCCGAACGCCTTGGCAAACTCCGGCATGTTTCCGAGGACATTGTTGACCCGGTATTTGTCCAGAGGATGCGGGTTGGAGAGAATCTCCGTTCGCATCATCTCCGGAGTCCAAGCGCTGCACCACATGTTGGCATACGCCAGGAAGAAGCGTTGCCATCCCGTCAAACCATCTCGTCCTTTGGCGTCAAGGCTCCCCCCCTTACTCTTCAGGTCGCTCTCGAGTGCCAACAGGGCAATGTGGATGCCGCCATTATCAGCTGTGTTTTCGCCTTGGGTCAGCCGTCCATCCTGTTTCACACCCAATTCGGGGACAAATTCCGTGTACTCATCGGCAATACAGTCGCCTCGCTCGTCATAGGCTGTGGCGGCTTCGGCGCTCCACCAGTCGTGCAAGTCGCCGATCGCATCGAACTTGCGTCCTTGGTCGTCGTAGCCATGGATGGTCTCGTGACCGATCACGGCGCCGATGGCGGCATAGTTTACCGTGTCATCCATCGCGGGATCGAAAAAAGGCGGTTGCAGAATACCGGCGGGGAAATTTATGGTGTTGGTCTGCGGATCCTCGTAGGCGTTGACCGTCGGCGGGGTCATCCCCCACTCCGTCCGGTCTAAGGGCTTGCCGATTTTCTGCAGCTGGCGTTTGAATTCGAATTCGGAGGCCCGCTCAACGTTTGCCAAATGATTGTCACTGCGAATCTCCAAACCCGAATAATCGCGCCAATGGTCCGGGTATCCGATCTTATCGACCTGAGCCGCCAGCTTGATCTGTGCCTGCTTCTTAGTTTCAGCGTCCATCCAATCCATGGAATCGATGTCTTGACCAAGCGCCGCCTTAAGGTTGTCCACCATTTGCTTCATTCGCGCTTTGCTCTTCGGCGGAAAGGCCCGGGCTGCGTAGCTTTGTCCCAAAGCCTCGCCGATGTTGCGATCCTCCGATTCAATACACCGGCGCCAGAGGGGTTCCATCGTTTTGGCCCCGAAGATGGTCTGCGCGTTGAACGCAAAGTCTTCGTTGACGAAATCCTCACTCATCTCGGCTGCTTCGCCGGACAATAAGGTCCATTTCAGATATGCCTTCCAGTGATCGAGTGGCTCGTTGTTGATCTGCTGCTCCATTTCCCGAAAGAAATCGGGCGATGTAACAATATAGGTACCGACCGGAGGAGCGTGAACCAGCTCGAGATATCGGCTCCAATCGAAAGACGGTGCCAGCTCCTTGACTGCTTCGAGATCCATCTCATTGTCGAGGTTCGCGGGGTCGCGCCGCTTGACGATATCCATGCTAACTTTCGCCATGGTGGTTTCCATTTGCAGCACCACGTTGGCATCCTCCCTGGCCTGTGTTTCGGGGATGCCGGCCAGCGCGAGTATGCGGGCGATATGATCAACGTACTTGGCCCGGATGTCCGCCGACTTCCGATCGTTGTTTAGATAGAACTCGCGACCGGGAAGCCCCATCCCTCCTTGATCAAATTGAGCGATCACGTGGCTGGTATCGTGGTAGTCCGGCGCGGAACCGAAGCCAAATAGCGATGCTTTCGTCCAGGCATCGCCAGTATCCCACGCCCCCGGAACGAGGCGGTGAATTTCGGCCACAATTTCTGCGATCTGCTGCTTGTTGCGCATGGCGTCGATACGATCGAGCGTCGGACGGAGGGTATCAAGCGAGCGGACATTTCTTTGCTTTTCATTCATGCAGGCCGTCCAATAGTTGCCCACCTTCTGTTCGACCGGCGTGCGCACGGCCGCTGGTTTGGCCGCGACCGCGAGCACTGTTTGGCGAAGCACCGCGGTGTTCCACAACTGGAGTTTGCCAAAAGCGCCCCAGAAAACTTCGTCCGGGGGAGCCGGATTTGCGGCGATCCAACGCTTGCATGAGTACTGATAGAAGTCAGTGCAGGCATCGATTGAGGAATCCACGTTTTTGGGATCGAAATGGTCGAGTTGTGGTGCCAGTTTTCCGGACTCACCCGAGGACGATTGCGCCAGAGCGACGTGGACAAATCCGTGTTGCCCAGACCCAGCCAATAACAAATCGCACAGCAAAATGGCCGAAAACAAAAGAAATCGCATACGTATCACCTACGGCAATGCGGATTGAGGACCCAAAAAGCTTAGCATGCGGCTTCTATCTTGGCTCTTATTCGGTCAGCTTCCAGGCCTCCCTGAGTTGATCAACAAAACTTCAGATGCCGTGGCGAAGTCGCAGCTAGATGCTGTCTAATGTCGCATGGCTTACTCGTGGTTCATACTCCTACTCACGATCTCGGGGACGGCTCTCATATTGTTGCTGCTCCATGGAACCTCCCTCGGCCAAGCTCTCCACGAGCGCATTCCCGACCGACCGCGACGGCGGCTCTTTGTGGCATCGGTGAGTTTCTTTCTAACTTTCGGTGGAGTTCGGGCGGTGGTCTATGCGATCCTGCACCAGATTCCACCGTTCCATTTCATCGAGGTTGGGGGGCGCCACATTCATCATCTCGTCTTCGGGATTATCATTCTCCTGCTGGTAGGATACGGATGGTTGTGTGAGATCGGTGTCGGTTCCGACCATTCCTCGATCTTTCTCAGCCGGCTTATGTCGATTCTATATGGCGTGGGCGCAGCCCTGACGCTTGACGAATTTGCTCTCTGGTTGAATCTGAAAGACGTGTACTGGTCCCCCCAAGGAAGATCGAGCATCGACGCGATCATTCTCTTCGGAGCACTCTTAGCGGCAGGCAGTTGGGGCGCCCCGTTGTTTCAGCGGAAAACAAAGTAGCGGATCCTAGCTGCGCCGAATCCATACGGCTCGAGGGCGTACTCATGGGCCGCCTCGCCGGGGTAAGCAAGCTGTCTCGGCCGATAGCGGTTTCACCAACCCAAACAACAAGCCCGCCACGGAGGGTGGCGGGCTTTTGTCGCATATGCGGAGCATTCTATGCAGCTTTCTTTTCTTGCCTCGCCCTGAACCGCGCCCACCTCGCCCGTTGCGCGGCCGCGATCTTTCGCCGAGCAGAGGTTGATAGGATGCGCTTCGCGGGAGCCTTGCCGGCGGTCTTTGCCGACAAAGTCGTCCTCGATTCCCGCCACTTCGTCCACCGAGCTTTCTGGGCCCGTGCCATTCGCCTTCGTGCAGCGGCGGATATCGATCGGCTTGGCTGGGTGCCATGGCGCGCGATTGTCGAAGTGCCGGCTAGTCCCTCGATTGCAGAGATTGCTTCTTCCAACTGCTTAACCTGCTTCTGTACCTGCTTGTGCTCTTCACGAAGTTCATGAAGCGCGTTGTTTAGATTCGTCATATTCCCCCTCTAGAGAAACAACGAGTCGTATTGTAACTGGTAGGGCAGTTATCGGGCTAGTCGGGTTAGTGGAATCAGTGGTTCCTCCGGCATCACAAGTCGACGACTTTTCCGTTCTTACTTACATGCAGTTCCGCATGGCTCCGGCACTTACTGTGTAGCTGACTACTGCTGATAAGCACCGATGTCGATGCCGCTGCCCGGGGCGCGCGTATTTCCGGCAAAGTCCAGCGTGCCTTCGATGGTTGCCCCCAGATTGATACCTTGGTTCACCGCAGGCGAGGTGGATTCGACCTGCAGGTTGGGTGTGGTTAGGCTCAGGAAGAGCGGATCCGCATATTGCGAGTGGCTGTCCTCGCCCGTAGCCGACTGATAGGAGGAGAAGCCCGTGTGATCGGTGCTGTTCCAGAGGAAATCGGCCGAGGCCGAGTTCAAGGAAGAGAAGTAGAGGTTGTAATCCACCGCCAGCGGAGAAGGTTCGCTCGTGGTGTAATTGTTGATGAACAATCCCTGGGACGAGGCGTACACAATGTTGTTCTCAAATACGCAGTTGGTGGCATAGTACTGCACCTGCAGCTCCCCGCTGCCGGTGTTCTGCGTATCATTTTCAAATAGCGTGTTGTTGACAATGGTGATGTGGTCGCTGCCGCCCACGTTGCTGGCGTACCCGCCGATCGAAATGCCCACCGAGTTGCCGTGGTACACCACATTGTTGCGAATGGTGACGAAGCTGGATACGTGGCCGGAGTGCTCGCTGGCCGCTTCGATATTGAGGTCATTGTTGTAGAGCAGGTTGCGCTCGACGATGATCTGCGAGCCCCCGTCCACATAAATGCCGTCGGCATCGTACTGATTGCCTTCGCCAGGGTTGTTGATGGCGCTGATGTTGTAGACCGTATTCCCGCTAATGCTCCCGCTGCGGGCATAGTCGTAGGTGGGGCTCGAGGAAACGCCTTCGAAACCGATGGCGTCGATCCCGATGTTGTCATTGTCGTGGATGATGTTATTGGTGATGGCAAAATTGGTGACGTTACCGTCCACGTTCACCGATTCGCTGTTTCCCGTCTTCAGGTCATACACCTGGTTTCCGCTGATGGTGAGGCTGTCAATCGATGCCGGCGCACCACTGCCGTAGACCGCGATGCCAAAGGCGTTGCCGTTTTTCTCCGAGGTGGTGGTGATGTTGTGCACGAGGTTATTCAGAATCTGCACGTTGCTGCCCGAACCCGTCACCCAGATTCCGGCCGGAACGGAGTTGGCGTTCGAGGTCGTGTAGTTGCGGATCTCGAAACCTTCGATGGTGACGTAACTTTGATTCACGATGTTAAACAGACCCTGGGTGTCGGAGCTCGAGGGGGTCAGTCCCGTGCCGTCGACGATGGCGGTTTCCCCGGGATAGCTCTCGAAGGTGACCGGACCGGCCCCGGCAGAGCCCGAGACCGCGATATTGACCGACTCGCTGTAGACGCCGGCGCGTACGAACACCGTATCCCCGGCCTGCACTGTGCTCGCCGCATGTTGAATGGTGCCCCAGGGAGAGGCCAGCGTGCCGGAGTTGGAGTCATTGCCCGTGGTCGCCACGTAGAAGGTGTTGCCGCCTCCGGGCGCTACCGCGGCCGTGACGGCCAGCACCGCGACCGGACTGCTGGTCACACCGGACAGGGTGGCGGTCACGTTGGTGCTTCCGGCCGCCAAGGCTTTGGCCAGACCCGCCGTAATGGTCGCGTCGGTCGGAACCGAAGCCGCCCAAGTGGCAAGCGAGGTCAGATTCGAGGTGGTGCCGTCGCTGTAGTGTCCCGTCGCCGTGAATTGCTCGGTCGCGCCCACTGTGATCGAAGCGGAACTGGGGCTCACGGTGATCGACTGCAGCACCGCCGCCGGAGCAGCCGTCACGGTGAGAGCGGCTGAACCACTGGTGATTCCTGACATAGCGGCCGTGATGCTCGTGCCGCCCGCCGCCACTCCTGTGGCCAGGCCCGCCGCGACGGTGGCGTCGGTCGAAACCGAAGAATTCCAAGTCGCGCTCGCGGTCAAACTCTTGGTGCTGCCGTCACTATAGTGGCCGGTGGCCGTGAACTGCTCGGTCGCGCCCACGGTGATCGAAGCCGAACTGGGGCTCACCGTGATCGACTGCAGCACGGCCACCGACGCTGCCGTCGCCGTCACGGTCAGAGGGGCTGGACTGCTGGTGATTCCTGACAGGGCGGCCGTGATGCTCGTGCTTCCCGCCGCCAGTCCTCTGGCCAGGCCTGCCGTAATTGTTGCGTCGGCCAGAACCGAAGAATTCCAGGTGACGCGCGAGGTCAGGTCCCGTGTCGTTCCATTGCGGTAGTTGCCGGTGGCCGTGAACTGCTGGGTTGCGCCTATGGTGATCGCAGCGGAAGCAGGGTTGACGGTGATCGATTGTAGAGACCGTGAGTTTCTGTGGGAACCCTGGCCAAGAGCAAGGTCTTGGAATAGGAAGGTAAATGCAGCAGTGAGTAGTAGCAGTGTAATTACATTCTTTTTGGGGGAGTGCTTTGTCATGCTCAAACCTTTCCGGCCACAGTCTTGGGCTTTTGGGGAATGGACTTTTGGAGACGCTATCGCCGATTCTTGCGACCCGGAGGTCGCTTAGGGTCACAGCCAAGCCATGGAGTGCGAACGGTCACTATCGTGAACCGGATCAGAGCTCTTGGGCAGATGTCAGAAGTACATGGGGCCAGGCCAGGGATTGGTAGCGGAGGCCAACGATGAAGCGAAATCTATCGAATTGAAGGTCGTGCTCCCTGTGCCTCGCCTGTGCCGCGGGCAACCTTGGCGGGATAAAGACGAAACTGATCTGGGCGGTCATTCGCGCCGCTGCTGACAGCCGATCCGAAAACGGTCCAGGAAAGGGTCCCCTCGGCCGGAGCCGTGGCGAGACGCCAGGCGTTCCACTCACCGCCCCGCCCGCGGCCATCGTGAAGCTGCGAATGAGCGCCGCCTCGCAGATCGGGGGCGAAACTGGGCTGCGAGACAACTTCTGTCGGGTTATAGTCTGGGATGGGTTGGCGCGGTCTCCACCTAGAGCAGGAGGAATTCGGCATGAAGATCGGAGTTCTCGGTTCCGGCATCGTTGCGCAGACGCTCGCGACCGGCTTTCTCAGGCACGGGCACGACACCATGGTCGGTACGCGCGACCGGACAAAGCTCGCGGGATGGCATCGCGAGAATCCAAAGGCGCTTGTCGGCAGCTTCAGCGATTCCGCAAGCTTTGGGGAGGTGGTCGTTCTGGCTGTCAAGGGTCTGGCCGCGGCAGCTGCACTACGTGCCGCCGGAAGCGAAAATCTCTCTCGAAAACCGGTCATCGATGCCACCAACCCTATTGCGGATGATCCACCCACGCACGGCGTGCTCAAGTTTTTCACCACCTACGATGAATCCCTGATGGAGCGATTGCAGCGAGAATTTTCCGGCGCTCACTTCGTGAAAGCATTCAGCTCGGTGGGGAACCGGCAATTCGTCAACCCGCAGTACCAGTCCGGGAAGCCGACCATGTTCATCTGTGGCAACGACGAAGCAGCCAAGAAGACAGTGACACAGATTCTTGATCAGTTCGGTTGGGAGACGGCGGACATGGGGCAAGTGGAAGCTGCTCGCGCGATCGAACCTCTCTGCATGCTCTGGTGTCTTCCCGGCTTTCTGCGGAATGAGTGGACGCACGCCTTCAAATTGCTGCGAGAGTAGGCATTACTCGGCTGTAAATCGGTCGAGCTGCGCTTCCCTACCCCACGTCCTTGACCCTCACCCGGCAGCAATCGCCACGGGCCTCGAGGGACCACTCTGCGTCTTTTCGATGGGTGGCCCGAGGTGAGCGCTCTAGAAAAGAAGAATTTAATCTTTTACGGCAAACGGGATTGCCAGCCTCCGACCGCCGAGTGAGCAATCCGACACAGTTGCGCTGGTTGCGATACTGATACAAATCGCTTATACGTGTTTGCTTTGGACGAATCCGAGAACCAAATAGCCACCCGAACTGACAATCAGGTCTGGACAAGGAAAATTCAATGCCACTTCCCACGGAGAATGTGGGATCTCTCCCACGTCCAGCAAGACTGCAGGCTGCCATTCAGGACTACGACGCCCGGAAGACTACGCTGCAGCAGTTAGCTCAAGAACCGGACACGGCGTGCCTCGACTCGACCACGCGGATGGAAGCCACGGGCGCGCCGACTGTCTCCGACGGCGAGCGGAGTGCCTCAAGCTTTGCCACCTATCCCCTGATGGATACTTTCGAAGGCCGAGGTCTGGCTGAAGATCGGGCGCCGGACAGGCAATACTTCGCCATCTTGGAGCGAGTGGGTTCAACCGATGACTGCGGCTTCTTGCCATTCAATATCGATACGAAACCCAGATACGGTTCCCCGGCTGCCGCCCGCGACATCGCTTTCGAGAAGATCACCGTACGGGTGACCGGAGCCAAGATGGCTTCTGCGAGGTTGGGATTTTGATGATGCAAATCGAGAATCGGCGCGCCATTTTGGCCGTCCGAATTTTATCTTCTCTCGGGAGGGTGAATGACTGTGGATCCGGCGCGGGAATGGAAATAGGAACAACGCAGCGCTCGCATTGCAAAAGCCAGGTGAAATGAGGACCAAATCCAGCTTGAATTGGAAGGTACAACTCGGGTTCGGGACTGCCCTTTTGATCGTCCTATTCGTAGGAGCGGTTTCCTATCGCTCCATCCTGGCTTCGGGCGAAAGCGACCGATGGGTACAGCACACGCACAAGGTTCTCGAGACCCTCCAGGATCTCCTGCTATCGGTCAAGAGCATCGAATCGTCCGCCCGTGGATTTGTATTGAGTGGCAATGAGTTCTACCTCGAGTCCTTGCATGCCCAGATGCTCAGAGCAGAGGAGGATGAAGCAGCAGTTACGACCTTGACGGTGGACAGCCCGTCACAGCAACGCCGGATTCCAGCCCTCAAAATGCTAGCCGCTCAAAAGATACGGTTCTCAGAAATGGGCATCAGCCTGCGCCGGGACAAGGGACTTGAGAAGTCCATGAATCTCCTGCGAACCGGCCGGGGCGAGCAACTCATGCGCGACCTGCAAGGGGTCGTCGATGAGATGCAATCCGAAGAGCGGCGATTGCTGGTGATACGTGAAGCGGATGTGACGCGACGCTTACACCAGACTAGAATCGTGCTTTTGCTTGGAACCTCCCTGAGCCTGTTGATCGCCGCGGTAGCAGGTTGGAGCGTTCAGCGCGACAACTCCAGACGTGAGCTGGCAGAACAAGCACTACGCGAAGGCGAGGAGAGGTTCCGCGACCTGGCAAATAACATTTCCCAACTGGCATGGATGGCGGATGCGACGGGCTGGATCTTCTGGTACAACCAACGCTGGTTTGACTACACTGGCACAACCCTCGAGGAGATGGCCGATCTGGGCTGGAAAAAGGTGCACCATCCCGAGCACAAGAAGAGGGTGATGGACAAGATCATCCGGTCCTTCCAGGCAGGCGAGGCCTGGGAAGATACATTTCCGCTCCGCGGCCAGGATGGCCAATACCGCTGGTTTCTCTCCCGGGCGGTTCCCATCCGCAACTCGGAGGGAAAGGTCTTGCGCTGGTTCGGCACAAACACCGATATCACGGAGAGCCAGAACCTGAAAGACGCGTTGTTTGCAGAAAAGGAACGCGCCCAGGTGACCCTGAACAGCATCGGCGACGCTGTAGTTTGCACCGATATCTCGGGGAATATCAGTTTCTTCAATCAAGTCGCAGAAGTCATGTCGGGCTGGTCGCCGCAAGAAGCGTTCGGGCGGCCTATGCCCGAGGTCCTCCAAATCCTCGATGGCACAAGTCACGAGACCATTCCGAATCCGATGGAAATGGTGGTGGCACAAAACCAAACCCTACACTTGCCGCCGAACTGTATTCTCATCCGGCGGGATGGATTTGAAACTCCGATCGAAGACTCCGTCTCCCCCATCCACGACCGTGAAGGGCGGGTGTCCGGCGCGGTGATCGTTTTCCGCGACGTGAGTGCGGCTCTGGCATTGTCGCTCCAGGTGACCCATTCGGCACGCCACGACTTTCTGACCGGCCTGCCTAATCGGATGCTCTTGCAAGACCGGATTACCCAGGCCATTGCTCTGGCACCTCGTCACCTGAAAAAGGTCGCGATCTTGTTCTTGGATTTGGACGGCTTCAAACACATCAATGATTCGCTGGGACATCCCACCGGCGACAAGCTTCTGCAATCGATTGCCACCCGCCTGGTGGCTTGCGTACGCTCCGCCGACACGGTCAGTCGTCAGGGAGGCGATGAATTCGTCGTACTGCTGTCCGAAATGGAACGAGCCGAAGACGCGGCCATCACCGCGAGCCGAATGCTGCGGGCCGTGGCGGAAGCACATTCGATCGACGGGCACGATCTTTTCGTCACCACCAGCATTGGGGTCAGTGTCTATCCGGATGACGGCCGTGATGCGGAGACACTTATCAAGAACGCGGACACAGCCATGTACCAGGCAAAAGAAAGCAGGCAGCAGAGCTATCAGTTTTTCAAGCCTGCCATGAACGTCCGCGCCGTGGAGCGGCAATCCATCGAGGAAAATCTGCGGCGGGCCCTAGAACGGAAGGAGTTCGCGCTGCACTATCAGCCGAGGATCAATCTCAGGACGGGCGAGATTACGGGCGCCGAGGCATTGATTCGGTGGACGCATCCGGTTCGGGGGCCGATTTCGCCGGCGCAGTTCATTCCGGTGGCGGAAGCCTGCGGCCTCATTCTGCCGATCGGCCATTGGGTCCTTGTGGAAGCCTGCAGGCAAGCCATGGCCTGGCTCGACGCAGGCTTTTCCTTGGCTACAATGGCGGTGAACATTTCCGCGCTGCAGTTCCGAGGCGAGAACTTTCTGGAAGACATCGTTGGAGTGCTCAGGGATACGGGCTTGGATGCGGGATCTCTCGAACTGGAGCTGACCGAAAGCGTTCTGATGAAGCATGCCGAGTCGACCGAAGCCACCCTCAAGACTCTGCGGGCGAGGGGGGTGCAACTCACGGTGGACGACTTCGGTACCGGCTATTCCAGCTTGAGCTATCTAAGAAAATTTCCAATTGACGCTTTGAAGATCGATCAGTCATTTGTTCGTCAGATCACCACCACTCCCGAGGAGACAACTATCGTGTCCGCCGTGATCGCCATGGGTCGAAGCCTAAAGCTGCGCGTGGTTGCTGAAGGCGTAGAAACGAAACAAGAACTGGCTTTCTTGCAAGCTCGCCAGTGTGACGAGGCGCAAGGATATTACTTCTCTAAGGCATTACCTCCCGACCAGTTCGTCCAGTTGCTCGAAAGCGGCATTGCAGATGGGGTCCTCCGCTTTACTCCGCAAGTCGTTGGAGTGCATGCGTCTAAGTTGCATTCTTGATGTTCGAAATCGCTGAACTTCTAAGACGAAGCAAGGTTAGTGGAACCGGCACGCTGCCAGCAATGACAAATAGCCGACATTCCTGTCACTGGCCTCGCCCCTGCCGGCGCGGACCTCGAGCGGCATATCGGGAGGCGGGTTGAACATTCCCCTAGGCCGGGTTTCGGTCGTACAGTTGAAATGCCGTTATCAGGCAGCCCACGAATGGCACTCTCCGCTGGAACGATTCTGGGACCCTATGAGATCCGGTCTCCGCTCGGTGCGGGCGGCATGGGCGAAGTGTACCGTGCCCCGGATACCCGGCTAGGACGCGATGTGGCGATCAAGGCACTACCGGCGTCTTTTTCGGCGGATCGCGATCGTCTGGAACGCTTTGCGCAGGAAGCACGCGCGGCTGCTGCGCTCAATCATCCCAACATTGTTTCGATTTTCGACACTGGGGACGAACGTGGGGTGTTCTATGTGGTCTCCGAGCTGCTCGAAGGCGAAACCCTGCGCGAACGGCTGAAGACGGGAGCGCTTTCCATTCGACGGAAAGGCGTATGTCTGTGTCTATGATCAGGTGCTGTCGGAAGGCTACGCAGTCAAGGGATTGAACTAGACCCGCATCCCCCTGCCCCAAGTTTCTTGAAATCAAAATATCACATTAAGAATTGTTTGTAACTGGCTGACGAATAAGGCACTCTATTCGCGTGGCTGTTGAACTAGCGGAAGCGCAGCCCGTTTTTCCCGTCCCATCTCAGGAAGCGATGCCCCGACCGATCGGTCTAGAGCTTGACGTCCAGGCCTAAGATGTCATGCACCGAGCGAACCCAGGCCTCATCGCTCTGGGCCCCCCAATCCACCCACTGCTCGTCAGTCATAGACGCGCGCCAGGCCAGGAGTCCGGCCGCATCCGGACCTACGGGATGACGCAACTGCCAGGTACCGCTATCCACAATCTCGCGAATCTTCTCCCCGACCAGGTAGGGAGAGACGGGGTTCTCGAGCGAGGTGCGGAACAGGGCGTTCAATCGCCTCAGCTGCGGATAGCGCGTAGCTTTGGGGACGGCCTCGATTTTGCCAAAGATCGGGGTGGCGATCACACCTGGTTCGACGATGGCCACGCGTATGCCGAAGGCCTTCACCTCCTGCGCCAGCGATTCGCTCAGCGCCTCCAAGGCAAACTTGGAAGAGGAATAGGGGGCTTGCGGCGAAGAGGAAACGCGGCCTGCCACTGAACTGACGTTGACGATGCACCCGATGCCTCGCTCTCGCATTCCGGGCAACACCGCTCGCGTGCAGCGCAGGGCTCCGAAAAAGTTAGTCTCCATCACGGCCCGAAAGACTTCGATGGGCGTTTCCTCGACCGGCCCGCCGTTGCCGATCCCGGCGTTGTTCACCAGCACGTCGATGCGTCCGGCTTCCGCCAGCATGCCGGCGAAGGCTTCGCGGACCGATTCGTCCGAATTCACGTCGAGCGCGACGAAGCGGAGAGGCAGATTCTCTTGGCCTGCGATCGCCCGCAATTCCCCTCCGCCGCCCTCCGGACTGCGCATGGTGGCGTACACCGTATGTCCGGCGCGGGCCAGCGTGACCGCACTAGCCTGGCCGATACCGGTGCTCGATCCTGTGACCACTGCGATGGCCATATGTTATTCTCGCTCGAATTGGGGTTAGACCAAAGTAAATCCGGGCCGGGCGAACGCCGCCGGCCACCGACGGCGACCGAGTTCCGACTCCGCCAGTCCGGAACATCCCGCAGCAGCCGTGTTGGCCGACCTGGCGCATTCACTGACCGGCAGTCCAGACTACTACGCCGAGGGTCTCGCTGGTCGGCTGGTTCCGCCGCTGCATCTTGCTGGTGTGGCAGTTCGCCGTTTGTTTGAGCATGCCAGATTCCAGACGACATCGTCCCGAGTGTTCAACGATCCGCGGAGTTTGATTTCGGGAGTCTCTTCCTCTTGCTGGTGAGTTGCCGAGCACTCCAAGCCGTCCCTACGACGCCCTATCATTTCGGGAGGCTAGAAGGCTTCGGACCTGTGACAGGGGAGTGCGCGACGGTGAAACGCTTCTCGGGCGCTTCGTTGCATCGTCGAAATTGCGAGGAATCTAGTTCGGCCCCGAATTAAGATGTATTTCGAGGCTTCTAGCAGGCCGCAGACCAAGGATGTTCCCCAGGTGACTTTAGGCAACAAGGAACGACACCGAACAGGACGGATCGGCTGGCTACGCGCGACGGTATTGGGCGCGAACGACGGCATCCTTTCAACATCGAGTCTGGTGCTCGGTGTCGCAGCTGCGCATTCGACTCACAGCAACGTATTGATCGCAGGGGTTGCCGGCTTAGTGGCTGGGGCGATGTCGATGGCTGCCGGGGAGTACGTGTCGGTTCACTCGCAGGCAGACACCGAACAGGCCGACCTTGCGATTGAGCGTGCGGAAATCAAAGCAGACGACAAGGGCGAACACAAAGAACTGATGGCAATCTACATCGCCCGCGGGCTCGATCCTTCGCTCGCCAAACAGGTCGCCGAGCAGCTGATGGCCCATGACGCGGTAGGCGCGCACGCTCGCGACGAACTCGGTATCTCCGAGACTCTCCGCGCGCGTCCGATCCAGGCTGCGTGGGCATCGGCGGGCAGCTTCGCGGTTGGATCTGCCATGCCCCTGTTGGTCACCGCTATGGCACCGGCGGCAAGTTTGATCCCCCTGGTTTCTGGAACTTCCCTGGTGTTCCTCGCTCTTCTCGGTGGGTTGGCTGCACGCGCAGGTGGCGCAAGCGTAACCATGGGCGCAATCCGCGTCACGTTCTGGGGTGCGCTCGCCATGGCGGTGACCTCAGGCGTCGGGTCGCTGTTCGCAGCAGTTGCGCGAGTGTAGGACTTTATGCCCGACCCGTCGAAGTCGGTGTCGTGCCTGGCTACCGCAAGATGCGATCCGTTGCGGCACGGTCCCTGGCGCGTATGCGGCCAGGAAAAACTGAAGGGCTCTATTCACCCGGGGCAACTCGCGGGACCTGGTTGCCCTCGCTCAGGATCCGTTCCAGGCCGATCATCCGAGTTGCTGAAGATCCAGCCCCGCAACCGGCGCTCGTGGCCCGGCAGAACAAAACGTCACCTATGGTCTCAGCCAGCGCGTTCTCAGGCCCGAAACGTCCCGCAGCACCGGTTGCGAGCGGAACAAGGCCGTGCCCGCGCAGGCGATTCTCGACGTTCTCCGAGGAGAAAACGCTGCCTCGCTGTGCTCTCTAGAAACCGTACGAGATTCCCATGGCAAAATTGACGCCGTGCCTGGAGGCTCACGCCAGGCAAAACGTTGTTGGCCGCCTGGGCGATGCCGAGGTCGATGTTGAGCCGCGGACGCTCTTCTCCCCATCCGTGGGCGGCCGGGAATGCGCCCGCAGGCACGATGCGCACCGCGTAAGTGATGGTCGTCGGAACGACTGCGCCGGGCACGTCTTGCACGGTGCGCGGCTCTTGCAGAAATCCCGAACCTAACATGACCGTGCTTCGCCACGGTCCTCGCAGGACGAAAGCGGCGGCGCCAAAAGCGCGGGCTTTGTAGGCGGGCGTGTTTCCGACCAGTCCGAGCAAGGAAGCGTTGGTGGCTTTGTAGCCGAAATTGAGAACTGAGGGGAGGGGCATTTTCGCGATGGTCTTGCTGAGTACAGCGTAGAAATCCTGGTTGGAAGTGTCTTGGGTGGTGATGACGCCACCCACGTTTCTCACCTGACTGCGCGCCACAAATCCGATTGATAGCGCGGGCAGCCACGATTGCTTGACTCTTTCTCGGAGCAAGGTAACCTTGCCGTGAAAAATATTGAAGCCGCCGCTCCACAGATTGCTTAAGCCGGCAGTACTGCCGTCCTGATAGCTCTTGTCCCTATAGCTTCGATAGGAACCGAACCGGAAACGAAGCGAATGAGCGTCATTGTATCGTAGGGCTGAAACAGACGAACAGATCTCAAAAAGGGGGTTGCGTAGGTCTGAAAGAGCAGGGCGGGGGGAACTCTAGGCCCAGACGGAGGGTCGTTTCCGCAGGGGTCCATGGCCCCTTGTTGCATAGCCTGACACAAGAGTTCGCCACAGGATGCAATTTCAAGTTATCATTTCAGGAAAATCGGCACTGGTCCGCGGGCGATTGCCCGCGATCGGTGACCAATCCTTCGAGGGCAGCATGGTCATCAAGGTTATGCAAATACCCGCCGGAAGCGACGATTCTATGCGCTTCCAACTGATCGAGCGCTTGAAAGTCTATTCGTTCGGGGCGATCGTTTTGTTTGCCTCGTTTGGGATGGGAGAAACGGTCTACCGCCTCTTGTTTTCAGAATTCGACGGCGCGAAGGATCGCATTCCGATCGAAGCTATCTTCGGCTTCGCTTTCGCGTGGCTGGCTATTAAGTTCGTCGGGGATGTTTACCGAAACCGTAAGGAGAGGCGCGCACGGCTTAATTTCATTTGGGCGCGCAATCACCAAATCCGTGGCGCTCTCGAAGGAATTGCTCCCTTGGCCCATCCGGCGAAAAACCAGCAGTCAATCCGAATCATCCGCGAAGAGGTGGACAGGATTGAGCGGGCGCTAAAGGATATCTTGCCGCGCGAGGCCTGAGTTAGGTGCATATTCCCCGCCAAGTACTCATCAGGCGGGAGATATGCCTTTGGTTCAAATCGATCTGCTGGAAGAAAAGTCACACGGCACTATCCCGCGTCGATCGCCATCCCCTGGGCGTCCTATCGATCCGACCCCTGTGTTTTTCTTGCAGATCAGGGTTGATCGTGCCCTTCTGTTCATCTAAGACAGCGCCTCTATAAAGCGATCGCAGACAGTCGGCATGCGCGCGGTGAGGCTACTCCGAGCGCAGGTCGGCACGAATCCGGTGAAGTGCCAAGAGGAAACGGGCCGTAGGGCGGCTGCTCTGGCCTGGCTAGAAACTTACTGCTCGCGCAGCAGGATTGCCGGAATCGATGTGCAGGGCACGTCTCACCGGGCCGAGCGACCGCGAGCGATCCGATGACCAGCACCGAGAATGCGACCGCGGCGAGTACAAATGGATCCTGCGCCGACGCCTGGTAGACGATCGCCGAAAGTACTCGGCTCACGGCGACACCGAGCAGCATGCCGCTTGTGCACCGAGGGCGACACGAATGCTCAGTTCGCGCAAGCGCTTGCTGACGGCATAGGACGCGAGACCGAAGGTGCCGGTAATCGAGAGCAGGAGTCCAAAAGCGCCAAACAGGCCGAGGGCGACCGTAGCCACTTGGGATACGAAGAACGTGAGTCCAAACTGGCGGTTCCAGGCGCTCGATTCCCGGGTAGTAACGGTGGGGTCAAGATCATGGACCACTTTGCCGAGTCCTGACTGCAATTTTATGAGAACGAAGCCTGTTGCGGATCCCGCAGGGATCCAGGGAACGAATGTTATGTCCGATTTCACCCGAAGGTGTCCGAGAATGGACAGGACGGCGGGCGGCCGATGCCGGACTCCGCGAAATCCGCCACCGCGGCTAGAGACCGGCTACGCTACCGCTGTGTGCTCGGCGATTACTTCGTTGGCGACAACCGTAAAGCCGGTCAACGTTGAAGTTCCGAATGAGGTTGTGATTGCCACATCCGCCGCATCGCGCCCTCGGGCAATCAGCACTCGCCCGATTCGCGGCTTGTTGTTACGAGCATCGAAGGTCCACCAGCGATCGTCGAGGTAAGCTTCAAACCACGCGCTGAAGTCCATTGGCGGAACCAGAGGCACCCCAATGTCCCCCAGGTATCCAGTGGCATATCGGGCCGGAATATTCAAACAACGACACAACGTGATGGCGAGATGCTGAAAATCGCGGCAGACGCCCTTACGATCCGAATAGACATCCAAAGCCGTCTTGGTCGGGCTGGCGAAGGGGTAGCCGAACTCAACGTTGCTCTGCACCCAATCGCACACCGCCTGGACGCGCGGCCATCCCGGCGGTGAGGAGCCGAACAAGGTTCCGGCAACATCCAAGAGGCGATCCACTTCGCAATACCTCGAGGCGAGCAGATACCGCAGCACATCCGGCGGAAGATCTTCCACCTCTAACTGGCAGGCTTCTGGACGGATGGGATCGGGCTCGCCTGAGTCTTCGATCAAAGTCGAGTTGAACAATTGAAGCTTTCCGGCGGGAGCTACGAATCGGGAGCACACATTGCCAAACGAATCCTGATATTCATCGATACGTACAATCGGGGTGATCCGCGGTTCATCGGGTTCTCGCAGATCCCGCCACCGGGTGGGATGCACATGGTAGAGCGCGACCATCGCAACCGGGAAGGGCACTTCGAACTGAATGTCAAAACCGAGGCGGATCAGCATATATGGGTACCTCTTAGAACCAGAATCTAGGTCTCTTTCGATACTTCATGTTTCGGGAACCGCATCCGGCCCCGCGCCCGCGCATTGGTTACAGGGCATCCCTTCACCGGAGAGGCCCATACACTCGTCCACTCGCCAACCGTGTTGTTTCCCTGGTTCAGAGTCGAAACGGTTTCTCGCGCAAGGGACTAGGCGAAGCGGGTCGTTACGACCCCAGCGTACTTCCACCGGAGGGTCAGGGTAAACACCGAGGAGTCCCGGCGTCAATTATGACATCGAGAGGGGCATTCCCAGCGCCTAAAGTCCGCGATCGGAGAAACTTCCTTCAAGTCGCTGTATCAAAAGGGACAGAATGGAGCCTTCCCTGCCGACGAGTGGTTCCGGGGAGGTCGGTCGGCAATCCACCTTGCAAATGGCAGGTCATACTAAGCCCGTGCGAAGATAGACGTTCGAACACTACAGACACACGGAGCCCATGGAAACGTCAAAGTTTCGCAGAGTATTCAAAGCATTTCGGTACCGCGATTTCCGCCTGATGTGGTTCGGCGCCTGTACCTCCAGCATTGGCACCTGGATGCAGATCGTGGCCCAGGGCTGGCTCATCTATCGTCTCAGCCATTCGGCTTTCTTGCTCGCATTGGACCAGTTTCTCGGCGGCATCCCCATCTTCCTTTTCTCGCTGATCGGCGGAGTGGTGGCGGACCGTATCGAGCGCAGAAAGATTCTACTGGTCTCGCAGTACATGCAGATGGCGAGCGCGGCGGTGTTAACCATCCTGGTGGCTGCCGGGGTTGTCCACGTATGGCATATTCTCTGTCTCTCGGTTGTCTCCGGCTTGGCGCAGGCTTTTGGCGGTCCGGCGTACCAGGCACTGATTCCTACGCTCGTCGAACGAGAGGACATGCCAAACGCCATTGCGCTGAATTCGATCCAGTTCAACATGGCGGTCGCGATTGGACCTGCGCTCGCCGGTCAGGCTTTGGCGAAGTTGGGGGAGAAGTGGTGCTTTGGGCTGAACGCGATTTCCTTCCTTGCCCCGATCATTTCACTCTCCATGATCTCGACCCGATTCCTGCCGGAGAGAACCACCGAGTCGATGTTCAGCAGCCTGAAGCAGGGCATCAAGTTCGTTCGCCAGCAGACCTCCATGGAGGCCCTTATTGTGCTGGCGTTCTGCATGACCGCACTGAGCATGCCTATGCGAACCTATATTCCCGTGTTCGTCAAAGACATCTTTCATCGCGGTCCGGAAACCTACGGCAACCTCCTTTCACTCATGGGACTCGGTTCGATCTGCGGCTCCCTGATTGTGGCGGAGAGGGGTAACATGCGTAACAAGGGCCGGTTTGCCCTCACCATGCTTATCTGCTTGGGAGCCGGGATTGCAGTTTTTGCCATTTCGAGGTCGTTGCCACTGAGCTACACCATGCTGGTACTCGTGGGTGCTACCCTGATGGCTGTCTTTGCCACCGTGACCTCGCTGGTCCAGTTGATCACCACCAACGAAATGCGCGGGCGTGTCATGAGCGTTTACAACTGCGCATTCCGGGGCGGCATGCCCATGGGAAACCTGGTGACGGGATGGTTCGTGCCGATCTTTACGGCGCCGGTGGTGTTGGGCGTGAACGGAGTGCTGCTAGTTCTCGTGGCCTTGTACTTTCTGCTGGTACAGCGGCGAGTGGCCATGCTTTGATCGGCTGGCGTAACTCGGCCGTGCGGCGCCGGCTCGATCCGAGCATCGCCAGTTGACTTAAGCGGAGTTTCGGGTCTGCAGACTGGGCTCGGCTTTGCAGTGCAGCGCCTCCTGAACCGCTTGTTCGACCGGCATGGCCCAGCCTTCCATCCAAGCCGTCAGACCTCGAGCATTGCCGAGCGTTCGGCGCGCAAACTCTAAGGCTTTTTCGAGCCTGGCTTGCTCGTTGGGCGATAGCGGCGCACCCAATCGTTGGCGAAGGGCGGCGGCGGCTCCCGCCACGCGGAGCGATTGCTCGGCGTTCGATTGCGCCGCGGCACTTGCCGCGAGATGTTCAAGCACCCTGGCGATGCCGCGTTTGTGACCCAGTTCTTGAAACATCTTGATACTTTCGCCGTAGAGACGACTCGCGGCCTGGTTGTCGCCTTGATCGCAGCTTAGATTTGCTAAGTCGGAGAGAACGCTCGCGATTCCCCAGTCGTCCGGCAGCTGGCGAAAGGCCGCCAGACTCTGTTCGCACAAGGAACGCGCGGCAGCAAAGTCCGCTTTTTCCCGGGCGACATCCCCCAGGTGGTTGAGGGTCCAGGCGACGCCGGCGCCATCTCCGAGCTTTCGGAACATCGTGAGGCACTCGTCGTACAGCGAGGATGCGCGGCTATATTCGCCCTGCCACTTCATCACGCCGGCGAGATTGCTGACGGCGCGGGCGGCGCCCGCAGAATCACCGAGGTCCTTCCATATCACGACACAACGCTCGAAG
Source organism: uncultured Acidobacteriaceae bacterium (assembly GCA_963770245.1). Taxonomy (GTDB): domain Bacteria; phylum Acidobacteriota; class Terriglobia; order Terriglobales; family Acidobacteriaceae; genus PALSA-270. The sequence continues at coordinate 54,318 of CAVYOX010000015.1, read as the reverse complement.
AGCAAGGATGCGACGGAGAGTTCACCACGATCGCGAGCGTTGACGGCCAAAGCGTTCAGGGCGACGGCAACGCCGCGGTTATCGTTCAGCTCGACACAGGTTTCGAGACTTTCTTCGAACAGTTTCTGCGCGGCGCCGTAGTCGCCCTGCTCGCTCGCCAGAACTGCACCAGCAAACAGCAGGTGGGCCCGCAGCTTCGAACGAACCTTGGCTCCTTCCAACGCCAGGAGACGGGCGATGGCGCTTCGGCCTTCGGTAAAATGTTCCCGTGTTTCCCAAAAGCGGAATAGGGCGGCGCCGAGGCGAAGGCCCCAAGCGGCGTCGCCGGTCTTGATTAGATAATCGATCGCCATGCGGAAGTTGTCGTGCTCGACCTCAAAACGGTCGAGCCATTCGGGGTGAGCGACCGTGTCCCCGGCGCCTTCTTCGGCAAGCACGAGGTAATAAGCGGCATGGGCTCGGCCAGTCGCAGCTTCATCGTCACTTTCGGCAAGACGTTCGAGAGCATACTCCCGTATGGTGGAGAGCAGAAAGAATCGTGTTTCGGCCTCCTGTGGCTGGGTGTGCTGCACTAAGCTTTTGTCCATCATCGACGCCATGGCGTCGAGGGCGTCGAGGCCCAGATCGCCCCGGGTGTCGCACACGGCTTCCACTGCTTCCAGGGTACAGCCCCCGGTGAACACGGAAAGCCTCCGGAAAAGCGTTTGTTCGGCGGTATTGAGGAGGCCGTAACTCCAGTCTACGGTACCCCGAAGAGTTTGTTGCCGGGTGGGGAGATCGCGGGCCCCGCCGGTCAGCAGATTCAGACGGCTTTCGAGTCGGGCCAGCATGGCGGACGGAGAAAGCAGCTTGATGCGCGCTGCCGCGAGTTCGATGGCGAGAGGCAGGCCGTCCAGACGAGCGCATATCGCGGTCACCGCGGCGGCATTTTCCTTCGTCAGCGCGAATTCGTGCTTAACGGCCTGGGCGCGTTCCACAAAGAGCGCGATGGCCGGCAGACGTGACAGCACTTCGAGCGGCGGAATGGATTTGGGGTCGGGCAGTGCCAGCGGGGGCACAGGAAATTCATGTTCTCCGTAGACATGCAGCGGGGCCTGGCTGGTGACAACGACCTTAAGCTTGGGGCCGGCAGTGAGCAGTTGTGCTACAACCGGCGCGGCGGAGACGAGGTGCTCGAAGTTGTCGAGCAACAGAAGCATGGGCTGGTCCAGCCCACTCAAATACTCGTTCAAGCTCCCCTGCGGCGATGGATTACCGGTTTCGCGCACCCCCGCCGCCTGCGCGATGGTTGCAGCGATCAAATCAGGTTCCCCGACCGCCGACAGGGCGACGAAGCAGACGCCACCCGGAAACTGGTCGGCGATTTGGCTCGCGACCTGCAAGGCGAGTCGCGTCTTCCCGATGCCCCCGGGACCGGTAATGGTCACCAGCCGCGCGTCCACCCGGCGCAAGAGATCTTGGAGCATGGTCGCCTCTTGTTCGCGCCCAATGAATGCGGTGCGCTGCACCGGGAGGTTGTTGGAGCGCGGCTCCGAATGGCGGGCCGGAACCTCGGCGAGGCGGTCGCGCACCGAGGCCAAGTCGCGAGCCAAGTCCCGGGTGGAGGCGTAACGCTGCTTCGGATCCTTGGCCAGGCAGCGCTCCACAATCCACACGAACGGAGCGGGGGCCTGAAGCATTCTGGCCGCGAGACGTTCCGGCTCATCGCGAAGGATTGCGGCCATGGTCTCCGCATAGGTGTCTTTCTGGAACGCAGGAACTCCGGTGACCATCTCGTAGAGGACCGACCCCAAGGAAAACTGGTCCGAGCGAAAATCGAGGTCGTTACCGGTCGCCTGTTCCGGCGACATGTAGCCGATGGTGCCCATCACGATTCCCTGCTGGGTGATTTCGGTGGAAGCCTCCGCCCCCCCGGTGTCGTTGACCAGAAGTAGCTTCGCCAGACCGAAGTCCAGAATTTTCGGAATACCTTCGCCGGTAATCATCAGGTTTTCCGGCTTCAAATCACGGTGAATGAGGCCGATTTCGTGCGCTTTGGCGAGCGCATCGGCAATCTGTGCCGCCATTGCGACCGCCTTGCGAAATGGAATCGGGCCCGAGGCGAGCAGTCCGCGCACCGTTTCTCCATCCACCAGTTCCATGGCGATGTAGCGCGTGTTATCCACCTGCCCGAGTTCATAAATGGTGACGATGTTTGGGTGATTGAGTGCGCAGGCGGAACGGGCTTCCCGCTCAAAGCGAGACAAGGCCTCGGGGCGAGAATAGCAGTCCGGCGAAACGATCTTGATTGCGACCGCGCGGTCGAGGCGAGTGTCTTTCGCGCGATAAACTTCGCCCATGCCACCGATGCCCAGCCGCTCAAGAATCTCATAACTCCCGAAACGCGCACCCGGGGACACATTAGGTGGCCCAAAATCTGATGTGGGAGCTGAATTCATGGACTTCTCTGGTGCAGCTGTCGGGGTGCCAAAGCGGACGGTTCGCCGCTGCGCATTTACAGTTCAATTCTAAGCCGCTGCTACGACAGGCTCCGCGGTGGCTCTCCGGGATGGGTTCATAATACCTCAGATTTTGGAGGGGGCTCATGGTTATCCCGTCGCGGCAGCAGAGAGACCTGTGCCGGCAAGGCCGCGGCAGTTCTCGAATCCAGCTGACGGCATACGGCACCTCGATCGATGCCCCAGCCGCCTGCTCCGGAGATCTACCGGTATGTGCGTTCGCCGCCCGCGCGCAGTTTTCCGACAGCAGCGTGGAATTCGCTTGAAGCCATAGGGGATTTTAGTTTGGCTTTCTACAGGAATTACCCGATGGTATTCCTTCGTCACAATGGGCTTCCTAGAGGGAAGAACACCAGTTCATCGCGACGGGCGAGACCGTCCGTCGCCCCGATCTTCGGAATTTCTTCATCGTGGAGTATTTCCGCACTCTTGGCGGAAACTGGTCGACGGTTCTCGTGACCACGACATCGACATTGACATTAAGGATCAGCCAACTCACAGGAGGATTCATGGAACCACGTTTCAACTACGTCAAAGCTGCCCCCGGAGTGTTCAAAACCATGCTCGATCAGGGACTGTATCTTCGCGAATGCGGACTGGAGAAATCCCTGCTGAATCTGATCTGTCTGCGCGGGTCGCAGATCAACGGTTGCGCCTACTGCCTGGATATGCATTGGAAGGATCTGCGGGCGGGGGGAGAGGACGAGCAGCGGTTGTATTCCTTGGACGCCTGGCGCGAATGTCCGTTCTACACCGATCGGGAACGCGCCGCTCTGAAGTGGACCGAGGCCGTTACCCTGATCACCCATGGTCACGTTCCGGACGAGATTTATGAAGAGGTGCGGCCGTACTTCAGCGAGAAGGAATTGTCCGATCTGACACTCGCCGTCGTAAACATCAATGCCTGGAACCGTCTGAACATTTCAGCCCGGACTGTTCCTGGCGACTACCAGGCGGTCAACCCACCGCCTGCGGAAAAACGTGCGTCGATGGCAGCAGGCGCTTCGCAGGGTGGGAACGAACGGGTGCAGAGTGCCGATGCCAGGATAAGGAGTAAGAATTGACGCCAGAAAAAAAAGGAAGGAAAAAAGAAAGGAAAAAAAAGGCTCAGGTGGCACTTGCTGGGGCCGGTCCGACTGGGCTGTGGCTGGCCTCAGGGCTGGGTTAGGCCGGCGTTCGTATGCCTCGAAAGGCTACTAAATCCTACCAACCCCGGCTCAGCTCTGAGAACGTGGCCCGGTGCAACAGCTGCGAAGCGCCGAGAACTGTCGTTTGTGGGCTCGTGACTTTTTCAGAGGGCATTGCGACTGTCGCATCACCACCCCAAGGCTTTATCCAATTTCAGGCAACACACGGTTTTAATCACGGCGGGAGTCACTAACCGCAGAGCGCATCGGGCACCCATGAAGGACGCGAAGGGGCTTGATGCGATGAGAGAGAGGCGCATGGGAACAATCACCCGGCTGAATACGTACGGATAGTCAGGGCGAGGGTGCAGGCGGTAAGCTGTCACCTCAGTCCGAGGACAACATGAGCCTCGCAAGGCTGTTCGCGGTGCTGTACTGGGCGTGGGTCGCGTCCGAGGTTCTGCTCCAGCTGGTGACCCGCACCAGCCGTAGCAGCGGCGAGGTCAAGGACCGCGGCTCGCTGCTGCTGTTATTGTCGGTAATCTTCGGGTCCATCTGGGCGGCTACATGGTACGCCGCTGCACATCGAACGACAATGCTCGGCGGGCCGCACTGGCTTGGGGCGACCGCGACGGCGCTGCTGGTATGCGGTCTAGCCATTCGCTGGACGGCGATCCTCACTCTCGGGCGATCGTTCAGTACCAATGTTGCGGTTCACGCGACCCAGACCGTACACAAGACCGGTCTGTTTCGATGGGTGCGGCATCCGTCGTACGCGGGAATGCTGCTGATCTTTGGAGCGATCGGGTTAAGCCAGCGCAATTGGGTGAGCCTGGCGATTGTCCTGGTGTTTCCCACGGCGGCGCTGCTCTATCGCATCCACGTCGAGGAGATGGCCTTGACGGAGGCCTTCGGAGAGGATTACGTCGAATATGCCAAGGCCACGAGCCGCCTCGTCCCCGGGATCTACTGAGGCTTCATCCAGACTTTCGACCAAGCGCAAGTTCCGGAATCGAGACTCAAGGCGGCCGACTGCGCTGTCCGGTATTGGACGACGAAGTTCAAGAGTGGACATGACGCGGGCACAGTCCTCGACCGACAAAATTCTTTCCACATTCGAAATCATAGACTTAGCGAGGGTCGAACTGTGGCCGGAGGGTTGCCTTTTATGTCCTTCAGCGCACACTGTTCTATGCGAGGAGGCCCCTCCGTGCACACCTTACTTCAGGACCTGCATTACGCGTTGCGCCAGCTACGCAATGCGCCGGGATTTGCCTTGACAGCGGTTCTCACGCTGGCAACCGGAATTGGTGGGGTAACGGCGGTGTTTTCGGTGATGGAAGCTGTGATGTTGCGACCGTTGCCGTTCAAAGACTCGGGAAGACTGGTAAGTCTGCATGAGAGCTTCGAGCGCGATTCGCACGAACTGCGTATGTCCGCACCGGATGTCCTGATGTTCGAGCGCGAAAGCAAGGCTTTCTCGGCCGTGGGCAGCTTCATTGGATCGGCTTATGAACTGACCGGCGCGGGTGCGCCTTTCAAAGCCGGGGCAGAACGAGTCACCTCTTCCCTGTTTCCCATTCTCGGGATCGAACCCCTTTTGGGGCGCATATTTACGCAGCCGGAGGATGACAACGCTGCACCCGTGACGGTGATCAGCTACGCGCTGTGGAAGGAGCGCTTTCACTCCGACCCGAACGTGCTCGGAACTACGATTGACCTTGACCGAAGGCCGTACACCATCATTGGAGTCATGCCCCGCAGGTTCGAATTTCCGTTGGACGCAGGACGGTTGAGTCATCGGGACTTGTGGGTGCCGATGAGTTTCACACCCGTTGAAAAGAAGAGCGAAGGCAATAATTTTGACTATAGCGCCCTAGCCCGTTTGAAGCCCGGCATCACCATGCCGCAGGCGCAGCAGGACGTAGATCGCGTGATCGAGGAAATTCAGGCCCAGTACCCGGCCGGAGGTGGCCTACGGCTTCATGGCTATTTTATTACCCTGCGAGAGGAAGTGATTCACAATGCTCGGCCTCTCCTACGCATCCTGCTGGGAGCGGTGGCACTGATCCTGCTGATCGCGTGCGTCAATCTGGCAAGCTTGCTCTTAGTGCGAGCTGCTGGGCGCAGACGCGAATTTGGCGTCCGTCTGGCGCTCGGTGCCGCGCGAAGAACGATGTTGCGGCAATTGCTGACCGAGAGCCTGGCGTTAAGCTGTATCGGGGGTGCCGCGGGGGCGGCTCTCGCGGTTGTTCTGGTACATGGGGCAGCCGCCAAACTTCCTGACTCGTTACCGAGACTGTCGGAGATCGCGGTGAGTTGGCCGCTGCTCGGAGCGGCGACGGTGCTTACGGGTATAAGCAGTCTGATCTGCGGACTCGCGCCCGCGGTTGAAAGTATGCGCGGAGACGTGTTGAATTCGCTGCGAGACGGCGGCCGAGGCGCAGGGCAGGGCCCACGGCAATCTCGTCTGAGGAGCGGCATGGTCATGCTGGAGGTAGGCTTGGCGATGATCCTGCTGGTGTCCTCAGGACTTCTGTTGCGGAGCTTTTGGAAGATGCTAGAGGTCGATCCCGGGTTTGAACCCGCCCATGTATTGACGGCTTCGCTCTCACTCCCGGCGCACGACTACCCCGCGCAGTCGAACGTGGGCGCGTTCTTCGCCAACCTCGAACAGAGGCTCGAAGCGGAACCCGGGGTGAAAGCGGTTGGATTCGCCTCAAACATCCCGATCGTCGGCCAAAGATCGGGACGCCTGATTGCACCGGAAGGCTATGTCAAGTCATCCGGCGAAGGCTGGATCATCGCGTCGAACTACCTCACCCAGGGCAGCTACTTCGAAGCCATTGGCATCGCGTTGGTTCGCGGCCGCTACTTCACAGCGGCAGATGCCCAACCGGGCGCGCCTCTGGTGACCATCGTCAGCCAGTCGTTGGCCAACCGATATTTCTCGGGCAAAAACCCGATCGGGATGAATATCAAGATCGGCCCAGACTTTGCTTCGTCCATGCCTGCCCTGACGGTGGTTGGAGTCGTGGGCGATATCAAACAAGGGGCGCGCGACGAAGCGACCGTACCCCAGATGTATGAGCCCCTGTCGCAAGCCGTGGCCGACCTCGGGCCCTTCGGAGCAATGATCGGCGTAGCTGGCGATATGAACATCGTCATCCGCGCAGCCGGCGATCCAGTAGCGCTCGAAACCGCCCTGAACCAGACCGTACATCAGTTTGATCCCTTGCTGGCTGTGGCCAACCTCACGACCATGGACGAAATTGTGGCTGCCACCGAGTCTTCGCGGCGCTTCAACACCATAGTTCTGACCAGCTTCGCGGGAATCGCGCTCTTGCTTTCCCTGCTCGGCATTTATGGGGTCATGGCATACTCGGTTGCGGAACGAACCCGTGAGATCGCGATCCGAATGGCACTCGGTGCAACCCGAGACAATGTCTTGTTGCGAACCCTTCGAAACGCGTTCTTGCTGACCGCAACCGGCGCAGCCGTGGGATTGGCCGCATCGCTCGGATTGACCCGCCTGCTTGTCAGTCTGCTCTACGACGTGAAGCCTCTGGATGGCCTCGTGATGGTGAGTGCGATCATTTTGCTCTTCCTCTGCGCATTGCTCGCCGCCTGGCTTCCGGCGCGCCGTGCAGCTTCGGTCGAACCTATGCAGGCATTGAGAACGGAATAAAACGTCTGCCCAGACGGGACCGGCTGGCAAACTCGCTCTGCCCGCTTTGGCTCATCGATACCAATATCCTTGCATTAACTCTGACATCCACTCGGGCTGAAAAACAGCGCCGCGCGGCCCGAACTGAACGACCCAGGGTTTGATATCAAGCACGGGAGAACCATCAACGGCGTCCAGGCCCTCGAGGTAAAGATCTAAACCATCGATCTTGAGTATTCTGCAGATCCTGGTGCCGATTCGATTCGGTCTGTTCTTCCCTCTTTGAGCAAAGATCCCGACTCTCGGCCAGTCCGGCGAAAGCCTCAGGGGAAAACTGCGACTGGTCAAGTTCGACATAAATGTTTTCCGCATCCCAACTATCATCTTCCATCTTAATTCGCGTTGAACGTACGAACCCGATCAGAGTTACTGTAATCATAAAGACGTTCTTAACATGGATGGTCGCGCACGTCACCACCCGCCTCGGTGAATCCGCGGAATGGCTGGCGTCAAATGCCTCGGGACCTGAGGCCAACGATGGAAAGCGCTCTGACGATCCGGAACTGGAGCGGTCACTGGTGAGGGTGCGACAATGTCTTGCGACATGGACGACTTTCCTAAATTCATGAAAGATCCCGCGAACCGGATTGCCCGATCCAATCAAGCCACTCCAGGTGTCGAGGGTTACGTGTTCGATGGGATCGAGGGAAGCCAAATGGCGTTCTGGACCTGCACTGAAACGAGGTCCTCGGCGGAGCATGTCCACGATTACGACGAATATATGGTCGTTGTGCAGGGTTGCTACACGCTGATTCTCAACGGAAACCGGATTCCCCTGAAATCCGGGGAAGAATACTTCATCGCGCGCGGCGTACCGCACAGTGGTGAAGTTGTAGCTGGTACTAGAACCATCCATGCATTTGGGGGCCATCGGGCTGACCGGGAGAACAAGGGCTGAGATCAGGCGAACAATCAGAAGTCGATCCGTCGGATCGAGCGAGGCTGCCAAAGGGTGCGCTTTGCGCGGCGTGCCCGGGCTAAAATGATCAGCTTCTGGTAGCCGCAACTGGCGAAGGACTACGAGCGAGCGAAGTCGATCTTGGTGACTTGTCTGAGGGTTCGGCTGCCGGATAAAGGCTGACCCGAACTCCAACTGATCCTCAGGACTGCCGGCCGAGTGCCGCTTCCGCCGCCATCACTTGCGCGTACGCCGGCACCGTCAGGAAATCCATGAATCTCTCGGCCTGAATCAGCTGGCGCATTAACTCCGCCGCCTGTTCGTAATATCGATAGCGCTCCGGGTCAACGGTAGGGTGGACTCGCGCCAACTCGTCTCCGATCATTGTCTCCACCAACTCCGCCGTCACCGCACGACCGTCCTCGAGCCTGGCGTGATGATGGATCCACTGCCAAAGCTGCGCCCGGCTAATTTCGGCAGTCGCGGCGTCCTCCATCAGGTTGAACAGAGGCACGCACCCGATTCCACGCAACCACGCTTCTACATAGCCCAGACCGACCGCCACGTTCTGGCGTAGTCCAGCCTCGGTGATCGAGCCCCCCGGCACCTGCAACAGGTCTTCGGCAGTCGCCGAGTAGTCCGGGAGTTGCTTGTCAATCTGGTTGGGCTGCGGCATGAGGCGATCGAATACCTCCTCGGCGACCGGTACCAGCCCGGGATGGGCAACCCAAGTTCCGTCATGCCCGTCGCTGGCTTCGCGTTCCTTGTCCGCTCGCACCTGGGCCAGGGCCTTTTCATTGGCCACAGGGTCGGTCTTGATGGGAATAAACGCGCTCATCCCGCCCATCGCGCTGACCTTCCGCTTATGGCAGGTCTTGATCAGCAGCTTCGAGTAGCTCCGCATGAAATGCGTGGCCATTGTCACCTGGCTGCGGTCCGGCAGAATCACTCCTTCGTTGCCCGCGAATTTCTTGATGAAACTAAAGATGTAATCCCACCTTCCGCAGTTCAGACCGGCCGAATGTTCTCTCAGTTCGTACAGGATCTCGTCCATCTCGAAGGTGGCGAGAATGGTCTCGATGAGGACGGTAGCCTTGATCGAGCCGCGCTGGAGACCGAGCCGCTCTTCGCCGCGCTCGAAGATTTCATTCCACAGCCGAGCCTCCCGGTAACTCTCCATCTTCGGCAAATAGAAGTAAGGCCCCGATCCGCGTTCGAGCAACTCTTTTGCGTTGTGAAAAAAATACAGTCCGAAGTCGAAGATTGACCCCGACATCGGCTCCCCGTCCACGAGCAGATGCCTTTCCTCCAAATGCCAGCCACGCGGCCGCACGAACAGGACGGCGAGCTTCTGATTCAATTGGTAGTTTTTTCCGCTCGCGGGGTCGGTGAAGGTGATCGTCCGTCGTACCGCATCTCGCAGGTTGATCTGACCTTCGATCACATTGTCCCAGGTCGGCGTGGTCGAGTCTTCGAAGTCCGCCATGAATACTTTCGCACCTGAGTTCAAGGCGTTGATGATCATTTTCCGTTCTACCGGGCCGGTGATCTCCACGCGCCGGTCCAACAAGTCCTTGGGGAGGGGAGCTACGGTCCATTTGCCGTCGCGCAATGCTTGGGTTTCGGGCAGGAAATCCGGGCGCTCGCCTGCGTCCAGCCGTGTCTGCCGCTCGGCACGGGCGGCAAGCAGAGTCTTCCGCCGCGCATTGAATTCCTTCTGGAGTGACACCACAAATCCTACTGCCTCGGGCGTCAATACCTCCGAAGCCCGAAGGCTCACGGGGCCCCGGAACTCCACACCTTGACCAAAGGCGCTTACCATCATCTTCGTTTTCTCCGGTTGAATTCGCAGGCGCGGATACGCCCCGATTGTAGCTGACCTAGGCTGCCGCTTGGGGATCGGTTCAGGGTCGCAGAATTACGATTGGCGGATTGCGCGGATCGCGAGCCGATGGTGAGCGCAGGCGCTGGTTTGCAGACCCGGTCCTTGGCGGCTGGCAAGGGGAACGAGCGGGCGGCAGCCCGTCCGTCTCATTTCCCGGCAAACAGCGGTTCCCAGGATTCGTCGAGCTGGGTCCATTGCGCCGGGTCGAGCCAACAGACGTCGGTTTCCGTGATATGCAGCAGGCCGTGACCCTGGGCGCAGACCAACTCGGTTCCGGCCCAGCTCAACAACAGACATCCGGAACGGCCGATCTGCGCCGGTAGCGCCAACTTTTCGAGGCACGCCCGGCAGCGCCTCTGCTGATCCATCAGCGACCACCAGAGCACAAACACGCACCCGACGGAGAAGATCCAAAGTGACCCAGACTCCACAATCAAGGTGGCCCGGCCGCTCGGAAAGATGTAGGGCTCAGGCGTGAACTCGACAACCGCGGCCAGCAGCATCAAAAGCAGCAGGGCTGTCTTGCAGGCGAAGAAGGTCCACCATCGGCACGCGGCACTCGCGCCGCGGCGCTGCGGAAGCAAGTTCATCCGACCCGACCATAGGAGCGTGGTCATCACCAGCAAGCTGATGCACAAGGCAAGTCCATAGGACGTCAACGGCTGCCGGACTCTTTCCTGGAGGGGCCACACCTGGATCGCGGAATCTGCGAACGGTTCGCCCAGGCTATTGGAAATGCTGCGGGCCAGATCCGATTCTGCCTGCCGCTCGGTCACTCCCGGCCGCAGGCGAGCCACCACGCCGACCGGTTTGCCGGGTGAAAACGGGGTTTCGTCCCCCAACCGCAGCACCCCCACGTCATCGGTGGGAAACCAGAATCGCTCCGGCAGGACTCCGATGACGTTCGCATCCTGGCCGTTGATTGTCGCTTTCTTGTGGAGAATGTTGGGGTCGGCTGCGAAGTTATGGCGCCACGCCTGATAGCTCAGCACGAGACAGTTGTGGCAGCTCGCCCCCGCGAGTGGAAGGGTAGGGCCTAGCAGCAGCTTCACTCCGAAGACCTGCAGAAGGTTGGTTTCCACCTGGACCAACCCAATTTTGCTGCGCTGCCCTCCAAGGGCCACAATCGATTCCTGGGGCTGCGCGCTGTAGGCGGCAACGCCCTCGATCACCTGGTGCCGCCGCCTCCAAACAGTCACCCACGAATAGGGCACGACCCAATCCGCGGAATCGATAACGCCGGTGCGTGAAACCGTGGCCATGCGCTCCGGGTCTCTATAGGGCGGCGCCATCAGAATCGACCGCATTCTCGGGAGGTAGCCGCTGCCACTGACCAGCAACAACAGCATGGTAATCAGGCCGTACAGCACAAAGGCAGGAGTGCGCGCCCAGTGCTCGCGCGTACGCAGCAGATCCTCGCGATTGAGTCGGTACCAGGCGGCGTCCAGGAACGCGCCGAAGCATCTCGACCGCAACCCGCGACTCCGGGACTTGGGCCCTTCTTCCTGCGCGATCTGCCAGGCGCAAGCGAGCTCCGCTTCCCACTCTTTGCGCCATTCCGCGCGTGCCCGGCGAGGGACAATCCAGCTGGCGGCATAGAGCAGGATCCGGCACTGATCGCGAGCGGTCGGCCGAAGCTTCACGATTTGACCCCAATTCCCTGCCGGGATCTGGTCTTGCCTTCCGGCGTCAGCTGCTCCAACAAGGGATACCGTTTGACCGCGCCGGCTAGAGCTCCATTCCCCAGGCGGGTCAATCGATAATTCTTACGCGGGGGGCGATCCTGCCCTTCGGCCAGGGCTTCGCTTTCCCATTTCGATTGCACCAGTTCATCCCGCTCCAGCCGCCGTAACGCCGGGTATACCGTGCCGCTCGGCAAACCTGTGACATCCATGATGTCAAATCCGTAACAGTACCCCTGGCTGATGGTTTGCAGAATCAGCGCCGAAGTATGCGAAAGCTTCACTGGGTTATGCATTTCGCGACCTATGTAGAATTCTACTCCCAAACCGACGAAACGTGGTAGAGTAGTTATCTACATAGGGTCTAAATCAGTCCTTTCTGAAGGAGGAAGCATGCGGAAAACCTACAGCGTGATCTGTTTTATCGCCGCGGCGGTAGGCCTGCTCAGCGCCCGGCCTGCGGCCGACGTCACCGGCGCCTGGGCGGGACAGCTTCGCGGTCAGGAGGGCGGCACCGGCGCCGTGCGGATTGTGCTCAAGCAGAACGGAGACCAGATCTCGGGCACGGCGGGCCCCAGCGAAAAACAGAATCCGCCCCAGATCTATGACGGGAAATTGGAAGGAAGTCACCTCACCTTCGCGGCCGACGACAGCGACGATGGTGGACTCAAATTGACCTACCATTTTGATTTCACGGTAAGCGGGGATCATATGCAGGGCAAGGCCTACGGACGGTCCGGGGAAAGATCCTGGGTCCTGGACATTTCGGCGGACCGCCAGAAATGACCGGCGGGGCAAGGGGGAGTGACCTTCGAAAAGAGCGGAGGATAGGGTGCTCCAAACCATCGAACTGACCAAGTACTACTCCGCTATACCGGCCGTCGAGAACGTCACCTTCGAACTGCAGGCGGGGCAGATCTTGGGATGTCTCGGTCCGAACGGTTCCGGAAAGAGCACCACGGTCAAGATGCTCACCGGACTCTTAGAACCCAGCCGGGGGAAGGTTCTGTTTCAAGGAGAAGATATCCGCAACGACCTGGTCCGCTACCGCAAGCGCCTGGGTTACGTCCCCGAGGAGCCCAATTTGTATCCTTATCTTAGCGGCCGCGAATACCTTGAGATGGTCGGTATTCTGCGCGGCATGCCGCAGCCCGCACTGGGGGAAAAAATCGACAGCCTGCTCGAACTTTTGTCCCTGTCGCAGAGTCGACACGCTTCGATGGCCTCCTACTCGAAAGGCATGCGGCAGCGCATCCTCTTGATCGCATCCCTTTTGGACAATCCCGACTTGCTCATCCTCGATGAGCCACTCTCCGGGCTGGATGTCGTCTCCGCTCTCATTCTCAAGAATCTGATTCGGACGCTCGGGCAACAGGGGAAAGCAGTCTTTTACTGCTCCCATGTGCTCGAAGTGGTGGAACGTGTCTGCTCTCACCTGCTTATCCTGCGGAAAGGAAAGGTAATCGCCCACGGCAGAACCGAGGACATCCAGCGAGGCATCGGCCAATCTTCGCTCGAAGGTACGTTCCATCACCTGGTCGAAGACCGGGATCCGAACGAGATCACGCGCGGCATTATCGAGGTCATCAGCCGAGCATGAGGGGACAGGCCCATACTTCGCTGGCCGCCACATGGAAGGCTTATGGCCGCACCCCCTTCCCCTTGCTGGTCCAACTGTTCATGAATCGCATCCTGCATGGCAGGAGCGGCGAGGAAGATGAACTCAACCTCAGCTTGGGCCTGGTGCTGACGCTATTGGCCGTTCCCGGCGGGTTTATCTCGCTGTTCCTGTTTGACAAGTACGGATCGCTGCTGCGATGGTTGCGCGGCCAGACCAACTTTGACCCCCTGACCGCCGCATTGCCCGACGAGTATTTCTTTATCGTGCTCTCCATGGTGGTGACCGGCGGCGTGGCCCTGTGGTGGTGGGACAGCATTTTCCCCGATCGTCGGGACTTCGCCAACTTGGTGCCGCTGCCCATTCCCACATCGCGAATTTTTCTCGCCAACACCGTGGCTCTGGTTTTCCTTGCCGGCCTGTTCGCCATCGACGTGAATGGCGCGTCGTCCCTACTTTTCCCCGCAGTCGTCGGTGCCTCGCAGCCCACTCTCAGCTTTGTGGTTCGCTTTGCGACCGTGCACGCGTTGGTCGTGATGGCGGCCAGCATCTTCAGTTTCTTCGCGGTTTTTGCCATGGTCGGACTACTGATGCTGCTCTTGCCCTTCGCGCTTTTCCGCCGGATTTCGCTCTACATTCGTAGCCTGATCCTCATTTTTCTGTTGGCCGCGCTCTCCACCAGCTTCATCGTTCCCCACCTGACCCTGACTTTGCCGCGGTCTCCCCACTCCGCTCTGCGATTGCTTCCGTCCGTTTGGTTTCTCGGCTGGTGCCAGCTGCTGCGCGGCCGGGCCAGCCCGTCTCTGGCGCAACTAGGGCACCTCGCCATCCCGGCGGTCGTTTTCGCCTGCCTGGGGGCAGTTGCCACCTACACCCTAAGCTACCGGCGGTGTTTTGTCCGCTTGCCCGAGATGGCGGATCTGCCTCCCGGCAGTCTCGGGGTCCGCACCTCGTGGATCTTCCGGGGGCTTGACTACTCGATCCTCCGCACGCCTGTGCAGCGCGCGGGGTACCGCTTTGTGCTAAAGACGTTGCTCCGCAATGAGGCGCACGCTTTGGCATTTGCCGGATTCGCCAGTCTCGGCATGGTATTAGCTTCGCGGGCGCTTCTGGCGGCTTTTGATGGACAGGGTGTGGGGAAGTTCCCGTCCGCGGAGCTGCTCTCGATTCCCCTGATTTTGAGTTACTGCGTTCTGACCGGAATTCGGTTCATCTTCGATATCCCCGCCCATCTGCAAGCCAACTGGATCTTTCGCCTGCTGCTCGACAAAAACGCCGACCATTCGGTTGCACTCAGTCGCCGGCTGATGCTCAGTTTTGTCTTGCCCTGGCTGTTCGGGATCGCGTTTCCCATCTACGTCTATTTCTGGGGATGGACGGTGGCCTGGCTGCACACCGCACTGGTGGCTGCATGGTCCGTGCTACTGGCTGAGATTTTGCTGGTCCGCTTCCGCAAACTTCCATTTACCTGCACCTACCCGCCTTTTGAGCACTCTGCCGTGGTCGTCGTCATCGTGTATGTGTTGGGATTCCTTGCCTTTGCCGGGGTGACTTCAGAGCTGGAGTTTGACACCCTGATGAACCACTCCTTGGGTATCGTCTTCCTCGCAATCGGTCTGGGCGTGTGGAGTCTGGTTCGTCATATGCGGCGGGCAGCGCTCGAGCTGGACAAGCAAGTCATTTTTGAAGACATCGCCGCCCCGCAGTTCGAATTTCTCCATCTCAGTGATAGTGGATAGGGAGCCGTGAACCAGGCCGGGGTCGGGTTGTATTCGACGGTTGGGTGGCCAGCGGTCGTCGGTCGAGAGGAACGCCGCTCGACGATCGCGGTCATAGCCGATCGCCAAGGTGTCCAGAATGCCACGAATCGCCATGATTTCGTATTCTTCACATTGCTTTGAGAAGATGGAGTCTTCCGCGGTGTTACAAGAGGCGCACCTATGGGGCTGATCACAAACATCCTCTTTCCGGTGGACTTCTCGTCATCCTGCATTGCCATGGCCCCTTACGTAAAAAGGGCCGCGGCCCTGTTTGCCGCACAGGTGTCGCTGATCCATGTCTTTGACCCGCCAGCTATAGGAGGCGCTGCTTGAGGCTGCTCGGAGATTTGACGCGGATGCACTGATCGTCGGGAGAAGTCCTCAATCAGGAACTGATGGCCGCCTGCGGGATCTGACCTATGCGATGGTACGCGATTCGCCATTTCCAGTCCTAAGTATCTGACACCGGAGGCCGATGCCCGTGTTTGGCGGGCAGGCGCTTTGCCAGGGAAATCACCTCTGCTGCTTTCGACCGCCATCGATCTTGAATTCATTTGCTAGAGATAACCGGCCAGACTAGGATATGGGCCTCCCGGCACGACCGCAGCAAAAGACTCGACCGTTAGAGGAGGCTCCTTTGAGAATACACACGCGCCGTTGTTTTTTCTTGCTCTCCGGAGTCTTGATTTGCGGAGCAGGCATGTCTCTTGCCCAAACCGAGTCAACGCCTGGTTCGAGCAGTCCAGGCCAGGCTATTCCGGGTACCGGTGGCGTGAGCCCGTTTGCGGGCAGTGTGCCAGCCAAGCTTGTTCCTGGCGTTATACCACTCTCGTTAGAGGATGCCATCAACCGCGGGCTGAAGCAAAATCTGGGGCTGCTACTTTCGCATGCGGACATCGGCTCGGCTCGCGGACAGCGCTGGGAGCAGTTGAGCGCTCTCTTACCACATGTAAGTGCAGCGCCTTATGTGGACGCCTCCAAGATTAATCTCGCCGAACTCGGCCTTACCAGTTTTGCCGGAGTTCCCCTCCCGCACTCCGTTGGCCCTTTTTCTTACTTTGATGCGCGTGCCAGTGTGGCCCAAAGCTTGTTCGACTGGAAGTCGATCGATGCCACGCGAGCGGCGAGCCAAACTCTGAAATCGGCTGATTCTACGTTCAGGGATGCTCGCGACCTCGTCGTGCTTGCCGTGGGCTATGTTTATTTGCAGGCCATCGCCGACGAAGCGCGCATCGAAACCGCAGAGGCGCAGGTGAAGACGGCAAAAGCGCTCTACGATCAGGCTGCGGACCAGATCGATGCCGGCACTTCGCCCGACATCGACGGCCTGCGCACCAAGGTCGAGTTCCAGACCCGCCAACAACAGTTGATCCAGGCGAAGAACAACTTCGCCATCCAGAAGTTGACCGTAGCCCGCGTCATCGGTTTGGCTCCGGGGCAGGAATTCGACTTGACCGACAAATCGCCGTACCAGCCATTCGAAGCCATCACTGTCGATGAGGCGCTGCAACGAGCCTACACATCGCGTTCCGATTACCAGGCCGCCATGACCGACGTACGAGCGGCGGAATATTCCCGCAAGTCAGCGGCGGCCGGATATCTCCCGTCGCTTTCTTTTAATGCAGATTATGGACTGGCGGGGTCGCATCCCTCCACGTCGACGACAGTGGCCGACGTGCGCGGGACGCTGTCGATTCCGATCTTTCAAGGCGGCAGTGTTCACGCCGATGTCTTGCAGGCCAATGCGAGACTCGAACAGAGCCGCGAGCGCCTGGAGAACCTGCGAGCGCAGATCGATTCCGACGTGCGCGCCGCGATGCTGAACCTGCAGTCGTCGGCGGAACAGGTGAACGTGGCGCGCAGCAACATTGATTTGGCGGAAGAGACGCTGGTTCAGTCGCGCGATCGTTTCAGCGCCGGTGTCACCGATACCGTGGAAGTGGTGCAGTCGCAAGAGGCTGTCGCGAGTGCCCACGAACAGTACATATCGAGTCTGTACAACTATAATTATGCGAAAATTTCGCTGGTTCGGGCTCTGGGCATCGGCGAGCAGGGAGTCAAGGAATTCTTCAAAGGAAACTGAACATGGCGGAAGAGACTTTATCCCGTTCCGTACCTGAGGCAGACAAAGAAGCCCCGGATCAGCCCTTGGCGGATCGGAACCGCACACCGCTCCGGCGCGCTTCCAATCGCCGCAGAAATATCGCAATTCTGGTCGTGAGCATGGTGATTGTCGGCGGCGTTTTGCTCTGGCGCCACTTAGGCAGCTACGAATCGACGGACGATGCCCAGGCGGATGTTCACCTCTATCCCGTTAGTGCGCGTGTCTCCGGCTATGTGGTGCGAGTCAACGTAGACGACAACCAGTGGGTGGAGAAAGGCACCGTACTGGTAGAAATTGACCCGAAAGACTATGAGGTCGCGCTCGCGCAGGCGCAAGCCAACCTTGCCAACGCCGAAGCGACAGCCCAATCGCTGAATATCACCGTGCCGATCACCTCGGTGAACTCTTCCAGCCAACTGAGATTCACTGCGTCCGGCATTGAAGACGCGAACGCCGGAGTCGCCGCCGCTGAGAAGCAACTCACCGCCGCTCATTCCCAGCTGGAGGCTGCGGAGGCAAATGACGTAAGGGCGCAGGACGATCTACACCGCTACAAGTTACTGGTCGACAAGCGGGAGGTCTCGCAGCAAATCTACGATCAAGCCTTGGCCACCGCCAAGTCGAGCACGGCGACCGTGTCGGCGGCCCGCGCTAGCGAGTCCGCAGCCGAGCAATTCGTCCAACAGGCGCGGAGTCGCCTGACACAAGCCGACGCGAATCACCAATATGCGGAAACCGGGCCCCAACAGGTGTCGTCGACGCGGGCGCGGGTGCGAGGTTTGATCGCGGATGTTGAGCAAAAGCGCGCGCTACTCGAGCAGGCTCAACTGAATCTCGGATACGCGAGAATCGTGGCTCCGGTCAGCGGTGTAGTAAATAAGACGGTCGTGGTTGGGATGAATGTCCAGGAGGGGCAGCAACTCCTCACCGTGGTGCCTCTCGATGAAGTATGGGTCACCGCCAATTTCAAGGAAACGCAACTTAAGCACATGCAGGTCGGACAGAAAGCGGAGATCCATGTGGATTCGAGCGGGCGGACTCTGAAAGGCCACGTGGACAGCATTGCGGGAGCGACCGGCCCGCTCTTCAGCTTGCTTCCGCCGGAGAATGCCACCGGAAATTACGTCAAGATTGTCCAGAGGATTCCGGTAAAAATCGTGCTGGATCCGGGCGAGAACAAGGATCGACGGCTTCGACCGGGCATGAACGTGGTACCGGACGTGTACGTGCGATGAGTTCCGCTCAATAAGCCCCATTCGATGAGCTCCGTAAGATGAGTTCTGCTGCGATCACACTCGACCAAGACATTTGGCAGCCTAAGTACAATCCCTGGCTGATTGCAGTCGTGGTCGCGATGGCGGCTTTCATGGAGGTGCTCGACACCAGCATCGCCAACGTGGCTCTCCCGTACATGGCCGGAAATCTTGGGGCCAGCAACGACCAAAGCACGTGGGTGTTGACTTCTTACCTGGTCTCGAATGCCATCATCCTGCCGATCAGTGGCTGGCTCGCCGGCGCTTTAGGGCGTAAGCGCTTCTTCATGTCCTGTTTGGCCGTCTTTACCGTGAGCTCTTTGCTGTGCGGCATCGCGCCGAGTCTCGGCTTTCTCCTGCTCTTCCGGGTATTACAAGGCGCGGGCGGGGGCGGGCTACAGCCGATGGCGCAGGCCATTCTGGCAGACACGTTTCCACCACAACAGCGCGGCCTGGCGTTTGCCCTGTATGGGATTACGGCGATCATGGCGCCCACGATCGGGCCGACGCTGGGCGGGTGGATTACTTTCAACTATTCCTGGCGATGGATCTTCTTCATCAATCTTCCTGTCGGCGTGGCCACCTGGTTTCTGGTACGGCGTTTTGTCGAAGATCCTCCTTATTTAAGCAAGCTCAAGGCAGCCGGGGTCAAGCTGGACTACGTTGGCATCGCTCTGCTGGCGCTTGGCATCGGAGCCTTGCAGGTGCTACTCGACAAGGGCCAGGAAGATGACTGGTTCGGGTCACAGTTCATCACGACTTTAGTCGTCGTCGCAACCGTGTGCCTGATCTCGCTGGTGATTTGGGAGTGGTATCAAAAGGCACCTATCATCGACGTCCGCATGTTCAGGAGCTTTAACTTCGCTAGTTCCAGCCTGATGATGTTCACTCTGGGAATTCTGTTGTTCAGCAGCCTGGTGCTGATGCCGCAGTTCCTGCAGACGCTCGTGGGATACACCTCCCAACTGGCGGGGCTTGCTCTTTCGGCCGGGGGCCTCGTTTTGCTGTTTGAGATGCCCATCATGGGCCAACTGACCACAAAGATTCAGGCGCGCTACCTGATCGCCTTCGGCTGGCTCGCACTTTCCATAGCGATGTTCTATTCCACGAAGCGAATTGACTTGCAGATCAGCTTCAGCGCCGCCACCTGGCTGCGCATCGCCCAGGTAATCGGTTTGGGCTTCCTGTTCGTGCCGATTACACTGGTGGCTTACATCGGAATTGCACCCGAGAAGAACAACGCAGTCGCCGGAATCGTCAATTTCATGCGTAACATGGGAAGTAGCGTGGGCACGTCCCTGGTCACTACGTTGATTGCGCGGCGCTCGCAGTTCCATCAGGGGAGGCTGGTGCAGAACGCCCGGGTCGACAATCCCAATTTTGCCAACGCCGCGAACGCCCTAGCTCATCATCTGGCTACCTCCGGTGTGGGCAGGAGCGAGGCGCAAATGACGGCTTACGCCAGGATTTATCAATCCCTACAAGCACAGGCGGCAAGCCTGGCATACATCGATACTTTTATGGTTCTTTCTGTCGGAGCGGCGATCATGTTCTGTCTGGCTTTTGTTCTGAAGAAGAATGATCCCGGCGGCGGCGGGGTAAGGGTAGCCGAGTGATAATCAATCTGAGATGCCGGCGGCGCTAACAAGGGCCGAAAACACAAATGATAAAAATCATCACCATTGAACGCGAGTACGGAAGCGGCGGCGGCGAAATCGCTCAATTGCTCGCCAACCAACTTGGCTGGAAGCTTTGGGATCAGTTGCTTACGGAGGAGATCGCGCGGCTTGCGGACTGTCCCAAAGCAGTTGTCGAAGGTCGAGAAGAACGAACTGATCCGCTGTATTACCGGCTCTTCAAGTCCTTTTTGCGCGGGAGTTATGAAGGAAGCCTCAATGCGCACAAACTCAACCTGGTTGACAGCGAATGCATTTTGAAGTTTACGGAACGCGTCGTTCAGCACGCGGCGAAAACCGGAAACTCTGTCATCGTTGGGAGGGGGTCACAGCAGTTTCTCAGGAATCGCCAGGATGCGTTGCGGGTGTTTCTTTACGCTCCGAGAGCAGACAAAGTGCTGCGCCTGTTAGCTCGGGGCAAGAGCGAGAAGGAAGCCGAACAGCTGGTGGATACCGTTGATCGGGAACGGAGTGATTTCATCCAGAAGTACTTCCACGTCGAGTGGCCTGACCGCGCGATTTACCACACCATGATTAATACCGTGATCGGCGATGCGGCGGTCGTTCGCATGATTCTGGATCTTATGAAAACCTTCGAGGTGGGAGTCGCCCCCGCAGCTATTCAGAAAGCATCGACGTAGAACGTCAATTCTCCGTACTCTCAGATCGAACTCCGCCGCTGTCTTGCCAGGCTCCGCATATTGTCGATCACTGCAGTCAAGTTGTTCTCATTGCTACTATCCCCTGCTCCTCCAGGCTGTCCTTGTTTTCTCCGTATGCGTGTTCGTGCCCACTCTCGCGGCAAGGTCGTGGAGCAGCGTAATCAACTCCTCGGGTTCAACCAAGCTGGAGGAGTGCAAATTCCATGTTTCCTAACGGGCCGAAAGCTTGGGCTCATGGTCCAACCTCCTTTTCGTCTTTTGTTGTTTTCAAATAAACCAAGGCTGCGGCGTTTGGCTTAGGAAGTCCGAGAAAGATACCGTTTGTGGTTAGTGTGTCTAATCCACAGATCTGCGCAGGTCGGTGATTTCGAGATGGGGGTACTGATGCGGTATTTTTCTGCGATGCCTTCAAGAGCGCTTTACTTATCCGGCACCGGAATGGGCTTCACATCGCCGCAGTCTGAGCTTTTGAAGGTTGCGCTCGATAGGGTGGTCCATTCCATTGGTTTGGTGCTCGATCCAACCTGCATCGACCCGATAAAGTGAACCTTGCCGGTGGCGTGCACCCCGTCGGTCGAATCGGACTGCAGTGTGGCCTTGCCGGTCATCATTCCGGTGCATACCATGTCCGCGGTCATCGCGTTGGTCTTTTTGACGACGTTGGTCACTTGGCAGCTGCGTATTTGCGGAACAATGGCGCCATATCGGTCGATCTGCTGCTGCGTGAGGCAGACCGGCGTGGTGCGCGTGCCGGCCGCACCCGTGGGAAATGGAGACTGTTGAAACGTCTGAGTCGTGGTCAACTCCCACAGGCCGGCTTTTCGAGTACTCTGCGCTCCAGCGAGGATCGGCATGACGAAAAGGCAACAACCCAACATGATCGGAACCGAGTTCTTGCACATGACTGCTCCTGTTTACTCCTGTTTACTCCTGTTTGATTGCGCGCAGGCCTGCCCACGCGTTTTCAACCCACTTCAGCGCGCCGGGCGAGGGAGAGAGACAGTTTTTTTCGATGCCGAATCGGGACCACAATCCAATCGCGGTTCCTGTGCGTCCCGCTGCCGATGATAAACCAGCATACCGTCCCGGCACTCCCATCCGAAGTGTACAGAATCTTGCTTCCTGTTCTATGGACGAGCCTCGACATATTTCTTGGCGGTCTGCAACAGCGCGTGCGATTATGACTTCATTGATCCGACCGCCAGGAGCGGGCCATGCAGACCTTGCTGCTTGATCTGCGCTATTCGCTGCGGCAATTCGTCAAGAATCCGGGGTTCACGCTGACGGCGATGATCTCGCTAGCGCTCGGCATCGGGGCGACGACGGCGGTATTCAGCGTGATCTATGCCGCGCTGATGAATCCTTATCCCTATCCCGCGGCCGACCGCATCGTGCGCCTGACGGTAGCAGAGCAAAGCGGAGCCGGGGAATTGGGTCAATCTGAACGGTCCGCAGATCCAGCAAGTGCGGCAATTGAGCGTGGTCGAGAGCCTGCTGGCCATGGATTACCACGCCCTGACTCTGACCGGGCATGACGTCCCGGAAAATGTCAACGCGATCGGTCTGATCTCGAACGGCTTTAACGATCTCGGGGTCCCGCCGGTGCTGGGGCGGGGACTTCTGCCCGCGGACGCCATCGATGGGCAGGATCCGCAGCCGGTGACGGTCCTCGGATACAAGTTCTGGCAGAAGCACTTCTTCTCGAGTCCAGAGGTGCTGGGAAAGACGATCGAACTGGACCGGAAGAACTACGTGATCGTGGGCGTTGCGGCGCCGCGGTTCACCTGGTACAGCGCAGACGTCTACCTGCCGCTGAAACTGACGCAGGATCCAGGGCTGACGTGTATCGTCAATCTCCGCCTGCGGCCCGGCGTGACCCATGAGGCCGCGGACGCCGTGCTGCAACCGTTGCTCGAACAGTTTGCCAGGGACATGCCCCATCATTTTCCCGAGCACTTCCGAGTGCGAGTGGAAGGGTTGAACGAGTGGGTTGTAAGGGGCATGAGCCGAACGTTGTATCTTTTGCTGGGCGCGGTGGGACTGCTGCTGGCCATCGGATGCGGAAACGTGTCCATTCTGCTGCTGGCGCGGGGAACGGCGCGGCAACATGAATTGGCGGTGCGAGCCGCGGTCGGGGCGCCCCGTCGCCGCATCGCCCGTCAGCTGTTTACCGAGGCGCTGCTGCTGGCTGCGATCGGCGCCGTGCTGGGCGTTTTGATGGCTTACGGAATTCTCGCGGGTATTCAGGCGTTGCTGCCCCGCTATGCCTTCGCACCCGAGGTCGTGATCCGCATCAATCTCCCGGTGCTGTTCTTCAGCGTCGGGGTGGCGCTTGGAACGGGGGTTCTGTTCGGATTGTGGCCGGCGCTCGAGCTCTCGCGGGCGCAGGTAGGCCAAGTCATGCAGTCGAACGCACGCCGGGTGGCGGGAAGCGTGCGCGGACGCAGAACCCACAATGCGCTCATCGCCGGGCAGATTGCGCTGACGCTCTTGCTGCTGGCCGGAGCGGGTTCGGCGATGGAAGGCTTTGTGCGCTTGATGCACATGCCACTGGGCTACGATCCCCACCATGTGCTATCGCTCGGGATTCCGCTGCACGACAACTCGTACACCACCTGGGCGGCGCGCGCGGCTTATTTTGAGCAACTGCGAGCCAAGGTGGCTGAAACTCCCGGCGTGACCATGACGGCCATTTCGAGCAACGCTACTCCGCCCGAGAACGGATGGAGGTTGCGCTTTGAGATTGTGGGCAAGCCGGCGGTCGAAGACCAGACGGGATCGATCAACCTGGTGAGCCCGGGGTACTTTGTGGCGCTTCGCATTCCGCTGCTCGCGAGGACGGATCTGGGACGAAACCGAGAACCATGACGGCGCCCATGTGGCAGTGATCAACCGAACTCTGGCCGAACGCTACTTCCCGAATGGCGATGCCATCGGGCACTCGGTAAAGCTGCCGAGCGTCGAGGACCGACCGCCGCAGATATTGTCAGCCCCGAACTTGGCGGACTCGGCGCTCGTGATTGTGGGCATTGTGGGGGACGCGCGGAACGATGGACTGCGAAATCCCATCAAGCCAGCGATTTTTATGCCCTTCACGCTGAGCATGTCACAGGGAACGCAGATCCTGGTGAGGTCGGAGGTACCGCCGCTGACCCTGCTGCACGCGGTGCGGGCGCAGTTGACCGCGGTGAATCGCTGAGCAGCAGATCGACAGCAACGTCGAGGACCTAGACTCCTGGATCTCGGATGAACCGGAGTGGCAGCAGGAGCATCTGGCCGCTTGGATTTTCGGGGTCTTTGCTGGGCTCGCCCTGCTTCTGGCCGCAGTGGGTCTTTACAGCGTGGTGTCCTATACAGTGGCGCAACGGACCAACGAATTTGGCATTCGCATGGCGCTCGGCGCACAGCGCGGCAATGTGCTGCGGATCGTATTTCGGTCGACTCTGGTCAGTGTAGGCAGCGGTATTATGGCCGGTGTCGGGTTCGCGCTGGCCCTGAACAGGATTCTCGCGAAATGGGCAGAAGGCAATGCGCGCGACCCGGTCATTCTCCTGGCGGGAACGGCCCTGCTCAGCGTGGTCTCCGCGATAGCCTGCGCCATCCCGGCGCGGCGCGCCTCTCTATCCGATCCTATGACAGCGCTACGGTGCGAATGAGTGTGGCCGGTTGCCTCGCTCAAGCCCCGGGTAGCAAGCAGAAGCGGGTGCGGCGAGGATTGCTGCTGCCACTCGATACATAGATTAAGATAACCGACGCCATGCAGTTTGCCGATCTCTCACTTTCCCGACGTTTGGAGCGCGCCGAAGGGCACGCCTGTGCGCAATTCGCGGAGTCGCGCCGTCGCGTGTACCCCGCGAGCGCTGCCATGTGGATGGAATGCGCCGGGGCATACGCGGTCTTCGATGGTGTCGACTCGCCGCTAACGCAGAGTTTTGGACTCGGTCTATTCGAACCGCTGAGCCCGGCCTCGCTCGACGTGATCGAGCGCTTCTTCCTGGACCGTGGCGCCCCCGCGCTTCACGAAGTGAGCCCGCTCGCAGGGGTCGCCGCGCTCCAGTTGCTCTGCGCCCGCCGGTACCGGCCGATCGAGATCAGCAATGTTCTTTACCGACCGGTTGAGAAACCGCCGGCTTCTGATTACGGCAACATCCGGGTGCGGGTTACGGGTTCCAAAGAGGCGCAACTGTGGAGTAGCATCAGCCGAAAGGGCTGGACCCACGAACATCCGGAACTCTCGGATTTTCTTCTCGAAGTCGGCGCGCTATCTTCGGCTCGTGAGCACAGTGTGTGCTTCCTCGCCGAGGTTGAGGACCAACCGGGCGCCGCTGGAGTGCTGTCGATGCACGACGGAGTGGCGCTATTCGGCGGTTCGGCCACAATTCCGGAACTGCGCCGTCGTGGACTGCAAGCAGCGCTTCTCGAGGAGCGCATGCGCTACGCCTTCGACCAGGGCTGCTACTTGGCCATGATGGTGGCCGAGGCGGGAAGCAATTCCCAGCGCAACGCCGAGCGCAAGGGATTCCGCGTCGCATACACACGCGCCAAGTGGCGTTTTTTCCCGGAAACATCGGGGCCATAACACCTACCCGCCCGCGGCGGATGCCTTCTCTTCGAGGCGGGCTGGCGAGCTTCATGCAGGAGGCATAAAATTGGGAGATCGGCGGAAACGCGGGCGGGAGGTGATTGGGTATGACCGATGAAACCGACGGCAAAGGGATGGAAGACGCAAAAGGAGTCTCCAGACGCAACTTCATCAAAGGGGTCATCAGCAGTGGCGTGGCGGCGTCCTCGGCGAACTACCTGTTCCGCGCCACCTCCGTTTTCGCGCAAGCGGCGGGCGATCCCGGCGATCGGCTCCTTACTCTGAACGTCAACGGCCAGCAACGGCGAGTCGACGTCATGAAGCAGGAGACGCTGGCCTGGACGCTGCGCTACAAACTCGGACTCACTGGCACCAAACTCGGCTGCGACCGCGCCGAGTGCGGCGCCTGCACGGTCTTAATCGACGACGTTCCCCACTACTCGTGCTCGGTGCTGACCCACACGGTACGCGGCAAGAAGGTCCTGTCGATCGAAGGACTGGCCAGCCCGGACGGCACGCTGCACCCGGTGCAGCAGGGCGTCATTGATGAACAGGGCTTCCAGTGCGCGTTCTGCATGTCCGGCTTCATTATGGCGACCACCGGATTCCTGAAAACCAATCCCAATCCCACTCGGTCCGAGTTGGCGCACGGCATATCTGGAAACCTCTGCCGCTGCCAGGACTATGACAAGATCCTCACCGCCATGATGCGCGGAGCAGAAAACCTGCGGAAGGTGAACCATGTCTAGCCCAGAATGGAAGCCGAATCAACAGAAGTTCGGACCCCAATACAAGGTCATCGGCAAAGACTACACAACCCCCGATCTTTACGCGAAGGTGACCGGCAGGGCGAAATATGCTGAGGATTTCCGCGTGGAAGGCATGTTGTTCGCGAAGCTGCTGCTCAGTCCCGTGGCGCATGGACGGGTGAAGCGTCTCGATCTCAGTAAAGCCTTGGCCATGCCCGGGGTGCGAGCAATCCTCACCCAAAATGATCTTCCCGCCCCCGCCGACAGCGTGACCGACCTGGGGGCGGTGATCAAAGCCAACCAGCAGGGCGAAAAAGCGCTCACCATGGAACCGCTTTACCAGGGCGAGCCGGTTCTGGCGGTCGCTGCGGTGGACGAACTGACAGCCGCCGAGGCCATCGAAAAAATTGAGATCGAGTTCGAACATTTGCCGTTTGTCATCGATCCACTCGATTCGTTGCGCCCGGGTGGGCCGAATCCGCGCGCTGAGGGCAACGTCTGGGTCCGACCCCCAGCACCCCCCGCGAAGCCGGGAGAAAGACCTCCGGCTCCTCCTACGCCGCATGTCGGAGAGCTCAAATGGACCGCGGCGGACTTCTCCGAGGCCAAGCAAGGCCGCCTGCCCATGGGCAAGCCGCAAGATGAGTGGGTGTACGGCGATCTCGATGCGGGCTTCAAAAATGCCGCGTTGGTTCTCGATGAAACCTTTGTCACGCCGGACAGCAGCCACCAGACGCTCGAGCCTCGCACCGCTTTGGCCTACTGGCAGAACGGAAAAGTGTTTATTCACATGGGAACCCAGAGTACGGTGCAAACCCTGGCCGCCCTGGGACGCTGGTTGAATATGGACCCCAACCAGATCGTGCTCGTCAGCGAGTATACGGGCGGCGGTTTTGGCAGCAAGGCGACCGGTTACATCTTTGCGATCATTCCAGCGCTCTTGGCGAAAAAGGCCAACGCCCCGGTGATGATGCGCATCAGCCGGGAAGAAGAACATTTCATCGGGCGCGCACGGCCAGGCTTTCAGGGCCGGATGAAGGTCGGATTTTCCCCCGACGGGCGGATCGCCGCGCTCGATATGTTTGTCATCTGCAACAACGGCCCCTATGACGCGGTGGGGGACGCGAGCGCCTCAGGGGCGATTGTCTCGCTGTTGTATCAACCCCTGGCCATGCGCTGGCGCGGCGTGACCGTGATGACGAACACACCACCCCGAGGGGCGCAAAGCTCGCCGGGCGGAATGCAGGGAATCGTCATCATGGAGCCGATTCTTGCCCGAGCGGCCCGCAAGCTCTCGCTCGACCAGGTAGAGATTCGAAAGATCAACTGCCCCGAGGGCAAAGCCCTTTGGGGACCCGCAAGGAACGGCACCCGAGCTCATTCGACCAGTGCGTTCCTCAAGCAAGCATTCGATCGCGGTGCGGAACAGTTTCAGTGGAAAGAACGGATCGCACGCCCCAAGCGAAGCGGCACGAAAGTCCGCGGAGTGGGCGTGTCTTCGAGCTGCTTTTTCGGCGGTTCTACCGGATATGACGGGTTGTTCGTCATCCAGCCGGATGGGCGGATCGCGATCCAATCGGGAATTGGCAACCTAGGGACCGAGTCGATCAGCGACGTCCACCGCGTAGTCGCCGAGGTATTGGGTGTGCCCTGGGAAAAATGCGACGTCACCTGGGGAAATACGTCCAAGAATCTGCCCTGGACCTGCGTTTCCGGAGGCAGCCAAACCACCCACGCCATGACGCGTGCGGCCCACGCGGCGGCAAGCGATGGGAAAAGGAAGCTCCAGGAAATTGCGGCGAAGACTCTCGGCGGCAAGCCCGAGCAGTATGAGGTTGCCAACGAGCGCGTGTTCCGCAAGGGCGGCAAAGGCATGAGCCTGGCGCAGGCCGCCGGACATGCCATTCAACTGGGAGGCGTCTACGACGGTCACGAGGCTCCTGAAGACGTGAACAAATACACCAAGGCATCGATTGCGGCGCTGGCAGGACAGGGTCTGGTCGCAGCCGGTAAGGACAAATATCCGCACGACGGACAGACCTTCTCCTATGTAGCCACCTTTGCCGAGGTCGAAGTCGATACCGAAACCGGCAAGTACTACATCACGGATTTCCTTGCCGTGGCCGACGTCGGCACCGTGATTCATCCGAAGGCGCTCGGCGGACAGGTGCTCGGCCGATCGATTTTGGGCATCGGCCACGCCATCAGCCAGAAGTGGGTGTTCGACCCGCAATACGGCCACACCGTTTCCCGGCGATTCCACCACACCAAGCCGCCCACCATTCTCGATGTGCCCGTCAACATGCAATGGGCGGCGCTCGATATTCCGGATCCGGAGACGCCGGTGGGCGCCCGCGGCGTGGGGGAACCACCCGTAGGCGGCGGCTGCGGCGCCATCTTGAACGCGCTTTCGGATGCGCTGGGGGATGAGATTTATCGGCGCGCACCCGTCAATCTTGACACGATCCTGACCTCGCTCGAAGCCGGGCGTCCCATGCAGGATCCCTTGACCGCACACATCTAGTGGAGATAGAGAACGGAGAGGTCTATGGCTGTAATACGAGATGTCATGCCGGCGTTCCAGTTGTTTCAGCCGAACTCCATTGCGGACGCGCAAAAGCTTCTCGAACAACACGGTCAGGATGCCTGGGTAATGGCCGGTGGACTCGACAGCTTTGACTGGCTGAAGGACCGAATCAAAAGACCGAAAGCCTTGGTCGATTTGAGCGGAATCGAAGAACTCAAGGGGGTTCGCACGACCGCCGACGGAATCGAGATCGGCGCCATGACTACCCTCACCGAAGTGGTGCGCCATCCCCTCATCCAGCAAAAGTATGGACTGTTGGCGCAGGCTGCGGAACTCGTGGCCTCGCCCCAGATTCGCAATCAGGGAACGCTTGGCGGCAACGTGTCGCAAGACGCGCGTTGCTGGTACTATCGCGCCGGCTGGCCGTGCTACCGCGCCGGGGGCAACATCTGCTACGCCGACACCCCGGTCGGCCGGAACCGCGAGCACGCGATTCTGCACGCGGAGCGCTGTGTAGCGGTCAATCCCTCTGATTCCGCGCCGGCCTTGATAGCGCTCGACGCCAAGTTCGTGATCGCGACTCCCAAGGGCGAACGCCTGGTCGATGCCGAGGACTATTTCATCGGGCCCGAGATGGACATCACTCGCATGAACATTCTGCAGCCGGGATACCTGTTGACCGCCATTCGAATTCCCTCTGCTTGGGCAGGAGCGCAGTTTTATTTCGAGAAAGTGCGCGATCGGAACGTGTGGGACTTCCCGTTGCTGAACGTGGCCTCGGCCATGCGGTTGTCAGGCGGCACCATCCAGGAAATCCGTATCGCGGTGAATGCCGCTGCTGCCCGACCTTTGCGGCTGAAAGCCGTAGAGGATGTGGTCCGTGGTCAACCGCGCACGGCAACCACCGGTGAAATGGCGGGAAAGGTGGCAGTCCAGGGAGCGATCCCGTTGCAGTTCAATGCCTACAAGGTCCCGTTGATGAGAAACCTGGTGAAGCGTGCCATTAGCGGAGTCGAGGAGGCGACATGGGCTTCATAGAGTGGGCGACAAGTCCGCTGGGACAGAATGTCCCAATTCACATTGCGTGGTCTCTGATCTGGGTTGCGCTGATTGCTGGCATGCTGTTCCTCATCGTGCACGCCATCTACATCCGGTATTTCGCCGGGGAGAAAGAGTTCGCCGCCGAGGCTGCTCCGGAAATCGCGACACGGCTGCCCGCCCGCGTCCCTAGGCACTCGCTGGTCGCGCGGGCGTTTCACTGGATCATGGCCGCCTCCATGTTCACCCTGTTGTTTACCGCATTCTTGCCGAAGGTGGGCGTGCGGTTCGACTGGGTGACCTACCACTGGATTGCCGGCGTGGTGTTGACCGTCTCTGTGGTCTTTCACATCTTCCATGCTTCCTTCTTTTTGGACTTCTGGTCGATCTGGCCGGACAAAGCAGACCTCGAAGATGCCGGGAAAAGAGTATTGCGCTTCCTGGGTAAACCAGCAGGATTGCCGAGGAAATTCGCCAAATATCCCCTGGAGAACAAGCTCTATCATGGCGCGATCATCGTGACCGGGATGTCGGCGATCCTAACCGGCGTGTTCATGATGTCCCGGGTGCGTACTCCCTTCTTTTCGCGCAACCCCTATTTGTTCAGCGATATGACCTGGGGGTTGATGTACGTGCTGCACGGGCTGGCAGGCGTGGGTCTGATCACGCTGGTGGTGGTGCACGTGTACTTTGCAGTCCGACCAGAGAAGTTGCCGATTACCGCATCGATGATTGTCGGTTCGATGAGCCGGGAATTTTATCTGAAGGAGCACGATCCAAAGCGCTGGGTGGTCGAGACCTTACCCAACGCGCGGCGAGGCGTGGCTGATGCCGACTGAGTTTGTGGAACGCTGTGACCGCATCGAGGAGTGTTACGAGTTTCTGCTCGCCTACGCGGGGCAGGGATTGCCCACAGATGAGGGCAGCCAAGCCGGTGGACAGGTACGGGAATTCCTGCAGCGTGCAGTCAAAGCCTTGACTGGCCTGGCGGAGAGTTGCGCGCAGGCAGTGCAAGAACTGGAACCGGGACCGATAGCCCAATACCAGGCTTTTTGTGCCGTGCTGGACCGCGACGCCCAGGACTCGCTGGCTGCGATCGAGCTGGTTTTGGCCCAGCGTTCCATCAGCTCGCAGTTGATTGACAACCTGAACGCCTCAAGCCATGTGCGGGCTTTGCTGACGGACCTGTTTCTGGTGGGCGAGATCGTGAGAACGCAGCACCAAGCGGCGTCACGGATGAACCAGCCAGCGTCCTTGAATCTCGAAAATCTGTCCTCTCCAAAGACTCCCTTCGGCACCCTATGACAGCGCCCGGCCTGCCATCTTGCGACCTCGGATCCCGGCGAAAAGCCGAAGGCGCTGGAAAAGGGAAAAAGAGGTTCTAGGCTGAGACGCAACCGGGGGAGGCACCGATGATCCGACGCAGAGCAGTATGTAGCGTTTCGGTCATGTTCTTGGTTGCCAGCGTGGTGGCCGCACTCCCTCAACCCCAGCCATTGCGGTCCCAATCGGCCGAAGGGGTCAAAGCGGAGGCCGCGAGCCTCTATGCCGATGCCCATCCCTATCTCGATGCGCCGTTCCCCGAACTCAAAAAGGCAGTCCATGAATTGTCCGGAATGACGCCTGCCTTGAGCGAAGAACAGATTCCGGATCTTCTCGAAAAAGTGGGCGCCGAGGCGGATGAATTGGTTCAACGAGTACCCGATTTGGTTTCCGAGGAGGCGGTGAGCCAATCGCGATATGTCATGCCGGACGCCCGCGGCCGGCCGGCAGGCGGGGAAGAAGACGAAAGTTTCCACTACCTGATCCTTACCCATCCAGGCGCCTTCGGCCGGGTGGTGATTTCAGAGTCCCGAACTACACGGAAAGGTAAGTCTGTTGATCCCACGGCGGGATTGCCAACCTACCAGGGATTTTTGCCGACATGGGTTCTTTTCTATCCGGTGAATCAGGTGGAAACCCGCTTTCGATACCTGGGACGACAGCAAATCGATGGGCACAGCACTTTTGTGATCGGGTTTGCCCAGCTCCCCGGCTCAATTGCCTCCCGCGATCGCCCCATACTCCTGCAAGGCATTGCTTGGGTGGATCAATCGGATTTCCGCATTGTTCGTTTGCGCACCGACCTGCTGGCGCCCCTTGCCGAAAAGAAGCTCCTAAAGCAGACGGCCAACATCGTTTTTGGCCCAGTGGACCTGGCGCAACCGAATTTGCAGTTGTGGTTGCCTCAACGGGTAGATTTTGACATGCAGGCCAACGGTCAGTTCCTCCACGAGGAACACAAGTATTTTGACTACCGGTTGTATCAAGCGACGACGGATCGGGATGCAGATCGGCCGCGACCCTCACCTGGCTGGCCTGTATCGTCCGCCTCCGCCGAGCCTAAGAATAAAGATAAGGAAAGAGACGAAGCCCGGAACGAAGCGAAGCTCTACGCGGACGCCCGTCCTTACATGGACGACCCGCCATCCGAATTGAGAAAGACGGTGCATGAATTGGCAGGACTGACGCCTGCTCCCAGCCAAGAACCGCTGCCCGATCTTCTCGCTAAGACCGGCGCCAAAGCTGATGACTTGCTCCGCAAGCTGCCCGATTTAATTTCCGATGAAGGCATAAGCGAGTCGCACTATTCTGAGGCGGCGACCAACGGCTGCGTGGGCGTTGGGTGCATTTCCCAGGGAGCCGTCGCAACCAGAGATGAATTATTCCACTATATGATCCTGACTCATCCGGCGCAGGAAGGCCGGCAAGTTACAGAATACCGAACCGCGCGCAATGGCAAACCAGTCGGACAAGCGGCGGCGGGAGCGCCAAGTTTCCAGGGGTTCGTGTCCACCTGGATCATATTCTCTTCCGCCAATCAAGCGGAATCCCGATTCCGCTACCTGGGACAACAACGCGTCAATGGGCGCACGACCTACGTTCTTGGCTTTGCTCAAACTCCTGGCTCGGTGGAATCCCCAGGAGAAATTGTAGTTAACACCATGTCGATTCCGATGCTGTTGCAGGGCATCGCCTGGATCGATCAATCGGATTTCCGCATCGTGCGTCTGCGCACCGACTTATTGGCGCCCTTGCCCCTGATTTTGGTTGAAAAACAGACGGCAAACATCCTGTTTGGCCCAGTGCACATTGCGGATCTCGCCACGGAGTTATGGTTGCCCAAAGCCGTGAACCTCCAAATGGAGGTCAGGGGACAGGTTGTCCGGGAGGAACACAATTATTCCAAGTACCGGCTGTACCAGGTGAAGAGCAGGATCGTGTTGTCCCCAGGCGATGAGCCCGCGAACAGGTAAAAACCATCGGCCCTGGACGCGTGAGGAGCTGAATGTGCCCACAATGGAGGAGAGGCGGACTAGGTGACCAGGTTCCAATCTTACCGATCGATGTGGGTTGTCCTGGCCCGCTGCGTTACCGTCTCAGGTCTCGCTGGATGTTGCCTGGTGCAGGGGCAAACCTACAATAAAGAGCTCCGCATCAGCGATCTGCCTTCGCTGACGGCCCGCTCTACCGACCCCTCCGATGTGCTGGCGGCAGCGGCGGAGATCATCTTCCGGGACCAGGAGGTTTGCTGCGGCAAGAAGTCTGCTCTGGGAGACCGCGTCCGACTGGCGGATCCCATGTCTCTCGAGGCCATTGCCAACAAGCTGCGAGGCAGGAACGTGCTCGGCGACGGGCGCGCTTTCATGGTCACTGCGGAATATCTGTCCCCGCCTTCGGTCAATGTTGGTCAGCTGATCAGTGCGGTCATGGGAAACCATGCGCCACTCATGCGGTGGAATTCTCATTTGTATGTGGTCTACGGCGTCATCTTCGACGAGACTTTCGACCCCACCACTGGGGCGAGATTGGATGCTCTCCACAAGCTATTACTGCTGGACCTTCGATTTTCCGACGAGCGTCGCGAGGTTTCCTTCGATCGCACAACCGATTGGGAGAAGGTCCAAGGCTTGTTGATCCTAGTGGCTGCACCTGAATAGTTCGCGGTGCGCATCCGGCGGCTGAGAAAGCCGGCTGCCACTATTTCTGCGGAGGCCTCACCAGGCTTTCGCGACACTTGGCAACAATCAGCGTGATGTCGTCTGGCTGTTCGCGGGGGTTGAATTGCCGAATTTCATCGACACTGACCCAATCAAGGCCTGTGCCGACAGCCGACGACAAGCGTGAAGTCGCAACTTGCTGCCGTGTCGCAACTGGGGAGAACTGGACAGTTGGGTTTTTCAATTTGATATGCTGGCCAAACCAATTACAGATTGGGAATGCGACAGGATGATTTCTGCGCTGCAGCTTGCACGGAACCGACAATCGGAGCCCGCATTGCAAGAATCTAAGAACCATTCTCGGGCCATCCACGATGACTCGGCGAGAACTGGCAAGCTTGCCGGGTGGCAAGGCTCTTTTCGGTGATGGAGGCTATCGGTCATGAAAATCGGAAATTGGGTTGCTTTCGACGTGGTTCTGGTCGGGCTGCTTTGTGCTCTAGTTTTCCGAGGAGCTTGGAGCAGCGCCCGGCCGAGTGAGGTTACTCGGCCAGTGCTCGTCAACACCTGTCTCATTACGGGCAGGTTTACGAAGATGGTCGACTTTTACCAACATGCCTTGGGAGTCTCCCCACAGTCGGTGACCAGCGGCGTGTATGCCGAGTTTCCTACCGCTCGAGGCGTACTCGCGATCTTTTCAGCGGAAGCGCAGGAGAAATACATTCCCGGCGCCGCCGAACCGGCAAACAACAGAAGCACAATCCTGGAGTTCCAGGTGGCCAATGTCGATGGGGAATATGTGCGGCTCCGGAGCTTCGTCGAAACCTGGGTCAAACCTCCGACGAATCAGCCGTGGGGAACCCGTTCGCTGTACTTTCGTGATCCGGATGGCAATCTGGTTGACTTCTATTTGCCGGCGAAACCTCAATAGCGTGCAAGGAAACGGCGAATCCGCTTCTGCCATCGCCACCTGCGACCCCACGACCCGGAAGTTCCGGCGGGCTGATCAGGTCTCGGATTT
Source organism: uncultured Acidobacteriaceae bacterium (assembly GCA_963770245.1). GTDB lineage: Bacteria > Acidobacteriota > Terriglobia > Terriglobales > Acidobacteriaceae > PALSA-270. Next base: position 19,531 of record CAVYOX010000015.1, on the reverse strand, counting down.
GTTGAGCAGGCGGACGGGGATAAAGATTGCATCGGCGATCTCGCCGAAATTCCGGATTCACAATTTCAAAGTTCCGACTCATGGCTAAAACCGACCTTTGTCCTCGGGAGCTTGTGGCGAGGCTGGCGGCAGCTCTCAAGCCGGCAGCGAAAGCACCATGAGAACACCCTGCGATGAAGCCCTCATGCGATCAGGCCGTGCCGAAGTTCCCTGTGGCACGGAGGCGAGAGCCTGGATACTCACCGCGACTATTCTCGCTTCCAGCATGGCTTTCATCGATAGCACGGCGGTCAATGTTGCCGTGCCAGCCCTGCAGGCCTGCTTTCATGCCACGGTGGTGGACTTGCAGTGGGTCATCGAGTCGTACGGACTGTTTCTGGGTGCGTTGATTCTAGTCGGAGGTTCGCTTGGCGACCTGTTTGGCCGCCGTCGGATGTTCGTGATGGGAGTAGCGATTTTCGCCACGGCCTCCGCAGGTTGCGGTGTTGCCTTGAACATTCATCAACTTATCATCGCGCGGAGCATTCAGGGCGTGGGAGCGGCGCTGCTCGTGCCCGGTAGCCTCGCGATCATCAGTACGTCTTTCGACGAGCAGAGCCGCGGGCGGGCGATCGGCACCTGGTCGGGCTTTACGGCGATCACGACTGCGGTTGGCCCAGTGCTTGGCGGCTGGCTGGTTCAGCATGCTTCCTGGAGGTGGGTATTCTTCATTAATCTCCCGCTGGCCGCGGCCGTGATGGCGATTTCGACTTGGCGGATTGAGGAGAGCCGCAGCGGCGTTGCCGGTCGCGTCGACTGGTTTGGAGTGCTTCTTGCCACCCTGGGGCTGGGTGGTTTAGTGAGCGGGTTCATCGAATCGGTGAACCTCGGTTGGAGAAACCCTCAAGTGTTCGGAGCCTTAGGCGTGGGTGTCGGGTGTCTTGCCGCGTTTGTGTTTGTCGAGGCTAAGTCCGTTGCGCCAGTGCTCCCGCTCGCTTTATTCCGAAGCCGCAGCTTCAGCGGCGCGAACCTACTGACTCTGTTACTTTACGCCGCGGTTGGAGTTTTCTTTTTCTTGTTTCCGATGAACCTGATCCAGGTCCAGCGATACTCCCCTACGGCTGCCGGCGCCGCCATCCTTCCCTTCATTCTGCTCATGTTCTCTCTATCCCGCTGGTCCGGCGGACTAGTCGCTCGTTATGGCGCACGAGCTCCTTTGATCATTGGTCCGCTCACTGCCGCTTTGGGCTTCGTCCTGTTCGCGGTGCCCTCGGTTGGGGGGAGTTATTGGAAGACCTTCTTTCCGGCGATGGTTGTTCTGGGCTTCGGGATGGCTGTCTCGGTAGCTCCTCTCACCACCCTGGTGATGAATTCGGTCAATCAAGACCGAGTCGGCGCAGCTTCGGGAATCAACAATGCCGTGGCACGAGTAGCGGGCGTGCTGGCGATCGCAGTCTTTGGGATTGTGATGATCAAGGCCTTTGGTTCTCAGCTTAATTTCCGCCTAGTTCACGTCATGCTGCCCCCTGAGATTCTGCAACAGCTTCAAGGAAACGAGGTCAGACTCGCCGGCCTGCAGCTTCCTGCCGGCCTCCGTCCCAATATGAGGGCCTTCATCGAAGCCTCCATCGGGGAAGCATTTGTGTTCGGATTCCGAATGGTGATGTGGATTTGTGCCAGTTTGTCTCTGGCCAGCTCTGCGGTCGCCTGGCTCTTGATTCCAAGGGATCGTAATCGCCATGGGTTGGCTGCGAGACGCCCTGTATAGAGGCCAAGGCGCGAGCCGCGGGGCTGACTATACAGAAAAGACCAGCACTGCCGCAGGCGTCTCGCGATCATCCCCTGCCCAATTCCGGAGGCAATCCGGCTGCACAATCCTCAGAGGAGGTCAGTCGAAGAGGCGGTCACTCGAGGGTGACCGCTCGCCAGTCACGCTTGCTTCAGGAGTTGAGCCAAACGGTGTTTCGCCGCCGGCCACTCTGACGCCACGATCGAATACCGCACCGAGTCACGCGGCGTGTAGTCAGCAGCCATCCTGTGGACGCGGAGAATCCCTTCAAATTGGCCGCCGATGCGTTCGAGCGCAGCGCGTGACCGCTGGTTGCGCGCGTCCGTATGAAAGCAGACCCGGAGCGTCTGCCATACTTCGAAAGCATGGGTTAGCATGAGCAGCTTGGCTTCGGTGTTGGCGGCGGTGCGGATCGCCGATCGGGCCAGCCACGTATAGCCGATTTCACAGGCATCGGGAGCGCTCCGACCGTGCGACGGATGGCTCTCGGGCCATGACCATCGCTCCAGGTTCCAGAAGCGCGTCGAGCCGATGACCACCTCGTCAGCCAGGCGAACGGTGGCGAAGGGCACCGCGCTGCCGGCATCTTTCCACGCCAGCGCTGTGTCTACATAGCGAGTGGCCTCGACTCTGCCCTGGGGGACCGGACTCCACTGGTAGAGACCGGAGTCAGCCGCGGCGGCGGCTACCAGTCCGTCGATGTGACGGTGCGCAAGCGGTTCGAGACGAGCGTAATTGCCCATGAGCACAGGGCTTTCCATTGTCATAAACTCGACCTTTACTCTCTGCCCCGGAAGCGGATGATCTCGCGGCGATCGCGCTTCGAGGGTCTGCCTTCCGGCAAGGTTTCGAAACGCTGCATGGCCTTGCGTTCGTCTGTCAACTTCCGGCGCAACTCGCGGCTCGCCTCGGTTTCTCGGTACAGCGTCTGTGCCACCGTGGCAGGGCCGCGCGTCTCACTAAGCAGCAGGACCTCCAGTTCGAAGACGCCGCCCTCATTGGTCACCCGTAACTGGTCTCCGACCCGTACCTCGCGCGCGGCTTTCGCAGGGTGTCCATTCGATTGAATTCTCCCGAGTTCGCAGGCTCGTTTCGCGAGGGTGCGCGTCTTGAAAAATCTGGCGGCCCAGAGCCAAGTATCCATTCGTACGCCGGTCATGATCTATTTTCCCATCAGCGCGGCCATTTCCGGCGCGCATCGGAGTGGGCCGGTTGCGATCGTCGACTGCGCCTAAACAGCTCCGCGTTTTCAAACAGCCTTCCCGGCTTCTCGATTCTGCGAAATCCCAGGGGGCAGGTCAGGGAGCAACCGCGGCCTTGCCACCAGCCAGAACCATGGCAGCGGCCAATGCCGCCGTCTTGTGATCCTTGGTCCAAGGCGGGCCGACCGTGCTTCCAAGGCGCGAGATCCGGTGCTCGACTCGGGTTGCCTGCTTCCCGAATGCTGTCTGAGCCCGCTTGTGGAGTTCGCGCTCTTTCATGGTGGTTACAGGAATCCTCAGGCCTTCGCAGGCCTGCCTCACGGCTCTGCGAAAAAATTCGCCGTCCGCGGTATGAATCAGCGCGTGCGAGGCGAGAATGTTCGCGAGTGACGGTAGCGGTCGACCCGAGGCCAGAAGGATGACAGAACCGACGACGTGATGCTGGCGCAAGCCCAATTCCCGAACCAGGTCTCCGACCGATCCCGTAGCCAAACGCTCCGAAATAGCGGCACAGTTCGCGAGGTAGCGTTCCGACTCCTCGAGTCCGAGGCTTGCCGCGTGGTGATAGGGTTGGTTGGCTCCGGGAACTTTCGGATCTGTGATCACGATGCGTCTGCGGTCCATTAAATCGACCGAGGTGGCGTCCCCGGCCACGGCCACGAGCACTCCCCAACCGGAATGCATCCTGAGACCGAGGGCGGCGCGTTTCATGCGTGAGGTTTCCCGGCAACCTCCGGCAAGTTTACCAATTCATTCGCACCAGGTCTTCAACCAAGTGCCCACGTCGCCGCCCAATCTCCAGTCCAGGCTCTGGTTTGCTGCTCGACGAAGTCGGCGGTTTCCTGAACTGCCCGCTGAGTTTCGGAGTCTGAAACTTTCAGTCGCAGGTTATCGCGTCGCGTGAACCGATGAAAGCAAGATTTTATGAAGGAGAGTTGTGGAAGCGGGAACTGGAGAACATCCTATTGCCGATGTTGGATCGGTATGAGGTGGCTCTGATAGAGGATCCCGAGGAGCAGATCCGTGGGTAATAACCCGCGCAGGTTGAGGGCGCCATCCTGTGCTTGCTAGCGCACAAAACCACAACGGTTGCGTGCGAGACTAGAAAAAGCACCCTGGGAAACCCCAGGGTGCGTGAACTAAGTCCAGTTATTCTCAGTTGCTCGGCGGCTTTTCCTGTTCCTGCCTTTTTTTCTCTTCGGGCGTCTGCGGTCCTGGCTGCTGCTTCGGCGGAGCCGGGGCCGGCTTCGCCGCTGCCGGGGGAGCAGCGCGTTCCTGCCGACGCTCTGTCGGCGGCGTCTGCGGGCGAGGAACCGGCGCATTCCGGCTCGGCTCCGGACGATAATTCGGTTGCGCCGCGGGTGGACGGTCATTGTGTGCTGGGGGCGGAGCGGCGGGACGAGGCGCACTTGGCGGATTCACGGGTTGCGACTGGGGCGGCCGATAGGTTTCCGGACGATTGTTGGGTTGTGGCGGCGCGGGTACGGGGTTTGGCGCAGGTTGACTCGGAGTCACCGGCGGTCGATAGACTGGCGAACCTGTCTCCGGCCGATTGTTCGGTTGCGGCGGTGTTAGCTGATTATTTGGTTGCGGCGGTGTGAATCGATTGGGCTCAGCAGCCGGACGTCCGTTCGGAGGTGGCTGATTTGGAGGACGGTTCGCCGGTTGGTTTACCGGATGGCCCATGGCCGGGGTCGCGGCTCTTCCCGGAGGTGCTTGCCTCACCATGGGCTGAGCTGCGGCGGGGTTCGCCGGACGCAGGCTCTGCACTTCGCTTCTCGCCAACGGTTGTCCGGGATGGGCGGCCAGCGCCTGCTGCTGTCTAACAAAAGGCACGGGAGGAGGAGGCGGTATGCGCTTGGCCACCACTTGTCGACTGGCCACAGCTGCGGGAGGGGCGGCTACGCGATCGGCGCTCGACGCTTTTGCTCCGAGAACACTCTCGCGGGTTGGAACTACGGCGACGCGCGCGCTCACTGAAGCAGCCGCGATATCGCGCGAGTTCATGGCAACCGCAACCCTTCCCACCGGTTGCGCGCTGGCGAAGGCGCGCTGCGGAACCGCCGTCACTGCGCCTTGTACATTCCGGTTCACATAGGTCACATTCGTGATGTTCACCGTGTTGTGCACGATGGTGGTGTTATAAACATTGGTGACTTGCGTGACATTCACGGTGGTATTGCTGATGTTGACGCGATTCACGTACGCCTCGCTCACGCGATAGGACGGAACGTATACTTCTCGCGGTCCTAGTGGGAACCATCCCACATTGCCCCCGAATCCTCCCGGTCCACCGCCAATGAATACAACCAGCGCCGGCGCGTATACGGGGCGCACCGCCGCCGGCCCGGCTACCCATCCCCAACGTCCGCCGACACTCACCCAGCGGCCGTAGTGGAACGGCGCATAACCCCAGGAGGAATCATCCACCCAGGTCCACCCCCAGGGTGAGATCCAGTCCCAGTGGCCTTCGTGATAGGGCGCCCATCCGACGGCAACCTGGTTGGGAAACCAAACATGACCGTAATTGGAATCGTCGCGCCAGTCTCCGTAGTCATCGAGATCCTCATAGCCGACCACGTCGGGCGATAGATAATGCGCCGAACCGGAAGAATCGTAGCGGTGATCGCGGCCTTCTGCCCACGTATCGAAGTCGTCGAGGCCGCCGATTTGTTCCACCTCGGCATTCAGTGAGTCGGTACCGCTGAAGGTGCCGCGCTGGCCGCTATGCAGCGTGTAGGTCTGTCCGTTGCCCGTGGCTTCTCCGTCGCCTTCGCGGATGCTGATGGAGGTATTGCTACCGTCTTCGCTGGCCTCGACGCGATAGTGGCCGGGCCGCGAAACGGTGAAGGCCAGGTTGGGCGTATCGACTTCGAAATCGTCCCCGTCATTCAGCTGGCGCACAGTGACGCTGATCGCACCCGAGCTGAGCTGGATCTGCACTGTGTTGTCATCGAGGTTGAGGAAAGAAAATCCAGTATTGGGTGCCAAGCGAATCACGGCGGATCCGAGCTGCACTTCAGCACGCGAATCTTGGTCGGCCCAGAGTTTGTCACCGGTCGTCATGGGGCGGTTGGGAACTGCTCCGACCCAATCGTTCTCCCCCGCAGGTTGCAATGAAATCGAGCCCTGTAGGTAACCCAGGCGCGCGACGCGGCCTGGAGGATCATCTTGATCTTGAGACGTTGCTTTGGTTGGCAAGCCGATAGCGACGATTGCGAACCCCAGCACAATGCTGCACCAGCCGAATTTCGATAGTGATCTCATAGCAGGTCTAGCTCCCAAGCTTTCTTCGCGAGTTTCTCGCGAGACCCAAGACTGCGTGGAATTCCAGTACCAGCCTTGGATGCTCGATACGGTTGCCGAGGCGAGGACCACCGTTCTTGCCTGACGGAGAATAAGGAAGGATTTCCGTCCTGGTTTCTGGAATAGCTCAATCATACGCCCGTCGCTCCGCTCCCCCGTCTTGAAAGGGGCAGGTTCGAAATCGCAAGATGCGTCAACCGCAAGGGTGTCATAGTTTTACCGGCAAGCTTTGACGCCGCACTCGAATCGTTGCCGGGTTGGGGCAAAGTGATGTGCGCCCCTCTTACAGCATCTTGGCGGGAGTCCTACGGGGGCCACTGGATGGAACGGGGACTAGCTTGTAGGTAGCGTCCAGCTGAGGTCCGCAATTATCGCCGGACAGAGCGACGCCGGGCAATTGGTTTCAGTACCTGGCGGCCCGAGATTGGCTGCGATGAACTCAACTGTCGGGAAGTTTTGGCAAGCCGCGCATCACATGATCGAGAAGTTCGTCGATCGCTTGCCGGCGTTATTGGTGGCCGTCGTTGTATTTATCGCGTTCTATGCCTTCAGCGTGATTGTCGATCGGGTGATCCGGCGAAGTGTCCCACGAGCCCGGCAAAATCTCGGTGTGGTCTTCGCACGGCTGACCGCTGGGGCGACGATTTTACTCGGATTCCTGGTGGGTTTCTCGATTGTTGCTCCCTCCTTCCAAGCCGCGGATCTCATCAAGATTCTTGGCATCGGCGGGGTTGCAATAGGATTTGCCTTTCAGAACATCTTGCAAAACTTTCTTGCCGGTTTGCTGCTGTTGTGGGCTGAGCCCTTCCGGGTCGGCGATGAGATCAAGCTGGATGCCTACGAAGGGACGGTCGAGGAAATTCAGACTCGAGCCACCATCATCAAGACCTACGACGAGCGACGAGTCGTGATCCCGAACGCTGATTTGTTCACCCGCTCCGTGATCGTCAATACAGCCCTTGGTATGCGCCGCTGGGAGTGTGACTTAACCGTGAAAGCTCATGGTTTAGATGAAGTCAAGTCCCGGATCGTCCAGACCATTCAAGCAGTTCCTGGTGTCCTGTCCGATCCCGCCCCAGAGGCTCTCGTGGTGAACGCAGATGCGACAGCTCCCGACACGGTCAAGGTACGGGTCTTATGGTGGACCCATGATCCTCGCCAGCATCAAATGCTTTTGTCCTACGACCGGGTGTTGACCGCGATGATTCGGGCGCTCGACGCGCCCGGAGCGGGGGAGAAACGACAGCAGGCCGCCTGACCGAGAGGATGCCCAAACGATCGGACCTGGCGGTTGCGTTTCACCTTAAGTCGAATCGTGCCCCGCTTGCCGATCAGTTCGAGAGACTACCGATGCTATCCGCGGAAAAAACGCAGCGTTCCATCAAGAGCTGGGAATCTGACTGGTAATACGGTAATTACTGGATTGTTACTTAGAAGTGAAAGTGCAAGTATTACATTTAAAGGGTCGCAGTTCCCAGCTAGCGGAGGAAATGACGAATGTGCCGATTCGACTTCTAATTGCGGATGATGACCCAAACATTCGGCTCCTGCTCCGGCGACTATTCGAACATCATGCCGGCTGGGAAGTTTGCGGCGAGTGTGCGAACGGCAGCGAGGCTTTGGAGAAGGCGCTCAAGCTCGCCCCTGACATTGTGATTTTGGATCTGGCTATGCCGGGCATGAACGGCCTGCAATCAGCGCAGCAAATACTGCGAATCAACCCTCATATACCCCTTCTTCTCCTCAGCGTGCAGCAGGTGTCAAGACAGCTCGCGGAGGCAGCACGCAACATCGGTTTCCGAGGAGCGGTGACCAAAGGTAATGGGCGAGAAGTGGTAGAAGGAGTGGAGACCCTGCTCAGAGGAGAAAGCTTCTTCGTGCTCGCCGAAACCGAGGACATTTCCGCCTGATCGGCGAGATCCGCACAAAGGGTCGCTGGGGAGCGTCCGGTGTGCCGAAGACTAAGGTTCCGTCGCAAAACTCCCTGGCGCAAACGCCCCGTGCTTCAGATCCAGCTTTCCCGGGAACTTCTACTGACCCTAGCTTGCACACCTCGGGCCGCTGCCGAAAGAGCCAGTTGGGCGACGGAATCCCCCTCGGCGGTGCCTCTGCGCCTCCCGAGCGGCTACTGCACTGTGCAAGCCGGATGACCACAATCACAAGCAATCTCGGTCTCACTCGAGCCTGCGTCTTTGCAGAGTTGACTGCGATATTTTTCTCCGCGGGAGGAACGCACTGGCAAGATTGATGAGCGCACTTTCTTGCGTTATCGGCAGGCATAGGCAATCTCCCTAAGCTTCCTGAAATCAAATGTCTGCCAAATCACTCCTTCCCTGGGGCTGCGGCCTTTACCAGTTGCGGAGGTTTGGTCACTGCGGCTCGGACAATTTCCTGAGTCATGGTGGGCCGACGGGAGACTTCGTTCGTCCGGATCGTAACCGGTCGATTGGTCTCCGCCGATTGCAACAAAGCCTGAATGATGCGCACATCGGCAAAACCCTCGCGCCCCGAGGGCTCTGGGTCCTCATTGTTGAGAATGCAATCCGAGAAATAAACCAATTCAGCGGCAAATTGGTCCCGCCGCGGAAACACCTGCTTCGTGGTTTTTCCGTCGATCGAGATCTCGGATTTCAACGCCTCTGCCATCTCATAGGCCGGATCCATTTTCAGAACGCCTTTGGTGCCGATGACTTCGAAAACAGATCGATCGGCGGCTCCGAAACTGCAAGTAAACGAAGCCACTCGCTCGCCGGAAAAGCGCAACATGGCCGTGGTGGTGGCAGGAACCTCTCGGAAACGGTCCCCGTCCCCACCCGAATGCCAGGCAAACACTTCTTCCGGCTCCGCCCGGAACAAATACCGCGCGGCATTGATGCAGTAGACCCCCAAGTCATAGACCGGGCCCCCGCCAACATCTTTTCTAAGACGTGAATTGCCAGCCTTTACCTGCTGGGAAAAACTAGAGGTGAAAATCCGCGGCTCGCCAATCTTTCCCGAGTTCACAATCCTGGATTGCCCGCAGGTTGCCCAGCTCAGCCGATACGCAATCATCAGTTTGACCTTCGCTTTTTCGGCCTCGGCGATGATGGCTTCGCATTCGGCTTCTTCAAATGCCATGGGTTTCTCACACAAGATATGGATCCCAGCCCGTGCCGCCGACTCCGCGTAGGCGCGATGCATGTGATTCGGCAAAGCGATATACACGGCATCGATATTCCCGCTGGCCAGGCAGTCGGCATACTGCTCGTAGGAATAGGTGTGTGCGATCCGGTATTTCCGCGCCAGGCTCTTGAGCTTTACGGGATCGCCCGACACCAAGGCGGCAACCTCGGAATGCTCCCGGCTGTGGGAAAAAGCAGGCAACACTGCAATTTGCGATATGTAGCCCAGACCAACTACCGCATACCTCACCTTTTGGGCTGTTCCCTTTTGGGTTCTTCCCTTGCGGGCTTTTCGTTCGCTCATGAACCTCCGCCTTTTCCAACTTGCACTTTGGGGCCCCACTGTGATGCAGAGGGGGCTTGCGGCGCAGCTTGGCCTGAGGGAATAAATCGGCGCTCCCGGACTGGTTCAAGTGGTCGATTTCGAGGGTCCCCTGTTTGCCATAGTGTGGATCGCTGGACGGGCGCCCTCTCTCCGGACGGCCGGAGGGAATCAATTACACAGATGGGAGAACGCTGCAAAACTTTACGTCGGGTACGGGCAACAGTTCCTAGTTTTTCGGGTTCCTACCCCTCAGAAAACGGCGCTTCGTCACGCGGTGACCGAGGTGAGGCAAGGAACTCGAAAGGTTGCGCTTTTCACAGCCAGAGACCAAGACCGCCGCGGAGCCTGCGGAGAAGTTCGCTCTAGGCCGCCCAATCTGTGCCCGGCCTACCCGGAGTAACCGGGTCACGAGTTTCTCGACCATTCGGTTTGTGGCAGGGAGGTGCGAATGCTGGAAAGCGCAGTCGAGTTTCTGGGCGGTCTATTCTTCGGGGCCATCGTCTTGCTAATCGGGTTTTGTGTGGTCGGCTCGATGGTTGCGGCTCTGCGCGCTGTCAGCCGGGAAGGCGCCAGCTTGTCAGTCCACCAGGAAGCATTGGCGGCGCACCGAACCCCGGGTTTCGCCAGAACTTTGCTCACCAGACAGGCGGGCGGCGGGCAGCAGATGAATCCAGCCCGCAAGGCTTAATGCAAATCGTAAATCCTATCGAGCGATATTGCTCCCTGGCACTGAGCTTCGTTGTCGAGAATGCGAACTCGCATCGCGGGCACGGTTTCACTGGGGCTTTTCGCCACTTCGGTGCCATGGGACTCTTTGTCCTCGCGATCTTAGATAGTTCGCCTCTGCCTACTTTTGCCGGTACCGACATTCTGACTGCCATCCTGGCCGCCACTCACCGTAACCCGTGGTACGAGTACGCGGCGGTGGCAACCGCAGGATCTGTGATTGGGGCTTATCTCACATTCCGAGTAGCACGAAGGGCAGGATCGGCTTATCTCGAGAGAAACTTTCAACATAAAGCCCTATCCACCATGTTCGGCCTTTTTCAAACCTGGGGAAGCGGCGCTCTGGTCCTGTCGACAGCCTTGCCGCTTCCCCTCCCTACGAGTGTGTTTTTTGTGGCCGCCGGTGCCTCGAATTATCGGACTCGCAGATTTCTGACGGTGGTGGCGCTTTCGAGGGCGGCTCGCTATGTGGCGATTGCCGTTGTCGCCGACTACTATGGACGCCATTTCGTTCACGCGCTGCGTCATCCCGAGGAGTATTGGAGATGGCTGCTGCTGTCCTCCGCCGTCCTGTTCAGCATGGTCATCGCAGGAATTCTGTTAAACCGAAGATTTGTGACGGCATTGAGAGTGTGAAAGGTTTTCCCCAAGTTTCCTTTTTTGTTCTGCCGGAAACTTCAGAAAAGATGTAGCGATGTATCAGCGCCACCCGCATCTGCCGTACCAGCCAACTCCTCCGCATGGTTCTCTAGAACTGCTCAATGACAATAGTGATTTACACACCAATGGCCGACCTGCACAAAACTTGCTAGGATGGTAATGGTGATGGCGTCCGGACCTGCTTGATCTCTCGCTCGACGGCGTTGGGAGAACCAGGGAAAAGGACGAAAACTATTTTCTCGATCGAACGTTCCCGTGCAGGAGCGAAGAACAGGAGTGAAGAAATGGAAATTCTGGCTGAGACAATCGCTAAGCTGGCAGAGACACCGCGACAGGCCGAGCAGCTAGTTTGCGGACTTTCTGAGCAACAACTCTCCTGGAAACCAGCGCCTGAGGTGTTTTCGATTCGGGAGAACGTCTGGCATCTCCGTGATATCGACATCGAAGGATATGCCCGGCGGATTCGCCTGCTGCTCGAAGAGCAACATCCCTCCCTTCCCGATGTCAATGGGGGCAAGCTGGCGCGTGAGCGCAATTACAATGCTCAACCCGTGCAGCTGGCCCTGGACGATCTGAGGGTTTCGCGTGCGGAGAGCGTCGAACGACTAAGAGATTGTTCCGCTCAGGATTTGGATCGCAAAGCCGAGATGCAGGGTGTCGGGACGATCGATCTGCGCCAACTGCTTGATCTTTGGATACAACATGACGCGGGGCACATCGCCGATATGGCGGAACTGCGCCGGGCAATTGAGACCGGTGAAGGCCCAGTGCTTGTCGAACATCAGGCGGCGTGAAGGCGGGACCATGGAGTCAAGCTTTCCCGTCAGGGCCCTAGCGACGACGGGGCACCTGGGCGCGGCTTTGCCTGCTAACCCCAAGTTTTCCGTTCTGGTTTGGCCAAAATCCCCATGAAGATTCCGGTGGGCGTCAAAAAACGTGCCAAGCGGATTCAGGTCCTATTGATGGATGTCGACGGCACCATGACCGATGGTTCGGTCACGCTGCTTTCTCAGCCCGATGGCACGGCACTCGAGATCAAGACCTTCGATGCCCATGACGGGCAAGGTCTGACGCTAGCGCATACTGCCGGTCTCCGCACCGGGTGCATCACCGGACGTGAGAGCCCTGCGTTGCTGAGACGCGCCAGGGAGATGCAGATGGAATTCATCTATCAAAAACAGCCGGTGAAAATACCAGCCTATGAAGAAATCGTGAAAAAGGCCGGGGTACCGGAATCGGCAGTGGCCTACGTGGGGGATGACTTACCGGACCTACCGATCATGCGCCGCGTCGGGCTTGCGGTCGCGGTGGGGGACGCCGTTCCCGAGGTCCAGCGGGGGGCGCATCATGTGGTGAAGGCCCATGCTGGCAAAGGAGCTATCCGCGAAACCGTCGAGCTTATCCTGAAGTCCAAGGGGATTTGGGAAGAGATGATTGAGAAAGCGCGCGCCTGATCATCGCGCGCCTGATCCTTCTTCCTTCTTATGTCGCTATCCCGACGAGATTGGGCCGACATTGGAGTCTTTGTACTCGTCACGGTGAGCGGCGTGTATCTGGCGTTTATGCAGATACTGGTGGATGCAAAGCGCCTGACGCTACGTGGGACTCGGTCCTTGCAATCGTCCTTACAGTTGCGACCTTCTGTTGTTCCGGGGTAAGTAAGTTTGACTCGCTGCAAGAAGATCGCGATCGTGCAAAGAGAGACGTGGAGCGGGACAAACGGGAAGCTGAGCGCGACAAATTGCTTCGTCAGATAGCGGAGAATCAGAGCCGCGAACTGGTAGACCAAGGCAGAGCAGGAACGAGCGAGCATCTGGCGGCCGAAAAGGCAATGATCGACCCTTGCTGAAGGCGTCGTCCGATTATCCCCGTGATCTGGCAGTACTACGAAGGCGAGCGCATTTGTTCATGAAATTGGCGATTACCGGTAACGTCGCCTCTTCCCTCTCATTCTTCCCGGCAAGGGCGCGTTCTGTCTGTTTTGGAACGTCCAATGTCCTTCCGATAGGAGAGCAGGTCCATCCCGAAGAAAGAGCTCACTTCTCCTGTGGCATGAAAGCCATTCTTTTCGTAGAAGCGGATCGCTCGCTCTAAGGGTTTGGTGGTGCACAAGGTCATGCTGTTGCAGCGTAATTTGCGCAAATCCGACTCCGCCCTATCTAACAAGCTTTTCGCCACCCCAGATCCTTGCCATGCCAGTCCCACAGCCATACCCCGAATGTGTCCATGGCCGATCTCTGCAACTTTGTACGCTATGGTTCCTATGATCCCGTCAGAGTGGTCGATAGCGACCAGCAAGGTCATCTCCTTGAAGCGCTGGCGAAGCGTTCGCCGAGTGAGTACGGTATCCGCGAACGCCGCGGGGGTGTAAAGGACGCGATAGGGCGCAAAGGCTTGTGCCAAGCATCCGAGAATCCCGCTCGCGTCCTCGAGTCGGGCTTGGCGAATACGAAAGGCACCCGCCATTCCCACCTCCGAATCGGTTCTCAGCCGACTGCCGTCTTTGGCAGGCTCCAAAAGACATGATGACAAGCTGTTCTCGCGACTGCTCTGTCGATATTTGCTCTATAGATCGTCCGGAATCGGGAAAGGCCGAAGCTGCATCGCTGCGATCGCGGTTCGATTAGCGTATTGCCCATGCGAGACCATCAGGCGCGTCGCCGGCGAGAATGTGACCGACCACTGTCAGTGAGCCGAGGTCTATGACGGCCACGTAGTTATCCGGGGTGCAGGCCACGAAGGCGCGCGCGCCATCGGGTTCGATGACAATGCCAGCCGCACCATGGCCAATCGGAACTCGCTTGACCTCTTGCCGGTTGCGTACGTCCAGGACAACCAGGTCGGGCCCTCCGAGCGTCGACACCAGAGCGCGGGTCCCATCGGGAGTGAACTTAAGGCGATTGGCTCCGCGAACGTTGGCGCTGAGGGTTTGAATCACGCTCTTGCTGGCCAGATCGATGATGGAGATCGTGCCGTCGCGCGCGTTGGCTACCCAGATCTGTTTGCCATCGGGAGACACATCGAAACCCTCTGATCCATCGCCCACTCGGACCACCACCTCGTTCCAGTCAGTCTGCGGACCGGGACCGCCAGGACGCGCGCCGGCGGGTCCGGGACCTGCGCCCGGAGCAGGCATGCCTGGCGGGGGCGAAGGCATCCGAATCGGCTCTCGATCGATGATGCTGACGGTGCCAGAGCTCACGTTCGTGGTCACAATATGCTGGCCATCCTCTGCCACATAAATCATGTGGGTGCGATTCTGTCCGGTTCCCAAAATCCAGTCGACACGCTTCTCTGCGGGATCGTAACGTGCGATCGCCTTGGCACCTTCCGCAGTGAACCATAGTTTCCCGCCGACAAAAGTGAGTCCATGCGGACCGGATAGAGGACCGAGATCAATCGAAGGCAGGGCTCTACCCCCTATCAAATCTACGACTGCCAGCGTGTGGTAAGCCCCGAAGCCGTAGTTGGACACGTAAGCAGTCGATCCATCGGCCGAGGCAATGACCTCGTGCGGATCGTTGCCCACCGGGACCTTCGAAACCACTTGCAAGCTTGACGGATCAACGACGGCGAGAGTGTGCCCACTTTTCGAAAGTACGAGCAGCGAGGCGGGAGCGGAGTTCTGGGCGGCGAGGACTCCAGGAATGCAAAGCGCAGCCATCCAAGCGAGAGCGATTTTCATATCCTGAGAATACGCCACAAGATCACCCAGAAAGAAGTGCAGGCTGGCAAATCATTGGCGGTCTGCACCTATCCTGCCCCAACCTGGCAGGTTGGTTTTTGGTGTCATCCGGGCGGGTCGCCGGCCAAAAGGAGCGGGAATGGGTACCCAGACCATTTGGGGCGGCTGTAGTTGGCTAGTGTGGCTTGTCGCTGCGCGGTTGGAGGATCTCGCTCAGGTAGTCATGGCTGCCGGGAATTCGCTCCAGATGGGGATAGCGCACGCCTCCGGGATATTGAATCTCGCGGGATTCCACCGAGTCGAAGTTCCGAACCACAACCGAGATCTTGCCGTGTCGAGGATGCGCGATCGATTCGTTCAGCGCATCGGTCGAGTACGGGTGGCCGTCGATCGCGAGAATCGTCATTTGCGGTCCGAGACCCGCGTCGTAGGCCGGCGTTCCGGGGACGACCTCGAAGATGGTACCGTCCTTCTTTACGTCCATCCCAATCGAATATGATCCATAATAAAAGCCGGCACCAACCATATCAGAGAAGAAAGGCTCGTTGTTGGGTGTCGGGTTATACACCAGGCGCCAGCCGGCTGCCTCCAGCCCCTCGGTCGGCGGTTTGCTGTTGACCTGGTAGACGCGGGTCTCGAAGAAACCGTGCCAGTCAAACGGCAATATCGCCGAGAGGGACGCTTCAACATCCTCTCGCGTGTAGGGAGCAACGATCGGCCCGGTGTCGCGCTGGCCGAGGAAGCTGCGCAAGAAATCGTCAAGGGAAAGGCGGCCTTGCGATTTTTCGCGGATGAGGGCATCGGCCTGCAACCAGATGAGAGCGCCTTCGTCGTAGTAGTCCTGTCCCCGGCGCAACGAGTACCATCCACCTCGAACCGAACGCAGCACCCAGTTTTCCGTCGACGTGTCCACCAGTGCGGACGAGGCGCGACCCGGTTCGTAAACAAAGTCGGCGGTTGTCCTAGCCAAGTAATCGCGCATGTAGGCCGCATCATTGAAGCCGGCGCGGGTGGCGAGCAGCATCCCGATGTATTCGTTGAGACCCTCATACACCCAAAGCAGCGATGTCCGCTCCGGACCCTGATAGTCGGGCTTCGAGTACAACTCCCCCGGACGGCGGTACTTGCCGTCCCAAGAGTGAGACTGTTCATGAGCCAGAAGCGGCCAGCCGAATTTTTCCAGCTGATCCTTCTTGGATAGCCCCGCATCCCCGATCGCGTTGTAGGGCGAATCCTCGTGTTCCAGTCCGTCAAAGGGTCGCGCTTCACTTTGCGAGACCAGCAGGTGCATGGTTCGCCAATGCCGGAACCCGAACATGGCCCGATCCTGATCGATGAGCTTCCCAAACAGGGCGACTGCGTGCGCGTCATCCGCCTTGTCGACCGCAGCCTGGCTATCCCCTGTGATGTCGAGTTCTGCCGGCCAACTCGAGCTCAGCGGCAAGGCGCGATAGAACTCGCCGGCCAGCACGGGTGAATCGATCAAGCGTTCGAGCGAAACCGGGGCAAAATTCACTCGGGCACCGATCTGGCCGGTGACCTCGAGGGAACTCCCTTGTTTCCAGTTTGCCGGCAGAAGAATGGACGGCGCGATCATGAGCTCGTGTTTGTCGAGGTTGCGTGGGTACAACACCGCGGTATTCCAGGCCAACAAAAGTTGATGATCGGAAATCGTATTTTCGAGCAGGACGTCGAAATCGACCGTGATCCTATCGCTGCCGGAAGGAACCTCAACGTGAACCGTGTAGATATCCTCCAGGTCGCGGGTCCAGGACAGGGTCGAGTTTCCGGCATGGATCCGTAGGGCGGCCAATTGTTCAATGGGCCCGGTCGGTCCATGTTCGCCGGGTATCCAACGGGGATAGGCCAGGGCCAGCGGGCCCGGCTGTACCCGGATTTCCTCGCGCACAAAAGCGATGCGCCGCGCGGCCTGGGTTTCGTCGACCGTGAGCGTCATGGCGGGCGCCGATGTGTCCTCGGCCAATACACTGGTGGCGACAACGGTGACGGCGATTAGTGCGAGTGCAAGACGCTTCCGAGAGAGCAGCGTGGTCATGCAGGTCCTCCGGTCCGGAAGTCTGGGCAAAACCGTTAGCGCGCGTCGGTACTTCGGGGCCGCGGAGGATTCCCGCGGCCCGACCTCGTAATGATTCAACAACGGCCGACATTCGCGCCAGAGATCGGCGCGCCATTATAGCCCGCGCGCCGTAGGACCCAAACCGCGAGCCGAGCAGGATATGATGAGCGGTGTCAGGGCGCCATGAGCCGCGCGCCGCCATCGCCCGGACGGAAAATGAGTTTCGACCGTGAATCGAAGCAGTCGCTTGCAGTAATTCTGCTCAAGCTTTATTCAACGCATGATTCTTGGCTTCGGCCCGTTCCTTGACGCGATGCAACTGGCGCTGCCAGAAACGTTCGAACGTTTTTGTCCACTCGTAGAGCGGCCGGATCGCCTCCGCGTTGGTTCGATAAAACATGTGCCTTCCATTGCGCCTGGCGTGAACCAGCCCCACGTCTCGCAGCACCCGGAGATGCTTCGACACCGATGGTTGTTCGAGGTTCAGGCGCGCCACAATGTCCCCAACGGGCCGCTCCTCGAGCGCCAGATAGTTTAAGATCGCGCGGCGCCGCGGCTCGGCGATCGCATTGAAAGCATCGGATGTGGTCGCCGCCCGGGCCATGACGAATCACATTACATGCCTATATGGGAATGTGTAACGTCGATTTCCCTTCTCTTTCACCGAGACTCCGTGTTGGCGAAGCCGGCCGCAGTATCGGGCAAGCCTCGGGTGTTGCTCCTGAGCGCCAGGTGCAGGACGCGATCCAGGAACCGGCCGCAGCAGGTGGGCATTTAGGGGTGTTCTCGATCCGTCAAACAGGAAAGAGGAACCGGAATGGTCTTAAGTTCGTACCACAGACATGCCCGGACTGCGCGTGTACGCCTGTGTTTTGATGATTTGCATCAGCGGCTGTGCGGTCGCTCAGCAAGGCCCGAGTGACGACTCAATCCGCAAAGAGTTGGGGGAGCACGAATTCGATCTATCCACGACTGGGAAGGCCTTCCTGTTAGACGAAGCGCGTGCAGCATCGTTCTTTCTCCTGGGCGAGTTGCATGGCGAAAATGAGATTCCCGCTTTGCTTCGGGAGTTGTGGCCGCAAATGTGGCGGGATGGCTACAGACACATTGCGGCGGAGATGAGCCCCTGGGCGGCCAATCAATTGGAGTTCGGACTGGCGGATGGCACTTTTAAGGTCGAGGGACTTTGGTCGAAGGAGGAGGCCCTATTCGTTCACTCGCTGGGAGGGACGGCGCAGACAGTTCTCTGGGGCTGCGATATGGAGGAGATGCAGGCGCCCATGCTGATCCGTGAACTGGCGACCGCAAATCCGACAAATCCGTCTTTTCAGCGGATGATAGAGATTACGAAGTCGGGTTACAACCGGAACATGGCGCCCGAGCTTCTTCAACGGATGCCCGAACCGACTGCAATCCGCGATCCATGGATCAATGATGCATCCCTGTTCGCGAACGTAAAGGCGACCCTCGAAATCGACAGTGACCGGCTCAATGCGGATACCAAACTCCGTGCTCAACTTCGCCGGGAATCCTTGATGAAAGAACTGTTCCTTCTTCACTACCAGAAAAACATTCCCTCCGGTTCCGAATCGAAAATCATGCTCCGCTTCGGCCGGAACCACCTGCACAGGGGATACGATGCGCGCGGGGTGTCGACGTTAGGAAACTTCGTTGCTGAGTTTGCGGTTGCACAGCACCGGACGGCTTTTAACGTAGCCGCTTTCGCAGCTGGCGGCAAGGCTTCCCTTGCGGGAGAAACCTGGGACGCAGATGAGCGAAACGACGACCTGGCTTTCCAGTTGCTCGCGTCCTTGGCACGTTATCCGGCGACGGTGTTCGATCTGCGCACGCTGCGTCAGGCTCTTCACCGGATCCCCGAGGAGAGTCGCCCCCCCGTCGAAAGAAGGCTGGTCTACTGGGCGGATTCTTACGACGCAATCATCTGCTACAAGACGGTGACGCCGTTAGCTCGGTAATTCGTGCAATCGATTTCTCTGGTGGGCTCGCCGACAACTTCGGTTTCGCTAGGCGAAGGCCGGGCGCAGCATCCGGACAAGCCCTCGATCCGCTCCCTCCAGTGCCAAGTACAGGATGCGATCCAGCCTGGCGACACGCGGCGTCTTATCATCAGCGTTCCGGCGATGACGGTTCGCATCATGTCCGGAAACGAACGATCGATAGCGTAAGCGGACACTCTCGGACTCCCAACCGAGCTCTCTCTAAGGCGTACTTCTTGATTTTCGCAACGGATTCGTGGAGTGAGCTATGGTCTGAGAATTGCATCTGCCGCAGGTAGGCCCGCTTGTCGGGCCGGCCAGTATCTCACCATTGTTTTGCGGCAGATAGGAGCCAGCAACCATGATGACTGGGGTGACGCAGGATCTTCGTTATGCGCAGCGGGGGTTGCGCCGGTCGTCGATATTTACCGTGACCGCCGTCTTGACGCTTGCCCTCGGAGTCGGCGCGAACGTAGTTGTCTTCAGCGTACTGAACGGGCTGATTCTGAAGCCGCTCGATGTGCCCCAACCGAGAGGCCTTTACAACGTGGTGCACCAAACCCACGGATACGACAATCAGTCCTACCCCGACTTCCTGGATTTTCAAAGCAAAAATACCACCTT
>CAVYOX010000014.1:0-1082988 GCA_963770245.1 uncultured Acidobacteriaceae bacterium | reverse complement strand
CTCAATTGATGACGGCAAGGATATCCATGACCACGTCCGCGTCGATTTGCACATGCCCCGCCGGGGTCGCGTTCGCAAGGCGCTCGAGCTGTTGGATAAGGCCCATCATGACGTGGCGCAGGAGGAAGATGATCCAAACACCCGTGGCCTGCAAGAGCGCGCGCTTCGTCATATTGACGAGGCCCATCATACGGTCGAACATATCGTGCATTCCTCGGAATAGCCAGCGGTTGAGCTAGGCTCTGACCTGAACCAACCAGGGTTCCGCTTCGGCGGAACCCTTTTGTTGTTGGCGTGCCCGGAAGGTGATCGATTCCCTGAGGCGCGGAAGGGCAGCGAACCGACGCTCCCCGATTGGCGCTTAGCATTTCAGCAGAGCGGCCCGCGCGCTGCGCTCACTTAGCCCGGCGGGCCAGCTCCGGGACATACTCTTCGACGCTCCCCTTCTCCAGCAAATAAACCCCCGGGCCTTGTTGTCCGCGCACCGTGCGGCAGAATTCGGCCACGAAGAAGCCGGCTTTGAGAGCCGCGGTGAAGGCCCAACGCGTGGCCGAACGCCACTCCTGCGCCAGCTGCGGGCTTTTTCTTTCGACCTCTGTAATGTCGCTCGGAATTTCGATGGCAATTCTTTGCCGCGACACCGCGGCCGCGAGATCGGAGCGGGCGGGTTTGCCGTCGCCATTGAAGTGGATGAGCGGAACGAGGATCGAAAGCGCGTCCAGGGTTTCCGAGCGGCTGTCCCGGCCTTGCAGGCGGATCTGCACTCGGCGGGCGTTCATCGGCCACTTCACCCACAAACGGTCGGTGCCGTTGCGGTGCAGCACGCTCGAAGTTTCCGGGCCGTAGAAATCCGGCCGATAGCTGTCAGAAATTACGCCCAGCTTCGTGAAGTTGAGGTGGGCGTTGCGGGCTTGCAAAGGGTCGAAAGTCCAGGTCATGGGGTGAATGCCGAGTGCCAAGGCGCGCTCCCGCTGAGCCAGCTTGAGGGTATAGCCGAGATCGTGATTGCGGTAAGACTCGCGCACCGCCAGCATGTGCGAGTGCAGGGAGAGTCGTCCGTTTTCCATGCCGAACAGAGCGAAGGCGAAGCCCACCAGCAGGGGGCCATCGAAGGCGCCGATCCAGAGGCTGCCGGCGGCTTTGCTGGCAATGATTAGTGTGAGCGGGAGAGTGTCGCGTTCGGAGGCGCCCCAGACTTCCCTTTCGACGGCTTCGACCTGCTGCAAGTCCTCGAAACTCTCGAGTTCGCGGATCGTAATGGCCGGTTTGGGGTTGGGGGCGGCGGGCATGGCACTCGAGGCGTAAAGGCGCCAATATACGCGCTGGGAGCAGACAGTGCCAGAGCCCGATTGGTCATTGTCGGCGCTCGCGCCCACGAGACAACCGCGCGAGCTCGGCGCCGGCCAGCAGGAAGGCCCCGACACCGTAGACGTAGCTGGAACTCGCCTCAAAGGCGTCGGGAGAGGCGCCCACGGGCTGGATGCAACCAAGACGGCCATCCTCATAGACGTGCGCCATTCGAGGCGCGGGCCACCACCGGCGAGAACCGCTTGCGGTTGAGGAGGTGGTGGGATACCCCGGGCCAGAGCATAGGTGAAGAAGGCGGAACCGGAGGTTTCGGGGAGGGGATAAGCCCGGGCATCGAGCAAGCCGGGACGCTACAGGACCTCGCGCGGCTGCAGGTGGAACCGCGGCGTGGGAGGCGGGAAAGCTGGTGCCTTCCCGCAACGTGACCCGGTCTCACATCGTGGCGTAGGGCCCATCCGGGTGGCTTTCGAGCTCGAGTACGCTCCCTGGAAAGCCGCCGGCACCGAGGTGGAAGAGAGCAAGTATGTGGAGCTCGACGCCGGCTCCCACCTGAATCACTGGCAGTCTCCCTTTCGCTTCACCGGGCCGAAGCAGATCGACGTGGCCGCGGGACTCGCCGCAACTGGCGAGCGCCGGACACATTGCCACGGGACTGATTCTTCCCGGGCCGGAAAAGGCGGCATTCGCCGAGCGAGAGGGCAACGCGGTGCTGGTCGTGCCGGTGAAACCGGGCGCTGCGATTCGCTATTACGCGGGGGCGGGCTGGTCGCAGGCCGACATGCCGACCCAAGAGGCCTGGAACGCCCACCTCCTCGGCTATCTGGAGCGTCTCGAGCATCCTGTTGCCTACCGCTGGAAAACCAGCGAGAATCCCTAACGGTTCGCAGGCGGCGGCCGTCCGGCCCAGGGGCTGGCGCCAGTTGGCCGCACGCCCTTGCCGCCGCTGCGCGGCCGAACTCGATAAGGGCACACCGGACCGCGGGAATTGGTACAATCCGTCGCATGAAAATCCAACGGCTCAGCCTTCTCATGGTTTTGCTGCTCCCAGCAGTCGCGGCTTTCTCCGAGGACATTCAGAAACTCGACCCTGCAGTCGATCAGATTGTGCCCGCCAATGCGAAGCTAGAGCGTGTGGCCACCGGTTTTGACAAATGGACCGAAGGGCCGGCGTGGACTCGCAATGGCACGCTGATATTTGCGGAAATCCCGGCCAACAACATTGATCAATGGAGCCCGAGTCATGGCGCAACCGTCTTTCTGCATCCGAGCGGATATAAAGGGGCTGAGCCCTTCAAAGGACCGGAACCGGGCTCGAACGGGATGACGCTCGACCAGGACGGCCGCTTAACCGTCGCAGGTCACGCCCAACGCGACGTTTGGCGCTTCGAGTCACTGGATCCCCATGCCCAGATCACGATTCTCGCGGACTCCTATCAGGGCAAGCGGCTCAGCAGTCCGAACGATCTGGTGTACAAATCCGATGGCTCGCTTTACTTCACCGACCCTCCCTATGGTCTGCCTACGCAGGGCGATGATGATCCGCAGAAGGAGTTGCAGGTCAACGGGGTTTACCGCATTCCGAATGCACGCCAGCAAAAGCCGGGCGCACCCCCGGACCGGGATCAGCTGCAGCTGATCATCAAGGATCTGGGACGGCCGAACGGCATCGCTTTTTCTCCCGACGAGAAATTCCTGTACATCGCGGAATCGGGCAAGAACGTATGGATGCGGTACCGCGTGCTACCCGACGGATCGGTGACGGATGGGATGGTGTTTCTCGATGCCTCGTCCTCTCCCGGGGTGGGCGGACCAGACGGCATACGGGTCGACAAGAAGGGGAACCTCTATGGATCGGGCCCGGGTGGCGTGTGGATCATTTCTCCGGACGGTAAGCACCTCGGCACCATCCATGTGCCCGAGAGAGTCAGCAATGTGGCCTGGGGAGATGCGGACGGCAAGACGCTTTACATTACCGCCAGTACCAGCGTTTACCGCATCAAGCTGAACATTGCCGGCGTGCGCAACTGAGCGAGGCTGAAGTGTCCAGCCCGGCAATGCATTTTCCGGCAGGCGATTGATTTGCAGGAGCTTCGTCCCTAACCTGGGACGATCGCGGGACTTGGAGCGTGTTCGATTGATTGGCGAAACCATTTCGCATTACCGCGTGATTGAAAAGCTGGGCGGCGGCGGGATGGGTGTGGTTTATAAGGCCGAAGACACCGATCTGGGCCGCTTTGTAGCCCTAAAATTCTTGCCCGAGGAACTGGCACGCGACGCGCAAGCGTTGGAGCGTTTCCGGCGCGAGGCGCGAGCCGCATCTGCCTTGAACCATCCGAACATCTGCACGATTTATGAAATCGGCAAGACGGCGACGCTGTCGTTCATTGCCATGGAGTATCTGCAGGGCGTGACCTTGAAGCACACCGTCAACGGGCGCGCGCTGGACATGGACGCGCTGCTCACGCTGTCTGTCGAGATCGCCGATGCTCTGGACGCAGCGCACGCCAAGGGCATTGTCCATCGCGACATCAAGCCGGCGAATCTTTTCGTGACCGATCGCGGGCACGCGAAGATTCTGGACTTCGGGTTGGCCAAGGTCGCTTTCGGCTCTCGCGTTGCCGAAGGCGCTACGGTCGCGACCGTGGGCGTGAGCGCCGAACACCTGACCAGTCCGGGCAGCACCATGGGAACAGTCGCCTACATGTCTCCCGAGCAAGTGCGGGCCAAGGAATTGGACGGGCGCACGGATTTATTTTCCTTTGGCGTGGTGCTTTACGAAATGGCCACCGGGACATTGCCGTTCCGCGGGGAAAGTTCCGGGGTGATCTTCGATGGAATCCTGAACGCCACACCGATCGATCCCTTGCGCCTGAACCCCGACCTGCCCGCGAAACTAGGAGACATCATCAATCGGGCATTGGAAAAAGACCGGGAGTTACGCTATCAGCACGCTTCGGACATGAAATCCGAATTGCTGCGCCTTCGGCGGGATACGGAGCGGGGACGAGTGCGCTCCATTTCAGAATCCCCGGGATCCGTACTCCCACCGAGAGAGTCTCCATCCTCCTCGAGCGTAGCGGACCGTCTCGAGAACCGATCGCAAGCCACCCGGGAATCGGCACGCGGTTCTGCGGCTCCGGTGTCTGTGGCTTCCGCCGGCGGCTCGGAGATGGCTCCCGGACGATCGGCGCCGACCGGATTCGGGCGCTGGAAGGTTGCGCTCCTGCTGGGGTTGGTCCTCGCACTCGTGGCGCTGACCGGTGGCTACTACTATTGGCGCGGGAATCGAGTGGTGCAGCTGACCGACAAAGACCAGCTCATCCTGGCGGATTTCACCAACCAGACGGGCGACGCGGTATTCGATTCCACGTTGAAAGAAGCGCTGGCGATTCAACTCGATCAGTCGCCGTTGCTGCAGTTGATCAGTGATCGGGAGCTGCACGACAACCTGCAATACCTAGGCCAGTCACGCGACCAGCGGATCACTCCTGAGCTGGCGCAACAGATTGGACAGCGGTTAGGCGTGAAAGTGTATCTGACCGGCACGATTGCCCCCTTAGGTTCCTCCTACGTGATTTCGATTGACGCCATGAACTGCGCGACGGGCGATGCGGTAGCACGGGAACAAGTCACGGCTCCCGACAAGAATGGGGTGCTGCCGGCGGTGTCGAGCGCCGCGACCGCCATGCGCGCGCACCTAGGAGAGTCGATGGCCTCGATCCAGAGACTGACGACTCCCTACACCAACGTCACGACAGCCTCGTTGCAGGCTTTTCATGCCTTCTCCCTGGGAGAGGAAGAGCATCGCATGGGTCATGACAATCCCCAGGCCTCCTCGTTCTACAAGGAAGCCATTCGGCTGGATCCGAGCTTCGCCATGGCCTACGCCCGTTTGGGCGTGACCTTCGGGAATGAAGGAGCGATCGCGAAGGCGCTCGAGTATATGAGAAAAGCCTACGATCTGCGCCAGCGCGTGACCGAGCATGAGCGCATCTACATTGAGTCGCAATATGCGTACCAGCAATTTGATCTTCCTAAAGCGGTGGAGTCTTACAAGCTGTTTGTTGCCACCTATCCGCGCGACGGCGCCGCCTGGAACAATCTGGCCATCCTCGACTTGACCATCGGCGACTTCGAACAAGGGGCAATTGATTTCCAAAAGAGCTGGGGGCTCGCGAAGTGGGATAACGTAGCCGCGACCAACGCGGCCAGCGCCTTGGTCTCGATTGACCACCTGCAGGATGCCGACCGCTATTTGAAAGAGGCGGTGCAACAGGGGGGCGGGCAGGATCCGAGCTATCAGGTAGGAGCCATGACTCTGGAACTGCTGGCGGGGAGAAGCGGATGGGAACAGCATTTGCAATGGGCGACGGCTCACCAGGACGGGTTTACGGTGGAAGGAGTGGCCGGCATTCTCTATTTCTATCTGGGTCGGATGCATGCGGCGGATCAGCAATGGGAGCATGCGGCACAGCGAGCGGACGAGCAGCACTTGCCGGATGCCGCCGGCGGCCTCTATGCGCTCAAGGCACTTCACGATGCGTTGGTCTCAGATTGCGCGGCGGCGCGCGATGCGGCTCATCGCGGCCTGGCGCTTGACCATTCCATGGCGACCGTGCCCGACGCTTCCCTCGCGCTGGCCTTGTGCGGCGAATCTGCCTCCGCACAAAAAGAAGCCGAGCGCCTAGCGTCAGAAAATCCCACGAACACATTGGCCAACGAAGTTTTTCTTCCCGAGGTGAAGGCCGCCATCGCAGTTTCCGAACACCATCCCGATCAGGTATCCGGGTTGTTGAGTTCGGTCAGCCCTTATGTTTTGGTATCCAAGGCGCCGCAGCTTCTGGGACGCGCCTCTCTCGATTTGCATCAGCCGCAGCAGGCGGTCGAGGACCTGTCGACCGGACTGCGCTATCGCGGAGTCGGATTGCAAGAGGGAAACACAGGCTCAACCCAGTCGCCCGACTATGGTCTTTGCCTGCTCGAGACCGCCCGGGCGCAGGCGCAGTTCGACAAGGCAGCCGCTACCAAGAGCTATCAGCAACTGCTCGATCTGTGGAAGAACGCGGATGCAGACTTCATTCCTCTCCAGCAAGCCAAGCGCGAGTTCGCGGCACTCGCGGCTCCAGCCAAGTGACCCTTTGCCGATTCTGCGTTTCCGGATCTGTTTGGACCGGGAAGAACACTGCTTCGATCGACCGCGGAAGAACTCCATTCGCCTACCTCAGCAGAAGCCGTCACTTGCTACAATCCGTCGGATGAAGATCCGAGGGTTGAGCTTTTTCCTGGTTTTGCTGCTGGCTCGGGGCGTGGCCTTTTCCGAGGACATTCAGAAACTCGACCTCGCGGTCGATCAGATTGTGCCGCCCGATGCCCAGCTGGAGCGCGTGGCCACCGGTTTTGACAAATGGCTCGAAGGGCCGGTCTGGACCCACGATGGCACGCTGATGTTTGCGGAGATCCCCGCCAACAACATTGATCAATGGAGTCCCCACCAAGGTGCAACCGTCTTCATGCATCCCAGCGGATACCAGGGGTCTGAGCCGTACAAAGGGCCGCAGCCGGGTTCGAATGGGATGACGCTCGACGCCGACGGGCGGGTCAGCGTCGCGGGGCATGCGCGACGCAACGTCTGGCGACTGGAGTCGATCGATCCGCATGCGCGGATCACGATTCTGGCGGACTTATATCAAGGCAAGAAGCTGAACAGCCCAAACGATCTGGTGTACCGCTCCGATGGGTCGCTGTACTTCACAGATCCTCCTTATGGGTTGCCGACCCAGGGCGATTCCGACCCGCAGAAGGAACTGCAAGTCAACGGGGTCTACCGCATCCCCAATGCGCGTCAGCAGAAGCCGGGCGCGCCGCCCGATCGGGACAAGTTGCAACTGTTGATCAAGGATCTCGGTCGACCGAACGGACTGGCGTTTTCTCCGGATGAGAAATTTCTGTACGTGGCGGAAACCGCCAGGAAAGTCTGGATGCGCTATCGCGTCGCGAGCGATGGCTCACTGACCGATGGAGCCGTGTTTCTCGATTGTTCCTCGGACCCGGCACTCGGCTCGCCGGACGGGGTGCGGGTCGACAAGAAGGGAAATGTATATGGCTCGGGGCCGGGTGGGGTCTGGATTATTTCGCCCGAGGGCAAGCACCTCGGGACCATCCGGGTCCCGGAGAACGTCAGCAACGTGGGGTGGGGCGACAAGGACGGCAAGACGCTTTACATCACCGCCAGCACCAGTCTGTACCGCATCAAGCTGAATATCGAGGGAGTGAGGTATTGAGCCAGGCTGGCCGGAGGCGCGTCGACCGAGAAGTGTCCGTCGCCTAGGCTTCTGTGCGTTTCCAGGCCACACGCTTACTGGCCACCTGCGGCGGGAGCGACTGGCTTCGGTTGCCGTACCAGCATGGCCAGGCGCGGGAACAGGAAGTGGCCCGCTGCGTCGTCGATAACGTTAACCTGGCAGGTGTAGAAGCCGGGCTTCAGTTGGGTGAGCGGGACATCCAGCTGAACGACAGCAGCATGACGGGCCATGTCCGGAGCGCTGATTTCCTTGGTTTCGACCAGCGGGGTTTCGAAGGTCTTCACGTTGCCTTGGAAAAAATCCACATTGGAGAGAATCCGGATGCTGCCATTCGGAGTTTTGGCTTTGCCGTTCGCGGCAGCTTCGTGGCCTGGGTCGTAAACCTCGTAATAAAGATAGAGATGCTGTCCGCTGGTGAAGACGTGGGTGACGTTCGGGATAATCTCTGAGCCGTCGCGCACCAGAGGGTCGTCGATCTTGCCGTGTTTGGTGGCGGTTTGGATTTGACTGGCCAGCACGACCGAACTCATCTTCATCGGCTCGGTCTTGAAGTCGGGAATGGCGATGTCGGTTTCAAACGACCCCATGCGGCCGGTCTGGTTTTCGCGCACCACGAACTTTAAGTGATACTTGCCGGAGGGCAGGACAAATCCGCTGTCGTACTGGACATTCTTTTGCTTGACCGCGGCGGAGGTATCGAGGGCCAGCTTTACCGTGTCGCGCATGTCGCCGACGGCGCGTTTGCTGCTGTCGAGCGCTTGGCCGACGATATCGAGCGTGGCTTTGTCGCGGGTGCTGTTGCTGACGAAGGGAATCTCCTGGCCGGGGACAGCCAGTGAAATGGGAACGAAAAATCGGTCGTTGCCGATGCGGAAATATGCGGCAGCCAGATAGACCGGCAAATCGGTGCTCGGAAGGTCCGAAGCCAACTCTTCATCGAGTTGACGCTCGCGGTCTTCCTGCGTCGAGTGCTTGAAATCGGCGGGGGCGTAGTAGCCGCGGCGGTATTCGATTTTGTATCCCGCCCCCTTGAGCTGCACGGTGATGCGGCGATAGCGGCCGTCGCGCGCCAGATTGGTGCTGTGATAGCCGAGGATGTAGTAGGTGGAAGTGTCGTCCTGCACGCCTTTGAAGACCTTGCCGAAGTCGTTCGAGTCGAGGAAAGCCTTGCCGCCGGTGTCGCCGGCGAGCGTGACCAGAGTCTCCTGGCTCGCGAAGTTGGCATTCATGGCATTCATGGTGGTCGCGCCAGAGTAGACGGAAACACCGCGCAAGCTGGCGTTTTGCGCCTCGCCGCCGGGCACAATGGCCTCGAGGCCCGTGATGTCAAGCGTGTAGATGGACATGTTGGCGCGAACCGCGGCGTTCGTGGCAGCCCGCAGCTCGGATTGATTCTCAAGACCAGTGCGGGTCATGCCGTTCGAAATGTAAATGAGGGATTTTTTTTGCTCGACGTGGGAGAGCGATGCCGCGATCGAACGCAGGGCTTCGAGGCGGCGGTCAGTGTTGAAGATGTTGAACTCGGTGTCGTCGACAGTGAACGAGCCCCCGGTGTCGGCCGTGTCCTCGGTGCTGCCGGTCGAACCATTTTCAAAGCCCTGGCCGGCGCCGGAACTGAACGATTGCAGAACTTTCTTGAGCGCGGCGCGGTCGGCGGTAAAATCCTGGTTCACTTGGAGTGAATCTCCGAGCGAGACCACTGCGACCAGGTCGGCGGGCGCCATTTGTTTGTTGACGTAGTTGAGCGCGGCGGTCGAGGCGTGATCGATCTGGTCGGGCTCCATCGAGGAGAGATCGAAAAACAGAACGATCATGCGGCGATCTTTGAAAGCGCCGAGGGCGGTAGCCACTTCACTCGCAGCAGCGGTCGGCGCGGCCGGCTTGCCCAGTTGCGGACCGAGCAGCTTGGTTTGCGCGACTTCCTGGGTGGCCACGGCGTCAGTATTTTCGAGATCGAAGGAGATGACGTTCTGCGCCTTCCCGTCTTCCTTGACGGTGAAGTCTTCGGGTTTGAGGTTGCGGACGAAGTTTCCGTTCTTGTCGCGGACGGTCACGTTGACCAGCACCAGCTCGGTTTGCGCGTGGAAGGTGTAGTCGACATCCTGGGCGGGAAGCGCCCGGGCGAGCAATGCCAATTGCAGGAGGATCGCCAGGAGCTTGGCCGTTCGCAGGCTCGGGGTCATGATGGTTGGCACCTCGCTTCGAGAATGGTCGCCTCGAGCCGGCCGAGAAATCTGCTTTTTCCGCAGGCGTCCGCGAAAACAGATGCCTGGTGGGTGAAGCTGCTCGGAATGACCGCCCCGCCTTCTTGACTCAAACTCTGACCCATCCTCATTCATTTTCGTTGCGTCCCATTCATCGCGTTCCATTCATTGCGCCCCCTCAAAATCTCAAGCGGGCGGTCATCGTTATGGTCCGCATGGCAGCGGCAGAGATCACCTGGCCAAATGTCGGAGAATTTACCGTGGTGTCGATGGCTGCGAAGTTGGGATGGTTGAACACGTTCGAGGCCGAGGCGCGAAGTTCGAGGGTGCGGCTCTCCTTGAACGGAATCAGCTTGTTGAACGACATGTCGAACACGACTTCGCCAGGCCCCTCGATGCTGTTGCGGCGCGCATCGCCGTACTGGCCGGCGGGTGGAACCGCGAAGGCCGCGGTGTTGAACCATTCCGCAATCGAGGGACTGGGCACGGTCACGGGCACTCCGGGAGCCACATCGGCGCGCAGAATGCCATTGGTGCCACGATTGACATCGCCGAAGTTGCCGAGCACATTCGGGGTAAAGAACGTGCCGTCCGCGATGGTCCAGTCGCCGCTCCAGGTCCAATCGCCGAATATGGCGCGCCACGGGCTCGCGCCGGCCAGCCAACGCTTGTCATGGCCAAAGGGCAATTCCAACAGATAGTCGGCGGTAAGCCTCTGCGGCTGGTCGAGGCTAGAGAGGCCGCGCTCGGCAGCCAAATTGAAGGGATCTTGCGCGACCGAGAAAGCGCCTCCGCCGATCGAGGAAACATCATCGATCACCTTCGAAAAGGTGTAGGTGCCCCCGATCGAAACGCCGCGCTGCAAGCGCTTGCGCAAACGGATCGAACCGGAGTTGGCGCTCGAGTAACCCTGCGAAGTCTGCCAGAGAAAGGCCTGCGCCGTGGGAATGCGAATGCCGGTCAGAAGACTGTTGGGCGCAATTTCGTCGTCGAGATGGGTGCCCTTCGATCCGGCATAGTCGAGGTTCAGCAGCAGCGTGGGCCGGATCTGCAGCTGAATGTCGAGGAAGCGAATCTGGACGGAGCCGAGGCGGTAGTTGGGATCGATGGCGTAGCTATTGGTAATCAGGCCGCCGGTTGGAGTGGGGAATCCGTTTTGCAGCGTGAGCGCGCCCACCGCGGATTGCACGTTGGTTTCGGTGTTGGCGAAGGGCGGCTGGAAGGCAAGCTTCTGGGCAATGGTCTGAAAGGCGCCGGTGTTGTAGTTGATGCCGTAGCCGGTGCGAATCACCATCTTGTCCCAGGGCTTCCAGGCGATGCCGACCCGAGGGGCAAAGTTCTTGCGGTCGGGATGGATCAAGGTTGCGGGATAGCCCTGGCCGGGCAGCACTGGCGTCAGCGTGGGAGTGCCGAGCAAGGGATTGAGAACGCCGGCAGAAAGAATCAAATTGGCGATGCGATTGTTGACTTCAGCAAAGGGAGAAACGTACTCCCAGCGCACGCCGAGATTGAGAGTGAGATTGCCACGCAGTTTCCATTCATCCTGTGCGTACGCATCCCAGGAATTTCCCCGGAAGTGATAGCTATTGGTGGTGAGCGGATCCAACGCGGTTTGCAGCGAAGTCTGTTGCGGCAGGCCGAGCAGGAAATCAGCGAAGTCGTAGCCGGTGTTGGGGATCGCCTGTCCATTGACCAAGGCCGCTGTGTTCTCGCCGGTGAAAATAAATGAGCCGCGGGGATTGCTGTCGGTTTCGTTGTTGAGCTCAATGCGGCGGAAGTCGCCACCCCAGCGCCAGGTATGCTTGCCATGATTCCAGACAAGGGAGTCGCCGAAGGAGACGGTCTGGTTGCGGTTGAAGGAAGGCGCGATGTCGCTGAGGCTGCCGAAATGCGTGAACGAGAGATTGGGCAGGCCCCAATCGAAGGGGTTCTGAGAGACGCCGGTGATGCCCAGGTCGCCGGTAATGTCCTGCGAAAAAGCGTAGAGATTCTGGGTGCGGGTCCGGCTGCTGTTGAAATCCACACGGGCGGTGTTGGTCAGCTTGCCGACGCTGCGCGTGTAGGAAATCGGAACGTCCCAGGCGCGGAGATTGCGATTGCCGCCGACACTCGGAAACGGATTGGTCTCGTTTGAGGCAGTCGCATGATAATGCACACCGATGGTCAAATTGTTGCGGGGCGCGCGGGAGCCGCCGCGGCCTCCGCCACCACCGCCCCGGCCACCGGCTCCACGCTGCCCGGGGGTGGGTGCGGCGCCGAAGGTGTGATTGATGCGGAGGTTCAGGTCGTCGCTGTCGCTGTTGACCGAAGTCACGAAATGAAAGTTCTTCTGCACGCCGAGCAAGTTGGGCAGCGGGATGTAAGGCAGCAAGCCTTCGGCGATCGGGCTAATGGTCAATCCGGAATTCGCCAAGTTGGCGCCGGGGATGAGCTGGCCGGTGAAGGGATTGTAGAGCTCGACCGGGACTTGCGTCGGCGTCCCACTGCCGCCTTGCGAGGCAATCGTCGTATTCGAGAAATCGCCCGTGCGCTCAGCCAGCGTAGGAACGGTCGAGTATTCGTCATAGGGATTCTGGTTGCGCATCCCGGTGTAGTTGATGAAATAGAACGTCTTGCTGCCGCCATGGTAGATGTGCGGAATATTCAGCGGGCCGCCGATCGAGCCGCCGAAGCGGTTGGTCATCCCGCTCGGCTTGGTCGACGGCTGGTCGGTCAGGGCAAACGGGCCGGCGTTCAACGCGGAGTCGCCGACAGTGTAGAAAACAGATCCATGAGGACGATTGATGTCGAAGCGGCCGCCCCGGCCGCCGGCGAAAAAGATTGGTGAACCTCCGAAACCGCCGCCCCGGCCGCCAAAACCGCCACCACCCCCGCCCAAGCCTCCGCCGCCTCCCAGGCCCCCCGGGCCACCATTCTGTTGCTGAAACTCCTGCACGCGTTCGCGAAAGTCATCGCTATTGAGCGATCCCATCGGATTTTGCGTGGTCCCGGAAACCGCCACCGATTCGGTCGCTGAGTCCGGCGAAATGCCCGGCATGGGCATGCCGGAGGGCGCTATTTGATCCGCTCCGCTGTTTGTTTGCTCCGCGCCCTCACTCTGGTTCAAGGACAGGCTTTGGAATCCGCGTCGGCCGGTGTTGCTGGTAGGGCCACCGAGCGCGGCGGCGCCGAGAGCCGCCGCGATCTGGGCCGGTAATTGCGAGGGGGCGGCCTGTTGGGCGCGGGAGAGCAGCACCATTTCCAAGTCCGCCTGCATATTGTTGGTTGCCGGAGCGATCACCACTTCGTGGGTCAGGAGGGCAAAGGCCGCCATCTGCGCGCGCACCACGTAGCGGCCATTGGCCGGGACTTGCAGGAGATATCTGCCGTCAACTCCAGTCCAGGTGATGGCTTTTTGTCCGGTAAGCGTGTTAACCGCAGTGACGGTTACACCAGGAAGCGGCATGTTGCCGGACTTCACCAAGCCGTGGATGATTCCGCCCTGGGTGGCCGGAATTGGAATTTCGGGCGAGGATTGCGCCCGCAAACCACTGGGGGCGAGCAGCCCGAGGAGAATTCCGAGCAGCACTCCCCGGCCCGGCACAGAGATCTGAAACGCTCGGCCGAAGGCCCGAAACTGAGGCGGCAATCTCATGAACAAGAATCCGACATGGCGGTTCGGTGCGGTCTCATGTGCCGGGTTCCTGTAGCTTCCGTTCGACTTCGGTCGGGTTCGGGAAACCGATGCGAAACTTGGGGCCGCGGACAGGCGGCTCGATGCCAATCCATTTCACACGCTCAAGCGGCCGCACCCGTTGTTGACGCCCCCTCGTCCTAGCGAGCGCTCGAAGCGCCAATCGAGTACCTTCACGCGGACCTCAGGCGAGTAGGCTCGGTTCGGGACCTCGAGCCACGACCGGGTCGGGGCCGTGGCTCAATGCTCATGCCGCTTCACGTTTCAGTCCGAAGCAGAGTCTTTCGCCCTCTGAATCAGTCTCCGCCGCTCGGCCTTGCCGGTCAATGGGAATCCGGTGTTGCCGGTCCCTGGCCAGATCCCTGTCCTTGTCCCATTCCCTGTCCTTGGCCCCGTCCGCGACCCATCATGCGCGGATCGCCGAGGTTGAGAACCGCGGGCACAAAGACACCGTTTTTGATCTCTCCGCGGCCAAAGATGTGATCGCCCGGCTTGAGATCGGCCAAAGTAATGCTCTCCCCTTGCTTCTGAAACGACGTGCTCTCATCGACCGTGATGGTCTGACTTACATTATCGGGGCGCGCTATCACCAGCTGCATGCCGTTGATGGATGTGATCTGTCCCACGATGAAGCGCTTGCCGAGAGCATCGGACATGTTCCCGGCGCCAAGGCCTCCGGCGGGACGGGTACCGACCATGTCCGCCTGCCAGCTATTGCCACCGACCGAGGTGCCACGAACGAAGACTTCGTCGCCGACCTTGAAGTCCGCGAGCTTGGCGGGCTGACGCTCTTTGCTGAACTGGGTTTTGTCGCTCAGACTCACCTGGGCGGTTTGACCGTCGCGAGTCTTCAAGACGATGGAATCGGCGCTAATCGCCGAAATGGTCCCGGCCACTCCGGGCCGGCGGCCGCGCTGCGGTTGACCCTCAGCCGGAACCCCCGTAGCCGGAGCAGCTGGAGCAGCCGCAGCCGGGGCCGTAGACTGGTCCGGGGGAGGGGAATCGGGAGGTGTCGACTGCGCCCAACCAAGGGCCGCAGTTAGAAAAAGAACCAAAATCATGCTGGTTTTGCGCATTTGGGGGATACTCCTGTTCTCAGGTTTCCATCATTCAAACACCGTTCGGGATCGCGACCCGGTAATAAGTTGGTCAAATCGAGTAAAGTTTTGTAAAGAGGGCCTGCGATGAAAAAACTGGGCAGGCGAGGTCCAGCTTTTCGCGGGAGCCATGCCAGGGTCCGCATGGCGGAAGGCCTCGCATTCCGGCAGGAGGCAATCAGCGACCGCCGCGAACCAGTGCCCTGAGAGGCTCTTCTTTGCTTCAACAGGTTTGCTTCAGACAGGTTTGCTTCAGACAGGTTTGCTTCAAGCGGCGCTCCCCCGGGAGAATCGCCCGCCGTCCGAGAAGCGTAGGCATCCGGCGCTCCCGGCGTGGTTCTCATATCGTGCGCAGCCTTTTATCCGTCGACTACTTGTCCGTCGGCTACTCGGGAAGTTTCTGATTGCCCGCGATGCTGAATCCCGAGCCGACCTGGCTAGCCTCTGTTCCCGGCTGTCCGCCGCCAACTGTGACCTGATAGTCTCCTTCTGAGACGTTGCGGGTCCCGTTGGCATCGACGGAGCTCAAGTCACGCGGATCGAGCGTGAAATGCACGTGCTCGGTTTCCCCGGCGGCGACATGAATCCGGGTAAACGCGCGCAGGGCGTGAATGGGAGCGGTCGCGGACTTGGGGAAGGTCAAGTACAGCTCGACCACCTCATCGCCCTCGCGCGGACTCACGTTTTTGACGTCCGCATCCACGCTGAGTGAGTCTCCCGCGTTAAGCTTGCTCGGCGAGAGCTGCAGATTGTGGTAGGCGAACTGCGAGTAGCTTAGCCCATAACCAAAAGGATAAAGAGGCTGGCCTTCGAAGTACCGGTAGGTCCGGTTCTTCATGGAATAGTCTTCAAAGGGCGGCAACTGTTCAATCCCTTTGTAGAAGGTCACCGGCAAGCGGCCCGCCGGATTGTTCGTGCCCGCGAGCGTTTCAGCAATGGCGGTTCCCCCTTGTTCTCCCGAATACCAGGCCTCGAGGATGGCGTTGCTGTTTTCCTTCGCCCAATTGACCGAGAGCGCGCTGCCGTTCATGAGGACAACGATCAACGGCTTGCCGCTCGCCTTCAGTCCCTCGAGCAGATCTTCTTCGTCCTTTGGTAAATCCAGGCTGGTCCGATCGCCGCCCTTGAAGCCGGGCAGGTCGACTTTCATCTCCTCGCCTTCAAGCCGCGAGGTGATGCCGACGACCGCGATCACCACATCCGCCTGCTTGGCGGAGGCGACCGCCTGTTCAATCGTATCCGGGACCAGGTGCAGCCACACCAACTGGATGCCATGGCGTTCGCTGACGTACTCCACTTTGACCGCGTACTTGTGCCCCTTCTCTAGTTCCACGGTGACCGTGCGGGGGGTGGCGGTTTGCCGGTCCCAGTCGTTGACGATCAGTTTGCCGTCCAGCCAGAGCCGGCTTCGCGACCGCGTGACCCCGAACTGATAGCTGCCGGATTCGGAGGCAGTAACAAACCCCGTCCAGCGGACCGCAAACTGCTGTCGTCCGCCGGGCGCAACCACCGAGAACGGATCATCTTCTACCGGCTGGTAGTCGATCATCTTGTCGACCCGAACCGCCAAGGGAGTGCCCGTGAAGGTCTCATCCGAATAGTATTCCGCCTTCACTCCGGGCTGGCCATCATCGGTTGAAAGGGCGGGAGTGGGTATGACTTCATTCTCCCGCAAGAAGTTGGTCCCGGGCATGAAGGTGATCTGGGCTGCCGAAAACTGCTGGCGAATGCCGTCGAGCGCCGTAACCGGATGAGAAGGAGTGCCGTTGTAGTTGCCTTCGAGCACGGGCACCGAATCCGCCAGCGGCCCGACCACGGCGATTTTCTTGATGTCGGGACGCAAGGGCAGCACACCATCGTTTTTGAGCAATACCATGGACTCACGCGCCGCGCGCAGGGCGAGTTGCTGGTGCCCTGCGCTGTCAATTTCAGAATCCGGAGTCTGCGCGTATTGCACCATCTCCGGAGGGTCGAACAGGCCCAGGCGGAACCGGGCGGTGAACAGGCGTTTCACCGCCACGTCAATGTCGTTTTCGCTGAGCAGGCCCCGCTTGACCGCGTCCACATACTTCCGGTAGTCGGAGTTGTCGGCGGGCCCGCCAAAAAAGTCGGCACACTCATTGTCCATTCCTCTTTTGAGCGAAACCGCAGCCGCCTCTTCGACCGTCTTCGTAAAATGATGGCCATTGAAAATGTCGGTGACGGCATCGCAGTCCGACACCACATAGCCGGTGAACTGCCATGTGCCCCGCAGTTGGTCCTCGAGCAGAAACGTGCTGGCGCACGCCGGTTCGCCATTGACGCGGTTGTAGGCGCACATCACTGAGCCCGCGCGGCCTTCGGTGACGGCGGCGCGGAAGGCGGGAAGGTAGGTATCCTCTTCGTCGTGCTTCGAGACTTCCACATTGACCATGTGGCGGGTGGTTTCCGGACCGCTGTGGACGGCAAAATGCTTGGGAGTGGCGATCACGCGGTAGTACTTGGGATCATCGCCCTGCATGCCGGTGACGAAGGCGACACCCATTTTGCCGGTGAGGAACGGGTCCTCGCCGTAGGTTTCCTGGCCGCGTCCCCAGCGGGGATCACGGAATATGTTGATATTCGGCGACCAGAAGTCCAGGCCCTCGAAAATGACATGCCGTCCGGCGCGGATCGACTGATTGTATTTGGCCCGGGCTTCGGTCGAGATATCGACCGCCATCGTGTGAACCAGGGGAACATCGAAGGTCGAGGCCAGGCCGATCGGCTCGGGAAAAACCGTGGCGATGCCGGCGCGGGCCACCCCGTGCAAGGCCTCGCTCCACCAGTCATACTCGGGGACCTGCAGCCGGGGGACGGGCCGGGAATGATTCACCAGCTGAGAGGCCTTTTCCTCCAGCGTCATGCGGGATACCAAGTCATTCACCCGCGCCGCCAGCGGCTGCGCCGGATCGAGGTAACGCGGGGCATTGGCCGGATTCCCGTTTTGCCCGACCGCGCCCAGCCCGGTAACCAGCAGGACCCACAACAAC
This sequence comes from uncultured Acidobacteriaceae bacterium, assembly GCA_963770245.1. Lineage (GTDB taxonomy): Bacteria > Acidobacteriota > Terriglobia > Terriglobales > Acidobacteriaceae > PALSA-270. The sequence goes on along the minus strand of CAVYOX010000014.1, from coordinate 1,065,393 downwards.
CGCGTTAAGAAAATCCGAATTTCTCGCATGGAATTTAGCCCCCGGCAGTGGTATGGTTCGAGACCAGGAAAATGTAAACGTAGCGCATTGGAGTGCTGGTGCACCGTCAACGTACACGAAAGGCAGCCCGGTTGGCTAGGGTTGGCCGACGCAAAATTAAGGAAGGGTTCTCGCAAATCGTGTATATTGGGAAAACGTTTTCCCGAGACCGGGCGAGCCCGCGACCAAGACGTTTGCCGGCGCCCTGAGGCCAGGGTTCTTGGCAGTTGACCCAGGGGAATTGTGGAGGCCGCTGCGATGAAGAAGCCGATGACCAAGAAGAAAGAAAGAAGTGGAATTCACCTGATTGCCGAACTGGCCAACGTGTCGATTGGAACCGTTGACCGGGCCTTGCACGGCCGGGGCGGCATCAAGGAATCGACTCGCCAACAGATTCTGCAGATTGCCCGGCAAATCGGCTACACCCCGAATCTGGCAGCCCGCGCCTTGTCGGCGGCGCGGGCCAGCGCCCGCATTGGCGTGTGCATGCCGCGAGAAATCCACTTCTTTTATGACCAGCTATGGAGTGGTGTCCTCGATGAGGCCCGGAGCATGGCCCAGCTGGGCATCCAATTCGTGAACCGCCCGGTTCGTTCCCTGGGGGAAGGCGATACGGAAGCCTTCCATGAACTCATGGAGAGCGGAGTCGATGGAATTATTCTGACTGCGGGAAACCCGAAAGCTCTCCGCCCCCTGATTGATGAAGCGGAACAACGCGGCATTCGCGTCGTGTGCGTCTCCACCGATGCCCCCGAAAGTCGGCGCTCGAGCGTAGTCTGTGTGGAACCCTCCTTGAATGGTTCGCTCGCCGGCGAACTCATGGGCAAGTTTGTTCCTCCGGGATCGCAGGTGGCGGTCGTGGCTGGCATGTTGAAAACCGAAGATCATCGCAAAAAGACCGAGGCCTTTTCCGAAAGTTTTCCGCGCCATTGCCCGGGGGGAGAAATCGTCGACGTGATCGAAGGCCACGAGGATGAGGACGAGAGCTTTCAAAAAACCTACGATCTGCTCGGGTGCGCGCCCTCGCTCGCCGGACTGTATGTGAATACGGTCAACTGCCTCCCGGTATGCCGGGCACTCGGGGCTCGGGGCCTGGCGGGAAGTGTCAGGTTGATTACGACCGATTTGTTTAGCGAAATGTCGCCCTATTTCAGGAAAGGAACCATTACGGCGTCCATTTATCAGCAGCCCCATCGCCAGGGTCAGCTGGCGGTTCGTATTCTGGCCGACAACATCACCAATAAGACCCCCTTCCCCACCACCTCCCATCTCAGCCCTGGGGTCGTTATGTCCTCTAATTTGAACGTCTTCCGGGAAATGCGACTGGCCGACCCCCAGCCCGAGGAATCCGCCCTGAGGCCCTGCGTCCCGGTGGCGGTATAAGAAAGAGCCAGCCTCAGGGCCCTAGCTTTCCTCCAAATTCGCCGCCACTAGCCCCGCCATTTCAGGGAAATAGCCAGTAATAGGTTACGGAACCCGCGTCAATCCTGAAAGAATGTGCTTGACAAGCATTTACGAAAATAAGTACAACCGCCTTGCACCGTTAACGTTAACGGCGCTTACCCGTTTAACTAGCCTGTTTTCAAGCTTGTCTGAATCTTGCAGTGGGAATGCTGGAGGAGTTACACATGAATGCTTTTTCGTCGAGGTATACTGGGAATGTCCGCTCCGCGGCAACACGCCGCAGCCTGCGCCATCTCCTAGTTCTATGCGTTTTCGTGGTTGGCGCGTCGTTTGCGTTCGGCCAAGAGGCCACCGTCGTGGGAACCGTGACGGATCCATCAGGATCGGTCGTCCCCAACGTCGCCATCACCATTACCAACACGGACACCGGCATCACTCACAGCGTCATCAGCAACGACGCTGGCCAGTATGTCGCCCCTGATCTTCCGATCGGCCATTACAGTCTGAAGGCTGAAGCTTCCGGGTTCAAGGTCGCGGAAAAGACCGGCGTAATACTGAACGTCGGCGATCGCGCCCGCCTGGACTTTTCCTTGACCCTGGGCGCCACCAAAGAAACCATCACCGTCGAAGCCAATGCGGTCCGGGTGCAGTCGGACTCAGGCGAGGTTAGCGACGTCATCACGGGCAACCAGGTGACCCAGCTTTCGACCAACGGACGCAGCATCTACACCCTGTTCGCCTTGACGCCAGGAGCATCGAGCATCCAGGGCGACTTCATCGTCCCGACCGCAGTCAGCGGCGACAGCAACGTGAGCATCAACGGCCAACGAGCTGGCCACAACCTGCAACTGATTGACGGCGGCGAAAACCTGGATCGCGGCGGGAGCAGCGGCAGTGTCATGCCCTCGCTCGACGCCATCGCCGAATTCCGCAACATGACTTCGAACTACAGCGCGGAGTACGGTCTGTCCTCGGCCGCAACCATCACTGAAGTTGTCAAGTCGGGAACCAAACAGTTTCATGCCTCGGCTTGGGAGTTCGATCGCAACGACGCGCTCGATGCCCGCAACTACTTCAATCCCGCACCTCAGTCCGTGCAAGAGTTGCGCTTCAATACCTACGGCTTCAACGTGGGCGGTCCGGTACAGTTCAAACACAGCGACAATCCGAAGACGTTCTTCTTCTACAACATGGAATGGCGCAGCCTGGTAAACGGCGGCTCCACCCATCAAGTCGTTCCCGCGACCGGCACCTACGGCGGCGATCTGGGCGCCACCGCCATCACCGTTCCGACCGCTGCCAAGCTCACGGCTACGCAACTGGCGCGGTTCACCGCCGACGGCCTGGTTCCGGGATCGCCTTTCCCGGGCAACACAATCCCGACCAACCTGCTGGATCCGAACGCGCAAGCGCTGCTGGCCGCAGGTATCTTCCCGGCCAATAACAGCACCAACGCTAAGGGACAACCGCAGTTTTCGGGCGGCGCCAATTCTCCGACGAACGTGAAGGAAGAGATTGCCCGCGTCGATCACACCTTCAGCGATAAGTTCTCGATCTTCGGCCACTGGATTTCCGAGCAAGTTTCACAAACCTACGGAACCACCCAGTGGAGCGGCGATAACGTCCCCACGATCGGCGATGTTTTCGGAAACCCCTCCTATAGCGCCGTCGTGCATACCACGTACGTGATCAGTCCCACCCTGCTCAACGAGGTTGCCTTCAACTACAACGGCAACCGCATCCATATCATTCCGGACGGTCTGGTCAAAGCTCCCGCCGCCTTCACCTTCAACCGACTGTTTACGGGACCGAACGTGGACACCCGCATTCCGTCGATTAATCTGAGTGGCAGCACGGGAACCGACTACACCGCCAACTGGACGCCCTGGAATAACAAGGCGGACGATTACCAGGTCCGCGATGATATTTCCTGGACCAAGGGCCCGCACCAGCTGAAGTTTGGGTTTAGCTGGGCGATTTATAAGAAGGGGCAGGACGCCTTCGCCAATACCGAGGGTAACTTCGCCTTCAACGGCTTCTACACGGGCAATGACTTTGCCGACTTCCTGCTCGGCTACGCCCAAAATTATTCCGAGGACGCGGTGAAGATCACCGGTCAATGGAATAACATTTCCTACGGCGCCTACGTTCAGGACAACTGGCGCGCCACCCACCGGCTCACTCTGAATCTCGGATTGCGCTGGGACGGCGTGCCTCACACCTACGAGGCGAACCAACAATCCTCGAACTTCTATCCCAACCTGTATAACCCAGCCGACGCTGCTACCTTCGACTCGGCCGGCCACATCTGCAGCGTCAACTCCAACCCGGCTTGCCCCGGCGGCCCCAGTCCGGGATTAAGCTCCTCTCCGAATCCGATCCTGGCGGGCGTGCAGTTCTACACGAACGGCATTGGCATCGGCGGCAAGAACGGGATTCCGAACGGCTTGGTGAACAATCACTGGGCGGCTTTCGGGCCCCGCATCGGCTTCGCCTATGACCTGACCGGCCAAGGCAAAACCGTGATCCGTGGGGGATTTGGCACCATGTACGAGCGCATTCAGGGCAACGATATGTACAACGGAGCCACCAACCCCCCGGGCGACGTGAATCCAACCCTGAACAACGTTTCCCTCTCCAATCCGGGATTCAACCTCCAGAATGGCAGCACCATTACGGCTGCGGCTCTGCCGGTTCTGGCTGCCGGAGTCAGCGGCATCAACTCAACCAATTACAAACTGCCCGTAAGTTACCAGTTCAGCGCTGGCGTCCAACAGGCACTGGGAGCACGCTCGGTATTGTCCCTGTCCTACGTTGGCAGCCAGGATCGCCATCAGAACGACTACGAGGAGATCAATCTGCCCGCTCAGTCCCTGCTACCGGGCCTGGTTGCAGCAGGCGGAGCCGGCCTGAACCAGGATATGACCTATCTCGGTTACGGTGGCCTGAAGCTGTCTGAGAACGAAGCCAACGCGCACTACAATTCGTTCCAGACCGACCTGCATGCCAATCTGAGAAGCGATCTGCAAGCCGAATTCGGGTATACCTACTCGAAGGCGATTGATGCCACCACCAGCAACGGCAGCGGCGGCGATCTCCAGAACGCCACCAACCCCTATGTCGGCTGGAGATACGATATCGGGCCGTCGCAGTTTGACCGCGCCAATATCGCATTCGTCAACTTCGTCTACCAGATCCCATTCCTGAAAAACAGCGACAACCACCTCATGAAATCAGTCGTGGGTGGCTGGGAACTGTCGGGGATCGTCACCATGGAGTCGGGAGCGCCAATCAACCTTGGTGTGAGCGGCAACAACGTCTCCAGCGTTGTTCCCAATTCCGGGAACCGGCCGAACCTGGTCGGGACCATCTCCTATCCGAAAACCGCAGCCGAATGGTTCAATCCGGCGGCTTTCGCAGCGCCGGCGGCCGGAGCCTACGGGAATCTGGGCTTCGATGCCATTCGCGGTCCCGGTCGCGACGACTGGAACCTGTCGCTGTTCAAGAGCTTCGTCATCAGCGAATCTCGCGGCAGCCGTTTCGAGTTCCGCGCCGAGAGCTTCAACACCTGGAACCATACGCAGTTCAAGGGTGACGCCAACAACGGCGGCATCGGCAACAACGTAGGATCCGGCAACTTTGGTGTTGTCAGTTCTGCGTTTGACCCCCGGGAGTTCCAACTTGGGGCGAAGCTGATTTTCTAGGTCGATTCAACTAGCAACTGGGCCCCGCTCACCGAGCTGTGAGCGGGGCTTTTTTCTTGCCGGATGGGCCCGCGGCTGCGCACCGGCAATGCCTTGCAGGTGTTCATCCGAGCCGGAAGTGGCTATGATGATCAGGCCGGACCAGACGTTTCTGGCCATGGGTTTCCCGATACTCTCGTTTCCGTCATATGAAGAACAGGAAGTCAGGATGGCTGGCGGTCCTGCTGTTGGCCGCGGCGACTCTCGGCGCACAAACCCCGAGCCCCCGAGACGCGGTTGCCCTCGAACAAGGCGGAAAGCTCCCGGAGGCGGAGCAAACGTGGCGACGGATCGTCCAGGAGAATCCCCGGGACGCCGGTGCTTTTGCCAGCCTGGGTCTGGTGCTATCCAAGCAAGGAAACTACCGAGAGGCGGCCCCGGCCTATCGAGAAGCACTCGCGCTCAGTCCCCATTTGCCCGGAATCCAGCTAAATCTGGGGCTGGCGGAATTCAAGCAGGGGCATTTCGCAGCCGCCATCGCGCCGCTCGGCGCTGCTCTGGCGGCGGATCCGCACAGCCGGCAGGCGCGCGCCCTCCTCGGGCTCAGTTGCTACGGCGACAAGCGATTTTCAGATGCAGTCAAGTACCTGGAGCCGATCGCCAAGCTTGACCCGGCCAACACAGAACTGCGTCAGGTGCTCGCGCAAAGCTGTCTTTTTGCCAAGCAATACGCCTGCGCCACCGATGAGTTTCGCCAGATTCTCGAGCAGAATCCAGATTCTCCGGCAGCCCATATGCTCATCGGGGAGGCTTTGGACGGCCTGGGGAAGACTGCGGATGCGGTGGTCGAGTTTCAGGCGGCCGCGAGCGTAGCTCCGCGCGAGCCCAACGTGCATTTTGGCCTCGGGTACCTGCACTGGAAACTACACCAAGATGACGCCGCGCTCGAAGAATTTGAGAAGGAGCTGGCCATCAATCCTCGCAACGCCCAGGCGCTCGCCTATCGCGGAGACATCGAAATGAAGCGCAACGATCCCGAGAAGGCACTGGCGTCGCTCGAGCAGGCCGTTGAATCGAACCGCGACCTGCGTATCGCTCAGCTCGATATGGGCGCTGTTCTGATCCAGCTGCAGCGCTACCCGGAAGCCATGCAGGCGCTCCGGCAGGCGGTGAAGCTCGATCCCACGCAGCCCGACGCCCATTTCCGCCTGGGACGCCTGTATCAGACCACGGGCAACGTTGCCGAGGCAAAAAAAGAGTTCGCTGAGGCTCGCCGGCTTTATCAAAAGGCCGACGACAGTCTCGCGCCCAAGCTGTCAACCGCTCCGCCTCCCCTTCAGTAGAGGCGGCCGAGGAGAACTCCGTGCCCTTCGATGATAGGTCTCGACGTGGTTTCTTATCCCTGGCGGCGAGCGGTGCCCTCGCCGGTGCGGCGCTCAGCCGCGGAGCGCTCCACACCCAGGCGGCTCCGCATCCGGGGACAACCCACCCCCAGGAGCTCGACGTGCGCGCCTTTGGGGCCAAGGGCGACGGCACGACGCTCGATACCCGGGCCATCAACCAGGCGATTGCGGGCGCGGCCGCAAATGGCGGCGGAGTGGTGCGATTCTATGCCGGCAACTATTTGAGTCACTCGATTCATCTGCGAAGCCGGGTCACGCTGTATCTGGATCAAGGCGCGACCCTGCTGGCCGCCGCTCCGGCTCCTGCCGGCAGCGGGGCCGCGGGCTATGACCTGGCCGAGCCAAACCCCTGGGACCAGTATCAGGACTTTGGCCACAGCCATTGGCATAACAGCCTGCTTTGGGGCGAGGACCTGGAAAATATCGCCGTTCTCGGCCCGGGTCGGATCTGGGGCAAGGGACTTAGCAAAGGCTACGGGCCGGGGCCGAAGGCTGAAACCCCCGGAGTGGGCAACAAGGCAATTAGCTTAAAGAATTGTCATCACGTCACCCTGCGCGACTTTTCCGTCCTCGAGGGTGGTCATTTCGCCATTCTCGCCACCGGAGTCGATGACCTGACCCTCGACAATCTGATCCTCGATACCAATCGCGACGGCATGGACATCGATTGCTGCCGCAACGTTCGAGTCTCTAATTGCAGCGTCAATTCTCCTTGGGATGACGGCATTTGCCTGAAGAGCTCCTTCGGCCTCGGCTATGCGCGCTCGACCGAGATGGTGACCATCACGAACTGCTTCGTCACGGGCGGCTACCAACTGGGGACGCTGCTCGACGGGACCATGAAGCCGCTGCCCGAAGCGCCGAGAACCGAACACACCGGTAGAATCAAGTTCGGCACAGAGTCCGACGGCGGCTTCAAGAACATCACCATCTCCAATTGCGTATTCGACACCTGCCAGGGGCTGGCCCTTGAAACCGTAGACGGCGCGGCGCTCGAGGATGTGACCATCACCAATATCACCATGCGCGCGATCACCAGCGCGCCGATTTTCCTCCGCCTCGGCAGCCGGATGCGCGGGCCTCAGGGCGTGCCCGTCGGAACCCTGCGACGAATCCTGATCAGCAATCTTGTCTCCTCGAATTCCCGATCGCGGCTGGCCTGCATGATCACGGGCATTCCCGGCCACCCGGTCGAGGACGTCAAGCTGAGCAACATCTACCTTCAGCATCCAGGCGGCGGTACCGAGGACGATGCCGCAATTGAGCCGCCCGAAAAGGAAACGGCCTATCCTGAGCCCAACATGTTTGGCCCGCTGCCGGCGCACGGCTTTTTCATTCGCCATGCCAAGGGCATCGAAATGACCAACGTCGAAATCGAGCATGTGCAGACCGACGCTCGTCCGGCTTTGGTCTTCGACGACGTGCAAGAAGTGGATATTCTGCGCCTCAAGGTCCGCCCAGCCGCGGGCGTGCCGACCTTCGCTTTGCGTCAGGTCGACGACTTTCGTGTCGATCTCAGCCGGCCGGTGCCGGACACCTATCTGGACCACGTGGATAAACAGAAGCTTTAAGCTACTGCGAGGGCAGCCCGGCATGACCACTCACATCGGATTCATTGGTGGCGGAAACATCACAGATACCCATGTACGGGCCGCGCGCGCCGTCGCCGGCGTCGAGATCGCTGCCATCTATGGGGAGAACGCCGCGAGCGTCGAGCGTCTTTGCCGGGAGTACGGCGGAGTGCCGTATTCCGATTTCAGCCGCTTTCTGACCCATACCCCGATGGATATGGTGGCCATCGGGAGTCCCTCGGCTCTGCACGCGGCGCAAGGAACCGCGGCGGCGCGGCGCGGCCTGCACGTGCTGACCGAGAAGCCGATCGATACCAGCACCGCCCGTGCCGATCATTTTATTGCCGAGGCCGAGCGCGCCAGGGTCAAGATCGGAGTCTTTTTCCAGGATCGCTTTAAGGCCGATGCTCGGCGGCTCAAGCAACTGCTTGAATCCGGCCAACTGGGAAAACCGATCCTGGCTGACGCCCGGGTTAAGTGGTATCGCCCGCCCGAGTACTATCGACAATCCCGCTGGCGCGGAAAGCTGGCGCTCGACGGAGGCGGGGCGCTCATGAATCAAGGCATTCACACCGTCGACCTTCTCCTGTGGCTCCTGGGCGACATCGTGGCGGTGCAGTCCGAGAGTAGGACCGTCGTGCATGACATCGAGTCCGAAGATAGTCTCACTGCCTTGTTGGAGTTTGCGAGCGGAGTAATGGGAGTTCTGGTGGCGACAACCTCAACCTACCCCGGCTATCCCCGCCGTTTGGAACTCTCAGGGACCGAAGGCACGGTGATCTTCGAGCACGATCGAATTGTTCAGGCCGACCTTCGCCGGCCGCTGCCGGGCCTGGTCGGCCGCGAGGAAGGCGATCAGAACGCCAGCGCCAGTTCGGCGGTCGTGAGCGATATCCGCGGCCATCGGGCCGCGCTCGAGGACTTTCTTCACGCCATTGCGAGCGGCTCGCGCCCGGTTTGCGACGGCCGCGAGGGCCGCCGCAGTCTGGCAGTGGTGGAAGCGATTTACCAAGCCGCACGTACCAGAGAGCGGGTCCTGCTCAGCTGAGGTTTGGAGACCAGCCTCGCGGGGTGCGGTCGAGCCCGTGGCTCCCGGCTCGGCGCCCTTTGTCCCGCTCAGGACGAGAGCGAGACCGCTTGCTCGAGATGGGCAGCCGCGTACTCATCGAGGTAGACCGTGGTATTGGGGTGAGTTCTTAGAATGGAAGCCGGCGCAAGCGGACTAACATCGCCCTCGAAGCATTGCTTCACGGCCTTGGCTTTGCGGGCGTCGGTGGCGATGCAGACAATTTCATTCGCCTTCAGGATCTGCTGCACGGTCATCGAGATCGCTTGGCGGGGCACGGCCGCAAGGGTCGAGAACCATCCTTCCCGAAGCTGCTGCTGGCGGCTGGCTTCATCGAGCGTGACCACGATGTAAGGTGCCTCGGTTCGGAAATCGGCGGGAGGATCATTGAAGGCGAGGTGGCCGTTCTCTCCCAGGCCGACAAACGCCAGGTCGACAGGCGCCGCCAGCAAAGCCGCTCCCACGGTTCCGATCACCTCGGCCGGGTCCTTTTCCCCATTCAGCAAGTGGTATTCGGTGATCCCCGTTTTCTGAATCAGACGCTCCTGAAGATATCGACAGAAGCTCGCGGGATCGGTCGGCGCCAGGCCAATGTACTCGTCGAGATGGAACAGCTCAACCTGCTGCCAGGAGACTCCCGGAAGAGTGATGAGGGCGTCGAGGCACTCGAACTGAGAAGAACCGGTCGCCGCAATGATTCGCGCCTTGCCCTGCTTGCGAATCGCACCGCGGATGGCCACCGCCGCTTGCTCGGCAGCCGCCCGGCCCAGGCTGCCTTTGTCTCTGTAGACCTTCATGATCATGGTGAGCGGAACCAGACTCGTCGTTCGATAGGGTCAGCGATAGGCTACCACGAGGAAACTGGCGGCACCCGTCCGCGGCACGAGCCCGCCGTCAGGTCCCAGCAGGCAAGATGCAGGTGCAATCCTGCCCGGTGCCGGGCAGAGCACTTGGAGGAGAGTGCTGGTTGCCCCCCAGGGATTCGAACCCCGATAAGCAGATCCAGAATCTGCTGTCCTACCATTGAACGAGGGGGCAGTGATGGATTGGACGACGGGCGCATCCGTCGCTTTGATTTTATGATTCTATGGGCTATGCCAACCGCGGTCAACATGGGCGCAGGGGCTGCGCTCGCAGTCCGTCGAGCCAGAACGAATTAAGCGGACAGGCAGGCTTCGCGAGCGCTAGAATCACTCAATCCCTGCCTGCGCCAAGGATCCGCAATGGTGACCGCTCTCGGCAGTGTCGACCGTGTGAGCGCCGACTACGCGGAAATTGCGCGCCGCCGGCTCGAGGCGGAGGCGTGCGCGCTCATTGCGGTCGATGTGCAGGCAAAGCTTTTGCCTCCCATCTTCCGAAAAGAAGAGCTGGTCAAAAACTCGACACTGCTGGTGCGGATGGCCGGCATTCTGAAGATGCCGGTGCTCGTGAGCACGCAGTATGCCAAGGGTCTGGGCGGCACCGTGCCCGAGATCGCTTCCCTGCTGCCGGAGACGACCGCCATCGACAAACAGGCGTTCTCCTGCTTTGGGAGCGAGGTGTTTTGCTCCCTGCTCAAGCGCTTGCCCGGCCACCGTACCACGCTCCTGCTCTGCGGCATGGAAAGCCACATCTGTGTCATGCAGACGGCACTTGACGCATTACGGGGAGGCTACGTGGTGCATGTGGCATCGGATGCGATCAGCTCACGAACCGAGTGGAATTGGAAAATCGGTCTGGAACGGATGCAGGCAGCCGGGGCGGTAATCTCATCGACCGAAATGGCGGTTTACGAGCTCCTGCGGTCTTCGGGCTCAGCCGGTTTTAAGGAAATCCTGCCACATCTCAAGTAAGAAAGAGCAAACAAAGAGGTTAGCTGGAACCGCCGCGCAAGAGGCCGCAGAGCAACCATTCCGATTCCCGCCGCATCCTGGCGTAACTCACTACCTCACCGCAACTTACCGGCGATTGCCGGGTTCAAACCAGTGTTAGGAATGTGCCAGGTGCCGCATCGCCCGTCGGGCGTTCGGGAACCTGAGGCTAGTCGGGAGGCTATTCCGTTGGCCTTCCCCGGGAGAGTGAGCCATGAAAGCTTTCAAGGAAATCATTTGGGGAATGGTGCTCGGGCTGTCTCTGACTGCCGCGCTGGCTTGGGCGCAGGCTCCAACCGACAATTCGCAACTACCGGATCAGCAGGTTCAGCCGCCGCAGGCTCAACCGCCGCAAGACCAGGCTGAGCCGGCCGAAGCGCCGGCCCCGCAACCCCCGGATCAGGCTGGCCCCAACCAACCGCCCGCTCCGCAGAATCAGGCGGAGCCCCCCGCGGGCCAACCGGGCGAGCCATCCGGCCCGCAAAATGATGCGCCGGGACGCGTGGCGCGTCTGCAATATATGTCGGGCTCGGTTTCGATCCAGCCGCAAGGTACCGGAGATTGGGTGTCCGGGTCGGTTAACCGTCCGCTCACAAACTCAGACAACGTATGGACTGATAAGGATTCGCGTGCCGAGTTGAACGTAGGAACCGGCATTTTGCGGATGAGCAATGAAAGCAGCTTGACCATCGGCAGCATCAGCGACAACCAGGTACAGGTCGAACTTCACCAAGGAACGCTCGACCTGCGTGTCCGTCAACTGTTCAATGGTGAAGTCTACGAAGTAGACACGCCCAACCTGGCGTTCACCGTGCAGAAAAACGGCGAATATCGCATTGACGTGGATCCGAATGGAGACGCCAGCGTCGTCACAGTTTGGAAGGGTGAGGGCGACGCCACCGGCAACGGTCCAGCGGTCGTGGTCAAAGCCCATGAGAGAGTTCGTTTCACGAACGGCACCTCGCTCAAGCATGAGGTCTCTGAGGCACCGCCGCCTGACGGCTTCGACGACTGGTGTAAGGTGCGCGACGAACACGAAGATCATTCCATCTCTGCGCAGTATGTGGCGCCGGGTGTGATTGGAGCCGAAGACCTGGACGGCTACGGAACCTGGCGCGCGGAGGCACCTTACGGAGAAGTTTGGGTACCGTCAGGGGTGGCCGCGGGATGGGCGCCTTATACCTACGGGCACTGGGTCTGGATCAGTCCTTGGGGCTGGACCTGGGTCGACGACGAGCCTTGGGGATTCGCGCCGTTCCACTATGGCCGCTGGGTTTATGGCGACGGTTTCTGGGGTTGGGCTCCGGGGCCGTACTATGCCCGTCCTTTCTATGCCCCCGCGCTGGTTGCCTGGTTTGGGGGACCGCGCTTTGGGATCGGATTTGGATTCGGGTTTGGCGGCGGTATTGGCTGGTGCCCGCTGGGCTGGGGCGAGCCGTTCTTCCCCTGGTATCGTGGGAGCTGGGGATACTTCTCGCGAGTGAATGTCTACAACACCCACATTACGAACATCAACCGGTTTAGCGGCTTCTATCACGGCGGCGGGTTCGCGGGCGCATCGTTCCAATACGCCAACCTGCACGCGCCGGGCGGCGCGATCGCGGTCCCGCGGGGGACTCTAACCAATTCCCTGTCGGTCCGGGGAACGGCGGTTCGGGTTCCGGCAACTGAATTCGGTAGGTCGTCGCTTGGAGGCCAGGTGCCGGTTTCGCCAAGTCGAGCCAGTGGGTTGGGGCCAAACGCCGGCCGAGCCAGCGCCGTATCACCATCGCGCTCGTTCTCGCGGCCGGTGGTTGGGTCGCGAGCGGCGGGTCCGTCGGCGGGACGCTTTGACGCAGCGGTATCCGCTTCCGTCCATTCCGTACCTCGACCACCGCAAACCGGTGTGGGATCGAATCGCAGCGCGCTGACCGCCCACAACTACGTGCCTCGGCCACCGGCAGGGGCGCGGATCGGTGCAGGAGGTCCGGTATCTCAACCTCGCAGCTCGCCCGAAATGCGGTCGACGCCGCGCGCGCCGAGCGGTGGTTCCGCAAGGCCCAGTGAGCGCAGCACTCCACACTCATCTTCAGAATCGAGCCACAGCCGGACTTCGAGTTTCGCGCCGCAGTCGAGCGGTCCGGCGAGAACCGCTCCGTCAAACTATGCGTCGAACGCATACAGCGGACGTTCTTCGTCGCTCGGATACTCGACCGGGCCTCGTAGCTACGCGGGAGCGTATTCGAGGTCCTATGGGTCTAACGGAGAGTCTTCGCGATACAGCTCATCCGGGTCCCGGAGTTCTGCGCCGTCTTACCGTGCCGATTCGGGGCGCAGTTATTCTGCGCCGTCGTCTCAGGGCTCATACGGGTCGCGCAGCTCGGGGAGTTCGCATTCCTCGGGCGGGGGCGGCGGGCATTCTGGACATCGATAGACTAGCTCGCGAGCAGGTAAAACGCCGTCCCCCTGGGGACGGCGTTTTACTTTGATCCCACTCGAGCGGCGGAAGATCTGTCCCAGCATTCTGGCCTAACCGGGAGCAGGTTCTCCTTCTTTCTTCTTCACCTTCACCGCAGTGATTTTCGTAAACCCCTCTTCAAAGGTTGGCGGGCGCAGCTTGGCGGCCATGCGCCGCATCACGTCTTCTGGAACCATGCGTTCCCGGCGCTGGTTGCGCTCCAGGCAAACCTCGACCGGTACGTCAAAGAATACGGCGTGCGCCTCGTATCCATAGTCATGCGCCAACTTGATCCAGTTCTGCCGTTCCTGGGGAGTGAGATTGGTGGCGTCTACGTAGTTCAGGGGACGACGCGCGATCAGCCGGGCTTTGAGCATGGAACGCAGATTGGAAAAGACTAGGTCCTGATAACGTTGTTCGGTGGGATCGTCGAAAAGCAATGTTCGCAATAAATCGCTCGAGAGCGGGTTGATGCTGTGCCGCTTGAACCAGGCGCTTTTCCCGGATCCAGGCAGACCGATGGCAAGGATCATCACGCCCTTGGGCACACCCGAGGGAACGGCGCGAGGCTGGGCGACCGCGGCGGCCCGTCCGCCCGCTTCCGGTTGCGGCTGGGAGGCCTCGTCCGGGCGCGGCCCCGTGGAGGCTTGGCCACCCTGGCGACCCCGTCCCCGTCCACCTCTGCCCCGGCGCCGCCGCCGGCCACGGCTGGCGTCTTCGCCGCCAACTTGGGGACGGGTCTGGGCGCGGGGCGATGGGTCAGCGGGCGACTCCTGGGTAGGGGGCGGCTCGATTGATTCGGGGGCAGACTGCTCGGAATCACGCTGTTCGGCCTCAGGAGCGGCGCTAGACTCCTGGGCATCAAAGTATTTGGGTTGCAGTGGAGCCTGGGCGGCTTCCGCGGGCGGCTTCTCGGGAGCCTTCTTGCGGCGCTTTAGGCGCTCGCTCATCCATTTACGCATGCTTGGCTTGTAACACAGGGACGGGGTCGCGGGCAATGTCAGGGGAAGGACAGGTACCACCGACAGCAGCGGCCCTTCCGGACTCGCGCGAGCAAAGGCCGTCAGGGTGCTCCTGCCGAAGAAGAAGATCCGCAAAAGATTGCTCGCGGGCGTCGGACAAACCACCGCATACAGGCCACATACAGGATGACTCCGACGAGAATGCAGGAAAGACAGTACGCGGGCAACCACGGGGCCTGGAATGTGGAAATCAATCCGGCACCCCGTGGGTACAATAGCGCGATGCCTATCCCGCCGGAAATTCAGGGCCACAAATACATCTCTCTTACCACCTTCCGAAAAACCGGTCGGGCGGTTCCCACCCCTGTCTGGTTTGGGGAAGGCGATGGCAAGCTCTACGTCATGTCCCGTAGCGACTCCGGAAAATCCAAGCGTATCCGCAACAATCCCCAGGTTCGAGTCGCTCCCTGTACGATGCGCGGCAAGGTCACGGGACCGGAATTTACGGCCACGGCTCGCCTCTTGCCGAGCGAAGACTTCCCGCGCGCTGGCAATACCATCCGACGAAAATATTGGCTAGCGCGGATATCGTTTTTGTGGAGCAAGGAAAATATCTATTTCGAAATCGAGGTGGGATCGAAGCCATGATGGGGTGACCTTGGCTTCGCGGGAATTGGCCGCACCGTGCGTGATTCTCCTCGCGGTTGAGTCATTTGCCGCCGCGCACGTTCGCCTGTTAAGATTTTTAGTTCCGGTCAACCCAGCAGTTTCATTGGTGTGTCTTCAACTTCTCTCTCGGAGGCGACATGGCAGTCAAAGTAGGCATTAACGGGTTTGGGCGCATCGGGCGCAACGTCTTGCGCGCATCGCTCAACGACCCCAATATCGAGTTCGTTGCGGTCAACGACCTTACTGATCCGAAGACCCTCGCTCATTTGCTGAAGTACGACTCGATCCTCGGCAACCTGCAAAACAAGATTTCCTCCGGCTCCGACAGCATTACGGTCGACAACCGGACCATCAAAGTCTTCGCCGAAAAGGACCCCGCCAAGCTGCCCTGGGAATCGGTGGGCGCCCAGATCGTACTGGAATCGACGGGCCGTTTCACCGATGCTGTCGATGCCAAGAAGCATATGCGCGGTACGGTGAAAAAAGTGATCATCTCCGCCCCCGCCAAGAATGAGGACGTCACCCTGGTCCTCGGGGTGAATCACGAAGTCTATGACCCCGCCAAGCATCACATCATTTCGAATGCATCCTGCACAACCAATTGTCTGGCGCCGATTGCCAAAGTCGTCAACGACAACTTCAAGATTGTCAGCGGAACCATGACGACCATTCACTCCTACACCAATGACCAGGTGATTCTGGATTTCCCGCACAAGGATCTGCGGCGGGCGCGGGCGGCAGCGGTCAGTATGATTCCGACCTCGACCGGCGCGGCCAAGGCCCTGAAGCTCGTGATCCCGGACCTGGCGGGCAAGCTGGACGGTTTCGCCATGCGCGTTCCTACACCGAACGTCTCGGTGGTGGATCTGGTGGCGTTTGTCGAAAAAAAGACAACCCGAGACGAGCTGAATGCGGCGTTAAAAAAGGCGTCCGAAAGCGGCCCGCTGAAGGGCTATCTCGGCTATGAAGAAAACGAACTGGTCTCGGCGGATTTTAAGGGCGACAGCCGCTCTTCGATCGTCGATGCCCCGATGACCTTGGTGGTCGCCGGCAACTGCTTGAAAGTGATCTCGTGGTATGACAACGAATGGGGCTATTCCAGCCGCGTCCGTGACCTGATCAACTACATTGCCAGCAAAGGAATATAGATACGGATCCTAGCGCCGCCCTCCCTCGCCGCGGACCTCGTCCGCGGCACAGGGCACCGGCGTTACTCTGACAGGAATCCCGCCATGTCCAAGCTTTCGATCCGTGATTTGCCGCTGAACGACCATCGTGTTTTCATGCGGGTGGATTTCAACGTGCCGCTCGAAGACGGGCGCGTCATGGACGAAACCCGCATTCGCGAGACCTTGCCGACTATCGAGTATGCACTGCGGCACGGGGCGCGCGTGATTCTGGCGTCCCACCTCGGCCGACCCAAGGGGAAGCCGAACCCGAAAATGAGCCTTAAGCCGGTGGCGGAGCGCCTGCGCATGCTGCTCGACAAGGAACTGGCTCGGGGTGAGAACGTGGGGTTCTGCCCGGAGTGTGTCGGGCCAGAGGCCAGCGAAGTGGCGGGCCAGCTGGAGAAGGGGCAGACTCTGCTGCTCGAAAACCTTCGCTTTCACGCCGAGGAAGAAGCCAACGACGAAAAATTCTCGAAGCAACTGGCCAGCCTTGCTGACTTTTACGTGAATGACGCCTTCGGTACTGCACATCGCGCCCACGCATCGACCGTCGGGATCACCAAGTTTGTTCAGAAATCTGCCGCTGGGCTGCTTATGCAAAAGGAGCTCACCTACTTGAGCAAAGCCTTGGAGCATCCGGAGGAGCCGTTTGTCGCCATTTTGGGAGGTGCGAAGGTGAGCGACAAGATTGGGGTGATTCGGAATCTCATGGACAAGGTGGATGCCATCATCATTGGCGGCGGCATGGCTTACACATTTCTGAAGGCGCAAGGAGAGCAGATCGGCAAGTCTCTGGTCGAAGAAGACAAAGTGGACCTCGCTCGCCAGCTCTTGCAGGAAGCCAAGACCCGCAAGCTGAAATTTCTCCTGCCCGTCGACCATGTGATTTCTGACAAGATCGACGCCAACGCGACGATTCAGACGGTAAACGCGGGACAGCCTATCCCCGCCAATATGATGGCGCTCGATATCGGGCCAAAGACGGTGGAGATGTTCTCGGAAGAGATTTCTCGAGCCCGCACAATCGTGTGGAACGGGCCGATGGGCGTATTCGAAGTCGCTCCCTTTGCCAAGGGAACGTTCAAGATTGCGCACGCCATCGCCGACAATGCCGGGGCAACCTCGATTGTGGGAGGCGGAGATTCGGTTTCCGCTGTGCACGCAGCAGGGGTGGCGGAGAAGATTACCCATATTTCCACCGGCGGAGGGGCATCGCTCGAATTCCTCGAGGGCAAGAAGCTGCCAGGAGTGGAAGCGTTGACCGAAAAACACTAACTGCGGACTTGCCCTGAGCTTGCCGACGGGGCACTGGCGCTGCGCCGATTTCAAAAGGAATCTATGCCGCGAAAAAAAGTAATGGCCGCCAACTGGAAGATGTACAAGAATCCAACCCAAACGCTGGCGTTCTTTCAGGAGTTCTTGCCCATGGTGGCCGGGCACGCGCGCGATGAGATCGTGGTTTGCCCTCCCTACATCGATCTCTATGTCGCGATCGCCGAGGCGAAAGGGTCCGAGGTTGCCGTGGGAGCACAGGATCTGCACTGGGAGAAGGAAGGCGCCTATACCGGCGAGATCTGCCCCGGCATGCTGCTCGACATCGGCTGCACTCATGTGATCATCGGGCACTCCGAGCGTCGCCAGTATTTCGGCGAGACCGACGACATCGTCAATTTCAAGCTCAAGGCAGCGCTCGAAGCCGGGTTGACACCCATCGTCTGCGTGGGGGAAGTCCTCGAAGAGCGGGAGGCAGGCTTGACCGAGGATGTGCTGCGCCGGCAGTGCCTGCGGGCGTTCCACGCCATCTCGGCGAAGAAGGCGGCCAAGTTGATCGTTGCCTACGAACCCGTCTGGGCCATCGGAACAGGCAAGACAGCTACGCCTCAACTGGCGTCTGAGGCCCATGCCCTCATCCGTGGCGAGGCGGCGAAGGCGTTCAGTCCGGTTTTTTCGGACAACCTGCGGATTCTCTACGGCGGCTCGGTGAAGCCAGAGAACGTCAAAGGCTTGATGGCAGAAACGGAGATCGACGGCGCCTTGGTCGGGGGCGCAAGCTTGGATCCGAAATCGTTTGCGGCAATCGTCAAGTATTGACCGGGTCCGTCAACCGTCGACCCTCCTTTGCTCCTCGCCATCACGACGGAGAACATAGCGCTCGCGAGCTTCTCCCCGAGATGAATGACGGGCCACAAAGTCGGGTCCGGACCGTAACGTCGGCCGCGGATCGCCCCGTTCTCCGGGGACATCGAAGGCGCGGCCACCGGCTTGTCGAAGCCTGATTGGAAAGGTAACCCCACCCATGCACAGCGAGCAGCTAACGAATTTCGTCAATGGGCAATGGCGCGGCGCGTCTGGATCCGAGTCCCAGGATGTGCTCAACCCCGCCACCGGCGAAGTGCTCGCCAAGGTTCCTTTGTCCGACGCCAGCGATGTTCTGGCCGCCGTGGACGCGGCTTCTGCCGCATTTCTCGAATGGCGCCGCACGCCGCCCGAAGATCGCATTCAGCCACTGTTCAGGCTGAAACAGCTCATGGAGGATCACTTCGAGGAGTTTGGCCGCCTGATTACCCAGGAAAATGGCAAGACCCTGGCGGAAGCCAAAGGAGAGATGCGGCGCGCCATCGAGAACGTCGAGGTCGCTTGCGGCATCCCCATCATGATGCAGGGTTACAACCTGGAGGATGTGGCACGTGGCATTGATGAGACCATGATCCGTCAGCCGCTGGGAGTGGTTGCCGCGATCACTCCTTTTAACTTCCCGGGCATGATTCCCTTCTGGTTTCTTCCCTACGCGATCGCGTGCGGCAATACCTTCATCCTCAAACCTTCCGAGCGTGTTCCGCTCACCATGCGCTTCGCCTTCGATTTGCTGCAGCGAACCGGACTGCCCAAAGGAGTGGTGAATCTGCTCAACGGGGGCAAGAAAGTGGTGGATGCGCTTCTCGATCATCCCCAGATTCGCGCCATCAGCTTCGTCGGTTCCACTCCCGTCGCCAAGTATGTCTATGCGCGCGCGGCCGCGAATGGCAAGCGGGCGCAGTGCCAGGGCGGTGCTAAGAACCATGTGATTGTGCTGCCGGACGCGGATATGGGAATGGCCACGCAAATCATTTCCGACAGCGCTTTTGGCTGCGCCGGGCAGCGCTGCCTGGCGGTTTCGGTCGCGGTCACGGTCGGAGACGCGCAGCAAGTCTTCAGTCGTTCGATCACAGAAGCCGCTGCGAAGCTGAAGGTCGGCAACGGTCTGGAGGAAGGCGTGCAGATGGGCCCGGTCATCACGTCGCAGAGCAAATCGCGGGTCGAAGACCTCATCGGCATGGGCGCGGCCGAAGGGGCGACGGTCCTGCTGGACGGCCGCAATTCCAGAATTCCAAAATACGAGTCCGGGAATTTCGTAAACCCTACAATTCTCGATGGTGTGCCGATCGCGAGTGAACTCACCGATACCGAGATCTTTGGCCCAGTCTTGAGTCTGGTCCATGCCCAGGACATGGACGAGGCACTCGTATTTCTGCGCCGCAGCGCCTTCGGCAATCAGGCGTCGCTGTTTACTTCAAGTGGCTCGGCTGCGCGACAGTTCCGCTACGAAGCGCCCGCGGGAAATATCGGGATCAATATTGGAGTCGCTGCTCCCATGGCTTATTTCCCGTTCAGCGGATGGAAGAACAGCTTCTTCGGCGATCTTCATGGCCAGGGCCGGGATGGGGTCGAGTTCTATACCGAGAAAAAAGTGGTAGTCGAACGTTGGGCCAAGGATCATTCCCGGAAATTCTAGGGCTCGCGAGGTTGCGGATGGGACAAGCTCAGGGCTCGCGGCGTCACTTGCGAGGGTTAGGTCGTTGCCTGAAATATCGGATGCCGCTCGAAGAGTAGTAGAACTTCCGTGTCGATGCGGCCGTCCTCGCCGCTTTCCGACCGAGGTCGAAGATTCCGCAGACCGCTTTAAATTGCAGTGCATTGCCGGACACGGTAACATTAGGATCATTGAGGTGCTAGGTGCACTCACGGGAGCTGCGGTCCCCAACCTGTTTGTACGGCTGGCGGAGTTGCAGCGGCCCAAGGAGCGAGTCGAGAGCAAAGACTCCCGACGAAATCCGGTGGAGCGGCAGGCCCTCAGAAGCCGACCTTGTTAAGGTATCGATTGCAGGGTACAGTGCGGAAGTGGTGGAACTGGCAGACACACCATCTAGACGAATCGCTTCAGCGATTTTCTACAAACTTCTGATAATAGGTCTTCTACCTTTCGACTCAATCACTTCCGATGACGTCCCTCGGAACCGCCAGTAGGCGCCAGTAAGCCCCGGATGCAGGCAGTCGGTGCAAAATCCGGTGCAGTTCCGCGTCCTGGTCTGACCTAATTTCGTTGTCACATTCGCCTGCCGCCTGCGATCGGCAGTTCGATCGCTTCGCAAAGTCCACCTACGCCAATGCTTGCCGCCGCCTGAGGGATGCACCGGATGGGCTCGGGCGGAATCGAAGATTTCGAGGTCTGGTGGCTGCTGCTCGATTTGGCATTGAACGGATCCTCCCCGGTTCTCCCCAGCAAAACGCTCGCCATGAGCGCATGCATTTTACCTTGAAAAAGGAAGCCACGAAGCCGGCCTGTGGCGGCCTGCATTTCATTCCAAAGGATTGGGAACGACAGCGGGGACTACCAGCCCCGATTAACGCAGCAAACTCTCCAGTCGCCCATTAGAGGGACAAACGCCGAGGCTCCAACATTTTGGTGCAGGTGTGTTTGGGAATCACGAACAGAGCGGCCGTCTGGGCTAATACTGATGACTCTGGAAAAACGAGCCGGAGCGCAGTTTCGTGCAAGCCTCTAGTAGAGGTGCGTTCCATCTCCTCGGTTAATTTTCGGAAGGTCTCGGGAGGAGCGAGGTTAGCAATGTTCATTGAAAGATTCCAATCGGCGCGCCGCGGCCGACAAGGGGCGCCGTGCGCAACTCGATTCGACTATTAGTTGACCTTTGGTAATCACGTCCCTGTTCAACCTTGACCAGCTTGCGCCAAAACTCAGCGGGTACTCTGAAACCAAGCTTGGGATGGTCCTTGAATGACGGAAGCCACAACACTCCCTCTGGGAGACAAACGCACTCGGGAGAGAAGTTCGCCTGTGCGGTCGCGTCCCGTATCCCGGAGGCCGTGTGTCGATCTTGTTTGTTTAGTCGCCTGGACAAATATAAACCACGAAAGTAGTAAACGTAACAATCGCCTCGGCCGATTTTATCGTGATCTCCTGCTGCCTGGCATTGGTGCTCCAATTGCGGCGGTTGTCTGTGGCGTGCTGTCGGCCTCGCCGCAACGAACTACTACTGACCTGGTCTGTCGAAGCCTCAAAGAAATCCATGAATGTCAGGATGGCTTGTCCGTCAAGGACGGAGCAGGCACTCCCGAGAACCGCGTCTGCCGTTTTCGTCATCGCCGGCGAGGACGCCGAATGGGTGACGATGTGGTGAAAGCTCTCGCGAAGCAAAGAAGCAACGTTAGGGTCAAGGGGAAATCATGGTAGGGGTAGGACGGCGGCTGGTGATCATCGTTGGTCTATTCCTCACATCTTGCGTTATGGCTTTTGCGGCGCCGAGCATCACGAGTTTGTCGCCTACCTCTGGACCATCGGGGACGTGGGTCACGATTGCAGGTTCAGGTTTCGGCGCAACGCAGAGTGGGAGCACGGTGACGCTTAACGCAATCTCCGCCACCGTCATCGCGTGGAGTGACAGTGCCGTCGTTGCCGTGGTGCCGTCGAGTGCCACCTCTGGGCCCTATTCCATAACTGTTAGCGGCCAGACAGCGCAGAGTTCATCCTTCACGGTGAATTCGGGACTGCTGCCGTCTGGGTGGTCGGATGCGGATGTGGGGTCTGTTGGAGTGGCGGGCAGCGCAAGCTATGTCAATGGGACGTTCACCGTGGCTGGGGGTGGCGCTCAAATTTATGGGGCAGCAGACTCTTTTAACTTTGCGTACCAGCAACTTGCCGGTGACGGAACGATCGTGGCTCGGGTAGTGAGCGTGCAAGGAGGGTCGGGCTGGGTATCCGCGGGAGTCATGATTCGCGAGACGCTGGACCCGGGGTCAGCAAATGCAAAAGTTTCCAATTGGCCGACCTATAGTGCCATTTATCTTGATGACCGGACGACAGCGGGAGGCGGCACTTCGGAACCCGGTTCGGCAAACTCCACCCTTCCCTGCTGGGTAAAATTGGTTCGGAGCGGGAACACGTTCAGCAGCTATGCCTCCTCGGATGGCGTGAACTGGACGCAGGTAGGAACGAGCCAAACTCTTAGTATGGCGTCAAGTGTATACGTAGGTTTGGCCGTGGACAGCGGTAACACCTCAGCTTTAGCTACAGCAGTTTTCGATAACGTGTCCACGAGTTCGGCTGCACTACCTGCACCCGCCATCCTAGGCCTTTCTGCCACGACCGGCTCCATCGGAAGTGAAGTCGTCATTTCCGGCTCGGGGTTCGGCACTTCAGAAGGCGGCAGTGTAGTCACTTTGGGCTCGATACCCGTAAGCGTTAACTCGTGGAGCGATGCGTCGATTGACATCACCATTCCTGCAATCGCGACTTCGGGGCCTCTCGTCGTTTCGGTGGCTCCCGCTATGGACGACAGTAACCCTGCTTTGTTCACCGTGACCTCCCAACCGCTGCCGTCGGGCTGGTTGGATCAGGACGTGGGTTCGGTAAGCACAACAGGAAGCGCTACCTACGCGGATGGGGCATTTGTGGTGAGTGGAGCAGGTGTTTCGATTTACGGGAGCGCAGATGAGTTTCATTTTGTCTACCAGCAACTATCTGGCGACGGAACAATCGTGGCGCGGGTGGTCAGCGTACTGGGTGGGTCAGGCTGGGTATCTGCCGGGGCAATGATCCGCGCCGCACTAGACACGGGATCGGCGAATGTCAAAGTTGCCGAGTGGCCGAGCTACAGCGCTATTTATCTCGACATCCGGACAACGGCGGGCGGGAATACCACCGAGCCAGGTTCCGCCGGTGCGGCGCTCCCTTACTGGGTCAAATTGGTCCGAATCGGGGCCACATTCAGCAGCTTTGTTTCTTCCGACGGGACAAACTGGACGCAAGCAGGAGCGAGCCAGACTGTCAGCATGCCCCAAAATGTATACGTGGGCCTAGCAGTCAACAGCGGAACTGCTTCGTCGCTCGCGGTGGCAACATTCGACAACGTCAGTGTTGTCGCTAGCGGCTCGCAAGATTCCAGTCCTTCCATCACCAGCCTGTCACCAACTACCGCAGTCCCTAACGCGTCGGTAACAATTGCCGGGTCAAACTTTGGGACTACCCAGGGAAGCAGCACAGTAACTTTCAACGGAACTGTGGCTACGCCGACCAGCTGGAGCCCCACAACGATTGTAGTGCCAGTGCCGACCGGGGCAGTGACGGGAAATGTTGTAGTCACAGTTGGCGGAGTGTCCAGCAATGGCGTGGCGATGACGATCGTCAGTCCTCCTTCACCCTCTCGCCCTGGCGGTTCAACTCTCGACCAGACCAATCCCTTGGCGACGAACCTAGCCGGGCTGTTTCTGATGAACGAGGGAACGGGCTCATTTGACCAAGACCTGGTGGATGGCCAAGAGGCAAACTTTTCCGGAGGAAGTCAACCGACCTGGAACACCGGCGATCCCTCAATCGTGTTCGGCGGGGGAGGCTCGCTGAATAGCTTCCTGGACGGGGGGACCGACTTGACGTTCGATCAGCTCACCACGAGCCAGATGACCGTTGTCGCGAAGGTCTATGTGAGTGCGGTCACACCCGCTGGCGTTTGCGAAAAGAATGACAATAACGCGACCGATTCGGGGTTTGTTTTCGGATGGGATGGCAGCGGAGCACTGAGGCTCACCGTGGAAAAAAGCAGTTCCAATATGCGAGTTTCGTCCGCTGGTGGAGCCATCCTAGCTGGCCAATGGACACAGCTCGCCTTCACTTGGGACGGCACGGTAGGAACGGGAGCGGTGGCGCACCTGTTTATCAACGGAGTCGAACAAACGAAGTCGAGTTCTGCTGATGGTTCCGGCACGCTCGGATACGCCAACGCGACCAACCAGCCGTTCCGAATCGGAAATGCAGACTTTGATTTCGCCGGTTCCTTGAGCGGGAAAATGGCATACCTAGCCGTTTACAAAGGAAGAATCCTAAGCACGACCGAGCTGCAGTCGTTCGATGCTCAACTACCTCTTGGTTCGCAAGCGGCAACTCCATCTATTACCAGCCTGACACCGAACGCAGGTCCGGCGGGAACCTCGGTCACAATCGCTGGGGCATACTTCAGTCCCACGCAGGGAAGCAGCACGGTTGCGTTCAACGGAACAGTGGCTACACCCACCAGTTGGGGACCAACGTCGATTGTGGTTCCGGCACCGGTGGGGGCAACCACAGGCAACGTTGTAGTTACGGTCGGGGGCGTCGCAAGCAGCGGAGTTAGCTTTACGGTGCCACCGGCTCCGGGCATTACGAGTCTGTCACCGGCTTCAGGGCCCGTCGGGACGGCTGTAACGATAACCGGAACGAATTTTGGCGCGACCCAGGGCAGCAGTACGGTGACCTTCACCGGCTCGGCAGCCACACCCACGAGTTGGAGTGCGAGTTCGATTGTCGTACCCGTGCCGGCCGGGGCAACCACGGGCAATGTTGTGGTGACGGTCGCTGGAACGGCTAGCGGCGGTTCGGCCTATTCGGTTACAGGAGGTCCTACCATCGGCGGTATATCGCCGAACTCGGGGGCAGTTGGCACTTCCGTAGTTATTACGGGAAGCAATTTCGGGGCTACGCAGGGGGCGAGCGCAGTGACTCTCAACGGTGTCACCGCCACAGCGACCAGTTGGAGCGCAACCTCCATAGCCCTCACGGTGCCTGCGGGCGCAACATCGGGAATATTCACCGTAACCGTGAACAGCCAGACCGCAGGCAGTCCCTCGTTCACGGTAACCACCGCAACACTCCCTTCCGGCTGGATTGATGCGGATGTGGGTGTGGTAGGAACCGCGGGAAGCGCAAGCTACTCGAATGGAACGTTCACTTTGAGTGGAGCGGGGAACCAGATTTCAGGCACGGCCGACGCCTTTCATTTCTCCTACCAGCCCCTCTCGGGGGATGGCAGTATCGTGGCCCGAATCGCGAGTCTTCCCACGGGCGCATTGGCTGGCGTAATGATTCGGGAAACTCTAGATCCCGGATCGACCAATGGCAAAACCACGGACTATGCGCCGTATGGTGCCGTCGTAGACTTTGATGTGCGGACGACCCCCGGCGCAAGCACGTCGGAACCGGGCTCATTGAGCCCGGCGACCCCTCCCTATTGGGTGAAGTTGGTGCGCAGTGGGAACACGATAAGCAGCTATGCATCGCGGGACGGGTTCAATTGGGTTCTGATCGGGAACCAAACGGTCTCCATGGTGCCGAACGTTTACGTTGGTTTGGTAGCGACCAGCGAGTCCACCTCGGCGTTGGCGACCGCCACGTTCGATAATGTGTCCATTAATTCAAGTGGAACGCCTGCGCCAGCCATCAGCAGCGTCTCGGCTACGACGGGCAATGTCGGAAGTCAAGTGGTGATCACTGGCTCTAGCTTCGGGGCGACGCAGGGAAACAGCGCAGTAACCCTAAACGCGACTTCTGCGACGATAAATTCCTGGAGCGATACGTCGATCAATGTCACCATTCCTTCAGCGGCCACGTCGGGATTATTGGTAGTGTCTGTCGCTTCGAGCATGAATGACAGCAACCCAGTCATGTTCACGGTGACATCGCAGCCGTTGCCTTCCGGCTGGCTAGACGGCGATGAAGGGGCGGTGGGCGCGACGGGGAGTGCGAGTTACGCTAGCGGGACGTTTACCGTGGCTGGGTCCGGTACCCTGCTTTCTGGTACGGCCGACGCCTTCCATTTCGTCTACGAACCTCTATCCGGGGATGGAACCATAGTGGCGCGAGTCGTCAGTATGCCCACAGGTGGTGCCGTGGCGGGAGTGATGGTTCGGGAGACTCTCGACGCGGGATCGGCAAATGGCAGCATTACGGATTACGTGCCCTACGGTGCTGCTGCGCAGTTATTCGTACGCACCACTGCAAATGCGGCTGCATCGGAGGTAGGTGCGGTAACCGGGACGGCCCCTCCATATTGGGTGCAATTGACGCGAAGCGGCAGTACTCTGAGCGGCTACGCATCGCCGGATGGCGTGAATTGGACACTCGTCGGCAGCCAAACCATCAACATGGCTTCGGACGTATATGTAGGTTTGGCGGTGAACAGTGGCGCAGCTTCGGCCACAGCTACTGCAGTATTCGACAACGTTACGGTTAGCTTCGGGCCGCCAGTCGTAGCCCCGTCGATCGCCAGCTTGTCGCCAAATGTTGGGGCACCGGGCGACTCTGTAGTGATAACGGGCGTGAACTTCGATTCAGCGCAAGGCGCAAGTTCGGTGGCGTTCGATGGCGTCCCCGCCAGCGTCACGACCTGGACTGCAACCTCGATTGTCGCGACGGTGCCGGGGGGAGCAACCTCGGGGAGCGTCGTCGTCACCGTCAATGGAGCGACAAGCAACGGGGTCCCATTCACCGTATCCCAGGCGCCCACCATCGCGACCCTGGCGCCGACGGCAGGACCTGCTGGAACATCAGTCACGATAGCGGGAACTCAGTTTGGCTCGACTCAGGACGTGAGCACAGTAACCTTCAACGGCACGACGGCCACGCCGACAAGTTGGGGTGCTACATCGATTGTTGTCCCGGTACCCGCAAGCGCGACGACTGGCGCCGTGCTGATCACGGTCGGAGGCGTAGTAAGCAACGGCTCCAGTTTCACCGTCACCGGATCTGGTGGTGGTTCTGGTCCGATTGTCTCACTTTTATCCCCGCGGTCGGGAATTGTCGGTTCCTCGGTTACGATTTCTGGTTCGAACTTCGGGACGACGCAAGGCACAAGCACGGTCACCTTCAATGGAACAGAGGCAACGCCGGCGAGTTGGAGTTCGGCGTCGATTACTATTCCCGTGCCAACGGGAGCAACTACTGGCAACGTTGTGATCACGGTAGACGGGGTGGCCAGCAACGGAGCCAGCTTTACAGTAACCTCGACACCGACCATCACGAGCCTGTCACCGAGTTCAGGGCTCGCCGGTACCTCGGTCACCATCACGGGCAGCAATCTCGGGACCGGCCAGAGCAGCACGGTGACCTTTAATGGAGTTGCGGCCACTCCGACAAGCTGGACCGACTCTTCGATCACAGTGTCTGTGCCCTCCGGGGCGACCAGCGGCAATGTCCTAGTAACC
This sequence comes from uncultured Acidobacteriaceae bacterium, assembly GCA_963770245.1. Taxonomy (GTDB): domain Bacteria; phylum Acidobacteriota; class Terriglobia; order Terriglobales; family Acidobacteriaceae; genus PALSA-270. Next base: position 1,037,854 of record CAVYOX010000014.1, on the reverse strand, counting down.
GTTGGAGGGCTTTCCAGTAGTGGAATAGCGTTCGCGGTCACCGGGTCGACGTCGAGCGTCAGCATCACCAGCATTTCGCCAACAAGCGGGATTGCCGGAACCCAGGTCACAATTACAGGCTCCAACTTCGGATCAGCTCAAGCGAGTGGCACGGTCCTCCTCGGGACCCAGTTGGGACAAGTCGTGAGCTGGAGCGACAGTCAGATTCTCACCAACGTCGTCGCCGGTTCCGCTTCCGGAATGGTCCAGGTCCAGCAAGGAGGCTCTGGTCGAACTCGGTGAACTTCAATGTAGCCACGCCGAGCGTTGCTGGCGTAACGCCGAGCAGCGGCGTAGCGGGAACCCAGGTGACCTTCGCGGGGTCTGGATTTGGTACGGCCCAGGGCAGCGGGCAAGTGTGGCTAGGAAGTGCCGCTGGAACCATCGTGAGCTGGAGCGATACCCAAGTCGTAGCAACCGTGTCCGCGAATGCCCAGTCGGGAACAGCACAAATCACTCAAGGCGGAGTTGCGTCCAACTCGGTGAGTTTCAGCGTTAACACGGCGAGCATTACAGGCATCACGCCGGATAACGGAGTGCCCGGAACCCAGGTCACCATTTCCGGTTCCGGTTTCGGAGCGGTCCAAGGCATCGGGAATGCCTGGCTGGGCAGCGCTTCCGGAACGGTCGTCAGTTGGAGCGACTCGCAAGTGGTGGCCACTGTCGCTACCGGCTCGACTTCGGGAGCAGTTCAGATCCTGCAAAACGGCGTGCTGAGCAATTCCCTTAGTTTCACCGTCAACGTACCTCACATCACTGGCATATCTCCCTCGGCAGGTTCCCCCGGTACTACCGTCACCATTTCCGGCACGGGATTCGGGGCCACCCAGGGCAGCGGCAGTATCGAGCTAGGCAGCACGTCCGCAACGGTGAGCTCCTGGAGTAATACCCAGATTATTGCCGTCGTCGCCGCTTCTTCGCAAAACGGCATTGCTCAAGCAACCCAAAACTCAGTGCTCAGCAATGCGATCAATTTCAGCGTTCCCAATTCGGGCACGGCGACCACGGTGCTGCTCACTCCCAATCTTCTGAACATGGTTGTCGGCGACACTCATACCCTTCAAGCTTTGAACTCAAGTGGTACGACCCTCCAGGGCCTGACCTGGGGGTCCAGCGCTACCACGATCGCCAGCTTGTCCACCGATGACCCTCCAATTATCACGGCGCTAGCCCCCGGTCACGTTACCATCACCGCCGGCGACGGCTCCGCCGATCTCACCATCTACTCCGGCGCCACGTTGCCGATGGGAACCGTCCAATGGTCCTCTCCGGGCGATGGTTCCGGGGTCAGCAACATCGTACCGGCAGTTCCGAGCACCACCGGCGTTGCCGACGTCTTTGCTTTTCTGCAATCTGGCAATGTCCAAGCCATAAGGAGCGATGGCACGGTTGCCTGGACGGCCAGCACCAGTGTTCTAGACAAGAGGCTGCCCGACTTCCAAGGAGGTCTGATTGACGTACAAACACAGACCGGCACGGGATTCCAAAACCCGATCCAGCAAAATGCGATCCAAAAATTCGACGGGATAACCGGACAGCCCTATCCGAAGTACACTTATTCGAATCCCAACGGTTTATCAAGTCTTGCGGTCTCCTCTGCCTGGTTCGACTACGCTGACCCGGTACCCTTTCCGGTAGCTGTGCACACGGATGGCACGATTTTTACGGTTGACGGAGGCGTAGCACACTCCGATACAGGTATCGTTGATCCCGTCTTCGTGACAGGGATTGATCCGACCACAGGCGCGGCGAAGTTCCAAATCCCGCTGGAACTTTCAACAGTCAATGGTCTTTACCCCGATTGTAATTCCGAACACTCGACATACAGCTCTGCACCAATAATCGGATCTCTAGTGATTGGGGGGGATGGCTATGCCTACCTTCCTTATTCCTACGGAGAGGCAATCGGGTCGGGAATCGCCGGCACGTGCGACACTCAATTAGAGGAACACTTACTCGTAATACGCGTTGGTTCGGACGGTAGCTACACCAAAATTTCCATCGGCGACTGGACGGAAAACACTTCGAGCGTCAGCGTTATCATCAATGGATCATACTGGCAAACTACCTTTACCGCGAATGGTTCCTCTCCGCTTCTGTCTCTTGGTAGTCTGATTACCAATGGAAATACAGGCGTAGTGCTATCTTGGCTGGCCGAGACGGACGGGTACTGTGCCTATACGGTATATCCGGGGCCGGGAACTCTGTCCACGGGTTGTACCGCAACTACAAAGCAATCCCTGCTAACCACGATTACAAACGGGAGCGTTTCTTCGGGCGTAGCACTGAACATACCCGGGCAAACCTCGCCCGCACAACCCGTCCTTCAGGCTCAGGACAACTCGCTTGTCGCAACAGTCTCGACTGAATCTGGAAATTTTGTGATCGATGTCGACCTCTCGGGAAACGTGAAGTGGAGTGTTGCTGGCAACTACCAGCCGCAGGTTGCAACGGCCGACGGCGGAGTATTTGCCAAGTCTCTTGACACTGGAGCATCGATTACCTTCGACGCCAACGGAATGGCCACCGGGCAGAGCGCCAACTTGACGTCGCAATCGTGGACGGGCAACGCATACCAAATCGGCTCGATTGAACAGGTGGTGGCGTCAACCCCGATCATCCCGGGGAGTCTCTGGTCTTGGATGGGAGGGAATCCATCCGGCACTGGGACCGCCGCTCGCCCGTGGGTCTTCATATTGGTCTGGAGCAACGATTTTAGCTTTACGCCGAGCCCCAAAAACGGATCACCACCAGGTCTCACGACCGACATTTCTAATGATGCGGCGGCCATCAAGACTGCTGCCTTAGCCGCGCTCAGGCGCGCATATTTTGGATTCCCTGTAGCTGTTTGGGAAGGGACGGCTAACACCGGCGACAATCGAGCAATCGTATTGAACCATCAGACGCTGTCGGACAACTACGAGTGCGGCATTACACTTGATAACAGCAACCATGAAAGCCAGGTCGACTATATAAACAACATGGAGAACGCACAGGATGCCCTCCGGATAGTGATTCCCGACGCTCAGACAGAAGCGGCCGCTCTGCAGAATCCCGCCCTAATTCAAGCGATCGGAAGGGGCATAGGGAATACGGCAGCCCATGAAATTGCGCATCAGTTCCTCCACTCCTGCTGCGATATGGATGCCGATCCGAACAACCCAAGTGCTTTCAATCCGGACCCGAGCCAGCCTGACCTATATGCAGAAGGCGCCTACAATGCTGGCGGATGCAATGGGACCAGCGATCCCTCTTCCTGGCTTGGGTACTGGCCTAGTCCAAGAGCATACCTACATTGGGAACCACCCGCCGCAATTCAAGGACTGCAAAGCTGCTTAAACAGCGGTTGGAGATATCTCGCGACCTTCTGCAGCCAGGGCCAGTGATCTCTGAATTCAGGTTGTCGGTTTGAAGGGAAGTGAGCAATGACCGGACTTGACAGCGGACCGAGGTTCAAGGTTGCCTCTTACGCTTATGAGTTCCTTTTATCTCTAGATGTGGCATTCGCCATTGTGACCGTGGTGGAACTTGAGAACCACCGCGCATTGGCTCCGTTCTTTCAACTGGAGTTTTTTATCCATTCGCTCCTACACGTTCGCGAGACCGATTTGATCAGAGGCTATATCGCCTTCGGCGTATCCTCGATTGTGTTGGCCCTTTGCATTTGGCCCGTAATGCGATTGTTCGCACGGGCGGGAACGATGCGATTCGTAGCGGGTGCAGCTGTGCTGGCCGCTCCACTTGCATTCTGGGTATTTATGTATCAAAAGTACGGATGGCCGCTAGGGTGGCCGTATCGTGGAACTCCCTTTGAGATGATCTTGGCCCTCGCATCTGCACAGCTGTACTTGAAAGGAAACTGGCGCTTTCCAGCGTGGTTCAGCGTGCTACTCCTGGCGGCCCATTTCACATATTGGTTTTGGATCCCTGGAGGAAACTACTCCGCCGCCAACTATAGCGGACCAATCGCCCCGGTCTTGGGATTCGCTTCTGCATTGGCATGGGCGTTGTATGTTAAATCAGTTCGTGCCACATAAGGTGGGGCAGCGGAAGTATCTGAAAATCGTTGCGGACGGGTACAGTGTGTGTTTTCGGCAAGCCTGCGCAACCCCGGCACAAAAGCGACCAGCGATTCACAAGGACCAGCAGGCCCAACTCAGCGGCTAATTCGAAATTTCGAAAAAAGGAAATCCATGTCATCTCCGACGCCATAGCCGAGCTTATGGCCGATGGTCCGCACACGATCTAACCTGGTGACAAGGTCGTCCCGACGGTCGACCGACAGTACGCTCGCGAACTTGAGGGTCTGCTCGAACATGCGCACCAGTGCATCGAAGTATCCCTCATCCTCGGTGTAAATGCTGCTGCAGAACCCTGCGGCCTGCTCGCAGTAGAAAATCATCAACTCGGCCACTCCCTCGGGATCGCCAACCGCCTTCTTGTAATCAGAGATAGCTCGCTTGGCTTGGGAGACAGAGGTGTCCTGATTCCGGAGGACGTCAGGCCAAAGCCACCGATCAATGATCTTCTTGTACGGCTCCAGCACGTCCCCACCCAGGCCAAAGCGGGAATGGAGAAACATCTGATTGTCCTTGTGCGCACTGTAGAGACTCTGGATCAAGCCTAGCAATGCTGCACGGTCAAAATCCGCGAGTTTTGCTTTGACATCGGTCCACGTGGGGAGCGATTTTGGCTGACGTTTGGTCTTTCCGGACATGGCGATTCGTCCTCACTTATACGGAATCTGAGAGGGAGACGATCCGGTCCAGCGTCTGGCGATAGTTCCACGGCATCCACTCCGTCGGGCTGGTCGCCAGTTTCTGGGCGTGGCGCTGTAGTTCGGTCAGGTAGTCGAAAGCGTTGGCGCCGCACAACCGGCAGGTGTGAATCAAGCTCATGAACAGGTCGCCCACCTGCGCCCCGTTGAGCGTCCGATAAAACAAGGCGTTCTTTCTGTGAAGAACGACTCTCTTCAATGCCCTTTCGACGATGTTGTTGTCGAGCGGCGTTCCGGCTTTCCGCAAGAACAGAGTCAGAGCCTTCCAGTGCCGCAACAGATAGGTGATGGCCTTGCCCAAGCCGGAGTTGGGCTCCGTCTTGCGCTCGGCGAACTGTGCCTCCAGCCAGTGATGGAGTTGCTCCATCACCGGGCCGCTGTGCTGTTGATGAAACTGCAGGCGCTCTTCCGGCCTCAGACCACGCTCCCGCGCCTCGGCATCGTGACCATACACCTGGCCCAGCATCTCCAGGACATAGCGACATTCGTCGGGAAAGTTCGCCGCTACTTCCACGAACTGTCTTCTGCCATGGGCAAGGCAGTTCGCCAGCAGAATCTCCACCCCCGCAGTCAACTTCGGAACATTGCGCGAGAGCGCGTCACACATCTGAATGGGCGGGCTGGCGTGCTGGGCTCGCTGCTGCAACACGTCGGCGATGTTCTCGCCGGCATGCTGGGCTCCGGTGAAGTACAGCGCGATCTTCCAGCCCTGGCCGGTGGACACGATACCGCTGGTGAACACGCCCGTGCGTTCGTCCGACGGTTCGCGAGCCAGCCGTAACACTCGCATGCTGGTGTCGTCGTTGTGTACTACCTCGCCCTGTGCTGCCTGCCGGATTAACTCGTCGCGCGCCGGTTTGAGTAACTCGGCCGCCTCTTCGACAACCTCCCATTGCGTCGCCGCCGGTAACGGAATCCCCAGCTGGCCCTCGAGTTGTTCCAACCGGTAGAACGGGGTTCCGCTGCCATACTTGAGCTGCGCGATCATCGCCACCGCCGTCTCGTCGTACTTTTCCGGACCTACGCCTTCCGGTTCTTGTGCGGTAAATACCTGCCCGCACGCACCGCAACGCAGCCGTTCGAGCCAGTAGACGGTGGCCGCCAGCGGCGCCTGCCCCACCATCCGCACCAGCACTTTCGGATCTTTCTGCCCGTATACGTTGCCTTTCTCGCACTCCGGGCAGCGATCCCCGTGCTTCAACTTCAGGTGCGCAATCGCAATCTTCCGTGCACTGCAAAACGCCCCGGCACCATTGCGTCCATGTCCGGGCGGTGGGGAATGGTTGGCCTCCGGCTCAGTCCCGGCGCCAGTTTCCCAGTCTTCCGATTTTTCCAGCACGGCGCTGGTCTTCTCCGTGTTGCGCGGCCGCACCAGCATCGCCGCCAGCGCATGCAATGCCTCCTTGAGCTTCTCGTAATCGTCCTCGCTCAACGGCGCTTGCCGCGCTCCGTCCAGTACCCGGTCTAGTTCGTCCAGATTCACATCGACACGTCGTCTGGCGGTTTTCATCCCGGCCCCATGAGCAGTTCACGAAACTGCTTCGCCAGCGGATATCCCAGAACCTCTTTGATCGACCGGTTCGGCACGTAGCTGTTCGATTGCTTGCCCCGTCCTGTCGTCTTGCCCAGCACCACCCAGTTGGCCGCACGGTAACAGGTTCCGCGGAATCGTTCCGGATCCACAAACGTCTCCAGAAAGTAAATCGGATGTCCGTAGATCCGCTGCCAGTCAGCGGAGATCCGCGACGCCATGCAGCCCAGGATATGCGACGCCAGGTGTTTCACCTTGACCCACGGCAGAATCAGGAATCGCGTGTTGTAAGCCAGGAAGCGGACGTTGCGCCGGCGCGCTTCGGCGCTCCAGCCAATGTAGCGGTCGCGACTGCCTAGATGACGCGCGGCCGAGGACCATGCCAGGCAGGCCACCGGCCGCCCTTGTGCCCACACCAGATACTTCAGGTGTTCTCCCACCGGTTGCTCGTAGCCGAGATAATGATGCTCCTCCAACAAACTGTTCCACAACGGCTCTTTCCCAGTGCGCCGCACTGGCTCGAACTCCAGCGGCTGGAGCTTGCGCAGGCAGTCTTGGATGGGCGTGGTATCGAGCCGCACCGGCTCCGGCCTGGCTCGGTTGGCCAGCGGGTTATGCCGCACGTAACTCACCGGTGGCAACTCGATCTGGCCGGCACGGTCCAGCATGAGCAACAGGCCGCGGCATACCATGTCGCGCAACGCGCCATTGGCCTGGCGCCACTGCCAGGCTTCACAGAGCTTGGTCGATAGCGTGCGGCGGCTGTCGTGCGGGTGCCGCTCGATCAGCGTGCGTATATAAAGGATGTCTTCCGGGCTGATCTTCCGACCCCGATATCTGAACTCGACCATCGACCGCAGTATGAACCTGTTTTTCTTGGAACGCAAGGGGGGACGCCGTGTTTTTTTATGGGGGATCCGCGAGATTACTTCAGCACGCTGACTCGCCGCCACATTGGCGTCGCGCGCACGCGCGACACATCGCCCGCCGCCATCAGCAACTGCACCTCATAGGCTTCCAGTGACTTGGCTGGCCCGGACCCTTCCGGCCACCACACGAATCGTCCCCGAGAGAGACGCTTCTGGGCCAGCCAGTATCCTTGACCGTCATAGCTGAGCAGCCGGATCGCTGTCCCGCTGCGGCTCCGAAACACGAACACGCAGCCGGAAAAAGGATCCTCCGCCAGTTTCTCCTGGCAGAGCCGCGTTAGAGAGTCGATGCCCTTTCTTCCATCGACCGGCTCGATGGCCACCAGCACACGCATCTGCGCCGTGATCTGAATCATCTCTCTGTCTCCCGCCAGGCGCGCAGTAGGTTCAGCCAATCGGGCGGTGCGGCAGCTTTCCACTGAATGCGCACCTTGCTTCCGCGCAACGACTCGAACTCGATCACGCACTCTCCCAGCATCGCTGCCTGCGGCGCGATCAGTTCGACGAATGCCGGCTTGCCTGCCTTTCGTCGGCGATGGGAAACTCCGCCGAGTCGTTTCTTCAGCCCCATATAGTTCAGCCGTAACGCACGCGCGACCGAATATACACCGTGTTCCCGGGCCACCTCGACCGCTGCTTGCCACAGCGACTCCGGCAGCTTCCTCTGCCGCGGCTGGGTGCTGCGAATCTGATCCAGTTGTCGTTGTAACTGCGCGATTGGCTCGGGAATGACTGCTGTGCTCATGCGGCTCGCCCTCGCCCGCTCATCGGCGGCTCAACGAACGTAACAGGGCGAGTCAGCAGTCGTCACGCACGCTTGCCGAAAACTCACATATCAACACGGCAAACATCACAAGCATCACGCCGAATAACGGAGTGCCCGGAACCCAGGTCACTATATCCGGTTCCGGCTTCGGCGCCGCTCAGGGCAGCGGAAACGCCTTGCTGGGCAGCGCTTACGGAACGGTAGTGAGTTGGAGTGATACGCAGGTGGTTGCCGCTGTCGCCGTTGGTTCGAGTTCCGGAACTGTCCAGATTCTGCAAGGCGGCGTGTTAAGCAATCTGTTCAACTTCACGGTCAACGTCCCCCATATCACGAGTGTCTCTCCGGCAGCAGGTTCGCCCGGCACCACGGTTACAATTCCCGGCACCGGCTTCGGAGCCACGCAGGGCAGCGGCATCGTTCAACTGGGTACCACGTCCGCCACGGTGAGCACCTGGAGCGATACCCAAATCGTTGCATTAGTCGCCGCATCTTCCCAGAACGGCATCGCACAAGTTACCCAAAACGGCGTCCTCAGCAACGCCATCAACTTCAGCGTACCCAGTTCCGGCACCGCGACCACTGTTTTACTCACTCCCAACCTGCTGAGCATGGTTGTCGGGGACACTCATACCCTTCAAGCTTTGAACTCGAGTGGCGCGATCCTCCAGGGCCTGTCCTGGGCGTCCAGCGCCACCACCATCGCCAGCCTGTCCACCGATGACCCTCCAATTATCACGGCGTTAGCGCCCGGCCATGTCATCATCACCGCCGGCGACGGCTCCGCCGATCTCACCATCTACCTCGGCCCCTCCCTGCCGGCAGGAACCATCCAATGGTCCTCTCCGGGCGATGGTTCCGGTGTCAGCAGCATCGTGCCAGCAGTTCCGAGTAGCACCGGCGTTGCCGACGTCTTCGCTTTCCAGCAATCCGGCAATGTCCAAGCGATCAGGAGCGATGGCACGGTCGCCTGGACGGCCAACGCCGGGTCGCCAGCAAACGCGGCACTGCCGGATTTTCAGGGTGGCCTCACGATCCAGAACCTTAACTCTACTCCGCCAACAATCCAGAAGCTTGATGGAATAACAGGGCAGCCAAACCCTGCATACTCTTATGCGAATCCACTTCATAGCCTCACCGGCCTGACCGTTGTGCACACCGACGGGACTATATTCACCATTGACGGCGACCAGCTAGTAGGAATCAATCCCACCACCGGCCAGCCTGTGTTCAGCGCCGCGATGGAGGACAGCACCTCCGACTCGACGCCCATCACCGAATGCCTGACCTGCGGTTGGCACGACGTCAATGCCCCCAACATTTACTCGCTTATGATTGCCGGCGACGGCTATGTATACGTCACATACTCGTATTCCATTTATTCCTTTGTGGAAGACCTGAACACCGGAGACGACGTCATTCATCAGGAGCTTCATTTGCGGGTGTTGCGTGCGACCTCGAGCGGGAGCTACACCAAAATTCCCGTCGGCGATTGGACGGAAGATCGTTGGACTGCAAACCATGGTTTTGTGGAGTTTGAAAAAGGGGTGATCCCCGCCACTCCTCCGTCTTCATATGTCGCTCCGCTGATCACGAATGCCGATCAGGGCGTGCTGCTCTCCTGGTCGTCGTCGTCGTCAGCTTACTGCGGATACCACTCGATCCTCGACAACTCAACATCCGGCTGCGTGGCGGCTAGCAATCAGAACATGCTGACCCCCATCACAAACGGGAGCGCGTCGCCAAGCATAGCGCAGAACCTGCCGGGACAGAACTCTCCCGCGCAACCAGTACTTCAGGCGCAGGACGGTTCATTTATCGGCGTGGTATCAGTTGGTTCAACCAGTCTCATGGTCGACTTCGATAGCTCCTTCAACGTCAAATGGAGCGTGCCCGGCAACTACGGGCCGATGATTGCCACTGCCGACGGCGGAGTCATCGCTAAGACTAGTGACACTGGGGCGGCAACCTTCGACTCGAACGGGAATGCCACTGGACAAATGGCAGGCCTGCAAACATATTCATGGAAAGGCGCTTATCAGTTGTTGGGCACAACTGAGTTGGTCGTCCAACCTCGACCGGCCATAGCTGCTACCTTTACGGCAACCCAAGGTGGCAACTATACGGGTAAAGGCACAGCGACAGTTCCTCACACCTTCGGGCTGTTCTGGTGCGGCACAGGATATGGTTTACAGGGTTATGTAGCGGTCGCTCCGAACCCGTGTCCTCAGGGCAACGGCGACGATATCGTTTGGGGGTACTACCCTGAAGCGTCGCCCACATGTTTGTCAAATTGTGGCCATGACTTCATCCAGGAGTTCAGCGCCGATCATCCTGACTGGGTACGCATAGTCGAACCTCAAGCGCTGAGATCCTTCCAAGCTGCGTTTGCTAAAGAAGCTATCACCGTTTCTCTTGCAACATCGCATTACACATGTCTGGGTTCTGCGTGTTTATTGAACGCAGTTCCCGACCAAGACTTTACTGCATATGTCGTGGGAGATTACCCGTTTCCGGAAGCCGGACAGAAATTCTCCAGTAATGCGAGCAAGGTCTACTACTTCGCATTGATGCAAGGGGCGCAAGAAGCATTGGGCCGTCCTGATCCTGACAGTAGCCAGTGGCTAATTTTCAGTCCAAGTTATCCGCCGCCGAACCCCAGTGCCTTTTTCAATGCACTAGGAACCGCAATCGGGAATACTGCTGCCCACGAGACCGGGCATTACCTCGAAACGATTCAGAACATAGCGTCCAACAACAACGCAGGTATGCCATTCATCGATTGTGGCGAAGGGAACCAAGGCGACAAAAACCGGCCTCTTGCGGTACCATGCGGGAGCGACAACGATAATTTCGTCTATGGCTTCTACAATTCTGATGGCGAGCCGCAGTATCCGAACAATCCGAAAAGCGTCGGTGGCATGTTTTTCTACGGGATTCCGGGTGGGACGCCGGGTGTGCCCGTCCAAACTCCGATTCATTGGGGGCCTAGCGACATTTGCTGGCTCCAGAATTACGCTAATCCAGGGAGCTGTCCACCATAGTTCCGTATACCCGACGAATGGAAAATAATGTCTGAAATGATCAAAACGGCTTGGAAACTGGAATTGGCGGCTTCGGTATATGCTTCTCTTTTGTTAGCTTGGGTGGAAGAGTCGAGGCCCGACCGGTGGTCGCTTCAAGGGCGCTTTCTGTATTTCTGGGATCCCCACGCCATCAGCTTACGTGAGAGTAACTTCGTAGTTTTCTATATCGAGCTCTTTCTGGTTCCAACCGTTGCGCTCTACTTTCTGCTCAGGCTAGCCGACCGCGTAGCTTCTGTGCGCGTCGTGGTTCGGGCCATAATGGGAGCTGTTGCTGTCGCCGGTTTTCCAATTGCCGGCCTGATCTACATCTGGCGTTCTGGGGATGGTCTAGTTGCTGCCGCCATCGAACTGGTGATGGCAACGATTTGTCTTGTGTTGTGGGTTCAACAAAAATGGTTGGTGTCAGATGCTCCTAGTACCATCTTGCTGACCTTGCACTGCATATTTTGGTTTTTCTTCGCTGGGGGACTCACTCTTTTCGGACAGTCGGGGCCTAGAGAAGTCTGGAATTACGTATGGCTTGTGGTCCCCGCGATTGGGTTCTCCTATACCTTGGCTTGGGCGAGCCTCTTTCGAGCGACTAGGAAGTAATTCCGCCTTAAAACATAAGATCGAGCGACTCGGTGTTGGCTCAAAAGGTCAGATTGTTGCTGGCGAATGGTTCGCACAATGTTGGAACTGAAAAGCGTGTCAACGCAGATTGTCTCAGTAGGGGAGTTCACTTGTTAAACAAGCTGTAGGCAAAATTGAGGCTGCGAAAGCACCAGACTTCATCAGAATTCAACAAACATCAGCGACACGTCCGCAACTTATTCAACAGCAATTACTTAGAAACAACAGGATTCTACAGATTTCAATAAGCCTTGGAATCTGGTTCGGGACCAGGGGGTCGGAGGTTTAAGTCCTATCTTCCCGGAATGATCGCAGCATCCGTCCAGCCTGGCGGCTTTGATCAGCCCGACAATGTCGGCACAAATGCTGTTGTAATCGCGGAACTCTTCGCCATCCTCGTTGTCGCGTTTCGTCCTGACCTAGTTGAGCTAGACCCTAAGCAGATCGTAGTTCTAATTCGGCGACTAGACGTGGATGCGATTCAATCCTTCGGTTGATCTTTGGTAATTGCGACTGTTCAAGGTTGACCACGTTTTTGACAATACTCGCGGCTACTCTGAATCGAGTCTGGGACCATGCTGGAATCCGTGAATCAGCGCGCACCTGTAACGGCGCCCAGACAATGAGGGTGGCCTGTAATGGCAAGAAACGCTATCGCACCGTTTGTCATTGGCGCTTTGTTCCTCTTTGGCTGCATTGAGAGTTTAGCGCAAAGTTGTACAGATCAAGCCAGTTGCGGCGTCTCTTCGATATATGCTCCATTCAGCAACTGCGCGCCAATACTGCCCGTCACGGCATCCCATTGCACGCAAGCAGATTGGGGTAGCCAGTGCACCGCCAAGAATAACAAGTGTTCTCCCAAATCTGAATGTACCACCTGCCCCAAGGGCCCCCCTGCTGCCGCTCCCCCTAAGGGCGGCGGCCCGATCGACTTGGCAACCGGAAACACCGATATATCACAGACTGATATTCGAGTTCCGGGTTTAGGGGGCGGACTGACGCTTGTAAGAACTTGGAACAGCGTCTGGCCAGCGATTGAAAGCGCGTATCGAGAAGGTTTGTTTGGCCCCAACTGGCGCTCGACTTTTGAGGAGCGAGTGTATCCCGGCAGCGATGGATACATGAAATACGCTCGTGGCGACGGGGGCTTCTGGTCATTCGGCCTTGGAACGGGCCTCGCCATCTCAAATCCCAATGGTTTTCCTACCTTCACGCCAGTCAGTCCCGCCAATGAAACCGCCATATTGCTGCAGGGCTTAACAAACTGGACTCTTCTATTTCAAAACGGCGAACAGCGCATGTTTGACAAGGTGAGCGGAAATCTTCTTTCGATCACAGATCGCAATGGCAACACCACCCAACTCACTTACGACGGGTCATTCCGTCTAGTAACGGTCACGGATCCGGCATCGCGACACCTGTATTTTGCCTATGCGTCCCCGGCAAGCTACCTGGTGACCGCCATCACGTCGGATGTGGGACTCTCCTTGTCCTACGCCTACGATGGCCAGGAACGACTGTCTCAGGTGACCAAGCCAGATCATACGACTGTGTCTTTTCAGTACGACAGCAACTCCAACATTTCCGCGGTTCTTGACTCGAGCGGCAAAGTTCTTGAGTCGCATACCTATGACAGCCAAGGAAAAGGCCTGACGTCATCTCGATCAGGAGGGGTTGACGCGATAACCGTTTCATACCCGCAGCCACCTCCCCTCGTGGTCGTCACCAACTAGAAATGTCGAAGTGGTAACGGTCTGGCGAAAGCTCCCGCGAAGCGAAAGAAGCAACTGTAAGGTTAGGGAACATCATGGTGGCGTTAAGACGGCGGCTGCTGGTCATCGTTGGAATGTGCCTGGCGTCTTGTGTGGCGGCTGTCGCAGCACCCAGCGTCACGAACTTGTCGCCGAACTCAGGAGCAGTCGGCGCGTCGGTGACCATTACCGGGACGAATTTCGGTTCAACGCAGGCTGACAGCACGGTGGCGTTTAACGGAACAGCGGCCACCCCCACGGAATGGGATGCGACCTCGATTGTGGTGACCGTGCCGACTGGGGCAACGACCGGGAACGTGGTTGTCATGGTTGACGGAGTCACGAGCACCGGAATGCTCATGACAATTACCGGCACTTCCCCGCCTTCTCGTCCTGCGGGTTCGGCTCTGGACCTGAACAACCCGCTGACAGCCAACCTGGCGGGGCTGTTCCTGATGAATGAAGGGAGCGGCACCTCCGACCAAAATTTGGTGGACAACCAAGGGGCCGACTTTTCCGGTGGAAGTTCGCCGGCGTGGGACACCGGTGGGCCGGCGGTCGTGTTCGCCGGAGGAAGTTCGCTGAGTAGTTATTTGAATGCCGGAGCGGATTTGACATTCGACCAGCTGACGACAAATCAGATGACGGTGGTGGCAAAAGTTTACGTCAGCACCCTCGCGGCCGGTGGAGTATGCGAGAAGAATGACGGAAATTCCGTGGACTCGGGCTTTGTGTTCGGGTGGGACAGCGGAGGTGCCATGTGGCTCACGGTGGAGAAGGCCAATGCCAATCTGCGCGTCGGCACAGGATCGGGAGCGATTACGGCAGGCCAGTGGCTGCAGGTGGCGTTCACGTGGGATGGCACGATAGGTCTGGCGTCGGCTGGACATCTGTTCATTGATGGAGTGGAACAGACAAAAGCCACCGCGACTGACGGCAGTGGGAAATTGGGATATGCGAATGCCACCAGCCAGCCATTCCGGATCGGAAATGCGAGCTTCGACACGATATCGGGTGCACCGAACGGGAAGATGGCATATTTGGCGGTATACAAGGGCCGGATTCTGACGCCGACGGAGATGAATCAACTGGACGCTCAGCCTCCGATTGTCGTCAGTAACGATGTCACCGGAACCATCGCCCCGAACGGGAGTCCAGCGTCAATCACGACGACGGTTTCCGGCCAGGGTGCGCGGTTGACATTTGACGGCTCAATCGGACAACAAGCGACCTTACAGTTCAGCAACAACACCATGGGATCGGTGACGGCGACTCTCTTGGCCGAGGGGAATACCATCGTTTCGGTGACATCCGCCGCTGGCAGTTTCAGCCTGCCCCAGACTCGTTTGCCGATCTCCGGCATAGACACGGTTCACATTCAACCCGCTGGCAGCGCAGGAAGCATTACGGTATTGCTGACAGTGTCCAATACGCCGTCTCGCTCTGTGGGATCCGCTCTCGACCCCAGCAATCCCCTCACAACGAACCTGGCGGGGCTGTTCCTGATGAATGAGGGGAGCGGCACCTCCGACCAAAATCTGGTGGACAACCAAGAAGCCAACTTTTCCGGGGGCAGTTTACCCACGTGGGACACCGGTGGGCCGGCGATCGTGTTCGCCGGAGGAAATTCGCTGAATAGCTATTTGGATGCGGGAACGGATTTGACATTCGACCAGTTGACGCCGAACCAGATGACGGTGGTGGCAAGAGTGTACGTGAACACGCTCGTGCCCGCTGGAGTATGCGAGAAAAATGACGGAAATGCCGTGGACTCGGGCTTTCTGTTCGGGTGGGACAATTGGGGGGCCATGTGGCTAACGGTGGAGAAGGCCAGCGCCAATCTGCGCATCGGCACGGGATCAGGAGTGATTGCGGCGGGCCAGTGGATGCAGGTGGCGTTCACTTGGGATGGCACGGTGGGGCTGGCGTCGGCGGGACATCTGTTCATCAATGGAGTGGAACAGGCGAAAGCCACCGCGACCGACGGCAGCGGGACACTGGGATATGCGAACGCCACCAACCGGCCTTTCCGGATCGGGAATGCGAGCTTTGACGCGATAGCGGGCGCACTGAACGGGGAGATGGCATATTTGGCGGTGTACAAGGGGCGGATTCTGACACCGACGGAGATGAATCAGCTCGATGCTCAGCTTCCGATTGTCGCTTTCACGGGCGCAAATGTGGTTATCGCCAGCATCACTCCGAACATCGGTGGTTCCGGCATGCAGGTTGTCCTGCAAGGAGCCGGTTTCGGGGCTGCGCAAGGTTCCAGCACAGTGCTTTTCAATGGTAGCAACGCAGGCGCAGCCACGGGTTGGAGTTCTACGTCGACCACGGTCAACGTACCGGCGGGGGCAACGACGGGGAACGTGGTGGTAACTGCCGGAGGAGTCGAGAGTAACACGGTCAACTTTACGGTACTGCCAGCCATCACGGCTCTGTCGCGGAGCTCGGGACCCGTTAGTGCGCCGGTGACCCTCACGGGCACACAGTTTGGTACGGCACAGGGCACGGTGACTTTCAACGGTACGGCGGCTACGCTCACGAGTTGGAGCGCGACTTCCATTGTAGTGATAGTGCCGGCGGGAGCAACGACGGGGAACGTGGTGGTAACTGCCGGAGGACTGGCGAGTGCAGGAGTCTTGTTCACGGTGCTGCCAACGCCCAGCATAGCGAGTCTGTCGCCGGATTCAGGGCCTGTCGGTACGCTGGTGACAATAACCGGAACGAATTTTGGCGCGACCCAGGGCACGAGCACGGTGGCCCTCAATGGCACAATAGCCACACCGACGAGCTGGAGTGCGACCTCGATCGTGGTGACCGTGCCGGCGGGGACAACGACGGGCAATGTGGTTGTCACGGCGAGCGGCGTGGCCAGCAATGCAGTCCTGATGATGGTTCTAAGCACCACTCCGCTTCCCGCGGTCGCGCAGGTGCAGCCCGCGGGCGGAAGCGCGAACTTCCCCTTGAACGGCCGCGTCGTCATCCGGTTTACGCAGCCCGTCCAAGCCATGGCAATTGTCCCCGGGACACTTTCCCTGGCCCAAGGGACAACCAACATCGCCGGCGGTGTGGCTTTGTCGAACGATCGGCTATCGCTCACCTTTGCACCGTCTCAGAATTTATCAGCGAACACGGCATTTATGGTCGTAGTCCAGGACATTGCATCAAGTCAGTCCTCTCCTCTGTTCCAGAGTTCCTTCACGACGGGCTCGACGAGCGATACGGTCACGCCGCAGGTTGTGCAAACCAGCCCGCAGGATGGAACCACCGGCGTACCCACCAGCGCTCCGGTCGTGGTGCAGTTCAGCAAGCCCATGGATCCTGCAACGTTGACGCCCCAAAATGTCGGCGTGACTGACCTAGTGAGCGGACAGGCTGTTTCGGGAATGGTTCAGGTGGATCCTACCGGGACGACCGCGTCTTTTGTGCCTCAGGGATTTCTTGCTGTCGATCGCCAGTTCCAGGTGGTTCTCAGCTCCACAGTTCAGGATTCATCCGGTAACAGTCTGAGCGGAAGCGGTGCAATCTTCAGATTCACTACCTCATTCGCAGCAGACACCACGGGCCCGCAAATGCTGGGCATCAGCCCGTCCAACGAGGCCACCTCCTTTCCGCTGAACGCTCTGGTCGTGCTGGAATTCGACAAACCGCTGAACATCATCAGCGTTTCCAGCGGATTCCAGGTCGAAGCGAACGGCCAGGCAGTTTCCGGGGGAGTTGCTCTGTCCGACAGCAACAAGCGGATCACATTTACGCCGCTTGGCGGATTAGCAGCCAACACGGTTTACACCGTGGTTACGACCTCAGGCATTCTTGATGTTGGCGGCGTGCCGCAGTCGAATCCGGGGACGTTCACGCTGACAACCGGTGCGACAACGGATACGACGATGCCGCTGATCATTGGCGTCAGCCCCGTTTCTAGTTCAACGGGTGTGCCGACGAATGCGGTCGTCCAGTTGCAGCTCAATAAGGCAATTGATCCGCTAACCGTGACGGCGACTACATTCGAGGTATACCCCGCCTCCGTGCCGAACGCCCCTCCCGTTCCAGGAACGCTCTCGGTGTCGGCGGACGGGAAGACGTGGACATTGGTGCCGACCGCGCCACTCGATTCCTCGACCATGTACGTGGTTGTCAACCTGGGAGGCGCGACGGATTTGGAAGGCCAGGGACTAATCGGCTTCGAATCGACCTTCACGACAGGTTTCGGCGCGGTGACAACGGCGCCGAGCTTGGCGACCGTGAGCCCGGCAAACGGGGCCACAGGTGTACCGGTGAACGTGCGTTTGGATGTGTCGATGAGCGTGGCGCTTGATCCGGACAGCGTGGGGAACGGTTCGCTCACCTTATCAGCAGCAGGAACGGCTGTGACGGGAGCAGTCAGCCTCAGCAGCGATCTCATGACATTGACTTTCGTGCCCAGCGCGTTGCTGGCGTCGAGCACCGCCTACACGATGACTGTCAGTGGGGTCACGGATGAAGCAGGGAATGTCGTCTCGCCTTTCACGAGCAGTTTCACGACGGGAGTCTTGGGGTTGGCGAATACGACGGCCCCCTCGGTGGTTAGCGTCAGTCCGAGTAACGGATCAAGCGCAGCCCTTGTGGGCAGCTCGGTAGTGCTGACATTCAACGAGGCGATTGATGCGACGACCGTGAACAACGCCAGTGTTTCTATCTCGGTAAGCGGGGCCAGCGGAGTGTTGGCAGGCACATATCAGTTGGATGCGACGGGAACAATATTAACATTCGCTCCGCTTTCGCCGTTACCGGCTAGTACGACGATCGCTGTGCACGTAAACGGGAGCTCGGTGCTGGACCTATCGGGAAACCAAGGCTTCTCGTTTTCGAGCAGCTTCACGACGGGGACGGGCACGGATGCAACAGCACCAACGGTCGTGGCGGTGGCACCGACGAATGGATCGACAGATGTCGGTTTGAGCGCACAGGTAGTCTTAACGTTCTCGAAGTCGCTGAATGCGAGCACAATCAATACGAACAATTTCGCCGTGCTGGTCAACGGTCAACGTAGCAGTGTGGGCATCAGCACTTCGGCGGACAACCGAGCTGTGACGCTGAACGAATACGGATTGCCCGCATCGAGCGCGGTCACGGTAGTGGCGACGAGCGCCGTGACTGACCTCTGGGGAAACTCATTGGTAGACTTCGAGAGCCAGTTTACGACGGCACCACCGATCAACACTACGCAGCCCGCGGTATTCTCACAGCGACCAGGCAACGGCGCGCAGGGAGCCCCGCTCACCACGAGCGTCGTGCTGTACCTCAGCGAAGCGATGAATGCGGCGAGTGTCCAAGGAGCGCTGCACATTTCACAGAACGGAGCGCTGGCGGCCGGGACGACGCAGGTAACGGATAATGGGCAGGTGGTGCAATTCACGCCGGCGGCGCCATGGCAGCCGAATGCGCTGGTCCAGGTTTTTCTTGATTCCTCGGCACTGGCTTTGGGCGGAACCGCAATCAGCAACTATCAATCTCTATTTACTACCGCGGCGGCTAACAGCACAATCGCGCCGACGGTGGTGAACACCAGTCCGCCTTCTGGCGCCAATTCTGTGCCGACGAATGCCGGGATCGATTTCGGCTTCAATGAAGCACTGGACCCGGCAACGATAAGCCCGAGCACAGTGCTGTGTTACCAAAACAGTGCTTGGATTCAGGGTGCCGTAAGCCTCGCGGGCGGGGGCACCGTCCTACAGGTGGTCCCCAGGCTGCCACTACAGCCAAACACGTCAACCACCTGCCAAGTCAGCACCGACGTGCAAGGACTCAACGGGCTGGCGGCGACCGCGTCATCCTTGTCTTTCACCACGGGATCTGGCCCGGACAGTGTAATTCCAACCATCTTGACGGTTTCGCCTCCTAACGGTTCGGTCAACGTAGGTGACAACGCGAATGTCCGGGTAGTATTCAGCAAAGCGATCGATCCGCTGACGATAAACGCCAGCACAGTTCAACTGAGCGGCGGCGGGACTACGGTTGTGCCGGATTCCATTAGCTTCAGCAATGGCAATCAGAGTGTATTGCTCGTTCCCCATGCGCCACTTCCGGATGCGACCCAGATGACGTTGACGATCAGCGGAATAACGGATGTTGCAGGCAATCCAGTCACCGCGCAGACGATAAACTTCACGACGGGAACGGGGCCGGACGTGGTTGCGCCCTTACTCGTGAGCAGCAGTCCATTTCAGGCGGGCGTGAATGTACCGTTGAATGCCGTGGTGACGCTCCAGGTCAACGAGCCGGTGGATGCGGGGTCGGTGAATGGCAGTACATTCCTCATCTCTGCAGACGCGACAGGGCAAAGCGTAACGGGGACATACTCGGTGAGCACGGATGGCCAGACGATCATGTTTCTGCCGAGTGTGCCACTGGCAGCTGGCCAGGGCTACCATGTTTATTCTGGCAACCGTGGAATCGCAGATTTGGCGGGAAATCTCCTCGCGTCCCTTGGCGGAGTTACCGATTTCAGCTTTACGACTGGGACGACAGCGAACACGAGCGCGCCCCAAGTGGCGGGAGTAAGTCCGGCGAATGGTGCGACGGCGGTACCGATCAACGCACAGGTCGTGATCCAGTTCAGCGAGCCTGTAAATGCTGCGACTTTGAGCGGGGTGACGCTGAGCGGGAGCAGCGGCGCAGCCATGGTGTCATCCAGTGTGAGCAATGGCAACCAGATGCTGACCTTGATTCCAATCGTCCCGCTATCGCCGAACGGGACATACACGCTGAACATTGCCGGCATTCTCGATCTAAGTGGAAATGCGCTGGCGGCGCCAGTGACGTCGAGCTTCACGACGGCGAGCGGGGCCGACCTGATCGCGCCGACAGTCGCCAGCGCGAGTCCTGTGGATGCTGCCTCGGGCGTTCCGACGAATGCTGTAATCCAGGTGCAATTCAACAAGCAGATTGACCCGCTCACGGTTACGAACACGACCTTCCAAGTAGTCCAGGCGATCACGGCCATCCCGGCGACGGGTACAGTTGCCGTGTCGACTGACGGCAAAACGGCAACGTTTACTCCGAGCGCCCCGCTGGACTCGTTAACCTACTACCAAGTTCAACTCGCGAGGAGCATCGCCGATCTTGAAGGGCAGACTCTCAGTTGCTGCAACTCGCATTTCACCACGGGCCAGAACACCGCGTCCCTTGCTCCTATCGTTGTTTCGCTAAACCAAACTTCCGCCCCGGTCGGTTCGACTGTGACGATAGACGGATCGTATTTTGGAACCTCACAAGCATCGAGCACCGTTACATTCAACGGAGTACCTGCGACGCCACAAAGTTGGAGCGACACTCAGATCATTGTGCCAGTGCCCAGTGGAGCGACAACAGGACCTCTCGTGGTCACCGAGAGTGGCGTGGCCAGCAATAGCGTGATGTTCACAGTCACGTTTGCGCCCAGCATTACGGGCATATCGCCGGCCTCGGCCACGGTTGGGACGGTGCTGACCATAACAGGCACAAATTTTGGCAACTCCTATGATTCGACACTAGTAAAGTTCACCTCGCCAAATTCTTTGCTGGTAACGCCGACAAGTTGGACGGAGAGCTCGATTTCCGTGGTTGTGCCGGCGACCGCCAATTCCGGGAACCTCACGGTGCAAGTCGATGGCGCATGGAGCGGAAGTGTTAACTTTACCTTAATCCCGACGCCGAATATTACTAGCTTGTCGCCGAGTTCAGGCGTGGCGGGCTCGACCGTCAACATTTCCGGATCGGGCTTTGGCTATAGCCAGGGGAGTAGTGTTGTGAGTTTTGGCGGAGTTCCTGCTGCGTCCATTACCAGTTGGACCGACGGTAGCATAGCCGCTGTTGTTCCGAGCGGCGTGACCACGGGACCGGTCACCGTGCTCGAGAGCTCGGTCCCCAGCAATTCCAATGTCGTGTTCACGGTCGCGAGCCCGACAATCGGGAGTCTATCGCCACCGACAGCGGCAATCGGGGCTACGATCACGCTGAACGGCTCTGGACTTACGTCGCTGGGTCTGACCACGCAAGTCTTATTCAACGGCCTCCCAGGGACCATCGAACAGTCGAGCAGTTCGAGTGTTACTGTTGTAGTTCCGAACAATGCGACCAGCGGCCTGGTTTCGGTTACTGTGGGCAGCTTAACCAGCAACAGCATTCAATTCGCCGTGGAGCAGCCGCCGACCATTACCGGTGTCTCGCCCGACTTCGCACAAATCGGCGGCTGGCCTATCGTCATCACCGGCAGCGGCTTCGGCGCCACCCAAAGCACCAGTACCGTAATGTTTTATGGGGACATCTCGGCGCAGGTTCTGAGTTGGAGCGACAACGAGATCCAAGTAGTTGTGCCGGATTTGACCTCGACCGGCCCAATTAGCGTTCAGGAGGGCGGCTTGACCGGTGAGGGGCCTTGGTTCTACATCAACGCCATCGTGCAGCTTACCGATTCGTTAGGCAATCAGTCGAGCTACACTTCAGCCATGAACGGCGGAGGATGGACTCTCTCCAATTCTCAAGGGCCGGGATGCAGCACCTGCACGGTTCGCGGCAACCGGCAAGACGTTTCAGATGCCAACGGCAACACGCTTTCGACAACAGACGACCTCGGCAATACGGCCACATACACCTACGATGGCAGCAACAATATGGCTTCTGCCTCGAAGCCGTTGAACGGCACGTCTGCGACCACTTCCTACACCTACAATAGCTTTGGGGAAGTGCTCACCATGACCGATGCGCTGGGCAACACGACGACCAACGCTTATGACACGAACGGCAACCTGCTGTCGGTGACGTCACCCCACCCTACTGGCGGCACCGCCACCAGCGTCACGCAATTCCAGTACAACTCCAAGGGCGAGCTCACCCGGATCACGGATCCGTTGAACCGCGGCACGACTCTCACCTATACGGCCGCCGGTCTGATCGCGAGCATCACGGATGCCCAGAACAACACCACCACCTACCAATACGATGCCCAAGGCGACCGCACTGCCGTGATTGACGCCGTCAGGAACCAGACGTCGTTCAGCTATGATGCGATGAGCCGGCTCATCGGCATCACATATCCCGACCACTCGACCGTGGGCTTCGCCTACGACTCGCGCGGGCGCCGCACTTCGGTCACCGATCAGAATGGAAGAACCACTGGCTACACCTATGATGACGCCGACCGGCTGGCCGCGGTCACCGATCCGGCGAGCGACGTCACGGAGTACGCCTACGACACGGAGGGCAACCTAACCAGCATCACCGATGCCAACGGCCACACCACGTCGTTTGCCTACAATTCGCGAGGCTGGGTGACGCAGGCGGCCTTCCCCTCGTCGCTAGCCGAGAGTTACAGCTACGATGCCGTGGGTAATCTGCTGTCCAAGACCGACCGCAAGGGACAGACAATTCAATACGTTTACGACGCGCTCTACCGGATGACCCAAAAGACCTATCCGGATTCGACCAGTGTCGAGTATGTGTACGATCTGGTGGGGAAGGTGCAGCAGGTGAGCGATGCAACGGGGGTGTACGGATTCGCGTACGACAACATGGGACGGTTGATCGGGACCACGACGCAGTACGCGTTCCTGGCCGGGCAGACGTACACGAACTCGTACACTTACGACGCCGCCTCGAACCGGACCGGATTCACGGCGCCAGACGGAAGCACCAGCACCTACAGCTACGACACGCTGAGCCGTCTGAGTGGGCTCGGGAACTCGTGGGCGGGGACGTTCGGCTTCGGCTACGACGCGCTGAGCCGGCGCACGTCGCTGAACCGGCCGAATGGGGTGAACACGAGCTACAGCTACGACTCGCTCTCGCACCTGCTGAGCGTGCTGCACCAAGCGGGCAACACTACGCTGGACGGCGCGAGCTATACCTACGACCTGGTCGGGAACCGGACCAGCAAAGGGAATTACCTTAACGGGGTTACCTCGAACTACAGCTACGACCCGCTTTACCAGCTGACGCAAGTCACGCAGGGCGGGGGTACGACGGAGATCTACAGCTACGATGCGGTCGGCAACAGACTATCATCATCCGGCGTGCCGACCTACAGCTACAATGCGTCAAACGAGCTGACCTCGACCTCGAGTGGCAGCTACACCTACGACGCAAACGGTAATACCCTCACCGACGCAAGCGGCAAGAGCTATGCATGGGACTTTGACGACCGACTGGTGTCGGTTGTCGTGCCTGAGACGGGCACGGTGACCTTCAGGTACGACCCCTTCGGACGCAGAGTCCAGAAAAGTTCGCCCCTGAGTGCAACAAACTACCTGTACGATAGCGCGAACGTCGTTGAGGAGGCAGATGGTTCTGGCAACCTTCTCGCGCACTATACGCAGGGTACAGGAATTGACGCCCCCCTAGCCGAGGTGCGCGCGGGCACGACTAGCTACTACGAGCAGGACGGCCTCGGTTCAGTCTCGTCTCTAAGTAGTTCGGCTGGCGTACTGGCGAGCACGTACGCCTACGACTCCTTCGGGAAACTGACAACATCTACCGGCACGCTAACCAATCCACTGCGGTACACAGGAAGAGAGTCCGACTCCGAGACCGGTTTGCTCGAGTACCGCGCCCGCTACTACGATCCGAGCATCGGTAGGTTCATTTCTGAGGATGGATTCAGATTTCAGAGCGGGGTCAATTTCTACTCCTACACCAGTGATAATCCGGTTAATTTCATCGATCCATCGGGGTACATACCGTGCTCGGTAGACGTGCGGTGTTGGCCGATTGAAAAGTTCAATCTTGGCGCATTAGGTTTCAAGCATTGCTTTGTCACGATTGTCGACAAGGATTCAAAATGTCACGACATCAGCGGTGGCCCCGACAACGGCCGTCTGCGTGAATGGGACAATCCTTCTTCGCCGCAGCCAACCGCCTTGACATACAACCATTCTGTTGTGCCCTGCACAAAGGTCGATTGTATTATTCAGACGGTTCCGAAGATCAACAACCTGAATCTTCCGTATAAAGCGGCGAGTCAGAACAGTAACTCAGCCTTTGCGACCGTCTTAAGCGCTTGCGGACTGGCGGATCTAATCCAGTACGCGCCCGGGGGAGCGTGGGGAGATTCAAACCAGTTGTTGCCAGCCGAAGGCGGCGGGATTGGTGGCGGAGGTGGTGATGGCTGGTGATCCATGCAAACTTACTACGCAACGATGTCAATCGACTCTTGCAGGGCTCCGGTTGACGTTGCTTCTTGCACTTCTCGCACCGATCGGTTGCAAGAGGCTTAATGAATCGCTCACAAAGGGACTCGAAGAAGAGAAATCGTACACACGACACGCCATGGAGTACCACCGAGGGCATCCTGACGAAAGACGTGGAGACAACGTATTAGACACCTGGTCAACTGCCGATTACATTGCGCTTAGTGTGGCCAAACAGAAACTGGTTGGCGAATGGGCAAGACCCAGTGACCAGTTGTCCTTTTTACCTGCAAGCCTAAGGTTAGACTCGGGCGCGCGACCATTCTGTGTGATTCAAATGGGTGAAGACATCATTGTCTTGCGGTTCCTAAACAAAACAACCGGGGAGTGCACAATAGATATCATCGGGAGCCTCGATACTTCTAAGATACACTCCGGGGATATGGAGTTTTCAGGACGCGCAGACTACTGGACTTACATCTTCAGGCAAACGGCTGCACCATAACAATAATTGGCTTTCTGAGACTGTTCGACCGTTCCCATATCTCGTGGCTTCGACAAACGCGCGTCCCACTGACTGTTCGTTTTCCGTCTGAAGTCAATCGCTGCGACACTTACGACGATGCCGACCGGCTGACCGCGGTCACCGATCCGGCGAGCAACGCCACGGAGTACGCCTACGACCTACGACACGGAGGGCAACCTGACCAGCATCACCGATGCCAACGGCCACACCACGTCGTTTGCCTACAATTCGCGAGGCTGGGTGACGCAGGCGGCCTTCCCCTCGTCGCTAGCCGAGAGTTACAGCTACGATGCCGTGGGTAATCTGCTGTCCAAGACCGACCGCAAGGGGCAGACCATTCAGTACGTTTATGATGCCCTGTATCGGCTGACCCAAAAGACCTATCCGGATTCGACTAGTGTCGAGTATGTGTACGATCTGGTGGGAAAGTACAGCAGGTGAGCGATCCAACCGGCGTGTACGGGTTCGCGTACGACAACATGGGACGATTGATCGGGGCTACGACGCAGTACGCATTTCTATCCGGGGCGACGTACACGAACGCGTACACATATGACGCCACCTCGAACAGGACGTCGCTGACCGCGCCGGACGGGAGCACAAACACCTACAGCTACGACACGCTGAACCGACTGACCGGGCTTGCGAACTCGTGGGCGGGGACGTTCGGGTTCGGATACGATGCCCTCAGCCAGCGCACGTCGCTGACCCGACCGAATGGGGTGAACACGAGCTACACCTACGACTCCCTTTCCCACCTGCTTTCCGTTCTGCATCAGGCTGGCAACACCACGCTGGACGGGGCAAGCTACACCTACGATCCGGCCGGGAACCGGACCAGCAAGGGCAACTACCTGAATGGGCTCACGTCGACCTATAGCTATGATCCGCTGTATCAGCTCTTGCAAGAGACCGCGGGCACGACGGAGAGTTATAGCTACGATGCGGTTGGAAACAGGCTGAGTTCTGCGGGCGTACCGTCGTATAGCTACAACGCTTCGAATGAGCTGACCTCGAATTCATCAGGGAGCTATACCTACGACGCAAACGGCAACACCCTCTCCGACGCCAGTGGCAAGAGCTACACCTGGGACTTCGAGAACCGACTGACACAGGCGGTGGTGCCGGGTAGTAGCGGCGGACGACCCCTTCGGACGGAGAGTCCAGAAGTCTGGCCCGCTGGGCACGACCAACTACCTCTATGACGGATCAGCGATAATTACGGTGGTGGGGACCAGGGCAGATCAGCTCCTTTTACGAAATCGGGACAAGACCAACCAAAACCTGACGCATTCGCCTGTCGCGGTCGCCACCCTAACTGCAAAAGACTCACGGATTTCGCAATGGCATGACTTGCGGCCTTTCGTAAAAACGAAAACCAAGCGGCTTTATTGATTTTCCACTGCGCCTTGTGCTATTTTCCCCGGCGTCTTGCCGAAAGAGAGGCCAGTTTATGAAAGCTATCGCGGTGAGGAGAGGAATGGTATGGGTGTTGTGCAGTATCATATTTCTGCACGCTCTCTTGCCCAGTGTGTCTATTAAAGCCAGCTAACAAACCCCCGACTGTGACATAATGCGTCAAAGCTAGATCACTCTCAAAGGAGAGAGTATGAAACACATAGTCGCAAAGTCGCTTATGTTCCTGATCTTCGCTCTGAGTGTTCAACTGGCCCACGCTTGCTGGATATGTGACACTAGCAATATACCATACCCATCTTGTGGCGTGGTTGGCCTAGGAGCAGAATTTTGTATACAATCCAGCGATCCTCCATTCTGCTCGACAGCTTACAACGATTGCTGTGATGACGGTAGTGGTGGCTGCGGATGCATTCCATGCGGCGGCGGCTGCTGTGCCGATCTGAAAAACAACAAAAAAGGCTCATGCTCGGCAGTAATAAAAAGAATGGCGCTGCAAGAAGGTACCATCGAACCAGAAACAAGCAAACCAGACCACCTCAAAGAATTTCTGGCGATGGCCGAGAGTGGAGCATTTGATGGAAAGACAATTTACATGGATGCAAGCAGCACTATAGCGAAGGGAATAATGAACCTCCCATTAGATCACTGGAAGTCCTTCACTCAAAAAGTCGTGATGAAAGGATGGCAAAAAGACCCAAGGCTGGACTCCAGAGTCCAGCGCGACGGCACACCTCAAGTAATTCTGGAAGTGGAAACCAAAACCGGGCACAAATTCGTAATTCACTTGGTTGACGACGCCGCAGTAAAGAAGGTGCTAAAGCAGCAACAGTCGAACTCACAACAGCCCAGCATCAAGGACAAACTCTTAGAGAACGACAAAGTGGTCTCGGTTTTTCAATGAGAAACGACTCGATGCCTAAACGCGTCTTTACTTTAAACTAAATATCACTTGGCGTAATCAGACTGTCGCGGGTGGCCCACTTTTGCGGTTTTGGTTTTCGCAAAGGTGGGAGGCAGGCGGCAAGCAGCGCCTGCCCCAAGGAACTGCATTCTGAGGCGCGTAAAACAAACTCTCCGATTCACTCTGCCCAGTCTCGCCGCCTACTCTTGCACGTCACAAGGATAGGGCACCCCCCATTGAAAATGCGCAAGCGAAAACCAGAAAAGACTGGGCCGCTCCGCCTGGATGAACGGGCGTCGAGTAGCTTTGGGCGCGGAGGATCTCATCGTGCTCGGCGATGCTCGGCATGTGTCATACGGCATCATTCCCGCTTTCTGAAGAGTCGGTTTCTTCGGATTCGTCAGAAGATTCATGATCTTGCTCTTATTGCTGTCAGTAGGACTTGAGATACTGTTGACGGTTTCGACTACGATCTCCGGCCTAGAAGTTCTGCAGCGGTAGAAGTCCTGTTCGCATATCGCAATCATCCAGAAAGCGAAACACGTGATCATTGGCAGCAGCGAACTCGACAAAATGAATCGAGAAGTCAGCACAAAACGGGTCATCGGCTATTCCTTGTTGATTGCTAATAAGTTATTGTTCTTCTATCTGGGAGTCATGTTGGTGAGAAAACAGGGCTGGACTCGACGCACACGGAATTCGTGTATGACTCCAGACGGCGCCGAGTATAAGTATAAGTAGTAACCGTCCGAAGTAAACCGTGTTGACAAGGGTGGGTTTTAAGTGTCCACGCGTGCGGGAGGTGGACACTTGGAGCTAGGGATTAGTGTGAGATGCTCCAAGGCCTTTGGGGAGTTCCGGTCAGCCGAGCTGCCCTAGAAGCGGCTGTAAGCGGTGGGGGTGAGACGGTCACGGTCGTCACCAACCTCACGAGCGCTCCTGCAGCAGGCAAGGGCCTTTCGGTTGCAGTGGGTGAGGGGGCTGATGCACTCGCAGGTGCAGCTCGTTCCGGTCGGCAGACTTTAACCGCCGAGATACCGAAGGCCCTTATCAATCTCCTTGAGAAAGCGGGCTTGGCACGGGAATCAGTTACCGATATGGGTGCGGCTGGCGCGCGAAATAAGGTTCGATCCCAGGGCTACTGAGTTCGTGGCGGGATTCTTTGAGTAATCCCCACTACGCCACTCGTACAAAGGAGTACCGACGTGAGATAGGATCCGCCGGCCGCAGGGCTAGCTCACGCAGCCACTTCGGCGAGCGATTTCTGGTCACGTTCGGCGGCTGCTTAACGTCTGTGACCCTCCCAATTAAGCAGGCGGAGAGATTCACCCAGATCTCGAGTTCAATGCTTGACGAGTTCATCCGCCAGGGCACTGGCATACACACTAAGCCGCCTGAAGGCGCTGGCCTCGAATGGTGAACCGGCGCCGGTTTCCTGAAGAATGTGTCGCAGGTTCTTCCGCAGTGCCTCAAAAATCACAGTCATCTGCCGCACTGTTGGTTGGTGGTGGTGCCGAACGAAGGCGCTTAGCAGCTCCCGGAACACCCCAGCAGGAGCCCCACCGTGCGCGTAGACGTCTGTTCCGTTTAGATCGCTCAACGACTTCTGCAGCCGCCATGGCCTGGTCTCGAGGACAAACCAGGTATGTTCTCGGTTTGCATGACGGGTATGGTAACCAACCGCCAGGCCAAGCTCGAAAGGCATGTTGAAGCGTGGGGTTGGCGGCGGTCGCCGGTCCAGCTGAACCCGGGACATATCATGAATGGAATACCGACAGGATTCCATGAGCGCCAGAATCCGGTCCAGCCGGCGAACACTGCCCGGTATTTCCAGGGTCGCTCTGGGGATCAGACCGAATGCGCTGGTACCTGCAACATAAGCAAGGAAGAGGCTCCGGAAACGAGCGTCGTAGGGAAGGTTTAGGAAAATCGATTTTTGTCTAAGAGCGCTTGCGCGCCCTTCTCGAGATGGTCCGTGCGCCATTGCTCTTGGCCTTGCCTCTGCGGCTTTGGGTTCGCGAAATGGAGAGCTCGGCCATGCGGACCAGCTTCTCCCTGTTGGCGCGCGAGACGCCAAGAACCTGCGCCGTCTCGGTAGCTGAAGCGAAATCAGTGGTTATAACTGCCCTTGCCATCGCATCCTCTCACAACAGCAGAATATCATCGATTCCCGGATTTTATTGTCAAATCGGAGCGCGGGATTCAGACGGCCGCTTCCCGTTCTGAGACCCCCGGGTCAGCCGACTTGCGAAGGGGGGTCGGTATCCAATTCCTAGTCCGTCTACCGTTTTCCAAACGGGAAGAGCAGCCACAACAGAATCAATGTGTTTATGCGATGGACGCCTTCGAACGATATTTCCGTCTACGCATGTAAACGCACCGAAAATCGTGTTGACCCGTAGAAAAGCTAGATCGCTGGTCAGGTTGCCCTCCGTGTCGTAGGCATACTCCGTGGCGTTGCTCGCAGGAGCGGTGACCGCGGTCAGCCTATCGGCGTGGTCGTAATTTTTGGAGTGAGTGATGTTCAGACCCAAGGAGGAGAGCGCCCGGCACCGCCGAATCCTCGCCCGATAGCCTCATCTCGACGAGAGGCTCTATTCATTTGAATCGCATTGAAACCTTCGTGACCAGCCAGCGGCTAGTCGATGTTCTGCGTCTGCGTGTAGCGAGCCACGACGGCACCGCCGGAACTCATTGTCTCGATTAGCTTGTTGCCGTCGTAGGCAAAGATCCCTGTAAAGGTCGTCGAGGGTTTGTAGCTTCTGCCCAACGGATCATACTTGTTGGTAAACTATTTCTGATGGCCCCCGCGAACGAAAAACAACAGGCTCAGGCCCAGTGATCTGATCGAGCGGCTGGCTCCTAGCCAGATTTCCGCCGTCGTTCATCTGCTCGAAGTGATGACCGATCCCCTGGCCCGCAGTCACGCCAATGCTCCCGTGGACGATGAGCTGGTTACGGAGGAAGAAGCCCGTGAGATTGCCGCCGCGCGCGCCTCCCTCGACCGTGGCGAGGGCATTCCTCATAAGCAAGTTCTGGCCGAGTTCGGACTCTCGCTCGAAGACTTCGCACGCATGGGCCGCACCCCATTCGACCCCACAAGACGGGTCGATAGGCATGGGCAAGAACGTTATCTGGAACGACCAAGCCAAGGTCCAGCTCCGCGCCATCGATCAGCCCACAGCTATCCTCCACGCGCTGGCCCGCTATCCGGGAACCGGAGAAGGCGACGTCAAGCGTCTCCAGACGCCGCTGGTCGTGCTCCATTTTTCTTCTCATTTTTCCTGGCTGGAAGCACGACAGGAGCGGAGAGGGAGACGAGTCCGGGCCGCGCGTTCTGGGCGCACCGCGTAGCGGTCGGAGCAAAGCGCAGAGCCTTGAGTGGCCTCCCCTCGGTCCGTGCACTCCCTGGCGAAAGAGTAGGAGATCGCCCCTTCCGTGGCCGCCGATTTTTTCGGGCTGCGCTTTCGTTCCTGTCCGCCCGCCGCCGCAGCGAAGGGTACTCGGCTCACCCCCTGCTCAGCGCCGCGCTTCGTCGTCTTTGAGCCGGTCCCGCGCAACTCGCGCCTTCTGCTTCTTCACCTCGTCCACGATCCCGTTAAACACCTCTTCCGTCATCGCCTCGCCCTTCGCCAGCGGACCCAGCAGGTTCACCAACAACAGCCGGCACGCCGTGATCTCCACCATCTCCGCGCTGGGTCGAAGGCCCGTCTCCTCCTGTTCGATCTCGTGCAGGATCAGACCACGGATCAGCTCCGCCTGCGTCTGCTTCCGCTTCACCGCCAGCTCCTCCAGCTCGTGCAGCTCCGAATGGTTCAGCTTCGTCCCCACGTGATGCACCCGGAATCGCGCCCGCTTCGCCGCCTCGGCCGCCAGGTTCTTCTCATCGAGCAGTGCCATCGCATCAACCTCCCCACTCGCGTTTACGCGGGTATACGCGGGTTTCCTTACGGAACCCCGGAATACGCTATCTATCGATAGCCAGTAGGGTTCCCCTAGAGCACTCACAGGTTTCCCTACAGTTCCCTCCCAGGGGTGGAGTGTCAAAATTCTTCCGGTGCGAAGCACCGTTCTTGCTCCGCCACGAAATTGAATGCAGAATCACGCCTTCACGGCCCGCACAGAAGCGATGGACTCCACCCCAGCAACGAGCTTCCTTGCGGGTTGCTCCGCTGAACCATTGCTCAGGCTTTTACGGACACGCAAAGTGGAAGCAACGTGGCTGGCCTGCGGCGTCTTCAGGAACTCCTGGAAGTCACGGTCTTTCGAGAAGACATATGTGAGCGCCTTGTCCACAACGTCATCGGCGGATGCGTGGATGAAAGCGGCGTACTGATCGACTTGGGTGGCAGTGGACTCATCCAGCCGAACAGAAGCACTGATGTGGCGGCTCTGGCTGATCTCGAGTAGTGGCATACTATTTCTCCTCTATAGATTGTGGAATTCAGGCATCTCTCCTTTTTAAAGGAGTTAAGGAAGTCGGCTGCGATATGGAGTCGCTGAAGTGTTCTTGCACTGCCGCCTATTCCACCCTGATGGCTCAAACTTGGAAGCGTTTCGCGTCGCGGTCGTATCCACGAAGCGCCAGTACTTCACGGATGACGGCGGCCCGGTTGACGCTCGATATGCACGACTAGATCGACGGCTTCGCCAATCTCTGCCTCGGTGTCGAAGAAGGTGGTCTGGGCGTGGTTGCGTATGACCGGATTGGCGAAACGGAGGAGGGCTTTCTCTGCCGAGTTGGCATGAATCGTCGCCAGCGACCCGGCATGGCCCGTGTTGAAGGAATGGAGGAGGGGTCCGCGCCTTGATTCCGCGCACTTCACTCAAGATGACACGGTCGGGTCTCCAGCGACGGTCGGACTTTAGAAAGTCGTCGAAAGAGAGACTGGTTTTGAATGAATCGGCCTGGTATTCGACCGCAAGGATATTCAGCTTCTGAATGTGAAGTTCCGAACTATCCGCGATGACAAAGATGCGCTCGTGTCCCGGAATTGAGTCAGCCAGAATCCGTAAGAGCGTGGCTTTGCCGGCGCCGGTTCCACCGCTGATAAGCAGCGTCTTTCCGCTGCGAATCTGCTCCGCCAAGAAGTCCGCAAGAGAGCGCGACGACGGGGCCTGGCCGGGAGCGAGATGTGACATGAGAACCTCCGGGAACGACCACCAAAATATGCTGGTTGGTCGAACACTCTAGCGGTTCGGCGCGGTCTCGTCCAATGACTTTTCGGAAAGATGTTATGCCTGCAGCTCATAACGCAGAGTGGCTGGGCACACAAAACTGAGGGACGCGCTACCCCCGGGGAAGTGGACTCAATTCTCGAACTCGACACTGGTTCTGAATTAGCATGCTTGCAGACTGCTTTCGCGAGGAACCAACACGCGGCGCAAGCACGGCCTCCCTGAGTGGAATATCCAAGTGGATGTCATGGCAATTCCAAGCAGAGTCGCGCTGCGATATTCGAAGGTTACGCGATACCCCGGATCCTACTTACACCTCAGGAATCCAGGCAAAGCGGAGGCACCGCCGAAGACGATGGCTAGCCCATTTGTACGTGTTTACCTGCTGCCTGAGAGTGACGCCGTCGACCCGGCGGAGGAGGTGATACTTGGTGGTCCCCAGAGCGAGCCGATTTGGCCACCACATTGGACATGACATTCCCGCCGCTGGAGTTGTCCCGCACGAGCCAGCCGAGAGTAACGGGGCGCGAGCGCAGTTTTGGAACTGGATGATCCCCTGTAGTATCCCCTGGGAACTTCACACCGTAGCAGACGTCTGCAGCTTTTGGCGCAAGGCTAGCCTGACTCCATCACGAAGTCCAATTACTTCTCGGAAAGACGGTATTCCGGGAGCAATGACTCCGGAAAGCTGGAAGCGATTCGGTCGATGAATTCGCTGTCGAGGCTGGCGAAAGAAAGCTCCATCCGCCTCGCAACGAGGGATATAGCGATCGTCGTTTTTGCAAACGTCAACTCCTCAAATAGCGTCGGGGCGACCTGTGGCGATTGCGCTGCATAGCGCCACCAGATCGCCCGTGCCGGCCCCTCCTAAAAGTCTCCGGTGTTCCTGTCCAGTGATTTCTTGGCGTATACCCGCGTCAATAGGCTCCGCATCCGCGAAGCGGCCTCTAGTGACCGAGAATTTGCTGAAACGAATGGGCCCCACACTGTGCGTTATGAGCTGCAGGCATAACATCTTTCCGAAAAGTCATTGGACACGGCGGCAGAAATGAATCAAATTAGTTAGCTTCGCTGGCTCCGTACAGACTTGGCCAGCCGAAGACGGCAGTGGGTCGGTTCGGATCGCTGTCTCCTGCGCCGACGCAGGAGCGCATTGCGGAAGACCCTCGGTTCCCCCGAAGGAGAACATCATGGGATTGCACGAAGCGATGCCCCCAGCCTTTACGTCCAGTCCCATCGAACCCTTGCTCGATGTGAGTAGAGCTGCGCATTTGCTGGGCATTTCGGTCAAGACCTTGCGCGACTGGATTCAGGGTCGTAGGATCGACTACGTGAAAGTCGGCGCAAGAGTCATGATTCGACCGGAAACAATCCGTCAGTTCGTGACCAGCAACACCCGACGTGCGGCAGGCTGATGAAAGTATTCAAACGCTCCGGAAGCTCGTACTACGCCTACAAGTTCCAGTACCGAGGGAAAGAATACTATCGCTCGACTGGGACCGAAAACCGGCGTGAAGCGGAAGCGATCGCCGGCGCGGCACGGGCCCGCATCGTTCGCCAGGCAGCTGGCCTCGAGGAACCCGAGCCGCAGCGGAAAACTCCCGCGAGTGATGAAAAGCTCAAGGGCATTCCTACGCTCAGACAGTTCCAAACAACTTTCGACGAGTGGGTTGCCACCGCCAAGGCCGAACAAAGGGGCACAGTTAAGTTTTATCGGGAATGCTATCGGAAGCTGCTGAATTACGGTCCCTGGGCCGATCTCCGCCTCGATCAGATCGACGAAGCGCACATCGAAGCGTTCAAAGCTTGGGCTTTGAAGCAAGCGGGGCGACGCCGTGACGGAAAACCTACGCCGGTCGGCAAAACCACGGTTAATCGCTATTTGGCCACGTTCCGCAAAGCCCTGCGTTATGCGCATCTCAAGCTTAAGTTGATCGCCAGGGTGCCGACGGTCGAACAGTACACGAAAGACGAAGGAGCAGAACGCGAAACGGACTACATCTTCAGTGCGGCGGAGTACGCGCAATGGACTTCGCGCGCCGCCGAACCTTTGCGATCCGCTTCCATTCTGGCGCGCCACTCCGGTATCTGTCGTAACGAGATGCTACAGCTGATGAAAGATTGCGTTCGTCTCCACTCGGAGCAGCGTGCGGATCGGAAAATCTGCGGAGAGCTAGTCATCAAGCGCGGTCTGAAACGGCGAGCACGAAAGCGCAAGCTGGTAATTGATCGCGAAATGAAGGAAGTTCTCGAACGCCTTCTGAAAGACTCCCAGTGCGACTATGTCTTCACGAGCCCCCAAGATTCAACCAAGCCTCTCGGGCCGTGGGTGCTCGAAGAACAGATAAGCCAGATCCGGAAGAAGATCGCAACCCATGCCGACGCTGGCCTGCACGCTCTTCGTCATACCTTTCTGACCGAGGCCGGAGAATACACCGACCCCTTTACATTGCAGTACGTTGCCGGACACGATAACATTAAGACCACCATGCGCTACGTACACCCACGGGAAGCTGCGGTCCACAAACTGTTTGCCCGACTGGCGGACTTGCAGCGGCCGGAGGAGCGCACGGAGTGTAAGAAGTCGGTGCAAAATCCGGTGCAGTTGGAAATGCCCTCGCAAGGCTAGGTTTTCTAAGATGTTGATTAAATGTAGTTTATATAGTGCGGAAGTGGTGGAACTGGCAGACACACCATCTTGAGGGGGTGGCGCCGAAAGGCGTGGGGGTTCAAATCCCCCCTTCCGCACCATGTTTTCAATAACTTACGAACCGTTACAGTCAGTTAACAGTCACTTAAGCGGGTTCGCTCATTGCAACAGATCGTTGACCACGGCATAGTTGGCTTCCCGGTTCAAGTCTGGAACGCCATGACCATACCCGTCCAGTGAACATCGTAATCGTGCTGTGCCGCATCAAATCCCGCTGCACTTCCGGACCTGTTTTCTTCTCTGCCAACCGTGTGCGATACGAGTGACGCAGTGCGTGCCAGCCAAGCGGCTTCAACCCCGCTTTGACGGATTCAGGACGGAGATAATCCCGCTGGACGCTGTTGCTGTTCAGCGGTTTCTTCCCGTGTTGGAGGACTCAGTTTTCGTTTCGTCCTCGTAGCCTTCCACGTGGCTCCTCTGAATGAAGATTTCATTTTTCAGCCAGTTGAAGTCGAACCATTTGAGGCCGAAGATTTCGCTTCGCCGCAACCCGACACAACCCGCCAACAAAATCATCACCCACAAAAACATTTTCTATACGCGTGACCCTATGACCCTAGACTTCACCGCCCGCCGCGGCGCCCGGTTGCCGCTGCCGCCGAAGAAGCAGGCTAGACCGAACAGGTAGCCGAAGTTGTACCAAGCGCCATTGTTGTGGACCTCGTAGATACTGAGGTCTCTCCGGAACAGCGAGACCACGAACACAAGGGGCGCAATAAAGCCTTGCCAGAGGCCGAGCCAGAAGCCCGCAACTCCACCGTGCTCGCTGGCCGTTCCTTTGGACGGGTTAGGGCCGGACGCGCATCCGGCCAGAACGCCCAGCACCAGGAGGACAACCACAAGCAAGGTCAAAAAGGGTTTCATCGGCAATACCCTCCCGCTCATACGTATTACGAAGCAGGGGCATGAAAAGTCTCAGAAGGGCCTGCAGCGTTTAACACTCGGGAACTCGTAGCTGCTGTAAACAGGCCATTACACTTAAAACCCCCCTTCAGGGGGCTGCGCTGCCCTGCTGCCCGGAGGGAAATCCCTAGAAACCTGTCCAGAATCGGGCTGGCAAACACATAGTCGGTGTCCGCGTTGAACGGCGATTTGCTGACGCCATGCCAACACCGTCTTGACAATCGCCGGGTGCAAGGGCACGAGGGTGTGTGTTTCTGAGCGGCTAGCGGTAATGGACACGGGGCCACCTGCGGATCGACAGTCAATAGGCTTTCTCAACTACGCACTTCTTCAATGAGGGGCAAAAGCCTCCAAACAATCTAGAAGAGGTGAAACGATGTCAATTCTTAAAATGCTGCGGGAAGGAACTGAACCCTTGGACGTTGCGGAACTGGCCATGCTGCTGGCCGTGACGGCAGCGACGGTTCAAAGGTGGGTTCGCAATCGACAGATCCCGTTCATTCGAATCGGCGATGTTCTGCGATTCGATGGAGGGATGTTGGCTGATTGGATTGAAATGGAAGGGGCTTGTCAAGAGCATTCACGAGCGCCCGGAAACCCTGCCGAATATCAAATGCTTAGGAGCGACTTGGGCGAGTTAGCGCCGAAAGAGGTTCGGAGTTCTGCTGGGCAGGGACCATCCGGGAAAACCGAGACGGATTAACTCGATGAGGGGCTGCGTTCTCTTGTTTTCGGAGAGGCCGCAGTATTGAAAGAGGTGGGGCAACTTGCAGGTGACCACAATTCCGCTGCTACGGAATGCTTTGAATGATGGGTGTCGCACAACGGCATCGGGGATGGTTGCCTCAAGCCTACCGTCCCCAACTTTCCAAGGGCGGAAGAGGACGTGATGCTGCGGTTCATCCAGAGCGACTACTTGGAGCTTGGTGGGGAACACAAGTGCGGGGCGCACGACCTGTACGAAACCTACAAGAAATGGGCTCACAACAACCATGAGGAAGAACTGAGCGAACGAAAGTTCAGCGACAGCATGAAAGCCCACGGATACAAGAAGCTCCCGCGCACCACGAAGGGCATTCAGTATGCGGGCATACGGATCGCCAACCAGTTCTCCCACGACCAGCGAACCATGCAGGACGACGAAAGCATGTAGGGTCGGGTTTTCCGTTTTGCCAGCAAAAAAGGGAAAACCTCAAATCCATGTATGGCACCCCTCACGGAGGCGCGGGTCAATGAGTGAAATCGCTGTTCTCAACAGTTAAGATGTCCGCATGTTCAAAAGTCAGGTCTGGCGAGGAGGCGGGCATGACGAGACTCAGACGGTGGATTTCCAGAATCGTTGCCGCGTTCTTCGGGTTAGGGGTGCTTGCCTTACTGGTAGGATTCACGTACGAACAGGCTGGGAGAAACCATGACACCAGTCGGCTGCCGCAACGGATTGGGCAGCCCGTTGATGTAGGGGGACACACTCTAAATCTCTACTGTTCGGGCGAGGGCAGTCCGACGATCATTCTCGAAACCGGCGGTAACGATCCGGGATACGAATGGGAGTCGGTACAGCCCAAACTTGCGACATTTACTCGCGCGTGCTGGTACGATCGCGCCGGCGTGGGATGGAGCGATCCGCCGTCGTCGCCGAGAACCAGCGCAACCGTCGTCAGCGATCTCCACGAATTGTTGAGCCGCGCAGCCGTGCCGCCGCCCTATGTACTGGTGGGCGCATCGATCGGAGGAGAATACGCCCGCATTTACACCAGCCGCTACCCTGGCGACGTTGCCGGGTTGGTATTGGTGGATTCGTCGCACCCCGACCAACAGGAACCGGCTTTTATGCTCTCGCCGTTCAACCGCATGTCGCCGACGGCGCGGCAGTTGATATGCACCGCGCTGCCATTTATGGCGCGGTTCGGCATTCTGCGGTTTATGGCGAGCCGGATGGGCGGTTCGGTTCCCTCACAATCCAGCCCGGAGCGCGAGATATTGGTAAGGCTCACTGCCCAGCCGAAGGCGTTAAGAACGGATGCGGAGCAGGGATGCGCGGCAACCGACGGCGGCAGATTGGTATCCACGCTCGGCACCGGAAACCCTGAACTCGATGTCGCCGCTCGGAATGCGGGCAGCTTAGGCGATCGCCCGCTGGTGGTGCTGACGGCGGGAAGGTACTGGGCTCCTTCAGGTTTGGAGAAGCAAGCCGCGGACTATCATGAAATCTGGGTTCATCAGCTGCAGGCCAGCTTGGCACGCCTTTCAACGCGCGGGCGGCAGGTGGTCGTGGACGCGCATCATGACATGGACGAGGCCCCGGACGCCGTAGTGACAGCGACACGACAGGTAGTGGACGAGGTGCGAAGAGAGAGACTCGGTGGTCTATAGCGACGCTTAATTGTCGATAAATCGCGCTCGCCGACCGAGTTTTGAGCCTGGTAACAACAGTTGACTGCCGGTTTGTCCGTGATCCAGGCTTCTGGTTTTCGATTTGAGCTTTCAAGCGCGCCCGCGATCATACCTCTTGACTGCCGCA
Source organism: uncultured Acidobacteriaceae bacterium (assembly GCA_963770245.1). Taxonomy (GTDB): domain Bacteria; phylum Acidobacteriota; class Terriglobia; order Terriglobales; family Acidobacteriaceae; genus PALSA-270. The sequence continues at coordinate 999,064 of CAVYOX010000014.1, read as the reverse complement.
TTCCCTCAACCCTCGAGCCAACGCCCACAGAGCCACACCGCAATCCAGGCACAATGCCCACTCCCAGAAGGCCAGACTAGTGAGCAGTCGGTCATTATTGAAATCCACCGGGCCATAGCAGAGGAAGATCACGATCAACAGCGCCGCAAACTGAAAAATAAGCAGAGCCGGCGCGGCCCGGGCCGCGAGCAGGTTTAGCCAAGCCCCAGCGCAGATGCCGATGAAGGCTGCGGATGCTAACTGGACATGCAGGGGTGTGTAGCCATGGGTGAACGGAGCGAGAATGCCGATGCTGACCGCCGAGGTCAGCCCCACGGCGAACGCTATGGCACCAGCCAGCGAAAGCTTAGGATGTTCTTTCTGCAAGCAGTGGTAAAACACAAGCGTCGCAGGTGCCAGCAGAATAGCAAAGAGTGCCGTGCCCACCGCCGCCACACCGTAACCATGCGGGTTTTCGTCGGCCGATTGTAGGTCGGAGAGAATTGCCGCCTTCGGATCGAACGGCTTGCCTTTATAAAAGATCATTCCTGAGACCAGCATGCTCGCGAGAAAAACGAGATAGCTCGCGGGGAGCAGGTTGCGGCGCACGAGCCGCGGCGTGAGCCTGAGCATTTGTCTGGTATTGTAGCGGAGCCTTTTACCCGTTTCGGACGTATCGTCGGCCAACCGGAAGCAATCCAAGCCGCCAGCAATCGTCTCAACTGGCGTTAAATCGCCATTACACTCATCATGCCCCGGCTGTTCTCAGCGGTTGACAGCCAGTTCCTATGCGTTTTCCAGCCGTAAGCGCAGCAACCCCTTGCCCCACAACCGATTTATCTTCGCGGGTACTCGTAAAGGATTGACGCCTGCCGCCCCGGGAACAGTGATTTCGAGATAGTAGACCTTTACAAAAATGGCGATCCCACCGCCGTCCTGCTCGCACCACATCTCTCCTTCAGTGGTGGACTTTACGAATCCGGATGCAAGGGCGGCTCCGGAAGCGGAAATGATGGCGGCGGCGTTTCATCCACGGGCTACAAGAGAACTCTGCGCGAGTGCCACAAGATACTCACTCGCACGCGGCCGAAGATAACGGCTCTCGACTGGAGAGAGTTAAAGCTAGAAAAACTCACCGAGGACGACCTGGTGGTGGTCGATCCACCGTATCCTCTAGCCCGCGTGAAAGCGTATTCGGATGAGACCGTAGATTACGAAAGACTCGTCGATGTGCTTCTGAAGGCACAATTTAAATGGCTTTTATGCGGATACTTGCATCCCGTCCTCCACAGGCTCGGTAAGCCGATTTGGGCGAGAGATGTGGAACTATTGTGCGTCAGGATCAAGGCTGGGCCGGAAGATCGAACTGAGTGCTTGTGGGCGAACTACTCGCCAGAAACTCGCAAGGGGCGTCACTTCTTGTCGCCCAGTGTCAGGGGACACTTGCGTTCCATCTCAGATGCAGCATCTCTATCCTTCAGCGCCCTTGATACAAGGATCGATATTGGATTGGATGTAGTAGCGACAGATTTCTCGGTGCTGGTTCCGAACGTCTCTGTGGTCACCGTTCCTGTGTTGCGGTTGCGAGTGCTGACAATCGTGCATCCGCCCGCCCTCTAATTCACCGTCCGCGAAGCCAAACCGACGAGGCTGGGCTGCCGCCCCCTGCATAGGCTGCCTCGGTCTGTCATCGTGCCCGAAGGCGGAGCCAGATGCGTACAGAGGGAGAAGGCTTGTGTGCAGCTTAGTGATCCGCGTGGCGTAGCACTTAGAATCGCTCAATGAGGCGATTTTTCGCCAAGCATTTGCCGCATACTTGAGGTACTCGCTTTGCAGGACACGGCCTTGTCGGTCATTGGAAACACCGCGATGGTGGGGCCACCAAGGGCATCAGGCGCGGGGTCCTGCCGAAATTACTTGGCGGGGGCCTCCGGTTTCGCGGGCTCGGCAGGCTTCGACCCCTTCAGCTTGGCAAAGGATTCCTCCACACGCTTCCGGAACTCACCACTGTCGTCGTGCTCAAATCCGCTATAGTTCGACTTGACTTGCATCTCACACTCTGTGCCCTTCGATACCAGGGCGACGTGGTTGGTTCGCTGGAGGACCGCTCCGGTAACGGTGACATGAACGGCGTGCTTCACCTTGTAGGCAGCAGTCATTAGGGTGTCGCTACTCTCCTCGACGTTGTAGTTCTCCGCATCGCTAAGGACGCCTTTGACCGCGCCCCACAACTCGCTGCAGGTAGCGGGATAGGTATTCTTGGAGGTCTTGCCGAACGACGGCAGAGCAAGAACAAGCGCTATCAAAGCCACAACCACGCCTCTCGTTTTCATCATGGCATTTCTCCTCGTACGAATGTGCTTTGAATACAAAAACTGAACAGACAGCCCATTCTCAGGACAAGTGCAATGATAGTCGCGCAAAGACTTTTGTCAGTGCGCGAAGTCACATTAGGCGGGGACCATCATCCAGACTCGCCGGTCGGATGCTACGCCTTCCCGCCTTTGGATTCTTGGAGTTATTGACGAAACCGGCGTTTGCGCTCATCGAAAGTTGTGACTGCAATGGCGCTGTTTCGACAGTATGACCAGAATGCTCACCGCCCGAAGGTTTCGCGGACGATGGCTGCAATTTGTTCTCGTCACCATGTGCCTTCCAAGCCTTAAGCCAATTCAGGGTTGTTGTGAGCTTTGGCGAGCTTTATGAGTAAGGCGGCCGCTTGTTTGTTCGGCCGCTGGTTTGAAAGCTGCGGTTCAAGCCAGTCCACCATCTCTTGTGGACTGCCGAAGGTCCCTGCATCGCTATCGGGTATTTCAGTTCCGAAGCCTTCCGCGATGAGCATCACAGCTTCAACGAGATCGAGGCTGCCCATCGATTGGAAATCATTGGACCATTCCAACGCTTGCAGGCGAGGCCGGCGACAGCGCTCAGGACGCCTCACTGAGCATTATCGCGAGTAGACTCATCAGCAGGATGGCTCAGGACTCAGAATCCCCGCGCCTCAGGATCGCGCCGCGCTAGAAATGCCCTTGGCTGCGCCCTTTGTTCACAGAGAAAAGGGTCAACTGCCCTGGTCTAGTGGGCACCCGGCCCCTTGTAGGTCAAGGTGACCTTGGGCTGCAAATTGGCGTATCTGACGTGATCTCGCTTGTAACGCTTCGTTTCCATAGCATCAGAGGATGCACCACGCGGATGCGGTGCACAAGGGGAAGGTTCTACGAAGATCTGCAAGGTCAGCTTGTTTTTGGCTCTGCTCGTAGCGGTTTGTCTTCCGGCTGTCGCCCAGACGAGGATGCGGTTGGACATTCCGTTCAATTTCACTGTTGCCGGTAAGTCTCTGCCTGCCGGGCACTACATGGTTAAGCCTGTATTTATCTCAGACAGCGCCGCGTGGAGTATCTGCAACGACCAACGTGCTTGTGCAAATGTCATTACGCGAGAGGAGACATCGCCGCTAACGGCACATCGCCGCACCATGGTTTTCATGCGGACAGGCGAAGGGTATGCTCTGGTCCAATTCTGGCCCACGGAATCCTGGGGCCAGAATTTGACGGTGCCGAGGGTGGAACACACTCTTATGGCGAACCATGACAGATACGCCGAGATCTTAGCTAAGTGGCCGTCCCGCTAACACTCCGGCGGGCGTGAGCGGAGCCAGCACCCCCCTTGCAAAAAGCGCAAGGTGCGGGGACTCCCCCAGTTGACGCAAACAGTTAGCACTTTGTCGCAGGTCCCGCCCGGCAGGGAGTCGGCGCAGATCGAGGTGAGTGGCGGGACTGGCGACAAACGGGCGGCAGGCGCTCAGAACTGGGTTGCGAGCGTTATCGCGATTGTTCAACAGCTACGGTCGCTTCTCCGCTGTGTACGTCATCGTCTTTCCGCTTCTCTGTATGTCGGTGCATGCAACTCTCATCGATTTGGCGTCCTCGGACACTATCGACAGGGATACCCTCACGATTTGCCCATTCCGTTTGGAGGTCTCCTCGATGGTGTTGTCATCGATGCGCTTCCGCGAGATCGAGTCGTCCTCAGAGCGCCCGACGATGAGAAACGCAAAGTATCCAAAGACAATCATCATACAGAATGTACCCGCTAGAAAAAGGATAGCTTGTATCAACATGTCAGCCTCTCCCGGCGATGGTGGCGAGGGACCTATGGGGCGTGGGCTGGCATGGTACGCCGTGATGGTGCTGCGACTCCTCGCGGGTGAAGATGCCCCCGCACACCAAGCACTCGCGCAGGCTCATGGGATTGGTAGGAAGGTCCCCGTTGGTAAGGACCATGATAAATGTCTTGCCTTTGCGGTCATCAACCACAGTGATTGGCTCCTACAGTTGAGTGTGCTCCCGAACGGTGCCATCGAATAGTGACAGTGGTCACCTCGGCGTGGTTACTGATGCCAGCCAAAACTCAGGCGTCTGTCGCGCATATTCGATTGAGTAGCACTCCTACAGTCGAACTTGTGCCAAAAGGTCATCGCCAGAAGCCAAGACTACTTGGGTAGAGGGATGCCCGTTCGCCTCTTTCATGAGCCTGCATACGCTCGCTCTGCTGATTGCGTGCCTCTTGGCAACAACGGTCAATGACAATCCGGAGCGGCGCTCCTCCACAACCTGCTCCCGATTGATGTCCATCCGCGCTCTTCCGATCTGCCGACCCTCGAGCTTCGCCCGGCGCATTCCGGCGCGAACGCGCTCGACGATCAGCGACCGTTCCAACTCGCTAATCGCAGCGACAATCACGATCATGGCGCGACCAAGCGGACCGGAGGTATCAATGTTTTCTCGGAAACTAATGAAGCTGATGTTCAGATGAGTGAGTTCGTCCAAGACTTCGAGGAAATGTTTCACCGCCTTCTCCGGAGGCATTCGACCGCTGGCGTATTGCTCCGCGCTCATCGACGCAACCTTACTGAGGATCGTCTCGCAAGACCATCAGAGACCCAATTCCGCCTTCGCTTCGGCAAACTTCGCAAGGGCGAATTCGAGGTCTTCTCGCGAATGTGCTGCTGAAATCTGCGTCCGGATTCTCGCTTTGCCATGCGGAACCACGGGATACGAAAATGCAATGACATAGACGCCTTTGCCGAGAAGTAGTTCAGCCATGCGCGAAGCTGCAACGGCGTCGCCGAACATGACCGGCACAATCGGGTGCTCCCCGGGCAAGATGTTGAACCCTGCGCTTGTCATCCCTTCCCGGAAAAAGCGGGTATTGTCTCGCAAGCGTTCCCGCAGGAAGGTGGATTCCGTTACGATGTCGAGCACCTTCAGCGATGCGGCGACAACCGGCGGGGCGACGGAGTTGGAAAACAGATACGGCCGTGACCGTTGCCGCAACAGGTCAATGATCTCCTTGCGTCCGCTGGTGTACCCGCCGCTGGCTCCGCCGAGAGCCTTGCCCAATGTTCCAGTGATGATGTCGATTCGGCCTTCCACGCGGCAGAACTCCGGTGTGCCACGTCCGTTCTCGCCGACGAAGCCGACGGCGTGCGAGTCGTCCACCATAACCAGCGCCTCGTATTTTTCGGCGAGCTCGCATATCGTCTTCAGCTTGGCAATATAGCCGTCCATTGAGAAGACGCCGTCTGTCGCGATCAGGCGATGGCGGGCCTTCCCAGCTTCCTTAAGCTTTGCTTCGAGGTCCTCCATGTCGCCGTTGTGGTAACGGAATTTGGCTGCTTTCGAGAGTCGGATGCCGTCGATGATACTGGCATGGTTCAGCTCGTCGGAGATGATGGCGTCCTCGGGCTCTAGCAGCGCCTCAAACAACCCGCCATTGGCGTCGAAGCAGGAACCGTAGAGGACGGTGTCTCTCGTTCCAAGAAAAGCGGTCAGCCGATTTTCGAGCTGTTTATGGATCGACTGCGTGCCGCAGATGAAACGAACACTTGCGAGTCCATAGCCCCATTCCTGCAATGCTTGCTGAGCTGCCTGCACCACCGCAGGATGGTTGGCGAGACCCAGATAATTGTTCGCGCAGAGATTCAAAACCGGCGTGCCATCGGCGACTGAAACCATCGCTTGCTGCGGACCGGCGATAACGCGCTCGCGCTTGTAGAGACCCGCGTTTTGGATCTCCGCGATTTTATCCTGCAAATGACGTTGAACCTTGCCGTACACAGTGGTCCTTTCTGCAATCGGAGAACTAGCGCGCTGCTTTCGTCTTCCATTGGAACCGCAGCGCGCACACACGAATCATAAATCCAGCGGCTATGCCTATCGAAGAGGACAATTTCGCGTTGCCGCTCGACCGGTCGCCAATCAGAAATTGACCCAGAAAAGATGGCGGCGACTACAGAATATGTTCTCCCCGTTCAAACACCTCGGAGTTCGTCCGCAAATACGTCGCGTAGCGAGCGTACAGTTCTGGTTGGCTTCGAGAGTGCCACCCATTGCGCCAGCAAGGGGCTCAGCAAAATCAATCAGCGAAAAAAACGGCGAGGAATTGATGATCGCTATCGGTGTCAATTCAGTTCACATCCCGCCAGTCAAGGATGACCTTCCCGGTTTGCCCGGAGATCATGGCATCGAAACCCTGCTGAAAATTGTTGTACGCGAATCGGTGCGTGATGATGGGCGAGATGTCTACGCCCGACTCCAGCATTACGCTCATCTTGTACCAAGTCTCGTACATTTCGCGCCCGTAAATGCCCTTGATGGTAAGCATATTGAAGATTACCTGTCGCCAGTCCATCGGCGTCTCGTTGGCCGGTATTCCGAGGATAGCGATCTTTCCACCGTGGCTCATGTTGGTGATCATGTCGCGCAGTGCCTGCGCGTTGCCTGACATCTCCAGGCCTATGTCGAAACCCTCCAGCATGCCAAGTTGCTTCTGCACTTCCGCTAGCGGCGTCTCGTTGGGATTCACTGCCAGCGTCGCACCCATCTTGCGAGCGAGCTCCAGCCGGAAGGAGTTCATGTCAGTGATGACCACATGCCGCGCGCCCGCGTGCCGAACCACCGGAATTGTCATAATGCCGATGGGACCCGCACCGGTGATGAGCACGTCTTCGCCCGGAACAGGGAACGAGAGCGCGGTATGCACGGCGTTGCCAAAGGGATCGAAGATGGCCGCGACTTCCTGATTGATGCCGGGGCTGTGCCGCCAGATATTGGTCATGGGCAGAGAGATGAACTCGGCAAAGGCTCCAGGGCGGTTGACGCCGACGCCCTGCGTCGACGCACACAGATGCCGCCGGCCAGCGAGGCAGTTGCGGCAGCGGCCGCAAACGACGTGACCCTCGCCGCTCACGATGTCGCCAAGATAGAAGTCGTTGACGTTCGACCCCACTGCCACAATCTCGCCAACGAATTCATGCCCGATGGCCATAGGCACGGGGATAGTCTTCTGTGCCCATTCGTCCCACTGATAGATATGGACGTCGGTGCCGCAGATCCCGGTGTAGTGCACGCGCACAAGCACGTCGTTGATGCCGATGACCGGCTTGGCAATTTCCGCCAACCAGAGGCCCCTTTCCGCCCTACTTTTGACCAATGCCTTCATTCCTTAGTCTCCTGGTTTGCCAACTCTACACCTGTCGAGGCGCATGCTCGCGCTTTGTTGTTTAATTTGCAGTCTGCGCTGCGCCGCTCGTGAGAGCCTGTTTGCTTTCATAGGTGCGAGCTCCCTTCGTCTGTCCCCATGGTGCAGGTGGACGAAGTCCGTAGCGGTAGCGGTTATTATTCGCAAAACGATTTGCGACTGCATTTTGGTTTGGATCAGGCGGCCATAGTGGATGTTGTGGAAGTTCGCTGGCCCTCCGGCCAGGTCGATGTATTCGAGAACCTGGCGGTCAACCGGCTCTATATCTTGCAGGAAAGCAACAAACTCCCCGAGGCAAGGCAACTCGAGGGTACCAAGAAAAGGGCTTCGACCAAAACAGGCTTTGACGCCAGCCTTACCAGAAGTACGTAGCAATAACCCGAGGCGGCCCGGCCAATGCATCGGTCACAGTGGTCTGCAATACCACCTGCAGGTTTTTCTTTTGCCAGTCTGGCGGAGCCGTCCGGAAGGCCTGTTCCAGATAGTCTGGCCTGCCGAACGCCCAGATGGCCGCGCGCCGGTCCACTGGCTTGCCTTTAGCCTGTTCCGGCGACATGTACGCCGCTGTGCCGATGATGGAGCCCGCTTGTGTGGCCATTCCCGTGAGCGTGGGCGAGTTCGCCATGTCAATCTCGACGGCCTCGCCTTCGACCGCTTTCGCCAGCCCGAAATCGAGAATCTTCACCGAATCGTCGCTCATCACGTTCACGTTTGCCGGTTTCAGATCGCGATGGACGATGCCGCGCTCGTGCGCGTATTCCAGGCCTTCGGCAATTTGCCTCGCGATCAGGACCGCTTCGTCAACGGGAGGCGGTCCGGACTTGATGCGATCGGCGAGCGTTGGGCCTTCAACCAACTCCATCACCAGCGCATGAGTGGTGCCAGAATCTTCGAGGCCGTAGATTGAGGCGATGTTGGGATGATTGAGCGACGCAAGAACTTTCGCTTCGCGCTGGAATCGCGCCATGCGCTCGCCGTCGCGCGCGAACGCTTCGGGCAAAACTTTCAGCGCCACGTCGCGACCGAGCTTCGCATCGTGCGCACGATACACTTCGCCTTCCGCCGACACCAACAGGAGCGACGACCTCGTAGGCGCCCAGTCGAATTCCCGCGGAAAGGTGCATTTCACGATCGAGAAGAGTGTGCCAATTATACTCCCCACTCCAACCCTCAGACAGTACCAACCCCATGGGATATGGGATTTCGACCTATCTGGCGGAGAAACTCCATGCGCCGACCTCATCCCAAGCGGGTATCTCTGATCGATAGAGGCAGCTCCAGTTGCGCTGGCACTGGAGGTCGGTTGGTGAACCCGCCGAGAAATACGTGCGCGAATCCTTTTGTCAGTCGCGATTTGTCATCAACCCGCCTAATCAGACAGGTTGGGAAGGACAGCGGCTTGTCAAAAAGCGCCTTTACCACGATTCCCTTCGAATGAATCTCCAGGGCTATCGGTTCGGTGAGGATCGCTATACCGAGGCCTTCGGAAACCAGGTGAATTGCTTGCCGTATTTAGGTCTATGCATGATGAGCCGGCACATGATTGGACAGTGGGGGAGTTGGGAAACGTGCCGATTCAAAAGACGCGACTCATTCTTCTCGGAGCACCTGCATGGGGTCGACCGCAATGGCACGCGCTGCGGGAACTACACTGGCAGCGACGGCGACTATCGTCAGACTGGCGATCGCGAGAGCCACAGTTAGCGGGTCAGTCGGTTTCAAACCGAAAAGCATCGCTTCGGCAGCGCTCCCGGAGGCGACCGCCAAAGCCGTTCCAATCACCAGACCGGCTGCAAGCAGCGTCACAGCCTCGCGTAAGATCAGGCGAAGGATGTCGGCCTTGTTCGCTCCCATCGCAATGCGGACTCCGATCTCGCTTCTGCGCCAGACCACCATGTAGGAGATGATTCCGTAGATGCCGACCATCGCGAGAATGGCCGCGAGAACGCCGAAAAAGCCGGACAGTGTGGCCATCAATCCTTCCCGCGTCAATTTTTCGAGAACCGTTGTTCTGAATACGCTGAAGTTCAGCACAATCTCTGGGCTGCTTCTTGCCGCGGTGCTCTTCAAGGATGAAATCAACGAGGACGGGGATTCGTTGGAGCGGATCAAGAACGTACAATCGGGATCGGGGTCTGGGATCTGGTTCTCGGCTACAAATACGATGGGATTAAATTCCTCTCGGAGATCGCGGTACTTGGTGTCTCCCCCCAAGCCGACGATCCGATACACCTTGTCGGGCTTCCCTCCCGATTGCTGCATCGCGAAGGTTTCGCCGATGGGATTAACTCCTGCGAAAAAAGTCCCGGCAAACCGTTCGTTTACGACCGCGACAAGTGGCGAGCCCGGAGTATCGTTCTCATCAAAGTCTCGCCCCGCGATTAGTGGGGTCTGCAACGTCTGAAAATATCCCGCACTCGCTGCATTGAAGTCCACCAGCTTTCGATAGATCGACGCCTTGGGAATATTGATAAACTCGTTCCATCCATCCCCGCTTATCGGAACGATGGAGGTTTCTGCCGCCGAAACTACACCTGGAGTGTTTCTCACATTATTTAACAGTTCGCGCTTGTACTCCAATCGGCTCGCAACTGGAACATGCAACGAGGAAAAATCAAAATTGGCTACGAGAATATTGTCTTGTCGGAAGCCGGCATTGACAGTCAGCAAATTCCGGAAGGTTCGAACAAAGAGCAGAGCCGCGATGAGCAATATGAGGGATAGCGCAACCTGAGAAATAATCAATCCTCTTCTCAATAAGAAACCTTCCCGCCCGGCCGTAAGACCACGACCACTGGTTTTCATGACCGTGCCGGGATCGGTCCTGGCGGCCTGGACTGCTGGAGCGACTCCGAAGAGCAGGCATGTAAACCCTGCAACTCCCACCGTGAAAGAAAGCACCCGCAAGTCCGGATACAATAGAAGATAAACGGAGTTTTGTGCGTTGCCGATAAACGCAATCAGAACTCTGCCCAGCACCTGCGCTAGAGCAATACCGATACCCGCCCCTATCATCGCAAGCAGCAAGCTCTCCGCCAGCAATTGCCGAATAAGGCGGGCGCGGGAGGCCCCTAAGGTGAGCCGCAATGCCATTTCACGCTGGCGCGCGCCTGCTCTGGCCAGCATCAGGTTCGCAAGATTTGCGCATGCGATGAGCAATACAAGGCCCGAAATTGTCAGCAGAACCCAGAGAGGATCTGCATATTGTTTTCGAAGTTGAGAAACCCCCGTAGCCGCAGCCTCGGCTTTCAAGCCGAAGCGCAGATAATCCTTGCTGGCGACAGCGTCGTACTCGGAAGGGAGCGTGGCAGCATAAATGCCCGGCGCGATTGAGGCGAGCTGAGCAGATGCTCGCTTGAGGGTCCACCCCAGATTGAGTCGGCCGATCGCCGCCAACCACCAGGTTGTAGGGCTATCGGTCCAAGGACTATCTTCCTGAATCGCCGGTTCGCTGCAGAGGGGCAGGGCAACATCGAATCTGCGACCGACTTCAAGGCCTGAAAAACTCGGTGGCGTCACGCCGACGATCTCAAACGGACGGCCATCGAGGGAAAGTTTTCTCCCAAGGGCATCCGCACGTCCGCCAAGCTCTCGTTGCCAGAATGCATCGCTGATGACAACGCCTCGCAGACCGCAACCACGAAAGTCGTCGCTCTGCGAGATCAGCCGACCCAGGATCGGCTGAACCTGAAGGACATGGAAGAAACTGCCGCTTACCCACAGCCCATCGGCATAATGCGCCTCGCCTCCTTTTCCCAGGTCAAACCGCTCGGTGCTCCAGGCAGCAATGCCGGAGAACGCCTTCTGCTGTTGCCGCAACTGCTCCCATATAGCAAAAGAAAATTCCCTTTGCCTTGCGACAGTGTTTCCCAGCCGTCCTCGATGAATCTCCTGAATATCAGCAAGTTGCTGGGGCGCGGGCACGGACAACGTGCGCAGCAGAACGGCATCGAGCAACTCAAAGATCGCGGTGTTTGCTCCGATCCCAAGCGCAAGAGAAAGAATGGCCACGGCGGCAAACCCAGGATTGAGGCGCAGCAAACGCACAGCAAATCGCAGGTCCCTTCCCAGTCCAGCAAGAAGCCGTTCCTGCTTGTCCAGGCCGGGAGCAAATCGTTCCGGGTTAGAGGAAAGGATCGGTCTTAGTTCCGCAATCAGATTACCGTCGTTCAACTCCTCTCGAAGCAGTCGACAAGCCTCCGCATCCTCGACGCCATCTGCCGTCAATTCGTGATAGCGGTCCGAGAGGTGTTGAGAGAGCTCTTCCACGAGAGCGCCTTCCTGAGCAGGCTCGATGTTCAGTCTTGCAATCGCGGCGCGAGTTTCCTTCGACCAATCAGGCATGTTCTTCTCCCGTGATTCGATTGATCGCGCTAACAAAATCGACCCAGGAACTGCGCTGTTCCTTCAGAACCGTCTTGCCCAGCGCAGTCAAGTGGTAATAACGTCGCCTGCGCTGACCGGCCTTCTCGACCCATCGACCGGAAATGAATCCTCGCTTTTCGAGGCGATAAAGAAGCGGATAAAACGAGGCGACGTTGTACTTGAGCTTGCCTTGCGAACGCTGCTCTATCAGCTTGCTGATCTCGTAGCCGTGCCGCGGACAGTGCTCAATCAACGACAGAATGAGCAGTTCCGCGCTGCCCTTTTTCAGTTCCCGATCGAACAGCTTGACTCGCATATGTTGCATAGCAATATATATTGGTCGTAGTCTACGGCGCTGTCAATAATTTTTCTATTCCCGGAGAGTTCTCGCGACTGCTCAGTTGCCGCTGCGCTGGCAAGCCGGACAGCGGAGATAGGGTTCCCCCGTCCCCAGGCATCGAGCGGGACATGCGACAAAAAGGTCAACAGAAGCGGCAAGGAATGAATTTGTTCACCTACTCTAGCTTCGCGTAATCGGCCTTGGCTTGTTTCAGAATGGGGATGTCGGGGTCGGCATCTTTCCACAGCGTGAAGAAATCCTGATAGGCGGTTTTGGCTTTGACCCGGTCTCCAGAGATGGCATACGCGCGGCCGAGCTCCAGGTGCGCCAACGAAGAGAACAGAAAGTTCTGCACAATTCCTGGATGATCGAGGAACTTCTGGAACTCGGCAGCCGCAGCCGCCCCGTTGTTCTGTGCGAGATAAGCCAGGCCGCGAAGGTACGCCGGATGTAAGGTGCCGGCATTTTCGGGAGGAGGATTCCCAAGTTCGTAAGGCACGGAGGGTTCGAGGGCGATGATCGCACGGTCGGGCGCATGTTGCGCAATGGCCATCGATGCTTCGAGCACCGGGAACCAGTAAACCTTGAGAAAAGTATTGCTGCTTTCCGATTTCTTGAGTGCCTCCATGATGGCTTTCGATTGAACAGATTCGCCAGAGCGGGCTAACGCGAGAGCGGAGAGGACTTTGACATAGCGCCCGGGGGCAAGCGCCAAAGCCCGGCCCGCAGCTTGCCGGGCCGCGCTGGCGGTGCCTACTTCGGCCTCGCGGACTGCCTGAAAAGCGAGCCATTGCGCCGCAGTTTCCTTGGCGTCCGCGCGTACCGCCGAATCGGCCGCCTGCCGGGCCAGGTCGCGCGCTTTCGCCATGCGCCCGTAGCAGGCCTGGGTATCGGCGTGGGTATTGAGCATCTGGTCCTCCTCGCCGGGCCGCCCGGCCGCCCACGCGACCTGGCGCTCCATCTCGGCGTTATCGCCGGCCAAGAATGCGAGGGAATACAGATCGCCCCGGATGAACAAGCCGTCAAAGTGGTTCCGCTGCGCTTCCTCGAGCGTCAACCGCGCCTCCTTGAGGCGATTGACCGAGATGTAGTCGCTGGCGAGGTTGGCATAGTCGGTGATTGTCGGTTCCAGGCGTTGCGCCGTTTCTGTCTCGGCGATGGCTTTGTCGTATTGGCCTACTGAAGCGTAGAGACTACCGAGATTGCCGTGAGGCACCATCTCGCGCGGATAGCTTTTCGCCCAGAGTTCGTAGGCCTCGATGGCTTTGTCCATTTCGCCGGTGACGTATTGGAAGTAGAAGGCGGAGATGCGGAAGCGCTCGCGGTCGCTGACCCGGTCCCGCAAGTCGTAGGCCTTCTTCGCATAGTCCGCGGCAAGGCTCCCTTGTCCAAGATTCGAGTAGTCGATACCCAGAGCGACATAGGCGATCGCAAAGTTGGGGTCGAGTTCGATGGCGCGCTTCATGAACGGAACGGCTTCGGAATCGCCCTTGGTGCGCCCTGTCGTGATGCCCATGCTGTAAGCCTTTAAGGCTTCAAGGGAGGGCGTAGTGGCTTCCATAGGAACGTCGAATTTTTGCACGGAAGCGAGCGATTCGCCGAGGCGCGCGCGCAGGGCGGCGGTGGAGGTATCGAGCGCCTTGAGCACGCCTTCTTTGTTGGCGGCTTCGGCGTGTTCTTTGGCGAGGCTATCACCGTCATTGCAGGCAACGGCATCGAGCGCGACGACATATTGGCTGCCGAGGTTGGCGATGGAACCCGAAACCACGGCTTGGCTGCCAGTGCGGAGGCAGAGTTCCGTGGCGACCTCCGCGGTGATACGCTCCGACGGCGTGCGCCCCATAAGCTTTAGAGTCTCGCCAGCTTTGGTGTCGGACAGTACATTCAGAAAAGGCGACTGCTCCAGATCGACGGCGAGCGCCTGCTTGAGAGTGCCGTCGAAAACCGGGTCGCCGGTCGAGTTGGTGAAATCTGCCAGGACGATAGTGTCTTTCTCGGTGAGCGGACTTGCCACAGGCTGCGCCGAGCGCGAACGTATGTAGAGTCCGCCGGCGACGAGGCTGACAAGAGCAGCGGCCAGGATGTAAACACCGAGTTTTTTTCGTCTTGCAGCGGTGGAATCGGCGCTCCTTGTCCGCCCACTGGCACTGGAAACGGCCGATGATGAGTGGGATTCGGTATCCCGTTTCAGGCGCTGCAAATCGGTTCGTATGTCAGCGGCATGCTGATAGCGCAAATCACGATTCTTCTCGAGAGCCTTGTTAATGATCCGTTCCAGTTCAGGGGGAACGTCAGGGTTCAGCCGAACTACGGAGGTCGGCGTGCCGTCGAGGATGGATTTGAAGATCACTGCGGAGCTCTCGCCACGGAACGGCAGCGCACCGGTCGCCATCTCGTACATGACGGAGCCGAAGGAAAACAAATCGCTTCGCGCGTCCAGGTCTCTCGCGCGCGCTTGCTCGGGTGACATATAGGAGACTGTGCCGAGCGCAGTGCCGGGACTGGTCAGGTGGGGCTCGTCAGGCACAGTCATCGCATTCTCCAACGCGACGTTAACCGAGGGATTGCCTGCCGGCGCGACCTTCGCCAGTCCAAAATCGAGAATCTTGCCGTGACCCCGCTTGGTGACAAAGATGTTGGCCGGCTTGATGTCACGATGGACGATCCCTTGAGCGTGGGCGGCATCGAGAGCGTCGGCGACTTCCATGCTAAGGGACAGCACGGTCTCCAGATCGAGGGGGCGCCCAGCGATGCGGTGCTTGAGAGTCATCCCGTCAAGAAATTCCATGGCGATGAACGCTTGGTCATCTTCCCCGCCAATATCGTGAATGGTGCAGATGTTGGGATGATTCAGCGCGGAAGCCGCCTGGGCCTCGCGTTGAAAACGGGCCAGGGCTTGAGGATCGCGGGCAACCTCGTCAGGCAGGAATTTCAGGGCGACAAATCGGTTCAACCGCGTGTCTTCGGCCTTGTAAACGACGCCCATGCCGCCGCCACCGAGTTTCTCTACGATGCGGTAATGCGAGATGGTTCGGCCGATCATTCGTGGCGAATCTTACGTGGCAGAGAGTGGGCAGTCAATGACAGCCGCGGGGTTGGCACTATCTCAAGGCATTGTTGCTGCGACATGCGACCGACATGGGCAATTCGAGACTAGCGCGGATCGTAGATCAACTCGAGAGTTACTCCGCCGTAAGGTTCGGTGTCGAGATAGACGGCTCGGCCTTTGCCTCTCGGTGTGTTCCAGGCCGCGCTTTGGGATGGTGGTGCGCCACGCGCGGTCATCAGCTGGATCGCTTCGTCCATGTCGGTAACGTTTACTCCCAGGTGGTGGAAACCTTCCCCGTGCTTCTTTCCGTACTCTACATAGACATCCGGGTTGGTAATCTGCTGCACCCACTCGAACGGGGTGTCGCCCGTTCGGTCCCATCCAAGCCACATCTCGAAAGTGCCCGGCTGGCCGCGATAGAAGCGGTCCAGGCTGACATTGTGGTCGATGCTCGAAAAGGGTTTGAAGCCGAGCCCCGTATAGTAGGCGTCCACTTTTCGCACATCGTTCACCACCCAGGCGAAGTGATTGATCTTGGTGACGGGGTACGCGTTACCGGTGCCGGTGGCGTCGGTCGCACGAAACTGGGTATCCGGGTCATCGATCAGCGCCAGGGTGTTTCCTCCGCCCTCGGCGGCGGTGTCGAGATACGCAATCCGGCCCCGGCCCGTGCTGCCCTGCCAGGTGTTCTGCACGACCACGCCCACGCCTTTTGAGGAAAAGTACTTGATCTGATCGTCAAACTCCTGTGGCGACCGGGCTTTGTAGCCAAGAACGCGAATTCCATCCCCATGTTTGCGCAGGTCGTCACGCCAGAACTTGCCTCCACGCAGCGGTTGGATCCATTTGATTTCCAGTTCACCCACTTTGGCGGTGACCTGTTTTACGCTCGCCGGGTCGGGCCGGCCGCGATAAGTCAGATGCGGGAAACGCACCACTCCGTCGCGATGGATGTCGTGAATACCCAGACCTTGCCAGTAGTCCACCACGCGGTCGAGATCGCTGACTACCCAAATCAGCTGAGCGACATGACGGTAGGCGGCAGGATCGAGGGCAGGCGCGGCTGGCGCAGCCGGTGGGTCGTCCGCTGCTACCGCACTTCCCAGTCGCGCGAAGGCTTCGGGTTGTGCCGCGAGCAGGGCGATGCCGAAAACCACCGTCAACCCTACAACCAATTTGGAAGCAAGCACTTTCTTCATACGAGTTTCCGCGTTCCGACGAGGACCGAAGATTACCGCCTTTGCGGAAACCAGGCAACCGTAGGATCGATTCTGAGGGTGCCGACCTTTCGAGACGCACGGGCGGCCCCCCGGGTCTCCGGCCCAAAGTATTCGTGAATTCCCGATGGTGCTGATGTTCCTCGGCGGGGACCAGTTCCTGATTTGTCGACCAACCTGGAAGCGTCTCGAAACGCGAGTCGACGGATTCTAGACCGAGCGCAGAGCTTCAATTGGGTCGGCGGCAGCGGCACGCGTTGCCGGTAGCGCCGATGCGAGAAGCGCCATGAGCATCATGGTCAGGGCTGCCGCGATGTAGACGACTGGGTCGGTAGCGCTCACGTTGAAGAGAAATGAGGCGACCAGCCGTGAGATTGCGAGCGACCCGGCGACGCCAAGGCCACAGCCGAGAAGCGCCAGTTTCGCGCCCGAGATGAGGACCAGGCGCGCGATGCCGGTGCGCTGAGCACCGAGTGCCATGCGGATGGCAATCTCCTGTGTACGCAGCGAGACCGAGAAGGCTACGACGGCGTAAATCCCGGTGAGGGCGAGCAGCAGAGCGCCCGTGGCGAAGGCCGTTATGAGGTCCGTATTAAAACGGCGTGGCGCTTCCACGTTCGAGATCACATCGTCCATGGGCTGCACCTGCTGCAGGGCGAGCAGCGGATCAATCTCGGCGATCGTCGAACGCAAGACTCGAGTCATCTGCTCAGGAGGCAGCGCGGAACGGAGGACAATGTATCCACCAGCGGAGTCGTTGAGGGTTCCTGACGCCGCAGGGCCGTAGAGTATGGCGGGCTGGTGCGCCGGGGCGTACCACTGGTCGGTGCTAGGCTCATCGCGGGAGCCGATCTTGGTATCGCCGACGACTCCGACGACAGTCGCCCACGGCAGTCCCTTCTTCGGGTTGCCGACGTGCAGATGCTTGCCGATGGCGCTCTGCCCAGGCCAACAATGTCCGGCCATGGTCTGGTTCACGATCACGACGAGAGGCGCGCTCGAACGGTCATCCAGCGTGAAGTACCGACCATCGAGCAGCGGGATACCAAGGGCGCGGAAGTAGTCCGCGTAGGTGGTCGAGAGCATGGCGAATTGCAGCTTCCAATTGTCCGCGGGCACGCCATCGATGGTGTAGGTGGCCAATCGCGCAGAGCCGGATGCGGGGATCATGTTGCTGAGGCCAACGGTCACAATTCCGGGCTTGCCGGCAAGGCGGTCGACAACGGCCTGATCGAAGGCGTCGGCGGAAGCATCGCTCGGGTACTGCTCGAGAGGCAGTTGATAGCCGGCGACTAGGACGTGGTCGGGACGGAAGCCGGGGTCGACAGCTCGCATCTTCTGAAAGCTGCGCAGGAAGGCGCCGGCTATGGTCAGCAGCACCAGGGCGACGGCGATCTCCAAGACCACCAGGGTCGAGCGCAGCCCGGAGTGGCTCGAAGCACCGGAGTTCGCCCGGGCGCCTCCTTTGAGGCTTTCCACTAAGTTGGTCCGCAGGGCGGCGAAAGCAGGCGCAAGACTGCAGAGTGCGCCGGTTGCAAGTGCGAGAAGGAGAGCGAAGATCACGACCCTTCCGTCCATCGAGATCGAGTCGATGCGCGGCATGGACTCCGGCAGAAGGTGCAGGGCGGTGCGGATCGCGATCGCCGCAAATGCCAGACCCAGCAGGCCCCCGGTCAGGCTGAGCAACAGGCCTTCGAACACGGATTCGCGGATGATGACGCGGGAACGCGCGCCCAGGGCCAGGCGGACGGCGAATTCATGGCGCTGCCGGATGGCCCGGACCAGCAGGAGCCCGGCCACATTGACACAGGCAATTAGCAGAACAATGGCGACGGCGAAGAACAGAGTGTGGAGCAACGGACGAATGTCAGCGACGGCATACTCGAGCAGCGGCCTGACCTCACTGCGCATGTGGATCGCGGACATGCTGACCGGAAAATTGCGCACGATCTGCTGGGCGACACGGTCGGCATCTTGTGCGGCCTGCGGGAGGGTGACGCCATCCTTGATGCGGGCGACCATTTGATAGCGCCACACGCCTGCGTTCTGATCAGAGAGTTCATCCGGCGTAAGGCTCATGGGCACCCAGAGTTGCGCTTGATAGAGGTGCCCGGCTTGCAGCGGAAACTCGAAATTACGCGGCATGACACCGATAATCGTGAAGGTCCTGCGGTCGAGGTCCATGGATCTGCCGAGGACGCGGGAGTCGCCGTGATAGCGGTCGAGCCACAAGGCGTAACTGATGACGGCAAGCGGCAGATGGGCATCCTCTTCCTGCGCGGTAAAGACACGTCCGAGGACGGGTGGAACGCCCAGCGTGGGAAAGACGCCAGCCGTAAGGCGGGCGGCTTGGACTTGCTCCGGAACGGCAGCGCCCGAGAGCTCGTAGCTCGCGGTCGTGAATCCGCCCAGGGAGGAAAAGGCTCGGGTTGCGCCCGAGTAGGTTCCGATCTCGCGGGCAGTGACGGGAGTGTTCACGCCGCGTCCCAGGTGATCTCCCAACAGAACGAGTCGGTCGGCATGCTCGAACGGAAGGGGACGCAGCAGAATGCCTTCGACGAGCGAGAAGATCGCAGTGGTCGCGCCGATGCCCAGGGCGAGGGTGAGGACGACGGCCCCGGTAAAGCCGGGTGACTTGCGCAGCTGGCGAAATGTGGTACGGAAGTTCTGTGCGAGCGCGTACATGAGGCCTCCCGAACGCTTGAGCTTCGTGAGCAACTGCGCCGCTAGGATTAGAGAACGTTTCGGAGTGCTTTTTCAAGGGGGATGCAAGGGCAATCATCCTAGGCCCCAGAGCTCAGCCGAAGGATCTTCCCATACAGCAATCTTCCCGTCCCTCTAGCGACTCCACTGCATAGTGCTTTCCACCCCGCCTCAATAGTTAAACGCCGTCCGACTGTTCCAGGAAAGTAGGTAGACTATGACTCAACCATTACCCACCCTGGTAGAAACTCCCCAAGTCCCGGTCCCGGCAAGAAATGAAGCCTCGAGTTCCGGCGTCTCGTGGGCAGCGATCGCATCCGGCGCCTTCGTAACGGCTGCGCTCTTTCTCGCTCTCTCAGCCTTGGGGGCAGGAGTGGGTCTGTCGACCCTTTTCCCTTGGTCGAGCTCGGGAGCATCGCCCTTGACCGTAGGTTTCGGAGCGTTCCTTTGGCTCACCGCCGTCGAAATTCTTTCCTGCGCTATCGGAGGCTACGTGGCAGGCCGGCTGTGCACCCAGTGGGTGGATGTGCACTCGGATGAAGTCTAGTTCCGCGATACCGCCCACGGATGTCTGGTTTGGGCCGTGGCCCTCGTGGCTAGCGCAGCTTTCCTCGCTTCGGCTTCAACCGCCCTGCTCGGCGGCGAGAACCGAAACGCCAGCGCCTCCCGCTCCGAGACCACCTTCGTGGACGCCAATCGCCACTCCATCGACAGTTTGTTCCACTCCATCCATGCCCCCAGTGCATCGGATGAAGCCCTGCGATCGGAGATCGGTCTTTGCCCATTCTCTTCGTCAACAGGAGTTGTCTGAATCAGACCGCAGCTACGTAGCCGACACCGTGGCGGCTCGGACCGGGATCCCCCGCCCCGAGGCGGAGCAGCGGGTCACCGATACCCTTACCCGCACCCAGCATGCCACCGACACCGCACGCAAGGCGGTCGGCCATTTTCCGCGACTGGCTTTTTGTGGCTTTACTGTTGGGCGGTTTCGCCGCCAGCCTGGCGTCAACTTTCGGCGGCAAGCAACGCGATCATGCGCACATCGCCCGTATTTAGATACTTATTTCGTCACTGGAGGAACTTATCCTGAGGAGGATGCCATGCGTTCCATACTGCTTCTGGTACTCGGAGTCCCGATCCCCATCATCATTCTGGTTGATTTGTTGAGCCACTTCGGGCCCACCAGTGACGCTCGAGAAAGCGTGCCCTCTCCCCCGCATTGGCGCCGACTAGGAGTCGAGGGGTTCCATGTCAACAGCCACTCTGAGAGTGTGAGCTCCGCCGCCTAGAATCAGCCCGCGCAGAGGACTTACGTCGCCATAGTCCCGGCCCCAGGCAAGGGTGACGTGGCCGTTCGAGGGAACGACGTTGTTCGTCGGATCCAGGTCCAGCCATCCGATGTCCGGACAATAGGCAGACAACCAGGCGTGGGATACATCGGCGCCCACCAGCCTCGGTTGCCCGGGCGGGGGATGGGTCCGTAGGTATCCGCTTACATACCGGGCCGCAAGATTGATCGAGCGGAGACAGGCGATTTCGACGTGGGCAAAGTCCTGGCATACTCCTCGCCGTTTCTTAAAGGCTTCCTCCGGAGGAGTGCGAACATTGGTGGCTTTCGAATCGAAGCGAAAGTCCCTGTGGATGCGCGCCGTCAGGTCCAGAAGCGCTTCCGTCATGGGCCGGCCCGGCGTGAACGACTCGAGCGCGTAGGCAGCAAACTCCGGCCGCAGCCGGATGCGAGGCGACTCAAATCGAAACTGGTAGGCGTCGAGCCCTGCCGTGCTGTGATCCTCGGGCAGCCTGCGGACAGCTTCTTCCCAAGGAAGCACCTGAGGTGGCCAAGCCGGGCGCTTTCCCTTGATGATCACTTCGCTCCGCGCCTCGACCAGCAATTCCCGGTGCGGCTCCTGGACCGTGAAAAAACAGAGAAGATTTCCAAAAAAGTCCCGCCGCTCGGTGCGCGTTGCCGGCGGCGGCTGGATGCGCAGTTCGCTGCGCGTCAATTGGTGGCGCGGCGAGGACCGAGGCTTCAGACACGCCACGTGGTTCCCGACCGAGACCGGATACTTGTATCTGTACGTGGTTCGGTGAACGATCTTATAAATCATTGGCCTATCGTGATGGGCAAGGTGCGAGCATGACTGAAGTACCTGCTCGATAAGTTATTCGACCAGGAAGGCAGCAATCGTTCGAGCTCCCGGAGGAAACGCTCAAGCCGGGAGCGCCCATCGGACCCGTTGCTGACCACCGCGGCCCCGGGCAATGGATACTTGAGCTCCCGCAAATCGACGCCGCGCAGCAAGGTCAGCGCGTTTCGCATCGCCTGCAAGTCCTCGGCCAGGTGCCGAGGAAGCTTTTGATAGAGATCCACGAGGTGGCTCAGTTGAAAGTCCAAAGAGCGGGGATTGGTCTCATCCGCCATCAGCACATCGAGCACAGCCACCGGTTGCAGGGTTGTGTAGTAGCGCGTCCGGTAGGTCATGGAGCTATCGGCGACCTCGAGTAAGCATTCCAAAAGCGCCCAGTCCTCCTCGGCGAGCGGGGTCGTGATCTCGCGCAGCTGCCTGGTCAGATAGATCGCGCGTTCCAGACGACGTCCGGTGCTCATGAACAACCATCCCAAGCCGCGGTTGATGTTTTCGCGCTCCATCCCGGAAAATGCAGAAAGCAGTTCGAGACAAGCGGTCAGCACCGCGGGATACTCAAGAAACCGTGTGCCGCGCTCAATCTGAATGGATTCTCGTAGCTGGCCGATGAGAAACATCATATCGGCCGACAATCGCTCGCGAACGTTGTCGCCAATCCGAGACACCTCGGCAAGGGTACGAGCTAGGCTGTCAGGCCGCTTGGCATCGACCAACATCGAGGTCATTTCCTGTTCGAGTTCAAGAGCAGTTGGCTGGCGGTGTTTCGCTTTTGGCAGCTTGCTGTGCCGCGACTCCATGCAACGGTGCAGGCGGATCAGACACGCCAGCTCGGCCTCTTCGGCGCGTCGAACCCGAGGGATCATGGCACGTAAGACCCGGGCTATGTTTTCGGCGCGCTCGACATATCGGCCCAACCAGAAAACATTGTCGGCCACACTGCTCGGTACGATCCGCGAGACTCGGCGCAGTTCGACCGGTTCGTGGCGGGGACGCAGCATGCTGAAGGTGTCGACCGGGGAGTCCCATAGAACCCATGCGTCCTTGCTATGGCCTCCGCGCTGCATCGAGACCACCGACCCTTCCGCTTCGGCAACCCGCACCAATCCTCCCGGAATCGCGATCCAACCGCTGCCCGTATTGAGCACGTAGGTGCGCAGCACCACGCTGCGCGAGCTAAGGCTCCCCCGGTCCCACACCGGCGCGGTGGACAAAGCCATCTGCTCCTGCGCCACGTATTCATGCGGGCGAGCTCGCAATTCCTCGGCGAACTTGCCCTTTTCGGCCTGCGGAAGTTCGGCGCCGAACACCGGTTCCATGGCACGCGAGGGGAATGCCGGTTTCACCACTACCGAATCAAGATGGTCGAGCACCCAATCGAGCGCGTACTTCTCCCCGCACCACCAGGTGGCGACCGAAGGCAACTTGAGCTCTTCGCCCAGCAATCGCCTGGCTAGACCGGGAAGAAAAGGCATAATGGCGGCGGTCTCGATCACCCCGCTGCCCAGGGCGTTGGCCACCTTCACGTTTCCGGCGACGACCGCGTCGACCAGGCCGGGAACACCCAAAAGCGAATCGCCGCGCAGCTCGAGAGGATCGCAAAAGCTGTCATCGACCCGGCGCAAAATCACATCGACCTGCTCCAGCCCGTCGACGGTCTTGAGATAGACGCGGCGGTCGCGCACCGTCAGATCCGCGCCCTGGACCAGGGTGAATCCCAGGTAGCGTGCAATATAGGAGTGTTCAAAATAAGTCTCGTTGTAGGGTCCGGGAGTGAGCAAAACGATGCGTGGGTTGTGGCAGTGGGCCAAATTGGTGAGCGCCTCGCGTTGGGCGCGGAAGAAGGGGGCGAGGCGCAATACGTTCGAACTGCGGAACAGATCCGGCAGGACATCGGAGACGATGGTGCGGTTCTCCACCGCGTAGCCACTGCCCGAAGGGGCTTGGGTGCGATCGGCCAGCACCCACCACTGGCCGTCCGGTGAACGCGCCAGATCGACGGCCACCATATGCAGATAGCTGTGCGCGGGAACCCGCACTCCGACCAGCGGGCGAAGGAAAGCCGAGTTTGCGTAGAGAAGCGCAGCCGGAAAGTGTCCCTGCGCCACCAGATTTTGGGATCCGTAAAGATCCTCGAGCAGCAGGCTGAGCAACTGGGCGCGCTGCACGATGCCCGCTTCGATGAATCGCCACTCCTCCGCCGGAATCAGCAGCGGAAGGATATCGATCTGCCAGGCCCGGTTTGCCCCGAGCGCATCGCCGTAAATGTTGTAGGTGATTCCATTCTCGCGAACACGGCGCTCGGCACGCGCCCAGCGGCGTCCGAGCTCCTCGGGACCGATCGCCTGAAGCTCCTCCATCAGGTGAGCCCAATGCGGCCGGGGAGTCACGCCATCGGCCGACATTTCGTCATAGCCAGTTCCGTAGCGCAGCGGGGTCTGGTAGAGGTCGACCGTCATGGGACACGCCCCGACTTCTCGTGGGTCTCTGGCCCGCTCGTAGGCAAGCGAAGATCGAGCGTCATGGGAAAGATCGGGTTGTTCTCTTCCTTCGGCGCGGTCACCGGGCCGGGCGCTGGGTCGGACACATGAAAACGCTCCCGGCGACGCTGTTCGGCCTCGGTAGCGTTCGCGGGCCGGGAGGTATACTGGCGGCCCTCGGGGGGACCCACTCGGTAGGTGCATCGCGCAATTGAACGCTCGTTCCAGCCATCGATGATCTCAAACACCAGAGGCGCGTGCACCGCGATTGTGGGATGCAAGGCCGCCGACAGCCGCCGGGCGCGATAGCGCACACCCGCGATTGCCTCTCCGGCTTCGCCGGTAGCACGGAGTGGCACCCGTCGCCCATTGCACGTCACCGCGTAGCGGGACTCCGTCATGAACCCGGACAGCTTCACCTGGATGCGCTCGAGCGAAGAGTCCACGCTGCGAACCGTTCGGCCGGAATTGGTCTCTTCCGCGAGCACGTTCCAAGGCTCGAGAGCCCGACGCAGCTCGAGTTCGACTTCCTCGACCGCGATCGAGCCGATCTTCGGATAGCGAAATTCCAGCTGCGACCGAAACCATTTCTCCTCGAAGTTGTAGCCAGAACGACGCAAATGACTAAGCACATCGGAAAAGTCACGCCCGACGAAATGCGGCAGCATGAAACGGTCATGGAGCGCCGTGCCCCAACGAACCAGGCTGCCTTCAAACGGCCGTTTCCAAAACGTGCAGACCAGAGCGCGGATAAGCAGCATCTCGATAAGACCCATTCTGACATGCGGCGCCATTTCAAAGGCCCGCAATTCGAGCAAGCCGAGGCGCAATCCAAGACCCTCCGGCGGATACAGCTTGTCGATGCAAAACTCGGCGCGATGCGCGTTTCCCGTGACATCGACTAGCAGGTTGCGGAATAGGCCATCCACAATGTTCGGCGGGCAGTCGCGCGAAGGCAAATTACTAAAGGTAACCTCCAACTCATAGAGGGCGTCCATGCGTGCTTCATCGACGCGCGGCGACTGGCTGGTGGGGCCGACATACATGCCGGAGAAAAGATACGACAGCGAGGGATGGTTCTGCCAGAACGTCAACATGCTGCGCAGCAGATCCGGGCGCCGCAGGAAGGGGCTGTCAAGCACGGTAGCTCCGCCGACCACAATGTGGCTGCCGCCGCCGGTTGCCAGATGGCTGCCGTCATAGGCAAATTTTTCAGCCGTCAATCGGTTCCGGCCGGCCTCCTCGAACAATATGGTGTTGAGCTGTTCGAGTTCGTTCCAGTTGCCGGCAGGAGGCAAGTTGACTTCGAGAACCCCGGGGTCGGGAGTGACGCTGAACGACCGCAAGCGCGGATCGGTAGGCGCAGGGTAGCCTTCGAGCCATACCGGCATGTGCAGATACTCGGACGTATCCTCGATGGCAGCGACGAGGTCGAGATAGTCCGCCAGGGTCGAGGCATAGGGCAGAAACACGTGCAAGCGGCCTTCTCGGGCCTGCACGCACAGCGCCGGACGGATCAACTCCGGCGCCGTTTCGGCGGTCGCCGAAAGCGGGGGCAGCGGATCGGCGACTGGATTTTTCTGGAACAGATCCCGGCGCCGGGCCGGGCGGGATGGAAGCTTGACCCGATCTGGCCACGGTGCAGCCTCGTATTCGTATCGAACCTCATCCGGCGCCACCCAGGGCATCCATTCGGTCGGTATACGGTAGCCGATGGGCGAATCGCCCGGCGACAGCCGGAGGCGTTCGGGACGAGGAAACCACAACTGGCTCGACCAGCACAACCGGCCTTCCGGTTGCCGACGACGAATGGGCAAGATGTATCCGGCCGGCTCCGTCGACTCGTTTTCCGGGCTGTAGGCCGGCAGCATGTTTTCAGAGCTCACCTCCAGACGGCGGCTGAGCGCTTCCATGAACTGAAAAGCCTCGGCCGCGGCGAAGCTCGATGGCCGATCGAGGCGAGCGATGAGATCGATATTCTCCCAGACCGGGACGCGGTCGACGCGCCAAGCGCAGCTCAGCGCCCACCGCGGCAAAGGCTCGCCGGGGTACCATTTGCCTTGTCCATAGTGAAGCATCGCTCCGGGCGCCACTCTCGTGCGCAAGCATTGAATCAGTGCCAAACCGTGGGCTCGTTTCATCGGACCGAGGGCATCAATATTCCATTGCGGGCTCTCCGGCTCGTCAATGCCAACGAAGGTAGGCTCACCTCCCATGGTCAGCCGCACATTCTGCGCCGCCAAATCCGCGTCGACCTGATGCGCAACCCTTTCGACCTGCGCCCAGTCTTCCGGGCTGAAGGGCCGGCAGGGCCGGGGCACCTCATTCAGACGGCGAATGGAAATGGCGTAGGTGAAGTCCACCTGAGCAGACCCGACCGTGCCTTCGATGGGGGCGGCCCGGGCAGCGCTCGGGGTGCAGACGAGAGGAATATGGCCCTCGCCAGCAAACAGACCTGAGGTCGGATCCATCCCAATCCAGCCCGCACCTGGTAAGAACGCTTCCGCCCAGGCGTGGAAGTCCGCGGAGTCGTTTTGCGGAGTATTCGGATCCTCGGGCGCGTGCTCCTCCGCCGCCATCTGAATGAGATATCCGGAGACGAAGCGTGCCGCGATGCCCAAATGTCGCAGAATCTGCACCAGCAGCCAAGCGGAGTCGCGGCACGAGCCGGTACGCTTTGCAAGCGTCTGCTCGCAGGTCTGGACGCCCGCATCGAGCCGAGTCACATAGGCGATTTCGTCTCGCAGCCGCCGATTCAGATCGACCAAGAAACTGATCGTTCCGCACTTCTTGTCCGAGAGCTTCCCCAGAAAACTCTGGAACTGAATGCCGGCGGGCTCAACCGAGAGATAGGGTTCAAGATCCTTGGCCAGCTCCGGCGCATACCGGAACGGGTAGTCCTGGACTCCCACTTCCAGAACGAAGCCAAACGGATTAAAGGGGGAGAGCTCTGCGACCAGATCCACCTCAACCACAAACTCGTCTGTCTTCTCGGAGAAAAGCAGGCGCGCCAGATGATTGTTGTAGGGGTCGAGCTGCCAGTTGAGGAGGTGCGTGGCGGGAGTGATCTTTAGCGCGTAGCTGAGGATCGGCGTCCGACAATGCGGAGCGGGACGCAGCTGTATGACCTGGGGACCGAGTGAAACCGCTTTGTCATAACGGTATTGTGTCCGGTGACTCAGGGCAACCTGTAAGCTCATTCATCCTCATGCAGTCCTTGCCGGGAGTTCCTGGCCCGGGTTCATGGTCACCCTAGCCCGTAAAGGCGCCCAGGTCCTCGCGGAAACTGCTGCCGTAAAGCTACATTAACGAAAATGCTAGTGGGGTGCAATTTTCTGATCCCAGCCATCACGTTTGAGGGGTTGAGATCAATGCTTGTAGGCGGCGACCTCCCCGATCGATTCCGGACAACACCAATCCAGAATAAATAAAGGGATTGACACTTCACCCCATATCAGGGAAGTGCGAACAGGACCGAAATCGCGACGCCGATCGCGAGCGGAACCAGCAGAGCGTACGCGATTGCCTTCGTCCCCGACACCCACTGCTCGCGTACTGCTTGGAATACGAGAATGCTCATGATCGGGAGGTTGATCAAGATCGCGGTGACTATACCTGGAGTGTATTCGCCGAAGACCAAGGTTGCCGGGATATGAGGTAGGGTTCACCAGCATGGCCACCGCATATCCAAACAGCAGATACGTCCAAAGGCTGCCTTTGCCCTTGCGCGCGCTCAGATAAGTGACGGCGAAGGCTGCTAGAGTGAGCACCAGCAATCCGCTCCAAATCCTTGCGGCTCCCGGGCGTAAAGGAAGCTGGCTGCTGTGCACCGCCACCCACTTCGGCATCGAGAAGGCTTCTTCGGCGCTGTGCAGGGTCACGGCAATCGGGAAAAGCCACTGCGTTTTCTGGAACGGTATGATGGCGCCTCCCTGTTGGTGTTCACGATTCCAGACCGGACAGATCCGCGATGCCTGATCGAGAATCGCTGCTTTGACGTCCTGTCGTTGGTTCACTCGGTGGCGGTTGCCGATCCCAGTCGGGCATCGTACAATAAACTCACAATCGATGCGGGATTGTGGGTCATCTGGCCGCTAGGACCAGGCCGGGATTCAATACCTTAGGGTCGAAACCGCTTTGAGCGGGTCCGGAAACTACAGAATCACATGGTCATATTACTTACCATCGTCCACGTTATTGTTTGTGCGTTCCTAATCATCGTGGTGCTGCTGCAGAGTGGCCAGAGCGGTGACATTGCAGCCGCCTTCGGCGGTATGGGAAGCCAGACGGCTTTTGGACCGCGCGGCTCGGCCACCGCCCTATCACGGGCAACCACCTGGTCGGCGATCATCTTTATGGTGACCTCAATCACGCTCTCGGTTTACGCGCAACGCCGCGGCGGCCCTCGTTCGGTGTTGCAAGGACTGAAGCCATCGCAGACTCAGCCGCTGGCTCCGGCAAAAAAGTAGTCGATAGGCCTCTATCGTTGGCCGGTGTGAGGTTTGAAGCGGCCGAACCCCTCGCGACCGACGGGCGGGACTGACATCGCACCCATGATTCATGAAATCCTTCCCGTGGGCCCACTGCAGTGCAACTGTTCCCTGATCGGGGACGAAACCACGCACGAAGCCATGGTCATCGATCCGGGCGATGACATTGAGGATGTTCTCGGCCTGATCCGGACCCACCATCTGCAAGTCCGGCAGATCGTCATCACCCACGCCCATATTGACCACGTGGGCGGCGCGATGAAGCTGCGCGCCGCCACGGGCGCGCCCATTTTGCTGAACCAGAACGACTATGCCCTGCTCAAGATGCTCGATGCCCAGGCGGCGTGGATTGGCATGGCGGACCCCGGCAAAGTGGAAATTGACCGGAGCATTGGACAGGCCGATACCGTCCAGGCCGGCGCGCTCACCGCGGAAGTAATCCACACCCCGGGCCACACCGAAGGCAGCGTCTGCCTCTATTTTCCCGCCGACAAGAAACTGATCGCTGGCGACACGCTATTCGCAGGCAGCATTGGACGTACGGACTTGCCGGGCGGTTCGTTCGACAAGATCATTCGCTCACTGCGGGAAAAAGTTCTCGCCTTACCGGATGAAACGGTGGTTGTACCGGGCCACGGGCCGATCACAACCATCGGCGACGAGCGGGAGACGAATCCGTTTCTGGTGAAGCTCTAGGCACCCACGGTCTAGCCATTCACAAGTTCAAGCATCCGGGCGACCCCCTCATGAAACTGTTGGGGGGGAGTCATCAGGCTCACCACCAGGTATCCATCCGTCGGGAAGTCGTAGAAGTGGCCGGGATGGACGAGCAGGGATCCCTTGCGCAGCAGCTCGACCGCCAAGTCCTCGTCCGACTGGGTCACGGGAACTCGCAGCACGGCGTACCATCCACCCTCGCTCAGCATGCGCCGGCAGGTTTTCTGTCGCGCCAACTCACGATCCAGTTGCGACGAATTCAAACGCAAACGATCGAGCAGGAGCGGCTGCAAGCTCTTCCGCTGATCGAGCAGCACGGGCGCGGCCAGTTGGATGGGAGTATTCATCGAGAGATAGGTGTCGGCGACGATTTCCAGCCGGGCCAGTGCGGTATCGACTTGGCCTGAGGGACCGCTGACCGCCAGCCAAGCCAGCTTCATTTGCGGCAGTCCGGAGATTTTCGATAGTCCGCTCAGCGTGAAAGTGAGCGTCTCCTGGTTCATGGCAAAGGTTGAACGCGGCGCGCCGTCATGCGCGTAGTCAAGGAAAACTTCATCGACGATCAATGCCAAATGGTGTTGACGGCAAAAAGCATTCAGATCGTCTCGTTCTGCGCCATCCACGTACGAACCGGTGGGATTGTTGGGATGTACAATCACCACCGCGCGGGTGCGCGGATTCACCGCTCGGTCGAGCGAGGGAAAGTCGATTTGCCAGCCGTGGTCGTAAAGCAGCGGATAGGGCACCAACTTCACGTCCTCTAAGTCGGCCAGGAATTCGAACAAGGGGTAGCTGGGCTTCGGAACCAGAATTTCGTCGTTCGGATTGCACAGCAGACCGAGGACGTAGGAATATCCTTCACTGGTGCTGGTCGTTAGCACCAGGGATTCAGGCCCAACCGCGTATCGTTCAACCTGCTCACCATAATAAGCGGCTACCGCCTCGCGAGCACTGCGCAGCCCCTTGGGCTGAGGGTCGTAATCCATGGCCTGTGGATGGGCCAGCGAATTGAGGATGGCTTCGGTGTCATAAGGCAGACCGGCGCGAGTGGGGTTCGAGACCGTGAGGTCCAGAATCGCCCGGCCCGCCGCGAGCAGCTCGCGCTGCACTTCCGTGAAATGGTTCGGCGTGAGCTTCCAGTCGGTGCGCTTGGAGAACATGAAGGCACCATAATATCGGATTGATGATTTCAGATTCACCGCCATTGCCGACCACCAGGGAATATAATGGCTGGTTTCTGGGCATGCCCAAAGCGACCCATTATGACCTGCGCCTGGCGGAACGGACCTCCCAGCTGGGCACCGAGACGGCCTTCGAGGTTCTGGTCAAAGCGCGCGCTCTGGAGCGCCAGGGCAAGAGCGTCATCCATCTGGAAATTGGCGAGCCTGATTTCGCCACGCCCGCCAACATCGTAGCGGCGGCGGTTGACGCACTGCACCAAGGCTGGACTCACTACGGGCCCCCAGCCGGTCTACCCGATCTGCGCCAGGTGATCGCCGAAGAGGTCAGCCGCACCCGCGGCGTAACCATCTCGGCGGACGAGGTTGTCGTTGTCCCTGGCGGCAAGCCGATTATTTTTTTTAGCCTTCTCACCTTGGCGGAAGGCGGAGATGAGGTGATCTATCCCAATCCCGGCTTCCCGATCTATGAGTCCGTGATTCGTTACACCGGAGCTCGGCCTGTGCCGATTCGTCTGCGCGAGGAGAAAGACTTCAGCCTTGACGTGAACGAGCTGGCATCCCTCATCACGCAACGGACGAAGCTGATCATTCTCAATTCTCCGCAGAATCCGACCGGCGGAGTGCTCAGCCGGCGAGATCTCCAGGACATCGCCTCCGCCATCGGCGACCGCAATATCATGGTGCTTTCGGATGAGATCTACAGCCGCCTGGTTTTCGAAGGCGAGCACAATTCCATCACCTCGGTGCCGGGATTCCAGGAACGCACCATCCTGCTGGATGGCTTCTCCAAGTCCTATGCGATGACCGGCTGGCGCCTGGGCTACGGAGTCATGCGTGCTGACCTGGCGGCGCACATTACCCTGCTGATGACGAATTCCAATTCCTGCACCGCCAGTTTTACCCAGGTCGCTGGCGCTGAGGCGATTCGTGGCGATCAGTCATCGGTCGAGCGGATGCGCGCGGAATTCCTTCTGCGATTGGACACTTTTGTCGCCGGGTTGAATCGCATCCCAGGTTTTTCCTGCCGCATGCCCAAGGGCGCGTTTTATGCGTTTCCCAATATCAGCCAGACGGGATGGAAGTCGAAGGAGCTGGCCGATTCCCTGTTGCAAGACGCCGGGGTGGCATGCCTTGCCGGGAGTGACTTCGGTAAATTTGGCGAAGGCTACCTGCGCTTCAGCGTAGCCAACTCGATGGAGAACCTGAACCAAGCGCTAGAACGCATTGAGCAGTGGACGCGTGCCCATCTGTAGGGAGACGCGAAATGATGGCAAAGAAACTGGCCAAGAAGAAAATAGCGGATCAGACAAGCGTCGCGGCGCCCAAAGCCGGGCGCCCGAATATGCCGGGATACGGCCTTGCCAAGAGCAGAACCGGCCTGCTTCCCTGGAAATGGGCCCAGGACCGGCTCGGCAAGAGCCGTCAATACTGGATTGCGACCACGCGACCAGATGGTTCGCCGCAGGTCATGATCGTTTGGGGCTGTGGCTGGCGGACGCCTTCTACTTCAGCACCGACAAGAACTCACGCAAAGCCCGAAACCTGGCGGAGAATCCGCATTGCGTGATTGCCTCCGAAAACCCGGCGGAGGCGGTGATTGTCGAGGGCGTGGTCGAGAGCGTCACCGACCCGGAGAGGTTGGAACCCCTTTAGTGTCGCCTATCGAAAGAAATACAAGTGGGATCTCGCCGGCATGGGCGAACCATTCTACCGGCTGCGGCCTCGCATCGCGTTCGGGTTGTTTGAAAAGAAGTTCACCGGCACAGCCACGCGCTGGACGTTTTCCTAAATAATCCTGTTCGATTCCGAGGTGAGGATGAGCAAAAGATTTCGTGTCTTCGCGACCTGCGACATTGGGGATGCAGCCATCGAACTGCTGCGCAAGACGGGATATGAAGTCGAAGTCTACGCACACCCGGAACCTCCGCCCAAGTCTCTGATTGTCGAAAAGGCGAAGGCAGGCGTGGATGGCTTGATCACCACCCTTCGGGACCGGATTGACGCAGAGATTTTCGAGGCGGGGAAAGGAACGCTTAAGGTGGTCGCGCAATTTGCCGTGGGCTTCGACAACATCAATCGCGCCGATGCCAACCGCTACAAGGTTCCCTTCACCAACACCGCTGATGTTCTGACGGAAGCGACTGCGGAGTTCGCCTTCTTCATGCTGGGTGCGCTCGCGCGGAGGCTGTGGAGTGCCGAGCACCTGACGCGCGACCAGCAATGGACTTATTGGCATCCCTACCTCCCATTTCTCGGAGATGACGTCACCGGCAAAACTATTGCCGTGGTCGGAACCGGGCGGATCGGCCTGGCCATGATCAAGAAGTGCGCCGGCTTTGACATGAAGATCCTGTGCTATGACCCGGGGTTCCAGAACCACGACTACGTGAAGGCAATTCAGGAGAATATGGACTTGCGCCATGCCCGCGGTATTTCGAAGGAGAAGACCTGGATCAAGTATGTTGCCTTCGAGGAGGTTCTTTCCCAGGCCGATTTTGTCAGCGTGCATGTGCCGCTGCTGCACGCCGGCGAAAGTTCGACTCCGACCTATCACCTCTTCAACGAGCGCGTGCTGCGCAAGATGAAGCCGACCGCGTTTCTCGTCAACACTTCGCGTGGGCCGGTGGTCGACGAAGTTGCACTGGCTAAGGCCTTGAAAGAAAACTGGATTGCCGGTGCGGCTCTCGATGTTTACGAGAAAGAGCCGTTGCCGGCGGATTCTCCGCTCCGCGACCCGGCCATCGAAGACCGCTGCCGGCTGTATCCGCATTTCGCTAGCGCAGGGAGGATTACGCGGCTCTCGCCGGACCCGCACCGGGGCATGGCCGGACGCTGCGCGCAAGGGCTCATCGACGTACTCGAAGGCAACTATGGCGGCGACCTCACCCAGATGCCGTATGTCGTTAACAAAGAGGCGTTTGGACCTCCAGCGGGACCCGTCTAAAGGGCGGACCCTCGGTGGCGGTTAGGGGCAACATCCAGCCCTCCGAGGTGCCCCGCGGTGCCCGGCGTAACTTGGACCCCGGAGGAAAAGCCTTTAATCTTGATGTCTGCGAGTCGCGATCCTGAGCGGACAGCCAAACCGGGATTCGAATTGGATCGCAAATGGTAGGCGCACGAGGTCAACACTTGAGGGGAGCATCGGGGGCACGAGATCGGCGAGCGGGCGGCAAGGCCCGCGACGAGCAAACCTGGCCCATGCTGATCTTCGAGAGCCTCTCGGCGGGCGGGATCGCGGTGCTGCTGGTGCTGGTGCTGGTGCTGGTGCTGGTGGGATTCTACACCGGCGTCGTCTGGCCCCTGACGGAGTGGGACTTGGCGCATATCAACCAGCAAAAGTACCTGTGGTGGTGCGAGTGGACACTGTGGCTGATATTCGCCGCAGGCTCGGGGGCTGGATTCTGGTATTTCAGCGGAGCGGCATTTCGGGAAAAGCCGGCTCGGAGAGCGGGAAACACGCCGCCTCGGATCCCTTAACGCCCGTCTGCGGGGCAGGGCGGCCCGGTTCCGCGATTCAAATAGCACCCTCCGGAATATTGACGGTGTTCGGAAAGTCCTCTGCCGTAAGGCGGGCTCGGCGCTGGTGAACACTCTGGGCATTGCGTCATTCCAACTCTGCCAATCGTGACCGCCGGGCGTTTCGATCGGATCACATCCGCTCGACGTTCACGCAATTGCTTAACGAACCGTTGAGTCCCTGAGTTCCCTGGTAATCGCATCTTCCCAGCGGGAGTACCGTTGATGTTTGGCATTGACGTAGCAAGCGAATTCCGCCTCAGGCAGGATCACAATCAACCCATGAAGACAAGCCAACTTCCCAACCGCTGAACGCCGCATGATTTCGCTGGGACCTCTGTTGATGCCATGCAGCAAATACACGACTGGGAGTTTTTCAGACGGAGATAACTTCGGAACAATAGCCTTCTACCAGAGCAGCCCACCGATACTCTCGCTGTAAAAACGGACGTCGGTCACGCCCACGGATTGGTTCGCCGGCTCTTGCGTCACCATCGCCGGTGGCTTTTGCCGAGCGACAGCCGAAGCAGACAGGCAAAAGAATCAGGAGAAAGGGTTCTGAGCACGAGGAAAGAGCAGGGGTGCGTCCGCGAGCGCGCAAGAACTGTGCCGGTTGCCGCTGGACCCACGACAGGCCGCAACGCTATTCGGAAATGGTGTGCTCTTCGCTCTGGGCTCGGAGGACACGGTCCACCGAGTACGGCGCCCGGCGTGAGGGTTCGTAGTAGTGGCGGACCTGCATCTCGCCCAGCAGGCCGACCGCCAACAGGTTCAGACCCGCCAGCAGCAAAACCGCACCGAAAATCATGAGCGGGCCGTGGTTGGTCATCACGTCGGAGTGGTGCAGAAATTTCTCCATCAGCAGCCAAACGGCGATGGCGGAGCCGGAAAAGATGCTCATCATCCCCAAGCTTCCAAAGAAGTGCAGAGGACGGGCCAGGTACTTCAGCAGGAATCGGATGGTGATCAGATCGAAAAACACGCCGAAGGTGCGCGAGATGCCGTAGTGCGAAGCGCCGCGCTCCCGGTTCACGTTGCGAATGGGGACTTCGCAGATGGAAGCACCATGCCAGGAAGCCAGCGCCGGGATGAAGCGGTGCAACTCACCATACAGGGGAACCTGCTCCAGGATTTCCCGCCGATAGGCTTTGAAGGTGGTGCCGAAATCGTGGATCGGAACGCCGCTCAACTTCGCCATCAGCCAATTCGCGCAATGGGAAGGGATGCGGCGCATCCACAGATTATCCATGCGGTGCTTGCGCCAGCCGCTGACGATGTCGTAGCCTTCGGAGATTTTCTCCAAAAACAGCGGGATGTCGGCCGGGTCGTGCTGCAAATCGCCATCCATGGCGATGATGTAGTCTCCGCGGGCGTGGTCAAACCCGGCAGCCAGAGCGGAAGTCTGCCCGAAATTGCGGCGCAGTTTGACCACCGTGACCCGGCTATCGACGGCGGCAATCTCACGCAGCAGGGGGAAAGACCGATCGGTTGAACCGTCGTCCACCAATACCAGCTCAAAACTTTCGCCGTTTGCCTCCATGATCGCCTTGAGGCGGTCGTACAGGTCGGTGACATTCTCCTGCTCGTTGTGGAGCGGGACGACGATGGAATATCTGGGCATTCGAAACCATTATAAGGGCAGAGGCCGATTTTTACCCAGTTCGGCTCGCGGAAAAGTAAGAGGGGTTCGGGCATGCCATTGAACCCTCGCGGCAGCTCCCTAACCGCAAGCCGGCCCCTCCCCCCGATCCCGTCGCCTAGAACCCCGGCCCGGCGGGATAGGCGGGCAAATCCGGAGGCCGCGGGGGCAGCGTCTTGGGGTGGGCCTGGATGTCCTTCATCACCACATCAATGGCCTTTTCCAGTTGGGGGTCTTCGCCCTTTACCACCTGCTCGGGGCGGTTCTCGACCACGATGTCAGGCTCGACCCCACGGTTCTCGACGATCCACTGACTGTTCAGGTCATAGCGTGAGGCCTCGGGACGGGTGATATAGCCGCCGTCCATCAGAGGGAGAAGGCCGCGAATGCCGCGCACGCCTCCCCAAGTGCGTTCGCCGATGAGCGGCCCCAGCTTGTAGTACTTGAACATGTAGCTGAAGATATCGCCGTCAGAAGCCGCAAAGTGATTGGTGACGCACGCCAAGGAACCGTTGAAGACCTGCGAGGGAACGGTGCTGTTCTCCCAGTTCCGTTGGGAATTCATGCCCGCCAGAATGCGACGCAGGCGGGCGAAAATCAGCGGATCCACGTTGCCACCACCGTTGTAGCGAACGTCGAAGATCAAACCCTGCTTGCGAATTTGTGGGAAGTATTGCCTGACGAACTGGTTGAGGCCTTGATCGCCCATGTCGGGCAGATAGATGTAGCCCACGCGGCCTTGGGTAGCGACCTCAACCTTCTTGCGATTGGTCTCGATCATATTGAGTTCGCGCAATCTGAACTCGTCCGCAATCGGCTTCACTTGTACCGTGCGCGAACCGTCGTCGGAGGACTTTGAGTTGACGGTCAGAGTGACCGTCTCATTGGCGGTGTTGACGAACAGCTCATAGAGATTCTGCGGGGCCCGCAGCGAGCGCCCGTTGACCGCAAGCAGGTAATCGCCTTCCTTCACCTGGACCCCGGGCTCGGTCAGGGGCGAGCGCAGGCTGGAGTCCCAATTCTCGCCGGGGTAGATCTTCTTGATGCGATACCGGCCGCTGGCCGAGTCCACCTCAAAGTCTGCGCCCAGCAAACCCACGCTGACGACCGGGACGCTGGGGTAATCGCCGCCACCCACATAGGTGTGCGAGTTCGAAAGCTCCCCGATCATCTCCCCCAGGATGTACGTCAGACTGTAGCGATCGGCGACGTAGGGCAGGAGCGCGGCGTACTTGTCCCGCACCTTCGGCCAATCCACACCGTTCATCGAAGCCTCATAGAAGTAGTCGCGCTCCTGACGCCATACTTCCTCGAACATTTGCTTCCACTCCTGGGGCGGGTCCAGTTCCACCCGCATGCCGGAAAGATTGAGGCCGCCGTCGCCCACCTTCTTCTCGCCGTCGGGCTTGGCATCAATGATTCCGTAGGTGTGGCCGTTCGCTCCTCCCTCGGCCTCGTAGAGCAGCTTCGAACCGTCGAAGGAGACAGCAAAGCGCTCGACGCCTTCGATCAACGTTTTACTCTTGCGCTCCTTGAGGTCGTACACCTGGACGGCTGAGGTCTCGCCCGGAAGCGGACCCGACAAGCCCTGAATGGGTGTGGTTGAGTAATAAATGAACCCCTTGCCCGCCGCCAGGGTGTTGATCACGCCCGGATCGGTCGGAAGAGCGAGCACCCGGTCGCTGATTCCTTCGAGGTCAATGTGGAACGCGGCGGGTTTTTCTTTGTCGCCGGGTTTCGCTTCCTTGCCTTTTTCGACTTCCTTTTCTTTTCCCGCTTCTTTTTCTTTTCCCGCCGCCTTCGGCTCACTTTTGGCGGCTTCGTTGGTGGTCTGGGGCGCCGGCTCCTCTTTCTCGATCTGGGCCTCATCGCTCAATACCTGGAATGGCGACGGCTCGTCCTTGCGCAAGGTGACAACGTAAACCCGGGTCGTTTTCGGATTGGCGAATTCAAAGTCGACATTGCCAACCACCTCGTTGTAGTCACGGTCGGAGAGAAAATAAAGGTACTTCCCTTCCGGATCGAAGATCCCGCCGTAGCTGTTGGTCATGCTGGTGGTCGCGGGCGTGATGTTTCGCGTCTCGAGCGAATAGAGGTAGACCACGGAAAAACCGCTGTTCTGGGACTTGTCGTAGACCAGCCACTGGCTGTCGGGCGACCAGGAGTAGTTGGTAATCTCGCCGTATTTTCCGCGATCGACCGCAACCGGTTTCCGATCGTTGATGTCCACATACCACAAACGCAAATCCTTGTCCGCCCAAGCCAGTTTCTTGCTGTCGAAAGACCAGGCCGGGGCAAACTTGAAGCCCTTGTATCCGCTGGTGATCTGCTGTTCCTTGCCAAGGCCGTCTTGCGGAGTGATGTAGATTTCGTCTTCCCCGCTGCGGTCGGAGACGTAGGCGATCCAGCGGCCGTCGGGGGACCAAGCCACACCCTTCTCGCGAATACCGGGGGATCGGGTGAGGTTGCGGATGCTGCCTTCTTTGGCAGGGACGGTGAACACGTCTCCCCGGGCACTGAACACGGCGCGCTTCCCTTCCGGTGATATATCGAAATCGGAGACGCTCTTGCTTACGTTGGCCCAGTGCTTCATGGCCTGGTCGCGTTCGCCGGGCAGGTAGATGTCCAGCTTTTTTGTGGCGTTCGATTGCGGATCGAAGGTGTAGAGATAGCCGGCATTCTCGAACACGATTGCATCCGGTCCCAGGCTCGGCCACATGACATCGAAATCCGTGAAATGGGTCAGTTGCTCAATCTGTTTTGTGCCGAGGTCGTAGTGGTAAAGATTCAGGCGATGTTCGGGGCCGCGGTCGGAGCTGAAATAGATGGCATTGCCGTGCCACATGGGGAAGGTGTCGGTCCATTCGGTGTGCGGCAGGTCTTCCGAGGTGTTGTTCTTGAGATCGTAGATGGTGATGGACTGGGCTAGGCCGCCAGTGTAGCGCTTCCAGGTGCGAAAATTGCGGAAGATGATGTTATAGGCGATCTTGGTCCCGTCGGGAGAGAATGAAATCAGACCGCCCTGATCCATGGGCAGAGGTTCCGGCCACCCGCCGTCGATGCTGACGCTGTAGGGCCGCTTGATCCATCCATTCGAGGCATCGCGCCGCGACAAGAAGACGATGCGCTGGCCGTCGGGAAACCAGCCCACGACTTCGTCGTGAATGCCCATGCGGTCGCTGAGCGGCTGCGCGCCCCCCTGGTAAAAGGTGAGTTGCTTGGGCTGTCCGCCTTCGGCGGGCATGACATAGACGTTGAAGTTGCCGTCGTATTGGCCGGTGAAGGCAATCCATTTGCCGTCGGGAGAAAACTTCGGGAACAGTTCACGACCGGGGTGGGTGGTAATGCGCTGGGCTCGGCCACCCGAACTCGAAGCTAGCCACAGGTCGCCCCCGTACACGAATACGATTTTGTCGCCGTGAATGTCGGGAAAGCGCATCAGGCGGCCTTCCTGCATCTCCTGACCGAAGGCCAGGCCCGTACACATCACAACCCACAACCCGATCCACCCTTTCAGAAAGGGCATAGCTCCTCCTTAACAGAGCTCCGACGACCTTCAAAATGATTCATGGAAATAGACTTGTGATTTTACCAGCTTGCACCAACTGCGATTCATACCCGGGGAGCGGCGTTCTTGCCCCAAATTCTTCCGCGGTTGCGCAACCCGAACATCAAAGCCTGGTTATGGACGAGGGGCCGGACGAAAGGATAGCAAGCATCAGAAAATCAGCGACTGACGGGCGGGCGGAAAGGACAGGACCTCGGGTGCAAGCGATCGAAAGCCCATGACGAAGGCCCATAATGACAGGACCGGTGGGGCATGGGCTCCGATTTGAGACATCCCCTATAATTCGGGTTCTCACGCGCGCGAGGAGAAGCGGATATGAGAACGTCCCAGGGTTCCGATTCCAGATGTCAGATCTCGGAGCGTCGGCGGTTCCTCCAGACTTCACTGCTCGGAGGTATGAGCGCGGCCCTGCTGCCGGGGATCGCGGTCGCCCATGAGCTGGCGACATCGCCACAGCTCTCTTCTGAAGTCCGTCCTTCCGAACTGGAGGAAGCCGCGATCTCCGACCTGCAGGCAGCGATGGCTTCGGGAAAGCTCAGCGCGCGCTCCTTGACGGAGAAATATCTCGCGCGCATCGAAGCCATCGATCAACACGGACCGGCGGTAAACAGTGTGATTGAAATCAATCCCGAGGCGTTAGAGATTGCCGAGCGGCTTGATCACGAGCGTAGGGAGAAAACCCTGCGCGGCCCGCTGCACGGGATTCCGGTGTTGCTCAAAGACAATATTGAAACCTCCGATCGCATGTCGACCACCGCGGGGTCGCTCGCTCTGCTCGGGTCACGGCCGGCCGCGGACTCTTTTGTAGTCCAGAAGCTGCGCCAAGCCGGGGCGGTTATTCTCGGCAAGACCAACCTCAGCGAATGGGCCAACATTCGCTCCAGCCATTCCACCAGCGGCTGGAGCGGGCGCGGCGGGCTGACCCGAAATCCTTACGCCCTCGACCGCAACCCGTGCGGCTCGAGCTCAGGCTCGGGGGCGGCGGTGGCGGCCAGCCTGTGCGCGGTGGCGGTCGGAACCGAAACCGACGGCTCGGTGGTCTGCCCCTCCTCGGCCAACGGCCTAGTGGGCATGAAGCCAACCGTCGGGCTGCTGAGCCGCTCCGGCATCATTCCCATTGCCCACAGCCAGGATACCCCCGGGCCGATGGCTCGCACCACGCGCGATCTGGCCATCCTATTGAGCGCGCTCGCCGGCATCGACCCCCGCGACCCGTCGACAGGCGAGAGCGCCGGGAAGGCCGCACCCGACTACACGACATTTCTCGATGCGGACGGTTTGCGCGGCACGCGCATTGGAGTGGCGCGCAAGTATTTCGGCATCAGCGATGCGGTCGACCGGTTGA
The DNA here is from genome assembly GCA_963770245.1 of uncultured Acidobacteriaceae bacterium. GTDB lineage: Bacteria > Acidobacteriota > Terriglobia > Terriglobales > Acidobacteriaceae > PALSA-270. Next base: position 958,789 of record CAVYOX010000014.1, on the reverse strand, counting down.
TGAGCGAGGCTATCGACGCCATGAAACACCAGGGCGCGGTGCTTGTGGATCCGGCCGATCTCGCGTCGCACGGCAAGTTCGACGACACGGAGTTGACGGTTTTGCTCTACGAACTGAAAGCGGATCTCAACACCTATCTGGCCAACCGTCCCGGAGTTCAAGTGCATTCGCTCGAAGAACTCATTGCCTTCAACGAGCGCCACCCGGACAGGGAAATGCCTTATTTTGGCCAAGATCGCCTGCTCGAAGCGCAATTGAAAGGCCCCCTGACCAACCCCGAATATTTGAACGCGCTCGAGACGAATCATCGGCTGTCGAGAAAGGAAGGCATCGATGGCGTGATGGACAAATTTCAGCTGGATGCGCTCATTGCGCCGACCGCAGGCCCGTCATGGCTCACCGACCTGGTGAATGGCGACCACGACACCGGCGGGAGTTCGAATGCCGCCGCCGTGGCCGGCTATCCGGATATCACCGTGCCCATGGGATTCGTATTTGGCATGCCGGTAGGAATCTCGTTTTTCGGCCGGGCCTGGAGTGAACCGACGCTGCTCAGGCTGGCGTACAGCTTCGAGCAGGCGACGAAGGTTAGAAAACCGCCCCAATTCTTGCCCACCGTGAAACTGTAGATCCTCGGCGCAAGGATGGTCGTGCGGAACTACTGCCGATTGGCCCACGCCAATCCGTCCGCCCCCGGACCAGCGGCGATGGTCCGAACCACTTGCCAATTCTTGAGATCGACAACCGCCACTTCCCCGGCGCCGCTGCAGGAAATGTAAGCCTGCGAACCATCCGGGCGCATGAGAATCTGGACAGGATGCGCCGGGACGTCAATGGTTCGCGCCGTCTTCATCTGCAACAGGTCCACCACCGCGATCTGGTTCAGCTTGGGCAGCGTCACCAGCAGCCAGTGGCCATCGGGCGTCGGCGCTGTCCCGTAGCCATTCGAAGGCAGCGCGATCCATTGGGTAACTTCATTCTTCGCGGTGTCGATCACCGCCAGGCGCGGCTGGTCCTGATCGGAGGTGAACACCAGGCCATCATCGATCGAAGCAGAAATGCGCTGGTCAGTTTTGGCGACCGGAATCACCTTGATGGTTTTTCGCCCCACCAGGTCGAGCACACTCACCGTGCCGGGGCCGACGTTCGAGGTGTAGGCCCGGCGGCCATCATGGGAAATCACGAACATATGGCTTTCCGGCTGCCCGGTGGGAACCGTCGCGGCGAGTTTCTGCTGCTGGGGATCGATCACATCCAGGGCGTTGTGGAGTTCAGCCGAAACGTAAAGCATCCCGTCAGGGCCGAATTTGACGCAGTGCGGACGCGTTGGACCCCCGAGATCAATGGTCGCGACCACGGCACGCTTATCGAGGTCCACGATCTCGATGTTCGTGCCGTCGGTTCCCGCAAGCCCGACGCCCGAGTCTCCATAGATAGGCAGATAGGCCAAGCGCCCGTCGGCCGAGGCGGTGACTTCATGGGCGCGCACTTCCTTGGTGGGGACTTTGGCCAGCTCGCGGCCGGCTTCGGGGTCGATCAGGCTCAGGGTGTGGTCCCCCTGGTTGGCCACCAGCAACCAAGGGTGGTTCGCCTCCGCCGGCGGATTCCTTGGGGCAGACATCAACCCCATCCCTCCACCCAGAAAAACCAAACAGAAGATTCGCGGCCAGTGTTTCATCGCGGCTCCTTTAGAAGACCGTGGATGATTGTAAGCTACTCTCATGCAAGTGGCGTTGGTATCGGAAGGAAAGGAAATCAAGCGCCTCGGCAAAGCGAGCTCCTCTTCGGTTGTAGTGCGGTTGTGTTCGCTTGTAGTTCGGTCTAGTTCCGAAACGGTCATGCGCTATTCGTAGCGCAGCGCTTCAATGGGATCGAGATTTGCCGCCCGTATGGCGGGAAACATGCCACTGAGGATTCCGACTAGGCCCAGAATTCCACTGGCAATCAGCAGGATCCTAGGCGCAACCACCAGGCGGATATCGCCCGCGGCGGCGTACTTTGCCATGGCGCTATACAAGGTCAGCCGACCGACCGACAAGGCGACGGCGTAAGACAGTAGGATTCCCAGTACCCCGCCTGCCCCGGTGATCACCAGGGCCTCGGCCAGAAACTGGAAGAGGATGTCGCGGCGGCGGGCGCCTAACGCCTTTTCGACGCCGATCTCGCGCGTTCGCTGGGTCACCGAGACCAGCATGATATTCATCAGGCCCACGCCTCCGATGCCGAGCGTGACCGTGCCGATGAAAGCCAGCAGGATCTTGATGCCCAGAATAATGATGCCGAACTGCGAGAGCTGTTTCTGCGCATCGAAGACAAACACCGCCCGCTGGTCATCCGACTTGAAGTTGTGGGCGGCTGCCAGGGCACTGCGGATTACCGTGGTCAGGTGATTGTGGTCGAGGCCCAGAGAATCCATCCAGATACCCCCGACATAGTGGGTGTCCTGCAAGACCCCCATCGAACCGTAGGTGATGTAGACAACTCGGTTGGTGTTATCCCCCGATTCCTGCATGCGCGGCTGCAGCACACCGACCACCTGAAAACTCACGTCGTTGATGCGAATCGTCTGCCCGACCGCCGGGACGCCGGAGAACAGCTTGTCCTTGGCCTCCGATCCCAGAACCGCATAAAGTCCGCGGCTCAGCGTGTCCTGATCGTTCAGGAACCGGCCCGAGTCGAGATCGAGGTTCCAAATGGCCTGCAGAGCCGGATCAATCCCCAGAATATCGAGGGTGACTGAACGCGGACTGTTCACCACCGTCGCCGACAGGTAACCCTGGCGGGCGACGCGGCGAGCCAACGGGATTACGTTTCGCAGCAGCTCAACGTCATCGTCGGTAAAGCGAATTTGCACACCCGCTTTATTGCCTCCCATCTCCTGCGAGGTGCGTCCGGGGAATATCCCGACCGCGGTGGCGCCAAAACTATCGAAGATGTTCTCAATGGCGCGTCCAAAACCGTCTCCGTAGGCCAGAAGCAGGACGACGGTCGCAATCCCCCAAGCCATGCCGAGCATGGTGAGCAAGGTCTTGCGCAGATCATGGCGCATGGCGCTGTAGGCCTGCTGCAGCAAGTCGCGCTTCATAGCTATTCCCTCCGCAGGGCCTCGACGGGTTGCAGATGGGCGGCTTTGCGCGCCGGATACAGCCCCGCCACGATGCCAGCAAAGGCGAGCGATCCGATCGCGGTCGCCGCCGTCCAGGGCACAAGCCTCGGAGTGTCCCATCCCGGCGGAGCCGGCAGCAGAGAAAGCAGCGACATCAACCCGGAAGCGCCCGCCATTCCCAACCCGCCACTCATCAGCGTCAGAAACGCGCCTTCGATGAAGAACTGAAACATAATGCTGCTGTTGGTCGCGCCCAAGGCCTTGCGCAAACCGATCTCGCGGGTGCGGTCCGCCACTGCCACCAACATGATGTTGATAATGCCGATGGCTCCAAGGGCCAGGGTGACCAAGCCGACGCTGCCGAGGAACAGGTTCATGGCGTCGAAAATCTTTCCCACCTGATCTGAAGTGCGAACCGTATCCCACTCGTCGAAAGAGTCGGGATTGGTGTAATCGAAGCCGTGATTGCGACCGATGACCTTGTGGACCTCCAGCTGCGCCGATTCATGCAGCTCGCGCGACCTGGGCTGATAGTTCATGTAGGAGATGGCATCCACGGTCTCGCCTGTATTCAGTGGCGGAAAATTCTCGAGCATGGTGCTGAAGGGCACAAAGTTCATCAAGTTCTGGTTGGTGTTATCGCCGTGGCCCAGGCGTTTGATCACGCCGATGACCTGGAAACTGAATCCGTTCAGCAGGACGGTGCTGCCGACCGACGGACGTCCCGGAAACATGACCCGGCGGGACTCATCTCCGATTACGATGACGCGCCGCTTCTGGGTGTTGTCCATGTCATTGATCCAGCGACCCTGCGCCAGCGGCAAATAGCGGATGCCGCTGAGGTTGGGCAATGCCCCGAGTATCTGTCCACTGCTTTGATAAAAATCGCTGACAGAACGAATGTCATTGCGCTGAATCACCGGCGAGGCGGCCTTGACATCGGGGCATGCACTCAACACATCCTGGTAATCCTTCATCGTGAGGTAATACCAGTGCACCCCGGTAAAACTTCCAATGAGGGCGGGAGCGCGCCCGCCCCAGATGAACATGACGTTGTCCCCGATCTCATCAAACTGCTTGCGTTGCCCGGTGCGGAAACCTTCGCCCATCCCCACCAGCAAAAGCAGCGATCCCACGCCCCAAGCGATCCCAAACATGGTCAGAAACGAGCGCAGCTTATGCGCCCAGAGCGTGCCCAGGGTTTGTCCGAAAATGTCCAGAATCAGGCGCATGTTTTCTGCTCTTATGATACGCGAGGCCCGGTCTGGCGGTTCGGCGGTTCCAGGCCACACTACGCTGATTGGACGAGAAATCGGCCCGAAAGGATCGCCTGGGGGCCGCCAGTGGAGCAGGAAAAAACCGGCGAACCTTCTGGTTTTTGGTCAAGCGCATGCAGCCGGCGCAGCGCCGGTTTTCGAGGGACGGCTTTGGCGCTTGCGGCGACCGAAAGGGGCCGTTCCGCAACCCGGATGGTGCGACGAGCAGAATCGAGGCCGGCCGACTCCGTCGGCTGGAACGGGCGGGTCAGTTTGCGGGCGGAGTGTAGTGGTAGAGGCCTTGAATCAGGCCAATTTGCCGCCGAATTTCGGCTTCATTGTCATCGCGAATCCGCGGCGTCACATGATTGTGCAATCCCTTGGGATCGTTCGCAAGATCGAAAAAATAGTTGCGGCGGTTGACCGCATCCACAATGAATAGGGACCTTCCCCCCTTGGCGAGCAATCCGTAGACCGGCGCATAACTGGAGGCGATGAGATACTGCGAGCGCAAGTAAGGCGTCTGCTCGGCCAGCTTCTCGGTGAACAGCGGACGGCCAAACAGCTCCCGGTCGACGGTCGGGCGATGGCCGAGCAAGTAGTACAGGCTGGGCGTGAGGTCGAGCGTGAAGGCGATCTGCTCGGGGTCCCATGCCACCTTCTGCCGCAGGCGCGGCGGCAGATGGATGATGAGCGGGATGCGGATCACTTCCGGAACCAGAAAATCGGAATGCCCGTAGCGGCCAAACTCTCCGTAGGCATCGCCATGATCCGAAGTGAGAACGATGATGCTGTTGTCGTAGAGTCCACGCTCTTTCAAGAAGCGGACAAACTCGCCGAAGGCTCGGTCCATGAGCCGTATTTCCCGAATGCTCATGTCTCTCCGGCTTCCGCCTCCGTGCAGCCGGTCTAGAGTGAGCGTGTGGACATTCTGCGGCTGGGTGTAGGCGAAAATGGGCTGATTCGGATCCGCCTGCCGAGCCATCTTGGCTTCCAGCTCTTTCAACGTGGGAATGAGATTCAGGTCCTCCCAGAACGTTCTGTCTTTGTCGAGCTCGGTGATCGAGGAGGAGGGGCGCAGAATCTGGTGCAGGATCGGATCCACGCTGATGTAGCTTTGGTAGCCCTCAGTCTCGAGCAGCTTCTGCAGATTGTTCATCGGATAGTAGGGCTCAATGTACTGCTTGTGCAGCTGCATGGCACCCACCCAGATGGCGGGTTCGGAAAGTGCCGTGCCGGCATAGCGTGTGAAGGCGTTCTGCATCACGATGCTGTCGTGCGCGAAGCGATCGATTTCCGGCATGAAGTCGACCAATGGGTTGTAGGGCGAAACGTAGTCCTGGCGCAGGCTATCGATGACGAAAATGAAAATGTTCGGCTTTTCCCCCGCTGTGGGCTTGAGGGCGGGAACCAGACTCAGGTCCGCCGGGCCCACTGCGGTGTCGGGGCTGAGGTTGGTGTTGCGTTTCAGAAACTGATAGAAGTCGGAATGGGCTTCATTGTTCACCGACCGCGACAGCACGTCATACGCCGTCTTAAAGGAAATGTCCGAGCCGGCGTAGCTATCGAGAATTCCGCTCCAATCGTCCTCGGCCCCGGGGCGGAACGAGACTTCCGCTCTGTAGACGCCGTAGCCGGTGACCGCCATGGCCAGCACCAGCAGGCTCGCCGCCTTGGCGGTTCGTCCGCGGAGCGCAACACCTGTCCAGCGCAGAAAAGCCAGCGCCGCCGCCCACACCCCAACCACCGCGGTTCTTTCGAGCGCGAAATCCCAATCCCTGGTTTGAAGGGCGGCGGGAATAGCGTAGCTCACTCCGAGCAATGCCAGAAACCCGGCAATCAGCCACCACGCCAGCCCCCGGCGGGCTTCGACTGGCCTGGTAGTCTCCGCCGCGGCACCGCGCACCCGCGAAGCCGTCCCGGCGACGTAGGCCACGAGCGCCAGGGAGACCACGACCGAGAACAGGTCGGCCTCGAGGCCGTCGAAAGAAAGAGTTGGCAAAATGATGCTGCGGATCACACCCGCTGAAACCAGTACCGCCAGCACATGGGTTCCGACGAAGTTCGCCGCATGAGGCCAGGGCGTCCAACGAGCGGCCTGGCAGATCGCCCGCAACGCCACGCCGAAGGTGGTGAAGACTACGAGGTGAAACAGCAGACTGACAGCGAACCCGCGCAGCCCGGCCCCGGGCGTAGCGGCCGAGCCGGAGAGCAGCCGTGCCAGGAGCGAAGTGGCGGCGAAAGCACAGGCCACCGCCAGAGCGACGAGCGTGGTGGTCCTAAGATTCCAGTTTTCACCGGGCGCGCGTTGGGCTTTTTTCGGTCCCGGACTGGCGAAGTCGAGAGCCGCGATCCACAGCAGGGGAAACAGGCACAGCATGCTCCACACGTAGGCAAACAGATCACGCAGCATGCTGGGCAGCGCCGGCCGGAATAGCAGATAGACGGCTACACCGGCGTGGATGAGCAAAAAGCCAACGGCGGCTCTCCGCGTCTTCGGCGCACGAATGGCCGGGAGCAGAGTAGCCGCCACGGCGGCGAAAAGAATTCCGAAAAGATAGGAGTGGATGCCGACGAAAACCGGCAGCCATGCCAGCAGCGGATGCTGAATGAACCCGAAATAGGTGAACGGGATGTAAAGCAAGAGGCAGTAGGCCGAAGTGAGGAGCAACAAGGCGCCGAACGCGAAACGCGCCAAAACGATGAAAATGCTTGGCCCGAGCGAGCCGGATGCCGGCCCCGGAACTGCCTCCGCGGGAGGATTGAATACGGCGCCCAAGGTATCGAGTTCAGGTGGCGGAGCGATCATGCAGGATGCCGACGAAGTGCCAGGAGTGACACTTGCCCCTCCCCCTGCGAATCTACTTCCCAGGCGCCGTCAACCGCAAGTAACAGAGGTACTTGAAGGATGCGGCGGTCAGAACCCCGTCGGAAATGTCGCAGGGCTGCGGCAGGAACAGGGCGCCGAACAGGGCCGCCGGCCCTATCGCCGAGGGGCTTCACTCCCAGTTGGGGCAAGGCGAAACCGGGACGAGGTGCCTCTGGTATCTCGACCAAGCCTGGCGGCTTCTAACCGGCAGAGACGGCGGATTTCTTCCGCAGATATTGCAGCCCTCCCCACAACGTCAAAGCGAAGGCCAGACTGCGCAGCACAGCCGAGATCACGGAGGCTCCCCCGAGCACCGCGTCGGGCGAATCCCCGGCTCCCAAAGCGTGCAGCAGGTTGGCCACGAGGCTGGTGGCGATCTCTGTTCCCATGGCTCCTAACCAGAGGGCCAGGACCATCGGCTGCAATCGCGGCACTACCCAAACCAGAGCCATCAGCAAGATGAAGCTGTTAACGAAGGGCAGCAGGATGAATTGTTGGAATTGTTCACGATAAAAAAGGTCAGCCCAAGCGAAGCTCGAGAGCATCGCATCGAAGGGCAAAGAGGCTAGGGTGGCCGCGAAAGCGGCTGCGCTCGCTGCCGCCCACACATTCGACAAGAAGCGAAAGCCGGCCACGGTGGCGGCGGTGAACACACAGGCCAGGCAAATGGCGAACAGCCAATAAACCGGCGGAACTGAGAACGAAGTCGTCATACTTCGTCCAATCAGGAAGGTTAAACCGGCTGCGAGGTTCGCGAGCAAAAAGACCCCGACCCGCGGCCAGTAGATCAGCCCGCCACTCACCCCGATGGTGGCCCCGAAAGCCTGCCGCAAAGGCGCCGGAGCAATGGCGACTTCTGCCTGCACCGGAACCGGGGCTGGAGCCGCGGGCGTGGGGGGCGGTTCGGCGGGCGCGGGCGGTGCGGATATGGGCACGCGCGGGCTCGGGGGGTAAGAGGGAGCGGCGAGACGCGAGAGAGGCGGCAGGGCAACCGCTCGCGGCTGCGATCGAGGCACGGCCGGTCGGGGCAACGCGGCGCCCCCCGATTTATGGAATATCCCCGAAATCTTGCTCTTGATCGCAACCAGATCTTCGGGCGTAATCGCATTCTGTTTGTCCGCCGCCACGTGGCTCGCCACCATCCGGCGATAGCCGAAGGTTCCGCGCGTCGCGTTGGTAAAGGCGCCAACGCAGATCAGCGAAACCGCCAGCGCCACCCAACTCAGGTAGTACTGCGTGGAGGCCTGCTCATAGGCCAGCGCCAAAGCGCTCTGGTAGGGTCCCTGCGCGTACTGCGGATAGGGCTGATACTGGCGATATTGGGCGGAATAAGCATCGAGAGTCGCACTGGTTTTTTGTACCTTGTCGAGATTGCCGAGAGCCCCGAAAGCGCACAGGATCAGGCCAATAATGGCGGCCGGCCGGCCCATCTTCTGCAGGCCGAATGCGATGGGAGCGAAGATCACAGTAATCGCGATGGTGGTGCTCCACTGTACGGCCGAAACCACAGACGGGCCCGCGGAACTCAGAAACAAGGCACCCAGAATGTTGGCCACGATCAAGAACACAGTTGCCCAGACTCCCTGGGCGGCGGCTTGGCGCGCACCGTGGTCATTGACGATGTCCGGCCATAGGATCTTCTGCCACCACGAACCCGGTTTCGCCGAAGCGACAGGAGTGGCCGCCGGACGGGGCCGGAACGCCGGAATATCTGCAACGAGATTGTTCGGTTCTGGAGGAAGCGATTCTGCGCGGGCTTGAAGTTGCGCGAACCGCGGATCGCTCCGCAGCGGGTGGAAGCGCCCTTCGGTCTTCAATCGCGACAGGCCGCTCGCACGCTGCTCGATGGCGCGGTTCAGCCACTCGAAGGCCTGCTCATGATCGCCTAGGTCGGCGCTCACCAGGGCAATGTAGTAAGGAGAAACATGCACACCCAGCCGCACCAAGGCCCGCAGAACAGAAACAAACTTGGCTTCTGGATCCCCTTCGTACAGCTTGATTTGCTGAATGCCGGCCAGTTGGTATTGCATGCTCTTTGGAATCTTGGCATCTTCCAGACAGAGGGGCAGAAAGTGCTTGCCGTTTTCCCAGGCCAGCATCACTTCCTTATTGATATTTTCCGACTGCATGGAAGTCGCGGAGATCATCAGGATGACGGTCTTGCAGGCGTCGATGGCGTTGACGATCTCCTCCCCCCACTTCTGCGCCCCGTCGATGCCCCCCTGATCGATCCAAGCCGCCACCCCCGCCGCCCGCAGGCGCTGCACAAACTGCATGACCTGCGCCCGATCGTGGCTTGAGTAGCTGACCATCACATCAGGCCCCAGCACCCGGTTGGTTCCGCCCAATTGTTCACTCCTATCTAAAGCGCCCGTCGCCGCGCCCGATTCCGGCAGGCAGAGATTCTCGTCCTGTCGCCGCAGCCAGTCAAGCGGCTCCAGAGCGTTCATTTGAAAGCAGATGCTCGAGAAAGACCCGCTGGGCCCGGCTATGAAAGTGTTGCTTGAACTGCACCACCCCGACGCGGCGACAGGTGCCCTGGTCGGCGATTGGAATGAAGTAACACCCGTCGCGTTTCTCGACCGCCAGGTGCGGCACCACGGAGACTCCAGTGTTGGCGGCTACCATGGCCAGGATCGTCGCAAACTGCCCAGCCTCAAACACCACGTTCGGTCGCAGGCGGGCTCGGGTACAAGCCGAGAGCGTATTCTCGCGGAAGCAATGACCTTCTTTGAGCAACAAGAAAGAATCGCTTTCGATCTGTTTCAGATGAACCCGCGGCTTTCCGGCCAGCCGATGATTTCGCGGGCAGACCAGGTAGAGCGGCTCGCGAAAAAGTTCCTGGCTGACAAAATGTTCTCCCGGCACCGGCAGGGCCAGCAATGCCATGTCGATCGAGGCATCCTGCAGGCGCTCGAGCAGCACCGAGGTAATCTCCTCGACCACGCTCACCTGCACGGTCGGATGCTCGAGCGAAAAACTGACCAGACGGCTGGACAAAAAAATAAGGCGCGATGGTTGGAATGGCTCCCACCACGATCCGGCCGCGATCCATGCCGGCCATCTCTTCCATTTCCTGCTTGGCGTCGTTCACCTCGCGCAAAATAGCCTCGGCCCGCACCAGAAATGTCTGGCCGAAGGAGGTCAGCCGAACCTGGCGCCCCAGGCGATCGAGCAACCGGGCTCCCAATTCGTCTTCGAGCTGCGCACTTGCTGCGAGAGCGAGGGTTGCGCGACATGCTCGCGCTGCGCCGCCCGCGTGAAACTACCGGCTTTGGCCACGGCACAAAAATAACGGAGCTGATGAATTTGCATGATCCTCCTCAGTGCCGGTGGTCATGTTGGTTTTCTTAGCCTCGTGGCGGGTGCCGCCCGAGCCGCGCATCCCGTACGGCGAGGTCCCGAGAGCAATTCCACAGCGCGATCGAGAGAGAAGGATCTGCGCGCGAGCGATCTGCCGTCTGCGTCCCGCGAAGGGAAAGGCCGACTCCTCCCCGGCTTGGGCTCATCGGAATGGCTCATGGGCGAGGCAGAATCCTAACCCTGCTGCTAGAGGCAGAGCCTATCACAACGATAGTGTCTGTATCTCAGACGTATGGATGAGCATCGCGCTACACTCGAACCCGCAGAGGACGCTGTATGCCGAAGGAGCAAGTTGTGAAGCATGGAGACGTCAACCAGCGACTGGGCGTCGAGGTAAATCGCGCCCGTGGCGTCAACGTGGAGAAACTCATCAAGGTTCTCATCGCGAACGCCGCTGCCGAATTCGCCAGCACTTACTACTACTACACCATTCTGCGTATGCATCTGGCAGGTTATGAAGACTACAAAGAGATTTGCGAGGACGCTCGGCTGGAAGACCGGGCCCATTGGGAACTGATTGTCCCCCGCATCTATGAATTGGGCGGAGAGCTGCCCAACGATCTGAAAGCCCTCCACGATCAGGCCGGCTGCGAGGCGGCCAAACTACCGAACCCGCCGACGGTGGTGAATATTCTCACCCTGTTGATGGAATCGGAACGCTGCGCCATCCGCAGTTGGAGTGAAGTCTGTGACATGACGTTCGGCAAGGATCCGCGCACCTACGACATGGCGGCTCGAATCTTGAACGAAGAAGTCGAGCACGAAGCCTGGTTCATCGAGTTGCTGGCGAAAGAACGCGACGGGAAAAGTATTCCCTCCGGACACTTCCGCCGCGGCGAGCCCGGCCACGCCCCCTACAGCAAGAACGCCGGCTTCTACAATCCGTGATCCGGATCGAGGGAGGACTGAGCCCTGGGTTCGACGCGAAAGGTACGACGCGGCGGTTCCACTCCGCCGCGTGCCCGCGCGGACGTCAATTTACAGTGATTCGCTTACCGGCGACGGTTGCTGTCTCTTCGCCCAAAAAGTTGCCTAAAGTATCGAAAGCGTCGTCGGTGCTGCTGCCGGAGAAGCTGTTCCCCTCGGGACTAAGGCGGATGGTCTCGCGGATAATCACCGTTCCCAGCAAGTTGCCGCTGAGATCGAAGTACCAGGAAGGATGCTTCAGCTGATAGGTATGCGGGCCCGTTTGCTGCCAAACTCCGAGGCAAACGTTGTCGGTTGCAGGGGCGCTCGTGTCGTTCAGGATTTCGGTTCCATCCCCGTGCCATTGCTCAAAAGCCTGATCGATCACTTGCCCACCGGAGGTGTAGGTGACATACCAGAGGCCGACGATCGAGGCCGGGGATTGCTTCGAGTTCGCCTGCTCTGCCCGCAGTGCCAGGGAGGACGCGGCTTCTGAGGGCGCGACCGCGACCGCCGCGCTGGGCTGGAAAAAGTTGCCGCGACCCGTCTTGCAATTGGCGCTGGCATTCGGCCCGAATGCGGCACCGAACGCCACTAGTGCCGCCATCACGGCGAACCTTAAGGGCCGCGACCGGAAGATTTCTGGGTTTCGGGTTATTACCTGGGTGATGGTTTTGCTCATGATTGAATCTCCTTTATTGTTTTCTTAGTCTGCGGACTGGTCAGAGACGGATGTAGTGAAGCGGTCTGGCGCAACGAGCTGAGGCAAATCAGGACAGAACCTGCCGCGGTTTCCTCAAAATGAAGCTCTCCAGCTTCGATCTCGCGGTAGATCGCACGAACCGCAACGCCAAATAGAACCGCTGCTTCCTCGGCTGTGACCATGGGGGCCAGAGCTCCGCACTGCGCGCAGCTGGCTTGGGGTGAACCGGAGCTCCGCTGGAGCACGAACGCTTCCTCTGTCTGCAGCGTGATTTCGGTAACTCGTCTTGCCTTCACCACGCCTCCCCTGGTTCCCAATTTCGTTTCCTCACCACTGAACTCAGCGCCCACCCGAGCGACCCCAACGCAGTGCGGCCAATATCGACCAGAGCGGCAGAAAATGTCTTAGGCGGGGCCTTGAAATCTCTTAGAATTTGTTAGTTTTCTCCTTGATAGTCTCCTTCCTGCCGTTATGTCTAAGTAAATAAAATACTTGTGCGAGTTCGACCCGGTTTCAAATGGACGCTTCGCGGTGCTAAGTCGACGGCGGCGAGCCGGTGTTGCCTCGGACTGGCAAAGCCTTCGACACCCTTTTGACGCTGGTTCGGAACCGTGATTGGGTGCGGGCGTGGGGACGAACGGATGAAGACCCTCGTGGCCGACAGCTTTGGGAAGGAAGTGAATCTTGTGCAGAGTGTTTCGACCTTAGGGAAGATTCTCGGAGAGAGTCCGGGTTGGCCTAATCTATAGAGCCCTGGGGGAGCGTGACCGGGCATTCGAGTGGTGCGCGAAGGGCTACGACGGACGAGGGGAGTTCTTCCTTTGGCTCACTATCGATGCGTTCTTTGACGAGGTCGGCGGCGATCCTCGCCTCGCCGATCTGGTGCGCCGCGTGGGCGTCGCAACCCCAGCCCGATGAAGCCCTGATGATTGCGTAGCCTCTGGCCCTTGGTTTCCGCTCGGACAGGCTGCCTGCGAACGATTCACAGGCGAGGCATTGTTGAAAGCTGGCGCAGCGGATATCATGCCTGCGATTTCGGGTGGCCTAACGGGCGGCTGCCGCAACTACCGAAAGCGAGGAAACTACCGATGGAGCCTTCGCAGCTTCTCATGTTCGTGGTGTATGCAGTGGTCGCGATCTTTGTTGGGGGCACGATTCTGAGCGGGTTCTTTCAGGTGAGGACGGCGGAAGCTGCCGTCATCCAGCGGATGGGCAAGTTTCTGAGCGTGGCCACCGCCGGGATCAACTTCAAGTTGCCCTGGCTGGACCAAATCGCCGGGCGCATCGATTTGCGGGTGCAGCAATTGGCCCTCGACGTCGAGACCAAGACCAAAGACAACGTATTCGTGAAAATTCCCGTTTCGGTGCAGTATCACGTCATTCCGGAGAAGGTGTACGAGGCCTTTTACAAACTGGCCAATCCCACCCAGCAGATTTCATCCTATGTGTTCAACGTGATTCTCGGGCACGTGCCGAAAATGAATCTCGACGACACGTTTTTGCAGCAGTCTGACATTGCCGTCGCCATCAAGGAAGGGCTCGATGACGTGATGAAGACCTACGGATATGCCATCGATCAAGCACTCGTGACCGACATCAAGCCGGACGAAAAAGTGAAAGCGGCCATGAACGAGATCAACGCGGCCCAGCGGGAACAGGTCGCCGCTAGTGCGCGCGGCGAGGCGGAGAAAATTCTGAAAGTGAAGCAGGCCGAAGCCGAGGCCGAGAGCAAGGCGCTGCAGGGCCAGGGCATCGCCAATCAGCGCAAGGCCATTATTGAGGGCCTCAAGCAGTCGGTGGAAGCTTTTTCGGCCGCGGTCGAGGGCACGACGCCGAAGGATGTGATGATGCTGGTGCTCGTAACCCAGTACCTCGATACCATGAAAGAAATCGGGGCCCAAGACAAAAGCAACACTCTGTTCATGTCGCATTCTCCAGCCGCGGTCGGGGACTTGTTCCGCCAAATGCAAGATGCGGTCATGATCGGGCAGAAGGCGGCCACGGTCGGGCCGTGATCTCGGGGCCGCAGTATCTAATCCCGGCTAAGGCGCGACTTCGGTCGGACGCACTTCGGTGCCGCTGCTGCTGAAGGCGAATTGCAGAATCCATTTGCTCGCGACCGGCCGACCTTTCAGTTCTGCGGGGGAAAACTTCCAGCGTTCGGCGGCTTCGCGTGCCAGACGTGCGAAATACTTGCTGGGGCCGGGAGACTCCAAGGTCGATTCCACAACATTGCCGGAAGCATCCACCGCCACTTTCACGCTGACTCGAACGTGACCCCGAATGCTGTTTCTGGCTGAGGTCGATACCTGGGGCAAAACCCGTTCCCCGACCTCTGCCGGAATCGTCTCCGGCGATCGCTTTGCGGCTCTGGCAGGCGCCGGGACGGCAGGCGCGCCGGATTGGCTGGGAGATGAAACCGCGGAGGATGGGGTCGACTTCGGCTGAGCCTCCTCCGCCAGCGCCCTATCCTCGGTTGCTGGGGACCGATCGGTCGTCGCGACTACGGGGGATGGTTTCGATTCGTGCTGAACCTGCGCGGGCTCGGATGCAGGAGATGGAGCTGGCTGAGCCGTGGTTGCTTCAGCCAGCCGATGGGGGTGCCGTGTTCTGGTTGCGGCCAGCCAGATCAAGACCAGGGCAACCACGGCAATCGAAATATAGAGCCAAGTCGCTGACGACCGTCCGGTTGAATCCGGCGAAGAAACCTCCACCCGAGGCCGTATCCGAGCCTCCTCTGCCTTCACCGCCCCGATTGAGGGTGAGTCTAGCCAGGATTTGATCTCGGCAATGGTCCAGCGCTTTTGCGGGTCCGGATTGAGACAGTGGCGCGCCAGATCCAAGAAGGCTTCGGGAATTCCTTCGGGCAGCAATAGTTCGGGCTCCTTGGTTGCACCCCGTCCGGTTCTGTCCCAGGAAGGCCGGCGCAAGGTCAATACCTCGACCAGGGTAGCCGCGAGCGACCAAACATCCGCGGACGGAGTGATCAGTCCGTTTGCCATTTCCGGTGGATCACTCACGCTGCTTCCGAGCAGGTCGCCCGGACCCGCGCCCGACGGGCTTAGCGCACGCAGACTATCGCCTGAGAGTTTCACCTGGTCGGCTACGGCCAGGATGTTTGAGGGCTTGAGCCGTCCCTGCACGAAACCCTTGCCGTGAAGGTACTCGAGGCCTTCGAGAACCGGCCGGAGCATGTCCCGGGCTTCGGCGGAAGTGAGCGGGCGCTGAGGAAGGATCTCGGACAGGTTCTCTTCCGCGTATTCCATCACAACGTACAGCAACCGAACCCCGCCCATTTCACAGCGTCCGGCTTCGAAGATCGGAAGCAGATGGGGATGAGCCAGGCTAGTAGCCTGCGCCCATCGGGTCAGCTGGGCTTCCGCGAGACCGGGATCGTCTGCGATCAGTTTGATGGCGGCTTTTTGTGGCCGTGTTCCGCCGCGCTCGGTCAGGAAGACGATGCTCGAGTCGGAACTGCCCAGGTATTTCTGCAGAGGAAATCGGCCGTTTACGACTTGGCCTTGCCACTGTTTCCATGTCTGGTTCATGCTGGCTTGTGCCGTCCGATCGTCGACTGGCTTCAGGGCCATTGTATGGCAGGGGAGCGATCGCGGGCACATGTTGTTGAGAACAACCGCTCGAAGGATCCGGGCCCGGTCTTGCGGCACGGACCAAGAGCATGAGGGAGGCCTGTTTCGCCTCTGGGGTTTGACCGCGCTCAGGTTCCGATCCCGGTTTCCCTGGGTTCGCGCCACCGCTTTCGGAGTCGCTGCTTCACCCCCGTCCGATTCACCTCGAGCCACCTTTACAAACTTTTACTCAGAGGCTCACAACCATACAGGCCAGGTTTGTGTTCTCATTACCACGTGGAAGACCGCCTCCTGGCGGCCAACACCTACAAATCCTCGCGGCCGCGCAACGCGCAAATTGAGGAGAGAATATGTGCTTTACCTTGAGGCGCACGACGAGGCGCACGACCGCTCAGCAATCCACGGAAACCGTGCCTGCCGTGCTCCCGGGATCGAAGAGCCTGGGGGGTGCGAGCGCCGAGCGAACCGGGCCGCAGCGATTACGCTGCTCGCGAGGATCCTTGGCGCAACGGCCTAAGACCATGGTTACGGCTGTAGGTTTTGGCTTGCTGGCTGCCGCTTTCGCGGCTGCGCAATCTGCAGCCGCAGGTCAGCAGCCGAGCGGGCAGAGCGTTCCCCCAGGCAACGGGCAGCCGGCCACGACCGTCTCGGTTCAGGTCAACGTAGTCAACGTGTTGGCTACGGTGCGCGACAAGCATGGAAAAATCGTCAAGGATCTTAGCAAAGACGATTTCATCATGACCGAGGACGGCCGTCCCCAAACCATTCGCTATTTCACCAAGGAATCCGATGTTCCGTTGACTCTGGGCTTGCTGGTCGATACCAGTCTGAGCCAGCGGCGGGTGCTCGACCAGGAACGTAGCGCCAGCCACGGTTTTCTGGACCAGATGTTGCGGGTCGACAAGGACCAGGCATTTATCATCCACTTTGACCGTGAAGTGGAGCTTTTGCAGGATCTCACTTCCTCGCGTGACAAGCTGGAAGTTGCGCTCGAGCAGTTGCAAACCCCCCAGTTGACCCAGACCAGCGGGAACGACCCGTCTGCTTCCGACCCGAATTCCGGACGCGGTTCACGAAGAATGGGCGGGGCCGGGACGTTGCTCTACGACGCGGTTTATTTGGCGTCCGATGAACTCATGAAGAAACAGCAGGGCCGGAAGGCGCTTGTCGTGCTCTCCGACGGCGTGGACCATGGCAGCAAGGAGACGCTCGAGAGCGCCATCGCAACGGCGCAGCGCTCGGACACCGTGGTTTATTCCATCTTGTTCAAAGACGACGAACGGGACGGGGGAGGAGGTTTTGGTGGCCCCCACATTGGTATGGGTGGAGGGGGTATGGGTGGCGGAATGGGCCGTCACGGAGGGGGACGCGGGTACCCTCGCGAGGAGCAGCGTCCCGATGGCAAGAAAGTTCTCGAACGGATTTCAAAGGAGACCGGCGGGAGGATGTTTGAAGTTTCTAAGAAGGATCCGATCGATCAAATTTACGATCAAATTGGAGAAGAGCTGCGCAGTCAATACAGCCTGGGGTACACCCCGGATCGGGCAGCCGACGCCGGGCCCCTCTACCGCAAGATTCAGCTGACGACCAAGCAGAGCGGTCTGGTCGTGCAGACTAGGGAGGGCTATTATGCCGACCACTAGCGTGCCGGCTGCTCGGTGCATTCGGAGCGAAGACGGTGCGCATGTTGCTTTCCCGCGCCGGGCGTGAATCGCCGCCGACGGCAGGTCTCGGCCATTTCGACGAACAAGTTCTTGGCGTGTGCAATTCTGCTCAGATTAGCGGTCGCGCGGCGGTTAGCCTCAGAGGTGCATTTCTTCACGCTTCGGAGGACACCCGTAATGAAGACCGGATATCGACACCTGACTTACCTGGTTTTGACTGCCGCCCTAATCGCACCGGTGGCACTCGGGACTCGAGCTGCGGCGCAAGACGACAAACGCCAGGATGAGAGCCAACACAACGATAAGAAACAGGCTCGTGTCTACGACCGTACCCACAAGGATTACCACAACTGGAACGACAACGAAGATCGCTCCTACCGCCTGTACCTTGGGCAAAACCACGTCGAGTACCGTGACTACTCGAAATTGAATCATACCCAGCAGAACCAATACTGGAACTGGCGCCACAGTCATCCCGATTGAGGGAGGGCCTTCGCCTGGCGGTCTCCTCCGTCTCCGCACTACAGAAGGAAATCGATACTGGCGCGCGCGCTCGAGGAAGGTTCACCCCGATTTTCCCCCGTCCGCTGAATCTGAGGCGTCGGAGGCTAGGGCAATCGCTCTCGGCCGACGCCTCGGATTCAATCTGCACGCACGACCCTGCCGCTTCTTCCGAACCACCTGAAATCCGACTCGGGAAGCTGGCTTTGGGCGACTCTTGAGAACCTCACCCCCGCAGGTCACGAAGCCGGCTTGACTTTCAGCCAGCCGCAGACTACGCTCCGCGGTCTCAGGACACAGGCGATTCGGCACTCGTCCTGGAATTTCCCAAGTCAAAATTCATCGACAGCACCGAGGAGGCAGAACCATGAAAAAAACCACGGGACTCCTGTTGGGTCTCTGTGTCTTTCTATGCGCCGGAGGAGGCGTCCTAGCGGCAGAGGAGATGTCAGGGGGGGCGACGCCGCCGCCGAAAGTCCTGGTTATCTTTCGCGAGTTCCTAAAACCGGGGAAGGCGGGTATGACGCATGAAAAATCGGAAAGCACGTTTGTGCAGGCGCTGGCCCGGGCAAAATGGCCCACTCACTATCTGGCCTTAACTTCCATGTCCGGGAGGTCCCGCGCCTTGTTCATCACCCCCTACGATTCGTTCGACGCATGGGAAAAGGACAACCGGGCGTCGGACAAGAACTTAGCTCTGTCGGCCGCCCTCGACCGTGCCGCCGTAGCGGACGGTGACCTGCTGAGTGATACCGATCAGACCGTAGCTGTCTATTCCGACGACTACAGCCTGCGCTCGGCGATCGACATTGCCCACATGCGCTATTTTGAGATCTCCTTGTACCGTGTCCGTCCCGGACACCGCAAGGATTGGGACGAATTGGTCAAGCTGGTGAAGACGGGTTACGAAAAGGTTCCCGCTGTACATTGGGCGATGTACGAAGCTAACTACGGCCAGGAAGGGGACGTCTATCTGGTGTTCACCGCCATGAAGTCCGCCTCGGAGATCGACCAAGAACCCGCCCAAGGCAAGGACTTCGAGGCGGCCTTGGGGGAAGACGGCATGAAAAAGCTGCACGAGCTGGAGTCTTCTGCGATCGAGTTCAGTCAGTCGAACCTGTTCGCCTTCAGCCCGAAGATGAGTTACACGCCGGAGGAATGGGTCAAGGCTGATCCTGACTTCTGGAAGGTCAAATCCGGTGCTGCTCCCCAAAAACCCGCGGAAAAACCTGCGCCTCCCCAGTAAAGCTCCGAGGTTCGGAACCGCATGATGGCAGGCGCCCGCGAGCAGTCGCGGGCGCCTGCCTTTTTGCGGGCTGCGCGGCAGACTAGAGGGGCGGCTCGATCGGCAAGGCCAGCGGCGGCTCGAGCAAGAAGTCGAGCCGGGACATCTCTTCGACAGCCTGCCGGACGGCCTGTTCGGTGGTTGGTTCAAGCGTGATGACAAACGGCAAGTCGCGCTTGTTTTCGCTTGGCACTTGAAGAACTGCATCCAGGCTGATGTGTTTCGCCGCCAGGATTCCGGCCAGAGCCGAAATAATTCCCTCGCGGTCCATCACGCGAAACCTCAGATAATAGGCGCGTTTCTGGCGAGTCACCGGAATCGGCTTATAGACACCCAGGCGTTTGTGCGCGAAAGGCGAGACCCGTTCCGGGCTGCCATCGCGAATCTCGCGAGCCACGCGCATCAGATCGCTGACCACGGCGACGCCGGTCGGATGCGGGCCGGCTCCGCGGCCGTAATAGAAGGTGTCCTCGCCAAAGTGACCCTTCACCCACACCGCGTTGTAGGAACCTTGCACGCTGGCCAGAATCGTCCGCGTAGAAATCAGCGCCGGGCGAACCGAGAGCACGAGCCCTTCCTCGGTCTGCCGGGCGGCGCACAGCAGCCGGATGGTGTGACCCAGGCGATGCGCATACTCAAAGTCAACCGGACCAATGCGGCGAATGCCCTCGGTAAAGATGTCGGAGGGAATGATCTTCTCTCCGAAGGCCAAGGCAGCAAGAATGGCAAGCTTCGAGCGGGCATCGAAGCCGTCGATGTCATTGCTAGGCTCGGCTTCGGCATAGCCGAGCCTTTGGGCTTCCGCGAGAACGGTTTCGAATGGCGTTCCGCGATTTTCCATCGAGGTGAGGATGTAATTGCTGGTGCCGTTGAGGATACCGTACAAAGCGACGATGCGGTCGCCGGAGATGCCCTCGCGGAGCACGGCATGAATCGGAATTCCGCCGGCAACGCTGGCTTCCATGGCGAGGTTGGTGCGGGCGGCGATGGCGCGATCCCACAGCTCGGCGCCCGATGACGCCATCAACTCTTTATTGGCGGTGACGACGGATTTCTTGTTGGCGATCGCGGTCGTGACGATTTCCGCTGCCACCTGGGTGCCACCGACCAGCTCCGCGATAATGTGCAGGTCCGGATGGGAGACGAGCTGACGCCAGTCATTGGTCTTCAAAACCGGACCCAGAGCTTCCGGGATCTTTTTCTGTTCGGTATGTTGCGAACACACGGCTTTCACGCGCAGACGGAAACCGAGCTTGAGGTCGATCTGTTCGCCGTTTTCGGCCAGAATGGCCATCGTTCCGGAACCGACGTTGCCCAGACCGATGATGCCTACGTTCACCTGCTCCATAGATTGGCAATGATAGCATCGGGCGTTCCGCGGACTGACGGCGGCGCCGCCACTACTTTGTCGCCCCGCCCCGGCGGGGAGCAGATCCTGCGCATCGCACGCTTCCGGATCGCGTCGGCTCGAGGCATGAAACCGCAGCCTGCCCTTCGCGAAGGGTCGGATCGAACTAGTCTTCCCCAATGGGTAGGGAGCTTGCGCCATCCGCGGCGGAACAGATGTAGACGTCGGGTTCGATTCCTGTCGCCTGGCGATAACGCGCCGCGATTTCCCGAGTAAAGGCTGCCGTTTCAGCCGTGCTCACCAGGTTCACCGTGCAGCCCCCAAAACCGCCGCCCGTCATTCGTCCGCCGCAATAGCCGGGCAAGCCTTCCGCCAGTTCGACCATCAGATCAAGTTCCCGGCAACTGACCTCATATTGGTCGCGAAGACTGCGATGCGATTGGCGCATCTTTTCTCCAAAGCCACGCAAATCGCCCTGGGAAAGACAGGTGGCGCCATCGAGCACTCGTTGGTTCTCGGTGACGACGTGCGCGCATCGCCGGTAGATTGTGGCCGGCAAATCCTTGGCGTGTTGTTCCAGCTGCTCGACCGATACATCACGCAAGGCGCGAATATCTGGATACCACTGGGACAGCATTTTGACCCCTTGCTCGCATTCCTCGCGGCGGCGATTGTATTCGCCGCTGGCGTGTTCGTGCTTGACCATGGTGTTGCAGACCACCAGACGAACTCCATCGGGAATGGGGACGAGCTTGAAATCGAGCGACCGGCAGTCGAGCAGCAAGGCATGGTCGGCTTTGCCCAGGCACGAGATGAACTGGTCCATCACCCCGACGCGGGCGCCGATGAACAGGTTCTCGGCGCGTTGGCAGAGGGTGGCTACCTCGGGCATCGGAAGCCGCGCTCCATTCAGGCTCATCAGCGCCAAGGCGCTGGCCACCTCAACCGCCGCCGACGAGCTGAGGCCGGCACCGATCGGGACCTCGCCCCGAACCAGCAGGTTGGCACCAGCGACCGCGCCCCCCAACTTCCCGAGCATCACCGCTACTCCCACCACGTAATCACACCACGACCCTAGGCGGCGCGTGGGCAGATTCGCAGCGTCAAATTCAAACTGCTCGGGAAATTCTTCGGAGCGGATCATCAGCTTGAGGTCCGATCGCGGGGAGACCGCGACGCAGGTCGAGAACCCGATGGCACAGGGCATCACAAAGCCGTCGTTGTAGTCGGTGTGTTCTCCGATCAGGTTGACGCGGCCCGGCGCGCGAAAAATTTTCGGGGGTGCAGCAAACAAAGCTTCGAAGCGATGGGCCAATTCCCGAGACTTCATCCTGAGAGTCCCCTATTCGTTGTCCGCAAGCGGTTCAAAAGGAACCGCGATCAGCCTCATCTACGGTATTCTGGGATGGTTTGCATGACGGAGAGATGCAACTGCGATCCTACGCGCAATATATCAAA
Source organism: uncultured Acidobacteriaceae bacterium (assembly GCA_963770245.1). Classification (GTDB taxonomy): domain Bacteria; phylum Acidobacteriota; class Terriglobia; order Terriglobales; family Acidobacteriaceae; genus PALSA-270. The sequence continues at coordinate 936,740 of CAVYOX010000014.1, read as the reverse complement.
CTAGCGCGGTCATCCGCATGGCATAGTGGTTTTCGAACCGTGGTACAGCTCGGAACGCACCCTCCGGGGTTGTGAGGTTCGGTGGTTGGTTGTAGTTTAGCGGAACGGCCAGATCTTGAAAGCAGACACTTTGCGCCTAGATCACGACCCGCATCGCAGGTTCAACCCCCTCAGTGACGAGTGGGTGGTGGTGTCGCCGCACCGCGCGCTTCGTCCCTGGCAGGGGCAAGTCGAGAAGGTGGCGGTCGGGCGAGAGCCGGAATATGACCCTAGCTGTTATCTCTGCCCGGGAAATGCGCGTGCCGGCGGCGCTCGTAACCCCGCCTATGCCGGCACTTTGGTCTTCGACAATGACTTCGCTTCCCTCCGGCCGGATGCCCCCCAGGAACGGCTGGATATCGGCAGCCAGGGATTGCTGGTCGCCGAAGGCGAGCCGGGGGTCTGTCGTGTGATGTGCTTCTCGCCGCGTCATGACTTGACGCTGTCGACCATGCGGCTCGAGGACATCGAGGAAGTCATTCGCATCTGGGCGGCGCAGTTTCTGCAATTGGGCGCGCTGCCGGAAATCAATCACGTGCAGGTTTTTGAGAACCGGGGCGCCATGATGGGCGCGAGCAATCCCCATCCGCATTGTCAGATTTGGGCCACAGCTTCGATTCCCCAGGCGCCGGCCAGGGAATTGGCCTGCCAGCGGAACTATTTCGAGGAGCGGGGGAGCTGCCTGCTGTGCGATTACATCCAGCTCGAAGCGCAGCAGAAGGTGCGCTTGGTTTCCGAGAATGCGGCCTTTGTGGCCCTAGTCCCCTTCTGGGCGGTTTGGCCTTTCGAAATCCTGATCTCGAGCCGCCGCCATACCGCGACCCTGTCCCGCTTGACCCACCAGGAAGTCCCCCTCCTGGCTCAAATCTTGAAGCAGGTTACGGCGGTCTACGACCGGGTGTTCGACACTCCCTTTCCCTACTCGATGGGATTTCACCAGTCACCGACCGACGGCGACCCGCACCCGGAATGGCACTTTCACGCGCATTTCTATCCCCCACTTCTGCGTTCCGCGTCCATCCGGAAGTTTATGGTCGGGTTCGAGATGCTCGGAACGCCGCAGCGGGACATCACCGCCGAGAGCGCGGCCGAGCGTCTGCGGTCGCTCTCGCTCGCACATCCGCCAGCCGGATAAGCGGACCGCAAGCGAACGCTGTCGTTTTCTATTGTAATCGGTTACATTTCCAGGCGCGGCGGAGTGGGGGCTCGAGAACCGCAGGGTAGCCGCCCGGGAGGCATCGTTCATGCTGAGCGCCATTGACTGGACCATAATGGGCGTGTACTTCGTTTTCGTCCTCGGAATCGGGGTCGTGCTAAAGCGCTTTGTGCGGACCAGCACGGACTTCTTTCTGGCGGGACGTTCCATTCCAGCCTGGGTCGCCGGATTGGCCTTTCTCTCGGCCAATTTGGGGGCGCAGGAAGTCATCGGCATGGGAGCCTCGGGCGCGAAGTATGGCATCGAGACCAGCCACTTTTATTGGATTGGCGCCATTCCGGCGATGGTATTTGTGGGCATCTTCATGATGCCCTTTTACTACGGCTCGCGCGCGCGCTCGGTGCCAGAATACTTGCGCTTGCGCTTTGATGAAAAGACCCGCGGCCTCAATGCCATTTCTTTCGCCATCATGACCGTCTTTTCCTCGGGCATCTCGATGTACGCCATGGCGAAGTTGATCGAGATTCTCCACATTTTTGACGCGCCGTTTCAACGCTTCGGCCTGCCCCAGGCCTGGATTTTCCACTTTTCGCTCATCGTTTCCGCCCTGGTGGTGTTGGGCTACATTCTTCTGGGCGGGCTGACCAGCGCCATCTACAACGAGGTGTTGCAGTTCTTTCTCATCGTGGCCGGATTTCTGCCCCTGGTATGGCTGGGGCTGAAGAACGTGGGGGGCTGGACCGGGCTCAAGACGAAGCTGGCGCCCGCTTACACTCATTCCTGGGTGGGACTGGGAAATGCCCATACCAACCCCCTGGGGGTCGAGTGGTTTGGCCTGGCCATGGGCTTGGGCTTTGTTTTGTCGTTCGGCTATTGGTGCACCGATTTTCTGGTCATCCAGCGGGCGATGGCGGCGGATTCGATGAGTTCCGCACGGCGGACACCCTTGCTTGCGGCGTTTCCGAAGATGTTGTTTCCCTTTCTTGTCATTCTGCCCGGCTTGATTGCCATCGCGCTGCCCACCCAAGACCTCTCGCGCCTGGCCGGAGCCCACTCGGCAGCGGCGATCGAAGGCAAGGGATTGATCCCGCCCAAAATTGACGCCAGCACAGGCCAGCCCCTGGTCGACAAAAACGGGGTGGTGGAACTCGATTACGACCTGGCGGTTCCGAACATGCTGCTGCACTACTTCCCCACCGGAATCCTCGGCCTGGGCTTGACCGCGCTGCTGGCCAGTTTCATGTCCGGTATGGCGGGGAATGTGACCGCCTTCAACACGGTGTGGACCTATGACATCTACCAGTCTTATATCAACCGTACCGGCAGCGATCAGCATTATCTGTGGATGGGCCGCATGGCGACCATTTTTGGCATCGCGCTTTCGCTGGCCGCAGCCTATCTGGCGTCGCGATTCAACAACATTATGGACATGCTCCAGCTGGTATTTGCCTTCGTGAATGCACCCCTGTTCGCGACTTTTCTGCTGGGCATGTTCTGGAAGCGCACCACCGGTCACGGCGCCTTCACCGGCTTGCTCGGTGGCACCATGGCCGCCGCCCTGCACCACGCCCTGAGCCTGCCAGAAGGGTCAGTCCCCGGACTAAAGGGCGGCTGGATCGCGGTGCTGCATGTCTATCCCAGTCAGATGGCACAAAATTTTTGGACTGCCATCTTTGCCTGGACCGCCTGCTTCCTGATTACGGTCGCGGTCAGCCGTCTGACCCGGCCCCATGATGACAAAGACCTCGTCGGCCTGGTGTATTCGCTGACCGAACGGCCGAAGGAGCAACATCTTTCCTGGTATCAGCGTCCCGTCACCCTGGCGGTGGTGGTGCTCGCTGCCACCGCCGTACTCAACTTCATTTTTAGATAGGAACCATCATGGGACTCGACATCCGGATGCCGATCGGCTGGCTGTTCTTGGTGTATGGCGGGTTGCTGATTGGCTATGGGGAATTCAGCGACAAAGCGATTTACGCGCGTTCCCTGGGCGTCAATATCAACGCCGGTTGGGGGATGGTCATGCTGCTGTTCGGCGCCATCATGTTGGCCCTCGCGCGGCGCGGCAGCAAAAACAACTCGGCCTCCCGGAAAAGCTAGTTCCTCCCTGTCGGCAAGTTCGTTTCTGAGCGAAAGGGAGAGGCCGGAAGGCCCTCGCCGTTGTAGAGATTGCAGTCCGGACTGGCCGACCATCCGTAGCGAACATAGACGGGCGACTCGACCGTAGAACTGGAAACCACGACCGCCGGCCCCTCGATCCTGGCTTCGGCCGGCGAGAACTTTCCGTCCGAACCCGCCACTTCAAATCCCTTCAATTCGCCTCCCTTCGCCACCAGTCCGTTCGCGGCGTGCTCGAACCAGACGCGCAAAGCGTGATCCTCGGTCGTCGCTTGGCGGAACCAAGGACCCGAATATTCGATCTTCTCGCCGTAGACCAGGGCGCGCGCCAGGAGCGCCAGGCGCGCGCCCACATCCTGCTTGTCGGGGGGGTGCAGGTTCGAAGGATCTCCCACATCGATGGTCACGGCCATGCCCGTATTGCGCAGGGCGAGGGACTGGCGTTGCGCTTCGCGAACTTCAGGCCACTGATTCTGCGGGTCGGCGATCCAGTTGGGGAGCTGGACAAAGAGGAACGGAAAGTCCCCTTCCCCCCAACTACGCCGCCAATCACGAATCATGGTCTGAAAAAGACGCGCATACAGCGGGGCACGCTCAGGTCCGGCGTTGCTTTCCCCCTGGTACCAGATCACTCCCCGGACGGCGAAGGGAGTCAAAGGAGCGATCATGCCGTTGTACAGACCCGAAGGAGCCCAAGCTGCAAAGTCAGGATGCCACCGCCGATTGGGGGCGGGCTTCCCTTCGGCCTTGGCTTCGGCGGCGGCGTGTTCAAAGTCACGATCTTCGTTCGCCAACCGCAAAATCGTGTTGCTTTGCTCCTCGACCGCCGGGACACGCTCGGCGAACACCGGCATCAGGGAAGCGTCCGCCGAGAGAGCGCGCAGGCTGGTCCAGGCTTCCGCTGCGGTTCCTCCCCAATACGACTCGATCAAGCCGATGGGCACACCTTCTTTCTGCCGCAAATCCCGCGCAAAAAAGTATGCGACCGCGGAAGAGTCGGCCACGGTTTCGGGGGTGCAGGCCACCCAGCTCTTTGCCTCCACGTCCGTCAGGGGATGGTCGGAGGCTTTCTTGTTAACCTGAAACAGACGAATCTTGGGATCGTTGGCCGCCGCGATTTCAGCCGCCGAATTGGTGACACGAGTCATCGGCAGTTCCATGTTCGACTGCCCGGATGCCACCCAGACATCGCCCACGAGAATGTCGCTCAATGTCAGGGTGTTATTGCCCTGAATGGTCATTTGGAACGGACCGCCGGCCTCTCCGGGGGATAAGTACAGGCTCCAGCGGCCAACTTCGTCCGCGACTGCGGTTCGGGTTTCGTTGCGGAACGTTGCCGAGACAGACTCGGCCGGAGCGGCCATACCCCAGACGTGAACCGGCAATCCTCTCTGCAGCAGCATGTGATCGGCGAGCAAGGACGGCAAGGTGACATCGGCGCGGGAACACGCGGCCAGAACGCAGAAAACGCTCAGCAGGTGACAGAACAGCCTCCAGCAGGGGAGTCGCATCATGGGCGGGATCATGGCCTCCTTTTGGGCGGCTGGCATTGTATAACACGCATCGAGGAACCTCGGGCCGAACCGGGGGGTCACGCACGGCTGCATCCGGCGGGTGTTATTCTTCTGTCGCCAAAAAACTGGACGATTCCGGCCCTGCGCGAGGAGAGAAACGTGAAAAGAAATCGGCGCGATGCTTGGTTGCGGATTGTGATTGCGCTGGCAGCGATGGCCAGCCTGGTTTCACCTGCCGTCCTTCAGAGCCAGAGCGCCGCGCCCGCTCCTCCGCCTCTCTTGCTGGGGACCGCGTGGTATCCGGAACAGTGGCCGGAGTCTCGCTGGGATCGAGATCTCACTCTGATGCAGCAAGCCGAAATCCACATGGTGAGGGTCGGCGAGTTTGCCTGGAGCCGCATGGAGCCGAGTGAAGGGCAGTACGACCTCGACTGGCTGGACCGCGCCATTGCGGCCGCCGCCAAGCACGGAATCTACACCGTCCTCGGCACGCCGACTGCGGCTCCGCCCGCGTGGTTGACCGAGAAGTATCCCGAGACTCTGCGCATCGACGCGAACGGCCGCCGCGCCGAACACGGAAATCGGCAGCAGTTCGACTTCGCGAATGCCAAGTATCGGGAACTGGCGCGGAAGATCGCCGAACAGATGGCCAAGCGCTTTGGCCACAATCGGTTCGTACTCGGCTGGCAGATTGACAACGAGTACGCCGAAGAGTCTTACAATCCCGGCACCAAAACCCAGTTTCAGCAATGGCTGCAAGCACGCTATGGAACCCTTGAGAACCTGAACGCCCGCTGGACCACTTCCTATTGGAGTCAGACCTACTCCGCCTGGGACCAGATTCCGATTGAGACTGACTACGGCAATCCCGGTCTGTTGCTGAGCTGGAAGCGCTTCGTCAGCGACACCTGGCGCGCTTACCAAAAGAACCAGAGCGAGGTCATCCGCGCCAACTGCGATCCCCGGCAATTCATTACCACCAACATGATGGGCTGGTTCGACGGCTTCGATCACTACACCGTGAGCCAGGATTTGGATCTGGCGGCCTGGGACGACTACGTGGGGGAGGGCCATCTCGATCCAGCCCGGAACGGCGCGGCCCACGATCTGACCCGCGGATTCAAGCGCAAGAATTTCTGGGTCATGGAGACCCAGCCGGGATTTGTCAATTGGGCGCCGGTCAACAATTCGCTCGACAAAGGCGAAGTGCGTGCCATGGCGTGGCACGACGTCGGACATGGCGCCGATACTGTCAGCTACTGGCAGTGGCGCAGCGCGCTCAACGGTCAAGAGGAATACCACGGGACCTTGCTCGGAGCCGACGGCACGCCGGTCCCGCTTTATTCAGAGATTCAGCAGCTCGGCCGTGAGTTTGCCAAGGCCGGCCCGGTGCTGTCCGGCACATCGCCCAAGTCGGAAGTTGCAATTCTGCATTCCTATGACAGCCGATGGGCGATGAACTGGCAGAGGCACAACCACGACTATGACCCCATCGCAGAAATCGTGAGTTACTACAAGCCGTTGCGGGCGATCAGTCAATCGATTGACATCGTTCCCCCCACGGCGCCGCTCGGCCAGTACAAGCTGGTGGTCGCTCCCGGACTCAACGTGGTTTCCGAAGAGGCTGCCAAAAATCTCATCGACTACGTGCGCCAGGGTGGGCATTTGGTTCTCGGGCAGCGCTCGGCCATGAAGAACGATGACAACGGCTTGCAGCCCGCGCGGCAACCCGGCCCGCTTGCCGAACTGCTGGGGGGCCGGGTCGAGCAATATTACGCGCTGGTCGACCCGGTTCCGGTCGAGGGGCAGTGGGGCTCCGGCACAACCAAATTGTGGGCCGAGCTGCTCAGTGCCCAGCAGAACGATGTGGAAGTGGTGGAGCGATACGGCAAGAGCAACGGCTGGCTGGATGGTCAGCCGGCAGCCATCACCCGCAAGGTCGGTAAAGGCAGAATCACCTACATCGGCGTGTGGCTGGATGAGCCGGGAATGGCTGCCGCAGCGAAATGGATGACCGAAGTCAGCGGAGTGAAGCCGGCGCTCGGAGCGGTTCCGGATGGAGTCGAGGTCTATCCCCGCTATGGCGAGCACGGCGCGGTGTACATCCTGGTCAATTTTTCAAAGACCGAGCAGACGGTGTCGCTACCCTGGCCAATGATGGATGTGCTCGAAGGCGGATCCAAGCAATCGATCGGGCTCGCCGTGTACGGGCTGGCGGTACTGTCGGTGGAACGACAACCATAGTCATCCATCATCAGTCATCGTCATCATCACCGAGAACCGCGATCGCTTCGGAGGCTTGGCGGATCCGGGCCACGTGTGGTCGGAAGCAGACGCAACAGTCCAGATAGCGGAGGCGCTGATGCCAAAATCTTTTTCGATTCCAGCCCTGATGGCTGCCACGGTTCTCTTGTTCTGGCCGGCGCCTCGGGCATCCGCCCAGTCCGAGGTCCCGGGAGGACCTCGACCATGGTGGAAACACGCTGTTTTCTACGAAATCTATCCCCGCAGCTTCGCCGACAGCAACGGGGACGGGATTGGCGACCTGAATGGCATTGCTTCGAAGCTCGACTATTTGAAAGACCTGGGCGTGGACGCGATTTGGATCACTCCCTGTTATCCTTCGCCGCAGGTCGACTTCGGATACGACGTCTCGGACTACGAGAATATCGATCCCATGTACGGCACGCTTCAGGATTTCGACCACATGGAACACGAAGCGCGCCGGCGCGGCATCCGCATCATCATGGATTTTGTCATGAACCACACCTCCGACCAGCACCCCTGGTTCATCGATTCCCGCTCCTCGCGCACCGCGGCGCACCGTGACTGGTACATCTGGCGCGACGGGCAGAATGGCGGCCCTCCGAATAATTGGACCTCAGGTTTCGGAGGCTCGGCCTGGAAGCCGGATGCGGCCACCAACCAGTATTACTACCATTTCTTCTATCCCCAGCAGCCCGACCTGAACTGGCGCAATCCCGCGGTCGAGAAGGCGATGTTCGACGTGACCCGCTGGTGGTACAAGCGGGGCGTCGCGGGGTTCCGGCTCGATGCGGTCGAGACTCTGTTTGAGGATCCCAATTTACGCGACAATCCCGTCCTTCCCGGCAAAAACGCCTACGGGGATCCGATCGAAGAGCGCGTGTACACCACCAAGCTGCCCGAACTGCATGACGTTTTGCACGATCTGCGCAAGGTGGCGGACGAACACCAGGCGGTTCTGATCGGCGAGACCTGGACCAAGAACATCGATGAGTTGAAGCAGTACTACGGAGCGCACAGCGACGAACTGCAGATGCCGATGGACTTTCTGTTCGCCACGGTCAACCGGCTTTCCGCCCCTGAATTTCGCCAGCAGATTGCGGCTGTCGATTCGGCCGGAGGCTGGCCGGTGTATGTGATCAGCAATCACGACATGCCGCGCTCCTACGTCCGCTACGGCGACGGCCAGCACAACGACGCCATTGCCAAGCTGATGGCCGGACTCTATCTCACCCTGCGCGGCACCCCCATCCTGTACTACGGCGAAGAGATTGGGATGGAGAACAACGATCCCAAACGCCGGGAAGACGTGAAAGACCCCATCGGGAAGCTGGGTTGGCCGGAGGAGAAAGGCCGGGACGGCGAGCGCACCCCTATGCAATGGACCGACGGCGCGAACGCCGGCTTCACTCTCTCGACCCCCTGGCTGCCGGTTCCGCCAAGCTCCGCGACCCACAATGTCGCCAGTGAGAGTAAGGATGCAGATTCCGTCCTGCAGTTTTACAAACATCTACTGGCCTTGCGTCACCAGAACCGAGCCTTGCTGGACGGGGACTATGTTCCCCTCAATCCAGACGATCCCAATGTGCTCTCCTATCTCCGCCGCTACCAGGATGAGGCCGTCCTGGTGGTGCTGAACATGTCCGCCAATCCGCAGAAGGTCCACTTTGATCTGGGGCCGCAGGGATTTCCTGCGGCCAAAGCTAAGGTCCTTCTGAGCACGACTGGACCGGGCGAGAGCGCGATCTCCGCGCTGGGGCTCGAGCCTTTCGCCGTTTACATCGCGGAAATCTCAAAGTAAGTTTGCCGGGCCCTCGACCCAATCCGGCTACAATAGGGAACCTGAGGACCTTTCATGGTTGCGACTCGCACGCTTCACCCGCAGGCGACTTCAGCCGATGTGCCGCCCGTGCCCCTGACCGTCGAAGGCTACAGCGTTCTGCACCAAATGATGCGCTTCCGCTGGGCCGCCTGGCGCCCGTTGCTGCCCGAGCAGAAGCGCGAAATCGTCGAGGAGGCGAGCGCCCTGCTGGCTGGGATGGAGCAGAATTCCACCGGTCAGTCCGCCCTCTTTTCACTGCTCGGGCATAAGGGCGACATCATGCTGGTGCATTTCCGGATGTCGTTCGATGAGCTGAAGCAAACCGAGTTGCAATTGGCGCAGCTGCGGCTGAGCGACTATCTGGAGCCCACGACCTCCTACCTTTCGGTAATTGAACTGGGTCTCTATGAATCCACGCTCAAGATTTACAACGAGCTAGCGGCGCTTGGCATCGAGGCTCATTCGGAACAATGGAACCACCAGATCAAGGAAACCTTGGCGCGGCAGAAAGAAGCCATGCGTCCGCGATTGTTCCCGGAACTGCCCAAACACCGCTACATCTCTTTTTATCCCATGGACCGGCGGCGTGGCGAAGAGAAGAACTGGTACATGGTGCCGATCGAAGAGCGCGCCCGCCAGATGAATGAGCACGGCCTGGTCGGCCGGCGCTATGCCGGGGAGGTCAAGCAGATCATCACCGGCTCCATCGGTTTCGACGACTGGGAGTGGGGGGTGGACCTGTTCGCCGCCGATCCGCTGGTGTTCAAGAAGCTCATCTACGAGATGCGCTTCGACCAAGTAAGCGCCGTCTTTGCGCTCTTCGGACACTTCTATGTCGGCGTGCGCTGCGCCGCCTGCGATCTGGGCAAACTGCTGAGCGGCCAGCTCCCTACTCCGTAATCTTCCCCCCCGCGAAGCGGCCGCCGGCAGCTCGGTTCGGCGGCCGCCGTCACGGACGGCGACAGGCAAGCAACCCCGGCCGCGCGGTCTCTGCGCTCCCGATTTGACTGGAGAAAAAATGGCGACTCTCGGATTCGTTGAATACCAGGATGCCAGCCCGGAAGTCCGCGCGGTTTACGATGACATCATGGCCACCCGCAAGACGGACTGGATCAATAATTTCTGGAAGGCCCTAGCCCATGATCCGAAGGCCCTCGAGCGGACCTGGAAAGACATCAAGCAGATCATGGCGCCGGGAGCGCTCGATGCCGTGACCAAAGAAATGGTCTATGTCGCAGTCAGCGTCAGCAATCAGTGCGGCTATTGCATTGCCTCTCACACGGCATCGGCCCGCCACCAGGGCATGACCGACGCCATGTTCAAGGAGTTGATGGCGGTCGTAGGCATGGCCAATGAGACCAATCGGTTGGCTGCCGGCTATCAGGTGGAGATCGATGCGCAATTCAAGGTTTAGGGGACGGGCTGCGAGGTCTGCTCCCGGCGCTAGGGCGGAACCGGTTCGAGGTGGGGTTTTCCGAGTAAGTTTTCTTCCTGCGTATCGAACATTTGGGTTCCCCCCCCCGGCATCACGGCTTACGGACCCGGGCCGGAGGCGGCAACGGGTCGCTTTGCGATCGCAGCCAAATCCCAAACCGATCCCCCAGCTCGCTTAGCAACCTCGAAGGCAGCGCGATCAGGGAGAAACTCGCTTCCTAGAAGATAATTTGGTTTTACCGAAGCGGTATTCGTGCCGGTTCATGTCCACTCGCCGGCCGCGAAACGAGACACCTTCGGATTGAAGACGGAAGCGCTGCTCGAAGGCGGCATCGCCGGTCAGCTTGATCGCCCCGCCCGCGCCCAGCACGCGGTGCCAGGGAAGGTCGCGAGAGCCGCGCAAAACCGAGGCGACTCGGCGCGCTCCCCCGGGATATCCCGCGGCCCAGGCGACCGCGCCATAGGTCGAAACCCTGCCCCGGGGAATCTTCCGGATCGCGGCCAGGATCTTCGGGCGCATCGGATTCTTTCGGCGAGACAGATCTGACGGATTCATTCGGGCAAGCTTCTGGACCAGAAGCGGGCCAGCTCGCCGCGCCACGCGCGCGTTACGCTGCCGTGCGGAACGACTCCAACGCGCCCTTTTCGCTGTCGAACACTTCGAACACGGTGAGCAGTTTCGTGACCTGCAGTAGGTCTCCCACGCGCTCTGTGAGGTTGGCCAGCTTGATCGAGCCGCCGGCACTGCGCGCCGTGGTATACAAAGCCACCAGCGTTCCGAGGCCACCGCTGTCGATGTAGCTCACATGCGCCAGATTCAGCACAATGCGGCCGCTTTGTGCAATCAGTTTCTTGACCGTCTCGCGCAGTTCCGCAGATTCCTCGCCGAACACAATCCGACCGGCACAATCCACCACCAGAATATCGTCCACGGTTCGGGTACTCAGTTTCAGTTGCACAGTAAGTCTCCTTCGGCTGGCCCGCTGCCAACCCTGAAAGCCTATTCCATCAGGGTATTCTTCGCAAGAAATCTTCCCGCCTGTGGTGGCTCCCGGGTTCCCATTCGGTTGGGAGTGGCCGCCCGTGCCCAGGGCTGTCCTGGCGGCCGTGCCGGACGGCGGCTTCACGTATAATCAAGCGTTCCCCCCATGAGCTACCAAGTCCTGGCGCGCAAATACCGCCCCCAGAAGTTCTCCGAGGTCATCGGGCAGGAGCACGTCACCCGGACCCTGAGCAATGCCATCGAACAGGGACGCACCGCGCATGGCTACATCTTCAGCGGACACCGGGGCATCGGCAAGACCACCGTGGCGCGCATTCTGGCCATGTGCTTGAACTGCCGGTCTTCGGATAAGCCGGTCATCGTGCCTTGCGGGGTGTGCGAGTCGTGCACCGAAATTCGCGCCGGAAACGCGGTGGATGTGATCGAGATCGACGCTGCCACCAACCGCGGGATTGACGAGATTCGCGAACTGCGTGACGCGGTCCGCTACCGTCCGGCCCGCGACCGGTTCAAGATCTACATCCTCGACGAGGCCCATCAGATCACCGACGCGGCCTTCAACGCCCTGCTGAAAACCTTGGAAGAACCGCCGAGTCACGTGGTTTTTATGCTGGCCACCACCCAGCCGGAAGACATTCCGCAGACCATTCGTTCCCGTTGTCAGCACTTCAGTTTTCGCGCTGTACGCTTTGAGGAGATCCTCGCGCAACTGAAGGACCTGGCGGGTCGGGAGAAGGTCGCGGCCGACGAAGATGCGCTGGCGCTGCTGGCGGAGGCGGGCGACGGCTCCATGCGTGACGCGCTTTCCATTCTCGACCAGGCCATCGCTTCGAGCGACAGCCGTTTGACCGCCGATGCGGTGCGGCAACTGGTGGGGACGGCGCCTTCTTCGATTCTAGAGGACGTGATGCAAGCGGTTGCCCGGGGATCGAGCGAAGAAGTACTCCGCTTGGTGGACAAGCTGCTCGGCGAAGGTCAGAACCCCACGCACTTCGCTCGCCAAATGGTGCGTTTCGTGCGCAACGCGGTGGTTGCCAAAGTGGCCGGAGGCGATTCTTCCCTGCTGCAGGTTTCAAGTGACGAGCGGCAACGGGTGATGCGCGTGGCCGAGCTATTCAGCGAGGAAGATTTGGCGCGCCATCTCCAGATCATGCTGCGCACTCACGGCGAACTGGGCTACCGGCAAGAACAGCGCTTCCATCTGGAGTTGGGCCTGCTCAAGATGACCCATGCGCAGCGTTTGCTGCCCCTCGAGCAGTGGCTCAGCCAGGCGGGCGTGCCGAACGCCGGTCCGGCACGGGGACAGGCAACCCCCGCCCCAGCGTCAGAGTCCCGGCGCCCCGACCCGCCGCTGGCGCGCCCGAGCAATGTTTCACCGTTTGCCGCCGATTCGGCGCGCAAGGGCGGCTCAAAGCCGGAACTTTCGCTCGAGGGCAATCCGAAAGCGGGTCCGCGGCTGGTGGCTGGGGGAACCTCGGCGTCGGTAATCCTGGGGGCGGCTGCTCCCGCAGAGGTCGGGCTGCCGTCTCCGGAAACGACTCCCCAGCCGGAAGGGGCCATTCCGCAGAGTCAGGCGATTGACTCGGGCGAGCTGCGCGCGGCCGTGCTGAACGCCTTGGCCGGCGCCGGACATCGCATTCTGGTGGCGCTATTGGAGCGCGGACAGTGGCAGCTCGAAGGGAACGAACTCATCCTCCGACTGGCGGCCTCCGCTGCAGCGATTGACATGTCTTTAGGCGCGGACGCGAAGCGTTTGGCCATCGCCACCGCGAGCGGCGTGCTGGGACGCGCCATCAAGCTCAAAGTGGTTCCCGGAAGCCCGGTCGTCGAGGACGAAACGATGACTCGCGTTCCTCTGAACGGTGGTGGCCGCAACCGCGCCGAGCAAGATCCGATTGTCCGCCGCATCCAGGAAAAGTTCGGCGCCGAAATCCGAACGATTATTGACTATCGCGAAAAGCGATGATCGGTCGCCGACCGGCTATCGGGCGGGAGTCTGGCCCGCCAAGTCCAGGCGCAATACACCTTCGGGATTGCCGGGCAAAGCATGCCCGGAACGCAGTCGAATGAGTACGGGCGCGACTGAGGACAACACTATGGGCGGATTCAACCTGCAGGAACTGATGTCGCAGGCCAAGCGGCAGTACGAAGTGCTGCAAAAGAAGATGCAGGAGACCGTGGTCGAAGGCTCCTCCGGCGGTGGCGCCGTCGTCGTCAAGATGGATGGCCGCAAACAGGTGCTCAGTATCAAGATCGATCCCGAGGCGGCGAAACCGGGCGATCTGGAGATGCTCGAGGATCTGATCACGGCGGCCATCAACGGGGCTGGCCGAAAAGTGGATGACGCCATGCAGTCCACGATGGGCGGCATGCTGGGCGGCATGGGACTGCCGGGAATGTAAGGAGAGCGGGAATCTGCGGATTCCCCAGTGACGTCATGTCGAAATTTGCCGAGCCGATGACCCGGCTCATCGACGAACTGAAAAAGCTACCCGGAATCGGCAGCAAGACCGCGCAGCGGCTTGCCTTCCATATTCTGCGCTCGAGCGACGATGACGCCGCGGCGCTGGCCGCGGCCGTGCGCGACGTGAAGGCCAGTCTGCGGCTGTGCTCGGTCTGCAACAACATCACCGACGTTGAGCCTTGCGTCTATTGCAGCAGCGCCACCCGCAATCACCGCCTGGTGTGTGTGGTCGAAGAGCCCACCAACATCGCCTCCATCGAAAAGACCAAGCATTTCAACGGCGTATACCATGTGCTGCACGGTTTGATTTCGCCGCTGCACGGGGTGGGGCCGGAGCAGTTGCGCATCTCGAACCTGTTGCGTCGCGTGGCCGAGGACCAGGTGGATGAGGTGATCCTGGCCACCAACCCGACGATCGAGGGCGAGGCGACAGCGGTCTATCTTTCCGGAGAGCTGCGGCGGCCCGGGCTCAAGGTGACGCGCATCGCGACCGGCATTCCCGTAGGCAGTGACATCGAATACGCCGACGAGATTACGATGCTGAAGTCGATCGAAGGTCGGCGGGAACTGTAGCGATTGCCGCAGCCCGCAAGCCGCGGGCGCAACCTATGCAAAACTTTTCCCTTTCCCCCTCCCGGCCCGCCTTCCGAACTCGGGCTTAGGGCGTTAACACCAATATATCTTCTACGGATTCAGCGACTTACATCTATTTCATAAAATAACAGATGAAGCGCCAGAATGGCCGGGCGGGTGCAATAGTCCAGAGCATGTTACGCCTCGTCTCTCGTTTCTCCGATTTTCTGGCTAGCCGATCGAGATGCAGCAGTTCTGGTCACAATTGGGCCAAACGCATCTCGTGACGTCAGCCCGCGCCGCGCTGCTGATGTAACCGCATCCCAACTCGACGCTGAGAAAACCGGGCCAACCAGCCCGGTTTTCTCTTTGCCCGCTGCGAGCTTCAGCCTTCAGACTTCGGTCTCGAGAAAACAATTGGGTTCTTCCTCCGGAGGCAGGATGCCTTCGGGCATAGCACCGCGATTGTATTCCGCCATGCGGTTCTTCCATTTCAAGAACTCGGTAATCGATTGCGGTTCAATGCGGACTTCGACGCGCCGCAGGCTGGCCAGCAAGAGATTCATTTCATAACGGAACCCGGCGGCGCTGCGCAGGTTTTTGGCCGAAGGCTTCACCATTTCGGGCTGGCGCTTGACCATCTCGAGGAGGCCCCAGCCCGGCGCCAATTCCTGGGGGCGGACCAGCCCGGCCGGCGTGAGGTAGAAGCGTTCGCAGCCCGCTCCGTTTTCCGGCTTCTGGCGCCAAGGCTTTTCCCGGTCGGCCAGAAAGTCGGCCCGCGAAGTCTTGCACTCGACCAGAACCGAGTGGCAGCCCCGCTTCCAGCCAATAGCATCCGGCATCTCGCCGCTGGCACAAGCTTGTTCCGATAGAACGACACCGCACCGGTAGGAGCGCAGCCAGCGCACCGCCCTCTCAATCAACTGAGCATGAGTCATGGGTACGAAGCTACCCCAGGCACGAGGCCCGCGGAAGTGATGGAGTAGCTACCAGCTTTCGGGCTCTAGCGCGTTTCGCTTTCGGCGCTTGCATCGGCGCGGGCCGCAGTGGCTTCACCATGACCGGCCGGCGATACACGACCTCGAGCAAATGGCGGGCGGCGGCGACCCGCTCCGCGACGGGGTCGAGCGGCGAGTATCCTTGCGCCTGGACCACGATAAGATCGTTTCGACAGCCCACCTCAAGGCTCCCGATGGCCCCGTTCCGCTCCGCGTCGAAGGCATCGGCGAGGCGGAGGATGGCTGCCAGGCGCAGCAACATTTCTCGCTCGCTACGGGCGACGCTCCCTAGAGCCTTCTGTCCGACCCGCGGCAATGCTCCCCGGTGATAGCGAGCGACGACCCCCGCCAGCTGCAGGTCGGCTGCGCTCACACCGAGTGGAGGATGGAGTCGCCGGATGAGCCCATGACTCGCCTTCTGTCTTCCTTTCTCAGACCTTGACCGGCCGACATCATGCAACAGGGCCGCCAGCCGCAAGATTTCGCGTGGGCGGTCCGGGAGCTGAGCCCCGCCGCCGTTGGCCGTGAGCCCGTCAAACAGTGCGAGTGCGAGGCGGGCGACGTGATTGGAGTGTTTGACGTCAGGATCGAGAAAGGAAGCCCAGACTTTCAGGCGCCGCAAGGCAGCGGCTCCGATCTGCTCCCCGCTCGGCAGGGCAGCGCGCCATATTTGCCAGGGGGCGTTCGAACCCAGCATCTTTTCGCGGTATTTCTCGACTCTGCCCATACGCTCTTGCTGGATTCTGCCGCGCCAGCGAGCGCGGGCTTCAGCCCCGGGAAATACATCGACCTGTTGCGCGGTCGTCCACAAGACGTCGAGATCATGAATCTCCCCTAGAAGGTCTTGCAGTTCTTTGAGGTCCGAGCCCCAGCCCAAGTGGTGTTCGGGTAGAAAATTCTCCGTGATGTAACGAAAGCGCTTGAGCCCAATGCGCAAGCGGTGAAATGCTGCCTGCGAACGGTTGCGCAGGACCTGGCGGTGCAGTTCATGAGCCTCGGTCCATCGCTCGAGGGCCAGATGCTTGAACACCACAGTTCCCGGCCGGAGCCGCGCCGCCCGACCAGGCAGCAGCTTGCTCCACCGGCGCCATTGCTTGCGGTCAAAGTCTGCGAGCGCCCGGGCCGCTTCCTGCTTCCATTGCGCCTCCCGGAAAGCGAGGATCTCGAGCAGCCTGCTGGTGACCGGGTCGCCGGGGCTGTCCAACCGGTGCACCCATTCCTGCATCACTTGCGCATCGCGCAGCTCGCCCAGCCGGCTAAAAAGCTGCTTGCCGGCCTTCTTCATCTGCTTCCAGGCAGGATCCGGGTCCAAGGCCATGAGGCCGTCGGCCATGGAGCGGCAGCGGCGCAGGGCTACGCGCAGATCGTGCACCGGATCAGGGGCAAAGCTCACGGCGGCGCGGTCACACTCTTCGAGCACGCGGTCCATCCAGAAGCCGAGGCCGGCTTTCCGGGGTGCGGTGTTGCTTCGGGCGATGGCTGAGGCAGACAAGTTGAATTTTCCTGAGGGCACTCCGACCGTATCATGATTCGGCGCCGCTCGTTTTCCCCGCAAAGCATTGTCCCCGCAGAGGGCAATTAATTCCAGTCCTCCGGTACTGGCGGTTTTAAGGGGTTCCGAGCGTAAGGTCCTCCACTTGTACATACCCCGGCAGGAGAAAGGCCGTCCCCTACCGCGCTGGGTGTTATTACCTCCGTAACGTGCGCTCCCTTACGGTTTCGAATTACGCTTACGCGGTAACCACGGAAACCAGGAGCCGCATATTCTCACCGCAGACACCAACACCAACAAGGAAAGTAGGATTGCGTCTGCCCGTGCCTTCGTGCACAGTCTGAATATCCTGGTGAAGTACGTCCGTCTCTATGGTTTTGACCACAAACGCACCGAGGGACAGTTCAAAATCACCTGGGATGAGTTGCAGCAGGGCATGCCCAAGGACCGCGATGGCGGGTTCTTGCTGGGGGTTTCCGAAAACCGGCTCTTGCTGGACGGTATCGCGCTCGAGACCGGGCAGGCGGAGCGCAGCTTCGCCCAGTTGCTGACGACCGCAGGCTTGGCCAGTATTCATTTCTCGAACCAGGTGACCAAAGAGGATTTCACCCGCCTGGTGATGGCCTTCACCTCAGGAGGATCGAAAGCGCAAGACGTCGTCAAACACATCAAAAACACATTCGGCGACAACAAGCAGGCCACGATCCGCATCAACGAGGTCCGCTTCATCGCCGCCGATCCGGGGACCGGCGATATTTCGATCGCGGCGCAAATTGCCGCACAAACCCTGGGACCGGAGTTCAAAGAGTGGCTGCATGACCCGCAGAAGCTGCTGCAACTCATCGCGGCCGCAGAGGGCGCGCATAGCGGCGGGGGACAGGGTGCGCCGGGCGGCGCCCCGGCGGGCAGCGTTCCCAACAACACCGGCACCGGGACCGCTGCCACTGCCGGCACGGGTACGTGGTCGGGTGGGGTGGTACCTCTGCAGGAAGAAGAAGTCATGCAGGCCATTCGCCTGCTGACCCGGTTCGGGGAAGTCGGCAGCGATCCGAACCTTCAACCCGAGGCGTTGCAGAAGGAACTAAGCCAGGTCGATTCGAACACCAAGGTCAACCTGCAGCAGTTGCTGAGCAGCCTGGCAGCCAATGTCTCAACCGAAGAGGCCGATACGCCGCTGCTCATGAAAGCCGCTGAGCACATGGCCATCCGCTTCGCCATGGAACGCTTCCAAAAGGGAGAGGTCAAGGTCAACGCCGTCCACCAGATGCTCGAACACATGAGTCGGCAGATGGACTCGCTGCGGCAGATTCTGCGCATCCAGGAAGACAAGATGAACAAGGCCGGGATTCTGGTGGAGTCCCACGCCGACATCCTCGACCGTATGTTCTGGGCGGAGGTACCGGAAGCCGGCAAAAAGAGTGTGCTGCTCTCCAGCGAGGCTCCCTGCGTGCCCCCCCGTAACGTGCGCCAGTTCCTCGAAGTGTTGCTTGAGCGTGGCGACAAGGAAACCGCGGGCGCCATTCTGCGCAATTACTTCGGATGCCTGGACGCACCGGAAACCGAACCCCGGCGGAAAACGGCGCTTGGACTGGGGCCGCTCGCCGACTTATTTGCCGACGTGGGAGACGATGTACTGGGCGCCGCGATCCGCAAAGTGGGCCAGGTGCTGGCGGCGGAGCCGGATGCCGAGCTAGAGAATCTGCTGAGCGCGGCCTTCGTGCGCTTGAGTTCGGAGGCAAGCATACGCCGGCAGTACGGCGCAGTGTGCGAGCTGTGCAGTGCCATGGAAACGGTCAGCGCCAAGCGTCCCGGGCTGGCCAACGAACTGCGGCCGCGGATTGGCGTCGAAAACCGCCTGCCCGAGTTCATTGAAGAAGCCTTGCATTTGCCGCAGTTTCCTCCCGACTTGATTGAAGTCTTGCGTCGCACTGCCCAGGCCTCGGCCGAACATGTCGCCGACCGGTTCTTCCGCTGCATGCGCCGGGACGAGTGCGACCGCATGGTGGAGCTGATGCGGGAACTGGGCAGCCCGGCCCTCGCCCATCTTAGAGAACAACTGCGCATGGGGCAGCCGCGGCAGGCGGTGGCGGTGGTTGGTCTGCTGAGCCGCCTGGACGTGCCCACGCTGCTTGAACTGCTGGCTTCACGCCTCCGCGAGTGGAACCGCTTCTATCACGATATGGTGGTACGGCAAATCGCCTTCGGAGCGGCTCCCGATCGCGGCCGCACGCTGCTCGAGCTTCTCGAGATTCTGGATCCGCTGGTGCTGCCGCAAGCGATTGATGAAATCGGCATGAGCGGAGACCGAACCGCAGCCCTGCCCTTGCTGGTGATTGCCGAGAGCGGCGAGGCCGAGGGCCGTCCTCCGCTACTGCAGGTGAAGGCCGTCGAATCGTTAGGCCGGCTGCGGGAGCCGGAATCGGTCGGAGTGCTCCGCAGTCTTCTCGAAGCGAAAAAGATGTGGAAATGGCTGAACCACCGTGAGCTGCGCATCGCGGCCGCCCAGGCCCTGGCCAAGATTGACCCTCGCTATGGCAGCTCGGCGGTGGCCGATAGCGGCCTGGAGCCTGGGGATTTGGCGGTTTCGCCGCTCGATTCCGCGCCCGCCTGCCCCTGGGTCCGGCAGCGGCGCTATGAGCGCGTGGCATTGCGGAAAACCCTTTCCGCCAGCATCGGCAGTTCCTGGGGCAAGTCGAGCATCACCATCCGCGAGCTGAGCTTGGGCGGAGGTATGGGAGTCAAGGAAGACAATCTTCGCGTGGGCACCGAAGCCTACATCGACATCTCGATCGGGATGCGCCACGTCCGCGGGCAAGTCCTGCTGCGCCGCGCCCGGGTCAATGAAGTGGGCTTTGAAATTGTGAATATGGACCTCGAAAGCCGCTATCGCCTGCGGCGCGCCATCGTCGATGCTATGGACGACGCCCGTGAGGCTAGAACCGACGACTGGGATGGCCAGAGACAAACCTAGCCCGACTGCAGTGAGAACCACAAAAAGCCTCTGCCCTTCCATCCGAGCAGAGGCTTTTCGGTTTCTGAATCCTTCCCTAAACCACCTTGGCGAAGATGATGACCAGTGTGTAAAGCGCTAGGGACTCAATCAGGGCCAGACCGAGAATCAAAGCGAATTGAATTCCGGAGCGGGCAGCCGGATTCCGGGCCAGGGCCTCGGCGGCCGCGGCTGTCGCTCTGCCCTGCGCCAAACCGCAGACCGCAGAGGCGATCGCCATGGAGAACCCGGCAGTAATGGCGACCCAATTGGTTGCGCCGGCGCCTCCGCCCTGGGCGAAGGCCGGCGCGGCGAAGGACAGCATCGCCATTGCCAGGAAGAAATAACTGAGCTTGCGCATGGTGTTTCCTCTCCTCGTATGAAATACCGCCAGTGGGTGGTTGACGTCATCCTCGAGCAGACGCCCTCACGCTGAACGGTGAACTACCGACAATCGTCGTTCTTCAGTCGTCGGGTGAGCACCCCTGGGGGCACCCGGGGGTTGACGACTGGAGACCACCGACCGACCAATGCCCTCCCTAGTGTGCTTCCGCCACCGCTCCCGACAGGTACACCGTCGTCAGCAGCACGAAAATGTAAGCCTGCAGCAGCGACACAAATATATGCAGCCCGAGAAAAAGAATCGGGACCCCGATGGGGATGAGGGAGAAAAAGACCAGGGTAACCATGTCTCCGGCGTACATATTGGCATAAAGACGAAGGGTCAAGGAAAGCATGCGCGCCAGATGGCTGACAATCTCAATCAGGACCATCAGGGGCGCCAGCCACCAGACGGGGCCGAGGAAATGCTTCAGGTAGACCGGACCGCTATGTTTCAATCCCTGGACGTTGTAGTAGACGAAAGCACAGATGGCGCAGCCGAGAGGAACAACTGCCAGCGCGGTGGGCGATTCGAATCCCGGAATCAGGCCCAGCAAGTTCGAGGATAAGATGAACAGCATCAACACCATCAGGAACGGCGTGAATGCCCCACTGCCCTGTCCGATGACATCCTCGCTCTGGCCTTGAATGAAGCCGTGCAAGCTTTCGAAAACGTGCTGCAAGGCCCCCGGCCGCTCGACCGAGAGTTGCGACCGGACAACCGCAAACAGCCCCACCAGGAAAGCAAATACCAAAAGCTGCATGGCCACGCCGTTGGTGATGGGCGCTTCGGGAAAATGGGGCTCAATATGGATTGCCCGCAGCAGCCCGGTGACCGGGCCGGCGAACAGGTGATTTAGGATTTCTGTAACCCAGAGTTGTTCGGGCATAAGACAGCTCTAAGCTCGGATTGCCGGCCTCGCTCCCCGCCCATCAAATGCCGCGCGCCAGGGCGGCATAAACCTCATAGGCGGCTTCGCATGCAATGCCCGCTACGGGCAAGAACAGTCCCGCAAAAAGGCCATACAGACTGGCGCGAGAAACAGTGAATATAGCATAGGCGGCTAAGCCCATCAAAAAGTAGCGGAGCAGGAAGCGCAGCACGACTCCGGTCGCGGCGCGAGGCCGGACCGACTCGGTGATGCGGTCTCCCAAGACGCCGACCACCCGCTTGAGCCAGTAAAAATTCCAGTAGGCGATGGCGCATCCGCAGCCGAATCCGAGCGCGATGCGCCAGCCAAAACGCAGCCCCGCGATGGCGCTCGAGAGCACCGCCAACCCGATCATGAAGCGCGAGATTCGACTGAGCGCACCGCTAAAGAAATCGTCTGCAGCCGTGGGGGGTGGGTCAACCACGTTTCCCGTTTCCGGCTAGCAGTCTACGATGTTCCGCCAAATCTCCGCTATTTTCAGAATTCACCGAGTCCCCTTCATTCTTCCCTGCTTTCCGGGAACGAAGGCCGCGTGCCGGAAGCGCCGCCCAACCGCAGTTGTTTCCCGCCTCTCGTGGGATTTCGAATTTTGTGACAAAGTAGAGGGCGATGGCAGATTCCGCTGACCTTGGGCTCTCCGGCCGGGTTGCCTTCACCTACCCGGACTTTACCACCTATGAGTTAGCGCGATTCTTCATCGTCACTGCACTCGAAATGCAATCGGTGGCGGTGGGCTGGCAGGTCTATGAGATCACGCATCGTGCACTCGACCTGGGACTGGTTGGTCTGGCGCAGTTTCTGCCAGGGATGCTTCTGTTCCTGGCCTCCGGGCATGCGGCCGACCGCTTCGATCGGCGCCAGCTTCTGTTGCTGTGCTACACCGGGTTCGCGCTCTGCTCGGGACTGCTGTTAGGCCTGGCATGGCACGGCGCCCGCGCGGTTCATCCCATCTACGGCGTGCTGATCTTATTGGGCGTGGTCCGCTCCCTGAGCGGGCCGGTGAGCCGGGCGATCCTGCCGCAGCTGGTGGCCGAAGAACACTTCCCGAATGCGGTCGCTTGGCACTCGAGCATTTTCCAGACTGCGACCATCTTGGGCCCTGCCCTCGGCGGACTGATCTATGCCGCCTTTGGGGGACCTTCGGCCGTCTACGCCACGGCGATGGCGGTGTCGCTTCTCGCCCTAGTCTCAGCTCTGCGCATCAAGCCGCATCCCCGCACCAAACCGCGGGAAGAAATCAGTTTGACGACCGTTCTAGCGGGATTTCACTTCATCTGGCGACAGAAAATCATCCTGGGTTCGATTTCGCTGGATATGTTTGCCGTGCTGCTCGGAGGAGCGGTGGCGCTGCTGCCGATCTACGCCCGCGAAATCCTCAAGACCGGACCTTGGGGCCTGGGCCTTCTGCGCAGCGCACCGGGAATCGGGGCGGCACTCATGGCGATTTTCGTCGCCCACCGCCCGCTGCGTGGCCGGGTCGGCGCCACCATGCTGTGGTGTGTGGCGGGCTTTGGCGGGTTCACCATCCTGTTTGGCCTCTCCCACAACCTCGGGCTGTCGCTCGTGGCGCTGCTGCTGGTTGGCGCCAGCGACATGATCAGCGTCATCATTCGGGCGACGCTCGTGCAACTGAACACCCCGGATGAAATGCGGGGCCGAGTGAATGCCGTAGATATGCTCTTTATCGGGGTTTCGAACGAGTTGGGCGAATTCGAGTCCGGGTTGACCGCAGCCTGGTTTGGCACCGTCCCGGCCGTGGTGTTGGGAGGAGTGGGCACGCTCGGCATCATCGCGATTTGGGCGTGGCTATTTCCGGAGTTACGCCAAGCCGACCAGTTCGTCCGCGATGTCCGCTAGCCGGACCGCGGAAGACCCGCGGATTGCCGGCGGGGCGCTGGCGCTATACCGAGACCGATTGATATTCCTCGTAAGCGCCTTTGAAGTCGGTGATTTTGTGGTCGGGCTCGAAGTGCCAAATCCTGGTGGCCACTTCATCGATCAGGTCATGATCGTGAGTCACCAGAAGCACGGTTCCCGGGTAGCGCTGCAGGGCGATATTCAAAGCGTTGATCGATTCAAGATCCAGATGGTTGGTGGGCTCGTCGAGAACCAGTACGTTCGGCTTTTGCAGCATCAGCTTGCAAAAAATGAGCCGGGCGGCTTCGCCGCCTGAAAGAATGTCGGTTCGCTTATTCGCGTCGTCCCGCGGGAACAGCATTTGACCGAGCAGGCCGCGGATTTCTTCGTGCACCGCCGCCGGGTTCCACTGATGAAGCCATTCAAACACCGTCATTCCGGGTTCGATTAACGAGCGGTGATCCTGGGCAAAATATCCGACAGCGGCTTCATGTCCCCAAATCACCTTGCCGGCGCTGAGAAAGGGCCCGCCGTAGCCGCTGGTCTTGCGCAGGTCGGCCTCGGGAACCGTGGGCGAGTTGGCCAGCAGGGCATTGAGCAGGGTGGTTTTGCCGGCTCCGTTGCGCCCCATGAGCGCGATCTTCTCGCCGCGCGTGAGGCTGGCGGTAAACCCGCGCACGATTTCAGCGTCGCCATAAGACTTGGCAACGCCTTCCAGTTCGAGAATGTGTTTTCCCGATGGCCGTTTCTGCTCGAACTTCAAAAATGGCCGCTGGATGTTCGATTTCGCGAGTTCGGTCACTTGCAGCCGCTCCACTTCCTTGCGTCGCGACTGCACTTGGCTGGACCGTGTACCGGCGGAAAACCGAGCGATAAACTCGTTCAGCTGAGCGATTTTTTTCTCGCGCTGAGCGTTCTGCCCCTCGATCTGGGAGCGAATCTGCGTTTTTGCCACCACCATGTCGTCGTAGGTGCCGGTGTAGGTGATGATGGTCTCGTAATCAATGTCGGCAATGTGGGTACAAATGCTGTTCAGGAAATGACGATCGTGGGAGATGACGATCAGCACGCCCTCATAGTCGTTCAGGAAGGCCTGCAACCAGTGGATGGAGTCCAGATCCAGGTGGTTGGTGGGTTCATCGAGCAGCAGAGCTAGGGGATGCCCGAACAACGCCTGCGCGAGCAGCACGCGGACTTTCTGTCCGCCCTGCAGTTCCCCCATTTTGCGCTCGTGCAGCTGGTCCGCGATGTCCAGGCCCTGCAGCAGAATGGCAGCGTCGGTCTCGGCCGTGTAACCGTCCTCTTCGCCGACGATGCCCTCCAGTTCACCGAGCTTCATGCCGTCTTCGTCGGTAATTTCCGGCTTGGCATGGATCCGGTCGCGCTCCTCCAGAGCCGCCCACAGCCGCTTGTTTCCCATGACGACGGTGTCGATCACGCGATAGGCATCAAAGGCGAACTGGTCCTGGCTCAACACTCCGAATTTCTTCGGGCGCACTACGGTTCCCTTTTGCGGTTCCAGCTCGCCCGTCAAAAGCTTCAGGAAAGTGGACTTGCCGGCGCCGTTTGGCCCAGTGAGGCCGTAGCGCTTGCCCACCGTGAAGGCGGTGGAGACCTCGTCGAACAGAACTTTGGCGCCGTAGCGCATGGAAACGTTGCTGACTGAAATCATGATTCCTAATGGGAACTGCGGGAAATAGCCCGAAAGGCGTACGCAGCAGCCGCTCGAACTAGATTATCACGGCCAGGAACCGATTCCCCGGGACAGGAGTGCAAACCGATGTAATCGCGGGAACGTGATAGCCTTTCCCTGTCAGAAACTCTGCGCACGGCGGACTATGAACGACATCCATTCTGCCCATCTCGATCTCCAGGCCACCGCCAAACAACTCATGCAGGAGAACGGCTTTGAGGCGGCATTCTCTCCCCAAGTCGATCAGCAAGTCGCTCAGCTCAAAGCACATCCGCCCCAGATCTCTCCCCGCCCCGAGATCCGCGACCTGCGCGATTTGCTGTGGTCCTCGATCGACAACGATACTTCGCGGGACCTCGATCAAATTGAAGTGGCGGAGCGGCAGCCGAACGGCGAGGTCAAGGTGATGGTCGGGATTGCGGACGTGGATGCATTCGTGCCTAAGAACTCGCCCATCGACCAGCACGCGGCCAAGCAAACCGCGACCATTTACGCCGGTGTGCGGAATTTCTCCATGCTGCCGGAGGAGCTTTCGACGGGTCTGACTTCACTGCTCGAAAACGAAGACCTTCTTAGCATCGTGATCGAGTTTGTTGTGGGCGCAGATGGCAACGTGAGCTCCGGCAACCTTTATCGCGCCGTGGTCCGCAACCGGGCACAGCTTACCTATAACGCGGTCGGGGCATGGCTTGAGGGCACCGGCCCAGCTCCGGCGAAAGTGGCCGCATCGAGCGAGCTCGCGTCGCAGCTCAAACTGCAGGACTCGGTTGCGCAGGCGCTCAAGAATCAGCGCTTCCGCCATGGCGCGCTCAACCTCGAGAGCAGCGAACTGCAGCCGGTCATGGTGAATCAGCAGGTGGTCGACGTGGTAGGAGAACAGAAGAACAACGCCACGGAATTGATTGAAGACTTCATGATCGCCGCGAACGGCGTCGTGGCCCGCTCGCTCGAGACGGTGTCCTCACTGCGCCGCATTGTAAAGACTCCCGAGCACTGGGACCGGATCGTACAAATTGCCGCCCTGCACGGCGAGAAGCTGCCGGCGCAGCCTGATTCGAAAGCCTTGAATGATTTTCTGCTCCACCGCAAGGCTGCCGATCCGGATTACTTTGCCGCGCTTTCTCTCGAGGTCATCAAGCTCATCGGGCCCGGCGAATACGTTCTCGAACGCCCCGGCGATCCCGAGGAGGGACACTTTGGACTGGCGGTACGGGACTACACTCACTCGACCGCTCCCAACCGGCGCTTCGCCGATCTGGTCACGCAGAGGTTGATCAAAGCTCTCTTGGCCGGCCAACCCAACCCCTATTCCGATGAGGAACTGGCCGCGATCGCCAGCAACTGTACCCTCAAGGAAGACGCGGCACAGAAAGTGGAACGCCAGATGGCAAAACGACTGGCAGCGGTGGCGATGAGTCGCAGGATTGGCGACACCTTTGATGCGGTGGTCGAAACCGTAAACTCCTACGGAACCTTCGTGCGGTTGCTGAAACCGCACGTCGACGGGATGTTGACCCAAGGTGCGCAGGGAACCAAGCTCGGCGACCGGTTCCGCGTGAAGCTGATCCGTGCCGATATTCAGCGGGGATATCTCGATTTCGCTCGGGGCTAGGAATCTCTCCTCACCTCTGCCGGGAGCGGTTCTGACCGAAGCTCCAAGCGGTCCCGCAGAAGGCGTGCGGTTATCGAGCAGTCGTGCCCACGGGCCAGACGCGGTAGAGCACAGTGCCATGCGCCGGCAAGGTCAGAGCGACCGAATCTTCTGATCCCAGATCCTTGTGTTCCCATAGATCTCGCACCTGGTAGTGGGTTCCTTCCAAACCGAGGTCGTTCCAGCCGTATCCCACGGTTTCAGAGGACTCGCCCGTATTGAACAGGGCAAGATAGTACTCCCCGGCCGATGCGGACTGCGCCAGCCATACCACCGTCTTATCTGTCGCGAGTACCTGATGACTTTCGGTGGAGTGCTGGTCGACCGCAATCACCTCAGAATTGGTGAGCAAGGAAGTGGTCCAAGGATCGCTCAAAGTCAGGTTGCCGCCCATCATGAGCGGCGAGCGGACCATGCACCACAGCGTGACCAAGGTCCGCTGCTCGTCATGCGTGAGGCGAGTCTCACGCGCCGAACCCCATCCCGGCGCCGGGCCCAGATGGCCGAGCGGGAGCATATCGTCGTCCGGCCAATGACCGGGTTCTGCGAGCGAAGCCCAGCGGGCGGCTCGGGAAAACTGGTCGCCCAAACCTTGCGGGTACTCGACCGTGCTGTGCCAGAGATCCCAGATATCGTCGGAAATGCGCCACATCTGCGAGTACGCGCGCAGCTCATCGATTTTCTCGAGGGGGGCGGCTCCGGGAGAAAGACTGAGCACAATCGGCCGGCCAGTCTTGCGCAGAGCAAGACTCAGCATGCGGATGTCATCCCCTTTATACGGCCGGCTAGCTATGCAGTCCGCCTTGATCAGATCGACGCCCCAGCTGGCATAGAGCCGCGCGATGGAATCGTAGTAGGCCTGCGCGGCCGGCTTGGCATGCAGGCCATAGTTATCGGGATTCCATGGACAGAGGTCTGCAGCATCGGCAGCTTGGGAGGCGTGGTAGGACGAGCCGGCGATCGGCAAGTTCTTTTCCGCTGCCACCTTGGGGATGCCCCGCAGAATATGAATACCAAACTTCAAACCCAGCGAATGCACATAGTCAGCGAGCGGCTTGAAGCCGGCGCCGTTGGCCGCGGATGGGAACCGATTCTCGGCCGGCGTGTATCGGCCATGTTCGTCGAGGCTGAATTGCGAGTTCTTCGAATTTCCCTCCGCCCGGGGATTGGTGACAAACCATTCCATATCGACGACCACGTACTGCCAGCCGTAGGCTTTCAGATGTTTGGCCAGCCACTGCGCGTTGCGCTTGAATTCATCCTCCGGAATCGTGGTGCCATAGGAATCCCAGCTGTTCCAACCCATCGGCGGGGTTCTGGCCAACCGCACAGGCTCGGACTCATCCCGGCGGGTGAGGGCGCGCCCTTTGTGCGCACGGTCTTGCGCTCTCAGACCTCCGAGGCAACCGAAGACCAGCGCGAGACTGGCCAGGGTGAGACGCTTCTTCATTGCAATTTCACTCCGCCGCTCCGCTCGGCGCGGCGCCTTTTAGAAATCTTCAGTCCCGGATTTCTCCCGCGCAACAGCGTACCAGAATCAAAATCCGCCGGGTAAACGTTTTCCTAGGCCTGTGATACAATCCTCCTCCGATCGAACAATTCTTCGTTATCCTAATTCCCAGGGACGGACTCGGCGATTGAGAAGAACGCTTTGACCGCCAAGCGGTGGATCGACTCCGTGCGGCCGCAGCAATCATTTCTGAATTTCCCATCATTTCGCGAAAGGAGTTTCGTTAGCCGCGAGCATATATGAAAACTTTAGGGGGCATGTCGCTGCTGATTCTGTTTGTGGCGTTGGCGTCCGGCCGTTCGCTCGCTCAGGGAACGCCGTCGCAGTCGGCCTCGCATGAGGCTTCTCCGTCGCCCGCCATTTCAATCGGCGGGGAACCGGTGGTCACTCTGAAACGTCCTCCCTCGAAGGATGAGAGCACGCCGCGATTTGTGGAGGCTACCATCCTGCCGGGCCGCGGAATGAACATCCTGCAGATCAGGGCCTTTATTCCGGGTCGGGGCGAAGTCGATCTGTTCGATTCCCCTGCGCTGCCCGAGACCAAGCAGCTTCTCGATCAGGGCGACGACGAGTTTGGGAACAAAGGCTTTTCGGTGGGCGCGGCCATTCTGTTGCCGTATGCCAACCGCATTACCGGAAAGCTGTCCTCCGACGGGAAGACTATCGCGACCGACATCGCTGGCAAGACCATCTCCCTGCCGGCCAATTGGCACGGCAAGAAACCGGGCGCCACCGTTCTGGCTATGCACGGCCTGATTCTTTCCGCCAAGTTTCAAGATGTCCATGTGCATAACGGGCCCGCGGAGTCGAGCGTTTCTGCCAACTTGCAGGCGGGAGACTTTGGCGACCACTGGCCGTCTCAGAGCGATGTCCGCGTACAGACCGTGCTGAAAGATGCCGCGGTAGAGTTCACTGTCACCACCAAAAACGTCGGGCAGGAGCCGCTGCCGGTAGGCGTGGCGTTTCATCCTTGGTTCCGTCTGCTCAGTGGCAAGCGGGAGCAGATCAGATTGCATCTGCCCGCCGACGAACGCGCCCTAGTCAACAACTACGACGATGTGCTGCCGACAGGGAAGGTCGAGTCGGTCACCGGCACGCCCTATGACTTTACCGCGCCGGACGGAGCGGCGCTGGGTACGCTCTTCATGGACGATTTCTTCCCCGACGTCAAGCGCCAGTCCGACGGCACCGCGGTGGTGAAGCTGATCGACCCAGCCGCCGGCTATGGCCTTCGCATCGTCGCTCTTTCGCGCGAAGTGAAAGGCTTTCAGGTCTATGCACCCCTGGATCGAAACGTGGTGGCGATTGAACCCCAATTCAATCTCGCCGATCCCTACAACAAGATCTGGGGAAAAAGAAACAACGGGATGGTCCTGTTGCAGCCCGGTCAGTCGGTTTCCTGGCGGGTGCGGCTGGAGCTATTCACCCCGGCCAAGAGCCAATAACCGCAAGAGCTGTGACTGATTTCGAAATGGGGTGGGAGGGGAGGGGAGCGGCAGCCATGCCATCCCCGACCCGAGGTCGGCAGGTGTGCGCCGCGGAGTGGGCGCCCTCCCCGACCAGGGTGCGGATTAGGAGTGGCGGCCCGGGGCAAACTGAATACAGTAGATCACTCCCAGTATCAGAAGCACCGCGCCCCACCAGGCATTGGCGTGATACTGGAACAGCACAACCGGGTTCGCGGGTGGGGAGAAGATTTCCCAGATACCCGCTCCTGCAATCAGGCTCCCGTTCACCAGCAGTGAAATGCCGATGAAAAACCAGATTGAAACTTCTCCGTTACGCATTTCGTCACCCGTCATTCCTACCAGAAAATAATGTTGAGAACCACGAACAGCACGCCGATCACGACCGCCCAGAATACCGGGCGTTGGTAGAACGGCACCTCGGCCTCATGAGGGATCGCAGTCACTCCGTACACTAAGCCCGTCAGTTCGCTATCCTGCCTCGGCTTCGTCATATAGCTGACCGCCACAGTCACCACGACGCAAACAATCCAGGACCACAAGGCGCGGTACATGTTCTCGGCCATGTCGCGAGCATTGGGGGAGAGCGCCACATAGCGCAGGGCCGTGGGATCGACTTTCACCCACGCCCACATGCCGATCGAAGACAGCGTGCCCGCCAACAGGCCCGAGAAACCTCCCGCATCGGTGGCGCGCTTCCACAACATGCCGAGGATCACGGTTCCGAATAGCGGCGCAATGAAAAAACTGAACAGCGCCTGCACGTAATCCATGATGCTGCCAAACTGCATGACCAGGTAAGCGGTGCCGATGCTAATCAGTACTCCGAGAATCGTGCACCAGCGCCCCATGCTCACATAGTGATTATCGCGGGCCGTCTTGTTGATGAGCGCGCGGTAGATGTCGTAGGTCCAGACGGTGGTGAACGCGCTGACGTTGCCGGCCATACCGGACATGAATCCGGCGATGAGAGCGGTGATCCCCAAGCCCAGGAGGCCGGGCCCGCAATAGCGCGCCAGCATCAACGGCAGTACTTCGTTATAGCTGTGGCCGCCGCTGGCGATCGCTTCCGGTGCCCCTACCAACTTGACCGGCAAGACCGCCAGAGCCAGTAGCCCCGGCAGAATCACGATGAATGGAACCGCCATCTTGAAGGCCGATCCGATGATGGGAGCCATTTTCGCTGATCGCAGGTCCTTGGCCGCCAGCACCCGTTGCACCACCAGAAAGTCGGTCGTCCAATATCCGAACGAGATCACGAACCCAAGGCCCAGAACAATTCCGGTCCAGTGAATACCCATGGGATTGTCACTGAACGAGCCCAGTGTCGACCAAAGATGCGTGTACTGGCCGGAGGCGTTGTGGGCGATCTGCAGCTTGAGGTTGGTCCATCCGCCGGCTTCGACCAAGCCCAGGATGGGGATCAGCAGCGCACCCGCCCAAATCAAGATGAACTGCAGCACCTCGTTGAAGATGGCTGAGCGCAACCCGCCCAGGGCGACATAAATCGCGACCGTGATGGACGATACCCAGATGCTGAAATGAATGTCCCAGCCAAGCACCACTTTCATGACCAACGCCATCGAGTACATGTTGATCCCGCTCATCAGCACTGTCATGAAGGCGAAGGAAACCGCGGAAAGCGCGCGACTGGGCTCCCCGAACCGCAACTTTAGATATCCCGGGACCGAATGGGTCTTGGAGATGTAATAGAACGGCATCATCACCAGTGCCAGAAACAGCATGGCGGGGATGGCTCCGATCCAATACCAGTGGGTCGCCAGAATGCCGTATTGGTAGGCGGCTGCCGCCCAACCCATCAGCTCCAGGGAGCCCAGGTTGGCAGAAAGGAAACTGAGGCCGGCGACCCACGCCGTCATCTCCCGGCCTGCCATGAAGAAATCTTCGCCCGTATTCGCCCGTCCCCGTAGGTAAAAACCGATTCCCAAAACCAAGGCGAAGTAAAACGCTACGATGACAATATCGACCGGGGCCAAGTGCACGAGCGTGTTGGTAACAAACATCGCAACCGTGGGCATCATTTTTTCCTTTAGCTGCCGTCTATCGTCCGCGTTGCTTCCGTGCGTTTTGAGTCCCCGGCACCATCCAGAGCGCAGAGGATTCCGAATCTCCGGATTGGCGGGCACCCAGGGCGCCATGCATGGGCTCGGTGAGGCATGAGAAAGGCGCCGGCGGAAATCATGAGCATGGGTTCGTCCAAAAGCGCGAATCGGTTTTTTGCAGCCGCGTCGCCGCAATCATGCTCGATGAACGCCTCACAACGTGGTAGGCAATCGTTTACCGCTCGAAAAAAGTAGTGCAATTCAGTCGACTTTGTCAAATCAGCGGTCGCCGCGCGTCCCCGGGCGAAGAATCCTGCTCGTCATTCTTTGTTCTTTATTCTTTTTGTTTTTTTTGATCTTCCACCGACCGCTGCTTCCACAGGATCTGACGAAGCATGCCGAGCCAGACCTTGGCGTCGTGCGATTCCAGGTTGAGCCGGCGCACCAGGCGGCGCACTTTCTCCTCCACGTAGGTGGGCGGGCGCGAGTGCATATAGCCGCTGGTCCCGAGCACCTCGCACAGAATCGTGGTGACAAGTTCCACATCGCGGGCGGGCGCTGCTTTGCGTTTCTCCGGTTGAGGCGGCGACTTCCCGTTCCGCACCAGCTCGTAAAGGCAGACCGCAACCGCCTGCCCCAGGTTCATCGAGATGTTCCCTTCCCCGGTGGGAATGCGCATGAGCCAGTGGCAATGGCTGAAATCCTGGTTCGAGAGGCCGAATTTTTCCGAACCAAAGAGGAGGGCGACAGGACCCGATCCGAGCCGCTTGCGAATGAGCCGCGCGCCGTTTTCGAGCCTGCGCATCGGATGCTGCAGGTGCCGGTCGCGCACCGCCGTGGTGCCGACCACTAACGTACAATCGGCAACCGCTTCCGCTACGCTGTCGTATTGCTCGGCAGACGCCAGCAGTTCTGCTGCACCGACCGCCGAGCGCGCCTGGCGAAAGGCGGCGTCAAACGGGTTGACCACTCGCAGATGAGAGAAGCCGAAGTTGCTCATGGCGCGGGCCGCCGCCCCAATGTTGAGGGGATTGCGCGTCGCCACCAGAACCACGCGCAGACGGTCAAGTGCAGGCAGGAGAGGCAACAGCGCATATTCTATCGTAGCGGCGCCCAGGAACAAGCAGTGGGGTTTGTGCGCGCGGAACACAGAGCAAGGAAGATCGGGTAGACTTTGGACCGAGAACTTCTATGAGCAGACTGCGGGTCATCGCCTCCCTACTACTTTTGCTTTTTCCCCTGCTTGCGCACCAGCCAAGCGCAAGGGCTCAAGCGTCTGAGCAAAGTCCGAATGTCCTCACGATCGATGCCGGGGCCCCGGCCCATCCCTTCCCTCATTTCTGGGAGCAGATGTTCGGCTCAGGCCGTGCCAACCTCGCCCTCCGCGAGAGCTACCGCGACGACCTGCGCAGCGTAAAGCAGATTACCGGTTTCAACTACGTCCGCTTTCACGCCATCCTCATGGATGAGAACGGCGTGTACAGCGAAGACGCCCAAGGCCGACCGGTCTATAACTTCTCTTACGTGGATCAGATTTACGACGGCCTTTTGCAGAATGGCGTACGCCCTTTCGTCGAGCTGAGCTTCATGCCCCGGCAGCTGGCGGCCCGGGAGGCCTTCATGTCGTTCTGGTACAAACCGAATGTGGCCCCTCCCAAGGACTGGAGCAAGTGGGACGATCTTATCTATCAGTTCACCAAACACCTGGTGGAGCGCTACGGCATCGACGAAGTCGCGACTTGGTACTTCGAAGTCTGGAACGAACCGAACATTGATTTTTGGGCGGGGGATCCCAAGCAGGCGACCTACTTTGAGCTTTACGACCACAGCGCGACCAACATCAAGCGCGTCAGCCAACGCTTGCGGGTGGGCGGTCCGGCGACGGCGCAGGCGGCTTGGGCGGACGCATTCATCAAGCACTGCGCCGACAACCACGTGCCGGTCGACTTTGTATCCACGCACGTTTACGGCAACGACAGCGCCCACGATGTGTTTGGCACCGAGGAAACCATTTCGCGCGATCAGATGGTCTGCCGGGCGGTGAAAAAGGTTCACGAGCAGATCCAAGCCTCGCCCCTCCCCGCTCTGCCCCTGATTTGGAGTGAGTTCAATGCCAGTTACAAGGCCGAGCCGGAAGTAACCGACGCGCTTTACATGGGGCCTTGGCTGGCCAACACCATCCGAACCTGCGATGGCTTGGTCGAGGTTATGTCATATTGGACTTTTTCCGACGTGTTCGAGGAGCAAGGAGTGGTGAAACAGCCCTTCTACGGCGGCTTCGGCCTGTTGGCGGTCGGAGGCATTCCGAAACCCGCCTACAACGCTTTTAAGCTCCTGCACCGGCTGGGCGAAGAGCGCCTCGCACTCGACTCCGATTCCGCGCTGCTAACGCGACGCCAAGACGGCACTCTGGTCGTGGCGCTCTGGAATCTGTTCCCCCCGGCCAATCCGGGCCGCAGAAGATCATGAACCTGCAGTTGAAAGCCGGCACCCGGGCGCGCCGCGCCTATATCTCCCGCCTCGATCAGAGCGACGGAGACGTTCTGCCGGCCTACGAAAAGATGGGTTCCCCTCCCTATCCGACGGCGGCGCAACTCGAAGCGCTTCGCAAGGCCGCCGAGATTCCGGCACCCGAAGTGCAGAAACTAAACGGTGGAGCACTGACCGTCACCATTCCACCCGACGGCCTGGCCCTCATTGAACTGAGGAAGTAGCCGCGATCGTGGCGGGCGGTGGTCTGTTTCCCGGGCAGCCTAGCCATTCCCGCAATCGGGAGCTATAGTTGTACCGCAAAAACTGAGCCGCGAGGGATCCTTGCCATGAACCAGTTCGCGAAGCTGAACCGGCAGTACATTGGCGGTGTATGGCGCGATGGATCGAGTACGAAGACGCTGACCGATAGAAACCCTTACAACGGAAAATCGATTGCCGACTTCAAGCTAGCGAGCCTCTCGGATCTGGATGAGGCCTACCGCTCGGCCGCCGCTGCGCAGAAAATCTGGGCCGAGGTCAATCCTTTCGAGAAGCGCGCTGTTCTGGAGAAGGCCATCACCTGGATCGAACAAAACGAAGCCGACATCGCCGACATGATCATCGAGGAACTGGGTGGCACGCGTTTCAAGGCGTTCATCGAGATCATGCTGACGAAAACCTTCGTCAAGGAAGCCTCGACCTATCCGCTGCGAATGACGGGCGAGATTCTTCCCTCCATGATCGATGGCAAGGAGAACCGCCTGTATCGGGTGCCTGCGGGCGTGGTGGGGGTTATCAGCCCGTTCAATTTTCCCTTCAACCTGAGTATGCGCTCGGTGGCTCCGGCGCTCGGCGCAGGAAACGGCGTGGTTCTCAAGCCGCACGATGACACTCCGATCGTGGGGGGAACGTTGATCGCGAGAATATTTGAGGAGGCGGGAATTCCCAAAGGGCTGCTGAATGTGGTGGTGGCAGACATTGGCGAAATCGGTGACGCCTTTGTGGAGCATCCCATTCCGCGCGTCATCTCCTTCACCGGATCGGAGGCGGTCGGGCGCCACATCGGCGGGGTTGCCGGCAGGGCTCTGAAGAAAGCCATCCTCGAACTTGGGGGAAACAGCGCCATGATCGTGCTCGAAGACGCCGACCTGCAGATCGCCGTCAATGCCGCGGTTTTTGGACGTTTTGCCCATCAGGGGCAGGTCTGCATGTGCACCAATCGGATTCTGGTGCAGCGCGGCGTTTACGACAGATTCTTGGAGAAGTTCGTGGCACAGGTTTCTAAGCTGAAGGCGGGCGATCCTCGGGAGGCCGAGACTGATCTTGGTCCACTCATCAATCAGCGCCAGGCCGAAACCTATGCCAAACAGGTGCAGAAAGGCATCGACGAGGGAGCACGACCGGTGCTGCGCGGGACCATCGAAGGCAATGTCGCGACCCCCACCATTTTTGCCGATGTGAAGCCGGACATGTGGGTGGCGCAGCATGAAATGTTCGGACCAGCGGTGTGCGTGATGCCCTTTGACACGCCCAAGGATGCAATCCGGATAGCCAACGACAGTCCCTACGGTCTGAGCGGATCCATCCTCACGCGCGACGTCGAGGTGGGCGCCGAGCTGGCCAAGCATATCGAATCCGGAATGGTTCATGTGAACGACAGCACGATCAATGATGATCCCCTGGTTGCATTCGGAGGGGAAAAGGCGTCCGGAGTGGGCCGCCTCAACGGGAAATGGGCGCTCGAAGAATTTACTACCATGAAGTGGGTGTCGGTGCAGCACAAGCCGAGGCACTATCCGTTTGAGACTGCGGCTTCCTAGCCGAGAGTGCCGCCGGGCGGGGCTTGCCTCAAGGCGCAACCTAACTGCGCGCACTAGGGGCCAAGTTGCGGGCTCGAACTCCTGACTCCAACTTTTGCACCCAATGCATAAGGTCGGTCACCCGCCCGCCAAACCAAAGTCACAGACTATTCGTCAGCTCGATGAATGATCATCGTGGCCTGGCCGCCAAACCCGGATGATGAAGTAAATCAGAATGGCCGGCACCACTCCCGCTAGAAACAAACATGCCAACGACGCGAGAACCGGAGATTCCAGCCACACCGTCCGGATGATGTCGAAGTCAACCTTCACCATCATTCCCAGCGAGACGATTGGCAGCAATAAGCAGGCGGTTGCCCAGCTCCTGTCTACCCTTGGGGTCGAACCCCCGACCATCCGAAACCAGACCCGTCCTGTGGCGAAAACGACGACCGGGAACCCGAAGGCCATCCCCAAACCGATTCCGAGTGTTGAGATAGGTGTGTACATCTCAGCGGGTATACTGATAGCCGGAGTGAGAAAAGTTGCTCCGTCGCACAGAAGCTTAATGCCCCCAGATCGTCGGCCGCTTTCTGTGCGCTCACCTGCTCCCCAAAAGTGGAGCTAGGCGGCCACCTCGCGCCTGGTGAGCACGAATTTGACCGCCGCGACGATCTTTTCCTCGTTCGGCAGAATGTAGTTTTCGAGAGGTTCGCTGTAAGGCACCGGACAATCGAGTGCGGTAACCATCTTGAGAGGTGCTTTAAGATGATCGAACCCGTGCTCGGCGACTTCAGCGGCGATGATGGCCGCGGCCGAGCCGTGACGCGTGCCCTGGTCGACCAGCACGAGATGTCCGGTCTTCTTGACCGACTTGAGGATGGTCTCAACATCGAGCGGCGCCAGAGTGCGCGGATCGATGACTTCCGCACTGATGCCTTCTTTGGACAGGCGCTCCGCGGCGGCCAGAGATTTCTTCACCATCCATCCCGTGGCCACAATCGTGATGTCGCTTCCGGGCCGCTTTACCTCCGCCAGACCGAGGGGAATCGCATAATTCCCGTCCGGCACTTCCCCTTTGTCGAGCGTCAGCATGTAGTGGTGGAGATAGACGACGGGATTGTCGTCCCGGATGGCTGAGGTCAGGAGACCTTTGGCGTCGGCGGGCGTGGATGGCACGACCACCTTCAATCCCGCAATCCCCATCATGGTGTGATAGAGGCAGTTGGAGTGCTGCCCCGCCCAGCCCGCAGCGAATCCGTAGCCCGCCTTAAATACCACCGGCACTTTGACCTGACCGCCGGACATATAGTGGAAGCGAGGGGCTTCGTTGAGCACCTGGTCCATGGCGACGAGCATGAACTCGCTCATCCACAACTCGACGATTGGGCGCAGGCCGGTCATGGCCGCCCCCACGCCGATGCCGGTCTCCGCGGTCTCGGAAATAGGTGCGAGACGGACGCGGTTCTTGCCGAATCTCTTGAGCATCGGATCGCGTTCGGTCATGGCCATGTTCTGGCCATAGAACACCACGTCGGGGTCCAGTTGCATTTCTTCGACAATAGCCGCGGCGATTGCGTCACCGTACATCATTACCGACGCCATAAGCGGTTTCTCCTAGGCGTACACATAGTTCACCGCCTCTTCGGGAGCGGGCAAGGGGCTGGCGAGCGCGAACTTCACGGCGTCGTCCAGTTCGGCCCGGGCGGCGTTCTCAATGCCTCTGGCTTTGGTTTCAGAAAGCACCCCGTCCTTCACTAGACGGGCACGGAATCTCGGGATCGGGTCTTTCGCCTTCCATTTCTCGAATTCCGCCCGATTGCCGTACACCCCGATCGCCTCGTGCTCAGGAAACTGCGTGGGCAAAGGCGGAACGGTAATAACATTGCCATGCGCGCTCAAGCGGTAGAACTTCGATTCCACCAGGCTCGGCCCCTTCCCCGCCCGGGCGCGGTCCGCGGCTTTTCTGACCGCAGCCCGCACCTTGAGTGCATCGGTGCCATCGACGGTCACGCCGGGGATGCTAAAGGCTTGCGCTTTCTGGGACAACGGGTCTCCGGCAATGGCGTTCGCGTCTTCCAGGCTGTAATGCGTGTAGGCCTGATACTGATTGTTCTCGAGCACGTAAACAATGGGCAGTTTCCAGATGGCCGCCATGTTCAGTGACTCGAAAAACGCGCCTTGCTTCGATGCGCCGTCGCCGAAGAAACAATAAACCACCTGCCCCGGGTGCTTCACCTGGGCGGTCAATGCGGCGCCGGTGGCCTGAGCGATGCCGGCTCCGATGATCCCGTTGGCGCTTGGAAAATGATGGGCCGGGTCGGCGAGATGCATGGATCCGCCAAAACCCTTGCACAGACCATCTTTGCGCCCGAAAATCTCCGCCATGACATTCCGCGTCGGCGAGCCGAGCACGATGGCATAGCCGTGGCAGCGGTAACTCGGCATCACCAGGTCATTTCTCTCGCGGGTGGACAGCGCGCCAACGATGCTGGCCTCGGCGCCATCGCCCAGATGCGAGTGCCCGCGAATGACGCCCGGATGCTCAATGAAAGCTCGCTTGACTCGTTCTTCGAATTCGCGGATGCGCACCATTTGCGTGTACATCCAGATCAAGCGGCTTTTTTCGAGTTTTTCCTTCTTTGCCTTTGGCATGGCTCATTCCTCCCGCCGCAAGGACTCGGGCACTGATTCCCCGGGGTTGTCCGATGTAGCACAACGGATCGCCCACCGGCACTTCGATGTTCTCGCGCGCAACAATCTTCAGCAGCACCCCCTGCGCCGGGGATTCTAGCTCATAACTCACTTTTTCGGTCTCCAGTTCGACCAGGGGTTCGCCTTGGCGAACAGGCTCTCCCTCGTGCTTGATCCAGCGCACAACGTTCACCTTGGTGCTGGTGACGCCACCTGATTTCGGAACGATGACCGGGTTGACGATGGCTTCCCCCTCTGCGCTCGATGACTCGCTCTTTGCCACGCCGCCTAGTGGACACTCCGATCCATCTTCTCCCAGTACGGCTTGCGCAGTTCTTTCCGGTCGATCTTGCCGGCCGGAGTCTTGGGAATTTCCGCTCGGAATTCGACCGACTTCGGGGATTTCACTCCGCCGAGTTTGGCCTTGCAGTGGGCCACCGTCTCTTCCTCCGACAGGCATTCTTTGTCTTTCAAGACGATGATGGCCTTGACCGCCTCACCCCAAGTATCGTCAGGAACGCCAATGATCGCGCATTCTTGAACTTGAGGAAGGGCCATGATCCCCGCCTCCACTTCGGCGCAATAGACGTTGAAGCCTCCCGTGATGATCATGTCCTTCTTGCGGTCGACGATGTAGACATAGCCATAGGGGTCCATGTAGCCGACATCGCCCGTGTGGTGCCAGCCGAAGGCTCGTATTTCCGCCGTCGCCTCGGGCATGTTGTAGTAGCCGGGGGTCACGAGCGCGCCACGGGCCACGATTTCTCCGTGTTGGTTGGGAGGCAGAATCCGGCCTTCTTCGTCCATCAAGGCCAGGCGTACGGCGGAGGTCGGTTGGCCGCAGCTTCGCAAGCGCTCGGGGTGCTCGCCGGCAGCGGCGGCCGCGAGGGTCTTCGGATCCAGCCAGGTCAACAACATGGGCGCTTCGGTTTGTCCATAGCATTGGCAAATGCAGGGTCCGAAAATCTCAACGCCCTTTTTCAGCTTGTCCGGCGACACCGGAGACCCAGCCAGCAGAAACACACGCAAGCTCGAATAGTCGAAGTTGCCGACCTCGGGATGGGAGAGCAAATTATAAAACGCAGTGGGCGGGAGAAAAAGGTGCGTGACCTGGAAGCGCTCGATATTGCGCAGCACTTCGAGCGAATCAAACTTTGGCATAATGACGTTGGTGGCGCCAATTGCGAACATAGTGAACGCCACCACACCCGCGGCGTGCGACAACGGCGCAACGTTGAGACAGACCGGTGCGGTCTCCTCCGAACGCCAGTAGTGCGAGGCCATTTCGGTCATGGTCCCCCACGCCAGATTCGTGACTCGGACACCCTTGGCCGGCCCGGTCGTACCCCCGGTCGGCACGATGCCCACCAAACGGTCGAGGTTCCCGGAGGAATCGGCCCAATCCACGTCATCGGCCTCGGTTCCTCGCTCCATGAACGACAACAGGGAAGGATTGCCGCCATCTTCGCGATCCATGCAGATCAAATGACGCAGCGAGGGAACCCGGGCCTGTAGCTCGGAAACGTTGGCCTTGAAGTCACTGTGATAGAAAAGCCAGGAGGTCTCCACGTAGTTCATGTATGCCGTGTTGTCATCGGTAGAATTCCGGTAGTTGATCGGAACCCAGACGGCGCCGGCGCGCATCATGCCGAGCATGCAGAACAGAACCTGGGCGTTGTTGTGCGAGTAGATGGCGGCACACTCCTGGCCACGCAACCCGCTGGCCCACATGGCGCGTGCGATCCGGACACTGATGTCCCGCATTTCCGGATAGGAATAGAGCACCTTGCCGTCAATGATGGCGGCCCGATCGGGATGCGCATCCGCGCCCTTGTCGAAGTAATCGATTGCTCGCATAGCATATGGCCCCGGGGCCTTCGAACCCCCGGGGTGGGTCAATTACGAATAGAGCTTTGCTTTGGCCAATCCGTGGCTTTCGACCGTTTTCAGCAGCTCACGATGGCCAAACGCTTGCGCGGCCGACGCGAAGCCGACCTTTTTCGGCGCCGAGTGAATCAAATTGTGCGCCGCCCAGGCCTGGATGAGCCCGGTCTGCTTGTAGCAGCAAGTCCCGAAAATGACGCATTGCACAAAGTCCGTGGTACCGCGCCCGGCGATCACATCGATGGTCCGCTGCTCGCGTGAGTTCTCCCGCGGCGGCGTGCTGCCTTGCACCGCATTCGCCATTTCGGCCAGCCTGCGCTCTTGTTCTTCCTTCGGCAAGGGGCGGATTTGCTCTTCGAACAGTTTCTCTGTCGCCGCGACCCCCTCCATGATTTGGCGGTCGAGCAACCCTCCAATCGAACGGACATTGGCAACCTGAGGATGGTCCTTGAACCAGACGGGATGGGGAAACCCGCCCCAGGCCAGCGCCAGCTGGGTTTGAATCGAGCCGGGCACAACCACGTCATAGCGGGTGGCGCGAGGCCATGGCTTGTACTGATTTTGCTCGAGGTAATAGCCGTCGGTCTGAATGACCGCAAAGATCGTCTGCGTCGAACCGAAAGTAGGTATGCCCTTGAACATGGTGAGAGTCTCGAGCGTGTCAATGGCGGCAGAGTCCACACAGAGGCGGGCCGCGGCATCACTAACCGCGGACATGAAGGCCGTTCCCGGCGCGGCTAGAAGTCCCTTGGCAGCAAACTTTGCGCCCCAGTTCTCTGCGACTTGTCTCGCCCACGTTTGTTCTCCTCCGATGTCGAGGTAGTGACATCCCGCCCTCAGCGCAGCCTCGATCACACGCGGGCCGTTATAGATGAACGGGCCGACCGTATTACAGACTACTTTGGCACCGGTAAAAAGCTTGGTCAGCTCATCCACCGAGCCGGCGGTCTCGGCAATTTCGTAATCTGCCGTCTCGATGCCAGGTACGCGGCTGATCACGTCCTCGATTTTCGACCGGTTTCGCCCGGCCGCGATGAATGGTACGTTGTATTCGCGCAGGTACTCGACTACGAGTCGGCCGGAAAACCCGTTGGCTCCGTACACCACCACAGGTCGTTGCTTATCCATCGTCGAACCTCTGAATTTGAGTGACTTAAGATCAAACAGATCAACTATAGACCCGTCCTAAGTTCAGCCCGTCCTACGGATAAGGCGACACGTATATCGAAGAATTCGAGTTGCGGCGCTGCCGGACCCCTCAGCGGTTGTCCGGATGGCAAAAGACTGCAACGATCGGCAGAGTTCCGAACGGCGGGAGCATCTCGACCGTGTTTCCCGTCCCTGCCAACCGGGTGCATGCTGGCCTGGAACCAGATTCTAGGCTAAAGTATCTTTATTGCTAGTAGGCACCTTTCTGTAACCTAGTGTCGAGGAGGACCCTGGGAATGGAAAACCACAATTGTCCGGTCACACTGACGGCGAACATCATTGGCGGCAAGTGGAAGCCGTCGATCTTGTTCTTTCTCGAAGGCGGGACACACCGGTTTGGGGAACTACAAAAACTGATCCCAGGCCTGACCAAGAAAATGTTGACCCAGCATCTTCGCGACCTCGAGCGGCATGAAATCGTTCGCCGCAAGGTCTATGCCGAAGTCCCTCCTCGGGTGGAATACTCTCTCACCAAGCATGGGGAGAGCCTGAAGCCGATCCTGAAACTGATGTCAGCTTGGGGAACGGAACACCGTGCCCGGTACGGTAGCGTGCTTGACGAACGGCGGCGTTCCAAGCCTTCGCCGACCGTGAAGCGCTCCCCGGTGGACGAAGAAACTCCACTCAGAGCTTGAATCTGACACTGGCAATCAAACGAATCTTAAGGAGGATTCCTCCATGGCCCGCCACGCAAAGGGTCTGCTTTCTCAGTACGACGACATCTGGCTGATCGATGGAGTACGCACTCCGTTTGCGGACTACAACACCGTTCTTGGTCTGGTTTCACCCACCGACCTGGGGATCAAAGCCGCCCGCGAAGTTTTCCGCCGATCCGGCGTTGCCGCGGAGCAGGTCGATGCCGTGGTGGCCGGGAACATGGCGCAGGCTTCCTTTGACGCCTATTTGCTGCCTCGCCATATTGGGATCTATGCGGGGGTTGCGATCGAAGTACCTGCCCATCTGGCGCAACGGGTGTGCGGTACCGGCATTGAAGTCATCCTGCAGGCCGCCGATCTGATCAAGCTGGGTAAAGCGGAGTTGGCCTTAGCGGTCGGCGCCGAATCCATGACGCGGAATCCCATTGCCGCATACACGCATCGCGGTGGGTTTCGCCTCGGGCAGGTCGAGTTCAAAGACTTTCTATGGGAAGCGCTGCTCGATCCCTGCCCCAATGCGACCATGGGTGGAACGGCGGAAAGGCTGGCCAAGCGTCACAAGATTTCGCGGGAGGACGTCGACTGTTTGGCCGCCCAGAGCTTTGCCCGCGCAATCGTAGCCCAGAACAACGGCTTCCTGGCCGGCGAGATCGTCGCCGTGGTGAATGAAACCTTTGAGCTCGAAGGCTACCAGCCGCGCGCCATCCGCCTGTCCGGGCAGGTTGAATCCTTTAGCCAGGACAGCCATATCAGGCCGTCGCCGGTTGAAGTGTTGGCAAAACTTCGTCCTGCCTTCGGCGGTGTACAGACTGGCGGCAACAGTTCCGCGATTGTAGACGGCGCCGCTGCCACGCTCGTGGCCTCGGGCGGCTTTGTACGATC
Source organism: uncultured Acidobacteriaceae bacterium (assembly GCA_963770245.1). Lineage (GTDB taxonomy): Bacteria > Acidobacteriota > Terriglobia > Terriglobales > Acidobacteriaceae > PALSA-270. Next base: position 893,724 of record CAVYOX010000014.1, on the reverse strand, counting down.
GCACAACAAGAAGCCTCTAGGCCGGGTGGTCGGCGGAGCAGCGGTGGGTGTGCCCCCGGAGACCATGGGCATCGGGCCGGTGCCAGCCATTCGTGCCCTGCTCGAAAGCAGCGGGTTGCGCTTGGAGCAGATTGACCGTTTTGAGATCAATGAGGCCTTCGCCGCCCAGATCCTTGCCTGCGAGCGTGAGCTCGGTCTCGATCATCAGAGGATCAACGTCAATGGCGGGGCGATCGCGATTGGCCATCCCCTGGGCGCAACCGGCATTCGCCTGGCGGTTACGCTCGCGCGGGAACTGAAGAATTCCGGCGGACGTTACGGAATGGCAGCCGCCTGCATCGGCGGCGGACAAGGAATAGCGCTGCTGATCGAGAACACCGGACTCGACGCCACGCAGAAGCCGTAACCTGGCTCATGGACTCGGTCCAGCAACGCAGAGTCGTCGAGCTACGCGGGCCAGATCTTCAACGCGGTTCGAGATAAGATTTCCCGCTGCGTTTCCTCGCGCAAAGGCAATGCTCGGAAGTCGTCGAGATTGGTCTTGATTTCCGGCACTCCGGGTCCGGGCCAGTCCGTCCCGAACAGAGTTTTGTGTGCGATCTCTCGCAGGCGCGGGAAGTAGTTGAGCAGCAGCTTCGGCGGAATGCCGCTGATATCCAGGAACACGTTCGCATGACGCCGCAAGAGAAAGAATGCTGTGTGCATCCACAGCGGACGTCCGCCATGCGCCAGCAGGATCTTCATCTTGGGGAAATCGACTGCCACGTCATCGACGTAGATCGGATCTCCGTAGGTGTTGCGCGCGCCGGGAAAGATTGATGTTCCGGTATGGAACATGACCGGAATGCCATTGGCTTCCGCGGCGCGGTAAATGATTTCCAGCTCTTTGACGCCGCGCAAATAGTCGTTTGGAAACAGCAGTTGGTGCGGGGGGTGAATCTTAATCATGCGGATCTTCAGCCGCAGAATCTGCTCCACGTCCGCCATGATGTTGTGGGAGTGACGGGGATGGAGGCCGCCGCACGAGATGAGCCGCTTGGGATCTTCCTTTGTATAGTCGGCAATAAACTGATTGACCTCGGAAGTAAAGCCAATTACATCGGGCGCGAGATAGTTGATGAGAGCGGCGCGATCCACACCGGCGGCGTCCAAATATTTGAGAAAGGCCTTGGGGGATTTGCAGTACTCCTCGATCTGCTCAAAATGAGGCCGCTTCCGACGGATCAGCTCCAGGGCCGCTGGCTTGACCATCTCCATAGGATGAATATGAACGTGGCAGTCAGTGATCAAAGTTTATCAACCTGAAAACGTTTCCGTGGTGTGACGAACCAAGGTCGCGATAGCACAAGCAACCGATACGAATCCCTGATTGCGGCGGCCTAACTTGATCTTGTTGCAGCGTACAGACCCCGTAGGAAAGTGTCCCCGACCTGGCGAGCCAGGGCAGCCGCGTCCGGATCAATCCGCGGGTTGTACCAGGTGTGAAGCCAGTTCATGGTACCGAAAAGGCTCATGACGGCTACCCGGAGATTGAACTCCAGTCCATGCTCGTCCTTCAGCACCTCCACAAGGTCCGCGCAACTGTGGTAGTAACGACGCTTGAGCGAGCGGATCTCGGCGCCCAGGGCGCCTTGGAGCACGTCATCCTCGTGGGCAAGTACTTTCATTGCCTTGTGGTTTTCCGCGAGAAAATACTGCAAGTGGTTGAGGATAAAAGTGCGCAAGCGCTCCTCCGCACCGGTGACTCCCTCCAGTCGCTGACTCAGACGCTCTACCACAGTGGTGAAGTAGTGCTTTTGAATGAGATAGAGCAGCTTTTCCTTTGACTCAAAGTAGTAGTACAGTCCGGCGAGCGACATCTCGCTCATGCGCGACAAGTCGCGCATCGACGCTCCCTCATATCCCTTTTCGTAGAAGACAGCCGTACCATGTTCGAGAATCTCAGCCAGCCGGCGCTCAAAGCGAGTGTCCGCGCGACGAGTGGTAACCGGCGAAGTGAGAGAGGTGGAACCCATAATTTATCGAACGTTCGTTCTTTTGAAGACCCACCATATTAGTACCAAATGCGTCGGATCACAATCGATTTTCCCATCTTCCCTCTTCCCTCTAGCCTCTGGGCTCCAATCGGTTCCCCCCTTGCGGTTTCTGCTTCGTCCTAGACCGCTCCTTTGCTCTCGTATACCTTCTTCACCAGCTGGCCTTTCATTTCATAGCGAGGGAGCGTGCCCGCGACCACCAGCTCCACCGAACAAGGAATGCTCAGAGTCGCTTTGATCCTTTTCTCAATCTCGCTCTTCAGCTCCGGCAAGTTGCACGGTACGGGACCGTGCTCGACGACCATCTTCAGCGGGGGCTTCACCTTGGGCCCGGGTTCCTCGAGCAGGATCCTCATCTCACCCGTGGTCCTCGGATGAAGACTGGCAATGATGTCCCGGATCGCTGAGGGAAAGACATTGACTCCCAGCACGATCAGCATGTCATCGGTTCGCCCAATGCAGCGCAGCTTGAAGCTCGTGCGTCCGCAGGGACAGGAAGTGCCGAGCACGGTCACGCGGTCGCGCGTGCGGAAGCGCAGCAAGGGAACGCACTCGCGCTCTAGGCTCGTGTACACCAGTTCTCCGCCGACACCCTTTTCGATGGGCAGACTCTCTCCGTTCTCCGAATCTACAATTTCGGCGAGCACATATTCCTGCGCGCAGAAGTGCATGCCGGTTTGACGGGAGCATTCGCCGAACAGGATCGGCGCCATATCCGCGTTGCCCAGGCCTTCGGTGACTAGGGCGCCCCAATCTTGCTCGAGCTGCGCTCGCACGGCCGGGATCCCAGCTCCCGGCTCGGCGCCACAGAAAAGCTTCTTGAGTCCTAATTCCTTTGGATCCGATTTCGCTTCGCGGCGCACCCATTCGGCAAAGTAGGTAGCGTAGGACGGGGTGCAGTGCATGGCGGTGGCCTTCAGCAGCTGAATCGCCATGAGCGCCTTCTCGGAGGCGCCGGTGCCAATGGGCACGAACATCGCGCCGATCGACTCAATGGCGTCCTTCGAGGAAAGCCCGGCCACAAACATGGTCAGCCCGGCGGCGTGGATCACGATATCGGATTTTCTCAGACCCTGGGTGTAGAAAGACCTGGCCGTGATCGCCGTCCACACCCTTGCGTCCGCTCGCGTGATGCCGACGAAGCTGGGCTTGCCGGTAGTCCCGGTGGAACTGTGAACTCGGATGATGTCGTCGAGACGGGCTGCGACGTGCTTCCCGAGCGGGGGCTGGGCGGTCTGACTCTCCCGCAGTTCTTCTTTCGTGGTGAAGGGAAATTTCACCAGGTCCGTTAGCGTTCGGTAGTCCTTCCGGCGAATGCCGGCAGTCTGAAATTTCTCCTTATAGAATAAGGACCGGGCAAACAGGTAGTCGAGCTGCCGGGCGAGCTTGGCCTCCTGAACTTTCTGGACTTCCTTTAGAGTGGCGGTCTCAATCTTGGCGTCCAGAAACTCCGAGGTTGGCATACACTCCCCAACGGCATCACCGCTGGCTTTTGCTTCGGCGGCGGGTTCGACAGGGCGCCCGGGCCCTGGTCGAACCTACGTTATAATTCCTAAGCGCTCGAACGCTTCACGGTGAGGCCCAACTATTCTCTACGGGACTCCGGGCCTGTCAAGGGGAATGGCGAGGTTTAGGCGGCTTCCCGATTGCCTTGGCGCAGCATCCCGCGCACCCGTCCCAGGACCCAAATGCAAGGCACGATGATGAAATATCCGCTCACCCTCCAGCACAGCTTGGAGCGAGCGGGAAAGCTGTTTCCTCGGGTTGAGATCCTGTCCCGCCTTCCCAACCACTCGTTGCACCGTTACACCTACGGAGACTTCTACCGCCGCGCCCGTCTGCTGGCCGAAGCCTTGCAGAAGGCGGGTCTCAAGCGCGGTGACCGAGTCGGAACCTTGATGTGGAACCACTACGCGCACTTGGAAGCCTATTTTGGCATTCCGGTTTCGGGAGGGGTGCTGCAGACTCTGAACCTCCGGCTGGCTGTACACGACCTAGCTTACGTTGCGAACCACGCCGGGGACCGTTTCCTGATCGTAGACGACATCCTTTTGCCGCTCTACGACAAGATCAAGAACGCGGTGAAGTTCGAACGCGTCATTGTAGTTCCTCTGACGGGAAATCCGGTTTCCCGCGAATACCAGAGCTACGAGGATTTCCTGGCTGCAGCCTCCGGCGATTTCACCTATCCCGCTTTGGACGAAAATGAAGCGGCATCGCTCTGCTACACGTCTGGCACAACCGGAGCTCCGAAAGGCGTGACCTACACCCACCGCTCGGTAATGCTGCACAGTTTTCTTTTGACCACGGTGGATAATTTTGGCATATGCAACGCCGATGTGCTGTTGCCCGTGGTTTCAATGTTTCATGTCAACGGCTGGGGATTGTCCTACGCCGCGGCGATCGTCGGCTGCAAACAAGTGCTTCCGGGACCGTACCTGGACGCGGAAAGCCTTCTGGAATTGTTCGACGGGGAAAAGGTCACGGTGGCCGGCGGCGTACCCACCATCTGGTTCAACGTGGTGGAGGCGCTCGAGAAGCATCCCGGACGCTGGAAGCTGTCGCCGATGCGAGTCCTGATCGGCGGGGCTGCGCCGCCCCAAGCTCTGATTCAAAAGCTCCATCAGTACAACATGAGGGTGATTCAAGGTTGGGGACTCACGGAAAGTAGCCCGCAGGCCACAACCAGCCAACTGCTGGCGCATATGCAAGATTGGCCGACAGAGGAGAAGCACAAGACCACCGCCAAGGCCGGCCTCCCCGTGCCCTTTGTTGACGTGCGAGTCGTAGACGGGGCGGGTGAGGTACCCCGCGACGGGATCACGATGGGCGAAGTCCAATTGCGCGGCCCTTGGGTCGCCTCCCAGTATTACAACGCACCGGAAGAATCCGAGAAATGGACCGAGGACGGATGGTTCCGTAGCGGCGATGTCGGGACGATGGACGCGGAAGGCTACCTCAAGATCGTTGATCGCACCAAGGACCTCATCAAGTCGGGTGGCGAATGGATCAGCTCGGTAGACCTGGAGAATGCATTAGTCGCGCACCCGCAGGTGCGCGAGGCGGCGGTGATTGCCGTGCCCCACCCCAAATGGCAGGAACGTCCCGTCGCGGTGGTGGTGATGCGCGAGGGAGCCACGGCGAGGGAAGCCGAGTTGCGCGAGTTTCTGACCGCAAGGTTCGCCAAATGGCAGTTGCCGGACGCCTTCATCTTCGCCGATGAACTTCCTCACACCTCCACCGGAAAACTGCTCAAGAAGGAACTGCGCCGACGTTACCGGGATTGGCGCTGGGAGCTTTGAAGGCCGCCGGATTCGCGGCCCAACGAAGCTTCGAGCTTTAGAAAGTAAATTTCGCCGAGAACTGCAACTCCCGCGGGTTCAGCATGGTCCTCGCCCTCCCAAAGGACGGGTTGGGAGCACCCGGAATGGACACTGGCAATAACCCCTCGGCAAGCCAGGCGGGCGGCGCGGCCGCTGCAGCCTGCGTCGCGCAGGAAACCGATCCGTTCTGGATGGCCTGAGTAGCCGCGTCATTGTAGTGTTGCGGGATGACGGGACTGGCGCCGCAGAACACCGGCGATCCATACACCGAGGTTACTTCGTCGATATTGGGCCGATTCAATACGTCGAAGGCGTCGACCGAGAGGTTAAGCTTGAAGCGTTCGGTCAACTGGAAAAGCTGGGACAGACGCGCATCCCAAACATAGAGCGGGGCGCCCGTGTAGGTATTTCTCCTCACCGTGGTCGTGCAATCCGTCACCGAAGTGCACGTACCGTCCACGGGCGCGCCTCCCACGCGATCCGTGCTGCCGCCTGCTACATCTCCGAACGTATCGTTGCCAGCGAATAGCGTGAACGGCCGTCCCGACTGCAATGTGATGATGCTGCTGAACTCGAAGTTTCGCGCGAAGCCGTGGTCCGGAGTGGAAGCCGTAAAGTTCGTCACCAAGCGATGACGGGCGTCCTGGTTTGAATTGGCCCGCTCGTCCTGATAGTCGAATTGGTTCTCGGGCAGGTTGATGAAGGTCGTGAAATTGCCGTTGTCGATCGTATGCGAGTAGGTATAGTTGGCCGTCAGATTGAGATATCTTCCCATTTTTTCCAGCGCAGTGACGGTCAAGCCGTGATAGACCGCGTCAGCCACGTTGTTGTTGTAATCGAGGAGGCCTCCGCTGATCGTCGCCGGGACCGAACCCCCGGGCACGCCAAATTCCAGCCCGCTCGGATTGGCGAGGGTAGCGAAAAAGGGACCCAGCCCGAGCGGACCCAGGGTCGGGGTTCCCTGGCAAGGGGTCAGCGAACCATCGGGGTTCAGCAAACCTTGCGCATCGCCGGGATTTCCAGGCTTGCTCGTGCCCATCGGACACGGCACATTGATGTTGTTTCCGCGGACTAGGCGGTGCGCGGCCACAAACAAATATCCCAGATTGATGGTCAGCCCGCGGCCGATCTGCCGGTCGATCTCGAGACTCGCCTGCTCAGCATAGGGAAGGCGCCCGTCCTTCTGTATGCCCCCCGAACCAACGCCGCACGCACCCGCAGGCCCGGCCAGCGTCAAAGTGCAGGGGCCGGTGAGGGTCGCCGGATCGTATGGCTGATCGGCGAGTATGCCCAAAGCCGTCACCGCCGCCAAGCTCGCAGGGGCTCCGCCGACGCAAAACGAGGTCGGCAAAGGCGGGCAGGGAAGGGCCGGCGTCCCGGGAAACCCCGGTTGTGCGCTCAATTGCCACCCGCCGTTGGCCGCACCGTTGTGAATCATTGGAACCGTGACTGGGGTCAAACCTGATGCGGCGCAATTCGCATCCGCGCCCGGCGGCTGGCAGAAATATCCCGGAATCGTCTTCTGGTTTCCCGTGGTGTAAAAGAAAGTCAAGTTGTTACGATCAAAGAATATTCCGAAACCGGCTCGCACCACGGTTTTGCCGTCCGGAGAGTAAGCCAGGCCTACCCGCGGTTGGAAGGTGCGGTAGTCTGGGTTCACGGTGCCGGCTAGACCTGATTCATAGTCCCAGCGCACGCCGTAGTTTAAGGCCAGCTTGGGAGTGACACGCCACTGATCCTGGGCAAACAATCCCCAGTAGCCATGATTCAAGTTGTAGCCGAAATTCGAATATTCGTTCGTCGGAAACGCATTCGGCCAACCGCTGCCAAATCCGCCGCCGGTCGCCGGCAACGGTGCGTAGCCGTTGTAGAAACCATTGCTACAAGCCACGTTAAGATTCGGGCAGTTGGTACGCGGCAGCGCGGTGCCCCAGTATAGGAACGACACCCCATCGGCGAGCGGTGATAGCGGACAACCCGCCGCACCTGCCAGCGTTCCGGCGGTCCCGGTCGTCGCGCCAGCCACAAAGTTGGAGAACGCGTACAAGCAGTCGAGATCCGGGAACTCGATCCGTTCCGGCTCAAATCCGGGGTAGTTGTTCCAGCCCCAGATATAGTTGCCATCGAATCCAAACTTCGCCAAATGATTGCCTTTCACCCAAGAAAGCGATTCCGAGCCTTCCGCGCGGCTTTCGTAGATGGCGTCATAGGTCCCGAAGTTATGACCGAATTCGAGGTCGTTGACCACGCTCAGGTCGGGTTCGCCGGTCGCTCCGGGGAAGTTGTAATGTCGCCTTGACCACTGGAACAACGCGGTATTGACCACGGACGGTTTGAGCAGCGTGCTTATGGTTCCGACCAGAGATTGGTCGCGGATGAAGAGATTGCGTCCACCGCTCGGAGTGCCGATACCACCCCCGTCTTCGGTGTTGCCGATCAGTTCGCCGGTATCACGCGCATCTTCCACCATGTAGCGAATGGCCAGCCGATTATTGGCGTTGATCTGGTGGTCCAGGCGGCCAAATCCGTAATCGTTGTGCAGCGTCTTCAGCGTGGACTTGAGATAGGAGAACGGAGAGCCTGTGCACTGCGCCGGCGGAAGGAAACATCCCTCGGGGGAGAGGCCCAAGTAACCTTTTGCCTGGTCGATTGTGGCGATGTTGTTGTAGAGATCGGGCGCAAACGTAGGAGACTCCGCGCGCCGCTGTCCCTCATAGTTCAGGAAAAAAAACGTGCGATCCTTCTTGATCGGTCCGCCCAGAGCAGCACCAAATTGGTTCTGCCGCAGAACGTAGGGCAAGGGCGACGGCTGCAAAAGCGACCGTGCGTTGGCGGCATCGTTCTGGAAGTAATCGTAAAGCGATCCGTGCAGAGCATTGGTCCCAGACTTGGTGACGATATTGACGATCCCGCCCAGCGCCCGGCCATACTCCGATCCAAAACTGTTATTCACCACGCGAAATTCCTGCACTGCCTCTTGGGGCGGCGTGGCGCGCTGCACGCCGCTGATGCTGTTCACGAAGTCAGCGCCGTCGACCGTAATCTCATTGCTGAACGAACGCATCCCGCCGAAGGAGATTTGCGTCACCTCGAACTCCGTGAACGTCGTCCCCAGACTGGTTCTGCTGGTCGCAACTCCGGGCGTCAAAAGCGCGAAATCGGTGAACCGGCGCGTGCTGGTGGGCAGGGAGACGATCTGCTTGGCGTCGATCACCTGGCTGACTTCGGTGCGAGTGGGCTCTATCACCGGCGCCTCGCCAGTGACCACTACGGTCTCGCCTGCGCTCACCACCTGCAGCGTGACATTGATCGTAGCCGTCTGGCCCACGTTCAGCGCGATGCCCGTCTGCGTAAACTTGCCAAAACCGGTGTACTGCACTGTCAGGTCGTAGTTTCCCGGGGGAAGGTTCGTCACCACGTAGTAGCCCACATCGTTGGCGGTAGCGCTGTAAGTCTGATTCATACTTACATCGCGCAAGGAAACCATTGCCCGGACCACCGCACGTCCGCTCGTATCGAGCACAGTACCGGTGAGAGTGGCGTTGGCGATGTCTTGAGGAAATGCGCGAAAGCTGAACAGCGCTACAACCGCGAGAACAACCAAGGCGGTCGAAGACAGACGTGGTCTCATGGGCTGAACCTTTCTAGAGCGAACGTACGTTCGGTAATGCGGGGACGGAAGACCCTTGACTGGCAGTATTTTGCATAACCCGGGGTAGGTGTCAAGACAAATTGCGAGCCAGCCCTTGCGGACTCGCGCACTCCACTCCGGTACGGAACAATGAACTCCCACCGATTACGGCCTTTTGAACTACGCGGCCACTGCCGATTTGCCCCAAACTTCGCGGGCAGTCTCGGCTACCAACCGGAGCTTGGCTTCCTGGTCCTCGACCGACAATAAATTCCCTTCCAGGGTGGAGGCGAAACCACATTGCGGACTGAGCGCCAGCCTCTCGAGGGTGGCAAAAGCTGCGGCCGCCTCGATCCGTTGTTTCAGTTCGTCCTTGCTCTCCAACTGCGCCTTCTTGGAACTGACCAAGCCCAAAACGATGGTCCTGTCCTCGGGGACTTGGCGCAGCGGCTCGAAACCGCCCGAGCGTTCGTCGTCGTATTCCAGCAAGAAGCGCTGGAAGCGAGTGTTGCGGAAAATCTTCGTGATGGGGCCGTAGTCACCGGCGGAGTAAAACTTGCTCTGATTGTTTCCGCGGCACAAGTGCAAACCGAAAACAATTCCCGGATGCTTGCCGATCACCGCGTTATCCATCTCGATCGAGAGATCAAGAAGCTTGTCGGGATCGTTTCCGCGCTGGCGGTAGCCTTCCCGCAGCTGAGGATCGAGCAAGGCGGTGTATTGCGGAGAGTCGATCTGAATGTAAGTGCAGCCGAGACGGATTAATTCCTCGACTTCATCCCGCAGAATGTCTACCAAGTCGGCCAAATAATTCTCGATTTTTGGATATGCGGATTTTGATTTTTCGCTGTCGTAGTATGCTGCCGCTTGCTGCGCGCTAATGAGGGTTGTCTTTCCCGGATGGTTGGTGCGGGCACGCAAATAGGTAAATTCCTCGGCGCACATCGGGTGCTTGCGCCGCAGCCGCGAAACCACCACCGGACGCGGCATGACCAGTTTCTCGCCTTTCTCGTTGCGGAACGGGATTGCCCAGCCACCAAACTTGTCGAAGCCTTCAACCGCGTCGATCAAGTGCCCGAAAAATGCGTACCGGCGCATTTCTCCGTCGGTGATCATTTCGACGCCGGAGCGAATTTGCAAGGCAATCGCTTCGTCCACCGCTCGATCTTCCGCCCGCTTGAAGGCCGACTGGCTCAACTCGCCGGCTTCGTGCCGCTCCCGCGCTTCCTTCAGATACGACGGCCGCAAGAGACTGCCCACCACGTCGCTTCGATACACGCGCCACCTCTCTGACTCCGGATTTGGTCTCCCAGCAAAGTCAACGCAACGTAGTATAGGCCCGTTGTCAAACTTGAATTGTGGAAGCGATAATTCCGATTGTAGTAAGCTCACTCCGCAATCGGGTCCGCGGATCGAGAAATTGCAGGAGCGATCATGGTTCAGCGCATCAAGACAACGGTGGTTGGCAGTTATCCGGTTCCCTCCTGGCTGGTGGGCAACACTTCGCGCCTGGTGTTGCGCGACGCGGTGATGGCGGTGATGAAGGCACAAGAACTCGCGGGGCTCGACTTGATCACCGATGGCGAGCTGATGCGTTTTGATCCTAGTCATCCCGAAACCAATGGAATGGTGGACTATTTCGCTTCGCAGCTGGATGGGATCCGCAAGCATTTCGCACTTTCCGATTTCGATCGCTTTCGCTCGGACCGTATCTCCGGCTACCCTCTTCTCACTGCAGGCATGGTAGTTGGACAGGTCGGCGAAGGGACATTAAACCTTCCAAAAGACTACGAATTTGTGAGCCCGCTGACCAAATTGCCGCTCAAGTTCACCTGCACTGGCCCACACATGCTGGCGCGACTGCTGACCAATTGCTTTTACGGCGATGTGGCCGACTTGGCGATGGACATCGCCGCGGTGCTCCGCCGCCAATTGGCGATGATCGAAGCCGAGATGGTGCAGCTCGATGAGGCTAGCATCGTCGGCTACCCGGAGGACGCACCCTGGGCTGCTGAGGCGATCAACCACGTACTGGACAGCATCCTGAACGAGAAGGCGGTTCACGTCTGCTTCGGCAATTATGGTGGGCAGCCCATCCTGCGGGGCTTCTGGCGTGACTTGGTGCCTTTTTTGAATTCGCTGCGCACCGACCACTTGGTTTTGGAATTTGCCCGGCGAGGGTATGACGAATTGCCGGTATTTACCGACCTCAATCCGAAGATTGCCCTCGGCATTGGTCTAATCGACATCAAGGATAACGAAGTAGAAAGTCCCGATCTGATCGCGTCCCGCATCGAGCACATCGTGAAGACGCTGGGGGCGGAGCGCCTGCGGTACGTGCATCCGGACTGCGGTTTCTGGATGTTGCAGCGCAGTGTGGTCGATCGCAAGATGCAGACTCTGGTTGCGGGGCGGGATCTGTTCGAAGGGCGAGGTTGAAACACCATTGGCATCGCGTTTGATTGATTTCCCAACAGGCGGGGATCGATGGGGCAAGACGAGAAAGCGTTGGTTCGGGCGACTGTCTTTGGCCACCTGGCGGGAATCGTCCTGGCCCCCACGGTCAAAGCGCTGTCGGACAGAAAAGTATTCGACCTCTTCGGGACTTCTTCCCCCTGGCTGGACCTCGATCAAATCATGGAGTACACACGCGGAAACCGGGGATATTTGCGTGTGGCCCTGCGGCTTCTGACAGCATGCGGCTGGCTGAGACAGCGCCTGGGAGATCACCAGTCCCTGGCCTATCAACTGACTCCTGAGGGACGGATCGCGGTTCAAGTGGCGCCTGCGCTTTATGGGCAAGCGGTTTCATTCATTCCCAAGGCAGTCTTTCTCGAGGATTTTTTGTTCGGCAGCTCGGATGCCCCGGTGCTGCCCTCGCTGCACGCGCTGGTCGCGAAGGCGACCGAGCGTTGGGGGATTGGCTTCAGTGCAGATTCCGCGACCGCCAAGGTGTATGGGCAGATCCGTACTCATCTGGATGGCATGCTGGTGGGTCCGGCTATGGTGGCGTTCGCCCGCGGCGGAGTTCTGGAGCAGCTTGAGCAAGGGCCCCGAAGTCTCGAGCGCATCGCCGGAAACCGAACCAGCGTTGGCCGCCTATTCGACCTTCTCGCCACCCAGGGTTGGCTTGAACGCGACCGCACCCTGGTCCGGCTGACCTCTTGTGGCCAATACGCCGCCCAGATTGCGACTTCCTATGGAGTGACGGTCTCTTATCTTCCACTGTTGAATGCGGTCAGCACATTGCTGTTCGGAAATCCTCGCATTCCACGTGTGGATGACGGCGGCGTTGAACTGCTGGTGAATCGTGGCATGAACGTGTGGGGCAGCGGCGGCGCACACAAAACATATTTCAAGAAAGTGGACGAGATCGTGGCGGAGATCTTCAACCGCCCCATCGAACGCCAACCGCAGGGCATCTCCGACATGGGTTGCGGAGACGGCACTCTCCTTGAACACCTGTACTCAGTCGTGAAACATCGGACGGCTCGCGGCACTGTGCTCGACAAGCATCCCTTGATCCTGGTCGGGGTGGACTTCAACAAAGTTGCGCGCCGAGCGGCAAAACAGACGCTCCGCAAGAGCGAATGTGCCACTTACCACGTCATCGGAGGCGATGTCAATCGTCCGGCGCAACTGGCTGGCGATCTTGAGGAACTCGGACTCGACATTCATGATCTGCTTCACGTCCGCTCCTTCCTCGATCACAATCGCCCGTATTCGTCGCCGACCAATTACGTCCCGGGAACTCGCCGGACCGCCTCAACCGGCGCATTTTGTCACCTCGGGGAAGAAATTGCTCCCGACGAGTTGGAGGAAAACCTGGTACGGCACTTGCGTCGTTGGGCTCCTTACGTCGGCCGCTTCGGACTTCTTGTTCTCGAGTTGCACACCTTGCCCCCGGAACTGACGGCAGCCAATCTGGAACGGACGCCGGCAGTCGCTTACGATGGAACCCACGGCTATTCCGATCAATACCTGGTCGAGTTACCCATCTTCCTGGAATGCGCTCAAGAAGCCGGCTTACAGGCAGATCCGCGATATCAATGCAGGTTTCCCGCGTCGGACCTGGCTACTGTCAGCCTCAATTTCTTCACCACGCCGGCGAGCGCCACGCCTTAGGTCGGGGGGGCGAAACCGATTTTCCTCGCCGGCCGTTGGGATCACCAGGCATTTCGAATGCGGCGCGAGGGCCGGCCCCGGCAACATTTATCGGCCCTTGGACTGCTGCTTTTGGTCCGCCAGGCTCCGGTTCGCGCGGAAGATGACATAGGAGCGAACCGCCGAAACATCCGGGCGCGAGAGTTCTTGCTTGAAAGAAACCATGCCGCTCGTCTGCAGCATGCCTCCCAGCACGACGCCGAACCACTGATCACTGTCCAGAGTATTCGAGTAACGCAGATCGGGAAGGACGCCGCCGCTGACGGCTACATCACCGTGGCACGCGGCGCAGTATCGCTGAAATACTTTCTCGCCCCGCTGAATCTCAGCCGTCGAGGCGACCGATGGCGGAGGATGCAACACCGGTTCCTCCACTTGCGGCAGCGCAGGAAGATTCGCCTTGCCGCCGAGCCTGAAGGCGAGCATGCGGCTCACATTTCGCACTCTGCCCGACTTGAAAGAGACTTCGCCGGTAGCCAACGGGAACACCCCGCCCCAGCCCGCCAGTACGGCAATGTATTGTTGGCCACCGACGGTGTAGCTGACCGGTCCGGCCATCACTCCGGTCTGCGCGTCGAAGGACCAGAGCTTCGCGCCGGTGTCGGCACGATAAGCCTCAAAGTGGCCGTCGGCCGTGCCCTCGAACACCAGATTTCCGGCGGTCGAGAGCAAGCCGCCGTTCCAGGGACCGCGCCGTTCGACCGCCCAGGACTGCTTCTGATGTACCGGATCCCAGGCCACCAACTTGCCCTTCACCGTGGCAAGAATCGCTTTCTTGATTTCTGGGTTCTGCGGCATTCCCGCCGCCACGACATCGATTCCATAGTTGGGTGCAAGTTTTCTGGCTTCGAAGTGCTCGGGCGATTTGTACAAGAAACCCAAATCATTCACCGGAATGTAAACCTGGCCTGTGAGCGGACTAAAGGACATCGGTTGCCAACTGTGCGCGCCGAGAGGTCCGGGAACGATCGCTGGCGGATGATTGCCCGCGTAACGCGCAATCGGCGTTTCGATCGGCCGACCGGTTTTCAGATCAACCCCCGTCGCCCAATTGATGTAGGTATAGGGTGTGGCCGAGATCAGCTCTCCGCTGACGCGATCGAGTACGTAGAAGAAGCCATTCTTGGGCGCCTGCAGCAACACTTTGCGCACCCGGCCTGCGATCGGTAGGTCGGCTAGGATGATTTGTTCATCCGAATCGAAGTCCCATTCGTCGGCCGGGTCTTCCTGATAGTGCCAGACGTACTCGCCCGTATCCGGCTTAAGGGCGACGATTGAACATGTGAAAAGATTGTCGCCACCCTCCGGACTACGATACTTCCCATTCCACGGCTCGCCGTTTCCAACTCCGACGTACAGCAAGTCGAGCTCCGGATCGTAGACAATCGAGTCCCACACCGTCCCGCCGCCGCCAGACTTCCACCACTCGCCCGTCCAGGTCTTCGCAGCCTTCCGGAGAATCGGACTCTCGAATGGCTTCGAGGGATCGCCCGGCACAGTGTAAAACCGCCAAATCATTTTGCCGGTTTCGGCGTCGTAGGCGGAGACATAGCCGCGCACGCCGAACTCTCCACCACCGTTACCGATAATCACCTTGCCTTTGACCACGCGGGGAGCTCCCGTGATGGTGTAGCGAAAGCTAGGATCGATGGTCGGGGTCTCCCAGGCCATCTTGCCGGTCGCGGCATCGAGGGCGGTCAGCCGACCGTCCAGCGTCCCCAAAAAAAGCTTCCCGTTCCAAGCCGCCAGACCGCGATTCACCACGTCGCAGCAGGCATTCACAGCCCACCTTGGGTTCACCTGAGGATCGTAGGTCCACAGCAGACTTCCCGTGGCCGCGTTGAGGGCGACCACTTTGCTCCAGGCGGTGGTGAAGTACATCACGCCATCGATCACCAGCGGCGTGGCCTCCTGGCCGCGATGCGTATCCAGGTCGTAGTCCCAGGCCAGACCGAGCTGGTTTGCGTTCTGATCATTGACCGCCTTCAGCGGACTGAAGCGCTGCTCGCTGTAACTGCGGCCATAGCTCATCCAGTTTCCCGGCTCCTGATCGGCTTGGACAATCCGGGCGTGGTTCACGTCTGCCGCCGCGACCGACGGCTTGGTTGCAATGGCGGTTTCTGAAGGCCCGTGGCAGCCCGTGCCAACCCCGAGAATCAAAGCCAAGGCGACGGCCGAAATAGTTGACCGCAGCATCATTTCCCCCCAGGGCCAGTTTTGAACCGCGTCCGGCTCGAACGCAACAATTCTGCAGCCCGTTCGACTCATACGGCGGAGCACAACGCTACGTCGGCCTCTCGGCCCGCGTCAAGCGTGGTTGCGTCGGCCCGGGCAAGGCTGGGGCTTGAGAATTGCAAGCCAGCGCCGGATACTAAGTTACAGAAAGGTGCCTACTAGCCAAGAAAATACTTAAGCCTAGAATCAAGCGCTGAGACGTCGAGGAGAAATCATGGCAACCACGATCGCACCCCCTGAGCTGCAGAAGGGAGTCGCCGAATTCCTGAGCAAGCCGCGAAAAATGCTGGTGGACGGCAAGTGGGTGGAGGCTGTCTCCGGCAAGACATTTGAAACGTACAATCCCGCGACCGGAGAAGTTCTGGCCCACGTCGCTGAAGGCGATGCCGTGGACATTGATCACGCCGTGAAAGCGGCCCGCAGAGCGTTTGAGAGCGGTCCTTGGCCTGACCTGTCGCCCTCGGAGCGGGGACGACTGTTGTGGAAGCTCTCCGACTTGCTCGAAAAGCACCGCGAAGAATTCGCCGAACTGGAAACCCTGGACAATGGCAAACCACTGTTTTTCTCCCGTATTGTTGACATCCCGACAGCGGTCGATGTGCTTCGCTACATGGCCGGCTGGGCGACCAAAGTGGAAGGCACAACGATTCCTATCTCGGCGCCAGGCGCGAAATACCTTGCCTACAGTCTGCGCGAGCCTGTGGGAGTGGTGGGTCAGATCATCCCGTGGAATTTCCCTATGATCATGGCCGTGTGGAAACTGGCTCCCGCGCTGGCCGTGGGCTGCACCTTGGTTTTGAAGCCGGCTGAGCAGACTCCTCTGACCGCCCTCAGGCTGGGAGAGCTGATCATCGAGGCCGGCTTCCCGGCCGGGGTCGTCAACATCGTGCCCGGCTTCGGTGAAACGGCCGGCGCCGCGCTCGCCGCGCATCCGGACGTGGACAAAGTCGCTTTCACCGGCTCGACCGAAGTTGGCAAATTGATTCTTGGCGCCGCCAATGGAAACTTGAAAAAAGTTTCTCTCGAGTTGGGAGGTAAATCGCCCAACATCATTTTCGCGGATGCCGATCTGCAGATGGCGATTCCGGGCAGCGCAAATGCCATTTTTTTCAACCAGGGCGAGTGTTGCACGGCTGGCTCGCGGCTGTTTGTGCACAAGAGCATTTTCGATAGGGTGATCGAGGGCGTGGCTCAAGCCGCCAAGAAATACAAGATCGGGCCCGGCATTGATCCTGCGACCAATATGGGACCAGTGGTTTCGAAGGAACAGCTGGACCGCGTCTGTGGCTATCTGGAATCTGGGATCAGCCAAGGCGCAAAGGCGGTGGTTGGCGGACACAAGCGACCGGGCAGCGGATATTTCGTCGAGCCCACCGTGCTGGTCGATGTGCAGCCAGAGATGAAGGTAGTGCGGGAAGAGATTTTTGGACCGGTGGTAACGGCGATGCCATTCAGCGAGCCCGAGGAAGTTGTCGGTGCTGCCAACCGCACGGTCTATGGCCTGGCTGCAGCCGTCTGGACCCGGGATATCAGCAAAGCTCACTTGATGGCCGCGAAACTCCGAGCCGGGACGGTATGGATCAACTGCTACAACGTATTCGATCCCGCGCTTCCTTTCGGCGGCTACAAGCAATCCGGCTGGGGCCGGGAGATGGGACACGCCGGCCTGGAGTTATATACCGAAACCAAGGCGGTCTGTGCCCAGTTGTGAATCAGGGAGCGGAAAGCGGCGAACCAGCCGCTTTGAGCCACGCACCGGGGATCGTTGGGTCGCTCTCGCCAACCGGCATCTCTGGCCAGATCCGACCGCTTGAGGTCTGTGCCGTCGATTCGGCTCTCACCAACGTTCCCGAGGCCGTAGTCTTCGCTGAATCCCAATGAACAAAGACGTCGAATTGCTCGCTTCGTACTGGACCCTTGCAGGCGGCGCTCTTCCGCACACCGACCGGGAGTACAGTCCGTTCGACTTCCGGAAACGAGTTGAAGCGGCAGCGAAAGCCGGCTTCAAAGGTTTTGGCATCTGGCACGCCGATCTGGATCACATCCTCGAAACCACAACTCTGCCGGAAATGAAGCGGATTCTCGACGACAACGGCATCCAACATGTTGAGCTGGAATTTCTCACGGACTGGTTCCTGGACGGCGAGAGGAAAAGAAAGTCAGACATCCAGAAGAAGAAATTGCTGACAGCGGCTCAGGCCCTACAGGCTCGACATGTAAAAGTCGGCGACTTTTTTCAGGAAGACTGTCCCATGTCACGACTCATTGAGTCCTTTGCTACCTTATGCCAGGAAGCAAAGGAACACGGGACTAGGATCGGTTTCGAGCTGATGCCTTTTGCCATGATCCGAACGCTCAGGGAATCGCTCGAGATGATCGAGGGCGCGGGCGTAAACAACGGCGGCATCACATTCGATCTCTGGCACATGGTCAAGCTGAAAATTCCATACCATGAGGTGGCTCATGTTCCCTCCGAATATCTACTCAGCGTTGAGCTGAACGACGGCACTTTCGAAGCCCCCTGGAGTCTTCACGAAGACACCATTAATCACCGAAGGCTGTGCGGCGAAGGAGAGTTCGACGTCCAGGGCTTTGTCGCTTGCGTGCAAAAGGCGGGCTATACGGGCCCTTATGGCATCGAAGTGTTGTCGCAGGAGCTAAGGCAAAGGCCGCTTGCGGAGTTGGTGGCAAGATCCTTCACAACCACCAGGGCGCAGTTCCGCTAGACAACCACGCGCACGATCCCTTCCCGCAATTGGCATCAGACCCAGAGCTTTTTATTCAGAGCAATACCCCGCTCACGGCAAAAGCTGACGTAATGATTGATAAACCAGAAAACATCGAGCGTCAGCAGTAGATTGTCTTTGTCATCTACGAATTCCAGAGAGCCGTTGAGAAAGAACATGGTTTTCATTCCGTTGGGGTCGTCGGAGACCAGAGTGTGCACCGCTCCCGGGCTTTCGAGGACATAGCTGCCCGGCCGTGCGACCCAGTCATATTCGAGATAACGCCAGCTGCCTTCGAGGGTACATGCGAAAATTCTCCCGCGATGGCGATGACGGCCGAGCATTCCATTTTTCTTCACCCAAAGAATATTCGCGTAGGCATTGTGGGTTACATCGAACGCCAGATGTCGAATGTAAACATTTTCTACGAAAGGCACATAAGGAGACTCATCCTCGCCGGCGCCGATGTGAACGTCGGGAAAAGAATATTCCCGCACCACCGCATCAAGATCACCGCTCGCTGTCCCGGAGCCTTTTGCCTGCGTTAAAGACATACTTTCTGCCCCCTAGGCTGTTTCATTTCCAACTGCGGACAATCTCCCGCGGCTCGTGCACCCGACTCACGGCCGTTTCAAATTGGCAAAATACTTTAGCATGGTCGTGATCGCTGAATGAGGCATATTACTGTCGGACCGGCAGTAGTAATAGTCCGGGGTCTGCAGCCGGCTCTGGCCCGCAGGTTTGCGATAGAGGAACGTGCAGGTGTGCACTCCGGGAACGGATGAATCGCTCGAGGTACCCATTCCGGAAAGTTCCTGACTATTCTGGGCTACCGGTGGAACTGTCGCGGCATTGGCTCCAACGCTGCTATCCTGCTGCCGGGCCATCGCCGATTGCTTGTATTCATTTCGAGCGCTCGAATTTCTCAGTGACTCGTCGGTGCTTCCATCCAGAATGACGCCGACCACGACAACGTACATCGCCTGATTGGAATCCACGCACGCCCCTGGGAGTTTCCTGGGGGCCTCTTTCCGAAACCACTTTTCCAATTCATTCCAGTCACGCGGTGACATGGTCTGCAAGTCATACGGACTGGAGATTAAAACGGCCGAACGCGCCGCCTTGCTCAATTCGATCCGCCGCCGCAACAGCTCATCCGGACTCGGGCGCGCGCTCCAGGGAGTAACCTTGGAGGGAAAGTCCCAGGCGCGAATCTGCTGGAAGCCTGAACTGGCCGCGAGACCCTCATTCGCAGGCACGATCGGCGTGCCCAGCAACTTCAGCACATTTTGATCGAGCGGGGCGATCGTGAGATAAGCGCTACAGCCGTCATGGCCGGCTGGTGGCTGCGAGATAGAGGATTGTGCGGCGAGCGGCTCAGAAGCTGGGCCCAGCACAGAGAAGGACCAAGTCAGTACGGCAAGTGCGCAGAAAAAAACCCATTGGCGGTGCATAAACCGCCTCCTGACGAGGCCAAGGGCAAAACCGAAGATGATTCCATCTGCTACCCTCCGGCCCGTAACAGGCGCAGTATACATCGGGGGCTTTGCTGGAAATCGACCGAACCGACTGGAAAAGACAAAGTCGTATGGTGTCCTATATCCTTGGCTGCTCTAGCGGTTGCGTGGACCCCGGCGGGAGCCGCTGTTTTTCCCTCGAGGAGCAGAATCCGGAACCCGAGGGTATTCCGACGGCCGGTCAACGCCCGGGAGGAGAAAGTGAACGAGAACGTCACCAACCCGGATCGACCACGCTGGCCCTGGCCTGATTCCCTTGATGCTCTGGCGGCGGCGCCCCAGTATCACGAACTGGTGATCGAGAATGCGCGAGTGCGCGTTCTGATTGTCCGTATCGCCCCCGGGCAGATCGTGCCGGTTCACACTCACCGCTGGCCAAGCGTGGTTTACACGCTTAGCGCAGGCGATTTTGTCCGCCGTGACGGCGACGGCAAAGTCCTGTTCGATACCCGCACCGCGCCTCCGCCCTCCAGCCCACCCGTGGTCACATGGATCGAGCCTTTGCCGCCTCATTCGGTGGAGAACGTGGGCACGAAGGAGATTCGCTTGTTCACGGTCGAGCTCAAAAATGACGCCATGAGCATTTGTGCCTTGTAACCTGATCACTTTTGACCAGTCTTCCCCGCCCCACAAGCTGATACTAATGATGCGAGACTGCTCCTCATAAAAGAATGCCCTGCGAAACGAGTGGTGTGAAGACTCATCGCCCGTTCCTGATGCAACCCTGGCGCGCCAAGCCGCGTTCTGGAAACCAGCTTTCTTCACACTAGACGTTCGAGCACCGCAGGATATTCATGTCAGTCAAAGAGACTGTCCCTTCGATCGGAACCCTCGAACTGGTTAGCAGACGCTTGATTGCGCCTCCTCAAGAAACCATAGACCCCGTTCGCCCGCAGTCAAATGCGGGCCTGCCCACCCGGATCGCCGTCGTGGGTAATTACCTTCCGCGGCAATGCGGAATTGCCACCTTTACCACCGACCTGTGTGAAGCGATTTCTACCGAGTACGGCGCCGCGCGTTTATTCGCGCTGCCAATCAACGATACCGAAGCCGGGTACCCGTACCCGGCCAGGGTCAGGCTTGCGTTGGCCCAGGACGATTTGTCGTCGTACGAGCAAGCCGCGGACTTCCTGAATTTCACCAACTTCGATTTGGTCAGCCTACAGCACGAGTACGGAATCTTTGGCGGCCCGGCCGGAAGTCATATTTTGGGTCTATTGCGTCGGCTTCAAATGCCAGTCATCACGACCCTGCATACCATTCTTCGCGAGCCGAATCCTGACCAACGTCTGGTAATGTCGGAAATTGCTACGCTTTCGGACCGTCTCGTCGTCATGAGCGAGATGTCCTCCCGGTTCTTGCAAGAGACATTCAAAGTTCCAGCCAGCAAGATCGACATGGTCCCTCACGGCGTTCCGGATCTGCCGTTCTTAGACCCCAACTTCTACAAGGATCGCTTTGGTGTGGAAGGAAAAGCCGTACTTCTCACGTTTGGCTTACTTTCGCCGAATAAGGGAATCGAAAATGTTATCCAAGCCCTGCCACACATTTTGTCGAGTCACAAAAATGTTGTCTACATCGTCGCTGGCGCCACCCACCCCCATATACTCCGCCGGGAAGGGGATCGGTATCGATCCTACTTGCAGGCTCTGGCAAAGGAGGTCGGGGTGGAGTCAAATGTGATTTTTCATAACCGCTTCGTCAGCCCCGAGGAGATGGTTGAGTTCATCGGCGCGGCGGACATCTATATCACTCCGTATCGTCACGAGGCCCAGGTTGTTTCCGGCACGCTGGCCAACGCGTTGGGCGCGGGCAAGGCGATCATTTCGACTCCCTACTGGTATGCGACGGAGTTATTGGACGGTCGCCGAGGAGCCTTGGTTCCCTTCCAGGATCCGGATGCGATCGCGCGCAAAACCGTCGAACTCTTGGATACTCCGGCGGTGCGCCACGCCATGCGTAAACGTGCGTACTTGTATGCCCGAGGAATGGTGTGGAAGAAAGTGGCGCAGGGTTACATGGCTAGTTTTGAACAAGCTCGCAGTGACCGCATGCGGGAACCGCGTGTGATGCTTGCGCACCAAACTCTGGGAAAGCACCACGAACCGCTGCCAGCGCTGCGACTGGACCATCTGCAACGCATGACCGACGACACCGGCATGCTCCAGCATGCGGTCTTTGCGGTTCCCAACTACAGCGAGGGGTATACCACCGACGATAATGCGCGAGCCCTCATTCTCGCCGTCCTTCTTGAGCAACTGGGACAAGAGAAAGTAGCGACTGGGCGCCTTGCTACACGGTATTTGGCGTTTCTGGGGCATGCTTTTAATCGCACCAACGGGAGATTTAGAAATTTTCTGACCTACGAACGCACCTGGCCCGAGGCGGAGGGCTCAGAGGATTCTCATGGGCGCGCCTTATGGGCACTGGGGACCGTCCTCGGCCGCTCCAAAGATCTTGCGCTCCGAGGGGCGGCGGGACGCCTTTTCGAGATCGCCGTCCCCGCGGTCGTTGGCTTCGGCAGTCCGCGCGCATGGGCCTTCGCCTTGCTCGGGATCGAGGAGTACCTCGACTGTTTTCCCGGCGATCGGGACGCTCAAAAACTGAGTTCGGTTCTGGCAACCCGCCTGGTTAATATTTACGACGCAAATCAATCTCCGGACTGGAGTTGGTTTGAAGACATTCTGGCTTATTCCAACGCCCGGTTGCCACAGGCGGTGTTGATAGCCGGTCGTCGTAACTCCGACATGCAGATGGTGTCGGTCGGCCTCGAAGCGCTGAATTGGCTCTGCCAAACACAGCGTTCGGCACAGAGTGAGCAGTTCGTGCCCATCGGTTCCCAGGGTTTTTACCGCAAGGGGCGCGAGAAAGCTCGCTTCGATCAACAACCCGTCGAAGCCGGTGGCACGGTCTCGGCGTGCCTGGAAGCGTATCGCGCAACCGGCGATGACCGTTGGCGCACACGCGCCTGGTCGGCCTTCAACTGGTTCGTGGGGGAGAATGACTTGCAAATTGCGCTCTACGATTCCACTACGGGCGGTTGTCGAGATGCTCTGCACCCTGAGCGAGTGAATGAAAACCAGGGAGCCGAGTCGACCCTGGCGTTCTTGACGGCGCTGGTTGAAATGGGTGACGTGGGTGTTCCGGGAGCAAGCATGACCTAGCTGGTTCTTGCAGCCAGGGGACACCGATCACAGCCAATGGTCTTGAGACGGTTTCGATCTCTTCGGGTGAAATTCTATGAGCGTTGCCATTACAACTCACTACCAGCCCCTGCTGCTGCGGCATCCTGCGAACCCGATTTTAACGGGCAAACACTGGCCATACCCCATCAACAGCGTGTTCAACGCGGGTGCGACCTTGCTGGCGGATGGCTCGACATTGCTACTGTGCCGCGTCGAAGATCGACGCGGCTTGTCCCACCTTTGTGCTGCCCGCTCGGTCAACGGAATCGATAGCTGGCAAATTGATCGAGAGCCGACGCTGATGCCCAGCCCCAAGGACTATCCCGAAGAGATTTGGGGGATCGAAGATCCTCGCATCACCTTTGCGCCCGAACTGCAGCAATACGTAGTCACCTACACCTCCTATTCGCGCGGCGGTCCCGGAGTGTCGCTGGCCTTGACGAAGGATTTTCGTACCTTCGAGCGATACGGAGTCATTATGCCCCCCGACGATAAAGACTCCGCACTCTTGCCCCGGAGAGTTGACGGGTATTGGGCGCTCATCCATCGGCCCATGACGACCCTCGGCTCGCACATGTGGATTTCCTATTCTCCTGATCTGCGCCATTGGGGCAGACACCGACTCATGCTGGAGGCACGCCGCGGCGCCTGGTGGGACGCCAACAAGATTGGCCTGTCGCCGCCGCCTATCGAAACCTCCCGTGGGTGGCTGGTGCTCTACCACGGAGTACGGCACACTCCTTCCGGCTGCCTGTACCGATTGGGCCTGGCTCTGTTCGAACTCGAGAATCCGGAAAAGTGCCTCCTGCGAGGAGATTCGTGGATTTTTGGACCGGAAGCCGAGTATGAGCGGCGCGGCGACGTCAACGATGTAGTGTTCCCTTGCGGATACACAATCGATCCTGACGGCGATACCCTCAATGTTTACTACGGAGCTGCCGACTGCGCGATCGCCCTGGCGCGAAGCAGCATTCGCAGTCTACTCGATTGGCTGGATGCCAATGGAAGTTGCGAGCGAAGGCGATCGCGGGACACATGAAACCGTTACTGTGAATTTCCAGACTGTCTTTTGGTGACCTCGCCGTCAGCCGCGAATTTGTGATGAATCGGTGGGCTCCCGGGGATTCCCTTGGCAGCACCTTTCTGGCTGCAGTGTAAGGCAGGTGAGCTGTCTTGCTCAGACATGAGAACCTACACCTGTCATTCTTTGTTCTCCTGAGTGTGTCGCGGGAGAAACGACTGCCAATTCGTAACTCTCATTCTAAGGTTGGCTGCGGGTGAGATGTCAACGATTCACGCCGAAGCGACCACATCCAGCCAGATTGGCACACCCTAAGTATGCGCGGGTGTGTGTGCCGGTGACCCTCCGACAGACACGATTCGACCCTAAGAAAGCTCACAGAAAACGGGCGGAATAGCGATGTTTTCTCGCGAACTACGAAAGGTTAAAGATCATGCCTCTAATTCAACTCCTGGAAGTTCTGATTGTGGTCGGTGTTCTCCTGTGGCTGGTGAATCGCTTCATTCCAATGCAGGCATCCATCAAGTCCATTCTGAATGGCGTCGTGGTCATCGTGGTGGTCTTGTGGCTGCTGAATGTTTTTGGGTTGTTTCATTCCCTTCCCCATATCCGGGTTGGGAAAGGCTGAGCGGATTCTGGGCTCTTCCTAATGCGGCCCTTCGAACCCACGATTGAGACTAAGCAATGACACGGCAGACACTCTGCCCCAAAGGAGCATCCTTATGAAGACTAAGGTTTTGTTAGCAATCGGAATCACCCTCAGTTTGAGCGCGTTTGCTCAGACTAATTCTCAGACCATGGTCGTCGAACCGATGTCCCATACGCCGACGTTCCGGGTGACCGTCGTCAGCCGCACGGTCCCGGCGGTCAACTATCAGCATCGCAGCGGACCTACGCACATGGATTTCGCAGGCACGGACCTGATGCCGTCAGCTGACGGTTGGGCCAAGGTCAATAGCAAGCGCGGATCGATTGAGATCGAGGCGGAATTTGGCAATCTACAACCCCCTACCGCTTTCGGCACGGAGTACTTGACATACATTTTGTGGGCGATTTCGCCCGAAGGCCGGGCCGTGAACCTGGGCGAGGTGCTGGTCGGCGGCAACCATCGCAGCAAGGTCAATGTGACCACCGACCTTCAGGCATTCGCGCTGATCGTGACCGCGGAGCCGTACTATGCCGTGCGCCAACCGAGCAATGTGGTCGTGCTCGAAAACGTGGTTCGCCCCGACACCAAGGGAACGATCGAGGCGCTGAATGCAAAGTATGAGCTCATGGAACGCGGCGGCTACATCCCCACCGGCTACAAGTTCGATCCAGTAATTCTGAGCACAAGGTTGCCGTTGGAATTCTTTGAGGCGCGCAATGCCCTGCGCATCGCGCAATCCGAAGGAGCCGAACAGTATTCCGGCAGTAGCTATCAGCACGCTGTTCAGTTGATGAACAATGCCGATGAACTGGCCTCGCGCAGGCACGTGGATCGAAAACCAATGATCGCGGTGGCCCGCGAGGCGGTCCAAACCGCGGAAGATGCCCGCGAAATTACAGTCAAAAAGATCGAGGAGGAGCGCCGAGCCAGCGAACGCCAAGCTTCCGCAGACGCGCAGGCCCAGTCGCAGGCGGAAGCCGACGACGCAACCCGGCAGAAGGAACAAGCACAGTCGGATGCAGCCAAGGCACGGAATGACACTGCGGATGCACAATTTGCAACCGCGAGAGCCCAATCCGATAGGGCACAAGCAGAGTCGGATGCAACCAAGGCACGGAACGACACTGCGGACGCACAATCTGCAGCTGCGAGAGCCCAATCCGATCTGGCGAACAGCCAGGCCGCGTCCGCGAGTGCACTTTCCGCCGCTCAGGCTGATGCGGATCAATCCCGCTCGGCAGCACAACAAGCCCAGTTGACTGCACAACAGGCCGAGGCCGACAAAGCGGCTATGCGTACGCGGCTGTCCGAGCAATTGAATTTGATTCTTCAGACTCGTGATAGCGCACGTGGTCTCATCGTCAGCATGTCCGATGTCTTGTTTGACACCGGGAAATACTCCTTGAAACCGGGCGCGCGGGAAAAGTTGGCAAAAGTTGCCGGGATTTTGCTCGCTTACCCTGGGCTCAACATCGAAGTCGGCGGCTACACGGACAATGTCGGCGGAGATGACATGAATCAAAGACTGTCCGAGAATCGCGCGGACTCGGTTCGTAGTTATCTGGTGCAACAAGGCGTCGCAGCAAATTCAGTCAGCGCAAAAGGTTTCGGCAACACTTCGCCGGTAGCCTCAAACGGTGATTCCGCCGGTCGGCAGCAGAACCGGAGGGTCGAACTTCTGGTGTCGGGCGACCTCATCGGCAACCGGGTTACGACGACGGGACGCTTGCAGTAGAGCAAGCGACGTACCGAGCAGTAACGGAGGTAGGAGACATGAGAGTTGGAATCAGCGGCACAGCCGTTCTGTCTTTGCTGCTTGGAATTGCTGCTCCTGCTTACGCCCAGCAGGAGCAGCATGGCGAAAAGCAAGGCCGAGCCAAGCCTGAGCAGCAGCATGCCCAGCAACCTCAACACGCTCAGCCACCCCAGCGCCAGGCTCAGCAGCAACCTCAACACGCTCAGCCACCCCAGCGCCAGGCTCAGCAGCAACCTCAACACGCTCAGCCACCCCAGCGCCAGGCTCAGCAGCAACCTCAACACGCTCAGCCATCCCAGCGCCAGGCTCAGCAGCAACCTCAACACGCTCAGCCACCCCAGCGCCAGGCTCAGCAGCAACCTCAACACGCTCAGCCATCCCAGCGCCAGGCTCAGCAGCAACCTCAACACGCTCAGCCACCCCAGCGCCAGGCCGAGCGTAGCCAACCGCAGCGTGCTCAGCAACAGCAGGCTCAGCAGAGACAGCAGCCGCAACGCACACAGCAACAGCAGCACGTCGAGCAGAGCGCATGGCAGCAGCATCGCGCGAGCAACTGGCAGTCCGACCACCGCACCTGGCAGCAGCGCGGGGGCTACCATGGTTATCACATCCCGGACGACCGTTTCCGCGGGTACTTTGGCAGCGATCACGGCTTCCGCATCTCTGGCCTTCCCTTCCTGGTTGTGGGCGGATTTCCCCGGTTCCAGTACCAGGGCTATTGGTTCAGTGCCGTTGACCCATGGCCAGAATACTGGGGCGACGATTGGTACAACACCGACGACGTTTATGTCGTTTACACCAATAGCGGCTATTACCTGTATGACCGCCGGTATCCGAGCGCCGGAGTGGCGATCAGTATCTCGATGTAGCAACTCTACTGGCGAGCTTCGGGAGAGGCTGCCGCTCGGCGGGAACTCTAATCGGCACGGGTCCATTTTCGGATTTGCGTCGCTTACTTTCGAGTAGGGAGCGGCCCATGCTTGGAATCATATTGATTGTGATTTTGATCTTGGCCCTGTGCGGTGCGCTCCCTCGGTGGCCACATAGCCGAAATTGGGGATACACCCCGACCAGCGGGATAGGACTCGTTCTTTTAGTGGTCGTCATTCTTCTGGTGTTCGGCCGCATTTGAACCCATGCATTGCGGGTCGACAATTCGTGCCATTGTCGGCGCTCGGCGACTGCTTTCTGTCCGTGCACTGGCACTTCTTCTCATCGTGCTCCTGTGCAGCAGTGGCTCGTCTGCGTACTCCGTTCTCACCCACGAAGAAATCGTCGACTTGCTCTGGACTGACGAGATCCAGCCCCTCCTTCTGAACCGATACCCAGGACTCTCCGAAGACCAGATCAGGGAGGGGCATGCCTACGCCTATGGAGGAGCCGTTATTCAGGATCTCGGCTACTATCCGTTCGGCAGCAAGGAATTCAGCAACTTGGTGCACTACGTCCGCAGTGGAGACTTCGTCCGCGAGCTGCTGCTCGAAAGCCAGAATGCGGACGAATACGCCTTCGCGCTGGGCGCGCTGTCGCACTATGCAGCCGACATCGCCGGTCACCCTGCGGTCAACCAAGCTGTTGCAATCGAGTATCCGAGGCTGCGGGCGAAGTATGGCACGTCGGTCCGATATGCCCAGGACAAGACAGCCCACGTGAAAACGGAGTTCGGGTTCGACACCGTGCAGGTCGCGAAGAATCGTTATGCGTCGCAGCAATACCACGACTTCATCGGCTTCCAAGTGTCCAAGACTCTGCTGGAACGAGTCTTTCCCGTTGTATACGGAATGGAGCTGAAAGACGTTCTTACCCACGAAGATGTGGCCGTGGGCTCGTATCGCTTCGCAGTCAGCCGGCTGATTCCGCAAATGACCGAGGTCGCTCTCCAAACCCATAAGAAGGACCTAATGCGCGAAAGACCGGATTTCGCGAAACGGAAGTTTCTGTACCGTCTTTCGCGCTCTGATTACGAACGGCAGTGGGGAAAGGACTACGTGAAGCCCGGCCTGGGCACTCGGTTATTGTCCGCGCTCCTGCGCTATATACCGAAGATTGGCCCCTTCAAGAAGCTGGAGTTCAATAATCCCACTGCCCAAACTGAAGACCTGTACTTCAAGAGCATCAATACAACCGTCGACCAATATCGCTCCTTCCTCGAAGCGGTGCGCACCGGCGTACTCGTGCTTCCCAATTGCGATCTCGACACTGGCAGCCAAACAAAAGCAGCCGAGTACTCACTCACCGATGACACCTATGCTCAGTTGTTGTCCCAGCTGAAGGATCGGAAGTTCAATCTGACGTCGGCGGACCTGCGCGCCAATATTCTGGATTTTTATTCCGACCTTTCTGCACCAATCGAGACAAAAAAGGACAATGCTCGTTGGCAGAGCGTGCTGGTTTCACTTGCTCAGTTGAAGCTGGTCCGTCCGGCCCCGGTGGTTGCCGACGCGCCTGCGCAGCTGACGGGCAGCGCCCCGACGACAGTTCCCCCCAGGGCGCCGGTGCCGCCCACAATCGTCATCGGTTTCGTCGGCGGTTTCATCAGGCACGACAATCTCGTCCATAGTGAAGTGCAGCTCGCTGCGCGCCTCCGCAAGGCGTACCCCTTGGGGGTGGACGTGGAGACTTTTGAAAGCTACCGCGGAGAAGAGGCGCGAAAAAAAGTCCTCGATCTGCTGGACGCAAACCGGGATGGGACTCTCACGCCCGACGAGAAACAAAATGCTCACATCATCATCTACGGCCATAGCTGGGGCGGATCGCAAGCCATCGACCTGGCTCGTGAGCTGGAAAAAGACGGGATCCCGGTGCTTCTCACCATTCAAGTGGACAGCATCTCTAAGATTCACCAAAATGACGAGCTCATCCCGGCGAACGTAGCCCAGGCGGCCAATTTCTACCAGTCGAACGGCTTTCTCCATGGCCAGTCCGAGATTCGGGCCGCCGATCCGAAACGTACGAGTATCATTGGGAATTTTCGATTCGACTACAAAGCCAGCCCGTATCATTGCGACGACTATCCCTGGTATGACCATCTCTTCGTGAAGTCTCACACCCAAATTGAATGCGACCCGGTGGTGTGGAAACAAGCGGAGTCTCTGATACGGTCAGACCTGCCCCCAGCCGCCGGCAACAAACCAGCACCATAATCATGGGTTGGTACCCAGCAGTGCCTAGCGAGGAGTGGTGCTGTTGTTGGCTGGAATGGCGGCAGCTTCTGCGGGCGTGAGCCGGGAGCGGTCACAATACCCATACCCTTTGAGGCATGAGGTATAGTTGCGCTGATGCTCGGCGACGGCCAATGTGCTGGTTTCCTCAGGCGTCAACTTGGAGTAGTCGCAGCTCTGCCGACCATCCTTGCAAGCAGCGACATTGACTTGGTGTTCGGCGATGGCCGTGTCGCGAGCTTCCAAAGGTGTCAGCTTGGAGTGGTCGCATTCGTCCCAGCCGTTTCTACAGTTCTGCGCGTTGCGCTGGTGTTCGGCTACCGCCACATCACTCCGTTCCGACTGCGAGAGCTTGGAATGGTCGCAGAGCCCGGCACCATCCTTGCAGTCGGAGAGGTTTCGGGCAAGGGCAGAGACGGCCACATGGCTGTTTTCCGCCGGAGTGAGTTGGGAATGATCGCAGGACCCTATCCCCTCGTCACAGTCAGCAACGTTGCGCCGGTGGGCAGCGCCAGCGGCGTCACGGGCTTCGGAACGAGTCAGCCGCGCCGGGTTGCAGGAGGCGATGCCGTCCTGACAGTCGGCGACGTTGCGTTGGTGATCCGCCACGGCCAAAGCGGTGGCTTCCCGCTCAGTCAGCTTCGAGCGATCGCAGGATTCAAGCCCGCTCCTGCAATTCGAAACATTGCGCCCGTGGTCGCCCTCTGCCAGCTCCGCCGATTGGGCCTGGGTCAACTTAGAAGGGTCGCAGGCCGCCCGACCGCCCTTGCAGTCCCCCAGGTTCTGGCCACGATCCGGCGACTGTGCGATTCCAAGCACCGGCCACAGACCGAGGCAGGCTAGCTGTGCCCAAACACATTTCTGCAGGTTGAGTCTCATAACTTGTGCCGCCTTTTCTTGACCATCGAGCAATTACGCTCCGGTTCAAGCGTACGGAAACCAACTCTCCGGCACTGCTCAAGTTTCAACCGAGGGAGTATCCAAGTGCTTCGAACCGGTCTCTAAAGTCTTATGAAAGGACCGACTCCAGCAGCCTGGTCTGAGCGAAGAGGAAGGGCGCTCGGAACTCGCAAACCCGGGGCGCTAGCTCACGGCGGCTCATAAACCCAGAAAATCTTTGCTGACACCGGATGCAGTGCCGACCGGGACCGTCCAGTGGTCCCGGTCAGCAGAAAATGCACTGCGTAGTCCAGCTCTTGAGCAGAGCTACTTGCCGTTGCTATTTCGCATCCGCAATGGCTGCCTGGTGCCCGGCTTCGGCCACTGCTCTCATGAACCCGTCTGCGCTTCTCGGGGTCGATGCCCTGCCTGAAAGGATGTTGCGAAATGACATGTGCCTACCGTAAATAGCGCGAGTGGAGTCGTTATCCTGCTCCACAACTGCACCTTCCAGCGTGAGGCCGGCGAACACACCCTTGGAACGGGAGTACGTTAGCATCTCCGTGTTCATCTTCCAGTCCGTTCCTGCCGAGGCATGGCGTCCGACCGGACCTGCTGCCACCGACCCTTCCCCCGTGAGTTCAAACTTGCTGGAGAGTAAATGCTGGAAACCGTGATCGTTCATGACCAGCATTACTAGGTCTACGCCTTCGACGCCGATCTGCAATCCCCAACTTCCGCCGCCCACGGACACGAACGCAGGTGCGCTCCAGCCATCCGGCGTGCGGCAAGAGGCCACTCCCCGGCCATGCTTGGCGCCAAAGATGAAGCCGCCTTTGATCAAGTCGGGTACCACCAAGATGCACTTTGCATTACTCAAGACTTCATCAGGAATACCTTTGTCCGGAGTCGCCATGATCGCGTGCAGAACATCGACCGAGGATTCCAAACGCTTCTCCGAGTCTTCACGAGCGGAGCCTGCCCAGGCAAGTGTTGCAAACAGGCCCATGAAGCCCACCAGCAAGACTGAGATTGTTTTTTTCATTGTGATTGTTCCTCTTTAAGAACTACGCAGCTAAGAGGAGAGAACTTCAGATGGACTGACTTAGCTCAGAGGACCTGAAAGAGGGAGAAGAAGGACTCGGCTCTAACATCATGGTCGCCCAGCGACCGAAGAATAACTGCTCCAAATTGCTCACATCACAAGTCGCGGCTCCAGACCAATCGATGTTGCGTTCATGGGTGCAACATCTGTTTCTCTCGCAAAAAGAGCAATCTTGCTCAGATTCGCCAGCCGTCACATGTCATTGTCAGAGTTATCTCATTCTGCGGTCTCCTGGGCGCTGGCGGCTTGGGCAAAGATGAGACAACAGCGGAGTTTTACTTATGGCATCCGTCTCGCGTTCGCTTTCTCGGCGTACTCGTAGTTTATATGCCTTTGTGACTGCGTCACTGAGAAAGTCGTTTGGCATGGAACCACGCGACGGTGATTTCACATCACAGCGGATGTGCCCGTTTTGTGGGCTTATCACGCCGCGCTACGAAACATGTTGCCTGGAGTGCGGCAAGTCACTCAAACCGGCTTAAAACGCTCAACACCACCCTGCTGCTTTACAGTATTCCTGTTCATTCAGGTCATCCTGGCCGGCGGGGCGCAAGCCCAGAACATTCTTTGGCAGGTCGGCAGTGCAGCCACTCTGGGAACGAACTCCATCTTCAAGGGAACGATCATGGCCCTCCAATCAATCACGCTCGACACTGGTGCCAACCTGCAAGGCAGGGCACTGGCACTCAACGCCGCAGTCACGTTCGACACCAACGTGGTTACCGCTCCCTGACCATGGGCGGGATTGGGCCAGCATGACGCTGGCCCCTGCCGGGCCGGGACCGAAGCAACCTTTCAAGTTCTGCAGTTCGGAGCAGAAAGCAGAAGAATGACAGGGCGGGCGCAAGGAAGACCGCAAGGCCTGCGGTTTAGCACGCAGCCCAGAAAGCGCAATCCGTCAGGGAAAGGTCCGGCTGAGTCTATCGCGCCGCCACCTTCCTCGTGCGCACAAACCGGTCGCGGCAGAAAACATGCTTGGTCAATTTTGATCAGTGTTTACAACCCCGAAGCTTGATACTGACCATCGACAACAATCTGCCCGGGAGACGCGGCGAGATCCCATCCGGCAATCCAACGTCAAAGGCAATCGGGGAGATACCAGGTGAACCAGAGCACGAAGGACGAAATCAAAGGCAATCTGCAGGCGGCGAAGGGCACCATCAAAGAGACCGTTGGCCAGGTTACCCACAACCCCAATCTGACTGCGCAAGGCCAAAATGAAAAACTCGCCGGTAAGGTCCAAAGGAAAGTCGGGCAGATTGAGAACGTGTTGGAGAAGTAGAGGGACTTAAGGTTCAGGAGGAAAGGAAGATCTTCATGTTGATCCTGATTATCGTTTTGGTGTTGCTCTTAGGGAGCGGTGGAGGGTACTACGGCCATAGCCGGTGGGGCTACGGCGGTGGTGCTGGAGTCGGGCTGGGCACCATATTGCTGATCCTCTTGGTAGCCTATCTTTTGGGCATCTTCCACTGAATCGAAGTTTGCTCGACGGCCCCGCCCCGCAAGAACCAGCGTAGCGCTGCGCCCCTGGAACACTTTGGGGGACTATCCGTTGGTGTTAGATCTCCTCAGCGTACGTTTGTGCGCTCTTTTTTTTCTCTGCTTGTTGGCCATTCTCTTTTCTGAGTGTTTGTTACCTGAGGACTCCGAACGCCCTGCAGCCTCTCTTGGCTTTGTATCGGTCCCGATTTTTCCTTCTGGGTTCGCCATTCGATGCTTCTCCTTATAAGGTAACGAGTCGTGCAACCCATTGTATTGTATGGAGCTGGGCCTACGACGAAGTCTCATGATTGGGTGTTTGTTCGACCACTTTGGCGTTGGCTCGCTTGTCTGCACGAAGTTGTTCCGCGGTAAAGGCATGCCCACAAGTGCTGCATCTCCACTTTGCGTTCGGTCTCATCAGGCTTCCCGGGCCCAACCCGCTATTTTCGCTGGGACGAAACGCCATGACCAACTCGCCGCCGCATTCAAGGCATTGTCGCTTAGCCATGGTCACCTTGTTCCCGAGACGGTTGCGTCTATTCGGCGTTTCAAAACTGAAAAATCCCGTCCAAAATTGCTTCCCAACGTTCGGGCGAAAAAGGGTCCTTCTCATCTTGTGTCGGAACAGGGGCTTCCGATCTCGCGCTCCTCGGCAAGCGTGTCTCTCCGCGTCCCGCGTTTTGTCTAGACCGATCGTTCGCCTTTCGGTCTCGACCTTGGGGTTTGAGGCTCAGCGCGAAGCGGACGGCGTCTGACAGGAGCTGGGGTCCGTCAGATTTAGCAACCAAGACATCTACGGATTTCAAGACACCCTCAGGCAATTCCGAGTGGTCGGCCAGCATGACAATCGGAACTCTGGGCTGCACCTGTTTGATTTCAGCGGCAACGACCGCCCCATCCAGGAGGCCCAGGTGATATTCGACCACAATTGCATCCACCGTCTGCAACCTGAAAAGACGCAGCCCATCACGAGCGTTGGTAGCGGTTAGAAGTTCGTATCCGTTTTTCTTCAACAAGCTCAGTTGAGCTGGATCCCGGTGTATGCAAAGAAGAGTGCTGTTGGCAGCCATGTGCCTCAGGTTTACAATCACTCGCTCCTCGATTCTGCTCAAGATTGCTCACAATTGAGAAAAACGGAGACAGCCTGCACACCAGGACTTGCGGTCCGCAGACCGGGATCTGCATGAGGGTTGGGAAGCCACCAGGTGCAAAGGCTTATTTTGCGACTGGACTTCCCGACCCTCACGCTCCTTCATCAAGAAACGAAAGACGATCCCAGGATTGGCTTCGCCGAGCCACGGGATCTCCCGAAGTTCGACTCCGAGCAGCGGCCAGAGCTGTCAGTCGGTCAGTTGTCAGAACAAGTAACGCAAGGTCCTCGGGTCTCACGGCCTCATCGAGTTCTTCGGAGATTTGGCAGAGCGTGAGCTGAACCTACGCCACCGAGCGGGTTGACCGAGGTTCTTCGTAACTCATCATGGCCTGCTTTAATTGCGAGTCCACCTCGTCCGCGATGGTGATGACGTCAAGCAACACCCTGCCGAAGTCGATCCGACGCAAGTTGTTTTGAATGGTGCTAAAGATGCTCACCTGGAGGATGCGCGACTCCTCTACCACCATCGCAGCGGTGTAACCTTGCAAACGGCGGAGCTCTCCGTGTTTTCGGGCGGCGATTGAGAAGGGGGCTTGCATGGATACGGGGAGGCGCAGTCGCTGAATCAGATCACGCAGGAGCTGTGGGAGGTGGCCAGTGCGGTCCTGGAAGCTCAACGGGACACAAGTAAGTTCCGCATCATTCTCTACGAGCGCCATCCAGTCCTGAATCGTGGAATCAAGGTCGTTTTCCAGTATCGAGGCTACGCTCTTTGTGGTCAGTAGCGGACGCGCTTCGTTCGTTGCCAGCCTTCTGTGAATGATTTCCCTCAACGAGGCGACTTCAACAG
Organism: uncultured Acidobacteriaceae bacterium; assembly: GCA_963770245.1. Lineage (GTDB taxonomy): Bacteria > Acidobacteriota > Terriglobia > Terriglobales > Acidobacteriaceae > PALSA-270. The sequence goes on along the minus strand of CAVYOX010000014.1, from coordinate 858,911 downwards.
GTTTTACAAGCACTTCATCAGCCTGTAGGAGGATGGCGGACATGGCTTCTTCGAGTGCCGGATAGCCGCTGAGAACGAGCGTCACCGCTCCGGGGTGGGTGTGGCGCATGGCGCTGACCACGGTAAAGCCATCTCCAGCGTTCGGCATGTGCAGGTCGGAGAGCAGGACGTCGAAGTCTTCCGCGGCGATGCGGCGCAGGGCCTCACTGACCGTTGCCGCAGTGACTACCTCGAATCCGTCACGCTCCAACGCTTGCCGCAACATATCGCGGACCGCTTCATCATCCTCCGCCACTAGAATTCGAGGTAAACTCATAATTGCCTCCCTGGGCTTTGCACTCTGAAAGCGGAGCCGTCCAATGAAAAGGTTACGGATTAAACGAGCCTAACTCTGTGCAGAATTGACCATGTCCCAAGACGATCAACCACGCACAACTCTCTACAGGGAATCGGCAAAGCCACGGTAACGATCTTCCATCGCGAAATGGAATTGCTTGGGAGAGCGAACCGCATCGGTAGGAATTGTGCGCCGCGTGCAGAAAGTCGGTGACAACGGCTTAGCTGGGAACTCGCCGGAACTTGCGGGCCGCCTTGCGGCATTCCTCGACAGTGTAGCGGCGTACGATCCGATCGAACTCGTCCACTTCCGCCACCTCGCCGCCTTGCGCTCCTCGTTCTAAGACTGCCGAAGCTTCGCCTAGACTGGGATAGCTGCTGCCATCAACGGCTTGACCATCTTTATGAATTTGGAAAAACATGTCAGAACCTCTGTCTTCCTTCGCAACCCGGGTCCTAGGTTTGGCGCAACAGGCCGTGAAAACCCACAACTGCCAGCTGCCCTCCGGATTCGCAGCCCGGGTTAGGGAAGCTTCCCCCGGCGGGGCGCATTGGTGGCCGGGCTCCAGTCAGGGTGTGTCTCCGCTCACGGGCGGTCCAGTGCTGAACATATATTTCGTTCAAGGGCTGCCACGGCGGGCACCGCACGGACAATGGTTCTCTCAGCAAGATGAGCTTCAAAGCGCACCGCGACTACCCGACTTCATGGACACCGAAGTCCGCATCTGGGAGAAATGCGATTCCCTAGCGTGCTGATTCATGACGGATGCCGCCTGGGTACGGCGGTTGCCCCGCAGGCTGTCGAAATCGTGGGTGGTGACGTTATGCTCACAGAAAATGCATTTGAAGGTAACTCCACCACTTAGCGGTTTGGTTGTATAGTAGCGCACATCCTTCATTGTAGTCCTGCGACGGGGCACGGCTTCGGGGCAATGGGTGCTGGTCCTTCGATTGGAGATTTGGATGAAGATGCCACTGCGCTCGGCGCGGGTGACGAAAAGTGCCGGATACCGATAGAGTGATCTGGGAGAGATCGCTGCGGAATTGCTCAATCGTGCAGGACTATATTCAGCAGTGAACTATGAACCTGCAGCCCGCCGCCTTCGCCCCCGGCGTACTGGATGAAACCCAATTTCCTGAACCGGTTCATAAAAAAACTGACCCGCGAACGAGTCGTGCCGACCATTTCTGCCAATGTCTCCTGACTGATCTTCGGAACCACCGTCTGAGGAGCTCCTTCCTTGCCAAAATGAGCGAGCATAAGAAGGACACGGGCCAGTCTCTTCTCGCTGGAATTAAACAATTGGTCGACTAGGTCCTCTTCATAACGGATGTTGCGGGCCAACAGGTAGGAGACGAACATGTCGGAAAAGCCGTGCTCATGATGGAGCGCATTCATCATGGCCTTTTTCTCGATCCGCAGAAGGAGGCAATCCGTCATTGCAGTCGCTGATCCCATACGGAGAGATTGGCCTGCCAGGGAACCTTCCCCGAAGAAGTTCCGCTCACTCAATATTCCGATCGTGGCTTCCTTGCCGGTCTTCGAAACGACCGTGAGCCTAACCTTGCCTTTTAGGATATAGAAGACCGCGTCAGCCGCATCCCCCTGCGAGAAGACGCCGTGTTTCTTGGAAACAAGCACCGTCTTCCTACCCTCGCCAATAGTGGCAAGGAAAGTCCTGGGATCAAAGGCTCGGTTTTTCTTAGCCGCGATTTCCATTGAGAACCCCAGCGGCGGGCACGTTGTCCAAGAGCTTCCCGTTTGAAATTCCAATCTAGCAAGCGGAAACCATGTTCCGGGTCGGGTATGTGCAAAATTGTACACTCCCGCCTGCTGCAAACCAAGGTTATTCATTGCCATCCTAGAAGTCCCGAGCGGGCGTGGTGGCAGAAATCGTGACGAGTCCGCGGCCGAATTGCCGTTGTGGAACCGCGCTCCCAAAGTGGTCCATTCTGCACAGTATCTCGAAGGGAAATGAGGGAATCTACTCAAGTGACGGGCTGCCCCCAAGCTCGACCGCGCGCTCGCACTTCTGAGATGACTCCATGATGCCAACCCTCACCGTCGGAACGATTCTGATCGAGGAAAGACCCCTGATCACCGAACTTCTCGGGCTGAAAAACGAACCCTGCTCGGGGAATTGGAGCGTGGTCAAGACCCTGGATGGTTTCGCCCTGGATCAAAAGATCCATGCCGCTGGCTGGACTTTCTTTTTCATGGCTGCAGAGGTGAAGGTGATGTTCTTTGGGGCCCTCGGATCCAAAAAGATCCAGGCCGCCTTGCAGCGAATCCTGGCGAAGGTACGGCATCAAGACTTCAACAGCCTCGAAATAACTGGAATCGTTGCCAAGCGCTTTCTGGGAGTGCCCTATGCAACTGTTACCGCACACTCGCGCCATATCCAACAGAGTTGCTATTTGGACGGCACCGAACAAAGGCATGCGTTTCAGCGCGAGGCTGAACCATCCCACCGAGGAGCCCCAACAGACTAGGTTCTGCTACGACCATCACTGCCAGAGACACCGACGCAGCTTGCGCGAGGGGACGATACACAGAAGGTTGTTCACGTAGCCCATTTCTGAAATACACCGCTAGCGGCATCCTTCCTCCGCTGCGCTCCGGACGAGTTGAGGTTTTACAATACTTAGAAGACCGCGAGGACTGCCAAACTACGCGGACGTCACATAAGACATACCAAACTGTGGGTTGGGAATTTTTAGGGAAAACTTGGAGCTAGTCGGCTCGCTTGCTGCTCGCTCGCCGGGGCCTCGGCTTGGGCTTTGGCTTGTTCTTGCCCTTGAGATTGAGCGCCACTGCGGCGCGGATGAGATCCTTCAAGGCTTCCTCATCGACCTTGTCGCCTTCGTGGATGTCGATGGCGCGCCTGACATTGCCGTCGAGGCTAGAGTTGAATAGGCCGGAAGGGTCCTTCAACGCAGCTCCCTTGGCAAAGGTCATCTTAACGACCTTCTTGTACGTCTCTCCCGTGCAGACGATGCCTCCGTGGGCAAAGACGGGAGTCCCCGGCGATGTCGCTTTGACCCACTTCCACTCTTCGAGGATCTCGGGGTCTGCCGCGTGTATGATTTCGCGCACTTTCGCGAGCGTCTTCCCGCGCCAGTCAGCAAGTATCCTCTTGTCGATGAATGCAGAGGCAGATTCTACCGGGACGGACCTTTTCATGTTCAACTCCACCTCTCGTACCTAATCTAACTGCGCTCAGCGTAACCTGCAACCTCCGCAAGCGGAAGCCGCTTCGGGTTCGATAGTTCCGAAAGTATGGTGGCAACCCGGGTGCCCGCTTAATCTAGCTTTCCTCCCGCCGGCTGGGCTTTGACAAACTTCGCTTCCCAGAAAAGCTTCCACGTTTTTCCGTCGGTCGATACTTCACGCTTAGACGTCCCACTCAGGAAATCTGGGTGCATACGAATGTCTCCCTGAACTGTCATGGTTTCCTCCCACTTCCAACGGGCGCGCCCAGATAACGGTGTTTCCCGTGATACCCAGTTGGGCCTGGTTGGTGCATTTCTTGTGATCCTCCTCGATTCACGACTTTTGAGCCGCCTGAGGCGGCCAGTTGGGCGTTTCAACGCCGAACTGCTTGGCATACTCCGCATTCAGCCGCTGCCAGCCGCCGAACCTCATCGCCTCGGGGCCGACCATGCGGCCGATGGGAGTTCCGCCGAGAAGGTGATCCAGAACATCGAAACAAATGTGCCACCCGGCAGCACCCATTGCGATGAAGCGGCGACCGATGTTGGTCCACAGCGTCAGGCGCGTGCCGCCGCCAAAGGCTTCGAGTTCCCACCGGATATCGTGGTCACCCCAGTTGTACTCAAGCACATTGGGAGCGTCGGCTCGCGTCACTGTTGTTTCGGTAACGTGCGGCATGGGCGCTCCCACCGTGGTGAGCTTCACCGTGGTTCCAACCGTGCCCAGGCTCCCATCGGCGTCAAAGGGAGCCCACTCGCGCAGATGCGCCGGGTCGGTCATCGCCTGCCAGACTTTTTCCGGCGAGTGGCGCAGTTCTCTGATGAGAATGAGCGTCCACTTCTCTCCGTCCTTTCTCACCTGCGCCCCGCTGGCCGGACCCGGTGTGTACTGCTCGCAATCGGTCATCTTCCTCTCCTTGTCTTCCTTGTCTTCTTCGAGCACGATCTCGGGGACTGGCGCGCAGACAACGCCCTCAGCTCGCAGCCTTCCGCACCATGGCGGAGAGCCTGGCCTCGGTCGCGTCGTCCAACGCGGTGAAGTACCAAGCGGATTCAATGAGCTGGTGCGTCGCGCCCTCCTCGATGGCGTGGTTCGCCTTATCGCTGAGGCCGAACGTCATATATTTATCCGCGCGGAAGAAGCGGATAGCCTTGCCGTCCTTCGCGTAGGCCGGCATGCCATACCACAAGGTCGGCTGGAGCGCCGGCGTGTTGCGCAAGATAAGCGCGTGGAGGCGCTCGCTTATGGCGCGGTAGGGCGCCGGCATCGCGGCGATCTTTGCGAACACCGCGACCTCGACGTCGGCCTTGTCGGCGCGCGCGGTGGCCTTCTTCGCAGCCTGGTTCGGGATCTTTGTCGTCTTCTTCTCAGCCATAGAGACTCTGCACTTCGGCGAAGCGCTTAAACATGTCCCGCTGGCGGGTGACGGAGTTCTCTGACGAGAACGAGCGTCCACTTCTCCCCGTCCTTTCGTACCTGTGCTCCGCTGGCCGGACCCGGTGTGTACTGCTCGTGATCGGTCACATCCTTCTCCTTCGCGTCAATAGCGTGCCAGCTGGGTGAGCTGAATGAGGTTGCCGCAGGTGTCGTTCAGCATCGCAATGGTCGAGTAGGTCACGTCGGTGGGCGGCATCGTGAACTTGGCGCCGCGGGCCTTGATCCGCTCGTAGTCGCCCTTGACGTCTTCGGTGAAGAACATGGCCCCGGGCTGGCCCTGTTGAAACATCGCCTGCTGATACGCTTTGGCTGCCGGTTTGTCGTTCAGCGCCAGCTGCAGCTCAGCGCCATCCGGCTCTTCGGGCGAGGCCACGGTCAGCCAGCGAAATGGGCCCTGACTGAAATCGGCCTTCTTGGCAAAGCCCAGTGTCTCCGTATAGAAGCGCAGTGCCTTGTCCTGGTCGTCCACGTATAGGCTGGTCAGTTTGATTCTCATTTCGTTTCTCCTTTGTCACGTTCGCGGTTTGGGCCGCGTCGTGTTCTCCTTGTCTTTCTTTTCGTTGGTGTTGATTGATCCATGCGGTCGAGGTGGCGTTCGAGAGCATCTATGTGAACGGACCAGAACCGGCGGAACTGAGCCAGCCAGGCATCCACCTCCTGAAGTGGTCCAGGTTTCAGCCGGTAGAGACGGCGCTGTGCGTCCACCATGGATTCCACGAAACCGGCCTCTCGCAGCACTCGCAGGTGCTTTGACACGGTCGGCTGCGACATACGAAGTTGACGCTCGATCTCTCCAACCGACTGCTGGGACGAGACCAGGAGGCTCAATATCGCTCGGCGGTTCGGCTCCGCAATGACCTCGAATACAGATTCCACTCTCTTGATATACCCCACATGGCATATGCGTGTCAAGGCATATAAAGGCAAGACCCCAGGCAACGGTTTCGGCCGGCGTGCGGGGATGCACCGTCCGATGCAATCAGCGGGTGCGATTCAGCGCATTCGCGCCCCGACCGGCGAGGGGATGAACGCAACAGTGTCATTGGAAGTACATCGTAGGCAAAGTTAATGCATATCGCGGTGTCCCTCTTGCACGCGGGGCTGCACCCGTCAGTACATAAACCGGATGTGTCGGTGTGGACCGGCTCTGTATTTGAATAGCAATAGATGACCGCGTTCAATTAGTGCTTAGCGTGGACAACATGAAGACCAGCGTGTCCGGGCGCGAGTCCTTGAACGGCGCGGCCGAACCTGGACGCGATCTCCTGGAAATTGATGTCTTCGATGGCACAAAACCCGTGCGAGCGAAGAATCGCTGCAATGCCAGCCGGCTCGAAACGGCTGACCGAACGTTCATCAATTTTCTTAAGCTGTTCGGTCCGCTCTCTTTCTAATTGCCTTAGCTCTTCGGAGAATGCCTCGGGAGGTTCCATGTAGTCGAACACTACCTCCGAGTTCTGGATTGACGACATGTAGTCCAGAGTGCGGCCGATAGCGTCCTGTGTCAGATATGGCACAACCCCGAGCCAAGTGAAAAACGCAGGCGAGTTCTGCTGAAAGCCTGCAGCGACGAGCTTCTCTCCCACATCGTCCCGCTCGAAATCGACTGGCACGAGAATAAGCCATGGCGGAAGTGCGATTTGAGCTTCAGCCAGGCGCTGGCGTTTCCATGCCTGCGTCGCGGGGTGGTCCACCTCATAGATACGGATCTGTCGTGCGCCATGGGGATTCCGGAGAGCGAAAGTATCGAGTCCGGCGCCAAGGATGACGATCTGCCGAATCCCTCTTTCGACAGCTCTTGACAAAGCATCTTCCGCAATCCGGCTTCGCGCGGTGGTGAACAGACGTCCGATGCTGGCCAAGGGGTGTCCGTTCGCAAATTGAAGCACTTCCTTTTCGTCTTCACGCAGAATCTTCATGGCAAATGGGTCATAGAGGATTGAGCCATGATCGAGCACCTGATGAGCAGCTCGTTGTCGGGCGACTTTAAGGGCTGTGCGGCTGGGTTCATTAGGCTTCATGTTCGAGGTCTCCGTTCTCATCAATAGCTGATCGCACGAGTTGTCGTGTGCGCGCCTGGCGCCGTGCACACCGATATCTCCGCTCAATTAAATACCTCCCGAATCCGGTCCCAAGCAGGAAAAAAATGGCCGTGGCTTATGGTTGCAGAGCGCCGCAGCGAAAATTCGCGTTAGGACTTGCAGTCAACTGACGCATACAGGCCGAGTTTCCGGCACTTCTTCGGCACATTGCTGAAGGCAAACGGAGAGGATGTCAAAACCGTTCAGGAGCTCTTGCGGCACGCGAACAGTCGGATCACGCTGGATGTTTACACACAGGCAGTGAACTCGAACAAGCGGGCAGCACAGAGCAAGGTTGTAAGGATGACCGTGTCGAACGTGGGTCAGAAGGTAGAACAAAAAACCCGCAAACAAGACAGTAGCGGGTTTATTGGACCTTTATCGAACCCTGATTTGATTGTCACTCTAGGTCGCCAATTGATTCTAAGATCTTTGGAATCAATGGCGGGGACGACGGGACTCGAACCCGCGACCTCTGCCGTGACAGGGCAGCGTTCTAACCAACTGAACTACGTCCCCTCTTGCTTTTCAAACGGTTAGTGCCGAACCCGCATGTTTACTGTCTACTCTTGCTGTCAACTTCGCCTGCTTCAATCTGTTCCACCGAATATAACCAGTTTTCGGTACGAAGTGGACAGTAAATAGACAGTATGAAAAACCGCCCCAAAAACCGTTCGCAGGCCATTGCGACGCCGAGCATCTGTCCATGCTCTGTGATGAATTGTAGCAGACCGAATTCAGATCGGTACAGGTTCTGTACGAATGTGGTGCGCTTGAGGAGCATGTTCTGCACTGCTGGTAACTGCGCTCGGAACTTTCAGAGTCGATTTCTCGTTAGGGCAGGAACGCTGATGACTAATTTGGACCGTTCGCCGGGAAAAGACTGCATTTCGTGGAACATTGGCAGGAGGTCAAGAACTGGCCCCGCTCGGTCCAGTTGTTGCGGAATTTCGAATCGCCGGACAAGCGCTACATGAAACTTTGGCTTCGGCGGCGCGCATGCTGAGTCAAACCAGCGACTGATGCACACTTCGATGAGCTTCACCGCAGCAATGTCGGGTTTCAGAATTCCACCGGTACTCGGTAAGCTCGGAATCTCCACATCGAATCACGAACCAGTGGATGGGGTTAGTCGTCACCAGACCACAGACTTCACATCTCGAAATTCTCCTCCGCATCGCGCGCTATGGGCACCCCATGATGTGCCTATGAGCGTAGGGGCGAGCAGTCCCTCCGAGGCTGGCATTCGCTACTACTACTTTGCATGTGCCACTCATTTTGCGCGTTTGGATCGTGGTCAATGCCCGTTGTTGAGATTCGGTCGAGGTGATCGAGATTCAGGCTTTCTTGTTCGCGGAGTGCGTGCTCCCGTCATTGCATTTACAAGACGGCTTCTCCCGCCTCTTCTGCGAGTTCACTCATTCGCACGAATTCCCCGGCGCGGTACTTGGCGAACAGCCTGACGATATCCTCCTTTGAGTCTCCGATGAACGATCCGTACGAGACGATTCGGTCTCCTTGTGGCTGCCCGGCATACACCACGAGACGCGCGCCGTCTTCTCCGCTAACGACATTCAGGACGCTGGTGCCTTTGTCGTTGGTCGGATCGAGCCATCCGACCTGTCCCCGGTTCAGCACCACTCCGCCGACCAGGACCGAGCCATCAATAATGTATGCGAAGCCGTTGTAAGACGCCGGAAGTTCCTAATCTGTCGACGTGTGCGAATCCATTGTGATCTCCACCAACGTAACGGGGACATGATTCTGCGTGGTCGACCGGAGGCTCCCGGACGCGCCGCTGTATATTCGGACCGCTATACCAGCCTCGCGACGGACGGGTACAGCACTCGCATGAATAGTCTGGAACCCCGGGTTGGTCCACCGCTGTTCCTTAGGCAGCGTCAACCACAGCTGCAGCAGACGAACTCTCCCCTTCGTCATCACGTTTTCTCCGTGGATGATTCCGCGTCCGGCAGTCATCCATTGCACCTCGCCGGCCTTGATCACGTCACCTTCATCGCGATCGTAGATCGCGCCATCGAGGAGGAGCGTCACTGTTTCGAAGCCTGCGTGCGGGTGAGGCTCGCCCACCGTGCGATCGCCAATGTCGAGGTGGTCGTCCATCAGCAGGATGAATGGATCGTTGAGGAGAAAATCTTCAGGCGACACAACCTGCGCTGCCAAGTGTCCAGAACCAACAAATCCAGGGACAAGTGGAGGAACAGTGACGACACGTGCGATACGACGTTGCGATTTCATGGTGACCTCCGTTGATACTGAATCGAGATCGGAACAGAGCTAGTGGGCTCACGTTCGCAAAAAGTCAAAGGGCAGGTTCGAATAGACTGCAGCTGACAGAACCGGCGGCAAACATCGTTTTGCGCTTTGTTCACGACCATTGAGAAAAACGGCCCAGCACCACAAACACAGCGAGAACGAAAAGGACGCCGGGCGCGACCGGCGACTCGTGGCGGCGCACATGGTAGCCGATTGCCAGCAGCATGATGGTTGAGAGTCCGGCGGCGGCCCATGCGCTGAGCCACGGAGCAAAGCCTGCCGCCATCGGTAGAACGATCCCGATGGCGCCAACGAGTTCAGCAACACCGATGAATGAAATGAGCCCTCGCGTCAGGCCGCTCGGTCCATTTTTCTCCGACGTTGCTTTGTACTTCTCGTAAGCAAACAGCTTCATCCCACCCGCGGCCACGAAGGCAACCGCTAGGAGGCCTTGAACGATCCACAGAGCCACATTCATATTGATTCCTCTCCTTATCTCCAGATTTCCAGACTTCAATGAGCTACTTGGTGGCTTGGCTCGGCCGCCAGGTGCTTTTCCTGTTTAGTTCGGCTGATTGAATTTTCCTTGTTCAGAAATGATCAGGTTTGTTTTCTTCATCGCAAACACTTTCATGGGTCTGCGGCAGTCGGTAAATGACCGCGCCGAGCGGTTAGATCTGCGCTCTGCCGCCGTCAACAAACAGTTCAATACCAGTGACAAAGCTGGAGTCATCCGAGGCTAGAAACAACGCTGCCTTGGCAATTTCATCGGGTTTCCCCATGCGTCCCATTGGGATGGTGGACACAATCCGCGCGACCGCATCCGCAGGTAGGCGATTTATTAGTGGCGTACCGATCGGGCCTGGGCTAACAACGTTTGAGCGGATATGGCGGTCCTTCAGATCCGAGGTCCAGGTTCGCACGAAAGAGCGGATGGCAGCCTTACTCGCTGCGTAGACGCCGAACGCGGGAGTACCTTTTATGTTAGCGGAGGAGCCATTGAGAATGATGGAGCCACCATCATTCATTAGGGGTAAGGCCTTTTGCACCGTGAACAGTGTTCCTTTCACATTGACGTTGAATAGTTTGTCGAAATGCTCCTCCGAGATGCCCCCCAATGGAGCAAACTCGCCAACTCCAGCGTTGGCGAAAACAATATCGAGTCGCCCCTTTACCTTGGAGACGGTCTCGTAGAGACGATCCAGGTCGGGCAGCTTGGCAACATCTCCCTGAACTCCAGAAACGTTGGTGCCGATTGCTTTTACGGCCTCGTCGAGCTCTTTCTGCCGACGGCCCGTGATGAAAACATACGCACCCTCATCGACGAATAGATTTGCCGTAGCTAACCCAATCCCTTCCGTGCCCCCGGTTATGACGGCGGTCTTGCCTTCGAGCTTTTTTTTGGTCATTGTTCTTTCTCCGTCGTTGCCCAGTTGTAGCTAGTTCCTCGAGGCGGCTCAGAATTAGTCCGCGATCATCCCTCCATCAACCGCCAAGGATGCCCAATGATGTAGGAAGCCTTGTCAGAGCCGATGAACATGATGGCAACTGCAATTTCTTCGGGGGTGCCGATGCGCTTGTTCGGGATTTGTGAGTCGAGGAAATTCGCGTTGTTTTCCTCCGTTTGCGCAAAGTGGTTTAACATTCTCGTTTCCACCGGACCAGGGCCAACGATATTGACACGAACGCCTGTGCCGGCGAGTTCGAGCGCCGCAGACTAATCTGCTCCAATCATCCCAAGATGCGGCACGGCTCTCGGAAGTCCGTTTCAAGGCCGGGACCACTGACTACCTGGAAGTACTGACCAATAGACGAATTCCTTTTCCGCTGAACTAGGACTGGCGCAGGCCCAGGCGAAACGAACTCATTGCTCTGGTCCAAATCTACCAAGCCCTGGGTGGCGGCTGGCAACAATAGGACGCGGTTGTATTGGACTGGCCCCTCGGTTTGGAAACTTCAGCCTGATCGCCAGGCTGTACATGCACACACTTGTTTTCGCTTTCGTGCAAACTCGGCATTCGGATTATAAACAAACTTCCACAAACGTCTTCCCGCTGAACGGCATCCAAGGCTCGGCATGACCAAAGAACGACGGACTTGGTGGCATTGCAAAAGCTCAGTTTTGCGACTGATGGTACTCTTCCTTCTACTGAGCCTGCAGGAACTGATTCCCACCTCCTGCGGCGCCCAAAACAATGACCCTCCAAAGTCTTCGATTGCTAACCTGACCGTTGGCTGGACATACTTGTACGCCGATCAAGGGAGCGGCGAACGTTCCAACCTCAATGGCTGGTTCGCCCGGCCGTCCGTGACGATCGGCAAAGGCTACGCCGCTTTCGCCGACTTCACGAACTATCGATTAATTCACATGGCTTCGCCGAGGCCGAAGATGTGAGTTCCCCGAACGCCGGATCGATTGTCAACCAATTCGCGTTTGCCGCCGGCGCAAGTTTTGCAGGGAATTCCGACATTGTAGTGGGTGGAGAACACGAGATGCGACAATCGGGGAATGCAAGATCGAGAACTGTACCGACAAATTCTGGGAATTGAAGCACCCTGGTGGGTGGAACGAGTGGAACTGAAGGCGGCAGAGGGCGAGGTGCACGTCTATCTGGAGCACCAGGAGATGGGGAGTTGGCCCCGGAATGCGGAGGAGGGTGCCAGCTGCATGACCATCAAGAGGAGCGGCAATGGCGGCATCTGGACACCTGCCAATATCAAACCATTCTGCATGCTCGACCGCCGCGGAGTGAGTGTGGCGAGCATGGGATACGAGTGGTGAAGTTACCGTGGGCAGAACCGTCGAGCCGGTTCACGGCTCTGCTGGAGCGGCTGGTGATTGACTGGCTGGGAGCAGCGAGTCAGAAGGCGGTGGGGGAACGACTGGGACTGAGCTGGGATGAGATCCACGGGATCATGGAGCGGGCGGTGGAGCGAGGCTTGCAGCGAAGGCAGGCGGACCCCTTGCGGGAGCTGGGAGTAGATGAGAAAGCGTTTCGCAAAGGGCATAAGTATTTCATCCTGGTGAATGACTTGGAACGGTCGCGGGTGCTGTACGTGGCGGAGGATCGCACGCAAGCCAGCCTGGATGGATTCTGGGAGACATCGACGGAAGCGCAACGTGACAGCATCGTGGCCATCGCGATGGATATGTGGGATCCCTATGTGGCTTCGGTGAGCGAGCACCTGAGGGAAGGGAGCAAAAAGATCGGGTACGACAAGTTTCATATCGCCAAGCATCTGGGCGAGGCGGTGGACAAGGTGAGACGCAAGGAGAACCAGACGCTGCGAGCGGCGGGCGATGACCGATTGACGGGGACCCGGTACGACTGGCTGCGGAATCCGGCAGCTATGGAACCAGCCGATCGCAAAGCTTTTGCGGCGTTACGGCAGAGCGGGCTGAAGACCGCACGGGCCTGGGCCCTGAAAAAAACTGGGATGGCGTTGTTCAGTTATCAATACGAACGACCGGCACGGAAACATTTTCGCTGGTGGCATGGTTGGGCTGTGCGCAGTCGTCTGCGGCCCATGCTCGAGGTGGCCAGAACCCTAAAGCGACGTTTCGAGAACATCGTCACCTACCTCCGTCATCGCGTGACCAACGCGGCCAGCGAATCTATCAATGCCAAGATCCAGTGGGTCAAGTACACCGCCCGCAGTTTCCGTAACAAGAACAACCTCCGGGTCGCAATCCTGTTCCACTGCGGCGGTCTGGACCTCGCGCCCTAAGCCACTAAAATGCCAGAAGAGCCGTTTTGCAATACCGATCACGTTGGGTATAACTATCCATCACGCCAGCGGAATGGGCGATCCTCTATCTCAGGGCGACCCCCGCAACGATTTCAATTCCAAGATTGGTCTTAGTTTCTCCATCGGGAGACGATGACAGCTTTTTCGAAGGAGACATCGGATGACGGAAGACACACCGAAGGTGACGCGCAGGAAGTTTGCGAGCATGGGGACGGTCGCACTCGCCGCCGCTGGTATGTTGTCAAAGGGCGCTGCCCAACAAACGGGTAACCTGCAGGGACAATCTCAGGAGAGTGAGGTTCCGCGATCGCCAGATCATCACCTACCCAATGAAGAGGAGCCCGGGCCCAAGAACGCACCGCTGGATGCCGAGAATCCAAGTTCGGTGTGGGCGCTCGCGACCGACAATGGGATGGTCAAGCCGTTCAAGTACTCTTTTTCTCTTGCTCGCAAGCGAATTGAAAGCGGCGGCTGGACCCGGCAGGTCACTGCGCGTGAGTTGCCGATATCAACGACCATTGCCGGCGTGGAAATGAGGCTGACCGCAGGCGGAGTGCGCGAGCTACACTGGCACGTCACGGCCGAGTGGTCAATCATGCTTTACGGCAGTGCTCGCATCACCGCCGTGGACAGAAACGGCAAGAGTTTTGTAAGCGATGTCGGCGAAGGGGACCTTTGGCTTTTCCCTCCAGGCGTTCCCCACTCGATTCAGGGCCTTGGTCCGGACGGATGCAAGTTCCTCCTCGTCTTCGACGACGGAAATTTCGATGAATTCCAGACCTTCCTCATTACCGATTGGCTGGCGCACACACCCAAAGAAGTTCTCGCCAAGAATTTCGACGTGCCTGCGGCAACTTTTGATAAAGTTCCCAAGAAAGAGCTCTTCATTTTTCAGACCGATTTGCCTGGCGATTTGAAACGGGAACAAAACCAGGCGGCGGAAGGAACAGGCACTGTTCCTCAACGTTTTGACTTCAAACCGAGTCAGATGAAGCCGACCAAGGTCACTAGGGGCGGCGAAGTGAAGATCATCGACTCTAAGGTCTTCCCTGTTACCCCGATTGCGGCGGCCATCGTGAGATTAAAACCGGGCGGACTCCGGGAATTGCATTGGCATCCAAACCAGGATGAATGGCAGTACTACATCAGCGGCAAAGGGCGCATGACCGTTTTTGAAGCGGGCTCCCGGGCACGCACCATGGACTTTGAGGAAGGCGACGTGGGATACGTCCTTCAGTCCAACCCCCACTATATCGAGAATACCGGCGACTCGGACTTGCTATTCCTGGAAATGTTTAAAAGTGATCATTACGAGGACATTTCTCTGGCGGAATGGATGGCGCATACCCCCCATCTCCTAGTCAATCAACATCTGCGGGTGGGGCAACAGATGCTCGATGCCATCCCAAAAGAAAAGATGGTGATAACTCCGGAGTAAAGGATTAAGGAAGGATTAAGCTCTCGACAGCCTTTTCCAAGTCGTCACATCGAGCGCTGGGCGAGAGGTCGCGACGATCTCTAGTTTGTAGGTTGGGATCGTGCGGGAAAACGCTCGGTGCGATTGCAGGCCGACGTCCAGAACCTGAGCAACACTCTCGAAGTGCTACGGTCGCCGAGTTAGCCGGTCGCGCGGTCGAAACCGGCATGATTACGCGGACCACGGCCCTTTGTCTACTGACAACGATCGCCATGTTCGCACGGAACCTTGTTCTTGCCACTCTCTTTTTTTCCAAGTCGCTTAGTGCGACCCTGGTGCCACTTTTGGCGATGACTCTGGTTGCGGGAATGTGGATGTGGCGTGATCGTGTAATCGAACAGACCGCCCCAGGAACCTTGAAGCTTCCATCTCCCGGACCTGGCGTGGGGAAGACCCCGCCACGTGTCCTGTCCTGCTGGCCAGCGCGCTCAATCGTCACGCTCCGGCCAATCAGCTTGAGATCCAGCCGTTCTCGATGCCCGCATTTTGAAGTCGCGTGGTCGCAGAACCTTTTGCGCCTGAGCTAAAGGCTCGACGAGATCGATTCCTTGATTTCTTTGATGCAGCGCTCGTTTCGTTTGTAGAACGTCCAACGCTTGATCCGCTTCGATTGCACGAGATTGGCTTGTGACAGAATTCTCATGTGCTCGCTCACTGTCGGTTGAGAGACGCCGAGTTTCTCGGCGATCAAGACCGCGCATACGCCATCTTTCACAAGATCGCCGTCGACCTGCGGACGGAAATGAGCTTTTGGATCTTTCAGCCACCCGAGAATCTTAAGACGGCGGTCATTGGAAAGCGCTTGCAATGCTCGCAAATCTAACATATAGTCAGTTTGCCAATCGACGAAGTAATTGTCAAGCCAAACAACCGCATTGACCAGGGTTGCGGAGGGCAGAAGAGAGTAATCGTGATTTCGCCAGACGAGATTCGATCCACCTATGGCCTTCTCTCACAACATGTGCGTCGCACCCCGGTGATTGAGGTTGAGGGGAAGGATTTCAATCTGGACATGGGCCGGTTGAATTTGAAACTGGAATCCCTTCAGCACGCAGGATCATTCAAATCGCGCGGCGCATTTACCAACTTGCTCACCCGCAAACTCCCTTCCTCAGGAGTCGTGGCGGCCTCGGGGGGCAACCATGGCGCCGCCGTGGCTTTTGCGGCAATGAAGCTCGGGATACCGGCAAAAATCTTTGTGCCGAGTGTCGCCTCTCCCGCCAAGATCCAGCAAATCACCGAATATGGTGCCGAACTCGTCGTCGGCGGAGACGGTTATGCTGACGCCCTGGCCGCAAGCGAGGTTTGGGTCGGAGAGTCAGGCGCCATGCCCATCCACGCTTTCGATCAGATCGAAACGCTCCTCGGTCAGGGCACGGTCGGGTTGGAGTTTGAGCAGCAGGTGAGCGCGGTCGACACGCTTCTCGTATCCGTTGGAGGCGGCGGCCTCATTGCCGGGATTGCTGCCTGGTACCGGGGAAAGATAAATCTGGTTGGTGTCGAGCCGGAGGCAGCACCTACACTTACGCGTGCCTTGGAGGCTGGCCATCCCGTCGACGCCGAGGCTGGCGGCATCGCGGCCGACTCGTTGGCACCGCGGCGGGTGGGGGAATTGGTATTTCCGATCGTGCAACGCTACGTGAGCCAGACCGTACTAGTGACGGACGATGCCATAAGAAGCGCACAGCGCGGACTCTGGAAAATGCTGCGAATAGTGGCCGAGCCGGGTGGCGCCGCTGCGTTTGCGGCATTGACTTCCGGCCGCTATGTGCCCCGGCCGCACGAGCGTGTGGGTGTTCTCATTTGCGGTGGAAATACCGTCGCGGTTGATTTTAGCCGCTGACAAGCAATCCCCAATCGACACCCTCCGACCGAGCGCATGATGGGATGGGTGGCTGAACAACACAGCTTCGGATGTCCCTCTGCTACGATCAGCCATGGCCGATCTGCTCTCCCCCGCGCAGAGGATTGCGGTGGTGCTTGCCGCCATCTTTTACGTCGTCGCGGGATCGTTGCATTTCATCAAGCCCGGGCCATATTTGAAAATCGTGCCTCCCTACATTCCATGGCACGGAGCGATGGTGCGGGTCAGCGGCGCTTTTGAAATCTTTGCTGGTTTGGGGCTTCTTGTCTCTGAAACACGCAAGGCGGCGTCCTGGGGATTGATAGTCTTGTTAATCGCAGTTTTCCCCGCCAACATCTACATGGCTACACATCCGATCGAAGCGGGCGCCATCGCTATCGCACCTGTGCTCAGATGGGGGCGGCTCCCCTTGCAGGTGTTCCTGGTCTTGTGGCTGCTCTGGTGTACTCGCCCTCCTTTGGTACCGCGTTGAAGCGATTCGCGGTAGCGCGTCTGCGCGCCAGCCTTAGAATGATTTTTCGAAGTTGGTTCATTCCCATGGGTGTTAAATCCAACAGTAGCGCCAACGCGGGATGCTGAGGATGCGTTTCGCCCCTTGAAGCAAGGGGAAAGAAGCAGCAGGGGCCCCAGAACCAACTGACGGGCCTTGGCACCGCAGCAGTGTGCTTGACGAATGCAACCGGCGCCGTGTACTTTCTAGTTGGTTTTCTTGGCTGTTCTCCTCCGGTTGCCCCCGGCCAGTTGTGCGTCGGATATTTCAGTGCACAGGTCCTTCCGCGAACTCCGTCCACGGTGCCTTCAACCGAGTGAATAAGGTCAATCGGCCCAAGTCGAGCAGATGGTGGGCTCCTCTAGCAGGAGAAGTAGGTATATGGGCGCTCGGGCTGCAACTGGCGATTGTTTCCTGGGCGCAAGGTGGACATCCGATTCCGCCTCCTCCGCTGCCTGGGGCAAAGACTGTCCAGTGCCATGATCGTCCCATACCGCAACTGGAAGACGTGACCCAGAAAGCTGGGATCCACTTCAGCCATATTTCCACTCCAGAACAAAAATACATTCTCGACTCGATGAGCGGAGGCGTACTCCTACTAGACTATGACCGCGATGGATGGCTGGACATTTACTTCACCGGCGCCCCCACTGTGGAGATGGCACTCAAGGGCGAGAAGAGCCGTGGTGCGTTGTACCACAACAATCATGACGGCACATTCACCGATGTGACCGATAAAGCCGGGATCGCCACTCCCTGCTTTGCCATGGGAGGCGCGGTCGGGGACTATAACAATGATGGCTGGCCCGATATCTATGTCACCTGTTTCGGAGGAAATGTTCTGTACCGGAACAATGGTGACGGCACCTTCACCGATGTCACCGCGAAAGCCGGAGTCGCAGACGGACGTTGGTCCACCGGAGCCGCCTTTGGAGACTACGATGGAGACGGGTTCGTTGATCTCATGGTCTCCAACTACGTCGACTTCCACCTGGACCATCTTCCGCCCTTCGGCAACAACTCTACTTGCAAGTTCGAAGAACTTGACGTGCAATGCGGTCCGCGAGGGCTGAAGGGGTCCCAAGACTCGCTGTTTCACAACAACGGCGACGGTACGTTCACCGATGTTTCTAAGCGTGCCGGAGTGGATGGCCCGAACGACTATTTCGGCATGAGCGTCGTGTGGGCGGATTTCAACAACACCGGGCGCCCGGACATTTACGTCGCTGATGATTCCACACCCAGTTATCTTTATCGCAACGACGGCAACGGAAAATTCACGGAGATGGGTCTGGAGTCAGGAACCGCAGTAAATGGAGACGGCGCTGAGCAGGCCTCGATGGGCATCGCGATCGGGGATTACTTACATACCGGTCGCCCCTCCCTCTATCTCACGACTTTCGCTGGCGAATACGATACGCTCTACCGCAATGACGGAGATTGGAATTTTCAGGATGTTTCTTATAAGTCCGGCGTAGCCTTGCCATCCCTACCTTTTGTGAAATGGGGGGATGCGTTTGTGGACCTGGACAATGACGGATGGCTCGACCTCATCGCCGTCAGTGGCCATGTGTATCCTCAAGTGGATGCTCTGCTAAAGAGTGCAGGATATCGGGAACCGAAATTACTTCACTTTAACCAGGGGAACGGGACTTTTTGCGATGCCAGTACTCAAGCCGGACCCGCTTTGCAGCTGAAGCGGGTGGCGCGCGGGCTGGCGGTGGGCGACCTATTCAACGACGGCAACATGGACGTCGTGGTCGAAGACCTCATCGGTCCTCCTCTGATTCTCAAGAACGATGGGATTCCTGGACGCCATTGGGTGAGCTTTGAGCTTGCGGGAACGAAGAGCAATCGGCTCGCGATTGGCGCGAGGTTAAAGATGGTCACGGGTGGCATGACCCAAACTGCGCAAGTCCACAGTGGCGGCAGTTATCTTTCGCAAAACGATCTGCGCGTGCATTTCGGACTCGGATCGGCGATCGAGATCGACAGCTTGGAAGTTCGCTGGCCCTCGGGCGCGGTCGACACGGTCAAAAACTTGCCTGGAGATAAATTCTATGCCGTCCTCGAGGGAAAAGGAGTAGTCCCGCCCGAGCAGCTCAGGCCCTTAGCGCCGAAACCCTAGTTGATTGTGGACCAGCGGGGCCTCCTCCCGGCAAAATCAGTCCCGCCATTAGAAAATCGTTTATCTTCCTTCAGGACAAGCGTATTTTTGTAGCGCAGGCATGCCATCGATTGTTCCGTCCAATCATTTTCCAAAACTTGGTGCCGGCTTAAGCAGCAAAACTGCGCTTGATCGAGACCCATCCCATTCTCCGTGGAGGCACGACGCGAAATGACCAAAGCCCTAGTTGCCACCCTCTGTTTAGCTTTCTTCCCTCTTTTTGCGCTCACCGTGCCTCTGGCCGCGGAATCTTCATCGCCCGTATTGGTATTCAGCGAGTCCGGATTCCCCAGCGCTGATTCCGCGGCCCCGTCCCCCGAGCAGTTGCAAAGGCTGCTACCCCGGGCAAGCTTCGCGGCGGCGGAGCAACTGGGCGCGCTGCTCGAAGCGCCCGGGACCCGCCTGCTCGTGTTGCCCTACGGCTCCGCATTTCCGGAAGCGGCTTGGCCGCAGATTCACCAGTTTCTGCAACGTGGCGGCAACCTTCTGGTACTCGGCGGCAGGCCTTTCACCCGATCCGCCTATCGCAACGCTTCCGGCTGGCATCTTCGCGAATACAGCGTTCGATTCACCCGACCGCTGATGATTGATCAGTACCAAGTCACTCCGGGATCGGAGGGATTGCAGTTCGAGAGCAATCCTGAGGTCCCGTTGCAATTGCCCCACTTCACCTGGGCCCATGCATTCAGCCCGGTCATTCGACTGAGCGCGGTCGATCTCTACAAGCGTGGGGGCACCGCCGGCTCGATTGATGCTCGTCTGGATGCGCTGGCCTGGGGAAGCAAGGACGGTCGCCATTTGTCGGCGCCCGCGATTCAAGTTGACCACCTGAGAAATGGCTTTGACGGTGGACGCTGGGTTTTCGTCAACTCTGAGCTACCTTCCGATTTCTACAGCAGCGCGCAGGGCGGGAATCTGATTCCCGCTCTGGCCGCATGGGCTCTCGAGGGCAGCCAAGAATTCACGGTTCGGCCGGTATATCCACTCTATTTACCCGGCGAACCTGTCCAACTGGACTTGAGTTGGCGCTCCGAAACTACTTCGGTCGAACCTTCTTCGGCTGCTTCATCCCCCGCCCCGCTAACCGTCAAGCTCGTAACCTATCCCGAAGATGAACCGTCGGACCGCACGGAAAGCTCGGTGACGGTTGCCGCTTCGCAGCTAATCGTCCTACCGGGGCCGAAGACGAAAGGCTTGCACATCGTCGAGGCAGAATGGATGGAGGGAACGAAGGTTCGCGCGATCTATCGCTCCGGTTTCTGGATCCGCGACGAAGCCTATCTGCGATCGGGTCCACGCATGACCGTTAACAAGGACTATTTTGAGATGGATGGCCAACCCCTAGCCGTGGTCGGTACTACTTATATGTCCAGCGAGACTCAGCGTTTGTACTTCGAATACCCCAATGTGTACGTTTGGAATCGCGACCTCGGGCAAATCCATTCGGCCGGGCTGAATATGATCCGCAGCGGCTGGTGGACGGGCTGGGACAAATTCTGCGACGAGAACGGGAAGCCCTACGAGCGCACGCTTCGCACGATTGAAGCCTATCTCATGACCGCCCGAAGAAATGGGTTGCCGGTGCAGTTCAACTTCTTTGCCTTCCTGCCGGAGGTTCTCGGAGGAACCAATCCCTACATCGATCCGGAAGCTCTCCGCAAGCAAGAAACGCTGATTGCGGCCGTGGTGGCACGTTTCTCAGATGTTCCCTTTCTGGCTTGGGATCTGATCAACGAACCGAGTATTTCGCAACATCTGTGGACCATGCGTCCGAACGGCGATCCGATTGAGCTGGCCAGCTGGAATCAGTGGCTGAGCCGCCGATATCCCGATCGCGCCGCACTGGCAGCTGCGTGGAATCTTCCTGTTAGCTCGGTCCAGGGAACGATTCCGCTGCCCGAGGAAATCGAGTTTGTGCCGCGCGGCATGTACGTGGGGCGAAACTCGCTCAAAGTTTACGACTTCTTTGTGTTTGCGCAGGAGACCTTCGCGAACTGGGTAAAAGCCATGCGCAACACGATTCGCGCCACCGGCTCCCAACAACTAATCACGATCGGTCAGGACGAGGGCGGATTCGCGGATCGTCTGTCCCCTGCTTTCTTCGGGCCGGCGGTTGATTTCACCACGAACCATTCCTGGTGGCAGAATGACCACCTCTTGTGGGATTCCTTGGTGGCCAAACAGCGGGGAAAAGCCATGCTGATTCAGGAGACTGGCCTACAGCGAGAACTGAACCTGGATGAAGTTGCCCGGCGCACGCCAGAAGACGAAGCCGCGCTCTTTGAACGCAAATTTGCTACCTCGTTTGTCCAAGGGTCGGGAGCGATCGAGTGGCTCTGGAACACAAATTCCGACATGACCGAAAGCAACGAGACTCCTATCGGTGCGGTCCGGACGGATTTCACAGAAAAGCCGGAAGGCTCGGTGTTACGCGCATATGCGCAGTTTGCAAAATCTCTCGAGCCGCATCTCCGCGATCCGCAGCAGCCGTCGATCGCCATCGTCACGTCCCAGGCCGCTCAGTTCTCGGCCATCGCCGACATGCAAATCGCCGCCCAGAGAAATGCCGTGCGCGCGCTAGCCTACTACGATCGCATAACTCCCTATGTGATTGCAGAGAACCAGATCGAGAAACTGGGCTCCCCCAGGCTGGTGATCCTGCCGTCGCCGCAATCCTTGAGTGAGGCCACCTGCTTGGCGCTGCTCCAGTATGTGACGGACGGCGGAACCCTCCTGCTCACGGGCCCGCTCGATCGCGATGAGCACTGGCAACGGGTCACTCGTGCGGCTAATATGGGCCTCGATGCGCACCCGGAACCTCTCACGTTTCACGAGGCATCGCTGCGAGCGGGCGACCGCGACATCCCGCTTTCCTTTAGCCAAGACCCACAGAGCTGGCTGGAGTGGCTGCGGTTTAACGATGGATCCACCCTCAAGGAAATTCCCACCGGCAAGGGACGCATTTTCTGGGCAGCATATCCGGTGGAGCTCGCAAACGGCTTGGAGCCTGTCGCCGGCCTGTACAGCTATGTCCTGGCCAAGTTAGGCATCCAACCAATGTTCGAGCTGCGGGCAACTCTATCCCCGGGCGTGCTCGTGTCTCCCACGGTCCTGGACGACGCTGTCCTCTATGTCATCACCTCTGACAGCGCCGACGACGCGAAGATCGACCTTCTAGACAAAACCACCGGGGTGCGGCTCACCCTGCAGGTTTCCGCCCAGCACGCCGCGCTCGCGTTGATTGGAAAGCGGGAGAAGGCGGTGATTGCCAAGTATGGGTTCTGATATGGAGTGACCTGTCTATTGCTGCTGCGCCTTGGTCACTGATCGCCCCAGCACAGATCCGCGCGCCGGGGTCTCAGGCGCTAGCTCTCCGTCAAACGCAGCGTGATAAACTTTGGGTCCAAAATGTTTCGTGAAAGGACATCTGGTCTTGACTCAAGGAGAAATCGCTTGAACTACTACGGAGCTAAGGAACTAGCCGAGAGTTTTCGAACCGTTCGGAAGAATACGATTACGATTGCCGAGGAAACCCCTGAAGAGAAATATGGTTTTCGACCAATGCCAAACACCCGCACTTTCGGGGAACTGTTGACGCACATTTCGCAGTCGTACACTTTTCAATACCAAATTCACGGTCAGGAGCACCGTTCGTCGCTTGAGGGATTCAATTTTCCCTCGCTGATGCAACGCTTGGCCGCCGAAGAAAAGGTACCGCGGAGTAAGGATCAGACGCTTGAGATGCTTCATAGTTCCGGCCAGAAATGGGCTGCTTGGCTCGAAGGACTGACGGAAGATTTCCTGGGTGAGCGGGTTGAGATGCCCGCAGGGATGACTCCTGCAACAAAGAGCCGATTCGAAATGATCCTTTCCGTCAAAGAACATGAAATGCATCACCGGGGCCAACTGATGCTCATAGAGCGGATGGTGGGTGTGGTACCGCATCTAACCCGTCAGATGCAAGCCCGCATGGCTGCAGTTCCCGGGAAAGGCTGAGGCGATCAGGTCTCGTGTGCGCAGTACACGCCGCCCGGGCCCCCGCACCGTCGTGGTACCGTTCCGGTAGTGAAGCGTGCGCTCCGATCCAATCGAGCCTGCTGCGATCTTTTGCGGCGATTGACGAAGGCAGCGTTGTGCCCTCGCTGCCGGCGCGACGCTTTGGTCGTAGAAAATTTCTGTTTGCCGACGATTCCGAGACCTTACATCTACTTGCACGATTCGGAAGACTGACTTCGAATCCGGTTATCGACACGGCATCCCAGAATATCGAGCGGTAGACGTCCTCCACTGAGGATTTCATCGTAGAAGGCTCTGACATCAAACCGGGGACCATATCAACCGATTGTTTGCTCTGACACGTGCCATTGCTGGCAACAAACTCGTTCCAAAATACCGCGACGCAGGGATCATGGAGATCACCCCGACCACAACGATGCATTTCCTGCTCTTTGTGAGCCGCTCGTCGCCGGAGCTAAGGCCGCTCAGATGAAACAGAAGGGGACTGCCGATTGAGTCCAAACGTGTGGACCAGCCTCAATGGAATGGGGGTGGAACTCTAGCTGGAATCCGGGTGGTCGCCGAGGACTTCTTTCAGACCTGAGACTCTTTCAACTTTCTTGGGTGTAGGTTTGTCTTCAGCGTACAATTCCGGTGGTTGAAAGCAAGATGCGACGAGGCATTTTCATTCTCGTGTGCACGATGCTGTGGTGCGACCTCAGCAACTCTCAAACGAAACCAGCTCCTAAGTCCTCATTGAAAAAAACGTTGGCTTGGATGAACGACTTCTCAACCGAGCACGGGTTTCTGGCGGTTCATGGCCAATTTACTCGGACAAATAAGCTTTTCGGGTCCGGGTGTGTTGCGTCTGTCGAGGTTCACTATCCGAAAGCCACGATGAGTTCCAGGGTCAAGACTTCGATTGCCGAGATCAACCTCGCGGATCTTGATCCGAAGGTCAGAGTAACTATCGATGAAAAAGACCGAACCTATGTGGTTAGCATGGAGAGAACGGACGGGCAGCAGAAAAGTTTGGAAGTTCTTGAATACGGAGACGGCAGTAAATCAAAGGGGTACACGGGCGAACAGGACCTCTATTTTGATTCCAAAGAATCCGCGCAAAGGTTTGCGCCGGCGCTCGCGCGCGCGATCGCTGTCTGCGGAGGGACCTCGGCCCCGCTCTGAGACGGCCTGAAGAAGCAACGCGGCGCAGCGCGGCTGAGCGCACGAATCTCTTGATTTTAATTAAGGATGGTCGGGCAGTGCAGGACCGTTTTCAGACCCAATGAAATGAGCTACATGCACTGATTCCTGAGGACTTACTCCGTGCCGACTACGAATTTGCCATCAAGTTTGGCGAAGTTAATATACGCCCAGCTGGAGCTTTCTCGTAGCCTTTTGTAGCTTTTTTCTGTGGAGAGGATGGCACGGCTCACCAGCGTCCCAAGGACGGCTTCTCAGAATATGGTTCGGCGAGCACCGTGCCAGCCAACGGGGCTCAGTCCACCGTCGCCCCGCCGCAGCATTTCTTTTAGGGCGCAGCCTGGTGCGTTTTTCTCGTGCCCAAAACTGGGTTGTGGAACACAACTCACGGAAATGGCACGGCCATGCAAGTCAATCAGAAACAATGTGTGGGCGCAGTACTCGCCGCAGCCTTGGTTTGGTCTTTTTGCGACGGCACAATCGGTAAAGAGCCTCATACCGAAACCGCTACCTATCAGTTGGAGCCGCTTGCGGTTTCGGGTTATACCTTGGGAGCCGCAACTGCAAGCGTAACGATGTTGACTCTGCGCGGGCACTAACCCGCGCCCTTATATCCGGACAATCTATCCGCCTCACGGCGGGGCGCTTCCCCATGGTCTAAATCGACAAGCGCCACGCGATAAGCCACGAAGGCGTCGGCGATTGATGGCCAAGATTTCCAATCCGGGTCCGTCCGCCACTTCACATCAAAATTGCTTTTGAGGCCGTCCGCAAGGAATTCTTCGCGCCGGTTCCAGAGCGACCTCAAGGTTTCAACATCGGCAGCACTTGGCTGGCCTGATTCCCGTTTCGCCTTCTCCGCCCAGCGCCCCACTTCCCTCCGCAATTCTGTCCTGTTCATTCTGGTGGAGTCTAGTAAGCCGCTTAGTTTCAATATTTTACAAGCAGAATCGGCTTGCCTCTCATACGCCGCTACCAAAAGCTGGGAAGTCTACTGCCTCCCCGCAGACAGCATCCAAACTTCGCTTCATCGCTTGGTCTCAGGCGGCCGGAATTGGGATCATCCGTTAGGAAGGCGATTCTGCGAGGATTTTGGCTGCTGGGAGCGGTTGTGGGCGGCGCGGGCGCTCCAGAGGTCAAGGCGGCCGTTGTGGCCAGCCCCTCGGATGTGCTACGGAGTCTGCTCTGAGTCGGGAGCATCGTCTTTTGTATATGCTGGGGGATGAATGATAATGCACCCGTTGGGTTCGCTCGTATCGTTCTCGGCAATTGGCTTCATGTCCCCCAGTATTTCAGATGTGTAGTAGAAGCCCGAAAATCCGTTGAACGGAAACACCTTGTTCAGTGACACTCTGATTTTGTTCATGCCGAAATGGCGCTCCTGAGTTGAAGCAGGGCGATTACAGTTAAGCTGGTGAAGGACTGCGAGGGAGGAGGGCTGATGAAAGAGACTATCCATAAGACCCGCCTTGATCCCGGCGATGGGCACATTCGCGACGACGCGAGTCTTCTGTTTGGGAGGATAAATGCGGTTCACAATTTGGCCTTTTGAGAGAACGCCCCCTAGACTTTTGCCGGCGATCCTGTGTGTGATTGCTGTCGCGATCGTGGGACTGGCCTCACAGAGAGAGACGCTCTCAGCGAGTACCGAGCAGCACCAGCCTAGCTACTTTGTCTACGTTGGGACATATACCGGAGCCGACAGCAAGGGAATCTACGGGTACCGCTTCGACGAGGGGGCCGGTGGTTTGGCCCCATTGGGGGATGCGTCGGAGATTGTCAATCCATCCTGGGTGGTTACTGATCCAGCTCACCGCCACCTTTATGCGGTCACAGAAATGATCGAGCCGGGACCGAATGCCTACAAGGTCAATGGCTATGTCAGCGGCTTCTCGATTGATCCCAGGACCGGATCGCTCACATTTCTGAATAGGGTATCCTCCGGCGGTGGCGGACCGTGCCATTTGGTGGTTGACAAGATGGGCAAGATTCTATTCGTGGCGAATTACGGGAGTGGGAATGTTGCGTCTTTCGCCATTGAGGGCGACGGCAGAATCGGCGCGATGACCGGCCTGGACCAACAGAAAGGTCAGAGTGTCGATCCCCGGCGTCAGACGGGTCCTCACGCCCATGCGGTAGTGATCTCGCCCGATAATCGCTTTCTGTTCGTACCCGATCTCGGCCTCGATCGGATCCTGATCTATCGGATCGACGCGGCGAAGCGTACATTTGCACCGAACAACCCCTCCTACGTCTCGGTGAAACCAGGCTTGGGTCCACGGCATTTCGTCTTTGGCGCTGGCGCGAGATTCGCATATGTGCTTTGCGAGATGGGCTCGACGGTTGTTGCCTTTTCATACCATCGCGCAAGCGGGAAGCTTACGGCCGTACAGGCCGTATCCACGCTCCCCACTGACTTCTCCGGCGAAGACAACTCAGCGGAGATACAGATAGGTCCATCAGGTCAGTTTCTCTACGCGTCGAATCGGGGCAACGACAGCATCACGGTCTTCAAAATTGACACCAGAACGGGATTGCTCGAGAAGGTTCAAATTGTACCGACGCAGGGAAAGATCCCACGCAACTTCGTAATCGATCCGACCGGCAAGTACCTGCTTGCAGCCAATCAAGATTCCAATGAGATCGTTGTTTTTGCCATCGACTCGGGCAGCGGGCAGCTCACTCCAACGGGGCAGGTCGTGCACATTTCGTCGCCTGTCTGCATACTCTTCGTTCCGGCGCAGGCGTCGTAACCTCTCGCTGGAATAGGCTTTGACCATGCCGCGTGGGTTCGCCTCAGGCTTCTCAGGCTTGCGGCGCCACTCCATCTAGGAGGGATCATGAAACTCCGGTTTTCCGCTACAAGACGATTGCACGCGGCGCGGTGAAAAGATTCTTCGGGACAATGTGATAGGCTCCGCGCTCAGCCAAGAGCAAGTGTCCCGCTACAACCAGAAAAACATGGCTGAGCTAACACACGAGCAACTTTGGCAGGTATGCCAACTGAAACCAGGCGACGATGAGCCCTATGGAAAGCACAACCAGCCGACGGCTACGCGACCTCCGGAGATAGCGAGCGATTGCTCCGGTTTCTCGTTTCTCCCGCCTGCATACCCAATCGCACTACGGCCAGTCTTCAGTTTTCTCCGAGTCGCAGCCGATGTGCTCGGAACTTCTTGCCGCGTCAAGCACAGTGCACGATAACGTCCTCTGTCCTGTCATCCGATCATCCAGAAAAGGCAAGGAATGCAAGCAAGACTCTTCTACGAACCCAAGACTCTTCAGGTTGGAGAATTCAAAAGCGCATTTGAGCAAGCAGTGTCGGCAGTCCTTGGGGCGAACGCTGAGATCACAGTTACACACCGGCGCGACAAGGGCCACGCGGGCGTAACCGACACGATTCGCCTCGACGCAGAGAGCCTTCGAGCAGTAGTAGACCTCAGCAAAGTGGAATTCACTTTGATTGCCCATCCAGGATGCCAATTCAAGGCGCACACGATCGACCTCGACGGCGCTTCCGATGCTTCAGAGCACTTTCAATGTGACCCGCTCCCGAACAAGACGGTGCACGGGGTCCTTCCTCCCGCCCGTGAGTCCGGCTGCACGTTCGTTGCATCCACGACGGACAGCCGCCCCGCAGCGAGTCGCTTGCGGGCGATGAAGTGCAGAACCTCGAACGCCTCTTTCGTTGAGGTCTGGTCGTTTTCGTCGTCCGATACTAATCCTCGGCAGTAATCAGACGACAAAACCTCGGTCGGCTTAAAGTGCTGCCGAGCGAACGTGGATTTCCCGCAACCTGAAGGACCGACGAGCAAGACCAGTGAGAGTTCGGGAACCGTGATCTTCATTGCCGGAACACCCCCATCTGCGTCGGTGCGCCGACTAGCTGATCCTCTTCACCCACGGGCTTGCACTCCACTCTGTACCCGAACCGCTCGCCGATTCCATTCGCCCATTTCTGGACCTGTTCGCGAGTCCACTCGAATCGGTGGTCACGGTGGCGGAACTGCCCAGCGCGAAGCGTCTCGAACTTCACGTTGCACTCGGCATTCGGGGTTGTCATTACGACCGTTTGCGGACGAGCGAATTCAAAGAGCACTCGTTCGAACGCCGCCAGGCGCGGTTCATCCAGATGCTCGATGACCTCAACAACCGCAGCAGCATCGAATCCCGCTAGTCGCTTGTCCCGATACATGAGAGAGCCCTGAATCAGTCTTATCCGCTCCTTCTGCTTCGGCGGCAGAGTGTCAAGTACCGGCAGGACCGAGTCGAGCTACCTCAGATACGTCTTCACCATGTCGATAACTTCGTCGGCCGCGTGCGTCTGCTCCGAATTCGGTTTCCGCTTCGGGTCAAGCACATGGTGCCGGATGTGGCCTTCCAAGAGCTCAGTCATCAGGCTGTTGACCGCCCCTCTTGCTGCGCTGATGATCTGCAACACCTCCGAGCAATCGCGTCCCTCGTCGAGGACCCGCTCAAGAGCCTCAAATTGCCCCCGGATGCGTTTGCTCCGCAAAATCAGCTTCTGTTTGTTCTTGATTGTATGACTCATTGGCAAACGAATGATATCATGCCGATACTTGCACTATACCTATGGGGGTATGTATCATGAACCATTCTTTTGAGCGAGTTCATCATGTGGCAGCGCATGGCCTTCGTCATAAGCGTTGTGCTTCTGGGATTTAGTGGGGGCGTGCTCGCCCTTTTTGTTCGGGGCATGCACGCTGGACGGGGCGCGGTAGCAGGTTTCTGTTTTGTTTCTGCGCTGGCTGTCGTGCAGGCTTGGCTGGTTGCCTCTGAGATCGCCAAGGCCCGCAGGCTGTGCGGCAACATTCGAAATGCATGCTATAGAGGAGCTCAAGCGAAATTTCGCGCCGTTTCCCTCGTTGGCCTGTGCGCAATCGTGGGGGTCCTTCCCCTGGCATTGATTGGGGAAAGCTCGGGAGCACAAGGCCGATTCGCCACTGTCATGTTAGGTGGTGTGGTGTTCTCCACTATCGCAGCGTTGACCGTCCTGCCTGTCGTCATTGCGCGGATCGCACAGTGAGATCGGATTATTGTTCCGGTTCTGTTCTCGCGGCGTCGCTGGGCACAGTTTGTATTAGGCGCCGATGAAGTTGTCTTGATGGTCGAGTTTTACCTGGTATATCGCTTTCGTACCACGGAGGGAATGTCGCTATGAGTTCTTCGCCCATCATCGAAAAGTCCCTGGCCAACCCTCCGCATCTCAGCGAGACGGGGAAATGCCCAGAACTAAACGAGCCTGACCCTAGCTCCAAAGGCGAAGAACACGGTCATGGAGTCGAGTGGGCTGAGTTAGTCCGCATTGGCTTTGTGGCCTTGGCTGCGGCTGCGGTCTGGTTTCGGCTGTGGGAGCCGTTTCCGCGCATCAGTGTAATCGGCATCGCGGCTGCATTGATCGGCGGATATCCCATTTTCAAGGAAGCGTTCGAGAACATTGTTGAACGAAAGATGACGATGGAACTCTCGATGACCATCGCGCTTCTCTCGGCTTTGACGATTGGGGAGTTCTTCACCGCTCTGGTCATCACGGCCTTCGTCCTCGCCGCCGAGGTGTTGGAGGGCCTCACAGTTGGTAGAGGCCGGCGAGCTATCAAGAGTCTTCTCGATTTTCTCCCCAGAACCGTCGCAGTCCGCCGCAATGATCAAGTGGTGGAAGTAGCGTCCGACCAAGTTCAAGTTGGTGACACCGTCATCGTGAAACCGGGTGGGCACATCCCGGTGGATGGCGTTGTGCTCGGCGGCCGCTCGTTCGTGGAACAAGCAGCAATCACCGGCGAGGCCATGCCAGTTGAGAAAATCGCCGGAGATGTGGTCTATGCCGGCACCATCAATCAGTCGGGGGCTCTAGAAATCGGTGCGCAAAAACTCGGTCGCGATACGACGTTCGGAAGAATCATTGAAGCCGTCGAACGCGCGGAGAGGTCACGGGCTCCGATTCAGAAAACTGCTGATCGGCTGGCGGGTTACCTTGTGTATTTTGCCCTGGGGGCAGCGGCCCTGACCTTCATCATTACTCACAATGTCAGGTCAACCATTTCGGTCGTAATCGTTGCCGGAGCATGCGGCATTGCGGCTGGAACTCCTCTTGCAATCCTCGGCGCAATCGGCCGAGCGGCGCATCAGGGAGCCATCATTAAGGGAGGGCTCTACCTGGAAGCGCTGTCTGCCGTGGACACAGTGCTTTTGGACAAGACTGGCACGCTGACATTCGGTACACCGCAGATCCGGGAAGTCGTTTCCGCCAATGGCTTCGGGGAACGACAGATCATAGGCGCTGCCAGTATTGCGGAGCGCAAATCTGAACATCCTCTCGCCAAGGCCGTTATCGCACGGGCAACCGAGCTCGCCATTCCACTCGTGGAGCCTGATGAATTCTCATACGCCCCCGGAAGAGGAGTCAGGGTGAGCTACAAAGGCGAGCAGATCCTTGTGGGGAGCCTGGCGCTCCTCGTGGAGCACGGCATGACGAGGGGCTTGCCCACAGATGGTAATGGTGCGGGCGGTGCATCGGAAGTCTATGTCGCTCGCGCGGGCCAAGTTCTCGGGAGCATTCGAATTGCGGATGTTCTGCGTCCGGAAGCCAAGAAAGCGGTTGCGGCAATGCGACAGATGGGTTTGAGAACTGTCCTGCTGAGCGGAGACACGCAAGCTGCGACTTCATCGGTTGGCCGCGATCTCGGAGTAGATGAAGCGGTGGGAGGACTCCTGCCGGAGCAGAAAGCAAAGTGGGTGACTGAGCTGCGTAGCAAAGGGCGGAATGTCGCGATGGTCGGTGACGGAATCAACGACGCTCCAGCCCTGGTAGAGGCAAATGTCGGCATCGCGATGGGATCGGGAACTGATGTTGCTCGGGAGAGCGCCGATGTGATCTTGATCGGAAGCGATCTCTCGAAATTAGTCGAAACTTTGCGGCTTGCTCGACGCTGCCGCGGAATCATCATGCAGAACTTTGTAGGCACGCTGGTTGTGGACAGCATCGGAGTCGGGATGGCAGCTCTTGGCTTCCTAAATCCACTCCTGGCCGCCTTCATTCACGTGACCTCAGAGTTGGCATTCATCCTCAATTCCACGAGGCTGTTACCACAAAGTTCGGACATCGGGCCGTGAGCCGCGGGATTTGCGGCAATCCGGGCGTCTTGAATTTGTAGTTATGCATCTCACTGATGTCATCCATAGTCGCGTTTGGGGACTCCTGGTGGCTCTGGCTATTCTCTGCCTCTGCGTAGCAGCGTGGCTCTCTCTTTCGGGGAACTCACAAGAACCGTTTGCGTTCGACGAACTCTACGGTCTATTGGATTGAAAAGGCTGTGCTAAGTTTTGGAGGATTGGCTAAAACACCATGACCGCGCATCGGGAATATCCAGACGCTGGAGATTGCGTATGACCAATCCATGTAACCATTCGAGACTCTCGACCCTAGTGGTGGTTGTGTTTCCCATTCTTTCGTTGCTGGCGTCGGCTCAGAACAAGAAAGAATTCAGCTACACAGTCGGATCTCACGCGGTTATCTCGATCACAAACAATTATGGCCCCATCACCATTAAGCCTTCCAGAAACAGGCAGGTAGTGATCACGACAGTCTCCTATTCAGAGGATGTAAGCCTTGAGAACGAGCAGCATGGCAGTCGTATCGAGCTTTGCTCAATATCTCCCCACGAAGGGAGCGGTCTCGTGGACTACACAGTGCTGGTACCTGACGATTCACTCGTCCGCGTGCGCTCGTCCAGCGGGACCGTTCACGCGCAAGGAATGCGTGGTGATTTGATCTTGCAAGCGGAAACTGCAACGGTGGAAGTAAGCGATGTCAGCGATGCCCACCTTCACGTGAACACTCTCAGCGGTCCGATCAGTCTAATGAACATCCGCAATAGCCATCTTGACGTCCGTTCTGTAAGCGGTGATGTCACGCTCCACGACGTGACCGGGTCATCGGTAGAGGTGAACTCAGCACGCGGCCGAATCAATTACGACGGAGACCCAAGTCCAGCGGGAGAATTTAGGTTGATGAGTCACTCGGGGGACCTCTACATTTCCATTCCCACAAGTGCTTCCGTAGACATTAGTTCACATTCCGTAAATGGCAAATCAGACGACTATCTTCCGAAACGCGACGGTGCTTCGGCGAGAAGTTCTGGGAATCCTTTCCTGAAACCAACAACTACAAACGCATCCCGCTTCGTCTTGCGCTCATTCAAAGGCAATATCCGTGTTAGTCGGCCTTGAGCTCACAAATTGAGGATTAGATTTTGAATGGCCAAAAACAAAAGGTGGGTTGGAATCTCAAGTACGAGCAGGGCCTACCATCCCTGACAGAGCCAGACCCGTTTTTTATCTTTGCTTATGGGCACTTTGCGGAACATTGGATTGAGTGCCTCTTTAGAGGCAGCGACGGATCAGGCACTGTGAACGACGACCGAGATTGTCCGCTGAAAACGAAACGCCTCGTGGTCGGGCAAATTACGATCTGCCGAGGCTGTTGTTGCGGCAATGTCGAACGTGGTTTGCCCGAAGTTCCGGTGGAATGGCTTAAGAGTGAATGGCGGAAAAGGGGACTGCTGAAGCGAGTTCAGTTGACCATCAGTAGTTGTGTTGGGCCATGCGATGTGCCGAACGTGGTTGTGATTACAAGCTCATCGGGCACGGAATGGCTGGGAAATATTGTTAAGTTCGACCAGTACCGGAGCCTGGTTGAGTGGGCTGTCCGGTGTCGGGATGCGGGCGAGATGCTAGCCCTGCCGCGCGAATTCCATGAGTGTAGGATCAGCCCTTTTGGCTCTTAGAGTCTTGAGAAATCCGTGGGGAGCTGTCGAACAGCCATCCATAGATTAGGGAGTGCCCTGAACCTGCGGAGAGCACCGCAACAAGCGCTGAGGCATCCACACAGATCAAGGCCTCCGTGGATTCGGGCATTCCTTTTGGAGGCGTAACGCAGTGACCTGGTGGTATCAATCTTGAAAAAGAGTCAGAATCGGAACAAGAGAGCAAGCAGCGGGAAGGGGACGATTCAGCTGCATTATGGGGGCAATAGTCGTCGTCGAATTGGGTCTTTACCGGGGCCTCGCCTCATCACACCACCACTAGCAATGACGGCCAAGAAACACACAAAACACGTGCAGGCTGTGCAGAAATATGATTTGGCACTGCCAAACAGAATTATGCAAGCGTCTTCGGTACCAAAAGGCTCAAAGTCTAGTAAAGCTTTGGATTCGGAGATGTAGCTGGATACATACCTGGCTAGGTACTCTTTAATTGCATTCGGTTCTTGTTTCGGTGTAGATTCGAGAAACGCATCGTAGGGTGATGGGCATGCGGTCGATCTCGAAACGGATAGCGTGGCTTTCTCTACTGTTGACCTTGTGGTCGGCGTTAGCGTTTGCCGTGCATCACCATTCGAATCAGGATGAGTCCGCTACTTGCCAGGTTTGCATTGCGGCGCATTCAGCGTCTCCAACAAAGGCTTCCCCCCCGCCCAAACCTGTATTCCGTCGCGTCGTCACATTCCGGTCGCAGCCAACTGCTGCCAAACAACGCTTGATAGCCTTCGCCCTGTCTGTCCGCCCGCCTCCTAGCGTCTAAAGATCAAATTTCAGCGCTGTACAGGCTCGGTTCGTTTCCACGAGCCGTTTCTTTGATCTTTTCGACCAAATTCTATGGAGGAATCATGCTGGCTTCTTACAAGAAGTCGCTTCGTGCGGCTTTTATGGCTGGTTGTTTCTTGGCGCTCGGCCTTCAGGGTTACGCGCAGTCGGGCGGGAGTTCCGGATCCATTAGCGGCACTGTCTTAGACCCTACCGGTGCCGTTGTGCCCAATGCAACCGTGGAAATTCACAATCCGGTTAGCCACTTTGACCGATCCACCACCACCGATAAATCCGGGAACTTCAGCCTCTCGAACGTGCCCTTCAATCCGTATCACTTGGCGGTCGGAGCGTCTGGATTCGCCCAGACCGCGCAGGACGTCGAGGTCCGCTCGGTTGTGCCTCTCAGCCTCAAAGTTACCCTCCAAGTGTCGGGGTCTAACGCCACGGTGACGGTCGAGGCCGGGGCCGCTGATTTGCTGGAGAACGATCCGACCTTCCACTCCGACATCGACAAGGCCTTGTTCGACAAGATTCCCTTGGAGAGCGCGTCGTCGTCACTGAGTTCGCTGGTTACCCTTTCAACACCCGGAATCGCTGCCGATTCCAATGGCCTCTTCCACGGGCTCGGCGACCACGCGGAGAATTCGTTCTCCGTAGACGGCCAGCCGATTACGGACCAGCAAAGCAAAGTGTTTTCCAATCAGATCCCCGTCGATTCGATCGAATCCATGGAGGTCATTTCCGGCGCCCCCCCGGCGGAATACGGAGGCAAGACCAGCGTGGTGATCGTAGCCACCACACGTTCAGGCCAGGGCGTGACCACGCCCCACGGCAGCGTGACCACTTCCTATGGGTCGTTTGGATCATCGAACGTGGCAGCCGATCTCGCTTACGGGGGCAAGAACTGGGGGAACTTCATCTCCGTAGGAGGCTTGAACACCAGCCGATTCCTGGATCCGCCGGAATTCACCGTGCTCCACGACAAGGGCAACGAAGAGAACCTGTTCGACCGCGTGGACTATCAGCTCACCAGCGCCGACTCGATTCACCTGAACTTCGGCTACAGCCGGAGCTGGTTCCAGACGCCGAATTCACTGGATGCCGAAAACGCGACGACCTGGAATGGACTGGCCGGGCTTGAGCCGCAAATGGCAGCCTTTAACGGCACAGGCCCCAACGGAAATATCGTCGGACCGACGGACCAACGCTCCAAGATTGGAACCTTCAACATTGCTCCTTCGTGGACGCATGTGCTGAATGCGAACGCGGTATTTACTCTGGGCGCGTTCGTGCGCCGCGACGACTACAACTACTACCCAAGCAGCGACCCGTTCGCGGACCTCGGGCCGCCGAGTCTCCAGAGACAGTCGGTGGGCCAGAACCGGACGCTCACCAACGCGGGACTTCGATCTGATCTCTCCTATGCGAAAGGGGTGAACCAAATCAAGGCAGGAGTCGTCTACCAGCAGACATTCCTCAATGAAAACGACACGATTGGCATCGTCGATCCGACCTACAACGCACCGTGCATCACTTCGGTGGCTACCAGTCCAGTGAACCCGTACCAGTATGTCGCGGCCCCCGGACTCACCGCCGCCGACTGCCCCAGCAACACCGGCCCCGACCAGCAAAACAACGCTTCCAACCCGAACGCGCCCGGCTCCCCTTTTTACCCCTATTACAATCCGATCCTAGCTCCTTACGACTTGACCCGTGGCGGAAGCCCGTACACCTTCCATGGCCACACCGATGTGAAGGAACTCGCCCTGTACTTGCGGGACGACATCACAAAAGGAAACTGGTCTTTGAACCTGGGCTTGCGCGGTGATTTCTACAACGGTCTCTCCACCGCGAGGCAGGCTGAGCCTCGCCTTGGGGTAGCTTACAATGTCAAACAGACCAACACGATTCTTCGCGTTTCTTATGCCCGCACCTTGGAATCTCCCTTCAATGAAAATCTGATCCTTTCCAGCACTGGATGCTTGAATGCTGTGTTGAACCCGCTTCTTCTCTGCGGCTCATCGAGCGGCGCGTTGACTCCCGGCTTTCGTAATGAATTCCATGCCGGGATCGAGCAGGCGTTCGGGAAGTACCTGGTCTTTTCCGGCGAGTGGATTTCGAAGTACACGCACAATGGCTACGACTTCAGCGTGCTCGGCAACACTCCGATCACGTTTCCCATTGAATGGCACAACTCCAAAATTCCGGGATATGCGGGACGCGTGAGCGTGCCCGATATCCACGGCTTCTCTGCGCTCATGGTTTTCTCCAGCGTGGCGGCGCGCTTTTTCCAGCCCCAGATCGGGGGAGCGGGCGCGACCGTGGCGACCGCTGCCGGGCTTCCGTTCCGCATTGACCACGACGAGAGGTTCAACCAGACCACTCACTTCCAATACCAGCCCTGGAAGCGTGGCCCGTGGGTTGGCTTCAACTGGCGGTATGACAGCGGGCTGGTCGCAGGGGCAACGCCGTGCTTTGGGACGAACGCCTCCAACGATTGCCCAGGATCGGTCGCCATCGGTGGCGTGAACAACGTGAGCATGGGCGCTGCCAACGTGGGCGAGATTCCCCTTTCCGCCGATCAGGAGTCCGAGGCCGGGTTCACGTGCAACGGCGTGCGCGCAACCCCAACGGCGCCTCTGCCGTTCAATTGCCCCGCATCGGCGTTTGGCTCTGCCCTGATAAAGGTACCTGCGCAAAACACGGAGAACGACGACCATAACCCCCCGCGCATCACGTCGCGGAACCTCTTCGACATGTCGGTCGGCCATGACAACTTGTTCCATGGCGACAAGTACAAAGTGAGTGCGCGATTGACCGTCATCAACCTGGCGAACCATTTTGCGCTCTATAACTTCCTTTCAACCTTTAGCGGCACGCACTATGTCACGCCACGTTCGCTCACGGCGGAGATCGGTTTCCACTTCTAGAAAATGCTCCCCCGTCGATGAGGGCAGTACGGGCGAAACCGTACTGTCCTCATTCGAAAACGTTCGCGACAGGAGTGGGGCCATGAAGCGGTCGAAGTTCACCACGCGGGAAGGGCTGGTCATGATATTGGGAGTGACCCTCATGTCCATAGTGATACTGTGGCTCATTTTGTCTGGCATCGTGCCAATCAACGATTTGAGGTGAGCAGATCACCATCCGCCGCAACGATGAGGTGATTGAAGGCGAAAAACAACATCTTCGACTGGCCTGTAACCAAAAATTGACATTGATTTTCACTAGACGAAGCGATATAGGCCAGGCAGTGAGGTTCGATCGGGTCCATCACAGCGTATCCGAGGTTCCGTCTCTTTACGACACTTTAGGGGCGTTTGAGCAAAAGAGGTTCGCATCTGATCGCGGAACAACCGCGTTAATAGGCATACCCGACTTGCGACGTGCTCATCCGGATTTGTCACACAGGCTTGTGATGTGCTAGCGTTCACGGGATAATATGCGGCGTTTTGTTGCCAATGTCGTCCTTGCGCTGATGGCCTGGAGCTTCCTGGCCCCAATCGCCTTGGCGGTCAGGGGAAGCGAAACGCCGGCGTGCTGTCGTCGGGACGGGAAGCACCACTGCATGTCGGGAATGTCCGGCATGCAGGCCGTGTCCACCGACGGACTTCCCAGCCTCGGCGCGAATTCCTCCGATTGTCCTTATCGTTCACAGGCAGCCACGCCCGGCGGAAGGGTGCGGCCGCAAAATCCGGCAGTTTCCAAGCTGCGACTGCCGTCCTCGATTCTTCTTCCCGTGGTTGATTCCCTACTGTCTGAGTCATGCCCGGTCGCGCGGAACTCGGAACGTGGCCCACCTACCTTTTGCCTCTAGCCAAAACTCTAGCTTGTAAGGTCTGCGGAATTTACTGCCGCCGAACTCCGGGGGCAAGACGTGTCCGTCGTGGTCCCGGTTTGCCAGAGCGTCGTTCAAGCCCGCCGCTCCTGAGCTTGCTCTCGAAAACGACTTTTGGGGGCGGCGAGTCTCAGGTGATTTGTCCCCGGCATGGCTTGACTTGCACCACGACGACTCCGGCAAACAGCGCTAGCACGAAGTACTTGGAGACGAAAGAGAGAACGGAGACATTTTATGAGACAAATTGCTAGCGTGACAGCTGTTGTTTTCTTCCTTCTTGCCACGGCTTTTGCCACGATTTTCGGTTCCGTTCGCGGCGTCGTCCATGATCCTCAGCACCGTCCCATTCAAGGCGCGCACGTTACGCTGAAGGCTCAAAACTCGGATTGGACACGCTCCTCAGATTCGAGCGACAGCGGGGAATTTCAATTTACCTCCGTTCCCCTCGGCAATTACACCGTTACCGTGTCGTCGAAAGGCTTCCAGCAGATGCAACTGGATGTGATCGTGCAGTCCGACACCAGCCCGGTGATGCATTTCGGCTTGGTTGTCGCGGGGGCGCGGGAGAACGTTGAGGTCTCCGAAATTCCCATAGAAGCGACGACGGAAACGGTGACACCGACGACCATGGTGAACCGTATCGATATCCAGGAAACTCCTGGCGCCGACCGTACCAACGGCATGGAAATGATCACTGACTACGTGCCAGCTGCATATGTAACGCACGACATGCTTCATATGCGAGGCGGACATCAGGTCGAGTGGCTGATTGACGGCGTTCCCATCCCTAACACCAACATCGCCAACAATCTTGGACCGCAGATTAACCCCAAAGACATCGATTATCTGGAAGTGCAGCGGGGCAGCTACGACGCCGACTACGGCGACCGTACGTATGGAATTTTCAACGTCGTGCCGCGAACCGGCTTTGAGCGCGATCGCGAATGCGACTTGGTAATCGCGGTTGGGAACATTCTATCAGACCGACAATCAGATCAGTTGCGGAGGACACACGGCCCGCTCCGCCTACTACGCCAGCCTGAACGGCAACCGCAGCAATTACGGTCTTCAGCCCCCGATCCCTCAGGTTGTCCACGACGCCGCGAATGGATACGGAGGATTCGCTTCCTTCATTTTCAACTCCGATCCGAAAAATCAGTTTCGTGTGGTCGGTTCCCTGAGGCAGGATTATTTCCAGATCCCATACGATCCCAATCCCAACTCAATCGGAAATCAGCAGTTGGCACAGGGGGGGAATACTCCGAGCTATGGTTTGCGTGATGGCGAGCGTGAGCCAGATGGTTATGCGACGTTCTCGTGGGTTCACACATTCGATCCAAACACTCTGCTCACCGTTTCGCCTTTCTATCACTACAACGGCGCCGACTACCAAGGAGGGCCGAACGACGTCCCCGTTATCTCCTCGGTCACTCAGACCGCCCAATATGCAGGAGCGCAGGTGGCGCTAAACGCCAACTTCTGGCGGAACGACATTCAGGCCGGCGTCTACGGATTCTTCCAGCATCAGTACAACCACTTTTTCAACAATTACACAGTCCCGAATTCGCCTCCTAACGTCCTGTCGTCAATTGGCGTCAACGGCGGAGTCGCTGCCTTCTTCATCAACGACAAATTCAAAGTCACACCGTGGCTGACTTTCATCGCCGGCCTGCGAGAAACGCAGTTCAATTCCTCCCCCCCATCATCGCTGCCATCGGTCTCCGAGCACGCGACTGATCCGCGTCTCGGCGCCGCAATCAGAATTCCCCACCTGAACTGGACGTTCCGCGGGTTCTATGGCTACTTCTACCAGGCTCCCCCGCTTTCCACGGCCACGAACCAGCTGCAAAATTTGGCCGCTAACCAGGGTTTCGGTTTCGCTGCGTTGAACGGTGAGCACGACATCGAGTGGCAGTTCGGTGTCACCATTCCGCTGAAGGGCTGGATGCTTGACGCTGACAACTTTGAAACCCGCGCCCACAACTGGCTCGATCACAACAACATCGGCGAATCGAATATCTTCTGGCCCATT
Organism: uncultured Acidobacteriaceae bacterium; assembly: GCA_963770245.1. Lineage (GTDB taxonomy): Bacteria > Acidobacteriota > Terriglobia > Terriglobales > Acidobacteriaceae > PALSA-270. Next base: position 819,144 of record CAVYOX010000014.1, on the reverse strand, counting down.
ACATGGTCCTACGCCCAGATTCAAGGCTGGGAACTCACGCTGCGCTCGCCGAATCTCTGGCATCGCGGCCAGCTTCATCTTGCGTACGCGAATCAATTTGCCCAGGCAACATCGCCGATTACGGGAGGCTTGATTTGTCCTGCCACGATGCCGATATGCCCAGGATATCCGCCTCCGGGATTTGGACCAGTTGACCACGATCAGAGAAACACTTTGAACCTGGGCTTCAACGCAACGCTTCCGTTTCACGCTTATGCCGCGACGAACGTCTATTACGGGTCGGGGTTTCACAATGCCTTCCCCGGAGAACCTTATCCCGGCGATTATCTGCCTCGGCACACCACGTTTGACATGTCAGTCGGGAAAAGCTTCCTGGAGAAGTATTCGGTTTCCGTAACGGCGGTCAATTTGACGAACCGCCGCGTGGAGCTTGATAACAGTCTGACTTTCGGTGGATTTCACTGGAACGATCCCCGGCAAATCTATGTAGAGTTTCGCTACCGGTTTCACTACTAACATCGGCTAGACGGGGATGTGGCGGGGAAAGAGCAAGAGGGGCATGAGAGAGGTGAGTTCGCAGCCTAATCAGGATTTCCATCAACTTTGAGGAGAACATATGAAATCAGTGGTTTCTGCAGCTTGCGTTTTGTTGTTTCTGTCCCGTAACTTCCGCCTGCTTCCAAGCCAGCTTGTTGAGTTGGTCCAGCGCGGCTTGATCCTTCGCGTCAAGGATATGGACCTTATCCCCGACTACCAGAGCGTAGTTAGCGCCTGTCTGCACGCAGGCACGAACGCAATCTGCGGGGGCGATATTTCCCTCAGAGTGCTTGGCCCCGCACATGGCATCGCTAACCTGTCCGGTGAAAGTCTGGGTGCTGCCCGCGACCACGCTCGGAACGACAGCCAATCCGGCGCACAGCACAACCGTCAGTGGTCCAAACTTGCAACATTCGCAAACGAGACATAAATCCTCCTCATGTTCTACGCACCCAGTATTGGGGTTGGCAGCGAAGTCTGTCTACAGCGAGTTGGAGTGAGGAGAGGTGTCGCAAGAGTGGGCCTCCAATGGCGCAATTTCGGCGGTGTAGGTTCGGTTCGGATCTCCGACCGTCGGCGACGATCCGTATGAAGATTGTTTCACACTGTCGGCGAACAGCAGGATGGGTATGATCAGTGCCGTTTTTGAACCAAAAAGGAGATGCCGGGTAAAGACGGCCTTCTTCCGATTCCCGCGACCGGCGTGGTTTTTGCTTGACAATCTTGCGGGTGGATGGATGATGCCGGCACTCAGCCGAACACACGGCGCGCTGAATGATCCGACTGAGCCGAGCCCCCGGTTCCGATCCCAATCAAGCATCTTTAGAGAACTGAAAAAAGGAGATTCCCACTATGAAACACATAGCAACCGTCGTTGTTTTCGCCGCTGTGTTCGCTCTGGGCATCGTCCCCAAGGCTCAGGCGGGGGATAAAGAATGCTCAAACGCTACCCTACAGGGCAGCTACGGATTCACCAGCACGGGAACAATACTCCCACCCTTATTTGGGCAACCATCATACTCGTTTGATGGACCCGCCGGCCCTTTCGCTGAGGTCGGTAGGCAGACATTCGATGGAAATGAGAAAGGGGAAACAGAATATACCGCGACAATAAGCAATAACGGCGAAACCACACCAGGTTTGCTCTTTAAAGGAACCTATTCGGTGAATAAGGACTGTACCGGAACTATGACCCTGACGCAAACTATGCCATTTCCCTCGACGGTAACCTTCAACTTTGTCATAGATGATAACGGGTCAGAGATTCGAGCACTCCTGACCGGACCGATCCCCACCCCGACCCCATGCACAGAATCAACATGTATTGTCGAGAGTCGTGTATACAGAAAGCAATAGAAGCCCGAAAACGCCTGGATAGCCGGACTCAGGGTAAATAACAGAAAGATCATGACAGGTTCACAGCCCTCGTTAAGGCAAATTGCAGCAGGTGTGCCAGCACTTCGGGATCGTAGGCGACCACCTTTTTCTCTTCATACGTTGGCCATTCGTTCTGCGGGATCAAATCTCTTACTTTATGGGCGTTGAGAAAACTCACCGTGTTTAGGAAATGGTTGTAGACGGTACCGGGATCGATGTACTTGCCAATCGAAGTTTTTTGCTTGCGCAGGAAAACTTTGAACACCCGCAGATCGTCTCCGTCGATTTCATCCATGTAGGTTTTCTGGCACGATTCGGTGAACAACTTCAATGCCAGCGTGTAGCACTGCCGAGTGTGTTTGCGCCAATCTTTTTGAGCCGCCTTCCCGGTGGTCATGTAGGTGTTTATCGCCGACTCTACTGTGAGCCGGGCTCCTTCTGTTGGTGGATCTAAATGGGGCAGGGCTTCGGATTCTGGCACGGTTCCGCGCTCCACTGCCCGCAGCAGTTTTTCCTTGGCCGCTTTGGCATCCAAAGCGAGCAGAGGATCATTGCCCACGGGGTACCATTTTCCCGCACAGCGCAAATAGTAGTCCCCGTCCTGCGGCCTCAGGCGCGTTTGCTTGTTGTCTTGGTAGAGGGGCTTGAACTTTCCGTTAATGCGAATCCACAGGCTTACGGTACGGATCATACTGGGTCTCCGGTGGGTAATACGCACCAAAGAGAGAACCCAACAATTTGTTCACAGAATTGTTCACAAGCTGTGAAAAATTGCGTTTTGCGGGACTTTATTGGAGTGGTGGGCAGTGCAGGATTCGAACCTGCGACCTCCTGCTTGTAAGGCAGGCGCTCTAACCAGCTGAGCTAACCGCCCCTCAACAACCTACGGAAACGTCCCCAGCTTTTGCTAAGAGGCCGTGGGTAGCCAGGAAGCAGGGCAGATGGGCGCCAGCTAGCGCGGGTTACCGAGAATTGGATCCGGCTCCTAGTAGGGATATTGGAACACAGACTATTACGAACCGGCAACCGGAACGAACAAACGCAAGCAACGCAGCGTGATGTTGGTGCGACCTGGAAGGCGGACCCTGTGGTGCAACGGCCACATTTCCTCGGCCTTCCGTGCTGGCAGGGGAACGGGTTGCCGCCGTCCTCCCGCGGGAGCAGGCCAACACTTTCTTCTTGGGGGTCTCTCCCTCCGACCGATTGCCCGCCTCGATAACTACGATCTTTACCGGGCCTTAGTCGATTCGGCCTAATCGATAACCGGCGATTCAAGGATCATCCCCTGCTAGACTGGCGCGGTGCGCCGCCTCATCATCAACGCCGACGATTTTGGTTTGACCGTGGGAGTGAATCGCGCCATCGTAGAGGCGCATGAACACGGGGTTGTGACCTCGGCCACGCTGATGGCGAACGGACCGGAGTTTGAGGATGCGGTTCGGCTGGCGCGCACGGCGCATGGCCTGAGCGTCGGCTGCCACGTGGTGCTCGTGGACGGACTGCCTGTGCTCGAGACTTCGCAAGTTCCCAGCCTAACGGGCAAATTGCGGAAAGAGGTGGGCTTTCGCAGGAGCTGGACCGGTTTCGCAGCCGCTGCCCTTAGCGGAAGACTCGTTGCCCGGGAGATTGAAGCGGAGGCGACCGCGCAAATCTGCAAGCTGCAGGCGGCGGGAATTGCGGTCTCCCATCTGGACACGCACAAGCATACCCACATTTTCCCCCAGGTATTGCGGCCCTTGGCACGCGCGGCGAAGGCATGCGGCGTGCGTGCGCTGCGCAATCCGTTCGAACTCCTCCGCGTCGCCCCCTGGGCGAAACGACCGAATTTGTGGATGCGGTGGCTTGGAGCCGGAGCGTTGGACGGCTTCGCGAGGGACTTTCGCCGGGTGGTGCAGGCGGCAGACATGCTCACGCCGGATGGAGCTGTCGGGGTCGTGGCCACGGGTGCTCTCGATGACCAGCTTCTCGCCGACATCGTCGGACGCCTTCCTCCGGGCAGCTGGGAGCTGGTTTGCCACCCCGGCTACGCGGATGCGCAGTTACAGCGAGTTCGCACCCGGTTGAGGGCGTCACGAGAACAGGAGCTCCTGATCCTAACCTCCTCTGAAACCAAGGAATTGCTGTCGAAAAGCCGGATCGACCTTATTTCTTATCGCGACTTGGGCTGATCCGTGGAGACAGTTTTCCATCGGAAGGCCTCCCCCGGTTACCCCGTCCGATCGATAGTTCTCTGACCTTCGGTGCACCTAGCTGGTAATCGGAAGGTGGCGGCGGCGGGTTATGATTATTAGAACCTGTTAATCCAGGAGGGTTTGCCGGTTCCGTGCAAGAAGCACCTGAAATCCGCGTGGCACTCGATCTCATCGTCCGCATCTGGGGGATGGCGAATGGCCGCGCCTTTTTTCAAAGCGCCCACGCTCGCCAGCTGGGCCATGAGAGCGCCTTGCTTTCCGGTATTGAACACCCCTTGCAGGCCGAGGATGTGATCGGCGTGCAGTATGGCGACAAAAAAGCGCGGTTCCGGGTGCTGCGGGTAAAAGACCTAGGACTTCCGCAGCGCATTCAAGCCGACGTGCAACTTCTCAGCGGACAGCAGTGCCCTTGGAAGGAACTGGTGCGGGAAGATGCGGAAACGTCAGAAAACAAGCCCGCCCCGGTCAATGGGGATCAAAGGCAGTTTCGCCGTCTCAAGGTCAAGTTCCCCCTGGAATTGCGGGACGAGCGCGGCGGGGGTCCAGCCATGCAAACCAACACCGCAGACGCCAGCGGTCGCGGCTGCTACGTGGAAAGTCTGGTTCCCTTGCCTTTGGGCACGAAGCTGACTATCACCTTCTGGATTGACTCCGAGAAAATCGCCACCGGAGCTGCTGTCCGGGCCAGCGATCCGGGCGTGGGCATGGGAATCGAATTCATTGGCTTGGATGAGAAAATCAAGGTTCGGCTGCAATCGCATCTGGAAGCACTCGCCGACGATTTTGCCGGCAAGGGGACTTCGGCCTAAGCGCCGTTTCGGTTCCTTGTCGTCTTTACCATTGTCTCAAACTTCTCGTTACCTTCCCTTTTCTTCTCGAAGGCTCTCCCTTCCCCCGAGTACCGTCGCCGCCTCGCCAAGCCGGCAAGCACGATTTACCAGCCAAAATGTGAATCCCCCCCAGTTGTTGGCCATCGAATGTGCAGGGCCGACAAAGGCACAGCGAGGGCCGGAGATGAAAATTGGAATTACCTGCTACCCAACCTACGGGGGCAGCGGCGTGGTGGCGACCGAACTGGGGCTGGAACTGTCCGTACGAGGCCACGACATTCACTTCATTTCCTACGCCCAGCCGATCCGGCTCACTGGGCCTCATCCCAACATTCACTATCATGAAGTGGAGGTTTCACGGTATCCCCTGTTTGATTATCCGCCATATGACTTGGCACTGGCCACGCGCATGGCGGAAGTGTCGCAACTCTATGAGCTCGATCTCTTGCACGTGCACTACGCCATTCCGCACTCGGTGAGCGCGATGCTGGCACGGCAGATGCTGGCCTCCGGTCCACAGCCGCGCGTGCTTCCTTTTGTCACGACCTTGCACGGAACCGACATTACCCTGGTTGGACAGGACCATTCCTATCTGCCCATAACCCGGTTCTCGATCGAGCAGAGCAACGGCGTGACCGCGATTTCCGAATATCTACGGGAACGCACGGTCCGAGAGTTCGAAATCAAAAACGAGATTCAGGTTATTTACAACTTCGTGAATTGCGACGTGTATCGCCGTGATCCCGAAGGCGCCAAACATCGGGCGGAGTACGCGGCGAACGGAGAGCGTATTCTGGTGCATCTATCCAACTTCCGCCCGGTGAAACGGGTGACCGACACGATTGAGATTTTCGACCGGGTACGAAAGAAGGTGCCGTCCAAACTGCTACTAATTGGTGACGGCCCGGACCGCTCGCGCGCGGAGTGGCTAGCGGTGCAGAAGGGGATTCACCAGGATGTGCTGTTCCTCGGGAAGCAGGACCAAATCCACGAAAAGCTACCCTTGGCGGACGTCATGCTTTTGCCCAGCGAACTCGAGTCGTTTGGGCTGGCGGCGCTCGAAGCCATGGCTTGCGAGGTTGTGCCCGTGGCCACGCGGGTGGGCGGAGTGCCCGAAGTGATCGAGCACGGCAAGAGCGGCTACCTGGCGGAAGTGGGCGACGTGGAAGCGATGGCCGGCTACGTGGTCGAACTGCTCCAGGATGAGGACCATCTGCGCGAGATGGGAAAGGCGTGTCGCGAGGCGGCGCAAAAACGTTTTTGCTCCAGCATGATTATTCCGCAATACGAAGACTTCTATCGCCGAGTGCTGGAGCGCTCCTCGTAAAGCGTCGCCGGGATTGCGGCTTCATGGTTCAGTACGGGCAGCCGCAGGCGGATGAGAGTTCCCTTCCCTTCGTGACTGTCGATGGTCATGTGAGCCGTGTCACCATAGAGCACTTTCAGCCGCTCCGCCACGTTTGCCATGCCGATGCCGGTGCCGCCCAGTCCGGTCGGCCTTTCGAGCAGGTTCACCGCACCCATGCCGACACCATCGTCTTCGATTTCAACGATGAGTTGAGAATCCCCCGCCGCCAGGCGGCTACGCAGGAAAATGCTGCCCCCCTCGATCTTGGAGGAAAGACCGTGCTTGATGGAATTTTCGACCAGCGGCTGCAGCAGCATGCTGGGGACTAGCACATCGAGCGACGCCGGGGCCAACTCCTTCAACACCTGCAGCTTGTCCCGGCCAAAGCGTACCACTTCGATATCCAAGTAGTCGTCGATGAACTCCACCTCCTCGCGCAGCGGGACAAAGGCCTCACTGCTGCTCAGCAGGCGGCGCAGAATATTGGCCAGCTTGATGATCATTTCGCGTGCCGTATCGGGGTCGAAGCGGACCAGCGAGGACACCGAGTTCAACGTGTTGAACAGGAAGTGGGGATTGATCTGGTTCTGCAGCGCCTCCATGCGGGCGTGCAACAGCAGGCGCTCCTGCTCTTCCAGCTTGATCTGGATACGAACGCTGTTCCAGATCTTGAGTTCAATCCCGATGACGGCAATCGAGGTGGCATAGATCAGGGCTCGCACCCACCAGGTGGGGGACTCCAGGCTAAAGGTGGGGTGGCGCGGAAGGCGGTGCAACTCGGTCTGTACCAGGCGCAGGGCTACGATGGTGACGAAGAACATCGTCTGCCATTCGAAAGGGCGGGGCTTCGGCAGGTTGCGCCGGAGCCAGCGGTAAATACTCAGGTCCACAAACGGCGAGAACGACCAGATTTCGTCGCGGTCGGCGGCCAAACTGCGTAACTGCCCCGCCAGGAAACCGCAAAGCAGCAGGAAAGGCAGTGTGGCCCATTCGCCGTGCAATAGGGCGGGAAAGGCCAACAGCGCTCCGCCCAGCATGCCGGTGAAGCGACCGCCGATCACTCCCAGAAGGATCGTGGTCTCAAAGGACAGATCGCCGGCAAAAAAGCTCTTTTGTATAAACCGGATCCACACCCCGAGAGCCATGGGAATGCCGAGCCAGAGCACGAGATAGGTCTGCTGCCTCCAGTTGCGCTCTTCCCGAAACAGCAGCGATTTGAACTCGACCGAGCGCCCCAGAATGCTGGCTGCCGAGGCGGCGACACCCAGCTTGATCAGCAGATTGACGAGAATCAGGCTCTGGGGCATGACAACACTGAGGAGAATGTAGCATGAAGTGTCGGGCCGGGTACGGCTTTCGCGCCCACTGACGGCGCGGGTGGCCGCTAGTCCTTGAGCAGTTGCCGGGCGATTACCAGACGCTGGACTTCGCTCGTGCCTTCTCCGATGGTGCAGAGTTTCACGTCGCGGTAAAACTTCTCCGCTGGATAGTCTTTGATAAAGCCATAGCCGCCGTGAATCTGAACCCCCTCATTGGCGCACCGGACTGCCACTTCGCTGGCGTAGAGCTTGGCCATCGAGGATTCCAGCGTGGTCTTCATTCCTGCATCCTTCATAGAGGCGGCGCGTAGGGTGAGGAGTTTGGCGGCTTCGATCTCCGTCGCCATATCCGCCAGCTTCCATTGAATGGCCTGAAATTCGCTGATCGCTTTGCCGAATTGCCGACGCTGCTTGGAATACTTGAGGGCCGCTTCATAAGCGCCCTCGGCCATGCCCAAGGAAAGGGCGGCAATCGAAATTCGGCCGCCGTCCAATACCCGCATGGCATCCACGAAACCCTGGCCTTCGGCGCCCAACAGATTCTCGGCGGGCAGGACGCAGTCTTCGAAAATCAGTTCGGCGGTGTCACTGGCGCGCAGTCCGAGCTTGTTTTCTTTCTTTCCCGGGCGGAAGCCCGAGGTGCCCTTGTCCACCAAGAAGGCGGAGAGTCCGTGGGTGTGGGCGGCGCGGTCGGTCACGGAAAGAACCACGAGGACATCGGCGTAGTGGCCATTGGTGCAGAAGGTCTTCGTGCCATTCAGCACCCAGGCATTGCCTTTGCGCACCGCGGTCATGCGGGCGCTGCCGGCGTCCGATCCCGAGGATGGTTCGGTAAGGCCCCAGGCCCCGATGTACTCGCCGGTGGCCAGCTTACTGACGTATTTCTTTCTCTGGGCTTCCGTGCCGGAGAGAAAAATATGGTTGGTGCACAGCGAGGTGTGGGCAGCCACGATGATGCCGATCGATCCGTCTACCCGCGAAAGTTCTTCGATGGCGGCGACGTATTCGACGTAGCCCATGCCGGCGCCGCCGTATTCGGCCGGAAAAATCACCCCCATCAGACCGAGTTTCCCCAGTTCCTTGATGGTGGCCAATGGGAACTCGCCCGCTTCGTCCCACTTCATCACGTTCGGAGCAATCTCGCGCTCGGCGAATTCGCGCACACTCTTCTTCAGGTGGAGTTGCTCGTCGTTGAGTTGGAAGTCCACGATGCCTCCAGCGGCCAAGGTCTCCACATCGGCGCGATGCGGCGCGCAGTCGGTCCCGATGGGAAAGACTTGATTAGAACACAGCGACCGCAGGGGGAAAAGTTACTCCTGGGAGCGGAGCTGGGCGCCACGCGAAACCCCGCTCCGGGCCTCGGCTCCAGTTCTCGGAGCGGAACCAACCGACCGACTGGCGGGGGGATATGAGGCGATCCGACGGCCTTTTCGGAGCTTGCTTTCTCTCGCTGCGCAGCCAAGATACGCGCCATCCCCATTTGCAAATATCCTGTACGGGCTTCGCCAGGAAAGGCTGCGGGTTGGCTTCGATCCAGTAGCCGGCGAGCCTCCTGGCCCGAGGCAACAGGCGGAATGGTACGGCGGGCCGGTGGCTAGCCTACTCCGCCGACGATTGAGACAAATCTCTCAAACACTTCATTCGACAGCAGCCGGCCTCGTGGCGTGAGCCGGATGACCTCGGCCTGCTGTTCGAGCAATCCGGATTCTATAAACTCCCCTATGGTGGCGAAGAATGGACCGACCGCTTCCGTGCCGAACTTGGCTGCGATTCTCTCCAAGTCCACACCCTGGTTCAGGCGCAGCCCCAGGAAAAATGTCTCTTCGATCGCCGCCGGATAGGCGACGGGTGTGCGAATGAGCGGCTGGGCGGCTAGATAGCCATCGAGCGAATCCGGGGTCGCGAAGCGAACCGCGTCGGGTTCATCGGAGCGGCGGTGAAAGCTCGGCGACTCGCGAGCCGGGAGGGCACGGCGCACCGGACTCGCGGTCGAACCAGAACCGTTTTCGGCCCCCGGGGCTTCGAGCATCGAGTGCGCATCCACGCCGAAGCCGAGATAAGGCTGGCGCGTCCAATACTTCAGGTTGTGCCGCGACTGGCAACCTAGGCGAGCAAAGTTCGAAATTTCGTACTGCTTGACACCTGCGGCTTCCAACCGGTCGCAAGCGGCGGTGTACAGATCAGCCGTCAGGTCGTCGTCGGGGACGAAGTGGGCGTGGTACCTGGTTCCGCCGGCGAGCAGTTCTCGACCGAGCCTGGAGTCTTCATCCACCTCCAGCATATAAACGCTGACATGGGGCACGCCGGAATCGACCGCCGCCGCCAGAGAAACCTCCCAGCTCGCGACGGTCTGGTGAGGTAATCCGGCCATGAGGTCGACGTTCAGATTCGCCAATCCAGCGGCGCGAAGGCGGCTGATATCATCTTCAACGGTTTTCCGTTGGTGCAAACGCCCCACCGCGGCGGCCTCCCGGTCCACAAAGGATTGCACCCCGAGGCTTACGCGGTTGACCCCGCAACTCTGCAGGGTTTCAATCACCGCCGCGGACAGGGTGCCCGGGGCACATTCGACGGTCATTTCCGCGCCCGGCCGAATGCGGAAATTTTGCGAAATTGTGACAAATAGACGCCGCAGTTGGGTACCATCCAGTACAGTAGGAGTGCCACCGCCCAAGTAAACGGTGTCGATTTTCCGCTCGAAGCGCCCGCCCATTTGTTCGGCAGTCTCAGCGGCCCGTTCGATTTCGGCGCAAACGCGGTTCACGTAGCCCTCGAACAGGGCGCGGGAGAATACGTCGGAGGCAAAGTTGCAGTAGCTGCACTTGGTACGGCAGAAGGGTACCGAGAGATACAAGCCGAGAGACATGGGATGATGGTCCGGCAATGATTATCCCACCTGGGCGCAGCCGCCGGACCGTGCATCGCATCAAGTTGCCAGGGCCCGCTGCCAGCGCTCATTCGGCGGCAGTTCGAGAATCCATGACCCCTCGCGTGGTTATTACCGGTATGGGCGTGGTCAGCCCGAATGGCATTGGGAAGGAAGCATTCTGCCCCGCCATCTTGGCAGGCAAGTCGGGGGTGAAGCGCATTGCGCGCTTCGATCCTTCCGGCCTGGCCGTGCAGGTGGCCGGAGAGATTCCCGAATTTGATGAGCTGGCTTGGGTCGACGCGCGCGAGCGCAAGCACGTTTCCCGGGTGGTACCTCTGGCGGTGGCCGCTTCCACGGAGGCGATCTCGGACGCCGGCCTCGATCCCGCCACCATGTCGATGACGGAAAAGCGCGAGATTGGCGTGATCCTCGGCACCGGCGGCGGGGCGCAGGAATTTTCCGAGGAACAATACCGGCTCTGGCACTCCGGCCATGTCAAGCAAGTCAGCCTCTTCTGCATCCCGAGCGGCACCATGGGAACCATTCCGAGCGAAATCAGCATGCGCTTTGGTTTTCGTGGGTACAGCCATGTGGTGACCGCCGGCTGCACCTCCTCGACCGACGCGATTGGGTACGCCTGCCAGCACATTCAAGCCGGTGTGCTGCCGATGTTTCTGGTGGGCGGAGTGGATTCTCCGATCACGCCCGGCATCATCAAGGGCTACACGCTTCTGCGAGCTCTGACTCCGTCCTGGAATCATGCTCCCGAGCGCGCATCGCGGCCGTTCTCCGCCGATCGCGATGGCTTCGTGCTGGCGGAAGGGTCCTGGATGTTCATCCTCGAGGACCGGGACCATGCGCGTGCGCGCGGGGCGCGTATCTACGCCGAGATCGCCGGATACGCCTCGACCTGTGAGGCCTTCCATCGGGTGCGCATGAGCGACTCCCCCGAAGAACCGGCTCGCGCGATCACACTGGCCCTCGAAGAAGCGGGTCTAGTCCCGAAAGACATTCAGTACGTCAATCTGCATGGCACTTCGACCGAGATGAATGACCGCGTGGAAACCCGCGCCCTCAAGCTGGCCCTCGGCGACGCGGCGCAGCGCATTCCGATGTCCGGGTTGAAATCGCAAATAGGACACGCCCAGGGCGCCTGCGGATCTGCGAGCTTGGCGGCGACCATCATCGCCATGGAGCACGGCAAAATCCCCCCCACCATTAACCTCGAGGTTCCCGACCCGGAATGCGATCTCGACTACGTCCCCGACGTCGACCGCTCAGCCACCATCGAGCACGCGATCTGCAACTGTGTAGGCTTCGGATCGAAGAATTCTGCCCTGGTTTTACGCAAGACAGCCTAGGCGTTTCCTCCTCCGGGCTTCGGCGGCGGCGCTTTCGCCGGCAAAACCTTTTCCATCCCGCGCTCCACTCCCGCCATCTATCTGAGGTACTCTTGACCTTAACGGATGGCCTCTCTCCACGAAGAAGATGTGCTGGGCAAAGCCTATGACAGCCGCCTGATGAAGCGGCTGCTCCGCTATCTTCGCCCCTACACCTGGCAGGTGGCGGTGGCTTTGGGGGCCATCGTTCTAAAGGCCACGGCGGATGTGCTTGGGCCCTACCTCACCAAGATTGCGATCGACAAATACCTGGCCCGCACTCCCGGCGCTACCTCGGCGTTCTGGAAGTGGCTGAGTCCGGAGCCGCTCGAGGGAATCGCCCAGATTGCCGGATTATATGTCGGCCTTTTGGTTCTGGGCTTTTTTCTCGACTTCCTGCAGACCTACTTCATGCAGTGGACCGGGCAGAAGGTGATGTTCGATCTGCGCAGCCAAATCTTCCGCCATCTGCAGCGCATGCACATCGGCTTCTACGACAAAAACCCGGTGGGACGGCTGGTGACCCGGGTCACGAGCGATGTGGATGCCCTGAACGACATGTTCACCTCCGGCGTGGTTTCCATTTTTGAGGACATCTTCGTGCTGATCGGCATCCTGGCCATCATGCTGCGCATGAACTGGAGGCTGGCGCTGATCACCTTTGCGGTGCTTCCCTTTATTTCGATCGCCACTAAGCTCTTCCGCGACCAAGTGCGCGACTCGTACCGCCGGATTCGCGTGGCCATCGCCCGCATCAATTCCTACTTGCAGGAGCACATCAGCGGAATGGTGGTGTTGCAACTATTTAACCGTGAGGAGCGGGCGTACCAGAAATTTTCCGAAGTCAATGCCGTCCACATGGATGCCTTCAAAGACGCCATCATGGCGCACGCGGTGTATTACCCCGTGGTCGAGGTCTTGTCCTCGATCGCCATCGCCTGCGTCATTTGGTTTGGCGGCAGTGCAGTGATCCGCGGAATAACCACGATTGGCGTTTTGGTCGCCTTCATGCAGTACGCCCAGCGCTTCTTCCGGCCGATCCAGGATCTCAGCGAAAAATACAACATTCTGCAGTCGGCCATGGCGTCGAGCGAGCGGATCTTTAAGCTGCTCGATACGCCGGTCGATATCGTTTCGCCGAAGGTGACCCGGACGCCCGAGGGAGCCGGCCGCATTCGTTTCGAGCACGTTTGGTTCGCTTACCGGGAGGGCGATACCTCCACCCGGACGGTAGCGACAGGACCACTCGCCTCTACCCCGGCAGCGTCGATCGGATCGACGGCAGCGCCTGCCACGGATGGGCCGGACTGGGTTTTGCGTGACGTCAGCTTTACCATCGAGCCCGGGGAGACCGTGGCCATCGTCGGACACACGGGGGCGGGAAAGACCACGATCATTTCCCTGCTGATGCGGTTCTATGACGTACAGAAAGGCACGATCACGATCGACGACGTGGATATCCGGGACATGGATTTGTCCGACCTCCGTTGGCGTTTCGGAGTCGTCTTGCAGGATCCGTTCCTGTTCACCGGCACCGTGGAGAGCAACATCCGTTTAGGCACTGCGGGGATTGGGGACGAAGATGTTGCCAAAGCCGCTGAGGACGTGAACCTGGCGGACTTCATTCGTACTTTGCCACTCGGCTTCAAAGAAGAAGTCCGGGAGCGTGGATCCACGCTTTCGACCGGACAGAAACAACTCATCTCGTTTGCCCGCGCGCTGGCCCATGAACCGAAAATCCTGGTCCTCGACGAGGCCACTTCGAGCGTGGATACGGAGACCGAATTCCGCGTGCGCGACGCCCTGGCCCGCATGGTTGAAGGTCGCACCTCCATCATCATCGCGCACCGGCTCTCCACCGTGCAGCGTGCGGACAAGATCATCGTGATGCACAAGGGACAGGTCCGGGAAATGGGAACTCACCAGCAACTGCTGGCCGAGCGCGGAATTTACTACAAGCTGTATCAACTGCAGTACAAGGACCAGGAAGTCTCCGCCGGCGGACCGCAAGTCACCGCCAGTGCAGACGACTAGACCATTCCGCCGTCCCCAACCATCCCATGGACCAGCGCCCTCTACGGGTGATGGGGCTCACTTTCCCGGCCTTTGCCGCTGTTCGCCTTCCGATCAGCCGGCAAAAGGGCTGATGGTTGGGCGGGAGCTCGGGAAGGATTCGTTCCGGCCGGATTCGAAGCGAGCGTGCGCCCTTCGCCGATCCCTGTCCCTTTACAATGGCTGGGTGCGAATTCTCATCTCTGCTGGAGAGGCATCCGGCGACATGTACGGAGCGCAGCTCATCCAGGCGCTCCGCCGCCGCGACCCGTCGCTCGAAGTTTTTGGAGCGGGCGGAGACCGCATGCGAGCCGCGGGATGCGACACCGTGATCGACGCTAGGGATCTGGCCGTGGTCGGGATCTCCGAGATCATCAGCCATTTGCCGAAAATCTGGGGTCTGTTCCACCGGCTGGTCGCCGAGGCGGAGCAGCGCCGGCCGGACCTCGCCATCGTCATCGATTCCCCGGCTTTTAATTGGCGAGTCGCCCGGAAGATGCGGCAGCGCGCCATTCCAGTCGTGTATTACGTGTGTCCGCAATTCTGGGCGTGGCGCCAGGGACGGGTTCGCTTGCTGCGCAAATACATTGACAAGGCGCTCGTGATTTTCCCTTTCGAGGAGCGCTTCTACTGCGAACGGGGTGTGGATGCGAGCTTTGTCGGCCACCCCCTGGCTGATCTTCCCCGTCCTGCCATCGAGCGCGAGGACTATGCCGCCGAGCACCGACTGGATCCCGCCAAACCCTGGATCACGGTCATGCCGGGCAGTCGCGCAAAGGAAGTGCGCATGAACTTACCGGCCATTCTGCAATCGGCTGAGACCATGGGCCCAGCCTACGAATTCCTGCTGCCGGTGGCGCCCACACTCGACCGCGCGTTTCTCGACAGGCTCATCGGTTCCGCGGCCATCCACCCGGTCCCAGAAGCCCTCCCGGCGCTCTACCACTCGCGGGGAGGAATCATCGCCAGCGGGACCGCCACGGTCGAGGCTGCGCTGATGGGCACGCCGTTTGTCATGGTGTACCGGGTCTCGCCCCTCACCTACCTGCTCGGCAAGCCCCGGGTGAAAGTGCCGCACTTTGCCATGGTGAATCTGATCGCGGGACAAGAAGTTGTCCCCGAGCTGGTGCAGCAGGACTTCACCTCCGAAAGGGTCGTAGCGCGGCTCCGTCAAATCCTTCCCGACGGCTTGGTCCGCGAGCGCATGCTCGAAGGACTGGCGGGCGTGAAGGCCCGTCTCCGCGGTCCGGACCTGCACGGCGCCCACCCGGTCGACCGAGCGGCCGAAGCCATCTTCGAATTGCTCCCTCGCCCGGATCTAAAGACCAGTCGGTGACGGCTTTAGCCTTGTCGCACGGCATCTTTTGGGTCACAATCCTCATCTAACCGCTCGCCAGGAGAGTGTTTTTGATGCCCTTTCAATCTCGGCCCTGGGGTCGAAGCGTCGTCATCAGCCTTGCATGCTTGCTGCTGTTTCTGACCCTGCCCGCGCAGGCGGCCGAGAAGATGCGTCTGCGGGTGGACGACTATCAGATCGAAGCCGAACTCTCGCCCCATGCCCATAAGATCCAAGCTCGTGCCAAGGTGAAGTTCACGGCTTTGGAGGACCTGAACGTCGCGGTCTTTGAGCTGCACAATGCCCTGCGGGTCACCAAAGTGCTGGATGCGGCGGGCAAGCCACTCTCCGCCGAGCGAGCGACCCAGGACTCCACCGTGCGCGTGCAATTGCCGGATGGCTTGGCGAAAGACGCCTCCACCAGTCTCACCTTCGAATATGAAGGCGAGCTGAGCTCGGCCGATGATAGCCCGGTGCAAGGGCTCAAACTAGCGTCCGTTGCTGACGACACCAGCTATCTGCTCTATGCCGGCCGTTGGTTCCCGGTGAACGCCTACGGCATCAACCGCTTCACCTCGACCATCAGCATTACCCTGCCCGCCCACATGATGGTGATCGGCAGCGGGAAGGAAACCGTCACCAGCAATCCCGAGGCGAAAAAAGCGCCGGCCGGAGGCTTGCCGACCAAGACCTACACGCTCGTCTCAGATAAGCCCAGCTTTCCGGGCACCATCATCGCCGGGGTTTTCCAGGAGTACACGAGCACCGATGCGGGGCTTGACCTGCATGTATTTTTCAAGCCCATCCACAAGAACCTCGGGGCGATTTACGCCGAGACCGCGGTCAAAGAGTTCACCTACTACGTAACCCTTTACGGCCCCCTGCCCTCGACCACCCTGCGCGTCGTCGAGCTGCCCGATGATACCGTGCCCGCGGCATGGGCGCCGGGGGTTGCGGCGATCGCCAATCGCGCGGTCACCGAAAAAGTGAATTACCGGCTGTTGGCCAATACCATTGCGCATCAGTGGTGGGGAGTCGCGGTCAGCCCGGCATCGCGAGATGACTGGTGGCTCGAAAACGGCTTTGCTCGCTACTCCGAAGCTCGCTACGTGGAGCAGGCTGCCGGCAACGCCGGTCTGGAGGAAGTCGTCAAGGACATGTCGGTGGGCGCGTTGGCGTATGACACGGTCCCGCTGGCCACGGTGAGCAAGCTCGATGAGTTTTCCCCGGAGTTCCAATCGCTCGTCACCGACAAAGGCGGCATGATCCTCCATATGCTGCGCTGGGTCGAGGGTGAGCAGAAATACGATCTGACCATGCGCCAGTTCTTCGCGCAATACGCAGGCAAATCGGCCTCGACCGAGGATTTCAAAACCATTGCGGAAAAGAACTACGGGGACCAGCTCACCTGGTTCTTCTCCCAGTGGTTCGATTCGACCGGCGCCCCGGAGTTCAAGGCCAAGTATTCCATCTTCCGCCTGGGCAGCAACAAGGGATTCCGGGTGGTGGGTCAGATTTCCCAGGATCTCGACCTGTTCCGCATGCCGGTGGAAATGAAAATCGACACCGACGGCAAGACCGAAGAAAAACGCATCGAGGTTGTGGGTACTGAATCACCTTTCACGGTGGAGACCTTCGGGCGCCCGCGCCGCATCGTGATCGATCCGGATGACCGCGTGCTCAAGAACTCGGTGGAAGTCCGGCTGCGGGCCGGGATCCAGCGCGGGCAGGCCCTGGTGCAGCAGGGAGATTTGGCGGGAGCGCTCGGCGAATTCAATAAAGCTCTCGACAGCAACAAGAACAGCTCACTCGCTCACTACCGCATTGCCGAGGTTTTCTTTCTGCAGCACAACTACCAGGCTTCCGCCAACGCCTATCGCGAATGCCTCAATGGCGACGGGGAGCCACGCTGGACCGAAGTCTGGAGCCACATTCAACTGGGAAAGATCTTCGATATCACCGGACAGCGCGAGCGCGCCATTAACGAATACCGCCAGGCAGTCCAGACCAACGACAACACCCAAGGCGCCATGGATGAGGCCCGGAAATACTTGCAGAAGGCCTACGAGCAGCCGAAAGACGCCCCGGCCTCGGGAAACTAGGCGTGGTTTTTCACCGCGTCCAGGCTGGCCACGGCGTTTTCTCCACAACCTCCGCGCTGTGCTCGACGCCGCTGGGCAGGTAAACGGCATCTCCAGCGCCGAGAAGTACCTGTTCTGCGCCCGTCGTGATGCGAAAATGTCCTGAGACGACCGCATCGATCTTGTCCGTCGCCTGGGCATGCACCGGAAAGTAAGTGCCGGGCGGATAGATATAGCGGCTTACGCGGTAGCCCAAGCCCTCCAGTTTGCGCCGCAAGCCTAGCTCGCTGAGCGGGCCGTCCCGTTCAAAATTCCAGCGTTCGACTTGCATGTTGATCCCCCCCGGGATCGAACCGGCGAAAGCTTAACAGGCCCAGCGCAAAAGCGCCACGCCCGCAGTAAAGCCCGCGCCCACCGAGGCTAGCAGCACCAGATCTCCCTTTTTCAGCTTGCCGTCCTGGCGGGCGGTCTCCATGGCCAGGGGGATGGTTCCCGCCGTGGTGTTGCCATAGCGGTCGATATTGACAATGACCGATTCCGGACGCAATCTTAGCCGGTCGGCAGTCGCGGAAATGATTCGCTTGTTGGCCTGATGCGGGATGAAGGCCGCGATGTCGGTTCCCTTGATTCCATTGCGCACCAGCATCTTCTCGCAAAGCTCGGCCATCTTGCGCACCGCATACTTGAACACCGCCTGCCCGTCCTGGTGGACATAATGCATCTTCTGATCCACCGTCTCATGGGTGGAAGGATGCAGGCTGCCGCCGCCGGGCATGAACAGAGAGCACCCTCCCGAACCGTCGACCTCGTGCAGGAAATCGATGAGCCCTAGGGAATCATCCTCACTGGCTTCGAGAATCACGGCGCCGGCTCCATCGCCGAAAAGTATGCAGGTCGCGCGATCGCTGTAATCGATGATGGAGGACATGACATCGGCGCCGATGACCATGACTTTTTTGTGGGTTCCAGTGGCTACGAATTGGGCGCCGGTTTGCAGCGCATACAAAAAAGCCGAGCACGCCGCGGATAGATCGAATCCCCAGGCGCCGTGTGCACCCAGCTTGTGCTGCACCAGGCACGCAGTCGAGGGGAAAAACATGTCGGGCGTTACCGTGGCAACCAGGATGGCTTCGATGTCGGTGGGCGCCAGACCACGCTCCGCCAGCGCCGTTTTGGCGGCGGCCACGGCCAAGTCGCTGGTTGCGACGCCTGCGTCCACAATGTGGCGTTCCCGGATACCAGTGCGCGACATGATCCATTCGTTCGAGGTCTCAACCATCTTTTCCAGGTCGGCGTTGGTCAGCAGACGGGGTGGCACGTAGGTGCCCAGAGCGCTGATCTTCACTCTTTGCGTTGCGCGGACGGGCTGGCTCACTCGACGGGGTGCTCCCAAGAGGAATAATGGATCCGCTATTTTGCCTTACGGGTCCGAGAATGTCCAACGACTTCCCGGGGTCTTCGGTGGATCCTACTTGGCAGTCGTTCGAAACCGTGGAGAGACGATCTGGTCAGAAGCTCTCGGGCCGGTTCAGGCAGTGAAAGCCAGGCACCGGCGACCCACTGCACACGCGAGAGCCCGTTACCGTTGCTTCCTTCCGGACCTGGCGGGGTTGGCGGGAGAGCGTTGCGCGGGACCGATGCCTGACCGGTTTTTATTCTAGCATTCGCTGGCATGTCCGCTGGGCAGGGCGCAGGGCGTTGCCAAACGGCGGCGGGTGGATAGCAGGAGAGCTCAGGGCAAAGGCTAACCAGCGTTTCGCAGGTGTGCCTTCACGGAGTCGTTCCTAGACTGTCAAGGAGAGGGAGATTCCGCGCCGCGGCCCTCGCAGGCCAGAGTGTGCCGCCCAAGGGACGATCGAGAAGACACGCTATCAGACCAGGCTCCGCGGGGGCAAAAATTCGTTCTCCGGCATGATCCCGAGCCCTGTGGCAAACTATTCCCTACTCTCAGTTCTCCATGAACGTCCTTGCATTCACCGCTCTCGTCGGATTGGGATCGCTCGTTGCCGGACTGTTGGGCGCCCTGACCGGGCTTGGCGGCGGGGTAGTTCTGGTCCCTCTGCTAACTCTGTTTTTCAAAGTAGACATTCGCTATGCCATCGGAGCTTCACTGGTCTCGGTGATTGCTACCTCTTCGGGAGCCGCCGCGGCCTATGTGAAGGAGGGCTACTCCAACATTCGCATCGGCATGTTTCTGGAGATTGCCACCACCCTCGGAGCGCTCCTCGGCGCATACCTGACGGTGATTGTTCCGAGCAACGCCCTGGCCGTGATCTTTGGGGTCATGCTCTTGTACTCGGCGTATGTGTCGCGCAAGCCGCGCCCCAAGAGTCAGCGCAATCTTCCACTCGATCCCCTGGCGACCCGCCTGCGCATGAACGGCACCTTCCCCGACCCGGAGGAAGGCATGCGCAGCTATAACGTGCAGCATGTTCCCGCCGGATTCAGTCTGATGTTCGGAGCAGGAGCTCTGTCCGGGTTGCTCGGCATCGGTTCCGGCGCGGTCAAGGTACTGGCCATGGATCAGGCGATGAAGATTCCGTTCAAGGTTTCGACCACCACCAGCAATTTCATGATTGGAGTCACGGCGGCGGCCAGCGCTGGGGTGTATCTGAATCGTGGCTATATCGACCCCGGCCTGGCCATGCCCGTGATGTTGGGGGTGCTGGCTGGCTCTTTGATCGGCACCCGCATCCTGATTCAGGCACAAACCAACTGGCTGCGGCGGGTGTTTAGTCTGGTCATCGTGCTGCTCGGGCTGGAGATGCTTTACAAAGGGTTGGCAGGGGGAATCTGATTGTGACCGCGATCAAGGTTTGGACCGACAAGAAAATCGAGAATATCGTCGCGAACCTGCTGCGCGCAGGAGTGCTGATTTCGGCGCTCGTGGTCCTGCTGGGTGCGGCGATCTATTTGGCCCGGCATGGGTCTTCCCACCCCGACTACCACATCTTTCACGGTGAACCGGTCGAACTTCGCGGTCTCCGGGGTATTCTCGCTCTGGCGGCGGACTTGCGGAGCCGCGGCGTGATTCAATTGGGACTGTTGTTGCTGGTCGCTACGCCTGTGGCGCGAGTCGCATTTTCGGTCTGGGGATTTGCCGAGGAACGAGACTGGATGTATGTGACTTTCACCCTGATCGTGCTGGTGATTCTGCTTTACAGTCTGCTCGGGTCGGGGATGGTTTTCTAGGAGGTCCCAGCCCGCGCACCGGCGTCGCTCCTTGCCCGTAGGGACCGGTCGATATACCCCAATGTACTCTTTCCTCAGTTGAGGAAATCGCGAACAATGGCGTTGGAATCATGCCGCCAGCCCCGAGTCCATCCCGAGCTGTTCCGCTTCCCCTGGCTTTCGAGCGCTATTTTGAGATCGCGCTTTATCTGATGGTTGTGGCGGGCTTCAGCACGCTCGCTTCAACCCGCGCCCTCGACCTTCCCACGCTCTGGCTGGTCACCGGTGCTCTGCTGTTCCGCGGTTATTTGCTGATCGGGCGGCGGCCCCCCCTGCTTCCCGAACGCTGGACAAATTATCTGACCGTGGCCTACATGGCGTTCTATGTGTCGGATTACCTGCTGATCTCGCGCGCCTTCCTGGCCGCCACCGTGCATTTGGTGCTGTTTGTCATGCTGCTGCGGCTGTACTCGGCCCAACGCGACCGCGACTACTACTTTCTCGCCGTTCTCTCGTTTTTGACCGTGTTGGCTGCGTCGGTGCTGACGGTGGACAGCATGTTCCTTGTGGCCTTCACCGGCTTCATGTTGATGGCGGTCACCACCTTCATTCTGATGGAAATGCGGCACGCCTCGGCCAAGGCGGCCATCCGGCCACCAGATTCAAATGACGAGAGGGCGGCCCGGCGAATGGTCCTGTCGCTCGCGGGGGCTGCACCCCTGATTGTGTTGCTGATCCTGATGGGAGCGGCCTTGATCTTTTTCGTCCTGCCCCGCATGTCGGCCGGCTATCTGAACGCTTATGCCGCGAGGAACGAGCTGGCGATCGGATTCAGCGACCGGGTGGAACTGGGGCAAATTGGCCGGCTTCAGCAGTCCCGCTCGGTGGTCATGCACGTGCAGATTGACGGAGATCGCACAGGCGGTTCTGAGTTGATGTTGCGCGGCGTGGCGCTCAGCACGTTTGACGGCCGGAGTTGGTCAAATCCGGGCGAGCAGCGCATTGTGCCGCGGCGGCCCGACGGTCGTTTTGTCTTGGGGCTGGGGGCAGACTATCCGGCAGCCGCTGGCCAGGCGGTGGTTGGCGTGCGCTCGCTCCGTTACCGTGTGATGATGGAACCGGTCGGGAGCAATGTTTTTTTCTTGGCGCTCACCCCGCAGACTCTTCAGGGTAACTATCGTTTGCTTTCGATCGATAGCGGGGAGGCCGTCTATGACGCCGACGGCGATCACCCGGTGAACAGCTACGAGGCGTCTTCGAATATCGCAAGGCCGAGCCCGGATGAACTGCGCGCCTCCTCGGGGTCGTATCCGCCAGAAGTGCTGGGGAACTACCTGCAACTCCCATCCCTCGATTCCCGAATTCCCCTTCTGGCGACCGCGATCCGGGCCTCGACGGCCAACCATTACGATACGGCAGCTGCGATCGAAAACTACCTGCGCACGCATTTTGGTTATACCCTGCAACTCTCCAGCACCCCCCCGAGCGACCCACTGGCCGAGTTTCTGTTCGTCCGCAAGCAAGGGCACTGCGAATATTTTGCTTCGTCGATGACCGTCATGCTGCGTTCGCTGGGCATTCCGGCGCGGGTCGTGAACGGCTTCCGCATGAGCGAATTCAATGACATCACCTCGCAGTATGTCGTACGAGACAGCGACGCTCACTCCTGGGTGGAAGCCTACTTCCCTGGATACGGCTGGGTGACGTTCGATCCGACGCCAAGCGGATCAGAGCAGACGCAAGGCGTGAGCCGGATCATGCTCTATGTGGACGCCCTGCAGTCCTTCTGGAGGGAATGGGTGATTGACTACGACATCGGCCATCAGCTGGCCTTGGGACAAAGCACGGTCCAGTCCAGCCAGCGTTGGTTGGTGCGTGTGCGGCATCAGGCAACCCGCCGTTACAGGAGGCTGCTCGATGCGGTTCGCCGGGCGCAGTCTTCCTGGGCGGGCTTCCCGGCGCGCTGGAGCGCCGGGGCGGGATTGGCGGTGGTTCTGGTTCTGCTGCTGGCCAATCTGCGGCGTCTGGCGGAGACGATTCGCAG
Source organism: uncultured Acidobacteriaceae bacterium (assembly GCA_963770245.1). GTDB lineage: Bacteria > Acidobacteriota > Terriglobia > Terriglobales > Acidobacteriaceae > PALSA-270. Next base: position 796,609 of record CAVYOX010000014.1, on the reverse strand, counting down.
CCGCCGATTGGCGGGCCATCCGGAGAAGGCCCCGGGCCGAGCGGCCGAGATATGGTATGGGCGAATGCTCGACACTCTGGCGCGAAGAGGCTGGCCGAAGCCTCCGGAGCAGACACCCTCGGAGTTTGTTGGTTGGATCGAGGATGATGCGGTGCGCGAACAGGTGGCACGGTTTACCGAGGACTACGAATGGGCCCGTTTCGGAAGTTCCGCCGATCATGCCCGACGACTTCCCGAGCTCTACCAAGGCATCGTGAACACGACTCGGCGCTGAGGCCAGTCCCGCTCAGAAGGCGAAGACCACTCCGACGCCCATAAAGAGGTGATTGTAGCGGTTGCCCAAGTTCACGTTGATGGGCGGCTCGTCGGTGTTGAAGTCGCGAACCTCTCCCCGGACCTTGAAATGATCGCTCACCCGCACATCGAGACCACCCCCGACCTCAAACACCGAGCTCGTGGTGTTCTTCCCGGCATTCACGCCACCGAATTCCAGTGTGTTGTTCGGAGTAAAGCTGGCGAATCCCGCCCCGATGCTGACCCAGGGCGAAAATGCGGTGCCGGGGAAAAAATTGACCCGAGCCGCCGGCGTTAGGAAGTACGCCCGGAAGTCCTTCGGTACCGTGTTCAGTCCAAACTGCACATTCGTGCTGGGGTTATACACAAAAGGGAGTTCCACGGAGAGACCGGCGATGCCGAAATTAAAGAAGGAATGGCTGAGGTTGGCCTCGTAGCTAAGCCCGTCCCCGAAGTGAACATCGGGGTTGGCGAGGCCAGTACCGCTGACGCTTTGATTGCTGATGAAGCTCCGACCGAAAATTCCCGCGATCTGGTTGCTTTGTTGAGCGACGGCGCTCCTCGCCAGGATCGTCAATATCACCAAGGACACGATCCCCAGTCTTTTCCACGCCATCGTTCCCCCTTTTGCCAGAAAAGCGTATCTAAGATTTCTCTAAGATTAGCACGTTGTATGCAAGAAAGTGCAGACAGTGGGATTACATGACCTGGTGCACTTCCGTGTCGTATCTATCCGGATTCCCAGTGCTTGCGGGCCAAACCGGACGCCCAGTCTGAGCCTGCCTGCCGTCGTTTGGGTGTTAGAATCGAAAGACTGTATGAGCAACCGGACCCCGACTGTGGCCACCGAGACCGCGATCGAGGGCGCGGCGTCGAAACTCTCGACGTCCTGCCCAAAGATCGGGTTTGTCAGCCTGGGCTGCCCCAAGAACCTGGTCGACACCGAAGTCATGATGGGGTTGCTGCAGCAAGCTGGGGCGGAATTGACCGCCCAGGCGGAGGACGCCGACGTCATCGTGGTCAACACCTGCTCTTTCATTGCTAGCGCCCAGCAGGAGTCGGTCAACACGATTCTTGACATGGCACGGCACAAAACCTCCGGACGCGTCCAAAGACTGGTGGTCGCGGGGTGCCTGGTCGAGCGTTTCCGCGACCAAATTCGCCGCGACATCCCCGAGGTTGACGCCGTGGTGGGCACAGGAGAACTCGAAGCCATTCTGCAGGCCTCGGGAATGGCACGCGCGCCCCTAGCAGAGTCCCCGTTCAACATCTTGCGATCGCGTCCGGAGGGCGACGCGCGGGAGGCGCAGGGCCGATTCTCCCGCGAGAACTGGGGCGGGGCCCTCGCGGATCTGCCGAACTACCTGTACGACGAGTCCACTCCACGGGTATTGGCCACGCCCCGTTCCACCGCCTACATCAAGATTGCCGAAGGCTGCGACCATCCCTGCAGTTTCTGCATTATTCCGCAGTTGCGTGGGAAGTTCCGGTCGCGGCGGTTCGAATCCGTTGTAGCCGAAGCGGAGCGCCTGGCCCGGTCTGGCGTGCGAGAGATCACCCTCATTGGTCAGGACACGACTTGCTACGGCGAGGATTTTGCCCTGAACGATGGCCTGCCGCTTCTGCTCGAGCGCCTGGCTGCGATCGAGCCCTTGCGCTGGATTCGCTTCCTTTACGCCTATCCCAATAAGATTACGGCGCGGCTGCTCGAAACCATCGCGGCCCACGATAAGATTTGCTCGTATATGGATGTGCCCCTGCAGCACGCCTCCCCCATGGTCCTCAAACGCATGAAACGGGGCGGGGGGGCGGAGATTTTCCTGCATTCGATTGAGAAAATGCGCCGCACCATTCCCGATGTCGCCCTGCGGACGTCTTTCATTGTGGGATTCCCGGGAGAGACGGACAAAGAATTTGAGGAACTGTGCGATTTCGTGCGTGCGGCCGAGTTCGACTGGATGGGCACGTTTGGCTATTCGGACCAGGAAGGCGCCGCCGCCTTCTCGCTCGAGGAAAAACTTCCCTCCCGCGAAATCGAAGGGCGCCGCAAGCACTTGATGCAGATCCAGCGCCGAATTAGCAAACGCAAGAAGCAGGCCTTCATCGGGAAGGAATTTGACCTGTTGTTAGAAGGCAGGTCAGAGGAAAGCGACCTCTTGCTCGAGGGGCGCACCGTCATGCACGCCCCGGAAATCGACGGCAAAGTGTTGATCAGTGATATCGCCGAAGGACTGCAGCCGCAACCCGGCGAATTCTACCGCTGCCAGATCACCGAAGCCCACGACTACGATCTGGTAGCAAGAATCGTTTCGTAGGCAATCCATGGCCCGCAAGCGCCCACTCACCCTTCATTGTCCCGTCTGCAAGAAACTGGTGCGCAAGCGCGATCCCGAGTTTCCCTTCTGCGGTGAGCGCTGCCGTTTGTTGGATCTAGGGAAATGGGCCAGTGGAGGCTATGTCGTCTCGTCGCCGCTGCCGGATACGGACGAGCGTTTCCCGGAAAGCTCGCCCGAAGATCGGGAAGATGAATGAGGGCCGGTGGGCTGGAGTCACGGGAGCCGGCCAAGCGGCCGGCACCCGAAGAGCAGCCCTCCGCGGATATGAGCTCTGCCACCAACTCGGGGGATTCTCAGTCCGCTCGTCCGCATGCCCCGCTGTGGGCGACTCTCGCGGCCACTTTCTTCGGTGCCGGACTGCTTCGGCCGGCCCCTGGAAGCTGGGCTTCGGCCGCCACCGTGCTTCTCTGGTGGCTGGCGTCACGCGGGATCGCGCCGAGTATGCAGCCGGCGGCTGCCATCGCGCTTGCCGCTCTGGCGGTCGTGGTAGGAATTCCTGCCGCCACTCGGGTCGCCCGGGCGACCGGCCTCGAGGATCCCCAGTTTGTGGTGATTGATGAAGTCGCCGGGCAGCTCATCACCCTGATCTTGATTCCTGTGTCGTGGAAATCTCTGTTGCTGGGCTTTATACTTTTTAGAGCGTTCGATATCGCCAAGCCGCCTCCGGTCAGGAGCCTCGAACGTTTTCCGGAAGGCACCGGCATCGTGATCGACGACCTGGGAGCGGGACTGTATGCTTTGGCCGTCATGCACATACTGCTGCACTACGGCCTTTTGCCGCGATAGTCTGTCAACCTGGATCGAGCACCAGGAGAGTTGGGACCCATGGGAATCTCCGAGCGCCTGCTAGGCAGGAAGAACGTAAACGGCCACCCGCGCATTGAATCCGTGGTTCCGGATGCGGCGTTGCCGGGCGGCGAGGTTCGCATCATGGGCAGCGGACTGCGCCCGCCGGATCTGCACCGGCCGGGTGTTCGCTTCGGCGAAATCGAGGGAGGGGTGGTGATCAGCGCGGATGATTTCCTAGTCGCCCGCGTCCCCCCCGGTGCGGCCTCGGGGCCGGTCGTCGTCTCCGCCAACGGCTATCTCAGCAACCCGCATCAGATCAAGGTTGCCGCGCCCATTGCCGAGAACCTCCATCCGGTTACCAACCCGGCTCTGGACGCGGACGGCAACATCTACGTCCCTTTCTCCGGATCACGCGGGCAGAAGGTCCCGGTGGCTATCTACAAGATTGACACCAATTACAACGTCAAGCCGTTTGTCGTTGAATTGATGAACCCCACGGGCATCGCATTTGACCGCGCGGGACAGATGTACGTGTCCTCGCGCTTTGACGGTACGGTCTACCGCGTCGCTCCGAACGGTACCATGACCTCATACTCCGAGGGCATGGGGGTTGCAACCGGCATCGCCTTCGACCGCGTGGGAAACCTCTACGTCGGAGACCGCAGCGGGACCATTTTCAAGATAGCGCCCGATCGCCAGACCTTCGTGTTTGCCACGCTCGAGCCGAGCGTTTCCGCCTACCACCTGGCTTTCAGCCCGCAAGGCGATCTGTTCGTCACCGGGCCGACGACCTCGAGCTACGACAGCGTCTACAAGATCGATTCCCACGGCACCGTCTCGAATTTCTACCGCGGGCTGGGGCGCCCACAGGGACTGGCCTTTGACGTCGACGGCAATCTGTATACTGCCGCCTCGATCGCGGGCAAACGAGGCATTGTCAAGCTCTCTGCCGCCGGCAAAGCTTCGCTCGAGGTGGCCGGCCAGGGCCTGGTTGGTCTGGCATTTGCTCCCGGCCGCTCGGTGATCCTGGCGACCACCGGCGCCGTGCACCACCTCTCGTGGAATCTCCAGGGTCTCCCGTTGATCCCCGATTAGACCCGGGTCGCCGCTCGCGTTCCTCTGGCCTTGGCGGTTCGTTTAGACTGCTAGCGTGAACGCCGAAATCATCGCCATCGGTTCGGAGCTGCTGACTCCCTTTCGTCAGGACACCAACTCGCTCTATTTGACGGAAAAGCTCAACGAATTGGGAGTCGATGTGCTTTTCAAAACCATCGTGGGCGATCGTCCCGAACATCTCACAGGCGCGGCGCTGCTGGCCCTGTCGCGCGCCGATATCTCGGTTTTCATAGGCGGGTTGGGACCCACCGAGGACGACCTGACGCGGGAAGCTGTGGCCGATGCTCTGGGGCTCTCGTTGCGTCGCGACCCGGAAATCGTGGCCTCGATCGAGAACCGTTTCGCGGCGCGCGGCTGGAAGATGTCCGCCAACAATGCCAAACAGGGAGACGTGATCACGGGTGCAACCGTCCTGCCCAATCCCGGCGGCACCGCGCCCGGACAGTGGATCAGCGGGCAGTACAAAGGCCAAGATAGGATCGTCCTTTTGCTGCCCGGACCCCCGCACGAAATGAAGGCGGTTTTTGATGAACAATGTATGGAGCGCCTGCGCGCCAAACTGCCCCCGCAATTCATCGCGACCCGCGTGCTCAAGATCGCCATGATGGGCGAATCGCAGTGCGACGCGCGTGCGGCTCCCATCTACAAGCGGGCGCGCGATGTCGAGACCACGATTCTCGCGGGAAGGGGCGAGGTCCAACTGCATTTGAGGACGCAGGGCGCATCGCTTGACGCCGCGCAGCAGCGGGTGGATCGATTGGTGGCGGAACTCGAGGAAGAGCTTGGCGATTTTGTTTTTTCCGACAACGGCGAATCGCTCGAGCAAATCGCCGGCTATTACCTACAGATGCGCGGCGCCACCGTCGCAGTCGCGGAGTCCTGCAGCGGAGGTCTGCTGGCCGAGCGAATTACTTCGATCAGCGGCAGTTCCCGCTATTTTCTCGGGGGAGCCGTGGTTTACTCGAACGCGCTGAAGAGTACCTTCGCCAATGTGCCTATCGAGCTGATCAACACCCACGGCGCCGTAAGCCGCGAGGTCGCGGTGGCGCTGGCGGAGGGAATTCGCAGCCGTTCCGGTGCGACTCTGGGGGTGGGCATCACTGGAGTGGCCGGGCCGAGCGGAGGAACTCCGGAAAAACCGGTGGGACTCGTATTCCACGCCTTGGCCAGCGCAGAACAGACCGAAGTGATCGAACGCAAGTTCCCCGGAGACCGCGACCGCGTTCGCTGGTTCTCTACGCAACAGGCCCTCGATATGGTGAGAAGGAAACTGATGTGAGGCAGTTGGTCGGTCCTCGCTCCCCAGGAGTTGCGAACCAGGGAGCGCATTCCGACTGACGGCTGCGGACTCCACCACCGCTATGCGAGTCTTCATCGCCCTCGACATCGCGGACGCCATCCGGGAGCGCATTGCGCGTTACGTCGATGGTGTGCGCGAATTTGCGCCCGAGGCTCGCTGGGTTCGACCCGAGTCTACCCACGTCACCTTAAAGTTCATCGGCGAAAAGCCGGCGGACGTCGTCGAACAGATCAAGCAGACGCTGTCGTCCATTCAGGCGGCCTCCATCGAAGTTACGTTTCGCGGCTGCGGTTTCTTTCCCAGCCCCAAGGCGGCTCGGGTATTCTGGGTCGGCATCGAGGCCAGTCCCGAGCTCAGCTCTTTGGCTGCGGCGGTGGACGAAGCCACGGCCACCCTCGGCATCCCGCGAGAGGAACATCGCTTTACTCCGCATCTGACTCTGGCGCGCGGCGCAAGCGGCTCCGGGGCGCCAGGCTGGCGGAAGGCAGACCGTTTGCAGGAAGACCGTCGCAATCCGAGCTTGCAGCGTTTGCAGGAGAAATTGGCAACCTGGGCTGCTCCCGAGTTTGGTACCATGACGGCCCACGAGTTCTTTCTGTACCAGAGCCAGCTGTTGCGGGGCGGCGCACGCTATGACAAGATCGCGCGCTTTGCCTTGCGGTAGCGACGCGCGAATCAGCCACCCATGAAAGCATTTCTTTTCACGGCCGGCTTCAGCTATCTGCTGGGATCGATCCCCTTCGGGTATCTCCTGCTGCGCATTTTCCGCGGTCAGGACGTCCGCCAGAGCGGAAGCGGTAATATCGGCGCCACCAATGTCGCCCGCTCCTCGCCCGGGCTCGGCCTGCTGACACTGCTCCTCGATGCGCTGAAAGGATTGGCCGCAGCCGCCCTTGCGCGCGCCATTTATCCTGGCACCAGCATTCTTGCCGGCGTAGCCGCGCTTACCGCTATCCTCGGTCACGTGTTTCCGGTATGGCTGAAGTTTCGCGGGGGCAAGGGAGTAGCGACTGGCTTCGGCTCATTCCTGATTGTGGCACCGAAGACCATCCTGGTGGCGGTCGCCATTTTTCTGGCTGTGGTGGCCGCCTTCCGTTATGTTTCGCTGGGCTCGATGATTGCCGTCGCATCGCTGCCTTTGGTCGCCTGGGCACTCGGTGACGGGCGGGCAACTCCCGGCATGCTGCTATGCATGGCGGCAGCCGCCATCTTCATTATCGCCAAGCACCACGGCAACATACGGCGCTTACTCGCCGGGACCGAGAACCGCTTCCACTGGAGGCGCGGATGAGCCGGATCGCCATCATCGGCGCCGGGGCCTGGGGAACCGGCCTGGCGATCGTTCTGGGACGCAACGGCACTCATCGCATTCGCTTGTGGGCGCACGAAGCGGAAGTGCGGGATTCGATTGCCGCCCGCCGGGTCAACCAGCAGTTTCTTCCGGACCAGCTCATCCCCAACTCTGTCTCGGCAACCGGCGATCTCGAAGAGGCGGTCCGTGAGGCGCACATGGTGGTGAGCGTCATGCCCTCGCAGCACTGCCGACGTCTGTTTCTGAACCTGCGTCCGCACCTGAACCCGAGCATGCTGTTCGTCAGCGCAACCAAGGGCATAGAAGAAACCACGCTTCTGCGAATGACGGAAGTGATTTCGCAAGTCGTCGGTTCGGAGGGCGGCTTCGCGCCCCGCATCGGCGCGCTCAGTGGGCCGTCATTTGCCATGGAAGTGGCGCGAGGCGATCCGACGGCGGTTACCATCGCTTCGCGGGATGCCGAACTGGCTGAGACCGTGCAGCGCCAGTTCAGCGATCCGCGCCTCCGCCTTTACACCAATGACGATGTTGTCGGTGTGGAACTCGGGGGAGCGCTGAAGAACATCATCGCCATCGCCGCCGGAGTCTGCCACGGACTCGGACTGGGCCACAACTCGATCGCCGCTCTCATCACCCGCGGCCTGGCCGAAATCACGCGCCTGGTGGTCGCTTGTGGGGGACGCCAGGAGACCATGGCCGGCCTCGCCGGCCTGGGCGACCTGGTGCTGACCTGCACCGGCGGACTGTCCCGCAACCGCGGAGTGGGGGTCGAACTCGGCCGCGGCCGCAAGCTTCCGGAGATTCTGGCCGGCATGCATGGCAGCATCGCCGAGGGAGTCTTCACCACCCACGCCGCGGTTGGCCTTTCGCGTGCCCGCGGGGTCGAGATGCCCATCACGGAGCAGATGTACGCCATCCTGCACCAGGGCAAGTCGCCTGGGGACGCCATTCACGATTTGATGACGCGCAGTGCCAAGAGCGAAATCTGAGGTTGCAGTTGTTTGCCACGGTTTTGGTCTCAGCTCCCCAGCCCGGGGCGGTCCGTCGCGCGAAGTTGGGTTGAACTGGCGGCCCTCGGGCCATCCCGGGCGCTGGCGAACGCCTGACCGACGTTTCCATTCCGGGGTACTTTCGTAACCGTTCTCGGTCGCAATCTCGCGGCCCTAGGGTCCATCCTCACAGTAAACTTTCAGAGCATCTAGCGCTCTGGCCGTGCGCAGCACGGTGATGTGGGACCATCTTGCAATTCAAGTTCACCATCCCATCGCGGGTCCCGGTTCTCTACGTCATCCTTAGTGTCCTCATCCTGATCAGCGTAGTACCCATGTATTTCTACTCGGCCAAGGTGGAGGCGATCAATCGCGACCGGCTCATCACCAATGAGAGGCTGCTGCAGAATACCGTGACGCGCTCGCTGGCCGATGACATCTCGCAGCGCCAGGAATCGCTGCGCATGATGCTGGCCAATTTGTCGTCGGCCCTGCAGGTCGCAAGCGGCGGCGATCTTAACGGAGACAACGTGGAAGCGCCCGAGCTACGCGCCTTGCTCGAGAACTTCGTTTCCTCCTCCGACAACCTGGCTTACGTCACCCTGCTAAACGCGGACGCCAAAGGCATCTCGGCGGGCCGCATTGCGCCCGATGTCTTCCTGCAGCGCGAACTGCAACGCTCCTTCGCGGCTGCCAGCGAGGGCCGCAGCTATAACGGCCCGGCGCTCGTGGTCGGGAACGGCCGCGCGGCCCGCACCGTAATGCTGGTGAGCACACCGGTGACCTACAGCGGCCGATTTCTAGGAATGATTGGAACGGTGGTGGATCTGCAGTTTTTGATCCGCCGCCTGCAGGAGGTCGAACGCAACGGCCTGACTCCGTACGTGGTCGACAGCGACGGACGATTGGTGGCCGGGGCCACCTCTGAATACGTCACCGGCCAGGACATGACGAACCTGGAGATTGTGAAAAACTTTGTCGACCAAGGCAGCAAAGCGCAACTGGTCGCGGCCACCCGGGATTTTACCCTGCACGAAGGCAAGACCGAGATCGGGATGCTTGGCACCTACAGTCCGGTCCTCAACCTAGACTGGGCCGTGGTCGTGCAAAAACCGCGCGACGAGGCCTATCGCGGTGTCTTTGAAATGCAGCACACCGCCCGTCTGTTGGCGCTGCTGGCAGTTCTGCTCAGCGTGGGCATCAGCGTTTACGCTGCGCATCTGATCACCCATCCGCTGAAAGTCTTGACCGAATCCAGCCGCGCCATTGCCCGCGGCGATTTCTCGCAGCGCGTTCATCTCAAAAGTCGCACCGAAATCGGAGAGCTGGCATCGACCTTCAACACCATGTCGGAGGAACTCGAGCAGTTCGTCCTCGACCTTAAGAGCGCCGTCAATCAGAACCGCGAACTCTTCATGGGCTCCATTCAGATGCTGGCCGGAGCCGTCGACGAGAAGGATCCCTACACTCGCGGTCATTCCGACCGCGTCACCCGTTATTCGATGATGATCGCGAAGGAAATGGGTCTGTCCGAGGACGCCACAGAAGTGGTGCGGGTTTCCGCCCAACTGCACGATGTGGGCAAGATCGGCATTGAGGATCTCATCCTGAAAAAGCCCGGAGCGCTCACGACCGAAGAATTCGCTATCATGAAAACCCACACCACCAAGGGAGCCAACATCCTGCGCCCGGTGGCACAGTTGAAGGACATGATCCCGGGGATCGAGCTGCACCACGAGTCACTCGACGGACGCGGCTATCCGCACGGCCTGCATGGAGACGAGATTCCCCTGCTGGCGCGCATCATCGCCGTGGCGGATACTTTCGACGCGCTGACCACGAACCGCCCCTACCAGCAGGCCCACGACCCGCTCGAAGCGCTCCGCATCATTCACAATCTGAGTGGCAAGCGGCTTGATCCGGCGGCGGTAGCGGCCCTGACTGCGATTTATCAGCGCGGAGACATCCGCATCCCGCGTTCCTCGGCGCCCGCACCCGCGACCTCGGCTCCGCCCCAGTCGGCACAGCCCGCAGAGGCGGAATCGGCACCGGCTGTGGTTGCGGCGGCCTCGCCCGCTTAGCCTCGAAATCGCATTCCCCTTCCCACGAGAACAGATCGCGTTTCCGGGCGCACCTCGGTCCTGATGCCTGCCGCTATAATTGAAGGGTTGGCACACACCGTCTCAAAACTCCCATGATTCAGACCCTTTTCGGCAGCACGGAAGAGAAACCGAGCTTCCTCGATCGTATGAAAGAGGCGGTCACCCGGACTCGAGAGAACCTCGCCGAACGCATCGAATCCGTCGTCTCTTTGGGCAAGGAAATCGACCGCGGCACGCTCGACGACCTCGAAGCCACCCTGCTCGGCGCCGACCTCGGCACCGCCACCACCCACGAGGTCCTAGAAAAGCTGCGCGAAAAGGCAGACCGTAAACAGATCAAAGACGGCAACGAGCTCAAGCGGTTGCTCAAAGAGGAGTTGCTGGCCATCCTCCTCGCGGCGAACAACCGGCCGGTGCGCACGGTTGTTGGCACCCCCGAAGTAATTCTGGTCGTTGGGGTAAACGGCACGGGGAAAACCACAACCGTCGGCAAATTGGCGCGCACACTGCGCTCGAGCGGAAAGACAGTTCTGCTGTGTGCGGCCGACACCTTTCGCGCCGCCGCGATCGAGCAACTCGAAGTCTGGGGCGAGCGCACCGGGACGGAAGTGATACGCACCAAGCCCGGCGGCGATCCGGCCGCGGTTCTCTACGACGCTCTGCAAGCAGCGACCGCCCGCAAGACCGACTATGTGCTGGTGGACACCGCCGGCCGTCTGCACACCAAGACGAATCTGATGACCGAACTGGAGAAAATGTACCGCACCGCGCAACGGATTATTCCCGGCGCACCGCACGAGACTCTTCTGGTGATGGACGCCACCACCGGCCAGAACGGACTGCAACAGGCGCGGCTCTTCACCCAGTCAGCGGGAGTAACCGGGATTGTTCTGACTAAGCTCGACGGTACCGCCAAAGGCGGCATTGTCGTTGCTATCTCCCGCGAGCTGGGATTGCCGGTACGATATGTAGGCGTCGGCGAAAAAGTAGGAGACTTGCTGGCGTTTGAGCCGAAAGAGTTTGTGGAGTCGCTGTTTACATAGAATCTTTCCCGTGATCTCAGACCACGCGGATCCGAAGCCGCAGCGGGGGGAAGTGCGAGCGGAGTCGAGGCTATCTGCCAACTCCAGGAGGGCGGCCGGAATCCTGATTCCTTTTCTCGGGCAAGACAATCTTAGATGGGTAAAGTGATCCCAGACCATTCCACGGACGAGATGTTCCTCGAGCGCGCTCTCGAGTTGGCGCGGGAAGGCGTGGGCCTCGCTTCACCCAATCCCTATGTAGGCGCGGTCGTCGTCGATGGTCGCGACCAGATCGTCGGCTCCGGATTCCACACCTATGACGGCCTGAAGCACGCAGAAGTTCTCGCGCTGGAGCAAGCCGGCGACAAGGCTCGCGGCGCGACTCTTTACACCAACCTCGAGCCCTGTTCGCATCAGAACCGAACCGGTCCCTGCGCCGACGCCATCGTCGCGGCCGGAATCAGTCGGGTCGTAGCCTGCATGCAGGACCCCAACCCGGCGGTCCATGGCCGGGGATTTGCGCAGCTGCGGGCGGCGGGAATCACGGTCGCTTCCGGAATCTTCGAAGACGACGCCAAAGTATTGAATGAGTGGTTTGCCAAATACGTTCGCCATCACACTCCGCTGATCACACTGAAAGCTGCCATGACGCTCGACGGCAAAATCGCGCCGCCCCCGCCGGAACCCTCCAACCCGGCCACGCCCGGAACTGGCGGCACCACCGGCGGCTGGATCACAAGTGAGCCGGCCCGCGCCCATGTACAGGCCTTGCGCCACCAGCACGACGCGATCATGGTCGGGGTGGGCACCATTATTGCCGATAATCCGCTGCTTACAGACCGTACCGGCAGACCGCGACGCCGGCCGCTGCTTCGCGTCATTGTCGATTCCAGGTTGCGACTACCGCTCGAATCGCGCATCGTACAAACGGCCCAGAACGATGTACTCGTGCTGTGTTCGTTCGCAGAGGAAAAGCGGAAGCAACAGCTGCTCGATCACGGCATTCGGGTCGAGCAAATCCCCGTTCCTACGAGCGACGGACGTCCCGCCATGTCTGGGATCGCCCGCCGCCTGGGCGAAATGGAAATCACCAGCCTGCTGATCGAAGGCGGCGCCATGATCAACTGGACGGCTTTGGCCTCGGACTTGGTGGATAAAGTCTTTCTCTACTATGCGCCTAAAATCCTGGCCGGCACCGGATCGGTGCCCTTCGCCGCTGGCGATGGCTTTCCGCGGATGAGCGATGCCGCCTATGTGAAGGCAATCCGCCTGCATCGTTTTGGGGAAGATTTTGCCGTGGAAGGGTACTTGCACGACGTATACGCACCTTGAGTTCCGACAGAATGAGGGAAGGCTCGTGAGACATTCCGGAGCCACGGCTTTCGCCGATGCTGATCCTGGCCGAACGCCCTCGGAGTGCACTTTCAAGTCGGGTTGTCTCGCCGCCCGGCAAGCGCTTGAGCACTCCGGTAGCGATCTGGAGGGTTATGATAGGTAGTTATGTTCACCGGCATCATTGAAGAAGTCGGACAGATTGAGAGCATTACCAGCAAGAAAGGCAGCCGACGAATTACTGTCTCCTCGCGAAAGCTCGCCAAAGAATTAAGCAAGGGCGACAGCATCGCGGTGAGCGGCGTCTGCCTGACCGCGGTGAGCGTCACCGCAAAATCTTTCGCGGCTGATCTGGCGGAGGAAACCTGGCAGCGCACCGCATTCTCCCGCATCCACCCGGGCGCGCTCGTAAACCTGGAACTCCCCATGCGAGCCGATGGCCGTTTTGGCGGCCACATGGTGCAAGGTCACGTCGATGCCACCGGCCAATTTCTGGCTCTCGATCCCCTTCCCGACGCCGAAGACTACTGGTTGCGCATCGAGATTCCCCCAGAGCTGGCACGTTACGTGGTCTTCAAAGGCTCGTTGTCGATCGAAGGCATCAGTTTGACGGTCGCGGACCTCAAAGGCACGCGCGTGTCGGCCGCCATCATCCCTCACACCGCGGAGATGACCAATTTACGGTCTCTCAAGCCCGCCGACCCGGTCAACCTGGAAGTCGACATGATCGCGAAGTATGTCGAGAAGATGATGAAAGGCGAGTCCGCGGACCACCGGATAACGCTTGAGAAGTTGGTGAGTGAAGGATTCTGAGGCGCGATTTCTTGCATTTCTCGGCGCTGCCCTGGGCTGTCCTGGGCCGATCCCGGTTTCAGAACCGGCAACCCGCCGTGCCCGCCACCAGCGGATGGACAGCTGGGCAGAGCCGGTAGAAAACTGCCGCCGGGAGCGCAGAGGGCATGACCCGACTGCGGAGGGCTGGTCTCTCTCTAGACTTCCAGAGTGAGCTCGTCCAGCTGCAAGAATTCCTGCACGATAGGCTCGGGACACTTCTCCATCTCCGCATAGGTACCAAAGAACAGTACCTTGGCTTCGTGGAGAAAGACAACCCGGTCCGCCAGTTTCTTGGCCAGCCGCATGTCGTGAGTAACCACGATACTTGTCAGGTGCAACTGGATCTTCACTCGCTTGATCAAGTCGCCGAGCAATTGGGCCATCAGGGGATCGACCATGGTCGTGGGTTCGTCATAGAGAACACACTCCGGCCGTGCCGCCAGGGCGCGCGCAATCGCCACTGAGCGCTTCATCCCGGTGGACAGATCCGAGGGCAGCAGGTCGCGCATCTCCTTGACGCCCACCATTTCGAGCAGCCCATCCACCACCTGGAAGATCTGTTCTTCATCCATATCCCGGCGCTCGCGCAGGGGAAAAGCCACATTCTCACCGACCGTCAGCGAGTCGAACAACGCTCCGTTCTGGAAAACGATGGTCACTTTCTTGCGAATCTGTTCCATCTGCTGCTCGGAATAGTCGGTGATGTCCTCGCCCGCGACAATGACCCGCCCCGAGTCTGGCTTGAGAAACCCCATGATGTGCTGCAGTGCCACCGACTTGCCCACTCCGCTGCGCCCGAGGATGCACACCGTTTCTCCCGCCAGAACATCGAAGCTGACGTCCTCGAGGACGTGGTGGTCGTTGAAAGCTTTGGAGACGTGCTGAAACTCGACGTAAGGCCGGGGTTGTGGTTTGGTCGCCATGGTTGAGTCTGCAGGCGCTGGTCCTTGGTCCTCGGCAGTCCTCAGGCGCCCGGGCTGAGGCGAGCCTCCATGATAAAGGCCTTGATGATAAACGCCTTGATCCGAGGCGCGTCGGCGACTACCGCCTACTCGCCGGCGACGCGGGTTCCGGCCATGGACCGTAGGCTCCGTTCGGCCCGCTCAAGATCTTCCGGCGTGTTCAGGTTGCGGAACATCGTGCTCGAAAAGCCTCCGTCTTCCAGTTCCTCTTCTGCGATGACTCGGATGGCGACGCGATCCAATAACGTGTCGATGCGGTTGCTTCCCTCGCGCAAGGAGTGCTCCGCAATGGTCGTAAACTCCCGCCGGTACACCGCACACAGCGGCTGCCAGCCGCCGGCGGCGTGCGGCAGAGTGACCTCGGCGCTGCTCTGGCGGGCGGCGTTGACCAGATAGGCCAGGAATCGCGGCTCTACCGAGGGCAGGTCGACGGCTAACATCAAGTTCAGTTCGGCGGCGCTGCTGAGCAGCGCGGCGTGGATTCCACCCAGGGGTCCGCGGCCTGGAAATACGTCCTCGACCACGCGACCGTGGGCTCGGAAACTCTCGGAAGCGCCTACGATGCGCACCGCTTCAGCCACCGTGCCCGCAAGCGATAGCGCCCGCGCCAGCAGCGTCCGGCCTCCGAGCTCGAGGAACGCCTTGTCGCGGCCCATGCGCGTGCTCCGACCACCCGCAAGAATGAATCCTGCTACACCGTCCACGCGTTGATGATACATGGGTTAGCGGCAAGTGACCTATGAGACGAACGTAATCTACCCAATTCTACCCGGCCATCGGAAGATTACTCGGTCCGGTGTCCGACCGGGAAAGTACAGCCATGTCACAGAAGTTATTGGACGTTCTTACCCTGGGGCACTGTTCGCACGAGTTTTCCTGGCCGCGGCGCTCCGCCGATGGGGACTATTATCAAGTGTGTCTCCATTGTGCCACTGCGTACAACTATGACTGGAAGGCCATGCGCCGCACCAAGCGTGTCGACCCTCCGGCCGAGACGGAAAGTTCGGCTACGCCCCACAACTGGAGCCGGGGCCGAAAACCGACATGGGTGCCGCGCGCGCGGCGCTTGAAATTGCACACTCCGCTGCGCTATCGCGCCAAACATCAGACCACCTGGTACGAGGGTACGATTGAAAACCTCAGCCAGTCAGGCGTGCTCTTCCTGGGCACGCAACCCCTGCTTCAAAACACGCTGGTCGAGATGATCTTTGAGATGCCGGAAGAGATTTCGGGCCAGAAAAACAGCAGCGTGCTTTGCCAGGGCCGCGTCACCCGCTCGCAGGGCGAGCGCGATTCCGAGGACCGGGTTACCCTGGCCGCGTCGGTGCTCGACTACAAGTTCCTCCACCAGAATTGAGCGTGACGGCTGGCGCATTCGGCGGCTGCGATGGCGCTCAGACAGGGACTTCAGGGCGTGTCCCCGCCCTCGATGGCAGGCCCTAGGGGCATAGTTCCGCATAATTTTCTCCGCAATTCAAAATCATTTTTGCATCTAAACTAGTAGCATCCCGAACAGGAAAGAAACTAGGAGTGACTTCTATGCCGGCGAGCGTTCGCTTCCAGATTGCTTCGATTCTGCTGCTGACGGTTTTGGGAGTGGCCGTGGGCTGCGCCCGGAAACCGGATGACGCGAAAATTACCAGCGCGATTCAGGCCAGTTTCAACGGCGATTCGGGACTGCAGGGCAAGCAGCTCGGCGTGCAGGCGGAGAACGGGGCGGTAACCATCTCCGGCACCGTGGATAACCAAGCGGAGCGTGACGCGGCGGCACGCTATGCCGCCGCCGTTCCCGGAGTCAGGCAGGTGGTGAACAATTTGCAGATTTCCGGAACAGCCACGTCCGCAGAAACGGCGCAGGCGGAACAGCCGGCCGTGCCTCCGGCTAGGGCACGGGCGCAGAAGCCAAGCCCAGCCCGGCGGCGCAGACACACCATGTCCGCCTCGGGCGATGACGATTCCGCCGCTCCTCCAGCCACCCCGGGGCCGCGAGCTCAGGACCAGCAAGACCAGCCGCCTCCACCTCAACCGACGGCCATGACCGCGCCCGCTCCTACTCCTCCGGCGCCGCCACCGCCCCCGCAGAAAGCTACCATTCCATCCGGCACCGTCCTGGCCATCCGTCTGGTGGATACGATCGACTCTGATAGCAGCCAGCAGGGACAGACCTTCCATGCCACACTCGACTCACCTCTGGCCGTGGATGGAAACCTGGTGATTCCTGCGGGATACGAAGTGGAAGGCCACGTCGTAGACGTGAAGAGTGCAGGCAAGTTCGCGGGAAAATCCGAGCTGACCCTGCAACTGGACCGCATTTCGGTGAGCGGCAAGTACTACGACATCCAAACCAACACCTATCACCGGGAAGCCAATTCGCGGGGCAAGGATACGGCAGAGAAAGTCGGCGCTGGAACTGTAATCGGCGCGGTTCTCGGAGGCATCCTCGGCGGCGGCAAAGGAGCTGCGGTGGGCGCGGCTGCCGGTGGCGGTGTCGGCGGAGGGGTGCAAGCCTCGACCAAGAGCCAACAGATCAAGCTACCCTCGGAAACCGTGCTGAACTTCACACTCCAGTCGCCGGTGACCGTGGTCCCGACCACGAAGGGACCGGATACGGGACGGCGCAGACTGGACACCCCGCAGTAGAGTCGAGGCGGGCGAGGGCTCGGCGGGAATGGTTCGCCCTATTTCCTCAGTCCGCTCGCCTGCGCGCCCGGGGAAGTGCGCCCGGGGGACCTTAGGGGAGGCTGAGTCTTGACCGGCCGGATTACCCGCGCGGCGGGCCGGGCTGCTGGTAAGTGCTTATACGGCAATGACTTGTATTCGATTCTGGTCACCTCTAGCACTTTGGTACCTGCAGTCCCGCGGCGCAACCACCGTATAATCAAGCAAATTCAGCAGAGAATCTGCTTCGTTCAAACCACGAGGAGACGGTGGACCCTGCACTGGCAGTCGCGATCTTCATGATGGGGCTGGCGTTCGGCAGCTTCCTGAATGTCTGTATCTATCGCCTGCCGCTTGATTTGTCGGTGGTTCACCCGCGCTCGGCCTGTCCTGCGTGCCAGCATTCCATTCATTTTTACGACAATGTTCCGGTGCTGAGCTGGCTGATCCTCGGCGGCCGCTGCCGCGATTGCAAGGCTCCGATTTCGCCCCGGTACATGGTGGTCGAACTGCTCACGGGTGCGATCTTTCTGGCGTGCTACGCGCACTTTGGCCTGACCCTGGCTACGCTGAAATATTGCGCCTTCGGATTTCTGCTTCTCGGCCTGATCTTTACCGATGCCGAGACCCAACTGTTGCCTGACAAGCTGACCTTGACCGGACTCGGTCTCGGCCTGGGTTTAAGTCTGGTCGTGCCGGTCAATGATTTTGTTTCGCAACTTCTGCCCGGGGTGATTTCGCTGCCCGTCAGCTCGGATATTTCCTGGCACCTGCTCTCCCTACTCGATGCCCTGCTCGGAGCTGCAGCCGGCGCTTCGTTCATCTATGGCGCGGGGGCGATCTACCTGCGGGCGCGCGGCGTCGAGGGCATGGGTTTTGGCGACGTAAAGCTGATGGCCATGGTGGGGGCGTTTCTTGGGCTCAAGCTGACGATTTTCACCCTGTTCACCGCCTCGATCGCAGGATCGCTATTTGGACTCTCGACCGTGGCCGCGGTTTGGATCAAGCGCACTCGCCGGCGCATGAGCCGCCAACATGAATCGGGGGGCGAGGCGCGTCGTCGCGCCTGGGAATCGGCAAGGATCGCATTGCGCCACCACCAGATGCCCTTTGGCGTTTTTCTCGGCGGCATGGCGATGGTCGCCCTCTTCTTTGGCAACAGTTTCTTGCACTGGTATTGGGGGTTGCTCTGAAACTGCTAGCCAATCCGATCGTGCTGCGCATGGTGCTCGGAGCGTTCGCCGCGGGATTGGCGTTCTTGATCGGCATCATCATGATCCGTCGAGTGCGGCGCAGGATCAGCGAGGAAGCCTCATTTACACCCGAGGCAGCCTCCGCCGAAGGTTTCCCGCTGCACACCTATCATGCCGTAATCCAGCAACTCAAGCAGCAGAAGCACGAACTGCAGAGCGAGCAGCAAGTGGAGCGGCGGCGGGCCAAGACTTCGGAGAATATCAGCGCCGCCGTACTCTCGAATTTGTCGAGCGGAGTCATGTTCTTCACGCCCGACGGACTGTTGCGGCAAGCCAACGCCTCGGCCCGACGGATACTCGGATTCGCGTCGCCGCTGGGGTTGAAGGTGGCGCAGGTCTTCCGTGACGCGACGGCCTTTCCAGCCTCCGGCGGTCCGGGTGAGAATGTAGCCGACGCGATCGCGTCCAGCTTGCGGGAGAACCTGCCCTTCCTGCGTCTGGCGGCACAATACGTGACTCCGGTCGGGCAACAACGCACCCTGGAAATCACGGTGTCGGCGGTGTATGCGCCGGGCGGCGAGGCTCTGGGCTCGGCTTGCCTGATTAACGACCTGAGCGAAATGGCGCAGATTCGCCGGCAGCAGGAATTGCGCCGCGAGATCTCGGCGGAGATGGCGCTCGGGCTCAGGAATTCACTTTCCACCATCTCGGACTATGCCCAACAGATCGTGGACAACCAGGACCAGGAACGGTCATGCCGGTTGGCCGCAGACATTGCCGCGGAAGCGGCGCAACTGGACCATACGATTGGCAGCTTTCTCGCTGGTGATAGGGCCGTCGGGGCCGCGCCGGGAACTTAATTTCGACTTGGCTGGCATCGCCCGCGAGCGAACGAGCGGTCAGCCCGAAGGATGGACGACGATGAAACGCATTGCATACATTTGGCTGGCGGGTCTGGTGGTTGCGGGAACACTGTCGCCCTCGGGCGCGCAGGCGCAGACCGAGCCGCTCGGCGACTACGCCCGCACGGTTCGCAAAGATAAGGAAAAACAGCCCCCGGCCGCCAAAAAGTACGACAACGACAACTTGCCCAAGAATGATGACCTCAGCGTGGTGGGCAATGCCGCGGCCGAGCCCGCCGCTACAGCGGCCAGCTCTGAGCAGAAGGCGGACGACAAAACTGCCGACTCGAAGAACGACCAGGGGAAAGCCACCGACGACTGGAAGAAGAAGATTGCCGACCAGAAGGACCAAATTGATCTGCTATCGCGGGAGCTCGATGTGCTGCAACGCGAGTACCGGCTGCGTGCCGCCGCCTTCTATGCCGACGCGGGAAATCGGCTGCGCGACGCCGGCGGCTGGGACAAGCAAGACGCGCAGTACAAGCAGCAGATTGCCGCCAAACAGAAAGCTCTCGACGACGCCAAGAAGCAGCTCGACGATCTTCAGGAGCAGGCTCGAAAAGCGCCGACACCTGCCCCTGCACCCGCTCCCGCGCAGCAGTAGCGGATTGGCCTAGGGATGGCTGTAGATCACGACGCCGGAGTTCGCAACCGCCAGATCTGCTTGATGTGGTGGCGGCCGTGCACCCAGTGGAACTTCCGCCACTCGCTCCCGGTCAGCGGTCCCAACACGGAATGGTTGAGCAGTTTCACTCGCTTCCCGTAGCGCGCTTCGCACTGCGCGATAATTCGGTCCATGGCCGCGATTTGGACGCCGATTTCCGCCACCACTTTCTCCGCCGGCGTGCCGCGCGGCCGAGTGTAAGGCGGTGCCTCCCGCCGGCCTAGCATCAGCCCGGCACCCACCACCAAAACAGCGGCGAGCCGTTGCTTCGCGGTGGGCGGAGTCACCTGGGGCCGGCCCGTCTCGAGGCAGCGTTCAAACCCTTTCACGGTGGAGGTGTAGGTCAGGTAGAGATGTTCGAGCACCTCGGCCGCGCTCCATTTGCCTTCCGGGTGATGGGCGAGATCGGTCGGTGTCACGCCGCGGGTGACCGCAGCGATCGCCCGCTGCAAGTGGTCCAAATGCGAGTCCATGGCAAACCTCGAAGGACAACATCTAGTAGAATGAACGGCTACATTTCCGGTTGCAAGGGATTTCACTCGGTGAGAGGTGGCAATGAAAAAGCGGGACGCGGTAACTATGTTGCTGGCAATGGCGCTCTGGACCGGATGCTCATCGGGGCCGGCCACCCCCGCGGAAAAACCGCAGCCCAAGGCGGCTGAATTCATCACCGGGCGGGCAGCCTTTCAGA
Organism: uncultured Acidobacteriaceae bacterium; assembly: GCA_963770245.1. Taxonomy (GTDB): domain Bacteria; phylum Acidobacteriota; class Terriglobia; order Terriglobales; family Acidobacteriaceae; genus PALSA-270. The sequence continues at coordinate 776,113 of CAVYOX010000014.1, read as the reverse complement.
AGCTCTACGGTGCCGCGCATGGCTGGGCGCCGGATGCCGAACCCTTCCGCATCGAATCCCTGCCCACGGCGGACTCGAAAGGTCAGGGAGGCAAGGCAGCGGTGTGGCGTGCTTCTTTTGCCTCGGCTCGGCAGCACAACGCCAAGCCCTATGAGTGGTCGGGCACCGACGCCCCGGATGCTCCCTCCCGTGGGGTCTCACCCGGCGTGGAGGACAGTTATACGGCCAGCAACGCCTCGACCCAGATCTTTCAGGTCGGATTCCTCAAAGTGGATTCCGACCAGGCGTTCGAGCAGGCGCAAAAACACGGTGGCGACAAGCTGCTGCAAAAGAATCCAGATACTCCCGTGCTGTACCTGCTCGATTGGAGCAGTCCGACGAGCGCTCTGGTCTGGCACGTGTTCTATGGCCCCAGCCGAGATGACGCCAAGCTGAAAGTTGACCTCAACGCCACCACCGGCGAGTTCATCGGCGTGGAAAAGTAGCGGGCGGCGGTCCGAGTATCGCCCGAGTCCCTGGGGCAGCCGGGTATCACCGCTCGGAGTTTGAAGAGTTCACCATTCGGATCAACTGGATGAATCCGGCCGCGATCCCCAGGATCAGTCCCGCCAGAAATAGCCACTTGGTGTGCAGCCAGCGGTCGAGCGCCGCCCCGATCAGCCACCCCACAACGGTCGCCGCGGGAAAAATGACCGCCAATTCGCTGTACTTGGCGACTTGTAGGAAGGGATTCGGCTTCTTCGATCGATCATCGGGCATGGATTCGAGCTCCGCTCGCTCGTTTGCCCGGCCGCGGGCGTTCGCCGGATCGTCCGGATCTCGCGGGCTGGAGCCACCGGGTCATGGCTGCTAGCGCATCAAGCTGGCCACCGGCGAGCTTTGCACGATGCCCAACGACCAGTTTACGGCGCGAATGAACTGCTCTGGGAGAATCCCGATGTAGACCGTCGCAAAGGCGGTGACACCGAGAGCCACTCCCATACCCAGGCTGATGGGCAGACGCGTCTTGTCCAGGGCGTCGCGCATGAACATCGCATTGGCGATCCGCATGTAGTAGTACAGGCCGAACACGGCGTAGAAGACCGCCAGCGAAGCCAATCCATAGTGCCCGGTTTCAATCAGGCTGAGAAAAATGAAGTATTTTCCGTAAAAACCTGCCAGGGGCGGGATGCCCGCCAGCGACAGCAGGAAAATCAGCATGAGGACGGCTTCGGTCGGGGCCCGGGAGAACAGGCCGGCAATGTCGTCAATCTCATCGCCAATTACGTTGCGCTGCCGCAGCGAGGCGATTACGGCAAACGCGCCCAGGTTCATGAAGGTGTAGACCAGGAGATAGAGGAGAATCCCTTTGACGCCATCAGCACTGGCCGATTGCTTGTCCCCGGCAATCAGACCGAGCAGCATGTAGCCGACGTGGGCGATCGAAGAATAGGCCAGCAGGCGCTTGAGATTGCTCTGGGTCAGCGCGGCCAGATTGGCGCCCGTCATGGTGGCGATCGAAACAAAGATCAGAACCGGCACGTAGACCGAGCGCAGGGCGGGAAAAGCAAACAGGAAAATTCGCAGCAGCATGGCCCAGGCCGCGGCCTTCACCGCCACCGACATGAATCCGGCGACGCTGGTGGGAGCGCCTTCATAGGCATCGGGCGCCCACTGATGGAAGGGGATGGCGGCAACCTTGAAAAGCAGGCCGGTGGAGGTAGCCAGAACGGCGAGAACCGTCACCGGGTCGGCGTGTCCCGGGTGCGAGGCCATGTCCTGGGTGAGCCGCGGGCCGATCACCAGAAGGTTCGTACTACCGGTCAGGCCATAGAGCAGCGACAATCCGTAGGCAAAGATTCCGGAAGAAAACGCTCCCAACAGCAAGTATTTCAGCGCCGCTTCATTCGAGCGGCGATCGGTGCGCAGGAAGCCGACCAGCACGTAGGTCGAGATGGCCATGAGTTCCAGGCCGATGAAGATGAGCACGATATCAAAACCCGAGGCCATGCACATCATGCCCACGACGGAGAACAGAATCAGAGCGTAGAACTCGCCATGGTGTTCGCGTTCGACTTCGAGGTAACGCACCGAAACCAGGATGGTAATGGCCGCCGCCGCCAAGAATAAATAGAAGAAATAAATGGCGAGGTGGTCCATGACCACGGAGTTCATGAACGCCCATTCCAGGTGGCTGCCGCTCGCCTCCACCGCGGCTTGTGCGGGCTGAACCCGGAACACCAAGCTGGCGGCTGAAAACAACACCCCCACAAACGCGGTCACCGCGTCCACCCACTTCAATTCCGCAGGCAGCATCAGATCAATCAGCAGGATGCCGAGCGCGAACAGGGTCAGCAGAATCATCGGCAGCGACAGCAGATAGTCGGTGCCGCTAAACGACGATGGCAGGTTGACCAGCACTTATCTGCTCCCCCTCCCGTTGGCGGAGGCCACCGGCACCGCGACCATGGCTTGGGGAACCGGGCCGGCAGGCTCAGCCGATGCATTGACGGCGCCGCCCGATCGCGGGTAGCCGGGGCGCACCGTCTGCACGATCTGATTGACCGGTTGCTCCAGGATTTCAAAGAACGGCTTGGGGTAGAGGCCGATCCAGAACGCCATGATGAGCAGCGGCGCAAAGGTCAGCACTTCGCGCGGCGTCAGGTCGTGCAATTTTTCATTCTTAGGGTTGGCGACCGGCCCAAAAAACACGCGCTGATATAGCCACAATAAGTACGCCGCGGCCAGAATCACGCCCGGGACGGCCCACGCCGCCCACCGCCAGTTTTCCATGAACGTGCCTTGCAGAATGGCAAATTCGCCGACAAACCCGTTCAGCAGCGGCAGGCCCATCGAGGAGAGAAACATGATCATGGTAATGGTGGCGTACAGCGGCATCACGTTCGAAATGCCGCCGTATTCGGAAATCTCTCGGGTGTGGCGCCTCTCATAGAGGATGCCGACGATCAAGAACAGCGCGCCGGTCGAAATGCCGTGATTGACTTGCTGCAAGACCGAGCCGCTCAAGCCGAGCGGCGTCAAAGCGAAAATTCCGAGAGTGCAGAAACCGAGGTGGCTGACCGAGGAGTAGGCGACCAGTTTTTTCATGTCCTTCTGCATGAGCGAAACCAGGGCGCCATAAAGAATGCCGACGATCGAGAGGAAGACCATCCAACCGCGGACTTTGGGATGCATGACGACATCCGGAAAAAACGGAAGCGCGAAACGAATAAAACCATAGGTTCCCATCTTCAATAAGACCCCGGCCAGGATGACGGAGCCGGCCGTCGGTGCCTCGACATGCGCATCCGGGAGCCAGGTGTGGAATGGGAACATCGGGACCTTGATGGCGAAGGCGGCAAAAAATGCCAGGAACAGGAAGATCGCAATGGTCGGACCGTAGGCCGGATCATGGAAAATCCTGGGTGCGGTCTGATAGAAGGCCTGAATGCTGAAGGTGTAAATGCCGGTCTGGCGGAAGTTATAGAAGTACAAAAACAGTACGGACAGCAGCATCAGCACCGAGCCCAGCAGCGTGTACAGAAAAAACTTGATGGCAGCGTAGAGCTTGCGCGGTCCGCCCCAGATGCCGATCAAAAGATACATGGGCACCAGCATGGCTTCCCAGAACATGAAGAACAGGAAGAAATCGAGCGCCATGAAGACGCCCAGCATGCCGGTCTGCAACACCAGAAACCAGATGTAGTATTCCTTGACGCGATTCTCAATCGCCGACCATGAGGAGAGGATCGAAACCCAGCCCAGCAGCGTGGTCAGCATGATGAGCAGGAAAGAGATGCCATCGATGCCCAACACGTAGCCGGCGCCGATTGATGGAATCCAGTTGTTCGGTGAGCCTTCGATGAACTTGAACCCGGGCTGGAAACGCTGATCCCAAAACCACGGCACCAGGGGAACAGAGACCAGAAGTCCGGCTAAGGCAAAAATATTGGCAACCCAGCGGATGGCGTCCTTTTTCTCATGGGGAATAAAAATGAGCAGCAGGGCGCCCAACAGCGGGGTGAACAGAATGATGGAGAGAATGTGACTTTGCATAGGTTCTCGGCGGTCGGGACCTCGCTAGCGAAGCCTCGACCGGGCTGTTCCTTGTCTCGGTGCCATACCAATCAGTGCCATACGAAATAGAACATGAATCCGACCAGTCCCGCGACCATCACCAGCGCATACCACTGCACCAAACCCCACTGCAACATACGCGCGGGATATGAAAGCATTCGGGCCACGATGGCCGGACCATTGACCCCAATTCCATCAATGATCCACTTGTCCCACCAACTGGAAAACCTGCCCAGAGCGCGCGTAAGCCAGCCGGCATCGTTCACCACTGCATCAATCACGTGGCGATCAAACCACCAGGAAGCCTCGCCGAGCCCCAGCACGCCCAAGCGAATCGGGCCCAGCTTCCGGCGGCCGGTGAAGGCGTAGTCGTAGCCCTCGTCCACGTAGTACTTGTTGTAAAGCAGCTGGTAGAGCGGAGGGACTTTCGCCGCGATCGGTTCCCGATAGCCCTTGCCGGCGTCGCGATACGCTTGCCATGCCATGCCCCATCCGATGACCGCCGCCGCCAGGGAAAGCCCCATGAGGACATATTCGGTTGGACTGGTATGCTGCTCTTCCCGTTCGCCGGCCGCCAATTGGCTGGCCTTGCCCTGCCGCACGAAGACGCGACCTTCGCTTGCGAAAACAGGCTGCAGAAACTTCTCGAACCGGGCCGACCCTCCCAGACTATGGGGCCAACTCAGCCATCCCGCGAACAGCGCACACAGCGCCAGGATAATCAGCGGAATGGTCATCGATTTCGGCGATTCATGAACGTGATGTTCGACCTCAGAACTCATGCGCGCGCTGCCATGAAAAGTCAGGAACATCAGGCGGAACATGTAGAAGGCCGTCATGAGCGCGGTGGCGAAACCGATCAGCCAGAGCAGACGGTAGGCGTCCCACTCCTTGGTCCAGGTCTGCCACAGGATTTCGTCCTTGGAAAAGAAACCCGCGAAGGGAAAAATTCCGGCGATCGCCAGCGTGGCAATGAACATCGTCCAATGCGTAATGGGGATGCGCCGGTGCAGATCGCCCATGTGGCGCATGTCCTGTTCGCCGCTCATGGCGTGAATCACCGAACCCGATCCCAAAAACAGCAGCGCCTTGAAAAACGCGTGGGTAAACACGTGAAAGACTCCGGCGGCGAACGCTCCTACGCCCAGCGCCAGAAACATGTAGCCCAATTGGGAGACGGTCGAGTAGGCCAGCACGCGCTTGATGTCGTTCTGCACCAGGCCGATCGAGGCCGCGAAAATAGCGGTCAGCGCGCCGATGATCGCCACCGTCTTCATGGTAGTCGGCGCCAGCACGAACAGGGCATTGGACCGCGCCACCATATATACCCCGGCGGTCACCATGGTGGCGGCATGGATAAGCGCGGAAACCGGAGTAGGACCCTCCATGGCATCCGGCAGCCAGATGTACAGCGGTAACTGCGCCGATTTTCCGCAGGCACCGACGAACAAGAGCAAAGTGGCGGCCGTGATGACCGGATCTCCGATGGCAAAGCTTCCGCTGCGGGCCAGGTGCGTAACCGCGGTGAACTGAATCGATCCGAAATACCAGGCGACGGTAAACATCCCTAGCAGGAAGCCGGCATCGCCGATGCGATTCACGATGAATGCCTTGTTGGCCGCATCACTGGCCGACTGGCGGTGGAAATAGAAACCAATCAGCAGATACGAACACAGGCCCACACCCTCCCAACCCACAAACAGCAAGGCATAGTTATTCGCCAGGATCAGGGTCAGCATGGAGAACATGAACAGGTTCATGTACCCGAAGAAGCGATAGTACCCGCCTTCATGCGCCATGTAGCCGGTCGAATAAACATGGATCAGCATGCCGACGCCGGTGACAAACAGCAGCCAGATGCTCGAGAGCGGATCGAGCAGAAAGCCGACATCGGCATGGAAGGGGCCAAGCGTGCCGTCGTGCCGGACGTAGTTCAGATTGGCGGTGTCGGTTCCGAGCCAGGTGTAAATGATCTTCTCGTAGGGCCGATGAGCATTGAGCGCGGCCCAGTCGGTGTACTGCCAGACCGCACCACAAGCGAAGACAAAGGCCAGAACCGCGACGCCGACACAAACCGCGTTGACCGTCGCCTTCTCGAGCTTGCGGCCGAAAAATAACATCAGCGCCGCCCCGAAGGCGGGCAGCAGCGGGATGAGCCAGAGATGGGTCAGAAATAGCATGTTCGGTCGTCAGTCAGGGTCTTCGGCCCTCGGTCGCGAGCCCCATTGGCGGTCCCGCCAGTCGTCTCCGCCCCTACCATTTCATCAAATCCACGTCGTCCAGGTTCACCGTCTCCTTGTTGCGGAAAAAGGCGATCAGGATTCCGAGGCCGACCGCGGCTTCCGCGGCGGCGTCGGTGATCACAAAAATGGCGAACACCTGGCCGTGCGCACCCCACAAGCGCGAGAACGCCACCAGATTCAAGTTCACCGCGTTCAGGATCAACTCAATCGACATCAAAACGATGACTACGTTGCGCCGCGTCAACACCCCGATCACGCCTAGGATGAAAAGCGCGGCCGCCACGACCAGATAATGCAAGGTGCCGATGGAAGTCATAAAACCAGTTCTCAGTTCTCAGTTTCACGGCTAGATTCGCCGCCGAGGCTTTTCTCGAGCTAAATGCGTTTTTTCGCCATCACCACTGCTCCGATGATTGCCACCAGGAGCAAGAGCGAGGCGATTTCGAAGCTGAACATGTAATCGCCATACAACAGCAGGGCCACACGCTGCGTGTTCGACTGTTCCGGCAGCTGCAGAACGCGCTGCGGAAACAGCGCCTGACCTTTCACATAGGTTGCCACGAACAGTCCGCTGAGAGCCGCAGCCGCCAGGATTCCCGCTACCCACTGATGATTGAACTGATCTTCCTTCTCCGCGTGTTCAAGGTTGACCAGCATGATCACGAACAGGAACAGCACCATAATGCCGCCGGCATAGAGAAGAATCTGCACGCCCGCGACGAAGGGGGCATAGAGCATCAAGTACAGTCCGGCCAACGCCAGCAGTGTGAGGATTAGCGCCAGCGCCGAGTGCACTGCATTCTTGCGGGTGATGACCAGAATGCCGCCTAGGACGGCCAACCCCGAAAGCAAATAGAAGAAAAAAGTTGTGGCTACTGGCTGCATAGTCCTCGCTCGGAACCCCCTCCCACCGTGCTCGGGCGGCGTCTCGCGCCCGCTGAGAGCCGGCCGTTCTCGAGAATCGTCGGCCTGATTTCGCCTTACAAGAACACCCCCGCGATTGCGGTCAACACCAGAACGCCGATCCCGATCGGCAACAGCACTTTCCATCCCACGCTCATGAGCTGGTCAAAGCGGTACCGAGGAAACGTTCCGCGATACCAGATATAGAGGTACATAAAGCACGCCACTTTGGCGGTGAACCAAAAGATATCCTGCACGCGGTCGCGCACCAGGGGGACGAACAAAAGCAGCCCGATGACGGCCAGCGTTAACCCGAAGCCCGCCAGACCCACCGTCTGGATGCGGAAGGAGGGATGCTTGGGCATACGTCGCGTGCTGTAAAAACACATCCCCGCCAGGAACAGGAACGTCAGGCCGGGGATCAGCGAAAATACCAGCTCCCAGGTGTCTCCGCTCAACCAGTCGGAGAAAGGACGCAACCAACCTCCCAGCCACAAGGTTACAGCGATTGAAGACACGGCGATCATGGCCGAGTACTCCGCCAAGAAGAACAGAGACCAACGGAATCCGCTGTATTCGGTGTGAAAGCCCGCGGTCAACTCGGATTCCGCCTCGGGCAGGTCAAACGGCGCACGATTGGTTTCGGCCACCATGGCCACGGCGAAAATGAAGAATGCCAGCAGCCCCAGAGGGAAAAACTTGAACACGAACCAAACGTGTTGCGCCTCTTGGGCCTGCACGATGCCGATCATGCTCAGTGTGCCCGTGCCGCTCGCATTCAGACTGGTCATCAGTACCGCCGAGACCACGGCCAGTCCCATGGCGATTTCGTAGGAAACCATCTGGGCGCTAGAGCGCAGGGCGCCCATCAGCGGATAATGGGAGTTCGACGCCCAGCCCGCCATCACCACGCCCAGAACACTCAGCGAAGAAACTCCGAGCATGAACAGGACCCCAATGTTCATGTCGGTAACCGCGTGAGTCGGTCCGAACGGGACCACGATAAACACGGTGAAAGCAGTAATCACCACGAACAGCGGCGCCATCCAGAAAACCCATCGGTCGGCGGCGGTCGGCGTAATGTCTTCCTTGATCAGAAGCTTGAGCGCATCGGCAATGGGCTGCAGCAAGCCGTGCGGGCCTACCCGCATGGGGCCAAGCCGGACCTGCATGTGGGCCAGGATTTTGCGCTCCAGCCAGTTCATGGCAATGACCGCCACCGACAAGCCGAGAAAGATCAGCAGAATGTAAACCAAAGTCCAAACCAAGCTGGCGGAGATGCTTCCGGCTTCTCCCGGCGTCCTGCTCCCGCTGACCAGATAGGCCTTGATGGCATCGAGCATCAGCGATCCACCTCGCCCAGAACAATGTCGAGCGTGCCAATGACGGCGATGACATCGGCGACCAGATGCCCGCGCACCATTCGTTCGAGCGCCTGCAAATTCACGAACGAAGGCGGACGCACCCGCACGCGATAGGGCTGCGTGGACCCGTCACTGACGATGAAGTATCCCAGTTCGCCTTTGGGGGCCTCGATCGAGTGGTAGATTTCGCCCACCGGCGGCTTCATCACTTTCGGGACTTTGGCCATGATCGGGCCGTCGGGAATCCTGCCGACCGCCTGCTCGATAATACGCAGCGACTGCCGCATCTCCTGCATGCGAACCAGATACCGGTCGTAGGTGTCACCGTTCTCGCAAGTGGGGATTTCAAAGTCAAATTCCGAATAAGCAGCGTAGGGCTGCGCCTTGCGCAGATCCCACTTCACCCCGCTGGCCCGTAACACCGGCCCGGTCACTCCCAACGCAATGCAGTCCTTCGCCGAAATCGCGCCCACGCCCTTGGTCCGCTCCACCCAGATACGATTGGTGGTCAGCAGTTCCTCGTACTCATCAATTTTCGGAGTAACGAATTTGTGGAATTTTCTTACATCGTCTTCAAAGCCATCATAGGTCTCGTACAGGCACCCGCCGATTCGGAAAGCGTGGGTGGTCAGGCGCGCACCGCAATATTTCTCGAAAATCTTGAGGATCTCTTCCCGATCGCGGAAGGTGTAGAACAGCGGCGTGATGGCGCCGATATCGAGCGCGTGCGTTCCCAGCCAAAGCATGTGGCTCGCCAGCCGGTTGAGCTCAGTCAGAATGACGCGGATGTAATTGGCTCGCGGCGGGGCCTGTACGTTCAGCAACTTCTCTACCGCTTCGCAGTAACCCAATCCGTTCGAGACCGCGGCCACGTAATCCATGCGATCCACATAGGGATTGAACATGGAGTAGGTCCGGTGCTCGGCGATTTTCTCCACCCCGCGATGGAGATATCCGATCACACACTCGGTGCCGAGAACCTTCTCGCCGTCGAGCTTGAGGATCACCCGCAACACGCCATGGGTGGCGGGATGCTGCGGGCCCATATTGATGACCAGCTCGTTGCTGTCGAGATATGTCTTATCGCCTAGTTCAAGGTGCGAGAGGTCGCGGCTCGGATCGGTCGTCATCTGATCGGTCATAGAGGATGGTTATTGGCCGCTTTCAATTCCTAGGTTGATCTGCACCCACTCCTGATCCTGTTGGATGATTCCGTAGTCCTTGCGCAGGGGGTGGCCTTTCCAGCCGTCGGGCAGCAGAATTCGCTTCAGATCGGGATGGCCGTCGAAGCCGATCCCGAACATGTCGTACACTTCGCGTTCCAACCAGTTGGCCGCCGGCCAGATGGAAACCACACTCGACACGCTCTCGCCGTCCGCGATCCTGGTTTTCACCCGGATGCGCTCGTTGCGGGCGAACGAATACAGGATCCAGATAACGTCGAACGGTTTTTCCCGCTGCGGGTAGTGCGCCGCCGTCGCATCCACCAAATAGTCGAATTGCTCCTCGTCACAGAGCACCCGCAACAACTCGGCGACGATCGAGGAATCCGCGACCATGCTGTTCTGGCCAAGATAGGTACTAGCCTCGATGCCCGATCCATAGCGCCGTCTCAGCCGAGTGACCATCGGAGAATCCCAGGGCACCGCGGCCGGCCCGGGCGGTTTCACGGCCGCAGCCGCCGGCGCGTGAGCAGAAGGTGGGGGCTGCCCAGGGAGCGCAGCGGTTGCGGCCGGAGGGGAAGGGGGGACAGCTCCCGATGCTGGAGCCTGCTCAGGGTCGGGCTGGGGCGAAGGCGGCTTGGGTTGGTCCGGCATAGCTGCGAGGGAGAAGCCCCCGACGCTCGGGTGCTTGTAAGGACCTTAACTTCTAACAGTCTACTGACACCGTGTCAACGGCGCGTACCAGGCTTTTGGCTATCCTCAACGGGCACCTGCCTGGTGGCCCTCGATCAGATCGCGAATGCGGCGCGCGTCGGCTTTGTGATGGCCATGGCTGGTCAGGGGGTCGGTCCCGGCGGAGGACTCAATGATGATATTGGACCAAATCATGCCGGTCGCAATGTGCACCGACGCGACTTGCGCCATGGCGATGCTCTCCTCATTGCTGCCAAAAAGGCGGGGTTTGACCCGGCTGACGCGTTGCGGGTTGACCTCGATGCGGGTGGGGAAAAACAAGTTTCCCCGCGTCCATCGGCTCGCGACAAAAACTTCGGTGGCGGGGACGGTGTCAACCATGGGCAAAGTTATACCCACTCCAAGGCGCCCTTTTTCCAGATCCAGACGTAGCCCACCACCAGGATCAGCAGGAAAATGAGCATCTCCAGCAAACCGAACTTTCCCAAGGCCTTGAACTGCACGGCCCAGGGAAACAGGAAGATGGTCTCCACGTCGAAGACCACAAAGAGGATAGCGAGAATGTAATAACGAACTGTATAACGTCCGCGGGAACCGCCCACCGGGTCGATGCCGCATTCGTACGGCATCAGTTTCTCTTTCCCGGGATTGTCGGGTCGGACCAGCTTGGCCAGAAGCAGCGGCAGGGGAATCATGACCGCCACCACAGCAATGAAGAGGAAGATGGGTACGTAATTTTGCGGCATGCAATTTTCCGTCTCGCCCCGGTCGCACTTCCTGCGGAAACTAATAGTACAGCCGCGCGCGCGTGGCTTCAAGGCAAGGATGGGCTCGCGGTGCGCCGCCTCTTTGATCTTGGGCCCGGATACCACAATTACTGGGTGGGCGCGGCAGCCGGCTGGTGAAGGGCTTTGGTGTAGTCGTCCGCCGAGGTGAGATAGCAGGGCAGGGGCGAGTGTCGCCTCTGCAAATCGGAGAGCGGAGAATCCGGGGAATACTTAAAATTGAGCGGACTGCCATCCCGATCGGAGGTCATCATTTGAAACAGCGTCTCGTCGCAGCTCGGATCGCGCACGGCACGCACCTCGTGCACGATCGAATAGTCAAACCCATACTCGGAAAGCCGCGGTTGATAGGGCAGGAAACCGTATACCAGTTTGACCAGGCTCAGTTCGCCCGGGCTGAACTCTTTTTCGGCGATGAAGACCTCCTGGTTGGCAAAAAACGACGAACGGGGGTGGGCCCAGACCAGCGCAACCAGCCTTACCCTCATCGGCCCCTTCTTGGCTTCTCGCCAGTGAAGGCCGCCTTCGACATGTTGCGGCGCCAGAGTCGCGGCAATCGCGACCAGCACCACCGCGGCGAGGCTGCAGGAAAGCCAAGATTTCACGGGTCGCATGGCATGCCTCCAAAAGACTGGCTTCTCTAGGATGCACCCAAACGGCCGGGGGGTTTTGCACAGTAGTACCGCCGACTGGGTCGGCGGTTGCTGTCGGCCACTTCGAAAAGCCATTTCAGGACAGCGGTTGGCCTTGGTCGCTGATCCCGCGCGTGAAACAGCGCCTGGGCGGGTTGTTTATAATCGCAGTCTTGATTTCGAACCGTGAAAGGACTTCTTGGCCCTCGACGAAAACATCTACAAGTTGCGCCTCGAAAAGCTGAAGCAGATTGCATCGCTCGGTCAGCCGGCCTATCCGCGCAAATATGATTTCACCCATGCCATTCCCCAGGTGCTAGAGGACTACTCGGGGAAGACGGCCGAGCAATTGGCCGATCCCCGCGTCAACCTGCGGATCGGCGGCCGCATTATGGCCATCCGGCTGATGGGCAAGGCCGGGTTTGCCCACTTGCAGCAGGGCGGCAAGCGGCTGCAGATTTATGTGAAGAAAGACGCCGTTGGGGACAGCGGATTCGAGCTTTACAAGTTACTCGATCTCGGGGATCACATTGGTGTGAAGGGCTACCTGTTCCGCACCCGAACCGGTGAGCTCAGCGTCCATGTAGAAGAACTTACGTTCCTCGCCAAAGATCTGCTGCCCCTGCCCGAGAAATGGCATGGGCTCACCGACGTCGAATTGCGCTACCGGCAGCGCTATCTCGATCTAACCATGAACCCGGAGGTGCGCGAAGTTTTTCTCAAGCGCAGCCTGCTGGTGCAGTCCCTGCGGCGATTCATGGACTTGCATGAATTCGTCGAAGTGGAAACGCCCATGATGCAGTCGATTGCCGGGGGAGCCGTGGCCCGGCCGTTCGTGACGCATCATAACGCTCTCGATATCGATCTTTTTCTGCGTATCGCGCCGGAGTTGTATCTCAAGCGGCTGTTGGTCGGGGGATTCGATCGCGTCTATGAGATCAATCGCAATTTTCGCAACGAGGGCATCTCGATGCGGCACAATCCCGAGTTCACCATGCTCGAGTTCTACCAGGCCTATAGCGATTACCGCGGGGTGATGGACCTGACCCAGCAACTGATCGAGCGCGTGGCCATCGATGTAACGGGGGGGACAAGAACTAAATGGGGCGAGCTGGAGATTGACTGGGCGGGAGCGAACTGGCGGCGTATGACCATGCGCGAGGCAATCATTCACTATTGGCCGGAAGCGGCGGGGGTCAAACCCCAAATCTCCGATTTCGGCTCCCCTGATTCGGTGAGGAATTTGGTCGAGCGCTTCAACGCTGGCCACGCGCATGTCGCCTATGACCCAAAGGAACCCGCTGGCAAGACCATCGCCAATCTTTTCGAGGCAACGGCAGAGGAGCATCTGATCCAGCCAACGATTATCTATGAGTTCCCGGTCGCCATCTCTCCCCTCGCCAAGGTCAAGGCCGACGAGCCGGATTGGGCGGAGCGCTGGGAAATCTTCGCGGGACAGATGGAAATCTGCAACGGCTTCAGCGAACTGAACGATCCCGAGGAGCAGCGCCGCCGCTTCGAAGGGCAATTGACAGAGCGGGAGCGCGGCGATGAAGAAGCCCACCAGATGGACGAAGACTACATTCGTGCGCTCTCCTACGGGATGCCGCCAGCGGGCGGAGTGGGCGTCGGCGTGGACCGGCTCGCCATGCTGCTCACCGATTCGCACACCATCCGGGACGTAATTCTGTTCCCCCTGCTGCGGCCTGAGAAAGCAGAAGGGAAAGCCGGCGGGGAGAACTGAACCTGTGGCCGAGCGCCGAGTTTCGACCGTCACGGCTACGATCCGTGGGTTTCTTTCCCCCGCGGATTTTCGGAAGTGGCTGGCCGCAAATCATACCCGGAACGAGGGACTCTGGCTGCGCATTTTCAAAAAATCTTCCGGCCGGCCCTCGATAACCTACCCCGAAGCCCTCGATGAGGCGCTTTGCTTTGGATGGATCGACGGCTTGAAGCACAGCCATGACGAAGTGTCATGGCTGCAGAAGTTCACTCCCCGACGCGCTCGCAGCGGCTGGTCCAAAATCAATACCCAGCATGCTGAAAGGTTGATACGTGCGGGCCAGATGCAGCCGCCTGGACAGGCCCAAGTGGAAGCGGCGAAAAATGATGGGCGATGGACAGCCGCCTACGATTCCTCGATCCACGCGACTTTTCCCGACGATTTTCTGACGGCGCTCGGCAAGAACAAGAAGGCCAAAGCTTTTTTCGATTCGCTCAGCAAGGCAAACCGTTACGCGATTGCATATCGGTTGCAGACTGCCAAGCGGCCGGAAACCCGGCAGCGGCGCATGGAAACGATTCTGGAAATGCTGCGCAGGGGCGAGGCATTTCACTAGGACCTGCCGAGCGCGACCACCTGCGCTGTGGTCGAGGATTCGCCCCGTGGCATGTTTCCCGCGTGCGCCGTCCTCGTCGATCGTGTAACTAGTTTGATGCCGCGCCCCGAAATGCACTGGAAACGGCGTAGGGGAGAGCCTACACTCGGCCCCAGTTCGGGCCTCAGTAAACGGCGGCGCTACCGTAACGCCTTCGACCTCTCGAAGGACGTTGGGTCGGTGGCGCTTTGCCTTTTTCGCGAACGTCTCACCCTCAATTGAGCCGCCGGTGAGAACGCTCAGACTCTACGTCGCAGTTTTCTTCCTGCTCTGCGCCCAGTTCCACGCAGTCGTGACAATCTGATCGAGCGAGTACTTCGCTTTCCAGCTCAGCAGCTTTTCCGCCTGGGATGGATCAGCCACCAATTTCGCAGGATCACCGGGCCGGCGCGGCGCCATCCGCGCGGGCACCGTTCGGCCGGTAATCCGCTCAATGGTTGAGATCACCTCGCGCACCGAGTAGCCACGGCCCGTGCCCAGGTTCAGTTCCACCGATCGGCCATTCTCCAAATATTCCATCCCCAGGACGTGGGCATCGGCCAAATCGTTCACGTGGATGTAGTCGCGAACGCAGGTGCCATCGGGCGTCGGGTAATCGTCCCCAAAAATCTGCAATGCCCCGCGTTCGCCGTCGATTGCCTCGAACACCGACGGAATCAGGTGAGTCTCGGGAGCGTGCATCTCGCCAATCTTGCCGGTTTCGTCCGCTCCCGCGGCGTTGAAATAGCGGAAGCTTACAAAGCGCAGGTCGTAGGCTCTCCCATAGGCTTCGAGCGCGAATTCGAAGGCCAGCTTCGAAGCGCCGTAAGGATTGACCGGCAGCCGCGGCAGATCCTCGGTGATCGGAACCCGAGCAGGAATGCCGTAGACGGCACAGGTGGAAGAGAAAATGAACTTCGACACCTTGCAGTCGACGACCGCGTTGAGCAGAGTCAGGCCATCCTGCACGTTGTTCTTGAAATATTTCCTGGGGTTCTCGACCGACTCTCCCACATAGGCGTAGGCGGCAAAGTGCATCACCGCATCCACGCCCCGCAGCACCTGCGATAACTTCGCCGTATCGGAAATGTCTCCCACCACCAACTCCAGCCCATCGGCGAGCACGGCGTGCCCCGTCGAGAGATTGTCATACACCACCACGTCGTAGCCCCGGCGTTTCAAGGCGTGGGCGGTATGGCTGCCGATATATCCTGCTCCCCCGACAACGAGTACGGACACTGGCATCCTCCAGGTATTCGACAGTCATCATAGCGGGTCGGGCGAATTTCCGGGACTTTCAGAAATTTGAGCGCCCCGCTGGTTGCGCCGGGACGCTCGCCCGGCCTGTCAGCGGCGGCCCGGAGTGAGGATCATTCTCGGATTCATTCTTTGCCCCCATGGATGCTGCCATGAACCACCATCGGAAGGACGCGGGACTCACCGTCCTTCTTTTTGTTCTTGGGTTGGCGACTCTTTCGCTTGGCGGATTCCGCGCCGGGTCGTTCGACAATGTCAGCCAAGGTCGTGTTTTCGAGGATCTTCGCCGCCGCGTCGCGCACGTCCAAGAAGACGCGGTACAGGGAGCGATGCTCGGCATCGCGGTCGATCAGGTTCCGCAGCTGCTCCGCGTCGGCAAACGGCGCCAGCGGCCCGTCAATCAGGCGAATGATTTCGCTGAGACGGATCTCGGAGGGGGCGCGCCGCAGCTGGTACCCGCCCTTGGCGCCGCGCACGCTGTCCACGATGCGGGCATTCTTCAACTCCAACAGGATCAGCTCCAGGAATTTTTCCGGAAGCCCTTCCTCATAGGCAATATCACGGATGCGGATAGCGCCCTGGTCGTACCAGCGAGCCAGCATCATCAGGGCCTGGAGGGCATACAGGCCTTTTTGTGATATTTTCATGCCGGAAATTATTCCACAATCTCTATTGTTTTACTAGAGATCTATTGGGATGAGGAAGATTTCGGGGCCGGCGGCGGGCGAGCCGCGGCGACCTCTCGGCGCCCGGCGCTCACCCCGTAGTACGCACCGTCTGGATCGTGATGTTGTCGGGCGCGCCGCGTTGTTTCGCCATCTGCACCAAGTCCTGGCAGGCTTGCTCGAGGGTTCCCCCCGCCAGGGCAAGCTGCATTTCGTTCTCGTTGACCATGCTCCATAGACCATCGGTACAGAGCAACAACGCGTCGCCTTTTTCGAGAGCAATCGGCTGCTCGGGACTTTCGGGCAAGATCTCAGGGCCCACTCCCAAGGCCATAATCAAGATATTGCGGTGGGGATGGGACAGGGCTTCTTCCGCGCTGATGACGCCCTGCTCGACCAGACGGCCGACATAAGATTGATCTCGGGTGAGGCAGTCGATCTTTGAGTCGCGCACCAGATACAAGCGGCTGTCACCGACGTGAGCGTAATAAAGGCTGCCGCCGCAGAGGACGATGGCGGTGCAGGTGGTTCCCATGCCTTGCAGTTCGGGATGCCGGGACGCCTGCTCCAGGATGCGCTCGTGGGCTGCCCGAAATCCCTCGAGCAACAACGATCGGGGATCCCCATCCGGGGCGCTGCGGTATACGCGTTCGACGGTTTCGACCGCAATGCGACTGGCCTCCTGGCCGCCTTCACACCCGCCCATGCCATCCGCAATAATGGCCAGCCTGCCCCGGCGATCGAACTGCGCTTGGTCCGAAGCCTCCCAGTAGGCGTAGCGATCTTCATTGTCGGCCCGCAGGCAACCGATGTCGCTCAAGCCCGCCAGTTCAATTCCCGACCGAATCCGCATCCCCGCCCCTCTCTCCCGCTGAAGTCGATGCCCCGGCACCGCGGCGCCCCTTGCCCCGGCTTCATCGTAAGGTTGCAAAACCGGCGCAGAAACGGACGGGGGAGTGAACTCCGGCCTGCCTGGAGTCTCCGGCGGGCATTATATAACCCGGCGACCTCAGCCTCCTGCCGGAGAACGACAAAAAGCCACGCGATGAGATGACATTTGTCATCACCAAGCGGTGATGATCTCCACTGGCGGTCGCATCCTCGCTGACCGATCATGACACTTGCCGGACCGTTGGCGGACTCGGCAGGAACGGTGGCGCCCATGATTGCTGCGATGCCAGAAACCTCACGACCAGCGAGCACCCATCCCGGGGAGGCGCCGGTGGCGGCCCGACTCGAGGGAATCAGCAAGCGGTACGGGGATGTGCGGGCTCTCGAGAACGTGGATTTTGCGGTGAAGGCGGGAGAACTGGTCGCACTGCTCGGTCCCAACGGCGCGGGCAAGAGCACCGCGATCAAGCTTCTGCTGGGACTCGCGAGACCGACCTCCGGGCAAGTCACCGTGTTCGGCGGAAATCCGCTCGAGCCTGCGGTCCGTATGCGCATCGGCGCCATGCTGCAGGTGGCCAAGGTTCCAGAAACACTGCGCGTGAGGGAACACATCGACCTGTTCGCGAGCTACTATCCGCATCCCCTGCCGCTCGCCGAGAGCCTGGCCATCGCCGGCCTCGAAGATATTAAGGATCGCGCCTTTGGCGATCTTTCGGGCGGCCAGAAACAACGAGTCCTTTTTGCGCTGGCGTTGTGCGGCGACCCGGACGTTCTGTTTCTCGATGAACCTACCGTCGGACTCGATGTCGAAGCGCGCCGAATGCTGTGGCAGGAGATCCGCAAGCTGATTGCCCGCGGCAAGACCGTGCTGCTGACGACGCATTACCTGCAGGAGGCGGACGAACTGGCCGACCGGGTGGTGGTGATCAACCGAGGCAAAGTGATTGTCGAAGGCACCCCGGCGGAGATCAAAGCGCAGACTGCCGGGCGCCGTATTCGCTGTGTGAGCGGCCTTGATCTCTCCGCCGTGCGCGGCATGCCAGGAGTACTCGATGTCCGCCAGGATCGGGAGGCGCTCGCGATTCATGTGGCCGAGGCCGAGCCGGTTCTGCGCCAACTGCTGGCGCGCGATCCCCAGCTCTCTGGCCTCGAGGTCACAAGCGCTGGGTTGGAAGAGGCGTTTCTGGCGCTGACGCGAGATGACAAGCGGGACCAATCTGACAGGGTAGCGAGGTGAATGCGATGGCAACTACGGCAACCTTGACAAACGGAGCGCTGGTGCGACCACCCGGAAGCCTCATGAGCATCTACATGAAGGAAGCCAAGTACGAGTTTCTGAAGAATCTTCGGATCCCTCGCTACTCGTTTTCGGTCATCCTGTTTCCCCTGATGTTCTACGTCCTGTTTGGCCTGGTGATGGGGAGACAATCGATCGGCAGCGTGAGCACCAGCAAGTACCTGATTGGGACCTACGGCACCTTCGGCGTGATGGGAGCTTCGCTTTTCGGCGTGGCGGCGGGCCTGGCCGCGGAGCGCGGCCTAGGGTGGCTGCAGGTGAAGCGCGCCAGCCCCATGCCTCCGTTTGCCTATTTCGTGGCCAAGGTGGTGATGAGCACGATCTTCAGCGCGACGGTCGTTCTCCTGCTGCTGTTGCTCGCCGTCTGCTTTGGGGGAGTCCGGCTGGTTCTGCCTGAAACGGTGAAACTCGTGAGCACGCTGGTAGCCGGTTCCATTCCCTTCAGCGCCCTGGGGCTGGCAATCGGCTACTTCATCGGCCCGAACTCAGCGCCCGCAGTCATCAACCTGATTTATCTCCCGCTCTCGTTTGCCTCGGGCCTGTGGATTCCCTTTCCGTTCCTTCCCCGGATGGTGCAGCGGATTGCCGTATTTCTGCCGCCTTATCATCTGGCCCAACTGGCGCTCGATATTCTGCGGGCCGGGCAGCAGGAGTCAAGCTGGACGCACTGGAGGTTTTTGATCGGGTTTGCGCTCATTTGCCTGGGCGTGGCCCGGATCGGTTTTCAGCGGGATGAAGCCAAGATGTACGGCTAGATCCTCGATGGCTGACTTAGCTACACCATTTCAGGAGAACGAAAATGGATACGAAGCTTTCACAATCCGCGGCTTGGACCCTGATTCTCGGTGGCTTCGTTTTTCTGGTGGCGATTGGCCAGTTGGACTTGTTGGTGGTTTTGCTTCCTACGGCGGCCGTAGTCGCTTATGGAATCAGCTGGATCTTTCAGGGTAAGAGACGGGTGACAAACGGCTTAAAATAGAGGCCGGGCCGGAAGAGCGGCAAAAAATCTAGCAGAGCGAGCCATCATGAGGAGCTTCCCCAATAAGTTTTTCCCCAGCAATAAAGATCACCGATGGATTCCCATCATCTGGCTCCCCTGGTTTGCTTTCTTTATTCTGCAGCCCGCATTCGACCATACCTCCGCGAAAATCTGGCTGGCAGATGGGTTGGGCGGGGCTCTGTTCCTGTTCTTTTTCTTCGCTATGTTCTGGGACACCCGTGCCCGGGCTCAGTTTTATCTCGCGGGCATCGTGCTGCTCGGCCTTGGGTTCGCACCCATCAATCCCGGGGCGGCTACTTTTTTCATCTATGCGTGCTCGTTCGCGCCCTTCCTGGTGGAGACCGAATCAGGCGCCCTGAAGGTCATCCTACTGATCGTGGCCCTGGCCGGCCTCGAAACCTGGCTCTTGCACCTGTCGATCTGGTTTTTCGTATACGCCGGCGGCTTCGCGCTAGTGATCGGCGCCGGCAACATCTTCTTCGCCCAGAGAAACCGAGCCAATGAAACGCTCCGCATGGCCAAAGAGGAAATCGAGCATCTGGCAAAAGTTGCCGAACGCGAGCGTATCGCGCGCGACCTGCACGATGTGCTGGGACACACGCTGTCGGTCATCATTCTGAAGTCGGAGCTGGCGGGAAAACTGATTGATCGCGACCCGGAGCGGGCCAAAGCCGAAATTGCCGATGTGGAACGGACCTCCCGCGAGGCCCTGAACGAGGTCCGGAGCACCATCCGTGGCTATCGCGCCCACAGCCTGGATGCGGAACTTGCGCAGGCGAAAGCCACGCTCGAGACCGCGGGGGTTTCGGTGAAGACCGAATCCGCCGAACTCGCCCTAACGCCCGCCCAGGAAAGCGTGGTGTCTCTGATTGTGCGGGAAGCCGTCACCAATGTGGTGCGCCATGCCCAGGCGCGCCACTGCTCGCTGCGCCTGGCTCCTCGGAACGGTAGTTGCTTGCTCGAGGTTCAGGATGACGGGTGCGGAGGCTCGCAGGATGAAGGCAACGGCTTGCGCGGCATGCGGGAGCGGATCGAGGCCCTGGGCGGGACCCTCAAACGCGAGACCGGCGGCGGCACCCGGCTGAGTATCCAGTTTCCCTTGACGCCCGTGAAAGCGAATGGCACTCCTTGAACCCTCCGGCGAAAGAAGGACGCAAGACGATTCGGGTGGCGATTGCCGAAGATCAGGGTATGGTCCTCGGCGCGCTCGCGGCCTTGCTCGAGATTGAAGGCGACATATCCGTGGTATCGCGGTCGCCGAATGGCCGCGAGGCGCTGCAAGCCGTAATCACACAGAAGCCGGATGTTTTCATCACCGACATTGAGATGCCGGAGATGACCGGACTCGACGTTGCCGCCGAACTCAAACGCCGGCGGATTGGAACCCGCGTGATTATTCTGACCACCTTCGCGCGGGCCGGCTATCTGCGGCGCGCTCTGGAGGCGGGAGCGTCCGGATACCTGCTGAAAGACATGCGAGCGGAACAGCTCGCCGAGGCAGTGCGGCGAGTGCATCAAGGATTGCGCGTGATCGATCCTGAACTGGCGACCGAGGCATGGGCAGAGCCCGACCCGCTCACCGACCGCGAGCGGCAGGTGCTTCGCCTGGCCGGGGATGGCAGGGCCAGCGGTGACATCGCGCTCGAACTCAGCCTTTCGGAGGGAACCGTGCGCAACTACTTGTCCGAAGCCATTAGCAAGCTGGGAGCGAGCAATCGCGTGGAAGCGGCACGGATTGCGCGCACCAAGGGATGGCTTTAGCGCTTAGGGAAGAGGCGGGTTGGCGGGGCTTGTGACCGAGCGGCTTTTCCCCAACTCTCGGACCATCCTGAATCGTCGAGCGTGCCCATGACCGTCGTGATTTCGATGCTGCGCGGCGTTAATCTGGCAAGCCACAACCGCGTCAAGATGGATGCGCTGCGAGCGCTCTATGCGTCTCTCAAGCTGCGCCACCCACAGACCTATATCCAGAGCGGCAATGTCATTTTCGGTACCAAGGAGCAGGACTGGCCCCGACTGGCCAAGCGCATCGGAAACGGGATCGAGCGGAACTTCCGCTTTCGCTGTGATGTGGTGATTCGCACGGCTTCCCAGCTGAGAAGTGCGATTGCCAGAAATCCGTTTGCGGCGCGGCCCGGCATCGTTCCCGGCAAACTCCTGGTCACATTCCTGGCCAGCGAGCCCGGCCCGGAGGCTCGGGAGCGTCTGCTTCGCATCAAAACCGATCCTGAGGAACTGCGGATCGACGGAAGCGAACTCTACACCTATTACCCGAACGGGGTTGGGCGCTCGAAACTTCAGTTGGCAGTTATTGAAAGGGCGCTGAAGATCTCAGGGACGGCCAGGAACTGGACGAGCGTTACCAAGATGCTCGAAATGGCGGAGAAGCTGGAAGGCATCCCTTGACGGCTCGTGGAGTTGCTTGTTTTCCGGTTCACTCGGCAATCAGCAGATTCTCAGAAAACAGCCATTCCTCGTCCACCCACTGCGCCCGACAGCGGAATCCGGTACTTTCGGCGATCTCAGAAACTTCTTCCCGGGAGTACTTGTGGCTACTTTCGGTCCAGATGGTTTCTCCCTCTAGCAGCCCAACCGACAGCCCCGCCCCGCGAATGGTCACCTTCTGCTTGCACCTGGAGCGAAGGTGCATCTCGACGCTGCGCGCCTGCAGATTGAACTTGGCGACATGTTCGAAGCGGTGCAAATTGAAATTGGCGCAAAGCTCTCGGTTGATTCGGGCCAGCAGATTGAGGTTGAAAGACCGGGTGACGCCGAGCGGATCGTCATATGCGGCCAGCAATTGAGGAAGAGGTTTTTCAAGATCGGTACCGAGCAACAGCGAATCTCCCGGCAGCAGGATTCCGCGCACTTCGCGGAGGAACCTCGCGCCCGCCGGCCGATCGAAGTTTCCGATGGTGCTGCCCAAGAACAACACCAGCAAATGCTCTGTGTCCTCACGCCGGGCGGCCACTTCCTGGAGGCCGTCCAGATACTCCCGTTCGAAGCCCACAATGCTGATGGAATCGATATCGCCTAGCTCGCGCCGGCACATGGCGAGGGCAGTAGGTGAGATTTCGATCGGGCAATACGAAGTGTGTCGGCCGCGGCCGCGGCGGGCGAGCGCTTCGAGAATCCAACGCGTTTTCTTGCCGCTTCCGCTTCCCAGTTCCGCCACGACCACCGGAGCAGGAAGTTGCTCGACGATCTCGTAGGCATAACGGCGAAGCAGCCGTTCGTCGGCGCGCGTCAGGCCGTATTCAGGAAGAACGCTAATGACTTCGAAAAGCGCCGATCCGACGTTGTCGTAGAGATACTTCGAAGGCAGTTCCTTCTGCAGTGGTTGGGTGAGTCCGGCGCGCACATCGGCGGCAAATTCAAAGACTGGATCGGCGGTGGTGGCATGGGTCAGCATGGGACACTCCTCGGGCCTAGCTTCAACGGCTCACGCAGCGAAATCCGGAATAAACGTATTGGTAGTGCGGCTGGAACCAGTTGCGAAAAGAGCGGCGCAACATGCAGGCGGCGGTGCGCGCCGAGCCGCCTTTCAGTACGTAGTGCTTTCCGTCGAAAAAGTTGGCCGAGTAGCCCGGATAGAAGGGGAACGGCTCGAATCCCGGAAAAGGCTCGAACAAACTCGAAGTCCATTCCCAGCCGTTGCCGAGCAGGTCGGCAACTTCGAAGGCGCTCCGTCCTTCGGGACCGCCGGCCGCCGGGGCAGGATCCCAGCGCTGAAAGTCGAAGTTCCCGTGCCGCAGGCTGGGAGCCTCGGTGCCCCAGGGATAGGGCCTCTCCGAGTCTGCCGGAGATCCATACGCCGCCCGATGCCAGTGCGCTTCGGTGGGCAGAGACTTCCCGGCCCAGCGCGCATACGCGCTAGCTTCCGCGTGGCTCACGTAGACCGGCCAATCCAGCGGCAAAGGCACGAGGTCAAACATGGTCAGGTAATGCCATTGATCACCGGACTGGCTCCAAAAGGCGGGATGCGTGATGTCGTGCTGCGTCTTCCAGGCCCAGTCGGCTTCGCTCCACAAGATTTGATTCTCATAGCCGCCGGCGATCATAAATTGCAAGTACTGGCGGTTGGTTACTTTGTGCTGATCGATGAGAAAGGCAGGGACCGCCACCGCACATTGTTCATATTCATTGTCCCAGCCGAAGGTCTGGCCGTTCCGCGACAATCCAAGGGTCGCGCGACCGGCGGGAATTTCGATCATGCGCGCTTCTACGGGCTCGGCGACCAGTTCGAGTCTGGCGGCCTTCCGCAGTTTGCGCTCGAGCGGCAACCGGTGAAGCATATAGGTGAGCGTTTCCGCATGCATCAGTCGATGCTCAATGGCAACATTCAGCAGCACGCTGGCGGGGAATTCCCCGGACCTAGGCATCGACTCCGAAGCGGAATCCAGAACGCCCTCGACCGCGGCATCGAGAGTTTGCCGAATGTGGCCGGTATAGTGCCGCACTTCCTTCAACGACGGCCAATCCGCGGGCTGATCCCTAGGCAGGCCGCCTCCTACCGGATCAATGCCGAAGGCGAAGAGCTGATCAAGTTCCGGATCGAACGCTTTCCCACGCCCTAGGCGTTCGCGCAGGAGATTCCAGTCAAACGCCTCGAGGTGCCCCAAATAAAAGATGATGCGATGCCGTTCTGGAATGGGCCGGTCGTACAACGCGTCGCTTCGCACCAGATCAAACAGTTCATCGGTCCGGATGCGAGCTGCAGCGAGACGCCCAAGCAGTTCACTGCCAACAGCCGAGCTTCGTGCGACAAGCATGAGTGCCCCCCCGAAATCCCAGTCGCAAGTTACGTCCCCGGAGTCCCGTATCTTACGCCGACCGCCACCGACCGCGTAACCCTCGGCGCGCCGGTCGCCCTCCACCTAGATGCTCGATTGGCGATAGTTGATTCGCGGCTCTGCCATTTTTCGGCCATTGGTTCAGGTCTCGCGGCCGCCGGTTGAGAACTCGATTGGCTCACCCAGACACTTCTTTCAAACGACTGTAAATAGGTGAGTTCTGGTGCTTCCGCAATGCCCCGGGGCCGGAGGCTTGCGAGGGGGTCCCGGGGGTCGCCCGCCGAGTGAACGCCGCGTTAAGATCATCGCTCTGGCATTGAGGTTGCTTTGGGCGCCAGGAAAACCCGAGAGCCGGGTTCGGAAACCGGGAAAGCCCCGTCCTCGCCACCGCAACGATCCTGTCCGGGCGCGCGCCTAGGAAAATATGACTCCCAGCGGGAGCATCGAACCTGCCATTCAAAGGCACAGGTGAGGCGTCTCGGATACAATATCCAGCGAACGGAAATCTGCCACCGAAACGCAGCTCGACCGATCCAAGTTGAGTCGGCTGACGGCTCTCGCTGGGGAGAAAAATCTTGATGCACTATCACGTTTCGCCCCTCGGTGTTTTCGCCGCGCTCATTTCGCTCACTGCTCCTCTGCTGGTCACATGGTCGCCGGCTCAAGCGGCGCAATCCTCGGAGAAAACCCGGGCGGAGGTTGAAAGCCGGCAGAGTCTGCGGTCGCTCCTCGATGAGGAATGGCAATACGAGTTGCGGGAGGATCCGGAGGGCGCGACCGCCTTGGGCGATGCTCGCTACAACGACCGCCTGAGCGATTATTCGGTTGCCGCCTATAACGCCGATCTCGAGCAGAAGCGCAAGTTTCTGGAGCGGTTCGAAGCCATGGATCCGACGGGTTTGTCAGCGCAGGACGGGCTCAGCCGGACATTGATGATCCGCCGCCTGCGCCAGGATATCGAGGGCGCGCAATTCAAGCCCTGGGAGATGCCGGTCAACCAGATGGACGGGCCGCACCTTTCGCTCGTGGACCTGGTGACGCTCACTCCCTTCCATGACGTGAAAGACTACGACAATTACTTGTCGCGCCTGCATCAGATCCCGCGTCTATTCGACCAGGTGATCGCGAACATGCGCCAAGGCATCCAGGACCGACTGATGCCCCCGCGGGCTCTGCTCGAGAAAGTCGCGGTCCAGGCCCAGGAAATCGCCGACAAAACAGGCGCGGACAGCCCCTTTGCCCAACCCCAGGAGACGTTTCCTGCCGGCATTCCGGCCGCTGAGCAGCAGCGGCTGCGCACCGCGGCGCTCGCTGCTATCAAGAACGAGATCGACCCCGCCTACCAAAAATTTGCCCGTTTCGTGCGGGACGAATATGCGCCCCGGGGCCGTTCCGAGCCCGGAATCTGGTCGCTTCCCGACGGCGGCCAACGCTATCGCTTCGCCATTCGTCAGATCACCACGACCGATCTTTCACCCGAACAGATCCACCAAATCGGGGTCAAACAGATCGCCGAAACCGAGGCGGAAATGCTGGCCCTGGCGCACCAGCTTGGGTTCAACGATCTTTCGAGCTTGAATGAACACATCAAGAAGGACCGTGCCCTTTACGCCAGCTCCGGCAAACAATTGCTGGACCTCTATGGCAGGTACGCCGGACAGATGGAAGCAAAGCTGCCCAGCCTATTCCGACGCCTGCCGGAGAACCAGCTGGTGGTCGCGCCGATGGATTCGTTCCGCGCCAAAAACGCAGTGCCGGCGGACTACACTCCGGGCGCTGAAGACGGTTCCCGTCCGGGCCGCATCAACGTGAATGAGTCCGCCCCGGAGAGCCGCTTGGTGCTGAACGTGGAGGCCATCGCGTACCACGAGGGTGTACCGGGACACCACCTGCAGATTTCGGTTGCTCAGGAGCTACGGGAGTTGCCGGCATTTCGTCGCAACGGGGAATACACCGCCTTTGTTGAAGGTTGGGCGCTTTATGCGGAGCGGCTGGGCAAGGAAATTGGCTTTTATCAGGACCCCTACAGTGACTATGGCCGGCTGGAGAACGAAATGTGGCGGGACATCCGGTTAGTCATCGATACCGGGGTGCACGAAAAACACTGGTCGCGGGAGCAGATGGTGGAATACTTCCATCGCTACACCGCCATGGACGAACCGAATATTCAGACTGAAGTCGACCGCTACATCGCCTGGCCAGGCCAAGCGCTGGCCTACAAGCTCGGGCAGTTGGAAATCCTCAAGCTGCGCGCCGAGGCGCGCGAAAAGCTGGGTGATCGATTCGACATTCGCGCGTTTCACGACCAGATCATCGGCAGTGGTCCCTTACCGCTCGATGTGCTCGATTCCCAGGTCGAGGCCTGGATTTTGGCCCAGGCCAAACCATAAGACCGGTTTCTCGTTACGCTGCAGCTTCCCGTTCGAGTGCTTTCTCGATTTCCGCCATCTCGCTCGGGGTGAGGCGAAATTCCAGCGCTCCTACGATGCCCGCGACTTGTTGGGGGCTGCGGAAACCCACGATTGCACCCGTCACCGCCGGGTGTTTTAGGGTCCACGCGATCGCCACCTCCCCCGGCGTGCGTCCGTGGCGCTTGCCGATTTCGCGCAGATGTTCGACCAGCCTCAAATTGCGCGAGAGTCGGGGCTCGCGAAAATTCGGCAGGCTCCGGCGCCAGTCTTCTTGCGCAAAATCAGCCACTCGCTCGCGGGTCATGGCGCCGGTCAGCAGTCCGGCAGACATCGGCGAGTACACGATCACACCAATCGAGTGCCGCCCGGCGTAGGGCAGGATTTCCTGTTCAATCTCTCTGGTCACGATGGAGTAGGGCGGCTGCAGAGAAGTGACGGGCGCAATGTCTTGCGCCCGCTTCATTTGCTGAACATTGAAATTGGAGATTCCAATCGAACGAACCTTGCCTTCTTCCTGCAGTCGGGCCATCTCAGTCCAGCCCTCTTCAATATCCTCATCTGGCTCGGGCCAGTGAATCTGGTAGAGATCGATCACGTCGGTCTTCAGACGACGCAAGCTATCCTCGCATTCCCGGCGTATCGAATGGGCTTTCAGCGACGCGCCCACCCTGCCAGCTGAGTCCCAAACCCGTTCGCACTTAGTGAACACGTAAGGACGCGGGCTGCGTCCTGCAAGCGCGCGCGCGACCACTTCTTCGGAATGGCCTAGGCCATAGAGCGCGGCTGTGTCGATCCAATTCAAGCCATGATCCAACGCGGCATGGATGGCGGGAATCGAGTCACTTTCATTCTGCGGCCCCATACTTCCGTTCCAGCCGCCTCCGCCGATCGCCCAGGCTCCGATCCCGATCGGAGTAATTTGAAGATCGCTGTTTCCCAGTTGACGAGTTTTCATTTCGCACCTCCCCTAACGGATTCGGCCGGCTCGATGGTGCCGGATTGACGGCTCGCGCTGCAACGGCCGCCGGTCCGGCCTGGACGGCAGACGTGTTTGGTCTCGCTATTTTGTATCACGACGGCGGGCATCGGTTGGCAGTCGAAGAGAGTATGGTTCGGTGGCCGGAGAGCCACGAAGCTGCCACCGACGGAGCGAGAGTGCTGCGGGCAGAACGGAAGGGTCGAAAGTATCCGCGGTTCGCGGTTTACCAGCGTTGGTCGACGAGCGGCCGGATCTTCGCGTCGTAAATGCGCTGGACGGCGTCGAGCGTTTCCCGCGAAAGCGGTGGCAAATCGGACGAGCGACAGTTCTCGGCTACCTGCTCTCGGCGCTTGCCGCCGGGAATGGCGCAGGTGACGGCCTCGAACATGAGGATCCAGCGCAGGGCGAACTGGCTCATCGGAATGCCCGGCAGCAGAGCCCGGATCTGCTCGGCCGCGTCGAGACCAGCCGCGTAGTCCACACCGGCGAAGGTCTCTCCCACATCGAAGGCCTGGCCGTGACGATTGAAGGTGCGGTGGTCGTCGGCAGCGAATGTAGAGTCGCGCCCCAGCTTGCCGGTTAGCAAGCCGCTCGCCAGCGGTACACGAGCGAGAATCCCCACCTGCTTCTCCCGGGCCCGCGGGAAAAAAAGATCGGCGGGACGCTGCCGGAAACAATTGAAGATGATTTGCACAGTCTGGACATTGGGGAATTCGATGGCTTTCAGGCCTTCCTCTACTTTCTCCACGCTGACACCGTAGTAGCGGATCTTGCCGGCTTTCACCAAATCGTCGAGCATGGCGAATACTTCCGGACGGTAATACACTTCGGTCGGCGGACAATGCAGCTGGAGCAAATCCAGGGCGTCGGTTGCCAGATTTCGCAAGCTGTCGTCAATCCACTGCGTCAAGTTTTGTCGGCTGTAGCCTTCGATGGTTTGACGAGGCAAGCGTCGCCCCGCTTTGGTCGCGACGACGATCTCGTCCTTGCGGGCTTTTCTTAGCTGCGCAATCAGCCGTTCGCTACGGCCATCCCCGTAAACATCGGCGGTATCGATAAAATTCACCCCCTGGTCGACCGCCTCATGCAGGGCGCCGAGGGCTTCTTCCTCCGACACCTGGCCCCAGGCCCCGCCGATGGCCCATGCGCCGAAACTGATTTCGGAAACCTTCCAACCTGTACGGCCAAGCAGACGATACTTCATCGCTACAATCTCTCCTGGTGTTGCTGGAACCGGAGTTTCGGTCTTCCAGACGAGCTGAGGTTGAATCTATTCGCCTCGCGACACCCAGTATAGAGTGTGCGGGTTGCGCTGCCGACCTCCGCCAGACCATACTCGGGCAGACCATGAGGATGACGAGCCACGGCCGCGTGGGTGTTCGACCGAGGAACGGATTCTAGCTTCTGGCTTTCGCTGGCCGGCATGCCATTCTGTGCCACATGCTGACGTCAAGCGAAAAACCGGAAGCATGCAGTGGAAGGAAAGAGAAATTTTCAACCCTCGCACGCCCGCCCCGACGACCGGCTCGGCACATTAAGAAACGCCGGCAGAGTCGCGGACTCTGCCGGCGTCGAAAGCCCATCCGGTGGTTGGTGTGACGGTGCCGCCTATTTCTTTCTGGGCCGCGGGTTGGCGCCCGGCTCCTTCTCGACCCCTTTCGGGCTGATCAGGTTCTCGGCGCAGCTACTGCCGAGGAGGAAACCGGGACCGCGAAATTGCCGACCTACCCAGGGAACAAGGTCGATCGACAAGACCCGACGACTGAGAGCCGCTTAGAGCAACTTAAGAGTTGTCCCCACTCCGGGGGCATCACCTGCGAGACTCGCAACTCGATGACCAAACACACACCGCGCAACCGCAGTCCGTCGCCTCTTCTGGAAACGACGACAGGGATTCCGCTCGTGCCAGGATCTCGGAGCGCCTAACGAATTGGTTCCGCTCGGTTTACCGGGGAGAGATTGCGGGGAAGTCGAATCATCAGTTGCTGGACATCGGATCTTGAGATCGAAGTCCCGCACCGCGGGACGGAAAGCGGCGGAAGCAGCAGAAAAGGAATCAGATTCCCGCTTTGGATTTCCAATTTGGGATGAAGCCGTGCTCTCCCCTGGTTCCGTGATCGCCGCGCTGGCGGGCGCTGCCGGCATTTTTGACCGTCAGAGTCGATCGGTGAAGGGATTACTCGATGGACCGGAGCCAACCTGGACGGGCGATCAAAGTAGCATCGCAAAGTAAATCAATGGCGCACCTCGTTATGCCGCGCGGCAACTTCCGCGAAGCCGCATGTTTGGTAGATTCGCCAGAACCGCACTGCCTGCTGAAACGGCACTCGGCACCCTTATTCACCGCCGATCATCTTCCGAATCGGTGTCACGGGCGGATATTGCAAGACAAAACCGTCAATACTTATTTTGCAATCCATTGATGTGTCCGACACTTGCCTGGTGCACCATGCTGAGAAATGGAGGACGGCTGGATAGGCATACCGGTTTCAGCCAAGGTCGCCTCCAGTAGACCGTCAATCACGGAGCGCAAAGTGTTCACGCTTCGCAAAACAGTATCCCAATGCTGGCGCTCAGTTTCGGTAACGCTTCCGGAACGGTCGTCCAGCATAGTAGTGACAAACTGGTGAATCGAGGTCAGCGGAGCACCCAGTTCGCGTGAAACGCGCGATAGGAAGCGCCGCTCAAGTTGCAATTGCTCTCTCCTGCTTATGCCGAGGGCGGTCACTAGGGCCTGGCGCTCGATGGCACATCTCAGCGCGTGCCCCAATTGCCTGCTATCGAAGGCACCTTTCACGAGGTAATCCTGAGCGCCATGTTGCACGGCATTGACGATCAACTCCTCATCGTCTCGACCCGTGAGGACAACCACGGGCACTCCAGGAGCTTGGTCGAGCAGATTCTGAAAGGTGTCCGCTCCCGTACTGTCCGGAAGATACAGATCCAGGAGGACCACGGCGGGTTTCTCTTTGGCCAAAGCCGCCAGACCTGTGGACAGCCGGTCCGCGCACGAGACTTCATAGCAAACCCCTTGGTCACAATTGATTTCCACTAGCCTTGAGCGAAGCAAATCCACGTCCCCTGGATTGTCTTCGATTAGCAATACGCGTTTAGGTTGAGTGTTCACGATCCTCCCCCTCTCACCAGACTTGCGAGGCCAAACCAATAGTTACTGATTCCAGCGACTGTCGACTTAAACCCATCGAGGTTTGTCGGCTTGGTGACATAGCAATTTGCTCCCAGCTCGTAACAGCGAGCGATGTCGGTCCGGGCCTGCGACGTACTGAAGACCACGACGGGAATCGTCTCAAGGGCAATCTCCGATTTGACCTCAACGAGGACCGCCCATCCATCCTTCGACGGCATATTCAAGTCCAGCATAATTAAGTGTGGACGGGGGGCGTCGGAATGCTTTCCTTGGCAGTGCAGAAAGGCCATTGCCTCCACTCCATCGCTAACGCAATGAGTATGAATGCCGGGGCCACTCCGCCTCAGAAGATCCGCGGTCAGTTCGGCGTCCCCAGGATTGTCGTCCACCAACAAGACCTCGGTTTCAATGTTCATATATTTCATGGGGCGCGAAAGCTTCCTCTATGTCGTTCCTATTGCTACAGGATTCTAGCTGGCCAGGTGAACTTGAAAACCGCTCCCTGCGTGGCTAAAGGTTCCACCCAGATTTGTCCGCCGTGTTGTTCGACAATTTTCTTGCAAATCGCCAACCCGATGCCGTTGCCCGGATACTCTTCTCGCGTGTGCAAGCGCTGAAAGATGGCGAAAATCTTTTGCGCGTTTTCGGGAGCGATACTAATGCCGTTGTCGGTTACCGAAAACACCCACTCAGCGCCTTTTCTTTCCGCGCATACTTGAATCGACGGCGGCTTACCGTCGTGAAATTTGATGGCATTTCCGATTAGGTTTTGAAACACCTGCCTCAATTGAAAACCATGAGCCATAACTATGGGAAGAGGTCCCAGGGTCACGAGCGCGGCGTTCTCGTCAATCGTTGCTTGTAGATTGCTCACGACCACCCTCACCTCTTCCCCACTGTCGGTCCTCTCTAGGCCGTTGTGCGCGCGGCCAATACGTGAGAACTCCAGCAGATCACGGATCAAGGTTCCCATACGGACCGCGCCGTCGACCACGTAGCGGATGTACTTGTCGGCTTTCTCGTCAAGTTTCCCCGAATATTGCTCGGCAAGTATTTGAGTGTAGGTGGAGATCATACGCAGCGGTTCTTGCAGATCGTGCGAGGCAACAGAAGCAAACTGCTCCAGTTCCGCGTTGGATCGTGCCAACTCTTTTACCATCTGGGCCAGTTCTACTCGCGTCGAGTCTTCCTGTTGTGCCACCTCGAACAGGATTAAGGGGATGTCGCGACCCTCGCGGCGCAATATTTCCAGCGCCTCGATGCCACGCCACTGCGCGATCTTGTCGTCGGTCAACACAAGGTCGGGAAACTTCTGCTTGATCCGCTTCCGGAACTGGTCGGGAGTCACACTGTCGCGGTCAAAGCTCGCGGGACTGCTATCGGTCGCAACTCGTTTTTCGTCGTAAGAGGAGACTGCGGTTGCCGTGCCGGCTTCGGTACTGGTCATGTTACCTGCTTTGCTGTGTTTTCGCTCAGTTAGAAGAAACTCGGCGTCTCTTCGAACAGTATTCAGCTTAGTTGGGCGAACATTCTTGAGAATGGTCTGTTTTGGACAGAGCGCCGTTACTTTGGTGCAGTCCGCGCGGTCAGTTGCGATGCTGGGGACTGAGTAGGGTACGCGACATAAGTCGGGCAGGGACGGACTGAAACCGGAGGGCTGCTGCTCTCGAAATTGCAGAATCGCTAACTAAACTAGGACCCGATCCTCTGCTGAATCGTTTCATGCGCCACACATTTCTAACGCGGCTTGGAGTCGCGTGGCGGTGCTTGGACACTCGCCCGTGCCGCCGGGCACACTCAAGCCTCAAGGAACAGCATATGCCGGGATAAGGCCCTTCGTGCTCTACAGCGGCTCCCTGGAGCGAAATGCCACTGATTCCATAGGATTACTGGTGAGCGCGGATGGACTCGAACCATCGACCCATGCCTTAAAAAGGCGCGGAGGAAGCACTACGCCTGTCTATTATCAGTAACTTACACAACGTAGAGCTCCATAAAAACCGCCCGTTTGGCACGAGTTGGACCGAAGTTGGACCGAAATTCTCGCGTCGGTATCGATAGCCGTTTTAAAGCTAACGGCTCCGCCTTTCATCGACGCCTCCTTCCGGGGCGAAAAAGGGGCCGGATGTCCCGGCCACCGGACAGCGAAAGCACGGAAGCACTCGCGGGGCTCAAGAGGCTTCCCCAAGAGAACGCGCAATTGTCGCGCCTCGGGGTTTGCATCCTTCCCTATCTATGAATGGGGTACCCACGGCGGATTCAACAATCTAGGGGGATGGATTGAATCTGCCGCGAAACATGTTGAGCGGTAGCGAGGACAGAATAGCCGGACATGAACTCAGGCGGACAGCGACCATTCCATTTGCTTTGGTGGCAGGCGCGGGGCTCGTATCTGCGGAGGAAGGACCGGGCAAACTCGTTTCCCAATCGTGAATCGTCGTCGGCTCTCATAATCACGCACGTTTCGAAACACAATGAGCTATCAGAAAGGCACCCGCCGGATCGCGGCGGTTGCCTGGGATCAAAGAGACTGTCTGACAGCTTCGTCTGCAGATGGCGCCGCAATGCTTGGATTCGGCTCGAACGATTGATCTCGGAACAGGCATTGTCGAATGTTATGGTCAGTTGTCCAGCGTGCCACTTCTCGAACGCTTGAAACGTTCCCTGTAATCTGAGCGCTGGATCCGATAGTCATCAAGTCAACTACGCCTCGCAGGGCACTCGGATGCGGATGCGCGCCAAAGCAATGGCCCAATCTATGTCCCAACCGCTCTCGTTCAGAACGTACGAATGCATCTGGAAGTGGCGGCGTTCGCAGCATTCATATTGGCCAGGCTCGCTCGGCCCAGTTTTGCTCTGCCAGAGGGTGGCAAGGAAGTGTTTTTGTCCCGCCACCCTGCCATCCCAGATGGTTGCGCGTGAGGCCTGGACAACACTTCAAGAAGGCGCTCAGTTCTCTACGCAAGGGCAACGTGGGCGAAGGTGAGGGCTGCGAAAAATAGATGCTGCAATGCTTCCCACAGTGAGATTGACACCCATGAGGTGGCTGACTTTCCTTGGAATGTAGGAGAAAATCTACTACACCAAAAAGAAAGTGAGGATGCTGTGAAAAAACAATTTGCACTGTATGTAATTGCGATCGCTGGTCTGCTAATTTTGGCCGCCAACACCCTAGCCCAGGAGTCCTCTCCGCCCGGCGTTCCAGTCCACATGGTGGTTACGGTGGAAGCACGCCATGGGACGACGCCGGCGGAGCTAGCGCGCGAGGATGTGATGGTCTATGAAGGCCGCGAGCGTGACCGGGTCACCGATTGGGTGCCCGCACAAGGCCAGCAGGCCGCACTCGAGTTCTTCATTCTGATCGACGATGGCGCGAGCGTAAGCCTTGGTTCCCAGTTGGAGGACATTCGGCAGTTCATCATTGCGCAACCAGCGACTGCGAAGATCGGGGTCGCCTACATGCAAAATGGCACGGCGAAAGTCATACAGGACCTGAACAGCGACCATGACCAGGCCGCCAAAGCCCTGCGGCTTCCCATGGGCAATCCGGGGGCGAACGCCAGCCCGTATTTTGCTCTGCAGGATTTGATCAAACGTTGGCCTGAAGGCACCGCTCGGCGGGAGGTTCTGATGGTGACCGACGGTGTGGATCGGTACTGGGGAAGCAGCGGGCAAGATCCCTATGTGGATGCAGCAATCACGGATGCTCAACGCGCCGGCGTCATCGTGTCTGCCATCTATTCGCCCGACGTGGGGCATGATGCGCACAGTTATTGGCGAACGTACTGGGGCCAGCTTTATCTCTCCCAGGTGGCTGACGAAACCGGAGGCGAATCTTATTACATTGGATTTTCCGGTGCACCGGTCAGTTTCGCACCTTACCTGGATACTACTGCGCAGCGGTTGGCTCATCAGTACTTGTTGACTTTTCTGACCAAGCCTGAAAAAAAGGCTGGAATGCGACGCGTGAGACTCCAAACCGAGGTCCCGAACGCGGAACTGGTGGCTGCCAGCCAAGTTTATGTTCCGGCTGCCCCGCAATAGAAACCGTGCTCGCCATCAGTCGCAGTGCGGTTCAACATCGTCTTCGGGGTGACCACAGACCGGATGCTACAATCAGTAACCCACGTATGTGCCGGATATTTTCCGGGAGCTACCACTTTGAGACAGAGATCCCGGTCGGTTACGACCCCTATTAACTTGCGATGAACAAGTTCATCCAGCCCCGGTACGATGCCAGTGCCTGCGTGGTCCATCAGGGCGGCAACGGCTTCGACTGTCCAATACGGCGTGCAATAACTCGGCTGCGAAGTCATGATGTCTTTTACCTGTATGACACACCTCCTACTTTCGAGTACAGCTGCTCTAAATCTTCTCCGAATCGCGCGTAAACCACCAGATCCCCTTCCGGACGCACATCGCCTGGGTGGTAGCGCGGGATGGGGAATTCCAGCTGTTTGAATTCGACAGGCGATGTCTTCTTATCCACCAAACCGAGGGCCACGGCCACACCGTAGATGATGGCTTCCGGCCGCGGCGGACATCCCGGAATATAAGCGGATGAGTTGATTTGCGTCGCTGAGCCACAATCTTCTTTGGCACTCTCGCAGTGGTATGAGAACTTCAGCGATGTCAGTGAAGATGAGGTGCAGGGTTTGCTGGCGCAAGCTGACAAGGTATTGCGGCTTGCTGCCGGACGGCATTTTTTGGACAATCAGAAATCGGAAATAACACAAGCACACAGAAGACATTAGCCGAGCTGGGATTACGCCAAAGGCCGGCCCAAGGCGAACCAAAACCACACACTTCCCCGGCGGCCTATATCCGACGCAGGACAACGATAGGCTTCACGTCTCCTGGCCCTCTGACGGTCAGGACCGGACACTCGGCCTCACAAATGACACGGTGCGTAAACGTCCACGGCAGGTGAGCGACGGCGCCGGGAGAGAGTGCCCGGTGCGCTCCCATCACGATGAGCGCGGCATCATGCTGACGCGCAGCTTGCAGGATGCCTTCCGCGGGAGCGTCCGTATTAACGACGTATTCTGGTTCGTGCATCAGTTTAGATTCACGCGGCAGCAGTTGCTGTAGCTTCGCCAGGCACTCCTGGCGCTGCTTCAACTCCCAGTTCATTAATTCATCTGCCATGCAGCCTGCCGGACCGTAAACTGACGGCGGACTCAAGATCGGCTGCCATGTCGGTATCATGTGCACGATTGTGAGCTTGGCGGAATATCTGTGCGCCAGGGCCACGGCAAGCAGCAGCGCTCTCGCTCCTCCGGTTCCGAAATCGGTAGCGAAAAGAATGCGCTCGAAGCCGCTGCCGCCCGCTTCTGAAGAAACGTTCTGGCCGACAGTCAGCACTGGACATGGAACCAGGCGCAGCATCTTTTCCGCCACCGAACCCAGCACCAGCTTTTTCAGCCCTCCACGCCCGTGAGTGCCAAGGACGAGCAAGTCAATGTGCTCACTCTCGATGAGCGAGGCCAGGACATCGGCAACCGGACCTCGGGTCAGAAGGTCGTGGTGAGAAATGTCCCCCATCGCTCCGGCTTCGACAAACTGTTTCATCTGTTTTTCGGCTTCGAGCCACTGTGGGTCCAGATCCTTGGGTAGAGGTTCCAGTGGGATGGGTTCGCGGGCCGGCGCTGAAGGTGCGTGCACAACGTAGGCTTCAGCATTGTATTTGCGGGCTAATGCAACAGCGTACCCAAGCGAGCGGCGCGAGACGTCGGAGAAATCGGTCGCGATCAGGATGCGCTTGAAAGCCGCATCTTCCTGTTGCCGGTTCCATGTTTGTGTCGCGGTAGCCATCAAAATACCTCCGTCCTGACTTTATCCGCGATGAGATGGGTTCCCTCCGTAATGACACACGGGAATGAATCGCTGGCGGTCTCCACGAGATCGCCCAACTTTCCACCAATATTTTATTGCCGCTCCCAGGACGGCGCTGTGCTTTGCGTCACATCCAGCCGTGATGACAGATATCCTCGTTACCGTCGCGCGGCGGTCTTCAAGCGGCGCGAAGCTAACGCCGCAACCTTGCCGCCGGTTGGGTCTGGCACCAATGCAAGTGTGACCCGAATCACGGCAGAAAGCGCCCTCTCGTAGGAGAGTAATGTTGTCTCCTGAAGGTTGCGGCGGACGTGTCCGGCTTTGTGAGGCAGGCCGCCTCAGTGTGTTGTTGGGAAGCTGAAGAGAAAGGAGATTCGGAATGCAGAGACATTTCTCAAACCGGGGAGAAGCCCACCCCGAGGCTGTGGCCACCAGGATGAGCGCTGGCCACAAACCGTCAGTCAAGCCTGACGCCGGCAAGCGGCTCCGGGGCAATGTGCCTATCGCGTGGCGGCCGCAAGCCGCGACAGCTCCAACCAAACCGACATCGACCTAAGCCGTGGTAGTTGGCCGCAGGACCTATTCTGAGGGCAAGCTGAGCTCGACGGTCGCGTGGCGAGGCCGGGCTTGATGCAAGCAACAGCTGGCAGGAAAGGTATGACGCCGCTCATTGCACATGTGCCGAACGTCACGAGAAAGGAGGACTCTCTTTGCCGATCTAAGCCTGGCAGGAGACAAAGAGATCGCATTCAATGCCAGTACCCATCGTGAACTGGTTCGTTTGGCGTGGGAAGATTTTGCAGAACAGGCGATGCCACGTGCTGGGAAAGTTCGTCACGGGAGGAATCGTTCAGCCGGCCGCCTAACAGATATCCAGCAGGAAGAGTCGAAGACAGGGCCCACCGTATGCGCGGGAGACTGCCCTGCCAGCTGGCTGCTTCCTCAGTGCCGGTAATCACACTGCGAGGTGACTAGCGGCACAGCCGCGCCATCAGCCCCACGGGAAGATACAGGGTAATGGTGGGTGCAATGGAGGCCGGCCATGAAAAGACTCCTCATCCTGGGTGCTGCGGGACGGGACTTCCATAATTTCAACGTCGTTTACCGCGATAATCCTGAATACCACGTAGTCGCCTTCACCGCCACGCAAATCCCCGACATCGCAAACCGGTGGTATCCGGCGGAACTGGCGGGTAGCTTATATCCCGACGGCATTCCTATTTTTGAAGAGAAAGACCTGGAGAGACTGATTGCCAATGCTGCTGTAGACGCCGTGGTGTTCTCCTACAGCGATATTTCGCACCAGAACTTGATGCACGTCGCTTCACGGGTGGTCGCTGCCGGTGCGGATTTCTGGCTGCTGGGAACGGAGCACACTCAGCTGCAGGCGTGTATTCCGGTGGTTTCGGTTTGTGCGGTGCGCACCGGATGCGGCAAGAGTCCACTGTCAAGGCTGGTGGTGTCTGAGTTGCGGCGGCAAGGCTTCAAGCCTGTGGTGATCCGCCATCCCATGCCTTACGGCGACCTGGCCGCTCAGGCGGTGCAGCGCTTCGCAAGCCTCGAAGACTTGGATCTGCAGCAGTGCACCATCGAGGAGCGCGAGGAATACGAACCGCACATTCATCAAGGGACGGTCGTGTATGCGGGAGTAGACTACTGGCAGATTCTGCGACAAGCGGAGAAAGAAGCGGACATTATCTTGTGGGATGGCGGGAATAACGACACCCCATTCTACGTTTCTGATCTGGAGATTGTCGTTGCCGACCCGCATCGGCCGGGGCACGAACTTTCCTATTTTCCCGGGGAAGTGAACCTGCGCCGCGCCGATGTGGTCGTCATCAACAAAGTAGACACGGCCACGCAGCAGGACGTCGAAACGGTACGCCACAACATCCACATCAGTAATCCCAAAGCCAGAATCGTGGAGACTGCCTGCCGCGTCTCCGTCCCCACGCCGGAACTGGTGAAAGGCCGGCGGGTGCTGGTGGTCGAGGACGGCCCAACTCTCACCCACGGCGAAATGCCGTATGGCGCGGGAGTGGTCGCTGCCCGCCAGTTCGGGGCGGCCGAGATGGTCCATCCGAAGCCCTTTGCTGTCGGCTCGATTCGCAGCACCTATGAAAAGTATCCGCATCTGACCCATTTGCTACCCGCCATGGGCTACAGCGTCATGCAGCGACATGAATTGGAAGAGACCATCAATCGCGTTCCGTGCGACCTGGTCTTGATCGCGACACCGATTGACCTGGCGCGCGTGATCAAGATCGACAAGCCGAGCCTCCGCGTCACTTATGAGGTGGAGGAACTCACGCATCCCGGCCTGGCTGAAATTCTTGCGCAAATCACGGTACCGCAGGAGGTGGGAAAATGAACGCCAAAGATTTTGTATCGATCAGGGATTTCTCGCCTTCCGAAATCGACTACCTCCTCCTGCTCGGACGGCACATCAAGGCGAATCCCGACGCCTACAGCCACACACTCAAAGGTAAAACGCTGGCCATGATCTTCGAGAAGCCCTCGCTGCGGACGCGGGTGAGCTTTGACGTTGGCATACAGCAATTGGGTGGCTTTTCACTTTATCTCTCTCCCGCGGAGATCAATCTGAACAAGCGGGAATCGATCCACGACGTGGCCAGGAACCTGGAGCGCATGGTGCAAGGCATCATGATTCGCACCTTTGCTCATGAGAACGTGGAACAAATGGCGGAGTTTGCCGCCATCCCGGTGATCAACGGGCTCACCGACTACAGCCATCCCTGCCAGGCCCTCGCGGACTACCTCACGATGTGGGAAGTCAAAGGCAGGCTGCAAGGTCTGAAGGTCGCATTTGTGGGCGATGGAAATAACGTCGCCCACTCGCTGATGTTCGCCGGCGCGCAGCTTGGAGCACAGGTCTGCTTAGCAACGCCACCCGGTTATGAGCCCAGAACCGATGCCATGGCGTGGACCCAGGAACGCTGCGAAGACACCGGTGGCCGATGCCGGATCACGAACGACGCCAAGGAAGCGGTCTCTGCCGCGGATGTGGTCTACACGGACGTTTGGACGAGCATGGGACAGGAAACTGAGGTGGAGAAGCGGCGCCAGGCTTTCCAGGCCTACCAGGTAAATGCGGAGCTCTTCGCATGCGCAAAAAGCGACGCCGTCTTCATGCACTGTTTGCCCGCGCATCGCGGGGAAGAGGTAACCCGCGAAGTGATCGATTCGCCACGTTCTGTGGTCTTCCAGCAGGCCGAGAACCGGTTGCACGCGCAGAAGGCGATCATGCTGGAACTGATGAAGCACGTTCCCGTGGGGCTGATGCGCCCGGCCGAGATGCCGGAGTTGGTGCACGTGTAGCAGGAACGGCCATGAAAAGCATGCTGCTGGCGGTGGGCGGCAACTCCTTGATCCGGGCAGGAGAGAAAGGATCCATCGCCGAGCAGTTGGCAAACGCCCGCCGCACTGCCGCGCAAATCGTGGAATTGATTGGCGACGGTTATCGCATTGTGCTCACGCATGGCAACGGACCGCAGGTGGGAGCGGCCCTGCTGCGCTCGGAGCGCGGGGCAAGCCAGGTGCCCGGTCAGCCGCTCGATGTCTGCGATGCCTCCACGCAGGGGGAAATCGGCTACCTCCTGCAGCAATCCCTCGATACCGAACTCAGACTGGCCGGGCTGCACGTCCCCGTTGTAACGCTGCTGACCCAGGTCGTCGTCTCGCTTGACGATCCTGCGATGCGGCAGCCAAGCAAGCCGATTGGCCCTTTCTATACCCGCGCCGATGCTGAGCAGCGGAAGCAGTCGCTGGGATGGAAAATCGTCGAAGACGCGGCCCGGGGCTATCGCCGCGTCGTGCCTTCGCCCGAGCCCGTGGACATCGTGGAGCTGGAGGTCATCCGCAACTTGGTTGAGCACGGAGTGCTGGTGATTGCCTGCGGTGGTGGCGGTATCCCGGTAGCCTGGCGTGACGGGCGGCTGCAGGGCGTGGAAGCGGTGATCGACAAGGACCGTGCTTCTGCGCTGCTGGCGTCCCGCCTCGGTGTTGAGCTATTCGTCATCTCCTCTGATACCGATTACGTCTACCTGGACTACAAGCGGCCGAGGCAGAGGCCGCTGCGCATCACCGCTCCCAGCCAGCTGCAGCTGTATGCCGACGCCGGGCACTTCCCTTCCGGCAACATGGGTTCGAAGATCGAATCTGTCCTACGGTTTCTGGCGCAGGGAGGGCGAGAAGCCATCATTACTTCCGCCGAACACCTGTCACAGGCGGTGGCGGGCTCGGCAGGCACTCACATCGTGCAGGATAAAATCTTTGACGCACGGAACGCGCGCGAACAGCTCGAACTTCTCGTAGGAGGCAGGTGATGGCAGAGATTCAAGCCCCGGACACACACGCTCGCAGGAGCCGCGGGGAAATCAGACCCGAATATGACGTGAAGCTGAAACACGTCATCGAGTCCCAGCAGTTTACCGTACCGTTGCTGATGGAACTCTTCGATCGCTCGCGCGGGATGGAGCGGGTAGTCGCGCGTGGCGGCTCGCTCGACTACCAGAATCGCATCATGGCCACCCTTTTTTATGCGCCCTCGACGCGCACGCGCCTGTCCTTCGAGGCGGCCATGCAGCGGCTGGGGGGCCGGGTCCTTTCTACCGAACACGCGCGTGCGTTTTCTTCGGAAATCGAAGGAGAGCAGGTGGAAGATACGATCCGCATCGTTGGCAGTTACTCGGACGTGATCGTAATCCGCCACTACCTACAAGACGGCGCAAAACGGGCAGCGGAAGTTTCTCCGGTCCCGATCATGAATGCCGGCGACGGAAATGGTGGGCAGCATCCCACACAGGCCCTGCTGGACCTGTACACAATCTATCGGGAACGCCCGCTGGACGGCCTGAGCGTCGCCATCATCGGCGAACTCGATAGGGGCCGCACCGCCAGTTCCCTCGCCTATCTGCTGGCGAAATTTGAGCGGGTGAAGATCTTCTTCGTCAGCCCGCCGGAACTCCAGATGAAGCAGGCCATCCTGGATTATCTCGATGAGCATGGAGTGCGCTACGAACTCGAGCCGGACATCGACCGGGTCATCGGAGAAGTAGACGTGGTGTATCAGACTCGCATTCGCCCGGAGCGAATGCCCGGCCGCGAGGGGACGCAGCGATATGCCATCAACTCGGCGGTCCTGCCGAAGATGAAGCCCGATGCTCTCATCCTCCATCCCCTGCCGCGCACCGTGGAACTCGACCGGTCGGTGGACAACGATCCGCGGGCGCTGTATTTCCGCCAGGCAGTGAATGGGCTGTATGTACGAATGGCGCTGTTAACCATGCTGCTGGAGACGGATTGAAGGCATTTATGCATACCGAACTGATCACTCAAGAGCGGCCGCAAACCCGGGAGTTCGTCGAACTGGAAAATCAATACGGAGCCCACACTTACCATCCTCTCGACGTAGTCATCGAACGCGCCGAAGGTGTCTGGGTGCAGGACATCGAAGGCAACCGGTATTTGGACTGCCTGGCGGCATATTCGGCCGTCAATCAGGGACACTGCCATCCCAAAATCCTCAAGGCCATGATCGAGCAGGCCCGAAAAGTGACACTAACTTCACGCGCCTTCCGCAATGATCAACTGCCGTTGCTTCACAAAGAACTTCACGAATTGACCGGATTCGAGATGGCCCTGCCCATGAACACCGGCGCCGAGGCAGTGGAGACGGCCATCAAGACGGCCCGCAAATGGGGATACAAGGTCAAAGGCATCCCAGTGGACAAAGCGGAAGTCGTGGTTTGCGCCAACAACTTCCACGGGCGCACCATCACGATGGTGAGTTTGTCCACCGATGCGCAGTATCGCGACGGCTTCGGGCCGTTTACCCCAGGCTTCAGGGTGATTCCCTTCGGCGACGCGGAAGCGCTCCAGAATTCCATCTCTCCATCCACATGTGCTTTTCTTGTAGAACCCATTCAGGGTGAAGCCGGCATTATTATTCCGCCCCGGGGCTTTCTGCAGCAGGCGGCGGAAATCTGCCAGCAGAACGGCGTTCTATTGATGGTGGACGAAATTCAATCCGGCCTCGGCCGCACGGGCAAGCTGTTCGCCTACATGCACGAGGGTGTCCGGCCTGACGTTCTGATCATTGGCAAGGCGCTGGCCGGCGGCTTCTATCCGGTTTCCGCGGTGCTTTCTTCCCGGGAGATCATGCAGGTGTACCAGCCGGGTGATCACGGCAGCACTTTCGGAGGCAATCCGCTGGGCTGCGCGGTGGCGCGCGCCGCGTTGCGAGTCCTGGTGCAAGAGAAACTTGTCGAGCGTTCGGCTGAGCTCGGGGCCTATTTCCTGGGCCTGCTGCAAGGCCTTCGCAGTCCCGACGTGAAGGAGGTGAGGGGCAAAGGATTATGGATCGGAATCGAGCTGCACCGCCCCGCACGGCCTTACTGCCAGTCGCTAAAGGCGGAGGGGATCCTGTGCAAGGAAACCCACGACCGCGTGATTCGTATCGCGCCGCCGCTGATCATTAAGCGGGAAGAGATTGACTGGGCCTTCGAGCGCATTCGGAAAGTAGTTCAGAAACCTTCCACGAACCTTATGTCGCGGGGCTTGAATCAGCGATTACCGTCATTCTAGTTGGGAGTCTTTGTAACCGAGGAGTCCGCCATGGTTATTGCATCGGAATTGAAGAGCGGAACGATTCTCCGCATCGCGGGAGAGATCTACCGGGTTCTTGAAGCGGAATTCAAGGCCGGGGCTGCCAAGCTGAGCGGCGTGGTCAGGACCAAGCTGATCAGCGTTACCACGGGCAGCATGTGGGAGCGTCACTTTCGTCCGCAAGAGCGGCTGGACGATGTGCAACTCGAGCAACGTTCACTGGAATTTCTGTTCAGCGATACCGATAGCTGCACTTTTATGAATCCGGAGAATTTCGAGCAAGTGGTGGTTGCCCGCGCGGTTGCCGGGGCAGCCGACAGATTCCTGGAATCGGGAATGCTGGTGACGGTGGTGTTTTTTGAGGGCCAGCCTATCGGCGTCATCGTGCCGCGGGTTGCTGAGGCGCGTGTGGCGAGAACCGCGCCGCCGGAGCACGCACATCAAGACAACGCCTGGAAGCAAGCGACACTGGACAATGGAGTGCGGGTTCAAGTGCCCTTATTCATCGCGCCAGGGGAAGTCGTGCGTGTCGATGTGAAGACGGGGCGGTATGTGGAGCGCGCCCGCGGTGAACGCCAGAGGGTTGCGTAACTCCACCCGCCGCGCGCGTTGCGGTCCGGGTCTATCGGCAAGCGCGAGGCAAAGGGAGTCCGAAGCGGAGAGGTACAGAATTGTGCGCCCCCAGCATTGCAGACGTAGAGACCATCCCGCTTTCAGCGAATAAGACTTCCACTCTTGCGCGGCAACACCACGCTCTGTCGCCAGAGTGGCGATCAGTTCTCCCACTGAAGTTTGATTGGAGCCAATACGTTTGCAAGTTCGGCGCTGTGGGACTTCTCACCTTGGCAGCGAGCGCATTGGCGGGCATCAGCTCTTCTTGGACGTCACCG
This sequence comes from uncultured Acidobacteriaceae bacterium, assembly GCA_963770245.1. Lineage (GTDB taxonomy): Bacteria > Acidobacteriota > Terriglobia > Terriglobales > Acidobacteriaceae > PALSA-270. The sequence continues at coordinate 732,124 of CAVYOX010000014.1, read as the reverse complement.
CAAAAAACGCGGCTGGCTCCTGCTCAACGTTATGGCTGCCGCAATGCGGACAGGTAGCCTTGTCCTTATCGTGCTCGGTCAGCGTGAGAACCGATTCGAATGATTTGTGACAATCGTTGCAGACATAGTCGTAACCCGGCATGATGACCTCCAGAAACCAAGTTGAACCTTCCTGATTTGGCTTCGACTGATTACACTGGTTCTGGCGGATGCTGCCTCCGCGGCCAGGGTCTTCAAGACAGAGTCCGCTGCTTTCACACGGAGTTGAAAGCGATCTCTGCCGAGAGACGACCTCAAAGAGTTAGTTGGCGGGCAGCGAACGACCGCCGCAATTCGACTGAATCAGATTTCCTGGGCCGCCGATTTTCTTCACCTCCCCAGGCGACCGCGAAGCGTTCGAGATGGTCAGGCACAGACTGCTCGCGTCAGTCAAAGTGTGAATCGAGTAGAAGTCGGCTCCCTGATCGACCAAGTTGAACACCAAGACGAAAGAAATTGTTGAAGACGCCTGATGCGCGTTCCGCGCCGAACCCTTGTGAAATTAGCGTTCTTGTAGCAGGGAATTCGTGATGGAAGCAGTCAACGGAAAGGTGCGATCTCTGCGTTCTTAGCTCAGTCTTTCCGTCTTTCCCGGACGAAAACCGTTCATCTGCTCGGCCAGAAATGCAGCGCTTAGCCGCAAATACATTTTGGACCGTGTGATTTTGCTCACAGACGAGTTTGAGGAGATTCATTAACTTAGACCTCGGGATCCTGGTTTTCCCTAGGAGGAGTGGACTCTATGCATCTCCTGGGTCCGCGCTGCGCATTGCTGCCCCTACACCGCATAATGATGTCGATTGTTGTGGTGATGTCGTTATCGGCGTCTCTCGTCGCACAGGCTACTTTTTCGGCAGCTCCACCTTTGCTTTACCAGGTGGGGACGATCTACGTTGCTCCGTCTTCCGAAGATCTGGCGCCTCTTCTTAAAGTGCGCCTGGAAAATTGGACTGCGGTGAGAATCACTTCCTCGCCGGATGAAGCCGATGCAATTCTGAGTTGTGAAAGTCAGAACACAATCGTGCCCGCGAAAGTGGTTCCTAAGGTTGACCATCGCGGATATCACGCTTGTCGATCGCGAACACGATCGCCTCAAGGTAACGGACTGGGTAGCATTGAGGGATGAGCATGCTAACCTGGAATTGTTCTTTATAAGACTGTCGCGAGCGCAGCAATCACTACCAATGACATGATTTCATCTCAGTCAATTCCAGTCAGTGATCGGAAAGACTAAAAAGGTCCGAGGACTCCACCCAATGCTATCGGGAAGGTGAATCTCTTTCGAAAGAATGTTTCGGGTATCCAAAATCACTGGGGCGCGTGATAAGGCGCACAGCGTCTTTCTGCAATCTGGAGTGACATTAGATGTACGTGGGGGTGGGTTATGTTCGTCGTAGAGCCAGGAACCAACACCCGTGTTTCCCTGAAAAACGTACTCTTTGCAACCGATTTCTCCTCCGTTGCAGAAGGCGCATTAGCATATGCTCTGGCAATCTGCCGCCACTACGGAAGCATGCTGCATGCGACGCACGCGATTCCCGAGGTCAGTATTTTGGTCAAAGCGGAGACCGTGGCGCCCGACATCTTGGACTCGGGATATGAAACGATACGTCGCGACGCCATCGAGAGGATGATGCACCTGTCTCCGGCTTTGGAGAACATTCCCCATCACATATACGTCCGCCGAGGCAATGTCTGGAACGTGCTCTCTGAAATTATTACCAAAGAACACGTTGACCTGGTCGTCCTCGGCACTCACGGGCGGACGGGCTTGGGAAAACTGTTGATGGGGTCCGTTGCCGAGGAGATTTTGCACCAAGCTCCATGTCCAGTGCTGACCATCGGTCCGCGAGCATGCGGTGGGCTGAGACAAGAATTTCAACCGGATGGGAAAGAACTCGCTCCTGAGGAAATTGAGTTCCGAGAGATCATTTTCGCGACTGATTTCTCGCCGGAGTCCGTCGCTGCCGCAAAGTTCGCTATTTCGCTGGCGGAAGAGTTTCAAGCGCGGCTAGGCTTGCTGCATGTCATTGAGGAGCATGATCGTGATCAGCCGAGTCCGACCGAGTGGGCCCTCGAACGCCTGGAGAGGCTGGTTCCAGAAGACGCGGCCTTGCGGTGTAAGCCCGCAATCGTCATTAAGTTTGGCTCCTCTGCAGAATGCATTCTGAAGGCCGCAGCGGAGCGCAACGCAGATTTGATTGTTCTGGGAGTGCGCCCAGCAGCGCATTTGGGAATTGCAGCCCATCTGACACGGGGAACTACCCACAAGGTAGTCGCGCACGCATGTTGTCCGGTACTGACGGTCCGCCAACAGTGAGCGAGGCCGGCAGAACTGAATCTCTGGAGCACGTGAGCGAGGGAATCGTAGGCGCGACGGGAGTAGTGAATGAACGGATTTCCAACGCAGCTGCCCTAGAAGCTCGATCAAATCCTTGCGCGTGAGTCGAGCTTCTCGCAAAGCATAGTGCCATCTATTCTCCGGAGGCAGAGTTCTCCGAGCAAGCGCGCACAGCGAAGTACCAGGATACGGTTGTCCTCTCCGTGATTGTGGGAACCGAGGGACGAACCCACGACATTCGCGTTCAGCGATCTCCGGGGATGGGTTTAGACGAGAAGGCAATCGAAGCGATTTAAGGAGTGGAGATTCGAGCCCGGTCGAAAGGGCGGTGTCACCCGTCGCCGTACTCGTCAACGTGGAAGTCAGTTCCGGCTCTTCTAGCCTGTGCGCTGACGATCCGACCCACACGGCCTACGCGGCCAGAACCTCGGGGTACGTGATCTATATTCCAAGCATGCTGATCCGAACCTGATCTCGAGTTCACGTTCTTCATAACACCAAACGAAAAGCACCAATCCCGGTGAGACGCTCGCGAGTACCCACTGCACAAACCAAACAGAGCGGTGCATCAGACCAACCGACACGAGGAGAGCCAGGGTGCAGAGTACCATCGGGTTCCTTGTCCAGGCGTACATCCAATCAGTTGCCAGACGGCTCGATAACTTTGCCGCAAATGGAGCTCCCAAGCCACGAATGGCGAGGTTCAGCACCACTACCAGCGCAGCGGTTGAAGTCAATACTGTTAGCGCATAACCAACCTGTTCCGGGATGGGGATTCTGGTAGGCGGATGCTGCTGAATGAACCGAATCGCGGGAAAGATGCTGACTCCTAGCGCAATCATCATCGCGTAGTGAACGGAGATATCAGCTTTCTCGGATCTCGCTCTCGTTGGGGCTGCGTCCAGAAAACGTCGGCCCAGAATGCTGATTGGATATTGCAGCAACGGTGCGCACCAGATCATGGTCCACAGACCGCTCCACCGACCGTTGATCGCCCAGTACCAGCACAGCACGGTCACCGCGAAGCCCAGGATTCGTGCAGCTCGGACGATCATTTCGCGTGTCTCCCGCAATTGAAAAGCTCGGATGAATCCCGTCGGCGATGGATGCGCAAAAATCGCTTCCGCACTCGTTCTTTCGCTATTGCTTCGGGATTCCCGGCACTGGTTCACTTCATGTAAAGCGAAAGCGCCAGCACAATCGCCAAGGCAAAGTGGAAACTCACAAGAAGCGAGAACATTGCGATAGATGGAAGCATGTGGAACGTCTTGTCCCCACCCCTAGTGAAATGTGTGAAGGCCTTCATTAGCGCCTCCCGCGTCAACGCCCGACTCGAATCCCTTTCGTTTGGTTCGGCTTGTTGGCCGCAACGCAAGGTCCTCGGCAGCCGCACTGGCAATCTTCATCCATTCGCGAAAGCTCCTCGACATGTTGCTTACTGGAGTGTCTGGCATCAGAGGACTGATCAGGGGCGCCATTTGCCAACGGTTTGTATTGTTTGCTGCCTGAGATCATGAAGCCTTGTCACGGACATCCGCGCGCTCGCTCCGGGTTTGGTCAAAACATTCGGACAAAGAAACTAAGACCCTTTCGGTTGTCGTGACCCGCGCGCCTCGGGATCGCAGATCCTCGAGCACACGCGTCCCTTGAGCGGGATCAAGCGACCTAACGGCATCGCTCACGATTGTGACCCGTCGCCCACGCCGCAACAGCCCCTCAACTTCCACGCGAACGCAATACTCTGTCGCTACCCCGAACATAATAAATTCGAGATCAGGATCGGACGTTAACGAAGCCAAATCCGGGTGACTCAGGAGCGCGTCTGTGTTGGGGTTGTCGAAAACGTCTAACGTATTCTTCTCCAGGACGATTTGTTGGTACGAACTCACGTTCGCTGGCAGCGGAATCCCCTGCTGGTTAGGAACGACTAGACGATTTGGCGCCTGTGCTTCCGGTATGAGTTCTGCGCCGGAAGTACCTTTGAGACAGTGCGGTGGCCATTGAGAGAACTCCGGGTCATCGACGTTGTGTGCGTCGGCAGAGGAAATCAGGAAAACCCGTCCCTGGCGGCAGGCCTCGACGAGGCGGTCAATATTTGGGATGATCTCTTCGGCTCCCGGCACACGCAGTCTCCCTTCGGGTAGCACGAAATCGTTCTGCACATCGACTTCCCAGAAGACCATCTTTCGCGATCTAGCCTGGGATTGCTTTGAAGCTGCAGATACCTGTTTTGATATGCTCTGCATCGTCCGATCGCGCAATTGCTGCAAATGAGGACCGTAGCGCACTGGGAATGGCTCTCTGCAATCCTGCAGGGAGAGGAGATGTGCGGGCAGGTGTTGGACAGAGGCAAGAAAATGGTCTCGTCCGGTTTTCAGCGCCGCAATCGGGTTCTGCTTCGCTACCCGAAGACGTCGGCCGTTGCGCATTACAGGAATTAACAGCGGTTCCGCATCCGGAGCGGGTTCACCTTCCAGTTCAATGCGGTCGTTTCGGAGGGTTCCATCATTGGCGAAGCGAAAGACCTGCTTTCGACCAGGATAGGTTTTCTTTTCCTCGCTCAGTTTTAGAGCGCTTCGGACTTCGTTGCCTTCCTCTATCTCTACCAGTTTGTAAATCATGCTGAGGGAGGGCGCGTCGGATGACGTCACGAGGGCAGTGCCAACGCCAAATGAATCAATGCATGCACCATCACGAAGCAGTGCCGCGATGCGCTGTTCATCCAGATCGCCGGACACGAAGATCTTCACATCGTTCCAGCAACTTGCATCAAGATAGTCGCGGCACCACCGGCTGTCGGCGAGAACATCTCCGCTGTCCAAACGAATCGCATACGGCTTGCGACCCAGATTCACGATTGTTCTCACGGCCGCACGAACATCGTAAGTGTCGACAAGCAAGGTTGCGTTGTCGGGGAACACATCGAGAAAACTGCTGAAGGCAGCGCTTTCCTCTTGGTGAGCCATGATCCAGGAGTGCGCCTGAGTTCCATACACAGGGATTCCAAAGTATTTGCCGGCGTATGCGTTAGAAGTACCTGCGCACCCGCCCAGGTATGCTGCGCGGGCAGCCAGAACTCCCGCTTCGACACCATGGGCCCGGCGGGAACCGAATTCCACCACTGGTCTCCCCGCAGCAGCAGTGACTACCCGGGCCGCCTTGCTCGCAACTAGCGTCTGCAAATGCAGAATCGACAGGAGACTCGTTTCCACCAGCTGAGCCTCGGCGATAGGCGCCGTCACGCGCATCAGCGGTTCACCGGGGAAGAAAATCGTGCCTTCCGGTAAGGCCCAGACGTCGCCGGTGAATCGAAAATCGCCTAAGAATTCTAGAAACTCACGTCCAACGTTCCGGAAGGCCGGAAGCCAACAGATATAAGAGATGTCCTTTGACGAGAAACGAACACTTCCCAAGAACTCAAGCGCTTGGTCTAAACCCGCTGCAACCATGTAGTTTCGGCCTGCCGGAAGGTGTCGCACGAAAAGCTCGAATGTGGCGCGCGCGTCAATCTTCTTCTGCAGGTACCCCGCTGCCATGGTGAGTTCGTAAAGGTCGGTCAGCAGACCTGAAGCGCCGTTGTAACCTCGCATACTTCCATGACTCCACGAAAGATTTCTCACGCTGCGCGCGCAGTTCGGTGCGCAGCGAACCTTATCACTCTCGGTTTAGCCAGTCGTTGAAAGTCCTCCCAAGCCAACCGAATCAACTCCCGGTGAGAACATGCATTAAACGCGATTTCCCTATCTTGCAATAATCTCTCGTCGGCTAAAACCTTCATTCCGTACAGGTTCCCGAAAGGAGGCATTGCGCCCGTGTCACACTCGGGAAACCGATCTTTGAATTCCTGTTCCGACGCCAGTTCCACGGTGTTGGCCTGCAACGCATTCTTAAGCAACGCCAAATCCACGTGAAAGGACGCAGGAAGCACTGCCATCGCTAATTCCCCGTCCAGCCTAATGACTACGGTCTTCGCTAATTCGTTTCCGGGAATATGGGCGAGCGAGGCAACCCCTTGTGCCGTGAAGGCAGTGGAATGGGAAATGACCACATATTTAACGCCGTTCTTGTCAAGGTACTCGCGCAAACTTGAGAGTGGCATACGCACCTCCCGGCTCCTACTATTGTCTCCCCTTGGGGCACACCATGACCGTGACTCCGATCACCGACCGTGTTTCCCATAAGCTATTGATACCAACGTTACCAGGGAGATTTCAGCGTCTCCCTATGCCGGCTGTCACGCACGGGTGCGATCACTAGACACTGCAATGGGTGCGTGATCGCTTACAACGCAGCCATCAGGAGGGAGTGTGGCGAACAACTGGGGGGAGTTCGAGGGTTTGGTGACTACCAATCCGGCAGGTGGATGGAAACTGGAGGACGTGGCCTCGAACTATACCGCAGTGATCGTAAAGCCTGAGCAGGTGAAAGCAATTATCGCGCTGCTTCCAGACCCGCGTCACAAAATTCTGGTGCTGGTCTGCGCGTCAACAGCGGTTCGGGCATCTGAGGCGTGCGGCTTGAAATGGGCGACATCAACTGGGAAGAGAACCAGATCATGATCGAGCGCCGTTGGACAGCCGCCTGCCTCGATAAACCCAAAACCAAGGCCTCGAAGGCTCCGGTCGCTATGTCCCCGGCGCTGGCATGGTTCCTGCACCACTGGCGAAAGGTCACACAGTACAGTGGAGACGATGACTGGATTTTCCCGTCGTACAAGATGACCGGGTCAATTCCGATGTGCGCTGGGATATTCGTCGCCGATCACTTACGCCCCGCTGCCCTAAGCGCAGGAGTCAAAATCGCGGACGGAGAGCGGTTCGGATTGCATTCTCTGCGTTCCAGCATGGCTACTTGGATGGTGTCCATCGACAAGACCGATGTGAAAACCGCCCAAAGCAACATGCGGCACGCGAACCCGGAGATCATGCTGAGCAAATACGCTCAGGCAGTCACCGATGAGATGCACGACGTTCAGGTGCGGTGGTTCGCAAGCTGTGGGTTGGGTGTGGGTCAGAATCTCTTGGTCGAAAAAGCTCTGTCTGTGCAAGTCCAATAATCCCAGCGGATTACTGGTGAGCGCGGATGGACTCGAACCATCGACCCATGCCTTAAAAGGGCATTGCTCTGCCAACTGAGCTACGCGCCCGCCTTTTACATTCACGCACTGACAACAGTCATCGCAGTTGCTCAGAGCACTGAACTATTCTGCCTGATGATTGTAAGGGCATCGTCTTCCCCAGTCCAGCAGCAGACCTACCTTCGATCCCCTGGAGGGGTCCCAGCATCCTTCGATCCCCTGGAGGGGTCCCAGCATCCCCGCCGGTCTGGACTTCCGATTCGTACATATAAAACTTTACAGAACTCTATAAAACCAATGGCCACGAGACAAGCATCACACCCGCTTACTCAGACCAGACGGCCTTCCATTCCGAGAACACTATGCTTCGTCCGTTCAAAGCGCGGCCCTTTACCCTTATCCTTACCCTATCTCTGGCTAGCTTGAGTATCTTGGCTACGGGTTGCGGCGGCAACTCCCAAGTTCGAGTGGTCAACGCCATCTCCGACGCCTCGGTGAATTACGATGTGGCAATTAACGGGACCACCTTGTTCTCGGACGTGGGATTCGAATCGGTTTCGCCGGCCTCAGGATACCAGTCGGTCTCGTCGGGCGGCGACTCAATCGAATTCTTTCAAACCGGCACGACCACTCCCGTGGTCAATGCCACCTCGTTGCACCTCGCGAGCTCGAAGCAGTACACGGTAGTCGCGACGGGATATTACGGTGACACCTCAGGCGCCGACGCCCCGGGCCTGGTGCTTTTCGCCGACGACAATACGCTTCCCAAACCTGGCGATACGGAAATGCGGGTCGTGCACGCCTCCCCCAGCGCCCCCGGCAGCGTGGACGTTTACGTGGTGCCGACCGGCACCGATATCTCGAGCGCCACCCCGACGATCTCCGGCCTTATGTTCCAGCAGGCCAGCAGTTATCAGAGTCTTTCGGCCGCCACCTATGCCTACGTCCTGTACACGGTGATCGTGACTCCGTCAGGGAGCAAGACTCCATTCATTAATCAGGGCTACACGCTTTCTGCTGGGCAGATTCGTACGCTCGTGTTGGTCGATGCTTCTGGCCTCAGGACTGCCTCGCAGACGCCGCTGGCATTGGTCGATCTGAATTAGAACCGTCTGCCGGGCGCTGGCTGTCCAGCCGAGCGAAACCCGCCATCGTGGGCTTTTGGGGGCCGCCGTCAACCTAGCGTCCCCGTCGCGACCCGCCCTCCGGGGCGGAAAGAACTGAGCATCACCCGAGCATTGCCCGGTTCCAAATGCCGTGCGAACTCCGCTCTCAATCTGCTATCGTTCTGTCTTCGTTGGCACTCGATATCCGACTGAGGAAAGGGCTCCATGCCTGAAGCCGCTCGGCCCGAGCCTTCCCGGCCCTATCGCTGGATGGTTCTTTTCGTCGTCAGCCTGGCGATGTTTGGGAGCTACTACGCCTACGATGCGCTGAGCCCACTGGCGGATCTGCTCAAGCAGCAGCTCGGATTCTCCGATTCGAACATCGGACTGTTGCAGGCCATCTACAGTTTTCCCAACATTTTCACCGTGGTCATCGGAGGGCTGATCATTGATCGCCTCGGGCTAAGAAAATCGCTCATGATTTTCGGCGTCCTTTGCCTGCTTGGCCCCGGAATCAACGCGGCCTCCGGACAACTCTGGATCATGGCCATGGGGCGCCTGGTTTTTGGCATGGGGGCGGAATCGCTGAACGTCGCCGTCACCACCGCCCTGGCAAAGTGGTTCAAAGGAAAGGAATTAAGCTTCGCCTTCGGCATGAACTTGACCATCTGCCGGCTGGGATCGTTCGCCGCGCTGAACTCCCCGACCTGGGCGCGCGCCGCCTATGCCAGTTGGCGCGGGCCCTTCCTGATTGCCTTTGTCATCTCCAGCCTGTCCTTTGTCGGCGCGATGGTTTACTGGATTCTCGAGGCGCACGCCGAGAAGAAGTATCACCTCGGGGAGGCCTCGACGGACAAGGTTGTGTTTGGCGATTTATTTAAGTTCGGTCTGAGTTATTGGCTGATTGTGGCTTTATGCATTGTCTTCTATTCGGCCATTTTCCCCTTCCAAACCTTCGCCGTGAAGTTCTTCATCGAAGCCCACGGCACCTCGCGGGAATTCGGGGGATTCCTGTCCAGCATGCTGACCCTGTTCGCCATGATTGCCACGCCCCTATTCGGCCTGCTGGTCGATCGGGTGGGAAAACGGGCTTTATTAATGATGTTCGGTTCCCTGCTGCTGATCCCGGTGTATCTGATGATGGCCTACACCCAGGTCAACCTGTACATCCCCATGGCCATGATGGGCGTGGCCTTTTCCCTGATCCCGGCGGTCATGTGGCCATCGGTGGCCTATATCGTCGAACAATCGAAGCTCGGGACCGCCTATGGCGTGATGACCATGATCCAGAATATTGGATTATTCGGCTTCAACCTGCTGATCGGCTGGGCCAATACCCGCGGCGGCGCCAGCGCGTCCAACCCTGCGGGGTATCATATGGGAATGTGGATATTCTCAGTTTTGGGCCTTTTGGGCGTGCTTTTTGCATTTCTGCTGCGGCAGAGAGAAACTGGAACCCACGGTCACGGGTTAGAAACCATAACTACGGTCTCCGCACGAGCGTAGCTGCCGGGGGTTGGCAGCCGGAGGAGCGGGGGTGACGCGCGACCTTTTTTGTACCCGGCGGAACCGATTTTCGGGACAAAGGCCACAGTTTCTTAGCATCGTCGGCATGGCCTGGAGAATCCGTATTTCTGTAGGACTGCGAGCCGCCCCGGCGGGCGAGCGCAGCGTTCCGGTCCCGATCGAGGGCGTCAGGAAATCCCTATCGGAAGCCGCAAGCAGTACAACGCAAGAGATTTACACCGCATCTGAATGAATGCGGCCGGAAAGGCGATTTGACGGACGCAAGAAGAACGCAAGGCGATAGGCTCTCGGAAACAGAGGCGATTGAGCGCGCCAAGCAAGGGGATGCCGAAGCCTTCGAGCTTCTGTACAACCTGCACAAGCGTCGTGTGTATTCTTTATGCCTGCGTATGACGGCCAATACGGCGGCAGCCGAGGATCTTACCCAGGAAGCCTTCCTCCAGTTGTACCGCAAGATTGGGACCTTTCGCGGCGAATCCGCCTTTTCAACCTGGCTGCATCGCATGGCGGTCAATGTCGTGCTGATGCAGCTGCGCAAGAAGGGTCTTCCCGTGGTTTCGCTCGAGGAGACGCTAGAGGGCGACGAAGAGGTTCGCAAGAAGGAGTTGGGAGCGCAGGATCCCACGCTGGCCGGGTCGATCGACCGCTTGCAGTTGCAGCGTGCCGTCGAGACACTGCCGCCGGGATATCGAACCATTTTTTTGCTTCACGATGTGGAAGGCTTCGAGCACAATGAGATAGCCTCCATGGTCGGTTGTTCGATCGGCAACAGCAAGTCGCAATTGCACAAAGCGCGGATGAAACTGCGCGACCTTCTCAAGACGAGCAGAGCTGAAAAAGCCGCCAAGCCGTAGGAGAGAGGACAGAGAGTGGCATCGGGAGAGACGTAGTATGAACTGTGCAGAGTTTGAGCGCTTTCTGCCAGATATTCTGGATAGTGACCGCACGGCCGAACAGGAATCTCATCTGAAATTCTGTTCCACGTGCTCTGATCTGTTGTCTGACCTCAAAGCGATTTCTCAGCAGGCCCGGCTCTTGCAGGGTTCCGAAGAGCCCAGTCGGCGGGTATGGAATTCGATTGAAATTGCCCTGCGTCAAGAAGGGCTGATCCGTCCGCCTGAGCGCGAGTTGATTCTCATTCAGGGATTCTCCCGTCGCCGCAGCATGACCTGGCTCGTGCCCGTGGCAGCGGCGCTGGTCGTCGTCTTCGGCGTGCTGCGCTACGAACGCAGACCGGCCGTGCGACAGGCGGGTCCGGTCGCCTCCCCGGCGCTTGTGGCCGAGGCGCCGCCGGCGGCGCCGGCCCGCAGGCGTTGGAGCCCGGGCAGCGATGAGCAACTGCTCAAGTTGGTGAGCTCACACTCGCCCAGCCTGCTGGCCTCCTATCAAGCCGACCTTCGGGACGTGAACTCCTATATCCGGGACGCCGAACAATCGGTTGAGACCAATCCCAACGACGCAGAGGCGCAACAGTACTTGATGGACGCCTATGACCAAAAGGCGATGGTTTATGAAATGGCTTTGAACCGTTCTCTGCCATAATATGGGCGATTCCACGAGCCCGCAGGAACCGTCGGCCGGTGGTCGAGGAGATATGGTGATCATGAAACGCAGGGAGCGAGCCGCAAAACTAGCGATCGTGGTGGTATTGGCCGGGACAACCTTGGTTTTAGCGGAGAGCCGCAAGGAATATCGCTTCAAGGTTGGCCGCCACGCGAGTGTCACGGTCATGAACCAATATGGCCCCATCTCGGTAAAGCCAGGCGCGGTCAAAGAGGTCATGGTCACCGCCACCACCTACTCCGACAAAGTGGAGGTCGACCACAGCCAGAGCGGGAGCCGCATCGATATCGTCTCCCACCTTCTCCCCGGCGTCGACGAGCAGAGCGGACGGGTGGAATACGAAGTCCTGGTGCCGCCCGACGCCAGTGTGACCCTGCACTCCATCAACGGGCCCTTGCACGCTGAAAGACTGCACGGCGACGTGACCCTCGAAGGCGCGGATGCCAATGTGGACGTGCGCGAGATCAACGATGCCCATGTGCATATCAAGACGCTCAACGGCCTGGTCACTTTGACCAGCATCCGCGACGGGCACGTGGAGATCACTTCCGTGGGCGGCGATGTGGTCATGAACTCGGTCAATGGTCCCCTGGTCCAGGTCAACTCGAACAGCGGCAGGATCCATTACGACGGTGAGTTCGGCGGCGGCGGCGAATATCTTCTGACCAGCCACACCGGCGATATTGAGGCCCTGGCTCCGAGCTATGCGTCCTTCGACGTGACCGCGCGTTCTGAGCAGGGCAAGGTCGAGAACGATTTCCAGCTGCAACCCGAGCACACCTCCTTCGCCCTGAAAGCAGGGAGTGCCTTCGCGGGCACCATGGGAAAGGCTGCCTCTTCCGTTAAGCTGTTTTCCATCAGTGGTAAAATCCACCTCAAGAAACGCTAGCCATCCCGCCGGACGATCCGGCACTTTGGCAGGCATGAAAAGCGGAGCGGATTCGTCTGCGGCAACCAGTTCGTCTGCGCGCGGGCCGGCGCGGGCAGTTTTTCTGGTCGGATTCATGGGCGCGGGCAAAAGCAGCGCCGGCCGCGCTCTGGCTCGGCAGCTGGACTGGCTCTTTGAGGATTTGGACGAGCGGATCCAGGCGCGTGAACAGCGCACGATCGAGCAGATCTTTCGTGAATCCGGCGAGCCCGAGTTCCGGCGCGCCGAACAAGACGCACTAGGCGAGCTTCTGGCGGAACTGGGTCCTTCTCCTCGGGTGGTAGCTCTCGGTGGCGGGGCGTTCGCGCGGGCCGAGAATCGGGCGCTGCTCGAACAGGCCGGGGTCCTGGTGGTGTTTCTCGATGCGCCGGTTGAGGAACTATTCCGGCGCTGCCAGCAGGAACGGCAGGTGGAACGCCCATTGCGGCGCGATCCGGAACAGTTCCGCCGCTTGTACGAAGCGCGCCGGCCTCATTACCTGGCGGCCTCATTGCGCATCGAGACCGGCGGCAAGGGGATCGACACGGTGGCCGCCGAGGTCGTCCGGGCTCTCGGATTAGAGTCCAAGGGTGAGTCTCTGAAGGAGTCATGAAGTGAAGGTCGGGACGACACTGGTGTCGGCGGGACTGAGTTTGCTGCTGATTTCGGCTGCGGCCCGCGGCAAGGACAAGGAGATCCCACCCGCAGGTCAAGGCGTGGACTCGGGCTCCTTTGGCGTTTTCATGGGCGGCCGGCGGGCGGCGACGGAAACCTTTTCCATCGTGCAAAAGAATGTGGGCAGCGTCATCACTTCCGAGTTCAAGTCGGAACAGGGGATGAACCGGGCCGTGCAGTCGGCCGAGCTGCAACTGACTCCGACCGGCGAAATCGTCAAGTACGAATGGAAGGAAACCCTCCCAGAGAAAATCGAGGCCGTGGTCGTGCCGAACGACGAGTTTCTGATTGAACGGACTACCACCAATCCCTCCGACAAACCCGCCGAACAACCCTTCCTGCTTCCCGCCTCGACCAGCATCCTGGATGATTACTCCTTTGTCCAGCGCGAGGTTCTGCTGTGGAAGTACCTGGCCATGAGCTGCCGCCAGGATAAGGGGCTGCTGGCGTGCCCGCTGAAGCAGCGCACTCAATTCGGCTCCTTGAACCCACACGGGCGCACCTCCATGCCGATTAGCGTGGAGTTTTCCGGAAGAGAGAGCCTTACGATTCGTGGCGTCCCACGGGAACTCAGCCGGTTCGAGCTGAAAAGCGATGCGGGAGACTGGTCTCTGTGGTTGGACGATCAATTCAAGTTGATCCGGATTGTCATCCCGGACGAGAGCACGGAAGTGGTACGAGACTAGAGCGGCCCTCCACGGGCACCGAAGGAATAGAGAATAGAGATCCATGGCGCTGATCGACCCACGCACGGCCCGGGCCCTGTTTACGGCATTGCTGTTTGCCCTGGCACTGGGTTTTCTCTATGTCGCCCACCAGACTCTGATGGCCTTCCTGTTCGCGGTATTTTTCGCTTATCTCGTCGACCCCGCAGTGTCACGGCTAGAAAGGTGGACGCGCGGCCGGGGCAGAGCCATCGCGGTCATCTACCTTCTGCTGCTAGCCCTGGTCGTGAGCTTCTTTTTCTTCGTCGGCCCGAAAATCGCGCATCAGGGGCAGCGCCTGCGGGCCGCACTTCCCTCTCTGCTCGAGCGAGTCGGCTCCGGCCAGATCGCCCAGGATATCGGCCAGGAGCACGGCTGGAGCCAGGATACCCGGGAGCAGTTGCAGGCTTTCCTCGCCGGTCATCGGGAAACCCTCCTGACGATCGCCCAGCGAGCGGGACTCCGCCTCGCCGAAGCCGCGCAGGAGTCCTGGCTTCTAATCATCACCCCGATTTTGGCGGCATTCTTTCTCCGCGACGGACGCTCCTTCAGTGAGGTTCTGCTATCGCTCGTGCAAGCCCGGCCCCAGCGCGAGTTCCTGGAAGGCGTGCTGAGCGACCTGAACCAGATGCTGGCGCACTTCATTCGCGCCCAGCTGACATTGGCGGCATTATCGCTAGTCGTCTACACCACATTCATGGCCGCCATGGGGGTCCCCTACGCCCTGGTGCTCGGAACCGCCGGCGGCATGCTGGAGTTCATCCCGGTCGTCGGACCTCTGGTGGCGGCCGTGCTTATTGTGGGCGTCTGTCTCCTGTTGAGCTATCCCCACTGGTTGCTGCTGCTCGGTTTTCTCGCCCTCTGGAGAGGCGTACAAGACTACCTGGTTTCTCCCCGCATCATGGGCAAAAGCATGGAACTGCATCCGCTCGGAGCCATCTTCGGAGTACTGGCGGGTGGCGAGATCGCGGGTGTTCTCGGCGTATATCTTTCCATTCCGGTCATGGCCAGCCTACGTATTGTCTGGCGCCGCTGGCGTCTCTATGCGGAGAAGCGGCGCTTCGGACCGCTCAACGAATATTCGTTTGGGACCGAGATCACACCGCGGAAGTAGTCAAGATTTCAAGCTCGAGGCTCGGCCCTCGCCGAACCCCGTCGCCTGCCACCACGCACAGACCGAAACTGTCCCTGTTGTAGAATCACAAGCGACAATCAAGAACCATCATGTGCGTGGCCATGCGCGTGAATCCGCGAAACTAGGGAATCTCTTCGATGATCGTGATGAAATTTGGCGGCACCTCGGTGCAGGATGCCAAGGCGATTGAGCGCGCCGCCGCCATCGTCAAAGAGCGTCTGCCGCAGCGCCCGGTTGTGGTGGTGAGCGCCATGTCCAAGGTGACCGACAATTTGTTGGCCATGGCGCGCGCGGCCGGAGCTGGAGATCGTAAGACGGCGCTCAAGCTGTGCCGCGCTCTGCAAGAGCGTCACTACGATACGGCCGGCGAGTTGCTGGGTACCGCGTTATTCACCCAATTTCATTCCGATCTGGGCGCTGATTTCGAGAACCTCGACGAACTGTTGCGCGGCATCGCCGCCGTTGGCGAACTGACACCGCGCACCACCGACCACGTCGCCGCCTACGGTGAAATGCTTTCGAGCAAGATCGTGACCGCCGCATTTGCCGCTCAGGGCATGCCCTCTGCGCATCTTGATTCGCGCGACTGCCTGGTGACCGATGGCGCCCACACCAAAGCCGCCCCCTTGTTTGAAGAAACCAACGAACGCCTGCGGACCAAAGTGCAACCCTTGGTGGATGCCGGCCGAGTACCGGTGATGGGAGGTTTCATCGGAGCCACCAAAGCCGGGGTCACGACCACGATCGGTCGCGGCGGCTCGGACTATTCCGCCGCCATCGTCGGGGCCGGGCTAAATGCCGAGCGCATCGAAATATGGACCGACGTCGACGGCATGATGACCACCGACCCCAACATCTGCCCCGAAGCCCGCCGCATCAAGGTCATCAGCTTCGAGGAAGCGGCCGAGTTGGCATATTTCGGAGCCAAGGTCCTGCACCCGGCAACCGTTCTGCCGGCCGTACAGAAGAATATTCCGGTGTATATTCTGAACTCGCGCAATCCCACCTGTGAGGGCACGCGCATCACCGCCCAAGCCCCCAAGTGCCGGAATTTCTTCAAGGCGATTGCCGCCAAGAAGCGGATCACCATCGTGGAGGTGGCTGCGCCCCGGATGCTGCTGGCTCATGGCTTCCTGCGGTCTATTTTTGAGGCTTTCGACCGCCATCGTATTGCCGTCGACGTGGTCTCGACCTCCGAGGTCAGTGTTTCGCTGACTGTCGATTCGAATGAGTCCATTCCCGCGCTGGCCGCCGATCTGGCCAAATTGGCCGATGTGAAGTACGAGGGCCGCAAGGCGATCGTCTGCGTGGTGGGAGAAAACGTGCGCAACACGCCGGGCATTGCCGCCCGCGTCTTTAACGAGGTGAAGGACGTGAACATCCGCATGATTTCCCAGGGTGCGTCGGAGATCAATCTGACCTTCGTGATCGAAGAGGACGCGGTGCCGCAAGTGATCCGGCAGCTGCACAAGACATTTTTTTCGGATTTGGACCCCGAGGTATTTGCGTAACCGAGAGGTTGCCATTGCGGAGAGCGAAGAAGACAGGAATCGCATCCATGAACATTCTCATCCTAGGTCGAGGCAAGACCGGGTCAATCGTGGCGGAGGTCGCGCGGGAGCGCAAGCACCGGGTCCACTCCTTCGATATCAATGACAACCCTCATGCCTCGGCGCTCACGCCAGCAACCCTGAAGGCTTTCGACGTGGCCATTGACTTCACCACTCCGGAAGCAGCTCTGGAAAATATCGCCGCCTGCGCCCGCGCCGGCAAAAACATTGTCGTCGGTTCCACGGGCTGGTACGGCGAACTGCCAACCGTAAAGCGCCTGGTGAAGGAGAGCGGCATCGGCTTCCTCTACGCGGGAAATTTCTCAGTCGGCGTGAACCTGTTTTACGAGGTCGCCCGTACGGCGGCAGCCGCGCTGAAGCATAGCTATTCCGGTCAAATTTTTGAGCGCCATCACGTCCATAAACTGGATGCGCCCTCGGGCACCGCCGTTGTACTCAAGAACATCCTCAAAGATGCCTCCGGCCACGAACTCGAAATCACCTCCTTCCGCGAAGGCGAGGTGGTCGGAATGCATGAGATTGTCTTCGATTCCCCAAACGACACCATTTACGTCTGTCACGACGCCAAATCGCGTCGCGGATTCGCCGAAGGCGCGGTGCGCGCCGCCGAGTGGCTGGTCGGCAAGAAGGGGTTTTTCGACTTCAAAGAGGTGTGGCGCGAGCTGTAACTCTCGGGAGCGAAGATCGGGGGGCAAGGTCCCGGCCGACAGGGCTCCTTCGCCGCCTGCCGCAGAATTTGCTGGAATCGAGGACGCCGGTTCGGGCGGAACCTTCTCTGGCGGGAACCCCTTCGGGACTCCGTCCCCAGCCGCCGTCCTCCGCGAAAGGCCGAAGGAAACCGAGCGCAGCGCCATGGCCCCGGTTTTGCTCCCTCGCTCATTCGCGCTATCTTATATAGATCATGGAACTGCGAGGCTGTGGAACTGCGCTAGTCACACCTTTCCGGCAGGACGGCTCGGTGGACGAGCCGGCGCTGCGCAATCTAGTGGCGTGGCAGGTGGAGTCTGGAATCGATTTCCTGGTCCCCTGCGGCACGACGGGAGAGACCCCGACTCTCACTCACGAGGAGTGGCGGCAGGTCATTGATGTCACCGCGGAAGTCGCCGCCGGACGTGTGCCCATCGTCGCCGGCGCCAGTTCGAACTCGACCCGCGACGCCGTCGAGCGGGCCCAAGAGGCCGCCGCAAGGCCGGGGGTGAATGCCATCCTCACCGCATCGCCCTACTACAACAAGCCGACGCAGGAAGGACAATACCGGCATTTCCAAGCGATTGCGGAAGCCATCGACAAGCCGGTCGTTCTCTATAACGTCCCGGGACGGACCGGCGCCGTCATCGAGCCCTCGACCATGGCCAGGCTGGCCGAGATCCGGAATATCATCGGAGTCAAGGAGGCCACAGGCAATATCACGCAGATGGCCGAAATGTGCAGCGCTGTGCCGGAAGACTTCCTGGTGTTCTCAGGCGACGACGCCGTCACCCTGCCCTTGATCGCGCTCGGCGGTGTGGGTGTGATTTCGGTCGTGTCCAACGAAATTCCACGGGAAATGGCGGAGTTGACGCGCGCGGCCTTGAACAATGACTGGACGACGGCGCGCGCCATCCAGCGCAAGTATCTGCCGCTGATGCAGGCCAATTTCATCGAGTCGAACCCCATGCCGGTGAAGGCCGTCCTGGCGATGATGGGCAGAATCGAAGAGGTGTACCGCCTGCCCATGTTACCCATGCGGCGCGATACCCGCTCCAAACTGCAGAGGGTCTCGACCGAGGTCGGGCTGATCGCGAAGGCCGCCGCGGCTGCGGCCGAGGCCGCTGATTTCTATGTCTACGAGAACTGGCTGGCCGGCCCCCACAAGATCGTGTTGCACCGCTCCGCTTGCGGGCATTGCAATCATGGAAGGGGCCGCCCCGCCGGCCATGACGCGAATCACGCCCGCTGGCACGGTCCTTATCCAACTCTGGCCGAGGCGCGCGAGGCTTCGCTCAACCTACCGGGCGTGCTGATCCGCAGTGAGTGCAAATGCATCTAGAAATCGTGGATGGTGGATCGACGATGGACTCTGGGAGCAGCCAGACCCGGGTATCAGTTCGCAGTTGACAATCCACCATCAACGATCTTCAATCAACCATTCCCATGCAATCTCTTCAGTCCGCCATCGAACGCCTCGCCTCTCTCGGCGAGGTAGAACGCGATCCCGACGCGCGCAAAACGTTCATGGACTTTCGCGACGAGCTCACCCAGGGCAGAATCCGCGCCGCGGAAAAAGTCGACGGGCGCTGGGTCGTCAACCTATGGGTCAAGCAGGGCATTCTGCTCGGATTCCGCCTCGGCGAACTCAGCAAGATGGGAGAGGACACCAGTCTTTCTTTCGTGGACAAAGACACTTTTCCCGCCCGCCGCTTCACGGTCCGCGACCGGGTGCGCGTGGTCCCCGGGGGATCTTCGGTGCGCCTGGGCGCCTACGTCGCGCCTACGGTCATCTGCATGCCGCCCATGTTCATCAATGTCGGGGCCTACGTGGATGAAGGCACGATGGTGGACTCTCATGCTCTGGTCGGATCTTGCGCGCAGATTGGCAAGCGCGTCCACTTGAGCGCCGCCGCACAGATCGGCGGCGTGCTCGAGCCGATCAACGCGGCCCCGGTGGTCATTGAAGATGATGTGCTCGTCGGCGGCAACTGCGGCGTCTACGAAGGCACCTTGGTACGGACTCGGGCGGTACTCGGCGCGGGTACGATCCTGACCCGCTCGACCCCGCTCTACGACATCGTGCGCGGGGAAGTCTATCGGGCCACGGCGGAAAAGGCGCTCGAAGTGCCCGAGAACGCGGTGGTCGTGCCGGGATCGCGAGCGGTGAAAAAGGGCCACGCCGGGGAGTGGAATCTGTCGCTCTACACTCCGGTGATCGTGAAATATCGCGATGAGAAGACCGACCAGGGGACCGAATTGGAGGAGTGGCTGCGCTAAGGGGAGCCCTGGGCTGCCCCCTTTTGGACTCCCGCCCACGCCCGGGAGGCGACGCCCCGGGTTGAGCGAGCACTGGCCGACCTGGGCACTAGAGGTCGACTTGCAGCTTTCCATCCTGCACCCGCACGCGGATCTGGCGGAGTTCCTCGGCAACTGCGTCGGCGTCGCTCAACTCCGCAGCCGGATAGGTGCTCGCGATGCCGATCACCTTCATTCCGCCGGCGTGGCCGCTCTGAATCCCTACCGGAGCATCCTCGATCACCAGACATGCGGAAGGCGGCATACCGAGAAGCTGCGCGCCTTTCAGGTAGGGCTCGGGGGCAGGCTTGCCGTTGGACACGTCGTCGGCTCCGACGAGTACGCGCGGGACCGGGAGTCCGGCGGACTGGAGGCGGGCCGCGGCGGGCCGCCGCGTGCCCGACGTGACCACCGCCCAGCGGTCCTCGGGTAGCGACTCGAGGAGTTCTACCGCGCCTGGCATCACGACGACGCCATCGCGGTCATCGTTGCCTGAGGCGCGCTGCTCAATCCGTTTGGCCTCGGCTTCGGGATCGAGATGAGGAGCCATCAGCCGGACCACCTCGACGGTACGGCGGCCATGGACGATCTTTAGCACTTTGGCAACGTCAATCTTGTTCTCGTCGGCCCAAATTCGCCACCAGCGGGCTACGGCGACGGTCGAATCCACCAACACTCCATCGAGATCGAAAAGCATCGCGGAACAGAAAAATGTAGGCATGACTCGAAACACCTCACTCCCAGAGGTCGCGCCCGCCCAACCGACCCGGCGGAGGCCTGCGCTTGCTTTAAGACAACTTGGTTCAAGACAAAAGGTGCTGGGAACCGCCGGTCAGGGGCAGGCCTGACTCGCGGGTTTCAAACTTCCGGCGCATCTCCAAGTGCTTCTGCCGAAAGTGCGCCTGGGCACGTTTGCCCCACGCCCGGACGAAATAGTAATTCAGCGCGGCGCCGATCAGGGAACTAGCAAGCGGGATCACGCGTCCCGCCCACTTCTCGACCACTTCCCCGCTGGCCTGCACCGCGATGCGCCGGATGACGCGCGGCACAAAACGGTTGACCACTTCTTTTTCCAGCAGCTCGCGACTGACGTCAACTCCAGCGGCGCTGGCGGCGGCGACCCAAAGTTCAGCGGTTTCCTCATCCGTGTTGTATTCGAAGCCGTACAGGAGGCTGAGCTTCTGAACGGTGCGCAGGGTGATGCCGGCCAGGATGCTGAGGTCGGGAACGATGGTGAGAATGCCTCCCAGTCCGAGGCCGGCGCCTTCCGCGGCTGCGGCTTTCATGCCGCCGCGAACGATGCGGCCGGCCAGGTCGTCAAGAACGTGGATCTCCACAGAATAGACGCCGTGAAAGCTGGTGACCGGCAGGCCATAGGCGGCCCGCAACTGCAGAAGAAAGTGAGCGGGATCGACCTTGACGGTTTCGTAGGCGCGACTGAGACCACGAACCAGGGCGTTCTCGATGTGGCCCTGAAACCAGGATCTGCGGAGCTGCTCAGACATCTTAATAGAAGTTAACCTAAGCGGGCGGGAGAAGACCAGCACCCCGTGGCTGGCGGTTCTCGGCAGCGGGGAAAGGTGCCGGTCCATGGCCTCGCCGCCGATTTCCTGCTAGCATCAAAGCTTCCCCGATGCCAACTGGAAAACTGCATATCGTGCCCCTCGGCGGTCTCGGCGAGTTCGGAATGAACTGCATGGCCGTGCGTTGGGGCGATGACATCATGGTCATCGATGCCGGCCTCATGTTCCCGGAATCCGAATTGCTGGGCGTCGACATCGTCGTGCCCGACATTTCTTACCTGATTGAAAACCGTCACCGGGTGCGGGCGATCGTGCTAACGCACGGTCATGAGGATCACATCGGCGCTTTGCCCTGGATACTTTCTGAGCTCAACGTTCCGGTCTGGGCAACGGAGTTCACCCTTGCCTACCTCGAAGACAAGCTGGACGAGCACGGACTGCTCGAAGACGCCGATCTCCACGAGATCAAGCCGGGAGAGCGCTTCAAGATTGGTCCCTTCACCATTCATGCCATCCATGTCACCCACAGCCTGGTGGATTGCGTGGCCCTGGCCGTGCACACGCCGCTCGGCGTAATTGTCCATACCGGCGACTTCAAGGTCGACCTCACGCCCACCGACAACCACCTGTTCGACCTGCACGCTTTCGCCGAATATGGCAAGGAAGGCGTGCTGGCGCTTTTTCAAGACTCGACCAACGTAGAGCGCAAGGGGTACACGCCGAGTGAACGCGCGGTGCGGCGCAAGTTTGAAGAAGTATTCGCGCATACCCAGCGACGGCTTTTCATTTCCTGTTTCTCCTCGTCCATCCATCGCATCAAGCTGGCGGTCGAGCTGGCTTGGGGGCATGGGCGCAAAGTCGCGTTTGCCGGGCGCTCAATGAACAGCTCGGCGGAGATTGCCGAGGACTTGGGCTACATCGAGATTCCCGAGGGACTGCTGATTCATCCCGGCGAGATGAAGAATTATCCGCCGGAAAAGGTCTGTGTATTGATCAGCGGGACCCAGGGCGAGCCCATGTCGGCCTTGTCGCGCGCGGCGGTGGACAATCATAAACACGCCAAAATCGAGAAGGGCGACACCGTGGTGTTGTCCTCGCGCATTATTCCGGGGAACGAAAAGGCCATTTACCGGATGATCGATCACCTGTTCCGACGGGAGGCCCATGTGATCTATGACGATGGGTCATACCCGCCGGTGCACGTCAGCGGGCACGCCAGCCAAGAAGAGCTGAAGCTGATTATCAACCTGGTGAAGCCGAAATATTTCATCCCCATCCACGGGGAGTACCGGCAATTGAAGCTGCATGCGGAACTGGCGGGTTCGATGCACGGGTCGGTGGGGAATGTGATCCTGATCGAGAGCGGCGACATTCTTGAGTTCGACGAACTGGGCGCCCGCAAAGCGGGCCGGGCCAATGTGGGACGAGTGTGCATCGATTCCGGTTCGCGCACCGACGTGGTGGAAGATCTGATTATCAAGGACCGCCGTCATCTGAGCGAAGACGGCATTGTGCTGCCCATCATCGCCATCCATAAGCTCACCGGGCGGGTGGAAACCTCGCCCGAAATCGTGACCCGTGGATTTGCTCCCGGAGAAGACGGGTTCATCGATGGTGCGCGCCAGATTGTGATGGAGACTCTCGAAGTCTCGAGCGACGAAGAGAAGGCGGACTACGGCCTGATCAAGGAAAAGATCCGCGCCGACTTGAAACGCTACATCTCCAAGCAGACGCAGAAGCGGCCGCTGGTCATGCCGGTGATTTTGGAGATTTGAAGGCGAATTCCAGCTTTCGGGAAGCGTGCCCACGTGGACTCCCGATTGCCCCGTTCCGCATGGCTTCGACCGCGATTGACACCGGGGCACAATCGGTATAAGGTCGAAATGAGAGTACTCCGCGTTCTCATTCAGACCCTCTGAACTAAGTCAGTCCATCTGAAGTTCCCCCCTCTTAGTTGTGAAACACAGGAGTTAGCGTGATTGATTCCAGAGTCCGTGTTGGACGACCTCCCGTATCGTCTCCGCAAGTCAAGCCGCTGGCGAAATCGGACGCAGCGCCAAAGAATGGGCCGGTCAGTGCTGTTTTGGAGCAAGAGGTCCGGCTTGCCGCTTACGAGCTCTACGAGCGTCGCGGCGGCACCCCCGACCATGCCGTTGAAGATTGGCTCACCGCGGAAGCCCACTTGACGGCCGGTCGAAGCCGAACCGTCGGCTCTTAGCTTCTCACCCCTCCGTCCCCGGACAGAAACGAGCAACCTGATGAAGCGTGCGAGCGGGCGAAACCCGGCGAACGACTGTGCCAGGATCAAAGAACTCGGGTACTCGACCTCTCGCCACGTCCACATGTATGGCGAGGAGTTTGAGATCGTTTCTGACCCTTTTCCGGATGGGGACGGAGTGGCAGTCGAGGCCATCACCTCGAGGGACCCGGCGCGGCGGACGTTGCGGCTACCGGTCACGATTCTGGTTGGCCTCAGAGACCGGTCCCCGACAGCCACCTGAGAATCGGTGGTCGCCCCCCTGAGCCGTGCCGAGAGGCACCACCCTGCCTGCTGCGGTCGGTCGGCGGCTCCTCTCTCTGCTTATCCTTGTCATCTCCTTGTGTTCCGTTCTGCCTCTTCCGCCCCATCTTCGAACCGACGCGCCTTAACACCCGCCGAGCGGTGCGTCTCACGAGTCCGGGCAGCGCCATGAAGACCGTTCTAGCAGGGGGGAAGTTCTAGGGACGCGACCGTCCAGCAGAAAGCTCAAGGCTTCTGTTCGCGTCTGCGGGCTCTTGTTTAGCCGCGGGGTCTGTGAAAGACCCCTGCCCTTGCAAAAAACCCAAAGACGGGGCACCCTCAAAGAACACTGAAAAACCGGAATCCATGGTCACCCTCGAAGACATTCTCGAAGCTCAGGTCCGGCTGCGCGGCGTCGCCGTGCACACCCCGCTGCTCGAATCGCACATCCACCAAGCGCAGGGTGGGGCTGACGGCCGCAGGCTGTACCTGAAGCCCGAAAACCTGCAGCCCATCGGGGCGTTCAAGCTCCGGGGCGCCTATAACAAGATTGCCTCTCTGACGGAGGAGGAACGCCGCCGCGGCATCATCACCTATTCGAGCGGCAATCACGGGCAAGGTGTCGCCTATGCGGCACGGGCGTTAGGGGCCAAGGCAGTGATCACGATGCCGACCAACGCACCAGCGATCAAGCGCGAGGCAACCGCAGCCCTGGGAGCGGAGATCATATTCGCTGGCACCAGTGGCGTGGAACGTCAGCTGAAGGCAGAAGAGTTAGCCGCCCTGCATGGCTACATCATTGTTCCGCCTTTCAATGACGAAAAAATCATTGCCGGCCAGGGCACCATCGGCCTCGAAATCCTGGAGGATTTGCCGGAAGTAGAGACCGTGCTGGTGCCGGTTGGCGGAGGCGGATTGATCAGCGGGGTTGCCACGGCGTTGAAGCTCAGCAAACCGCAGGTGAAGGTCATTGGCGTGGAACCGGCGCTCGGCGCCGACGCACAGGCCAGCCTGCGGGCCGGAAGAATCGTCCGCTTCCCTCCGGAGCAGGTGACGCAGACGATCGCCGACGGACTGCGCGCCCAATATGTAGGCGAGATCAACTTTGAACACATTCGGCGTTACGTCGACGACATCGTCAGCGTGAGCGAAGATGAAATCCGCGAGGCCACGCGCCGCCTCGCCGAGCATCCGAAGACTCTGGCTGAGCCGAGTGGAGCTGTGACGACGGCGGCATTTCTGTTTCACCCAACCCAGTTACCCCAGACTAAGATGAATGTGGCCGTGATTAGCGGAGGGAACATCGATCCCGAGATGCTGGCGGAAATCCGGCGAGGGGAATCATGAGAGCACACCATTCGGTGCTCTGTTCCCTCGACCAACGACGAGGGCGAAGGCTCGATTCGCACTGACCAGCGGAAACACGACCGCAGCTCTCGAAGGACTTGATCTATGAAATTAATCACCCAGATTGTGGCCGGCATCGTTTTATGCCTGGCGACCACTGCCGCCTTCGCCCTCGGCGAGCGCGGGACTCCCATCCACCAGACCACCATCTATGTATCCCCGGACGCGAGTGCTCCCAAGCTGGCCCAGGCCGAACGAGGCCACGAACTGATCGTTCTTGAAACGAGCCGTGACTGGTTGCACGTCGAAGCCCTGCTGAGCTCGCCCCGGCGGGACCCCGAGGACGAAGAAGAAGACGCGGACCAGGGAAGGACCGTAACCGGATGGGTTCTGGGCAAGGATGTCATACGGGTTTCTACCCCGAACGGCGACCAGATTGTGTTCGGCGAGGCGGTGGATTCCGAAGATCAGGCCAGCCGGGTCCACGGACGCCGGGGCGCGGCCCAGGATGCCATGCGCCTTTACTACCGCATGACCGATCTTTTCCCCAACTCTCCGCTGGCCGCCGAGTCCTTGTACCGCGCCGCCGACGATCGTTGGCAATTGGAGAAGCAGGACGTCATGTCACGGCCCTCCGCCAAGGAGCAGGAGTCTTTCCTGCGGGGTCAGATCGACGAGCACTGGATGAAGGAATTGATGAAGAAGTTTCCGACCACCAAATGGGCTGATCTGGCAGCCTTTCACCTGATCGACAACAAGCTGTGCGGCGACTGGCAGGGGGCTTCGAAATGTCCTCTCAAGGAAGCCGAGATTTACGAGAAATATGTGAAGGACTATCCGCAATCCCCGGCGACGCCCGAGGCACTCTACCAGGCTGCCTGGCGCTGGTCCGCCCTGGTTGAGATTTATAAGACCGAGGGCGAGTCCAAGAAGTCGGACGAAGCGAAAACCAAAGCCACCGCGCTCGCCACAACCGTGGCCTCGCAGTTTCCCCAAAGCGATTGGGGAGCGCGCGCCCAGAGGCTTTTGTATCTGATGGGACAGGGTATTCCGACCTACGGGAATGCCCCGGACTGAGGTTGGTTTCTTCGGGCCGATCCTGCCGCGCGAACCAAACCCGACAGCCGGCCGAACTTCAATTTCTGCCATACTTTCCCGTGCGTTGTCCGGAGGAAAATTGAACGACTACCTTCTGTCGGGAATCCTCGGAATCGTCGAGGGATTGACGGAATTTCTTCCCGTCAGTTCCACCGCCCATCTGCGAATCTCCGAGGTCCTGCTGCACATCAGCCTGGGGGACGGTTACTGGAAGATGTACACCATCGTCATCCAATTGGGCGCGATTCTGTGTTTGCCGGTTTACTTCCGCCAGCGCATTCGGAAACTCCTTTCCACCTTCCCCGCCGGCGAGAACGGGGACCGCACGGCACTGACCCATCCCCTGGGCCTGACCGTGGTCGCGTTTGTGGTCACGGCCATTCCGGCCTTTCTGATGACAAAAATTATCGGCCGGCACCTGGAAAGCCTGACCATCATGGGCAGCGCGCTCGTGGTGGGTGGAATCGTCATGTGGATCGTGGATGCCAGGAGCGCGCGCTCCGAGGCGGCGGGACCGAGCGGGCCGCCCGGTCGCATTCACACCTGGACCATGGAAGCGATGAGTCTGGGACAGGCAATCTGGATCGGTGCTTGCCAGATTCTCTCCGCGGTCTTTCCCG
This sequence comes from uncultured Acidobacteriaceae bacterium, assembly GCA_963770245.1. Taxonomy (GTDB): domain Bacteria; phylum Acidobacteriota; class Terriglobia; order Terriglobales; family Acidobacteriaceae; genus PALSA-270. The sequence goes on along the minus strand of CAVYOX010000014.1, from coordinate 705,406 downwards.
GGACCTCGCGGTCGATGTCCACGATTGCGGCCGGACAATTGGCCGGGATGTCGCGGGCTTCCGCCCTCGAGTTTTCGTTCTTTCTTTCGATTCCGACGATGGTTGCGGCCACGGGATACGATCTGTTGAAATCGGTGATGGGAAAAGGGCAGAACCCAATCGGAGTCGCGCAAATTGACGCGCACGGGTGGATCGTTTTGGCGATCGGGTTCGTGGTTTCATTTATCGTGGCCTACGGGTCGGTGGCCTGGTTCATGGCTTGGGTACGGAAGCACGGGTTTGTGCCGTTTGCGATCTACCGCCTGATCGTGGGAACCCTGGTGCTGCTATTCCTAGCCCGGGCGGGAGCATAGCACCTAGCATCCGGGCGAAAACCGGCCTTCTGCGCCGCCGGCCGGACGCCGGCCGGACGGCGGCTCGAGCGGGAAGCTAGTTCGATACTGACCTGCCGGTGCCGGGCGTTGTGGCCTCAGCCAGTTCTTGCAATAATCGTTTGGCTCTGGCGTAGTCAGGCGCGAGCGTAGGGGAGATGTATCCTCATTGGAGGCGCCGAAAATACGCCCTATGAAGTATTTCACCCGGATTTTCGCTCCCACCAACAACCGGCGGCTCAATGAGCTGATTGGGTTCTTGTTGTGTGTTTCCGCGCTCCTCCTTTTTCTTGCGCTGGCTTCCTATTCGCCGCTCGATCCTTCGCTCAACAGCGCCTCGGTGCTCACCGGTTCGCGGGAGGCGCGAAACTGGATCGGCATCATCGGAGCCTTGGGATCCGATCTGCTGCTGCAGGGCTTCGGCGTAGGCGCGTTTCTGCTTCCGCTTTTCCTGGGTGGACTTGGAGTGCGCTGGTTCCGTTCACGCAAAGTCGTCTCGCCGCTGGCCAAGTTTCTGGGCGGCCTGTGGCTCATCGTGTTCGCTCCGGCGCTACTCGGGCTGTTGCCTGGTCACACGCTGTGGCTGCACGCCATTCCGGTCGAAGGCCTGCTCGGCCGCATCGCCGCCGATGTTCTCATTCATTACTTCAACCTGGCAGGCGCCTATATTGTCTGCGCCAGCGTCCTGGCGGTGGCGCTCTATCTTTCCACCACCTTCTCGTTTTCAGCTCTGCAGCTTTGGGCGCCGACGCGTTTCGCATTTGCGGTCGCGCTTTGGAACCGATGGAAGGACTGGCAAGAGACGCGGGCGCGAAGGCGCATGCAAAGAGATCTGGACAAGCGGCGTTCCGCCAAGCCCGTGGTGACCGCGCAAATGGTTCCGGCGCGAGACCCGGCGCCCCAGCCATTTTTCTCGCCGAAAACCGAGCCAGTGATGACCGGAATCGAGCGAGCCGCGGTCGAGGTCGAGGCCCAGGCAATCGACCGGGAACCACCGCCCAATTCCAGTTTCTCTCCGCCAGTGGCCGAGCGTGCCGACAACAGCCAGAAACCGAAAACCACCATGCCGCGCATCGCCGGTGGATTCAAGCTGCCTCCGAGCAGCCTGCTGCACCGTCCCGACGGGCAACAGGCGATCGATAGCGACGAACTCAAGCTTCTGGCGCAGGTGCTGGTCGAAAAGTACGCGGAGTTCGAGGTTCACGGCCAGGTCACCCAGATCAATCCCGGCCCGGTGGTTACGACCTTTGAGTTCAAACCGGAAGCGGGAATCAAGTACAGCCGTATCACCAACCTGACCGACGATCTCTGCCTCGCCCTGAAAGCCGAGAGCATTCTGATCGAGCGTATGGCAGGCAAGTCGACGGTCGGCATTCAGGTCCCGAATCGCGACCGAGAAATCATCTGGCTGCGGGAAAACATTGAGTCCCCGGAATTCATCGGCTCGAAATCCAAACTCACGCTGGCCATGGGCAAAGACATCAACGGACGCATTGTCACCGCCGATCTCAACGGCATGCCGCATTTGCTGATCGCCGGATCGACGGGCTCGGGCAAAAGCGTGGCCATCAATGCCATGATCATGTCGATCCTGTACAAGGCGACGCCCGATCAAGTGCGGCTGATTCTGGTCGATCCCAAACGTCTGGAATTGGGGAATTACGAAGGCGTGCCGCATCTGTTCACCCCGATCATCACCGAGCCGAAGCTGGCCGCGAACGCTCTGCGCAATGCGGTACGTGAGATGGAGCAGCGTCTGAAGCTGCTGGCCGAAAAAGGCGTGCGCAATATCGACCAGTACAACAAGCTCTTCGAGGAAGAGGCCACCGGCAGCCTATTTAGCGAGGACTCGGAAGACAAGCCACTGCCATACATTGTCATCATCATCGACGAATTGGCCGACCTGATGATGCTCGACTCGGGCAACGTCGAGGAATCGATTACCCGGCTGGCGCAAATGGCGCGCGCGGTGGGCATTCATTTGGTTCTAGCCACGCAGCGGCCTTCGGTCGACGTGATTACCGGCTTGATCAAAGCCAACTTCCCGGCGCGCATTTCTTTCCGAGTCGCGACCAAAGTCGACTCGCGCACCATTCTCGACGCCAACGGCTCGGAGGCTTTGTTGGGGCGCGGCGACATGCTTTATCTGCCGTCTGGTTCGGCCCGCGTGCATCGCCTGCATGCTCCGTTCGTGACCGAGAAGGAGATTGCCGCTGTGGTCGAGTTCTGGCGCTCCCAAGGCACGGCGGAGTACGAACAGCGATTCCTCGAAGCTCCCAAAGAAGAACGCGCCGGGGCTGAACCGGGGTCTGCCGAGGACGGGGCACCAGGCGAACACGACCCCCTCTACGAAGACGCCGTCCGCTTGGTGGTTGAGTTCGGCAAGGCATCCACCTCCCTGCTGCAGCGGCGCCTACGCATCGGTTATGGGCGGGCGGCTCACCTCATCGACCTGATGGAGCGCGATGGGATTGTGGGCGCGGCCGATGGCCCCAAACCGCGCGAGGTACTGAAGCGTCCGAACTGGATCTCCGAGGTCCAGGAATCGATGCGCTAAGCCTCTAATTCCAGAAATGGCGGCTTGCAGGCGACCCCGGGTCGCCCTTTATTTTTTGGTTAGCCCTCGTGCCGCGGAACCGTGGTCCGCCGGTGCACCCTTTACAATCAGGCCGGGAGGCAGGATGAAAGTACACACCGAATACCTAAAGTTTCACACCAAGAATCATCGGGACTACATTCACATCACTCCGCAAGTGGAATCCATTGTGAAGCGCAGCGGGGTGGAAGAAGGCATGGTACTGGTTTCGGCCATGCACATCACGGCGGGAGTTTACGTGAACGACCATGAGAGCGGCCTCATCGCGGACATCGACCAGTGGCTGGAGACCCTCGCGCCCTTCCGGCGGGAGTACAAACACCACCAAACCGGCGAGGATAACGGCGACTCGCACCTGAAAGCTCTGCTGATTCATCACGAAGTGATCGTTCCCATTACGGCCGGAAAGCTCGATTTCGGAACCTGGCAGCGCATTTTCTATGCCGAATTCGATGGGCAGCGCGACAAGCGGGTCATCGTTAAGGTGATGGGAGAGTAGCGTCCAGGAACGGAGTTGCGCGGCAGCAGGTCAATCCGTAACATCAACGGGGCCAAAAATCCAGCCTCTCGACGGGCGCAAGGAGAAGCCGAATGGGCGGGGACGAATTGCAAGAACTGCGCGAACACGCAGAGCATGCCAAAGATGACCCAAGCATGACGCCGATTTCAGTCACCATGGCTGTGCTGGCGGTGGTGGTGGCGGCGGTGTCGCTGCTCGGGCATCGCTCTCATACCGAGGAGGTCATTCTTCAAAATAAGGCGAGCGATCATTGGGCCTTCTACCAGGCCAAGAACATCCGTCGCCACACCGATGAGCTGTTTGCCGACATTACCTCGGTAGTCGCTACCAAGGACGCGGCGCAGACTACCCAGCTCCACGACAAGTATCTGGCCGAGGCAACCCGTTATCGCGACGAACAAAAAGACCTGGATGCCGAAGCTCGCAAACTGGAGCAGGAGACCGAGCAGGCGGGAAAGCGCGCGGATCGCTACGATCTGGGCGAAGTGTTTCTGGAGATCGCGCTTGTCGTCACCTCGATTACGCTGCTCTCGCGACGGCGGGCGTTCTGGCACGCCGGAATGGTGCTCGGGGTGGTCGGCGTGGTGGTCGCTGCCACCGCACTGCTGCTGCGCTGATTGGGGAGGAAGTGCCGAAAGGTCGGCAGCACTGACCTGGGGTCGGCACTCCGGCGGCGGTCTTGCCTTTTCCGGAAAATTACCACTCCCGAACTGGCCCATTTCGAGCTAGTTACAATCTGTTCTTCATTTGAACCTTGCGGCCACCGGCGTGCATTGGAGAAGTGCCTACCCGCGGGCTGGGGAAATAAATCCGCCGGAGAAATCCACCATGCTCCACAAATGTGTCAATCCGGCCTGCGCCGTCCGGTTTCGCAACCTAGGGCGCGGAAAGCTCTACCAAATTGAATCGGAGTATCTGGAGGCGCCCGCACCGGGGCCATCGCCTTCGGGCCGCAGGGTTCGCACCGTGCGCAAGGTGGAACGCTACTGGCTCTGTGACGAGTGCGCCTCCTCGCTCACTCTGACCTTTGACCAGAGCCGTGGAGTGGTCACGGTTCCGTTGCCCGATACCGCCAAACCGAGAGTTTTGCCCGCACTTCGACTTCAGCCGCTGCAGTCGAGTGCGCCGACGCCGTGAACGGGTGGATCGCGATGGGGAATGAGAGGGGTCACGTGGACAATCTGAAGATTCTCACTTGCACGATTTGTGGAGAACAGAGATCCGGCCAGCAGCGCCGGTTTCTGATCGCCGAGGACCGTTGGCAGGATAAGCTCAAGATCCTGCATTGGGATGATGGTTTGGCGACCCACAAAGGGATGCATGCCGCCTGCGGGCCCGCGCACTTAGAAGAGCTGGTGGTTCACTGGATGACGACCGGATCTCTGAATCATCCATTTGCCCGGCTCGCTCCCCAGCGCGGCCACACGCGGCACGCGCGCGGCCCAGCAAAACTTGATCTCTCGATCAGCGAGGGGCGCCTGATCGGCGAATTGTCGGTTCACCGCGAGAGCATGCAGAGGGTGCTCTGCGAAAGCCCGCAATCCCTGCAAACCATTCTCGATGCCCTCCTCAGTGCCATGCAACGCGACTGTGCGGGTCCGGAGGCGAACTTGGATTGGGAGGATGAGCTGGTTCGCAGCCTGCTCCACGAAGCCTGAAGCCGGCGGAGACGGTCAGACCTCCCCCGACTTTTTCCACACATCCCAGTCCTCGGTCACCGCCTTGGCCATATCCTTGGCGGCCATGGAGAGCCAGTTCGGCCGCAATCCCTTGAGATGTTTCCGGAGGCGCTTCACAGCCCGGGGAGTGCCCAGATGGATGTTGGCGGTTTCCCATCCCATGGCGGAAAGCAGCAGCAGTTCATCGTGGTCGGTCGGCACGATACTCAGCTCAATACGGGAACAGTACGGCGCCAGACGGCGCACAATCCAGCGGCCACGCAACCGTACCAAGGGATCGGGGCAGCGCACGGCCCGGTTGAGAATGGCCTCGTAGTTGATTTCGGTCGACGACTGCCCTCCGTCTGCCCAGCAGACCGCTGAAGGCACCAGTGCCTTAGCCTCGCGCGCGATCCGCCCTCCGTTGTATTCGACAAGGGCCACGAGGCGCACGTGCCCCAAGCTTCCCAACCCCGCCGTGCGAGTGGCGAAGCGGCAGATCAGTCCCCGCTCCGGCAGCAAGTGCTCGAGCGCATCTTGCGCGCCCTTGGGAATCTTGCCGCGCACACTGGCCAGGTTGTCCATCCGTAGCCAAAAATGCACCGGATCGCGGGAAGCCACGGTGGCGATATCTCGCAACCAGCCATTCTGTTCCGCAAGCACGAACGGCCGCCCGCCGGCGACGATCGATTTCTCGTAACCCTCGAGGATGGCGGAGCAGGCATCCTTCGCCCTGATCTTCATGTGTCCGGCGGTGATGGCGAGCAGGGCACTGGTTGCCAGGCGGACCAAGTCGACGGTGTAGGGAAACACGGCGCACTCGTCGAAGTCATTGACGCCCCAAACCAGGCGGCCTTCCACATCTCTCCAGGTGCCGAAATTCTCCACGTGCAGATCGCCGACGGCCAGCAGCCGGGGGGCCTTCGCCAGATCGGGGCAGATCGTCGGCCAAACCTGCATCCAGCGATAGAAGGTCGCGCGAAAGAAGGAGAATGCCCCTTCTCTCATGCGAACGTGTTTCAGGCGCAGGTCGGGCTCGACCAGCGAGGTGTGCTGACCGAGCCACCGTTCAAACCGCCGAGTTGCCTTCACAATGTTCATCGCGATCCGGATGGCCACGATAGAGCCGCCCGAGCGGCCTGTCAATCTCGAGCGCCAGGCCTCACCCGGCTCAATTCAGTCGCCCGGCTGCGTCAAATCTGACACACCGTCCCTCGCGAGCCACGAAATCTCGCCGGCCCGAATCAGGTAAATACCACCCGGTCAATCACTTGCCCTTTGGCCGCCAGCCTGCCATTCACTCGGGTGCATGGCCACCACGAGGGAACGATCATGGAGCTAACCGCAGGCAGATCGAAGGCCCAGAACCACCGAGCGATATGGCTTGTCCTGGTAATGGTTTTGATTCCGCTGGTCTCGGCGCACGGAAAGCATCCCGAGGCCACAATCCAGGCTTTCGGCAACGCCAGTAGGCGGCGGCTGGTGCTCGTCAGCCTTGCGGATCGCAAGCTGGCCGTTCTCGAGAACGGAGAACCGATTCGGACATTCCCGGTGTCGGTCGGTGCCCCCAATAGCCCCAGCCCGGTCGGAGTGTTCCAGATCGTCAACCGCGTGTCGAATCCCACCTACTACCACCCCGGCGTGATGATTGCCCCGGGCAGCGCCAGCCCGATTGGTCCGCGCTGGGTGGGTCTCAGCCGGAAGGGCTACGGAATTCATGGCACCAATGAGGCAAGCTCGATCGGGAAGGCTCGTTCCCACGGCTGCATTCGTCTGCGGAACGGCGATATCAAGCAGTTCTTCGCCATGGTGAGGGTGGGCGACACGGTCGAGATTCGCGGCCAGAGCGACGAACAGACGATCCAGATCTTCGACGGCGGGGATACCAACCGCATGGCACTCGAGCGAGCACCGGTGCTGGCCGTGACCGGGGCAGCGAGCGGGCAGTAGGAAGCGCAATTTCATTCATTTGGAGGACGCAATGCAGCTCTTAATCACAGCGATGGCAGTCATTGCCGGAATGGTCTTCTCTTTTGCGATCGCACTTCTGGTGGAGGAGCTGATTTTCGGCAGAGTTTTCCGCCTGATCTTCGCCCCGCCGGCGGAAGCACCAGTCAAATCCGAACCGAAGCGCTAGTCGCTACTCAAGGAGAACCGTCATGTTCTTTCTCAAGTATTTGCTGATCGGGGGCGGCATCGGGATGATCGTTGCCGCCGCTGGAATGCTTACCTACGATCTTTATCAGGAGCTGCGGTACCGGCAGGCAGTGGCGGCCGCCGGTTCGGGTCCTTTGCCGCCGGCGCCCTCGACGCGCTGGCGAGGCACGCTCGGGCTTGGGCTACTGGCCTGGGGTCCCCTGTTGCTGGCGCTGGGCATTGTGGTCGTGCCCAGCGGAATGGCGGGGGTTCGCGTCAGCGAGACCAGCGGAACGTTGGCGGGAACGCTCTATCCAGGAGTTCACTTTGTCACGCCACTGGTCGAGAAGGTTGTTCTCTTTAACACGCGCGACCAGCTATTCACCACGGGCGAGGTCGAACAGACGGGCCGGACGGTGTCTAAAACCGTGGGCAACTCCGAGCTGCTCGAAGTCCAGGCCAAGGAGGGATTGGTGGTCGGGCTGGCCATCACCGTGCGTTACCGGCTCGATCCAAGGCACCTGGATTACATCGAGAGCAATCTGCCGCAGCCGGTCGAGAAGGAGATCGTGCCCGCCGTGGTGGCGAGCGCGTGGCGGGAGCTGGTACCGAACTACACCGTCCGGGATGTATTTGCGGCCAAGCGGGAAGAAATTCGGCAACGTGCTTCCGATGTGATTAGGCAGAAGCTGGCGGCGGATGGAATCGTCGTAAAGGAAGTCATGCTGCGCGACATTCAGTTGCCGACGGACTACGCCAAGGGTTTGGAAACCCTGCTCCTGAAGGAACAGGAAGACGATCGCATGGGCGTGCAGACCGAAATCCAAGGCAAGCAGGTGAGGATTGCCGAACTGGAGGCTGAGGCCATCGAAGCTCAGCAGGTGAAGCAGGCCGAAGGTGCCGCGCAGGTGCATGTGCTCGAAGCCAAGGCCGAGGCCGACGCCATGCGATACACTCTGCCGCTGAAGCAGAAGCAGATCGAGCAGTCGAAGCTCGAGGCCGAAGCGCGCAAGCAAGCGACCGTCGAAAATGCAGAGGCCATGGCGCAGGCCAAGGTGATTGACAGCAAAGCCGAGATGGAACGGCGCAAGTTACTGGCGGAGGCCGAGGCCGACCGCATCCGCGTGACCGCCGCGGCCGACGCCGAGCGCATGCAGAGTGAAGGCGCAATCCTGAAGCAAAATCCGCTGCTCATTAATAAGATTGTGGCGGAACGCCTGTCGGACAAACTGCAAATCATGATGGTGCCTTCGGATGGAAAGTTCTTCTTCGCCAATGACGTGCTACGCAGCATGACCACAGCGAACCAGGCCAGTCAGGCGCAGGATGCGGCGGTGCCGGCACCGCAGAATTGAGGACGGTACCGCCGGCGTCCCGCCGACTGCCCCAGGGACGTCGGCGCGACCATCGAGCGAGGGTAGGATGAACGGCATGTGGCAGCTTGCGGTTTATAATCCGCGCATTACCTTCTTGGGCATGCAGATCTTCTGGCTACGGCTTGTGCGCGCTGCCGCCTTCCTGCTGGTCGCCATCTGCCTATCGGGTGGACCGATGGTCGCGGCCAGCGACTGGACCACGCCCGAGGGCCAGTTTGCCGCCAAAATCGCTGCCGTTACGGGACCGGGAGCGGTGGCACTTGAGGTCGCCAACCGATCTTCCCTCAGCCGCGCCGACTTCGAGGAGATCGGCCGCGGGCTGCGCAGCCAGCTGGCCACGCTAGGCTTGCAGTTTGTGAATGCCGACCAGGCAGCCGCCACCGTAGAAGTCTCGCTGTCGGAAGACCTCGAAAGCTACGTTTGGGTCGCAGAAATCCACCAAGCAACCAACGAATCTTCGGTCGTCATCGTCTCCTCGCCTCGCTCCGGCGGGCCGCTTGCAGCCGAACAAGCATCAGGGGTCATCATCCACAAGGCTCTGCTGTGGGTCCAGGCCGAGCCGATTCTCGATGTGGCGGTCATCGACGGCAATCCCACGCACATGGCCGTACTCGATGCCAATCGAATTGCTCTGTACAAGCTTTCGGGCACCCGCTGGCAAAGCGAGCAGTGGCTGCCGGTGACGCACACGCGCGCCTGGGCTCGCGACCTGCGCGGGAGGCTGGTGCTGCGCCAGGATCATCTGTTCGATGCCTATCTGCCCGGCGTATTTTGCCGCAGCACCGCGTCCATTCCGCTCGCCCTCAACTGTTCTGAAAGCGATGATCCCTGGCCGCTCGCGTCTGAGCCGTTCAACCTGAGCGCATTCTTCGCGCCTTCGCGAAACTATTTCACCGGCGCCCTGGCGCCGGGATTGTCCAAACAGACCAGTGCCCCACCCTTCTATTCGGCGGCGCCTCTTCCCCGCGACCAGTACAGCCTCTGGTTGTTGGCTGCGGTGGATGGCCAGGTTCACCTGCTCGACGGCGTGACCGACCAGAAGGCCGGGGCGCTCGATTGGGGCAGCGACCTGGCCAGCGTACATAGCGGATGCGGATCGGGCTGGAACGTGCTCGCGACCAGCCGCAGCGACGGACCCGCCGACTCCGTGCGCGCCTTTGCTCTCGCCGATCGCGAGCCTGCGGCGGTGAGTTCGCCGCTCGAGTTCGACGGCCGCATCACGGCGCTCTGGGCGGAAACCAACGGCAACAATGCGATTGCAGTTTCGCGCAATCTGGATACAGGAAACTATGAGGCGTTCCGGCTTAGCTTTACTTGTGGCCAGTAGCCTGCTGCTGAGCGCTGCCCAGGCCGCCACCCGTCCCCACTACGGTGGAACGTTGCGCGTCGCCATGGCCGCCGCGCCAGCATCTCTTGATCCGCTGGAATTGAACCAATCGGGCTCGCTCGCCGGCCGCAATCTTTCGCGCCTTCTCTTCGACACCCTGGTCGCGCTCGATGACCGCGGGCGGCCGCTGCCCGCGCTGGCAATTTCCTGGCAGGCGGACCCCGGCAATCGGCGCTGGCAGTTCCAGCTTCGTCGGGGCGTCGCCTTCCAGGACGGAACCGCTGTCACCGCCGAGCAAGTCGCCTCCTCCCTGCGGGTGGCGAATCCCAGTTGGAGAGTGCTGGCCAGCGGCGATACGGTCGTGATTGAGCGCGATTCGCCTTCTCCAGAACTCGCACCTGAATTGGCACTGGCGCGCAATGGCATCGCCAAACGGGACGGGACGAAATTAATCGGGACTGGGCCATTTGCCGTCACCGCCTGGGAGCCGGGCAAGAAACTCCGCCTGGCGGCTTCGAATGAGTACTGGGGCGGCCGTCCGTTCCTGGACTCGGTTGAAATCGATATGGGGCAAGGCTTTCGCGAGCAGATGCTGGCCCTCGATTTGGGCCGCGCGGATCTGATTGAGGTGGCGCCCGAACAGGCGCATCGCGCGGCCGCGGAAGGGCGCCGGGTGGAGAGTTCTTTACCGGTGGACCTCATGGCGCTGGTTTTCGCCCGGGAAGCGCAATCGACCGACGACACTCGGCTGCGCCAGGCGCTCACCTACAGCATCGATCGCCAGGCGCTCAACAGCGTTCTGCTGCAGAGTGGAGGCGAGCCGGCGGGGGCATTGCTGCCCAACTGGATGACGGGCTACGCCTTTCTTTTCTCAACCAGTACGGATCTTGCGAAAGCCAACCAGGTGCGCGGCCCATTGCGGCAAGCCTCTCCCTGGACCTTGTCCTACGAGGCGGGGGATCCGCTCGCGAGGGTGCTGGCGGAAAGAATTGCTCTCAACGCCCGCGATGCCGGCCTGCAACTGCAGCTCAGCAATTCCGCCGCGGCCGACTTGCGACTGGTTCGCACCCCCCTCTGCTCGCTCGACCGCCGGGTCGCGCTCACGACCCTTGAGGCGGCGATCGGAGTTGGGCGCTCGAACCTTAGCGCAGATTCTACGGAGGATTTTTACTCCGCCGAGAGGCTCGTGCTCGAGTCGCGACGCGTCATTCCCCTGCTGCATGCCAGAGTGAGCTTTGGCCTGAGTGCAACGGTCCGCAATTGGAGCGAGGGCCCGGGCGGAAGCTGGCGTCTCGCCGATGTCTGGCTGGGCGCGGGGAAGCCATGAGCTTCCGGCGCAAACTACTGGCGGTATTCGCGCTGACCGTGTTCCTGTCGGTCGGGGCGGTGACCGCGATTGTTTCGACCGTCACGCGCCGGGCGTTTGAACGGGATGACGATGAACGAGCCGCGGCGTTGGTGGCGCAATTTCGCCGCGAGTTCAACCGCCGGGGCGCTGAGGTTGTGCACCGCATCGAAGCCATCTCGGCCGGTGACCCGGCCATCCGTATGGCTCTCGCCCTGAGCCATGGCTCTCCGGACTATGGTGCCTTTCTGAACGTAGCCAAAACCATCGCCGCCGACCAACAGTTGGACTTTCTCGAGTTCGTGGACAGTCAGGGAACCATTATTTCTTCCGCGCAATGGCCGGCGAAGTTCGGCTACAAGGACAACTCGTTCCCGGGGGCGGCGCCGAAGGAAGCATTTCTCCAGCAGGAGGATCTTGCCGACGGCGCGGCCCTGGGTCTGTCTGCCGTCCGCGAAGTGGCGGTCGGAGAAAAGCCGCTGTATGTGATGGGAGGACGGCGGCTGGACAAAGACTTCCTGGCCAACCTAGAACTCCCCGCAGGAACGCGGGCCCTGCTCTATCAGAATCTGGGAAGCGGATTCTCTCCCCAACTGCTGATCGCTGCCTCCGACACCGTGCAACAGCCCGCACGGCTGGCTCCGCTCATCGAGCAGGTCCAACAGCAGCGCCAGGAGACGGGCGCGCTCATTCATTGGTCGGCGGACGCACTCGACGATGAGACGGTGCATGCCATTCCCCTCCCCGGGCAAGACAATCCATTGCTCGGAATCCTGCTGGTCGGCAATTCGCGGCGTCCTTATGTGGGGCTTCGCCGGCATATTCGATCCGCCGCGCTGCTGGCCGGAGCGGCGGGAACTTTGCTGGCAATCCTGTTCACCGGCTGGGCCGCGGGGCGCGTCACACGGCCGGTCGAGCAACTGGCGGAAGCCGCCCGTGCAGTGGCCGCGGGCCACTGGGGCACTGAGGTTCCGGTGACCTCAACCGACGAACTGGGACAACTGGCCGAAGCGTTCAACCGCATGACCGCCGAACTACTCGCGCAGCGAGATCAATTGCTACAGAGCGAGCGGGTGGCCGCATGGAGAGAATTGGCGCGGCGTCTGGCGCACGAGCTGAAAAACCCGCTCTTTCCGCTGCAGTTGACGGTGGAAAACCTGGTTCGGGCCCGCCAGCACAGCCCGGAGCAATTCGAAGAAGTCTTCCACGAGAGTTCGGTCACCCTGCTGGCGGAAATTGCGAATCTGAAGACCATCATTTCGCGCTTCAGCGAGTTTTCAAAAATGCCGCAGCCGTTGTTCCGGCGGGTGGACCTTAACGATACGGTCCGCAATGTGGCGCGGCTGTTTCAGGCCCAGCTGCATGCGCCCGATCATGCAGCCATCGAATGCCGACTGGAGCTCGCCGCGTCGATGGAGGAGATTGCCGCGGATCCCGAGTTGTTGCATCGCGCCTTGTCCAACCTGGTGCTGAATGCCATGGATGCCATGCCGCAAGGAGGAACGCTTGGGCTGCGCACACGACAAGACGCCGAGCGTGCCCGGGTCGAAGTTTCGGACACTGGCGCCGGGCTCACCGCGGAGGAGTGCGAGCGCCTGTTCACCCCCTACTACACGAGCAAAGCCCACGGCACCGGGCTGGGGCTGGCCGTGGTGCAATCTGTGGTGAGCGACCATGGCGGCAAGATCAGCGTGCATAGCCGGCCTGGCAGCGGAACAACATTTGTAATCGACTTGCCGCGTAACACCGATAAACTGCCAGCAGAGCAGCCGACTGGAAACCAGTCAAGTCTTCAGCCGTAAGGAGCGGGCGTTGCCGCACAAAGCCAACCTGCTGATTGTCGACGATGAGGCCAACACCCTGGCTTCGCTGGCGCGGGCGTTTCGCCTGGAAGGACACGAGGCCACGGTCTGCGATAACGCTGCCAAGGCTCTCGATCTGGCCAAGGCACAGAATTTTGATCTCATATTCTCAGACGTGGTGATGCCTGGCAAAGACGGCCTGTCCTTGCTCGAAGATCTGAAGTCGCAAGGGGTGACAACGCCGGTGGTCATGATGTCGGGACAGGCACACATCGAGATGGCGGTCCGAGCCACTCGGCTGGGGGCTCTCGACTTCCTGGAAAAACCAATCTCCACGGAGAAGCTGCTACTGACGGTGGAGAATGCGCTCAGGCTGCAACGCCTGGAGTCAGAGAACGTTCAGCTGCGGCAGCGTTTGGGAAAACACGAGATCATTTGGACGGGCGAAACCATGCGCCGAATCATGGCACAAGTGGAGCGCGTGGCCGCGAGCGAAACCCGGATTTGCATTCTCGGGGAAACGGGAACGGGGAAAGAACTTGTCGCCCGCACCCTCCATGAACACAGCCCGCGAGCGTCGGGGCCTTTTATCGCGCTCAACTGCGCTGCCGTCCCGGCGGAGCTGATCGAATCGGAACTGTTCGGCCACGAGAAAGGATCGTTCACCGGCGCCGCGAGTCGCCACCTGGGAAAGTTTGAGCAGGCGGGGCGCGGTACGATCTTTCTCGACGAAATTGGCGATATGCCCTTGCCCATGCAAGCCAAACTTCTGCGCGTGCTCGAGGAGGGTGAGGTGGAGCGCATTGGCGGCGACCGGCCCATTCGCGTGGACGTGCGCGTCCTGGTCGCCACCCATCGCAGTCTGGAAACTCTGGTGCGAGAAGGGAAATTCCGCCAGGACCTGTTTCACCGAGTCTACGTTTTTCCCCTGGTGCTACCCCCGCTGCGCGAGCGGCGGGAAGACATCGCCGAGCTGATTGGATATTTCAGCCGCCAGCTCTGCCTGCAGAACAACTGGAAGGCCATTCCCTTCAGTCCGGAGGCAGTCCGGGCGCTCGAGGCTCATTCCTGGCCGGGGAATATCCGCGAGCTGCGCAATGTGGTGGAACGTCTGATGCTGCTGGCGGCCGAGGCCGAGGTCGACTTGGCGACTGTGCGCGCGGCCTTGCCTCAGGTCTCTGAGACAAATTCAGCCTCGGTTGCGGGTGCCGGCCCGCTGGCGGATCGGGTCCAGAGGTTCGAGCGGGAAGCGATCGTGGCGGAGCTTAAGCGCTCTAATTACCACATCACCAATGCCGCCAAAGCGCTCGGCCTCGAGCGCAGTCACCTGTATAAGAAAGCGGAGCAACTAGGAATCGACCTGCAGGCGTTGCGCCACGAACCAACATCCGAACCGTAACCTTGGTCTAGGGCGCAGTCGCCAGGCCTGCTCGATCGAGCAGCCGCGAGGCGCGGGCGCGAACCACGGTCAGGACCGAGGGGTCTTCGACGATGGCCCGCAGTATGGGGGCGACCGCCGGCAATTCGGCCAGATCGTTATTGCGGGCCATCTCTTCCATTCTCTTGAGTTCATCATCGAGAGCCAGTTTCTGGTAACGATGGTAGTACTGCATGCGGCGGCCAAATTCGAGCGTCGCGGATAGATTCTGAAACAGCGCGGTGAGCTCCTGAACCGCCGGAACCGGGGAATAGTTATAGGTGGCCTGCGTGGTCGCTTGCCCGTCTTTGTAGCTCAGGGTTTTGGTTCCCGTGAACGCGACCTTCTTTCCGGAATCGATCCGCCCGGCAAAATTGTGCGCGCGCTTTGCCCCATCGAAGATGTGCGCCCGGGTGGGCTCCGACATCTGGAATTCCAGGCGAAAGGGTTCCCCGCCTTCGGATTCCGCCGTGAGCTTGCCGTTCGACGAATAGACCGCGTGGCCGTCAGCTCCGATCGAAATCGCAAAGTGCTCGGGCTCGGAGCCAGGAAAGTCGAACGTAAAGCTGACCGTGGGAACGACATTCGCCTGCGCTTTGGCCGGCAGAGGGCAGCAGACGCCCAGCAGGAGCCATACCAGGCAGACTGCGGAGGGTCGCCGCATCAAGGAGGTCCGGTAAAATCTTCTGGCAGACATGCGAAAGAAATTATGCCAAAAAAGAGCGGGCAGTTGAAATCTGATCGGGCCGAGCGTCCTCAGCCCGCGACCACCCGCTGGCGCTCAAGCGTAGCCGCGGTATGCAGATGGCAGATGGCGATGGCCAGAGCGTCCGCCGCATCGGCAGGCTCCGGGATTTCAGCCAGATTCAGCAGCCTGGTAACCATGTGCTGCACTTGTTGCTTCTCTGCGCGTCCGTAGCCTACCACTGCGGACTTGATCGAAAGCGGAGCGTATTCCGCCACTTCCAGCCCCGCCGATGACGCCGCCAGCATGGCGACGCCGCGCACTTGACCCAGTTTGAGCGCCGACTTCGCATTCAGCGCGTAGAAGATCTCTTCGATGGCGACCTCATCGGGCTGATGTTCGCGGATAATCGCCCCCAGGCGTTCGAAAACCGTGGCCAGACGACGCGCCAGGGGTTCCCGGGGAGAAAGCTTGATCGCCCCCGAGATCAGGCAGATCAGATGGTTGTCCGGGCAAAGTTCGACGATGCCATAGCCGGTGTACTCCGTGCCGCAGTCCACGCCGAGAACCCGCATGGGAGAGAGTCTAGCACTGCTCCCGAGAGTTCCGGTTTACTTCTGATTGAACAGTTCGGCACGGTCCAGGTTTTCGCCCTTGAAAAAGACGATCGAAACGCGCTCGATGGCATTGATATCCTCGAGCGGATTCCCGTCGACGATCAGCAGATCGGCGTCGTTGCCCTGGCGGATCGAGCCCAGGCGATTTTCCGCGCGCAACAGCCGGGCGGCGGCGTAGGTGGCGGCCTGTAGCGCGGCAGCCGGAGGAATGCCCGCCTTCACCCAGAGCTCGACTTCGCGCTGCACCGTAGGACCGTGAATGACCAGGAGATTTCCGGCATCACTGCCGGTCACCAAACTGACGCCATGCTGGTAAGCTTGCCGAAGATTACCGACCCCCACGGCTAAGCTCAGGGGGACCTGTGCGATGCGCTGGCGGATGGCTTCGGCGTCCGGGTTTGGGGATAGCATCGCCTTCTCTGTGCCTGCGAGCAGGTCCGCGGGTCCGACCTGCTGAACCAGCGAGCGCTTCAGCAGATCGGTTCTCCCCGCCGCAAATTCATTCATCGCCTCGGCCACGCTCAAGGTGGGATCGTAGAAGGTACCTTGCCGGACCATTTGGGCGAACAGAGCATCGGGTATCGGCTCGCGGAATGAGCCGTGCTCGATCGATGCGGCGCCCACCGCCAGTGCATCGCTTACATCGCGAACATCTCCAGTGTGCACGACCAGGGGTAACCCCTGGGTATGAGCCTCCTGCGCGATGGCCTGGAGAACTGCGGTATCGAGCCGGTTGAACAGGGTCTCGCCCCCGCCTGATTCGAGCACCGCTTTGATACCATCCACCCCGTCGTTTTTCAGTTCCTCCACCTGGCGGCGGGCCTCCGCGGCAGAACGCGGAATGCGCAGGAATTGCGCTTCGAGCTGCTGGCGGGCGCTGGCCGGCATTCCGCGAAAGTATTCTGTGCCGTGCCCTCCCGGAGCGGTGAATAGGGGCCCGCAGGTGAATAACTCCGCTCCCAGTTTCTCGCCACTGTTCACGGCCGAGCGCACTTTCAGGGCAAGATCGAGCGGATCCCCCACGCTTCTGACCGCGGTCACACCGCTATAGAGATAGGCCGCCAGATTGCGCTGCATGGCGGACTCAGGTTGGTAGAGGCTCGGGTCGGGATACAATCCGCCGGGCGCCGCCAGATGGACATGCACATCAATGAGTCCGGGGAGGACGGTCTTGCCCGCGGCTTCAATCAGTTCGGCCTGCACCGATTCGGGACTCGGTCCCTCGCCCCGGTAGAGCGCGGCGATTTTTCCGTTGCGCACCAGGATGCCGCCGGATTCGATTACCGTGCCGTCCCCCACGAAAATGCGGGCCCCGCGAATCAAGTAGGTTTGACGGCGCGCCATTTCCCGCGCCAGAATCTTGGTTTTCTTCACGTCCTGGCCGGTGTGAGCCTGCCAGGTTCCGAGCACCACAAAGGGCAGCAAGACCGCGACAATCCACAATTTGGCCGAGGTGCGAATCTTTTCTTCTTTTTCCCAGCGGAACAGTTTGTAGGAAACAAACAGGCCGACCACGATGGTGATCGCCAGAGCCAGGGCGGCCTGCCTCTGGGCGATCAAGGTTTCCTGGCGCAGCATCATCCCTTCCATCCCGGAAACCAGGTGGGTCGCCGGCAAAAATTGCGTGATCACTTGCAACCAGTACGGGAACATCGACACCGGAAACGTAGCCCCGCTCAGGAACAGCATGGGCAGGTAGATCAGCTGCACCAGAATCTGGCTCTCCTGCATGGAGTTCGCGACCGCCGCCAAAATCATTCCGATAGAGCGGAAGGCCAAGATGCCGAGCGTCACAAAGCCAAAGATCGATCCCAGGCTGGCCGGCCACTCCATCCCGTAGGCATAGCGGGCCAAAATGAACAGAACCATCACCAGGGGCATGAAAATAATCCAGCCGACGATGGTGGCCGCGATCAGCACGGGCGCGGCCGTGATCGGCGTGACTTTGTAGCGGCGGAGAATATTGGCTTCACGATCGGCCACCGCGCGCATGCCCGCGCCGAATAGCCCATTGCCCAGCACGCCGATGATGGTCACCATGGTGAGGATCTGGGTCATCGCGCCGCTGCGACTGCCATGCATGATCTGCGCGAAGGTGACGAAGAAAATCAGCGGAAACATGTAGTTGAAAAACAGGACAGACTTCTGGCGCAGGGCCAGCCTCAGGTCGAGTGCGATCAATGCCGTGTAGGCTTTCATTCGCGCAGGCGTTTCCCGGTCAGCTCGATGAAAACATCTTCCAGAGTTGGTTGTTTGAGGTGCACGTCGAGCAACTCAAAGCCGCTTTGATCGATCCATTTGATGAGCTCGACCAAGGTGGTCGCGGGACGGCGCGACACCACCGTCAAGGTACGGCTGGTTTCATCGAGGGTGGAGTTCATGGCCTCTGCCCACGCTGGCCGATCCTGCGGAAATGCCTGGTCGCAGGTCACGACTATGGTCGAAGCCGCACGGCTCTGCTGCTGCAGCTTGCGCGGCGTATCCATGGCGATGATCCGACCCTGGTCGATGATGGCCACCCGGTCGCAGAGGCGCTCCGCCTCCTCGATGTAGTGCGTGGTCAGCAAAATGGTGCGTTTTTCTTCCCGTAGCTGCTCGAGCAGCCCGTGAATCTCGGCGCGAACTTGAGGATCGAGGCCGGTGGTGGGTTCGTCGAGGAATAGCAGCACCGGATCGTTCACCAGGGCCAGCGCCAGGGCGAGGCGCTGTTTCTGGCCGCCGGACAGCGTGCCATAGAAGGCGTCACGCTTGTCTTCGAGCTGCAGGCGCCGCAGCAACTCATTGGTATCCACGTTACGGGTGTAGAACGACGAAAACACATGCAGGGCTTCACGCACGCGAATCTTCTCCGGCATATTGGTCGCCTGCAGGCAAACCCCGATGCGGTCCTTGAGCTGTTGCTTCTGCTTCTCCGGGTCGAAGCCGAGAACCGTGACTTCGCCGCCGCTGCGCGGCCGTAAGCCCTCCAAAATCTCGACCGTTGTGGTTTTCCCCGCCCCGTTCGGCCCCAGCAGGCCAAACACTTCTCCCGACTGAATTTCGAAATCGATGCCCTTGACCGCCTCAAGCGGCCCATAGACTTTGCGCAGGGCGCGAACGGAAATCGCAGGCTGACTCATGGCGAAATGACAAGGCTATCGGAGCTTCCGGAGAAGGTCAAAATTGTGGTCCCTCACACCCGCCGCCGACCCACAGAGCGGTCGATGCGGCCTTCCCCACGGACTTGAGACCGCCTTCACGGTCCGGCGATCATCGAGACTCGCCGACACCCTGTTTGGTGGAGTCAGAGATTTTCCAGCCGATTGGAGGCCGCCACTTTCCCGTACCATGCACCCGAGTCCTTCACCGTGCGTTTTTGGTCCCGAAAATCGACATAGGTCAGACCGTAGCGCTGACTGTAGCCGTCGGACCACTCAAAGTTGTCGAGCAGGCTCCAGGCGTGGTAGGAGCGGACATTGGCACCGTCCTCGATCGCGCGTGCCAGTTCCGCCAGGTGCTCGCGGAAGAAGGCGGTACGGCGCAGGTCGGGAACCTGGCCGCCGCCTTTTTCGTAGGGCGCGTCTAGATAGCTGCAGCCGCTCTCGGTAATCTCGATGACCGGCCGGTTGTATTCGCGTGTGATCTGCATGACGAGGTCATAGATGCCGCGAGGCCACACTTCGAGTCCCGCGTCGGTCAGCGGACCTGCGGTCGGCATGACGGCATGGAAGCGCGTGTAGCGATCGCGGCCGGCCGTCGCATCATTCTCCATCTCGGTGCCGAAGCTGGCCTGGCCGCCCCCTCCGGTATTGCTGCTCGCGTCCGAAATCACGCGACGCGTGTAGTAGTGAAACCCAATCCAATCGAGTGGCACCTGCATGATCTTGTCATCTCCCGGCCGAAATCCCATGGCCTGGTGCGGCGTCTCGCCGGCAAAGGCGTTGGGGTATCTGCCATACATCGCGGTGTCGAGGAAATAGACGTTGTTCATCGCGTGGTAGCGGGCAGCCGCAGCGCGGTCGGCCTCGCTGTCGGTCTTAGGATAGGCGGGAGCCATGCCGTGGGCGCTGCCGACCGTCGCCTGCGAAGATGCCGCCTTGATGGCGCGAAAGGCCTCGCCCTGCGCCAGATTCACCGTGTGCGCCGCCTTCAGAAAGTCGTTATAGTCGGCCCGGCCCGGAGGGTGAACGCCGACACCGTAGCCCAGATAGGTGAAGGTCCAGGGCATGTTGAATGGAGCCCAGACGGTGATGCGGTCGCCCAGGTTCTTGGCCAGGATTCCCGCGTAATCGGCGAACATCGCGGCCAGGTCCCGGTTGGGCCAGCCGCCGCGGTCTTCAAGCGCCTGCGGCAGGTCCCAATGGTAGAGCGTGCAGAACGGCCGGATGCCGGCCTCGAGGAGGGTATCGACGAAGCGACTGTAGTGGTCGAGACCCGACTGGTTTGGCTGGCCGGCACCGCTCGGCTGAATGCGAGGCCACGCGATCGAGAACCGGCAGCTCTTCTGATTGAGCCGCTTCAGGATGGCGATGTCTTCCGGGTAGCGGTGGTAGGAATCGCAGGCCGTGTCTGCGGTGGCGGCGCCCTTGATCTTGCCGACGGTGTGCGAAAAGCGATCCCAGATGGATTCGCCCTTGCCATCGACATCCCAAGCGCCCTCCACCTGGTACGCTGCCGTCGCCATGCCCCAAAGAAAGCTTGCGGGAAAGCGCGCTCCGGCCGCATCGATCGAGGAGACGGGCGATCGGTTGGTCTGGGCCGAGGACGGTTCTTGCCATCCCGGAAGCAATCCGCTACCGGCAAGGGCCAGCGAATGGGTGAGGAAACGGCGGCGGTCCATCGCACAACTCCCTCCCCGGACGAACGCATTCTAGCATTGAATATCAGCTAGAAAAACGATTTTTTACTAGAGAATACCCATTTCGTTTTCTCGCGGGGGCTTGGTCGACAGCCTCAACAACAGCCTCAACAACATCGCGGTCGCCGGGCCCTGACGTCCTCTTGCTCCTGAACAAAGGCGCGGTAGGAACCGCGTCCCCGCGGAAGATCATGGGCTAGGAGAAAACGGGAATAGGCTGACTCGTCAAAAATCTCTCGCAGCGCCGCCACCAGGAGGCTCAGGGTTTTTCGAATCGCGGTCATGCCTGCTCCTCGGCGGCGAAGCGGGAGGGCACAAAAGGCGACTCGTTCACGCGGGCGGGTTGGCGGCCGGAAAGCACGCCCAGCCAGAGGAACCCCGACTCCAGCAGAATGCTCGCCACCATGACGATCAGCACTCCGGTCACCAAGGCGTCCAGCCGATCATTGAAGATCAGGCGGGAAACACCGGGCGGCTGCGGCAGTCGCCGAACCAGCTGCCGCGCGTGCGCCAAGAAACCGACGCGCGGATTGGGATCGAACATCTTTTGCCATGACGCCGTGAAGGTCACCGCAACCAGCCAGGCCAGCGGGACCAGAGTCACGGCCGCATAGCGCGGCTTGCCCATCTTGAGGATGATGGTCGTGGCCACGCACAGCGCCACCGTCGCCAGCAGTTGGTTGGCGATTCCAAACAGCGGCCACAGGGAATTGATTCCGCCGAGCGGATCCCTGACCCCTTGCCAGAGAAAGTATCCCCAGGCGCCGACGATCAGGGCGCTGGTGGCGAGAATCGAGGGATACCAACCGGTTCGGCCGAGTGGCTTCGACACGTGGCCGAGCGCATCCTGGATCATGAAACGTCGCCACCCGCGTGCCCGCGTCGAGCACCGTGAGAATGAACAGCGCCTCGAACATGATGGCGAAGTGGTACCAAATCGCCAAGGCCGCTCCTCCCAGGCTGCGGGAAAAAATGTGGGCCATGCCAACCGCAAAAGCTGGCGCCCCGCCGGTGCGGTTGAAAAGCGTCTGCTCGCCGACGGCTTCGGCTAGCGCATGCATATCCGCCGCGGTCACCGAGAATCCCCAGCCGCGGATGGTAGCGGAGGCGGCTTCGGGTGCCGCACCGACGATTCCGGCCGGGCTGTTGATCGCGAAATAGACGCCCGGCTGCAGCACACAGGCGGCAATGGTCGCCATGATGGCCACCATGGACTCGGCCATCATGGCGCCATATCCGACCATGCGAGCTTCCACTTCGCGGCGAATTAACTTGGGCGTAGTGCCGCTCGAAATCAGTGCATGGAATCCGCTGATGGCGCCGCAGGCGATGGTAATGAAAGCGAAGGGAAATATTTTCCCGGCAAAAATGGGGCCGGTACCGTCGACGAAGCGAGTGAGCGGCGGCATGTGCAGCGTAGGACGCAACGCCACGATCCCCCCCGCCAACAGGGTGATGGTTCCGAGTTTGACGAAGGTGCTCAGGTAATCGCGCGGCGCCAGCAGCAGCCACACCGGCAACGCCGAAGCGGCAAACCCGTAGACCATGATTACGATCGCGAGTGCAGGAGCGGTTAGGGTGAACCAGCGACCTAGAGAGGGACTCTCGGAAACCAGCTGGCCGCCCCAAATCGCGAGCATGACCAGGATGAAACCGAGCAGCGAAGTCTCGAGTACCTTGCCTGGCCGCAGACGGCGCAGATAGACGCCCATCAGCAGGGCGATGGGGATGGTCATGGCGATGGTGAAGGCTCCCCACGGACTGGCCTTCAAGGCATTGACCACCACCAACGCGCAGACCGCAAGTAGAATCACAATGATGCTGAGGATGGCCAGATAAGCTACGATGCCGCCCACCCGGCCCACTTCCTCGCGGGCCATCTCGGTGAGGGATTTGCCGTCGCGGCGCACCGAAAACAGCAGGATCACAAAATCCTGCACGCAGCCCCCGAGGACAGCACCGACGATAACCCACAGCGTACCCGGCAGATATCCAAACTGCGCCGCCAGCACCGGCCCGACCAGAGGACCGGGTCCAGCGATGGCGGCAAAGTGGTGACCGAAGACTACCCATTTGTTGGTCGGAACAAAATCGCGTCCATCGTCCATGCGCTCGGCGGGCGTGGCACGGTGGGCATCCAAGGCGAGCACCTTCGCTGCGATGAAGTGGCTGTAGAAGCGGTATCCCAATGCGTAACTCGACAAGGCCGCGATCACCAGCCACATGGCATTGATCTGCTCGCCGCGGTCGAGCGCGATGGTAGCGAGTGCCAGGGCGCCGAGCAGAGTCACCAGCAGCCAAATCACGATGCGTAACGGTTTCGGCATAGAGATAGAGAATGAAGCGTTCGGGGACGAGCGCGGCTATTGTGGCGAATCTCCTGCTTCGATGCAAATCAGGCTGCGTTGACCAACCCTCGGTTCGACGAGCTGGCACGAACCAGCAAGCAACGCCTGACCCGCGTCATCGGAGGGGCACCAGCCGTTCATTGGCAGGGGAGCGAAACCCAGGTCTTTGCCCCTCCGAGCGGTCGCGCCCAGGCATGAGTCCGGGTATTATGGCAGGCTTCGTGGCGAAAAGAATCTACAGAGCGTCATGGCTCACTGCGCGGCGCGTCCGGGTACACGGCCTACTGCTCGCGGTGTGCCTTTGGTCGGTGTATGCCGCGGATATGGCTACCCCAGGATTGCGCGACCGCAATGGCTTGATCAAAGGCACCGACTTCCTCCACTTCTATGTCTTGGGAACTCTGGCTCTCGACCACCGGGGCGACCTGCTGTACAACATGCCGGCTCAGACCGCATTGCTCGGAACGCTGGTGCCGGAAGCCGCTGGCAGTTTGTATGTACCGCTCTATGGGCCCCAGGTTTCTCTGCTGTTCTCGCCGCTCGCCCGTCTCCCTTACCCGCGGGCATTACTGGCGTGGCTCTTGCTCAACCTGACGATCTATGCGCTGTGCTGTCGTGCGGTGTGGAAGAGGTGCTCCAATCTGCAGAGCTCGCCCGGCACGGTGTGCATTTTGGCGGTTGCCTTCCCCGGATTGTTTCACCTGCTGGCTTGGGGACAGACCTCCGGCCTGGCGCTGGCATGTTTCACCCTCGCGTTTCTCGCCCTGCGCGCCGGGCGCCCGCTGGCCGCGGGATTGGTCCTTGGGTGCTTGATTTTCAAACCCCAGCTGGGCTTAGCCGCAGCCGTCGTGTTCCTGTTAGCGGGAGAATGGGAAATCGTGCTCGGAGCTTCGGTCGGGGCTCTGGTCCAACTGGGAGCGGGCTGGCTGGTTTACGGTTCCGAGGTCATGCGGGACTACTTCCACGCCCTGCTCGAGGTGCGCAATGTTCTCCCGTTGCTCGAGCCGCGTCCCTACCAAATGGATTCCTTGCGCGCGTTCTGGTCGCTCCTGCTGCCCTGGCCGCAGGTTGCATTTGCACTCTATGGGCTCAGCGCGGCTGCGATTCTCGCCCTGACGGTCCGTTGCTGGTTGGGTCGGCTGCCCTTGGAGCTTCGCTTCTCCGCCTTGCTCCTGGCCAGTGTTTTGGTGGCCCCGCATTTGACGGTCTACGACCTGGTGATTCTCGCTCCGGCGTTCCTATGGCTGGGAAATGAAACGGCGGGGAGCAGCCAAGGCCGGGCCAAGACCATCCAGTTTCTTCTCTATCTGTGCTTTCCCCTGTTCTTGCTCGGGCCCCTCGCTCGGGTCACTCATCTGCAGTTGTCCGTGGTGGCGCTGGCGGCCCTGCTCGCAATCACCGCCCGGCCCCTGCCCGCTTCCCTTATTCATTCCCCAGACGCTACACTCATGCCATGACGACTCCGACGCAGCCCAACATCAAGCTGGTAAATTCTGCTGAGTATCGCGACAACTACGCCAACAGCGTGCAGGTCCGCGTCAGCGTATGGGATTTTTTCCTGGTCTTCGGCACTCTCCAGCAGCAGAGTGACAATCAGGTCGAGGTGCGCAACTTTCAGGGCATCTATCTGAGCCCACAGCAGGCCAAGGCCCTGCTATCCATCCTGCAGCAGGACGTCAGCAACTACGAGAATGCATTCGGGGAAATCAAGCTCGATGCGCGCATGGCTCCCGGGCAAGTACACTAGACTTCGCCTGTGGCATCCTCCGATATCGAGCCCCGCCGTCCTCATTCCGCGCTGAGTTGGGCCGTGCTTTTCGCCGGGCTTGTGGTCGCGCACATCTCTCTGCTGCGGCTCCCGTATTTCTGGGATGAAGCCGGATACTACGTCCCGGCAGCCCGTGATCTGCTGCTGACCGGATCGCTCATTCCTCGCTCCACTCCGTCGAATGCCCATCCGCCGCTGGTCATGGCCTATCTGGCGTTATGCTGGAAGATTGCCGGATACGCCCCGGTGGTCACTCGCGTTGCCATGCTGGCGGTGGCCGCATTTTCTTTGCTTGGGGTTTTCCGCTTGGCGCGCCGCGTCGCCAATATCCGAGTCGCCTTGGCTGCGACCCTCTGCACGGCTCTCTATCCGGTATTTTTTGCGCAAAGCTCGCTCGCCCAAGTAGACCTTGCCGCCTCGGGCCTGACCTTCTGGGCCCTTCTGGCTTATGTCGACGGCCGGCGCCGAGTGACCGCGATCTGGTTCTCCCTGGCGGTTCTGGCGAAGGAGACGGCGATCCTAGCTCCCCTGGCTCTGCTGATTTGGGAATCGAGCCCGGGCATCCTGGCGGCGATCAGCAAGGCGACCCGCCGCGGCAGTCGGGACCAGAACGCCAACTCCGGGGGGAGTCGCGGGGAACCGGCTACGCCGGCGCGGCCGTTCTCGAGATCTCTGGTTCTTTTGTGCCCCGCGGTTCCACTCGTTCTCTGGTACGCCTTCCACCGGTTGCGCACCGGATTCGTTTTCGGCAATCTTGAGTTTTTTCGCTACAACGTGCAGTCTACGATGCATCCCCTGCGAATTTTCCTGGCGCTAGTGATGCGGCTCTGGCAGGTCACCGGATACATGAATCTCTATCCGCTCACGCTGGCGGCGTTGTTCGCCATGTGGCTTCCGCCGGTCCATGACCAGGGCGCAGGCAAGACCGAACCCCGGCCTCGAATTGCTCCCGACATTCAATTCGCCTTCGCCGCCGTCATTGCCGCGTATGTGCTGGCCATGGCCGCGATCGGCGGCGCCGTGCTGGCCCGCTACATGCTTCCGGTGATCCCGCTGGTGATCATCCTCTGTGCCTCCACCCTCTGGCGTCGGGTTCCGATGTGGCCCGGCATGGTGGCGCTTGCCGCTCTGGCGTTTGTGGCCGCCTTATTCATCAACCCGCCCTACGGATTCTCCCTCGAAGACAATCTCGCCTACCGCGACTACATCGAACTGCACCAGCGCGCGGAAAAGTTCCTGGAGGCGCGCTATCCCCTGGCCACCGTGCTCACTTCGTGGCCGGCCAGTGGCGAGCTTTCGCAACCCTGGATTGGATACGTCGAGCGGCCCGTGCGCGTCGTGCAAATCGAGAACTTCACGCTCGAGGAATTGATGTCGGCCGCGGAACTGCGTTCGAGCTTTGAGGTGGCACTGGTGTTTTCGACCAAGTACGATCCGCCTCATGCTCTGCTCGAGCGTTGGCGAGCCTGGCAGAGGATTAAGGCGGAATTTTTCGGCTATCATCGCGATCTGCCCCCGGCGGCGGCAGCGCACTTGCTCGGCGGACATTTGGTCTATCAGGACTTTCGCCAAGGCCAATGGGTCAGCGTTATCGAAATGGAGCAGATCAGGGACGCGCGAGCGCTCGCTCCCCCGCGTGCAGGCCCAGTTCCGACCCGTCTTCTTGCGCCTTCCCCCTAGGTCCCGCCTCAGCTTTCATTCTTGAGCATCACTAAGAATCACAAATCAACCATCCGCCATTCAGACCCGCGAGGCGGCTCGAGGCCGGGCCTTATCCCGACAGCAAATGGCAGGAATGCGTCTTCAGCACGAGCCAGACCTCACGCCCCCGCTCAAGATGCAATGCATCCCGCGCCGCGAGCGTCAGGTGCAGTTCCATTTCGACGCCACAATTCACCCGGGCCACGACGATCACGTCACGCTGCGCCAGAGAAACCATGCGCCCGGATAGGACATTGCGCGCGCTCAGTCCCTCAGGACGTACGGTCGCCAGCAGAATGTCCCCCGCACGAATGCCCACCCGCAAGGGCGAGCCCACTTCCGCCCGGACCAGGGGTGTTTCGAGTTCCACCTCGCCCGGACTCAGACGGCAGGTCATGGTGCCGCGATCAGGATGCGTGGCCACCACGATTGCGCTGAAAATATTTTCGAAGCCCGCCAATTGCGCCACCGTTTCCTGGCGCGGCGCAGTCATCACCTCATGCGGTGTGCCTTGAGCAATCACCCGCCCCGCCTCGAGAACGACCACGCGTTCTCCCAAAGCAAACACTTCTTCGCGGCTATGCGTGACGTAGAGAATGGGAATCTGATGCGCCAAGTTCCAAGCTCTCAAATCCTCGACGATTCTCGATTTGGTCACGGCATCGAGAGCCGCCAGGGGTTCATCGAGCAGCAGGACGCAGGGATCGGTCACCAGGGCGCGGGCCAGCGCCACCCGTTGCCGCTCTCCGCCGGAAATCTCAGCCGGCCGGCGCGCCCGCAGAGGTGCCACCCGAAAAGACTCGAGCATGGCGTCGGAGCGTCGGCGACGCTCGCCTCGGTCCAGGCTGGCCAATCCATAGTGAACGTTCTTCTCTACCGTCATGTGAGGAAACAACGCTAGATCCTGAAATACGTACCCGATCCTTCGGCTCTCGACTGCGACCTTGGTTCCATTCTCAAAAAAAACTGTGCGGCCCGCCGCGATGCGTCCCGAATCGGGAGTGGCCAAGCCGGCGACGCAGTCGAGCAGCGTGGTCTTTCCTGCTCCGGAAGGACCAAACAGAATGCTGATCCCAGGCGGAATGCTGCAATCGACATTCAGCTCGAAGCTGCCGCCGGTCGGAAAGCGCTTACGGACTTCGGCAGACAGCGAATCACGGCCTGCGCCTCCCGCAGCCGCCGCACTCCCGCCGTGAACCTCGTTCCCTACTTCCAGGTCCATCCCACCCACACTTTCCGGTTGAGGGCGTACACCGCCGCCAGCACGAGGAAAGAAATCGCCAGCAACAGCAGCGCGGTTTGATTCGCTGCAGAATAATTCAGCGCCTGGGTCTGATCGTAGATGTCGATCGAAACGGTTCGGGTTACGCCTGGTATGTTGCCTCCCACCATCAGTACAACCCCGAACTCCCCCATGGTATGAGCGAAACTGAGCGCAACGCCGGTGACCACGCCCGGCATCGATAGCGGCAGGATCACGCGAAAAAAGGTTCTCGGCTTCGACGCGCCCAGGGTGGAGGAGGCGGCAATGAGACGGGGGTCTACGGCGGCGAACGAAGCCGCAAAGGGCTGCACCGCAAAGGGCAGGCTGTAGACAATCGATCCAATCACGAGACCGGCAAAAGTGAAGGCCAGCGTGTGTCCGGTCAGGGTTTGCCACCAGCGTCCCAACGGGCTGCGTGAACCAAGCGCCACCAACACGTAAAACCCCAGCACCGTCGGAGGCAGAACGATGGGCAAGGCAACCAGCGCCTCGGCCAGAAATTTCCCGCGCCAGCGCGAGTAAGCGATCCAATAAGCGACCGGCAGTCCCAAAACCGCGAGCACCGCCGCCACCAGCACGGCCAGCCGGATCGTGAGCCAGAATGCCTGCCAGTTCATAGACGCCTGTCGCTTTCCCGCAATCGCGGGTGGGGGAAAATCGACCCTCCGGGTAATGATGGTACATCGTGCGCCAGCTCACGGGCTCGCGGAGGTTCGCGCGCGGGCGTTGGCCGGCGGGATGAATGCGGGAGCAGTTAAGGAGTGTTCTTCTCTGCCGCCGGGTTAGGATCTTGGTGGGCCAACGTCGGCCAGGCGGTGTGATATTCTGGCGACCCTCCGTCCTTCGACGGAGGTCGTAATCGGAGGTTGGACGATGGGTTCGGGTCTTGCGGGGAAGCGAGTGGCGATCCTGGGCGCGGGCAAGATGGGCGGAATTCTGCTCAAGGCGCTGCTCGACAAGAAGTTGCTGGCTCCGAAGGCCACCTCCGCCACGGTGCAACATCAGGACCGGGCAAACGCTTTGAGTAAGCAGCTGGGCATTCGGGTCGGCACCGACAACCGGGCTGCGGTCCGCGGCGCGGACATCGTCCTCGTCTCGGTGAAGCCGCAAGTGGTTGCCGACGTGATCGAGCAGATTCGCCCCAATATTTCGAAGAAACAACTCATCATCTCAGTCGCTGCTTCGGTCTCTACCAGTCAAATCGAGAAGGCGCTCGGCGGCAGGGTGCCGGTGGTCCGCGCCATGCCCAACACTCCTTGCGCACGCGGACAGGGAATGACGGCCCTGTGCAAAGGAAAATTTGCGGACGCGCGGCACATCGAAACTGCCACCGCCCTGTTCAACGTGGTGGGAAGAACGGTCGTTGTCGATGAGAAACACATGGACGCGGTGACGGGACTCTCGGCCAGTGGGCCAGCCTATATCTACATCATTTTGGAATCACTGGCAGAGGCGGGCGTAAAGGTCGGGTTGCCCCGCGATGTCGCCACCCTGTTGGCGGCGCAGACGACCCTGGGCGCGGCGACGGTTGTCCTTGAAACCGGCGACCACCCCGCGTTGCTCAAGGACGCAGTTACCACGCCCGCCGGGTGCACCATTGACGGCATTATGGAGCTCGAAGAAGGCAAGCTGCGGGTCACCTTGATCAAGGCCGTGGTGAAAGCCGCCCAGCGAGCCAAAGAACTAGCCAACGGATAGCCGCTTGTCGGCCTGCACTCATCTTTGGCCTGCGCTCATCTTTGCTTTGGCCTGCACGCATCGGCCGTCCGGCTGGCGGCCAGCCTCTCCATCCCTATCGTCATCATCGTGCTCCGGAATCTGAATCTGGATTTCCACCGAATCTCAACCTGGCCGCTGGCTGACGATCGAAAACCGACCACTGTATTAATGCAAGCGGAAGTTGACGCTGAGGCGCGTGCTGAACGGAACGGCTTTGCCTTGTTGTTCGTAGGGTCGAAAGCGCCACTGTCGAACCGCATCGGCGGCGGAGGAGGCGAGTTCCGGGTCACCGCTGAGCAACTTGAGTACCTGAACGCTGCCATCTTGGCCGATGACAGCTTCAAGTGTGACTTCCCCCTGAATGAACCGCTGTCGGGCCGGTTCCGGATAAACCGGTTCAACCCGCCGCATCAGATGAGCGCCGGCCACTTGCGATGAAACTGCGACCGGAGCTTGCGTCTTCAGGGCGGAGTCGGTGGCGGGCGAAATCTGTCGGAAGATAATCTTTCCATCCTCGTACACCACCAGGCCGCCACTCGAGGCCGCACCCGTGCCGCTTTTCGCTTGGAAGGGAGTTCGTCGTGTGGTCGAGATTCCATTTTCGGATGAGTCCGGCACCTGTGGGGCGTTCGCCGGAGCGCCACGCTCGGCCGGTTCGACCAGAATAGGATCAGCGTCCTCGGCTGCGGTCGAGGTTTGGGTCCGCGGTTGTGATGGATTGCTCTGGTTCGACAAAGAACTGCCAGCCCTGGCTTGGTTCTTCGCTCCACCCATCGCATGCTCCCAGCCAACACGGCCGAGCATCCAGCCTAGAAGCAGGGCCAATGTGACCACTACAACCGTTAAGAGTGCGCTCGTCCATTCCCGCAGACGCGAGATCTCTTCAGGCGGCGGGGCCGCGGTAGGGCTGGTTTTAAGCTCCGACTGCGCTGCCGAAGCCCCTGGGGGAGGAACCCAGGTCGCCGCCAAAGGAAACGGATTCTCGACCCGAGGACCCCGGAAATCAGCCGGCTCTGGGGGAACCGAAGCGTCAAAAGCGGGTAGCTCAACCGGCAGCGAAGATTCCCGGTAATCCGCGGGAACCTCGATCATGGTCGGAGCAAGGGTTCGTTCGGGGGCCGGAGTTTTTTCCCGAGAAATCACAGGGTCCATCGGTTCGCTGGCCAAACGACCGTCGGAACCCTCTTCCCCCGCGAAGGAAGAACTGAAATCGAACGCGGTAGCTGGAGCGTCGCCCTGGGCTCCGCCTTCAGGAGGATAGAGTGCATCGAGCAGAGCCTGCGAGAGGGAGTTCAGGTTTTCGAGATCGTGGCGCGCAAAGGCCTGGGGAAGGGGGGAGAATATCTCAAAGACTCCGACCAGCTCCTGCTCGCGCAAAAGCGGAACCACCATCACAGAGCGCACTGCAAGACGACGGCAGACCTCCGCGTTAACCCGGGAATCGGTCTCGGTATCGGCGCAGTACTGGGCTTCGCGGCTGCGGACGCAGGCGCCCGACAGACCCGAACTGGTATCTAAGGGGATCCCCAGATCGGGAGCGTTCGGTCCTGTGGTGGCTCGGCAGATGATCTGATCATGTTCCCTCACCGCAATCGCAGATGCGGTGGCGGAAGTCGCCAGGCAGGCCTGCTCGGCGATCAGAGTGAGGACTTGTTCGAGCGCCGGGTCGGAGGGCGAAGGCCGGGTGCCGTCCCCGGAGACTCTTATGGATAAGGCGTCGAGGGGTTGACCGTTGCGCGGTTCGGTCGCTCCAGCCGCAAGCAGGTCGCCATTCCCCCCTCGGTGTTCGGAAGCATCGGTCCGCACGGTGGGTCGTTGAGCCATGCCAGGTGCGCAGGTTCTGGTGCGGCCCCACAGCCGTCTCGCCGCCCAAGCCTTGAACTTGCCCGGAGAAAAAACACGACCGCATGCCGCTGTCAGATTACTAAGCGGAGTTTCGCCCGGAAACTCCCATGTTGTCAACGAGAAACAGCGCCCGGCCGGTCCAAAAGGTCACAGTCTTGCGGAATATTCTGAGGTTCGGGGAGGCCTTCGGGCTTGCGCTTCGGCACGCCGCGCAAGCCAGCATTCTTCACCCGCCGCCCAATCCCTTGCCCCGAGCCTTCCCCGGCCGGATGGCTGTGTAAAACCCGGATCTTTTATCACTGGGGCTGCAGATCGGAGCCGATGGCTCCTAGGGCGGCAGAGCCGAAACACCCCCCTGGCTCGAGCCCCGGCCGGCGGGTTGCCTCGAGCGGGGAAGGCGTGTTCTCATGGCGAGTCTCCGAGCGGGCATGACTTCCGACCCAAATGCCGCCGCCGCGTCCTCCTCTCGCGCCGACCAGTGGCATGCGGTCACCGCCAGCTTTCTCGGCTGGACGCTCGACGCCTTCGATTTTTTCGTTCTGGTATTCCTGCTCGATCCTCTGGCGGCCCAATTCCACGTCAGCAAGAGCGCAATCGTCGCGACGATGACCGCCACCCTCGCCCTGCGGCCAGTCGGGGCGGTTTTGTTCGGCTTGCTCGCCGACCGCTATGGACGGCGCAGACCCTTCATGGCGAACGTGGTTTTTTTCTCCGTCATCGAACTGCTGTGCGGCTTCGCCCCCAACTACGCCGTGTTCTTGATTTTGCGCGCGCTTTACGGCATCGGCATGGGAGGAGAGTGGGGGGTTGGCGCTTCCCTCGCCATGGAGAGCGCCCCCGCGAAACGGCGGGGAATCCTTTCGGGGATCGTGCAGAGTGGATATTCGATCGGCTACCTGCTGGCGGCGGTCGCGGCCAGATTTGTTCTGCCGGCATGGGGATGGCGGGCCATGTTCTGGGTGGGAGCAGCTCCGGCGTTGCTGGCCTTCTACATTCGTCGGAAAGTGCGCGAGCCGGAAGCCTGGAAACAGCACCACGCCCCCACGATTGGCGCCATTCTGCGCACCGCAGCCGAACATTGGAAGATCTTCTCTTACCTCGTTCTGCTGATGACGCTCATGATGTTTCTTTCCCACGGAACCCAGGATCTCTATCCCGATTTCCTGAAGTCGGCGCACGACTTCAGCGCCACAGCGGTCTCCTACATGGCAATCTTGTACAACCTCGGGGCGGTGCTTGGGTCGATTGTCTTTGGCTATTTTTCCGAAGCCTGGGGCCGGAGGCGGAGCATGATGGCCGCTCTCGTCCTCAGCTTGGCCATCATTCCCGCCTGGGCCTTTGGCGGTTCGCTGGCCGTTTTGGCCATCGGCGCGTTCGTGATGCAAACCGGAGTGCAGGGCGCCTGGGGCATTATCCCGGCCCATTTGAACGAACTTTCGCCGGACGGAGTCAGGGGATTAATGCCCGGGCTTGCCTACCAGCTCGGCATCCTGCTGGCGGCCGGAACCAGCACCATCGAGTATGCATTGCGCAACCGGCTGGGTTACGGCTGGGCGCTCTCGAGCTTTGAGCTCACCAATATTCTGCTGCTCGTCGCCGTCATCGGGTTTGGCAGCGAGCACAAGGGACGGAGATTCCTGCGGGATCGCGAGGTCTGAGCGAAGCTCCCCGGGAATGGGAGCGCTCTGCTTGTCCTCCTCGCCTCACCCCCGTTTTCGGCGTATTCCGCGAGGCCGGCCGGCGGCCAACCAATGGGGTGCTTCTGTCTGTTGGCTGTTCCTCCAGGTCGCGGCAAACATGGCGATCAGCAGTCAGGACGCCGATGACGGCAAATCCGAGCAAGCGGTGATGCCTGCTACCCTCGAGGGTGACGAGTGGACCAGTGAATTGGACTTGTCAGCCCCTTCCCGAATCGGAAAGCTGGTAGAGTATTTTTCAGGGCGGGAGAAGCGCGGGCAGGCTGGTTCTCCTTTTGGCGAGGTGCCGGGATGCACATCACGGTGGTGGGCTCAGGATACGTTGGCCTGGTGGCCGGGGCGTGCTTCGCCGACCTGGGACACAACGTCGTCCTGGTGGACAACGATCAGGAGAAATTGTCTGCGCTTCGGGCCAGCAAGGTTCCCATCCATGAAAAGTTCCTGCCGGAGTTGCTCGAACGCCACCGCGGCCAGCGGCTGACCTTCTCCGATGATTTGCAGTCGGCGGTGCGGGCTAGCGCGGTCATTTTCGTGGCCGTGGGAACTCCCCCGACCGAGCATGGAGAAGCCGACCTGTCGTATGTGGAGTCGGTGGCGCGCAGCATCTCGGGAGCCATCGACGGTTACAAGGTGGTGGTTGAGAAGAGCACGGTGCCGGTCTACACGAGCGACTGGGTCCGCAAAATCATTCTGCGAAACGCGGCAGCTCCCGACTCTTTTGATATCGCCTCCAACCCTGAATTTCTCCGGGAAGGCACGGCGGTCACGGATTTTCTCTATCCCGACCGTATCGTCCTCGGCGCCGATAGCGAGCGCTGCGCGGCGGTGCTGCGCGAGATCTATGCTCCGCTGACCGACGGCAGCTATTACGATCGTCCGGACGCGATTCCCCGACCCGCCCAGGCCTGCATTCCTCCACCCCTGATCGTCACCAGCGCCAAGAGTGCGGAGTTGATCAAACATGCCTCCAATGCCTTCCTGGCCATGAAGATTTCTTTCATCAACGCCGTGGCCTCGATCTGCGAATCCGTAGGCGCCGACGTGCAGCAAGTCTGCCAGGGGATTGGCACGGACAGTCGCATCGGACCGCGCTTTCTCAATCCTGGAATCGGTTATGGCGGGTCCTGCTTTCCGAAGGATCTGATGGCATTCCGCTCGGTGGCGCGGGAGTGCGGCTACGAATTCCGCCTGCTGGACGAAGTCATGCGCATCAACGAGGACCAGCGCCACCGATTCTTGCGCAAGGTGCATAGTGCGTTGTGGACGCTGCGCGGCAAGCACCTGGGCGCGCTTGGACTGGCCTTCAAGGGCGGCACCGACGACGTTCGGGAATCCCCGGCGATCATGCTGCTCGAGGCCTTGCTGCGGGAGGGTTGCCAGATCGCCGCCTACGATCCAGCGGCCCAGCAACGGGCCGCCGAGGTGTTGCAGGGGAAGGTAAAGTTTGTGGGCAGCCCCTACGAGGCGGCGCACGACGCCGACGCGCTCCTGATCTTGACCGACTGGGAGGAGTTTGCCGGCTTGGATCTCGAACGCCTGCGGACGGAGTTGAAGTATCCTATCGTCATTGATGGGCGCAACCTCTACGATCCCGAAACCATGGCGGGGCACGGATTGACCTACTACTGCGTCGGCCGGCCGACTTCAGCCCCCCAGCCGCAGCCTGCCGAGGCAGCCACTTCCGTAAGGAAACGCAACAATTCATGAGCAAACCACGTGCCTTGGTAACCGGCGGTTCCGGCTTCCTCGGTTCCCACCTGTGCGACGCATTGCTGGCCGAGGGTTACTCGGTCATCGCTCTCGACAACCTGCTGACCGGCAAACAGTCGAATCTCGAGCATCTCCGCCACGAAGCGGGGTTCGAGTTTCGCCAGGTTGACATCACCCTGCCGTTTGACTGCGGCCCGGTGAACTACGTGTTTCACTTCGCTTGCCCAGCCAGCCCGGTCGATTACACCGTGCACGGGATCGAGACCCTGAAAGTGGGTTCGCTCGGAACCTTCCACGCCCTCGAAGTGGCGCAGAAGTATGGCGCGATGTATCTGGTCTCCTCGACTTCAGAATGCTATGGGGACCCGCTCGAGCATCCGCAAAAGGAAAGCTATTGGGGCAATGTGAATCCCATCGGCCCGCGTTCGGTTTACGACGAGGCCAAGCGCTTCACCGAGGCTGTGAGCATGGCCTATCACCGCTATTACAAAGTGGACACCCGCATCGCCCGCATCTTCAACACCTACGGGCCGCGCATGCAGCTGAACGATGGCCGCGTCATTCCCAACTTCATGAAGCAGGCGCTGCGGGGCGAAGATCTCACGGTCTACGGGGATGGCAGTCAGACCAGAAGCTTCTGCTACGTGAGCGATGAGATCGACGGCTTGCTGCGCCTGGCCAAGTCTTCCGAACATCTGCCGGTCAATATCGGGAACCCAACCGAGTTCACGATCCTCGAATGCGCGCAGCAGGTGTTGGCGGTCACAGGATCGAAGAGCAAGATCCGGCACGAAGCCCTGCCCCCGGATGATCCGAAGCAACGGCGTCCGGATATCAGCAAGGCAAGAAATCTACTCGGTTGGGAGCCGGGGGTTGATCTGGAATCAGGACTGAGACGCTCGCTGGATTACTTCCGGGAAGCGGTTGCACGGGAAGCCAAGAATTGAGGCCGGGCGGGTGCCGATGGTTCTCGATTCCGCAGTCGGCTAGCTCGGTTCGAGGGCTTCCGATCGAGCCTCCAGCTGGGAGTCAACGTAGGCGGTCAGTTTCTGCACCTGCTCGCGTTCTTCTGCGGTCCGCAGTTTGAACTCAACGCCCATGCCGTAGCCGGGGTGCTTACTCTGTACTTTTCCCCGCACGTACAACTGCAATTCCTGGGTCCGCAATTCGATGATGGCGTTGGTTCCCTCGGCCAGCGGATTGGTGGTCTCGACATAACAACCGCCGCCGCTGATGTCGGTCAGAATGCAATGCTGCAGCGCCCCGCCTCCGGGACCGTAGATATTTACGCCCAAGCGGCAGGTTCGGCGCGCCTGGGCGCGACGTTCATTCTCAAGTACCGATTCTGAACTGGATTCGGGGACTGAACTGGATTCGGGTGCTGGACCGGATTCGGGTGCTGAAACGGATTCGGGCGCCGGGCTCGGCTCGGCCGTGCGAGGGTCCTCATCCAGTTCGATATCCGGCGATTCGAGGACCAAGGTCGTCTCATCCTTTTCTTCCTGCCGAGTGAGTCCCTTGCGCAGCCACGCGTCCAACATACGCCGAGAAGCTTGCGGCACATGGGCAAAGTGAACTCCGACCTGTCCGCGCGCGTCTTGCCAGACCACCTCTCCCGAAAGACGTACGATCGCGGGATCGCCTGGCAAAGTGAACTGAAAATACACTCGGCAGGGCGGTGGCATTTTACCTTGGGAATGGAGCGAAACTCCGTCTCCGCTCAGGTTCAGCAGGGGGACCGGAGCGTCCTCGGTTGTGGCATAAGTAATCGAAGCTTGCGACGATACATGGACCCGTTTCTTTTGCCGCCGGTCGCGGGGCAGCAGGCTCCAGGCCGCCTGCAGACTCTCGGCTGCGCGTTCCGCGGAGACCGGTTTGTACAACAGGAAGTTCGCGCCCCGGGCGAAAAGCTCGCGGGTATCATTGCGCGCGTCCACAATGGCGACGATGAGCATGGTCGCATTGGCGGTCGTCGACCGCGCCGCGGCGATCAATTCGATGGCTGCCGGTTCGTCCTTGCAATCCACCAGCAGCACGGCCAGGCCTTGCGCCGCCACGCGGGCGGCAGCCAAGCCGGCAGCGTCGCACCGCTCTACCTCGATGCCCCGATCCGCAAGGATCGGACCGAGCACCCGTGCTGCGTCCGCATCCGAATACACCAAAAGCGCACTGAGAGCCATACCCACGTCATGCTAAGTACGAGCGAGCCGACCGACAAGTTACCATGGTCATTTTGGACGCTGCGGAGGCCAGACGGTGACTTCGGTAATCTGGAGTCGGAACCAAGAAGCCGATATGTTTTCTGAGACGTAATCCATCGGATGGTTACGGCCCGTTCTCCGCTTGGAGACTTCAGAAAGCGAAAGGAATTATGCCCTCACGCGCTGGCAACTGGATGATCGCGGTAGGTGTCCTGGTGGGGTTGATCGGGTTGTGCATTCTACCAGCGGCTTTCGGGAGCGGCGGGGATCGCAGCCTACTCGGGGCAGCGGCGACCGTGTTCGGGATGGGAGCGCTCGCCTCGGCGGCCGGCTTCTACCTAAAGGCGCAAGCGCTGCATTCGAACCCTGCCGGTGGACCTCCAGCCAAGGAAGCCAAAAACGCCGGTCGCCGGCCGCGCGGCGCCTGTGATCTGTGCCGGACCGAGATGCCCGTCGTGCATTGCAAGGTGCACCAGTTGCATCTCTGTGGGAGGTGTTTGGCCGAACACTACGACTTTCGGTCCTGTGTCTACGTGCCGAGCACGCGCCGTACCGAAAGCAAATCGGAAAAAGCCCTGGCCGCCCGGTCTCGGGGCTGAGAAAAGCCGTCTTCTCCATCGCACACGCTCTCTCCTGCGAAAAAGACGCCAAAATGACCGACGTTACCTGCCCGGGTTACGTTACCTAGGTCCAATCCGCCGGCTTGACACTTTGGTGCTTTGACGCCCTCCTCCACCCTCCATACGATGAAGTCTGCTGCGGGTAATTCATACCACCGCTGATTGTAGAGCGGCCACCCTCCCTCTGATCCGCAGCCACGGAAGCCAGTCTGCAGCCCGGGATGGCGCAGCGGCGAGTCCGGAATCCAGTGAACAACTGAGTGACGGGAAGCCTCACAAGGGCAAGCCTAAGGAGCACATGGTGTCCAGCAAGG
Organism: uncultured Acidobacteriaceae bacterium; assembly: GCA_963770245.1. GTDB lineage: Bacteria > Acidobacteriota > Terriglobia > Terriglobales > Acidobacteriaceae > PALSA-270. Next base: position 667,532 of record CAVYOX010000014.1, on the reverse strand, counting down.
CGCGCGGGTTTTCGCTGCTCGAGATGGTCGTCGTCCTAGCCATCGCCATGATCATGATGAGCGTCACGTTTCTGAGCCTGCAACCGGCTCTTGAAGATTCTCATGTGAACCAGGCCTACAACACCGCTCTCGCCCAGGTCAGGGCGGCACGCGAGCGCGCCATTGAAGGCCGCGCCGACTACATCGTCTGCTTCGGAACGGACTCTCCGAGCGGAGCCGCCACCCCGCTCGGAGCACCCACCGCGCAAAGCATTCAGATCTATCAATGGCCCTCCGGTACAGCGCTCTCGTCGGCTTTGCAGATCTCCCTTATTAACCTGCCCACCGACGTCCAATTTCAAGCTATTTCCGGCATTCCGACGAGCGCCGCGACCGTGCCCGATGGATTCGGGGGAGGAGCCACGGCCCTCGATTTTGACCAGGGTGTGGCCGGCGGGAAGAAAGACCAAATCATGTTTCTGCCCGACGGTTCGGCGCGCGATACCAGCGGGAACCTGAACAACGGAGTATTGTATCTGGCCCGGACAGGACAGCTGTACAGTTCGCGGTCGATCAGCCTGTTTGGCGCCAGCGGGAGAGTTCGAGGCTGGCGGCTGATCAACAAAGCGGGAACTTCTACCTGGATCGAACAATGAAAAAAACCCAACGCAAACCCGCACGAGCGCATCGACAGAGGGGCTTCACGCTGCTCGAAGCCATGATTTCAACCGTCATCGTCACCGTCGGACTGGTGGGCATGATCGCGGTTTTTGCCGTGGCCGTGAGTTCCACTCAGACCGTGCAGCTGGATACTCTCGCGCGGCAGAAAGCCACCGAAGCTGTCGAGAGTATTTACACCGCCCGCGAAACTGCCCAGATCACCTGGCCGCAGATCCAAAACATATCGGGAGGTGGCCCGGGTATCTTTACCGCGGGATTGGTCGCCCTGACGGATCCGGGCCCCGACGGCTTGGATGGCACCGCGGACGACGTGGCTGCCTCGACCATCACCGTGCCCGGCCCGAGCGGGGTCCTGACCGGAGCCACGCCCCCGGATGTTCCCATCGTGCTCAGCAACTTCAAGCGTCAGATTCTGATTACCAACACCAACAACCCTGACGGCACCCCGAACGCGAACCTGCGTCAGATCGCAGTGACGATTCAGTATCCGACCCCCACCGGCAAGCTGCGCAGCTACACCGTGCAGGCGCTGATCTCGTCGTACCGCTGAGAGGCAAGGTCTTATGAAAGCAAGAACCTCAAACCAAGATCGAGGCTTCAGCATGGTGGAACTGATGGTCGCCATGGCTGTCGGCTTGATCCTTACAGCAGCCGCCACGCAGCTGTTCAACAGCGGCATGAATGCCACCATGCTCGTGACCGAGCAGGCGGAAATGCAGCAGAACGTGCGTGCCGCCCTCAACCTGGTCGCCCGGGACGTGAGCATGGCGGGCTCCGGCCTGCCATCGGGCGGTCTCGATTTGCCTTACGGAACCGGCGCGGTGCCATCGTTTTACGGCTGCAACCAGACGCCAACCTGCTACCTGACCTCGGACAAATACCCGACCGGCACGGTGGGATCGACGACGGTTTCCAACTACATGTACGGTTTGATTCCCGGGCCTTTGAATGGCATGCAGTCCGGCGGCCCGGCGACCATTGTGGCCACCGGTACGGCGGCGGATTCGATCACCACGATCTACGTGGACTATAGCTTCCCGCTGAGCCAGTACACGATTGTTTTGGATCCTTCCGGAACGTTTATCACGGCGACCGCTCCAGCCACGCCTCCCGCCGGGTTTCCGGCGATTGTGAGTCCGACCGGCATCGTCCTCGGGGACGAAATCCTGTTGACCAATAACAATGGGTCAGCTGTCGGAGAGGTCACCGGCGTCACCGCCGCGGGCACGGGCGGAAAGATCACCTTCGCCAACGCCGACCCCCTGAAAATCAACCAAACCGGCGCCGCCAGCGGCAGCATCCTCAGCACCCTGATCGGAGGCGGGACGATTCAGGCCAATCGCATTCTGGCCATCAGCTATTTCGTTCAAGTTCCGGCCGCGGGGACGCCGCGCCTGATGCGCCAAGTCAACGGCCAAACCCCGGTGCCGGTGGCGGACAATATCATCGGCATGAACTTCACCTATGACATGTGCGATTCCGTCACGGTCACGGCCACCTGCGCCGGCGTCTCGGATCCGATCGGCAGCGGTTTCTCCCCCAATCAGATTCACAAGGTAAACATCAAGATGATGGGGCAGGCCGTGCTGTCGACCAGCAACAAGTCAAAAAGCATGGCGCTGCTGACTTCGGTGAGCACCAGAAATCTGTCTTACACCAATCGCTATTGAGCGCGATGGTATTGCGCAAGACCAGGGTTTTAGGAGACGAGTCTTATGGGTAAGGCCACACATCGTTCGCGAGGCTTCACGCTGATTGCCAGTTTGCTGCTCTTGCTGCTGCTCTCAGCCATCGCAGTGGGATTGATGTACACCGTCACTGGCTCCGGCAAGGTAGGCAACAACGATCTCGAAGCGAACACCGCCTACTATGGCGCCGAGTCCGGCATGGAAAAGCTCACCGCCGACCTGGCCAGTCTCTACCAACAGAAACTGTCGCCGACGCAGGCCGATTTGAACACCCTAGCCTCGACCTCCCCGCCTTCGAGTGCCATGGTAGCGGGCATGACCTATGTGGAGACCGCGGCCTGGAGCAACGTAAACGGTTCGGGCCAGCCTATCACCACGACCAGCATCGTGAGCCAGGGTCCGTATGCCGGCCTCACGGCTGAAATCATCCCCATGACGCTGCAGGTGAGCGCCATTCGCCCCTCCGGCGCCTCGGTAAATATGACTCGCGGCGTGGAAATCGCTCTGGTCCCGGTGTTTCAGTTTGGCGTGTTCTCGGACAGTGACATCACCTACTTTGCCGGTCCGGAGTTCAGCTTTCTCGGACGCGTGCATACCAACGGCAATCTTTACCTGACCTCGAATCACCCCGGCCCGCTGGTGCTCGGCGACAAGCTCACCGCCGTCGGCCAGATCATGCGGGATCGTCTTCCCAACAACTACCCTGTTTCCACCGGAAATTACGACAACAGCGTGTACCTCCCGAATACCACCGGGGGCTGCGATGCTTTCGCCGCCAGCGGTGCGACTGGGACCAACCCGGCCACCTGCCCGGACATGGGGCCCGATGCCAACTATGCGACCAATGACGCCAGCTGGAGCGGCGGAATTCCGCCGGCCAACGGGGCGGCGAACGCCAGTTTTTCAAGTATTTCGAAAAGCCGCTTCAACCAGTACGCCGTGACCGGCGTCCCCTTGCTGCAAATGCCCTTTGTGCAGGGGACCAGCATAGGCAGCGCCGACTCGCAGATCGAGATCATCCGCAAACAGGAAACCGTTGCGGAGTTGCCTTCGTCCCCGATCGGGTCCTCGCGCGAGTACAACAAGGCCAACATCCACATACTGCTCGGAGATAATGAGGCTGAACTGCACCCCAGCGGGACCGCCTTCGACGCCAATGATGTGCAGCTGGAAACGCTGGCGTCCGGAGTCGCAGTCACAGGTGTGGGGGGCAAGAGTTTCTTCGCCCTGGCGGACCCGACCGGCACCGGCGATCCGAACCTCATTCCGCCGCGCTGCAAACCCGGTGCAAGCGCTACGGCCCCTTATCCGACCGTCCCGGAATCGGGCTGCGCGGCATGGGCGCCAGCGACCTGGCCGCTGGTTCGGGGTTGGTTGCGGGTGGAATACCTCGATAAGACAACCAACGCCTGGGTTGGCATTACCAATCAATGGCTGGGATACGGATTCACCCGCAATGTCATCCCTCCGACTAAGTCGGTCGCGGCGGGAGTGGGAGCGGCCGGTACCAACAACGTGCACCCTTATGCGATTCTGCTCTTTCAGCAACTGGCAGACCGTGACGCCTCCGGGACCGTAGGCAACGCTAGCGTGACCGTGCCTTATAACTACAAGGGCGTCCACGTCAGTGCCAGCGCTACGGAAAGCACAGCGGCCAGCGGCGGCACCGGCAATAATTATTACCCCATCAACTTTTTCGACGCGCGTGAGGGTTTTCCTCGAGATCCATCCACTTCGCCGCTGAGCGGACTCGCCCCCGCCGGTGGATCCGCTTGCTATGTGAATGGCATCATGAACGCCGTCGAGCTCGATGTGGGCAACCTCGCCCAGTGGCTGGCAGGAAATACCCTTTACAGCACAGGATTTGGACCGAAGGTGAACGCGGCCCCGCAAAACGGCTATCTGGTGTACTTCTCAGACCGTCGCGGACAGATGCCGAACCCGAACTCCACTCCGGTCGCGAATCAAACCAACGGAGAATCAGGCCTCGAAGACGTCATCAACTCTGCCAGCGCCACCGGAACGCCGGATGGGGCGAAGGAGCCGATTACGACCGGCTACAATGGCGGCAACGGCTTTTCTCCGGAAGATGTTGACGAAGATGGACTGTTGGACAACTGGGGCGGCGTCAATATCGGGGATGGCTTTGGGTTGAATACCAATACCGCTCCACCGAACCCCTACGCCGCGATCGACTGCGTGAATGGTGGTCGGCAGAACTGGGTTTCTGGAGCACGCCATGTGCTCCGGCTGGTAGACGGCACACTGGGGAATCTGCCCTTGCCGGGCTTCACAGTCGCCTCGGAAAACCCGGCCTATGTGCTAGGCGATTACAACAGCAACGCCGGCGATACGGTATGGAACAACCCGCCGGTCGACGTAGCTCATTCCGCGGCCGCGGTCATCGCCGACGCCGTGACTCCGCTCTCGAACAAGTGGAGCGACCTGAACGATATGCAGAATACCAACAACCTGGGCGGCCGCGCCACCAGCACGACCTCCTACCGCTTGGCGATCTCTGCGGGAAAGAACATGAACTTCCCCTACCTGACTACTTTTCCGAGCGTGGACTACGGCACCGACGGCGGAGTGCACAACTTCTTGCGCTACATCGAAAGCTGGGGTGGAAGCACCCTGAACTATCGCGGTTCGCTGGTCAGCATGTACTACTCCGAGTATGCCACCGGCATTTTCAAGTGCTGTCAGCAGGTTTATGGTCCCCCCACGCGAAACTATTCTTTCGACAAGGACTTTCTGGTGCCGACCAACCTGCCGCCCGGTACGCCGATGCTGCAGGACATCGACACTCTGAGCTATTGGCAGAACTTCAATCCTTGCACCACGCAGACCGGAACCGCCTGCACGAACTAGAGCAGCCGGCACTGCCGCGTCTCGAATCAGCCCCAATCCGGTTATCCGCGATTGGGGCTTTCTCTTGCTCCTGCCTCTCGCTCCCGAGGATTGGCGATGGACTCATTGTGAGCACAACGGAAACGTGAGATCCGGGGGACCGGTTGTTGGCATGGCCGAGAAGCTCTAAGAGGGTCCGGCAAAACGTGCATTTGGAGGGCAGAACCCAGATAATGCTGCAGGGGAAGGGAAAATAGTTCCCTGAGAGCGGTCACAGGCGTTCGCAGGGCTTGCATTGCAACGGACGGCCGGTTGACGGAGGGAATTACCTGCCATGGGCGTCCGCCAAGACCTCCCGATTGGTCAAAGCCCAACCCGGGCGGAGGAATGAAATTTGCCTGGCATCAGCGCAATCTTCTGGGATGTCGGTGGCGTGCTCGGCACCAACGCCTGGGACAGCTCCCAGCGCCATCGCGCCCTCGGACAATTTGGCCTCGACGAGACCGAGTTTCATGACCGCCATGAGATGTTGGTGTCCTCGTTTGAGCGGGGCAAGATCGGCCTGGACGAATATCTCGATCGCACGGTTTTTTACCGACCGCGGTCCTTCTCCCGTCAGGCTTTCCGTGACTATATGTGTTCTCTTTCGCGGCCGGACCCGGCCTCGCTCGGGCTGGCCCGCGAGCTGGCAAAATCCGGCAAGTACCTCATGTCCACGATCAACAACGAATCCCGGGACCTGAACCAATACCGCATCGAGGCTTTTGGCCTGCGCGAGATTTTCACCGTCTTCGTAAGCTCGTGCTTCGTGGGGTTGCGAAAACCGGAAGAAGGAATCTACCGCCTGGCCATGGAACTCACGCAGAAAGCACCCGAGGAAAGTTGTTTTGTGGATGACCGCGCGCTCAATCTGGAATCGGCCATCCGGCTGGGAATGAAAACCATCCACTTCGAAGAAGCTGCACAGCTGAAGCAGGAGTTGGCCAAGCTCGGCGTGGCCCCCTGAGAGGGGAAACTCTCAGAAGCCCTTGCGCGGTGGATTCGCGGCCGACTCCGCGCTCACGTTGAGGTTCAGATCGCTCGACCAGGAGTCGGCAAGAATCTTCCAATCTCCCCCGGGTTGACGCCCGAAAATCATCAAGTATTTGCCGCGCTCTTCGCGGCGCTTGCCGACCGCGACCGGAACCAGGGTCTTGCAGCGCCCCGCTTCGTAGGCGATGTCGCCGAACACTTCCGTGCGCAAGGCATCCAGTTCCGCCTCACCCAGGCCGGAGTCCAGGGCGGCAAAAAAGAACTCTCGAATCGCCGCCGCGCCACGGACCGCTGGGGAATTGGGCCGCAGCACCAAGGCATCGGTGCTGTAGAGCTCAACCAGATCGTCCAGTTGTTTGGTGTTGCAAGCCTGCGCCCAATCCTGGGTCATCTTGCGGACCGCGGTCTCGGCGCGGCTCAGCGATGCAGCGCCCGCAGGAGTGCGCCCCCGCGTCGCGTCGCGGGCGGGAGCAGGGTGAGCCGCGGCGCGGAAATCCGCGGATTGCGGTGCCCCGTCGGGCGCGGAGAAATAATGGTGATGATAGTGGTGGTGATAGTGGTGGGGACCGGCCGCAGGCCCGCGGTCGGAGTGAGTGTCAGCGGCAAATTCCCCTGCGGCCGCCTGCAGGGGGACGCCGCACTCCGCACAAAACTTTTTTCCCCGCATGTTCGGGGCATTGCAAGCGGAGCACAGAAAGGTGCCTCCGCTTTCCGCCGGCTGAACGGTAGCGTTCACAGCTTCCTCGGTGTCGGAATCGAGCGCCAGTTTTTGGATGGCCTGAAAGGCGGCGGCGATAGCTTCCTGGCTAAGGTCGGGGCGGCGCATGTCGGACTGTAGTTGGGTGAAAAACTGATCCACCGACTGGTCCGCCTTTTTCCCAGGCTCGGATTTGGTGTCGTGATCCACGGTGCGATCCGGTAGCGCTCATTCTAGTCGATCGCCATTGTACTAGCGACTTGAAAACGCGATCTTCCCTTCCGCTTCGGTGGGAACTCCATTACAGGTCGCCGGGCGATAACGCCAGCGGCGCACCGCGTCAAGCACGATGCGATCCTCCGCCGGCCCAAGGCTCTCGAGGATCAGGGGACTGTGCACGCGGCCATCAATCCCCACGATAAAACTGACCGTAACTTTGGTGCTTGGAACCGGTCGATCGAACAGCGGATCGGGTGTGGCCAGCGCCATCGGTGGTTCCACGGGTTCGCACGCACTGCGGACCGAGGCCCGCGTCATGGGCGAAAAATTCGAGGCGTGAACCGCCGTGGTCCAGAATTGCTGTTCGGGACCGACCAGAGTCGTCTTTCCGCCCGCGGCGCGAGGCGGCGGATGGCCAGTCGAGGCCCAGCCCATCGCGGCAGTCGCAACCAGCAGCACCATCGACCCCAGTTTGCGCAATGGCATAGCGCGTCACTTTCTCGGAGCGATGGCGGGTCGGGCGTTCCGAGTGGTGGTTCGAAAGAGCAGCCAAGGCCCCCGGATATACCACATCAATCGGCAATCCACATACCAGGTGTCGTTCTAGGAAGTGATTTAAAGTCAGTTGCTTCCAAGTATTCGCGAGGTGTCCCTCTGAAACCTCAGTGAAAACAATTGCAGTTAATGGATGCGTCCCGAGGAGTGCGGCGGCGCCTTGGTGAGCGGGAGAAAGAAGACGAAAAAGATGAGGAGAAGAGACGAAAAAGGGAACGAAAAAAGGAGACGAAAAAAAGAGGAAAGAAGAGCGAAGAACAGAACAGAACAGAACAGAATGAAGAAGAGAACAGAAAAAGAGAAGTGAACCACTGGGAGTTGTTTGGCCCTCTGGCGGGCAGATCCAATCCCGAAACGCCTCAATCCATGCTACCCGCGCACCCAACCGAGGTCAGGCCAAGGCTCGAAGCCGGGCGCTGGGCGCACCTTTCAAAGCGCGGCTTTGGCGAGTTCGCTACTCGAAGGTTGTAATCCCAAAACTGTCCATTCGCCACGTCGTTGGTGTCCTTCCGCAATCTATCGCTGTCGTTCCTCTGCAAGCAAACTGGGCTTGCTGCAATTGTGCCGTCCATTGCGGGTTTCGATGGCGCGAACGCTGTGTTACACATCCCCCGCCGTATGCACGCGAACATACGGCCAGAAATCGAGGTCTTCAGTGAGAGATCTCCGCTCGCGTTGGAATACTCTAGTTGTTTTGCTGGCTTTGGGCTCGATACTCGGGTGTTCAGCTGTACAGGGCCGCCAACGAACGGTTTCGGGAAGCACGGCTCTGGTGGCAAGCAGTTCCGCGGTGGAATTCGGCTCGGTGGTCGTCGGCAGCAGCGCCCTCTTTACCGACTACATTTCCAACCCTTCCAGTTCCAGCATCACCATCAGCGGGGCAACCGTCAGCGGCTCTGCCTTTCAGATCAGCCAGCCTGCGTTGCCGGTGACCATTCCGCCCGGACAAAGATCCCAGTTCGTGATCAGCTTCGCTCCCCAAACGCCAGGAACATCGACCGGCACCATCGCAATTTCGAGCAGCGCGGAGCAACCCTCGATGACGCTATCGGTTTCTGGCACTGCGGTTGCGGCGGGCCAAATCGGCCTGAACCCGTCGAGTATCAATTTTGGGAGCGTGCCACTCAGCGGCAGTCAGACCCGATCGGCAACTGTGACCAACTCCGGTGGCACCAGCCTGATGATTTTGCAAATCGTCGCCAGCAGCAACGACTTTGCGACCAGTGGTCTCAGTCTACCCTCGACTCTCGAGCCCGGCCAGACCTTGAACTTTAATGTGACCTTCGCGCCCCAGGCGAGCGGGACTCGAGCCGGAGTTATCTCGCTCACCAGCAGCGCCTCTCTGTCAACCCCCAACCATGTGCGGCGTCGCAGCCAGCCCGCGGCCACGGCCGCGAGCGTGAATGAGACCGCATCCATTTCGCTGGCTGGCGTCGGAGCCCAGGTGGCCTCGACCGGAACCACCCTCGGCGCGATCACGGCAGCGCCCGCCACCCTCAATTTTGGATCGCCACTCGTCGGAAGCACGGTGACGGCGCCCCTGACGCTGACCAACTCGGGCACGGCCAGCGTCACCCTCAGTCAAGTGGCTGCGACCGGTACAGGCTACAGTCTGAGCGGCCCGAGCTTACCCCTGACACTCGCGGCCGCCCAGACCGCCAGCTTCACGGTCACCTTTACCCCCCAAGCCATCACAGCGGGCAGCGGCACCATCACCATCGCCAGCACGGCTTCGAACCCAGCCTTCAGCGTCCCCCTCTCGGCAGCGGTGGTTGCTCCAGGTGCGCTGGCTGCCAGTTCCAACTCCCTGGCCTTCGGCACCGTCCAAGTCGGGACCAGCCAAAAGCAGACTGCGACCATCACCAACTCAAGTAGTTCGAACGTCACCGTCAGCGGGGCGGCGGTGTCGGGCGCGGGCTTTAGCATGGGCGGGATGAGCATGCCCATGACACTGGCGCCCAAGCAGAGCATGAATATCAGCATCACTTGCGCTCCCACGACGGCTGGAGCGCTGAACGGAAGTCTGACCATCAACTCGAATGCCAGCGATGCGAATCTGGCCGTCCCGCTTTCGGTTACGGCCGTGGCGCCGAGCGCATTGACAGTTACCCCCTCGAGTTTCAGCTTCGGATCGGTTCAGACGGGCAGCACCCACACCTTGCCGGCGAGCTTGACCAATACCGGCGGTTCGAGCGTGACCGTCACTCAGGCGAGCTTTACCGGCAGCGGATATAGCGTCGGCGGCCTCACCCTGCCGATCACCTTGGCGGCGGGACAGAGTACTGCTTTCAATGTGATATTCGCGCCGCAATCGGCGGGAACCGACAACTTCAACCTGGCGATTGTCAGCAATGCCTCGAACCCCACGCTCGCCGCTCCGGTCTCCGGCACCGCGCTCGCTGCGGGAGCGCTGACCGCGAGCGCACCCAGCCTGAGTTTCGGCAGCGTGCAGACAGGGAACAGTCAGAGCCTCCCGGAAACCTTGACCAACTCGGGGGGGTCGAGCATCACTCTCACTCAGACGGCCGCGGGTGCGGGATACACGGTCAGTGGAATAAGCCTGCCGCTCACTTTGGCAGCCGGTGCGAGCACCTCGTTTAGCGTCGTGTTTTCACCGCAGGCCACCGGCAGCAGCAGCGTGAATCTGGCGATCACCACCAGCAGCCCAGCGTCCACGCTGACCATTCCTCTGTCCGGCGCGGGGCTAGCCTCCGGCACTCTGAGCGCTGGTCCGATCAGCTTCGGAAGCGTTCAAGTGGGTAGCAGCGGCACAGAAACGGCCACCTTGGTTAACTCCGGCGGCTCAAGCGTCAACATCTCGAAGGTGACTTTGACCGGGACCGGATTCGGCATGAGCGGCCTGAGCACGCCCCTGACCCTGGCGGCAGGCCAGAGCTTTACCTTCACCACCACCTTCACGCCGCTCTCTGCGGGAGCGGCGATTGGCAGCATCGCAATCGTCTCGACCGCTTCCGCCTCTCCATCCATCGCTTTGTCCGGAACGGCGACCTCTGCCGGTCAGTTGGCGCTAAGCCCTGGCACGTTCAGTTTCGGCAGCGTGGTGGTGGGTGCCAGCAAGAGCTTAACGGCAACCCTCGCCGCCACGGGGGCCAGCGTGACCGTCACCTCGGCTTCGGTCAGCAGCGCCGAATATGCGCTCGGAGGACTCAGCCTTCCTCTGACCCTTCAGCCCGGTACGAGTGTTCCGTTTACTTTGACCTTCACCCCGCAGGCGAGCGGCGCGGCAACGGCCAGCGTCTCAATCAGCACCAGCGCATCCAGTTCCCCGGTGGTTCAAGCCGTGACCGGCAGCGGCACTCCTCCGCCGCAGCACTCGGTTCAGCTGTCGTGGTCCGCCAGCAGTTCGACGGTCGCCGGCTACAACATTTATCGGGGAAGCGTGAGCAGCGGACCGTACGCCAAGATCGACAGTGCTGTGGACACGGTCACGAACTACACCGACACTTCGGTCCAGGCCGGAGATACCTACTTCTACGTCACTACCGCGGTAGCCGCCGATGGAACCGAGAGCGCGTTCTCCAACCAGGTGAGCGCAGCCATTCCGACCCCGTAGGACTAGGATCGCGGCCACAGCAGCCGCCGGAGGCGGCGGTACGGCGGGGTCCGGGATGAAGACGTACGAACAGGATAAGAAGTAAGGATAAGAAGAAGAAGATGAGACGAGAGGACAAAGCAGATAAGCACAGCAGGGTAACTCGGTCGCGGGCTGGGGAATTCGGGGGATGTGGTTCGGAGCGTCGTGCGGAGCTCGGATCACCCTCAGTACGGCAGCCAAGAAGCGCGCCCGCGAGCCGCCCGCACGGCGGCGCCCGAACCATGCCACGCTCCAGATATTGGCTCTATCGCTATGTACTAGTCAGACATTTCCAGATTACCGAAAAGACACTAGAATCCCGGGACCATTCGGGACAGAGTCGGCGGGGCGGAGGACACGATCATTCGGCCCTGGGCTCTCGCTTTCGAGCAGTCGCCACACGCAATCGCCACTTACAAACTTACCGAAGTATCGCACTCACCTTCCAGACGGGCATGGCTTCCCGAGCTCTAGCGAAGTCCGGAGTTTGGTCGAGATAATAGGAGTGGGATGGGAAGCAAGCGAGCAGGTCAGAGGAACTGGTTGGGTGCGGTCGCGGTGTTGCTGGCCGCGCTCGGCAGCATCTCGTGCGGCGGAGGAACGGCCGGAACCAGCCAAACCGCAACCACGACGAGCGCCAGTCTGACGCTGAACACCTCCAGTATTGATTTCGGGAATGTGTCGGTCGGAAGCAGCAAGAACGGCACCATCACGCTGACCAACTCTTCAGCCAGCGGAGGCCCGAGCGTCACTTTCTCTCAAGTCACCGCGGCGGGCTCGAGCTTTACCGCGAGTACGTCGGCTTTGCCGATCGTGCTGACGCCTGGGGCCTCTTCGACGATTACCATCACCTTCGCACCGAAATCGGCGGGCGCGGCGACGGGCAGTTTGTCGATTGTGGTGGCTGGTGCGGCCGATCCTTCCACCGTGTCGCTATCCGGCACCGGGCTCGGGGCGGCGCAGTTAGCGGTGGCGCCCGCGGCCCTCAATTTCGGTAATGTTGCGGTGGGCAGCAGCGCCAATCTGAGCGGAACGCTGACGGCGGGAGCCTCGAGTATTACGGTTTCAAGCGCGGCTTGGAACGGGCAGGGCTACTCGGTCAGCGGGATCACCTTCCCCGTGACCATCGCGGCCGGAACCGGCGTTCCCTTCACCGTAACCTTCACTCCGCAGGCGGCGGGCACGACACCGGGCAGCATTTCTTTCGACAGCAACGCGTCGAACTCTCCGGCCAACGAAACGTTCTCGGGCAATGGGACGCAGACTTCGGTGATCCAGCACACCGTGGACCTTGCCTGGCTGGCCAGCAGCTCGGCGGTCTCGGGCTACAACGTATATCGCGGAACCGTCTCGGGGGGGCCGTACGCCAAGCTGGATTCGATGCAGCCCGCGACCAGCTTCGCGGACAGCACGGTTCAGTCCGGCACATCCTATTACTACGTAGTGACTTCGGTTGGCACCGACGCGGTCGAGAGCCCCTACTCAAACCAGGTCACGGCTGTCGTTCCCAGTCCGTAGCGGGCGACCAACTCCGGCTGGCCCTAGGGGAAGGTCTCCGCATCCCGCAGCAACCGGCCAAGGGCGTCTTTCGCCGATACCAGCGGAGCCCCTTCAAACGGCCAAGCGATGCCTAGGTCAGGATCATTCCAAGCCAGCGTACGTTCCAACTCCGGAGCATAGAAGTCGGTCGCTTTGTACATCACCTGGGCGTTTTCTGACACCACCAGAAAACCGTGGGCCAGTCCGGGCGGGACCCAGAGCATTTGGTGATTCTCACCCGAGAGCGTGACCCCGTGCCATTTACCAAATGCCGGTGAACTTCGGCGCAGGTCTACCGCCACGTCGAAGATCTCGCCCACCGCCGTCCGCACCAACTTGCCTTGGGGACAGCGAACCTGGTAGTGCAGGCCGCGCAGCACGTGGCGCGCCGAGAACGAATGGTTGTCCTGCACAAAGTGGTCCCGGATTCCGGCTTCGGCCATCGCCCGTTCGTTGTAGCTTTCGAGAAAAAATCCCCGTGCATCCCCAAATACCTTGGGCTCGAGGAGCAATACGCCGGGGATGGGAGTTTCCGTGACCCGCATGGCGGAACCGCTGGCCTGAAGAAGCGCCATCTCAGAACACTTTCTCGTGCAGCAGCTGCATCAAGTACTTGCCGTAGCCGTTGTTTTTCATGGAGCCCGCAATGCTTTCCAGCTGTTGTCCGGTAATGTATCCATAGCGATATGCGATCTCTTCCGGGCAGGCCACCATGAGCCCCTGACGGGTTTCGATGGTCTGGATGAAAAGCGAAGCTTCGAGCATCGATTCGTGAGTTCCCGTATCGAGCCATGCCATACCCCGCCCCATGACCATGACCTCCAGCTGCCCTCGCTTCAGATACTCCTTGTTGACGTCGGTGATTTCGAGCTCGCCGCGGGCGGAAGGTTTCAGCGCCTGCGCAATCTCCACCACCTGATTGTCGTAAAAGTACAGTCCGGTCACGGCATAGCGCGATTTTGGAGCTTTCGGCTTTTCCTCGAGACTGAGCGCCTTACCCGCAGAATCGAATTCGACTACCCCGTAGCGTTCCGGGTCGTTGACCGGATAGGCAAACACGCGTGCCCCCAAAGCTGGTTTCCCGGCCTGGCTTAGACTCTTGGCAAAATCGTGCCCATAGAAGATGTTGTCCCCTAACACCAGAGCGCAGCCGGAGGAACCGATGAAATGGTTCGCGATCAGAAAAGCCTGAGCGATTCCTTCGGGTCGGGGTTGCTCGGCATACTGAAACCTCAGGCCGAGACGCTTTCCGTCTCCGAGAAGATGTTCGAATTTTGCCACGTCCGGCGGCGTGGAAATCACCAGGATGTCCCGGATCCCCGCCAACATCAGGGTAGTCAGCGGGTAGTAGATCATGGGTTTGTCGTAGATGGGGAGCAGGCTCTTGCAAACCGCGTGAGTCACGGGATAAAGCCGCGTTCCCGATCCGCCGGCGAGAATAATTCCCTTGTATTGAGTGGACCCACTGGTCGCGTTAGCTGGCATGATCTCTGGTCATTTCGTGGCGGATCATCATTCGTTGTCGGCTGAAATAATTCTCGGGCTGGCCGAAAGTTACTGCGAGTATTGAGCCGCCATCCATTGGCGATAGCTTCCGCTGGTCACTTCCGAGACCCACTTCTGATGGGCCAGGTACCATTCGATGGTCTTGCGCATGCCAGTTTCAAACGTCTCCCCTGGGCTCCACCCCAGTTCACGCTCAATCTTGCGTGCGTCAATGGCATAGCGGCGATCATGACCCGGGCGGTCCTGCACGAAGGAGACGAGGTCGCGATGCGGCACCACCGGGTCGCCAGGTCGCAGCTCATCGAGAATACCGCAGATGGTATGGACCAGATCCAGGTTCCGCTTCTCGTTCCGGCCGCCAATGTTGTAGGTCTCGCCGGGCGCTCCCCCGGCCAGCACGGCGCGCACGGCGTCACAGTGGTCGGCCACAAACAGCCAGTCGCGGACATTCTGCCCATCCCCATAGACCGGGATCGGCTTGGCGATGGTCGCGTTCAGAATCACCAATGGAATCAGCTTCTCGGGAAACTGGTAGGGACCATAGTTGTTGGAACAGTTGGTGGTAAGAGTGGGCAGCCCGTAGGTGTGATGATAAGCCCGGACGAGGTGATCGGACGCCGCTTTGGTAGCGGAATATGGGCTATTGGGCGAGTAGGCGGTGGTTTCCGAGAAGGATGGATCGTTTGGCCCCAGGGAGCCGTAGACCTCATCGGTCGAAACATGCAGGAAGCGAAATAACGCCTTCGATTCCTGCCCAAGTGCATTCCAGTAGGCACGCACTTCTTCGAGCAGGTTGAAGGTACCGTTTACATTGGTGCGGACGAAATCATCTGGGCCGTGAATGGAGCGGTCGACGTGGCTCTCGGCGGCGAAGTGAACCACCGCGCGCGGGTGGTGGCGCTCGAGCAGACTCCGTACCAGATCCCGATCGCCGATATCGCCATGGACGAAGCAGTAAGCTTGATCAGCGGCCACGGACTCGAGATTCCCCAGATTGCCCGCGTAGGTGAGCTTGTCCAGATTGACGACGGGAGTGCGTTCGCGAGCCAACCACTGCAAAATAAAATTGGAACCGATGAAACCAGCTCCCCCGGTCACCAAAATCGGGATCTGTCGCATCCAGGAAATCCTCCAGGCTAGCCCTGTCGCCAGCAGCCGGCCGATCGCCACCGGCTCAGTTCTATTTGGACCTCGCCGCCGCGGCCATCACAGCCCTCTCCTGTAACAAGAGCCTGCGGAGCGTACGCAAGTCGTTAAGCTCGCGGCAGCTGGCTTTCAGATGGTGCTCGAGTCGTTCCAGCTTGTACAACACCAGCCGCAAGGCCTCCAGGCGGCGCGGCGTCTTCGAGTCCGCTGGGCCCGCAAGATCCCGTTCGATATCGCGCCGGGCATCGCGCAGGGCTTCAAAAAGAAGCTTCAGATATTCCTGAGCGCCTTCTACACTGTCAAAAGGAGTTTCTGTCTCGTAGGCCAATCTCGTGCCTCCTTTCACCCAGGAGAGATCAATCCTCTACTGAGCTAGCATACCCCTTGCTGGAAAGGATCTCGCGAGAAAATTGCCCGCTCGAAACACCCCCGGATCAACTCTTGCACACCGTCTCGGGAACCGGGTCCGGTCCTGGCTCGACCGCGACGGGTTTCACCGGCACGGCTGCCGGTGGACCGGGAGGCGCGGTTCCGGGATCAAGCCCGAGCTTCTGGAATAGCCAGATGAGCACGAGGATGCCCGCAAAAGCGATGCCAAAGAAAATAAAGCCGCCGTCACGATGGAGCCGGCCGCTGAGAAATGATGGGTCCACGTACATTCCGAGCGTGGAGAGCACAAATATTCTCAGCCCGTTCCTTGCGATGGTAAGAGGAAATGCCGCCAGCGCCAGCAAGGCCTGAGTCCAGCCGTGTTTCAGATACAGATGTCCGAGCACCAGGGTGCTCAGCAGCAAAACCATGCTCGACCGGATCCCGCTGCACTCCTCCGCAATGTAGATGCTGACTTTCGGGAGATCCAAAACCACCCCGTTGCGTACATAGGGAATGTGCGCCGCCTGCAGCAGGAGGCATGTGGCGACCGCGGATCCGTTCTGCAGCGCGGCGATGATGTGTTCGAGCACCGAGTCCGGCAGCGGAACCATCAAGAGCGAAAATAGTAAGGGGAAAGGGGCGGCGCGAAAGGCTCGGACCCCATAGCAGCAAACGAACGCCGCGAGACACCACGAGACAAAGAACAGGAATGACAGCGAGAGATATCCGCTTTCGCTGAACGCCTCCGATTGGGTCGAAGCGTAGGCAAACGCCGCCAGCAGCAGCAGCAAGGCAAGTCCTCCCGCCTTGCTGTAAGAAACCTGGGCCCATACCTTTTTGCGTGCTAGGTAAAGAAGGGCAGCCGAGACCGGCGCCACCAGCAGGATGTGGGAGTATTTGTCGACGTCGAGAGAGGACCCGAGGACCGTCGATAGGGCACGACGAAACACAATCGCAGAAAGCACTGCGAGTCCGAGAAAGCAGGCGTGCCGCAATAACTCGCGCTCTGATTTTGATTTGATGTGGTTCACTTGTGGGTTAGCTTGAAAGGCAGGAAGCAAGCCTAGCAGGGCGGGGGATTTTCTGGCGCGAAAGAGAGGATTCTCGACGCCGCTTATCCCACTCCGGCAGCGGCGTAGGGATTGGCGGAACCCTTGGTAACCTCGCCGGAGGGTTGCTGAATACTGTAGGTCAGTTGGTCATTTTCCAGGCTGGCAAATGCCACCGCGGCTCTTTCGCTGCCGGGGCCTTCGATCGACCAATGGCCCGATCGCTGAACCAGTCGCATTTGGCTTCTTTGCCTCCACCAGGTGTTCACCTCGCGGGGAAGGGCAACCCATACCTTATGATCTCGCCGGAGGCGGGCATAGAGTCCTAAAAGGCCGCGGTAGGTTTCTTCTTCCCGTGGACCTGTGATGTAGTCGGGATGGGTAATGACGCTCACCATTCCATGTTTTTGAAGAATGATGTCAATCTGCTGCTCCCATAACGACAGGCTATAGGTATTGAGAACGTGAAACAGCGAGTAGTCCTGGGTCGTGGTCACCGGCAGCTCCAGGATCTTGCCAACAAAGTAAGGCATCACCGTGCAGCATCCGCCGCGCTGTGGATCCAGGCGGGCAACGTTCGGAACCGACATCTCATACTCGAACTCGAGGGAATCAAACCACTCTTGATTCCGATAAAGGATTCCGGCCCGGAACCCCACGGCTCCGTATTCCCGGCCGTAACGGTTGATCTTGGCCGCCCGGCGCTTGAATTCCTCATGGTCCCAGTAGAGACGGCCATCATGGTCGAGGTCGTGAACGTTGACCTCGAATCCCCGGCTCCGCACATTCTCCAAGAACTTCAGGGATACGGAATAGCGCTTCTCCGGAACAATCTGGAACGAAGCCGGAATGCCAAAGGATTCGTTCATGTCCATTAGCTTGGAGCACATATCGATCCCAGCTGCTTCCTCGACGTCATGGGTCATGACCGCGCCAGCGTTCGAGCCCTCGGGCCAAAACCAGATGAAGGGTATGCTCTCGCCGCCCCTGCACCGGATAGCCAGCGCCATGAGCTTCTCGAGCAATGTGTCGACGCTCGTGTCGACCGGCCAACGCGGAAAAGCCAGATTCTGCCAGCCTTGCAGATGGATCTTTTGCAGGTGCTTGCGTATTGACACCGACATCAGGGGACGGGCCAGATAGTAAGCTTTGCGTATCGCGTTGCGCGCGAATCGCGTGGGGGCGCTCGCCGATCCGTCCACATAGCGTTCGTAGCGCAGATTCGAAACCACCTCGGTGGGATCAAAGGGCAGCACGGCACCGGCGTTATGGAATTGCACGTCGTCCTTCACATCGTACAAATGGTGGCTCACACGCCGGGCTCGAAAACCAGCTGCGGAGCGCCCGTAACAGATCGTGTCCGGGCCGAAACAGAAATAGCCGCTGTCACCGGAGAGATTCTCCGGCCGGCGCAGATCAATAAATTCTTCAGGACACCTGAAGTATCCCGTCAACTCTTGCATGTTCGATTCCGTAGGTGAATCAGTGTCTACAGCCGCCATTTGTTTCGACTGGGTAGAACCTAACAGGGGGAGGACGAACTCTTCCAGGAACAACTAGCCTGCGTGTTTGTACAACGTTCGGCCTAAGAAAATCAAGAGGCTATCCGGCAGGTGAGAAACTATGTACTTGCCGGCTTCCTTCGCTCGTGAAGGCTCCCCTTCGCGGCTCCTTGCCACTCCCGGGAACCGCCAATAGGTCAACGGCTGGTCGGCCGTTCCCCAGTGCGACTTGAAGGTGATGAGTCCCGGATTATCAAGGTCGGACCGGCCCATATCAAAACTGTGGTTGCCGTCGTGCTTTGCCTCCTGGATGGCCTGCCAAAATAGAAAGGGCGTTCCCGCAAGATTGTTGTACGTGGCATCGGAGCACCCGTACTTGTAAATCACAGTTCCGTTATAGGCCAGGGTGAGAATGCTTGCCACCGGTGTGTCGTTCTTCGAAACAACACGGATCTTGACTTTCTCTCCGAGCGAGGCCAGCAAATTGCCGAACCAGTGGTCCGGCTGAGGGGGGACTTTGTGCCGGCGCCGGGTCAAGACTTGCAAATGATAGAACTTCTTCAACAACGCGGTAGAGTTGCCCTCTTCGTACACCAGATTCTCCTTGGCCGCCCGCCGCAGCCGCCGCTGCACCGAATTCTTGTCGAAGGCACGGAGCAGATCGTCCAGGCTCGGTTTCAGGTCCAGCAGATGCAGGCGAAACGTTTTCCCCGCGCGGAAGGCCGAGTGCTCGCTCAAGCCGAGAGCGTTCCCATCCACGGGCCTGATCTCCGCGTATCTACGGGAATTCTTCCCCAAACCCCGGCTGGTCCATTCCAGCACCGAGTAGAAGTCTTCTACGCGCTCGAACAAGGGCTGGCAGTGGTCCGCGAACGGCACCGACACCAGGCGCTCGCCGGTCAGCCAGCTCTTGACGCGGCAGAACACCACCCCGTTGGTCAACGCCGATCCCGGAGGACTGGTGGTCAGAACCAGGGGCTCGTATCCGTAAGTGCGCTGCAGGCTTTCGAGCCATCCCGGCGTGTGAAAGATCGATGCCCGGGGATGCGCCTGGAGCAGCTCAGACCAACGTGGGTCCTGCAATGGATCAATCTGATGAACAGTCATGATGATAGAGTACTTCCAACCTGTTACCTAAACTTTGCGCGTGGACTTCCGGCAAGAAAATGTCTAGCGAGGGCTCTAGATCCGAACAGGTGCGGCAAGAGCGGGCCGGTGACTCTCTATTTTTCAGGCGGAATATTCGGCGCAAGAATTCAGGTGGCGCCTGCGGATGACGTCAGCAGGCTCACAATATCAAGGTATTTGTCCTTGTTGCTTTCCCAATCGTACTTCTCGGCGAATTCCAGGGCATTCTGCGCCATACGATTTCGTGCTTCCGGATTCCGAATCATGTACAGCATGGCGTCCGCCAAATCCGCGTCGTCTCCGGCTCGGAAAAACTTCACCACGGAGTCGCTGAAATAAAAGCGGTCGATCTTGGTGCTGGAAACGACCACCGGGAGCCCCATGATCATGAATTCCAGGATCTTTGTGCTGAAGGCTTCGTCGCCAAACAGATCGTTTCTCTTGGGCACCACGCCGAGATCGGCGTTCTCCATGATTTGCGCCATCTCGCCGATGCCGCGGCCGCCCATCATTTTCACCCGGCCGTTCAATCCCAGGGTCTCGGTCAAGGCTTTCAGAGCCGGCACGGTGGGGCCATCGCCATAGATATGGAATTCGGCGTTCGGCGCCTCATCCTTGATCCGGCCGAGCGCGCGAATCGCAATATCGATTCCCTGGTGCCAGTTCAGGCTCCCGGGAAACACCATGATGAACTTGCCATCGTTCCTGGTTCGGCCCCGCCGGTAGAATATCTCGCGATCGGGAAAGTTAAGAATCGAGGTGCATCGATCCTTATGAATGGATCGGACCCGACTCACCAATTTGTCCCGCCAGATGTCATTGGCGGCGATGACGTAGTCTGCATAGGCCGCGGAAGCGCGCTCCACCCCGCGCAGCAGCCGGTACAAGATTGTCTTCTCGTTCGATTCGAATTTGCTGATGTACAACTCGGGAAGCAAGTCGTGGATGTCGAGAACCACCTTCGCGCCCCGCATTTTAGGGAGCCATGCACTGAAGACCAGAAAATCCGGAACCGAGTTTACATGCACTAGGTCGTAACGTACTTTCGGTTTCTGCTTTACGAAGAACCACACGGTCCGTAAAAAGAAAGCTAGAATCGCGAATAGATAGGAGAACTTCGACTTTTCCTTGAACGTCCGGCGCTGGATTCTGAAAAGCCGGACGCCGTTGAGCACTTCCTCGTCAGGATCTCCTTCCCCTTTGAGCGCGATAAAATCCACCCGGTCCCCGCGCTTGGCCAGGGTTTCCGCGTAGCGAATGACTCGGCCGTCCGAGTCATACATCGTATATCCAATCATGCATACGTTCAGTGGACGGGCCGCGCGCGCAGACGTTTCTCGTATAACCGTCCGCACGTCCATCTGAGCCCGATTGCTCTCAGCGTTGGATGGCTTTTCTAGATTAAGGTTGCTGGACATTAGGAAAGGTCGACCGCCGCACTCGAGTCATTTAGTCCGCAGAAGACGCTGCATAACTTCATGATCAAGACCCTGACATCTACTTTAGGCCTGATTTCTAACCAGTATACGTTCGGAA
The DNA here is from genome assembly GCA_963770245.1 of uncultured Acidobacteriaceae bacterium. Lineage (GTDB taxonomy): Bacteria > Acidobacteriota > Terriglobia > Terriglobales > Acidobacteriaceae > PALSA-270. The sequence continues at coordinate 646,458 of CAVYOX010000014.1, read as the reverse complement.
GAGACAGGCTTCCGTTTCTCAACTTGGTACCCGGCACTTTTGATCCGCTTCCCTGGGAATCCATGAGCCTTTGTTTTCGGCACGATTCCCGAATTGGCTAGGCGGGCTGGAGGGAGCGTTCGGTCGCGGCTACCATCCTCGCTTCCAAGACATCGCGGTATACCTGAAGCAGTTTCACCCCGGCCGCAGTCCAGGTGATCTCATGCACTGTTTTCAAAGAAGCGGCCCGCAACTCGGTTAATAGCGTACGATTTTCATCCAATAGAGTGAGATGCTGCACGAGAGTCTTGATGTCTCCTGCCCGGTGGACCAGCGCATTTTCCATGTGCTGGCAGACGGCCCCGCTCGCATCGGAAACCAGCAAAACACATCCGCTGCCCCGCGCTTCCGACGTAACCAGCGCACTTCCCTCTTCAATGCTGGGAAGAATGAAAACGTCGCATTGCCGCATCAGTTCGGGCAAATCACGCCGATGGCCTAACACCTGGACACTCGGGTCCGCCATCATAGGAGCGAGCTTCTGCGCGTAGGCGGGGATAAAATCTCCGGCGATCAGAAACTTGCCGTGGTGATGGGCGGAGGACTGCAGCCACGCCTCCAGGCCAAAGTGCAAACCCTTTCTCACCGCGCACACCCCCGCAAACAATACGGTCAGACCTCGTTTGGGATCTCGCGGCTGGTTGTCGGGATAAAAGACCTTCTCGTCGTAACCGTAGCGGTGGCGCGCCAGTTTCTCCGCTGGGAAGCCCTCATCCAGGAAGGTTTGCACTACAAAGTCTGAAGGACACAAAAGTCGATCGGCGAGCTGGTATTCCTCCTGTTCCCGGCTGAGAGTCCTGGAGTTATAAGCGTGTTCGTGACCGGGCGGTAAGGGCACTCCTAAACGATCACATTCCCGCTGCACCACTTCGAAAGCAAAACGGGTGTGCGCATTCGGTCGCTCCAGCACAGTGGGGATTCCCAATCTCGCAGCCACTTGGAGGGTTTGTTTCGCACCCAGGGGCCAAGTATGAATTATGTCGATCTGCCCCGCCAATTTCTTGATTCTCCGTGCCACGATAGCATCATGCAGCATGCATGCGCGAAGTGTGCCCAAAAGCTTGTAAGGAATACGTACCTTTCCACGGGCCAGAGTGGTGCGAACCTTTACATTTTCGGCAACCGGCCGGTGCAGAGTGCCGGGAAAGGCCAGCACCTCGGCCCCCGCGGCTGCCAAACCATCCACTTGTTTCCAGGCGGTGTCGCAAATTCGCCCGGCTCCGAGCTTGTGAGGAAAGCTGTACAAAACCCGGATATGATCGCGGCTTGCGCTCATCGACTTGCCTTCGACCTCGCCGCACCCGGCTTGGCGGGAATTTCGCCGAGCACCTGGATCATCTGTAAGTTCTCCGAAGTGTCGGGATGAAACATTCTAGACCAGAGACTCAACACACCGTCTTTGACTTCGGGCATTTTGCTTGCGAGCCGTCGATGGAGTTCGTCTTTGTGCTGGTAAATCCTAGCGATGGCATGCAGAATCTCGTCAGCCGTCATGGACTGGGGGTCGACCACGATGTCCTCGACGCCAATCGTTTCCATGACTCCGAGAAATTTTCTGCTGTAGGCAATCGCAACCGCAGGCACGGTCTGCGACAGGGCGGCAATGCAGGCATGCATTCGCGACCCCAGAAAGAAGTCGCACTGGCCGATAATGTGCTTCATTTCACCGGGACTGTGCCAACCCGTAACATGTTGGAGGCGATCCCCGTATTTCGTGGCCAGCTTCTCATAGACCTGGGCGCAGGCGTCGGAATCGCTTTCCGCGCCCGTGCCCAGAACGTGCGGGATCAGCAATACCTGGGCGTTCTTCTCCGCGATGAAGAAATCGATGATCCGGTACACCAGTTTCCTGTATTCATCCCGGAAACCAAAAGGGTCGCCGCCATCGGGCGTACTTACAAATAACAGCCCGCTGACGTTGAGCCCCACCAGGCATGATCCATCCCGCCTCTGTAACCAGTCGGATACGTTCAGCTGCTCAGGGGCAACGGGCGGCATGACGAACCCCATGTCATAGCTCAATCTTAGCTTTCCCGGCTCTACGTCATTTTTCAGAATCGCCTCCGCCTCGCGAATGCTCTCGCGGTCCCGGGAGTAAACCGATTTCGCGCGTTTCATGATGAACCTGGCAACCGCTTTGGCGGAACTTCTGCGGAACGGTCCGAGCGTCTGCGGCAGAAGAACCAGTTCTTTGCCGGTGCATAGAATGAGAAGCTGGGGCAGCACCACATAGGCCAATCTTCCCAAGCCATAAATATCGCTGAAACTATCTCCTCCCGCGATCGAAACAATAGCATCCGCCTGCAGGATATGGCGTAGCACCTGGTTCCTCATCATCAACCTGTTCCGCAGGGTCTGCGATGGCACCAGCCGCAGCAGCAGCGTCAGAAAGATGAGCAGAGCGATATTGTTCGAAAGGTAGACCTTCTTGGAGAAACGCACATTCACGATCTGAACGGGGACGACTCGATCGCCGACCCGATAGTTGTACGTGGAAGCTTCTCGCGCGTAGTCCAGAATGGACACTTCGGCACCGGGATACCGGGAGACAATCGATGTGACGATCCCCCCAGCGAGCGCCCCCACTCCTAGGTTACAGTTGCTGAAGGTCGCTCCCAGGATACAGAATTTGCGTTGGTTTTCTGGCATCGAGGATTTCGTTATCGGGAAGCCGGGATGCCGGCTGCGTCTTCCACTGCAGTTTCAGTCCCGCCGGTCTGGGACAGTAGGGGATGGCGATAGAGTGCTTCCCCGGTCAGCGCCTGCGTCATGAACGGCATGGCTTTGACGCACGCCTCAATCGGCTGTTCCCACCATTTGCTCTTGCGAATCAAGTCCTGAACTTCGGCCGGGAACCGGTAGCGCAGGATTTTCGCTGGATTTCCCGCAACCACTGCGAAGTCCGGCACATCCCTGGTCACGACCGCGCCCGCTCCCACCACTGCGCCCAATCCGATCCTGGAACAACCCGGAGTAAAAATCGCGCGCTCCCCAATCCACGCATCGTGTTCGATCACCAGTGTTCCCGCGGTGACCGTATCTTCGGCGAGCCATCCGAGTTGGTGGTTGTAGAAAAATGGATGAAGCGATAGGCGTTCCAGGGGATGATTGCGAAGAAACACTCGAACTCCGGGCGCCATCGAGACATACCTTCCCACCTGAACCCCGGCGGGAAAGGCGCCTGGGATCACGCATTCGCCATAGCTATAGGCTCCCACTCGCACCTGGTGGTGGCGTTCGAGAATCGTTCGCAGAGTTGCCGAGTAGAACTCCCCGCCTTCCAGCCGGAGAGCCAGCCGAACACACAACGAGCGCACCGCTCGCCAGCGGTATGCCGCAACCAGCATGGCGCTGGCAAAGGATGTGCGCAATTCTGTCATGGCTCGTCAGGAACCTCAGTTTGTAAGATCACAGATCCTGACACAATAGATACTGAATTCATAGGCGTTGTTTGGGCAGCCAAGGGTTTGATTGCAGGTCCAGGTCGCAATGTAAGTTTGTCGCTGGCCAACGCCCCCGAGCGGAGCACCAACACCTGCAAGTCCTGGCGCAAGCGCGGGAACACCGACAGCATGGCAATCCCGGTAAGACCCACCACCACCACGGAACTGCTGATCGCCGGCATCCATGCATTGGCCGCAAAACTCGAGGTGAGTCCCGCGGTGGCCATGGCCGCGCCGGCGATGAATAAAGGCCGCACGCACAGCAGCACGGGCACTCCAGAGCGCGCTCGCAAACGCACAATCGAAACTCCGGTGGCCATGAATTCGCCCAGAAACCCGCAAATGCCAACCCAGACCAAGTGCTTCCCCAACGCAGCCGCACACAGAATCCCAACCAGAGCAGTACTCCTGACCGCATTCGAGATCATGGCATTGGTGGTATCTCCCAGCGCCATAGCGGCCAGGGTAGGGGTCACGCGAATCATTCGTAACGCCCACATGGCTGCCAACCAGCCGATCACCGCGCCCGCCGCTTCATACTTGGGGCCGTATATCAGGACTATGCACTTTCCTCCGGCAATGATGAATGGAATCGAGATGCCGGCTGCGAGCAGAGCGATCATCTCCGAACACGCCGAATAGCGCCGGTTGAATTGTGTGGCCGAACTCTGGACCTGAGAGAGCAACGGCAGGAACAAGGACGAACACACGTTGGCGACAAACATGGTTGGCGCCATGGTAAGCGAAAACGCAACCGAATAGACGCCCAGATCGCTCAGCGTGAAGATACTGTGGAGAAATAAGCGGTGCGAGGCCCCGATCACCAGGCGGTCTCCCTCGAAAATTCCGAACATCAGCACGCCATTGATCAACAGCGGCCACCCGAACGCCGCCATCTTCTGAATATATTCCGGATGCCAGGACAGTGAGTAGTGCCGCTCCGCCACCACCCGAGAACCAACCGTGTAGGCGATGGCCTGCAGAATCAGTAGCCACAGCATGGCGGAATAATCTCGCAGCCACCAACCCAGCGGAAACGCCGCCAGAGTCGCGATCACATTCGTGGAAATATCCATAGTGACCGAGGGCCCAAACTGCATTTCTCTCTGGAGTCGGTTGAAGTCACTGTGGGCAAATCCGCGAATCAAGGGAACCAGAGCCAAGCACTCAAACGCCCAGGCAGCCTGCCGAATGCCGAACAGGCGGGCAATCGGAATGGCCAACGCGAAGATGATGGCTGCGTTGGCTGCCCCTCGCATCACGTCCAACAGGTGAGCCGTGCTCTGCAACTCGGGGTCATTCCCCTCTTTCGATTGAATGAGTAACTTGTCGGCTGAGAGATTGCTCAACATCTCGAGCAGCGAAAATGTCATGGCGAACGTGGCTGCAATGCCGAAGTTCGCCGGGCTGATGAGCCGGGCAAGAATGATGCTTCGGATGAAGGAGCATACCTGGGCTACCACCTGGCCAAAACCAAGTTTGAGGCCGCCCTTGACTACTGAATGATGGGTTTTATTCATGTTCGAAATGGGAATATGTAGGAATGAATGGGCGCAAAGGCCCAGCGCCCGCTGGGTGGCGCGGCTTAGCTTCGAGAGAGCGGCCCCGCTCCCCCGTTGAACCTTGTTCGCGCAGAATTAGTGAACGCTGACCGAAAGATTTGTTGGCGGCAGCAAAGATGATGCCGGGGTTGTCGTAGACGCTGCCCCTCCCCCTGCCTGGTAAGCCCCAATATCCCAGGCTCCGCTTCCGGGCCTGGGCACGCCGTCGAGGTCAGAATCAAGAACGGGGATGGACAGACTGGTCAAGTTGGTCCCGGCGCCCATGCTCAAGGCTGGAGAATTCGCGCTCAACTGCTCGTTGCCGGGAGCCGCTACAAAATCGGGATTAGCACCCAGCGCACCATGCGCATCGAAACCGAGCGCCTGCCATTGCGCATAGCTTTCAATCGATTCAAGCCAATCGAGGCCCCCAGAAGAGTTCAGCAGGTTGTAGTCGGACACGAATCCGACTGGGGTTCCGGTGGTGTTGTGGATATACAGCGCGTATTGCATTCCGGAAATGATGTTGTTCTTGACGGTCAGGTTGGCCGTATCGGAGTCTAGGCGCATTCCCGCTGACATGGCGTTGGTCCCGCTATTGACCAGCGAGTTGTTGTAGATCTGCACTCCTGTGGCTTTCGGATTGGCGTTCGCGCTGATCACAATCAGGGAATCGAACATGCTGGCCTGCACCGGAGTAAAGCTCATGTCGTTGTTGCAGATCACCCCGCTAAAGCCTCCTTCGGTGAAGAAGAAGGCGGTCATGGCTCCTCCGCCCGCAAAAGAATTGCGGAAGTCCCCATAGAAACGGTTGTCACAGAAGGTCACATGATCGACGAACTGCGTGCCGTCTCCTGCAGGGACAGAAAAGTAATGCCAAGCCCCGTCCCCGTGGACGCCGCCGCCAATCTGCGAAGTGTAGTCGTGAAACGTATTTTGCTTGTAAGTAATATTGTGTTCCGAGGTGTTGGCCTGCGCGGAAGCAAACCACATGGCTCCGGAATTGTGAGAGAAGTCATTGCCCGTGAAAGTGAAATTGCTATAACTCCCAGGGCTGTCAAAGATGAAGTAATTCCCGATCCAACTCTCGGTAGCGAACGTGCTGTTGGTGATGGTGATGTCGTGCGTGTTTTCCCATACCAAGCATTTGTCGCTATTGGCGACTTCAGCCGTACCACAGTTGACGAAATTGAGATCATTTACCGTAATAAAACCGACGTTGCTCGCACTGATCATGCCGCCCGCGCCGGGGTCGGCGTGACCGTCATCGAAGGTGGGCTGCGCGTAGCTGGTTCCGGAGAACCAGGTGTGATCCGTGGTGTAGGTGATCGCGCTGGAGGAACCGCCCTTCAAGGTCCAGGGGAAGCTCGAAGTCCAACTGACGCCGCCCTTGAACGTAAGCGTGTCTCCGTCCGATAACGTGGTCGAACTGCATGTATTCGAGCAGCCCGTCATGCCCGGTGCGTGCTTCCAGGCAGCCGTGGTTGAGGTTCCGGCGTTGGTGTCCGCGCCGCTGGCAAAATCAACGTAATAGGTCGCTGCCAGAACATTGCCGGCTGCAACAAAGGTCCACAACAGAATGGGAATAACCAGGCGGAGGAGGTTTCGCTTGCGCATAGTGCCTTAACACTAAGATGAAGATGGGGCGACCACAAGGTTACACTAGTTCATGCCGTACGGGCTGCCGACGGGATCGCTCATCGCATCTTTTTGCACCCTAAAGTTGCAATACTTTGCACTACTCATCAGTGGAACGGACCGAGGGGAAGCCCGCTCGGGCAAAGTCGAATCGCAAGGGCGGCCACCCTAGGCCGTACCCGCGCTGATCTCTGACCCGGTGGCAGCCATTCGCACCATCGGCTCTGCCCGGGAGACGGCCGGATGGGCAACGTGCCGCTTGAGCAGCGGGTAGGATGCACTGACGGTGGCAATCATAGCCAGCAGCAAGAACCAATTGACAAAGTTCTGATCGAAATAGGTCACGCTGACGTAGCTGATCACGTGCACCAGCAAAGCGCACCCGAGAGCCCAGATTGTCTTCTGCATCCCCACTCGTTCTCCACGCTGTTTCGCTCCCCGAGTCGCTACTCCAACCCCGCGGAAGCACCGCACTAAAATCACGATGAACAGAATTAGCGCGAGCAGTCCGCCATCGGCTGCGGTTGCCACGTACTGATTGGTTACATCGAACAGATGGTTGTCGGCGGAGGCCCAGGCATTGGTCGACTTGGTCCCGAGCAGCCACCAGTTCCAGAAGTTATAGATACAGCGGTCGATCAAGTAGGCTCGATGATATCCGTCCGATCCCCCTACCACACCCACCCGCCCGATCAAGAACCAGACCGGCGCCTTCATCCCCAGTTGCAGGCAAGCCGGAATCACAACCATTGCCCAGCGAACCGCCCGTAGATATTTTCGCCAACGCCATATGGCCAGTCCAGCGCAACCTGCCGCCCACGCCAGCACCGGGCCGCTCGAAGCACAGGCGAAAATAATGGCCAGCGATGAAACCATGCCCAGGACGGCGATCCACCTGGATTTTCGCGATTGCCACCACAGGGCGACAAAATAAGGGAATAATACTGCCCCGAAGGTGCCGGCCAGAATGGGATGGGCAAAAGGCCCTTCGCAACGCAACGCTCCGTCGCGAACGAAGGTCATTTCTGGCACTCCTCCAAACATTGCGAACGGATTTCTTCCTGTCGCTTTCTCGAACAGCATCATCCCCGCTAAGGGGACGATGCTCAGGGCCAGTATCTTGAAGGTCCGCAGGATGTCATCCAGGCTACGTACGACAAAACGGAAGAAAAAGTAAAAGCCCAGCATGTTGTACGCATTCCCGACCTTGTTCTTGAGCGCCTCGAAATCTCCCCACAGCAGGATGTAGGCCACGCTGCTGACCAGCGCGAACCAGAGAATAGACCGATCGATAGGATTGAGCTTGAACCCCCGAAATTCCTGACGCACCAGTATCCGGACGGTGCCAAACAGCAACAAGATCCGGATCATGGTAAAGTTCAGGTCCGCTACCATCAGGCGCATTCCCATCGTCATGTAGCACATGAGAATGACGACCGGCGCCAGCGCATATTTCCGGGGCAGGACAAGTAAGAGGATCCCCATCAGCAAGGTGAACGTCATACCCAGCGGGGTGATGAACGTCGTGTTGTCGGTGGTCCATTCGAAGCGGGGTATCACTGCCGTTCTCCAGAGCGTGGGACTATGCGGGGTGAGTTCTCCCGCTCCGCCTTGCTAAACTCGCGAATTTTAAGCCTCCGCCCTAATGCCAGCATTCAATGGCCCGCCGTTTTGACCCAGGCGGAGAGCCCCAGAGTCCAACGCAGCACGCTTGCCCACTTTGCCATGGCGGAGGAAAACGAGCCGCGGCGGAACCTTCCTAAGGTGAGCCCGAAACCCAGCCCTAGCATGCTCAAGCGGCCGAGCGCCGCCAACGCCGTGGTCAGCCGATACAGAGCGGCGTGCACCCGGCCCCGCCGCAGGCGCATGTAACGCAGCAGCGACTCGCGGGTCATGACCACCGCGAACGAACTCTGGGGGCTGGCGGAGGAACTGCGGCCGCCGTGGTGAATCACTCTGGCCTCGCCGGCATAGTAGTTCTTCCAGCCGGCGCGCTGGACTTTATAACAGAGATCCACATCTTCCGAATACATGAAATAGTCAGTCGAAAACTGGCCGACCTTTTCAAAAGCCTCACGCTTCACCATCAAACAGGCGCCGGAAATCACCTCCACTTCCATCGGAGTCTCCGGCGATTGGCCCAGAGCCTGCGTTCCCCACAGCGAACTGGTGGGAAACAGGTTTCTCAGGAACTCCGTGTCCAGTGCCTGGTTCCAGAGAGTGGGAAACGACTGGACGCAACTGGTTTGTAGCGAGCCATCGGAATTCAGCAGCCTGGCGCCAACAATCCCCGCGCTCGGCTGGGTATCCAACGCCTTCATCATCAGGCCGATCGCCGGACCTTCGATCTCGGTGTCCGGGTTCAGAAACAAGATGTTTCTTCCCTGCGAGCGCGTGAAAGCTGCGTTGTTGGCACCGGCAAAACCAAGGTTCTTGGAACTCTGGATAAAAACCACCTCCGGAAAATGCTGCTCCAGGAGTTCCCCCGCCCCATCGTAGGAAGCGTTGTCGATGACGATGACTTCGAAGCCTGAGCCCTGGACGTTGGCAAAAATGCTCTTGAGACAAGCGTCCAGATAATTCTTGGATCGCCAGTTCACGATGATGACTGACAGGTCCATGGCTAAATTCCGCTGGTCGCCGTAGCCTCTACCGGCTGCGCCGCGTTGCCCGCCCGCGTGGCGCGGATGAATTGCCGGTGCCAGAGCTCAAACGAGATCAGCAGATAAATATGCCGCAAGTGATCGCGCCTCCCCGTGCGATGCTCCTCCAGAATCTCACGGATGTAGGCCTGATCGAAGAATTCGTTGACTGCCGCGTCCGGACTCAGCAAATAGTCATAGACAAAATGCTGCATCCCGCCGCGCAGCCACTGGTCGACGGGATTGGCAAAGCCCTTCTTCTTGCGGTTCACCACTTGCGCCGGCAGCCATTTGGTAGCAGCCTTTTTGTGCAGGTACTTCCCTGTCCAACCGCGTATCTTCATATCCGGCGGCAGCGTCTCGATGAACTCTATCAAGCGGTAGTCCAAAAACGGCACTCGCGCCTCGACCGAGTTGGCCATCGACGTTTTGTCCCCGACCATCAGCAAGTCGTCCGGCAAATTGGTACGCACGTCCAGGTACAGGATCTGGGACAAGGGGTCGAGGCCTTTGACATCCTCAAACAGCGGACGCAGCGCCTCTTGCGCTGCGCGGCCGTCGGCACCGAATCGTTCGAGCAGCCAGGGCTGAAACAGCTTGATCTTCATCGCCTCGCTGTAGAAGGAATAGACCTTCACGAAGCGGGCCAGGGTGTCGCGCTCGGAGAGCGAGATCGCGCCCCGCCGCAGCCTCTCATTTTTTACAAAGCGCTCGACCAACCCGGCCAGCAGGTTGCTCGGCAGCGCCGGCAGTTTGCTATAGTACCCGGACAGCTTGGCCCCAAGATGGCGATGATATCCGGCCCAGGGTTCGTCTGCCCCCTGGCCGCTGAGCGCCACTTTCACTTTGCGGCTGGCGATCAGGCTCACAAAGTAAAATGCCACAGCTGTCTCGTTGCCGACCGGCTCTTCCACATCCCGGAGGTAGCGGTCGTAATAGCTCATGTAATCCTGCGGACCGATGATCATTTCCGAGTGATCAGCGCCGTACGCCTGGGCCATCGCCCGGGCGTCTGTCGTTTCGTTGGTCTTCTCGCCGTTTTCAAATCCAATGGTGAAGGTTTGGATGGGCTGCGAGGAGTGTTCGCGCATGATGGAGAGCAGTGCGCCAGAATCGACACCGGAGCTGAGAAACAGACCGACCGGTACGTCGCTTCTCATTTGCAGCCGCACCGCGTCTTCCACCAGGCTCTGATACTGTTCGACCAGGGCATTCTCGTCCCGGCCGCTGACGATCTGGGGCGTCCGCTTCCAGTAGCGTTCCACCTGCAACCGGCCACTGCGCGCTAGCATGCGGTGGGCCGGCGGCAGCTTCTTTATTTGGCGAAATAGGGTGTCGGGGGAAGGTACGTAGCGCAGCGCGAATAGCTCGGTCAGCGATCGGTGATCCACCTCTCGTGGACACTCCGCATCCGCCAGCAGAGCCTTGATCTCTGAAGCAAACAAGAGACGGTCGCCCAGTTCGACATAGTAGAGCGGCTTTACTCCCAGGTGATCCCGCGCCAGAAGCAGCGAGCGGGTATTCTGATCCCAGAGGGCAAAAGCAAAAATCCCGTTGAAGCGACCGGTGCAATCCGGTCCCCACTGCTCGTAGGCATGAACAATGACTTCGGTGTCAGTGCGAGTCTTGAATTGATGCCCGTGGCTAAGCAACTCCTCCCGCAATTCCACGAAATTGTAGATCTCGCCGTTGAACACGATTACGATGCTGCCATCTTCGTTGCTGATGGGCTGCGCTCCGCCGCCAAGATCAATGATGCTGAGACGCCGGTGGCCGAGCCCAATGCCGGGCGCCACATGGAAACCTTCGCCATCCGGGCCTCGGTGGGCCAGCTGGTCGGTCATGCCGCGCAGCGTCACGCGGTCAATCGGCGCGCCCTTGGAACTATAGATTCCTGTAATTCCGCACATGATGGATTCCTTTACGCTGCGCTTCTAGCCCCGCCGATGCCCAGGGTTTGGCGGAGCCCGTGCAGAATTCTCTGGTTCTGCACCCTCCGGTACAGGCAGGCTTCGGCCTCGCTCACCAGCCGCTGCTGCCGCCCGAGCAGGGAAGCCAGATACCCCCACAGCATCGCCAGCCCGCCCAGCACAAACGGTTGGCCGAACACCAGGCGATGCATACATTTCAAACCAAAAAACAGAAGGCTCCCTCCCGAAAGGTAGTAGATCTTTCCATGCAGCAGGTTGGTGCTCAGCGGGCCGTTCGCCGACCCTTCACTGCGCAAGTGGCGGAACGGGACTTCCGCGAAATGGCGGGTGCTCCAGCCTCGCACTTGCGCACGAATCTCATCGATCGTGTCCCAGCCGGGGTCCAGCGGAAAGCCCTGGATGTCCTCGAAGCACTGCCGGCGCACCATTTTTGAGGCTCCCGCGGCATGGTACTCTGGCATTTCTACCGGAACCCAGCTGTCGTTTCTGTTCTCGAGATAGATCCCAGAGGCGATCCCCAGTTTTTCGTCTTCGTGAAATTTCGCCAGCAGGCGTGCGAAATAGTCGGGCGGCAACTCCAGGTCCCCGTCCAGCTTCACCACGTAATCAAGGGAGTGGGCTCCGAGTAATTCATAGCCACGCTGAAAGGCTCGGATTTCCGCCGAACCAAGGCGCCGTTTTGCGTCCCGCGCGATGGTCAGGAGGCGGATCCAGTCATATTTCTCAGCATAGCGTTTCAGGATGGTGGGAGTTTCGTCCTGCGATCCGTCATCCACGATGATCCAGCACTCCGGACGGACGGTCTGTGCCACGATCGAGTCCAGCGTCTTTTGGATGTAGCGCGCCTCGTCCTTCACGGGCGAGACAATCACGTAGCGGTCTGTGGTCGGCGTCATTTATTGAGCCTTGCGCTTCAAAACCTTGCGCGCATATTGCAGGGAGTGCAGCCAGTCGTAGCCGCCTTCCAGTTTGGCTTTGAAGAAATGCAAGTCGTCCCAGGAATTCACCGGAAGGCGCTCCAGAAAGAACCGGTCGCTGCGCTTCTGCGCCGTGCCCACGATGGTGGAAACTCCCTCCGTGTATCCCGCCGCTTCGAGAAGACCGCGCAGGGTACGCACAAAGTGTCGGTCGCTTTCGGGGAATGCATAAGGGTAGGAAAAGCAGCGGACGGCGGTTCCCGTTTTCTGTTCCATCTCTTCTTTTGACGACCGCAGCTCGCGCTCGATTTCCTGAAAACTCAAGCTGCGCAGCTGGGGATGGGACACGGTATGGGACCCAAAATCCATGCCCGCCCGCTGTAAATCGCGGACCTCACTCCAGGTGAGGCAATCGGTGTCGTTGAATCGCTGGACCTGCTCTCCGATGTAACGGGTCGGCAGAAACATCGTGGCGGAAAAACCGCAGCGGTGCAGCACGGGAACAGCCCCAGTCAGGAAATCGCGATATCCATCATCGAAAGTGATGACCACTTGCTTTTCGTTCGGCGGCGCCTTTGACTCAATTTGCTGTGCCGCTTCTTTCAGACTCAGGCTCGAATAACCTTCGCCCCGAAGAAACTCCATGTGCTCGGCAAATACGCAGGGCGAAGTCGAAATCTCGAAGTAGGGATGCCCGTTGCGACGCTCTGCCGAAATGCTGTGATACATCAGGATCGGAATGCGCGCGCTTTGCTTCCCCGGCATTGCTTGCCGAAGAGGATGAAACAAATAGAGTGTGAGAGCGCGGTCTGCGCGAGTAACCAGCATGGCAAATAAGCGTCGCCCTTAGGGGCGTAATTCTGTCGCGTCTTGCGCTGGCGCGCTGGCCAACTTAGTGGAAATCGGGAAAAGCACCTGGCGCCGGACCCAGCCGCGCTGCAGAGCGCGCACCACGGTTCCGCTCAGGGTGCGCAACTTCAGCCCCAGCGGCAGCCGTATCCAGCTGCGAAACAGCGAGAAGCCTTTGAAGCGGGTTGCTGGAATCCGCAGCAACGCTAGCCCGGTGAGCCGGCCGAAAAGTTCCCTTCTTCTCTGCAACAGATTGGTCTGCGCCGCCATCACATTCTGCGCGGCCGCCGGGGCCAATTGCACGTAGTTCGCCTCCCGCGCCCGGCGCAGGATTTCTTGCCCGCGGGGCGTCCGCACCACCACGAGCGAGCGGCCCATGTCGCTCCCCGGGTCCTTGAAACTCTCCCAGGCATCGCCGCAGGTGATATCGGCGACCCGGCCCAGGCCATCGGGACACAGATTGCAGCGCAGCGGGCGATGCTTGGTGAGCTTTCCCCACGACTCCAGATAGGTGAGCGATTTTTCTTTTTTCCGGTCATCGTAGATAACCTTGAAGCCGCCGGGCCATCCTTCGCCCCGGTAACGGACGGTATCGACTTGTGGCAGCGTGACTTCGAGCGAATGAATCAGATCCACCGTGCCTTGTGTACTGGGAGTTCCGGCGCAGAAGAACGCCAGCACCAGCCCCAGCTTCTGGTCCAGCGCTGGCCGTTGCTGGCGCAACATCGTGACCGCGGCGGTGTCGCAGGGTTTGCCGATGAACACACAAGGCCGTGGGCTTTGCTCGATCGCCTCCAGGCCTTCGCAAGGAGAGGCTGGCGCATAGCGAGAGGCGGTGCGTGTCAGAATCTCGGCGCGCGTCCGGCTCTGCACGGTCTTGTTGGTCCAGGGTTTGTCTTCGTCCATGCCAGAGTGCAACACGAATTCCATGTCCTCGCGTTCCAGGCAGTACAACGCCAAGGCCGAGAGCAGGCCTCCCGACGATGCCTGGTAGCGAATCTCGGGATCGGTGGCATGTCCCTCCCATATTTCCAGGGCGGGGCCAAATTCGTGATCGGCTTCTTGCGTCTTTGGAACTTGTCCGGTCGCGAGGTTAGCATCTACGTGATAGCCCGGGCAGATGGAGAGACAGCTGGTACAGGACTGGCAGGCGTCATCGAAGCGGGGACGAATCCCCACCGACTCGATATTGACCAGGGTTACCGCCTGCTTGTCGCAGGCATAGTAGCAAGCTCCGCACCCGGTACACAGGCCCCAGTCCACAACATCCTGAAGAGTCTGAATCTGTCCTGCCATAAAGCTATGCCTTCTCAGCTTGCTGCACGGGCGGGATTAGGAATTCCCCGCCGGTTTTGGCGCGGATCAGCTCACTTTGGTGGTAGCCGCATTTTCGCTCTCGCTGAACATCCGCTTCGGTTGCTCCGCGGTCCGCTGCCGGAACCGGGGCCGGGAGACGATCTCTGGGGCCACCTGCTCGGCGACCGGAAAGTCGCCGGTCTTCTATCCCAACCGCCGAGAGACCTTCCGCTGGTGCAGCGGGATGGCATCGGGGATGGCTCTCCCAATCCCTGTTCCGGCTCGGGATCGAGCCGGCTTCCACGAAGTTCGGACAAGCTCCTACAACATGAATCTGGGCTTCCAAGAGAATGGATTGGGCGGTGCGGACTGACGAGCCAGCCCGACGCGAATCGGGCTGGCCCCCGGTTTAGCCGGCGGTTACTTCCGCGGCTTGTCGAACGCCAGTCACTTGGATGACTTGTTCTGCGACGTGCCGCGCCTGCTCGAAACTAAGCTGAGGAAACATCGGCAGGGACACGATTTCAGGCGCCACCCGCTCGGCAACGGGGAAGTCTCCGGTCTTGTATCCCAGCCGCTGATAGGCCTTCTGCTGATGCAGTGGGATGGGATAGTGAATGGCGGTTCCGATGCCGCTGGCGGCCAGATCGGCCTGCAATTTCTCGCGCTCCGCCACCCGTACGACATACAGATGGTAGACGGCCTTCGACCAGGACGCTTCGTGGGGCAGAACCACTCCCTCCACCCCCTCGAGGAGCCGGGCGTACTCTTTGGCGAGGGCGCGACGCTTCTCGTTCCATTCTTCCAAATGCTTCAGCTTGACGTGCAGAATGCCGGCCTGCAGGGTATCCAGCCGTCCGTTGTAGCCTTCGACATCATGGTAATATTTGCGGCTCTGTCCATGGTCGCGCAGCATGCGAACCTTCTTGGCCACGTTCTCGTCGTTGGTGGTGACCGCGCCGGCTTCGCCGCAGGCGCCCAGGTTCTTTCCGGGATAGAAACTGAACCCGGCCGCGATGCCCATCGATCCTGCGGTGTGCCAGCGCTTGTCTTGGGCGGAATAGTACTTGGCGCCATGCGCCTGGCAGGAGTCTTCCACCGCTATCAGACCATACTCGGCTGCCAGGGCGAGGATCGGATCCATGGCCGCCATCTGTCCGTACAAGTGCACCGGCACGATTGCCGTCACCGGCCGCTTGGATTTGGTGTGCACCAGTTTTCCCGAAGCCTCGCGGCGGCACTCCTTTTCGAGAAACTGCTGCAGCTTTGCCGGATCGAGGTTGTAGGTTTTTTCGTCGATGTCGACAAACACCGGCTGCCCGCCGGCCTGCGAAATCGCCTCACTCGTGGCGATGAAAGTGTTGGGCACGGTGATGACCAAATCACCCGATTGGACCCCGGCGCCCATCAGCGCGAAGCGGACCGCATCGGTGCCGTTGGCCACGCCTACGCAGTATTTGGCTTCGCAAAACTTGGCGAAGTCCCGCTCGAATTCCTCGAGCATGGTTCCGCCGATGAAGTGCGCGTTGCGAAGGCAACTGTAGAAAACCGCCACCAATTCTTCTTCCAGCTCCAGGTGAGGGGTTACCAGATCCAAGAAAGGAATCATTCCGTGAGACTTCATAGATTTATTTCACCTTCTTCTCAGAGTTTAGAAATCGCAATACTTTGGCCGGATTGCCGGCTACCACGCTCTGGGGAGGTACGTTCTTGGTCACCACGCTGCCTGCACCTACCATGGCATTCTTTCCGATCACGACATTCGACAAAATCGTGGCCCCGGAACCGATCGAGGCGCCTTTTTCTACCCTGGTTGCTTCCACTTTCCAGTCTGCTTCGGTCTGCAGGCCGCCGCTCTCCGTGGTTGCCCGGGGATAGGAATCGTTGATGAAGGTCACCCCGTGTCCAACAAAGACGTCGTCTTCGATCTGCACGCCTTCACAGATGAAGGTGTGGCTCGAGATCTTGCAATTCGCGCCCACACTGGCATTTTTCTGGATCTCGACGAAGGCCCCGATCTTGGTGTGGTCCCCGACCGAGCAGCCGTAGAGATTGATGAACTGGGACAGCTTGACGCCTTCCCCCAGCTTGACGCTGGGTGCAATCGAAAGAAATTGTTCCATGGCGATGTAGTTACGCACTCCTGTTTGGCGATTTTGGTCTGGAAATCTGGTTTTGCTGTGCCCGGCTATGCGCCGGCGCTGAAGGGCTTCTTGAGTTCGACGAGCTTGCCCCGCTCTTTGAGCGATTTTTCCGCGGCTTCGAGCAGCCGCACCACCCGCAAGCCGGCAATTCCGTCGTTGATCGACGGCCGACCGGAGGAGATGCAGTCCATGAAATGGCTGGTCTCAGCCTTCAGCGCCTCGGTCTGCTCGACGCGCGGCGCCCACATATCGCCTGAGCGGTAGCTCACGAGCAGGTCGTAGACCCCCTTGCTGCCGTTGGTGACCGTGACCCCCTTGTCGTACACCTTGATCTTTTCGTCGGCTTCGAGGTCGTTCCACACCAGCATTTTCTTTTCACCGCCGATCAGAGTGGTTCGCACCTTCACGGGAGACAGCCAGTTGACGTTGATGTGGGCCAGCACGCTATCAGGAAAGTAGATGGTGATGAAGGCCACGTCCACATGGTTGTTCAGATGCTTTTCTCCGGTGGCGACGACCGCTTCGGGCTCTTTCTGGATGACGTAGTCCATGATCGACAGATCATGCGGCGCCAGATCCCAAATCACGTTGATGTCGTGCTGAAACAGGCCCAGGTTGACTCGCGTTGAGTCGTAATAGAAGAGTTTGCCCATCACGCCGTCATCGACCAGCTGACGGATTTTCCGCACTGCTCCGGTGAACAGGAAAGTATGGTCCACCATGATCTGCAGCTTTTTTTTCGCCGCCAGCTCGATCAGCTCTTCCGCCTGTGCGATGTTGGCGGTGAAAGGCTTTTCGACGAAGATGTGCTTGCCATTCTTCAGTGCTTCCTTGGCCAGCTCGAAGTGGGTCCAGACCGGAGTGACTACGGCAATCACGTCGATGTCGGGCGAGGTGAGCAGTTCCTGGCAGTCTTTGGTGATTTTGGCCTGCGGAAAGGCTTCCTTGGCCCGTTTCAGGCAATCCGCACGCTTGTCGGTGATGGCCACGACCTCGGACACACCGACGTGGTTAAAGTTCCGGGCGACATTGGGCCCCCAATATCCGTAACCGATAACGCCAACTTTGATCATAAATGCACCCGCAGAGACACCTTTCCGGAAGATGAGTCATCCACCTAGCTCAGCGGGAGAAGTGAAACAGGGAAGAGTGTTGTTCGCTGGCTGCCCGAGAGCGCAAACCGTCGGCGCTCGAGGGTTCAGCCGTCCTAACCTGGAACCGGGAGGAAGGGTTAGTAGGCTCCATCGCCGGATAGTACTGCAGCCGGCGTGCGGAGAAGAATTTTCACATCGAGCCAAAGGGACTGCTTGCGGGCATATTGCAGGTCCAAGCGGACCATGTCGTCGAAGCGGGTCCGGCAACGTCCGCTGACCTGCCACAAACCAGTGATTCCGGGACGCGCCTCGAGCAGCCGGCGGCGGTGCCACACGTCATAGGCTTCGACTTCATAGGGCAGGGGAGGACGCGGCCCTACGAGCGACATGTCGCCGATCAGCACATTGATGAATTGCGGCAGCTCATCGAGACTGGTGCGCCGCAAAATCCGGCCGATGGGGGTGATGCGGGGATCGTCGGTAATCTTGAACACTCCCTCGCGCCCTCTTTGATCGGCCTTGCCCGCGATCAGTTTTCTGACGTATTCCTTGTGAATATCCGAGCTGTTGTTGACAAACATGGAGCGGAATTTCAGGAACGTGAAACGCCGCCCGTATTGCCCAATTCTCTGCTGCCGGAACAACATCGGCCCTTTCGAGGAGAGCTTCACCGCCAGCGCAATGAGCAGGAAAAACGGAGACAGCACGAGCAGGGCCGCCAGTGCGCCGGCCAGGTCCATGAGCCGTTTGAACGTCCGCGAGGCGCGTTTCCGGCTCTCTTCCTGCCGCAAATCGGGATAAAGCGCCGAGTCGTTCGGAAGTTCCGGGGTGTCGTCGTCCCACTCCTCCGGGAACAGATGGAAGGAGATGCTGATCTGGCTGAACTGTTCGAGGGTCAGGCATTCCCGCAACGCGCTGCTGACCCGCAGGAGCATGGTGGCCAGAATCGATTTCTTGAGATCGATGGCAATCTCGGTGAACATGATCCCGACCACCGAGTTGTTCTTGTACCAGCCGGTCACGTCGGTGTCCCGGGTGGTCAGGGAAAGAGCGGAAAGGACGTTTTCGAGCGCTTTTCCGTTCTTGGTGCTCGACAGGAACTTGCCGGCATCGAGCAGCATGAGCAAGAACGGCTTTCCGGAACGCTCCGCCCGCTTGCGCTCCAAACAGACCATTCTGTGAAAGTGCTCCTCCGACAGAATGCCCGGGGCTTCGGCCCGAGCGCGCTCCGCCGTGGGAGCTTCTGACTCCGGCTGCCTGCCGATTTCTGAGTATCTTCCGAGCTCCGAAACTTTCACTTTCGTTCTCCTTATTCCTCCAACCCGAGGTTGGGAATGCGGGGGAAAATCTATGGGGCGTCGTGCCGGCGCTCGTGGTCGCGGCCTCACAGCCGAGACGGCGCGCCGGGATGATTTCGTGCTTTTCCAGTTAGGGGAGGGAGGGGGAGGGTCTCTAGCTAAAGCTCGGATCCGCCGGGGGCGTTGTGATCGGACTTCGCGGCACCCGCCGGACTGTATCTCGCATAGTAGTCTTCGTGGTCGGTATCCTTGCAACTGTTGACGACGACTCCCAGCAAACGGCCGGGTTCCAGAGCGGCCAGGCCGCGTTGCAATTGTCGTTTTTCGCTTTTGCCTTCGCGCACCACCAGCAGAATTCCGTCAGCCACCCGCGACCACACGCTGGTATCGGCCAGGGGCAGAATCGGAGGAGAGTCGATGACCACCCAATCAAACCAGGAGCTCAGCTGATCGAGCAGCTCGGTCAGCTTCCCGGTCTGCATCAGTTCGAGCGGGTTGTCGGGCGGGCTGCCTGCGGGCATGAGCCAGAATCCAGGGCCTTCGAGGAAGTAGATATTGTTCACCGCGCGGCTCCCCGCCTGCAGCCACTCGCTCAGACCCGGCAGCCTATGTCCGCTGAACATCTGGGCCTGCACCGGCCGCCGCAGATCGCCTTCGAGCAGCAGGACTTTCTGCTGCTTCCTGCGGGCGAGGGTGGCCGCCAGATTGCCGGAAACCACGCTCTTGCCCTCTTCGGGGAGCGTGCTGGTGACGAGCAGCCGCTTGAGCGAACGCGTTTGTTGCAACTGCCGCAGTCGCACTGCCAGAAAGCGGAACTGCTCCGCCCCTTGACCTTCCTTGTCGGTTAAGGAAACCAGGCGGCTGGTGGGCAACGACAAAACCTGCAGCGTGGGAAATTCCCCCATATTGCTGCGAGTTTCTTTCTCCTCCTGCTGGAGCAGTTCGGCGGGCAAAGATGCCGGCTCGGGAAAGATGAAACCAGCGCGCTCTGATTCGGATCGCTGTAATGCTTCAAAAATTCGGCTCATGTTCCTTGGCCCTCCGGACCCGAGGCAGCCGGTGATTGCTCCCCGCCCGACCGCGTGCCCTGCAGGTAGTCATGCAGTTGCAGCAAGGTCTTCACCGCTTGCCAGACTTCTTCGTTGCTCTCCGCACCATTCGCATTCTCCGGACCGCCGCCCTCGATGGCGTCGCCCGGCTGGCCCGGCCTGTGCTCCGCGCCCGCTCGTTTCGCAGCCAGCACGGCGGCGAGAGTGGGGCGCACGATGCCCAGTCGGAAATCGGCAGCCACTTCGTCAATGACGTCTGGGGTGACGGTTTGCGACTGGCGCGCAAAGGCAGTAATCAGAGCGTTTTCGCACACCGTATTGATCAGGCGCGGAATGCCGCGGGAATGACGGTATACCTTGGCGATGGTCTCCGGAGGAAACAGAGTAGCCGCATTGCTGGTGGCTCCGGCCAGTTGCAAACGGCGCTGAATGTAGCCCTTGGTTTCTTCGAGGTTCAAGGGCTCGAGCTGCGAGCGCAGGGCGATTCTCTGCTTCAATTGCCGCAATTCGATCGAATCCAGTTTCTCGTCGAGTTCCGGCTGGCCCACCAGCAGGATCTGCAACAGCTTTTCCTGCGAAGTCTCCAGATTCGTGAGCAGGCGGATTTCCTCGAGCACCTCAACCGGAAGATGATGGGCTTCATCGACCACCAGGACGGTGGTAAGTTTTTTCTGGTGGCGCCCAATCAGGTAGCTGCTCAGCTCTAGCAGAAGCTCGCTTTTGCTTTTGCCCGAAGCCGGCAGTCCAAAGTCGCCGGCCACGTAGTGCAGAAACTCGAGCGGCGACAGCAGGCTGTTGAAGACGTAGGCATAGGCCACATTGCGGCGGTTCAGCAGCTCGAGCAGACAGCGTACCAGCAGGGTCTTGCCCGTGCCCACTTCCCCGGTCATCACCACAAAGCCCTTGTGGCGGCGAACCCCGTAATACAACGCCGCCAGCGCTTCGTTGTGTCTCCGGGTGGGAAACAGGAAAGACGGATCCGGCGTGATCTCAAATGGGTTCCGCTTCAGGTCGTAAAAACTCTTATACATAAAGTCTCAGGCTCAACTCGTGATCCTAGTCGGATCGGTCTTAACCGCGTAAGAAACTGAACGCAACTCCCGCCAACGTGATTAGCGACAAGGCACCGGCCAACACCGACTCGAGCACCAGTCGGCGCAGCCCTCGGCTTTCTTCCTCGGGGGTCGGCAGCGGCGGGATTTCCGCCATGACTTCGACCGCCAGCAGTTTCTTGAAATCCTCCTGCCGGTACAGTCGGTCATCCACAAATTCCGCGCCCGCGGTGATGCCGGCTGCGAGCACGAGGCCGACGAACAAGCCCGCCAGACTCAGCTTGGAACGATTTGGCGAGTAGGGCTTGGTCGGAAGGTTCGGAGGATCGATCATGCTGAAATGTTCCCCCTCCTGGCTCTTGTTCAGGTTGGTGGCCAGTTCCGACTGGTTTCTGCGCGCCAGTAATGAATCATAGTCTTTTTGTGATTGATCGTAGTCACGGGTCAGATCGGCCAACTCTTCTTCCCGGACCGGAGCGCCATTCAGGCGGGCCTGATACTCGTTGATTTTACCTTCCAGGTCCGCAATTGTGCGCTGCCGGTTGGCGATTTCAATCTGATTCCCTTTGAGCTGGCTTTCCACTTCCATCAAGGGCGCCATGTCTTTGGCGCTGGCGTACTCAGGGGTAGAGTTGCTGGGATCTGCCGCCTTGGCCTTCATGTCGGCGAGCACCTGCTGCCGCATTTTTTCGGTCTCGGCGATCTCCTCCTTGAGCTTGCGCACGTCGGGATGCTGGTCGGTATAGCGGGAACTCAGGTCCGTCAGCTGCGCTTTGAGCCGGTCCAGTTCCTGATCGAGCGCCGGCAGCCCCACCGTATTCGGCTGCCCCGCCTTCGGCTGGGTTGCGGCCACCGTCTTGTACTGGCTGATCAGCGATTCATAGTAGGCGTTCTGCTGCTTGGCGCGCCCCAGGGCATCCTGTTCGGAGGCCAACTGGTTCTGCAAACCACCCAAGATCTGCAGATTGCTCTGCAACTGTCCCGGGAGCTCGCCCAGATTGCGGTCCTTGAACTGGCGCACTTTTTCTTCCTGCGCGGCCAGAGCTTTGCGGGCTTCGTCCAGCTGGCTGTCCAGGAATTTGGTGGTGTTGTCTGAATTCTGGATGCCGGCCTCCAAATTCTCGCTGATCAGGATGTTGGTCAGCTCGCCGGTCACCTGCTGCGCGGTGTAGGGGTTGTCCGCGGAAAAATAAATGTTGAACGACGACAACTGATCTTTTCCTGGAATACGCACCAACTCAATGTCCAGGTCCTTGTTCATCTTTTCGACCAGCGCGTCGTCGCTCACATGATGTGCGCGTTGCTTGGCGTAAAGGTCGAAATGATCGATGACCCGCAACAGCCGGGTGCGGCTGCGCAGCTGCTGCGTGATGCTGTCCAGGCGGTCTTGCAGATCGCTGGCCGCACTGGTCGGCACCAGATCCTTCGACACCGTCGGCTGATCCACCAAAATCAGCGTGCCCGAGCGGTAGACCGAAGGCAGAAACCAGCTGGCGCCCCAAACCGCGATCCAGCCCAGAAAAAACGGTAGTAGCAAATACCAGCGACGGCGAACCACCAGATCCCAGTACTTTCCCAGGTCCAGCTGCGGCTGCGGTTGCTCGTCAGAAAATTCTTCAGTCATTGTTACCTTCCCAACGGTTTGGTGAACTGGTAGCCCAGCGTGATCCAACCGCGATTGTGGTTCACATTCACGCTCGGGGCCGCGACTACCGTCTGCTGCTGATAGTCTCGGCCGTAGCCCAAGGTGGCGGAGAAACTTCTGCCCATTCGCTGCACCCAGGCCAGACTGCCCGAGGCCGACTTGATCTCGGTGAAGACGCTCGAAGTCTGATCGAGCGCCCGGCTGTCGCCATAGATCGCGGCCAACTCCACGGTCGAGGAACGGGTCAGCTGCCGCCGAATCGACGCCGTGCCGGTGGTGGCGTCGACCACGGTCAACAGGCCGCCGCCGTCATTGACCTTGCGCAGCCCGGTGGCGCTGATGCTGGTGCGCTCCCCCTGCCAGCTGAAGCTGGCCCCGCCCGCCACCGAAAGGCGATCGTGGGAGTCGGTCACGGCCACCACGCTGACCAGGGGAACTGTCACCTCGGTCGACACAATCTGCGTGCTCAGCTCGGAATACTCCGGACCCGCGAAAAATGCCAATTGCATTCGCCGTTCGAGATGGATCGTGTGGAAAAGATAAAAACTGTGGGTGTCCACGCTCTCTGTCGCCGGGGTAAAGGTGAACCGCTGAAACACATAGGCCACGCCGCTCCAGTTGCGCGGCGTGAAGCGGTGCGTGTAGAAGCCGTCGGCTTCCTCGCTCTGAGCATCCACCAACTGTGCCGAGCCTGTCGGGGGGGGCCCAAAGGACGAATTGTCGAAGGTTCCGCTCATGCCGATCATATCGCCGGCGCTGTACTGGTAGGTCAACTCGACCGTCCCCACATCTCCGGTGTGCCGCGCGAAAGGCGTGATCACGGTCAAGTTCGGCTGCTGGATGACGCCGGTTCCAATTCCGGTCGGGCTGGCCGCGAACTGGTCGGAGAAGCCGGTGGTCAAGTTAAAGCGGTCGGTCAGCCGCAGGTTGACATGCGGGCTGAGACGAAAGCGCAGATCGGCGCCCGCGTTATGCGAGGCCGAATTGTATGCGCTGAACCGCTGGTTGACCTGGTAGCCGCCGCTATAGTCCAGGACCATCACCGCTCTTGGCCGGGACAGGTCGATGGCGATGTCGGGCATCACCGAATAAGAATAGCCGCCAATCCGGGGCCCGCTCACCGACAGCAGATTGTCGTCATAGGTGGCGCCCACGTTCACGCCGCCGCGCAGGTAATTGCTATGTTCCAGTTCCTGCGAAAACTCGAGCGAGCCGGCGTCGATGTTCAGGGGCAAAGGCACCGGAGCCCGCGACTCGCCGCTGGCCGCTGTATTCGCTGCCTCGTTGTTGGTTTCCTCGTTTGGATTCTGGGCCGCAGCCTGATCCGGATTCTGGTTCGGCGGCTGCCCTTGGCTGGGAGGCTGATCCTGCCCCGCGCTGCCCGATGTTTGCGCAGGCGCGCGGGTTACGGCCAAAACCACCGCGAGCGCCAGCAGGTTCCGACCCAGCCAGAGCGAGTTCACGGGACCACCACGCTGTCGCGGGGCAAAAGCTTTACGTTCTGCTCCACGTTCTTGCCCTTCACCGCGTCCTTGTAGTTAAAGGGCAGCCGGGTCTCGCTGCCATCGGGATTTTTCCGCAGCACGTAGATCGATTTCTGCTTGGCGAAATCCCGGAAACCGCCAGCCAGCGCGATGGCGTCCAGAACCGTGGTGTTGCTGGTCAGCAGGTACGACCCGGGCTTCGCCACCTGCCCCAGCACGTTGAAGCGCTTGCTGCGCATCTCCTCGACCATCACCGCCACCACGGGTTCCGAGATGTAGGTTCTTAGTTTCGCGGTGATTTCCTGCTCGAGCTCGACCGTGGTCTTTCCCCCGGCCTGGACCTCGCCCACCAGCGGGAGTGAAATGGCTCCATCGGAACGCACCGGCACCGAGCGTGAAATATCCGGCTCCTTCCAAACGTTGATCGCCAGGATGTCCTCCGGACCAATGATGTAGCCGCCATTCGCCGGCGCAACCGCCGGCTTGGCAGACGCCTCCGCTGCTCCTGCGTCGGGTTTTCCGGCCGAGCCGGCGGTTTGTCCGAGCAGCAGGCCGGAAAACAGAATGCATGCCAGTGGCACCGCCCATTGTCGGTGCCGATCATTTTTTCCTTGCCTTTTCATGGCTGGTTCTCTCATCTCCTCACCGCCCATCGCCGTTTCGCTTGCTTCCCTGGCCCAAGGCCGATGCCGGAAGATAGGCCGCGGGAGGGCTCATGTGGTACTGCTGAATCTTGTACAGCAGCGTGCGATAGCTCACCTTGAGCAGTCGGGCCGCGGCCTTGCGATTCCAATGGGTTTGCTCGAGTGCCGCCGCGATGGCATTGCGTTCGGTCTCGCCTTTGACACTTTGCACGAGCGAGCGCAGTCCGGATGGAGCCTCCTCCGATTCGACCGCCTCGTCCGCGGCTCGCGGCGCCGACTCAAGCGGCAGCCGCGCATTCTCGGAGTCCCACTCCCAATCCTGGCCCAGTTCATGGAGCGCCAGCTCCTGGTTCTCGCCCATCACCAGGAAGCGCTTCACGAAGCTCTCGAGCTCTCGCAAATTGCCCGGCCAGGCATGGGCCTGGCAGCATTCGATCACGGCCGGGGAGAAGGTTCGCGTGGCCAGCCCATAGCGCTTCGCCATCTGGTTCATGGAGTGCCCGAGCAGCAAAGGAATCTCGTCTTTTCTTTGCCGCAGCGGCGGCACATGCACGGTGAAAGCGCTCAGCCGATAATACAGATCTTCACGCAGCTTCTTTTCCGCTAGGGCCTGCTCCAGGTTTCCTTCGGTGGCCGCAATGATCCGCACGTCCACCGTCACCCGATTTTCGGCACCGATGCGCGAGAACTGTTTGTCCTGCAGCACCTGCAGCAGTTTGGCCTGCAGGTGGCTCGGCATTTCCTCAATATCATCCAGCAGGATGGTGCCCTTTTGCGAGAGTTCGAACTTCCCCGGCCGTCCCCCCACCGCCCCGGGAAAGGCCCCGGGCTCATAGCCGAACAGCTCGCGCTCCAGCAGGTCGCCGGGCAGCGCCGCACAATTCACTTTGCGAAAACGAAATCCGGATCGCACCGACAGCTTGTGAATCAAGCGGGCGGTCGATTCTTTGCCGCTGCCGCTTTCTCCCACGATGAGCAGCGGCACGTCCACCTGGGCCAGCAGTTCGGCCTGCGCCCGCAGCTTGCGCATGATCGGACTGGAGGCCACGAAGAATGCATCGTCGCCGATCTGCTCCACCGTCTCGCTGGTGATTTCGGTATCCACGCCCTCGGGACTGGAAGCCAAGTGGCTGCGCATCACGCCTTCCAATTCCTTCTCGTGCACCGGCCGCACCAGATAGTCATGCGCTCCCAGCCGCATGGCTTCGGTCCGCTGTTGCGCGTCGCCGGAATGCGCCAGCAGCACCACCGGAATCCCGGGCCGAACGCGGCGCAGCCAGCGGAGAGTGAACAGGCCATCGGCATCGCCCTGCGCCAAGTCGAGCAACACCAGATTCGGCTGGCTGCCGGACTGCACCCGCTCGAGAGCTTCGCAGCCGCTGCCGGTAATCTCGATCTCCCACGCATTGGCCTGGCCAATCGCCTGCAACGAGGCTAAGCCGGCTGGCTCCCGGCTGACCACGAGCACACGCGCGGATGCTGCCGGGTTACTGCCCACGCTTTTGCTGAGTGCCTTCATAAAAGAACAAGCTTTTCGGGGCCCACGGAAATTCGGATGAGAGAATTGCGATAGAAACTTGAAAGCAGAAATGCGCTGCTACTCAACCGGTTCCACGTGATACCCCTCGATGCGCACCGCCAGCGACCTTTGGATCACATCGACGGAAACGATCAGGGTACGGTCGCCGGTGCTCGCGAGCAGGACACCTTCAACTCCGTCCATAGCGCCGCCGCAAATGCGCACCCGCTGCCCAATCTTGAGGAACGGATGGTTCGAACAGGGCAGCTGCTCGGCAAGCAGCAGGCGCACCGCGTCAATCTGCTGGTCGGGAATCGCCAAACCCGCCGACCGTGTGCCCACGATTTGCAGCACCCCCTGGGTTTCCGAGACCCGCAAGCGATCTTTGCCGCCGGCGGCCATGCGAGCGAACACGTAGCAACTGAAAAGCGGCAACTCCACGGTTTTTTGCCGGTCGCTCCAGCGATGGGTTTGCTTGACCAGCGGCAAGAACGACTCCATGCCCTGTTCTCGCAGGCGCTCGGCAACCATCTTCTCGTGGCGGGCACGAGTGTGCACGGCGTACCATTGGACCCGGTCGGGCGCCAGAATTGCGGCTGGAGAAGAAAGTTCCCAACTGTGCTGGCCAGCGCTCATAGCTTCGCCCTCTGAGTCCCATTCACAGCTTGGACTTGGAAATGATGCATGACTGTATTTGGTGTGGTACCGGGCAAGGGGAGGGAACAAATTGTGTCGAAGCCCGTGCGACAGTTGCAAGAGTATCGTCGCATGCAAGCACCTGCAAGAGGTACATCGTCTCTGTACCGGCCATCTCATGGAGGAGAGATCATCGACCGTAGGTTCAAGGGTAGCAATGGACCAAAGTGTAGTTTCTCCACCACTATAGTTTTACTCGCTGCCGCTGCCGCCGCCACCACCTGATTCCGGGCTCCGAAGGTCCTGCGCCAAGTTCGCTTAACTACATTACATATCTATAGCTTACACGAACCTCCGTCGGCCCGGCGTGGGGCTTCGCCAGGCAACCCCACATTTGAGTCTGGCCCGTAATGGATCTCATATGGAGACAGGTTGCAACTTTTTGGTGCGATGTATGCAAACAACATCAACCTGATTGCCATGTCTACTGGTTTTCCTGTAGACTGCGGCTTGTAGTCATTCGGTTGCACTGTTGGTCGGTACGGTTGCAATCGCTCCTCCCCCAAGAGAGAGCTCAAAGGTCCCCCTTTCCTCCCCCGGTTATTAAGGCCCCTGGCCGCGTTGCGGCTGCTTCTGTGGACAACGTAATTTCTGCTTGATGTGCCGGCCGGTGGCAAGGTTTTCGCGGCCTGTGTAGCGAGCATTGCTTTGGAGGAGTCATGCCCTTCGACCATCTTTCCGAGGAGAACAGCATTCGCGTGCTGGTTGCGGACAATACCCGCATCCACACTCAGCTGCTGGCCGATGCCCTGCGGCGCGATCGTCGCCTGCAGGTGATCGCGGCCGCCTCTCACTCCCGCGATCTGCTCGAAGCCGTCACCACCCACAGCATTGACGTCCTAGTCATCAGTTCCCATCTCGATGAAGAGCCTCTGCGAGGATTGGAGGTGCTACGCGAGCTGCGGGCTTCCCGCCCGGACGTGCGCGCCGTCATTCTTCTGGACTCCTCCAAGCGAGAGATCATCGTCGAAGCGTTCCGCGCCGGGGCGCGCGGAGTCTTCAGCCGGCACGAATCGCTAGAGACTCTCAGCAAGTGCGTCCGGCAGGTGTACGCCGGCCAGATCTGGGCCAACGAGCAGCAGATGGTTTTCGCCATCGAGGCGCTCGCGGCATCGCCCACGGTACGAGCCGTGGGCGCGGATGGTTTGAGCCTGCTCTCTAAACGGGAGATTGAAGTGGTCCGTCTGCTGGCCGAGGGACTCACCAATCGCGACATTGCCGAACGGCTGGGCCTGAGCCAGCACACCATCAAGAACTACCTGTTCCGGGTGTTTGACAAATTGGGAGTTTCGAGCCGCATGGAGCTCCTGTCGCTCACCCTGAGCCAGCCCGCCACTCGCGCCTTGGCGTCCGCGGCCGGGGGATCAGGTCCGCAGAGCGAAAAGCGAGAGGCAGACTCTGACGCCGGAACTCTTGCCGGGCGCCAAAAAGCCGCGGATGAGGGCGAACCCGCCGCGCAGATCGCACTGGCTCGCATGTACTGGCACGGAAAAGGCGCCCCGAAAGACATGGTCTCAGCTTACATGTGGTATCTGGTTTCTGAGCGCTCCAGCCTGGACATGAAGGATGAGATCAGCGCCGCGAAAAGAAAACTGGCGGAATCGCTCACCACGGAACAGGTCGTGGAAGCGCAAAAAAAAGCCACGGCTTGGCTCAAGAAACCGCCTGAGGCATCGTCCCCGGTTCGCTCCGCCGCTCCATCTGACCGGCTTAACTATTAGGCAGTACCGACTTGCCTCCCTGCCGCCCGCCCGGCCGACGTTTCCTAGAGCTGGGGAGAAAATCAGAGACGGATTGAGGACACTGCCGAAGCGCCGGGGCGGAGGCGCAACTGCACCAAGGCCCCCAAACCGCTGCCCAGCACATTATTCAGCAAGTCCAAAAGGGATGAGTCGCGGGATGGCAGGTAAACCTGAAGCAGTTCGATCCCCAGGCTGGCCAGCCCTCCGATCACCACCGCCGTCCCCAGGGCTCGTCCTCGATCGTAGTTTGCCATCTCTCGCAGGTAGGCGGTGAGCAAGAAACCAAACGGTAGGAACCCGACAATGTTCACCGCCGTATCCTCGAAATCAGATGGGCTGAGCGGCCAGGGAAAGTTCAGCACGCTCCGGCGGAGCACGCGAAACCTGCTCGGAATCATAAGATCGGGCATTCGGCCGGCCAGGTCGCGAATCAACTGCCCACGGTGTTCAGCAAACCGGTATAGCGCGCCGCCATCGCCCGCTTCCACTAGTTCTCCTGTCTGATGGTTCTGCCAGGCTCGGTAATGCTCGGCTACCTCTCGGACGGTAAGCGCCCGCGGGTAAAACGCCACCCCCAACACGTCGCCGCGCCAGGGCTCCTGTCCCGAAGTGCCGTGTCCGACGAGCAACCGACCGGAAAAACTGTCGGCCGTGAGACGGAGCGTGGGAGAGGCTCGCTCGAGAACCCCATCGAGATAGAGTATGGTGCCCTCGGGCCCCGAGGTCACAGTGAGAAAGCGAGGCTTACCCTCATGGCACGCGCCATCGAGATACAACCGGGCGCTGGGGGTGTCACTGTCTTGAAATTGCTCCACCACCAGATCGGACAAGGACTGGGCGATGACGAACCTCTCGGCCCAGCTTCGCCGGGAGCGCTCATCGAGCGAAAGAATTGGGCTGAAGGTTCGATAGTCCGCCTCTCCGCGAACCCATAGTTCCACGCTGAGCGATCGAGGGCTTGGTTTTCTCTCGGGCGCGGGCGCTGACTCAGGGCCGTAGATTTCCCCGTAGTCCTCGAAATGAATGCCGTTTTGTTGGGGCAGCCACTGCACTTGGTTTTTCGGGAAGAAGTTAAAGGGCCACAAACCCGCGAGCAAAATACCCATCCCCCATCCGAGAACTGCCAAGCGCAGCCATCTTGGTCTGCTGGTTTCGCTCACCCTCGCCTTGTCAGTCAGAGCCGTCTCCCCCGGAGCCGGGTGCTCCTGACTGCTTTCTCCTCATGCGGTCGATCTAGATGCTCACTCTTGGGTTTCCGCGATGCGGAACGTGCGCCGGTCTGGACTTTCCCTTTTCTCGATCACCGCAGCGATCGGCTGCTGTTCGCCCCATCGTCGTTCGGGCGCTCTCGCTGGTTTCGTCTATCGGCGCGACCGCCAAAACGAGACGTGCAGGCCGTCGGTGGGCGCGACCAGTTCTTGATCGGCATCGATGTCTGCGACCCGTTCTCCCACAGGGATATCGATATCATAGACGGGAAGCCTCTGGTGGAGGCTCGTGCCATCAAGGGTCGTGCCCCGGGCCTTCTGTTCTGTGGCGAATCGCGAACTTCAGCCCCCGAAATTGCCGGGCTGCGCAGCCAATGTCCAATCGGTTCTCGGCCGGTGATCCGCACCCGGAATCTTCGAGGACGAAAGACCTCCGCTTTTCGTGCCGCCGACAGCCCGGAGCGTGATCAGCGTAATTTCCGGCGGACAGAGGAAGCGAACTGGCAGCGCGATGGTGCCGATGCCCACGTTGGTGTAGAGGGTCAAACCGCCGATACGGTGCAGTCCCCACGGGTAGCGGCGCGCCAGCGGAGGCAAAACTGGAGCCCCCAGCAGAGGCAGGCGTATCTGACCGCCGTGAGAATGGCCGGAGAGTTGGAGATCCACGGGAAATCGGGCCGCATCGATGGCAAAATCCGGCTCGTGCACCAGCAGAATGACGGGCTCCTCGGGGGGTATCCCCGCCAGGGTGAGCGGCAGATTGGCGTTCCCCTCGAGCACATCGTCGGTTCCCGCAAACCACAGCCGGGCGCCGGCGCGGGCAAAGTAGGTGGAACGGTTGCGCAAAACCGGAATGCCTTGGGTTTCGAGCGCGCTGACGATTCTCTCGGGATCGGAGATAACATCATGGTTTCCGAGAACCGCGAGGCTGCCCAGGGGCGGGCGCAACTGGGCCAAAAGACGGGCGCAGGGGTCAATGACGGCCGCCGAATCCCCATGATGGTTCCGGCCAAAGGTCGGGACGGTGACAAAATCTCCGGTCAGCACCACCAGGTCAGGCCGCAGACCGTTGACCATGGATACGGCTTTACGGATCGGGACCACGGAAAAATAAGGATCGTAGTGGAAGTCGCTGAGCTGCACGACGCGGAAACCGTCCCAGGCGGCCGGCAGGCGCTCGAGCGCGATTTCGATCTGCACCAGTTTCGGATCGTTCGGTTCGAAAACCGCGGCATCGGCAGTTACTGCCAGGGCACCGGCCGCGGCCGCAGCCAGAAATTTCCGTCGAGTAAGCAAGGCCAAACTGAGTTCCTGTTCCCGGGCTCTCGCCGCCATGCATCCGAGATTGCCGCGCGTCGGGCTAAAGAGCGGTCACGCCGCGTTCCTGGTTGCGAATGCGAATGGCTTCATCCACTTTGTAGAGAAATATCTTGCCGTCGCCGATCTTTCCCGTGGCAGCGGTCTTCAAAATCACATCGACCGTTGCATCCACGCGCTCGTCCGCCAGCACCAGCTCCAGCTTGATCTTCGGCAGGAGGTCGACGGTGTACTCCCGGCCGCGGTAGTGCTCGGTGTGGCCTTTTTGGCGTCCGTGGCCGCGCACATCCGAGATGGTCATGCCTTCCACTCCGAGTTCGAGAAGCGCGTCTTTCACTGCATCCAGCCGGTACGGTTGAATAATCGCTTCAATCTTGGTCATTCGGTTTTTCCTCGCGAGTCGGGCGGGCGGTCCGGTCGCAATTTGATTTCGAGCGTGTGCGCCGCCGAGCACGGTTGTTCATCGACCGCCCTGGTGGCTTGAGGCTTGATTCTAACAAAGTGCAAATTTCGCATTGCGGAAACCCGTAGTTTATATTGTGATGCGGACCTTCGAGAGGAGAACCAGAGCGGTCTTCGGCTCGCCCTGGGTGGAGCTACTGGCATGAAGCTTGCGGGACTCTTATTGTTGCCGGCAGGGTGGGCCATCGTGCTGACTGCGGTTTCGATTCTTGCTTCTGCCGGGCAGCAAGCCGGATTTGTGCTCGCGGGCGTCGGAGTGGAGATCATTGGCGTGATCCTGCTGGCGCGTGCCCACCGAGTTGCGCCCGAGGAGACCCGGTGACTCCCCTGCCTGCTCCTGCCCTTTCTGAGACCGAAATGGCGCTCTGCGTGGCGTTCATCCTGTTGGTCCCGCTCGCCTCCGCCGGACTGTCTCTGATCAATACCGGCCTCGGCCGCTCGCGCAGCGCGGCTCACGCGATGCTGGCTGCCTTGTGCGTCATGGCGGTTGCCGCGGTCGTGTATTTCGTCTGCGGTTTTTCCTGGCAAGGTTTTCCTGGACTCCCGTCGCATTTCGTCGCGGCCGGAGGGAAATCCTGGAATTGGCTGGCGGCCCAGCCATTTTTTCTGCGCGGGCTGCCACTCGATGGTTCTTCGGTCTCTCTGGCCTTCTGGCTCGAGATGCTGAGCGTAGGGTTGGCGGCGACCATTCCGCTGGGCGCCGGCGCCGACCGCTGGCGGTTGGGCGCAATTTGCGCCTCTACCGCTCTGCTGGCGGGCTTGACCTATCCGCTATTTGCCCACTGGGTCTGGGGCGGCGGATGGCTGGCCGAGCTCGGCTCCAACTGCGCCCTCGGCCATGGCTTCCTCGACGCCGGGGGCTCGAGCACCATTCAAGCCGTAGGCGGTCTGACGGGTTTGTCGGTGGCTTGGATCCTCGGCCCGCGCCGCGGCAAATATTCGGGACAAGGCACGCCGGCTGCGATTCCGGGCCACAATGTGGTGCTGGTGCTGCTCGGCTGTCTGCTGGCGTGGCTGGGCTGGATGGGCTTGAATTCCGCGGGAGCCATGCTATTCAACCGCGCCCAAATGCCGCAGACGGTTCTGATTGGAGTGAATACAACCTTGGCAGCCGCTTCGGCCGGGCTCACGGCGGCGGTTTTGACCCGCATCCGCTTTACCAAGCCGGACGCTTCGCTCACCGCCAACGGCTGGATCGGCGGCCTGGTGGCGAGCGGCGCAGGCTGTGCTGTGCTGCGGCCGGCGGAAATGCTCATCGTCGGCATGGTTTCGGGCGCTCTGGTCATCTTCTCGGTCGAATGGTTCGAATTCCGCCTGCAGGTCGACGATCCAGGAGGCGCCGTCTCGGTGCACGCGATGGCCGGACTCTGGGGGGTTTTGGCGCTTGGCATCTTCGCCCGCTTCCCCGATCCGGCATCCGGACAATGGCTGGCGCAGGTCATCGGCATGGCCACGCTCGTGGGCTTTGTGCTACCCCTGACCTATGCCTTGAACTGGCTTCTCGACCGCATCTATCCTCAGCGAGTTGCCATCGACGGCGAGCGGCAAGGCATGGATCTGCAGGAACTGGGCGCCGAAGCGTATCCGGAATTCATCACTCATACTGAAGAATATCTTCCCCACTGAGCGCGACGGGCGCGGCATTCCGCACGGTTGTCCCCTGCCGGGAAGGCGCTCTCGAACCCATTGCATGGAGCTCAGAATGAGGCTCGGGGGATGACGCTGTCGGTGCCGGGTGCGCGGGAGGAGGTCAAGCTCGCCCGCGAAGAACACCACAAGGCAGAACCAACGATGCCGGCGGTCCAGCTCGCCCGTCTAGCGATGCTCGGTTTTCAGAAGGAGAATCTGACCTGCAAGTCTACGCGGCGGTTTTCGGTGGCCGAGCCGAAAAATCCACCGGTCAGCGCGATCGACTGCCCGAAGCGTGACGCGTTCACGTCGCCAACCGGCGCAGCGAGGTTCTGGGTATTAAACAGATTCCGCGCCGAGATGCTGAAGGTCAGGTTGTAGCGCCGGTTGGTGCCCGTCGACGCGAACGGATTGCGCCCTCCTCCGCCGCCACTCAAGCCGCCCGGTCCCAGGCCGCCTCCGGGAGGGCCGCCACCGCGACCGCCGCCCCCTCCACCGCCTCCGCCGCCAGGGCCGCCGCCTTGTCCGCGCGCCCCTGCACCGGTTTCTGGGCCAAATCCAAAAGTCTTGCTAAGGCGCAAGATCACCGTGACATTGCCCGGGCCGGTGCCATAGTTGATCGGAACCGTCTTTGGACCAGACGCCACGGTACTGAACGTGCCCCAGGGACTGCAAACAGAGCCGGCTCCGATCGCCACCTGGGGACAGGTTGCGGTCGAGATCAAAGCTGGACGGTCGTTGAAGATGGAATCGCCGTTCAGGTCCTGTCCCAGAGTGATGTTAAAGGGCATGCCGGAATTCACAGCAATGATGGGAAAGAGATTGAATGCGTAGGGGAGCGTGATCGAACCCCCGATGAACGCCCGCTGCCGCACGGCGAAGCTGGCGCGGCCGTAGTCCGCGGCGAGATTGTATTGATCGGTCGGAAAACTCGCGGCGCCGCTGGTGTCGCTGTTGGCATAGTTCAGCTGATAGAAGCCGAACATCGATAGCTTTCGTCCCAGGCTGACGCGGGTGTTGGCAATGATCTGGTTCTGCCGGAAGACGCCTTCCGACTCGTATTGATAAATGTTTCCTACGGCAGGATTGGGCCGGACACAGGAACTGGGGGTGGAAATGTCACAGCCCGGCAGCGGCGCATTGATGTTTTCCGAGACAAATTCATGAACCCCGCGGGAATTCAGATAGGTCACTGAAACCGTCGCCGCTTTCGTGACCTGCCGCTCGATGCTGGCGGCCGACTGGATGGTATAGGAGGCCCTCAGGTTGGGATTGACTTGGTAGATCGTGGAGGCGACAGTTCCGCCCGAACAATTGGTTGGATCGGGATAACAGTCGGGAGAGGTAACAATCGACTGCTGCTGGGTGATGCCGTTCAGCCGCTCGGCCTCGAGCAAATACTGCTGCTGAAACCGGTCATAGAACATGCCGGCACCGGCGCGTACGACCGTCTTGGGCGCTGACGTCTTTCCCCCGAGTCCCCACGCGAAACCCAGCCGGGGAGCAAAATCGGCGTGATCGTGGATGTC
Source organism: uncultured Acidobacteriaceae bacterium (assembly GCA_963770245.1). Taxonomy (GTDB): domain Bacteria; phylum Acidobacteriota; class Terriglobia; order Terriglobales; family Acidobacteriaceae; genus PALSA-270. Next base: position 611,650 of record CAVYOX010000014.1, on the reverse strand, counting down.
ATTCTGGGTTTCGAAACGCAGGCCGTAATTCGCCGTCATGTTGGGCCGGATCCGCCATTCGTCTTCGGCAAATAGACCGGTATCTTCGAGGGTGTTTGCAATCTGCGGCTGCCCGTTTGTAACCGACAGTTGGCTGGCACCGCATTGGGCGGTTGCCGGGTTAGGCGAAGCCGCCAGACACGCGGCGCGGCTCTCGGCCGGAGTCAGGCCGGCCTGCAGGCCCTGCTCGGTCACGTTATAGGCGGCGAGCGATGGAAAGATGAACTCGCCGTTGAAGTTCGAGTTCGAGAAATTAGAATCGTGCGCCACCCGGACCCGCACCCCGAAGCGGACGGTATGTTTGCCGTAGGATGCGAGGCTATAGTTCTGCAACTCGTAGTGATTGGTGTGGTCGAGCGAGGTTCCTTGGGAGTTTCCTCCCCCGGTGAAAAAGCCCAGCACCTGGGTGGTGGGATCGGCACTCTGCGCCCGCACGTTATCGCGATCCTGCAAGAATTGAAAGCGCGTGTCATTCACCAGGTGAGGGCTGAGAATCTGCGAGTCGCTCACCTGCAACGTGTTTTCGGTCTCGGTTTCGTTATAGGCCTGGGAAGGCAGGGAGGTCTGCTGAACTCCCTCATTCTTTTGGATCTCCTGCTGGAACTGATAGCGGACGGTCAAAGTGTTATTGCTGCCGAGCTGATAGTCGATGCGGGGGGTGATATTAGTCCGGGTGTCGGGATTCGGCACCGATTCGGTGAACGGCACGCCCGACGGGAGAGTAAAGGTGGGATCGGCTACCACGGCGTTGACGATATCCAAATCGTTGATATTCCGCCTCTGGGCGTCGAGGAAGAAGGACGATTTCTTGCTGATCGGTCCCCCCAGATTGCCGTCGAAAATCTCCGATTGGTAACTGGGCTCGCTGGCGACGAAAGGATTGCGCGAGTTCAAGGCGGAATCGGTGTCGTTGAAAAAGAACTGGCCGTGATATTTGTCGGTGCCAGGTTTGGTAAGAATTTCGATTCGGCCATAGCCTAACTTGTCATATTCGGCGGAAAAGGGATTCTGATTCACGCGAATCTCGCGGATCGAGGACTTCGGCGGAAGCTGGCCGCCGGTAAATCCGTCGATATAGATCTGGCCTCCGTTGGGGCCCGCCGATGGACCAGCGAGCGCATTCAGCTCGGACTGCAATTCGTCAGGATCATCGGAAAGGGCCTCGAGGTCCTTCCCCTTGATGACCAGGGCGCTGGCATTTTCCGACGGACTCACCTGCACGGTATTGGCCTGCGCCTCCACCGCAACCTGCTCCTGCTGCACCGGAATGCCGAGCGCGATGTCAAACTGCTGCACCTGGCCAGGGTTCACCTGTACCTCAGATTCGTGATACTCCGCAAAGCCTTTGCCCAGGGCGCTGACGGTGTAACTGCCCGGTGGCAATCCTTTGATTAAGTAGATTCCCTGGTGATCGGTGGTGGCAGAGGTCTTCTGCCCGTTGGCCGCGATGGCGGTGACGGTGGCGTCGGGGATCACGGCGCCGGAGGGATCGGTCACCTTGCCCCGCAGACTTCCGGGAACAGCTTGGGCCCACACGCCGGCCGTGAAAATGGCTCCCAGCAATAGGAGCCAACCGCAGCGGCCTAGGAAACGCAATTCCATCAGGTCTCCGAACTCGAACTTCATCCCCATAAAGCGGCGTCTACTCGACTGTCCGGCGGAGGTCTCCGCTCACCCCGCCGCGCAAAAGACAGTTTGGGGAGCGGCCGGCCTACCTCGACCATGGCGCGGTCGAAGGGAGGCTCGAGCCAACTAGGGTCCGACGTCTCCCGATGGCGCTCCGAAACTCCAGGGGGACAGAGCCATGGCCGCGCGGTTGTCGTTCGGGGATGCCGAAAGAATGGGCTCGACGCCGGTCAGCAGTGTGATCGCGGTCGGATCGGACGTGGTGCCTCCTTCGGTGGTCACGATGACGACGGCGTCGCCCTTCTGTAAGTCGGAAAGAGCAACTTCCGGCATGCGGGCTAACATCTGTTGAAAATCACCCTGCCCACCGGAACGCGCTCCTCCGGGGCGTCCGGCGCCTTGCCCGCCCGAACCAGACCCGCCCGAACCCGGTCCATTCCAGCCGGGTCTAGCATCATTCGATTCCGGTGCGCCGGCATTGGTTGGCGATCGAGCTCCCGGGCTGGCCGCAGCCGGGCCTCCTCCCGGAGCTGCTCCCTTCAAACGAGCCGCGATCATCTGCGCCATCAGGGGGGGCAGTTTCCTGAGCTGAGAATCAGCCGTTACTCGAACCGTCACCGCTTTCTTGCTCAGCAGGTCGGTCACGGTCACGCTGTGATTCGACGCATCGGTCGAGGCCACCGTACCGGCAATGTTGCGGAAGGCTCCGGAAACAATCTCTTCGGCGGTGAAGTCCGAGCCGTCGGCGCTGCGGTTGCCACGCGCACGCAGCTGGTCGCCGGGCTGGATTTGAGCAAGACTTCCCGGCTTGGCGTCGTCGAACTTCACGGAGTCGGGCGAGTAGCGGCGGAGGACGGTGTCCTTCAGGACGTGGACGGCAACGGATTTCGCAGCCAGCGAACCAGTGCTAACGGTAATGACCGCGGAAGCGGGATCGACTGCCTTCACCACGCCATTCATGCCCCGTTGGCGCCAGTCTTCCTGCTCTCGCTCCTGCTTTTCCGCAATATCTTCCTTCTTCATGACGATGGCGGAAGCAGCCACAATCGAGTGGCCATCGTCGGCCAGTTTTCCCCGGACGAGCATCCGGTCGCCGGCCCTCACATCCTGCAGCTGGACGGGCGTCGCACCCTGCAAGTCCTTGTGCCCCGGGGCCGTGCGAACCACGGTTGCGGCTTGCGGAAAGAGCACATTGACATCGGAACCGCTGTCGGTCGTGAGGGTAACCGAATCGTCGCTCACGCTCTTGACGGTCCCCAGCGACTTGGCCGCCGCTCCGGGAGCGCCCGATGGCGCGGCGGGTGGCGTCTGGGCTTGCGCGCGCGGAGCCGACGCGCAGATCAGGAACCACACGCCCAAGGCAGCGACCGCCGCAACGAATCTTCGTATCGAAAACATGGTGTGTGCCATCCGTTTTCCCTGCGCCCGGCACTCGATGCCACGAGGAAACCCAGAACGCCCGCAACTGTCATCCGGATGTTTCAAGTGTAAACGATCTGCCTCGGGGAACGGGAGCGAGAACGGTAAAGTTTGGCCAACAAGTGTAAAGTTATTTCACGAGTGGAAAGCCGCTGCTGTCATGGGTAGCGCCCGGGGCGTGCGAAACAGATGGGGCCTCAGCCCTCCTGACCGGGGGCCGCAACTTTCTTGACGCGATGATCCTCTGGCTGCGACGATCATCCGGATCTGAAGTTCATCCCCAGGACTCGAGCCCAGTTGCTCCGTCTAGCGATTGGCGATCGCCACCCGGAAGGGCGGTTGCGACTTTTCTGACGGATCGATCTGATAGATCTGCTCGGTTTTCCCCGGCTCATAGTCACGCCACAGCCAGATCATCTCTTCCGGGAATTCCGCCGCCCCGGCTCCGGAGTTGTGTGTGCCCTGGCCGAAGCTGAAGCGAAAATCGTAGTCCTTGAGCTTGAGGGCGTTGGCCAGGCGAACATTCGCTAGCGGCCAACTGCCGTAGCGCTCATTTTCCTGGTCGTTCGAGCCGTCTTGCAGCCAGACGCGCAAGTTGCGTTTGGGTTCGCGCAGGACTTTTTCGGGATAGTCCTGGCCACCGTCGGGGATGGTCGGATCCTCTTTCCACTGGATGCTGGTGAAGCTGCCGATCCAGGTAATGACGCGGCTGAATTGATCGGGCATTTGCCAGGCCGCATTGAAGGAGCAGATGCCGCCAGAAGAGAGGCCGGTGATGGCGCGGCTGTAGGCGTCTTTGCGGATGTTGTAGTTGGCTTCGACTTCGGCCAACACTTCGTCGCGCAGAAAGCGGACATAGCGGTCGCTGACCGTGTCGTACAGCGTGCTGCGCATGGAGTCCTTGAGGGTGCGGTGCCATTTCTCCGAGTAGGCCTGTACGAAGCTGTGGGTGGGCGTGCCCGGGGAATCGCTGATGTCGCCAGGGTTGATAAAGACACAGATCATCACCGGAATTTTCTTCTGAGCCATCAGATTGTCGACCACGTTGAGGACGGGATTATTGCCCTTGCGATCGAGGTAGCCGCCGCCATCCTGGAAGACCATGAGTGCGGCGGGAGTCTTCGGATCATATTGCGCCGGGACGTAGATCCAGTATTCGCTCCGCATGCCGTCGTAAATCTTGCTGGTGTGCGTGATTGCGGGAGAGAGCGTGCCGGAGGGAACTCCTGGCTGCAGATAGGAAAGAGGACCGAACGCGGGCAGATCGAGCCGGCCGCCGAACGTAGCGCCATTCATCCGATAGTGGAATGAATGCAGCTTCCCTACCCCGTCGATGCGCGCCGCGGTGTACCACAGATCGGACCCGGGCAGGTTGCGCATTCGCAGCGCAGGCCCATCGTCGATGACCAGCGCGGGGCGAGCCGCAGCTTCGGTCGGGAAGAAGAAATCGGTGCCGTGGCCGGCCCAGGCGGTGCCGTCTTTCAGATCCTTGGCTGCGAAGCTAGCAGTGATGGCATCGCGCAGGGCGGCACGATGGGATTTGGCGAGCGCGATCAATTGCGGCGCGGTTAGTTTTTCGGCGGCGAACAGGGGGGCGATCAGACAGAACAAGAGCAGAGTGAGTTTCCACATGGCGCAGTTAATATACGCCGATCGCAGCGGTCGGAAACAAAGCGGGATATTCTCCTACGCATCGATGGCTGGGCCCAGCAATTGTTTCAATGCCTGCACGTATTCGGTGAGGGCCTGGCGGCCGGCTTCGGTGACGCGATAGAGGGTTTGCGGCTTGCGCAACACGAACTTCTTTTCGACAGCCACGTACCCGGCTTCTTCGAGCTTGAGCAGTTGTGCCCCCAGGTTGCCGTCGGTCGCCTCAGTCTTGGCGCGGAGCCAGGTAAACTCAGCCTCTTCGACGCCGCTGAGCAGCGAAAGCAGGGCCAGCCGCAGCCTGCCGTGAACCACGGGATTGAGCTCGGGCAAATCAGGCATGGATAGGACCGCGCCCTTTGCGTTCCTGGGCTTTGGCGACCACGCCGTAGATGCCGAACACGATCTGGCAGAAAAAGATGGCGACCAGAAACACGATCATGCTCTCTCGATCAGTGCCAAAGCAGGTGGTCGCAGCCGCCACCCACCACACCAGGGCGCACGCCAACTGAACCTTCCAGCGAAGAATCAGGGCTGAGGCTCCGTTGGCCATGCCAAGCATGGCCGATATTGCGGCCACAAAGAGATGCGGATCGGTCAGTCTCCCACTCAGGCCGAGGGCTAGAAATAGCACGAACATCGAAACTCCCAAGGCAATCCAGAGCGAACCGATTGCCCGGCCCAGGGTGGTTGCGGGATGATTGCCGGCCTGCGAAAAAGCAAGCACCACCGTGACCACGACCCCGACCGAGATCGTGACCGGCCAAGCCCATACGCTGTGGCCCCAGACGGACCAGGCGATGGCGAGATAGTAAACAACGCCCCACAAAACAAATGTCCCTCCCCAACTCTCGGTGGAGCGGCGTCCCTCGGCGATCATGTTCTCGATGAGGCTCAGCCTGTCCTTCAGTTCCTGGGCGGTGATGTCGTCCTGCATGGCAGTTCTCCTTGTGACAAAGCTCCGAGTACCGCGTAGTCCCTTGGCCCTGGTCCGAAGGCAGCGCGGAACTGTCGCGTCACGGCTGATGTTGAAGCTGGATGTCCACGCTGCGATGCGGAGGATTACTGCCAACCATCACCTCGGTGATTTCGTCCCACTCGCCGTTGCCGGTTAGGTGCATGGTGTTCACAATGTGCGCCGGCCCGGCCGTAAAGCTCCACGAGAAGCCGTTCGCGGGCACCGAGAGTTCCGTGTCGAGGTAGTGGCCTTCATTGTAGGCGCGGAAGCGATAGGTACGAGAAGCATCGTCGTAAGCCACGGTGGCTAGGGCGCTGAACCGCACTTTGCCGTCAGCGTCGGTGCTTTTGCCTTCGATGAGCACGACTAGGCCGTCGAGCTTGTACTCGACATCTTCGGTCTGCTTGAGATGAAGCGCCTCGCCCGTCGCCTGAACAATGGTGGCAGAACCCGACCAGTGACCGGTCAGAAACGAAAGCTTATGCATGGCCTCGCGCTGCAGCTCGACGCTGTTCGAAACCGGCTGCTGCGCGGCAAGCGAGAGACTGCACGAAATCATGAATGCCGCTGCGAGCAAGATTGTGGAAAGACAGGGTGGAAGAGCGAAGGTGGAAATCGCGATTTTCATAGCGGACTCCTGAGCGCGGAAATCAAAATGCGAGAAAGCCATACTGGCAATCGCACAAGTACAGAGTACTCTATTTTACAGAGTACAGTCAACAAAGTTCCTGCCACGCGCTCGCGGGGGCCTAGCCACACGGTTTCCGTCCATCTTCGTTGCGCCTCTGCCCGGTTGTTCTTCTTTTAGGGGGTCGTCGGCAGCCAGGGGTTATGGCAGGCCGCGCGGAACTAGGGTGAAGCGCTCGATTCCAATCTTGGCGCCGACGTTGGAGCGCCTGGGGCTCAGCTGAAATACGACCGACACTTCGTCAAATTGCCGCAGCTTCAGATCTGGAGGAACGTTGAAGCTCAGAACCTCGCTCGCGGCTGGCCGTTTGCCGCCTAGCGTCCAGGGTCGGGTCGAGGCGACCATGGCCGTCCCCAATGATTGGGATGGCGTATCGGGCAGAGTGGTGTTGCGCAGAACGAGTTCGAGCGAGACGGTTCCGGGATAGCGGTCGGTATTTTGGATCGCGACTCGGATGTCGCTGCAGCCAGCGAGGTCGATGAGCGTGCCCAGGTTCTGGTGCGCCTCGAGCCGCAGCGGCCGCCCGTCGGTCGAACGGATGTTGAACATGTCGGGGCTGCCGTGGGCGAGGTGAGATTGCGGTGACGGTTGCGAATCGGGCGCCTGGAAAACCCAGTACACCCCATGGAATGGAATGCTCAGAATGGAAGCTCGGGCGCCGAAGGCGAATGGGTTCCGGGTCGGGGCTCGGGGAGCTACCAGCTTGACCGTCTCTGGATGGTCTGGCCACAGAACGATGCCCGAGTAGGATCCTCCCCGATCTCCAGCCAGGTTTCCGACCGACCGCGGGACCGGGTTGCCGGCAACGCGCACTCTGCGGGGCTCGGATGCGCCGACAGAAGAGAAGTGGCGGAAAGCGTTGTGCGCCCATCCCGATCGCAGAAATGGCAGCAGGCCGATGATGGTAAAAAACAGCGCCAGCCCGAGCGCGAGAAGCGGGTACCGTGGGCTTTCCGCGCTGCTCCCCGCGCGAGATTGCTGGGGTGGGACCTTCTGAGCGAAGGATCGCGCGAACGCTGCCGAACTCGCGCCTGACAAGCCGGCTGCCATCACCGCATGACTTGTCATCTGCGCTAGCCCGGCCGCCTCTGCGCATCCCACCACCCACAACATGGGCAGCAGATCACGAAGCAGGGGCCGCGCGTGCAGATCCACAAACACTTGATCGGCCAACAGGCCGGGAGAACCGTATGGCGGCAGCGCTTGGCCTGCAGCCTCGTCGCCTTCCGAAAACCACAGCGTCGCCGCCGCGGCCAGGCCTGCGGCCACCGCCATGCCGAGGACGGATCGCTCCTGAAGAAAAAGGCTCAGCGGAGCAAAACCGGCCGCAAGGCACGCAATCTTGAGCACGCCTCGGCGGGCGCGGAGCGGGGGTTGAAAAGAAATGATTGCGCCTAAGACCCAGGCCGCGGCTGCACCGGATAGGAACGCAGCCAGCACGCAGACCGCGGCCGCTAGAACGACGTCACCCCAGGACAGGGAACGCGACGGCGGGGCGCTGCAAACCAGACTGGAGATCGCACCCGCCGTAATCAAGCCGGCGAGCCAAGGCACCTGTTGCGCGATGGGATCTGACCCGCGGTCGTACCCGAAGAGATGCGCAGGCGCATCCGGCCACATGGAGGGTTAGACACCTGACGGGAGAAAACGGTTCCCCGCGGACAGCGTTCCGGCTGGCCGAGATGGCGGCGTTCGGATCAGTGACGGGCCACCCACAGCAGCAAGCCGAAAATGACAACCGGGATCAGAGCCAGCATCAAGTAGAAGAGAAGTCTTCTGGTCCAGGGTTCGCGGCGCACTCTCCAGTCGCGTAGCTCGGGGCGCTCGGCGACGCCCACTTGGTCCAGATGCTGCAAGTCCCATATCATTTCGTGGGCGTTGGCATAGCGCTTGCTGGGTTCGCGTTCCATGGCGCGATAGATGACTTCCTGCAGCCGGGGAGAAATCGTGGGATCGATTTCGCGGGGCGGGACGGGATTGTTCAGCAGGCGGTCGTTCATGATGACGAAGGGATTGGCGCCGGTGAACGGCACTTTTCCGGTCAACATTTCGTAGAGCATGACGCCGAGCGCATAGATGTCGCTGCGGGCGTCTCCACGTTTGCCTTTGACCTGCTCGGGGGAAATGTAGTCGGGCGTGCCCATCGTCTGGGTAAACTTGGCAAAGGTCAGCCGGCGCGAACCGAGATTCGAGGCGATACCGAAGTCGATGAGCTTGATGTTGTCCTGGAGGTCGATCATGATGTTTTCCGGTTTCAGATCGCGGTGCACCACGCCATTTTTGTGGATGTAGTCGAGGGCTTCGGCGACGGCGACGGCGATCTTCACGGCGCGCTCGGGAGAAAGCTTCTTCTGCTCGTTCAGGAGCTGGCGCAGCAGGCGACCTTCCACCCACTCCATCACCATGTAGAGCTGGCTGCGATCCCCGTCAGAGAACACTTTCATCACGTGGGGATGATCGAGCTTTTGTCCAATCTGCAGCTCGCGCTGAAAACGATCGTAGAGCACCGGATCGCCTTCCATCTCCGGATGGGGGACTTTGATGGCCACCGAGAGTCCGGTGCGCAGGTCGGTGCCGCGAAAGATGGAAGCCATGCCACTGCGGGCGGCCACGCCTTCAATGCGGTAGTGGTCGAGTTGATCGCCGGTATGCAGTGAGGTCATGGTGAGCGCAGGCCTTCATTGGCAAACGGCAAACGAGGGCCGCGGCAACGCAGGGGTCCGATCCCCTGGGGCACGACGCATTTCCATGATGCCAGAATATCCCGCCGTAAGACGTAAAGAATCCATAAAAACATGGTCCGCGGTTAATGTTTTTGGGTCGAAGGCGGGCGATTTCGGACCGCGACAGGGACCGGAAGAGAGTGGATTCCCGGTCGCGCAGGGCCGCAACGATCGATGCGTCCTGAGGCCAGGGCGCGCAGCCGATCTCGACTCTCAGCGCAGCCGGTAGGGACGGCCGCGGTACATCCCGACCCGCTCGACACTGCGAACCCGAATGAGTTGCACGCTGATGTTATCGGTGCCGTCCTGGTGATTGGCCACCGCCACCAGGCGCTGAGCCGCCGCGTTCAGGTCGGTCTGATGGCTGACGATGGCGGCAATCTCAGACGGCGACACCGCAGCGTGGAGCCCGTCCGAGCACAGCACCAGCACGTCGTCGGCGAGGATCTGGTACTCGTTGCTTTCCACGTTGACGAACATCTCGGCGCCGAGCGACCGGCTGAGCAGGTGACGATGGGGGGAGTCGGCAGCTTCTCTCGCGGAAAGCAGGCCCAACCGCATCTGCTCGCCGACCAAGGTGTGATCGCGGGTCAGCACCACGGCCTCGCCCCGGCGCACCAGGTAGCAGCGCGAGTCTCCGACGTGCGCGACCAGGGCGCGATCATAGCGCAGGGCGCAACTCACGAGTGTCGTGGCCATCGGGATACCGCCGGAGGAAGCAGCCATTCCGGCCTCCAGGACGCGCGTATTGGCGGCCTGTACGAGCCGGGACAACAGAGGCGAGTGGGGCTCGCCCGGCGAAGCTCCGCGAAAGCCGGCGAGTATGCTCTCGACCGCTGTGCGCGAAGCCACTTCGCCTTTATCGTGGCCGCCGACTCCATCCGCCAATACAAAAAGGCAGCCCTGGGAACGCATCTCGTCCGGAGTCGCGGGATAGACGTAGCCGAGGTAGTCCTCGTTGTGATCACGCACTCGCCCGGGGTCGGAGAGCTGCGCAAATTCAACATCGAGCATAGTGTATTGTAGCGAGCCGAACCCGGCGATGTCCTCGCGAAGCGCGTGCGGGTGAAGCATCGGATCCCTTCCTTCCATCGCAGGAACGGCGCCCGGCAGGGTTCAGGGGCCGTGATCTTTCATGGCCTATTGCCCCACCAGGGAAATCCATTCAGCGGCCGGTGCCGGCGCCCGCCGATACCGACAGCGTGGATGGCTGCGTAAATGTCCCAGAAGCCTCTGTTTCCGAGCGCCATGAGCGGTTCCCCCCGGGTGCCGTAGCCGAGCATGGAACCGAGAGGCAAAGGGGGGACCAGAGGCTCGCAATCGTCATCATTGGGCGAATTCCCATCCCAGACTCATTCCCGGACTCATTCCCGGACTCATTCCCGGACTCCCAGGGCAAGCGGATGGCGTAGGCGATCCCGATCGAGCCCGGGGCTGGGGCGCACAGCGGCCAAAGCAATACCTGCCGAAACTTCTGGTGGACCGATCTCAGGGTGAACCTCCGATGAAAAACGCCGGGCGAGCCTTGCGGGGCCCGCCCGGACTTGAAAGGGACAGCGATCCCCCCGAAAACTCAACTCGCCTGTTGCGCCCGGTTTTCGACCAGAGTGGTCTTCCCATGCTTCTTGCCGATGCGCATGAAGTAGATCCCGCCGTAGATGGCCCAGACCAGGGCCACCCCCAGGGCCAGCAGCGGTTCCATTTTTGTTCCGAATCCCATGAATGGACCGACTAAGTAAAAGACCATGCAGGCCAGGTTGGCGAGCAGTCCGAAGACGGGAATCAGCAAGTGACGCACGAACTTGAAGTTCGGGTGATTGTGGTAGCACACGAGGCAGGTGATGCAACTCAGCATGTAGAGCAAGAAAGTGCCGAAGTTCGAAGCCAGCGTCGTGGTCAGGAACGTATTAGGCAAGGCCGCCATCTTGTCGTGCGTGGTGTAGCCGAAACTGGACCAGAAGCCGTGGGGCAAAGCGGCGATCGAGGCATCGGTGGGGGCACCGCCGTCGCCGAAGAAAACGGCCACGGTGATGCACCCGATCACGGCGGAGATGATGGCGAGAGTCCAGATGGCCTTGTGCGGGGTGAGGTTTCTGGAGTGCAGCGCGCCCATGGAATCGGGCAATTCCTTGTCCTTGCCCATGGCGTAGGTTACGCGCGCTCCCGTGTTAATGCAGGACAACGTAGTGCCGATCAGCGCCAGAAACACGGTGGCGGCTTCGACCAGCATGAAGATGCGTCCGTGGCCGGCGCCGAACAGAGCGTCGCCCACCATGGTCATCATGTCGCCGATGGGCGCCGCCGAAGCGCCGGCAAACGACATGGGATAACCACTGTTCAGGAAGTAGTTGGCCGCGAAATACTCAAACAGGTAACAGAAACAGCCTTGCACCAGGAGCGAAGTGACGACCGCGATGGGCACGTCGCGTTTGGCATTCTTGGCTTCGCCTCCCATGGAGGTAACCGACTCAAATCCCACCAGGATCAGGATGGCGACACAGGCCTGCGCGAACATCCAGCCAAAGTTGTGCATGCGGATGACGGAGCCGGCGCTCGGATGGGAAATGAAAGTTGGAGGAGTGGTGGTGGTGTCGTACTCGGGATAGCTGACGTGATACGGCACTGGCTTTCCGGTGGCGTCCACGGCGCATTGCGGCGTGCCGTCGGCGGCGCGCACCGTGGTGTCGGTCGCGACGCCACTCACCATCGTCTTGGTGGTGGCGAACTCGCAGCTATAGGCGGCGCTCGTTTGCGGATCAAACTGGAAGGCGACGCTGCCCGGGGGGTGATTGATCCGGTAGCCCAGGGCAATCACGGTGAACACCAGCAGCGCGCTGATCTGAATGACATTGATGGCGATGTTCACGGCCGTTGAACCAACCACACCGCGATGGGCGATATAGGACACGGCAAAGGCGAAGACGATGGCGACTAGCCCCATGAACATGGGACCGGGATTGGAGGCGCTCATGAAGTTTGGCCATAGAGTGCCCACCAGGTAGCCGGAGATGACCCCGATGACGCCGACCATCACGCCGGGGTAGATCCAATAGTAAAGATGCGAGCCCCAGCCGACGATGAACTTGGCCAGGCGGGCGTACGGCCACGCTTTCTCATGGTTGAGGAAGGACTGCTCGGCAAAGTAATACGAGCTGCCGGTCCCGGGATAGAGCTTGGCCATTTCCGCGTAACACACCGCCGTGGCCAGACAAAGCGCGGTGGCGAACAGGATGCCGATCCACATCGAAGGCGCGGTCGAGCCCTCGGCCGCCTGGCCGGCATAGGTGAGCCAAAGGAAGGCGCCGGGGGCGATCAGCGCCATGGCGTTCATGGTTAAACCAGTCAAGCCCAGTGTGGGCTTCATTTCTGCGGGAGCATCTGCCATTGCATTTCTCCTTCAGCGTCGAAGTTTTGATTGCCGCTCAACACCGAGCGGCACTCCAGCTGTTACTCAAAATCTCTACCAATCTTTGATCTTTACGAATTCTTTATAAACTTGGCGGCCAACACATTGCCCGGAAATGCCGGGTCTGTAAAATTCATATTTTTTATACCCCCCATCAGCTTTTCCCCTGCCAGCTCGCTTCCCGGCCCCTGGAGGCCGTGCCGCCTTATGGATCCAGGGATTGAGGGTCAGCTTGGGTCCCTTGGAACCCAAGCCGTAGCCCGCGTGGGAATGGCGCGATGGCCGAACGCCCGAGTCACTATTTGGGCGCATCCGCGCTGCTGAATGCGTAAATCAAACCCAGGGTCAAAGTGCTCTGATTGCCCTTGTCCGGTCCGTTGTTGTCGGGAAACACGTTCTCGTTCGAAGCGTCGTAACGATATTCCAGCCGGCTTATGATCTTGCTTGCCAACATGCGCTGCAGGGTGAGGGTGAATTCGCCCACGTTTTGCGAGGTTCCCGTAGCAAAGCCGCCGGCGTCCTGGAAATACTCGCCGCGGGTGGCGATATACCAATTGGCGTTGGGGGCGTACTTGATGTAGCCGGCGATGCCGTCCCAGTGCGCCTTCGGCCCGAGGACAAATGGAGCCGTGTTGGTGAGGACAAACCGGTCAGAACCGTAGTCGTAGTTCGCCATCAACGAAAGTTTGGCGTTCGGGGTGTAGGTGATGATCGTATCCAAGAGGTTTCGGAAATTGCTGTTGTCGTTGGTATGTTCCGGACCTACCGTGTAGTTTTGAACGAGGCTCCACTTGGCATTGGGAGTCCAGGCGGCGGAAAAGGCGCCGGTCTTGCCGCTGTTGTTGTCCACGCTGTTGTTCCAGCCGTTCACCAGGTAGCCGGTCAGAGAGAACTTGCTGTTGAAGGTGTACTTGGCGCTCGCGCCGAAATGGAAATACGGAATGGCCCAGGAGAAGAGCAGCCCACGCGAGTAGTTCCAGTTATCCTTACTCTCGATGACCTCAGCACCGTTCCAGGTCACAAACTTGCCGACGTTGATCTGTAGTTTCTTGCCGATGAGGTATTCGAGATACCCTTCTTTGAGGTACTGGTCAAAGTTTGACACCACGGGCCCGCCGACCGGTGTGGTCGGAGCATTCGGTGAGCCCATCTCAGTCGAGTTCACCAAGTTCATCGCCTCGCCGAAGCCGAGCGAGATGTGGAAGCCGACGTGGCTGGCGGCGGGATCAGGCGCCTTGTCCGCTATCAACTCGATCATGTTCAGCGAAAACTGGTCGGAGTTGATATCGAAATTGCGTAGCGCGGTGGTGCGATCCGCCGGCTGGTTGGCGTTGTAGCCATAGTAGGCATCCACGAACCCGCTCAGCGTAACCGGGCCTAACAGTCCAGGAATCGAGGGAGCTGCCGGCGCGGCGGGCGCAGGGGTCGTGGTCACCGCTGCCGCAGCGGCGGCAGCCGGGGCGGCGGCAGCCGGGGCAGCGGCAGCCGGGGCGGGTGCAGCGGCCACCTGGCTCTTGAGCGCCGTCAGCTCCTTTTCCAATTCATCGATGCGTTTCTCCAGATCGGTTGTGCTCGGTGGGGTGGCATCGGCTGCTGGCGCAGCAGCCGCCGGAGCAGCCGTGTCTTGAGCTTGCGTTGGAGCGACCGCAAACGCGAAGCCCGCAACGATGGTCGCCAATATTAGAAGACGGGTGATGGAATCTTTCTTCATGGATCGCATTCACTCTCCTTGTGACAAGTCGCCTGCCACACAATGCGGCGGCCTGCATCATTCAAGATGTGAAGGTTTTTATAAGTTTTTCACCGGGTGGTCCAATTCATTGTTTTTTTGGCGGGCATTAAAAATTGTTTGAAAAATTAAATCTATAGGCGGGATAAGCGGGATGATTAACCCCTGAAAGCAAAGGCGTTGGCGGGCGCCAAAAGCAGAATCCGCTGCAGATTTCGAATCAGTCACATTTGTTTTGCAACTGCGAGCGCGCGCCGAGTTCGATGGTTCAGCGGCAATTGCCGATGGCGTTCCGATTGTCCGCGCAACGCCGGGGAGCTTCCGGGCGCTGGCCGCCGTTTCGGCAGAAGCAAGAAACATCTTCAATTTCTTAGGGTACGGAGCAGGCCGGGGAGCGAGAACGAACTACGGCTTGGCTGGATCGGCGCTTGAGGTGCGAGCCTTTTCCGCCTTGAGCCGAGCTAGCGCTTTCTCTGCGTTCGCAGAAAGCGGACCGCGAGGCAGAATCTTCAGATACTCCTGGTAGTGAGCCGCAGCCTCGTCGGGGTCGTCGAGTTTCTCGAAAGACTCCGCCATGCGGAAATTGGCGATCGCATCATCTGGTTTATAGAGCAGGGCTTCGCGATAGCGATCGAGCGAGGCACGGTAGTTCTTGCGCCGGAAATAGAAATCGCCGACCTCGACATCTTTGGCGGCCTTGTGCGGATCCCAGGGGTGCAGTTCCTGCACGTCGCTCGAGGCTTCATTCTCGGCATCGGCAACGGCGCTCGTGCTGTTCGGATGGCTCTTGGCGTCGTCCTTCGGTGGCGTAATGTCGATCTTGGTATCGCGGCTGGAGCTGACACCCGGTTGCCGCTCCGGTTCGTAGCGCGGCGGCTCCTGGCTCGGTGGAGGTCCCTTGTCACTCGTCGGAAGTTGGTCCACTTGCGCGCCCGCCCATCCCCCGAGCAGGCAAAGGGAAAAAGCGAGGGTCGAGATCCTGGCAATGCGGGAAGCAGGAATCATATTGAAATAGTTTACCTCGTTCGAGACTCCTTGCAGCACTGCCCGGGATGCCTACTGCAGTGGATGACCGAAGCCACCCTCCGGTTGTGTGTCCACGGCAAAAAAAAGCGGCCGTTCCGGGGGGAATGGAACGGCCGTTTCGAAGGTCCTCTGGGGGAGGGAAAATTCGCTTACATGCTCGGCGGAGGCGGCTGCGTGGTCGCGGTCGGCTGGGCTGCGGGAGTTGCGCCGCTCGTGCTGTTGCTCATGAGGCGCACATCCACGCGGCGATTGGCCGCCCGGCCTTCCCGGGTATTGTTCGGTTCGACCGGCTTGTCCTTGCCGAGGCCAATCAAATAAATCTTGTGAGCGGGGATGCTGTGAGCGGCCGCCAGGTACTGGATCACGGCGTCGGCGCGGCGCTGGCTCAGGTCATAATTGTATTCTGAGCTGCCTACAGAATCCGTACTGCCTTCCACCGCGATGATGTAGCCCTTGGTGTTGCTCACATCGGCGGACAGCTGGTCAAGGGCATCTTTGCCCTTCTTGGTCAGGTTGTCCCGATTGAAGCCAAAATGCACCGCGGTCTCGGTCACGACGCGGTAGTTATCGAGATTGGCCACCGTGTTCTGCAGACTGTCCACGCGGCTCACCGCGTTATCGGCCAGGGTCTGAGCCTGGGCGGCCTGTTGCGCCGCGGCCTGGGTCTTCTGCTCGACCTCGTCGGTCTTTGTGTTCACGGCCGCGATCCCGGCCTGGGCACGGGCATCAACGTCCTTAATGTCTTTGGTGTTCTTGGCGGTTAGGTCGTCGAGTTCGTTCGTCTTGTTGATCAGCGGCGTAGTCTGCTGCCGAACATAATTCTTACTAGCGCAGCCAATCGAGAATGCTGTGCTGAGGGCCAGAAAAATTGTCAGTGAAGTGCGGTTCATCTTGGGAGGGCTCCTTGTCCTCTGAGTACTGCAAATTCTGTTCCTACCAAATCTAGCAAATCCTCGGGCCCGCGATGCTGAAGTTCCGGGATCGCGAACGTGTGTCCCGCCTACTAGCAGAGCACGGGGGATGCCAACTATCGACTGGCATAATAACCCGCACAAGTGATTCTATCACAACAAGTTATCCGTTCGCGCACCAGGCTTCGCCGCCCCGGCGGAGGGCAAACCAGACATGCACCATAAAAATTTTATACGGTGCTAGGCAGACGGTTCGGGCGCAAATGGGGCGGAACCCGCGGTGAACACGGTTTCTGTCGGGATGGCGGCAGCAGGTTAGCGGCCGACCATGAAAACATTTTCGTCCGCGACGGCCGCCGTGTCGCGAGGCGGCGGCGCCTCGAATCGGCGCCCATCAAAGTTTTTCGACCCGGTTTTTCAACCCGGTTTTTATCGCCCGATCGGCATCGCCCGATGGGCATCGCAAGATCGGCACCGCAAGATCGCATAACAGATCGCATAAAACAGCGGCAGGCATCGGCGCGCCGGTCGGTCGGTCGCGATGTTGCCCTGGCGCCAAGGCCCGCGTGGCGCGCGACGACAGCCACTGCCAAATGGTGCGCGCGGCGCACGCGGCAGAATTGCCGCCCGGCGGAGTCTCGGACTGGTTTCCCTCATCTAAAATGGAATCGAGCATGGACCTTTCCCAGAAAATTCGCAGTTTGCCCGCTGGACCCGGCGTGTATCTCTACAAGAACGACGCGGGAGAGGTCATTTATGTGGGCAAGGCGAAGAACCTGCGCAGTCGGGTGGGATCCTACTTCCACCAGGGTCGCGGGGAGGACGCGAAGACCGGGACTCTGGTGCGGGCGGCGGCGGATGTGGACTACATTGTCGTGGCCAATGAAAAAGAAGCGCTGGCGCTCGAGAACCACCTCATCAAGCAGAAGAAGCCGCGCTTCAATATCTTGTTGCGGGACGACAAGACGTATCCTTATCTCAAGCTCACGCTCGGGGAACGCTTCCCGCGGGTTTACGTCACCCGCCGGCTGCGGAAAGATGGCGCCGGGTATTACGGACCATACTTCCCGGCCAATCTTGCCTATCGCATTGCGGATCTGATTCACCGGCACTTTCTGGTGCCCTCCTGCAAGGTGGATCTCACGCGGTATCATCCGCGGCCTTGCCTGCAGTATTACATCCGACGCTGCCTGGGTCCGTGTGTGAAGGAATTGACCACCCCGGAGATTTACCAGGAAGCGGTCCGGGACGTGAAGCTGTTCCTCGAAGGGCGGCCCACCGATCTTTCACGTTCCCTGCGGGCGCGCATGGAAAAAGCCGCGGCCGAGGAGGAATACGAGCGGGCCGCCAAGTATCGGGATTTGATTTCGACGGTCGAGCAGTTGCAGGAGAAACAACGAATCGCGGCTGTCGAAGGGGATGACGCCGACGTGTTTGGCTATCACTACGAGAATGGAATGCTGGCGGTGAACCTGTTTCACATGCGCGGCGGAAGGGTGCTCGATCGTAGGGAGTTTTTTTGGGAGGAACTGCCGAAGCTCGAAGCATCGGGGGGAAAGCCCCTCGAATTGGGCGATCGCGCCGGAATCCGCGAGGATGACGCCGCTCTCGACCCGACTTTTGGCGACCGCGACTCTCGAGCGGGCCCGCCGGCTCCCGGAGAAGCCGCTGATTTCAATCCGGACGGTTTTTTTTCCGCCCTGCTCAGCCAGCTTTATATCGGGCAGCCGTACGTGCCGAGGAATATCTACGTTCCGGTCCAGTTTGAAGATCGCGCCATGCTCGAGGAGGTTCTCTCCGAACAGCTGGCGGGCGAGGGGGCCCGCCCCCCACGGGTGCACATCCTCGTGCCCCAGCGCGGGGACAAACGCTCGCTGCTCGATTTAGCAGGGAACAATGCGAAACAGTCCTTTGACCAGCGATTCCGGGTGATGAAGCCGAACACGAAAGCCATTCAGGAGGCCTTGCAGGAGGCGCTCGGCTTGCCGGAGCCTCCTGAGCGCATCGAGTGTTTCGATATCTCGCACATTCAGGGCGCCGAGACCGTGGCCTCGATGGTGGTCTGGGAAGCCGGGCGAATGAAAAAATCGGACTACCGCAAGTTCATCATTCGCAGCGTGGAGGGGGTGGATGACTTTGCCTCCATGCGCGAAGTGGTCACGCGCCGCTACAAGAGGTTGCTCGAGGAAAAGCAGAAAATGCCGAGCCTACTGCTGGTGGATGGCGGCCTCGGACAGTTGCATGCCGCGGCCGCTGCACTCGAAGGTCTGGAGATCATCAATCAGCCCCTGGCGGCGATCGCCAAGCGGGAAGAAATCATCTACGTGTACGAGCAGGAAAACGAGCCGGTCGTGCTCGACCACCATTCGCCGGTGCTGCACTTGATCCAGCAGATTCGCGATGAAGCCCACCGCTTTGCGGTGACCTTTCATCGCAAGCGGCGTCAGCTGCGCGACCGGGCAACCGAGTTGCTCGACATCCCGGGCGTGGGCACGGGCACGACGCGCCGCCTGCTCGAACATTTCGGAAGCGTGCAGGCGGTGCGGCAAGCCGACGTGGCCGCGCTATCGGCGGTTGTGACCCGCACCCAAGCAGAGGCCATTCTCGGTCATTTCCGCAAGTGAACGCCAGGACCTTAGGGAAAGGGTCGGTAGGGAAAGGGTCGATGCCGGCACTCCGGGCTGCTCCCGAGACCCGGCGGAAGCTCCCAGCCTGCTCTGCTCTTTCTTTCTATTATTCGTTTCTATGCGGGACTTCTATTGGGACTTCGGAGCCGGCGACGAATTTCCCATATCCATGACGACTTTCCAGCTTCCGTCTTTCTGCTTCTTCCAGACGGTGGCGTACTTCCCATACTCGGTAACCAGCTTGCCGTCTTTGTCCTTGTCTTTGAATACATAGGTGCCGTAGGTGTACCCCAAGTCGCCGGAGGCTGCCATTTCGGCTTTCACCGGCGTCCAGGTTAGGCTCAGGTCCGGTCCCCAGGGACCGAGCGCTTGGCGAATGCTCTCTTTGCCGGTGACGATGCCGCCGCCATTCACCAATTCGGCCCCGTCTTCCGCGAAGTAGGTCATGAAACCGTCCAGGCCCTTTAGGGCGGTGGTCCTCACGAACTCGGCTTCGAGCTGGCGGAGTTGGGCCGCGCCGTCTGCTTCGGCCCTGGCCTTCCCGCCAAATTCCGCGGCCAGCAGTCCGAGCAGCAACGCGATCACCGACAGTTTGAGTCTCATGGCTTGTCGTTCACTCCTTGATACTCCCTGGAAACGCGCATTTTACGCTAAAGGGGTCTCCAGTTGGTCATGATCCCCGTTGGCTCGATCGTCGCCGAGACATGGCCTATCGCGTCTGATGCCACCTCTTGGCAACCGTATAATGACGCTGTTGGTGCTTGCCGAGACCATGAGCTGGTTCACCAAAACGCGGCAGTCGGGGATGGCCCTCGGACTCTTGCTCCTGGTCCTGCTCGGGACCGCAGGGCTCTACTGGACTCGCGATTCCGGACAGGCTTCGCGGGTGCAAACCACCGCGCACCACCCGCTGGTCGATGAACAGCCGCTGCAAACCGCCCGCGCCGCTGCCAAACTTGCGGCCAGTTGGGACGAAGAGAGATTGGCCCAACAAGCACTCAAACTGGCCGATCACGAAGTGGATCTGGCTTTTTCCGACGCGCTGCGAGATGCCACCGAACACCCGGTGCAAGCCAGCGCGCAGAGTCGGGAATTGTACGCCCGACTGAACAAGGCGACCGCTCTGGTAAAAGCCGACCAGGACCGGATCGATTCCCTGAAAAAAGAACTGGCCACAGCCCACGCCGACCGGCAAAACAATGTTCAGCAGCAGCTCGACATCGTCACCGCTCAACTGGAGCTGGATCAAGACGAACTGGATGATGCCAAAGAAGACCTGGGCCGCTCCGGCCTCGATCCACTGAGCCGGATTCAGCGGCAGTTCGCGCGCCACGAAGCCGCCCAGCAGGTTGACACCAGTCATTCTCCAGCCTTGCCGAGCCCGGCACTGGCCAACTTCGGCAGCGGAAGCTTAGCCAATCAGTCCGCTTCCTGGCGAGCTTTGCACGGCGAAGTGGCGCAGTTGCGTGCAGCCGAGAACGAGGCCGCCCAGGATGCGGCTGCGCTCAGCCAGGCCCATGACGCGCTCGAGAAACAGGTCAACGGGGAAAAAGCGGATCAGCAGGCGTTGACGCAGGAGGCGGCAGCGCAGTTGGCGTCGGCAAAAGCCGCCGGCGGCGGCCCGAGCGGGGAGACCACCGCGGCCATTCTTTCCCTGCATGCCCTGTCGGTCGATCAGAAAGACCTCGCCGACCTGGACAAGCGCATTCAAGATCAGCAGGGGCTGAGCGATGCCTACGCCAGTTGGATTACGCTGGTGGACGCGAACGAGCTCGCCGTGCTGCACGGCATCGTCAAGTCCGCGCTGTGGATTCTGCTCATCTTATTGGCAATGTTCCTGGCTGAGGTTCTGGTGGAGCGTTTCCTGAGTGATCTCAGCCCCGAACAAAAACGCTTCCGAACTATGCGCGTGGTGGTTCGTTTCACGGTGCGGGGCATCAGTGTGCTGCTGCTGTTGTTCGTAGTCTTTGGCGTGCCCAGCCAAATGCCGACAATTCTTGGGCTCGCCGGCGCTGGACTCACGGTGGCGCTGCAGGATTTCATCATTTCATTTCTGGGATGGTTCGTACTGATGGGGCGAAACGGCGTGCGCGTGGGCGACTGGGTGGAAATCAACGGCGTGGCTGGGGAAGTTGTCGAAGTCGGTTTGCTGCGCACGGTGCTGCTCGAAACCGGCAACTGGGCCGACGCCGGGCATCCCACCGGGCGCAAGGTCGCATTCATGAACAGCTACTCCATCCAGGGTCACTTCTTCAATTTCTCCACCAGCGGACAGTGGTTGTGGGATGAATTGCAGATCATGGTTGCGGCGGACCGGGATCCCTACCCGATCATCGCGGCGATTGAAGCCATGGTGAGTAAGGAAACCGGAGCCGACAGCACCGCTGCCGAGCAGGAGTGGCAGCAAGCCACCACCCGTTATCACGTGCAGGCGGTCTCCGCCAAGCCTGCCGTCAACCTGCGGCCGACTGCCGGCGGAATCGAAGTGCACATTCGATACATCACTCGGGCCAATGAACGCTACGCGATGCGCACGCGCCTCTATCAGGCGGTGGTGGAGTTGCTGCGGAAAAAAGCCCCCGAGGATTCGCTTGAAACCCCGCCCGCCGCTGCGGCCAAGCGCTAGAGTTCGCGAGAGCGCACAACCTTGAGACCCATCGTGTGCTATCGGGGCGATTCAGTTCCCTTGCCTTCATCTTCCTTCAAGCGGTGCAACCTCAGGTTTCCCGACAGGCTGGAGCGTTCGAGGACATCCTCGAGCAGCGCCGCCGGCAGCGTGCGAGCCAACTCGAGGGCGCGGGCTGACGGGGTGTTCTCGTTGCGCAGCAAGGCGATGCCGACGGCCTGGCGCAGCGACCATTTGGCATGACAGCAGACAGCGTGCACGAAAGTTGCCGGAGCATCCCGGCGACCGAGCGCCTTGATTATGCAAGCTTCCGTGAGGCTCGGGTTCTCAAGAGCAGCTTGCGTCACGCTCGGCTCGGGATCGAGCAACAGGGCAGTCACGACTCGGGCGGACGCCCGCCGAGCCAGTGAAATCTTCTCCCCGACGGAGACCGACTCCAATCGAGTCAGCAGCGCTTCCTCGGCCGCCTTCTTGATGTCGGCCGGCGCCAGGGGTGCGAGCGCCAGTTGCATCAGGTCGAAGGTGAAAAGTTGGCGTCCGAGGGGCAGGGAAACGTGGCGCGGCGTTCGCGGATGTTGCGAGACGGCAAGCTTCAGTTTGCGGCTCTTCATCACGCTGCTGTTCTTGCCGAGCTGTTCGAGAACTTCGGGAGGCAAATCGCGCCGCTTCAGCAGGGCCAGAGCCAGCTCCTCGTCGAGAGCGGGATCGGAGACAGCGGCTTTTAGCACGGCGACGGTGGCGCTGTTGAGGGCTTCTTCGACCGGCAGAGCCAAAGCGGCGAGCGCGGCGAGGGACTCGGTTCGAGTGGAGTCGTCGGACGGCATGGGTCTCCTTCGAGGGGCGAACCGCGAGCGCCGGTTTCAGATGACCGGCTAGGCTCGGGCGCCCCTCCGAGCCATCGCCAGCGCGCCATTCACCGGCTCGATCACGGCGGGGTTGAGGGTAGCGCTCGGATACTCGGAATGAACACTATTGTAGAAAACTTGGCGGACCAGCGTGCTACAGCCGAAAACACCCCCGGCCATGGCCAATCGGGCAGTATCGGCGTCGGCAAAAAGCTTGTGGATCGCTATTTTCGCGAGCCCAGCCAGTTCAGCGCCGGCACGGGCGAGGACGTCGCGCGCCCGCGCGTCGCCGGCATCGGCCGCTCGCAGCACGGCGGGAAATAGGCCGGCGAAATCGCGCGGCGGCATGGCGTTGGCGGCGAGCACCAGCTGCTCGTGGGTTCGGACCCCCCAGGTGCGCATGATGCCCGCCGCCAGCGGGGCATTTCGGGCATCGGCTTCGGCTCGACCTTCCTCGTAGGCGCGCATGACGCCGCTGACCGCGGTTCGGCCGATCCAGTGGCCGGATCCTTCGTCCGAGATGGCAAATCCCCAACCGCCAGCATGCGCGGTCTGGCCTTTGACATTTCTTCCGTAGGCAACCGACCCGGTGCCGGCGATCACGATCACCCCAGGACCGGGGCCAAAAGCGGCTTCGAGCGCAATCACCGCGTCGCCGACCACCTCCGTGTGGGCCGGAACCAATGCCAAGAGAGCGCGCCCGACGACGTCGCGGATGTGGGGATGTCGGGCCCCGGCCACGCCCACGCAGGCCCTCGCGATCTCCGCCGGAGTGATGCCAGCGGCGGCACAAGCCTGACCAACGGCGGAGGCGAGAGATTCCCGCGCCCGGGCTTCGCCGACGCGAACCGGGTTGCTGCCCGCGGAGGCGCCGCGGCCGAGAATGGAATTCTCGTCGCCGACCAGGCAGGTGGTCTTGCTGCCCCCGCCGTCAATGCCAAGGAAAAAAGCCACTCCTGTATTTTTAGCATACGGTGCCGGTATACGGACTTCGGCGATCGGGCGGGCCGCGGCCGGCGGCTGATGAGGCAGGTACCTCGCGAGCGGATTCGGATGCCTGCGGGAGCGAAAGCCCGGTAGTCTTACCGAAGATGGGCGGACATTGCTTCGGTCCATGGTGACCGGCCGCGCGGCCGGCCGCATCCGCGCCGCACACTGTATGGGCTTGGACAAGCTGGATCTCACGATCATCGCGATTTATCTGGTGGGAATCACTCTATTTGGATTGCGTTTCCGCAAGAAACAAAGGACGCTGCGCGACTATTTTCTGGCCGACCGCAACATTCCCTGGTGGGCGATTGCGCTGTCCATCGTGGCGGCGGAAACCAGCACGCTCACCATCATTAGCATTCCCGGCCTGGCCTATGACACCAATCTTCTATTCCTGCAGGTAGTGCTGGGTTATCTGGTGGGACGCGTCGTCATCAGTTTCGTTCTGCTGCCCCACTATTTTCGCGGCGATCTGTACACCGCCTACGAGCTGATCGAGCGGCGTTTCGGGCGCCGGTTGCGTTCGTTGACGGCCGGACTTTTCCTCGTGACTCGCGCCGCTGCCGAAGGGGTGCGGGTGTATGCGGTTTCGATCGTGGTGGCCATTGCCCTGGGCACGGGCGAGATTTCGTCGATCGCCATCATTACCGCGCTCACCCTGATTTACACCTTTGAAGGGGGACTGGCGGCGGTCATCTGGACCGATGTCGTGCAGACGGTGATCTACGTGGGCGGAACGCTCGTTGGAGTGTTCACCATCCTGCACCTGGTTCCGGGCGGCTGGGCCACGATTCACCGCGTGGCGGCGAACGCGGGCAAGCTGCAGGTTTTCGACTTCCGCTTGGACCCCTGGAAGCCGTACACGTTTTGGGCTGGACTGGTGGGCGGGGCCTTCCTGACAACCGCCAGCCATGGGACCGATCAGCTCATCGTGCAGCGTTTGCTGGCGGCGCGCAATCAGCGCCAATCGGTGACCGCGCTGCTTTCGAGCGGAGTTGCACTTCTGTTCCAGTTCGCGTTGTTTCTCCTGGTGGGCGTCATGCTGTTTGTGTTCTATCGTCAACCCTCCGCCCACTTCGGCAAGGCGGACCGGATTTATCCCGCATTCATTGTCAGCCAAATGCCGCATGGCATCTCAGGCCTGCTGATCGCGGCCATCCTGGCGGCGGCCATGTCGAATTTGAGCGCCGCCCTGAATTCGCTGTCTTCGAGTTCCATGATCGACTTTTACCTGCGCAGCCGGCCGGATATGGATGAAGGAAAGAAGATACGGTGGTCGCGGATTTCAACCCTGCTGTGGGCGCTGGTGTTGTTTGCTCTGGCCGTGCTTTCGCTGCACAAGGTGGGCCGGGTCATTGAGGTCGGATTGCAGATCGCTTCGGTTGCCTATGGAGCCCTGCTCGGAGTATTCCTGCTGGGAGTGCTGACTCGCCGTGCCAACCAGAAGGGTGCGATGCTCGGCATGCTGTGTGGCTTCCTCAGCGAGCTCTACATTTGGCTGGGAACCAGCCTGCCCTGGACCTGGTGGGTGGCCATCGGAACCGTGATTACGTTTGGGGTTGGCCTCGGCGCCAGCCGGTGGCTGACGGGCGACTCTCGTAGCCCCGCCGTCAGTTCCTAAAAAAGGGAGCGGCGCCGAGGCCAAGGCCGGCCTATCGGCAGAACCGGCGCCGGCATGACTGGGAGCGACGGAAAGCGGCGCCCCAAACCGGTGTTGTGGGCGTTGCGGGGCCGGGCGATTCCTGAAACGGGCCACTCCTACCACTTCTCGAGCGTCGCCCGAGCCCTACCGAGAGCCCTCGACCAAATTCCGGGGAGGCACGGTTCGGGTGGCGATTCACCCACCTGGGCAAGACGGAAGGCCAGAATTTCCCCCCGGCCGGCCACGCCCCGAGACGCCAGTTCCACATTGAACGCGTAACCGTTACCAAGGTACAAGGGCGCTAGACACGTTTACCCATCGGCCGGTCTCCCGTACCGTAAAGCTTCCACCCGATGCAGTTCCCCAGGCTCGGGTTCCCTCTACTTTTGGAGCTCATCGATGGCGACGGCGAACCATTTCGAGTTGGGGCTTTTGCCCGAGCGCAAGTTGGACTGGCGGGCGCTGGTCACCAGCTATAGCATCGTAATTTTCCTAATTCTCGCCGTCATTTGCGCCGGTCTAATCTGGCCGGAGCATTTGGGCCTCACCCACCAGTATCACATCACCGAACTCATCCCTCTGCCGAGCACTCAACCCAAAGCATTTCGGCCGAAGAACGCTCCCTTGCGCGCCAAATTGTTACAGCGGGCGCCGCTGCCCGTGCTGAACGCGCCCCGCCTAGTCGTACCGCGAGAGGTTCGCATGGTTCACCCCCCACCGGCCGAGGTAACCGCCCCCAAGGTGGCGATGAACCAATTTCAAGCTCCGGTGCTGACCCAGGTCTCGGGCGGAGCCCGGATGGCGAGGCTGGTTCACACCGGAGAGTTCGGCAGTTCCGCCCAGCCGACGCTCAACGCGCCGATCCAGAAAGTGCAGACCGGCGGATTTGGCGACTCGGAAGGTATCAAGGGACAGGGCAAACCGAATGCGCGCCTGGCCATGGCCAGCACGGGTTCCTTCGACCTGCCCACGGGGCCGGGACAAGGCAACGGAACCGGCGGAGCAAAAGGCCTTTCGGGCACTGTCGCCAGCGCAGGTTTCGGCAATGGCCTGGCGCAACCCGGGCAGGGCGATGGACGCAGCAACGGGCGGGGTGTGCAAAGCGTGGATTTTGGCGCCCAGGAAGTAGCCCCCGGCGGCGCGAAGCAACGGCCGGTGGATAACGGGCCACCCACCTCGCAAGTAGAGATTACGTTCAAGCCCAAACCGGTTTACACTCAGGAGGCACGGGAGCTCAAGCTGGAGGGAGAGGTTCTGGTTGAGATCGTGTTTGGGGCCAACGGACAGCTCCATGTGATCCGTGTGGATCGCGGGCTGGGGCACGGTCTGGATGAATCCGCTGTGGCCGCCGCCAACCAGATGCGGTTTAAACCTGCTCTACGCAACGGCGTGCCGGTGGACTCCACGGCGATCGTGCACGTGTTATTTGAACTGGCATACTGAAGCAGTCCCAACAGTGGAGAGGATCAGAGTCATGCGTACTTCGAAATGGATGGTCGCTGCTTTTCTGCTGATCACATTGAGCGCTGGGGCGCAGCAGACGGCGGGACAATCGTCGTCAGTGCCCACAGCGGCGCCGCCGCAGGCCGCGCCGGAGGCCCCTCAACCCGCCGCCGATCCTGCTCCGGCCCAGACCTCAGCCAACGTCGCACCGACTACCCTCGAGCAGGTCGTGGATCGCGCGGTGGGGCGTGAGCATGCCCTGATCCAAATGCTGGCCAACCGAACGCCGCTGGTCGAGACTTATCTGCAGAACCTGAGGAATGATTCGCAGCTGGGACCGGTGCCGAGCGGGGACCACTATTACTTCGGTCGCCTGGACATGAGCGAAAACGGGCGCCGCGACTATCTCGGCAAGGGCAGCTTTCAGGACAACCTGCTGGGCGGATTTGGCAGGCTGTTCAAGTATGATTACAACCCCGCCGGTTTTTCCTGGATGGTTTTCGCCGACCGCGAGGACTTCAACCGCGCGACCTATGATTTCCGTTACGTCCACCGTGAGTTTCTGGGCGACGTGCGCTGCATCGTGTTTGACGTCACGCCCAAGCCCAAAAGCGGCAAGGGCCGCTTCCAGGGCCGCATCTGGGTGGAAGACCAGGATTTCAACATCGTCCGCCTGAATGGCACCTACGTTCCGCATGCCTCGGGTTCCTTCTACTTCCACATGGATAGTTGGCGGGTGAACGCCGTCCCCGGCTACTGGGTACCGGCTTATGTGTACAGCGAAGAAGGAGACTTCAGCTACGGATCGAAAGACAAATTTGCTTTCAAGGCGCAAACCCGCATCTGGGGTTACAACGTGCGGGCCGGGGTCAAGCAGGACGAGCTGACTCAGGTTCTGGTGGACTCGTCGGTGAAGGACACCAGCCCCAACGCGCAAGACGCTTCCCCGCTGCAAGCCGAGCGCGCCTGGCAGCAGCAAGCCGAAGATAACGTGCTCGAGCGCCTCGAGAACGCTGGTTTGGCGGCACCTTCGGGCGATCTGGACAAAGTGCTTCAGACCGTGGTCACCAACCTCGAAGTGACCAACAACATTGACCTGCCGCGTCCGGTGCGAACTCGGGTGCTGCTGACTTCCCCGCTCGAGAGCTTCAGCGTGGGCAACACCATCGTGCTCAGCCGCGGCCTGATTGACGTGCTACCCGATGAAGCCAGTTTGGCCATGGTGCTGTCGCACGAACTGGCCCATATTGTCCTCGGACACAATCTGGGCAGCAAGTACGCTTTCGACGATCGCATGCTGTTCTCCGACGAAGCCACCTACAAGAATCTGGGATTCCGTCACAGTCCGGAGGAAGAAGAAGCCGCCGACAAGAAAGCCCTGGAGATTCTGAAGAATTCGCCCTATGCCAACAAGCTCGATTCTGCGGGGCTCTTCCTGCGGCAGCTGTCCGATCGCGGACCGCAGCTGATCGCCCTGCTGACGCCTCACCTGGGCAATGGCTTTGCCGACCCCAAAGGGGACTTGATCCGCTTCGTTGCGCTCGAACAAACCGCTCCGAAGCTGGACCCGACCAAGCTCGATCAGGTTGCGGCTCTACCTCTTGGCGGCCGGGTGCGGCTGAGCGTGTGGAACGATCAAGTGGAGATGATCAAGACCGTACCCGTGGCCATCACCTCGGCGCGCGACAAAATGCCGTTTGAAGTCACGCCCTTCTTTCCCCGTCTCACCCGCCTGAATAGCGGCACGCCGACGTCGGAAAACACCACGGCCGCCACCAGCCCCGACTCCAGCAGCAACTAGCCGGAGAGGGGGAAACCAGATTGATTGCAGCACGCGCCGGAACCGGAAGCCACTCCAAGTTCCGGCTTTCGTGTTCTGGGCCTGGGCGGGTGCGGGGTGCGACGCTGTTTTAGTGCTGCCTCTTCTGTCCCGCGTCTTCTGTCCCGCCTCTCCCGCGTCTTCTGTCCCGCCTCTTCGAACCCCAGCGTTTCCGAACCTGGACCCTCTAATTTTCAGGCTTCGACTTGCCGGGCAAGCCCACGGGGTTTTCATGGGTGCGCTCGCGGAAGCCGCCTTTCATGCCGGAGGCCAGAGAAATACTCGACTCCCCAAACTTATCGCGCAGCCGGTCAGCGGCCGACAAGACCTGCTGCCAGCGCAGACGGCGATCGCCTTCGAGCAGGTCTCCCTGCCTGTCGGTGCCTTCAAACGACGAGACCTGCACGCCCAGCAGCCGCACCTCCGCACCCTGGCGCCAGTGCTTGCGAAACAAAGCCCGCACGTGCTGAAAGATTTCGGTATCGAGCTGGGTGGGAGCCGGAGGCGTGTGGGCCCGCGTGATGGTGGTGAAATCTTTGTAGCGCAACTTGAGCTGCAGAGTTCGTGCATGCAGTCCGGCTTCCCGCAGGCGCCGCCCCACCATTTCGCTGAGCCGCATCAGGGTGGATTCCATCTGCCCGCGATCCGCGGTGTCCTCATTGTAGGTGTGCTCGTGGCTGATCGACTTGGGAGCGCTATCGGCACCGACGGCACTGTCGAACCACCCTCCGGCATCTTCGCCCCGCGCTTTCCCGGCCAGGGCCAATCCCCATTTGCCGAAGTGCTGCTCGAGGAAGGAATCGTCGAAGCGGGCCAGGTCGCCCACCCGGCTGATGCCGAGGGCCAGCAGACTCTGCTCGGTCACCTTACCTACCCCCGGGATGTCGCGCACGTCGAGCGGAGCCAGCAGTTTCGCCTCTTCTCCCGGCATCGCCCACAGCACGCCGTTCGGCTTGGCCTTGGCGGAGGAGACTTTGGCCACCAGGCGCGAGGCGCCAATCCCGATCGAGCAGTTCAGGCGAGTCTCCGATTTCATCTTCCCGTGCAGGCTGTGGGCGGCGCGCAGCGGCGGCCCGTGCAGCCGTTCCGTGCCCGTCATGTCCAGATAAGCCTCGTCGACCGACGCCATCTCGACCAGCGGAGAAAACTGGGTGAGAACCGCGTACACCTTTTCCGACCACTCGCGATAGCGCGCGGGATGACCGTTGACGAAAATGGCCTGCGGGCAGAGTTTCGCTGCGCTGCGCAGCGGCATGGCCGAATGAACGCCAAACTTGCGCGCCTCATAGGACGCGGCCGAGACCACCCCGCGCTCATCGGGTTGTCCGCCGACCACGACCGCCCTGCCGGTGAGAGAAGGATCAAACAACTCCTCGACAGAAACAAAGAAGGCGTCCATATCCACGTGGAAAATGGTCCGGAGGGCGCTCATGGGGGTGAGGGGATTTTACCAACCCCGGGGCTTATGGAGTAAGGTCCACGAGTTGGGGAAAAACCAGGCCTTGGTCTGGGGGGCGCGGAACCTCGGGCACCTGCAGTTGCGGCATGGGCCTGCCCGCGAACAGGCGTCGACAAGGCTTGGCCAGCCAGCGCGCCCAGCGGCCGGACCAGGTGACGCGGGCGCTGTCGGTGGCGATGCCGGTGTCAGCGTACATCTGGCGGTAGATTTTTGAGATCAGCACAAACGCCAAGCGGCCGCGGCTTGACTTGATAAATCGGGAGCGCTTCCAAATCGAGCGCAAGCTGTAGAAATCGTCCCACACTCCCTGGGTGCGGGAGCGAATTTCCTCCGCCGACATGACCGGATGGTCCCAATAAAGCTTGGGACGGAGAGCTTGCGGGATCAACCAGCGCCGGGTCAGCGGAATCCCGGCAACGGTCGGGGGATGGTCTCCCAACCCCTTTTCCCAGCGGTTGAAATCCACGGTGCCGGGGTAGGGACTCAAAGTGACAAATTGGGCGAAGGTGAGGTCGGCGCTGATGGCGGCGGCCGCGGTGGCATCGAAGGTCGCGGGCCGGTCGCTGGGCAGCCCAAAAATGAAAGATCCGAGCACATGCACGCCATGCCGCCGGAAAGTGCGGAGGCGCTCGATCAGTTGTTCCCCGGCCAGGTTGAAATCTTTGTAAACGTCTTTCAGCCCGTCGGGAGTGACGGATTCGACCCCGACCAGCGCACCTTTGATGCGCGCCGCTTTCATGGCATCGAGAAATTCCAGGTCCTCGGCCGCTTCCATCGTGATCTGGGTAAAGAAAACCATGTCATCGGGCAGGCGCGCCAGACGAGACATCAACTCGAATCGTTCGTCGCGAATGGACTGCAGCTCCTGGAGACGGGTCTTATTTTCCTGCACCCGGGCCAAGCGCAGGTCGGTCTGGGTCACGGGATAGAAGTTGTCGTCGGCCAGAGCGATGAAACGAAAACCCAGGCGGCGAAGCTGGACAATTTCCTCCATGACGGCGTCCGAAGCGCGTTGCCGGGGTCGTTGCCCGTCGGTGCGCCATACCGAGCAGAAAGAACAGTGCTTGGGACAACCCCGAACGGTCTGGACTGACGCCCACATATAGCGGTTGCGCGGGATCAGATCCCAGCGCGCGGCCACAAAATCCGACGCTTCGATTTGTCCGCCCGCGTAGACGGGCTGGGGACGTCCGTCGCGGCAATCGGCCAGCGCCTTGGCCCAGACTATGTCGCCGTCCCCTTTGACGACCGAGTGAGCCCCGCCCAATTCCAGCGCTTCTTGCGGATAGAGCGTGGCGTGAATTCCACCAAAGATGACATAGGCGCCCTGGCGGCGGGCGATTTTACCGATTTCATAGCCGCGCAAGGCATTGGCGGTGTGGATGCCGATTCCTACCGCATCGCCCGGCTGAATGCTCGGCGGGTCGATGGGGGAAAGGGTTTCATCCACCAGGATGGGATCGCCGAAACTCGAGGGAGTCGCCCCCGCCAGCACATATTGCCAACGCGGGGTAATTACTGCGGTTCCGAACGAGACACTGCTCGGATTGACGAGATGCACTCGCACGAGATCTCTCCTTCGCACCAGGTGCCATCACCCAAGCGGCGGTCTAAGAAAGTGCCGGATGAAGGGGAAAACTCCGCGTCGTATCGTGCACTAGGAATGGCGCGAACCTGCTACTGCGCATGAATCCGGAACGGCCTAGTTTCCATTCCCTGAACCCGGGAGGATCGAGATATCGAGGGGCTATCAGAGTCGCAGTGCTCAAGGGTTAAGGGTAAAGAGAATCAATGGGAGAGTAGGCTAAAAAAGTCACCACGTCAATTCCGATTTCTTTCTCGGGGCTCGCCGTTGGTACACTCCGCGTTCAATTTGAGACAGGATGTACACTTTAGGACACTGCCACGTTTTGGATCCGCTGGGTCATGGTGGTGGTCGGTTGCAGCTGTCTTACGCGGTCGTAGATCCGGCTGTACTCGCGGGCGGAGGCATTCCAGGAAAAATCCCTCATCATGCCGTTGCGCATCAAGACCTGCCATTTGGTCTGGTCGCGAAAGGCGCGCAGCGCCTCCTTGATGGCCAGCAACAAGGCTTCGCCGCTGTACTCGCTGAACTTGAAGCCGGTCCCCTTGCCGGTGCGCGGGTCCCACGACTCGATGGTGTCATCTAGGCCGCCTGTGGCACGCACGATGGGCACGGTCCCATATTTCAGGCTGTAAATCTGGTTCAAACCGCAAGGTTCGTATTTCGAGGGCATCAAGAACATGTCGCTGCCCGCCTCGATTTTGTGCGCAATGACATCGTCGTAGGCAATCTTGACGGCGATCTTCTGGGGATATTGCTTGTTCAGCCGCAGGAACATTTCCTGGTACTGCTTGTCGCCGCTCCCTAGGGCGACCATGATCACCTCCTCGCGGGCCAACCGGTCCATGATTTGCGCCATGAGGTCGAACCCTTTCTGCGCCGCGAAGCGCGACACCATCCCGATGACGGGCACTCCCGGGTTTGCATTGGTCATGCCAAAGGCAGCCAGCAGATCCTGTTTGCAAGCGGCCTTTCCGCTCAGGTCACCCGACGTATAGCGGGCGGCAATGAACTTGTCGGTCTGCGGGCTCCATTCGCCGTAATCCACGCCGTTGAGAATGCCGGCCACGGTGGCGGAGCGGTCGCGCAGGACGCCCTCCAGTCCGAAACCGAACTCGGCCGTCTGGATTTCCTGGCTGTACTTCCGACTGACGGTAGTGACGAAATCGGAATAGACCAGCGCGCCTTTCAGAAAATTCACCTGCCCGAAAAATTCCATCTTGGAAATGGTGAGCAAGTCCCAAGGCAGAGTGAGCAGCGCCAGCGTATCGGGGGCAAACAATCCCTGGTAACCGATGTTATGAATGGTGAACACGGTGGCTACATCGCGGAAAGCGGGATCCTCAACATATTGCGTGTGCAGCAAGACCGGAAGCAGCGCCGACTGCCAGTCGTGGCAATGAAACACCTGCGGAACCCCGAGAATCTTCGACGCCTCGAGAACGGCGCGGCAAAACAGCGCGAAACGCTCCGCGTTGTCGGGGTAGTCGCCAGCCGCGGTTCCGTAAAGCGCTTCGCGGTCAAAAAATGGCGGATAGTCCACAAAGTAGAAACGCACTCCGGAGTAGCTGCCGCCGGTGAGCACCGAACAGAAACGGTAGCGATCGTCAAACGGCACGGTGATGCTGCGCACCACGGTTTGCGCGTCCGACAACTTGGTCTGGCGATAGCGCGGCAGGAAGACGCTCACCTGATGCCCCAGCGCCGCCAAGGCAGCGGGCAGGGCGCCGATCACATCCGCCAGCCCTCCGGTCTTTGAAAAGGGGACGCATTCCGAGGCCACGAACGCGATATACATGAACCCGCACCCCCAAGCCGTGCACTCCGATCCCGCGGTGCAAGCTATGATAGAAGCGTGCCCATAGCAGCACGCTATCCTGCTGCCAAACGATACTCTGGGTGAAAGGTCCAAGTCTAAACGTCAGGAGAAGGAGGGTCAACGTGCCCAAGGCTTCCGCCGCGCGCTCCAGTCGAGCTGGCAAACCCAAACTGGGACAGCACTTTCTGGTCGACGAGGGGGCGGCTCGCCGCGTTGTCGAAGCCCTCGGCGAGCTCTCGCACCGGACTGTGCTTGAGGTCGGCCCGGGCCGCGGCGCGCTCACTTCCCTGCTGGTCGCGCGGGCTCGCCGAGTGATTGCCGTCGAACTGGATCGCGTGCTGGCCGCGCAACTGCGCATGAATTTTGCCCTCATCGGCAACGTGGAAATCATCGAGGGCGACATTTTGGCCATCGATTTCCAAACTCTATTCGGGCCCAAGCCCGGCAGCTCCCGACCCGGCATCGAGCAGACGCTCGATCCTGTGAGTGTGGTGGGCAATCTTCCCTACTTCATCACCTCCGACATCCTTTTACGCTTCTTTGAGTACCGGCGCTATTTCGACACCATCGTCCTGATGGTGCAGCGCGAAGTCGCGGACCGATTGGCGGCCAAGCCAGGCGGGCGGGATTACGGGCTGCTTTCGGCAACGGCGCAGTTGTATGGCCGGGTGGACAAACTGTTTACGCTGCCTCCGGAGGCTTTTTCGCCGCCGCCCAAGGTGCACTCGACAGTCATCCGCTTGAGCCTGGCTTCGCAGCTTGAAAACTTGCGCGTGCCGGAGACCGACTTTATCAACTTTCTGAAACTCTCTTTCGGGCAAAAGCGGAAGACCGTGTGGAATAACTTGAAATCCCAGTACAAACCGGAAGCGCTGCGCGGAGCCCTGCAACAGGCCGGCGTTCCGCCCGCGATTCGGGCGGAAACCTTGACTCTGGAAAAAAGTGCAGCCTTGTTTCGGGCGTTAGCGGCAGCCGATTCAGCCGATTGAGCGCAGGACCAGGGGCGCCCGATGCCAGGAGCCGCAAGGCCCCTATCGGCCACCCCGCGCGGTCCCAGAAGGGGCGGTGTTCCGATGGACGTGCCCTCCCGCCTGGCGGCGGTCGCAGGACGTTTCTATCCGCAGGATCGAAAGACCCTGCTGGCCGATATCGAGTCCTATCTCTTGCCGCGCTCCATCGCGAAACCGGCGCTGGGCTGCATGGTGCCGCACGCCGGCTACATGTACTCCGGCCAAATCGCGGGTTCGGTCTATTCCCGAATCGAGCTGCCGCGGTGCTCGCTCGTGATGTGCCCCAATCACACCGGCGAGGGCGAGCCCTTGTCGATCATGAGCCAAGGCACCTGGCAGACGCCGCTCGGTCGAGCCCCCATCGCTAGGGACCTGGCGGAAGAACTCAAGCGGCGGTTTCCGCTTCTCGCGGAGGACGCGGAAGCCCATCGCCGAGAACATGCCATCGAGGTCGAACTGCCGTTCCTGCAATCGCTGCGACCAGATTTCTGTTTCGTGCCCATCGCGCTCGCCACCCGTCGGTTCGAGATTCTCCAGGCTCTCGGAGAAGCGATTGCCGAGGCGGTTCGGGCGCACCCCGAGGCGGTGCTGCTCATCGCCTCGAGCGACATGAACCACTATGAGAGCGACGGCGTCACCCGCACCAAGGATCAGAAGGCGATTGCGCGCATCCTGGCACTCGACCCGCGTGGACTGTTCGATACCGTGATGAAGGAGAACATCAGCATGTGCGGAATGGGACCGGCGGTCACCCTGCTGACCGCCGCGAACCGACTGGGAGGAGCCTCAGCCGAGTTGATCGACTACGCCACCTCGGGAGATGTATCGGGCGACCGGGAACGGGTGGTGGGATATGCGGGAATCGTCGTGCGCTGAGTTGCCGGACCAGCATGACGGGCGGCCCCCGATAGGGCCGCCCGCGCTTTCCTCGATTGAATTTCCCGGGCGTTCCCCCTGGCTTATTTGTGAGAGCCGCCGCCGCGGACTCCGCCCATCCCGCCTGCGGGCGCCGCCGACAAATTACTCCGGGCCGCCGTCCCCGTACTGGACGTGGATCGCGACGAGGCTGCGCCGGAACCGGAACCGCTCGCCGACACGCCGTAAGCGGCGGCAGTCACCGCAGAAGGTGCCGCGTTCAGCGTCGCATTGGCAAAGCCGTGCTGTGCAACCTGGTGAGAGACCCGGCCGAGGTTTCCGATGCTGCCGCGGTTGATGCCCAAGCCGGCCGAATTGTTGCGAATCGTGACTCGGCCCGCCGAAATGACCGGAGCCGAAAACCCACCGCGGTTCACCACCACTAGACTATGCCCCGCAATGGCAGGAGGGGCTGGGGCAACAAAACCGGCGGGAGGATGGATCGGCCGCGGCAGATTGTTGAGACCCGTCCAGGCCCCGCCTGGCTGCCAGCCCCAGCCGTAGCCGGGAACAAAACCCCATGAACCATAGTGGTAAGGCATCCAGCCCCAGGGATAGGCCGAAGCCCAGCTATATCCAAAGCCCGGATAGAAAGCCCAGGCTCCGTCCATGAACGGATCCCAGCCAGCGCCCACGAAAAAGGGCTGCCACATCATGCCGTAACCCGGAACCGAAGTGAAAGCTCCGAAGTAACTCAGGTCGGTCGAACCGTAGGAGTATGGCAAACCGGCGGATGCGCTGGTGAGGTTATTTTTGACGTAGCGCTGGTAGTACTGCGACTGCTGCTGGTCCCAGGAATCGTAAGGGTTTTCCGCCAGGTTTTTGGCCAGCGTGTACTGGTCGGATGCCGCTAGATCGATGGTTACCGATTGCTTCTTCCCGACCGCAACCGTTCCGGATGGGCCTTCGACCTGGGCGTCTCCCTTGAACACGGCGAGTGCAGCCTTGGCGTGTCCGAGGGCCAAGCGGAAGTGCACCGGCGTCCCGACGGTCACGCGTTCGGCGCCAAAGGTCAGTGCGAAGTCATGGTCCTTCTCGCCCGCGAAGCTCACGTAAACCGTGCCTTGCTGGAGGTCGACCGAGGATACTTTGGTGCCGGAATCGCGGAGAATCAGTT
Source organism: uncultured Acidobacteriaceae bacterium (assembly GCA_963770245.1). Lineage (GTDB taxonomy): Bacteria > Acidobacteriota > Terriglobia > Terriglobales > Acidobacteriaceae > PALSA-270. The sequence goes on along the minus strand of CAVYOX010000014.1, from coordinate 575,581 downwards.
GCGGAAACGCCACGATGGTGCCGGGCGTGATCCGCAGCGTGCTACCGTCCTCGAACTGGACTTCGGCAAAGCCGTCGCGTCCGGCTCGCAGTTTCGCCCCCTGAATGATAGGCAAGTTCAAGAAAGCCTTCTCGAAGCCTTGTCCGGCATTACGGTCAATTCGTACGTCACCCTCGGTGTAGCTGAGGCGGACGATGCGTGCCTGCGAATCGGCAAAGGAGGGAACAGCAAGCCAGCCGGTAAAGGCTGCCAAGGTAATCAGGACGCCTATCGTGTGCTTCAACATAGCGGCGCCTCCCACAAACTTTCTGCCGTATTAGAGCACAACTGGGGCGATAGAATGTCAACAAAGTATTTAGGTCCCGCGGGAATCCCCCGCGCCCCGGGCCGGTCGGGAGCCGGGTTCGAGCCCGCGAACCCAACCGAGCCCAGGCCGAAAGGACCAGGGCAGCGCGGCGGATTTTCGGATTTCCCTGCCTGTTTTCAGTGCCTTCGGATACACTGCCGACTTCGCCCCGGGAAGACGGGGGAGGGCCCGGGACCGGCCGCGATCCGGCGGTCGAAAGGCCGGGGAAATCGCACTCGAGGAAAACCATGGCGAAGGTTAAAAAGACTCGCGGTCCGTCCGGTGGCATCGTGACCCTGAAGGCGGTCGCCGAGCATGTCAGCCTGTCGCCCGGAACGGTCTCGGCGGTGCTCAACAACGCGCCCTCGGCCGGGCACATTCCCGAGCACACCCGGAGCCGTATTCTGGCGGCGGCACGTGAACTGAATTATCGACCTAATTTCTTCGCGCGCTCGCTCCGCAAAAAGCGGACTTACACCATCGGAGTCATCGCCCATGACATCGGAGAAGGATATAGCGGGCTGGTCATCGGCGGCATCGAGAACTACGCGCGGCAAAAAGATTACTTCTTCATCACTGGTGTGCACCGGCACGATCCCGAGTTGTTTGAGAAGTACTCTCGTCTGCTTCTCGAGCGTGGGGTGGAGGGTTTTATTACCGTCGACTTGAACCTGGCGCACTCGCTGCCGCTGCCTACCGTCGCGGTCTCCGGACACCGGCAGCATGAGGGCGTGACTAACATCGTGCTCGACCATCGCGGCGCCGCCCGGCTTGCCTTGCAACACTTGGTGGAGCTAGGACATCGCGAAATTGCCCTGATGCGAGGAAACGCGGCCAGCTCCGATTCGGAAGATCGCTGGCATGCCATCGCCGAAGCCGCCCAAGAACTGGGAGTTGAGATCCGGACGGAACTGACCGTACAACTCAAGTCCGACGATCCCACGCCGGAATTGGGCTATCCCTATGCGAAGCAGCTGTTGGCGCGGAATCGGCCCTTCACGGCGTTGTTCGCCTTCAACGACGTTTCTGCCATCGGCGCCATGCGAGCTTTCCAGGAAGCCGGGCTGCGCGTTCCCGCCGATATTTCCGTGGTCGGCTTCGACGATATCCAGGGCGCGGCTTTCCATTACCCCAGTCTCACGACCGTCCGGCAGCCTCTGTTTCGTATGGGAGAGATCGCGGCGGAGACGCTCGTGGAACGAATCGAAGGGCGCAAAGATTACACTCAGGAAATCGCCGTCGAGGCGGAGTTGGTGGTTCGCGAATCCACTGCCCGGGTCCCGCGGAAATAGGGGCGGTCGCGCGCCGCGTCCGGGAACGGCCGGACCAACCCTACTTCCCGCGCGCCTGGCGGATCTTGGCAATGAACTGCTTGGCCAAGTCGGTAATCGATTGAAAGTCGCCTCGCCGGGCGCCTGCGGTGAGGTTGCTGCCCACGCCTACCGCGACCGAACCCGCTCGGATCCATTCCCCAACGTTTTCGAGGTTGACGCCCCCCGTGGGCATTAACGAAGCTTGCGGTAGCGGGCCGGTGACGGCTTTCACGAACGCCGGGCCCAGGACCTCGCCCGGGAATGCCTTCACGATGTCCGCCCCGCATTCCAGGGCGGCGATGACTTCGCCGACCGTCCCGGCGCCCGGCATGTAGGGAATCTGATAGCGGTTGCACAAACGCGCGGTCTCGGCATTCAGCGCCGGGCTAACGATGAATTGGGCCCCTGCCAGAATCGCCACTCTGGCCGTTTCCGGATCGAGCACCGTTCCCGCGCCGACGAGGATGGCTCGTGAAGCGTCGCTTTTCATGAGGTCGGCGATCACCGCGGCCGCCCCCGGAACCGTGAAAGTGATTTCGATAGCTCCGACACCACCCCCCGTGCAGGCGGCAGCGATGCGCGCTGCCTGATCGGAACTTTCCGCCCGGACCACGGCGACCAAACCAGAGGCAACAATCGTTTCGAGGATCTTCAGTTTTGCGCTGGACATGAAGTGCAGTAAATCGTTCGCTCCGAACTCGAAACCTTATCCTAAACTCACGCAGAAGCAAAACCCAGCGATCGAACGCGCATCGGCTGGGCTCCGCCCGCAACCAACCATTCGCCCTTGATCGGTCGGGACCAGCGAGCGCTTGCCTTTTGGTGTCCAGATCGCCCCCGCGATCTCTGCGGTTGACCAGCGGTTTTACCGCCAGAACCACCCCAGGCACGGCTTGCTGAGACGCGCCCTTCGGCGTATGTTTCTGCCTGCGGCGGAAGCGATTCCGGGGGTAGCGATCGTACGCCTCCACAGCCTTCTTTGTGAGGGAGGTCTTTCATGCAGTCGGCCGCCATGCAGTCGGCAGCGAAGAAATCGGGCAAGTTGAACCGGATCAGCGGCGCGCCTTACGGCCTGAAGCAACCGCAGCGGAATGCCTGCCAAGGCATCCTGACAATGATCTGGGGCCGCCGCGAAAACCGGGGTTATGACCGGTGCGTTCTCGGCGACGGCTGTTCTCTCGGAACCGCCAGAATGCACGACTGGATCACGAGAGGGGTTCACGGGGGCACCGACGGTCAGCAGTTACTCCGCTCTACCAACCCTCCCGCCATCGAAGGGGCAAACGCAGCTCGCCCTGCCGACCTCCACCCCGCCCGGGAAGTGTCGGCGTAGAACCCCCATGGCGCAGCCCGGCAAAAGCGTGGATCTGACCACCGTCCAACAGTGGAGTGACGGCTCCGTGCAGCCCATGGTGGACTATCTGGTTGCCGAAGAGCCGCTGGAGATTCGCGTCAACGGCGCTCGGTTGAGCGTCACCATGCGCACGCCGGGAAGCGATCTTGAACTGGCCGCCGGTTTCCTGCAGACCGAAGGCATCATTCGGGACGGCAGGCAAATTGAACGGATTGCGCATGGTCCGCGGGGCAAGCAGGCAAAGAACAATGTCGTGGAGGTGAAACTGGCGGCAGAGGCGGAGTTTGACTCCGACAATCTCCGACGCAATTTCTTTGCCGCGTCCAGTTGCGGTATCTGCGGCAAAGCCTCAATTGAATCGATACGCGTGCGCGGCATTCGAGTTCCCAACCCTGCATTCCGGGTCTCGCCGGAAACTTTGTGCCAGATTCCGGAACGTTTGCGCGACGCCCAGGCCGTTTTCGAACGTACCGGAGGCCTCCACGGTGCCGCCCTGTTTCGTCCGAACGGCGAATTGGTGGTCGTACGGGAAGACGTGGGTCGGCATAATGCCGTGGACAAAGTGATCGGCTGGGCACTTCTGAACGAGGTCGCTGATCTGGGGAATTACCTGATGCTCGTGAGCGGCCGCGGCGGTTTCGAGATTATCCAGAAGTGCCTGGTGGCCGGCCTACCCTTGGTTGCGTCGGTGTCGGCGCCCTCGAGTCTCGCGGTGCAGTTGGCCCGCGAATTTCAGTTGACCTTGGTGGGGTTTTTGCGGGGCCGGCGATTCGTGGTTTACGCGGGAGAAGAACGTCTCAGCCTGTCTCCCGCCCAGGTACCGGTATCCGGAGGTCCTTCGTAGGGTTTCCTGTTGCTTCACCTTCATGCAGGGGGCGCGTTCCAGGTGGCTTTCGCGGTGATTGGACTGTGTTACGGGGGCGGGTGCGGAACCATGCCCTCCTTCACGGCGGATTTCTTTGGGCCGAAGTCGATGGGCGGAATTTACGGGTGGATGCTGCTGGCCTGGAGCGCCGGCGCCATCCCCAGCCCGATCATGGCGGCCCATTTCCACCAGACCACGGGAACCTTTTCCACTTCCTTGCGGGTCATTGCCATGATGATGGTCGGCTCGCTGGTCCTGCCGCTGCTGGCGAGGCGACCGCGGCGAGAAGCCGGTGCTCGCGTTTCGCCGGAGGTGGCGCTAGCAAGCTGAAGACGGCTGGCCGCGCAGATTCAGGCGCCCGCAGATCGCCGCACCGGGTCGCGCGTCAGTTGCCCGTCGACCGCGCGCCAAATATTTCGCGGATTCTCGTCACGCAGTTCGGGGGGCAGCGCCTCATTCGGAAAGCTCTGATAGCAGACGGGGCGTAGAAAACGCAGGATGGCGGCCGTGCCCACGGAAGTAAATTTTGCATCGGCGGTGGCGGGATATGGACCGCCATGATGCATCGCGGCACTCACTTCGACTCCGGTCGGATAGCCGTTAAAGATCAGACGGCCGGCCTTGGTCTCGAGGATAGAAACCAGCTTCCGGTTTTGCTCGAGGTCTTCCGCACTGCCGTGTACAGTGGCGGTCAGAGTGCCCGGCAGTGCCGCCGCGATCTTCAGCAATTCTTCCGGAGAGCGCCCGCGAACCACAATGGCACTGGGGCCGAATACCTCTTGCGCGAGCGCGCGGTTGGCCAACCATGTAGCGCCGTCGGTTTCAAATAAAACCGGAGTCGCTTCCGTCTTGCTCGCGTCCGCCGGCTGCTGAGACCGCTTGCCCCCGATTCCCTCGACGCCGCTCACTCGAGCCAGGGACTGCTCGTACCCCTTCAGAATTTCCGGATGAAGCATGGTGGCCGGTCGAGCTGCCTCAAACGCCCGGCTCAATTGATCCTGCAAGGTGCGAAAGGGCTCGCCCTCGGTTCCGAAAATCAGACCCGGACAGGTGCAGAACTGGCCGACTCCGAGATTGATGGAGCTGGTGAGACCCTGGACGATGGCGTCGGTGCGTTCCCGCAAAGCGCCGGGCAGCACAAAGACGGGATTGGTGCTCCCCATTTCCACATAGGCTGGAATGGGTACCGCACGCTCGGCAGCAGCATCGAAAATTGCCCGGCCGGCGCGTTCGGACCCGGTGAACGCGACCGCCTGGGCGAGAGGATGGCGTACCAGAGCGAGACTGGTGGCGGGATCGAGCGCATTCAGCAGAGAAAATGTTCCCTCCGGCAGTCCGGTTCGTGCGACGGCGCGCGCGATGGCGCCGGCCACCAACTCCGAGGTGCCAGGGTGAGCCGGATGCCCTTTGACAATCACGGGATTTTTGGCCGCGAAGGCCGATGCGGTGTCGCCGCCCGCAACCGAGAAGGCCAGCGGAAAATTGCTCGCGCCAAACACCACCACCGGGCCTAGCGGAATCAGCATTCGACGCAAGTCGGGACGCGCCAGGGGCTTGCGATCCGGCAGCGCCGGATCGATCCGAGCATTCACGAAAGAACCTTCTTGGACCACGCCGGCAAACAGCCGCAATTGGTTCACCGTCCGCCCCCGCTCCCCGGTCAGGCGGTCGCGGCCCAGCCCCGATTCGAGGCTGGCTTGCGCAATCAACTCATCGCCCAGCCCCTCGATTTCCGCTGCGATCGCCTCCAGAAATCGGGCGATGGCCTCGGCGCTCTGTGCGCGAAGAATCGGGAAAGCCTCAGCCGCCAGCTCGAGAGCGCGATCGATTTCCTCCGCCGTTGCCGGGTAGAAAGGCGTTTCGAGGGGCCTCCCCGCCCGGGGGTCGAAACCGCAGAATGCCTTCGGACCCAAGGCGGACAGTTGCGCCCCAATGAAGTTCTTGCCGTGAAAAGCCATAGGCCTCTTTCCGACTACGAACCAACCGCATCGGCAAGCGATTGGAATCAACCGACGAAATTGATCAGGGTGCCGATGATGTCAATAGTGATGCGTATTTCATCGCCGTGATTCAGAGTAAATGAGTCCGGCGGGACGATTCCGGTTCCGGTCAAAAGGAAGGATCCGGCAGGGAAGATGTTATCCCGGTAAAGATAATGAACCAGCGAGGCGGGCTCGCGCTTCAGGTTGCGTAGCGTGGTCGAGCCGGAAAACGCCACCTGCCCCGCTCGCAGAATCTCCAGGCGAATCTCGGTCGCGGTCGAAAGAGGTTCGGAAGAGACCAGGATGCCCGGGCCGAGCGAGCAACTCCCGTCGTAGACTTTCGCCTGCGGCAGATACAAAGGGTTCTCGCCCTCGATATCGCGGGAACTCATGTCATTGCCGATGGTGTAACCCAGAATTTTTTCGCGCGGGCTGACCAGCAACGCGAGCTCGGGTTCCGGAACCGACCAGTACGCATCTTGCCGGATTCGAACCTTTTGGTGGTGGCCCACCACGCGGTTGGGTGTCGATTTGAAGAAAAGTTCTGGCCGTTCCGCGTTGTACACGCGGTCGTAGAAATCTCCCCCGCCGGCGGCCTTTGATTCCTCCATGCGAGCGGAGCGGCTGCGATAGTAGGTCACTCCCGCGGCCCACACCTCCTGGCTGCCAATCGGGGGACGAAGCGCCGTCAGATCTGCCAGCGGGCCGCTCTCCAGCTGAGGAAGATCGGGGAGCAATTCCTGCAAATGCGCTCCCAGATCATCGCGGGTGATGAGCTCATCCCAGGAACCGTGGGGAAGCAAAAAGAATCGATCGTCGTGTTCGAGGACGCTGCCGTTGTCGCTGCGGTAAAGTTTCATAGTTTGGATCGAGCCCGCTCTGATTCTATTACGAGCCCGCGCGCGGGGCGACGGCCGCCCTCGAAGCCGCGGCAGCCGCTTGCTGGGAAGAGCGGCTTAGCCTTACATTCTTTGGACCGGACATCGCGGTCCGGACGGAGCCATGAGCGAAATCATCTCCCTGACCTCGGTCCTTGAAACCAGCGACGTGCCGCTCGCGGAAGTGCGCACCCATGCCCCGGGCCCTGCCGGAAGACTGCCGCTCACCGCCGAGATGCTGCTCGGCGAGCCTTCGGGAAATCTGTTCGGCCTCAGCATGAATGTCGGCATGGGCTGGAGCCCGGACCGCCTTTCCGGCCCCGAGATCCTTCTTCTGAGCACCCACGGCGGCCTGCGTGCCGAGGATGGAACGCCGATCGCGCTCGGCTTTCATACCGGTCACTGGGAGGTTGGATTGTTAGTGGGGGAAGCGGCGCGCGAGTTGCAAGCCCTGGGCGCGGTTCCCTTCAGCGGCGCCTGCACCGATCCTTGTGATGGCCGAACTCAGGGCACGACTGGCATGTTCGATTCTCTTCCCTACCGCAACGATGCCGCGGTGGTGTTTCGGCGGCTCATCCGCTCGCTCCCGACCCGAAAAGGGGTGGTCGGCATTGCCACCTGCGACAAGGGCCTGCCCGCGATGATGATGGCGCTGGCGGCGATCGGCGATTTGCCCACGGTTCTGGTGCCCGGGGGCGTGTCGCTGCTTCCGGAAGCGGGCGAAGATGCCGGCCGGGTACAAACCATCGGGGCCCGCTTTGCGCACCAGCAAATCACGCTGGAGTATGCGGCGGAAGTAGGATGCCGGGCTTGTGCGACTCCCGGCGGGGGCTGTCAGTTCTTGGGCACGGCCGCGACGTCCCAGGTGGTGGGGGAGGCTTTGGGGCTGGCGTTGCCGCACACCGCCTTGGCGCCTTCCGGCCAACCCGTCTGGCTGGATATGGCGAAGCGGTCCGCGCGAGCGGTGCTTCGGCTCAACCAGCTGGGGCGAACCACCGCTGACGTTCTAACCGATGCCGCCCTGCGGAACGCCATGGTTTTGCACGCCGCGTTCGGCGGCTCGACCAACCTGCTTTTGCATGTGCCGGCCATCGCCTACTGCGCAAAATTGAGCCGGCCGAGCGCGGCCGACTGGGCTCGCCTCAACCGCCAAGTCCCGCGACTGGTTGACGCTCTGCCGAACGGCCCGCGAAATCACGCCACGGTGCAGGTGTTCCTGGCCGGCGCCGTGCCGGAAGTCATGTTGCATCTGCGGCGCGCCGGACTGATCGACACCCGGGTGATGACGGTGTCGGGCGAAACCCTGGACAGCAATCTCGACTGGTGGCAAGACAGCCGGCGCCGGCATGAGCTTCGCCGGGCGCTCGAACGAGGGGACGGTATCGACCCGGATGACGTCATCATGGATCCCGACCGGGCCAAGTCGCGGGGGCTGACGGCCACGCTCTGCTTTCCGAGCGGCAACCTGGCTTCTGACGGGTCGGTGATCAAGAGCACCGCCATCGATCCTACGGTCGTCGGAGACGACGGGGTGTACCGGAAACGCGGGCCGGCTCGGGTGTTCGTCTCCGAACATTCCGCGATTCATGCCATCAAGAATCAAGAAGTCCGCGAGGGGGATGTGCTGGTTCTGGTCTGCGCTGGGCCCATGGGATCGGGCATGCAGGAGATCTATCAAGTCACTTCCGCCCTGAAGCATTTGCCCTTCGGCAAGCATGTGGCTTTGCTCACCGATGCCCGCTTCAGCGGCGTGTCCACCGGCGCCTGCATCGGCCATGTATCTCCGGAAGCCCTGGCCGGGGGAGCCATCGGAAAACTACGCGACGGCGATGTGGTGGAAATTGTGATCGACCGGGTGAAACTGGAGGGCACGGTTAATTTTGTCGGCGAAAATGGCGAGACCTTCGATGCCGACGAAGGCGCCCGCCGGCTGGCGCGCCGCGCCCCGCGCGCCGATTTAGCGCCGGACCCGGCCCTGCCGGCGGATACGCGTCTGTGGGCAGCCCTCACGCAAGCCAGCGGTGGGGTGTGGGCGGGCTGCATCTACGATGTCGAGGCCATCATCGCCGCCCTGAACAAGTAGCGCAGTCGGAACCGCGCCGGCGCTACCTACTGCGAAGTTTCCGTGAACTTGACTAGCGGATGCCCCAGCCCGAAAGGCCCTTCTGCGGTCACCCCAACTGCACCCGCGGTGGCGGGAAGGGTCAGCACCACGCTCGCCTGGCCCGAAGCGTCGGTGGTCACTATGCGGCTCGATAGGGTGCCCGCGTTGGTGGTGAAAAGAATGCTGGCGCCGGCGAGTGTGCCCCCGGATAAGCCGGGGACCAGCGTCACCGACAAATTCAGGGTGGTGCCATGCGCGCCCGTCTGAGCGTCGCCGGTCTTGGTCAGGGTGGCAGCCGGATTCCCCACCACGATCCATCCGCCCTGGGTCTCGGTGACTCCGGAATTGTCCGCTCCCGACACGGTGTAGTGGTAGAAGCCCGGAGTCGCGCCCGCGGCCACAGTAACGGTTCCCGTCTGCGCGCTGGTCACGCTCGGTTGCGTGAGCGTCAGCGTAATGCCGCTGTCGGCCGTGGACGAAGTAAGCGTGACCGTTCCGGCGCTCGAAGCGATCTTCGGTGCGAGCGTCACCGTCCCTCCGGCCGCAACCATGACCGTGTCGGGATTGAGATCCCACTCGGCGCCGGGCGTCTGGCCCATGGCTCCCGTGATCACCAGCAGCGTCGCCGTGTAAGGCGCAAACGTGGTGGTTGAGGACCATGCCCCGGATGACGAGGCCACGATGCTGGCCGGCGAATTCTGAGAAAGCGTATAGGTGGTCACGGCCGTGGGGGTAAACCCGTTGGCAGTGATTTCGGCGGTCACCGCATTCTGCGGATCCTTGTTGACAACCATCACCGTCAAGATCGTGCCCGTCGAGTTCAAGGCTGCATAGCTGCTGAACAGGCTGGGGTTTCCATCATTGCTGTCCGAAACAGAAATGGTGCCGAAGCCGTGATGCTGGCCGTCGAAGTTGCTATAAAGCTTCAGAGCCTGGTAGTTGGGGTTCGCGGGGTCCGGGGCTTCCCAGCGCGAAGCCAGATAGACGCGCTCGCGGCCTAGAATCCCGTAGGCGTCGGCATCGCCCAAGGCGGTCGAAAAATCCGCGGCGCTGACAAGTTCCGCGCTCCACTCGGTGATGCTGAATTGGGTCCCGGGATAAATGGCATTGAGCAGGGCGCGCATCCGCGGGATTCGAAAAGGCTTCGAATCCATCGGTTCCATGCTGAATCCGCCGTTCTCGATATAGGACGCCTCGCTGGTGTAAGTCGGGTCCCACCAGTCCCGGTAGATGCGCACCGCCAAGGCTTGCTTCTGGGCGGTGGTAAAAGCGCTGAGCGTCGACGCGGCCGGCGCGTCCGGGTAGGCGTGGATGTCGAATACATCGAGCGACCGTGCGCCTGTTACCTCGTCGGACCAGGCCACTTCATTCAGCCACCAGGGCAGGAAATCCACTCCACCGTGGCTCGAAGTATCACTGTTGCCGGTCGCCGATCTCCAGTAAAAATACCAGCAACAGCTCACCGGGCCGAAGCGAATGGCTTGCGGATCCCAACCCTTCAGCGCGCGCGCTTCGGTCAGATAAATATCGCGCAGTTCATCGTAGGTCGTGGAACTGGGGTGAATATCGCGGTGCGTTCCGCCCCAGATGTCGATCTCATTATCCATGTCGTAGAAATGCGGCGCGGTGCCAAAAGCGGTGCCCAGGGCGGCAGCCCACTGGTTGCGGTACACGCTCCCGGCAGGATCGCTCGTTCCGGGTTGATCGAGCAATGGAAAATAGGCGTCATTCGGATCGGCCGTGAGGAATACCGGGGTGGCGGCGCAGGTGGAGCTGAATTGCACTCCGTTTCCGGCGTCGGTGTTGAACGGGTCGACGCTGCACTGCGCACCATACTTGGCCACCGAAAAACTCCAGTGTCCGTTGCCCGCGCCTTCCGCGCTTTTCGCCACCCAGGGCAGCATCACCATGGTCATGAGCGGATTGCTGCCCGCGGCTTTCACGTCCTGAATGTAGGTCGCGGAATCGCTATCCCCGATTTCCGAATAGGCAAAATCCTCAAAAAAGTAGTCGTTGTCGGCATTGTCGGTCTGGGCTTGCCAGTTGTAGGTGGAAGTGGCATTGCCGCCCCAGCGCACCACGGTCAAACCGCTGTCGGTGATCGTGGGCTTGTCCTTGGGATAAGACCCGCCGTAAACATAGGGGCTGATCGGATGCCGGTTGGTCAGCACATCGACGGTGACGTGAACCGAAGCGCTCGATGCGGTCGGCGTGGCCGAGACCTCACTCGAATTCGGACTCTCGCCCGCCGCGTTCAGCGCTGAAACCACGTAGAAGTAAGTGGTGCCGTTGGCTACGCTGGCATCGGTGTAGCTGGCCCCGGCAGGAGCACCCACCTGGGTGTACGGCCCGCCGGTGGTGCCCGAGCGTTTGACGTGGTACCCGGTCGCGCCGGCACTCGCGCTCCAGGAAAGACTGACCTGGGCGTTCCCTCCCGTCGCCACGAGAGCGGTCGGGGCTGGGGGCGAAGTTCCGGCGGTCGGCGTGGCAGTAACTTCACCGGAATTCGCGCTCTCGCCCGCCGTGTTTATCGCCGAGACTACGTAGTAGTACGCCGTACCGTTGTTCAGGCTGGCATCGATCGCGTTAGTTCCAGTGGGGCTTAGGATGACCGTGTAAGGGCCCCCACTGACCGTGGCCCGCTTGACATGGTAGCTGGTGGCCCCGGAACTGCCATTCCAACTGAGACTGACCTGCGCGTTTCCCGCAGTCGCCATGACACCGGTCGGCGCCGACGGAACCGTGAGTTGGGTTCCACCTCCTCCGGACGAAGCCCCGTTGCCGCCTCCACAGGCGGCGAGAAGCAGTGCCAGTGCGGGAACCAACAGGCCGCGCCGGGTCCGGTGGACCATTTCGGGAGTACCCTCCTGCCGAGCTAATGTACCGCAGCCGCCAGGATCCCGGAGAGGCCGGCCTCGCACGAAAGTCTTACCCGCCTCTCGTTCTATGGCCTCGGCAGAGGCCGGCGGAAGGACACCTCTCGGATTCACCACTGCCCATCGGCCGGGCAGTTGCGGGTGGCAACCCTCGAGTTTTGAGCATCCGGGGGAGGGCGAAAAAGCCATCGCCGACCCGGCCCAGCTGGATCTCGACTGGTGGCCTCCGCAATCGGCAGCCTGGTCGGCTCGTACGGCGACTGGGGAAGTTGCCGATCTTGCCGATAAGACTTTTGTGAACCTGCGTTCCTTCGCTTATCCCGCGTTCGGCGGGGAGGAAACTCGATGAAGAATCCGGCCGCGATGATGGTGGCGATCTGCTGGTTGATTGCCTTAGCCCAGGGGGCGGTAGCCCAGGATGCAGACCCCGCCAGCCTGCACAGCGCCAGCGCTCAAAGCCAGGTGGCCGAGGAAGCCCAGCAGGCCGCCAACCTCGACTTGGACCAATTGGCCGGCATGGATGTGAAAGTCACCTCCGCCTCGAAGAAAATCGAAAACCTGTTCAGCGCTCCCGCTGCGATTTATGTTCTAAGCGGAGACCAGATTCTGCGGGGAGGATTCTCTTCGGTTCCCGATGCGCTGCGCACCGTTCCCGGGCTTTACGTGGCCCAGGAGGACTCGCATTCCTGGATTGTCGCGGCTCGCGGCTTCAGCTACGCCTTCAACGACAAGATGCTGGTCCTGCTCGATGGGCGGCTGCTCTACGACCCGCTTTTCGGAGGCGTGTACTGGGACACCTTTGATCCTCCGCTCGAAGACATCGATCGTATTGAAATCATTCGTGGCCCGGGGGGCACGCTCTGGGGGGCCAATGCTGTGAACGGCGTCATTAACATCATTACGAAAAGTGCGCAGAAGACGCAGGGTTCGGCGGTGGTGGCCTCGGCCGGTTTTGACGAACGCGACAAGGCCAGTCTCCGCTATGGTGGCGGGGTCGGCCAGAATCTTTCCTATCGGATCTTTGCCCAAGGAATGTACGGCGATCCCACCGTCGATGCCTCCGGAAGGCCGCAACCGAACCAATGGAATCTCCAACAAGGTGGACTGCGTCTGGATTGGAGCATCTCTCCGCAAGACAATTTCAGCTTCGAAGGCGGCGGCTACGATGGCGCCATTGAGATCGCCGAGCTGAATTTCAGTGGGCCCGCCGCCCTCGGCCCGGCCGAACCACAGCAGGATGTCGCGATGAAAGGGGGCAACATTCAGGGCCGCTGGACGCACCACTTTTCCGATCGCTCCAGCAGCGATGTCTTAGCCTATTGCAACTGGTTTGATCGCTTCGATACGCTGGGGGGCGATATTCGCAACACCTGCAATGTCGAGGTTCAGCACAACTTTATCTTCACGCCGCGCCATTCCCTCATCTGGGGCGGGAGCATCCTGAGCACCATCGATACTCCCAGCGACAACTTCGAGATCAGCTACACCCCGGCGCGGCAGCGTGATACCACCTATAGCGTCTTCGGGCAGTATGAAATTGCCGTGGTGCCGGACCGACTGCGCTTCATTGGCGGAGCCAAGTTGGAACACAATGCCTACACCGGGTTCGAAATTCAGCCACAGATTCGTGGGGTCTGGACTCCCAGCCAGTCCGCCACGCTATGGGGCGCGGTTTCCCGCGCGGTGCGCGAGCCGACCCGCGTCAATACGGATGTCGATCTTAAGGCTTCAGAGACCCTCGGCGGCCCCCTTCCCGTCTTCGCCACGATTACCGGCAACCCGGCGCTCCACTCGGAGGCGGTACGCGCCTATGAGCTCGGATCCCGTTACCAGCTGAAGCCTGGCTTGTCTTTTGATCTAGCGGCCTTTTATAACCACTACGACCAGCTGATCAACGTAGGACCGCCGGGTCCCCCCCAGGTCTTTTCTTCCTACATCGAAATACCCTTGCAATTTCAGAACTCCGGCACCGGCCAGACCCATGGACTGGAACTGTTCACCGAACTGAGACCGGTCGGCCGCTGGTCCCTCTCCGCGGGCCTCACCGAGACTCGAGGGGTCTCGACGGGCGGCACCGAAGGTGTCGATACTCCCCGTCACATCCTCAATCTCCAGTCACGCCTGGACCTGACGCGACATTGCGACCTCGACGCGAATTATTACTATTACGATGCGATTTCAGAACTGAAATTACCCACGCTGAATCGCGTGGATGTGGGTTTCTCCACCAACCGGATCTCGGGATTTACGTTTTCTATCTGGGGCCGCAACCTGCAGTCGGCACACCACCTGGAAAATAACACCGGTGAGCCCTATTTTCCGGCGGGAGAAGTTCGCCGGGCGCTAGTCCTCGAATTGATGTGGCGCTCGAACCCAGAATAAGAAATAAGAACGGTCACCGGACCCGCGCAGCTCGCACCACGACGAATCGCCATGCTTAGAGGGCCCGCAGGACAGGATCGGCTGGGGCCCGCCACGGAGAAGTAGTGAAGCGCGGAATTCATCTCATCTTGGCCCTGGTCTCGATGCTCCCGGCATCGCGCTCGGCCAGCGCCCAGATGGATGAGTACAGCATCAAGGCCGGCTACCTCTATAACTTCTCGAAATACGTGCAGTGGCCGGAGGGCACATTCCAAGCGCCGGCAACCCCCTTTGTCATTTGCATCGTGGGGGAGGATCCCTTCGGCGGCAGACTCGATCAGGCCATCGCGGGCAAAACCTCGGGAGATGCCAGGCCGCTTGAAGTGCGGCGCTTTAAGAAGGCGGATGCCAGTGGGCTGCGAGCATGCCAGATGGCCTTTTTGAGCAAATCAGAAATGCAGCGTACCGCGGCCATTGTCGACGCATTGAAGAATTTTCCCGTCTTCACGGTGGCGGACTTTGCGCCCTTCGCGGAAATCGGGGGAATCGCCGATCTGCGGATCGACGGGACCAAGGTGAAAGTTGACCTGAACATGAATGCCGCCAATCGGGCGAAGCTCAAAATCAGCGGCAAGTTGCAGCAGGTTGCCAGTCTGGTGAACTAGAAATTCCGGGATCGGATCGGTCCTCTCATGCGGCGCAAGACCCTTCCGGTCTTCCCGCCGCCGGTGAAGGGTTCCCGCCGATCCCTCCCCCACGCGGCCCAGGATGGTTATGCCGTGGCGGCGGCGGCCTTGGCCAATTGGCGGTCCAGTTCGGCCAGGGCCTGGGCGGCGCGGCAGACCTCTGATCTTAGTTGTTCCACCTGCTGGTCGGTGCCCGCGCTTCCGGCTTGAGCCACCAGTTCCAGCTTGAACGCCGCTTGGGCGGCCTCATTCGCTTCGAAGGTTCGACACATGCCCTTGAGCGTGTGCGCGGCGGACTGCAGGTTGAGGAGGTCGCTCTCGACATGCGCTCGCTCGATCTTGATCAGCAGCAGACTTGATTCGGCAGCAAACATGCCTGCTGTTTCGCGGAGCAAACTTTTGTCGCCTCCGAAACGCTCGAGCACAAAGGCGACATCCAGGGTGAGCGGTTCAGGAGACCCTGCCGTCGGCGCTAGAACCGGGGCATGAACGATTTCTGGCGCAGGTGTCAGGTCCACGGGGTCATTCTCGGTCTCGGGCTCGGTCTCGGGCGCGAGGGATGCCCCAGTGGAGTTGTGCTCAATCACCGCAAACAGTTGCTCTCGACTGATGGGCTTCGAGATGTAGTCATCCATGTCCGCCGCCAGGCACTTTTCCCGATCGCCGCTCATGGCATGCGCTGTCATGGCTACAATCGGTATTCGAATCTTCCTACGTTGCTGCTCTTCTCGAATCTGCTTCGTGGCCTGGTAGCCGTCCATTTCGGGCATTTGAATGTCCATGAACACCAGGTCAAAATCACCCTTGGCAAAGGTCTCGACGGCTTCCCGTCCGTTGGCGGCAATGGTCACGGAATGGTTCAGATCTTCCAGCATGCCGCGGGCCACCCGCTGATTCAAAACATTGTCTTCGGCCAGCAAGATGCGCAGGGAAAGCCGGGACTTGAGGCCCCGGCGAGCAGGATCCGACTGTTTTTCCTCTTCCGCTGCCCCCAGCGCCTCGCGCACCGAGCGCAGAAGTTCCATCTGCCCCACCGGTTTGACGAGGTAGGTCGCAATCCCCAGTTCCTGGCAGCGGCGGGGATCTTCCGGACGGTCGACTGAAGTAAGCATCATGACCGTGCGGACGGAAAGATCGCTCGAAGACCGAATTCGTTCGATGACCTCGAATCCATCCATGCCCGGCATGTGGCTGTCGAGTATGACCAGGTCGTAGACCAGTCCGGCGCGCGCGTCTTGATGCAAACGCAGCAGTGCGGCCGGTCCACTGTCGGCCAGCACTGTCCGTATTTTCCACCGCACCAGAGTCTGCTGGAGAATGTGCCGGTTGGTAGCGTTGTCATCCACAATGAGTGCACGTTTGCCGGCCAGCTTTTCGATATCAAGTGCGGGCGGCAGCTTGGCCTTCGACACGCCAAACGAAGCGGTGAGATGGAATATGCTGCCCTGCCCGAGAGCGCTCTCCGCCCAGATGCGCCCCTGCATCAATCTTGCCAGATGGGCGGAGATCGTCAGGCCGAGGCCCGTACCTCCGTAATGCCGGGTCGCAGAAGTGTCGGCCTGCTCAAAGGCCTCGAAGACTCTCGCCAGATTCTCCGGCGCAATGCCAATCCCCGTGTCGCGGATGGTGAAGTGGAGGACCAGACGATCGGCAGTCGCTCGCTCCGGCTTCACGGAAACAACAACCTCGCCCTGCTTGGTGAACTTGACAGCATTGCCGACCAGGTTCAGCAGGATCTGCCGCAACCGGCCTGCGTCGCCGACCACCTGCTCGGGAATGGCAGGATCAATGTCAAAGACCAGTTCCAAGCCCTTCTCGTGCGCCCGCAGGGACACCGATCGCACCGTGTCGGCAACGGCGGCAGAAAGATTGAAGGTGCGGGGATCGAGTGAAAACTTGCCCGCCTCGATTTTTGAAAAGTCCAGGATGTCGTTGATGACCGAAAGCAGAGCATCGCCGGCGGACTTGACCAACAAGAGATTGTCGCGCTGGGTGCGAGAAAGACTTGTGCCCAGGGTAAGCTCTGTCATCCCTAAAATGCCATTCATGGGCGTGCGGATTTCGTGACTCATGTTGGCGAGAAATTCGCTCTTAGCCCGGCTGGCGGCTTCGGCCGATTCTTTCGCCTGCAGGAGATGGGCGTTGAGCGTCCTTAGCTCGCGCGTCTGGGAGGCTACC
The DNA here is from genome assembly GCA_963770245.1 of uncultured Acidobacteriaceae bacterium. Lineage (GTDB taxonomy): Bacteria > Acidobacteriota > Terriglobia > Terriglobales > Acidobacteriaceae > PALSA-270. The sequence goes on along the minus strand of CAVYOX010000014.1, from coordinate 558,638 downwards.
TCCTCCTCCAAGTGTTCGCGGTGGTGTTGCAGTTGCGCGTCACGATCCGCCAGGTTACGCACCATCTCGTCAAAACTCTCGATCAGCAGGACAATTTCACGGTATTCCCCTCGCACTCCATCAATCTTGTAGCCGGTGCCCCGGGGAACAGAGCGGGCTTGGTGTGCCAGGGCGAAAATAGGCTCAGAAATGGTCCGCTGCAGGCGTGAAGCCAGTAAGAACGCTGCGAGCAACGAAAGCACCAAGACCGCGGAGGCAATCGCTGCGTAGCGCCGGCGGCGAAGCAGGAGCTCGTGCAGATCCATCTCCAGGAAGATTGTTCCGAGCACGTCTCCTTTGCTGGTAATTCTGCGAGAGATGCGCAGCGTGTTCTCGGTGAAGACGCTGTTTTCAGGTTGAGACAACTCGGGAAGAGGGGTCGTCACCGCCCCTTGGCGAAAGTATGTGGCGAAAGGCGCGCCGCCCACGACATAAATTCGCGCCGCCATCACGTGCGGTTCCGAACGCAATGTGCCGAGTGTCTCTTGGGCCATCTGGGGATCATTGAAGGCAATCGCGGCCGTGCTATTGGCCGCGATGATGTTGGCCAGAAGGGATGCTTCGAGCATCTTGCTCTTGCGGAACGTGACCATGTCGTAGATGGTGAAGGTCCCGCAGGCTAGCAGCAGCGCAGCCGTGCTGGTCATCATGATGATCGAGATCAGCTTGCGTTTGATCGGCGGTGTTTTGTCTGCCAGCATGTCTCTCAAGTATTTCGGCCTGCCCTCGGTTCCGAAACGGGCGGGAATGGCTGGAAGAGTCACCCGGCCCAGAGACCCCTCTCTTTAGGATCCCCTTGGCTTAATCGACTGAGTCCGTGCAGACCTTTAACTCATCTTCGACCCCGTGAGCTCAGGTTGGCTTTCGCTTGCCTCAAAAGGCGGTTCGCCAATCTCCGATCGGAGCAAAGGGAGACACCCGTCCTATCTCTTCTCTTTCTCTTCTCTTTATCTTCTCTTCTCTTGGTTCTCTGATAAACCTCTTGCCGGCTCGGACTATTCGTCAGGAGCGCGGGTTTAGGCTTGGGAGGGCGACCAGCGTGAGTATTGATCGCGGACGACGAAATGCTGGCGGAAGTACGGGCGGGGATGGGCGAGTCAGGCGGCTAGTGGTCTAGTTCGGCATCTGCAATTTCGAGCGCCCCGTCGAGCGCCGCCACCCCGCAGTCGATCTGTTCCCGGGTGATAATAAGCGGCGGTGCGATCACGAAGTGGCTCAACCAGGCCTGCACGTACACCCCGTTGGCCATCGCGCGAGCGGCGACGCGATCGACCAGCAGCGGCTTTCCTGAAACCTTATCCAAGCCGGTGTTAAACGGTGCTTTCGTAACCTGGTCTTTGACCAGCTCCACCGCCCAAAACATCCCGATGCCGCGAACTTCTCCAATCGATCGATGCCGAGGCTTGAGCGCACTGAGTTTCTCGCCCAGATAAGCCCCCACCTCGGTGGCGCGCTGTGGAAGATTCAGCCGTTTCATTTCGTTGATCGAGGCGATCGCCGGCGCCAAGGTGAGGGGGTGGGCTTCGTAGGTATGTCCGTGGGAGAAGAAGTGCTCGTTGAAATAGGACGCAACCTTGCCCGTCGTCGCGCACAGGCCGAGCGGAATGGCGGCGTTGGTGATGCCCTTGGCCGTGGTCAGGATGTCTGGCACCACGTTCCAGTGATCCATGGCGAACCACTTGCCAGTGCGGCACCAGCCGCTCATCACCTCATCCGCGATCAGCAGAACCTGGTGGTCGTCGCATATTTTTCGCAAACGCGGCATGTACTCTTTTGGCGGCACTAGCACGCCATTGGTCCCGACCACGGGCTCGACAATCACTGCCGCCACGTCGCTCTCGTTCGCAATCATGTGCTCAACGTAATCCGCACACGCGATGTTGCAACCTGGGTAGGTGTGGCCGATCGGACATTTGTAGCAATTCACTTCCGGGGCAAAAATGACCCCCGGAATTTTGCCCGCGGGCTCCATGGCCCACCTTCGTGGATCGCCCGTCGCCGCGATCGATCCCATGGTGGAACCGTGGTAGGAGCGATAGCGGGAAATGATTTTGGTCTTACCACTCACCATGCGGGCAATCTTGAAGGCGGCTTCGTTCGCCTCGGTGCCGGAGGTGGTAAAGAAGAATTTCTCAAGGCCCGGGGGCAAGACTTCGACCAAACGCTGACTGAGTTCGGCTCGGACCTCGGTGGCAAAACCCGGGCCGATAAAGGCCAGCTTCCTGGCCTGCTCTGCAATCGCCTCGACCACCGCCCGGTTCTTATGACCGAGGGTCACGCACATCAGCTGCGCGGAGAAATCGAGGTACCGCTTACCCTCGGCGTCGACAAAGTGGCAGTCTTCCGCATCCACGATCGGAAGCGGCGCCCAGCCCTTTTGGCGACGCCAAGTGCCGTAGGTGTAACGGCTGGTGAGGTCGCTGATCTGTGACGAGGAGAGTGGTTCGGCCATGAAGTAGTCTGGATGTTATTCTTTTTCGCGGTCGGGCGATAGCTCCCGCTCGAGCTCCATTGCGCATCGATGACCGGGAGATAACCGGGACCGGAGATTCGGCAGGACGCGCTCGCGACCGGCGCCGTGCTCTGGCAAGTCCCTAACGCGATTGGACGATGTTGCTAATAAGATGTTGCTAATAAGAAGGTGGTGGTTGACCCCGTCAGCCGCTTCGCCACCCCCTTACCCTGTTCCTTGCCCGTTGTTGCCCAGGCTGGTTCTCTAGGCCTTGGAGACCGGGTTTCCTCACCCTTGCCGGTTTCAAGCCCGCGATTTTTCGGTCCTTCGTGTACCTCAGGGCTACCGCAAACGGCGACCGGGTGAGAATCCCCTCGTAAACTCCCCTCGAATAACGATTTTGCTTGACAAGCAATTTCGAACAGCGGTACAAGTGGCGGGCCAGAGGTAGTACCTTTAGGTTAGGCCTCTGTGTAGACCTTGACCCTGTAAGAACTTACAGTCAATCGAGGGGGGCCAAAACGGCCCGATTTGTTTGGAATCGTCTGATAACGCAACCAGAAACGGGCATTAGATCCGTGGGGACGATGGATAAGGTTGCGGAAATCAAGTCGAAAACTGAGCAGCTTGACCCAAGAGCTGCCCACTGACGCAGTCTTCCATTATCCGGAGGCGGATCAATGATTTCGAATCTGATTGTTGCTGCTTTGAAAAGAGTTGGAGTAGTGACGGGCTTAGCAGTCGTGTTGCTGATTGCCCCGTTTTGCTTTGGTCAACAGTTAACCGGAACTCTGAGTGGCACCGTCTATGATCAAAGTGGCGCCGTCATCCCGAACGCTCAACTGCAGATGAAGAACGAAGCTTCGGGCGACGTTCGGAACACCGTCGCCAACGGTTCTGGATTCTTCTCGATTACCGCGGTGCAGCCGGGTTCTTATACGGTGACTGTTTCCGCCAAGGGCTTCAAGAGCTGGCAGGAACACAGCATCGTCTTCTCCCAAGGCGACAATCGGACGCTGCCGAATATCAATCTGGCAGTCGGAGGCACTGGACCCGAGACGGTCCAGGTGGTAGCTGGCGCGGATGCAGTCGTGCCCGTCGACACCGCTGAAGTCAGCACCACGGTTAACGCCCAGATGGTCGAGGACATTACTCTGGTCGGCCGCGACGCCGGTGAGTTGCTGAAGCTGATGCCAGGAATGGCGCTCAACAATGGCCTGACCCAAAACTCCGGCTTCAACGACAAGGTGGTCGGCACCAACAATGGTCCGGTGGGCGCTTTTTCTTCGAACGGCACGCAGCCGAACGGCGCCATGGCCTACATGCTGGACGGCGCTAACCTGGTCGATCCTGGCAACCTGGGAACTCAGATTGCGAACATCAACCAGGACATGGTTTCTGAAGTCAAGGTTCTGATGTCCTCCTATAGCGCGGAATACGCCAAAGGCCCGGTCATCTTTCAGGCCTTCAGCAAAAGCGGCGGATCGCAGTATCACGGCGAAGGATATCTCTACGCCCGCAACAGCGCCTTGAACTCGGAGGACGCTTACTCCCATAGCCAAGGGCTACCGAACCCGTCCGAGTACTACTACTACCTGGGCGGCAATGCAGGCGGGCCGATTCCTTTCCTCAACCATGGCCGCAAGAAGCTGTTTTTCTGGGGCGGCTACGAATACATGATCCAGCATCCGGCCGCGACTCCGATCAACTACAACGTGCCCACCCCGGCTCAGTTGGGCGGAGACTTCAGCAACGCCGGTATCCCGGCGGGAACCCTGGCCCAGTTGATCAACGTGTGGCAATACGCTTACCAGCCGATGAGCAGCGCGCCGCCTGGCGGGACCGCCAGCGCGGTGCCGGCGGCAGATTTCGATCCCAATGCAGCCGCCATTGCGAAGTTGTACCCCAAACCGAACATCACCCCGTCGTCGACCAACGGATGGAACAATTACCAGTATCTGAACACTTCTCCTCAGAACCGTTGGGAAGCCACCGGGAAAGTGGATTATGCGATCAGCGACAACACCAAACTGACGGGATCCTACACCCGGCAAATCGAGAACGATCAGCATCCCGTCGGGGTCTGGTGGACTCCACCGTGGACTTTGCCTTATCCCTCGAACGTGGTCGCCCCGACCACTTCGCAAGAGGTCATGGCGAACTTGACCCACGTCTTCAGCCCCACCACGACCAATGAATTCGTGTTCACCTTAGCCCGCTACATCAACCCCTCGTCGCTCAGCAATCCCTCGGCGGTCGACCGCACGAAACTCGGATTCAATGTGACCGGTCTGTTTGGCCATACTGCTTCCCAGATTCCGAACATCGAAGGTCCCTGGGGCGGCGCCTTCCCCAACATCGAGGAGTTTTCCTTTGACGGCACGGGCTTCGCAGGCGGCGCCTTTGGCGGCCTCAAGAAGGATCCCGCCTTATACGACAACTTCACCAAAGTGCTCGGCTCTCACGTCCTGAAAGCCGGGTTCTACTGGGATACGAGCGAGAACATCCAGTCGGCCGGCGGTCTTGGGCCGGGCGACAACGGCACCTACAACTTGGGCTGGGGGCCGAATAGCACAGGGAACGTGGTGGCCGACTTTCTCCTGGGCCGCACGGGTAACTACCAACAGGTGAGCGCTTTCCCGACCAACGACCTCAAGTTCCATCAGTGGTCGCTGTACGCGCAGGACTCCTTCAAGGCCAACAAACAGTTGACCCTGAACTACGGGCTGCGCTTCGACCATGTGGGCCAGTGGTATGGAACTCCGCAAGGATTCCAGGTCTGGGATCCGGGCAGCTACGTGAACGGGCCCGGGGCGCCGCCCAACACCGGTCTGCTGTGGCACGCAACCGACAGCCACATACCGTTGTCTGGCTTGGTATCTCCTCTGTTCTACTACGAGCCACGCGTGGGCATGGCTTACGACATATTCGGAACCGGAAAGACGGTGCTTCGTGCCGGCTTTGCCATCTTCCGCTACCAAATCTCAACCCAGGTGGCCGACGCGGCCACTGGACCTGAGGGTGCTTTCACCTTCACAACTGCTGGAACCACGACCGGTTACGCTCAAATTGACAGTGGCGGCACGGGATTCGTTCCGCCTTCGAGCGTGGCCCAAAATGGAGCATCGGTGTACGGTCTGCAGGAGGGGGATAACAAAACTCCTTTGACCATGGACTGGAACGTCACCATTTCCCAGGCGCTTCCCTGGCGCTCCGTGTTCGAGGCCTCCTATGTCGCGAACAAGAGCATTAATGAGTGGATCGATGGGACCAACGGTAAGATTGATGATCTGAACAACATCCTCCCCGGCGGTTTCTTCCTGCCCGATCCTACCAAGGGCATTGATGTTTCACCGAACGGACTCACTTGCAACAGCTCCGATGCGGGCAAGAATGCGGTGGCGTGCGCGGGCCACGTGGCCAACTACAACGCCAGCTTCAACTCGAACGACTACCGTCCGTTGAACAACTACCAGGATATTTACCTGCTCACCCACGGCAGCTACGCGAACTACAACTCGCTGCAGGTGTCGTGGCAGAAGCAATCCGGACCGGTCACCTTCCTGACGAATTACACTTTCAGCAAGGTCCTCGGCATCCGCGACGGACAAACCGATAACGGAGGCGGCAACGGCCCCATCGTCGATCCCTTCTCCCTCAAGAACAACTACGGAACCCTGGCCTATGACCACCGGGATATCCTGAACCTGGCCTATGTCTGGAGACTTCCGAGCTTCGTTCACGGCAACAAGTTTATGGGAGCAGCCGTCGACGGTTGGCAGTTCTCCGGCTACACGACGTTCCAAAGCGGAGCGCCGCTCCAGCCGAACCTCAATGCCAACCTCAACGCGACGTTCCCTTCTCTTACCTATCCGACCGCAGGTGCGCCGGACCTTCCGGATAACACCATCAACTTGCCGAATGGTCTAAAGTCGGCTACGGTCAACGCATCCACTTGGTTCGGCACCAGTTCGATCAACAATCTGCTGCCCTCTCTGACCTGCAACCCGGCCAAGAACCTGGCCAAGGGTCAGTATTTCAACCCCAGTTGCTTCTCGGTGCCAGCCTACGGGCAGCAAGGCGCGCTCATCTGGCCCGACATGAGTGGTCCAGCTTACTTTGACAGCGATCTGGCGCTCTTCAAGACCTTCAAGATCTCGGAACGCCAGAGCGTACAGTTCCGTATGTCAGCGACCAACTTCCTGAACCATCCCCTGGCCCAGTTCGGACTGGCGGGCAATGGCGATCAGTCACTCAACTTCACCAACAACTACACCGTACCCATCTCGGGAACGGCAACCGGCGTGGATGGAAACGAGTGCAAGTTCCTGGGCTCGGCGGTCGGAGCCGACGGGAACTGCCATCCGAATGTAACTGGCATTTCTCCGACCAACACCAATACCAATACGACCGGCAAACCGGGCTTTAAGACGGGCAGCCGCATCATGACTTTCGCCCTGAAGTACTACTTCTGAGGCGGTAGCCCAAGGTACAATCATCGACAGGGTGGCTTCGGCCACCCTGTTCTTTTTCTGTCCTGTCTTTTTTATGCCAGCGCCCAAGTCCACTCGGCTTGTCACTTGCTGTCTGCTCCTCATTGCCACCTCTCTCCTTCTCCTGCACGCATCGGCTGCTCCCAGTCCCATCCGCTTCGAGCTTCATCGACTCCCGTTTCGCTTGGAAAACGACGAGACCCCGGCGAAGAATGCACCCGAAACCATGCCGGGCGGGGTGGCGGTGTTTGACTACAACGGAGACGGCCGTCCTGACATCTTCTTCACCAACGGAGCCGACATTGCCTCCCTCCACAAAGACTCCCCGAAATACCGGAACCGCCTTTTTCGCAATGATGGCCAAGGCGTGTTCACCGATGTCACAGACGCCGCTGGCTTGGCTGGATCCGGCTACGATATGGGGGTGGCGGTCGCTGACTACGATAACGACGGCTATCCTGATCTGTTCGTAGCCGGCCTGCACCACAGCACCCTCTATCACAACAATGGAAACGGGACCTTCTCCGACGTCACCGTGAAATCTGGCCTCGAGGCCAGCCTGAACCGTCCCGACCCGCAGTACGGACCCTTCTGGGCCATTACCGCCGCCTGGGTGGACGTGAATAACGACGGTCGGCTGGACCTGTTCGTGGTCAACTACATGCAGTGGAGCTACGACGTGCACCCGCTTTGCGGATTTCAAGGGGTCGCCGACTACTGCAATCCCAAGTTCTATAAGGGCCAACCCAATCAACTCTTCCTCAACCAAGGCGACGGTACGTTCCGCGACGTATCGAAGGAATGGGGCATCCGCGAGCATGCTGGAAAAGGCATGGGGGTGGGCGTCGCGGACTACGATCTGGATGGCCGCCCGGACCTATTCGTGACCAATGACGCTTCCTACAATTCCCTTTTTCACAACCTGGGAGACCGCTTCGAAGAGGTCGCTTTCGAGACCGGGGTCGCTCTTCCAGAGGATGGGAACTTTATTTCCGGCATGGGTTTGGACTTTCGCGACTTTAACAACGACGGCTACCCCGATATTGTTTTCGTCGCGCTGAACAACCAGACCTTTCCTCTGTTCCAGAACACGGGCAAAGGCGATTTTCGCGAGGTCACGAGCCCGAGCGGCATGCGGGACGCGAGCTTGCCGATGTCGGGATTCGGGGCGGGTCTTTACGATTTCGACAATGATGGATGGAAAGACTTGTTCGTGACCCGCGGCCACGTGGAATCGATTTCGATGCCGAGTCAGCCGGTCGATCAGTACAACACCGTGTTTCACAACCCCGGCTCCAGCGGAAAATGGGTCGCGCTGACCGAGGAGGCCGGACTCGACGCGGCCCCGGCCGCCCGCCATCGGGGCTGCGCTTTCGGCGATCTGGATGGGGATGGGCGCATCGACGTAGTCGCCACCGCTCTCGGCCAGGAGGCCGAGATCTGGATGAACCGCAGCGAGAAGTCCGGCCACTGGCTCGACCTTGCACTGCGCGGCACCAAGAGCAACCGCGACGGTATCGGCGCGCGCCTCAAGCTCGTGACCAAGAGCGGCACGCAATACAACCATATGACCACCAGCGTTGGCTATGCCTCATCGAGCGACGGACCGGTGCACTTCGGCCTGGGCGCCGACCGCCGCGCGGAACGCATTGAGATTCACTGGCCTTCCGGAGTCGTCCAAACCCTCGAGGACGTTGAGGGGGATCGCATTTTAAAGGTTACCGAACCCGACTGAAGAGCTTCGGGACCTTAGCTTTTAGCTTACCGCGGGCGGCGATGCGGAGCCCGGCTAGCGCGTCCCTGGCCCCTTGGCCTGTTGCTCGGCGGTAATGCGCTCGACAATCTGCCGTTCCTTGGCTCCATCCTCGGGACGGCGCAGCTTGTAATAAAGAGACGCCAGTTCCACGTGCGGCTCGAGCCAACTCGGATCCTCATTGACCACCTTTTCCAGTTCCGCCGCCGCGGCTTCCAATTGTCCGCTGGAGCTCTCGAGCATGCCCACTTCGTAGCCGGCCATGGTCGAAGAAGGGTCCAGCTCGAGTGCCCTCTCCAGATAGGGCTTGGCCTCCTCGAGCGCCCGACGTTTGTAAAGAATGGCGCCCAGGTAGAGGTTCGCGGTGAAGTCGTCGGGATTGAGTTTGAGAGCTTCCCGGAAGGCTGATTCGGCGGCCTTCACATCCCCGGTCTTGTCTCGGGCCGTGCCGGCCAGCGAGTAGATGCCTGGAAGCTTCGGGTCGAGAGCAAGCGCCCTGTCGAGGTCGTGGCGAGCCGGCTCGAATTCGTTCAGTTCGAGCAGGGTGGACCCGGCCAACAGAAAGGCATCGGCGCTCTGGCTTCGGTCGGCAACCTTCTCGATCCGGGCGACGCCCTCGCGACGCCGGCCGCCCTGGATCATGGCGGATCCGAGCACGTACTCAAAATCCAGATTCTGCGGGTTTGCGCCCTCGAGCGGCTCGAGCATGGCTACCGCGTCGGCCGCCTTTCCCAGGCGGGTCTCGGTGTCCCCGAGGAGAATTGCGACTTGCAGGTTGCTCGGCTGCGCCCCATGCACAGTCTCGAATTGCTGCTGCGCGCTCTTGAAGTCGCCCTTCTTGTAATAGGCCAGAGCCAGATCCAGAAGGACAGCGTTTTTCTGTGGCGCGGAGGGCAGCGCTCTCTTGTATTCCGCGATGGCGGCATCGAACTCGCCGACATGAACCAGAGCGGCCCCGAGATTCACTCTGGCTTCGACGGCATTCGGGCGCAATGCAAGCACCTGGCGGTACTCACGGATCGCGGTTTGGAAATCTCCGTGCTGTTGCGCCTCGATTGCGCTCTTGAGCAGTTGATCGGGGTCCGGTTGCTGGGCCACAGCCCAAACGGCTAAAAGCGCCAGGGTGAGCAGAATACGCATCGCCCCTAGCATAGCGCACTTACAATGCGGTTTTCGCCCAAGGGCGGGGACCAGGGCAACCCACCTGTCCGGAGAAAGACCCTGGGACAATCCTATCGCCCGTACGGTTGATGCCCGTTACTGCCCTAATCTCTCTTCTTGCATTCGCTCTCGATCTGTCTGGTAAACTCCGGTAGGTCGAACGGAAGGCCCTCATAGACTGTTCCCACTTGCATTCTTTTCATCGGAAAGCTGGCTGCAACTCGGAAAACTGCTGCTTCGGGCTGGCCATCGCGCACCCAAGGTGAGAGTAACCCTCGAGCTGCGCACAACTGCAGCAGGGCGGCACGATAATAAACCGAGTGAACCTTAGCGCCAGGGCTGCAGGGGCGCTTGAACCTGCCGATTCCAATGGCAGCTGTTCGATCTGGGTTGCGCCGACGCACCTCCTCCAAGAGATCCCATGCCGCTTGAAGATCGGCGGAATCGACCGCCGATACTGGGCCATCCTCCACTCCACCAACAGGGTCCCAAAAAACCGACTCCCTAGGTCTTACCCTCCTTCCTGCTTACTCTTCTTCCTGCTTACTCTTCTTCCTGCTTACTCTTCTCATCCTTACCTTGGTTCCTCAGCATAGCGCACTGGCGGCGTGGTTTTCGCGCCCCGACCGAAGGGTCGAGTCGGATTGCTAGAGGTATTTGGATGGTGGGATAATAAGACCAGATAGCGAGGCCTGATGAGAACCAGATTCTCCGTGCCAGTTTTGGTTTTTCTCTTCTCGATGCTTACCCTCGGTGTCGAAGTCTTTGGGCAGGCGAAGAGTTCAACCCCCGCTCCTCCCTCCACCATCACACGACCGGACTCCATCCAGGATAGCGGTACCTACGGATATTGGACGCAGATGTCCGGTCAGGGGCGCGCCGGCGGGGTCCTTCTCGGAAAGCTTGCGGTCGAGGGCGAACCGCTTTTGTGGGAGCCGGTGCCGGTATCGGTCGTCTGCGGCGGGACCATCGTATACACCACGCGAACCGACCCCAAGGGCAATTTCGCCATCGCTCCTGCGCCCGCGCCCGTCTCCGTCAATCAGCAAGGGGACACGAAGCGGCAGATGGAGACCCATTACGAATGGCTGCCTGGTCCAGGCAGCCCTGGCGGGCTTCCGTTCGAACGTGCTCACCATCACCCAACATAACCTGCAAGACGACCCGAACCTCGGCACCCTTACGCTTTCTCGTCAGGAAGGAAGAACGGAAGGAAGTGCCTTCAGCAGCACCACCGCCGCCGCTCCGCCGGGCGCCAGAAAGCTCTTCGACCGGGCGCGCACCGAATTGCTCGAACAGAAACCTGACAAGGCCGAGCGCGACCTCGGGAAGGCGGTCGAGATCGATCCTGGGTTCGCGGAGGCCTGGTTTGAGATGGGGAAACTTCAGCTGGCCTCGAACCCCCAACAAGCACGGGACTCCTTCGCCAAGGCTGCCTCCGCAGACCCCAAGTTCGTTTCCCCCTACGAGCAACTCGCGGTGCTCGATGCGCAGGACCAAAAGTGGCAGGACGCGGCGAATGAAAGCGGCCACGCTTTACAGCTCAACCCCGCCGGCACTTCGCTGCTCTGGTTCTCGGACGCTTTGGCCAACTTCCACCTCGGCCACACCGAGATCGCGGAAAGCGACGCTCTCAAGTCGTTGGCCATGGATCCGGTGCATACCATCCCCAACGACGAACAGCTGCTGGCCGTAATCCTGGCCCTGAAAGGCGACTACGCGGGGGCTCTCAAGCATCTGCGCAACTGTCTTGCCTATCTGCCAAGCGGATCGAGTGCGGACCTGGTCAAGCAACAGATCGCGCAGCTCGAGCAGCGGGTGGGGGCGGATAAGGATGGTAAAGACAAGTAGGCAGCGGCCATCCGCCGGGCGGATCGTCTAACGGAACGGCCTGCTTTTGATGATTCCCTGCCCTTCGCGAATGGTGACCAGCTGGCTGGCGGCCAGGCCGGGGTAGGTTTCGGATGTGCCCGCGGGCCAGCGGATCTCGAGATCGGCGCGCGTTGCCGCCCCCAAGCCAAAGTGCAGGCGGGGATCATTAGCTGAAAGATAACTGGTCTGGCTGGTGACGCACTGCGCCTGCACCTTTCCCCCGTAACGGACCAGAACGCGCGCGCCAATGGCGCTGCGGTTGCTCTTGCTGCCCTCCAGTCGGACTTTAAGCCAGTGATTGCCACCGGGCACGTCATTGCGCAGCAGAGAAGGCGGCTCATTCACGTTCATGATGAGCACGTCCAGATCACCATCATTGTCGAAGTCTCCAAAAGCACAGCCGCGGCTCGAGTGGCGAGCGGATATGGCGGCGCCGGTTTCCTCGCCCAGCTCGAGAAAAGTTCCGTCTCTCTGATTCCGGAAGACAATGCGCGGGCTCCGGGCCGGGTACTTGGCGTAGACCTTCTCGAGTTCGGGATAGACCGTGCCGGTGACCAGCAAGATGTCGGGATAACCATCATTGTCGAGATCGACCAAGCCCGTGCCCCAGCTGATATAGCGGCGTTCTGGATTGAGACCGGCCTGGGCGGTGACGTCCTCAAACTCGCCCTTGCCATTGTTGCGATAGAGCCCGGTAGACTGATCCTGAAAGTGGGTTTTGACCAGGTCGAGGTGGCCGTCAAGATTGTAGTCGCCCACCCCCACCCCCATGCCGCCTAGCAGCTGGCCGTCGACGCCGAGGGCCACACCGCGCAGCAGGCCCTCCTCGCGGAAAGTGCCATCGTGGTTGTTCATCAGCAGCAGGCTCGGGGTGGAGTCACAGGCCACGAGGATATCGGTCCAGCCGTCCTCGTCCGCGTCGAGAGCGACCGCCGTCAGCGCATAGGAGCCACGCATCGCAGCAATGCCGGACTCCTTCGAGACATCGGTAAAGGTTCCGTCCCCATTGTTGCGGTAGAGGGAATGCCGGGGAGCGCCCAGACCGTTCGGCCCGCAGTTGACCGGGACGCCCTCGTAGTTGCAGTTGAGCACGGCGAGTGAGGGCCGGGGCGCGTGCGCCATATCGAACTCGACGTAGTTCGAAACAAACAGGTCCAGGTAGCCGTCGCGGTTGTAATCGAGGAATGTGCAACCGGAATTGAAGCGGGTTTGAGGATCAAGCAAACCGGACTTCGCGGTGACATCGGCGAAAGTGCCGTCGCCGCGGTTGTGGTAGAGCCGATTCTGGCCGAAATAGGTAAGAAAGAGGTCTTCGAAGCCGTCGTTGTCGTAGTCGCCGACGCACACCCCGTTGGCCCATCCCGCATCCCTGAGGCCCGCCTTCTCGGTGACGTCGGCGAAGGTGCCGTCGCGGTTGTTGTGGTAGAGACGGTTGCTGGCGCCGGGCGGGACCCCCTCCAGGCGGCGGCCGCCGAGGATAAAAATGTCCATCCAGCCATCGTTGTCGTAGTCCAAGAAAGCGCAGCCGCCCCCCATGATTTCGATGATGTAGGTTGCCTTGGCCGGGTCTCCGTAGACCATGGTCTCGGTAAGTCCGGCGCTCGCGGCCACATCGACAAAGCGGGAAAACGGGGCCGCGGCTTTCGCGGCAGCGGGGGCAGGGCCACGAGCGAAAAGCCGCGGGGCAAAGGCCGCGGCGAAGGCCGCCGGAACTGAGCGCAGCAGGCGGCGCCTGGTCCAGGGACCAGATTGGCTGATGGTCATGGCAGGCAGGATCCTCCGAGCCTGGTCAGGATACGCATTTCAGCGCTGGGCTTGCGCCGCTGTCAGGTCCTGGCGGAGCTGAAGCGCCTGCCCATTCTGGGGGTCCAGCCGAAGCGCGTTCGCGACCGCTTCCTCGGCCTCCGGGAATCGGGATTCCATGCCCAGTGTGGCCGCCAGGCTGACCCAGGCTTGGACGTAGCCGGGAGCCGCCTGCAGGGCCAGCCGGAAGTGCTGCTCCGCCGAGGCCGTATCGCCGCCAACCGAATCGAGATAGCCCAGCTGGTTTTGCGCGATGGCCAAGCCGGGATCAATCTTGATGGCTTGCTCCAAGGTTGTCCGTTCGGAGGCAGTGTCGCCCGCACGATCAAGAGCCATCGCCAGCTTGAACAGCAGCTGGGGATTTTCCGGAGTGGCTTGGACCGCCAGGCGATAGAGCGCCACCGCCTTCTGCGGGTCCTTCTCCAAAGCCGCCTGCTCGGCCGTGTGGGTGGCCAGAGTGCGATCGGTCCTCGCTTTGGACTCTTGTTGATAGAACTTGAGTTCCTCCTCCGCCCGTTTGGTCTCCCCCAGATTCCGCAGAACCGTGGCCAGCTTGAAGTGAACCTCGGGCTCAACCGCTCCGAGAGCCAGCGCCTTCTCCAGTTGCTCCTTGGCACCGGGAAAATCCTTCAGTTGAGCCAGCACGACGCCGAGATTGTAGTGCGCGTTGTAATAGGTCGGATTCCGCGCGACCGACTCCTCCAGATGGGAACGGGCGGCGGCGTACTGCCCGGCTTCACTTTCGATGATGCCGTTCAGATACAGCAAGTCGGGATCATGCGGGGCTCGGGCCAGCAAGCGGCGGCCGAGCGGCTGCGCCTTGGCCATGTTGTCGTTGAGCACAAGAACCCGCAGATAGAGCCTCCCGGACTCCAGGTCCTGGGGGTGCATCAGGGCGGTTTTCTCCGCCAGCTGGGAGGCCTCCTGATAGCGGGTCTGTTTGATCAGAACCGTAACCAGCGCACTGGTCAATGGCAAGGAATTGGGGCTCCGATCGAGCGCCTCGGTCAGGGCCCGGGAGGCCTGATCGAGCATACCGCTTTTGCCATAGGCCAGCGCCAAATCGAGCACCAGATCCTGGCTGTAGGGCGCGGAAGCGAGAAGACCGATCACCGAGCCATAGTCGCCGTCGGCGATGAGGGCCTTGCTGATCCCGTCGAGGGCGATGATCGAATGGGGATCGATTTTGAGCGCGGCTCGCCACTCCGCCTCGGCCTCCGCGCGGCGGTCCAACTGATTGAGCGCGGCCCCCAGGATCAGGTGCGGCTTGAGGACGTCGGGCATGAGCTGAACCGACTGCTCGAGCGGGCCTACGGCCCCTTTGGCATCGCCCGAGGTATAGAGGCTCAGTCCGAGAAGATAGGCCAGGCCGGAGGAGCCCGGCTCGAGCTCGAGACCGGCGCGAAAGGCCTCCGCCGCACACCCATACTGGCGATGATCGCCAAACCACTCGCCGAGCCGACGATAGAGGTCCGCCTCGGGGTGAGCTGCGAGCTTCGCCGCGAGCGGCTGCGGGCCGACGCAGGCGGCGCCGGCGTCGGGGAACCCGCCGAGACCAGCCGCGAGTGCCAACCCGGCGCGAAAAAGCATGACTCGCATGGACATCGCTCGAGTGACCTCCGGGAGCCGGCCAACCCTGCCTCCCACGCACGGAGCATAATGGAGCCAGAGGGAAGCCTGCAAGCAGATCCCCGGGCCGGCGGACCTGCAAAAGGGGAACCTGATGAAAAGCAGCCCGCAACCGCTCCCGGGGCAGATCATTCTCCAGCCCGCGATGCGCCAGAGCGCGATGGCCAAGCGCAGATCGCAGCCAGGGCGTTGCTAAAGCGCTATAAAAATGGAACAATCCGCATCTAGCGGTTCGACGCCTGCCAGGAGTTGTCCATCAAAGCTGCTCGCGAGCAACCCGCCGAAGGGGCACCTGGGGAGCCGGACTACAGTGGGTCTTTCCCTTTGTCTTTGTTCTTGCTGCCCAGGTGTCGGAGCGGCGCTTTTCTCCTGCTACTGCTCGCTCCGAGCCTGTCGCTTCTGGCTCGGGGTCAGACTGAGAAGCCCGGGTCGATGGACGGTCGGTCCCCTTCGCCGCCCTCGATCCTAGATCCCTACCTGGGAGACGAGGCTTGCCAACCCTGCCACCAACAGATCGCCGACACCTATCGAGGGACGGCCCACCATCTCACCTCGCGGCTGCCGAGTGCCGCTTCGATTGCGGGAAAATTCACCCCGGGATCGAACACGCTTCGGACCTCCAATCCCTATCTGACGTTTGCGATGAGTGCCACGACGGAGGGCTTTTTCGAGAGTGCGGTCGAAGAACTCACGCCCTCGAAGACGATTTCGCACACCGAACGCATCGATGTTGTCGTCGGGAGCGGGCGCAAGGGCCAGAGCTACCTGTTTTGGAAAGGCGACACGCTCTTTGAACTTCCCGTGACCTACTGGACCGAATTGGACGCTTGGATTAACAGTCCGGGGTTTCCAGACGGTTCCCCGCGCTTCGACAAGGCCATCGTTCCGCGCTGCCTCGAATGCCATGGCACAAGCTTTCGCTGGCTTCCTCCGCCCCTCAACCGGTTCGACAAAACCAGTCTGGTGCTGGGCATCAGATGCGAGAAATGCCATGGTCCGGGACGCGAGCACGTAGATCGCTACCGCGCGAAGTCTCCTCCGGGCGCCGGGGACTCAAAGGCGATCCTCAATCCCGCCGCGCTCGTCCGGGATCGGCAGCTGGACCTCTGTACCCTGTGTCACGCCGGTACGGCGGAGGCAGTCGGACCACCCCCTTTGTCCTTTGTTCCCGGGGATAACATTGCTCAGTATCTCTACATTCCAGAGCCCGGCCCGAACGCTCCCGTGGATGTTCACGGCAATCAGGTGCAGCTGCTGAAACAGAGCCGATGTTTTCAGGCCAGCTCGATGACCTGTTCGACCTGCCATGACGTGCACCGGCCGCAACGCGACGCGGCGGGATTTTCCGAGCACTGTTTGTCCTGCCATCAGGCAAGGCAGTGTGGCCGGTACGCGACGCTCGGAGACCGGATCACCGAGAACTGCGTGGATTGCCACATGCCGCTCGCCGAATCAGAAACGCTGGTTTCCGATTCGAACGGGCGGGAAATCAAGCCTCGGGTGCGCAATCACCGCATCGCCGTTTACCCCGACAGCGCGGCGCACTGACCACCGGCTCGCGGGCAAACGCCGCCCATCCCCGCTCGGATGCCCTACCATCCTCGAGGCCCTAGTCGGGATAAGGCTCGCCCGCCTTCACCACCCGGATCTCGTGATCGAAAAATGTCATGTGCCCGTTCGGTAATTTCACTCTGGGCATGTGGCAATCCACGCAATTCGAATTGGCGACGCGGCAGGACTTCGCCTCGGGAGGAGCCTTGGCCGGAGGGGGTTCGGTCGAAGACCCGTGACAGGCCAGGCACTTGGAATCATAGAAAGACTCTTGCCGGACCACAGTCTGGTGCGGGTCGTGGCAGGCCAGGCAGCTGATGCGGGGGTCGGTTCCGTCGTAGCAGCGGCTGTTGGCCAGCCGGTACGGCTGGAAGCGGACGTTGCCCTCGCCGCGCAAGCCGCCGCGCACCACTCGTTCCCAGGTGCGGTGACACTGCCCACAAAAATTGGAAATATCTTCGGAAGAGAGCTGTTTCAGCTTGGGCGGCGCCGACTCGAAATGCCCCTCGAGGGCGTCGGCCAGGTGAGCACTCGACCCCTCGTGACAATGTTCGCAACCTACGCCGGGCTCGAGGGTCGCCAAATTCAGCTGGTCGGCGGCTTGGCTGTTGGTCGAATGACAGCCGAAACAATCCTTGGTTTCGCCCTGTCCGAGCAAGCGGCCCACCGCCTCATCGAGCGTGTGCGGCGCCAGAGCCTCGTCCCCGGTCGTGATGTCCAGGCCACCGATCGCCGGATAGTAGCTCACCAGGCTTTCGTAGGAATGGCCGTTACGCTCGAGCACCCAGGTCTGCGACCCCTCTCCGAAATTCCAACGAATCGGCAAGCTAACGGTTTCGGTGCCGTCGGTGACGCTATAGCTAGTCTGGTCGCCGCGGGTTTCAACCGTGTAGGAATAGGCGCCCCGATGAAAGGTGAGCTTCGGATGGGTTTCGAGGGTGGGGTTCGAGCCGGGGAGTTCGAGAGCGCGGCCCATGGGGGTGCGAGGCTCGGTGGCCGACTGAGCGGAATGACAGCCGGCGCAGGCCGTCGCCGGTCCGCTCGGTTTCACCTGTGCTGGCGCAAGCCCACAGGCGATCCATAGCAACGCCATCGACAGTAGGCTAAGGCTGCGCAACCTGGGTATTCTGCGTATCTTGCGCCTTCGCGATCTGGAGGCAGCGCAAGCGTTCCCGCCGGGCGTCCTCCTTGCGACCGGATTTTGAATAGGCCTTGGCGAGGGCGAGATGGGTCTCGAGGTTATCGGGATCAAGCTGCAACGCCTTCTCCAAGTGCTCCATACCGTCTTTTACATCTCCGGATTCGAGCAGCGAGCGGCCCAGTACCAGCTGGGGGACGGTGGCCTCCGGCTGCTCCGCCACCGCCTTTTGGGCGTAGGGTAAGGCCTCGGCAAAGCTGCCCCGCATCAGCGAATCCCACGCCATCATCACCTCGGCCGCGGCGTTCGACGGCGCTATTTCGAGCTCGCGTTTGAACTGCGGAAGCGCCTGGTCGGGATCGGTCGCAAACAACAGGTAACCGTAAAGATAATGCGCGTTCGGGGCGGTTGGGAAGCGCTGAAACAGGTCCTCGAATCCGGCTTGTCCCTTTTTCGCGTCCCCTGCCATGAACTGGTAGGCAGCGTTTCCGGCGGCCAGATACAGGTCCTGCCGGTTCGGGGCCAAGTCCTTGGGGAATAGCGGAGTACGCAAGCCAGCCAGGCCGATCGCGAGCAACAGCTCAGGGTTCGTTATTCCATCCCGGGCAAACACTCCGTAGACGCGCAGCGCGTCCTCAAAGCGCTGGTTGCGCGTCAACAGCAGGGCTTCGTGGTAGCGAAGAATCTGCTCATTGCGGGGGGCGTTCGCCGCCCCGAGCGCGAGCGCACGCTGAATGTCGCCGAGCGATTGCGCGTACTCGCCGGTCTCGAATTCCGATAGACCTCGCAGCGCGAACGCCGGACCGGCTTTCGGAGCCAGATCGAGATAGTGGGTGAGCGCATCCCGCGCCGCTGCGTACTGGTCGGCTCCGTATTCGAGCGATCCCAGAAACCACCAGCCATCCTGCCATTTCGAATTGAGTTCGAGGGCTTGCCCGTACAAGCCGATGGCACGGGGGATGTCGTTCGCTTGGCGTGCGGCGGCGGCCGCCGACGCCAGCTCTTCGAAGCTGGCCGGTTTGTCTTGGGCGGCCGTGCAAGGGACCAGCAGCAGGAAAATCAATCCGGTAAGAATGGCCCCGCGCGGACCTCGGGCGGTGAATGGCGGGCTGGCCTCGACTCCGGTCATCGCCCCCCCTCGCGCTGGGAAACCCATGGGACTGATCATTTTAAATCTGCGCCATCGATCTCGGCCGCCATCTCGAAGCTCCGGCAGGATCGGTCCCGGGCTGAACGGCCAGTGATGGCAGGCGGACACCCGTCGTGTCGGCAACGGCGTGGGGTTCGATCTGGCAGGGCGACGCGATAGCGATCGTATTTTCTCCTGCCACTCCAGCCTGGTCCCGCGGGACGTTCGGCAAGCTCAGCAATCAGCTTTACTTCGAGAGGGGTTGGCTGCCAAAACTAATCCTCGATTGGGATCCATAGCGCTTATAGTCCCGGAACTCAATCTCATTGATCACCGCTTCCCGCTTGCCTTTGCGGAGACCGACGCTCCCTCGGATCGGCATCAGGTAGTCGTGTGCGTTGATGGCAATGTAGTCGTAGTCCACCGAGATCGAGGCGGCATGGACGGAAAAATCTGCGGGCAGGTCATCCGCCTCGAGCGTGACCCGGCGAACCCCCCGAGTTGCGCTGTCGAGGTAGACAAGACCATGAAAGCCGGTGGCAATCCGGCGGTTGTCGGTGCCGACGATCTCAAAGTCAGAGTGCTCGCGGGCCACCCGGTAGCTCAGTACCTGGACGGTTCCCGTTCCGAGCGCGTCGGTCTCCTTCCATTGAAACTCCGCCTTCGAGGACGGCCGAAACACCTCGTTGAGCACTCCGCCAAACTCTCCGTGCGAGACGGTTCCGCTCAAGTCCTCCGGTTCCATCGTGCTGCGTTTCCCGTTCAGGGCCAGCATCACCCGGCTTTCCGAGTTGTCGTGATAGCGCAGCAGTTCGGCGATCGAATCCAGATGTCTCCATCGTCCGCTCCCGGCGGGATCGACCGAGCGGTCGATCATTTCGACGCAGCTGAAATTGGGCAGCGATTCGGCATACCCGAGGGCACGTTTTCTCGTAGCCTCGACCATCGCCAGGAACTCGTCCGAGGAGGGAGCGGGAACTGCGTTCGGGAGCGAGGTGATGACCAGCCGACTGGTTTTGACCGATTCGATTCCGGCCGGGGGGAGGCCTGCATCGGAAACCGCTCCAGCATTGTGGTCGAGCCGCGCCGCCTCCCCGGCCCCGCCGGTCGTGGTGGCCGCGCTCGCCAGTTCCGGTCCATCGACCGAGAATTCGAAGCTGCGCTCCGAGGTCTTTCCGCCCTGGGTCAGGGTCACGGTCGCTTGATAACTGCCCCCGGCCAGAGAGCCGGCTTGCAGAGACGCTAAATAGGGGACTGCGCCCTGACCGCTGGTTTTCCGAAGCTGTAATGGAACGCGCCCGATCGGCTCGCCGTTCCGCAGTACTTCCATCTCGAGCTGCGCCGGCTCGCTCACCCGAGGATCAGGATGGACCATGAAAAAGAAGGAGACCACTTTGGCATCCTGCGACACTCGGCCGGAAAGATTCGGCACCACTTTGCCGTTCTCATAACGCAGCGGCTCCAAGGGATCTTCCTCGGCACGAAACGGTTGGGTCCGCCGCACCAGCGCAACATCGCTCAGCGAAGGTCCTTCGGCCAGGTTCGGGATTTCGAAGTTCAGGCGCTGCGCACCGGCTTTTCCATTGCCGTGGTCTAGCACCGCCGTCTCGAGCACGTACTGCCCCGGCCCGGCGATGAAATGCCGCTGCAGGGTAATCACTTCGGACCGGGCTGCGTCCATCGTCTCGAGCGCCCCGTGTCGCGGGAAATCCTCGCCGAAGTGTTCGACAACTTCGCCCGCCTGATTCTTGACCTGCGCCACAATCGACAGATGGGTCGAAAACAGCTTGGTATTCGCGTCCTGATGAATTTCGAGTTCGGCCATCGGAACCTCGACGACCACGGTATTGGCGTTTCCGTCCGGCAGGTCTCCCATGCGCAAGATCCCGGATAGAAATTTCAGGTCAGCGGGCAATTGCGGTTCGCTGAACATCTTCAGAAGCGGCGCTTCAAACGCGCGAATGCCGGAGCCGTTGTCCGGGGGCAGCGCAAAATAACCGGCTCGTGACCGCACGACAAGTCCCTTGCGCACGCACTTGACCGCGACCGGACGAAATCGCCCGTCATAGTTCTCGATCGAGGGTACGTAGGAAGCTTGGTAGTAGGTGGTCATGTCCTCGAGCAGCCGCCGCAGCGGCTTCCGCAGACTGTCCGCACCACCGATATAGGCACCCCCGGTTCCCCCCGCCAGTTCCGCCAAAGGATCCTTATATCCGGCCAAACCTTCGTTCTCCACGCGGGACATCTGGTCGCTCACCTGGGTCGCCATCCCCGGGGGAGCATGCACACCCGGCGTGGTATCGACCCCAGTCTCGGCCGGCGCCGGAGACATGCGAGCCGTCGACATCACGTTGCCCATGGCGATGGTCGCCACCATGCCCTCGCTCGCCTGTTGGTCGAGCGCGTTCACATCGACGGTATAAAAGCTCACCCCGACCCGGTTGGCCGCTCCTACAATGGATCGCACCATATCGCGGGCGTCGGAATCCACCTGCAGTCCTTGGGCGAAGAAAATAACGGTCTTTCGGCCCGGGATCTTGCGTTGCGTTCGCGCCAGGGCCAGCAAACCCGAGAGCGCTGGCTGAGAGTGCTGGTCTTGCACGATTTGCTGGGACTCTTCGAGCGTCGCCAGCATCATGCGCGCCTCCATGCGGCGCTGCGCGCTCACGCTCGTTCCCGCGGGATCGACTCCGGTCTGGGCCAGCGCAATGAGTTCCTTCTCCGGCTGCGCGGCATCAGGTCCGAAACTGGTCTTGTCGGTATCGGTGGCTAAAGCGATGGCCTTGCTGAGCGCATCGCGCTCGGCGGTAAACTTCTCCAAGAGGCGCAAGCGCCCGTCCACCTTGAGCACGGCGAAGGAGACTCCGCTCTCGGGGGGAACCATCTTCAGAATCTTGGTCGCAATCTCATGCGCGTTTTTGGCGGCTGAGGGTTCGAAACGATCAAAGACCAGCGTGACCAGGTGATCGACTCCCGAGAGGCCGGTGACCAGGCGAAGATCGGAAAGCTTCACCGGGCTACCGTTGTCGGTGACCGCAATGTCTTGCGGCCGAAGATCAAGGATGAGCTTGTCTTTTTTGTCGCGAACCACAAGATCGAGCGAAACTTCCTGGGCGTTCGTAATAATGGTCGGCACTTCGCTCGAGGGCCCGGGAGTGGTTTGACCGAAGGCCCAAGGGATGAGGAGAATGAGGGCAAGCCATTGAAAGACAAAGAGCCTTCTTGTGGGGATCATCGGATACTCCGGCACGATCGCAGGTCTGCGCACGACTCCTTAGGTCGAAATCGTATCGTGACTGGGCTCGCAAAACAAGGAAGTTCTCGGTACCTCGACGGGCTTCGGGAGGTTGAGAAAATCGTTCTTTTCGCGGCTGTCGGCTCCGATCCGGGATCCGTCCGAATCCCGGCTTCGTGAGAATTGCCTTAGCCGCCCGTGCCGGGGGGTCATCCCGGGCAAGGTCAAGGGTGAGCGCCGGCTGAGGGCACACATCGCTCGACGATCAGATTGGCTGAGTCCGCGAATGGCCTTCTGGTTGGGGCCGGTCACGACTACGTCAAGGATCACGCGTCGTACGGTTTTCTTGAGAACGATTCCGCTGGACGGGGCAGTTCCGGAGGCGGGAGGATCCTCGGCTGAGAGTAGTTGGATGCCCAGAACCGCCAGGGCGATCGCTGCCGTCAGGCACGCGCGCAGAAAAGCAGATGCGCTCATCAGGGCACCACTCGAGCGTCTTCGGGCCCGTAGCGTGAGCCATCCCGCCGAAACCATCCGCTGTCGTTGGACCAGAGTTTGACGGGCCCGCTGGCTATTATTGTAGCCCCATTCGCCGGCTCCTCGGCTCGGAACTGCCGCCTTCGGTAGCCTGGCGGCGGCCCTGGCTGCACCCGGACAACCCCTCTTCCACCTAGAGAACGGCCCGCAATCATGATAGCCTTTCGGGGTCTCGAGGAGCGTCGTATGTTGGTGCTGCGGTGCTGGCTGCTGGGGCTGCTGGTGCCCTCGATGGTGGTCGCTCCCCTCTATTCTCAGA
Source organism: uncultured Acidobacteriaceae bacterium (assembly GCA_963770245.1). Lineage (GTDB taxonomy): Bacteria > Acidobacteriota > Terriglobia > Terriglobales > Acidobacteriaceae > PALSA-270. The sequence continues at coordinate 535,587 of CAVYOX010000014.1, read as the reverse complement.
CTGCCCCGCCTGACTCGACAGCCACCTTCCGGGCCAATGTGCGCGTCGTGCTGGTGGACGTCGTGGTTACCGACCGCAACGACCAGCCGATCACCGGCTTGCACCAGCAAGACTTTCAGCTCGCCGAGGATGGCCAACCTCAGACTTTAGCCTCGTTCGAGGAGCACGCCGGGCTGCCCGATGTACCGGCGCTCGCACTCGAGGCGAAGCTGCCGCCGAACGTTTTCTCCAATCGCCCTCTGGTAAAGACCGGTGATACGGCCAATGTGCTGCTGCTCGACGCACTCAATACGCAAATGCAGGACCAAAGCTACGTGCACGCCCAGATGATCAAATACATCAAGGGCATCCATCCCGGTGCGCGTCTCGCCATCTTCACCCTGGGAGCGCGGCTGCGCTTTGTCCAGGGGTTCACCTCCGATGCTTCGGTGCTGATGGCGGCCCTCAACGGCAAGAAATCCGAGGGCAATCCGCAGTTGTCGCCGCTGCTCCCGACCAGCGCCGAAACCGATGCCAGCCAGCGACTGGTCGCCCAGATGGAAGAAATTCAGGCGGCGAACGGGTCCGCGCAATTGCAGGGGGCCATCGATGGGCTCAAAGAATTTCAGGCGGAAACCACATCGTTTCAGACCGACGTGCGCGTCCAGACCACCCTCGAAGCGATGCAGCAGCTGGCCCGCTATCTGGCGGGTATGCCCGGCCGCAAGAACGTCATCTGGTTTTCGGGTTCCTTCCCGCTGAGCATCTTGAGCAACTTCAGCCTGGGAGGAACCGACACCATGCGGCAATACCAAGAAGGCTTGGCCGAGACCGCCAATCTGCTGGCCGCCGCGCAGGTCGCGATCTATCCCATCGGCGCCGAAGGCCTGGCCATCGACCCCCACTACGACTTCAGCGGCCCGCAGGGGCTGAAGATTGCCGGCGCAACCCCGGAGCAGCAGGTAACCCAATCCCAGGTCAACGATCTACAAGCGGGACGTACCGACCGCAATGCTAGTCACGCCTCCATGGATGAGCTGGCGACAGATACGGGTGGCGAGACCTTCTACAACACCAATGGATTGAGCGACGCCATGGCCCATGTGATCAAGGACGGCACGCACTACTACACTTTGACCTATACGCCCACCAACCGGAAAATGGACGGCAGACTGCGCCACATCGACATAAAGTTGACCGAAGGAACCTACCGTCTGGCCTATCGCCGAGGCTACTACGCAGACCAACCCGCAACCTCCGAGGCGTCCCCGCCGAAGCCCACGAGCGATCCCCTGCGGCCGCTCATGGACCATGGCACTCCCGACTCGACCGAGATTCTCTATCTGGTGCGTGTCGTGCCCTCGAACCTTCAGCCGGGACCGAGCTCGGAGCGCGCCGGGGACAACCCGAATCTGCCAGGACCGGTCACGCGTTACGCGGTGAAGTTCACCGTTTCAGCCGACCACCTCGCGCTCGACCCCGCCCCGGACGGTGTGCGCCACGGCAACCTCGAAGTGACGCTGGTGGGCTACGACCGCGACGGCAAGCCCCTGAACTGGATGGTGCGCATGCTCCAGTTTGCGCTGCCGCCGGACCGCTACGCCGCGGTCCAGACGACAGGCCTTTCCTTTGGCATGGAGATCGATGTGCCCGCCGCGAATGTCTATCTGCGCTCTGGAGTCTACGATCTCGGATCGAGCAAGGCGGGCACGCTCGAGATTCCGATGGCTGCTTTGGTGGCTCAGGCAGCAGCCAAATAGCCGATTTAGAACCGATCGCAGAATTGCTCCAGTTGTGCAACCGAGCAGTGGTGCAACCGAGGCCCGCGGCTTGTCCGTGCATCCCCCGCACGATGCATCCTGCACGTCCGAGATGCCTCGCATTCGTGGTAGGCTCTTCTGGTTTGAGGGTACTGCAATGGTCCTCCTCCGCTGCTGCCTGCTCGGGCTGCTTCTTCCCTCGATTGTGGCGGCTCCCGTCGACTCCCAGACTGCCCTGCCGGACTCCGGCGCCACTTTCCAGGCCAAAGTGCGGGTCGTGCTGGTGGACGTCGTGGTCACCAACAGCAAAGATCAGCCCGTCACGGGCTTGCCCAAGGAAGACTTTCAGGTCTTCGAGGATGGCCAGCCCGAGACCTTAGCCTCTTTCGAGGAGCACGCGGGGCTGCCGGAGGTGCCGGGGCTAGCGCTCCGATCCCAGCTGCCGCCCAATGTTTTCTCCAACCTCCCGTTGGTCAAGACCGGCGACACGGCCAACGTGCTGTTGCTGGACGCTCTGAATACGCCCATGCAGGACCAAAACTACGTGCACGCGCAGATGATCAAGTACATGAAGGGTATCCGGCCTGGCACCCGTCTTGCCATCTTCACCCTGGGATCACAGCTGCGTTTCGTGCAGGGGTTCACCACCGATGCGTCGGTGCTGATGGCCGCACTGAGCGGCAAGAAAACGGAAGGCAATCCGCAATTGTCGGCGCTGCTGCCGACCAGCACCGAAACCGACGCCGGCCAGCGATTGGTGGCCCAGATGCAAGAACTGCAAGCCACGCTGCCGGCCGCGTCGGCGCAGTTAGAGGCTTCGATCGATGCCCTGCGAGAGTTTCAGACCGACAGCGCGTCGTTCCAGACCGACGTACGCATCAAGACGACCCTGGACGCGATGCAGCAACTGGCCCGCTACCTCGAGGGTATTCCCGGCCGCAAGAACGTGATCTGGTTCTCGAGCTCCTTTCCGCTCAGCATCCTGTCCCCGGGGGGTGCGAACAACAACAGCGTCCTGCCCGATAGTGGTCTCTCCGACCCGGATGCGGTGGTACGGCAATACCAGGAAGCGGTTGCGAGGACAGCCAATCTGCTGGCGGCGGCGCAGGTGGCCATCTACCCCATCGGCGCGGAAGGTGTGGCGCCCGACAATCAATCTGACTTCAGCAACCAGCAGCCACCGAAAGAAGTGGGATTAAAATATGAGCAGCAGATGACGCAGAACCAGGTCAATGATTTGCAAACTGGAAGCACGGAGCGCAACGCCGGTCACGCCTCGATGGATGAGCTGGCGAAGGATACGGGCGGCGAGGCCATCTACAATACGAACGGGCTGAACGATGCGGTGAATCGCGTGCTCAACGACGGCACCCACTACTACACTCTGACCTATACGCCGACCAACAAGAAAATGGACAGCCGATTGCGGCGCATCGAGGTGAAGCTGGCTCAGGGAGGCTACCGTCTGGCGTATCGCCGCGGCTACTATGCCGATGACGCGAAACGCACCGCGGCAGCCGCCGCGAAGCCCGCGGGCGATCCGCTGCGGCCGCTGATGGACCATGGCACGCCGGACTCGACCGAGATTCTCTACCAGATGCGGGTTGCGCCCGCAAACCTCCAGCCAGCGCCCGGTTCCGAGCGCGCGGGCGACAATCCCAATCTGAAAGGGCCAGTCACGCGTTACGCCGTGAAGTTCGCCGTAACCGCCGATCACCTCATGCTCGAGCCCTCGCCGGACGGCATTCGCCACGGCAACCTCGAAATGACTCTGGTGGGCTATGACCGCGACGGCAAGCCGCTCAACTGGATGGTGCGCATGATCCAATTTGCGGTGCCTCCGGAGCGCTACGCCGCCGTGCTCGCTGCCGGTCTTCCGTTTGGCATGGAGATCGACGTGCCCGCCTCAGACCTCTACCTGCGCTCGGGGGTTTACGATCTCGGATCAAGCAAAGCGGGTACGCTCGAGATTCCACTGGCGGCAGTGGTGGCCTTGCCGGCTGCGACGAAGTAGCGGGTGTCAGGCGACGATTGGCTCGACAGGGCTTTCAACCCGCGCGGGCAATCCCGGCGCTCAGGAGGCGAGAGCTTTCATGTTCCATGCCGTTCTCGAATCACGCCGCGCCCGCCTGTTCTGGCTGGTCCTCTTGCTGGCCCCCCTGGGCCAGGCGCCAGCCGCGCAGGAAGCGCCGAGCTCCCAGGAACCCGCATCCCTGTTGGCCCGGGCGGCTGCGCTCAACGGCTTGGGCGCGCCGGGCGCGCACCCGTGGCACATCCAGGCGACCTACGAGATGTTCGACGGCGACGGCAAGCCGATCGGCACCGGCACCTACGAAGAATGGTGGGCCGGCCCGAAAAAGAACAAGCGCATTTACCGGAGCACCGGTTTTACGCAGACGGTCTACGCCACGAGCTCGGGGTTGCTGCGTCGTGACAATCCCGCCAACCCGCGAATTGCTGAGTTAGAAGTCCGCCACAACCTGCTGCGGCCGATCGACGAACCGACGCTCGAAAATTATGCCTTTAAGGTCCACGAGCGGTTGCAGGGTGCGACCCACCTGCACTGCGTCGAACTCGGGCACAAGGGGTCGGTGCCTCATACCTACTGTTTTGGCGGTGAACTGCCAGTCCTGCGGGCCACGGTCTCCCTGGGCGGAGCTTTTCAAACCGTCTACAACGACGTCTTCGCCTTCGACGGCCGCTTTGTCGCCCGCGACATCCGCATGGTCTCCGGGCTCAAGCCCTTCATCAACATCCACGTGGAAAAGATCGAGGCCCTGGACGCCGTCAACGATGCGGACTTCTGTCCTTCCCCCGACCCGGACCAGCCCCCGGATGAGAGTGGAAATCGAAGCGCCAGCCCCTGAAGTAACCGAACCTCCCCGCTGGCGGCGCCGAAAATCACACCGCACTCTTACCGAAGACCTTCATCTCCTTCGGAATCAAGAACACGGCCTCGTTTCGCGAGAGCCCCAGCTCGCGGAATTTTTCCTGCGGCAACTCAACCTGAACTAGATCTCCCCACTCGGTGAGGGCGTCGATCTTCACCAGTGGACCGGCGCGGTTGATGTGCTTGATCACCGCCCGAAAGTGGCTGCCTCCATTCGGCTGGCGATGAATCTCAAGGAAATGGGGACGCACGTAGACCACGGTATCCGGGTCGGGAAGGGTTTCGCCGGCGGGGGTCGCGCGATGATGAAGGGAAGCCTGGCCGTCGTCCACCCTGCCATGAAACAGATTCACGTTGCCCAGGAACTGGTACACAAACGGACTCACAGGATGGTCGTAGACCTCGTCGGGCGGTCCCACCTGTTCGATGCGGCCATGGTTCATCACCACCACGCGGTCTGCAACTTCCAGGGCCTCTTCCTGATCATGGGTCACGAACACGCTGGTGATGCGGATTTCATCGTGCAGTTGCCTGAGCCAGCGCCGCAGTTCGACGCGCACTTTGGCATCGAGGGCGCCGAAGGGTTCGTCCAACAACAGGACGCTCGGCTCAACCGCCAGCGCGCGAGCGAGCGCCACGCGTTGCCTCTGGCCTCCGGAAAGCTGCGAGGGATAGCGCTGCGCCAGGCCCTCCAGTTGGATCAGCTTGAGCAATTCATGCACTTTCGCGCGAATCGTCTCCTTCGGCGGGCGCAAACGCGCGGGCCTGACTTGCAAACCGAAAGCAATGTTTTCAAAAACCGTCATATGCCGGAACAGAGCGTAATGCTGAAAAACGAAGCCCACTCGTCTTTCCCGCACACCGCAGTCCGTGATGTCATCGCCGTCAAAACCGACCGTCCCGGCATCCGCAACTTCCAATCCGGCAATAATTCGCAGAAGGGTTGTCTTGCCTGAGCCCGAAGGTCCAAGTAAAGCGACCAGTTCGCCGGTGGGAATCTCGAGGTCGACATGGTCGAGCGCGGTGAAGCTGGCAAATCGCTTGGTGATGTTTTTCACTTCAATACTCATGCGGCTACTTCCTTCCCGCCTGCGGCCTCTTTCGGCGCGCCTGGTTGTCGGGACTTCCATTCCACAAAACTCTTCAGGAAAAGCGTGACGAGAGCGAGCAGCGTCAGCAGCGAGGCCACGGCGAAGGCGGCCGTGAAATGGTATTCGTTGTAGAGAATCTCGATGTGCAGGGGCACGGTGTTGGTCAGCCCACGGATGTGGCCGGAAACCACCGACACGGCACCGAACTCCCCCATGGCGCGTGCGTTCGAAAGAATGACGCCATACAACAAACCCCATTTGGCATTGGGCAGGGTCACGCGGAAAAGGGTTTGCCAGCCGTTCGCGCCCAGGGTCAGCGCTGCTTCTTCTTCCTCGTTCCCCTGGGCCTGGAACAAGGGGATCATTTCGCGCGCGACAAAAGGAAAGGTCACAAAAATGGTGGCCAAAACGATGCCGGGGACGGCAAAGATGATTTTGATGTTGTGCGCAGCCAGCCAGGGTCCGAGCAGGCCCTGCAAGCCAAAACACAACACGTAGATGAGCCCGGCGACGACCGGGGAGACGGAAAAAGGCAGATCGATCAGAGTGACCAACAGGCTCTTTCCCAGAAACTCGAACTTGCCGATCGACCATGCCGCGGCGACGCCAAAGACAAGATTGAGGGGTACGGCGATGGCCGCGGTCAGCAAGGTCAAACGGATTGCCGCCAGAGCATCCGGCTCCCGCAGGCTGGCCAGGTAGAGCGACACGCCCTTGGCAAAGGCTGCGGTGAACACCACCGCCAACGGCAGAAACAGAAATATGCCGAGAAACAACACGGCGCTCGCGATCAGCAGCCCGCGAACGGTCCGTGATTCGGTGGTAGCGTCCTCGGTGCGAACGTCGGCTCTTCTGTTCGGGCGCGTGAAAGTTGCGGTGGCTGCCATAGAATGGGTTGGCCTTCCCTCAAACCCTGTCTTCGCTACTCCTCTTGAGGTTCCTCATCTCGAGCCATGGTTCGAACGCAAGCCGGCTAGGGGCTGCCGGGGACCGCCCGCGAGTCAAGCACGGCCCTTATTTTCCGGCGATGCCCACTCCAGACTTGCAGCAGATTGATGGTCAGCAACAGCACGAACGCGGCCACCAGCATGACCACCGCGATGGCGGTCGCGCCGGTGTAGTCATACTGCTCGAGCTTGGTGACGATCAGCAGGGGCGTGATTTCGGTTCGCATGGGCATGTTGCCCGAGATGAACACGACCGAACCGTACTCACCGACCGCGCGCGCGAAGGCCATGGTGGCTCCCGTCAACGCCGCGGGCAGGACCGAGGGCCACAGAACCCGAGTCACGACTTGCCAGCGCCCCGCTCCCAGGCTGGCCGCGGCTTCTTCCATTTCCTTGTCGAGATCCTCGAGTACCGGCTGCACCGTGCGGACAACAAACGGGAGCCCGGTAAAGGTCAAAGCGATCACCACCCCGAGCGGGGAGTACGCCCCCTTGATTCCGACCTTGTCCAGAAAGCGGCCAATCCATCCGTTCGGCGCATAGATCGTCGTCAGGGCGATTCCGGCCACTGCCGTCGGCAACGCAAATGGCAAATCCACCAGGGAATCGAACAAACGCTTGCCGGGAAACTGGTAACGAACCAGGACCCAGGCGACATTCAAACCAAAAACCAGGTTGATGAGGGTGGCGATCACCGATGCGCCAAAGCTCAAACGGTAGGAAGCCAGCGCTCGCCGGGCGGTGACAATGTGCCAGAACTGATGCCAGGTCAGCGAAAATGTCTTCACGAACACGGCGGACAACGGAATCAGCACAATCAGGCTGAGATAGAACAGCGTGAACCCGAGCGAAAGGCCAAAGCCCGGTAGTATGCTGCGGCGCTTGAATCGAATCGTCATCTCTCGTTTGGCTTCGCCTCGGGACAGCCTTTGGTTCAGGCAGTCCGCTCGCAACCTCGGCCCGCTACTGCGAATCGGGTTGGTAGATCTGGTCGAACACCCCACCGTCGGCGAAGTGGGTCTTTTGCGCCTTCTGCCAGTCCCCAAAAGTCTCGGCCAGGGTAAAGAGCTTGACCTGCGGGAAGCGACCGGCAAATTTTTTGGCCACGGCCTCAGACCGGGGTCGATAGTAGTGCTCGGCCGCGATTTCCTGGCCTTCCGGGCTGTAGAGATATTTCAGGTAGGCCTCCGCCAGGGCTCGCGTGCCTTTCTTGTCGACCACCTTGTCCACCACGCTTACCGTGGGCTCGCAGAGAATTGTGATCGAGGGAACAACCGCTTCAAACTTGTCCTCGCCGAATTCCTTGGCGCCAAGCAAGACCTCATTTTCCCAGGCGATGAGTACGTCGCCGATGCCCCGTTCCACAAACGTGGTGGTCGCACCCCGGGCTCCGGAATCGAGCACGGGCACGTTCTTGTACAGGCGAGTGACGAAGTCCCGGGCCTGGCTTTGCAGACCTCCGGATTTCTTCAGGGCATAGCCCCAGGCAGCCAGGTAGTTCCAACGGGCGCCCCCGGAGGTCTTCGGGTTGGGGCTAATCACCGCGACGCTCGGCCGCACCAGGTCGTCCCAATCCCGAATGTGCTTCGGATTGCCCTTGCGCACCAGAAATATGATGGTCGAGGTGTAAGGGGAACTGTTATCTGGCAACCGGGATTGCCAGTTCTTGGGGAGGAGGCTCGCTTTTTCAGCAATCGCATCGATGTCATAGGCGAGCGCGAGGGTCACAACATCGGCTTCCAATCCGTCGATCACCGCGCGGGCCTGGTTGCCGGATCCGCCATGCGATTGCTGAATATGGACCGTCTGGCCGGTCTTCTGTTTCCAATACTTGGCAAAGGCCGGATTGAAATCCTGGTAGAGCTCGCGAGTCGGGTCATAGGAGACATTCAGCAGCGTCGCCGGGTTCGTCTGGGCTGGACTCTCGCCCGAAAGAGCCACCAGCAAACCCAGAACAAGCAGAAGTTTTGTCTTCATTTTCCGTGACTCTTTCTTAGATTTCTTGGGTGGTTTGCTTCCGCTCACCCCTGCAGTGGAATCAGCGCAAAGCCTTCAGCGAGAACAACAACATGGGCAGAAGGAACAACAACCGAGGCGGCAGACGGATGCAGCAGGCAGACGAATTGCGAGCAGCCGTTTCGCGGGCTCAAGACTCGCGGCATGGATTCGCCAAATCAATCCAACTATGTCTACTATATTACTTGGCATTCGTCAAGGCAGGGCTGCCGGATGCAGGGCTGGCGCACGTCGCCAGGGTTCCGAGCAACCGCCCATTGACGGTTTTCTCAGTGGGTTGGCAGGGAGGTCTGCCTTTTTTGTTCTACCCGTCGGATGGAGTGCGGCTCTTGTCTAGGAGGCAATCAGGTACTGACGTGCCAACGCTTGGAAAGCAAGGACTTGCTGCGCGATCCACCGATCGTCATGCTGCAGCTCACGCGCCATGATGGCGGCGACTTGGGGAGCCATTTCCGAAGCCGCTCGGGCATTGAGGAATAGCGCCCGGGTACGACGCGCGAGCACATCTTCGACACTCCGGGCCATTTCGACTCTTGCCGCCCACACCACTTCGGCACCGCAATAGGTCAGCGCCCTGTGCAACGGCTCTCCCAGGCTGGGCTCCTGGCGAATGAGTTCCTGGATCGCTCCGCCATCACTCCCGTAAATCGCGAGATTTCCAAACTCGCCAGCATGGTTGTGAAATCCGTGAATATCGAGATGCAAGGTAACCGCAGGCTTTTCCGGAAGTTCGGCGAGGACCGCAGCTTGATCGATGCAATCTTCGGCCATACGGCGATACGTGGTCCACTTCCCTCCCGCGATGGTTAGCAATCCGGAACCGTCGATGCGAATGGTGTGTTCCCGAGAGAGCGCCGCGGTGTTGCCGGAATCGCCGCGATTCGCCAACGGGCGTATGCCGACAAAAACGCTGAGGACGTCGCTGCGCGCCGGAGCCTTATGCAGATATTGTCCTGCCGTTTCCAAGATGAAATCGATCTCTTCCGGCAACGGCCGGGGTTCAAGAGAAACCTCCTGGATGGGCGTGTCGGTGGTGCCGACGAGGGTGTGGCCCTTCCAAGGAATGGCAAACATGACGCGGCCGTCCCGGGTGTGGGGAACCATGATGGCGCTGTTGCCGGGGAGAAAAGAGCGATCGAAGACCAGGTGAATGCCCTGGCTCGGCGAAATCATGGACGCGATGCTCTCATCCGCCAGACGGCGCACCCGGTCGGTAAAGGGGCCGGTTGCATTGATCACCACTCTAGCCCGAACTCGAAGCCGCTCGCCCGTTTCGATGTCGCAGACTTCGACGCCTTCGACAAAACCATCCGCAGCCTTGGTTAGGCCGGTGACCTGGGCGTAGTTCAGCAGAACCGCGCCCTGCTCCGCTGCAGTCTGCGCGAGATTGATCAGCAGGCGCGTGTCGTCGAACTGACCGTCGTAGTAAACAATCCCGCCGCGTAATCCCTCGAGCTTGATCGTCGGCAAGCGGGCAACGGTCTCTTCCCGTGACAGAATCTGTGAAGGCCCGAAGCCGTATTTGCCGGCCAGCAGATCGTAAACCTTCAGTCCCAAGCCGTAGAAGGGAGACTCCCACCAATCGTAGCTGGGAACCACAAACGCGAGGTCGCTGACCAGATGCGGTGCGTTCTGCCGCAGGATACCGCGCTCCCGCAGCGCCTCCATCACCAGCGAGATATTTCCCTGCTCCAGATAGCGCACGCCGCCATGCACCAGTTTGGTGCTGCGGCTGGAGGTTCCCTTTCCGAAGTCACTTTGCTCCAACAACAAGACCTCGTAACCTCGGGAAGCCGCGTCCACAGCACTCCCTACTCCCGTGGCCCCTCCGCCAATAATCACCATGTCCCACGGTTCGGTGCGGCCGAGGGCGCGCTGGAGCATGTCCGCTCGATTCATGTCTGCGGCTTCGTTTCCCAGTCCCGGGCGCGGGAAAGCGCCTCGATCCACCGCTGGCGCAAGGCCCGCGCCTGAGCCTCCGGCATGCGCGGCTCAAAGCGCCGCTCCGGTCGAGGTGAGGTGGCAATTTCCTCGATGTCTCGCCAAAATCCCACGCCGATCCCGGCCAAATATGCGGCGCCGAGTGCGGTCGTCTCGGTGATGGCCGGGCGTACGACGGGGATGCGCAGAATGTCGGCTTGAAACTGCATGAGGTCCCCGTTTGCGGAAGCGCCACCATCCACTCGCAGTTCCCGCAGCGGTGTGCCCGAGTCTCGCTGCATGGCGTCAAGCAGATCGGCGACCTGGTAGGCAATACTTTCAAGCGCGGCCCGTGCCAAGTGGCCGGATTTCGTGCCCCGAGTGAGCCCTAGAATTGCACCCCGGGCATAAGGATCCCAATGCGGCGCCCCCAACCCGACGAAGGCGGGCACAAAATAAACTCCACCATTGTCCGGAACTGAGGCGGCCAGCGGCTCGATATCGGCCGAGCTGCGGATAAGACCCAGTCCATCGCGCAGCCATTGCACGACAGCCCCACCCACGAAGACGCTACCTTCGAGAGCGTACTCGGTGACTGCCGCCATTTTCCAGGCCACAGTCGTCAGCAAGCGATTCGATGACGGGACGGGACGGGTTCCCGTGTTCTCGAGCATGAAGCAGCCGGTCCCGTAAGTGTTCTTGGTAAGCCCGGGCGAAGTACATCGTTGTCCGAACAGGGACGCCTGCTGATCGCCGGCAATCCCAGCGATCGCCACTCCGCCCAAGCCGAGAGTGGTCGAAACCTCGGCGTAAACCCCGCTCGAGGCGCGAACCTCTGGCATCATCGAGCGAGGAATCCGGAACAGACGCAGCAGGTCGGGGTCCCACTCGCCGGAATGAATGTTGAAGAGCATGGTTCGGGAAGCGTTGCTGGCGTCGGTCACATGGAGCTGCCCGCTGGTCAGTTTCCAAAGCAGCCAGCTGTCCACGGTTCCAAAGGCCAGCCGTCCGGCCTCAGCGAGCTGGCGCGTACCTGGCACCTGATCGAGTATCCAGGTGATTTTGCTGGCGGAAAAATAGGCATCAATCAGCAGGCCGGTACGCTGCTGAATCAGGGTTTCATGCCCAGCCGCCTTGAGCTGGTCGCAAAAGCCGGCGGTGCGGCGGTCCTGCCAAACAATCGCGTTGTGAACCGGCTTCCCGGTTTCGCGGTCCCACACGACGGTGGTCTCTCGCTGATTGCTGATTCCAATCGCCGCAATGTCCCGAGGCCGCACCTCGGCGCGGCTCAGGACCTCGACCGCCACGGTGATTTGGGATGTCCAGATTTCTTCCGCATCGTGCTCGACCCATCCCGAGTGCGGAAAAATCTGTTCAAATTCACGTTGCGCCACGGACTTGATCGTACCTTCGTGATCGAAAAGGATCGCCCGTGAGCTCGTGGTTCCCTGGTCTAAGGCCAGAATGTATGGCAAGAAGGCCTCCTCGGCTAGGTCCCTGGCGTGGTTTCGCTGGCTGCGTCTCGAGGTAGAAAGCGGCGGATTCCGAAGTCATAAATGGCGGCTCCCACCAACCCGCCGAGCAGGGGTGCCGCCACCGGCACCCACCAGACGCGTTCGCCGCTTGAGATGCCGTTATGGCGAAAGCCGGCGACCATGGTGAACAGGCGTGGTCCAAAGTCCCGCGCCGGATTGATGGGGTAGCCGTGCATCCCGCCAAAACTCATGCCGATGGCAACCACCACCAGTCCGATCATCAACGGGGCCAGGTTGGCTCCCGGGGGCGCATTCCATTCGTCGGTGATGGCGAGGATCAAGAGAAGGAGCAAGGCAGTGCCAATGACCTGATCCAGAAAGCCGGCCTGGGGCATTCCCGGAAAAGCGGGGAAGGTAGTAAAAACGCCGGCCGTCTTTTCCAAGTCCGGATCGATCTGATGAAAGGCCGGCAGGTAGTTTCGATACACCAAAGCAGCCGCAACGAAGGCTCCCGCCGTCTGCGCGATCGAGTAAGGCACTACTTTGCGCCAAGGGAAACCCCGGAACGCCGCCAGCGTCAGGGTTACGGCCGGATTGAGATGGGCGCCCGACACTTTCCCCGCCACGTAAACTCCCATGGTCACCCCCAATCCCCAGCCCAGGGTGATATTGGTGTAGCCGCCATGAATCACTTCTCCCGGATGAGGGGTGGGAAACAGAACCACCATGGCGACAACACCGGTGCCAAACAGAATCAATACGAAAGTGCCGAGAAATTCCGCAACCAGTTCCGCCCACAGCGTAGGCTTCGTGACCATCGGTTCGCCTTGCCCTTTCCTCGAATCTGTCCGAACACCGCGGAGTAGTCTAACAACGAATCCGGCGCCGCGGAATTTGAAATTGCCCAAAGTCCTGGAACCGGTGGAACCGCAACTTGAGGTCCGGAGGGGCGTACTCGTGCCTTACGGGGTGCTCGTCCCGAATGAGGTGAAGACGAGCCGCGGGACAGCCTTGTCTCTGATGTAATCTTGGTTTGTAGCGAGATTATTCCGGCGCCGCCTTCTCTCGAAGAGAGCATGGCGACCGAGCGAGGAGAATTCTTCGTCGATGGAGCAAGGTGCCCCCTGGTACAAGGATGCGGTCATTTACCAGATACATGTACGTAGTTTCTACGACAGCAATGGAGACGGAATCGGCGATTTCCAGGGCCTGGCGCAGAAAATCGACTACCTTCATGATTTGGGCGTCAACGCAATCTGGCTGATGCCCTTCTTTCCCTCCCCTCTGCGCGATGACGGCTATGACATTTCGGACTACACTTCCGTGCACTCGAACTACGGAACACTGGATGATTTTAAGAGGTTTCTAACCAGCGCCCACGAGCGCGAGATCAAGGTCATTATCGAACTGGTGTTGAATCACACCTCCGATCAACATCCATGGTTTCAGGAGTCGCGGAGTTCAGGGGATAACCCGCACCGCGATTGGTACGTGTGGAGCGACACCGACACAAAATATCGAGGAGCGCGCATTATTTTTCTCGATACCGAAATGTCAAATTGGGCATGGGATCCGGTTTCGAAGTCCTACTACTGGCACCGTTTCTTTAGCCACCAGCCGGATCTGAATTTTGAGAACCCAGCGGTGCGGGAGGAGCTATGGAAGGTCGTCAAATTCTGGCTGGCAATCGGGGTGGACGGTTTCCGTTTGGATGCTGTTCCCTACCTGGTCGAACGGGAAGGGACCTCCTGCGAAAACTTGCCGGAGACGCACGCGATTCTCAAGGATCTGCGGCGCAGAATTGATGCAGAATTCCCCGAAACCATGCTCCTGGCGGAAGCCAACCAGTGGCCTGCGGATTTGCGCCCCTATTTTGGCGATGGCGACGAGTTTCATATGGCGTTCCACTTCCCGCTGATGCCCAGGATGTTCATGGGTCTGAAGCTCGAAGACCGTAAACCGATCACGGAGATTCTGCAGCAGACCCCGGAAATACCTCCGGCCTGCCAGTGGTGCTTGTTCCTCCGCAACCATGACGAGCTGACCTTAGAAATGGTCACGGACGTGGAACGCGACTACATGTACGACGTATTCGCTCGAGACAAGGTTATGCGCCTGAATCTCGGTATTCGGCGCCGACTTGCCCCTTTGCTGGATAACGACCGCAGGCGCATCGAGCTCATGAACGGACTGCTGATGTCGCTGCCGGGGACTCCGATCATCTATTACGGCGATGAAATCGGCATGGGAGACAACGTCCACCTCGGCGATCGCAACGGCGTGCGAACCCCCATGCAGTGGAACGGCGGCTGGAATGCCGGCTTTTCCGCCGCCGACCCCGAAAGCCTGTATTCGCCTCTTATTCTGAACCCCGTGTACGGTTATCAGGCGATCAACGTTCAATCCCAAAAGCGTTCCGAACATTCCCTGTTGTCTTGGATGCAGCGCCTGATTCGGGTGCGCCGGTCGACTCCGGCATTTGGGCGGGGTTCGATCGAATTCCTCTATCCCGCCAACCATCGCGTGCTGGCCTATGTGCGGCAGTTTGAGCGGGAAACGGTTTTGGTCGTAAACAATCTTTCGAGCTCGGCCCAAGCCGTCGAACTTGATTTGCGCCGCTACAAAGGAAATATTCTCATTGAGCTGTTCGGCAGGAATATTTTTCCCCGGGTGGGCGATCTACCCTATCTTTTGACCATGGGCCCTTACCAGTTCTATTGGTTTCGTCTGAGACGGATCTGAATGTTGCGGCGGATTCTAAGGACTAACGTCACCCGAGCAGCGAAGAAACGGTTTTCGATTCCACACGGAGCTCACCTTGGTTGAGGAAAGCATTCTAACCGATGATTTTCTTCGCCAGTTGATCGATGTCGGCGAAGTTGACATCCTGGTGGGGTTACCCACCCATAACAATGCCGAGACCGTGGGGTCAGTTGTGCAGGCGATTCAGGCCGGCCTTCTCAAGAGCTTCGCACGCGAACGAGTTGTCATTATCAACGCCGACGGCGGATCCCGTGATGGAACCCCGGACCTGATCACGGGAGTTTCTATCAGTGACGTGCGCCGTGTTTCCAATGTGCACGCCTTACGCACGATGCACTCGATCAGCACCCAGTATTCGAGTTCTCCCGAAGCGGGGAGCGCTCTGCGGACGATTCTGGCGGCGGCCGAGCTGTTGCGCGCTAAAGCCTGTGCGGTTGTTTCGCCAGAGTCGGTAACCTTCCAGCCGGATTGGATTGAGCGGCTGCTTCGTCCCATCTACTCGGACAACTTCGACTTCGTCACTCCACTCTATCGCCGGCACAAGTTCGAAGGCCTGCTCATGCGGAATCTCCTCTATCCGATGACCCGCGCCATTTATGGAAAGCGAGTCCGCGAACCCTACGCCTCGGAGTTCGGCTTTTCGGCGCGCCTGGGAAGCGAGTTTCTGCGGCAGGAAATCTGGGCGCATGAAGCGGGCCAAATGGGAGCGGAGATTCTGCTCACCACCCTGGCCATGGCCGGCGGCTACCGGATGCAACAGGATTTCCTCGGAACCAAGACTCACGTCGAACAGAGTTCGCGCGATCTGGTCCCCGCAATGCGGCAAACTGTGGGCGCTCTTTTCTGGTCGCTCGAGAGCAATATTCCGCTTTGGAGCGCGATCCATGAGTCGGAGACGGTTTCCACGCAGGGTTGCGAGCGAGAAGTCACACTGGAGCCGGTTCGCATCAATCGCAAGCGCTTGTATGACATGTTTCGATCCGGCATCTCTGAACTGGAGCCTGTGCTGAGTTCCATCCTCTCCGCCGCAACCCTATCGGAGCTGCAGGCATCCGCGATGTCCTCGGAGGACGCTTTTCGGTATCCCGCGGGACTGTGGGTCAAGACCGTCTATGAATTCGCGGCTTCATATCACCAATCCGTCATCAGCCGGGATCACGTCATTCAGGCCTTAGTCCCTCTCTTTCGCGGCCGGGCGTTCACTTTTCTGGTGGAGAACCGCGACGCGTCTGCGGAGCAAGTTGAGGATAACGTCGAACTCTTGTGCCTGGAATTTGAACGATCGAAACCGTACTTGCTCGAACTCTGGAACGGTAAAAAGTGAGGTGGCCATGCGGGAAATGATCATGAGCGAGTTAACTCAGGCTTACCACGAATTCGCCAGGGAGTTGGCGCACCTTCTCCCTCGACTGATCGAGATGCTGATCATTGTTCTCCTGGGATGGTTGATCGCCTACGTGTTGAAAAAGATTGTACGGGGCATCATGCGACTGGCGAGATTTGAGAAACTGTCCGACCATGCGGGCGCCAGTCAGTTGTTGAATAAAGTCGCCCTTCCATCTTCCACGGAACTGCTGAGCCGGCTCGTCTTTTGGGTGGCATGGCTCGGGTTCATCTTGTTGGGTGTCAGCGTGCTTGGCATCTTGGAGCTGCAAGAAGAAATCTCACGATTCTTTATTTTTCTGCCCCATTTGTTCGTGGCGCTGTGCATCATCTTCTTTGGCTTGATGGCGGCCAGCTTTTTTTCCCGCGCGGCCTTGCTTGCCGGAGTCAATGCAAACCTGCCATCGGCCCGGCTCCTGAGCCTTTCCATACGGACCATCATTATTATTTTCGTGGTGTCGATGGCGTTCGAAGAGCTGGGGTTGGCCGATCAAACGATGCTGGTCGCATTTGGCATCGCGTTCGGGGCCCTCATGCTGGGGCTGGCGTTGGCATTCGGCATCGGGGGTCAGGATCTGGCGCGGCAATTCCTGGAAAGGCGGCTGGTTCACAAGAAAAAAGAGGAAAAGGAGGATGAACTCTCCCCGCTCTAAGGCGGCTCGTAAATTTATGGAATTCCCGATGGTCTGTCAACGGTCGTAGATTCGAGTCAGTGCCAGCAAGCGGTCGCGGATTTCTTCGGTGAGCGCCCCGCGCGAGTAACGCCACGTCCAGTTTCCTTGGATCGTGCCCGGAAGATTCATCCGAGCTTCGCTGCCGAGTCCGAGCACATCCTGCAAGGGAACAACCGCAATCGAGGCGACCGACCCGAATACCGCGCGAATGAATACCCAGTTGATTTCCTCATTCTCAAAGCCCAGATACGCTCGGGTGAAGGCATGCTCCTTGCGAACCTCTTCGGGGGTTCGAGTGCTGTCGCCCACGCCGGAGCTGGTCCACCACCCCACCGTCGTGTCATTGTCGTGGCCGCCAGTATAGGCCGCCAGCTCACGAGAATAGTTGTGCGGCCGGAACGACGGCCCCTGCGGATCGTAACCGAACGCAAACTGCAGCAGACTCATGCCCGGAAAGCCAAACTCCTTACGCAGCGCTTCCACCTCTGGAGTCACAACACCCAGGTTCTCCGCGACCACGGGCAGCTCTCCCAGTGTGGCCTGCAGAGCACGAAACAGACTGGCGCCGGGCGCCTTCACCCATCTTCCGTGGACCGCGGTCGGTGCGTTCGCAGGGATTTCCCAATAGGCTTCGAATCCTCGGAAATGGTCGAGGCGCACCATGTCGAACAGATCGAGCGATGCCCGAAACCGGTCGATCCACCAGGGGTAGCCAAGATCCGACATCACCTCCCAGCGATAGATCGGGTTTCCCCACAGCTGGCCCGTCGCGCTGAAATAGTCAGGCGGAACTCCGGCAACGACGGCTGGGTTCCCTTGCTCGTCAAGTTGAAACAATTCCGGGTGCGCCCAGACATCAGCACTGTCGTGCGCCACATAGATGGGAATATCGCCCATGATGCGAATCCCCCGCTCATGGCAATAGGTCTTCAGCTTGCGCCACTGCTGAAAGAACTCGAACTGCCAATACTTAAATACCTCCAACTCGCGCGCCAGCTTCGCTGCCCATGCTTTAAGTGCCGCCGGCTGCCGCTGCGAAATCCCGGGCTCCCAGCGCGTCCAGACCTGCCCGTTGTGCACGTCTTTGCACGCCATGAACAAGGCGTAATCATCCAGCCAAGACGCATTGTCCCGGCAAAACGCATCCAGTGCCACGCGTTCTGCGGGCGACGCCTGCCGGAAAAAATTTTCGGCGGCCCGACGCAGAACCGCCAGGCGGAACCTGATCACCGCGCCGTACGCAACTTGATCCTGGGAAAGAGCCGAGGCGCCGGCCAGATCGGCTGCGGTCAGGAGACCGCGCGCCTGGAGGGTCTCCAGATCGATGCACAAGGGATTGCCGGCGAATGCAGAAAAGCCCTGATAGGGTGAATCACCGTACCCGGTCGGGGACAAGGGCAGGACCTGCCACAGCTTTTGCCCTGCGCCCGCCAGAAAGTCGGCAAATTCATACGCCGACTGGCCCAGATCCCCAATACCGTAAGGACCGGGTAAGGATGTAATGTGCAACAAAACGCCACTGCAGCGGGAGAATTCCACAGAACCAACAGTAAGCCATTGTGGCTCTCCGGTGCAAAACCTGACTGAGCACGGAGGTCGCTGGCGCACCCTTCGATTCTCCGGGCGTCCCAGATGGACCCTGCAGCCTTTGTGATTTACCCTGAGAACATGCATTGTCGCTCCGCCCCCGCCGGAGATCAGGTGTTGATCCAGATCGTCGACTCGGCACTTGCGGATTCGACGCGTCGCAGCGGAAAGTGGCTGGCATGCCGCCCGGGATGCTCGCAGTGTTGCGTCGGAGTGTTCGCCATCAATCAGTTGGACGCGCTCCGCTTGCGCAATGGGCTCCTCGAGCTCGAGCTGCAAGCCCCCGCCCGCGCCGCCCGGGTGCGGGAACGCGCCCGCAAGGCGGTCGCACGGCTGTCCCCGGAGTTCCCGGGCGATCCGGCCACCGGCTTGCTCGATGAATCGAAGGAAGCTGCGCAACGCTGGGATGATTTTGCCAATCACGAACCTTGCCCCGTGCTTGACCCGGCAACTGGAACCTGCGAACTCTACCGATCCCGCCCCGTCACCTGCCGTGTTTTTGGACCGCCGGTAACGTCGGAAGGCGAGTTGGGAGTTTGCGAGTTGTGCTATGAAGGCGCGTCGGAGGAAGAAATCGCCGCCTGCGAAATGCATCCGGACCCGGACAACCTTGAAGCAGATCTGCTGAAACAACTGGAAGCTGCCAGCGGCGCCCGGGGTGAAACCATCATTGCCTTTGCCCTGGTGTGCGGAGTGGCGGAATCAAGAAAACCGCCATACCTGCCACCACGCCGGCAAGCTGGGGATGACTTCAAGGCCGCCCCCGCTTTTCCCATGGAATAGAGCCGGTGAACCCATGCCACGACTACGCGTACTCCCTCAGCCTCATGAAACCAAATCGGTTCCCCATATCCGAGAGCTCGATGGTTGAATGAGAAGGACCGGTACCCGACTTCCAGACCGTTGTTGGGGGGAGGCGGTGCGGTCCTCGTCCGTTTCCTCCATCGCGGCGCTGTAGTACGGTTCCCACTGGTACCTCGCAGGAAAGACCTCGCGATCGTATCGGTCCGGGATCGTCCTTCGGCTCGATGCAAACGAACCCGAACTGCCCGCTACACAAGCCGCGGTGGAGGTTTTTTCTGGCAAACGCATGGCTGTGATACCAGGGTGTACCCGCGGGTCCTGGACGGAAGCCATAGCGTCGGTGCCCGTGGGGCGGAACGGGTGGACTACCTTCTTCGATCGCGCCGCCGGCCGTCGCTGAAATCATCTGCCCATGCCAGTGGACAATCTCGGCGTGATCCGTGTCGTTGAAAACATCGGCCGTAAACGGGATCCCCGCTTTCATGCGCAGGAGAGGACCGGGAACCCTGCCGTTATAGCCATAGGTATGGATGGTTTTGCCGGAGGCGATTTCAAAGGAAACCGGAGCGATCCGCAGCGTTACGCCTACCTTTTCCTCTCTTGCATGGCACTACCCATGGCGGGAAATATCGCGTTGACGCCCGCGGCAAACGCTGACAAGCGTGCCGCGGCTGCAGAAGTGCCTGCTTTGCTTCAGGGACAAAAGGGTGCGTGCGGCTGCCACGAATTTTCGGCAATACCCCTGCCATACTTCGAACTGTCGAAGACCCTAAGAAGATAGAAGATATGAGGAGATTGCGGTATTCAGGAAGTCAGTGCGAACCCTCTCACGAAGGGGTTTCACCAATCCAGTTGCAGAATGATGCCCTGAGGCCCAGCTATCGACTTGAGCCATCCGGATTGATCAGGTCGGGCACGGTCCAACCATCGAGGTCGTATTCCGACATGCATTGCTCGGCAAAGCCTTTGTATTTGGCGGACTGGCCCATCTTCTCGGCCACCATCAAGACTTCAATGCGAATGTTTTCGTGGTTGCCAAAGTAATTCCGCTCATAAAGTTCATGCCTTCCAGCAAACTCCGTGCCCATCGCATCCCACAGAAGTTTCATGAGTTTGACGCGCTCGACCGCGGAGTAACCATTCGACCCGCGCACGAATTGGTCGAGATACTTGCGAATCTCAGGGACTTTGAAATCCTTGGCGTGAGACGGGAGATAGATCAATGCGCTGGCCATCACGTTTTCCACGATTTCTCGAATTCGTGGATAGGCCAAATTGGCAGCGACACGATATGCCATGCCGTAGTCGAGGTTGGGCAGCACGTAGCCCGGCGTCCATGGAGTGGGCGTTCGCGCCATCGCATCGGAAAGACCCCAGAACAGATTGCGCCACGCCAATACTTCGCCAACCTGGGCCTGTACGCCGCGGAAATCCTTCGCGCCCGTAGCTTCGATCCCTTTGAGCAGCAGTCCGGCGATGAAATCGAACTTGACCGCTAATCGAGTGCACCCTTGGAACATGAATCGCGGCAGGAAGCCAGTGCGCGGAAAAAGCTTATTTACCTTGTCAACGTCTCCGTAGCAAAAGACGTTTTCCCATGGAACAAGAACCTTGTCGAAAACGATGATCGAATCGTTCTCGTCGACCCGACTGGAGAGTGGATAGTCGAACGGGCTGCCTGTCGCTTCCGCGGCCATCTCATAGGACGGCCGGCAGAACAGCTTCAGTCCCGGAGTGTCCGTGGGCACGATGCACACGAAGGCAAAGTCTTTGTCCTTGACCGGCAAGGCACCGTTATTCGCAATCAGACTGTCGTGCGTGAGAGTGCAGGTGGTCGCAACGACCTTGGCACCGCTGACGATCAGTCCCCCGCTAGTTTCCTTCTCCACATGCATGTAGACATCGCGCACCTCAGCCAGTTCTTTGCTGCGATCGACCGGCGGATTGACGACGGCATGATTGACAAAGGTGACTTCTTCCTGCGCTTTCTTATACCAACGGCGGGCATTGTCCTCGAAAGGCTTATAAAAGTTGGGGTCGGCTCCGAGAGTGCCCAGAAATGCGGCTTTGTAGTCGGGGCTGCGTCCCATCCAACCGTAGGTTATGCGAGCCCATTCTGCGATCGCATCGCGCGTGCCTACCAACTCTTCTACGTTGCGGGGAGGCTTATAGAACCTGTGGGTGTAGCCGCCGCTGCCGGTGTCAGTTTCTGTACAGAGAACATCCTTGTGCTTCTCGTCGTGCAGTGCGTCGTAGAGGCGCGCCAACATGCGCACCGTATTGCGGAAGGCGGGGTGGGTGGTGACGTCTTTTACCCGCTCGCCGTAGATCCAGATCTCGCGGCCATCGCGCAGGCTATCGATGTATTCCTGCCCGGTGAAGGGCCGTGTGCGCGTTACGGAGTTGACCTCGGTGATCACGGTTTTCTCCACCGTTGGCTGGGGCCGGCCTTCTCCAGTTTCGGGTTCGCTCTTCGCGATTTCTTTTTGTGACACGACGTGTGATTTCCGCCGTCCCGACGGACGGCAACGTCCCATGAGCTTGGGAAGGTCAAGTCTATGTCGGCCGGCGGGTCCGAGCCAATGTGACTTTCGTCATGCTAGGACAAATTATTGTGCCGTTTTCGCCGGGGTGCCGTCCGATGGAGGTCGCTCCCGGGGACAAAACGCGGGTTTTCCCGCCCTGCTCAGGCACCTCGGTAATTTGACCGCATCGGAGCCTGTCCTCATGCTGAAGGCAGCGTTGGGGATGCAGCGGGCGAATTGTGAGACGAGGATGGCACGGCACGGGCCAGGGTGAAATTCCTAGCTGGTCCCAGTTCACGTGTCCGTGATTCATCACGAGGCGCCATCGAGCCCTCCGGCCCTACCTTTTCCGCGGAAATCTGATGCGGCGATTGAGTGACGAAGCAGCGACGTCTGATGAGAGCACCTCTCGGGCAAATGCGGAACCAACCCGCAACACAGTGCGTACGCGCGCCAGGGTGGAACTGCCTCCGGTCGGCCATGCCACCAAGAGCAAGCCGGAGCGTCCTGTCCGCCCATGGTCGCGCGCTTTCGAGATTCTTCGCTGGCGTGGACCCTGGCGGTTCGTAGTTCTCAGCCTGCGAGAACTATTGAAACCATTGGTCTATTGGCATGTCTACTACATCATCCAAAACGATATGCAGCCAGGCTTGCCGACACCGGCTGTCAAGGGAAAATTCGAAACCTGGGTCTATTCTGGAGAGCAGGATCTGGCCAAGGCCAGCGCGGCGCTGGCGGGTGTCGGGGAACTGACCCCGGCGGAGATCGGGTTACGACTCAAACGACACGACGCGGTTGCCGTTGCATTTGCGGCAGAGCAAGCGATCGGCTACCTGTGGATGACTTTCTGTAGCGGACTGGAATTGGTATTCGACACTGTCTGGATCGTTCATCCGAATGAAGCCGTGCTCTACGATACCTTTGTTCTCCCAGAGTGGCGTGGACGCGGCATTCACGCTTGTATGGACGTGGCGCTGAATAACTGGGCGCATCCGCGCGGCATCATGCGCGCGTTCGCCTCCATCTCCGCAGTCAACAACCAGTCCCTGGGAGTCCTGAAGCTCGCGGGCAAAGCGCGAATCATGACATTAGTTCTGGTGCGCGTACGTGGGCTCGAGCGCACCTGGATCAAGGCGACCGGGGTGCCATTCAATTTGTACTTCCAGAAAAAGCAAATCCCTGGATAGCGCCGGCAGAGAGAAGCCGAAGCGGCAAGCCGAGACAGAGCTCGCCGCCGGCGTTACCCCACAAACCAAAGTTAGCGCTGCCCTTCATCAGAATCAGAGGCAGAGGCAGAGTTTTGGGTATAATCCCGGGAGCGCGCACGGGCGCTTCCGGTCCGCGGAAAGGGACTTTCCCACCTTCTTTACTCTTGTGAGTTGACGAACCTTCTTTCAGCCCGTTCTGCGGACAAATGGGCGCGATCTTGAAAGGAGGTAGTATGCCGACCCATCCCGAAGTAGTTCTTCTCAATCTTGAGTACTACCGCAAGCAGGCGAAGGCGCTGCTCAGAACCAGTGAGGCTGGCGATGCCACTGCGCTGCAACGCCTTTTGCGTTATTCGCCCAAACTGAACCTACTGGAAAATTCCGCGCCAGGCTGCGCCGTCCCCCTTGCATGACGCCCAATTGGCCATTGCCAGGGAACAAGGGTTTCCCAGTTGGGCGCGCTTCAAGGCGTTTATCGTCGAGGCTCGTCTAGATTTTCACCGGCTGACGGCAAGGTTCGTGGACGCAGCTGTATCGGATTGGCAACGTGCGGAAGCGATCTTGGCCGCACACCCAAAGATCCGCGATGCCGGGTTCTATGTGGCCCTCGTGTTAGGGGACTGGAATCTCGTGGAGCATACGTTGACGGACCTGCCGACGGTGGTGAATGAGAAGGGCGGCCCCCAAAGCTGCGTGCCTCTTCTTTACGTCTGCTTTTCTCGATATGCCAATCGCCGGTCCAACCGGGCCGGGGACCTGGCCGAAACTGCGAGAATCCTTTTGCGCCACGGCGCCGATCCCAACGCCACATTCGTTCCTGAGGATTTGCCCAACAATCCGCTTTCCTGCCTGTATGGTGCAACCGGCCTCAACAACAATCCTGCACTAGCTCTGGGCCTGCTCGAGGCAGGAGCAAATCCTAACGATGCCGAGTCGCTCTATCATTCGGCGGAACATCGCGACTTGGCCTGTATGAAGCTGTTGCTTCGCCACGGCGCAACGCCCACCGGAACGAACGCTCTCAAACACATGCTTGATCGTGAGGACAGCGAAGGTCTGCAACTCCTGTTGGCGGCAGGTGCAAATCCGAACGAGACAAATCATCGCGGCGAGACCGCCCTCCACTGGGCTGTGTGGCGCGGGCGCGAGGCTGGATCGATTGCTGCTCTGCTCGATCGTGGCGCGGACTTGGACGCGCAACGAGAGGACGGCCGGACGGCCTATGCGCTGGCGGTTCTGAGCGGCCAGACGGAAGTCGCGGAATTGCTGGCGGCTCGTGGAGCGAAAAAAACCTTTCTGCGCTCGATCAATATATGGGCGCCTGCGCAGACCTGAATCCTCAGGACTTTGATCGCCTGCTCCGTCCACCCTCCGCTATCACCGCGGCACCCGGCAACGAGCGTTTGCTGCCCGATCTAGCGATGAGCCGCCGCATCTCCGCTGTGCGAGCGCTCCTAGCAGCCGGCGCTATGGTCGACGCTCGGGGAGAGATG
The DNA here is from genome assembly GCA_963770245.1 of uncultured Acidobacteriaceae bacterium. Lineage (GTDB taxonomy): Bacteria > Acidobacteriota > Terriglobia > Terriglobales > Acidobacteriaceae > PALSA-270. Next base: position 511,072 of record CAVYOX010000014.1, on the reverse strand, counting down.
GGGGCCACAGCGCTGCACTGGGCGTGTTGGAAAGGCTATGCCGATCTGGTGAAGCTGCTTCTCGAACGGGGCGCTTCCATGGCGATTGAAGACCAGCAGTTCCAAGGAACGCCCCCAGGATGGTTCGGACACGGTGTCCAGAACTGCGACGAAGGTACCGGCGACTATGCTGAGGTCGCAAGGTTACTGATCGCCGCGGGCGCCACGATTCCGACGGTCGATCTACCGACTGGCAGAACCGAGGTGGACGCCGTCTTGCGAGAAGCGGGACTGATTTAGCGTCTATGACGCGGAGTTTGGTCCTTGGGTTCGACGGTGACCCTTCCGGCTATCGACCGGGGAACGAGCATCTTTCCCTGCCGTCACCGACCCCGGAACGCGCTCTACGGGCTGTTCACGAACTGCAGGGTGTATGCCACCGCTGGGTCGAACTCTTTGTCAATGACTTTCAGATCAAAGAGCTGCCGGTACATGGTGGTCCAGCGTTCGGCGGCCATCTGACCAACCCGCGCGCCGCTTGGGTCGTCGCCGGTGACGAAGTGCCCGTCGCGCAAGGCTTGCCAAGTGAAGCTCATCCACTGGGCGTTCAGGGCGGGATTCAATTTGGCGATTGCGGCGTGGGCGGCGGTGGGATCGTTCAGATACTCTCGCCATCCCTTGAGCGACGCGCGAACGAACTTGGCCACAATCTCCGGGTGCTGCTGCAGAAAATCGTGCGTGGTGAACACCACCCGATAGGGATTGTAGCCCGCATCACTGATAAGCAGTACCCGGGTCTCGATGCCGGCCTGGCGTGCGAAGTACGGTTCCGAGGTGGCGAATGCCTGCTGGATGTACTGCGGGTCGGCCACGAAGTTAGCCACACTCATAGTGGCGGGAATCTCGTGAATACTGTTCAACTGGTAGCGTTTTACCAGGTAAGCGAACCAAGTGTAACCGGGCTTGATCGAGATAGTGTGGCCGTTGAGGTCGGCAAAGGAATGGATGGGTGAATCCTTGCGCACCATGATGCCTTGGGGATCGCGCTGCATGGTGGCTGCTACGGCCACCAGGGGCTGCCCGTCGGCGACCGATTCCAGCATTCGGTCCGAGGATCCCATGCCAAACTGCGCCGCGCCAGCCGCGACCTGCTGCTCCACCACCAGGTACGGACCACCGGGCTGGATGGTGACGTCGAGACCCTCGTCCTTGTAGTAGCCCTTCACCAGTGCGGTGTAGAAGCCGCCGTGCTCCGGCTGGGGATACCAGTCAGCTTGAAGGGTGATCCTGGTCAAGCCTGCCGTGCTCCCGGGTTCGGCCGCCGACCCGCTTGAACCGCGATGGCAGCCGACGGCGAACACTGCGAAGAGCAGCAGGACGACGCCAGCAAAGTAAAATCGAGCTTTTCCCATGGCCCAACAGACTCGCAGGGCAGGTTAGCACGTGAGCAAGGCTGCTCTGGCTATCGCTCCCCAAAAAATAATTGATGGGAAGGAAAAGTTTTTCCGATGGACTTCCGCCTCGGTCAGCGTGCTAGATTGCGACATGGCCAAGGCAGCGCCTAAGACGGACGGCGTAACTGCCCTCGACGAGCAGCGTATGCGCGAAATCTTCCGCTTCACCGCGCGCACCCTCGAAACGGCTCATCCGGTGCCTTTCGGAGCCTTGATCGTAAACACCCGCACCGGCCAGCGCCTCATGCGTGCTACGAATGCCGTCATGCGGGAAACTGATCCGTCCTCCCACGCTGAAGTTCGCAGCGTGCGGCTGGCTTGCAAAAAGCTGAAGTGCCCGTCCCTGGCCGGGCACACCATGTATTCCACCTGCGAGCCCTGCCCCATGTGCATGGCCAACGCCCTGTGGGCGAGGCTGGACCGCGTGGTCTTCGGCGCAACCATCGCCGATGCCAGCCGGTACTGCCTGCAGATTCACATTCCCGCAAAGGAAGTGGCGCAGCATGCGGACATGCCGTGCCAGGTGGTAGGTCCGGTGTTACCCGAGCTTTGCAAAGAGCTGTTCACGCATCCTAACATGCAGAGGGCTTTTCGCACCTGGAGCACCGGCAAGCGAAAAACTCGCAAATCATAGCTGGATTTCATGGATTCGAGTCACGCCATCGCACTCGCTTCACTTCTCGGACCAGGCGCGCACGTGCTCACCAATCCGCAGATCGTCGAACGGCTCTCTCGTGACTTCTACTGGTACTCGCCGGTGTTGCGCAGACGGCTTGATGGCAAGGTAGGCGATGCTGTGGTGCAGCCGCTGACGGTGAAGGAGATTCAAAGCGTGCTGCGCTACTGCCGGGCTCACGATATTCCGGTGACGACCCGCGGCGCGGGCACAGGCAACTATGGTCAGGCGGTTCCGTTGCACGGCGGCGTCGTGCTCGATTTGGCTCGGATGGACAGGATCGAAACCATTCAGTCTGATGGCGTTGCCGTCTGTGAACCTGGTGTGAGGCTGGGCGTGCTCGAAAATGAAGCGCGCAAACTAGGTTGGGAATTGCGCTGCTATCCTTCCACAATCGTCAAAGCCTCCATCGGTGGGTTTCTGGGCGGAGGCTCGGGTGGCATCGGTACGGTTGCACATGGCGGTCTGCGCGACTTCAACACAGTCCGCGCTCTCGAGGTCGTGACCATGGAGGCGGAGCCGCGGGTGGTGCGACACGAGGGCGACGAAGTCCACGAAATTTTGCACGCTTGGGGGACAAACGGTATTATCACGCGAATCTGGCTGGCGCTGGCGCCCGCGGTCGAGTGGTCGCAGTGCGTCGTGGCCTTTGATACCTTTGGTGCTGCCTTCGATTTTAGCGAGAGTGTGGCAACCGATGGTGGTTGGACCAAGCGTCTGGTAACAACCTTCGAGTGGCCAATACCGTCCTTTTTCATCCCGGTGCGACGATATGCTCCGGAGGGCAAGGCCTTGGTCTTCTTCTTAATCGCTTCCGAACAGCTCGCGGCGCTCGAGGGGGCCGCGCGCCAGGCTGGTGGAGAGGTCAGTTATTCCGGTGCTTACTTAGGCCTGCGCACGATCCCCCTGCTCTCCGACTACACCTGGAATCACACAACTTTATGGGCGATCAGAACGGACGAGGCCTACACTTATCTGCAATGCGGATTTAGTCCGGTCACTGTGCGTCAGCAGATGCACCAACTAAAAGAGCGCTTTCATACCGACATTCTCTTTCATATGGAGTTCATGAAGCAGGGAGACGGACGGGTCGCTCCCGGTGCCATCCCGCTGGTCTATTATCGGGGCGAGGAACGGCTGAATGAGATGATAGATTTCTGCCGTGAAATTGGCGTCTTCGTCGCCAATCCGCATGTGAACAATGTGGAGGGTGGCGGACGTTATCGGCCGGATCATATCCAACTTTTGGCCAAGATGCGCTATGACTCCAAGGGCTTGCTGAATCCGGGGAAGATGATCAGCTTCGAACCGGAAGGATCGGATGCGGGAACGGCTATTACGCGATGAAGACCTGGATCCCTGACGCGCGCAACTTCGCATATCTGAACTGGAAGCAAGTGGATGCCTTGTCCCGTGAATCGACGCTCTTGGTGTTACCCACCGCGGCCATCGAGCAGCACGGCCACCATCTGCCGCTTGCCACTGACACCTTGATCAACAATCTTCTGCTCGGTCATGCTCTGGGACAACTGTCGCCGGAATCGCCGGTCTATGCGCTGCCACCGGTGCACTATGGAAAGAGCAACGAGCATCTTGGTTTTCCGGGAACGCTATCGCTCAGCGCGTCCACATTCATGGCGGTGATCCGCGATCTGGGCGCCAGCCTGACCGGCGCGGGCTTCAAGAAGCTAGTGCTTTACAACACCCATGGCGGTAACAGCGCTCTGATTGACGTGATGGCCCGCGACCTGCGTGCCGAGTTTGGATTGAGAACCTTCGCCCTCCATGGCACGGGCGGCATTCACCTTGAAGGATTATCATCGCAGGAACGAGTCTATGGATTTCACGCAGGAGAGGTAGAGACGGCCCTGCTGCTGGCCTCTGTGCCGGAACTGGTGGATCGTTCCGCCTACACGGCCAACTACATTGCGGATGCCGCCAAGCCGGATTTGTTGCGGCCGGAGAATGCTCCCGCAACTTTCGCCTGGATTACCAGCGATATCGCGGCCAGCGGTGTACTAGGCGACCCTCGCCCGGCCACGGCAGAGAACGGCGCGAGGTGGTTGGAAGAGGCGGCCACGCGGCTGGCGGCCACTTTCGAGGCCATGATGCGCTACCCGAACCTTAACAAGCCATGAGCAGAGGGCAATGGGTGGAGTGCGGCAATGGAGTGCGTGTCGAACGCGGCCTGCGTTGCCGCATGTCCGACGGCGTTCAGTTGGTTTCCGACTACTACTATTCGCCCGCGCTCGGACCTCAACCCACGCTGCTGGTGCGCCAGCCCTATGGGCGCGCCATCGCATCGACGGTAGTCTATGCGCATCCTGTCTGGTTTGCGCGGCACGGCTACAACGTCGTCGTTCAGGACGTGCGGGGGCGTGGTGATTCGGAAGGCGAGTTTTATCCTTTTAGAAACGAGCGGCGCGATGGGGCCGAGACGATCGCCTGGCTGCGCACCCAGCCGGAATCAAATGGTCGTGTCGGCATGTACGGCTTTTCCTATCAGGGAATGACGCAATTGTTGGCTGCGGCCGAACAGCCGGAAGGACTGGTCTGCATCGCACCGGGCATGACCGCCGGCGATCTCTATCGCGGCTGGTTCTATCACAATGGGGCACTACGCCTGGCCTCCAGCCTGAACTGGGGATTGCAGATGATGAAGGCGGACGCTCGCCGCAAGCGCCTTCGCGAAGCGAGCGACCGGCTCGAGCAAGCATCGGGCGATGTGGCGTCGCAATCCACCGTCGTGCCCTTTCGACTACACCCAGCCCTGCACGGACCGGGCCTGCCCGAGTATGTGCTCGATTGGTTCGATCACGACCAGCCCGGGGCGTATTGGTCCGCGCTCGATGTGAGTCAATCGTACGAACGGATCCGCGTTCCGGCTCTGCATGTTGCCGGCTGGTATGACACGTATCTACGCGGCAGCATTGACGGGTTTCGAAAGCTTTGCCGCAGTGCGGGCACCCCCTTCGCACGCGAGCACCAATATCTGATTGCCGGGCCGTGGCTGCACATCCCCTGGGGAGACCGTATCGGGGCTGCTGACTTCGGCTCCGAGGCCCTGCTCGACACGGACGCAATCTTGCTGCGCTGGTTCAACCACTGGCTCAAGGATACCGGCGAGTTTGGCAAAGAACCGCGCATTCGCCATTTTGTAGTCGGTGAAAACCGCTGGCACCAGGCGTCAGCGTGGCCGGAGCAGGCCGATCGTGTTCTCTATCTGCACAGCGCCGGCAAAGCGAATTCGCGCAAGGGCGATGGCAAGCTCTCTTCGACTCGCCCCACCACCGATGAACCTTGCGATGTCTTTGTCTACGATCCCGAAGTGCCAGTGCTGGCGCCAGGGGGCGCGGCCGCGCCCGGCGGCCAGTTCAACCAGGAAATGTTGGAATTAGGGAACAATGTACTTCTCTACACCACTGAGCCGCTGGCCCGTCCACTGTGGATTCTGGGCGCACCCCGCGTTGTGCTGCACTGCGCGACCTCCTCGGCTCACACTGACTTCACCGCCAAGCTGGTGCGCCTGCGGCCCAACGGTTGCGCTGAGTTCATCTGCATCGGCATAGCGCGGTCGAGTTGGCTTTTTCGCGACACGGGATACAGATCGGATACGGTGCACGGTTGGGAGTTTTGCCTCGATCCTACTTCCTGCCGGTTTGACCCCGGGGATCGCATTCGCCTCGAGGTTGCGAGCAGCGCCTTTCCGCTCTATGATCGCAATCCCGGCAGCGACGTCGCCTCCGGCCGCGCAACCTCCTGGGATTGGCGCTGTTCTACTCAAATCCTGCATCACTCGGAAGACCATCCCTCAGCCCTCCACCTCCCCGCGAGCGAGATTGCCCCATGATCGATGCCTGGGCCGCGTCGCAAGTTGAATTCGTGGGTGTTACTAAGAGCTATAAGGACCGCAAGGTGCTCGACACGACGAACTTGCGAGTGGCCAAAGGAGAATTCCTTACCATGATCGGACCTTCGGGCTGCGGCAAATCGACGGTCCTGAAGCTGATCTCTGGGCTGACGGCGCCGAGCAGCGGTACGGTGCGCATTGGCAATCTGAGCCCGAAAGATGCGCGACAGACGATCTCCTACATCTTCCAGGACGCCACGCTGCTCCCCTGGCGCCCAGTCCGGCAAAACGTTGGCCTGGGGCTGGAATTGGAGGGGGTCAGCCGCGCCCGGCGGATGCAGAAAACCAGCAGCTTGCTGCAGTTGGTTGGACTCGAGCAGGTGGCTTCGGCCTATCCCCGCGAACTTTCGGGCGGCATGAAGATGCGTGTTTCCATCGCCCGCGCTCTGGCGACTAGGCCTCAACTTCTGCTGATGGACGAGCCGTTTGCCGCGTTGGACGAAATGTCGCGCGACCGGTTGAATGAAGAACTGTTACGCCTGCGGGAGGAACAAAACTGGACTGCGGTTTTTGTGACGCATTCGGTCGCGGAGGCAGTTTTCCTTTCTACCCGAATCGTTGTGCTGGCGCCGAATCCTGGACGGATCCACGCAGAACTCTCCGTGGAACTGCCCTTTCCTCGTACTGCCGCGTTGCGGGAAACCCCGCAGTTCGAGGCGCTGGTGGGGCAGGTGTCGCACTCACTGCGGGAGGCAATCGCACGGTGAAACAGCGCCTTATTACGGCGTTGAACGCCGGCGCGGTTTTTGTGGCGCTCTTGGCGATTTGGCAAATCGTTCTGCGCGCGTTCAAGGTACCGCCTTACATGTTGCCCTCGCCTTGGGCGGTTGCACGAGCGGCTGCCCGGCGCTTCCCCCTATTGCTCAACGCCTCGCTCCTGACGGCCGAAGAAGCTGGCGGCGGTTTAGTTGCCAGCATCGTAGCCGGAGTGATCATCGCGTTGATTTTTGCCCAGTCCCGCTGGGTGCGACGGATGCTCTATCCCTACACGATTCTTTTGCAGACCGTGCCGATTGTGGCGATTGCTCCGCTGATCCTTATGTGGGTGGGCGCGGGCACGGCAGCAGTGACGTTGATCGCGTTCATCATCTCGCTAGCGCCCATCATTGCCAATACGACCCAGGGACTGATCAGTGTGGAGGAAAACCTAGTCCATCTTTTCCTGATGCACAATGCCTCGCCCACTCAACTGCTCTTCAAATTGCGCTTGCCGCATGCGGTGCCCTCGCTTTTCGTGGGAATCCGCATTGCCAGCGGCATTTCGGTCATTGGCGCGATTACCGGGGAACTTTACGCCGGGTCGAGCCGCGTGGGGGAAGGTGGATTGGGCTACTCCATTCTTTACGCGTCGTCCCAGTTGCAGACTGACTATTTGTTTGCTTTGGTGTTGGCGGCCACGGCACTGGGTTTCAGCTTTTTCTTTCTTATCATGTTTGTAGAGTGGTATTTCCTGCACCGGTGGCACGAGTCGGCGAGAACACCCGAGGCCGAGTGATGGCAAGACGTCGCATCCGAGGAACACGATCATGCTGCGTTTGGAAACTGAGAATGGATGGTGGCTGGTAACGCATCCCGACCATGCCCGCCTGGCGGGAAACTTTGCCGAGTGCTGGGGAAACGAACGTTTCCAAGCGCCCGAGCCGCGCACCCCTGTGCTCAAAGGCATCGCACGCCACGATGATGGCTGGGCGGAGCGCGACGCTCGACCGCAGATCACCCGCCAAGGCAAGCCCAGCGCGTTCTCGACAGAACTCGTGGGCGCGTATTCCGCATTTGAGGAAATCGATCTCGCCGACTATCTGGCAGTGCGCGATCGGGCCGTGCGTCTGATTGCCGCAGAAGATGCGTACGCCGCCGTACTCATCTCGATGCATACCTACAGCCTCTTAACCGATCACGCCGACCGCTCGACCATTGCGCCGGGGCAACTGCCACTTCTCGACCAATTTCTCGATCAGCAGAAAGCATTCCAGCAATCGCTGCGCGAGCAGATCGCCAGCGACTCACGATTCACACCGGAGCAAGCTAGAGAAGGCACAATCCTCGACCACTTCCGCTTGTTGCAGGCGACCGACTACCTGTCGTTGCTCACCTGCGTCGACTTCCGCCAAACTGCGCATCTGCTGCACCCCCTACCACTGCGGGACGGCGGACAGAGCCGCGTTGAAGTGCGCAGCGCTGGTCCGCGACACTTTGTACTTGAGCCCTATCCTTTTGCTGAGCCCGTCCTGAGCTTCCGCTTCCCGGCACGCCATGTCGAGGGCGGGACTTTCTCCTCCGCAGCGGATCTACAGCGGAAATTCGACGCCGCACCGATCACGATGCTGTCGGTCACCGTAGGCGCAAATTGAAAATACTCAGGCGCCCGCTTGTGTCTGAGAGAAGGGATACCGATCGCCAATGCGCCTCAAGGAAGCAGCGAAACATGGGCGGCGGCAATTCGCCAACCCTCCAGCAGGAGCGCCCACAGCTGGCTGCCTCCCTGGGCCAGCCCTCCGTCCGTCTCATGCTCGAGCTCTAGCGTAATGCTGCCGAATTCGCGTCCGAACGTCACTATGTCCAACCTGCGGATGGTGCGTCCCAGATTCGCCGGGTGTTACGGCCCTTGCGGAAGGCTGCGATTTCATCGATGCGCCGTAGAGATTTTCCATGACCCCGAGACGCGTGGCATGGGGCGAGGCCCCACACTAGGCACGTGAGGGTTGCGACGTCGTTGCTGACGAGGGCGGCTTCGTACCGTGGATAGAGTTCCTGCAAACTCCGCGACGGGTCTCGGGGTGGTTGACTTAATGACTTGTGCGCACCTATTCAAAAAAGCCTTCGCTGCGGCAGCACCTGCTTGGGCAGCGACGCGCTGACGGTGAACATTGGCTCGTTCACCACTTGGCTCAAGCGCAGATTCATGGCGACGCTGCACAACAGATAAGCGTGGACCTCGCTGAATCCCCACCGCTCAGCCAGCAGATCGACCATTCGCGAAGTGGCGTCGCGGGCAGCGACGATGGGCTCCGCAGCTGACTCCACTACCACCCAGGCGTCGCCCTCTGCCGCCGATAGAGGCAGTGCAGCCGATTCGACCAATGGAGCTGAGAGCGGTCGCTGCTTGTGCAAAAGGAAGCGCAGCGTCACATCAGCTGGACATTCGATGCCGTTGATGCAAACTTCGCCGTCGCCTTGTGCCGCATGCGCGTCCCCGGCGGAAAACAGCGCTCCAGGGTTCAGGACCGGTACGTACAGTTTCGCTCCGCGACTCAGCTCCCGCACGTCCATATTGCCGCCGAAAACACCTGGCGGCCTGGTGCGAAACTCACCGTCCTTGGCCGGGGCAACTCCCATGACGCCGCAGAACGGGCGCAGGGGCACGACAGCTGGAGCCAGCGAGCGCGTATCTTCTTCTTGGAGTTGCCAGTGAAACAGATAGGGGTCGGCAAATCGTTCCTTGAGGAATCCGAGCCCGGGAATCACGCTCGACCAGCCCCACCCCTGATGCGCGACTTCGAGAACATCGATCTGCAAAACGTCGCCCGGCTCGGCTCCGTCGATGAAAATGGGGCCCGTGAGCGCATGGATTCGTTCGCGATCGATGGCAACGTACTCCGCCACCGTCATGCCCGGCCGTACCTGCGAACCGCTAGCGTCGAGACACTGCAGATGCACGATGTCGCCAGGAGCGACGTGCAGGCGGGGCTGCAAAGAGCGGTCCCAGCGGGAATGTGTAGGTTCGGCGGAGATGCTCTGTTCGACCATTCGAGTCCTAAACTTCAACCGCCATTTGCAATTCGACGAGCGCGTTGCGCGGCAGGGCAGAAACACCGACAGCGGCGCGCACGTGATGCCCGGACTCGCCGAAAATCTCAAGCAACAGATCCGACGCTCCGTTCATGATCTTGGGCGAATCCGCAAACCCCGCCACGGCATTCACGTAACCGTTGACACTGAGGATGCTTTTCACTCGATCGAGCGAACCGAGGTGGCCCTTGAGCACGGCCAATTGCGTCAGCACGCATGCGCGTGCCGCCGCATAGCCTTGCTCAATCGTGCGATCCAGGCCCGCGGTTCCGGTAATAACGCCCTCGGAATTCATTGAAACGACGCCCGAAAGGTACACGATTTGTCCAAGGGTCTTCGCCCCCACATAACGGCCACCAGGCGCCGCCTCTGCGGGCAGAACAATACCCAGTTGCTGCAGCCGTGCTTCCCTTTCGCCCGCCATCTCTTACCGTCTCCTCGCCCACTGGCCAAAATTCAATCTAGCACACGGCCAAGCATGCCGGATTCCAACGAGCCGGCAATGCGGGAGCGCGCTAACATAATCTATGCACAAACGCCCTTGCTACAGCTTGCTGGCCGTAGTAACGATTCTTCTCGCTCCGCCTTTGGTGCCGCCCTTCGCTCGCCAGGCTGCAGAACTCCAAGCCGCTAACTCCTCCGAGTTTGCGATTCGATTGCAGGCTTCGCGCTCGTCGCCCCTAGATCTTGAGGTAAGCGGCGATCTCGTGGGACTCCCTGCGGGAACAACGCGCTATCTCACGCGCACGGACCTCCTCAGGTTGCCAATCGTCACTCAGGTGGTAACCGATGACGCCAACTTCTCCAGTCCGACCGAAATCAGCGGCGTGCCGCTCGAGGAACTCCTCCGGCACTTGGCTGCCTCCCCAGCGTCGGACATGGTGATCGCGATATGCGATGATCGATACCGAGCTCACTATTTGCAAGCCTACATTACCACCCATCATCCCCTGCTTGTGATCCGTATCAACGGCCAGGCGCCAGAGGGCTGGCCGAAAGCTGCCGAAGGATCCGATATGGGACCATACATGATCTCGCATGGCAAGTTTTCGCCCAGCTTTCAGATCTTCTCGCACCAGGACGAGCCGCAGGTTCCTTGGGGCATCGTGCGGCTGGAATTCCGCAATGAGAAGGTTGTCCTTGCTGCAATTGCGCCGCGTGGTCCACATGCCACCGAGCCTCTGGTGCAAGCCGGATACCGCATTGCCCAACAGAATTGTTTCCGCTGTCATAACATGCACGATGAAGGAGGCCAAAAGTCAGGCCATCCTTGGCAAGTGCTTTCGGCGTGGGCAGCGGGCGCGCCCGAGCACTTTGCCGCCTATGTGCGGAATCCTCAGGCCAAGAACCCTCGCGCGACGATGCCGGGCAATCCCGGCTATGACGATGCAACGATCCGTGCCCTCACTGCCTATTTTCAGGCCTTTTCGCCCGAGGAAAAACCATGACGCTGCGCATGACTAAGCTGCTGCTGGTTTTCGCCGTGGCCGTTTTCTATTCGCTGTTGGTGTTGAACAACACGACGGACTACGACTCCAACTTTCAGTTTGTACGTCATGTCATGATGATGGATTCCACCTTCCCAGACAATCGCGGGATGTGGCGCGCTATGAACCAACCCGCCTGGCACACTGCATTTTATGTTTCCATCATCGCTTGGGAAACCTTGACCATGCTGCTCTGCTGGTGGGGCGGGCTGCGGCTGGCAGGTAGGTTGCGAGGAACTGCAACCGCTTTCAACCAGGCGAAGAACGTCTCCATCGTCGCTTTAACTCTGGCTTTGCTGATGTGGCTGGTGGCGTTTCTGGGTGTCGGGGGAGAGTGGTTTCTCATGTGGCAATCGAAAATGTGGAATGGCCAGGACGCAGCTTTCCGCATGTTCACGGTGATAGGAATCGTGCTGATATTGCTGACGCAACCGGACGGCGACGGTCAATCTTAGCTTAGGTTTCAGCCAGCCACCTGCTCTTGCTCGGCTGGAAAAGACAATCTTTGCCAGCGCACATAGTACATGTGTCCCATGCTCGGTTCCGACTGACAGAGTACGCTCCCGTGCAGTTCGGGAGACCACTCTCGATGTCTCGCCGCAGGCCCGCCCACGCTTTTATGAGCTGCTTTCACGTTCTTGATTGTCGCCTTCATGTGGATTTTCGTCTCCTAGACCTTGCTCATGGCTTTGGAAGAACGCATCGTGCCGACTGGAATGTTTCCCGACTTGCCGGCGACGCCGCCGCTCTGGTCTTTTTCCCCGCACGGAAGTTTTGTCGCGCTTTAGAATCAGCGGGGCTTCCAGGAGCAACACAAGTATTCCAGGTACCGACTTTACCAGGCGAAAAGCAGAATCATCTTGTCTCCCGATAATTGAAACCGGCAATATCACTACGTGATTGGCTGGGCGGAAAGCGATCGCCGCTGAATTCGGTGCACGGAGGTCATTTTGACCCGGATCAGGTTACTTCTCGGCGGTGTTTCGGTTCTGCTATTGACGACTGTGGCTGCGCTGACGGCATCCTCCCAAGCCAAACTGTCCTCATCCCAAGCCAGTGACGATCTCAAAAAGGAGGAGGCCAGACTCTACGCCGACGCACGTCCATATCTGGACGTAACCCTGCCGGAGCTTCAGAAGACAGTGCATGAATTGGACGGCTTGGAGCCTGCGCCGAGCCAAGACCAACTATCCGATCTTCTGGCAAAAGCCGGGTTGAAGGCGGATGAATTGCTCCAGAGGGTGCCCAATTTGGTTTCCGACGAGGCGGTGAGCGAGACCCAATGGACTGTGGCTCAGGGCGGAGCAGCAAATTGCACCGGCACAGATTGCGCCCATTTCCTCGCGGGATCCCACGCCGACAGAAATCAAAAATTCAGCTCGATGATCCTGACTCATTCGGAACAAGACAACAGGCTGATGGTTGCCGAGTACCGCACCGGCCGGAATGGCAAACCTCCCCAGGGAACGGCAGCGCCACATTTCCAGGGTTTCATAGCAACCTGGATTATTTTCTCTTCTTCGAATCAGGTGGAATCACGCTTTCGCTATTTGGGACAACAACAAACGGATGGGCACAGCACCTTTGTCATAGGATTTGCTCAGATCCCGGGCTCGGTTGAATCCCCTGGGCAAATTATTGGTGGCAAGGGATCAATCCCTTTGCTTCTACAAGGCATCGTTTGGATTGACCAATCCGACTTCCGCATTGTTCGTCTGCGCACCGACATACTAAGGTCTCAGCCGCAGGTTGAGTTCCAACAGCAGACGTCCAAAATCGTTTTTGGCCCAGTGAAGGTAGCGGACTCGACCTTGTGGTTGCCGCAAGCAGTAGAAGTCGAAATGCAAGCTAACGGTCAGTACTTAGAAGAGCGACACCAGTATTCCAATTACCGTTTGTTTGAGGCGAAAAGTAAGATCATCCTCTCTCCCAACAATTGAATCCCGCGCCGTGCCGCGTCACTTCTGGTCGGCGAGTGAATGCGAAGGTTTGCGCTATGGAATGGTTACGTTTCGGGAAAGAGTTGTCATATGGTGATCCTCGGAGTCCGCCACGACTTCGCGAATCCGATAGGTTCCGGGTTGCAGCTGGAAAGTCAGATACAGGTCGACCCCGTTTTTGGCAAAGCTGGGCACTTGGTCATCGGGGATATTCACCTTGGCCCGCCTCATCTGCGCATTCAGCAGATTCTCCTTTTGGTCGAACACAGCGAAGATAAAGGTCACTGTGTTGAGATTATGCTCTCCGTCTTTGTGGAAATGAAGGGAGCTACCATCCAGGTGAGTGGACAAGGAAAGCGCGCGTGTCCCTCCTTGCCCTTCAGCGAGCTTCGTCTCCAATCCAACTGGAAGTTGCGTCATATCAGTTCTTGCAGTAACCGCCTCCCTCATCTGCTCTTGCGCCTGAGCGTCGAGATCGGAACCGCCTACGTCTTTGGCTGCCGTGGACTCTAGCGGGATCTCGTTCCCGTTCTTGGACGCGAAATACCCACGCCGTGCCTGGATGCTCAGGCCTTTCTCCTTATCGGTCAGCATGACCTTTAATGCGTGGAACTTGCCGTCGAGTTTCATATCAGTAGGAGTGAAGGCCAAAATGTAATACGCAGACGATCCCGCCAGCACGTCGAATCCCGACTTCAGGTCATTGCTGTTGTGAAAGAACTCGCCGCCCGTACCGTAGGCAACGTCCGCCAGCACGCCAGCGGCAACCAACTCCCGCTCCGCGTCGGTGCGGCGCCCGGCCTGGAGCACGAGTGGATTTGTTGCACGTACGTTGTTCCGGGATACGTCGAACTCGCTCATGAGGACCGCCAAGCCTTTCGGATCCAGCGAACTAATGACGACTTGGGAGCGCAGAGCACGGTCGATGAGGCGGTCCACTTGAAACTGCTCGGTCTGCGACAGGAAGCCGGGGGAAATCATGATGACGCTCCGCTGACCGGGCATTTGCGAGGTGTACTTCAGGGCGCGTTCCAGTCCGTGCAGGTTGGCGAGCGCCAGTCCATCGATTTGGCCCACAATCGTTTGCGCCAAGGTTCGAATCACAGTCGCGAGAAAGGTTGACTGGCCCGGCTGCTCACCGGGTGTCATGGAGCCAGCACCACCTGAGGCGGAAGCACCCCTAGGCGCCACCAGGACACCGCCCTCGCAGGTCGCCGCTTCACTGAGCGCGGATCTCCAGGCATCGCTATTTTGGTTGTCCGTTTGCACGATTTCCATCGCCTGATAGTCGGAGAGGTCTGGACAATTGCGGGTCCGGGTCACATTGCGTGCGCTGGCGTGAAGCTTGAGCAGAGCCTGGTGGATCTGTGTAGGGTCGGAGGTGAAGTCGGACAACATTTCTTGCGATGTGAAGATGGCCACTCGGTCTTGCGGTTGGAGATTGGCGGTTAGGTAGTGATCCGCCGCCTCGCGCCCCTGAATCAGGTCGGAGTCGGATGTGTTCAGATCGTCGAAATAGAAAGCCATAAACCTTCCAGGCATAGGCGGCGGAGACATAGCGGCTTGCCCTTGAGCCGCGGTCGAACTAGGGGATGGCGCGGGTGAGTTTTCTACGTCAAACTGCTCGATGGATTGTTCCTTGCCGCGGTCGAAAAGCCTGAAATCTTTTTGCTTCAGATTTTCGACTGGCTTGCCTTGGGCGTCGCGCACGACGACCCGCACGACAACAAGGCTGCTGGTTGCTTTCAGTTGGAACGGAGCTTCATTCTGGGCACCGCTTGCGGGAGTAGCATTGTCGTTCTTTTGGCTGCGTGCTGCTGAACCGAACAAGAATGCGAAAATCGCCACTGGGGCTGTGGCCATCGAGAAACGGCGAGAACACAGCATTTTTCCTCCAACGCAGTGGGCATCGCAGCGACGAGTGCTTTGAGGATTCAAGCGAAGTCGAGGATTTTCACAACGGTGCAGAGCTCGCGCCGGTGAACTCAAAATCCATTCGCCAGGTGCCAGTACACCTCATTCCACCTCAGCTCTTTGGTGAAATCCGTCAGCTTCGTATCTCGGTCAATCAGCAGGTATTCCATGCCTGACATATCAGCAAAATTCTCCAAGTGCTCCGCGGTCAGTGCAGGGCTGAGGGCGGTGTGATGTGAGCCGCCAGCGGAGATCCACGCGGTTGCTGCGGTTTTCAGGTTAGGTTCGGGCTCCCAGACCGCCCGTGCGACGGGCAGCTTGGGGAGAGGATGTTCGGGCTTTGTGATGTTGACCTGATTCACGATTAACCGGAAGCGGTTTCCCATGTCCACCACGGACGCATTCATCGCTTTTCCAGGGGCCGCCGTGAATACCAGCCGAACAGGATCTTCTTTTCCTCCAATAGAGAGCGGATGGATTTCAGCCGACGGCTTGCTCCCCGCGATCGAAGGGCACACTTCCAGCATGTGGGCACCGAGGACCTGGCCGCCATTCTTGAGGTGATAGGTATAGTCCTCCATGAATGAGGCTCCGCCATTTAGGTCGTGGCTCATTACTTTCACGGCGCGCACCAGAGCGGCGGTCTTCCAGTCACCCTCAGCGCCAAAACCGTAACCATCGGACATCAGCCGTTGAACTGCAATTCCGGGAAGTTGGGTCAAACCGTGCAGATCCTCGAAGGTATCAGTGAAAGCATGCGAGCCGGTTTCCTGGAGAAAACGCCTTAACCCCACTTCGATTCTCGCGGCATCCCGCAGGGACCGGCGCTTGCATCCTCCGGCACGCAATGGCTCCGCGACGGTGTAACTCGCGTCGTAATCCGCGACGAGTTTGTCGATTTCGGCATCTGTCGCTTGCTGCACGCGCTGCACCAGATCTCCGACGCCATATCCGTTTACCGAATAGCGCAGGTTGATCTCCGCATTTACTTTGTTGCCTTCGGTTACCGCGACATTCCGCATGTTGTCGCCAAAACGAGCGACCTTCAAGTGCCCGGCATCGTGCCATGCGCAGGCGGCACGCGTCCAACAGCCCATCTCCTGGTGGACGCCCGCGTCCTCCCAGAAGCCGACGATAATTTTGCGTTTGAGCCGCATGCGAGCTCCGATAAACCCGAACTCGCGGTCGCCGTGTGCCGACTGGTTCAGATTCATGAAGTTCATGTCGATCGTGGACCAGGGCAAGGGCTGGTTGAACTGGGTGTGCAGATGCATGAGCGGTTTGTCCAGCGACCGCAGACCGGCGATCCACATTCGTGCTGGCGAGAAGGTATGCATCCAGGTGATCAGTCCGATGCAATTCTTGGAACGGTTGGCGTCCAGGCAAAGCTCATGAATCAAGTCGCTGCTGGTCATTACCGGTTTGAACACGATCTTCACCGGCACTTGCGAAGATGCGTCCAACGCCTGGGCGATGGTGGCGCTGTGTTCTGCCACCTTCTGTAGCGTCTCCGGCCCGTAGAGGTGCTGGCTTCCGGTGACAAACCAGGCTTCCAGATTGGCGAAATCGATCATGCAGTCCTCTTTCTCAGGGAGCCTTCCGATGTTTATGTTGGGGGAAAGAGTATCGACTGCCGTAGCGAGCCGGTGATCATAGGAGTCAACATCGCCGAAGCCCATCGGTCTCCGCAGCGATAGCCGTTGTTGCCGTGGAGCTGGCGTCAAGCTTCCGCGGCAGCACCGAATCCATCCTGCCATCACTCAAGTCGGCGGCGGCGACAGGGAACTGACAACCTCGCCATTCATCCTTCCACTGTCTGATACAGGCGATAATTCTCGTTCATGATGGAAGCGAAGGGACGCATGACTAACATTCCTCCGTCGGTCAGTACCTGCCAATCCGCCGATGCGGCAACGCGGGTTGCCGCCAGCAACTGATTTCGCTGGATGCGAGAGGGAATGCCACCGACCGCAAACAGGGCGATAGGACCATGCATGAGCGCGACCTGGTTCGGGTTCTGCGCATCAACCGCCTCCAAGCGCATCGGCATTTCGAATTCTATCTCCACTCGGTCTCCATCTTTCCAGCTACGCTGCAAAGCCAGGAACTTTCCCGGCACAAGTTCATTGTCGGCGCGACGGCCATTCACCGAAAGGCTGCTCTTCGCACCCGCCCATTCGGGAATTCGTACATACACGGTGAACGTCTCGGGATGCGACAGCGTGAAATCAAGCTGGGTGGTGTTTGCGGACGGATATTGGGTGGTTTGGGTCAGAGTGCAAGGAGTGTTGTTCTGCGACCACGACACGCGGGATGGAAGGAATAGGTTGACATAGACTCCATCCTGGCTCTTGTAGTAGGAACTAATTCCGTAATCGGCTGTCAGCTGCGGGAACGTGCCGGAGCAGCAAGGCCACTTGTCTCGGTAGTGAACCTTCTTGGCATTGTAGTTGTAGTCGGAATAGTAGAAGCTGGTTCCATCCGCCATGATGGGATTGGCGCCGGCGATGGTGTTATACAGCACTCGTTCCATACTGTCGCCGTATCGTGAGTCTTTTGTGACACGCAGCAAATAGCGGGTAATTTTGAAATGTCCATAGGCGCCGCAAACGGTCTCGAAGCTGGCGTGCGTGGTTCCGAGGCTGGCTTCCAGCAACCCCCGCCCAGGCACGACAAAGGCTTCATCCGGGCCCCACCCGCCGGTGGCATAGCTCTGTTCCTGAACCATGCGAAGCCCGTTGGTCGCCGCCCGCAAGTATTTTTCCTGGCCCAGCATTAAGTAGGATTGCATGGCTGAGCTCAGCGCGTTGACGTGACTGTACGCATGTTCTCCGGGAAGGATGTTTTCCCCTTCCGCCAGCGGACCAAAGTAGTCTTCTTCAATGAAGCGGACAGCCAGATCGCGGTAGCGGGTGTTCCCGCTGCGTTGGTATGCCAGAAAGAAGTTTTCCGGAAGGGTGTAGGTTTCATCCCAGGTATCAGCAACGCTTTTATGGGGACGAGCCCGCTGTTCCGCCCGGCTGAGAGCCTTTTCCGGCAGGTACGGGAGAACCGCCTGCGTGGCCCGCCAATGTACATCGAGTGCGTCTGGGTCCTGCGCAAACTCGTGAGCGTCGATCAAGCCACAACTGGTCTTGTCATAGGTGTAGGCCGGCAGATGATAGTCCACATAGAACTTTCCCTGAGACTCTACGGTTTCGCCGAAACCGCGGACCAAGCGGTGAATCTTCTCCTGGGTGGGCTTCGACCCAGTGACGGCGTATGCACGCGCTAGCCCGGAAAGATATTGTCCAAAGCTGTGCCCTGGAATAAACGCGTGAAAGTTGTCCGGGGGACTGAAATCGTTGGCGTTGTCGTACCATCCACCCATATCTGGCCCTGGGGCAGGCATCCCCTCACGCTGCCGGAATGGCTTCAGCAACGCGTCTTCGTCGAAGTGCAGGAATAAGTCATGGTTGTGATCGAACTGCTCGCGGAACGGCCCATCGAGTAGCTGCACCTGGGAATAGTCGAATACCGAAAGAGGTGGAGCAATAAGCAAGGCGACCCGGCTATCGATAGCCCAGGCAGGCAGATTGCGGGTGACAAGAACGGCGCCGGCAGCAGCGCCAGCAATTCCCAGGAATTGGCGGCGAGATGTCTTCTTCATAGGGCACACTGAATATCTTGGCTGATGGGACGATACGACAATCTTTGCAACTGCACATAGTACATGTGTACCATTTTAAGGTTGGGGCGAAGGGCGTAAGCTCGCGACGGATTCGGGAGACCAAAGCGCCCCCCAAGCCTGCTCCTTGGCATCCAGTCTCCCCGTCGCTGTTTCGGCGACAAGATTCCTCTACAATCATTAGGCAAGTCGGCCTCGGCGTGTCATCCTGCTTGTAGGCTAGCGGTATGCGTTAGCCAGTTCGACGACTAGTCGGACAGGGAAATGATCCCTTGCTTCATGGCAACCGACGCCGCTTCGGTGCGATCGCAAACCTCCAGCTTCTGATTAATGCTGTTAATGTGATTGCGAACCGTATACCGGCTGATCCCGAAAGCCCGGCCGATTTCTTTATTCGTGAGTCCCTTCGAGAGCATTTCCAGAATCTCTAACTCGCGCGGACTCAGGCTGGAACGGTGGGTCCGCTCGGAGAGCCTGCTGGCGATCGCTGGCGGGAAATATTGTCTGCCGGCGTGAACTG
Organism: uncultured Acidobacteriaceae bacterium; assembly: GCA_963770245.1. GTDB lineage: Bacteria > Acidobacteriota > Terriglobia > Terriglobales > Acidobacteriaceae > PALSA-270. The sequence goes on along the minus strand of CAVYOX010000014.1, from coordinate 491,736 downwards.
CCGCGATGGCCGCCACGATGTCGTCGCGCGATGTTTCCTTCAACAAGTACCCGCGTGCCCCGGCTTGAACCGCGCGATAGATCTCCTCATCGAATTCGAAGCTGGACAGAATGATGACTTGCGGCGGCGATGCTAACTTGCGCAGCATGGGCAACGCTTCGATGCCGCTCATCTTAGGCATCCGGAGATCCAGCAAAACCACATCGGCCGGGGAGTGTGCCAGCAAGGCCAACGCTTCTTCGGCTCCAGCGGCGGCTCCCACCAGCCTCAGACCTGGCTGTTTGCAAAGCATACTGGCCAAACCAGCCCGGACCACGGGGTGGTCGTCAACGATAAGCAGCCGGATTGGAACCCTCAGTTGTCGCTTGTCCATGGAATCTACGCTCCCAAAACAAATGCCAGACGGATGTCGGCCAAAACGTACCCATCAGCTTGCCGGGGATCGGCGCAATCGCCTGCACGGTCGTGCCCTGACCGGGCGCGCTTCGAATCTGCAACTCGGCGGAAATAGTGTCGGCGCGTTTTCTCATGCCGCGAATTCCAAAACCGGCCGAATCCGCGCCGACGACAAAACCTTTGCCATCGTCTTGGACCAGCAGTTGTAGCATCGCCTCGCTGTAACTCAGAGATATCAGCAAGGTATGCGGATCCGCATGGCGAACCGCATTGGCGAGCGCTTCCTGACCTATGCGGAACAGCGTATCGGAGATGCGCACCGGTATGCTGTGCGCCTCGCCCGAGGTGAAGGCGGTAACCTTTATCGCTCCTCCGGCCACCATGCTTCTTGCTCTCTGCTCGAGGGCTCGCAGCAGCCCGACGGACTCCAGGAGTTCGGGCCGGAGTGCGGCGATACTCCGCCTGGCTTCCTCATGGCTGCGGCGCACCATACTGGAAGCGAGATCGAGCTCGCGGTCGATAGCGCCTCGGTCGTCAATCTCATCGCGAATCGCCTGTAGCTGGAAACCTATACCGGCAAAGCTCTGGGCCAGGGTGTCATGCATCTCATGAGACAGCCGTTGACGTTCCTCGAGCACAGCGATGAGCCTCCATCTCTCGACATAGTTGTGAAGAGTCTGGGCCGCCAGTACGAGGAGGAGAAGCGCAATGGTCGCGGCCACCAGGTTCCCGGTACTCCACCAGGGAGGGCCTTCCAGGACTTCCACGTCATTGATCGAGGGCAACAGAATCGCAAACGGCGTAATATCGTGGGTATAGGCTGAATCCACCACGCAGATTCCCCGCAGTCGCAGGCGGCTCTTATTCTTGATTCCGCGGAAAGATTCCGAACCGCTCGTGGCATCGGCGATGGCGCGGAATGACTGATTATCTTCCGCCAGCTCCAGTACCATGGTGTGGTTGGGACCTTCCTCCTTGTTTTCCAGATGACCTTCGATTTCAATGTACTGGGCATCAAATGATCCCGTGGCGGCCTGCGAGGCAGTAACACCCATGGAGTGAATCGGAGCGTGCGACCATAGGATATGAACCTCGGCATCTTTCAAAACAGAGCTGAAATCGTGTAGGTCTGCATTGCCTTTGGCTTCTACCTGATCGCCAATCTGGGGAGGAGTCTGCGCCCGAAAATTCTGAATTGCCAAGCCTCCGGTAGAATCCTCAACGAACAGCGTAGGAAAAGTAAGAGTCACAACACCCTGAATCGTAACGCGCGCAGGTCGGTCGGGCGCCAGGGCCCGGAGATTGGCAATGGGCTGTCCGTCGGGATCCACATGATGCTCTCGCATATCGAGATACAAGGGCTCCATATACTGATCCTCCGCGTCGCTCCCGCCAGGCACGGGATCCGAGTCTCTGCGGGATCGCCCCGTCGGTCCGACCATGAGGAAGGGATCCGCCAGCGGTATTTTCATGCCTTCCGTCATGTTCAATAGGTCTTGGTAGGTAGCTGCCCGTACCTGCACATTTCGCCAGAGCCCCCCGGTTTGATAGGACTTGAGGCCAAAGCGGCCCGACTGGATACAGTCGGGCTGCTGTATGGCGTCGATGGTGGTCTGGCCAGAAGACGAGGTCGCGGCGGCAACGATGTTGCATCCGTATGCCAGCAGCTTGAGGTGATACCACTGCTGCGCATAGACCCGGGGCGTGACCCGATTTGCCTGATATTCGATCCAGCCGTAGCCGGCACGGCCCAAGATCAGCGTGTTATCAAGATCGCGCAGTCCTGCATAGTAGCCGTCATAGGCGTCCACACCCTCTTCCTCGTTGGTGGCTCGGATAATGAGACCGCCATCCCCGGTTTGCCCCAGGAGTTGAACGTCGGCTTCGATCAGATAGTCTCTCAAACGAGTGTCGCCATTCATCAACTTGGCGCCGCGCTCGTCGGAGTTGTTGCGCATCGCGCCATCGACGGTCTCCCATGCGCCGCCAAAGGGCTGCCAGTCGTCTTGCCGGTCAAGACGAAAGGAATCGTGGTAGAGCGGTTGCCGCGAGGTTCGGTGCCAATGCCAGCGAAGGAAAAACACTGTCGCGATCAGAGCTAGGGTGGCTACAAACCCGATAAACAAGGCTGCTCTTGCTTGGGGCCGCTCGGTCATTGGGTCGCCCACCAATTCGCCATCAGCTGCCTGCGGATTTCGGGAGAATCGATGTTCTCACCTGTCATCAGTATGGGAGGAAGCACACTGATGCCCGGAACGGCCCGGCCATGAACCTGCCCGTCCATGATTTCCATGGCCGTGCGCCCCATGTCATAAGTGCTTTGCATGACCACGGAGTCGATAGCGCCGGTTCTGATCGGCGGCATCAAATCCTGGTCAAAGCCCACCAGCTTAATGGTCCGAGTCTTGTCGAACTCGACCAAGGCGTAAAACGCCCCTGTGGTCGAACTGTGGGACAGGGCCACAATGGCATCGACCGCCTGGCCACGATTGAGAATATGCTCCGCCACCTGCTGTTCCTGGGCCACGCTGTAGTATCCGAGCCTGCGCACCACCACCCGTATCTCGGGATATTCCCGCTCTAAGGTGCTCTCGAAGCTCCGTTCTCGTGCGGTGATGCCGGTGAGCTGAGGGTTGATTCCGAGAATGGCAATCGAACCTTGGCCATGCAAGATCTTACCGAGGCGGCGTGCAGCCATTTGACCGCCGGCCACATCATCATTCAGGACGTAGGCTAGTCTTGCGGTGGGGGCGATACCTAGATTGGTTCCGACAACCACAATGGGAAGACCCCGTGAAACGATCCGACGGATGGGGGATCGCAACGGCAGCGTTTCATCCGGGGTGATGATAATTCCGGCATAGCCTCTGGCCACAACCTTCTCGAGAAGATCGATCTGCCCGGCCACGTCATCCTCACGTGTCGGGGCGTTCCAATATAAATGCAGGCCCTTACGGTTGGCCACGTGCGCGGCCCCGGCGTGTTCGGGTTCCCAGAGTACTGTTCCGCAGGCACGCGGGATGACCGCGATGGTGTTCGACGTGCGGCCGCATGCGGACAGAAACAAGAAGAGCAGAAGCCAAACGAGAAGGGTTTTGCTGCGTCTTGAGCCGAATCGAAGCGGGGATGGCATACCTGTGACGAGCTCGCGCTCTTGCCTACGTTTGTTCAGTTGCGCGCGAGACGGCGAATCTGGCTCGAATGCGCCAAAATTCTTGACGAATGCCTACTAGTACATTTGTACCATGCGCGCAATCTGAGAATCCGCTAACCTCACTGCGCTTTGAAACCTGACTCGGTAAACGTTTGCTCACGTGGGATTCCCACTAAGCAAAGAAGACATTGACTTGTCTTAACCCCGACTCGCGCAGTTTCAAGGCAAGATTAAGCGACCAGACCGGACAAAGCAAGACCATTTCGCTCCGCGATGAGGTCAACGGCACGTATTCGGCGTTCTGCACGCGCCCCAGGCGGCGCCGGATTTTCACATGCAGGCGCAACAGTATTTGACGAAGTAACCGATGAGCAGCCTGAGTCCGATCCCCAAGGAATCGGCCAGTCGTACAGAAAGGTGATCGATATGCGTATGAGTCTCTCTACTCCGGTTCGTGCCGGCCTGGTGTTGTCACTTGCAATTCTCTGCGCAAACTTCTGCTTCGCACAGTTCACCAGCAGCGTGCAAGGAGTGGTTCAAGATCCGAGTGGCGCTGCCGTTGCGAAAGCCACGGTGCAGATGGAGAACTCCGATACCCAAGTATCGGCCACCACAACCACGGACGCAGCCGGAAACTTCAATTTCCAGAGCCTGGCTCCAGGAAAGTACAAGGTCACGGCTGAAGCCTCCGGCTTCGCTAAGTCCGAGGTGGATGTCACCTTGTTGACGGAGCAGCACTTAAACCTCCCGATTACCGTCAAAGTCGGATCGGTTTCCGAGGCGGTCACGGTTACTTCGGAGGCGCCGGTGGTTGACACCTCTGATAGCCGGATTCAGATGACGCTCCAGAATCAAGCCGTGGCCCAGTTGCCGATCGTCGGTCGCAACCTGGTCACGCTGGTGACCCTGGCGCCCGGAGTTTCCGGCCTGGGAACTAGCGCGTCCGGCAGTCCCGCATCCGGTGTGGACAACTACTCCACCGAAGAGCAGGTTGACGCCAGCGCCAACGGTCAGGGCCAGAATAACAACCAGTACGTGGTGGACGGCCTCGATGTGACCAGCGGAATTCGCCAGGGCGTGTTGAATCTGACCCCGCAGCCGGAAGCGATCCAGGAAACCAGTGTTCAGGTCAATACATTCACCAGCGAGTACAGCCGCGCCGCCGGACTGCAAACCATGTTCACCACCAAATCGGGTACGGACCAGCTTCATGGTTCGGCGTCGGATTATTTCAATTACGAGAAAATGTTCGCCAGTCAGCACTTCGTGGGCTTCCCCTATGCTCCCTTCCATTCCAACAACATGGATTTCGCGATCGGCGGTCCGGTCATTCCGCACCATATGTACTTTTTCTTTTCCGTCGAGCCTTTACGCTCGTCGTCGAGCGCTGGCGGATCAGTCACTTTCCCAGCCCCTGAGTTCATAACCTTCGCACAGGCGACTTACCCGAACACCGTGGGCACCCATGTGCTCGGCACCTATCTTCCGTCCGGTGTGGTCGGTGCCACGGTCTCGCAAACCGCGGCACAGGTTCTCGGTTCCGGTGCGGGCGAGTGCGGGACGACGGCCGGGCAGGACGGAGTGCCTTGCACTTTGCCGATGATCGACAAGGGCTCGTATGGCGCAACGTCAGTACGGAACGGCACGCAATACTTTGGCCGCATCGACCAGGGTTTCAAGAACGACCGGATTTACGTCAGCCTTTTCCGGACTCTTCTACTCACCGGCGCGCCGTCACCCATGACGCAGTTCTCGGCCTTGAACAACACCTGGCAAGTCGCGGGACAGGCATCTTGGACGCACACCTTCTCTCCGAATACGCTGAATGACTTCACTGCCGGACAGAGTCGAGTCGAGGGCGTGCTGGGAACCGGAGCCAAGGACTATACAGTCCCGTCCATATCTGTAAACGGCATCAATGTGGATGGGGGGCAAGCCTATGGTGTGGGCTTTGCGCAGGGCGATTTTATTCAGCACAACTATCACTGGCGTGACGTCGTCACGCACGTGCAGGGTGCGCATACACTGAAGTTCGGCTATGAAGGCTGGTACGGCGACGATGTGGAGCCCTTCCAGGGACCATGGTCGCAACCAAAATTCTCGTTCAACAATTTGCTAACACTAGCCCAGGATGCACCCGCCAACGAGGGTGGCATCTATTACAACCCCGCAACCGGCACGGAGCAGTTATGGAGCTGGGATGCAGCGTCCAGAACCTTTGGACTTTTTGCGGAAGACACCTGGAAGGCCAGGAAGAATCTAACGCTAACCTTGGGCCTACGCTATGACGACAGCGGCAACCCGTGGTCGAAGAGTGCGTCGACGGTCTTTGGAAACTTTTATCTGGGCACGGGCAGCACCGAACAGCAGCAAGTGGCGAATGGCTACGCCAAGGCTACGCACAACGCCCTGCTGCACTCGGTCGACAACCTGTTCAGCCCCCGCGTGGGTCTGGCCTGGGATCCCACGGGAAAGGGTGACTGGGCGGTGCGCGGCGGGTTTGGCATTTACAACAACTGGCTAACCCAGGCAAACGTGCAGGAGGAATTCCGCGGTAGCCCCCCGGGAGAGGTTAGTCCAACCTTTTTCGCGGGCGGGACCGCGACCGCGCAAGCTCCCATTTTCGTTCTCGGAACCAGCAGCAAACCCCCGTTTGGATTTACGTTCCCGACTTTTCAGGGCGGCCTGAACGCGCAAGGTGGGGTGGTTGGCGCTAGTTTCGCCATCGGCGGCATTAACCCACTTTTGAAGTCCCCGAAGTCAAACATCTGGTCTTTGTCACTCGAGCGGAAGCTCGGGAACAACTTCGCGGCCAGTGTGGGTTACAGTGGATCCCACTCCTACGATATCGTCAGCAATGGCAACGCTACCGGTACAGTCTCTTATGGGGTCAATATCAATGTGTTGCCTGGCGACCTGATCACCCACGAGAGCCTAACTCCAACGCGGCTCAATCCGAGCTTCGGCCCGATTACCTACGCCGACAATGACCGTTACGGCAACTACGACGCCGTGTTCGTTGACTTTAAGGGACACTTCTCGCGTGGTTACATCGACGCTTCCTACACCCGGTCCCGTTCCCAAGATGACGGGCTAGACTATCCCACGCCGTTTAATCCTGGTCAGTATTACGGACCGTCCGGCTTCGATGTCCCCAACCGCTTCTCGCTCAGCTTCAACTATTCCCTGAAGGGCCTGAATGGAGGGCAAGGGGCTGTGGGCCATGTGACCGGCGGGTGGGGGATCAGCGGTACGAGCATTCTCCAGAGCGGTTATCCCTTGACCGCTTCGAACTTCAACGCCTACCAACCCATATGCGGAGACACCGCCCCGGGTGCGCCCGCTTGCCCATCGTTCGCGAATCCAGCTGTCGGCTATGCGCCCGGGAGCGGGGACTACAATGCCGACGGCAACAATCTCGATTACCCGAATGCGACCAGCTACAGCCAGTCGACCAGTAACAAAGCTTGGCTCACCGGGGCAGTTCCTAAGACCGACTTCGGCGTTCCCACTTTCGGTCTGGAAGGAAATGAGAAGGCCATGCAATTCCGTGGGCCGAACTTTATCGAGACGAATGTCAACTTCTACAAGGACACACGTATTACGGAAAGAGTCAATTTCCAGTTCCGGGTTGACGTCTTCAATATTTTCAACCGGGCGAACTATGCAGATGGCGGTGTCGACATGAATTTCCCGGATGGAAATTTTGGCGAAGCCACCTCGTCTCACGAGCCCAGATTCTGGCAACTGGGAGCCAAGATCTCGTTCTGAGCCAAGGTAAACTGAGCACCAGAGCCGGCCCGTTTCGCCTGAAGCGGGCCGGCTTTTCTGTTGGCCACACGGTCGGCCGCTCACCACGAGAGGAACGCAACGGCTGCCTTGGTCTGGAGGGAAGGCTCGTTTCGGAAACGACCCAGGCACATTCGACCTTGGTGGTCACGAGTGGTGTGAAGTATAAAGGCCTTGGCGGGGAGGAACTGATAGGGCAATGACAGGAATGTCGACGATCCGAGGAACTTCGATTTTTCTCGCTCCCATCCTTCTCCTCTCCTGTACGCTGGCTCAAATTACGGAGGATCGACTGGGTCCGATCGTCTCCGCATTGCAGAATAAGGAATTTGAGAAGGCACTCGGGCTGCTTCAGCCCGCGCTGCAGGAGTACCCCGGAAACCCGCAGTTGTGGGCGATGCAAGGCACGGCGTATGCGGGAGAGCGCCATACCAAAGAGGCTCTGGGTTCGTTTCATAACGCACTGAAGATCTCTCCGGATTATCTCCCCGCTCTTGAAGGGGCGGCCCAGATCGAATATGAGGCCGGCAGCCCTGCCGCGATTCCGCTCATCGAGCATGTGACGCGCTTGCGGCCTGCCGACCCCACCAGTCACGCCATGCTCGCGGTGCTCGAGTTCCAGCAAGGGAACTGCGCAGCTGCGATCGCTCATTTCGAAAAGGCCGGACCCCTGTTGGCGTCGCAGCAGAGCGCCCTGCATGCAGACGCCGTCTGTCTGGTGAAGCTCAATCAATTCGATCGGGCGGCACAGGTCTTCGAGCGCGCGTTAGCTCTGAATCCGAACGATCCCCGGGAGCGGCATCTTCTGGCAACGATTCAACTCATGGCCCACAAACCGGGGGACGCTCTGGCTACTTTGGGGCCGCTGCTCGAGACCGCCAACCCAGATGCCGGCACCCTGGAACTCGCGTCCTCGGCCTACGAACAGGCGAAAGACACGTCGCAGGCAGTCACCACCCTTCGCCAAGCCATTCTTCTCGAGCCGCAGAACGTAAATCTCTATCTTGATTTCGCCAATATCTCCTACACGCACGGATCATTCCAGGTGGGCATCGACTTGATCAATGACGGCCTTGGGCTCCAGCCGAAGGCAGCGCCTCTCTATTTTGCGCGCGGCGTTCTTTACGTCCAGTTGGCCGATTACGACAAGGCCGAGGCTGATTTTGCGAAAGCTTACGAATTGGATCCCAACCAGTCGCTCAGTGCAGCCGCCCAAGGGCTAGCGGCGGCGCAGCAGAACGACTTCGATCGTGCCCTGGCGAAAGTGCAGGCGTCGCTAGCGCGGAATCCGAACGATGCCCTTCTGCTCTATCTGCAAGCCGACATTCTGGCCGCGAAAAACAGTGATCCAGGCACGCCCGACTTTCAATTAGCAGTGCGCTCAGCCCGCAAAGCCGTCGCGTTGCAGCCCAGGCTGGGCGCGGCGCGGGGGGTGCTGGCGAAACTCTACCTGGAGTCAGGACGCTATCCAGAAGCGATCGAACAGTGCCGGAAGGCTCTGGACAGCGATCCCACGGATCAATCGGTGGTCTATCACCTGATTCAAGCGCTGCGGAAAACCGGGGATAAGGGCGAGATTCCGGAGTTGCTGAAACGGCTTGCGGCGCTTCGCGAACAGGCGTTAAGAAAAGACAAGGAACGCTATCAGTACAAACTAGTCGACTGAGGAACTTCGCGACCAGCGGCTCGCGTTATTGCGGTGGCGCCACCTCGGGGTTCTCGGCGGGGGCGGTCTCGTAGAGTTTGTACTTGTTGGCCGACGCTTCCTGCTCTCGCGATTCTCGACGAAGATCCGCCAGCCGCTTCACCAACTCCGCCAACTCCACCTTCGAGCCCTTTCCACTCTGCCGCAGCGCCTGTATCAGGTGATAAAGCGCTTCCTGGTCGGAGGGATTGCTGTGCAGCGCCAGGCGGCACTGCTCGATGGCTAGGTCGAGCTGGCCGGATTTCACGTAGAGGCTGCCAAGAACATCCCGCGGGAGGACAAAGTCTGGGTTGAGCTCGGTGGCTCGCGCGGCCGCTGCGATCGCTTCCTTGAATTCCGGGCTTCCGCTCGATGCGCCTTTCTGGACCAGGATCTGCGCCTTCATGTACTGGAGAAATGCATCCCGAGGATGGCTCTTCAGCTGGGATTTCACCGTAGTCAGCGCTTGGTCGAGGTTACTCTGCTGTATTTGAGCCATTCCTTCCGCCACGGCCCCCGAGGCCTGGCTAGGATCGAGGTGCATGGCGGTCTGGAAATCAGCCTCGCCTTTGTCATACTGCGCGAGCTGAATGTAGAGAATGCCACGTGCGATATAAAGGGGGGCCGCCTTCGGCGACTCCTTCAGTCCCACATTTACCATGTCAATGCCGACCTGAAAGGACTGGTGATTGAATGACAATGTGGCGAAGTCGAGATAGTACCTGATCTTCTTGGGATTGGTGACGATGGCCTGACGGAGCAATTCCACCGCCTTCGGTGTATTGCCTTCCTCTTCATAGGCTGACGATGCCAGGTCCAGTGTGTCGGAATCGGGTGGTTTGACTTCGAGCAACGGTTGAAGAGTTTCCACCGCCTCTTTCCCCTGGTGAACCGTCACCTGCGCACCGGCAAGATCCAAGCGCGCGTGCGGATTCTCGGGAAACTGCGCGACGAGCTGCTGAAACACGGGGATCGCATCGCGTGCCCGGTCCAAATCCATCAGGCAGGAGCCGTACTCCGCCAAGGCTGCTGGTTGCATGACAACGAGTTGGGTGCTCCGCGCAAAATGCTTCACCGCGGTCGCGCAATCATGTTGCTTGTAAGCCAGAACTGCGAGCATGGCGTGACTGGTGGGATCGTTCGGCATTTGTTGGAGGATGCGGTTCAGGTGCGGAATAGCATGCGGGCTACCCACCTTGTATTCCAGTTCGGCCGCACCTTCGAGGGCGGGAAGATAGTCGGCAGAGATACTCAGCGACTTGTCATAGGCCGCCAGTGCTTCGCGGTCTTTGCCGAGACCTGAGAAAGCAATGCCCTGCAGCGTCCAGAGCTTGGCATCGCGGGGGAATTGCTGCACCCCGGAAGTAGCCAAATGCAACGCCTGCGCGAAATCGTGGGCCCGCAACGCGGACTGGATGGCCTCGCTTGGGCTGGCATTGAAACCGTTCTGTCCGAGTCCTGGAAGAGGCAACATCAAAACAAGCAAAAAGATTGTCACTCTGGGCTGCATCATGACCTAGGTCGTAGTATGCCTGTACTCAAAATGCTACTTCGATTTTGTGACCGTCGAATTCTGTGGCGCGAACAGTCTCCTCGAGCTTCACTTCGATTTTCCGTCGCCCGGGCGGCAGCATGCGAGAGCCCTCGGCTAGGCGCAAGGTCAACACGCGACGTGCGTCATTCCAGTCCATTTGTGTTCCCATCCATTCGCCCTTTCGATAGTCGAACGTTTTGCCGTCATCTTCGTAGAGCAAGAACGAACCGTCCGAACCAGGATAGAGGGAAACAGACAGGGGCTGGTCAATTGTTTCCTCGACATATTGCTTAACCGGGCCGAGGGGGAGTATGGCGCCAGCCCGAATGTAGAGGGGAATTGTTTCTAGATCAACCGCGCGTGTGATCTCCCGCCCCCCCTCCATGCGATCCCCGGTCCAGAAGTCCCACCAATCGCCCTTCGGAAGATAGACGCGGCGCGAGGTCGCTCCCTGCTCAACCACCGGTGCCACCAGAACGTCTCTGCCCCAGAGAAACTCATCCCCGCGTGCAACCGCGTTAGGATCATCCGGATAGTGCAGCCACAGCGAGCGCAGGATCGGCATGCCGGTCGCGGTACACTCGTGAACCGCGCTGTAGAGATAGGCAAGCATTCGATAACGGAGTTCAAGGTACTTGCGGCAAATGGGCTCGACGCGCGCGTCATGCAATTGGGTGGGATCGGGCACGGCAACTCCGTTGTAGGAGCCCATTTCCTTCGGGCCAGTGTCACCGGTGTTCCATCCCCAAGGGAGGCGGAGCTTCCAGGCGCGGCCGTGACAGCGAAACAAAGGACAGAACGCCCCAAACTGAAACCATCGCAGGTATAGCTCAGAAGTAAACTCTTTCGTCGGCACAAACCCGCCAATGTCGGTGCCCCAGTATGGAATTCCAGTGAGGGCGGTGTTGATCGCCACAGGAACATGAGTCCTGAGCGTCTCCCAAGTCGAAAACACATCGCCCGACCACAAAAACGACGCGTACCGCTGCATGCCGGCATAACCATTGCGATGCAGCGCATACGGGCGCTCATTGGAACGGTCGAGCTGCGGGCCTTCCCAATACATCCGATTGCGCACCAGTCGCGACTTGATGTCCAGTGGATCGCCTTCGTCGGGCCACCAGCCGTCGACGCCTTCGGCGAAGTCTTTGCGATGTGCATCCCAATAGCAACCGGCTTCTGCTTCGTCGAACCGTTCGGAACTGCATGGATCATGCGCGCTGCCCCGCAGTTCGTCGGAAAGAATGACAGCGTGGAGCACGACTTTGAAATGATTCTGGTGAAGTTCATCCAGAATGTGCTTGGGGTCGGAAAATACCCGCGAATTCCAATCAAAAGAGCCATTCGCCGTATTCCATCCCGAAGGACAGAAACCGGTGCCGAGATAGATCAGCGCGTCGCACGGCAATTTCTTCTCCCGGAAGGTTTTCGCTTCCGCTAAAACTTCTTCCCGGCTCGCCAGGGTCCGATGGGACTGCTGATAACCGAAACTCCAGAGCGGCGGCATCTCTGCGTGGCCCGTCAGGCGGGCGTATTCGGACATGATGATCTTTGGTTCGCGCGAACCGACAAAGAATATGTCCAAGGGCAACGCGTGTTCCGGCGAAGAAGGAAGAAACTTGCTCTCCGCCCCAGTAAAGTCGAATGTCCCGAATGGCTGGTGGACAAACATGGCCCAGCCGGACGCGCTGATGATCCAGGGAACAGCCAGGCGCGCCCCGTGTGTCGCCAATTGATAGCCGCCCTGACCATTGCCCATGGCGTCGATGGATCCGCGGCGGTCGAACTGCACCCCTCCCTGACCCAATCCCATGAGGGGTGAGTCTCCAGTTTCAAAACGAACCACGCCGCTTTTCTCATCCACGGTGAGGCGTTGAAGCGCTTCACCATTCGATGTCGTGATCGTGAAGGTCAGCGGATTGGAGGTAACCGCCACGTTCAATTGTCCGCGTTTGGTCGCGCCTGCAAGCGAATTGCCCCGCAGTCTCAGCAGGGGGGTTCCCCATGACGCCTGCACCAGCGATCCATCCATAGGAACGGGAGCAACGCGCCCCGCATGAATCGGAAGAATGCTGAGTCGGAGCGTGTGCGCGCTCGCCGGCGCAATTTGAATCTCGACGTCTTGGCCCGCAATCTGCCAGAAGGGCTCGGTCGCCGTTGCGCCACGAGGCAGCAGGAAAGCTGCCGAGGCGGCACCCATCGCTTTTAGAGCGTCTCTTCGACTGTAACCATTCATAAGCTAAGCCGCAGCCGATTATGCTCCTCCGATCGAGGAGGACATTGTAAGGCATGATCGAACGTAATCGTTTACTCAAAACGGACTAAAATGATCCTGATAAGCTTTTCATAGTATCTGATGAAAATCACCCGTCGCTCCTTCGTCTTAACCTCCCTGCTAGCATCGGCTGCCAAGATGGTGGCGCAGGGAGTGGCCTCTCGCAGCGTAACACCGCAGCGTAAGCCTCTCCCTTCGGGGCGTCCGTTTGACGCCCACTTCGTGGATGTTGCGGGCGCCGCAGGACTGACCTTTCCGGTGATTTATGGAGAGCCCCACAACTCGGACTACATACTGGAGTCAGTCGGTTGCGGTTGCGCGTTTTTCGACTACGACAACGATGGCTGGATGGACATTTTTCTGCTTAGCGGCACCCGCCTGGCTGGGGCGCCCCCGGAGGCAAGTAATCGCCTTTACAAGAACAATCGCGATGGCACTTTCACCGATGTCACCGAAAAAGCAGGTCTTCATGAGGTCGGCTGGGCGAGTGGCGTCTGCATCGGCGATTACAACAATGATGGTTCCGAAGATTTGTTCTGCACCTACTTCGGGCAAAACCAGCTGTACCGCAACAATGGCGACGGGACTTTCACCGATGTAACCAAGCAGGCGGGTCTGTCGAACGAAGTCCCGCGCTGGGGCGCAGGCTGCACCTTCTTCGACTACAACCGAGACGGTTATCTCGATCTGTTTGTCTCCAACTACCTGCAATTCGATCTGGCGCATATCCCCAAGCCCGGAGCAAACAGTAACTGCAACTGGAAGGGGATACCGGTCGAGTGCGGTCCGCGCGGACTGCCTACGGGCTACCATTCTCTCTACCGAAACAACGGCGACGGAACCTTTACCGACGTAAGCCAGCCAGCCGGCATCTCCAAGCTGCGTGAGAGCTACGGCATGACCGTCGTCGCCGCCGATTTTGACAACGATGGCTGGCCCGATGTTTACGTGGCATGCGACTCCACTCCGAGCCTGCTGCTAATGAACAACCGGGACGGTACTTTTCGCGAAGAAGGCGTAGTGCGCGGCGTCGCGCTCAGTGAAGACGGCATGGAACAGGCAGGCATGGGAATTGGAGTCGGCGACTACAACCTGGACGGCGCGCTCGACCTATTCAAGACCCATTTTGCCGACGATACCAATGGTCTTTATCGCAATGATGGTAAGGGAAACTTTGACGATGTGACTCTAGCCGCCAAAATTGGCGTGGAAACTCGTTACATCTGCTGGGGCGCCGGGATCGTTGACCTCGATAACGACGGCTGGCCCGATCTTTTTATGGTCACTGGCTCAGTGTATCCGCAGGTTGAGGCGAAGCTGCCCAACTATCCGAACCTGACCCCCCGCGCGGTGTTTCGCAATCTAGGGAATGGAACTTTCGAAGAACTCATGCAAGAAGCCGGTCCGGGTGTCGCCGCCAAGCATTGCAGCCGGGGATGTGCTTTCGGCGACTTCGACAATGATGGAGACTTGGACATCCTGGTAGTCAATCTCAACGAGCCGCCTTCGCTGCTGCGCAATGACCTCCGCGGCTCACACCATTGGCTCAAGCTCAAGTTAATGGGCACCAAATCGAATCGCAGCGCGATCGGAGCTCGCGTCCTGGTGCGCTACGGACATAAGCTTCAAGTCCAAGAGGTGCTAAGCCAATCCAGTTTTTATTCGGTCAACGACATGCGGTTGCACTTCGGCCTAGGGGCGGAAAAGATCGCCGATATTGAAGTTCGCTGGCCAAACGGGCTCGAGGAAAAGTTCAAAGCGGTTGCGGCTGATCAACTTTTGGTGCTGAAAGAAGGAAGCGGCATGGTTGCCGGAACCGTCTGGCAGAAGGCCTTCAGTCTACCCAAAATTTGAGGCCTGAACTGCCGGCCCTTTGAGCCAGTGTTCCTTGACATCTTTCGAGCACAAGGGGTACGTTCAGCTTATGCGCGGCCCAGCCAGATGGCAACCTCTCGACAATCCGCAGAACTCTCAAATGCAAGCTCAAACGGAAAGCCGTAGTACATCTGTACCATGTGCCCGAACCGGATATCCATTAGGCTCAGTTGATTTTGAAGTAATGACAGGTAAACGTTTGCTTGAATTGCGGCCAAACGCTTGGCCTCGTTCGGCGGCTTTTTCTGTCCAGTTGTTCTTGAAAATTCGAAGGCTTCTGCCCTGTGCGGATTCCCTTCTACGTGGGCGCGAGTCCAATCGGACTTCCTTGTTTGTGTTCACATATGAGCTGCCAATATCGTACGAGGTGATTTATGGGTTCTGACCACGATGTCTCCCGCCGCCGGTTTCTTTCGACAGCAGTAACCTCCACAGCTGCCTCGCTTCTGGCGCGTCCGGTGCTTTCGTTCGGGTTAGGTACACCTGCGTTGGGTTCTCGGAATCCGGTTCCATTTGACACCGAGGTTGCCGCCGGATCGATATTGTCCTGGCAAGACCAGGGAGTTCTCAACCTGGCGAATTCGCCCTACGCGAAGCTGCATACCGTCCCAGTTCGCGCCGTCACGATCGAGGAAGGCTTCTGGTCAAAACGTCGCAAGACCAACGTCGAGAGCAGCATCCCGTCCATGCGGGTCGAACTAGAGGACCATGGCCGCATGGATAACTTCCGCCGCCTGGTGGGTAAGAGCTCGGCTCCTCAAAAGGGTCCTTATTATTCCGATTCCGATATCTACAAGTGGACCGAAGCCGTGGGTTGGGCGCTGCAGTCGGGTGCTCGGCCTGAGTTGCGTAGCGTGACCGACTCGATGATTCGTGAAGTGGTGGCCATTCAAGAGCCAAATGGATACTTGAACACTTATTATCAGAACGACCGCGTTCCGCTGCGGATGCAGCCTCACGAACAAGAAGTGGGCCATGAGATGTACTGCCTCGGTCACATGCTGCAAGGGGCGATCGCATACTACCGCGCCAGCGGCGACCCCACTCTGATGAATGCCGGGATGAAGTTCGTGGACAATTTCGTGATTCCCAACTACGGTCCCGGAGCGAACCAGAAACCGATCATTTCCGGCCATCCGGAAATCGAGATGTCGTTGATCGAACTCTATCGCACCACAGGCAAGCGTCAGTATGTCGATCTGGCGGGATACATTCTGCATGGGGACGAACGCGCGACCCTGCAGCCACGAGCGATTGTCTACATGTTCTGCGGGATTCCATTTACCGCTCGCACCAAGCTCGAAGGCCACGCGGTCCGAGCCATGTACGCGTGCTGCGGCGCTACAGACTACTACCTTGAAACCGGAGACCCGGCATATTGGAAGACGCTCAATGCGCTTTGGGAGGACCTCAGTAAGCGCCAGATGTACATAACAGGAGGAGTGGGCGCCCGCGCTCAAGGGGAAGCTTTTGGGGAACCGTATGAGCTGCCCAATGCGCAGGCCTATGGCGAAAGTTGCGCCGCCATCGGCAACATGATGTGGAACTGGCGCATGCTGGCAGCAAGCGGCGAAGCCCGTTTTAGCGATGTGATCGAGCGTGCCCTCTATAACGGCATCAATTCCGGAATGTCGCTGGATGGAACCACTTATTGCTATCGCAATCCCCTGGCCTTCGATCCGGCTGGTTACGACCAATTCCGTGGCCCAAACATTCGCAACCCCTGGTATGACACTACCTGCTGCCCCCCGAACCTGGAGCGTACATTCGGTTCGCTACCCGGCTATTTCTACAGCACCAGCAAAGACGGCCTGTACGTGCATCTTTATGACAACTCGGTTCTCGATTGGCATCTGGAGGATGGAACGCCCCTCCAGATTCAGCAGAAGACGAACTATCCCTGGGGTGGGGATGTGAAGCTGACGTTGAACCCGGCGCAGGCGAAGGATTTTGCTTTCTACGTCAGAATTCCCGGCTGGTCCGCCAACGCCAGAGTGGCGGTCAACGGAAGGGCGGTCGAGGGAGCGCAAGCCGGACAATACTTATCCATCAACCGCAATTGGAAGCCCGGCGACGTTGTGACGTTGAGCTTCCCGATAACCACACAGCTCGTTGCCGCCAACCCTCGCGTCTCTGAGGACACTGCGCGCGTCGCGATAAGCCGCGGACCGATGATTTACTGCATGGAGGGACTAGATCAGGAAAACGGTACCGCACTCTCCGATGTGTTGATTCGCATCAGCGCCCAGGAGGGGAAAGAATTCCAAGACGAATATGACGCTAAGCTCCTGGATGGTGTGGTTGTAGTGCATCATAACGGGGCAGCGCATGAGACTTCGTCTGCCGATGAAGGACTCTATGGGCCGATGAGTTCGACGCCCCCGAAGAACCGGCCTGCGAAGCTGACCATGATTCCTTACTATGCATGGGCAAACCGGCAGCCCACAACCATGCAGGTTTGGTCACGTTATATACGGATCTGAGCTCAGGGCCGAGGTTTTGACCTTGTCGCCTATGACCCCGGCTTAGCGAACTTGGAATCCTTGATCGAAACATTCTGTTGCACCTGCTCCAGTTGGATGGTCGAACTCCCATCGGGTTGAGCAACCGTCCAACGGAACGGGATCTCCACGCCGTCAGTTTCCCGGTAGTCGCCGTAGTCTATTTGAGTGGGGTTGCGACCGAGCGGCGACTCCGCGTAACGCACCAGTCGCAAAAGCAGTCCTGACTGTTCGTCGAAATAAAACTTCACAGGTGGTTGCCCCTGCTTCGTTCCGACAACGACGTAGGCCTCGCGGTTAGCAATCTTTTCCGGATATTCCACACGTAGCTCAGCAAATTCCTGCCTGATGTGCAGGGCGAAATGGAGATCCGCGTCCATCTGCGCTGCCTCAAGATCCGCACCTTGCATTTGTCGCGCAGGACGGCCCGGTATCGTGGACCAGCCTTCATGGCCATCGAACACCGTGAAGGAGTCGCCAGCCAGCCGGTGGCGGATCAAGGCCTGCTGGTCCGGATCTCGGTCATAGACCTCGATGCTGACAGATTTCCCGCCTGAACTTTCCGTGCCGGTCGCCTCGCGAGTGGTGATTTTCTCGATGGCATCCGCTCCACCGAGCGACTGAATGTAGGTATTGATCAGTTGGTCGGCGGTAGGCACGCTCAGGGGAAGCTTCTCGGCCTCAGGAGTCACGGCTTGGGCCATTTCGTGGGTTGGCTCCGTCTCGCTGTCAATGACCGGAATGCCCTTCGGTTTGGGTGAGCCTCTATGACAGGAGTAGCAGGTCACTTCCCGATTGCCTTCGAAACTGTCCTTGTCTATCGTCAACATCATTCGCATCATCTCGCGCGCGGTCTGTTTCGGTTTCTTGTCATCTTTGTCGAAATGGCCTTCCACGTGGCAATAGCCGCATTCCACTCCAAGTGACGCGCTGACGAACCGCATCGCTGGAATCAGTTGGTCCGAGGAAATAACCTTGAGCACCTGAATGTTCTTGAAGGCGGACTCGGCGGTTTGGGGCGAGCCAGCGGGAGCAGGCAGCGCGGTCTGGACCGGAAGAGGTTGGCTGTTCACCGCCGCATTGACTTTCGCTGAGAGCTCGGCGGCCTTGGTCATGTTTCCCTGTTGCTTATAGAGAGCAATCAGCGGCACCGCGGACGGGAGGTACAAGGAATCAATGGAAACCGCTCGCTCCAAATGCGCAATGGCAGGATCGACATCGCCTGCTTGCAAATATGCCGAAGCCGCGTTGGTCTCTTCGGTCACTGAGTTTGGGTACAGCTGCAGGGCGCGCTCGAAAGCTAATTCGGCCTCCGATGTTTGTTTTCCCAAAAGCAGGGCGTTGCCCATGGAGGTGAAGATCTGGCTGTCGGCGGAAAATTGATTTTGTACTTCCGTCAGCATGCGATAACCGCGGACGAGAAACGGCCCGGAACGCCGTTCCATACCGGCATTGACGTAGGCGATCCCGAGATTGCGCTTTTGCATCTCCGGTGCGGGCTCTCGCCACGCCGCAATGTCGCCATTTGCCGGGAGATCCGGCTGTGGCTCGGGGCGGCGCTGAATTCTGTGGTCGGTAAATGCTGTGTGTCCGCCGTCCTTGGCATCGCGTCGAGGCATGTGGCAGCTGATGCAATTGCTGTCCTTGGCGGGGTGAGAAGCCGCGAAATTTTTCGTGTGGCAAGAAAGGCATTTGGACCGGTAGAACGGCACGGGATCTAGCGGCTTATTGTGGGGATCATGGCAGGTGCCGCACCACAACCGGCCGTTGCTCATTCGGGCGCAGGTGCTCCTGGCAAGCTGTTCCACATGACTGATGACCTTAAACTTGCCCGCGGCGCTACCAGGAGGCAAGGCATCGACGTAGGTGGTGAAAACATCTTCGGCTGGCTGTCCCGCCCGAAAATCGCTAAACGTCTTTCCCGGATTCAGCACTTTGCCAACACCCAGCAAATGACACTGCTCGCAAATGCTGTCGCGAGCCGCGGGCTCGAGCTTCGCAGGATTGATGATGGTGCCCGCCCGGGGATCGCTGAGGTGTTTTTCCTCCGGGCCGTGACAGCGTTCGCACGTGATCGCCTCCGCGGAGAACGCGGGAGCCCGATACTGGTTCGGCGTACCGGGAATGGGTAAGGCGGTTCCCGAATGGCAAAAAAGACAGCCTTCGGTGACGGGTCGCGTGAAGTCGGGATTCGGTCGTCCCTCATAGCCAGGAGCCAGGTCGTAAGTCTGGCGGCTTTTGTAGTAAGCGACCGGGGACTGGAACAGATGACCCGCTATGTCGAGCAGGTAGCCGGAGGCGTGATTGCCGGAGCCGATCACGTAATCAATGCGATAACTGATGGCTTCTCCGCCACTGTCCAGGCTTTGCCAATAGCCGGTTGGGGAGGAATGCATCGTGATCTTTGCGTCGGGGGCCTGTACGGTGCCGTCCGGCTCATGGCCAGCCCTGCGCAGGGAGTGGGCCATAGCGGAGCGCGCGTATCCCTCGACCTCGGACTGATGGCAGAACGCGCAACGACTGGCGTCAGCGGGCTCATTCGCCAGTTGCGGGGTTCGAGAAACTCCTGCGTTAGGGTGTGCGGGAGCACGATCGCTCGATTGTCCTCGTCCCCAGGAAACCGTTCCCAAAAGGATCACCGGGACCACAAACACCATGGGAGGAATACGTTTTGCGACCATGCATCAGCCGGACTTGATGGTTCCGGGCAGAGCAAATTGTACCGCGGAGACAACAAGAATGGTAATCGTTTACCGGATTAGCCCACAGCTTTATCCTGCGGCTGGTGGTGGCCGCGGCCTCTGACCTTGATCGTCGCGGACCACTCTGATCATTCGGGTGGGCTCGATATTTCGGAGCCGGCAGCTTCGGAACTTGGAGCGACGCCCGGTCCCAGTCGGCAATCACGGAACAAACGCCTTCTTGGGAGCGATAATGCGTAGGTTCTTCTGTTCGACGAGGATCTTGAAGGGACGCAGTTCTCCACCTTTGCGCTTGCTGGGATTGGTTTCCCAGACCAGGAAGTATTGATTGCTCAGTGCGGTTTCCAGTTGCGTGAGCAGAGGAGCAAAGCTTTCAGGCGTCCGGATGTCCCCAAGCAACGGTGCGCCTCCCGTTTCCTGGGCAATCTGGAACAGGTTGCTGCGGCCAACGCTATCGGAATCGGGGAGGAGGCGTCCGGCGTTGACGAAAATGGGATGTATCAAAATGCCGGCGTGTTGCGCCGCGTCCACCGTTGCCTGCAGATCGGGGCTGTAGCGTTCGCGGTGCAAGAAATCATAGCCTTCAGTGATCAGCAGAATCTCACGGCGGGCACTCGTACTTGGCCAGCCAGCCATGAGCTGCATCACGGGATCGTAAATGCTCACTAGATCTCCGTACGAGCCCATCGGCAACCGGAGAGCCCTGGCCGCGGCCTGATGATCGGAATTGATCGGGGCCGCAGCCTGGAGATGGCCGCCCAGCGCGTAATAGATGCCAATGCTGGTTGTCGCAGGCTGCGCGAGGACGAACTTGCGCAGGTCCTCCAGTTGATGGCCGAGCCGCTTTCCATCCGCGTCGTCAATGACGATGGCAAGCTGAAGAACATTGTGCCGGTCGCGTGCGGGCACCCAGGCGATCACCCTCTTGCGTACCTGTCCCTCGTACACGAGCACGTCGTCCCTCGGAAACGCGATCGTAGGCTGCTTTGCATTCTTGCCGACGACAGTCACGATGGTCACCGCCCCAACCATCTCGGGTGAAGGCTGCTGGCAGGGCGCTGCGGTTGTCGCAAGAACGAGTGTACCGAGCAGTGCAGGAACGGCCAGATCGCGAACTCCGCGGAACATTTAGGCTCCTCGGTGAGAGAATCCCAGCCAAGAAGGCCACATCATACAGTAGGCCGGGCACTCCAAAATCTCGCCGTTAGCAAGACCTGAGGCCAGCACTTGTCCTCCTGCCCGTTCCACTATCTTTGCGCGTTTCGTGCCCACCGGTGCCGATCATGGAACCGGAGCGGAGCACCCAAGTGAATTTCTCAGAAATTTCCTGTTGACGGACCCAAAGTGTATTGAGTATACATACACCGTACATTAGAATGCTCCTGACCATCAACACCTCCGATCCGCGCCCGATCTATCAGCAGGTTGCTGATGGGATCAAGGAACTCATCGCGCGGGGCGAGCTGAAAGAAGGCGCCGGGCTGCCCCCGGTGCGGCAGCTGGCGGCCGCCCTTGGCGTCAACCTCAACACTATCGCAACCGCCTACCGCGAGCTGCAGAAAGACGGATTGATCACAGTCAAGCACGGGTCGGGTTCGGTGGTAGCGTCAAGCACCGCCCTCGACCGGAGCCGGGGCGAATTGCTGCGCCCCTTGCGCACCGCGCTAACCGAGTTGGTCTTAGCCGGTCTGTCGTCAAACAAGATTCTGGATATGGTGGCAGGCGAACTACAGACGGTCACGAAAGGAAACCAATAGATGCCACTCAACCAATTGGTGGTGTTACCTGGTCGTACCTTTCGCAGGCAATGAGGGTCAGTCCTCATAACCTACCCAAACAGGGGTGCTTTTTTGTGGAGCGTTGAAAGTTGCGGCAAACAACATCAATTGCAGGTAAGTTTGCGACCAGGATTCCGCGGTGAACAATATGCGGTGAACAATATTACGGTAGACTCAGTGGTTAAAAATCGATGTTGGCACGGTATTGCCCATGGTCCGATATCCCGTCGGTGACGGATGCAAATGGTCTCCTGAATCATAAGCCGGAAGCATTTGGTCGGGATGCGCTGGATCGGCCGTAAGTTTATCGAAGTCGATCACTGCGTCGAAATGCCCGGGTTCGCGAATCCACTTGTTTACGGCGACACGATCGGCCTCATTCGCGGGACCAGGATGGTAGTACCCAGAGCCCCCATAAGGAAGAATGGTCCCGCCGACAACTTTAATCCCGTGAGTGTGCGCTCTAACGATTATCTGCTCATACGCGCCGGTCATTTGCTGAACCAGCGCTTCGTGTTCGGCTTGTGATATGTCGCCTTCGCGGGATAATTTACCGAGATCATTCACTCCTTCGAGCACAATCAAATAACGAACTCCTGCTTGTGCGATGATGTCGCGATCTACCCTGGATAAAGCATTTGGTCCAAGTCCGTCGGTGAGAAGGTGGTTGCCACCGATCCCTTGATTCAAGACTGCCCACATCCTTGTTTTGTGATCGGCCTGTAATTTTCTTGCCAACACATCGGGCCAACGGTCGTTTCCGTTTGTGGTTGCAGCGTGACCATCGGTGATCGAGTCGCCCAGCACAACAATCGCCGCGGAACCTTTAGCGGCATTTACATCTACCCCGGCAATCCAATACCAGTGCTCAATCCTTTTTGCTTTGGGTAAATCGGCAGCGCCGACGAAGTCACCATGCACAAGATATGACGTCGAACGAGAACCCGGATGTCCGGTTTGTTGTTCAGGCGGCATGTCCATGTGAAGGGAGATCGTCAAATCGGAGAGAGCGGCAACACGATAGGCAATCGGATCAGAGATATATTCCCCACTCGCAGGAATGACGATATCGTTTTTCCCGAAAAAAGTGGGAATTCCGGCTTTGTAGTGGGTGAAGAACTCGAGATGCGACAATCGGGGAATGCAAGATCGAGAACTGTACCGACAAATTCTGGGAATCGAAGCACCCTGGTGGGTGGAACGAGTGGAACTGAAGGTGGCAGAGGGCGAAGTACACGTCTATCTGGAGCACCAGGAGATGGAGAGTTGGCCGTGCCCGGAATGCGGAGGAGGGTGCCAACTGCATGACCATCAAGAGGAGCGGCAATGGCGCCATCTAGACACCTGCCAATATCAAACCATTCTGCACGCTCGACCGCCGCGGAGCGAGTGTGGCGAGCATGGGGTACGAGTGGTGAAGTTACCGTGGGCAGAACCCTCGAGCCGATTCACGGCTCTACTGGAGCGGCTGGTGATTGACTGGCTGGGAGCAGCGAGCCAGAAGGCGGTTGGGGAACGACTGGGACTGAGCTGGGATGAAATCCACGGGATCATGGAGCGGGCGGTGGAGCGAGGCTTGCAGCGAAGGCAGGCCGAGCCCTTGCGGGAGCTGGGAGTAGATGAGAAAGCGTTTCGCAAAGGGCACAAGTATTTCACCCTGGTGAATGACCTGGAACGGTCGCGGGTGCTGTACGTGGCGGAGGATCGTACCCAAGCCAGCCTGGATGGATTCTGGGAGACGCTGACGGAAGCGCAACGGGACAGCATCGTAGCCATCGCAATGGATATGTGGGATCCCTATGTGGCTTCGGTGAGCGAGCACCTGAAGGAAGGGAGCAAAAAGATCGTGTACGACAAGTTCCATATCGCCAAGCATCTGGGCGAGGCGGTGGACAAGGTGAGACGCAAGGAGAACCAGACGCTGCGAGCGGCGGGCGATGACCGACTGACGGGAACCCGGTACGACTGGCTGCGGAATCCAGCGGCTATGGAAGCAGCCGATCGCAAAGCTTTTGCAGCGTTACGGCAGAGCGGGCTGAAAACCGCACGGGCCTGGGCCCTGAAAGAAACTGCGATGGCGTTGTTCAGTTATCAATACGAACGACCGGCGCGGAAACATTTTCGCTGGTGGCATGGTTGGGCTGTGCGCAGTCGTCTGCGGCCTATGCTCGAGGTGGCGAGAACCCTAAAGCGACGTTTCGAGAACATCATCACCTACCTCCGCCATCGCGTGACCAACGCGGCCAGCGAATCCATCAATGCCAAGATCCAGTGGGTGAAGTACACCGCCCGCGGTTTCCGTAACAAGAACAACTTCCGGGTCGCAATCCTGTTCCACTGTGGCGGTCTGGACCTCGCGCCCTAAGCCACTAAAATGCCGGAAGAGCCAAAAAAGTTAACGCCTGGTCAGTGGCAACGTCAATGTTGGCCTCAGAGGGGGACAATGGACGCGCAATGTGCACCGAGGTCAGGCGCAGAGGCGTCGTTCCAAACGCGTTGGAGATGTGCACGCGCAACGTTTCTCCGCCGACGGTAAGATGAATAATTTGCCGTATTGTCACATCGCGAAGATCATCTGCACTCAATGCATTGGCCGGCTCAGGAACCTGTTGCGATGCTGCCCAGGTACCGACCCACGCCGACGCATCCTGCTTCGACTTTGTGAATCCCAAACTTGTGCAGCTAATATAAACAACGGTAAAGAAAACTATCTTTGGGGGAATCGTTTTCATGGACGTGGATTATTGTGCCCCAGTAGATTACGATGCATTTGTTTGCCTCGGCAACAAGTAATACACGGGGAGATTATGCAGCGATTCGGTCGCAGTATTTCTCTATCGGTGCTTCTTGTCGCGCTTGTGTCAGTTTCAATGGAAGCTGCGCAGAATGCAGCGAACGATTCACCTGTTACGTTCACCGCAGAGCAGGATCATCAAAATATGATGGACCAGCTTGGCATTAAGCAGGTTCGTCCGGGGCCAAGCGGAGATGAGTCTGCTGCGAATCATGCAAACTACGATCCCGCGACCGCGAATCCGTTTCCGAACTATCCAGATGCATTGACGATGAACAACGGCCATAAAGTCACTACCCCGGAAATGTGGTGGCAGCAGCGCCGTCCGGAAATCGTTGAGGACATGGAGCGGGAAGTGTACGGCCATGTTCCCAAGAGTCTACCCAACGTCACTTGGACCGTGACCGTGACTGACAAGGAATTTGTCGGTCGCATTCCTGTAATCGCGAAGCAGCTTGTCGGCCACGTGGACAATTCCGCATGTCCACAGATCAACGTCAATCTTTCAATGGTGGTCGTCGTCCCGGCCGAAGCAAAGGGTCCCGTGTCCGTGCTTATGATGTTCGGCCGTAGCGTATTGCCCAATCCAACCCAACCAACGCCCGAGGAGATCGAGCAGATCAATACCAAGCTAAAGGCACTCCTGATTCAGAGCGATCCCGCCATCAAAGCCATTTTCGACCAGTACCCGGCTTACAGTCCGATTGTTGCCTTCCCATTTGCCGGATTTGGTGGCCGCGCGCCAGGGGTTCCTGCCGAGCCCACTTCCACTGAGGAACTCATAGCCGCTGGATGGGGGTATGCGGCAATCAACCCGGCAAGTGTTCAGGCCGACAATGGTGCGGGACTGACAAGAGGCATTATTGGTCTTGCCAACAAGGGTCAGCCGCGCAAACCCGAGGACTGGGGATCGTTGCGCGCATGGGCTTGGGGAGCCGCACGCGGGTTGGATTATCTGGAAACCGATCCAGCAGTTGACGCCAAGCATGTGGGCATCGAAGGCGTTTCACGCTACGGCAAAGCCGCACTGGTTACGATGGCTTTCGAGCCACGATTCTTTATGGGATTAATTGGATCTTCGGGGAAGGGCGGAGCAACGCCCCTGCGACGCAACTGGGGAGAAGCGGTTGAGAGTCTAGCTGGCACGGGCGAATATCATTGGATGGCTGGAAATTTCTTGAAATACGGCGCGTCTGAAGCCAAGGCCGGGAGCAAAAACGCCGGCGATTTGCCGACAGATTCCAATGAGCTCATCGCTCTCTGCGCGCCGCGGCTGGTTTTTATCAGCTACGGCATTCCCGAGAAAGGTGATGCCAAATGGCTCGACCATCAAGGTAGCTTTATGGCCACCGTAGCTGCGGGACCCTTATATCGACTGCTTGGCGCGAAAGATACTGGAATCACTGAGGACTATCGCACCGCAAAAATGCCGGGCGTGAATGTGGGTCTGCTTGATGGAGAGCTTGCATGGCGACAGGACGACGGTGGGCACACCGACGCTCCAAATATGAAATATTTCATTCAGTGGGCTGATAAGTTCATGAAAGCCGGTTCCGCTACAGCCGAAGCAGAGCACGCCAATCGATAAAGCGCAATCTCCGTTCTCAATTTTGGAGCAACAGGTATCTACTCGGAGGAATTGTGAAGATCGCTTCCCGACCGATATTGCTGAGCTTTGGTCTTTCGATTCTCAGCATACAAGTGTCTGCTGCCGAACTGCCTCAGCTCAAGATTGATAATGGGGTCGGGCAACTTATCGTAAGTGGACAACCACTTCTTATCCTAGGCGGCGAACTGGGCAATTCCTCCGCCGGTACGGCGGCACAGGCCGATGTCATTGTCCCCAAACTTGCAGTCCTGCACGTCAATACGATCCTGATGCCGGTCGCCTGGGAACAAATCGAACCGAAAGAAGGCAACTTTGATTTCAGCATCCTGGATCACTGGATTGCAATCTCTCAGCAGCACAACATGCATCTTGTGCTTTTATGGTTTGGGAGCTGGAAAAACGCCTTCTCGAACTACGTTCCTGCATGGGTTAAAGCAGATCCAAAACGCTTCCCACGAGCCGAATCTATCGACGGTCAGCTACTCGAGATTCTCTCGACCTTCTCCGATGATAACCGCCGATGCGACGCTCGCGCATTTGCCGCTCTGTTGCATCACATTCGCCAGGAAGATTCTGAGCAACAGACGGTGCTTATGGTCCAGGTTGAGAACGAAGTCGGCTACTTCGGGCCCGGCCGGGACCGATCTCCGGAGGCCAACCGACTGTTTCATGCGCCCGTCCCGGATATGTTGATTCACGCTTTGGCGGAAGAGCGTCTTCAACTCTCACCTGAACTTTCAGCACACTTCAACGAGAAGGGCAAGAATTGGAGCGAGGTGTTTGGAGATGACGCAGATGAAGTATTCATGGCTTGGGGCTATGCCAGCTATATCGATGCCGTGGCCAGTGCCGGTAAGCGCGAATATGCGCTTCCGATGTATGTGAATGCACAGCTTCCCGCGCCACTCGAAAGGGCTGGCGAGTATCCGAGTGGCGGACCGCATCCTTATTATCTGGATGTATGGCGAGCAACAGCTCCCAGCATTGATTTCTATTCGCCCGACATCTATTGGCCCGACTTCGAACATTGGGTTCAACGCTATCAAATTCCGGGCAATCCGATCTTCATACCCGAAGCTCGAATTGAGAGCGCTCCGTACAATGCCCTTTATGCCTACGGCCAAGGTCACGCCTTCGGTTTTAGCCCTTTTGCGATTGATAGTCTCACGGTTCCTGAGAAAGACGCCGACAAAAAACCAGAGATGATGCAGGTTTACGAATTGCTCGACAGCTTGCGCGATCTTTTGCCGGCGGCCCAACGTGCCGGACGAACACGCGGTTTGGTCTTGCATACTGCAAGTCTCCGTCCCACACAGACAGTTGCCTTGGGAGGATTCCTGTTTGAAGCCACCCTCTCGCGTTCCTGGCCCGCAAGGACCATCATGGCGGACGACGGCGCCATGCTGATTTTGCAAGCATCACCCGGAGAGTTTTATGTTGTTGGCAGCGGTCTAACCGTCAGTTTTGCTCGCGATCCCGACGAGGATACGGGAACAGCAGGCATCGAGAGTGTCGAACAAGTTTCCCGTGTTTCCGGGCAATGGCTTACGGAGAGACGCCTCAATGGCGATCAAACCAACCAGGGCCGTCAATTGTTGATGGATCCGCATCAACGACAGATCTATCGGGTACGGTTGTACTCGGTCAATCAGAAAACAGACAACTGAAACTGCGATCCTCGCGACAGCAGATAAAATGTCATTTCGACGTTCTTGTTTCATTCCTTCCAAAAGTGGGGAGCTCGTAGGGGGGGTATATCGGGCAGGGCGCGGCCCGCAAGAAACGGCCCTTCGGGGCGTAGCAGCGTCAGCGCAACGGATGTAACGTCGCCCGTAAAGCCTTCAAGAAGAGCTGGATTTTCTTGGAGCTCCGTAGAGCCTTTGCGCCGTAAAGGGCTACGCACCGTAGCTACATCATTCGAACCAGTAATCCAGCGTCGCGACGGACTCTCTTCCAAAGTCGCCGGCAAAGCCCTCGCCGCGCAGCCCGGAAAGATCACCTGTCGCCGATCCGGAAACGACAAACCAATTCGCCTTGATCTTGCCATTTTCGACAATTTCTGAACCTTGAAGCACGAAGGTGCCCTGGCGTCCGCCCAGTCTTCCGCAGAATCGTTGCATGCTGACGAAGCAGCAGATTGATCGTTGCGTAGGACCTGCAAAGCCCGAACCGTTGCTTCGCCACCGAGATCTCCGGTGAACGTTTCGCTTATATTTATCTCCATTAATACCGGGCCCGCGCTTTGGTCGTAGGGCTTGGAGTCATGACTCTGAACCGTAACCTTTGCTACAGCACGTGCCCGCGCAGGCTGAAACAGCTCTAACGGATTGCCCGACGCAATATCCAGCAGGATTTCGGATCCATCAGGCCCCGAAACCATGTCATTGCGGAAGTGCAATTGTGCTTTGCGCAACCCTGCCACTTCCGCCGGAAGATCATCGACCTTGATGATGATCCGGTTCCAGCTCCCGGCTCCGGCTTACGACCGTCTGGCATGGGTTTCGCCGCTCCGCCCAGTCCAAACGGGGTGCTCAGCAAGAGTTCCAGGTTGCCTCGGGAGCGCATCGCGAAATTGGGGCGCGTCTCCTGCTTCACTGAGAAACTGAGATGCTTTGCGTAGAACTCGACCGCTGGGTCGAGATCGTTGACCGTGTATCGGACTCTCACAGTTGTCATATTCCTTGCTCCTTTGCTTGCGGCTTATCTGCGAACAGCAGGGTGTACGGAGAAACAATGAGCAAGATACCAATCCTGGCAAACTGCCGTGTTGGCCACGAACGCGCTTGGTGCTGAACAAAGACAATCCGCTCTGGTTTCAACTGCCGCTGCCATAAGTTCGGCAAGCCGCACCAGGCCAGAGCTTACTGAGGTTGGAGTAAGGAACTCCCATCCTTTGAAAACCGCAGGCACCTGCGATTGACAGGCCGCCGCGTTCCAATTCCAACGGAGATTGTCTCCGAATCAGTAGATGAAATAATCAGAGACTATCTCCGATTGCAACTTTTTGTATGCCGACGGCGACCGGCCTCCTGGTTCAGCACCTGCCGGTTCCTAGGTCGTCCGAATACCCGGCCTCCAGGCGGGACCACTGGGCAATGGGGCGCCCGCCTGGCCACACTGGTTGCCAAGTGGGCGAGCCGCTGCCAGTCCGCGTGTAGGTGCACTGTTGTCGCCAGCCGGGGGGCGAGTCCTCCCACGTCTCCTGCCGACCGTAGACGGTCAAGTCGAGCAAATGATAGTTGTTATCCATCGCCTCGACGCCGCGTGACGTCGTCCAGTAAGTCTCGAAGACACTGGATCCTTGTCGCAGGTAGCAAACGATGTGCATCCTGCCGACCCGGCGTCCAACCAGGAGAGTCTCCAGTGAGTCCCGGGGGGCCGAGTACCAGGGCATCTCCCAGCCCATGAAGTTGCGGTACCGGGCGCTCTCTTCGTACGGGCCCTGACAAAACGTGGCGTAGGTGACGTCGCGAGAATGAATATAGGACAGCTCGCGGATCTGCGATGTAACCCAGGCGCACCCCTCGCACTGCTCGGGCGCAGGATGGCCGGTGTGCCACATGAAGTAGTAGGCGATGAGCATCCGGCGTCCCTCAAACACATCCAATAGTGTCACGACCCCACGTTCGCTAATGAGCGGTGTGGCGCCGTCCACCTCGACCATGGGAAGCCGTCGGCGGGCGGCTGCAATGGCGTCGCCTTCTCTGGTGTGAGCCTTCTCTCGAACCAGCAATGCGTCGAGCTCGGCCTGGAAAGTACCCCGATCAACCACCGCAGGGGCAGAAGGTTCATCTCTCATCAAATCTGGCATCGTTCTCTCCGCTAGCGCCTGGGGCGCTGTTTTCATTTTCCTGAGGTCGCGCTCGACCTCACTGTCTCCAGTCATATGCTTCGTCATCGTCTTTCCATTCCGCGCGGTGGTGAGATCACAGTCCGCCGAGATCCCCTCCTCGCTATGCTCCGCGCACCCTGCGGAAGCACTCGCCGAGCTCCGTGTGAAAAGAGCCGGCTGCTCGAAGGCGGCGAAGTGGTCGCTCTTCTTTAGCTCGTTTTCTCCTCTTCGGCGCGCCTTCGGAGGGCGGCGCCTTGAGGATCGGTGTTTATGTCCACCCACTTCGGGTCAGGCGAGGCCTCGGCATCGTAGTTGTCGTGCCAGTTCCACCACTTGTACGGCGGGGTCTGGGGGTAACCCTCTGGCGAGTCCTCCCAAGTCTCCTGCCGGCCGAGCGGCGTGCTGTCGAGGTAGCTCCAGGTACTTCCCATGGCCTCGTCGCCGCGGTTGTTGATGAAGTATGTGCGGAATAACCGCTCGCCGTCGCGGAAGAACACGTTGTGGCCGTGCCATTCATCAACGCCGAAGTCCTTGTCGAAGCTGTCAGTGATGGTGTACCAGGGCATCTCCCAGCCCATCCGCGCCTTCACGCGCGCGATGTCCGCCTGCGACCCGCGAGAGGCGTAGACGAGCGTGGTGTCGCGAGCGTTCAGATGGGCCAGGTGGGCTACCTGATCGGCGCCCAGGGAGCAGCCGCGGCATGCATGTTCGGGCCAGCCGAACACACCGGGCTCGAAGAAGGCGCGATAAACGATCAACTGCCGGCGGCCCTCGAACAGGTCGAGCAGGCTAACCTTACCCTTAGGCCCCTCGAACTCGTACTTCTTCTCCACCGCCATCCACGGCATCCGTCGACGCTCGGCGGCCAGCGCATCACGGGAGCGGGTCAAGGCCTTCTCCTTCACGAGGAGTTGCTGCCGCGCAGCCTCCCACTCCTGTCCCGACACGATCGGGGGTGTCTTCATCTCGATATGCCCTTTCGGGTGCTCCTTCTCTCTCTCTTTGCTCGGTGCCATGTCATTTCTCCTTTGTCCTTTGTTTTCTGAAACAGGCCGAGACCACTCGCTCTGAAAACTTTTCTGAACTTGCCGAGGCACACCGCCAGAATTCCTCCCGTTGATCCGGCACCGGCGACCATCGTTGCTGTGCTTAGGATGCATGCAGGGCACATATGTGTCTCCTCTAAACTTCTAATTCGTTCGCGACGGCTGGCGCGTACCGGCATACACCCGCTCCGCGCCTCTCCTCAAGGCCTCCTCAACCAAGGCCCGACCGAGACCGCGGTTGGCGCCGGTGATCAGAACCGTCTCAATTGGTAGTGCTCATACTATTCTCCTCTGTTAGGTCGCCTTTTGCCTTCAAAACCGAAAAACACCCGCTGATATCCATCTCGCTTATTGCACCTGGGACGGCCCCGGAAGGTATACGTCGGCACTGACCTCCCTGCAGTATCGCTTTGCCCAGCGGCACATGCCTCCGAGTGGGGCGATGATCGTCTTTCCCAGCTGGGTCAAGGCATACTCGACCGCAATGGCCTTCGTCCCCGTCACGCGCCTCGAGATCAATCCCGTGGATTCGAGACTGCGAAGAGTTCTGGTAAGCATCCGCTGCGAGACGCTTCCGAGGTGGCGGCGCAACTCCCCGTGTCGATGAGGCCGCTCTTTCAGCGAAAACAAAATCTTGGGGGTCCATCTGCCGATAAAGATCGGGGAGGGCATTTTCGATTCTGGCAGCGTCTTCATAGTGTCGCCTTCTGAGAAAACTTCTCAGTGAAATGACCTTTCGAATTCGCCTCTCACGCTTTCTTCCGCCGCTCGGCACGTCCCAGCTTGCCAGTCCGCCCGCGCTAAACGCAATTAGGAACATATGTGTACCTAAGGCGTTGACTGTTCGATGGCGGCCGCGGAAATGTTCGTACCAGGCTCCATTCGGCGGTTGGCCTGTCGTTACATTGGAGACGACAGGCCACAGCCGGAGTGAGACTTCAAGATTGAGCGGCTTCAGCTGGCCAGTACGGCCGGTCCGCATCTTCTAAGCGTCCGTCCTCATAGCGATCATGATGGCGGACCCATGACATCGTGAAGGGCAACCCATCTTCATCACGGCCTTTGGGAGCAAGGTCGAGATAGTTGTACGTGTTGATCGTGTTCTCGGACCCGCGAGCGTGCGCGGAATACGTGTGGAAGATGTTGCCATCTTTGTCCTTATAGAAGACGCTGATTCCAGGCGCTTCCGCACTGGGAAACTCCACGAGATCGAAGTTGTATTCGACCTTGCCTTTGGCAATTTGCTCCGGCGCGAACGATGCTTGGTAGTCGTAGTTGAAATCCGTCCCATAGGACGACACCCAGCTGAACGTCCAACCCATTCGTTTCTTGAACGGCCCAATCTTGGACAATGGCGCTCGGGAAACTGCCGCAAAGGACACGTCGCGCTGCGCCAGGTGCACCACCGCGCCGTCCGTGTGATCCATGTTGAAGGAGCAGCTGGGGCAGCCTTCTTTCCACTCCGGACCGAACATGAAGTGATACACGATAAGCTGGCTTCTGCCGTCGAAGAGGTCGGCGAGAGTTTGCCGCTGGGCGAATCGAACACATAGTTCTTTTCGACCTTGACCCAGGGAAGCTGGCGGCGTTCCGCGGCAATCGCGTCACGCTCACGCGTGAGCTGCTTCTCTTTGACCAGTAGTTTCTTGCGGGCCGCAAGCCATTCATCTCGCGACACTACTTTCGGGTTATCGACTGTGCGTGTTGACATTTTCATTGCTCCTTTCGTTCGCGTCGGAAAGGGTTTCGGCCGCATGGTTCTTCTTGCGAGACACTTTGACGGCGAGCGCCGCCAGTCCGCCGGTAGAGACCGTGCCGGCCACGACTAGTCCCAGGGTTGCGAAACAGAATGGGCACATCTGTCACCTCTCGGGCGGCAAAGTGTTATCACTTCGCCGCTTCTGTAGTGGTGACGGGTAAGGTGGAGGGATTTCTACAGAGCGGATTGAAAACAATTAACGCCGTTTTTGGATGAGGAACTCTCTCACGGCTGGATCTTCAGCCAGTCCGATGGCTCGGTCGTAAGCGTGCTGGGCTTCGGGGCCTTTTCCAAGATGCTGCAGGAGATGAGCGCGAACCGCCCAGTAGGGTTGATAAGCAGAGACTGCGTCCTTGTCGATCGCATCCAGAACTGCCAGTCCCTGTTCCGCACGGTTCGCCTCCGCAAGCGCGGCGGCGTATCCCGTTCGCCTGCCGAGTGTCGGCGATATGCGGTTCAACTGCTCGTAGAACCCCACGATCGCCGCCCACTCAATCTGGCCGCTGCGTACCCGTTCGGCATGTACCGATTGAATCGCCGCCTCCAGTTGAAAACGCCCTGGACGGCCAAATTTGGACGCGTCTGCGAGATGACGTTCCGCATCTTCTATTAAAGGAAGTGACCACAGTTTCGGCTCCTGCTCGGAAAGGGGAACGTATCGGCCATCCCCTCCCCTTCGCGCGGCCCGCCGAGCTTCGCAATGCAGCATGAGAGCCAGAAGCCCGCTAACCTCTGCCTCGTTCGGCATTAGCTGTAGGAGCACCCGCGCGAGCCAGATGGCCTCCTCGGCCAGTTCCCGGCTCCGTCCGTCGACTCCTACCAAGTCATCCCAGCCGATGCCAAAGGCCGCGTAGATCGCGTCAAGCACCGCATCGAGCCGTTGTGGCAAATCGCGCGGCTCGGGAATCTCGAACTGGATACCACCATCGCGGATCTTCGTCTTGGCGCGCACTAGGCGTTGCCCCATCGTCTTCGGTGAAATGAGAAAGACCCCGGCAATACGCACCGCGTCCAGACCCAAAACAGTCTGCAGCATGAGGGGCGTGTGCATGGCCGGATCTATTGCTGGGTGTGCACACACGAAGAGCAATTTGAGGCGTTCATCCGGAAACTCGGTCGAGAAGTTGGTCTCCATGGTGTTTTCCTGCAGAAGTTGAAGTGTCGGCTCGCTCGCCGAAACCACACGCTGATGACGCACCGCATCGATGACGGAATGGCGTGCCGTCGTGAGTAACCAAGCCTCAGGATTTTGAGGCACGCCGTCTCGCGGCCAGGCAGTCAGAGACTTCAGCAGGGCCTCGCTCAGGGCATCTTCGGCTGCGGCAAGGTCGTGCGTGTTCACGGAAAGATAGGCTACCAGGCGACCGTAGGACTCGCGTGCCACTCGCTCGATTGTCCGATGAACCTTCTCTTCATCACTTCCGCTCATCCCGTGATCCTGCGCTTCGTTTGCGGAGCGATCAGACGAACCTCTACAGCACCGGACGAGGCAGCCGGGCAACGCGCTGCCCACTCCAGGGCCGCGTCAAGCGATGGCAGCTCCAGGATGGTGAATCCTCCCAACTGTTCTTTGGTGTCAGCGTATGGACCGTCTTGTACGCCCCGCTTTCCATCCTGAATTCTTAGGGTGGTTCCCGTTTCCGGCGCTTCCAGCGGATCACCTCCGATAAAGACGCCTGATTCGACGAGAGCCTTGTGGTAGGCGCGCCAAGCGCCCGTGTAGGAGTCGGTCCCATCGCTTTTCCGTGCCGCGAAAGCCTCCGGCGATTCGTAGATCAACAATGCAAATTGCATCACGTCCTCCTTAGAGAAAACGCTGGTTTCTAAGTACACCTGAATGTATGACGCGGGAAAGTCGACTGATTCGACATGATTCAAAAGATTTGTTGAATTTTACACGTACCCCATACTTGCCTGTACGGGCACTAAGGAAGTGCGACTCGGATAAACGCCTTGCTGACGGGGACGAACCGGCGTTCGAAGAACACCGGCATAGGCAATACCTGGCCTCCGATGAATCGTCAGACCTCCTCCAACATTAACTTGTCGCGAAATTCACTATTCATCAGCTGGTTACGAGTCTAGAGCGCGATTTGACGGTCCCGAGGGTGACAAACTCGCAACCCTACCAAATGGGCCGCGTTCGTCAGAATGGCTGTTGCACTATTGCCTGCATCGGCGGATTCCGGCGAAGTGGCGTACCCGCTTTTCCTCCTGACAGCTGTTGTCACAGGGCTGTCAAGCAGATGGAGCATCTCGAGATAGACGGCGTTGGTCCAGCCAAAGCCCACCACGTTCGTTTTGTATCCCGCCGAGACCTGCACATCGGAGGAGCCGGTGACGACATTGTATTTCTCATAGATTGTATGGTCGCGCTCGAAGTTTGCTTCGACAGTGTGGGTGAACTTGACGTAGGGATTAGGTAGATAGAGCAGGCCGGGCGTGGGGGTATCCGTCGGCCTTATTTCGCCGAAGCGAGTGATGCGCTGCGGCAGCATTTCGATACGAACGTTACACTTTGCCCGCAGCGCTGCGACGAGGGGTGGCGGGAACAGTTCGCTGGGAAGATAGAGCAGGGTGGGAGTGCCCTTAACCTTCGGGTCGGCGAGCGAGGCACAATCGGTCATGGACGCGAGAGCATGTCCCAAGCTGCGTGGATGTACTGTTTGACAGAGGCGTCGTGCGCAGACATTGGCGGGGCTGGCATCTGCCCGAAGCCGAGCAGAGCGGCAAAAACGGCAAGGGAGGATGCAGATCGCCGGAAGAATTTCATGCGCGACCCGGGATACTGATACTTCTGTCCTACCCTTAAGGCGATCACACAGCGCTCCGACGGCATTTGAGGTCCAGTCGCGATCATCCTACATCATTCTCTTTTCCGCATGAATGTCAGGCACTTCGACTCTCAGTTGGCGAAATCGCATTATAAAAGGGCGCCCCTCTTGGAGTAGGTTGTGATTGTTCGCACCACCACCTACGAAAAGGAGCACCCTTATGGACAGTGAAAAGCATATTGGTCTTGACGTTCATCAAGCAACCGTCGTAGTCGCGGTGATGGATTCCACCGGTAGGTTAGTCATGGAATCCATCCTCGAGACCGAAGCGGCGGCGATTCTTCGGTTCTTTGCGGGCTTGCGCGAAACTTTGTCGGTGACCTTCGAAGAAGGAACCTGGTCGACCTGGCTGTACGATCTGCTCCACCCCCACGTCGACAAACTGGTGGTGTGCAATCCGCGGAAGAACGTGCTGTTAAACGATGGGAACAAGAGTGATCACATCGATGCCCGCCCAGCTGGCGAAGTTGTTACGCGCCAACCAAGAGTTTTACCCTAAAGGCCATCGTCGCAGCACTTGGGCTATCGCTTGCGGCTCGGATCGTCATCAGGATTGACATAGTTGATCTGGAACGGAGATGCGCCGTGGATTTGGACCACCACCTCTCCGCTCGCCATCGCGTAGTGATGCATATCCGGATCGAGATAAGCGAAACTGCCGGCTGGGAAATCTCCCATCTTGCTTTCGTCAAAGCGGTCTCCCATTCCGACTTTGAAGGTGCCGGTAATGACCGTAACGTTTTCCCGATTCGGATGCCAGTGCGGGGCGATGCGATATCCGTCCGGCATCTTCAAACGCACAGTGTAGTCGCCCGTCATAGCTCCTGGATTGCCCTCAAGTACCGCAAGTTGTGCCCCCGCTGGAACAGAAGCTGGTGCGGGGCCGTAAGCGATAGCATCGGGCGTGAATGCGTGTTTTGCGGAAGAACCTGTTTGGGCCAGGCTCGTGAAGACAAATGTCCCCGCGCACAACAAAGCGGCCAGAGCCGCAACGTAAATGTTTCGTTTCATAGACTGCCTCCGTGGTTGAATTTCATGCCATAAGAATTCCTTCATCGTCACAATCCCCATCCTGAGTCCGCGCAACTTGCTAACCTGGATGGCGCGCCCATGCTCCTATCAGTAACGGTGCGACGACCACAGCATCTTCCGCCAGGACTTCATCGCGAATACGTTGGGCAAGGCTATCGATCTCGACTTTTGCCGCGGTTGCGATTTTACCGTGGCTTTGGAGAATTTCACGAAAGATAGTCACAAATGGCGTCGTCATCCCCAATATCGTGTTCCGCGTTTACGTCGCCGACTGCCGACGCGTGCCAGTGCGCATTCAGGGCTTCACGTACTTGTTCCTCTTCCATGGACTCCTCCAGTTGTTGGTCGGCTCCAATGTTCATCTACCTTGTGCGATGGATCCAGGGACGCCTGTTTTCAGCACTTCATTGAGTCTCTGCCTGGGGTCGACATAAGACCACAATCGATCTTGGAGCCAGTAGGTATTTCGTCTGCTCTAAAGGGATTCCGTCGTCCACGAAATCATCTGGACTGGGCAAAGCGGTATCCACGATTTTTTTCCACTCCTGTGCGGTTCCCTCCTGTACATTGAACTCCAACTCTTCCCAGTACGCATTGATCATCACGTAGATGTCTTCATCCTCTTGAGAAGCGCCGTGGAGGCAGAATGCCAGGCTGTGAGAGTCGTAGGACAAATCGACCGTCGGTCCCACACCGTACCAAGCGATGTCCTCCCGCCAGAATCTGCTCCGGCTCAGCGACGGATGATTTTTGCGGAACGCAATCATACGCTTGAAAAACCGGAAAATGTCCTCGTTGGATCGGAGTTGACTCCAATCTAACCATCCAATTTCGTTGTCCTGGTTATAGGGATTGTTGTTGCCAAATTGGGTATTCAGGAACTCGTCCCCGGCCCGAAACATCGGCGTCCCATTAGACAAGAAGAGGAGACAGCAGAAATTCTTTACTTGCTTGCGGCGCAACGCGCGGACAGCCGGGGAGACAGCCTCATCCCCTTCCTCTCCACAATTCCAACTGTAGTTCGCATCAGTGCCGTCCTGATTATTATTCCCGTTTTGCCAATTGTGCTTGCGGTCATAAGAGACAAGATCGAAAAGCGTGAAGCCGTCGTGGGATGTTACGTAATTCACACTCTGATACGCGTGATAAGCGTCGGCCCGACTGTCTGGAAACAAATCATCGCTGCCATAGATACGTCGCATCACCTCAGGAACCATCCCGGCGTCGCCTTTAACAAAGCGACGAATGTCATCACGAAACCGTCCGTTCCACTGTAGCCAAGTCAGGCCGGGGAAGCCGCGTCCGAGCTGATAACCGGCTGTGTCCCAAGGTTCGGCGATCAAACGCACGGGTCCTAATTCCGGGTCCGCGGCAATTTCACTGAAGATGGGCGCTTCTCCCCAGTTGAGCGACCCATCGGCGTTGCGGCTGAACACCGACGCCAAATCAAAGCGGAAGCCATCGATGTGCATTCCTCGCTTCCAATAGCGCAAGCTGTCGATCACCATCTTGCGCACGTGTGCCTGACCGAAATTCAAGGTATTACCTGTGCCCGAGTAGTTGGCATAGGGGTTGGCCGGATCGGAAGACACCATGTAATAGCCAGCACTGTCGAGTCCCTTGTAGCTGTAGATCGGCCCTTTGTGGTCACCCTCACAAGTGTGGTTGTACACGACGTCCAACACCACATCGATATCAGCCTGATGAAAAGCCTTAACCATGTTCTTGAATTCAAGATGCCGCTCATCCGCACGCTGTGTGCTAGCGTACTGGGCATGAGGTGCGAAGAAATTCAAAGGCATGTAGCCCCAGTAGTCGACCTCCTGTGGATCACGCTGAAAAACCGGCATCAGTTCGACAACCGTCACTCCAAGTTCCCTTAAGTATGGGATCTTTTCCACCAGACCAGCATACGTGCCGGCACGCGATGCATCTATACCGGAGTTTGGGTTCTTTGTGAAACCTTTCACGTGAAGTTCGCAGATGATCGCATCCGACTCATGATGCGGCGGCCGATCCCCCGACCAGTCAAATGTCGAGCGGTGATCGCTCAGCACTCCCAACGGCGCGCTGCCTGCATTGGATCCTTCTCGCATAGCCAAGTTCCGATCAAAACCGGGTGGGAAGAAAATGCACTTCGCGTACGGATCGAGGAGAACCTTCTGCGGGTCGAAGCTATGGAGTTGAGGAATCGTCTCTCCTGATACGGAATATGCGTAATAACAAGCGGCACCAAGCTTTGTGACTGGGACGCGGCAGTGCCAAATCCGCCCCGACTTGTTGTGCAAAAAATCCAATTGAAACGTCAGAAGAGGATTCACCAGATCGGTTGGAGAATAGAGTAGTAGAGTGACGCTTTCCGCATGTTCAGAGTGAACGGCAAAATTGAACGCTTGCTCCTCTTCGATCCATTTGACACCAAGCGGCAATGGGTTGCCCTCAGCTTCCTCCCACGTCGGACGCCTGATAGCTGGCGCCGCCACGGAATGGGCAGTGTC
Organism: uncultured Acidobacteriaceae bacterium; assembly: GCA_963770245.1. GTDB lineage: Bacteria > Acidobacteriota > Terriglobia > Terriglobales > Acidobacteriaceae > PALSA-270. The sequence goes on along the minus strand of CAVYOX010000014.1, from coordinate 452,644 downwards.
AGCGGAGTAGTTGGCGTGCACTTCGAGGTTTGAACTGTTCACAGGTGTCTCTTTTTCATCCGCATCCACTTGCCCTGTCATATATCCGCCTGCCCATGGTCAGCGGAGGCTCGTGGCACCTTCGCGGTCCACTTGCGACCTGACGGGTGTTGCAGGACTGACCGAGCGCTTAGAACTCTCCGTCAAATCCTGCAGCCGTTGAAAAGCCTGAGAGGATAGCATGTCTTCTCGGACGCGCCAGCGCCAGTTGCCATCGGCACGACCAGGCACGTTCATGCGAGCTTCGCTTCCCAAGTTGAGCAGATCCTGCAACGGAGCAATCGCGAGCGCCGCTGGTGACGACCATGCCAGCCGCATCAACTCCGGAGCGGCATCCGCACTGGTTCCCGGCGAACGCTTGAGATAGCTCCAGAAGTTCTGCCGCTGGTAGTCGGGCAATTCCTCATACCATTGTCGAGTTGTGGCATTGTCATGCGTGCCGGTATAGGCGACTGTATTGTGGGCAAAGTTGTACGGCAGATATGGATTGTCCGCATGACCATCGAAGGCGAATTGCAGGACGCGCATCCCCGGCAAACGAAACTGGTCGCGCAGATCCTGCACGTCGGCCGCAATCATACCCAAGTCTTCCGCGATGAATGGTAGACCGCCCAGGTCTGTTTGCACTGCTTGAAAAAAACTGACTCCCGGACCCGCCACCCACTGCCCGGACTGAGCCGTTGGCGCTCCGGCTGGAACGTGCCACGCAGCCGCGAACCCGCGGAAGTAATCCAGGCGAATCACATCGACGTGAGCCTGCAGAGCACGCAATCGATCGATGCACCACCGATAACCAGTCGAACGCAGGGCATCCCAGTTGTAAACGGGATTGCCCCACAATTGACCTTGCGCGCTGAAATAATCGGGAGGAACTCCGGCGACGAAGCGTGGCCGATGCTGCTCATCGAGCAGGAATAGCTCAGGGTTCACCCAAACATCACTGGAATCCGGGGAAACAAAGAAGGGCAGATCGCCGATCAAGCTCACGCCCTTGGCATGGGCATGCTCCTTGAGTTGATCGGCCTGGCGGAACAGCAGGAATTGCGCGAAGCGAACCTGATCAATTTGACTTGCTAACTCTCGCCGCGCCTCGGCTAGAGCACCCGGGCTGCGCTGAACCAACTCTGCTGGCCACTCCAGATAATAAGCCCGGTGATACTTTTCTCTCAGTGCCCGGAACAGAGCGTAGTCCTCCAGCCAATGCGCTTGCTTGGCGCAGAACTCGTCGTAGGCAGGCCGCAGGTCCTTGTCTCTGGGCTCCCCGGCTTTGAAGTTCGTCCACGCTGTCTCGAGCAACCGCCGTTTGAACGGAATGACGGATATGTAATCAACCGCGTCCGCGGAAAACCGAGATTCACTATCGCTCGCCTGTAAGAGCCCGTCCGAAATGAGAGAGCCGGGGCTGATCAGCATCGCGTTGCCGGCAAATGACGACATTGATTGATAGGGCGAGTTTCCGTAACCAGTCGGACCCAGCGGGAGCGCCTGCCACCACGTTAGGCCGGCATCGTGGAGACGATCAATCCACGAGAACGCGGATGATCCCAGATCGCCGACGCCATACGGAGACGGCAGAGAGGTGACGTGTAACAGCAAGCCAGAAGCACGATATTCAGGCGGAAACGGTGGCGCAACCATCAGCGCGCCATTGCCGCTCATGTCCGGCCTCCCTGCTCAGGAACGACGGCGGACGAACCCAGCGCACTATTCACCATCTCCTTCGCCTCCCTAAGGATCGCGTTCAGATGGGTCTGGCTCTTGAAACTCTCGGCGTAGATCTTATAAATGTTCTCGGTACCGGAGGGTCGCGCTGCAAACCAACCGCTCTCCGCCACAACTTTCAAGCCGCCGATTGGGGCATCGTTGCCCGGGGCTTTGGTCAACTTGGCGATGATTGGCTCGCCAGCCAGGTCTGACTCCTTTACCGCGTGCGGGGCGAGTTTTTCCAACTTTGCTTTCTGCTCGGGCGTAGCGGGCGCGTCGATGCGCGTGTAGTACGGGATGCCGAACTCCGCCGTCAGTTCGCGGTAATGTTCTCCGGGATTCTTGCCAGTGCGCGCGGTAATCTCCGCCGCCAGCAAGTCCATGATCGGCCCGTCCTTGTCGGTCGTCCATACTGTGCCGTCAAAACGAAGAAAGCTCGCTCCAGCGCTTTCTTCTCCGCCGAAACAGTACGAGCCATCGACCAGGCCCGGCACAAACCACTTGAAACCCACCGGCACTTCGCGGAGCTTGCGACCAAGCTTTTTGACGACCCGGTCAATCATGCTGCTGCTCACCAGCGTCTTTCCCACCGCAACTGTGTTACGCCACTGGGGCCGGTGCTTGAGCAAATAGCGGATGGCAACGGCAAGGTAATGATTCGGGTTCATCAATCCCGCAGCGGGAGTCACGATCCCATGCCGATCAGCGTCGGTATCGTTCCCGAACGCCACCTGGTACTGATCTTTCAGCCCGACCAGCCTGGCCATCGCATAGGGACTCGAACAGTCCATCCGGATTTTGCCGTCGTGATCAACGGTCATGAACGAAAATGTGGGGTCGACTATTCGATTTGTAACGACGATGTCCAGCCCGTAAATGGAATTGATCGGCTCCCAGTAAGGCAATGAAGCTCCGCCCAGAGGGTCCACGCCAAGCCTGAGGTGAGCGCCACGAATCGCATCCATGTCAACGACATTCTTGAGATCACGAACGTACGGCAGGACGAAATCTTCCTGGTGAGTGATCGCGGACCGGATAGCTTTAGCAAACGGAATGCGCTTGACCCCTGCATTCCCTGCTCGCAACAATTCGTTCGCGCGATCCTCTACCCAGCGGGTCACGTCGGTATCGGCTGGACCGCCGTTGGGCGGGTTGTACTTGAAGCCTCCGTCCTCCGGCGGATTGTGCGATGGCGTAATCACGATGCCGTCGGCTAGATGTTCCTTGCGGCCACGGTTCGAAACCAGAATCGCTCGCGAGATAACCGGTGTCGGAGTTATCCCGTCGCCTTGCTGAATAATCGTCTCCACGTTGTTTGCCGCAAGCACCTCGAGGGCGGTGCGCTGCGCGGGCTCGGAGACGGCATGGGTGTCTTTCCCCATATAGAGCGGGCCGTCGGTTCCCTGTTCGTGCCGGTATTCGCAGATCGCCTGGGCAATCGCGAGGATGTGCGCTTCGTTAAATGTGCCACGCAGGGGCGAGCCGCGGTGTCCGCTGGTGCCGAAGCTGACTAGCTGGTTTGGATCATCCAGGTCTGGACGCCGTTCGAAATATTCCTTCTCCAGGCGAGCCACGTCCACCAGCAACTCCTTCGGCGCTGGTTTGCCGGCAAGGGGCGAAATGTCAGGTTCGCCTCTCAGGGAGTATGTTTCTAGAGCACTGGGCATGGTTCCACCTTCCAAATCTCGCCAGCGTATTCCGCAATCGCGCGATCACTCGAAAACTTCCCGGAGCTGGCGACGTTCAGGATTGCTTTGTGCGCCCATGCGCCAGGCTCGGCATAGAGCGTACCGAGCCGTTCCTGTGCCTGGCAATACGAGGTCAGGTCCGCCAGGTGCATATAGTGATCGCCCTGGGTCAGAAGCGTATCGCGCAAGGGAGCGAATACTCCTGGTTCGTTGTGGCTGAAGTGGTCAGAGAAAATTAGGTCCAGAGCGGCTCGCGTCTCCGGCTCATTTTCATAATGCCAGTGCGGGTCGTACCAGGCCCGGCTGTTCTCGACCTGCTCCACGGTGAGCCCGAACAGGAACATGTTCTCCTCTCCGGCTTCCTCCGCCATTTCGATGGTCGCCCCGTCGTGGGTTCCGACCGTTAAGGCTCCGTTCATCATAAATTTCATGTTACTCGTTCCGCTCGCCTCGTAACCGGCCGTTGAGATCTGGTTGGAGATATCGCTGGCCGGAATGAGGCGTTCAGCCAACGAAACGTTGTACTCGGGGAGAAACACGACGTTGAGCCGGCCGCGCGCTGCCGGGTCGCCATCAATCGTGCCAGCCAGGTTGTTGATGAACTTTATGATGAGTTTGGCCAGCTTGTAAGCTGGCGCCGCTTTACCCGCGAAGAAAAATGTCCGAGGCACTATCTTCATGCCGGGATTTTCCCGCAGCCGGTTATAAACGATCACAATCCGCAGCGCATTCATCAATTGCCTTTTATATTCGTGAATGCGCTTGATGTGGCAGTCGAAGATGGTATCCGGGTCCACGACACTCCCCGACGTGGACTTGAGCCAATTGGCAAACCGCACTTTGGCCTCTCGCTTTGACTTGAGGAAGCGTTCGCGAGCATTGGAATCCTCCGCGAATGGCTTGAGCTGTTTGAGTAGGCTAAGATCCGTAATCCAGCGATCTCCGATGACTTGCGTGATTTCGCGGGTCAGCGCGGGATTGGCCTCTAGCAACCAGCGCCGGGGCGTCACTCCGTTTGTCTTGTTGCTAAAACGTTCGGGAAACATTTCCGCGAGATCCTTGACCGTCGTGGTTCGCAGTAGCTTGGAGTGGACTGCAGACACTCCATTGGTGCTATGCGAGCCAACAATGGCAAGGTTGGCCATCCGGATTTTGCGCGGGCTACCTTCTTCCACCAGGCTCATGCGCTGCACGCGCCCCTCGTCGCCCGGGAAGCGAACCCGAACTTCATCGAGCAGACGATGGTTAATCTCGTAGATGAGCTCCAGGTGACGAGGAAGCATTGTCTCAAACCACGCCACCGGCCATTTCTCCAGAGCCTCAGGCAGCAAGGTGTGATTTGTGTACCCGAGCGTCTTCTTCGTCAGGTCCCAGGCCTGGTCCCATCCCAAGTGCACATCGTCAAGCAAGATTCGCATCAGTTCAGGGACCGACATGGAAGGATGCGTGTCATTGAGCTGAATTGCGGCTTTCTCCGGAAACTTTTCCCAATCCGAGTTGTAGCGCTGGAAACGGCGCACCAGGTCGGCCATGGAACACGCGACCAGGAAATACTCCTGCAGAAAGCGCAGTCCCTGCCCTTTCGTCGTAGAATCGTCCGGATACAGCACGCGGGTAAGCGACTCCGCTTGGAGAGTTTCGCCGAGTGCGCCCACGAAGTCTCCGGTGCCAAACTTCTCAAAATCGAAATAATCGGGCGCCGCCGCGGCCCAGAGCCGGAGCGTGTTGATCGTCTTTCCACCATAGCCCACCACGGGACGATCAAACGGGATACCGATCAGGCTTGACGGTCGGTCGGGGATGACTTGAAAATTACCCTCTTGCAACTTGAATGAGACGTTCAGCCTGACTTCCACATTCTCGTGAAGCCGGACAATCTCCCAAGGATCGCCGTAGCGGAGCCAGTTGTCGGGATTCTCTTTTTGCCAGCCATCTACGATCGATTGCTTAAACATGCCGTACTCATAGCGCAGACCATAGCCGGTGCCCGGGAGTTGCATGGTCGCCATCGAGTCGAGAAAGCACGCCGCGAGGCGGCCCAAGCCGCCGTTGCCCAGCCCAGCATCTGGTTCCCGCTCAATCAATTCCAGCCAGTCGATACCATGTTCTTGAGCTGCATCCGGCAAAAGCGGATCTAGCAACAGGTTGGTGATGTTGTTGGCCAACGAACGTCCGATGAGGAACTCCATCGACAGGTAATAGATGCGTTTGGCATTCTCTCGCTCATAAGTGTTCTTGGTCAGCACCCAACGCTGAGCGAGAATGTCTCGCACAGAACGGGAGAACGCCTCAAAGCGCTCACGCGCACTCGCAACTTTGGGGTCGATGGCTCTGTTAAAAATCAGGTGCCGCTCGTAAAATGCGTTCTCTGTCCCGATAAACGGCATCGCACCGTACCCGTACTGTTGCAGAACGTCTGAGACTTTGGTTGTACTGGTGGTCATGGGAACGACCTTTGCGGAGCTTGGCCGCGCCACGCGATTGGTGCTCATAGGATGGTCCTTAGTTTTCTAGGTTGTGGAACGGTTCATGTTCAATGTTCAAAGCTACGCCAGTCAAGAGTACAGATCCTCGTCTGGCCCGAGCTCAATTCCTGAAGCCAATAGATACGCACGCATGGCCTTTTCGGCCACGAACCAATCAATTTCCGGTGACCCAGGCGGACTGCCTCTTTTTTCCCAGCGCTGGTACGCGAGTTTTTGCACCAGTTCATGACGATCCTCTCCACAAAAATCGGTCAGCGGCTTCGGCCGGTGCACGCGGTCTTCGCTTCCGGGCTGTTCAATCATGGACCCTAGTTTGCTCTTCGGCACAAAGCGGCTTTGGGATGACCTACAGCGTTACGCGGTTGAGGCTCATACGCTCCCCTGATTGCTTCCGTTGACTTAATGCGACGAAAACCTGCGACTCTTGTCAACTTTCCATCTTCGAGGTGAAATCGAGCATGTTATTAGAGACAACGTCGAAATCTCCGAGGCTCGCACTGTCGGCCTGGTGCCCTGACCTGTACTCCTCCGTCCCAGACCGATCATGCCGAGTTGCATCGCTACTTCCCTTTATGACTGCTTCGATTTACGGTAATACCTGATCAGGTTGTTGGTGGAACTGTCGTGCGCAAGCTGCGGTTCTGTTTTGCTCTCCAGCTCGGGGATGATGCGTTGCGCGAGGACTTTTCCAAGTTCGACGCCCCATTGGTCGAACGAATCGATATTCCAGATTGCGCCCTGGGTAAACACGGAGTGTTCATACAGCGCCACTAGCTTTCCGAGAGTTTCCGGCGTGAGTTTTTCAGTCAGGATCGTATTCGACGGACGGTTCCCCTCGAAAACCCGGTGCGGAACGAGCCACTTCGGAGTGCCTTCCGCCTCGACTTGTGCCGGCGTCTTTCCGAAGGCCAGCGCCTCGGTTTGTGCGCAAACATTGGCAATCAGCATGTCGTGATGCCGCCCGAGTGGATTGAGGGGCTTCGAAAACGCGATGAAGTCGCAGGGAATGAGTCTCGTTCCCTGGTGAATCAGCTGATAGAAAGAGTGTTGTCCATTGGTTCCCGGTTCTCCCCAATAAATTGGACCCGTGTCGTGCGCAACCTTTTTCCCCTCAAGCGTGACCTGCTTGCCGTTGCTTTCCATCGTCAGTTGCTGGAGGTAGGCCGGGAAGCTTTTCAGGTATTGTTCGTAGGGCAACACCGCGACCGTCTGCGCCCCGAAAAAGTCGTTGTACCAGATCGCCAGAAGACCCATCAGCACCGGCAGGTTTTGCTGGAATGGGGCAGTGCGAAAATGTTCGTCCATCTGATGGAGACCATTTAACATCGCCCGAAAATTATCAGGGCCAATCGCGACCATGGTTGACAGGCCAATGGCGGAATCCATCGAGTATCGTCCGCCAACCCAGTCCCAGAACTCGAACATGTTGGCGGCATCGATCCCGAACTTGATAACCTCCGCCGTATTCGTCGAGACCGCGACAAAATGCTTTGCAACCTCCTTTTCGTCCCCGCCTAGTCCAGCCAGAGACCACTCGCGAGCCGTGTGAGCGTTTGTCATTGTTTCCAGGGTTGTGAAGGTTTTCGAAGAGATGATGAAAAGTGTTTCCGACGGATCGAGGTCACGGACCGTCTCCGCGAAATCAGTGCCATCAACGTTGGATACAAAGCGGAACGTCATGGTTCGATCGCTGTAGTGCTTCAACGCCTCGTAGGCCATGACCGGACCCAGGTCGGAACCTCCGATGCCGACGTTGATCACATTACGAATGCGCTTGCCGGTGTGTCCCTTCCATTCACCACTTCGCACGCGGTTGGAAAAATCCGCCATCCGGTCGAGCACGGCATGGACTTCAGGTACCACGTTCTTTCCGTCGACGACAATGGATCCGTCTCGCGGCGCACGGAGGGCAACGTGCAATACTGCGCGCTTCTCGGTGATGTTGATTTTCTCCCCGTGCAACATGGCATCGATTCGTGCTCTCAGACCAGATTCTTCCGCCAGTTGAAGAAGGAGTCGGAGCGTTTCATCGGTGACGCGGTTCTTGGAGTAATCCAGGTAAAGACCAACGGCCTCGACCGCCAAACGCTCACCGCGCTTCGGATCGTCTGCAAAAAGCTGCCGCAGATGCAGCTTTGAAGCCGCTTTGTAATGTAACGCTAGTGCGCTCCACGCTGTCTGTCTGGTCCTCGGCGGCTTCGTCAGTGGTTGGACCTGTGCTGCCATATGCATACTCCTTTTGTATTCCCGCGTTTTACTCTCAAGAACCTCATACCTTTTGATTTAACTGACTGCCTTCAGGATGCTGCTTTTCCTTGTCCTTTCCAGGACGCCTAGGCGCTCCGCGAGGCTTGCTATGAAATTGCGCGCACCGGCCTCTACAATATGTCCTGCCGAAATGCCGAAGGCGTCAAGGAGCTCATCCGGCTTGCCGGAGTACGGCATCTCCCGCACCGCGATGAGCTGCGACTTGGCAGGGGCGACGCTGGCCTGCGCGAGGGCGGACAGGACCGCCTCGCCAATTCCCCGTTCCGCCCATTGATTTTCCACGCACATTCCTATTCATCTCCGGCGGTGATGCGAGCCACTTTCTACGGAGGCGTTGTGGATGTTGCGATTAAGCCACAAGGGTAGAGATGAGTCTATTAGACGATGGTATTTGACCGATACCTTCGCATAAGCCAACGTTTGCAGCGAGCACATTGAGTCAAACCCTCGGCTGACGCTGCCCTAAACCTAGCCTTCCCCGCAAAAGTACCCCGCGCCCGCAGCTCGCCAATCCGAAAGTGTTGGTCAACACCTTCATCCACTAGCCTGAGTCTTGTGGTTGTGGCGTGATCATGCGGATCACCTCCGGGTATTGAATAGGTGACGTTTTGAGCGCCCAAAACGCCAATACCTAATCACGGGACAAGAGTTCGGAGATCCAATGCTCTCAAAATGTGCGAATCCAACCTGTCCGACTGCATTCCGCTACCTTCACGAAGGAAGGCCGTATGTGATCGACCCCAGGAGAGCGCTAGCTGGGCACAAGTCGAGATGCTCAAGCAAGTCTGGGCAGCTTGAATACGCCTGGCTATGCTCTTCTTGCTCTCTCTATTTGACGATTTAAATTGACGAAGAATTAGGGACGAGACGAGAGTGGTTCGGAAGCTTGAAGCGAAGAATGGCTCCAAGTTCGGTACATCAGCCAATGACAGCAGCATGAAAATATGCGATTCCTGAGTTTCGACCCGAACCTTGGGAACGCCTTAATCGGTATTCGTTAAAGGCAGCCTCCTCCCTTTCCCGAGAGTCACGTGAGCCTGCCGCAGGTTTTGTTTCAGCACCAAGTGTCAAAGGGATGCTGCTATTTGTTCCGTACAATCGGAGCATTTTCCCCACTGGTCTGCTTGTTCCACCCGTGGAAACGCGAGAAGTCACCCGCATTCCATGCCTCGCGGAGCCCAGGAGTACTCAGGTCCCAGTCTGGGCGGATTTCGCTCGTCACGGCGCGCAGATCGCGCCAGAGATCGATGACCGATGGACGCCCCCAGAACCAGTAGCCGTTATAGATGCTGTAAATCACGAGGCCCGGCTTGAGCACGAGCGTATGCGGGATCATCGGATTATGCTCGGGGTCGGTGTACTCCTGGATGTCGAGATCTTTCTGAATCGATCGGTCGGAATCCGAAAGGAAAGTCCACTCGGCTCCGACTGACGCACGGAATTCCTGCAGAGTATGGTGATCGTCGGTGGCGATGGTGGCGATCTGAGTGTACGCCACCGCGATCTTCGGGTAGAACGCGGCGAGTTCCAAATGCTGCTGGTGCTCCTTTGGGCAATAGTGGCCGCGCGCAAGGGTAAGGATTAGCGGATCATCGCCCTGTAGCTCGCTGAGCTTGCGCACTTTGCCCGTGTGATCGGGCAGTTCGTAGTCGGGGAAAATGCCTCCGGGCACAATATCGGAACGCATGATTGGACTCCTCCCGTTTCTCTCAAAGATCCAGAGTGACACCCGCGTTTGGCTGGGAGCAGCATACGAGCACGTTCCCGGGAGCGGGCCTCTCCAGCGGCTCAGGGTTATAAATAATTGATCCGCCAATCAGACCAGTCATGCAGGTATGACAGACTCCAGCTCGGCACGACCATCTGACCGGAACGTCGCACGCTTCCGCCAGTTCAAGCAAGCTCCCGAATTTCGGATCCCAAGCGGCGGTAATCCCGCTACGCGCGAATGAGACTGGGGAGCCAGATCCGGGCGGCCCTTGTGGCAGGTGAGGAGTGTGAACAACCTGCGCCATACCAGGGGTAATAGCCTCGAGAGAACCGAAGATTTCCGTGTGCACATTCTCGGCGAGCACACCCCAGCTTCGCAGCCCATCGCGCATGTTCTGCAAGAACGAAGGTGGGCCACACAGATAGAAGTCACTACCCTGTGACACACCAATTCTCTCCACCAAAGCTGTGTCAATGTGGCCGGGAGCATCGAAGTCTGCCCCGACTTGGTCGATTGCAGCGGGCCTGCTGTACACAATGTATCCGTGTCCGCGAGAGAGCTGTTTCAATAATGAACGCGATTCTTCTGCAAACGGATGGTCGACGCTATTGCGCGCTCCATAGATCCACCAGATCTCTCGTTGCGATCTTTCAGCGGCGAGGGAGTGCAGCATCGACATCACGGGCGTTGCGCCCACTCCAGCGCTCAGCAGAACCACAGGATTCTGGCTCGGACGCAGAGTAAAGCTTCCTCGCGGTGCACTAACATCCAATCGGTCGCCTAATTGCGTACGGTTGCACAGAAATGAACTTCCAATCCCGTTCAATTCGCTCTTGACGCTGATGCGGAAATGGTCGGCTACCGGCAGATCAGACAGCGAATAGCTGCGAAGAACCGGGGGTTTGTCCGGGTCGAGATGCAAGCGCAAAATAACAAATTGACCCGCCTGGAAGACAGGAAGAAGCTGCCCATCGGTCGGCGCCAGAACGAAGGAAGTTACGTTATCGCTTTCCTTATGGATACGCGCGACTCGCATCTGTCGAAATCCGGGCCATGCTGGCGCTTGTTCCTCAAAGGCGAGTCCCGGATTCCCCACCGTAGTCTTGGAGCTCAAGTCTTGTTGGAGCATTGCTTGGAACGAACTCTGCCAACCCTTGCTAAGTGCAGGAATCTGCAGCGCGCGTTCCAATTGTCCGCGAGAATGGCCTGGCAAATACAGGAGGGCGTCAACCTCGGCCACACTGATTCGCTCTGGACCGTCAGTAATTTTTACAATGTCATCGCCTGCACCAACTTCTCCCTCCTGCACCACGCGAAAGTAGAATCCTGGTCTGTGATGTTCTACGAGCAGGGCTGCCATCCGAGGTTCATTCATGCGGATGCCGACGCGGTAGCATGTCACGCGTGGCTGCGTTACCTCAAATTCAGCACCACCGATGCGGTATCGATCGCCGATGCACACCTCGTCATCAGAAGGTCCCTCGACGGTGAAGTTTTCTCCGAACTGGCCGAAAGTGAAATCGTTGCGGCCCAAAAAGCGCTCCCAGTAATGGTAAGAATCCATCTGGTAGACAAATACGGCGCGGTGCTCCCCGCCGTGACCGGCGAGATCGGCTTGCGCATCGCCTTGAATATTGAGTCTGCGCACCATTCGCCGTCCATCAACTGGAGATTTCCAGACTGACGTTCGGACCGTTTTGCCGTTCCATGTCACGTCGCGTGGAAGGCCAACATTCACTGAAAGCAATCGGGGCATGCATACCTCGTCGAAGCCCAGCGTGTGGTTAGCATCCTTTTATTTCAAGGCGGCAGGCGGCTTAAAAGTTGTGGCAATGACCATCAAGCTCTTGTCTAGCACAAGCTGCTAACTTGCCGGCGAGCCAGTAATCGACACTGAATTTTCCCGGACCAGAGCAGATCAGCCAGATAAAGAAGAGCGCGTACAGGACCTCCGGATGGTAGAGGAAATCGTCGAGCCAGTTAAGAGGCGAAAGTCCTTTAGGCATGGCGGAAAGCTTGGTGGTCAGGATGGCGACAAGCATATCGACCAATAAAGCCCCGCAGGCCAGGCTCGAAAGAAACCCCACGGTCAGCAAGGATCCGCCAACGAACTCGACACCCGACACGAAATAAGTCATCAGGCGGGGAAACGGGACTTTGGCCTCAACGAGCGTTTCGTACATAGTTTGCGTGCTGCCGGCGACAAACAATTTGTTTGCCCCGGAGATGGCGAAGAACAGCCCGACCGAAACGCGTACCAGCAGGATGACATATTGTTCCAGATCACTGCTACCCAGCAGCGCAAACTGGACCAACCGTTTCCAATCCACCTCTTCTCCCTCCATCGGAGGATGTGCTGTAACGATACACCATATCGTACAGTTCGCCTTCTCCGGTAGCGCGTTAATCAGGACTTAGCGGGTCTCTGGCGTTAATCTCTGTTCTCGACAATTATGCTGCAAACCGCAAATGGCGGTGTCGTTAGCGAATTCCGCGCCTCGAGATTATGTATCCATCCGTTCGACCCATTGAGCGCGCCATGCGGGAGCCACGAATGGATCCGCAAAGTACTGTGTTTCCCGTGCCACCTTGTCGTCCCTGAACTCCATGATGCTCACGGTGTAGGACGGCTTGCCGTCATATCCTATGGTCAATTCGGTGATCCAAAGATCACCGCCGCCAATGATTCGTCGGACAGCAAACCGCTTTTTGCTCGGCTGACTAGCGCGTTGGTTCTGTATGTTGCGCCGACCGCGGGTTCGCTCGCCTGACTGCGGGTATTCCAGCACCGCGTCCTCCTGATAGATGCGGTGCTCCGTTTCACCATCGTTGGCATCGGATGCCGCCCAATGCTGATCCAATGCCGCACGGATCTCTAGATCTCGCACTCCAGAATACTGCTCCTTCGGCTGCTCCTTCTTTTGTTGATCGTTCATCTTGAGCCCTCAATTTCACGAGAAACTAAATGCCTTAGCGGAATCGGAGTGTACGACTCGTCAAGTCGCGCTGTTTCTTCGACCACCCCAGAGTCCACACCGCGTCGAAGCGCCTAACTCCTGCGCGGCTCCAGCGATCGTTCCCCATCAACAATCAATCTTTCTCGGCCCGCGGCTCGCACTACGTCTTTTTTTCTCGATCTTCAGAGTGGTCGTGTTCTTCCCTTCTACGCAAACGGCCCCAGTTTGGCGAGGATGATCGGCAGATATTCCGCGACCGTCGGATGAATGTGCATGGCCCGCTGGATGACCGTGTACGGCGCCTTCGTATACATCACGTCCAGCAGAACGTGAATTACTTCGTCGCCTCCGACTCCAAGAATTGCAGCACCCAGAATTTGTTTCGTTTCTGCATCGACGCAGATTTTGATGAAACCTTGTGTCTCGCCTTTTTCGTAGGCCCGGCTCACTTGACTCATCGGATATTTCGCAGCGAGGGCACGACGTCCGGATTTCCGTATCTCTGCGTCCGTCATGCCGCATCGCCCTAGCGGCGGATCGATATACAGCGCGTAGGCTTGGATCCGGTCGGAAACCCGGCGATGGTCAGCGTTGAAGAGATTGTCCGCAACAATCTCGTAGTCGTTATAGGAAGTATGTGTAAAGGCGCCGCGGCCGTTGCAGTCCCCCAGCGCCCAGATGCCGGGCACGTTCGTTTGCAGCTGATCATCAACCATTATGTAGCCCCGGTGGTCGGAGGCAACCCCAGCCCGGTCCAGTCCCAAGTCGTTCGTGTTGGGAGTACGTCCCACGGCCAGAAGAACGTGAGTGCCTACTACTTCTGGCGGACCTTCTTCGCATGTGAGGCCGACGGCGACACCGCCATCGCGTTTCGCCAGCGAGATACATTTGGCATTCAGCCGGATGTGTATGCCCTCAGCCTCCAGGGTTTCGCGCACAGCTTGCGAAACGTCCTCGTCCTCCCGTCCAATCAGGCGTGGTCCCATTTCCACAATCGTGACTTCGCTCCCGAGCCGGCGATAGATCTGAGCGAACTCCAGCCCAACATAACTTCCGCCGACGATGATGAAATGCTCGGGCAAGAAATCGATATCCATCATCGATGAGTTGGTGAGAAATGGGACGTCGTGAATCCCCGGCATTTCTGGAACCGAAGCGCGCCCGCCCACGTTGATATAGATCCTCTCGGCTTGCAGAACTTCATCGTTGACCATGACAGTGTTCGACGACTGAAAGCGGGCATGGCCCTGTATGACCGTACAGTTTCTCGTTCCTCGGAGCCACTCCTCCACTCCCTTGCTTGACCTCGCGGAGGCTGCATCCTTGCGGGCTTTGACTCGCGTCATATCGACGCGCATATCACCAATGGAGAAACCATATTCCGCACCTCGGCGGGCAACATGGATCGCATAGGCACTCGCCACCAGCGTCTTCGTCGGGGTGCATCCTGTATTCACGCATGTGCCACCAAATTTATTGCGTTCGATAATGGCGACGGTTTTGCCAGCACCCGCAAACCGCGCTGCCAGGGACGGTCCCGCCTGGCCCGTCCCGATAATGATTGCGTCGAAGTGCTTCATATGAGAGACAGTGATTGCAGTGTTCATAATTGCTCCGATCAGCCCAACTTTGATTGGGCCAGAATCACCATGACGAATCTATTGGACGAACGTATCGACCAACACCAAAGTATGGATTGGACAGATGGGCACAGAGTGGTGCGTACTCTATTCCACGGGGCCCAATACTAAGGTACCGCCAATACCATCGTCCAATTGATTCGCCGGAGCACCTCGCGTGTAATCGTTCCATCAGCGCCGATTCGGTCGGAAGAGCAACATTGCAAACAACCTGTCAGGAGGAAAACGATGTATTATCGATAGAGGGCTAGAAGCAAATCGCAACTATGCAAAAAACTACAATCCAACGCTGGTGAAACATCCGGCCCCAAAAATCGTACTTGTAACCTGCATGGATCCACGGCTCTCAGACCTCCCTGGAATCCTGGGTCTGTCGCAAACCGATATCGACGTTATCCGAACCGGCGGACCCGCGGTAACAGAAGATGTTCTCGGGGAACTTATTGTTTGCAACCGTGTACTCGGAACCACAGAGATATTGCTTCTCAACCACACCGGCTGCGGGTTCACCACATTCACAGATGACGAAATGAACGCGAAGCTGAGCGCTTTTCCCGGTGATGGTCGCCGGCTCCAATGCGCTTAACCAAACTTGAAGGGCCATGCAAGCGGTGACCCGTTGAACGCACCGTGAGGTGAGATCGGACCCTTTGTGGATCCCCCCTCACGCCACTTCGGGTGGAAGAATCCTGTGGACATCTGTAATGTTGGTGAATGTTATGCCCAGAGAAAAATCCATTCGATCTGGTTGGCGATGTGATAGTTGCGGCGAATTTATGTCAGATCTGCAGGCAGGCTGGGTGGAGTGGCTTGCGGCAGAGGACACTAAGGGAAACCGAAAGTAAGCGGTTTGCGGTTAGTACACCGTCGCAACACGAGCCCAAGATGGCGAGAGCCATACGCCTGTCAGTACAATCCGCGAGCTGAATTCAGAAAGAACCGGGGCATCGTAGAGGGATTAGCTCTTGACCGGTTCGTGGGTTCCGACGGTCTGATGTTACTGCTTTCGATGATGGCTGAACGTGAACTTCCAGCGCGCAAGAACTGATCGAACTCGCCAAGCGAGTGCAGATTCCGGGCCACGAAGCAGTGATTGAACTGGTTCACGATGCCGTTAGCGAAGGAGGAATAGCGCCTTCAATCTCGTCAGGCTTTTACTTGCAGGGCGAGATCTGGGACGTGCTGAAGTGGGCCAAATACCGAACTTCAGCGCGGACGAGCCATGTTGAGCGCCAGAATTGGTGCGTCGTTTCTCACTAAATTATTTCGCCATGCCTATCGCGGAGTCCATGGCGTCGGTGACCAATTCTAGCTTCGCTCATCTAAGTTTTGTTAGTGACTGTTTGCGCACCGTACAAGGAGATGAATATGAAAGCAGTTGTTGTCCACCAATATGGCGGTCCTGAAGTACTCAAGTTCGAGGAATACCCTGATCCGGTGGCGGGTCCCGGCGAAGTACTGGTGCGGGTCGCCGCCACGAGCGTGAATCCGATCGACTACAAGCGGCGTGCCGGATTAACGAAAGACTTCTATCCCATCACTTTTCCGGGACTGATAGGAGTCGACATTGCGGGGACCGTGGTGAAGATTGGGCCGGGAGTGGAAGGCTTTTCCGTCGGCGACCAGGTGTTCGCTATGGCGGACGATACTTACGCCGAACTTTGTGTCGTGAATGCAGCGATCTTGGCGAAGATCCCCAAGGGGCTCGATTTGATCCAGGCGGCGGCGCTGCCGCTGGTGACGACGACCGGCAACCAGCTCCTTTCAGCTACGGGAATCAAAGCGGGCCAGACGGTTATGGTCGTAGGTGCTGCTGGAAATGTCGGGCGTTCGGCGGTATTCACTGCGAAGGAACGCGGGGCGACTGTGATCGCGGGGGTTTTGAAGAGGCAGATGGATGAGGCGAAGACTGTCGGCGCGGATCAGGTCGTCGCAACCGACGACGACACCGCGATTGCGAATCTTCCGCCGCTCGATGCGGTGGCGGATACGGTCGGCGGAAGAACCGCCGAGAAGCTGATCGCCAAGGTCAAGCCGGGAGGAGTGTTTGCTTCGGTTCTCGGGGCACCGCAGAACGCCGCGAAGTACCCATCTGTAAAGGTGGTGCCAGTATTCTCGAAATTCGACAGGAAAACGCTCCAGTTCATGGCCGAAGCGGTGCGAGATGGCAAGCTAGTAATCCCGATTAGCCAGAAACTGCCACTCAGTGAAGCGGCCGAGGCTCAAGCAGCGGCAGAGAAGGGTGGTGTCGGGAAGATCTTGCTGGTGGCTTGAACTCTTTGCTGGACATACAACGTCTAAAGGAAAACTCGAAATGAAGAAAGATCACCGCGGACTTAATCCGGCTTCGAAACCAAGTGGCGACGGATGTGTGGAATGCCTGGCGTCACCGAAAGGTTGGTGGTTTCATCTCCGTCGGTGTGCGGAGTGTGGGCACATCGGATGCTGTGACAGTTCTCCGAGTCAGCATGCATCAAAGCATGCGGCGGCGACAGGGCATCCGATCATAACCAGCTTTGAGCCGGGTGAGGACTGGTTCTTCGATTACGAGAAGCAGGGGATGATCAAAGGTGTGGAGTTGCTTCCGCCGCATGCGCATCCCGAAAGTCAGCCCGCACCTGGACCCGCAGGAAGGGTGCCAGCCAACTGGGAATCGCTCCTAAACTAGCTGCCCGTTATAGGGTCAGCCAGCAGATGAAACGCTTCCTTTAGACCGTAGGCGTTTTCCGGCCGCATCCTAATTTATCGACAACAGGAGGCACCGCATGAATCTACCTGACGCGCCGATTGCACACGAAGGCTTCTTCGCAACTCACTTCTTCACCGTGAGCGACCAGGACAAATCGAAGGACTTCTATGTCCGAATTCTTGGCGGGAAAGTGATCAAGCCAGACAATCCCTGCTACATCAAGCTGGCTAATACGTGGATCATTCTCAATTCCGGCGGTGGCCCGACTCCCGACAAGCCAGAGGTCCTTCTTGAAACACCGTCGGATCTGAACAGAGTAAATAGCTTCCTTAATTTGCGTGTCGCCGACATCTGGGCCTGCTACAAACAATGGGGCGACAAAGGAGCGTTCTTTCTTACCGAGCCATTAGACAATCACGGCTGGGAATGGCGCTGCTACATGCGTGATCCCGACGGCTACCTCATCGAGGTCGGCCAATATACTGAAATCGCCCTCGACTGGTTCAACAACCGCAGTTAATTTGGCAAGCGATAAACAAGAGGACGTTCGAAGCTCCTAGGCTCAGCGCGTGAAGCGATTCGCTCCCTGGTGAGGCGCGCAATCAAGAGCGGCGATATACACAGGGAACTCGGCGTAAATGATCTCCTCGGGCCTCTTGTCGGCGTTTCCAACGTGGCGTCGGGTCCGCTTCTTACAAGGTTTTTCGAGGACCGCCTGCACAAAGATACAACCGATACCATCGTCTAATTGTTCAAAGCCCACCCTTCTGAGAGCGCGGAGGCCGCAAGGTTTCCCGCGTGGCGGCGCGCCTGTCTGTCTCATCGAAGAAAGTCCGCCGCGTCCTGAGTCGGGTGGTCCGGCGGAAGGTTAGGCCGGAATGATCCAGGCACATCGTTCCAGGCGGTTTCTGTTTTTGGCGGAATGAAGCTCATGGCCCGCTCGGCGAGCGCAGTAATCGTGAAGCTGGGATTCACGCCGAGGTTGGCTGAGACGACCGATCCATCGCAGACATACATGTTCTTGTAGCCGAAGACGCGGTGACGAGCATCCACCACTCCGTGGGCGGGTGAATCGGCGATCACGCAGCCTCCGATACAGTGCGCTGTGCCAGGAACATTGAAGAGGATCTCGGGAATCAGGCTCATGGCAAAACCGCCGGTGAGTTGCGCTACTTGCTTTGCAAACTCATTTGCCCGCGGAATGTAGGTTGGCACCTTCTCGCCCCGGCTTACCAGAAACTTCCTGAAGGGCCAGAACCAGGGGCGTTGCCAGCGCATCTCGATCTCCCCATCCAGGGCTTGCATGCATAGCAGAATCACAAACTCTCGCGCCCAACCATGTGGTTGCAACACGCGTACCGTCTTGAACGGATGGCGGAGCAGGGAGGCGACGACGTTCTTTAGCCAAAGTACGATGCGTCGCGGACCCGGGCGACCATCGGTCAGGATTGTGGTCAGAAGTCCCATAGTGTCGGAACCGCGTGGGTAGCGGACCGCTTCGATGTGGGTATGCTCGTCAATATAGACGCCGGATCCGATCGCGATTCCCTGTGACAAATCCTGGGAGTAGCCCGGGGTGCGCGCCCCGATGAGCGACTCGGAATTGGTGCGGACGTGTTGGCCCAGCTGGCTACTGATGGCCGGCAGGGAACCTTTTTCTTTGAGCTGAAACAGAAGCTCCATCGTCCCCAACGAGGATGCGGAGAAGATCACCGCGCGGCAAGTGAACCTCCGGGGCTGGCGGCGAATCCATGCTGTGGATTTGACCGTGTGCACTTCGTAGCCAGCGCTACCATCGTAGGCGCCGCCCAGCGGTTTCACATCCACAACTTGGGTTTCCGGAGAAACCTGCGCCCCGTGCTTCTCAGCCAAGTAAAGGTAAGTAAGATCAAGGGTGTTTTTCGCACCGTAGCGGCAGCCCATCATGCAGCCGCCGCAGGCGATGCAGGTGGTTCGCGGCGGACCCTCTCCTCCGAAGAATGGATCAGGAAAGGTCTGGCCGGATTCTCCGTTCGTAGGCTGGAAGATTCCCACCTGGGTGCGGTAAAACGTGTGCCCGCATCCGGTGGCGTCCGCAGCTTTCCGCAGGAGGTGATCGGCAGGCCCGAGGATTGTATTCTCGGTCACACCCAGCATGCGTCCGGCGGTTTCCAGATGCTGGGGCATTTCCGCCTTCCAATCGGCCAGCCCCGCCCATGATCCGGATTCCCACACCTTCTCCGGTGGCGGAAGTAAAGTGCTGGCGTAAGTGATGGAGCCGCCACCTACCGCGCAACCATGGAAAATGGTCGCATGCCTGAAGAACCGCATGTTGAAGAAGCCGCGCAGGCCGAGCTTGGGGCGCCAGAACCAGCGATGGATAGACCAACTGGTGCGCGGCAGGTTGTCCGGCGCCCAGCGCCGGCCCATCTCCATGACGGCGACCCGGTAGCCCTTCTCCGCCAAGCGGTGGGCCGAAACGCTTCCCCCAAAGCCGGAACCGATAACGATGAAGTCGAAATCGAATTGGCCGTTGAGCGCCATAGAATTACTGCACTTCCGCGTTCGCCGTAATTTCCCTTTTCTGCTGGCCTCGAACCCTGCCATCGATCACTTCGCCGATTCGCCGCAGCGCATCGCCGCTCTGCGGCGCGTCGGGGCCGAACATCTGGAAGACATGAGTCATGTCTTCCCACGTTTCAAGAACTACGTCGGCCCCCTGGCTACGGGCGCGATCGGCAAAGGCTTGAATGCTGTCGTACAGAATCTCGGCGCGGCCAGCCTGCACGTAAATTGGAGGAAGACCCCGCAGATCGGCCCACAGCGGGGACACAAGCGAGTTCCGGCGGTCGGCGTGATCACAAAACCAGTCCCGCCACTGCAAAAGCTCACGCCGGTCGATCCAGTCAAGCTCTCCATTGCTGGCAATGTCGCCGTCGAAGTTGGTGGGGGGCGAGAGAGCGATGGCCAATGCCGGCAGCGGGAGCTTCGAATCCCGTGCCTGCAAAAGCAGAGCCAGCGTAAGGTTGCCACCAGCCGAATCGCCGGCAAAGACTAGTTTGTCAGGAGGGGTGCCGTTTTCCAGCAACCAACTGTAGGCATTGAGTGCATCTTCAAGTTGTGCGGGAAATCGGTGTTCAGGAGTGAGGCGATAGTCGAGAGCAAATGTCCTGGATTTCGCCGCCAGCGTTATCAGCGCAATGAAGCTGGCGTAAGCCTGAGGGGAAAAGCAGTATCCCCCGCCATGGAAATACAGCAGAGTCACCGGCGGCCCTGCTTCTTTACCCGAGAACCAGCACCCGCGGAATTTCTCGTGCACCACCTCGCTGGTCTGCATGGCCGACAATGCCGGGGAGCTAACGACCACCGAATCCAAATAACGGCGCGCGTTTGCTATGTCAGGTATTCTGCAAGCGGTGCTCACCTGGGTCTTCAGGAATCTGACGGCAACTTCCACGAACCAGTTCCACCCTGGCCGCCGCGGGCCTTTTAGCAATCGGCGGGCAGATACTTCGAGGACCGATTGACTCAGTTCCGCCGCGCGCTCGAGACGATCCCGCGGCGGTCCTCTGAAATGAATTCGGGCGGTCATGCCTTGACCAATCCTCTGCCGCGCATAGAAGCAGCATCGGGAAAGTAAGCCGGGATCTTCAAGTGGGCCGGTGTGTTTGGTTTCGGTGCGGCAACTAAAGTACGTACCATGCTGTCCGCCTGCTGCCACCATCCATGAAAGAGCTCGCCGCTGATGTTACGAACTTGCAGCGGGCTCCAGCCATTGAGGTCGGGCGAGGCGTTGTCGGGACTGACGATTACATATCGAGTGTCGAGTCGAAGCCCCGTCTGCAACGCTTTGAGCGCGCTCTCCTTCGCGCTCCACAGCAGCGCCAGGAGACAAAATCGGTCCGCCGCCGATGCTCGTGCGACCAGCGTCCGTTCTTCAACGGTGAAATAGTCGGCGATGAAGGCGTCGCTGTGCGGCTCGATCATCTCCAGGTCACAACCCAGATCGACGCCGTAGGGCGCTACCGCACAGAGAGCCCTGTTGGACCGATGGCTTAATGAAATGGTCACCGCGGCCGGCTCATTGGCGAAAAAGGCCACAGGCGCACCTGACGTTGCCGGACGAATTTCTATTCTCGCCAGCACATGGGGCTGAGCAGGCAAATTCAGATACGAGGCCAGGGCCCGTTTCGCCGTCCAGCGTCCCAACCGCCAATCGGCCCGACGTTTGGCAAAGTGCCGGGCACTCAGAGAGGCCGCCTCACTGGCGCTTAGCCAGTCATCTTCTGCTGGCACATCTAATTCGATCTGCTGCAGCCAATACACATCCATTCCACTCGCGCTTTCCGCAATTACGCCGCCTTGCGAACCTGACTTCCCGGTTTCACCGATTCAAGGTCTCCCTCTTTAGCCATGCCCCGTTTCACCGCGTCAATAAGATAAGGCCGCAGCTTCGCGGGGGGAATGATGTAGTCCAGAGCGCCCACTGCCAGCGCCCGTTGCACGCTATGCACTTGGTCGAACTCGGAGGCCATTTCACCCAGTTTTTCAGAGTGCACGATCTTGAACAGTTCGTCCCACTGGGAGCGCACCGTGCCCTTCTCCGCGCCCTCGGCCTTGGCCAAGGCCTGAGTCAGGGGTTGCAGACGCGGGTCCTTGCGGGCCCGGGCTTCCACCTCTCCGGCAAACACCACACCGGCAGCGGGCGCACCGCCGATAACTGAGGCATATGTTCCCTCGAGGGCGGCGACCTCAAGGTTCTGGTTCAGCGCCCGCGAGAATACCACGTAAGCGCCTCCGTGATAGCGGGAGATCACGCAGAAGACGATGGGACCCTTGAAATTCACGACGGCCCTGCCGATCTCTGCACCGTATTCAAGCTGCAGCCTGCGCATGGACTCCGGCGAGCCATCGAATCCCGACAGATTTGCCAGGATTACCACCGGCCGGTTATTGCTGGCGGCATTGAGTGAGCGGGCTATCTTCTTGGAGGATTGCGGGAACAGTGTCCCCGCAGTCCACTGATCGGGGCCGTCAGCCGGAACAAACCCCAAGCGTGGCAACGGCCGGGATTCGATGCCTATGAGGCACACCGGGTAACCGCCGAGATGAGCGTCCCAGACCACCGCGGTCTCTGCCGCCCTCATGCCCGCCCAGCGCTCCAGCGGCGGGTGGTCCTGGTCTATGGTTGCCATCATGACATTGCGGATATCAAAAGATTTCTTCCGGCCAGGGTTGGTCTCGTCCGACAAGATCTCGCCCACACGCGTGAAGCCATCATTGCCGTTCTGAGCGTGTGGATAGAGTTGGATGTCGCGTTCGATGGGATCGCTGGTCGGAGCTCGCCGCGGGAAGCGCTCGCCAGGAACTATGTACGTGTGGTCGTAGTGGCGGAAGAGAATGCTGCAGGATTCCTCGATGTCTCGTGCCCAGTATTGAGCCTGGCCATTGATGCCCATAATTCGGTCGTAGCCGCCAATGCCTTGATTATCCTCGGCTGAGATGCCGCCCGAATAGTCCAGAGCACGCTTGCCGGTAAGCACCATCGACGCTTTCGGCGTCATGACCAGGATACCGCGCGTGTGCATCAGCATAGTGGCTTCTGCATTCCAGTACGGTTGGGCTCCTACGTTGATTCCGTTCACCAGAAGGTTCACCTCACCGCCGCCCTGGGTGAACTCGATTAAGCGGCGCAGGACGTGGGCAATCCAATCCATGTTTTCGACCCCGCTATCCATGGAAATCTTAGCTCCGGCGGAAATGGGGAACCATTCCAGGGGAACACCCTTCTCTTGGGCAAGATCGAGAGCCGCAATGATGCGCCGGCACTCGGGTTCGGCGAGCGCGCCCAAGTCTTTGCTGGGATCTCCCAGCAGCACGACGCGCGTCATGCCTTCAGGATAGCGGGGCGTGAAGTTGCGAATGACGCCCACGATGATGTTGGTTTTGTTTTGGCCGTAGGGGCGATCGACAGGAACCAGACGGCCTTCGGGATCAAGATCGTGTTCAACAAAATCGCCGGGAGGAAATTCAGTGCGGGTGTACTCGGGAGCGGGCGTAATCATTCGGATGATTTCGTAGGGATAGATCATCCCCCGTTGCCGCATGCGAACGACCTTCTGGTCATAGTCGGCCAGCGGTTGGATGGGTTGCAGTCTGTCGGCGGGCCGGAAGGTGATGATCATACCGCTTCCCCCCGGACTCGAAATGCGCACCACCATATCGCGCAACTCGCCGGTAGCGGGATTGGGGATGCGGGCGCGCACCACCACCTGCTCCAGCCCCAGCCCTTCCACCGCGGGCGAGAGCCGCTGAACGATGTCACGCAGTTCATCGCGGCTGAGATTGAGCGGCGGCCAAACGTAGAGGAATATCCGGTTCCAATAAAGGCGTTGATTGGCCGGCCGCCGTGACTGAACCAAGCGGATAGCGGCAAGCGCTTCCGTCAACATGCGCTCCAGATGCGGAAGCCCGATAATGCGGCCGGTCTCATCCTGCACCGGGGTTACGTCGCGAACCTCGGCGCAAGCGAACAGACGCTCGTCTTTGGGGTTGTCGCGGGCGACGCTGTGTAGCAGGTAAACGTCTTCCACCGAGGGCAGCCGGTCAATCTTGAAGTTGCTGAGCCGCCAGAGATGCAGCCGTTTGCCCATCATCGGATGCAGTCCCCGATAGACCTTTTCTTCCTCGTACGAATTCTCCCTGAGACGATAGGTGAAATGCTGTATGCCACCGGCGCCCTCCGCGGGGTTGGGACCGGCGACTTCCACCACGATCCGCCGGATCGAACGAGGAATCCCGGCCTGGTTCAGCACGGATTGAACTTCTTGTTGAGTTACCTCTGGATCGCCCAACGGGCCGGAGTGCCAGGCGTAGAAATCCATGACAATGTCGTGGTCCGCTGGAACTTGCGCGATCAAAGGGAACATTTCGTGCGCTGCCGCAGAGAGGCGCGAGTATTCGCTGTGGGTTGTAAAGACATGAATGCGCTTTCCCTCGTGATCGTATTCTGCCGAGGTGTACCAGTTCCCCCCAACGGCCACGCAGCGAAAGTCCAGTAAGGTCCGGATCCGGTAGTAGCGACGCGTGATCGCCTCCAACATCAGGCGGCGCAGGACGGGATCCGCGCCGGCGAACCGGGAGGAAAGCAGGCCCACCAAAGGCTGCGGACACTCGATCAGGGCGCGAACTCTTTCGTGGCAGTCGGCGGCATCGGGATGGGCGGCAATATAGGCCAGATGTTCCGCTACCTGTTCGTAAACCTGCTTGCGGACCTGTTCAAACAACGGTTGGTCGAAATAGCGATAGCGCACTTCCCGAGCCAGATCGCTGATCGCGGGAAACTGGCCATTCGACATGGCGATCATGCGATCGAGAATTGTGCGGAAGGATTCCTGAGCATTCGTGGATAGGCTCTGGTCGCGCTGCAGGCGCCGCTGGAGAACGCTGAGAACAAGCGCAACCTGCTGGTCCACGCGTTGCCGGGATTTGTAGATCCAAAGCAGACTTTCTTCCAGTTCGGGCGAACGCTCCAGGCTCTGCACGCCATAGTGGGCCAACGCACGACGGAGCGCGCTGACAAACTGTGGCGGGAGGCCTTCGCCGGCGGTCTCAAGCATGCGCAAGTAAGCAAAGAGATGAGCCTCAGCGCTCGGTTCCTCTCCGCTGGCGCGATGGTTGACCTCTGGCTCGCGCTGGAACAAAGAGCAAATGTCTACAAAGATGTTGAGGATTTCGTTTTCAGCTTCCCTTATTTCGTCGCTGTCTACTGGGCTGTTCTGTCCCCATTCGGCGAGCAGCCGAGCGCTGCGCTTAGGATCCGCGTCAAAGCCCAGCATAAGCTGGCGGAGTTCGTTCAGGCTCGGGCGGCAGTTGGAAGAGACGGCGTCTCTATCTGAGACGCGCGATGCGCCGAACACTACCCGCTCGGCCGCAGCCACTACGTCGTCGCCCGTGTCGGGATCGATCTGTACGAGGGGCGCACCCGTATCTACCTGGACGTTGCACATGGTCATCACCTGCCGGACTTTTCCGGAAAACGGAGCCACTACCGGCATCTCCATTTTCATCGCTTCCAGCACGGCCAGGCGATCGCCGACCGAAACCGTGTCGCCTGGTTTTACGGCAATGGAAACCACTACCGCCGGAGCCGGCGCATGCACCACGCCGCCGTCATCGCGATCAATGTGGTGCGACACACCGTCCACCTCGATGCGGTAGCTCAGTCCCTGGACGACGGAGACCACGTGGAAGCGCCGCCCCAAAGCAGTAAGCCAATATTCAAACTGGCCAAGACGGTCGAGCTGAGCATCCATACGCGATCCATTCACCTCGACGCGATACAGTTGCGGGCCGAGACGATAGGTCTTAGGCGAATAGGAATGCCCGCGATAGCGTAGTTCGGTCGTCCGGCCTGCCTCACTCCGGACCTGCGGTCGTCCACGCACCGCCGACGCGTAGAACTGCGCTTGCTCGACTGCCAACTGTGCGTCGTAGGCCTCAATCGCGGCCTGCACCAAAGCCACGTCGGCATAGTGCCGGGAGATGTGCTCGCCAGTCGCTGCCAGGTGGTCCAGCCACCCGATATGCACATCGCCGCTCTGCACCTCAGGGCGGTTCAGAAGTTCCAGCAAAAACGCTTTGTTACTTGCTCCGCCCTTGATAACGACGACGCTCTCTCGCAACACTCTCTGCAGGCGGGCAAGCGCTTCCTTCCGGCTCTGACCGTAGGCGATGATCTTGGCAATCATCGAATCGAACTCTGCGGGGACGGCGTCGCCTTCCGCTACACCGGTGTCAACCCGCACTCCCGGCCCGGTCAGGATCCTGAACCGCTCAATCACCCCCGGGGCCGGCGCAAAAGCGTTGTCCGCATCTTCCGCATTCAGCCGCACCTCGATGGCGTGGCCGGTGGTAGGCGGAACCTCGCCTTCCAGGCGGCCGCCCCGGGCCACGTGAATCTGCAGCTTGACCAGATCGATCCCGGTGGTGCATTCCGTCACCGGATGTTCGACCTGCAGCCGGGTGTTCATCTCCATGAACGAGAACTTCCGGCTTTCCGGCTGGTACAGAAACTCCACGGTCCCCGCGTTGGAGTAGCCTGCTGCCTGGCTCAAGCGCACCGCCGCCTGGCGTAACATCTGATCTTGTTCCGCAGAAAGCGCCGGCGAGGGCGCCTCCTCGAGAACTTTCTGATGGCGGCGCTGAATCGTGCAGTCGCGCACCCCGACGGCCCAGGTTGTCCCGTGGCGATCGGCAATGATTTGCACTTCAACGTGGCGCGCCCCCTGCACCAGTTGTTCCATGAAAACGGTGGGATCGCCGAAGGCCTTGAACGCCTCTGCGCGGGCGCTCTCAAAGGCTTCCGCCAGTTGGCTGGCCGAGCTTACGCGGCGAATGCCGTGACCGCCGCCTCCGGACGTGGCCTTAATAAGCAGCGGGTAGCCTAAACGCTCAGCGCAGCGCTCGGCGTCGGCAAGCCTTTCCACCGCGCCATCGCTCCACGCCGCCACTGGAATCTGCGCCTGCTCAGCCAGACGCTTGGAAGCGATCTTGTCGCCCACGAGCCGCATCACATTGCCATCCGGGCCGATGAACACGATGCCCATCTCGCGGCAAAGGTCGGCGAAGGCGGCGTGCTCGGCCACAAAGCCCCATCCCACCCACACGGCATCTGCGTGCGCGGTCGCCAGCGCCTGTTCCAGCCGGCCATAGTCCACGTAACTGCTCTTGGACTGGTGGGTGTTTTGATCGAGCACCTGAGCGGGGCCGAGACATACCGCTTCATCGGCCTCGCGGACAAACATGGCATGGCGATCAGGCTCGGTAAAGATCGCGATGGTGCGCAGCGCTGTGCCGTGCTCGTGATTGAACTCGCGGGCCGCATGAATGAAACGCATGGCGGCTTCGCCGCGATTGACGATAGCTACGCGTTGGAATTCGATGTTCATAGGGGCCTTGATCAACATGGATCTCGGCACTGCAAAATCATACTGCTACTGGCTCCAGTGACATCGCAGCCTGCAACGCTTTCAAACGTTCCGCACCGACGGCGTAGGGAATCTCAACTGTGCGGTAGCCGCTGAGCTGCAGGTAGCGGGTTCCCCTCGCATCCACAACCTCCGCATCGAAACTTCCCGCGCGCCGGTTGGGCGTTACCACGGCATACAACCGGTCTTCCGCCTGTTCTGGACTGCGCACGAGTAGGGAGATGGAATCAATGTGCTGCGGGAGACCCATGTGGCCCTCGATGCCCATCTCCCAAACCCCGGCGGTTTGGAAGCATAGCTCAATCAACCGCGGCGCCATGAGCGTCGGTAACTCGGACGGGTAGTGATTGTTGCCCAGGCCTTTCGCCATCAGCCCGATAATTCGCTTTCCATCCCACCACGCTCGCTCCACGACCTGGTACGCCGGGCCGTGGAAGTAGAGGCGATAAATATCGGCGGCTTCGATGATGTGCCCCTCTGGTGTGCGGAAGGCGGGTCCGGTCATCAACGCGGGTGAGTATTTCGTCAGCCGCACCCGTGCCGTGAAGTGCGTGGTTACTTGCGGTTCGGTCTGATTTGGCAGTGGCCGCCGGCCAAGCAATCGGCAAGCCGCGATCAGAGCGTCTCCGTGCGGATGGATCATCGCCTCGACCGTCACCTGGCGCGGCTCGTTCCGGTAAAACTTGAAGGGTGCCAGGAAATTCACATCCTCAACCGCTTCGACACGCCAGCCGGGAAGCAGGCACAGGGCAGCTTCGGCGAACGCCTCGATGCCCATAACACCCGGCAGCAACGGCGTGCCGTCGATCTGATGATCGTGCAGGAACGGTTGAAGTGTTGGATCAAGAACGGTTTCAATCGTAAGTGGGCTGTAAAGTCCCGCGCTCGCGATCTTGCCCAACATCGGGCCTTGTGCGGGCGAGCGCTTTGCAGCGGCCACTTCGGTTGTGTTCACTTCCAGTCCACCGGTGGGATCGAATTCATTCAGCAACACACCAAGACGCTGGCCGATGACGATCTCGCCGCGCGTTCCTCCCGCAGTCAGTTCACGGCGAATCAAAGGAACACCCGCTTCGGGCGGCAGCATGTCGATGCCCGCCGCTTCCATCACTTTGGGGATAGAGCCGCGCGTGGCCATGCCGATGCCACCCCATGCAGTCCAGTCAATCGCAATGCCGCGTGTGCCTGGCCGAGTGGTGCGGAAGCTCGAGCTGATCTTGCACAGCAGATCGTTGGCAGAACTGTAGTCCGTCTGCCCGAGGTTGCCGAAGCGCCCGGCAATAGAACTGAACGCCACCGTTGCTTTGAGAGGCATATCGGCGATGGCGCGCAGCAGATTGAAGAAGCCGTCGCTCTTGACGTCGAATACCAGGTCGAATTCATGTGGGTCTTTGCTAGGTAAAGGGTGGCTACGATCCAGGCCGGCGGCGTGCAGCATCACGTCAATATGGCCACTGTGTTCACGCACCTGCTTGATCACCTTCGCCACACCATCTGCATCGGTCAGATTGACGCTGAAATAATGCGGCGTGCCGCCAGCCGCGCGTACCGCGTCGATGGCGGTTTGGGCAGCCTGCGCCCGCTCCAGTGCGCCCAGTTCTTTTTCCACAAGAGCCGGTGTGGCCCGTTCGCCGCGCGCCTGGATGCGGGCGAACAGATCGCGCTTTAGGCCTTCTTTGTCGCTGACGAAGCGCTTGAAGTCGGGATTGTCCGTATCGGGCTCAGGCACCAGATCGAGCAAATAGAACGTACCGCCGGATGCGGACGCCAGATCGGCAGTGATGGCTGACACGATACTCCCCGCCGCACCCGTGATCAGGAAGACAGTGTCCTCGTCCAAGGTTAAGCCGGGCTGGCCGTCGGCGGCAGGTTGCTCCTGCAAACCAATCGTCCAGCGCAACCCTGCTTTGTACCCAATTTCCACAGCGCCCGTGTCGCGCAGGGTTTCTTCGATCAAGAGCTCGGCGATTTCTGATGGCTTGCCTTCCGCTGCGAAATCGACGGCTTTGACGAGAGCGTCCGGCCGCTCCCGCTTATACGCTTTACTGAAGCCCACAACAGCGCCACCGAGCGGCGCGGAGGCTCCAGCCTCGTCGTAGCCATGCTGCCCGCCGAGACGAGTGGCCGAAACCAGGAACGTGCCCGGCTGCGCGATCTGCTCGTAGAGCGTTCGCATGGTGCTGTAGAGCGATTTGACGCGCACCTGCACGGCTTCATGCCAGGTGGAAAGGTCCTGGTCGCGAAGCTCGCCCTCATTGTCGAGCGCGGGCAGCCAGTAAACTCCATGTATCGCCCCGGCAGCCATCCAGCTCTTGAGGCAGTTGGTCAACGCGTCTGCATCGGGCGCCCTCTCCATACGGAGGACTTCCACGCCGGTTTTTTTCAGCTGTTGCGCCAGCGCCTCTGCGACTCCACCTTTGTCCGGCATGATTACGACGCGGCGGCCGCGGTCCAGGGTGACACCAGTTGGCTTGCAGATGGAATGCGCGGGACGCAGGATCGGCAACGGAACGCGACGTGGAATGCGATTCGCAGCGTCCAGGCTGGCAGGGGCGGGACGCAAGGCCCGGTTCGGCGATGTCGCCAAGGATGATGAAAATGCAGCCGGCGTCTTCTGCGGCGATTGAGGTTTATCCTGCGCAGCGGGAGAGACTAAAGCGGATGCTCCCACTAACGCTGACCGGTCTTGTGCGAACTTGATCACCAGGGCCAGGGTGGGGAATTCGCGCAGTTTCAGATTCTCATCGCGGGGAATGTTGTAGGCCGTTCGGATGGCGGAGAACATCTCCGCTTGCTTGACCGTATCAATGCCGAGGTCGGCTTCGAGATCGAGATCCAGGTCGAGCATGTCTTTGGGGTAGCCGGTCTTCTCAGCCACGATCTCCAGCACTTTGTCCTTAATAGATTCATCCGTGGGCCTCTGGGGGATGACCGAGTCGCTTCCTGCAGGTAGGGGTGGTGCCGCGACAGCAGACAAGGATGCGGTGTTCGCCAAGTCGGGACGCTTCTCGTACACGAAGGCGATCACCTGCGCCAGTGTGGGGTAATCACGCAGTTTGCGATTCTCGTCCCGCGGGATGCTGTAAATCTCGCGGAGGGCCGCGAACATTTCCGCCTGCTTTACGGTGTCAACCCCGAGATCTGCTTCAAGATCAAGCTCCAGGTCCAACATGTCCTTGGGATAGCCCGTTTTCTGCACCGCCAGTGCCAGAACGCGCTCCTTCACCGAATCCCCTGCGCCGTCTTTCGGAGTCGCTGTAGCTGGTGTCGGAGCAACTGACTTACTCTCTTCTGGCGCATGCGGGGTTGCCTCGAGCGGTGCGGGAACTGGCGCAGCGGTGGCCAAGTCAGGACGCTTCTCAAACACAAAGCGGATCACATGCGCCAGCGTGGGATAGTCGCGCAGCTTCAAATTCTCATCACGAGGAATGTTGTATCCAGCTCGGATGGCTGCAAAAAGTTCCGCCTGCTTTACAGTGTCCACACCGAGGTCCGCTTCGAGGTCGAGTTCCAGATCCAGCATGTCTTGGGGATAGCCGGTCTTCTCCACGACCATGGCCAGGATGCGTTCTTTCACGGAATCGGCCGCGCTGGCTTGCGGGGGAACTGCGGCAGGTGACATTGCAAGGGGCATGACTTCTCCCGCTGCCACTGCCGGAACCGCGGCCGCACTAGTCAGGTCGGGACGTTTCTCATAGACGAAGCGAATTACGTGCGCCAGGGTGGGATAGTCCCGAAGTTTGCGGTTCTCATCCCGAGGAATGCCGTAGATTTCACGGATCGCCGCAAACATTTCGGCTTGCTTTACGGTGTCCACGCCGAGGTCCGCTTCGAGGTCGAGGTCCAGATCCAGCATGTCATTGGGATAGCCGGTCTTTTCCGCAGCCAGAGCCAAGATGCGTGCCTTCACGGCATCTTCGGCATTCTCCTTGTTAGTATTAATAGGTGTTGCCGCACTCAGCGGTGTAGCTACTTTGACGTCGGTTTCCCGCGTCGTAGCGGCCGGCGCCGGCACAGGGACCGCGGGCGCAGCTAGCGCTTCGACCAGTGCCTCAACTGCGATCGCCGGCGCTGGTTTCTTGTCCGCTGGTTTCGTGTTGGAGGCCGGGACAGGCGGCACTGCCTGGGGAATCGGTGCCGGCGTCGGCACAGTGCGCAATTCCGGAGAGGCTTCTACGATCCTTGCCGCTGCTCCTTGATCACGCACCCGCAGCGTGCGATTGACCACTTCCAAGTCGGCGACGGGACGGCCTGCCAAGCGGCTGAGCCAGGCATTCCAGACATGTGCGTCGGCAATGCGATAGGTATAGCCCAGTGCATCCGGACTCCTCCGGATGCCGTCCTTCGTCGTCACCCGGCGCAACAGCGTCATGCTGATCTGTGAGCCGAACCCGGCACCCAGCCGCAACGCGTACTCCACCGGATAAACGCCGCCCTTCGACAAGTTCAGCGCGCCGAGCTCAGGGTCAACTTCCTTGAAGTTGGCCACGGGTGGCACGACCCCCGTTTCCAGGGCCTTGACCGCAAGGACATCTTCGATGCCCGCACCCATCGCGTGGCCAGTGAAGCCTTTGGTGTTGGCGATCACAATCTCGTCGGCGCTGTCGCCAAATACGCGGCGTAGCGCATGGATCTCCGCCGCCGCGCTGCCGCCACGCGCGGGAGTGTAGGTTTCGTGAGAGATGAAAACGGTGCGTGGTGCGATCTGGTGGCGTTGAATGCCGCTGCGGGCTTCCGCCTGGCTCACCAGATCTTCCATAATCTGGCTGATGTGCTGGACGTCGAGGCGAGTGCCGTGAAAGGCGCTATTCGCGGTCACAGCGCTCAACACTTCGCAGATGGGCTGGATGCCCCGTTCGCGCGCGGCTTCGGCGCTCTCGACCACCAGGCCGGCAGCGCCCATGCCAATAATCATCCCGTGCCGGCGGCGATCGAAGGGGAGGGCAGCCTTTTCCACCTCTTCGTCGGTGGCTGCCGCTCCGCTGGCCAGAAAACCCGCGCCCATCCATTCGATTAGGTTGTCGGTGGTGATGTCGTCGGCGGAGACGACAATCACGCGGTGGCAACGCTCGGCGCGGATCCAGTCCTCGGCCAGTGCCACAGCTTGTGTGGTGCTCGCGCAGGCCGAATTGACGGCGGTATTAGGACCGCGAGCGCCGATGAATTCGGCGAATTGTGAATGGCCCATGGGCAACACTCTGAACAGGAACCGGCGGTCAAAGACATACCGCTCTTTCTCGATAGCGTCGCACAACTCTTCGATGCGCCGTTCAATCTCCTGCCCCAGGATGGAATGGCCATTTACCTCGGCGGCCCGGACACTCAAGCTTTCCAGCAGGGCGAGCTGCTCCCGGCGGGCATGGTCCCCGTAGTAGCGCGACATTTCGTCGGCAAAGGAGTCCAGGCCGGGGAAGGCCGAGGCAAAAATCACCCCAGTGTCGTCGCGCAGAGCGTCGGGCAATGCCCAACGGTCAGGCAACTGGGTGCCCCTGGTGGTGGTCTTGTAGTGCTGCACCAGCGGAATGCCGGCGTCGCGCAGGGCATCGAGACCCACGGCGATAGCCAACTGGGTGTCACGATCGAGGGCGGCAACGCGCTCGGCAGAGACCCCGAATTCATTTTGCAGATCGAACGCGCCGCCGCGGCCTGCCAGCTTGATGACGTCCGCAACGTCACTAATAGCCTCGAACCTGCCGCCGTTGTCGCTCTTCACCAGCCGCGTGATGTGTTTGTCTAGCACGGCACGGCGGAAACGGGCGGGGATGGAATCGATGAATTGATCTCCGTGGAGAAGACGGCCGATGTTGCCATCGTCGAAAATGTGTTCGGTCCCAGGCAGGCCCAGGGCCGCTCCGGTGATGGCCACCGGGACGCTGGAGGAAGGTTTCCCGCCGTGGGCAATCTGCCAGCCGCGTTCGAGAACATCGGAGAACAAGCGGCCGAGTTCCTCGAGGTGATCGCCGTTCGCCGGCGCCGCAGGCGCCGCGGTGGCTCCAGTCGCAGGCACCATGGTCGCGGTTGATTTAGCGGCTTCCGCAGGGGCAAGGGACACCTGCACAGCCGTTGTCGCCGCTTCCGCGGTTCCGCGGCCCAGTCCCGCCGCATAGAGGCAGCACAAGGCCTGGTTGAACGCGGGGACATCGCCAACCTTCGGATGATTGGTGAAGAGCGCGACCACGTCACCACGTTCGCCGAGCACGTCCTCGGCAAATCCCTGCAGAGCTTTCTTCGGTCCAACTTCCACAAAGACCCGGGCGCCGGCTTCATAAAGCGTGCGCAACCCCTTCACGAATTGCACCGGAGCAGCAACCTGCTGCGCGAGGATGTCCAACATCTGGGGTACTACGTCCGGCCCCATGGGGTAAAACTCGCCGTTGGTGTTGGCGACGATGGGCAGACGCGGTGAAGTAACGCGCAGGCGTTGCAGCACCCGCCGCAGCGGCTCGCTGGCCGACGCCACAATCGAAGTGTGGAAGGCGTGGCTGACCGATAACGGGGTCACGTCATAGCCAGCCTTCTGAAAAGCTTCCATAGCCTGCTCGACAGGTCTGCTGGCGCCACCGATGACCGCCTGATGATTGCTGTTGACGTTGGCGATCACCACGTTCCCGGTGATGGTCTTCAGGATTCGCTCGATTTCCTGCAGCGGAGCGAACACCGCGGCCATGCGGCCCTTGTCTTCCGGCGCAAAGCGGGTCATCTCGCGGCCGCGGGCGCTAACGGCTTCGAGCGCGTCAGCAAAGGGAAGTGCCTCTGCGGCTAACAGGGCTCCGTATTCACCCAGGCTGTGTCCCATCGCGAAGTCGGGAGAAATGCCGTAGGCGGCAAGCAGGCGAGTGAGCGCGAGATCGGTAGCCAGCACCGCAGGCTGCGTAATCGCAGTCTGGCGGAGGTCGTCCTCGGCCTTGCCAACGGCGTCGGCGTCGGCATTGTCCACGAAGATGAACTCGCTGAGCGGCTTGCCGATGAGCGGCGTCATTATGCGGTCGGCTTCCGCAAAAGTGTCGGCCACAATCGGCTCGGCGGCGCGGAGCGGTTTCAGCATGTTCACGTACTGCGAGCCCTGGCCGGGATACAGGAATGCCACCTTGGGCGCAGGCCCGTGACCGCGGAAGATGCCTTGCGCGCGCAGGGCCTTCCAAATCGCAGGTTGATTTGCGGCGAATGCTTTGAGCGCGCTGCCGGCCTTGCCGGCTAGTTCGGCGGCGTTGGCATAGTCAATAGCCAGCCGCTCGGGCGCGCGCAAGTCAGATTCAGCCGGCGCGGCCGGTGCTGATGCGACCCCGGCTTTGGCGTCTTTCTCAACCACGCGCAGACGCTCGGCCAGCGCGGCCTCCGAGGCAGCGCCGATCACCAGCGCTCCCCGTAACGGGGCTTTATAAGAAGATGCAGAAGTGCGGCAAGTATTCATAATATTCATAGGGGACTCTTTCACTGCCGGCGGTATGCCGTTCACGGCCACCGAGCGCTTTCCATTTCCGTTCAATCGGTGGGGAATGTATTCCTCAAGCACCGCATGGAAGTTGGTGCCGCCAAATCCGAAGGCGCTCAACCCGGCTGCTCGCACGTCACCTGCTGGGACGGTCCACGGCTTCAATTCGGTGTTGACGTAAAGCGGGGAGTGAGCGAAATCGATATCGGGATTGGGATGCTCGCAATGCACGCTGGGCGGCAGTACATGGTCGCGCAGCGCCAGGGCGGCTTTCAGGAATCCTGCAGCTCCGGCTGCTCCCTTGAGATGCCCAAAGTTTGACTTGACCGATCCCAGCGCTACGGAGTGCGAGGCAAGATGAAAACTGCTAAGCACGTCCACCATACTTTGCGCCTCGACCACATCTCCCACCCGGGTGGAAGTGCCGTGGCCTTCAATGTAAGTGGCAGCAGCCGGCGAAATTCCGGCATTCTTCCAAGCACGCTCGATGGCGAACTTTTGACCGATCGGATTGGGCGCGGTGATGCCCTTTCCTCTTCCATCGCTGGATCCACCCATGCCACGCAGCACGGCGTAGATCCTGTCTCCATCACGCTCCGCATCTGCCAGGCGCTTCAGCAAGAAGATGGCTGCGCCTTCGCCCATGACAAATCCATCCGCTCCCTCGGCATAGGGACGAGTTCCGGTAGCGGACAGCGCTCCGATCTTGCAAAACTTCACGAAACTTGAGGCGCCCATATTGCGATCGATGCCGCCACTGACCGCCACGTCATAGTGGCCCTGGATCAATCCCTCGGAGGCGGAACTGATCGCCGCCATGGCCGATGCGCACGCGGCGTCGCAAACGTAGTTCGGACCGTGAAAGTTGTAGACATTGGCAACCCGGCCGGCAATGCAGTTGGCCAGCTCGCCCGGCATACTGTCTTCGGTCACCTCCGGCAGATGCTTGCCCATCCGCTCGCGCAATTCGCGGGTAATGTCGCGGCGCAGCGCTTCCGGCAGCGCTGCGAAACATGGGCTTTCGGCCAGTTCGTGTGCGTATTCGGGAAAGTACACGCGCAACGCCGTGAAGTAGTGCTTCTCCCCGCCTAAGGCGTTGCCGAGGATCACGGCGGTGCGGTCCGGATCCAGCGGCCGCTTGGGATAACCGTAGTCTTCCAGCGCTTCGCGGGTGCTGGCGATCGCCCATTTCTGCGACACATCCATGGCATCGGCCACGCGAGGAGGGATGGGCAGATGCCACTTCATAGGCTCCCACGGATACTCGCGCACCCAGCCGCCGATCTTGGAATAAGTCTTATCGGGCGCGGCATGATCGGCGTCGTAGTAGAACGCCGGGTCCCAACGCTTGGGATCCACCTCGGTGACGCTGTAACGGCCGTTCTTTATGTTTTCCCAGAAGGCCGGGACGTTCGGGGCATCGGGCAGAATGGCTCCCGCGCCCACAATCGCTATGGCTCGATGTGAAGAGCTTTCCATGACTGCGCTCCTATAGGGAGAAAAGAATGTGTGTGCAGCTCATATGAATTTCTTTTCCAACTTCACGCGGCAGCCTGATGCTTGGCCGCGCGACCATACAGTACGTCTGCCACGTAATCCATGTCCGAAATCAAGCCTGCCTGCCCGCGATGAATGGCCGGCAGACCCAAACTTGATTCCAGGGCGGGTATCTCGCCATCGTTGACGGCGCCAGCCCCGATGAGCCAACGCAACCCATCCACGGCGACCTTGAGCGCGGCCTCGCGGGCGAAGATTCGGCTAATGGCCGCCAATGCGGCCGCATCAAACCGGCGATGGGCTTTCTCGTTCAGTTTGTTGTCTGCCATTAGTGCAGCGCGGCGTGACAAACTGCCTGCGCACTCGGCATAGGCAATCAACTCACCCAGCCGCAGCAGAATGTGCTGATAGCGGGTTAGCCGCGCAACCCGGGCTTTCTCCATCACTTCCGCCAAAGCATGCAGAGCCAGCGCGGCACTGTCTGCTCCCACATTGGGGTGACGGGAATGCAGTTCCTCGAACTTCTTCGCCTGATCGTGATAGTGCCGGCCGCGCGTTTTCAGGTGAAGCTGCCAGCGGTCGCGGCTGATGGTCATCTCCATGATCTCGGACGTGCCTTCGTAAATGGTGGTGATGCGCACGTCGCGCTTGATCTTCTCCACCATGTACTCATGCGTGTAGCCGTAACCGCCGAGCGCCTGGATGCTGGCGTCCGCAGCCGCGTTCCCGGCTTCGGTGGCCATGTACTTGGCAATCGCGCCTTCGGTGTTCAGGCTGCCCTCTGTGCCCGCATCAATGCGTTCCGCAGTTTCTTCGATATAAGAGCGCGCGGCTTCGAGGCGCGCCACATGGGGCACGATCAGCTTGTGGGTGTAGCCCTGCTTTTCCGCCAGCGGAGCTCCAGCCTGAATGCGTTTTGTGGAGTAAGGGATTGCCCGATCGAGCGCTGACCATCCGCCTCCCAGGCCAAACGCGGCTACCATCAGGCGGGTGTAACCAAACACCGCTTGCGCCTGATTCAGCCCCTGGCCTTCAACACCGCCGACCAGCCGGTCCGCGTCCACATAGACGTCGCTGAATGCCAGGGCCGCCGTGTTGCTGAGGCGAATACCGTGTTTGTCTTCCGGCTTATCGTGCGTAAAACCCTTCGCGCCTTTCTCCACGATGAACCAGCTCGGACCGCCGGGCGTGTTGGCGAGAACGGTATAGGCATCGGCGATTCCGCCGTTGCTGATCCACTGTTTGGCCCCATTGATCTTGTATCCGACCACGCGGCCATCCTTCACCACCGGGTCTGCCGTGGTTTTCAAGGCGCCCAGATCGCTGCCCGCTTCCGGCTCGGTGGCGCCGTAGGCAAACAGAATCCCTTCTTGTGCGATGCGGCTCAGCCAGTGCTTCTTCTGTTCGGGAGTAGCGCCCACCGTGATGGGATCGCTGCCGAGAAAGGTCGCCAGCACGGCCGTGGCCACACCCAAATCGATGCGCGCCATCTCTTCGCACACCAGATAAACGTCGAAGGCGCCGCCACCGAATCCGCCGCAGTCTTCGGGAACGAAAAGCAGCTGGATGCCCAGCTGGTCCGGGCTGCACATGTGGTGCACGATGTCCAGCGGGCATTCATCGCGCGCATCCAGTTCACGAAGGGTTTCGTCAGGCAAGCGTTTCTTGGCAAAATCTCTAAGCGATTTCAAACTGAGTTTCAGCGTTTTGCTGGTGATCATGGGTGGTGCCTCACTTTGCAGCGGCGACGCTGCGCATTTCACGGGCTTTGTTGGTTAGCTCGGGCAAGAACTCGAGAATGTCATCCACGATTCCGACATCCGCAACTTGAAAGATTGGGGCCTTGGGATTCTTGTTGATCGCGATGATGAAGGGATTGCCCTTGAGGCCTGCCAGATGCTGGAATGCGCCGCTGATCCCGCACGCCAAATAGACTTTCGGCTTGACGGTTTTGCCGGATGAACCCACCTGGCGGGACTTTTCCAGCCACTTCGCATCCACTACCGGACGCGAGCAGCTCAGCGCCGCGCCCATAGTCTCGGCCAATTCCTGGGCGATACCTACATTGTCTTTTTCCTGAATGCCGCGGCCGATGGAGACCAGGACGGTGTGCTTAGTAATATCGACCGCGCCCGCCTCGGCAACGACAGTTTCCACATAGCGGCGTCGCGCTGTAAGCGGGCCGACATCCAGCGACCTGTCCACAATCACTCCGCTGGCAGCAGAGCTCGGCAAAGGCTTGAACGCACCGGGACGCACGCTGATCACTGCGCCGGAGGAGAGGTCGCATTTCACGTGCGCGCTGACCTGGCCGCCGAATTCCTGGCGGGAGACTTTCAGAGAAGTCCCTTCCGCTCCGTCTATTCCCAGCACGTCGGAGACATAAGCCGAGTTCAACTTGATGGAAAGGCCGGGAGCGAGATCAATTCCGAAGTGCTCGTGGGCAATCAGCACGATGCTGCCCGGCGGTACGACCTTCACTAGAGCTTTGCGAATCAATTCGGCGTTGGGATAGGAAAGAGCTTCATTGGCGACTCTCCATATCTCACCGTAAGCCGCACGTAGGGCCGCGCAGACAGCGTCAAGCTCCGCGCCCGAACCTGCGACAATGGCTGTGGGAGATGCAGTGGCGTCAATCTTGCGGGCTGCGGCCAACAGTTCGGCGGCGGTATCGTCGGGCACGCCGGCCTTGTGTGCAATGTAAGCAAAAATGTGGGCCATTATTTCAACCCTCCTTTGGCTGCAACTAACTCCAGAACTTTGTCGACGTTTTCGTCGCGGGTGCCGCTGAGCATCTCCGCGCCTTTGCCCAGAACGGGCACGAAGTAGTCCACGCGCTTCACTTTTGCGGCCGCTTCTCCGACGGTGCCGGAATCCAGGGCGAGATCCGAGGCGCCGTAAGCCGGAACGGGCACAGACGCCACCGCGCGAATTCCCCTCATGCCGACATAGCGCGGCTCGTTGATGCCGGTTTGAATCGAAAGCACGCAGGGAAGATCAATTTCACTGATCTCCTTATTACCGCCCTCGATTTCCCGGCTGATCTTCAGCTTTTTGCCGTCGCGGACGTCGATCGAGTTCACCAGCGACGCGAACGGATAATCGAGCATCGCCGCTAGCATTCCGCCGACCTGGGCGCCGCCGTCCTCGGCCTGAACTCCGGTGAGAATCAGGTCGTAGTTGCCCCTCTGCACAAACGCTTTCAGGATGGAGGCGATGCCTCTTCCGTCCGATCCCGCGAAAGCGTCGTCGGTGAGTAGAACTCCGTGGTTAGCGCCCATGGCCATCTCGCGGCGGAGAATCTCTTCGTCGTCTTCTCCGCCAACCGTGACCACGGTGACATTTCCGCCTTCCCGGGCGACGATCTGCAAGGCCTCTTCGACGGCATAGTTGTCCGGCTCGTTGATCGAGTAGACCAGTTCGTCGCGCTCGATGTCGTTTCCTACGCTGTTAAGGGCAATCTCGTTTTCTGATGTGTCGGGCACTCGCCTTGCGCAAACTAGGATTTCCACGTTTACCTCCCGGTAACGCACTCTTGCGGGATTTCGCCAAGTTTTTCCTCAACTCTGGAACCTTCCCGCGCGATCTGCTGATCCGCTAGTTCAGCCAGATCAATGGCGGTCATCTTGCCTTCGAGTCCGGCGACTTTGATCGCATCTTCTATATTCACCATGCAGAACGGACACGCCGTCACAATCACATTGGCCCCGGCTTCCGCTGCCATTCGGACTCGCTTCACTCCAATTCGTTCTTCTTCCTTCGGTTCGTAGAACAGCATCAGTCCGCCGCCACCGCAGCAGAATGAGCGGTCGCGCGAACGGGCCATTTCAACCCGCGTGAGACCAGGAATGGCGTCGAGCACAGCGCGGGGATCGTCGTACACGTTGTTGTGCCGTCCGAGGTAGCAGGGGTCGTGGTAGGTGTAGACGTTGTCGCCATTTTTTACCGCGTTGAATTTGATCTTGCCGGACTTCACTTCGCGGGCGATTAGCTGGCTGATGTGCTCGACCGGCGGCAGGTCTTTATAGTCATGTTTCAGCGCGTTGAAGGCGTGCGGGTCGGCGGTGACGATGCGTTTGACGCCGGAGGCTTTTATGGCCTCGACGTTGTGGTCGCGCAAGGCATTGAACAGCAGTTCTTCGCCGAAGCGGCGAACTTCGTGGCCGCTGTCTTTTTCCGCAGCGCCGAGGATCCCAAAATTCTCGCCCACGTGATCGAGAATTTTGGCCGTAGCCCGGCCAATGGATTGCATCCGGTCATCGTAGGAAGTAATGCTGTCCACGAAATACAAAGTGTCCGCCCCGTTGGCCTTGTTGACTGTCTTGACATGGCAGGTCTGCGGAAACTCTTTGGCGCTTGCCCAATCGGCTCTTTTCTTTTCCAGCTTCCCATACGGATTGCCACGGCTCTCCAGCGCTTTCAATGGCTTTTGCAGCGACTGCGGTACGTTGCCGTCATCAATCAGGCCGCGGCGCAGATCGACAATCTTGTCGATGTATTCCACCAGCAAGGGGCATTCCTCCTCGCAAGCGCCGCAGGTGGTGCAGGACCAGATTTCGTCTTCTGAATAAATGTTGCCGACCAGCGCCTTACCATTTCCCGGTTTGCCGAACATCGGATAGTGCTGAAACGCATAGTCCCGCGCCTTAATGGTGAGGAACCGTGGGGAAAGTGGCCTTCCCGCCGCATTGGCCGGGCAGTTGTCGGAGCAGCGGCCACAATCGGCGCAGGAATAGAAATCGAGCATATGTTTCCAGGTGAAATCTTCAAACGTCTTCACCCCGAACGATTTCACCTGGTCCAAATGCTCATCGCTGACGCCCCATCTCACCGGCTTCAGCGTGCCCTTATCCAACTTTGCAAAGTAAATGTTGAACAGTGACGTTTCCACGTGGAACTGGATTCCGAACGGCCGATAGCAAAGCAAGAAATAGAAGGTCACTTCGTGGAGAAGATAAGCGCCGAAATAGAGGTTCCCGAGCGCAGGAAAGGAAACTGAAGTAAGCGCAACCTGCAACATCCAAGGCAGGGAAAAGACAGCCAGCAACGCGGCGGGATGACCTTGTTGGGATTGGCCGGCAGCCTTGGCGGCCTCAAACAGGCTGTCTGCCACCATCAGAATTGCGATCAGCGCCAGAAGGAAAATCGCATCGGCTTTGTGGGATTTGCCGTACTGCGCCGGGACTTCGTACCGCGCGGGCTTAAAGACCGTCCGGCGAACGATGGCGACCGCCATTAATAGGAAGACAACTGTGGCGGCGTAGTCCGTGACGATTTCGTAGAGATGACCGGCGCTTCCCGACAATCCCGGCATCACAAAATTCGGCGATACCCCGACAATCAGCACCGTGAAGGCGCGCATCGCCAGGAGAATGAATCCGGCAAAAATGAGAATATGCAGCGTTCCGGCAGCTTTGTAGCGCGGATGCTTCCATTGACCGAGCCAGAATTTGAAAAACCTTCCCAGCCGCACCAGGGGCCGGTCAAAGCGAATGTCGCGTTCGGCCCGGAAAAGAGGTACTAGGCGCCGCGCCACAATGTAGGCAAAACAGGCGATGCCCAGAATATGAATGAATAAGAAGAGCGTTCGCCCGGAGATCAACCAGGACGTAACCTGCGCAGCGGACTCGATGCCATTCGCCATAATGCTTGCCATTTCCAAGAGAAATAACTTGCCCATTTGCTACTGCATGCATCCCTACATGCCTACGCGGTCATCAGCGTCAGGAGTTTCTCCTCTTCCGGGATCGGCGGTATTACTTTCGCCGGTTTGACCGCAGGAGGAGGAACCGTCAAGGGAATGGATACTCGAACTGACGCCGCTGACTCGGCCGCGGGTTTTGCTGCCTCCCGCGTCTTCGCTTGCGCATCCTTCTTTTTTGTCTTGCGTGGCGGTCCTAGCTCAGCCGCTTCCCGCAACTCTTCGAAACTCAATTTCAGGAATTCTTCCAGCCGCCGCAGGTCGGGCGCGGCATGCACGTCTCCGCTGAATCCGAAATACATCGTGCCGTCGTAGCTCAGAATGGCGCAGTTGACCGCCATCTCTCCACCCACTGGCACATACGGATACCAGCGCATCATCTTGTGGCCGAGCAG
Organism: uncultured Acidobacteriaceae bacterium; assembly: GCA_963770245.1. Lineage (GTDB taxonomy): Bacteria > Acidobacteriota > Terriglobia > Terriglobales > Acidobacteriaceae > PALSA-270. Next base: position 410,469 of record CAVYOX010000014.1, on the reverse strand, counting down.
GTAGAGCGGGTACTGCGGTCCGGGCACATTAGTGCACACCATGTTGAACGGCGTAAACGGCACCTGGCTCACCATGGGCCCGACGAGCCCTTGCATCGCACTTGGGAACATGCCGATCAGGCCACCCGTCAAGCTGATTAACTCCGCCGCGTGCGAACGCTTGAGAAACTCTGTCCTCTTATGTACCGCAGCCAGCAGTTTCCTGGGATTGCGGATGTCCAGCGGAATGGTGACTGGAACAATGGTGATGCGGTTCCCCAGTTCGCCTGGACTATCGCCGGCCCGCAAGTTGACTGGGACCATCACGCGGAGCAGCCGGCCCTTAACCCGATCGCCATGCAGCTCCAAATAGCGCCGGATGGTGGCCGTCACCAGCGCGAGAATCACGTCATTCACGCTGGCCTCGCAGACTTGCCGTATGGCCTTGACTTCCGCCAAAGGAACGTCGGTCCAGGCGAACTTCTGCGGCCCGCGGTAGAGAACATTGAACCGCAGACGCTCGGTGAATGCGGTAATCTCCGGCAGAAGTTGGGAGAATTCGTCGGTGGCAAGTTTTCCGCCGTTCGCTGCCATGCGCTCTGCCATACTCAACAGATCAGTCCAGCCGGAGAGAATCCGCTTGACGAAATCGGCGTACGAATTGACCACGCCGTCCATTAGAGAACTGATTGCATCGGGGGGCGGCGGCGAAGGCAGGCGCAGCTTTTTCCGCGGTAGCCGCGGCGCATCCGGGGTCGCATCCAGAAGGACATTCATGATGCCCACTCCGGCGATGCCATCGGCCAAGCAGTGGTGCATACGGAGGAGCAGGCCGCTGCGGTTGCCTTTTAGCCCATGCACCAGCGTCAAGTCCCACAGTGGATGCTGCCGGTCCAGCATCGTGCTGAAAAGTTTTCCAGCAAGTCCCTTCAGCTCGGTGTCGGTGCCGCGTTTGAGAGTGACTTCGCGCAGATGATTGCAGATATCGAAGCTGGGATCGTATTCCCACTTGGGAAGGCCTATATTAAGAGGCGGGGCCACCACCCGCTTGAGGAAGCGGGGAAGGAGCCGCAGTTTCGTTTCGATGAATTGGCTAAAGGCTTTGAACGGGATCTCGCCCTCCAGCACGCTGACGCTGGCGACATTGAGCGGCATGCCTTCCCGCTCGAGATGCAGGAAAACCGTGTCGCCCCAAGAAAGACGCTCGCTTTGTTGTTCTTTCGCCACGACAAGCTCTCCTATTCAACCGCTGCGTTCCGCATCTCAGCTCACGAACGAAAACCGCGGCACCAGCTTCACCAGCGTGAGCACTTTGTAGACATCAACGTTGATACCGCGCAGCACCACCTTCACTTCCCGCTCATCAGCTTTGCCCGCAAACTCTTCCATCGCGCGCAGCACACTCGGATCGATCCGGCGCACGGAAGAGAAATCCAAAATCACTTCGCTCTCGGCGCTGTCCAACTTCTCCCCAGCTTCTTGCAAGGTTTGGGTCACGCGACCTTCGTCCATCTTTAGCCCTACAGCGATCATTGTCATATGACTCCCATGTGCTACGCGGTTTGTTTCTGCGATGCACTCGCCACTTGTGTCAAACCTCGTCCCCGGTAAGCCGTCCAAAACAAATCGGTCAATTCGCTCATCAGCGGCATACGCGGGTTTGACCGCCCGGAGGGATCGTCAAAGGCCAGCTTGGTCAGCTCCGGCATCGCCCGCTCGAATTCCTCCTTCGAGATGCCCAAGTCGGCGATCGAACGAGGAAAGCCCAATTGGTCCAGCAACTGTTCCACGGCCGCGATCAGATTCGTCACCTTTTCCTCAACCGTGTGACCGCCCAGACCCAGCAGATCGGCGACCATAGCGTACTTCTTGTGTGCGACATGCCCCTGTTGGTAGGGTGACGGCACAAACTTGGTGGGCACCGCAGCGTTATATGCAATGACATGGGGCAACATGAGCGCGTTGGCACGGCCGTGCGCCACGCCGAAGTGCGCTCCAAAAGCGTGTGCCAGCGCATGATTCACGCCCACTGCCGCGTTGGAGAATGCCAGCGCCGCAATGCAGGCTGCGTTGTGCATCATGGTGCGCGCCTCTTCGTCGCGAGGGTTTTCATAAGCGATGGGCAGGTACTTGAACACCATTCGAATCGCCTGCATCGCGTTGCAGTCGGTATAGGGCGACGCGTAACTCGAAACCCCAGCTTCCAGCGCGTGGGTCAGGCAGTCGATGCCGGTATCGGCAGTAAGGCCCTTCGGCATCGACATCACAAACTGCGGATCAACGATGGCCACATCCGGGGTCAGCGAGTAGTCGGCGAGTGTCACCTTGCGCCCGCGCTCCTTATCGGTCAGCACGGCGAAGGGAGTAACTTCGCTTCCCGTTCCGCTGGTAGTGGAGATCGCGATCAGGCGCGCCCGGTTGATTTTTGGGGTCGGGTACTGGACCACACGCTTGCGCAGATCCAGAAAGGGTGCGGCCAGCTCTGCCAAGTCGGCTTCGGGCGATTCGTACTTGAGCTTCATGATCTTCGCCGCGTCGATCACCGACCCGCCGCCCAGCGCGATGATCTGGTCCGCTTTGTAGAAATTGAGTGCCTCTACTCCCTGCATCACGACTTTCATCTCGGGCTCCGCATCGGGAATGACCGAGACGTGGACGTGGGTTTGCTCCGGGATGTAGCGCCGGACAATATCCACGTGGCCGAATTTCTCCAAAGACGGATTAGTAACAATGATGGTGCAGCGCGAGGGGAAATCACGCAGGTTCTCCACCGCGTTCAGGTTGAAGTAAATCTGATTGGGAACGCGGTACCACATATGGGCCTGCGTCCTGCGGGCCACGCGCTTGATGTTAAGGTAGTGATAAATATTGGTGTTGTCGGTGGTGCTGTTTCCGCCCCCGGTCCCGCATCCGAAAGAGAAGGTGGGCACCAAGTCGTTGTAAACGGCGCCCAGCGCTCCCACCGATCCTGGCGAGTTCACAATGATCCGCCCCGCGTTCATCACCTCGCTAAACTTGCGGATGATTTCATCGTTGCGCGAGAAAATGACTGCCGTATGCCCAAGGCCGCCGGCATGGTTCACGTCCACGCAGACCTTGAGCGCCTCATCCACGGATTTCGCGCGATAGACCGCGAGCAGAGGGAACAGCTTCTCAACCGACAACGGATAATCGCGGCCCACGCCTTGAATCGGTGCGATCAGGAGTTTGGTGTCCGGCTTCACCGAAAGACCGGCAAAGCGGGCGATATCGGTGGCCTTCTGCCCAATCGCCAGCGGCTGCATGAATCCGGTCTGGGGATCGATTACCGTCCGCGCCAGCAACTCGGACTCTTTCTCGTTGCAGATGTGCGCGCCCAGCTCGGCAAATTTCTTCAGCACCAGGTCATAAATCTCATCGTCGATCACAACCGTCTGCTCGGAGGCGCAAATGGTTCCGTTGTCGAATGTCTTAGAGATGATGATGTCCACCACGGCTGTGTTCAGGTCCGCCGTCTTTTCAAAGTAAACAGGTGTGTTGCCCGCCCCTACGCCCAAGGCTGGCTTGCCTGAGCTATAGGCGGCCTTGACCGCGCCCGGCCCTCCGGTGGCATCGATCAGGGCCACGTCTTTATGCCGCATCAAGTAGGCGTTGTCCTGCAGGGTGTGCGATTCGAGGCAGGTGAAAACTCCCTCGGGAGCGCCGTGCTTGAGCGCGGCTTCGTACATGATCTTTACGGCTTCGGAGCAACAACGCCAGGTATTGGGGTGGGGACTGAAAATGACGGCATTGCGCGTCTTGATCGCCATGATGCACTTGAAGAGCACCGTGGACGTGGGGTTCGTGATAGGCGTGAGCGAGAAAATGACTCCGATCGGCTCCGCCACCTCCACCAGATTGCGTTCCGGAAACTCGCGAATGATGCCGACGGTGCGTTTGTTCTTGATGTAGTTGTAGGCGAACTCGGTCGCCACCATGTTCTTAAGGACTTTGTCTTCCATGACTCCGAGCTTGGTTTCCTCAACCGCCAGGCGGGCGAGATGCTGGGCTTTTTCCAGCCCGGCCAGGACCATGGGCTTGACGATGCGATCGACGTCTTCTTGGGTGAATTGGGTAAAGACCGCGGCGGCAGCTCTGGCTTGGCTAACTAGCCCCTCCAGGTAAGCGATTCGTTCTTCACTAAGGGTCTCTACCGCAAGCGGGATATGGACCCGCTCCTCTACTGCTTCGCTGGCGATCATTACCGCCCCCTTTATGGATTGCCGGGGCCCATTACTGTACGAGAAGCATGCTCACTCGTCTGTTCCCGGCTCTCGATCTGAAGTGCGACAAGTTGATCGCCAGGCACAACCGTTCGTATTTCTACGCGTAGTCGATGGGATGCTTTTCCAGCCAATGCTCATCGCGCACTCGGTCAATGTTGCGCAACGCCCCGCGAGCGACACTCGCCGCCAAACGGCGATTCTCCCAAACAAGGCCCGCGCCAAAACCGATTGCAGCGCCGAGCAGACCGAACCCCAACACCCGACCTTCCGATCTGTGCCGGTTTCCGGGGAAAGCACCCAACACGCCAAGGCACGCCCCAACAGCGGCGGGCATCAAGGCGTTTCGAACCGATTCGCTGAGAAACGGAGTAAGACGTCTACCATTGAGAAATGCTTCTCGGCCGGAACGAGCTCCGTCCAGGCCAGAATCCAGAACCTTTCGGCCGTACTCGACTTCCGATTTCGACCACTCACATACGCTCATGTTTCCTCGCTACCCGGCCGATTGAGATACCGTGTTTACTACACCATTTGCAACGGACTGAGTCCGTAGCGCCTGTCACGGGTAGTTGTGAGCGTGGTCACACTGAGCAACGTTCCGCGAAGTGATCCGCTAGCATCGCTGCGTGTGGCAGGGAATTCTAAGGGTAGGAAGACTTCAGATGGACTGGCTTAGAGCAGAAGACCTGAACGGGGAGAACGTGATGACCACCCCGCGGCACTATAGCACCTCCCGTGGTTGGTTTGCTTGATTCAAACTGAACTATGGACGCCACGGATCATGCAATCATGGGTTTGCGGTGTAAAAAAAGACGCGTGTGGCGCGGACGCCCCCGTGCGCGAAAGGCAGGGGGCACCGGTTCCTTTTAGGATAATGTCATGGCCTGCCGTCGCACCCCACGGCTACACTTCGTACTTGCCCGTTTCTATAACCTTCTGAGCAATCTTCTCGCGCAATGCAATCGTATTGAACGGTTCGTACTTCGACAGCCGCCGCAGAATGGCCACCTGCGAACGCAGCATGTCGCCTTCGCCGCAAGCGGCAATTACCATTCGGGCGGCGCTTTCGATTCTCTCCATTGCGCCCGCCATGTAAACGCGTGTCATAGCGATGGCATTGGCTGCTTTGGCTTCGCCGTTCCGCGCCGCTAGTTTCTGCGCGCGCAGCACGGCTGACTCTATGGCATAGGTTTCGATCACCATGTTGGCGATGGCCCCCATGATTTCCTGCTGGTCCTGGATCGCCTGCATGTACTTCTGGGTGGCCACACCGGCGGCGAACAGGCCGATCTTTTTTCCTGCCGCCACCAGTTTCCGTTCCTCGGCCAACAGACCTTCCGGGCCCTCATCGCGAGCGCCAGAGAGTACTTCATCCATCAGCTTCTCGATCGCTGCCATCAACGGAAGCTGCCCGGACGTGGCGCGCTTTAGCAGGAACCCGGTGATGACCAGCCGGTTGATTTCGTTTGTGCCTTCGAAAATGCGATTGATGCGGGCATCGCGATAGGCGCGCTCGGCAGGGTATTCTTCGACGAAACCGTATCCGCCGTAGATCTGCACCGTTTCATCCACCACATCGCTGACAAATTCCGACCCCCACACTTTGAGGATCGAACACTCCACGACGTACTCGTCGATTACCTTGCGCACCTTGGCCATGTCGTCGTGGTCCTCGCCGAGGTGTTCGATGGCCGCATCCATCATGCCGACAGTGCGATAGGCCATGGCTTCTCCTGTGAACACACCGGCAGCCATGTCAGCCAACTTTTCGCGGATCAAGCCGAAATCGCCAATCACCTTGCCGAATGCCTTGCGCTGCTTGGCGTAGGCAATGGCGCTCACCATGGAATTGCGGGCCGCGCCAATGCAGCCTGCTCCCAGCTTGAAGCGGCCCACGTTCAGAACGTTGAAAGCGATGTGATGTCCTTTTCCAATTTCTCCCAGGACGTTACCCACCGGCACCTTGCAGTCATTGAGAATGAGCGGGCACGTGGACGAGCCGCGAATGCCCATCTTGTGTTCTTCCGCTCCCACGGCAAAGCCGGGGAAGCCACGCTCGACGATGAAGGCGGAGAACTTCTCTCCCTCTACCTTGGCGAACACGATGAACAGGTCGCCGAATCCCGCGTTGGTAATCCACATTTTCTCCCCGTTCAGCAGGTAGTGCTTGCCATCGGCGGAAAGCGCGGCCCGGGTGCGGCAGTTGAGGGCGTCGGATCCCGAGGACGATTCGGAAAGCGCATAAGCGCCGACTGTTTTGCCGCTGGCCAGCCCGGGAAGATACTTCTTCTTCTGCTCTTCGGTTCCGAAGTAAACGATGGGCAGCGTGCCAATACAGGTATGAGCGCCCCAGGTGGTACTGAAGCCGCCGTACTTCGCAATGCGGTCGGCAATGATGGCAGAGGTTACTTTGTCGAGTTGCATGCCCCCGTACTGCTCGGGAACATCCACGCCGCTCAGCCCCAATTCGCCAGCCTTCGCCAACAGTTCTCGATTGACCGCGAAATCCTTGTGTTCCATCTTTTCAATGTTAGGAACGATTTCCTGGTTGGCGAATTCTTCCGCAGTTTGTGCGATTAACAAGTGCTGTTCGGTGAAATCTTCTGGCGTAAACACTTCCTCGGACGTGCGATCCTCAATCAGGAAGCTGCCGCCGGAAATCTTGCTCATGGGTGTTGCTGTAAGCGTGGCCATCTCTCACCTCAATTCGAATTTCGTTTTTCAATGTTCCTCGCGGGAAGGGCGCGGCTTCGGCCGTGCCCCTCCCAGGCCGCTCCTAACTACATCGCGCCTCTACGGAACCGCGCTCGTCTGCGCGCCCCAATATCTTTGCCGCAACTCGCGTTTCAGCACTTTGCCCGTCCCGGTCTTAGGCAAGGCGTCCAAAAAATCCACCGAACGCGGACACTTATAATGCGAAAGCTGTGCGCGGCAGAATTCCAGGATTTCGTCCTGGGTGGCTTTGGCCCCGGACTTCAGCACCACGACCGCCTTCGGCACCTCGCCCCACTTCGCATCAGGCACAGGGATCACGGCCGCCTCGTACACTGCCGGGTGCGCATAAAGCACCTTCTCTACCTCCAGCGAAGAAATGTTTTCACCTCCGCTGACGATGATTTCTTTCTTGCGGTCAATAATTTGAATGTAGCCATGCGCATCGATGGTCGCCACGTCGCTGGTGTGGAACCAGCCATCTTTCATCGCCGCCGCCGTGGCTTCGGGCTGGCGCCAATAGCCCTCCATGATGGAATCGCCTCTCGCCACGATCTCGCCGGCGGCAATGCCGTTATGCGGCACATCCTTCCCATCCGGGCCCAGCACGCGCAGCTCGACGCCCGGAATGGCAAACCCAGTCATGGCTTGGCCGGCATAGCGCCGCTCTCCTTCCCAAGGGATGCCGGATTTCATGGGCGATTTTGCGAGGGTTGGACAGGTTTCGGTCAAACCGTACCCCGAGATGCAAGCGCAGCCCAGCCTCTCCTGAGCTTCTTTCACCAAGGTGGGAGACGAAGCCGCCCCGCCAACGATGATAGTCTGCAAGCTGCTCAAGTCGTACTTCGGCCTCTCCGGAGAATGCGTGAGCGCCGTAATCATGGTGGGCACCATGGCGCAGGTAGTCACTCGTTCCTGCTCAATCAGGCAGAACACGTCCACAGGCGTGAAGTGGTGAATCATCACGTGGGTGCCACCGACCACGGTGATGGTGTGCGCCGTGCCCCACCCGTTGGCGTGAAACAGCGGAATAGTATGCAGCAACACGGAAGTGCAGGACATTTCGCTCAGTGTCGCCGGGGAAGTCTGTCCCGCGGCGAGCACGGACAGTGCATGCATATAAATGTTGCGATGCGTGAGCATTACGCCCTTCGGCCGGTCGCTCGATCCGCTGGTATAGAAGAGTTCAGCCACTGAGTCCTCGTCGATTTGCGTGAAGTCGCACTCGAACGGAGGAGAAGCGGCGAGCAGGTCGTCGTAATTGTTTGGCGCCAGCCAACTCGCCTGCGGCTGGCCGTCCAGGAGGATGGTAGTTTCGATCGAAGGGACAGTGGTGCGAAAGGACTCCGCCAAGGGCAAGAAAGAGGATTCCGCAAATAGAAATCTGACCTGGGCATCGTTCAGAACGAACGCCAATTCCTGCGGCGCCAGCCGGATATTCAATGGAAGCAAAACGCAACCCGCTTCCAGAACTCCGTAATAGGCTTCCAATAGCCGATGGCAGTTGGTGCTGAGAAAGGCCACGCGGTCGCCCGGTTTTGCTCCGGTAGCGATGAGGACGCCGGCGAGACGCGCTGCCCGCTCCGCGAATTGGGTGTACGTGAACCGCTGTTCTCCGCACACCACTCCGACCTTATCGGGGAACTGCTCGCGCGCGTAGCGCAGGAAACGAATGGGAGTCAGCGGGATTTTCATGTGTGCCTCGCGATAGGAACGAGTATCGCCGGCAAGACCTCGCCAGGACGATACTCAGCCCTGGATGTTTACTTGAGTTGACTTGTCACCCTGGGGCCGAGCAACCGCTTCGCGAAGCGAAGCGGTTGCTCAGTCGAAGTACCTGTCTGCAGGTGCCTCAGGGCCAGCCTTTCAGGAATTCTCGACGTGCTGGTTGACCCGGGAGAATCCCCGCAACATCGGCTGCGCATTTGGCCCCTCGCAAGTCCCCTTCGACTTCGCTCAGGGCAAGCTCTGGACTCCGTGCCCGCCCAAATGCGGGCCATACTCGGCTCAGGATGAAGCCTCATGCCTCGTTCCGTTCATTAGGCAACTGCTGCCGCCGACATCGGCTTCTTGCTCCGTCTTCCGCGGCGTTCAGTTTTGCCGGCATGCTTGTGCACGCCATTGTGTTTGTGCTCGCCAACCGGCTTTACCATGACATCCATCAATGCCTTTTGGGCATCGACGTAGCTCTTGACGCCTTCCCGGGTCATCTCGCTCAACGGCAGGAAGGGAAACGGCCGCAGCAGTTCCACGCTCTTGCCGGCGGTCTTCACGCTGTCGTTCACTTGCTTGCCAGCCACGTCAACCAGTTTCTTCTGGGCCTCGATGAACGACTCGGTAGCCTTCCGCGCCAAGTCCGACAACTCCGTCTTCTTGATTTTCTTGGCGCCGTTTGCTCTGTGGCCGCCCGTGGCCTTCGCAGTCTCCTCGACGATGACATCCAGGAACTGCTTCTGGGCTTTCACAAAGTTCTCCATACCCTCGCGGGCCAGGTCGGTCAGATGATCGGTCTCATACGGTCTTCCGGCCTTGGCGGCCTCGACCCAGGTATGGGTCTGTTTGCCGGCGATCTTCAGGAACTCCTGCTGCATGTGGATAAAAGTCTCCACGCTGCGTTGCAGCAGGTCGGTCATGGCTTGCGCCGGCGGCCAGTCTCCGATACGCTCCTTCACTGCGCTCATCAGAATTTCATTTTGCTGCTTCCCCAAATCGAGAAGCACTTTTTGCCCTTCAATGAAGTTCGTCATACCCTCCCCGGCCACTTCGCTGAGAAGTGCGGTGGGAGAGTGATGCGGGTCGGTCAGTTGCTGCCGCAGAGTATGCATAACATTTGCATTCTGCCGCATAGCGAGATCCAGAAGGATCCGCTGCGTGGCAAAAAAGCTCTGCACGCCTTGCTGTGCCCAGCCCGATACGATAGAAACAAAGGACGACTCCCTGGAATGACTCCGGGAGGTCTCGGTCTTTGTGGTAGCTGTCATATGATACCTCCAAGTTTGCTGCACTGCAGCATTCGAGATAACTATACGAGCGCCAGCCACTTGTGTCAAGATATATATGTTCTTTTGTGCAGAGCAACATAGCAGGTTATGCACCGGTGGAGGAAACACCGGCCCGGATCGAGGACGTCCGGGCGACGTGAATCACTAGACGGCTAGTCCAAGATTGGTAGGAACCAGATGAATCCCTCTCCCGTCATCATTAAGAAATACGGCAACCGCCGCCTCTATGACACCACCGGTAGCCGCTATGTGAACCTCGACGACATTGCCGCGCTCATTCGCGACGGCAAGGACTTAAAGGTCGTGGACGCGAAGACCGGCCAGGACCTCACCCGCGTGACGCTAACCCAAGTCATCACCGAAGACGCCAAGGACAAGCCCACCGGCTTGCCGCTCGAACTGCTGCGCCAGCTCATCATTGCCTCCGATGAGGTGCGGCAGGAGTTCGTCATGTGGTACCTGAAGTCCGCGTTTGACACCTATCAAAAGGTCCAGGACGCGGTGCAGAGCCGCTTAGGTGAAGTCCAGTCGGCCATTCTGTCGCCCGTCGATATGATGAAGAAATTTCTGGGCGCGACGCCAGTCCCCCCGAAAGAGGAGGCCGAACCGGAACTCGATACCCTGCGCCGCCGCCTGGCAGAGTTAGAGGCACGGCTGGAAAAAGGCCCGAAGAGAAAACAGCGAAAGCGGGCGAAGACTAAAACCGTTTCGTAACCCAAGGCATCAAAAGGCTGTTGGAGCGTGTCTCCGTAACCAGTATGACTCGACCGTGCTATAGAGCCGCCGATAAGAATAGCGGTATAATTCGTCTGGCAAAGTATCAGCGCCGCGACGCGCATGCTGGGGTAAAGGTGCGCGAATGCGGGGCACTCGGGAGGAAATTGCGCACACAGAAAAGGGTCAACGGTTCTTCAAAACTCAGGTCGCGCAAGCCATTCCGCCAACCTCATCCGGAAGCCGACACTTCACTTTGGACCGAGGCCCTGTTCGGCGCCGAGGTTCTGCTGCTGCACGCGATGCCGGTGTACTACGGTTTTGGCGTGCCGCGCGGCGATGATTCCGGGGTGGTGATCATTCCCGGTTTCCTCGGCACCGATCTTTATCTCACGGAAATTCATGGCTGGCTCGGACGCATCGGTTACCGGCCGTATTTTTCCGGCATCGGCATCAATGCAGACTGCCCGAACCTGCTGGTGCAGCGCCATGTGAACGAGACCATCGAGAGAGCCCTGGATGAGACGGGGCGCAAGATTCACTTGATTGGCCACAGCCTGGGAGGCGTGATCGCGCGTTCGATTGCGGGAGCGCGGCCCAAAGACATCGCCTCCGTGATTACGCTGGCTTCTCCCATTCGCGGCACGGTGGCGAATCGCAACGTGGTACACGCTGCGGACGCGGTTCGCCTACGCATCCTGCAGGAGCATGGCGAGGGCGTGCTGCCCCATTGCTACACCGGGCGCTGCACCTGTAATTTTGTCGACTCGTTGCGGCGGGAGGTTCCCGAGGCCATGCTGCAAACCGCCATCTACACCCGCCACGACGGTATTGTCGACTGGCGCTATTGCATGACCAGGCGCCCCGGCAGCGACTTTGAAATTCCCGGCACGCACATTGGGATGGCGTTTAACCCTGCCGCCTACTCGATCGTCGCCCAGCGGCTGGCGCTCACGCATTCCTCTTAGTTTCGTTTTTAGTTTCGTTGGCCGACCTTCTCCAGGACGGCGCCGTTCGCCGTCTCTAGGGTTTCGACCGCACCGCCCGGTTGTTTTAGACGCAACGTCGCTTTTGCCAGGCTGTTGTTCGCCACTTCAAAAGTGCCGGAACAATCGGTCTTCATGTAGGGCAGGCGATGGAGGCTTGGCCCTGCTCCGTCGAAGGCCGCCTCCAATTGCAGGCCATCCTTCGCGGAACAGCGAAAACTCCAGGCAAATTCCTCCGGATCGTTCCTGCTTTCTCGTAGATTGCGAAACCGGTGCTGCTTGCCCTCATGCCACAGAACCGCTTTGCGAAACACCAGTCCGAACGGCATGTCGTAAACCAGTGCCTCCAGCGTACTCCCTGCTCCATCGGGCCGCGGAAAATATGCGTGGCCCCAGGTCCAGAAACCGCGATGCCGGTATCCACAGTTATGTCCCTGCACCCCGAACCCTAAGGGGTCGCCGGCAAAACTCCGCCCGTCGAGGGTAATACGCCCTGAAAACAGCGCGTCGGAATGCGGCGATCGCGAAAAACCGATCCAGCCTTTGTCGCTCAGCGTGACGCAAAACGTGGAACGATAGCGCAGGTCCCAGGAGACCTTATGTCCGTCAACTGCCAGCGCTCCCCGGCAGGAGTTCTCCTCAATCCCATTGCGGCCGATGCGAAAGTGGAACGGATTTTCCCCGCTGGCGCTGAGTTGCAAACCGTCCAACCCAAGCGCCTGAATGAAGCTTTGCGGCTTTCCCTCCCGCGGAAACCACGTCGCCCAGACCTGAATCGGCATCCCACGCGAATTTCCGGGGCAACCGCCTCGCCCGGGATTCATCAGCAAATAGCGGAACCACCACGCGCCACTTCCGTCGGCCAGTCCTAGACGAAGGAACCACACCTCGTAGCGGCGGCGAGTGGAGAGTGAAGAGTAGACTTCGTTTAGGGTCTGCAAGGAATTTAACCGCTCCGATTGTATCGCCGAAATAGCGAAGGTAGCGTGTCCGCCTTTGGCCGCGTAAAATTCTGTTGGATATGGCAACAGAGCTCCAAATTGCGGCCCGCAAGGTGGTTTCGGTAAATCCAGCTACTGGCGAGACGCTGCGCGAACTCGAATGCGCGTCCGAGCCACAGGTTCATGAAGCCGTAGCCCGCGCCCGTGCCTCACAGCCGGCATGGTTTGGACTCGGAATACAACGCCGAATTAGTGCCCTGAAAAACTTCCAGCGTCTGCTGCACGACAGAAAATCGGAAGTTGCCCAGCTAATCACGCGCGAGGCCGGCAAGCCCTACGTCGAGGCCCTGATCACGGAAGTGATGGTCGTCCTGGACGCGGCCCGCTTCTATATCGAAAATTCCTACCGCCTTCTGCGCGACGAACCTCTGCCGCACGGCAATCTGGCCATGAAGACGAAGGCCGGACGCTTAGTGCGCGACCCCTACGGCGTCATCGGCATAATCTCACCGTGGAACTATCCGTTTTCGATTCCGGCCACCGAGACGCTGGCTGGACTGGTGGCCGGAAATGCAGTCGTGGTGAAGCCGTCGGAACTCACCTCGCTGGTGGTGCTGGAATTGGCTTCTCTCCTCCACCAGGCGGGCGTTCCTGAAGACGTCTTCCAGGTGCTTGTGGGCGATGGCGCCACCGGCACGGCACTAGTCAACTCCGCAATCGACAAACTGGTTTTCACAGGCAGCGTGCCTACGGGTACACGAATCGCGCAGGCTGCGGCGGCACGACTGCTTCCCATCGTGCTGGAGTTAGGCGGAAAAGATCCCATGCTCGTGCTGGCGGACGCGGACATCGATATCTCCTCCAGCGGCGCCATTTGGGGAGCGTTCGTAAATGCAGGGCAGACATGTCTTTCGGTGGAGCGTTGTTACGTGCAACGGCGCCTATACGAACCGTTTCTCGAGGCCTGTGTAGGGAAAACGAAACGATTGCGCGTGGGCAACGGCATGAACCCGGATACCGACATGGGGCCGATGATTCACGAGCGCCAACTACGCGTCGTGGAGCAACAGGTGGAGGATGCCAAGGCCCGGGGCGCTCGCGTATTGGCCGGGGGCACGCGGCTGCCAGAGCTAGGCCCAAACTTCTACGCGCCCACCGTCCTGGCAGAAGTCACTCACGGCATGCGCATCATGCGCGAGGAAACGTTCGGACCCGTGCTTCCGATCATGCCTTTCGATACCGAGGATGAAGCTATCGCCTTTGCCAACGATTCCGAATACGGCTTAGCAGCGAGTGTGTGGACGCGCGACCGCAGACGCGGCGAGCTTATCGCCCGCCGCATCGCCGCCGGAACTGTGTTGGTGAACGATGTAGTCTCGTGCTTCGGCATCAGCGAAGCTCCGCATGGAGGTGTCAAGTCCAGCGGCATCGGCCGCACCCATGGGCATCTTGGTCTGGAAGAAATGGTTCGCATCAAGTATGTGGACTCCGACCGTTTGCCCGGTATGAAAAAACTATGGTGGTACGGATACGGCGCCACCCTTGCCCGCCAAATGGAGGGCTTTCTGGACCTGCAATTCGCCCGCACCGCAAGCCGGCGGCTGCAGGGCGCGCTCCGCTCCGCGGGACTCTTCTTCAGAAGAAGACTGTAGCCTCCACCGCCCGCTGGCCGCGCGGAAGAGCGGCACCCTGGAAACACAGCTGCAAGTGATCTGCGTCACCCGACCCTTGTTTCCTCGCCAAAGCAGTTCCATAATTGGTGTTCGAAAAGACTAACTCGCGCGAAGTTTTATGCTGCGATCCGATGTGAGCCTCGCATTCGCCTCAATTCGGGACCGGACCCTCGAGGTTGCGCGATGGCGACTTTCTGGGTGTGGCCTGCAGCACAACGATCGCATCGCAGGCCAGCCTGACAAGCAGATAGGGCCGGGGTGACGATCCGCAATAGGCGGCTATGGCGCAAACTACAATCCCAGTCCAGCTGAAGCCTCAAACGCTCGAAGCCTTTGATTCCTACATTCGCGGGGCCGAAGCGGCCATGGAAAAGACATTGAAAGGCAGAGGCCCATTTCTGTGGTCTGACGCCAATTCGGAAACGGCCCAGCAAGTTCGGGCAGGTATAGTGCCAGCGGAATTCTGGTCGGGCCGCGGGCCGGTCAAAGTGCCCAATGGTTTGATCCACGACTGGATCGGCGTCGCGTTCATTCCCGGTACCACCGTCGAAGACGTGCTGACGCTGGTACAGGACTACGACAACCATAAGAATATCTACAAGCCCGAGGTCATGGCCTCAAAGCTGATAAGCCGGCGCGGCCACGATTTCCAGATCTACCTGCGGCTGCTCAAGAAAAAGATTCTGACGGTCGTTCTCGACACCAATCACGAGGTGCACTATCGTTCTCTGGATCCGACGCGTGAGACTTGTCGTTCGTACACGACACGGATTGCAGAAGTGGAGAACGCCGGAAGCCCCAAAGAGAACGTTCTGCCTCCCGACACCGGTTACGGATTTCTGTGGCGGCTGTACTCCTACTGGCGATTCCAGCAGCGCGATGGCGGTGTGTATGTGGAGTGCCGCGCTATTTCGCTGACGCGAGACGTGCCATTCGGCCTGGGCTGGATCATCGAACCGATCATCCAAAAACTCCCCAAGGAGTCGCTGATCAACACTCTCGAGGCAACACGCCGAGCGCTGCGCGTGGGAGCGAGGTAGTCCCTGTTCGAGAGGAGTTCTACAGTGGCATTGTCGGCCAGGTGGATTTTCTGCGCGGCGCGTCGTATTCCAAAGGCGGAAAACCGATCATTGCGCTGTCCTCTACCGCACCGAGGAAGAATGGAAAGGCCGCGAGCTTTGCATCGAATCCTGCCCGCTAAAATGCCCTGGTGCTGATGCCCGAGTTAAGGGTAAAGCCAGCACAGTAGCGCCTCCTGCTAAGCGCTTGCATGCGAACTAGTGGGGTTCTAAGGGACAATTCCCCGCCCACAGAATCAAGCCTGGCAGGAACCGGTTTCGCGCCGACGGATGGCTCGGCAGGACTCGTATGGTGTAGCCGTACAGTCCGCTCCGAACCTTGGGCTGGATGGCGCACTGGAAGGTATAGCTGCCGGGAGAGCTTTGCCCGCACACCTGCATCGGACTGACGGCAAAATCTGCGAATTCGCGGTCCGCGCTTAGTCGCCCCATCACACTCTCGACCACAACGTCCTCGGGGGTTAGAGAATCCAGAAACACTCGCGCCGACAGTTGGACCTGGCTCCCAAAATCAATCTCGGGGACGCTCTCCTGCACCGACTCCACGCGCAGACGAGGCCAGGCCGCCTCGACCCGGTTGAGCCACGCCGTCAGGGCTTTTGCCTTAGACCCACCCTCCGCACTCAGGTCGAGATAGCGGTCATGAGCAACCAAATAGTATTCGCTGGTGTACTGTTTGACCATGCGATGCATGTTGAACTCGGGGCAGAGGATGGCAATCGACGACTTCATTCGAGCTATCCAGTTGCGGGGTAAGCCATCGGCGCGGCGTTCATAGAAAGCGGGCACAATTTCCCCCTCGAGCAGGTCATACAAGGCTTTGGCTTCCACCTCGTCCTGACGTGACGAGTTGCTATAAATTTCACGCCTGCCAATGGCCCAACCAATATCGGCGCCGTGGCGGATGCCGAGCTCCCATGCCTCATCCCACCATCCGTCAAGGGTGCTGAGATTGAGGACGCCGTTGGCCTGTGCTTTCATTCCGCTGGTGCCGCTGGCCTCCAGCGGGCGGAGCGGTGTGTTCAACCAGATGTCGCAGCCCTGCAGCATGTATCGGGCGACGCCGAGGTCGTAGTTCTCTAGGAAAACGACCTTTCTGCGGAACTCCGGGCGCCGGGCCAGGTCGACGATCGCCTGTATCAGCTGCTTGCCGTGGTCGTCATGGGGATGGGCTTTGCCAGCGTAGATGATCTGTACCGGACGCGCCGAGTCGTTCAAAATGCTGGCCAGGCGTTCAGGATCGTGAGTGAGAAGACTGGCCCGCTTGTACGATGCGAAGCGACGCGCAAAACCAATGGTGAGAGCATCCGGGTTCAACACTTCTTCCGCGTCATTGAGAGCGGCTTGGGGTGCGCCCCGGCTCAAGAGCTGAACCCGCAGACGTTGCCGGGCGTAGGCGACGAGCCGTTCTCTGCGCCGCTCGTGGGTTCGCCACAGCTCTCCCGCAGGAATGGATTCGGCGCGCTCCCACAGCGCCGTGTCCGCAGGTTCTTCTCGCCACTTTGGCCCCAGATAGCGGTCATAAAGCTGATTCATTTCGAATGAAACCCAGCTGCGAAAATGAACGCCGTTGGTCACGTGCCGGATGGGAATCTCTGCGTCCGGAACCCCCTGCCAGAGCTGGCTCCACATGCGCCGCGAAACTTCGCCATGGAGCTTACTGACGCCATTGCTGAAACAGGCCAGACGCAACGCCAATACGGTCATGCAGAAATCCTCGGCGCTATTCGCCGGATTCTGGCGCCCGAGACCCATGAACTCGGAAGAGCTGATACCAAGGCGTTGGATGTATGGGCCAAAGTAGCGCTCGATCAACCCAGGAGGAAAATAGTCGTGGCCCGCCGCGACCGGTGTGTGAGTCGTGAAAATGAGACTCGCGGAGGCCAGGACCTGAGCTTCCTTGAATGAGAGCTTCCGTGTCTCCATCAGGCGAACCACCCGTTCCAGGCTGAGAAACGCGGAGTGCCCTTCATTCATGTGATAAACCGTGGGTTCCAGCCCCATCGCCTCGAGACTTCGATAGCCTCCGATCCCCAGAAGAATCTCCTGTTTGAGCCGCATTTCCTGATCCCCTCCGTAGAGCTGGTAGGTGATCTTCCGATCTTCGGCGGTGTTTCCGGGGATATTTGTGTCGAGCAGAAAGAGCTTTACCCGTCCGACATTCACCGACCAGACTTGCGCCGCCACGGGTCCCTGGGGCAAATCCACCTGAACTCTCACCTCCGGCACTAACTTGACGGGCATGGTATGAAAGTCATTGTCCTCGTAGGCTTCCTGTTGCCAGCCTGCAGCGTTGAGGAATTGACGGAAGTATCCTTGCTGGTATAGCAAACCCACTCCGACCAGCGGCAATCCTAAGTCGCTGGCTGCCTTCAGGTGATCTCCAGCCAGAACCCCCAGTCCTCCCGCGAAGATCGACAGGCATTCGGTAATGCCGAACTCAGCGGAAAAATACGCAGCCAGCAATTTGTCTCCGCTATGCTCCCGTCTGTACCAACTGCCCTCACCGGAGACATAGAGCTCAAGTGTCTCTGCCACTCCACTCATGTGCGCCAGGAAAGAATCATCGGATGCCGAAGTCTCCAGCGCGGTTTGGTCCAAATTTCCCAGCAGAAGAACGGGGTTGTGACCACACGTTTCCCACAGATCACGATCCAACCGTCGAAACAGCTCGATAGCGGCGTGGTCCCAACTCCAGCGCAGATTATGAGCAATTCCTAACAATGGCAGTAAGGCTGGTGGCAGTGAGGGGCGGACCTTGAACGTACGAATGGGCTTCATTGGGATCTCTTCAATTGGCGGGCATCGATTCGGGTCAAACCGGACAGCGAGAACTATAGATTATTGGCAGGCACCAATCCACAGAAATGCCTGGACTGTGCCGCGCACTCTCCACTCAGGACACCTGTCGGATCGTCGTCGAAAAGTGGGCCCTTCCTCGCCGGGGAAACTACTTTCTGGAGCAAGTGAAAACCTTAGAAGTCGAGCGTTGGCAACGCGCGGCACCGATCACGAACGGGCTACACTCGCGCTATCCTGGGAATGGTTGCGACTGGTTTTATCCGTGGGCATCCGGTGGGTGCTCCGCCAAAATCTCTTGAGCCCAGCGATGTTTCTTTGCCTTAGGTGGCCGCCTAAGTACTTGAGAAGTCGTGAGAGACACGCGAATCGTGGGTTAGGAAGAACGCGGCGCAGCGGTCACCAAACGATCGAAGCAACTACGCACTTGTCGAATGATACGGCAACTCCGAACTCTCGGTTATCGCATCGAACCAGCGAATCCGCTACACAGCCAAGCACATGCGCAGTGATTTTCAACCCTGGAGTTCTTCCAGCATGATTCTGCGTAGATGGGTCACGGGGACCTCCTCGTGACCACAATTTATCTGAGGGCAAAACCCACGAACCTCGGCCCTACCTACGCGGCAGTGTCCGCCGTGCCAGCGGCTTCGTTCTCGCGGGCTACGCGGAAGTTGTTGATGGGACGGAGGACACTTGAAGGCCCAAGGGTTCAGATCGGTATTAGCCCGCGCCGGATTCCAAGGGTAACCGCTTCGGTGCGAGTGGAAGCACCCAGTTTGTCGAGAATCGAGCTGATGTGGAACTTGACCGTATGCTCAGAGATACTGAGACGAGTCGCAATATCTTTGTTGACGAGTCCCTCCGCTAACATTCTAAGCACTTCGGTTTCGCGGGAGGTGATCTCTTCGGACAATTCATCCTCAACCCCCAGCGGCTGGTCGCCGTAGACGGCAGCCAAACTCTCTGCGGTCGGTGTGCTCAGCAACACCAGTCCATCATAGGCAGCATAAATGGCGGAGAGAACGTCGTCTGGGTCGCTCTCTCTGGAAAGAATCGCGCGCACTCCGCTACGCAATAAGTGCGAGATCGACCGGGCATCGCTGACGTCGGTGAGCAGAACAATCGCCGTGCCCGATGTCGCCTCAAGCAATAAATCGCGGATCGAATCGGAGTCGATGACAATTACATCCAGTTCGGCGCGACCGGCAAACGACACCAGGCTCGCCACGGCGGCAAAACTTCCTGCCAGTTGGAAATCAGCTTGGCCGCGGATGATGCTTTCGAGCCCGGCCCGGCGGACGGCGGAGGTCGCCACTACTGCAATTCGGATCGTGCCTCCGCCGTTTCGCTTCGACATTCGTTATCGCGCCCTCTCGCCCAAATTTATTGAAAGCGGCTTGATCTCTCCGGCACGAATCACCCTGATCTGTAGAACATCACCGATCTTCGCGGTGGCAAGCGAATCCTGGATCGTATCTACGCGTTCGACTGTCTCTCCGCCAACTTCGAAAAGAACGTCTCCGAGCAACACTCCAGCCTTTTCTGCCGGCCCACCGCTTTCGACGTTCATGACAAGCAGCCCGACTCGTGTCTGAGAAGGCAACTTCGAGCGCATGTTTTCTGGAACGTCCACCGGCTGCATAGCAATACCCAAATAGGGCCGAGCGATATACCCTTTTTCCAGGAGTTCTTCGACAACCCGATTGACGGTTGCCGCCGGCACCGTCACGGCTCGTCCGTGGGCTAAGCCCCGCGTATTGATGCCAACGACCTCGCCTCTGGCATTGAGCAGCGGTCCGCCAGAAAATCCCGGATACAGGGCAAGGTCGAGCCGGATGTGCTGATCGAGATGTCCCCCACGCCGGTTTCTCCACTGGCCGCTGATGCCGCCAATAATCCCGCTACTCGCCACTAGGTCTCCTCGCCGCGTGCGACCGAGCGCGAGAACAAGATGGCCGAGCCTCAAGCTGGTCGAGTCGCCGAGTTGGGGCGTGCCTGAAGATCCTTCCTCGATCCTTAGGACGGCTATGTCTGTGCTGGGATCCCGTCCAGCCAGTTTCGCGGAAACTGTGCGACCAGCACCGAGAAGGACTTGGATGTCTTCGTCGCGCTGCACGCCGTGATGAACCGTTATGACCACACCCCTCTTCCATTCGATGCCACTGGTCGGCATCCAGCGTCGGGCATGGACGGCAACCACGCTACTGCCCACCTTCTCCCCGGCAGACGCAAATTCGCTTGAAATTGCCTCTAGTATTGAATTGGCCATGTCTCGCAAAACCCCTTTCCTGAACTGTGAGAGCAGGATCGGGGATAGCGACGGAAGGCGCATCCGCCAGATGGCTAGGTGGAGACTAGAAGGCTGGCTAGACAATGCTCTTGACCTGTTTGAAGACGCCAAATCACAATCGGCCTAGGTCGATGGGCGGACGGAAAGAAGGCAGGTACGCTGAACACGGTCAGAAACTGCCTTACATGGTAGTCCGGGTATTTGGCCAGAATCCGCTGCTCAGCCGTCTTCGCATCCCCGCTCTTAACTGCGTCGGCGAAATCGTGCAGGTATGAGCGGGTTTGTGTGATTAGCGTGACATCCCCGCCGGACCCATGCCCCGGATAGATCGTGGATACGCGATCTGCAGCCATTTTACGCTTGAGATGAGCCTCGATGATTTCGACCTCGAAAAAATCAGCAAACATTGTTCGCGATTCCGCAGATTCTTTGGCATGCCATCGACCGTGTATATTTACGGATTGCATGGTGTGGGGGAAGATCTTCGGTGGTTCAGGCTCATGAGCTATCAGCAGCAGATTTCTGTCACCACTAATGGGCACGGCGATATCCACGACCTCACCGAGCAAGTGACCTCTGTCGTGAACGCCTCCGGAATCCAAACGGGGACCGTCAACGTTTTCAATGTCGGGAGCACGGCGGCGATCGGTACGATTGAGTTCGAGCCAGGACTGCAGCATGACCTGCCCGCCATTTTGGACAATCTCATTCCGTCGAGCCGCAATTACGGTCATGAGCAGGCGTGGCATGACGGCAACGGACATTCACACTTGCAGGCGACGCTGCTCGGGCCATCGCTCGTTGTGCCCATTTCTGATGGCAAACTCGTTCTAGGTACCTGGCAGCAAATCTTTCATCTCGAATGCGACGTTCGCGGCCGTGAGCGCACCATCGTTGTGACCGTGATCGGCGACGAGAGACAATCCACTCGCAACTAGAATAGAGTCTCTGCCATGGTTAAGCGTGCACCAGTCCGCCGTCGTCCTCGCAAAGCCAAGCCCGGAACGAAGGGGCTCGGGCCAGCAGAATGCCGACTAGAGCAGCTGACAGGAGCTGCGGCCGAGGCTGGTGAGGCAATCGAGAAAGCCGGGGGCTGCGTCGTGGGCTCGTACAAGGAGCCGCTCGGCGGGCACCCTGTCTTGCTTTCGATTCTGCCGATCGATGCTGTCGAACCCACCCCTTTCCAACGAGATCTCTCCGATGCTCATCACAAAAGGCTCGCTGACGTTATCAACAAGACTGGGCGTTTTCTCGATCCAATCATTGCAGTGGTGGCGCCAAAAGGAGGCTTCTGGACTCCCAATGGCCGGCACCGCCTCGAAGCCATGCGCCGTCTTGGGGCGAGATCAATTACTGCGCTCGTCGTGGCTGACCGCGAGGTAGCCTGGCAAATCCTCGCGCTGAATACAGAGAAGGCTCACAATCTCAAGGAACGCTCGCTGGAAGTGATACGCATCTACCGTGGTCTGGTGGACGAAGATGCCACACGCCCTGAGTCCCAGTTCGCGTTCTACCTCGACCAACCCGCCCTGGCCACACTGGGCGTCTGTTATGAACGTTTCCCTCGCTTCGGCGGTGGTGCTTACCATGCGATTCTCCGGCGACTCGAGACCTTTACCGATGAACCGCTCCGCACCGCCATTAAGGATCACGAGAAACGGGCCTCGATAGTGCTCGACCTCGAGGAGAAAGTTGCGGCAGCGGTAAAGAAATTGAAAGAACGTGGTCTCGTCAGCCCGTACTTGCGCTCGTTCGTGGTAGCGCGCATCAACCCGCTGCGTTGGATTAAGGGCGAACCGCCTCCACTCGAAGAGGTGCTTAAGACCATGCGAGAGCGCGCCGCAAAATTCAACGTCGAGAAGATCAAGCCGCAGGATCTGGCAGGAGCTGGAGGACCACCGGACGAAGAAACCTAGGAGAGCAGACCACGAATGACAACCTCATCCGGCAGAAAACATGCGGGGCCCGGACCTGCGAGTGACCAGCCTCCGGTCCCCGAGCCCACGTTCGCCGAACATGCGCGCACATTAATGTATCTGGGCCGCGTCGGCAGTCTGTCTACCCTGTCGCGTAAACAGCCAGGATTCCCATTTGGGTCCGTAATGCCTTTCGGGTTGGACGATCACGGCCGTCCTATCTTCCTGATCAGCACCATGGCGATGCATACGCAGAACTTGCAGGCCGACGCCCACGCCAGCTTGCTTGTAACCCAGGAAGACTCCGACGGCGAACCGCTCGGCGCATCCAGGGTCACTCTAGTAGGAAATGTTCATTCGGTTCCGCACACCGAGTTGGCTGAGGTGCGGAAGCTGTACCTGGAGCGTCACGCCAACAGCAAGTATTGGGTAGATTTTGAAGACTTTTCGTTCTACCGCATGGACGTCGTTGATGTTTATTACGTGGGAGGCTTCGGGGTGATGGGCTGGGTATCTGCATCCGACTATGACCGCAGCCAACCCGACCCTCTCGCAGACTCAATGGCCGAAATCATTCAGCACATGAACGCCGACCACAAGGACGCGCTAGTCTTGCTTGCCCGGACATTTGCTCGCATAGAGTCAACGGAAGCAATGATGACAACAGTCGATCGCCTCGGTTTTCACGTTCGCCTGAAGACGCCGGATGGTATGCGTGGAGCCCGCATCGCCTTCTCGCACGAGGTGCGTAACGCGGCGGAGACTCGAAAAGTCTTGGTGGAAATGGTGTAGCACGCACGCTCGCAGGCCAAATGAACTCTAAAACTGGCCCAGCGCTGGCACACCGGGGCCGGCCATAGTCCCAGCAACACCGCCGTTTTCGGTGATTGGCAGTCAGTCCACCTGCGATGTGCTTAGATTAAGAGATAGCCCCCATCTCACGAAGAAATCGCGCACACAGGGACGTCAGGATAACACTTTCAGTGTTACACCCATACGTCAGCGATGATCGCATGGTTGCAGAAGAGGAAGGATTTTCGTGTGTGCTTGTTCTCGACAATCGTCGTGGAACTCAGCCTAAATTCGGTGTAACGTGCTGGCATGAAATCATTCTTTTGGTTTTTCGTGCTGATGGTGTGCGCTACGGCTTCGTGTCAGACGACGGCTACCGGACTTGCCAGCGATTGGAGAACCTCTGCTCCGGCGGAGCAGGGAATGGACGCGGCGACACTTGCAAAGATGGACGCCCACGCTCGGGCTGTGCTGCCGCATGTTCGGAGCATTCTTATTGCCCGGCACGGTCGTCTTGTATTTGAAAAATACTATAACGGCGGATACTCAGACGAATTGCAGAATATACAATCGATGACTAAAAGCGTGACGAGCGCACTCGTTGGCGTGGTCATCAAGCAAGGCCGCCTCACACTTGACCAAAACGTCCTCGACTTCTTCCCCGAGATTAGTTCGCCGCGTGATCCCAGAGTCCGAGCCATGACTGTCCGGCACCTGCTGACTATGTCGTCGGGGATTCGCGAGGGACCGCCGCGATGGGACAAGATCGATGACAATCCCGCCCTGTCGGCGCTCATGCAGCCGCTCGAAGCCGAGCCGGGCGACAAATTCAACTACTCCGGCTACGCGAGCCAAATCCTGGCCACAGTCATCAGTCGAGCAACCCACAAGAGCTTTTGGGATTTCGCCGATGCCAGCCTGTTCCGTCCGCTGGGGATTTCTAAAATCATTTGGTACAAGGACAAGAGCGGGATGCAACTCGCGTGCGGAAGTTCGTTATGGAAGGCGACGGACCTTCTGAAATTCGGGCAGCTCTATTTGGATAAGGGGCGCTGGCAGGGGGTACAACTGATTCCGGAATGGTTTGTCGAGGAATCGGGCAAGACTCATCTCACGGGAGATTTCTTCGGGACTCGGATAAGCTATGGATACTTGTGGTTTACGGAGACTGTTTCTGGCTATCGCACTTACCACGCGAAGGGCTATGGCGGGCAGTACTTGCTGGTCGCGCCCGACCTCGATCTGGTGGTTCTCTGTACCTCAGACTGGCGTCAACCTGAGTATCCGGAACACTACGCGCTGGTGAAGGATTTTGTAGTTCCTGCGGTTGTACGGTGGGCGTCGCTTCGCTAGCATTTCTTGGGCAGCGACTCGGAACATACGACGGTGCTGGTCAATTGGCGGAAAGTCCCTATTTCGCTCATTGGCCCCACTTTCGCGATCTCCTGACCGCGCCCAGCAGGCGAAACTTCTGGCGAAACCCAATGGAATCAATCGCTGGTCAGAAAGGGCTTCGCCACGGTAGCCACAAACCGATGAATCCATTAGCCCAGAATTTCGGATTTCGATGATCAGCCGGGTACACCTTGTGGGCGGATGAAAGCCGGAAAGCCATTTGTGAGGATCATGCGCACCAAGGCGATTCGAACTGTCATCTGCTTGTTTTTCATGAAGCAAGGGGTCGGGTTAATGCTCATTTCCGAAGGAAGACGTGCATCGCGTCTTCGCCCAGCAGCACGGGCGCGAAAGCCAAGTGCATCTCGTCGATCAGCCCCGCAACCAGATACTCACGAATCGTAGACACGCCGCCGCCAATGCGCACTTCCTTGCCCCGGCTGCCTTTTTCGCCTGACTTAACACAGACTCGATGCCATCACTGACGAAGTAGAACGTAGTCCCGCCTTCCATCGCCAGTGAAGCACGCGCATAGTGCGTGAGGACAAACACTGGCGTGTGGTACGGAGGATTTGTACCCCACCATCCTTTCCACGAGTCGTCTTTCCAAGGCCCGCGAACGGGTCCAAACATATTGCGGCCTAGAATCCATGCGCCAACATTCTCAAACGACTGCTCAGCGAAGTCATTATCGACACCACGGTTCCCACCGCTCTGCCCCTGCATCTTCTTGAATACTTGCGTTTGAAAGAACCACCCATGCAGTTCAGTCCCGCGCCAACCCCAGCGGATTATTCAAGTCTTGCGGCCCCGCCCCGAACCCATCCAGCGAAACCGAAAACGCAGCCACTCGAACCTTGCGCATGGCGTCCATTCACAACGCATTCTGGATCAGCTTGATCGCCGGGTCAGGGTCGTCCACTTCCACGATCAATTCGTTGTATCGCTCGTCGTGCAGGTCGATCACGATGGTTTTCTCCGGGTGATCACTTCACCCGCGTCAGCCGCGCCACCGTATACACCTCAAAGTCCTTTCCCGGAGGGGCTAGATAAAATGTTTCTTCCATTTCATTGGCGGAAATTACGCGATACGATTTCTTCGCTCGCCCTCCCGGAAGATTCTCGATCCGGTAGGTGACAAACTCTAACGCTTTACCATCGGCGCTCACCGAGTCGAGGGTGTATTCGTTGACGAAGCCCTCGCTGTGAAACTGCCTCCACACAATCTTCTTCTGGATCACATCGTAACTGAAGACGCCAAAATCGCCTCGGTTCCCTGTCCTGTCGCTGGAAGATTGAGGTTGGTACACCGAATCATCACGCTGCGATAGGAATTTGCCGTTGTATTCGAAGTGATATTCCCGATGGCTAATTTGCGTTCCCGGCTTTCCCGTGACGGTTCCCTCCCACTTGCCCTCAAAAACGCGTAAGGCCGCCCACGGGTCGGATTGCGCTTGTGCGGCAGAGGCGAACAGCAGCAAAGCGATTAGTATCCGTCGTTTCATCGGACCTCCTTGTGCACTGCATTCATTTAGATCGTACTGGGCAACTATCATAGAAGACCGTCCAAGCTTTCTCCATGAGTGGATCGGACGCGATGAGCTATTCGAGCGCGAGCGCGGAAGCGATCCTGAGTTCCAAGTCCGGGACGAGCGCGCTCTCGCATGTGTGATTTCGCAAACGTAGGTTTAAACGGCGAACGAGTCGGTCGTGAATCACTCAGTGGTCAGTACCTACCCGGCTGACCACCCGATGCCGCCAATCCCGTCATTTGTCGCTCAACAACTTGCAGACACGCTGGCGAGACCCTTTCGGACTACCCCATGAAAATCGTGACTGAGGGGCGGTTTCACCGGAAGACCACACCTGTATTACGATCACGTCCGACTTCAAGGAGGCGCCATGGCCGAGGCAAAGCATAGCCACAATCACCCAGATTACGACCAGCGGGTCAAAGCACTCGAAGAGCAAGTCATGAAACTAGAAAAGGAAGTCCGCGACCTCTAAAGAACAAGTTGGATACACAGGATCATCCGTACACCCACTGAGGTAACTGACGCCGCTCGAACCACGGGAGTGTCATTCAGATGAGCCTCAAATCGAGGTTGGCTCTTCGTTTCTTACTCGCATTAGGTGTGTTGGGAGCTTTGTTGCTCATTCCCGCTGGCTCTTTGAGGTTTTGAGGTTTTGGCAGGCTGGGCTTATATAGCGATTTCGTTCGTCCCCGGTCTTTTCGCCTTTGCCCACTTCTACAAACACGAACCCCAAACTGATCGAGTCGCAGGATGTTGTTCAAGGAAAAGGTGCGCGAATAGAAACGCATCATCACGTTCGTCTACATCACTTGGCCGATCGCCTTTGTGCTTCCCGGTCACGATCACCGATTTGGCTGGTCGCATTCGCCGTTGTGGACAACGATGTTGTCACAAGCGGTCGTTTTCGGCGGATTCGCGACGACCCTCTGGGTTGCGAAGGTCAACCGTTTTGCTGCGAGGACGATTCAAGTCGAGCCCGGTCAGGAAGTGATTTCCGGCGGCCCGTATCGCCTTATCCGCCATCCCATGTATGCGGGCATGTGTGCCATGCGGTTTGGCGCTGGGCTCGTACTTCACCTTACCTGCCTTCGCTCTCCGGATCCCGTTAATTCTTCTTCGTCTCCTAAACGAGGAGAAAGTTCTGCTTCAAGAACTACCGGGCTACGCGGAATACTGCCTGCGCACCCGCTTCCGGCTAGTCCCATTCGTCTGGTAGACCGGACATCACTGGGATAAACGTGTTCCCGCTCACTGACTCGCTCTAGCCCTTGTGCTATGGTTCGCCTTCGACCTAAACAAGTCCGTCAGGAGGGAATTATGCTCGGAGGTCTGCTCTTCGTGGTGTGTGTCATTCTGCAATTTCATTATCACGACCCGATTCCGTGGTACATCTGGGTACTCGCGCTGATCGCACAGTGTGTCGCGTTTGGCGAACCAGCGATGCAATCTGCGGCTATGAAAAAGAGTTGAATTGCGAGGGCTCGCTGGCTTGACGCAGGTAGCGCGGTCCTACATTGCGCCCATGAAGGCGACTCTGCCGCATCATCGAAGGGCGATACAATCGCCGTCACTTAGGCGAAAGAAGACCGATGGCTGACGTGAAGATCAGCAGTCCGTACGGCGAAATTCCGGTATGGTTCGCAGCGCCCACCAAAACCGGGCCGTGGGCGGGTGTAGTTCTGTTACATGATGCGGCAGGCATGAGCCAAGACTTGCGGAATCAGGCTGATGCTCGCAAGCGAGGGATATTTGGCGGTCGCGCCCGATTTGTTTTATCCCGGACGGAAGGTGGCCTGCATACTTTCAGTCCTGCGCGATGCGGTGGCTCGCCAAGGGAAATTCTTTGCCGCCATCGAGGCTGCACGAATATTCCTAACGCAGTTTGGCGATCCGGCGTCATTGCATCGTCCACCTGCTTGATTTTCCGCCCTATGCCGAACGCCTGTTCGCTCAGCTCTCGGCCCGTTTTCTGCCGATTGATCGCGCTCGCCTCGACGTGAGTCTTTGCAGTCAGAGCCGCCCGACAAGGCGCGGCGAACACGCTGGTGCCGAGTGGCTGACCGAGCAGCTTCCGTGCGGCCTTATCACGTGCTCTGGAGCCATCCAGGAGCCCAATTGGGATGTCAATGGCGAGGAAGGCGAGATCGCTGGGGCGGCTCCTCAGCAATCTGGGAAGCTCGACCAACTCGACCGACGTGTCAAGAGGAGATACCTCGACCTTGAACCAGACCCACCCTTCGGGTGCGCGACATCCATCGACGCCTGCCACGAACATCGGCATGTTGTCCTCCAGCCCGACCTGAAAGACTAACCAAAAATGGTCGTTTAGTATTTCTGCCGAACGGGCTTTAGTCGGTGTGCTCGTCGTTGCCTCAAATTTATGCCGACCCGGTTTCAGCGTCGTGAGCGCCAACCCAGCAATATACCGAGACCGATGCCCGCGAAAACTGCTCCAGCCAATCTCTTGCGGTCAGCAATCGGAACGAAACGGGTCTGCTGATCACTGACTTCTATGACCCCCACGGGAATAGCCCGTACTCCTCCACCGCCGCCCCCGGCCTCGCCCTGAGCACTATTAGTGCCAGCACCTCCAGTACCAGCGCCCGCTCCGTAGCCATACATGATTTTTGCGACCGGGATGACCGTTTTGCCATGGGCTGCGATAGGTTCGCCGTAGATGGCTTTCACGTTCGCTTGGCTGAGAATGCTTTCCTTGAGTGATTGCAGGATGGCTAGGCTGCTCATTTCAGAACTCCTTGTAAGGCAACTATTATCCTCCTTTCCTGATCTTGATCTGGCGGTGGCGCGGTAGGCGGTCGTTGAGGCTGTCATCGGCGATCATGGGCGTCGAGGACCGGAGGTAAACTAGGGTATGCGCAAGCGCCCAATCACGCGGATTCCGCAGGCTGGTACGCCTCTCGACGAAGGCTGGCTAGACCTCGACCGTGCAGCCGTGGTCGAGGTCACATCGGAAGCGAAGGATTATCCGGTGGAGTCTGCGCTGGTCGCAGGAGAAATGCGCGGATGGCGTGCCGCGGAGTCTGGTATTCAAACGATCCGGCTAGTCTTCGATCAGCCACAAAGAGTCACACGCATCGCGCTCGCCTTCGAAGAAGCCGAGACGCCGCGCACCCAAGAATTCGGCTTGCGATGGTCTCCGGATGGTGGACGCTCGTTTCGAGAGATTGTGCGCCAGCAATGGAATTTCAGTCCGCCTGACACAATCCACGAGGTCGAGGAATATCGGGTTGAACTTTCCGGTGTTACCGTTCTTGAATTGGTCATTGTGCCTGACATCAGTCGGGGATCGGCTCGCGCCTCGCTTAAGAGTTTGCGCCTGCGTTGACTCTGGCGTGTGAAAGTAGCGGGATGTGAGCCCCAAGGACACAAGGATCGAACAATGCGCCACATTGCTGAATTCGTTGCTGTGCTTGCATGCAGCCTGTTCGCGGGAGCCGCCGTCTACATAAATCTTGTCGAACATCCAGCAAGAATGGAATGCGGAGCGGAGATAGCCGCGACCGAATTTGCGCCGAGCTATCGGCGGGCCACCATCATGCAGGCGACCTTGGCAGTGGTGGGTCTCCTGTCTTCCCTTGCCGCATGGTTTGCCGGGGCGAGCTTCCTGTGGGTCGTTGGCGGGATGCTGCTGGGCTCCGTTATCCCATTCACGCTGATTGTGATCCTGCCGACCAATAAGCAGTTGCTCAATCCTGCGCTGGACAAGCATTCAGCACATACGGGTCAGCTACTTGCTCGTTGGGCTATTTTGCATGCCGTTAGGAGTGTCCTCAGCGGATTGGCTCTGCTGCTTTTCCTGTGCTTGACGATCTTCAAGAAGGCTCTGTGAAAATTGACTCTGCTTCGACCTTCACGCTCTTGAGAATCGCTTTGCGTATCAACCCAGAGAACGGGCTGACTAGACTCCAGTAGAAGCGAAACGTCCACAACGCCGCCCGACCGAAGCACTTGATTCTCGTCTCGGTTGATAGCACCGTACATTCAGGCGAGTCGATCCTGAACCTGAAATTCCACGCTGCCTTTGCTTGTCCGGGGGCAGAGAATCCGACAAAATCACCCGCAGTAAGGTCGAGACAGCGTCCGCCATCGGGACGCCAGAATTTTCCTGCAACGCCAATGACAAGCTCCTCGCCCGGACTATCGTCCAAAATGACAAAGCCCGTGCCTTGGAGCCGCTGAGGTAGAGCGCCGGCGACGCGATTCCGGGGCGGTCGCTTTCCAGTTCTGATGGTCATTAACAGGCGTACTAGCCACAGGTCGTTGAAGTCGGAGCGCAGAAGGCTCTGATAAACGACGGAGGGTGGGGCATTGATGCCGATTTGATAGACCGCACCAACATCGTAGATCGGCAAGAATGCGTCGATCCTTGGGCGGTCTGGGGCGGCGGTCGTCACCACTGGGAATCTTAGTTGCGAGCATCCCTGCGCCACAACCTGAACGTGCAACCGTGTTGAACCGGACGATTGCGTTCACTGGACAGTGCCGTCTTCGCCGAGAGTGCGGTTCTTCCCAATTACATGCACTTCCTTGCCACGCGGACCTGCGTACTTGATCGCCATGCCGAGGAGCTTGTATTCGTCCTCTTGGTAGTCGGCGGCAAAGACGTCTTGGTGGAACACCACCAGTCCCGTGTCATCCGCGCAGGCTTTCGCGAATTCGGGAAGCGTCTTTCTGATGGTCGCGATCAGGTTGGATTCTCGCTGCATGCGCTCGTTATCGGTCATCGTGTTATGAGAATAGCCGATGTGGAAGCGGGCACCGACCCCAAGACCATACACCGCGTTTAAGGTAATGGCCGAGCGGGAAGCACCGAAGGAGACGAAACAATGACAGAGCCGACGATGTCCACAGGTACCGATGCGAACAGCGTGCGGAAGGTCGTGAGCCGTTCAGGCACCGCAGGCAGTGGCGTGGCGGGTGTTCACCGAGAAGATGGGCGCGTGGTGGCCGCTGGCATCTTACAAAATCGGCTAGGCCAATGCAGTGGACGCGGTGATCGAGCCGCGCGTCGGGGGCCGCTGGTACGAGCGCGGCGACGATGGAAGCACGTTTCAGTGGGGCAGCGTACTCGCATGGGAACCGCACTCGCGCCTGGTACTCTCGTGGAATATTAACGCCGACTGGCAGTATGATCCAACCCTGAAGACTGAAATCGAGGTTCGCTTCAGCGCCGATGGTAGCGATCGTACACGCGTCGAACTGGAACATAGCCATCTTGATCGCTATGGGGCGCGTCGCGATGAGATGCGTGCAATCTTCGACACCGAAGGCGATTGGGGTCGGCTCGTAGAGGCGTTCGCCCGTGCGGCCGCGGCCTAGACAGGAGACTACATGTCGGATATCAGAGAGGCGCGAAAAGCGCTGGCGAGGCGAATCTTGGAAGGAGCCGGCAAGGCGTCACCCTCCGAGCGTCGGGCCGCGTTCAACAACAGCGGCCTCGCCGAACCACTAGGTGCGCTAGTCGACAAGGTTGCCAGGCATGCCTATAGGGTCACCGACGACGACATCACCGCCGCGAGGGTGTCGGGCCTCAGTGAAGACCAGGTCTTCGAGATCGTGGTGTGCGCCGCGATCGGGCAAGCCACCCGGCAGTACGACACGGCACTTGCGGCCCTTGAGGCCGCGACCGGGAAGGAGTGAGCATGCGGCTTCGAATCCTCGATAGCGGCCACGGTTTCGGTACGAAGGCAATTTTCGCGCTCATTCGAACGGTCTCGCGCCAGCCGGTGCTCGACGTCATCAAGCTGGTCAAGTACCGGGCTGACTTCTACGGCGGGCCGATGCAGGGAGTCACCCATGAGGCGATGCGTGGACCCTCCACTTGGTCTGTCGGTGATCGCGAGTTGATGGCCGCGTTCGTCGCGAAGACCAACCAGTGCGAGTTCTGTACGAAGGCGCACGCGGCGGTCGCGCAACGGGCATATCGCGACGGGAAAACGGTCTCCGCGTTGTTGTCCGATCTCGACACGGCGGCCATCGAGGAGCCATTGCGGGCGACGCTGCTCATGCTGGGCAAGCTGGTGCGCGAGCACGCGGTGGATGCGGATGACATGCGAGCAGTCCTCGCTGCCGGCGCTTCGCGCCGACAGATCGAGGATGCGCTCGCGGTCTGTTTCTCGTTCAATGTGATCGGTCGGTTGGCCGATGCCTTCGGGTTCTTCGTGCCTGGTCCCAAGGCCTTCGAGGCTGGCGCGAAATACCTCCTCGCGCGCGGCTACCGCTGAGCACCTAAAGTGGCCAACTGGCGTGGCTCTTTCGTCTGAAGTTCATCGCGGCAACACTCTCTTCTGCGATCGGCAGGTCAGCTAAGGTCATCAACGTCCCTCCACAGACAATTCGAGGGGCTGCTTCATCCATAATCGCTACTACTTAGGACGCCTACACTAGAAGAACGTAAATCGGAAGTGATCAAACAAGCTCCAAATCGTCCAACGCTTTCGCGTAATCTCATGCATGTTCAGGACGAGGAGCGCCAGCATCCTCAGAACCCGTATTGCCCCGTGAAGTTACCACAATCGGAGTGCCAGTTGTTTCTTTCCCGGAGAGCGTCTGCCATCGAGGTGCCAAGAGCATCGGCCCCTGGCACGTCTCGACAGCATTTACCTGCGTCAACCTGCGTCATAAAAACACATAGAGCCCGTTGGGGACTTTCGCTTTTCTTCAAAAACTTCTTGACTCCGGAATGCATTCCAAGGTTCATAGTTGGCATGTGCAAAACAGCAATTCCAGAGCTCTTCGTTCCGGAACCCTGGCCAAGGCGACTGGTGTGAGTCCCGATACGATCCGACACTACGAACGGATTGGCGTTCTCACAGGAGCTTCGCGAACAGACTCGGGTTACCGCGTCTATCCCGCGAGCGCCGTGGAGAGAGTGTTGGTGGTGCAAAGGGCGCTTCGGATCGGGTTCACTCTGGCAGAGTTGGCCGAAGTCTTGAAAGCTCGTGATGCTGGAGGCGCCCCCTGTCGCCGTGTTTACCAGCTTGCCCAAGAAAAGCTTAAGGGCCTCGCGGCAGACATAGAGGCCCTAAAGCGTACAGAACGATATCTCAAGAAGGTATTGGCCGATTGGGAAAAGCGGACTCAGGAAGCGGGTCCGGGGCAGAAATCGTACTTGCTTTACTCGCTCGGTGACGCGGCAATGAAATCCGGCGCTCCAGCGAATCAGTTTCGAAGGGGAAAGAGACCATGAAAGCAGTAGTCGCATTTCTTCTCTTCGGCGGTTTGCAATTGGCAGCACAGGACATCAATATTGCCCGATGTACATAGAGCATATGAAAGAAGCCGCGCAGCATCAGGCCGACGTGGACAAACATGGTGATGAAGCGATGGGATTCTCGCATGATAAGACCACTCATCATTTTCGTCTTTACCCAGACGGTGGGGCTATTGAAGTTACCGTCAACGACAGCAAAGATTCTGAGAATACGCAAGCAATCCGGTCTCATCTGATGCACATTGTCACGATGTTCTCCAACGCCGAATTCTCGATTCCCCTGTTCGTACATGACCAGGTGCCGCTCGGCATACCTGTGATGAAGGAGAAACGATCTGAGATTGCTTACAGATTCGAAGAATTGCCAACAGGTGGCAAGGTGCGTATTAAGACAGCAAATCCCGATGGGTTGAAAGCGATTCATGACTTCCTTCGGTTTCAGATCGAGGACCACCACACGGAAGACATGAGCGACATAGACGTTGCTCCGCGCTGAGATGGGTTCAGAAGATTTGGCAGTAGCAATAGAGAAACTGCTGAGTGGTTCCGAAGGGAGTCTGATGAAGCTCTTCAGAGCTCTCAACGAGACGAAAGCTCTTGCCGAACTCGTGATGCAGAGACTCAGCGTTGTAGCGCACGACATCCAGTCCACTACATCTTGACGGCCCCTCCGGTCCGAACGTGCTGACGATCACGTGGCCTCCCCGTCTCACTGATCGTGCGACATTCCGTACGTAGGCGATGCGTTGTTCAACCGTCGTCAGAAAATGAAACACCGCACGATCGTGCCACACATCATGAATGCCCAGGTTCAATTCGGCCGCCGTGACATCGGCGACCAACCAGCGAACGCGGCTCGCTGCGGCTCCCAGACGTTTCTTGCAAACGTTGACCGCGATCTGGGAAATGTCGAGAGCAGTGATGTTCTCGTAGCCGAGCGACAGGAGGTCGTCGGCTAGCGTTGACTCGCCCGCTCCCACATCAACAATGGAAGAGGCGGGCTCTGCCCCGGCTCGTTCGATCAGCGCTATTGAAGTTTCAAGATGGGGACGGTACCAGCTCACAGCGTCCGGAGCCTTAGCTTTGTACACCTTTTCCCAATGTGTCTTTACACCCATGTCATTAGCTGCCATCGCCGGATTTCCGCACGGTCGCATCGATCAACTTTTGAAACTGGTCCGGCTTGTCCGGCGGCGCGATTTCGAAGGTTAGGGTCATTTGGCCTGGTCTTGTGCGAATGTATGTCAGCCGAAAGCGCGGGGCCGTTGACAGCGCATCGCTCAGAAACGTGAGAGTGTTGGCGTCATTCGAAAAGGTTGCCGTGTACTGAATTACATGCCCTTCACTGTCGGTGTAGAAGGCCCGCTTCTGTTGGGTGGCAGGATCGGCAAAGACAATCATCAGATCCTCGTGAGAAACGGCTGGCCTCTCCCTGGTCGCGGGATAGTCGGCATGATTCTTGCGGACGAGCACCTTGCCATTCAACCCTGCCTCGAACGTGAAATACCCTACACCCTGTCCGACATCGCTCGTTCCTTCGCCCACCCATTTGCCGATCAGGAATTTCCAGGCGTCCCAATTAGGCGATGGTGCCGGTTGTTGCGCGAGCAAGGTACAAGAACAAACCAGTATTGCCAGGATAAGACAGACGGCCTTCATGTGCGATTCTCCTCCAGAAACACCAGTTGCGTGCCAGTATCCCATACCCTTTAGCGCAACAGCCAGAGCATACGTGCGGCCAGCCCGAGCACTGCCACAACGAATATTCGCCGCAACCAGACCGTGCTTAGAAGTGGGGCGATACGGCCTCCCAGCAGTGCACCCAGAAACATGGAAATGCCAAGGATGATGCCCAGCTTCAGATCCACAACTCCCCGCCAAATAAGCACCAGTGTTGCAATCCCTGAAGAAAATACGTTTATACGTTTATACGTTTGTAGCGGCTACGGATTGCAGGAAGGTCATACCGAAAAACACAACAAGAGCGGCAGTGAGCATGGTGACGTAACCACCGCTGAAAAAGCCGCCGTAGATTGCTAGAAGGAAGGTGGCAGCATAGCCAGTAACCTCTCCAACCCGTGATGCGGGAGCGTCATGACTTCTCTGTCCCAGGTTTTTATTCAGTAGGGAGAAGGCCGCCACGGCAATCATCGCTACGGCGATGATGATTTGCAAGGCCTTGACGGATACGGCAAGCAACAGCAATGCACCCAAGCCAGAACCAATGACCGTGAGAACAATCGAGGGCAGCAAGCGGTTGCGGCTAAGGACCCCCTTCCCGATGAACGGCAAGGAACCACCCACGCTCATAAATGTCAAAGCCAGCATGTTGGTTGCAACCGCATCGCGCAAAGTTCTTCACGGGCTCTCCGAGTTGCCGTCCACACGCAGCAGCGCGCCGCTACCGGCTCTTACATTGATGTCCCCCTTGTCTGAAGTCAGCGTGACCAAGCCCAAGGGATGGGTTCGTCCCGCATGGGTTATAGTGATATTCGCCAAATCGTAGGTTCCACAGGCATCGGAGGAAAACACCCACAGCGCTTGCAAACGCGCCGCCTGGCCGATTTCGCCACGGCACTTTCCGCCGGGCGGCGGAAGGACCTGAGCTAAAACGCCGTCGGCAGTTGGTTCTCCGACCGTTAGTAAGCCTTTGGCCACCGGCCCTCCGCCGCGGTAAACGATGTCACCTCCGATCTGATCTGTAGTCCACGCATTCTCGGACGTGCCCCGGTCGGGGCCAGTCTCTGGAAGCTGCGCTTCGTGCACTGCCATCATCGACGCTAGTGCTCGGACGTTGGTCGTGATGGGGATCTGCCGCTTCGAAACTACCAGGGTGTCGAAGCGAATGGACATGGTCGCCCCGCGCGTACCATCTGCCGGGTTAACCTTAACCACATGTCCCAGAACCTTGGTACCCGCCCGAAGTCTTGAGCCAGTGGCCAGAGGAACATTCTGCATAATTCGCGCCGTTATCACTTGCCCGACTTTGCTCTTACGAGAGTTGAGTGAAGAACTCAGCGCCACCGGGAGTATCGTCCCGGCCGGAACTGCGCTCTGGGCAAACAGTTGTGTTGAGAATGCCAATAGAACGATCCACAGTGTGAATTTCATGGACGCTACCTCCAAGATCGTTGCCGTCGGCGTTCGCATCATGTGAAATTATCCTTGGTACAAATGTCCGCAGTCGTCATTTATTTGCAGGACTTGAGATTCTTTTGGTAGACGCCAACAGCGGGAGCCCTAGTTCTCCTTCCAGAAGGTAAATGGCCTCGATTCCGAGCTGCAAGAGTATGCGTTCGGTCTGCGCGTCGAAGGGCCGCTTTAGACCCATACCACAGAAGACGACTCTGCTGCCGGGCGGAAGCCATCTTGCCAAGTGTTGAAAGTCGTGCAAAGAAATCGTTAGCACTCCCGGAATGTTCTTGTGTCGCCAATTGCTTTCACGGTCAGAATGCAAGTCGAAGATCAGAAGATTCGGGCAACCATGCTCCCAATCTAAGAGCAAGAAACCGGAGATAACCACATAGTCCACTGTTCCCGCCGGATTTGGCCGTCCAGCCTTGCGAGCAGGATAAATAGGCAGCGTGCTGCAGATCAGCAGCGCGGACGCGCACACTGCGTAAGCGATTAGCGCCGTTTCCATGGCTTCCGCACACCATCCCATCCGTACACGATTGACGTACGGTGAGTGTTACCCTCAATTTGCTCTTGGCGGCAACCTCTTCAGAACTTGGGTGACGCCGGGGTGAAACTTATTCCTCCCGTGGCCGTGGAGAATCCAGGGCCTACCGCAGTCAAATTATTCACTCCAGAAACGGCGTGAGTGCTGGCGGTGCGGCCACTGCCAGCAGCCAGCGTCTGGGCCGGCCCGCTAGCGTTTGGGAGCTCTAACCCGTTGACGGCGGGCGTCGGATACAGGAAAAACTGGCGTGTCGAGGGCGAAAACGTCAAGGGCGCAACTGGCTGATATTTCGGCGGAAGAGGGGAAGGCCGAAATATGTCATCCAGTTGTTTATTGCTCCGATCCAGCGTGAAGCTTGTAGCCGGGGCTTCGGGGAAGTTCGTAGAAAAACACTATCGTTGTTGGCCGTAGGCTGGGGCATCCATAGGCCGATCCACAACGCAACCAGCATTATCGGTTTCATACAACACCTCCGAATTGCTTCTCACTTCAAAGCCGTGCCATGCGGATAGATTACCTGCGCAGACTCAGAAAGAGAGGTTGGGACGCGCGAAAATGCGTCAGCCGGCCCGCTTCCAAACGATCCCAGCCTTATGCGCATCGGTTAAAGCCTCCGGTGCACCCCCGCGCTCAATCGTTTCCTGACAGCCAAGACAGTGTTGCGTCCAGGGCAGAGCCTCCAGCCGCCCAGACTGGATGTCGTCGCCGCACGCGACACACATTCCATAGGTTCCCTCGCGAATTCGCTGCAATGCAGCTTCAATCTTTTGAATAAGAACGTTGCGTTGGCTGATCTGCTCAAACAAAGACTCGCGGCATAGGGACGCGATGGATTGGTCTGCGCTGTCCCGCGAAAAAACAATGTCCAGCGCGCGCGTTTCTTCTCCCGCTCGATCCAGGAATCCCAAGGCCTCTCCATAATGCGACTCAAGCCTCCCCTGATAGTGACCAAGTTTTGATTTGTTCATCTTTAATCCTTTTCTTAGGGATTGCTCCCTGATCTGGCAAGACGGATTGAAACCAAGCCGGAAACTGAGACTCGGCCTACAACAATTGCCGAAAGAGGATTCTCCTGCAGTCGCGTGTTCAGGGTTCACTGTCCAAATCCTCCGGAACATCCCCGATTTGTTCTCTCCGACGGAGGTAGGCATCGAAAAAGCGCACCATGAACGGCGTCTGGCTGCTCACCCCGGCAAACAGAAAAACGGGAACGTCCGGCCTTATGGTTTTCATTTGACTTCGTAACGTAACACCGCGCGCGTTGGCCAGGTCGTCTTCCAGTAGAACCCCATCGACGGGTTGATTCGCCAGAAGATCAAGAGCCTCCCCTGCGCTCGTTGCAGGCGTGACCTCACATCCGATTCCTTCGAGCATGCACCGCAGTGTCGCCATATGTTCAGGATGATTTTCCACGCAAAGCACTTTTATGCCCACCATCTGAATCCTCCACGGTTGGCAAGATTAAAGAGGAAAGCTGGGTGAGTTGGCGTGGAGCGGATCACGAGCATTGCGTCTCCTCTCCCGTCTTGCTGGACCTGCGAGCCATCCGGAAATCTCGGCGAACATCCTCCTCGTGTTTTAGTACTTTGTCGAGCTGCTGAAGAATCACCAGCAACTGGTCCGGATCCTTTGCTTCGAGCGCGGCATTGCACAACTCTTGCCAATTCTTGCGGACTGCTTCAGCCATTATGGGTCTCCTCCGATGTTTGTTCTGCAAATCGCGTTCCCGCCAGTCCGGCTTTCGCGCGATAGCAATGAACTGACAAGCCGGTTACAGAGTGGCAAGTCAGCGAATCGGGTAGAAAACGGGGATTGGAACGACCTAGCTGAGTGGAGGGGGACGGTTGTAATGGGAACCCTTGGTTTGGAACGGAAGAATCAACTCCGTCACCGACGGCGAGTGATGCGATACTTCCGGCGGAGCAATTGCTATGGAGGCAGCGGGAACACTCCACCCTTGACCATCAGGGTCGAAGCATGGCCTGGGATCGTGCGCCGAGTGGCAAACGACGGTTGCCTGAGCGGACGGCATTTCGGCAAAGGGCGGGGGAGTGAAGCGTACAAACAGGAGAGCTACTAGGGCAGCGCCCAGAGCAGCAACGCGGTAGGGTGTACCGCTAGGGTGATTCCGGAAATTCCGGACAAGCGACATCACAGCCTCTTACATCCTGATGATTATACCGCGACCTTGGTTAGCCCAAGCCAGATTTTTCTGGGTGCAGTCGCCCTAACATCAGACGATCATGCGAAGCTCGTAGACGCATATTCATCGCCGACCGCGCTCCAGAATAGTACACATCGGCCCGTTGGCAATCACCATGGGGAGGAGAGGTAACCTCCAGGAACGTCCGTGCTACATTTACGGCAATGCGCTCCGAGATAGAACAAGCGGTGCAGCTTTTGCAGCGGGGTGATGATGCCGCTTTGGAACAGGCCCTGGCCCTACTCCAAAATACGGTTTTCTCCTTTAGCATGCGGGTCTGCGGCCAGCGCGAGGACGCGGAAGACACGATGCAAGAGGTGCTACTCAAGTCGGTTCCGTACCTGCCCAAATTCGACAGTCCCAAAGCACTGGTGGTGTGGCTCTATAAGGTGGCAAAGAACCGCTGCCTGATGAGCCGGCGCCGGAGCAAGTTTGCGCCCAAGCCAAGTCTCTCCCTGGAAGAACTCATGCCCGATCGGGAGGAACTCAGGCAACTCGGAGCCGATGACAGCATTAACCCCGAAGAGTTTGCCATCCGGAGTGAGGAAGCGGGACGCTTGCGAGGCGCCATTCAGAAACTGCCGCCGCCATACCGCATTGTTTTGGTGCTGCGCGATATGGAAGGGCTGACCGACGAAGAAGTGGCCGAGATCACCGGGCTGCGTTCTGGAACGGTGCGGGTTCGTCTCCACCGGGCGCGGTTGTTCGTGCGAAAGGAATTGATGAAAGGGTTGAAACCACGCTCCGGGAGGGCTGCTTCGCGGACGTATTCCCACGAACAACCCAGCAACGCTCAGCCCAGACCTGCCCGCTGCAAGGCCATGTTTGCTGAGCTCTCGAATTATCTCGACGAGCACTTGGATGATTCGCTTTGTGACGAACTGGAGCGGCACCTCAGCGGCTGCGAACCATGCCACGCATTCCTCGCCAGCCTCAAGGCAACCATCGAGCAGTGCAGAAGATCACCCGCTGAGGGCCCTAACCGTGAGAAGGCAGTCGGACTGCGCATGAAGTTACTCGCTGATTACGAACGCATAGTTGCAAAGAACATCCGCCAGTAATCGCTGGCTTCGAGCCTGGCTAGCTGGAACCGGCTCTGCTTCGCAGTCGGAGAATTCCTTTTTTCAATATGCCAACCCCAGTCAGGCAGCGTTCAGTTCCTAGTCTCCCTTGGCCACCGGATAGGCATAGACAGGCCGCGGAGGAGCAACCTCGTACACGAGACCTCTTCTACAGCATATTTGAGCAAGCTGACGAGGATGACGCGGCCTGTATGAGATCTTCAGCTCAAGAAACGCGCACTTGCCCTGATTCGGGCCGCGACCAAGGCTGTTCTCAGTACGTGCTATTGTCCGACGGAGCCGTTCCGGTGAAACCGGCCGCCTTCAAAGAAGCGGTGACGCACCATGCTTTGGCCAAGCAGCAAAAGGATGACTGCCAAGCCGATTGTAAATAGCAACTTTCCAGTTCCGAACGAGGGGGGCGTTCGTCCTGAAGGGTCTGTTGTCATCAGAGCTCCTTTTCGCAGCAGGTTCGCGATCTCTTTTTCAAAGACTGAGACGTCGGTTGCGCCAATGTGCTTGGCACCGATCCGGCCATCCCGCCCGATCAGGAACGCGATCGGCAATCCGAGAACTCCTCCATAGAGTTCACCCGCCTTTGCATTGCCCATCACAACCGGATAGTTCATCTTGAAGCGCCGGTAGAACTCGCGCACAGGCTCGGGTCCATCATCCATGGAAACGCCAATGATCTGCAGGCCTTGATCGCCATACTTGCTTTGCAGTTCGACGAAGTGAGGGATCTCCTCTCGGCAAGCATCGCACCAGGTTGCCCAGAAGTCCAGTAGGACGACCTTGCCCCGATAGGATGAGAGATCGAGCTTTTGTCCCGTCAGCTCGGGAAGCGAGAAATCGGGGGCCAGGGATTGTTCGCCGACCCTCGTGTTCCTCGTGTCGGCGGGCGTGCCCTGATGACGGGTCATGAGATAAAGTCCCGCCACGACTGCGATCAACGTCAGGCCGCGGAGAATCCCTTTCTTCAATATGCCGACCTCAGTCAGGAAACGTCGGTTCGCTAGTCTCCCTTGGCAACCGGATAGCCTTTGTCGACCCAATCCGCCCCGAAGTTGTCCGCAATAAAGAGAACTTTCACATTTGTGAAGCCCATGGCTTTGAGCGCATCGTCGGCAGGCTTAACGTTCGGACAGTGGCTCCACGGGCAACACCCGCAATAAAGAACGATGAACTGGTTTCGCGGCAGAGGTTCCGTGCGCTTGCGCAAGGACTGCAAGCCACTCTCGCTGGAAGCCGGGCCAATATATTCCGAGCCTGGAATGTGCGCCTGCGTGTAGAGCACGTGGGAACCCACTTGAATCATTAGCGGTTTCTCGCTCTCGGCAGACTGAAGAAGCTTGACCAGTTCGTCGGGGTTGATCAGGCGTGAGGCCGGGATGAGGC
The DNA here is from genome assembly GCA_963770245.1 of uncultured Acidobacteriaceae bacterium. Taxonomy (GTDB): domain Bacteria; phylum Acidobacteriota; class Terriglobia; order Terriglobales; family Acidobacteriaceae; genus PALSA-270. The sequence continues at coordinate 368,831 of CAVYOX010000014.1, read as the reverse complement.
TCGCCTGACCAGCGAAAGCCAAGGATGGCAGCACAGTCGCGGCGATCCCAAGAATGATAAGGGTGAAGACAACGGGCATCTGCCGGAACCCGAGGGGAAGCCTCATTGGAGTTCTCTCCGCAGTATCGATTCTTAATCATACAGCCGTCATAGGGAGGCACTGAGTTCGCCATCTATCGGCTACTCAACTTTTTCCTGTAACAAAATCCGCCCGCCTGCATTTATTCGTGTGCTTTAGTCGATAGGAGCAGCAGGGAGGCGATCATGATCACAGCCAAAGTCGAATTGACTCAACCACTTAAGCAACAGCGCCAATTTGTGGCCCAGACCGGAAGCGGCCATCAGCTGTTGTTGGACGATGCAGCCGGAGGTACCGGCCCAAAGCCGATTGAACTGGTCGCCGCCGGATTAGCCGGGTGCACAGCGTTCGATGTCGTCACCATCCTGCGCCAGAAGTACCACCAGAAAGTCACCGGCTACGAAGTGCGGGTCGAGGCCGATCAAGCAGAACGGCCGCCCCAGGTGTTCACGGTGGCGCGAATCCACCATGTGGTAACCGGCATTGAAATTGACGTGGCGGCGCTGGAGGAGGCCATCCGTCTCTCGGAGGAAAAGTATTGCTCGGTGGGGGCCATGGTGCAGAAGACGGCGAGTTTTCACACCACCTACGAAATCGTTGAAGACAAGACAGAGTGGATGAAGCCGGCTCAGACCGCGGGAGTGCAAGGTTGAAAGCCTTCTTCAAAGTGGTTCTGAGCGTGGCTACGTTGTGGCTATCTTGGGTCATGGCTTCGGCTCAGCAAGAGGCCCAGGCTGCGTCTCTTACTTTGCAGCAGGCAGTAGCAATCGCGCTGGAGAAAAATCCCGTTCGCAAGGTAGCCATCGCAGACATCAAGGTGTCCTCTGCAGGTGTTCGCGAGGCACGCTCGCCCCTTATGCCGCACTTGAGTTTTTCCGAAACGGCGACTCGCGGCGATGACCCGGTCTATGTGTTCGGCAGCAAGTTGCGGCAGCAGCGCTTTACCACTGCCGACTTCGCACTGAACAACTTGAACACGCCACTGCCGTTGGGCGACTTCACTACGCGCTTTGGTGGAACTTGGAACCTGTTTGATTCCTTCGCCACCTGGCATGGGTTGAATCAGGCAAAACAGATGAACGAGGCTGCCGGACATCAGTTGGAGCGCACCGATCAGGAGATCGTCTTCCGGGTGGTCAGCTCCTACTACAGCGTTCTGCTTGCCGCCAAGCAACTGGAAGTTGCCGAACAGTCTGCCAAGACTGCCCAGTCGATCATGGACCGTAGCCAAGCGAGATTCGACAGCGGACTGGTGGTTGAATCGGATCTGCTGATGGCGAAGGTGCGCATGGCGGAGCGGCAGCAGGAAGTGATTCGGGACACGAACACTTTAGAAGAGGCGCGAGCCGAGCTGAACACGGCGATGGGTATGCCGGTTGAATCTGCGTTCCAACTCACCGAAGGGTTGGCCGAGCGCGCACTTCCGATCCCCGCGCTACAAGATGTCGAAAAGCAGGCGCTGACGAATCGGCCCGACCTGAAGCGCATTGCCTCCGAGCAGGCAGCCCAGCGGCAGAGCGTGTCGATTGCTAAGTCGTCATTTGGTCCGCGCGTGAATGCCTTTGCCGATTGGGAGATGGACAACCCCACGCTTCTGGCGGGTGGCGGAGGCAACAACTGGCTGGGCGGGATCGAGGTGCAATTCGACATCTTCCAAGGCGGTGCCAAACGGGCGGAACTTTCCCGGCAGCGGGCGCTCGAAGATAAGGTCGTGGCGATGAAGCAGGCAGCCAGCGACGCAGTTCGCCTCGAAGTGAGGCGGGCCTACTACGAGACGGATGCAAACCACCAGCAGATCGAAGTGGCCCGAGCGGCAATCGACCAGGCCCAGGAGAGTCTGCGCATCAACCAGGACCGTTATGACAGCGGCCTGAGCACGATTACCGACCTGTTGGGCGCGGAAGAAGCGGCGCGTCGTAGTCAGACTGACTACTGGGAAGCCATTTATCACTTCCAGACCAGCTATGCCGGCCTGGAGTTGGCGAGCGGCAGCTTGAATCCGCAGTCTCCCGTGGTGATGCCATGAATCGTATGAATACAGGACTCAAGGTCGGTTCCTTGATAGTAGCCGCTGTGGTTGGCCTCAGCAGTTGCTCGAATGAGCAACCAGCGAAAGAGCCGTCCCCGGAAAGCGTGCGCAACATTCCCGTGCTCGCCGTCCAGCAGGCCAGCGTTCCCGATCTTCTGGAAGCTGTGGGAACAGTGCACGCGGCCCAAACCAGCGATCTAGCGAGTCAAATGATGGGGACCATTGTCGAAGTTAGTGCGCACGAAGGGGACCGCGTTCGGCGAGGGCAAGTGCTCGCGGTGATCGACGACTCCCAGCCGCGAGCCGCCGCAGAACGTGCGACCGCAGGCGGCACTGCTGCCCAACAGCTACTGGTCGCAACCGATTCCGATCTGGCCCTGGCGGAATCGACCTTGAAGCGCTATCAATCTCTCTACGAACGAAAGGCGGTTAGCCCGCAGGAGTTCGACGAGGTGAAAGCCCGCCAGCAGACGGCTCTCGCTCGTCGCGACATGGCAAAGGCAGGTCAGGCTCAGGCGCAGGCAGCTTTGAGCCAAGCGCGCACGTCTCTCAATTACACGCGGATTCGGGCGCCTTTCGACGGCATTGTGACAGAGAAGAAAGCTGACTCCGGCACGTTGGCGTCTCCAGGCATGCCGATCTTCACTGTCGAGGATGTTCGCCGCTATCGACTGGAAGCCACTGTCAACGAAAACGATCTTCGCTACGTGCGAACGGGCCAGCAGGTCTCGGTCGCGATCGATGCCCTCGACAACGCGGCGCTGAAAGGCAAGGTCGTGCAGATTGTTCCGGCCGCCGACCCCGCGAGCCGCACATTCCTGGTGAAGATCGAGTTGCCGGCAGACGCACGGCTGCATTCGGGACTGTTCGGGCGTGCCCAGTTTTCTCGCGGCGAGCGGCAGGCGTTGTCGATTCCGGGCACGGCGGTGGTCGAGCGCGGTCAGTTACAGGGTGTGTTTGTGCTGGACCAAAACAAGGTCGCTAGCCTGCGCTACGTCACGTTGGGAAAATCCTCCGGGGCTGAGGTCGAAGTGCTGGCGGGGCTCCAGGACGGCGAGCGGATTGTGGCCAAACCGGATTCAGTCGACCTGAATGGCAAACGCATTGAGGTCCAGTAATGGCTGATAGCAAATCCAAGCCGGTGATTCAGCCCCCGAAGAGTTTGCGCCTGGCCGGCAGCATTGCCCGCAGTTTCATCGATTCGAAACTAACGCCGCTGGTGATCGTGGCCGCGTTACTCCTGGGCGCATTCAGCATTTTCAAGACTCCGCGAGAAGAAGAGCCGCAGATCGTGGTGCCCATGCTCGATGTGTTTGTTCAGATGCCGGGCGCATCGGCCGACGAGGTGGCACAGCGCGTCAGCCTTCCCATGGAGAAGCTGCTGCGCGAAGTGCCGGGCGTCGAGTACATCTACTCCATCAGTCATCCCGGCGTGAGCATGCTGGTCGTGCGTTTCTACGTTGGCAGCAAAGAAGAAGATTCAATCATCCAGACTTACAACAAGCTCTATTCCAATTTCGATCGTATTCCACCGGGCGTGTCGCAGCCGATCATCAAGGTCCGCTCGATTGATGACGTGCCGATCATGGCCCTGACACTGTGGGGTAAAGACTACGACTCTTATCGTCTGCGGCGAATCGCGGGTGAACTGGAAAACTCGCTCAAGCAACTCGACAATGTTTCCGAAACGAAAATCATCGGCGGGCAGCCTAGACAAGTAAAAGTCTTGCTCGATACACAACGGCTGGCGGCATACGGCCTTACGCCGGGCGCGATCGTGGCACAACTCCAGAACGCCAATATCCGCGGTCGGGCTGGCAGTTTTGCACGCGACAATCGCGAGTTTCAGGTCGAAGCGGGCACTTTTTTCACAAGTCTCGAAGACTTGCGTCAGGTTGTGGTCGGGGTTCACGCCGGACGTCCGGTTTACTTGCGCGATGTGGTGGAGAAGCTGGAAGACGGACCTGCCGAGCCGGACACCTACGTCCTGTTTGCGAATGCTCGCGGGGGCGCTGGGCAGACAACGGGCGCGGAGTATCCGGCAGTAACCATCACGCTCTCCAAACGGAAAGGCACCAACGCCACCGATATTTCCGAGCGGGTGCTCGACAAAGTCAATGCCCTGCGCGGTTATGTGCTTCCTAGTGACCTGAACATCACGGTCACGCGCAACTACGGCGAGACCGCCAAGGACAAGTCCGACGAGCTCCTCAAGCACCTGCTCATCGCGACATTGTCGGTCACATTGCTGATTGCACTGGCGCTGGGCTGGCGCGAGTCCGGCGTGGTACTGCTCGCAGTGCCGGTCACGCTGGCGCTCACCCTTACCGTTTTCTATTTGTATGGCTACACCCTGAACCGAGTCACTCTCTTCGCGCTGATCTTCTCCATTGGAATTCTTGTTGACGACGCCATCGTTGTGGTCGAGAACATCGTGCGCCATTTCCGCTTGGCGGAAAGCCGAGGGCGCCCGCTGGCCGACGTTGCGGTTGAAGCGGTGGATGAGGTCGGTAACCCTACGATTCTCGCCACCTTCGCGGTAATCGGCGCGATTCTACCCATGGCCTTCGTGCGCGGCCTGATGGGCCCATATATGCGCCCCATACCCGTAGGGGCTTCGGCAGCCATGTTGTTTTCGTTGATTGTGGCCTTCGTCGTTTCACCGTGGGCGGCGTTGAGGCTGCTGCGGAAATATGCAGGCGCCAGCGGCCATTCCGGGCATGAGACCGAGGGCTGGACCACCCGCCTGTATCGCCGCATGATGAATCCGCTCATCCTAAATGCACGTCGCCGTTGGATGTTCCTCGGTGGCGTCGTGGTCCTGCTGCTTGCGGCGATCACTTTTGTCCCGTTGAAGTGGGTGCGGGTAAAAATGCTTCCCTTCGACAACAAAAGCGAATTTCAGGTCATTATCGACATGCCGGATGGGACACCACTGGAGCAAACCACCCGCGTAGCGCAGGCTCTCGGGCGATATCTGGGTGAGCAACCGGAGGTAATCAACTACCAGATCTATGCTGGCACCTCCGGTCCTTACAACTTCAATGGCCTCGTGCGGCACTATTTCTTGCGGAATCAGCCTAATCAGGCTGACATTCAGGTGAATCTGCTCTCGCGGCACGATCGCAGAGCGCAGAGCCACGAGATCGCGCGGCGGTTGCGGCCGGAGTTGGACAAGATTGCCACGCCCTTCGGTGCACGCATCAAGGTTGCCGAGGTTCCGCCAGGTCCGCCGGTCCTTCAAACCTTGGTCGCTGAGATTTATGGGCCTGACTACAAGGGGCAGATTGACCTGGCAACTCAAGTCAAGAAAATCTTTCAGCAGACGCCGGGCGTCGTGGATGTCGACTGGTACGTCGAAGACCCGCAAATCAAATACGACATGAAAGTGGATCTGGACAAAGCAGCCCTCCACGGCATCTCGCCCGCCGACGTAACGCGCACTCTGCAGGTAGGACTCGGCGGCGCCAACGCCGGGTTGCTGCACGATCCCCACTCGCGCGAGGACATCCCCATCGAAGTGCGCTTGGCGCGCCCCGATCGCTCAGGTATCGAAGACCTTGGCAACCTGAAGCTGCCGACGCCCTCCGGTGGAGAGATCGCTCTGCAGGAAGTGACGAATCTGCAGCAGACCACCATCGACACCAGCATCTATCGCAAGAATTTGCAGCCAGTCGTTTATGTGACGGGAGATGTGGCGGGCGGAGAAGAGAGCCCTGTGTACGCCATCATAAAGATGAGCGACGCCATCGACAGAATCAAATTGCCCGATGGCTACGGAGTGAAGCAATACAAGGGCACGACCATGCCCGAGCGCACCGACCGCTTCTCCATGAAGTGGGATGGCGAGTGGAACATAACGGTGGAAGTCTTCCGCGACCTGGGGCTGGCCTTTGCGGCTGTCCTTGTCTTGATCTACGTGCTGGTCGTGGGCTGGTTCCGCTCGTTCGTCACGCCATTGGTCATCATGGCGCCGATTCCGCTCACCTTGGTCGGCATTCTCCCGGCACACGCGTTGATGGGGGCATTCTTCACTGCCACTTCGATGATCGGCTTTATAGCCGGGGCCGGAATCATTGTTCGCAACTCCATTATCCTCGTCGACTTCATTGAATTACGCCGGTCCCAGGGAATGTCACTGGAAGACGCCGTGGTCGACGCCGGCGCCGTCCGTTTTCGCCCCATGCTACTCACGGCTGCCGCGGTCGTCGTGGGAGCCAGCGTGATCCTGTTCGACCCGATTTTCCAGGGCTTGGCTCTCTCGTTGATGGCGGGTGAAGTGGCATCTACGGTTCTGTCGCGTATGGCAGTGCCAGTTCTTTACTACCTCTCTCAGAGAGGACACTCGCTTCCACCCGATGCATCCGCATTCGTCGGAGAACATCGCTGCATGCGAAACACCGCAATGCGAAATTGTGCAGAACGGCTTGTAGTTCCGGAGGAGAACTCATTATGACTGTAGAACGAGCACTTCGTTTAATCGCTGGCGGTTTTATTCTGTTGTCCCTCGCACTCGGGCGCTATGTAAGCCCGTACTGGTATTTTTTCACCGCTTTCGTTGGCCTGAATCTGTTCCAGTCTGGATTAACGAACTGGTGCCCGATGATGTTCGTGCTTCGAAAATTGGGCCTGCGCGAGTCGTTGCCACTTCTCTCGAAAGGCTGACGGATCACACGATTCGACGAAAGCAATGACCTTCATCGTCCAAGTTGAATATCGACTCAGTCTATTGTCGACTCGACAAGAGATTCTCGCATCGCTCGGGCACCCAGCGTCCGCCGCGTCAGCGGCTTCGTTCAAACGCCCTTGTGGTCATCGACGGGCCCACTTCTCGATTGTCAGGGGTGCGCGAGGAACGATGTCGATAGATCTGATCGAGCGTCAATCATCAATGTTCAACTGTTGATTAGATTTGCGTTCAGTCGGCAGATGGTTGTTCTCGACGCTCGTATCTTTTCGGTAGCAGACTGCGTGGCGAATTCTCAGGACCTTTTCAGCGCAGCCTGCCAAAGTCTGCGCGCTATGCGACTCATTCGATGTAATTTGATGAATCTAGAGGGGTTCCAGCAAACGCTGTGCTGCTATCAGCCCAAGGAAGTCGCACTTGGCGACTATGTAAAGGTTGATAAAATCCTTCTAAGCGATTGAAAACATGGTGGCCAGGGACGGAGTTGAACCGCCGACGCCAGCCTTTTCAGAACTCGGATTTCCAGTGTTTCTAACAACTTAAATGGTTTCCGTGGGACTGCCAAACACTGGAAAATACGGGAAAGTCGGGAGGACCGTGGGTGATTGCCGTGGGTGATTCTGCGATCCGAGGACCTGCGAAATCTCGCTCCTCCGACGCCACACAATCCGTGGATCCTGTGATGGAGGTCTTAATCACAGAGGTCCCGTTCTACAAGCCGACTTCTAAGGTCGGGTCGAGGACTGGCGCGGTGTTCCGAAGGTTTAGCCTAGCTTGTTGCTCCCCGTTTCCTCTGGGAGTGCCTCAATAGCCAAACCGTGAATCCGTTTCCAGCCCCCGCCACATCGCACCCAGCGTGCGGATTTCCCGCACTGGGCGCACCTGTTTGCTTGGTGTCAAGAGTTATGGGGCCTATGATGCTGAGGCGACTTTCGCAACTGACCATCGACGGAGCTGGTAGTCGTTAAACAAACCCAGCCGGTCATATAGCCATTCACTACTCCACCGCTTCCAGCCAAAACCTTTGCGTCCCCGGGCACGCATCAGATGTTGCCTGACCGTCTTCTCTACCCAATGCTTGACCATCGAAAAACAGGAACTCGAATGACCGACCCGAAAGTAGTTCACCCAACCACGCAGAATCGGATTGATTTTCGCAATCACATTCTCCACTGGCCAGCTGACATGCTGTCGGAAGATCTCCCTGAGCTTAGCCAACAGCGCTGTTCGCTTCTTCAGCGTTGGCGCATAGTGTGGCCGCCACTTCCGCCGAAGGCTGAGTATGCGCCGATACTGAAAACCCAGGAAAGTAAAGCTCTCTTCCTTTCTCAGATCCACCATCCGACTCTTGTCCTCGTTGATCGCAACGCGTAGCTTCGCGAACTCCTCGCGCAGCCGCCTGTCTACCGCCTTCACCAGCCAGTCACTCCGCCGTTCCGCGTCGATCAAGATCACCATATCGTCCGCAAAACGTGCATATTGGACGTTGGTTGACCTGCCCCTTCGCGTGGTGTGCACCGCCTTTTCCAGCATCCGGTCTACCTCATTCAGATAGAGGTTACTGAGCAACGGTGAAATCACCCCGCCTTGGGGAACGCCTGTCTTCCCAGTCGCTTTCAGGATCATCTTGAGCAAATGCATGACGGCATCATCTCGGACCCGCCGGGCCACTTTCTCTAACAGCAGAGAATGCTGCACGTTATCGAAATAGGCAGTTAGATCCAAATCAATGATGCGCGTCTTCTCTTCGACGATCGCTTGGGCTACTCGGGCTACGGCTTCATGCGCCGTCCGCTTCGGTCGATATCCATACGACCCTGCTTGGAAATCAGCTTCGAAGATCGGCTCCAGGATTAGCTTTAACGCCCCCTGGACCACTCGATCACGGATTGCGGGAATCGAAAGGACGCGGACTTTCTTGCCCCCATCCTTTGGAATCTCCTTCTTCCGTGCCCTCATGGGCCGATACGTGTTGGTAACTAGCTCTTCCCGAATCTGCCCGAGAAAACTCTCCGCTCCGCTTTCCTCAATGGCTTCGAACGTGACCCCGTCAATCCCTGGTGCCCCGCCGTTACTTCTCGCCATCTGGTAGGCTTCCCGCAAAGTCTCCATCTTGCAGACGTGGACGTATAGTCCCCAGAAACGCCAAAGCGGTTCTGCCTTCGCCTTGACATATAGACTCCTTCTCAGGTCCTGCAAACTGATGGGCGCTTTTGTCATCTCACCCTTGCCTCCCGTTTTGTTAGAGTCATTACAAACAGCAGGGCCTCTTCGCTCCACGGACATTACTCCGCTTCCCCGCTACTACAGACCCAGCCGAATCCCTCTCGCCGTCCACCGACTTCCCGGTGTTGCCGGTTATACGGCTTCCCTGCTCCGCCGATTTCTCGACGGGACGAGGAGGGTTTCTCCAGTTGCTTAGCATGACCTTGTCACCGTGCTGTCCCTACCAACCCCGCCGAAGTGTTTCGCCGCATCAGTCCTTGCGACGCTCCATGCTGCCTTCGCCCGAGAAGTGAGGGCTCGGCCTTCGGGTTTCAGTACTTTCGAGGCCATATGGGTTTACTTGCGTTACGGCCCGGTGACTCGCTCGCCATCCTTATTAGATGGCTTCGTCAATAGGCTTCAGGATTCTCAGTTTCCTTCCTTCCTGCTATTCAAGCTACGGGGCTTGAACTCTTACCCCGATGGGACTTTCACCCACTGTTCATGCCAGCCTTCGCTGGACGCACACTTCTCGTTCCTAATCCGGTCAACTTCCTCGAACCCGTTTCTGGATAGTTTCCGTGTGTCCGGCTATCCAGATCAGAACGGGCAGCGCTATTCCGAGCGTCGCATCTCGTTGTTGTGCCACAGAGGATTACTATGTGGATCGGACCGTGTGATTCAAATCCACGAGTGCTCCACCACCGGGCCGCCTTCTAATCCGAATCTTCGCGGAACTTAAATGCCCCACGCCTCGTAGTAGAAGGAAAAGCGCCACCGCTCGACGTGGTGCCGTTGGAATCATAAAGGGAGCAGACCGATGCCCACCTTACTGCAGGACATCCGCTATGCCTTCCGGACCTTACTCCGCAACCGGATCTTTGCCGGTGTCACAATTCTGACGCTGGCGCTCGGAATCGGCGCTAATACGGCCATATTCGGCGTGCTGAATTCCCTAATCCGCCCTCTTAACGTGCCGGAGCCTGATCGGCTTGTTCGTATCTTTTCCGGACCGCTGGGCGCGTCTTATGAGATGTCATATCCCAACTATGTAGACCTGAGTGCGTCCGCGCAATCGTTCTCGGAACTGGCGGTCTATTCCTCCCCGCAGCCTATGAGTCTCGGCCTAGGGCGGCAAAACGGTGCGAGCGAGAGAATATGGGGGAGCGTCGTCTCGGGCAATTATTTCGATACTCTTGGCGTTCCAGCCGCGGTTGGCCGCACCTTTGCTCCCGATGAGGATCGGGTCCTCGGCGCGCGGCCGGTGGTTGTCATCAGCCACCGTCTTTGGGAACAAAAATTCAACGGCGATCCGAGGGTCGCCGGCCGCTCTATAAGGCTCAACGGCCATTTGTTCGATGTGGTGGGCGTTGCTCCAGACCGCATGCTGCGGGCAGGCCTGCTCCTTCAAAACGATCTCTGGGTTCCGATGATGATGGAAGGCGCAGCTATGCCTGGGCAGGGCTTTAAACTCACCCGCCGGAATGAGACGTTCCTATCAGCAATTGCACGATTACGGCCCGGAGTCACCCTGGCGCTAGCGCGCGCCGAAGTGGCGACTTTGGCGAGTCGTATGGAACGTGAACACCCGCAGGAGAATCATCAATTCGGGCTGACCGTATTGACCGAACGCGAGAGCCGGACTCCCTTCCTTCCAGGGCTGGAGCGGTTCGGCTGGATACTTCTCGCCATCGTGGGTCTGGTCTTGCTCATCGCTTGTGCGAATATCGCAGGTCTGGTGCTGGTGCGTTCCCTAGCACGGCGCAGGGAGTTCGGCATACGCATGTCTCTGGGCGCTGGCCGCTGGCGGCTGGTGCGACAATTGGTTACGGAGGGCATGATCTTGTCCCTCAGCGGCGGTCTGCTCGGGTTGGGCGTTGCGGTCCTTGGCACACGCATGCTGCTGAAGTTTGCTCCTCCGCTGCCTCTCGAAATTTCATTCGACGCAAGTGTTGACTATCGAGTCCTGCTGTTCACGCTGGGCGCGTCATTGGCGACCAGGATCCTCGTCAGCATCCTTCCCGCTTTCCGCTCGACGAAGCTTGATCTTGGCGGAACATTGAAGGCCGGGGATTCCGGGCTTGGCCAAGGTCACACCAGCATGCTGGCGCGCGATGCACTTGTGATCGGGCAGATCGCGGTGTCATTGCTGTTATTGATCATGGCGGGGCTTTTTGTCCGGTCGCTCGTTAAAGCACAGCAGATTAGCTTGGGTTTCGATCCCGAAAACCGGCTGCTTGCCTCGGCCGACACCTTCCTTGCCGGTTACACGGACCAGCAGAGTTCGGCATTCGACGCACGCCTGCTTGACGAGGTCCGGTCCATGCCGGGAGTGATCGACGTGAGTTCCACCGCGTTCGCGCCGCTGAGTGGAGGCTACTTGGGCGATGGTCACGTGTATATCGAAGGCGAAACTCCTGTTCCAGATTACGAGCGGCCGAAAGTCTTCTACGACAGGGTAGGGGCTGGTTTCTTTCGTACCATGGGAACACCCCTTATGGCGGGACGCGATTTCATCCCACGCGACCTGAACGGCACGGCCCCTGTGGCCGTCGTCAATCAAATGTTTGCCGATAGCTTCTGGCCCGGACAAAATCCTGTGGGGAAGCACCTCAAGCTGAATTCCAGCGATAGCCCCTGGATCGAAGTCGTTGGCCTCGTGCCTAACGGCAGGTATCAGAGCCTGGGTGAATCGCCGCAACGTCACCTCTTTGTCGCAGGCCATTCTTCCGGACTAGTGATTCATGCGGCGAGCGACCCACACCAGTACATACAGCCCATTCGCGCGGTCGTGCAGGGCTTGGACCCCAATCTGGCCGTTACCGATGTCCAGACGATGAATGAACATCTGGGATTCGCGTTCTACCCGGCGCGCATGAGTGCCTCCCTGCTCGGTCTCTTCAGTCTGCTCGGGTTGTCGTTGGCAATGCTGGGACTGTACGGTCTGCTGGCGTTTGTTATCCGTCGGAGAACTCGCGAAGTTGGGATCCGCATGGCACTCGGGGCACAGAAAAAAGATGTGATGTCCCTTGTGTTTCGGCAAGGCGGCGTGCTGGTTGCCGTGGGGGTGGCGCTAGGCCTCGGAGCCGCGTATGCCGCAACCAGGCTCGTTGCGGGGATGCTGTATGGTGTCTCCGGTCACGACTCCTTCACGTTCGTAGTCGTCTCTTTCTTGCTAGCTTCCGTAGCTCTCTTGGCGATTTATATACCTGCACAACATGCCGCAAGAGTTGATCCCAGCGTGGCTCTGAGGTACGAATGATTCACGGCAATCGTTCACCGGTTCACCGGAAATTATTCCGGGCCCGAAGTCGGCTTGGGGGAAGTCTCGCCATGTTGGTCTTCAGAAACGCCCTCCTGAGTTTTTGCCCCCTCGCCGGCAAACGGTCGGCCGCATCATGGAGTCGCGGGTGATCGCCGTGGGTGATTTCGTCTGATTCTTGCGGTCACATTTCGCTAAGTTTCGGCGAATGAAGTTGATGAGGAACCCGCCTGAACTGGCAACATCAGGCTTTTCAGGGCCAAAATTAACAGTGATTGCAAGTACTTAGAGGTGCCTCCCGGCGCTCTAAGTCACTGATGGTCACAGCAGGCAAAGCCGACTGCCGGTAAAACTGCCGGTAACTTTTGTTCGCCTTTTGTTCCATCCGGCCCATTTCGCGATCCTCGACTTGATCAATACTATTAGGATTCAGGGAAGATGGTATCTCCGCAGTTTGCCACTCCCTAGGCGAAAAAACGGTATCTTCCATATTTATGGCACATATGAAATAATCATGTTTATGAAGCAAGAATCGATTCGGACGACGGTGGACATTCCGGCGCCCCTTTATCGGAAATTAAAGGAGCAGGCGGCGGGAACTGGTTCTTCGATTCGTGAGCTGGTTCTTCTCGGTGTGAGACGTGTGGTCTTGCAGACACAGCGGCCGAGGCCAAAGCGGGTCGAATTTCCTCTGATTGTTTCCAAGGGACCACAGGTAGACCTGACGAATGAGCAGATCTATGAACACGTTGAATTTCCTTGATGCCAATGTCTGGCTGGCGCTCCTGTGGAGCCGGCATATACATTCCGAAAGAGCCAGATCCTGGTTTGAGCAGGCCGGACAGGAGCAATTCCTTTTCGCTCGGTTCACGCAAATCACTGTTCTTAGGCTTCTGACAACCGAACAGATCATGGGAGTGGACGCAAAATCTATGGCGGAAGCCTGGAGCCTGTGGGACCGGATCTGGGCTGATGATCGAGTTGTTTTCGTGCCCGAGCCGGAGGATATCGAGAAGGAGTTCCGCGCGCGCTCTCGAATGCCTAGTCGCTCTCCAAAGTTCTGGGCAGACGCGTACATGTTGGCTTTCACGGCCGTGGCAGGCTTGAAGTTGATCACGTTTGACCGCGCTCTGAAGTCGCGCGGCAACGATGTGCTCGTGCTATAGGACAGCTAAGCGGATGCGGCTGTGCACCGCCAGAATGTCATCGGATGAAAATGTCGCGAGTCTCTTTCGCCAGCCGCGACCTTTGAGCCCGCACTGGACCAGTCATTCCATCTGCAGAACTCGCCAGTGGTTGATCCGCACCGCTCCCGTTTCGCCATACGGAAGCTGCTCCATTTCTGAAATGATGCCCGGCCATCCCCGTCCGCGAATAAGTTTGAAAGTGGTATCGTGTGTTCATATGATGTTCGCTTGAAGCAGTTGCCACCTCGGAGTGTCCTTCACCAGTGCTTTACCTACGTCTCGCCTCGAGCCGGCGATGTATGCCCGGCGTCAACTATTCTTTCCCATCAACGACAACTGGAACTCCCGACAGATATAGCTGATTCTTTCTCTCCTTTCTGATGCCTGAGATTCGATCAACCGCTGACCCCGCAGTTGACTTCGCCGTTGTCCGGCGACCTGTCCCGATTCTTTTTGGCCTGCTCCATCCTGATGCGGCTGTGCTATTTGCGGTACGAACTGAAGGCAGCGAGCGATCCTCGCAAGGGTGCGCGATGAATATGGTGAGGAACTGCAGTTGGGCCCTCAATACAAATCGCTGCTCGAACCATTTGTTCCGCGTGCAGCTGTAGTGTAGCAACCTCTCACAGCGTAGGCGACTGTCTCTCCGTACGCAATGTTCGCGGGAAAGATTAAAGACCCACATGACAACGTCGCGCTACGCAGCGCATTTCTCGCGCGGAACCCATCGGTCGCTACTCAGGCTTCGCCCAGGCCCTAACACGTGGCAACCAGCGGCTCACTTTCTGGCAATAGGCTTCGTAGTCCGAACCGAACTTCCGCCGTAACGTCGGCTCCTCATACAAGAGCACGAACAGATGTACACCGAAGGCTACGACTGCCACGGCGGCAATCGCTCGTGGATCCGGGTGTCCGAAGACGGTCCAGAGTCCAATCCATCCTGCCGCTAAGCCAAGATACATCGGGTTGCGTACGTAGCGATAGAAACCGACGACGACCAGCCGCTGCGGGGGAATCATCGGCGCAGGCGTGCCATGTCCGGTCCAACCGAAGTCCCAGACACACCGCAGCGCTACGGCGAATCCCAGCACCGACGGGACAGCCGCCAGCCAGCGCCAGCGGGCGGAGCCTGCCATCTCCACGCGGAAACCGAGCCACTGGGGTAGCAGCCAGAACCACAGGGCGAAAAACGCTGAGCCTACGGCCAGCCAGACCATTGCAGTTGCCCACCGATCCGCGTGCCAGAGGGGCGGAACACTCCCAGAACGTACATACGTCATAAATGCCTCCTGTCGCCGCAACAATTTCCTTGCTCTTTGATTACGCGAGCGCTACTCCGCGATTCCTGCGACTCGATTGAAGAATCCGATCAGGTATTTCCAGACCAGGTAATAGACGATCACCACCGCCGGAAATACCACTGCTACATGCAGGTAGTGCACCTGCACTACGTCGAAATAGATGAATCCGTAGCCCGTCGTCTTCAGGAAACCCAGGCCACGCCCGAGGAAGAATCCCACCGGCCCGAGGATGAAAGGAAGGATCGCGCCGTGAATCCCCAGCGGCAAGCGCGACCACGACGCCAGGTGCAGCACGTTCCACACCCCAAACAGGTTGGGGACGATCGCCATGGGAAAAATGATGACCCGCTCCACGGGGATGGGAACGTTGTAGACAAAGCGTGCGATGCTGAACAGGGTCAGGGCGACCAGCAAGAGCGGCGTCGGCACGGCGATTCCTGCCATGTAAGCGCGCAAGTACGGACGATTGTTCATAAAGCCTCCTTCTACAGGTGGTACGCGAACACCAGGATCAGTTGCGGGA
Organism: uncultured Acidobacteriaceae bacterium; assembly: GCA_963770245.1. Classification (GTDB taxonomy): domain Bacteria; phylum Acidobacteriota; class Terriglobia; order Terriglobales; family Acidobacteriaceae; genus PALSA-270. The sequence goes on along the minus strand of CAVYOX010000014.1, from coordinate 353,558 downwards.
AGAACAGAAAGACGGTAGCGCTCACCCCAATCAGCGCCCAGTCGTACCAGGGCACAGGAGCCACGTGAACGTCGAGTTTGCGCAGCACCGCGGGCCAGAGGTCCCGGCGGAGTTCAGTGTTCATCGGAGGAAACGATTGCTTCAGAGCTTCGCGAATCTGGCGGTCGTCGTGTTCGGTCATTTCCTTATCCTCATGTCCTTGCAACTCCGGGCCCGAGTCCAAGGTGGTTCAGTTGTTTGCGCAGGATGCGAACCGCCCGGAACACACGCAGCTTCACTGCGCCGACAGATGTCCCTAAGGCATCAGCAATTTCGTCGTAAGGCTGTTCTTCGACAAGTGCGAGCGTCGCCGCTACTTGCAACTTGGCCGGCAGGCGGCGAAATGCCTGCTGGATCTTCTCTCGCGTTTCCCGCTGGAGGAGATGATCGGACGGAGGCGCTGCGGCGGGTTCTGCGAGCAGACTCTGTTCTGGACGTTTGCGCCGGAGATGGTCGAGCGCCAGGTTAGTGGCGATCCGCCTCGCCCAGGCTGCAAAGTTTCCATCCGGACGAAACTGTTGGCGCGCCCGGTAGATCCGCCATAAGGTCTCCACGGTCAGATCCTCTGCGATGCTCTGGTCGCGCACGATGCGCACGATCCAGCCGTAGATGTCGCCCTGGAACTGCCGGACCAACGTCTCGAAAGCATCGATCTCGCCAAGCGCAAACCGCCGGAGCAGATCCATGGGCTTCTCTACTCTCTATTACGGGGCCGGAACGCTTGGGTTACAAGTTTTTTCAACGTTGCCCGAAGAAGGGGGGACACCACGAAGAGTGAAAGCGCCGGTCAGACGGAAACGCGCCTATCTATGGGATGTCGCACCTTCGCTACTTATGAACCGCATTCAAAGTGGATGACTAGCTACTTGACGAATCGACAAACTGGGGGCTCCGGTTCTGGCCATCAGTGATTATTTCCGCATTGGTATTCATCAACTGATCCGACTCGTGAGCCAACCCGCAACGCTCACAGACAACAAATAAAACATGTCATATTTCAGGCGAATCCCCGGCTGGGTAGGCGGTGATGGGCAAATCTGATCTTATTGATAAAGACGCTATACATTCTCTTCCTGATGCTTCTGTTGCTGGCAGTGGAACGATGGAGGCGGCCCTGAGCCATCCGGCCAGAAGATGCGAATTTCAATAGTACGAAAGTCTCCCTTGGTTGGGGCGATGACTGATTGAATGATCTTTGACGAAGTTGGTGCAGGAAATGCTCCGGCATCAAAACCTGAAGACGACCTTTGAGGTCTACGCTGAGGCGGTGACCGAAGACAAGCTCGAAGCCCAGGGGATGTTCTTGGAGTTGCTGTTCCGTGGTAGGAAGGCGGCTGAACCTGATCCGGTCAAGAACCTGGAGAAAACGGCTCCGGAAACGGGTTTGGTGCAGTAGTGCGGGCAACTGCGGGCAAACTGCGGGTAATACGGAAAATGAAAAGTGCAGTTAACTGCTTTGAAATGTGGTGGCCAGGGACGGAGTTGAACCGCCGACGCCAGCCTTTTCAGGGCTGCGCTCTACCACCTGAGCTACCTGGCCACATTCCAAGTCACAGCTTCACTGACGGTGCTGTGCGAGCCCTTGAACATGCTAGAGCTGGGCGGAGTCTTGCCGGCCAATGCAGGCATGCAAGAAAATGCTGGGAACTCCTGGACGGACCGATTATAGCAACCGCCCCGCGTTCTCTCAACGCCCAGGCGCAACCATGCTATCCGCCTGACGAAATCCTGTGATGACCCGCCTGGCTTCGCTCCCAGGTGGCCGGCGATTCGTATCCTTCGTAACGCCTTCGTGCTGTTCCAGCCATGCGGCCAGTTGACTCTCCTGCTGCGTTCTCAGGTCGATGCAATCGTTGATGCGCTCGAGAGACTGCTTCACAACACGGCTCGCGATGAGAGTTGGCTGGGCGGAAAAAAAGGCCCTCACCTGGTCTCCTTTCGCGGCGTCGCAAAAGGAACCGGCCGCCATTACCAAGTCCGCATTTGCAAACGGGCCTCCGGTAGCGGCGATGTCGGACCAATGGGAGCGAACGAAGTTCCAAGCGAGATCTCTGCCTGCGGGATTCTGTAGGACCCAGGCGAGGAGCCGGACCGCATCCTGCGAGCGCACCTCCGGTGACAGTGCATAGTCGAGCGTTCGCTGCAGCAATGGCGGACTGTTGAAACGAGTGAGCGTTCTGAGATATAGGTCGTACTCCTCGGGTGTGCCCGCCGCTTTCAGGTCCGCCATTATCTTGTCGTAGAGCGCAACGTCCCCATTGGCTGCGGCCAACGCAAAAAACACAGGCGCCAATTCCGGATCGAAGGGGACACGTCCCTCTAGCACCTCGTGAGTCCAACGTCGCGCTTCGGCCAGTACGCTCGGTTCGCCACCGGTGGCGCCGAGCGAGCGCAGAACACGGGTGCGGAGAATGTTCTGATGTTCGCTCTCGCCCGGGGTTGGCAAAAGGCCGAGGTCCTTCGCGGCGGGCGCGAGCAGACGCCGCACCCAAAGCTGGTAAGCCCACCGGTCCTCGGGATCGACCACGGTGGCACCGAGATAATCCAAAGGCCCGAGCAACTGCTCGATGACGCTGGAATTGCGCTCCGCTTGCATGCCTTCCGCAAGCTCCAGGTAGTCCGCAATGGGCTCCCGCCCCGCGCGCACCGAGGCCCACACATCCCCCAGGAATAGAATCCGTTCCGCCGGCGTCAGGTGGGTCTCAGCGTCCTGCGCCAGGGTGCGTTCAGGCTGCGGATCATAACCGGAGTGGTAGTAGCCGCCCGCGCCGGCGTTCGCGAACACCCAGCGCGCGCAGCCGGGCAAGGTGAACGTGTCGTGTTTCTTGTCCAGCAGCTCACACGCCTTTCCCCCGGTGTCACGGTTATCGACGTCGGCCTTTATGCACAGCGGAATCGTCCAGAGCTCGTCCCTCGCAGGGCCATGACCTCCGGCGTCAAGGCTGGCCCGGTCGTAGAAGTAACGTTGCTGCTCGAGACCCACCGCCGTGGAACCACCCGCACAATAAGTGGTCGCTCGCACCAGGGGCGCACCGGGCTGCTCGATGAACGCCGGCATAATCGCATCCACCGGCTTCTTCGAAACCCGAGCGAGCGCGTTCCACAAGTCCTCGGCTTCGACGTTCCCGTAGGCGTGCTCCCGCAAGTATTGGTTCACGCCCGCCTGAAAGGTCTCTGGCCCTACATAGGCCTCGATCATGCGAAGCACGGCCGCTGCCTTATCGTAGGCAATCTCATCGAACAGCCCCAGAATCTCCGCCGGAGTTTCCACCATCTGGTGGACGGAACGAGTGTTGGCCAGCGCATCCACTCCGAGCGCTTCCCCCGCATCGCGTACTTCATCGAGTTGCGCGTTCCAGTCGGGCTTCCAGGCCTCCACTGGCTTGCTCGACATCCAGGTGGCGAACCCTTCATTCAGCCAGACGTCGTCCCACCACTGCATGGTGACCAGGTCGCCGAACCATTGGTGCGCCATCTCATGGGCAATCACCGCCGCCACTTTCTTGCGATGGTCCAACGAGGAGTGTTGTTCCTCGAGCAGAAGCACCGACTCACGGAACGTGATGCAGGCGGTGTTCTCCATGGCGCCCGCTGAGAAGTCGGGCAGGGCAATCAGGTCCAGTTTTCCGTAGGGGTACTGGATTGCGAAATACTGGTTGTAGTAACGCAGAATGTTTTCCGCGGCATCGAGCGCAAAACCCGCGAGCTGTTTCCTGCCCGGCGTGGTGTAGACACGAATGGGGATGCCGTCGGCCGACCCCTCCAGGTATTCAAACCGGCCGACTGCGACCGCTACCAGGTAAGAAGACATCTTGGGCGAAGGAGCGAAATGCACGGAATGCGTTCCCTTCCCGGGGCCAGGGCTATCGGAAATGACCCGGCTATTCGAGATCGCAACCATTCCGTCGGGAGCGACCACGGTAATGTCGAAGGTCGCCTTGTAGGCGGGCTCGTCAAAGGAAGGAAACGCCCGCCGCGCATCGGTCGGCTCGAACTGGGTTACTGCATATCGTTGCCCCTCGCGATTTGTGCCCAGATAAAACCCGCGCAAATCGCTGGAGAGAATGCCGGTGTAGCGAATCTGGACGCTGGCAGATCCGGGCTCGAGGGGGCGATCGACCGTCAGGGTGGCGGTTTCATCCGTTAGGTCGATGGCGACTCTCGCCATCTGGATGCGGCCGCCGCTCGCGATACTCACGTCCTGAAAATTGATTTCGACGGCGTTCAAAACCAACCGGGAGGTCGGCTGAAGAACCCGAATCTGAATCGTTTCTTCCCCCGCGAAGCTTTCCGCGGTCAAGTCGGGAGCGAAGCTCAGCCGATAATTCTCCGGGACGGCGATCTGGGGCAAGCGTTGCCCGGCGGCCCAGGATGAAAACAGGCAAACCAAGATGAGCCCCAGAGGAATGCGCTCCGGTTTTGACGTCTTATCCATTCCTGTTCTCGGTGCGCTCGGTTCTCGTGGGCTCTCAGTCCCGCGCGCCGGCATGCGACAACACCTCCCCCTGCATGATCGTAAACCGGCAACGGTTCGATGCGAACCAGTAGGGAATTTCGCGGTAGTCGCCGACCTCAAAAACCGCCAGGTCGGCGTCTTTCCCCGGATCAAGCGATCCCTTGCGATCCGCCAACCGCAGCGCCCAAGCTCCATTGATGGTGGCTGCGGCGATGGCCTCGGCGGGCGACATTTTCATGTGGGTACAGGCTAGGGACAGTACAAACGGCATACTGGGGGTCGGAGACGACCCCGGATTGTAATCCGTGGCCAGCGCGACCGGAACCGCGGCATCAATCAGCTTGCGGGCGGGTGGAAAAGACCCCGAGCCCAAGAAATAATTGGCTCCCGGCAGCAGGGTTGCTACGGTGTCATGCTGGGCCAGTTGGACAATGTCCCGGTCGCTCACCTGATCCAGGTGGTCAAACGACGCGGGATGGAAGCGCAGCAGCGGCCCGAGGAGGGTTTTGCTCAGCTGGCAGACGTGGGCGCGGACTCCCAGCCCGTTCTGAGCCGCGGCGGTAAAGATTTTCTCCGTGGCCTCCGCACTAAAGGCCCCTTGATCGCAGAAGACATCCACGAAGGACGCGAGATTGCGCCGTGCGGCGCGCGGAATCATATGCTGGCAGACGAGCTCGCAGTATTTCTCCGGGCCGCCCGCAAATTCCTTGGGCACAACGTGCGCCCCCAGCAGGGTTGCTACCACGGTGCCCGGCCAACGGACCGCCGCATCGCGAATCGCCTCGAGTGACTTGAGCTCCGCATCCAGGGTCAGCCCATACCCGGACTTGGCCTCGACGGTCGTGGTACCTTGCGAGGCCATTTCATGGAGAGCACCCAGAACCTTCTCGACCAGGTCCTTCTTGTCGGCTTTGCGTAGGGCTTCGACGCTCGAGCGGATGCCGCCGCCGGCGGCGGCGATTTCTTCATAGGTTCGACCGGCAATGCGACTCTCAAAGTCGGCCAGCCGGGGCTCGATAAACGCCGGGTGAGTGTGGGAGTCAACAAATCCGGGCAGGACCACCTGACCCTGGCAGTCGATTTCGACCATGCGGTTGCGGTTTTTCTTCCGCCAAGGATCGCGAACCGCGTCCGGGGTCTTGCCGATCGAGACGATCCTGCCGCCCAGGCAGAGTACGGCGCCATCTTCGATGATGGAAAGTTCTCTCAGGGCGGGTCCCCGGCGCGGCCCCCGCTGCCCGTCGGGAGCGCTCAGAGTAAGCAACTGGCCGATGTTGACCAGCAGCACAGGCGGTGATTTTCGCGGACTGATGCTTCCCGGAACCTTCACGCTTCCGAGTTTAGCAGCCGCGGGAGAAACGCGAACCCCGACCGCCGCCTTGCCGCCTACCCGATCCGGCACGTTCTTCATTCAGAGAATCAGCCCGGGGCTTGAAGATGAAACGGCAATGCCGGCTGGATGCGCGCCACCGAATGCCTAACCCATCGGAATCGTCACGTGCCGCTGGCTCGCGAATGCTTTGGCCTGATCGTAGCCCGCGTCCGCGTGGCGAATGATCCCCATGCCCGGATCGGTCGTGAGCACGCGCTCGATGCGTTTGGCCATGGCATCGCTGCCATCCGCCACCGTTACTTGCCCGGCGTGCAGCGAGTAACCGATACCCACGCCGCCGCCATTGTGGATCGAAACCCAAGACGCGCCCGCGGCGGTATTCAGCAAAGCATTGAGCAAGGGCCAATCGGCCACGGCATCGCTGCCGTCGTTCATGCGCTCGGTTTCGCGAAACGGCGACGCCACCGAACCGCAATCCAGATGATCGCGTCCGATCACGATGGGGGCCTTGAGTTTCCCTTGTTTCACCCGATCGTTGATGGCCAGCCCGAACTGAGCGCGTTCGCCGTAGCCCAGCCAGCAGATGCGCGCCGGCAGCCCCTGAAACTTGATACGCTTGCGGGCGAGATCGATCCAGCGCCGCAAAGTCCGATTCTCGGGAAACAGCTCCAGCACCAGCTCGTCGGTCACGGCGATATCGGAGGCTTCTCCCGACAATGCCACCCAGCGAAACGGCCCGCGGCCCTCACAGAACAATGGGCGGATATAGGCGGGCACAAATCCCGGAATGTCATAGGCGCCTTTTACACCGCGCCCGAAGGCAAAGGTCCGGATATTGTTGCCGTAGTCAAACGTCACCGCGCCCATTTTCTGTAAGCGCAACATGGCTTCGACGTGCCGCGCCATGGCGTCGAGCGACTTCTCTTGATAGGCCTCGGGATCACGCTGACGCAGTTCGAGGGCCTCCGCCAGGGTCATCTGGTTGGGCACGTACCCGTTCAGCGGATCGTGCGCCGAAGTTTGGTCGGTGAGGATGTCTGGCACCACGCCGCGTTCCACCAACTCCGGAATGACGTCGGCACAGTTGCCCACCAGCCCGACCGAAACGTTTTCCCGTTTGCGGACCGCGTTCTTCAGGATGCGGAGGGCCTCCTCGAGGGTGGTGACCAGGAAGTCGCAGTAGCCGGTCTTCAGCCGTTTCTTGATGCGCTCGGCATCGACCTCAATCCCGAGAAACGCCGCGCCATTCATGGTGGCAGCCAGCGGCTGGGCTCCGCCCATGCCGCCCATGCCGCCGCTGACGATCAGTTTGCCGGACAGATCTCCGCCGAAATGCTTCTCTCCCGCCGCGGCAAAGGTTTCAAATGTTCCTTGCACGATCCCCTGCGAGCCGATGTAAATCCACGAACCCGCCGTCATTTGCCCATACATCATCAACCCGGCGCGCTCGAGCTCGTTGAACTTCTCCCAATTTGACCAATGCCCGACTAGGTTCGAATTGGCAATCAGCACCCGCGGTGCGTGTTCATGCGTCTGGAACACGCCCACCGGTTTGCCGGATTGCACGAGCAAGGTCTCGTCATTTTCCAGATGCTTGAGCGCCTTGACGATAGCGTAATAAGCCTCCCAGCTGCGCGCCGCCCTCCCGGTGCCGCCGTAGACCACCAGATCGCGCGGCCGCTCTCCCACTTCTTCGTCGAGGTTATTCATCAACATGCGCATGGCTGCTTCCTGCTGCCAGCCCCGGCAGGAAATCTGGGTGCCGCGCGGGGCGCGAATCGGAGTGTAGGTGGTCTGCGTGATTTCGGTTTCGACCGGCATGGCTCCATGGTAGTGCTTCATCCGGCGGGGTTCAATGCGCAAGGGAGGGCCGACCGGCGGGACCGGCGCGGCCAATGCAAGCCAGCGAGATCGCCGGCAAGCGAAACCGTCTCTGCGCTGGAACTATCGGCGGAAGGTAAGGAACTGGCAGGGGCGGACTGGCGATGGCCGAAGGCCTAGCTCACCAGGTACTATATGCCGTCCCGTCGCTCCCGGTCTGGTCCGAGGCGCTGTGCACGTCATCGATCCCCCCCGTCTGCTCGTCGGCCGACATGAGCGTGTCTTCTTCCTGTTCGACGGTCCAGTCGGGTTTCGCAGTCATAGGATCGGTCGGAATCTGCTTGATATACCCCGCCGAAACCAGGTCATCGAGCGATTGCGGGGCTTTCTGTTTGTCCAGGGTGTATTGCGAGATCAGGGAGCGCAGGGTGAACAAGTTCTGCTTGAGCACCCCCTCTTTGGAGCGGGTAATCGACTGGTTGTAGGACGGGATCGCAATGGCGATTAGAATCATGATCATGCTGATCACAATCATCAGCTCGATCAGGGTAAAGCCGCGACTCTGTCTAGCCTGCCGTCTTGCCATTTACCAGTCCTTGTACTTGGTTCCATCGAGCGCAGTACCGTCCGACTTGGTGAACACGTCAAACACATTGTCCCCGCTCCAGGAGTCCGAGTCCGGGTCGTCCTGCATGGAACGCATTCCCCACTCGGTCGTGCCGGTCATCGGATCGATGGGAACGCGCCGCAGAAATCGCAATTTCTTGGCGCCCATGTCCACGCCCTTGACCAACGTATCCAGATCCGGCGGATAGTTGCCCGAATCCACCTTGGTTTGGAAAGCGCCGCGGTCGGCGGCGTCTTTGTAGCGGTCAATGGCGTCGCGCATTTCCCACAAATCACGCCGTAGTTCGCGCTCCTTGTCCCGCTTGATCGACACCCGCGCCATGGGGATGGCCAGGCTGGTCAGAATGATCAGAATGGAGGTCGCGACGATCAATTCGACGAGAGTAAACCCGCGCCCGGTCCGGGGCACTCGGTTCGGTCGTTCGAAGCTGGCGGTAGCTCGGTTCATACATGCGGCTCGCGCCGGAATGCGTCGCTTTTCGCTGCGGCTAGCGAAGCTTGCAGCAGTGGAGGAGTCAAACGAGGGCGTGGGGTCAGCGGCACGGCTGAACCCGGTTCGGAATTCACCTCTTCCTCCGTGCCCAAGCCGACAGCCATCGTAAGAAATTATCTCATTTCGACTAACGAATCGTCACCGACGCCACCGCCCCCAATACGGGGATGGGCTGCATCGCAGGATCGCGCGCCCCACCCTTTGAAATGGTGAGCGTGCCCTGTCCGCCAGCCTTGGCGATAAAGGTCATGGTCACGATCGCCCCCTGGCCGGTGACCCCTCCGGCGCCGGGCGGCCGTGTGGCCGTGATCTGTAAGGTTCCAGTGGTATCGTCGTCGCGATGGACCAAGGCAACCGCTTGGCCATCCTGAGAGAGGAAGCTTCCGTTGGAAACATTCGCCACCTGCAGCAGTTTGGGATCGTAGCTGACTTGCAAGGGCACCGAGTAAACGTTCTGCGCCCCGCTGAGCAGGATGTTCACCGCGAAGCTCGTTCCGGTAGCTTGGGTGACCGACGGCGGGTCGAAGCTGAAACTCGCCCCTCCCACAACCGCCGGCTGAGGCGGCGGCTGCGCGGGTGCCGAATTCTGCGTCGTCGGCGCGGCCGCGGGAGCCTGGTTCTGGACCGGGGGAACCGCCGTAGGCACCGTCAGCGGGGTCATCCGGCGAAGCTGGATGGAATTAGCCGTACCCACATCGATCGCTTTTTCGCTGGCCGCGTCGAAATCGGGCTCACGCACGATGTGCGGAATCAGCACGAAGACAATCTCATTCTCGCTGTGGTCGGTTTGGGTCTGGGAGAACAGATATTTTAAGATCGGAATCTGCGACAGCCCAGGAAGACCGCTGACCGAACGGGTCTGCTGATCTTCGAGCATGCCGCCGAGCAAGCTGACTTCCCCGTCGCGCAGCCGGATTTCATGTTCGATGGTTTTCCGACCAATGATCGGCTGGTTAATCCCACCAATGCTGGAGGTGCCGGTGACCGAAGAAATGTCCATCGAAATCTTCATCGAGACCTCGTCGTTGGCGTGAATTTTGGGGGTAATGTCGATGTTGACGCCTACGTCAAGGTATTGGAACTGCGTATTAACCAGCGGGTTAATACCCACGCCCCCGATGCCCGGCTGGAAGGAGCCGGTCGCAATCGGAACCCGCTCGCCGATCTTCAGCGAGGCTTTCTGCCCATCGACCGAACGGATTTGCGGATTCTGGATCAGCTTGGTGTCGCTGTCGCTGAATAACGCACTGGCCGTGGCCTGAGGAATGGTCACGGTAAAGTCGGTGGCGTTCAGATTTCCGATTCGGTTCAGGTTGACCTGGTTGGGGGTGCCTGTCGTGGTGGTGCTCGCTCCGGTGGTGGCGGTGGTGCTGGTGGTGGAGGTGGTATTGATATTGTTCTGCAGCGCCACGGTGGCGCTGGTGGGCGGACTGATGCCTAAAGTGTGGGCTTTATCCCGGTTCACCTGCAGGATCGCCACATCCACGATGACTTCCGGCTTGGCCTTGTCGAGATCGTCGATCACCTTCCCGGCAAGCGCCAACTGGTCCGGCGTGCCCCGCACCACGATGGCGCCTTCGGCCGGCAGCGCCTGGACCTTCTGGATATCGAGAATCTGACGGAGCGTGTTGACCACGTCCTGCATTTCGGTTGGCTGGGACAGGTTCGACGGATAGAAGGTCCGAATGACGCTCTGCTCGACCTCTTTGCGCTTTTGCTGATTGTCCGCCGCCACGAAAACCGTGTTCGAGGTCACCGGCCGCCAGAAGGTTTTGGACTCGAGCGCAATGATCTGCAGCGCGTCCTGCAGGGTCACCCCATTCAACTCGATGCGGATGCGGCGGGAGGTGTATTCGGGGTCAAACAGCACGTTGATTCCCGCCAACTGCCCGACCGTCTCATAAATTTGCTTGCTGTCGTTGGTGACCATCAGAGTGATGGGCAGGTTTGCGATGGGAGCCAGCTCGACCGGGCCCTGGGCCTCGTTGAGGCGCTTTTCCAACATACCAGGTGGAGCAGCCTCCGAGCGCGGCGCCGGCGCTTTCGCGGCCTCAATCATCTTCTGGGTCTGCCGAATCTCCTGCTGGGCGATAAAGCTCGAGGGATCGATCTCCGCCGCCTTCTGGAACTCGGCCAGGGCCTCTTCCAACTTGCCCGCCTCGCGCAGCAGCTTCCCGCGGTGCACGTGGGAGGCGCCGGCAAGAAATTTCAGCCGTTCAAAAGCCGAGCGATAGCGCAAGTCCTTCGGCTTCAGGTCGTAGGCCTGCTTGTAGTCGTCGTAGGCTTGTTCGTAGTTTTGCCGGGCTTCGGCGTCCTGGCCCTTTTCGAACCAGGATTTGGCTTGGTCCGCGGCAACCGGCAGGGTAAGGGACACCAACAGCACAACCAGAGCCACCGGGCGCATCAGTCGCGTCATCACTTATTCCCTCAGTCCTACGGATAATCTTCTATCAGACTCAGGCACAGCCCGGGGGCTTCGGCTTTCGAGAAGTACCAAAGAAGACAGCAAACCCGGCGATTATACCATCGCCCGCAGCCGCCGAAACTCAAGCGATAGCAGGTAGTTACACTCATAAGGCTTAGTCCGAACGGTGGATCCAAAAGGGAGGGGCGCCGGGCCTTCCAGACCCGAGCGCGAGCCTCCTCGGGGGGTCTCTCGGAAGGCTTTTCCGCCTGGGGACCCGGCGGCTGGAGGCTGGTTTGGCCGCCCACTCCCGACAACCGGTCGGGGTTGTTCACCCGCCAAGGGCTTCCGGCCCGGGCCTGCCACCGACCGGGGGCTGCCATGAGGTAACCTATGAGGATCTCCATGGCCCGCCAGCCCGCGCACCCGACCAAACCGAACCCAGAAAAGAATCCCCGCCGCGACCCCACCGCCGCCGGCGAGCGCGACGCCGCCGTCAACCGCATGGCCGCCCACAATTATTTTCTGCTGGAGAAGTTGGAGACCGGGGTGGCCTTGACCGGCACCGAGGTCAAGTCGGTTCGCTCCGGACTGGCCAACTTGAAAGACGCGTACGGCCTGATCAAGGACAACGAACTCTGGCTGCTCAACTGCCACATCGGGCCCTACGAGCACGGCAATATTTTCAATCACGCCCCGCTGCGCACCCGCAAGTTGCTGGTTCACAAAGAAGAACTCCGCAAGCTGATCGGCAAGACCCAGCAGCGCGGGCTGACCCTGATTCCCACCCGCATGTATTTCAAAAACGGCCGGGTCAAAGTCGAGCTGGCACTGGCAAAAGGCAAGCAGCTTTGGGACAAGCGAGAAACCGAGCGCCGGAGGACGGCGGACAAAGAGGCCCGCGAAGCCATGAGCCGGGTGCGAAAGGGACACTAAGATTGCGGGGGCTGGGGATTCGGCGGGCGCCCTTGCCGGCATGGCTCTTCGGGCCGTTGATGATCTCAGGGATTTGAGGCTGCGCCATCAAGACCATAAATCTCAAAAGCGGAATGCCTTTGGTCCACCAGGCCTTGCAGCAACTGGACCGCGAGCTGGCCGCCGCCCGCGAGCAAAAACAACCGCTCCTTAAACTGATTCACGGCTATGGATCGAGCGGAGCCGGCGGCGAAATTCGCATCGCGGTGCAAAAGCATCTCGTCGAAATGGCCGGCCGGGGCGAGATCCGGGGATGCATCTTCGGCGAAAACTGGGCCAAATCGGATGAGCAGGCATGGGCCCTCATCAACCTTCGCCCGGAGTTGAAGCAAGATCCCGATCTGGGCAAGCGGAACCGGGGAATCACGATCGTGGCGCTGTGATTCGAACGGCGCCTTGCCTAATTCCCTCTCCGCCGACGATACTGACAAGTGACACAACCATGAAAATCAATCTTTCCCTCTCCGCCCCCGCAGAAGTTGAAGCCGAATGTCTGGTCGCCGTCATCCTCGATCGCAGCGAAAAAGATCGTAGTGAAAAAGATGGAAGCGAAAAAACCCGTGCAATCGCCGAGCCGCAACTCTCGATCGAAACCGGCGACAGCGCGTTGAAAGAAGCTGCCGCCGAAGTGATCGCCAGCGGCGAAGCCACCGGAAAAACGTTTGAAATCACCATGCTGCACCACCCCGCCAAGCTGAAGGCCAAGCGACTGCTACTGCTCGGCGGTGGCCACGGCAAGACTTTCTCCGCTTCCGATCTGCGCCGTCTCGCCGGGGCAGCCGTGCGCACGCTCAAGGCCCGCGGCCTGCGCAGCTTTGCCTTCATCGCTCCGGAAAACGGATTGCAAGCCGCAGACGCGGTCAAAGCCATTGTGGAAGGGGCGTTCGTCGGTAATTTCGATTCCAATACCTACCAGAGCGACCGCAAAGACCAGACCATTGACACGCTCACGGTTATCGGCCGCGGCGACAAGGCCAAGCTGCAACGGGTGATCGAGGAAGCCCGCATTATGGGCGAATCGCAAAACTTCACCCGTGAGCTTGTGAACGAGCCCTCCAACCGCATGACGCCCACGGTTCTGGCCGAACACGCCCGGAAGATGGCGGAGGAAGTAGGCCTGAAATGCCAAGTCTTTGGCGCGGACAAGATCAAGGAACTGAAGATGGGGGCATTTTGGGGGGTTGCGCAGGGTTCCGATGAGCCGCCCGCCCTGATCGTATTGCGCCACGAACCGGCGGGAGCGCCGGAGGCTCCGGTGCTCGGACTGGTCGGCAAAGGCATCACCTTCGATACTGGCGGCATCTCCATCAAGCCCGCGGACGGGATGGAGAAGATGAAATATGACATGGCCGGGGGGGCCGCCATGCTGGGCGCCATGCGCGCCATTGCCCTGCTCAACCCAAAGGTAAAAGTTATCTGCATTGTCTGCGCCACCGAAAACATGCCCTCGGGAAAGGCGCAGAAGCCAGGCGACGTGCAGATCGCCATGTCGGGCAAATCCATCGAGATTATCAACACCGATGCCGAAGGCCGCCTGGTGCTGGCCGACGGTCTCTGCTACGCCCGCCAGCTTGGCTGCACCCATTTGGTCGATGCCGCCACCCTGACTGGGGCGGTCGTCGTGGCGCTGGGCTCGGCCAACGCCGGCGTCTTCGCCAACGATGATCCGATGTATGAGCGTTTCCGCCACGCCCTCGACAAAGCTGGCGAGAAGTTCTGGCGGCTGCCGCTCGATGAGGAATACAAAGACCTCATCCGCTCAAACATTGCCGACATCATGAATAGCGGCGGACGCTGGGGGGGCGCGAGCAGCGCCGCCATGTTCCTGAAGGAATTCGCCGAGGACACCCCCTGGCTGCATCTGGATATCGCCGGGACTGCCTGGATGGATGACCCGAAGCCGTGGATTGCCAAGGGTCCGTCAGGGATTGCGGTCCGCAGTCTGGTGGAATTGGTGAAGGATTTCGCGGGATAAGCCGATCCCTCGATAGTCCCGGGGACGGCGGGGGATCTGATCTGCCTCTTGAGCACTCGTGTCCATACCACGCCCAGAGATCCGCGAGATCCTAAATTCAACTGGGGAGGGACTCCTCGATGAAAGCTTTTCTGGTGGCCGGTCTGGTGGTGCTGGGGTTGGGCGTTCTTTCATTTTTCGTTCCCCTTCCTCACCGCGAGGACCATAGCATGACGGTCGGCAATCTCCGCCTCGGAGTGCAGACGCAAAGCAGTGAGCGGGTTTCTCCGACGGTCAGTGTCGTCCTGGTTCTGGTGGGTGCCGGTCTGATGATGGCCGGAGGCCGCGGCCCTCGCTCCTAGGGTTCGCGGGTCTGTTTCCCCCTGTTACTTCCCTCGGCTAGTGCCCCAGACTACTTCGCGGCAGCTTTTTCAAAGGCTTTTCGCATCTGGGTGAAAAGCGGGGTCTCGTTCTTCTGCAGACCCTCGCGGGCGCTCACCCGCCACAGGAATTCATTGTTTGGCCACCCGTGGGAATCGTAAACCGCCAGCACATCTTCGGAAGGCCGGCTCATCACCATCAGCACAACGTCGGCCTCCTGTGGCTTGTAGACGACAACCCACTTGCCCCATTTCTCGACGGCGTCCTGCACGGCGGCAATGGCACGGCGATCCTGAGGCAGAACATCGGGATTGAACTGGTCGCCGTCGTAGCTGGTGACATAGACGTAGCGGGCGTTGACGAGTGTGCCGGGAAAGGGTGCGGCGTTTTTGTCGGTTGCCGGTCCCGCCAGCGCCGTCCCCATCAGCAGCAGGAGGATCACGATGGCACCCAAAATGGCTTGCTTTCTCATCACGCCTCGTTGCTCAGGCACCCGCCTGAGGCTTTGCCGGGCTCGTTTCGAGCATATGGAGGTTGCGGCCTCTTCTCTAGTTGAGATGCCGCAGGCCAGTACCGGGATGTGCCCGCCAGCACCTCCCGGCGGCAAGAGGCTGTTTCGACAAGCGACCAAAGTCCCTAGGATTGGTCAACCCGCGCCTACATCACCGATGGCACCGTGATCCCCATGACCGCCAGCACTCGAGTCAATTCGCGGAGGAATACGGCCGCTGTCGCCAGCAGGAATTTCTTCCGCCCTTCGTCGGCCTCGGCGAGAATGGGATAGCGATGGTAAAAGGTGTTGAAAAGTTGCGCGAGCTGAAACGCGTGTTTGGCCAAATAGGCCGGTTCGGAGGTGGCGATCGACTGGTCCACGATGTAAGAAGTCTTCGCCGCCGCCAGCCACAGCTCCCACAGTTCGTTGGCGTCCGGGCCGCGCAGGAATCGGTCGAGCTCGGCATGGGGCTGGCGAGCTAGCTCTCTGCAGATGGCTTCCGGGTCGAAGCCGCCCTTGCGGAAAATATTGGCGGCGCGCACTCCTGCATACTGCGCGTAGGGGCCGGTCTCGCCTTCAAAGCTCAGCGCCTCCTTGAAATCGAATGCGATCACGGAATTCTTGGTGAACTTGAGCATGAAGTAGCGCAGCGCTCCGTTGGCAATTTGTGTGGCGATGGTCAGGCGCTCGGGCTCGCTCAGATCGGGATGACGGGAATCCACCTCTTTCTTGGCCGAGGCGATCAGGGTGTCAAGCAGGTCGTCGGCCTTCACCCCAAAGCCTTTGCGGCCGGAGACCTCGATGTAGGGCCTCGCCTGGTCCTCGGCCGAGAGTTCATAACCCATCTCGGCGGCGCAGCGCGGAGTGAGGGCGACCATTTCGTAGGAAAAGTGGCTGTAGTGGGCGGCGGCATCGTTATGCCCCAAGCCGCGAAGAGCTTCGATCACGGTGTTCTGCGCTTCCGACTGGCGGGCATCGATCACGTTGTAGATTTCGGCGACCCCGCCGAAGTGCGGGTGACGCTCTTCGCCTTCCACAGAGGAAATCCAGCATTCGTGGCCACCGGGATAGCGGTAGAACTTGCGGTAGCCGAAATCACGGCCGAGCAATCCGAACTTCCACATGTGATAGGCGATGTCTTTGCCGACATAGCCGACGGTGCCGTTCGAGCGGACGATCACCTTCTGATCTGCCTCGGTGATCTCGGCGCCGGGCGCGGTCGAGTCTGTTCCTGCCCGTCGCATCACCCAGCAGCCTTTGTTCTTGCCTTCGGCTTCGAACGAGAGCACGCCGCTGGCCTTCAGCTTGGCGAAGGCCGCATCCCAGAAATGCAGGCGGAGAATCTCACTCTCGCGGGGTAGGAAGTCGTACTCGATGTCGAGCCGATCCATGGTTTCCAGATGGCGTCGCAAGATGGCCACCGAGATCAGGTTGGCGAGAACGGCGGTTTCGTTGCCCCCTTCCTCGATGGCGTGCAGAGTGTGCAAACGGGCCTGCCGATTCTGCGGGTCGCGTTCGTACCACTGCGAAACCCGGGCGTAGACATCCCAGCAGTAGTAATCGAAACGCGGCTGGCGACTGAGCCCCTCGATTTCGGCGCGTGATTTTTTCTCCAGATGCAAGAAGCCGACGACCACATCGGCGACTTGCACGCCGGTGTTGTCGATGTAGTTCTGCACGTCCACTTCCCGGCCGGCGAAACGCAGCAGGCGAACGAACGTGTCGCCCAGGATGGCATTGCGCAAGTGGCCGATGTGCGCCGCCTTGTTCGGATTAATGCTGGAGTGCTCAACCAGAATCTTTCCCGCGGGCACTTGGGCTTTCGGTCTCCGATCGGCGGCCAGGGCGGCGGCCAGGGCGGCACGCTCGACCCGGGCATTGATATAGCCGGCGCCGGCGAGTTCGAGCTTCTCGAAGCCTTCAATCGGACCGATACCGTTGACGATTTCCTCTGCGATCAGGCGCGGAGGCTTGCGCAGCTTCTTGGCCAGTTCAAAAGCTAGGGGAAGAGCGTACTCCCCGAGCTCGACCTTGGGAGGCTGCTCGATGGCAATTGGGGGCAGATCGAGGGCATAGGCGCGACCCAGGAACTCGCGCACCTGCAGGGCGAGACGGCGTTCCAGATGACGATACAAGAGTCCCTCTAACTCATTGAAGAAACAGTGATTGTAGCAAACTGTGGGTGGGGGTGAGGTTTGACGAGGAGGGACACGTTCCCTATGATGAAAAATCGGTCGTTGGTCGTGAGTGGTTGGTCGTGAGTGGCTGGTCGCTCGTCGTTCGCGGTGAAGGGGTGGCCAAGGACCGACTTCGTTGTTCTTCGTCTATGCGCATCGCTTACCTCGATTGCTTTTCCGGCATCAGCGGCGACATGTTCTTGGGGGCGCTGGTGGATGCGGGGGTGTCCGCGCGGCTGCTCGAGCAGACGACCGCGGCCCTCAAAATTGGCGCGCGCCTGGAAATCTCGCGCGTGGATCGCGCCGGAATTACGGCCACCAAGGTGGATGTGTCGGTCGGGGATGAGACGGATCGGGCGCGGGGGACCGTCGGCCATGAGCGCCATCGTTTGCCGCCACCTCATCACGAATGGGAACATCATGAATCTGGGCATCCTGTTCATGAACACCATCCCCATCCGCCGGTGCCGGGGGAGGGGAGCCCTTCCCTCCCGCATGAACACGCACACGGCGACACCCGAGGACTGAGGGAGATTCGCGAGATTATCGGCAGAGCCGCGATCGGCGAGACCGCCAAGAAGACGGCGATTCGGATTTTCGGAGCATTAGGAGAGGCAGAGGCCAAGATTCACAACCGGGATATCGAAAAGATTCATTTTCATGAAGTGGGCGCCGTCGACGCCATGGTGGACATTGTGTGCTCGGCAGTTGGCTGGGAGGCGCTCGGAGTCGATGAGATCGTGTGTTCGCCCTTGAACGTAGGCGGGGGGATGGTCGAGTGTGCGCACGGTAGGTTTCCCGTGCCGGCGCCCGCAACCGTCGAGTTGCTGAAAGGTGCGCCGGTGTATTCCTCGGGGCTGCAGGCCGAACTGGTGACCCCGACCGGAGCGGCGATTGTGAGGACGCTGGCGGCGAGATTTGCCTCGTTCCCTACGATGACGATCGAGCGGACCGGCTACGGCGCAGGGTCGCGAGATTTTCCGGGGCATGCCAATGTGGTGCGGCTGACCGTCGGAGAGGCCCGGCCGGAGTTGGCGGCCAAGACGTCGCAGGACATCATCACCGTGCTCGAGGCAAACCTCGATGATCTGAATCCGCAGGTCTTCGGGTATGTGATGGACCGGTTGCTTGCAGATGGCGCGCTCGATGTCTTCGGGATGCCGGTGCAGATGAAAAAGAGCCGCCCGGGAATGCTGTTGACGGTCTTGTGCAAGCCGGAACACGCGGAGAAGCTGACCGAGGTCATCTTCACCGAGAGCAGCACGCTCGGGGTGCGACGGCGCGAAGAAACGCGCCAGGTGCTGGCGCGAAAGTTTGTCAGCGTAAGGACCGAGTGGGGCGACGTGCGGATGAAGATTGCCAGCATGAATGGGACGGTGACCAATTGCGCGCCGGAGTATGAAGACTGCCGGCGGATCGCAGCCGAGCAACGAGTCCCGTTGAAGACAGTAATGAATCAGGCGATGGAGGAATATTTGCGGGGGCGCAAAGGCTGAATGCGGTTCGCGCACAGTGCGAGGGCCGAGACCCCAACAGAACAGCGCCCAGAATGACAAGGCAGTGACGAGTTAACGATTCTCCAGACATCCAACAAGAAATGAAGTAAGGCGAATGGCCAAGAAGTTCTACATCACGACGCCCATCTACTACGTCAACGCGCGCCCCCATATTGGGCATGCGTATACCACCATTGCCTGCGACACCATCGCGCGTCGGCAGAGGATGATGGGCTTCGACACCTATTTTCTCACCGGCACCGACGAACACGGACAGAAGATCGAGCAGGCGGCGCAGGCGGCCGGCCGGACGCCGCAGCAGCTGACGAACGAGGTCTCGGCCGAGTTCCGCGGGCTATGGGACCGGATGGGATTGAGCTACGACGACTACATCCGCACCACCTCGGAACGACACACGCAGGGGGTGCAGGCGCTGTGGCGTCGCATCGCCGAAAACGGACACATCTACAAGGGGCATTACCGGGGGCAGTATTGCGTCTTCGACGAGCTGTATGTCGATGCGGTCGGGCCCGGCGCACCCTGTCCCGAGTGCGGGCGCCCGACCGAGACGGTCGAAGAAGAGAATTACTTCTTCAAGCTATCGGCGTTTGAAGACAGGCTGATCCGGCTTTACACCGAGCAGCCGGAGTTCATCCGTCCGGAGACGCGGCGCAACGAGGTCTTGTCGTTTGTGCGCTCGGGTCTGCGCGATCTCTCGATCAGCCGCTCGACCGTTTCCTGGGGCATTCCGGTACCGGACGATCCCAAACACGTGATTTATGTGTGGCTGGATGCACTGGCCAACTACATCACGGCGCTCGGATATGGCTCGGAGGATGATTCGAAGTACAAGAAGTACTGGCCGGCCGATGTGCAGATGATCGGCAAGGAGATTGTGCGCTTTCACTGCGTCTATTGGCCGGCATTCTTGATGGCCGCGGGGTTGCCCCTGCCGAGAGGGATCGTGGCGCATGGCTGGCTTTTGTTCGAAGAGAACAAGATGTCGAAGTCGCGCGGCAACATTGTGCGGGCGGAGACGATTCTCGACGTGCTGGGGGCGGACGCGTTGCGCTACTTCCTTTTGCGCGAGATTGTGTTTGGCCAGGATGGGTCGTTTTCCTTCGATGCGCTTGTGCAACGCTACAACTCCGATTTGGCCAACGGGCTGGGGAATCTGGCCAGCCGGACCCTGACCATGATCCGGAGGTATTTCAGGGGCGAGGTGCCCTATCCCTCGGCAGTGGCGCGGACCGCGGCGGATGACCAGATTTCTGAGGCGGCGCGCCGCACCATCGCAGAATTCAGTGCGCAGTTTGAGCAGTATCAGTTCTCGCGGGCGCTGGAATCGGCTTGGGGACTGGTCGCGGCGGTGGATAAATACATCGTCGAGAACCAACCCTGGGCGCTCGGAGAAAAGGACGACGAGGGCAGCCGGGCGCGCCTGGCGACGGTGCTCTATACCTCGGCGGAGGCGTTGCGGATTGTGACGGCTCTGGCCCATCCCGTGATGCCGGAAGCGACGGCGAAGATCTGGGCCCAGCTGGGGCTGGGAGACATCAAGACCTTTCGCATGGCGGAATTGAAGTGGGGACAGATCCCGCTCGGGACCAAGCTCGGGACCGTGGAAGCGGTGTTTCCCCGCGCGGATAAATCCGCCGTCGAAAGTATGCAGGCCATCGAAGAACAGCAGCGCAGCGCTCCGCTGGTGGTCGAGACCGCGCTCCGAACGGCTCCGGCAGCGGCGGTTGCGGCTACGCCGAAACCCGCAGCCGCCCCGCCGGAGGGGACGATCAGCATCGACGACTTCGCGAAAGTCGAACTGCGGGTGGGACAAGTAAAGGTTGCGGAAAAGGTGAAGGGCGCGGACAAGCTGCTGCGGCTGGAAGTCGATCTCGGGACCGAAGTGCGGCAGGTGGTGGCCGGGATTGCGGACTCCTATGCGCCCGAGGCCTTGATAGGGAGGAAAGTGGTGATTGTAGCGAATCTTGCGCCGCGGAAGCTGCGCGGGCTGGAGTCGAACGGGATGATTGTGGCAGCCTCGCCCGAGGGCGGAAAGGCCGTGCTGGCGGCCTTCTTGGAGGATGTGGCGGTTGGGACGAGACTCAAGTAGCGCGACCGCCAGCGGGAAGCCCGGACAATCGAGGTGCCGTTCGCCGGCCCGACGCGAGCATTGTGAAGGACCACCAGCGGATCACCAGGGACCGTGTTCGTAGACTCGCACGCACATCTCGACGGAGAACGGTTCGACCTCGACCGCGAACAAGTGATGGCGCGGGCGCAGGAGGCTGGAGTCGAGACCATTGTCGCGATTGGCAGCGGCACCGGCCCCGGGTCGCTAGACTGTGGCATCCGGCTGGCGGAGACGCATGCCTTCATTTATGCCAGCGTTGGCATTCATCCCCACGAGGCTCAACTCGCCACCGACGCCGACTTCGTGGAACTCGAGCGCCTGGCGAAACGACCGAAAGTGATTGCCTGGGGAGAGATTGGCCTGGATTACTTTTACGATCACTCGCCCCGCCAGGTGCAGCAACTGGTTTTCTTGCGGCAGCTTGAGTTGGCGCAAGCCACTCGGTTGCCGGTGGTGATTCATTGCCGGCCTTCTGCGGGCAGCGACAACGCCTGGGAAGATTGTCTGCAGCTGTTGCGCGAGCACTGGAGCGGCAGCAGCCTAGGTGGGATTCTGCACTGTTTCACGGGGACCTGGCAGCACGCCAAGCGGGCGCTCGATCTGGGGTTCATGATTTCTTTCGCGGGAAATATCACCTTTCCCAAGGCGCAACTGATTCGCGACACCGCCCTCGAAGTGCCACTCGACCGGATCCTGATTGAGACCGATTCGCCTTTTCTCGCGCCCGTACCGCATCGCGGAAAGCGCAATGAACCGGGATTCGTGAAGGAAGTGGCCCGGCAGGTGGGCGCATTGCGCGGACTTTCTCCGGAGGAGGCTGGACAGCAGACGGCGTGCAACTTCTATCGCTTCTTTTCGCTTCCCGAAAAGGCTGATTCCATTTAGCTTGTTGAGTGCATCCTCGGTGGAGGCGCAGGAATCTATCGAACGGGGAGCCGCTGCCGATGAGCCGCGGCCGGCGGATTTCGCCGGGGCGGGTTCGGATGACAGGGCAAGTGCGGGGTGCGGGCGCGCGCGAAGCCGTTGCCCTGGCAAACCTCGGGAAGAACTTCTGGAGCTGACGACACGCCATGCCAGAAAACACTTTTGACATTGTGAGCAAGATCGATTTGCAGGAAGTCTCCAACGCGATTCAGCATGCGTTGAAGGAAATTCACACCCGTTTCGACCTCAAGGATTCGAAATCGAACATCGAACTGGACGGAAAAGACGCCATCGTGCTGCATTCGCTCGACGAGTACAAGCTGAAGGCGGTCAACGACGTGTTCCAGCAGAAACTGGCAAAGCGTGGCGTTCCGCTGAAGGGACTGACCTATGGGGCGGTCGAAGCGGCGGCCGGAGGAACGGCAAAACAACGCATCACCATGCAGCAGGGCATCCCGATCGAAAAAGCGCGCGAGATTGTCAAGGTGATCAAGAACTCGAAGCACAAGGCTCAGGCCTCGATTCAAGGGGATCTGGTGCGCGTGAGCAGCAAGGATCGGGACACGCTGCAGTCCATCATTGCCCTGCTCAAGCAACAGGACTTTGGGATTGATACGCAGTTTACGAACTACCGGACCAACTGAGAGCCTTCATCACAGATTTGATGCAATGAGCATGCCAGCCGCTATCACCGGCAAAGAATTCTTCGAGATGCTGCGCGACGACTTGGCTGCGATTGAGCGCGAGTTCGGACGCGACACCGTCTCGGGCGTAGGCGCGATCACCGAGATCGGCGAGTATCTGCGCGGAGGTGGCGGGAAACGCATTCGTCCGGCGCTGCTGCTGCTCTCCTCCAAATTATTTGACTATCGAGGACGTGGCGCGGTTCGGTTGGGCGCAGTGGTCGAGATCATTCACACCGCCACCCTGGTGCATGATGACATTATTGACGAAGCCGATACTCGGCGCGGCCGGCCAGCAGCCAACACCCAGTGGGGCAATCCGAAATGCGTACTGGCGGGCGACTGGCTGTATATGCAGGCGTTCAAGATCGCGGTCCAGGAGCGCAACTTCCGCATCCTGGACACGCTCATCGATCTGACGCAGCAGATGGTTGAGGGCGAACTGTTGCAGATGGAGAAGCTGGGCAAATTGATTACCCTCGATGAGCACTTCGACTTGATTTTTCGCAAGACAGCGTGCCTGTTTTCGGTGTGCATGCGAATGGGCGCAATCCTCGGTGGGGCCACAGCGGAGCAGGAACAGAGTTTGGCCCAGTATGGGCTGGATTTGGGGATCGCGTTTCAGATCGTCGACGACGTTCTCGATCTGACTGCCTCCGAAACTATGTTGGGGAAACCGGTAGCCAGCGATTTGCGCGAAGGAAAAGTCACGATGGCGGTGATCCATGCGCTCGAGCGCTGCACGCCGCGGGAACGGAGCAGGATCGAAACTGTGGTGCGCGAGCGCGCTTTTGAGGGTGTCACCCACGCCGAAGTGCTCGAGATTCTGAACCGTTATGGTTCGCTCGAGGCAGCCAACCAGCGAGCGTTGCAGTATGCCACGTTGGCACGCAATGCCATCTGCAGCTTCCCCGACAGCGAGATCAAGCGGGCGCTGTTGTGGGCGCCCGAGTTTGTGGTCGCGCGGGAAAAATAGCGACCCCGGCGGACATTCGGGTTTCCTTCTGCCGCCTAAGGATGTCGCAACTGGCTGCCCGGCCGGGCTGTGCGCCCTTTGCCACCTAGCACTTCCGCACGGCAATTCCCATCATTTCGAATCTTCGGTTGCGCCGCCGCGGAGCGGAACCGATGAAGGCTCG
Organism: uncultured Acidobacteriaceae bacterium; assembly: GCA_963770245.1. Lineage (GTDB taxonomy): Bacteria > Acidobacteriota > Terriglobia > Terriglobales > Acidobacteriaceae > PALSA-270. The sequence goes on along the minus strand of CAVYOX010000014.1, from coordinate 330,032 downwards.
TACCGGGAGATCCCCCGAGAAGCACTTGACGTAGGCGGAATTGAAACGCTCCCACAGGGAAATATCCGGCGAACCGCAAGGACCGCCGCGAACCCCTGGAACAGCAAGCGCAGTTCCTCATCCAGGCTCACCGCAGCTTTGCCAGTCTTCGGACCGATGCCAATGCGGCCGGCGAGATAGAGAGTTCCCCGGCCAGGACGGCGTCGCTAAAGGGCAGTGGTGTCTTGCGGCCAGGCAAGATAACGTGGCGTCGGGTTTGGGCTGGGCGGGCATTTCCTGGACTCCCATTTAAGTTTGAATCCCGGGGATGAGGCTACAATCTAACTGCCAAACAGTGTAAGGCCTTTCGGATATGCATCATTTCACCGCACTGCTCGAACAGCATAGCTACATTGTGCTCTTCGTCGTCGTTTTGGGCGAGGCCATCGGTCTGCCGGTGCCGGCTTCGCTGGCGATGGTCGCAGCCGGGGCGGCGGCGGCCGTAGGTACGCTCCGAGCGCCGGCCGTGCTGGGGCTGGCCGTAACTGCGATGCTGCTTGGCGACTCGCTGCTTTACATTCTGGGGCGTTATATGGGGTGGGCCTTGCTCGCCCTGCTGTGCCGGATCTCAGCCAACCCGGAAAACTGCATCCTGCGCTCGGCCGAGTCGTTCTACAAGCGGGGCAAAGTCACGCTGCTGATCGCCAAGTTCATTCCTGGGGTCAACAGCATGGCGCCCCCGCTGGCTGGGAGCATGAAGATGCGTCTGGCGCAGTTTCTGCGACTGGATCTGGCGGGCACGGCCCTCTACCTGGGAGCGTATTTCGCACTGGGCTTCCTGTTTCGCAATTTTCTGGCGATGATCACGCGCGGCTTTCTGGTGGCCGGTCACCTCATGGAACAATTGCTGGTGGCCGCCGTTGTCGCCTACGTGGTCTACAAGGTGTTGCTCTATCGCAAGCACAAGATGTATCGCGTGGTGCCGCGAGTGCTGGTCGAAGAACTGGCTCGGAAATTGGCTTCGGGAGACAAAGAGAACTTGGTGCTGCTCGATGTGCGCAGCCACGGGTACTACGACGCGAACGCCATGCGGATCAAAGGATCGCTGCGCTTCGAACCCAACCACTTGGCGGAGGAAGTCAAACTCCTGCCGAAGGACAAGGACATCTATCTGTACTGCACTTGAGCGCGCGACGCCACGAGCGCCCGGGTGGCGCTCCTGCTGCGAGAGCAAGGATTCAATGCGTTCGTCATCCGTGGCGGGCTGGCAGCATGGCGGAAAGCGGGTTTTGCGCTGGAGTCGGTTCCACGGAATGATCTGGTGAAGCTGCCAACGTTTAGTTAGCGGCTCGCATTGACCGGTTCGTCTTTTGCCGTTTGCGGCCTAACCGCATGGGTTCACCTCGAGAAGTCGAAGTCAAGTTCCAGCTGACGGATGCGCGCTCTTTCACGCAACGGCTGCGCGCAGCGGGGTTTCGTCTGCTAACGCGCCGGACCCATGAGATGAATTCTCTCTACGACCTGCCCGGGGGCACCCTGCGCCGGGAGGGGGAGTTGCTGCGTTTGCGCAAGTACGGGGCGGACTGGGTGCTGACCCACAAAGCCAAAGGCAAAAGCGGGCGGCACAAATCGCGCGTGGAGACCCAAACCAAAGTCGCAGACGGAGAGAAGATGGACGCCATTCTGCGCGCGTTGGGCTACGTGCCGGTCTTTCGCTATGAAAAATTCCGTGCGGAATGGGGCGAGGGAGAAGGCCACATCGTCCTCGACCAGACTCCGATTGGGAATTTCGGCGAGATCGAAGGATCGCCGCGCTGGATTGACCGCACCGCGAGGGTTTTGGGGGTCAGCCCGCGAGACTACATCACCCAGAGTTACGCGGAGTTATTTTTCAAATGGAAGCGGCGGGTGCGGAGCCGCGCCACCGAAATGACGTTTCGGGCGGTGGGCAAGAGGAAATAAAGCTCCGGAAAGCCTGCCGCGCTACGTGGTTTCTGCTTTGGCGCAGTGCTGATCGAAAACGCGCTTCAGTTCTGTGGCGATGTCGGCAGCTTCGCGATGTTCGATGTCACTGCGCTGCATCATGTGAAGCAGTCTTCCGTCACGCAGCAGGGCAATCGAAGGCGAGGATGGCGGGTAACCGGTGAAGTAGGAACGCGCCCGCTCGGTCGCGTCGGTGTCCTGTCCGGCAAAAACCGTGAAAACCCTTTCGGGGTGGCTGGGATGTTGCAAGGCGGCGCGGACGGCGGGGCGCATGCGACCCGCAGCACACCCGCAGATGGAATTCACCACCACCATGGCGGTGCCCGATTCACCGGCTAAGGCCCGGTCCACTTCCTCGGCCGTACGCAGTTCCTGAATTCCCAGCCGGGTCAATTCCTCGCGCATGGGGATCACCATAATCTCTGGAAACATCGCACCTCCTCAGGTTTCAATTCCTCGCAATGTGCCGCAAAAGATAGTAACCCACGAGAGCCCAATGGTCACGCGGTGTTTGCGGGGACTGCGAGCCCGAAATCGAGGCCAGCGCCGTCTCTAGACTCGCGAAAGACGCAGATCGCGCCGCCGAGAGCGCCGACGCGGTCCTGGGACGGGTCGTATATATTGAAGCATCACCATGCGTATCGAGGAAAATGTGGCTCTGGCGCCGCTGACAACGTTCCAAATCGGCGGTCCGGCGCGATTTTTTCTGGAGGCGACGACCACCGCCGAGGTGCAAGCGGGGATCGCATTCGCGCGGACCCGTGATCTTCCGCTCTTTGTGCTGGGAGGGGGCAGCAATCTGGTGATCTCGGATGCCGGCTGGCCAGGCCTCGCGCTCAAGATGGCGGTTGGCGGGATTGAAGAGAGCCGCCAAGACGGGCAGGCGCGATTCGAAGTGGGGGCGGGAGAACCATGGGACCGATTCGTGGCGCGGGCGGTGGCGCGCAATTGTGCCGGGGTCGAGTGCCTAAGCGGCATTCCCGGCAGCGTGGGCGGCACGCCGGTGCAGAATGTGGGGGCGTACGGGCAGGAGGTCGCCGAGAGTGTGGATTCGGTACTTGCCCTCGATGTGAGAGATGGACAACTCCATGACCTGTGCGCGGAGGCCTGCGGATTCAGTTACCGCACGAGCATTTTCAACACCGGAGAGCGCGGGCGGTACGTGATTGTACGGGTGAACTATCGGTTGACTCCGAACGGCGCACCGCGCATCCAGTACGCCGACCTGAAAAAACATTTTGCGGGATGGCAGAAGACCCCGACTCTGGCGGACACACGAGAAGCGGTTCGCAGAATCCGGGCGCTCAAGGGGATGCTGATTACACCCGGGGATGAAGATTCGCGAAGTGCCGGGTCCTTCTTCAAGAATCCTGTGGTTACAGCGGCCGAGCATGGGGAATTGGAAGAGCGTGCGGCGGCACGAGGCTTACAGATTCCCAGCTATCCCGCGCTGGTGTCGCAGAAAAAGGTTTCCGCCGCCTGGCTGGTGGAGCACTCCGGGTTTGGTAAGGGATATGGCAGCGGGCGCGTGGGCATCTCGCGCAAGCATGCTTTAGCGATTGTGAATCGGGGCGATGCCACTGCCGTCGACATCTTGGCTCTCAAAGAGCACATCCAACAACGGGTCGAGGAGATTTGGGGGGTTCGCCTGGAGCCGGAGCCGGTGTTTGTAGGATTTTAGTGTTGAGCGCGGCTACCTGGCCCGCGATCCCTTATGGTCGGGTTTATCGGCTTGCGTTCGTTTCGCGGCAGTCCTGTCGAGGTATCGACGCTCCAAAGCCTCCCCAATATCGCTGCAACGGTGGCACAGGGACGAAGGCGCTCGCTCCACCCGTTCCGCTTCCAAAAGATTCTCGAACAAACCCAGCGCGATGGCGGTCTTCTATGTTTGAGGGCCAACAAGTGGCGAGCGGACAGTTGCTCGTGGACCAAGCCATGGCGCGGACACGCTCGGACGAGGACGAACTCGAGCTTGCCGTTCGTGAGCACGCCCGGCTGGTATACCGGGTGGCCTACTCGGTGCTGCGCAACCATCACGATGCCGAAGACGCCACCCAGGAGGCTTTTGTCCGGGTGGTGCGCTATCGCAGAAAGTTGGCGGGAGTACGCGACCCGCGGTGCTGGCTGGCGCGGGTCGCATGGCGGGTCGCAATCGAGCGGCGCCGAAAAGTTGCTGAGGTCTCGCTCGATGACCTGGACCAGGTGGTTCGACAGATTCGTTCCTTGGCGGCCGGGGCAGAGGAGATTGTGCTGGGGGAGGAAATGACCGGTTTTCTCGAGAAGCTCATTGCGGGACTGCCGGGCAAGCTGCGCGATCCTTTGACGCTTTCGACTGTCGAGGAAATGTCGCCCGCAGATATTGCCGACGTCTTAGGCATCAACGAAGCGGCGGTGCGTTCGCGACTGTTCCGAGCGCGGCGGATTCTGCGCGAGAAGCTCGCGGTCCTGCTGGAGGGGAAACATGGAGCCTAGGAATAATAATGAGGACGATAGGGATCGGGAACGTCTGGCGGGCAGCTGGCTGGATGCTTCGTTGAAGCAATATGGTGAGGCTGAGCCCCGCCCGGGACTCGAGGGCCGCGTGTGGGCCAACCTGCGGGCGGAGCATGAACCCGGGCCGGACGGGCGCTGGATTTGGGCGCCAGGGCTGGGGGTTCTGCTGGCGGTGATGGTGAGCGGAGGGATTTTTTGGGCTCGCGGACCGGGCGCTCTGCCGGAAACAACGTCCCGGCACCGATCGGCTCCGGTGGTCCCGAGACAAGCCCCCGCACCGCTCGCCACGACCGAGGCCCGGAGCCCGGCCGATTCGGCATTGCTTTCCTCGGTCCCGCGACGGGCGGCGCGGCGATCCAGCGCAGCGGTCGGTGACCAACCGCGGCTCGAGCAATTCCCTTCCCCGCGGCCCCTGAGCGAGCAGGAAGAAATGCTGGCCCGCTACGTTCAGGAGGAGACCCAGGAAGCGAAACTGGTGGCGAAAGCCCAAACAGAAATGCTGCAGAAGGAATCGCTCGAATTCGAGCATCTGATCAATTCGCCTGCACCCTCTCAGAACTTGGAACCATAGAGACCGACTAAGGAGACGTTTGCCATGCACAGCAGAGCAGCACTATTAGCAGTACTCATGGGGACGGTCCTGTGCCTCGTTCCGCTGACGCGCGCACAAGACGAGGCCGCAAGCCCCAAGGAGCAGCCCACGCCCAAGCAGGACACGAATGGCGCCGCGAAGACCTCTCCTTCGCAAAGGCAGGCTACGGCGTATCACCTCGATTTCTCGCTGAACGAACTGGAGGACGGGAAGAAGCTGAACACCCGGCGTTATTCGATGAACCTAACCGACGCTGAGAGTGAAAGTGGCGGCCAGGACCTTAAGATCGGCACCCGAGTACCCATCCAATCGGAAAACGGGAAGTTTGAATATCTGGACATCGGGACCACGATCCGGGCACGAATTCTCCATTGGATAACGCCTGTGATCGTGGACGTAAACGCGGATATCAGCAACTTTGCCTCTCCCGATGACGCGACGCGAACGGGGCATCCCCTGTTGCGTCAAATGCGAATTGGCGCGAGCACGGCGCTTATTCTGAACAAGCCAATGATCATCGGGAGTGTCGATGAACCCGATTCCAAGCGGGAGTATCAGCTAGAGCTCACCGTGACCAAACTGCAGTGAATGAACAAAATGAGAAGGCGGCGCCGCCCCGGCTTCGTGCCCTAACTGTTGTGTAGCCCCGTGCATGGGGTGGGTGGACGATTTCGGGCCGCTGCGCCGCTTGTCGTTATCTATCGGCCAGGCGGGCCGCTTCTTTAAAAATAGCGACAAACATGGGCCGGGTCAGTTTCCCGGTTTGAGTGTTCTGGTTGGAGGGGTGGTAGGAGGCGAGCAGCATCCGGCCATCCGGCATTTCGTACCTCGCCCCGTGCTGGAATCGATAGTCCTTACGGGTCTTGAGCAGGCCACGGTGCTTTAGGAAATTCAGGTAGGCATCGAAGGCAATTCTGCCTAGCGCAATCACCACTTTCACTCTCTGGAGACCATCGAACTCGCGCTCCAGATAAGGGGCGCAGTTGGCCAGCTCCTGCGGCAGGGGCTTGTTGTCCGGAGGAGCACAGCGAGCCGCGGCGGTGATGTAGAGGTCTTTCAGTGTCAGGCCGTCATCACGGCGTGAGGCGCTGGGCTGGCTGGAGAAGCCAGTTTCGTGGAGCACGGGATACATGAAGGTGCCCGAAGCGTCGCCGGTAAAGGGACGGCCGGTACGGTTGGAACCATGGGCGCCGGGTGCAAGTCCGAGGACCAGGATGCGAGCATCCGGGTCGCCGAAACCGGGGACCGGCTTGCCCCAGTAGTCCCAGTCGCGGTAAGCGCGACGTTTCTCGCGGGCGACTTGCTCACGATACGCCACCAGTCGCGGACAGAGCGTGCACTGGACTACTTCTCGGTTGAGCCGAGTGAGCCAGCCGGGGAGGGGTCGTTCGTCGTCGGTCGCCGGCATGAGGGTCATGTCGGCCGTCGGTTTTCGGATCGTAGCTCTCCTCTTCCCATTATGGGGCACCGAGGGCCAATGGCCAATCACCCACGGCCAGTGGGTAATGGCCAAGAGTGACTAACGTACCTTGCGGCGTTTGACGCTGCTCCCCTTCTGTCCTTACACTCAGAACGTGAGCCCTAGCGAAACGACAGCCGCCACGAAGCGGGAAATTCAGGTTGAGATCCCGGCCGAGGAAGTGGCCCGGGAAACCGCGACCCTGATCCAGAAATATCAGAAATTGGCACGTCTGCCGGGCTTCCGGCGCGGGCACATTCCGGCCTCCATTATTCGGCAACGCTTCTCGCAGGACATCAATAATGACGTGGTGGATGCGCTCGTGCCCAAGTATTTCCGGCAGGAGACCGGCAAGCTCGGACTCATGCCAGTTTCGCAGCCGCGGGTCACCGATCTGCACGTGCACGAAGGCGAGCCTCTGCGCTTCAAAGCTAGCTTTGAAGTCATGCCGGAGATCAAGGTCGAGAGCTACAAGGAGTTGCGGGCGGAAAAGCCGACCATCGTAGTAACCGACGAAGAAGTGGAGCAGTCGCTCCAGGGGGTGCGGGAACAGCACGCCACCTTCACCGCGATCGAGGGCCGGGCGCTGGCGGACGGGGATTTCGCCCAAGTTTCACTCGACGGACGACCGACCGAGAAGGACGACGACAGCAAACCGGTCCACATGGATGAAATCCTAGTGGAAATCGCGGGCAAGAACACGATGCCGGAGTTCACGGAGAATCTGCGTGGCACCTCCGCCGGGGATGAGCGCAGCTTCGAGGTCTGCTATCCCGCGGACTCCGCTGACAAACGACTGGCGGGCAAGACGTTCACCTACACCGTCAAGGTGCAATCCATCAAGCAGAAGAACCTTCCCGAGCTGAGTGACGATTTTGCCAAAGAACTGGGAGAATTCACCAGTCTTGCGGAAGTGCGCCAGCGCATTCGCCAGGGCATGGAATCCGAGCGCAAGCAAGAGAGCGAGCGCGAAGCCAAGGACAAACTGGTAGCCGAACTGGTGAAGCGCAATGATTTCGATGTACCGGACGCGCTCGTGGAGCGCCAAATTGATCTGCAACTGGAGCGCGGTTTGCGCGCGCTGGCGGCGCAGGGTATGCGTCCGGAAGAGTTGAAGAAGATGGATATGCAGCGCTTGCGGGTGGGGCAGCGGGAGCGGGCAGTCGAAGAAGTAAAGGCTTCGGTGCTGCTCGAGAGAGTAGCCGAGGAGGAGAAAATCGAGGTCAGCGATGAGGAGATCAACCGGGAAATCGAAGCGCTCGCCACCCAGTCCAAACAGACGCCGGAAGCAATCCGGTCGCGTTTGACACGGGATGGAGCGCTCGATAGAATCCGGGCTAGAATCCGCGCTGAGAAGACCCTCGAATTTCTGTATCGCCAGTCCGCGTAAGGCGAGCTTCGAACCCTCCCTAAAGCTATAAAGTTGTCCAAGTAATGGAGTGTGGCAGGTGAATGTGAAAGACGCACAAATGATGCTGGTGCCCATGGTCATTGAACAGACCGGGCGGGGTGAACGCGCCTATGACATCTATTCCCGGCTGCTGCGGGACAACATTATTTTTATCGGCACACCGATTGACGACAATATCGCCAATCTGGTGATTGCGCAGATGTTGTTCCTGGCGCAGGAGGATCCGGAAAAAGACATCCAGCTGTACGTCAATTCTCCGGGCGGATCGATCACCGCGGGTATGGCGATTTACGACACCATGCAGTATGTAAAGAATGATGTCACCACCATCTGCATCGGACAGGCGGCCAGCATGGCAGCGCTGCTGCTGGCGGCGGGAGAGCCGAAAAAGCGACTGGCCCTGCCAAATTCGCGAATTCTAATCCACCAGCCCTCGATGGGCGGCCTCTCCGGACAGGCCACCGACATTGACATTCATGCTCGCGAAATCCTGCGTATGCGTGAGATTACAAACCAGTTGCTGGCGAAGCACAGCGGCCAAAAGTTGGAAAAGGTGGAGAAAGATGTGGAGCGCGACTTCATTATGAACGCGCAGCAGGCGAAGGAATATGGAATCATAGACGATATCATCTATAAGACCAGAGAGAAGGTATGATCGAAATTCCGTCAGCGGCTTTGCGACAGGCCGGGGCGGGGAGCGATCTCTCAAGGCTGACCGGGCAAGAAACGCCAAGGGGCGGAGGGACCGGGCTGAAAAAAGGAGTTACGCGGAGTGAAAAACAGGACCGGCACTGAGGAGATGTTGCGCTGTTCCTTCTGCCACAAGTCGCAAGACGCGGTGGCCAAGCTGATTTCCTCTCCCAGCGATTATCCCAGGGCTTACATCTGCGATGAGTGTGTCGCAGTCTGCAACTCCATCCTCGAGGACGACCGCGCCACCACGCCCCCCACGACCCATCCCAACCAACTGCCTAAGCCGCAAGAGGTCAAGGTCTTTCTCGATGAGTACGTGATTGGGCAGGAGCAGACCAAGAAGAAGCTGGCGGTAGCGGTTTACAACCATTACAAACGGATCTACATGAACCGGCAGCGCACCGGTGACGGCGTGGAACTGACCAAGTCCAACATCATGCTCATCGGGCCCACGGGAACGGGCAAGACTCTTTTGGCGCAGACCTTAGCCCGCATGCTGGATGTGCCTTTCGCCATTGTAGATGCAACCACGCTGACCGAAGCCGGGTACGTGGGCGAGGATGTCGAAAATATTATTCTGAAGCTGTTGCAGGCCGCCGACGGGGACGTAGGGCGGGCGCAAACGGGAATCATCTATATCGACGAAGTGGACAAGATCGGGCGCAAGGACGAGAATCCCTCCATTACCCGTGACGTTTCTGGGGAAGGCGTGCAACAGGCGTTGCTGAAGATCCTCGAAGGGACCATCGCGAATGTGCCGCCACAGGGGGGACGCAAGCATCCGCATCAGGAATTCACCCCGGTCGATACAACGAACATTCTTTTTATCTGCGGCGGCGCCTTTGTCGGCCTGGAAAAGATCATCGGGCGGCGCGTCGGCAAGAAGTCACTCGGCTTTCGGGCTGGCGAAGAGGGCGAAAAGGAAGAATCTTCCACCAACCGCAAGCGCAGTTTCGAGCTGCTCAGCGATGTGCAGCCTGAGGATCTGATCCGGTTCGGGCTGATTCCGGAATTCGTCGGCCGACTGCCGGTGGTGGGTGTACTCGAAGATCTGGATGAGTTTGCGCTGATTGAAATCCTGACCCGCCCGAAAAATGCCATTGTCAAGCAGTACCAGCGTCTGTTTGAATTCGAGAACGTCCGGCTGAAGTTCAGCGACGAGGCTTTGAAGGCGATCGCCCGCCAGGCCATGGCCCGCAAAGTCGGCGCCCGCGGGTTGCGCATGATCCTCGAAGAATTGATGCTCGACCTGATGTATCATCTGCCCAGCCAGAAGAAAGTAAAGGAGTTCGAGGTGACGCGAGAAATGGTAGAAAAACGCGACGCCTCCCTCGCTATGATGGAGAAGGCGGGTTAGTGGCAAACCCAGACGGACCGCCGAGTCAGGAACCCAAATTGACCCCAGCCAAGGAAAAATTCGAGACCAAGAAACTCCCCATGATGCCCATCCGGGATGTGGTCATCTTTCCCTACATGATGACCCCGTTCGTGGTGGGGCGGGAATCGAGCGTCCATGCGCTAGAAGAGGCGCTGGCGGGCGATAAGAAGATTTTCCTGGCCACCCAGCACGATGCCAGTGTGGACGAACCGAAACCCAACGAAATCTATCAGGTGGGCACCATCGTCAACATCGTGCAGAGCCTCAAACTGCCTGACGGCAATATCAAAGTTCTGGTGGAGGGCATTGAGCGGGGCAAGATTCTACAGGTCACCGAGTCCGAGGGCTATATGCAGGTCTCGCTGCGGGTGGCCCGCTATGCCACTGAAACCAACCCGCAGATCGAAACCGGGATGCAGCGGGTGACCGGCCTGTTCGAACAATACGTAAAGCTCTGCCAGTCGCTGAACTACGAGACCATGATCGCCGCCGTGCGCATGGAAGATCCGGCCAAGCTGACCGATACCATTGCAGCCAACCTGCAACTCTCCATCGAAGAGAAACAGGAACTGCTGGAGATTTTCGATCCGGTCGAGCGCTTGAGCCGCATTGGCGACGTGCTCGACATCGAAATCGAAAAGCTGAACATGGATCGCACCATCCAGTCGCGGGTTAAACGGCAGATGGAGCGGGCGCAAAAAGAGTACTACCTCAATGAGAAGATCAAGGCCATCCAGAAGGAATTGGGCCGGGGCGAAAAAAGCGAGTTCGACGAGCTGAAAAAGAAGATCGAAGCCGCCGGGATGCCTAAAGAAGTCCGGGACAAGGCGGTTCAGGAGCTAAAAAAGCTCGAGGCCATGCCGCCCATGTCGGCGGAGTCCACGGTGTCGCGTAATTATCTCGATTGGCTGCTGGCCGTGCCGTGGAAAAAGCGGTCGAAGGAAATCCGCAACATCAGCCGGGCTGAAAAGGTCCTCAACGAAGATCATTACGGCCTCGAGAAGATCAAGGAGCGCATCCTTGAATTTCTGGCGGTCCGGCAACTGGTCAAAAATCCCAAAGGGTCGATTCTGTGCTTCGTCGGACCCCCGGGCGTGGGCAAGACTTCGCTGGGCATGTCGATCGCCAAAGCCACCGGCCGCAAGTTCGTCCGTATGTCTCTCGGTGGGGTCCGCGATGAAGCTGAAATCCGCGGCCATCGCCGGACCTACATTGGCGCTCTGCCCGGACAGATCATCCAGATGATGAAGAAGGCGGGAACCAAGAATCCGGTCTTCATGCTGGATGAAGTCGATAAGATGTCCATGGATTTCCGCGGCGATCCGTCGGCGGCGTTGCTCGAAGTACTCGATCCCGAGCAGAATTTCATGTTCGTGGATCACTACCTCGATGTCGAATACGACCTGTCGCACGTTTTCTTCATTGCCACGGCGAACGTAATCCACACCATTCCGCCGGCCTTGCAGGACCGCATGGAAGTGCTGCGGCTGCACGGCTACACCGAAGTCGAGAAGGTCGAGATTGCCAAGCAGTTCCTGGTAAAGAAACAAATGGCGCAGGCGGGACTGACGGACAAGAACATCGAATTTAGCGATGCCGCCATTACGGGGCTGATCCGCTCCTACACCCGGGAAGCCGGGGTGCGCAACCTGGAGCGTGAAATCGGTAACATCTGCCGCAAGGTCGCGCGCAAGGTGGTGAAGGAAGGCGAGAAGTTCAATGCGGCCATCACCGGAGAAAACGTCAATGATTTCCTAGGCGTGATCAAGTTCCGCGACACGCTGGCGCATGAAAAGAGCGAGATTGGACTGGTCACCGGCCTGGCCTGGACCGAAGTCGGCGGTTCCATCCTGAGCACAGAAGCCACGGTGGTAGATGGCAAGGGCAAGCTGATTTTGACTGGCCAGCTCGGCGATGTGATGCAGGAGTCCGGGCAGGCGGCCCTGTCCTATGTGCGCTCCCGCGCGCAACGCCTTGGCTTAAGCCGCGATTTTTATCGCAGCCTCGATATTCACGTGCACGTGCCGGAAGGCGCGATTCCGAAGGATGGGCCATCGGCTGGGATCACCATTGCCACGGCGATCGCCAGCGCATTGAGCAAAATTCCGGTACGGCGCGACCTGGCCATGACGGGTGAGATCACGCTGCGCGGCAAAGTGCTTCCCATCGGAGGGCTGAAGGAGAAGCTCCTGGCCGCCCACCGAGCCGGGATTTTTGAGGTCATCCTGCCGAAAGACAACGACAAGGATCTGGCGGAAGTGCCGGAGAACTTGCGCAACGCCATGAAACTGCATTTTGTCGAGACCATGGATCAGGTGCTGGCCTTCGCGCTCGAGCAACCGCTGCCCCAGATGAGCGAAGAACCGGCGCAACCCATCGCGCCCATCGCAACGCCTCCCGTCGAGGGACCGGCGGCCCATCAGTAGCCGTCGCCAACTTCCGGGTTCAGTCAATCGGTCATCCATCGTTCAGCAGGCCCGCTCACCAAAGCGGGCTTTTTGTTTTAGAATGAATCGCACCTTATGGAATCACCTTCTCCAGGCGGATACAAGAACCTCCCGAAAGGCCAAACGGCCCTCATCATCGCCGTGGCCGTGGTGGTTGGAGTGGCGATTGCTTTTCCGGCTTACCGCATCTTCATCCTGCTCAGTCTGGGGATTGGCGTGGTGGTCGCCGTGATTCTCTATTTGTGGCACCGATTCAGACCGCTCAAAGAAGAAGACATCCACAACAAGCGTCCACTGGGCCTAGGGTAGGCGATCGAATGAAGATCAGTGTTCCGCCGGCATTGCTCGAGCCGGCCCGAGTGTGATCAAGTCCTCTCGCAACGATTCGAGAAACGGCTTTCCGATGATTTCGAGCTTTCTTTCCAGGCGTTCGGTGCAATCGCAATGACCACAAGCCCAAGGTTCTGAGCCTTTCTGGTCGCGGCAACCCCGGCGGTCATGGGCGTCTTGTATTCGCGTCAATTCGAAGTACTGCTCCCAGTACGGTCGCTCTTCTTGCAACGGCATAGGGCAGTAGCAGACCTCGACCCAGCGCGCCGTCTGGTCCGCGCACCGTCTCGCTTCTCGCATGTTACGCAGGTATTCGCGCCCGGCCACCGATCCTGCGCCCAGGGTTTCAGTCTCGATGGCATTCGCCAAGCTGCGTTCGCAGCCGGGCTTGATCCGCGCTCTTACCAGATATCGCATCCGAGACTCCCATCTGTCTGCCATTTTACCGCCGAACCTCCGTGGTTTCATCGCCGCCGCGGTCGCGAGGTGACAATTCTTTACAATTTTCAGTCCCCGCGGCTTTTTCCCTTCCGCCAATATCAAGTTGACGCTGTTCTGGTGTGCTTCGCATCCAATTCCCGAACGCGACGAAGCCCGCTAACATGCACCCAGTAGCCCTACTTCTTAAGGAGGAAATACATCCATGCCCTCACCTAGTTCGAACTCTGCCCTGCGTCTGTTGACCGCACTTGCGATGGCCGGAGTTCTGTCGGTTGGCAGTTGGGCGCAAGAACCAATGGCGCAGCCGCCAGCGGCCCAGGCTGCGCTACCCCCGGCGCCTCAGCCGGCCACTGCGCCGGCCTCTTTCAAGGACTACTCCAAACCGCGGCCAGCGTTTCCCAACGTGATCGCCCCTTACCTGCCGCAGGAGGTCCCCCCGCCAACTCTGAGCAACACGCCCCGCATTGAACGGCTACTGCAGAACGGCAAGCTCATGCTCTCGCTGGACGATGCCGTGGCGCTGGCCCTGGAGAACAACCTGGACATCGCCATCTTCCGCTACAACCTCAATATCGCCGATACCGATATTCTGCGGGCCGACTCTGGCGATTCCATCCTCGGGGTCAACGCGGGCGTGGTGCAGAATACTCCCGGCGGAGGCACGGGGGGCCTCAGCGGGAACGTTGGCTCTGGAGTGGGCGGGACCAGCGTTGGGTCGGCTGGAATCGGCAGCGGCACCAACGGCTTGGTGAGCTCCACGCTGGGCATCGGCTCGCCGATTACCAGCTTTGATCCGGTCATCAGTGGGACGTTGCAATTCGACCACGACGACATACTGTCGAGCAGCGCCTTCAGCGCTCCGACCACCGCGCAAAACACCGCCACGGCGGATCTTTCTTATCTGCAGGGCTTTACCTGGGGTACGAATCTTTCGCTCGGATTCAATAACACGCGGGTTACCAGCAACTCACCGTTCAGTGCCCTGAGCCCGACCCTGGGCTCCAATTTTCAGTTAAGGCTGACGCAGAATTTGCTGCAAGGCTTCGGTTTCCTGCCCAATACCCGATTTATCCGGATTGCCAAAAATAACCGGGAGATTACCGATGTGGCGTTTCGCCTGCAGGTGATCACTACCGTCGACCAGATTGAAAACATCTACTGGGACCTGGTCTATGCCTACGAGAACGTCAAAGTGCAGGAGGAAGCGGTGGCCTTTGCCCAGAAAACCCTGGAGGACAACAAGAAGCAAGTGCAGTTCGGCACCTTGCCTCCGATCCAAGTGGTAAGCGCCGAGAACACCGTGGACACGGATCAGCAGGCTCTGATCGTCGCCCAGACCAATCTTCAACTGCAAGAACTACTAACCAAAAACGCCCTCACCCGTTCTCTGGACGATTCCGTGCTCGCCGACGCCGCGGTGATCCCTACCTCCACCATGCAACTGCCAGCCGAAGAACCGGTCGTGCCCACCCGGGACCTGATCAATGACGCTCTCAACCACCGCGCCGAACTAGCCGAGTCGAATATTGACCTGACCAACCGTGAGCTCAACAACAAGACAGTGCGCAACGCCATGCTGCCGACTCTCGATCTGTTCGCGTACTACGGCGGGTCGGGTTTGGGCGGCGCGCAAAATCCGGCCAATATTTGTACTGCGCCTTCTCAGCCGTTCGGCTGCCACGCCGCCGGCCGCGCCCCCGTCAGTTATGGCGCCACCCTGGAGGATCTGGTGAATTCAACCGCGCCCGACAAGGGTGTAGGACTGACCTTGAACATTCCTTTGCGGAATCGTGCCGCCCAGGCCGACCAAGTGCGGGCCCAGCTGGAATATCGCCAGGCACAAATGCGGCTGCAGCAAATTCGGAACCAGATTGGCATCGAAGTGCGCAATGCCCAGTTCGCTCTGCAGCAGAACCGGGCCGCCGTGCGAGCCGCGCAAAGCGCCGTGGAGTTGGCTCGCCAGACCCTGGACGCCGAGCAAAAGAAGTTGGCCGCGGGCGTATCCAATCCAACGGCCGTGTTGCAGGACCAGTCTGGCCTGACCACAGCTGAGTCCAATCTGGTCTCGGCCATGGCGGCCTATGAAAAGGCGCGGGTGGAATTGGATCGCTCGACCGGCCTCCTGCTGGACCACACCGGGGTTGTCCTGGCAGATGCCCAGCGCGGCCAAGTGATCCACATGCCCGTGGTCCCGGATTTGACACCACGGCAGGATCTGGGGCCGGGAACAGCACCGAAGGCGCCATCAACCCAGCCGCAGGGAGACTAACCGCCGGGCCGGCGGCGAGGCAGCCCTGCTCACCCCTTCGGGTAGCAGGGCTTGCCTCCGGCAAAGCGCACGAATCGGGAAAATCCGCAGCACATACGGTATCCTCTCCCGGTGACACTCTCGGTCGTCATCATTACCTACAACGAGGAAGCCAATATTGCGCGAACCCTCGAAAGTGTCGCACCGCTCGTGCGGGACGGCCGGGGCGAGGTGATTGTTGTCGATTCCGGTTCAACCGACCGCACCGTGGAAATCGCGCGCGCTCACGGTGCAAAGGTTTTCATCGAAAAGTGGCAGGGCTATGCCGCACAGAAGAATTCTGCAATCGCAAAGGCAAGCGGAGTGTGGATTCTGAGTCTGGACGCAGACGAAGAAGTCGCCCGTGGAATGGAGCAGGCA
Source organism: uncultured Acidobacteriaceae bacterium (assembly GCA_963770245.1). Taxonomy (GTDB): domain Bacteria; phylum Acidobacteriota; class Terriglobia; order Terriglobales; family Acidobacteriaceae; genus PALSA-270. Next base: position 314,158 of record CAVYOX010000014.1, on the reverse strand, counting down.
ATTTCCCGGATTCTCGGTCCGGATGCGAATGTCTACGAAGAAGTAGCAGGTGTCTGGTTTGCTCGCAAGAATTACTTTCTCGGCCGCTGGATCAAGCATGGCGGCTTTTACCCCGATCGGAAACTGCGACTGTTCCGCAAAGGCCTGGGGACCTTTGCATTGCGGGCGGTCCATGAAACCGTCTCAGTTCAAGGGCGCACTGTCGTGGCGTCCCATCATTTCAGTTTTGAAGACATTGCCTTAACTCATCACGCCTACCCGACTCTGTCCGACTACATCGAGCACATGAACCGCTACTCCTCGCTCGGCGCAGAGATGGCGGTCGCCCGGGGCCAGCGCGGAAGCCTCGTCAACATTGTCTTCCGGCCGCTTTGCACATTCGTCTACAACTACTTCTTCCGCCTCGGCTTCCTCGACCGCCGCGAAGGCCTGCTGCAGCATCTCTACCATGCGGTCTATGTTTCCTGGAAATATGCGAAAATTTGGGAACTGGAGCATTGAAGCCTGTGTGAAGCCGCGACCGCGGTGGATTCCTGGAATCTCGAGCGAACCACGGGATGAAGACGTTTGCCGGGGTTCGGGGCGACCGCATCGCGGGCGGCAATCTCGCTCCTTGCTCACGCCCCTGCCACCCCATATCATCAGCTCAGTGCAGGAAGATCATGCCCGATCGTAAACCGCCCAAACCGCCAGTTTCTGGGCCGCCCCCGGCAGACCTTGGGGAGGGAAGCGCTCCCTTCCCTCGCGAGGAACAATGGACCGAGAAGATCCTCGCTCCCACCTTGGCAACGTCTCCCGAAAAGCCGATCGGTGCCTCCACCGGCGCGAATCTTGACCAGCACGGCCAGGCCCGCTTCACAACCATCTCCGGCGTTCCAGTCGGCCGGCTATACACTCGGGCTGACCTGCCGGAAGACTGGAACGACGAACAATACCTCGGCCAGCCCGGGCAACCGCCCTACGCTCGCGGCATCCACGCCAGCGGCTATCGTGGCAAGCTGTTCACCATGCGCCAGTTCTCCGGATTCGCTTCTCCGGAAGAAACCAACCGGCGCTACAAGTACTTGCTCGAAAGCGGGGGCAGTGGCCTTTCCGTAGCCTTCGATCTCCCCACTCTAATGGGCTACGACTCTGACCACGCCGCCAGTGAAGGTGAGGTCGGCAAGTGCGGCGTAGCCATCGACTCGTTGGAAGACATGGAAATCCTTTTCCGCGGCATCGGCCTGGAGAAGACGACCGTTTCGATGACCATCAATTCGCCCGCTTCGGTGTTGTGGGCCATGTACTTGGTGGTCGCGGAAAAGCAAGGCGCGGACTGGAAAAATATTTCCGGGACTATCCAGAACGATATCCTCAAGGAGTACATCGCTCAAAAGGAATACATCTATCCCCCCGCGCCCTCGATGCGGCTGGTGGTCGATACTTTTGAGTTCGGCTCCCGTTTCACACCGCGCTTCAACACCATTTCGATCAGCGGATACCACATCCGCGAAGCCGGGTCGACGGCCCTGCAGGAATTGGCCTTCACCCTGTATGACGGCGTGGAATACGTAGAATGGGCGCGGCGGCGGGGCCTGGATGTAGACGAGATCGGCCCGCGGCTCAGCTTCTTCTTCAATGCTCACAATGACTTCTTCGAGGAGATCGCCAAGTATCGTGCGGCCCGCAAGGTCTGGGGGCAAGTCATGAAGGAGCGATTCGGCGCCAAGAACCCGCGCACGTGGCTGATGCGCTTCCATACCCAGACAGCGGGTGTTTCACTCACCGCCCAGCAGCCCATGAACAACGTGGCCCGCGTGGCCCTGCAGGCCATGGCGGCGGTGATGGGCGGAACACAGTCCCTGCACACCGACGCCTACGACGAGGCGTTCGCGTTGCCCACCGAACAGGCCGCGCGGATTGCGTTGCGTACGCAGCAGATCATCGCCTACGAGTCTGGAGTGACTCAACTCACCGATCCTCTCGGCGGCTCGTATTTTCTGGAAAACCTAACTCTGCAAATGGAAAAAGGCGCGTTTGACTATTTTGCCAAGCTCGATGCCATGGGCGGCATGGTGAAGGGAATCGAGCGAGGATATCCGCAGAAGGAGATTGCCGAGGCATCCTATCAGTATCAGCGCGCTTTCGAAGCCAAGGAGAAGATAACCGTCGGGGTCAACCGGTTTACCGTCGAGGAAGAAGCCCCGCCAACTTTGTATATCGACGAGAGGGTGGCGCAGCAACAGTCAGCCAAGTTGAAGGCCCTGCGCGCGCGGAGGTCGAACGACGAAGTTCGGCGGCGTCTGGATGCGCTGAAGAAAGCTGCCTCCGAAGAGCCCAAGGCCGGCCTGAACGGCAATATCTCCAGGGCCAACACCATGCCTTACATCATCGACGCGGTGCGCGCCTACGCCACGGTGGGGGAGATTTGCACGGCCCTGCGGGAAGTGTATGGCACCTACACCGAGACCAGCGTCACCTAGACGGAATGCTCGTCGTCCACGGGCTGCCAACGTTTTCCCGGGAGACACCGCGGTAGAGCGATGAGAACTCTTCGCCCACAGTCCGACACAATAGGTTTGAGCCCGCAAATTGCGATCTCCAGGCTAGCGATCGTCCTGCCTGGAGGGGACCCGGGGCCCGTCCCGGGCCGGTCGGTCCGGGCAAGAGCACTCGCCCATGGCGGGCTCTGCTATCCTGTTTGGCTGAGCGGCGTCAAACCACCCTCATGCGGAAGGCCATCCACCATCTTAAGAAATCCGACCCGATCCTGCGCGCCATCATTGAGCGGGTGGGCCCATGCCGCATGGAATTCGGCCCTCCTGAGTTCGCCAGTCTGGCCGAGGCCATCGTCTACCAGCAACTGAACGGCAAGGCAGCCGTTACCATCTTCAACCGCTTCGTCGCGCTGGCGGGAGCGCCGCTCACCCCGGAGGGCATCCTCAAACTGACCGACGCCGAGATGCGCTCCGTCGGCCTGTCCAAGCAGAAGTCGTCCTATCTGAAAGATATGGCCGCGCGCGCGTGTCGCGGTGATCTGGACTTCAGCCGACTGTCCCGGATGACCGACGATGCAGTCATCGAGCACCTGACGCAAGTGAAAGGCGTAGGCGTCTGGACGGCGCAAATGTTCCTGATGTTCACGCTGCGGCGTCCCGATGTGCTGCCCACCGGAGACTACGGCGTGCAGGTGGCAATCAAGAAGCACTACAAGAAACGCAAGCTACCGAAACCCGAGCAGATGAGGAAGATCGCCAAGTGCTGGGAGCCCCATCGCAGCATAGCCTGCTGGTATTTGTGGCGGAGTCTGGACATCAAGACCGTCTGAAGTCCGCGTCCCTCGGATTGGCCACGAAGGGTGCGGTTTGTGGTTAAATACTGCCGGTGGCTCCTGACCCCAAAATCCGTGTATTGGTCGCCAAGCCGGGGCTGGACGGGCATGACCGCGGAGCCAAAGTGATCGCTCGCGCTCTGCGGGACGCCGGTATGGAGGTCATCTACACCGGTCTGCGGCAGACACCGGAGATGGTGGTCAGCGCCGCCTTGCAGGAAGACGTGCACGTGATTGGGCTGTCGATTCTGTCCGGAGCCCACAATGCGATTGTCCCCCGCGTGATGGACCTGCTCAAGCAGCACAAAATGAATGACGTACTGGTCGTGGTGGGAGGTATCATCCCCGACCAGGACCTGGAGAACCTGAAGAAAATCGGTGTCGCGGCCATTTTTCAGCCCGGCACAGCCATGGACGATATTGTGGACTTTATCCGCAACAACGCAAAGCCACACGGCGTCCCGGCGGCCGGTTGATGGCTGAGATTAGTGCTTCCCGTTTGCGCGAGCTTCTGGCCCACAGCGTCGGCCCCACTCCCTGGTACTGGAAGACATTCCCCAGCCCCAGCCTGGCTTCTGGCGGTCATTTCGTGTGGACCCACCATGGCGATCAAGGCCCGTTGGGCTACCTGGTTTCGCTAGGCCTCGAACAAGAACCAGACCAGCCGCGCCTGGCGCTCAATACCTACTGCCGCCCCTTCCTCGTGCCCCCTTCTTCTTTGGGAGTCTGGTGCCCGGAGGGCCGCAGCCTTCGCGTGACCTGCTTTGATCTCGCTCAGCTCAAGGCTTTCGACTTCGCCGAAATTGCCGGCTGGTTCAAGCCGTCCGGTGAGCGCATCTACGCGGCGACCGCACCCATCGCCGAGTTTGAGACCCCCCTGGTTCTCGAACCCGGCATGCACAAAATCGAGGTTCCCGAAGAGTTGCAAGGGGTAGATGAGCTGATTATTCCGACCAGTTATCCGGCAAAAAGCGCCGATGACCCGGCCTTCGCACTCTACATTTTCTATCTGCATGCGGGTCTGGTGGAGGTGCTGCCCCAGAAATGGTTTACTGCGGCCCAGTACGAGGTGGGCAGGCAGTGGATCACGCGGGGGGTGCGGGATCCCGAGTCACATCGAATTGTAGGCGAGTGCTTTGGCGCCGGCAGTTTCCTGCTGGAGGAAGATGGTCTCCGGCTGGAGCGATGGCTCGAGAGAAACAGCCCGTAGTGCAAGACGGCGAGTTGAGGAGCGCGTTTGCGCCCCCGCGCTCCCCTGGTATACCGTAAACGGTTTCACACGCTTCGCTCATGGCTGAACGGCTCGATCCCGGTTCACCTTCGATTTCCCCCGTGCTTGCGACGCGGGTGGATCCCACCTCGGCGCGCTTTGAAGCCAATATGCGCTTTCTCGCCGACCTGGTCTCGCAGGTACGCAACGAGGAAGAAAAGATCCGTGAGGGCGGCGGATGGAAGGCCGTCGAGAACCAACACGCCAAAGGCCGCTTGACGGCCCGGGAACGCATCCAGCGACTGGTCGATCCCGGCACTTTTTTCGAGCTTGGTGAATACGCCGCGCATGGCATGTACGAAGAGTGGGGCGGCGCACCGGCCGCAGGCGTGATCACCGGACTGGGGCGCATTCACACCCGCCTGGTCATGATCGTTGCCAATGACGCTACGGTCAAGGCGGGAGCCTTTTTCCCGATGACGGCGAAGAAAGTCATCCGCGCACAGAATATTGCGATCAACAACCGTGTGCCGACGATTTATCTGGTGGATTCCGCGGGCGTGTTTCTTCCGCTGCAGGAAGATGTGTTTCCCGATAGCGACGACTTCGGACGCGTTTTCCGTAACAACGCCGTGATGTCGGCTATGGGGATTCCGCAGATCGCAGCCATCATGGGCATGTGCGTGGCCGGCGGCGGATATCTGCCGGTGATGTGCGACCACGTTCTCATGACCGACGGCAGCGGACTTTTTTTGGCAGGGCCGGCGTTGGTACAGGCTGCCATTGGGCAAAAGGTCTCGGCGGAAGAACTGGGCGGGGCGGCCATGCACTCGGCCATTAGCGGTACGGTCGATTTTCACGAGCCCAATGACGAGAGTTGTATCGAGCGAATCCGCGCCATCGTGGAGAAGTGGGGGTACCGGCGGCAATCGCCGTGGGATCGCCGCAAGCCAGAATCCCCCGCTCAACCCGCAGAAGAAATTTATGGGATCTATGATTCCTCGCCGACTCGTCCGTATGACATGAAAGAAATTCTGGCGCGCATTGTCGATGGCAGTCGCTTCGACGAATACAAACCGGAATATGGCAAGACCGTCATCTGCGGCTATGCGCGGATCGGTGGCTTCGCCGTCGGCATCGTCGCCAACCAGAAACTGCACGGGCAGGCCACCGACCACGAGGGCCACAAGCGAATGGAATTTGGTGGCGTGATCTACACCGAATCGGCGGAGAAGGCCGCTCGTTTCATTATGGACTGCAATCAGAACCTGGTTCCGCTGGTTTTCTTCCACGATGTCAACGGATTCATGGTGGGCCGGGATGCGGAATGGAGCGGGATCATCAAGGCGGGCGCGAAGATGGTGAACGCGGTGTCGAACTCCGTCGTGCCCAAGATTACGGTCATCGTGGGAGGATCGTTTGGCGCCGGCCACTATGCCATGTGCGGAAAAGCCTATGATCCGCGCTTTATGTTCGCTTGGCCGACAGCTCGCTACGCGGTCATGAGCGGGGATGCTGCCGCCAGCACTCTGGTCGAGATCAAGATCAAGCAATTGGAGCGAAGCGGTAGGAAACTGAGCGAGGAAGAAAAGAAGGAACTGTACGAATCGGTGAAGAACACCTATGACGAGCAGACTGATCCGCGTTACGGCGCAGCGCGGTTGTGGATCGACAAGATTATCGATCCGGTAGAAACGCGGGAGGCAATCTCGCAGGCGCTCGAAGCGGCGGCGCTGAATCCGGATGTGGCGGAGTTTAGAGTGGGGGTGCTGCAAACTTAGTCCTACTTCGTTGCGTCGCGGATGAGCTCGCTTCGAAACGAGGTGAAAACGAGATTTACCGGCCTTTGATTCATGGCGATCAGCCGAAGTCCGTGGGCAACCAGTCAGCATGCCTGAGGCAATAAAACTCGTCGAATGTCCGCGCGACGCCTGGCAGGGGCTCCCGGGGCAGATCCCCGCGTACCTCAAGGTGGACTACCTGAAAGCCTTGATCAGCAATGGTTTCAAGCACATTGATGCCGTCTCCTTCGTCTCGCCGAAGGCAGTGCCGCAGATGGCGGACTCCGAGGAGGTCCTGCAAGAGCTCGATCCTCCCGATGATGTGGAGATCGTTGGGATTGTGGTCAACGAGAAAGGCGCGCAGCGGGCCATCAGCACTCAATCGGTTCACACGCTAGGCTTTCCCTACTCCGTCTCTCCGACCTTTCTGCGCCACAATCAGCACCAGACCCTGGAGGAAGCGATCGATGAGTTAGAGAAGATTAAGCAGAAGGGGGATGACGCGGGGCTCGATATGGTGGTGTACATTTCAATGGCCTTTGGTAATCCTTATGGGGACCCGTGGAATTCCGGGGAGGTGATCGACGCCATCGACCTTCTGGAATCCTATGGCGTGCGGATGATTTCGCTGGCGGATACGGTAGGATTGGCCGGTTCCGAGCAGATTCGAGAGTTGTTCTCGGCTGTGATTGCCCAATATAAGCATTCAGAAATCGGCGTGCACCTGCACAGCCGTCCGGAGGAAGCAAGCGAGAAGGTTCTGGCGGCCTACGATGCGGGTTGCCGCCGGTTTGATTCGGCTCTGGGCGGACTAGGAGGATGTCCGTTCGCGCAGGACGCTCTGGTCGGCAATATTCCCACCGAGACGCTGATCGAGGCATTACGCCAGAGGGACAGCGGACTTCCCGCGCTAAGGCCGCTCGACGGACTCCTGCGGGCTTCGGCGGAGATTGGAGCCAGATACGGGACCTCGCATGCCGCCGATTGATTGCAGTAAATCGCTTCTCCCGTTCAGCAGCGAGTTCGCCCCGGAGGACAAGGCTACAACACAACCATGGATTACCAGACAATCCACCTAAGCTACGACTCGGGCGTCGTCACTCTCACGCTCAACCGTCCGGAGAAGCGCAACGCCATCAGCGAGCAACTGATGGACGACCTGCTGCGGGCTTTTGAGGAGGTCGCCAGCTCAGCGGCGCAAGTGCTCATCCTCACTGGCCAGGGTAAGGCCTTCTGCTCGGGAATGGATCTGGAAAATCTCCAAGCTCTCATCGGCCGCTCGGCAGAGCAGAGCCTGCAAGACTCGGAGTTGGTCGCCCGGGTATTTCGCTCGCTTTATGAATTCCCCAAAGTGACCATTGCAGCCGTAAACGGGGCAGCCATTGCGGGTGGCACAGGACTCGCCCTCCTGTGCGACTTCACGCTGGCCGTGCCGGAAGCCAAGTTCGGATACACGGAAGTGCGCATCGGATTCGTGCCCGCGATTGTCTCGACTTTCCTGCTCCGCCAGTTAGGGGAAAAGCAGGCGCGCGACCTGCTCTTGACGGGAAGACTGATCGACGCAGAGGAAGCGCACCACCTGGGCCTGCTCAAGGAAATCGTCCCGGGGGAACAATTGATGGGGCGCGCGCGCGAACTAGCCGCGCAGCTGATGCAAAACAGCCCAACATCGCTTCTGCTTACCAAACGCCTGCTCACCGAGCATGCTCGGCCCGAACTCGACCGACAGATCGGAGCCGCACTGCGAGACAATGCAGCCATTCGCTCGACCGAAGACTTTCGAGAAGGGATTGCCTCTTTCCTCGAAAAGCGCAAGCCCCGTTGGAGTGGCAAGTGAGCGGCGATGCGAGCAGTTCGCACCCCATTGTGGGCGAGACCCGATTGCGGGTACGCTACGCGGAGACCGACCAAATGGGAGTGGTTTATCATGCCAATCATTTCATCTGGTTCGAAGTCGGTCGTGTGGAATTGCTGCGGCAGCTCGGATTTTCCTATCGCGACATGGAGCAGAAGGATGGCTGTTTTATCGCGGTCGTCGACGCACGCTGCCGCTACAAAGCTCCGGCGTACTATGACGATGCCATTGTCGTACGGACGCAATTGAAGAATGTGCGTGAGTCGGTGATTCATTTCGGATACGAATTGCTGCGGGCCGATGGCACGCTGCTGGCGGAAGGGGAAACAACACACATCGTCACCGACGCCCAGATGAAGACAACTACCATCCCGGAGAAATACATGACAGCATTTCGACGGGCGCTCGGACGCTAAAGTCTTGCTTTTCCCCGAGCGTTGTTCGCCCCGGGGAACTTGCTGGCAGTGAGCCGCCAGCCTGGAACCTCCTTTGAAAGCCCTCCTCATCAACGGGAACGAACTGGGGCTCGAAGCCGTGCACGAGGTCGCAGTTGAGCAGCGGCCGGTGCGGCTCGAACCCGAGGCTCGCCAGACAGTGACGCGGGCGCGGGCGGTTGTGGATGCCCTGGTAACCGGCGACAGAACTTCTTACGCGATCACGACCGGGGTGGGCAAACTCAGCGACGTGCGCATTCCGCATGAGCAAATCCGCGAATTGCAGGTCAATCTGCTGCGCTCGCATGCGGTTGGTGTGGGGGAGCCGCTTTCTGTGTCCGAGACCCGCGCCATGATGCTGCTGCGCGCCAATTCCCTTTCCAAGGGCTATTCCGGGGTACGCGCCGCCGTCATTGACGCGCTGTGCGAAATGCTGAACCGCGGGATCAGACCGTTTGTGCCGTCGCAGGGCAGCGTCGGAGCAAGTGGCGACCTGGCTCCTTTGGCCCACTTGGCACTGGTGCTGATCGGCGAAGGCGAATGTTTGGACGAAACCGGTACTCGCATTCCTGGCGCAGAGGCTCTCCGGCACGCGGATCTTGAGCCCTTGGCACTCGAAGCCAAGGAATCGGTGTCCCTGATCAATGGCACCCAGGGAATGCTGGCGCTCGGGATTCTGTCCCTGCTCGCGGCGGAGACGCTGGTAGACTCCGCCGACGTCATCAGCGCCCTCACCCTTGACGCATTGCGGGGAACCGACGTGGCTTTCGATGAACGCATCCACCAGGTGCGCCCGCATCGTGGGCAGATCGCCACCGCCGCCAATCTGCGCCGCATGCTCGAAGGCAGCGAGATTCGCAAGTCGCATGCCGATTGCGCCCGGGTGCAGGACGCGTATTCTTTGCGCTGCATTCCTCAGGTGCACGGAGCGGTGCGGGACACACTCGCCCATTGCCGCGAAGTGATGGAAACCGAGGCCAACTCCGCGGTCGACAACCCGCTGGTGTTTGTGTCCGAAGCTCACGGGGGGGGCACGGATCCAATCGGTGAGATCCTCTCCGGCGGAAACTTTCACGGTGAGCCGCTGGCTTTTGCCTTGGATTTTCTGGGGATTGCTCTGACTGCGTTGGCGGGGATTTCCGAGCGGCGGATTGAGCGGATGGTGAATCCGACGTTGAATGAAGGCCTGCCGCCGTTTCTCGCCCCTGCCGCGGGACTGAACTCTGGGTTCATGATGGCGCAGGTCACGGCTGCGGCGCTGGTCAGCGAGAACAAAGTACTGGCACATCCGGCTTCGGTCGATTCGATTACGACATCCGGCAACAAAGAGGACTACGTTTCGATGGGCATGACGGCGGCACTGAAGCTGCGGCGGATCGTGGAGAACACCCGCAACGTTGTTGCCATCGAGGCGATGGCGGCGGCGCAAGCGCTCGACTTCTTGGCGCCGCTCAAGACTTCGAGGCGCGGGCAAGCCGTGGTGACCGCGATTCGTGCAGTGTGCCCCGCGATGGAGAAAGACCGGGTGATGTATGGAGACTTCGCCCGCTTGGCGGAGCTGATTGCGAGCGGCAAACCGGCGGAGGCGCTGCGGTAGTGCACGCGGCGGCCCGGACTCGACTCCATGCTGGATCTCGCAGGCGGCTAGCCTGACGAGTCCGCTGCGCGCGAAATGCTTGCGCGCCATCGATCTGGCCGGGGACAGGCTAGGCCGGGGTACAGGCGCTGCCATCCAAACCCAACTCGACGGCAATTCCCCGCATGGCTGCGATGCAGAAGGCAATGTGTTCGTCCAGATCCACCCCCAGATCGGCAGCGCCGTGGATGATGTCGTCCCGGTTGACGCTGCGGGCAAAGGGTTTGTCTTTCATTTTTTTTCGGACGGACTTGGCGTCCACTTCGGCCAGGGATTTTCCCGGCTTGACCAGCGCAACGGCAGTGATGAATCCTGCCAGTTCGTCGCAGGCAAACAGAGCTTTCTCCATGGGAGAGTCGCGCGCGACGCCGGTGTATTCGGCGTGGGACATGATGGCGCGTCCGATTTCGGATGGATACTCGCGCTGCGTCAAGATCTCGTGTCCCCTGTATGGGTGGTCTTCACGGCTGGGATATTTCTCGTAGTCGAAGTCGTGGATCAGGCCGACCAGTCCCCAAAGGTCTTCATCCGCCGAGAATCTGCGAGCATACGCGCGCATACATGCCTCCACGCTGAGCGCATGTTTGCGCAAACTTTCGGACTGGGTGAACTCAGTTAGTAACCCCCACGCGGTCTCGCGATCAATCATGGTTTATTGCCGGTTTTCTCCGGGTTTTCGCCGGTTAGTTTTGGTTTTACCATAAGATATTCTGTTTTTCAGGCCAGATTGTCCTTGACATGCACAGGGTCTATACCTCAGATTACGCTGCAGGTTGGAACTCGATGTTGGTTGAGTTCCAGGAGAGGCCCCCGCTCTGGCAACTCCCAACCTAGATGGCTACAACGCTTGCCCCGGTGGATTCCAGGGAAGTTGTCCGCTGCGATCACTGCCTGCTGGTTCAGTTTCGCACCACCAATAATCTTTGTCGCCGTTGCCACGCCTCGTTGGACGAGGACGAGCCGGAGATCGTCCAGGCTGCGCCTGAGCCCCAACTGGTGCCGATGAATGGCAACGGGCGCGGACACCTGAACCTGGCGGCGTCAATCCGTTCGCTGCGTTTGCGCAGCGGACTCAGCCAGCGCCAACTGGCCGGACGCATGTCCGTACCGCGGACTTACGTTTCCAAGATCGAAAATGAAAAAGCCACGCCGACGCTTTCCTCGCTGGAGCGGTTGGCGCGAGCGCTCGAAGTGACGGTGCCCGACCTGCTCTCGGGCGGCGAACGCAACCGCCAGGACGAGATTCGCGATCTGATGAAGGACGAGTTCATCGCGGAACTGCAGCCCTGGGTGGGGCAGTTGGATGGACTGCAGATGTCGAGCGTGTTGGCGCAGGTTCGGGATCTGACGCTGCGGCCACGCAGAAGCGCATAGACTTTTATCCGGGCGAACCTGCCAACTACAACCGGAGCCGAAAGGCTCCGGTTTTTTCCGTGGAGCAGACTCTCCCGCCTGGGGGCGTTAGGAACTTGCGATCGTGGAGGGCGGGGCGCGTGGGCGCGAAACCTGCACTTCCCCTTCTAGATTTCCAGGCGGTATCGAGTCTCCGCCAAGGCGTAGAGTCTGCGCCAGACCAGACGATTGACGGTGACCACGACTCCCGACATGAGGATGGTGGAGGCAATGAGTAGGCGAAAATTCCTGTCATCGCTGGCCTGACTGATCACGGCTCCGAGTCCAATGGTGGAAAAGATTTGTCCCTTGAAATGAATGTACTCGGCAAGGATGCTCGCGTTCCAGGCGCCTCCCGAAGCAGTCACTAGGCCGGTGAGAAGATAAGGAAAAATTCCCGGCAGAATCAGTTTGCGCCAGCGCCCCCATCCCTTCAGCCCAAAAACCGAACAAGCCTCTTTCAAATCGGTGGGGATCGCCATGGCTCCGGCAATCACGTTGAACAGGATGTACCACTGCGTGCCCAACAGAAGAAGAACAATGGAACCAATGCCGAGTCCGCCTCCCAGACGGATCAAGACCAGCAAGATGACGGGAAACAGCGCCGTCGCAGGAACGGAAGCGGCAATCTGGGCCAGCGGCTGGGCGACGCGAGCTAGGCGCGGACTGAAGCCGATGGCTACTCCGGCAGGAATGGTCCAGGCGGCGCCGATCAACAAAGTCGCGTTGACTCGGAGGAAGGTCGCTCCCAGGGCAAGCGCGAGCTGGCCGGCCTGGGAGTGACTGAGTCCGGCCATCAGCAGGAGGACCCGAACCACCGCATAGCCGATCAAACCCACGGCCGGAACGCCGGCGACGCGGGCGGCCCACGTCTGCCACCTGGCGGCGGTTTGGGGGGAGGAAGCCACGTGCACCTGGGCAAAGTGGGACATCAGAGATTCCCTTGTCGGACGCCAAATCTTCTTTCGCAGGTACGCCAGGCTGCTCGAGTGCTGCAGGAGATTGAGCACCCAAGAACGCGGGAGATCGGTGCTTTCTACTTGCTCGACCTTGAATTTCTCAGCCCACGCGATCACCGGACGCCAGACAAACTGGTCAAGCGACACGATGACGGCAATCATGGTGGCCACGCCCCAGAGAATGGATTGCGTATCGCCGGCGCTAGCGGCGGTTTGCAGGTACGAACCCAGACCGGGAAGGCGGAAATCACGCTGGCCGAGGGGAAACATTTCGCAGGCCATGAGAAAAAACCAGCCGCCGGCCACCGACATCATCGAGTTCCACACCAGTCCGATGGCGGCAAAAGGTAGCTCCACTTCAGTAAAGCGTTGCCACCAGCTGAAGCGGTAGATGCGTGCGGCTTCCTGCATTTCCCGCGGAATGCTTTTCAATGAGGCATAGAAGCTGAACGCCATGTTCCAGACTTGACCGGTGAAGATCAGCAGGATGGCTCCGAGCTCAACTCCTAATTGCCGGCGGGGAAATAGCGCGATCATGGCCAGCATCACGCCCGGCAGGAAGCTCAAGACGGGGATGGATTGCAAGACATCGAGCAGCGGAATCAGGAAACGTTCGGCCTTCGGGTTGTAGGCCGCGACATAGCCATAGACGAGCGTAAAAGCCAAGCTGAGTCCATAGGCGATCGTCATCCGCAGAAGAGAATAGCCGGCATAGACAGGCAACTGCCATGGACTGCGGGAGATTTGAACCTCGGGGGTGAAGGGACCGAGCCAAGTTTGCGCGACCACCACGGTCCCGTAGAACAGTGCAAGACCGGCGGCGAACATCAGTAAGTCGGGCAGGAACGAGGGCTCAAAGGAAGGCAGCAGGGCCCAGAGGCGGTGCGGGGAGAGCGCGCTTGATCTGTCGCTTTTGTTCATTGTCTTTCGCCGACAGCACGAGGTTCTGCTCCGGGTGGGGCTGCCGGCTGGAGCGGTCGCCTCAGACGGCGGCGCTATACCTTCGGCGGCGGATGATGATTCAGTTCACTCGTAGGCTCGGCCAGCACCAGGCGGCCGTTCTCCGCATCATAGTCAAATATCTCGGCGTAGCGGCCCCAGTTCATGGCGGTCTCGAACTGGCGCTCGACTTCATCCTGGCTGAAGTGTTCATCGAGAATATCGTGGAAAAATTCTTCCGGAATGGAGTGATCCGACTTGGCGCGCAGCACGCTCTCGATGCACTGCAGAATGGCAATGTGCTTGAGCGCGGCTTCACGGAACAACACTTTGCGGGTGAGAATATCGGCTTCGGCGAAAGCTCCGCCTTCGCGAGTAACTTCGACGTCGCCTTCCTTTAACACCGCAAGACCAAGCATGGTGGCGGCTTCGATGATCGGCAAGAGGTCGTCCACATCCATGGCCAGCGGCTCGGCGAGACGATAGATATCGTCGCGACCGCCTTGGTCGTGGAGAAGCTCGAGCAGTCCAGCAATGCCGCCGGGGCGGGCGTGGGGCAGCATCTGGTACTTCTGCCGGGGACTGCGAACCGGGGCAACGGGCGCCTGACCGGCGGGCAACGGGGCGTGCTCGACCTCCGGCTGGGTCATGACTTTGTAAATGTAGTCGACGAACTCGACAAAACGGGCCGCCTTGCGGTCGCGCGGCTGCGGCAACTCGACTTCGAAGTCGGAGCGGATGCGTCCAGGATTCCTTCCCAAAACGATTACCCGGTCCGCCAGCAGAACGGCCTCTTCGATGTTGTGTGTGACCACGAAGATCGCGCTCGCCGGCATCTTCTTGCTCAGCCACAGTTCGAGCAATTCACCGCGCAGGTTTTCCGCGGTGAGGACGTCGAGCGCGGAAAAGGGTTCGTCCATGAACAAGACTTCTGGTTCGACGACCAGCGCGCGGGCGAAACCCACACGCTGTTTCATGCCCCCGGACAGTTCCTTAGGAAATGCGGTTTCAAAGCCGTCGAGGCCGACGGTATCGAGCATCTTCAGGGCACGCTTCCGGCGCTCAATCGCGCTCACACCGCGCGCCTCGAGCGGGGCCTCGACATTTTCGAGGACGTTCAGCCAAGGAAATAGCCCGAAGCTCTGGAAGACGATGGCCACGTTCGGCGCATGACTGCGAATGGACTCGCCATGCCAGAGAACATCCCCCGAGGAGGGTTGAGAAAGTCCGGTCAGCATCCGCAGCAGGGTGGATTTGCCGGAACCGGAGGGACCAAGGAGGGCGACAATCTGGCCAGGGGAAACTTCGAGGTCGGTGGGAGCGATGACTTCAATGCGGTTCCCGTCCGGCTGGACGTAGAACTTCTCGACCGCGCGAGCTTGGATGATCGGATTCGCCACAGAATTTCACTCCGGACCTCGCTTACATCTATACACGATCTCCTCCCGATCCGTGAACCACTTTATTGTTACAGGACGGTTACGCCGGGACATCAAGCGGCGAAGTCTTCGACCAGGGGCACGAGAACCGGAGGAGGCAGGCGATCGGTAACTTCGGCGAGGCTGGCCAGACGCTCGGCCAGGTCCCGGGTCAGTGATCCGGGCTGATAGCGCCAACGAAAACTTCCGGTGGGGACGCTCGGAGTATTCAGGCGGGCTTCGCTGCCCAGACCAAGAACATCCTGCAACGGGACCACCGACAGGCTGGCGACCGAACCTTGCGCCAAGCGGATGAGGCCCCAGTGAATGCCATCGGCGCTCGGTCCGACGTAGGTTCGAATGGCATGGCGCTCGGACTCGCCCAGGCCTTCCCACCAGCCAAGCGTGGTGTCATTGTCGTGCGTACCGGTGTAGATCACGCAGTTGGCGGTGACGCGATGCGGCAGGTAGATGTGGGCGCCGCGATTGCCGAAGCCGAATTGCAGCACGGCGAGGCCGGGAATCTGATGCCGCTCGCGCAGGGCGTGTACCTCCGGAGTGATATAGCCCAGATCTTCGGCAAAGAAGGGCAAGCCGCCCAGGGCTTCGCGGAGCTTATTGAACAGATCGTCCTTGGGGCCGTCGACCCAGCGACCGTGCATCGCGGTCGGCTCGCTGGCCGGGATCTCCCAGAATTGTTCAAAGCCGCGGAAGTGGTCGAGGCGGATGTAATCGCAGGTCTGGGTGGCCCAGCGTAACCGCTGGATCCACCACCGGTAACCGCGGCTCCGCATGACTTCCCAATTGTAGAGCGGATTGCCCCAGCGCTGTCCGGTGGCACTGAAAGCGTCTGGGGGCACGCCAGAAACAACCTCGGGCTCGAGGTCCTCCTTGAGCCGATACAGATCGCGGTGGGCCCACACGTCGGCGCTGTCGTAATCCACGAAAATCGCGATGTCGCCCACGACGCGGATGGAGCGTTGTGCACAGCGGAGCCGGAGGGCGTGCCACTGCTCGTAGAAGGCAAATTGCATGGCCCGGCGAACCGCCAGCTCGGGCCCCAACTCGGAGCAAGCCGCCAGGAGCGCCTCCGGTTCTCGACACGCCAGCTTGCGGGGCCATCGACTCCAGCGTGTCTTGTCGTAGCGGTCGCGCAGAGCATCGAAGAGAACAAAATCCTCAAGCCACCAGGCGTTCTCGGTGCAAAAGTGTTGAAAGCGCAGCTGTGCACCTAGGGGAGCATCGTCTAGAAAATTTCTCGCGGCTTCAATCAACAAGGGTAACTTGTGTCTCTGAACCTGGTCGTACTCGATGGCACCTACTCCCTCGGAAAGTCCACCCAGTCGGGAGGGATCGATCCAGCCGTGCTCGGCTAGGCGTTCCAGGCTGATCAGCAACGGATTGCCAGCAAAGGCCGAGGTTGACGAATAGGGAGAATTCCCATTGGCGGGAGGGCCGAGCGGAAGCACTTGCCAGAGTCCCTGAAGGGAATCGGCCAGAAAGTCGACAAACTCATAGGCCGCAGGACCGAAGTCACCGATGCCGCCGCGCGCTGGCAGGGAGGTGGGGTGCAGCAGGATTCCTGTGGCGCGAGGAAAAGACATACGCACTGGGCACAGTTCTTTGTTGCCGGGTAATCGACCGAGTCAGGAAAAACTTACTCCCCAATCACCGCCGACGCACAGGCCTGACCACGCCATCCTCTCGAAAACTCAACTGCAGCCGCGGCAGCTTACTCGCCCGCTTCGCCGCCCTGGGACCGGGTCAGGTTCTTCATCTCGTCCGGGTTGATCTTGATCTTGCCGGATTTTTCCATCTGCTGACGCAGGTTGGCCACGAAGAGACTGAATAACTCGGATTGCTTGTTCTGCAGCAGCGAATCGCGGATCTGGTCCCTTTTCGTCGCAAAATCCTGCTCTGAAGGCTGCTGCTTCTCGATGATCTGCAACACGACGCCGCTGCCCCCGGCGGAAATCGGACCGCTGATATCGCCGGGGTTCAAGGTGAAGGCAACCGCCGCCGGACCAGACATTGAGCCAACATCCGGAACTTGACCGTCGGGCAGCACGAAATCGCTGGTCTTGACCGTGGCACCTGACTCCTTCGCAGCCTTGCTCAGATCATGCTCGGCCTTAGCGCGATCGGAGAGTTCCTGAGTTTTCTGGGTCAGCAACGCACTGGCGCGCTCATTCTTGAAATCTGTCTCCACCCGGTTGCGAATCTCCTCGAAGGTCGGAGTGGATGGCGGCTTGATTTCCGCCACCTCGAAGATGGCATATCCCTGAGGCAACTGCACTTCGTCGGCCGGGGACTTGTCGGGCTCGGAAAACACCGCTCCCATAAACTGCGCTGAATCGCCGATGCCCGGTAAGGAGTCGGCACGGGCGACAAAATCGGTGGTAACGACCTGAAGGCCCTTGGCGGCACCGGCTTTCTCGAGCCCTTCGCTTCGCGCCTGGGTCAGCAGCGCAGAGGCTTCACGGCTGACGGCCTGCGTGACCTTCTGCTGTTTGATGACGGGCTCGATCTGAGCTTTCACGTCGGCCAGGGTCTGCAGGTGAGCATCCTGCTTGTCATCCACGTGAATAATGTGAAATCCGGAACTGCTCTGCGTCACCCCACTCGTCCCGCCCTTCGGCAGGGCAAAGGCCGCCTTTTCAAATTCAGGATCGGTACGTCCGCGGCCAATCCAGCCCAGCGAACCGCCGTTTTTGGCGCTCCCCGAGTCCTCAGAATACTTCTTGGCGAGCGCGGCGAAGTCCGCGCCGGAATTTACCTGCTTCAAAATATCCACCGCCTTCTGGCGGGCTGCCGCCGCGCCCTTGGGATCTACTTTTCCATCGGGCCCGGGCTGCGGGGTCTTGATCAGGATATGGCGGACATTCACTTGTTCCGACACGCGGAACTCTTCACGATGCTGATCGTAGTAGTCCTCGAGCTCCTGGGGAGTGACGAGAGCAGCCGCCTCCACCTTGGCGCTGTCGATCACGGTATAGCGGATCTTGCGTTTCTCCGGAATCGCGTTGTTGTAGGACGCTTGGTTGCGCTCGTAATAGGCCCTCAGCTCGGCGTCGGCGGGATGCAGACTCTTCAGGAGGTCTTCTTGGCGAAGCACGGCGTACTCAAACTTGACTTTGCTGTTCTGCTGCACGAACTCCCGGCGAATTTCGGCATCCGAAACGTTGGAGGCGGTGATCACCAGATCGCGCAGCTTGCCGAAAAGGATTTCGTCCTTCACCGTCTGCTCGAAGAGCGCGACGGTCAGGTCGGCCTGCGCGATTTTCGCCTGATACTCGGCCTCCCCGATGAAGTTGCCCTGGGGGAAAAAAACATTGGCGTAGCGCCCATGCTGCAATTCATCGCGCAGCTCTTCATCGCTGACCCTTAGCCCGAGGCGCCTGGCCTCAGCCAGGACGGCCTTTTCCCCGATCAGATTCTCCGCGGCGCGCGAGGCGAAAAAAGGGAGCAGCGCCTTGGCCTGCTCTCCCCCGCGGGGGAGTTGCTGCTGCAGCATTTCCCGGGCCTGGCGGTCCACTTCCTGCGTGGTGACGTCCTGGCCGTCAACTTGCGCCACCACGCCCTGCCCAGGGCCACCCAGGCCAAGACTCGAGCTGATACCGCCGGGGACCAGGGTTATGACCATAGCCAGGCAGATCAAGACTAAGAGCCCACCGAGAATAGTCTTCTTCAATGGGCCTGGGGTTTGCAGAAATCTAATCATGTTGTCGGCAGCTCCAGAATATGCGGGAAACCAACCATTATAAACCACGCCAAGTCATGGGATTGTCGGCGTAGTTCGGTTGGGTTTGCCTATTTCGCTCGGGGATAGTCGAAGGAGTAGTGTTCCCGCTCATCGCCTGACATGTAGCGCGTGTTGTAGCGCAACTCGTAGTTAGCGTGCGCCCGATCCGACGGGAATGTTTCGCCCTGTGGATAAGGATAGAGGCTCATCCGGCGGAACGGAAGCGGGGCTACAGTGTCCCCGGCGGCGGCGTAGAAATCCATATCTTTCTCGTAGCCGTTGGCGGCAAAGAAATAATCGCGCACCCATCCTTTGGGCAAAGCGGGAAGTTTCCCGGGATCGAAGTCCAACGCGACTTCCTCGCCCGATCCGAAAACCGCGAACTGGTCGTCGGAGGAAAGGAGCAGCGGAAGCACATCGCCGTAGCGTGTGTAGAGGCCCCGAGGCCGGGTGTAAGGGCCAGTGGGACTGGCTTTCTCGTAGACATACTGCACGTTGCCGGGCGGCTGATTTTCGATTTTCAGGGGAAATCCGTGGAAATTCAGCGCCGCGCCCGTGAGCGGAACCCGGGTCAGACGCGTGCTCTGATTCTGGCGGGTGCGGTCAACCAGGACGCTGTCCCAATAGATCTGTAGATTGGTCGTGATGCGGACACGCTCGGTGCCCGGGGGCAATTTCCCGGTTAGGTCGGCGGTGATTGTGCGCGGGCTACCTGCGGGAAAGCCCAGGTCGTCTTCGACTCGTACCCAGTGTCCGTTCCGGCCGAGCGCTTCCACATAAGGAGCGATGGACTCGACTCCGGCTTGGCTGGCAGCGTACATGCTCGTGGCGGAATAGTACTCGACCTCGCCATGCAAAAGCAGCCATAGCGGGCCGCCGCGGTAGGGTTCGCCGAGATCAAGCTCCAGGCTATGGGGTCTGGCGAATCCGTGAAATTGGGTGGTCTCAAAGTCGCCGAAAAAGCGGTGGGAGAGCAGGTCGGACAGAACATCGTGTCCATGCTCGTCCCAGGCTCCAGCCGGCGGACGCGCAGCCCGGCTGAGGACCACCTTGAACGTCGGATAGGGCGGGTTGCTAGCGAAGAATTCGTTAGGATAGACGTCGAAATCGGCGGGATGGTCGACTGCCAGCAACTTCACCTGATCGAGATAAACGACCTCTTCGAGCGGTTCCATGAAGCGGAAGCTCAGCTTACCGTCCTTTTCGCGAATGGAATTGCGGTCGACTTTGATGTACTCCGTAGGGCGCGGAATGTCGCGCTGATTCGGACCAATCCAGTGGCCGACGACGCCGGCACCCAGCATGTCACCAACCAGGTTGTAATGGGTTCCGTCCCAAACGAAAAGAGTGGGACAAGAACTGCCACGGCGGTCGAGTTCGGTGTAGGCCTGCTCGCGGTCCGCGGTCACGGCGATCTCGTCTTCCAGCACGCCGGTCGGCCACACCAGGCGCACGACATCGGCCTCTTTGGCTTGGCCCAGGCCGACATTGATCTCGGTGGAATTTTGGCCGAGATAGCCGGAGGAGCCGGCGACCTCCCATTTCTGTCGGTTTGCGCCCGCGAAGACTTCCACCTTGGTTCCAATGGCGCTCTTGTTGTCGTTGAGCCCTTTGAGCGCGAGACGCAGCCAATGGTTCTGGTTGCCGCCTTGATTGTGGAGAAGCACCGCAGGTCCGCGGTTTTGGGTGATCAGCAAGTCGGTGGCGCCATCGCCGTCGAAGTCGCCAGTGATAATGGCGCGCGGATCTTTGAGGCGGACTTGGTCCAGGCCGACTTCCGCGGACACGTCCTTGAAGCCGTCCGGGCCGAGATTGCGGAACAGGCGTACTTCGCCCTTACCTTCGGCCGTTTCCCCCACGGCAACCAGGTCAATCCAGCCGTCATTGTCATAGTCGATGGCAGCCACGCCAAACCCGCGAACCCAGGGGATGGCGGGTAGAGCAACTTGCTCGAACCTCCCCTGATGGTTGCGCCAAAGCGTGAGGCCGGGCGCCCCCCAGTGGGTAAACGCAAGGTCCATCCAGCCGTCGTGGTTGAAATCGAGCACGGCAAGCCCCGCGGTCGGGGCATACATGGGCGAAGGCCACGGCGAACGAGCTGCGAATTTTCCCTCCCGCGGATTTTCGAAGACCGTGGGAGCTACTCCGCCAGTCACTACCAGATCCACCGCGCGATCATTGTTGTAATCGGTACCGATGGCACCGAGGCTCGGCTGCTCTCCCGTCAAACCGGTCGCACCCGCGACATTGGTGAATGTGCCGTTGCCATTGTTGCGCCACATAACATTGGTCCCGCTGATCGCCGTGCCGGTCGGCGCTCGAGACGATGGCCGGGGATCGAACTCGGGGCGGTCGCTGTACTGCGTGACATAAAGATCTAGATCGCCGTCGTGATCGTAATCGATGAAAGTGAGGCCTGCGTTGAGGCCCGGGCTTCGGATACCGGCCGCTTCGGTCGTGTCCTTAAAGGTCCCGTTTTTTTCGTTGTGCAGCAGAAGTACGCGCCCGTTGAAACTGACAGCCAGATCTGTCGCCCCGTCGTTGTCGTAGTCGCCGGCGGTGCATCCAATGCCGTGCAGTCCCGGGTCGAGGCCAGCTCTTTTGGTGACGTCCTCGAACTTGCCGTTGCCCAAGTTGTGATAGAGCGCCATGCCACCCTGGGGACCATTGTCCGGCAGGAAGATATCCTGCTTGCCATCTCCGTCGTAGTCCAGGAAGCAAGCCCCGGGACCCAGGAAGGAAGGCAAACCGCCGGCCGAGTCTGAGTGCTGGCCGAGGAGGCCAGCCGTCTCGCTTACATCCACAAAGCGCACGGGAATCGACTCGGGCACTTTCGCCTGCGCCGCCTGCGATTCCTCGGTTCGCGAATATTTTCCTTGCTCGCCGTACGCCAGGCTGAGGGGCGCGCCTAGCTTGCTTTGTGTCAGGTACTGGAAGCGCTGCATGTGCTCGTGGGCGTGCGCCAGGTCGCCGGACTGCTGGAAAGCGCGCGCCAGTCCGAATTCGGCGGAGGCATGCAGCGGATTCAGTTTCAGCGCCTTTTGAAACGCATCGATCGCCTCCGCAAGCTGCCGGTTTTGCGCATAGATAGAACCCAGAAAATACCAAGTATCGGGGTCGCTCGGATCGATCTCGGCGACCTGGCGGAAAGCCGCAATGGCGGCCGGGGAGTCGGCATTGTTCTTAAAAAGCAATCCCAGGTTGTACCAGGCATAGGGATCCTTGTCATCCGCTTTGACGGCCGCTTGCAGAATCCTTTTGGCCTCGTCCGCGCGCCCCAGGCCGAGTAGCGCGATGCCCTGGTTGGTGCGCGCGCTTTCCAGCCCAGGATCAGCCGCGACCGCTTGTTCAAAAGACTTGAGAGCCTTGTCAAAGAGCTGTTGGTTCATATAGGCGGTTCCGAGATTGTTCAGGCGGGCTGCCTGAGCCAGGTTCGACGTCGTGGCGACCTCGGGAGCCGCGGCAAAAATGCCGGCCGCTGTGAGACTGATTCCGGCGCAGAGGATCAGAATTCGCTGACTCATACGATAGAGAAGTAGACCACAGACGGGACGGCAGAGCCCAGGGTTTTTCCGCCAGGACCCCCAGCGGGAAGCTGAGTTAGCCCGCAGTAGGCTTGCCAGCGCCGCCCCGCCGATTACCCGGACGGCGTCATCCGATCGGTGGCGGCCGCCATTCGCCGAACTGTGCTGCGAGCACGGCCGCGACCGCCAGGGTCGATTCATCTTCCCAGGGCCGGGCGACAATCTGCACACCGATCGGCAGGCCCTCCGCCGATTGGCCAACCGGCACAGCCGCAGCGGGCATGCCGAGCAGGTTGAACCACTCGGTGTAGCTCCATGCGTCCAGGTATTCGACCGTCTTGCCATCGATTATCCAACTGCGCTCGCCATGGCGGAAAGCCGGGATGGCCGCCACGGGACACAGCAGGATGGGGTGCTCCGACATCTGCGCGAGGGTCCGTGCGCGCAGAATGTCGCGTTGAACCCAGGCATCGAGCAGGGTCTGGCCAGTGTGCGACGGCTCGGCGGAAACCCAGCTGGCAAATTGCTGGAGAATCGGGCTAAGTTCAGATTCCCGGCCTTGGGTCAAATCCGCCAGCAACATTCCACCGGCGACGCCGAAAAACTTCCACCAAAGACTCCGCGCCAAATCCAGTCCGTCTGGGCGGAAACCCTCTACCTGAAATCCGGCCCGGCGCAGTGCTTCCGCTGCGGATCGCACGGCGGCGCGAGTGTCGGCGGTCACCGGAGTGCGGCCGTCATCTTCGAAATAGCCAATGCGAAGTTTCTTTACAGCTTCGGCCGCAGCCGGTCGCAAGGGCACCGGCGCGGCCAGGGAATCGCCGTCATCGGGGCCCTGCATGACCTCGAACAGCAGGTTCAGGTCCGCCACGGTACGGGCCATCGGCCCGACCACGCCCAACAGCGAAAACGGCCCGGCTGAAGCGGGGAAGTGCCCAGTCGCGGGGATGCGTCCCGGTGTCGGCTTGAGTCCGCAGATGCCGGTGAAATGGGCGGGCACGCGAATCGACCCTCCCCCATCACTACCCACTCCTCCCGCCGAACATCCGGAAGCAATCGCCGCCGCTTCCCCGCCGCTCGAACCGCCGGGTGTGCGCAACGGATCCCAGGGATTGTTGGTGCGCCCATAAAGAACATTGTCGGTTTCCCAAGCCATCAACAACTCCGGCGTGTTGGTGACGCCGAGAATGATCCCCCCAGCGGAGCGCAAACGAGCCACCAGAGGAGCATCCCGCCGAGCAATGTAGCCCGCGCGAAGCTTCGTGCCCGACTCACAGCGCATTCCTCGAACGGCAATCGAACTCTTGATGCTGAGTGGAACACCATGCAGGGGACCGGCGAATTCCCCGCGCATCGCAGCCGCCTCGGCCGCGCGAGCCTGGCGGCGAGCGTCTTCCACGTTCACCTCGACGAAAGCGTTCAACTTGGGGTTCAGCCGTTCGATCTGAGCGAGGTGCGCCTCCAGCAGCTCGACCGGAGACAACTGTTTCCCCCGGATTCGCTCAGCCATGGCCACGGCGGACAGGAAGTTCAGCGCAGGCATCCCCGGATCTCACTTGGCGGAATGGTGAGTCTAGCACGCTGGCCGGCAGCCGGCGGTTTGCTCCGGGCCGGTTCTCCAACGTATGGTGAAGGGGTCCCGGCAGTCGGGCCGGAGATGAGCCAACTATCCTGGCCATTGGCCTCATCTGTGAGATTGATCCCCCGAAGGAGAACCATGACCCACCAACATTCCCCTCGTTTCCTGAAAATTGTGGAGGATGCCAAGAGCCGCGTTCACCAAATCAGTGTCGACCAAGTGCAAGTCAAGCTGCAGGGTGGCGAAAACTTCGTGCTCGTCGACGTTCGCGAGGAAAGCGAGTACGCCAAGGATCACATACCCGGAGCCATTCACCTGGGCAAGGGGACTATCGAACGGGATATCGAAGAGCGCGTTCCCGACCCCCATACACCGATGGTGCTGTACTGCGGCGGCGGTTTCCGCTCCGCTCTGGCGGCTGACAACTTGCAAAAGATGGGATTCTGCAACGTGCTTTCGATGGATGGTGGCATTCGCGAATGGCGGGAGAAGGGTTTGCCACTAACCGCGGGATAGATGGCAGGGGCTTTTCGGCCCATGCACAGGGCCGCATTCCGGTAACCCAATCGATGGTAACTTGATAGAAATGCGGTCCAAGCCTCACCATGGTCTCACCCTCGGTTCGGTCCTCCCCACAGAGGACCGAGAGCAGAGGATGATTCGGTCGGCTTAGAGCCCGCTCGTGCATTATCCAGGTGGCAGCATGCAGAGAGGAAAACACGGTTCGGACGGTGGTTCGGCGCAGTCGGCGGCAGCTTCTCCCGCTCTCGACGCCTTGGGACGTGCGGCAAAAAGCGCGTCCTTCCCGGAGGAATTCTGCTCGGAACTCTCCAAGATGTTTCAGGTGCTCTCAACCGAGGTCGCCGTGTTCCGTGTCGAGGATGGCCAGCTGAAGTTCCTCTATCCGGTTGCACTGAGGACGGCCGGCTCGATTCCTCTTTCGAGCTCAGCCATCGCCGCTCACACCGCGGTCGGCCAAAAAGCGGAGCTGTACAACAACTTTCCACGCATCAAGCATGCCAGCATTTTTGAGCATGTTAAGCTGACGCAACAAGGCGAGGACTCGGCGGGGGAAAGGCCGATCCAGAAGCTTATGTCGGCGCCGGTTCTCGATGCCAAAGGTCACGTCTTAGGTGTGATTCAGATCAGCCGCAAGGGATACGACTTGATTTCGGCCGGCGCGGACTTCACTCTCGAACAGCTACAACAGCTCGAACGCGCCGCCAGCTTGGCGGCTCGAGCGCCCTTCATGCAAAGCACCTTCAAATTACCTACGAAATAGGCTTGGCCTTTGTTGCCCGCCGGGTAGGGCGATTCACCCTGCCCATCGGGCCGATTTCAGCCCGGCCATCTCGGAGAACGCAAATCGGCCCTTGAAGCCGCCATTGCCGCGTCCAGGCCGAGTTTCTCCTCCGCAGTGAGCAGCCGAAAAGCACCCTTCGACAGTTTCCCCAGCTCGAGCGGACCGATGGCGACCCGCACCAGCCGCTGTACTTCGATGCCGAAGTGGGCCAGCATCCGCCGGATTTGCCGGTTCCTGCCCTCATCGAGGACCACTTCGAGCCAGGTGTTGCGTTGGCCGCGCCGCAAGATGCGAGCCGCCTTCGCTCGAAGAGAATCGCCGCCCTCGGTCATGGCCAGCGTCATCATCTCCGGAAGAGCGGCCTCCACCACCCCTTTCACCTGAACGTGGTAAGTCTTGTCCAGGTGGGTTTGGGGCGCAAGCACACGGGCCGACCATTCGGAATCGTTGGTAAACAGGAGAAGGCCTTCGCTCGCCTTGTCCAAGCGCCCCACGGGTGAAACCCACGGGAGCTCGGCCGGCAGACTGGCATAGACGGTCTCACGATCGAGCTCGTCGGCGGCCGTGGTCACCAGGCCGCGCCGCTTGTTCAGCACCAGATATACCTTGCTTTCGGCCCGCAACGCCGCGCCGTCGACCACAATGCGGTCCTTCTCAAGATGGACGGGGGTATCGGGATCGTGCCGAAGCGCGCCGTTCAGTCGGACTCGTCCGGCGCGGATCAGGTCGGAGGCTTGCGAACGTGAGCAGTAGCCTAGCTTCGAAAGGGCGCGCGCCAGACCAATCCGCCGCAAAGAAGTTGTAGACGTCACATGGTTCGCTCGGCGGAGAACTAGCGGCCGGGAGCTACCTTCCCGAAATCGGGGACAGGAATCTCGAAGCGCTCTTTCACTCGCGCGCCGGTTTGTTCCACGGTATCAAAAATGAATCCATGGATTCCCAGCGCAGACGCGCCCTCGACGTTGGCCGCAATGTCGTCGAGGAACAACACCTCCGCGGCAGCCAGCTTCAGCTTTTCCAGGCAGATCTGGTAGATCGCAGGGTCCGGCTTCACTTGGCCCACATCGCAGGAGAAAGTAAAGCTGTCGAACAATGCCAGCCATTCACAATGGGCCATCAAATAGCGGCTGATCTCGAAGGGCATATTGGAAAGGAGTCCCAACCTGAGACCCGCGCGGCGCAACTGCTTCACCCACTCGATGGTGGCTCGATTCGATCGAGACCAGCTCTTGGCATCGAGTGTGGTCAGCTCGGAAACTTGCTTGCCGTCCAGCACTTGGCCGTCCTCAGCCGCCACAGCGGCCCAATAGGCCTCGCCGTTCAGTTCGCCGCGGTCGTAGGGCATCCGAAACTTCCAATAGAGTTGCTGAAAGCGCGGAACCGCCAAACCGCAAACCGTGGCCATGACCTCGACATCGGAGGGTTGCTGCGGCTGGCACAGGACGTTTCCGTAGTCGAAAACAACCGCCCACAGCCGAATTTTCCCGTCTTCGAAGGTTCGGCTTTCCCCCATATTCCTCCCCGGAACTAACGATCATACAAGGCGCAGCCCTCGACACCCGGCAGCGAGCGATAACAAATCCTGATGGCGACGATAAATAGTTTCAATTTCCGCCATCCTTTGGCAGGCGGGTAGAGTGAACTGCGCGGTTTCTTGCGGCAGCCGCCGGGTGGGAACGACTCTGGGGGAACAGAACAGGCCAGGTTCCGCTCGCATGATGGGTACAATCCTGAGCCACCGGCATGAACGCGACACCCTCGCTAACCAACGGATTACGCGACCTTTACGCCACGGAGTCGGCGCGCATTCAGAGCGAATTCTCCGCCTCCCGGAATGGCCGCGCCGCGCTCGTACAGCGCACGGCGCTGGTCGAGAGTATCGTTCTGCGGCTGTGGAAGGAAATCATCGCACCTGAGGACGCGGAGGTCCAAAACCTCTCCCTGGTCGCTCTCGGGGGCTTTGGACGAGGCTGGCTTTTCCCGTACTCGGATATTGATCTCCTGTTTCTCTACTCCGATCACAATATTGAGCAAGCATACAAGGATAAGGTCCGCCGTTTCTCGCAGGAGATTTGGGATCTGCGGATGAAGCTCAGCCCTGCTTCGCGGGTGCTTGCCGAGTGTGATCACTTCGATCCGGGCAATGTGGAGTTCACGATCTCGCTATTCGATTGCCGCTATCTCGCCGGCGACCAGCAACTGTTCCAGCAACTGCATGACAAGCTGGTTCCGAAACTGGTGATGCGGGAATCCCAAGCCTTGGTGCTGCGGTTAGCTGAACTTACTCGCGACCGGCATGGAAAGTACGGCGGCACGGTGTTTCACCTTGAGCCGAACGTCAAAGAGACTCCCGGCGGCTTGCGCGACTATAACGTTGCCTGCTGGTTGGCGCTGACTTCCTCGATGGACAAGCTCCGGGGTTGGCCGGACGCGAATTCGCTGCTGAGCGAGCCAGTGCGCCGGCAGTTTGAGCCGGCGCTCGATTTTCTGATGTCGGTCCGCTGCTTCCTGCACTTTCGCCACGGGCGCGACGACAACATGCTGACCTGGGAAGCCCAGGACGATGCGGCCGCCCGCAAGATTGGGACTCCAGACGGCGCTCTGGTGAGCGCCGCAGACTGGATGCGGGTCTACTTCGGTCACGCCCGTGCCATCCACCGCACCTCGGTGCGCCTGTTAGAGGAGATTCCAGCCGCTCGATCGTCTCTGTACCGGCAATTCCAGAACTGGCGTTCTCGGCTTTCCAACGCGGATTTTTCGGTGGTCGATGGCCTGATTTTTCTGCAGCAGCCATCCGCACTCCACGATCCCGATCTGCTGCTGCGCTTGTTTGATTTCATGGCCCATCACGGCTTGAAGTTAAGCACTGCGACCGAACACCGGATTGAGCAGGTTTTACCCTCATTGGCGGCGGCACCGCCCGAGGACCCTGCGGTTTGGCGCTACTTGCAGGCCATTCTCGTCGAACCGCACGCCGCCGACGCTTTGCGCGCCATGCATTCGTTGCGCCTGCTGACCCTGCTGCTGCCGGAACTGAAACTCATCGATTCGTTCGTAGTACGCGATTTCTACCACCGTTTTACGGTGGACGAGCATTCGTTTCTCGCGATCGAAAGCCTGCACCGGGCCAGCCAGTCCACCTCGGAATGGGACCAGCGGTACGGCCGGGTGGTCGAGGAGTTGGAACAGCCGGAATTGCTCTACCTCGCCTTGTTGCTGCATGACGTCGGCAAAGGCGTGCCGGGAGAGGAGCATGTCAATGCTAGTCTGAAAATCGCCGAAGCCTGCCTGCAACGGTTCGGTCTGAGTCCGCCGGATCAGGCCACGGTCGGGTTCCTGATCGCCAGTCATCTGGAGATGTCGGCGACCCTGCGCCGCGATATCTTCGACCCGGAGAACGTCCGCGCATTCGCCGACAAAGTGGGCACGCCGGAACGTTTGAAAATGCTCTGCCTGCTCACCTATGCGGACATCAAGGCCGTCAATCCGGAAGCTCTGACGCCCTGGAAAGCAGAGAACGTGTGGCAGCTCTATATCGGCGCCACCAATTACCTGAGTCGCAGCGCCGATCAGCGCGTGCACGCCGACTCCGATGCCGAATCGCTCGCCCGGCTGGAGACTCTGGCGCCGGTGGTCGGCAAGAAAGTCAAAACATTCCTCGAGGGGCTGCCGAAGCGTTATCTGCGGGTCTATCCTCCGGAAGACGTATTGCACCACGTCCAACTGGCGCAGAATCTGGCCGAGGACCCCGTCCAGCTCGACCTGAAGCGCGGCCGTCATTGGTTTGAACTCACCCTGGTCACCCGAGACCGACCATTTCTATTCGCCAATGTGGCCGGGGCCATGGCGGCCTGGGGCATGAACATCGTGAAAGCGAATGCCTTCTCCAACCAGGCCGGCACTGTAGTCGATACGTTTTATTTTACCGACCGCTTCCGCACTCTGGAGCTGAACCTGCCGGAATGGGAACGCTTCAAGCGCAGCATTTCCGACGTGCTCCTCGGCGAGGCTGACCTCGAGCGCATGCTGCGGAACCGCAGTCGATCAGAGGAAAAGAACCGCATTCCCAAGGTCAAAGTCGAGCCCCGCATCACCTTTGACGATCAGTGCTCCTCGACGAGCACGCTCATCCAAGTAATCGCGCAGGATCGCCTGGGCCTGCTGCACCGCATCTGTTCGCGTTTTTCGTACCAGAAATGCAATATCGAAATTGCCTTGATTGACACCGAGGGACAGATGGCCATTGACGCTTTCTACCTCACCTCGGCCGCCGCCAAGCTTACCGCCGAACATCAGAGACGCCTGGAGGCGGCGTTGGTCGACGAACTGGCAAGCGAATAAGCAGGCGGGGTGTCCTAGCTCACTCTGCCCTCCTCAGAAACGGAGAAGGCCAGAGCGCCAGTGCCCGCTCTCCTCCGGAAAGAGCACCTGTGGCAGGCGCGGCCGAGTATCGGTCTAATGCGCCAGGTTGACGCTCCCTTTCAGATCAATGGTCGCAGACGAACTGCCTACCAGAATACCGAAATCGCCGGGCTCCGCCTTCCACTGCTTGCTGGTCACGTCGTAATAGGAAAGATCGCGGCGGTCGAGGGTCAGTGAGACCTTCTTGCTCTCTCCCGGCTTTAGCTCCACCCTGGCAAATCCTTTCAGCTCCTTCGCCGGACGCGGGACGCTCGAGTGCGTGTCGCTGAGGTAAAGTTCAGCCACTTCCGCGCCTTCGCGCTCGCCCGTATTGGTCAGATCAAATGTCACGGTCACCGGTTCGCTGGCCGGCATGCTCTGCGGGGTAACCGACAGGTTGCCATACTTGAAGGTGGTGTAGGAAAGGCCAAAACCAAAGGGGAACAATGGCTGGACTCCGCCTTTGTCATAGTAACGATAGCCGAGAAAGACGCCCTCGCTATATTTCACCGATTTGTCACCGTCATTGGGGTAGTAATCGTCGTGCACTGGATTGTCTTCGAAGCGGCGTTCCATGCTGATCGGGAGTTTGCCCGATGGATTGACCTCGCCGAACAGCACCTCCGCAAGCGCCCTCCCGCCCTCCTGCCCGGAGTACCAGGATTCCAAGATCGCGGGCACACGCTCGACCCATTGACTCATGTCCACTCCGCCGCCAGAGGTGATCACGACAATCACATTCTTATTCGCCGCAAGCATCGCCTGAATGAGTTCATCTTGCCCAATCGGCAGGCGGAAACTACGGTCGGAACCCTCGCTTTCGGTCGTCGGATCAAAGCCCACCGCAACCACCACGGCATCCGCTTTGGAGGCAATCGCCACCGCGTCCGGGTCCACGATCGCGTCTGAGCGAACTAGACCCATGCGCAGCGTGGTGCTACCCCAGTTGGCTACCCTATAAGCCTCAAGCCGAACCTGATGCGGGCCGGCCGCGAGATCGAGCACCGCATCGTTGACCAGGGACCGATGCAGGTTCCAACTATCAATCACCAGTTTGTCGTCGAGGAACAGTCGCGCGCCGCCTTGTTCACCCATCGCCTGCAGCACCACGTGGTAGGTCCCTCGATCGTTCACTCGGTAGTACCCGGTCCAACGCCCCGAATGGAAGTCGGGCGGTAGGGGATGATCCGGACCATAGCCGAGATGCAGATCGGTTCCCGTCCGCACCGGCGACCCAGTCAAATCGGTAGATGCGAAATACTCAACCCGCAGTCCCGGTTCCGGGCCCGCCGCTTCTGGGGCAAACGTTGTCGCCCGCGCAATCTCCGCCAGGGCCGGGGTGCCTCCCTTGTAGACCACCTTGGCGCTATCGCCTAGAGCGTCGGCCAGACCTTCAAGGTCATCCACGGCGCTGAAGGGGTGCACACCCGCGCTGCCGCCGCCGACCGGTATCGCGGGATAGGCGTCGGGGCCGATCAGGGCCAGCGTCTTGATCTTCGAGCGGTCGAGCGGAAGCAGGCAGTTGTCGTTTTTCAGCAGCACCATGCTCTCTCGTGCCGCCTGCAGGGCAACCCGGCTTCCTTCGCGGTTGTACAGAGGAATAGAAAGGTCAGTCTGGTCGCGGTCGAACCAACCCATCTTCAGCGCGGTCCGCAGAATACGGCGAACGTGCTCATCGATGGTGGCCGGGCTCACCTTGCCGGCTTTGACGGCCGGTAACAGGCTGGCCCGGTTCATGAACTTGCCCGAAGGCATCTCCAGATCAAGTCCGCCGTTCACCGCCGCCACTGCATCGTAGGTGGCGTCCCAGTCCGACATGATGATCCCGTCGAAACCCCACTCCCGCTTGGCCACCTGGTTGTTGAGGTAGTCGTTCTGTGTCAGGTGCTCACCGTTGGTCAGGTTATAAGAATCCATAATGGCGCAGACGTGGGCCTGCTTCACCGCGGCTTCGAAGGTCGGCAGGTAAATTTCGCGCATGGTCCGTTCGTCAATGATGGAGTTGACATTGTGTCGATCGTATTCGGAATTGTTGCCCATGTAGTGCTTGATGGCGGCGCATACTCCTTGCGATTGCACGCCCTCGATATAGGCCACTGCGGTGTGTGAAGCGAGAAAAGGATCCTCCCCGAAATATTCGAAGTTTCTCCCGTTCATCGGTGCGCGATAGATATTCACCCCAGGTCCCAGCAGGAAGTGCACCCCGCGGGCCCGGCTGTCCTCACCGAGCACGCTGCCGGCTCGCTGGTCGAGCGCTGTGTCCCAAGTCGCGGCCAGTCCAATGCCGCCC
The DNA here is from genome assembly GCA_963770245.1 of uncultured Acidobacteriaceae bacterium. Classification (GTDB taxonomy): domain Bacteria; phylum Acidobacteriota; class Terriglobia; order Terriglobales; family Acidobacteriaceae; genus PALSA-270. The sequence goes on along the minus strand of CAVYOX010000014.1, from coordinate 282,385 downwards.
GCAAGCGCCGTCGAGGGCCCGTAATTGCGGACCCCGATCGGCCCATCCGCCATTTTCAATCTGGGCACGCTCAGACGCGGAACGGCGCGGACATAGAAGCCGTCAACACCGCCGATATAGTCGATCTTCTCTTCGAGCGTCATCGCAGAAAGAATGGCATCGACTCGTTTCTCAACTTCCGCGGGAGGCAACTGCGAAGATGGAGCCACCAAAGCCTGAGTCAGAAAGCAAATTAGAATTACAACTGAACCCTTAAGCCTGCGCATGATTTTCTCCTGGGAGACGTTTGGACGCTGCGGCCATCGGAATGCGTTCGCGGTCCTTTAGCAGAGTGGGCAGCACGGTTTCCCTGAACCGGTCCAGGAGCCGACCGTTCCCGCCCGCTGTCCCCGCCTCACGGGCTGTCCTGGGGTCGTTGGACCGGTTTGTAGAAGGGACGGTTTAGGCTGGCTTGCAGACCATCATGATGCCAAGAACGAAAGGGAGGTAAATCACCGAGGCGTGAACTAGGCGGCTTGCCGCGACCCGGGAAGCTGACTCGGCCAGCCTCGCCCCGTAATACAAGAAGAGCAGCCCCGCCCCGGCGACCGGCAGCAGATAGAGTGCAGAGAAACCGCGCGTGGCCAGCGGCAGTAGGGACGTGATCACCAGGACGATGGTAAATCCAATGATCTCCGCCCGGGTAAAGCGGCCGTCCGCGTCGAAGTCCGGCAACATCTTGAACCCAGCGTGCGCGTAATCTTCGCGGTACATCAAGGCAATCGCGAGGAAATGAGGAAATTGCCACAGAAAGAGGACGGCGAACAGGAACCAGGCCTGTCCGCTCAGGCCGCCGGAGGCTCCCGCCCACCCGATCAACGTCGGCATCGCGCCCGGAATCGCGCCCAGCAGGGTGCAGAGCGGAGTTCTGCGCTTCAAAGGCGTGTACACCAGCAAGTAAGACAGCAACGTCGAAACCGCCAGCGCCGAGGCCAGCCAATTGACGGTCCAGGCCAAATAAGCGCCGCCCGCCAGGCTCAGCACCAGACCGAAATAAAAGGCTTCCGCCGGAGCCAGCCTGCCCGACACCAAGGGCCGGTTCGCAGTGCGGCGCATGTGCGCGTCATGGGCCCGTTCCATGTACTGATTCAACGTAGCCGTCCCGCTCGCGACTAGCAGTGTCCCTACCAGCGTATTGAGAAGCCCCATCAGCCGGAAAGGGCCGGCGCTGCCCAGGTAATATCCGGCGGAAGTGGTCATCAGAATGAGCAGGTTCACTTCCGGCTTGGTCAGAGTGTAGTAATCACGGAGCTTAGGGGCAAAAATCTGGGGGGCTCTCGGATTTTCCATGACTTCCATGATTAGAATTCGGTTTTACAGCTCAGTCAGTTTCGCTCCGATTGCTGGCGCGATCGTACTCGATCGCAACCCAAATCCATGCACATCGGCGAAATGACGAAGGACCAAAATTCCGGTGCGCAGCGCCGCAATCTTTCGAGCGCCTGCTGAGGCGGGCCTGAGTATAGCAGAGGCTGCAACGCGAAGAAAAGGCCGCAGGTGAACCCAAAAGCCGTAGGAAGGTACCATTCTCGGCGGGGAATGGTCATGGCTCTCAGCTAGTGAGGCAGGTCGCACCCGGCGCTACTGGTTCACGCCGCTGGCGAGAAATCCCCCGTCAACCGCCAGCAGATGGCCGGTCACGAAACTCGCCGCATCCGAGGCCAGGAATACCGCCGCGCCGACCAACTCTCGAAGCTGCCCGAAGCGGCGCATGGGAGTCCGCATGAGAAGCTCCCGGCCGCGCGGAGTCCGATCGAGCAATCCCGCGTTGAGATCCGTACGGAAAACCCCCGGCACAATCGCGTTGACACACACCCCGTATCGTGCCCACTCAACCGCCAGTGATTTTGTGAGGGATGCAACCGCGGCTTTGCTGGTGGAATAGGCGGCCACTTCATACATGGCGACCAGCGACGATAGCGAAGCTATGTTGATAATTCGCCCTGCCTTCCGCTCCACCATCTTGCGCCCGAAGATCTGGCAGGCCCGCAGCGTGCCATTCAGGTTGGTTTCGAGAATGCTGTTCCATTCGCTTTCGGCAAGGTCGAGGATGGCGCCGCGCTCGGTGCATCCCGCACAGTTCACCAGAATGTCCACCTTGTCGAACGTGGCCAGCACCCGGCCGAGCAATGCCTCGAGGCTTGCCCGGTCCGTCACATCCGAGGGCACGACCAAAGTCTTGCGGCCCAGGGCAGCGATCTCATTCGCTGCGGATTGGACCAGTTCGGTACGGCGCCCGCTGGGGATTACGTCAGCGCCAGCCTGCGCCAGCCCTTTCGCAAGCGTCAGACCGATCCCCGAAGTTCCCCCAATCACCACCGCTGTTTTTGAGGCGAGGTCCAGTGCCGGATGTTCCATGAAAGGCAATACCCTTCAAACTCCAGTCTTCTCTATTCGTTTCGGCAGATGCATCGTGCCAGCCGCCAGAACAGGGCAGGAAAGGCCGCGCCGATTCCTTGGGAGAATCAACGAGGCGGGGTCAAGCGGCAGGCTCCTGCTCGGCACCGGCAGGAGCCCTTCGCTGTCGCCAAGGTCGCCCGAGACGAGCTCCCTGGCATTCGATTAGAAGATCAGCTTCCCGGCGAACCAAATCACCCGCGCTCCGTCGGTGCTCGAGTTGCTTCCGCTCGTTCCGTTGGTGGCCGTGATGGCACCGAAATTGTTCGTTGCGGCGGCAGTACTGCAGAGCGACCCCGCCGCTCCCGATCCGCAACCGGCATTTGGATTGTTGAAACGCGGGGTGTTGGTCAAGCCAAACATATTCGCCTGAAATTGGAAGGTGAAGCGTTCGGTAAGCTTGAAGTCCCGGAACACGCTGAAATCAGCATCAAAGATACCCGGCCCGCGGAACTCGTCGCGCCGGGTATCGCCGAAGGCCCCGAGCGCCGGCTGGGCGAACACGGAGGGGTCGAAATAGTGACACGACAGCATGGAGAGGGGGCAGGTCCCGGCTCCGGACCATGGATTGCCACCAACCACGTGGTAGGAACCGACTTGATTTACGGGATCGTTAAGGCCATCTTGCACCGCCGGATTCAAGAAGACGGAATTACCGGTGATCGAAAACGGCGTGCCGCTTAATTTGCTGATGACGGTATTCAGCCGCCAACCGCCGGCGATCGCATTGCCGACTCCGCTCGTCGCCCATCGTTGGCCATGGCCAAAGGGCAGGTTATAGACCGCGTAGATTTGCAAGTTATGGGTTCGGTCGAAGCTGGCCAGCGACCGGTTCAAGTTATAGTACTGAGGCAAATTTTCGAACGAGCCATTCAGGTCATCGTTGTCGGTATAGTCAATCGCTTTTGAAAAGGTATAAGCCACGCCAACCACCGATCCGCCCTTCAGCTGCCGGGTCACTTTGGCCTGCAGCGCGTCGTAGTAGTTGTTCTTGTACGGCTCCAGCTCGCTGATGGTGCTCCAGTTGTGGCCATTGACATTGAGCACGCGGCCAAATCCATCGGCATTGCAGTTGGCTGAATTGCGGACGGCCCCGCCCGGGAGGACAGCCGGACAGACCGCAGCCGCATTGATATTCACGTTGCTCAGAGGACGGATGGCAGTATCACCCACGAAGCCTGCTTCTGCCACGAAACCGGCGAATTCTTGCTGCACCGTCAGGTTGTACGAATTGATATAGCCACGCCGAAAGTCGGTCGGCCAAGTTCTGGTCCCCGCACCGTTCGGCAGCGGAATCGATCCGGAACTGGTATTCGGCAACGCCACCAGGATGGGCGCCAGACCGACGGGCAGGGTGGTGATCGCGCCGCCGGGACCAAACGGACCGGTGGCGTTCGTTCCCGTGAGGCTGATTTCGGGAGGCGTTCCGGTCGAGCTTCCGACCGGATCGGTGGTGATGGTGCTCGGATATGCGTTGCGCAGGAAGTGGTATTGGTTCGGATCCGCGCTCATCCCGTAGCCAGCGCGAATCACGGTCTTCTCGGTCAATCGATAGGCGAGACCAACCCGCGGGAGGAACTGGCCGCTGCCGGCATCGACGCCGTCGTTTTCGGGTATGCTCCCCGCACCGCCGATCAAGACATTGCCGGTCGAAGGGTTAAATAACGGCAGTCCACGTCCCTTATCCGCGTACCCGAAGGGATAGTATTCCCAGCGAACTCCCAGGGTCAGAGTTAGTCTGGGCAAAATCTCCCACTGATCGCGCGCGTACCAGGAGTAAACCCACCAACGCAGCGAGTCGGGGTTGTTCAGCAAGACCGCCTTACCCGCACGATTTGGCAGACCCAACAGAAGCTGCGCCAGGGAGTTGAACGGATTGGTTGGAGTCGCGCCGCCGGCAGCGGTTAGGTTTCCATCGAAATCAAAGGATCCACGCGCCGTGGTGAAATTGCCATCGGCACCTTGCGGTTGGAAGTGGTTCATTTGCACGTGATTCAATTCGAAGCCAAAACGGAAGGCGTGCTTGCCGTGCATCCAGCTCAGGTTTTCACCCGTCACATATTGGTTGTCGCGAAACAGAAACGGATTGCCGGTATTGGCGTTTCCGATATTGGCTGCACTCGCCGTCTGAAATGCCGGGATGCCCCCGTAGAGCGTCGGGTTACCCGTCGTCCCGGCCGCGTTTGTTCCCGAAATGCCGAGAGTGCTTAGCCCGAATTGCGAGTTGATGTCAACGTCGGTTGCGCCCAGCCGCTGGCGTGTAAATCCTGCATTCCAGTCGAACAGAAGCGTCGGACTGAAGCTATAGGTACCGCCCAGCCCCACACTCTGAATGCGCGAGTTGGCGTTGCCTTGCTGGCCGCCGTTGGTGGCGTCGCCGCCCGCCGCACCGAGAGCCGGGGGATCGAATATAAAGCTGCTCGATATGCTGTAGCGCCCGAAGATGGTGGATTTTTGGTTCGGGATGTAGTTGACCTTGACGTCAGTGTCGTTCACGTTGTACTGACCAGTCCCGTGCGCCACGTAGTTGTTGGTCGTGGGTGCGCCGGCCGGCAAAGTCGGCAGCAGCGCCATGAGCTGCCCCGCCGCCGGATCGATCATGCTGGTGGGAATAATGTTGCCGGGAAAGGCCAACCCCGTCAGCGGATTGAAAATACATCCATTTTTCGTGCCGGTTGTGGTGTTGCAGTTGGTCCCGGCGGGCAGAGCCGGCAGATCGGCCGAGAAGTCTCCAGTGCGCTCGGCCATCGTGGGCAAGGTTTCGGTTGGCGCTCCAATTCCGCGCTGCGTGGTGCGCTGGAAGTCAGCGAAGAAGAAGAGTTTGTCCTTTTTGATGGGCCCGCCGAAGGTCCCGCCGAACTGGTTCTGCACGTTCTTCGGTTTCACCGGGAAACGGGTGGGGTCCGTCTGAAAGTAGTTTCTGGTCCGCAGGAAGTTATCCGTACCGAATTCGAACCCTTCGCCGTGGAATTCGTTCGTGCCCGATTTGACCTGCACGTTCACCGCCGCACCACCCGCCATGCCCTGCTCGGGATCAAACGAGTTGGTCACGACATTCACGGTTTCGATCGCATCCGCCGGCGGCACATAGGCGACGTTGGCCGGCAGCCAAGGATAGGCATCTTGGGCACCGTCAATCCGAGTATTGATCCCCTGCATGGACTGTCCGTTGACGTTGGTGGTCATCGCGCGCTGCGGATTGCCAGCCGCCGAGTTCTGTTCGGCCATATTGCCAAAGCCCGGGACCACGCGTAGCAAGGACTGGAAGTTCCGGCCTCCGACCGATGACGTAATCGGCAGATTAGCGATCTCGTTGGCGGTCAAGTCGGTATGTACATCGGATTTGTCGGTCTGCAGCAACGGGGCTTCGCCGGTCACCGTGACCGTCTGCTGAGTCTTGCCTACATGCAACTGCACGTCCAGGCGTTGCACGTTATTCACCACCACCGGGACGGTCTCCTCGACCATCGTGGCAAAATTCGGCGAGGAGATCGTTACCTTGTAGACTCCCGGTTGCAGCGCAGAAAAGCGATAGACACCACCTTGGTCTGCATTGGTCTGCTCGGAAGCTCCGGTCTGGGCGTTTTGCGCGACCACACTCGCGCCGGCTAGGACGGCTCCGGTCGGATCCGTCACGTTTCCCGTGAGCACTCCGTAAAGGACTTGTCCCTGGGCTATGCCGGAGAACACGCACAGCAGCGCCACCACCAAAGCTGCGACCAAGACGCGTCCACGGCTCGTGCCCGTTTGCTTGGTTTCACCAAACTGAGTCAGCTTCAACATGGAACCCTCCAAATCAAGTAAATGTTGCGCTTCCGTTCCCGAGCGCTGCCCGCTCGAATCGCGATCCCGCCCAGCAGAGTGGCTAGCCAGTCCTGCCCTGCACCAGCTGCATGGACTCGGAGTCTTCAAGCCTGCCGGCGGCGGGTCCGAAATGTCGTTGCAGCACCAGCGCCACCGCGCCCCGCAGACGGGCCATGCTCGGTTCGACTGCCGCCGGCCTCACTCGCGGCGGTTTTCCCACGAGCACCGCCGATCGGACTTCGCCTTCGATCACCGGACCAAGCCGCGGCCAGAGCCGATTCAATTCCGCGGCAATCACAATTTCTGCGGGCGACAGCCCTGCGATGATCATGCGCAGACCCCGGCCGATGGCATGCGCCATGCGGTCGAGCGCCTTCCACGCCAGCGCATCCCCGGTTTCCGCCAGAGCCAGCAAATCCTGGAAACTGAACTCGGGCGGAGTGGTATTGGACTCGTGGTAGTAGCGCAGGGCGGCGCGGTTTGAGGCGTACATTTCCCAACATCCGCGGCGCCCGCAGGCACATGCCGGGCCACTGGGATCAAGCGGGACGTGGCCGAACTCGCCTGCCATGCCATTCAGTCCCCTCACCAACTGCCCATTGGTGAAAATCCCCGTGCCCAAGCCTTCTGCAATCGTGACCACGACCAGGTCGCGCACCCCTTCCGCATGGCCGAACCAGACCTCCGCCAACACGCAGGCGTTGGCGGCGTTTTCCACTTCCACCCGCATGCCGGTCGCTTTTTCAATCGGTCCTTTGAGGTCGAAGTCCGACCATTTCAAGTTGGGAGCAAACCCTACGCGCTGCGTCACCAGGTCGAATCGGCCAGACAAACTAATCCCCACCCCTTCAAAAACACGATCGGGATGCATTTCCATCTGATGGCGAATTCTGGCGGCGAACTGTTCCGCAGCCCGGCGCGGATCGGCCGCCGTGGCCAGCGCCTCCTGCGACAGAAAGCGTCCATTCACATCCGCCACCGCGACGGTGCTCTGGGCTGGCCGAATATCGGCTACCACGATCGCCCGGCTGTCATTCAGCCGCAAAAAAGTGGGCCGCCGTCCGCGGGGCAGACGCCCGGTCGGTCCATAGACCACCCACCGCTCACGAATCAGTTGCTCGGTGATGAGCGAGACGGTGCTGCGCTGCAAGCCCGACGCGCGCGCCAAGCTTGCCCGGGAAATAGGCTGGCGGCGGCGGATCAGGTTCAACACAACTCCTCGATTGATATCCCGCGCGGTGCCGCTCGAGGCCACCTGCGTGTTGGTAAAGTCAATCTGTCGCATTTAGTTGTTGTTCCGTACTAATTATGCAAAACAGTCCCTGAAAAAGTGACACCCAGTAGTCCAAATCAAGAAATCAGTATCCCGAGGCCAATATTTAATTTGTGCTGCGAACTATATGCGGGCGAACTATATGTCCGTTTTTCAAAGATTGTCAAGCAAGAATTTCTTGGCCCCCCGGCACGGGGGGTAGGACTGAGGAAAGTATTGCCCGCCTTCAGCTTTCCAGAGGATTCTAAGGAGGAACTACCTTGGTTCACATCGCTTGAAACAAGCTTGCACCCATCACTTGGACCGAGCGCGGATCTCGATGTAGTCGAGCGGAGCGCGTTCGCCTTCCTCCGGAAATCCCACGATGCGAATCTGATCTCCGGGGCGAAGTGCCAGTCCAGGAATCCAGCGACGAGTGGAGGAATCGCCGTTGGGACGTCGCGCCGACAAGTTGTCATCGGCGAGCCATTGATCGACCTTCTGATCGCCCACAAAGACCTGGAACTTCGAGACTCCGTTGTTTTGATCGAAGTACTGCACGTCGAGCTCGTACCATCCGGCGGGGCGGTCGAACCGCACTGTGGCCGTGCAGCTGAGCGCCGGCGCCCGGCATTCTACTGCCTTGCCTCCCGAAGCGTTCTCGGGCGGTGTGATCTCGATCGGCACATATCCCTCGAGGTGCATGGCCTCGGCCTCGACACGATCGGGGTAGTGCCCCACCCGCCCCTTCGCGTCGGCAATGCCCGAGGCGCGGAAAAACCAATTGCAGACGGCATCGCGCCACACGATGGCGTGGCCGGCTTGATATTGAAACCGTGTCAGGATTGCCGCGTAGCGCTCCTCATCAACGCGCCCCCTCAGAGCTTCCCATTGCTTCACAAAATCCCGCGCCCGCTCCGCCCCATCGTAGTGCGAATCGTAGATCGACTGGATGACGGTTTTTCCCGAGTGCAGCCGGTAGGTGTAGGGAACATGATGGAAAAACAAAAGCAGATTGTCCGGAGTGGTTTTCAAAGACTCGTAGATTTTCGCCATGACAGGTGGATATTGGCCCGCATAGCCGGTACCGGTTGCGGCCGTGCGATCCATGCCGACGCCCTCATGATCCGCGTCATGCCACTGCCCCCAACCGTTTCGCTCCGAGGATTCCACTCCAGGTCCATAGTGGCCGCCCAGAATGTTGGTCAGCGTCTGCAAGCCAAGCGGACCGGTGTAACTTTCGTACGCCGGCCATGATGCAAGCTGCAGCTCGTCGATGGTGCGCACCACCAAAGGATCAGCTCCAAAGCTGAGCCGCGTCCATTCCTCGATAACCGCCCGCGCGCTCAGATTCGGATCCCACGCCAGCCGCCCGAAGCCATAGAGATTCGCCAGGGCGAGCGGGTTCCCGAGCCAGTTTGCGTCCATGCCAACGCCAGAAACCCCTACGAATCCGCCGAGGGAGCGGTGAAAGGTTTTTCCCGTTACCAGATCCCTCACTGGAGTGCCGGAACCGTTCGCCTGCATATCGAAGTCGAGAACTTCTTTCCACAAGGGCGCAAGAAAACAGAGATGGCGCTGCTGGCCGGTGTACTCCTGCGTAATCTCCAGCTCGATGGCTTGGTTGGTCTGCTTCAATCCGGCGAACAGCGGCGACGCCGGTTCCCGCACTTGAAAGTCAATCGGCCCATACTTGATCTGGATGACGACGTTCGCGTCGAATTGTCCGTCGAAGGGATGAAAGATGTCGTAGGCGGCGCGCGCCCGATCATTTTTCGGATTGCGCCAGTCGAGGTGATGGTTGTACACAAATGCCCGATAGAACAACACGCCGCCGTGCGGCCTGAGTGCGCGAGCAATCATGTTGCCAGCGTCGACCGGAGTGCGACCATAGGTGGATGGACCGAGCTGCCCTTCGGAATCCGCTTTCATCACGAACCCGCCAAAGTCGGGGATCCGACGGTAGATCTGGTCAATTTTGTTTTTCCACCACGCCGTGACTGCCGGGTCGAGCGGATCAAAAGTTTCTAGACCCCCCATTTGTTTGGGGCTGGCAAAACTGGCCGCCAGTCCCAGCTGCACGCCCCAGGGGCGAAGGGTGTCGGCCACGCGAGCCAGTTGCGGAAGAAAGCCATCTTCGAGGGTGCGCGGATCGGCGTTTACATTATTGATCACGCATCCGTTGATGCCGAGCGATGCGAGCAGCCGCGCATAGTCGCGCACTCGGCTCAGATCGCCGCGTACCGCGCCGTCTTCGAAAACAATCGATGGTCCTGCGTATCCCCGCTCGATCCCTCCGTTCAGATTGTCCCAATCATTGACCCAGCGCAGGGGCGCAGCGGGCTCCTGCCTCTCGTCGAGCCTGGTCACCTCCTGGCCGAGTGCTAGCTTGCGCAGCATGGCGAAGGCTCCATAGAGAACGCCGCGCTCGTTGGGCGAGGTCACGATCCAGTATTCAAGTCCATGGACGTGCGCCGTGGTCAGCCAATAACCGTCAGGGCGCAGCCTGGAGGTCAACTTCAGACCGGGCGCAAATTCTTGCACCTCCGCGAGCGTCCCCAAAACGATGGCCTTCTCCTGGGGAAGGCTAGTCTCCTCCCGCAGCGTCCTGCCGAGCATTCCTCGGACGCCCCGAATCAGTTCTCCTTGTGCCGCCTCGACGACCGCTGAATGGCCAAGCATCACCACAACTGCCGGCAGAGATTCATACTTTTCGGCCGCGGGCTGCTCGAGCGGCGCATACCGCAGCCACGCGTCATTTCCCGTCTCCGCTTGCAGGCACTGCAGGGAGGCTCCCGCGAACAGCATTCCGAGGATCGCCATCTGAAAACTGCTTCTCACCTGTTCTCTCCTGATCCATTTCTCATCGGATCGATCGGGCCGCCGAAATCCGCGAGCTTTGCGGGTACGTTAACGGGTAGATATACTAGCACCCGCTGCAACGCACCTTCTGGAACGGATCAGGCGATGCAACCAATCCCACCCAAGTTTTCTTCGGCGGAGTTAGGCCATGACCAAAGAGCACGTAGATCGGCGCGCATTTATTAAGACGATTAGCGGGTCGGCGGCGGTATGGTCGGCACTACCGCATCAAGCATTCGGCGGAAGCGGCAGCAACAGCCCGATGCAGAGTGAAGGGGGAGCAGAGGTACCCGCGAAGACTCCGGCCAGGATTCAGTTTGCTGTGATTGGCATCAATCACTACCACATCAACAGCCAGGTGGGCGCTGTGCTGCGAGGCGGAGGGGAACTGGTCTCCGTGTATGCCAAAGAACCCGACCTAGTCGCCGCATTCCTAAAAAGCTTCCCGCAAGCGAAGCTGGCACGCAGCGAAGATGAGATTCTTCAGGATGGCTCCATCCAACTAGTGCTGAGTTCGATTATTCCCGAGGAGCGCGCCCCTTTGGGTATCCGCGTCATGCAGCACGGCAAAGACTACATGGCGGACAAGCCGGGCATCACTACGCTAGAACAACTGGCAGAAGTGCGCCGCGTGCAGGCGCAGACCAAGCGGATCTACTCCATCATGTACAGCGAGCGCTTTGAGAACCGTGCCACGGTGAAGGCGGGCGAATTGGTGAAGGCCGGGGCCATTGGACACGCGGTGCAGACGATTGGACTGGGTCCGCACCGCATGAATCCGAAGGAGCGTCCGGCATGGTTTTTCGACAAGCGATACTATGGCGGGGTTCTCTGCGATCTGGCTTCGCACCAGGCCGACCAGTTCCTGTACTTCACGGGTTCGACCGAAGGCGAAGTGGTTGTGGCCGAGGTCGGCAATCTGTATCACGGTCAATATCCTGCGTTCGAGGATTTTGGCGACGTTGTTCTGCGGGGGAATCACGGTTCCGGCTACATTCGTGTGGACTGGTTCACTCCGGATGGACTGTCAACCTGGGGCGACGGTCGCCTGACCATCCTGGGCACAGACGGCTTTATTGAAGTTCGAAAGAACGTTGATATCGCGGGAAGGCCCGGGGGCAGCCACCTGTTCCTCGTAGACCAGAAACAGACCCGGTACATTGACACCGCCAACCAACACTTGCCCTACGGCGACCAGATTGTCAACGATGTCCTCAATCGGACCGAGACGGCGATGCCGCAGGCGCACTGTTTTCTGGCGACCGAGCTGATGCTGAAAGCGCAGAAGAGTGCGCAGAAATTAGAAACCAAATCCTAGAGTCAACCTTCTGCAGTGAATGTCCTCGCCAACCTTTTGCTTGCGCATCGAGGGCTGACCATTTTCTCAGCCACGACCGTGGCTGCACCTGAGCCCGGCGAGTCATGCTGCGGCGCGAGCCATCACGGCCACCAGGGGACCATGCTCATGGCATTCATCAAGTCGTTTTGTAGGCGAGCCGTTCCCGCGCTCATCTTCGTCTCCGCCCTCGCTGCCTACGGAGCCGAGGCCGGCGCTCTCCGGGTGGGGGCCGCGCGCATCGACATCACACCGCCCGCCGATGCCCTGCCAATTCCCTACACTTCCATCCGCGATCAGATCTACGTGCGCGCGATCGTGCTCGATAACTCCGCGACCCGCGCAGTATTGCTAGGAGTCGATTTGATCGGGATCGATGAAGACCTCTGGTCCGACGCCTCGAAGCAGATTTCGCAAGAGCTGCAGTGCCCCACGGAAAATATCGCACTGTCGGCAACCCATTCCCACTCCACTCCATATCTGGACTGGGGAGGTCCGAACGCCCCGCCCGATCCCAACCTCCCCTCCTTCCGCGCCAAGCTGAAGGCCGGGATTATCGAAGCCGTGCGTGAGGCCAAAAGCAAACTTCAGCCTGCGCGAATGGGTTTTGGAACCGGAGCCACCTATCTGAATGTAAACCGGGATGCCATTCATCCCGAGACGCGCCTGTGGTACCAGGGGCCGAATCTCGATGGACCGTCCGACAAGACGGTGGCGGTGATCGAGTTCGAGACTCCGAGCGGTGAACCGATTGCCGTCTACGTCAATTATGCGATGCATGCCATCAACTTCTACATGCTGGGCATTCTGAGCGCCGACTTTCCCGGTGCGACATCCCGATATATTGAGCAAACCTACGACGACAAATTGGTTGCGATCTGGTCGAGCGGCGCTGCAGGAGACCAGAATCCCCTTTACTTGCGGCCTCACTATGGCGCTCGTGCCGCCAAGGGGGGACTGGGGAATGATCAAACGGGAAAAGCCATGATTGCCGGGCAGCCGCAGGATGCGAACGCCCAAAGAGCCCTCGACATCCTGAACAGGTGGGTGGATGCGATGGGTCGAGTGATGGGCGAGGAAGTGCTTCGGGTCATGGGGACGAGCAAGAGGACCTCGAGCGAGGTCCGGATCTGGGCGGGCCGCACCACCCTCAGTTGTCCTGGACGAGACCGCACCAACACCGGCCGCGAAGGCGCTCCTGGCACCTATGTTGACGGCGAACCGGTTAACATCCGCGTTGGGCTGCTGACCATTGGAACTACGGCGCTCGCCATGGTCAATGCCGAGGTTTACAACTCAATCGCCCAGCGCCTGAAGAAAGAATCTCCCTTCACCAATACCGTGGTGGTTACCCTCGCCGACGGCGCGGCAAACTCCGGCTACATTCCGAGCGACGACGCTTACGGACACAACACATTCCAGGTGCTCGGTTCCCGCCTAAAACCTGGCTGTGCCGAGAATGCGATTGTAAGCAGCGAACTGGATCTGATGCGGGATTCGATGAAGTAGCGGCCAGCCTCAAAACCCTCCTGCCAAGCCCGCGCCCCGGTTTTCAGTGCCAGCGCCAGCGTCGCCGCGCCCCTACCGTCCGCCGTCGCTCGCGATTGACGGTTCCTTGACGATGTAGCGACTGGCAAAGGTCAGAAATGTAGGCCAGTTCGGGGCCGGAGTATGTCCGCCGCTATGCTGGCGAAAGGCGATGTCACCATCGATAAGGGCGGTCTCGATCGGCGGAAACTCGGTGGTCCCCATATCCTTCTTGCCCAAGAGTCTGTATACCGGCCCGGCAGCGGCCGCCGCCATGAACATGCCCTTGGCGTCCACCCACCCGTCTCCTTTGGTGGCGCCGCCGCTGACAAACACGGGGCGGGGAGCGCATAGCGCGATCAGTTCATGAGAGTCTACCGGCAGGTCATTCGGGGTCAGAGGACCGGCATACTTCAGAAAGTTACCGGCCATCCAGTGGTATTCGTTGGTTCCGGCAACGTTTCCGATCTGCTCCCCGAAATTTCGCCGGTAGAGCGCAGCGCCGCCGGCGCCCGAGGAACTCACGTAGGCGATTGCAAAACGCTGATCGTACGCCATGGTGATCAGAGCCGCCTTGCCGTAGCGCGAGTGCCCCTCGATCCCGACTTGTTTCGCGTCCACCGCTTGGTCGGTCTCGAAGTAATCCAAGGCACGACTGGCACCCCAAGCCCAGGCGCGCAACGCTCCCCAGTCGTCTAGCTTGCGGGGCTGTCCGTGGTTGACCAGACCGATGATGCCCTCGGTAAGACCAGCGCCATTGTCGCCCTGAACGCTGGCGGGAATGAGAACGGCATAACCCCAACCTTTGGCCAGAACCTGCTGCTGCCAGGTGGGACCACTCGGCGGCTGCATTTGAGGAAAGCGTTTGGCAAGAGCCGCCAGGACCTCGGGGCTCAGGCCGAACTCCATAATCACCGGCACCGGGCCGTTCGCGTGGGCCGGGGTGGTCAATGAAAGCTGAATGTCCACCGTGATCAGCGGGTAGGATGAATTGTCGACGTGGCCCACGAGCTTCTTGGTGATAACCGGCACGTCGCCGTTCATCTCCCGGATCGTAGCGGTCGTTTTCCAGTTCACCTGGGGTGTGCTGGGAGGGACTCGGCCATAGATTTCCCGATTGAAATCCTCCTCGATCTCCGGACGGCGCCGATTCCACCACAGTTTGGCGCTTGTGACCGTCTTTCCGTTCTTCAGCACCAGCACATCCGGTAGTTTCGAAGACAGATTAGCCTTGGACTCGTCGTAGTTGGCCGCATTCGGTGACTCAGGATTGCCGTCTGCACCGCGCCGCAGCGACGTGATATGCAGCAGATCCATGGTCCTCTGGTGATCCTGCTCCGCGCTAAGATGCACCGGCAGTGGCAGGTTGCTGGCAGCCGGCTCGGTCGTTGTGTCAGTGCCACGCGCCGTGGAATTGACAACCAGTGCCACTAGGATCAGACCATAGAACCGCTTCAGAGATCGCGCGCTGAACAAGGCATCCTCCTCGATTGTTCTCGATACCGGTTTTCCTGACACTCGCCGAAAACAGCAGAACGATTTATACATGATCTATTTTCGCTCGCCCAAATCATTTTAGTATCAATCAGAAATCAAGATCAGCAATCAAGAAAGGCAGCCCGCACGAGTTGGTCCGGGCGACTTGCAATGCCGTGATAGAGTTACTTTCTGCACGGTCGTTACGTGGTTCGCCGGGAGTTGCCGAAGATCAAATCAACTCGGACAAAACTCTTTGCAGGAACATCTCCCGAACCTGTAAGCGAGGGATAGTGGCATGACAAACCGATTCAGCAACCCTCTACCGCGCCGTGAGTTCATCAAGACCGCTGTCGCCGGAGCGGTTGCCTCCAGCTCTTTGGTCGCGGGTTTCCCGGCCATCGTGCCGTCCTCGGTGTTCGGTCAAACAGCTCCGAGCAATCACATCAACGTTGGCGCCATCGGGAATGGCCGCATTTCGCGGATCCATGATCTGCCGAACATCTGGAAATACGATAATGCGAGGATCATGGCGGTCTGTGATCTCGATAGCCACCGAGTGGAAGACGCCAAGGTCCTAATCAATAGCTACTACAGCAAGAAGACCGGAAAGCCTTATGACGGAGTTACCGGGTACGACGATTATCGCCAGCTTCTGGGGAACAAAGATGTAGATGCCGTGGTCATCAGCACGCCAGATCACTGGCATGCGATCCTGGGCATTCATGCGGTCGAAGCGGGCAAGGACGTGTATCTGCAAAAACCAGCTTCGCTCACCATTGCCGAAGGCCGGGCCCTGAGCAACGCTGTGCAGCGTACCGGACGAATCCTGCAGCTCGGCAGCCAGCAGCGCTCCACGCCGCAGTTCCGCTACGCCGCCGAGCTGGTGCGCAATGGACGGATCGGCAAGTTGCAGGCGGTGGAAGTCGGTCTTCCGGGCGATCCATCCGGCGAGGAAGAGCCGGAAATGCCGGTCCCGAAGAACTTGAATTATGAGATGTGGCTCGGTTCCACGCCTTATGTCTTCTACACCGAGAAGCGCGTGCATCCGCAAGTTGGCTACGACCGGCCGGGTTGGCTGCGCTGCGAGCAGTTCGGCGCCGGCATGATCACAGGCTGGGGCGCTCACCATGTCGACAGCGCGCACTGGGGAATGGGCACCGAGTACACGGGGCCGGTCGAAGTCTCCGGCTGGGCAGAATTCCCCAAGTCTGGGTTGTGGGATGTGCATGGCAAGTTCAAAACCGAGGCCTTGTACGCGGATGGAGTGAAGATGACCATCAGCGGCGACTTCCCGAACGGCGTCAAGTTCTATGGAACCGAGGGATGGATCTTCGTCTCTCGTGGCAACGAGAAAGTGACCAACAGCGATCCCGCGTCGAAATTGAAAGACCCGGAGGCCCTCGCCGCTAGCGATCCAAAAATCATCACATCCGTCATCGGACCGGACGAGATCCATCTGTACAAAAGCGACGACCAGCACGGCAACTGGCTTGATTGCATCAAATCGCGGCTGCAGCCGATCGCACCAGCAGAGATCGGGCACCGGTCCTGCTCCGCCTGCCTACTCCATCACATTGCCATGAAACTGCCGCGCAAATTGTATTGGGATCCGATGCGGGAGCGGTTCAAAAATGACGACGAGGCCAACGCCCGGCTGTCCCGTCCGCAGCGCTGGCCCTACGTCATAGAAAGTTAGTAGCGGCACTGGGGGAACCAAATGATCACACGCCGAGACGTCATCGTGGCTCTGGTCGCGATGGCCGCAACGTTCGGTTTGGCTCGGGCCGCGGATCAACCAACCCCCGTCATGGGGTCCGCGGTTTTCGATTGGCAGACAGTTCCGGAGAAGCCGACGCCAGTTGGCTCGGTGCGCTCGTTCTTCAAAGCTCCGACGGCGACCTTGGATCAACTAGAGGTCCACGTCACCACGCTGAATCCAGGAATGGCATCGCATGCGCCGCACAAGCATCCCAATGAAGAATTGGTGATCGTGAAGGAAGGAACGGTCGAGGTGCTGGTCAATGGCGAGTGGAAGAGAGTAGGACCGGGTTCGGTCGTCTTTAACGCCTCCAATCAGCTGCACGGTTTAAGAAACGTCGGAACTGGGCCGGCGACTTATCATGTGATCAATTGGAGTTCGCCGGGAATGCTGAAGAAGGAGCAACCATAGGTCAGGCGCCCAATAACTCGAACGTAGAACGGTTGGTGACTGCCTCAGTCCGGAGACGGGGTACTCGTTTCGAGTGCGACAGGTAGCAGCGTTCCGCCCGGACCGGATAAGGCTATAATCTGTGCGGTCCAGAGCAAATGGCACGCCGGAGGCCGGCTGAGCCTTGTATCCTGCATCTTACCGGTGTGACCTCGGAGAGAAGTCCATGCTGCCAGAACAATGGGAACTGTTCAAACGAGCGGCACGCCGCGAGAAGGTGGATAAGATACCCATGGCGCTGATCATAGATAGCCCGTGGATTCCAGGCTATCTCGGCATCGCGCACATGGACTATTTTCTCGATCCCGAGCTCTGGTTCCAATCGAACCTCAAGATCATGCGGGAGTTTCCCGATATTATCTTTGTCCCCTCCTGGTGGATGGAGTACGGGATGGCGGCGGAGCCTTCCGTGCTGGGCGCCAAGATCAAGTTTTGGAAGGATAATACCCCAAGCGAATACCACACCCTCTACCGCCTGGAAGATATCGACAGCTTCCCCGAGTACGAAGTGGAAGCTGACGCCTTCGCGGGCATGACGCTGCACCGTATTGGTATGCACAAGCAGCGCATCCTAGATGCCGGCTATATCCTTCCGATGATCACTTCGCGCGGGCCACTTTGCACCGCCGGCTTTGTCCGCGGCACTACGCACTTCATGATTGATCTGGTCGAAGACCCCAAAGGCGCGCACAAGCTGATTGACCTGTGTACGCGAGTCATTATTGACTGGCTCAAGGCGCAGCACAAAGTGATGGGCGATACCGTGGAAAGCATTTTCATTCTCGATGACATCGTGGGATTCATTAATGAAGAGCACTACCTGGAATACGCGCATCCTTACCTGAAACGCATCTGCGACGCGTTCCCCAAAGATTGGATCAAGGTCTACCACAATGATGCGGAAGTGGACGCCTGCCTGGACCATCTGCCCGACACCGGTTTCAACGTCCTCAATTGGGGCAAGCAGAAACATATTTCCGAGGTGAAGCGCCGAGTGGGCGACAGGATGTGTTTGATGGGCAACGTCAACCCGCTCGAAATTGCCGTTCGCGGAACTCCGGAGGAAGTAAAAGAAGAGACCCTGGATGTGCTCGAAGGCTCGGGCGGCGAAGGGATCATACTCTCGGTCGGCGGCGGCACCAGTCCGGGCATGCCGCGCGAGAATATTCTCGCCATGCTCGAAGCTTTGGAGGAATTCAACGGGCGCCGCGCTGCCAGCCCGGTTTCAAGCGATCGGTAGGGGAGAGTCTTGATGCCCGATTATGCCTCGATGAATCAGTATCTGTACGAGGGGAACGCGGACGAAGTGGGTCGTCTGACCAAAGCAGCCCTCGCCGAAGGACGGTCCGCACAGGAAGTGCTGAATGATGGATTAATTGCGGGCATGAGCGTCGTGGGCGAAGACTTCAAGCACAACGTGCTGTACGTTCCGGAAGTGCTGATCGCTGCGCGGGCGATGAAGGCGGGCATGGCCGTGCTGAAGCCGTTGCTCACCTCGAAGGAAAGCACGGCTCGCCCGAAGGGTGTGCTGTTGATGGGCACGGTGCGCGGCGATTTGCATGACATCGGCAAAAACCTGGTCGGAATGATGGCCGAGGGCGCGGGATTTGAAGTGCACGACATCGGCGTGGATCAGAGTGTTGAGAAATTCATGGCCGCCGCGGAGAAATGCAAGCCGAACATAGTAGGCATGAGCGCGCTTCTCACCACCACGATGATGTACATGAAAACCGTGATTCAGGGTTTCGACGCCGCCGGCCTGACCCACATCAAAATGGCGGTCGGCGGTGCTCCCATCAGTCAGATGTTTGCCGATGAAATCGGTGCCGACGGCTACGGGGCCAATGCCTCGGCCGCAGTGGACCTGTTCTTGCGGCTCTCGACAAAGGCGTAGACCAACGTGGCCACTTACAAGATTCTCTACTGGCAGGAAATTCCCACTCAAATCAAAGCTGAAGATGATGTCGAGGACGTGACTGTTCAGCTCGACGGGAAGTTCATGGAACGCATCGACATACTGGCCGCCAAGAGGGGCTTGGTTGCGGCGGACGACTACCTGGCGCAGTGGAGATGGAGCGTCGATGAAGAGCGCGAGGGCTCGGCGCGAGAAGTTGCCGAGCAGGTGAGAGCTGAACTCGAATCGAAGGACTGGTAGGGGCTTTTCGGGATGGCGGTCACTCTCACCATCAACGGGCAAACGATCGATACCATCGATGGTCTCTCGCTGTTTGATCACGCCGAGAAGCTGGGCATTGACGTTCCCACGTCCTGCCGAAAGCAGGGCAAGTGCAGGGAGTGCATGGTGGAAGTGGTCGCTGGGATGGACTGCTTGTCTTCCGTGACCTCGCCCGAGCACCATCTGCAAGGCAAATTTCGCTTGTCATGCCAATCCTACGTTACCGCCCCAAGCGGTCAAGTTCAGTGCCATACTATGCGGCGCGGGCACATGCGGATCGAGCGCCAGGCGCTCGGCCTTCCGGGCAGTGATCGGAAAATGCAACTCGACCCGGCGGTCACACGCGACCGAGATCGCATTCTGATCGACGGAGTCGAGGTGGAGAGGAGTCGAGGCCCAATTCACGGAATCGCGATGGACCTCGGGACCACAACGGTCGTCTTGCGGTTGATTGACCTCGAAACCGGCGAATTGGTCGCGGACGCATCGTTTGAGAATCCCCAGCGTTTCGGTGGCTCCGAGGTGATGGCTCGCATCACCTACGATACCGAGCATCCGGGCAGGCTTCTGCTGCGGACCCTAGCCGGGTACCTGACTCATGCCATTGAAAAATTCCCGGTCGATCCGAAAACCATCTACGAGATGGTAGTGGTCGGAAACTCCACCATGCGAGATCTCTTCTTCCGGCAGAGCGTGTACTCGATTGGGCAGAACCCGTACCGGTCGATCACAGAAATCGAGATGGCTGCGGGTAAGCGGACCACGACCAGCCTCACCGAGACCGGACGGCGGAGCCTGCTGCCCGTCCATCCCAAAGCCCGTGTCTGGGGAGCGCCCGTCATCAGTGGGCACGTCGGCGCCGACGCCGCAGCCTGCTTGCTGGCCGTCGATCTGGCGCACGAGGAGCGCCTAGTCGCGGTGATGGACATTGGCACCAATACGGAACTGATCGTCGGCAATCGCCATCGTATTCTCGCGGCATCCTGTCCCGCGGGTCCCGCGTTCGAAGGCGGAGCCATTGCTTGTGGGATGCCGGCTTTGGACGGCGCCGTTGAAGAGGTTGCCATCGCGGACGACGGAGCTTTCCGTCTCGGGGTGATCGGCGACATCGCCCCCGAGGGCATTTGCGGCTCCGGCCTGGTGGATGTTCTGAGCGAACTGCTCCGCACCGGCCGGATGAACGACATGGGCCGATTCGAGGGCGATATGCAGCGTATTACGCTCGACGGGAAACACGACATTTACCTGCTCGAGAGCGATGTCAATGAACTAGCGCAGGCCAAGGGAGCTAACGTCGCTGGTCTGCACACCGTCTTCAGCAGCTATGGCATTGATTTCGACGACATCCAAGTTTTCTACCTGGCGGGAGGATTTGGGCGGCATCTCAATGTTGAAGCTTCCCAACGCATAGGCCTCATTCCCGCGCTGCCTGCGACAAGAATCGTGCAGGCCGGCAACACGGCGATCGAAGGTGCGACCATCGCTTTGCTTTCGAAATCGAAGCGCCAGGAGTTGGAGATGCTGGTAAAGAAAGTCGAACATTGCCGGCTGGAAACCCACCCCCGTTTTTTCGATTTTTTCGTGCAAGGCTGCCAGTTCAAACCGGTGGAGCCGATTCCATGTGCCGGGTAGCCGCATGATCGAACTGGCCAGCGCGCTGCCCGATCTGAGCGTTCAGTCCTCCGAGTACACGCGACTGCTGGGCTATCCTCGCGGTTGGGTGCTCGAAGGTCGGGCTCAGGAGCTCGCCGATTGGGCGCGCAGTTGGTACGCCAAGAACGGGCGCCCCTGGATCTATGCGCGTCAGGCGGAAACGCTCGAAATGGCGGACGATGCGATTCAGATTGACGGAGTTTCGTTTACCAGCAAAGGTCTGCAGAGCACGTTGCGGCAGGCGGAAGCCCACAGCGTGATCCTGGTTGCGGTCGGCGCAGGTCCGGAAGCCGAAGAGGAAGCACGCAAACGGTGGGAAGAAGAGAAGCCCGACGAGTACTTCTTCCTCGAAGCGTTCAGCTCTGCAGTCGTCGAGCACCTGGCTACGATCACCGGAGCCAATCTTTGCGATTGGGCAGAACGAAATGAAATGGCCGTATTGCCTCACTGCAGTCCCGGCTATCCGGACTGGGACGTTGCCGAACAGCCCCGTTTACTCGCGCTGATGAAACGCACCCGGGAGCAGGCCCTGCCCTCGTCGGTCGATGTGCTGGACTCCGGCATGCTGCGCCCCAAGAAAACCTTGTTAGCGGTCTTCGGATTGACCCGTCATACCGATCGACTGCGCCGGCTCACCGAGCTTGTTCCCTGCGAGAACTGTTCCTATGCCCCCTGCCAGTATCGACGAGTGCCGTACCGCCGGGCTGCCAAACCGGAAGCTCCAGCTCGTGCTTCGGTGCTGGACTGCGAGGCTGATTACACTGTGAACCGTAAAGCTCTAAAAAGATGGGCGGAGGAACGCCTCTCGAGCGAGACCCAGGAGGACGGCACCGTAGACTTTCTGTTCCGCTATGATGGCACAACTTGCACCAACATGGGCCGCTCTTTGAGTTTTCACTACCACGTGAAACTGGGGCCACGCGCCGAGGGGTATCCAATACGAGAGCAGCGATGCACTCCCGCCCCCAGAGATACGGGCTACACTCAGATGTGCCAATATATCGAGAATCGAGAGCGCCTGATGACCGCGATCGAAGGCGAGAAGCCGCTCATCGGACAGCGCTTGAATGCGGTCTTGTCGTGGCGGCACGCCGTCTGCGGCGCAGGCTGCTACTGTGATGCCTCTAGCCGCGAGCACAAGTGGGGTCTGGTTTTCGAAACCATTCACTACGCGCTGGTGCAACAGGAACTGATTCAGGAAGCTGACAAACCATGAAGAAGCTTTTTCAAGACGAGATCCGGGAGCGGCCCCTACTCTCCGACGGCGCCATGGGCACGCAACTCATGCTGGCCGGATTGGAGCAGGGCAACTGCGGCGAGGAATGGAACCTCACGCATCCGGAAAAGGTGCTGGCCATCCAGAGCCGCTACGCACAGGCAGGGGCGGATTGCATCCTTACGAACACTTTCGGCGGTTCGCGTATCATGCTCAACCGCCACTCCAAAGCTGACAAGGTCGTCGCGATCAACCAGGCGGGAGTGGAGATTGTCCGCCGGGCCTTCCAGGGTAGAAACGGCTACATCCTTGGCGACATCGGTCCTTTTGGCGGCCTGCTCGAACCCTACGGCGATTTTACCGAATCCCAAGTTCGCAGCGCCTTCGAGGAACAAGCCGCGGCCCTGGTGGAGGCGGGAGCGGACGCGATTATCGTCGAAACGCAGACCTCGGTTGAAGAACTCCTCCTGGGGATCGAGGCCGCCCAGCATGCGGGCGCGCCTTGCATCATTGGGTCTATGGCCTACGATGTTACCCTCGACGCCTCGACCTTTCGCACCATGATGGGGGTCGAACCGGAACGCGCTGCTGACTTCATGGAGAAGCATGGCGCCCACGTCGTGGCACTGAACTGCGGCACCGGAATGGACATGGTGCGCGCGCGCGAAGCCGTCGAACGTTACAAGCGGGTAACCAGCCTGCCGGTGATGGTCGCGCCCAACGCAGGACAACCCAGACTCATCAACATGAGAGTGGTCTACGACGAAACCCCGGAGCAGATGGTGAAGGGAGTGCTGCCGCTGCTGGAGGCAGGAGCCAACGTGATTGGCGCCTGCTGCGGCAGCACCCCGGACCACATCCGGGCAATCCGCATCGTCATGGATGAGTTTCTGGAGTCAAAGGGAATCGAGTCGAACGGAGCCCCTCATGAAAGCCAAACTCTGTGACGTGAACCCAGCCGCCAAGGAGAAACTCCCACAACATACCGATGACAAATCGGGCATCGGGGTTCACTATGTAGACGCTTACATCAAGCCCATGAACACCAAGCTCGAAGATGGCACGGCCCTGCGGTGCAAGCGCCGCGGCCTGAAGATTCTCCTTTCCGTCGGCGGCAAAAAGGGTGAAGGACTCATGCGCCGCCTTGACGTCAGCCCTGACCCGGTCGTCATGCTGGAAGCGGCGTTGCAGGAGGCCGCCAAGGCTGCCGGCATCGAGCTCAGCGTCGAAGACGGAGCCATATTTGTGACCATTTGAATTTTTCCCAACTGTAAATCGTGCTCCCACTCTCCTCAGGTCATCCTCCAAATGACGGGCACGTAGATCGCTGGCATCGACTGGGTGCGTCTTAGGCTTCCCCCTTGCCGGCCACATCGACCAATCTAGTCAGGCTCGCGTGGTCTAACGCATGATGACCCTTCGTTCGTAACGATGAACGCGAGAATCGGGGTAGACTGCTTCACGACGCAATTGCGCACCCGGGAGACTTACAAAAGCATGCCGACAACGTCACTGAGGATCTATGTCTGGCAAGCGTGCAGGTGCCGGAGGGTAGCCGCCTTTATAGTTGATGCGACCGGCAGAACGACGACCCCTTCCGAACCACCGGGTTGGTGAGGGCTTGGGAAAGCCTGAAATCGTGGGATTTGCCGTTTCCTGCGTCTATCCAGTGTGCCATCTTCGTTGACTCGTCTTCCTCACATCCTTACTATTGCAGCCTGAGTCCTGCGCCTACGCATGATCGACCGGATCATCTCGCACTACCGCATCGTCGAGAAGCTCGGTGGTGGCGGGATGGGTATCGTTTATAAGGCTGAGGACGTGAAGCTCGGACGGTTTGTTGCCCTCAAGTTCCTGCCCGACGACGTAGCCAAAGACCCGCACGCACTCGCCCGTTTTCAGCGCGAAGCCAAGGCGGCTTCTGCACTGAACCACCCCAACATTTGCACGATCTACGAAATTGACGACCAGCACGGCGAAGCCTTCATCGCCATGGAGTTTCTGGATGGCATGACGCTGAAGCATCGCATCGCGGGGCGACCGATGGAAACCGAATTAATTCTGGCGCTGGCCATCGAGATTGCGGACGCGCTTGACGCAGCCCATGCAGAAGGCATTGTGCACCGCGACGTCAAGCCCGCGAACATATTTGTGACGAAACGCGGACACGCCAAGATTCTCGACTTTGGGCTGGCGAAGATCGGTCTGGCAGGCAGTTCTTCGAGCAAGATCGCATCTCTTGACACGCCGACGGGCTCGTTGGACGCGGAGCATCCGACCAGCCCCGGTTCCACGCTCGGCACGGTTGCTTACATGTCGCCGGAGCAGGCGCGAGCGAAAGAACTGGACGCCCGAAGCGACCTGTTCTCGTTTGGCGCCGTTCTTTATGAGATGACCACCGGGCAGTTGCCGTTCCATGGGGACAGTACAGCAACCACCTTCGACGCGATCCTGAACCGCGCACCCGTTCCTGCCGTGCGGCTGAATCCCGACGTGTCAGCCGAACTTGAACACATCATCAACCGGGCGCTGGAGAAAGATCGGGAACTCCGTTATCAACACGCCTCCGAAATGCGTTCCGAGTTGCAACGCTTAAAGCGGGATACTGAGATAGGACGAGTGATAGCTGCGGGCTCCGGCACGGCGGCGGTCGCACAGGAATGCGGCTATCAGGTCGCCCAACCGCTGCCGCCAGCATCCGGTTCCTCGCCTGCGCTGGTTTCATCTCCGTCATCGAGCGTGGTGAAGGTCGCCGAAGTTCCCGTCGCGGGCAGGAAACTCTGGAAAGTTCTGGTTCCCGCCGCCGTGGTACTTGTCGTGGCTGTAATCGCGGGAGCATTCTACTTCCGCTCGCGCCAGACCGCGCACCGCCTCACCGAGAAAGACACTATCGTTCTTTCCGACTTCGCCAACAGCACGGGCGATGCCGTGTTTGACGACACGCTCAAGACGGCGCTCAGCGTTGCTCTGAACCAGTCGCCGTTTTTGAATGTACTCTCTGAGAACAAAGTGGCTCAGACCTTGAAACTGATGACACGCCCACCCGTCACCAAACTCACCCCCGACATTGCCCGCGAGCTTTGCCAGAGGGCAGGCAGCAAGGCGTACATTGCTGGAACCATTGCCAGTCTGGGCAGCCAATATGTGCTGGGGTTAAAGGCAGTGAATTGCGGGAGTGGTGACCCGCTAGCACAGGAGCAGGTCACGGCTTCAGCCAAAGAGAAGGTACTAGAGGCAGTGGGCGAGGCAGCATCCAAGCTGCGGGGAGAATTGGGTGAATCGCTGGCAACCGTGCAGAAGTTTGATGTCCCGCTCGAACAGGCAACCACTTCCTCGCTCGAAGCTCTGAAAGCGTACAGCCTTGGCGAAAAGGCTGCTCGTGAGAAAGGCGCTGCCGTAGCGCTGCGTGACCATCAACGCGCCATCCAGCTTGATCCGAACTTCGCTATGGGGTATGAGGCAGTAGGCGGCGACTACTATAGTCTTGGCGAACTGGGACGGGCGAGCGAATACTACACCAAGGCATTTGAGTTGCGGGAACATGCCAGCGAGCGGGAAAAGCTGTCGATCACCGCCAATTACTACGAGAATGTAACCGGGGAGCTGGAGAAAGCGGCACAAACGTCTCAGGAGCTTATGGAGAGCTATCCGCAAGACCGCGGGGGGGCACGTCTCGATCTGGGCAACGTTTACGGCGAGCAGGGGCAGCAGGAGAAGGCGGAGGATGTATATCGCGAAAGCCTCCGCCTAGCCCCGGATAATTTCGCCACATATGGTGATCTCGGCAACAGTTTGCTCGCCTTGCAGCGATTCGATGAAGCGCGGCAGATCATCCAGCAGGCACAGGCGCGAAAGCTGGATAATTTCATACAGCACAACGCTCTCTACGCTCTGGCTTTTCTGGGGTCTGATTCCAAGGCGATGGCGGAAGAGCAACAGTGGTTCGCGGGCAGTCCCGAGACTGAGCACTTTGGGCTTTCACTTGCCTCCGACACCGAGGCATTCGTGGGTCATCTGGGCAAGGCACAGGAACTGACTAAGCGGTCTATAGATTCCGCCATCCGCGCTGACAGCAAAGAAAGCGGAGCGATCTGGCAGGAGAATGCCGCTCTGCGCGAAGCAGCCTTCGGCAACGTTGCGGACGCGAAGCAGGATGCGGCAGTGGGTTTGAAGATTGTTTCCACCAGTCAAGGTGTCGAGGACGAAGCCGCGCTTGCATTTGCCATGGCGGGCAATTTGGCACGAGCCGAATCCTTGGCGCAAGACCTCAACAAACGATTTCCGCTTGACACTCAGATACAGTCGCTTTGGCTACCAGCGATTCGAGGGCAACTGGCGCTCGATCGGAAGAATCCGGCTGACGCCCTCGATGCTTTGCAAGCTGCTGCCCCACCCATCGAGTTGGGATCAATCCAGTTCGTCACCAATCTTTCCTGCCTCTACCCGACGTACGTCCGCGGAGAAGCTCACTTGGCAGCCGGACAGGCAGGCGCCGCCGCGGCTGAGTTCCAGAAGATCATCGACCACAGCGGCATCGTCTGGAACTGCTGGACAGGAGCATTGGCGCATCTGGGAGTGGCTCGCGCCAATGCCTTGCAGGCGAAAACTTCGCAGGGTGCGGATGCCGATGCCGCCCGCGTCAGGGCACTCGCCGCCTACAAAGATTTCCTCACGCTCTGGAAAGACGCCGACCCCGACATCCCCATCCTGAAAGAAGCCAAAGCGGAGTACGGGAAGTTGCAGTAGCCGGGAAATTCTTCCTCGTCGCCGCCCGGCGGCTAGCTGTTGTTGACAGTTAGCGCTTTGTCGCCGGTCCTGCCCCGCAGGAAGTCGGCGCAGATCAAGGTGAGTGGCGGGACTTGAGATAAATGGCGAATAGTGCTCAGTGGTCGGTCAGTGAGCGCAATGGCGCAGTTGCGCCAACTACAGCCAGTTGCAGTTATCATGTCATCCGGCGCAAACTATCACCGCTGGAGGTGTGGAGATGAAAGCGTCAGAGCTGTTTGTGATAAGCGCACTGATTCTTCTAGGGTTCGCACTGGTCGCTCGGTTTATCAACACTTCGGGCTTGGGCATTTCTATCGCTTGGCGTGGCACTGGATATGTACTCCCACCCAGTTCAATCTGCATCGCCCTGGCGACTGTGTTGTGCTTCTTTGCCACAATTTACTCGCTCTGGATGTTGCCCTTTAACCGGACAGCGATGCTATGGCATTTCTGGCTTACGACCATTGGGATTGGCGTCTTTTGGCTATCGTTCTACCGAGCGGGTTCAGCGCTGCCGAACTCCCGAACAGCGGTTTGGGCTGTCTTTGTATCGCCAGTAGTGGTTCTCCTCATTCAGGCGATTTTTGGCTGGAACCTCCTCCAAGCAGTGTTCAAAATGCCGCGACTCCATAGTTGACGAAAACAGTTAGCACTTTGTCGCGCCTGTCCCGCCCGGCAGGAAGTCGGCTCAGATCGAGGCAAGTGGCGGGACTGGCGATAAGCAATAGCGCTCAGAACCTGGTCAGTGAGATCGCGATCCGAGCGCCGTCATCTGTATTGCTTAGTTGCTGCCGATGGAAAGAATGCGCAGACGGCCTGCGATCCGAATCAATAGAAACCGCCCAGACGTGCTCAGCGAGGATTGCTCGTATTCTGTCCCGGGGGTTGTGAAAAGCACCTGTCGTGTATCGATATCTACAACCTGCCACTGCGAATCCCTAACCTTGAGCGTGTCTTCCAACCCCTCGAAAGTGGTCTTCTCACGATCCGCATAGGCCAGCAGAAGTTTCTTATTTCCCGATATGGCGATTGTGCGCCGGATCCCGACCCTCCCGGCGCGAATCCGTCCCGTCTGCTTGCCGGTCTGGGCGTTGAAGATGGCCAAGTCAGTTGTCCAATGAGCGAAATATCCCCCGGACATCGCGCTAGACACGTATAAATTGTCATCGCCTCCAAAAGCTAAGCTTCCTGGCAAAAAGCCTACCCGGAAGCGATTGACTGGGGTCTCCGAATCGCGATCGAAGACGTAAATTATGCCAGCGAGTCGTTTGAAAGGCGCATAAATTGACGCAGCAACGGCCAAGACCCGGCCGTCGCTACGCCATGCCAATCCCGATGGGGACTGGTTTCCTCCCGCGATAACCCAACGACGTATCTCCTTTCCGCTATCCAGATCGTAAATACGAATGTCTCCCCCATTCTCATTATCAAAAGAACGGCAGACCGCCAAAGTGTGAGACGAAGGCGAAATTTCGAATCCGGTCAGCCTAGAAGATCCCAGCTCCAGAGGAATCTGATGCAGGTCAAGCAGGTCGGAGGGGCGAAGGACATGCACAGTTTCCCCGCGACCGGCGTAAGCAGCGAGCAAGAGACCGTCTGTTGAGTACGCAAGACGAGAGGCATCAAAGGTCCTCGAAAGGATCTCTTCTTCAAAGTGCTGCGTCCGTAGGAGCATCCGCTTTGGGAAATCCCAGATCTGAATTTCGATTGGGACGGTACCGGGATTCGTCATGTGGAAGGCTAAAGTGGCAACTTGTTGCTCGTCTGGTGCGATCTGGGCAGCGTCCAGGCCCGCGGTCCGAATTTCAATGATCGCAGACGAACCTGTGGCAAAAGCACGGCAAAAAAGAGTAGCTACTAGAATGCCAACCGCAACGGCCCTAATCGAAGGTGCCATGACTCATGAGGATAGTCGAATGAGCGAAGGTGAATCATATCTTAGCCAAAAACGCGCCGGTGATCCTGTGACTGTTGTAACCAGGCGCTTGCGCTCAGAACTCGGTCAGTAAGCGTAGTGGCGGGTTTGCAACAGAGTGTCGCTGTTACCTTCCTCCCAACTTATGCTGCCGGGAGGAATGTGATTGAATTTGCGCCCATAGGATCAATTGTGAGTTTCGCACATCCCGGGTCTTCGGCTGCACCATCGCAGCGCTCACCGCGTACTACCAGACCCTCCATCGCCTTACTGCGAAGCGGCGCTGACCGCTGGATGCTTCGCCAATTGGTTTCTTGATTGCTTCATTAGTGCTTGTCGCTACCGGCGTCTCGGCAGCCCCCAACAGCCCCTTCCTGCGTGTGGAACAAATGACCAAAGGTGGCAAGGTGCAGCTTGCCGTGGAAAACATTTCACAAAAACCGATTGTCGCGTATGTCGTCGTTGTCGAGTTCTCGGAGCATGGGGCAAAGGTCATTCCGAACGTTTGCGCCCATCGAAAGTTGTGACGTGATGGGACCAGGACCCCTCCACCGCTTTGAGGGGTGGGGGGTTGTAATAGGCATGCAAGGCTTAAGATGTCGCTGAACCGCTCAAGTTCGCCAGCGAGGTATTTCCAGGGGATGGCTATCCGGAAATCGACCCCACACAAGGTGGTACCCTCGACGGCCTCCTCAAAACACTCAGCGGCTGGACGGATAACAAGTTCCGAGTCGTTCCGGCACGCGGCAAAGTGACGACTGGTGCGACAGTAAAAGTGTTTCGCGATATGATCGCAACTGTTCGTGATCGTGTCCAACAAATGATTAATTCGGGGCAAAGTGAGAATCAAATTCTTGCCGAACACCCTACGGCTGACTTCGATGCCACGTGGGGACACGGGCGTACCCAAGCCGAATCTTTTGTTCGCGAAGTTTACGATGCCCTGGGAGCCGTAGCCGATGATAGCGACTTTCTTCGCCCGGATCAGTGCCAGATCAGCCAAGTTCTCGTGATACATCTTCGACCTAATATGGTTCCTTCGATATAGAAGTGCGGTTTGGTTACACGGAAACCTGATTACACAGAATACGAAACGTCTTCATCGGCGGCGGTAACGTGTGTCGCCGTCTTTGCCGGTTGAGCGGCGGAGGAGATGGTGCCGCGTCGCATGGCAACAATACCGGTGCGAACCATTTCCACGACGCCGTAGGGGCGGAGAACCTCCAGCAGGCCGTCGATTTTGTCTTCGCCGCCAGTGATTTCAATGGTGAGCGATTCGGGTGCGACATCCACCACGCGGGCCCGGAACACAGTGGCCAGTTCAAGGACGTGTGAACGCGCTTCGTGGGTTGCGGCCACCTTGATCATGGCCAAGTCGCGGGCAATCGCGGGCTCATGGGTAATGTTTTCCACCAGCAGAACGTTGACCAGGTTATAAAGGTTCGCTTCGATCCGGCGCGCCTGATCCGGGTTGGTGTCCACGGTGATGGTCATGCGCGAAACTTCGGGCTTTTCCGTGCGCCCGACGGTAAGCGAGTCAATATTGAAGGCGCGCCGGCGGAACAGCGACGCCACCCGGGTCAACACGCCTGGCTTATTTTCGACGTACACCACGAATATATTCAACATATTGGCTTTATTCGTCAGCGGCAGTTTCCACAATCGGACTTGGCCGCCGAATCATATCGTGCAGGGACGCGCCGGCTGCGACCATCGGGTAGACAGTGTCTTCCTGCTCTACTTTGAAGTCCAGCAACATTGGCCCGTCGTGATCACGAGCCGCCCGCACTGACGGCAATACGTGAGAGCGCTGGGTTACAGCCACACTCCGGATGCCATAGGCTTCGGCCACTTTCACAAAATTCGGATTCAGCAGTGGCGTAGCTTCATAGTTGCGCTCGTAGAAAAATTCCTGCCACTGGCGAACCATTCCCAAATAGCCATTGTTGATAATCGCGATGTGGACTTTCAGTTTCTCCTGCACGATGGTGGCCAGCTCGGCCATGGTCATCTGGAAGCCACCGTCACCCGCCACCACCCAAACCTCAGACTCGGGGCGCGCCACCTTGGCTCCAATGGCTGCCGGTAAGGCAAAGCCCATGGTCCCCAAACCGCCAGACGTGATCAACGAGCGCGGCTGCTCGTGCTTGTAGTACTGGGCTTCCCACATCTGATGCTGGCCGACGTCAGTCACCACAACTGTGTTGCTGCCGCGAGTCTCGCGCCACAGATCGTTAATGACATGGGCCGCGTAGAGATGTCCGTTATCGGGCAGGTTCTGAATGTCACGCACGGCAGAATCGCCTTTGAGCCGATCGATAAGGTCCAGCCATTCGGTATGATCGACGGAGCCGATTCGCGGCAAGAGTTCCTGCAGAACTTCGCGAAGATCACCAACCAGCGCAACGTCTGCCTTAACGTTCTTGTTAATCTCCGCGGGGTCGATCTCGATATGAATCTTCTTGGCATCGGGGGCGTAGGTCTTCAAGTTGCCCGTAACCCGGTCGTCAAAGCGCATGCCCAGCGCGAGCAGCAAATCAGCTTCCTGAATGGTGTGGTTTACCCAGGCTTCGCCGTGCATGCCCATCATGCCCAGATTCAGAGGGTGAGAAGCAGGAAACGCTCCCAAGCCGAGCAGAGTAAGGGCCACCGGAATGCCGGCCTTTTCCGCCAAGGTCAGGACCTCCTGCATGGCGCCGGAGATCAGAATCCCGTGCCCAGCCAGGATGACGGGGCGCTTGGAATGGTGGATCAGCTCGAGAGCCTGCGCGTACTCCGACTCGGCAGGGGAGAGGTCGGGGCGATAGCCGGGCAATTGCGGCCGGGCCGTTTCCCAATCGAATTCGCATGAGGACTGTTGCGCATCCTTGGTGATATCGACGAGAACCGGACCCGGCCGGCCGGACCGGGCCACATAAAACGCTTCGCGCAGCACGCGAGCCAACTGGTCTGCATGGGTGACGAGATAGTTATGCTTGGTTATGGGGAGGGTGATGCCGGTGATATCGGTCTCCTGAAAGGCGTCGGAGCCGATCAGCTTGCTGCCTACTTGGCCCGTGATGCAGACGATGGGAGAGGAATCCAGCATCGCGGTGGCGATGCCGGTGACCATGTTGGTTGCGCCTGGTCCTGAAGTCGCGACCGCAACTCCAACTTGGCCACTGGCGCGCGCATAGCCATCCGCCATGTGGGTAGCACCTTGTTCGTGACGCACCAGGACATGACGTATATTGCTGTGCTTCAAGGCATCATAAGCGGGCAGAATGGCTCCGCCCGGGTAGCCGAAGACGTGCTTTACGCCCTCGCGCTCCAGGCATTCCCACAGAATTTGCGCTCCCGTTTTTGTCATGCACCCAGTCCTCAGTCTTGAATCGGTTCAGCGGCCAAGTCGTGTATATTCACTTTTCTCGAAGCCACGACAGGGTGGATCGCCGATGTAATCATACTCCCACAAGTAATCTTCCTGTTCGCCCTCGCCTTCGTTCGTGTGTCCGGCATGGGCGGCGCGGGCTTTCTCTTTCGTCGCCGGATCGCGAGCTCACCCGCCTGGCTCATATTGCCTCCAATGCGTCAATGTCAATGTTCTTCCGGCGACGGAAATTAACGACCTTGAACTGGGGGTCGCCACCGGCAGCTTCGTCCAGAAGCCCACCCAGGTATGAACTCCCGGCACACGTCTTGCAGACGACTCCTTCGTAGACGAGCTGCATGGCCGCTCGCTTTTTAGCGTCTTTCGGCCATTCGTAGTTGACTTCGGTACCGCAATCCAAACATTTCATGTTCGTTTTTTTCTTTCGTGAGTTATCCAGGCGGTGTTAAGAATGACGGTGATACCGCAATCGGAGGCCTCAAGTAGGTTCCCGGCTTCGGGCAGTTGTGTTTCGGCAGGTCGAACATTTTGCTTTTCACGGTTGTCTCCTTAACACCTTGCGCGGAGATGAGTCATCAACTCAATCGTGGCGACTTGTCCGTCGTGGCGCGGAAATCCGGCAGACGCCCGGTCGCGCTCTTCGCGCCCTCCGCCGCATACCGCGTGGCGGTTTTGCCGTCTTGGGGCGATGGGGTCCGTGTTGTTGTTTTCTTCCGACATCAGTTCTTCCTGGCTGTTTGCCAGTGGCTCGGTCGAGTGGGCGGTCACGTTGACCTCGCCGACGAACGCTTCTCAGCGGCGCGGACCATTACATCCGCTAGCCTGCTGACAGTTTTGAGTATGGGACTAAAGAGGGAGGGGGGTGCGGAAAGCAGTGAGATTTTCTAGGATGCTAGTTTTCCTGCCCAGGGATGCGCCCGCGCGACGGCGAGAGAGGATTCCCATCGGGCCCGACAGGCTGCTTTCCGTTTGCGGAATGTACCGTTGCGAATTTTCTGCGGATTCCTCAGGTCCTCTAACTCACCATCTGAATAGCCGTGAGCAAGCAAGGCCAATCGGACCAATTCGAGCGTTTGCCGTTCTGGGATTTTACAGTCATCTTCGAGCACAATGACCAACCCCATACTGCGGTCTAGCACGTCTGGCTCGCGGGCGCCGGGCCGTTCAAGCATCGAAGGATACCAACGTGAAGACGTCGCCACGTTCTGGAACTCATCCAAAAGACGAGTTAGGTCTATCACTGGGAAACAATCGCGATTCCCAATGACTATCACCTTTCCTGGTGTGAGATCCGACATCATCGTGTTGCTAAGGTGCGAAACGAAACTTTCGATTCGTGTGGCAAGGTCGCGGAGAGTTTTCCGAGTGTAAGCATCTCGTTTCTGCTTCTGCTGGTTGAGTTCGGTCTGGGGGAAGGTGAATGCATATATCAATCTCAAAGCGCAAATCCGCAGCTCATTCGTCCATAGTCGCTGATCTTCCAGCGCACGAGTTAGCCATGGCGGCAGTTTGGAAGGAGGTTGTTCAAGAAAATGATTATAAGTTTGAAGTGCCGTCCAAGCCGGCGTTCCCACTTTGATGGAGCGCTCAAACAGGTCACGCCACTCTTCAAATGTGATGTTCGGCATTTCGTGATCTCGATTCCCAGTCTTCGCCCTCACCCTTAGATGCAAACGCTGGCAAAGGAAGAGTCCCGGTACGTCGGTGCACATTTTACAACCAGACGCCCTCGTTCCGCGGAGATGTCCCGCTGGTTATTTGTGGAAGTCTTTTCCGCAACCAATTCGTGCTTGTCTGCGATAGTGAACCCATTTGTCCTTGCTCATCGGCATCAGCGAGGCAATCCACAGCGCGAACCACGGCCCGGACGTCGCAGCGGATATTGAATCGGCTGCTCCTAGTCCGCTCGCGTAGCGGTAATTCGCACCAGAGAGATCAACAGCTCGCCCAGTCGGCCGGCTCTTGAAAGTTTCGCAACCAGTGAGAGACATTGTGAGCTCCAATCGCCTAGATCGAATCCCTCAGCTGGTTAACACCAGGAAGGCAGCTGAAATCCTGGGCCGATCGCCAGCCACGATAAAACGCTGGCGGTATGAGGGTGTCGGACCAGATTACGTGGAAATGGAGGGGCGAGTCAGTTACGATGTTGCGGTCCTGCTGAAGTACATCCGACAGAACACACGAGTGCCTTCCGTGCGGGCTGCAATGGAGGTTTCTCGTGGAGCTCTTTGAAAAGGAGAACTCAAAGTACTGGTGGTTCGATTTTACCGTGCGTGGCAAGCGGTACCGTGGATCGACGAAGGAAACGAATGAGAGCAGGGCCAGTAAAATCGCGGCCCTTAGATTCGCAGGTGCTTGCGAGAATAATGACCCTCTGCCCAGGAAGGCGCCGACTTTGCGTGAGGTTTCGGTGCGCTTCTTGGAATGGGTTGATTCGGCACGACTCGTACCGAAAACCAAGACGTACTATCAAGACGGCTGGCGCCTTTTGACGGCTACTTCAGTCTTGGCAATGCGGCTTGATGCCATCAACAATGGTGTCGCCGAGCGACTGAGCTTTACCGGCTCAGCGGCGAATACCAACTACGCGCGGCGAACTCTGCGTCGCCTTTTGCACAAGGCGGAAGAATGGAAGCTCATTCGCAGAGCTCCCAAGATCAAACTGTTGCCCGAGAAAGAGCGCTCACTCAGGTTGGATGATGAGGCGGAACGAAAACTCCTGGCTGGGGCCGCGCAATGCAATTGGCGGCTGCAGGCACTGGATCTTTTTCGTGACATGGTCATCCTGGCACGCGACACCGGCATGCGGAACGAAAAAGAGCTGTACCAGATCCGAATCGAGAACATCAATTGGGATCGCGGGTTGATCTTCGTGCCGGACAGCAAGACCGAGAACGGGATCAGGGACGTTCCAATGAGCGATCGAGTGCTGGATCTGCTTCGGATCCGTTGTGGGGCCCGCCAGGAGGGATGGTTGTTCCCGTCTAAACATTCGGGCGCGAGTCACCTTACCACTATGGCGGCCAAGTTCCGCCAAGCTCGCGCCAAAGCAGGCCTGTCGAAGGGCCTGGTGCTCTATTGCGGCCGCCACGACTTCGGAACGCGGGTGCTAAAGAGGACCGGGAACCTGAAGCTAGTGATGGAGGCGATGGGACACGTCGACGTAAAGACGGCCATGAAGTACCAACACCCCGAGCCCGATATTGTGCGCTCGGCTTTGAACGACACAAATAAAACGGTGCCGCCGGCGGGTGCGTAGCGGAGTCGCGCTACGGCACATTTTACGGCACACCTAAAACAGCAACCCCGGTAAGTGATTGAAAAGATGGTGAGCGCGGTAGGAATCGAACCTACAACCTACTGATTAAGAGTCAGTTGCTCTGCCAATTGAGCTACGCGCCCTGATGAAATTTGTTCCGCCCCAGGAAGACTCCGCGTAATTTGCCGCGGATTGCAAGCCGGCCTGGCTCATCCTACAGCCGGGAAGCTGTTTTGCCGAAGCCGCTGCGTCGGGTGATCACGGATTCCGAAAACGAGTCTACCATAGCAAGATCGAAGCGGCACCAACCGCTGCGACAAGACAGTGGATGTACGGCCGAACCGATCCAGTAGGTTGGTCGAGAAGGAAGTACAGACAAAAAGAAGAAGCACAAATCGGTAGGCGGCCGGATCAAACTCACGAGACCACACAGAGGCGGGAAGGCGCCTTCTCGGTTTTCTCGCCAAATCGGTGACGCCGCAACTCAGGAACGCTGTTGCATGCCAGCCATTCCAGCGACGGCAGCGGCCGCGCTTTGGTTCGGGCGGCTGGGCGGCGGTACTGCGCCTTCGGTTCTGGGGCGCCACTCTACGGTTCCAAGGACCGGGGAGTCCTCGAGTTCCACCGTCCGCGGCAGGGAAACAAATCGATGCTCGGCGCAAAGCGCATCGATCAGTTTTTGTTGCCGTTGGTTCAACACCTGAAGCGGCAGCATGGCGAAGTGGCGGAATATCCACAGCAGGTAAACACGCTGCGAAAGCTGGGGCTTGATGTAGCGCGGGCCTACCGGTGTCAACACCCGCAAAACACCGTCCGACAACTTTTCGATCCACATGGCTGGAGCACCTGAAGTTGCAAAATGTTGCTGCTTATACTGAGACACAGCAATTCAAGGGCCAGCATTATGCACTATTTTTGATGCATTGGAAGCGAAATTTCGAGGCTTTTTGTGCAAAACCCCCTAAGAGTGCTAGTTCCCCATGATCGCAAAACTTTGCACATAAAGGGTGGTAAAGGGGCGTTCAGCAGGATTTAACCTAGGATTTCGGGCAGAATCTCCATGCTCTCGATCTTGGCGGCTACTCCAAAACCCCCACCGGCGGTGGCATTTTCGACGCGCACGACCGCCGCCTGGCAGCACACCCACTGCTTTTCGCCTTTGGTGAGCTCCGGCGGCAGAATCAGCACGATTTCCAACTCACTCCCCAGGTGGATCTGAGAGTCGGTATAGAGAAAGATCCCATTGACGCTCAGATCACGGGTGAAGCCCGAGGTCTCGATGCTGCGCTCGGGAGAGCCGAACGAGACAGGCAGTCGCATCGGGAGCCGCTGCCGCGAACGTCGCTCAGACTTGGGACTAGCCATGGGAGAGCAGAGAGTACCACATCAGAAACGGACCTAGCACACGATATATACAGTTTTCGGCTTGAGCATCACGGTGTGAACCAGGAGGCTAGGTCAACAGAAGGGACGGGCCGGTGCTCGGGTCGAGAGGCCTTCCAAACCCTCCAGTCTCAGAAGGTAAAAGCCACGCCGCCGCGGACCGAACGGGCTGCCTGCACCAGGTATACCGTGTGGCCATCGCTGCCCATCACCGGAACGTATCCCTGGGCCAGAAGGTTACGGATGTCGATCATTGCGTCCAGGTGGGTGGGGAGAAAGCCATTGCCGGGGATCGGCTGGCGCAAGAAAAAGCTCAGGAACGGATCCGCTTGCCCGGGCGAGGCGTTGAACATGTCCACCGGCGTCAGGGCCGGTCCATTGATCCAGCGGTAGGAAGCGATCCATCGGGTTTTCGTGCGCGGAACCGTGCCCGTGACCTTTCCCGCCAGAGTATGGCGATCCCGAACCGCTGTCGCCTCGCGAGCGTCCTGCAGGCTGACATCCGGCTTATCCAAGTCGAGGACTCCGCCATACCCATAATCCAAGGTCGCTGTGATGTCCGAGGTCATCTGATGCTGCAGCACCAGCCGGACACCCTGCGTGTCCAGAGTCATTCCTCGATAGGTGAAGGTTCCGGAGTAGGGGTCAGGAAGAGCCTGGCCGCTGCTGGCAGTGAACTCACCCACTCCGGTCAGTGCCGGATCGGTCACGCGGTCGGAATATACCGCGGCCTCGAGATTCGTCTTGCCCAGGCGGCGCGCGAGAGAAAGCTCGTGATGATGCGCGTGCTCGAGCGAAGGCACGAATCCGGCGATGCTGACGCGCGGCTGGGACTCCGAGAGATCGGCCGGAGCCGAGTCAAAACCCTTGTCCAGACGGCTGTCCGGCTCAGAGGTCGCATAACTGTAGGCCAGAACCATGCTCGGGGATAGGTGCAAGCTGGCCGACCCAAAAGGACGAAAAGCGCTCACCCGGCCCATGAACTGAATGGTTTGAAGTTCGCTGCCAAACTTGAGCTCGAGAACATCATTGAGGTTAAAATCGTCCGAAGTGGTCAGCGCCACCGCCTGCAGGGATGCATTGTGCAAGCTAGCATCGGGTGAGGGTAAGCTGCGCAGCGTGAAAGCCATCTGCGGCGTCGACCCGTTCGCCATTTTGTGGCTGTAGGAGGCGCGGAGTACCGCCGCCGAGGGCCCATCGCCATAACCCACGTTGCCGAGCAGCGCCACCGTTCCCGAGGCAAAAATCGATCTCTCCACCGAGAAGGCGGTGCTCATATCCTGGGCGCCTCCGAAACCGTCGGAGTCAGAACCCGCGAGGAAATACAGACTACCGGTCAGATCGCGCTTGCCTGGTTCCCCGACCGAGGAAGGAGAAGCCGAACCATTGGCTGCCGGACCGTCGTCGAGCATGCGCAGCACCGGCCGGTTGGCCGAAGATCGCAGCACCCACTTCCAGTCATCATCGTCGCCTGCGCCCCGCACCGGCGCCAATTGAACGGCTTCAAAAAGAGTGCTGAGGGTGACATTGACCACCACGCTGCCACCCGCGCCCAGTCCCACTCTCTGCCGCAGCACGGGCAAGAAGTAAGGAGCGGACACTTTTATGTTGTAGACGCCAGGCAGCAGTCCGCTGGCGGAGTAGAAGCCGCTCACGTCGGTAAACACCCGAAGGGAATGGAACGCCGAACCCAGCACTTCCACCACGGCGCCCATCTGCGGCACTCCACCCGCGTTCCGCACGTATCCCGAAATGGAGCCTGGTTTTTCCCCAGCCCAAACCGGAAGAGCCAGGCCCAAAACCACTGCCAAGCAGCCGAGCTTACGGAGCATGACCACCACCCTCGAGGGAGTCCAAGCTGGGGGAAACTTACTCGACGGCAAAAGTTGCCGTCGGGTCCACCATTTGCTTGGAGATGTTGTCATTCACCTTGATCTCTATACGATAGATACCGGGATTCAGACTGGCGGCCGAAAGGGTTTTCTCGAGCGTCACCTGATCCCCGACATTTCCCATTTTTTCCGTAGAATCCACCGTGTGCACCACGGGTTTGTTGGTCGCCGCGTCGATGATGTCGTATTCAAACGTGGCGGAAGCCTTGTGGGTCTTGTCGTCCACGCTAAGGTTATACACCTGCATCCAGAAATTTACCTTCTGGTTGCGATGGAACATGACCGGCTTGCCGTCAGCCGGCGGCACCCTCGGCCGCACTTTGTTGGTGCCGATCACGAAGTCGCCCGTACCAACATTCTTTACCGCGACCGGCTCCATTACGTCGGCCACGATGAGCGACGAACTGGCCAGCTTCTCGTCCCCGAAATCCGGCACGACCACGCCCCTGCTCCAGGTGCCCACGCGATCGCCGTTCACGTCTTTGACCACCACGTCAAACCGATAGCGTCCCGGCCGCAGGGGGACGGCCTTCCAATACACCTGCGAGTTTTCCGCTGTCTTCGGCAGCAATTCAGCCGGGATATCTGCCTGCACGGTGTCTTCGAAGGTCTGGGCAATGTGCCCGGTTAGAGTTGTGATCCGGCCAAAGATGTTGACCGTTCCGCGCTCCACGCCATCCTTGTTCACGAACGTGATATCCCGGTTCTTGAGCTGGATGGTGACGGGCACGAGCACCGTGTCGCTCGTCACCTTCACGAAGTCCGCGCGCACATCAAACGGCATCAGGTTGACGCTGATCTTATGGCTCACGACCTCCTCGAGATCGGCAAACTTCACTTTAGGAGGTTGCTGTAGTTTGGAGAACTGCTCCAAACGCTCGAATTCTTTGGACTGCAGGTCGGTCTGCCCCGTGGGACCGACGCCCAGCCTTTCCAGTCCCGCCTGGTTGAAGCGGTCGTTCTTGCTGGCCAGACCCAACTGCTCATACATGGTCAAACCGGCATTTGGCACCATGAGCAGAGCGTCTTTTTCGCTGCGGTCCAGAGTCATGTGGTACTCGCCGCACATGCAGGTGTCGACAAATTCGATGATCACTTCCTGTCCGATGCCTTCCAGATAGCGATAACGCCAGTCCTCAAAGGGGTAGGTCGAAGTCTCGCCGCCTCCCTCATCGATCGGACGCTCATACGACCCGCCCGAAGGATGCGCCTCGATCTCATCCGGCTTGCCGTAGGTGATATAAATGCGACCACGATCGGTTTTCCAACCCGGAACGCCGGCGGCAAAGTGCTCGTTGGCGTAGGCGATGCGCTGGTAATGCTCTTCCTTGTACTCGTTTTCCGGGGTGTCCGGCGTGGGGTCGCGGCGCTGCCAGAACGCCTCAATGAAATTGTCGCGCTCCTCGTCATTTGAGAGCTGCATGAAAGCCTGGCGCTCTTCCGGAGTGATAATGTAGATCACGTCCTCATCGAGCCATTTCTTGTAGGTCTTGCTGATTTCGTTCTTGAACCGCTTGGCGTTCTCTTTCTTCTGTTTGTCGCTGAGCTGCCGCTTGAGCAGGTCAGCATCCTGACTGCCTTGTCCATCGGAAGATCCGTCGGAGGGTCCAGTCGTGGCCTGCGTTGGGGAAGCGGGGCTGGCCTGCTGCGCTTCCGCGAACGTGCCCAAGCCCAAGAACGAGGCAAACAGGAATGGAAAAAGGAAACGAGAATACACTTTCACCTGGAACCTCATGGACCACTCCTAGCCGGCGCGCCTATTGACCAACATTCTATGTCTTTCGCAACCCCAAGGCAAGACCAACCGCAGAGCAAAGACGGGGGCCACATCGCGGCTAACCTGCACCATCTAAACTGATTGTCAGAAACCCTCCCGGGGTTGCCTGGAGCTCGGATCATTCCGCTCCGAGGGGGCCGAGATCGGATCTCGACCGCTGCTGGCTGGTTATTCTTCCCTGGCTCCCGGGCACGTTATAATTCAACCTGCATGGGTGTCTGCCGCGGGCACGGAATCCAGCATTGCCCTGTGGCCCCGGGAACTTTTTTGCCGCGTGCCCCGTATCTGGTGGAGTGCACCTCGGTTACTCAACGAAACCCGGCGTGATCGTAGCGGTTGCGGACAGCCAGCTACTGCAGGAGACAGGGGATAGCCAACCGGGCCGGACCAGACATCTCGCCCTTAGGGGATCCATGAGCACTGGAAAGAAAATCGGGATCGGAGTCGGTGTGGCCGTCTTGCTGGCGGCAATCGTCGGGTTTACGGTGCACCAGAGCCACAAGAATGTGGTTACAGTTCAGACGGGCAAGGCTGAACGACTGGATTTGGCCTCGATCGTCAGCGCGTCGGGTGAAATTAAGCCGAAAGTCTACGTGAATGTAGGCGCCAACGCCTTCGGCAAGATTACCAAGCTCTATGTCAAGGAAGGCGACCGGGTGAAGAAGGGGCAACTGTTGGCGCAACTCGAAAACGTGCAGCCCGCGGCGGACCTGAATGCCACCCAGGCTTCGCTCGGCGCCGCGCAGACCGACGCGGTTGCGGCCGAGGCGGGCTTGAATACCGCTTTGGCCGACCTGAACCGGGCCAAGTCGGACGCGGAAAAAGCGCAGCTCGATTGGACCCGTACCCAGGGCTTGTATAAGGCGGCCCTGATTGCCAAGTCGGACTACGATGCGCAAAGAGCCACCTGGCAGGCCGCCGAGTCCGGTGTGGCGCAAGCGCAAGCCAAGGTCGCGCAAGCGCGGGCGCAGAATGATTCTGCCGACCGTCACATCACGCAGAACCAAGCCAACCTGCGGCACGCCGCCGACGTCCTCGGGAAGACCACCTACGAAGCTCCTTTTGACGGCATCATCACCAACTTGCCGGTGCGCGAGGGCGAGACGGTGGTAATTGGCATTCAGAATTCTCCCGGCAGCACCCTGATGACGATTGCCGATATGTCGGTCATCACGGCCGAAGTCGAAGTGGACGAAACCGACATCGTGAACGTGCAGACCGGCCAGCCGGCCGAGGTCTCGGTCGACGCCATGCCCAAGGAGACTTTCCGAGCCGTGGTCAGTGAAATCGGCGACAACGCCATTGTCCGCTCCACCGGGGTTTCAACCTCGCAGCAGACCACCGCGAGTCAGGAAGCGAAAGATTTCAAAGTGGTCGTCACTTTGCTGAATCCGCCGCCCGAGATCCGCCCGGGCCTCTCCGCGACCGCCAAGATCACCACGGCTTCGCGCAGCCACACGCTGTCGATTCCCATCCAGGCACTGACGGTCCGCAAGCCAGCCGACCTGAAGCCGGACGCTAGTGAAAAAGGATCGGTGCAGGCGGCTGCACCGCAAAGCGATGCATCGAACGGTGGAAGTGGCTCCGACAAGGGAGAGATTCAGGGCGTTTTTGTGATTCGCGAGGAGAAGGCCCAATTCGTGCCCGTGGAGACTGGAATCGCGGGCACCACCGATATCGAAGTGCTCAAGGGATTGAAAGAGGGCGATGAGATCATAACCGGCAGCTATAAGGTGCTGCGGACGCTTCGCCCCGGTGTCCGTATCAAAATCGATAACTCGACGCCGAAAAACGACAGTGACAGTTCGTAAGTCCGGGGTTCGTCGTCCGCGGTCTGAAAGCGCAGGGCTGAAGCCGGGCGGCCTCGATCGCGGAACCGCCGGCGACTCGGGCGGTGACCTCCGTCGGGATGTTACGTCCAATATGGAACCAGTAAGACTGGAGCGTCTGATTGTCCGCAGAGGACTCGGAGAAAAAAATGGCCAGCGCAGAAGTGATTGAATTTTCGCAGCCCGTCGTGTCGGCGCCTCCTGACTCTTGCATGATCGCCACTCACGACCTGTGGAAGACCTACGACATGGGCTCGGAACAGCAGGTGCATGCTCTGCGGGGCGTGAATCTGCGCATCGAGCGCAACGAATACGTCGCGATCATGGGGCCTTCCGGCTCAGGCAAGTCCACGCTGATGAACCTGATCGGCTGCCTTGATTCGCCGAGCAAAGGCCAGTACTGGCTGAACAACCAATTGGTGAGCGACCTCGATGACGACGAACTGGCGCGCATCCGCAACAAAGAAATCGGATTCGTCTTCCAGACCTTCAATCTGCTCGCCCGCGCCACCGCGCTGCACAACGTGGAGCTACCTCTGATTTATGCCGGCGTGCCCGCGGCGGAGCGCATTCAGCGTGCCAAGGATGCCTTGGGCTCGGTGGGCATGGAAACGCGCATGATGCACAAGCCCAACGAACTCTCCGGCGGCCAGCGGCAAAGAGTCGCCATCGCCCGCGCTCTGGTAAACCGTCCCGCCATCATCCTGGCGGATGAGCCTACCGGCAACCTAGACTCGCAGACCGGCACCGACATCATGGCGCTGCTCGACCGCCTGCAATCCCAGGGCAACACCATCGTCCTGGTCACCCATGAAAAGGACATCGCCGAGTACGCCCACCGCGTCATCTACATCAAGGATGGCGTGATCGAACGGGACGAGACGAACAGCAAGAAGAGGTCGTAGGCCGCACCCGACGGTTCGGTGGCTTGCGGTTCGCAACCCCGCTTTTCGCCAATGTCGATCGTAGGCCAAGTCCCTTCCGCTCGCGAAACCCCGAACGCAGCGCACCCTCGACCAGGGTTCTGCGTCTGACCACGGGATCAGCCATCGCCCTTTCCCCCAAAAAGAGTAGGCATGCGCCCCCATGTGCTACCCTCCGAGCGACCGGTCGGCTTCGCCCAGGGCCTTGACTGGTTGGGGAGAAAAATGAAACGTTGCGCGCTGCTCGCCGCGGTATGGTTGCTGGTCCTTCACCCGGCGGATTCCAGCCCGCAAGCCGCCCCCGCCGCCGGACAGCGCGATTGGCCGGCCTACGGTGGCGGAGCCGCGGACACGCGCTACTCGCCGCTTGATCAGATCAACCGGGAGAATGTACAGAACCTCGAAGTGGCGTGGACCTACGACACGGGAGAGAAAGGCGGCCTTGAGACCAGTCCGCTCGTGGTCGACGGAGCGCTCTACGGAATCACTCCCTCCCAGGAAATTTTCGCGCTCGACGCCGCCAGCGGAAAGCCACTGTGGAAGTTCGGATCCGGAATCGCCGGCGGACAACCGAACCGGGGTTTGACCTATTGGTCGAGTGGCGATGACAAGCGCATCTTCGCGGGCATCACAAATTTCGTCTATGCTCTCGACGCGCGCAGCGGAAAACCCATTCGCGAATTCGGTGAGGACGGACGCATCGACCTGCGCAAAGATCTAGGACGCGATTTCAAGACCCAGTCCATCGTCTCCACGAGCCCCGGCATTGTGTATCAAGATCTGGTGATATTCGGCGCGCGCGAGCCGGAGGCTCTCCCGGCTCCTCCGGGCGACGTTCGCGCCTACGACGCCAAGACCGGAAAGCTCCGCTGGTCCTTCCACACCATTCCTCATCCCGGAGAGTTCGGCTATCAAACCTGGCCGAAAAGTGCCTGGAGGCACAGCGGCGCGGCCAACAACTGGGCCGGCATGGCGCTCGATGAGGACCGCGGGATCGTCTACGTGCCGACCGGCTCGGCCGCGGCGGATTTCTACGGCGCCGACCGGCTGGGCGACGACCTATTTGCCAATTCCCTGATCGCCTTGAATGCCCGGACCGGCCGACGCATCTGGCATTTTCAGTCGGTGAAGCACGACGTGTGGGACCGCGATTTTCCCTCGCCCCCGAGCCTGGTCACCATTACCCGCGACGGACGCCCGATCGACGCCGTCGCACAAACCACCAAGTCGGGATTTGTCTATCTGTTTGAGCGCAGCAACGGCCAGCC
Source organism: uncultured Acidobacteriaceae bacterium (assembly GCA_963770245.1). Lineage (GTDB taxonomy): Bacteria > Acidobacteriota > Terriglobia > Terriglobales > Acidobacteriaceae > PALSA-270. The sequence continues at coordinate 238,052 of CAVYOX010000014.1, read as the reverse complement.
GCTTTTCCCCATCGACTACCGCCGCTACCCAGCGAGCACGGTGCCGGGGGAAAAGACCGCAGCCACCCAGCCGCTTCCCCTAAAACCGGCACCGTTCGCGCGCCAGCGCCTCTCCGCAGACATGCTGACCAACCGCACTCCCCAGGCCCATCAATGGGCGGTCGAACAGTTCGCGAAGTTCCGCAGTGAAGGGCAGTTTGTTCCTTTCAGCGTGCAGCAGCCAACCGTGATATTTCCCGGCTTTGACGGCGGCGCGGAATGGGGCGGCGCCGCCGTGGATCCGAACACCGCCGTGCTTTACGTCAACGCCAACGATGTTCCCTGGACCGGAGCCCTGGCGGAAAATGCCGGCCAGCGATCGAGTGGGCGCTCGCTCTATCTGAATCAGTGCGCCGTCTGCCACCGCGACAACCGGACCGGTTCGCCGCCGCAATTCCCCTCCCTCCTAGGACTGGCCGCGCGCCGCAGCCCAGAAGAGATCGCCTCCGTGATCCGCAGCGGTAAGGGCAGGATGCCCTCCTTTGCAGCTTTTTCGAACGACCAGATCCAAGCCGTGATCGCCTACCTGTTGCACGCCGGAGCCGAGAACCCGCCCGGCTCGCGCTCGGCCTCTCCGCCGGGCTCGCCTCGAGAAACTGGACCCGAGGAAGCCAAGTACCGTTTCACCGGCTATAACAAGTTTCTCGATCCCGACGGCTATCCCGCCGTCGTCCCGCCCTGGGGAACATTGAATGCGATCAACCTGAACACGGGCGAATATCAGTGGCGGATTCCGCTCGGCGAATATCCGGAACTTGCGGCCACGGGCATGAAAGATACGGGCAGCGAAAACTACGGCGGACCCATCGTGACTGCCGGCGGATTGGTCTTCATCGCCGCGACCAATTTCGACAAGAAGTTGCGGGCCTTCGACAAGGACAGCGGAAAATTGCTCTGGCAAGCCGATCTTCCATTCGCGGGAAATGCCACTCCGGCCACCTACGAGATCGGCGGGCGACAATACGTCGTGATCGCCGCCGGCGGAGGCAAGGCCTTGAACCTGCCATCGGGTGGCGTTTATGTGGCATTCGCCCTGCCCAGCACCCCACCCCCGTCCCATTGACGGGCCGAGTTCGCGGAGATCATTTGGACCCCCATTTGGACCCCCGTTCAGCGCCCCGGTGTTCTCTGCGACGCTTTTTGGCCGACCCTTACCGTCGACCGGCGGCTGCAAGGGACGAGCACTTTGCTAGGCCTGGTTTGGCACAATTGTGCAAACAATTGCGCGGCTTCCCACCGACCCGTCTCAGAAGCTGCTGTTTCAACAGGCATGGATTGGTACCGGCCTTGCTTATCTCATAGCGAGCCATGGGAGGCGGAGACAAGCCAGCCGTTTTCCGTTCCTCACCGGCCCGAGCGCATATTCCGGGGAAACGAACGACCCCTGGCAAGGTGCGAGTTCCGAGATGTCTAGGTTCCTATGCAGCAGGAGATCATTCGATGAAGACTACGATTTTTGCCCTCTGTTTTCTTTGCGCCACCGCGGCGTTTGGACAGACTTATCTGAACAGCGATGCCCACCCGACGGAGTTTTCCAGTCATGTGGAGCACGCCTCGCAACAGGGAATGGCGCGATCGCAGAACGTGATGGAACAATCTCCCTCGTTTCACGGTCAGGGCCAGAGGCCGCTTTGGGAAGTGCAGCCTGCGGCGCGAACCATTCCGCTAGGCGACATCGCGCGCGCCCTGCGGAAAGAGCACGCCGCGGCGAAGAAGTCCACGATCGTTTGGGAAAACTAGAGGGCGGCAGCCAAGCTTCGGCGGGGCCGAAGCCCGCGCAAGGCTCACTCGATCTTCAAGGAACGGGTGGATTCGGCGACCAGTGGGCCCTGCTGCGCGGTGATACGAATATCGAACTGCCCGGTATCGGGAGAAAGCTGCACCATCATGGGGATTGAGCCGTCCGCCTGGGGCTTGGCTAAGGCCAGGGGTTTGCGTGCCACTTCCTTCCCATCCCGATAGAGTTGCAAGGTAACTTTCGGTTGTTCCGCGGGCGCCTGCTTCGCGGGATACACGATGAAATAGAGATCCACGGGCTTGCCGGAGGCCATCGAGTCCGCGAGCGTCGGAGTAATCCGCCCCCCGTCACTCTCGAAGGGGTTTCCCGGATTCCGCGGTCCGGCCAAGGGCGAAACTCCCCGCACCAGCTGCACCGCGCTCAAGCCCAGACCGCTGCCCGGATCGACGAAAACCGAGAGGCGTCGGACCGTCGACTTGCCCACCTGCTCATCTGTAACCGCGGTATCGATGACGTAATGGCCGGCGGGCAATTCGACCGGCTCGGCGTAGAGGATTCGGTCACTGGCAAGTTGCGCGACGTCCTGGCTCGGCACTTCGCGGACCAGGTCACGGCCTACTTTGCCGATGATCTCGCCATGGGTGTCGTGGATGACCGCGAACACCGAGGCCCGAATGCGACCTTTCCCAGTTTTTGGATCTGAAACCACGGTCAGGGCCGAGGTCGGAACTTCAAACGCCACCTCGTAGTCCACTGCGTTTTCTTTGGGCCGGAATTCCATGACCGCTACATGATAGGGAAACCCGACCGGCGCCGGCCGCGTGTTAATCGCTTTCAGGGCGATGACTTCAAAAGGCTGCAGGGGCTCGCCATTCAGCTCGGGCAAAGCATAATAGCCGCTGCGCGTCTGCACCATGATCTTGGGCCGTGCGATCTTGACCTCGATCTTGCGGAAGTGCCCATCGTAGTTGGTTGAGGTGGGCGTATAAGCCAGCTCATAGTGAGTGCGGATGTCCTCCATCATGCGCTGCATGGGCTCTTCAATCTGATTGGTGTTGGAGACGGCAAATCCCCCTGTGTCCTCGGCCAGTTCCTGCATCGTCTGTTGGTCGTTCGACACCGAGGTCAGCTGGATATCATCGTCCTGCATGTGCCCCGACTGCGGGTCTGCCACTTGCGCCGAACTCTCGGCTCCCGCCCGCTTCATATCGGCCAGCGGCTGCAACATCGGATCGTCGGTGCTCAGACCCCGCGTGTCGACCGTGTAAAAGGCGACTCCGGAGCGGTTGGCGTAGCTGATCAGCCCATCCACTACGTCCCGCCGATTGACCGGAAACGCCAGCCCGTCCGACAAATAGAGCACAACCTTTCGCCCGGGCAGCTTCTCCTCGCGATGCACCAAAGCGCGCAGGGAATCCATCGCGTCCATGCCATGGTACAAGCTGGTCGCAAAGCGCAGTCCTTTCTCGGTATCCGATTGCGTCTGCAGCGCATTCCCCAGGCTGACGGAAGCATCCAAGGAAGCAGCGTTGTGCGCCCAGAGAGGATCGGTCGTAACGCGCGTCGCCTGATCCTGATTGGGATTGGTCGACTGCTCTGCCGCAATGCCCTTGATCGCCGCCGCCGCAATGTTCTCGTTTTCGGCATGCACTTCCGCACCGACGGCGCTCGCGATCGAGGCGTCGATTCCGAGACCGCCCGTGCCATAGACTCCTTTGGAAGCCGCATCCACCGACTTTGCCAGCACCTCCTTGTCGCCGGTAAAGTCCTGCACCAGTTGCAAACTCGGATTCATGGTGTAGACGGTCACGAAGGTGTTCGGCAGGGTGTCGCTTTTCAGAAATTCCAGCACCGCCCGGCGGGCGAAATCGAGGTCGAGGGGAGCGATCTGGGCAAATACCACCGAAACGAAATTGATCTGTTTCAGGGTGTTGAGAGGAGGCGCCACCACGGGCACGCTCTTCCCGGTGTTTGGGGCGGCTGCGGAATCCGTGGTGGGGGCCGGAGTCTGCGCCGCTTCACGCTCCAGCTGCAGTTGCTCGGCGCCCTCGATGTTGCGAAAGGAGTTGACCTTCTGCAGAACACCGTCCTCGTAAACTTCCACTTCTTCGGGATGAAGGTCGGTGATGGCATGATGATGCTTATCGCGCGCCACAAAGTCCAGAAGCACTTCCCGGGCGGTGGCGTGAATGACCGGAGTCGGCTCGGCGGCGGGGGACGGCGCTTGAGCTACCACCGGCAGGCCCACAAAAAATCCGCCCAGCACCACGAGTGAAAGAATTCGGGTCAACATGCGCTCACCTCCCGGTGCCGAGAGCGGTTTCCCGTGCCCGCAACCCGGGCAAGGTCTTGCCCTTCGCCACGGGACCGGACGGGCAGCAGAAGCTGCATCTCGATCTCCGGCCCGCGTCCCATCCGACGCTCCCCTGGGGAGTCGCCGAACGCCCCTAATCTACCATGGATTTCGCGGCACCCCCCGGTTAATCGCAGGCGTGACGCGCCCCCGAATTCCAGTTCGGGTCCCCGGCCTGGGCCCCTCCTCTCGGTCTGCGAAAGCCACTTAAATTCCCGAGCGGGCACAGGAACGGGTGAGCTAGAAGCGCTCGAAGTGACCTTCCTTGACGTCCTGCTCGGCCACGGCCCGTCCCACCTGCTCTAATTCGGCGATGTGCTCGACCGAATCGAGCGCCTCCACATCCTCGGGACGGATGTGGCTCAAGCCCAACTGCGCCAAGCCGCGCCCGCTCAATTCCGCGTTGTATCGCATGTAGGTGAATAGCTTCGGGGCGGCCGGGCCCGCCTTGCCGCACATGTCGCCGACTTCCATGTCGAGCACGGGTCCGGCGAGGCAGGCGCCAAAAATGCGGCACAGGAAATCCTGCTGGTTCAGGGCGGCGAACATGAGCGCGCCGGGAATCGAGCTGACGTTATACACCAGGGTGAGATCCTCGGCCCGGAGATGAGCGTTGGCCTTCGGCGCCGAGCCGGTACCGACCGAAACGAGCAGCATGCGGTCCGCGCCCGCCGGCCAATTGAGGTTGTAGGGCTCGACCGTAGCCATGAGAAAAAGTTGGAATGCCGGATTGTTGAACATGGTGACACCGCCATCGACGAAAAGAAATTCTTCGCCTCCCACCCGCACCACTTCCGGCGGAAAGTAGGTAGGAGCGGCGGTGCTCGCGCGAACCAATTGCCAAAGCGGCAAATCGAGATTGCATCCGGGAAATTTGCGGTCGTTGAACAGCGCTCCGGGATGGTTGCAGACCGGCCAAGGAGAGTCGGTCGTGGCGTTGCGCATGACCATCATCAGAAGGGTTCGCAGGCGAGCGGAACCGAGCGTGGTCTCGGCGCCCAGGACGTCTTTCAGCATGGCGGCCAGGTGGTCCTGCTCGAATTTGTAGTGGAATCGGCGGAGCACCGCGGCCCGGCTGAACATGGCCGGCCCGTTGTTGATGTAGAAAGCGCGGACTTGTTTGACGCTCATGCCGATGGCCAGGCAAGTCCCGATGATCGCCCCCGTACTGGTGCCGGCAATGTAGTCAAAATAGTCGGCCAGTACGGCGTCCGGCCGGGCCAGTTTCTTGCGCACGATCTGTTCGACCGCAGCCAGGATTTCGAGCGTAAGCACGCCGCGGATGCCGCCGCCATCGAGCGCCAGCAACCTCTTCTGCGGCGCGGGCTGAAGCTTGTCGAGGAATGAGCTGGTGGTCTCGGGCATTCCCTCCCCCTGGGCCGGTGCTTTCCGGGACCGGCAGCCGGCGAAAGCCGCGGCGCAGTCGATTGTACTTTTGAATGGGTTGGCGCGCGACTCCAGGCAAACGGCCGAGGCAAAAAGCCAAAACCCCTCGCCAAAGGGGTTTTGAGGTGAAAGCCCGAAACTGGACGGCAGAAAGCGGTTACTGGGTCGGGGCGGCGGTTTTAACCACGGCGGCATCGGTTGGCTGCACCACCGGCTTTTCCGCGAAGAAACTGTGATCGTAGAGACCGCGGTACACCCGGCCGGCGATTTCCGCCGCCTTCGGACCGAAGGTGGGGCGTCCGCCCTCCAGGAATACGACGACGACGACTCGGCCTACGCTGGTGTTGGCATAGGAGGCAAACCAGCCGAAACGGGTTCCCGCCTTCGAGCAGGTTCCGGTCTTGCCTAGAATCTCCTCCTCGTTGAAGCTCAGCTTGACCCGGCGCGCGGTGCCGTAATTCACCGCCCCGGCCATGCCGTCGGAGATTTCAGGAATCAGCGGGGCGATGTCGAGGTGCCGTTTGATGCGCGGCTGGAAATTGGCGACTTCTTCGGGCGTCGAAGGATGCTGCATGTAATACAGGGTGCCGCCGTTGGCGATGGCCGAGACCATGGCGCCCAGTTGCAGCGGAGTCATCGAAACCCCTTCGCCGAAACTGCACATCTTGCCGACCCCGCCTTCGGTGGCCGGAATGACCTGATCGGGATAGGTTCCGAGCTGCTCGCCCGAAATATCGTAGCCCGCCATCTCGCCCAGCCCGAACTCGTGCGCGTAAAAGCTGACTTTTTCAAAACCGAGCTCGCGGCCCAGGGCTTCAAAGTAAGCGTTGTTGGAGTGCGCCAAAGCTTCGGTCAGGTTCATGCGGCTGTGGGCGCCCAGGCTGATTTCGGTTTCCTTGTTGATCAACCCCTCACTGAGGGCAGCGAGCGCAACCGAAAGCTTGATGGTCGAGCAGGGCTGCGCGCCGCTTGAAAGTGCGAGCTTCTGGTTGACCATCGCCAGAACCCGTCCGCTGGTCGGCTCAATCGCGACCACGGTGCCGTTCATATTGCCGAGGGCATCGAGAGCCGCCTGGCGAACCACCGGATCTTCTCCGGTTGTGACGTCGCCTGCGGTGACATCGTTGGTGACAAACGAGCTGGCGTTGAAGCGCTCGTAATAACGGTGGCGACGGCGGTGCCCGGTGCTCGCCACCCGGGCATGAACCACCGCCCGGCCGCGGGCGAGGTGACGCATGCGACGACGGGCAAGCTGGCTCTCGGTCAAATGCGACCGGGATTTTCTGGTAGTCAAGGAACCCGTGCTGATATTGGCCGCGGTGCCGCTGCCGGGGAGCAACAGGGACATCATGCAGGCGAGTAAGAGATTGAGAAGTGCGGATTTCTTGCTGAACATTAAGTCCCTTTTATGAATTCCCCGATTTACCCGTCTATCTAGTATGAGTGATGCAAGCTTCTTGCCAACGACTGGCGCCCTGCGCGAAGTCTTGCAACTCATCGATAATACGGGGGTTATAGGTCTCAGCGCAACTGAAAAGTAGATCGCGGGCTTACTTAAGGGCCACATTCTAACCGTAAGTAAACAAAAACTGTTAACCGCGATTTCCCGGAGCCTTGCTGAACTTTGGTAACCGGGAACCCGCATAAACACTAGGGGACCGCTTTGGTCGGTGCCACGGTGTGCAACTTTTTTCTCTTTTGTGCTCAGGAAATTGCCCCTACTCGGTCTTAGACCCTTCCGAATCAACATACTGCACGCCTAGTTCGCGGAGTTTCGCGCGCAGCGAGTACAGGTCAAGGCCCAATTCGCCCTTCGCAAGCCTCTGGCGAGCGCTCTCCTCTTTGGCCCGCCGCTCCTCCCCCAGCCTGGAGACTTCCCGGGCGTCGCCGCGGGCGACGACCACGACACCGTCTTGGTCGGCTACGATGACGTCGCCCGGGTGAACCAAAGCTCCGGCGCAGACTAGGTCGATGTTCACCGAACCGGCGGTGGCTTTGACCGTGCCCTGCGCCGAGATCGCTTTCGACCACACCGGAAAAGCCATGGCGGTCAGGTCGGTCGAATCGCGGACGCCCGCGTCAATGATCAGCCCCACCACCCCGTGGGCGCGGCAGGAGGTGGCCAGCAGCTCGCCGAACATTCCGTCGGTGGACTCGGCCACCGGCGCAACCACTAGGACGTCGCCCGGACGGCAGACCTCGAGGGCGGCGTGGATCATCAGATTGTCGCCGGGATGGGACGATACCGTGATGGCCGGCCCGGCCAAACGGGCCCCAGGGTAGATAGGACGCATGGAGGGACGCATCAGGCCGGTACGTCCCTGGGCTTCATGCACGGTGGCGACTCCCAGTTCGAACAGCCAGCGCACAACCTCAGCGGCCGGTCGTTCGATGTGGCGGACGATTTGGTTTTTCATCAGGTTCTGATTCTGCTGTTTGATCTCTGTTCGGTTTCCCTGGTGCATCTTAAAGATTTCTTGCTTCTTAGGTCCGATCTTACGACAGCTCGCCGGTCACCTGAGGATAGAGCCTCTGAAAGGCCTCGGCATACTGGATGGTCTTGCGGCCGGAGTTGCGCACGGCTTGCACGCCGCGGCGGACGGCCAGGTCGGTGTAGTACTGCCAGAGATGTTCCTGCGCCTCCATGGACTCCATGGCTTGGCGCTTGCGTGCAAATACTGGAGTGATGTCGAGCAGCACCTGCGGATCGAAGTCACATTGCTCGGGCTGGTGGGGTTCGAACAGAAAAACCGGCGGGGCTCCGAGCTTCTCGCCCTCGGCGGGATAGCCTGCCGCCTGAGCGTAGATGCGAGTCCGCAGGGTGAGCTCCGAGGCCGCGGGATGGTCGGGATTATAGGGATCGGCGAGGGAGTGCGTGAGCACCAGAGCCGGCTGATGGCGGCGGAATTCGAGCACCATTTCATGAATGGTTTCTTCCGAGGGTTGCAAGGGATAGTCTCCGGAATCAAAAAAACGAATCTCCGCGCCCAAAATGTCGGCGGCTTTTTCGGACTCGGCGCGCCGTGAATCCTTCACCCGGTCGAGCGTCATGCCCGGCTGTTTCCACAGGCGCTCGGATTCGCCGCGCTCGCCGTAGGACAGACACAGGATTCGCACTCGGCTTCCGCGTTCGGCATAGAGCGCAATCGCGCCTCCGGCCCGCCACACGAAGTCGGCGGCGTGGGCGCTGATCACCAGCATGGTCTGGCCGCGGTCGGTGGTGGATGGCTCTGTCATCGTGCCTCAGCCCCGTGGGCAACCGTCGGTGCCCTGTCTATTCCACCCATGCCGCCGGGTTCGTGACCGCCATCTGACGAACTTCTTCGGTCGAGAACCGGTTCTCTAGCAATACCTCGGCAAACATGGCAAAGCCTTCTGCGACCCCGGGATTGATCGGTTGCCCGAGATCGGTCGAAGCAATACATCGGGATGCTCCCACTTTCCGTATGCTGTCGAAGGCGACATCCCAGGGCGCTTTCCCGGTGTACATGGTGGTGAAGCAATGCTCGATCAGCGCGCCCCACCGCGCCAGTTCGACCTGCTCCTGCGCGGAGAGATTTTGCGAGGGAAACTCGGCATGAGTAATCAGCACCTTTCTGACTTTCATTTCTTTCGCCGTTTTCACCAGCGGAAAAATCTCATGACGGCCCAGATGACCGGTGGCCAGGATCATATCGTGCTTGGCGATCAGTTCGAGGCAGGTGCGCGCGGATTCGGAGATGCGGCCGGCAGCGTCCAACACCGTCAGCGGCGGCGGGGAGATTCCCGTGGCTCTCAGCTCCCGCTGAATTTCGGCCCAGAACGGCAGCTTCTTCTGCCCAGCCCCCGGCAAACCGGCAGTTTCATTTTCCGCATCGACGGTGGGCATCCAGACGATCTTGCAGCCGGAGCGGCCCGCGATTTCCACCGCGACCGGGTTCAGCCCACCGACCGCGTGATTCAGGGTAAGCGCGCCGAAGGCGGCAATACCGGGAACGGCCTTGGCTACGACTTTCGCGCGCTCGGCGGTCGGACTGTAGTGCGACTTCAAGACAAATCCGCGGAGTCCGTGGGCGAGAAATTCTTGGGCTAGCGCGAGGTCGTCAATGCGGCGAGCGATCACATCGGGCGCGACGTGGACTTGCAGATCGTAGGCGCCTCGAATGGCTTCCCAGGCAGACGGGGAGATCGGGGAGGTTGCGCTGCCGGTTTTTGTAGCCATGCTCGTCTCGGACAACGGTAGGTGCTCCGGTCCGCGTTTCGAGCGAAGAGTATATCTGACATCGCCAGGGCTCTGCGCGGCGAAAACCATTTGCGAGGCCATCCAGAACCGGGCGGGATCGAGGCGGGGGCCTCGCGCTGGGGGGGACGAACCCTGCGGTCGAGCGGGGAAGCGGACCGCAGCGCCAGATCGACCCTTCCCGACCTCAAGCCGATGGCGAAGGACAAGCGTCTAGTTGATGTCGAACTGCTCCTGGTGCAGTGCGGGATCGCTCTTTACGATCACCGTCTTTTTGGTCAGCTCTTCCATCTCGAGCAGGGCGCGGCCGCTGTTGGCTTTGAGCGCTTTGGCGACCTCGGGATTCACTCGCAACATCACGTCGGTATGGTCGAGGTGCTTGGTCATCTTGCGCATCTCGATGTAGATGTCGTTGCATACCGTGGTCACCGATTTCACATACCCGGTGGATTCGCAATACGGGCAAGGCGAGCCAATGGTGCGTTCGAGCGATTGCTTGACCCGCTTGCGCGTGATCGCGACCAAGCCGAAGTCGTTAAATTGCAGAACCTTCGAGGGGGCGCGGTCGCCGCGCAGAGCCTCTTCGAGGGCCTGCATCACGCGCTGGCGATTGCGGCGCTCGTCCATGTCGATGAAATCGATAATGATGATCCCCCCCAGATCGCGCAGGCGGATTTGGCGAACAATTTCTTTGATGGCATCGACGTTGGTCTTGACGATGGTGTCCTCGAGACGCGCCGTCTTGCCGACGTACTTGCCGGTGTTGACGTCGATGGCGACCAGAGCCTCGGTCTGATTGATGACGATGTAGCCGCCGCTCTTCAGCCAGACTTTCGACTTGAGCGCTTTGTTGATTTCGTCGTTCAGGCCGAATTGGTCGAAAAGCGGAGTCTCCTTGGAATAGAGTTTGACGCGTTTGACCAACGCGGGCTGGAAGCGGTTGGCGAAACGCAACACGCGCTCATACTCCTGTTCGGTGTCGACCCAGATGGCGGAAAAGTCGGAGGTCACCTGGTCGCGGAGCACGCGCTCGACCACGTTAAGGTCGTGATAGATCAGCAGCGGTGCCTTGTCATTGTCGGCGCGGGTCTTGATCTCGGTCCAAAGCCCCTTCAGAAAGCGGATATCGGCGCGCAGCTCGTCTTCGGATGCACCCTGGGCGGCGGTGCGGACAATGAATCCGCCGTGGCCGTTCTCGCGCTCGCTGATGATGATGCGCTTCAGCCGCTGACGCTCCTCTTCGGAAGCGATTTTCCGGGAGACCCCGGTGTGGTTGACGGTCGGCATGTAGACCAGGAAGCGGCCGGGCAGGGCGATATGGCTGGTAATCCGCGCCCCTTTCTTGCCGATTGGCTCTTTGGCGATCTGGACCAGAATTTCCTGACCTTCCTTGAGCAGGTCCGTGATCTGGGGAACAGGCTGATTTTCCCGGCTGCGGAAGCGGCGTCCGCCGCGGCGTCCGCGCGGGCCGGGACGACTGTTGCGGTCAAATCCCGGGCGCTGGGTGCGCTGGGTGTAGGCGGCTGCGCCTGCCGGAGCACGGACTTCGGCGCGGGCTTCGACGGTGCCGTTACCCCGGGCTTCGGCGTCGAGCAAAGCTTCGGCTTCGGCCTGCGCTTCCTCGAGCTCAGCTTCAGCCTCGGCGGCATCCTCGGCCTCTTCTTCTCCGGCCGGCGCTTCCGCGTCTGTGGCAACGAGCGCTTCGGACGGGAATGGATCAAGCGCGCCGTCGGAAGATTCGGTTCCCGGTCGACTGGCGGCGATTTCACCAGCCGACTGGGGGTGGTCATCCGCGGCGCGAGTTTCCTCTTCCATCTCCTCAAATACGGCATCTTCCTCGAGGTCTTCCACGTAATGCGTCAGGTCGGCTTCTTCTTCCTCGATTTCTTCTTCCTCCATGGTTCCGAGGGAAGCGGCGGAGCGAGGCACATCCGCCGGCGCCCGATCCAAACGCTCGGGGATCGCGGGGACCCGATCGTCGGAGTCGCCTTCTTCTTCGATCTCCTCCTCCACCGCCTTGCCTTCAAACCCGGCAGAGGTACTGGCCTGCGGGTTCCGCAGAGCGGGACGCTCCGGCGCACTGCTCCAGCTGGCGCGGGTGTTCTCTAGCTCGCGCTCGTCCCGCAGGGTTGGCTCGGCCGCGACCGCGGGCTGCGCTTCGACCGCCGATCCGGTGAATAAGGGCTCGTCGTCGGGAAAAACATCGGCCACGGGGGTGGGCGATTCCGGCGCCTTCGACCGAGCGGGCGCCGGCTCGGGCCGGGGGGGCGGCGCAGCAGCCTGAGCCTGCGCTAGACGCTGATACTTGGAGATCGACTCGCCGGGCAGCAAAATCGGCTGATAGCCGGGCGGCGGGCCGTAGTCGTCACGCTCGTTGCGCTCGGGACGGTCGTTGCGCTCGGGGCGCTCGGGACGCGCACTGCGTTGGGGCTCGCGCGGCGCTTCCCGCGAAGACTCGCCGGCTGGCCGCTCAAACTTCGATTCCGGCATGCGCTCTCCGCGGCGGCCACGGCGGCGCCGGCGTCCGCGCCACCCCCCGCTTTCTTCGCCTCCGCGCTCTGCCGGGCTCGCGGATTCGCGGCTCGGTGTCGTCGGGGGCGCGGCCTCAGAACGCGGTTCCGGGTGCGGCTCGGGGAGGCTTCCGCCAGCCACCTCTCCGCCCGAAGTCTGAGCCTCGATCCGAGGCTGGTACCTGGTTTCGCCCGCTGGTTGGCTGGCCGGCAGTTCGTCGACTTCGTCCGCATCCTCTAGCTCCATGAAATCGGAGACGTAGAGGAAGGCGTCGCGCTCCAGTCCAATGTCCACGAAGGCGGACTGCATGCCCGGCAGGACCCGGGTGACGCGGCCTTTGTAGATCGAACCGGCTAGGGTGTATTCGTTTTCGCGTTCCAGGTAGATTTCAGCGAGCTGATCGTCTTCGACTAGGCCTACTTTGGTTTCATGAGGGGTGGAAGACACATACAATTCTTTGGTCATCGAAACTCCGGTCCCGCGCCGTCAGGCGGCTACGGGATTCACCGGGGTGAAGGCAGAAGAAGACAGGGAAGGATGGAGCCTCGCGATGGCAGTCCGGCAGCGGGGACGGCTGGGGCCGCGGAGATTCCTCCGGGACCGGAACCGTTGCAGAAGCGTGAGAATCTTTTGCACTGATCGCATTGCGCTTTGCCAGGTTTGTGACCGCTCTCTCGAGATCTCTGTTCGTCGACATTCGACTCGTCGAGATCAGAGGGGGCCGTTACCCGTCTGGCTGCGCCTTGGCTTCAATCCTGCCCGGCCTCTAGTTGCTCTTCCGGCCGGTGAGTGCCCCCTTTACGTGAGGGCGATCGTAATCTTGTTTGCAGCCGCGAATGGCAAGTGCGGCAACTCTCCCCGCCTTCTTCTTCCTGCCTTCAATTCACGAAACGGCGCATGCGGACATTCATCACAATGCCCAGCGCCAAGAACATGAACAGGACCGAAGACCCGCCGTAACTCATCAGTGGCAGGGGTATCCCGGTGACCGGCATTAAGCCGACCACCATGCCCACGTTGACCAGAATGTGGAAGCTAAGCACAGCCACCACACCCATGACTACGAACGTGCCGGCGCGGTCGGGCGCCGTTTGCGCGTTCTGGGTCAAACGCATGAGCACGATAAAGTATAACAGCAATACTCCAAGCGCGCCTACAAAGCCATGGGCCTCGGCGAAGGCGGCGAAAATAAAATCGGTTTGCGGAACCGGCAGAAAGGACAACTGCGTCTGCGAAGGGGCATTGCTTCCCCAGAGTCCTCCCGAGCCCACCGCGATCAGCGACTGAATCACCTGATAGCCGGAGCCGTGACTGTCCGCCTCGGGCTGCATGAAGCTGGTCAGGCGGTCGCGCTGATAAGGCTTGAGGACATGCCAGCCGAGCGGCAGCAGCAATGCTGCTCCGAGAATCACCACGGCTGCGTGTTTAAAGCGCAGCCCTCCCAGAAACAAGCCCATGATGGCGACCGGCAAGTAGGTCAGTGCAGTTCCCAAATCGGGCTGGCGCAACACCATGAGCATGGGTATCGCCACAATGGCTCCGGCCTTCATGAAGTCGGTCCAGGACAGTTCCCTTTCGTTGAGGTCGGAAAAATACTTGGCCATGGCCAGAATCAGGATCAACTTCACCCATTCGGAGGGCTGGAAGTGACCTCCTCCCGGCATTTTGACCCAGCGCCGCGCGCCCAGGTACTTCTGGCCAAAGATCAGGACCACCATCAGCGAAGCGATGGCAGCGATGTAGAGCCAGTGAATCTGGTCGAGAACCGCGTTGTAGTTGATGAAGCTGACCAGGAACATGCAGCCCACACCGGCGGCGATCCAGTACATCTGCTTGACGTGAGCGCCGGCAAACTTGGTGTGGGCGGTGGCGTTCTGGATTTCAGTCACGCCCAGCCCGCAGATGAGCAGGACAAAGACCAGCAGCACCCAGTCGAAATCGCGGAATGATACGTATCGGGACATTAATTGTTGGTCTGCGGTCGTCGGTTTTCAGTCATCGATTTCGGCATTCGAGTTCTTCGCCATTGGCGGGTGGCCGTTGCTACTCCAGCCCGGGCGCCGCCACGGCCAAGGGGACATGCGTCCCCGCCCGATCGAGCAAAAGATGCCCGGCATGCAGCGCGTCGCCATCCTCCCCCGCACCGTTCCATAACGCGCCGACATCAACTTGGCCGTTGCTCGCTACCTTCGCCGGCTGACGGCGCTGTTTGTCGACGTAGGCCTTGATGACCTGCGTGGCCAGACGGGCCGCCAACTTGCCGTGCTCGCCGCCTTCAAACAACACACAGACGATAATGTCAGGATCGCGCCGCGGCGTAAATCCGACGAACCACCCGTTCTGCGCAAAATCTTCGTTTGCCGCATGCTTGGCGCGGGTGGCCAGCGAAACAATCTGCGCCGAACCCGTCTTCCCCGCAATGTCAATTCCCGGAATGTGCGCCGAGGGGGCCGTGCCCTCCGGGAGCAGCACCCGCCCCATGGCGTCGGTGATGAGGTTCCATCCGCCCACCTCGATCGGAACGCTTTTCACTTCCGTGTAATGATTGACTTCCAGGTAGTTCTGCGGAAGTCCGACCGGGTCAACGACATGCGGCACCACCATGCGGCCATCCATCGAGATCGCGGCGATGGCCCGCATCAGCTGGACGGGCGTGGTGGCCACCGCGCCCTGTCCGATGCCCACGGAAATGGTTTCGCCGGCAAACCACTTCTGCTTGAAGTTGCGGATCTTCCACTCCTCCGACGGCATGACCCCGGAGGCTTCATCCGGCAAATCAATCCCGGTCTTCTGCCCCAGCCCGAGAGCGGTCGCGTACTTGGCGATGCGGTCAATGCCGAGCTTCTCGGCCAGGGTGTAAAAAAAGACATCGCACGACTGGAAGATCGCCCGCGTCAGATCGACCGCACCATGGCCGGTTTTCACCCAGCATCCGAACCGCCGGCCATAGAACGTCGCACCCCCGTTGCAGTGCACATTGAGGGTTTGCGCAATCCCTTCCTGCCAGCCCGCCACCGACATGATGATCTTGAAGGTCGAGCCGGGCGCCAGCTGCGCCTGGATTGCCCGGTTGAGCAGCGGTTTCTCGGGATCGGATACCAGCTTGCTCCAGTCGTCGCGCGAGATGCGCACCGCAAACTGGTTGGGATCGAAGCTGGGCCGGCTCACCATGGCCAGGATCTCGCCGGTATGCGGATCCATGGCGACGATGGCGCCGTTTTTGCCCGCAATGGCCTCCTCGGCGGCAATCTGCAGATCGATATCGACGGTCAACTTCAAGGGTTTGCCGGGCTCGGCGGGCTTCTCCGCCAGTTCCCCCATCTCCTTGCCGCGGCTGTTCACGATCACCTGCTTCGAGCCGTTCTTGCCCATCAGGATCTGGTTGTATTCCAGTTCCACGCCCGACTTGCCGACCACGTCGCCCGGGTTGTATAGCTCAAACTGCGGCTGGTTCAACATCTGCTCGCTCACCTCTCCGACGTAGCCGATCAGGTGGGCGGTGAATCCGTTGCGCGGATAGAGCCGCCGGTACGCCATGATGGTTTCGAGCTCGGGCAGCTCGTTGCGGTGGGCTTCGATGAAGGCCAGTTCGTCGGGGGTGATGTCATCTTTCAGGTAAATCGGCTGGTACTGCGGCATGGCGGCGAACTTGCGAATGCGTTCGCGGACATCTTTCGGGTCCAGGTGCAGGCCTTGGGCGATGAGGCTCGCATCGGCGCTCAAGTCGCGGGAGGAATCGCGCATTAAAAGCGCGGTAAAGGAGGGATAGTTGTCGACAATGGTGCGGCCTTCGCGGTCGAGAATCTTGCCCCGGGGCGCCAGAATGGGAACATCGCGGATGCGGTTTTTCTCCGCCAGGTTCGCGTACAGGTCGCTCTGCGCCACCTGCAGCCGCCACAGCCCGTAGGTGAGCATCAGGAAAATGGCGAGAATGATGTACTGCACCGCGGTGAGGCGCATCGGCGAGACTTTTTCATCGCGGCCAAACATGAGTATTCGTCAGTTCTCGATCGTCAGACTTCCAGCATCCGTCGGCCGGCTGCCATGGGGTGCGCGCCACGCCAGGCAATTCCCCCTGCGGCCCGCCGCTCAAGGTTAACTTCATTCTAACCCTCGGGCGAGACCCACGGGATTGTCCGAGGGGGTAACGGTGGGACAGAGACGGTTGGTTTAGGGATGCGGAAGGCCGCCTCAGGTTCTCTGCTTGAAGCGGTCCAGCAGAAAAAACAAAGGCACCGCGAAAATGGCATTGGCGAAGGCCGAGGCCAACTCGTGCGGCCAGCTCCAGGCCACCGACAGGCCCACCAGCCCGCGCGCCACCGAGAAAAAAACCACCTCATGGACCGCATAGAAGAACAGAGTCACCAGGAAGCGGGCGCCGGCATTTTCGACATCGAGCTTCACCCCGAGCGAAGACGCGCCGTATCCGACCACCGTCAGGGCGATGCCGTAGATTCCAATGGGCTGGTGGGTGAGCGAGTCCTGCACCAAGCCAATCAGCGCTCCGGTCACCATGCCGGCCCCCTGGCTGCGCCGCGCCACCGCGAAAAAGATGGTGACTAGTAAAGGCAGATCGAAAATCGCAAAGAACGGCAGCCGCAAGGGAAGAAACGCCTGCAGGAAAATCGCCGCTAGGGGGACCAGCAGGGCGACCGGAAGCTTAAACCGGTACACCTCAACTTGCTCGCCGGATGTGTAGGTGATAGGCACGCTAGGGCTGTTGAGGTGGATTCTGGGGGTTAGCGGCCGGCTGGGGCTTCGGTCGGCGCCTTGCCGGCTTGCCCGGGCTGGCGGCGGTCGTCGGGGCCGAGGATGCGGGTTTCTCGGCCGCAGCCGGCTTTTCCCCCGATGCCGCGGCGGGGTTGGCATGGGGCAGATCGCTCGGCAGGCTTTCCCCGTCACCCGCCGCCTCGGCGTCCGGGGTACCGGCCGCCGGCTTGTCGGGCACAGAAGGCAGCCGCTGCGCCAGAATATCGGCCGCGCGCGCCGGCTGGTTCTGGTCCGCCACCGGCTGTTTCTCCTCTTCCTGCGTGATCACCAGGACTTCTTCGAGCCGGCTCAGAGCGGCGGCGGGATGGATGCGAATGCTCAGAAAGGCATCCGGGCCGCGGGAGACATTGGTCACGGTTCCGGCGGGTAGTCCTTTGGGGAAAATCTCGTCGCCCCCGCTCGTTAGCACCTGGTCTCCGGGTTCGACTTGTTCATCCGACAGGATCTTCTCGAGCACCACCTCGCCTGCGGGCGTCCCCCGCAGGATTCCTTGCAGCCGCGATTTCGCGAGAACCGCACCCACGCCACTGGTTTGATCGTTGATCAGCAGCACGAGCGAAGTCGAGTTGTAGACCCGCAACACCTTGCCCACCACGCCATCGGCGGTGATGACCGCCATGTCGCGTCCCACGCCGTCGCTCGACCCCTTGTCGATGTAAACGGCGCGGGAAAGTTCGCTGCCGCTGAAGCCGATGACCTGCGCCGCCAGGGTCTTCGAGATGAACTGCTCCTTGAATCCGAGAAGCGCCTGCAGGCGGCGCGCTTGTTCGGCATCCTCGCTCAAACGCACCTGCTTCAGGCGAAGGCTTTCGATTTCATATTTCAGGTCGCGATTTTCCTGCCGCACTCCGCGCAGGTAGATGTAGCTGTGCCAGAGATCGGAAATGCTGCTTTGCGTCCACACCACGGCTTTTTCAAAAGGCGTGACCGCGGCTACCGCCCACACCCGAATCAGACGGGTGGATTCGGCGCCCGGAGAACGGTGCACCTGCACCGCCAGCCCCAGCACTTGGGCAAACAGGATGGCCACCAGGATGCTGACGTTGCGGTAGCGGCTGATCAGGCTTTCCATGGCTCCAGCGTCAATTCCGCGGTTCGCGGTCTAGGGTCTCGGGCAGTGGCGCCACGTTCTCGACTTCTCGCTTCCCGCGGGTGACCTTCGTGCCCCCTGCGGGGGATGGTTTTCCGAACCGCAGCGGACACCGAAAGGCCCGGAGGACAACGAAGAAAACCCGGTTACTCGATTGAAATCTTCCTGAGCAGCTTGAAGTCGCTCAGCATCTTGCCCGTGCCGAGCACCACGCTGCACAGCGGATCGTCGGCGATCGAGACCGGCAGGCCGGTTTCCTCGCGAATGCGCTTGTCCAGATTCTTGAGCAGAGCGCCGCCGCCGGTGAGCACGATCCCGCGGTCGCTGATGTCGGCGGAAAGCTCAGGTGGGGTGCGCTCGAGGGCGACGCGAATCGCGTTCATGATGGTCGAAACGCACTCGCTGAGCGCCTCCCGCACTTCGCTGTCATCGACCGTAATGGTCTTGGGCACGCCTTCGATCAAGTTGCGCCCCTTGATTTCCATGGTCAGCGGTTTGTCGAGCGGATAGGCCGAACCGATTTCAATCTTGATCTGCTCCGCGGTCCGCTCGCCGATCAGCAGGTTATATTTCCGCTTCAGGTAATTCATGACCGCTTCATCCATCTGGTTGCCGGCCATGCGCACGGAACGAGAATAGACGATACCGCTCAGCGAAATCACTGCGATGTCGGTCGTGCCGCCGCCGATATCAACCACCATATTGCCGCTGGGCTCGGTGATGGGCAGTCCGGCGCCGATGGCCGCGACCATCGCCTGCTCGACCAGATGGACCTCGCTGGCTTTGGCGCGATAGGCCGAATCCATGACCGCCCGCTTTTCTACCTGCGTGATCTCGGAAGGCACGCCAATGACGATGCGCGGATGCACCAGCATCTTGCGGTTGTGCGCTTTCTGGATGAAGTAGTTCAGCATCTTCTCGGTGACCTTGAAGTCGGCGATCACGCCGTCCTTCATGGGTTTGATGGCGACGATGTTGCCCGGCGTGCGGCCAAGCATTTCCTTGGCTTCTTTGCCGACGGCCTCCACTTCGCCGGTGTTCTTGTTGATGGCCACGATGGAAGGCTCGTTGACCACGATGCCTTTGCCGCGGGCGTACACCAACGTGTTGGCCGTGCCCAAATCGATGGCGAGGTCGCTGGAGAAAAGGCTGAACAGCGATCGCAGGTTGTGCCAGCGCGAAGCGCTCGAGTGAAAGCCATTCGATGACATACGGGAAGCGTCTCTGCTCTCTTGGACTCGGTCTACCGGGGGGGCCCGGAGAACTAGGTCACGATCTTCAATTCCTCAATCTGAATTCTTCCAGTCTTCTGTTTCTCGATTCCGCGATTCCGCCGGTCTGGTCATCACTCCACATTGTGCCGGTTTCTAAATGCTATGGGAATTCTATGGGAGATTCCCCGTTTCCGAGCCAATCGAAAGGGCTTGCACCTCAGAGGGCCAGTTTAGACCCCGTTCCTTACTGGATCTCCACTTTCTTCTGCAGCGTATTGACTCCTCCCTTGGAGTTCTGTGCCGTAATCGTGATCACGCTTTCCCCCGGCGGGAGGGGTGGCGTGAAGTAGTGAAAGCTCCCATCGGCCCCCACCACCGGCACTTCCCGGCCGTTCACCATGACCCGCGCCCCCACTTCGGTCTTGCCGCTCAGCTCGATCACCCGTCCGTGCTGCATCAGGGGGTCCAGTTCGAGGTCGATGGCCACCATGTTCTTGTCTTTCCCCTTGGGAATGATGGTGAACCGATTCTTTTCGCTTTCCGCCGATTCCTTGCCGGTAGCATCGTCGGACTGCACCACCCAGTAGTAGGCCCCCTCGTCGAGCCCGGTGACGACCACATCGGCCGAATCCACCTTGCGGTCTACGACGTCGGAGGAAAAGTAGGGGCTGCGCGAGATGCGCAGACGGTAACCCACGGCGTTGGCCATCGCGGTCCAGGAAAACTCGACCGGCTTGGCACTGTTGGCGACAAAGATGGGCATCATGTTGGCGGGCGAGATGGGGGTTGGGGGCCCGATTTCCTTCCCCTTGTCCATACGCGGAGAATCGGCCTCGAAACTCACTTTCTCCCAATTCGCCAGGTGCACCACCTCGCCATTGCGGGTCACCTCGCCCGACCCCTTCTTGACCAGGATTTCATGCTGATCGACCTTGGGATCGTTGTGCACCATGGCGGCACTCTCCGGGGCGAGCGACGCCGTCGCCCCCGACACGATGACTTCCGACCTTGATCCCTGCACGTAGGTGGCGGTCGCCAAGTCCACGGTGCCGGTACTCACCGCCACGGCGACGTTGGTTTGCTGCTGATCGTTGGCCGAATTTTCCTCAATCACGATCAAGGAATCCTGCTTCACGGTGTAGTTGGTGCCGTCGTTGAACACGATCTTCGCCATGCCCTCGGGGCTGGTCTGCACCACGTCTCCTTTTTCAAGCGGCACACTGTAATCGGCAGTCAGCCAGCTGTTGCCATTCGCTTTCTTCACCCGCACGGTTCCGTCGAGGGCAGTGAAGTGCGCCTGCTGGGAACTCATGACCCCGGACTTGCCCCCGGTGCCGGCTCCCGCGACCTGTTCGAGCACCTTGCCGAAGGCACCGCTGATGGCCTTCATCTTGGCGTCGGTGAATTGGGGAAAGGCAACGTGCAGGAACAGGGAAAAGGCAACCGCCACGGCCAATACCGCAAGCAGGACGCTGCGGTAGGTTACCGTTTTCCACGCGACGTGGATTCCCGGTCTGCGCTTTGAAGACACCAAGGGCACGAATGACCAACAAGCCCAAAGAATAGCGTGTAATTTCAATATTATCACGAACTTAAGTACCTACCGCGGGGTAATCAATTTGGGTCGCTCAAGGCGGCGCACGAATGGCGAGGGCGGGCGGGCAAAAGCCGCCAGGTGAGGCTGCGACCGGGCTCGGTTGCGCGCTTGCCGGGTCCGGGGCCGGGCTGTAGCATGGAGTTTCCCGCATTTTCTTGAGGCTTATTTTCCCCATGGTCCATTTTCTCGCTTCTCTATTTTCCCAATGGTCCGAGGAGGCTCTATGGCGACCGACACTCTGACTGGCCCCCCGGTTTTAGGCACGGGCTCGAAGACCCGGGTTTACCGAAACTTTATCGACGGCGAGTGGGTTGAGTCGGCGACCGGCGAGACCTTCGAGAATTTGAATCCGGCCGACACGCGGGACCTGGTCGGCATCTTCCAGAAATCTGGCAGGGCGGATGTGGACGCGGCCGTCGAAGCCGCGAAGCGGGCCTTTGCCAAGTGGCGGTTGGTTCCGGCTCCGCGCCGCGCGGAGATTGTCTTTCGTGCCGCGGAGATGCTCATGGAGCGCAAGGAAGAGTACGCCCGCGACATGACCCGGGAGATGGGCAAGGTGCTCAACGAGACCCGCGGTGACGTCCAGGAAGCGATCGATACGGCCTACTACATGGCGGGCGAAGGGCGTCGCCTGTTCGGCCCCACCACGCCTTCCGAGCTGCCCAACAAGTTCGCCATGGCGGTGCGCCAGCCGATCGGAGTTTGCGGCATGATCGCACCCTGGAATTTCCCCATGGCCATTCCCTCCTGGAAGCTGCTGCCCGCCATCGTGTGCGGCAACACCTGCGTCATTAAGCCGGCGCAGGATACTCCGCTTTCGACCTTCAACCTGGTTAGCGTGCTTAGCGATGCTGGGGTTCCGAAAGGCGTCATCAATGTGGTCACCGGAAGCGGCCCGAACGTGGGCGGACCGCTCGCCGAGCATCCCGATGTCCGAGCCATCTCGCTGACCGGGTCGAGCGCCGTCGGCCGCATCGTAGGGGCCACCGCCGCCCAGAGCTTCAAGCATTGCTCGCTCGAACTCGGCGGCAAGAACCCGATGATCGTGCTCGACGACGCCAATCTCGACCTGGCCATTGAAGGCGGCCTGTGGGGCGGCTTCGGCACCACCGGCCAGCGTTGCACCGCCACCAGCCGCATTCTGGTGCAGAGGGGCGTCTACGGCGAATTCGTGGAGCGCTATGTCGCACGGGCGCGGCGCCTGAAAGTGGGAAACGGCCTGGATGAATCCGTCGAAATGGGCCCGGCCATCAACCAAGCCCAGCTCCAGACCGATCTCGACTACGTGGAGATCGGCAAAGCGGAAGGCGCCAAGATCCAGTGCGGCGGCCACCGTCTGGACCAGGGCGAGTTCGCATATGGCTGGTTCATGGAACCGACCGTGTTCGCTGACGTCGATCCCAAAATGCGCATCGCGCAGGAAGAAATCTTCGGCCCGGTGGTTTCGATCATCCCCTGCGAGCATCTCGAGCACGCCATCGAGATCGCCAACGGCATTGCCTATGGGCTGTCCTCCGCGTTGTACACCCGCGACGTGAACCGAGCCTTCGCCGCGATCCGCGACCTCGATGCCGGCATCACCTACATCAATGCGCCCACGATCGGCGCCGAAGTGCATCTGCCTTTTGGCGGAGTCAAGGCGACCGGCAACGGGCACCGCGAAGGCGGCCTGGGCGCGATTGATTTCTACAGCGAATGGAAAGCCATCTACGTCGACTATTCGGATCGGCTGCAGAAAGCGCAGATCGACCGCGCCGACTGAGCCGAGAGGAGGAAACCATTCCGCCTCATTTCTCTGCCGGATGGAGGCTCTCTGCGGTTAGAATTCTGCTATGCCCCTGACCCAAACCCGCGAAATCGCCGCTGCGCGGCGCCTCGACAACGTCCGCTATGCCATCCGCGACCTGGCGGTCGTGGCCGACGCTGTCACCGAGCAGGGCCACCAGGTACTTTGCCTGAACGTAGGCGATCCCAATATTTTCGACTTCGTAACCCCGCCGCACGTGATTGAAGCAGCCTACAAAGCCATGCGCGAGGGAAAAAACGGCTACGCTCCCTCACCCGGCATTCGGGAAGCACTCGAGGCGATTCGCGGCGAAGCGGCGCGCAAAGGGATCTCGAGCGTCGAGGATGTATTTGTCACCGCCGGGGCCAGCGAAGGCGTAGATATTTGCCTGACCGCCCTGCTGAATCCGGGTGACGAAATTCTGACCCCCTGCCCGGACTATCCTCTGTACTCCGCGGTGCTGGCTAAGCTCGGGGTCCCGCTGCACACCTATTTGCTGAACGAGGACGACGCCTGGCAACCCGACCTGGTCGACCTCGGACAGAAGATCACCGCGCGCACTCGCGCCATCGTGCTGATCAACCCCAATAATCCGACCGGTGCCGTGTGCTCCCGCAAGATGCTCGAACGGATCGCGGAACTGGCGCGGCGGCACAACCTGCTGATCTTTGCCGACGAGATCTACGACAAGCTGATGCTGGACGGGGATCCGCATATTGCGATGGCCTCGGTGGCGCCCGATCTTCCGGTTGTCACCTTCGGCGGCTTGTCGAAGAATTACCTGGCCCCCGGCTGGCGGATTGGCTGGGGCATCGTGAGCGGCGACCGATCGGCCCTGAAGCCCTATGTCGAAGGCATTCACCGCCTGTTGCGGGCACGCCTGTCGGCCAACCATCCTGAGCAGTACGCCATCCGAGCAGCGCTCGAAGGTCCGCAGGACCATTTGGCCGAAGTGGGTGAAAAACTCCGCCGCCGGCGAGACCTGACGATCCAGGCCTGTAACTCGTTGCCGCGGACCAGTTGCGTATCCCCGCGCGGCGCCTTCTATGCCTTTCCGCGCATCGAGATTCCCGAAGGCGATGATGTGTTCGTGAAGGAACTCCTGTTGCAAAAGCACGTGCTCGTGGTGCACGGCTCCGGCTTCGGGCAAAAACCGGGGACCAAACACTTTCGCATTGTGTTTTTACCGCCGGACGCCACGCTCGAACGGGCTTACGGATCGATCCGCGAATTCATGCGCGAACGCTATCCCTAGAGGCGCCGGCGGCTGCGGGCGCCCAGACTCAATCCGGTTCAATCTCGGGCAAGGAATGCCGCACGGTGCGCGGGACATCGGCCGGGGCCGGCACCGGCAAAGGGAGCTCGACGGTTCCCAGGTGATTGCTCATTTGGTCCGCGATGCCCAGGCGCAAGGAAGCGGCTGCCACCGGCACGTCTGCCTCCTGGTGGATGTGAACCCCTCCGCTGATCACCTCGCGATAATCTGCCGCCCCGAGATCGCTCGCCCAGAGCGCGGAGAAACCGCTCAGCTGTCGGCCTTCGTCATCAAATCCAGCAATCATCAGCTGCAACGCCGAATGATAGGTTTCGTTCCCCTGGACAACAAAACGCAGGTCGGAGCTGTTGACCGCATAGTCGATGCCGTAGTGCTGCACCTCGACATCGGAAGGCAGGCTGGGCAAGGTCTTCGCGGCCGGCGAAGGTTTTCCCGCCTTCGTGCTGTTGGCCTTGTATTTGGCTCCGAGAGGCACGACCCGCACCTCGAAGAGCACTTGGCGGGATTGCGGCGAGCCATGCTGCATGGCCACGGTTCCGATGTTCCGCAAAAGGTCTCGGCTGTTGACCGGCGCATAGGGATCCTCGGCAAAATACCCCGGCCGGTAATGCAAATGGTAGCCCTTGTCCGCCAGCCCTATTTTGATTTTCCGGAACCGGCCGTTGTAGTTCCGGTTGGCGGGGGTGTAGGAGAGGGTGTAATAGTTCGATCCCTGTTCGCTGGCGGTCGCAACCGCTTCGCCAATGCCATTGGTGTTGTAGAACGCCTTGCCGCCGGTTTCCGACGCAATCTGATTGAGGGTTTCGAACTCGGCGGACTGGGCAGCCAGGCCTTGCATCGACTCCTGCAGGAAGGTTTCGTTCGGTGAAACCACGCTCTGTCCGTAAACTGCGTTGGTTCCATTCGAGGAAATCACTCCCGCCGCCACGCCGATGGCCTGTCGCGCTCCTGCCGGAGCGAGGCCCGTACTGTTGCTCGCGCTGATCGAACTTCCGGGCAGGCCGCGGACATCCACCGGATATACGGCAACGTGCCCCTGGGCAAGAAGATTGCTCGCACGCTTGATCACGTTGCTGTAGTTGCGGCTCCCGGGCGCAGGGTTGTCCAGTTCCTCGCCGGGAGTGATTCCAACCGGGAACGAGCCGGAGAGCCAGATCAGGTTCTTTCTCCCGGGGATTCCCGCCAGATACCTGGCCAGTTGCGACAGGGCATCAATGGTGATCCCGACCCGCGCATCGGTATCACTGCCCTGTTGCTCGGTCTGCAGGTTCTGAATTCCGCTCAGCAGGTTCTGCCAACCGCCCCTCGGATCGCCCTGCGCGAACTGTCGCACCGAGTCGGCCGCATTTTGGGTGGCAGCCCCGGCCGTCTGCCAGCGCACATTTTTCGGGTCGGACTTCTTTCCGTTGACGGCGGCGAGCAGCAGATTCTCGTCGCTGGTGAAGCCTTGGATCAAACGCAAGTGGGAACTCCGGTCGGCGGTTAGGGTGCACAGAGCAAACTGCGAGTCCTGGCCTTTGCTCTTGAGAAACTTGACCAGTTCTCCCCGCGCGTACTGCTGGTCGGCCGATGGAGTGTTGAGCAGGTCCAGCAACAGAACCGTGACCGCCCCCGGTTCAGGCTCCTGGGTGTCGTTGGTGAAAATATTGGGCGACGGTTTGGCCGGCCGGGGGACGGTTTGGGCGGGCTGGAGGTGGGCGCCAGAAAACTCCCGGAAGTAACTGATTTTCTGCGGGCTGCCATCTTCCGCCAACTGGAAATCCCGCACCGGCAATCCGCGAACCGGATGGCCCTTGGCATCGGTCACCACGACATCAACCACCACGGCCTGAGTGCTGGCCTTGAAGGTGACCAGGGGCTGGCCTTGGTCTCGGGCACCGCCTGTCGAGGCAGTCGGGGCGGGGGCCGCGGCGGGCGCGCCGTGGCCGACAGAGGGAGCGGGCGCGACCGCGTCCCCAGTCGGGTTGGCACTCGAAGCCGAGGGACGCGGGGTTTCAGGCGCCGGTCCCGGCGAAGCGTTCCCTGCCCCTTCTGCGGCTCCCGCGGTGGCCGGCTCGGCCGGGCTTCCGGCAGCGGTCTCCGGTTGGGAGTCAGCCTCCGGTTGTGCCGGGAGCAGGTAGAGTCCCGGGGCATCGGCCTTGAGCGCCGCGAACTTCGCCTGTTCTTCTTCCACAATGGGCGGCAGATCGTATAACTCAATCGCGGACTCGGCGAGTACCGCCAATTGCCGGCCGTCGGGAGAGAGCGAGAAATTTTGCCCGTTCAGCACCGGGGCACTCATGGCCACGGTCTCGACCGGGTTCCCGCTGGCGGTTTCAAAGATCTGAACCTGTTGTTCGAGACCATGATTGAGATCGGCGTCGTCCCCGGGGGGGCCGGCCGAACCGGGCGCCAGTCGCAACGTGCTCACGCCAAAACGGCTGCTGTCCGCGCTGTGCGAGAGAGCCGGGTAGTAGCGATAGCGGTCCCAGCGTTGCCGCCACAAGCGGCGCCCGCTCACCGTGAACGCACTCACGCTGTAGCCGTTCGAATTCAGGGAGCAGCGCCCGATCACGAGCGATTGGTTGCTAGGATAGAACACCTCCGGGATACATCGCGATCGCACCCGAGCGATATTTCGTCGCTCCTCCGGCGTCGGTCCGAAGCGCAGCAGCCACAAATCGCCCTTGTGAATGAAATTGGCATAGCCGGCACTCGTGCCCTCGAGGTCCACAATGCTGTCCAGTCGGAGGGTGCGCACGGGCGCGAGCGAGTCCAGGTCGAGAAATTCGAGCACGAAGTGGGGTTTGGCCTGGTCTGGGGCCGGGGCTGACCCTGCGGGCGGGACGGGTCCGCTCTTCGCCGTCTCGGCGGTCTCGATCATCACTTGCTTGTGGTCGGCGGTGACCGCCACCCACAACAAATCTTCGGGCGAAGTCATCAGCGGTTCTGGCTCGAGCGTCGAATCCACCCGGTACAGGCTATTCCACTGGCGCAGCAGGAACCGTCCGGAACCTAAAGGCCAGAGATAGCGCTGCTGGTCGCACAGGTACCAATCCCTCTCGCTCACCACTTTCCCGCTCGGGACTTCTAAGATGGCGGCGTGCACCGTGTGCCCGTCGTGGTCGCTCGGACAGCCGGTGCCCCGTTTGACCAGCTTTCTGGGATTGAAGGTGAGCAGCACATGGTCTTGATCCACGAAATCCAAGGAGACGCTCGCCTCGTCGCTGAGCCGCTCGACCCGCGATGGTTCGCGATAGCCGAGGGTCGACAAGTCGATGTGCGCGACGGCTTTTCGAATCTCGCTCGTCGCCGGCGGAGCAGCTTGCGCGAGCAGCGCGGAGGAAAAGATCGAACCTAGAACAACTCGAAAAAAGACCGCCCGGGAAAAGCCACGCACGGGGCCGAGATCGAAGGCGCCTCGAGTGTCGGGGGTTGAACGCGCGACGAAAAACACTGCCATTCGGATCTTCTCGGGGCTACGGCTCTAGTGGCCGCTTGAAGCCACCTTCGAACGGGGAAACGGGACGCTTCCCGGCCCAGTCCAGCAAACCGAGCCGCTTCTCCCTTGGGGCGTTGGCCATTGTACCCTAACAGGGGCGTCATCTAAATATGGCCGACGGCAGTGCGGCGATCGGCGGACCGGTGCGGAGACTGCCGTCCTGGCGGGGTTGCAAGCAGCACCACTGCCGCGGGGGGCGGCCTCTTGGTCTTTCCCGGGGAATCTGCTTAAATCGTCTGACGGTTTGATCTCGGAGTCCAGTGTCTTGATTGACATTCACTGCCACGTTCTTCCCCAGGTGGATGACGGAGCCAAGTCCTGGGACATGGCGCAGGAAATGTGCCGCATGGCGGCCGCCGATGGCATCGAACATATCGTCGCTACGCCGCACGCCAATGAACGCTACGCCTACGACCGCGAACCCCTGATCGCCGCCCTCGATCGCTTGCGGCAGTTGGTGGGCCCCGCCCCCAAACTCACGCTCGGGTGCGACTTCCATCTTTCTTACGAAAACCTGCAGGACGCACTCGTGCGGCCGCAATGGTACCTGATTGAGGATAGCCGCTGCCTGCTCGTCGAGCTGAGCAATTACAGCATTCCCGCCAATATCGAAGAGAGTTTCACGCAGCTGGGCAACAAGGGAATCACGCCCGTGATCACCCACCCCGAGCGCAACCCCATACTGCAGAACACTCCGCAGCGGGTGCTGAAGTGGGTGGAGCTGGGCTGCGTGGTGCAGGTTACAGCGTCCGCGCTCACGGGATCGTGGGGAGAGCGGGCGTGGCGCACCGCCGACTGGTTGCTCGAGCGCGAGGCCGTGCATGTACTGGCCTCAGACGCACACGACACCAAGCACCGCGTCCCGGTGCTGTCGGCCGCCCGCAGAGAAGCCGAGATCGTCTGCGGCGCCCAAGTGGCCCGGGCCCTGGTCGAAGATAATCCCCGCGCCATTGTCAGCGGAAAGACCCTGCCTTATTTTCCCGATCCCGTCATGAAGCGCTAGACATTAGCCCGCGAGCGATGGTTCGGGCGATCCCCGTCCCCGGTTTTGCGGCAAGCAAACTCGGGCTCAGCCGCCTATTTTTTGTGGCTATTTGTTGGGCGGGAGAGATGCGGGATCGCTACCCGGCACCGGGACTGGAGAAGGAGCCGAGGGAGCGGTGGTGGCCGCCCCCGCTCGTCGCCCTTCGGGCTGAGCGGCGGTGGTCATGGCGCTTTCCGGATTGAGCAGATGTTGGCGGTCCGGTCCCAATCCGAGCTTAATCAGGGCGCGCGCATCGGGTGTGCTCTTGTTCTGCCAGCCGTTGTCACCCTGATAGCGCTGCATCGCTTTCTCGCTGGCGTCGTCCCAGACCCCCGAAGGCATACCCGACAGATAACGTTCGCGGATCAGCGCCTGCTGGATTTCAGTCGCACGGTCCGCATCGATTTTCTGCTGGCCCCGGGTACGCCAGCTGGCGGTGGCCCGGCGCGCTTTCCGGTGCTTGGCGGCTGTCTTTTGGGGAACAGATTTGGAGGCGGGTTTCGCACTGGCCGGATGCGACGTGGACTTCGACGGGGGCGGGTCGGCGCCCTGGGCGGTCTGGGCGTGACCAACGGCCGCCACCAACCACAGCACCCCTACCACCGTCAGCAATCTTGCCCAGGCAGCCGGCAAGCGCAAGTTTCACCTCAAGTTTTCATCATCCCCTGAGCGCGAGGCCCAGGGGGCCTTCCCGCTGGATGCGGGAAGCCGAGGCAATGATCCCTCAGTTCGGGGCGCAAGCGCCAGCCCCAAACGAGCCCTTCCACGGTTACGGAAGTGTGCCGGCCAAAAAGATGGTGCCGTCCTGCGCGCCCGCGCCGCGCTGGCGCACCAGGAACACGACGTCCTGACCGCTCCTGAGGCTGGACTGGATACGCGCGAAGTCCTCCTCATTGTTTACTGGTTGCTTATTGACTTCTAGTACAACATCGCCGCGGGCGACCCCGACATCGTCCCCGAATGAGCTGGGCTTGACGTCTTGCACGATCACGCCCTTGCCCGCGGGGATTTCCAGACGGTCGGCGATCTCCGGCGTAATCGCCCGCACGGTAATTCCGAACTTGCTCTCCTTGGGGGCCGCGTTGTCTCCATTTTCGTCGTCATCGCCGAGACGGGTCGCGAACAGCTTGGCCCGGTCGGCGACGGTAACCGTGGTTTCGTCTTTTTTTCCGTTGCGCACAAAACCGAGATCCACTTTCGCGCCCGGCTTGCGACTGGCGATGTCGGCCACCAGCCCGTCGCCGGATTTCACACTCTTGCCGTCGACGGCGATGATCGTGTCTCCGAGCTTGAGACCCGCCTTGTCTGCAGGACTGCCCGCGACCACGCTCGAAATCGTAACCCCGGAACCACCGCCGTACACCCGCGCAATGGCCGGATTTTCCTGCGCGTCAAACATGATGCCGATCGAACCGCGCGCCACGCGGTGGTCAGGTCCGATCAGCTGGTTATAGACCGAGACAATGGTATTTGACGGCAACGCGAAGCCCACCCCCGCGTAGGAGTTGGTTTCGGTAAGAATCGCGGTGTTGATGCCGATGACCTCGCCGTCCATGTTCACTAGCGGGCCGCCGGAGTTGCCCGGATTGATGGCGGCATCGGTCTGAATGAACGACTGGAATTGATGCTGCGGCACGATGTTGCGGCCGGTGGCAGAAACGATGCCGGCGGTAACGGTTTCCTGCAGGCCGAACGGGCTGCCGACGGCGAGCACCCAGTCCCCCACTTCCATGCTGTCGGAGTTGCCGAGCTTGGCTGCGGGCAGGGGATGATCCACTTCCACCTTAATCACCGCCAGATCGGTTTCCGGATCGGTGCCTATGACTTTGGCGTCGTGCAGCACACCCGGCGGATCATCCTGCAGTTTCACCCGAATGCGGTCCGCTTTCTCGACCACATGGCGGTTGGTCACAATGTATCCCTTCGGATCGACAATCATGCCCGAACCCAGCGAACGCTCGCGCAGCGGGCTGCCATCCCCGCCTGGTCCGCCTTGTCCGCCGAAAAAGCGGTCAAAGAAATCGTCGAGGGGATTGTCATCTTCGTCATCGCCCGGATTCCTCCGGCCACGGTGCGGATTCTTGACCGTGGATTCGGTGTTGATGTTGACCACGCTCGGCTCCAGTTGCTTGGCGACCTGGGCGAACTGACTGGAAAGCTGACGGGGCGAGGGCACGCTCAAAGGGGTGGCGTCGGACTTCCTGGTCTCCTGACCTTTGACTCCGAACGAGATTACGGTTCCGATGAGAATGCCCACTGCCAAGGTCACCAGAATGGTCAGGGTATAGGGAAAACGGTTGCTCTTCAGACGCAGCCAGAAAGCGCCAGCGCGCGGGTCCATATGCAAACTTCCTCCAGGGGATCCATTCAGCTCCAGAATATACCTTTTCAGCAATCGCGGGTAGCGGCATAGGGCGGCCCGCCGGCCCTGCGGGGATTAGACGCGCCGGCAGGCGGTTGGTGTTGCCGGAGTCGCCCACGCCGGATAAGAAAGGGCAGGAGCTTCCCTGCCCTTTCCGCGTGGGTTCCTCGAATGCAGCGCCGGAGGGCACCGCGATGAGGAGGTTCAGGTGAGGCAAAACTAATTCTGCCGCTCCCGGACCGCAATAATCAAGAAATACTAGGGCGGGCTCCCGCTTTTCCGGGATCGAAGCCCCGAACGGGACCGGTGCCCTCGGAGACGGGTTGCGGGCGGACTAGAAGCCTGCCAAGGGGAGGATTCCCTTCGCTTCGGTGCATCGGTAAGCGCGCCCGGCAGAAAGATTCTTGTATTCTTCGGTGGCACCACTCGGCCAGGCGATGACCAAGCGCTCGACCCGGTCCCGCTTTCCCAGTCCGAAAGTGAGCGGCAGTTCCGATTGTGAGAGGTAGCTCGATCCGCCCTTCACCCAGCGGGACTGGCAGGCGCCGTTGGCAAACGCCTGGACCGCCGCGCCGATGGCGTCGCGGTTCGACTTGGTTCCGACCAGCTGCACGCGGATGCTATGGTGGCCGGCAAGCTGGTCGTTGCGATAGAGATAAGCCGGTCCGTTGTTGGTGGTGAGCAGCAAATCTAGGTCGCCGTCGCGATCGAAATCACCATAGGCCAAGCCCCGCCCCACTTTGGGCTGGCTGAAACCCCCGCCCAAGGCCTGGGCCACGTCGTGAAACTTTCCCATGCCATCGTTGAGAAATAGCTGCGGCGGTTGGGCATAGCCAACATTGCCGCGGATGTTGCGGACGGTCTCGTCGATGTGCCCGTTGGCCACCGCCAGGTCCAGTGAGCCATCGAGATCAGCGTCCAGAAAGACGCAGCCGAATCCCAACTTGTCCTTCGAAGCCAGTCCCACCCCGCTCGGCGTGGCCACGTCGGCGAAATTTCCGTCGCCCGCAGCCCGGTAGAGCCCGATCATTTCGTCGTCGAAATTGGTGATGGCCACGCCGGCCGTGCCGGCGTTCGCGAAATCGGCCGCGTCCACGCCCATGCCGGCGCGGGCCTTGCCCTCGGCGCTGAAAGCGATGCCGGCCTCGACCGCCACATCCTGGAAAGTACCATTGCGATTGTTGCGATACAGCTTGTTGGGCTGGGTATCGTTGGCCACCAGCAGATCAGGCCAGCCGTCGCGGTCGTAGTCGAGCATGGCCACGCCCAGAGATTTCGAACTGCTGTCGAAAATTCCGCTGCTGGCGGTCACGTCCTCGAAGGTTCCGTTGCCGCGATTGTGGAACAGCCAGCAAGTCTCCCCGCGGTAAGCTTCGGGAGTGCAATACGATTTGTGTTTTCCGTCGAGGCTGCAGAACACATCGTGCTCGACGGACCACTTCACGTAGTTGCAAACGAATAAATCCAACCGGCCGTCGCGGTCGAAATCAAACCACAGAGCCGAGGTGCTGAAGGCCTCGCGGCCGCCCAATCCACTGGCTTTGGTCACATCCAGAAAGGTGCCCTTGCCGGTGTTCTTGAACAGCCGATTCTGTCCCACGCCGGTGATCAGGATGTCGGGGTGGCCGTCGTTGTCGAAATCCCCGACTGCGACCCCCATGCCATACATTGCAACCTCAAGGCCGGCCGCGCGGGTCACGTCAGAAAAGGTTCCGTTGCGATTGTTGCGATAGAGCGCAAGGGGGCTCGGCTGGCGTTTATGCCCGAGCCAGTCCATGCCGTTGATCAGCAAAATGTCCTGCCAGCCATCGCTGTCGTAGTCGACAAAGGCGCATCCCGCGCCCATGGTTTCGGGGAGAAACTTGCCGCCGTAGGCGCCACTGTTGTGCAGGAAGCGGACTCCGGCGGGCGCGGTGACGTCGACCAGGCGAAATCCGGGAGCGGCCTCGGCCGGCGCGGACGCCGCCCAGGCGTGCGGAAAGCGCAGGCCGGCCGTTGAAACCAGACCCCCGATCCCCTGGAGAAACGACCGGCGATTCACGGAAGGTTGACCAGCCCGTTGCGGATGGCATAGACGACCAGTTCGGCCGTCTTGTGAATCCCGAGGGCATCCATCATGTTGGCGCGATGGACGGCAACGGTGTTGGCGCTCAACTCGAGCACGGCCGCGATTTCTTTGTTGGATTTGCCATCCACGATCATCTGCAGAATTTCGAGCTCGCGCTGGGTGAGTCCGGAATTGCGCTCCCCTTTGAGGACTCGGTCACGATCCAACTGGGAGTCGAGCACCGTCTCTCCCGCCACCACGCGGCGAATGGCGGCTCCCAACTCGAGCTCCATGGCGTTTTTGAGAATATATCCGCGGGCGCCTGCCGCCAGCGCCTGATGCACCCAGGTCTCTTCCGGATGCATGCTGAGCATGAGCACCAGGGTCTCCGGAGATTCCTCGAGAATGCGCCGCGTGGCCTGCAGGCCGTTCATGCCAGGCAGAGCGCAGTCCATGATGACCACTCTCGGAGCGAGCTCGCGGGCCAGCTTGACCGCTTCCTCGCCATCGCTCGCCTCCCCCGCCACCATGATGTCCGGCTCGTCTTCGAGCATCCGCCGGAAGCCTCGGCGCACCAGCGCGTGGTCGTCGACCAGTAAAACCGAAATCTTATCCGACATGCGCCTCCGTTTTCTCTCGCGGAATTTCCAGATGAACCAAGGTCCCGCCCGATCCGGGCGAAGTAAACATAATCTTGCCACTCAACAACTCGGCGCGCTCGCGCATGGCGACCAGGCCGATGCCCTGCTTGCCGGCTTGCGCCACGAATCCCTGGCCGTGATCTTCGACTTCGAGTTCCAACTTCTGCGGCAGGAAGCGCAGCCGCACCCAGGCTTGTTTCGCGCCCGAATGCCGCGACACGTTATTTAAAGCTTCCTGCAACACGCGGTAGACGTGGATGGCCGCGTTCCCGTCCAGAGGAAACGGCGTGCCCGACTTCTCATAGCTTATGTCAATTCCGGATTGTCTTTCCACCACCGGAAGATACCAGTCGAGCGTGCTCTCGAGGCCGGCCTCGTCGAGCATCACCGGATGCAAAGCCTGGGAGAGGCTGCGAACCTTGTCGAGAGTGCCCTGCGCGATCTCGCGGACTTCTTCGAGTTCCGAGCGCAGGGAGGAGCCTTCGGGGGCGTGCTTGCCCGCCCGGCCTAGCATCGAACCCATGGCGGTCAGGATTTGTCCGAACTCATCGTGCAGCTCGCGGGAGATGGAACGCAGGGTCGATTCCTGGGTCGAGATGAGGGTCTGCGCCAGCTCGCTGCGCTGCTCCGAAAGCGCGGCTAGGCGCGCGAACAGCTGCCGGTTGGAACGGATGAGGTACAGACTGGTCAGCAGAATCGCTATCAGGGTCGCGGTGAGGAAGCGATAGACCTGGCGTTGCACCCGGGCGTAGATCTCGCCGATTTCGCGTGCCGCCTGCTCCTCGCTGGCGTTATTTTGCACCAACAGGCGCGCCACCGCGGTCCCGAGCGCCTCCTGGCGCGCTTGCAGAGAGAGGCGTATTTGCGTCCGTGCTTCGGCCGGTTTGCCATCCTGGGCGAGGGCGAAGGTGCGGTCCGCGGCATCCCAGAACTGCGCCATCCGGCTGCCCAGAAATTGGCTCTGCTCGGGAGTGCGATCGATGACCGCCATCTGGGTTTCGAGCCGAAGCGCATCGCCCAGATCGGAGCGGATGCGCGCGAATTGCGCCGACCAGGCGGTCAGAGGATACGGCTCGTCGTTGTCCAACATGTCCCGCATCGCCAGCCCGAGCAGGTTCAAATCGTTCTGGATGCGCAGAAGCTGGAGGGAGTCCCGGCGGTTTCGGTCGACCAAATTGTCCTGGAGTTGGCGCAGGCTCGAAATCTGGCGCGTGATATAGGCGGAATAGGCGACCACGGCGGCGAGGGTGATGATCAGGCCCAGGAAGAGGGCGGCGGTTGGCGAGCGGCCAGAAGCATGCGAGCGCGGCACGTCCCGAAGAATACAACGGGCCTAGCCGAACTGCCAGCCTGCAGCCTTTGACGCCCGCCAGAGGCAAACCTTCATTGGGGCTTGGCCGGATCTGCTCCCAGGTCCTGGGGAAATGCCTTGAACACGACTGCCCGAGATTTTGCCGAGGTTTTCTTCTCGGCGTCGATCGTGTACTGCTTGAGCGTCCCCTTGAGCACGTAGTAGCTGTCATCGCCGACGTTTTTCCCCGCGCCGCGTTCGACCGTTCCCTTGAACTCGTACCACACTCCGTGCACGGTCTCGGTGCTGAAGGTCAGCTTGTTCCCCTCGAGCTTACCCTGCTTGAAGAATTGATCGAGGAACGCGCCTTGGTCGCTTTCCCCATCGCCGAAACGCGAGACGAAGCCGGTCACGCGTCCCCCATCTTCCAAGTTGATTTGCACGAATTCACCATCCCGCAGGAAGGTGTACATGCCGGAGTAATCTTCCGCGGGCTTCGGCAGAGGGGCATTCTGCGCAGGGGCCTGCGCGAGCAGGAGCGAACTGCTCAGCCACAATATCGCCAAAAGCGTCCCCACCGTTTTCATCCTGCCGACATTAAAGCATGGAAAGCGACCGCCTGGAACTCGCTCTCGAACCCGAGAACGGCCCCGTGCGGTCCACCGAATCCCGCTATAATAAGCGGACCTCTGCGGGAGACGCCATCTGCCTCGGGCATGGCTGGCATGGGTTCTGGCCGAACACGTTTTCGGGATTGGGTTGAAACTTCTGCCTGTTGCGGGGAATGAATGGAACAGGGCCCAGGGCTTTTGGAATCCGTAGCGGAGCTCGGGGAAAGCCTGCACCGAGCGCCGCAGTTGCTGATCGAAATCGAACCCTGGCATCGCGTCTTTTTCCGCAACCTGGCGGATTCGATCTGGACCCGCCGCCCCCCGCAGCTCGAGCTCGCTTCCCAGCCCGGGGACTTTTGGCCGGACGTCTTCGTTGCCTCCGCTCCGCCCTGGGGCCGGTTCCTCGAATCCGCCCTTTCTCATCTCGCGTTGGCCGCCACGATTTGGGCGGTCGCCGCCTTCTGGCCGCGGCATCCGCAGACGGTTGCATCTCCCCATTTCCGCTCGAGCGACGTGATCTACTACGCGGCCGCTGAATATTTACGCCCGCTCGATACCGGCCGCCCGCACGCGCAGCGCGCGCGCCGAGGCGAACCGGAACTGGCTCCGCAAGCGATCATTTCTGTGCCCCCGCAGGCGGATAACCCCACGCAGTCCATTGTCGCTCCGCCGAACTTAAAGTTGAACCACGACGTGGCCCTGCCCAACGTGGTCGCCTGGCCGATGACGCCGCTCGCCGTGCCCATTGCCGTCACCGAGCATTCCCTGGCCAACGGGAAAGCTCCGGATTTGAGGGTGTCTGCGGTTGCTCCTCCGCCCGAGGTGAAGCTTGCATCCGCGCGCCGCCAACTGCACGCCCCCGAGCCCGCCGTGGTCGAACCGGCACCGCTCGTGGACTCGACTCCCATCCGGCGCCTGGGGGACCTCAACATCGGTCGGACGCAAGCCGTGGCGCCCGCCCCGCAGTTGCCCGTCGGTGCCGAGCGAACTCTCGCGAACACCCGCCCCGCACTGGGGAATTCCGGCCAAGCCGTGGTGCCGCCTCCGCCGTCGGTCCCAGGTTCAAGAGTCGCCGTCTCGGGAGGGCGCCTCGTCGCGCTCGGAATCCACCCAGCAGCACCGAGCGGGCCAGTTTCGCCCCCCGCCGGCAACCGCCTGGGACGTTTTGCCGCTACTCCGCAAGGCAGGGCCGGCGCGTCGGGCACTCCGGACATCGCACCGACGAGCGCCCCCGGCGCTGAAAATACCGGGGAAGGTAGCCCGGTCACCGCCAGCCGCGATCTTCCTCAAGGTCTCCACGTCGGCCAAGGCCCCAGCCCGGCCCAGCACTCCGCGGAGGGCGGAAGCGATAACCGAATCCGCGGCGGCGAAACGGGCGATCCGGTGGTGATGGCGAAGGCGACTCCGCCCGAGGCCGGCGCACCGACGCCCCGCCCCCTCCACGAAGTTTCGAGTCTCCATGCAACCGATGCGGAGAAAGAAGTCTTCGGCGACCGCAAGTTCTATTCGCTGACTCTCAATGTTCCCAACCTGAATTCCGCAGGCGGAAGCTGGGTCATCCATTTTGCCGAGCTGAATCAAGAGGAAGCCAAGGGCGACCTCAGCGCCCCCACCGCAACCCGCGAAGCCGACCCGGCGTATCCCCTGGAACTCATGAAGCAAAATATCCACGGAACGGTGACGCTCTACGCGGTCATCCGCCGTGATGGTTCGGTGACCAATGTTCGTGTCCTGCGCAGCGTCGACGATCGGCTCGACGAGTTTGCCCAAGAGGCGCTGGCCCGCTGGCATTTCCGTCCCGCCACCAAAAACGGCAATGCCGTCGATCTGGAAGCGGTCGTCACCATCCCCTTCCGCCCAGGCCGGGCCAGATCGAGTTTCTAACGCGCTCGGGAACTTCTGAGCCGCGCTGCCCCCGGGCATTCCGCGGGCGCAAGAATCCCATGGGCTTCGTAGGGGGCGAGAGCGACCCGCCCGGGTCAGTTTCCCGACAGACTCTTTTCCCCAGACGGCACCCGACTGGTACCCAAGCGAACCGATTTTCCGGAAGCCGCCGAGCGCCGCGCCGCGTCAAGAATCTCCGAGACAATGACATTGGTTTCGAGAGACGAAAGCGGGTCGGGCGCGACTCCGCGCAGAACCACCGCCCTCAGCAACGACAAGGAATCGGCAAATGGAGCCGGTAGCGGTTGACCCGTGACCTGCTCTTCGTCCTTCCCCGCAAGCCGCACCCGCAGGTCATCGTTGCGCACGGTGACCACGTAGCCGGTCTGTCCGTAGACTTCCATGTCCTTGCGGCCGAACGGCCAGTTCCACGAGGCCTGAATAATCGCCTGCGCTCGGGGATAGGTCAGGATGATGGTGGCTTCGTCATCCACTCGGGGATACAGATCGGGCTTGATTTGCTGGGTCACCGCGGTGACCGTTTTCGGGCGCTCGCCCTCCATCATCCAGGTCGCCAGATCCGCGCCGTAGCAGCCAAAGTCATAAAGCGCTCCGCCACCGTCGAGCTTCGGATCGCTGAGCCACCCGAGAAACTCCGGCCCGACCCCGATCTCCTTCGGCCCCTGGTGACCGTCGTGGACCACGATCTTGCGAATTTCGCCGATGGCTTTCTGGCGCACCAGATCGTAGGCCGCGTGGTTGCTGCGATACCACGTGGTCTCATAGTTCACGAGCACCTGGATCTTCGCCTGGCGCGCCGCCTTCTCGATGGCGTGCGCATCTTCAGCGCTCACCGCCAG
The DNA here is from genome assembly GCA_963770245.1 of uncultured Acidobacteriaceae bacterium. Classification (GTDB taxonomy): domain Bacteria; phylum Acidobacteriota; class Terriglobia; order Terriglobales; family Acidobacteriaceae; genus PALSA-270. Next base: position 199,872 of record CAVYOX010000014.1, on the reverse strand, counting down.
CGGCTTTTCCATCATGACGGGAACACCGTGACGGGCACAGATTTCCACCACCCGCCGGTGGTCGTAGGTGCTCGTGTAAGCCAACACCGCCTGGGGCCGCGTTTTTTGCAGCATCTCCTCGAGACTGGCAAAGATGAGGCTGCGATCCAGACCGTACTGGCTGGCGTAACGAGCCGCGAGTTGCTGGTCAGGCTCGGCAATACCGACCAGTTGAATGTCGGTGCGATGGAGTGAGCTCTTGAAAAAGCCCTCGACGTGCCCGTGAACCAACCCGGCAATCGCGATCCGCAGGGGGGGCTCAGCTCCCGCCACGGTCTGTGCGTGGCCGAGCGTGCAGGTCGGGAGAAAAAACGCCGCCACAAAAAATGCAAGATGTCTCATGCGCACCTCGGTCACCTTCAGGGTACACGCCGGCGACGACGAAGACCGGTCAAGCCAGGGTTCCAATTCCGGCCAGCGTCAGCACAGCCAACAGAATGCGTTTGAGTCCCAGTTCGCGGCCGCTGCAATCGAACCACTCTTGCAGCGTATGGGCGCCGCCACCGCTGCCTCCCCCACCGATGGCGACCGCCTCGCGGCCGAGCGAAAGCGGGACGTTGGCGTCGGTCGAGGCGCGCTGGATCTGGGCCGTGTTGCCCAACTGCGCGTCCACCGCGCGAATCACTTGCAGAATGCGGGCTTCAGGATCGAGTTCCCCGGCCGGACGGTTGCCAATGGGCACGACCTCATAACTCAGTCCAAAAGTTCGGCGCTGGGCAGAAGGTGGGCTGCGCCTTTCGGTGGCCTGCGATTCTTCCTCAACCGCATCTTCTAGCGATTGCCGCAAGGCCGTTTCCAGACGCTCCATCTCGGCCATGGAGGTGGAGCGAATATCGACGCGCATGCTGGCGGACTCGGGAATGGAATTCACCGAGGTGCCGCCGCGAATGACGCCGACGTTGAAGGTGGTCTTGGGCGATGCCGGCACCGGCGTCTGGCCGAAGGCTTGGATGGCTCTGGCCAGCGCCAGGATGGGGTTGGGTGCGCCAAAGTCGCTCCAGGAGTGACCCCCAGGCCCGCGGACGATGACCTCGAAACGGCGGCTGCCCAAGGCTTCTGCAACGATGGTATCGGAACCCGCGCCATCGAGCACCAGGCTGCAGGCGATCGAATCCTTCCAGAGCGAGTGGGAGAAAATATGGCGCATCCCGCGCAAATCTCCTTCCCCTTCTTCGCCGACATTGCCGATAAAGAGGATGGGCGAGCGATGCTGCACCCGCGCCTTGCGCAGCGCAACCACCACCGCCAGCAGCGCGGTCATGCCGGCGCCGTTGTCGGAGACGCCGGGTCCGTAGAGCCGCGTTCCCTGCTGCCGCAGATTCAGCGGCGTGCCGGCGGGAAAGACCGTGTCAAGGTGGGCGCTCAGTGCGATGCAGGAACCACCACTGCCGGGGCGCAGGCCGAAGACATTCCCCACGTCGTCGGTTGATACGCCTTCAAGATCTAGTTCGGAAAAGCGCTCCCGCAGCCACTCGGCACGGGCGGCCTCGCCGAAGGGAGGAGCGGGGATGCGCGCCATATCCAACTGCCACTGGGCGAATTGCGGCTCTTGCGTCCGCAGCCAGCCAAAGGCAGCGCGAACTTCGGGCAGAGCGGAAATGCGGGCGACCTCCTGCTGCAAGCCGGGAAACCCTTCAGAAGGCTCGATCTGGGGGGTGGAAGGCATCGGACCAATGCGTCATCTTATTACAACTTATTACAACTGATTCCGCGGTTTGCGCCATAAGGTCCGCCTGCGGTCTGGTTGGGGGTTGCGCCGGGGCAACCGAGAAGGAGAAAAAGCGCATTCTCGTGTTTTCCCGGCAACTTCGAGGCCGGCTTGGCAATCTAAGAAAGAGTTAGACTTGCCGCCCTGCTGCGCCGGGCCTTCTTGAGCGGAGAAGACTCAGGCGCGGGGGGACGGCGCGGGTATCAGCCACTTTCCTGGCTGGCTTTGCTACAGTAACCCTTATGAAATCCACCCTGCGATTCTGCCTGGCACTGGCGATGGCCTTTGCCCTCTGCGGCTCACTGGCCTCTCCGGCGGCTGCCCAGGAGGGCCCACTCGATACCGCCCAGCCCAAAGCAATCACGGTGGACGAGATCGTCCAGCGTTTTGCGGCCAAGGAAGGAGCCTTCAAGCTCGCCCGCGAGCAATACACGTACCGGCAATCGATTACGGTCAGAACGCTCGACGGAAGCACCGCCACCGGGGAATACCAGGAAGTCTACGATGTGGTGTTCAATGACCAGGGCGCGCGCATGGAGAACGTCGTGTTCGCGCCGCCCTCTACCCTCGAAAATGGCGGCATTTCGATGAGCGAAGAGGATCTGGACGACATGCGGCACTTGATGCCATTCGTGGTGACGACCGAGGAGATTCCGGAGTACAACGTACTTTATGTCGGGCAGCAGCAGGAAGACGAACTGCATTGCTATGTTTTCGACATGGCTCCCAAGAAATTCGAGGGCAAGAAGCGCTATTTCCAGGGGCGCATCTGGGTGGACGACAATGACTTTCAGATCGTGAAAACCTACGGCAAGTCGGTGCCTGACATCCGCAAGAAAAACGGCGAGAATCTTTTCCCCAAGTTCACCACCTGGCGGCAACAAGTTGACGGGCTTTATTGGTTTCCGTCCTTTACTCGCGCCGACGACGTTCTGCATTTTTCAACCGGCGACGTGCACATCCGCGAAATCATCAAGTACGAGGACTATAAGAAGTTCGGCTCCAAGGTGAAGATTACCTACCAGGGGCAAGAGGTGCACAAGGGGGCGGACGGCAAGGACGTTCCGGCGCAGCCGCCACCCCAATAGTGAAATCAAGCCAGAGCAGAAGCCGCGCGGTGTCGCGCGGCTTTTCTTGTCAGTCTTTCTTCTCGGTCTCTGGTCTCAATCTCTCGCTCAATTTCTCTGGTCCACCAAAGGTCTGCCACGGCGACGGCATTTTCGGTAGACTAGCCGCCCATGGACTTTTGCTCCAGAGGCTTGCGCCTACTCCTTCTGATCGTTGGTTGCGCGCTATGGTCGCTAGTCCCGGGGGCTTGGTGTCAGAGCGGGGAAATCGATAAGTCTCCGCCGAAAGGCATCACTCCCGAGGAAATTCTGCGGCGCTTCACCGCCAAGGAGAAGGAATGGAAGGGGATCCGCGAGCAATACAGTTTTCGGGAATCGATCCACGTGCAGGCCCTCGAGAACAACGAGGTCACGGGCGATTATCAGCAAGTGGCCGACATCAGTTATAGCCAGGGCCAGCGCGTCAAGAAGGTCGTGCTTGCCCCACAGGCGGGAATTGAGATGTCGAAAGAGGATATCGAGGACCTCGAGGGACGCGCATCCTTCACCATCAGCACCGATGAACTGGCGGTGTACAGCGTGGTCTACGAGGGCCAGCAAAAAGTGGATGAACTGCATTGCTACGTCTTTCAAGTCGCTCCTAAAGTCATGGTGAAGGATCAGCGGTACTTTCAGGGGCGCATCTGGGTGGATGATCAAGACTTTCAGATTGTGAAGGACACGGGTAAGTCGGTGCCCGATATTCGGATCGTCAAGAAGAAGAAAACGGAGGAAAACCTGTTCCCGCAATTCACCACCTGGCGGGAGCAGATCGATGGGAAATATTGGTTTCCCACGTTTTCCTCCGCCGACGACACACTGCACTTTAGGGCCAAGGACGTGCGGCTCAAGCAGGTCGTGAAGCTCAGCAATTACCAGCGGGCGGGAGCGAAGAACTAGCGCTCAGCATTCCGTGGGCGCCCAAGTGGTGGCTATCCCGCGCCGTGCGCCCATCTGGTATGGCTTCAACTAATGGAAATTAGGATTGGAGGTTCTCCTTGAGAATCCACGTTTTGCGGATTTTGGCGTTTGTGCTGGTCTGTGCTGCGGCGATTCCGTGCCGAGCACAGGATAAGGTGACGATTCTTTATGATGCATTCGGCGAATCGGCGGAGCTGATCAAGGATTGGGGATTTTCCGCTTTGATAGAGCACAACGGGAAGCGGATTTTGTTCGATACGGGCAATCACGCCGCGATTTTCGAACACAACGTGAAGGCGCTCGGTGTAGATCTGACGCAACTGGATTTTGTGGTGATATCGCACCGGCACGCGGACCACACGACGGGGTTGAGATATGTGCTGCGTGTGAATCCGAAGGTTACCGTGTATGTGCCCGCGGATGGAGCGAATGGGTTTGGGGGAGCGCCGATTCCGGAGACCTTTTTCCGAGCGGATGACAGTTTACCGGCGAAGATGCGGTATTTCGGGGGAACGGAGCCCGAAGGTTTGACCTCGGGCAAGCTGTATGACACGGGGAATTTTGTGTTGGTGAATCAATTGACTGAAGTTTCGCCGGGCATTTTCTTAGTGCGGACGGTTTCGCAGAAAACAGGGACCCTGGAGCTGCCGGAGTTGACGCTGGCGATCAAGAGATCGGATGGACTGCTGCTAGTGGATGGATGCTCGCACGCGGGGATCGAAGCGATTCTCGAAGCGGCAAGCGCGGTGGATCCAAGGACGGAGATCGTGTTCGGGGGATTACATCTGGTGACAACGCCGGTGGCGGAGATTGATGCGTTGGTGGAGAATTTAAAGACGAAGTGGAAGGTGCAAAGGATTGCGCCGGGACATTGCACAGGAGAGCCTGCGTTTGCGCGATTGAGGAAGGCGTACGGGGATAGCTATTTGTACGCGGGTTTGGGAACGACGGTCGAACTCAAGTAAACGAGACGCACATGATCACCCATAAAGCCCTCGGATCCAAACTCCTGATTAACGTGGAGGTCTCAATGGGTCGACGCAACACTAGCTCAAAGTCCACATGCAGGAGTCTACGAAGCTCAATTCGTTCGAGGGCGTTGATGTGAACGGAACACTGCCCGGTTTAGGTTCTGATTGAGTACAGCCCTATAGATCGGTGCACTAGCGAAAGTATTGTCGGATCAACTGATTAGATGGTGTTGCATCGACCGGTTGAGCTAGCAGTGCTTACCGGACCCCCGGCTCCCCAGAAGCCCGGTCCTGGGAAGTTCGAAGTTGTGTTGGGAGCTTGCCGGCGATTATGGCCGGGCGGCTTCGCTCGGATCGGTAGACCCTGGTACCTTGAGAATCCCCGTTCAATGCACGTCAGCCTGCGTGGTCCATTCTGCCGAATAGATTTGAACCACGCTGGTGTCGCTCATCATGGCGAGTTGGCCATCCGAGGTGAGGCTCGGAAAGCCCTCCCATCCATCGGGGTTGACGGTCAGGCCATCGAATCTGGTTACCTGATTCCACTTTCCATCCGCAATGGCCACTTGATAGATTCCAGGTTCGGTCGCCGGCCCTGCTTCTTTCATGGCGATGTAAAGAGACTGACTGTCGCCGGCCCAGACCCAGTATCCCCAGGCGGAATCAAATGTCCGTAAGTCCTTCCAGGTGCTGGACTGCACCGAATACAGCACCATGCGCGACGGATTCTGCGCGATTGCCACCAGGTATCTTCCATCCGGCGACCAGGAGGGCGCATAAAAACCGGCCGAGCCCGGCATGATGGATATCTTCCGGGTGGCCAGATCGAGAACTTTGATGCCCTCCATCTGCCCGGGTAGCGGAAAGTCATTGAAGACGATCGATTTCCCATCCGGCCACCAGTTGGGTGCGAGCTCGATCTTACCTTCAGAGGTGAGCTTTTCCGGAGCGCCCCCATCGACAGAAACCATGTAGATCTCCTGCCGGTCAGAAAACACGATCTTCTTGCTATCGGGGGACCACTTCGGCATCCATGAATAAAAATCGGTTAACTGCAGCTTCTCGCTGCCATCCAACTTGCTGCGCCAAAGATGACGCCGCGGATAGTCGGCGTAGACCATCCATTTCTTGTCGGGCGAAAGAGTGAAATCCGCGGCCGCCAGACCATCGAGGAACGGCACGAAGCGCTTCAATTTCGGGTCATAGGCCCGCATTGTGCCCTGGGCGATTCGCCCAATGATGAACAGGCCTGAACTATCACGGTTGGGAGTGGCTGCCAGGACATCGATCTGACCCGCTGTAAGGCGCACAGCGGTTGGTTTTTTCCAGAACTCGATCCAAGGCGGCGGGAGGAGTTCGTAAATGTTATTGCGCCCTTCGCGGTGCGAAGCGAAGATGAAATGTTTGCCATCCGGAGTCCACCGTCCGTCTTGTTGATCGGCATCCTCGGGCCAATCGAGCACGATCCGATGGGCGTTGCTGCCATCAGAATCCAATTCCCAAATCTTAGACGAATTCCCCTGGCTTTCGACGGTCACGCGAATGCGGCGGGAATCGGGCGAAAAATACGGCGTATCGACTCGGCCCGGCGCGTCCCATATTTTTTTCAGGTTCGCGCCGGCGTTGTCACTCACATCGACAGAGTTCCAATCGGCATAGACAATCCATCGGCCGTCAGGCGACCAGTGCGCATCTTGAGCGATCTGGTTTCCCAGTCTGCTCGGATAACCTCCGAGAACCGGAATCGACCAGATGGAACCGCGCAAGCTCTCGTCGTTCAGATCTGGCTTAGACGCCAGCATTTCCGAGGCATCGGGAGAAATGTCGAGCATCCTCATTCCGGTCACGGAGGCTCGCAAAGGAGCCGTGGGGCCGCCCTTGACCGACATTTCGACGGGCTGACCTTGACTCTGAAAATAGACTCGCGTTCCATCGGTGACGATGGGTCCATCTTTCAATTCAGCGGAGAAAGTGATTTGTTCTGAATTGAGGGGTCCGGAGACGGGCGAGAAGGCATTTACCCTGATGATCAGAAACAGGAGAAGGGCGAAGAGCGCGCTGGCCGCGATCCACATCGATCGGGCCCGCAGCCAAGGGAGACTGCGAGGAAGCGTTGGCGTCTTCTCTGCCGTTTGCAAGATTCCAAACCTCTCTCGCTTCAGCCGTCGCAGGTCGATCATTAACTCATGGGCGGACTGATAACGATCGCCGCGGTCTTTTTCCAGAGCCTTACCGATGACGCGTTGGAGTTCGTCCGGGACTTCCGGGTTCAGGCTTCGGGGAGGTTTGGGGTCACTGCGTAAAATCTCGGCAATGACGGTGGCCGCAGAATCTCCGGGGAAGGCGCAGCGGCCGGTGGCCATTTCGTACAACACCGCGCCGAAGGAGAAAATATCACTGCGTGCATCCACCTCCTTATCCTGTGCTTGCTCCGGAGACATGTAGGCAAAGGTTCCAAGAATCTGCCCTTGTGCTGTGATCGCTCCCGAGACGGTCGCCGCATCGGGAATTGCGACGCTCCCCAGGGGCAGATGTTTGGCCAAACCAAAATCCAGAAGCTTGGCATCGCCGCGGCTGGTGACAAAGATGTTCGAGGGCTTAACGTCGCGGTGGACGATGGCTCTTCTGTGCGCCGCTTCGAGAGCATCGGCGATCTGCAAAGCCAGATCGAGAAATACTTCGAGCGGCAACGGCCGTCCGCCGATCTTGCTTTGCAGGGTGTGGCCTTCCAGAAATTCCATGGCGATGAACGCCTGCCCGTCCAGCTCGCCGACGTCATGTATCGTACAAATGTTGGGGTGGTTCAAGGTGGACGCAGCTCGGGCTTCCTGTCGGAAGCGGGCGAGTGTCTGCGGGTCGCCTGCCACCTCGGGGGGCAGAAACTTCAGGGCCACGAAGCGATGCAACCGAGTATCCTCGGCCTTATAAACGATCCCCATCCCGCCACCACCGAGCTTTTCGATGATGCGGTAATGCGAGATGGTCTGACCGATCAAAGAAGAAGGCTCGCGGGTTGCGAGCCCATCTTAGGGGGCCAAATTGCGGCAAGTCAATGCGATGGGAACAACGAACCTTGAATTCACCGCCCAAACCGCTGGCAGAAAGTGGCAGCCAGACTCGAGCGCCTCCCCGTAACCTGGGCGGAAACAGACTCCCCACGGTCTCGGGGAACAAAAGGGTGTTCATCGACTAGCGAGATGCTGAGCGCGGACTGATGACCGCTCAATAAAACAGATACTTCCGCCATTTATCGTCACTGCGCCCCATCAGGCGCATGATGTGGCGGCTGGTGTGGAGGTTGAAGGCGCGGGGCTCGCGCAGGAGCTTCATGCCGGTGTCGGTCGGGAACTGGTTGCCCTTGCGCCGGTTGCAGGCGTGGCAGCAGGCGACTAGGTTCTCCCAGGTGGAGGCTCCGCCGCGGGAACGGGGAATTACGTGGTCGAGCGTCAACTCGCTCGAAGGCAACACCTCGCCGCAGTACTGGCAGGTGTTGCGATCGCGCAGCAGGATGTTCTTGCGGGAAAGCGTGCGGGCCTGATGCGGGATGCGGCGATACTCGAGCAGCCGGATCACCGAAGGCACACGCAGCGCGAGGCGCGCGGCATGCAGAAAGTGCCCGTTCTCCTCTTCCGTCATGGCCACGCCCTTCAGCACCAGCACAATCGCCCGCCGGGCGGCGCAGACGTGGATGGGCTCGTAGGAGGCGTTCAGCACGAGCACCGGCGCGTGCAGCACGTGGCCACTGGTCTCCGCGTGGGCGATGGGCGGAGGCGAAAGGTGCGACCGGCTCGAGCTCGCGAACGAATTGTTCCAGTTGGCCGACATTCAACTTCGCATTTTTCGGGCCGCGCGGTTCAATACCGCGCCCCTCTTCAAACTGTACTTACGGAACGCGCAAAACCCTCTTTCCTTGTGGTCGCAACCAGCGCTGATTCGTCGATCCAAGGGAAGCCGCGGCCACCGGACCTTGGACTCCTGATTCCACTTCGGCGGGACTCGCTTGGGCCTTGATGCCGCGCGCTATGGTCGCGCTCCAGACTTACGACGGGAGGACGCTCGGCTGCGGCTGGGACGAAAAGTGGTTGCAGGCGGCGACAGAGGCCGCAGCGAAGCTCATCGCGCTCGGCCGAACCAGAATTGATACTGAACAGGCGATCTCCCGAGATCGAGCCAAACTCGGGGGCAACCGGAGCCGCAGCTGCCGGGTATGGTTCAGCGGGTGACAGGGGCGAGAGGCGGACCGGTAAAAGGTTCGGAACAGGGCAGGCGGCGGGGACCGGGCGGGCGAACAGGCTTTCAGCGGCGCTCGTCAGCCACCAGACAAAGGAGCTTTCCTTTTGGACAACTACGGTCCCGACAGAGCGAATTGGGTTCCCAGTACTGCTGAAGGCGAACCTCCTCATCCAGATGGTGCATGAGGGCTCCAAGCGGATGAATCTTCTTCAGTATAGCGGCCCGTCATGCCGGGCGCAATCGGCCTCAGGCTCGAAGGTAATGTCCCCCATCCTAGGACCGGCCGACACAGCTCGTGCCCAAAGTCTCGGGGCCTGGTGCACGCTCGGCCGTTCGTGTTTTCAATACTCTAGCGCATCAGAGGCGTGAAATCGCCCGGGCCGGCAAGTCTTCTGCGGCTCGGGAGAAAACCAAAAAGGCAATCGGGGGGAGACCTGCCCGACCTCGGGGCTAGGCGGCCGCGCTACTGGCCGCACCAGGTCCCCGGTCGCGGGGTCCCCGGTCCTGTGCGGGTTGAAACACAGGGTGGTAGCTGCGCCGGAAACACTGTCCACAGCGTACCGGGCGGAGCAATAGGAGCCGCAGAAAGTATTTCTCGAAAAAATTGCGGGAGCGGGAGCGGTAGCCATCAAGACCGCCGCAGTGCTTACATCGAAACTGACCGGTTCGCATATTTGAGCCACAGCCAGCCGGCCAGAGAAGCTGGCCTGTCTATTCTAACAAAACACAGCGCGTTGCAGAATGTTTCGCATGGGGTGGCTGATCGCCGGCCAAAGCCCCCGGCGGCTCCCTCAGCCCGGGCCACTTGTAAAGCGGGCTGCACGCGTGCTAACGTGCGCGATCTTGCCGTGGAGTGCGAGACCCTTACCCCCAGAACGAGGATCCTTATTCATGAGCCCCGAGAGCACGCCCAGCCCCGAAAGTCCCCAGAAGCATCGCCCCTACGTGCCCGAGCACCTGGAAATGAAGGAGTTCACGCTCCGCGCCATACTGCTCGGGCTGGGCATGACGATCGTGCTCGGGGCGGCGAACGCTTACCTCGGGTTGCGCGCCGGGATCACCATCGCCGCCACCTATCCGGCCGCGGTGATTGGCATGGCGGTGGTGCGCCTGTGGAAGGGAACCCTGCTTGAAGAAAACATTGCGCGAACCGCGGGCTCGATTGGCGAGGGCATCGCGGCGGGCGCAATTTTCACCATTCCCGCGTTTCTGATCGCCAAGGCGTGGCCTTCGTTCCGCCCCGCCGATGCCTACTGGAAATCGACGGCGCTCATCATGGTGGGCAGTGTGCTCGGAGTTCTGTTCATTTCTCTGGTGCGACGGGGGATGGTGGAAGATCCGGAGCTGCCTTTTCCTGAGTCGGTCGCAGCTTCGGAGATTCACAAGGCGGGACAACGGGGCGCGGAGGCTGCGAAATATCTTTTCTGGAACATCGGCGTGGGCGGGCTGGTGTATATGCTCGGACGCTTCGGACTGTTTGCTTCCGATCAAGACCTGCACTTTGGGATCGGCCGTCTGGGCCACAGCCAGGTTCGTCTCGGCACCACAGAAAGCACCAACATCCTGGCAGCCGGAGGAGCCAGCACGGTGGCGGCGCCGAGCGTGAGTCCGGCGTATCTGGGCGTGGGGTACATCATCGGAATCCGCCTGGCGGCGCTGCAGTTCTCCGGCAGTCTACTGGCCTGGGGGCTGATGGTTCCGCTGCTGATGTTTTTCCTCGGGCCGCAGGTTCGACATTACCTTCCCGCTGACACTCCCGACAATTGGGCCACCATGTCGATCGCGGTGTGGAGGTTCATTGTGCGTCCGATCGCGGTGGGCGGCATGCTCGTCGGCGCGGCTTACACTTTGTTCAAAATGCGCAAAAGCCTTACGGCGGGCCTGGGCAGAGCCTTCGCCGATTTACGGCAGACGGCGGAGCAACAATCGAAACTGGCGCGTACCGAGCGTTATATGAGCTCGAAGGCCGTCTTCAGCCTGATTGCGCTGATGTTCGTGCTCATGTGTTTCCTCTACATCCACATCTCCGGTCTGCTTTTGCCAGCCGTTCTGGCAGCGGTGGTGATGTTGGTCGTCGGCTTTTTCTTCGCCACGGTTTCGGGCAGCCTGGTCGGAATGATCGGCTCTTCGAACAACCCGGTTTCCGGATTGACGCTTTCGACCTTGCTCATCGCGGCGCTGTTGATGGTCTCGCTCGGTGTTTCTGGAACTTCGGGAGTGGCGGCGGTGTTGGGCGTGGCGGCGGTGGTTTGCGTTTCGGCGTCGGTAGCTGGCGAATTGCTGCAGGACTTCAAAGTGGGCTACATCCTGGGAGGCACGCCACGCACCATTCAGATAGCGGAGCTGATCGCAGTGGTCGTGGCCAGCCTGGTGATGTATTTTCCGCTGATGCTCCTGCACGAAGCCAATATCAAGGCCGGCGGCATCGGGTTTGGTGATCGGCAACTGTCCGCGCCCCAGGCCGGATTGATGGCCACCTTGGCCATGGGCATTGTCGGCGGCGATATGCCGTGGCCGCTGGTGGTGGTGGGGATTTTGTTCGGCATCGCCATGATCATGATGCAAGTCCGCAGTCCGATGCTGGTGGCGGTTGGGATGTATCTGCCGTTTGAGACCACGTTTGCGATTTTCATTGGCGGGGCAATCCGCTCCCTGGGTGACTGGCTGGCGAAACGGCGGGGATTTAACACGGCGCAAATGGCGCGCGTGGAAAACGCCGGCGTGCTCACTTCGTCGGGACTGATCGCCGGGGAGGCTGTGCTGGGACTGCTTTGGGCGGGATTGCAGTTTGCGCCGGCATGGACACGAACCCAAGTGTTCGCGCATCCGTCCTATCTGGCCGGGCTCGCCGTAATGGGTGGTCTGGCGGCTTTGATGATCGGGTTGCCGATTTCTAGCGCAGGGGATCCGAGCGAGCCAGCGCCGCCCACGGCGATGATGTGACACCCCGTGGTGTAGCCGACGAGGGTCGTTCGCGTTCGTTTCACTCTTTCAGCGGTTCTGCTGGCTGCTGATTTTCGATGTCCATCGCTCAGAACATCGCCGACGTGCGCTCGCGAATCGCCGCCGCGGCGCGCCGTGCCGGTCGCCGCCCGGAGGCAATTGCCCTGATGGCAGTGAGCAAGACGGTCGCGCCCGCGGCTATTCGTGAGGCTTACGAGGCTGGGCTCCGGTTATTCGGTGAGAGCCGCGTGCAAGAACTAGCCCGAAAGGCCGAGGCTCTCCGCGATCTGCCGGACGCCGAATGGCACATGATTGGACATCTGCAGGCGAACAAAAGCAATAAAGCCGCGGAACTGTTTGCGGCGGTGGATTCGATCGACTCCTTGCGGTTGGCCGAGAGACTCAATGTCAGCGCCTCACATTTGGGGAAAAAAGTCGCGGTCTTGCTTGAGATCAATGTCGGCGGCGAAGCGGCCAAAAGCGGCCTGGCTCGAAGATCCCCGGAACTCGACGAAATTCTTCGCGCCGCGCCGGCTCTGGAAAACCTTGAAGTCCGAGGCTTGATGACGGTTCCACCCTTTACCGACGATAGCAACCGAGCGCGGCCGTATTTTCGCGAGCTGCGTGAGTTGCAGAGCGAGTTGCAGAGAAAGATCGCCGCCCGCGAGCTGCCGGGAGTGGAAATGAAGCAGCTTTCGATGGGAATGTCTCACGACTTCGAGGTCGCGATCGAGGAAGGTTCAACCTGTGTGCGGGTGGGAACTGCGATTTTCGGGGAGAGAGCCGTTACCCTCGAGGGCTAGGCATTCAACTCATCCTCAGGCAGGCGCCCCCGGGACAATCATGCGAGATCCGCCTACGAGCGGTCTCGCTCCCGCCGAACTACTTCCTCCCCGTGTCCTTTTTCTGCTTGAACATCTTCTCCGCCAGTTTGCGGACCGTGTCGGACACGTCTTTGTTGGCGGCAAGGTTCTTGAGGTCGTTGGCTTGCAAGTTCTTGATCAGGGTCAGGGAGACATCGAGCGGTGTACGCGGATTCGCCACCAAATTGCGCACGATCGTATACCGTTTCATGAACCGACGCTTCATGGAGATGCCGCGCAGCAAAGTCTCCAGCACGTTTTTCTGGCTGGCAAACATTTCGACCTCGCCGTCGGTGACTTTGGGGGACTCCAGGACCGCGAGCGCCACCACCTTGGTGCCGTCGCGCACCAAAATGGTGCGCTCCTCCTTGCTGCCCTTCATGGCCAATTGAATGCGCCCTTTTACGTCCAGCTTGGAAATCTTCTGTAAAGCGCTGCCCCGGGCTTCGTCCGCACTGAGGAAGGTTTTCTTGACCGTGGCACTCTTCTGGACGGTTCCTGCACCCGCGGCAGCCGCCTCCGCCGACGATTTTTCCGATCCGAGGATTTCGTCGTAGACGCCGCCAATCCCGTGGAACGGTTTGTCTTGCTCTCCGGCGATTTCAGCGGCATGTTCGGTCAGGTACGCCATGAGGTCTTCATCGAGCACATCTTCGGGGTCCGAGCTTCCTTTCCCTGGGGCAACGGGCAGGACCTCATCGGTCTCGGGGGGCCCAACCTTCGCCCTTACGGTCTCGACCTGGATCCCGCTCAGATTCGGATTGGCCAGGAGCGCGTGCAGGATGGCCGGCGACATGTTCACACGCGCGCTTTTCAGTAGGAGGTCCACGTTCTCACGGGAAGCCGCCGCCGCCAGTACCACCAGTGCCGATTCGGACACCGACACGTTCTCGAGCAGGATCGGCAGCAGGACGGAGCGCACGTTCTCCGGAGCAATCATGTATTCCAGCACTTCCTTCGGAGCACTCAGATCGGAAGCCATGGCCCGCGCGGACTTCTCGTCCCAACCGGCGAGCGTGAGCCGGGCCTGCTCGCCGAACAGGTCGTTGTGCAGGGCCAAATAGACAAGGATCTCGATCATTTCCGGGGCTGGCATGGCCAAGGCCCCTTTCGCCGCCGACTGCACGATGTTCGAGGGCACGGCCGCGGCGCGAATCAGCTCGATCATGCGCGACATGGGGCGGACCTCCTCGACGCGGTCATGGGTTTCCGACTGCTCATGATTCGTTCTGTTTCTCGCCGCGCCGCATCATCAGGTAGGCACGGATGAAAGGCTGCAGGTCGCCATCGATTACGCGGTCGACATCGCCAACCTCCATCTTCGTGCGATGGTCTTTGATCAGACGATAAGGCTGCAGAACGTACGAACGGATTTGGGAACCGAAGTCGATGTCGAGCTTCGAGTCTTCGATTTTTCTGGTGGCTTCGCGCTTCTTCTCCATCTCGTGCTCGTAGAGCTTGGAGCGCAACATACTCATGGCGCGTTCGCGGTTCTTGTGCTGCGAGCGCTCGTTCTGGCAGCTCGCGACAATTCCCGTCGTGAGGTGCGTGATGCGTACCGCGGAGTCGGTGGTATTCACATGCTGGCCGCCTTTGCCGCTGGAGCGATAGGTGTCGACGCGCAGATCTTCGGGCTTGATGATCACTTCAATGCTGTCATCGATTTCCGGCGAGACATAGACGCTGGCGAACGAAGTGTGGCGGCGCTTGGCCTGATCGAAAGGGGAGATGCGGACCAAGCGATGGACCCCGATTTCGCTGGTCAGCAGACCATAGGCGTATTCTCCGTTGACCGCGAAGGTGGCCGACTTCAGGCCGGCTTCTTCGCCCGGCTGGTAGTCGTAGAGAATGGTTTCGAAACCCTGGCGCTCGGCCCAGCGCAAATACATTCGCAACAGCATGTCGGCCCAGTCCTGGGATTCGGTTCCACCGGCACCGGGATGGATGGTGACGATGGCATTGAGAGCATCGTTTGGACCGGAGAGAAGACTTTCGGTTTCGAGGCGATCCACAAGTTGGCGAAGGGAAGCGATTTCGCGGCCCAGGTCCGCGGCCACGTTCTCGCCTTCGCCGGCCAGTTCGAAATAGGCGGCGATGTCGTCGCTGCGGCGAATCAGGTCTCGCTCAGTGGCCAGCATATCTTCCAGACGCTTTTTCTCGCGCATGACCTGCTGGGATTTTTGCGGATTCGACCAGAGATTCGGGTCGGCTGCCTGTTTTTCGATCTCAGCTAGCCGGGGACGCAGATTGCCTGCGTCAAAGGTACTCCCGAAGTTCGCGGACTTTGTCTTTCAAAACTGCGTATTCCTGATCGTACTCGACGTTCATGACTTGGGCTCTGCCTTCTTGGAGATGGGGAGGCGCGTGAGCAACGCCACCACCGAAATTATCGCACACAGCCAGGCGAACCAATCCCCGTGGGCGGTGTAGAACGTGGTTACGTTCGATAGGGCATAGGGAGCCCGGAGGACGGCCCGGATCTTGCGCGGGGCCGACGCCACCACCCGTCCGTAGGGGTCGATCGAAGAGGTAACACCGGTGTTGGTATCGCGCAGCAGCCAGCGCCCGTCTTCGATGGCGCGCATCCGGGCCTGTTTCAGGTGCTGGGCGTAGGCACCGCTGTCGCCGTACCAGCCGTCGTTCGAGATGTTGACCAAGACCTGCGCTCCATTGGCGGCCAGCTGGCGAACCTCGCCCGGGAAAATGGACTCATAGCAGATGAACACACCCAGCTTGGTCCCCCCGGCATTGAGCGGTTCACGGGAGGTGCCGTGAGAAAAGTCGCCGACCTGACTGGTCAAACCCGCAGCGAAAGAAAAAAGACGCCGGAACGGGACGTACTCGCCAAAGGGAACGAGATGGACTTTGTCGTAACGCGCCACCCAGTCGCCGCCGGGGCTGATGAGGGAAGCCGAGTTGAAGATTTGGGCGGCGCCTCCTGAGACAGGCTGGCCGGTTCTGCCCGTGCCCAGGCTACCGGCGACTATCCAGGTCTGAGCTTCGCGCGCCAACTTGGTTACAGCGCCGCGGAAGATGGGATCGGTGGTGTAGAAGGGAGCCGGGGACTCGGGCCAAACAATCAGGTTCGGACGCTGCAGACTGGCGGCCGATCGATTCTGGACGGCTGAATTCTGAAGTTCGGCAGTCAGGCTGATCGAACTTAGGTCCTGCAGCGTGTCGTCAAAGTATTCCCTGGTCCAGTCGGCATTGTCGAGGACCGGGATGTTCTGCTGGATGAGCAACGCGGTATGGTCGGTCGGAGACGGCGGCAGCTCGATCCAGCGGGCCGACTGGAGCACGACCATTGCCCCCAAGGCGGCGAGCAGCAGCATCCGGCGCTTTTCGCGTCGTACCAGGAACGCAGCCGCCAGCGCGACGTTGACCACCATGATTTCAAACGAGATACCGTAAACCCCCGTGGCGGTGGCGATTCGCGCCAGAGAAACGTTGTCCACCTGGCTGATGCCCAACAGGTCCCAGGGAAAGCCCGTGATCCGGGTGCGAGCTAGTTCGAGTGCTACCCACGCCGCCGGCGCCGACAGCAAGGCCAGCCGGTCCGAGGAGCGCGCCGACAGGCTGATCACCAGCCCGAAGACGCCGTGGTAAAGGGCGAGATACATGCTGAACAGAATCAGAATGAGCACGCCGAGCGGCGCACTCACTCCCCCGTATTGCCGCATGGTGCTGTATATCCAGTAGCAGGTGCCGGCGTACCAGAGGATTCCGCAGACATAGGCAAGCAGAAACGCCTGCCACGGAGTCGCCGGCCGCAGTTTGATCCCCCCCTGGAGTTGCAATGTGTCCGGCTGCCGGGTGCGCAGCAGTCCAATCAGCAGTGGTGCGACCGCGACCCAGCCGAGCATGTACAGATTGGGGAGTGGAAAAACCAGGATCTGGAGTGCGGCGGAAAGCAGCACCAGCAGCCAAGCACTTTTGTGGATTTTCAGCACGGAGCAAGCATCATAGCAAAGGTGCCGTCAGAGCTCAGGCCGCCAGTCGTCAGGTTTTGCGGTGGGCACAGGACATCGCGCCTTCGTTCACTTCGCAGCTTTGTGGGCGCCATCTTGCAGGAGGGCCTGGATCTCACCCTCAAATGCTGCCTTGTCCACCATGCCAACCTGCGAGTCGGCGATTTTGCCCTGACGGTCGATCAGCAACGTCATCGGCATCGAGCTGACCCCGCCGTAAAGCTGGGCCACGTCCTGGCTACCGATGACCACGGGGTAGTTCAGTTTGTGCTCCTCGAGAAACGGCCGTACGGATTTCCAGCCGTCCTCATCCATCGAAACACCGATGACAACGAGGCCTCTATCCTTGTACTTATTCTGGAATTCCATGTACCAGGGAATCTCAACCTTGCATCCTCCGCACCAGGTCGCCCAAAAATCGAGGAGGACGACTCGCCCTTGGTAGCCAGACAATCGGACCGGGGCGCTTTTGGAGTCCGGGAGAGTAAAGTCCGGCGCTGCCTTACGGGAATCGGGGGCCGTCATAGCAGCGGGCGCTCGGACCGGCGACGCGAGAGACACCGCCACGAGCGCAACTGCCAGTGCGAATCCTAGGAACTTTGATTCGGCAT
This sequence comes from uncultured Acidobacteriaceae bacterium, assembly GCA_963770245.1. Classification (GTDB taxonomy): domain Bacteria; phylum Acidobacteriota; class Terriglobia; order Terriglobales; family Acidobacteriaceae; genus PALSA-270. Next base: position 182,509 of record CAVYOX010000014.1, on the reverse strand, counting down.
CGTCCTGCCCTCCTACCCTTTCCTGAACCGGTGGCCTTCACTTCTTTGCCAGACGCGCGAGCGCCGCGAGTTGCTTCAGGTATTGACGAAGGGGTTGCGCGGGAGTACCCCAAAACGCCACCCCCTTGCCGCGCAAAATTTTCTTCGGCAGGACGCCCCCTTGCCCGCCCAGCATTACGCCTTCGCCGATGCGGGCGTGCTCTCCGATTCCGACCTGCCCGCCCAGAACGACATTGTTTTCGACCACGATGCTGCCCGAGAAGCCGGTTTGCGCGGCGATCACAACGTCTTCGCCGATCTGGCAATTGTGGCCGATGTGGACTAGGTTGTCGATCTTCGTGCCGCGGCCAATGCGCGTAACTTCCAGAGCGCCCCGGTCGATGGTGGTGTTGGCGCCGATCTCTACATGATCTTCGACTTCCAGGCGCCCGATCTGGGGGAATTTTTCATAGCGTCCGCTGGTTTTGTCCCGCACGTAACCGAAGCCGTCGCTGCCGAGCACCGCGCCCGCATGAATGATCACGTGGTCGCCGATTCGCGTGCCGGGATAGATGGTCACGTTCGGATAGAGCGTGCAACCGCGGCCGATGCTCACTCCGGCGCCGATGACACTTCCGGCTCCAATTCTCGTGGCTTCGCCGATCGTTGCGCGGGCCGCGATGACGACTCGCTCTTCGACGGCCGCGTTCGCGTCGAGACGGGCAGTCGGATCCACGAGCGCGCTCGCGTGAACACCCGGGTTAGGCTTCGCTGCTGCGCAGAGAAGTTGTGCCGCGCGGGCGAAAGCCAAGCGGGGTTGGCTTGCGATCAGCAGCGGTTTCGTCCGGGCCTCGACCGCAAACTCCCCAGCGACGACGGCCGAGGCGCACGATTCGAGCGCCAGCCGGAGATTCCTTTCGTCCTCGACGAAGACCAGGTCTCCGGCCGCGGCCGACTGGATATTGGAGACACCGGTCAAATCCACGGCGGCATTGCCCAGCGCGCGACCCCCTACCTGCTCGGCCAAGTCCTTGAGTGAGCGCTTCATGGCACCTTTGTATATGTTTGGCGGGAGAAAGAAAAGCTTCACGAGGGCTAAAATGAAGGCATGGAGCGGAAGATTTTTTGGATCACCTTCACCGTGCTCGGATTGGTGGCCGATTTTCTGCTGCCGATTTGGTGGGCTTTAGCGGCAACGGTTCCGATTTGCGTCGCGAGCTGGTGGATCGCGTATCGCAGCGATTGGTTCTGAAATTTGCCGAATCCTTCCGCTCGGTCCTCTCCCGGGAGCCTCGGCGCCGGGTCCTCCCGAAGGCCGGACCGTTCGCAGATTCTCTAGTAGAGCGGCGGCTGCCCTTCGGGCCGCGTCTTCCAGCGCCGGTGCACCCATAACCATTGATCGGGGTACTCGCGGACGTAGTTTTCAATAATGCTGGTGAACCTCGCGGTGTTGGCTACGGTGTCGGCGTCGTGGTTGCCGGTGCGGATGAGTTCGACGGCGGGATCGAAACGCAGGCGATACTTTCGCAGAGTGCGGTCCCAGATGGTGAAGCCGGGGACCACCGCAGCGCCCGTCCGCAGGGCGATTCTCGCCAGACCGCTGGCCGTGCACGCCGGAATGCCAAAAAAATCAACGAACACGCCCTGCGGCGGAGTCATGTTGGTATCCATCAGAATACCGACCGTTTGCCCGGCCTTCATGGCCGACAATATGCCGCGTGCGAAATCATCTTTGTCGACCACGGTGTTGCCGTGCATGGTTCGGTAACGGCGGACCAGGCGGTCGAGATACACGTTGTCCAAGGGGCGGGCTACGATCCGCAAAGAGTAGCCATGGAGGGAGTGGGCGAAGGCGGAGAGTTCCCACCCGCCCAGGTGGGCGGTCAGAAACAGAACGCCCTTGCCTTCGGCGAAGGCTTGTTCGAAATTCTCGAAGCCGTCGTAAACCACGACGCGCCCCACGTTCTCCCGCGTGTACTTGGGGAAGTGGCAGACCTCCGCCAACTGGCGGCCGAGCGAAGTAAACTCTCCGCGCAGGATTTTGCCGCGCGCATACCGAGTCTTTTGCGGAAAGGCGAGGGCGAGGTTGCGCATTCCGGTGCGGCGCAACCGGGAATGCAGAAAGTAGACGATCCAGGCGAGGAAAATTGCGGCCGTGCGCGCCAGTGGACGGGGGAACGCGCCGAGGGTCCGAATTACCAGCCATGCCAGCGCGTACTCGAGTCGCTGCCGCATCGGGGGCAGCCGTGACGGTAGCACCTGCAAAAAGTTCTTGCAAACCGCCGTATTCGCGCCTCTTAACGAAGCTTCATTCCGCCGGGGCTTGCGGCCTCAGCCAAGCAGCGCGGGGCGCGGACTTTGGCGCCCCGCGGCTGAGCTCGGTTTGAGCTAGCTGGCCGCCTTCGCCCACTTGGCCAGAGTATCGAGGAACGGGTACGCGGTCTTGGGAGTGTCGATCGTCCCATGGAGAGAGATGTCGAAGGGCACTAAGTGGCCGTAGAATTCGCGCGTGCTGTCCTTGTCTTGCTTGATCACGGCGCCGTTCAGTTCCAGACCGGCGAACACGCCGCGCGCACGGGAATAGCTGAGAACCTCAGCGCGCATCTTCCAGTCGGTGTCGGCGGCGGCATGCCGGCCCACCGGGCCCGCGGCCACACTGGCATCGGCGCCCAGTTTGAATTGGCTGGAGAGAAGATTCTTCATGCCGTTCTGGTTCATGATCAGCATGACCAGGTCCACGGCCTGGCCGCCGATCTGCAATCCGAAGCTACCACCTTCCACGGTGAAAAACGCCGGAGCGCTCCAACCCTTGGGGGTTCGGCAACTGGCCACTCCTCGGCCGTAGTGAGCGCCGACAATGAACCCGGCCTTCAGCAAGGAGGGCACAACCGCCACGCATTCGGCCGAGCCGAGGACCTCCGACGGAATGCCATTGTCGGGGGTACCCTGAATCTCGTTAAGAACGTCCGCTGCAGCCTGGATGCGGTCGACAGCCTTGCTTTCATTCTCGCCATCATCGGCCGCAATCGACAAAGTAGCCACGCACAGTACTACACACAGAATTAGCAGTTTTTTCATTTTTCCTCGACCTTGCTGAGATTTCCCCGGGAGTCAAGATTTATTTTAGAGGATTCCGGGTGAGAGGAAAGTGTTGGAAACGCAGAATTGGGACGATCTGTTGATAACTCAGGGCTTACGGGACAAAAAAATCGGGGCTGGCAACGGTGACCCTAATCTCCGCTTCCAACCCCGTCTCCCAGGTTCTGTGGTAGGTGAATGCAGTATGCGGCAGGCACGGCGGCGCAACAAGATTACCGAAGGCAGTGTCCCAAAGTAACGACAGCACGCTATCTACTTGGCTGTGACGAGAGAATGGGTGATGGCATGCACCGAGAGGGCGATCCGGTTTTGCACGCCCACCTTGCGCATCAGTTTGGCCACGTGAGCCTTTACCGTGCGCTCCTCGATGCCCAAAGCGGAGCCGATCTCCTTGTTGGAGCGACCGGCGACCAGCATCTCTAGCACTTCCTTCTCGCGGTCGGTGAAGGTGACGCGGCCCGCAGGGAAAATACGCCCGGGAGAGGAACTGACGCGCTCGATAAACATGGAAAGCACACGGCGGGGGGCCCAGACTGAGCCCTGGTTTACGATGCGGATGGCTTGCACGAACTCCTTCGGCGAGGCGGCTTCGTCCACGTAGCCTTTGGCGCCAGAAGCAATGGCTTTGAGGATGGTTTCTTCATCCATGCCGGACCCGGTGACGATGATTCGCAGGTCGGGCCGCGAAGCTTTGAGGCTGGCCATGAGATCGAACAAATTGTGGCCGTTGCGGTTGCCCAAAAGGATCAGGTCGATGCCCTGCAACGTGGTGATATCAGGCAGGGAAGCGGAAATCAGCTCGAAGTCCGGCTCAGAATCAAACAGGGCCCGGAACCCAACAAAACGCAGCGGATCACTCTCTACGACGGCGATTCGGATAAGCGGCTTCTTGGCCATTGCTGGTTTCATAATTTCCTATTTGGGTCTGTGGGAAGCATAAACACAAAATGGGCCGGATGAAAGGTTCGGTAACGGAAAGACAATTACCGCGGTAACATGGAATGTCCGTCCCCGGGAGTGCGAACGTATGAGAATGGCGTTTCAAAGATTTGCTGCGATTGCCTTGGTTGTGACCTGCGGTTTGCTGGCCTCAGCTCAGACCCCCTACCAGCCAAAGTTCCGGGGAGACCCGGCGCGATCGGATTCCGAAGCAGCGGCCCTGGGCTATATGCGGACGGTTTTGCGGGCCCAGCGGCAGTATCAGAAAAAAAATGGCCACTACGCGACCTCGTTGAGCGACCTGGTGCACACCGGGTCGTTTACCCGCCGCATGGTCAATCCGGAACGGGGCGACTACACAGTGAGTTTCCGTTCGCATAAGGATGGATTCGAATTGGCGCTGACCCCCAAACAGCAGGACAGCCAACACCGCTCCTTCTATGCCAAAGACGATGGGACCATTCACGGCGAGGAAGAGAAGGCCGCGGACGAAAATTCGCCCACAGTGAAGTGACCGGGGACGACTCCGCGCCTGAGCCTCCCCTTCCGGGGACCGGCGCATCAGGAGGCTGGCAGAACCTGCACGGCCTTGCCCTTTCGATAGGTAACGCTGAGCGGCTTGCCCCCATTCGAATAGTGGACGGTTTTTTCTTCGGAATCGCCGGAGCCTTCCGGAATTCCGAGGCCAATCGAAAAATCCGCCTGCAGTTCGTTCATCCCCGTCTTAACTTTATGCTGATCGATGGCAGCCCAGATATCCGGAGGCCAGTGGCGGTAGAGCTGGTGCGGGTCCTGAATGTAGAGCATGTCGTCGGAATAGATTCGGTAAGTGTCATCCTTGACCGAACCGATCGAAAAGGCATACGTCTTGCCATCTTTCTCGAATATGGCCATGACCTGGCGCTGGTCGGGCGCGCTGGGCGCGACCTCGCTAACCACGTCCTTGATTTTCAGTTCTTCGATGGGTAGCAGCTGGCCGACCTCGTGGGCAAAATCGACGTGATGGCTCTTTAGATCGTACCGATAGTAGGTGCTGCTGTAGCCGACTTTGACCCACACCGGCTGCTGGGTGAGCTGTTTTGCGGACTTCAGGTCGTAGGGATGGAGCTTCTTAGGGACCACGTAGTAGTCGGGATTGAGCGTCGGCGGCTGCTTTCTGGTCCGTTCGACAGTTTCGGCATGGCGCTCATACAGCGTGTAGCCCGTGCGCAGAGCCGCCAAGAGGATGGCCACGAGCAGCGCAATCTGCAGATTCCTGTTCAGGCCCCACACTCCTCCCCTCTCTTTCATACCATAACAAAGCGAACGAAGCCCGTGGGGGAGAGCTCCGGGGCGTCAAAGGCGCAACCGAGATGAGGTAAACTGAAGGGCAGCCGAGCCCAGCCAGCGCCGGTCCGGGTTCCGAGGAGCCTTATGGTCACACAAGAGGAAGTTCTCAGTGCGCTGAAGCAGTGCTATGACCCGGAGATTCCGGTCAATATCGTGGACCTCGGTCTAATCTACAACGTACGCCTGGAGCAAGCGGCGGGGGAACCTGACAGCGAGAAGCAGGATGTGTCCGTGGACCTGACGCTAACCTCGCAGGGCTGCCCCTCGCACGTCATGATTGGGGACCAGGTGAAGGCCCGACTCGAGCAGTTGCCCGGCATCCGCAATGCCTCGGTGAATGTGGTTTGGACCCCGCCCTGGACGCCCGAGCGTCTGAGCCCGGATGCCAGGAAGCAACTGGGAATTGAGTAAGCAACAACTTTCTCCTCCTAGTCTCAATAGATTGTGTACCCGGGCGCAGGTGTGCGCAGGTCGGGTTTCGACGCCCTCAGCAGCAGCGCCCCAACCCGCTTGAATGCGCGCAGGTCTTCCAGGTTGCGAAAGGACTTCGTCTGGTAGTTGTCGGGCGTCGGGGTGTCGTCTGGAATGCGCCGGGCCTCGACATCCTCGAAGGCATGCTTCTTCAGCAGCTCGACATATTCCGCTTCTGAGCGGACGTGCACCGGCACTTTCAGCTGATCCACCCATTGCAGCGAGTATGGGTTGTCTTTGTACAAGTTGATGAGGAGAAACATGCGCCCGTGCGGCGCCATCACACGGAACAGTTCGTGCAGAGCCCGGTCCTGATCGGGATAGTAGTAGAACGATTCAACAGAGAGCACTTTATCGAAAAAGTTTTCCTCCCAGGGAATCTGCTCGGCCGATCCCCAGATGTAAAGAATGTTCTCGAAGTCCTTCGATGCGGTGCGCGCATTGCGGATCATTTCGTCGGAAATATCCAGACCAACGACCTGGCCAAAACCCTCAGGCCCGTCGGCCACCAGACGCGCCAGCAGGCGCGTGGCCCAGCCCGCGCCGCAGCCCAGGTCGAGGACGCGCTCCCCCGGGCGCAGCTCCATCCGGCGGATGGTTTTCTCCGTGATGTCGAGATGATGCCGCTCCATCTTCTCGCCTTCACCCGCCGTGGCCCAGCGGTTAAATTCCAGCTGCAGTTTCTCGTCGGGATTGAGGGATTTTTCGGGCATGTTCTTCTCCTTGTGTATTCCTCGGCAACACCGAAAGACAATCACCCCCGAGGGCGCGACGGTACTTGGAGGATATGCTACATTTGCGGGCCATATGGAACAAACGCCCGCGTCCTCGGGACCGGCCGCGCCCAGGCCGGAACCTCTGTATTGCCCACGATGCAGCCAGGAAGTGGTGGATCCGCTAATCTGCGGCGACTGCTCGGCAGTGATCTGCCGACGCTGCGGCACACCCCTCGAGTCGCCGGATGAACTGGCGATGGGATGAGGATCGCCAGCATGTGCGGTCGGCGTGCAGTCGGTTATGATTGAGCGACCCTTGTCCGAACGAATCTGAACCAGCCATGAAGAATACCGCCATTCTGCTGATCACGTGCCCCGACCAGAAGGGTTTGGTTGCGACGATTGCTGACTTTGTGTTCCGCCATAACGGCAACATCCTGCACGCCGATGAACACGGCGACGATACTTCCAATCTGTTTCTGATGCGGGTGGAATTTGATCCGGCGCAGTTCGACTTTGATCTGGCCGAGTTCGGCAAACGCTTCTCCCCGATCGCGGAAAAGTTCAGCATGACTTGGCGTCTGGCGCAGTCGAACTATCGGCCCAGAATGGCTATTCTGGTGTCGAAGTACGACCACTGCCTGGTGGACTTACTCTACCGGCAGAAGAGCGGTGAGCTGGCCTGTGAAATTCCGGCCATTATTTCCAATCATCCCGACAACCAGGCGATCGCAGACTTCTACCGGCTTCCGTACTTCGTGGTGCCGGTTTCGGGTGCTGACAAGCGGGCGGCGGAGCAAAAGATCCTGAGTTTGCTCAGGCAGCATTCTCCGGATTTCATCGTGTTGGCCCGCTATATGCAGATTCTCTCGACCCAATTTGTCGGTGAGTATCCGCAGCGCATCATCAACATCCACCATTCCTTCTTGCCGGCCTTTGTCGGCGCCAAACCATACCACCAGGCTCTTGAGCGGGGTGTGAAGCTGATCGGCGCAACCAGCCACTACGTCACGGAAGTTCTCGACGATGGTCCGATTATCGAGCAAGACCTGGTGCGCATCTCGCATCGCGATACGCTTGACGATCTGCTGCAGAAGGGACGTGATTTGGAAAAGATCGTGCTTTCGCGCGCGGTCCGCTGGCATCTCGAGAACCGGATTCTACTCTACGGGAAAAAGACGGTCGTATTCACCTAAGCGTAGGGCCCGCCTCCCTGCAGGGGTCTGGCGGGCGTTGCGCCCGCCATTCCGAGGCACCCAGGGTCACTCGGGAGCGCTATCCTGAAGCGCCGTCCGCCAGATGAAAAGGATCTAGGCCACCGGCAACGTCAGATCACTTCGCCGCGTTTGCGCAGGAATGCCGGGACATCCAAGTCCTCTTGCTCAAAGTTGGCAATCATGGCGGTGCGCATGGCATCGAGCGAGACCGGTTCGGTTGCAACCGCCACCGTGGCGGCGTGCTCCATCACCCGGGGGGGAACAGACGGTTCGGGTTCAGATGCGGTCTCGGGGAAATCCTCCACCTCTCGCGACGCGGCAAAGCTTGCGTGCGTCACCTCCGACCGGCGGCGTACTCCTTCACCATCTTTGAATCCGGTTGCGATGACGGTAATTTTCACCGAGTCCTTCATCTTTTCGTCGAGCACCGCACCGAAAATGATATTGGCATCTTCATGCGCGGCACTTTGAATGATGCTGCAGGCTTCCTGCACTTCGGCAAGCTTGAGCGACGCCGAACCGGTGATATTGATGAGGATGCCGCGGGCACCGTCGATCGCCCCGGCTTCGAGCAGCGGTGAAGCAATCGCCTTTTGGGCGGCTTCAATGGCGCGCCGCGTTCCGCTGGCCGTGGCCGCACCCATCACGGCGTAGCCCATACCGGCCATGATCGCCTTGACGTCGGCGAAGTCACGGTTGATGATGCCCGGAATGGTGATGATGTCGGAGATTCCCTGCACGCCCTGGCGCAGGATGTCATCGGCGACGCGGAACGATTCGAAGAAGCCGGCATCCTGCGCCACGGCCAGGAGCTTCTCGTTGGGGATTACGATGGTCGTGTCTACCGACTCCATCAGCTCCGAGACGCCGCGCTCTGCCTGCTGCATGCGGCGCTTGCCCTCGAAGGCAAATGGCTTAGTGACCACGGCGACGGTGAGCGCGCCCATTTCGCTGGCCAGCGACGCGATGATGGGAGCTGCGCCGGTCCCCGTGCCACCGCCCAGACCGGTGGTGACAAACACCATGTCCGCGCCTTCGAGCGCTTCGATAATCTTGTCGGAGTCCTCGAGCGCAGCTTTGCGACCGATTTCCGGACTGGCGCCCGCGCCCAGACCATTGGTGAGCTTGACGCCAAGCTGAATCTTCACCGGCGCGCGCGACATGCGCAGTGCCTGCAGATCGGTGTTGGCCGCGACGAACTCAATGTCTGCCATCCCGGCGTCAATCATACGATTGACTGCATTGCCGCCGCCCCCGCCCACCCCGATGACCTTGATCCTGGCGTCGTTGCGGGCCTCTTCGTTGAAGCTGATGCGAATATCGGTCTCTTTTTTCATATGCGCCACCGTAAAGTGAATTTGGTTGCTTGGTTTTGCCACACATTCCCTCGAACCTCTGCTCGCAGAAAACCCGAATTCCCCGTCCGCTCCGAATGCCACCTCACCGAGAGCGTTGGGGCACGACGGCGCCCGTGCCCTGCGGGAAACATTTCCGGGGCGGATTGTGTTTCCACTTCTAACACCGTTCCCACCTCTCTCGGCCCCTAGGCGCCCTTGCCCACGAACATCGCCTTCAGCTTCGAACCCCAGTGATCCTGTTGATGGCCGCGTGCGGTTCGCGCCCGATGCCCGTAGAACACCATGCCGAGAACGGTCACATACTCGGGCTCGGCCAAAGTTGACGGCATTTTCGCCAGCGGCGTGGGCCAGGACAGGCGCACGGGACGTCGCAAAACGGATTCGGCAATCTCCAGGGTCCCGGGCAAGCGCGAAGCGCCGCCGCTCAGCACGATCCCTCCCGAGCAAAGATCAAGCATGCCGGCGTGGCGCAGGTTGTCGCGCAGCAATTCGAACAGCTCGCGTGCCCTGGGCTCGAGAATTTCGCCGACCAGGCGCTGCGAGATCAGCCTTGAGGGCCGGTCGCCAACCGAGGGCACTTCGACTTCATTGCCTTCCGGGACCAGAGTGACGATCGCATTGCCATAGAGCTTCTTGATTCTTTCCGCTTCATTCACCGGCGTACACAAACCGACTGACAGATCGCTAGTGAAATGATCGCCGCCAATCGGAACGACGCCGGTGTGCGCTACGGCGCCATCTTGGAACACAATCAGGCTGGTGGAGCCGGCTCCCAGATCGGCAAGGCACACGCCCAGTTCGCGCTCATCGGCGCGCAGCGCGGCATCCGCGCCGGCCAGGGGCTCGAATACGGTGTCATCCACGTGAACGCCAGCGCGGTTCACCGCGCTGATGACATTTTGCGTGGCGCTCGCCGCGGCCGTGACCATGTGCACGCGGACTTCCAGACGAGTGGCCATCATGCCGAGCGGATCGCGCACACCGCTCTGCTCGTCGAGAATGAATTCCTGTGGCAGCAGATGCAGGATTTCGCGGTCGGCAGGCAGGGGAATCGCGCGAGCCTTCTCCACTGCCATGCGGATTTCGTCGCGGCCAATTTCGCGGGCGCGGGTGCCGAAGCTGACTCCGCCGTGCGTGTTCACTCCGCGGGCGTGTGAACCGGCGACGCCCAAGAGGGCATGTTCAATCGCTGCGCCGGCCACATCTTCCGCCTGCTCAACCGCTCTCTGGATCGAGGCTACGGCCTTATCCAACTCCACGATCACGCCTTTGCGCGACCCCCGGGACTCGGTCACACCATGACCCCGATAGCGCAGCCCACTTTCAGCAATCTCCGCGACAAGTACGCAGGTCTTGGCGCTCCCTACATCGATTGCCGTCAATAGATTTCCGGATTGGTTTCCCATGCCTATGGTTGTTCCTGGCCCTTGGCAATTGCCGGGCTTGGTTTCTTCTTGGCCGCCACTTGCGAACTTTGCTGGAGCGCGGCCGGGCTTGGTTTTGGTGCCATCGCCTGCGATTTCGGAGGCGCGTGCCTCCTGGCGTGCTTCGTCGCGCGTGCAATGTTGGTGGTCGCTTTTGCCCATGATCGGCGACGGAGGTCTTTTGAGGATTTCGCGGCGATTGGCGGTTTCATCGATGCCCTTGCCGGGGACGGGCCTGCCAGCGGCTTTGCCGGAAGCCTCTCGTACCTGGCCAGCGCCGCCGATTTCACTCCCGCTGCCATGGCATTCTTGACTGCGGAAAGCGAAAGCGGCGCCGGCATCACGGCGCCGCCCAGGTCCGGATTGACAATAATCTGCCGATCGTAGCGCAGGTCGACGGACTCGAGCTTGACGAACTGCTGGCGCCACTGCTGCACGTGGGTGACATAGACCTTGTAGCGATCCAGATAGTCGGAGGACCCGAGGTGGACTAGCACCTCCCCCTGCGGGTCGCTGACCAGAACCTTCACATCGTCTGGAGCCGAGAGGTCGACTTCGCTCAAGTCCTGCGAGTAGTGCGCGCCGCTCGAATCGAGCTGCCGCATTACATCACAGTAGATTTTCATGCGGGCTGCACGGGTGGAGAGCGGTTCGCCGGGATTGGTTCCCAGAATCACCGGGAAGGAATATTTCTTCTTGCCGGCCACAGGCAGCTCCATGAGAGTGCCGGTTGCGTCCACCAGCAGGATCTTCGAGCCCACGCGGGCAAAAGCCACCGGAGTGCGCTCGTGAACCTCCACTCGCAGACGGTTGGGAACAAAGCGCATCACGCTGGCGGATTCGACCCATGGAATCTGCTCCAGCTGCTTCTTGCGCTCGGCCAAGGGAATGAAAAAGACGTTGCGGCCAATATCGCCACCCATCACCTCAAGGACCTGCGAGCGAGTTACATTGTCCAGGCCGCTGATCTCAATGTCATCGCTCGAATCCACGCGAAAGCGCCATGAGCGTTCGCCGTAGTGATAGAGAGCGGCAATTGCCATGCCGCATAACAACAACAGAGTCAGCGCGATGGCGCCCCAGGTGAGGCGACTGGCGGTTTTTTTGGGAAGCGATCCACGGCGGACCGAGACGCGTTTTTGTCCGCGGAGAAACGGCGACTCGTCCTCCACGTCCAAATCAAGCAAGCGCGCGTCATCCAATTCTTCGCGCGCCGGCTCGCCGGCCGTGGGGTATACCTCTTCCTGCGAGATGGTGGAACCGGTTCTCCGTGCCATCAACTCAGGTCAGTTGTCGTGGTGAATCGAGAGCGAAAACTACTATAACTGCTTTTTTCTGGATGAGATAGAGAAAACTTGGTTCGTTTTGCACAGGCCGTTCTTCCGCCGCCCTGACAGACGAGAGGTTATGGCGGAGCCGTGGCGCCCAACGGCGCCGGCACCGCCTGGCCTGCCTCCAGCCTTTCGAGAATCAGCGGGCCAATCTGGGACACGCTGCCAGCGCCCAGAGTGAGGATCATATCGCCCGGCCTGGCGACCGCTGAAACCAGGGCAACTGCCTCCGCGAAGGAGCCGACATAGGAGACCGTCTTGGCTCCTTTTTCACGAATTCGTCGCGCCAGCACTTCGCCCGTAATGCCTTCGATCGGCGGTTCACTGGCGGCATAAATGTCGAGAACGAAGAGGGAGTCGGCGTTGGCAAACGCGGTCGCGAATTCGTCCATGAGCAACTGGGTGCGCGTGTAGCGATGCGGCTGGAACACCACATGAATCTTGCGAAAGCCGCACTGGAGGGCGGCCGCCAGGGTGGCGCGAATTTCCGTGGGATGATGGCCGTAATCGTCGATCACGCTGACTGCGGCCGCCTTTCCGCGCAACTGGAAGCGGCGGTCGACGCCGCGGAAGTTCTCCAAAGCCGTGCGAATCTGCTCCGCGGGGATGTCGAGCCCGATTCCGACCGCAATCGCGGCCGTTGCATTTAGAACGTTGTGCGCTCCGGGCACATGCAAGCGAAACTCGCCTAGATCTTGCCCGCGGTAGGTAACGTGAAAGCGGCTGACGGGCCTGCCCTCGGCGGTGTCGAACACGGCGTCGCCCGGCTTGATGTGAAAATCCGAGCCTCGCCGGGTCCCGTAAGTCAGTACCCTTCGGCGGACTTGCGGCAGCAGGCGCCGCAACAGCGGATCGTCGTTGCAAACCACGATTCCACCGTAAAAAGGGACGCGATCCATGAAATCCAAGAAAGTCTGCTTCACGTCGCGCATGTTGCGGTAACAGTCCATATGTTCGCGGTCGATATTGGTCACCACGGAGAGAATCGGGGAAAGCTTCAGGAACGAGCGGTCGCTCTCGTCGGCTTCGGCAACCAGGTATTGCGACTTGCCCAGGCGCGCATTCGAACCCAGGGCGTCGACGCGGCCGCCCACGACCACGGTGGGATCTAGCCCGCCGGCAGCCAAGACCGCAGCCACCATCGACGTCGTCGTGGTCTTGCCGTGCATACCGGCGATGGCGATGCCATACTTCAAGCGCATCAGCTCCGCCAGCATTTCGGCCCGCTGGATCACGGGGATGTGGAGCTTGCGCGCCTCGGCGACCTCCGGATTGTCCGGGGCAATGGCGGAGTTGGTGACCAGTACCTCGGACCCGGGGATATTCCCGGCGGCATGGCCCTCAAAAATCACCGCGCCCAGACTCGACAGGCGTTGGGTGATGACGGAATTCTTTAAATCCGATCCCGAGACCCGGTAGCCCAGATTCAGCAAGACCTCGGCGATGCCACTCATACCGATGCCGCCGATCCCTACGAAATGAACCCGCTGAATTTTGGCAAACATGGTTCGTCAATGGACCCCGGTCAATCCGCGCAACCCGAAGTCGATCCTTGGCTAACTGGGAGGGCCCGCCAACCGGGCCGCCAGCGCCGCAATATCCCGAGCCGCATCGGGGTGCGACAAGCTCCGCGCCGCCCGACTCATGCGTTTGAGCCGTGCGGGATCTCCCAGCAGAGCACTGACGGTCTCGGCCAGCCAGACATCGTCCAGCTTGGTTTCTTCCAGAACCACGGCCGCCCCAGCCCGTTCCAGCGCCTGCGCGTTGAATCGCTGGTGATCGTCTGCAGCGCGAGGAAACGGTACAAAGATCGCCGGCTTCCCGGCAGCGGCGATCTCCGCCACGGTGCTCGCTCCAGAGCGGCATAGCAGCAAATCTGCCAGGGCGAAAAAAGCAGGCATGTCGTTGATAAATGCGGACACCTCTGCCGAGGCACCCATCCGCTGATAGGCGGCTTGCGCGTCATTATAGTCGCGCTCTCCGGTCTGATGGATGATGTGGAGGCCCGGCGTCTGCTTCAGCAGTTCCGGCAAACATCGCATCATTGCCAGATTGATAGCGTGCGCGCCTTGGCTTCCACCAAAGACCAGCAGCGTGGCCTGTTCGCTCGCCGGGTGCTTCTCGGCCAGCTCAAAGAACGCCTGGCGCACGGGCACACCCGTCACTTCCGCGTTGCGAAAATACCTGGCAGTCTCCTCAAAATGCACCGCCGCCCCGGAGACCCATCGCGCCACCATACGATTGGCGAAGCCGGGCACGACGTTGGGCTCAAAGGCCAAGGTCGGAGTCCGTTCGAGGATCGCAGCCAACATGGCCGGTCCGGAGGCGTATCCACCGACTCCGATCACCACATCGGGCTGGAACTCGGAAAGCATTCTGCGAGCCGACATCACGGCTCCCGGCAGCCCGAGCACTGTTTTCAATCGCGTCGCCAGGCTGACGCGATTGAGAGCACCGACTTCAATCAGGCGCAGAGAGAATCCAGCCGCCGGGACCAGGCGGTTCTCGATTCCACGCGCCGTGCCAATGAACAGCAATTCCGCGTCGTAGGTCTTCTGGAGTTCTTGCGCGATGGCGAGCGCCGGAATTACATGTCCGCCGGTCCCACCTCCCGCCAGTATGGCACGCATGCAGTGACTATAACCGGAATCAAGTTTAGGCTGCCGAGCTTCGCCCGACCGGCCGCCCAGGAGAGGGCCGTCCCTAGGTTTCCCTTCGATTCACTCCGCCTGCTTGCTGACATTCAGCAACACGCCCACACAGGCCAGCGTAATGAATAACGACGACCCGCCGTAGGAGAGGAAGGGCAGCGGAATGCCTTTGGTCGGCATCATCCCTAGCACTACGCTGATGTTGATGAAGGCCTGCACGACGATCATGCTGGTGATGCCCACGGCCAGAAACCGGCCAAACATATCCTGAGTACGGAGAGCCGTGCGTATGCCCCGCCAGAGGAAGATGGCAAAAAGCGCGATGATGACAATCGCACCCACCAGCCCCAATTCTTCGCAGATCACGGAAAAAATGAAGTCGGTGTGTGGTTCCGGCAAGTAAAAGAGTTTCTGCTTCCCTTCCATCAACCCTATGCCGCCGATGCCACCGGTGCTCACGGCAATGAGCGATTGAATGATGTGGAACCCGGCTCGCTGCGGATCGGAATAAGGGTTGAGGAAAGCCAGAATGCGCTCCCGGCGATAGGCGACATGAAAAATCAGAAAATAGAGCGGGAGTAAAGATGCCGCCAAACCATACCCGAGATATCTCAACTCCAGGCCACCGACAAACAAAATGCACGCGGTGACGGCGGCGCAAGCGATCGCGGTACCCAGATCAGGCTGCAGGACAATCAGCCCCAGAAAAATCACGGTCGGAATGACGGCGGGCAGCAGCGTGTTGCGCCAGTCGTTCATGGACCGGGTGCGACTCTCCAAGAAAAAAGAAAGAAAAAGAATCAGGACTGGCTTGGCCAGTTCTGACGGCTGAAAAGAAAGGCCATCCCAGTGAATCCAGCGATGGGTGTTGTGGGCGCGATCCAGAAAGAAAACCGAGATCAGCAGGACAGCCGTGATGCCCAGCGCGGAGAATACAACTGCGGGATTCTTATAGCGGCGGTAATCCACCTTCATGGCGACCACCATGGCCACAATTCCGCCCACCGCCCAGATCATCTGCCGCAACACGAAGTAGTAGCCGGAGCCGTAGCGATCCTTCGCCATGACGGCCGAGGCGCTGAACACCATGACCAGCCCCACAAACACCAATAACAGAGTGACCGTGAACAACCAGCCATCGACACTGACGCGCTTTGCCATGGAGGGTTCTTATTTCACCACGGAGGCGGGTGAAATTTTGCTTGTGGATTCTTAGTTGTTGATTGTCTTGGTTCCCGGAGATCGCGAGCGGAGTGACCGCGGTACCTCAAGCCTGCGGTTTCGCGGTTTTCCTCTTTTGGGACGCCGTGGCCGAAAACAGGCCTTACTTTTCCGCCGCCAATGCCCCCACGATCTCCTTAAACCGCGCCCCACGGTGCTCATAGTTGCGGAACTGGTCGAAGCTGGCGCAGGCGGGCGCCAGCAATACAATATCGCCGGGCTGAGCCACCGCCGCGGCTCGTTTGATGGCTGTTTCCAGGGTCTCCGCATGAATCACTTCTACGCCCGCGCGCTGTGCTGAAACGATCTGCGATTCAATCTTCGCGGCGGCTGCGCCGATGGTGTAGACGCGCTTCACCCGCTGCCCCAGCAGATCGTTGAGAACGGTGTAGTCACTGCCTTTGTCTTTGCCGCCGAGGATCAGGTGGATGTTCGCCGGGAAAGATTCCAGGGCCTTGATCGTGGCGTCCACGTTGGTGGCCTTCGAATCGTTGTAATACTCGACCTCCCGAATGGTGGCAACATACTCCAGCCGATGCTCGACTGCCTTGAAATCGTGCACGGCCTGGCGGATTTTTCCGGGCGCGCAGCCGAGGAGAGCGCCCGCGCACACCGCAGCCAGAGCGTTCTCCGCGTTATGCGCTCCTTTCAAAGGGATCTCGGAGAGCAGCATGATCTCGCGCGGCTCGCCGGAACCGCGGAACATGATCCGGCCGCCGCTCGCGTAGGCTCCTTGGCTCAGTTCCTGCTTGCGGCTGAACCAGAAAACTTGCGCCCGGGTGCGCTCCGCCATCCGTACGCAGGTCGGATCGTCGGCGTTCAGCACAGCGAAGTCTTCTCTCTGCTGGTTCTCGAAGATGCGTGCCTTGGCATCCACGTAGACAGCAAAGGTGCGATGGCGGTCCAAATGGTCGGGCGTGACGTTTAAAACCACGGCAATCTTCGGACGAAAGGTTTGAATCGTCTCGAGCTGAAAGCTCGAAACTTCAAGCACGGCGATGGTCTCGGGATTCGCGTGCTCGACCAGCGAAATCGCAGGCGTACCGATATTGCCTCCCACCACGGTGGGAAAGCCACCGGCCGCGACCACTTCGCCGGTCAACGCGGTGGTGGTGGTCTTACCGTTCGAGCCGGTGATGGCAACAATGCTTCCCGGGAGGAACTGCGCGGCCAGTTCAATTTCTCCAATGACGGTTTCACCCAGGGAGCGCGCCTGCCGCAGCACGGGGGTGTCGAGGGGCACCCCCGGGCTCACCACAATCAGATCCTGACCCTGGAATGTCCGGTCGCCGTGACCCCCGGTTTCGACGACAATGCCCTGGTCGAGCAGCCGCGGAATTTCCTCCCCCAGTTGTTCCTGAGGCTTGGCGTCAGAAACAGTCACACGCGCCCCGTGGGCCTTCAGAAACAATGCCGAAGCCACGCCGGACTTGCCTAGACCGACGACCAGCACGCGTTTGCCGTTCAGTTCCATCAAATCATTTCACCGGGGAACGATTCATGTTTCTCTCTGCGGTCTTCTATCTCAGGGATGAAAATCCTATCTTAATTTCAAAGTAGTCAGCGCGAACAACGCGAAGACCAGCGACGCAATCCAGAAACGCACGATGATCTTGGATTCTGACCATCCCAGCAGTTCAAAGTGATGATGAAGCGGGGCCATTTTAAAGATCCGCTTTTTGCGCAGCTTGTACGACCCGACCTGCAGGATCACCGAAAGCGCTTCGATTACAAATACCCCTCCGATGAAGGGCAGCAGCAATTCCTGCTTGATGATCACCACCACCGTACCAATGGCTCCCCCGAGCGCCAGCGACCCCACATCTCCCATGAAAACCTCGGCGGGATGCGCGTTGTACCACAAAAAGCCGATCGCCGCTCCCACCATGGCGCCGCAAAAAATGGTCAGTTCGCCCACCTGCGGCATACGCGGCAGATCGAGATACGACGCGAACGTGGCGTGGCCGCTGACGTAGGTCAGCACGGTGAGAGCTCCTGCCGCGATCACGGTGCATCCGATGGCGAGGCCGTCCAGTCCATCCGTAAGGTTGACGGCATTGCTCGCTCCCACAATGACCACCATCACGAAGGCGATGAACGGCAGAAAAGCCAGGGGCCAGAGATGCGGGTCTTGTTTGAAGGCCCTAAGGACCAGATCGGGATGATACTGCTTGAAGAAGGGTACGGTCAGCCGAGTGGAGTAGAGGTCCCGCATCTGCATAAAAATCAGGGCGACAGCGATCAGCCCGCTGGTCAGAACTTGTAGCCCAACCTTCTGCCTGGCGGTCAGTCCCAAATTGCGCCGGTTCACGACCTTGGTGTAATCATCGGAAAAGCCGATGGCGGCGAAAGCACAAGCGGCAAAAACCGCGATCCATACGAAGCGATTGCTCAAGTCGGCCCACAGCAGGGTCGGGACAACGATGGAGACAACAATCAGTAAGCCGCCCATGGTGGGAGTGCCGGCTTTTTTCTGGTGGGCCTTGGGACCTTCTTCGCGGATGTATTGGCTGATCTGAAATTCACGCAGACGACTGATGACCAGCGGGCCAATCACCAACCCGGTAAACATGGCGGTCAAACTGGCAAACACAGTGCGGAACGTAAGATAACGAAAAATCCGGAATGGCGGAAAGGAATGAAACAGCTTCAGATAGAGCAGCCAATAAAGCAATCAGCCTCCCTGCAACGTCCTGCGCTAGTTGTCTCCGCCGCGATTGGTTCGGTGCGTTTTCCAGATTTCGAGTGCCTTCTCCAATTTCACGCCGCGCGACCCTTTGAGCAGCACGACATCTCCCGCGCGCGTCTCCCGCGCCAGCCACTCGCCGGCTTCCTCGGGCGTGGCCACAAATTCCGCCCGAATGCCAGCCCGGCTCGCGGCTTCGACCATGCCCTTAGCCAGTCCGCGCACTCCGACTAACGCATCAATTTTCTGGGCGGCAGCATGCTCGCCGGCCTGGCGATGCAAGGCATCCCCTGTGGGACCGAGCTCGAGCATTTCGCCCGCCACGACGATGCGCCGCCCGGCCGACATTTCCGCTAAAGCATCGACCATGGCGTCCAATGCTTTTGGATTGGAATTGTAGCAATCGTTGACCACGGTGATGTCACCCAGCTTGACGACCTGCCCGCGCTTGTCCGCGGGGGCGAGAGAAGCCAGCGCTTCGACCGCCTCGGAAGGAGTCAGGCCCCGCTCCAGTCCCGTCGCCACCGCCGCCAGCGCGTTGTGGATGTTGTGCGCGCCCACCAGGGGTAGAATCGCGGGCTCGCGGCAACTCCCCGCAACCACCTCGAAGGCGGACCCATGCCAACCCCGCAATTCGATTTTCTCCGCCCGTACATCCGCCGTGGGGCGCAGGCCAAATAACAGCACCTTGCCGCGAAAATCCCGGCCAAATTGCGAGACGTACTCGTCATCTGCGTTGAGCACGGCAGTACCGCCGACGGGAAGGGATTCAATCAGCTCGTATTTCGCGCGCGCGATGTCAGCCACAGACTTGAAAAATTCCAGATGCACCGGCGCGACGTTGGTCACGACGCCGATCTCGGGCTGTGCGATGTTCGCTAACGCCGCTATTTCGCCGGCGTGCGACATGCCCATCTCGATCACCGCCACGTCATGCTCAGGTTCGAGCTTCAGCAGCATCAAGGGCAGGCCGAAGTGATTGTTGAAGTTGCCTTCAGACTTGAGCACACGGAAGCGAGTCGAGAGCACGTGCGCAATGGCTTCCTTGGTCGTGGTCTTGCCAGTCGATCCCGTCACCCCGATCAACGTCTTGCCCCACAAACGGCGAACCGCGGTGGCCAGCGTCTGCAGGGCAATCAACGTCTCGTCGACCGCCAGCAACTGTGTTTTCACGGGGTAGCGTGCGATCTGATCCTTGCGGACGACGGCGGCGACTGCACCCTGATCGAGAGCTTGCCCTACAAAATCGTGCCCATCCATACGCTCGCCCTCGACCGCGAAAAATACCTCTCCGGGCTGGAGGGTGCGCGAGTCGATGGAATAGCCTTGCGCCAGCGCTTTGTGGTCGAACTCACCGTTGGCGGAAAGAAGCTCGGCAATGCGCGAGAGAGGCAGTTTCATGCATTTTTTCCGGCAGCGGCTCGGGCGGACTCGCACTCATATCCGGCTCGGCGCAACTCTTCGAGCGCGACCTGCACATCGTCAAAGGCAATGGACCCTTCGCGGCTGATCTGGACTCTTTCGTGGCCCTTGCCCGCTACCAGCACAAGGTCTCCGGGCGTAGCTTCGCCTATGGCGAAGGCGATGGCGGCGCGCCGGTCCGATTCCACTTTGTATTTCGCTCCGGAACGCTGCAGCCCAACCATGGCGTCGTTGATGATGGCGAGGGGGTCTTCGCTGCGCGGATTGTCGGAGGTCAAAACCACAAAGTCACTGCCCCGTCCAGCGGCTTCGCCCATCAGCGGACGCTTGGCGCGATCGCGGTCGCCACCGCAGCCAAAAACCGTAATCACTCGTCCTTTTTTCCCTGCTCGCTGGACAAAGCCGCGCGCCAGAGCTGTCAGGTTGCGCAGCGCATCGTCGGTGTGAGCATAGTCCACCACCAGCGTAAACGGCTGTTTGCAATCGACTCGCTCAAATCGTCCCGGCACATGGGTGAGGGCAGCCACCCCTTGCGCCACGGCTTCCAGCTCGCAACTTCGCCCGAAAGCGGCGCCCGCTGCCGCCAGGATGTTATACACATTCACTTTGCCAATGAGCGGAGAAAAAAGCGGAATGATTCCCTTCGGCGTCGCCAGATCGAAACGCGTTCCCTGCGGCGTGATCTCAACTTTCTCGGCGCGGAAATCGCCTTTGGTCAGCCCGTAGGTCCAGACCTCGGCGCTGCTCTTCTTGCTCACCTTCACCAACTTCTGGCCATATTCGTCGTCGGTGTTCAGCACCGCAGCCCGGGGCGCATCCGTTCCACAACCCTCAAACAACATCTGCTTGGAAGCGAAATATTGTTCCATCGTGTGGTGATAATCAAGATGATCCCGAGTCAGGTTGGTAAAGATGGCGGTGTCAAAAGGTATCCCGTAAACCCTTTGCTGCGCCAGAGCGTGCGAGGAGACTTCCATGACAGCCTCGGTCGCTCCGTTGCCCAGCGCCTCAGACAGCAAGCGATTCAGATCGAGAGCCTCGGGCGTGGTGTGGGGCGCAGGCAAGACCTTGCCGGCCACGTGATACTCGATGGTGCCGATGAGCGCGCTCTTGCGCCCGGATACGGCGAGGATGGCTTCCACCAGAAACGCCACCGTGCTCTTGCCGTTGGTTCCGGTAATGCCAGTCACGGCGAGACGTTCTGCGGGACGGTGATAGAAGTTGGCGCTCAGACGGGCCAGAACGCGGCGTCCGGACGGGACCAGTGCCCAGGCCACCCCGGCGCGCGCTTTTTCGGTTGGCGAGTCGCTGACAATGGCCACGGCGCCCGCGGCGATGGCTTGGTCGATGAACTTGTTTCCATCGCTCAACTCGCCTCGCATGGCAACAAAGACTTCTCCCGGCTTCACCTGGCGGGAATCGTACTCCACGCCGCCGACAGAAGGATTCCCGCTGCGCGTCAGGACCTCCGCGCCGTCGAGAAGTTGTTGGAAGGTCATGGTCATTGGCCTGATTGTATGGTACGGGGGTTTACCAACAAATGGTGACGGTGAGTCCTAGCTAGGGCGCGGTTAAGACGGCACCCGGAAGAAATCGCGATGACGCTAGCGTTCGAAGTTCACGGTCACCCTCGATCCCGCCGCGACATGCGATCCGGGCGGGGGGGACTGCTGCCGCGCCATTCCACTGCCCACCGCATCCATGTCGAGGCCACTCTGCTCCGCCAACTCCACCGCGGCCCGCACGTTCTTTCCGAGGAACGACGGGACTACAATCCCGCCCGTTTCCACCTCGAGGATGACGGTGCCGCTGGCGGGTAGAGGCGAGGGTGCTGCGGGTTCCGACTTCGGATTTCCCATATTGGGCTGTTCCCGATCGCTTGTTGGCGCCGCGGGCTCCGGCTCGCGCAAGGCTGCCGGCACCAGGCCGTTGCCAGCCTCGGGTTCCGCTAAATTGGAGTCCGTAGGCGGGACCGGAGGCGAATCGAGCGGTCCTTGGTCGGCCGCTTCAAGGCTTTCGCCCAGATGATCCGGTGAGCCTTCCGCTAGATCTTGCTCCTTCACCCGACTTTCGGCCATGAGCAGTTGGTGGCTGACCGGCAATTCGACATCGTGCGGGATATGCAGGTACTCGAGGACCTGTTGCGCGATGCGCTGAAAAGCGGGAGCGGCAACCTGGCCGCCCTGGTGTAAACCTACCGCCGAGTCCAGAATCACCACCACCGTGATGGCCGGATTGTTCACGGGCGCGAAACCGGCAAAAGACGCCACGTACTTTGTTCGGGAATAGGCGTGCGTGGCGGGATCAACTTTCTGGGCGGTTCCGGTCTTGCCGGCCGAGCTATAACCTTCGAGGAGCGCTTTTTTGCCGGTGCCGTGCGGTGACAGCACAACGCGCTGCATCATCTGGCGCATCTGGGCGGCCGTGAGGGGGGAGATGACGCGTCGCTGGTCGACGAGATGAAACGCCACCAACTGCGGAGCACTGGGAGGTTCGGTCGTCGTGGTAACGATTCTCGGTGCTACCCAGATGCCGTCGTTCGCCATGGTAGAGATCAGACCAGCCAGCTGCAGTGGAGTAATGCCGATTTCCTGACCCATCGAAATGGCGGCGATCGAAACCTTCGACCAGCGGCTCGGCGGTTTACTGAGGCCACGGGTTTCCCCCGGCAATTCAATTCCGGTCGGTTGTCCGAATCCGAATGCGCGGATGTACTGGTAGAAACGCTCGTCGCCCAGACGCATGCCGATTTTGATGGAGCCGACATCGCTCGACTCGGCCAGAATGTCGGAGACAGGCAGCAGGCCATGCGGTCGACTGTCGCGGATCCGCATGCCGTTGAACAAGATCGAACCCATCTGGCAATCGAAGACCTCATCTGGGCGGGTCAGCTTCTGATCGAGCGCCGCGGAGATGGTGACCAGCTTGAAGGTTGAGCCGGGTTCGTACACGTCGCTGACGGCGTGGTTTTTGAGCCTCTCAGGAGTGATGCCGCGCGAATCGTTCGGATCAAAGGTGGGGCGATTGGCTAGCGCCAGAACTTCTCCGGTATGGGGGTTTTGGACGATCACCGTGCCGGTTTCGGCATGGGTCTGCTGCATCGCGGTTTCCAGTTCACGCTCAGCGATGTACTGGATCTGCTGGTCGATCGTAAGAACAACGTTTTCGCCCGGTTCGGGCTGTTGCTCCACTCTGCCAAACCATTTCTTGTGGGCATCGACCGAAATGAGCATTCGGCCCGGCTTGCCGCGCAACCGGTCATCGAACCCGCGTTCAATACCGCTCAGTCCGGCGTCGTCGGTGCCGACGTAGCCGATGACCTGCGCCGCGAGCGCGCCCTTCGGATAGGACCGCCTGGATTCTTTCTGAAAATGAATGCCTCGCAGGTTCAGCGCTCGAATGCGGTCTGCGGTTTCCCCATCGGCTTTGCGTTCGACCCAGCAGAACGTCTTTCCTCCGTCGCAACGGGCAAGGACCTCGCGAGGGTCATCCTTGGTGATGTGGCTGATGAGGGAGACGGTTCCGGCCAAGTCGTGGATTTCACTGGGCACCGCGAATACCGATTCGACTGCAGTAGACATGGCGAGCGGGCGTCCGGCCCGGTCGTAGATGACTCCGCGTTTGGCGGCCACATCCAGCGTGCGCTGCTGCTCATGCTGCGCCCGTTGCTCAAACTGTCCGTAGCAGAAGATTTGCAGATACACCAGTCGCAGGCAAATGGCACCGCCCCATAGCACCAGGATTGCGCCTAGCAAGTAGAGCCGGGTATTGGTGCTGTTGCGGGTTGTGCTCGCCGCCACGGCTTACCTCTCGAAGGTTCGCAGTCAAGGTTGGTCCGTCTGAATCCTGGGGCTCTCGCCGGTCATGCTCAGACAAACAGGGCGGCCCGCGGTGCTCGGCAGCCGCCAAGTAAAGGATCGTGTGAACGGGAACTCGGCGCGTCCGTCGGCGATCTGTCTATTGCGCCGGAAGCACGGCGACCGGAGTCATGCTCGCCATCACCGGCGCGACCGATTCCGGCGCGGCAGAATCCATACGGATCACCTGTCCCGCTTGCGGAGACTGCAGTCCAAGTTGCCGCGCTAGCGCGTCGATGCGCTGCGGATCGCGCAACGAAGCTTCGTCCAGCCGCAGAAGGCGATTCTGTTCCACCAGACCGTCGCACTGCATTTTCAGCGTCTCGATCTTGTAGCCGTACTCGATGGCCCTAAAGTGTTGCCAGGCAAAGGCCATGACCAGAAGGAAGAGGCAGCCGAGCGCCACCCCGAACTGTTTCATCTCGAGCTCGCGTCTTAGATCTTCCACTCTCACCAGGCGCGAGTTATCGATTGGCTTGCCGAAGTAAATTTCCGGCGTACCCGTCCAGCACGGTTTGCGCCGTGCGGCCGGACCAGCGCTTTGTACTGCCGCGGCCCCTGCTGCCATTTATGCCACCCCAAGTAAATTCGGTTCCCTTTGGCTGAGCTTGTGGGGCGCGGGCGTGTAGCAGTACGCCAGTTTCTCGTCCTGCGAATTCACCTGCGTGTAGGCCTGCTGATTCGCTTGCTCAACCGTCGCAATCAGATCTTCGATCAAAGTACCTGTGTACATCGCCAGCCTCCGTTTTTTCTGTGTCTTAACCCCTACTGCTTTCCGGGACGGCATCGAAAGAGGACCTACCTTTTTTGCGCCCTTGTTTGTGAGAGGCGATGTCGCCCCGGAAATTTTTGTCGCGCGCGAGCTACGAAATCTTTTCCGCCGCCCGCAGCTTCGCGCTGCGCGCCCGCGGATTGCGATCCACTTCTTCTTCTCCGGCGGTTACGGGCTTCTTGGTCAGCACCCTGTACTGACCCCGCTTCGCACCCTCGCGGAGAGCATCTTTCACCATCCGGTCCTCCAACGAGTGGAAGCTGATCATCACCAGCCGTCCTCCCGGTTGCAGCAGCTGCGGTGCGATATCGAGCAGCTCCCGCAGGTCGTCCAATTCGTGGTTTACGAAGATTCGGAGTGCCTGGAAAGTTCTGGTCGCCGGATGAATGCGCCTCTCTGCCTGATTCATTGGCCGGGCCGCGGCTGATACGACGTCTGCAAGTTGCGCAGTCGTTCGGATCGGCCGCGACCGGACAATGGCTCTGGCGATTCTCCGCGACCTCCTTTCCTCACCGAATTCGTAAATCACATCGGCAAGCTCACGCTCGTCGATGTGGTTTACCACTTGTTCGGCGGTGCGCTCGTCCTGCGGATTCATTCGCATGTCGAGCGGTCCCTCCGCCTGAAAACTAAAGCCTCGCGCCGCATCATCGAGCTGCAAGCTGCTCATGCCCAGGTCGGCCAGAATTCCATCCACTGCGGATGGCGCTTGGCCCTGGGCAAGGTGCGCAAATGAGCGATGCAGCAAGATGATCTCCGGCCAGTCGCCGGTGGCTGGCGAAACGCCAGCCCCGCCCAGCCTTTGTCGCGCGATTTCGAGCGCCGCCGGATCCTTATCGAGCCCAATCAAATGTCCCGGTCGGCCGAGGCGTTTTGCGATTTCGTAACTGTGTCCGCCCAGGCCCACCGTGGCGTCGAGATAAGTCCCGCCACGCCGGATGGCTAAGAAGTCGATCGCTTCTTTTAAAAGAACCGGCACATGGCCACCGCCATGCCCAACCCCCTGAGGGGTGTTTGTGAAACCCTCGTCCACTAGATGCCCAGATCGTCGAGCGTCTTCTCATCCTCAGGCGTGAACGCCTGCTCCTCGATCTCCTTACGCAAGGCCTCCAGGTTTCGTACGATCAGGCAGGTCAAGTTGCCCAGCACCGCGACCTCGCCCTTGATCTGCGCCGAGTCGCGCAGCAGTTGCGGCATCAGCAGCCGCCCCTGCCCGTCCATCTCAACCACCTGTCCGTAGTAGTTCACCCGGTCCAAGAACTTCTTCTTCGTGGGATTGAAAGTGGAGAGCCCGGCCAGTTTCTGCTCGATCCGCTCCCATTCCTCGAAGGGATACACTTGAGCAACCTTCCCATCTAAGCTCGTGATGTAAAATTGCGTGCCATACTTCTCGTCGATGACGCGCTTGAATTCCGCCGGGACCTTGAGCCGCCCCTTTTCGTCGACGCGAGTTGGGTGGTTGCCGCGAAACATGCCATTTGCCCCCGAGAGGGCTGGAAAGTATCTTTGTTAATGCCGCTGCCAAAGTGAGGGAGGTAGTAACCTTCAAAATGCCATTGGTTTGCGGTTCGTTCGGGCTGTTGTTGGGGGACGTCAGTCTTGAAGTCCACTGGCTCCTCGGGACCGCTCACTTGTGCCCACGACCACTACCGTGACGACCACTTTGTACCACTTTTGTCCACATCTTACGCTTAAGGCGTTTGTTGTCAATGACAAAGTTCTAGGTCATGGTGGGCAGGGGATGGCATTCAGCCGAAGCGCGATAGCTTGCGGGTAACCGACTAGGTGACCACCATAGGTGGGGTTGACGGAAGCGGTTCTTTCGCTTTAGTTACGGTTTTCTCCCTTCCGGACTGGTCCTGTTGTCGGTTGAAATCCTGTGGAAATCTATTTTCGGGAATCGTATCCCGCACTTTGGGGCACCTCGAACCAGTACTTTCCCCTGCGACTGCTACAGTCAAGAGGTGCTGTTGTGAACTACCGCATTCAGTTCGAGCAGTGGGTAGCGGTCCCGGTGGAGCAGGTTTTTGGGTTCTTCTCAAACCCCAACAACCTACCGCGCATCATGCCTCCCGGCCTGAGAACCCGTTTAGTCCGGCTGAGCCTAATGCCGCGCGCAACTGCCAACCCGCAAGGCAGCGCCGATCACCCCGGCCTGGCTGGAGTCGGATCTGAAATCGTCACCTCTTTCCGCATTTTTCCCTGGCTTCCCTGGCGCGCGGAGTGGGTAGCGCAGGTGGTTGGTTTCGAATGGAATCACCATTTTGCCGACGTCCAGAAGAAGGGACCTTTCAAGTCCTTTCATCATCGGCATGAATTCGCCGCGGTAAGGCGAAATGGCGTGAACGGAACAATCGTGCGAGATGTGATCCGTTATGAACTTGGATTTGGCATCTTCGGCAAGTGGGCGCAGCATCTTCTCCTCATCCGCAAGCTGAAGCAAACGTTCGAGTACCGGCAGATGACTCTGGAAAAACTTCTGGCACAAGAAAGCCAACCGGGCTAGACCTATGCTGAAGTTTCGGCACGGGCGAGCGAGCTGGCGAGGCCGGGGGCGGAGCGATCGACGAGGACTGGATTCGCGGAAGCAGCGAGCGGCGGGTTCTGGCGCAATTGGTTTCGCGCGCCCTATTTTAGGGGCTCTACCACGACCGCCGTCCCGTAGGCCAGCACTTCGGTGACGCCCGACATGATTTCGGTGGCGTCATAGCGAGCTGCAAGCACGGCGTTGCCTCCTAGTTCCGCCGCGTGTTGCAGCATTAGGTCAAAGGCTTCGGCGCGGGTTTTTTCACACAAGTTGGTCAGCAGGGTGATATTGCCGCCGAGAATGGTTTGCAGGCCTGCGCCAATCGTTCCGAAGATCGAACGCGAGCGCACCACGATGCCGCGGACCACGCCCAGTGTCCGCACCACGTGGAATCCGTCGAGTTCGAACTGCGTGGTCACCATATTGTGGGCTATCATCCGTCCGGGCGCGCCGTAGCTCGTGCTCATGAGGGCGAATCCTTTCCTGGCATGTCATCGGTCGATCGAGGACCTGCGGAGTTCCGCTACTCCAACTCCGCGCGGACTACTGGTTCCTGAGTTTCCGGGTCCCGTGCAATGTGCAGTACATTGGGCCGGCAGCAGATCTGGCAATCTTCGACATAACCCTGGCTCCGTCCGGCGGATTCGTCCACTGTGGTCTCGTTCCACTCACCGCAACCTGCGCATTGAAAGCCGGCTTGCATCGTTGAATTTCGGAGTCAGGAGAGCTCAGGTTTTTCTTTGCACGACACTCACCGATAGCCGTCCCCGGTCGATCGGGAAACCGGTTCTGGCTAGGTCTCGGGAACGGGCGGGCACCCCGGGAAACTGGTCTCGTAGGTGTTGCCGATGTATCCCAGATACTTGATGCCAATCTTACTGGTGAAGAAACCATCCGCGGCCATACTGCGCAGGAACGCGAAAAACTCGATGCCCTGGCTGAGAGCGGGATCTTGTTGGGCATTCTTGCGATAAGCAATAAGGTCGAGAATTTCCTTCTGCTGGTTGGGAGCGCAGCCGAGATAAGTCTGGCCATAGCGGTCGGAGCAGATCAAATCCAGCCACATCAGGCCGCCCCCCAGCTTTAATTGATATTCAGGATTTTCGCTGGTGAGCAGGTCGATGAATTCTGGCGCGCCGGCTTCAATCGCCCCGCCTGCATCGGCATCGGCCGGAATCATGGTTTGGCACAAGGCGCGCAGCGTCGCGTACTGGTGCGGCGGAAAGAATTTCGCAGTGTAGGCGCCGCTCGGAGATGCAGCCTTTTCCTCCGCCACCATGTGGTGTGCGTACTCTGCGGCCTCGAGGGGAATCGCGCGCAGCACGGAGCCTGCGACGACCCCCAGGCTCAAAGACTTCAAGATGTCACGCCGAGATATGGATTTCGAAGACATGATTGCTCCCGTTTCGCTGCCATTCTGAGCGCGGTGCGCTGACCGGGATCTTTCGACTCCGCCGGGCCGCAGACTTCGCGCTGGCCCGGGCTACGCCCAGGATTGCGATGGTTCGTTCCATGTTTCCACTAAAGGCTTCCCTGCTTCGCCTGCGTGAGCAGATACTCTGAAGCGCGCCAGGTGAGCGCCATGATGGTGAGGGTTGGATTCTTGTCGGCGTTGGTCACAAAACAAGCGCCATCGGTCACGAACAGATTCTTCACATCATGGGCCTGGCAGTATCCGTTTACGGCTGAGGTTTTCGGACTGTTTCCCATGCGCGCGCCGCCCACTTCATGAATGATGACGCCGCCGTCGGCGATGCCGTAGGGACGCTTCCCGTCCGCTGTGGCCTCGGTCGTGTAAGTGCCGCCCGCAGCCTCGACGATGGCCCGGAACGTTTCCTGCATATCCTTGGCCATCTTGATTTCGTTCTCACTCCACTTCCAGTGGAAGCGCAACACCGGAATCCCCCATTGGTCCACGGTGTCGGGATCAATGTCACAATAGCAGTTCTCGTTTGGGATCATTTCGCCGCGGCCGCTGAAGCCGATGCCCGTGCCGTAGGTGCTGCGGCACTTCTGTTTCAGAGAGGTACCATAGCCTTCCACTTGCTCCAATACTTGATCGAACTCGCCGACACTTGGCAGGTTGCGACCGCCGCCAAACTCGATGTGATATCCGCGCAGAAAATCATTCTTGCGGTCGAACTTCCACCAGGGCATGTAGAGATGCATTCCGCCAACCCCGTCGTGATTGTGCGGCGGCATCTTTTCGAGTTGCGGAAAATATCCCCAGCCGCTGCTGCCGACGGTATCCGTCAGGTAGCGGCCGACGGCTCCTGATGAATTGGCCAGACCATCGGGGAAGAGCGCGGAGCGCGAGTTCAGGAGCAGCCGCGCCGATTCACAGGCACTAGCGCCGACGACAAATGCCCGGGCTTGCACCTGCTTTTCGCTGTGTGTGGCTTTGTCGATGTAGGACACAGCCTTGGCTTCGCCATCCTTGCCCACGATAATTTCACGCGCCATGGCTCCGGTGATCAGCGTGAGGCGGCCGGTCGATTGCGCGGGCGGAATCATGACCTGACTGGAGCTGAAGTTGGAGGCGCTGATGCAGCCGCGGCCACACTGCGCGCAATAGTGGCAGGCGGCGCGACCGTTCAGCGGCTTGGTGAGGATAGCCAGGCGCGACGGAACGCAGAGAATATTCAGCCGGTCGCAGGATTTCTTGATGATGGTTTCAGTACAGCGCGGCGGAGGCGGCGGCAGAAACACGCCATCGGGCGCGCTGGGAATGTTTTCCCGGGTACCGAACACGCCGATAAAGGACTCGACTTTGTCGTAATACGGCGCTACATCATCGTAACTGACGGGCCAGTCGTCCCCCATGCCGTCGTTGGAGCGCGCTCGGAAGTCGACGGGAGCAAAACGCAGCGCGATCCGTCCCCAGTGATTGGTCCGGCCGCCCACGATGCGCGATCGAAACCAGCGGAACCGCGTTCCCGGCGCCGTGGTGTATGGTTCACCCTCGATTTCCCAGGCGCCGTTGGGCGCCATGAATTCACCGCCAAAGGCACGCAATTTTCCGCCCACGCCGCCGCCGCGGTGCGGCAGTTCGTAGGGCCAGACATGCTCTTTGTAATCTTTCTCGGGGTTGAGGGGAGGGCCGGCTTCGAGCAAAACGACATTCAATCCGCCTTCGGTGAGCACTTTGGCTGCGGTGCCACCAGCAGCGCCGGATCCGACAATGCAGACATCGTATACCTTCGGCGAACGAATGACTTGGGCCATGGTCATCTCCGGGCATAACATAACAGCCGACACCGACCTTCTTCCGAGCAACGAACGCCGCGGCTGGGGCGGACTTCAGCGGCGCGGCGAATGGCTGCGCCTTGACAAAGCAGTACAAGCTTCGAGACGCTTGCGTTAGAAGCGTAATTTTTCAAGATATGCGTAGCTGATCCTGATGCTATCGAACGGCTCCTTGGGCTTGTCGTGTTCGACGATGTAATACTTGATGCCGGCGGTTTCGGCGTGAGCGAATATGTGCTTCCAATCGATCACGCCGCTGCCAACCGAGGTCATCTGGTCGAGGGAATCTCCCAAATTCTGGCCGCCGGAGGCGGGCACTGGCGCGATTGTCTTCATGTCTTTGACGTGAACGAGCGGAAAACGCCCAGGATAGCGGTCGAAGTACTTGACCGGGTCGCCGCCCGCGACCTCGATCCAGCAAAGGTCCATCTCCATCTTCACCAGCTTCGGGTCGGTCTCTGCCAGCAAAATGTCATAAGGTAGTTTGCCATCCACGGCCAGGAATTCGAACCAGTGATTGTGATACGCGAATTGCATTCCGGATTTCTGACTCATCTCGCCGGCATGATTAAAAGTATCGGCCGTGCGCTGCCATCCATCCGGCTGCTTGCGGACTTCCTCGTCAATCCAGGGATTGACGATGTAGTTGTGCCCCAGCAGCTGGCTGATTTCTATCACCTTCGCAAAATTCTCGGGTGCGAGGCTCTTGTAGTTCACATGGGTGGAAACCGCGGACAGGCCGTTGCGATCCAGTGCGGCGCGCAAATCCTTGGGGGAATGATTGAAATACAGAATGTCGCCACCCTCCATCGAGAATCCGGCGAGCTCCACGTTCCTGTAGCCGATGGCAGCCACTTTGGCCAGAGTGCCGTCGAGGTCCTTCTCCATCGCGTCGCGGACGGTGTAAAGTTGCAGACCGATGGGCTGGGCCCGGTGTGATTCGGCGGCCCGGGCAAAATTCCTGGCCAGCAGCGTGGCCGCAGTCACCGTACCCAGAAAAGTTCGACGGTCCATGCTTGCTTCCCCTTTCCGAACTGCTCAAATGGTTCTACGCGGTGCTTCCCAATATCTCATTGCGTACATTCTTGAGCACGTAGGCGGCGCGCTCGACGCCCACTTCGCCGGGCAGAATCGGGTCCTCATTCTCGATGCTGAGAATGCCCTGATAGCCCACGTCCATATAGGCGCGCACGATTTCTTTCCAGGTATTCGCGCCGTGTCCGTAGCCAACCGCTCGAAAGGTTTCCGAGGCCTGGGCAAGTTCTCCGGGCTCGAAGGCAAAGTTCAGGACGCCGTACTTGGCCACATTATCCTTAAACATGACCGTGTCTTTCATGTGAGCGTGAAAGAGGCAGCCCTCCTTGCCCAGCAGGCGGATCACCTCGACCGGGTCGCAGCCCTGCCAAAACAAATGACTGAGATCGTTGTTGGCGCCAATCTCTTCGCCAACAGCTTCGCGGAGCTTCAGCAGCGTCATGGGGTTATAAACTACGAAGTTTGGGTGCATTTCAAGCGCGAGTTTGTGAATGCCGTGCTCGCGCGCGAACTGTGCGGCTTGTTTCCAATATGGGATGACTTTCTCTTTCCACTGCCAGTCGAGGGCCTGGGCGTGCTCAGGAGGCCAGCGATAGGTGACCCAAGCCGGCGTGGTGTCGGCCGGACTTCCACCGGGACAGCCCGAAAATCCGACGATCACCTTGACATCCAGCTTCTCCGCCAACAGAACGGTGCGGCGGAAAGTCTCGCTGTCGCGGGCGGCAATTTTGGCATCCGGATGAACCGGGTTTCCGTGGCAGCTGAGAGTTGCGATCTGAATATTGCGGTCTTCGAATTTCTTCCTCCACGCCCGCAGTTTGACGGAATCGTCGAGCAGCTCCTGGACCGGGCAGTGGGCCGTACCGGGATATCCGCCGGTGCCAACCTCGACGGCTTCGAGTCCCAAACTGGAGATTTTTTCGATCGTCTCATCGAGCGAGAGACGCGCGAAGACGACTTCAAACACTCCAATCGGAATCTTGCGGAGCGAGCTCCCGGACATCGCCTGATCATCCGGCGGCCGCGGTTCCTCCCCGGCGCGGGCTGCGGCAAACCGCGGTGCGGCGACCGCAGCAGCTAGCAAACCGCTGCTTGCGGCGAGGAAGTTTCTGCGACTTGGAGAATGAGGTGCGGGAATTCTATCCATGGAATGTCCCCCGGAAAGATTCGGGCTTGGCAATTCCGAGCACGTTGTGACAGGAATGCCTTTAGCGCATCAGCATTATACGCACCGGAACGGAGGAGCAAGGCGAGAAAGATTTTGCCAGGACCGGGAACTTCACCTCAGCTGCCCGAGCAGGTCGCTTATCTCGGGCGACGGCTAGAACAACGAAGTACCAAGGATTGGAACCCCTAGGCCACACTGGTTGGTTCCCTCTTGGGCGGCTTTGTTTCTGCCAGGTCTTTCTGCTTCCAGCTAACTCCCGCACCAATCAACGGAGCCCGCTCAAACAATTCGGAGACGCGCAACTGGATTCCAGTATTCACCAATTCCATCTCGGCACTGGGCAGGAAAAGCCCGGCAGAGCGCGAAATTCCTCCCCCTAAAACAATTCGTTCTGGGCCAAATTCGAGACACGTACACCGCAAGACCTTGCCCAATTCGGTTCCGAAGCGCTCAAACGTTTGTCGCACCTGCGGGTGTTCCGATCCCAGGATAGCAATTTCGCGAACCTCGGCACGAATGCCAGACAGCTGCTCATACATCCGCTGGATCGCGGAAGTGGAAATCACGTCCTCGACTATGCTGTCGCGATAAGGAAGATCCCATATCTCGCCGCCCGGCGGAACGCCGCGGCCCTTGACCACGATCTTCCCGTCTACCGCAAATGCCGATCCGACACCGGTTCCCAGGGTAATACCGACGGAACGGCACATCCCAGTGGCAGCTCCCTTAGCAAGCTCGCCAATCAAGAAGGCCGCTGCATCATTCAGGAAGTGAATACGGTCGGGGTCGCATCGGAGCCGTTCCGCCAGCCCCGGACGCAACGGGATTCCATAAAGCTGCTGGTACTTATGCTTCATGTGGCTGACGCCACGCTCCGAATCAAACGGATTCGGCATGGCGATAGCAACCCCGTCTGGCAAAACTGGGGCCAGCAGCACAGTCTTGGTGAGAGACTCAAATGCACCAAAGAATTCTGCGGGACTGGCGCTTGCCGGGACTGGCACGGTGCTGAGGGGACCGAGAGTCATGCCCATGGGGCTGAAAACGCTGGCGGCAATGTGGCTGCCTCCAACGTCGAAAACCAGAATCTGATTCTTGCCCTCTTCAGACAAGGAAAACCCCGTTGCCAGCGCTTAACAGTATACCCGCCGCTCTGCTTGCGCTCCGAGAGATCAAGACACGCTAGGAAAGGGGATCGGTTCCTCGGCGGAAGCCGGCGCGCTCGAAATGCTCTGGCTTCCATCCACTCCGATTTTGCGTCCGAGACCGCATCCACAGGAACGACGAATGATCAGCTCAGTCGGCAGCACGACCTGCATACTGAATGATCGTGCGCCCGAGGTCCCAGAACGAATCCACTGCAACAACATCCGAGTGGCGCTTCGACCGAGCTCAGCGGCGGGTTGGCGAACCGCGGTAAGGGGTACAGCGAGCAGAGGCGCCAATTCGAAGTCGTCGAACCCAATGATTGCGACCTCGTCCGGCACTTGAATGTTTTCCCGCTGTAGAACGTGGAGAATACGAGTCGTGGCCACGTTATTCAGGGCGAACAGGGCGGAGGGAGGCTTGGCAGACTGCAGCCTCCTCAATACCCTTGATCCCAAACCGGAATCATCCTCGACAATCAGGAACTGCGGTTTGAGTCCGGCGTCATTCATGGCCTTTTCATAGCCAGAGATGCGTTGCGCGATGGAGTTGAACTGGCGGTCATAGCCCACGCAGAGAATGCTGCGATGTCCGTGATCCACCAGATGGTTCACGGCTCCGCGGGTCCCTTCCTCGTTTTCCACCGTGACCTCGCCCGCATCCAATCCCGGGAAGGTGCGGTCCAGCATGACAACAGGAACATCCCGAGCTCGCATATCCTGCAATTGTGCGATGCATGCGGCATCGGTGGGAACAATCAGAATTCCAGCGATGTTCCGCGATTTCATAATCACGAGTTCTTTCGCCTCGCGGGCCCGATTGCGTTCCGAGGCCAGAAGCAAGGTTGTATACCCGTGTTTTGCCGCCATCCGCTGCACCGCATGCGCGCAGGTGGAGAAGAAGGGATCCGCCAGGTCGGGAACGATCAGGCCAATCGTTCGAGGCACCTGCCCCTTGAGAATCCGGGCGGCTTCATTCGGTTCGTAGCCAAGCTTGGCAATGGCTGCGCGAACCCGCGCGACCTTAGCGGCGCTCACCAGTTTGCCGCCATTCACCACGCGGGAAACGGTCATAGCGCCGACGCCACACTCCCGGGCGACATCTGCGATCGTCGGATTGCCTGATGGCTTCCGCGGCATGAGATCAACAGACTATCAGGGTTGCCCTGTTTCCTGGCAACTTTGGTGGGCGCCTGCGGGAGGCCAGCCGGCGAGGTCTCGACCCCACCGTTTGGAGCCTAGGAGTCCCCTTGAAGGCGCGGGGGAGGGCCGGGTCGCGATGAGTCGGATTTTCGCTGCGCTGAATCCCCACTTGGATACACTCGAGAGGCTACGCAGGTTGCGAGAACCGAGGATACCCGAATCGTGTGCGATGCTCACGACAAGCCTTCCCGCCAGCTGCAGGAGCACAGCTCCATCGGGAGCGTTCACCAGAAGGACCCGCTTGCGAAAACGTCATCGAAGAACTACTGTGGTGGGTCTGTGGTGGGTACGACTATGCGTGCAATTGTGTTCTCGCTTCTCCTCTCCTCACTTCTCCTCTCCTCACTTCTCCTCTCCTCGCTTCTCCTCTCCTCGCTTCTTGTCCCCGTCACCTTGCACGGACAATCGGATGTGACCGAACGGCAGAGTGCAACCCGGCAACCAGACGGAGGTGTTCGCGAGACGCTCGAGAGCATCGTGATCTCTCCCGCGCCCAACGCACCGTTCACGACGTTGCTGCAGACGGAGTGGGTGCGCACGATGTCCGATGGCGGCACCACCACTCTCGAGAACGAACGTCGTATCGCGCGTGACAGCCAGGGACGCATCTACGAGGAGCGTTGGGCCCTGGTCCCGAAAAACGGCCGACAGAAATCCATGATGACCGCGATTCAAATCGGCGATCCCATTCAGCATACGGTCCACACCTGCATGATGGACGGGCGGCATGTCTGTGAGGTGACGAACTATACAGATGCGGCGTCAGTCGTCCAAGAAGTGCGGGGGACAAGAACCGTACAGCTGCCTAACGATACCGGATTCGTGAATCACGAAGATCTCGGGAATGGATCGATCGAAGGCCTGGACACAGTGGGCACGAGGATCACCACCACTTACAAGCCCGGCGTTTTTGGAAATGACAACAATTTCAATGTCGAACGAGAGTTTTGGTATTCCCCGCAACTGGGAATCAACTTGCTTTCCAAGGTGATCGATCCGCGCTTCGGCACACAGACCTTCACCGTCACCAACCTCAGTCTTTCGGAGCCCGACCCGAAACTCTTCGCGCTACCCGACGGGTTCCGCGCCGTCGACCAACGTGCGCCCGTCTCGAGGGCGGTCAGGTAGTCGTTCTACGTCCGGGCTTGCGTGGAACTCGCGAAGGACAATTCGGGCACTCCGCGCCCACAGGAAGCGTGTGCGTCTTTTCGAGCGCTTCTTTGCAGCGTGATTCGTGTGCCGGCGATTCAGGCCGCGGGACTCGCACGCCCGCACGCCATGGAGTGCCCCTTCCCCCGTGGCACTCCGTGGAAGGGCGAAAAAGCGCAACGGGTGGTACAGACGGCGATCCGCTGCAGAGCGGCGCGCACGACGTTACTGCGCCGGGGACACCCTCCCGAAGTTTGGCTTGGGTGGCGTGCAGATCGTGTCAAACCAGCGGCTGATATACACCTCGGCGTGGGCTTCGCCGCAGTAGTGCCGGGCCCCGGCCGCGTTGGCGGCCTCGGAATTCCAGCGGTGCACCGTAAGCTCGGAATCTCCACATTGAATCACAAACCAGTGGACGGGATGACTGGTCACGATTCCACAGACTTCGCATCGGAACTCCTGCAGTGTTGTCATGAGTTCTTTCCCTATCGCAACGGCTTTTCCTTCACTTCGGAGTAGAGGCTTGTCGTCGATTTGGTGTCAGCACCGTCAACTCGCCGACTTGCTCCTTCTTGACCGCGCCCCGAAGGTGGGCGGCGTGATCCATCATCCACAGTTCGGGAATGATTTCGCCCACCAGTTGTCCGTGACAGAAAAGCCGCACCACCGAACTCTCAGAAACCACGATGCCCACCGCCTTGGTCACAGCACTCATATTGGCGGCGGCAATGTGTCGGCTGCCGAGTCCGAGCGGCACATCGACCTCGGCGGCCACGGCATCGAGATAGCGGCAGGCGGAAAGGACAATTCCACCGTGGCTCACGACGAATCCGCCATCCAGTTGCGCCAATTCCTTGACGGTTCCGCGGAGATTGAGATTGGTAACGTGGCGCGACGACTCAGGATGCCCGAACAACGGATCCAGAATCAGGGGTCTCGATCGGGCGAGCACGGCGTCCTCATCTCCGAGCGTGAACAACGTGCCAACGCGTCGTCCCTCTCGACCCTCACGGGCAATTTCGACTGCCAGACCAATCAAAGGCTCAAGAACGTCAGGATCGTATTCGGTTACTTGGCAGAGAATGCTCTCAAACATCCGTCAAGCTCCTCACGTCAGGCAAAATCCAATTCAACTTCATCGATGTAGCACCAGCCCCAGTTTTCCCCGGGCTCGCTCGATCGCATGATAGGGTGCTTGGTCGATTGGAAGTGTTTGGTGGCGTGTTTATTCTTTGACGAATCGCAGCAGCCGACGTGCCCGCATTCCAAGCACAGGCGAAGATGCACCCATCTGTCGCCCATCTTGAGGCACTCTTCACAGCCGTTGGTGTGCGGTTTCACCTTCTTGATTTGATCGAGATGAGTGCACTCAGTCACAACGTCCCTCCTTTCGGTTGTCGCAGCGGCAGCCGCACTTGAAAGTCGGTCACCCCCGGCTTGGATTCAAACCGCACATCGCCGTGAAGACTTTGCACGATTCGATACACTGTATCTAAGCCAAGCCCGGTGCCCTCTCCGACTTCTTTCGTGGTGAAGAACGGCTCAAAGATATGGGCCTTCACTTCCTCCGGAATACCCGGTCCGTTGTCGATGATTTCCACCAGTACTCTATCCAATTCGAGCGAAGTACGGATCCTCAATTCACCCTTACCGCCCATGGCATCAATCGCGTTGTCGATGAGATTGGTCCACACCTGGTTCAATTCGCTCCCGTGGGCAAATATTTGCGGCAGCGTATTGTCGTACTCGCGCCTGATGGTGACGCCCTTCTTAAGCCGGAACTTCAGCATGGTGAGTGTATTCTCGATGCCCTGATGAACGTCAATCTCCTGCTCCGGCAGTTGGTCCATGTACGAATATTCTTTGACCGCTCGCACCAGTTCGGATATGCGGCCAGTCGCGGCTTCAATCTCACGGGTCAATCTCTCCGCACTCAGCGCTGCAACAATCCTGGCCAGGGCGTCCTGGCGCACCCCCGCATCAAACCTGCGGAAAAGCCGCTCGAGCGCGTCCCGCTTCACGTTCGCCTCCACCAGTCCGGCGGCGAATCTGGAAGCTTGAGGAATATCGTGCTGCTCTAGCCATGCCATCAATGAATCCTCGAGATCGCTTTGCACCAGGGAGTCGAGCGAAGGCGCGGACGTCAGTTTCTCGATCACCTGGTCTTCAAACTCCGCCAGGAAGGAACGCTGTTCTGGCGATACCCCGAGCTTGTCTAGTTTGGCGTTGGCGGCGCGCAGATCGTGCATACATTGTCGCAATCCTTCGGCTGCCCGCCGCGCCGCAGATGCGG
Organism: uncultured Acidobacteriaceae bacterium; assembly: GCA_963770245.1. Lineage (GTDB taxonomy): Bacteria > Acidobacteriota > Terriglobia > Terriglobales > Acidobacteriaceae > PALSA-270. The sequence goes on along the minus strand of CAVYOX010000014.1, from coordinate 144,271 downwards.
GATTGTTCAATTCGTGGGCGAGTCCGGCGGAAAGCTTTCCGAGTGCCATCAACTTGTCGCGCTGCTGGTCAACCCGGCTCACTTCGCGAATCCGGTCCGCCAGCACTCCCACCAAGCGGGGCGTCAGCTGCGGGATTCGCTCCATCATCTCGGGAAAGCGGTCTTTGGGAAAGCGGACAAGGCGAGTCGGTCCAAAGGCATGAAAGGACACTGGAAACACGGTCAGCCGCGAGAACGGCAGCATACCCGTGACTTGGCCGGCATGAACTATGTAAACCGAAGAGTCGGCCCGCCGACCGCGCATTTCGCCTTCAACCAGCACGACCAACACGTCGGCCGGTTCGCCGGCATGAACCACGATTTCCCCTGATGCCGAGCGCACGTCTTCCGATTTCGAGACGAACCAATCGAGCTGCTCCTCGCTGAGGTCAGCAAAAATCGGGATCTTTCGCAACGCCCCTTGCAGGGAGTCGCCTTCGCCGCGGTTCGCCGGTTTTGCCAGTTCACTACCGGGCATCATGAAACCTTGCTCAAGTACTGGTGAACGAATTGAATCGCAATCGATCCCTCGCCCACGCCCGAAGCCACGCGCTTGATCGAACCGTGGCGCACGTCCCCCACCGCGAAAAGACCGGGAATATTGGTTTCGAGCAGCGCGGGGTCGCGCTCCAGCAACCAGCCCTTGGGTCGCTTGCCGTCGCGCATGAGGTCGGGACCGGTCAGAACGAAGCCCAGCGAATCCCGCTCCACGGTTCCGTCCAGCCACGCCGTGCGTGGTTCCGCCCCAATAAAAATGAACAACGCGGCGGCTGGAACCTGCGTAGTGTCACCCGTCTGGTCGCAACGGATCGAAATCGATTCCAAGTGATCTTCTCCGTGCACTTCAGCCACGCGGCTGCCATATTCCACCTGGATATTACTCGTCTCCTTGATCTGATCGATTAAGTACTGCGACATACTGGCGGCCAGCGAATCGCCACGCACGAGCATGACAACTTTTCGCGCATACCTCGAAAGGAACATGGCGGCTTGGCCGGCGGAGTTTGCACCGCCGATAATGTATACGTCTTCGTCTCGACACGAGATCGCTTCCGTGGGCCCACCGCCATAGTACACGCCAGCGCCCTGCAGGCGATCCATGCCCGGCACATCGAGTTTTCTCCACTGCACACCCATGGCCAGCAGCAACGCATGGCAGGAAAGTTCGCTCCCGTCGCTCAGTCGCACGTAGCGATAAGGCCCCTCGACCCGAATCGAAGTGGCCTCTTGCGGAGACACAATTTCCACTCCGAAGCGCCGTGCCTGCGCTACCGCTCGGCGAGCCAGATCAGCGCCCGACAATCCCGACGGGAATCCTAGGTAATTCTCGATGCGCGAACTCAATCCCGCCTGCCCACCGGGCGCTTCTCGTTCGACCATTACCGTTTTCAACCCTTCGGAGGCACCATACACTGCGGCCGCCAGACCCGCCGGGCCACCGCCCAGAATCGCGAGGTCGTAAAACTCCAGCCCGGCGCGGGTACGCAGTCCTAGCTTTTCAGCAAGCTGTTGCGTATTCGGCTCCGGTAGGCGGTTGCCGTCCGGAAATAGCACCAATGGCAGCTTAAGGTCCTCCCGCTTCAGGCTTTCGACCAGACGCTTCACTTCGGGTTCGCGCTCGGCCGCGTCTGCGTCCAGCCACTGATAAGGCACCTGGTTGCGCGCCAGAAAATTACGCACGTCGTAGGACTTTGACGACCAGCGCGTTCCGAGCACCCGAACTCCGTCGAAGGCGGGATGATAGTCAGCGTACCAATCATCGAGCAGATCATCCAGCACGGGATAGAGATGTTGCTCGGGGGGGTCCCACGGCTTCAAGAGATAGTGATTCAGCTGAACCGAATTGATCGCCTTGATGGCAGCTTCTGTATCCGCGTACGCGGTGAGCAGCACCCGTTTGGTGTTGGGATAAATTTTCATCGCCGCCAGCAGGGTATCGACGCCATTCATTTCTGGCATGCGATGGTCGATCAAGAATAAAGCGACGGAATCATTCCGCTGCTGCAAGCGCCGTAGCAGATCGAGAGCAGCCATGCCGGACTCTGCCCGCAGAATCCGGTAGCGATCGCTGTACCGCTGACGCAGATCGCGCTCGATCGCGCGCAACACATCGGGATCGTCATCCACGGTCAGGATTACCGGCTTTGCCATTGAGCGACTCTCGAACCATCCAAACAATCAAGAAACGAGCTTACTCGATAGTGCATCAGATGTTTCCCTGAAGAGGGTGGATTCACAATGAGGAACTGAGGTTGCAAAGACGGCCCAGCAGCTCGCCAGCTGGGCGAATGTCCAACCCGACTGATTCCGAGCCCCGGTGATTCAGGAGTAGCCGTTTAGGTCTGCCGAGAAATCTAGCGTGAGCTCTGTCATCCCTAAGGCTGCTCCGGAACTCGTAAGATGCCTGCCGTCGCTCGGATAGCGAATGTTTCGAGCGGAATGGAGAGAAAACAATGACAATGACAGGAGAATAGAGAATTTGGTTTTTATCCAACGTCATTCGGGTAAGGGCAAGACGACCTTCTTGCCGTCCACGGTGTACTCAAGTTGATACTGCGCGTTTTTCTTTTTCGCAATCGAGAAATACAGGTGTCCAGCCACCGGAGCGGAGGCAGTTCCCTCAGGCAATCCCTTTTCGCTGAGTTCCAGTTCCATGGTCTTGCGATCTGCTTCGCTAGACCCGGGTTGGTCCCCTGAGCTGCCGATGCCGACTCCCACACCGGTCGAGGTGTATACGCCGCTGGAATGTTGCCGCGTTCCGGTGCTGGGATCGGTGTAGGTTCCAGTCTCATATCCGACGCCTGCCGACGGAGATACCGTCACATCCCGATCGGAACCGGCTTTTTGCTGAAGAGAACTCGCCACCAGCTTGGCGCTCGATGGCGGAACCGCATTTTTGGCGTTTACGACGCGAAGTGAAAAGTCGCCAAGGGAAATACTCTCGGGATGATCCTTCTCCGGGAAAATACCCACTTCCAAGACTACGCAGCAGCGGTTCAAGTCTGAAGTAAAGGTCTTGCGTACCTGCTGCTGGTTCAATTTCACCGCACCGATAGAAACTCTTTCGCTGGTGGCGTGGGCGGAATATTGAGCCGCCCCTGAGCGCGGAACCGTGCCAACCGAAGACGCCAAGACTAGAGTGCCGGTGCAGAAGACGGCGAATGCGACCCGAGGGTTCATGGCTTGTCGTCCGATTTCTGCAAACTTGTTGGCGGCTCAAGTTTCGCAGTGATCCGCAGCGACTTACCGCTCAGCACGTAAATACGCTGGTGATAGGACGCGCGCTCGCGGTCGGAGACCGACAAGTCATAGGCTCCTGGTTCCAACCAGATGCTCTTGAGCTTTTCGGCCTTCCCGGCGTATGCGTTGTTCAGATAGACATCGGCCTGTTTCGGCGCGGAGAGTCGAACCTCACCCTTGCCATCGTTGTAGTTGAAATATCCGACCGGATAGAGGTACCCCCAGTAGGGATCCCAAAAGAGCGAAGCATAGAAAGGGGGAAACGGGTAGAGGCCGTACGGATAGTACAAGGGAGACGAGAACCAGCTATAGCCGGCGCCGACCGAAACCGTCCCTAATCGCAAATGCCACTTGTGATCGCTGTCCGTTTGACCTTCGGCTTTGGCGGAATCGTTAGAGGCGGACTGCTTGCCTGGAACCTGTACCGGGACGCCTGAATCTTGGGAAGAGGAGGTTTGTTGGGCGAAACTGCAAACTGCGAACAACGCAAAGGCAACCAGTGCTAACCGCTGCATGGGGCTCACCTCGCGCAAGAGCTGCGGGCTTGGTATACGGCTCTATTGTAGCCGATACTCGGAGCCATGGATTGGTTGTTCAGGCAGCCGCTAACTTGCGTCGAGCGTTGAGGGTTCTCGGCAATTCTCCAAGGAAGAGTGAACCGTGCGATGTTCAGTCAGATCCTGCGGTTGTCAATTCCGGCAATTCAAGTGCCGGCCCGGGATGTGATATCGTCCGCTTCCGGAGCGGTGCGCAGTCCGTCGTCGGGTTGATGATCGGGAAGCAGGTTGCCATATGGAAGCCCAATCTGCCAGACACATCTGGGTCCATGGCGTGAGCTACGCGGGACGGGAGGCGCGACCGTAATGGCCCCCATTCTTCTTTGGCTCATCCTGGTTCTTTGCCTGCTGATCTCTGTGGTCAAGTACTTGATGGGGATCATTCTGAAGTTCTCATTCCCCAGCACAAAAGCCCGAAAGGATTACACGTATGAGCCAACCGCGAGCGTGTTGATGCCCTGCTACAACGAGGGCAGAACTGTCTACGAGACGATCGAGAGCATCAACGACCGTCGTTTCCTCCCGGCGTTCCTTCGCCTTGACGCGAAGCACGCAGAAGTTGCTGTCCTCGTCGTGGAAGGTGACCGGCTCGATGACGCCGGAGATTTCCTCGGTCGCGGGCCTATGGTGCCTCTGCGTGGGGGGGCATTTTGCCGCGGGCGGATAGGATTGGGGTCATCCGTCACGAAGACGATTCTGCGGGGATTTGGCTGCTGGAGGGGTTCAGGTCGGCTCGGGCGTTTCAGAGGTCAAGGCGGGCTTTGTGGCCAGTCCAGCGGGCATCGAGAGGAGCAGAAGGCTCTTGACCCCCCACTCAGAAGTGCCGCTGACGTAATCACTGAGTTTTTCGAGGAACGCCGGGGCAGGCTCGGCGCACTGCTACCGATTCGTACGCCGCTTGTCCCGCTTTATTGCCGGAACCTAACTGGTACCGAAAACTCTCCGGGTCGGTTGTCGCTTGCAAACCAAAGTTCCCCACTCCCGGTAGCGCATTTGTCGTCTGGAAACCTGAAATGCAATTCGTAGTCTTCTTTGTCGTTCCCTCTCAAGCTGATTCGGTCTGATCTGTCCTGGGTATTGGACTTCAGGTGGAAGGAAATGCTTTGAACAGGCCATTCCTCGCCTGCCATGAGGAGCCGGAGCGGGGTGATCTTCATAGTCACCGGAGTGCGATTCACGACGGTCACAAGTCCCCATAAGTACATGAACGGCCCTTGCGACGAATGCTGGCTTCCGTTGACCAGTATCGGGCCGGGAGTTCCATCAATGTTGAAAAACAACGGGGCAGCCTGCTCCTTCAGTCGTTGCTCATCCTGCGCTTCTAGCTCCTGGTGCTCGCGCTCAACCTTTTCCTGCCGAACGCCTTCCTCTTGGCGCTTAAGCCGATAGTGGTGACGCACGTTGAAATAGATGCTGACGGCACATCCAGCCCACCCCCCGGCGCTGACAATCAACGGTATGGGGACGCTCATGTCGGGAATCTCCCAGCAGCTTAGGATAGCTGGAGTTCGTCTGGATTAGGATGGGAAACTTTTCCAAGCCCCTGCTGGAAGCCGCATGGAAGCAGTTGGGAGACTCGGCAGGTCCGCAGGGCAGTCCACGAACCGCCGCCATGGTCGCGGCTGCGGTTCAGTGACCGGAGCGGATCATGAGGAAGACTGATAATGTGTTCTGGATGAGAGGTCTAGCAGCTAGAATGGAGGGTTGGAACGATGGACAAAGCTGACATTCTGAAGCGAATTAACGAACTGCTAGACGTTGCCCCGCACACGGGGAAAGACTCGGGGCAACTATCGCCTGCTCGGTCTAAGACACGCTCACTCCGAGTAGCCGTCTTCTGTTTCGTCATCATCGTCATCTTCTTCTCCTTGCCGTCGCCGCCTTCGTCTTCCTCTTCGTCTTCTTCCTCGGCTGGCTCTTGTCGAAGGACGACATCGGCAGCTACCGACCGATCAGAGCGGTCTGAGTCGGGGCATTCTGGATGCATTCTGCTCATGCACGATGGTACGCCTTGTGCTCCTCGGCAACGACAGAGTGCAATAGGCTCCTCAACTGCTATAATGGTTATGGGGCGGTTACGTTTTTCTCCTCTTTCAGGTCTTCTGACCTAAGCCAGTCCATCTGAAGTTCTCCCACCTTAGGCTTTTCAGCGAGTGAGCCGTCTGCCCATGCCTTTGGTGCAGGGCTCGCCAAGAAGGGTCGCTTTTATGAACGCAACCAGCCTTTCCTTCGGTCTGCTTATCGTGCTGTTCACGATGCTGCTGGCTCACTGGATGCGCAAGCTGAAACCACAGATTGCCGGGGTTCAATCGCAGAGGATGTGCCCATCTTGCGGGTTGATCACGTCTCGATTAAAGGCAAGTTGCTTGGAGTGTGGTAAGCCCTTTACAGCGGTTGTGTACTCAACCTCAAAGAAATGAAGCGCTGCTTCACGTCTCCTTAATCGTTTCTCGCGAAGGTAGGAGTGTAGGAGTGACATACATATGAACATCAAATTTATTGTGAAAGTGAACCGTGGGGGTACCCACGCCCTTGAATACGTGCACCGGATTGATGGGACTTCCGTCCAAATGACACTCAACCGTAAGCTGGCACTGGTGATGGGGAAATTCGCGGCCGAGGACGCCGTGGAATCCATCCAAAACTCCCGACGCATCCCGGAGCTAGTGTCCGTAAAAGTACGGCCAGCTTTCGTTTGAGTCTAAGCTTGGCGTCCGATCAGGGGCTCACACTTTGCCTGTCCGATTATCACGGACTCACATCACTGGAGGATTTCATGGAACACTTTCGGCTTGAGCACCCACTGGGTCGACTGATTCTTTGTAATCGCTCGAACTGCAAAGACATCGCCGACTATCTAGAAATCAGCGAACAGGGCGACGAAGACTTCGTCTGTGCGGCCCACACGAGCAGTGAAAGGCATGCCTCAGTTCTGCCGATGGGCATACCCAGGGCCGAACCGCACCGGAGCCGACCTGCCGTTTGAACCGTGGCGGCTCCCCTGCACATGGCGACTTGCTGGATACGTTGGCAAGAACAAACCAACGAAAGCGCCCCAGACTCAATAGAGTCGGTGGGACGCTATCGTTGAACAGCCCTCCCCCGAAAACTGCTCACCACCACCCTACGTCCTGATCTGCACTGTGGGAACGACTCCGACGTGCCACTGGATGCGTATAGCCTCGCAGTACCACTACGAGAAGAGTCGATTCTGAATCTGGGTGAGTTCCACGGGTGCGAGCGCTCCGCTTCGTCGTTAACCACGGAATTGATCCGACTGCTCACGAGATCGCAGCACATCGGCCGAACACCGCACGGCTTCAGCAGTCCGGACGCCGTACTCACATCCCCCACCTTGAGGCGATTTGGCTGCCGCCAGCATCTGTTGGGATAATTGGAACTCAGCGGTTCAGTAGGGGGCAAAATACTTCGACTGAAGTTCGAGTCGCCCGGCTGGAGCGAGTTCGTGACAGGCGAAACCACTCTCGCGCTGCACCCGGCTTCCGACAAGAATCCAGGAGGAGAGGTCCAATTGGTGTTCACTGTCGTCGACGTCGAGGCTTTTTGCCGAGACATGGGCGCCAAGGGTGTTCGGTTCAGCAAGCCTCCCAAGAAGCAGGATTTCGGCAGGGTGCTGGCGCAGTTCGTTGATTCCGAAGGCGCACATTGCAGCGTGGGCGCGGAGGCGGCGTAGAACCCAGCAGACCAGAATCGGCGCGGCACTCCCATCGATGCTGTCCTATTGAGATGCGAACAGGCAAACACCCGACCATGGGCGCGAGCCACTGATTTGAGGAGTTTCGCCAGGCGCATGCGGTGCGATCGCGGCTACCGGAAGAGCTGTGGGCGACGGCGGCGAAGTTGGCGCGGCGGGATGGCATCACTGCTACGGCGCGGGCGCTGGGCGTGGACCGGCCGAGCCTTCAGAAGTGGACGGATCGATTGGAGCCTCGCGCTTCCACAAAGCCGCCGAAGTCTCCGCGTCGGCATCGGCTGGACGGGAGTGCGCTCGCCTTCGTGGAACTGCTGGCGGCCAGTGACACGCTGAAATGGTCGCCAAACGGGTTTTCTCAAAGGCAAAATCCGACGACGTTCTTGGCCAGCGACGGAAACAGCCGAAAATATTTCGCACAGACCCTGTGCGCCCGAGTCTCCACTAATGACTAGCAGACGCTCGCGATGCAGACGCGCGCGATGCGCGAGTAATGCCGTCCGGCGCGGCTGGACGGTCGCCTGCCGGTCCCCGAGGTGAGCTTTGGGGGCAAGCGAGAAGCTCGTGAGAAGCTGCTGGAGGCCGCCCGCACGGGCTGCTAGGATTACTGTGGGATCGTTCGCGTGCAAGTTGTGGTCGCGACTTGAAGGAGTCCGACGCCAGGTGAGGACAGACATGAGAGTCATGCTGAAAATTGTTATTGGTGTCGTGCTTTCATTGGCACTTCTGGCGCTCGGGATATACACCTCATTCTTTTTCGATCCAGCTCGGTCCGAGCACCGAGTCGGATTTCAAAAGGTCATGGTGCGGGATTCGCAAGACAAGCCACTGGACATCGGCATCTGGTATCCGACGGCCTCGCAACTCCGGCTGAGAATAATCGGTTTCTCGCCGCAAATGCTCGCCACCGACGGAACGGTCGCACAGAGCAAACTGCCCCTGGTCCTGATATCACACGGGGCGGGTGGTATGTTCGGCGCTCACGCTGACACCGCGCTTGCGCTGGCCTCCGCTGGCTTTGTAGTTGCCGCTGTCACGCACACGGACGACGATGCAATGGACTACCGTTACGTCGGAATGCCACGCTGGCTGATCGATCGCCCACGCGAAATTCACCTCATGCTCGAATACATGTTGAACGATTGGCCGGCGCATCGACAAATCGACGCGACGCGCGTAGGCATATTCGGATTTTCCAACGGCGGTTTGACGGCGTTAATATCCATTGGCGGTGTACCAGATTCTGCGCAAATCGCCTCGCGTTGGAAGGACCCGCCTGCTCCAGCACAGGTGGTTCCAGAGACCGTGTGGGTGCATGACCCGGCCATCAAAGCGGCGGTCCTCGTTGCGCCAGCATTCAGTCGCGTGTTCGAGCCCAGTGGATTGTCCCGGGTGACAGCCGCGGTGCAACTCTGGAGCGGCACACTCGATCCGATCGTGCCGTATGAGACTGGAGCCGCAGTGGTTCGCCGCCTGCTGCCGGAGCCGCCCGAATATCACGCTGTTATCGGAGCCGGACATCTGACCTTCCTCGCCCCGTGTCCGTCTATTATGCGGCTGCTCCCGTTTTGCAGGGATGTGGGCGGTTTTGACCGCGCGGCATTCCACCGCAATTTCAACCGTTCCGTGATCGCATTCTTCCAGCAACACATGTAAGCAATTTCTAGCCCGATCATCAGAGGTGGCGTCGCGGTGAACGTTGGAAGGCTATAAGGCTAGCGTATTCGGCGAAGGACGAAGTTGGGTTTCGGCAGCATGACGTGGCGACCCCGATTTTCCGCGGTTCACGAACTGAAACGCCCCTCTCTAGGCAGGCTTACCGAAAGCTCACGTTCTTCTGCAACATGCGCAGCAGTCCCGGAGATGCGATGTCCAGCACCCATCGTTCTGTTAGATATTGAGACGGAATGGACGCCGAGCAGACTATTGCCGAAATCGAGTGCCTTGAGCGCATCTTCGCAGTGCCGGACACCAGACCGCTGAGCCCGAGCGACCTCGCGGCTGCGAATCGAAGACACGAAAAAATGCTCGCGCATAGCCCGCGGTTTCGCCTTTGGCAGCAGCATGGCGTCTGTTGCCGACTTGAGCCCGAGTAATGGGATTGTGCGAATGGAGAGGCTAACTTTCGACTTTACTGTATTTGGTTCAGCTTCTGGTAAATCAACATGGCCACGAGCACCAGCAGAAATACCCCAGACCCCATACCGAACACTCGCACCGGGAGGATAAGGCGGCTCACCTTGGTCAACAGTTCGGTCTGCTCCGCGTGCATGTGTGAACTCACGTCATCCAGAAACAACTGTTCATCCTCGTGCATAGTGAGTGTGCTCTTGTAGATCAGGAGGACGATCAGACCAATTGCGAAAACTCCGAAGATCACCGCCACGACAGTAGTCATAAGCCACCCCGGCCCGATTCCAACTCAACTTCAGGCGGCTTTCCCGCCCGAAAAGACATAACTCTGACCGTTACAGTGTGCCCCTGCTGCGGATTGAATACTGGTCAGTTTTGACCAAAGTTGGACTTCATGCATTTCACCAGTGCCCTGAAAGAGTCGGGAGACGGCCCGTCAGGGAATGCATACTTTGTCAAAGTGATCGCTTCTGACCATACATCACTAGAAATACCGCATAAGGCGAAGGTGCACGCAACCGTTAGGTCGCATCTTCGATAGGAATTTCGCGAATTCGAGGAAGTGGACAAATGGCTACTCAACTATGCCAGAAATGCAAACAGGCCCATCCCGGTCGAGTCTGCGATTACGACGAAAAAGCTGAATGCGCCGAGACGATTGTCGTCGATGAGGTTGACCAACCGCGTAACGAGCCATCAAGAAACGAGGAAGATTGAGGTTCGTTACGATCCGGACAGTCTGAGCGCCCCGTGTGACTATGGCGTTTGGAGGATTTACGAGTGCAGAAGGTGGAAGGTGGAGTTCGCTCCCCGCAAGAGCCTTACCGCTTAAATAGTGATCGCAAAGAACCGTCATCAATATGGCTATCAGGTGCTAGCCAGTGAACAAACTCTCTGGCGCTAATGTGCGTCGGCTTTTGAACCTCCTTTTTCTCAAGGCCGGATTCAAGGGTCGCTTGTTTGCCCGTGTTGGCGATCACCGTCCATGTCTTCGTCTTCATTCTCTTCGCCTCGCGTGATGGCGGCAGGGTAACTAGCCGGCATCCGCACGACATTCAAGTACAACTGCGATCCACGTTCATCTGCGATGGCCATGAAGAGTATGGCTGGGTTTCAGTTCTGAGACTGTACCGAAGTGACCAGTTCTTGGATTTGGTTTGTGGGCAGACGGAACAAGTCGAGGTTTGTCATTGCTCGTACCAATCCGAATGCGGCGACCAGCGGACGCAAGGGGCTTCGTACGGCGGAAACGGGTGAGTCAGCCCCTGCCCTTTCCCGACAGCGGTCAACATTGGGTCGCGCTGTGCTGCAAGGAAATTACACCACGGCTAGAGAGATGGTGAGCATATCCATTCTGCTTGCCAACAGGACTCGAACCCGCGACCTCCTACGTGACAGGCAGGCGTTTTATCGGGACGAATCTGGAGGCATTACTTCCCGATTACCCGTCAGAACGATCCAAGTACTCGCCAAGCTTCGCGTGTTCCCGACGACACTGACTGTGAGCGGATTCGTAGTGGCGAGCCCCGGCGCACACTTCGACTACCGCGGTGACGTAATGGCCTCGGCTAAGCGTCTGCGATTCTGGAGCCGGCTTCGTCGTGCTCCCATGCCTGGGCAGGTTCATTCTGGGGGGCCGGTCGGACATCCGGATTCTGCATGATCACGCGCGCACAGGTGTTCCATCGCAGAATGGCATCGTCGTTCCCGGGTATCGCACAGTTCATGGCTTTCTCATAATGATCCATGGCTTCCCGCAGCGCGTGATATGCGGATGCGACGGCTCCAGCGCCGCCGTGGCGTATGCGCGCATTCCCCAGACGCTCCCAGATGATGCCCTCGTAGTAGGCCCGCTCGTAGTCGCCCTTAATTTGTGCAAGAACCTCCTGTGCGGCTTTCGCATGTACCTGTGAGTGGAATTGGTCGGTTCGCGCGAGCAGAAGCGAAATCAGCGCCTGCTGATGGTCGGGCACGATGGCCAGAATATCGAGGCAAATGCTCTCCGCGAGGCTGGGTTCATTCAATAGTCTGTAACGCTCCACCTTCGCCAGTGCTTCGGGAATACTCTGCTGGGAAATGGATTTCAGGTCGAAATGCATAACGTCTCCTATTTTTTCGAATTGCTGAATACGCGGAACAGTTTCGACAGCGGATCGAAGAAGCGATCCACGACGCGCTCCTTGAGCGGGATGATCGCGTTGTCGGTTATCGTGATGCTTTCAGGACAAACTTTGGTGCAGCACTTGGTGATGTTGCAGAGACCTACGCCGAATTGCTTTCTCAGATCTTCAACGCGATCGCCCACGTCCAACGGATGCATTTCGAGCGCGGCCGCATACACCAGAAATCGAGGACCGATGAATTGGTCGTGCATGTGATGGTCGCGCAAGACGTGGCAGACATCCTGACAGAGATAGCACTCGATGCACTTTCGAAACTCCTGCACCCGTTCGACATCCTCCTGGGCAATACGCCAGGTGCCATCGGGCGCGTCGGGCTGCCGCGGCTGGAACTTCGGGATGCGCTTCTTTACCCCATAATTCCACGATACGTCCGTGACCAGGTCTTTGATGTGCGGAAATGCCTTCATCGGTTCGACGGTCACAGGCCTATCCAGCGAGAGCGTGTTCAGGCGCGTCATGCACATCAATTTCGGCATGCCATTGATTTCGGCTGAGCACGAGCCGCATTTCCCCGCCTTGCAGTTCCAGCGAACCGCAAGATCGCCGGCCTGTTCCGCCTGTATTTGATGTACGGCATCGAGGACCACCATGCCCGCTGAGACTTCTGCAGCGTAGTCCTGGAACTTCCCCTGGCCTCCTTCCCCGCGCCAGATCCGAAACGTGGCCGTCGCCATTACTTCATCTCCTGGATGATTTGCTGCAGATCCTCGCGCATCGGGGGAATGGGCTCGCGTGTGAGCTGCATCTCTCCACCGCCGCCTTTTCGCACCAGGATGTTGAAGCCGCCATACTGCTCGTCCCTGGCGGGAAAATCATCGCGGAAATGCGCCCCACGGCTCTCTTTCCGCTCCAGCGCCGCCCGGGCAACAATTTCTGATATGGTCAGCAGGCTGTGCAGGTCGAGCGCCGTGTGCCAGCCCACATTGTATTCCCGGTTTCCATCCACGCTGACCCGTTCACTGGCAGCTTTCAACTCGCGAATGCGCTCGAGCCCTTGCAGCATCTCCTGTTCCTGACGTACGATCCCTACCAGTTCCTGCATTACGTCCTGCAATGTATGTTGTACGACGTATGGATTGTCGGAGCCTTTGTGCTCGAAGGGCTGCAGCGCCCATTTTTCCGCTGATCCGAGTTCATCCGTATTCACCGCACCCAGCGAGTTCTCTTTTGCATAGGCCGCGGCGTGCTCTCCGGCTCGTTTGCCGAAGACTAACAAATCAGAAAGTGAATTCCCGCCGAGCCGGTTAGCCCCATGCAGACCTGCCGCACACTCTCCCGCTGCAAACAGGCCAGGCACGTCTGACATTTGGGAATCAGCGTCCACCTTGACGCCTCCCATCATGTAGTGGGTCGTAGGACCCACTTCCATGGGCTCCTGGGTAATGTCAATGTCGGCAAGCTGCTTGAACTGGTGATACATGCTGGGCAGCTTCTTCTTTATATGTTCCGCCGCGTTCGGAATTCTCTCCTTGATCCACGCAATGTCCAGGAACACACCGCCGTGAGGACTGCCCCGCCCTTCTCGCACCTCCCGCCGGATGCAGCGGGCCACGTGGTCGCGGGTCAGCAGCTCGGGTGGGCGTTTCGCGTTCTTATCCCCCTGCGTGTACCGCCAGCCTTCTTCTTCCGTATCGGCGGTCTGGTTGGCGTACAGCGGTGGAATATCTTTGAACATGAATCGCTCGCCATTCCGATTACGCAGCACCCCTCCCTCGCCGCGCACTCCTTCCGTGACCAGAATGCCGCGCACGCTTGGTGGCCAAATCATTCCCGTAGGATGGAACTGCACAAATTCCATATCCATCAGCGCCGCACCGGCATGGTAGGCGAGCGAATGGCCATCGCCCGTATATTCCCAACTGTTGCTGGTGATTTTGTAAGCCCTTCCGATTCCTCCCGTCGCCAGCACCACGGCTTTGGCGCGAAACACATGAAATCGGCCGCGTTCGCGATCGTATCCAAACGCGCCCGCGATGCGACCGCCGTGCTTCAGCAGCGTGACGACTGTGTGTTCCATGAAAACATCGAGACCGAGATGGATTCCATGATCTTGAAGAGTGCGGATCATCTCCAGGCCGGTGCGGTCGCCCACATGCGCGAGCCGAGGATACCGATGGCCGCCGAAATTCCGCTGCAGAATTCGGCCGTCGCTGGTGCGATCAAAAAGCGCGCCCCAGGCCTCCAGTTCACGCACGCGCGCCGGAGCTTCCTTGGCATGCAACTCCGCCATCCGCCAGTTATTCAGGTATTGACCGCCGCGCATGGTGTCGGCAAAGTGAACGCGCCAGCTGTCCCGATCGTCCACATTCCCCATCGCCGCGGCTACGCCACCCTCGGCCATGACTGTGTGTGCTTTGCCGAGAAGAGATTTCGAAATGACCGCGACCTTTACACCGGCGGCCGAGACCTCGATGGCAGCCCGCAGACCGGCACCCCCGGCTCCAATGATCAGAACGTCGTGCTCATGCGTGACATACTCGCTCACTAGACGATCCTCCAATCCGTCCAGATACCCATCGAGCACATTCGCACATACAAATCGGAAAACGCTACCGAGCAGAGGCTGCACCAGGCAAACAGCATGTGGCGCCGGTTCAGGCAACTCACACAATCGTAAACTCGCTTGCGGGCCGGCGCCCCCGCCAACCGATCGCGAAAACCTCCGACCAGATGACGTAAGGAGTGGCATCCCAGAGTGTAGGAAGTCAGCAGCATGAGGTTCGTCAACAAGACGAGAGTGCCGACACCGATGCCAAACCGGCCGTCGAACCAGAACGCATCCCACACGTCCCGCCCCAGAATTACGAGAAACACCAGGGCCAGATAAAGAAAATACCGGTGGATGTTTTGCAGGATCAAAGGAAACGATCTTTCGCCGAGATATGTCGTCCGCGGCTCGCCCACGGTGCAGGAAGGCGGATCCGCCCAAAAAGCCTTGTAATACGCCCCACGATAGTAGTAGCACGTCACTCGAAAGCCGCCCGGCGCCCACAAAATAAGCACCGCTCCCGTAACCCAAACAGGCATCCAGCTTGGGCTTGGACCGAACCAACCCTCATGGGCGGGGCCGAACAATTCGGGCGAATAAAACGGTGAGAGATATGGTCCGAACCTGAAATGCTGCCCCTGCAGAGCAGCCCACGTGGAGTAACCGATGAATGCCGACAAACCAAGAAACACAACCAGTGGCTGTACCCACCAATTGTCGGCTCGCTGCGTTTGTCCGAAACCCACGCGCGACAATGGGACGTCAATCCGAGACATCGAAGCCTCCTCACGCGTTCGTGCTGACCTCGCATCCGCTATCAAGCGCTAGCCTGATTGCGACTGAATACGGGCGGTAGCCATGATACAGCGAAATTCATTGTCATTGTTTTCGGAAACGATGCCTCAAGTAAACGGTGGAGCAACAATGAACCCGGGAGCACGGACGCCGCATGCAATCGAACTGCGATACGAGCGTGCTATGGTACAGTTTTCGTGACCACCAGTTTGAAGACTGGCCGGTCAGCGGGACGGAACGATGGGTACAGGACGTGAGATTCGCAGCTACGACTATGTGAACCGTCCCTACGAGCACGTCCGCGATGCGTTGAGGCTGAACGCGCTCGCGGTGTTCCAGTCGGCTACGAAGGCAGCTGCTTCCCGGGCGCAATCAGTCGCTGCAGAACTGCACGTCGACTTTGGCGGTATTGGGGTGAAAACCGATATCAATATTTCCGTGAAAAACATTGAGGAAAAGATCGTCGATGCCACTTCAACTCCCATCACGCGGTTGCTGCTGGAATGGGAGGCCGCGGCCATGCCGGGATTGTTTCCACTCATGAAGGGCGAGCTTTCCGTGTACCCGCTGACCTCGACCGAAACGCAGTTGGATTTCTACGGCGTTTACGAACCACCTTTCGGCACCGTTGGAAGAACCATGAACGCGGTCGTCGGCCACCGCATCGCAGAGGTGTCGGTGCATCGCTTCGTCAGCGACGTGGCAGGATATCTCCGGCAGGCCCTTGCTTAGATAAGACATATCGGCGTGCGTGTGGAAGACATCCGGTGCGAGGGCGCGATTTGTTTATGCCGAAGTGGTCAATCAGCTCACGAAAGGCCATGGCGCGCACAAATCTCCTGTGGAACATAACCATGCGCAGGTTTTCCAGCGAACTCGAAGTGCAAATCTCGCAATCGATACTCGACGAGCTTGGCATCGTCACGGGAAACGCAGCTCGCACTGGATCTGAAGACTCTGGTTGGATGGTCGGCGATCCGGAAGTCCAGATGGGCACCGAGCGATCAGTACCGAACGGCCCGACCACGTCGAGAATGTGATTGCCGGCTTGGAGCGAGTTCAGCAAGTGCGTCGTCTTTCCCACCGACTGAACCACAATGCTGATTGTCCCGCGCGCCGGGTCAGAGCTTTCGATGGTAATCGGAATGCGCTCGCCTTCCTCGTAAACCCGCAGAATCACGAACTGGCCAGGTTTCTGTTTACGGGCGATGCGGGGAGCTTCAATGATGAACCGTTTGATGGCGGGGGCGAGGAACTCGGCGTCGATGATCTTGAATACGAAGCCTCCGCTATAGAGAATTACAATTTGATTGTGGGCGAAGGCTCCTGAAGTGGCGGGGATTGAGATCACAATTTGATGTGAGCAGGATTCGTCCCGGTTACTCCGGTGCATAGACTCCGGAGAACCGCTCAGATTGTTCCTTGCGAAACCGATGCAAACTTCTAGCTGGCTTCCGGTTTGACGATGACGCCTCTGCCCGAGCGGCTGTTCATAATTACGCGGATGGAATCGTCGAAGTGAAGATGCCGGACGCATCCCTTTTCGGCCATGGATGGCTGGCGGCTTAACCAATCCCAATCGATCGAGCCTTCGCCCACTTCCGGATTCACAGTGAAATAGCCGATCTGAAAGGCGGTCAGGTTCTGGAAGAAATGGCTGCCCTGCGACGGGGTGATGCGAAAATCGCGGAATCCGGCTTCAACGATCACGCGCGCGCCAGAGATTTCGTCCCACTCGACCGGAATACCGAGCCACGGATCATTCGATCCCCAGCGCCCGACCCCGATCAAAAGATAGGGACGGTTCTCCGCGTTCAGTGAGGCGTTGAAATGAGCCACCGCTTTGGCGACTTCCTGACTGCGTCCGCGCTCGAAGCGTTGCGAGTCCACTACTACCATGTCGTGGAGATTTTCGATGCGGCCGTTTCCCAGCACTCTGTTGCTTTGGCAGATCAACTGCTCTGCACAGACATCGCGGATGTTCAAGTCCTGATTCTCGCGGGCCAGCGTGAGCGGTCGAATCTGCAGAAAGGCAAACTCGGCCACCTCGTCGGCCTGCTGCGGCAGACGCACGGCAAATTCGATTTCCACCGGATTGCCCAAGGCATCTTCGCCGGCGTGTATCAACTCATCGAGAATCGCTGCCAGAGGGAACGTGCCATGCTTGAGCATGTATGAAAAAGTCACGAGGCGCGAACCAGGACGGCCAAGCCCATCGTAGACAGCATGGTTCTCTCGCGAGTATGTGGAACCTACGGCCTGCAGAGTACCGTCGACTTCGGCGGCGTCGAGGCCGAAGCGCGTCTCGTGCAAGTGTGCACCGCCGGTCCCGTCGAGTTGCAAGGCCCAGAATTCTGACTGCGAGGTAGCAAGCATATCCTCGACGGACGAGAACTGCACCAGGTTGCGGGGATAGCGCGGGCAAAACGTCAAACACTTTCCCCCGTCGACGACCACGCGGCCCAGTCCCAACGCCACGGCCGCAATGCCATCCTCGAAGGTCATCGGCGGTACGGGATAGAAATTGCGGGAGCGGACTACTCCAGAGATATCCGGATAGAAGCGCGGCCCGTGCTCCGCACCCACGACCTGCTGCAAAATCGCCGCCATCTTTTCTTCTTCCTGGCGGTAGGGCGTAGCCCTCATGTAGGCCTTGGCATGGCGACTGAAGGTGGAGGCATAGACGCGCCGTATAGCCTCGCTCAGGGCTTGCAAGCGGTCTTCCAAGTCAGTTTGCCGATTGCCCAGCATGAAAGTTTCATACACCCCGGTGAAGGGCTCATATTGCGAGTCCTCGAGCAGGCTGGAGGAGCGCACCGCCAGCGGATGCTTGACCTCAGCCAGAAACGCTCTCAAATTTTCATTCAGAGATGCGGGGAGCGGCGCAGCCAAGAATCTTTGTTGAATTTCCGCATTGTCGGCACAATGCAAGGCGAAGTCCAGCAGATTGTTCTCGAATACGAATTGATCGAAAACATCGGTGGCTAGCACGACAGCCTGGGGCACTGCGATGCGGACTCCGGGAAAGCGGCGGGTGAGGCGGCGCGTGCGCAGCAGGTGCCGCGCAAAGGCCAGGCCGCGCGCCTTGCCGCCCAGCGAGCCGGATCCAATGCGCACAAAAGTGGACGGTTCGGGTTCGAAGGTGTCGGGCTTAAAATCGCCGATCAGTACCTCATTCTGTTCGCAGCGATAGGTGCGGATCGATTCGATCAGATCGCGGCGCAGATCTTCCGGGCTGGCAAAGTCCGAAACTTTTCGCGGGCGAAGCTTGACCGCCAGGGCGAATTCGGTGCGCGCCATCAGCCAGTGCGAGAAGTGATTGCGCTGGCCGTGATAGAGCAGACTCTCTGCGGGGATTTTCTTCAGCTGATGTTCCAGTTCGGTTAAGTCTTTCGCGCGGCCGACTTCGAGCAAGTCGGGCATGCGAAACACAAAGTCGCCAAAGCCGAATTCCTCCGTAAGAATTCGCCGCAGATCCTGCAGCAGAGTCGGCGAAAGCTTCTGCAGAAATGAATAACCCTCTGCGTAGGCGCGTTCGCGGAAGGCCGGCCGGCTGCTTTGCAAAACCACGGGCACGTCGGGCGCAAGGCTCTTTATCAGTCGCGCCAATTCAAATCCGGCCTCTGAGTTGAGCGTGCCGTCCCAGGGGAACTCCACGTCCGATACCAGTCCGATCAGAGTATCGCGATATTGCTGCACCAGCTGCGCTGCTTCTTCGAAATTGGAGCTTAGCAAAATCTTGGGGCGAGCCTGCATGCGCACCAGCTTGTGAGCCGTGTTGATGCCTTCGTGGATCACGCGGCGAGATTGCTTGATCAGTTCGGCATACAGCACTGGCAGGAAAGACGAGTAATAGCGGATGTTGTCTTCCACCACGAGCAACACAGGAACTCCCATGGCGCGCGTGTCGTGGAGCACGTTGCGCTTGTCTTCGACGTATTTGACGATCGCGATCAGGATGCGGGCGTCGCCCTGCCACAGGAAGATGCGCTCCAGGTCGGTCACCGGATTGCGAGCGACAAAGTTTCTTACTTGGCGATAGTCGTAGGCCAGCACGACCACGGGAATATCGAGCCCGGCGAGCTTCATTTCACCAGCCAGTTGGGCGGCATCCATCTCGCCGATGGCGAGATTCGAGACGATCAGGTTGAATTCAGGATTGGAACTCGCCAGTTCTAGCGCTTCGGCGCAACTTGAAACATGAGTGATGCCGGGAATCTGCTGCAGGCTGAGGTCGAGAGATTCCTCGATGAGCAGTTCGTTGAGACGGCCATCTTCGCGGAGGATGAAAGCGTCGTAGAGGCTTGAGACCAGAAGTATGTGCTGCACTTTGAAAGGCATCAGGTTTTCGAAGCCTTCGAAGCGCTGCTCGGGGTCGAAGATGGGGTTGGTGATGGGGAGAACGCTCATTGAAATTCAAAATCCCCACCCTGTCCCTGCAAAAAGCGCAGGGACCAGGATGGGCCGCCGGCTTCATTTCTACTTAAATCTCTACACAAGTCCTTGGTCCAGCATGGCGTTAGCGACCTTCAGGAAGCCGCCGATGTTGGCGCCGTTCACCAGATTGCCTGGCGTGCCGTATTTCTCGGCAGTTTCGTAGCAATTCGTGTGGATGGCGGTCATGATCTTGTGCAGACGATCGTCTACTTCCTCGCGAGTCCAGGTCAGCCGCGCGCTGTTCTGTGCCATCTCGAGGCCGGAAGTGGCTACTCCGCCCGCATTCGCGGCTTTGGCCGGTCCGTAGAGGATTTTCATCTCCAGGAACATCCTGGTGGCTTCGAGCGTGCTCGGCATGTTGGCACCCTCGGCAACCAGCTTGATGCCATTCTTGATGAGATTCGCCGCATCTTTCGCGGTGATTTCATTTTGCGTGGCGCTCGGGAAGGCGCAGTCCGCTTTGATGTTCCAGAGAGGATTGTGCTCCAGTTTGATGTCCGTGGGTATGAAGATCGCTTTTTTGTAACGATCTCCATAGTCGCGGATACGCCCACGTTTCACGTTCTTCAGTTCGATGATCCACTCCAGCTTTTCGCGATCGATGCCGTCCGGATCATAGATCACGCCGTTCGAATCGGACACCGTCACTGGCCTGGCGCCGAAATCGAGAAGCTTCTCGAGAGTGTATTGCGAAACGTTGCCGCTGCCGGAAATCAGGCAGATCTTGCCTTCGAGCGAATCTTTCCTGCTCTTCAGCATTTCATTGGCGAAGTACACGCAGCCATAGCCCGTGGCCTCGGGACGAATCAGCGAACCGCCCCAGGCCAGGCCCTTGCCGGTGAGCACGCCAGTGAATTCGTTGCGCAGCCGTTTGTATTGTCCGAACAGAAAGCCGATCTCGCGACCGCCCACGCCAATGTCGCCCGCGGGAACGTCGGTATCCGGGCCGATGTGGCGCTGCAGTTCGGTCATAAAGCTCTGGCAGAAGCGCATGACTTCATTGTCACTCTTGCCCTTGGGGTCGAAATCGGAGCCGCCCTTGCCGCCGCCCATGGGCAGCGTCGTAAGCGAATTCTTGAAGACCTGTTCGAACGCCAGGAATTTCAGAATGCCGAGATTCACCGAAGGATGGAAACGCAACCCGCCCTTGTAGGGGCCGATCGCGCTGTTCATCTCGATGCGGAATCCGCGGTTGACTTGAATATTTCCCTGATCGTCAAACCAGGGCACGCGGAACATTAGCACGCGCTCTGGTTCGACAATCCTCTCCAGGATGCGGGCAGATTGAAATTCGGGATGCTTGCCTAACACCAAACGCAGAGAATCGAACACTTCGCGCACCGCCTGATGAAATTCCGGCTCGGCGGGATTCTTTGACTGGACGCTGATCATTACGCTTTCAATGTAGTCCGCGGGAGCTTTGATACCCGGCGGTGTCATCACTTTTGAATTCATAGTCCTACCTCCGTGGGTATTAGTTACGAATAAAGTCTTTGCTGATAAAGCCGATCCAATTGTGAGTTTTGTTGACGATTACAGTGATTCGGGATGCGCACATTTATCGCCTCTGATCCCTCTCTCCGTCGCCTGAGAATCTAGGAGTCGAGCCTGCCGGCTATTACTGCGTGAAGCCGTCGGCCTGCATGACGGCTCCGACTGCCACGTGATGGTCGATGTAGACTCTGCCTGCCTCCAGCGCTTGGCGATCGAGCTCCAGCAGGTCGGCATTTTTCACTTTCGCCTCCAGCACTTTCATGGCGGTCGCGGTGTGAAGGCACTCGGTCGTTTCGAGAAGGGCTCCTGCCATTACGACGTTGGCTACCTTGGCCGAACCCAGGCGGTCGGCAATCTCCGATGCCGGAATGCAGACCACTTGCGCCTGCGAAATGGTGAAGTCCTCGGGGAGTTGATCGCGGCCGTAGAGAATGATTCCACCGGGCGCGACTTCGGATGCAAACTTGCGCAGCGCCATTTCATTCATCGCGACCAGCACTTGTGGATGCGAAACCAGCGGCGCACCAATTCCTTCTTTCGACAGCCATACATGGCAGTGTGCGCTTCCCGAGCGCATCTCTGGCCCGTAGGACGGAAGCCAGCTGACTTCGAGGCCTTCGCGCATGCCCATCTCGGCTAGAAGCTGACCGAGCAAGAGAACACCTTGCCCGCCAAAGCCCGCGATCTTGACACCGAGTTCCCGGTAGTGGTGATCGAACGTGGACTCGGGCTCGGTGGCGTCTTCGCGCTTTCCCTCGATTAATTCCGCTACGGTCTTGAGCGGAGGAGTGTTATTCGCCGGCATCGCGATCTTGTGATCGCGGAAAACTTCCAGGGGAAAGGTCGGAATCATTTTCTCTGCTACCCAGCGCCGGGCGTCGACGGGATCCATGCCCCAGATCGTGGGGCACGGCGAGAGAATCTCAACGAACGAGAAGCCGGCACCGTCGCGCTGAAGCTGCAATGCTTTGCGCACGGCACGGCGCGCCTTCATGATGTTCTTGTTGTCGGAGAGCGCCACGCGCTCGATGTAGACTGGAGCCTCGAGCGAAGAGAGCATCTCGGCCATGTGCAGCGGGAAGCCTTCGTTTGCCGGACGGCGTCCCCAGGGCGAGGTCGTGCTTTTTTGACCGACTAATGTGGTGGGCGCCATTTGCCCGCCCGTCATGCCATAGATCGCATTGTTGACGAAGAAGACGGCAATCCCTTCGCCGCGGTTTGCGGCGTGAACAATCTCTGCCGTTCCGATTGCCGCCAGGTCGCCGTCACCCTGATAAGCAATTACCACTTTGCCGGGGCAAGCCCGATGCAATCCCGTCGCCGCTGCGGGGGCGCGTCCGTGCGCAACCTGCACATTGCCTACATCGAAATAGTAGTAGGCAAATACCGAGCAGCCGACGGGGCTCACCAGGATCGTCCGGTCCTGCAGCCCCAACTCCTCGATCGCTTCCGCAATCAGTTTGTGGACCACGCCATGACCGCAGCCGGGACAATAGTGAGTTTGGCGCTTAAGATCCGTCTTGCGTTCGTACACTGGATAGAACACCTCTGACTTCGAATGCACGACTTCGTAGCCGTCAGTGCTCGTCTCCAGATGCGCCTCGTTGAGATCCACGCGTTCCCTGGCCATTGGTTGTCCCCTTATCCGACTTGTGCTAAACCAAAGCGGCTGTGTGCTCTTCGATTTTCTCTACCAACTCTTCCACCGACGGCACATTGCCTCCGACTCGTCCGTAAAATTCCACCGGCTTGTTTCCATTCAGTGCGAGGCGGACGTCCTCGACCATCTGCCCATTGCTCAACTCGACTACAAGAACTTTTTGCGTGCGTGCGGCGGCCCGCTTCAGCTGGTCCGTCGGAAACGGCCACAGCGTGATGGGACGGAATAAACCAACTTTGATTCCCAGGCGGCGAGCCTCGTCCACCGCCGATCGCAACACTCGCGACACGATGCCATAGCCCACCACCAGCAACTCGGCGTGGTCGGTACAGTACTGTTCGCAGCGCGTTTCGGCCTGTTGCGCGCAAATATATTTTGCTTCCATGCGCCGCTGGCGGGCTTCGAGATCGTCAGCCTCGAGATAGATCGAGCTCACGAAATTCTTGCGGGCTTCAGCCGTGCCCTTTACCGCCCACGGCTTTTCTGGGGGCACAACTTCGCAAAATTTGAGATCGAGTGGCTCCATGACCTGGCCAATGTAAGCATCGGTGAGCACGATCGCAGGATTGCGGTACTTATCGGCCAAATCGAAAGCGAGGATGGTGAGTTCCGCCATCTCCTGGACCGACGCTGGTGCGAGCACCAGATTGCGATAGTTGCCATGGCCGCCGCCTTTCACCATGGCGAAGTAGTCACCCTGTTCTGGAGCGATGTTGCCCAAGCCTGGTCCGGCGCGCATTACGTCAACAATCACGCAGGGCAACTCGGCGCCGGCAAGATAGGAGATTCCTTCCTGCATCAGGCTGAGCCCCGGCCCCGAAGATGCCGTCATCACCCGCACGCCTGCGGCCGCCGCGCCATAGACCATGTTGATGGAGGCGGTCTCGCTCTCGGCCTGCACGAAGGTTCCACCGATCTCGGGGAAAAACAGGGCTGCCGCTTCTGCGATCTCGCTGGCGGGGGTTATCGGATATCCGTAGTAGGCGCGGCAACCGGCCAGCAGCGCACCCTTGATGACCGCCAGGTTTCCCTTACAAAGCTGCCGCATGATCGCCTCCCGGCGCCCCAACCGTCTTAGGCGGCGCCAGCCGATAGACGATGATCGCTCCCGGCTCGGGGCAGCAATAGAAGCAAATTCCGCATCCGGTGCAGCCTTCGCCCGTGTAGCGTGCGGGGTGCACGCCAAAGCCGCTCAGTTCTGGAGCGAGCTCGAGGCATTTCGGCGGACAGGATTCGACGCACAGCCCGCATCCTTTGCACTCTTCGATATCGATGGTGATGTTGCCGCGTGCTTGGCCCATATTTCTTTACCTCGCCACAGTCTCCAGCGTTGGTCGATGTTGCAGCCACTTGATTTTTTCGCAGTACTCGTACAATTCCTGTCGGAATTTGGGGTGCGCAATCTCGATCAATGACTTGGCACGCTCGCGAATCGTTTTGCCATGCAGGAATGCAACTCCGTATTCGGTCACCACAGAGCGGATGAGCCCGCGCGAGGTGACCACACCCGCGCCGGGGTCGAGCACGGGAACGATGCGCGAGATGGTCCCGTTCTTTGCAGTCGAGGGTAGAGCGATGATGGACTGGCCGCCTTTGGAACGGGAAGCGCCACGCAGAAAATCTACCTGCCCGCCGATGCCGCTGTAAAACTGGTTGCCAATCGAGTCGGAACAAACCTGTCCGGTCAAATCTATTTGCAGCGCGGAATTAATCGCGACCATATGGTCGTTGCGCGCGATCAACACCGAATCGTTGGTATAAGCGGTGGGGTGGAATTCGAAGATGGGATTGTTGTCGACGAATTCGAATAGATCCTCGGTGCCAAGGGCAAATCCCACGATAACCTTGCGTGGCTTAAAGTTTTTTCGCGCTCCCGTGATTACGCCCGCTTCGATCAAAGGGATCACGCCATCCGAAACCAATTCGCTGTGCACGCCGAGATCCTTGCGGTCCATCAGCAAAGGCAGCACCGCCTCGGGAATTCCTCCGATGCCGATCTGCAGCACAGCGCCATCTTCGATCAGGCCGGCCACGTTGCGCGCGATGGCCAGATGCAGATCGGTCAGCGCCGGCCTCTTCAGTGCACACAACGGTCGCGACGATTCCACGATCGCATCGATGTCGCTGACGTGAATGAAGCTGTCGCCATAGGTGCGCGGCATCTGGTCATTGATTTGGGCCACCACGTGGCGCGCTACTTTGGCCGCGGTCAGCGTGGTATCCACGCCGACGCCAAAACTGCAGAAGCCGTGAGGATCGGGGGGAGAAACTTGGATGAGGGCAACGTCAATCGGCATCGCGCCGCTCTCAAACAGGCTTTCAATCTCGCTGAGGTGGATGGGAGTGTAGTCGGCGCGGCCCTGGCTGATGGCCTCGCGCACGTTGGGTCCAATGAACATGGCATTGTGGCGAAAATGCCCTTCCATGTCGGGCGCCACATAAGGCGCGCAGCCCACCGTCATCATGTGGACGATCTCCACATCATGCACCTCTGGGCCCCGGCGCATCAGCGCTTCGACCAGGGTCTCCGGTTCGGCGCAGCCCGGCTGAATGTAGACTCGCATCCCGGAGTGCACTAGGCGCAACGCAGCATCCGCTGTCATGAGACTACGTTTGTAGTGCGTCTCCCAGGACATGCGAGGGATCACCTCGTTAACATCTGATTGTCTCTGAAACCGGGCTGCGGAGAGATATCCGGGGGCACAGGTGTTAGTGATTAGAGTCACAGCCAACTAACTGGTTGCGCGGCGTGCTCCCCAGCACGCTGCCAATTTCAAAGCCGCAAGCGCGCCTGCAACTTCGGCCAAGCGGCGCGCTTCTGCCATATCCATGGGATGTTTCGCATCAGATCAGGTCTGCCTAGGGGCGTAGGCGAAACCGTCTGCGATGGCAGATTGGACCTGCCAGGGATGCAGACGAAGCCTTCCGCCTGCGATCGCCGGTGCTCTGCTGACCCGCGACTGGATCACGCTGGAGTGCAGCGCGTTACTCTATACCGGCCGTCTGTGGCTGAAGTGCGAAGAGGCAATCCTCGATCGTCTTCTGCCGGCCGGCTCCATAACTCAATTCGCCTCGACCTGAACGAGCGCTGAAGCTGCATCGTTCCAACGTGTCTCTGCTTTTTAAGATTCCCGATGCGAGCCATGATATACACCTGGAAGTGATGTACACCAGCCGCGTTTTGCCTGATCACTGGGTAGGCTCCTCGCCAGAGGAGTCAGGGGGGCGGTCTCATACCCGCCCCCCGGTTTGTTTTCCCGTGTATGGGCGCTCCTCACCCGGGCGAGACAGGACAAACTGAACCAAGAAAGTATGGGAACCCCATGTGGAAACCTACGCAGTTATTGCATTCGGAACGAGCAAATGGGAAACCCGGACGATTCCGGGGTTTTGCTCAACACTTAGGGCATATTAGGCTGCGACAGCCTTTGCGGCCTGGCCCGTGATCTCCTCTTCGGCGCGGAGCCAGTCTTCCAGATCGTGGCCGTCCTCCCGGCCGCGGGTCTCATAGAGTTCATACGCACGGCGGGCGATTTGTGCGCTGATCTTCTCGGGCGCCGTGCTGCTAACAAGCGTTGGTCTCTCTTTTACTTGCATTGGAATCCTCCTCTCGAGGGGTTGGAGAGCGCGAGTCGGAGCTCGCCAGGTTATGGGATCTCACGCTGTCTTGGGCTTTTCAAAACGTACGCCGACTGGCGAGCTCCTGCAATGCCCGATATCAGTGCATTGGGCTCGGCCTTGGGCGCGATGAAGCGCTTCCTGCCTCCGCGTTTCGCTGCGCAAGTCTTATGGAGTTGATTGGGGGGCGGCTAGGCGGCGTTGCCGGGATCCACCGTGATTCCAAACGCGTCCACTAGCCATTCTGGAATATAGACTCGATTCCGATTGTCCCGACACCAACTCTTCAGCTCAGCCGATAAGAAATAATCCTCTATGGAAAGTCCTAACCGTCGGACCTGCTTTTCGAACTCGGTTGCAAGAGCCCAAGCGGGCGGCATAGGACGTCCCCAGTTGGGATTTCCCCGGCGACGAGAAATGCTCGATAGAGCCGCCGGCTTGGACATAGCCTCAGATAATACTCCCGTCTTGCCCGATCTACAGGAGAATGGAGCAAAACATCGAAAAGGAATTGTCGGAGGCATTGGCCATGAAGTTTTCGGCCGCGCTGCGCTCACGAGGCGATTTAGTCAGCTCCGTCATGGCCGTCTGCACAGTACTATTTACACGCCTGGCAGCCTGAGTAATGGGTGATGGATGATCTCGTAAGAATTTGTACCGGCCCCGTCACGCCCCTCGCCCACGCGCCCTCTTTCCTTTGGCCCGGTTCAAGAGTTCGCAAACCTTGGTATGCTGCCATCGAAGACCCGGCCTCAGATCGGCAACGGTAAACTCACCAGCAAGTCGTCCAAACAGAGGCAGGCGGGAGTAAACTGTGAACTGACGGGAACCCAAGATGGAAATCCCGACTAGATAAATCCCAGTCAACAAGGATGCTGCCCTCGCACCGCAAGTGTCTTTTATCCCCCGGGGCGATTTGACCTGCGTGCTTGCCAAGGAGGCTCCGCCTATGCACCGCGCACCTTCATTGTTGAGCCTCCAGAACAACGACTCGGTTGCCGTCGTTGGCGGTGGACCTGCCGGTTCCTTCTTTGCAATCCATATTCTTCGGGAAGCCAGGCGTCTCAATCGGCGCATCGATGTTGTCATCGTCGAGAAACATGGTCCGATGGAGTTGGGCCCCGGTGGCTGTCAATACAAGGGATGCAGCTTCTGCGCAGGCGGTATCTCACCGAGGTTGAATGAGATCCTCGAGGAGCATGGTCTCGTCGTTCCGGACGAGATCGTGCAAGGGCGCTTCGACTACGTCTGGATACACGGCCAGTGGAAAAACTTCCGGCTCCGAGTTCCCAAAGATAAGCAGATGTACGCCGTTTTCCGGGGCTCGTTACCCAGCAAAAGGAGCGGCAGACCGGGAGGATTCGATGGGTTTCTGCTTGGTGAAGCGGTCAAGGAAGGCGCGCGCATCCTGTATGGCGAAGTTGAGGCCATCGCCTATACCGCGACTGGGATGCCCAGCCTCACGATGAGGGCGCAATCCGGAGAAAGGGTTTCGCTCGATGCCAGCTTCGTGACCATCGCTACCGGAATCAATGCACATTGTGGCTTCGATTATCAGGACGATGCTCTGATCGCCTCGATCCGGCGATTGAATCCGGCGTTCGTTCCAGGCAAGTCCCGAAAGGCCTTCATCTTCGAGCTCGACGTGGGCGAGGACTATCTCGAGCGCAATCTGAGCCGAGAGGTATACTTCATCGAGTACGGTTCGAAGCACTTCGCTCTCGAGCATGCCGCACTCGTTCCCAAGGGCAGGTTCTTGACCATCGCCATAATCGGCAAGTGTGTCGATGAGGCGGTTTTGCCACGAGACAGTCGGCAGATCGTCCACGATTTTCTGACGCTGCCTCACATCGACCGCATCTTGCCGGGCATCGAGGCGGCTCCCCTCGCCTGTGCGTGTGCTCCCCGAATGACCGTGACCACTGCTAGATTCCCCTTTGGCGACCGATTTGCCGTCATCGGCGACGCGGTCGGGTCGCGGTTGAACAAAGACGGTCTGTTCTCGGCCCACGTGACGGCGAGCCAGCTCGCGCAGACCGTGCTCCACGACGGAATCGACAAGCATGCTCTCGCGAGAGGATACGGCAAGGCCATCAAGTGGCTGGCGGCAGAGAATCGCTTCGGACGTATGGTGTTCGGCTTGAGCCGGCTGGCGTTCACCAGGCAGGTGGTCGGCCGCATCACCTACCAGGCGTTTGCCACCGAGGGTAAGGTGCGAGATGAGGGCAGTCGGCCCTTGAGCGTGGTGTTCTGGAAGATTGCCAGCGGCGCGGCCGACTATCGGGAAGTATTTTGGGAGATGTGCAGCTACGGCGTGTTGCGATCCCTTCTCGTCGGTGCGGCGGTTACGCTGAGGAACGTGGCGTTTGAGGCGATCTTGGGTCTGAAATGGGGGGAGTACGGAAGGTACCCGACGGCGGTGCTGAAGGAGAAGCGCGAAGCACTTAAGGAGGGTCTCGCGTCGAGCCTGGGGACGGAACTCGGCGAGTTGCCTGACTTCGAACGGATGTATGTGATCAAGATCCGAGGTTCTGAGGAAGAGATCATGGAGGAACTGGCCAAGTTCGGCCACCCGAATGCTCGCTTCCTCAACCTGCGATTCGTTGAAGTTCGACGGATCCAGGGGGTGCCCAACCAGGTCGGATCGGTGATTCGGTACAGCATACCGCTCCTCGGGTTGAGCGCGGAACTCCGGCTGACGAAGCGGGTTGGCTTCGAGACCTTGCTGTATCAAGTCGACGAGCGGCTGGCGGATCATGGGAAACTCATCTTCAACGTCGCATCGACCAAGGACAGGAACAGCAGGCTCTCCATTTATGCCGCATTCGACTACAAGAAGGGTGACGGCGTCGCGGGTCGGGTTCTATGGGAGGGTGCCAGGATGTTGTTTCCGGGATTCGTGCACGATATCGTGTGGAACTACGCCCTGTGCACCATCAAGGAAGAGGTTGAACGGAAGCGTGACCACCCCCCCAAACGCCTGGTTGCCTGAACCTGGAGTCCAGCAAGTATTTGCGATCAGGGACTGTGTGACGCCATTCGGGCTGATGCCAGCATGTTGGATACCAGGACTTCACTTGGCTCATTGCTGCCGTAATGAATCAGTGTGATATTGAGCAGGATGGGGCAGCGATACATAAAGTCAAGTACCCCTAACTCTCAATTTGCTTGATATACAGCCGGAGCCAACCAAAACTAAGAAGATAGCCACGAAGGAGATCCCCAGTCCAACGTGCTGGTAGTTGCGTTCGGCCAAGGCCATCCACCCGAGTCTCAAATCTCCACTCTGCTTTTAGCGGCGGTGAAGAAGATGGGCGGAATTGTGCTCATCATTAGCACCTTTACACGTTGGACGTGCGGAGGCTCTATCCGGGGTATTTGATCTGGGGGCGGTTCTTGGGGCGGTTAGCGCTGGCGGGCGTTCTTTATTATTTGCGGCCGCGGGAGGCGTACTGGAAAAGGGAGGCATGCATCATGGGCCGGAACGAAATCTTTTCGGCAGGGACAGTACCCTCCTCCGGACCCTGCACCGGAGCGCAGGTCGCGAGCCGGAGGGTATCCAGCTCCCGCGTAGACGGACGATTTTGGCATCGAGATCAGCGTAAGGATAGGCCGCAGTCACAAAAGTGCGACTCAAATTTACCGCAAAGAGCCTGGTTCAAAGCAACGAGGACGCGTTCGGGATGTTGAGCGAGCGCTGTCTGCCCGGCCAAAGCAACCTTAAGCATGGAAGCTATGAGCGCATCGGGAACGCCGTGGCCGGTGACGTCCGCGACGAGAATGCCTAACTGATTGTTTTCCAGCGTGAGGAAGTCGTAGAAATCCCCCGCTACTGCGCTCATCGGGACGTAGCGCGCGGCGATTTCGATGCCGGCGAGGTGTGGAACGTCACGCGGAAGGATGGGGTTTGAATTTGCACCGCAATTTCAAGCTCTTTCTGAATGGCGAAGAGGCTCTCCTCCTCGGCAGGATTCTCGGTTATTTCTGGTTTTCGGTCACGGACTTGCTGGCCGCGACAAACGCATCCACGTTGCTCTTGTCTATTAGGGATGAGCCGGTGTCGACAAACGACGGGATGGGAGCAAAGCTGTCTGTGGACCAATCCATATCCAGGCTTTTCAGCTTGTGGTGATAGAGGTCATCGAGCATCTTGAGTCCCACGAAGGCCATGCTGTACGGCTTTTGGGAAATGGTGGCGGCGATCACGCCCTTCTGAATCCGTTCCAATGTGTCTGGATCGGTGTCCATGGCCATCACGACTTTCCCCTTGATTCCGTTGTTGGTCAGCACGGTAGCCACCTCTTTTCCCGCCAGCGCCTCCAAGCACACGAACGCGTCGATGCGCTCCTGCTTGTCTTTGCCAAGAATCTGGGCGGTGGAGTCGAATGCAATGCGGGGATCGCCCTTGATATCAACAACGTGTGTGATCTTGATTTGGGGATAGTTCTCCAGAGCGTCGCGGTAGCCACGCAGGCGGTCCTTTAGATTCGGCTGCTCCGGCATAGTGAGGACCGCCACGTTGCCTTTGCCCTGCAGCTCTTTGGCGAGCCGCTGCCCACCGGTCAGTCCGGCGTGATAATTGTCGGTACCGATGAAGAACAACCGCTTGCTGGAGGACGCGTCGGAGTCGACAGTGACGACGGGAACCCCGCCCGCAATGGCATTGTCAATCTCAGTCTTCATCAGACTCGGATCCGCAACCGAAATCAAAATCCCGGTAGCCTTTTGCTGCACTGCCTTCTGGAGTGCCTGCTGCTCCGCCTTGGGATCGTAGCTGTCCGGACCCACAAACTCGGCACGTACCCCGAGTTGTGAAGCGGCCTGCACAAAGCCCGCTCCCGCGGTCCGCCAGTAAGGCACCTCGATGTTTACGGCAATCAGGACGTACTTCTCATCAGCATCATGCCCGGTTCCACAACTCAGCAGAGGAAGGAGAGAAACGCCGAAGAGAACTAGAACGGCAAGCTTCAGATGGTTCATTGGACCCCCCGAGAAGAATCGGCGTGAGCACGCCCGGGCGCCAACCGGCTAGAATTCTAAGCCCAAGCAAGAGCAAATAAAAGGACAGTTTTTGCGAAATTTTTTTGGCCTTGAAAACGGCACCATATGCCCGTTTGGCTTGTTTCGCGGCACGGTGAAACGATTTTCATCCGGAGCACTTCCGACGGTCTGCCATCCCACCCGCACCGCCGAATTGCCCGACCTTCGAACCCAGCGGTCTGGGGGTAGAATGCTGCCCGACTGAGTTGTGTCTTACCCCTCGTTCACAAAGGACAAAACATGCGTTCTATCGTCTGCCTTTTGGTTGCACTCACTCTTGTCCAAATTAGGTTTTGAGCGGCGGGGGTAGAACTCTGCTACGGTTTGCGTTGCGAGACGTGAACTATAGGGAGGGCCACCCGGTCGCTTCCGGCGCTTCCCACCGATGCATGGGTCCTTCGTCGGGAGGGCTGCGCTCATTCGCGCAGGACTCCGCTTTCTCAGGATGACAAGGGGACAGCCCCACTCAAGCCAAAACCGGGCTTGAGTGGGCCACCGGCCTGTCCCCGAATTTCCGTCCATGATTATAGAGGCATTCGAGTTTGTGGTAGTGTGAGCCGTGCAAAATCCAAGTATGCAGTCTCGAATTTCCATTGCCGCTGTGGTGGCCGCAATGATGTTGGGGAGCGCCTCCCATAGCGTCGCTCAAGAGGGGATGGCTGCCAAGCCGGCGGAGCTCTGGTATAGCGAGCAATTTACAGTTCACTCGGAGTCTGTGGGACGGGATTTCCTGATTCAGGTCGCCAAACCGGTCAAGCCGCAAACCGGCAAAGTGCCGGTGGTTTACCTCCTCGATGGCAATAGTCTGTTCGGACAAGTCGCGGACTTGGCGATTGCCTCCGGCTACTTCGGTCCAAACGCCGCCTACGTTGTGGGGATTGGTTATCCAGATCAGGACTACGGCCAATGGCTGGGCCTGCGCGCCCACGATTTTCTCTCCGGCCCGTTGCCGCCCGCTCTGCAGCACTCGCCGGTCGCCGCCTCTATCAAAGGCGCGGCCGACTCCGCCGGCGGCGCCGGCTTCCAGAAATTTTTGCAGCAAGAACTGCGCCCCATCATCGAGCGCCGCTATCCAGTGGACCCGCGGCGATCGATTTTGGCGGGGCATTCCCTTGGCGCGCTGTTTGCCGCACATGTAATGCTGAATGCCGCCGGCGCTTTCAACGAGTATCTCCTCTGCAGCCCATCCATCTGGTTGGAGCCACAGTTGCTGGACAAAGCATCGGCATTTTCCTCCGCACTCCCTGTGAGGGTCTTCGTTGGCTATGGATCGAAAGAGGACCAGCAATTAGCCGAAGGTCAGATGTCGAAAAATGCGCAGGAGCTTACCGCAAGATTGCGCAATCATGCCTCAGGCACCGAAGTGAGTCTCATGACTTTCGAAGGACGGGACCATGGCACCTCGCTCCCCGATTGCCTTTCTCAAGGTCTGCTAACCCTGTTACCCGTGCCGCCAGCCACAGCGAGTCATTAAATTTGAGACTTGGGAACGCGAGAGATCCTCTGGCCACCGGGGCAGGTGGCCTACCTTTGCGTTCTGTGCAAAGGTGGGAACCCATGCGGCATGCAGCGACCGTTTTTCAGCTTCTTGATCGCTTCTGTCGGAGCGAGTGGCGGGCGTGCATCCGCGGAGTCTAGCCCCCCCGGATCAAGGAGCAGCGCGATGACTGCGTCCTGCCTCCCACCTTTACAAAGAACGTAAAGGAGGGCCACCACCGCCGTGATACGAGTATCCAGCATTTTCAGCCAGATGTTGCAGTTGTTTTCCCGCCACGAGTTTGAGCAGGCGGTCGCCGAGCACCGGGCCGAGCGTCATGCCCGCGGCTTCAGTTGCTGGGGCCAGTTTGTGGCCTTGTTGTTCTGTCATCTGGGACGGGCGCAGTCGTTGCGCGAGATTTGCGGCGGGCTGGCCGCCAGCGAAGGCAAGTTGCGGCACTTGGAATTGCCCGATGCACCCAAGCGCTCCACCCTGGCCTACGCCAACGAGCATCGGCCCTGGCAGTTGTACCGCGCCGTGTTTTATCAACTGCTGGGCCGTTGCCGCGAAGCCGCCGGCCCGCATGGCTTCCGCTTCAAGAACAAATTGCTGAGTCTGGACGCCACCCTCATCGAACTCTGCGCCACCGTTTTCGACTGGGCTCAGTACCCGCGCACCAAGGGCGCGGTGAAGCTGCATCTGCTGCTCGATCATCAAGGGCTGCTGCCCAGCTTCGCCGTGGTCACCGAAGGCCGCGTGCATGAAAGCCGCGTCGCCCGCACGCTGCGCTTCGATCCCGGCACCGATGCCAGAAACATGAAGGCCGCACTGAAGCTGGCCGTTTCAATGGCACAGCGGAGAATCCAAGAGTATTCTTCAGGGCGGTTGTACTTGCCTTAAAACCCAAGGACGTAAGCAGCCGGTGCGTAGATGATTCGGAGCAGAACCCTATTACGCTTTGCGCTGCATGTCACTCAATAGTGCAGCTGAGATACCTAGCCGCCAGAAAACAGTTCAACGCCGAAAGACTCCTTGGACAACATTGCAGTCCATCCCGAGGGAATCGTGCAGTCTAGTGCCGGGCAAGGGCAGCAAGCCTCTGAGTTTCCCCGAACCGGCAGCTCCAGGAACCACTGCATCGAGCCGGTGGCTTCGATCCCCACCCGGACGGGGCCGGGGAGCGCGGAATAAAACTCCCGCGCGGTCTCGCCTTGATGTTCGAGGGTCTTCTCTTCCAGTTCGCCTGTGTCGGTATCCAACATCGCAATCGTCTGTTGTCGAGCGTGTAGATCGCAACCTATAATTCGCATCTCGGCCTCCTTCGATCCGAGCTCTGTTAGGTTGGACACCGTACAGTCTACTCGGCTCGTCGTGGGGCCGACTTCGTTATGCCATCACCCATCCGGCTCGGTCCCACTTGAGGCCCAAGTTCTAACAGTTATTTCAGCTTCGCGTACTCCGCTTTGGCTTCATTCAAGATGGGAATATTGGGGTCGGCATCTTTCCAAAGCGTCAGAAAACCCTCGTAAGCAGCACGGGCCCTGGCCCTGGCCGCGTCTGCCTCAGGACCCGCGAGAGAGTTACTCTGCAGTGCATACGCACGAGCGAGATAAAGATTAGCAAGCGCTCTTATGGGTAAGAACACAAGAAGACCCTGATGGTCTAGTATTTTCTGGAACTCTACCGCTGCCTCACGGCGCTGATGCGCCTTTAAGTACGCCTTTCCACGTACAAAAACCGGCAGCATAACAAGGTCAATCGTCGGACCACTGGGTATCATCAGTTCTTGGGAAGAAGTCACCTGAAGGCTCTCAATGGCGCCGGCTGTGTCCCTACGGTTGAGCGCGAGTTGCGCGTGAAGGGTAGGCAAGTAGTTAAATCGAACAGTGGTATCTTCAGGGAAGGATTTGGCCAGATTTTCCGCGAGTGACTGAGACTTTTCAGTGTCGCCAACCAACGCAAGTACCAGCGCCGTAGCATACTGGAGGTCTCGGCTGTCAGAACGCCGATTGGCCTCGAGAACCGACTTCCGCGCTTCTTCCCGATTTCCAAAAAGTGCCTCCCGTAGAGCCGAATTGGCTAGATAACCTGCCGCGGTCTCAGTCTCATTGGCCTCATTGGCCGAAACCACCGCTCGGCGGGATTGTTCACGAGACTTCCGTAGCTGCCCGTGAAACGCCAGCACCTCGGAATCGTACCCGAGCAATACGTCTTCGATTCCTTTCTTGCCGGTCGCCCATGTTATTTGTTCCGCCATTGCTTTTGTATCGTTCTGCAAGAAAGCCAAAATATAATGCCATTCACGTAGAGGATATAGATCAGGGTATTTGGCCAATGCTTCTGTTCCAATTTCTCCAGCTTCCTGCAGTCGATTTAGAACCGTAAGCGAATAAATCAGGTAGCTGCAATCTAATCCGGAGTTCGGTTCAAGTCGGAAGGTTTCGCGAGCTTGTGCAAGGCCTTCCTCTAATTGCCCCAGACCCTGGTAAACATTTCCCAGATTGAAATGCGCACCGGAATCGCGTGGATACGTCCGCAGCAATAGTTCGTAGGCATCTCGTGCTTTTTCGAGATCGCCGGCAACACTCCAATAATAAATAGCCTCAATGCCCGATCTTTCCCGTTCGCTGATTTCTCCTCGAAGCTCATAGGCTTTCTTGGCGTTTTCTTGCGCGAGATTGCTTTCTCCTAAGTCGGCATAAGCGGCAGAAAGACCTCCATAGGCCATGGCGAAATTGGGATCATTGGCAATCGCGCGCTTAAGCCAGCTGACCGCAGCGGCGTAGTTGCCATCTTCCATCGCATCCCTTCCAATACTTAAAGCTCGGAGAGCTTCCAGTGATGGAGTGGTCGCCTGCGCTAGGGGAGTATCAAGTTTCTGGACAGAGCGGAGCGATTCTCCCAGGGTCTCGCGTAGCTTCCCGGCGGCGCGACTTAAGCCGTCAAGGACCTTCTCTTTCCCTAGTGCTTGCACCTGCTCCTGCGCGAGCAGATCACCCGTCAAACAGTTCACTGCCTGGAGGCCAACGACGTAATCGTTTCCTAAATTGGTGATGGAACCTGAGATATACGCCTTGCTTCCGATACGCACACAGAGGTCCTTTGCGATCTCTGGAACCAGTCGAGCATCCTGCGGCTTCTTCATCGAACGCAGTGTTTCTCGGATTCGTTGGTCGGAAACAATTCTCAGGAAGGGTGATTGTTGAAGTTGCACCGATAAGCCCTGCCGCAGTGCACCATCAAAGACGGAATCGCCGGTCGAATTTGCGAAATCAGCCACCACGACAGTGTCTTCTTCGGTTACATTCACAGCGCGGTTCCGGGTACTGAGATAGGTGGCTACAAGCAGCCCAACGACAGCAACCCCACCCACAAGAAGCCAGCGACGGGCCCACCGAATCCTCGACGGCTGGCGGTCAGCTTCTATGTCCGGGGCATCAGTTGCGCCTGCGAGCGCCTGTTTGTCCCTCCAGGCATCGAGTTCCGATGTGTAGGCGTAAATCGACCCAAGCTTGCTGTGCTGGAGACGATAGACTGGCAGCCCCTCTCGCTTCTCCCACCGTCGGACGGTCGTGACATCACGTCCTAGATGGGCGGCAATCTCTTTCCAAGATTCCAGCCGCCGCCCCCGAGAGTCAGGCTGGGTCTTAGGGCTCGATGTCACTTGTGCAGACATGTCAAGTCGTTCCTGCGGGGTGGCTGAATTATCACACCGGCTTTGTTCCGGGGCAACCGCCGGAACAACGGAAAAACTTGCGGATCCCCCACTTTGCTCTTCTTTGCCTCTCAATGCACGTTGCGGCGAGGTGGGTGCCGGGCACAACATTTCGCGTATGCGATCTTCTGCCACGATGGCTCGCTTTTGGCCTTTCGGCTACTTGACACCCTGGGGCGGATCCCGCCGTTGTTGTCAAAACAAAGAGCAAATTAGATTGCAGGAGGGAAGTTATGAGACGAATCGGTTTACCGATGTTGGTTTTCTTCCTCTGTTTTGTTTCGACCGGATGGCGGCAAGCACAAGCGCAAACGAAATCCCGAGTTATCACCTTTGATGCCCCGGGCGCGGGTACTACCCCCAATCAGGGCCAAGGCACCCTCCCTGGACAAATCACTGACTCGGGCCTAACCGTCGGATCTTATGTCGACGCGAACGGTGTGAGTCACGGCTTCGTGCGCGCCCTTGACGGCAGGATTACAACCTTCGATGCGCCGGGCGCCGGCACGAACGCCGGCGAGGGCACTGTCCCAAACGGCATCACGGACGCTGGCATTGTCGTGGGAGGGGTTTTCGATGGGTCCGACGTGTTTCACGCCTTCTTCGGCTCTCCTGGCGGGCATTTTACGACCTTCGATGCCCGGGGAGCGGGTACCAATCCCCACCAAGGCACCAATGCCACAGCCATCAATTCGGCCGGTACCATATCTGGAGACTACGTCGACGCGAACGGCGTGCCCCACGGCTACGTGCGCTCTCCGGACGGCACGATCACTAGTTTCGACCCTTCGGGCAGCGTGTTTACCGCCGCGGACACCTTGGGTCTTAATAAGGCGGGCGCCATCACGGGAACGTACCTGGATGCGAGCGGCACGCTGCACGGCTACCTGCGCGCCCGTGACGGCACGATTACCAACTTCGATGCGCCGGGGGCGGGGACAGGCCCAGGCCAGGGTACTGCTCCCTCGATGATTACCGACAGGGGAACGATCCCCGGAGGATATCTAGATGCGAACAATGTAATTCACGCCTTTCTGCGTTTTGCAGATGGCACTTTCTCCACCTTTGAGGTGCCGGGCGCCGGGACAGGCCCGTTTCAGGGCACACTCGCCAACGCAACCAATCTCCCGGGAATCACTGCGGGAGATTTCACGGATGCGAACGGTGTGAGTCACGGCTTCACGCGCGTTCCAGGCGGTAAGAATTTCTTCTTTGATGCGCCGGGCGAAAGGATACAAGCTACGATACCTTTGAGCATTAACCTCTGGGGCATGGTCACGGGACCTTTCGTCGACGCGAATGGCGTGAACCACGGCTTCTTGCGATTCCCGTAAGCGCATTGAGGGTTCGCCAGCACACGCCTAGTTAGTTAGTTTCTGTCAACACAAATCGTACGCGATTAGCACTGGCAAGGCCCCGAGCCGGATATTCAGAGTGGTTGCGATGGAGGCCAGAAGTTCCAGTTCCTTGAGACTGCGAAGAGGGAGGCGGCAACGCCAACCCGTGTTCGACCCAGTCCCGGTTCTCGGCGAGCAAAGGAATCGCCAAGTGCAGCGCTTCGATCTCTCTTCGCACGCGCGCAATTGCCCGTTCTCTCTCCTGCAAAACCGAGTTCACATCCCTCATGACCCACCCTCAGTGAGTGCCGTTACCGCATTCAACCGGCAAGGCAGAAACTGTATTCCAACTTGGGAAACACATGCATTTGAGACAGACACACTTAAGCCCTGGTTTCTCGGGGATCGCAGCATGGCCACAACGCGGGCACATAAACCTACTTTCCGGAGAGGCCAACATCGCTATGATCTGATCGCCCTGAACGCAATAAGGGCGGCGGACAATCTGCCCGGCTAGATGCCGTAATTCACTCCACGAAGCGCGTCTTTGTAGGCTTCGCGCGCTTCCGTGACCTTCGTGTGTGCGTCGTGCTCGCTAAAGTGGGCGGAATCCCACTCCTCCATGGCGATCATCGAATGGTCGGGACTGGCCAACGCTTCTTCAGCCCGAATAGTGTCAACCCATTCATCAACAGCCTTTTTGTAGGCAAGGCGCAATTGATCAAGATCCTCATTGCTCATAACGACTGCAGACTAGTCCTGTCCCCCCACCCGGTCAATTGAAGGGGATAAATTTAATGGAAAATTAACAGGGAGGAAATTCTGCTCTGTGGCCTAGATTGACCTTTGGAGTGTTAACAAGCGAGTGAGATCCCATACTTCCTCCACGGCCCAAAAATTGATATGGATTGTAGTATGGGGTAAGCGGAACTACAAGAATCTAAAAGAACTGGCGGAGAGAGTGGGATTCGAACCCACGTTAGAGTTTCCCCTAAACACGCTTTCCAAGCGTGCGCCTTCAGCCACTCGGCCATCTCTCCGGCAACGGATTAATCTAGTAGAGGAAAGTGAGTCGTGGAAACTCGCTACAACTGTCTGGAGCCAACTACGGCAAGCACCACTCGATTGCGCTTTGATTCTACGACCCGCGATGCTGCGGAGGCAACCCCGGTGGCGCAGAGCGACGCAGCCTTTCTAGCGCACCGAAGCTAGCGCACCGAAGGCAACTTGGAGTGGACCGACGAATCGCTTACACGATCAGGAGAATCAGGAGCCAGACTGATCAGGAGACTTTGCCGGCATTTTGCGGGTTGCCAGCCGAAGCCGCTAAGGCCGCGCCGTTTCCGGGAGTACTCACACTCGAAGCCAGTGGGTTCCCGGCGGCGCCTTCTCCCACCCGGTTATTCAGGCAATAGAGCGCCAGCTCGAGCCGGTCGGCTACGCCCAGCTTGTCGTAGACCTTGCGCAGATAGTTCTTCACGACCTGCTCGGTGGTGCCTACGCGCACAGCGATTTCCTTGTTTTTCATGCCCTGCGTGACACAGCTGACGATCATCGATTCCTTGGGAGTCAGTTGCACCTTGGAACGCGTGGTCGCAGGGCGCGTACCCTGCGTGCGGTAGGCCTCGAGCACCCATTGAATCCCCCGGTTATCTAGCCAAGGTTCGCCCTTCGAAACGCTGCGAATGCAATCCACGAGCAGTTCGGGCTCAACATCGCGGGAGACGACGCCATGGACGCCGCGGCGGAACAACTCGAGTGTGAGTTCCTGGTTTGGTTCGGTTGTGACCACCACCAGCCGGACACCCGGACACTGCCGCATCAGTTCGGACGCCGCATCCGCAGGATTTGGGGTCAGCGCGGCTTCGACGATCAGGATATCCGCGGAAAACCTTTTGGCAGCAGCGTGGGTTTGTGCCAGGGTTTCAGCTTGTCCAACCACCCGGATATCATCTTCCAGTGCGAAGATCTTGCGCAATCCGGCGCGGAAGATCGCCTGTGTATCCGCGACAATTATGCGGATGAACTGGCCATCGTCGCCGCCTTCTTGCGGCCGCTCGACTATTTCCACGCTCACCGGAATGCTTGTCATCCGTTTCCTTCGAATTCAGCGACGCTCAAAACGATATTCGTCGATCACCACGCCCACGCCCCGGCGGCCATCCTCGTCACAACGGCGCACCACACGGCCCCGGCAGTCGAGTTGCACGTTCGCCCCGGTTCCAATGACATCGGCCGGGAGCGAGATCGTGAAATCCACCGGCGAACCCACCGGCATTTCCGCATCTAGGCGAAACAACACGCCGTTGGCGGAAATGTTTTCGGTTTCGGTGCGGCTTTCCCCGGATTTTGACTTGATCACGACGGGTAGTTGAATGGGGAAGCGGATCGCACTTTGCAAGTCGGTGTAGTGCCCCTGACTGCTTTCCCCAGCTCCGGCATTGGGATCGATGAGTGGTGACGCGCCCTCGCTTCGGAGCTCAGGAGACGCGTCGGAGAGTCTGGTTTCCGCCGATAGCCCGTTGTGCGACATTAGGCCGGAGCTTACACCCCAGAATCAGGAGTGAAAAGTTACGGAAGTCATGGAACTGATAGGTATAAAGTCTTTGAGATCAGCGAATTGCGGGCAGAATTTGGGGGCACGACGCGGCTGGTGAGCAGCGCCGCCCGCCTGCGGCAACGAAAGTTTTCTCGGGCCACTCAGATCGGCGAGCCAGACGGAGGATTCCTGTCGCTAGCGTCTGCCAACTTTTCTTTTAGGGGGGCGGGCGGAGAACCGAAAACCGACCGCGGTGTCCATGCCGAATTCCCTAACAACGCGGATGAAGGAACGTTGCGCTCAGAATTTTGTCACCTCGGTGAAGTTGAATTCCCGCACCTTCATCGCCGGTACCACCATGTCGAAGGATTCTTCGCCGCTGGCGCGGACGGGAGCTCCCATTTCCTCCACGTTCGAAAGCATCTTGATCAGGCTTTCGTTGAAGCGAAAGTTACGCACGCCGTAACGGACTTTGCCGTCCTCCACGTAGAAGGTACCATCGCGAGTCATGCCGGTAAGGATTTTTTCGTAAGGATCGACTTCGCGGATATACCACAACCGGGTCACCAGCACGCCACGCTCGGTCGAGGCAATCATTTGTTCGACCGTTTTCGGAGCCGCGGAGGGTCCGAAAACGAGGTTCATGGGGGCTTCACCCATTTCGTTCGGAAGAGGAAAACCGTGGCCGGTCGGCGCAATTGGGCCGACCTTGTCCTTGAGCTCGGATTCTTGCATTTTGGCCGCGGTCGCGCGGGCATAAACCAGGCGTCGGACGACGCCGTTCTCGACCAGTTGCAGACGGTGTCGAGGCATGCCTTCGCCATCAAAGGGTGAGCCCGACTGCAGGGGATGCGCCACGTCATCCCAGATATTGATGTTGTCGCCAAAAAGCTTGGTGCCGACCCGGTTCATGAGGAAAGACCGCTGGTCGAGAATGGCCAATCCGCCGAAATCCCAGAACATGAAACCCGCCATGTCGAGAACGGCGGCGGGCTCGAGGATGACGGTGTGCTTGCCGGGGGGAATCTCGCGCGGAGCAGCCGATTTCACGGCTTTTCCGGCGGCGATCTCCGCCAGCCCGGGGGCGTCCAGATTGTCCACGTTCGGCGAGTTGGCTTTCTGCCATCCCGAGGAATCCGCTGCCAGCATGGTGATAGAGATCTCGGAAGAGGTATGGGTATGCCACGCCGAGAGGCCGCGCGAGTTGAAAATCGCTTCTATGGCTTCCGCGGTAGAAAAAATGCCTGCGGTTGTGAGCTTATGCTTCTCTGCGACACCGACAATCCGTTTGACCGCCTCGGCCCGCCGCTCGGGGGTGATGGCGGCGGTCTGGTCAAAATGACGCCGCGGAGTGGACGATATGGCCCGGGCAGCCTCGCCCGCGTCCGGCATGGGCAGCAGATCCGCATCCGGATGCTGCACCTTGGCCAGGCTCTCGGATGCCTCGACCACGCGCTTCAAGCTTTCATCATCCAGCTTATTGGTGGAGGCGCGCGCCGTGCGGCCACCAAACACAGAGCGCACCGAGACCACGGCATTCTCCTCGGCCACGTTCTGATGAATGGAGTTATTGGCAAAGCGAGTCAAAGCAGAGCGGCCGCCGTAGACCAGGACTTCGACCTCATCAGCGGTCGAGGACTTCCTGATGCGATTGAATACGTCGCCGGCTCTGTCTTGGTCTAGCATCGATGGTTTACCTGGATCGTAGCCCCGGCGTCTTGCCTCGGTACGACTAGTTGCCGGTGTAGGCCGAGCCTACTTTCCTTTTCCGGAAGCGCGCGGGGGAGGCGCCATGGCCCGTCCCCATCACCTGTTGCGGCTGTCCTTTGCCGCAATTGGGAGTTCCCCATAGCGTCCATTCCTCTCGCGAGCAAATGGCGTCCATCGAATTCCAGAACTCGGTGGTGATGCCGGAGTAGGACGGGTTCTTGAGCAGCCGCACCCGCTTGCCATTCTTGATTTCCCAGCCCATTTCGCAGCCGAACTGAAAGTTGTAGCGCTTGTCGTCGATCGACCACGACCGGTTGGTCTGCATCAGGATCGCATGATCGCTGCCGGCAATGAGTTGTTCGAGAGTGAGCGGTTTTTCGCCGGGCAGAATGCTGATGTTGGTCATGCGGATAATCGGCAAGCGGTTCCAGCTTTCGGCGCGAAGCGTTCCCCCCGAACGATCGGCGCCGATGGTATGAGCCGTCTCGCGGGAGCTCAGATAGCCGGTAAATAGCCCGTTGCTGATGATCGGAGTGCACTGCGCGGGCACCCCTTCATCGTCGAAGGCGAAGGTGCCGAGTCCCGGACCGTGTTCCTGGCGGGCGTCCGCGACAATATTGACCAGATCGCTGCCGTAGCGCAGCGTGCGTAGCTTGTCGAGGGTGAGAAACGAGGTGCCGGCGAAGTTGGCTTCCATCCCCAGCACGCGATCCAGTTCGATCGGATGTCCGACGGATTCGTGGATCTGCAGGCCGAGCTGCGAGCTTTCGAGAATGATGTCGAATACACCTTCGGGGCAGCGGTCGGCCTTCAGCAGGGCCACCGTTTCTTCGCCGATGCGGCGGGCGTTTTCAAGGAGCTTCAATTCTCCGATGAGCTCATACCCCTTGTTCTGCCACTGTCCGCCGAAGGAACTGGGATAGGAACGCTTCTGAATCTCGCTGCCGGCAAAGGCATAGGCGGCATAACCCGCGCCGGTGGTGAATTTGGTCTGATGAATGTCGGCGCCCTCCGAGGATCGAAACCAATGCTCCTCGCGGCGGAAGTTCATGCTGGTTTCCGCCAGCGTGACTCCGACCACCGAGCGCAGTTCGGCGTCGATTTTGAGGAGAAGCTCGAGGTTCTGCTCGACCGAGATCGAAAAGGGATCAATTTGGTGGGGAGTAACCCACTCGGAGGTGACTGGTTTTTCTGGCGCCAAGCGGATATCGTGCTGTTTTACTCTGGCCGACGCCTTGGCAATCTCGACCGCTTGCGCGGCCGTGGTTTCGACCGCCCCGCGGCTGAGATCGTCTGAGGCGGCAAACCCCCAGGC
Source organism: uncultured Acidobacteriaceae bacterium (assembly GCA_963770245.1). GTDB lineage: Bacteria > Acidobacteriota > Terriglobia > Terriglobales > Acidobacteriaceae > PALSA-270. The sequence continues at coordinate 100,782 of CAVYOX010000014.1, read as the reverse complement.
GCCGTCGGCGATGACCCGGATGCCAATGCCGAACGATTCCGAGTCGGCGGCGCCGCCGACTTTGCCATTCTTGGTGCTGAAGGCGCGGCTGCGCTCATCGACCACGCGGGCATCGGCGTAAGAAGCCCCGCGCAGTGCGGCCAGGTTGAGTGCCCAGTCAGCGATGTGTTTCATGACGAAGATTCAATTTACCACAGGGGGTTGGGAGGGGCCGGGAGCTCCGGGGAATGGCAGGGTTGCACTGGCTGTTGACCTGGATTTGACAACTCCAGCCCTTTCGGGAAGCGGGTTTCACGCATCTCATTCTCATTGCATCGAAGTGATTGGTATCGAATTTGGTGCGCGGGCCGGGCCCGGCTTTTTCGCGGAACTTTTCTCGGCCGCCCGTGTTAGAAAGGCCATATCTCTGTTCGCTCCACGAAAGCGACAGTCGGCTGGACGGGGATCCTTCATCGTATGAGTCTTAAGGAGTCTTAAGGAGAAAAGCGGCTCTGCTGCCGCGACCACATCATGAATAAACTAGCTTTGCTGATAGCGCTGATTTCACTTCTATTTTGTGCAGCTTGCGGTACGGGCAGCGGCAGCGGCTCGACCGGCTTCGGGGGAGGGGGCACAAGCGGCAGCTTCACCAATGCCAGCCTGAAGGGTAACTACGCCTACGAGATTATTGGATCTGACCTCACCGACGGTCTGCCGTTCCGGGAAGTCGGGGCGTTTGTAGCGGACGGCAGCGGAAACGTGAGCAGCGGGGAAGACGATTTTGCCGAGGGTAGCAGTGTCGTCTCGAATATCGTGACGGCCACGACCACCGGCCAAGCTTACAGCGTCTCGAGTAACGGTACTGCTTTGCTGACACTCAGTTTCAGCAACGGCGGTGGAATCCAGCTTGGCCTCAGCGTAGTGAGTTCTCCTACCGTGTACCTGGCGGTGAGCGCAATTGCCCCGCTGGGCACGGTCTTGCAGGCGAACGGAACCGGCTTCCTGGTGCCCCAAACCACAACCGCTTTCGCCGCACCTACCGGCACTTTTGTCTTCCGCATGCAAGACGTGGTCGCAACCTCGGCTCTTGGCACGACCCAGGTGACGCCTTCGGCCAAGGTGGGGACATTCACCGCCGCCGCCGGCGTTTTGTCAGCGGGCACCGAGGATGAGAATAGCGCGGGAGTTGTGAGTCAGGTGACCCTGAGCAGCGGGTTGTTTAGCGCTCCCGACGCCCTCGGCCGGGGTACGGGGAGTTTCACCGACAGTAACGCCGTCACTTCGCCGTTTTTCTATTACTTGGTCGATGGCAACCACCTGCATCTTTTCTCCTCCATTCAAGGAACCATCGGAGTGGGCCGAGCCGTCGCCCAGACGGGCACCTCGCTTTCCGGCAGCTACGTTTTTGGGAGCCGAGGTGACGACAGTTTCTCACTTGGCGGCGTCAACACGGTGGGCCAGTTTACGGCCAGCAATGGCAGCATCACGGCCGGTGGACCCTTTGACCTGGTGCAGGACGGTGGCACGCCGGTAGGCGGCACTTTCACCGGCGGCACCTATGCGCCTACGGCGGGGTTGGCGGGCCGCTTTACGGTGAACCTCACCCCCTCGACTGGCAGCGCGATCCAGGAAATCTACTGGGTGGTGAGTCCGTCGCTGGCCTTCTTCATCACCGATGACCCGACCAAAGTGGAGGCGGGCACGGCCACTTCTCAATCCGGGTCTTTTTCCTCGAATAGTGCGGTCAATGGGACCTTCGCCTTCGCTATGGATGGCTTCAATACCATTGGGACCGGGGCGCTTTACGATCGCGTCGGGAACTTGCACTGGGACGGGGCCGGGAACCTCGGACTCACGGAATTTCTCAACGTGAGCGGCAGTGTTACCACTTCCGGAACTCTGATGGGAACCTACACGCTGGCCCCGACCGGGCGAGCCGTTGGCAACATCAACAATCTCTCGAGCAATCTGGTGTTCTACCTGGCCTCGAGCGGCCAAGCTTACATTCTGCAGGCCGACCCAAGCGTGGAGATCGACGGGAATATGGGCACGATGCAGTAAAACGGAAAGGCCTGGGGCGCGGCCGCGAGCCGTGTGGTTTCCGTAATTGGGGTGGGGGATCGAAGTTCCGCAGTGGATTTCGATCCCCTTTTCTTCCTCACTTATATAATTCAATTCCTATGCACCTGCCCACGGGGACGCGATTTTTCGGCCGCGCTCGCCTCCTGCTGTTCGTCCTATTTCTTCCGCTCTATGTCGGTGTAGCAAACTCGCAACAGGGCACCGTAGCGGGAGGCGAACTGGCGGTTCAAACCCGTTCCCTGCCGAACGGCTTTGTTCGCCGGGAATATCGCCGACCGTTGCTGGCCGAGGGAGGGGTGGCGCCGCTCAAGTGGGAGATCAGCACGGGCGCCTTGCCCCGGGGCCTGGTCTTGAGCGCGGACGGAATTCTCAGCGGTGTTCCCGGCGAAAGTGGTGTGTTTCGCTTTGTCGTAACCGTCACCGACAGCGGAAACCCATCGCACCAGAGAAATCAGGAACTGGTGTTGCGCGTCATAGCCCCGCTAGTAGTTGAGTGGAGCCGGTATCCCAAGGTTTCCGGTCAGAGAGTGGAAGGCGCAGTGAAGGTTTCCAATCAGACGGATGAAGATTTTGACCTGACCTTCGTCGTCGTGGCGGTCAATGAAAACGGACGTGCGACCGCTCTCGGGTATCAACACTTTACCTTGAAAAAGAGCACAATCGATATGGAGATTCCGTTTGGAGAGAACCTGCCCCACGGAACTTATGAAGTAAATGTGGACGCGGTTGGGGAAGTCGCGGCCACCAGCACCATCGATCGCACGCGGCTCGTGGCCAATAAACTGGACGTGCAGCAGGGGCCCTAGGCTAAAGGCTAGATGCCATCGATAAGGGTCGGAGGTCAGTTCGAGCCGGGGAGGAAATCCGAGCCTGCAAAGGAAGGACCAGACTGGAGCGCCAAGCGAGGGCACAAACATTAAGAGCCCCGAGGTGGTGTTAAGCTCATTCGTCTCGGCCAGTAGCTCGCGTTAGACCCTCGCCGACCTGCCATCGTTGCTGCCTTGCGGCTAGCATCGCGCGATCGTGGCTCGGGCTCCGGGCTCACCGCCAACCGGATAAACCAGCTCAACGCCTCGGGACTCTATCTTGCCTTCAACAGTTCTCCACTGTTCATCTCGACCAGCGCTTTGCTATAGACCCTTGCCGGCCTTCCCTTCTCCATTTTGCAATGGGAAGAGTGACCTCGCTTGAGCCCCGGACGCCGCACCAACCGGACAAACATCAGAAGTTGTCAAAGAACGATTGTGTTTCTACTCCTTCTATTCTTAGAGTCAATCAAAAAAGTGGTCGACCTATCCCCTTATTTTGCAATCGAGTGCAGCCTATCCACAGGCAATTGAACCGGTGGCGGTGCAGGCGACGATCTCGGGCTGCGCCGGCACCCCATTCCAGCGCACTTTTTCCTGGATTTCGCCGCGATTTTATCGGCCCGCGCCGGGGGCGGCGAGACCGAAGAGAATTGCGCTCGATTGTGAACATCTCGGGAAAAACCGCTCTGGGAGAGGATTTCGACTAGGGTGGAGATGGGGCCGAGCGATCGCATCCGATTCTCCGTAACCCTCCGGACGAAGCATCGAATTTCTCATGGTCACTAATTTAAGGGCCGCCATCCCCACGAGCCCCCGACCGCGTCTATAATCCTTCCGCGGGAAAATCCCGCGGCTTGTCATCTTCAGGAGGTGCTATGTCCGAGGCCATCCCCGAGAAGTATCGCGATCTTTTCAGCAAGCGCGCTTTCGCCAGCCTGGGCACTCTCATGCCCGACGGTCGTCCCCAGGTCACTCCGGTTTGGTGCGATCTGGAAGGCGACTTGGTGATTTTTAATTCCGCCAAGGGCCGGCAAAAGGATCGCAATGTGCGCCGCGACCCGCGCGTTTCAATGGCGATCGTTGATCCCGACAATCCGTATCGTTATTTGGAGATTCGCGGCCGGGTGGTTGAAATCACCGAGCAGGGCGCCGACGCCCACATCGACAAGCTGGCGAAGAAGTATCTGGGAGTCGACAAGTATCCATACCGCCAAGGGGCCGAAGTCCGCGTGATGTACAAGGTTCAGCCCGAACACACGACAACCATGGGGTAGGCGCAAGTGCGAACGATCGGGAGCGGCCCGCCTCAGCCGGCAGCGTGCAGTTCCTGCACCCCGGTGCCTTCTCCGATCAACACCACGCTCGCCATACCGATGAACAGTCCGTGCTCGACCGCGCCGGGTATGTCTTCGAGGGTCCGGGCCAGCATCGGGGGATCGGAAATCAGGCCGAAGTGGCAGTCGAGAATGTGGTGGCCCTCGTCGGTCCGATAGGGCTTGCCGGAGGCATCCATTCGTACTTGGACTGTGGCGCCGAGGGCGGCGATTTCCTTTCCCACCAGTGCCTGGGCAAACGGGACCACTTCGACCGGGACCGGCGCTTTCCCGAGCATCGCGACGGGCTTGCTGGAGTCGGCAATGATCACCAGTCGGCTGGAGGCGGAAGCGATAATCTTCTCCCGCAGGAACGCACCCCCCCCCCCTTGATGAGACACAGCTGCGGATCGATTTCATCGGCGCCGTCAATGGTGACGTCGATTTGCTGAAATTCATCGAGGGTGGTCAGAGGGATCCCTAGCCTGGCAGCCAGATCTCGGGTCTGAATCGAGGTCGGAATGGCGCGTATCTTCAGTCCGTCGCGCACCCGTTCCGCCAAAAAGCGGACGGCATAAGCCGCGCTCGAGCCGGTTCCGAGTCCCACGATTTGGCCGTCCTCGACGAAGCGAATGCCGGCCTTGGCTGCCGCTTCCTTTTCCGCTTCGTAATTGATGCTCCCAGAGTGCAACTCTGGGATTCTTTTGGCCCTTGCTTGGTATTCGTTAGGCATAAGCAGGTACCTCGACTCGATTATTCCACGGCCCGGTGCCTTTGCGCTTTGCCTGGGAAAGGTTTTCCCGATTTCGCGTGGCAGATGGCTGGCAACCCCTGGCGGAAGGCCCGGCCGGAAGGCGCACGATCGAGCGGGCGGTCGGCCACTCGGACAGCCTGCCCAAACGGCGGATGAGCCCCTTCTGGCCGCGGCTTCGTTTTTCCCGCCGCGGCCCCCGGGTAACCGTTTGCACCTGAATCCCCCTCAACCCGGCCTTCATCCTTTATCCTAGGAATTGACGAATATGCCCATCCAGCAAGACAACACTGCTTCGGCGGAAAGCTCCGCAATTGGCCTGATGACTGCCCCTGATTCCGAACGCGAACGCACCTTCGACGCGTTTCGGCGCTGGGGATATCTCGAAGCCGACCTCGATCCTTTGGGGTTCTTTCGTCCGCAACTTCATCCCGACCTGATGATCGAGGGCGAGTTCGCCGAACAGGCTCGTCGTGTCTATTGCGGGACGGTGGGTACGGAGTTCGTTCACATCGCCGACCCGGAGCGGCGCCGCTGGATTCAGGAGCGACTGGAAGGCCCGCCCGCTGCGGTCGATCAAGACTATGTTCTCGATCAGCTGATCCGTGCCGATGTTTTTGAGCAGGTTTTGCAGAATCGTTATCTCGGCAATAAGCGCTTCTCTCTCGAAGGTGGAACCGCGCTCATTCCCCTGGTCGACGAGATTTTGGAAGGCGCCGGCGAACTGGGCGCCGGCGAATTGGTCATGGGAATGAGCCATCGCGGGCGGCTGAACGTGATGGTGCAGGTTGCCAAGCGCGCTCCCGAGGAAGTCTTCGCCGGGTTTGAGGACGTAGACCCGCGCAGCGTGCTGGGCAGCGGCGACGTGAAGTATCACATGGGCGCGACCGGAGAGTACGTCACTCGCGGCGGGGCACGCATTCATATTCACCTGGCTTCGAACCCCAGTCATCTGGAAGCGGTCGATCCGGTAACCATCGGGCGCACCCGCGCCAAGCAGGATCGGACCGGCGTAGACGGCACGCGAAAATATCTGCCTCTGCTGGTGCACGGCGACGGGGCGTTCGCCGGCCAGGGCATCCTTGCCGAAACTCTGAATTATGCGGAGGTTTCCGGGTTCAGCGTCGGGGGCACGGTGCACGTCATCGTCAACAACCTGATCGGCTTCACCACCCTTTCCCGCGAGCTGCATTCTTCGCGTTTTGCCGCGCAGCTGGCCCGCCGCCAGGACATCCCGATTTTCCACGTCAACGGTGAAGACGTGGACGCCGTAGTGCGCGTGGCCCGCATGGCGCTTGAGTACCGCTACCGGTTCGCGAGCGACGTAATCGTGGACATGATCGGCTACCGCCGTCACGGCCACAGTGAAGTCGATGATCCGACCATCACCCAGCCACTGCTGTACAAGATGATCAAAGACCATCCGCCACTCTGGGAAATTTACTCCGAGGACATCGGCGCAGCCGACGCCCGGGCTCGTGTGGACGCCGTCCGCGCGGAATTTGAAGCCGAGCAGAAGAAGGCCGGGCACATCCGCAAGAAACCCACGCTGCGCCAGCTGCCCCGCTACTGGGACCCCTACAAAGGCGGGCGCTACAAATCACAGTACGACGTGAAGACTGGATTGTCGGTGGAGGAACTGGCCGCGGTGACCGAGCGCCTTACCAGTTATCCGGCAGGCTTTCACATCCATCCCAAGATCAAGAAGCTGCTGGAACAGCGCGCCGAAATGGGCCTAGGCAAGCGTGCGGTGGACTATGGAATGGCGGAGGCGCTGGCTTTTGGCAGCTTGGTCAAAGCCGGAGTCCCGGTGCGACTCAGCGGACAGGACACGCGCCGCGGGACTTTCAATCAGCGTCATTCCGTGCTGCTCGATATCGAAAATGAGCAGGAGTATGTGCCCTTGCAGCACATTGCGGAAGGGCAGGCCGGCTGTGAAATCTATAACTCCACCTTGTCCGAGGCCGGCGTGCTCGGATTCGAATACGGATACAGCCGCGATTTCCCCGAGGCCCTCGTGCTCTGGGAGGCGCAGTTTGGCGACTTCGCCAATGTTGCCCAGGCCATCATCGATCAGTTCATCAGCGCCGGCGAGGACAAGTGGGGGCTGCTCTCCGGCATGGTTCTGCTGCTGCCGCACGGCTATGAAGGGCAAGGGCCTGAGCACTCGAGCGCTCGCATCGAGCGCTTTCTGCAGCTGGCGGCGCGCGACAATTTCCAAATCTGCCAGCCCTCGAACGCGGCACAATACTTCCACCTGCTGCGCCGTCAGGCGCTGCGGGTTTGGCGGAAGCCGCTCGTGGTCTTCACCCCGAAAAGCATGTTGCGTCATCCCGACGCTTGCTCCGCCCTGGCAGACTTCACCCACCAGCAGTTTCTGGCGGTTCTGCCCGACACCGAAGCGATCGATGCCCGGCGGGTTGTGCTGTGCAGCGGCAAGATCGGCCACGAACTGCGGGTGGAACGCAAGAAGCGGAAGGATCCTTCGACCGCGGTGGTTTTCGTCGAACAGGTGTACCCGTTCCCCGAGGCTGATCTGAGCGCGGAGCTGGCGCGTCACCCCTCGGCACGGGACATCGTTTGGGTACAAGAAGAGCCTGCCAACATGGGCCCTCTGTTCTACGTTCTGCCTCGCCTGCGAAGGATCGCGGGGGATCGTCCAGTGCTGACGGTCAAGCGTTCCGCCAGTGCCAGCCCGGCCACGGGTTCCGCCAAAGCCCATGAAGTCGAGCAAAAGACCCTGATCGCGCTGGCTTTCAAGACTGAGTGAGAACCATGGATAGGGGAGTCTCAGCTATAATCTCGCATTAATCATGGACTTCGACCAATTAGTCACCTTTCTGGAAGTCGCGAAGCTTGGCAGCTTTTCTCGCGCCGGCCTGAAGGTCTTTCGGTCGCAGTCTGCCGTCAGCGCGCAAATCCGGCAACTGGAGCAAGAATACGGGGACCGACTGCTCGACCGTTCGGGCAAAGATGTGACTTTGACCCCGGCGGGCCGGGTGCTGTTCGCCTATGCGGAGCGTCTCCTGCAAATGCGGGATGAGTCGTTGCTCGCGGTGGCGGACCAGGGTAGTTCCCCGCGCGGCACGCTGGTAGTCGGGGCCAACGAAGCGACATGCCTTTATGTTCTGCCCGACGTCTTCGCCAAGTTCTCTAGCCTCTATCCCAGCGTACAGATCAGCATTTATCGAAACTTCAGCTACAAGATTGTGGAAAAGCTGGAAAACGGGACGATTGATGTGGGCATTGTGACCCTGCCGGTCAAATCGGCGAGCTTGAAAGCCCACGCCATCTTTCGCGATCAACTGATGCTGATGGTCAGCCCGCAGAACCCCCTGGCCAAGCACGAAGTGGTGCCGGTGAGCGAGATCGTCAAACAGCCCCTCCTGCTGCCGAAGACCGGTTATAGCCGCCGCCTCATGGACAGACTGTTTCGTCCCTACGCTTCGCAGTTGCAGGTGCGGATGGAGCTGCCGAGCGTCGGCATGATCAAGAGCTTTGTCGCGGCGGGATTGGGAGTTTCCTTGATCAGCGCCAGTTTCGCTCGCGACCAGGTAATGGCGGGGCGGGTTAAGCTGATTCCCATCAAGGACGAGGAGCTCTGGCGCGAACTGGGACTGGCTTACCGCCGCGACCGCACGCTCACGCGGGCGACCACGACTTTCATCAGCACCGTTCGTCAGCTGGCCTCGGCTTCAAAATGAAGCTCAGCCGGACGCCTGCCGAGGGTGGGTTCCGGCCTTATCGAGTTTGTCGATTTCCCCTATCGGAATTTCCGATTTCCGTTCGGCGGCGAGACTTGCTAGGTTACCTAAAGAACCTCAGAGAACCTAGCGACTGAACAGTGTGCAGCGAAAATGGACTGAGGGAGTGTGTCATGAACGAACTCGAGCGCAGCTTGAACCGTGTTCTCCAGGAGCATCAGCAGGAGAGTGGCCTGCACATGATCGGCGGCCAGCGCCGCCTGATCGATCGCCTGATGCATCTGTTCGAAGAACAACAGAATCTCGAGAAACAATCCCAGGCAGAGAAGAATCAGGAGAACTGATCTACCGTGACCATGACCTCTTCTTCCCGGAAGCGAATTACAATCTTCGTTGGCACCGCCATGACACGAAGAACGTGTCTCCTGGGGGAGGTCGCCTGCTGAGCTGAGCAACAAAAGTTCTGAACAGGTAATGAGACCCACCGCCAGAAGCAACCGGACGGTGGGTTTTTTGTTGTCCCAGGTTGTTGATTCACAGTCAAAAGGGGGAGGCGCGAGATGAACCAGCTGTCGAACGAGAGCCACGAAGCTACCGGGCGACGAGGGGACTGCGTAGTCATGAAATTTGGCGGGACCTCGGTGGAAGATGCCGCCGCCATCCGGCGCGTGAGCCAGCTGGTGAAGCGGCGGCTCCGCCACCGGCCCGTGGTCGTCGTGAGCGCGCTGGCTCGGGTGACGGATCAGCTGCTGAGCGCCGCCAGATCCTCGGCGGAAGGAGGACCGCAGGGCGCCCGTGAGACGGTCGAGCGCCTACGGCAGCGGCATCAAACCGTGGCGCGCGAACTGGTCGAGGAACAACAGTTCCATTGTCTCTGGGCCGAGCTCGAACCCGCGTTCCAGATGTTGGACAATCTCGCGGGTGAGACCGCGTCGGCGGGAGCGCTCCTCCCGGAAGTGCAGGACCGGTTCCTCGCTGTCGGCGAATTTCTTTCCAGCAAGATCCTGCACGCCGCCCTGCTGCGCGCTGGATTCGACGTGGCCTGGATCGATTCGAAGCAGTGCATTGTCACGGATGCGGCCTACACCCGTGCCACACCGTTGTGGGAAGACACCCGGGCACGGTCGCGGGCCGTCCTATTGCCGGTCGTGCACTCCGGGCAGATACCGGTGTTGGGAGGATTCGTGGGGGCCACGCGGGAGGGCATCCCCACCACCTTGGGCCGTGGCGGATCCGATTGCAGCGCCGCCATGATTGGGGTGGGGCTCGAGGCCAGCCGGATCGAGATTTGGACCGATGTGGATGGTGTCATGACCACCGATCCCAATCTTTGCCCCGATGCCCGACGCATCACCACCCTGAGTTTCCATGAGGCGGCGGAATTGGCTCACTTTGGCGCCCGGGTTCTGCATCCCGCCACCATCGCGCCGGCGATGCGGCGCAATATCCCGGTGTGGGTGCTGAATTCGCGAAATCCGGAGAGCGGCGGGACTGAGATCGTCGCCCATGCAAGCGAAATCGGCCGGGTAAAAGCCATCACCGCCAAGCGCGGGGTTGCGGTGCTCGATTTAGAACCGGCGCCTGGGATGGGGCCCGACCTGCCGCGCCAGGTTTTCCAGGTGTTCGAACGCCACCCCCACGGCGTGGAGCTGCTCTCGGCCTCGCCCCATGGCTTCTCTCTGGTGATGAGTTCGGCGACGGATCTGCCGGCGATCGCCGAGGAACTCCGAGGTTTGGCGAATATACGCTGGGAAAACCACAAGGCTCTGGTCTGCCTGGTGGGAGAGAAGATTCGCCGTCGCCCGCAGATCGCCAGCCAGATTCTGCATGTCATTTCCGACCTGGAGGTGCGCTTGATTTGCCAGGGAGCTTCCGAACGCACCATCAGCTTCCTAGTGGATGAAGCTCGCGCCGAGGAAACGGTGCGGCGCTTGCATGAACTGCTGTTCTCGGCTCCGGCGCACGTGGCGGATGCTCTGGCGCGCGTCCCGTACCAACCTGGGGGAACCTGCTAGTCAGCCATGCCCCCGCACCCCGGCTCTTCCCAGAGTGTGGTCGTGCGCCTGTCGGCGACCCCGCCGCCGAGGGTTCCGGCGCCCGCCCCGCCATCCTCTTCTCGCTCGGTGCCGGGGCGGCGTCCAGCGCAGCCCTTACAAGTTTCCGCTTGACACCCACCGCAAAACCTTTACCATCAGTGAATAAGTATGCATCTAAGTGAATAGGTATTCATGAGCAAATTGTTACGACAAAAGACCATCCTGGCGCTGCTCGAGCAGGGACCGATCGCGAGCCAGGAAGAGCTGCAGCGCAGCCTGCACAAGCGCGGCGTCAGGGTAGGACAGGCGACGCTCTCCCGCGACATTCGCGATCTCGGCCTGGTCAAGACGGCCGAGGGATACGCCTTGCCGCAGGGGGATCATTCCTCTGGTTCGGCCCTGCCCCCGGTCTCGCGGCTGGTGCGCGAGTTTGTGGTGGACGTGCGCCGGGCGCAGAATCTGCTGGTGATCAAAACCACGGTGGGAAGCGCCCAGCCCGTGGCCGCTGCGCTCGACGACGAACAATGGCCGGAAGCGGTCGGCAGCGTGGCCGGCGACGACACCATTTTGATTGTCTGTCCGGACAAGAAAGCCGCCACCCGTTTGGCCGCCCGCACCCAGGAGATGCTTGCGTGATGCCGGCCAAACTTAAGACTGCGGTCGTAGGTGCGACCGGTTATTCCGGCTTGGAATTGACCCGATTGCTGTTGCGTCATCCCCGGGTCGAGACGCCCTTGCTCTTGAGCCGACAGGGAGAGGGGGAAGGCGCCCTCAATTTGGCGGATCTATTCCCCGTGCTGTCGGGAAACGGACGTTATCCCCTGCAGCCGCTTTCCTGGACCACGCTGAAAGAGACGGGCGTCCAATTGCTTTTTCTGGCGACGCCGCACCACGCTTCGCGATCGCTCGTACCCGAAGCCGTGGTCCAAGGGCTTCGGGTCATCGATCTCAGCGGCGCCTGGCGGCTGAAAGAAGCCCAGCACCGGGCGGTGTACGGATTCAAGGATGAGGGTTCGATCACCGCTGCCGAGCTCACCGAGAAAGCCATCTATGGCCTGCCCGAGCTCAACCGCGATCGGATTGCGAGCGCGGCAGTGGTGGCCAATCCGGGTTGCTATGCAACCTCGGTGATCCTGGCGCTCGCGCCTCTGCTGCGGGCCGGCTGGGTCGACCGGGAGCGGGGAATCATTTCGGACTCAAAGTCCGGTGTGTCGGGAGCGGGCAAGGAACCCACCGCGCGCACGCATTTTGTTTCCGTGGCCGACAACCTTTCCGCCTATGCGGTGTTTGGACATCGTCACACGGGAGAAATTCTCGAGCAGTTGGGCCTCGAGGCCGGCGAATTGATCTTCACGCCGCACCTGTTGCCCATTCCGCGAGGTATTCTTTCGACCATTTATGTGCATCTGAATCGCGAGCGCAAGCCAGCGGAGGTGGAGGGCTGCTTCCGCGAGTTTTACCAGGGCAGGCGCTGGGTGCGGATTTTTGCCACTCCCCGTTTGCCGGAGATTCAGTTTTCCGTCAATACCAACTATTGCGACATCGGCTTCTGCCTGGCCGAGGATGGACAGCGCCTGGTGCTGGTTTCCTGCGTGGACAACCTGCTGAAAGGCGCCGCCGGACAAGCGGTGCAAAACATGAATCTGATGTACGGGTGGGAAGAAGGGGAGGGCCTCCAGTGAAGATCGTGGTCAAGATTGGTGGAACGGCGCTCGAAGACAAGGCAACCTTGCGCAAGTGCGCGCTGGCGGTGGTGGAACTGGCGCGGGATGGGCACCAGATCGCCCTGGTCCACGGCGGGGGGAGCACGCTCACGCGCACTCTGAACCTATTGGGGAAAAAGAGCGATTTCGTGAACGGGCTGCGCATCACCGACGCCGAGACACGCGACGTCGCCCTCATGGTCTTGGCCGGCATCGTGAACAAGAGTGTCGTGGCAGCGGTGGTGGCGGCGGGAAATCCCGCCATCGGATTGTGCGGAGGGGATGGTATGTCCTTCCGCGCGCGCAAGAAAAAGACCGAGGGCTACGACCTGGGCTTTGTGGGAGAAATCTGTTCGGTCGAACCGCGCTGGCTGGATGCCATTTGGGCCGAAGGCGGCATTCCGGTTCTCTCCTCCCTGGCGCTCGGCTCCGACGGGGAGTACTACAACGTGAACGCCGACCAGATGGCCGCGGCCTGCGCCGGGGCGTGCCACGCCGACACTTTGATTTTCCTGACCGATGTGCCGGGCGTGAAGGACGCCGACGGCAGCGTGATCCCCTGGCTGAACACCAAAGATGTGGCAGCGCTGGTCGAACACTCAGTGATTGGCGGCGGGATGCTGCCCAAACTGGAGGCCTGCGACCAAGCGCTCAGAAAGGGCGTGGGACGGGTGCGCATCCTGCCGGCCGCGCAGGCCGAGATTTTGCCCCAGTTTTATTTCACCAAGCTGGAGTGCGGCACCGAGGTGATCGGAGCATGAATCTCGCGTCAGTAGTGCGTTCCGAGCAAGCGTTGTTGCTGCCAACCTACGATCGCCAGCGCGTTCTCTTTACCCGGGGACGGGGTGTCTACCTGTGGGACTCGGAAGGGAAACGCTATCTCGATTTCCTCAGCGGGCTCGGGGTCAATGCGCTCGGGCACGCGCATCCCGCGATCCAGACTGTGCTCAAGCGCCAGGCTGGCCGGCTGATTCACGTCTCCAACTTGTTCTATCACGAGTACCAAGCGGAACTGGCCAAACGGCTGACCAAGATTTCCAGCCTGGATAAAGCGTTTTTCTGCAACAGCGGCACCGAAGCCTGGGAAGGCGCTCTCAAGCTCGCCCGGGCGCTAGCCCGGGGAGAGAACTCGAATGGCCACAAGGCCAAGTGGCGCATTCTGGCGCTGGAAAATTCCTTCCACGGCCGCACCTTTGGTTCGCTGGCGACCACCGGTCAGGCAAAGTATCGTCATCCCTTTGCGCCGCTGCTGCCCGGCGTGGGGTTCGTCGCCTTCAATGACGTCGAAGATCTGAAGCGGCAGTTCGATGGCAGCGTGTGCGCCATCTGCCTGGAAACAATCCAGGGAGAAGGCGGCATTTATCCCGTGAGCCCGGAGTTCCTGCGGACGGCACGGGAGTTGACCGAGCGCACCGGCGCCTTGCTGATCATCGATGAGATCCAATGCGGTTTGGGCCGCACCGGAAAATACTTCGCCTATCAGCATTATGGCGTGAAGCCGGACATCGTCACCGTAGCCAAGCCGCTGGCCGCCGGTCTGCCGCTCGGCGCCATCCTGACCACCAACCGGGTGGCCAGCGGAATGCATCCCGGCATGCACGGAACCACGTTTGGCGGAGGTCCGCTGGCCTGCGCCGTGGCCATCGAATTTCTACGAACCGTGGATGGCCTGATGGGCCACATTCGGCAAATCGGCCGCTACTTCCGCGAGAAACTGGAAGCCCTGCAGGCCGAACACGCCTCGATCCTCGAAGTTCGGGGGATGGGCCTGATGCTGGCGATTGAGATTGATTCGGCCGACACGGCAAAAGCCACGGTGCAGAGGTTGCTCGACCGCGGCATCCTGATCAATCGCACGCATGAGACCGTGCTTCGGTTTCTGCCGCCCTACATCATCCAGAAAAAGCACGTCGACGAAGTGATTCGCGCGCTCGATTCCGCTCTGGCTTCGGCACCCGTCAAGCCGGGACGGGGCTCGCGGCGTGCGGGAAAGTCTACCCAGGGGGGTCAACTACGTTGAGCAGCCAAGCCATCAACACCCCACGGAGTGTTTCTGCGACCACCGGGATTGCCTGTCGCGACCTCATTTCGATTCGCGATCTGGGACCCATCGATGTCGAAGCCATTTTTGACCTAGCCGGGCTGATGAAGAGCCGTCCGGTGGATTTCCGCGAAGTGCTGGCGGGCAAGCAGATCGTGATGTTCTTCGAGAAGCCTTCTCTGCGTACGCGGGTCACATTCGAGGCCGGAATGGCGAGTCTCGGTGGTTTGGCCATTTTCGTGGACCAAACCAACGGTCGCCTGGACGCTCGCGAAAAATTGAGCGACATCGCGCACAATCTGGAACGCTGGGTGGACGGCATCGTGCTGCGCACCTTCTCGCATGCCACGGTCACGGGAATGGCGGAGCACTCTTCGATTCCAGTGATCAACGCCCTCAGCGATCTGGAGCATCCCTGCCAGGCGCTGGCCGATTACTTCACCTTGCAGGAACGCTTCGGCGATCTGAAGAAGATTCAGCTGGCTTACGTTGGCGACGGAAACAACGTGGCGCATTCTCTCTTGCTGGCCTGCGCGTGTATCGGCTCGAAGATCCGGGTGGCCACGCCGCTGGGCTTCGCTCCCGACCGGCAGATCGTCGCCGCCGCGCAGGCGATGGCGGGAAAGACCGGCGCCGGCATCGAACTGCTCACCGATCCGCGGGAGGCGGTCCGTGGGGCCGATGCCATCTACACCGATGCGTGGGCCAGCATGGGCCAGGAACAGGAAGCCGACGAGCGGGCGAGGATTTTCCCGCCCTACCAGGTCAACGATGAACTGGTGGCTCTGGCGGCGCCGCAGGCGGTCGTCATGCACTGTCTGCCGGCGCATCGCGGCGAGGAGATCACCGACCGGGTGATCGACTCAGAGCGCTCGATCGTTTTCGATCAGGCGGAGAGCCGTCTGCACGTGCAAAAAGCCATTCTGACGTTATTGCTGGACCGTGGAAAGAACCGTTTGCCCGTAAGGAGCGCCCATGTCTGAGAAAGTTGTGCTGGCATACTCGGGAGGCTTGGACACCTCCATCATCATTCCCTGGTTGAAGGAGAACTATGCCTGCGATGTGATTGCCATGGTCGGTGACGTAGGCCAGGGAGACGATATCGATGCCGTCGTCGAAAAAGCTTACAAGACTGGGGCCAGCAAGGTCGTGGTGGAAGACCTGCGCGAGGAATTCCTGACGGGCTACGTATTCCCGGCGCTCAAGGCCGGCGCCGTGTACGAGCACAAGTATCTGTTGGGCACATCGATGGCGCGTCCGGTCATCGCCAAGCATCAAGTGGAAGTCGCGCTGCGCGAGGGGGCGACCGCGGTGGCCCATGGATGCACCGGCAAAGGCAATGACCAGGTCCGGTTCGAACTTACCTATCAGGCGCTCGCGCCCGAACTCAAAGTGATTGCCCCGTGGCGCGAATGGACTTTGAAATCGCGCGAGGATTGCCTGGACTATGCCGAGCAGCACGGCATCACGGTAGCGGCCAGCCGGCAGAAGATCCACAGCCGGGATCGCAATCTCTGGCACATCAGCCACGAAGGTGGCGAACTGGAAGACGCCGCCAACCCGCCTCTGCCCGGAACCTGGCAGCTGACTCGCTCGCCACAAGAGGCTCCCGACCGTGAGGAACAGGTGGAAATTGGGTTCGAAAAGGGAGTCCCGGTCTCGGTCAATCGGATGAGGCTTGAGCCGGTCGCGTTGGTGGAATTGCTGAATGAAATTGGCGCGCGCAACGCCATTGGCCGAGTCGATCTGGTGGAGAACCGCTTCGTGGGCATCAAGTCCCGCGGCTGCTATGAAACTCCGGGTGGAACCCTCTTGGTGGCTTCGCATCGTGAGCTCGAAGCCCTCTGCCTGGAGCGCGATGTCATGCACTTCAAGCAGCATATGGGTCTGAAATATGCGGAACTGGTCTACTTCGGCCTGTGGTTCACCCCTTTGCGGGAGGCTCTGGACGCGTTCGTCGAGAGCACGCAACAAGACGTGACCGGTTCGATCACCTTGTCGCTGTACAAGGGCAATGTGGCGGTGGTCAGCCGTCAGTCGCAGAACTCGCTCTATCGCACCAGTCTGTCCTCGTTCACCATGGACGACAGCTACGACCAAAAAGACGCGGAAGGATTCATTCGCATTCTGGGACTGCCCTCGCGCTCGCGTGCCCGGATGCGCTCGGAGGTTGCGAGATGAAGATGTGGTCGGGCCGCTTTCGGCAGCCTCTGGACCCGGATTTCGAGCGCTGGCAGCGGTCCTTCGGCTTCGACCGGCGGCTGTTGTCCCAGGAAGTGGCGGCCAGCCAGGCCCACGCTCGTGCCTTGAAGGACGCCGATGTTCTTTCTTCGAGCGAGTTGATTGCCATTCTCGAGGGTCTGGAGCAGATTGCGCAGAAGGCGGCTACGGTGCCGGCGTTTCTCGAGGATGGCGATGCTGAGGACGTTCATCACTTCGTTGAGAAACAGCTGGTCGGGCTGATCGGGAACACGGGCTACAAACTGCACAGTGGACGCAGTCGCAACGAGCAGATCGCCACCGATCTCCGTCTGTATGTCCGGGCTGGCATCGACCAACTACGCGCCGATTTGGCGGAGTGGCTCGCGGTTGTTCTCGAGCGCGCCGAGCAAGCCGGGGATGCTGCCATGCCTGCGTATACGCATTTGCAGCAGGCAGAGCCGGTGCTGGTTGCGCACTGGCTGCTGGCCTACCTAGAGATGTTTCTGCGCGACGCCGACCGGCTCGCGGATTGTCGCAAGCGGCTGAATGTCTGTCCGCTGGGGTCGGGCGCGGTGGCGGGCACGACCTTGCCGCTCGATCGCCGGACCATGGCAGAAACCCTCGGCTTCGATCAGCCGACGGGAAACAGTATGGACGCAACCAGCGATCGCGACTTCGTCTTGGAGTTTGCCAGCGTGCTTTCGCTGCTGGCTCTGCATCTGAGCCGCTGGGCGGAGGAGATGATCTTATTCTCCACCCAGGAATTTGGCTTCGTGCATCTGCCGGAAGCGTACTCCACCGGAAGCAGCGCCATGCCGCAAAAGAAGAATCCGGATTTGCTGGAATTGACCCGCGGCAAGTCGGGTCGCGTGATCGGTAACGTCATGGCTTTGCTGGTGGCGGTGAAGGGTCTGCCACTGGCCTACAACAAGGATTTGCAGGAGACCCAGGAACCTCTGTTTGACGCAACTGAAACTGTACTGTCGCTCCTGCCTTTGGCGACCGGTTGGATGAAGGCGGTGGAGTTTGACCACGATCGCATGCAAAATGCCGCCCAGAGCGGATTCATGAACGCCTGGGCCGCGGCCACCTATCTGGTGCAGCGCGGCGTCGCTTTCCGGCTGGCGCATGAGCAGGTGGGCAAAGCTGTGCAGTTGTGCCTGGAGAAGGGTTGCGAGTTTCAGGACTTGCCTTTGGAGGAATTGAAGAAATTGAATCCAGCCTTTGAGCAGAATTTCTATTCCTGCCTGCAGCTTGACCGCGTGCTAGCCATTCACGATGTGCCGGGGGGCACGGCGCCGGCGCGCGTCCGTCAAGCAATCACCGATGCCAAGCAGAGAATCGGATCGATCCGGGAGGACATTCATGCGCACGCGTGACGCTATCCTTCCCGATGCGGAACGCATTCACGAATTGATCAGTGCGTACTCCGGCGACGGCACTCTGCTGCCCCGGAGCTTCGCCGAAATCTGCGAGAACGTGCGCGACTTCGTCGTGCTCGAGCATCGCGGACGCATCATCGGTTGCGGCGCACTCCACCTCTACGGGCAGCATCTGGCGGAGATCCGCTCCATTACGGTGGATCCCGCCTACCAGAAATCCGGCGGCGGAAAGCGGGTAGTCGAGGCGCTTCTCGAAGAATCCGAAAAGCATTCCGTGAGCTGCATTTGCTTGTTTACCCGCAAACCGGAGTTCTTTGCCCACCTGGGCTTCAGCCTGGCCCAGCGCGAGGACCTACCCGATAAAATTCACAAGGACTGCTGGGTATGCCCCAGACTGCATTGCTGCGACGAGGTGGCGATGGTCCGCGGCGAGTTGCCCAGATTCGCGATCCTGCCTGAACCTGCAAGCTTCCTGGTGAAGCTGGAGGTATGAACCATCTGGCAGCTCCTTTAAACTCCACACTTCTGCCGAAAGGCTTTGCTTTTTCTGCGGTCGCAGCGGGGGTCAAGGCCAGTGGACGCCCCGATCTGGCGCTGATCGAAGCCTGTCGAGGAACCACGGCCGCCGCCGTTTTTACCAAGAACCGAGTCGTGGCCGCGCCTTTGCTGGTGGACCGCGCGTCTCTTGTAGCCAGCAGAGGCCGGGTGCGGGCGGTCCTGGTGAACTCGGGAAACGCCAACTGCGCCACCGGTCCGGCCGGACTTCGCGCTTGCCGCCAGATCTGCCGCGAAACCGCCCGACTTCTCGGGGTGAATCCCGAGGAAGTATTCCCATCCTCCACCGGGATCATTGGTGTTCCCTTGCCTGCCGAAAAGATTGTAAGCAAGCTTCCCCAGTTGATCGCGGCCAAGCAAGCGACCGAACACGGGTTGAACAACTTCGTACAGGCCATTATGACCACGGACTTGCGTCCCAAGGTGGCCTCGGCGCAGTTTCGCTCCGGGAACAATGTCGCCATGCTGACCGGGGTCGCCAAAGGTTCCGGCATGATTCATCCGCAGCTTGCGACCATGCTGGTCTACCTGTGCACCGATGCCCAGGCCGGGACCGAGGAATTGCGGCGGCTCCTGCGGCAGACCTGCGACCAGACCTTCAATTGCATTTTGGTGGACGGAGACACCTCAACGAATGACACCGTACTGCTGCTGGCCAGCGGACAGAGCGCGGTTTCGCTCCATCAGTCCGGCGTGCGAAAGCAATTTGCCGCTGCTCTGCTGCATGTCTGCCAATCGCTGGCCGAGCAGATTGTGGCCGACGGGGAAGGTGTGCAGCATGTGATTCGCCTGTTCGTCGAGCAGGCGAGGAGTCGCCCAGAAGCGCTGCAGGTGGCCAGGGCGATTGCTCGCTCGCCGCTCGTCAAGACGGCATGGGCGGGCGCCGATCCAAACTGGGGCCGTATCCTCGCGGCGGTGGGCTCTTGTGGCGTGCCGATTCTTCCGGATCAACTTGAGATCGCCATTGGCAAGCAGCTGGTATTTCGCGGCGGCAAGGCACATCCCTTTGACCAGGCCGGCGCCCATCAGGACCTGGCTCAGCCGAGCTGTGACATCCGCGTGAAACTTCGGCGGGGCCGGAGTCGAGTCCGGTTTCTCACCACCGACCTGACCGCGGAATACATCCGCATCAATGCCGATTACTCCACCTAGCTCCGGTCTCCGATCGAAGTCTACGGTCCCGAAAGACCGCTCGGGTAGGCTGGATTCTGCCGTCGCCCGGGTAGGTCCCAAACCACTGGTTTCAAGGGACCCACCATAAACACCCAGGCCAGCGTTCCGAGCAGCGCCACTGCCGCCGTGATGGCAAAGGGCCAGAGAAATTGCCCGGTGCGGTCGAGCACGAATCCGGTGAGGGCGGGGCCAAACCAGCCCGCGAGATTTCCCGCAAAATTTTGCACGCCAGTCCAGCGACCCGCAGCTTCAGGGCCGGCCAAAGTCTGCGTGATGGCCCACAGGTTCGAAAAGCATGCTCCGAGCGACATCGTGGCCAGAGCCAAGGTCACGATCGAGAGCCTCGGTCCGGCCAAAACGCATGCGAGAAGAAAAGCACCCGCGCAGCCCAGGCCGGCTCCCGTGAATGTCTTACGCACGCGGGTGGGAGACCTGCCAGCCTCAATCCAACGGTCGGAAAGCCAGCCGCAGAAAGTCGCAACCACAGCGGCGGCTAAGTACGAACCTCCGGCGACGTTTGCCATTTTGCTCATCGAGAAATGGCGCTCGCGCACCAGGTAGAAGGGCAGCCAGGTGATCAAGAAATAAGAGAGATAGTTTACGGAGAACAGGCCCACGCAGGTGCCCCAGGCGGACCTCTGTTCGAGAATGGCAACGATGCCCGGGGCCTGCGACAAGTCATGGACCTCCGCGATCGGGGTGCGCGGCATCCACCTCAACCAGAACAACAGCCAGATCAGGCAGACCAGGCCAAGGACGACAAAAAATGACCGCCAGCCATACCGGGCCATCAGCACTCCTCCCAGGAACATGCCGAAACCCGGCCCGCACAAATTGCCAGCCGCAATCACCGAGTTGGCGAACCCGCGTCGGTCTTCGGAAAAGTGTCGTGCCACAATCTTTGAGTAGGACGGGTAAGCCACCGATTCGCCGATCCCGAGCACGAGGCGGACCGCCAGCAAGATGGCGAATCCATGGACCAGTCCGGTGACTGCAGTAGCCGAAGACCAGACCAGGAATCCAATCGCCAGAACCCAGTTGACGTTGAACCGGTCGACCAACCACCCGGAGACGATCTGAAAGCAGGCGTAGGTCCAGAAAAAGGATGAGAGCAGGATCCCCAGCTGGGAGGCGGAAAGGTGAAGCTCATCCTTGAGGATCGGCGCGGCAATCGAGAGGCTCCCGCGGTCGATATAGTTGATGAAGACCGAGAGCGCAAGCAGTACCAGGACACCCGGCAGTGGCTCTAGCCGATGATGCGGCGCCTCCATCTGGGTGGCATAGGGCACAGGCCGCTCATTTTGGACGTCTCCCAAAAGGATTGCAAGGCAATTTGCGGCGCCAGGAGCCCACGGGCTGCATCCATAACCTGCTACAACCTCGCGGAAGGATCGCTTAGAAGTCACGCTAAATCCCTACACCGGAACTTGCCTGGTGGGCTCTTGGTCACCTCCGGTTATCTCACGGTCAAGCTTGGCCCGCTGATGTTCCTTCGGTAGGTTGAGGGTGGCCAGACGGCCCTCGTTCCCGTCGTCGGATTTCCGTGCTTTCGCGGTGGGCTAGCGATTCGCTGACGGAGTAAATGCTTCCGGAGGATCGAAGAAGCACTGGCGCCAGAAGGCTTCGTCTGACAACGTGCCGACTTTCCACTGCTGCAGAGACGGGAGAGCGGCGGCCACCATCCCCCCGTCTTCGGAATCGAAAATCAAGACGATTCCGTCGGAGGCCAATGACGCTTCGGGGTACTCCTTGGTGAACAGGGCCTTGGCGAACTCGAGCCTGGCTTGCGGGCCGGGGTCTTTGGCATTCTCGTTGGACTTCTGCACAGAGACGATCTTCACGGTTTTTCCCCGGAGCGCCACCCAGTCTCCCGGGAAAGGTGCGAATTGTTCGGCGGTCACGTGAAATGCCGCCGCATCGACGGGGCGCGAGCCGCCGATGGCTTGTCGCTCAGCGGTCTGATCGCCGGGCATTTCCAGGCTGGCGCGGCGAATCCATCCCCGCGAGAGGCCCGAGATGCGGACGTGGACCCACTCCAAGCTGGTATCCAAGATCTCGAACTCGTCTCCGGCGGTCGCGGCAAACAGCACGGGCGCGTCCGCCTTCGCGCTCTGTAGTACCGGAGTGCCGGTCTTTTTCACGGCGGCCAGATTGTCGGGATGAGATTGGTTTTCGAGGATTTCTTCTAACCCCTTGGCTTCAGACGCAAGGTCCCTCTCGTGCTTCTCGGCCGCCTCAGTTTGCCCCTCGAGCGACGCGGATGGGTCGCTGCCCGGAGTTGGCACCTGGAGTCCTCCGTACAAAGAAGATGCTGGCAGCCTGGGCATCGGGGCCGAGACCGTGGGCTCCGCCGTGGTGGGATGGTGAGCGACCGCAGAGGGCGATCGGGAGGGCGGTCCGGCCTCAAACGCGGGCGGACTTTCTCCGAGTGCATCCGAGAGACGATCGAGCAGATCAGTCTCCAGGCGCCCGTTCGACGGCAGGGCACGGTAGCCGGAGCCGGAAGGGGTTCGGTCGGTGTACCAGGCAGTGATCCTGGCCCGGACCCGAACCAAGGATCCGGCAGAACCCGATGCCAGCACTTCGACCGTGCACTGATAGTAGCCGCGCTGAAACCGGTCCATGGGAAGGTTGCCGGGACGAGCGAAGCCATCCAAGATCGGGATCCGTCCCGCCGTGAAAGGCTGCAGGCTCTTGAGAGCTTTCTCCACCGCCGGCTTGGATTGACTGAACGTCCGTTCTTGCGGCGTGTCCTGCGCTCTGCCGCAGATTGCACCGACAAGCAGCAGCGCCACCCCTACGAGCGGGCAAAATGTAGGACGGGCGCGGGTGCCTCTATCGCTGCCAGAGCTCATGGAAGCGGCTCCAGTTGGGCGCGGAGAAGCCAGCCGTGCTGTCCGTCCTCGGTTTCTACGCCGAACCAATATGGGGTCACGATAAGGATTACAACATCGGCGCCGGGAGGGAGGTCCTTCACCGTGGTCGCAGTATGGAAAGGCGCCGATCTTAGTTGGCCCCCGGGAGCTTTTACCAGCCGTTCCGCCTGCCGGCGGAGATCCTGGACGTGCTGTTCCAGGGTTTTCGCAGAACCTTGCGCCACCAGCAGACGGGAGGCATCATTTTCACGATCAGGGGGACGAACCAGCACCTGCTGGGCCAGGTCCTGCTGATGTTGCTTTTCCGCTTCCGTCGCCTGCTTCTTTTTCAGCTCGATGCCCTCGATTTGATCCTGGATCGTTTTGAATTCACTGCTCTCGACCGAACCGTTCGAGGGATGCACGGTGTGGCGGAAATCCTCGACAAAAACCGCGTCGATGCGCAGCAGGGTATTGGCCGGACCCTGGCCTCGGACGACATAGCGCACTGCGAGCGTGCCCGAGTCTCCACTATCCTTGAAGTTAGTCGGGGCCAGTACCTCCTTGCGCACCTTGTAGAAAACCGTGCCGGGCTCGGTCCAAGCTGGAAATAACGAGGAAGAAGAGGCCGGTTCCGCCTTCTCCACGTATTTGTCTTTGTTGTACTCGACGCTGCCCTGAACAATTCCATCCTGCACGACCTCCTGTACCGCCCCGATGACTTCGCTCTCCGGGGCCGGAACCTGCACGGCCAAGCCGTTGCCATAGTCCTCTTGTTTCTTCTGCCGGCCCGGAAGGCCGGGAGCCGCCAAGAGACAGAAAATCGCCAAAGCGGAAAATCGCATCACGGTGCTCTGCAGGAGGGGACCGGTCGGGAGCCGACGCAAGACCGAGGTCCGGGCGACAGGGCCGCGACTCGTCCCGCCCGCGTTGATGTTCCCCATGTTCGGTGGCTCCCAGTCCGGGAAAATCCGATGACGGTTTCTGCCGCGCTCCGAGCTTTCATACTCTGGATGGCGCGAGGCTGTCAACCGAGTGGGGGCGGGCTGCGGGAAAGGGTACAAAAAATCGATTTTCCATTTAATTGTCATCAGGATGTCAAAAGATTGTCAAATTTTTTGTTGCACTCCGCGATTTTGTGATGGTAGGATCGGTCCCCGGTACGACGGTCCTACCATTTTAGGGCAATGATCACCGAGCTTGCACGTCGAAAACGGCTTGAACTGCGCCTGGAGGCTCGGATGAGCTCTCGGCTCACGGTTGCCGCCCGAGCCTGCCCCGCAACCAAGACGTGCATGCGTCGCCAGAACCCGATCGAGAGTCCTGGCCTTACCCAGGGAACTGCCAACTGGTTCCAAATCACGCAGCCTCAGCGCTCCTGGTACCTCTCACACCGCGCCGAAAACGATTTTCGAAAAACTACAAAACCATCGCCACTGGCTGCCATGAAAGAGTTTCGAGTTCCGCTCGACAGGTTTTGGTTCAGCGCCCGGCCATTGGGGGTTGCACTTCGCATCAGGAGGACTGAATGACCTCTCCCCGGAGACATCTCGCGGGTCTGTTGCTATTGGCGGTTTTTCTGTGCGGCTCGGTCAGCAGCGCCCATGCCCTACCGGCGTTTGCCCGGAAATATGGCTTGCGCTGTTCGGCGTGCCATGAGGCGTGGCCCATGCTCAATTACTTTGGACAAAAGTTCAAAGACAACGGCTATCAGTTGATGAACGACCGGGACGCCCCGATTTGGCAGAACCCCTCGTATTGGCCGGTGACTTTCCGCATCACTCCGTTCTGGCATCGGGAAAGCACCGACAAGGTGCAGGTTGACACCGCCGGAGGGGGATCGGCCGAAGAGCAGATCACCAATCACGGTTTCGACTTGAGCGGTCTGGACTTTCATACCGGCGGCACCCTCGAAAAGAACCTTTCGTTTTACGCGCTGCCCTCCTCGGATGCGACCGGCGCGTTTCACTTCGAAACCGTGATGGCTCGGCTCGACAACCTGTTCGGCAGTTCCTGGTTAAACCTGAAACTGGGGAAGTTCGAACTGGATAATCTGATTTCGGAGAAGCGAATCCTGACGCTCACCAATATCTCGGGCGTCTACCAGACCTATCATTTCAGGCCGGTTGGGGATAACAACGTCTTCGGACAGATCGGCGACAACCAGCTTGGCGTCGAGTGGATGGGACACTCCTACAACGACCGCTCCCGGATTTCAGCGGCTCTGCTCAGTTCCAATGATGGCCAGGTGGGTCTGCCCTCGAGCAATGCCTACAGCGGATTCTTCGCCGCCAGCCAGGCCTTCGATGTCGGCAAGCTGGGAGTGGATCGTATCGGCGGTTACGCCATGATTGGCGAGGCGCCGACTTACTTTTTGACCACTGCTGGCGGCCCGGTCGCTACGCCTTTCGGCAACGCGGGCGGTCAGGGCAACAAGTCGTTTAGCCGGGAAGGCTTCGTCGGATTGTTCTACTTCGGCAAGGTGGACTTCCTGGTGCTAACCCAACACGGATCCGACAATGCCTACTTTGGAACGAGCACCGCGTCCAACGTGGCCCTTCCCGCGGGAGCGCGCAACCCGACTTGGAACGGATACATGGTCGAAAGCCACTATGTATACAGTCCGCAACTGGTCTTCATCCAGCGTTCCGAGTGGGAGCGAATGTCACAACAGGCCTTGCCCACCAATCCCTCAAACCTAGGGAACATTGATATGTACACGTTTGGATACCGCTGGTATCCCATCATGACCAGCCGTGCGGGCTTCGCCTTTCACAACGAGTATTCGTGGCTGCGCACCAATGGAATATCGCCGTTGACAGCCGCCGACGTGACTTCGAGCAGCCTATTGCTTGGATTTGACTTCGATTTCTAGCGAGGAGACCAATGCGCGCACAATCATTGAAGTGGTCGCTAGGGATGGTGGCGGTCGTGGTTTTCGCTCTGTCCTCGTTTTCTGAGGCGCAGCTTACCAAGGCGGAGGAAGATTCGCGAATGGGCATGGAGAGCCATATTGGCAAGCTCACAGGCCACGCCAAGGACGCCAAAGGGGACTATCGCAGATATTGCGTCGGCTGCCATGGCGATGATGGGGACGGCAACGGCGAGAATGCGCCCTGGGTTGACCCGAAGCCGCGCGATTTCCAGTTGGGTGTATTCAAGTGCCGTTCCACGCCGACCGGCACGCTGCCCACAGACGAGGATCTGTTCGACACCATCGCGCGTGGCGTGGACCGCTCCAACATGCCGCAATGGAGCACCTTCACCAAGCAGGAACGCGCCGACCTTGTGGCCTGGGTGAAGCACTTCTCTCCGCGCTGGGTAAGCGAAAAACCGGGAACACCAATCCAGATTCCTCCCGAACCGGAAGTCACTGCGGAGCGCATCAAGGCGGGGCGTGATGTATTTGCCAAGGTGCAGTGCTGGAAGTGCCACGGCGTACTCGGTCAAGCCAATGGTCCGTCTGCTTCGACCCTCACCGATGATCTCGGCCGGCCGATCGCGGCCTTCAACTTTGCCGAAGGAGCCAAGCCAAAATGCGGGTCCACCAATCAGGATCTATATCGGATTTTCATGACCGGCTTGGACGGCACTCCTATGCCGTCGTTTGCCGACAACATCAAGCCCGATGAGGCGTGGGATTTGGTTTTCTATCTGCGAACGCTTATGTCTGGGCACAGCAAGGAAAAAGAGATGGCCAAAAAACTCGCCCTGAAGCCGGTTGATCCAAATGCCCCGGCGGGACAGCAATAGAGGCTGAGATGCCATCGCAACCCAGCGTCCGGCAAGGCATCGGATTTTGCGGCGGCCCAAACCGACCGAAACAAAACATATGAGGGAGCAGCTACTCGCACGTGGTCTTAGAAGCGAAATTCAGCGTGATGCTGCGTCTGGGTCACGCAGACCCACGATTACGATACGTCCGGAACATCACCGCGACTTTTTCGGAAGATGACAATTTGTTCATACATTTACTATTTCCGCATTTCCATCTGAACTTGGGCTATGATTCCGCCCGTTCCGTCGTCAAGGACGAGGTGTGCAGTGAAATGCATTCGTCGCAGGGCTCAGGCTGTCTTCCTAGTGTCCATCAGCAGTACATGGCTTCAGAGGCAGACCCTCAGGACCAGCCAGCAGAACCCACTCTACAACCATCGAGTTCCGCCCCAATGCCAGGGCAACACGAACTCTGCGGAGGCCTCGACACAAAGTGTGGAAATTGGCTGCCGTTTCTTGTCAAGAAGGAGATTCCGGCTTAAGGAGACTTCTATGAGTCGACACAAATCTGCTGTTGTACTAGCCGCAGTATTTCTGGGCTGCTGTGGGGCGTTGATTTTGGGTCAGAAGGTCAGCGCTGCCGGAGAAGGCAAGATTACCGGGACGGTCAAGCTCGACGGCGCAGCTCCGCATATGAAGGGCATCGACATGTCGAAAGATCCCTACTGCGCCAAGGCCCACGCGAACGACAGCCCCCACCTCGAAAGCGTCGTTGTTGGCGCCAACGGAGGACTGGGGAATGTGGTTCTTTACATCTCAGAAGGCTTGCCGGCCAACGTGCTGGCCGAAGTGCCAACGGCGGTACCAGTATTCGATCAAAAAAACTGCATGTATACACCGCACGTTTTGGCGCTAGACGCCAACCAGAATTTCAAAGTGGTCACCAGCGATCAAACGACCCACAACATTCACCCGCTGCCCAATCCGATGACCGGCAACATTCCGTGGAACCAGTCTCAGCCGCCGGGAGCACAACCGGTCGAGAAGAGTTGGAAAACGGTCGAGGTTATTCCCGTAAAGTGCAACATCCATCCCTGGATGAACGGTTGGCACGTGGTGGTAAAAGGGCCGTACGCGACCACGGATGCTAACGGCTCGTACACCATCAACAACGTGCCGCCTGGCAGCTATACGGTGACTGCATGGCAGGAAGTCTACGGCACTCAAACGCAGAAAGTGACGGTTGCGGCTGGCCAGCCGGGAACGGCCGATTTTGCCTTTAAAGCGAAGTGAGGAGTCGGATCAGTCGGACAGCGCTGCGGGGCATCCTGCGGCGGCTTGAAAGCAAGCGGGGGAGGCCGGGATGGCAAGTCCGGCCGGAGGGCGAAGCATCATGGCGAAATTCTTTGCGGTCACCATCATCGCAATCGCGATCCTTTCCGCGATTCCGATCCTGCGGCACACGTGGTGGATGGCAGAAGATATCTCGACTCACGGCGCGCCGATTGACGAGCAGATGTCAGAGACGATGGCGGAGGCAGGAATCTCGTTCCTGGCTTCGCAGTTCATCCTGGCATTTCTTATCTGGAAGTTCTCCAATCCACGTCCCGGCGAGAAGGTAAAGAATTTCCCCGGCGGTGCTAAGGCGATGGTATGGGCAGCTGTTCTCCTGGTGGGAACGGAAGTTCTGGCGCTGGGCGTCTTCGGCGTCAAGGCCTGGGCGAACGTTTATTTCACTCCACCCTCAGCGGACGCCATGCCGATTCAAGTTCAAGCGGGGCAGTTCGCCTTTTACTTCCGTTATCCTGGCCCGGACGGAAAGTTTGGTCCGATTCACCCCGACCTCATCAGCGAAGCGACCCAGAACTTCTACGGTTTGGACATGGATCACGATTCGGATTCGAAAGACGACATCGTGACCGCGCAAATGGCCGTCCCAGTGAACCGCGAGATCCATTTGCTCATGCACTCGAAGGATGTCGGGCATTCGTTTTTCGTTCCGGAGTTGCGGGTGCAGCAGGATTTCGTTCCCGGGCTCGACCTTTCTATGCATTTCACCGCGACCAAGGTTGGGAGATACGAGATCGTGTGCACCCAGCTTTGCGGCCTGGGCCATTACAACATGAAGGCCTACCTTTCGGTGATGTCCCAGCAGGACTTTGACGATTGGCTCAAGAAACAAGCGGCTATGCAGTGAGGCAAGACCGTCCGCACTCGCTGCGGCGGAGAGATCTCACGAGGTGACTCATGCACGATACGTCAGCACCCGGCCACGCAGCGCACCATGCTCCGCCGACCAGCTTTATTCGGAAACACGTTTTCAGCCTGGACCATAAGGTCATCGGGAAGCAGTATTACGGGCTGGCCCTGGCCGCCGCGCTGGTTGGCATGTTTCTTTCCTGGTTGATGCGCCTCCACCTGGGATGGACCAACCTTGCGATTCCGGGGCTGCATTTGCTCACCAAGAACGGTGCTCCCGGCGACCTGATGACGCCGGAGTTCTACCTGCAATTGATGACCATGCACGCCACGATCATGGTCTTTTTTGTGCTTACCACGGCGCCGTTCGCGGCCTTCGGCAATTTTTTCTTGCCCATCCAGGTCGGTGCCGAGGACATGCCCTTTCCGCGCTTCAACATGATGTCGTTCTGGGTCACGTTCGTGGGTTTCCTGGTTCTGGTGTCTTCGTTCTTCGTTGGTACCGGACCCACCCTCGGCGGCTGGACCCAGTACGCCCCTCTGAGCGCCGTGGGAGAGGTTGGCGGTCCCGGCGAAGGGACAGGTGTGGTTCTCTGGGCGCTTTCCATTGCCATCTTCTGCGTTGGTCAATTGCTCGGCTCCTTGAACTTCATCACGACTACACTGGATATGCGGACCCGGGGCATGAGCTTGTGGCGGTTGCCGCTGAGCGCTTGGGCTTGGTTCATTACTTCCTGCATGGGCCTTACGGCTTTCGCCGTGTTGATGCCAGCCTGCATCCTCCTGATCCTGGACCACGTTGCGGGAACCAGCTTTTTCGTGTCGAGCAATATTGTCATTAACGACCAACTGCAACCTCACTCCGGCGGATCGACGCTCCTCTGGCAGCACCTTTTCTGGTTCTTCGGACATCCCGAGGTGTATATCGCGATCGTGCCCGGCATGGGAATCGTCTCGCATGTTCTGATTACCAATATGCGCAAACCGATGCTCAGCCACAGAGTGTTGGTCTACTCCATGGGTGCTTTGGCAGTCCTTAGCTACATGGTCTATGGGCATCACATGTTCGTCAGTGGGATGAATCCGGTTTCGTCGCTGGCTTTCTCCTTCCCCACTTTGGTGATCACTATCCCCTCCACGGTTCTTGTGCTGATTTGGCTGGGTAGCCTTTACGGCGCGAAGTTGCGCATTAATGCGGCTTCGCTTTTTAGCTTGGGATTTATTTCGATGTTCATCAGCGGAGGCGTGAGCGGCTTCTTCCTGGCCCAGCCCTCAACTGACATCATGCTGCATGCGACTTACTTCGTCGTGGGTCACTTCCACCTGGTGATGGGCGTCGCGGCGATGTTCGGGATTTTTGCCGGAACCTACTTCTGGTTCCCCAAGATGTTCGGCCGCATGATGAACGAAACCTTGGGAAAGGTCCACTTCTGGCTAAGCTTCGTAGGAGCCTATGCCATTTTCATGCCATTCCATTACCTGGGCATGGCAGGCAATGTGCGCCGCTACCAGGCGTTTACGCCTGATTACATGCAACGGCTCATTCCTTTGCACCAGTTTATTACCGTGGCTGCCTTGGTAACTGGTGCGGCACAGCTCATCTTCCTGTACAACCTGATCCATAGCCGCTTCCGGGGCGCGCCAGCTTCGGACAACCCGTGGCAAGCGACTTCCCTGGAATGGAGTACGCCAACGACGCCGCCGCCGCACAATAATTTTGGTGACAAGCTGCCTGTGGTTTACCACGATCCTTACCAGTATGGGGTGGAAAGCTCGGCGGGTGACTATGTCATGCAAGCCTCGCCGGAGCAAGTGAAGACTTTGCACGACGAAGCGTAATGCAGCGATTCTGCGATTGGAGTCTGTAGTTATGGCGACAACAGTACACGAACCGCCAAAAATCGAAGAACGCCGTGATCCTTCACGGCTGACCGGCAATGCTGGCAACGGCGGCTGGCGGAACTTGGTTCCGGCGGATGGCAAGTTGCCGTCCGTGAAGGACTATTCACCCCCGCCGGCTTCGACTGGAATCTGGGTCGTGCTCGCATCCATCACGATGAGCTTCGCCGCGTTTACCAGCGCCTTGATCGTCCGTCAAGGCTCAGCGCTGGATTGGCGGCATCTGACTCTGCCTCGAATTCTTTATCTGAACACGCTGGTGCTCTTCGCCAGCAGCTTCGCGCTCGAGGTGGCACGCCGCCGGGTGGGTGCCTTCATGGGCGGGCGGAAAGATCAGGTCGCCCGCCCAACTCGTTGGCTGTTCATCGCCCTGTTTCTAGGATTGCTTTTTGTTGCAGGCCAGTACGTGGCATGGGTGCAGTTGCGTTCCCAGGGCCTTTATCTAGCAACGAATCCCAACAGTTCTTTTTTCTACGTGCTGACGGCGATCCACGCCCTGCACGTGCTGGGTGGCCTGGGCGGGCTGGTCCGAGTGGTTCACAGGCTGAATAAGTCGATCCTGCAAAAAAGCACCTTGGACGCCACCGCATATTACTGGCACTTTATGGACGCACTTTGGGTGTATCTGCTGTTGTTGCTGTGGATGAAGCTCTAGCATGCTCATTCGATAGGAGGCACCGTGAGCCAAGCGGATGTGACGATGGGAGCACACTCAGGCGTGATGGGAAGACCGGCGTTTTCGGTTCCTGCGAAAAAAATGGCGATGTGGCTGTTCATCATCGCTGACACGGCGACTTTTGCCGCCTGCCTGGTGGCCTATGGATTTGTCCGTAACGCCACGCCTAACTGGCCGAGGCCGTTCCACAGCATCACCAATGTCGCGCTGATGACATTCGTCCTAGTCACCAGCAGTCTGACGATGCTCATGGGAGTCCGAGCAGCCAGGGCTGGCGACAAATCCGGCGCCCTCCGCTGGACTTTTGTTACCGCGGCCGCGGGCATTATTTTCGCCCTGTTGCATATCCGTGAGTGGCTGGGGCTAATCGACGAAGGTATGACGCTCTTCAAAAATCCCTGGGGCACGGGGCTGTTCGGTGCATCATTCTTCAGCATTACCGGCCTGCATCTCACACACGTTACGGGCGGGGTGATCGCGCTTATTGCGGTGGGAATACGCTACAAAGGTGGCCGCTACAATGCCGATGACCTTGAAATCCTTGGTCTTTACTGGCACTTCGTGGATATGGTTTGGATGTTCGTGGTGCCATTGGTGTACCTCTTGAATCTAGCGCACTGACAGGGACAGGCGGAGCAATTCACCATGACTAGCGAAACGCTGAACAGCAGTGGAATGAAGAAGGATCTGGTCGTCTACCTTTGTATACTCGCTCTGGCAGCGCTGCAGTTCGTCATTGCCTATCAGAGCATCGACGGATCGCAGATGTTTGTGCGCATGCTGATCGTTGCTATCGTCGAAGCCGGGCTGGCGTTACTTTTCTTCATGCATCTGGCGGAGAATCGCGGCCTGTTGTGGTTCGTCGTGATTTTTACCGTCTTCGTGCTATTGGCAATGCAATACGGCTGGACAGACAGCTTCCGGATCTCGGCCGGGGCGCCCTGGGCAAAGTAGGATAGGAAGTTGACGCGTTTGTCGAAGGGGAAAATGAGGAAGGCGCTCGGATACGTCGGTCTCGCGTTCGTAGTCCTGATCCTGTTGCTGACGGCGGTGCCGGCTTTTTCCCAGAACTGCGCGCTCTGTTACACGCAAGCGGCGTCTTCCGGTTCTCGAATGATCCAGGCATTGAAGAGCGGGATTCTGATCCTTATCGTTCCTCCCACACTCGGATCCATCGGCATGATTTTTGTTGTATATCACAAGCGCAATCAGGTTAGGCGAACCGACCACGGTGGCAAATCCGCCCCGGACTGGTAGCTGGCGACGACAAATGTGATGGCAAACACCACCTCTCTTCAAACGCTGCGGTCCAAACTCGAAGACTACTACACGCTCACTAAGCCCGAGGTGAACCTGTTGATTCTCCTGACTACGTCCGCGGGCTATTATCTTGCGTGTCCTGGGTCCCTGCGAATCGGCGGCTTACTGAACACGCTCCTGGGAACATTACTTGTGGCCAGCGGAACGGCAACTCTGAATCAGTGGATGGAGCGGGTGTGGGACGGTCAGATGCGCAGAACGGCATCCCGTCCGCTGCCTTCGGGCAGGCTTACCGGCCGTGAGGCGTTCGTGTTCGGCATTCTGCTGAGCGTCGCGGGAGGGCTGTATCTGCTGGTCGCAGTCAATGCGTTGTCGGCCCTGTTGGCGGTTTCGACTTTGCTCTCCTATTTACTCGTCTATACTCCGCTCAAGCGGAAGACCCCCCTCTGCACGCTGCTGGGCGCTTTCCCGGGCGCCATGCCTACCCTGATCGGCTGGGCGGGAGCTTCAGGGAACATCACCCGGCAAGCATGGTTTCTCTTTGCCATCCTTTTCCTTTGGCAGTTTCCTCATTTTCTGGCAATCGCGCTGATGTATCGCGACGACTACCGCCGCGCCGGGTATCGCATGCTGCCCGATTTCGATCGGGATACGCGGGTTACTCGCATGGAAATCGTGGGCTTTACCCTGATCCTCGTGCTCGTAACCATGTTGTCGCTAGCGAGTGGTGCTGGCTTGCTGTATTGGGCTGGTATGTGCGCGGCCGGAGCGTTCCTGCTCTATCACGTGGGAAAGCTTGCGGTATCAAGCTCGACGGTCAGGGCCAGCCGCCTCCTGCATGCGTCGGTTCTCTATCTTCCTATGGTTCTTGTGATCATGGTTGCCTCGAAGAAGTGAAGTTAGGCTGCCATGTGGCCTTTCAAATTGTGTCTCACCGGAAAGTATCATTCGCAAGCTTTGCCATCGCTCCGCGAGCAGTTGCTCGGCCTAACCTTGGCTGTTGGTGTGACCGTGGCCACAGTGCTTGCACCCGCAACCCCTTTCGCTAAAGCCCAAGCACCAGCACCAGGGAAACGTTCGGACATCCTGCGGACGCTGCCCATCACAAAGTTCTATGACACTCCTGATCCATTGCCGACCGGCAAACCAGGAGAGCTGATTCGCTCGGAAGAATTCGAGCAGTACGAACTCCCCTTCTCCGTCTCTGCCGTTCGCATTCTGTATCACTCGCGTTCCGCTGCCGGGGAAGATGTGGCGGTGTCGGGGGTCATTCTGATCCCTGGCGAGGGGAAACCGCCTGCTGGGGGCTGGCCGGTCATCGCGTGGGCACACGGTGCTACCGGCGTTGCCCGTCCATGTGCTCCCTCGCTGATGAGGAATGTAGGACACGGGCCGTTCCTCTCGATGTACGTGAACCTTGGGTATGCCGTGGTCGCTACCGATTACGCGGGGCTGGGAACCAATTTCCGCAACGCATTTTTGGATGGTCCCTCCAACGCGACCGATCTCATTACTTCCATTTCTGCGGCCCGCGCCGCAGTGCCAGAGCTGGGCGCGAGGTGGATTGTCATGGGGGAGGCGGAAGGAAATTTAGCGGCTGTGGCAGTCGCGGAAAAGGAGAACGAGATTCGCGACCCAAGTTACCTCGGCAGTATCGCGATTTCGGGTGTCCCTAGTGCAGAAGAAATCTATGAGCACTCCGCTCAGGGTTCTTCCAGCCTCATGCTTACGTCCCTGGCTTATGGGATTAAGACGGTTTATCCGCAGTTTCAAGAAGCCGACCTACTGACAGAAAGGGGGCTTGCAATCTATCACCACCTCGAGCAGATGTGCTCGCCGGCAAGAGCGATCCCCGAGTTGTCCCCTGCTGAAATGGTGAAACCAAGCGGGAAGACGAATCCATTCGTCCGCCAGTACTTCGTCCGAAACAATCTCGGCCAGACGCGGGCGTACGGGCCAATCTTGGTAATCAGTGGCGATGCCGATCAAGCGACCCCGCCAACGATGACGGCTCAAGCGATTGCCCGCATGTGTAAACAGGGGGATCGGGTTCAGTGGGAGCGATATCACGATCTCGACCCAGAGCGAGTGATTGGCGACTCTGTGAGGGACCAGATTGCATGGATTGAAGCCCGGTTTGCCGGTCGCCCGACTAGGACGAATTGTCCTTGAGCTGGTTCCAAGGCTACGTCAAGAAAAGCACGGGCGTCATGTTCAGAGCGAAAAAGGGCTGTTTGATTGCCTATGGCCTGAAAAGGCTGGCGTCGGCGCTCGCTTTGGCGGGCGGGAGCAGCGCAACCTACTCGCTGATCATGTTCACAGCCGGGGCCGTTTTTTGCCTATCAGACGGCTCGACTGGCTCAGTCGGATTCCCGAATGCTGGCAGCCGTGTGCTTCACGCCTCGGTCCTCTACTTGCCCGTGGTCCTCGGAATCATGATGGCATGGAAGGTGTGAAGTCCCCTCCGGTCAGCATCGTGCCAAACTGGCCCTGAAGCCGGCGACGCAGTCGGTGGGTGTTCTGAAATCAGGATCAGCTGCTCACGTCGGGTTTCGGGCGCACTCCTCTTGGTTAGGATCTCGACTGGTCTCACGGGGGCTTTTGCTAAGCTTTCTGAAAACCAAACGGTGCCTCCAGGCGAACGTTCCGGGTGGCGCAGGCTCCCGCCACTCGCGAGTTTCTCTCCGGTAGCCGGTGTCTACTTCTCGCCGAGGACGAAGTTGATGACAGCGGTTTCGTGCGGGTTCACCGTAACCTGTTCCTCCCAGGTTTTCGGATCTGAAAAGACAGGGCGTCGAATCTTGCGCTCGGTCAGAACGTCGAAGGCCGCGTCTTCCCGCACAATCTTCCAGCCCTCGTGCCAAGCCACGATCTGGTATTGCCCGGGCGGCACATTCGTCAGCTCGAACCGTCCACTCTCGTCGGTTACGACGTAGTAGGGATGGGACACTACCATGATTTCCGCATTCATCCAGGCATGGCCGCCATTACATCGCACATTAACCAGACCTGCAGTCGGCATGGCGCGCATCACAGGCTGATTGACGAAGGGGAAGGGCAAATTGTAAGTGGCGGCGCCATCCATGTGAACCGTGTGCAGCACCGCGTCCTCGCTGTTCAGCTTCAGCTGGCCGCTTTGTGGCACCAAGAGGATGTGGGGCTCATAGCGGCATTGCTTCTGGTCCAAGAAGCGCCGGGGTTCGGGGAGGTCCATCGCCTTCCCGCGCGAGATGTCCCGGATGAATACCACGGTATTTGCCACGCCGTTCTGAGGACCGATGATCAATCGTTCCAGATCGCGAGTTTTATGTGAGTCGGGGTCGCAAACCTGGGGATCCTTGTCGATGGGAAAGATGGATACGCGGGGCGTCGGGCCCGACCATTTGACGGTGCCGGAAATCGTGCCAGTCTGAGTGAGCTGAACTACCTGGTAGGCGCTCTGCGCTGCGGCTTCAACGGCGACCGTGAGGCACAACAACTTGGTAGTAATTCTAAGGGCTTGAAACATTAAGTTCTTCCAAGATTAAATCCTAGCCGCAGTCGGCGACGGTGCAAGTAACGAACGTAACCCCCGGCAATCTAGCGAAAGAAGTATGGGCGAGGCTGGAGCTCCGGCTAGCCCCCTTTCCCCTAGCCCCCCCCTCGACGGGTCGCCGGGTGGGCGCCTTCCCTATCAAGAGTTAAGGAGGCTAACCCGGTGTTTCCGAGGTCACGGTCGACCCGAGCACCGGGACAGCAAGGGCGGTGGATTGCGGCGGCAGCCGGCCCACCCCCAGGTCCCCCCTGGTTCGGACGGTGGATCATGGGGCACGGTTGTGCATAGAATCTCGAGGCATGAGTCCTGAGCTTCAGACACCGCGTCTCGTGCTCCGCCCCATCGCGCTCAGCGACACCGACCAAGTCCAAGTTCTCTTCCCTCACTGGGAAATCGTGCGCTACCTGGCCAGCAGGGTTCCATGGCCCTATCCGCCCGATGGAGCTTACGCGTTCTATCGTGACCTGGCCTTGCCTGCGGTTGAGCGCGGAGACTCATGGCATTGGACCTTGCGCCTGCGGACTGATCCTGCTCGCTTGATCGGGTCGGTTCGCCTGATGAAAAGCGTAAACGAAAACCGTGGTTTTTGGCTCGGTCTTCCGTGGCAAGGCCAAGGCCTCATGACAGCAGCCTGTGAAGCCGTGACCGACTATTGGTTTGATAGCCTGCGATTTCCCGTGTTGCGCGCACCGAAGGCGGTGGCGAATGTTCGATCTCGCCGCCTCTCGGAGAAGCACGGAATGCGGGTGGTGGCGACCGAGGAACGCGACTATGTCTCCGGCCGCCTCCCGTCGGAGATCTGGGAGATCACCGCCGCCGAATGGCGCGCCCGCCGACAGCGGAAGTAGTAGGGGGGCATCTAACAAACCGGCGAGAGCAATTAATTTTGTAGGCAGCCGGACCTGTAAGCCGAATTCGCCGGGCTGGGAAAATCAGTCGCCGTGAGGCGTCAGTGGTGTCAACTTAGGCAGTGTTGGCAGGTTTTGCGTCACACCGGCGTCCCAATGCCAGTTTGGGAAGCGCATGGCGGACCGTCCATCGAGCTCCCCCCCCATCTACTTGCTCGCAGCTGCGGGTTTGACTTCGTCAGCTACTTTCTCGAGATCGTCAACGGATCTGGAATTCAGCTGGTAGAAAGCGGAATCATTCTCGCGTTTAGCTACATAACCGTCGTTGGACTTCGCCATTAGGACTTTCTCCACACGCTTGCCGTCATCGGAAGTGACCGTGACATCGATGGTCGGATTGGCAAAACCAGAATCCAGAAATTTGTCCGCGGTGAAGTCGCGCAGCTTCGAAATGAGCGATTGCACGGTTCCGGCATCCATCTTCTTTCCATCTTGCCACCAGTCTTCACCGCTCCTGGTGAGGAAGTAGCTCTTCGAGCCGATATGCAGTTCGACCTTATTCGGGTCGCCGAAATCGAAGAGCTTCTTGTTGCGGAAATCCTCCAGTCTTTTGTCGAGCGCGTGGCCAAGGTCGGGGCTTATTTTGTAGATCCCTTCGACGACGCTTGACTTTGCGTAGTACGTGTCGTTGCTCTGGCCGGCCTGGGTTTTGTCCTCGCGGCCCTGGCGCACCTGAAGCTCCTCGGTACCTGACTCATCAGTGACCTTTGCGGTCGCGAGTGGCGTGGAATGCGTAAATGCCGAAGCAGCATCCTTACTGTCGGAGCTGCTGAGGTCCATCCTGGCATCGGTCAACTCGCGGACCAACTCGCTGACCTGAAAGCTGTCGGCACGCATCGGCTTGGGCTTCAGAACCTGCCACTCATCTTGATTGCGGCCCAACTCGATATCCTGATTTTTCCTGAGGAGCTCGAGGCGGCTGATCTTGTCAGGGTTCACGGTCAGCAGGCGCTTGTCGCGCAGATCGTTCAGAGTCTTATCCAGACTGGTTTTTGCAACCGTGGCCACGGTGAACACACGGGGACCGCCCGCGAGCATCGCGTATGCGGCCCCGCCGGTTGGCGTGTCATCCCCAATGAGCAGCCTTTGTGTCTTGTTGTCTTTTTCGGTGATGTCCAGTTGGAAGGCCGGCTGGTCCAAACCATATTGCTTGGGATCCGCCGCTTTCTCTTCGACCACGCGCTCCGAGTTCAAGGACGACAGTGCAGAGAGTATTCCCGAAACTACGGTCTGGTCGGCGCCAAACGGCTGGGGCTCAGTGATTTTCCACTCTCCCGTGTCAGCTTTCGTAAGGGCAATCGGCTTCGCGTCTCTGTTTTGAATATCCAGTCTTGTAATTGCCGATGCATCGAGCTTCAGGATGGCTGGCGGAGTATCGGCGGATGCCTTGGCGGCCTCTTCCGCCGGTTTGTGGTGATCCGACCAGTAAAGAATTCCAGCCAGAACAAAGAATATGACAGCCGCAACCATCAGACCGCGGATTTTCATAATGCTTCTCGAGACAGGATCTAGACGAGTCGAGAGGTGCTTTCTACCTCCTCTTCCACCACACGCCAAAACCCGCCACTACGACGACCAGCGGCAGCACGAATTGGCTGGTGACACGCACAAAGTTCAGCTGGGCGCGGGTCATGGTGATGCGTCGGTCTTCCGGCTGCTTCGGGCGGAGGGAGATCAAGTCTTCATCGGACGCCAGCCAGTTGGTGGCGTTCAAAGCCAGATCACTGTTGCCATTGAAATTGAGGAACCGGTTGGCAGCCCACGACGAGCTGCCGACGACTACGAAGCGTCCCTGCGAGTTCTCTTTGCCTGTGTTGTAGGTGCCGGCGGCAGCGATGGTCAACGGTCCTTTCTTATTCTTGGGATCGTTGATGTTCACAGAAGCAGAACTCAGATTGTTCGTCGCCAGGCTGCTGCTGGAAGAATCAAACAGTTTCTGCACACCGGTTTTGTCGGTATTCTTGATTTCCATCGAGCGGGCCAGTGGAAAACCAGTGGCCGTTCCCTTCATCTCGTTCACGATGGGTTGGGAACTGTAGCTGGTAACCAGAGCCACTTGAGGGCCGAGACCGGCGAGCTGTCCAATCGGATTTAGATCCAGAATCAGATCTTTGCTCAAGGTTACACCCCAGCTCTGAAGCAAACTCGTGAGCGCGTCGTTGTCGGCGATTTCTGAACGACCGAGCTTAAGGGGAGGATCCAGCATGAGCAAGGCGCGCCCTCCATCTTCGACATACTTCTTGATGGCGTCGACTTCCGGCTGCTCATAGTTTCGCGTTGGCCCGGCGACGACCAGAGTGGTGCAGTCACGTGGGACTTCCGCTTTCTGGAGCAGGTCGATGGTCCTGCTTTCGTAACTGTCCTTGCCCAGAAGGTCTTTAAAGCCGGAAAGTCCGTCACGGTCGGGGTTGTCCGCCTGGTGTTCCCCGCTTCCGGTCACAAAACACACGGTCCTGGTGTCGCTCTTCAGATCGCGGATGAAAGCGCCCGTGATACCCTCTTCGGTCATGCTCTTGGCGTCTTCTGTTTTCGCCCCGATCTGGACCACGGCAGTCCCGAAGTTTCTGATCCCCGCTTCCCGCGCCAGTTGCGGATTCTTATCCGGGTCGACATACTCCACTCGCACTTTGCGGGAGAGGTTGGCGTATTGATCGAGCAGATCCTTGCCCTCGCGGAAGCGCGTGCTCTGATCGAAGTAGGTGATGGTCGCGTTCTGCTTCAGACCTTTCACGATCTTGGCGGTCTGGTCGGAAAGGCTGTAACGCTTATTCGAGGTGGCGTCGAACGACTTGTCGTACCGGTCGGCGAGTATGTTGACCATGACAACCACGGCGATCACGACCAAAACGTAGATCGTCGCATAGGCTGCGTATTTGGTTTGTCTCGCCTTGAGCCACTGGCTTGCCATCTATGACCTCCAGCGCAAGGATTCCATGGAACGTGCGGTGAAAAATAGTCCCAGGAAAATCACGGTCAGATAAAAAACTGCGTCTTTCGAATCGAGCACGCCCCTGGCAAACGATTCGAAGTGCGTGATTACCGACATGTACGCGAGTACGCGCGCCCAGGTTGCGGTTTCATATCCGCTCGCCCACTCCAGTACCCACAGCAAAAGGCAAACGCCAAACGTCGCGGCACCGG
The DNA here is from genome assembly GCA_963770245.1 of uncultured Acidobacteriaceae bacterium. Classification (GTDB taxonomy): domain Bacteria; phylum Acidobacteriota; class Terriglobia; order Terriglobales; family Acidobacteriaceae; genus PALSA-270. Next base: position 60,862 of record CAVYOX010000014.1, on the reverse strand, counting down.
CGATGATCTGATTCCTGGTCAGCGTGGAGATGAATGTCCCGATGGCCAACAACGCACCCGCCTGCAGCAGCAAGCCCAGGTATCCGATGGCGAGAGGCTTCCAGTCCGGATTGCCGTACTTGAAAAGAAAGCCAAAGTTCAGGGCGGTAAAAAGCAGCATGCAGGCATAGAGCACCATGGCCGCCAGCCACTTTCCGACGATGATTTCGAGATCGCGAATGGGCGACGTCGCCAGCAATTCGATGGTCCCGGTACGCTTCTCTTCTGCGAACAGGCGCATCGTAATCATCGGGATAAAGAACAATCCCACCACGCTGACGTTCGACAGCAACGGGCGGATAATTTGCTCGTTCACGTTCATGGGGAACGATTGCCCGCGCATCTGCATCTCCATGCCCTCGATCACGAAATAGCCCAGTGCATTCCAGAAGAAGAAACCAAAAATCAGACCGAACATGGTCAGCAAAAGGTACGCGACCGGCGAAACGAAGTAGCTGCCCAGTTCTTTTCGGCAAATGATCCAGGCATTTCTCATGGCTGATCCCCCTTCCCCACAACTGGCTCCACTCCCACCGAAGTCTCGCTCCCGGTCAACTGAAGGAAGATTTCTTCGAGGCTCATGGCAGCTGGCCGAAGCTCATTGAGGTCCCAGCCAGATTCCACCACGGCCCGCGCCAGGTCGCCTCGCACGAAGCGTCCTTTTTGACTCTCCACTTCGAAGACGACGCGGCCATTCTCCTTGCTCTTGCTCAACACGCGGCTGACGCCCCCGACTTGTTCGAGCCTATGCTGCACCATTCCGGCTTCCAGATTCCCGTTACGCCCGGCAATCTCGAGCAGAACGGATTCGGCGCCGCGAGCCCGCGCTTGCAGGTTACGCACCGAGTCGGTCGCCACAAGTTTCCCCTGGTTGATGATGATTACCTGCTCGCAGGTCTGCTCGACTTCAGGAAGGATATGGGTGCTTAGAATGATCGTATGGTCGCCGGCAAGACCCTTGATCAGGTCCCGTGTTTCGTTGATCTGCTTGGGATCGAGGCCAGCGGTTGGTTCATCGAGAATCAGAACGTCAGGATTGTGAATGATCGCCTGCGCAAGTCCAACCCGTTGCCGATAGCCCTTCGACAACTTGCCGAGAAGCTTCTTCCTGACGTCGGCCACGGCACAGCGATCGCATGCGTAGTCGACTCGCTTTTGGAGGTCGGCCCCCGACAGTCCTTTCAGCTTGCCGACAAATCTCAGGTATTCTGCCGTTTCCATCTCCGGGTAAATCGGAGGCGTTTCCGGCAAGTAGCCGATTCGCTTCTTGACCTCCAGCGGCTGTTCGAGGACATCAAAGCCAGCCACCGTGGCCGTACCCGCGGAAGGCGGAAGAAAACATGTCAGCATGCGCATCGTCGTCGTTTTGCCGGCGCCGTTAGGACCCAGGAAGCCTACGATCTGGCCCTTCGCCACCTCAAACGAGATCTGATCAACGGCAATGGTGCGCGCGTACTTCTTGGTAAGCGCCTGTACTTTGATCATAAGAATTGTTCTAACAGTCGATATGCCCTGTTGTGCCGAGCCGCACTTGAAGATGCGGGGCCATAGATATTTTAGAAAGCGTGAGCGCAAAATGTCAATTTGCGACCCCGAAGTCGCCCGGAGTCCCGAGTTCACGCGTCTGAAATGAACACGACGGACGCTAACCTCCGAAAAACACGCCGAGCGTGTCACGCCGGCATCACAATCGCACTCCGGGGCTCTGCAAGTAGCTGAAAACAAAAACTCGTGGCAGCCGGACCTATAAGCCGAATTCTGTCTGCCGGATTGCTCCGGCAGGACGATCATTCCTCTGGGCCAAGCATTGCTGCGTGGCTCAAGCGACCTACCCGGAGGTTGTGACGCGCCGAGCCGGCACGTATCGGAACCGAAGTCCCGAACTCCCTCCCTATTTGGTCTTGCTCCGTGTGGGGTTTGCCCTGCCCGTCCCATTACTGGGACGGCGGTGCGCTCTTACCGCACCTTTTCACCCTTACCCGGGCGTCGCCGCCCAGGCGGTATATTTTCTGTGGTACTTTCCGTCGACTGGGCTTGAACCCAGCCTCCCGGACGTTATCCGGCACACTGCTCTCTGGAGTTCGGACTTTCCTCCCACCGTTCGGCGAGCGACCGTCCGGTCCGGCTGCCAACGACTCTCATTATATTCGATGCGATTCGATCGCGCCGAAAGCTGGTTCAGCCCGCGACTGGTCCGCCATCATGGAACTTCGTGTCGCGCCGTCGCGTATATTCACCGGGTAGGTCGGGCTGGGGGGAGAGCTCCGGCGCGAAGGGGTAGGTGAAGTCCAACCTGGATGGAGGCGCGCGCCGCCGGATGCTGGGCATCTCCTACTTGGCTTGATTCGCTCAACACCTTTAGACGGCCCCGCTCGCCTAGGGCGTCCGCTTTCGGCCTGATAGACTCAAGCCTTGAGGCCAAAGGCGTTGAGGCCAAGGGAAGAGAGTGCGGTGATTCAAGACCTATTATGAACACAGTCGAAGCCATCCGTCTCGCCTTGCAGTCGTTATGGGCCAATAAACTGCGCTCGGTCCTCACGCTGCTGGGCGTGGTCATCGGCATCGCGTCGGTCATTGCCGTCGTTACCTTCGTCAACGGCATCAACAGCTATATGGCGGAGAAGGTCTTCAACCTAGGGGCGGACGTTTTCATTGTCAGTAAGATGGCGCCCGTCATCACCAACTTCGATCAGTACATGGAAGGCATGAAGCGCAAGGACCTGACCATGGAGGACTACCGCGCCGTGCTCGAGGGATGCCGCAACTGTTCCTCGATGGGCGCGATTGAGGGAAATAGCACCGGGAGCGTGAAGTACGAGCTGCAGTCGATCAGCGGTGTCGCCATCCGTGGTATTACGCCCTCGATGGCACCCATCCTGAATGTTGACCTGGCGAGCGGCCGCATGCTCAACGACACCGACCAGAATACCCGCTCGAGCGTGGCCGTCATTGGCACCGACGTGGTCGACAATCTGTTCCCCGGCACGGATCCGGTCGGGAAAGAGATCCGGGTGGACGGCCTGCCCTACCAAGTAGTTGGAATCGGCAAGAAGCAAGGCACGACTCTCGGCCAGAGCCGCGACAACTATGTCTTGGTTCCCATCACGGTCTACCTGAAGCAGTATGGCGCGCACACGAGCATCACGCTTTTCGGCAAAGCGGCTGGCATCGGCAACCGGCTGGAGACCGCCATGGACGAGGCGCGCGTGATCTTGCGTGGTCTACGCCATGATATGCCGGGCAAGCCCGACAGTTTTGAAGTTGAAACCAACGCCAGCCTGCTGGGCATCTGGGCCAATCTGACCGGGACATTTTTCATTGCCATGATCGCGATTGCCGCCGTGTCCCTGATTGTGGGCGGGATCGTCATCATGAACATCATGCTGGTCTCGGTCACGGAGCGAACCCGCGAGATTGGCATTCGCAAGGCTATGGGTGCACGCGCCCAGGATGTCCTGCTCCAGTTCTTGATCGAGTCCGCTACCATTGCCCTGGTCGGAGGGCTCATCGGCGTGATCGGTGGAGTCCTATTCGCGGAGGCGATTACGGCAATCGTCGGCATGCCTTCCGCCATCAAGCTGTGGGCGGTGGCCGCGGCTTTGATCGTGTCCACCAGCGTCGGCCTTTTTTTTGGAGTGTACCCAGCGCGCCGGGCGGCGCTCATGGATCCCATTGTGGCGCTGCGGTTCGAACTTTAGCGAAATTATCAATTCTTCATCATGCGCAACAGCGACTACGGCGAAATCGTGAAAATGGCAATCGACACCATCCGCAGCAACAAGCTGCGGTCCGGGCTGACGGTGCTCGGCATTGTCATCGGGGTCGCGGTGGTCATCGCCATTTCTTCGGTGGTGAGCGGCCTGAACGATCAGGTGATGGAGTCGATCACAAGCCTGGGGTCCGATCTGATCTTCATCTACCACATCCAGCCTTTCAGTCTTACCCGACCAACCGAAGAAATGCGGACCCGCAAGAAGTTAACCTTTGAAGATTACCAAGCGTTAGAGGGCTTGCCCCACGTTCAGGCCGTCACCACCGGCCTTCGCTATGCCGATCCGCAATTCGGCGCGGGCACCTACACGGTCAAGTATGGCAATCGTCGGGTGAAAAACACGATCCTCGAGGGTGATACCTACACCTGGAAGGACGTGTATGACCTGGGCGTCGCTTCCGGCCGCTGGTTTACCGAGATCGACGAGGAGCACCACTCGCCCGTCATCATTCTTGGCTCAGACACCGCCGAAGAGCTTTTCCCGCAGGGCGATGCGCTCGGCAAGGAAATCAATATCGAAGGTGAATTGTTCACAGTCATCGGAGTGGCGGCGCAGCGCAAGAGCGCGTTTTCGAACGGTAAGAATGCCGAAGACAACCTGATCTTTTTCCCCTGGAGCACCTTCCACAAGCTGCATCCCGAACTGCAGGGTTTTTGGATCAGCGCCAAAGCGACTTCGCAGGCCGACCTGCCGAAGGCCATGGATGAGATTCGCGCAGCCCTTCGCCGAGTCCGCAAAGTACCGCCGGACAAACCGGACGGCTTCGAGGTTTTCACTCAGGACGCCATGTCCGATTTGTGGAAGCAGCTCTCCGGCATGATCTTCATCTTCATGTTCGCGGTATCGAGCGTCGGCCTGCTGGTGGGCGGCGTGGGAGTGATGAACATCATGCTGGTGTCGGTCACCGAGCGCACCCGCGAGATTGGAGTGCGCAAGGCCATCGGAGCCCGCAGATTCGACATTCTGGCCCAATTCACCCTCGAAGCCATTACCCTGACTGCGCTCGGAGGCGTCCTCGGACTGGCCTTCGGGGCGCTCGTCACCTGGACCATTCCTGCCATTTGGAGTTCGCTGCCGGCTCGGATGTCGGTTTTCTGGGCGGTTTTCGCGCTGGGTGCTGCCGCCGCCGAGGGCCTGCTCTTCGGTATCTATCCGGCCTGGAAAGCCGCTAATTTGGACCCCATCGAGTCTCTGCGTTACGAATAGCCGGTCGGCCGCCGGCCGAAGCGCCAGGTTTGATAAGCTTTGTGGCGTCCTCCATGATCCACAGCCCTGCAGGCATTGCCGAAACCGTTGCCGTCTTGGGCACCCTGGCTGGCATGTCGTATTACGTTCTGTGCCTGTCGAGTGCGACTGGTTTCATGCGGGAGCAGAACGCTGCCGCTCGCCGCCCGCTCGATCCGAAGACTCTGCCCCCGGTCTCGATTCTGAAGCCTCTGAAGGGAACCGACCCGGGAATGTTCGACAGCCTGCGCAGCCACTGTCTGCAAGACTACCCCGAGTATGAGATTGTCTTCGGCGTCAGTGACGCCGGCGATCCGGCAATCGCCTTGGTGGAACAATTGCAAGTCCAGTTCCCTGCCCTCCCCATCCGCCTGGTGGTTTGCCCGAAGAACCAGGGAGCGAACCGCAAGGTAAGCTCTCTGGCACAGATGCTGCCCCAGGCACGTTATGAGCAACTGATCGTGAACGACGGCGACATTCGCGTCGCCCCCGACTACCTGCGCCGCGTCGTCCCCCCGCTGCTCGACCCCAGGGTTGGCCTGGTGACTTGCCTGTACCGCGGCGTGCCGGGTCCCACTCTGGGTTCGCGCCTCGAGTCGCTTGGCATCAGCACCGACTTTTGTGCGGGCGTGCTGGTGGCCCGGCTGCTCGAGCGCGGACTCAACTTCGGTCTGGGTTCTACGCTCGCTTTTCGGCGCCGCGATCTGGCGGCGATTGGCGGTTTCGAGGCTTTGGCGGACTATCTGGCCGACGACTACGAAATCGGCCGCCGCATCGCGGCGCAGGGCCTCGAGGTCAAGCTGTCGGAGACGGTGGTGGAAACCTTCTTGCCGCGCTACCGGTGGCGCGAATTTGTAAGCCACCAGTTGCGTTGGGCCCGCACCGTGCGCCATTCCCGGCCCGGGGGCTACCTAGGTTTGGGGCTGACCTTTGCTATCCCCTGGGCCTTGATCGCCTTAGCTGGCGCCTACCGGTCGGTGTGGGCCTGGGAGTTGGCCGGGGTTGCATTGGCGCTGCGCATCGTTACCGCCTTGGTCGTCGGGCGCGGAGTCCTACGCGATCCCCGCGTGCCCTTTCTGCTGGGCCTGATTCCCCTGCGAGACTGCGTGGCGCTACTGGTCTGGTTCGGCGGTTTCATGGGGCACATGATTACCTGGCGGGGGGATTCTTTCGAGTTGAAAAAAGGCAAATTGGTAAGGATTCGTGCCTAGTGAAGATCTCGCTCGATCAATCTCCCGAGAGAATTTAGGAAGGGCTCAACGGTTCGAAGCGGCCGTCGCGGTGGAGACGGTACCGCCGCCCACGCCAAACGATCGTATTGCCGAAGAATCCGGCAATCCAAAAGCCGAAGCTGATGATGTCCTCGAGCGGAAGCAGCAGCCAGTTGATCTTGGCCTTGAGCACGCGCGCCGAAACCACGTAGGCGGCTGTGGCCCGCACCACGAGGGTCAAAAGCAACGCCGGCCACCAGGCGGGCTTCGCGGCGCAGAGCAACAGCACTAGCGGCAATGGCATGGTAAACAGCTGCCCGAGATACCCGAGCGGCCGCGAACGCCGGGTGCTCCGAGCCCAGCGTAGGCGATGGGCGGCGTTGCGCCCTAAATCGCCGCTTCCAATGTGGTGTTCGATGACATAAGAAGAAAGAATCACGCTGTGCCCGGCTTCGGCGGCAAATCTCCCCATGACAAAGTCTTCCGCCAGATAATCCTTCAGCCGCTCAAATCCTCCAATGGCAAGCAGGACGCGTCGCCGAGCTACGATGGTCGGGCCCACGGCGAACCGCATCCCTTCGATCATGCGAGCCACCAGGATGCCGGCGATGAAATCGGTGTTCAGGCTCAGGGCCTCGAGCCGCGACCCCAGGCTCGAGTCGGGCACAGCTCGGTAGGGACAAGTGGCCACGCCCAGGTGAACATCTTGGAACTCAGCCGCCACGGTGGCCAGCAGGCGGGGGGTGACCCGCGTGTCGCTGTCGCTCATCACCACCAGGTCATGGGTCGCCGCCGCCAGCACTACGCTGAGGCTGTGAACCTTGGCATTCGGATACGGCGATTCGCCGGTCACCAGCAAACGGGCAGGGATCTGGGGGTACTCCTTTTGGAGCTTCTTGACGACTGCCCCCGCCGGATCGTCCGCTTCTCGCACCGCAAACAGGATCTCGAAGGCCGGATAGTCCTGCTCGAAAAAGGTGCGCAGGTTGGATTCCAATCCCAGGTCAAGACCGGACAGCGGCTTGAGAATGCTGACCGGCTCCGGGAAAGCCAACCTGGACGGTGGCACCGAAAGGTAGCGCCAGGCCGCCACGATCGACAACAGCGAGTTCACCAGAGCGCCGGCGAGCAGGACCAGAAATACAGCCGTCGCCGCGCTCACGTCAAAACCCAACCGGCAGAGTCTGATTCCTGTTCCGTTCCCTCGGTGAGAAGGGCGAGCACGCCCAGACAACCGCCGAACGATTCCGCCGGGGCAGAGCGAAGGGGGGGAGCGCGCCAAGTCTAGGGTTGAGCGACGCCGCGGGAAGATTCATGCGAGATTCCCCAGGCCATTATAAAGCCCGAGGGAATCAACTGGAACCAGCAGCGACCAGCGCTCGGGGTTCTTCCGCCCCCAAGACGTCCCGGATTTTGCGGGCCAATGACTTCAGGGTAAAGGGCTTCTGCAGGAAGCGGGAACCGACGTCGATGGCGCCGTGCTGCAGAACTGTGCTTTCCGCGTATCCGGAGACAAATAACACTCTCATGAGCGGTCGCGCGGCTCCTAACCGGTCTCGGAGTTCGGCGCCTCCCATATTCGGCATGACCACATCGCTAATCATCAGGTGGATCGTGCCGACATAGTCCCGCGCCACGCGCACCGCATGTTCGCCATCCCTGGCCTCGAGCACGGTATAGCCGCTCAAGCGGAGGAACTCCTCTTCAGACTTTCGCACCGCGGCTTCATCTTCGACCAGCAGCAAGGTCTCCGAGCCCCGCGGAGCCTTTTCGACGGGAGGAAATAGGTGCGGAACGCTCTGCTCCCAGACTCGTGGCAGATAGATCTTGAAAGTGGTTCCCAGTCCTGGCTCGCTGTAGACCCAGATGAAGCCCTGGTTCTGCTTCACGATGCCATACACCGTAGCCAGCCCGAGGCCAGTTCCTTTACCGACTTCCTTCGTGGTGTAGAAAGGCTCGAAGATGTGTGACATATGCTCGGGCGCGATTCCCTGGCCTAGATCGGTGACCGTCAACACAACATAGTCCCCGGCCGGCACCACACTGCGGCGCTGCAAATACGCTTCATCCAATTGGATATTCGCGGTTTCAATGGTGAGCCTTCCGCCGCGCGGCATGGCGTCGCGGGCGTTCGCCGCCAGATTCATCACCACCTGCTCGATCTGCACCGGATCCACCTTGACCCGGCCCAGATCGCCTCCGGGAACGATCACCAGTTGGATATCTTCCCCGATCAGCCGGGGGAGCATGCGGCTGATTTCCGTGATGACGGTATTCAAATCCAGAACTCGCAGCAGCTGCATCTGCTGGCGGCCGAAGGCCAGCAATTGGCGGGTGAGATCGGTGGCGCGGCCGGCTGCGGTCATGATTTCGGTCACATTGCGGCGCAGCGGATGCTCAAGCACCAAGGATTCCAGCATCAATTCGGCGTAGGCGCTGATGACCATGAGCAGATTGTTGAAGTCGTGAGCCACGCCCCCCGCCAGCCTGCCGATGGCGTCCATCCTCTGCGCCCGCTCCAGTTGCGCTTCCAGCTGGCGGAGCTCGGTGATGTCCCGGTCGGTCGAAATAAAGTGCGTAATCCGCTGCTCGGCATCTCGCAAGGGCGTGACAGTTCTTTCGGCCAGGAACGTTTTCCCGTTCTTTTTTCGATTGACGACCGTGCCCCGAAAGGTTTCTCCCGAAAGAATGGTCCGCCACATTTGCTGGTAGAGCCCTCGGACTTGTTGCTTGGACTTGAGGATGCGAAGTGTCCGCCCGATGGCTTCTTCACTCGAGTACCCGGTTAGCGTCTCAAACGCCGGGTTCACATATTCCATGATGCCGGCGCGGTCGGTGATGACCACCAGGTCGGCGGTCTGCTCCACGGCGCGCCACATCTTGCTAAGCATGTCGTCGGCTTTCTGGCGCTGTCTCCCCTGGCAATACAACTCCACCGCCTGGCAAACGGCACTCATCCGAGACTGGCTCGAATGGTCCGCCGGATGGCGGACCGCAGTGCTCGTCTGAATCGCGGCCGCCACCGTCACTTCATTCACCGGATCGCTCAGGAAGATCACGGGAGGCGTCGGACGGGCTGGGATCTCGTCGAAGAGTCGCAGGGCCATGCTGTCTCCCGACTTGGAGTCGCACAAAACCAAGCCGTAGGTGGCCTTTCCCATATGCAAGAGGGCTTCATCGGAAGAACGAGCGTGGTCCAGGCTGACCTCCCCTTTGCCGGCCTGTACCAGGAGCTTGCGCAAGCGGATGAAATCCTGTTCGTCATCTCCCACCAGCAGGAGCTGCAAGGTTGAGAACGCGATTTCAGAAGGCCGGCTCTTGCCCATACCCTTTGGAGACTCCCCCTAATGCTTTCCATCGGAAACCCCAGGAATAACATTGCTTGACGAAGGTGGGCGTCCAAATGGAAACGCGTAGTCCATTTCGATTCAGGAAAAGTACGGTTTTGGGCCGCGACCGCTGGCGCGATGCGCCGAGACCGCGCCTTCGGAAGGGTCTCAGATCTCGGTTCTTAGCTGTCCGCTCTAGCGAAGCCAGAGCAAGATTGCGAGCGTCGCCGCCGTGATCAGGATGGTTCCAATCAGATACTTGTGGGATTTCAACCAACCCTCTTCGGGCGCAGCCGGAGACAGAAGGCCGGAGAAAAGCGCGGGTGCCCGCGCGGTCGAGGGATCGGGTGCCAGGCCGATATTCCCCGGCCGGGAAGCTTCGCAATCGACGCACAGAGCGCGTCCTCCCGAGACGGGAAAGCCGCAGGCGATGCATTGCCCAATCTGGCCGCGGTCGACCGGCGGGGTTTCGAGGTTGCCCCGTTCCTCGACAGGAGTCGGAATCGCAGCGGGCGTGGGCAACGGGCGGCTCGGTCGATTCGGGACCGGCGGGGGGGCGACGTCAGGGTCCTCGTGCAACCCAGCCTCACCCAAAGAGATCACCATTTCCGCCCGACGGGCCGCATCGGCGTGGTCGAGAGCGGTCTGCACCATCTCGCCCAGGCGTTCCAACGCCGCGATATCCCGTTCTTCGAAAGCATGCGGTTTCCCCGACAGAAGTTCGAAGACGCCAATCACTTCCTGCTCTCGAGGCAAAGGTATTACGAGCGCGGACACAATGCCCAATGCTAGGCAAATTTCTCGGTTGACCCGCGGATCGGTGGCCAGGTCGTGGCAGTGCAGGATTTGGCGGGTGCGGACACATTCGCCCGAAAGACCCGAACTGACTTCGAAGCGGGCTCCGAGCTTCGGTGCGGCGGGCCCGGCACTGGCCCGGCAGACCATCTGTTCGCCCTGCCGCAGCCCAATGGCGGCCCCCGATGCACCGGTGATCGATTGGGCTCTTTCGGCCAGCAATTGCAGCGTTGCCTCGAGATCGAGCTTCGCCATCTCGGTCAGCGACCGGCCGCCGTCCTCTCCGGGAAAGCGCAAAGCGTCGAAAAGGGCTGGGCCGGTTGGCAATCCTTCACCTGTTTCGCTCTCCCGAATCGGGGTTCGCCCGGAAACGGCAACTGCGTTCTCGTCCAAGATGGAGGATGGGTCCATTTGATCTAGGTGGAAATTCCGAATCAGGGCGTCCTGTTTCGAGTTTGGCTGCCGCCAGACGCACTGTCAAGAAGCAGCCATGGGCGAAGGTTCTAAGCCAAAGGTCATGCAGCAGAAAAAAGGTGCGGGCAGAGCGAGGAACGCCCGCGCCGGCTCCGGGCGGAGGTTAGAACGTCGTTCCCACCGTGAAGCGGAAGGTCTTCAGGGGCTCGCGCAGTAGAAAATCGGGCGCATAGGTCGCGATCGCTTGCTGGTAGGTGTAATCGCCCGCTCCTCCCGCCGGGAACATCGAGCGGGTGATCGGAATCGGCCCCGTGCTGGTCGTGTCCAGCCGTACCGGATTGTACGCCCAGTAAACGCGAAAGGGAGCGTTGACAATGGGCAGCAAGACTTCCAGTTCCAGGCCGGTGGACATTCGCGGAGTCCAGTTCGTGCCCTTGGCCAGCGGAAGGGTCGACCCGAATTTCTCGAATTCACTCCCCACGCAGTTAAAGGCAGCGTCCAGGGCCGGACAGCCGTACAGGGTAGTATTCAACAAAGTTACCTGCTGCGGCGTAATGCGCAATTGCGAGTCGCGGACCACAGGATCGAGTCCCACATCCACAAACGGGGCCAGAACCACCGGCCCGGCAATCGTAATATGGTATTCCAGGTTCGTGACCAAGCTGGCATCGCCGCCCGGGAACACAATCTGTTCGATGGGGATTGGAACCGTCCAGGCGCCGAGGAGCGGGTTGTTAGGATTCTTGGGAACCGGGGAACCGTCCGGGTTCTGCAGGGAGATCGATCCCCGGTTGGGCAGGTAGGCAACGGGGGAAACCGAGCGGATGTCGAACCCACGCAGGTCATTCTCGCCGCCCATGTAATTGCGCTCAAAGGGAGGCGCCACGTCGCCACCGTACCCGCTGAGGAAAGAAGTTGCAACGTGGAAGGCCAGCGCATTACGGCCCTTCTGCACCGGGATGTAGTGCTTGTACTCGACAATCGGACGGATCGAGTGGACCGTGCCGCCCAGGCCCGCAATCTCGGCGGCGAGCGTGAAAGTGCTGCCACTGTGGGGCTGGTAGGCGGCGTTCACCGTACTCAGCGAGAAGCTGGGAACGACTTTGCTGGTGGTAATCCCGTTCAGAGAATTGGGCCCGCTAATGCCCTCGTATTCCAAGTAGGTGAACAGGTTCTTGGAGGCATCGCTCAGCGTGACCAGCGAGGATATATCGAAAGTGTAGGAGATCCCCACCCGTTTGAAGCCATGGTGCAAGGGGTGACTGATCGAGAGGGTAAAGCCTTTGCTCGATTGGGTGTAGTTCTGCAGGTTCTGCAGCAAGGCCTGGGGCACGTTGATCTGCTGGCCGGTGATAATCGCCTCTTCGCGTGCCTGGTTGTAATTATATTTCCGCCCATACACCGTGAAACCGGCCTGCAGCGAGCGATCAAACAGATAGGGCTCGGTGAAGCCGAAGGTCAGGTCGCGTTCCAGATTCCCGATGTTGGCCTGCACGGTCAGGCTTTCGCCGCGTCCCAGGAGATTGTTGGTGCTGTAGTTAAGGCCGATGAAGGTTCCGGCCAGTCCGCTCACCCCGCCGGTCAGGCCAATGCTGTTCTTGCCCTTTTCCTTTAACTTGAGCGTCAGGTCGACCGACCCGTCCTTTTCATCCAAATGACGATCGGTAATATTGGGGTCGTCCGGCTTCAGCTGTTCGAAGTAGCCCAGTTGATTCAGGCGCTGCAGGCTGAGCTTCCACAAGCGCTCGTTGTACACCTGCCCCTCTTGCAATACGATTTCGCGGCGGATGACTTTGTCGCGGGTGGTGGTGTTCCCGGTAAACTCAATGCGTCGCACCGTGAACTGCTTGCCTTCGTCCAGGTCAACGTCGAGGAACACCAATTTCTTATCTTCGTCGAAGGTGGTGTTCGGGATCGAAGTAAAGTTGATGTAACCGAGGGTTCCGTACGCGTTGCGCAGGTTCTCGAGTCCTTTCGAGACCTTGGAGCGGTCGAAAGTGTCCCCGTCTTTGATGGGAAACTGGCCTCGCAGGGCGGCTACGTTGCGGACCGCCTTGTTGTTCTTGAATGTGATCCCGCCCAGGCGGTACTTGTCGCCTTCCTCGACGGGCACGGTGATATCCACGGCTTTGCCCGGGCCCGGCTGAAGCAACGGGATATGAAAGCCGTGGTGCCCGGTATCGTGGATCTCGGTCTTCGGATCATTCACGATCACCTTGAAGTAACCGCGGTTCTGATACTCCTCGCGCACCCGCTCGGTATCCTCGTCGAGTTTGGTGGCGTCATAGGCCTTGGCAAATAGATTCTCCAAGAAAATGGAGTGGGGAACGCCGACCGGCCGCAAGTTCTTCATAGAGCCACGCAGCAGGCGGCTGGGGACGTGGTTGTTGCCCACAAAGCGGATCTTGCCCACTTTGACCTTAGGGCCCTCTTTCACCACGAAAGTGATGCTCACCGCGGCCGGTGGAATGGGATGAACTTCGGTACGGACCGTGGCAAACTGACGGCCGTGTTCGGACAGCAGTTCTTTGATCGTGACTTCCGCCTTCTTCACCTTGGTGGGATCATACTGGCTCTCGGGAGAGAGCCCCACTTTGGCTTCTTTGAAGCGGTCGAGCACATCGCTGGTCGAGACCGAACTCAGTCCGGTGTAGTTGATCTCCCGGATGGTCGGGCGCTCCTTGACATAGATGTGGATGATCCAGCCCTTCGTGGTCTCCTCGCGCTCAAACCGGAGATCCTCGAAGTATCCCGTATTCCACAACGAGTTGAAGTCACGCTCGATCGCTGTCTGGTCGTAGACGTCGCCGACCCGGGTGAAGATTCGGGACTTGACGGTTTCTTGCGGAATTCGCCGGCTGCCGTGAACCTGAATGTCGACAATCAGATCCTGCTGCCCGAGGCCTGCCGAGCACAGCAGGAGGAGAACCAAGACCCCCTGAAATAATGACCGCCCACCTTCTCTCCAAGAGAATGTAAATGAAGGAGATGGAGTTGACGGGCAAGCCGCGAGAGGCTCTACCCGAACGCACCTGCCCTTGGCGAATGCAGGGCTATCGTGATGAACGCGGAGAATCGCTACTACCTCGGCCTGCGGGAGTATGGAAAACGGCAATTATACGGTAGAGCGGTACGGACCGTCCAAGTGCTTGATTCTAGGTATCGCTTCCGGACGCCGGTTTGGAAAGCTCCACTTCAACCAAGACGGAATAAAACGTGGCGGAGTTGCCTAGGTCGGTGAGTTTTTCGGAAGTAAGAACATTAATGTTCCGGTTGCCGGGGGTGAGCTTAGCCCAGTGAAGCCTCGCCGAGACTACCCCAGGTTGCACCGTTTGGTCGACGCGCGCCTGCAAAAGAATCTCTCCACGGCGATTGAACACCCGGACCTGGTCGCCGCTGGCGATTCCGCGTGCCCGAGCGTCGCGACCGTTGATCTCGAGCAATCCCGTTTCCTCCATCGCCTGCGTCACCGGCAGATTCGAAAACGTGGAATTCAGGAAGTTGTCGGCCTTGCGGGCCAGCAACTCCAGGGGAAAGGACTTGGCCTCGGACCCGTGTCGTGACTCGCCAGGCGGCGTGAACTCAACCACCGGGTGCAGGCCCTGGATCTCGAGCGACTCGCTGTAGAGTTCCGCCTTGCCGCTCGGCGTCCTAAAGTTGCCGTGGGCAAAGGGCAGAAACGGCGCGGCCGAGAAAGGTCTCTTTTCCGTCTCCGGGCCGGGTTCGAGCTGCGTCCCGCAGGCTGAAAGCTCGGAGCCGAAGTTGAGTCTGATATGACCTGACTTCTCTAGCCCTTTCCGGTCAATTCCCCGGAGCCACGGGTTGGGGGAATCGAGCGCCCGATCGATCATCGTTCCCGTTGAGTCCTGGAAACAGTCGTCCTCGAATCCCATGCGTTCGGCGAGCGAGCGGAAAGTCTCAACATTCGAGCGGCACTCCCCCAAGGGCTCGATGGCCTGGTCTGACATCTGCAGATAGTAGTGACCGTATCCGGTCTGCAGGTCTTCGTGCTCAAAGAACGTGGTCGCCGGCAGGACCAGGTCGGCGTAATCGGTGGTATCGGTGAAGAACTGTTCGTGCACCACGGTGAATAGGTCGGAACGGCGCAATCCCCGAACGACCTCATTATGATTGGGACAGACCGCTGCCGGATTGGAGCCGTAAACAAACAGCGCCTGGATGGGCGGATGATCGAGCGTGTTCAGCGCCTTGCCCAGTTCCACCATGTTGACCAGGCGTGCTGGACGGCCCAGGGCGTTCACCATGAGATCGGGGCGCTCGAGCGCCTCGCGATTCAACCCGTACGCACCGCTCGTTGAAAGCTGCAGGCCGCCGCCGACCTCTTTCCAGGAACCGGTGATGCAGGGCAGCATGGTGATCGCGCGCGTCGCCATGCCGCCGCCTTCGGAACGCTGTACGCCGTAGTTCAACCGGATGACCGCAGGCCGGGTCGTTGCATATTCGCGCGCCAGCTTCCGCACGTCTGCCGCCCCGATCCCCGTCCATTTCTCCACCCGCTCCGGCGGGTATTCCTGCACTTTCTCCCGCAACTGCCCGAATCCCAGGGTATGACGCGTCACATAGTCGGTATCCTCGAGTCCCTCGTTGATGATGACGTGCATGAGGCCGAGGGCCAGCGCGGCGTCGGTGCCGGGGTTGATCGGCAGGTACCAATCGGCGCAAGCAGCGGTACGAGTGCGGTAGGGATCGATCACCACCAGCTTCGCGCCCTGGCGGCGGGCCTCGACAATAAAGGGCCACAAGTGA
Organism: uncultured Acidobacteriaceae bacterium; assembly: GCA_963770245.1. Classification (GTDB taxonomy): domain Bacteria; phylum Acidobacteriota; class Terriglobia; order Terriglobales; family Acidobacteriaceae; genus PALSA-270. The sequence continues at coordinate 45,310 of CAVYOX010000014.1, read as the reverse complement.
ACGTTGTTGCCATGAATGTTCGAAGCCCAGGCGATGATGTAGCGCGAGAAGGGGAATTGCTCGGGTTCGGTGCCCAGCTTCACCCCGAGCACGGATTTCAGACCCATTTCCCCGGCTACAGAGCAGATGGTGCGATCCAGTTGCGAAGCGCCCAGCCGGTGGAAGAAACGCCGATCCATCGAGCCGCCATTCAGCACCGCGAGCGTGCCCCCGTAGGAATAGGGAAGAATGGCTTCGCTGCCGAATTCGCCGCTGATTTTCCGGAAGCGATCTGTGATCTCGTCGAGCGCCTCATCCCAGGAAATGCGCGCGAACGTCTGCTCCGACGTGAGGGAGGCGGCCGCCCCCGAAAGCCCCAGCCGAGCCAAGCTCCGCAGCTGCCGGCCGGCTCCTTTGGGGGCCACCCGCCGCATCGGATAAAGCACCCTCTCCGGCGAATACACCCGCTCCAAATATTTGGCCACCTTGGCGCAAAGAAACCCGCGCGTCATGGGATGCGAGGGATCCCCCTGAATCTTGGTGGCCCGCCCATCCTCGACCGTGATCAGCACGCCGCAGGCGTCGGGACAATCGTGAGGACAGGCGGCGTGCACCACTTTTTTCATGCGGAATGATTATAGCTTCACCGAAAACACTACAGGCGGCCCGAAGGCCGCCCGTGGTGAACGAACATGGGGTGGCTTTTACGGCAGCACCCGCACGCGATGCGCCCAAACCACTGGCTTTTGGGTGACCGGATCGTAAAACACCAGCCCGCGCGCCAACAGGTTGGTTGCGCCCGCAGCCTCGAGTCCGCTCAGACCGTCGATGTTGACGAACACGGTTTTGTCCACGGTGAACACGGTAAACGGTCCCCCCGCGGAGTAGCTCATCAGGGCGTCGTTCTGCAGCTGGAAGCTCCCTTGATTGCCGCTGACGATGTTCACGCTGTTGGCCACGAGCGACCCCATGACTCCCTGGCGCCGCAACGACACCATGTCCGGGGCAAACGCATTGCTCATGTAGGTCCCGCCTACGAAGATGCGCTGGCCCACGACCAAGGATGAGGCGCTGAACAACTCGCTCGTAAACCAGTTGTCAATGAAGCAGATGTCATACTGAGAGACGGCGCTGAGGTTCACGGTGTAAATGCTGTCCACCGGAATGGTGGCCGAGGTTCCCAGTTCCTCGCCGACGAACATGGTGACCACCGGGCCGGGGTTCACGGCGAGAATCCTGCCGGAGATAAACGCCTTATCGGTAGTGATCAGCTCGACGGAAGCGGCCAGAATACTGCCGTCCGCTTGTACCGTGCCTTCGACCGCAACAATCGCGTTCGTCGTCAAACTGCTGAGGCTGTTGCTTCCGTTGTATAGGGTGCTCGAGTTGACATCAATCACTTCCTGAAAGCCGTAAGGACCCTGAATCACGAAGGAGTTCCCGGCGGCATTCACCGAAACCACGTTGCCGCCAAAATCGGTGATCTGGCCCTCTTCGTCAGACGCCGAAACCGCCATGACATCCACGTTTGGAGTCACCGCAATCTGGCCATTGGTGATGATGAGGTTGCCGTTGCCGTCAGTCGCCAGGGACTGGCGAAGGTCAAAGTCCATGTGCAAACCGGCCAGGCCGTTGCTGGTCACGACCAGTGGCTTTCCGCTCGGGAAGGGCACGGTAACGCCCGGACTGCTCAACACTCCGGTCGCGCTCCCGATCGAGGGCGGGGTGGTGGTGAGATCAAGGTAATTGATCGTAGGAGAGGGATTGCTGGCGGCAAAGGTGAAGGTCGCGCTCGTGTAGGTTCCGGCCGGAATGGTATTGAACCCGAGCAGCGAACGCAGTCCGACCAGCCGACCAAAGTCGACCGAGACCGGCGCCGCGAGCGCCGAAACTGTGGTCGAGCCATTGTTGAGGGTAATGCTGTTGATGGTGATGTTGAAGGCGACGACGGAGGACACCGGGGCGTCTTCACCGGTGACAAATACCGCCGCCTGATTGGCGCCGCCGTTCATGTTGGACGAGGTGCTGCTGCCACCGCCGCAGCTCGCCAGTCCCAGCGTCACCAGTGCCAATAACCCACAAAGTAATTGATCCCGTTTCATAGCAGACTCCAAGTAATAGAGATGCGGGGAGTTAACGAAACTTCTTCATACGCTGGACTTTAACCCGCTGGCTTGGATAAAGTTTCGTTACCGACGGACAATGTACGGTTGGACTCGGCTCTGGGCAGGGCTTTTGGGGCGGAACCATGGGGGATTCTGCCGTCCGCTGGGCATGGGATGTCGACTATCGGATGCCGATGTAGAGGTCCACTTCGGCATGGTTCGGGTCGCGGCTGGGGAGACCGTAGAGTTCAAAATCCGCGCGGTAGCTGCGTGCACCGCCCAGACCCGAGCGGTCTTCGAGGTTCCACACTTGTTTCCATGCCTCCGGCACGACCTTGGCGACCGGGCCCTCGGCGGAGGTGAGCACGGCATAGTTCTGTTTGAGGACGCTCTTTTTCACCATGCCGGGCGGCGCCGTGGCGGCGTCGTTCGCTTTGCCGCCGATCACCAGACTGAATTCGCCGTCCCGGTTGCTCTCATAGTCGGTGTACAGCGCGTAAATGCTCGAGTCCAGCTTGTTCGGAATCCGGTCAAAGATTCCTTCTTGGAAGAACCTTCCCCACTGCTCGGAAATCGCGGCTCTGCCGCTCTCCGTGTTATTGGTACGAGCCTCGATTCCGATCAGGGTGAAGCCGTCCAGTTCTACGATTTTGGGGGACATCGTTTCTCCCGCTTGCATCACGACCGTACCGAGAGCCAGGACGAAGCCAAAGCCAAGGACAACGCGACGGATCGAAGGTTTATGGGTGGGGAGAGACATTCACGGCGGCAGTCCGGAACCACAGGCCCTCTGGCCATGCCATCTAGATTTCCATCACTTCTTTTTCTTTGGCCTTGCTCATGTCTTCCATCTTCTTGATCTCGTCGTCGGTCAGCTTCTGAATCTCATCCATGGCCCGCTTCTCGTCGTCTTCGGTAATTTTCTTGTCCTTCATCGCCTTCTTGATGGCATCGTTGCCATCGCGGCGAATGTTGCGCACAGCGGTGCGGTGTTCCTCGAGTATCTTGTGCAAGTGCTTGACCATATCTTTGCGCCGCTCTTCGGTGAGTGGCGGCACGGGTACACGGATCATCTTGCCGTCATTCATCGGATTCAGCCCCAGGTCGGCGGTGCGAATCGACTTCTCAATGGTCCCGAGCGAAGTAGGATCAAAGGGCTGCACGGTGATGAGCTGGGGTTCGGGCGCGTGTACTTGCGCGATCTGATTGAGCGGCATGTGCGAGCCGTAGTAATCGACGCTCACCGCATCCAGCATGTGCACCGAGGCACGTCCGGTGCGAGTGGAGGCCATGGCCTTGCGAAAATCCTCGACCGCCTTGTCCATGCGAGTCTTGAGTTGCAGGTCCATCGTTCGCTCCGTGAAGGTAGTGTCAAAACGTTGAATTATAACCCAGCCGCCGCGGACGACTGATCATTCCGATCTCCGCTCGTGCGGGCCAGGAGTCTCCGCTGCCGGCCGACCCCGTCCGCAGATTTTCTCACCCTTCGGCTGCAAAGGGTCGGATGAACCGGGTCGGGAATCGGTGTCTGCACCCCCGGTTTGACTCAGGCGCTGACCAACGACCCAACCTTCTCCCCACTCACAACTTTGCGGATATTGCCGTGATGATTCAGATTGAAGATGATAATAGGAAGGTTATTTTCCTTGCACAGAGAAATTGCGGTCGCGTCCATCACCCGGAGTCCTTGCTTCAGCACTTCCATGTAGGTGATCTCGCTGAATTTCTTGGCATCTTTTACCACCATGGGATCGGCATCGTAGATACCGTCCACTTTGGTGGCCTTCAGAATGACGTCCGCCTTGACCTCCATGGCCCGCAGCGACGCCGCGGTGTCGGTGGAGAAATAGGGGTTCCCCGTGCCGCCGGCAAAGATCACCACCCGGCCCTTCTCCAGATGCCGCATGGCGCGGCGGCGAATGAAAGGCTCCGCCACCTGGTTCATCTCAATGGCCGACATCACGCGGGTAAAGACGTTCTGTTTTTCGAGCGCGTCCTGCAGCGCCAACGCGTTGATGACCGTCGCCAGCATTCCCATCTGGTCGGCGGAAACGCGGTCCATTTCCTTGGCCTGCTCGGCTACCCCGCGAAAGAAATTCCCTCCGCCGACCACGATCGCGATCTCCACCCCCATGGTCTTTACATCCGCCAGTTCGGCGGCGATTTCGTGGATCCGAAGGGGATCGACTCCGAAGCCCTGGCCTGCCGCCAGAGCCTCGCCGGACAGCTTGAGCAAAATGCGTTTGAAGGCAGGAGGTGTCATAGATTTGCCATTCACGATTTGCCATTCACGATTTGCCATTCGCGATTTGCATCGCAAGAAGCCCGGATGAAGCCTTACCGCCCGCGCACGGAAACCAAGAAAAAGGGCGCCACTGGCGCCCTCCAATTACTCCGTCTTCGGCTCCGGCGGCTGGGTGAAAGCGATCGTCGCTCCTAGGTCTCCGACCTTGAAACGGGCGAAGCGGCGCACGGCGATATTCTCCCCTAGCTTGCCAACCTTGGAGGCGATGAGTTGCGCAATTGAAATCGTCTGGTCCTTGATGAAGGGCTGCTCGAGCAGGCAGACTTCCTCGTAGAACTTGGCCATCTTGCCTTCGACGATCTTCTCCACGATCTGCGCCGGCTTGCCCATGGCGGCAACCTGAGCTCGATAAATGTCCTTCTCGCGCTCATAGGCCTCGGGCGTAACGTCTTCTTTGCGCACGAACTTCGGATCGCTGGCGGCAACGTGCATGGCGATGTCGTGCACGAGTTCCTTGAAGTCCTCGGTCCGCGCCACAAAATCGCTTTCGCAGTTCACTTCGACGAGCACACCAATTTTGCCGCCGGCATGAATGTAGCTGGTCACCGAGCCCTCGCTGGTCACGCGCGCCGCTTTCTTGGCGGCCGCCGAAAGGCCCTTCTTGCGCAGCAGGACAATGGCTTTCTCGATTTCTCCCTTGGCTTCGGTCAAGGCCTGCTTGCAGTCCATCATGGGCGCTCCGGTCATATCCCGGAGTTCCTTCACTTTTGCCGCAGAAATGTTCACCCGGTTGTTGTCATCGGGTTCCGGACTAACGGTAGTAGCCATATCTCGAATGAGTCCTTTTCACTCCACAAACTTTGACCCGCGCCGGACGACCCGCGCGGGTCTCACTTGCCCTCATGGGCCGAAGCCCGGATTCTGGATTTTCGCGCCCGCCAATCCCGAACGTCCACCGAACGCTCGCTGGCTGAGACCATCCCTGGCCTAGTAGGTCCGAGTCTCCACCTGCGGGACCTCGGCTTCCTCGGGCTCCGCCTCGGGTGTGACCGCGGGTTGCTTGCGGGCCCCGCTCCCCAACACGTCTTCCATGCTGATGTCCTCGGGGCCCGAGACCGCGGCTCCCTCCGGGGCGGATCCCTCAGCCGGGGCTTCAGCTTCGAGGCCAGGGGCCGGGGCGGGTTCGGCATAGGCCGCGGCCGCCAGGTCGGCCACCTGCTTGTCGCTCATCAGCTGTGCGCCCTCGGCGGCAGAATCGGCAATTTTCGAGGCAAACAGGCGGATCGCCCGCAACGCGTCGTCGTTCCCCGGAATGACGTAATCCACTTCGCTCGGGTCGCAATTGGTGTCCACGACGGCGACCACCGGAATGCCCAGCTTGCGCGCCTCACGCACCGCGATCTGCTCCTTATTCGAATCAATCACAAAAATTGCGTCGGGCAAGCGGTTCATATTCTTGATGCCGGCCAAATTGGCCTGCAAGTGTTTGCGTTCGCGTTCTAGCTTGATGACTTCTTTTTTGGGCAGTAGCTCGTAGCGGCCATCGGTCGCCATTTCGTCGAGTTCCTTGAGCCGCTTCACAGATTTCTGCACCGTGATCCAGTTGGTGAGCAGCCCGCCCAGCCAGCGCTGGTTCACGTAGAACATGCCGCAGCGCTGCGCTTCCTCGGCGATCGCATCCTGCGCCTGTCGCTTGGTTCCGACAAACAGCACAATCTTGCCCTGCGAGGCCAGCTCCTGCACGAACTTGGACGCTTCCTTAAACATCTTCAGCGTCTTCTGCAGGTCGATAATGTAGATCCCATTGCGCTCCCCGAAGATGTATTCCTTCATCCTGGGGTTCCAGCGCTTGGTCTGATGCCCGAAGTGGACGCCCGCTTCGAGCAGCTCCTTCATGGTGATGTTAGCCAATCAACCTCCTCGTTTGGTCTGCATCCTTGGGGGCGCGTGGCCCCGCTCGGGATTGCCATTTCCGCCCCCGCGTTCGCGAGCGACGAAAAGAATTGAACCTCTAAAAGCTGATTCCGTCATGCCGCAGAGGCGGAGCGTCGCTACGCTCCCGGTACCTCGGCGACTAGCGCTTCGAGTACTGGAACCGTTTTCGGGCGCCTTTCTGCCCATACTTCTTGCGTTCTTTGGACCGGTCGTCGCGGCTGACCATGCCCTCGGACTTGAGCTTCTTGCGAAACTCGATGTTGAATATCATCAGTGCCCGCGCAATGCCCAGCTTCACGGCGTCGGCCTGCCCATTCACGCCCCCGCCGGAAACTCTGGCGAGAACGTTGAAGGTCGCGGCTGTGTCGGTCGAAAGCAACGGTTGCCGGGCGCTGGAGCGCTGCGACTCGGTGACAAAGTACTGCTCAAACGGACGCCCATTGATTTTGAACTCGCCGGTTCCCGGACGCAAATAAACCCGCGCCACAGCCGACTTACGGCGTCCCGTTCCATAGTATTGAACTAGTTCTGCCATTATTTGCCTTCAGCACTCAGGAGCCGGCCTGGCGCCAGCTCCGGGGCCTTGAACCTTTCCCATAAAGTTCCGAACCGACCACTCTCTTCGAACCCCATCGGTCGATTACACCAGCACTTTCATCTGCGGTTTCTGCGCCTGGTGGGGATGCTTGTCGCCACGATACACGTTCAACTTGGTCATCATCTGCTTGCCCATTTTCGTCTTGGGCAGCATGCGCTCGATCGCATCCTCAACCACCAACTCGGGCTTGCGCGCGAACCGCTTGCGGAATTCTTCGGTCCGCAACCCGCCCGGGTAGCCGGTGTAATGTTGATACGTCTTCTGTTCGGCCTTCAGGCCGGTGGTCTTAACCTTCTCGGCGTGAATGATGACGACATGGTCCCCGGTATCGAGAAACGGCGTGTACTGCGGGTTCTCTTTGCCCATCAGAATGCGGGCCACTTGCGAGGCCAGCCGCCCCAGGGTCTGCCCGGACGCGTCCACGACGTACCACTTGCGCGCAATTTCCCCCTGTTTGGGGAAATAGGTAGACATTGCAATATCTCCCAGAAAATAAAAAAAACAAGAAGACCGCTGAATACCCTAGTCAGCGCCGAAGGCGCGGGGCGATCAGGCGGGCAACTGCAGGACTGCCAAAGGTTTAAAGATAACGTAGCGTCTATCGAATTGTCAACGAAATGACTACGCCATACCAGGGGCCCTCGGGGCCGGCGAGCGACCGCACCGTCTACTCATAGGCCAGCGCATCAATCGGGTCCTTCTGCGCCGCCTTGTAGGCGGGATAGAGGGCCCCGAGAAGCGCCCCCACAATGGCAATGATCGTCGCCCACAAGATCCAGCCGCCCGTCAGTTCAATATTCAGCAGTGGCAACCGTGCCCGTAGACCCGCGCGCGCCGTCCAACTGAAGGCGATGCCAACTGCCACTCCCGCCAGCGCCAGCAGCACCGTCTCCCGCAATACCGCGTCCACGATATACAGCTTCGAGGCTCCCATGGACTTCAAAATACCGATTTCCCGGGTGCGCTCCCACACCGCCGCATACATGGCCTGAAATATCACGATAAACCCGATAATCATGGCAATCGCGATCACCACGTCGAGAAAGGTTTTGAGCAGGGGAGTGTTGCTCGGGGTCATCATCGAAAGGTAGTAGGCCATCGATACTGCCTGGTAGGTCGCCATGCCCGGCACTTGTTTGATCTCGCTGACGACCAGATCGGCGTTATTGGGATTATCCGCCTTGAGGTAGAAAATCGACGCCTTATCCTTGGCTCCGATCAGGTCCTGCAGGGTGGCGATTTCCAAGAACTTTCTCGCGCCCTTGCCGTGCTCGACGATGCCCGCTATGCGAAAGTCGTGCGCCAGGATTTCAACGCTGTCGCCCACCTTCACGCGCTTGGAGTGGGCAAACAGATCATCCACCAACACGTCATTCGGCCCTTCAAATGGGCCGCCCGCCAGATAGCGGAAGGGTCCCAGGCTCTCATAGCTCTTGAGATCGATTCCAGAAATCACCTCGAGCGCTCCATTGGTAGCGATCGAGGTCACCACCGGCGCCACCGCGACCACATGCGGCAACTGGGCCAGAATGCCGCCCACCTTGATGGACATCGGCGCCCCCGTCAACCCCACGATGAACGACGACGACGGGGGCATGACAATCACATCCGCGCCAATTCCTGCCTGCCGCTCCTTGGAGTCATCGAGCATGCCAAGCGACAGCCCTACAATCAGGAGGATCAGGGTGACTTCGAGCGCAATGGCCACCACCGTGATCAGCGACCGGATGGGCCGGTGCAACAGATTGGCGGCAATCATTCGGTTCATCATGATGGTTGGCTCGCCGCCTTTTGGGGGCGGGAGGGAAGGCTGCTCGCCCTACCTCGTTCCGCCGTAGCCCCGTTCCCGGTTCGCGGCGGGCTGATCCAGCCGGTCCAGATGAATGACTTCGGCGCCGTGCGGCTGCTCTAACAGGAACTGATCGTCGGTCAGCGCCTCATTCAACTGCAGCTTCACGATTGTCAGGGTGATGTCGTACTCCTCTTGCGGTCGCTCGATCTCAATCTGATTCGGGAAATTGACCCCGTTATAGGCCTTGTAAGCCTCGTAACGGGAGGTCGTGGCCTCATTTCCCTTCTCATCATAGACATACTGACGGTGCGGCAGCAGGTCGGTGCGGCTGAACACGATGACACGAGAGGTGAACCAGCCGTTCGCCCCCTTATGCGCCACCACGAGCTCATAGTCGGGCTGGTCCATCTTGCGCCCATGCTTGTCGACGACGGTCTCTTGCCGGTTCTGCATGACCGCGATTTCTATCTGCGGATCGGGATTGATTTCCCGCAGCAGGAGCGCATCGTAAATGTGTTGCGGGCGCAGGTTTTCGAGCGGTTGCTTGGGATTGACGGTCTCGACATCATTGCGGCCCAGCACAAACCGGTTCTTGGGGGGAATCCACAACTTGAAGTCCTGACCGTCACTCACCATGTCGAAGGCCGTGGTCCGCACGATGGGCATCAACCCGATCATCCGCAGCATGGCTGGCTTGCGGGCCAGCACATAGCCCCGGATCTCCTCGTAATCGGTAATTTTGCCCTTCTTTTCGCCGCCCACCGAGGTATCAATGTCCACCGTGGCCTGCATGGAATGAATCAGGGAGGCCTGCGTATTGACGTACTCAATGAGCTGTTCCTGGGTCGCGGACTTCAGCGGGGCGGTGCTCATCGGCCGATCCACGATGCGGGAGCGGAACAAGCAGCCGCCCAGCGGCAGAACCGCGACAAAAACCAAGAAAGCCCGATAGCAGCGGACAGCAGTCATGAATTCGTTCTCACGCCTAAACTTACAAGTATACCGAAATAAGGATGAGAGTCGCCCTTCGGCGGTTGCAGAGGATTCTAGCCAAGCAACAAGAGTCCGCACTCCTTAAGGTTGCAGCCCACGGAGGTCGGCAAGCAAGAATCAGGTTCGCCCCATGCGCAGGCATCTTTTCCATTCCTGTCGAGTCCATTCCTGTCGAGCCAGATAACGGCCCGGTCGCCTTCCTGGGGAGTCGAGCTCGCATTGCCACAGTTCGGGTCTTGAGATAAAAGCATACGCGCTCGCGGTCGGGAAGTACCGCGAGCTCCGGTTAGACTCCTCCCATCTTCCCCCCGGGGACAGACTCCCCCGCGGTCGCGAGCCTGCAGGAACTGCGTAACTCTGTCAAACATAAGTGGCTTCGCCGCCCGACGAGCGTCGAGCGCGGGGGCATGCGCCATCAGGATGGCAGATTCTGGCAAGGGATCCGCCCGGGGTCGAGACGGTGGCGGCGGAGACCGGGTGCGTTCGAATTCGCCCAATCGGGGTGCTCTCTCGGCGGGCGGGAGAAAGCGGCCACCGAGCCGTGACCGCTCGCTCCCTGCAGATCGGGCTCGCGGAGGCTGCCGCGCCCAGGAGACCTATTTGCCCCGCATCACCCGCCGATATGCGGCCACATTCTTGTTGTGCTCTTCGAGATCCTGGGCGAAACGGTGATGCCCGTTGCCGTCGCTCACAAAATAGAAATAGTCCGTTTCCGCCGGGTGCATGGCGGCTTCAAGCGAACTCTTGCCAGGATTGCCAATCGGCCCCGGCGGAAGTCCGGGATGTCGATATGTGTTGTAGGGAGAATCATCCTCGAGATCGGCATGATGCAGCGCGCCTTGATAGCTTCCCTGCAGCATTTCGGCGTATATCACGCTGGGGTCGGCTTGCATCGCCATCTTCTTCCCCATCCGGTTGTAGTACACGCTGGCCACGAGCGGCCGCTCTTCCGCTACCGCCGTCTCTTTCTCAATGATCGAAGCCATGGTCACAACCTGACGCGCGTCGTTTCCCTCGCCGCCGACGGTCAATCCGATTTCATGCGCCACTCGGCGGAATTCCCTGACCATCGACGCCACCATGTCATCCGCGCTTTGTGTCCGCGTAAACTCATAGGTCGCCGGAAAGAGGTAGCCTTCGAGGCTTTTCGCATGGGGATCCAGATCGGCAATAAGGGAGGTGTCGGCGGTCGCCGCCTTCAGAAAGTCCTCCCCCGGGCCGAGGCCCGCGTTCTCGACCGCTTGGGCGATATCAAAGATGGTGAATCCTTCTGGAACCACGACCTCACGGTAGTACACATCACCATGCGCCAGCCGATCGAAGATTCGTCGCGCGTCCGCCGCCGTTTCAAACAGGTACTCGCCCGCCTGGAGCGGACGTCTGTGATGCAGATAGTGCCAGAGCACAAAGGCATCCGCGCTGCGGATCACCCCCGCCGATTGCAGTTCGCCGGCAATGCGCCGCGCCGAATATCCCGCGCGCAGCAGGACAAACTTCTTACCATCCGGCGCCACCGGCAACAGCAGCGCCCACGCCAGCCAACCGGCCACTCCCAAGAGGGCGAGCAGCAGCAATGTGAAAAACGCACGCATGTTGATGCTAGTTTAGATGAAGCCCGGCGCCCCACCGTTAGTCTTTGGTCGATGGCCGAGGGTAAGGTATTCTTCTTACGACTCCAGTTTCGAGGTCCAAGAAGCTGGCACAATCAGCGAGGAATCCATATGACTGTAGGCGAGCCCGCCCCTGAGTTTTCATTGAAAGATCAGAGCCAAAAAGAGGTGAAACTGAGTGATTTTCGCGGCCAGAAGCGCGTTGTCCTCATGTTCTATCCCCTCGATTGGAGCCCGGTCTGCACCAACGAACATGCTTGTTTCGTCAACCAGATGAAGCAGTTCGAACAGCTTGATGCACAGGTATTGGGGTTGAGCGTTGACAGTGTTTGGTCCCACAAAGCCTATGCCGAAAAGATGGGCATTCAGTATCCCTTGCTGGCCGATTTTCATCCTCGGGGCGCGGTCGCAGCCCGGTACGGCGTCTATCTGGCAGATAAGGGCATTACGGGACGAGCCATCTCGATCATCGATCGCGCCGGCAAGCTCGCCTGGCACAAGAATTACGACATTCCCGTGGTACCCGACCTCCAGGAAGTCGCGAGCGCGCTTTCCGGCGTGAACTAGGATGGGTTCCAGGTCGCGCGAGCGAGTGTGCCGCTAACTCCGGGCGTGGCCAACCCACCCCGTCATCGCAGCCAGACCTTGGGCTCAACCGACATTCCCGGCCGCAGATTGTGCTCCCGGGTCGCGCCCGCGTCGAAGAAAATCTTCACCGGAACCCGCTGCACGACTTTCACGTAGTTGCCGGTCGCGTTTTCCGGGGGCAGGAGGCTGAAGATCGCGCCGCTGGCCCCGGCGATACTCTGCACGTATCCTTTGTACTCCTGCCCCGTCCCATCCACCGCAATGGTCACCGGCTGGCCTGGCCTCATCTTCTTCAGCTGAGTTTCCTTGAAATTGGCCGTCACCCAGATGTCGTCGAGGTTGATGATCTTCATCAGTTCCTGTCCGGGCTGCAGATTCTCGCCGACTTCGACGTTGCGGTCGCTCACGATGCCGTTGATGGGGGAGACGATGAGGGTATATTGCAGGTCCAGCTCCGCCTGGTCGAGCGCGGCTTTTTTCAGCCCCACCGTGGCTTCCGCCGCCTGGGCCCGGGAACGAATCGCGGCCACCTGTTGCGGCCCGGTCGCGGCGGAGCGGGCACCGGCTTCGGCCCCCGCCAGTCTGGCTTGCGCCTGCTTCACCTGCTGTTCAGCGCCAGCCGCCGAAGCCCGAGCGGCTTCGACCGCGGCCGCGTTGGCCTTGGCGGCCGCGACCGCCTGGTCATACTGCTGCTCGGAGATTTCCTGCTTGTCCACGAGCTGCTTATAGCGCGCCAGATCGCTTTGCGCTTTCGCGTTATTGGCGTCCGCTGCCCGCAACTGCGCCTGCGCCGCGTCAACCTGCTGGCGGGCCACGGCAATTCCCTCCTGGGCACTTTGCACGTCCGCCTGGGCCGCGCTCAACTGGCCGCCGGTGGTTTCAGCGGTCACCGGGACATTCACCCGCGCGGCCTGGGCCATGGCCACCGCGTCGTCGAAGTCGGCCCGGGCGCGGTTGACCGCAATCTGATAGTCCCTGGGATCAATCCGCACCAGGGGAGTGCCCGCGGTGACATACTGGTTATCGTGAATGAGCACCTCCTCGACCTGCCCGGGAACGCGGGCGCTCATTGGGTTCAGGTGGCCGACAACCTGAGCGTCGTCGGTCGATTCGTAACTGCTCAAGTAGCGCCACAGGAACAGAGCAGCCACCACCAGCACAATGCCACCCAGAATCAACCCCAGGCGCAACTTGGGATTCCGCTGGTTGAACTGTTTCCAGCCCGGCTCCTTCTGCGACACCTCGGCGGGAGCCGGACGGGATTCTCTCTGAGCTTCGGCCTGCGTACCGCGCGGGGTCGTTTCCATGGTTGGTTGCATGATTACCTGCTCTGCAGATACTGCTTTACACCCTCTTCGGCAAAGCCAATCGCCCGTGCCAGGGCGACCTTAGCAACATTATGCACGTACAGGCTAGAAATATAGCTCTCATTGGCTCCCGCCACCGATTCCTGCGCCTGGACGACTTCCAGATTATCCGCCACGCCCGCCGCGAAACGGTCTTTGGCCTGATCGAGCGTCTGCTGCGCCAGGTCGACAGAACTGCGAGCCGTCTCGACCTGATCGGCCGCGGATGCCAAATCAAGCAGCGCGCTCCGCACCTCGAAGTCAATCCGTCCCCGCAGATCCTCTACCTGGGCCCGGGTCTGCCGCAAGGTCGCTTCCGCCTGCAGAACGTCCGCGTGCACTTTGCCGCCCTGAAAGATCGGAATCCTCAGCGTGCCACTGGCCTCGAAGGTGCCATGCGAATTGCTGGGGGTAATTCCCTCGTCGCCATAGTCCCCCGCAAAGCCAAGCGTCGGAAAATACTCCTCGGTGGCGGCTTTGCGGAAGTGTTCGGCCGCGCGCAGTTGTTGTAGGGCCGCCTGATAGTCGGCCCGCGACGCGTACGCCCGCTCAAGACTCTGTTCGATTCCGAGAGCCGCCAGAGGCTGGTACGGAGCCTTGTCGGTCAGGGTGAATTGCTGACCTGGAGGTAGCCCGATTGTCCGCGCCAAAGTCAGCATTTGCTTGGCATAGTCGTTGCGAACCGCGATCAACTGCTGCTGCCGGACCTGCAGTTCCACCCGCGCCCGCAGCGCGTCAATCGCCGGACTCACCCCCGCCTTCTGCTGGTCCGACGCCTTGTCATACAGTGCCTGCGCGGTTTGCACCTGGGCCTGTGCCGTCTCCACCCGGGCAGCTTCTGATAGCGTCACCAGGTAGGCGTTGCCCACCGCCAGCACCACCAGATCCCGGGCGTCCTTGTAACTGTATTGCGCAGCCCGCTCGTAGTCGGCCGCGCCCCGCTCGCGGTCAAGAGCGTGCAGATCGAGCAAAGACTGCGTCATATAAACCCGCGCGTCGAAGAAGCCAAATGGCCCAATGACCTTGGGAAATCCCGGGAAACGCAGTCCCTCCGCCTGCAGATTGGTTTGGGCAACGTTTTCGCTGATCCCCGAGGTCAGGTTGGGGAGCAGCCTGCTCAATTCCTTCCACTTTTGCCCCCGCGCCGCAAGCGTACTATCGCTTTCGAGCAGAAGCCCCAGATTGTTCCTCAGACCGCGGTCGATCGCCTCCTTGAAAGACAGCGGCAGCAGCTCGCTCGTTGCCTTTCCCTCGGGGACGCTGCCCATGAACGGACTCTGGTTGGACCCTCCGGCGGAGGCGCTTGCCGGCGCCGCCGGCGCGGTTTCGGAGTCACCCGTCGTCTGAGTCTGACTCCACGCCCATCCCGGCGCGAGAACGAACGCGAGGAAGGCGCAACAAAGAGCGCTGATTGCCTCAACTCGCATTCGATTGTCCAGCAATCGATTCTTCCAGCCTCGCTTTTCCATGTCAAAGTCAAAGAATATGTTGATTCTAACCGCGATCCAACCGATGCAAACGATTCCCGGCCTGGGGTGGTGCAGCCAGGTCACCCCGCCCCGCCCTTTCTTGGGCCGAAAACCAATCTCCAATGCGCGGTCCGCAGGGTCCGGGGCGTCGAACCGGGTGGAATACCTCGCCTCCTGCACCCCGAGGGAATTGAGTTCCGCGCCGCTACGCCCGGCAGTCTAGCATGCGACTGTCACCCCGCGGTAACCTTCAAGATTTCATAACTTTACGCCTGCTTGACCTTTCTTTACATCTTACCCGCGCCCAAGCACGCCGAATTTCTGTAATGTAGAAATAAGCGATGCCCGAATGCCGCCATGGGATACTGGTCGCATCCGCGATGCATCTAACTTCGACATTACACATAACCGTACGGAGGCTTTCGTGAAGCTGACCTTTCTCGCCGTTCTTTGTGCAATCTCTCTGATGCTGATGGCAGGCATGGCGTCCGCCCAACAAAAAGGAGACCTGGCACTCGGCTTCGGCACACTCATCTCAACGTCATCCAGCAGCGCGACGGGCAGTTATGCACCGCAGTCGGTGGGAGGCGGCCTCTATCCGACCTTCAGTGTTGATTTTCTCCTCCGCCATCACCTCGGCGTCAGCGGTGAAATCTCCTGGAGACTCAAACAGAACCTCTACGAAGGCTACGAGCCTTTCCGCCCAATCTTTTATGACATCAACGGAATCTATTCCCGGCGCATCGGGAAATCCCTGGGGGTTGAGGCCATGGCGGGAATCGGTGCCGAGAGCGCCCGATTCTACAGCGGCCAGTACAGTTGCAATTTCATTACCTGCACCGATTACACCAGCAGTAATCATTTTCTCGAACATGTCGGCGTGGGGGTGAAGATCTACGTGCACGGCAACTTCTTCATTCGTCCGGAAGCCCACTTCTATCTCATTCAGACCAATACCATCTTCAGTTCGGGCCGCGCGGAGCGCGTCGGCGCCTCCATCGGCTATACGTTCTAGCGGTTTCTCTGCTCCGGGGAGCGTTGGCTTCGCACGCTCCCTCCGGCTACCGGACTACCCGTACGCAAGCGCGCCCTTGCCGCGGCGTGGGACTCGCGACAACCGCGCACTGATCCATCTCCGCACTGATCGATCTCAAAGAACCCTGGTCCGTGGTTCCGCTTCGGCTCTGAGGTAAACTCGGGGCGCGATTGATCCGCCGTGAATTCAACTCATGCTGGAGGTAAAGGATGCCTGATCCGCCGAAACCCGAATCCCTAGAACCCATTGGATCGGGAAGACAGACTACGCGCCGTGGATTCCTGGCCAAGGTTGGTCAGGGTCTGGCGGCCGCCAATGTTGCCGCGGTCTTATTGAAGGATGTCATGGCCCAGCAACCGCACCTCGTGGTCCCCGATCCCCCAGGCAAGAAGGTGGGGTACGCCGTCGTTGGTCTCGGCCAACTGGCCATCTACCAGATTCTGCCGGCAATCGCCCAATGCGAAAAATCCAAGGTCGTGGCATTGGTGAGCGGCCACCCTGACAAAGCCAATAAGATCGCCTTGCGCTACGGCGTCGATCCCAAAAACATTTACAACTATGAGAATTATGACTCGATCAAAGACAATCCCGAGGTCGAGGTCCTCTATATTGTCCTGCCCAACAGCATGCACGCCGAATACACCATGCGCGGAGTGCAGGCGGGGAAGCACGTGCTGTGCGAGAAGCCCATGGCCAGGACACCGGCGGAGTGCCAGGCCATGATTGACGCTGCGCGCAAAGCCAATCGAAAACTGATGGTCGCCTATCGCTGCCGCTACGAACCCTTCAACCAGGAAATGATCCGCTTGGCGCGCGAGCAGGAACTCGGACCGGTCAGGATCGTTCACGCCGACGCGGGTTTCAATATCGTCGATCCGACGCAATGGCGGCTCCGGAAAAACATGTCAGGCGGCGGCTCGCTGATGGATATCGGAATCTACTCCTTGCAGGCGGCGCGGTACCTATCCGGCGAAGAGCCCGTCGAGGTCAACGCCATGTCTTACAGTACTCCCGGGGATCCCCGCTTCCAAGAAGTGGAAGAAACCATCAACTTCCAGCTCCGCTTCCCGAGCGGCGTTCTCGCGAATTGCACTGCCGATTACAGCAGCGCCTACCGCTCCCATTTCCGGGCTATCGCCACCAAGGGATATTTTGAGCTGGACCCGGCGATGTCCTATACCGGGCTGCTCATGCGCGTGAACCGCGGCAATGAAGTGGAAGAGCCCGCGATTCAACCGCGCGACCACTTCGCCTCGGAGATGGAACACATGTCGCAATGCGTCATGGAGGACAAAACGCCGCTCACCCCAGGCGAAGAGGGCTTGCGCGACTTGAAAATCATGATGGCGATCTACGAAGCGGCAAGGACGGGCAACACGGTCAAATTATAGAAAGAATTCTGGTTATAGAGAGATTCTGGCCGCGGTGGGCGCGAGCGAGGCCAGTCGCCTCATTCCGCCGTGATCTGAGGGCGTTACCCTCTACCGTTTGCCGGTCCGCAGCCGAGCGGGAGCAGAGCCGAGAGGTCCCTGAGGTTGCGCGGCCGAGCCGGAAGCAGCCAGGGCGACTCATTCCGCTGCACTCTGAGTTCCGGTGTAGCGAAGGCGGCCAAGGCCTGATCCACGGGGCCAATTACCGCGAATCCCCGGTCGCCGCCAGGCATGCCCCGCGAGCCAGGCTCGGGTTGCGGTTCCCCCGCGCGGGGGCCGGTGGTAGACTTCGCTTATGGCTGCCAAGAAGAGAACTAAGAAGAAGCAGACGAAGTCCAAGCAAACTGCCGCCAACAAGAAGCCGACAAGAAAGACGGCGAAGAAGAACATGCCTGCGAAGCGGGGAGCGCCCAAGAAGAAAGTGGCGAAGAAGGCAGTGCAGAGAAAGGGGACGGCCAAAGCGATGGTCGTCGGCAGCAAGGCGCTTGGCAAGAAGACCGTTGGCGCGACGACGGTAAAGCGGCTCGAGAAACCGGTTCGGAAGAGAGGCCGGACTTTGGATACGGCGGCATTCCCGCCGGAGACCGCGCAGACGCGGTCGGGCGGGCAATCCGGAGATCTGCAGGGATTATCCGACGTCGAGGGCTCGGATTCGGAGAGCGTCGACGAGTTGGTCGAAGAGGGAAACGCATTCGAGGCCGACGTCGTCGCAGGCGTCGAGGACGCTGGGGACACGGAGGAGAGGGAAGTTCGCACCCACGAGGTGCCCGTGGACGATGTTCCTGACGAATATCTGGATGACGAGTAGGCGGCGGTTTTCGCCCGGCAGGGCGGAAGTGGAACGGATTTTCGTCTAACTTCTACGTCCCCGCCGCGCGCAAGCGTTTGGCCCGAAGTCACATTCTGCATCTCCTGCCGAATCCCCGTCCACGATCGGAAACAATCCATCCAGAATCAAGACCCAGGTTTAATCAAGACCCGGGTTTTTCCGCATCCATCCCGCCGTCTCTCGACGGCCTCGAAGCGTCTCCGGCCTGCAACGCGATCTGTCGAGGGCGAAGGCCTAGCGGAAGAGATTGATCCTCGCGAGATCGACGACCTCGTCGCCATCGCAACCGCGAAAACCAGCCGGGGGGCCGTTCCCCGCTTCGACCTCGCACCGAGGCCCTCGCCGTCACTGTTTCGGACCGCTGTGTCAGAGGGGCGCGTCTACTCGGACGAGGGCCATCTCCAGTTCTGGATTTCAGGCTTGTCCACGCCTTCGGTGTAAGCGTAGTGAATGCTTTCGATGATCTGTCCCTTGAGCCATTCCTTGAGATGTGCCCCGGAACCCTGCAGCGTGGGAACGCGGTCGATCACGTCGATTGCCAAGTTGAAGCGATCGACCTGATTACGGATCGCGAGTTCCAACGGCGTATTGATGTTGCCCTTCTCTTTGTATCCGCGCACATGAATGTTGTCGTGATTGGTCCTGCGATAAGTAAACTTATGAATGAGCCAGGGATATCCGTGGAAGTTGAAGATCACCGGCTTGTCCTTGGTGAACAGTGAGTCGAAGTCACGATCCGAAAGTCCGTGCGGATGCTCCGTATCGGGCTGCAGACGGTACAGGTCCACGACGTTGACGAACCGAATCTTGAGATCAGGAAAGTGCTCTCGAAGAATGGCCACGGCAGCCAACGCCTCCTGCGTCAGAATGTCGCCGGCACTCGCCACCACAACATCCGGCTCTCGTCCGTCGTCGGTGCTGGCCCACTCCCAGATTCCGATGCCCTTGGTGCAGTGAATGATCGCGGCATCCATATCGAGGTAGACCAGATGGGGCTGCTTGTCGGCGACGATCACGTTCACATAGTCCTCGCTGCGCAGGCAGTGGTCCGCCACGCTGAGCAGGCAGTTGGCATCAGGAGGCAGGTAGATGCGCGTGATTTCCGCGCTCTTGTTGCTGACGACGTCGAGAAAGCCGGGATCCTCATGGGTAAAGCCGTTGTGGTCCTGGCGCCAGACCAGCGACGTGATCAGCAGGTTGAGCGAGGAGATGGGAGCTCGCCAGTCGAGTTCGAGTTTCGACTTCTCCAGCCATTTTGCATACTGGTTGTACATGGAGTCGATGATGTGGGCGAAGGCCTCGTAGGTATTGAAGAGCCCGTGGCGGCCGGTCAGGAGATAACCTTCGAGCCAGCCTTCGAGTGTGTGTTCGCTGAGCATCTCCATCACGCGGCCAGTCGGGAGCGATGTCTGTGCCGTCGGCGTCCTCCGGCTTGATTTGCGGCGAGCCAGGTCTTCCAGCTGGCTTGATAGACATCCTGCAGCCGATTGGACGCATTCTCGTCCGGGCTGAACAGACGGAAGCTGCTCATGTTGCGCCGCATCACGTCGCGCAGAAACTTGCCCAGAGTTTCGGTCGGTGAAACCTCCTTGGTGCCGGGATTGTCCACCGGAACTGCATAGTCGCGGAACTCGGGAAGGTTGAGGGCTTTGCGCAACTTCCCTCCGTTGGCATGAGGGTTGGCGCTCATCCGACGTTCTCCCGCAGGCGGCAGATCTGCGCAACTCAGGCACGAGCGTGCCGTGCTCGTCGAAGAGTTCTTCCGGCTTATAGCTCCGCATCCATTGTTCGACGATTCGCAGGTGTTCTGGATTCGATTGCACATCGAGCACCGGCACCTGGTGGGCTCGCCAGAAATTCTCGACCTTATGCCCGTCCACCTCCTTCGGTCCAGTCCACCCCTTGGGCGAGCGAAGAATGATCATCGGCCAGCGCGGCCGGTCCGGTCTTGCCGGTGCTGCGCGCTTCCTGCTGAATCGCGCGAATCTGCTGCACGCAAGCCTCGACCGTGGCGGCCATCTTCTGGTGCATCAGTGTCGGGTCGTCACCCTCGACCACGTACGGCATCCATCCATATCCCTGAAACAGATGTTCGAGTTCCTGCGGAGGAATACGGGCCAGCAGCGTGGGATTGGCGATCTTGTATCCGTTCAAATGAAGGATGGGCAACACCGCACCATCGCGGATCGGGTTCAGAAACTTATTGGAATGCCACGAGGTTGCCAGCGGCCCGGTCTCCGCTTCGCCGTCTCCGACGACCACGCTCACGATCAGATCGGGATTGTCGAACGCCGCTCCGAACGCGTGCGACACGCTGTAGCCGAGCTCGCCGCCCTCATGGATCGAGCCGGGAACCTCCGGTGTGCAGTGGCTTCCGAGCTGGCCGGGGAAGGAAAAGGCCCGGAAGAGCCTGAGCATACCCGCCTCGTCCAGACTCTTCTCCGGATAGATCTCCGAATAGGTCCCTTCAAGATAGCAGTTCGAGATCACGGCCGGCGCGCCATGGCCCGGACCGGAAATGTAGATCATGTCCAAGTCGTACTTTCGAATGACACGATTCAGGTGAACCCAGGTGAAGGTCTGGCCGGGATCAGAACCCCAGTGCCCGAGCAGTCGATTCTTGAAGTGCTCGGGGCGCAGAGGGTCTTTCAAGCAGAGGGTTGTCGCGAAGGTAGATCATGCCCGCGCAAAGGTAGTTGCAAGCCCGCCAGTAGGCATCGATCTTGCGGAGTTCTTCAGCGGTCAGGACAGAACTAGGTCCCGGCTCGCGAGATGCCGGCTGCGCGTCACGATTCTGTGTCCTATCTGTGGATATCATGGAAATCACGATCCTAGGTTGAGATCGGCCATTTTGCAATATTGCGGAGCCTCTTTTGCTTAGATGTAGCTCGGGGAACCGAGGCTGATGAAGATTTTGAGGCCAGTCTGACACGTCCCGGCACCGCCTTTTTCGGGCAGCGCAAACGCGGCGGCACCAGAACACGCCGCTCTGAGATGCCATTCGAGTAAGAGGGTTTTGCCATGGCGCCCTCGGGATTTCCGCAGTGTACTATTCTGGGTGGATGTCATCGTGATCGCGCTCGACCGTCAGCATCGGCTGTCCCGCGATGTAGCTGAACCGTCCTCCCCAGATGCCAGGGGGGCACGTCGCAGCTCCCAGGCCTTGGATTTTGAGCCGGTGGGCGCCATGCCGCACGAACCAGATGAATACTCGGCCACTTTCCGAACGGGGCTGAGCAAACCAGATGGCAGAGATCGGCGTCGAAGAAAGCAGGGCCTCGGTTCATGTCCGACGAGTCAATCCTTGTCATCAACACCGGATCTTCATCGCTCAAGATTGGGCTGTACAGCGCGCAGGATGGCGACGAAGGGCTCCTGCTTGACGGGTTGGCCAGCGGCATCGGACAAAGCACGGCAACGCTCGAGCTGAAGGACGCTCAGGGACGCGTCCTGCGATCCGAGACTCTCGGCATCGGGTCCGAGGGCGATGCCCTCGACCAGGCCGCACAATGGCTCAGCGAGCTCACAGAGAACAACCCGTGTGCCATCGGACACCGCGTCGTGCATGGAGGGCCCCGACTGGTGACTCACCAGCGCATCACGCCTGCCGTGCTGACGGAGTTGAAGAGCTGCCTCCACTTCGCGCCGCTTCATATTCCGCTGGCACTTCAGCTCATCGAAAGGGCACAGCAGTCTTACCCGAAAATCCCGCAGTTTGCCTGCTTCGACACCGCTTTTCACACCACCATCCCGGAAGGGGCGGCGAGATTCGCCCTTCCACGCGAGCTGTTTGCAGAAGGAATTCACCGTTATGGCTTCCATGGCCTCTCCTATGAATCTATCGTTCATCAGTTGGGCCAGGGTCTTCCAAGCCAAACCGTCATCGCTCACCTCGGCAGCGGGGCCAGCCTGGCGGCCGTGAAGAACGGACGATCGGTCGATACCACGATGGGACTGACCCCCACCGGAGGAATTCCGATGGCAACTCGGAGTGGGGATCTGGACCCGGGCGTGCTCTTGTATCTGCTGCGGCGGAAGGGGATGAACGCCGACTCGCTCGAGGAGCTGCTGAATCTTAATTCCGGTCTGAAGGCACTCTCGGGCGGCAAGGGGGACATGCGCGATCTCGAAGCCGCAGCAGATGCGGGAGACGCGGAGGCGCAGCTGGCGATCGAGGTCTTTTGCGCATCCATTCGAAAAGTGATCGCAGCCTATGCCGCGGTGCTCGGCGGTCTCGACCTGCTCGTCTTTGCCGGCGGCATTGGCGAGCACAGCCCCCGAATTCGAAGAAGCGTCTGCCAGGGTCTCCAGTTTCTGGGCATCTCGATCGACGATCGTGCCAACCAGTTGCCTGCCGCCAGGATCTCGCCGCAGCAGAGCAAAGTCGCGGTCTCGGTGATCCCGAGCCAGGAAGATCGCCAGATCGCTCGCCACTGCCGGGCCCTGATGCCGCAGAATTCGGCCGGGCGAAGGCTCTAGCTTTCACTCCACCGGGCTCTTCATCGCAATCGCGGTTCATCGCAATCAAAGATCGGTGGCGAGTCGAGCGCAGCTCCGTTTGGCGAAGAGTGAACAATTCTGAACAGTCTGGCTATCTTCCTGGAAGATATGGTTCGAGCTGACGCCGCCACTCGACCGGAGGGAGCCTTTGGGGGCGACCGCGGATTCACTAGAGACCATACCGCCACCCGCGAACACCGTCATTGGCAACCACATTGATCTTGCGGCGTTACAAACGCAGTTGAGTATCTTAAGGAGAACCCCATGGCGACCGCCGAGCAGAATCGATGTGCCCATCTCCCATGCCGTTGTGCGGTGCAAACGGGAGAAGTATTGCGGTCCGGTATGCAAGGACGCAGGGTCCGTTGAGGTCGAAATTGCGTGCCAATGCGACCACGAGCCTTGTCCGCTACGACCTAAAAAACATCAAGCTCACGTGCCGCGAGCACTCGGGTCTGGCCTGAGCCGTCCAATCGGAAGATGCAGCAGAGCAAGACCGCGGTCGCGGTCCACAAGCAGACCATTTCTCTCTTTCGTGATCCGTGAACCGGTGGATTTTCCGCGTTCGAGCGGCGGCAGCGGTTTGGTTAATCCCTGCGCGCATGCACCACGAACCTGGTGGGCGCGGCGCCGAAGTACTGGAAGGGGTAGCAGGTGACCAGCGTGAGCGCGGATTCGGTTGAGGGTGCTAAAACGCTGAGGTCATCGGGAGGCACCACCTTCACCCAATCCACCTCATAACGGAACCGCCCGGTTGCTGTCTGCAGTTGAATTTCATCATTCTGACGAATGTCTTTTAGCTCGTGGAAGAAAGTGTCCCGGTGCCCAGCGATTCCACTATTCCCCAGATCCCCCGGAAGTGCGGTCCCCGCGATGTGCCCGGCACCGAGTCGCAGTACCCGTGAGTCTGTGCCCTGCAATACGGCGACCGAGATTCCCAACCTCGGGACCTCCAGACGTGCAAGAACATCTCCGTTCTGGACCGCGGGTCGTGGAGTGCTCACCGGGGCCTGTTGTTGCGTCTGGATCTGGTCTTCCAGAGAACGCTTGGCACTCGCCTGGTACGCCCGGGCATCGAGGATGGTAAAACCGAAGTAGCCGAGCGCGAGGATCGCGACGCTGAAACACAGGCAGCGTCCGCAGCGAAGGAGCCACTGGGTTCGAGTCAGGCGAAATCTCCGCCGCCTAGTAGGGGACATAGTCCGTCGCTTTTGTGGGCGATGCCTGGACTTGCTGAGCTGCGTAGTAACCAGTTCGTGTGCGGACCAACAGGCGCCCATGCCCGGGCGCGCTCGCCTTCACCTGGATGGTTCGATAGGTTCCGTCCCGCTTCCGATTGGTGGGGACATAGGCGATCGTGTACTGGTTGCGAATGTCGCGAGCGATTTGTTCACAAATCGGGCCAACTTCCTTCAATGATTTCGGCAAGAAGGCCTCACCGCCCGTGTCTTTGGCGAGCTGCTTGAGCGCACGAGGGTTTCGGTCATCATCCTCATCATCAAAGATACCGATGGTGTAGATAATTGCGTCCGGGTGACCAGCCAGAGCCCGAATCTGGGACAGGCTGTGTTGACTCGCGTTATCGCCACCGTCGCTGATCACGATCAGCACTTTCTTGTCGCGATTTCCCTTCTTCAGGTGCGCGAGCGCTACGGCGATCGCGTCGTACAGCGCCGTCTCACCATCGGCCTCGATGCCGGAGAGGGCAACCTGCAACTCGACGGCCTTGTCCGTGAACGGCATCTTGTCCGGGAGGCCAAACGAGACCTTCTCGTTGAAATTGACCACGAACATCTGGTCTTCCGGGTTGCTGGAACGGGCAAACGCCACCGCAGCGGCGATCACATCGGCGCGCTTTGGCTTCATGCTTCCGCTGTTGTCGACAACTAAACCGACGGTCACCGGAATATCGTCGTGACTAAAATACTTGATCGGTTGCAGCACTCCGTCCTCATAAACCTGGAAATTCTCAGTGGCAAGTCCTGCAAGAAGAAAACCCTTTCGGTCCTGGGCGGTCGCGTGCAGCACCACCTCGTTCACTTTCACGCCAATGACGTATTCCTCGGCCTGTCCCTTCGGTAGTGAAGACGATGCTTGGGACCGGACCAGGCCGGGCAGAGCGAGCAGGGCAAGCAGCGCGATCAGGCATCGCCCTCTCGAGTCGGTGTATCGGTGCAATCGAAATGAGGGCAGTTCTGTCATCGAGTCGATGCTTTTGTGGGCTCGAGGCGGCAACTTCGACGGTCGTGGTGACGACGGATCCTCACGGTGTTTGGAAAAATGGAGCTGACGCTCGCGCCAGCTCCTCACACAGACCTCGAGTCACGTCTCGTTCGGTCACACACCCGCTACTTCAAGCAACTCGCTTCGAAATAAGCGTCAGACCGAGGCCGGCACCGAGCGCTAGCAGCCCAATCAGTCCAATCAGTGGCAGTGGGCTGGCCGTTTTCGGCAGAGGAGCAACAGCCACCGGAGCGGGCTCTGCCTCCATCGGCGGTGGTTCAACAACCTGGGCCAGCTCAACCGGCTCGCCGGTAGGGCTTACGGCTTCCACTGTCGCCGTGGTCAAAGTCTCAACCGGCGCTGCTGCCAGTTCGACCGGGGTCTCGAGCACCGGCTCATTGGTTTCCTTCGCCAGTTCGACGGCCCTCGATTTTGCATAGACAAACTGCTCGCCCCATTGGCGCCCGGGATAAAACCATGCCTTGAGGGCTTCCGGCTGTCCGGCCGGCCGCTCCCGAAAAGTGATGACCGTCTTGTCGGTCGCCCGCAAACGATAATTCGGAATTGCGAGGATGGTGGTAAAGACATGGGTTTCTTCTTGATTGAAGATCTGGACGATGTGACGGGTGGACGGTGAACCCATGATCTTGAAGACATACGTGCCTGCGGGTAGAACCTGAGCACCCACACCCGGAACTTCCACGGGTCCGGTGAAGGTCACGACCGTCTTCTTGTTCCAGTTATCAGCTGCTGCCCTTGGGAGCACGAACATACACAGCACGGCGACGGACAACGCGGTTGCAAACATCTTGAACAATTTCATGTTTCCCCTTGTATTTTCTCCGAGTCGCTCACACGGTCGCTGGTAGGTTGTGGGAACTCTTTGTGCTGTCGGCTCACAAGAGGTCTGCAACCGGAAAGTCCGGCAGCTTCTCAACCGTAGAGAACATCCACCACTAGTGTCAGGTCCTATGCCCCATTTTGCTGATCAAGTTTGACCATGTCTATTGCGGCCGAGAGCGGCTGTGGAGGTGATGTCCCCCGCATCCGCCTGAGCGCTTTTTAATCAGTTTCTTGGAGCCTTTACCGCCCAGCGCATCGGTAGAACGTTGGCACAAGTCAGAATATGCACAGGCGCGCACGCTTCCCTCACCCTTGATTTCACTGACCGCAATGGGTCGGGGACTGGACTTGGTGAATCGCGGCTCGATCGCCTCAGAACCGTTCATCCGAAGTCCGTTCCGTAGACCTATCGTGCGGCACGGACTGCTCGGACCATACCGTCTCGGGCTCGACATCAGAGCGCTCAGATGCTGACCAGGGTCGCCCTTGTGTTCTTGGTGTCGAGGCTACCGGAGGTCGCATCGCCGGCCCTGGGGCGCAGCTCGTCTGCGAGATTTCAAGCGCCCGTGCAACCGGCTATACTGCCCATGCGTCGAGTCGTGGCAGAGGAGAAGGAGAAGTGAGGATGTGCGCGCGGAGGATCCACGGCCGATGAAGATCGTGTCACTCAATACCGGGCTTCCCCGTAAATTAACTTGGCGGGGCCGAAGCGTAACTACGGCCATTGTCCGACGCATTGCTTCGGAGCCTACGACCACCATGGAGGACGATTCATGAATACCGGCTTCGCACTATTGCTGGCTTTTGCGATTGGGGTGGTGTGCGGGTTGCGGTCCATGACGGCACCAGCGACTGTCGCTTGGGCGGCGCACCTCGGTTGGATCCATCTCTCTGGCACTCCCTTGAGCTTCATGGGTTCCGTTTGGGCGGTCGCCATTTTCACCGTCGCTGCCTTGTTCGAATTCGTCGCCGACCAGCTCCCCACCACTCCTGCCCGCACCGCCCCGGTTCCGCTCACTGCACGAATTGCGATGGGCTTGCTGACGGGTGCGTGCCTAGGCGCAGCAGGCGGCGCCGGGTTTTGGCTGGCGGCCCTGATCGGAGCGATCGGCGCGATTGCCGGTGCTTTCGGTGGTTATCAGGCCCGCGTCGGACTGGTTCGAGCCCTTCGCGTTCCGGATATAGCGATTGCCGTCCCAGAAGATCTGGTGGCAATCGGATTGGGATTGTTTCTCGTTTCCAGACTCTGAAAGCGAGAGCCCTAATGGGAAATGCGCGCGATGCACTGCGAGGGGACTATCAGCGGATGCTCGAAGACGGCCTCCTTCTTGAAGACGCCGAATCATTCGATTCCTTGATGGTCAAGTACAAAAAGATTCAAGAGCAAGTAAAGAGATTATCTGCAATCGAAGATAGACCATAGTGGATATGAACTCGAAACGCTATCGGAATGGCAGTCACCACGATGTTGGCCAGGTAGACGGATATTCTTCAGCTATCTCGCACAGCAGCGAAAGGCTACCCCTGCTCAGGAGAGGTGCTGAGGGCCACGGAACCCCGGACCCACCGAGCTTCTCCTTCCCCGGTCACGCCGCGGAAGGAGAAGCCAACACCGTCTCCGGCGACTTCAGCCTGCGGAAGAGCAGCCAAAAGCAGAGCAGCAAGTCGAAGGTCATCGGCGGCAACTCGTACCAGTTCGCCGAATGCATCACCCCAAATCTCGGATACAAGAGATAGGCAAAGCCGCAGAACCCCTCATAAACAGCGCTCAAAACGCCCCACAACGCCAGAACCCGCGGAATGTACCGCGATTGAAACAGGACCCAGGCAAACAGCGCTGATCCCAGCCCGTTGAACGCCAAGCCAATGTAATAGGCATCCCGGCCCGCATCCAGTTGCGCTCCGGCCAGCGCCGCCAGCCCATCCGGCCCAAACCCCCGCAGCGCGCCCGCTCCCGCCAAAAACCGCAGCGCGCCCAGCATGTCCAGGATAAAAATGAACCAGAAGACCGCGTAGATCACTCTGCTGAAGGCCGCACACAGCGCCATCCCGCGGTTGACCGACCTCAGCAGCACATACAGCGCCGTCAGCAGCACAATCATTCCCACCCCATGCACAAAGGCACCGGCCAGATAGATGCGGATGGCCTCTTCGTGGTGCACAAAGTGACGCGCCGTCTCCTCGCCGTTCTCCCAAACCAGATAAGGCGCATAAAAGCGCGGAAACACCACCATGATGATGGCCATGCCGAGAAGATAAGTCACCGCGAAAATCTTCGCGGCTGATCGTTGCGCTCGTTCTATCATCGTTTCCTTTCGTGCTTGACTTCCCTCTTCCTCGATACGATTGCCCCAGCGCAGAAGTTCCAAGGGGTCTGCTCACGAAACGAAAAAATCGTGCGCTAAGAGCGCATCCTGTCAGGTTGAGGTCATAGAATCCAGGGCAGACCGTGTATAGCGGAAGAGGCCCTTCCGCAGTTCCAGAGAGAATGGAACCCTACGTTGTTTCTGCCCCTTGCCGCTCAAAGTGACCAGCAGATTATCTAGGTCGATGTCCTCGACATGCAGGCTGAGTGCTTCGCTGATTCTGCACCCGGTATCGAGGATGAGGACGAGCAGGTGCAACCGGCGCTGATGGAACCCTTGAGGCTTACAGTTAACGAGCAGGGACACCTGAGCAGCGGTGAACGTGGGCAGTATGAGCGAAGGTTCCTTCATCCGTGGCACACGGTGCGGTGACCCAGGCCATTTCAGGTAGACGTTGACTGCACGTATGCGGCAGTTGCACCCGGTCGCTTTCAGCCCCTTTTCACGCATTCCCATAACGAAGTCTTTCAGTTGGGCTTCGTTCGGTGACTCGGTGCCGAGCCATGCAAGGCTCTGCTCGTACCACTCGATTGTTGCGGGGGAGACGTTGGTGAGGTATCGCCGTTCCCTAATGAACTGCTCGAATGACGCCATGATTTCCTCCTGGGCAGGTGCTCAATTGGAGGAAAGCCAAACCGTAAGTCATTGATTGGTCGGGGCGAGGAGATTTGAACTCCTGACCCCCTGCGCCCAAGGCAGGTGCGCTACCAGGCTGCGCTACGCCCCGACTCCGTGGTAATCCGTTCCGATTATAGCTAAGTGTCGTGCCCCTGATCGTGCATGACCCGCGTCATTCTCCCGGCACACCGTCGCGGGGTTATAATTCCTTTCGATCATGCAGAGTCCCCGGTATGCCCTGGTAGCCTATACGAATGATCCAATAGCGGAATTTGTCAGGCAGCTCCGTCAGGAACTGCATCCCGATCTGCCCCACCTGCCCGCTCATCTCACCGTGATCCCGCCGCGCTTCCTGCCGAGCACCGAGGAGCTCGCCCTGGAAGCGACAGCGGAAATCTGCAGTCACGTGGAACCGTTTGAAGTCAGGCTCGGCGAAATTGAGACCTTTATTCCGGTCACGCCCACCGTCTTTATCCGCGTGGCTCATGCCTACTGTGTGCGCGACCTCCACGACCACCTCACCTCCCACAAGGCGCTGGCGACGGCAGAGGAGTGGCCGTATCTGCCTCACCTCACCATCGTAAAGATGAGCACCGAGGAGCAAGCCCAGGAGGCTTACCAGCTGGCCCGCAGGCGTTGGGCAGAATTCGAAGGCAGTCGATGTATCGTGGTCAAGGAGCTGACATTCGTGCGCGAGGCCCGAGACACGATTTGGGTCGATGTAGCCGGAGTTCCTCTCGGCAGCCGCCTGGTTTCTTCCTAGAAGAGCGGGCTCGGCAATTCCGCGCCTCGGTACGGCCCCCTCGCCCTAAACGCCTATCCGAGTAGAGTTTGCGACTCTTCTGTTCCGCCGGTTCCGTTCCCGGAAGTACATGTATTCCCGTGCGTTGCCAATCCTCGGAGGCGGGCGTAGATAAGAGATTGGAGTGCTGCGCACGCAGCTCGCAATGCCGCGTCCAAAAGGCGGCTGCCGGCCAGGGCGAGGACATCTCATGCAGATCGGGGTCTACGGGGCAGGATACCTGGGTACAGTAATCTCAGCGTGTCTGGCCGACTTCGGAACTCCGGTCACCTGTTGTCACCCCGATAGCTCGCGCATGGTCGAAATGGCGCAGGGCAACGTCCCTTTCTTCGAGAAAAATCTGACCGAAGTCATTCGCCGCAACGTGCGTTGCGGCCGCCTGGTGTACTCGACAGACATCGAATCCTTTGCTCGCAAGGCACAGTTCATTTTCTTGGCCGAAGATTCTCCGCAATCGCTGGCGGAGCTTGCCATCCGCGTCGCGCGCCCGGCGCCGAAGCCGCCTATTCTTTCTATCGTCACGCCAGTTCCAGTCGGCACCGCAACGGAAATCGAGCGGCGACTGAAAGAGGCGGGGGTGCCAGCCACGGTCATTTCCCAACCTGTATTCTTCACTCCCGGCTGCGCAGTGGAAGATTTCAACTGGCCCGATCGCATCATTCTTGGGACCGCCTCGAACGACGCGGTACTGGCGGTCAAACAGATTTTTCATCCGCTGGTGATGCGGGGAGTTCCGGTCATCGTTTCCAATCATGAGACCGCGGAGTTGATTCGCGAAGCGGCGACCGCGTTTGTGGCCACGAAAATTTCCTTCATCAATGAAGTTGCTACGCTCTGCGAACGCGTGGGAGCGGATGCGGTCAGCGTGGCGCTGGCTCTAGGCCTGGACAAGAAAATTGCTCCGCGTTGCCTCCAGCCCGGAGCCGGCATGGGCGGACTTTTCGCCGAGACCGACATGGAAGCCCTGGCGGAACTTGCGCGGTCGAAGGGCGTGCCGCTCAAGATTCTTAGTGCGGCGCGCGAAGTGAACATGAGCCAGGCGGAACGCGTGGTGGCGAAGATTTGTTCCCTGATGAAGTCTGTGCACAACAAGAACCTTGGAATCCTGGGCCTGGCCTTTAAACCCCATACCAACTCGGTCGCTGGTTCTTCATCCCTGCGGCTGGTGCAGAATCTGGTGGCAAAAGGGGCGCGGGTGCGGGCTTACGATCCAGTTGCCATTCCTGAAGCACGGCTGGAACTCAATGGCACCGTGCACTACTGCGAGACGCCATACGCTGCCGCTGAAGGGATGGACGCGCTCGTGGTCGGCACCGGCTGGCCCGAATTCCGCGGGCTCGACTTTGACCGCATCAAGCACTTGCTCAAGCGCCCGCTCATCATCGACACCAAGAATCTGCTCGATTGCGTGCGGCTGCGCGCCATGGGATTCGAATACATCGGCGTAGGCCGCGGCTAAACCTTCCCCGGATGTTCATGGGACCGGGCGGTTGATCTGGTGAGCCGAGCGCAGCTCGACGGAGGCGCGCCTCCGGCTTCAATCTCTGACACCTTCCCCTTAGGTTGCTATAATCACAGGCACGGTGGGAGTAGCTCAACTGGCAGAGCACCGGACTGTGGCTCCGGTCGTTGTGGGTTCAATTCCCATCTCCCACCCCAATGTTTTTTCCAGCCACTAAATCGTCGATCATCTCGCGCATCGCGTTCATCAGCAAGACGTTGCCCGGTTCAAGAAATAGTGTTTCACGACTGAACCGCAGACCTTCTGGATACAGGCTCATGGCGAAGTCTTCGGCAGACAAGGCCGATGCCTATGGGAGTATTGTGAGCAAAGGGAACATCCGAGGTCGTGCGAATCACCGCGGAATGGAAGGATGAGTCAAGACCGTTCAGGTTGTACCGCTGGCCAGCGCCACTATACGTATAGGTGGGTTCATCGCGAATCATGGCTGGCTGCTGGAGAACTACAAGGCTGGCGGCAGACCTTTGTTTCCGCCAATCGCTATAATCTCGTTGCTGTGCAAGGAGGAGCTATGAAATTTCTAGTGCTGTGGCACCTGGAACCCGCTCGGTTGACTCAAGACGTGGTACGAGCTGTGTTGGGGCAGCCGAAGTACGCCGAGAAACTCGAAGCTGACGGCAAACTGGAATGCCGGTACCATTTGATCGGAAAGCACGGCGGGGCGTGGATCTACAAGGTGGATTCTAATGAAGAATTAGATCGGCTGCTGTCCATGTCGCCTGTATACAACTTCGCAACTTACGAAGTTTTGGCGCTAGCCGAGATGACTGATCCAGCTACCGTGGTCGGCAAATCATCGTAGGTCCCGGGCGCACACTCTGGCGCTACACCACAGATTCGACTCTTGCAGCCAGCTGTGGGTGTCTGCGTTTCTCCAACCATGCAAGCCACTGCTGTATGCCATCACCGGTTGTGCAGGAAACTCTCACGATATCCATTCCCGGATGAATGCGGCGGGCGTTTTCTTCCGCGGCTGCGATGTCGAAAGGAACATAGGGCAACAGGTCAACCTTATTCAGCACCAGCAGTTCGGATTTGAAAAAGATGGAGGGATACTTGAGTGGCTTGTCTTCGCCTTCGGTGACGCTGAGTACGACCATCTTCGCAGCTTCTCCCAGATCGTAGCTGGCCGGGCAGACCAGATTCCCCACATTTTCAATCAGCAAAAGATCAATGTCTTCCAAACGCCAGCCTTCGAGACCGCGCTCGATCATTCGCGCGTCCAGATGACAAGTGCCGCCCGTCGTGATCTGTTTCACCGGGAAGCCGAAACGGGCCAGACGCCGGGCGTCGTTGTCGGTTTGAATGTCGCCAGTGAGAATACACACACGCTCGTTCTGCAGAAGGCTCTCCAGGGTCTTTTCCAGCAGGCTCGTCTTACCTGAGCCGGGAGAGCTGATAAGGTTGAGGCAGAGGATTCCATGCTCGCCGAACCCGGCACGCAGGCCGGCCGCAATGCGGTCATTCTCGCTCAGGACTTTCTTTTCCATCGGTACCCGTTCCATTTTCTTCCACCTCCAAATAGGCCAGTTCCAATTGATCGCCGCTAAGGCATTCGCTGCGCAAGCCTCCGCAGCCGGGACACTCGAAATCGTAGCCCTTCACGCCGAATTCGGCGCCGCAATCCTGGCAGCGATGCCGACGTGGGCAGATCTCGACTACCAACTGCAGCGACTCGAGGTCGGTTTCCCGAGTCAGGGCATCGAAGCAAAATTCTAGTGCCGAGGGATCCACGGCAGCAAGCTCGCCGATACGCACTCCAACTCTGCACGGATAATATCCCGGATGGCGCGCCGCCTCGACCCGAACAGCATCCAGGACCGAATTTGCGATACCCATCTCGTGCATAGACTTCCTCAGCAGGTGCGCGGCGACTGATCCCTTGCCAAGATGTCTACAATACGGTCCGTTCCCAGCAGCACTGTGCGCATCGTGACAAAGCCGGTATGGCTGGCGGCGACAGTGCGGATGATCAGCACCGGACCGGCACTCACAGGATCCAGAATCGCAACCATCTTGCTTTGCCTTGGCCAGGCTGCGGGCAATCCGAGCGTCACGATATTCATCGATGTACTTCAGCTCGTATTCATTGTCACGCAGGAGGCAGTTCACCCTCCGAGGCGCCCATCTCCTCCAGCAGTTCGTAGGTTCGTTCGGCATCTTCCGAGTCCACTTTACTGATGGCAAAGCCAACGTGCACCATGACGTAGTCGTCCACCTTGGCTTCCGGAACGAAATCCAGACTGGCCTCCCGTACAATGCCGCCGAACTGCACCCGGCCAATGCGCAAGCCGTTGCGTAGCTCCTCCGCGATGATTTTCCCGGGGATGGCCAGACACATGATGCACTCTCCTTCGCGGCGAGCCTCACGCAGATGTGATTGGCTCAGCTCTTATCAACTCAGCGACCGCGGCTTCAATCAAGGATCCCATTACGGCTCCCACGGCCGGGGACAATTCCGTGCCCCAGTCGGTTGTGGTCGGTTGCACGCCCAGCAGCACGACTGTGGGCTGCTGCCGCGCGAGCACTCGCAGCGCCACCAGCAGATCGGCAACACCTAGTTGGTGGACGCTCCCCTTGCCTGGCAAGGTTTGCAACTCCTGGCTCGACATGCGAACCAGCGTCCCTGGTGGCTGGCCGATGTCTACTGCGTCCAGCACCAGCAGGTAGGAACAGTCCCAGATGTAGGTGAGCAACTCCAGGCCCACTGTACCGCCATCAATCAGCGTGGCGTCCTCGGGCACGCGCGCATCATTTCGCAGCCTCTGTATGGCCTGCGGGCCCACAGCGTCGTCCGAGTGCAGGGTATTGCCCAAGCCGAGCACAACGCATTTCGCAGGTGTCGGCATTTAGTCCGCCTCGTGCAAGGCCGGGTCTTCTTCGAGTTCGGTCTGGGGAACAAACTTGTATCCCGTGAAGATGCTCTCGATCAGTCCATTCCGCTCTTCCCAAGACACCAGCACCGCGCTGTAAACGTGGTGAATCACAAATGCGAAGAAGGCGAACATAATGCAGAAGTGGGTCAGCCGGATGTACTGGATGTCGATAACCCGAGGCAGCCAACTGAACAGCGGGGCCAGCAGCCAGCCTCCGCGCACCTGGGTAAACAGGGTGAGTCCGGTAATGATCTCAATAAACATCAGGGTGAACATTACCAGGTAGGTCACGGCGGCCAAGGCATTGTGTCCAACCTGATGCACCAAGTCTTTGCGCAGGAAGCTGTAATAGGCGACCATCCTGCCCATACCTCGCCACTGGCGGCGGTGGATGGGCACAAAGGCCTGCCAGTTCGACCAATTGTTCCCCTTGAAAAACCAATAGATCCGCAGCAGAAACGCGCTGATGAATACAAAGCCCGTGACCACGTGAATAAACCGTATCGTCGCCATCAGGAAGGGGGTGCTGCTCTTGGCGACAATAAATGGATTGTGGATATAGTAACCGGTGAAGGAGAGCACGACCACAGCCAGAAATATGACCCAGTGCGAGACTCGCACGGGCTGTTCCCACACATACACTCGCACGGGTGGAGATGCGGGTTCCGGCCGGTGGGCCTCACCCCACCCGTACCCCCGTAACTCAGCCATCGTCGGCCTCCTTTCAACTCGCCTTGAGTACGGAATAGCGTCGCCCCTGGACATCGACGACGTGTACAGCGCAAGCGAGGCAAGGGTCGAACGAGTGAACCGTACGCAGGATCTCCACCGGACGCTCCGGATCAGCGATCGGAGTCTTCAGCAGCGAGGCCTCGTAAGCGCCTCGCTGGCCTTTGGCATCACGTGGTCCTGCGTTCCAGGTTGTAGGCACGACCGCCTGGTAGTTCTTGATCTTCTTGTCGTCGATCTGGACCCAATGGGCAAGCGAGCCACGAGGCGCCTCGTGGAAGCCGAAGCCTTGCGCTTCCTTCGGCCATGAGTCGGGATCCCATTTCTCGCCGTTATGCACACGCAAATCTCCGTGCCCGAGCTTGTCGCCGAGTTCCGCGACCCACTTGCTGACCTGGCGCGCCATGAGTTGGGCTTCGAGGGCGCGAGCGGCAATGCGTCCCAGGGTCGAGAATAGGGCACTGGGCTGCGCGTTCAGCTTGGCCAAGGCGCCATTCACTAAGTCTTTGACCTCCTGATGTCCGGAGGCATAGGCCACCAGCATGCGGGATAGAGGTCCGACCTCCATCGGATGGTCCTGGTAGCGCGGTGCTTTAAGCCAGGAGTACTTCTGGTCGGTCTGCAAATGCTCAAACGGTGGCTTCGGTCCGGTGTACTTGGGGCTGGTTTCGCCCTGGTAGGGATGCTTCGGGTTCTGATCTCCGTCGGAATACTGATACCAGGAATGAGTCACGTACTCCGCCACATTGGCCGGATCAACCGGATACACCTTGGAAAGATCACGGTTGAAGATGGCGCCACGGGGGAGGTAAAAGCGTGAGGAATCCTTGACACCGCCCTGGGGATAGTCGCCATAAGAGAGGAAATTCCCCAGTCCCTCGCCACGCCCGAACCAATCGCGATAAAAGCTGGCGACCGCGAGCACATCCGGAATATAGACCTGGTCAACGAAGGTCTGCGCTTTTCCCGCTAGCTCCGCCAAGAAGGTAATTCTCTCAGGATTGATCGTGGCCTGCGGCTCGTTTGGATCCATGGCGGTGGACATCCCACCGACCAGGTAAGTCTGCAGGTGCGGGTTCTTCCCACCCAGCACCGCGTGGATGCGGATGTAGTCCCTCTGAAATTCCAGAGCCTCGATGTAGTGGGCGACGGCGAGCAGATTCGCCTCGGGCGGCAGATGATAGGCAGGGTGACCCCAGTATCCGCTGCTGAACAGGCTCAACTGCTTGCTTTCCACCAGCGCCTTTACACGGTCCTGGATGCCCTTGAAGTAAGTTCGGCTGGACTTCGGCCAGGGTGAGATGGACTCAGCCAGCTGCTCCGTCTTGGCAGGATCGGCTTTCAGCGCCAACGTTACATCAACCCAGTCGAGCGCGTGCAGGTGATAGAAATGGATCACATGGTCCTGCACATACTGGCTGGCGCCGATGATGTTGCGGATCAAGTTGGCATTCTCCGGAACCTCGATGCCGAGCGCGTCCTCGACGGCGCGCACCGACGTCAGGGCGTGAACGGTGGTGCACACGCCGCAGATCCGTTGCGTCCAGATCCAGGCTTCGCGAGGATCGCGGCCGCGCAGGATCAGTTCAATCCCACGAAACATGGTTCCTGAGCTCCACGCGTCCGATACCTCGCCACCGTTAAGCTCAGCCTCGATGCGCAGATGGCCCTCAATGCGGGTCACCGGATCAACCACGATGCGTGACATACACTCCTCCTATGCTTTCGGCGGCTGGTTGCTCGCCTGCGGCGGAACTGCTCCAGGTCTGGTTCTCATCCGGTCACGAACGGCGCTGGCGATTCCATGGACAATCGTGGCGCCGGCCACAGCCGCGGTGACACCCATTCCGATCTGGCCTGCGGTCACATCTGCACCGAAGCCAGGAACCTGCGGCAGCCGCTCGTAGAAAGGAGAGCGAACGTCCCAGAAACGGTGAGAGGCGCAAGCCAGGCAGCCGTGGCCGGCTTTGACCGGCCAGCTTGTACCGTCGTTCCACCGCACCGAGGGGCAGTTAAAAGTGGCCTGGGGTCCCTTACATCCCATTTTGTACAGGCACCAGCCCTTGCGATGGCCTTCATCACCCCATTCCTGCACGTAGCGACCGGCATCGTAATGTGCGCGACGCTCGCATTGGTCGTGGATGATCCGTCCATAAGCAAACAAGGGCCGGTTATATTGATCCACGGCAGGCAACTCGCCGAACGTGAGGTAATGCACCAGCACGGCCGCGGTGTTAGCCGGATTCTGCGGACAACCGCCCAGGTTGATGACGTTGGCCTCAGGCACAGCCTCCGAGATCCCTACCGCACCGGTGGGATTGGGATGAGCCCGAACCAGCCCGCCGTCCCAGGCGCAGGCTCCGGCCGCAATGGTAGCGGCGGCGTTGGGGCAAACGTGTCGAGCGATGTCGAGTGCGGTGCGACCACCTACGGTGCAGTAAACGCCCTCATCAGCCAGAGGAACTGCACCTTCGACTACTGCGAGGAATTTGCCCTTTTCCTCCCGCACCACCCGTTCCAGTGCGGCCTCGGCTTGGTGCCCGGCGCCTGCCATGACAAGTTCGTGATATTCCCAGGAAAGAAGATCCAGCACGACTTCCAGCACCGAAGGATTGCTGGAGCGCAGGATGGATTCGGAGTTTCCCGCGCAATCCTGAAACTGCAGCCACACCAGCACGGGCTTTCGCGCTTTTTCGAGGGCGGCTGCCACCTGCGCTACATATCGCGGAGGAAGCGCAAGAGTGGCGGTCATCGCGGTGCAGAATTTGATAAAGCGGCGGCGGTCGACACCCTTCTGCTGCATGGCCCTGGAGAAGGTCTGATTCGACGGGAGCATGGGCTCACCTCTTTTTCGTGTCTTGCCCGGGAAGCCAACCAAGCGATCGCGGGAAAACGAGCCTAGAAGGCTTCCCCGCTGCAAATTGTTTGCAGTTGAATATCAGATATCTCCCAGGCAGTGATGTGACTGAGGTCACGGATTAACGTGATTCCTCACACCCGCAGACTGCCTCGTGCCCACTTGATGGGCAGAAGTTCTGGCAGCCGGTCGCGGCTGGCATCGACCAGCAGCTCGACTGGATCGTGCCGGGTGCTCGGCTTGGAAAGCATGGTTCGGCTGATCCACACTGCTTGGCGTCAGTCAGCGGGTCGTTTCTGGGTCACGTTTTTCAGTCTTCGGAAACCAAGTCGCCCGCCAGTTTCGCCGCTGGGGTTCGGCACTCCAGATAGCGCCGACTATGGCTGCACTGGCTAGACAATGACAAAGATGTTCGCAGTGCTCCAGCACGCCTCTTTCACCTTATTGTTAAGTGTTTCCGATGCTTTCACCAAACTATGGTTCTCTGACGCATCGTATGGCTTGGCCCCTTTCCGGGCAGTCAGGCGGTCGAACACTTGATTTGGTCCTCTATCCACAGGCGCTTAACGAGCGCACGGAGGCGGGCTAAATGGTTCAAAATTTGTGCGAGTGGGACCCCAATGTTTTTTCCAGCCACTAAATCGTCGATCATCTCGCGCATCGCGTTCATCAGCAAGACGTTGCCCGGTTCAAGAAATAGTGTTTCACGACTGAACCGCAGACCTTCTGGATACAGGCTCCAAGCCAACTCATGGCGCTGCTGAACGCCTCCGTTTTTCCAGGCCCCCACGAGATCAACGATGTTGCTCTGCGTCTCTTGTAGAAGGACCTCCATTGTTGAGGTCTCGCTATCTAGCCAGCCAAATGCGCCTCTACGTCGGCTTTCTGCTTCGTGACAGTCTCCTTCAACATGGCGAAGTCCTCGGCAGACCCAAACATGACGGTTCCGTAGGGTATCCTACCTTGGCCTCTCGGCTGTTACGCGCAAGGATCGCACAAGAGTGACCGCTTAAAGCGATTGCACTCACTTCAAACGACACCTCTCGAATCAGACGTTCGCGACAAACAAAACCTTTCCATGTATGTAGGATTCCCGACAGACCATCCAACATTGGCGCGTGTAAACTTCGGCATCGCAGCGACAGAGGCGGCCATGAGCCGGCGGCTGACATGGATTAAGCAAGAGCGTTTTCGGGGTTTTGGATGCTCCGAATGTGGCTGGCGATTCAAACCCTTCGATGCGCCCGCCGGCAAATCTTTCGATGAAATGATGCACAACTTCGAGTTGCAGCGCGACAGAGAGTTCACGTTGCATGTTTGTGCCAATCACGCCAAAGAGGGTTAGGTACCCATCGGCATACCGCACCGAACGGCAGGCCAAAGATGTTATCGAGCCTCCGCGACCTCAAGGGGCTAGGTGACATAATCCCGATTTCACTCAGAACCGGGTCAATGCGCAGTCGCTCGGCGCTAGACCTCACGACCCTCATGGTCCGTATCGCTCACCGGGTAAACTCACAGGCGAAGGCACAGATAACGTAACGAGCGGCTCTCAATCGAGGGTAAGGTCTTCCGTGGTCTCTCTTCAGATGTTCTATGTCTGTTACTCGGCAGTCTCCCGTGTGGCCGTACATATGCGGCGCAACGAGCAGAATGAAAAGGGGTCCGTGGGGAAAACGCAAAGCACTTCACCCAGGTTGACACCCCCCGTCTTGAAATGGGTGGTACGCCCAGAAAATCCGAGCCCCCTACCTGTGGGATACCGTGAGGATGGCAACGCGCAATCTCCGGGTGGTCAACTGGCTGAGCACGGTGCCAGCCGTTGGTGTCTCCGCGCATTGTGATAGGACTTTCAAAGTTCGGCTAGATTCCCTCAAGAGAGCATCCGCTGCCCAAGAAAGCCTCCGCAAGCAGTGGCCGAGCACAAGAGCAAGCGCGAGGATGCTACTCCCTGATTCTCACAGACTTTCAAGCACAGTCCCCGCCCAGCAGCCTTAAAGCAGCTTGTGGCCTACTCCCGACCCTCCGCCTACCGCTATCGAGTGAGCAAAATTGCTCAGTCTCCGTTTCTGAGGAAATGGCATATTGTCTCGGGTGCAAAATTGCACAAGCATGTTGGCCGCGAGGTTGTCACATGACTATGTGTGGTTGGCAGGACTTTTACATGGCTGCGGCACTTGAGACCGACTGGGTGAAGATGCCGGAACGAATTAAAACCGCGGAATCCGAAATACATCGAAGGCATCGCGTGCTTTCGGAGGACCACGGCGGGACACCCGAAGAACAGCGTGCGCTAGCCAATGCTCTAGACGGTCTGAAGGTTTTGCGCAACGATGTGGCATCGTGGCAGAATTGGCAGGCGGGCGCGAGTAATGCGGAGACTCTGCCGTGCGAACCTTCCTAATCACACTATAATAGTGTTACGAACCTCAATGCGAGTCATTTTCGACTCACCGACAATGGGATCGAGCAGAAAGTATCGGTTGAGCAGACCGAGAATGAACCGCTTGGCGTGGTGATCGTCGTGCAAACCGGTGGGCGGCCTCCAGTCAGCTTCAGAGCTGCCGCAATCTCGAACCCGCAAGGTCGCTTTGGTGACGTTCGACAGTCGCCCCGAACAGATCTGGCCCTCGGAAAATAATTAAGGAGGGCCGCCACGTCGGCCTTGACTTTTATGACCTTTCATAGAAGCCACTAGCGCGGGTGGCAAGTCGTTGAAAGAACGAACAAAGACGGGCTAAGTGGTTCAAAATTTGTACGAGTGGGACCCCAATTTTTTTTCCGGATACTAAAACGT
Source organism: uncultured Acidobacteriaceae bacterium (assembly GCA_963770245.1). Lineage (GTDB taxonomy): Bacteria > Acidobacteriota > Terriglobia > Terriglobales > Acidobacteriaceae > PALSA-270. The sequence continues at coordinate 5,222 of CAVYOX010000014.1, read as the reverse complement.
CGACCATCTCGAGAACCCGGCAAAGATCTCGGTGTGGGCGACTCGTGGATTTTGAACCCGGAAGATCCTTGTGAAATGACTGGATACGTCCACAACGTGGTCTTCCGGCGTGCCGGGGGGGCGCAGACACGTCATGTGCGTGGGCGAAGCGAACGTCTCGGATCTGGTCGCACTAGGCCTCCATCACGGCAGACCGGCAAAGTAAGCATGCATTTCAAGAGTCCTCTAATACCCCTGAATGGTATTTAATCCCCAGGGCAGCGTTCGCCTTGATGCCCCTCCCGCTTGTGATCCAATATCGCGTCAAGGCATGAAAACTCACGATCTGTCCATCCCAACGAATCTACGTCCTGGCTTCCCGCCCTTGCCTGAACAAAGTTCCATTCCAGTTGGTCCAACTGTTGGCAAACCATAGAACAACTCTCGTTCTAAGCAGCGTTGCTGCTTTGCGAAGAGGCAGCGTGAGTTTCACATAATGCCTTCCCAAAGCTCCTACATGTAATTATCTCACCAACCCGACCTGAGTTCATGCCACGCCTGTGTCTAGTTCTTAGTACATGTCTCCCATGCCGCCATCGCCGCCAACAGGAGCGCGCTTCTTTTCTTCCGTAATGTCGGCAACGAGGGCTTCGGTGGTCAGCATCAGCGCCGCGATCGAGCCGGCGTTCTGCAAAGCGGTGCGCACCACCTTAGTTGGGTCGAGCACACCCGCCTTGACCAGGTCTTCGTAGTCGCCGGTCAGGGCGTTGTAGCCGAAGTTGTTGTCCTTCGAATCGTTGACCTTTCCCAGCACGATGGCGCCTTCTTCGCCGGAGTTCTCGGCGATCTGGCGCAGCGGCTCTACCAGAGCACGCTTCACAATGTTGACCCCGATCTGCTCATCGCCCTCGGCCTTCAGCTTGTCGAGTGCGGAGACGCAGCGGGCCAGGGCTACACCGCCGCCCGGGACGATCCCTTCTTCGACGGCCGCACGGGTGGCGTGCATGGCGTCTTCGACGCGAGCCTTCTTCTCTTTCATCTCGGTCTCGGTCGCGGCACCTACTTTGATCACAGCCACGCCACCGACCAGCTTTGCCAGCCGCTCTTGCAGCTTCTCCCGGTCGTAGTCGCTGGTGGTCTTCTCGACCTGACTGCGAATTTCCTTTATTCGGCCTTCGATCTCGGTGTGCTTGCCTTTGCCTTCGACCACAGTCGTGTTGTCCTTGTCGACGGTGATCTTCTTGGCCTGGCCGAGATCGCTGATCTGTACATTCTCGAGCTTGGTGCCCAGGTCTTCTGTGATGGCCTTGCCACCGGTGAGGGTGGCGATGTCCTGTAGCATGGCCTTGCGGCGATCGCCGAAGCCTGGCGCCTTCACGGCGCAAACCTGCAGCGTGCCACGCAGCTTGTTGACGACCAGAGTCGCCAGCGCTTCGCCCTCGACGTCCTCAGCGATGATGAGGAGCGGTTTGCTGCTCTTGGAGATCTGCTCGAGCAGCGGGAGCACGTCCTTCATGGAGCTGATCTTCTTTTCGTGGATGAGGATGTAGGCGTTCTCGAGAGTGGCTTCCATGCGCTCGGGATCGGTAACGAAGTAAGCGGAGAGGTAGCCACGGTCGAACTGCATGCCCTCGACGAATTCGAGTTGAGTCTCGAGCGTCTTCGACTCTTCGACGGTGATAACCCCGTCCTTGCCGACCTTCTTCATGGCCTCGGCGATGATGTGGCCGATCGTCTCGTCGTTGTTGGCGCTAATGGTGCCGACTTGGGCGATCATGTCCCCTGTGACGGACTTCGAGAGCTTGTCGAGCTCGCCCCTGGCGCGTTCGCCGGTCTTGGGGTCGATTGCGCCGCAAATCACCGAAATCGCTTTCTCGATGCCGCGCTTCATGGCCATGGGGTTAGCGCCGGCCGCGACCGTCTTCACACCTTCGCGATAGATGGCCTGCGCCAGAACGGTGGCGGTGGTAGTGCCATCGCCAGCGACGTCGGAAGTCTTGGAAGCGACTTCACGCACCATCTGCGCGCCAATGTTCTCCAGCCCGTCTCTCAACTCGATTTCTTTTGCCACGGTCACGCCGTCCTTTGTAATGGTCGGCGATCCGAATTTCTTCTCAATCACAACATTGCGGCCTTTGGGGCCGAGAGTCACCTTCACGGCGTCGGCCAGAATATTAACGCCGCGCAGAATCGCTTGCCGCGACTGCTCTCCGTGTACGATTTGTTTTGCCATAATCAGAATCTCCTATCAGAAGTTACGGATTTTCTTGCAGGCCACGCCTGCGGAATGTCTTAGCTTGCATTGGGGATCGGTTACTAGCTACTGGCGACCAACTCCTGACGACTACCGCCGCGCTCCGACGGTTGCCTTCTTGGCGACGCCAGACAGCATGCCGAGGACCTCCTCTTCCTTCATAATCAGGAAATCCTCACCGTCAATCTTGATTTCAGTGCCGGCATACTTACCGAACAGGATGTCGTCTCCTTCTTTTACCGCCAGAGGGAACACCTTGCCGTCTTCATTGCTCTTGCCCTTGCCCACGGAGATGACTTCGCCCTCCTGCGGCTTGTCCTTAGCACTGTCCGGTATGAGGATTCCGCCGCGAGTGGTTGCCGCTTCTTCTACGCGACGAACCAGGATGCGGTCGTGCAGCGGGGTGAATTTCGTAGCCATACTTGCGCTCCTTAAATCATCGATCCTTAAGGTCGGTTTAGACTTGGGTTACAAGTGCCGACTTGAATTTGCGGTGTCGTCTGCTTTCCCGAGTGAACGTATCTTGCGACCAAAAAAGGGGTGGCACTGCTAGCTAGCCACCCCGGGCGATTGACGAGGCTCGTCTCAGGCGGCCACGGCGGCGGGTTTGTGAATAGTCGAGCTAATCACATCCGTGACTTGCACCTTGGGAGTGCCGTCTAATACTTTCTCGAGCATCTTGACCACTGTGGGGTAGCCTGCAGCTTTGTAGGCTTCCGCGTGCTCCTTGGTATTCCAGAGACTGATTGCGACCACATCCAGCCCTCCCGGAACAGCAAATACGATTTCATCCAGGAACCCACTCTGCTTCCGCAGCATGGGAACCACTTCTTTATCGACAATCAGCGTGAACTCGCTCAGAGTGTTTGGTTTCAGCCGTAGAGAAACATTGCGAGCAAACATGATCAACCCCCAAAATTGGTTTAGGGAGGTTTTGATTCAAGTGTCTGCGCGGATCGCAAAACTACTATTGGCCGATGCCCGTACAACGAGCAATTGACTTAATCAGACCTTCCCTAGGTAATCTAAGAGAGAGGACTTCAAGTGGGCTGACTTAGTTCAGGAGACCTGAAAGAGCGGGAAGACTACTCGCTCGAGTACCACCCTAGCCTTCTGCACTGCGATTGTCAACCGGCACTGATTGCTGGTGGCGCTCGATTGTCTCCCGATCACGTTTGCAGCAGCGGAGAAGTTGAAGCGGCACTGAACTCGCCCACTTTGCGCCGCTTCGCCAACCCTCCCGCTCCCGTAAGCTCAAGGACGATCCTAGATCACGATGGTGCCGACTTGGAATTTCGGAGTCATGGCTTCCCGGAGTGAACGTATCTTACAAACAAGCCAATGACGCGATCACTTGACTGAACAGCTCATCCAGCGCCGCCCCGTGGTCCACGCGAAAATCCGACAGCAGCCGGTGATTCACCGTCACCGCCGCACAGCCAGCGGAACGCCACGCTCTCCTCGCTGCGCCGCGCCAACTCCCCCGCCGATCCAATGCCGCGAATACAGGCATACAACCACAACCCCACCAGCAACGGCGGATCGGTGGCGTTGCGCCCCGCCACTTCGACCAGCGCCATCACCATCCGCAGCGGATGTTGCGCCGGCACCAGCTCGTCGTCTAGACCACAAGCGCCCATCGCACCTATTAAGGCGTATACTACCTTTATTGCACCTCTCCGCCGTCCTTAAGCGAGGCGACGGTCTTCTGCGTAACGGGGGCCATTCGTGACTAAGAACAACAGAAACCATTCCGATAGTTTGGGCATTCCCGCACAACTAAGGAGACGTTTAAGGCGGTTTTCCGACCGCTCCCAACAACTGATGATGGGAAAGAAGAGCCATCGCGGCAGTGCTCCAAGCCTGCAAGGCTGGTGCCGACAGCGACTCTCGACATGAGTGCTAACAGCGAACCATATTTCATGACCGGCTCGCGTGACCCAGAGCAACGTATATAGGTTCGAAAGTGCGTGTCGTTCGCTGATATCGGCGGATACATTCTTTGCCCTAACAAGTCGAGCGTGAAATCTGATCGGAAGACATGCAGGGTGCCTTCAAAACGGAGGTTTTAGTCCCTTTTAGGGCAAGACTCGAAAAGCACTGAGATGCTGAGTCGGGCAGGACTGGCGGATCGTCTTCACACTATCTCGAATCGTCGTTCTCTGGGCAGGGTGGTGGAGGCATAGGCCTGCGATTTCTACATCCGCGATTCCCGTTCACGTCGAAAACAGGGTTCCGGAGATCACGCGTGGCAAGCAGGGCCAAAAGCGTCACGTAGTGGAGAGCGATGCTCAAACTACCGGAGGTAAGCCATGACTAACATCTACGTCGGTAACTTAGATTTTGCCGCTTCCGAAGACCAGCTTCGGACGCTATTCGCGGCGTACGGAGCAGTTAAAACAGTCACGGCCGTCACGGATCGCGACACAGGTCAACCGCGGGGATTTGCGTTCGTCGAGATGACTAACGCCGGGGAGGCGCGAGATGCTATTTGTACCCTGAACGGTTCGGTCCACAGCGGGCGCGCCCTGATTGTCAATGAAGCTCGTCCTAAGCTCTACCGCAGTGGCGAACACGAGTCACTTCCCAGTAGGGATCACCGGCGCCATCGTATCTAATGATTGGGGAGACGATGTTGTTGGCTGTTCCTGCGAAAGCAATCGGGACAATTCGACACACTTTCAGGCCCGACTGACAAGCGAAACAGGGAGAATTATGAATACAGGCAGCTCTAATTCTCTGGACAGGAGAGCCTGGAGGCAGCTGTACACGGCCGTGCTCTTTGAGATTGATGAGACAAAACTCCCGGAGCGCATTGCGCAAGCAGAGAGAGCACTTGCACTGAGGGCACGGGAGTTGTTTTACGCAGCCGGAGACAACATCGAAGAGGGACAAGCTCTGGATGACGCCGTGTACGCCTTGCATGCTCTGCGGAACACATTGCAAACCGACCACTGCATGCCGCCCGTGGTCGCGGTCGTCTGAGCCG
>CAVYOX010000013.1:0-338464 GCA_963770245.1 uncultured Acidobacteriaceae bacterium | reverse complement strand
TGTCTAATTGCTGCCGTTCACGCATCAGGCACGGAGCATGAGAATCAGAATGGAGTCTACTTTGCAGCAACAGCCGACCACCGATGCGAGGCTTCGATGCCCTATTTACAACGAGCAAGAAAGATTTGATGGTAGAGAAATCGAGCACGCGTAGCCAGGGAGGAGGAAGCACGGCTGCTCCACTGGGTCGAATCCGACGAACCACTGGTTGATTTGGGACGTGGCGTCCAGTTCCCTCGCGGCGAACTCCAACGCGAATACGTCGTCGGCGTTCTTGGGGAGGGTCTCGTGGCTGCGCGGCAGTTAGACAACCATAACTCCTCGGTAGTTGTCCCAGCTTGATCACTCGCGCGGAGCATTCGTCCGAGATCATTGAGAGCACCCGTGAAGCCGTGCTCGTCTTCCTGTCGGACGAAGGCAATCTAAGCGACGCCTTCCTCGCCACATCTGACAAAGCACGCCGCGATGGATGGTAGTTTCCCCGAGCCCCGACTTAGACTGCGTCTAGTCTCCCGAGGGCAGGAGCATCTCCTCGTGGGACCCCATGATCTCCACCACGATGGTCGCGGATGGGCACTCGCCGAGAATCGGCTGGCTGCATGCGGACCATGTTGGGTGCATCTGCTGTTTATTTCGGCGAACTGCTCTTGCTCGGTCGAGCCCTCAAGTGCGGTAGTCGAAGCCAGGCCCCCAGCAATCACCTGGGTGAGAGCGTCGAAGTATCCCGTGCCCACGAAGCGTTGATGCTTCACGGCCTGGTATCCGTATTCGGCTTCGCGGCTGAATTCCTTCTCCTGCAGCCGCGAATAAGCCGTCATGCCCTGTGTGTGTAACGGCGCGCTAATTCGAACATGCCGGATTCAGGGCATGGAATCCCGCCAGAGTGACGAACTGGTACTTGTACCCCATGCCGGCCGAGTTTGGCCTGGAAATTGGCGATGGTTTCGTCATCAAGTTTCTTTTTCCAGTTGAACGAGGGCGAGCAGTTGTAGGCTAGCAGTTTGGCGGGATACTTTGCGTGAATCGCTTCCGCAAATCTGCGGGCCTCCTCCACGTTCGGTTCCGAAGTTTCGCACCAGATCAGGTCTGCATAAGGCGCGTAGGACAGGCCACGCGCGATCGCGGATTCCAAGCCTCCGCGAATGTGGAAGAAGCCTTCTGGGGTCCGTTCTCCGGTAACGAACTCCTGGTCGCGCGGATCAATGTCGCTGGTCAAGAGGTGAGCGCTGTCGGCATCTGTGCGCGCCATGATGAGCGTGGGCACTCCGAGCACATCCGCGGCCAGGCGAGCTGCCACCAGCTTCTGGATGGCCTCCGAGGTCGGCACCAGAACTTTCCCCCCGAGATGTCCGCACTTCTTCGCCGAGGAGAGCTGATCTTCAAAATGTACGCAAGCCGCACCAGCCTCGATCATTGCTTTCATCAATTCGAATGCGTTCAACGCCCCACCGAATCCGGCTTCGGCATCGGCTACGATGGGAGCCGTCCAGTAGATGCCGTCCTTTCCGTCCATATGGTGGATCTGGTCAGCGCGCATCAGGGCATTGTTGATTCGACGAACCACATTGGGAACACTGTCCGCAGGGTACAAGCTCTGGTCGGGATACATGTGTCCCGCGTTATTGGCATCCGCGGCTACCTGCCAGCCGCTCAGGTAGATGGCTTTCAGTCCAGCTTGCACCTGCTGCACCGCCTGATTGCCGGTGAGTGCGCCAAGCGCTGGCACATACTCCTCGTGATGCAGCAGCCACCACAACCGCTCCGCACCCAAGCGAGCCAGTGTGTGCTCAACCTGGACGGATCCCCGTAGCTTGACCACTTGCTGGCTAGTGTAAGGGCGTTTGGTGCCCGTCCAGCGGGGATTGGTGTGCCACTGCTTCGTCATTTCCGCGGCGCTCAAAGGTTGCATGGTTGTCATATCCTCCCCGGTGTCCCGGTCTGTGACCAGTAAAGCGCATCGGCGCACATAACTCCAACCCGGTCGTCCGTATTGGTCAGGTCGTCCGTTTTGTCCTAGTGGGCCCGCACACTCTTTGGGAAGGGCATAGGATCTCCCCATGACAGCAACTGCAACCGTCCGTAATGAATTGGAAACACATATCTTAACTCCGGAAGTGAGCAGGTTCGTTAGCCGGCTATCACGCGAATTCGAGCCGCGTCGCCAGGAGTTGCTCGCCCGCCGCCGCCTCCGCCAGCAGGAGATAGACGCCGGTCAATTGCCCGACTTTCTCCCCGAGACAGCGTCCATCCGCGAAAAGGAATGGAAGGTTGCGCCCATTCCGCACGACCTGCTCGACCGCCGCGTGGAGATCACCGGCCCCGTCGACCGCAAAATGATCATTAACGCGCTGAACTCTGGCGCCAGTGTTTTCATGGCCGATTTTGAGGACTCGAATTCGCCCACCTGGCAGAACAACCTCGAGGGACAAGCCAATTTGCGCGACGCGGTGGAAGGCACCATCAGTTACGTCAGCCCGGAAGGCAAACGTTACGAACTGGGTTCGCGGGTGGCGACGTTACTGGTCCGTCCTCGCGGCTGGCATCTGGACGAGCGCCATTTCCTGGTGGAGGGCAAGCCGATTTCCGGGGCGCTGTTCGATTTCGGACTCTACTTCTTTCACAATGCACAACGACTGATGGATAAGGGCACCGGCCCCTACTTCTATCTGCCCAAGCTGGAAAGCCATCTGGAAGCGCGCCTGTGGAACGATATCTTCTGCTTTGCCCAGTGGGAACTCAACATCCCTCGGGGCACGATCCGCGCCACTGTCCTCATCGAGACCATTCTCGCTGCCTTCGAGATGGACGAAATCCTCTACGAGCTGCGCGACCACTCTTCTGGGCTGAACTGCGGTCGCTGGGACTACATTTTCAGCTTCATCAAGAAATTCAGGAACCGCCCCGAATTCGTGCTGCCCGATCGGTCGATTGTGACCATGGACAAGCATTTCCTGAAGTCCTATGTCGACCTGCTGGTCCGGACCTGCCACCGCCGCGGCATTCACGCCATGGGCGGAATGGCAGCGCAGATTCCCATCAAGAACGACCCCGAGGCCAACGAAAAGGCACTGGACAAAGTCCGCCAGGACAAGCTGCGCGAAGTACGTGCCGGGCACGACGGTACCTGGGTAGCCCATCCCGGCCTGGTGCCGATCGCGAAAGAGGTGTTTGACGCGCACATGAAGGAACCAAACCAGATCAGCCGCCGCCCCGACGAAGTGCACGTCACCGCCCAGGATCTGCTGGCCGTCACAGAGGGCAAGATCACCGAGGAAGGTCTTCGCCGAAACATTGACGTGGGCTTGCAGTATCTGGAGTCGTGGCTGCGCGGCTCGGGCTGTGTTCCCATCTACAACCTGATGGAGGACGCCGCTACCGCAGAAATCTGCCGCGCCCAGGTGTGGCAATGGGTGCGCCATGGGGCCACGCTCAGTGACGGCCGTCGGATCACGCGAGAAATGGTCCGCGCCGTGATCGCCGAGCAGAAGAGCAAGTTGAAGGGCAGCCGCAAGGCCGAAGCCGCTGAGATCTATGACCACATGATGACCAGCCCGGATTTTGCAGAATTTCTGACCTTAGAGGCTTATGATTACCTCGAGTGGGACTGCCTGGAACACCTACTCGGAAAATGAGTCCTAACCCCGCCGAGATTTCGGATGAGTTTCTGGCGCAACTCAAGCAAGACCTTGTGGGCCGCCGCGTGGGGCCCGGCATGGCCCGCCTGGACGAGCGGCGCCATCTGCTGACTGCATTCGATCCAGAGGAAACGAACGCAGCGCGGTTCGCTGGCTATCTGGCCCAGTGGGTGGATATCGGCTTCCAGCGTTTCGGACTGGTCAAGGAGATCGTTTCCCGCTTTTCTAAAGTGCTGCGTGCGCGGTTGCCCCTGCAGGACTACTTGCACCTGCGCATGGCCGAGGGCATGGTGGCGATGGCCGAAGAATCAAAGGAAGAGGCCCTTCGCCACTTTGATTTTGTCCTGAGTCTCGACCAGGAGACGGATGACAAGGAACTCCTGTCGATCGCCAATTTCTGGAAGGGACGGTGCCTGCGCATGAAGGGCGAGTACGATCAGGCCCTGGCGTTTGCGGTGAAGGGCAGAGAACTCGCCGCAGAGCTCGGCCACCCGCCCATGGCCGCCGTCATGCGAGTGCTGGAAAGCTGGCTCTTTTTTCAAAAAGGGGACGTCAAGTCGGCCATCGACATCCTGCAGGAGGCCGAGGGCGTTCTCAGCCGCACCGATGACTATCTTACGCTGGGCAACATCCATTCATCTTACGGACGGATTGCACGCCGCCAGGGACGCTACCAGCATGCGATTGACAGCTTCACCGCGGCGATTGCGCTGTACAAAAAGCGCGATCCGCAGCACCGCAACGTGGCGCGTTCGCTCAACAACATGGCCTACGTCAAGCGGCTCATCGCCCTGCAACTGCGCCATAAAATCGATGCCGAAGCCGCCCGCCGCCGCCAAGCGGCCGCGCGCGGCCGCTCCGGCAATGGCCAAATCAAGCTGCAGTATCGCAAGCGCTTTGAGCAACTCCGCCAGGAGGCGCTGGCCGAACTTGCGGAAGCCGCCGACATCTACCAGCAGTATGAAAACCATCATGGTCTGGGCAGCGTGAATTTGAATTACGCTTATCTGTATTTGGACAACGGAGATCTGGAACATGCAGAAGCAGCTGCCCAGACCGCATTCCGCCTTGGCGAAGAAAAGCGTGACTACATTCTGATGGCGCGGTCGCGGCTGTTGCTCTGCATGATCGAGAACGCCCGCGTGGAGGAAGGCATCGGCGAAAGCACCGAACCCGGCAACCACGCGCGCCTGGCGCAGGACTACGCGCAGGAAGCTATCGAGCTGGCCAAACACACCCAAAACCGGCGCCTGCTCGCGCACACCTACATTTGGCAAGGGCTGACCTACTGCAACCGTTTCTTCGGCGATCCTGATGCGGCGCGGCCATGCTACGACCAGGTCATCACCTTCTCCAAAGATGACCATGCCGATAGTGCCTGGGAGGATTTGCAAACGCTGAAGGCAAAAATGCTCCGCAGCGGCAGCGTGAATCCCACGCTACGGGCCTGGTCGCAAGGATCGGTCGGCGACAAGACTTTCCAGCAAATCAGCGAAGAATTCGCCGGGCTAGTTATTCCCAAAGTCTGGGAGCGGGAAGGCCGAAAGGTCTCGCGCGTCGCGGCCCGTCTATCCATCTCACCGAAGAAAGTCCGCCGCATTCTTAGCCGCGCGGGTCACAGAAAACCGCGCCGGTAACCCGGGCAAAAAGTCGCCGACTTACACTGTGCGGTGATTGCGGCTGAGGAGATCATCGCTTTAGAAGAATGTCTTGTTAAAAACAGGGCTGCGCACAAGAAATCAGGACATTCGTCAACCGTGTACTTCCTCTAACGCTTATGTTACAAGAGCGTTTCTCCCTACGTAGAGCATTACAACACCGTCCGTCTGAACACCGCCATCGGCTACATCACGCCAAAGACATGCTCGCTGGGCACCAACAGGAGATTCAGGCCGAGCGGGACCGGAGGTTGGAGGCGGCGAGGGAACAGCGGAAGAATCGCCGCCAGCAGGCCGCATGAACGATGAAACAGATTACCCCCGAGGCGAGTGACTGGCGGCGACCAGTGCAATGCTTCGGGCATTTGAAGCCAGGTGCCTTCTTTCAATCTCGCTAATACGCGGTCGTTCTGGTTCATTGTTGGGGTTCCTAGTTTCTCCGGTCGCACCTTGCTAGGAAGTTCCCGTTGGTGATTTCGCGCATGCACGCGTCCTTTGTGGCCTGTTCTTCAGAGGCGACGGTTTTTTTCTGCCGGCCAACAGTCTCTGTGCCTTCATCGGCCATCTCATTCGCACGTTTGCGAAGGTCTTGCAGATAGTGATCGGAGTACCGCTTCCCTTTCGCCGCCTCGTCGATAAAGATTTCCTGTGTGGCTCCGCCCGGTCGCGGCATCAAGATCACAGCTCCTACACTTATTACCGCCTTGGGTGAACTTATTTTCATAGCGCCTAGCAAGCCTAGCACCGCCCCGGCTCCTAGCCTATCGGGAATACCTTGTAGAAATGAGATGCCTGTGGAAATCATCGGTGTAACTCTATTGCCCTCATCAGCTCTTCCTTCGACTGCCACCCGTCGAAAATAATCATTTGCCATTACTTAAGTGTTGCCGACAATACGTCCAGAATCGCGCTGGAAATTACCACGCGCGTTCTCCATGAGCGGTTTCGTTTAGCGGCGTAAAGACAAGTCAAGCTCGCGCTGCGCTTCACCAAGCGGCAAGTTCAGCTGACGAGCCTTTGCGCGCTCCTTGGAGTGCACAGCATCAGCAGCCCTCCGGCAAGTGAAGAGACCATCATCACGGCCAGTCCGTACGAAAGTGATCCCGTTCGAGTGTTCAGGTAACCGAACAGGTAAGGTCCGGCAAAGCCCGCAACGCTGCCAACCGCATTGATCATTCCCACTGCCGCCGCTGCCGCCGACTGGCCCAGGATTTCGGTCGGGATCGCCCAGAAGACCGGAAGGTAGGCAATGCACATGCCCACCATCGTGAACAACAGGAGTGAAAACGGAATAGACCGGGGGTGAGTGATGAGCCCCAGAAGTCCGGCTGCCGCGATAAGAAACGGCACCGCGGAGTGCCAATGTCTTTCGTGTCTCTTGTCGGAATGCCACCCGTTGACCTGCATCGCGACGAAAACCGCCAAGTATGGCAGAGCGCCGAGCAGGCCTACATTCACGTCCGAAAATCCTGACTGGCGTTTCAGCATGGTCGGGAACCAGAAATAGAAGCTGTAAAGCACGAAATAATTCAGAAAGCATACAGAGGCCAGCAGCAAAATCGTCCGAGACCTGAGCGCGAGCCTGATAGACATCGCTTGAGCTCTGACAGACTTTTCTTCGCCCAGCTTTTCTTTAATCCATTGTCGCTGCTCGGCAGCAAGCCACGTCGCTTCGCCCGGAAAGTCCGTTAAGTAGAAGAACGCAACGATGCCAAGCAGGATAGCCGGCATTCCTTCCAGGATGAAAAGCCATCGCCAGCCTTTGATGGCGAACCAGCTGTGGCCGAGAATCCAGCCCGCGATTGGCGATCCAATGACGAAGGATATGGGAATTGCGGCGATGAAGTTGCTCGTTGCCTTCGCGCGGTCGTCGTGTATGAACCAGTGGCTCAGATACACTATGACCCCCGGGAAAAAACCGGCCTCCGCCGCTCCCAACACAAAGCGTGCCAGGTAAAGCTGCGCCGGAGTATGCACCAGTCCTGTCAGTGCGGTAAGCGATCCCCAGGCGATCATGGTCGCAGAGATCATCCGCCGCGCGCTCCAGCATTCCACCAGCAAGGCGCCCGGAACTTGCAAGGCCACATAGCTGACGAAGAAAATTCCTGCTCCCAGTCCAAATACGCGGTCGCTGAATCCAAGATCACGAGACATCCCGATCGCGGCATAAGCCACGCTGGTGCGGTCCAGAAAATTCGTAATGTAAAGGATGAAAAGAAACGGCAACAGCCGCAAGGCAATATGACGCCGCGTACGGTCAACTAGATGGGCCGTAGCGGGCGTGATCGAGCGTGGGATAGCTGCGGCCAGTTGGGTGTTTCCGGCGGACTGAGTGTGACGGGCGGAGTATATCCGAATTCCGCCAATAACTGAGAGAAATACACGGGTTCGCCTGTCGAGAGGCCCTTAGAACAGCCCATTGATCGGTTGGCATGGAGGCCGCGGGTAATGAAGCAGAAGCCACGGTCGTTGTATGACGTTGGCTCCGGCAGAACAGGGGTGACCAAGTGCGCCCCCGCGTCGGTTCCGGTCGGATTACGGGCAAACTTGAAGTTGAGACGGATGGACGTGTGGAGCTACAATAATTTTGCTGGGCGAAACGGAAGCAGGCTCTGGGGGACGCAACCATGCCAAGGGATAGCCTGGTGGTCGTGTCGATGCGTTGAAAATCCCCGCCTGAGGGGCGGAATACTCACTTGCGGAAAGCGCCCTCGCTCCATTTCAGGCTGAACCAACACACGAGAATCACATCGTGTCTAAGCAAATCGTTTCCTATGCCGTAAAACATCGCCGCATGATTGTGGTAGAAAACATGGAGAGTGTGCGCAAGCCCCAGAGCAGGATTCGTAGCTATGTGGACAAATCTCAATGGGCTTTCTACTAACTACTGAGTTTCATTCAGTACAAAGCGGCTTTGCACGGCATTCTCGTAGCGACCGTCAACTCTGCGTATACATCGCAGAACTGCTCTCACTGCGGGGAGAGGAACACTCCAAATGGTAAGAATTGGAGGGCGTCATGTTCTGTGATGGATGTGGCACGGCAGTACAACCGGGGCAAGCGTTCTGCAGCAAATGCGGAAAGCAAGTCGTGGGTCCAGTATCGATCGCGCAACCGCTTCCCGGACGGGTGCAGAATCATGTACATCTCCTGGGCATTCTGTGGTTCGCCCTATCGGCCTTCAATGCCCTGGGAGGCCTGTTCTTGCTGATTCTCGGCAGTACGCTGTTTCCGCACCTGCGTGAGATGAAGGGAGTGCCCCCCGACGTGCCCGTCGGCTTCCTGACTTCGCTGTTCACCACGCTCGGGATTATCGTTCTGGCCAAGGCCGCTTGCGGATTCATCGCCGGATGGGGACTACTGCAGCGCGAGTCCTGGGCCCGCATGGTCGCGCTCGTGCTGGCCTTCATCTCGCTGTTTAACATACCGTTTGGCACGGCGCTTGGCGTCTACACACTGTGGGCGCTGCTGCCCAGCCACTCGCAACAGGAATACGATGCTCTGGTCGCGGCACGGGCCGGCCTTAGAGGGCTTCACGCCGCCTAACGTTCCACGTAGCAGGATGAGCTGCCGGAATTCAAGTTGAGATGAGCAATATGGTGGCGACGTCAACGGCTACTCCTCCAGCGTTGGGTAGCGTTCAAAGAACTCTTCTGCTTCCGCTGTGGGGACGAGCGGTCGAAAGCAAGAAACCGCTCAACTTCCCAGAAGCCGACTTGATCGAAGCCGCGTTGCGGCGGACGCTTTCGCGTGCCCGAAGCAAGCGACATCGGAGATTCGAGTTAATATGTCTTTCCGGAACAAGCCGTTCTTATCCGGTCTCACGAATTCCTTGGAATCCGTTTCTGGTACTCGGCAGGCGAGTAACCAACGATCGACTTGAAATCGTTAATCAGGTGTGCCTGATCGTAGTCGAGAAAGCTAATTCCGGCAGCCAACTTGATTGGTCGCAAGTAGCCGCGCGGCGCGCCATAAGAGTCGATCCCATGCGAGCCTTGCGCCAGGAATGATCGCCGCCGGGCTCGGCCGCCGCTTTCCGTTACAGCGCCGCCGGATCGGGCAGCAGACCCATCTCCTGGTAGATCGGCCGCATGACGGCTCTGACTTTCGGGAGTTCGAGCGTGAACCATACTGAGCCGGCGACGCAGAACGCACCGGTAATGATGACGGTATGAGGCGCTCCGATCCGCTGAGCCAGGGTGCCAGCCAGCAGGCTGCCGAAGGGCGCCGCACCGAAAAAAGCCATGGTGTAATAGCTCATCGCGCGGGCGCGTTTGCCTTCTGGCACTAGCGCCTGGATGATCGTATTGCTGGCGGAGGCGCCCTGCAACAGGCCGAAGCCGACAAACACCATCAGTGCCAGGGACAACCAAAAGGTATGCGATAGGCCGAACAGAATCAGCGCGCCTCCGAGCATCGCAGCCGCGATCTGCAGCATGCGCGTAAGCCCGACGACCGACTTGCGGACTGCCAGCGAAAGCGCCGACGCCAGCGCACCAACTCCCGAGGCCCCCATCAGCCAGCCCAGGGTGGTCGCGCCACCGTGCAGAACCTGCCCGGCGAAGACCGGCAGCAGCACGGCGTAGGAGTAGCCCATCAGGCTGATCAGGGAAAAAAGCAGAAGGATGCTGCGGATGGGCCGAAAGGTACAAACGTAGTCCCAACCCTCGTGCATCTGTTCCAGCATACTGGTCGTTTGGCGGCGGATATCCAAGGGCCGGATGCGCATCAGAAGCAAGGATGCGATCACGGCGAAATAGCTGACGCCGTCGATCAGGAAACACCAGCCTTCGCCGAGGGCTCCGATCACCAAACCGGCGATCGCCGGGCCGATGAGCCGCGCACCGTTTGCCATCGAGGAGTTGATGGCGATGGCGTTACTGAGGTCGTTACGATCATCCACCATCTGTATGAGGAAGGATTGGCGTCCAGGCATGTCGAAGGCATTGATCAAGCCCTGAAAAGCGGTGAGTGCGATGATTTCGCCGAGGGTAATCACATGGGCCAATGTAAGCGCGGCCAGGGCGAGGGACTGAACGGCGGCAGCGGCTTGTGTCCATACCAGCAGCTTGCGGCGATTAAGGCGCTCGACCCAGACCCCGGCAAACGGCCCCAGAGCAAAGGAAACGATCTGCCCCGCGAAGCTTACGATGCCAAGCAGGAGCGCCGAATGGGTCAGGTGATAGACCAGCCAGGTTGTCGCCAGCCGTGTCATCCAGTTGCCGATGACTGAAATGCTCTGGCCAAAAAAGAAAAGCTTGAAGTTGCGGTGCCGCAGCGCCCGCCAAGCGTGCGACATCGAATCTCCAAGGCGCCAGGTCACTGCGCGATCGCCTTCAGCACGTTGTCGGTTGTGTCGGTTTCACCCAGCCGGGGAAAAGTTTTCTCTACGCTATGACGGTGCGCATCGGCGTCTCGGTCGGTCATCGCATCGAGGACCGCCACAACGTTGTAGCCGTAATCGTAGGCGCTACGGACTGTCGATTCCACGCCGCCACTGGTTGCGACGCCCGTCACGAATACCTGGGTTACACCGCGCTGACGCAAGGTCTCATCGAGCGATGTGCCGATGAACGCCCCCACTCGTTGTTTAGAGACGATGTGGTCCCCGGGTTGCAGCTCCAATTCAGGAACAAGCTCGGTCCAATCGGCCGGGAGCGAAGACAGATTGCGAGGTCCAGCGTCAGTCCGGCCTGGAGCAGCGCCGGTCACGTTGACGAGAACGACCGGCAGCCCTCGCCCCCGGAAAGCGCGCGCGAGCTGGGCAGCGCGCCCGATGATCTCGCCGATCGGGTGCACGGTAGGCAAACGGACAATGCCTTTTTGCAGGTCAATCACAACCAACGCAGCGGTCGTATCGAGTTTTGTTAGAGGCACGCTGATTCCTTTCGCTGGGAGAGGGTCTTCGAAATCATCGCTGAAAGGTCGGATTGAGGATGGCGGCCAGCACAAGCTGCGCCAGGAACCTGAGCCCGAAGGGGATGGGTGGCATTCGTTCCTCCGTTGCCGGTCAAGATTCCACCAGGCGCTTGATGATCTCGCCGGCTGCGAACAGGGTTTCGCGCTCCGGTTCATCGAGCTGGGCGACGGCTTGCGCCAGCCAGGTCCACCTCGCATCTTTGGCACTCTTCCGCACGGCGGCACCCTTGACGGTCAGCTCGATATTCACTTGGCGGCCATCGGTCGGATGCGGCTTGCGCTCGACGATGCCCATTTCCTCAAGCGCCGCGATGGTGGTTCCCATCGATTGCGGTCTCATGGCTTCCGCGCGCGCCAGGTCGGCGGTCGTCGCGGGCCCGTCCCTAGCGAGGCGCGCCATGACAGCGGCCTCGGTCCATGAAAGATCATGCGAGGCGCTCGCGGTGCGTAGGCGGCGCATCAGTAGCCCCATCGCCCGCCCAAAGTCGGTAACCGCCGTGTCGAGCGTTTTTCGCGGCATCGTCGCTACAGAATACTAGATAAACAGTCAATCTGGCAAGGTAAACTGGCAAGGTTGACTTCTCTATATTGCGTAGCGGAAAGGAACGCAATGGCCAACTTGGCCAAATTCCTTCTAACGGGGAGTACCAATGTTTCCACGCGGGGTGGTTTGGTAGCGGAGTTCCCGTAATCGTACTATCTGATCAGAATCTGTCAATTAAACGGTCCTCGATTGACCCGGGGAGCCTTATGAAAAGCGAATCGCGAAAGGAGCACCGTCAACGAAAGTGACCGTTGAAATCGATGCAAAATGGGTAAGGATTGCCCGCTCACCGATCTACTTCATCGTGAGTGCTTTACCAGGCATTTCCGTAACATTTGCTCCGTTATTTCTGCACTGGAGTGGCAGGGGAAAATTCTATCCCAGCTATGAGGAAATCGTCGTTCCCTTGTGTTTCGCAGTGATCTATTGCGTTCCCATTTTCTATTTTCGTCTGGGTAGTGTCGTGGCCAGGGAATTGAGGCAAGATTCAAGATAGCTCACAACTTTGAAGGCCAAGGCTGTGGTCGACGCTACTGCATCGCTTTCCGTAACCTTGCCTCGGACTCCGCGCTCCAATACTGGCAATCCAATTGCAGGAAAACTGAAGTGTAAGGAATCGTCATCTGCGTCTTTAGCACCAACACGTGAAAGGTTTTTCCTGCTTCGTTCAATCGATCGATCAATGCCTGGTGCGGAATCGAATCCGCCGGGAGGCCTCTAATCTGTTTTGCCAATTCCTCGCGATATCGCTCGACGCCTGGAGCTTCCTGCTCGGGAACAAATTGCAGCTCCTTATCTGTATGCACCAGGGGACGCACATGCTTCGAGCTCTTGAGGGCCAGCAGCACATAGCGAAGGACCGCTAACTGGTCTGCGTCGGTTTCAATCGTCTCAATTCCGGATGAGTTCTGCAGGGGATAGGCGGAATCTACAACGACGATCCAGTTACGATGACCCATCAAGGGCAACTCTTGTTGCACTTTCTGTTGCCAGTCGTTTTGTGCCTGACTGGTCAGAGTTCCACCGAGCATTGCCAGCATTCCTAGGATGACTTTGATTTTCACCATTTCCTCCTAAGCCCCCCACATCATTCACATCGGCTACCGCGAAGGAACTCGCCGCGGGCGATCATGAAATGGGAGCTCTTCGGACCACCGACTGCCTAACGCGGCGACCCCAGCTCTTTCGCGCCCGCCTCAAATTTTCACCGCGGTGCCGGGACCGCGGGGAAGAGTCAGGCTGGGCTAGACGGGACGGAACAATAACGAAAACTATGGACGAGGAGACCAAATTCGAGAACGGAAAAGATCCGGCGCATTCTAGGCCACCGCGGAGATGCCCGTGGCCGGATCAGGCCGACTCTCCCGGCGCCCGGCCACACTATCAATGGCCGCTGGTTTCTTGCTGGGCAGCCCCGCTCGTGCCTCGGAAAGCGCATCGACCGCGTGCCGGAACTTGGCCCGCGTCACATTGTGCAGCGCCGCCACCAGAGGCGACTCGCGCACTGTGCCAAAGAGCTTCCCCGCCTTGTTCGCGAGCTTCAGCCAGTCATGCCAATCGCCGATCACGTCTTGCATGCGCTTGAGCTGCCCGACCAACCGCTTGGCCTCAGGATCGTTCCCGGCCAGCTCCGCCAGATAGCGAGCGCGTTTGCCAATAATGCGGTATTGATGCAACATCTTCTCGGTCAGCGGACCGGGATCGCGGCCCAATTTCGCCACCAGGCGCAAGGCGAGAGAAAGCGCCGTTCGATCGTCAATGACCTTGACCTCTCCGGAGACGCGCTTCAGTCGCTTGTGCAGTTCCCGGATGGCCGCGCCGCCAAATGCCTTGGCGAGTTTCTTCTCCCGCCGCAATCGCTCCTCCGTCAGAGTGCGAATCAACTGTGATTTATGGGTCGCCCCCTCGGGCACTTTCAGGTTGCGCAACGAACCGATCTGCACATCGAGGTCCCGCACCCGCCCCGCTTTCTTTCGCAATCGGGCCAGCAATTTCAGCAATTTTGTGCTGTTGCGGTCCGCGGCGGCGAGTTCATCGAGCAGGGCTTCGACCCGACGACTGGAAGTCCGGAACTTGTGGACGCTCTCCGGAGCGGGCTTGGCCGCCAGCTTGGCCAGTTGACGAGCCAGCTTCCGAAAAACAAATCGGCTACGTTGTTGATCGACGGGCATAGAATGCACACGCTAAGGGTTAAAAAGCTAAAAGGG
The DNA here is from genome assembly GCA_963770245.1 of uncultured Acidobacteriaceae bacterium. GTDB lineage: Bacteria > Acidobacteriota > Terriglobia > Terriglobales > Acidobacteriaceae > PALSA-270. The sequence continues at coordinate 324,501 of CAVYOX010000013.1, read as the reverse complement.
AAACCCGGGAAATGCAAGTTGAGGAAAACCTTCCTTATTTCTGAGGGTCTCCACGGACCCCAGCAAAAAGGGAAAATCAACGTTTCATTTTAACACTGTTGTAACAAGACTCTGCTAGGTTGCCCATAATGGCAAACCAAGCCTTAGGAGCGCCACGCTTGCCTGGACCGCAACCTGTTGCAAAATCAGAAGTTGCGGGTTCTATGGCGGAGTCTCCTTTGGTGACCTCAAAGCCCGGTCGATGGGGCGACCCCGCCTTTTACCTGCTTATGCTGGGATGTGGCCTGACCGTACTGGCCCTGGTCGGTTTGATCGTCTACCAGCTGGTGACGAAATCCAGCTTGTCCTGGCACGCCTTTGGACTCAAGTTTTTCTTCAGTAGCGACTGGGATCCGGTCAATGATCAGTACGGCGCCTTGCCCTTTGTTTACGGCACGATCATCTCTTCCATCCTGGCGCTGATTATCGCGGTGCCTCTGGCCGTTGGGGTCGCAGTTTTCATCACCGAGATGTCACCACCCTGGCTGCGCGGGCCGTTGGCGTTTACCACCGAATTGTTGGCCGCGATCCCAAGCGTCATCTATGGGCTGTGGGCCATCTTCGTGTTGGTGCCATTGCTGCGGCTGTACGTCGAGCCCTGGCTCGCCCACTATTTCGGATGGTCGGGCCTGTTCGCGGGACAGCCCTTTGGCATCGGCATGCTGGCGGCAGGCATCATTCTCGCCATCATGGTGATTCCCATCATCTCTTCGATTACCCGCGAGGTCATGACCGCCGTTCCCCAACAGCAGAGGGAAGCCGTACTGGCTCTCGGTGCAACCCGCTGGGAGATGATTCGCACCGGGGTCCTGCGCAATGCGCGCGCCGGCATCATGGGCGGCGTAATCCTCGGGCTCGGCCGCGCCTTGGGAGAAACCATGGCGGTGACCATGGTGATCGGCAATCGCCCGGAGATTGCACGCTCTCTGTTGGCCCCCGGCTACACCATGGCCAGTGTTATCGCCAACGAGTTCAGCGAGGCGAGCGGCGATCTCTATCTGAGCGCCCTGGTCGAGATCGGACTGGCGCTGTTCATCGTTACCATTATCGTCAATATCATTGCGCAGATTCTGGTGTGGACCGTCACTCGCGGCACCCCAGCGAGGGGACATGCCTGAGAAACCGACTGTCGGCAGCACGACGCTTCCTCCCATCAGCCTGTGGCGGCGTGCCAAGAACAACTTTGTGACCTTCGCGGCCATGGCGGCGGTAGTTCTGGTCCTTATCCCTTTGGGTGCAATCTTTGCCTACCTTGTTTATAAGGGGATCGGTTCGATCAATTGGGCTTTCCTCACCCAAACCCCCAAGCCCGTCGGGGAGGAGGGCGGGGGCATGGCCAATGCCATCGCCGGCTCGGCTTTGATTCTGGGGATCGCCAGTGTCATGGGTGTGCCGCTCGGAATCGGCGCTGGCATCTACCTCGCCGAGTATGGTCAAAACCGCCTAGGAACCCTGATCCGCTTCACCGCCGATGTCCTGAACGGCGTGCCTTCGATCGTGATCGGAATTGTGGCCTATGCCCTGGTGGTGCTCACCCAAAAGCACTTCTCGGCCCTGGCCGGCGGCGTGGCCTTGGCCATCATGATGATTCCGACCATCGCCCGTACCACCGAGGAAATGCTTCTGCTCGTGCCCAATACGGTCCGGGAAGCCGCCTACGGCCTGGGGGTCTCGCGCTGGCGCACTACGCTTTCGATCACCCTGCGCACCGCGACCTCCGGGGTCATCACGGGTGTTATGCTGGCCTTTGCCCGGATTGCGGGCGAGACGGCGCCGCTGCTGTTCACCGCCTTCGGCAACCAATTCTGGAACTGGAAGCTCAATCAGCCCACGGCGGCGCTGTCGCTGCAGATTTTCAATTACGCCATTTCGCCATTCGATGAATGGCATCGCCAGGCGTGGGCGGGAGCGCTGATCCTGATTGTGCTGATCGTCGCCTCAGTAAGCGCGGTCCGGCTGGCCGCCAGCCGGGGAACGCTCAAGGGAGCAAACTAAGATATGGGGGTTGGCATCCAGGTCGAAAACTTGAACGCCTGGTTCGGCAAGACCCAGGCGCTGCGCAATATCAACATGACGGCCGAAGCCAACCATGCCACGGCCATCATCGGCCCTTCCGGCTGTGGCAAGTCCACGTTCGTGCGCTGTCTGAACCGCATGCACGAAACCGTTCCCGAGGCCCATGCCTCCGGCCGAGTGCGCATCGGCGACCTGGACGTCTACAACGGAACCTCGGCCGTCGCCATCCGCCGCCGCATCGGCATGGTCTTTCAGAAGCCCAACCCATTCCCCACCATGTCGATTTACGGCAATGTGGCGGCGGGTCTCAAGCTGAACGGCTTCCGTGAACACAAACGCCTCGATGACATCGTCGAGCGTTCGCTGAAGCTCTCCGCTCTTTGGGACGAGGTCAAGGACAATCTCAAGAAGAAATCCGGCGCCAGCCTTTCCGGCGGGCAGCAGCAGCGCCTGTGCATTGCCCGCGCCCTCGCCGTGCAGCCGGAAGTGCTTCTCATGGACGAGCCGTGCTCGGCCCTGGACCCGATTTCGACCGGCAAGATTGAAGAGCTGATCTTCCAGCTCAAGCAAAGCTTTACCATCGTCATCGTGACGCATAACATGCAACAGGCGTCCCGGGTGGCCGAGTTCACTGGTTTCTTCCTACTGGGCCAGCTGATCGAATTCGACAAGACCGAGAAAATTTTTACTACCCCGTCCGACAAACGTACGGAGGACTACATCACAGGCAGGTTTGGATAATGCGCAGCCGTTTTCACCAAGGACTCGATGAACTCCGGGCACGCTTGCTCCGTATGGGCGGGCTGGCCGAACAAGCCGTGGATCGCGCTTGCCAGGCATATATTGACCGCGACTTGGCCCGTTGCCACATGGTGCTCGAAGGCGAGAGCCAAATCAACATCACCGAGCGCGAAATTGACGAGTTGGCGTTTGACCTTCTCGCCATGCAGCAACCGATGGCGGTCGATCTGCGCTTCATTCTGGCGGTGACCAAGATCAATTCCGACCTGGAACGAGTGGGCGATCAGGCGGTCAACATCGCCGAGCGGGTCATGGACATGGTCGAGCTGCCCAAGGCCGAGCTGCCTGTCGACATCCCCCGCATGGCCGCGGCCGTTTCCGCCATGGTCCGCCGTTCCCTGGAATCGTTTATCGAAGGAAAAGCTGAACTCGCCCAGGCCGTGCTCGAGATGGATAACGTGGTCGATCGCATGAAGGACGAAGCCTTCATCGTCCTAGTCAAATCCATGAACGAGCATCCGGAAGTGACCCGTCAAGCTCTCGATGCACTGCTCGTGGCGCGCAACCTGGAACGCGTCGCCGACCACGCCACCAATATCGCCGAGGATGTGATTTTCTGGGTGCGCGGAGCCGATGTCCGGCATAATGCCGGGCCCGACGAACAGGAGCGACAGCCGGCGCAACTGCCTGCTCAACAGTCGGCTACAGAGACTCATTAAACCATCGGTTGATCATAGCAGGCGATCGGCCTCGTCTCGGTCGGGCATGTTGCGTCTTCCCTGGTTCCGACCTCGACTGGTTCCGACCTCGGGCCGCCTGCCCCGGCGATCAAACCCCGCGAGCAAACCAGGATCAGGCAGAGACCGGATACCTCAAAGTCCTAAGTCAGGTTTCAAAGACCTGGACTGACGACTGCCCGCCAAAAGCAGCCTAGGAATCCCGATTCGTTCGCTTGCCCCTGCTTTCTGGACCCGGCGCCCGGCTCGGGCGGGTCAGGAGCCTTCCTGCGTCGGGTACGTCCTGGCGTAGCCTTTGCCAAGAGTTGACTTCTCGTCGTAATGACTCTGGATTCATCCGGTTAGCTCATGAGCCGCGAATGACCTGTGGTGCATTGTCAGGGGGAACAGAGCTGCCTTAGAAGAGAGGACGGCAGGTTCCCTGGCCCCACTGAAGGAGCGCTCCATGAGGCTGTTCGGCATTGCTTTTATCTTCTTCATCGCCATTTCTGCCGCGCAAAGAGCCGAGGCGCAGCTGTCTGATTGGATTCCTCAGGGCATTTCGGCCTTGCGGCAGAGCGCGTCCTCGAAAACCGAGTTCACTCTCGACCACTCCATGCTGGTCTTTGCGTCGAAACTTGACCCGAACAATCTGGAACTCCGCCGCGTGATCGCAGGGGTGAGTGGAGTGTCGGTTCACAGCTACCGCTTTCCCGAACCCTGGATGTACGACCCGGGGACGCTGAGCTCGGTGAAACAGGAGTACCAAACGGCGGGCTGGCAACAGCTGGTGAACAATCATCAGAAGGGTGGCGGCCCGGGTGCGACCGATGTCTGGGTTCGGGTGGAGAATAACGCCATCTCCAATGTCGCGATTCTGGTTGCCGGGGCGAATGAAGTCAACCTTATCGTGGTTTCCGGATCCATCAGTCCGCTCGAGCTCTCCCATCTCGGCGGGCACTTCGGTATTCCGAAGATCGAAGGTGGAGTGTTGGTGCCGAACGCCGAGCAACACCGGTAACCATGGCGACACTCGATTGCCCCGTGATCCGCACCATAGGAAACCGTGCTTTACCTTCCCTCCTTCCCATCATTCGGGAATAGGCTTGCTCCGCCGGCGCGTGCGGAGCGGTTTCGATCCATCGGGTGGATGTTTTCGAGCACGCTGAAGGCGAGAGTATCTTCGTTGTCAAACGGCGTCCCCGTCGGCTCCCGTAGATCGAGCGGCCTCCAAAGACCAACGGAAACGCGCTCAACCGGATCTCGTCCGAGGGCATGGCCACGACCATCAGCTGGCCTTCGGCTGTGGCCTGTCGCGGTCTCGACCGGGATGTACGGCCAACTGGGTTTATGCCGTGAGCCCCAGATCTTGCATTTTCCTTTCGTCAATCTTCAAACCGGCTGCTGCCACATTTTCTTCAAGATGGGCCACTCTCGACGTTCCTGGGATGGGCAGCATGACTGGAGATCGAGCGAGCAACCAAGCCAGAGCCACCTGTGCCGGACTGGCCTTTATGCGCGCCGCCACGCGACTGAGGGGGCCCTCTGCACCCGACACCCGGCCGGCCGCCAGCGGGAACCAGGGGATGAAGCCCATTTTCTCTTTTTCGCAATATTCCAGAACATCTTCCGATCCGCGATCCGCAATGCTGTAGCGATTCTGCACGCTAACCACGGGAACGATGGTTCGCGCATGTTCGATCTGGCGTACGCTCACTTCCGACAAACCGATATGTTTGATTTTGCCCTGGACCTGCAAGTCCTTCAGAGTGCCAAGTTGATCTTCGATCGGGACTTTCGCATCGATGCGATGCAGCTGATAAAGGTCAATGCGCTCTAGCTGCAACCGGCGAAGGCTGCCCTCGCAGGCGGATTGCAAGTGTTCGGGCGTTCCGTTTTCAATCCATTGGTTCGGACCCGGCCGATCAAAACCACCCTTGGTGGCGATCACCAGGCCAGCAGGATAAGGGCGCAAAGCTTCGGCAATGATTGCTTCACTCACGCCCGGGCCGTAGGAGTCGGCCGTATCAATGAAATTGACGCCCAAATCGACGGCTCGCCGCAAAACTCGGACGGCCTCGGCACGATCCGCGGGCTCACCCCAGATTCCAGTTCCCGTAATTCGCATGGAGCCGAATCCCAATCGCGTGACCCGAAGATCATTTCCAATCAGAAATTCGCCGGCCTTTCTGGCAAGGTTCTGCGCTGGTTGCCGCGGCATGGCGGGCTTTTGCTGCATATCGTTCCTCCTTATCTCCCTTCGATGCTGACAATGGTCGGAAGACTCTCGGTTATCTGAGGAAATCAGGCGCCGCGATCAGGAATGGCTACTTGGCTCCGGCGAGCGCCCCGATCGCGTTTCGGTCGAGATCGCCCGCGCCATCAGGCTCAGCTGCGTCTTTCGAACCGCGACGGAGAAGACTCTTTTCCCCGAGGAGCTCGACCTGCGCAGTCGCCCGCATGCAGCAGATTTCTTCCGCGGGTGTCGGGACGGACTCGGGCCTTTCACGCTACTGCCCACTTCTTCTCGCCATCCGCATTCGCCAACCACGATTGTTTGTTACTCGGCAACCACCACTGCCGGCGTGAGCCGACTCCCGAGTACCGTGATTATGAAATTTAGGCACAGGGCGAGGAAGCCGGCGCTCCAGCCAAACCAGGGGTCGCGGTGACTGAGCAAAAGGAAGATGACGGTTGCAACTCCGGCAATCATGCCGGCAAAGACGGCGGGCGTGGTGACGCGTTTCCAGTAGAGTCCGAGCACCACGCCCGGGAAGAATTGGGTCACGCCCGCGTATCCGGTTAGGAGAAGACCCACCAAGGTTGCGGATCGGTAGATGGCGAATAAGAGGCTGATGAGGCCGAGCACCACCACCATGACTCGCGCTAGTTTTGCCACCTGATCATCGCTCATCGCCGGTGCGAAGATGGGCCGATAGAGATTCTTCGCGAAAAGGGTCGCAGCCGTCAGGATGAAAATGGCAGCGGGCACCATCGCGGTGAGAGCCCCGGCTCCTCCGATCACGCCCAGGAACCAGGGCGGGAAGCTCTTGCGGACGATGGTCAAAAGCGAGAGGTCGCCATTGCTCAGTCCCGGCACGACCAAAACCGCGGTAAAGCCGACGATGAAGATAAACGCAAGGGTGATGGTGTAGAGGGGCATCACCACAGCGTTGCGCCGCAAGATGTCGCCGCTTTTCGCGGTGAAGGCGGCCCCAAACGCGTGCGGCCACATGTAGAAACCGAGAGAAGTCAGAAGAACCGTGGAAATGTACCAGGTATGACCGAGGTTGGCGGTGGCGCCGGGCATGGTCAGGTGGGCCGGCCGGCTATGCGCCAACGCAGCGAACATCGGGGCGATCCCACCAAAATGGATATAGGGTATCCCGATGCCGATGGTGACCGCTGCGAAGACCATCAAGACATCCTTCAGAACGCTGACCCAAGCCACCGCCCGAACCCCGCTGGCAAAAACGAAGGCCACCAGCAGGACGACCGACACGGCCATCGCTGGTGTACGGCCGATGCCATCGAAGCTGGCGATTGAGACGATAATCCCCAGTCCGGTTATCTGGAGCTGCAGGTAAGGGATAAAGCAGGCGATGCCAACGACACACACAAATCCAGCCAGATACTTGTTGCCGTATCGCTTGCTGAAGAAATCGGATTGGGTCTGCATTCCATACTTCCGGCCGACTTCCCAGACCTGCGGCAGGATAAAGAATGAGATCACGTAGGCCAGGGTCAGGTAGGCCATGATGTATAAAGTTGGGCCCCCGCGGGAATAGGCCCAGCCGCTCGCTCCCAGAAACGAGAACGTGGTATACACCTCGCCGGCCATTAGCAAATACATAAGCACAGCGCCGAAGCCGCGGCCCCCAACCGTCCACTGTTCGAGGTCCATCTTTCGGTGGACTCCGGCCAGAAAACCAATGGCAGCACCCATGGAGACGATGGCGAAGATCGTCGTCAGGGAAACCGTGCTCGGACTCATTGGGCTCCCAGGTCCTTCTTATGCCGCGCGATTTCGACCCGGTAGGCCGCCCACATACACAAGGTACTGAGCACGATCCAGGCGACAAGCCAGAAGAGATTGAAGGGGAGACCGAAAATCATTGGATCAATGCGGTCCCAGAGCGAGACCGAGAAGCACATTGCAATGACGGGAATCAGGCCGAGCAAGAGAGCGCCGACCGATGGTTTTTTCACCTGCACAAGTCAGCGATTATAACCTGCCGAGCCGAATCGACCTCGGTCTCCTGATGCCGCCCGCCAAAGTGCGGGCGGACCACGAGCAAAAACCCTCCCTCGCGCGCAACCTCGTGACCAATCTGTTGCGTTTCGTTGACTGAATCCCAGGCCCGGGTTTCTCTAGAATTTTTTTCGAAGAAATTCAAAGAGGATATACCCGACGAGCGCGGCGATTACGGCAATTGCAAAATTGGCCGCGGTAAGAACATCTTTGATCGCCCAAGCGATACCCCTGGTCTGCCCTATGCCTGACCGCTCAAATTTTCCCATCAGAAGATTGGAATAAAACAGAAAGATGATAAAGCCAACTTCGATGAGCGCTCTCCAGACATTTTTCTTCATCGCGAGTGCTGACTCCCTGGTTCTCGAGTCGGCGGGCAAATTATCTTACCACCCCTGATACAATCTCCAGCCGAGGGGACAATCATGACGAACCTGTCCGGGGTTGTGAAGAAGTTGAGGGACGAACGGGAGCGAGTAGAAAAACAGTTGTCTGCACTGAATGCGGCACTCACCGCTTTTGTCGGCGCCTACGGCGGGTCCAAATCGAGTGCTACACCCGCGATGTCGGCTGCCGCGCGGAAGAAGATTAGTCGCGCGCAGAAGGTACGATGGGCAAAGCGGCGGGCCTCGAATATGAAGACGACCACGAAACCCAAACGGACGATGTCAGCAGCCGGCCGCAAGCGCATTGCTGCGGCCCAGCGTGCAAGATGGGCAAAGGCGAAAGCTAAGAGTAAGAGTACGTAATCTTCCCTCGCTGGCGGTCCAAGCTTCAGTCACAGTTTTGCCTTGCTCGCCTATACCAGCTATCGTCTTCGCCGCAATGAACGTCTGTGCTCGATTCAGATGCACCAGATTGAGACAGATCTGAAGGAACGGCATTATGAAACCATGATTTAGCCGCTAAGTGACGCGCCCTTTGCAGCTGACCGGCCGAGCAGAGCAGAGGAGGAGATTGCCCGCGGAAAGGAAGCTCCCATGAAATATCCGACTTTCTATCGCACGGCCCAGATCGATGGGCTATCCATCTTCTACAGAGAGGCCGGACCGAAAGACGCGCCGACGCTTCTCCTGCTGCACGGATTGCCTTCTTCGTCGCGGATGTTCGAGCCTCTCTTCGCTCGGCTTTCCGATCGCTATCACCTGATTGCTCCCGACTACCCCGGTTTCGGACACAGCGACTGGCCGGACCCGAAGAAATTCGCGTATACCTTCGACCACTACGCCGAGATCATGAATCATTTCACCGAAACTCTCGGGCTCTCGCACCACACGCTTTACATGCAGGATTATGGCGGCCCGGTTGGTTTTCGCATGGCCTTGGCCCACCCGGACCGGATCGAGGCTCTCATCATCCAGGATGCTGTGGCGCACAACGAAGGCTTGGGGACGAATTGGAAGACGCGGCGCGCCTTTTGGGTCGATCGCGCGGCCAACGAAGGCGTCCTGCGCACAAATCTCCTCTCGCTGGCCACGACGCGTACTCGGCATGTCGGAAACGATCCCAACGTGGAGCGCTATGACCCCGATCTCTGGGCTGATGAATTCTATTTTCTCAACCAGCCCGGCCAAGCCGAGATTCAGAGCGACTTGTTCTACGACTATCGAACCAACGTGGACGGTTATGCGAAGTGGCAAGCATGGATGCGCGAGAAACAGCCGCGCCTGCTGGTGATCTGGGGCAAGTATGACCTCTCGTTCGATCTCGGCGAGCCGGAACGCTATCGCCAGGATGTGCCGAACGCACAAGTTCACGTGCTCGATGCGGGTCATTTCGCATTGGACACGGCTGCGGATGAGATCGCCTCATTGGTCCAAGATTTTCTCGGTTCTTCAGTTGAAGCGTTCCGGACGCGGCAGGCCAGCTGAGGCAGCTATGAGAGCACCGGCCACGAATGGGCTTTAAACGTTAACTGGCGACCTCGATCCACTCTGTTAAGGATTTCCTATGCGAGCTAACATTGTTCCAGGTGCTATCTTCCCTGACTATGAGCTTTCCGACCAAACCGCGAAACGCCGGAAGCTCTCCGAACTGCAAGGCCAACATCCGATGGTTCTCGTCCTCAGCCGCGGCGGTTTCTGCCCTAAGGACCGTCGACAAGCGGAAGGGCTGGTTCAACTGCATCGTGAGCTCGAGGTTGCCTACTGTCGGCTGGTCACCATTAGCACCGACAATATCACCGAGACCAATGAATATCGCAGCGGAGTCGATGCCCACTGGCCTTTTCTCTCTGACGCTGGGCGTATCGTGCAAAAGGATCTCGACATCGCCGAATACACTGATCCTCTCCACAATCCCATGATCCCTCACGTGATTGTGCTCGAGCCCGCTCTGGTCATTTATAAGATTTACAACGGCTACTGGTTCTTAGGCCGGCCCACTCTCGAAGATCTCCGCCAAGACCTCCGTGCCGTCACCCAGAAATGTCGGCCGGACTGGGACATCACAGCGCCCGAATTGAAAGCCGCGTGGCAGCAAGGCCGCAAGGAACTCTTCTATCCGTACGGCAGGACATATGTCCAAACTCTCGGTGAACAAGATTAAGAATATTACTACCTTGGCGAGACGTTGCCGCGAGCCACCTTCGCTGAACTATCCGCACATCTCTCATCTCGATAACATCGGTTCACACGATTGCACCTATTACTTGGTGGTGGATGGCCGAACCCTTGGCGGAAAATACGCGATGCCGCCGAACGAAATCTTAGAGTTGGGATTGCCGTAGCCGAAGCGCTGGCGTCCGATCTACGTGGCGTAAGCGGAGAATCCGATGCGAATGCGAAACCTGATCGGTCTGTTCGTAATTGCACTATTCGGATTGATGAACCCACAAGTGGCGGCAGCGCAACTTTCCTCTGAACTTCGGAAGGAAATGTGGAGTGCCCAGTGGGTCACCTCGCCGGATGCCCCACAACGCGACCAATCTGTACTGCACTTTCGCAAAGTGGTCGAGCTTGCGCTACAGCCGCAGCATTTTGTAGTGCACGTCAGCGCGGACAATCAATTCATCCTTTATGTGAACCAGCAGCGCGTGGGCTCAGGGCCATCACGCAGCGACTTGGGCCATTGGAGATATGAGACCTATGACCTAGCGCCGTTCCTGCGTTCGGGGCAAAATATTTTGGCCGCCGCGGTTTGGAATTTTGGCGTGCTCACTCCCCTGGCCCAGATCAGCGACCGCACAGCGTTTGTTCTTCACGGAGAAAGCGCAGCGGGGCGTGCAGCCGACACCGATCAAAGCTGGGAGGTAGAGGAAGAAACAGGCATCCGCGTACTGCCCGCTCCGGATGAGATTCGAAGGCACTACTATGTGGCTGAACCCGCGGAACTCATCGACGGAACCGTTTTCAACTGGGATTGGAACAGCTCCGACTCCAGGCCCGGTGGACGCTGGAAACGAGCCCAATCCATCGGGCATGCCACTACCCTGGGCGCAGTGTTACAAGAAAATAACTGGCAACTTGTGCCCGACCCGCTGCCTCCCATGCAGATGGTATTGACCTCTGCCGGGCAGGTTGTCAGGTCCACTGGTATCGAGGTACCGTCCAGTTTTCCGGACAACGCATTTACCGTGCCGGCACATACCAGGGCCACGGTGTTGATCGACAACTCGCATTTGACCACCGCCTATCCCGAGCTGACGGTGACGGATGGCCGCGGCGCAACGGTTCGCCTCACCTATGCCGAAGCCTTGATCGATGAGAAGGGTGAGAAGGGTAATCGCAACGAAATCGCGGGCAAGCACGTCCAGGGTATTTTTGACGAATTCGTTCCCGACGGTGCAGCCAACCGCATATTCATGCCGCTCGGCTGGAAAACCTGGCGGTATCTGCAGCTCGATATTGAGACGAGCGATCAAGCGCTGCGAATCGAGAAACTCCGGACCTGGTTTACCGCCTATCCGTTTGAGGAACGTGGACACTTCGAATCAGATGACGTTTCGCTGAAGCCGATTTGGGAGATCGGTTGGCGCACGGCCCGCCTGGATGCGCACGACACCTACATGGATACGCCCTACTACGAGCGTATGCAGTACATTGGGGACACGCGAATTCAAGCGCTGCTTTCTTATGTCGTGAGTGGAGATGACCGACTGGCACGCCAGGCTATTCAAGCCTTCAATGATTCCCGCCTGCCCGATGGCATCACTCGCAGCCGCTACCCCTCATCCATGCGGCAGATCATCCCGACTTTCTCGTTGCTTTGGGTCGGCATGGTGCACGATTTCTGGATGTACCGCGCAGATCCTGATTTCGTCCGCGCCCAGCTTGCCGGTACACGAGCGGTTCTGGATTGGTTCCTACAGCGCCAGCGGGCGGACGGCCTATTGATGAAGATCCCCTGGTGGCCGTTCGCAGATTGGGGCACAGATTTCGACTTCGGCATACCCCCCAACGATAGCGATGGTGGGTCTTCCGTAATGCACGCTGCAATTTGTTGAGGCGCTGCGCTATGCCGCGGAAATGGAGTCGGCATTGGGCGACAACACCCGGGTTGCACTCTACCGCAGCGCGGCCGAGCGGGCTGCGCAGGCAGTGTACAAGCTGTGCTGGAATCACCAGAATCGGCTGCTGGCGGATACGCCCGCACAGAAGCATTACAGCCAGCACGCGAATATTCTCGGCGTCTGGCTCGACGTGATTCCCCGTCAGGAGCAAAACAATGTGCTTGCGAAAATCCTTTCCCTTAGTGATCCGGGCTATGCTGCCACCGGGCCCGTGCCGCCTCTCACCCGAGCAACTTATTATTTCCGCTTTTACCTCGCACGCGCACTGGACCATGCCGGAATGGGAAACCAGTACCTGCAATTGCTGGGGCCCTGGCGGAAGATGGTATCGCTCGGCTTAACCACCTGGGCGGAGCAGCCCGAACCCACGCGCTCAGACTCTCATGCCTGGAGTGCGCATCCAAACTATGATTTGCTGACCATAGTGGCAGGCATTCGTCCAGCAACGCCTGGCTTCGCAACGGTCGTCATGGCCCCCCACCTAGGGTCACTCAAACATGTTTCGGCCGTGGTTCCGAGTCCGAAAGGGCTGATAGAAGTCGAATATACGGTAGAGCATTTCTCGGTTAAAGCAGTCGTTGTTCTGCCGGCCGGCGTCTCCGGTGAGCTGCTATGGGATGGCGAACCTTCAACTCTTCATGAAGGCAAACAGGAATTGCAGTTGCGGAGCTCGGCCTCGAACAACGCTCGGACACTGCGGCCCGTTCAAGCCCGTTGATCGGGCGCCCAGGGATTTCTATTCGAGCCGCAGAGGGATTGCAGCGGTCTATGGCACGCACACTCTAAGGGTTCAGGTTTCTACGAAGGACTTCAGCCTTGCCAATGCCTGATCCCACTGCTCGGAGACTAAATCGAGATACTGTTTGATTCCTTCAATCGGCTGGGGATCGAATTCGAATCGGCTCTCGCGACCGGTTCGGACGCTGTGCACGATTCCGGCACTCTCCAATACTCGGAGATGTTTGGTGATCGCCTGCCGGGTCAGCTTGGAACCCCGGGTTAGCTGAGAAATCGAATAAGGCAGCCGATCACAGAGCTTCGCAACCAGCGATAGCCGGGTTGCGTCGCCCAGAGCAGCAAAGACGAGTGCCTGCGCCCGCTGTTTTGCAGCCCCACGGCTATGGCTTCTGTGCGACATAGTTCTCGACGTTCTTCATTTGTTGGGTCCAACCGCCGTCGTTTCGCCGGAACGCTTCGAGGCGGCGGTCACCGGGAAGCTTATCGAAGCCGGACTCGGTGAGAACCAATAACGTGCCACTGGCGGTCTTCTCCAGCCTGAATTCGACGAGCGTGGTCGGCTCTTTTGAGTAGTCCGGGGGGGAGTCCACCTTCTCAAGGGACTTGAGATGGGGCCAGGTGAAGGAAAAGAGCCGTTCGTGCTCCATTTTCTGCACGACCGCTTCCCATTTGACGTGCTCATAGCCGGGATAAGTAATCTGGCCGCGCGAGACTTGACCCGGGACAAAGGGTCCGTCTAGTTTCACCCGAAACCACTCGCCAAATTCACGGTAATCCGTTAGTGCCCGCCAAACCCTAGAAATCGGGGCCTTGAGCTCAATGCGCTTCTCAATCGAGTTGTTCATATTTATGCAACCTCTAGGTTGCATAATAGCTGAGGCACGGCCAACAAACAACCTTTCGGTTGCATGATCAGGCCAAGCAGCCGATTAGCGAACCTTTATTCCCGAAACTTTGGGCGGAATTGCCCTTTGGAACCGCGAAAATCGATGGGTAAGCTATCTACATGATGAGACCGATAGGCTCCGAACGCAATCAAAGGCCCTCGGGTCACTTCTTTTTCCCGGGAGTGATAAAGCAGTAGGCGTGGTATTTGATTTCACTCCAGGCCCGTTCGCCTGCCGGATAGCCGGGATAGAGTGGCCGGTTCACAGGGGTGAACTTGATGCGCACCCAGATGGTCTTTCTACCCTGTGTGAGCTTCCTCGAGATCAGGAATTCATCGTCGCGAAAGCGGCGATTCGAGGTTTCTGCGATATGCTCGCTGGCCCCGAGTTCTTCCTTTGGATTCGAGTACACGGAGGTATTCGACCCGGCCAGGTACCAAATCCCTGCGGCCTCCCAGGCCGACTTGGTTTTGCCTGCTATATAGACCTCGGCGCGCTGGTTCGCGTAAGAGTAATCCAATTTGCGCCGGAGAAGCACTCCTAGGTTGTCGGCGCGGAGACGAAGTCTGAATTCTGAAGTGCCCTTGGTGGTGCGGCCGTGGTCGGTCTCCGCCGGATAGATTAGTTGGCCGTCGAGAGTATCGACGCCCCATTCGTAGCGAGACGTGAGGCGATACGGTTCGGAAGCTTGGGGCGAGAAGTAGCGATGTGCCCGCTCGTCCGCCGCATCACCGATTTGTAACTGATCGGTCTCAACCAGGGAGGGCGACGGAAGCCCGTACCAGTACGCGATGGTTTCATAGTGCTGGGTCGATTGATTGGTACCGCCGTGTTCCAGGCGAATCACCGCGTTTTTCCCGAAGGGCATTAGGTCGGCAAGCAAAAAGCGATAAGCGGACTCAATCTTGTCCTGGTCATTGACGGCCAGGTGGAGGTTGCGCGCTCCCACCGGGTGACCCACGAAGGCCAGGGTCATATTCAAACCACCCCAATAATCGCCACCCCCGCCCCATTCTTCGGTTCCCGTGCCCTGAGCTTGTGGTGTAAGGCTGTCATCGAAAAAGAAGCGCGGATCTCCCTCGAGGGTGCCGAGGTCGGCCTCGTGCGAAAAGATGAATGATGTGCCAACGAAGCTTCCGGACCAGTCTGCTTCTCCCTCCGTATTGCGCGTATCGAGAAGCACCAAATCCTCGCCCAGCACTGGATGAGGAAAGTCACGATAGGTGGCATGAAAATAAGAAAGCTCGTGGGCCGGTCGATCCAGGGCTACGGATTGGACGCTCCACTCGATTCCATCGATCGACTGATCCCCGCCGGCTAGTTCGATTCGCGCCGAGCGGAAAAAAGGCATCGGGAAATAGCACGCCAAGTACACGCGATCGTTGGCGAAGCGAATGCTGACGGGAAAAGCCTTCACCAGGAACTCGCGATTGTCGCGGTTGTAAAGCGTGCCCGCGCCATAGAAAAGAGCAATCGGAACATCGACCGACGCATCTTTTCTTCCGTCCCAGGTCACCCGCAGGCGAACCTTGGTGAAGGCATCCGCACGATCGCGCGGAATCGAGAATTTGATGGCACGAACGATGGCTCCGCCCTTCAAATTCGCCACGGTGATCGGCTTGTTCGCCGGTACGTTGACGCCTCCACCGACCTGCCTCGAGCCGGTCTTCGGCGCAATATCGGTGCCGGATCGGGAGATCAGATCGAGGACATCCGGATCTGGGGCCAAGTTCTCATTCCAGCTCTCCAGCGGATGCGAGAGTGCCGTCTCGGGCACGAACCGGTCATAGATGTAATAGCCGGTTCCATAGTGGGTTCGGGTGTAGGCCATCTGAAAGCTGCTCTCAAACGGGATCGGAGTCCAGAGCAGGTCAGCTCCCCGGGTTGTCGCCCAGGTCTCATTCAGAGGACGGGGGAACGGGCCTGCCGGGGAAAAAACGGAGTCATGGACAGGATGCAGTGGGTCGGCCGTACTGCTCTCTTGGACCAAGTGGTCGTTTCCATCGACCACGAAGTGCCAGGGGCTTCCGTGCCAATGGTTGTAGCGGGTGAATACCAGGAGTCCAGGCCCTTCCAAATCCAGCGTCACGTTGAAGTCGTCGGAACGCTGATACAGGAAATGCGAGGCATCTTCGTTTCCGCCGCTCCGATCATAAGTACTGCGCATATAGGTGCGCATCCCGATCCGCTGGTCTGCCCAGTGGTCCCACGATCGATACGCGTCTAGGCCTATCGGAATGGGGGTCGGCTTGTCGGCTGCGCTGGTTACTCCCACCAGCACCGCGAACACACATACCCAGACTCGGCAAGTGGGGACGGCGCGCAATTCAGTTTGCATTTAGCGTACCTTCCTGCTCAGCGGAATCCGTTTTCATCGAACAGTAGCCGTCGCTGCGTAGGTTTCGCCGCGAAGATTTGCAAGGCAAAAGACCGGAACGAGGAAAGAACCGGCAAACGAATGGCAAGGGTCTATTGCCCGGTCGTCTGCGCGAGCGCCTTCGCCACCTCCGTTAGGGTAATCATCAGTGTCATTGGGGGCCGCGGGCGACGGTATAAATCCCCATTTCTGGTAAAAGTGTTTTGCGCGCTCTGAAATCGCATGCACCAGGACTGCCCGGATGGCAATGTCGGTTGCCTGCAAAGTCCGCAACACGGCGTCCCTCAGCAGGCCCGGCCCGATATCCCGGCGCTGACAAGACTGATGGACGGCAAGCCGGCCGATCACCATTATCGGC
Organism: uncultured Acidobacteriaceae bacterium; assembly: GCA_963770245.1. Classification (GTDB taxonomy): domain Bacteria; phylum Acidobacteriota; class Terriglobia; order Terriglobales; family Acidobacteriaceae; genus PALSA-270. The sequence goes on along the minus strand of CAVYOX010000013.1, from coordinate 307,867 downwards.
ACAGGGTCGGGCATATTGCGCTTGACGCGGCCGGGCGGTTCGACGCTTCGAAGTGGGACACAGCTCCTACCGCGAGGGAATAGTAACCCACGACCTGTCTAGCCTCCGAGTGTTGTCACTTGTTGTCGGCTACACGGAAGGATACCGGCTGAAATGCAGGTGAGATGAACGGCTTTCATCTTGCGAAGCGACGAACCTATTCCCGCCAGTGCCACGCTGGTTCACTCCTCGCGCAGCAGGATCATGGGATCAACCGACAGCGCGCGGCGGGCCGGAATCCACGTGGCTAGCAGCCCCATCAGCGCCATAGCTAAAACAACACCAGCCAACACCAGCGGATCGCTCGGAGTTGCCTGATAAACGACGAGAGCCAAGACCCTGCTCGCCAGAAGTCCGAGGAACAATCCTGCTGCCGAACCCAACGTGAGCAATTTGAAAGCCTGTCCAAGCGCCGCCTGTAACACTTGCTTACGTTGTGCCCCGAGGGCAACGCGAATCCCCAACTCCCGCAGGCGCTTACTGACCGAGTACGCCGCCATTCCGAAAATGCCAGTAATGGACAGCATCCCGCCCATCGCACCTAGTACGCCCAGCGCCACCGTCGCCACCTGGGGAGGAAACAGAGCGCCGGCTATTTCGTCCAGCCGCGCTTCGATCACAACCGGCAGCCCTGCATCGAGTTGGTGCAGCGTGCTCCGGATGGCCGAGCCGAGTTGTTGCGGATCGCGGCTCGAGCGCACCACCATCCATGCGGAATTGGAGGGCCATTGCAGGATCGGGAGAAACATCGCGGGTTTGGCTTCTTCGGTAAGTCTCCCATACTTTCCGTTTTCCGAAATACCCACCACTTGGATACGCGTTCCATCCTGCAGCTGGTAATAACCACCGATCGCGTTTTGCACCGAGCCAAAGATTCTGCCCGCAAACTCAGCATTCACCACCGCGACGCGCGGCGAGTCTTCGTCGTCATGCCACGTGAAAGTCCGGCCGGACCGCAACGTGGTGCCCTCGGCGTGAAGGTATTCAGGGGATACGTGGTATATGTAGGCGCTGGCGGCGGCACTCGATGACCGCAGGTCTGTCGTTCGATCGGTAAAGACATTCGAGGTGTTCTGGTCATTGAGTAGCAGCGCATCGGTTAATCCGACGGACTCTACGCCCGGAATGGTCGCGATGGCATCGAGCATGCGCTTTTGCATGATGGGGACTCCATAGCCGCTGTAACCTGCCAGGGGCAGATCGGCGCCTACCAGCATGGAGTTGTGCGGTTCAAAACCGAAGTTGCTATGCATGGCATGCACTAGCCCCCGCAGAGCAACTAGCGAAGATGTAACCAGCACGGCACAGATCGCGATTTGAACGGTCAGCAATACGTCTCGGGCAGTGATGCGCCCCCGCATCCCGGCGCTTGATCCAGCCTTAATGACGTGATAGGGATCCGTACGCAGCACCTGCTTTACTGGGGCCGCTCCGAACAGGAATCCGCTGACCAAGCTCAGCAGCAACGCTAGTCCATACACGCTTGCGTCCGGGTTCACGGGCGTATGCACGGGGAAATTCCCGAATGGCTGCCACTCGCTCAACCGCCGCAAAAACACCACGCTGGCCCATAGTCCGAAGGCGCCTCCGACCAGCGAAACCACCACGGATTCGGTAAACAGCCCGCGCAGAATGCGCGTGCGGCTCGCTCCGAGAGCGAACCGCAGAGCAACTTCCCGCGAACGGTCAGCGGCGCGCGCGGCAAATAGGCTTCCCAGGTTGGCGCATGCGGCCAGCAGAACCAACCCGGCGAGCAGCATCAATCCCGCAACGAATGCCTGCACCCCAGGGGCAAACTGATCGCCCAAGAGGTTTGGGCGCGCCAATGAGAAGCCCGCTTGGCGCTCGTCTTTGGGATAAGTCTTTTCCAAATAGGACCCAATCGAGTTGAGATCGGCGGTTGCCTCGGCCAGAGTGACTCCCACTTTTAGATGACCCACGACCATGAACACCCACCGGCTGGCGCGATCGTTCAGGTCATTTGCCCCAGCCACCTGCGCATGGCTCACCATGGGCACAAAGAAGTTAGGAGAGGCGAACAGCACAGTACTGCGAAACTCGGGCGGCGCTACGCCGAGGATGGTAAAAGGATGCTTGTTGAGCTGAACCGTACGGCCCACTACGCTGCGATCATCGCGAAAATGGCTGTGCCAATATGCGTAACTCAGCACGATATAAGGGGCGCTGCTCGGACCATGATCATCGGAAGGGTTGAAGAAACGACCGAGGTAGGGCTGAATCCGCAATGCGTCAAAGTAGTTGCTGCTTGATTCCATGCCCCAGATAAGGGATGGACCCTCGCCCGTATTCATCGCTACCTGGGTAAGGCTATAGGCTGCCACACCGTCAAAGCTGTGGTTGCGATCGCGTAGATCGAGATAGTCCGGGTACGATTGGCTCGTGCCCTTATCGCTGGCGCGCTCGATTAGATAGAGGCTCTCGGCCTGAGGCACGTTCAGCGGGCGCAGGATCAGCCCGTTCAGAACACTGAAAACGACGGCGTTTGCGCCGATCGCCATGGTCAGCGTCAAAACCGCGGCGATGGTGAATCCCGGAGACTTGCGCAACTGGCGGAGGGCATAGCGAAGATCCTGGGACCAGCTGATCATTGAACCCCTCCATCCAGATCTACAATTCCTCCTGCATTTTCCTTCAATACGATCAGGCTGGCGTCATCCTGAAAATGTCCGCCGCCGTGCTGCGATGCCGCGCGCATCAATAAGCCCATCAATTCCTCGGCGCTAGAAGTGGGGTTTTCGCGAGCGATACGGATCAGGTTGTGTTCCCCGAACGATTCCTCGTCCGCGTTCCAGGCCTCGACCAACCCATCGGTGAAGAGCAGCAATGTGTCGCCGCTTCTCATCTGCAGTTCGCTTTGTTCATAGAGCCAATCGGGGAAGGGTCCCAAGACCGCTCCTGCCGCCTTTAGCTCCGTGGATGTGCCGTCCGCCCGAATTAACAGTGGCGGGTTATGCCCAGCGTTGCAATACGTCAGTCGATTGTCTACGCTGTCCAGGACAGCATAAAAAAACGAAATGAACTTCCCCACCGGCGTTAGATCGCACAAGATGCGGTTTAGCCGGTGGCACAGCTCACGCGGCGCCAGCCTCTGCGAGATCAGCGGTTGTAGCGCTGCCTGCAAGCTGGACATCAGTAGGGCGGCCGGCAAGCCTTTGCCCGCTACATCAGCAATGCAAAGCACAGTGTGTCGATCGCCGATACGCATGACGCTGTAGTAGTCACCGCCCACGAACCGCAACGGCTGTGTCGTGGCGGCCACCTCATAGCCTGCTACTTCGGGCAATGTCGTGGGCAGCAGGCTATCCTGAATCTCGCGAGCCTCCTGCAGTTCTTCGTCGCGCTGCCGTTGCGCCCGTCTCCGCGTCTGCGCCCACGACAGTTGGTTGTGCAGTTTTTGGAGAAGGTCCTGATTCTCCCAGGGTTTCTGGGTAAAATCCGAAGCGCCGCGCCTCATAGCTTCGACCGCTAGGTCTACACTGCTCCAAGCTGTCATCACCAACACGGGAAGCAGGGTATCCATGGATCGAATCTGTGACACCAGTTCCAGCCCTTCTCCTCCCGCGATGATATCGCAGGTATAGTTGAGGTCGATTAAGACAGCATCGAATTGTCCTACCTCCAGGGCCCGCAACACGTGGGCTGGATGCGTGACTGCTTCCGTCGAGAAACCGCAGCCGCCTAACAGCATCTGTAGGGCGTCCAGAATGTGCTTCTGATCGTCGGCAATCAGCACGTGGCCCATCTCGGATGGCGTCACGGGATGCGTTTCCCGCATGGCTAAGGCGTCCATGTGTTAACGAGTTGCAAACTGCGGGCCAAACTCCTATTCCGTACAGGCTGCTCATTTCAGGACGCAAATGGAAGCAATGTCATAAGAACGGAACTCCGCGGAGTGTGCGCTCATGGAATCACCTGTCCGGAAACGGACAAAGGGAACCGAGCCTACTGAGTGCCCAGAAACCGGATGTCTGATCAGAGCGACCTCTCCGTGGCGGGGCTAAACGGAACTGGCGTTATGTTGGGCATGCATCGCTGGGCGCACAATGTCGCTACGCAAGTCCCCTAGCACAAAAGATCTGGACCCCCTATTCCCCCACTGCCGGCGCCTCGACATCGGCAAACGAGAACGCCGTCACGATATTGGGATAGGCCTTCCCTCCGACCTCCACATACGGATAGACAAAATAGTTCAATGGCTCTCCGTCCTGCGGCGGACTCAGCCGCAGGTCCCGCCCCATGGTGAACTGCATCCGGTTGTCATCATGGGCTCCGAAGAAGTAGGCCCGCTTTTCCGGATGCTTCCATGCTTCGGAGATATCCACCGGCACCCACCCGTGCCGCGGCTCAAAAAAGTCCGCCCAGCAGTGGTATCCCGCGATTTCTGCCGCATGCTGATCCGCGGGCAGCGAAAACCCGATCTCAAAGCGCGCCGGAATCCCCTGTGACCGCGCCATGGCAATGAACAGCGAGTGGAAGTCGGTGCAGTTGCCCTTCTTAGCGGAGCAGGCGTATAGCACGTCGCCTCGACCCCAACCCGTGCCCGTCTTGTCATAGGTCATCGTGCTGAATACGTAATCGTAGATGGCATGCGCCTTATCGAGCGGTGTGCCGATGTCGGCGGTGACTTTTCCCGCCAGCTCAGCAGGCAATCCCGTCACCGGCACGAGTTTGTCAGGCGCCAAGTATTCCTTCTTTTCGCGGCTGCTGATGGGCACGTCCTCGAGGTGCGGTATTTGTCGGCCCAGAATCAGCCGCTCTTGACGCACCACGTCGTAGACAACCTCGAAGTGCAATTCCTGGGCGCGTGCTTTCGCGTCTTCGGCATAGTACATCTCGTTCCCGTATCTGGACTCGCGTGTCTTTTTCAGCGCCAGATCCCCGCTCGCCGAGAGAACCTTCACCTCCTGAAACTGATCCGAGTGGGCCTGCGGAATCCAAACCCGCACCCGCTCTCCCGCGGGAATGTTCTTCACCGTAAAGCCATAGTGAAATGTGAAGTGCCGCGACTCCTGCGCCCATCCGGAAACCATCAACAGCACGATCGAGAACAATAGAGATAACCCAGCCTTGCGAAACATGGGCCTTCCTTTCGGATCCTCGCAGTAGGGAGAACCGCTTGCCTGAAAACTAACAATGGTCGATGGGAAACGACACACGGGCGTTTTAGCGAAAACGCCGTCAAGTGAAGCCGCGCGGAAACACTGGCATGGAGGGCGCTACCTGGAACCGCGTGCCATTCTAAATGAAACCTCCGGAGAACGAAAATTCCCCCCAAACGGATGCAGACGCCGGACCATCCTCTCCGCTAGAATCCTCAGGTGCCTGCTGCCATCGAATGCCGCGACTTGCGCAAGACCTACGACGGAAAGGTTGAAGCCGTCCGCGGCTTGAACTTGGAAATCGTTGCCGGCGAGTGTTTCGGTTTGCTCGGTCCGAACGGGGCAGGGAAGACAACCACCATTGAAATCCTCGAAGGCCTGCTCGAACCCACCTCCGGCCAGGTCACGATTTTCGGCCACACCTGGCAGAAAAACCAGCGTGAGCTGCGCGAATGGCTGGGCATCTCCCTGCAGGAAACGCGCCTTTCGGACAAGCTCACGGTCCGCGAAACCATTGAGCTGTTCGCGAGCTTCTACCGGGAGCCACGGTCCTCCGATGATGTCCTCGAAGACCTGCAACTGTCCGAGAAGGCCGATGCCTGGGTGGGGAAGCTCTCGGGAGGCCAGCGACAGCGTCTGGCGGTCGCCACGGCCTTGGTGGGGAACCCCAAGATTCTTTTTCTCGATGAGCCGACGACCGGTCTCGACCCACAAAGCCGCCGCCAGCTTTGGGACATCATTCGTGTTTTTCAAAAAGCCGGCGGCACCGTATTGCTCACGACCCACTACATGGACGAAGCCGAGCGTCTCTGCGACCGGCTGGCCGTCATCGACCACGGCCAGGTCATCGCCGAGGGCACGCCGGCCGATTTGATCGAGCGGCTTGGCGGCCACCACGTGGTTGAATTCGAGACCAGCGCCAACTCGAACGGGGCCGCTCTTGATACCTGGCGCGCTTTGCCCGGCGTGGAGTCGGTACGCCATGCCGAGGGCCTAGTCGCGCTGAGCGTCCGCGAACCGCATCTAACCATTCCAGCTCTGCTCGACGCGGTACGCAACCAAGGCTCCGCCCTCCTGCACTTGACCACGCGCCAGGCCAGTCTCGAGGACGTCTTCGTCCGCCTGACCGGCCGCCACCTGCGGGAGGAGTGAACCTCAAACCGGAAACTGCAACCCGTGAACCGAGAACGGACTGATCATGGCCATCGCCCAGCAAACTCCGCCTACCGAGTTGAAACCACACGCTGCCCCGCCCCGAAGCGGTCGCTGGTCGGGCTACACCCACCTGCTAGTGGCGCGCATGAAGGAACTCAAGCGCGAGCCCGAAGTCATTTTCTGGGTCTTCGTCTTTCCTCTGTTGCTGGCTCTTGGCCTGGGCATCGCTTTCCGGAACAAGCCTGCCGACGTAACTTCGATCGTCATCGTGGCCGGTCCCGGCGCCGCCGACACCCTGGCTCTGATTGAGCGAGCGCCCCAGCACAACTCCATTCGCACGGTCATCGTTGACGAGGCCCAAGCCCTGCAGGATTTTCGCCTGGGCAAATATGATCTTGTGGTCGAGGCCGACGCGGGAGGAAAAATTCAATATCGTTACGACCCCGCCCGGCCCGAAAGCGTGCTCTCCCGCATTGAGGTGGATGACGCTCTCCAGAGCGCGGCCGGTCGCAAAGACCCGGTGCCCACTTCTGCCGTCGCTTCCACCGAACCCGGGTCCCGCTACATCGATTTCCTTATTCCCGGCCTGCTTGGCATGAACTTGATGAACGCCGCCATGTGGGGCATCGGCTTCGCTCTGGTCGACATGCGCCAGCGCAAGTTACTGAAGCGTTTCGTCGGCACTCCCATGCGGCGCAGCGATTTCCTGCTCGCCCTGACCAGCAGCCGCCTGGTGCTCATGCTGATTGAGGTCGCGTTGCTGCTCGGCTTCGGCGTGCTCGTATTCCACATGCGGGTACTCGGATCGCTCTGGACCATCGTGCTGATCGGCGCTATCGGCGCCATCGCTTTCGGCGGAGTCGGGCTGCTCACCGCCAGCCGCGCGCAAAAGATCGAAAGCGTTAGCGGCCTCATCAACCTGGTGATGATGCCGATGTGGATTTTTTCCGGTGTCTTCTTTTCCTATGCGCGTTTTCCCGCCATCACCCAGCCCTTTATCAAGGCGCTGCCTCTCACTGCGCTCAACGATGCGCTGCGTGACACCATTCTGCAAGGAGCTCCGCTGGCATCCCAATCCGGACGCTTGCTAATCCTCGCCCTCTGGGGTGGAATTTCTTTCGTGCTGGCCCTGCGTTTGTTCCGCTGGACCTGATGTCGAATCGCTTTTCTGCAGCGTAGTCGGTGCGGCGCTAAGACTTTGCGCCCAGGTGGCGTTTTGGCTGTTTTGGCCGAGCCGGAACCGGGAAAAACAGGGTAGGCCGGCCTATTCTACCTCGGTTTGCGCCTGCAGATCGGGCAAGCAGGAAGGGCGGGCTGCAAGGTCCTGTCTGAGAGAAGCCTTCATGGGAATCAGACCAAGATCGTTGTATCGGTACAAGGTGATACTTGAGGATGCGACGCTCTGCCGGTAGATGAGCAACTCGGCCCAGCCGTCGTGATCCGCGTCAAACACATTTAGAATGGACTGAAAATCACCGTTATCCAGGAACGAATACTCAAGTTTGCCTTGCCGAAGCTGCTTGGACCAGCCGGAATCCGAGCTCAACAGCACCGGCGCTGGATCGGCGCGAAACCATGCGCTCATGAGAAACACCGTCGTATCGGCAATTCGCCATCGGGCGCGGACGAATAACCGCGGTGCGCCATCCGGGGTCAGGCGAAATGCCCGGGTGTCGTAGTTCAGTTGGCCTTGGCCATCTTGCAGTTGCCGGTCCAATTGCTTCCATTCATCCAGCCAGGTTCCGGCTGGCCGGACCAGTGGCCAGGTTTCCTCCCGCTGCGCGATGTGCTCCTGGTTCTCGACCAGGTCGGCATCGACTTGGGGGAGATCCCGCTGCATGCGGTCGGTCAGCAACCGCACCATCTGGCGCTCGAAGGCCGCGCTCGGTTGCCAGGTCGGTTCTTCGGACACTTGTTCCGGGACCTGCGGGGGCTCTGCCGAGGCTACCGGGAGACGCCGGACTACAAAGTAATCCTCGGAGGTTGCACCAAACGCCGCCCGCTGGCCGGGAGGAACGGTGGCCAGAAAACCCACGCTAAGTGAGCATCCCGTGTCCGCGAGGACCACCCGGTCGATCGTGACCGGGATGCTCGAATCTGGCGAAAGCTGCAAGACCCAAGGTTGGCCGAACGGAGTGTTTTTCACGATTCCCGGCAGCGAGTCGAATACTTCGGGAGTCGCCCCCCATAGCTCTCGCAGCCCGGCAAGCTCGGCGGCCGGAGTGGCCGAAACTGCGATCCTCTGGGGATGGCCGGAGTGCCGGCCGAATACCAGGCTGGTTTGGTCGACCATGAAGACGACATGGTCCGTGCCCTGCCGGATGGCCACGAAAGCCGGACCGGCGGCGCGGAAGCGTGAGTCTATGGTCGGTGGGAGCGGAGATTCGGTCGTAGCCGAGGCCAGAGCCCTCTCCCGGGACTCATTGGCCAGGTGTTCAAAGATCGAGCCGTCGGGCAGCCGCTGGTTTGCACCCCACTGATAGGCGGACCACACCACCGTCCCATACAAGACGATGGCTAGAAAGATGTAAGGCCAGTATTTACGCCTCATTCAGGTCTCTGCCTCAAAAAGAGCGCCCGCTCGCTGAATGTAACTCTTTCCTGACCACAAGAGGAGTGACGTTCGTGTAGACCATGAGTTCCGCCACCCGCGGTATCCGCCCGGCCAGGCGATGCGGGAATCTCCGTCGAAGGCGGCCAAGACCATGGCTATTACGAGGGTAATCTTCAGGGATCTCACATCTTCGCCTATCATGCTGTATTCGGGGGGAATGGCGTCTCTACAGGCGGGAAATTCAGTTCCCGGTGGTTGGGAAGCACAGCGAGTCCTCTGGGGGGAGGCTATGCGTTATTGGGTCTGGGTCTTGGTGCGGCTCTTGGTCGGCGTGGGCATTGTGGCGTGGGCGATGTCTTATATCGGGCCCGGGGGCGGTGAGAAAGAATTCCAGCGCACCATCGACGCCTTGAAGAAGGTCGACGGGGTCGAATACACGATGGTCGCTAATTCCTCGCCGACCGCTCATATGGAGGAATCTGGCGAGATGGTTTGCTCCCAGCACGCCATCCATATCGACAACCACATCACTTCTAGGAATTCCGGAAGCACCTCCGATTTGAACCAGGAAACGATCCGCATCGGGGCCGACGGATATGGGCGGTGGCAGGGAGGACCTTGGCAGAGGAACTTCGGGCCGCGCACCTCGGAATCGGTTTGCGGACGTCTTGCGATGGGCGTGGACAGTTGGCTGTTTCCTGACATGAACGAAATGCTGAAGCGGGGCATTATTCAGAAAGGCGACAAGAAGACGGTCAATGGAGTGCAATGTCGCGAGTGGAACGTGGCCATACGCTACGCCGCCGATCTAGAACACCGGACGGTGTGCCTGGGTGTCGACGATCATCTGCCCCGCGAGATGACCGTTCCGGGGCGGGGAGTGCGATGGGCCTATACGAGCTTTAACCAGGTGTCTGAAATCCGGCCGCCCGACGGGCCAATTGCCGAACCGAGATCGCAACGGGCCCCGGCTTACAACGAGCCGATACGAAACGTTCCAGACACTCCGAATACCGAGGACTAGTCCCCCCGGGAAACGTCCGCCGAGTGAGCGATTAGCAAAACGCATGTGTCGGGTCGTGAATGGGGAATGGCACCGTGATCCGTAGCGAACGCAAAGGCAATCCGTCAGCATCTGCGCGACTCGTTCTTTTTTGTGGTCTCTCCGTCCTGTGCTGCGTGTTCCTGGTCTTGCCTGACCTGCGCGCACAGACCGAACCAGCGCTTGGCGATGTAGCGAAACAGGCGCGCGACCAGCGCAAGGCGGAAGAACAAGCGGGTACCAAGACCTCGGATCAGGCCAAACATCTCGCGGCTGAGCTCGAGCAGGAGGATGAGGAACAGCCTCCAACCGGCTTTGCGGTCTATCGATCGCGGGAATATCACCTATGGGTGCCAGCGCCTTTTAGCGTAGAAGGGCGGGACGACAACGGAGAATTGCTGGCCACGGGTTCCGAGAACGGCGTAAAGACTTTTATCTTTGCTGCCAACCCCATTTCGGCGACCGAGAGCTTAGGGGAAGTCGAGTTCAACGACCTCGTGCGCGCGTTTTGGCGGCCCTACGGCGGTCTGGTATGCAGCAAGAGCCAGAACTTCTTGCATCGCTGCTCTGCCGGTGGCCGGATTTTGGGGGTCTCGATTCCCAGTGCGTCCATACAGTTTTTACAGCATGAGAGCGAGATCGTCCCCGTGATCTGCTTTCACACCTACGAGACCCTGGTCGTGAGCAATGGACAACGGTACAGCCGGGAACAATGGCGTTTCCTGCAGAGCGAAAATGGTGCCGAGCAAGCCAGTGCGCGGGACTGCGAGACCGTTTTCAGTTCGGTTCGAGTCAGAGAACACGAGGTGGCGGACGCGAAGCCAGTGTTTACGCCGAAATCCGCCGAGAAGCAGACTGCGGCCTTGCGCAACCGCGAAGTCGCCGTCGATCAGGGCAACGCTCCTTCACTCGGGGAAGTGGCGCGTGCGACCAGGCGTGAGGCCACTGAACAACCGAGCGCGAAACATTCGTTTGAGAACGATGGCGACCTGAACCCGGCGCCCGCTGGTTTTCGAGCTCTATCGAAGACGCTGTGTGTCGTCACCTGCTGGCAAGAATCACTCTTCGTACCCGCGAGTGGGAAGCGTCTCGACGCCGGGGCGTATCTGGTGCCGCTCGACGATCACACATTCGGCGTCATCGCCTTCGGCTCGGGATCATTCCCCACCGCTTTCGCCACCGTGACCAATTGGATTGGCAAGCCTGTCCCCACCGGAGATGAACCGAGCACCAGGCCAGTGAAGATCAACGGAGAAGATGCAACTGTAGAACGGCGACGGCTCAGCACCAAACAGGAGGTCTGGATCGAAACCCACTTGAGCCTGCCGACCCCGAAGACCAACTACCAGATCGCCTGCCTGGCGCCGGAGAACCGCTTCGCAGACATGGAGCCGGTTTGCACGACGGTATTCGACTCCTTGCGGGTGAAATAGGAATGCACCGGCGGACAAAGACACCGATCGCCGTCCTCCTGCTCGTGTTCTTTTCCTTTCCTCTGGCAATCGGAGCCCAGGGGGCGAATCCGCAAGACCCGTCGCTCGGCGACCTAGCCAAGAAAACGCGCGAGGAAAGGCAGTCGAAAGATCACGTAGCGGCGAAAAAGAGCCTGGATGACGATGACCGGAATCTGGCTGGGCAACCGGTCAGAGTGCGCTATCCCGCGGGGCCACAATGGGCTCTGGTTGTTTACTTGCCGGCTAAAACCGGCTTTCACCCAGGCGGACTTTACTATGGATACGCCGTTCCTTTGGAAGAAAGCCGGATGTACATCGTCGTGAGCACGGGGACCCAGGGCAATGACCTGAAACGGGCGGAGGAGACGTCGATCCGCGATGTTTTGTACGGCGCCACCCTGCCCAGCTCGCTCGTCACCGTCGAGTCGTGGCGGGACACGCGAGTTGGCGGACAGCCGGCCGTGGTCTCCCGTTTCAAATTCTTTTCTCGCGGCATTTTGCATAAAGGTGTAAATCTGCTGGTGCTCGTCAACCAGCAGATCATGTCGGTGGGTTGTCTGTATCGTCAGTTGGATACCGAGAAGGCATCCCCGATTTGCGACGACGTGATCGGCTCGGCCGATGTGGACCGTCCGCCCGAGAGCATGCCTCGATCCCAGTCGCCTAGCGGAGACCCCGATCCGGGAGAAGACGATCCTTAGTCGAGTTGCCATGAACCTGAAAGCCAACGCCACCGTCCTTTCGCTTTTCTTGCTTGCCTGCTCTTGCGCCTGGGGCCAAGCGGCGAGGACCGGTGTGCCGGTGTCCCTGCGGGGTTCGGTGCGCGCAGGGGATGTTCTGCACTATGAGCTCGAAGTCGGCTCCTCGTTCTTGCCTCGTTTAACGACCGGCTACACGACCTCTCCGCCGATGGGCCCCTGTCAGTTCGCGATTTCATCGAATCTGACTCTGCGGGTGGGGAGCAAGGATCGAAACGGTAATACCCCGGTCGAGGCGGAATACACCGGCACGAGGCTCACGAACTGGCAGTGCGGCCCGGTGAAAAAGCCTGATGTGGAGAGTGCACTGCGCGAGGTCGAGGCGTCTCCGGCTCTCTACCAGGTTGGGGCGCAGGGCGAGGTCGGGTTCAAGCACCCGGACGAAGATCACTTCAGCTATCTTTCCGCGATCGACCTGCTACGCAAGGTAACTCTGGACCTCCTCGAAACCCGGCTCGCCGATGCTCCCGTGGTTCCGGATGCGACCTGGAAGCCTCGCGGCCAATTTACCTACTGGAAGGACTATTTGCTCAGCGGGCTTGAGCCAACCCACGCCAGCATGAAATTCAAAGATATTGAGAGTATTGCCGGGCGCAACTGTGGCTTACTCGTTACCAAGTACGTCTTTGCTCCGACTGAGGTGAGGGAACAGAACGGCACCATTTTTGAGACTCGGCGGGATTTTGTCAGCAGCACCCTGGAGGTTTCTCTTTTGCTGGATATGGACAGCCAGCACATCGGCTGGCTGCGCCGCCAACAGCAAATTGACAACCGCATCAGTGTCGGCGAACCTGTCGCTGGCGACCCCGAAAGGCCGCCGGCGTTAGCCGTCCATGTGGAAGAGACTGCGACTGCCCGACTGCTTCCCGCAGAATCGTCCTTGCAGTGGCTGGCTGCGCTCGAGCGGTTTGAAGTCTCGCCTCAGCCGGTTGCACCCCCAGCCGATCAGAATCCCGCCAGCCGCACCTCTCTCGGCGAGCTAGCCCGCGCGATGAAGCCCAAGGTTCGGCATCGCGAGTTAGAGTCCCTGGACTTCACCCCCGGAGGGTTCTCGCGTTGGGAGAAGGCACTCTGCATGGATCGCTGGTTCTGCGCCGATCTTTCCCTCGCCCTGCCGGGCGAAGTGGAGCTGGCAGAGGAAACTCCGGAGCGAGCGGTCTATTTGGCAAGAACGGACGGCATGCTGCTCACCATAACGGTAGGCCCTACGATCAGCCGCGCGTATTGGGGGTTGAGACCTGGAGAAGAACTACGCAAGAACAGCCAGTCCTATTTGGCCAACCAGCTATGGATGGCCACGAGCCCAGGCGTCGCTACCACCTCCGAGGATGGATCGGTAGACGGGTACTCTGCCCTCTTCACCGAATTCAGCGCTGAACGTCGGGACCTCGGAAAGATGAGCGGCATGCTGGCACTCTTGCTGACGCCCTGGGCCCAGTCCTTGCCTGTCGCCTGCACTTCTGACCACGCCAGCTATGGAAAAGTGCGCTCCGTTTGCACGCAGGTGATCTCGTCAGTTCGGGTCCGGCGCTCCTCGGCCGAGGCGGGCAATGAACCATGACGGAACGGAATCTCCCGAGGCCCGGCCTTGCTACTCCCCTAACGGCATAGCCCGAATCCTCGCTCGCAGTGCGGCAAAAGGGTCACCGGCGCCGCTGGTCGGAGCAGTTTGGGCTGTGCCCTCTGGGTCCGCACTTTTCGGTAGGCATTGCGCTTCTAGTCCGCTGATGGCGTTGGATTGTTTTTCCAGAAGATTCACAATCTCGAGCAACACTTTCTTCATGACACCTCCGTTCCGGTCCTTAGAGTTTCCGCTTTTTGGGAGAGGTGTCAAGCCACGGCTGGGGCGGTCCTCAACCGGGAGCTCTTTCTGCGGACAAAGTTCACGATGTGTCCTCCAGCGGCGTACCATGATGGTATGAGCCGAACATGTCCGGAATTCCTCGACGCGGATCCCTCGGACCCGCCTATCGATGCCCAGGCCTTTCTCCGACAAGCGCCCGAGGAAGAAGAAGACGACGAGGAAGACGAAGACGACAGCAAACAGGATGCCGAGGATGACGACGAGGGTGACCAAGGCTACTCGGAGTGAGAGCAATTCCGAGACCGGCAGGTCGCCCCGGCCAGGCAGCGACCCCCATTCCGCAACTTTCTCCAGGTGCGTGATTTCACTCGACCGCGAGAATTACTTTTCGATATCGAAGTAAATCTTCGTGGTGGTGCGATACTTTGTGATCTTCTTGCCATCCAGTTCCATCTCCAGCTCGGCTACCCGTGCCCATTTCATTCCTCGAACCGTCTTTGCGGCTTCTGTGATGGAGTTTTCCGCCGCCTTTGCGAAGCTCTCTTTGGAAGTCCCGACTATCTCAATAATCTTTTGTGTCACTAGGATTCTCCTTTGGTCCTTCACGGTAGATTGTACCGCTGCCCGGCTGCCCGGCCGCACGGGTAAAATGCCGGGGTGCAGATGCAGCTCACATTCCGGCACTCACTCTCGAGCAGCCGTCGGTTCGTCTTTGAGAACATTATGGACCTTGAGCACGTATGCGTAGTGCACCGGAAATGGTTCCGGAATCTGCGCGTGCGTATCGAGCGCCCGGATTACGTCGAGTACTGCCTGACGGGATTGTTCTACGGACTGAAGCAGGAGGTGCTGGCTCGCGGCGGTCCGGTTGACCATGATCAGTATTGGTATGAATTTATTACCGCCGTGGCCCGGATGCGCGTCGAGGGCAGACTGGAGGGTGAAGACGGACACTTGATGCAGACTGAGGTTATAACCTTTCATTTTGCGCCGCCGCTCGCCCCGCTCTTTTGGTGCCTCCGGCCGCTCCTCATCGGTCAAAAGCATGACATCCTCCGAGCCGATAGCGCGCTATTGGAGCGAGAATATGCGCTTGAACGGGGGGGATTTGAGCGAAAGGAATCGAGCGCGCCGCGGGTGGTGGTATACGGCGGAAATGGCTTTTTCGGTCGCATCATTGTCGACGACCTGCTGCGGCGTACCCGAGCACGGATCGAGATTGCATCGCGCACCGCCCACCGAATCGAGTTTCCGGGTTTCGAAGACCGAGTGCGGTTTTTCGAATCTGATCTCCGCGACCCGGTATCAGTCCGGCGCACGATCGCCGGGGCAGACTTGGTGATCATCGCGGCCGGCCCCTTTCAGGGCATGCCGCTGACGGCGCTCGAGGCCTGCATGGCTGAGCCGGTGCCCTACATGGACCTAGCCGATGATCGTGACTTCGTGCGCCGCGCGTATGGGCTCGTCGAATCGGCGGCGAGCCGAAACGGGGCAATCACCTTGATTGGTTGCTCAGTGGTTCCCGGCCTGACGTCACTGCTGACGCGCTTTGCCCAAACCACCATCCCGCGCATCACCCAAACCAAGATTTGCATCTCCCCGGGCACGCGACACCCGCGCGGACCGGGATCGTTCGCCTGCCTGCTTTCGACCGTCGGACGGGAGTTCAGTGCGCCGACCGACGGCCGCGAGGCCCCCGTCACCGGGTGGACGGAGCCCGAGCGGGTCCGCTTCCCAGCGCCGATGGGAGACCGTATCGCGTACCGGGTGGTGGATATCGCGGACCATTTCATTCAGCCGCGCTATTTCGGGACCCGAACCGTAGAGTTCAGGATCGGATCAGAACTGGGTGCGCTCAACTGGCTGCTTTCCGCCGCGCGGCGCGCCCGTCTGGCCTTCGGAATCCCGCTAAGCTGGCTGGTCAGCATGGGACGCGTGCTGATCCAGATCGCGGCGTTGTTCGGCTCTACGGCTGGGGGCGTAATGGTCGAAGTCGCAGGATATGCCGGCGACGAGCGTCGTAGCGAGGCCTGGTGCGTCCTCGCCGGATACGGGGGCGAACGGATTCCCTCCATGATTGCGGCCATCGCAGCCGGAATGGTTCTGCGCAAAGAGATTACAGGAGGTGGGATAGTGCCGCTGCCGGACTGGATCACGCGCGATCGACTGATTAAGGAACTTGCTGCTCGGGGCATTCGGACCGCTGTCGGCTCAGCAGGTGGAGAGTGGAAAGATCTCGGTGATACGGCAGGGGGATGATAAGGCGGGCGGAAGAGAGCCGAGAGTGAGGGCTGAGCAGAATCGTCGGCCACACTACGGCGTAAAACGGCGAACTTGAGAGACCGGCGATCTCGCTCACCGGCGCAGCTCGGAATCGCTCGCCGTGACTCCCTTGGCGGCATTCACCCTCTCCCAAGACTTCGATTGCAGAGCAGGAAGAGGAACAAACAGCTCTGACGGCTGGATTAGAATGTGACCGAGGATACAAATGTACATTCCAAGGCATAACCTGGAAAAACGCGTGTCCGTGATGCATGCCTTGATGGTTGCACAACCGCTTGGAACACTCGTGACTTTAGGAGCCTCCGGACTGTTTGCTTCTCATATTCCACTGGTTCTCGAGGACGATGGCTCACCGTTCGGCGTGCTGAGAGGTCATATCTCCCGTGCCAACCCACAGTGGAGGGATTTCGTGCCGACCGTGGATGCGCTTGCGATATTTGCCGGCCAGCAACACTACATCTCTCCCAATTGGTATCCCGGAACCAAAGAGCACGGTAGAGAAGTTCCAACGTGGAATTACGTCGTCGTGCATGCCTCGGGTCCCTTGAAGGTAATCGAGGACCACGAGTGGCTCCTGACAAACGTGGAGAAACTGACCAACCTCCATGAAGCGGGGTCGGCGGTTCCATGGAAGGTTAGCGATGCGCCGCAGGACTTTATCCGGTCGCAGTTGAAGGGGATTGTCGGTCTGGAGCTACCGATCCAGCGGCTCGAGGGTAAATGGAAGGTGAGCCAGAACCGCACCGAGAAGGAGCGCAAAGGGGTGATCGACGGGCTGGCAAAACTCAACACTCCCGAAAGCCGCGCCATGAAAGCTTTGGTAGAGGAAGTCTAGCCTCGGTTTGGAAATTCTGGCACCAGGAGCTTCCGGCTCCTCTGCGCAGATATTCCAATGGGCTCTCTCACAGGCTCAGCACCGCCTCTAGCCGCCACTGAGAGAACGCGCAAATTGCTCCGCAGGCGGTTCGGGTCGCCATCTGGCAGGAGACGTTCGATCTCCTGGTGGGCACGCTGCCAAATAGGAACAGCGCGGGTCAACAATCTCATGCCCTTCGGTGTCAGAGCGATCAACCGGCTACGCCGATCCGCCGGGTCGGTGGCTACCGTCAGCAATCCACGCCGTTCCAATGGCTTCAAGGCGGCGGTCAATGTGGTGCGATCCATTGCCAGCAGGGATGCCACGTCTGCCATCGCCGGCGGCGTCGGCCGGCTTAGCGACATCAGCAAAGAGAATTGCCCATTCGTGAGTCCGAGTGATCGCAGCGCTTCGTCAAACCATCGGGCCAGAGTCCGCGCCGCGCGCTGCACATGGAGGCAGAGACAGCAATCGCGTACCAAAAGCGTCGTCTCATGAGGAACTTTTGCGCGATTTGACATAAATCAGTAATGTTGATATCAACGTATTATACACCCCAGGAGGATAAAATGCAGCATCATCCGGTGGTGCCCCAGGAACAATGGCTGGCGGCGCGCAAAGCGCTCCTGCTGAAAGAGAAGGAATTTACTCATTTGCGCGACAAGCTCAACGCAGAACGTTTGGCTTTGCCTTGGGTGAAAGTTGCGAAGAACTATCTCTTTGACACGCCCAAGGGCAAGAAGAGCTTAGCGGCGCTGTTCGATGGTCGAAGCCAGCTGATCGTTTATCACTTTATGCTCGGCCCAGGTTGGGGTGCAGGCTGCCCGGGTTGCTCTTTTCTCTCCGATCATCTCGAGGGAGCTCTGCCTCATCTCGAACATCACAACGTGACGCTGACCGTCGTGTCCCGTGCACCGCTGGTCGAAATCGAGGCCTATAAGAAGCGCATGGGGTGGAGATTCCCCTGGGTGTCTGCTTTCGAAAGCGATTTCAACTATGACTACCACGTTTCTTTCGCCAAAGACGAACTGGCCAAGGGCAAGGTGGTTTACAACTTTAGCGAGATGCCGGTACCTGCTGGAACTACGGGTACGGAAATGCCGGGTCTTAGCTCGTTCTATCGAGACGATGCCGGCGAAGTCTTTCACACGTATTCGAGCTACGCGCGCGGTGGGGAAGAACTGATTGGGACGCTCATGATTCTTGATCGCGCCTCGAAAGGCCGGAACGAAAAATCCACGATGGATTTTGTTCGCCGTCATGACGAATACGAGGAGACACCCAAGTTGCATGATGGTTGCGCATGACGAGCGCACACGGTCCGGACGCGCGAGCGTACGTTCCCGATTCGAATGTCCGAGCACAACCTGACTAGTTAGAAGACGATGAAACTACACCCCCACTTCAACTAGCTTCAGTGCACAAATCGCTCAACCAGAAGGAGGAACCTGCCCCTATGCAAACCATTTCACCGCACTTGTGGTTTGACAAAGAAGCGAAAGAGGCCGCCAAGCTCTACACGTCCATTTTCAGAGATTCAGAGATCAAGAATACAGCAACGCTTCACAACACTCCTTCGGGCACGGTGGACCTTCTTACGGTTGAACTTCTGGGGGAGGAATTCAGGTTCCTCAACGCAGGACCACCCTTCAAGTTCACCCCGGCTGTATCGTTTCTAGTTGCCTGCGACACCAAAGCTGAAGTCGATGGATTGTGGGCCGAACTCTCCAAAGGCGGCTCGGCGCTCATGGAACTCGGCGCCTATCCGTTCAGTGAAAGGTATGGATGGACACAGGATCGATATGGCCTTTCCTGGCAGGTCATGTTCATGGGTGACCGCAAGTTCGAACAGAGGATCGTCCCGACGCTCATGTTTGTCGGGGAGCAGTGTGGAAGGGCAGAAGAGGCGATCCATTTCTACGCGTCAGTATTCCATGATACAAAGCTTGGCCAGATTCTTCGTTACGGCGAGAATGAAGAGCCAGACAAGCCGGGAACCATAAAGCATGCCGGTATTACGCTGGAAGGCAAGAGCTTTGCTCTTATGGACAGCGCGCGCGGACACAACTTCGCTTTCAACGAAGCCATTTCCTTCATGGTGCACTGCAATAACCAGGAAGAAATAGATTATTTCTGGTCGAAGCTCTCGGCAGATCGGAAGGCGGAACGGTGCGGATGGCTGAAAGACAAATTTGGCCTTTCTTGGCAGATTGTTCCCACGGTTCTGGGGGAGATGCTGCAGGATCGAAACGAGAGCCGATCGGCGCGAGTGACCGAGGCATTTCTCAAAATGAGAAAGTTTGATATTGCCAAGTTGGAGGAGGCATCAAGATAGGTCAACCGCCTAGGTGTAGATAGGACCCTGGCTACTGCCACGGCAGGTGCTGCATTCCGGCTTAGCCAGAAAGTCCTGGTGTCGGCGGTTCGACCCGCGGATATGCGTTCTCTTCTCGGGCTGGTCGCACGGCTCCGCGGTGTTGCAGACGTCCATCCCGCCTGCACCGAACCAGCCGTGGCACCAGCTCCGATGAGGGGTGCCTAGTCACCGTGTGACAGCAATCACTTGGTAAAAATATCGTGGTCTTCGTCGTAGCGCTGTTCGGTTTTTCCTGCGCGCTCGGCAGCATCGTCAGCGATACGATCCAGCTTTTTATCGTCGGAAGTTTCGGAGGGCTTCGATGAATCTTCTTGTGTGGGTCTGCTTGTATTTCCCAATGTGTCAGGCATGATTCACCTCGCGAACATTATCCCACACTCTCAGAGGATGTTCGATACAGCGCATACTGTAGATCTGCCATCCGCGTAAAAGTGTCTATTCGAGGTGACCTAGGCTCGGGGCCGCAAGGCGTGAGGTGAATGCGCAACTCACTTGAATGGAGCTGGATGAGGCGCGTAGCCCGGAGCCGCCTGCTTCAAGTTTGTACTTCTCACGCACGATGAGCTGAAAGTCGGCGTAACGCGTAAGGCTTCCGCTCGTGGCCGTGACGTGACCGAATAAGTTCCCCTAGGAGCACCTGGGACGATGTTCCCGCCGCCTCCGCAACTGCGGAGTGCTAGCAGGAACGCAAGAACAACCACCGAAGGCAGGGCACTCCAGCGACGGCGTCGATTGGACGCTCCGGCGAGCAGTGCACAGGCCATGACGCCGGCGGTCCACTCAAGGCCTCGGACAATTCCGTGTCCTTCCCTGGCTGCACCGTGCGGAGACGTCGTTGTGATCGTCATTTGGGTTGTGCCCGCGCACACCTGATCGCCCATTCCGATGGGATGACAGTTCATCAGACCCCGGCGTATAGTGGCGTCGTCTTCAAACCTCGGCTGCGTGCTTTGCTATCAGTTTTGATTGTCCGAAACCAAAGAATGTTTGGAATGGGTGGCTAAATTCCTGGATAAGAAAGTGGGACGCTAAGAGATGACGCCTGTGTCACGCCGTTCCTTTATCGCGCTCTCGGCCATGCTGCCTTGGGCATTCTCCTCCCGCGCTGCGACCTCGATTCCAGTTGGTCTGGAAATGTATTCCGTCCGCAATGCGCTCAAGCAGGATCCCGAGGGCACAGTCCGTGCGGTCGCGCACGCAGGATATGCAGGCCTCGAGTTCTACGCGCCCTATTTCGATTGGACCGAAGCCGAGACCAAACAGATGCGAAAGCTTCTCGATGAGCTGGGCATCCGATGTTTCTCCACCCATAACAGTGCCTCGTATTTCAGCGCGGAGAATCTACCGAAAGCTCGCGACATGAACCTGATTCTCGGAAGCAAGTACGTGGTCATGGCCAGTTCGCAACCCAAACCCGGGCTCGATGGGTGGAAGGAAGTTGCCGATACGCTGAATCGAGCCGCCGAACAACTGGCGCCCGCCGGCCTCAAGACCGGCTATCACAATCACCAGCCGGAGTTCACGCTGGTCGACGGTCACAGACCCATCGAGATCTTGGCCAAGAACACCCAGCCATCGGTCATGCTGCAACTGGATGTGGGCACCTGCCTTGAAGCCGGCGGGGATCCCGCGGCTTGGATTCGCTCGAATCCTGGTCGAATTCGCTCGCTGCACCTGAAAGACTGGTCGCCTGACCCGGCCAAAGGATATGCGGTGCTCTTCGGCGAAGGCACGGCCGACTGGAAAAGCATTCTGGCGGCTGCCGAAAGCACGGGCGGCGTCGAGTATTACCTCATCGAGCAAGAGGGCAGCCGGTTTTCCGAACTGGAGACGGTCGAACGGTGTCTTCAAGCTTTTCGCACCCTGCACCCGGCGTAATCGGAAAGAGATTCATGCTATGAAGATTGCTATCCCCGGCGGCACCGGCCAGGTGGGGACCATCTTGGCGCGTGCGTTTCATAACGACCGGCACGAGGTCGTTGTCCTTGGCCGCGGCTCACCGAAAGCCCGCCCGTGGCGAGTCGAACCGTGGAACCTCGCGGATGTCTCGCAATGGTCGGACAAGCTAGACGGTGTTGACGTCGTAATCAACCTAGCCGGCCGATCTGTGAACTGCCGCTACACACCATACAATCGGCGGGAAATTGTTCAGTCCCGAGTTGAGTCGGTTCGCGCCCTAGGACAGGCAATCTCGAGCGCGAAGCGACCGCCTCGTGTGTGGCTGCAGGCCAGCACGGCAACCATCTATGCCCACACCTATGACGCGCCGAATGACGAGGTGTCAGGCGTGATTGGAGGCACGGAACCTGGTGTTCCCGAAACCTGGCGATTCAGCATCGACGTAGCCACCGCGTGGGAGAGGGCATTCGATGAAATTCCAGCGCCGGCAACGAGGAAAGTGAAGCTTCGCTCGGCGATGACCATGAGCCCCGACCGCGGAGGAATATTCGATACCCTACTGGCCCTGGTACGGAGAGGCCTGGGAGGAACCTCGGGCGACGGACGCCAGTATGTTTCGTGGATTCACGAGGCGGACTTTGTCCGCGCGATCTACTTCTTGATCGAGCACGACTACATGGATGGCGCTGTGAACCTCGCATCCCCGAACCCCGTGACCAACCGCGACTTCATGGCAGGCCTGCGCCGAGCGTGGGGAGCAAACATCGGTCTGCCGTCGGCCAAGTGGATGCTCGATATCGGTGCCATCGTTCTTCGAACGGAAACCGAGTTAATCCTCAAGAGTCGACGTGTTTTTCCCGGTCGGCTGCTTCGAGAGGGATTTTCGTTTACCTATTCCGCTTGGCCGGAAGCGGCTCGTGAGCTATGCGAACGGTGGAAGGCTGGGCTTCGCGGGCTGCCGTTGAAGCTTCCCGTATAACCAAGGCTAACCGCCAGCCGGAATTTGTCGCGCCGCCACCCGAATCGTAATATTGGGCTGGCCTCGTTCGGCCATGATTGTGGCCTGAGAATGGCACTTTCGGAAACAGCGAAGATGAAACAGCGGTTCGGGCGCCTGTCGAGAGTGTAGGCTCACCTCTTGCACATGGCGCGCGACGATATTACCGGCCACGAAATCCTTTCGCTGCTTCGCGCAAAGCCGTCTCAGCCAACGCTAAGGTTCATCCCAATCGGGCAGCGAGGTGTTTCCCCGTCAGCGACTTGCTTGCTTTCAGCAACTCGCGCGGCGCCCCCTCAAACACCACTTTGCCACCTTCGGCGCCTGCGCCCGGCCCCATGTCGATGATCCAGTCGGCGCGCGCGACCACATCCAGGTTGTGCTCAATCACGATCAAAGTGGTTCCATTGTCGACCATCGCGTCGAGGAGCGCGAGCAGGTTCGCCACGTCGGCCATGTGCAAACCGGTCGTCGGCTCGTCGAGAACCACGATTTGCGAAGCCTTCTCGAGTTCACCCGCCAGTTTCAAGCGTTGACGTTCACCGCCCGACAGCGTGTTGAGTCTTTGCCCGAGCGCGATGTAACCGAGCCCCACGTCTTTCAGTGCTTTTAGCGCCGCGAGAATTGGTTTCTCCGTAAAGAAACACGACGCGTCCACGACGGAGAAATTCAACACTTCATTGATGTTCTTACCTCGAAGTGTCAGCGCAAGAACCGCATCGGTGAAACAGCGCCCCTCACAGGTTTCACAGCGAATCGCGACGGGATCGAGGTGTTGCAAGTCCGTGTAGATGACACCCAGACCCTCACACGCGGGGCATGCTCCCTTGGAGTTCGCGCTGAACAGTGCGGGCTGAACTTTGTTGGCCGTCGCAAATGCTTTCCGAATTGCGTCCGCCATTCCTGAGTACGTGGCCAGGTTTGATCGTCGCGATCCCGCCGCCAGCGATTGATCGACGCAGACAGCATCCGGGTAATGTTTGGGAAGACAACCGTGAATCAGTGAGCTCTTCCCGCTGCCAGCCACGCCGGTGACGACGGTGAGAACGCCTTTGGGAATCTTCACTGTGACGTCGCGGAGATTGTTGAGTATCGCGTTCTCGACGACAAGATGTCCTTTTCCCGCGCGCGGTTTCTCTTTGAGCGCCTGATGCTTCGAAAGGTGTTTTCCGGTCAGCGTGTCACTCTTTTTGAGCTCTTTGAACGGACCTTCGAACACAACCCTTCCACCGCCCCTTCCGGCGCCTGGCCCCAGGTCGACGATGTGATCAGCGATCTCCATCACTTCAGGGTCGTGTTCCACGACGAGAACTGTGTTTCCGACATCGCGAAGCTTGGTCAGTGTCTTATTGAGTCTTTGAATGTCGTGCGGGTGCAAACCGATCGTCGGTTCGTCGAAGATGTAGAGCGTCTCCGTCAGGCTCGACGACAGATGGCGCACCATCTTGACTCGTTGCGATTCTCCACCGGACAGTGTCGCGGTCTCGCGGCTCAAACTCAGATAACCAAGTCCGATCTCGACGAGATGATCGAGCCTTTCTGCCAGGCGTGCCAGCAGCGGAGCGACAGTCGGCGTGCGAAGCGTATGAATGAACTCAGCGAGTTCGCTCACCTGCATTGCCGCGCATTCTGCGATATTCTTTCCGTTGACGCGGCAGGCGCACGCGACCTCCGACAAACGCTTTCCGCCGCACGCGCTGCACGGTCCCTGCGTCACAATCTTCTCAAACGCCTCACGAAGATGCGCCGGCATCTTCTCCGCGTCTTTGCTCAGGTAGAGGCGCTTGAATTTCGGAATCAGGCCGTCATAACCGGAGCTGAATCTTTGCCCTTGCTTGTTGACTTTGACCTTGGTGTCGTCGCGGTAAAGAAAGTCGTGCCATTCCTCTTTCGTATACTTTTTGAGTGGCTTTTTGGCGTCGAAGAATCCCGACTTGACGAACGTGTGCAGATTGTAACCACCCACGTTGAACGTTGGAAAACGGACTGGGCCTTCTTCAAGGGACTTGCTCTTATCCACCAGTGCATCGATATCGATCTGGGAACCGCGACCGAGTCCCTCGCACTCGAGACACATGCCCATGGGATCGTTGAATGATAGCGCCAGGGCGTGCGGAACCGTGGGCTTCCCAAGACGAGAAAACAAGACGCGCAGCAACGTGTAGATGTCGGTCGCCGTTCCCATGGTCGACCGCGGATTCCCGCCGATGCGTTGCTGATCGACGATGATTGCCGTCGAGAGATTCGCCAGAACTTCGACTTCAGGCTGACCGTATCGCGGAAGAAACGTCTGCACGAACGTCGGGAACGTCTCGTTGAGCAGACGCTGGGATTCTGCGGCGATCGTGTCGAACACCAGCGATGATTTCCCCGAACCCGAGACGCCGGTGAACACGGTGATCTGTCGACGGGGAATGTCGAGCGAGATGTTCTTGAGATTGTTCTCTCTCGCGCCGCGAATCTCTATGTATTCCTGGGGCATGAAGTCTCCTGGGGGGTGTTTCAGTATTCGTTCTTAGCCACAAATGAACGCAGATGAACGCGGATACTCGGAAAAGAACCCATCCATGTCGCCCAAATCTCTTTATCGGTGTTCACACCCTGCCGGAACACTAGGGGCTTCCTCGTTGCAACTGACGCAGTGAGGGTGAGACGAAGCCACCCAGCCCGGCGAGGATGCAGGCGAGGCCAGAGATAGCGATCACCAGCGGCGCCGAGAAATATTGCAGCAGCACCCCACCGAAGGCGGCTCCGAGCGGCGCCGCCGCTACCACTAGCGAATGGCGCGCGCCGAAGACCTGGCCGCGTATCTCGGCCGGGACGAGCCGCTGCAGCAGCGTGGTTTCCATCGGCGTATAGGGTGCCCAGGATGCCCCAGCCATACCGAGGAACAGCATCGCGAGCGGCAGCTGTCGGATGAAAAACAGAGGACACAGCAGCGCTCCCCAGAGCACCGCGATCATCGGCAAGGCAATGCTCGGCCGCCAGCGCTGCGAGAACTTGGTCAGCGTCAGCACACCGGCGAAGGCCCCCATGCCGAAGCCGGTCCACAGCAGCCCGTAGCCGTCGGCGTTGGCGTGTAAAGTCTGGCCGCTGTAGACCGGCAGGGCCGCCTCCAACGGGCCGTAGGAGAAGAAGAACACCAGCGAGAGGAGCGTGAGCGCGGGCACGTAGCGCAGGCTGAACAGCGCGCCGAAGCCGAGCCAGCGATTGGCTGCCGCATGCTGGGCGACCCGAGGTTCGCGAGTGATCGTGGGCAGGGTCAGCGCTAGCAGGCCCATCAGCAAGAAACTGGCGGCGTCGATGAACAGCGCCCAGGGACCGCCCAACCTGGCGACGGCGAAGCCTGCTGCCAGTGGGCCGGCGAGATACGAGAATTGCAGGCTGGCCGCGGTGAGCGCATTGGCGCGATCGAGGGCGGCGGCGTCCACCAGGTGCGGCACAAACGCCCGTACCCCAGCCGTGGTTGCTGGCGAGAGCGCTCCGGCCAGCAACGCCAGCACGAGGACGTGCCAGAGCTGCAACCATCTGAGGGCGTAGAGCGTGGGAATGGCCGCGATGAGTGCCGCTCGGGCGAGGTTGTCGAAGCCCATCACCAGCCGCGGCTGGTAGCGATCCAGCAGACGCCCGAGGATCGTCCCGGTGACGACGCCGGGAAGGCCGAAGCAGAGGATCACGAGGCCCACCGCCGCACCAGAGCCGGTCAACTGCAGCACGAACCAGAGTAAGGCGATGATGGTGAACTGGTCCCCAAGATACGAGATGCTCAGCCCCAACCAAAGCCGCTGGAACGCGGGATGGCGCAATGGAGCGCCAACAGCAGCGGTTCGCGCCATGAGCCGATGATCCTCCAGTCTGCATTGGTGCTCAACCAGTCAGAGATTAACAGAACCGATTCGGTGATTTACGCTTGTACCAGGAGGACCGGATTGCCATCAGGGTCCTCAAGATTAAACCACTTTACGCCTGACCCCGGGCCGTACAGGTCGTCTTTGACTTCGTTGACTTTAGCGCCCTTTGCGCTGAGCTCCTTGTGGGCTGCTGCGAGGTCTGAAGTCGCCAAGAACAGCTTCATAGTGCCGGGCTTCATGTTCTCGTGAGCGGTGGTGAGCGTAATAGAAGCCCCACCTTCAGGGAGGGTAAGCGATACCCACCAGTTGTCGTCGTCTTTGCGGTGGTCCGACGCGACCTTCAAACCAAGTTTGTCCACGTAAAATGCTTTTGCCTTCGGCATGTCGCTCACTGCCATGCTGAACATCACAAGTCTCTTGACTAGTTGCATATATCTCCTTCCTGGTTGTTTAGTGATGTGTGTCAACGTGTACCAGACCGGAATAAAATCGACGCAGACTAGCGCGCCGAGAACCGCGAGCCCTTTCCGTGCGCGGAAGGTGCTCATCGACGCGAGGGTCTGATTCAGTGGATCTCTCCTCCTCAATGGCATACGTCAGCTCCGCTGCGCGAGGTAATTCGCCAACACCTTGAAGCTGGCGCCGAAGCCTATCTTCATGCCGTTGATTCCGCCGGCGAAGACGTGGGCTTCCTCGTCGCTTGCGTTGAACGGGACCGCGCTGACGGTGAGCAGCGTTTTGCCGTCCTGCTCGGCGAGGGTCACGGTGTTCAGCGTCTCCAGCGGAAAGCTGGACACCCAGGGGTTGCGCGTGAGGCCACCGTGCTCGTCGCTGAAGCCATTGCGCCACACCAAGCGCTCAGGCGCCACGATCTCGCGGAAGATGAATCGGGCCCAAATGGCGCGGCCGTCAGGGAATTTCATACAGTAGTGGAACAGTCCTCCCGGCTTGAGTTCGTGGTGGGCGATTTCGACGCTGCTGCCGGGAGTGCCCCACCAGTGCTTCAGGTGCTCAGGCTGGGTGAATGCATTCCACACGTCTTCGCGGGACGCGTCGAATGTTCGGCTGAAGACGAATTCGGTTGCTGCGTTTGCTGCATTGGCTAATTGGGCCACGAGGTCACTCCTTGGATTTGGTCTTCGATCTCTTCGCTCTGGAATCCTGCGTCTTTCTCCCCTTCATCTTGCGCAGATAGTCCTCGAGCCGGTCGAGGCTCTTATCCCAGAACCGGCGATACTCCTCGATCCAGGAGGCCGCGTCCTTGAGGGGGCCGGCGTCGAGGCGGCTGGGGCGCCACTGCGCCTCGCGACCGCGAGCGATCAGGCCGGCGCGCTCCAGCACCTTGAGGTGCTTCGAGACCGCGGGCATGGACATCTCGAAGGGCTTGGCGAGTTCGGTCACCGAGGTCTCGCCCAGCGCCAGCCTGGCTAAGATGGCGCGGCGCGTGGGGTCGGCGAGCGCGGCGAAGGTGGAGCTGAGCTGATCGTGCATCTGTGATAAACCAATCAGTTAAATAACCGATAGGTTAAATATAAAACCGGTCCCCACCGTTGTCAAGCAATTTTTCTTTTCTTCTGTGCTGAGATATCAGCAGTTTGCTTAGAGCCAGTGGCGGAAGAATCCCGGGCGACGGGCAAATCAGAACAAATCAGAAATTGTCTACCTCTGAAGATCAACACTGGAAAACGTCTCTTTGTGGCGATGCCCAGGCCGAGCCCCCAGCCCCCAACGTAAGCCATCATCAATTAACATTCCTGCGTGGGTTGCCATGGATAACCAAGAAAGCTTCGAGAAACGCGTGTCGCCACTGGCTATGGGCTCCGAGGAGTTTCGGGCACTGGGTTCTCAGCTAGTCGACCGGATCGCCAGTTTCCTGGATTCGCTTCCCGAACGGCGGGTGACTCCCGGCGAATCGCCTTCTGATGTTCGGCAAGCCCTCGGGGCTGAACGCTCGTTGCCGCAGAAAGGAACCGACCCGGGTCGACTGCTCAATCGTGCAGCCGACCTGCTGTTCGAGCATTCTCTGTTTAATGGACACCCCCGCTTTTGGGGATACATCACCTCGTCTGCCGCGCCGATCGGGGCCTTGGGAGACTTGCTGACTGCCGCCGTAAACCCGAATGTCGGAGCCTGGTTGCTTTCTCCGATGGCGAGTGAAATCGAGGCTCAGACGATACGTTGGATTGCCGAAATCCTCGGCTACTCCCTGGGTTGCGCAGGTCTGTTTGTCAGCGGGGGAAATATGGCCAATATGGTGTGCTTTCTCGCCGCCCGACAGGCGAAAGCGGACTGGGATGTCCGCAAAACAGGAATGAACGGCGCCCGTCTGCGGCTCTACGGCTCCAAGGAGACGCACACCTGGATTCAAAAGGCCGCGGACATCTCAGGGCTAGGTTCGGATGCAATCCGTTGGATTCCGACCGACGATCAATTCCGGATAGACGTCACGGTTCTGAGGGAACAGATTCGCAGCGATATCGAAGCCGGCGACAGACCTTTCTTCGTCGTAGGTACTGCTGGTTCAGTCAGTACGGGAGCAATTGATCCGTTGCCGGAACTGGCCGCGATCTGCCGTGAATTCAATGTTTGGTTCCATGTGGACGGTGCCTACGGCGCCCTGGCGGCGGTTTTGCCCGATGCTCCTGATGCGCTCGCCGGTCTACGTGAGGCAGATTCGGTGGCCGTCGACCCGCACAAATGGTTATATGCCCCGCTTGAGGCCGGCTGCGCTCTGGTACGCAACCCGGAACAATTGCGGGAGGCATTCGCCTATCATCCGCCCTACTATCACTTTGGCGGTGAAGCCATCAATTACTTCGACCTTGGGCCGCAGAATTCGCGCGGGTTTCGCGCGCTCAAGGTTTGGCTCGCTCTCCAGCAGGTGGGGCGAGACGGCTATGTTCAAATGCTCTCCGACGATATCCGCCTGGCCCGAGAGCTGTTTCAGCGAATACCTCGATATCCTGCGCTCCAGGCTTTCACCCAATCCTTGAGCATCACCACATTCCGTTACGTACCCCAGGGCCTCAATTCGGGCGATGAACCAGTGGAGCACTATCTGAATCAACTGAACGGAGAGCTACTGACTCGTTTGCAAAACAGCGGCCAGGCGTATCTCTCGAATGCGGTGATTCACGGAAAATTTGCGCTACGCGCGTGCATTGTGAACTTCCGCACCTCGCTGGCAGATATTGAAGCCCTGTTGCCGCTCATTGTCCGGATGGGCGAAGATCTGGATTTGGCACTGCGGCCCGAGAGCTTTCGGACCCGGGTGCGCTAAGCGACTCCGTGGCGGTGCTACGCGTGCTCTCCCCAACTGCCGCGCCTCGCCGAGGCTGATATCGAGAATCAGTTTGCGGAAGGCAGAGTTGTCGCACCTGATCGACGGGTTCGGACCATGGTTCCACCCAGCACCATCGCAAACCAGTCAGAAAAATTCCATGGCAGCATCCCCAGAATCATAGTGTGCCTGGTGGCCAGCGACACGCACACCGCGGCGCCGGTCATCGCGCAAAGGACAAAAACTAGCGTGATGGTAACGACCATCTCTCTATCCTTGGCGGCCCATGCGATGGCACACCCAACGAACATTGAGGCGAGCACGTGTCCGAGCGCAATTCCGTCGCTCGCAAAGAATACATACGCGCTGAAATGATGGTCGAAAACCTGATATCTGTGCAGCACTGCGAAGATGGCTGGCTCCGGCAACCGAGAGACCAGCCGGTTTAGTAAGAACCCTCCGATCACGGTGGCAGCGGTCTGCCAGGGAGCGACCCGGAAGGCGTTTGTGAAAAGATGGGCAATCGTGTTTCGCGTCTGTCGCCAAAACCATCTTCTGGCGAAGGCCAGCCCCGATTTCGAGGCCAGGTGGGAGAATTCCTCGAGCATGTCTCCGGAAAGCGATTCAGCTTCTACGCCGGCGGCGAAGAGATGGACCAGCCATACGGCAAGGCGCGGCGGATGAACGAAAGGTGCCGGGGAGGTCATGAGTAGCTCCGGATAAGGTCGAGGCCTTGGCTCATGCTCTGGATGGCGCGCTGTGTGCGGTTCACCGCCGTCAAGCCCTTCGGGGTGACACGAAAGAAACGTTTCGAACGGCCTCCGCGTTCTGGCGTGGGCTCGCCGCGGTGGGACCTGACGTACCCTTTTGTCTCCAAACGTTCAAGGGTCGCATAGACGGCGCCGATTGACACCTCACGATGAGTGCGGGATTCAATCTCTTGGCGCACCGTGACTCCATAGGCCCGATCTTCCAGCTGCAGAAGCGCGAGAACAATGATGTGCTCGAATTCACCGAGGGAATCGCGCTCAGACATTATCTATACAATATAGAGTAAATACCCATTCTACAAGGCCAATGGTCGCACGGGGCGCCCTCAAGGTGATTTGGTCGAGCCAAAGACCCGTCTATCGAACCGGAAACTCGTAGATATTGATGCTGATGGGGGCGACGCCCAGGGCCACCGGTACCTCGGGCAGCTGTGTTTCCACGGTTTCGACCTCAGATTTGTGGCCGACCAGGTCGGCGGCATCGACGCTCGGACCAGTCATTTGCCACATTCGGGATTTTCCCTGCAGCCGAACCCCATCGATTTTGAGATCCAATTGTACGGTCGATTGGGTGGGGTTGATGACCGCCACGGTAAGGAATTTGCGGTCGCTGGTGAAGGCCGCAACCACATCCAATGGGTAGGTGGGGCTGCCGGCGTTTACCGCCGGCTGATCGCCACCCACCGGCCACTTCGGCGCCGGCTGCGGCGAATCGCCGGTGACTTCGATCGGCAGTGTGCCATAGTGCTCGCGGTAGAGCTTGAACATGAGCCCGGTGGTATTGAAGATCGCCTCGGTGCTGTTGTAGTCGAGGGTGGAAGTGGCAAACGTGAAAGCCGCCATCTTGATGGAGTCGGTGTGCCGGAACATTTCCTGCATGACCATCGCGTAACTGAGCGCCAGCCTGAGATTGGGCGGCGTGCCGCTATTGGCCCACTCGTCGATGGCAAGGAATATCTTCTTCTCTTCGATGGCGGGAAAGCGCTTCTTGTACTCTTCCCAGGCTTCGGCCTTCTCGCGCACCCGGTTCGAGGGCCTCCGGATCCCATCGACGAGCGATTCGTCGACCGCGGTGAACGGATTCTCCCGGTACAGGAATGGGTTGTCTTTGCCGGCATTCCAGTCGAATCTCTTGCCGGTATAGGTATACCAATGGTCGCTGAGGCCCTCAAAATAGCCCCACGACTTGGCCAGAAGGCCTCCGGTCCAGTCGCCATCGGTGCCATATTCGGCTTGGGTTTTGCCCGTGGCCAGGCGCGCACTGTTGGTGACAGTCATTTGGTCCGGCATGGCGCCCGAAGCGACGATCGTGATCGAGGGATCGACCCGCCGCATGGCCTTGGCGAAGGCATTATGCTTCAGCACGAAATAGCGCAGCGCCGTGCGGCCGAGCTGCCAGTCGCCATAGGGCTCATTGCCGACATTCCAATACTTCACGTGATAGGGCTCAGGATGGCCGTTCGCCGCGCGCAGCGCACCGAAACGCGTCTTGGTCGAACCGTTGGCGTATTCGACCAGATCGGCGGCAGCACGATCGTCCCCGAACCCGGCGTTCACCGTGATATAGGGGTCCACTTTCAAAAGTTGGCAGAGAACCATGAATTCATCAATACCCACGTCATTCGGCTGCATGACATTCCAGGCATAGTCCCAGGTCGGAGGGCGCAGGTCGGGGTCTCCGATGGCGTCGCGCCAGTCATAGCCGGAGATAAAGTTGCCGCCCGGTAAACGATAGAAGCCGGAGTTGAGCTGGCCGAGCAGCCCGGTCGTGTCCGGACGGAAGCCATGGAGGTTGTCGGCGGGCATCAGCGAGACCGCGCCCACGTGAAAGCTCCCGCTGCCAGTCCCCACGATCTCCAGGCGGCCCTCGTCTGTGTCCGCAGGCGCCGTGAACTTCAAGTTAAACTTCGCATAGGACCCGTGGAGCATTGAAATAGCTATGGCTTGGCGGTCAACTGGATTCGGCCCCCAGATCAGGCTGACCCCGACCTTCGCCCCCGGCGAGCCGGCGAGCACGACTCGGCCGGTGTAGACCTTGGCCTGACGCAGGGCGAGCCCGGATTGCTGAATGCCGTGGGGTGTTGTGCTTTCAAGATCAATCCGTGGACTCTGGTCGCCCACGTAGGGGTGGTCATGATCCATGACCACAAACTGATCTGGGCCGACCGGGCGCCACTTCTTCATCCTCAGGAACCGGGTACGCGTCGGAGGTCCGGCGGGTTCTTTCGGTTCGACGGAGTCGACCGGATAGTAGAACTTACGATCGTCGAGCATCTCGCTCCACAGTCCGTGATTGATGATGTTGCCCAGGTGCTCGATGAACATGCCGAAGTCGTAGTTGGAGATGGGCTCACTGACTTTGCTGGCGTCGAGTCTCGCCGCGACCGGCGCTTCCGGAGGCGGGGTTTGCGGCTGCGCTGGGGCCGCCGAAACCAGGGCAAAGGTCACGAGCGTCAACCGGAAGCCCCATCCGAGAATCCGATTTCTGGCCATCTTGTTTCGCTCCTTGCCAGCCACCTGCGGCCGGCCTATGTCATGCGAATCGATTTCGCTCGCAGCGGAAATCGCCCCGCCCGTGGCTTCTGCGTAACCCGCAAGGCCCACGCCACAGGAGGCCTGCGTCTTGCCAGGTCTAGGTGATTCCAGCCCGCTCGCGAGCCTGCACAATGAGATCGGACATGACTTCCTGGTAACGGTCGAAGGTATCATCGACCACGGTAATCGTCGGAATAATCAAAGTCTCCGCCGCGACGATTTTCGGGTCGAACGGCGCAAAGCCGGATTCATGCAGACCGCTTGAGCCCCGGCCGGGCGCGGGATGGCTGAGGTGCTGGAATGCCCGCGAGTACTTGGTGAAGGCCGGCCAGTAGGCGGACTCCCGCTCGACGTGAAAGACCGGAATAAACGACAGCAAGGCGTCATAATGCATTTCCCCGAAGACCATCACGTGGGGATATTTCGCGCGCAGGTCCGCCACCAGGCGACGGGTGCCTTCGTGGGAATCGGCCTTGGTGTTGTTTTCCCACCCCCCGACAATGTCCAGAAAATAAGCGTCCAGCCCGAAGCGGTCAATGACGTCAGAGATGCGGGCGAACAGCCAATTCCGCCAGGAATCGACCCCAACATTCATGTAGGGACTCCAGCCCTCCATGTGGCGATCGTTGTCCCAATCCACCCAGTTCAGGTCGAAGGCATCGCCATCGATCTGCGCCATTCGGGCGTCGGCAAACTGCGAAAACTCGGGATGATGAGTGTTCGCGCAATTGGTTCCGAACATGGGCATGAAGTGGAAGCCCATTTTCTGGCCCTCCTCGATCAGCCGGCGAAACCCCTCGTCTCCCCCCATGCGCGGATCCGTCTTATAAAGAGGATAGTTCCAATAGAAACGGCCATCCCAGGCCGGCAGCAGGACAAAGACGTGGCGCGCCGGAATCCGGGTGGCAACCCAGGCGAGGATTCTGAGCATCTTGGCGTAGTCGTTGAAGATATATCCCGTCCAGTGCATGCCGTGGAGCGTAACCGCGAGCGCCGCCTCCCGAAACCAGGGAGCGACATCGCTGCGCTCGGCCCAGTCGGGCACCTGGAAGGTCTTCTCCACATGCGCGAAATGCGGAGCGCAGGCGCCCTCCATGCTCGCAGCGCGGCCGGCCCGCCACCGCGGACCCTCGAGTTTCGGGCTCTTGTTCCAGCCCGCCTGCTCGTAGACTAGCTCGACGCGGTAGCCCGTCTCTCCCGGCTGGAAATAGAATCGGTTGGCCCGCACACTGTCGCACCAGGCGGACAGATAGAAGAACTCGCCGTCAGCACTCTGAATCACCGCGAGCGGCGTGTTCAACATGCGCGCCATGCCGCGTTCGAGGAAAAGCGCCCCGGCGCCAAAGGGATAGCCGAGCAGTACCTCATCGTCCTGCGGGTTTATGAATTCCAGGCCCCCGGGCGAGATTCTGCCCCGCGGCACGCCGCGAACGATGGCTACCACCGACTTGATCGGCTGCTCCATCTCGGCCACGGCGTTCCACTCGACTCCGCCGCCGTCCTGGCGAAAGCGGACCCGCAAGGTCCCGGGAGCTTTCATCTGCCCCCCGGCCCAGACCAGTTGAGTACAGGTGAGCTCGGGGCCTTGCGGAGTCTCTGCCACCTCGATGGCGTCGCGGTCCAAGCCATAGGTGTTTTCGAAGGTGTGCAGCCGAAACGAGAATCGCAATCCCGCCCATTCCAGGGCGGGCTCGGGAAAGTCATAGCTGAACTTCATGAAGCTCGCGCCCCGCGGAGGAATGAAAACTTCGCTGGTCGAGGTGAGCGGAAGGATCCGGCTGCGCTCGGGAGAAGGCGCGGCTCCAAGCGGCGCCTCGGCGGGCGCGGGTATTCCGGCGAGTGCGAGGCAGGACGCGCCGGCTGCGCCCTTCAATAACTCACGGCGGGAAATTTTGGTTTTCATCATGGTTTTCGACCTGATCCGATTAGCGTGCGCTCCTCAGTTCAATCCACGTCACTCTCTCTGACAGGGGTACGACGTAGGCCTCGCGCTCCCGCTTGAGCTCGGTGCCGGGGCGATAGGTCCTGAAGCTCGCGTCCTTGGCCGGCTCTTCGATACGCAGACGGGCCGCCGAACTGAATGGCGTGGCGGGGGCGAAGCCGAGCCCGAGGGCACCGGTGGCCGGGTTGATGCGCACTCCCGCAAACGTGCCGGAGTCGAGCGTAAGCCAGAGACCATAAGGAGCGAGATAGATTCGGGAGCGGGAAGAATCAAGCGGGGTTAGATCTAGGGTGTCACCCTGGGCTTTGATATTTCCGCCGAAGGCCAGCCAGCCGAATTCAGGATGACGGACCACATAGGTCGCCGTGTTCCAGGCATGGCCAAAGAAGTTCGGGCCATAGTCACCGGTAATCGGATCATGGCGGAGCATGTCGGGGAAGGCGTGAAAGGCCGCGGCGGCGAATCCGTCCTCGTCGATGTCGGTGAGCGCTCCCATGGTCCCGCCGTAACCTACGCGCAATAGATAAAAGTCGTCAGGATGTGCCCGAAATTCAGCCAGCACAGGAATGGCATTCAGGCTCGAGCCGTAATGATGAAGCTGCCGTTCGAGGCGCCGATCGCCGCCCGCGAAAATGAAGTCCCAGTAGCGGCGGGCACTCCCGTTATATCCCCAGTGCGGTATCGCCGGATCGTAGCCGAGGATTGCGTTGAGCGTGACCTCGGCCTTGTCCTGGTAGCCGAAGTATTTCGTCCAGGCGTAGACTTCCTCCTGGCCGGTCGAATCCCACGGCATCTCGCTGCCGAACGGATACGCCTCTTTTCGCCAGCGCTCGGCACGCGCGTGCATCCTGGTTTCGAGATTCTCGGCTTCGGCAGTCATTCCTTCCCGTTTTAGGTCGGTCAGGATCTGGAGAAAGACGGTGCCTTCCATCTGTCCGAAGACCGCGTATTCCTGAGCGAAATTCGTCATGGCAACGGAAGTTTCATAGGCATGGCCGAGGTACCAGTCCCAGGAGTGGTCGGTTACCAGTCCCTGGTTATTGCGGGCCAGGCGATACAGCACCCAATAGGCAGCTGCAACATGCGGATAATCGTAGGAGCGGTCCACGCGCGCGGCCTGTCGCTGGTTCCAACTGGTCCACGTGCTCCAGTCAAAGTCCGCGCGGTAGTAGCCGGCGGGCATCTGATCGGGCTGGTAGTAGAAAAGGCTCTTGTGGACTCCGTAGGCCTGGGGACCGTCTTTCTGCTGCAGTCCGCCCCACAGCACGCCGTCCACGAACTGCTCGAGCTTAGCCAGCTCTTCCTTATCCGGCGCGACCAGCTGTTTCATGATGGCTGCAATCCACGCCCCTCCTCCGCCCTCATCGCCCAGCCCGGCAATCCAGACGCGGCTGTCTTCGATGACAATCGAATTGCTCTGGCGGTTGTAGGTCATGACCGAGGGGCTGCGGTGGAAGGGGTCCTGCGGATAGACGAACCACTGCCGGGTGGTCAGGAAGTGGCCCATGTCGCGAACCACCTGGGCCTCGGGTTTGGTCACAAAATATTGGATGGTCTCGACCAGGCCATCGTCGTAGGTGATGGTCAGGCGGGCGCGGCCCCACTTCTTGCCCTTCAGGGTGTACGCTTTCCAGCCCCCGGCCGGAGCGTCTGCGGTGATCGCGAGGGCCCCGCCCGGTTCGACCGCGAGCGTTCGAACCCTCTCGGGATATTTCAGGAACAGGCGGGCGTCGAGGTCCATGGGCACGATATAGCCGGGAATGCCGACGGCCACGGGTCGCCGATTGGCGGCGAGCGTTTTCTCGATATTCCGAATGGAATCGGAGAGCAGGAATTTCACGCCATAAGTCCGCGACTCCCCGGGAGCGAGCGTCAGCGCGGTCGGCGGATTCCATTCCTCGACGTTTTTCCATTCCTGATCGGCGTAGGCCTCGCTATGCACCAACCATTCATAGAAGCCTTCGAAGGTAATGCCGCGCGGTGTGCGATCGGTGAAAACCGGCGGGGCTCCCCAGCTTCCGGCCTTGTCGAGAATCGGGTTATAGGCCTCGAAAGGAGTCTTTCCGTCCGGCACCACGACGAGCGTCGGGCCCTGGCCGCTGAGGCGGGTGACCTGCAGATATCCGGCGTCCTCGCCAATCGAGGGATCGTAGAACGAGCACTTGGCGTGCGCTTCATCGAGCGAACGGTCGTTGAGCACATTGTTGAAGATCATGGGAATGCCCAGGGCGCCGATCTCGACCGATTCCGTGGTCGGGTTGGTGAGTGAGAAGCGCAGGACCAGCTTGCCCCGGTCGAGCGCCCAGGTGCGCGTGATCTTCAGGGGAAGGTCCCGAGCGAAAGTCGGTCCGAGGTCGGCCGCGGCGAGTATGTCCTTCGAAGGGGAGAGTGCGGTCACCGGAGACCGGGCGATGGCGGTCGAATAGTTTTTCCAATCCCCGGAATTGCCCCGGCGGAGGCGCAGCGTGAGATCGCCCAGGTGGTAGTAACCGTTGGCCGAGCGGTCGGTCAGCAAGTCGCCGGGGGTGAAGTCGAAGCCTGCAGCGCCTTTCGGGAGAAGAGCAGCCACGGTTTGTGAGGAACGCACCAGACGCAAGCGAAACTCCGGCGTGTCGAGATCCACGATGCCTTGAGTGAGCATCGGCCCCGGAGTAGGGAGCGGCTTCTGGGGGTCGGCGTTGTCCTCGGCCAAGGTGCGGGATGGCCAGGCGGAAATCAGGCAAAGGGCAAGCCAGGAGGCTAGAATCGCGTTCCTGGGTCGATACGAACCGGGCTCCATGGCTCTTCCTCGTTCGCGGCAAGTTGTACGGCTCGTCGTGGTGTAGCTACCGTTGTGCGACTATTCCGTTGCAGCCTGCCCGGAAGACGGATTCTCCTCAACGACTTGCAGGCGCTGCCGGTGATCTTGTTGCCGGTCTTCCTCGTTCAGTTGGTTCAAGGTGATCAGCATGGCGCTGGCCAATTCTGGCTTCCCGGTCCGCCGATACACTACCGCCAGCTGCGAATAAGCGGTCTTGTCTTTGGGGTCGAGGGCCCGCGCCCGCTCCAGATTTTCCCGGGCGTCGTCCAGACGATTCTCTTTCAGATAGAGCTTGGCCAAATCGACTCGGGACGCCGCCAATTGCGGGTTCAGCTTTACCGATTTTTCTAGACCCGCCTGGGCTTCGGCGAAGCTAGGGTCGCCTGGACTTGCTCCCGAGCGGATCAGCGCATCGCCCAGCAGATAGAGCAAGATCGGGTCATTCGGTTTTTCTTTGGTGCGGGCGCGCAGGGAGCGGATCGCCTCCGGAAGATGGCCGGTCTGCATGTAGCTGACCCCGAGCGCCACATAAGTCAGATTCTTGTCCGGGGCCAGCCGGCTGGCCAGTTGAAAATCCTTTTCCGCGAGATCGAAGCGGTCCTTCATGGCTTCGATGACGCCTCGCTGGAAAATCAATCGCTCCGATTGCGGAATCTCGTGCAATCCGACCGCGATGATCTCGAGCCCCAGATCGTAGGCGTCATAGTTGGTGCAGAGAGTGGCCAAATCGACGTAGTTGTTCTCGTCCTTGGGGGCCAGTTGCGTGGCCTGCCGCAGGGCGTTGATAGCCTCCTGGATCTGCTGATTGCCTTCGTAGGCCTCAGCCAGCAGATTGTCCAGTTCCGCGGTCTGGTGTCCGGGTTTCGCGATCGCGTCGAGGGCTCGGATGGCCAGGGGAAACTGTTTGGTTTGCAGATAACAGACCGCCAGGTTGAAACCGGCGTTATAGGAATCAGGGTGAGCCGCGCTCACCGCCTCAAAGTAGGGAATGGCGCGGTCGCAAAGTTCATGCCGCGCCAGCTCGAGACCGAGGCCAAACTCGAGCCGCGGCGAGAGACCATGCGGGTCAAGCCCAGCCAAGAGGTCGAAGGCTCGCTGCGGCTGGCCGATTTCCAGGTAGCTTTCCGCCAGCTCGGTGGCAACCGAGGGGTCGTGCGTCAGGTTCCCGGCTTTTTCCGAATGCGCGGCGGCCTGCCGGTATTGACGGTGAGAAAAGGCGATGTGCCCCAAATACGCGTGGATCACCGGGTCGTTTGGAGCAAGCGCCAAGGCCCGCGAGAAGTCGCGCTCCGCCAGGGTGACGTTTTTCTGGGTGAATTCATTGATCGCCAGATTCTTGATCGCAGGGTAAAAACTAGGGTCGACCGCGACCGCATGCCGGAACTCACGATCGGCTGCCAACAAATCGCCCTTTCCGGTCAGAGCGATTCCGAGCAGATTGAGCGCTTTCAGGTTTTCTGGATCGCGATTGAGAAGCTCGCGAAGAAGACCGATTCCCTGGTCCCACTGGCCCGCCCGGACCAGGGCCTCTGCTTCGCTGTAGGTCCGAGTACTCGAGGCCACGAGCATCGGGAGAAACGCCAGCCCGGCGCAGAGAAGCGCCAGGACAACCGCTCGTCGATGGAGAAAAGGGGTCATCCGATCGAGATCCTCGCTCGGGATCAGGCTTGAAAGTTTGATCGTACCATTCCGATTTGCCCCGAGGACCGGCCGGCTCGGAAGAAGAAAAACGCCCTCCCCGAGGTGATCGGGAAGGGCGCAATCGGTGTTTGACATTTTGCTCTTTAGAACTCGATTCTCGCGCCCACCTGAACCGTGCGTGGGTTGTAGGCGCCAGTCGCTTTGGTAAAGGTCGGATTGGTCGAGGTGGTGCCGACGATCGCCAAATCCGTACTCATCGAAGTTGGGTTGAGGTTGGTGCGATTCAACAGGTTGAAGAATTCCCCGCGAATCTGCAGCCGGGCGCCTTCCTTGGTAAACCAGGGGATGCGGAAAAACTTGGCCGAGCTGAAATCCACGTCGGCAAATCCCGGGCCGCGGAAAGTATCACGCCCCACGTTTCCTTCCCATTGTCCCGTACCGCAATCCAGCTGACCGCTCGCGTTGAGCGGGCAGGGGTCGCTGAAAGCGGCGGCCGTCAGACAACCGGCAAGGAAGCCTGCCTTATCGCAGCCTTTGCCCCTCATGGCGGAGGTGACATTCGGCAGGACGCAGGTCACGCCCCCGTCGGGGGAGTGATTGCAATCCTGCACAGTGTAGGGATAGCCACCCTCAAGGTTGGCGGAGCCGGAGAATTGCCAGCCTCCGAGCACACCGCGTACCACAGAGTTCATGTCGTTGAGCTTCGGAAGCTCCCATACGCCGTGCATCGTGAACCCATGCTGGATATCGAAGGAAGCCGGTCCCGCCTGCGCGCTCGGATCATAGGGGTTGTAGACGGTTCCAAAAGAACTGTCGTGTCCCGGGGTGGGGGCGTCCACATCGCTCACCGTGTGTCCGGTGGTGAATGAGGCTTGCAGGGTGAACGACTGGCTGAAGCGATGCAGAACCGAGAAGGTGCCGCCGTTGTAATAGGACCAGCCGCTGTTGTCGGTCAGATTGATGGCCAGAAAGAAGGGATTGGGTTGGAAGCCAATGCGGGACCCGGTGGTTGGGTCAAAGCAACCAAAACACCGGTTCCGATCGGTGTTGACGTAAAGGTGAACG
Source organism: uncultured Acidobacteriaceae bacterium (assembly GCA_963770245.1). Lineage (GTDB taxonomy): Bacteria > Acidobacteriota > Terriglobia > Terriglobales > Acidobacteriaceae > PALSA-270. Next base: position 267,645 of record CAVYOX010000013.1, on the reverse strand, counting down.
TCGTGCGAGCCGGAATAATCGGCTTCGAGGGTCCAGCTGGGAGTGAGTCCGTACTGCACTCCCACAAAGCGGGCGATGTTATAGGAGTATTTCAGGTCCCGCAAAGTTCCGCCGATACTCGAAGTGCCGGCGCCCGGTAGCGCTCCGCCCCGAGGATTCAATCCGATGGGCAGGCCGGCCGGTACCAGGCAGTTGAAGGGATTGACGGCCAGCTGACAGAGCCCGTAAACCGGCTGCGGACCGGGTTCGTCGAGCGTGGCGGTGATCGGCCCTCCCTCAAAGGGCGGGTTGCCCCGGGTCGGATCGCTCCACACTTTGTTGGGCGCGCGGTTGAAGAACACTCCCATCCCGCCGCGGATGCTGAGCTTGCCCTGCTTGGTCGGATCCCAGGCGAAGCCCAGGCGGGGCGCAAAGTAGCCAATGCGGTGGTCGGTAAACAGGTTGGGAACAATCGCGACCGAAGCACCCGCCACTTGCTGTTCCAGATTCGATCCCGAACCAAGGATGATATTGGTCATGCGGTTATTCACTTCGTTGGGATTCGAAGAAAAATCCCAGCGCAAGCCGGCATTGACCGAGAAATTGCTCTTTACCTTGTAGTCGTCCTGCACGAAGAAACCGTAGGTCGTCGAGCGGTAGCCCACGTTCTGCGAGGCCAGTCCGCCGTTGCGCAAGTCAAAGTTGATGTTGCTTTCGTTGGCTGGCGCGTCGTTGGCGAAATCGAACAGCGAGTTCACGGCGCCGGTGGGCGAGTTTTGAATGAAGTTGTAGGAGACCCGCAGTTGGGGACCGCTGAACAGGTCATTTTCCTGATCGCGGAAAATCTCAAGACCAGCTTTCCAGGCATGTTTGCCGTGGTTGAAGGAGAGGACATCGCGCCAGTGAAAATCGTTTTGCAGAAATTCGGCGGGCGCAAAACCGGTACCGAATCCGGTCATCGAAGCAATGCCGATCGGCGGTACTTCGCAGTGCTGGCACACGCCCAGGCCGGAAATGCGGGTGACGCCAAAGGCCGCATCGTTGATCATGTTGGGAGAGAAGGTGTGAGTCCAGTCGAGGTTCCCGTAGTTGGTGATGCCCGCAAAAGCATTGGTGGTGTCAAAGGCCGGCCGGATGTTGGGGCTGATGACATCGGGAGTCTTTCGGAAGAAGCTCCCGTTGACCCGGTCCTTCGAATCGCGCAGATAACGGTCGACGCGCACATTCCATTGCAGTCCATTGTTTTTCGGGGCAAAACTGTCGGTCACACTCTGCAGCACCGCCAGGTTGCAAGGGATTCCCGCTACCGGTGCGGCCGTCGCACAGTTGGGATCGAGTTGCTGCACGGTTTGCACGCTTCCCGGAACTACCGACTGGCTGGTGGCCGGATACGCGGTCATGAGCTGGGTGGACAGATTGTTGGGGAAGTTCGACTTCATGAAAGTGACGAAGTCCGTGGTCTCGACTGTCCCTCCGAGTACGGTGGCCTGGGCTGAGATGAGCTGGTCCCAGCTGAAAAACGCGAACATTTTGTCTTTCTGGATGGGACCCCCGACCGAGCCCCCAAACTCATTTCTCCGGCTGGCCGCTATGTCCGCTCGAGTCACTCCTAGCGGTACAGCCTCGAGATCATTGTCGGTGTGATATTCAAACAGCGAGCCATGGAACTGATTGGTGCCTGATTTGGTCACGGCTTGAATCATAAGTCCGCTGCTGTGGCCATATTCCGCCGAGTAATCGTTCACCGAAACGTGCAGTTCCGCGATCGAATCCGGGTTGGGGGTCAGGTTGTAGACGCCCGGATCGGGATTGCTGGTGGCATAGGTATTATCCAAATAGAAGGCGTTGGCATCCCCGCGCTGGCCGTTGGCGTTGGTTTGCCCGCCATTGACTAGACTAAACACGTTGTTGTCAAAGGCGCCGCCCGAGGCCTGACCGATGCCGGTGACCCCCGGGGTTTGGGACACAAGGTTGAAGATATTTCGCCCGGAGATGGGAAGTTCGGTGATTTCCTTCGAAGTGATATCGGAGGCGATTTTCGACTCCGACAACTGAACCGCGGCGGCTTCGGTTGTGACCGTGACGGTTTCCCGAGTCTGTCCGACTTTCAACACCAGAGGAACCGTGCGCGTCTCCTCGGCCGCGAGAGTAATGTTTTCCTGCTTGAAGGTCTCAAATCCAGGCTTGGTCGCGGTCAAGGAATATTGACCCGGCCCGAGGCTCGGAAAACGATACACGCCAGCGTCGTTACTCACGGAGGTTTGCGCCACGCCGGTTTCCTGGTTCGTGACGATCACCTGGGCGCCGGCGACGAGCGCGCCCGAGGAGTCTGCGACCGTGCCCTCGACGGAGCTGCGGAACTGTGCCCAAAGCGGGTTTGAAGCAAGCAGGAAGGCCACCATCGCAACGAGCAACAAACCATGAGACAAGCGAAGCTGAGTCATTAGGATCTCCTCCGGGAGAATGCCGGCGTTGTTTCCACCTGATTTCCGCGCAAACGTTTACTCGCGACCCACGTGCAACCTACGACCGATCTCTCTACGCTCAAAATGGCGGTCTCCTCGGTGGCGCCCACTGAATCTCCAGTGCCCGGTTCCGGCCAGGGGCGGTCTAGCTTGCCATGGAGACTGAATATAATATCCAATGCGGTGTATCATGCCCCCTGGGTCGGTTGTCAAGACTATTTTGTATCCGGGATATATTTTGCCCTGGGAACGATTGGTCGGAGAACCCCGGAAAACGCATTCCCGTCCGGCCCGGCCGCGAAGGTCTCAGCCCGGCGGGCAGCAGAAACTCGGGTCGCGCGATCGTCGGTGGTAAGGACTGCAATGGGCTCAAAGCGCAACGAGCAACAAACCATGAGACAAGCGAAGCTGAGTCATTAGGATCTCCTCCGGGAGAGAATGCCGGCATTGTTTCGACCTGATTTCCGCGCAAACGTTTACTCGCGACCCACGTGCAACCTGCGGCCGATCTCTCTACGCTCAAAATGGCGGTCCCCTCTGTGGCGCCCACTGAATCTCCAGGTGTTCCCGCCCGGGGCGGTCTAGCTGGCCCTGGAGACTGAATATAATATCCAATGCGGTGTATCATGCCCCCTGGGTCGGTTGTCAAGACTATTCTGTATCCGGGATATATTTTGCCCTGGGAACGATACATCTTGGTCGGAGAACCCCGGCAAACGCATTCCCGTCCGGCCTGGCCGCGAAGGTCTCAGCCCGGCGGGCAGCAGAAACTCGGGTCGCGCGATCGTCGGTGGTAAGGACTGCAATGGGCTCAAAGCGCTCGCAGCAATGGAGAACCTTGGTCTTGGTTGTGGCTGCTTTCGGATTCGGTCGGAGTCCGGGGCTCGGGGCCAACGAGATGCACGCGCCGGCATCGTCCACCAACGTTTCTCCGTCCGCGCCCCCCGTCCATTTTGTCGATATTGCCGCGCAGGCGGGCCTCACGGCGCGAACCGAAGCCGGAGGCGAGAAGGCCAAAAAGTACATTATCGAAACCACCGGCGCCGGGGCGGCGGCGGTGGACTTCGACAACGATGGCTGGCCGGATATTTTCCTGGTCCAAGGCAGCCGCCTCGAAGGATTTCCCCCCGGCCAGGAGCCTACCAGCCACCTCTACCGCAACAACCGCGATGGGACCTTCACCGATGTCACCCAAAAAGCGGGAGTGGGGCTCACCGGCTGGGGCCAGGGGGTCTGCGCCGGGGATTATGACAACGACGGGTGGGTCGATTTGTTTGTGACCTTCTGGGGTCACAACGTGCTCCTGCACAATAACGGCGACGGGACCTTCACCGATGTCACCAAGAAGGCCGGTCTGTGGCAGGCGAACGTCAACTGGTCCACCGGTTGCGCCTTCCTCGACTACGACCGAGACGGGCACCTCGATCTGTTTATCAGCCACTACGTGGATCTTGATCTGGCGCATACCCCTGCCCCGGGAGCGAACGATGCCTGCCAATGGAAGGACATCCCGGTCATGTGCGGGCCGCGCGGGCTGAAGGGGACCTATAGCCAGCTCTACCGCAATAACGGCGATGGAACCTTCACCGACGTGAGCGACAAGTCAGGAGTGTCGAAGACTCCTCCCTTTTACTGTTTCACGGTTCTGACCGGGGATTTCGACAACGACGGCTGGCCGGACATCTTTGTGGCCTGTGATTCCACCCCCAACTTGTTCTTTCACAACAATCGCAATGGAACCTTCACCGAGACCGCGGTCGCCGCAGGCGTGGCGTTCAACGACGAGGGCCACGAGCAAGCGGGCATGGGAGCCGACGCCGCCGATTACGACGGCGATGGGTGGCTGGACATCGTCAAGACCAATTTCTCGGACGACAGCCCGACGCTCTATCGCAACCATCGGGACGGGACCTTTTCCGATGAGACGCTCGAGGCCGGCCTCGGCAAGAGCATGCAATTTCTGGGCTGGGGTACGCTTTTCGTGGATGTCGACAACGACGGGTGGCCAGACCTGTTCATGGCCAACGGCCATGTCTATCCCGAAGTCGACAGCAAAGGGCTGAACGTCACTTTCCGGGAACGCAAAGCCCTGTATTGGAACGAGCACAACGGCAAATTCAAAGACATCTCGCTCGACGCCGGGCCCGGAATCACCACTCCATTCAATAGCCACGGGGTGGCGGCTGCTGATTTTGACAATGACGGTTCGGTCGAGATCCTGGTGAACAACAGCCATGACCGCCCCAGCCTGCTGCGCAATCAGGGAGATCACGGAAACTGGATCTTGCTGCGTTTGATCGGCGTCAAATCGAACCGGGATGCGATCGGTGCACGAGTGACGGTGCGGGTCGGCGCTCACCAGCAAACCCAGGAAGTGCGCAGCGGAGGCGGCTACATTTCCCAGAGCGACTTTCGCCTGCATTTTGGTCTGGGCGCCGCGACCCAAGTGGATTCGGTCGAGATTCGCTGGCCGAGCGGCCTCGTCGAGCGCCTCGATCACCTGAACGCGAATCGGATCGTAAAAATCCGTGAAGGGGTCGGAATCGTGGACCACTGAGCCGGGCGAGCCTCTGGTCTGAGCTTGATAGATACGAGGAACCGCGAATGATGCGCACTCTGCTAGTTGCGCTTTTCTGCCTCCAAGCCGCCGTTCTGTCGGGTCAGAAGCTCGCCGACAGCCAATTCCGCATTGCCGATTCGGCAGCCGGTTTGACCAGCCTGAAGCGCGTTGGCGACCTGTATGACACCGACTATCTGGCGCCCGGGAAAACTCTGGGGGATGTTCTGATTCGCTACCGTGCGGTCGGAGACCCAGCCTGGAAGCAGGCTCTGAGCGCGACCGGGCTCGCGCCGGCGGCCCCGGAACGATCGCTCTCCTACGCGATCGCACGGCCCATCCCCACGCTCGCGACCGCCAGCCGTCCCAGTTCCTCTGCAGGAACCTGGGGCCTCACCGCGCTCAACGATCAGCTCGAGCCCAAGAAGTCGGACGATTCCCGCCTGCCGTTTTTCTCCTGGGGCGATCGCAAGGGGTCTGAGGAATGGGTGCAATACGATTTCGGCGGAGCCCAACAAGTCTCCTCCAGCGAGGTCTATTGGGCCGAGGCCAGGGGAGAGAATCGATGCCAGTTGCCGAGGTCGTGGCGCCTTCAATACCGCGAGGGCGAGCAATGGAAAGACGTGAGAGCCTCCGGCGAATATCAGGTCGCGCCGGACCGCTTCAACCACGTGGACTTTGAAGCCGTGACCACGGACGCGCTGCGCCTGGTCGCCGAACTTCCCGAGAATGCGACCTCGGGAATCTTCGAATGGCGGGTGAATAGCCGCGAGGGCAAACAAGTCGAACCGGTCGAGGAAATCGAACCCCGCGGAACCTTCCAGCTCGCGGGCAACACTCTGCTCTGGACCATCACAGTGCGCAATCGGAGCAGCCATCCGGTTGAAATCGGCGATCTGGGCATTCCCCTGCCGTTCAATACGCAGTATGTGTGGGACAAGACCGAGACCTATACCAAACGGCTGATCCGGCATAGCTTCATCGGAGGAGGCGGGTCCTATGTTTTCTGGATGCGTACCAATGCCGAGGGCCCCTATCTGCTGATGGTGCCCGAAGCAAACACCGCACTCGAATACTTCGACCAGGGCGAAGAACGCGAGTTCACTGCCTACGTCCATGCCTCAGCCCGGGGCGCCGAACTGAAGGCCAAAGGCGGTAAGTGGCGGCTGCCCACGACCAACATGATTTTGGCGGCGAAAGGTCACCGCGGAGATTCGCTGAGCTATGGCTTCCGATTTCGATGGGCCAAAGACTACGACGGGGTTCGCGACGTCCTCTACCAGGAGGGCGCCTTCGATGTCAGCGTGGTGCCGGGCATGACCGTCCCGACCGACCTCGCGGCCCTGGTCGCGCTCCGAACCCGCAACCGGATTCGCTCGATCGACCCCGAATTCCCCGAGCAGACGGAGGTGAAGCGGGTGCGGGAGAAGGGCAGCCGAAACGCGACCTCCCTTTACCGGGTGAAGTTTTCCCGCCTCGGTGAAAACATGCTCAAGGTGCGCTACGGGGACCTCCAGTATCTCTCGCTCGAATTCTTTGTGACCGAACCTCTTGAAACTCTGATCAAGAAGCGCGCCCGGTTCCTGGTGACCCATGAGCAGTGGAGGGATCCCAAGCGATGGTACAACGGGCTCTATTCGCAATGGGACATGAAACACCAGGTGCTGCGCAGCCCAGATGATCTCGACGGGCTGCAGTCCTACGCCGTGGCCTGTGACGATACGGCACTCGGCAAGGCGCCCTATCTCGCCGCCAAGAATGTCTTTTTCCCCGAGCAGACCGAGATCGATTCTCTCGAGAACTACATCCGGCAGTATGTTTGGGGCGGTTTGCAGCAAAGCGAGAAAGAGCCGTATCCCTACGCCATTTATGGCATTCCCAACTGGAAGGCGAATCGCGACAGTCCCTGGGATGACACCCGCGGCAAAAAACACGTGTGGCGAATCTACGACTATCCCCACGTCGTCCTGCTTTATTACCAGATGTACCGGATCGCCAAGAATTATCCCGGGATGGTGCACTATCTCGACCCGGCCGGTTACCTCGAACGCAGCTATCGCACGGCCATCGCGTTTTTCACGGTGCCGCTCGAGACCGCGAAATGGTCTGCCGATGAGACCGGCACCTACAACGAGCTGGTCATCCCGGACCTGATCCAGGCGCTCGAAGACAACGGACGGAGAGACGAGGCCGACGAACTCCGGACCCACTGGGAGACCAAGGTGAAATACTTCGTCAACCAGCGTCCCTATTTATTCGGCTCGGAATATCCTTTCGACTCGACCGGCTTTGAGTCGACCGAGGCGCTCGCCAAATACGCCATGGCCCGCTTGGAAGATCCCGCCGCCACCGCATTTCAAGGGGCAGTCAAGCGCCAAGATGCGGAGTATTTTCTCGCTCAGCAAATGAAATTGAATTTGGCCTGCCGCGGCATGGAGCCCGCCTACTATTGGCTGGGCAGCGATTATCGAGCGAGCGGCAACAGCAGTTACACCCTCAGTTATATGGCACAGATGGGCGGTTGGGCGGTCGAAGACTATGCGGTGAACTTCGCCCGCGACCCGGTGCCCTACTTAAGGCTGGGCTACGCGTCCTATTTGAGCTCGTGGGCGCTCCTGAACTCGGGTACCGCGGAATCGAACTATGGCTACTGGTATCCCGGCCAGGAAAATGACGGGGGCGCGGGCGGGGGCTTCGAACCGCGTCCTTGGGGTCGGGCCTGGCTGGGAAATAAAGAGATGGGGCGGGGCTCGTGGTGGTACTCGGGGGAGATCGACCTGGGCTTCAGCGCCGCCTTACGCACCGCGGCCACCGTGGTCAGCGATGATCCGGTTTTCGGTTTGATCGCCTATGGGGGCGACCTTACACGGGCCCACGGTTCGATCCAGGTGGTGCCGAAAGATGGATTGCGCACCCGTTTCTACGTCGTGCGCGGGACTACCCGCTTTCAGATGGCACTCGATCGCGACGGTTTTTCGAAAGACCGGGGGGTTCGCTTCGACGAGCGATTGAGCCGCATCACTTTCACCCTCGAAAACCGTTCGCACGACGAGCACCAGACCATCCTCGAACTTCGCGGCCTGCCGTCGGGTACCTATCACGTATGGTTTGACCGGGAGGCGATGCCCGAGGTGGTGGTGCACCATGGCGAGCCGGGAAACGTCAAGCTTCCGGTCGGTTTGGCTGGCGGCCGCGTGGTGATCAGCCGCCCCTGAGGACCGGCGTGCCCGAGAACCAGCGAAACAATTTCTGATGGTTCCGATCGGAGAGTGAGAATCTACCAACGTTCCCTAGAAACAAAGCAGCATGACGAGGTCGGATGGCTATTCAGAGAACCGAACTGGACCGCCGGATCTGGACCCGCATGTCCGGTGGTGCGGGAGGGGAGAGCAGGGGACTGCTCTCCCGATCCCAATCCAACTAGGCGGCTTGCGCCGCCTTCTTCGCGCGTTCTTCCATCTCCTGCGGTGCCACATCTTCGACGTGAGTTGCGACCCCCCAGAAATGTCCGAACGGATCCTGTATGAAACCGGAGCGATCTCCGTAGAACTGGTCCTGGACCGGCTTGATAATTTTGGCGCCGGCCGCGACCGCGCGATCGACTACGCGATCGACATCGGGGATGTACAAATACAGGCTCACTGGACTCGAGCCGATGCTGGCAGCACTGGCGTGCCCCGCGCCCATGGCGGGGTTTTCGTCGGCCAGCATGATGCGCGAGTCACCGATCTTCAGCTCGGCGTGACCGACCTTCCCATTGGGCTGGTCCATGCGAACGAGCTCGGTCGCACCGAAAACGTTTTTGTAGTAGTCGATGGCTTGGGCGGCGCCCTTGATGATCAGGTAAGGTGTGATGGAGTTGTACCCCTCGGGAACGGGCGAGATTTTCTTGCTCATGATTGTTCTCCTTCGAGCTATCTAGGTTGAGGGTTGGGGTTGCGGCGCGCAGGGTGCCTTGCGCGGCACTCTGCCCTATCAGAACACAAGTTCTGAGTGAGACTCAAGGGGGAACTTTCGTGGATCCTGTACGGCGAGAATGGCGAATTCGTTCCCTTCGCCAGACGCAAGATGGTGTAGGCTCGGCGGCGTCGCAGCAGTGATCTATGGCTGCGTTCACATTTTTGACGTTCGGCGGGCGTGAGAAGTGCCATCCTGCCAAAGGACCGGGGGGCTTTTGCCTGCTCTCTGCCGCCCCGGATATGTCACTGAATCTGGCCAAAGAGTGCGGTTGAGGACGAGCTTTAAGGCGTTCTTAAGCGAGTGGTTGCACAAAAAGGTTACGCCTCAATAGAATGACGGCAGAACGACGGCTATTAGTGCTGTTGCGATTGGGACTACCTCGATGCGATCGAGAAAGTCTTGCGCCGGGCGCGTCTCGCCCTAAGTTGGAGATGGAATGTTTGGCCGGAGGTGCTCTTGCCCATCCTGCGAACCTGCAAGGCATGTGGACGTCAGAACCGCATCCCCGCTCACCATCTTGCGGATACGGGACGCTGCGGAGTCTGTAAAGTTCCACTGAGTCCAGCAGCCGAGCCGCTGGAAGTAGATCCTGAGTTGTTCAACGAGATCATCGAGAAGGCGCGTGTCCCAGTGCTGGTCGATTTTTGGGCAGCCTGGTGCGGCCCTTGCCGGATGGCCGCTCCTGAAGTTGCGCGAACAGCTGCGGATATGGCGGGACGTGCGATTGTTATCAAGGTGGATACCGAGCGTCATCCTGAGTTGGCCTCTCGCTTCAATGTGCGCGGCATTCCCAACTTCGCCGTTTTTTACCGCGGCCATCCCGTCACGCAGCAAGCGGGATTGGTGGACCATGAACAAATGGAGCATTGGCTGAACTCTGCTGCGCAAACCTCTGTAGCCTAGGTACACACATGGGAATCGGAGCCGGGGTTCGTCTGCGAGTACGGTCTGATCCTTAACTCAACCGAATTTGCGCTTGAAAATCCAGATCGTGGTTTCGACTCGAAAGCTCCTGCACCGCGCTGGTGGATCACGCCTGGTCGTTCGCTCTCACCACTATCTCATTGATTGCAACCTGCGAGGCTTGGTCACCACATCGGATGCGATCAGTGACGCTTGGCACACCTGGACTTGGATCATTGGCCACTCGGGGAGCTGCTGAAACGTTCGCTTACTTGCCACGATGCGACCTAGGCGTAGTTCTGGTTGATGCTGGATCTACACTGACACCGGACGATCTTCAGACCATCCAAATTCTCTATGAAGCGGCTATGCCGGCAACTGTTTTGCTGAGCAAAGCCGATCTGCTGACTGTGCAGGATCGCTCACGCGTGATCGAATATGTGAAGGAGCACATCCGGAAGGAACTGAACCTTGATCTGACCGTTCATGCTGTTAGTGTGGTTCAGGAAAGCAAGGAATTCCTTACTCACTGGTTCGAGGAAGAGATCGCTCCTTATGTATAGCCAACGGCAGGAGTTGAAGATCCGTTCAATCCGCCGCAAACTTGGAGGGTTGCGGCAGTCGGTGGAGATCGCCCTGCGGGGGCGGCTTCGCCGCGAGGATCAGCTCCCCCTCAAGAGAATTGAGCAACTGCGGGTGGTCGAAGGCGAACTGCGCCAAGCCAGCGGCCGACTTGAAGAAATGAAAAAGATCGCGAGGCGGCCAGCGGACGAATTGGAGCATTCCGGCTCAGGAAAGGGGGGGCGGAGCGTCCTTGGTAGAGTCGTGGTGATTGCGGGGCTCTGACGACAACGCCTCATCGGAGACTGTGAACAACGTTGTGATAGCGAAGGTTCAAGAACAGGCCGAGGCGCTACGGCGACGCATGGACATACTCGCTCATGAGCTCCATGAGACTCTTCAGTCGGCCGCTGCGGTCTTGGAGATATCGGATGTGCCAGCGGAGGAGGAGTTCGCGGGTGTGTTACGAGAAATGCCAGCCTTCGATCTTGGACGTCTGACATTTCGTCTACGGCGGCCAATGCTGCTCACATTCCAGGGGAGAAGATTGTCGGAAAAGCTTGTGACCAAGAGGATCACGGCGTCGGTTGGGGATCAGATTATGAGATCCTTGTCTGCGTACCGTGTACTCCTCGATGACTGGTCCGAGAGGACATTGGGACAAGTCCAACGGCGATTTGATGCGTATGCGAACAGCTATCGAGCTCAGGTGGAGAGGTCGCTGGGTAACCAAGAATTGGGAACGGGCCAAGAAGACGTGATTGGCCGTGATCTGGAATTGCTCGACAACACCCTCGGCGTAGAGACTCTGGTTTCGTAATCTGCGCCGGTGGCTTCAGCGAGTTGCTGTGAAGGGGAAAGGAACAGAACGCCTTGCTGAAATACATCATGGTTGGCATTGGAGGCTGTCTGGGGTCGATTCTGCGTTTCTGGCTGGGAAGTTACATCGGCAGCAAGATGGGAACGCGTTTTCCCTACGGGACGCTCGTGATTAACATTACGGGTTCGTTTCTGATTGGCCTTGTCTTTGCTTTGCTGACTGCGAGAACTCAGTGGAGTCCCAATTGGCGATACCTGATCCCAGTTGGCTTCATCGGAGGCTACACGACATTCTCGAGTTTCGAGTATGAGACGTTGCGGACAATCCAGGATGGCCAGGTTGGATTAGGGCTTCTCTACGTGGCCGTCAGCGTGGTCGTCGGGTTCGTTGCGGTATGGGGAGGTGTGATAACCGGGAGAGCGATCCCATGAAACGTGAAGCCACTGCACAGGCAACAAGCGTAAGTCAGGTGCTCGTCAAAGGGGCATGTCCTATTTGCGGGATTTTGAAGGACCTCCAGTGGACACTGGCCACAGTCGTAAGACCGAATGCAAGTCTGCGATTGTGTAATTTTCACACTTGGGCGCTTGCTCGTTCCAGGAGTGGCTCGCTCGAACGCTCCACGCCTGGGGAGAGTGTTACAAGCTTATTTCTGGATATGTTAAAGGATTCGCCCGCGGGAAAAGTTAACAGCGATGATTGTTCGCTGTGCCACCGTGTCCGAGAAGAGGAGCTGGCCCGCTTGCGTGAACTGGCGCGGGAGTTCCAGCGCGCCAAGTTCGTCGAATGGATGCAGACTCAGGGAAGTCTCTGCGTGGATCATGCCGGGAAACTTAAGGAATTTGTCCCTTTCCCGTTTCGCAAACTCCTGGATGAAATCGTGGAACGAAATCGCGTGGAGCTTCGCAATGAGCTGGAGGCTTTCGACGAGCAACTCAAGCAAGGAGTACATGCCGGAGGCGAACTGCGGGTCGTAGCGGAATTTCTGGTTAGTCAGAGAGGGCTCTAATTTCAGGAGGACAACATGCTCACAGCGGGACCGGGCAAGAAGGTAGGCATCTACGTGGGAGAGGATCAGCACTACCACGGCAGCGCCTCCTATGCCGCTATTCTGGATTTTCTCTTCTTCCATGGCGTCTCCGGCGCGACGGTGACGCGCGGTATTGCTGGATTTGGGGCAGATCATCATCTGCACACGACAAGTCTCGTGGACTTGGCAGTTCGCCTACCTGTCAAGATTGAGTTCATTGAAACGGCCGAAAAAGTGGAGGAATTGTTACCCAAACTCCAGACGATGGCAGGCACCGGACTGATTGAGATGCACGACACTACAATCGTCAAACCTGCCGAAAAAAAGCAAAAGCAGACTGGGCCGGAGGGCCCTGCCTTGAAGCGTGAGGGTAAAGCCAAGATGATGCGAATCTATGTTGGCGAAAATGACAAATGGAATGGCAAGCCGTTATATCAGGCCATCGTCAGCGGTCTCCGATCGAATGATATTGCCGGCGTGACGGTTTATCGGGGCATTCTCGGCTATGGGGCGAACCGCAGAATTCACAAAGATGCTACCCTCAGCCTTTCCCATGATCGCCCTATTCTGCTTTCGGTAGTGGATACGGAAGAGAAGTTGAAAGCGTTCATGCCCGTCCTTGAGCAAATGGTGCAACAAGGCTTGGTCGTGCTATCCGACGCGGACGTTATCAAGTACACGCCTAACTACGAGAAGACTGAGCGACGACTGGAGGCACGGACATGAAACTCGAAGGGAAAGCCAAAATGTTGCGCATCCACTTTGGCGAAGACGACAAATGGCACGATAGGCCGCTCTACGAGGCCATCGTAGCTAAGTGCCGGGAGCTCGACATTGCCGGCGCGACCGTGTTCCGCGGGATAGAAGGCTACGGCGCAAGCACGCTCATTCACAAAGCTCATCTGCTGCGATCATCTGATCGCCCAATCATGGTCTCGGTGATAGACACCGCGCAAAACATCCAAAAGTTACTTCCCGTTCTCGATGAAATGGTGGACGACGGGTTGATCGCGATGTCCGAAGTGGAGGTCATTCGCTATGTGCACCAAGACGGAGTGCGCTCTCCAGCTCCGTAGCCAATGTACACCTTGGAGCATGGCCCTTCGGAAATGAGATATGGGAACAGACTCGAAGGAGAACTCGTTGCTTGAGAGGGCCGTTTCCTCGCTGTTTGGTGTCCGGTATCCGAGAAGCGGCAAGCTTTTCTCAGAAATCCCCAGGGAGAATCAGCTCTTTTGCGCCTGGCGGAGCTGGCAGGGTCAGAATAGGAAATAGAAATCAGAATAGGAAATAGAAAGATGGGGCGTGGGTCGTGAGAATCGGAGGCGAACGCCTTACGTGCTCTTGCCGTCGCCTTCCAGCAAACCGCGTAACGCTCATGAACCACCCGGTGTACAGGAACTAGAGCGAGCGGGCTGACCTGTCCTGCGGAAAAGATTCTCTATGACAATGAAGTCCTCGGCGGCATCTCGCGGATTACGTTTCAGATGGGCGTGTCGACCGTTCCGCATCCGAAGATGCTGCCTGCCATCGAGATCCTAGGGACGCGCGTTGCACCCGTAGTTCGCAAAGAACTCGCCGCTGCAATTCGCGCGCAAAAAGTAGCTTCGAGAAGATAGCCCAATTCGCGTTTAGCGGTAGTTATCCGGTAGAGATCGTCCCCCCACGGTTCCTCTGTAAGCAATCTGAATACTCTTTGCACATCCCCTAGCAATATTGCGAAGAACGGCATAGGATGTTTGATCGTTGTTCCGAACTAGGCTGCTCGTCGCAAAACAGTATTGCATTCCCAGGTAACGAGGTTCCCGGATGGGGCCGAACGCAAGCCCGACACCAAGTCAGGTACCCCAGCAACTGCCCGCCGCAGACGGGCTGGCGCTTGTACGGGTGACGATCGGAGCAATGTTCGTCTCGGTGTTTTTTGAGAATCTGGGGAAAGGCCTGTACACACCGGCGGGTTACGCGGGTCTGATCCATTACTACATCAAAGCGAGTCACTCGCCGGCTGCCTGGAAGGCGGTGATGGGCCTGGCGGCAAACCACGCCGCGATGGCGGCTCCTATGCAGGCCATGACCGAGATCTCTCTCGGTATCCTGCTCGTCATCGGTCTGCTTGCCCGACCGGCGGCATTTGTGGCTTTTCTGTATCTCGGCAGCCTTTGGATTTCGGAGTGGGGCACTTCGTGGATCTGGGAACTACTGGTTCCGGTGCTCGCATCGCTCGGGCTCGCTATTGGACGGGCCGGCCGGAGATGGGGCGTGGACGCGTGGCTGTCGCAACGGTGGCCCTCTTCTCCGTGGTGGTGATTGGGCCAAGTTCACGTGCGAGTGTCCGTCATCATCCCCACCCATAATGAAGCGCAGGCGATTGAGCGCGTTTTAGCGGATCTCCCGTCCGATCTCACGACGGAGGTCATCGTTGTCGACAGCAACTCGAATGACGGGACGCCCGAGATCGCCCGAAGAATGGGAGCCCGCGTCGTTCAGGAACCGCGCCGCGGCTATGGGCGAGCGTGCCTCACGGGTCTAGCCACGGCAAATTCCCCTGACGTGGTTGTGTTCCTTGATGGCGACTACAGCGATCGGCCCTCCGAACTGCCGATTCTGTTAGCGCCCATCACTGAGGGGCGTGCGGACATTACCCTCGGTTCCCGCCTGCAGGGGCGGCGTTCTGCTGGGGCCTTGCCTTGGCATCAGGCGTTTGGGAATCGTTTCGCCGCCCGCCTGATCAGGCTTCTCTATGGACTGGAAATCAGTGATCTCGGCCCGTTTCGCGCTGGCCGCGCAGATGTACTACGCGCGCTCGCGCTCGAAGAAGCCACCTATGGCTGGGCGGTTGAGATGATCCTAAAAGGCGCCCTTGCCGGATTCCGCGTGGTTGAAGTCCCGGTGAGCTACTACCCGCGTATCGGAAAATCGAAGATCAGCGGTACGCTGCAGGGCACGGTTGGCGCCGCTTGGTTCATTCTCAGCTTGATAGTGCGCTATTATTTCCGACACCGAAGAGCTGGGACACCACGGCCCGCGTAGGTCCCCGCCAAGATTTCATGAAATCTTCAAGCGAGACGGTAGTGGGTTCCTCAGGTGGCGACCGTGTGCTGGTAATCATGGCCAAAGCACCGAGGCTAGGTTCGGTGAAGACGCGCCTGGTTCCCAGCCTTTCTCCTAAGGCTGTCACTGCTTTCTATTGCTGTCTTCTGGACGACACGCTGGCATTGGCGCGGTCATTGGGCGATGTGAAAGTTGCCATCATGTGCCCGGACTCGGACGTCAACGAGTTGGCGCGGTTGGCATACAACAAGGCGAGCGTAGTTGCGCAGAAAGGTGAAGGTCTTGCTGCAGGCCTCACTTCGGTGTTTGCGAACTTCGCACAAGGTCATCAACGGCGCACCATTGCCTTCAACAGCGACAGCCCACACCTGCCGCGTTCGGTTCTCGAAGACGCGTTCGAAACGCTGGCCTCACATGACATAGTCGTTGGACCAACGCACGACGGAGGCTACTATCTCGTCGGCGCAAAGGCTTTCCATCCTACGCTTTTCGCACGCGACGGAATGGGCACCAGTAGCGCGCTGGAGGGGCTTCTATCGCGCGCACGAGCTCTTGAGCTTTCCGTAGGTTTCGCAGCTCCTTTTTACGATATTGACGTGGTGGACGACCTGACTCGGTTGGCAGAGGAGTTGCGGCTGGCTCCGGCAAGGGCGCCACGCACGGCGGCTTGGCTGAAAGAGTGGGAGCTGGTGGCAGCACAATTACGGACGGGCAGGGGAGAAGTGTGAAGATCACCTCCGCGTGGAGAGTGTACATACTCGGTGCCACGTTGTGCGTGGCGCTGACGATCTGCTCGCGCAACTTCGGCGACAGGGGTGGACCGTACTTCATGGCCTCCTTGACGCTGGCGGGAATCGCATACCTGTTGGCGATCCGTGAGTTTTTCGCTAACCCAAGATTTTCCCGACGCGTTGTCGTCATTGGGCTCGTCCTGGCCGGTGTGTGGCACATTGAATTTCTTCGGCTGCCCTCGGGCGCCGATGATGATATCCATCGATATGTTTGGGATGGCCGCCTGCAGAGGCTCGGCTACAACCCCTATCTTGTCGTTCCGAGCGATCCTGCCGCGCAGGGGCTGCACATCCCGGAAACCCGCAACTTGAACAACCCGGATCTTCCGAGCCCATATCCAGCGGGGGCGCAGCTATTCTTCCGCGCCGTAACCGCCATTCACGAATCTACATTTGCACTGAAAATAGCATTTGTCGTTTGCGATTTGGCAATTGTTCTCGTGTTGCTCGATCTCTTGCGTTGTAGACGGAAAGGAGAGCACTTGGTTCTGGTGTTCGCCTGGAACCCGTTGTTGGCCATCGAGGTGGCGGGAAGCGGTCACATTGACATTGTTGGCGCGCTATTGTTGCTGGCGTCCGCCGCTGCGCTAGTGCGTCGATGGCGGGCGACTGCGGCCGTCGCACTTGGGTTCTCGATAGCAGTGAAATTGCTGCCGGTCGTACTCCTGCCTCTCTACTGGAAGCGGGTTCGCATTCGCGACGCTGCGCTGGCGGCTGCCGTGGTCGTGCTCCTGTACGTGCCATTTCTTAACCACGGGCGCATTCCGATCGGCTCGCTGGGTACGTATGTGCAGAGTTTCCGCTTTAATGGTCCCGTGTTTGCGGCACTCGATCAGGTGGCGCCACCGCAGTTGCTAGCTGGGCTGGCAGTGCTCGTCGGATTAGTGACTGCAACCTGGCTAAGAAGCGCAGCCCCCGAGTGGTCTGCGGAACTATTTGCCTGGCCAATGGCAGCATCTCTTTTGTGTGCACCTGTCGTATTCCCATGGTATCTTCTCGGGCTGCTGCCATTTCTGACGTCGGCCTCGACGCTGCCGATCATCATCTGGACGGTGAGCATTATCCCCACATACGTCCAGTGGCACTTGCGCGCGCTTGGGCATCCGTGGGGGGCGCTTCCTGGTTGGGTTATGCTGCTGGAATATGGATGCGTGGTAATCACTGCCGTAATTATCGCTTTGCGCCGGGTCCCTCAGTCGCCCGCGCCCCGATGCTCTACCGAGTAGGAAGCATGAAGGAAAGCGCACCGAACAACATTACTGTATCCGGGAGCGGGGTACCATCATCCTAAGCCGCATCCGTTCAATTCACCGAGGAGCGAACTCTATGAGAAATGCCCGCCGTTTCACCATGCTGGGTCTTCTGCTATACGGAGTGCTGGTCCTTGTTGCAAACTCATGGGCGCAGGCGCGCCCGCCGCTTTTCGAGAAGGTGGCGAAGACCTATGGTCTCGATTCGTGGGATAAGATCGAGGCGATCCGCTATACCTGGAACTTACAATTGGGCAAATTGAATGTCTCCCGTTCCTGGGAATGGGAACCCAAAACCACCCAGGTCACCTATGAAGGGAAAGACAAAGACGGCAAGCCGGTCAAGGTCACGTACAAGCGCTCCGAGCTCGGCAGCCAGCCCGACATGGTGAAGAACGAAGTTGACCCGGGTTTTATCAATGATAACTACACGCTTCTGTTCCCCTTGAAGGCTTACTGGGACACTAGCCCCGCCGTGATCGACGCCGGTATGTATAACTTGCCGGTGGGCAGCGGTTCGGCCGAACTGGTGGCCGTGAAGTATCCCGCGGAAGGGGGCGGTTACACGCCCGGCGATACCTGGGAACTCTACGTCGGCAAAGACGGCCGCGTGGAGTATTTTGTTTACCACCGCGGCGGGGCCAAGAAGCCGAGCCTTCTCTTCGCAACTTGGGGAGGGCAAAAAAAAGCCGGCCCTCTATTGGTCTCCACTGATCGCCGCGGCTACGCCGATGGCGCGCCCATCCGGATCTGGTTTTCCGACGTAGCGGTGAAAGTGACGGGATCAGACAAGTGGATGGACGCGAAATAAGATCAAGGAGCAATGAGTCGCGCGCAGTGCGAAGCCCTCTCCAAGCGCTCTCGGAATGTAGAATGCGGGCATTCCGATGAGGGCTGACGTCGATCTGGATATCGGGCGAAAGACTTTCGCGTCTGGGCTTTTGCCGGAGTTGATCGCGGTGCTGCGCCGATGCCGGCCGGGCGATCTGGTTGCCGTGGTCGGTAACGAAGCGAGGGTTGGACCTGAGTTGGAAACGTGGTGCCGGTTCACCGGGAACCCACTTCTGGAAGCTACGGCCGAAAAAGGCCGCTCGCGCTGGGTCTTCCGCTGCGGGGCTGTTGCGGTGCCTGCCGGGCTACCGGCAGAAGACAATCGCCCTGTGGGCTCGCGGCTTTGGCTCTACACGAATTTCGACTGTAACCTGCATTGCGACTACTGTTGCGTGCGTTCCTCGCCCACCGTGCCCCGACGGGAACTGGGGCTCGCACGCGTACAGCGGATCGCTCGCGAAGCGGGGGAGCTGGGCGTCAAAGAAATCTTCGTGACCGGAGGCGAGCCGTTTCTGCTCGAAGACATCGACGAGATTCTTCTGGCTTGCGCCGCGGCCACCCCGACCACGGTGCTGACCAACGGAATGCTCTTTGCGGGGCGACGCTTGCAAAGCTTGCAAGCGTTGCCGCGTGATCGAATTGTCCTGCAAATCAGCTTGGACAGCGCTACGCCAGAACTGCACGACCTCCATCGCGGGCCCGGGACGTGGGCGCGTACATGCGAAGGAATTCAGCGCGCTCGTGCGCATGGTTTTCGAGTGCGGCTGGCGGCCACAGTGTCGACCGATACCGAGGCTGAGGCGTTCCGTCAATTCCTCGATGAGGAGAAGATAGCGGCAGAAGACCGAGTCATCCGCCGGATTGCGTTGCGTGGCTCGGCCACTGCAGGGGTCGCCGTGAGTCGAGCCGATTTAGTGCCGGAAGTCACCATTACAGCCGACGGCGTGTACTGGCATCCGGTCGGCGCGGAGGATGCCGATCTGCTTGTCACCCGCGACATTTTTCCTCTCCCCGAGTCTTTCGCTGCAGTCCGCCGCGCCTTCGAGCGCGAAGGCGAACACGCCAATCGGCTGGCCAGAATCTTTAACTGCGCATGATCGTCGTCGAAGTGGCCAGCGAAATCCCGGTCGGTTCAGCCCGCATCACTTCCCATGTCTAAGCCGACTGGGCAAATAGCCGCTCGAAGAATCCCTGTTGGGCAGCGGCCTGTCGCAATGCAGCGTAGCCATCCACGTGAGGCAGTAGCCAGCGTTGAAGTCCTTCGGCCTCGAGTACAGGGCGATGAACCGGGTTGTCATAGCTCATCGCTAGGAGCGCGTCGGCGAAGCGGCGCTGCCGCTCCGGGTCGAGATCGGGCCGTGCCGTAAACATGCAATGGTTGTAGGCCGGAGAGGACCATATCTCACCAAGGCCGCCTTCGGGCACGAGGTGTTCGCTGCGAACCGTGTTCCAGAAGGGACTGCCGATAGCGCCGGCGTCGGCCCGCCCGTCGAGGACGGCGCGAACCACTTCCACTTCGCTGGTCCCGGTATCACCATGTTTGCCTAAGTCGCTGTTGAAGCGCAGCGCGCGGTAGTCCCTGCCCTCGCGCATGCCTTGCTGCTCCAAGAAGTGAACGGGCAGAATCGCTGCGTGTCCGCTGTCTCGGCTGCCAAGTGCGAGCGTTCGATTTTTCAGATCGGCGAGCGTAGAAATGGGACCTCCGCTCACTGCGACGATCTTTGTCATCCAGCCGAGATCGGTGTCGCGCATGGCAACCGCGCGGCAGGCGTGGCCGCTCCACTCATCCGCTTGCAGGTAAGCCAGGTTTGTATTCCATGCAATATCGATACGGGGTACTGCATCGGCCGGTTGGGCGAGGAGTGCCATGACCTGGTCCTCGTAGCTCTGAAAAAGAACGACCTCAACGGGCAGATGCGCTTCATCGTGAAAGTAGCGCCGCATGCCCTCCCAAATGGTCACCACCTTCGGATTGTAGGCGACAGCTCCCACCCAGATTGTTTTGCTCATAGCCCCCCAGTTCTTTATTCCTGTCAGCGCCGTCACAAACCACTTTCCGGTGCGGGCGCTTGGTCTTAGAAGAGCGGCATTCCCAACAGGGACTTTCCGATGAACTCGCGCAGAACGTCGCCCGTTGGCGCCATGACTGCGCCCGCATGCGCATCACGGAACAGGCGTTCGACGTTGAGATGCTTGGAGAACGCCGCGCCGCCGCAAATGCGCATGGCTGCTGAGGTGACGCTGATGGCGACGTCACCTGCGGCGGCTTTGCACTCCAGCACGCGCAGCATTGTCGTCTCGCGGGGCTTCTCGAGATGCTCAATCAAATCGTCAATGCGTGCCGACAGTCCGTCGGTATCAATCTGCATCCCCGCGAGCTGCGCCCGTAACGTAGGCAGGCTCTCTCCGAGGCTCTGGCCAAGGTGCTCGAATCTCGCGCTTTTGAGGTGTGCGGTTGTTCCGGCAACTGCCGCTCGACACAACCCCAGGGCCACAGCTGATGTCCCCAAATTAAACAGCGGGAGTACCACGTTCAGCATGGCCGGAAACCCGGCGGCATCATCTGTGAGTTGAAGATTGGTCGGGACTTCGCAGTCGTCGAGCGTAATGGGCGCAGAAGCGTTGGCCCGGAGTCCCAAGCCGTCCCAAGGCCCCGCCACAGAAAGGCCGCGCGTCTCGGCCGGAAGCAGATAGAGGGTCGAATCGGTGAGCCCGGTTGCTTCCGGGGCCAGCGAAGAAACCACATAGCTGTGCGCATGACCCGCGCTGGTCACCCACGATTTCTTGGCGCTGATTCGCACGCCCTTACCATTCCGCTGTGCGCGGGATGTGGGCGCCCAGAAATGGCTGCGCGAGCCGGCTTCACTGAAAGCCAGAGTGGATAAGTGGCGACCCGCAGAGATCTCTTGCAGTATGGGAGTAACTGCCTGAGTCGCGCTTGGAGGCGCCGCCGAGATCGTCGCGGCGCCGAGGATGTGCATGAGATAGACCATGGCAACCGAAGCATCGGCCTCGGCGAGCGTGGCGATCACAGCCGCAAACGTGCGGGGACCTAACCCTAAACCCCCTACATCCACCTGTAGCATCAGCCCAAGAAGTCCGGACTCACCCAGTGACACTACAGCCTCGGTAGAGAATCGTCCCGCCTTATCGTTTTGCCCTGCGGATGGCGCCAGCACGCTACTGGCGATCTCCCGGGCTTTTGAAATAGCCGCGTCATGAGTCATGATCGCTCCCATCCTCCAGAAATTTACTGGACCGAGCCAGGATTGTCGCCTAGGAGGCGCGGAGTGGTCAAACCGTCTCTGGCGGTTGGCGGGCCCCAAACACGCAGGGCCCAGTACTCATCTTCGCGGCTGGCGCTTTCCTTTGTCTGGGCTTGAGGCGGCAATTGCAGGGCGACCGCTGCCTTGTTATTGCTACGTGATCCAATCGATGAGCGCCCTTTCCCGCCTCCCGCACGGTCTACACTGATGCGGTTCAGGTTAGGTTTTGCCTTCCGTTGTCTGACAAACGCGCGGCCAGGTCAGAGAACTGGCCGCGCGCCGGCTGGGTCGCGAGCGTTGAGGTTATTGCGCCAGGTAGCGCGCGACGGCCAGATCCTCCATGGTGTCGGCGGTATCTTTCGATACCTGCACTTCGCCGACGGCAACAATCTCGTTATTCGACTGCACCAGAACCGAATCAACAAAGCCTTCCAGTCCGACTTGGGTCGTCAGCGAGCCGCCATGGCCAAAGGTGGTATCCAGGCTGCCGTTGGCTTGGACTCGCGCCAGCCCCCAGATACCGTTACCAGGAGTTTCGAAGATTCCGCCGATTATGACTCTTCCCTGCGAGTCCAGAGCAATGCCAAACGAGTAGCTATCGACGCCCGCTCCGTTGGGGCCAAAAGCGATCGCGGGTGACGAAAACGAGGAATCGGCAGTGCCATTCACTAGGAATCGGTCGATGATGGAGTCGGCATTCTTCCTGCCGTCTGGGCCTTGGACGGCCCCGGCAATTAGGAAGTTCCCGTTCGACTGAAAAGTGAGGGCTGCAGTTTGTTTGGTGGCGATAACCGTGCCCCCGGTGGGAGTTTTGACCAGGGCGCCGGCGGAACTAAATTGCGCGAGCTGCCCCGCGGTGTTGAGGACGAGAATGCCGTCTCCGGAAAGCAGGGCCAGCGCGCTGGGGGTGCTGATGGCGACCGCCGAGGCGAAGCCGCCGCTTCCGAACGTGGCATCGAGCGCGCCATTTGAGAGATAACGAGCCAGCACCGTCTGCGGGGAAAGCTTGCTGCGAAAGGGCGGAGTGGCCGCGCCGGCGAGCAGGATCTTCCCATCAGGCTCGGCCAGAACGAGGCTGGGGCTTGCCGCAAAACCGCTCGGCGCGGGAAAGTTTACGACCACCTGGCCGTCGCTTCCGAATAAGGCATCGGGCGCTCCGTCGCTATTGAAACGCAGGAGCGCAATTTCGCTGTCGCTGCTGCTGGCCGCTCCAAACAGCGCCAGGATCTGTCCGTTCGGCTGCAGGGCGATGGTTTCGATGAAGGATATTCCCAGGAAGAAGCTCGCGGGGGCTGGCAGGGTGAGAATTCCGTCGCTGCCGAAGCTCGGATCGAGAACGCCATTTGGCAGGTAGCGGACGATGACGGCCGTCGATTGCTGCCCGTCGAGGAACGCAACCGATCCGGCCACCACGATGTCGCCGTCGGGTGCCAGGGCTGCATCTGAAAAAGTGAAGTTGTTGCCGTTCGGACCAAAGTTGGTCTCCACGATGCCGCCGTTTCCAAACGTGGAGTCCAGACTGCCCGCGGCAGCGAATGCAGAAGTGGCAGCCACCAGAAGACTCAGAGAAAATACCACCGACACGATGAACTTTTTCATTTTTGCTTCTTCTCCTTACAGATTTTGGGCGCAGAGCCGGTCGAATGTAGGTTGTGAGGTTGCTGGTTCTACTCTCGAAGGGAAAGAGATCGACGGGGGTCTTTCGCTCAGAGCCGATTGCCGTTGGGGACTCTAGGTCCGAAGATTAGTGTGCCGAAACTGGACCGTTGTCAGCGCGATGTAAAAGTTGTGTCACTGGACTGTGTCGAAGCGCTTCGGGCAGGCCTGGGAAATAAAAAGACGGTGCGTGGCTCGTGAGGATCGGAGGCGAACGGCTTACGCGCTCTTGCCGCTCACCTTCCAGTAAACCGCGTAACGCTCATGGATCACCCGGTACAGAGGAACTAGAGTCAGCGAGCTGGCCTGTCCAACCGTCTCGAAGGTGTGGAGTTGTTTCAAATCCGGCCGGAGCCATTCTGCAGGCTTCGCCGGATCGGCTACGATATCGGGGACTTTGAGTTGATCGGAGGGCTTTGGCTCGTAGTCGCCGTACATCATTTCCGGAGAAACCGCGTCAAAGCGACCCGCTAGAACCAGGGGACCATACATGGCGGCCTGCAAGGTCGCATCGTCCGGCATGGGCGAGATGTGGAGATCCATCGGCAGGCTCAGCTCGACCTTGTCGCCATTTGCCCAAATCCGATCGAGGAGCAGATAGCTGCTCGGGCTGGCGAAGGCGGCGAGCGGAGCTCCGTTAATCTTCACGCTGCCGCCTCGCGCCCAGTAAGGAATGCGGAGACGCAGGGACAACCGGACCGGATTCCGGACGGAGAGGGTGAGCGTCGAGCCTTCCTGTTCGGGGAAGCGTGTCTCCTGGCGCAGGTGAAAGCCTTTCTCCGGCCATTCCAATTGCGAGTCAACATAGAGATTCACATACAGGGAATCGTCGTCGTGAAAGTAGATGGTGTCGACCAATTTCGCGTACTCTTCGGAACCGGTTCCGGTGCAGCACCAGAACGCGTCGAAGGGTTTGCCGAAAGTCTTCCAATAGCCGGCCGCCAGGGGCAGGTAGTACATCATGGTGCCGTTTTCGGGATTGATCGTACCGAGCCGGTGGTTGAAGAGCGCACGTTCGTAGTAGTCCATCAGGCGGGCATCGGCGGACCAGCCAAACAAGTGCCGCGTCAATTTCATCATGTTATAGGCGCAGCAGTCTTCGGTGGTGTTGGTGCTGAGCTCGGCGGCAAGTTTTCCGGGATCAGTATTCCACGATTCGTGATTGCTGGTGCCTCCAGTGCAGTAGGAACGCTCGCTCACCACCTCGTCCCAGAAATACTCGGCGATGTCGCGATACCGACGGTCGCCCGTGAGTTCGTAAATGCGGGCGGCAGCGATGACCTGCGGGATATGCGTATTGGCATGCAATCCCTTTAACTCGTCGCGATGCCCGGCCAGGGGATCGAAGAATTGCTGGTGATCGAATCTTTGCGCGACCTCGAGATAATGTTGCTTGCACGTGACCGCATAGAGGTTCGAAAGAACTTCCCCCATGCCGCCGTATTCGGTGCCCAGCACGCGCTGCATGTGCTCATAGCTGAGCGAGCGGGTGTAGTCTGCGGTCCAGCCAGCCATTTTCTCGGCGACGTCGAGCGCCTGCTGGTTGCCGCAATGCACGTACATGTCGAGATTGCCGGCCATGATTTTGTGGATGGTGTAAAACGGCGCCCACACCTTTTGGCGCTCTCGAAGTCGATCGAAAAACTCAATGGGAAAGGCGCTGAGATATCCGCTCTTGAGCGCCTCCTGGCATTTCGCCAGTTCGGCCACCACCGTATTGCCATTGGCCTTCAGTTCTTCATCGCCGGTTGAGGCATACATCAACGCGCAGGCCGAGAGATAGTGGCCGCCCGCGTAGTGCCCGCGAAGTTCACAGTCCGGCGCTTCCCATCCTCCGAGCGGCTGGGCGGAGGAGGGGATGCCGGCGTTGATCCGAAAAGTGTGCAGCAGACGGTCGGGCGGCAAAGAGCGCAGATATTGCCGATCCGCTTCCATGGCCGATTTGCAGGGGCCTTCCCCCAGGCGCACTTGTTGCATGGGGAAGGGACGCACCTTCCAGGCGACTTTCTCCCGGCCGGTCGGCTTGCCATCTTTTTCCGCCGGGTTGACGACCGGATCCTGAAAAGGGGCTGCGAGCGCCGCGGCCGGCAGGAGCGCAGAGCCGCCGGCGGCCGCCGCGACCGCCAAGAATTGCCGGCGGGACACACCATCGGACCGGGTCATGTCTCCTCCTCCTAGGGGCCGTTGACCGGATATTGTATCCGAGCCTCCGTGCCGTCACTCAACAAGATCCAACCGCGAACTCAGGAGAATTCACTCGCTGTCAAGCTCAGAGGACAAAGCCCGGCTCGCGGTGCGGTTTTTCTCGAGGACTTCTTTCAAGGACTGACCGGCAAACTGAATGTGCTGCCGCAGCAGCTTGCAGGCGGCAGCGGCTTCGCGCTTGCGACACAACTCGAGGATTTGGTGGTGCTCGGCATTGGCGCGCTTCATGCCGCGCGTCAAATAGAGCTGCAAGCGCGTGTATCTCTCTCCGCTATGGTTCACGTTACGGATGATCGAGGCGAAACGCGGCCGGTTTGCGCCGGAATAGAGAATGAAGTGGAACTGGTAGTTGAGCCGGCCCCAGGCCGCAATATGCTCTTCGTGGCGAAGCTCCTCGACAAATTTGGTCAGTACGGCTTCGGCCTTGGTAAAGTCGGCCGGGGTGAGACGCGGAATCGAAAGCTTGAGCACTTCCGGTTCGAGCAGCGCTCGGATGGAGAAAAGCTCCTCGACATCTTCCGGTGAAAGCTCCGGGACCACCGCCCCGCGATTGGGAACGATCGTGATCAGACCTTCGGCGTCCAGTTGCCGGAGCGCTTCCCGCACCGGGATGCGACTGACGTGGTACTGCGCCGCGATCACATCCTGACGGAGTTGAACGCCTTCTGGAATTTCTCCGCGGATGATCTGGCCGCGTAACTTATCCGCCACCGCGGAAGTGAGGGATTGTCGCGGGATCGCCAACTCAGCGGTTGCGTTATCTAGATCGGGCAATGTTTTAAGTCCGGAAGCGCGGGTCGCAAGTTTGCCGAGTGAACTCCCATCATGCGGCTTGATCGCGGCCCGGCTCGCGAGTTCCTGCGCAATATAAACCTACTATATATCATAGCCTCGGTTTCGAGGGTTGGGACATCGGTCCGTTGCCCGCATCGCATTGCCTTGCTCTCCTTATTTCTGCCTTCTGCGCCGTGGATCGCTAGGGTTGCTGGAGATGGCGGAGGGAAAGACGGCGGCCGCGGTTCGTACCGCGGATGCTCGAGCGCACCCTCTTGTTTTCGAGCCCGCTCACGGGCCCGTCCGGTCGAAAATGGGCTAGCGCTCAGCCGCTGGATATTGTATACATATCAGGGAAAATCTCGGACGCCGGGCGGAAACGGCGACCCGCATTTTGAAAAACCCGAGATCCGGCCCGCTCGACCAAGGGATATCATCCAGGGGAATGCAGGCGACGGAATGGCTCTAGGGCGCGGCGCTCACCGGAAAATTCGCGTGGTTGATTCCCACACCGGTGGAGAACCGACGCGGGTCGTGATCGGTGGCGGCCCGGAACTGGGACGGGATGCCTTGTCCGCGCGGCGGGAGCGCTTTCAGAGCGAATACGATGATTTCCGCTCGGCCATCGTGAAGGAACCGCGCGGTTCCGACGTGATGGTCGGTGCTCTATTGTGCGAGCCGGTGGATCCCCTGTGCTCGGCCGGCGTGATTTTCTTCAATAACGTGGGCTACCTCGGAATGTGCGGACACGGCACGATTGGACTGATCGCGACGCTTTCCTACCTGGGGCGGATTGCACCCGGAGAGCACCGCGTGGAAACCCCGGTGGGCACGGTAACCGCAGTCCTCGACAAAAATGGGGAGGTCACGGTTGAGAACCTGCCCAGCTATCGCAGTGCCGCCAGGGTCACAATCGAGGTCCCGGAGTTCGGCCAGGTGTCGGGAGATGTCGCCTGGGGAGGGAACTGGTTTTTTCTGCTGGAAGGTCGGGGACGAGAGTTAACCGTGGACAACATCGAGGCCCTGACCCATTTCACTTGGGCCGTCCGGCAAGCGCTTCGCGCGGCCGGGATCACGGGAACAAACGGCGAAGAAATCGATCACATTGAACTCTTTGGACCCTCGGAAAAGCCCGGCGTCGATAGCAAGAACTTTGTTTTGTGTCCGGGCAAGGCCTACGACCGCTCGGCTTGCGGCACCGGCACGAGTGCAAAACTGGCCTGTCTCTATGCCGACGGAAAACTGAAGGAAGGTCAGGTTTGGAAACAAGAGAGTATCGTGGGCAGCATTTTTGAGGGAAGCATCACGGTTCGCGAAGGACGAGTTTATCCGCGCATCAAGGGGTCCGCATTTGTGAACGCGGAGGCGGATTTGATCCTGAATGAACGCGATCCGTTCTGTATGGGAATCGAGCCATGACACCGATCGTCTACGACGTAATCGTCATCGGGGCCGGCATCGTGGGTGCGGCCTGTGCGCACGAATGTGCCCGGCGCGGCATGCGGGTCGCCCTCATCGATCGCGACAGGGTAGGAGGCGGAGCCACCGCTGCCGGCATGGGCCACCTGGTGGTGATGGATGATTCGGAAGCTCAGTTTGCGCTCACCCGTTACTCGCAGTTGCTCTGGCAACAATTGCGCACCGATCTTCCGGCGGAGGTCGAGTACGAACAGTGTGGAACCATCTGGGTGGCCGCTGATGACGAAGAAATGGCCGAGGTATTCCGCAAGCAGGCCTACTACGAGCGCGCGGGTGTGCCGACGGCGGTGCTCGATCGGAGTGCGCTCGAACGCCTCGAACCGAACCTGCGGAAAGGGCTGGCGGGAGGCCTGCTGGTGCCCGAAGATGGCGTTTTATATCCTCCCTGCGCCGCCCAGTTCCTGCTCGAACGAGCGCTCGGGGCGGAAGCGAAATTGCATCTCGGTTCGGTTCAGGAAGCCGGGCATGGACGAGTGCGCCTATCCGACGGACAGGAGTTTATGGCCGCCTCGATCGTCAATGCCGCCGGCGCTTGGTCCCCTGAGATCTCCTCCGGGTTCGTGGTCAAGAAACGCAAGGGCCACCTCGCCATTACCGATCGCAGTCCGGGATTTGTCCGTCACCAGCTGGTCGAACTCGGCTATCTGAAGAGCGCGCACTCCTTGACCGAGGATTCTGTCGCTTTCAACGTGCAACCGCGCAGAACCGGTCAGATTCTCATCGGGTCTTCACGACAATACGAGGTGGAGCACGCGGAGGTGGATGACCGCATCCTGGTTCGCATGTTGCGGCGCGCGCAGCAATACATGCCGGACCTGGCGGCCGTGTCGATCATCCGCGTCTGGACGGGGTTTCGTGCCGCGACTCCCGACAAGCTCCCGCTGATCGGACCGTGGCCCGGGGATCCGACCTTGTTGCTGGCCACCGGGCATGAAGGATTGGGGATCACGACTTCTCTGGCCACCGCCCGCCTGTTGGCCGATCAACTGACGGGTCGCAAACCGGCGATCGCCATTGAACCCTATCTGCCCTCGAGGCTAGTCCGGGAGCACGCCCATGCCTGACCCCGTGGTGCTGACCGTGAACGGGTCGGCGGTGACGGTTCCGCAGGGTGCGACGGTGGCGGCCGCGGTGGCTCTGGCCGGCCGGGCGTGCCGCCGTTCTGTCGGCGGAGAACCGCGCGGCCCCGTGTGCGGGATGGGCATCTGTTTCGAGTGCTGCGTCACAATCGATGGGAGAGAGCATCGCCGGAGCTGTCAGGTTCTTTGTCAGCCCGGCATGGCAGTATCCACCGATGAATAAGGCAGTCAAGTACCAATTCGATGTGCTGGTGGTGGGCGCTGGGCCGGCAGGCTTAAGCGCGGCGAGCTGTGCCGCGGTGTGCAGCGTGCGGGTGGGAATCGTCGACGACAATCCTGGGTTGGGGGGCCAAATCTGGCGCGGCCAATCCGACCACCCTCGATCGGAGGCGGCTCGACGGACCGAAAGGCTGCGGGCTGCCGGGGTCCGGGTGCTGGCGGGAACTCAAGTATTTCATCATCGCAGTCCGGGAACCCTGTTTGCCGAAGGACCGGATGGTCCGGTTGAGCTCGGCTACTTAAAACTGGTACTGGCCACGGGAGCAAAAGAGCGCTTCCTGCCGTTTCCGGGCTGGACGTTGCCAAATGTCATGGGGGCGGGCGGCCTGCAGGCTCTGGTCAAGTCGGGACTTCCGATTGCCGGCAAACGTGTCGTGGTCGCCGGCAGCGGGCCCTTGCTGCTGGCGGTGGCGGCATACTTGCGAGAGCAAGGCGCCACCATCCCCCTCATTTGCGAGCAGGCCAGCCGGGCTTCGCTCGCGCGCTTCGGCATGACGCTCCTCGGTCAGCCAAAAAAGATTCGCCAGGCATGGCGATTGCAGAAGCAGCTCGCGGGGGTGCCCTTCTCGGCTAACTCCTGGCCACTTTTCGCCCACGGGGAAAAGCGTCTCGAACGGGTGGCCATCTCCCGCCACGGGAAATCAGAAACTATCGCTTGCGACTACCTGGCCTGCGGATTCCATTTAGTCGCGAATACCGAGCTGGCGGCTTTATTGGGATGCCGGATGGCCGGAGGCTTCGTGCGGGTGGATGACTTTCAGCAGACTTCGATCCCGGGAGTGTATTGCGCCGGCGAACCCACCGGAATCGGGGGCCTCGAACTGGCGCTGGTCGAAGGGGAAATCGCGGGCTGGGCGGCGGGCGGCAATCCGGA
Source organism: uncultured Acidobacteriaceae bacterium (assembly GCA_963770245.1). Classification (GTDB taxonomy): domain Bacteria; phylum Acidobacteriota; class Terriglobia; order Terriglobales; family Acidobacteriaceae; genus PALSA-270. The sequence goes on along the minus strand of CAVYOX010000013.1, from coordinate 237,835 downwards.
GCGAGCCCGGGGGCGTTTCCGCGAACGCGGCCAGCTGCAAAAGTTCGTACCCGCCCTCGAGCGGACCTTCGCCCTGCGCCCCGAGTTGCGAACTCTGCGGCTTCCCGGCACCATCGTTTGCCGATGCGAGGATGTTCCCTATGCGCGGGTCGCGCAACATGGGTCCTGGCGCGCGGCCAAACTCCTCGCCCGTTGCGGGATGGGGCCGTGCCAGGGTCGCGTGTGCGGCCCGGTCATCCAATTTCTTTTCAACTGGCTGCCCGACTCGGTGCGGCCGCCCATTTTCCCCACGAGCCTCGAGAGTCTCGCAGCCATTGGATTCCAACCCGAACCGGCAGCAGGCGAATTAACCGGAGGACCGAGATGAACTGGAGAGGAGTGATGCCCGCGATCACCACTTGCTTTGACGCGGACATGCGCGTTGACCACGGCTTCATGCTGGGACACTGCCGCTGGCTGCTCGACAACGGTTGCACGGGAGTCGTTACCTTGGGCTCGCTCGGCGAGGGTGCCACGCTTGCGTTCGCAGAGAAAGTACGGGTGATCGAGACCTGTGTGGCCGCGGCGCACGGGCGCGCGCCGATCGTGGCATCGGTCTCCGGGCTGGCGACGGCCGAGGCGGTCGAACTGGCGAAAGCCGCGGCTGACAGCGGATGTGACGCATTGATGGTCCTGCCGCCCTATGTTTATCAGGGGGATTGGCGAGAGACCAAAACCCATGTGGCCACGGTGTTCGAAGCTACGCCTTTGCCTTGCATGCTCTACAACAATCCGGTCGCCTACGGAACCGATTTCACTCCCTTACAGATTCAGGAGCTGGCTGCCGAGTATGAAAATTTTGAGGCGGTCAAGGAGTCGAGCACCGACGTCAGGCGCGTGGCCGGGATTCGCGCCCTGGTGGGCGATCGCCTGGAGGTTTTGGTCGGGGTCGACGACACCGTGGTCGAAGGCATTGCGGTCGGAGTGACGGGGTGGGTTGCGGGTCTCGCCAATGCTTTGCCGCGGGAGTCGGTAGAACTGTTCAACTATGCCTTCCACGGGGAGCGCGAAAAAGCCTTTCAGTTGTATCGCTGGTTCTTGCCGTTGCTGCGCATGGATACCGTTCCCCGTTTTGTTCAGCTGATCAAACTAGTGCAGTCGGAACTTGGCGTGGGCAATCCGCGGGTGCGTCCGCCACGCCTCGAGCTCGTCGGAGAGGAACTGGAGCAGACACGGAAAATCATCTGCGATGCGCTGCGCAATCGACCGACCGGGCCCATCACCCCAGTTGTGCCGATCGCGAAGCTCGAGGTGGAGCAGTGAACCAGAGAACGATCGCGGTTGCTGGTCGAACCCTGGACGGGGGGCTCGCGAGGGCCTGGTCTGTCTTGGCGGTTCCGGGCTTGGCCGTTCCGAGCTTCGCGACTCCGAGCTCTCGGGCTCCGAGCTGTGCTGCTCCGAAGAAAGGGCCAGCTTGAAAACCATCGGGCCTGCGGGCTTGGCGGCCCTCCTCTGTTCACTCGCCTTCTCCTTTCCATCTTCTTCATCTTCATCCTGGGCTAAAGAAACCGATCTCGCGCCGACTCCTCCCATGGGATGGAACAGCTGGAACCACTTTGCCGAGCGCATCGACGATAAGACGGTGCGCGCGCAGGCTGACGCCATGGTGGAGAGCGGGTTGAAGGATGCAGGATACGTTTACATCAATATCGACGACACCTGGGAGGGCCGGCGGGACGCCGAGGGACGGATTCAGCCCAACCAAAAATTCCCCAACATGAAAGCGCTCGCCGATTACGTTCACGGCAAGGGGCTGAAACTCGGAATCTACTCCTCCCCGGCCGCGAAGACTTGCGCGGGTTACGAGGGCAGCTTAGGGCACGAAACCGCGGACGCAGAGACCTACGCCGAATGGGGAATCGACTACCTGAAGTATGACTGGTGCCAGCCGACGGGCAGCCTCGAGGACTTGAAGGCAGCCTACGCGAAGATGCGCGACGCCCTCAACAAGACTGGGCGCCCCATCGTCCTCTCTCTCTGTGAGTATGGCTGGCACAAGGTTTGGGAGTGGGGCGCGACCGTCGGCGGAAACCAGTGGCGGACCACCGGCGATATCACCGATCAATACCGAGCCATGGCCGAGATCGGGTTCAATCAAAACGGACTGGAGAAATTTGCCGGCCCCGGGCACTGGAATGATCCCGACATGCTCGAAGTCGGAAACGGCGGAATGACCGAAGATGAATATCGCACCCACTTCAGCTTGTGGGCGATTCTGGCGGCTCCTCTCATCGCAGGCAATGATCTCGCCACCATGACTCCCTATACCCAGGCCATGCTGACCAATCGCGAGGTTATCGCCGTCGACCAGGATCCGCTCGGCAAACAGGGGTTCCGCGTGGCCCAGCAGGGTCCGTTCGAGGTTTGGATGAAGCCGATGGCGGATGGCGGCAAGGTCGTGGGCTTGTTCAACCGCCAGCGTACTCCCGAGCACATGACGGTGACCTTTTCCGAGATTGGGATTGCGCAAGCGGCGGAGGTTCGCGATCTCTGGGTGAAAAGGACACTGGGCACCTTCGAGAACGAATTCAGCGCCTACGTGCCGGCTCACGGGGTGGTGCTCGTGAGCATCCATGCGAAATAGCTTGCCGGGCGTGACCAAAGTCGGAGGCGGCGCGGAGACTGTCGAAGCGCAAGGAGGGGGAATGGAGTGGAATCGCCGATGTTGGCTCGGTCTGTGCTGGCTGCCACTCGCGGCAGTTTCCCCGGCGTTCGCCCAGGGCACCCTCGAAGACTACCAGAGAGCGGAACGTTTTCTGCCGCGGAACCTCGAGCGTTTGGTCGAAATCGCCAATGTCGAGCCGCACTGGATCGGGAAGGAAAATCGGTTCTGGTACCGCCAGAAAGACGCCCAGGAATCCCGGTTTATTCTGGTCGATGCCGAGCGCAATACCTCTGCGCCCGCCTTTGACCAGACACGGCTGGCCGAGGGGCTGTCGCGGGCCGCGAAACGAGAATACCTTTCCGCCAAGCTGCCTTTTGAGAGCTTCGAATTTGTGGCGGACGGAACGGCAATCCGCTTTCAACTGGAAAAGATGACCTGGACCTGCCTGCTTTCCAGTTACACATGTCAAGCGGCCGCGCCCGAGAACCCCGACGAAGTGCTGTCCCCCAACCGAAAATGGGCGGCGGTGGTCAGGGACCATAACCTTTCCGTGCGCAATCTTTCGACCGGCCAGACGGTAGGACTGACCGAGGACGGCGTGCGCGGCTGGGACTATGCCACGCCGCTGCCCTCGCTCCGCCTGATGGTCGAGCAGGGAACCGAAGAGGTGAAGCAACCGCCGGCGGTCTTTTGGGCGCCCGATTCCTCGAAGCTCGTGACCTACCGCATTGATTCCAGGCGTGCCGGGCGTTTTCCGAGCATTCAATTCGTGCCCCCGGACCAGCTGCGCCCGAAGGCTTTCACCGTGGTGTACCCCTTGCCGGGAGAGGCGCTTCCCGAGGCCCAGCCCATCATTTTTGCCATCCCATCGGGCAAAAGAATCGACGTTCAATCCCCCGGTCTCGAACTGCCGTTTCAGGACGGCCCGGAGTTCGATTGGTTCCCCGATAGCAAGACCGTCGTCTACGACTACGACGAGCGTGGCTTCAAGTCGAAGGAGATCCGAACCGTCAACGCAGAAACCGGAGAGCAGAAGGTTCTGGTCCGCGAGCACTCTGATCCCTACGTCGACCCCGGCGAGACCTTCTATCGTTTCGATCAGGCGACGGGAGAAATGCTGCTTACCTCGGAACGCGACGGCTGGAATCATCTCTATCTGTACGGCAAGAACGGACAACTGGAGAACCAGGTCACCCAAGGGCCATGGGTCGTGCGCGAGATCGAATCGGTCGACGAGAAGAATCGGCGCGTGTGTTTTCTGGCCAGCGGACGCGAGCCCGGCGAAGACCCCTACCAGACCCATTTATACAGCGCCAGTTTCGACGGGAAGAATCTGACCCTACTGTCTCCCGAGAAGGCAACCCATACCGTCAGCCTGTCACCGGACGGGGCATTTTTTGTGGACAACTACTCGCGTCCGGATTTGCCTGGGCAATCCGTCCTTCGACATTCGCTCGATGGCGCGGAAGTCCGGGTTCTCGAAAAAACCGATGCCAGCGGCCTCCTCCGAACCGGCTGGAACTTTCCCGAAGCCTTCCGGGGCAAAGCGGCGGACGGCACGACCGATCTTTATGGCTTGATCTGGCGCCCCTCCAATTTCGACCCCGCGAAAAGATATCCGATCATCGAGCAGGTCTACACCGGACCGCAGGGGTTCTTCGTACCGAAGACTTTTGCCGCGACGTTTCGCCTGCAGGCGATGGCCGAATTGGGTTTCATCGTGGTAATGGTGGATGGCCGAGGCACCTCGGGACGCTCCCGGGCGTTTCACCAGTTCTCCTACCGCAATCTCGGGGGAGCCTTTGAAGACCACGTTGTCATGATCAAACAAATGGCCGCTGACCATCCTTATATGGATGTGTCGCGGGTCGGCATCTATGGCAACTCCGCCGGAGGGTACGGGGCAGCCCACGCGATGCTGGTTTTTCCCGAGTTCTACAAAGTGGGCCTGGCCAGTTCGGGCGATCACGACGCTCGCCTGGACAAGGCCTGGTGGAACGAGTTGTACCAGGGCTACCCCGTCGAGGAGGACTATGCCACGCAGTCCAACGTGACCATGGCGGATCGCCTCCAGGGCCATCTGCTCGTCGAACACGGAGATGTCGATGACAACGTACACCCGGTCGAGACCATGCGTTTCGTCGATGCCTTGATCAAAGCCAACAAGAACTTCGACATGTTGTTTGTACCCAACATGTACCACGGAGAAGGGGGGAATCCCTATCTGGTACGCCGGCGATGGGACTACTTCGTCGAGTACTTGTTGGGGGTAACGCCGCCCCGCAATTTTGCGATCCAAGAAAGTCAGTAGGGAACTGGAAGACGGCATTGGAAACAAATTCGCTCTGCCTACGATTTCGAGTGTGAGCCTACCTTATGGATATTCGTGAAGTGGCGCGCCATGCCAAGGTGTCGGTTGCAACCGTGTCCCGGGCCCTCAACCGCAAACCGAACGTAGATTCCCGACTCGTCAAACGCGTGCGCAAGGCGGTCGAGGAACTCGGGTACTACCCCAATGCGCAAGCCCGCGCCTTGACCTCCGGGAGAAGCCGGATCATGGGACTGATTGTCTCTGAGATCACCAATCCCTTCTTTCCGGAAGTCATCCAGGCTTTTGAAACCATTGCGGTCGAGCACAACTACGAAATTCTGCTGATCTCGACCGTCCATGATCCGAAGCGCATGGAACTGGCGGTGCGCCGCATGATTGAGCGCAGAGTGGATGGCGTTGCTGTCCTCACCTTCGGCATGGAGGACGCTCTGATCGATGATCTCCGCTTCCGGCGCGTGCCCCTGGTGTTTGTCGATGTCGCGGCCGGGGTGCCCGGCATGAGCAACATTCGCATCGACTACCGGCACGGGATTCGGCAGGCAGTCCAGCACTTGGCAGCGCTTCGGCACGTCCGTATTGCTTTCGTAACCGGGCCGCTGCATTTTAAGTCGGCCGAGGCGCGGAAAGCGGCCTTTGAAGAGTCCATGCGGGAAATTGGATTGGAGGTTAACCCAGAATTGCTGGTGGTGGGAGACCATACCATGGAAGGCGGGATGCAAGCCCTCGCCAGCCTGGCCCGGCTGTCACCCCGTCCAACCGCCATTCTCTGTTCCAATGACTTGATGGCCATGGGGGTGATGCGGCAAGCCTATGAGCACCAGATCTCGATCCCCCTCGAGCTTTCGGTGGTAGGTTTCGACGATATTTGGCTCTCGCAATTCACCATTCCTCCCTTGACCACGGTCGAGATGTCCCAGGCCGAACTGGCGAAGCTGGCATTTGGCGCCTTAATCGCCGATGTGGAACGAGATTCGGCTTTGGCTCGCTGCCATGAGTACGGCCTGGCCACCAATCTGGTCTTGAGAAAAACCACCGCCCTGGCCTTTACCGGAGCTTGAGGAAACCCTTCCCCGAAGCCGGAGCGCGCGGAAACCCCTGACCGATGGATGGCCCGGGCGTTGGGGATTCTCGACCTTCGGCGATTCCCAGGCGCCTCGCCAGATTAAATCCGACTTAGATGGCTGGACCTGAGCAATCTTGAACAGCCCTTCTGTTTCTGAGGTTCTATTCCTGGGGTGCGGGTCTCGGGGGGAACTAAACCTTCCGTTGCCCCAAGTAGGCTATCGGTAACTTGAATATAATCAATAGACTCACTTGCAGAGTGAAAGGTTTCGATGAGAATCGCAATGAACCCCAAGAAGCGTATTAGCTCGCGGCGGATGAGACATGTCCGCGATCGTGGTTTCGCCTCATCTCAGCTCCCGGGCAAGCTTAGGTTGGCCGCGAGCACCCTATTTGAAACCTTCAGCGAAGAGGAACTCGTGAGCGAAAGCTCTTCCCGCCGAGCGGGCAATGCGTGGCAAGCAGTCGGTACCGGCGCCCAAATTCTGTTGGTGGAAGACAATCCTGGCGATGTGCTGCCCACCCGGGAGGCTTTCTGGCATGCCGATCCGTCGATCGAAGTGTATGTGGTGTCTGACGGCGCCGAAGCCATGGCCTTTTTGAGGCGAGAGGGGAGAAACGCCGACGCCCCTCGCCCCGATTTGATCCTGCTGGACCTGAATCTTCCCAAAATGCAGGGTTGCGAGGTTCTGGCCCAGATCAAAGGGGATGCCGATCTCAGAACCATCCCAGTAGCGATCCTGACCAGTTCCGGGAGCGAAGCGGATATTGCCCGGAGCTATGAACTGCACGCCAACTGTTATCTCAATAAGCCCACGGAATTCGATGGTTTCAAGAGCTTGATGGAAAGCATCACCGATTTCTGGCTAACCCGAGTCGAGCTGCCGCGAAAGCCAGGTGGAACTGAGGCGAGGACGTAGCTCGGATCGCGAGAAGGTCGAGTTGCCGCGACGCGCCAGCGCCCGAAATCGTCATGGGGTCCGCATTCTGCACCTGATAAGGCTGCAGGAGTCCCCCGGTGGCATGGTCAACGGCGGCAACGGCAATCTGATAACCCACCTGCGCCTGCAAGAGGCTTAACTCCGCCTCCGCCAGCCTGGTTTGCGCGTCCAGCACAAAGAAAATGGTTTCGGCGCCCAGCTCATACTTGCATTGTTCGGCGACCAGCGCCTTCTGCGCCAGATCGAGCGCCGTCTTGCCTGCCGCCAGCGCGAGCTTGGCCTCTTCGAGCTAGGCTTTGGCGAATGGTTCGAGCTTGCGGCAACCCTTGCCGTGCACAGGCCGTCTTTTCTGCGACTTACCTTGGAATCGAGCTGGAGCTATGCGGGGCCAGCCGGCGGGCGCTCGATTCGAGGGTTGCGGTTTACAATGCGCTGAGCCAGAGGGAGGCGTCACGGCCTTGGATCGGCGTCCCGATCTGGCTTGTGCCCAAAAAATAGTGAGGCTCGGAGGATCGGATGAAGCGGAAAGTGATCGTCCTACTGGCAGTCGGGTTCGCCGCTCTCAGCGGATCGATGGCAGAGAACCATGCAGAAATGCAGCGGCCTCGAGAGGTGTCGCAGGCGTTACAGGATCTGGAGCAGAGATGGGTGGAGGCTCTGGTCAAAGCCGATACCAGAAAGCTCGACGACATCCTCGGGAATACCTTCGTCGACACAGACGAGGAAGGGAACCGGACTGACAAGCGCGGTGTCCTCGGGGCGCTCGAGTCCGGCGATCTGAAGATGGCTTCGATCATCCTGTCCGGTATGCAGGTGCGCACCTATGGCAACTCGGCGGTCGTGACCGGTGCGGCAGTGCAAACCGGCACATTCAGGGGTCAATCCCTGGTTCCTCGGATCGTGTTCACCGACACCTTTGTCCTCGAGAACGGGAACTGGAGAGCGGTTGCGTCCCACCGCTCCGCCGTGCACAGTCGATGAGATTGGTCCGCTCTTTTGTGGGCCCGTGCCCGCCCAAGAGATTTCGCGACTGTTGCTGAACAGTGGGGTCCGGGTGCGCGATCCGCCTTCGTTCTGAGCGGATCGCCGCCAACCCGTCCATCGCCCTGCAAGACAGACTTGAGAGTCATTGCCGTCCCAGGTATCGGATGCGGCTGTCGAAGGCGCGCCCGTTGCCGTCGATGAAAGTGGGGAACGGGTGGGCCGCGTCGATGATACCGTTGGCCAGCGAAACATTGGCATGGTTGGTGAGGTTGTCGAAGCCTCCGCGCACCGCCCAATAGCGTCCGAACAGATGGAAGCGCTTTTCGACCTGCAGATCTACGGAATAGTACGTCGGAAGACGGAAAGTTCCGGGAGGATCGCCGGGAGCGATTTGTCCCTGATCGGTGGTCGCGAGGAAAGGCAGGCCGGTGCGCGCTTCTGCCGAGTACACCACGTCGAACCTGTGGATCATGGGCAGCTTGAAAAATGGCAAGACGCCATAGCCTACGAAGCGGTTGGGCGTATCCCAGGGATAGGGACCGGGTAGCTGCGGGCTCAACAGCGGAATATCCAAGCTGAAATCGAACACCTGATTGGTCCGCGAGCGGGAGCGCGTGTAGGCGCCGAAGATCTCGTAGCGCTGGCGGAAACGATGGCGTAGGCTAATCTCGAAGGCGTCGTAACGGTCGTCGCGATTGTTCTCCAGAAAAAAATTGCCGCCCGCCCCACTGTTGAGCGTGTTATAGGCGAAGCCATGTACGCCGCGTTTCTCGAGGAGTTCCAGTTTCAGAAATACCTCGGCCGGAAGTTTCTTTTCGACTCCCACACTCCAGTTCAAGTAGCGCGGCGCTTCCAGCGTGTTCCGGTTGGCGGTGAAAGTGGTGGGCACGGGTATGGCTGCGGGCAAGGTCGCCGGTGGAAGGCAATTCACGGTATCGCCCTTCGCCTCCTGCGGGCACCCGTTCGCATCGAAAAAGTAATCGATCCGCTGTCCCTCGAGAGGTTGATGGATCAAACCCAGACTGGTTGTGTCATAGAGAATGCCGACCCCCGCGGAGAACTTGAAATTGCCCTCGTCGTCGAATATGTAAGTGCCCGCCAGTCGGGGCGATACGAGCGGGGTGCGCACGATTTCGTCCCAATCAAAACGCAAGCCCGGCTCGACCAGCAGACGAGGGGTGACCAGCCAGCGATCCTCGGCATAGGCGCTGGCCTCGGCATTGTGAATGGTGGAGTAAGTGCCTTCGGAGAACACCGAATAGCGCGCGCAGGTGATCGACGGTACGCGAGGAACTCCATGGGCATCGGTAGGACAAGGCTGCGGCGGTTGGCCGGGCATCGGTTGGTTCGCCTGAAGAAACGAAATCGGCTGCCGCAGAAACTGGGCGTCATAGTTCAAACGGTCGAGGTCGGCGCCGGCTTTGATGTCGTGGCGCCCGTGCCACTGGTGAGGCGGAAGATACAGATTCCCGAGACCCTGCGCTCTGCGGGCTAACGTGCTGTCGTCGAGGTAATAATTTCCCGTAGCTCCCTCCGTCATCTGGATGTACGGAATGTCTCCGTGGGGAGTGAAGGCCACTTTGTATTGGTCGAGGCCGGCTCCAATTTCCAGCAGGGCGCCGCCCGGAAAGTAGTATTGGTCTTTGAGCGAGGCCAGGTAAGCCGTTTCGGTGTTGGTGGCGGTGCTTGGCTGAGGCTCGAGAACCGACAGTCCGTTCGATGGATCGTGATAGTAGTTCGACAGGAAGCTAGCCGTCACGATATTGCGGGTGGTTAGGTTGCTTTGCAGCTTGGCCAGGTTGTCCAGGCGCCAAACGTGGTCCCGGTCGGACCCGGCAGGAAGTTGCTTCACGAGGTCATCGTCGTATTCGCCGTCAAGCGCGTCAAAAAACCACATCTTTCCTTTGCGAATAGGTCCGGACATCGTAACAATAGGTGTCCATTGGCTGAGCGAAATTCCCTTGGTCGTCTGCACTGCGGGAATGAAGTCCGTCGAGATAGCCCGGAAGTGATCGTCGCCCATGCGCGTGTTTAGACTCAGTACGCCGCCCGAACCTTTGCCAAACTCGGCCGGCTCACGGCTTGGGGTTACCGCGATCGAGTGAAACGAGTCAATGCTCGTCTGCACGATCAGTTGGCCGTTGATCGGCTGAGTGACGTTAAAGCCGTCGAGCAAAAGCAACGTTTGGTAGGTTTCGGCGCCCGCAACATGCGCCTGACCAAAAGCATCGGGGGTAACACCCGGGATCATGGTCAGCGCGTTGCGGTAGTCGTTCGACCCGGGATAGGGAATGTCGACTATCTCCGCGCCGCTGAGCTCCTCTTTTCCAGAGACCTGCGCTGGGTCGATAGCCGGAGGGGATTCGACCACGTTCACAACTTCCCGCGCCTCTTGCTGATGGGAAAGAACCACATCGACATTGATGGGGACCGTGACTTGTACACCGCGTTGCACCAGAGCGTAGTAGCCGCTCTTCTCGACCCGCAGTTCGTAGGTTCCTCGCGACAAGTTGGTGAATTCGCAATGCCCCGCGAAGTCGGTCGCCGAACGCATCGCCATTGCGGGCGGCGGCGCCTGCAACTGCACCCGCGCCGATCCGATGGCCACCCCGTTTTCGTCGGTGACGGTGACCGCAAGCTTCGGCCCTCCTGCACTGGGTTCAGAAGAAACACGTTCGGAAGCAGTACGCTGCGCGGGTGACGAAGGAGTTTGCGCAAGCGACGGCGTCGCCCACAACGCCCACGCCGCGAAGCAGAGCGCCCAGGGCGCGCATGCGTGCTGCCCAAGCATGGTCCGAGTATGAAACGATCCTGGTCGCTACGTCCATCAAAACCAGCCGCTTCGTTTTCGGCGGCGTCGCCAGCTCGGTCACAATTTGACGCTTGGCCGGACCGGAACTGGACGCATGGCAGGCGCTGCAGTGGTTCTCAAGACGAGGCGGCTCGGCAGTACGGCCCCACGTCCTCGTGGTTGTCCCTGATGTCGATCGAATCTTCTCGGCTCTGAACCTGCACTGCATTGATTCGGTTGATTGCAGAATGGAGAAAGTGCTGAAAGGAAAGAGGTTTGGTTGCGGGGGTGAAATTGAGGCGCTGACGTACCGTTCGATGGCTTGATTACTCCAGATCCTTGAGCAGCAAAACAGGTGGGCAACTAGGATTGCACCATTTTCTCTAACGCAAGTCGGTTGCGAATGATGAGAGTGGCACCCTTTACTTGCAACAGTTGCTTCTTCTTGAATTCTGAAAACAATCGACTGACGGTTTCACGAGTGGTCCCGATCATCTCCGCGATTTCTTCATGCGTCAGAGTCATCCTGACCGGCGCTCCCAGCCCGCGGCCCTTCGACTCCGGAGACCATGACAGCAGCAGCTTGGCGAACTTCTCGGACGGGGAACTGGTAAGCCCAAGCGTTCTGATCTCTTCGTAGGCGGCGTAGTAGTTGCGGCTGAGTTGTTCCGCCACCCGCACCGCGATCTCTCCGTGGTCCCTTAGAAAGTGTAAGAACGCATCGCGGGCAATGAAGTTTGCCTGCCCGGGCTCCACCATTTCCGCGGTGACTTCGTAGGGGCGGTTTGAAATGGTCGCGTTCAAACCTAGCACGTCTCCGGGCTCGGAGAGCTTCGTAATGATGGTCTTACCTTCATGGGAAGAGGTCGAGAGTTTCACTTTTCCCGCACAGAGCACAAAAACTCCACGCGGCTGCTGACCTTCAATGAACAGCACGGCTGATTTCGGATACACAGCGGTGGACTTGATTTCGTTGAGTTTTTGTAGCACGGACTCCGGTAAGTCGCAGAAAAGATGGTTCTCTCGGACCGGGCAGCTGACGCAGCTGTCCATGATGTTGAGGCCGTAAGGAGCGCGCATTAGGTCTCTTACCTTCTGCACACATTGTAGCACCTGGGTGTGATCGCAATCACCAAAAGCCGTGCGCTAAGGCACGGTGCAAGCCACTGAGCGCAAGGAAAATAGACATGTGAGCAAGCAATGAGCTCGCGACCAGCAATGAGCTCGCGACCAGCAAGGAGGGTGCCATGGCGACCATGACAGAAGTACACGAACCGGAGATTCAGGAACAGGTCACACGAGAAACGGACACGTCCAAATCCTCTCCGCGGCCATTCGTTCCACCTCTCCTTTTTGCTGATGTTCTTTTGGAACTAGATAGCGCGGAAAAGCGGCGGCGGAAATGGTCGGCGGTATCGTCGATCACGCTCCAATGTCTGCTGCTCGGGCTTGCCTTGGTTGTTCCCCTGATGTTCACCCAAGTACTGCCCAATCCGCAACTGCTGACGATGCTGGTAGCGCCGCCCCCACCGCCGCCTCCGCCACCCGCAGCGCCAGCCGCGCAAATTGTCCGCCATGTGGAGAGCGACCTGATGAACGGCGGGCTTCGCACCCCTAGCAGAATTCCACAGAAAGTGGAGATGATCCGCGAAACCGAAGCGCCCGCTCCGCTTATGACCGGAGAAGGCGTCATAGGCGGAGTTCCGGGCGGAATTCCGGGCGGGCAGCTGGGAGGCGTGATCGGAGGAATTGTGAGTTCCACATCCCATCTTGCAGCCCTGCCAAAATTGGTGCCGGAAGTGCCGAAGCGAATCCGGGTCTCGCAAGGTGTCATCGCGGGCATGGTGATCCACAAAGTTGAGCCCAAGTATCCTCCCCTGGCGCGTGAGGCTCGAATCCAGGGCCAAGTCGTGCTGGCAGCGGTTATCTCTAAAGAGGGAATGATCCATAACCTGCAGCTTGTGAGCGGCCACCCTATGCTGGTCCCGGCGGCGCTGGACGCGGTTCAGCAGTGGCGCTACCGGCCATTCTTGTTAAATGGCGAGCCGGTGGAAGTGGAATCCACGATCATTGTGACCTTTCGGATTGCGAACTAGTAGTGTGCCGAAGTCTTCAGCCGTGGTAATGGGAGTGCAAAATGGAAAAAGAACATACATATCGCGTGACGGCCTGGTGGACCTCAGGCCAGTCCGGCCTCACCAAATCGGAATCTGCGCCCAACGCAGTCCACTTTACCGCCCCTCCGCAGTTCGGTGGTCTGGAAGGCCGGTGGACGCCGGAGGATCTGCTGCTCAGCGCTGTTGCCAGTTGTTTTACCACCACCTTCCATGCGGTGGCTGGCTACGCAAAATTCGAATACACCGATCTCGAGGTGGAGGTCGAGGGTACGGTCGACAAAACACAGACCGGTTATTGTTTCACCAGGATCGTGGTTCGTCCCCGGCTCATGATCTCGGATGAGCAACAACAGACGCGAGCATCAGATTTGCTCGAAAAGGCGAAGAGCTTATGCCTGGTAGCCCGCGCTTTGGCGACATTCCAGGAATTTGAACCGCACGTTGGGGTGGGCACGATGGTGTGATTCGGCACGAGGGGTTCTCTTAGCCGTGCACCGAGTGAGATGGAGGCGGTCATGAAAGCTCTAGAAGCTGCCACGCAGGCTACTGTAAGAAACGTATTGTTTGCTACCGACTTTTCCAGTTATTCGAATGCGGCGCTACCCTATGCTTTGGCGGTTGCACACCAGTACGGAGTGAAGCTGTACGCCGCGCACGTGCTGTCCAACGAGGCCTATCTTTTTGCCACACCGGAAACCTGGCCAGCTCTGGTGGAGCAACAGGAAGAGCGAGAGCAGATTGATTTCGCTCGCCTGGAAACGCACCTGCGGGGCGTGCCCCACGAAGTGCTGTCTCCGGTCGGCGATATCTCGGATGTTCTTTTTCGACTGATTCAAGATCACAACATCGATTTGCTGGTGTTGGGCACCCATGGACGCACCGGCTGGCCCAAGCTGCTCATGGGCTCGGTGGCCGAAAAGATCTTTCGGCATTGTTCCTGTCCGGTTTTGACGGTAGGACCGCATGTCCCGCGGGGGGAGAAGCGTGTCGCTGAGTTCAACCGGATTCTTTTGGCTACGGATTTCAGCGATGTGTCTTTGGCGGCCGTGCCCTATGCCATATCGCTAGCGCAAGAACATCAGGCCCATCTCTCCCTGTTGTACGTTTTGAATCAGCCGGAAGCGGGAACGGTCGACCTTGCTTCCGACGCAGCTTTCCTAGTGCGCCAGATGGAGAGACTCGTCCCAGCCGGTCCTGGCTTTCTGTTTCAACCGGAGTATGTCGTGGAATTTGGGGCGGCGCGGGAGCAGATCCTGGGATTCGCCAGACGCCATGGGGTAGACTTGATCGTACTCGGCGTGCGCGCTCCAGTTTGGGGTCCGGGAGCAGGCACCCATTTCTCTCATACCCTGGCGCAGCACATTGTGGCGCAGGCTAGCTGCCCTGTGCTGACGGTTCGGGGATAGCACTTGGCCAGTTCACGGAAACTTTCGTTCTCGGGCGGGAGTCCTCTATGATCTCGACAGAAGTTACCTCCGCTGAGCCAGCACGAGGTCTGATAACGCGCGATGATTCACAGAAACGCATGGAGATTCACAGAAGCGCATGGAGAAACAAAGCCTAGAGGCGCTGTTCGCTCCTGAGACTGTGGCGGTGATCGGGGCGACGGACCGCCTCGGTACGGTGGGCCGCACCGTGCTGCAAAATCTCTTGGCTCCCGCCTTTCATGGCCGAGTCTATCCCGTCAATCCGCAGCGCCCCGAAGTGTTGGGAGCCAAGGCCTACAAAAGCATTGGCGAAGTTCCGGAAGCGGTGGATCTGGTCGTGCTGGCGACCCCGGCCATCACCATTCCTGGCCTTATCGGGGAGTGTGTCACAGCGAAGGCGAAATCGGCAGTGGTGATCTCCGCGGGATTCAAGGAGCGAGGCGCGGCCGGCACGGCGTTAGAGCAACAGATTCAGGAGCGGCTGAGCCATGGTTCCATGCGGCTGATTGGCCCCAATTGCCTGGGCGTTATGAATCCGGTCATCGGCATGAACGCCACCTTTGCCAAAGATGCGCCCAAAGCCGGCAGCGTGGCGTTCCTCAGCCAAAGCGGGGCGTTGCTGACCGCTATTCTAGATTGGAGCCATAAGGAGGAAGTCGGATTTAGCGCCATTGTCTCCACCGGCTCGATGCTCGATGTGGGATGGGGCGATTTGATTTATCACTTCGGCGATGACCCGCATACGAAAAGCATTCTTCTCTACATGGAATCGGTCGGCGACGCGCGCTCGTTTTTATCGGCGGCACGGGAAGTAGCCCTGACCAAGCCGATCATCGTTATCAAAGCGGGCAGATCGGAAGCCGCCTCGAAGGCGGCAGCGTCTCATACCGGCGCGCTCACGGGAAGCGACGAAGTTCTGGATGCTGCCTTTCACCGCTGCGGCGTGTTGCGGGTCCAGAATATCGCCGACCTCTTCTATATGGCCGAGGTGCTCGGCAAGCAACCTAGGCCGAAGGGCCCCAGGCTCACCATCTTGACCAATGCCGGAGGTCCGGGGGTGCTCGCCACCGACGCGCTGGTGGCGAACGGAGGCGAACTGGCCAAGCTTTCGGAAACAACCTTGCAGAAGTTGGATGAATTTCTCCCGGCGCACTGGAGTCATGGCAATCCTGTCGATGTCCTCGGTGATGCCGATTCCGATCGTTATGCGAAGGCCATTGAGATAGCGGCTCAGGATCCCAATAGTGACGGTCTGCTGGTTGTCCTGGCGCCGCAGGGCATGACGAACCCCACCGAGATCGCGGAGCGCCTGAAGCCTTACGCCAATTCATCCGGCAAGCCTCTGCTGGCGAGCTGGATGGGTGGAACCAGCATTGCCGCTGGCGAGGCTGTACTCAACAACGGGGGGGTTCCGACCTTTCCTTATCCGGACACCGCGGCGCGGGCCTTTACCTACATGTGGCGTTACACGGAAAATCTGCGCAGCCTGTATCAGACTCCCAGTCTGGCGGAAGGTTCGGAACTCGACAATTCCGCGCGAACCGGGGTCGCGCGGATCCTCGCTGACGCGCGCGCCAGCGGCCGTCTGCTGCTCAATGAATTTGAGTCCAAACAAGTTCTTTCCCTGTACGGCATTCCGACGGTTGAGACCAGGATTGCGCGCAGCGAAGACCAAGCGGTACAGCATGCCGCACAGATCGGCTTCCCGGTCGTGCTTAAGATTTTCTCCGATACCATCACCCATAAGACGGATGTCGGAGGAGTCAAACTGAATCTCGAGGACGAGAGCGCGGTTCGCAAGGCGTATGAGTCCATTCGCTCGGCGGTTACGGAAAAGGCCGGTGCGAGCCACTTCGGCGGAGTCACCGTGCAGCCCATGGTCAAGCTGGACGGCTATGAGCTGATTCTTGGCAGCAGCGTCGATCCGCAATTCGGGCCAGTCCTGCTGTTTGGTTCCGGCGGCCAGTTAGTGGAGGTCTATAAAGACCGTGCCCTCGGCCTGCCTCCCTTGAACACAACCCTGGCTGCGAGGTTGATGGAACAAACGCAGATCTTCAAGGCCCTCAAAGGCGTTCGCGGCCGCCAGCCCGTGGATCTGGCGGCGCTCGAGAGCTTGCTGGTTCGCTTCAGTCAACTAGTGATCGAACAGCCGTCGATTGCGGAAATCGATATCAACCCTCTCATGGCATCGCCCGAACGCCTGCTGGCTCTGGATGCGCGGGTCGTGTTGCACGATCCTGCCAAACAGAATGACGTACCGAAGCCTGCGATTCACCCCTATCCCATCCAGTATGTTTCGACCTGGACGATGAAAGACGGCCGTGCAGTGACCATCCGGCCCATTCGCCCCGAAGATGAGCCCCTGATGAGGGATTTCCACCGCAGTCTTTCCGACCGCACGGTCTATCTGCGATATTTCGCCTCTTTGAGCCTGAGCACCCGCATTGCCCACGAGCGGCTACTCCGCATTTGCTTTGGCGATTACGATCGCGAGATGGTGCTGGTGGCGGAGTACCACTACCCGCACAGCGAAATATCGCGCATCGTGGGAGTAGGCCGGCTGAACAAGATGCGCGCCCGCAACGAGGCGGAAGTGGCAGTCCTGGTTTCGGATGCATATCAGAATCTCGGACTGGGCTACCAGTTGCTCAGCCGCATCATCGGAGTGGCACGGGATGAAAAACTGAGTCGTGTTTCGTCCGAGATGATGCGCGACAATCTGGGAATGCAAGTCTTGTCCAAGCGGCTGGGGTTTCAGCTGCGCACCTACGACAGCGGAGAGTCCGTGGCCGCCGTGCTCGAACTCTAATTGCCTTTCGGCAAGTCTAGCCCGCAATCTAGACCATTTTAACGTTCCATTTCCGCCCTTTTCGCCAATCCTCGATTTGTGATCCCAATCACATTCCCGTGTGAACCCAGCTAGCGACATCGCCTCTCCACTGGAGCATGATCCATCTAGCTCCAGATGTACTCGGCACCAAAAGCCACGCGAAAGGCAATCATGAAGCGCACGTTCAAGACCATGGATGCGAATGAGGCGGTGGCGAGCGTCGCCTATCGCGTCAATGAAGTCATTGCCATCTACCCCATCACACCCTCGTCCAGCATGGGCGAATGGGCCGACCAGTGGGCCTCGGAAGGCATCCCGAACATCTGGGGAACGGTTCCCCGCGTAGTGGAAATGCAGAGTGAGGGTGGCGCGGCCGGCGCCGTTCACGGTGCTTTGCAAACTGGCGCCTTGGCCACCACCTTCACTGCATCGCAAGGCCTGCTGCTGATGATTCCCAACATGAACAAGATCGCCGGGGAACTCTCGCCCACCGCGTTCCACGTCTCGGCGCGCACCCTGGCGACCCAGGCGCTCTCCATTTTCGGCGACCATTCCGATGTGATGTCCTGCCGCGCCACGGGGTTCGGCATGCTGTGCTCCAACTCGGTGCAGGAAGCCATGGACATGGCCCTGATCGCTCACGCCGCCTCGCTTCAATCCCGCATTCCCTTTCTGCATTTCTTCGATGGCTTCCGCACTTCGCATGAGATCAACAAGATTGAGGTGCTGGCAGAAGATGATCTCCGGGCGATGATCAACATGGACCGGGTATTCGAGCATCATCAACGCGCGCTTTCGCCCGATCATCCCGTATTGCGGGGCACGGCCCAGAATCCCGACGTCTATTTTCAGGCGCGTGAGGCGTCCAATCCCTACTACACGGCTTGTCCCGGTATCGTTCAGGCGACCATGGACAAATTTGCCCAAGTCGTGGGCCGTTCCTACCGTCTCTTTGATTACGTCGGAGCTCCTGATGCCCAGCATGTTGTCGTCATGATGGGTTCGGGCGCTGACACTGCGCATGAGACTGTCGAACATCTGGTTGGTTCCGGACAAAAAGTTGGCTTGCTGAAAGTACGCCTGTACCGGCCATTTTCCGTGCCGGACTTCCTAAAGGCGCTTCCCTCCACGGTTCGCACGATTACCGTGCTTGACCGCACCAAAGAAGCGGGCGCGGCCGGCGATCCGTTGTATCTGGATGTAGTGAACGCCATCCAGGAGGGATTGAAGCAAGACCTGCAACGCCCCATCATGGCTCCGGTTGTTTTGGGAGGGCGTTATGGTCTGTCGTCGAAAGAATTCACTCCGGCTATGGTCAAAGCGGTGTACGACAACGTGGGATCCGCCGAGCAGAAAGATCACTTCGTAGTCGGCATTTTGGACGATGTCGAGTATCACAGCCTGCCATATGATCCCGAGTTTTCCGTTGAGCCCGATAATGTCGTGCGCGCCCAGTTCTACGGTCTGGGCGCTGACGGCACAGTAGGCGCCAACAAGAACTCGATCAAGATCATTGGCGAGAGCACTGAGAACTACGCGCAGGGATACTTCGTCTACGACTCCAAGAAATCGGGAGCCATGACGGTTTCACACCTGCGATTCGGGCCGCAGCCCATCCGCGCCAGTTACCTCATTTCAAAAGCCAACTTTGTGGCATGCCATCAGTGGATCTTCCTGGAACGCTATGACATGCTCAGTTCGCTGGTGGAAGGCGGTGTTTTCCTCCTGAATAGCCCCTTCGGAGAGGACGAAGTCTGGAATCACCTGCCGCACCAGGTACAACAACAGCTAATCCAGAAGAAAGCAAGGTTCTACATCATCGACGCCTACCAGGTGGCGCGCGACACCGGCATGGGATCGCGTATGAACACCATCATGCAGGCGTGCTTCTTTGCCATCTCGAACGTCCTTCCTCGTGACGAAGCCATTGAGGCCATTCGCAAGTCGATTCGCTACACCTACGGCAAAAAGGGCGAAGAAATGGTTGAGAAAAATCTGCGGGCGGTCGATGAAACCATAGTCCACTTGCACGAAGTGAGGATTCCCGAAACCGCCAGCAGCAAAATTGAAATGCCTACGCCCTTTGCGGCTGAGGCCCCCAAGTTTGAGCGCGAGGTGCTCGGCACGATATATGCCGGCCACGGCGATGATATTCCCGTCAGCGCATTCCCCTCCGATGGGACGTTTCCCACCGGGACCGCCAAATGGGAAAAGCGTAACCTCGCGCTCGAAATTCCCGCCTGGGACACTAAAATCTGCATCCAGTGCGGCAAATGCGCTATGGTGTGCCCGCACTCGGTGATTCGGATTAAAGTATACGACTCCTCCGGACTTAACAATGCCCCCCCCACCTTCAAGTCGACTGAGGCGCGCGACAAGGAATGGCAAGGCCTGAAGTACACGATCCAGGTGGCGCCTGAGGATTGCACCGGTTGCGGCATTTGTGTGGACGTATGCCCAGCGAAAAACAAGAGCGAGACCCGGTTGAAGGCCATCAACATGGAGCCGCAGCCACCGTTGCGTATTCCTGAAGCCGAAAACTGGAAGTTCTTCCTCAAACTGCCGGAACTCAACCGTCGCGATATCAAGCTCACCACCATCCGGCAACAGCAGGTGCAGGAGCCCTTGTTTGAATTCTCCGGGGCCTGCTCGGGATGTGGCGAGACGCCCTACCTCAAGTTGGTCTCGCAGCTCTTTGGCGATCGAGCGATCATCGCCAATGCCACAGGCTGCTCGTCCATCTACGGCGGCAATCTGCCTACAACCCCCTGGAGCAAGAATGCGGAGGGTCGCGGGCCGGCGTGGTCGAACTCTTTATTTGAAGACAACGCGGAGTTCGGTATGGGCTTTCGGCTTTCGATCGATAAGCAAGCGGAGTTCGCTCGGGAATTGGTACAGCGTCTGTCAACGCTGATCGGCGAGGATTTCGCCAGGGTCCTGATCGATGCCCCGCAGAAGGACGAAGCTGATATTTATGCACAACGAGAACGAGTTGGCCTGCTGAAGCAGATGTTGCAGAAATCAGACGACCCACAAGCCAAACAGCTTTGCGTACTCGCCGATATGCTGGTCAAGAAGAGCGTTTGGATCGTCGGCGGCGACGGTTGGGCCTATGACATCGGATACGGAGGTCTGGATCACGTGCTCGCGAGCGGAGCCAATGTGAATGTATTGGTGCTCGACACCGAAGTTTACTCGAATACAGGGGGACAAGCGTCGAAGGCTACCCCGCGGGGCGCTGTGGCCAAATTTGCCGCAGGAGGCAAGCCCGGGCGCAAGAAGGATCTCGGACTCATGGCCATGAGTTACGGAAACGTCTACGTTGCCAGCGTGGCCATGGGCGCGAAAGACGAACATACCCTCAAAACGTTTCTGGAGGCTGAAGCCTACGACGGGCCCAGTCTCATCATCGCATACTCGCACTGCATCGCGCATGGCATCAACATGACAACCGCGATGACGGGTCAGAAAGTTGCGGTGGAAGCTGGCCACTGGCTGCTCTATCGCTACAACCCGGAACGGGCACTCATGGGAGAGAATCCACTGCAGCTCGATTCGCGCGCCCCCAACCGCAAAGTCAAAGAGTTCTTGCAGCAGCAAACCCGCTTCCAGATGCTCACCAAGAGCAGCCCGGAAGACGCCAAGCGACTGTGGGAGCAGGCTCAGCACGACGTCGATTTGCGCTACCGGTTCTATGAGTATATGGCTCAACGAACGACTGATCCGTCCCCCAGACCAGCCAAGCCGCCGGTAAATGCCGAGAAGCAGGAAGAACAATCGGCAACGGTGGGGAGCGCTCACTAACCGTGGCAACAGGAAGGATCTTATGATCGATCTGAGCACCAACTATCTCGGCCTCAATCTCCGCACGCCGCTGGTGGTCTCGGCGTCTCCGCTTTCCCAGGAACTGGACGGCCTCCGCCGCCTGGAAGACGCAGGCGCGTCCGCCGTGGTTCTGCATTCGCTGTTTGAAGAACAGCTGCGCCAGGAAAACCTCACTATTGAGCACGACCTGGAGGCGGGCACGGAGAGCTACGCCGAGTCGGTGACCTATTTTCCCCAGCCCGCCGAGTTTCACAGCGGGCCGGAAGGTTATTTGAAGCACATTCTCCAGGCCAAAGCCGCGGTGCAGATACCCATTATCGCCAGTCTCAACGGCTCTACCCTGGGTGGCTGGACGCAATTCGCCAAACAGATTGAACAAGCCGGCGCCGACGCGATTGAATGCAATATCTACTTTCTTCCGACCGACACGGAGCAAACCGGGCCGCAAGTGGAAAAGATCTACATCGAGATCCTCCGCGCGGTGAAGGATTCGGTCCACATTCCGGTGGCGGTAAAGCTCAGTCCGTTCTTCAGCAGTACGGCCAACATGGCGAAGCGGTTGGACCGAGCCGGCGCGGACGGCTTGGTTCTGTTCAACCGCTTTTATCAACCCGACATTGACCTGGAAAGCCTGGAGATACGGCCCAATGTGCTGCTCAGCACACCGCAGGATCTTAGGCTGCCACTTACCTGGATTGGAATCCTCTACGGGCGCGTCAAAGCCAAGCTTGCCGCAAGCAGCGGGATCCAGTACGCAGAAGATGTGGTCAAGATGCTGATGGTCGGCGCCAGCGTCACCATGATGTGTTCGATTCTGCTGCGCGAAGGACCTCAGCACATCAGCTTTGTAGAGCAGCAGCTAGGACAGTGGATGGCAAACCATGAATATGAGTCGGTGCGGCAGATGCAGGGAAGCATGAGTCAGCTACGCTGCTCCGACCCCGCAGCCTTTGAGCGCGCCCAATACATGCGGGCGGTGAAGGGCACAGAACACCTGCGCACAGATGATCGCGCATGGAGTTACTTGCGCGCCGATTGAGCCTGGCCTTTGTCGCTTGTGATTTCAATCACAGCCAGCTGTAGGACTGAGCACTGCCTCTTCTCCACCGCCGAATGAGAATACGGATGAAGTTGTTCTGAAATGGCACTGAGGATCCCAGCCTCACCGTTCAGGTCAAGCCAATGGGACGCTGGAGTTCCAAAGGAGGAATTGGGATGACAACCTTGGAGCTCGAAAAGAGCCTAACCTTCAAGAACATTCTTGTAGCCACTGACTTTTCAGAGGCCTCGACACATGCGCTGCAATGTGCTGCAGTGATAACCGACCTAAACCAGGCCCAACTTGTCGTGTTGCATGCGCTGCTCCCGGAACCACGTGCGCCGATACCGCTCGATCCTTTGCCCGCGAGAGCGGATCATGATCTTTCTGAAGCGAGGCTCAGGCTCGAGGGAGTTGCTTCCTCGGAGCTACTCCGGCAGGTGCACCATAAGGAGGTCCTAGAGCGCGGTCCCGTCTGGGAAGTCGTGCTCGATGTCATCCAGCGGGAAAGGATTGATCTGCTCGTGCTGGGGACTCATGGCAGAACGGGCCTCAAGAAGCTTGTTCTCGGCTCGATTGCAGAACAGCTTTTTCGGCGCGCGCCCTGCCCCGTGCTGACGGTTGGACCATCTGTGGTGTTGTCTCGACAGATACGCAGAGTTTTACTTGCGACTGATTTTGGGTCTGCGTCCGTGCAAGCTCTGCCTTACGCCATGGATTTCGCGAACCAACGAGGGGGTAAGTTGATCCTATTGCATGTGGTCTCCCCCATGCCCGTAGAGTACGTGGGACCGGCTTGGTACCCCGGCACCGACGTTATCGAGAGAGAAGAGGCGAGCAAGCGCAAGTCCTTGCAACAGTTGCAAAACCTGCTTCCCTCTGACTCAGGTCTCAAGTGCGAAGTGGAACATCTGGTTGAATTTCACTTCGTGCCGGAGGGAATCCTCAGCACCGCCGCAGAACGCGATGTTGATTTGATTGTCATGGGCGTGAAGCAAACCGGCACAGATGCTTGGCGACTTGCCGCCCATATGCCCTGGGCAATAGCCTATGAAGTGATCTGCCAGGCGACATGCCCGGTGCTGACCGTCAGGGCGTAAGCGTGGTTTGCCGGATGAATTGCACGTCCGGCTGACAAGTCCGCTGCTATGCAACCATGGGCGACGCCGGAGCCGCCCATGGTTGCCGTATCGGCTGCTGCTATTTTTCCTGCAGCGATTCGATATACGTCGTCAGGTTGGCGATCCGTTGCTGCACCTCGGCGGGATGTCCCTGACTCATATTCCAAAATATCGGGCCCCAAACCGGCATTTCTTTGGTGCCGTGTGCCGTCGGCGTACTTTCTCCGCGGAGAACGCTGGTAACGTGGAAGTTAGGGAACTTGCCGTTGTTATTCTTGCTGAGGGCGGTCAGGTCCGCCGGGGGCACCTTGAGAGCACTCGCAGCTGGGCCTCCACCCTTGCCGTCACTTCCATGGCAAGGCGCGCAATAGTTCATGAACATCTGCTTTCCGGATGCCGCTGACGTAGGCTTGATTGGAACATGTTTTACGGTCGTGTCTTGCGCCGCGGCGCCCAGAGAGCCCGCGATGACCACCAACCCAAGTATGAGTCTACTGTTTCTCTCCATTGTTGCCTCCTTTGCGAAAGTGTTCCGCTAAACAACTCCAGCCCGCTCACTGAGGTTGTTGCCTCGTTCTCGAATCGACGCCCGGCGCACATGCCATGGCAGCCACCCGCGCTACCAAGTCGGATAGATTTTCCCTCACTTGAAGGGAAAGCGCTTCCCCAACGTCAAAACACTCACCGCAGATTGAGAACGTGAACGCAACTGGAGCTTGCCCGTAGAGTTCCTGGGCCAGGCCAAGCACGGCTCCAGGAGAAAGCTGGTGGGAAAAAGCCTCAGTCGGAGCCTGTGGCCGCACCGGTGAGCATGTAATCGTTCCGGGAACGCCACATTGCGCGTCCACGAAGAACACGATTCTGCTTCCGCTCACTATATCTGCCAGCTCAGGAGTGAGTTGATGGCAGGTGATGACCTCCACCCCACGGCCTGAGACTTTGGGTTCCAGTTCTTCGGCAGCACGCCATCCCGCCCCGTCATCGCTGCGAAGAGGATTGCCAAAACCGATAATGAGAACGCGCGACATGAGGCGTCCTTCAGCGAACCATTTCATCCATCACTTGGCCGGTGGGGTCAACGAGCTGGATCCTGAGCGCCATTTGCCCTAAGGCATGAGTCGAGCAACTGAGGCAGGGATCGTAACTGCGAATCACGGCTTCGACCCGGTTCAGCATCCCGGGCAGTAAATGATTTCCGCGGACAAAATGCTTGGCGACCTGCAAAACGCTGCGATTCATGGCGAGGTTATTCTGCCCCGTGGCGATGATCAGGTTCGCCCAGCGGACGAGGCCCTGTTCGTCGATCTTGTAGTGATGGAAGAGCGTACCCCGAGGAGCTTCCGCTGAGCCCACCCCTTCGAGAGCATTGACCTTGGCCTCAGCGCGCACGTGTTTCGAAAGAATCTGGGAATCGTTCAACAACTGCTCCAACCTCTCGACGCAGTAGAGAATCTCGATCAGCCTCGCCTGGTGGTAATGGAAGGAACTGAGCACGGCCGCGCGTTGCAACTCCTTGAATTCCGCGAGTTCCTGATCGGCGCGCTCGGTGCCGCAGCGGTCCACCAGGTTGAGTCGCGCCAAAGGTCCTACTCGATACATTCCATCGGGATAGCCCTTGGGCTTGTAGTACGCCGATTTCAGGTAGCTCGAACTTTCGACCTTCTCTCCGAGGTAGCCGAAGTAGCGAGTCGCATCCAGGCCGTCGGCGACGAGGTTGCCGGTCGCATCAACCATGCGAAGTTTGCCGTCATAGAACGTGATGCTTCCGTCTTCCTTCACCGTCCCCATGAACAACGAAGGAAAATTGCCAAAAGCTCCAATCTCCTCCCGGAACGCTTCGCAGATTGTTTTGAACCATGCGAGAGTTCGCACTGCGATGGCAAGCGCTTCCGGAATTGTAGGCAGGATCGCGTCTCGATCTTCCTGGCTCAGAGGCTCACTCACGCCGCCCGGCACCACCCAGGCCGGGTGAATGCGCTTCCCGCCCAGGCGTTCGATGATCTGCTGCCCGAACTGCCGCAGCCGGATTCCATCCCGGGCGAGTTGGGGATCTCTTTCGAAAACTCCCCACAGATTGCTCTTCGTCGGATCGGCGTCCATACCCAGCAGGAGGTCAGGTGAGGAAAGATGAAAAACGCTAAGTGCATGGGATTGCACGATCTGCGCGAGGTTGAAAATGCGGCGTAGCTTTTCGGCGGTAGGCGGTATGCGCACCGCGAGCAAAGCATCACACGCCTTGGCGGAAGCAATCAGATGGCTGACCGGGCAGATACCGCAAATCCGCGCCATGAGCGACGGCATTTCCGTGAACGGACGCCCCTCACAGAGCTTTTCAAAACCACGAAACTGGGTAACGTGAAATTGCGCGTCCGAGACTTCTCCCTGATCGTCGAGCTGCAGAGTGATCTTGGCGTGGCCCTCGATGCGGGTCACGGGGTCGATGACGATCGTCCTCTTCTCTGACATGATTAGGCTCCGAAGCGCGTTCTCGTGCTCAACTCGGGCCGACGCCCCGCCAGCAATTCGGTAAGCACATAGAAAATCGTATCGGCCGAAGGCGGGCATCCGGGAACAAAGACGTCCACCGGCACAAGTTCGTGAATGGGCCGCGCCTGAGGCAGCAAGCGGGGCACGACCTGGTCCGGAATTCCGGGATCCAAGGTCACATTTTCTCGGTACGCCCGGTCATAGACCGCCTTGGTGGTGAACGGATTTCTCATTCCCGGAACATTGGCCGTAACCGCGCAATCGCCCAGCGATACCAGGATCGCCGTGCGCTGCCGCACCACTTTGATCTTATGCAAGTCTTCTTCGCTGCTGACCGCGCCCTCGACCAGCGTTATGTCCACGCCGTCGGGAAAGGTTTTGGCGTCGACTAGCGGACTGTAGACGATATCCGCGCTTTCGGCGAGAGTGAGCAACCGCTCGTCGATATCGAGAAAAGACATGTGGCAGCCCGAGCACCCATCCAGCCAAACCGTCGCCATCCGTTTCTTGCTCACTCGTGTTCTCCTCTCATCAGTTGCAAGTAAGGCAGGAAATCGCGGCGCTTTTCCATCTCGGCGACCGAGCGACCCTTCTCAAACAACGCGCCAGTCGGGCATACCTGGACGCACTTGCCGCAACTGGTGCAGGTATCCGATGAGCCCCACGGCTGATTGAGATCAGTGATGACCTGGCAGTCAATGCCACGGCCCATCACGTCCCAAGTATGAGCCCCTTCGATCTCTTCGCAAACCCGCACGCAGCGAGTACAGAGAATACAGCGATTGTGGTCAATGACAAACCGGTCATGCGATGCATCGACCGCGGCCTGCGGGAAGCGATACGGGTAGTGGATGTGCGTGATGTCGAGTTTCTGCGCCATGGTTTGCAGTTCGCAGTGACCATTGGAAACACAGACCGAGCAAATGTGATTGCGCTCGGTAAACAGCAGCTCGACGATGCCTTTGCGGTAGCGTTCGAGCCGCTCCGACGTCGTGGTCACTTCCATGCCTTCTTCCACGCGGGTTACGCAGGAAGCTGGCAGACGGTTGGACCCCTTAACCTCCACGATGCACAGCCGGCACGCGCCAACCGTCGACAGACCTTCTAATTCACAGAGCCGAGGGATGAAGATATCGTTCTGGCGGGCAACATCGAGGATGGTCTCATCTTCCCGGGCGCTAAAATCCCGGCCATCGATCTTCAGCGTTTTGACATTGGCGGTGGGCGCCATCATTCCGTCCCTTTGCCGCAGACTCCGGCCACGCAGAGGTTGCCTTCGATATGCCCCTTGTACTCATCAGCAAAATAGCGCAGCGTGCTCAGCACCGGATTCGGGGCAGATTGCCCCAGACCGCATAGGCTGGTGTTCTTCACCAGATCGCATAGCTCTTCGAGCAGGGCGACGTCCTGCGGCGTGGCGTGCAGTTTTGTAATGGCGTCCAGCAAGCGGTGCATTTGGTAGGTGCCCACTCGGCACGGAATGCATTTGCCGCAGGATTCCGTCATGCAGAAATCCATAAAGTATTTCGCGACATCGACCATGCAAGAGCTTTCATCCATCACGATCATGCCGCCAGAGCCCATGATCGAGCCGGCACGGGCAAGAGACTCGTAGTCCACAGGCATATCGAGGCATTCCGCGGGCAAACATCCTCCCGAAGGCCCTCCGGTTTGCACCGCCTTGAACTGTCTACCTTCGGGAATCCCGCCGCCGATCTCGAACACCATTTCGCGCAACGTGATCCCCATCGGCACCTCGACCAAGCCAGTGTTTTGTACGCGGCCCGCGAGGGCAAATACTTTTGTGCCTTTGCTTTTCTCCGTGCCAATTGCGGCGTACCAGTCTCCGCCATGGCGAACGATAGGAGGAACATTGGCGAAGGTCTCGACGTTATTAATGAGAGTAGGCTGGCCCAAAAGCCCCTCGATCGCGGGATAAGGCGGCCGCGGCCGCGGCGTTCCCCGCTTGCCTTCAATGGAAGCAATCAGCGCGGTCTCTTCTCCGCAGACAAATGCACCCGCTCCCAGACGCAGTTCGATGTGGAAGGTGAAGTGTGTGCCGCAGATATTGGAACCGAGGAGCCCGAGTTTCTCCGCCTGCCGGATAGCGATTTTCAGTCGCTTGATAGCCAGAGGATACTCAGCGCGAACGTAGATGTAACCCTCCGACGCACCCACGGCATAAGCGGCAACCAGCATCCCTTCGAGAACCCGATGAGGATCACTCTCCAACACGCTTCGATCCATGAAAGCGCCGGGATCGCCTTCGTCCGCATTGCAGATAACATATTTCTGTGTTCCCACCGCCTTGGACACCGTGCTCCACTTGAGACCCGTGGGATAACCAGCACCGCCGCGCCCGCGGAGACCACTCTTCACAATCTCTGCGATCACCTCCACCGGAGTCATCTCGGTGAGGGCGTGAAGGAGGGCTCGATATCCGGAGGCGGCAATATACTCTTCGATCCGCTCGGGATCGATTACCCCGGAGTTCTCTAGGACGATCTTTTGTTGTCGCTGGAAGAATGGAACATCAGTAGGGCACCGCAAACGCTCGACCGGTCCCTGGCCCAGGCCATCGAGCAGCGCCATGGCGTCACTTGCCGCTACCCGTTTGTATAGGGTTCCGCTGCTGACGGAAACCAAGGGTCCCTCGGCACACAATCCCATGCAACCAACACCTTTAATCTTGCATTGTGCGCCGAGCCCGCGTCCAGCCACTTCCTTGTCGAGCGCTTCCTTCACCGCCTGGCTTTGACAGGAAAGGCATCCAGCCGCCACGCAAACATTCACTTTCTGCGCAATGCTTGCCTGCTCTTCACGTTCGTCGTGCGCAATCTGTTCGAGTTCTTCAGGTGTCATGAAGATGACCGTCCCACTTTGCCATTTGTTGCCGTAGTTGTTCGGGCGTGACTTTGCCGGCGACTTCGTCGTCATAAACCACTGCAGGGGCTAGGCCGCAAGAGCCTAGACAACGGGCCGAAAGAAGAGAAACCATTCGATCGGAAGTGGTCTCGCCCGGCGCGATGCCTAGCTCCCGCTTCACCGTATCCACCAGGTGCCCCGCACCCTTTATGTAGCAGGCGGTGCCCAGGCAGATCACACAAGTGTGTTCACCCGCCGGCTTGAGCGTAAAAAAGTGATAGAAGGTGGCCACGCCGTAGGCGCGGCTGAGCGGAACTCGTAGCGAGACGGCAACATAGCGCAGCGCCGTTTCATCGAGATATCCAAACGCTTCCTGCACGGTATGCAAGGTCTCGATGAGCCCTCGCGAGCGGTGACCGACGCGGCGCATAGTCGCGTCGACGATTTTCCAGCGCTTGTCCAGGTTGGGAGTAGCGGGTTTACCGACATTGGGTCTCATGGTGCGTCGATTTCCAGCGGCCACGTTCTTATTTTGGAAAAAGGTTACGCTCTCCGCACATTCGCGAATGTGATGAAAATCACATCAGTGAAGGACGCGATTGAACTTGAGCTGGACGACAGCAACTGCAACGCTGCCTCGACGCTCGATTTCTCCTGCTGACATCTCCACGATGCTCATGGGGGTCGAGAGTGCATCGCTAACCCTGCGCCAAGAAGCGAAACGCCGCGATCGCCGCCTGCCCCAGACTCAAGCCTCCGTCTCCGACGGGCACTCGCGTTCAGGTCGTGCGAGTCCTGACATCCTACGCCCATTCTCACACCGTTGCCAATTCTCGGCCGCTGCCGGAATTCGCAAAATACCACCGGCGCTCGCATGCGCCCAGCTGGCGAAGTCGGGCCTTTGCTTTCTCAAGGTAATCCCGCTTGTTATCGTCGACGGGAACGTCAAAACCAGTCCGATGGAAGATTTTGATCGACAAAGTCACATCCGGCCGGTTTTCCCACACACTAGATTACTGAAGACTGGTGTCCGGGGCGCTTATCTCACAGCTCACCTCGTCCTCGATAAGGGCCCATCGGGCGACCGCCACGAGCGCAGCATGGATTTCCATCGCTTTTCGGCAGACCGGCAAACTCGCTGAGATCTTTGTCACTCCCCAACAGTTCCAGTTCGAGACTACCTGCCGGCTCTTTTGGCCGATGAGCGCATGCTCGGGCCAAACCTCCCAGCAAACGTGATATCGGCTGACCATTGCGCAAGGGCGGTCGTTGCTGGCAGCAGGGAAGACATCCTGATTGTCCTCGCCCGCTAGCACACACCTTCCGCTTCGAACTGGATGTGTGAGGCTTCAAGAAGGATTCCAGGCACGCGGAAGCCTTTGCCCTGGCATGCTCTTGCGCAAAAGCAGAAAGCCCCGAGGCTCGACTGCCACCTCGGGGCCCCGCTTTTGCCGTCGGTCGGAATCAGGCGGCGAGCGTCTCGACAAAGTGCTCACACAGTGTGGTTTCGACTTCGTAGGGCTTCGCTGTGGTGGGCGTGATCAGGTACGGTTTAAGAACTTCCAGCACCTTGGGATAGATGTTCCTCTCGTAGCGCTGGGCATCCGGCTTGGTCGCCCACAGGCTGATGCTCATCACTTTTTCCTCCCGGACGTTTTCCGGGAACAAGGGCAGGACCTCCAGGAATCCGACTTGCTTTCTGAGAATGGGCAGAACATCGTTCTTCACTTTCTTCACAAACTCTTCCTTCTTCTCAGGTTTCACTTCGAATTCAAGAATGCGTGCAAACATAAAGGTTCTCCTCTCGATTGAAATAAGGGTACCTTCGTGAGTCCGCTGCGGGGTAATAATCCCTGGGTCATGGGACTCGAGTTCGTGTTTCACTGTAGGAGACCGGCGACAGAGACGCAGTGATGCGTGATACGTCAGCCAGTGACTGGCAATACGTGAATAAGTCCATAAGTTTCAAGATTCCTTCCTGTATGGGATTTTGCGCTACGCTGGTTTCGCTCGGTTGCGTCGCCGGAAGTCGGCTCCGGTGTGTTTCAACTCACCCTCAATTGTGAGCTGGGTCACGGCTACATTCCCCCCTCTCCTCTCTAATCGAAGATGTCGATGTCGATCCGGCAATTTCGGGTAGAGGTGCTGCAATGATCATGGAACATGAGCAGGGAATCTTTGTATGCAAGAAGTTACAACGGTTGGGCTTTGCCTCAAAGCACCGGATAAGGCTTTATGGCGAAGAATTCGAGCTTATCTCGAACCCCTTCCCGGAGGGTACGGGATATGGCATCGATGGCATTTCTCAGAAATCCGGCTGCTTGCGTCACGTGAGGATACCGCTTTCGCTCGTACGGACGATCGAAAATGAACTGCAGGCCATGGAGGAGTCAGCTCTGGCGGCTTAGAGCTTTCAGTTCTCCGTTGGTCGCAGCGCGCAGGAGGCATGGAACAGGTCCGGTTGCATGGAAAAAACAAGAATTCGTTTCGGAAGCGAAAACCAGCCGCGAGGCTTGGCTGCCTCCCATCGCTGCTGCTCGAAGGTGCCAAGTCGAAGACCGGCGTGGGCATGGAGTTCGCTCGCCTCGTGAACGATCCAGAGGGCACGATTGCCGAGCTCAAATCGCAGTTCACCAACCACACCATGAAGACGCTATTGCGTAAGCATATTGAGCGCGATCTTCAACAGCTCGACCAGCACGTGCAGGCATTTACTCCCCAGCCAGCAGATTTCATGC
Organism: uncultured Acidobacteriaceae bacterium; assembly: GCA_963770245.1. Taxonomy (GTDB): domain Bacteria; phylum Acidobacteriota; class Terriglobia; order Terriglobales; family Acidobacteriaceae; genus PALSA-270. The sequence goes on along the minus strand of CAVYOX010000013.1, from coordinate 206,632 downwards.
GAATCGAGATCATCACCAGCGGAGGAACGAGCTAGCAATGTGATTCGGATCACACCCTGACGTGCTTGCGGTTATGGCGATCGAACCTAGTTCGCGCAAGACTTGCTGCCGCGAGGTGATTTATGAAAAGAGAAGACACTGAGCTTCTCAAAATGTTTCAATTCGAGCTGAAATTTCTGGATGATGGTGGGTACGGGCGTTCGCCTCGTACGCCGTGGCGGGCTTCGTACGTCTTCGAGGATTCCCCGACCTGTCTCAATTTTGACGATGCCGCACGCCCCCACCCCTGCACGCAGTGTTCACTGATGGAGTTTGTGCCTCCTCAGTTTCGTGGCGAGAGTGCACCCTGCCGGTTCATTCCCCTTACAGAAGATGGGGAGACGGTAGAGCACTTTTACCGATCCGGCTCCCAGATAGAACTCGAAGAAGCTCTCGCCTGCTGGCTGCGCAAGCAGATCGAACGGATGACAAAACAGCAAACAAACGCGAACGGAGCGGGCCAGGGAGATCGGGAGGATGAACCTGCGAAGCCGGCAGAAACCTGAGAATTCCGGGGAGATCCCGGCTCCTCTGTTGTGTTAGGAATGCACAATTTTCTCTAGCGCGGACCCGTTGCGGATGATGAGCGTGGAGCCTTTCAACTGCAGCAACTGCTTTTTCTTAAACTCCGAAAACAGCCAGTCTGATGTCTCGCGGGTTGTCCCTATCATCTCCGCGATCTCCTCAAGGGTCACGGTCAACCTCAGTTGGGAGGCGTTGTCAGCACCTTGCGAATCAGGAGACTACGAAGGCAGCAACTTCGCAAACTTCTCTGCCAGCGAGTCTCGTGAGTCCCCGGGGTTCAAATTTCTTCATTGCAGCGGGGCGAGCAATTCGTCGAGACTACGGGTGGAGAACGGAGCCGTGGTGCGCCCACCTTGTCCCCAAACAGCAGTCCGTTTCCAACCTCGGGCTCAAAGTCTCACTCCTACCACAGGCAAACTACAACCGAACCCATCCTGCTTTCGTTTTTACCAACTCCCCTACCTGTTCCCGAAGCGTCTCCCCGAAACCCAACACCATTGAATATGCATAAGTGCCCTTCCCCGGGCGGCTTCCTTCAAACAGCTGTATCGGATGCGCCCCGCTAGCACCGGGCCTACCTGCACACTTACTGGGGGGGCGCATCCGATACAGCACTAGCGTTTCTGGGACCCTTACTGCCGAGTGTAAGAACACCGCGCGACGTATTGTGCCCTCTCCTCAGACCTGTCGCGATCCTTCGACATGTGCTAGTATTCGCAGAAAATGGGCATGAATTGGTAGCCGGCATCGCATGGGATTCCTTCTTGTTGGGAAGGGGTGGTGATTCGCCGGCGAGGTTACGGGGCGCCACAAACTTTCTGGACCACCTGGAGCGGCCCTATAGTGTCCACAACACCCCCGGCACGATTTAGGTTTGCTCAGCTCAAGCGCAGTCACGTCGCACTGACAACAATTGCGTTGTTACTGGTACTCGACCTTGGGCGTTCCATCAATGCGCGCGTTGGCTACGCCGCCCCCGTATCGGAGTGGCGGCCTAGTCCGTCCAACTATGCGGATCTAACGTGGCCTCCCGGAGCTGACCTGGGGCCCAACATGCCTCAGGGCTCACGTGTCTTTGCGCAGAGATGTGCCGTTTGCCACGGACCTGACGGACGCGGAAACGGGCCCGCGGCGCCGTCCCTGATCCCCCGGCCGCGCGACTTCACGCTGGGGTTGTTCAAGTTCAAGTCAACACCACACGGGCAGCCGCCGACCGACGACGACCTGAAGCAGATCGTCGCGAACGGACTTCCAGCGAGCGCAATGCCGTACTTCCGCGACCTGTTGAGTGACAGAGAGATCGATGCGGTCGTGGCACAAGTCAAGCAATTCTCCAGTGCATTCAGCGGATCATCGCCCCAGGGGATCGTCGTTCCGCCGCGTCCGGCGACGACAGCAGCGAGCGTCAGCCGTGGCCGTGCGCTCTACATCGCCGAGGACTGCGCCGGCTGCCACGGTCCTGACGGCCGGAAGGGTGGCTTCCTTGTGGATTCAGGTACGAATCACCCGACACCGATTCGCGATCTTTCGGCGCCGTGGACATTTCGGGGAGGCAGTGATCCGAATCAGATATGGCTCCGTCTGACCACCGGTGTTGGCAATTCCATGCCCTCCTACACATACGGGCTGACGCCCAGCCAACGCTGGGATCTCGTCAGCTATGTGCAATCGATTGCGCGTGTGGCGCCGTGGCTACCGGGGGGTCGACTCGACGGACCTGGGCAGCGGGCCGATCTGCTTCGGCGCGGCGAATATCTTGTGCATGCGGAGATGTGCGGGCTGTGCCACACGCAGATCAACCACACCGGCATCTATCGTGGTGATGATTTCTATCTCGCCGGCGGAATGCGAGTCGGGGCCTATCCTCATGGCGTGTACGTCTCGCGCAATTTGACCTCCGATGAGGAAACCGGCGTTGGAAAGTGGACAGAGGCGCAAGTCGTCAACGCGCTCCGCAATGGGCGGGCGCCCGACCGTCTCCTGAGTATTTGGTGCATGCCGTGGTTCTATCTCCATTACCTTACCGATGATGACGCCACGGCTGTCGCGCGATATCTCAAGGATCTGCGGCCGGTCCACAATCGGATTCCTCCTCCGTTACACTACGGCCTTATCGAAACGATCGCGACGAAGCTGACTCTCCCGCTTCCCGCCGCCGTAGTTAAGGTGCTGACATACGCGGACGGCAACTTCGGCCGCCCTGATTCCTTAGTTCCACAGCACCGGACGGAGACAACGCTGATCGCCTCGCAGTGGACGGTGCTCATCGGTGGCGCACTCCTGTTCACCTTGGCAGGGCCGCGAGAACGGCGATTTCCTCGAAGCGTTCGCGGATGGCTGACTCTTGTCATCAGTGCAGTGGTGCTGTTTCTGCTGGGACTGGTTGGTTGGGTGATTTACGCCCTGCCGACACTCAGTTTCATTCCACCGGAGCAGATCGTCAGCGGGGCAACTGCGGGTATTCCTGAACCCGACCCGGCTGGTTTCAAGACGCCGGAACAGAAAGCTCTGGTTCTCCGGGGGCGTTACCTCTTCACTGTGGCCTCGTGCGCCTTCTGTCACAACCCGAACGGAGCTGGCGGACAGAAGATCAGTTGGCGACCCTTTGGTACTTTATGGAGTCGCAACCTCACGAGTGACGTGCAAACAGGAATCGGCGCGTGGACCGACGAACAAATCGCCCGAGCCATTCGAAGCGGCATCACTCCCGACGGTCGCACGCTCCATTGGCAGGGCATGATCTGGGATCACGCTTCGAACTGGGACGAAGAAGATGTCCGCGCACTCGTGGCATACCTGCGAATGCTCCCTCCCGTCGCCCGGCAAATCCCACCGGCGCGGCCACCGGCGCCGGACGACTGCGCAGTGTATACGTTCTGGGTCGCAAACAGTACCGTGCCAGGGTGTCGCTGAGGCCAAACTACAGAGTGACCGTTCCGGTAACGAGGTGTTTTGGAGGACGAGTTCAGCGGCGGGACACGCGGGAGCCTGGACGTTGGAGGAGAATCGAGGAAATAGCCAGCCGTCTCGCGCGAGATGTGCCACGTTTGGTCCTGTTGGCGGGTTGTGCGGTTGCCTCCGATTCCTAACGGATGACGCCAAGCAAGAAGTCATTCCGGGCCATAAGTCGGCTTCGAGGAGATCTGCCTGGGACCCCCATCCCGCTGACACCGATCTCCTCGAAGCCCGTTATGGATAGCTTCCGAGTAGCCGACGACACATCCAAATCCTCGTCTTTTACCGGACACGTGATCGTGGTCTTCCGCGCGCGGTATCGGAACGCGTACGGTTCTAATACATCGACCTGCACATCAACAAAACCCGCTGCCCTGAGGCGCTCTGGAAATGTAGATGGATCCACCACCACCATTGTGTCGAAAAGGTGAAGCAGACGAAATGAACGGCTGTAGAGGCTGTCCGTACCCGCAAAGACGCCGCCGGGGCGCAGCACGCGAGCGACTTCGGTCAGGAGTCGATTCTGCAGTGCTTCTGAAGCGACATGATGGAGCATGGTTAAACTCACCGCCCCATCGAATGTCGCGTCTGGGAAGGACATAGCCGTGGCATCTTGGCGGACTACGGTGACATTGTGGCCGTTCATACGCAGTGAGAGAGAATCGGCGAATGCGCGATCGATCTCCACGCAGGTGAGATGCTCCACGCGACCGCGAAGAAGATCCGTAGTTACGCCAGGGCCGGTGCCAACTTCGAGGACATTCGCGCCCATGTCGAGTCCGTCAAGCACCCACGGAAGGATGTAGGTCTCGACCGATTTTCTCCAATATGCGGAGCGGCAGAGCCAACGATGAGCAAGGTTCATGGCATCGAATCCTTTCTGCTCACAACTGCGTGATGCTCAATGTATTTCCATCCGGGTCTTTGAACCACGCTACCCTCGCGCCGCCGGGCGCGTTCCAAATGCCGAGCTCATCTTGCTGCATTCCCGGATAGCGTTCCACCATGACGTGAGCCTTCTGGAGGCCCTTTGCCGTGCGAACGATGTCCCGGACTCGCCAGCCTAAGACCGTGTATTGCGCTGCCTCCAGTTCTTGAACTGGTGTAACTCGCAACATCGTTCCGGCGGCATCGAACACGAGCGCAAATTCGTCCTCGCTAACCAGCGACAGACCAAGAGTGTCGCGATAAAACGCTTTGGCGCGACTTGGGTCTCGTGTGGCCACAAAAGCCACAAGCTTTTGAGATCCCAACATGGACTGTCTCTGCCCCGCGGGACTCACTTTCTGTGGAGTGTTGCCGGATGTTCGGTTTGCCATGTCAGTAGTATCTACCTAAGCTGCCACTGTCGCTACACCACTGTTACGACGTAATATACCTCTCATGCGACACAGCGTCTTAGGGCAATACGATCCCAAGCGGGGAGTTTCGATTTCCACGCTTGCCTATGAATATCCTGCCAGACACAACGTTCCTGAACACGCTCATGGCTCTGACCAACTGATCTACGCAACGCGAGGGGTCATGGAGATCTCGGCGGGCCAAAGTCTCTGGCTGACTCCTCCTCATCTCGCGGTTTGGATTCCCGCAGGAACGCGACACCGAATTCGGATGCCAAGCGCGGTTTCGATGCGGACACTCTATCTCAGACGAGGCCTTCTACCACGTGCTCCGGAGCGCTGCACCGTGCTGCACATGTCTCCGCTTTTCCGCGAACTTGTGGTGGAGGCGGTACGAATCGGGCAGTTGCGAACCAAAAATCATCTTCACTGTGCCCTGCGTGATCTTATCGTGTCCCAATTACGGAAGGCCTCGCCAGTTCCTACGTTTGTGAGGCTCCCCGAGGATTCGAGAGCGCTTGGAGTCGCTGAAGCCTTCATCGCAAACCAGGCAGATGCTCCATCGCTGAACTCGCTGTGTAGAAAAGTCGGTGTAAGCGTCCGGACGATCCAAAGAACTTTTCGCAGAGAAGTTGGGACTAGCTTCGAGTTTTGGCGAAGGCAGGTACGTCTGATGAAAGGGATAGAGCTGCTGGTCGCAGGGCGTTCTGTAAAAACGGTTGCGGCGGAGGTCGGCTATCACCAGCCGAGCGCTTTCGTCGAACTTTTCCGGCAGACTCTCGGAATGACCCCAAGAAAGTGGGTTGCGGCGCTCACGTCCCAGGACAAGCAAACGAGACCGAAATAGCGGGCGATGTTCACTGCTTCAGCTATGCCGACCTTCCGACTGGCGAAATGATCGGCCTAGAATACTGACGATTCCGGTCGGATGACGGGCTACTCGAAAGTATTCCGGGCCAGAGGTCGGCTTGGAGGAGATCACCATTGATCTCCTCCAAGACCGTCTGGATAACCTCCGGTTAGCCGACCATCCACTCTGGATGGTGAGAGCCATCAGTTTTCTCGTTCCAAATCACTGTCCGGTTTTGGACGGCGTCAGCATATATCGGACAATAGGCAAGGCTGGTCGGCCCCCGAAGCGCAGCAAAATATGGCAGTTGCTTGAGCGAAGATTGGAAATGAACGTGCTCTCATTTCTTGACTCGGGGCTGAGGACTCGTCGCTTCCACATTGCTGGATGAAAAACACCTCCTAATACCTTTAGGCTGGTGAGGACAAATGATAGCTTCATTGTGTCAAGATCTTCGTTACGCGTTTCGGCAATTGCGTAAAAACTCGGGATTCGCCGCGATCGCTGTGCTCACGCTCGCCCTCGGAAGCGGGGCTACAACAGTCATCTTCACAGTGGTTAGCGGTGTTTTGTTGAAGCCACTGCAGTATTCGCACCCTGAGAGTCTGGTAACGCTGCACGTTCAAGCCGAGAAGCACGGGGACCGATGGGGGTTTTCATACCCCGATTTCCTCGATTGCCAGCGTGAGTGCCGCTCATTCGAAGGAGTCGCCGCGTGGACCTACAGCGGCGGAACCGTCAGTGCGCCAGGCGAAGCAGAGTACGTCGATGGACGTCTGATTTCTTCCGACCTGTTTTCCGTGCTACGCGTTCCACTCGTGAGGGGGCGTTCGTTTGTGGCGGCAGATGACCGGGCCGGTGCGGGGCCTGTGGCCATTATCAGCACGCGCCTGTGGCAGCACCGCTATGGCGCGACCCCGAAAGCAGTTGGCATGTCACTCACCTATGACGGCAAAGCCTACACCGTGGTAGGAGTTGCGCCGCCCGGCCTCCAATTAGACGGGGATGCGGACGTCTTTACCCCGCTTGGTCAGCGCACCGAACCCCGGATGCATTGGCGCGCTGCATACTTCCTTCATGTCGACGCACGCCTGCGTCCTGGCGTAACTCTCTCCGAGGCGCAGGCTGAATTGGCACTGATGAGTGCGGGACTGGCGAAGCAATATCCGGACTCAAATGTGGGCATCACGCTGGTGCCACATCTGCTTCAACGCGAACTAGTCCAGGACGCGAGGCCCACTCTGTGGCTGCTACTTAGCGCAGTGAGCCTTGTCCTGCTGATTGCATGCGTCAATGTCGCAAGCCTCCTATTAACGCGTGTCGTCTCGCGTGGGCACGAATTTGCATTGCGTCTTGCCTTAGGCGCACCGAGGGGACGTTTATTCCGCCAATGTTTGATTGAGAGCAGCGTGCTCGGCATTTGTGGGGGCTCGCTCGGGCTCTTGCTGGCGACCGTTGGCACGGGCCCCTTCCTGCGCTTCTGGCCTGACCGGCTGCCGCGCGCCGACGAGGTGCATGTCGATTGGCGCGTGTTGCTGTTTGCAATCACGAGTTCGATCTTGACGGCCCTGATCTTCGGATTGATACCGGCACTGCGAGCGAAAAGGAGTGCAATCGAAGAGACCCTCCGATCTCGCTCCCATACCATTGCCGGAAGCGCCCGCAGGCCGCTGAGCGGCTTTGTCGTATGCCAGTTCGCGCTGGCGCTTGTACTCCTGAGTGCCGCCGGAGTCATGGGTCGCACGCTGATGCGCTCTGCCTCGCTCAATCCGGGAATTGACATCCGGAGTACGATGGCGGCACGTGTAGCTTTGTCCCCGGCGGTGCTTTCAAACCCTTCTCAGGCACGAGCGGCTTGGCAGGAACTGATGGACAGCTTGCGACGTCTTCCCACCGTTAAATCCGTTGCGCTCACGGATATCGTTCCCATGCGCGAAGGGCAGAATGTCTTGGATTACAGGGCCACAGTGACACCTGCACCCCCGAGTCAAGAGGCGGAGGCGCTGGCTTCGGCAGTTACTCCGGACTATTTGCAGGTCATGCGACTTCCGCTCCTTCATGGCCGCTTCTTCAATGACAACGACCGACTCGGCAGCCCGCAGGTTGTCGTGATCGATGAGAATATGGCACACCACGCCTTCGCGGGAGAAGATCCCGTTGGCAAGGTCCTCTGGATTCCGGGAATGGGCGGCCGGCCGGTTCAAGTGATAGGCGTGGTGGGTCACGTCCGGCACTGGGGCCTCGCGGGCGACGATCTCTCGAGGGTTCAGGATCAGTGTTACTACCCGCTTGCCCAAGTCCCTGATCAGTTGGTTCGATTCTTCTCTTCAGTTCTTTCAGTCGTGGTCCGGACCAAGGTTCCTCCTCTGGACACGGTTGACGCGTTGCAGAGGCAGGCGCGTGGCGCCACCGGCGATCAGGCTCTTTATGAAGTGCGTACGATGGAGCAATTGGTGAGCGCCTCGCTTGCGAGACAGCGATTTCTGCTCCTTCTATTTGTGATTTTTGCCGGACTCGCTCTGCTGCTCGCTTGCGTCGGCATCTACAGCGTGATTGCCTACCTGACGAGCGAGCGCGTACCTGAGTTCGGGGTGAGGATTGCGCTCGGCGCGCACTCGTCAGACATCATCAGACTCGTTCTTCGCGAGAGCCTGGCAATTGTCTTGGTTGGAATCGGAATTGGCCTGCTCGCGTCTATTGGTAGCGGGCGCGTTCTGCAGCGTTTAGTGCCGGGTGTGCAAACCGCGCAGGGATTCATTCTTGCAGTCGTGCTGCCCGCACTGATTCTGGTTGCTCTTTTCGCCTGCTACATTCCTGCCCGCCGCGCTGGCAAGGTCGATCCCGCGGTATCGCTGCGGTACGAGTAAGGTAGACATTCACTTTCAAATCACGCTCACTCCCTATTACGCGGCCGTCCTCTGGTGTTCACGAACTACGTACGACACGGGAGGCAGGAAGGCACGTACGCCCGCAATGATTCTTGCTTGTCACGAGCCATTCGGAACTTCGAGGCGCAGCTTCTGGATGGGTTATTCGGACGCAATTCTGGGCCCTGACAACCCCTCCGCCGATGGGAACGACGTCCGCAGTGTGCATGGCGAGTTTTGTGATGCGTCAGGAAGTCGCTGCGGCAAGGGCAACCCTAGCCAACACCACGACGGCGGACCACCCGAACACTACGGCGAACGCGGTCTTGCGTTTGACCTTGCTGATGTAAGTGATGCCGATGGCGGTCAGGACTAATGTCCAGATGGTGATGGCATCCAACGGCGTCAGCAGGGCGCGCAGAGCCGGGGAGCCGCTTGGACCGATGAAATATCCGGGATTAACGGCCAAGGGATTCTCCAGATTAAATGCATCGCCGCTGACTCCCGCTAGAAGCGATAGTGTTGCCAGCAGAAATCCCAGTAGCTCCGGCAGCCTGCTATAGACAACCACAGCAAACAGAGTCTTGAATTTGACGTCGGCACTCGTACCAAACTTGAGGGTGGCCAGCAGAACACCGGCGAAGACTGCGCACAAGACGAGCGTAATAAGTGGAACAGCGTAGGAAACTATTTTGGTAATCGTGACTCGCTGCGCCATGACCTTGTCACGCTGATCAGCTGGCAGGCGGTCAATGCGATCGGCCTGCTTGGGTTGCAACCGGATCAGATTCTCCACCACCTTGGGAAAGCTGACCTTCCGATCGACGACATAAAAAAACAGCAGAGAAACTACCGCGACGATGAGAAATGGCGCCCACCAACTGGCGTTCCTCCGGAGATCGGCAAAAACTCTGTTGGGCGCGAAAAAAATGTAGCCGAGGCGCTGCCCTTCCGACAGCGGCGCCGGTTCCTGCGGAAGCTGCGTTGATACGGACGGGTTGGTGGCCATATGTTCTCCCCTGAACCGACGAAGGCTTGTCAGCACTCTATGCCGAGGATGTGGTCAACGCTTGCAGCCTTAGCCAGAGCAACAGACCCAATACACCAACGATTGGTGAAGTGATCAAGCCCGGGAAATATCCCTGAGCTCCGACCGCGAGCATGGGGTGTGCGATTCCATTCACGATCGCTCCGATCGCGAAGAACCACACAGGGAATAGAGCGAGTTGGTACCCTCTTCGCAGGCCAATCGCCGACAGGATCCAAACGCTCAGCCATATCAAATTGAAAACTGCGAAGAAGTTCTGAGACCATGCGGGGAGGCCAAGCAGCGTGGGGAACCGATCCTGAAATCGCGTGACAAACTCCTCCATGAAATGCATACACTGCGCAGCCAGCCCGATCAAAAAGAGGCGCGCCGTTCGCTCACGACCGACCTGATCGCCGTCTACGGCCTGCGCAGAATCGTCAGCAGAAGCGCCACTACAGCTCCTGCCGAAAGCCCGGCCGTTCCCGTGAGCGTGCTCCGCAGATTTTCGTCCATGGCCGTCCAATGATACTTAACTGTGATCTCCCCGATCGATCGCTCCCTTGTGATTGGCATCGCTAATCCTACCTTTTACAAGACCACCTGGCCATATAGACGCCATTATCTGGATACGGCAATAGTGGCGAAGTTACATTCATGGCTACTGCACTTCTCAACTGCATCCGCCAGGAGCGCCGCTGATAGCATTGGTGCCTAACTTTCAGGCACGGCGAATGCGATTCTGTCTGGATCGTCGGCCAACCGAAAGCTATAGAGCGTGCTTCGGGGAAGTTGGGGGGCAACGGACTCGACCAGTTGAAGCTATTTCTCCTCGTTGACCGCGGCCGTTTGCTGTAGCTCTCGCTGCAGCTGTAACAATTGACGAAGTTGATCTGTGCTCACGGAGTTTGTGGACCGCGAGCGCATGACAGCGGCCAGGCGGTTCGCGGCGAATTGTTTGAATGCTAAGTCCAGTGAGGAGCGCGTGGGTGTACAAAAGGCTGAACTCAACGGGAACGTTGATTCAGAGAACCAACCACGGAGGCTCCTCAAGGAACATTATGTATTACATCGGGCTGGATGTTCACAAAAAGACGATCAGCTACTGCGTCAAGGATGCGAGCGGCCAGGTGCATCAAGAAAGCAAGATCGGAGCATCGCGACGGGAACTTGATAGCTGGATCAAGACTCTTCCACAACACGGACGATGGCCATGGAAGCAACGATTTTCACCGGCTGGATCTACGATCACCCGCTGCCGCACGCTCAGCAGGTGATCGTAGATCCAAGGGATCCGATTGCGCCAACAGCGCCGCCCGCTCCTCGCCGGAAACCTCCAGCGCGGCGTGATAAAGCGCCTCTATTAGCTGCCAGTGTTCGGGAGTCGTTGTGGGCACCCTCGAATGCACTGCGAATGTTACCGCATTCCGTAACGATTACGGACGGTTTGCCGAACCGCGGGACTCGCGGGCAGCCCAGCCTGTCGCGGATTTACTCCAAAGGGTGCCCATCCAAGCTCCGCTTGGGCGGGGGGTTTGATTCATCCATCACAGATATCTAGCAGTTTTCGAAGCACCATCTTCGCGGTGACGCGGGAGCGGTGGAGATCGAGTCGCGGAGCGCGAAAGCGGGAGCAGCGAGGATATTGTCTACAGTGAAGGTGCAACCGCCCGCAGAAAATCCCCGCCCAAGCGAAGCTTGGACGGGCATCCTCGAGAGTAATGCACCTGATTAGCTGGGCTACCTACATAGAGAGTTTTCCTACCGCGGCGCCTCCACCAGAATCCGCTTGGCTGTAATGGTAAAAGTGCCAGACAGGACTACATTCCCATTCAGATCGTAATAGGCGTAATCGCCTGCGCCGCTGTAGGAGTTCCCGGTCCGAGCCAGTCTTGTCGTTTGGCGGACTTTTGATGTGCCCGTGGGGTTGCCGCTGGCGTCATAGGTGAGGTTGACGTACGTCAGAAGAAACGTATTTTGTCCGGTGCTCTGCCAAGCCCCATGTCCAGCCGTCGCAAGGGATCCCGGCGTGAAGGACAACTGATCGGCTTCAACGTACCCTCCACCTGCCGAATAGGTCTCAGTGCCGAGAAACACTATAGAAACGTCAGGAGGATTGGGTATCGTAACCGTGTAAAGCCACGACCCTTCCGGCCCCTGGCTTGCGCTATTTTGCGCAAATGCCGTGGGACGGCCAAGTACAGCGAGAGCCACCAGAACGGTCAGCGCTGCCACACCTCTTATAAACTGACGACGTCTTGTCTTCACTAAGGCTGTCATATGCATAATGAGACCTCCTTTAGGTCTGAGTCGAAGAGCCGGACAGAAGCGGGTCCGCTCTGGATTGGCCGTCGGTGGAACCGTTACTGCCGATTCCGGTTGCCTCACCACCTCCAGAACCCTTTTCTTTCTTACTTCATCTTGGTAAGCGAGAAATCTGGCGCAGAACTACAACCGGGCTCAAAATATTCTTTCGCTTTGGCGCGAACCTGTATGATTCGCTGCATAGGCGGCACTTATGGGTCTGGAATCGAACGACGTCACCCACCTCCTGAAGGCTTGGAGCGGGGGCGACCAGGGAGCGTTAGAGGAACTTACGCCCAAGGTCTACCTGGAATTGCGCCGAATGGCCGCCAAGTACATGCGCCATGAGAAGGCCGGCAACACTTTGCAGGCCACCGCGTTAGTCCACGAAGTTTTTCTGCGGCTGGTAGATGTAGACAGCGTCACCTGGCAGGATCGAGCGCATTTCTTCGCGGTTTCCGCGAACATGATGCGGCGGATTCTGGTGGACCGGGCCCGCGCCAAGGGCATGGCCAAGAGGGGCGGAGCTGCGCTACGCCCAAATTTGGATGACGTGCCGGAGATCGCTTCGGAGTCTAGGGGACGTGAGATTGTTGCCATTGATGAAGCGCTGGACGCGCTGGCTCAAATTGACCCACGCAAAGCGAAAGTCATCGAACTCCGATTTTTTGCAGGCCTCAGCGTGGAAGAGACGGCAGAAGTGCTGAAGATTTCCCCTCAAAGCGTCATGCGCGATTGGAAGATGGCCAGGGCTTGGCTCATGGCTGAGATAGCACATTGAAAGTGTCGACCTGTTTATGGTCACCGCGCGCGTTCGAGTTGCCGACTCCCGCAAAGTCCGCCGGAAGTGATTGAACGAAGTTCCACGGATTAGTAGCGAAAAGTCGGCGAGTGTTTACCAAAGCGATTGCGGGGCGGGATTTCGACTGGCGCCCACGTGCTCACCCATCCGCTATCTATGGTTTCGTCTTCTCGGGGGTTCAGCAGGGACGGAGCTCAACTACTTGGCAAAGATTGCGAGACAGCATCGCCCAATTTGTAGAGTTCGATTGCATCTTCCCAAGGGGATCGCCTCTTCATCGGGATAGGGCATGATAAAGGACGTTCCGATCAACAACCCCATGTCTTCTTCGAAAGGGCGATGGAATGCCGTGCCGACACGGCTCATTCCCGCAGAACTATCGCGATCGGGCGATGTTGGCGATAGCGTCCTTTATCATTCACTACTTGGGATGGCAAGCCCGCAACAGCTGCGCGGTCACTTGTCAAAGACGGCGTCTATCCGCTCAGTTCGACTGTCGCAACGAAATGCGCCCAATGGCCTTCCTAGACCCTGGCGCGTCTACCGTTACTAATTGGACCAGATTTCCTGAAGCCGACTTGCACTAAGACTTCTGGCCCGAAGAAGCCTGTCAGGCACTCCCCGGCGGGCACGCAAGCCAACATTGGCATGCATACCGCCGATGGGAACAGGCCGCTTCTCAAGTACACTGGAAATTGCTATATATCTTCTCAACAGTTTCCACCAAACAACACGACGACCTGTGCCAAGGGAGTAAAAGCCCCCGCCATGCCCAAGAGACGCGCAACTTCTCCCCTGCTTCCAACCGACCTGTGCTTTGCCAACGATCTCGCGGGCGAAGCTCCTCCGACGTTCGCCGCAATGTGTCGTCTCTATGAACTTGCTTCCAAGCTATTCAGCCTTCGGCCCTGGCAGTTTCTCGACGAGAGCCAGTTGATCGCAGTCCGTGACAGCGGGAATGGCGAGTTCTGCTACTGCTCGGTGATGGGCGCGCTGGGCGAAGTCTATGCAATGCATGGCTACATCGGAAGCCAAGGTCTGCGCGCTTTCCGTAGGCTTGAGGCTGAAGAACTGACAGAGCCGGGCGAGTTTTTCGCCATCATGCGCAGCGTGTATGTGGAGTTTGTACCACGATCAAAACTGGAGAAGCAGGACCGCGAGTTGCTGGAAATGCTCGACCATCCCACCGGCCGCAATGTGGTCGCGCCAATCTTTCGCGCCATTCGTCCCGGCTTTCAGCCTTGGTTTGTCACAGCGGCGGAGGCCCATACGCTGGCCTCTTGCCTTCGCGCGGTGATCGTGGTGGCCTCGGCCGCAGCCAGCCAGAAGAAAGTGAGGTTCTGGGATAAGGCGGACACATACCCAACAGTCACGCGCGTTGAAGGCACCGAACCTCGCGACAGGATCGATCTCTTGGAATTCCGTCTTCCGCCCGCGCCGACAATACCACCGGCCAGCCTAAATGAGAAGAGTCTGGAGGCTCTGCGTGGCCACGACCACGCCGTGCGGGGAACGATGGAATTGGACCATATCTTCAGCGGCACACCGATCGGCAAAAAGAACGAACGCAAGGCGTGCGCCTCGATTGCGTTGGCTGTCGATGCGGACAGCGGAGTCGTCTACGCGCCGGAGATCACCGACACGAGCATCGCACGCGCCGACATGCTGGCGAGCGTGTTCGTCAAAGCAGTGCAATCAAGCCGCACACTACCGCAAGAGGTCCGTGTCCGCAGCCAGGCACTGAAGGACAGTCTGGCTCCGCTTATGCAGTCCTTCGGTATCAAGGTGCAGGTTGTCAAACAGCTTCCGGCGACCGACCTCGCGCGAGCACATTTACTCAACTTCCTTGGAGGCCGACGATAGCCGTGGACTGAGTTTGAGTGTTGCGATTCGACTGGGGGCCTTGCACGATCGAATCTTTGCGCTTGGACATTCGCAGATTCTAGCCCGTTTCCCAGGACTAATGTGTCCGGTGCCGGCTCAAATCCTTGCTCGATGAGCGCGTTGGCCTCAAAGCGGCAGTTGAGCCGAGGTCACTCCGGCAAGGCGACGATTCGGCCAGGTAACGAGAGCGCGCTTAAACAAAGCCTCCGCAGCCACCCCTGGCTGGGGTTGCCGGGATGGACCTGCGTTTGCTTTGCGTTCACTATCTCGCGCATGACGGTCATCCAGGCCTGAACCTGTTATTTCGCCCCCCCCAGCGCCAGTTCCGCAATCACTGCAGCAACCTTGTCGAGTATTTGCTTCGTGCCCTCCAGTTGACCGCTCTGGATTGCGTTCTGCATGGTTTCATTTCCGATGAAGGTGAGTTTTGTCTGGCCGTTTCCAAGATCCTCAAAAAGAGTCACGTCGTGCGCACCGTCTATGGCCTCATGTTCGATTCCAAATTGCGCAGGCTCAACCTTGTTTCCCTTCGAGTCGGCAAAGTACATGGAGGAAACGATCTTCTCGTGCGGAACAATCTCATGGTATTCCCCGCCATTCCAGAACTCCTGCCCATCCGGCGCTCTCATGCAGTAGAGAAATTTTCCTCCCACGCGAAAATCCATCTGGCAAAAAGGCGCAGTAAAACCCTTCGGCCCCCACCACTGCTTCACATATTGCGGGTCTGTCCACGCCTTCCAAACCAATTCGCGTGGGGCATCAAAAACTCGTGTCACAACCATCCGCTCGATCTCATTCACCGTGCTTTTTGTCATGTCGAACCTCCGCTTTTTTCATTTGAGTCACAACCGCATCCAGCTTTTCGAAACTCTCTTCCCAGAATTGGCGATAACTAATCGCCCAGTCGCTGACCGTCTTTATCGCCTCGGGCCTAAGCCTGCAAACACTCTCTCGTCCACGCTTGGTCTTGATCACAATCTGTGCCCGCACCAGGTAGGCAATATGTTTTGAAATCATCTGCTGCGAGAGTGCAAACGGCTCCGTCAACCGATGCACAGAGGCAGGCCCATGGGAGAGCCGCTCGATCATCGCCCGGCGGGTTGGATCAGACAAAGCCGCAAATGTTGTGCCCAGGCGATCCACAACCATATGGTAGTGGATTGTCTATCGATGTCAAGTGTGAATTTCGCGATTCCTGATTTCTGAACCCTGACTCATTAATCTGACGATGAAAGTGCGTACCGCAAACTGCGCAGGAGCGCGATCCGCCACGGTTGCGGCGCTGGCATCAGTGGCCGGAGGAATGCGGATTGCGTCTGGAACGTGTTCTCGATACGCCACCGGCTTGTCGGGCAATTGATCTTTGCAGTTGACTCTCTAGCGACTTTCGCGACGAGTGGTAAATCGCCAATGCGCTCACCGGCACCGGTTTGTACCGATAAGTCGGCCAGTGAGTAGGATTCAACCACAAGCCGTCACGAGGGCGGATCCGGCTCCAGGCCGATGTGATCGTTAACCGCATCGCGAAAACGCTGCTTGCACCCGAGGTATCGCTCCGTCGTCCAGAAGCACGCCCAGTATCGCGTCGATACAGCGCCTTGGGCCTTTCTGAGTTGCGCGTCATTATGAATAGGAAGGTATTCGCATCGATCATTCGCCGCTGCCCCAGAGGGTCAAGGCGCTATACATGTGCGAGGAAGGTGACTGTTCGGTGGCACAACAGCCCACGCTGCCTTATGAGCTTAAGCTTTTCGCGCTCGTCCATGAACTTAAGCACCACTATCGAGACAGAGGGGCTATGGGCGCCTGAGTTATCCACTGTGGAGACTACGATGCCAACGAATTGATTAAAAGGGGGCGGAGGTGTTTGCAGCGGACTTTATATACCCGGAAGCGCAGTTTGCTCGAAAGTCTGGGCGTAACTGTTCGTAAGACATCTGATGTCGTGGAGATCAAACGCAACTGCAGAGCTAAGGTTAGCTATCATTTCATCCGGAAGCGACTCGAGCGCCTTGGACATATCACCGTGGGGCAGTTCGACGGTGTGCAGTTTCAGAAACTGGAGGACCGACTCCGCGGTGTGCCGTTTTACCGGAGACGCCGCTGAGAGCTCACAGAGCCTTCGGGAATGATAACGTTCTTTATCTGTCATTCACAGGCAACCCCTCCGAACAGGCTCGGCGGCGGGCGGCTACTTCCCGTTAAGAAACTCCATTGCGACGGATCATTCCCTCCCATTAGAAGAAGGTTTTCCGTATGCCTTCCCAACGGGCTTGGTTAGGCTCTGGATCAACGAGCGATATAGCGCCTTGGCGGACTTGCCTATGTTGGCGCGCCCTGGCCATGGACTGTCTTTTCCGGAATGGGGATGACTGGCTCCAGCGGAAAAAGTCTGGGGCCAGCGCGCGAGGTCGCGCTTCAGCGCAGGCTAGTCACTCGCGACCGAGCCGCCCCGCTGTAAGAACTCTTTCACTTCGTGGTCGGTTGGCATGGAGGGTTGCGCCCCGGCGCGGGTGACGGAAATGGCAGCAGCGGCGCAGGCAAAGACCGCGCTCGGTTCTGCCCCTTGGCCGCCTACCAACCCGACCGCGAACGCCGCGTTGAATGCGTCTCCGGCGGCGGTCGTGTCGACGGCATTCACGGGGAAAGCCGGGAGGTGCTTTTTGGCTTGGCCCGCCGGGGCGATCACACAGCCCCGTGCTCCCAGTTTCAGCAATGCGTTTTGGGCGCCGGAAGCCAACAGCTGATCGGCCGCCGCGAAGATCTCGGAGTCGTCATCGGTATGGACCTTCGATTTCAGCAATGCCTCGGTTTCGGGTTCATTCGGGGTGATCCAGGTCACTTGGCGAAGGAGCGATGCCGGAAGCTCGCGCGCCGGGGCCGGGTCGAGCATCAGGGGAATGCCGTACCGTCCGGCGAGCGCAGCGAGATACTCGACCGTTTCGAGGGGAATCTCGAGCTGGGTGAGAAGAAATCCCGCTTGTTCGATCACGGGAATGGCCCTCTCCAGCTGTTGCGGGGTAAGCAGCCCGTTGGCTCCGGGCACCACCACAATATTGTTTTCACCCTGCCGCCCGGTCGTGATCAGTGCCACCCCGGATGAGCCCGGCACAGTCTCCAGGCAACCCCCATCCACTCCGGCATTCACCAGGGCCTGGCGCAACTGCAGACCAAAGGCATCGTCGCCGACGTTTCCCACGATAGAAACCGGGTACCCGAGTCTCGCGACCCCGACCGCCTGATTGGCTCCTTTTCCCCCGTAGAAGGTACGGAAGCTGGTCCCGATCACGGTCTCCCCCACCTGGGGAATACGATCAGCCCCGGCCACCAAGTCCAGGTTGATACTGCCGACCACGACAATCGGTTTCTGCATAAAGAAGCCCCTGCTGCTCGGTCTACCTGGTCATCATGGGTGCGACCGCAATCGATCCCAATCCCAGCAAAAAGAAAAGGAACATGGCGGGAATCAGTTTGCGGGCGGAGGCCGGCGCGTGGGCAAACTCTTTCCACACGAAAACCCCCCAAATGGCAGAAACCATGGTAGCGCCCTGGCCGATCGCGTAAGAGATCGCCGGACCCACAATCTGCGCATGGGAGGCGACAAAATTGAATACCGCCCCCGTACACCAGATGACGCCGCCCGCAATTCCCCAGAGATGCCACATCGGTTTGGCTTCGGCATACTGCGCCATACTCACCGGGGGAGTGCCAGTGAGCGGCTTTTTCATAAAAAGATAGTTCACCGGAACTGCGCAAAGCGCGGTCCCCAGAGCAAAGAAGAAGGCGACCGAATACGGACCCAAGGCATTTGCTCCGGTCACAGCCTTGGTGACCAGCGGATAGAAAATGCCCATGAGCACGCCACATCCGATACTGATCCATATCCCTCGCGCGCTTATGGCGCGGCGCTCCCCCTCCCGGCGCCGGTAGGCCAGCGCATCGAGAACAATGGCCAGCAACACCAGGGCAACACCGGAGAACAGCAGGACAGGATTGCCTTTCGGAGCGATGACATAGTTCAAAAGAACGCCCACTGCGAGCGCCAGTCCGATCCCGACCGGAAACGCAACCGCCAATCCGGCAATGTCGATGGCGGCGACCAGGAGCAGGTTGGCAACGTTGAAGACCGCCCCGCCGGCGACGGCGAAAAGAATATGCTGCGAGTCGGTCTGACCAATGTTGTGGAAGAACGAAAGGTCGCCGCCACCCAAGCTGCCAAGGGTCACTCCCCACAGCAGGCTGCCCACCACGATCCCGATGACATAGTCCCAATAGAAAAGCTGGAACGCATACCCGGCGGTCAACTTCATCGTGTTCGCCCAGGAGCCCCAACAGATCATGCTGATGAGCATGAATGCCAGGGAGGCCGCGTACGCTTCAGGCTGATACATGGTTCCCCTTGTCGCGCTATTTTCGCCGTCCGATCACGCGAGACTATAGCATTGCGGGTCAACCCCGGCCCACATCCCGCTGCCTGCAAGCGTCCCTTCGTGTGGCCGGAACCTACCGCCAGGTAGAGTCCCGCTAGGCTCCTCGACCATTCGGCGTGCCGGATGGCCAGCGGGTCGAATCCGCCCGAAGCCGCTCGGACTCGTATAATGCCCACGGTCATGGGTTGGGAACCTGCGTCCGCGTTCGGTTGGCTGTTTGACTGGCAGCGTGGGGCCTCGAACCGCCTGCTTGCCCGCTGGCTCTTCCTGCGTGCGCTCGGGCTCGTCTACTTCTCCGCATTTTTCTCCCTGATCTTTCAGATCCGCGGCCTCATCGGTCCGACGGGAATTCTGCCCGCCGGCAGCTATCTGGAAGCGGTAGCGCAGTCTTTCGGCCATGGGCAACGGCTATGGTATGCCCCGACCGTGCTGTGGTGGTCGAGCGGGCCGCTCATGCTGAATACGCTGTGCTCGATCGGCATGCTGGCCTCCCTGCTGCTGGTATTGAATCTGTGGCCGCGTGCCATGCTCGGGATTTGTTTTGCATGCTTTCTATCCTTCGTGGCTGCGGCGCAGGATTTCTCCGGCTACCAATCGGATGGCATGTTGCTCGAGGCTGGATTTATCTCCTTATTCTTTGCGCCTGCGGGCTTTCAGCCCGGCTTCGGCCGCATGCATCCGGTTTCGCGCGCCAGCCTGTTCCTGCTGCAATGGGAGTGGTTCCGCATCTACTTTGAATCCGGCGTGGTCAAGATTCTGAGCGGAGATCCACAATGGCGGAACTTCACGGCCATGGATGAGTACTACCAGAATGGGCCGTTGCCCACCTGGATTGGCTGGTATGTCGAGCACCTCCCGCATGGGTTTCATGCGGCGACGGTTTACGGCACGCTTGGACTGGAGTTGGGGCTGGTCTGGATGCTATTTCTGCCGCGGCGCTGGCGGATTTGGTGCTTCTTTATTGTGACCCCGTGGCAGATCGGCGTGATCCTGACGGCCAATTACACTTTTCTGAACTATCTGGTTCTGGCGCTCGGCGTGCTCCTGCTCGATGATCGCTTCGTACTGGGCGTCCTGCGAACCAATTGGAGGGTGCGATGGGCGGCTCAGATATCCCGTCCGGCAGAACCCCTCCCGATAGCCCTCCGAGACTCGAGGCAGAGGTTTCGTCACTCCTGGCATGCGCTCGAGCTGGCGGTCACCACCGTGATGCTGGTCTGGATCTTCTACGCGACGACGGCGGAGCTCATCTGGATCTTTGACCGGTTGCCTCTGCCCAGTTCTCCCGTGGTTGCACTCGAGCCCTTTCGAATCGCCAACCAATACGGACTCTTTGCGGTGATGACGCGGCAGCGATATGAAATTGAATTCCAGGGTTCTGCCGACGGCGAGACTTGGCTGGCCTATCCTTTTCTCTACAAACCGCAGGAATTGAATCAAGCGCCGCGGATCTATGCGCCCTATCAGCCTCGCTTTGACTGGAACTTGTGGTTCGCCTCGCTCGGGGGCTGGCGCGAGTATCCGATCGTGCCCAATACGGAAGTGCAGCTGCTCTCAAACGCCAAGGACGTACTCGCGCTTTTCGCCGGCAATCCCTTTCCCCAGCAACCGCCCCGCCAGATTCGGGCGGTGCTTTGGCAATATTGGTTTACCACCATGGCAGAAAAGCGTGCCACGGGAATGTGGTGGCGGCGTCAAGCGCTAGGCCTGTACGCGCCGACGCTTGAGCGGGAGCCTGACGGCCGGATCCGAGTGGTCGAATGGCCTGCCGGGCAGTCGAGGCAATGAGCGATGGCCGATAGTTCGAACCTCTGTCCAAGCCGAGTCCCGCAAGGTGATTTGCCATGAGCCGCAATGCGTGTGTCATTGGCGCCGGTCCGAATGGCCTTTCTGCGGCCATCGTCCTGGCCCAGGCCGGACTGCAGGTCGAAGTCTTCGAAGCTGAGCCAACGCCGGGAGGCGCAGCCCGCACCATGGAATTGACCTTGCCTGGCTTCTTGCACGATTTTGGATCCGCTGTACATCCGCTCGCTGCGGGATCGCCATTTTTCTGCGCTTT
Source organism: uncultured Acidobacteriaceae bacterium (assembly GCA_963770245.1). Classification (GTDB taxonomy): domain Bacteria; phylum Acidobacteriota; class Terriglobia; order Terriglobales; family Acidobacteriaceae; genus PALSA-270. Next base: position 185,550 of record CAVYOX010000013.1, on the reverse strand, counting down.
GCCACTCGGGAACCATCGCCTGGAGTGGATTCACTCCCCGGCACCGCTGGCGCATCCGCTCGACGACGGCACCGCCGTCATCCTCGAACAGGACCTGCAGGACGCCCGGGCATCGCTTGGGGAAGACGGCAGCGCATGGGCTCAGCTGGTCGATCCGTTGGTTCGGCGATGGAGCGAATTCGCCCCCGAAGTGCTCCGTCCCGTTTCCTTCATTTCGCGACATCCCTGGCTCATGGCCCATTTTGCGATGAGCGCTCTGCGCTCGGCGAGTACGGTGGCGGGCCGCTTCGAGAACGGGCGGACTCGGGCATTGTTCGCGGGACTCGCAGCTCACTCGTTTCTCAGCCTGGATGAACCGTTGAGTGGCGGGTTTGGTCTGCTACTGGCAGTGACGGCACACGCGGTTGGCTGGCCGATCCCACACCGCGGGTCACAGTCACTGAGCAATGCACTTTGCAGTTATCTTTCGACGCTCGGAGGTCTGGTCAGAACGTCGTCGCGCATCGAGTCCTTGGCGGCAGTGCCAAACTATGACCTCGTTCTCTGTGACCTAACCCCGCGACAACTTCTTAAAGTGTCCGGAGCGCGCCTGAGCAATCGTTACCGTCGTCGACTGCAAACCTACCGTTACGGGCCGGGCATTTTCAAAGTGGACTACGCATTGAGTGGACCAATCCCTTGGCAGGCTTCTGAGTGCTCGCGCGCGGCGACCGTGCATCTGGGCGGAAGCTTTGAGGAGATTGCTGCCTCGGAAAAGGCGGTACGCAACGGGCAGCATGCCGACCGCCCATTTGTCTTGCTGGCGCAGCCCAGTCTGTTCGATCGCTCGCGCTCCCCGGCCGGCAAACATACGGCCTGGGCTTATTGCCATGTTCCGAACGGGTCAAGAGTGGATATGCTGGGGCGACTGGAAAATCAGATTGAGCGCTTCGCTCCCGGCTTCCGCGAATGTGTTTTGGCGCGCCGCGTGTTCTTGACGGCGGATCTCGAGAGTATGGACGCTAACCTGATAGGCGGCGACATCGGAGGCGGGGCTATGGACATCGGTCAGTTTCTGTTCCGGCCATCTTGGCGGAACTATGCTACCTCGGCAAAAGACATTTATATCTGTTCCTCATCGACTCCGCCCGGGGGCGGTGTGCACGGCATGTGTGGCTATCATGCCGCGAAAATGGCGCTCGCGCGATTGAAACCGGGAGAAGGCCCGCGTGATCAACCGCAGCTTCGGTAGGCTCGCCGGAGACCGCCACGGCAAAACGCCGGAATCACCCGCAAAACAAGGGCTGACCTGATGGGGCAGAAAGACGAAATCAGGCAGCTTGGTGCGACGGACAGCGAGCGGGCCGAGGAGATGGCCGATTCGAGACCGGAGCGCCCTCACACCTTTTGGACCCATGGCTTTTAGGCGCGGCCAGTTTGATCTTTTGATCCGACGATAGGCCAACATCCGGCTCAACACTACCCCGCAATTTTAGCTGCAGCTGCTCTCCTGTTGCGGTCGGGATCAAAGGCTGATCGATCACTCCTTCCGGCGAAGCTCTTCGTGAGGTCAGAATTTCGAGTCTCTTCAATAACCTGCGAGTCGTCTCGCTTACTTCGCGTCGTCTATCTTGGTCTCATTTGCGGTTGGAATCTTCACTTCTGTGATGTGAATGGAATTGTGGTCAGGGTAGACGTAGGCTGTGGCGTGTACGTAGTGTCCTTCGTGACCCTCGAGGATCTCCGGATTGTCCACATTCCAGACTCTTTGGTCGGTGACGAACCTCAATTTGTCACCGCGTTCCTCAACAGTGCCCATAATGGTCGTCCGAGTTGCCGCCGCCTGAGCCTTCCGTGGCGCCTGATTGGCAGCGCCCTGGGAGAGAGCGACCACCGGGCTCGGCCAAAAGCACAGAGAGAGAACGGCCAATAAAAGGATTCTCATGGCAGGAACCTCCCTTTCAGGTAATGAAATCTCGTGCACTTTGTAAGCTGGGAAGGCGAACTGATGCCGCCTTCCCATGCGAACAAGCTCACTGTTCTACGCTGTTGCCTGAACCGCGATCTTATGGAAGGTCGAGTTGACAACGTCAGAGGTTTGAACCTTGGGCGTGCCCTCGATAAATTTGGCCATCGTCTTCAACACTTGCGGATAGATGTTGGTGTTGTAAGCTTCGGCGTCGGCTTTGTTTGCCCACAGACTGATTGCTGTCACATCAACTCCGCCGGGACCGGCGAATGTGATTTCGTCCTTAAAACCATTCTGCTTACGAAGTAAAGGAAGAACGTCATGCTCAAAAGTTCGCGTGTAATCGGAAAGAGTATTGGATTTCAGATGAATCGAGACATTGCGTGCAAACATATTCAACCTCCTAAAGGTTGTAGTCGCTAAGGGGGGAGAAAGCTTCAGATGGGCTGACTTAGTTTCAGGGAACCTGAAAGAGGAGAAGGATGCCTCACTCGGTTCAACTGGTGCATTTCAGTGGCCTTCTCGATCGACCTGCAACCTGTTGTATCGATACGTCAAGAAGGAGATTCCGCCATGCTGAGTCTAGGCTGCATCGTGTACTTTTGGCGGAAGCGAGCACAAACGGCAGCCTTTAAACCATTCCAGTTGCCGCCATCGCCATCGGAATGAGTTTCCATTTCTCAGCACTTTGGAGCCGCCAGCGACGGTTTCAGTTGGGGACGGGCTTGACGGCGCCGTCGAATTCTGGAGGTCTTCGGAGTCTGGGGACAAGAGCCGCCATCAATTCGCCTTAAAAACCGAACCCGTTTTGAGGACGTTTCTTGCGGCTATCATCCGCGGAAAAGGTGGATAGGGAAAGGGTTCCTCGTTTCAGCGCCGCTTGCTACCCCCGAGCAGAGCCTTGCCCGGCAAAACTCCATCGACCAAGCTTCCTCCGTCCACAACCAGGACGCCGCCCACTAGCAAGTATTTCACTCCCACGCTCGGTTCCATCGGGGATTGGTAAGTCGAGCGGTCACCGACCGTCTGCAGGTCGAACACGACCACGTCGGCATCTGCACCCTCCCGCAGACGACCCTTCGCCCGCGCGGCTGCAGTTGAGCGCTCGAGAACTTGCGCCGGCATGAGTGACATTCTCCGGACGGCATCGATCAGCGTGAGCGTCCCTTGACTCCGGACATAGCGGGCCAGAATGCGGCAGAAGGTTCCGGCATTGCGGGGGTGGCCCTCGAGGCCGTCGCTTGCGACCATGACCAGAGGATTGAGGAAAACGGAATCGACCATCTCGAGGCGGTTGGTAAACATGATGACCATGTGCGGTTCGCTGGCGTTGTGGAGCTCCTCAAAGCGCTCCTTGGTCAGGCGCTCGCCGGTGTCCGGCAGCATCAGATCGTGGTACGTTATGCCAAATTTGTCCTGCCAACCGGGATTGAACAGGGCCGAGTTGATGGCGGTCATGCCCGCTTCATAGGGATAAGCTTCGGTGGTCACATCGAGGCCCCGAGCTCGTGCACCGGCTACCAGCGTGAGACAATCGAGCGCCTGGGGACCGCAGCTGCTGTTGATGTGGACGATGTGCAGGGAAGCGCCGGAGACTGCGGCTGCGCCAATGACTTCGCTGATCGACTCGATGCCGGATCCGGGCTCTCGCGTTCCACTACTGCGAATGTGGGTGTAGACCGGCACATCGCGCTCAGCTGCCAGGCGAAACATCTCAATCACTTCCCAGCGCGTTGCCCCGGGCGTGTACTGGATGCCCATCCCAATGGCCAACCCGCCCGCATCCAGTTCGTGGCGCAAGCGAGCCTTCATGGTTTCGATCTGCTCCGGGGATGCCGGCTGGTCCGTGGCCGCACCGGATTTCGGCAACAGGCCGCTCTCGGGCATGGGTGCGCCGAAGGCAAGCGAGCGCGCCGCCACATGGCTGGCCGCGGTCCCATAGTTAATGAGGGACCGCCCTTGCTTCGATTCGAGGAATGCCGCAACATCCGGCTTGCCGATTTCCATTTCGAGCGCCGTAGTCACACCATCCATGGCCTTGAGGCGCTGACTTGCGAGTTCCTGGGCGTGCTGGTGGAGATCAATAAAGCCTGGGGCAACCACCAACCCTCGCGCGGAAATCACCCGCTTGCCATCAAGTGGGTCGGCAGAGATTCTCGCGATCTTGCCTTGGGCAATGCCGACATTGCGAACTGCATCCAGGCCGGTCTCGGGATCGAGTACCCGCCCCCCCTCGATCACGAGATCGTAGGTCTGAGAAAACGCCAGCAAAGGCAAAAGTATTGAGGCCAGGGCGAGCATGCGCCAGTTCATTTGGTGAGCTCCGCAACCGAGTGGTAAGCGTCTGATATTAGCACCAGAAGATGGAGGGCTTCGCCTGGCAGGGAAGTTGGTGATGCCAAAACGACGCAGGCGTGCGGTCGAAGCTAGAACTCGGTTTGCAGGCGTAAGGCGACACTGCGAGATGGGCCAATGGCGTTTCCTGAAAACAGCCCCCCAAAGTCGATGACGTCGAGTACGTTGGTAAGGTTCTGGCCATCAACCTGCAAATGCATATTGACGTGCTCGGACCTGTAAATATCGGCACCCGCCGAGGCGTTCACCTGGAAGGACGAATTGATACGGCCGTTGGCGAAATCAATCCGATTCAACACCTGCTGGCCATATTGGGCAAGAACGGTGCCTGGATCGCCGTCAAAATCAAACGGCAGGCCGCTGTCGTATTGAATACCGCCCGCTACCCAGAGCCGGGGAGCGAGTTGGTAGCGAAGGCGGCCGCGCACCGTGTTGCGCTGATCTTGCGAATCGGGAAAATGACCTGTGGTCGGTAGGACCGCGTCGTCGCCGAGAAATAGGCCGCCGGTTACGGGAAACCAGGCATTGCCCACGGTGTAGGAGTAACTCAAAAAGCCGGAAAATCGTTTCCAGTCTGGCAAGTCAATCTTCGCCTCCACCCCGTAGATGATCGAGTTGCGGAAGGCAATGGGAAAGCTGATGGTGGTGTTGTTGATCTGGTCGTCGTCGGCATAGTTATTCACTAGACGACGAAAATAGTTGGTGTCCAGTCTTAATTTCCGCAAGAAGCCCTTGCTCAGGCCTGTCTCATAGTAGTTTCCGACCGAGGGCTGGACCGGCAACTGCAGGGCGACGGAATTGAGCCCGGCGGCCGCCGAGGAACTCGAAAGCAGGATGTTCTCAAACGAGGGCGTCTGGAACACGCGGTCGTAGGAGAAGTGCACCACCAGATCGGCGGACGGGAAATAGCGCGAAATCGCGAAGCGTGGCTCGACCGCTTGCCGATTCAATAAGAGCTGATAGTGATCCCAGCGCAGGCCGGCGCTCACGGTCCAGTTGCCCATGCGGATCAGGTCCTCGACAAATGCAGATTGCTCGAGGTCCGGGCGGTGTGCCAAGAAATTGAAGGTCAAGGGTTGGTCGGGATCAAATTGCGTGGGATCGGTGATGGCGTAAGCGAGATTCTCGTTCAGGAAAGTATTGTCGGACTCGACGCCGACCTTCCATTCATGGTGACCGCGGTTGATCGTGGCCGTGCCCTTGAAGTACGCGTCGCGAAACCGGTTGTGCTGGGTGACCATGATCGGGGTCGAGTCGTCATTCGAATAGAAATCGTTGGCGTTGTCGCGCACCATGGCGCGGAAATCCGCGACCGCGTGCGAAGAAAAAGTGTGCTGGTAGGAGGCGATGCCCATGGTTTCAAAACTGTCCGCATTTTGTCGCTGCCCGGCCGCCTGCTGCACCTGCTCGTTCGGAATATCGTAACGCGCGATCTCATGGCGGACGCTCATGGTGAGACGATCCTTGGGGGTAAGGTCGAGCTGGTAGTGGAGTGAAAAATCGCCCGTGGTGCCAGTATTTGAGTAGTTCTCGGGCACGACGGGATTGAGATAGTGATCGGTCCGATCGCCGCTGGCGCTCCCCCCCAAGGTGTTCTTGCCCCAAACATACTGGCCTTCGGCGAAAGCCCCGGCCGTATCGAAGCTGCCGCCAGACAATGCCAGTTGGCCGTGGAATCCGGGCTGCAAGTCTTCGAGGGTATTGACCTCGACCACCCCACCCATTTTTCTGCCGTACTCGGCAGGTATGCCTGCGGTGTAGATGGTCATCGATCGCACATCGTCAGCCTCAATCTCCGGGCCAAAGCTTGGCGAACGATTGTCAGTGAGAGGAATGCCGTCGACGACAAGCTGGGTTTGATATTCGGAGCCGCGGGGGTGGAGCACGGCGTTTCCTTCATACAGCCAGCCGGGCTGGGAATTCAACAGATCCTCGAGAGAGCGCCCGGGCAGGGAACTGAGCCGGTTTTGAATCGTGTCGGAGCCGATCTGGTTCACCGAACCCGCTTGGTCGGGGTCGACCAGGGTATCGACGGCGGTCACAGTCACGGACTCCCTGACCGAGGGCAGCTGCAACTGGATCGCGTAGTGGGTCGGAACCGAGGAGCGAATTTCGACGCTCTGCGATACTTCCGCGAATCCAGTATGCTTGATTTCGAGCTGATAGATGCCGAAGGGCAGACGCTCCACGTCCAGGCTACCCTGATCGCCGGTCGCCAGCGTATTGCGGTATTGGTTCGCCTCGCTGCTGATTTGAACAGTCGTTTTGACCGCAGCACCAGACGGATCTGTGACTTTGAGGTGCAATTCGCCCCGATTGCTTTGGCAGAAAAGCGGTAGGGAGCAGAAGACCAATAGGCCCGCCCAGGTCTTTACCAAGTATCGACTCCTTAAAGGGTTGATCCTGCTCGACGGTCATGAGGCATCGGCAGTTTTCCGCCGAAGCCGGGCCCCGGGCCTCACGACCGTTTTGGCTCCCGTACTGTGAGAATTCCTCGGCCTGCCGTCTTGTTCAGTCTTTCTTTTTTAACCCGGCGAAGGACTCGCAGTCGAGGCTTTATAAACCTTGAACAGAACCAAAGGGTACGTAATATACATAAGGGTACTGATGACCATTCGCTCGACAGATTCGATCGACGGCCTGATTCTGTCCGGGGAGGCCGCGGCTGCCTTTTCGGCGAACCCGTCGGAGATCGAATGCGAGGTCATCAGCCTCTTTGACCAATTTCGGAACGCGCTGCTGCGTTATGCACTGTCGTTTGGCTTGTCCGTGCATGATGGGGAAGAAATCACACAGGAAGTGTTCCTGGCGCTCTTCGAGCACCTGCGGGAGGGGAAGTCTCGCCACAATCTTCGCGGCTGGATTTTTCGCGTGGCCCACAACCTAGCCCTCAAACAGCGCCAAGCCAATCATCGACGGCCGGGAGAGCGGGACGTGGATGAAGGGCGGGCAGAGAAACAAGCCGATCCAGCCCCGAGCCCGGAGGAACAAGTACTGTCGAGGCAACGGCAACAACACTTGATGGCTGTGCTGCAGGCTCTCCCGGAGCGAGACCGATGCTGCCTGGGTCTTCGTCTCGAGGGCCTTCGGTATCGGGAAATCGGTCAGGTGCTGGGGATGTCCCTGGGAGCCGTGTCGATCTCGCTAACGCGATCACTGGCGCGACTGATGGGCGCCAACGAGAGATAACCGAATGCTAAACCACTTGCATCCCTCTGACCAAGAGTTGCTCCTCGCCGCCGATGGCGAACTCGCAAATCATCGGGCCGCACAGATTCGCCAGCACTTGGCAGATTGCTGGGATTGCCGCGCCCGGATGGCCGAACTCGAAGGGACGATCGGTGATTTCGTGCGCGCTCACCACCAGCGCTTCGATTCCCAGTTGCCCTCCGCCGCGGGCCCGCGGGCGCGCTTGGGCGCCCGGTTGGCGGAAGCGGCGCGCGCCTCCCGTCCCCAGGGCTGGTTTCATCGCCTGCTCGAACTGAACGCTCGGAGGGTGACATACGCATGGGCGGTGGTGGTCATTCTCGCGCTCGGAGCGAGCACCGTTTACTGGCAAACCATGAATCACAGTCTCGGCGCGCGCGTCGGTACGGGGCTACTCCCCAACCCGAGACTGACACCAGGAGCAATCCGGCCCGTCGCCATCGCGGATCTTTGCTCCGCCAATCATGACGAGGTAATCCGCTCCGTCTCGGACACCGTGCAACAGCGAGTGTTCCAGGAGTATGGCATCCGCGACAGGCATTTAGAGAAGTACGAGGTGGATTATCTGATTACGCCTGGCTTGGGAGGTGCGGACGATATCAAGAACCTTTGGCCCGAGCCCCGTTACAACACGCGGTGGAATTCCTTCGTCAAAGACCAGCTCGAAGACTATCTTCACCAATCGGTTTGCGGCGGAAAGCTCAGTCTGGAGACGGCGCAGAAAGACGTTGCGAGCGACTGGATTTCGGCATACAAGAAATACTTCCACACCGCTGAACCGCTCTCGCGCTCCTCTGCCCTCGATCCATCACACAGCCCAGGCTGATAGCTCGCCGGAACAGCTCGTTTGGGGCCTCCTTTGGCTCACGGGCCATCGACGTGTTGCAAAACGTTCCTGTTCTTGAGGATAATCACTACCAGTTCGACCAAGCATATTCAGGCTTGTACCCAACTCGACGAGCACCGTGAGTTCCACGGAATCACACTCACCCATGCCCAGAACCAAAATCGACTTCGACACGGTACGGAACATCGGACTTGCGTTACCGGGCGTTGAGGAGAGCACGGCGTATGGGTTCCCAGCGCTCAAGGTCCACGGAAAACTTCTGGCATGTGTGCCCGCGAATCGCTCGGCCGAGCCCGCTTCACTGGTCGTTCGTGTGGATTTCGATGATCGCGCCGAGCTGCTCGCTGAGGCCCCCGACGTTTACTACCTAACCGATCACTATGTTGGCGATACCGCCATTTTAGTTCGGCTGGCTCGCGTCAATTCCGACATGCTGCGCGACTTGCTCGGCATGGCCCACAAGTTTGTGACCGGCAAAGTGGCGTCCCGTTCGCCCCGGTGGAAGCGCCCGAAGCCAGGACCAAGGAAGTGAAGCAGAATCTAGTCCGACGGGCTAAGGAATAAGGCGTGTCGCGAGACCAACCCCATCGCTGTGTTCGTGACGGATTCGACTGCAGACCAGGCCACACGCGAGCAGGTGATCGCTCGCATCGCCAGATCTGCCCGGGATGGCAGTCGGCAAAGCACAGAGTCCCGCCGGTAGCAAGCTGCGTTGACGGTCCCGAGTATCATCCCATGCTTCCCCCATAACGGACGACCCTTCCGTAATCCGGGAAAGGTAAGAATTGCCGCCCCAACCGCCAGGTACAGCTGCGTGCCGCAAAGGTTACTAAAGTTTGCGCGAGGTTGCTTGATCCTCTGTGGGTTCGGCGTCATACTCGCACGGGTACTCGTCCTCCCCTCCGAGGCCGTCTCGGAGAAGCCAGTTACAGCTGTCGATCGCTTCCCGTTTTGGGCACGGTTTTTCCTATGTAGTCCAGAGAGCGCGGGTGTTTTTGAGAATGATAAAGGGTGAAGTCACTCGGGCTGTGGGGAGCCTTCGGGCGGTCGATTTCCCACATCCAGAGTCTCTCGTGCCGCGTGCTTTGCCCTGGGTCTTGGCCGCCGGGAATCCTTACTATGACTATCTTTTCGGGGAGGCGGCGTTTTCTTACCGCGCTCTGGAAGGGTGGATGAAAAGAGCCTCTTCGGAGGTCTCGATTTTGCGCGGGGAATTTCTGACCTGTGATGCGGAGTTGGCAGGAGGCTTCATTGCGCTGAACGGAGTGGAGCTGAAAAGAGCCCGGCAGGCCGATGCCGGCGCCTTGTGGGAAGCCTTTCCGTCGGCCGAGCGCGCCGCTCTGGTCGAGCGGATGGCGAATAGCGCCAATCTGTTTCCGCCGGTCGCAGACGATGAATACTACCTGAGCAAAATGGGGTTGGGCGCCCCATACCGGGGGCAAGGACTCGGCGGCGCGCTGGTTCAACAGTTCCTGGCACAGGGAAAAGCACAGAACTACGCCCGCTACCGCCTGGATGTTCACGCGGATAATCAACCTGCGATCCGTTGTTACCTGGCCGCCGGGTTCAAGGTGCTGAGTACGTCCCAGTCGCGCGATGGCGGGCTGCGGTACCAGGCAATGCGATGCGAGTTGGAGACCGTATAGCAACGCTTTGCCGGTTCGAGCCCGGGTTGCAGTATCGTTGTAAGGACTACGGTTGGGAATGGTTGCCGAAATCTAGGTTGCTCGAGGGGGAAGACCTTGTTGCCAGCGGAACTGATCGCCTGGAATTCCACGGCCGTGGCGTATCCTCGCGAAACCACCATTGCCCGTCTCTTTGAGGAGCAGGTTGCGCGTACTCCAGAGGCGGTCGCGGTTGTCTCGGGAGACCGACGGCTGACCTACCGCGAGCTCGACGGCCGCAGCAACCGGCTGGCGCGATACCTGCAAGACTCTGGCGTTGGCCCGGATACCCTGGTTGGCGTGGCCATGGAGCGCTCCGAGGAGATGCTCATCGCCATGCTTGCCATTCTGAAGGCCGGCGGCGCCTATCTGCCGCTCGATCCTGACTATCCGAGCGCCCGAATCGCTTTGGTCCTAGAAGACGCACAAGCCCCACTGCTGCTCACGACCGAACGGATGCGCGGGCGCCTGCCCGCCGTAGCTGCCCGCATCATTTCCGTGGACCACCAAGCGGCGGCGATCTTGACTGTGAGTCCGGCGCCCGTCACCTCATCCGCCAGTGGAAGCAATCTCGCTTACGTCATTTACACTTCAGGATCCACCGGCAAGCCCAAGGGCGTGATGGTCGAAAACCGAAACGTCATCAATTTTTTCGTCGGCATGGACCGTGCCATTGGGTCCGAGCCTGGTGTCTGGCTGGCTGTGACCAGTATCTCTTTCGACATCTCGGTGCTCGAATTGCTTTGGACTCTCACCCGGGGCTTCGAGGTCGTCATTCACGGTGACGACGGTGTAGATACGATTCCGGCCGAAATCGTCCGCCATCAAGTAACCCATTTCCAGTCGACACCCTCGCTCGCCCGCATGTTGTTTTCCGCTCCCCGCTCCCTCACCGCCCTCGGTTCTCTGAAGAAATTCTTCCTGGGTGGCGAGGCGCTGCCAGCATCGCTTGTGAGTTCGCTCCGGCAAGTGGTTCGCGGCCAGATCCACAACATGTACGGGCCCACCGAAACCACCATTTGGTCGACCACGTACGAAGTGCGCGAACTAGGAACCACCATTCCTGTCGGCCGCCCGATTGCCAACACCCAGGTCTATGTCCTCGATGCCCAGCATCAGCCGGTGGCGGTGGGGGAGGCGGGAGAGTTGTTCATTGGGGGAGACGGGGTGGTTCGCGGTTACTGGAATCGTGCCGACCTGACGAGGGAACGCTTCATTCCGGATCCATTCCGCGGTGGCGGGCGGCTTTACCGGACAGGTGACATAGCGCGCTTTCTGCCTGACGGAAATCTGGATTTTCTCGGCCGCTCCGATTTCCAGGTGAAGATTCGCGGGCACCGCATCGAGCTCGGTGAGATCGAGGCCACGCTCGAACAGCAATCCGCGGTGCGCCAAGCCGTGGTGGTGGCTGATGAGGACGCTCTGGGGGGCAAGACTTTGGCCGCCTATGTCGTCGCCAAAGCCGGAGAAGCGGTGACGGCCGCCGGGTTGCGCAGCGCCTTGGGCGCGAAGCTTCCCGAATACATGGTGCCCTCGCATTTCGTCTTTTTGGAGAGCTTTCCGCTCACGGCCAATGGAAAGATCGACCGCAACGCGCTGCCCGGCTTGTCGGTTCAGCTGGCCAGCGCAAAATCCGCCGCAGACGCCCCGCGCGGCGAGATTGAACAGACCCTGGCCCAGATCTGGGCCGAGGTTCTGGGGGTGGAACAGGTCGGACGGAACGACAATTTTTTCGATCTGGGTGGGCACTCGCTATCGGCATTCCAGATCGCCCTGAAGGTCCAGCAGGCGTGGTCGATGGATTTTCCCCTGAACACCTTCCTCGATGCTCCCGTGCTCGCGGCCCAAGCCCAGCGGCTGGAAGAGAAACTACTGGCCAATGCCGACCAAAGCGAGCTGGAGCGGCTGGTCGAGGAAATGGAACAGATGCCGGAGAAGGGAACTCCGCTTTCCCCAAAGGTTGTATGAACCTGAATGACCGCTTAAGTCGTCTGTCACCTGAGCAGCGGGCCCTGCTGGCTTCGCGCCTTTCGACCGCGAAGCGGTCGGAAAGCGCACCCCCGGCGGTGGCTCTGCCGAAGGTTGGTTCCGATCCGGAGCGACGCTACGAGCCATTTCCCTTGAGCGACATCCAGCAGGCGTACCTGATTGGACGCTCCGAAGGCGTGGAACTGGGAAATATCGGGTGTCACTGCTATTTTGAAGTGGACGTGGAGGCTTGGGATGGCGAACGCTTCGAACAAGCGCTAGAAAGGCTGATCCGGCGGCATGAAATGCTCCGCGCCATCGTTCACCCCGACGGCCGCCAGCAGATTTTGCCCCAAACCCCGATCTACCACCTGGAAATCCTGGATTTGCGTGGACACGACGCCTCTCGCGTCACAGCTCAGCTGGATGCGGTGCGGGCCGTGATGTCGCACCGGGTGCATGGCACCGACGAGTGGCCGCTTTTTGAGTTTCGCGCATCCCGGCTCGAGGGCGGGCGCGCCCGTCTGCATGTGGGCGTCGATCTTCTCATTGCGGACGGCCGCAGTTTTGAAATCATTTTCAGCGAGCTGGCGCAGCTGTATCGCGATCCTAACCTGACTCTCGCGCCGCTCGAGCTCTCTTTTCGCGACTATCTGGTGGCCTTCAATACCTTGGAGGGCACCGACCTGTTCCGCGAGTCGCGGCAGTACTGGCTCGAGCGTGTGCCTACCCTGCCGCCGTCGCCCGAACTGCCACTACTCGCCGCTCCGGCCGCAGTGACTCGCCCCGAGTACCGGCGCCGCAGCACCCGCCTGGCGCCCGCCGCCTGGCGCAGCTTGAAAGAAAAAGCCGTGCGCCTCCACCTGACGCCCGCGGGAGTTCTGCTGGCTGCTTATGCCGAAGTGCTGACGCTGTGGAGCAAGAGCCAGAGCTTCCTGCTGAACGTCACCTTGTTCAACCGCTTACCGCTCGACCCCCAGGTCAACAATATTCTGGGCGATTTCACCTCGGTGAATCTGCTGGCCGTCGACAACGCCAAGGGAACGAGCTTCGAGGCGCGGGCCCGGCAGCAGCAGCAACAGCTGTGGCGCGACCTGGAGCACCGCTATTTCAGCGGCATTCGCGTCATGCGCGAACTCACGCGCTTCCAGGGAGTAGGGCCCCAGGTTGTCGCTCCCGTGGTGTTCACCAGTTTGCTGAATCTTGGTTCCGGGAGTGAAGACCCCTCGTGGCTGGGTCGTCTGGGCGAGAACGTCTATGCCATCACCCAGACCCCGCAGGTTTATCTCGACTGCATGGTGCAGGAAGACCGGGGCGAGCTCGTGATCAACTGGGACGCAGTCGATCCGATGTTTCCTCCCGGGCTTCTGGATGGCCTGTTCCAGGCCTACGGCGCGCTGTTAGAGCAGCTGGCGGCCGAGGAGTCGAGCTGGAACCGTACCCTGGCGGAGCATTCGCGGCGGTTGCTGCCGCCCAGCCAGACACAGAAAATAGCCGAGGTCAACCAGACCGACGCTCCCCTCAGCGACGAGTTCTTGCACACACTGTTTTTGAAGCAAGTGAAACAACGTCCCCGTCAGATCGCCGTTCTGACCCCGAGCCGCCGCGTGAGTTATGCGGAACTCTACAGCCGGGCTTGCCGCGTTGAAGAGGGCCTGTTGGCGCGGGGCCTCGAGCCGAACCAGCTTGTCGGCATCGTGATGGACAAGGGGTGGGAGCAGGTGGTTGCGGTGCTCGGCGTGCTCTTCGCCGGCGGCGCCTACATGCCGGTCGATCCCGAGTTGCCCCCGGAACGCCAGCGCTACCTCATCGAAAATGGGGATGTGAAGGTGGTGCTGACGCAAACTTCGGTGCGCGAGCGGGTGAGCGTGCCGCACGAGGTTGAGGTGTTGACCGTGGACGACATGGAACCGCTCGAGGGCAAGCCCCCGGTGCCGCGCACCCGGCAAAAACCAGAAGACCTCGCCTACGTCATCTACACCTCGGGTTCGACTGGCCAGCCGAAAGGAGTGATGATCGACCACCGCGGCGCCGTGAACACCGTGCTCGACATCAATCAGCGGTTTGGCATCGGTCCCGCGGATCGCGTACTGGCGCTCTCACGCTTGAACTTTGATCTTTCGGTCTACGATGTTTTTGGCCTGCTGGCAGCAGGCGGCACCATCGTGATGCCGGCAGCGGAACTGTCACGCGACACCACCCACTGGGCGCAGCTGATTGCCGCGGAGAAGGTGACGGTGTGGGACACGGTGCCGGCTTTGATGGGCCTGCTGGTCGAGCAAGCCGAGCAGGGCGAAGCGATTGGGCAGTCGCTGCGGCTGATTATGCTAAGCGGCGACTGGATTCCGGTGGGCTTGCCGGGGCAAATTCGGCGGCTCTTGCCGCGGGCAACGATCATGAGCTTGGGGGGCGCGACCGAAGCCTCGATCTGGTCGATTCTCTACCCCATCGGGCAGGTGGATGCCCAGTGGAAGAGCATCCCGTACGGCAAGCCCATGCTGAATCAGACTTTTCATGTCTTGAATCACTCCCAGGCCCCGTGCCCGGTATGGGTACCGGGGCAGTTGTACATCGGAGGAATCGGACTCGCCCGGGGCTATTGGCGGGACGCCGAGAAGACCAGTGCCAGCTTCATCCATCAGGAAGGCAGCGGACAGCGCTTATACCGGACCGGAGACTGGGGGCGCTACCTGCCGGACGGCAACATCGAATTCCTGGGCCGTGAGGATTCGCAAGTCAAAGTGCAGGGCTACCGCATTGAGTTGGGGGAAATCGAAGCCAAGTTACAGGAGCACGAGGCGGTCGAGCATTGCCTGGTGGTGGTGCGGGAAGATACTCCGGGAGAAAAGCGTTTGGTAGGTTACGTGGTCGCCCAGCCCTCCACGCCGGTGAACACCGCCGGCCTGCGGGAGTTCCTCCGCGCCAAGTTGCCAGAGTACATGGTGCCGGCGACGTTTGTTTTCCTCGATCAATTTCCGCTCACCGCGAACGGCAAAGTCAATCGCAACGCCTTGCCGGCGGTGGCTCGTATCCAGGTTGAAACCAATGACATCGACCCAGTGGCGCCCCGGGACGTGCTGGAGCTGAAGCTCACCGGGCTTTGGGAAAAAATACTGAACGTTCATCCGATCAAACTCCGGGATAACTTTTTCGATCTTGGTGGCAACTCGCTGCTGGCGGTACGGCTGTTCTCTGAGCTGCGGAAACAGACGGGCCGGGTGCTTGCTCTCTCGACTCTGTTTCAGGCGCCGACCATTGAGAAGCTGGCCGCACTCCTTCGTACCGAGGGTTGGGCTCCGAGTTGGTCCTCGCTCGTTCCGATCCGGGCGAGTGGCAGCAAACCATCCTTCTATTGCGTGCACGGAGCGGGTGGCAATGTGCTCCTGTTCCACGATCTGGCGCGCTTGCTGGGGCCGGATTACCCCTTCTATGGAGTGCAAGCTCATGGCATGGACGGCACCAAGGACTATCTCAAAACAATTGAGGAAATGGCTAAGCACTACCTAAAGGAGATCCGCGAATCGCAACCTCAGGGTCCCTACTATCTCGGCGGATTCTGCATGGGTGGACAGGTGGCCTACGAGATGGCCCAGATACTTCGCAAGAATGGCGAGAAAGTCGCGCTGTTGGCCATGATCGATACCCATAACTTTCATGGTGTGCCGTTGCGCATGTCTTTTTCCGAACAGATTTCGCACGCGAAAGAAAAAATTGGCTTCCATTGGGGAAATTTTGTCCGCCTCAGCCTGCGAGAGGAGTTTGTTTACCTGAAGAAGAAAGCCATGGGTGCCTGCCACCGGGAGTTTGAACGGCTGCATGTGAGGATTGCCAATATACTCCACATCAGCCACCAGCCCAATGGGGGAGTAGCTCACGATCTGCACCTGGAACGGCTGAATGAAGAAGCTCACTTTGCCTACGTAGCGGATCCCTACCCTGGCAGGGTAACCATCTTTAAGCCGCAGAGAAACTATGCTTTTGCCAGGGACGAAAAAATGGGTTGGGGCGAGTCGATCGCCGACCTGGACCTGGCCGAACTCCCAGTCGACCCGGGTGGCATTTTCGTTGAGCCTTACGTGCGAACGCTGGCGGATGGGCTGCGAACCCGCATCGATGAGGCTGCAAGACTCGAAAAACAGCCGGAACCCCACAAAAGCACAACCGTCCCAGAGAGTGTCTTGGCATAACCCTTCTAGAGGCCGAAAGTCTATTGGCCGAAAGCCCCTACGGCTCTGCCGGTTCGCCGCCTAGGCTGCTGTTACGGAAGTAATCGGAGCGTAGGGTAGCGAACCTTCCCCCGAGCACCAAGCCCACTATCTTGAATAGGTACTTTTCCATCACGCTTCGATGACCACCAACACCCAGGTATTCATGGGTCGATATGAGATGCTGGCCGAAATCGGGCGCGGCTCCATGGGTGTTGTCTATAAAGCGCGCGATCCAAACATTGATCGTATCGTTGCCGTCAAGACGATCTTGCTCTCCGATTTCGATCCTGCAGACGGCCGCGAATATCGCGAACGCTTCTATCAGGAAGCTCGCACAGCGGGGCGTCTTTCCCATCCCGGCATCGTGACTATCTTTGATGTGGGCACGAACCCCGAAAACCATAATCCCTATCTCGTGATGGAATACGTCGCCGGGAGTTCCCTCGACAAGCTACTTCTGGGAAATAAAGATGGATTGCCGCTGGGACCAGCTCTCCAGCTGGTCCAGGAGATCGCGCAAGCCCTCGATTGCGCCCACAGTCAGGGTGTAATCCATCGCGACATCAAACCGGAAAATATTCTGATCACGACCGAAGGTCGGGCCAAGGTCGCCGATTTCGGAATCGCCCGCATGGACCAGTCTCACTTAACCAGGGTGGGCCAGATCATGGGGAGTCCCGCCTACATGGCTCCCGAACAGCTCACCGGAGAAACCACGGACGCACGGTCGGATCTGTTTTCTTTAGGGGTGGTCCTCTACACCGTGCTCACCGGACACAGGCCATTTCAAGGCAACAGCACCGCGACGGTTTGCTTCAAGCTGGTTCATCGAGATCCAATTCCGGTCTCGGCATGGTCGGTTGACCTTCCTCCTGACCTCGATCGGCTTTTGGCGCGCGCCTTGGCCAAGGATCCGGTCGACCGTTTCCAGACCGGATCGGAGATGGCCCAGGAGTTGCAACGATTCCGCGAAGCCCACGAATCCGAGCAGCCGCGGCTTACCGATATCATGCGGCTCATTGACCGGCCGCCTCTGCTGACGCAGAAACTCACCCGAACCACCCCTGAATCCGATGCGCCGGCCGCCGATCAATCCGATGATTCAGATTCACTCCATGGCGTAGTCGAAAAAGTATTGCAGGCACGAGCCGCGAAACCAACCGGGACGGCTCTGGCGGTCGAAGAGCGGTCCCTCATCCCTCGCGACATCGTGGCTCGACCTGGTTTCAGGGTGCCGCAAGCCGTTGCTCTCGCTGCCACAATTGCCATAGCCGCGGTTGGCATCGCCATTTGGTCCCACGAGCAGCATTCGAAGCCGATCCAGTCGATTCCGCGAGCGATTGCCTCGTCTCCCTCCTCAGCGGAAGCCAAGACAGCGCAATCGGTTTCCGAAATCATCGCCGAGGAGTTAAACAAGCCCGACGGTTCTGCGGAAAACCCAAGACCGAGCCCGGCGTCTGCGGCAGCGCGCGGCGCTGGCGCGCGATCGAAGGGCTCATCGCATCATCCGCGTACCGTCGCCTCGACAGCAGCGGGCCAGCCGCAGAGCGATTCTCCCGACGATCGAGCGGATTCTTCCCTGACGGGCTCGGAGATCGCTGTGAGCCTGATCGCTCTGGCCAATCTCGAGGTCGTCGTAGAACATGCCTTCCAGGAAGGACAGGCATTTATCTCCGTGGACAATCGCCCGGTGTATACGGAAGAATTGCGGGGAGACAAGAAGAGACGTGTGCTGCTATTCCATTACACGCAGGGCAGACAATCGCAAAGTATTACTCTCCGTCCCGGAAAGCATACCATTCTGGTAAGAGTGCGGTCGGCGGGTAGTAATTACGACATGTCGAAGAGTGTCACCGCAGGATTCTCTCCCGGCAGCAACCGGACACTGCTCGTGAAATGCGACGAGCACAAAGCTAAGCTTGACCTGTCGGTTCAATAACTCCAGTCATTCACCAAAAACAGATTGCTCCCGATTTTTTTCGCTGCATTCGGTGAGGCACGATTCCAGTCCGGTCCGAGTCGGGTGCTCCTCGCCACTACCGGATCGGATCTTAGGGCATCAGTGGTGCTTCGCGTTAACGCGCATCCAGGCAGCGAAGGCGGCTTCGTCGAGGGTTCCGGCAGCGAGGTCGAGGACGGCCTGCGTGGCCTCTTCTTCGGGGGCCGTAAAGCGGTACGCGTTGATTTCGAGGAACAGGACACCGACGACAAAACCGGTGCGCTTATTCCCGTCGATAAAGGGCTGGTTGCGAACCATGCCGACGGTGTAGGCAGCCGCCAGATCGATGAGTTCCGGATGACCCCTGTAGGCATTGAGTTGCTGCGGCCGGGCAAGGGCGGACTGAAGAAGGCCGGGATCGCGCACTCCGGCAGCGCCGCCGTCGAGGGCAAGAAGGCGATCATGAAGCGCGAGGGCGTCTCCCTCATCGATCCACACGGGTTCATTCACTTCGCCAGCGCGTTTAGCGTGTTGCGGTAGCGGCCAATGATGTCCTCTGCCTTCTCCATTTTCTTTTCGAAGGCGGGATCGTAAGGAGTGAGCTGAAAGCTTCCGTGGGGTCCTTCGATGAGGAAAAGGCGGTCACCATCCCGTGCGTGCAGTCGGTTGACGGCTTCCTTGGGAAGCACGACGCCAAGGGAATTGCCGATTTTGCGGACCTTGAGTTCGATCATCTTGTCCTTCTCCTGTCCCATTGTTATAACAAATGTAGCAACCTCCAAACCGGTGTGCAAGACGAAACTGCACGATAGTGCTGGCCAATTGTTGACGGCAATGTCCATGAACCAGACAGAACCTTGGCAAACAAGCAACCGGATCCCGTGGTAGCCGATGCTATTTAGGAAAACGCCCATCTGGTCGCCCAACTTTCTTCGGAGATTCACACAATTTCTCACTTGCCACATCCTCCCCTGCTGCACGAGATTGGCCTGGCTTCGGGCATCCGGCTTTACTTTGGAGGGATTTGCCGATCGCATGACGGTTGATTTGCAACTCACAGGCGATTTCGGGCGATTGTCGGCGGCGCGTGGCGTTGAAGGAAGTTTTAGGTTCTTTTTCCGCCTGTTCCGCTTCGGTGGGCAGGTCAACTCGTAGTCTGGGAACAAGCGTCGAAAAGTTGAGGTTTTGCCGGTCTGGCGAGCGCCGGCTTGCATTTTTTCTCGACTTCGCTGGGGTGCAGCCATCGATCTTTCGAAGGAGGAACCTCGAGTTAGGCGCTCTGCTCAAACAAATCGACTGTCAGGCTTCATGGCCCGAACTTTACTTCCTTGAGAAGTATTCTCGATTTGTTTCCTCGGACGCCGATAGACGTCAAAAAGGCGTACCATGATCGGCGTCTGGCTGCTCACTCGGAAACACAAACCGCGACCCCGAGCCTCATGGTTTACTTTGACTCCTGAGTGTATTGCGTTAATTCTAAAGATCTTCAAAATTCATAGTCTAATCTGGCAGAGGTTTTAGGGCACGAGCTGGGTGTACGTCGTTCGAGCTTTTCGCATCACACCTAGTGTGAGGGCGGATGCGGATCACGAACAAGAGAACGATCACTATGCAGATTCGCCCTCGGTATGAGAGCTTAGTCTTTGGGACAAAGCAGGCAGGGAGAAGCCATGAAATTCAATTTACTGATTAAATCCGTTCCGAGCGCGATTGCCTGTGCGGTCGCATCAGCGATCATCGCAGCTTCGCTGCTGGCAGCTCCGAGTTGGGCGCAAGATCAGCCTTCGGCGCAGGCTCCTCCTCCGCCCTCCCAAGCCAAGCCGCCGACCGCGCCCTTGACACCCGAACAGCTGCACGAGTTGGTGGCTCCGATCGCCTTGTATCCCGATGCGTTAGTGGCGCAGATTCTTGCCGCCTCCGCCTATCCGACGCAAATCGTCGAGGCGGAACGATTCCTGCAACAGAATCCAAATCTCAAAGGCAAGGACTTGGGTGACGCGGTGAACCAACAGGACTGGGATCCGAGCGTCAAGGCGCTCACTCCATTTCCCTCCGTGCTGGCAAACCTAGACAAGAATCTCTCCTGGACTTCCGAGCTGGGTGACGCGAATTATAACCAGCAGGCGGACGTCATGCAGGCCATCCAGTTCATGCGCCAAAAAGCGCAGGCATCGGGGAATCTGAAGACAACTCCCCAGCAGACGGTCACCGACGAGGGGTCCGACGTAGACATTCAGCCGACGAATCCGAATGTGGTTTACGTTCCCAGTTACGATCCCGAGTTGATCTATGGCTATCCGGTAGGGCTGTGGCCAGGGTTCTATCCCTGGTGGGGCGTCGGGGGGCCGTATCTTTCTTTCGGCGTTGGCTTCGGCATTGGCCCGTTCTTCGGATTCGGCTGGGGCTGGCCCGCCTGGGGCTTCAATTGGCACGGCGGCTTCCTGCGCTATGGTGGCGTTCGGTATGGGTTTCACAGTCAGGCTTTCTACAACCGCAACGCCTACATGCATGGCAATTACCGAGGATTCGCTCCTTACGCACGCGGGGATCGCGGCGCGCGCGGTTTTGCCGGGCCCGGGGCCAGAGGCTATGCCGGCGCTGGAGCTAGAGGATACACCGGAGCCAGCAGGGGCTTTGCAGGCGCTTCAGGCAGAGCCTATGCCGGTACGCGCTCAGGCGCATTAAGCGGATACAGTCACGGCGGATACGCGCGTGGCTACTCCTCGCGAGGCAGGTCGAGCTTCGGCGGCAGCGCAGGAATGCGCGCAGGCGGAGGCGGTTCGCATGGCGGTGGAGGGCACGGCGGCGGTAGGCGGTAACCGATACGTGGAATGATCAATGATCAACGGCTCCCAGGTTGGCTTATGCCAGAAAGGAATCGAAGATTTATGGCGGCGAGCAGCAGTTCTCAACAACTGGCCCGCAGTGGCATGGGCGGCATCGCGACTCTCACCACTTTGGCGGCGTTACTCATTGCATGCAACCTAGCGGTGGGGCAATCTTCCACCTCGCGCGCCCCCGCGCGCGAGCGAACCCCGGCCGGCAGATCCTTGGGGCCACGAGCCGGCCAGCAGACTTTTTCTTCCGCGGCGGAGGCGAGTACGGCTCTGGTTTCGGCGCTCCAAAGTAACGATCAGCAGGCTTTAGCGGGAATTCTGGGGTCGGATGCGAAAGATATCATCTCCTCGGGTGACGAAACTGAAGATGCGAGCGACCGGGCGCAGTTCGTCGAGAAATATCAGCAGATGCATCGCCTGGTGACCGAGCCGGATGGCACCACAACCCTGTACGTTGGCGCGGAAAACTGGCCCACACCGATTCCGCTCGCGCATCAGGGTAACGCGTGGTATTTCGATACCGCAGTCGGCAGGCAAGAGATTCTGTATCGCCGAGTTGGGAAAAACGAGCTGGCCGCAATCGAAGTGTGCCGGGAGTTGGTGGATGCGGAAATGGAATATGACGCGCAACCTCACGACGGCGATAAGAATCCCCAGTATGCGCAGAAGATTTTCAGCGACCCCGGCAAACACAACGGGCTCTACTGGGAAACGGCCTCGGGGGAAACCACCAGTCCGATTGGTCCGCTGGTAGCCTCGGCTGCAAATGACGGACATACCGAAGCCATCGGTCAGCAGCCGCAGCCGTTCCAAGGTTACTACTTTCGGATTTTGAAGGGTCAAGGAGCAAGGGCTCCCGGCGGTTCGCGTACTTATGTGGTGGACGGAAAGATGACCCGCGGGTTCGCGTTCGTGGCGTATCCAGCGGAATACCGATCATCGGGAGTAATGACCTTTATCGTCAGTCAAGACGGGATTGTGTATGAAAAGGATCTCGGCCCCAGGACGGCTGAAATCGCGAAAACTTTGTCTCGATACGATCGTGACGCGAGTTGGCGTAAGGCGGACTGACGGAGGCGAGCGCTTTCCGTCTGTGTGCTCAAGGGCCTTACCGAGTCGCCCGGCACGACCCGGTTCAGGACGGTCGGCAGGTTTTGTTGTTGGGGACCGCGGCTCAGGCGGGTCGCATCGTGCCGAAGACCTTGGCTTTCGGTCTGATCTCAGTTTTCAGAGACCCCTACGAGGGTAGGGCGGCAGAACTTGGTCGTGCTGGGGAGTGTGGGACAAGCCATCGGAACAGGAAGGTCGCGCCCAAGGCTCCCGCCAGTTGAGCCGCGATGAATGGAGCAACATCTGACAGTCGAATCCCCGCGAAGGTGTCAGACAAGGAACGAGCGATCGTCACTGCCGGGTTCGCGAACGAGGTTGATGCGGTGAACCAGTAGGCGGCGGTGATGTAGCTCGCGACCGCGAGTGGTACTGACCGGGAATTTAGACGCGAACACCCCCAGATGACTAACACAAGTCCGAATGTAGCCACAAACTCACTGAAAACCTGCGCCCTTCCATGTCGAGCATGTGACGAGAACGAATACCAGCGCAGTCCAAACATCAGATGCGCGATGATTGCGCCGGCAATCCCTCCCGCACATTGCAAGCACATGTAGGCTAGCGCGTCGCTCCACGCGATACCATGCTCAATTGCGTCCGCGAGGGTAACCGCGGGGTTCAAGTGCGCACCAGAAATCGGGGCAAATGTCAGGATGAGGGCGAGCAATGCCGCACCTGTCGCAATCGTGTTCGCCAGCAGCGCAATGGCGACATTTCCGCCCGCCAGCCGTTCGCCCATGACCCCAGACCCGATGATCGCAGCAACCAGAAACGCGCTGCCCAGAAATTCAGCCGTCAGTCGGACGCGAAGGTTGAATTTCATTGCTGACCGATCTTGTCGATTGCTTTCTTGATTGCCAGTTTGTCGATGCTGGCAAGAGGCAGGCTAAGAAACAAACTAATTCGGCGATCGAGCGTAGTGAAGGCATCGCGGTATGCCCGTTCCATCTCCTTCTCCGTTCCCGACGCCGCCGCGGGGTCGGGAACTCCCCAGTGAGCCGTCAGCGGTTGGCCGGGCCAAAAGGGGCAGACTTCCTTGGCAGCGTTATCACAGACGGTGAAGACAAAATCCAGCTTGGGGGCGCCGGGCTTCGCGAACTCGTCCCAACTCTTGCTGCGGAGACCGCTTGTCGGCAAGTGGGCATTCTCCAGCTGCTGAATCGCTTCTGGTCGGACTGCCCCTGATGGATGGCTACCGGCGCTGTAGGCGGTGAAGTTCGGTCGGCCTTTGTAGTTCATGATTGCCTCGGCCATGATGGAGCGAGCCGAATTTCCCGTGCATAGGAACAGGACGCTGTAGTGCTCTGGCATCGTGGTTCTCACGGGCAACAGGATGTGGCGCAGCACGGTGTCGGTTGAGGTTTGACGGCGCGAATGAAGGCACTCATAAATTTGCCATCTATTTCGGGCGCGACAGCATCCAGGTCGATGTTCTGGCCGGACAGGAACTCACGAGCATCTTCGATGCGATAAACCCTCGTGGGCTGAATCTCGATGTTCTCAAATCCAGCAGCCGTGAGTTTCCTACGGTACTCGTTCTCTTCGAGCGCACCGGCAACGCAACCCACCCACAGAAGCACGTTTTCGCGAATCGCCGGTAGCATCTGGCCACGAGTGACAACATCGGAGACAGCGAACCGTCCACCCGGTTTCAAAACTCGGAAAGCTTCTCTGAGCACTCGATCTTTGTCGGCGGAAAGGTTGATCACGCAATTGGAAATGATGACATCCATCGAGTTATCCGGTAGCGGGATATGCTCGATTTCGCCCTTCAAGAACTCGACATTTTCGACTCCTGCCTTGCGCTGGTTCTCCCCAGCCAGAACGAGCATCTCATCCGTCATGTCGAGCCCGTAGGCTTTACCAGTAGGCCCCACGCGCTGGGCGGAAAGCAGGACGTCAATGCCGCCGCCGGAGCCGAGGTCGAGGACGACCTCGCCGGGACTGAGGTCGGCGAGCGCAGTGGGATTGCCGCAGCCGAGCGAGGCGAGTAGAGCTTCCTCGGGAATCTCGAGCGCTTGTGCCCTGTCGTAGAGATTGGAAGTGATGGGGTCGCCGCAGCCGCTGCCGACGGTCGCTCCGCAACAAGAGCTGCCGCCGGTTGTCACCCGCAGGGCAGCTTGTCCGTATTTTTTTTTCACCACTTCCTTGATGTCTGAGGTGCTCATACATTCTCCCTATTTACAAAGGCGAACGATTCGTTCCGGCTTAACGGCCTGGTTTCGGGTACAGCATTCGGCGTACAGGAATTGCAGCAATTCCTCGAGTGCCTTGGTGTTGGCGGTGTACCGCAAGAACGTGCTTTCGCGCTGCACGCGGACAAGGTCCTCGCCCTTAAGCTTTTCAAGGTGATGAGATAGGGTGGAATTGGGAATCTCTAGCTCCTCCTGAATTTCGGAGACGACTAGACCGTCTGGGTGCGCCGACAGTAGGAGCTGCATGATTCGCAGTCGTGGTTCGGACCCCATAGCGGAAAGCCTATCCGCGTATTCGGCTATCCGCTCCAACGGTTGGGAGACTTGACCCGGCATATTTCTATAGTTGCAGAACTATCGGAACATGTCAACATGAGCACGGCATTCACTGGCTCGCGCAGCCGCGGAACACGGCCTGCAAGACAAAGGCAATGTCAATCAAGTTTGTCCCCGGTTTGATGGTCTTCGATCTGAAAAGTCAGGAAGTCATGGATCGCGTTCAGAGCGTCACGATCCGATGTTTTGATCCGTACTTTGCCGCCGTCTGGTAACTCTTCAAAGCTGTACACGATTGCGCTGCGTTTGTCCTTCATCTCCGTGACGCCGGGTGGAGTTTGGCTGTGGACGAACATTGGGATTGAGAAGTCGCCGTTCGAGAACATCATGACAATGTGCGTTAGGTGCGACCGGATCGCCTGAACGTTTTGGGTGTCTTTGCGGTCATTTACGACTACCTCAATGGCCCCGCCGTCGGGGAACAAACGGAAGTGATGCGTCGTGGCTTCACGGGGAAATCCCATCGCCTCGTCGCCGTGTTTCTCAACATCTGCCTGATGCGGTTCCTTAATGTGTTCTTTGTGCATAGGGCAGGACTGCATGTCCTGTGCTGCTAATTGGAGCCCACCGAATAAGAACACTGCGATTATTGTCCTCACGTTTTTCTCCTCTGAAATTGAGTTTTCTTTCGCTTGGAACCGCTGATATCCCCGGTGAGCGAGTGCAGCAGGTTCGATTTCTGTCCGAGAGCCGTTCGCTGCATCCGATGTTCCCAGCCAGATAAAATCTGCTTGAGATATTGTTCGGTGCGCTTCATGGCTACGATGTCTGCACTGATTCCCTTGAGTTTTTCCTTTGCGAGTTCGTACACCCGCTGGCATGGAGCACCACCAGCATCACGGGCTTTCAAGACCTCTGCAAGTTCCGCCAAGGTGAATCCGATACGAAGTGCTCTTTGTACAACCAGCACTCGCTCTACTGCGCTTGCCGGAAACAATCGGTAGCCAGACTCAGTTCGCGTGGCTCTCGGGAGAACACCGATCTTTTCATAGTGTCGAATCGTATCTGAACTCACACCCCCAGCCTCGGCTAAGGCTCCGGAGCGAAACACGTTGGAACCGATGTTTTGCACATGCCTAGTATGAACTCTGGAATGCATACAAGAGTCAAGGCGTTTCTAAGAATTCTTCTAGATTCAGGGGACACGGTCACAACTCTTTAGGAACTGCAACACCTCAGGCGAATTCCAGTCGACAGAACTCACAAACTTGCGCCTCAGTACACCATTCCCCTATCGATGATGTACGTCTCAAGATCTGGGAGGTCCCGTACAGGTGCTGAATTCCCTCGCTCGGATCCGAGTACTGTTACGAAATTAATACCTTAGTTCTTGAGGAAGCGGTGGTATGCGTCTTCGTTTTCGGCCGCGCTTATCGTCAGAATCGCGCTCCTATTCCGCACGGAGGACCTCCATTGGGTCGACGGAAGCGGCCCGTCCCGCCGGCAACAGAGAGGCCCCGGTTGTCACCATGAGCACGACGAAGGTCACCACAGCGAGAACTATCGGGTCGCGCAGGGTGCCCTCGATCCAGTGTTCGAGTACTCTGCCACCGGTAATGCAGAGTACCAGACCACTGCCAAGCCCGGCGGAAACAACCACACACGAGGATCGCAGGACTGTACATAACACGTCAGCGCGGCGAGCGCCAAGCGCAATGCGTATGCCAAATTCATGCGTCCGCTGAGAGACCATGTACGATGCAACGCTATAGACCGCAATAGTCTACAACTGCCAAAAGAGCAATTCTTCTTGAAGTCGTTCGCCACTCAGCCTTTTTCGTATCGAAGGGGTGCTACTTTTCGAGGAGGCAGCATATTCCAACCAAGTGCCGCTACGTCTCATTCCTGTCTTTGTTGGATTGTGAGGGTCACAGTTCTGCCAGAAACTTCATCAAAGCCGGATTGTCCCGCCGTCGTCTCCCACCGCGGCGCGGGCTCAATTGTCGAGCTAAGTACGAAAACGCGCTGAGGTCAAAGACAGATAACGATCCGTTGACACGAGGCCAACTTGTCCTATGTAGGAGGAAAGGGCGGGAATCATCCGGTTCAGGTCCTCCCTAGGCTTGATCGTCGTCGACGGCAATCTGCGATGCTAGATTGTTTCGGAGTTTTCGGACTAAGAAGTCCAAGATCTCGCGGAGGACGGCCCAATCAACCTGAGGAAGTTCAGGGTAGCCGATTCTCCGGATCCTGAAGTGCCTCGGCAAGGTCGTTTAGAAACAGTGCCGCCCGACGACCGTCGACCACCCGGTGGTCCGAGGACAAAGTCAAGGTCATCATCGGGCGGATCCCGGGCTGTCCATCGACCGGCACTACCCGGTCTGCGATCGTCCCGACGGCCAGAATTGCGGCTTGCGGCGAAGGGATGATCGCGCTGAAGCCATCGACTCTGTACATTCCCAGATTGCTGATGGTGAAAGTCGCGCCCGCGACATCGGATGGACGCAAGCGGCCGGCTCTCGCCCGCTCCGTCATTTCCTGACGTTGCCGAGTGATTTCGCCGAGAGTCGCGGCGCTGGCGTCGGGAATTACCGCCACCACCACGCCATCCTCGACCGCCATCGCAATCCCCATGTTTACTTCCGCATGAAGGCGAATGCCGGCGGCCGTCCAGCTTGCATTCATCTGAGGATGGTTGAGGAGAACCCGCGCCAGTAGCGCGACCAGAAAATCGGTATGTGTGACCTTGACCCCGCGCGCTCTTTCAATCGCCGGCATCAGCTTCTCGCGCGCCGCGACCAGTGCCCCGGCATCGACCTCCCGGACCACGAAGAAATGCGGGACGCTCGTCCAACTCTCGGTGGTTCTCTCGGCCATGAGGCGGCCGGTCGGGCCGACCACTTGCAGCCCGGGGCCTTGCGGTCGCACGACGGTTGGGAAAGCTACGGCCGCCAAGATATCCGCGGCCAGGATCTCACCACCTGAACCCGACCCGCGCAATTGGCTGATCTCGACGCCGTGTTCTTTGGCCAGACGGCGAGCCTTGGGCG
This sequence comes from uncultured Acidobacteriaceae bacterium, assembly GCA_963770245.1. Lineage (GTDB taxonomy): Bacteria > Acidobacteriota > Terriglobia > Terriglobales > Acidobacteriaceae > PALSA-270. The sequence goes on along the minus strand of CAVYOX010000013.1, from coordinate 157,946 downwards.
AGATTCTCGCGCCCAGCCCGGCCGGCTGCTCCGAGACAGGTAAGGCAGCCGGAACCGGGCGTGGGAGCGAGACCGCAGGCGGATTCACTCGATCCGTCGCTGCGGCTTCCGGGGGAGGAACTTCTCCTGGACGAACAATCCAGGCAATGGTCTCGCCGACGGGCACGACTGCGCCCTCATGCACGCGGACACCAGCCAGAATACCGTCGGCTTGCGCTTCAACTTCGAGCACGGCTTTGTCGGTTTCCACTTCGAGCAAAGGCTCGCCTTTGGAGACTGTATCGCCTTCTTTTTTTCTCCAGGCGACCAGCTTGCCGGTTTCCTGCGCCATCTCGAGAGCGGGCATGACTACGCTGAACGCCATAAACTTCGGTTAAGGCTCGGTCGGGTAGTAAGAAACCATTCTGCCCGGAACCGAGGTTGGGAGGCCCTCTTTCCGGGCGAAACCCATTCTCGGGCTCGACCTCGTCAGTCGGGTACGGTAACGCGCTCGGTTCGCGCGCTGGTTTCGATCATTTCGACGACCCGCTGGCTGGGCGCAGCTTCGTTTTCCCGCGTCGTCGCCAGCGGACCGTGCACGGTGACATAGTGTGCGCCGGCGACCAGCAGTTCTTCCGCCGGGAAACGGGTGATGATTTCATGGCCGGTCGGGGTCACCACGATTTCTTCCTCGATGCGGGCGGCGCTCCATCCGTCCGTGGAAGGCCAAAACGTCTCGAGCGCGAACACCATGCCGGGCTTGATTTCGTGCGGGTGGTCAAACGAGACCAGGCGACTGATCACCGGCTTCTCCCAGATTGCCAGACCCACGCCGTGACCATATTGCAGCGCGAAGCAGGCTTCTTCGTTGGGGAAGCCGAACTCCTCGGCTTTCGGCCACACGGCGGCGATTTCGGCGGTGGTGCGGCCGGGGCGGACCAGCTCAATCGCCGCATCCAGGTACTCGCGGCAACGCTTGTAGGCGTCGACCATGGCGTGCGAACCGTAGCCGATGGTGAAGGTGCGGTAGTAACAGGTGCGGTAGCCCATGTAGGAATGGAGGATGTCGTAGTAAACCGGATCGCCCGGGCGAAGTACGCGATCGGAGAAAACATGGGGATGCGGATTGCAGCGCTCGCCGGAAATGGCGTTGACGGCTTCGACATATTCCGAGCCCAGATCGTAGAGAACCTTGCTCACCAGACCAACCGCTTCGTTCTCCCGCAGACCGGGCTTCATGGTGCGGTACAGCTCGTCGTAAGCGGCATCGACCATCATGGCTGAGGTGTTGAGCAGAGCGATTTCGTCTTGGGTCTTGATGACGCGGGCGTCGGACATGAGCTGTTGGCCGTCGACCACGGTGATTCCTTCGCGCTGCAAGGCAAACAGAACCGGCGGCTCGATGATGTCGATGCCCAGCGGCTCCTTGTGCAAGCCGCGCATTTCGAGCTCGACACGGATTTTCTTGGCTACGTCTTCGGCGCGCCCCATTTCTGGCGACATGGCGCCCCGAAGCATCGAAATGCCGGGGCGCGAGCGATCGCCGAGCCAGGGGCAGTTGAGTTGATGATGTCTGGCGGCCGAGCCGAAGTCCCAGAGGATCGGTTCGTCGTTCTGCGGCAGCAAGGTGAAGCGGTTGCACTTGTCCTGCGCCCAGGTGCCGATATGGGTCGCGGTCAGGTAGCGCACGTTGTTCATGTCGAAACACAGCAGCGCGCCCATCTCGGAAGTTGCGAGCAGTTCCTTGGCGCGCGCCAGACGCTCCCGGCGTAGGCGGTCGAAGTCCACTCGCTGTTCCCAATCCACTGCCATGGTTCCGTGTGTTTTCAGTGCCACGACGCGCCTCCTGCTTCTAGGTTGTTATCCTGAGCCAAGCCGAGACCCCCCTGCCGCCGAAGCGCGCGGCCGGGGACCGGGATGGTTGGCTTCGACCGCGATCGCCGTCATGCCCGGCCACACATCGCCCGCGCCGCCTCGAACACTGCTTTGTCGGTCGGCACGGTTGCATCTTCAAGCGGGGGAGAGAAGGGAATCGGGACGTGCATGGCCCCCATGCGTTTCACCGGCACGTCCAGGTCGTAGAAAGCACCCTCGGCAATGACCGCGGCCAGCTCGGCGGTGACGCCGTAGCGGCCGTACCCCTCGTCGAGCACGATGGCCCGGGAAGTTTTTTTGGCCGATTCGATCAGGGCCTTTTCATCGAGCGGCCAGGTGGTGCGCGGGTCGACGACTTCGGCGCTGACTCCGATTTGCTCGAGCATGCCGGCAGCCGCGAGCGCCACCTGCACCATGCTGCTCGTGGCGATGAGCGTGATGTCGGTGCCGACCCGTTTCACGTCCGCTACGCCGAAAGGAATCGTGTAGTCGGCGGCGGGCACCGGACCCTTCAGCTTATACATCATCTTGTCTTCAAAAAAGATGACGGGATTCTCATCTCGGATCGCAGTTTTCAGCAAGCCTTTGGCATCGTAGGGCGTCGAGGGCAGCACCACCTTGAGGCCGGGAACGTGGCTGAACCAGGCATGCAGCGACTGCGAGTGCTGCGCCGCGGAGCGGCGAGTGGCGCCGAGAGTGGTCCGCATGACCATCGGCACTTTCCACTCTCCTCCCGACATGTAATGGATCTTGGCTGCCTGGTTCACCATCTGATCCATGGTCAGAGTAATGAAGTCCCCGAACATGATGTCGACCACCGGACGCAAGCCGGTCATGGCCGCGCCCACCGCCACACCGGTGAAACCAGCTTCTGAGATCGGGGTATCGACCACGCGCTCCCGACCAAACTCCTCAAGCAGCCCCGACAAAACCTTGAAAGGAGTGCCCGCCTCGGCCACATCCTCGCCCAGGATGTGGACCGTCGGATCGCGGCGCATTTCCTCGGCCAGCGCTTCCCGAACCGCCTGGGCAAAGGTCAACTCGCGCTCGCCAGTTTCAGGCATAGACATCCTCGCCCACTTCCTCAACCGTGGGATAGGGTGCAGCCAGTGCGAACGCAACCGCCGCCTCCATCTCCGAGCGGACTTCGGACTGGATGCGATCGAGCTGCGCAGAATCGGCGAAGCCCTGCTCGAGGAGCCAGCGGCCGAGGGTGGCGATGGGATCACGTTCCGCCTTCCAGCCCTGTTCTTCCTGCTTCGAGCGGTAGTATTCGCGATTGATGTCGCCCACATGATGGCCCGTGTAGCGGTAGGTGTTGCACAGCAGAAACGCCGGCCCCTGGCCGGCGCGCGCCCCCCCGACCAGGCGCTTGGCTGCGGCATGCACCGCCCGCACATCCTGACCGTCGACGGTTTCGGCGCGCAGCCCGAAAGCGGTGGCGCGGGCCTGGATGTCGCCGGCGGTGGTTTCAAGATAGTGGGTGTACTCGCTGTAGAGATTGTTTTCGCAGACGTACAGCACCGGCAGCTTCCAGAGCTCGGCCAGATTCATCACCTCGTAGAGCGATCCCTGGCCCAGCGCGCCCTCGCCAAAAAAGCAGACCGTGACCCGGCCGTTGGCCAGGCGTTTCGCGGAGAAGGCCGCGCCGGTGGCGATCCCCACACTGCCCGCGACGATGGCATTGGCGCCCAAGTTGCCGGTTGCCGGGTCGGCGATATGCATCGACCCGCCCTTGCCGCGGCAGTATCCGGCTTCTTTGCCCAGCAGCTCGGCGAACATGCGATCGGGCGATGCCCCTTTGGCCAGGCAGTGCCCGTGGCCGCGGTGGGTGCTCGTGATGTAGTCATCGGCGTGCAGCGCCTCGCAGATTCCTACCGCGATCGCTTCTTCCCCGACATAAAGGTGAGCCAGCCCGGGCATCAAGGCGCGAGTGTAAAGTTCATTGACCTGTTCCTCGAACAGACGAATCGCCACCATGCGGCGGAACATGCGCAACCAGCGTTCGATCCCGCTTGCGGGAGTGAGCGAGGAGTTGGCGGCAGCGGTCATTTGGGGACTCCGGACATGCGGGCCAATACGTCGAACACGACGGCGAAATCCTGCTTCGCCCAGCCCATACCGCGAGCCGCGGTCAGGAACTCGTTGGTCGCCGCCGTCGTCGGCAGGGGGACATCGAGCTGACGGCCTAGTTCCATGGCCAGCAACATGTCTTTTTGCATCATGTTCACATCGAACCAGGCCTCGGGAGGTTGCTCGAGCACAAAGGGGCCGCGGTATTGAATCATGGGCGAGGCCACGGCGCTATGGGTGAGGACATCGACCGCGGTTTGGCGCGCGATACCACTTTTTTCCGCGAGCAACACGCCTTCCGAGAAGGCCAGCATTTGCACCGCAAGACTGAGATTGATGGCGATTTTCATGGCCAGCGCCAGGCCGTTGTCGCCCACGTGGGTGACCTTCGGTCCGATGTCTTCGAGCAGAGGCCGTACCCGCTCGAAGGTCTCGCGGCGCCCGCCGACCATGATCGACAACTTTCCTTGCTGCAAAGTAATGACGCTTCCGGAGACCGGCGAATCCACCATGTCCGCGTCTTTCTCGCGGACTTTGGCGGCCAGAGCGCGGCTGGCGGCGGGACTGATCGTGCTCATGTCGATGAAGACTTTGCCATTGGACAAGCCGGCCAGCACCCCCTCCGCCCCGTCGGTGACGGCTGCGATCGCGAGCGAGTTGGTGACCATGGCGAAAGTGAAATCGGCGGCGCGGGCCACGGCGCCGGGGGAGTCCGCCCAGTGCATGCCCTGGTCAATCAGCCATTCGGCCTTCGAGCGGGTGCGGTTGTATCCGGTCACCGTGTGACCCTTGCTGAGCAGCCGATTCACCATCTGGCTGCCCATCACGCCGAGACCGACAAAACCGAGATTAGCCATGTGCGCCTGACTCCGACTATGAGCGAGATTTTCCGACCGGCGGATCCGGGTCAGGGGCCGCGCGCGAATCCTCGCGCACTTGCTGCAAGTGTGCCCGCATCGCTTCGCGAGCCTTCACCGGATTACGCTGCTCGATGGCTTCGAGGATGCGCTGGTGATGGAACTGCCCGCGCTCGGGTCCGCCTTCCACTCGGAAGATGCGCAGCCGCTGTTCCCGCAGCACTCCCACGATCGAATCGAGCAAAGACAGAATCAGGGGATTCGCCGCCGCCTCAGCGAGCGACAGATGGAAATCGAGATCGGCTTCGATATAAGCCTCAGGGTCGGTGCGCGAACGGCCCATCACCGCGTAAGCCTCGCGCAAGCTGACCAAATGCTGCTCCTCGATACGGGTCGCCGCCAAAGCCGCGATCTCGGGCTCGAGAATCGCGCGCACTTCCGCCAGGTACAGGGAACCTTCCGGCTGGCCAATCTTGATCATGCGGTCGAGCGACTGCCGGATGTTTTCCGACGTGCCGTCGGTGATGAAGGTGCCGCGGCCGGAATAGGCTTCGAGCAATCCTTTTTCCCGAAGCGTCTTGACGGCCTCGCGAACGGCGGTCCGGCTGACCCCAAATTGCTGGGCCAGCTCTCGTTCCGCCGGCAGTTGATCTCCGGGTTTGAGCGCACCCTGCATGATCGAGTCCTCGATCTGCTGCACGATCTGCTCATAAAGGCGCGATGTCTGGACGACTTTATACACGAACTTTCCTCCACCCACCCCAACCCAAAACCGGCCGGTCCTGGCGATCGTTCCGCCCTGGCCCAATACCGCGACCGGCCATCATTTCAGGACGCCATCTGTATCCAGACGGTTTTTGTGTTCGTAAACTCGCGAATCCCGTGAACGCCCAATTCCCGGCCATGCCCGGAATATTTCACGCCGCCGAAAGGCAGCCGCGGGTCCGAGGCCACCATGCGGTTAATAAAGACCATGCCCGCGTCAATTTCATTCACCAAACGCTCGCGCTCGTGGGCGTCGTTGGTCCAGGCGCTCGCGCCCAAGCCGAACCGGCTATCGTTTGCAATCCGGATGGCATCGTCCAGATCTTTCGCCCGGAACATCGAAGCCACGGGACCGAATAGCTCTTCCCGATAGGCGGGCGAATCGACGGGAATATCGGCCAACACCGTAGGCGCGTAGAAATTGCCCGTGCGCTCCAGGCGCTTCGCTCCGGTCAGGACCCGAGCCCCCAAGGCGATGGTTTTCTGCACATCCGCGTCCAGGCTCGTCACCCCGTCAGCGGTCGCGAGCGGTCCGAGTTCTGTGCTCTCATCGAGCGGATCCCCGATTCGGAGCGCTTCCATTTTTTGAACGAACAGTCGTTCAAACTGGTCCGCAATCGGATTGGCCAGGATGAACCGTTTGGCGGAAATGCAAGACTGCCCGTTGTTCCCGATTCGTGCCTTGACGCCCGTCGAGACCGCCTCTTCGAGATTGGCGCTGGGCATGACAATGAAAGGATCGCTGCCCCCCAGTTCGAGCACCACTTTCTTGATTCTCTTGGCGGCTCCGATCCCCACTTGAATGCCCGCCTCTTCGCTGCCGGTGAGGGTGGCGGCCGCCACCCGCGAATCGTTCAGAATCCCGTCGACTTTTTTCGAGCCGATCAGCAGGGTTTGAAACACGCCGGCAGGAAATCCGGCACGGCGCAGAAGGTCTTCGATGGCAAGGGCACACTGCGGAACGTTCGAGGCGTGCTTCAGCAGTCCCACATTGCCCGCCATCAAGGCGGGCGCCACAAAACGCATCACCTGCCAGAAGGGATAGTTCCAGGGCATCACCGCAAGCACCGGCCCGAGCGGCTGGTACTGGATATAACTGCAGCTGGCGGTCGTCTCGACGATCTCATCGGCCAGGAAGCGTTCCCCGTTTTCGGCGTAGTAACGGCAGGCCCATGCACATTTCACCGCTTCCTCAACCGCCGCACGCACCGGCTTGCCCATTTCGAGAGTCATGAGCCGGGCTAAAGGCTCCTTTTCGCTCTCGAGAATCTCGGCCGCCCGGGTCAGCATTCCCGCCCGTTCTGCGAAGGGCACTTTCCGGTATTTGTAAAAAGCAGCAGCCGCCCGCTCCAGGCGCTCGTCGATCTGCGAATCTGACAGGGGCTCGAAAGTCTGCAAGAGCTGTCCAGTTGCAGGATTGATACTGGCAATCGCCATTTCGATAATGTCCTCGAAGATCTCGTAGCGGATGTCGAACCCGGGGCGGAGCAGCCTCGGTATCGTGGTCCGACAACTGTACCATAAATTTTTGCGCGGCTACAACTCGTCAACACTTTAATGGCTTGACATGGGCTTCTTATATGGTGGTAGAGTTGTCGGACCATAGCTACTGCTGGAGGTCCGTATGCATTCCCTCGAGGTTCGGATCGGCGTGCCGACATACCTGAAGAAGATGAAATACATTCGAGGTCTGGCTGCGGGTTTGGCGCTCGTGCTTGGGTCTCTGCTGACCATGGCGCAGTCCAATGCCGGGCGAATTCTGGGAACGGTCAGGGATCAGACGGGCGCCGCCTTGGCCGCCGCGACCGTCACCATCAGCGATCTGCAGCGGGGCACGAACCGGGTCCTCACGACCGACGATACTGGAACCTACGTGGCTCCCGATCTGTTGCCTGGCACCTACAGCATCCGGGCGACCGCGCGGAGTTTCAAAAGCGTCGAACGTGCGAGCGTCGAAGTCGAGGTGGCCCAAGATGTGCGCATCGACTTCTCCCTCCCGCCGGGTGAGACTTCAGAAACCATCACGGTGACCGAAGAGGTTCCGATGCTCAACACCACCTCCTCGACCCTCGGCGGGACTCTCAGCAACCGGCAGATGAATGACCTGCCCTTGAACGGGCGGAACTACGAGAACCTGCTGCAGCTGCGCCCCGGCGTGGTGCGCTATCCGGGTGGGGGATTCTCGACCACGAGCACCAACGGCCTGCGCGCCGAAGACAACGTCTACATCATCGACGGTCTGTTTGACAGCGAACCCTTTTCCGGCCAGGGCATCATCAATGGCGCGGGCATCGCGGGCGATTCGGCGACGATTCTGCCGATCGACGCCATCCAGGAGTTCAATCTGCAGGAGAATCCCGCGGCGGAATATGGCTGGAAGCCGGGAGCGATCGTGAACGTGGGCCTCAAGTCGGGCACGAATAGGCTGCACGGAACCGGCTACGGTTTCTACCGCGACGGCATCTTCGACGCCCGCAACTATTTCAACCCGGTCGGCTCTCCGAAAACCCCCCGCGCTTTGAAACAGTACGGCGGCACTCTCGGCGGAGCGCTGATCAAAGACAAGCTGTTCTTCTTTGGCGGCTTCGAAGGGCAACACTATACGGTCGGGAACTCCTTTGGGGGTATCAGCAGTCCGGCTACGGTTTCTCTCGGGGGCGATCCGGCCAATAGCATTCCGGACGCCATCGCCGCCTTGCAGGCAGGCGGTGTCCCGCTGAGTACGGTCAGCCTGGGAATCGCGGGCTGCACGGTGACCGGTGCGGCACCCTCCGGGGTCAGTTGCAACGGCAAGGGATTCCCCACCAACCTCGGAACCAATCCGAACGGTCCCACCGCCATCGTGAACGGTTTTCCCAACACAGTCACTTCGAACAACGGGGTGGGGAAAATCGACTACCACTTGAATGACAACAATACCGTGAGCGGCATGTATTTTTTCGGGAATAACTCGGGAACCGTCGAGGACGTTCCCGGGCTGCTGCAGCCCCAGTGGTTGACTTTGATCCACACTCGCGCCCAAGTGTTCGGAACGAACTGGGTATGGGCTGCCACCTCGCGCCTGGTCAACGAGGCCAGATTCGGCTACAGCCGCCTGTTTCAGCCCACCTATCCTGCCGACCACGATGTGCCCGCCTCCTCTTACGGCGGGCTCGACACCGGCGTGCCCTTCAGCCCTCTGACGGGTGGCTTGCCCCGCATCGCCATCAGTGGCTTCAAGAGCCCGGTGGGCGGCACCTTGGGCGGTTTCAAATGGCCGAAACTGCAAGGGCCGGACACCGTCATCCAGTTCATCGACCATCTCTCCTACACGCGAGGGAGCCACGCTTTCAAGTTTGGCGGCGAGATCCATCGCGACGGCGTGAACGGCGGCGCTTATGGTGCGGCCCGGGGCAGTATCGCTTTCGGCGGCGGAGCCGCCTTCGCCAATTCAACCCCCCTGGAGGATTTTTTTGCCGGCGTTCCCTCGCAAGCCGGTCCCACTCCGGCCGGAGCAGTGCTCTCCGGCAACCCGGCTCGCGAGCTGAGCAACTGGGCTTATGCCGGCTTCTTTCAGGATGACTGGCGCGCCGCCAAAACCTTGACCTTGAATTTTGGTCTGCGCTACGAGCTCAATACCGTGGTCAAGGAAGCCAATAATCTCATCGGCAACTTCAGTCCGAGCGTAGGGCTCGTGCAGGTCGGCAAACAGATCACCTCACCCTATAGCGGCGATCACCGTGATTTCGCGCCGCGCGCGGGCTTTGCCTGGGATCCGACGGGCCGGGGCGCGACCGTCATCCGGGCGGGCGGGGGCTTAACCTATGAAACCATCAACTGGGAATCGTTTCTGGCTTTCAATAACAGCTTTGGTCTCACCAGCATTCCGACCGGAGCTTCGCTCAACGGGGCGCCGGGCAGCGGCTCGATCCAGGTCGGCAACCTTACTTTTTCCAGTCTTCCCAACTACAACACCGGCCCGGTCTTTGGCAATCTGAGCCCCTCGAACCTCAGCTGCTCAACCGCTGCCCCTTGCTCGATTCTCGGCGTCGACCCAAACCTCACCACTCCTTACGTCTATAACTGGACTTTGAACGTCGAGCACGCCGTCACCAACAATCTTTCCTTCGAGATTGCCTACGTGGGCAACCATGGCTCGAATCTGATGGGCACTCGCGACATTAACCAACCGACGCCCGCCGGAACCTTTCCCTTCGCCCAGTTCCCCTACCTGGCCAACATCTATCAGATGAGCAACATTTATCGCTCGAACTACAACGCCCTGCAGAGCACACTGACCGCGCGCAACTTTCATGGCCTGGGTCTCGTGGCCGGCTACACCTATGGCCATGCCCTCGATGACGTTTCCGCCAATTGGGACTTCGGTGCCGGACTCGGTCTGCCCCAGGACTCGGCACATCCCGGGCGGGAATACGCGAATAGCGACTTCGACATGCGGCAGCGCCTCACGCTTTCGATTAGCTATGCCATCCCGGGGAAGCCTGGATTTGGAGAGATGCTCGAAGGTTGGCAGATCAACTCGATTGTGACCCTCGAGAGCCCGCAATACTGGCCGGTGATTGACACCGGAACCAATGTGAGCGGGAGCGGCGAGGGCCATGATCGCTGGGACTTCTTTGGCGATCCGAACGATTTCAAGTCGGGACCGACTTCGATCCCTTATTTTGCGGGCGGCTCCGCCAGCATGCCGTCTGCCTGCATTGCCGACGCAGCCTCGGTCGGGGCTACGGCTACGCTCAACTCGTTTGGCTGTTATGCCAAGGGGCGCTCGGTCATGATCCCTCCCCCGCTTGGAACCTTCGGCACCATGGGACGCAACATCTTTCCCGACTCGGGCTTCCGCAACTGGGATTTTTCGGTGGCCAAGAACTGGAAACTTGGAGAACGGTTGAGTGCCCAGTTTCGCGCCGAGTTCTTCAATATCCTGAACCATCCGAACTTCGCCAATCCCTACGGAGGGCAGAACGGCTTTGGCGACAACGATCCCTCGGCCGCCGGGCCGCCCTTCGGCTGCGGCTGTGCGACGCCCGACGTAGCGGCCGCCAATCCCGTGATCGGGTCCGGCGGCAGCCGTGCGACCCAGTTCGGCCTGAAATTCATCTTTTAGCGGGGTTTTCGAGTTTCGCGCACGGCCGGGCGCCACCGAAGACTGCGGATTCGAGAGACTCCCGCAGCGTTGGCGATCCTCGGCATCGACCAGAGCAGACCGCATTTTCCGCGGAGGGCCACCAGACCATGCCTGGATTCACTGCAGTTTACAGATTCTCCGCCATCTTAGCGCTCGGGTGTGCCTGGTCTTTGTTTTTCACCCTCCCCGGCACCGCGTTGTCGCAGGAAATTCCCGAGCGGACGCTCGACGAGATCAAGACGGAAGCGATTCACCGCGCGGAGAATGGCATGTACCCGCTCATCGGCCTCGATCCGGCGGACCTTCGCGAGGCCCTGGCTGCGATCAAGACCAAGGATAAAGATGAATGGGCGGCGGCTTTTATTGCCGTGGCCGACCGCTACATGGCCGAAGGCAAAACGCTCGAGTCGACCGACCCCGCCAAAGCCAATGCCGACTACATTCGCGCCTGGCATATTTATTCCTTCGGCCGCTGGCCGGTACCCTCGTCGCCGGGGAAAAAGCGGGCCTACGCCAAAGCCATCGACGCTTTTCTCGCCCATGCCCGTTTCCTGGACTCGCCGCTTGAAGTGGTTCACATTCCCTTCGAGGGGTCGGAAATCATCGCCTATCTGCGATTGCCGAAGCAACGGATGGGCCCCGTACCCGTGGTCATCGCGATCAATGGCCTGGATAGCCGCAAAGAAGATCTCGCGGAGAGCTTTGGGGCAATCCTGCCCCATGGCATCGGTTTTCTGGCCGTGGATGGGCCGGGCACCGGGCAGGCGCCGATCAAAGTGAGCGAGCATGCCGACCGCATGTTGTCGCGAGTGATCGACTACCTCGAGACCAGACCGGAAGTGGATAAGACCCGACTCGCGGTGCACGGCGTAAGCTGGGGGGCCTACTGGGCCACCAAGCTGGCCATTGTCGAACGCCAGCGCCTCAGAGGCGCGAGCGCGCAATCGCCGCCCATCGACAAGTTCTTTCAAAGAGATTTTCTGATGAACTCACTCGTCGGCAATCGCGAGTACCTGTTCGATCAGATTCCCGCTCTGATGTCGGTGCTCGACGGAGTAAATTCGCTCGATGAGATGGCGGCGTTTCTGCCCCGGATGTCTCTGGTCAGCCAAGGGCTGCTCGGCAAGCCGATGGCCCCCATGCTGGTCCTCGGGGGAGTCCTCGATACCCAGGTTCCAATCTCGGATATTTACCTGCTGCTCAATCAAGGCGATGTTCCAAAAACGGCCTGGATCAACCCGCAGGGCGGGCACTTGGGACGGCAGGTTAAAGTGTGGCCCGATCCGCGGATCTTTAAGCAGGTCATTCTTCCGTGGCTGGTGAATACCCTGACTGCGGCACCTGAGGGAACAGGCCCCTAGGACCGTCGACGGCGTCAAATTGAGCCAGCGGTTGAGCAGGCAACGCCTGCCCGGTCGGGAGCTCCGTGTGGTCGCCCCCAACGGCGACCGTCTAACGTCATTCTTATCGAGTCGATTTCGGACGATCGCAGTCGGCCGGCAGGAACACGACGAATCAAGGCGACGAGGCCTGCGCCGGGAGCGGCCCGTAAGCAGGCCTCGAGCGATCGACTAAGCAGAAGCCGCGCTACTTCCGTGGTGTTCAACGTGGGCTTTGGCGGCTTCAGCAGTGTGGTGGGCGGCGTGTTCGTGGTGTCCCTGAGCGAGGACGGCATGGTGAGCGGCTTTTTCATGGTTCCCGGCTTCGTGGTGCTTGGCCGCTTCACGGTTGTGTCGAGCAGCCTGTTCGTGATGCTCGGCGGCGGTACGGTGATGCTCTGCAGGTTTCTTGGACATAACGGACCTCTTCTCTCTCAAATTTGCTCCGCGGTTCCGAGTGTAGTCCCCTGAGATTACAGTGCGGTTAAAACCCCCGCGCTGGCCTGTGCGAAACTCGACTGAATCAGAACATGCAGACCATACCAATGCTGGGTGTGTCCTCGAACGCATGTGCCCGCGAACGCTTACGCGCGGAGAAGGACAGGGCTGCCGGCTAGGACGGACAGAATTCTTTAAGCCAGGGCTCATGCCGCAGAACGTGATGCCTGTTCCGACCTCCACGACCTGGTTCGTAAGACCCAACTCTCCGAGATTGCTATGGTAGGATTCGCCAAGCGCAACCCATCCTATGATTCCTGCCAAGTCTTACTGGAGAACGATTCCTCCGCGGTCGGTTGCCGTTTTTCTGTTGGGAGTCTTCTTTCTCTTCAGCACCATTGGATTTACCAACGATCTGATGGACATGGGGCGGCAATCACCGCTACGCCTGATGTTGTCCGTCTTTTGTTATGGCGCATTCGCCATTTGCTACGCCGCTGCAGGCTTTGTCCTTCAGGGACGAAGTTGGAAAGCAATCCTGCCGATCTTCATCGTGCAGAATGTAACCATGAGCCTGTTGGGCAGTTTTCTTCTTGCCTTGCCCCAACCGCAGCAGCTCGACGCTGCCGAGATCGCCCGCATCCACGAACGACTAAACCTAAGTGGGTGCGCCAATATAGCCGCCATGATGCTCGGGTACGGATGCTTCGTTTTCGTCTCTGTTACCGAGGGTCGCCGCTATTTTCGCGTCCACGCCGAGATGGAGCTGGCCACCGAAATTCACCATGTGCTCGTCCCGGCCATTGCTGCCCGTGTCGGTGACTTCGAGTTCTACGGACGATCCCTGCCGAGCAGGGAGGTGGGTGGCGACTTGATCGACCTGGTTCCGGATGATCAGGGCTGGATCGCTTATATCGCTGACGTTTCCGGCCACGGAGTCGCTCCTGGCGTGGTTATGGGTATGGTCAAAAGCGCCGCCCGCATGCGACTCTCATTCCGCAAAACAGAAGTTGGACTGCTCGAAAGCCTGAACTCGGTCCTCTACCCCATCACGAAACCGGAAATGTTTGTCACCTTCGCCTATCTGGCGTGGAATGGAGAACGACTGGAATATTCCTTGGCCGGTCACCCCGCCATCTTGCGCTACCACGCCGCAACCGGGGAGATCTTCGAAGTCGCGTGCTCCAATCTGCCGTTGGGAATGTTTGACGGGCAATCGTTCGTGACGGGCACGGTAGCGTGCGGCCCCGATGATCTGTTCCTGCTGCTGACCGATGGTCTGATCGAGGTCGCAGACAAACAGGGTGAAGAATGGGGTCTGGAAGGCGTAAAGGCGGTGATCTCGGCCCATGGCGGCGATCCGCTCGACGCCATTTCTCACGCGCTTTTGGCGGGCGCCGCAGCTCACGGCCAGGCCGCTGACGACCAGTCGCTGCTGCTGGTCCGCTCCCGCGTTCGTCGGCCATGACCACCCGGCACAACCGGAGCGAATGGACTCAATGAATGGACTGCATGAGGCACAGGCCTGCGATCAGACAACATGCGGTTGCCCATCGACGCGAGCATCGTCGGGATTCCCCAGACTTTGACCAGCACTCGAACCGATGTCGAAAAGCAGCATGCGAAGCGGATGATTCTGAGGCGACCTCGGGGTTTCGTGGCTGGATCGAGCCATCCGGACCGAATGCTCAGCCATGGTAAAGAGATTGCCCGACAAGTTCACGCCTCGCGGAGCGCAATCACGGGGTCCACTTTCGTCGCTCGCCGGGCCGGAATGTAGCTGGCGACAGAAGCGACGGCCAACAACAGCAGGGGCACGACCAGAAATACAGCCGGATCATGGGGGCGAACACCATAGAGCAAGCTTGCCATGACTGAGGCAGTCGATGCAGAAAACAGTACGCCGGCCGCGATTCCGACGCTCGCGAGGACGACACCCTTTTGCAGGATGAGCTTGAGGATGTCGCTCGGCTGGGCCCCCAGCGCCATCCGAAGGCCGATCTCGCGGGACCGTTGGTCGACCATGTAGGCCAGCAAGCCATAAATTCCGATCGAAGCCAGAAGCAGTGCCAGCCCGGCAAATGCTCCCACCAGGTCAGCAGAAAAACGGCGGGGAGCGAGGGAGCGGCCGATCACGTCATTCATCGAAGAAACACCAAATACCGGCAAGCGCCAATCAACGTTCTGGATCTGATGTCGAATCTGCGGCTCGAGCAGAGTTGCGGGCAGAGAGCTCCGCAGTACGACGCTTAAGACCCTGCCCCGATATTGATAAATCGACATATAAACGTGCGGAACGCCCTGGATGTCGAGTCCATCCTGTTTGATGTCTTTCACTAGGCCCACTACGGTCATCCAGGGCAGGCTCGGATCCTGTCCGACTCGCAGCCTCCGACCGAGCGGATCGCCACCCGACCAGTAGCGCCGGGCTGCAGCTTCATCAATAATGGCAACCGGCTGTTTGCCTTCTTCATCATTTTCGGCAAAAAAGCGTCCGCGCACGAGCGGAGCCTGCATCACCTTGAAATAATCAGGGCTTACTCGGATGACCTCAGCCCGTAAATCCTGCGCGGATTCGACCGGGCGATCTTCAATCGCTAGGGCCACGCTATTGGTCTGATTGGCGGCTGGTAGATTGGAGGTGATTCCGGCGAGCTCCACGCCCGGAATCCCGTTCATGCGCCGCAGTAGCTCGCGGGCAAAAAAGTTTTGCCGAGCGAGCGGGAAATACGGATCGACTGTCGGATCGTTCGGCACCGGCAGCCAAATGTTTGCCGAAATGACGCGGGTTGGATTGAACCCTGGATTTTCCCGCAGCAGTCCCCCTAGCGTGCGCAGCAGTAAGCCGGCTCCCACCATCAGAACCACCGCGAATGTGAGCTCGGAAACGATCAGAGCGTCCCGCAAACGACCAGTTTTCGTGCTATAGCCGGACCCGCGAGCCCCTTCTCGAATCGCCGAAGAAAGTGCGGACCGGGTGGCGTGCATGGCCGGAGCCAGTCCAAATACCCCGCCGGTCAAAAGGGAAATCAGGAGCGCAAACCCCAGCACAACCCAGTCGATCGTTACCTCACCGAGCCGGGGAATGTTCGACGGGACCACGCGCAGGATGAAGCCCAAAGTAGCAACCGCCGTCGCCACCCCGGCGAAACCTCCGATAAGAGAAAGAACCATGGACTCGGTCAACATCTGGCGCACCATGCGGCCACGACTCGCCCCGAGCGCCAACCGCACCGCCATCTCTTGCTGTCGTCCCGAGGCGCGCGCTAACAGAAGATTGGCGATGTTCAACGACACAATGAAAACGATGAGGATGACGGCGCCCAGCAAGACCAGCAGCATGGGTCGCACATTGCCCACCAAAGACTCCTGCAACGATTGAATCTCAACCGTCCATCCCGCCTGCGGTGGGTAATCGGTCGAAAAGTCGTGGCGCGATTGGATCGCCATGGCCGTAAGCTGCGCCTGCGCTTGCTCCACGGTCAGGCCCGGCTTGAGACGTCCGATGGCACCGGGCAACACCCGATTGCCGCGTTTTGGCGGGGGAAAGGGATCGGCGCTGAATCCGGTGGTAGCCCATACTTCTACGTCACGGGAAATCGTGGGTCCGGGATGGCGGAAGCCGGGTGGAAGAACACCGACAATCGTGTAGGGATCGTTGTCGAGCTGCAGGCTACGACCGAGAACGTTCGGATCCGCGCCATAGGAGCGGCGCCAAAGGCTGTCGCTGATCACGGCTACGGGCGCGAAACCAAGCACGGAGTCCTGGGAACCAAACAACCGTCCAATCTGTGGGGTCACGCCGAGCATCGAGAAATAGTTGGGACTGACGCCCAGAAATTCAAGACGCTCGGGCTGTTTCGCGCCCGTTAAATTCGTGCTGGCCGGGAAAACGACGCTCACTTCTTCAAATACATTGGCCCGGGTTTTGAGATCCTCCAGTTCCGGCACAGAAAAGCGAACGTCTCGCAACCCCAACCCGGGATTGTTAAAAATGATTCGGACCAAACGGTCCGGCCTGGGGAAGGGAAGAGAGCGCAGCAAGACGGCATTCACGATGCTGAAAATCGCCGTGTTGGCTCCCACCCCCAGGGCCAACGTCAGCACCGCCACCACCGTGAAGGTGGGCTTCTTGCGCAGCATGCGCCAACCGTAACGAACATCTTGCAGCAGAGTCCCCATCGTTTTCGCCCCCCGCATGGCAACCGGGCTGAAAACCGGCCGGACGAGTCCTAACTGCGAAAACCATGCAAGTTTGGGACCAGGAGCCGAGTGAGGCTATGCAATTGAAAAGCTTGGCTGAACCCTGGCCGCCGGCCCGGTTTTGGAGGAGGCATTGTCCGCTTGCGAAATCGGGTGTCCATTAGTGGGCAGGCCGAGAAAATGCTTGGCTCGGCCAACCAGATCGCCGGATCTTGTCTGGTTAACGAATGATTCGGTTCAGGGCTTGGAAAATGCCGGTAACCATCAATCGCATCCGATTGAAATGGTATGCGCCGCTGTCAACTACAGGATATGCCAGGCTGGGAGGACTGGCGGCAGGAGTTCCAGTTTGTGGGAATGAATCATGCGCGGTGAATCATCGAAGCAGTCAACTCGGACTCGGACAAAGAACGCGTCTCGGCCGTCACAATCGTTTCACGGCCGCCGCCGTTGGTTGCGCAACGTGGAGACAGTCGACGTTTCCGATTCTTGCACTCTCGTAGCCCTCGGCACCATAGCAAATGGCTCGCTCAAAAAACTGGTCGAGCAGTCGCAGCAATTCCATGGCGCCGTAAATCTCGGCCGCCCCACCGAGGAATCCCTGTCGTTGGACAAAGTCCCAGATGTGATCTTTCGTCAATACCATCGCCCAGCAGAAATCGGCAAAAGAAACGTTCTGGGCGGCACGGGCGAAACCCATTTCCCGGTAACGACGTTCGACTTCGTTCTCCGACTTGCAGATCAGCCACTCGCTCAAGTGCTGTATGATCTCGAGACTACGGCCCCGCAATTCTTGCGCCGAAACGTTCCGTAAATCGCTCGTGCGAGATGAAGTCCGGAACTTGTTCAACAATCCATCTGCCAGCTCATCACTGTGGGCCTCGATGAGACGCACCAGTCGAACAGCGATCATGACGTCCTCCCGACTATCGCGATACAGACCAGGGTGAAAATCGGACCGACCCCGGCTCTCCATAGTATATCGTATCACGATATATATTTTCATGACCGCCTAATCTCTTACGGTTCCCCCGGGGAATGCAGGGGAACCCTGGACAAAGTCAGTCGGCGAACAATCCTTTGGCACTCAGCGAGCACTCCAAGGGATTGACTGTCGTCGCCCGGGGTGCGGACACGGTAAGCCGGCAGGGAGGCGATGAATTCGGTCGTGCTCCTTTCCGACGAGGAGCATTCGGAAGATGCCGCCGTGAACTGCGAGAAGAATGCTGCGAGTGGTGGCCCAAGCCCATTCGATCGACCGACACGACCTTCACATTACATCTAGCGTTGGCGTGAGTATCTATCCCGACGACGGCTTGGATGCCGAGACGCTCATCAAGAACGCGGACACCGCCATGTACCAGGCCAAGCAGAATGGGCGGCAGAGCTATCAGTTTTTCGAGCCGGCCATGAACGTTCGGGCCGTGGAGCGGCAAGCCATTGAGGAGAGTCTGCGGCGCGCCTTGGAACGGCAGGAATTCGAAGTGCACTACCAGCCCAAAGTCAATCTGAGCACCGGAGAGATTGCTGGCGCGGAAGCATTGCTACGCTGGACGCAGCCTCTGCGGGGGCCGATCTCTCCGGCACAATTTATTCCCGTGGCCGAAGACTGCGGCCTGATTCTGCCCATCGGCAAATGGATCCTTCGTGAAGCCTGCCAAGCAAGCCCGGGCATGGTTGGATGCAGGCCTGCCTCTGGGTACCATGGCGGTGAACATCTCGGCAATGCAGTTGCGAGACGAGAACTTTCTTGAAGGTATATTCGCAATTCTCCAGGATACCGGCCTGGATCCGAGATTTCTTGAACTGGAACTGACCGAAAGCGTTCTTATGAGGCATGCCGAGTCCGCCCCTTCTATCCTCAGGACACTGCGAGCGAAGGGGGTCCAGATCGCGGTTGATGACTTTGGCACGGGTTATTCGAGCCTGAGCTATCTTAAGAAGTTTCCCATGGATGCCATCAAGATCGACCAGTCATTCGTCCGTCAGATCGCCACCGTTCCCGACGAGACGATCATTGTAGCCGCAGTGATCGCCATGGGCCGAAGCCTTAAGCTTCGGGTGATTGCTGAGGGCGTGGAAACGCCAGAACAACTGGCATTTCTCCAGGCTCACCAATGTGACGAGGCTCAAGGATACTATTTCGGCAAGGCAGTGCTCCCTCAACAATTCGCCAAATTACTGGAAACCGGCTGGTTGGAAGCCGTGAAGTGAGATTCTGGACGAATCAGCAGCCCCTTGGCGAACCTGTAAAACCACATCTTCCACCTGCATCCTAACATCCTCGGTCCGCGACCAGGGTCGAACTCCATTCTGGAAAATTCCGCTGTCCGGGTAGACTAGTGGGGGAGGGCGGAACGTTCCGCGCCACCCAAGCCTCTGACGCCTAGCACGAGGGCCCTGACATGACGCTTGCGCAGGAAGCACTTCTTTTGGAATTTCAGAACTTTGCCATCACCGCTCCCACCGTCAAGTCCGTCATGGAGCGCATCGCCCAGCGCCTTCATGAAAGGATGACGCGCTACAACTGGGTCGGCTTCTATCTCATCGACCCGGCCGACCCAAACGTCCTCGTCGTCGGGCCTTTCGTCGGTAGCTTTACGCCCAATGTTCGCATTCCCCTCAACTCAGGACTTTGTGGTGCCGCGGCCAGCAGCGGGCGAATTGTAGTCGTAGATGATGTCTCGAAGGATCCGCGCTATCTTGCAGGGTCGTCCCTGGTGAAGAGCGAAATGGTGGTCCCCATTTTCACCAAGAAAAGACTTGCAGCCGAGCTCGATATCGAAAGCTATTTCGCCAACACATTCCCCAAGGCCGAACAGCATTTTGTCGAAGCCTGCGCCATGGTGGTTGGAAAATATCTGGGAAAAGGGTAGTCGGCGGGAGGCCGATTTCGGGTGGGCGACCATCCGCCGCAGTCCTGTCTGGAGCTGCTCGAACACCCATGGCGGAGAGAATTTCGATTGCCGCTGCCGCTTACTCGGTTCGATGAGCCGTCATCGGATCGAGCCGCGACGCACACCAGGCTGGCATGGCGCAGGCCGCAGTAGCCACCAATGACATGGTGGCAATGACGAACAGAAAAACCGATGGATCGAGCGGGCTTATCTCATACAGCATGGAGCGGACCAGATGCGCCGCTGTGAGGCGGCCGACGACGCCCAGGATAAGCCCGACCAGAGCAGGCCGGAGCCCGTGCACAAGGACCAGGCTCAACACAGTTTCTCGCTGAGCTCCGAGCGCAATGCGGATGCCGATTTCTGCTTGCAGCAGATCGGTGGATGCCGGCATCGTTCCCCATGACGTTCGACAACAGAATGCGGCACACTCTTGTCGGATGTCAAGGGGAAAGACGACAGGGCAGAAGGTTGCGAGCGGGCCGACAGGGCAAGAACACGATTCGAGGGCCTAACCGCCTAGTTGCTTGTTGATCTTGCCCTTCACCAAGAAGACTTCGATTCCTTTGCGCACGATCCAGCTAACTCCCATTTGCGCCAGTATATTATCGACAGCGCTCGTGAGCGAGCCACAGAGTTCCTGCCGGCTGGCTTGCGGGATGGCGGCCGGGGTAAAACCGCCCGGAGGTGTGGGTTGAATGGGGTGTATCGGCTTCGGTGTGTACTCCAGTTCGGGCAGCTTGTTCAGCGAGATGCGCTTGAGATCGCCGAGAAATGCCTGCGCCTTTTGCCGGCCGATATCGTAGTCGTGGTCCCGGAAGCTGCGGTCGAGAAATCCCTGGAAGGAAAAGAAACCGGCTCCCGCCAGATCCTGGTGATCCGCCATCACCGAATAAATGTACATTTCATCCTTCTCATGAAGGTCGGCGGCCAGTTCGAGCAAAAGAATCGCGTTAATCCAGGCCTCAGAGGTCACTTTCCCGGCAGCTGAAACCAGCTGGTCATATTCGGCGGCAAACTGCTGGCGCAGTTGGGATCGGGCGGCATCTAGTTGCACCGCGCCTTCGAACCGCGGCAGCAGCAGAGTCGAAACGCTTTCGAGGCTGGATGCGACGACCGCGCCACTCTTGAGCAGCCCGGCCAGTTGGGTGGCTCGCTGGTTGAGCAGGTTTACCGTGTCATTCACGGTCTCGGCCTCAATCCAGTCCTGGAACCCGGCTTGATTGAATATGGCATTGAGCAGAGCGTTGGTCATGGTCTTGAAAACCGCGTTTTTTGCGGCAATCGGACTGACGCTCGAGTCGAGAGGCTTGGGCGAGATAAACAGGTAGGAGCGGCTGTCACTGTCCTGATGCTCGTCGATTCCGTCCACCAGATTCTTCGCCAGACCAATCGGCTGGTTCTGAAAGACGCCGCCATCGGTGTAGGTGAAACTTCGCGGCGACTGCTGCCAGGGAGAGAGAAAGGGCGTTTGGTAGTCCTGCGCATTGCGGCTCAGATCGCAGGGGCGAAACGCGAAAGGAAACGCGCCGGAGGCGACCGCAGCCTGGGTGATCGGTGTCCAGGCGGCAGAGGTGTCGGTGGCTCGGCCCAGAAGGAAGGTGATCTGATCTTCGAATTTCGTGTAGTTGAACGAGCCTCCGCTCAGGAGGGGACGCTGATAGTCGACCCCGTTCAGGTTTGACACAGCCAGTCCGAGCGCAATCGTTCCCGCCGCATTCAATGCCGGGTGGGGAGTGGGCTGAGGAGGCGGCAGTTGGCGGTATCGGCCAAGTAAAAACCTCTGGGCAACTCCTTGGACGAAGTCAGAGGAAAAAATCGACATGCCGGCAGACTCTTGCGCCGTCAACGGGAGCAGACCCTTGATGTCCACGCCCGCCACCCAGGCGTTGTAGAAGGGATTGTCGTAAGGATCAGCCACCGCCGGCCAGGCGTAGAGCATGGTTTGGGCGGCGATCGCCGCCGTCATGCCTCCCGCCGAGGCACCCGTCAGCACATCGAGCGCAATACGCGAGGCGGGCGGCGCCGCTTGATTGTGCTGCGCCAACGCGTCGAGGAGCTCGAACAGAACGCCCGCCTCAAAACTGCCGAGCGAAACCGCGCCGGCGATGGTGACAGCAAGTCGATAGGGCATAGAACCTCACGATTTTCCATTCACCGCGGACATCGTTTGCGTCGATCCTTCACCGCAGGTCCTCGCCGATGGCTTTGGCAGCATCTTTCAGGCCGAGTTTGCGAATCAGCCGCAGCAAGGAATTGGGATGGACGCCCAAGATCTCGGCCGCCTCAATGTAGTTGCCGTTCGCGCGGTGAAGCGCGTCGAGAATGATTTGTTTTTTGGTGTCCTTCAGAGCACCGTGATATTTCGGGGCGGAGGCCGTGGCTCCAGACATCGAGTCCAGGATTTCCTCGGGCAGATCTTCGGGCAAAATCACATCCGCCGATCCGAGGATCAAGGCCCGCTCGATGGCGTTTTCCAGCTCGCGCACGTTGCCCGGCCAATCGTGACTCATCAGACAGGCCTGGGCTGCGGGCGACAGCGTCTTGCTCTTCGCCTTGCCCTTCTTCGAGATCTTGTGGATGAAATAATCCGCCAACACCGGGATATCTTCGCGGCGTTCGCGGAGCGGAGGCATGCTGAGCGCCACCACTTTCAGGCGATAGTAGAGATCCTTGCGAAAGGTGCCGGCGGCCACGGCTTCCCCTAGGTCGCGGTTGGTGGCGGCAATCAGGCGGATATCCGCTTGGATGGTGCGCGTGCCTCCGACCCGCTCGAATTCCCGCTCCTGCAGCGCCCGTAGCAGTTTGGGCTGGAGAGCGGCGGCCATCTCGGTGACTTCATCGAGAAACAGCGTCCCCCCCTGGGCGAGCTCGAGTTTTCCTTTCTTCTGCGCCGTGGCGCCGGTAAAGGCCCCCTTCTCATGGCCGAACAGTTCGCTCTCGAGCAGCGTCTCGGTAAGGGCCGCGCAGTTGA
The DNA here is from genome assembly GCA_963770245.1 of uncultured Acidobacteriaceae bacterium. Lineage (GTDB taxonomy): Bacteria > Acidobacteriota > Terriglobia > Terriglobales > Acidobacteriaceae > PALSA-270. The sequence goes on along the minus strand of CAVYOX010000013.1, from coordinate 135,378 downwards.
CCGCCACCAAGGGCCCGGCCGAGCGCGGGCTGTTGCGGTGAATGGCGCGCGCCACCAACTCCTTGCCCGTGCCGCTCTCGCCCTGAATGAGAACCGTAGAGTCGGTCGGCGCGACCCGGCGAATGAGGTTATAGATCTCGCGCATGCGGGGCCCTGCCCCCACCATGTTGTGTTCGAGAGCAATCTCCGCACGCAGCGCCTGATTCTCTTCGCGCACCCCCTCCCAATGGCGCAGGTTCCCGAGCGCCAGGCTGGCCAGGCCTGCCACCGCCGTGATCAGCTGCAGATGAGCTTTATCAAAGCTCTCGCTTCGGCTGTCGAGATAGATGACCGTCGACACTTCGCCCGCGACCACGAATGGCACGCAGAGAACCGACAGGACCGCTAGTTGTACCAGAGTCTCGATCTTCGCGAAGCTCGTGTCGGAGGGGACATCGGTGACCACGAGTCCAATCCGGTCCTCGAGCACACGAGCGACTACCGTGCGGCTCACCCGAACCGGAGCCCCCGGCCCTTCGATTCGATCCCACGCCACCGCCGATTCCAGCTCGTTCAAGTCCGCGCCAAAATGCAGGATCGCCGCCCGGTCGGCCGGGACTACGTCAAAGATCATGCCGAGCAATTGCCACTCGAGAGATTCGCGATCGTGAATCTGGCCAATGCCTGTGGCGATGGTCAAGAGACACTTTAAGTCCTGGGCCTGGCGATTGGCATCCACAGCTCCTACCGCCACGGTGCTTCCGGGGAGATAGAGCGCATCCTGGGCTCGCAGGAAGATAGGATCGAGGCCCAGGGAGCCGGTTTCTGTCAACTCCACCGGACTGCTTCCGAGAGCAGCCTTCTCCTCCTCCAGCAGAAAGACTAAGAGCGAATGACCGACCGAGATCTGATCCCCGGGGAGCAAGTGATGCTCTTCGATCGGTACGCCCTGGACGAGTGTGCCATTTCGACTTCCAAGGTCGCGGATCTTGAAACGCCCGCCTTCCCCGCTGAGCAGGCAGTGGCGCCGCGAAAGGCCCGAATCGGCGGCCCAGAGCTGATTCGAAGGGTCGCGCCCGATTGACACCTCCCCATCGAAAAGCGGGAAGCTGGTGTCTTTCAACGGTCCGTGGATACCCCGAATTCTAGGATGCATGGCTTGTACCGCGTTCGGTTGGTTTAACACAGTTGAGCATTCGCTGCATACCGTTCTCTCGTCTGCTAACCGTTCGGCGGGTTCCCGCTAACCGGAGGGTTCACCAAATGGCCCTCCGCATCCCCGGCGGTTTTTCCGGCAACCTCGGGTCGAGATTCGTAAGCCCGCGAATATCAGTATGTTACACGCGATTGAGAGACCGCGGCCCGGGCCCTCCAGGGCATGGCATGCGGGTTGCATTAACACCTGCGAACGTCAACCGAACGGCGGTAAAGCAACAAGAGACAGGCGCACCGGAAATTGGCCGATCTTGGCTTCAACCGTTCTCGACGTACCCAAAGGAGGATTTATGAAAAAGCTGGCTCTCTCTCTTATCGGCGCGCTGAGTATGCTGTTGCTGGGCGGATCGGCATTGGCGCAGACGGTTCACATTCGGCTCAGCGTTCCGTTCGACTTCAACGCGGGCAACAAGATCCTGCCGGCGGGCGAGTACGAGCTGCGCTCCGCAGGTCAGCCCGAGAACCCGGGGATGCTCGAGATTTGCCGCACGGATGGAATGGTCGAAATGTACATCCATGCCTCCGATCTCGAATCGCCCAGCGCCGCGCGCGAAACCAAGGTGGTCTTCCGGCACTACGGGAACATCTATTTCCTTTCCGAGCTCTGGACCGCAGGGAAGCGCGCAGGATGGGAATTCCCGAAGACCCGGTCTGAGATCAACGAAGCCAAGAATGACTCGGCACGGAACGTCACTCTGGCCGCGAAAAACTAAGGAAGCAAGCGATTCGAAACCGGGGAAACCGCGATTTCAAAAGAGGGGAAACCAGCCAGCCTGGTTTCCCCTTTGTCTTTCCGCCTTGTCTTTGACCTTTGTCGGTGGCGCTCCGTTCATGAGTTTTTGGTCGTCGGGGCGCACGATTCAGGGGGGCGCACTTCAGCCGGCTTCAAACCTCACTTCCCAGGTGGCTGCGCCGCCGCCGCCGCTCTGAACCATCCCAACATTCTGGCCATTCACGACTTCGGCGAGCACGAGGGCTCGCCCGATATCGTGACCGAGTTTCTGGAAGGCGATACTCTTCGGGATCGTCTGCGCGCCGGTGCCATGCCTGTACGCAAGGCGATTGAATTTGCCAAGCAGATCGCGCGCGGGCTGGCAGCAGCGCACGAGAAAGGCATCGTCCATCGTGACCTGAAACCGAACAACCTGTTCCTCACCAAAGATGGACGGATCAAGATTCTTGACTTCGGCCTGGCCAAGCTCACGCTGCCTCAAACCTCATCCGGGGATGAGGAGACCTGTACGCTGGCTGCAATTACTGAACCTCGCGTGGTGATCGGTACCGTGGGCTACATGTCGCCCGAGCAGGTGCGGGGACAAGTGGCTGACTATCGCTCTGACACCTTTGCGTTCGGCACCATTCTGTACGAGATGGTGACAGGCAAGCGTACGTTTCTCAAGCTGACCTCAGCGGAAACCATGACTGCGATTATGAAGGAGGACCCGCCGCCGGTTTCGCAAGTTGTGCCCAACCCGGGGCGAGAGCACCTTCCCCGAAGTCCTGTCGGCGTCGTGGCATGCGGGAGTCGTCCGTTACGATGTCGATTTCGGCGCGCGCACGGTCACCTATTACGGTTGCACTGGAGAGGAATACGTCGAGGATTATCCGGCTGCAAACGTGGAGTAGGAGGAAGCATGGCACAGACCGCCAAAGCGCGGACTGTGCGCCGAAGGGGAAATCCAACCCACAAACCGACCGCCAACTCGGAGGACCATTATCCGAAGGGCTTACTCTGTCAATGGAATTGGCTTGAATTTGCTTCAACCGTCATCACACTATGTTCCACGCGGAACACCTTTGCCCAAAGGGAAGACAAAAACGTGGACCAGCTCTCGAGCCAGGCCCAGGCTTCGAACATCACGCAAGACGGGGCGCTCCTATTGCCGAGCTCACGCTACCTCGAAGCGATCATGATCCATCACCTTGCTCCACGCCGCCACGAAGTCTTTCACAAACTTCTCCTTGGAGTCCGTGCACGCATAGACTTCCGCGAGGGCGCGCAGTTGCGAGTGCGAACCGAAGATCAGGTCAACACGGGTGCCGGTCCACTTGACCTCATTCGTCTTCCGGTCGCGTCCCTCGTACACCTCCCCAGAGCCATTGGAGTGATTGGACGGCTGCCATCGCGTGTTCATGTCGAGCAGGTTGACGAAGAAGTCGTTGGTCAGCGTCTCTGGCCGCTTGGTGAAGACGCCATGCGTGGACTTCCCGGCATTTGCGCCCAGGACGCGCAGGCCACCGACGAGAACCGTCATCTCAGGCGCCGTCAGCTTGAGCAATTGCGCCCGATCCACCAATAGCTCCTCAGCCGATAGGCGCTGCTTGCCGCGGAGATAGTTGCGGAACCCATCCGCGGCCGGTTCGAGCGGCTCGAAGGATTCGACGTCAGTGTGCTCTTGCGACGCGTCCATCCGACCCGGCGTGAATGGGATTTTCACGTCGTGCCCGGCGTTCTTCGCGGCTTTCTCGATCGCCGCATCGCCGCCGAGAACGATCAGGTCGGCCAGCGAGACTTTTTTCCCCCCAGACTGTGAAGCGTTGAACTCCTTCTGGATCGTTTCGAGCTTCTGTAGCACCTTCGCCAGTTCAGCCGGCTGGTTGACTTCCCAGTCCTTCTGCGGCGCGAGTCGAATGCGCGCGCCGTTCGCCCCACCGCGCTTGTCAGAGCCGCGGAACGTCGACGCCGACGCCCAGGCAGTCGAGACCAACTGGGAAACGGACAGGCCAGACGCGAGGATTTTCGCCTTCAGAGCAGCAATGTCCTGCTCCCCGATCAGTGGATGATTCACAGCCGGGATCGGGTCTTGCCAGGGCAGCGGCTCCTTCGGAACGAGCGGCCCGAGATAACGCACGATCGGGCCCATGTCGCGGTGCGTGAGCTTGAACCACGCCCGCGCAAACGCGTCTGCGAACTGGTCCGGATGCTCGTAGAAGCGCCGGGAAATCTTTTCGTAGGCAGGGTCAAACCGCAAGGCGAGGTCGGTGGTCAGCATGGATGGCGCGTGGCGCTTTGAAGGATCGTGCGCATCCGGCACCGTACCGTTGCCTGCGCCATTTTTCGGCGTCCACTGATGCGCACCGGCCGGGCTCTTCGTCAGTTCCCAGTCGAAGCTGAACAGGTTGGTGAAGAAGTTGTTGCTCCACTTGGTGGGCGTCTGGGTCCAAATGACTTCCAGGCCGCTGCCGATGGTGTCAGCACCAAAACCTTTACCAAATTTATTCTTCCACCCGAGGCCTTGGTCCTGGATTTCGGCACCTTCTGGTTCGGGGCCCACGTAGTCAGCAGGAATGGCAGCGCCGTGGGTTTTGCCGAAGGCATGCCCGCCGGCAATCAGTGCGACCGTTTCTTCGTCGTTCATGGCCATCCGACGAAATGTTTCGCGAATGTCCCTGCCCGCCGCAACGGGATCGGGCTTGCCATTGGGCCCTTCCGGATTCACATAGATCAGGCCCATTTGTACGGCCGCGAGAGGATTGCTAAGATCACGGTCGCCACTGTAGCGCTCGTCTGCCAGCCACGTACCTTCAGGTCCCCAATAAATGTCCTCTTCGGGCTCCCAGGTGTCTTCGCGCCCACCGCCGAAACCGAAGGTCTTGAATCCCATCGACTCCAACGCGACGTTCCCTGTGAGAATCATGAGGTCGGCCCACGAGATCTTTCGGCCGTATTTCTGCTTGATCGGCCACAGCAGCCGGCGCGCCTTGTCGAGGTTCACGTTGTCCGGCCAGCTATTGAGCGGGGCGAAGCGCTGCTGCCCAGCTCCGGCGCCGCCGCGGCCATCGCCGATGCGGTACGTGCCTGCACTGTGCCACGCCATGCGGATGAACAGCCCTCCGTAGTGCCCGAAGTCGGCCGGCCACCAATCCTGCGAATCCGTCATCAGGACATGAAGGTCTTTGATCACGGCATTCAGATCGAGGCTCTTGAATTCCTTGGCGTAGTCGAACTCCTTACCCATCGGATCAGACAGGTCTGAGTGCTGGTGCAGGATCTTCAGGCTCACCTGATTCGGCCACCAGTGGCGGTTCGTGGGAGCGGAGGCTCCGTGGTTGAACGGGCACTTGGATTCGGTCGACTTGTTTTTGCCCTGATCTTCGGGGGAAACAGTCCCCGATGAAGAGGCAAGCGTGTTTTCCATATGTTTTGGATTTTCCATATGTGTTTCCTTTTGAATTAGTTCAAAACCATAATGATCTACAAACCCATCAGATTGCGGTTCGCACAATTAGGTGCCGGGTTTTCTTGATCGGCCGTTCACATGTACCCACACATCTCCAGACCTAACGGGAAGCGTGCCGCGGAGCGCACTTCGTGCAGAGCCCCCGGAAAATGAGTTCGCATTCGCGAAGAATCCGCTTACCGAGAGAGCGCGAGGCTGGCCTGGGCACCTCGTACCACTCAATGTCCTCAACCTTGCCGCAGCGTTCGCAGATGAAGTGGTGATGCCGCATGCCTCTCGCATCGAATCGCGCGGCACGGCCCTCGACAGCCACTTCACGCACCAAACCCGCCTCCACCAAGTCCCGCAGATTGTTATAAATCGTGGCCCTTGAAGAGTGCGGGTCCACGCGATTCACAGCTTCGGAGATTTCCGCAGCCGTGGGATGCCTGTTGTGTTGCATCAGGAATGACATCACGGCGTAGCGCTGAGGAGTACACCGCAACCCGCTGCCGTCGAAGGACCGCTTAATCGCCTCCGTGTCCATCAGTTATTTAGATTATGTCTAATGTTAGATTTTGTAAAGACCCATGCTTTTGGTGGTCGCTGCGAACAGAAAGCGGACCGATCTTAAGCGCACTGATGCCTTCGAGAGAAAGCAGGAACATAATTCTCTTCGCTGCCACGCCGCCCCGTCGGGAGAGCCTGCTGCGAGCGGGTGCGACATCTTCCTAAGCTATTCTCACGAGGATTCAGAGCCAGCGCAGCATATTTTGCAGTCGCTGCGGCACTTGAATCCTAGTATTCGTGTCTTCTACGACAAGACAACCCTTGCCCCAGGCGGGAGCTGGCTGACGCAAATCGCCGATTCGCTTGACTCCGCTCACCGTGTCGCCGCGGTCTGCACTCCGAAGTATTGGGCCAGCAACTACTGCAAAGACGAGTTCTCTGCTGCGTACGTAAGACAAACCGATACTGGAGAGCCGATCTTGTTTCCGCTTTACTTCCGCTCCGCCCGGATTCTTTATCTTTTTAGGACAGTGCAATACACGGATTGTCGCGAAGCAGACATGTCCAGGCTGTCGGACGCATGCCAGATGATCTGCGCCAGCTTGTCAAGGTGAGTTATTAATTGAACTACAAGGGTACCAGCATAGATCCACCGTATGAGGGTGGAACTTGCTCCCGGCTAGGCCAATTGAAATCATTCCCTCTGGGCAAGTCGGTTTCGCCTAATTCGCGGGGTTGCAGTCCGGAAACGGCTTCGCGGAGATCAATGGGTGATCTCCCTGAAGCCGACTTCGGGACAATTTCCGGAGCCAGCTTCCGATGCGGGCGCTGTTCAACAGCCGGTGAGTCGCACGCCGAACCGCATGCGCCGATTACTGCCGGTTCGCCCGTGATAGGGGCGTAACCGCGAGGAGCTAGAGGGGTGGATTACGCCCAAGAGCGTGAAATCTCGATGCATTGCTTCCGCGGGTGGAGGCTACGACCTGACGTCTCAGCGTCTTAGCGGCAGCGACAATCGCCGACGCTCCGAAAAGTTTTCTCGACCGAATGCTGGCTGCCTCAGGATGGGTAAAACCGTTGCATCTTACCCAGATGATCCCAGAGAAAGCGCTGAACGTTTGCGTCAATTTGCCTGAGGTGGTTCAGGTCGTGGTAAATCCACTCATGCAGCAGCTCGCGAATGCGAATGTGCCCGATCTTCGGGTGCATGCCACCGCGGTCCAGGTCTGTTACTCCGAGCTTCATCACAAAGGCTATGCTGCTGGACCGTACTGTGTCGAACTCATCCAATAGATCGTGGAGATCCTTGTCGCAGTCGCGGCGTACCCGAGCCACTTCCTCCTGATCGTTGATTCTGAGCGAAGGCTCCATCTCATCGAGCACTGTTTGGATGCGACCCACAAAATCTCGCGCGTCCTCTTCGGTCAGGTGCCCGATCACTTCCTTTACGCACCATTTTCCAGGGCCTGGGTGCCGAGCAATGGCACGATCAGGCAGCGCAGTGACACGTTGCCGCAATACCAGCGCTGTATTTTGCAGAAGCTGCGTTACTTCCTTCGGATTCAGAAGGATGTCCTTGGTGTTTGTCATCGATGGCTACTCCTGAACCGCGAGCAATGCCTCAATCTGATTGATGTGGTTGATATCGTGTGCTGCCATGTGGCGGACAAGTTCTCGCACGGTCAACCTTCCACGCTCGACATGGTTACCTGACCGCTCCCACTGCTCAGGTAACAGGGTGCCTAGCATTCGCAGGTTCGCCTCGCGCAACAGCCGAAATAGTTCCAGTGCTTCCCCCACGTTCCACGTTGCATAGTTCCCTAACCGCGCCCAGAGTCCCTGATCAAACCCGTGGAGAGTCTCACCGTCGTGTTCGATCATCTGCCGGTAGCGCCAACTAGTCGCAAGTTCGTCTTCTGCCAAGTGAGCAAGAATCTCGACGATCGACCACTTGTCGGGAGCCGGACGGTATCCGAGGTGTTGAACGGAAACGCCGTCGACCAGGCGGGCGAGTCTGGCCGGCGTGTCCCGTTGAATCCCGAGGAAATCTTTACCCTCCACGTATCCCGCAAGCCTCTTCCTATATTGTTCAGCTGTTTCGGGCATCGCCACCCCCGCAAATATCGCCCGTCAAGAGCAGAGACGAACCGAGGTCCTTGCTGTGTGACGTAGAATAGAAATATATTTCGGTCCCGTAAATAGCGTAGTGAAGGCAGAATACGACTGAATGTATCGAAAGTGAAAGTAAACATGGACATTGGATTCGAAAATGAAAGTCCACTCGATGAACTTGACTGGAAGATCATCGTTGCACTTCAGGAAGACGCACGCCTATCAATGGCCGCCCTAGGCCGCAAGATCGGGCTATCCCCACCCGCCACTACGGAGCGCGTTCGACGTCTCGAAGAGCGAAAAATCATCCGCGCCTATCGCGCCGAAATTGGGCTAGATCGTATAGGATTGGGGGTCCAAGCCATTGTTAGAATCAAGGCTCCCGGCCACGGGCTCGACAAAGCAACACTTGCCCTGTGCGCGTTCCCTGAAGTGCTCGAATGTCACCGTGCGACCGGCGGAGACTGTTTTGTCTTGAGAGTTGCCGTTTCAGATATCAAGGAATTGCAAAAGTTACTAGATCGAATAGCGCCGTTCGGGGACCTCACCACATCAGTAATTCTGTCAACGCCACTCAGACAGAAAACGGTGCACCACCGACCAGCCCGTGCGCCACTCATGAGAACGCGCTCCCGTTCCGCTGGAAACTAATTGGCGCAGACAGCTAGGCACTCCGAGGCTTTCAATGAAAAACGTAAAGAAGCTTTGTAGCCTCTCTTTGTTCAGAAGCGAGAGACTCCATCCTGCGACTCGGGTCTAGCAGCCTGTGGCAGAACTACGAAAATTGGTGAGCGGTGACGAGGTGTGCGGCACCGGAAGATGGTGCCATCCGCAGGCCAGTCAGGCGAGTGAGTCGCCAGATGAGGGAAGCGACCGTCATCCGGCATAGAAAGTCCTTATAAGGACAGACACGCGCGCAACTCATCATGGCCAGGAGAGCTGATCTCCAACAAAGGCCGAATACATTTGCGCAGACCAACTTGTCACCCTCATTTTTCGCTTGCGACAAAGCGGCGGACCATACATTCTGGTTAGCCCGTCATACGGGACTCAGCCCGTATTTCGTTACTTTTGGGGGCTTTGATCGAGTAAACTCAGCAGACTAACCCCTATGCTTCTTTCAGCAGGCACAAAGCTCGGCACGTATGAAGTCGTCTCCTCCATTGGCGTTGGGGGAATGGGCGAAGTCTACAAAGCTTGGGATCCCCGCCTGGATCGGGCCGTGGCCATCAAGATTCTTCGGGTAAGTCTTGCAGACCGGCCGGATACGCGCGCGCGTTTCGATCGTGAAGCCCGCGCCCTGGCCAGCTTGAATCATCCCCACATCTGCGCGCTCTACGATATTGGCCACGAACGGGATATCGATTATTTGGTAATGGAATTCGTGGAGGGCGAAACTCTGGCGCAGCGAATTGCCAAAGGCCCCCTGCTTCTCGACCTCGTCTTGAAATACGCCATCCAGATTTCGGACGCGCTGGACCGGGCGCACGGCAAGGAACTGATCCATCGCGATATCAAGCCGAATAACATCATGATTACACCGGAAGACGGGACTAAACTTCTCGATTTTGGGCTGGCGAAACTGGTGTCGGGCCAACCTGCTTCGGGGGAGATCCCAGTCCACTCGTACGACCTGCCGACCGTGGCGGACGATAGCGTGAATACCCAACTCGGCGCGCTTGTCGGCACCGTGGTCTACATGTCTCCGGAACAGGCACGCCGGGGAACAATCGATGCTCGCTCGGATATTTTTTCGTTCGGACTTGTGCTTTATCAGATGGTCACCGGGCAGCATCCATTTCAAAAGGAAACGCCGGCGGCCACTCTGGGAGCCATGCTGTATGAAAATTGCCCGCCCATGAAAGGGAAGGCCGCGGGAGTGCCGCAGAATTTTGAAGCGATTGTCGCGCGGTGTCTGCAAAAAGAAGCCGTACACCGGTATCAGCGCATGGCCGATGTAAAAACGGCCATCGAGGAACTTCAGTCCGGCAAGAAAACCTCGACACCTCAAGCCGTGCCCTCGATCGCCGTGCTCCCCTTCACCGATATGAGCGCGGGCGCGGAGAACGACTATTTCAGCGACGGCTTGACGGAAGAATTGATCAACGCTCTGGCGCAGCTGAAGGGTTTGCGAATCGTCTCGCGAAGTTCCGCGTTTCAATTCAAGGGCAAGAACCAGGACAGCCGGGAGGTGGGCGAAAAGCTCGGAGTGACGGCCATCGTGGACGGAAGCGTGAGAAGGGCGGGAAACCGGTGCCGCATCACAGCCGAACTGGTCAGCGTGTCCGATGGCTACCAGCTCTGGTCAGAACGATTCGACCGGAAGTTAGAAGATATTTTCGAGGTGCAGGAAGAGGTAGCCCGCGCCATTGTTGCAAAACTGATCCCAAGGCTGGCTGTTCCTGCGGAACCTCTGGTGAAGGCCTATACCGAAAATTTTGAAGCCCATGAGCTCTATCTGAAAGGACGCTATCTTCTTAACCGGCAGACTCCCGACTCGCTGTGGAAAGCTCTCGCCGATTTTGAGCTGGCGCTGCAGCTTTCGCCCGATTACGCACTCGCCCGGGTCGGCGTGGCGGACTGCTGTTTATTGCTGGGGTGGTACGGAACCGTGCCGCCCTCGGAAGTGATGCCGAAAGCAAAACAAGCGGCGCTGCGCGCCCTGGAAACAGACGACACGCTGGCGCTGGCCCATTGCGCGCTGGCTTTGGTCCATGCCGGGTACGAGTGGAACTGGACCGAAGCCGGGCGCGAATTCAAGCGCGCATTGGAACTTGGCGCCGGGTTCGCAGCGCCGCACTTCCACTATGCTTTGGACTACCTGACTCCATTGGGCAGACTGGATGAAGCAATCCAGGAGATACAGTCCGCGCAATTACTCGATCCGCTTTCGCTGATCACGGCAGTGGCTCTGGGCGGATGTTTCCACAGAAAAGGCCGCTACGATGCAGCCGTCGAACGATTCCGCGTGATTCTGGAAATGGCCCCGACCTTTTATCATGCTCACTGGAGCCTCGCTCGAACGCTGGAGCAGCAGGGTAAGTTTGACAAAGCGGTTGAGGCGTTTCAAAAAGCGAACGAGCTCTCTGGCTGCGAGAATCCGCTGATCCTAGGGGAACTGGGACACTGTTGGGGGGCGATGTCCAGGTGCGAGGAAGCGAACGAACTGCTTCGGAAGCTGGAAGAGATGTCCCCGCGCAAGCACGTGTCCTCCTTGAGTTTCGCACTGGTCCATTTAGGCATCGGAGAAAAAGATCTGGCCCTCGAATTTCTGGAGAAAGCCTACCAGCAGCGCGCCAGGGCGCTGGTATGGATTAACCTCGATCCCCGGTTTGATTCACTGCGTTCTGATCCACGGTTTTCCAACCTGCTGAGCCGTATTGGCATTTCCGCAGCGGCCGCGTAGATATCTCCGCTTCACCGCGAAGTATTTGTCCTTTCATGTTTCACGCCGGATTGTGATATAGATATCCCTGCCGACCAGGCAATTTCCGTGTGGCAGGACGTAACACCGCATGGCACGCATCGTGAACGGCGCTGCGGTCAGTCCTGTCAGTTCTCCGACATCTAGTATTTAAGGCTTGACAAGCTGGAAATCGATGCCAAGGCGTGCGTAGATTCCGCCATTCGGGAATCCGAGAAACTCCTGGTACTTGCTGTTCAGTAGGTTGTCAATCCGCAGATAGATCTTCGAACGATCGGTCGCCATGTAGCTGACAACAAGATCAGTGGTCGCATATTTCGGCACCGTTTGTTGGTTGGGTATGGGCACCTGAAAATCGTACCTCGGACCGACCCAGAGCGCGTCCGTTCTTAAACGAACGCGAGAAGTGAACTTCCACTCTATGCCCACGCCGCCTCGCCACCTTGGCAAGTCTCGTAAGTGTTCCACTGTATCTAGCAAGTGAGCATCTAGAAACGTCAATTGCCCATTCAGACTAAGTTGATGCATCGGAGATATACTTGCATTCCATTCGAAACCCTGCGTGCGCGCCAAGTTCCGATTCACCAGCTTAAACTGTTGTGGACTGAAATCGACTAAGTTTCGAAATGAATTCCAATAGTAAGTTAGGGCCCAATGCAAGTTGGCCGGTTTCAAGGTTTCGTCGATCCCTGCATCGAGACCATTGCTGTATTCAGGTTTCAATTGCGGATTTCCTACGATTGGATCTCCAAGAGCTTCGAACGATGGCAAATTGAAACCGCTCCCCCAACTTGCCTTCAGCCGAGTTTCGCCAGATCCCACTCTATAAGAAGCGCCTATTCGGGGAGCCACGTCCACAAAACCAGATGCCTTTTCGAGACCTAGGTCTCCCGTGGCCGTCAGCCTTCCCGACTGGAAAAGGAGTCCGCCATTTACACTCAGCGTAGGACGATTCAACCCATAGTTATCCGGAATTGTGGCAGAGATTACGCCATCACTGGTTCCACGTTCATTCTTGAACCCCACCCGGAGATCCGCTGATACGTGTCGATTAATCGTGAAACTATTCGACACACCTATCCGCGCTCTAAGGAACGTCTCGTGGGTCAATTCCGAAGGAACTGAATTGGCTGTTGGCGGTGTCGCATCAAGTATCGCTGGCGTGAACCCGTCTTCGATTCTGAAATAAATGTCCCCATCCACGCTATAAGACCAATAGGAGCTCACCTGCTGCTTGAAGCTCAAGCCGGAAATTAATTCCTGGGAATGATCTGTCTGCAATTGACGAAGGATCGAGTATTCCGGGCCCCCGCCATTCGCGGGGAAGCCCGAAGACTCCTTAGTATGAAAGCGAATCAAGAGCTGTAGTATCTTTGAACCGCCAAAGCTATGACTGGAACCCAATGCGACGGTTCCCAATGAATAGTGCCCACCCCCAACCTCCGGTCCCATAGTCAGATAAGATCCACTTAACGAATACGGTGATGAACCGACCGTTCCACCGATGGAAAAGTGGCCTTGGCCCGTCCCAACATTGCCGGCTTCCCCGCCCACGTCAAAGTACCTGCGGGTTTCTGCGCGCCGGGAAATAATGTTGACGACACCGCTGATTGCTTCCGACCCGAACAATGAAGAAAGCGGGCCGCTCACGATCTCAATTCGGTCGATGTTGTCGGGACTAAGTAGAGAGAAGTCATACGACCCCCCGAGAATATTCCCAATGTCATTTAGCGGGATTCCGTCAAGCAAGACGAGCGTGAAGTTCGGTTTGCCCCCGCGGATCGTAAGCGTTGTAAGCCCACCTCTTCCTCCTGTTTGCGAAAGATAAAGATCGGGAATATTGCGGACCAAATCGGCAAAATCTTCGGCGTGAGCATTCTCGATAAAATCCCGCGTTATGACATTTACGGTCGCGGGGGCCGCATTCATAGGAATTGCGTTAGCCGAAACGGTTACGACCGTTGTGACAGGAGTGATCTGTGGACCTGACGCCGATCCATTTTGTTGGGCGGCCACATTCAGAGCGACCACAAACCACAACAAAAAGAGAAGAGACCGCCTAACTATGTTGATGTCCATTCTCCTCAATTCGCCTGACATCCATGACACACTAGAGAACGTTCAAAGGGCTTCGCGTCGGCTCGTACTGGCACGACGAATCCTCATGACCGTCGATTGATTGCGGGCACTCCACGTAACGAAATCAGGGATGGTTCCGGCCCAGACCAGAAAAAGAACAACTGTCTTTCAACAAGATTGCACCGTGACTCCGTTCATCAAGATTCTCGATGTACTGCTAGAACCCCTGCGGCCGCCGGACCCTCCGATCTCATTTCCCGTGCTATTTTACGCGCGTTGCCGCGTTCTAGTTCGGTAGCAGCACGGTGAGTGCAATGATCGATGCGAAACGGGCTTCGAACCGGCCGCGGAATTACACCTGCAGACTGCTGATCGCGGTCAATTTGAAAGTCGCGGTCGCGGCGCCGACGTGGACGTTGATCACCGCGTCGCCCCGCGACGCGCTTACGGCTGTCGCAAAGATCTGAATAACCGTGCCGGATGGGCTGATGCTGATGCTGCCGAGGCAGGACGAACATCACGAACACCACGAGGTGACAGGGAAGGTGAGCGGATTGGTCTTCGATCATTTCGGAGATTTCGACGGGTTTACCCTCGAAACGCGACTTAGCGAGTTATGGCGTTTCCAATAGCCGCGAGAGGCGTATCCTCGAGCTTGTTCGCACCGCGTTGGACGAGCGGAGCTCGGTGACCGTGGTCCGCCAGCCGACGCGACAGAACGAGGTGCTGTCGATCATCGTTCGCGTTCCTCCACCGTGGCAAGTCTGAAGCCGCGAGGGAGGGCGAAAAGAAGGGGCAAAGCGAATCGCTAGCCCGAGGCGGAGCTTGACGCGGCAGGTGGGGAGTGTTCATGCAAGCAGAATTAGAGGATATCATCGGTCGGTTTGGGGCGGACACCGGAACTATCCACCTCATCGAAGACGGAATTCTCATCCTCAAGGCGCATGTCGGCGTGCCGCCACAAATCGTGCAAATCGTCGGCAGAGTCCCGATTGGCAAAGGAATGGCCGGACTGGCTGCGGAGCGAAACGAGCCGGTTTCGACCTGCAACATCCAAGCCGACAGCACGGGAGACATCCGGCCGGGCGCGAAGCAGACGGGAGTCATCGGCGCGGTGGCAGTACCGATTCGCGACGCGAGCGGCAGAGTAGTGGGTACGCTCGGGATCGGCGTACGCCGCGAGCACGACTACTCTGGGGCCGAGACCGCGCGGCTCCTTGAGGAAGCAGCGCTCCTCGCCCAACGGACGCATCCCTGAGTGAGACCAGCCACCTACTCAGTACTTCCAGAAGTTCAAGGTTTTTCGCGACCTTAACCTGTCGACTGCACCCAGTTGCATGATGCAAGGGTAACGTTCCGAGTCTCCCGACCCAATCAGCAAGATCGGACGGATTGATCCTTAGAGGCCGCGATGGAGCCGACTCTCGACCAGCAAACCATCAAATGCTGCCGGCATACTGGCATCGATCCGAACTTCATCTCCCTGCTGGGGGAATCGTTACAGTTGGCCGCCGAGATTTTCCGCCACGGAAATCCGCGGCCAGTTGCGCCAAGCTGAAACGATGCAGGCCAAACGTCGCCCCCGGTGATCGCGTGTAATGGCGAACAAAATCATCAGCGGCCGCACGAGTTGCACCGACGACAAGCCATCTCAGTCGCACGCGGAAACTCGGACAGAAATCGGGCTGCGGTACACAGCCGGTCTGAAGCCGCCGAGGAGATTACAACTTTGAGCATGAAATAATGGACCACAAACAGCGATTCAGATCGATGTTCAGCGCGTGGGAAATGGAAAACGCGGGCATCGAGGAATCGCGCGAGATGTACGGCTTGTTCATCGTCGCCGTATGGATGGCCGCGATCTCGGTCGCCAGCTGGCGATGAGCGGGGTGCCGCGCGTCGGCGCCCGGCCACTCACGTCACTGTTGCCGCGACCGGCTTCTTCTTGTTCTGCTGCTGGTTGATGAAGTCGATTACGAGCTTCACCTTGGCCGGCGACATCTGCCGGGTGACCGGCATGTTGTGCGTAGTGAGGAACCGCGGATCCGTGCACGGGTGCAGCCGCTGCTTGATCAGCTCACCTCTGGAGACGATCGAGTCCGCCAGGTTTAGCGGGATGAACCGCGACATCGCCGGGTAGATGAGGTAGTAGTACCGCAGGACGTTTTCGTACACATCCGCCCACTGCAGCTCGCCCTTCGCGTACAGCGCGGAGAAATCGTCGTCCGCGTAGACGCGGATGGATGTGTAGGTCGCGTTCGACCAGCCGGGGACGCCGGTGGTACCCGGCGGGACCCCCGGCGGAGGCGAGTCGCCAAATCTCGTGTCCTCGAGCTGGTAGGCGACGATCGTGGCGCCGCTCCCCGTCGTCGAGAGCTTGACCGGGAACCAATCGGTGAATCCCTTCCCCGCCGGGATCACCACCTGTTGCGGCATGCTGATGATCGGCTGTGGTTCCTGCACCACGGTCTGGTTGGGCCTCACGCCGTCGGCACAGACCGTGTTCGGCGGATTCGTGTTGGCCTCCGGCACGATGACGTTCACGTACTCGTACAGGTATATCGTCGTATCCGCCGTCGTCGGACCGCCGCGGTTGCTGACCTTGAGGTTGATCGTGTAGTCCTTCGTATTCGGTGGCATATATGCGGTGCGGTCGTCGGTGATGACGCGCACCGGCACTTCCTGGAGCAGCGTCACACCCGGCGGCGCGGGATTGGGGCCGCCGCTCGCGTGCAACGCGAGGATGCCGGATGTGATCGAATCGGCGAGCCCCGGATCGTACGGTAGGTCGACGATGCCGCCGAAGTTGAAATAGTCGCCGTAATCGTCAAGTCCGTAGTCGATGGGCCCGATCGTCTGCGGAGGACCGGCGCCGTCGGGGCCGACGACGAGTTCCACCGTGCCCACGTTCGCCATCTCCTTGGGCGCCGAGAAGCCGCGCGCGGTCTTCGTCTGCGGGCCATCGGGATCGCGGAACCCGTACTTCGGGAACGTCGACACCAGGTCGAGCGAGATCACCGGCATCGACGGCTGCACCTGCGCGACCGCGTTGCCGAACAGCGGCGGCGCGTAGTTCCATGGCTGCGGCGCGGGCGGCATGAAGCCGCTCTGTTTAGTGTCCTTCGACACCCAGTTCATCTGTGGGCGCGGATACGGCGTCTGGAGGAGTCGTCCCGCCGGCTCGCTCGCCGGCTCGCCGAGGCCCCACACGCCGATCGTCCCGACGAGGTAGCCCTGTGCAGGATTGTCGACGGCCTGACCCTGCGCGAAGGCCTCGGCGAGGCTGTCGCTCGTGAGGCCGGGCTGCATCTCGTAGATGCGGAAACGCACGACGAGTCCGGACGCAGCACGCGCCGCCTGGAGGAGCGCCTGCAGCCCGGGCGACACGAAGTTGACGCTCTTCGGGATCGCCGACACAGGGATCCCGAACTGCATCATGCAACTGATGCCGACGAAGTTCTGTTCGCCGTTGTACGGTCCGACCGTGGCCTGGAAGTTGAGCCAGTCCTGAAAGCAGCGCGTGTCGTGGTCCATCTTGAGGGCAATCTGCGTCGGGTCGATCCCGGTTGGTCCGCCGGATCCGATCTGCAGGCCGCCGACCCACAGCTGCGTCGTAGTGAGCGCCGTCGAGTCGAGGTCGCAGAGAATGGGTGACATGCGCCTCGTCGGATCGTCCGTTGCGCTGCCCAGCAGCAGCAGTGCCTGCCCGACGAGCGGATCCTGCGCTGTCGCCGTGATGCGCTCGGCGGCAGTCGGACCGGTCACGACGGAGCAGATCGTCGTGTTCTCGAACGTGGTGAAGTGGTCGCCGAAGAGGTTCCAGCCGGACTTGATGTAGCTGCGGCACGGATCGCCGCCGGGAATAGCCATGCTCACAGGCGTACGCAGGTAGGCCATCACCTGCTCGTCCGTCATGCCGCTCAGGTCCACGCCGAGCGTATCGGAATCCCGGTTCACGACGGCCGCCATCACGTCGTCGTTGTTCGCCGTGCAGGGATTGGTCTGGATGATGCCACTGAAGTTGATCCGGGGGAACGAGAGGACGCTCATGGACGGGCTCTCGGCGCCCGCAGGTGCGCCTCAGCGAGCACGAAGCTGTAGTCAGAAGACCGCTTGCCCGACTGGATTTGCGCGGTGAAGTGACAGTTCACGCAGGCGCTGGTCGCGCCGTTGTACGTCTCCATCGTCGTATTGGCAAGCAGGCCCGGCGTCGGATTTCCCACCGGGCGTGCTGCCGGTGTCTGCGGCCACTGCACGTCGACGAGCTGGTAATACGGGTAGGCCGAGCCGAGGACCGCCGCGAGGTCTTGCTGCCAGACGGGGTTGGCCGCCTGCGCCTGCGCGCCGATGTTCACCAGGCGCGTAACCTGCGTCGGGATGCCGGTCGGCTTGCCATTCTTTTCCGTGCTCTGGTTGGGCACGCACTGCGTCACCGGGCACGTCGGGTTGTTGAAGGAATACGGAACGGGGCCCGGAGTCGACGAGTTGAACGGCGGCACGTTGTCCACCTGCTCGAAGGTGGTCCAGATCCACTCCGGCCGGCTCGGTGTCTTCTGGGTGATGTGGAGCCCGACGAGGCCGACCTCCTGGCTCACGCACGTCGCCGGCGCGCCGCCGGACGCCGGGGTGTAGATCCAGGCGGATTGCCGCATGTACCGGTTCAGGACCGATGAATCGGCAGCCGTGAGAATGCGCCACGACGCCTTGATTTCCATCACGCCGCTCGGAAAGAGCACGGACTTCGCCTTGTTCTGGCCTTCTACGTTGTAGTACTGATGGGTGACGATGTTCTCGAAGATGGTCCTGTTCATCCGGACCTCGAAGTAGACGAGGTTGCCGTGCTGGTCGGTCAGGGTGCCGCCGACCGCTTCCTTCGCCTGCTGCATGGCCCGGTTGGCGCTGTTTCCCGGGACCTTGGACGTCCGCACGAGCACCAAGGGACCTGGCGCACCCTTGCACTCAGGGGGTGTCGCTCCACCGTAGGTGTTCCATGGCGGTGGCGTACGACCGTCCGCGTAGAAGACCTCGTCGGGCATCTTCCACGTCTGCCACACGACGGGTCCCGGTTGCCCGACCAGCTTGGTCTGATCCGGTACGCCGCGCACGCCGGCTTTCGCCGGCCAGTTGACCGCAACGAACGACTGCCAGGCGAATGCAACGGCATCCGCCTGCGTTGGATTGGCCGGCAGATCCTGCGGGATCATCCAACTGAGCTTCGCCGCCGGGGACTCCGGGGGTGCCGCTGCGGACGGCACGACCGCTAGCCTGGCAGCAGGCAGGAGAAGAAGCGCGCCTACTACCGCGCCGATCGTCCAGCGGGTGCCGTTACTCATCATGAATGAGGACCTCTGGCTCAGGTTGCAGGCACGTCGCCCGTCCGCTGCCGGGCGACGGAAGAGATCGCCGGGCCGGGCTTCAGGCGTTCGATCCAGTGCCGCTCTTGGGCGGCCAACGCTTCCAGGTCGGGCCGGAGAGCGCCAGGTTGTAGTTCGCGCGGAAGTGGCTGATCAAGCCCGACGCGCCGACCCAGATCGTGTGATCGAAGTTGTTGTAGAACTGCTTTCCCGCATAGGCGCCGCCGGCCACATTCTTCGTGAGAGTCCCCGCCTCGAACCCCGTCACATGCACCGTACCGCCGCCGACGAAGTAATCCTGCGGCATGAACACTTCATCGACCTGCTGGCCGTCCGGCCCCACCAGCTTGCCGAAGAATTCGGTGACGCCGGCCTTGCCGTTAAAGAACCCGATCGCGAGGGCGAAATCCGGACCGTACGCATTCCACTGGACGTCGTTGTCTAGCAGGGCGAGAACGCCGGGGATGTTGTGCGCGTTGAACGCCGCATACAGGGCCTTTGCAGTCGCAAGCGGATCCATGAGCGTGCCTCGCAGGGCTAGGGATGACCAGGGAATCTACTACGAACCGGCGGCGCCGTCAAGCACGCCCTCCATCCATTCCTGCGCCTCCGGCGGAATCGAGGTGAAGCGAACGGAGAACGTCCCGCCCGGACCGACAGACATGACCTTGGCGAAGACATCGGTCGGAGCGGCGCCATCCGCCGGGAGTCGGATGCGGAGGTTGTCGAACACCACCCATCCATCGGTGCTGCTCAGCGTTGCGGACGAGTTCGAGAGCGCAGTCAGCTGCGCGGCGCGGAATCCCTGACCGGCGGCCTTCCCCTGCAGCACCTCGACGCCGATCGCCACGGGGGCCCTGAGCGGTGCCACGACCGCCGCCCGTTCGGGAATGGCGAGCGCGTGTGAACCGCCGATCCCAGTGACCTCGAACACCTTCAGCGGCTCGCCGATGCCTTTTGGATGGATCTCGAATTCGCGCACCGTCGTGACGGGCGACCTCACCTGGCGGAGCGTATGCTCCGAGGCGAGGACTTGTCCGCCCACGGAGTACGACTCGATGCGCGCCGTCACGTTGACCGCGCGTCCCACCACGCCGTACTTGGCACGTTTCTCGGATCCCACGTTGCCCACCACGACCTCGCCGGAGTGGAGGCTCACACCCATCTCGACCGGCGGCAGGCCGAGCTTCCGGTTCCGCGCGCTCACGTGGTCCATGGCCACCTGCATTTCCACCGCGCAAGCCACGGCGCGCTCCGCGTGGTCGCTCAGCCGCTGCGGCGCACCGAAGATCGCGAGGATCGCGTCGCCGATGAACTCGTTGATCGTCCCTTGATGCCGGAAGATGACGTCGGTCATCTCCCCGAGGAAATTGTTGACGATGCTCACGATGTTTTCCGGCGGCAGCCGGTCCGTGAGCGGGGTGAAACCCCGGAGATCCGCCATGAGCAGCGTCACCTCGCGTCGTTCGCCGACCAGCGACAGGCCCTCCGGCGATTCGAGCAGCTTGGCCGCCACGTCATCGCTCAGGTAGCGGCCGAACGCCTGGCGAATGAGCCTGTTGCGAACTTCGAGCTGCTGCGTGCGCTCCTTCACGCGCTCCTCGAGCTGCTCGTAGAGTTCGGCGTTCTTGAGCGACACGGCGATCTGCCCCGTCAGCAGCGAGATGCCGTCGATGCGATCCTGCGTGAACACACCAGACGCCAGCCCGTTCCTCAGGTAGAGTATGCTCTCCACCTTGCCGCGGTACACGATCGGAATGCAGAGTACGGACCGCGCGTCGCCCGCGCGGATGGCCGCGTCTTCCTGGAACGGGCCTTCGGTGCGCGCGTCGCGCAGCACGACGGGTTGCGTTGTGTGCAGGGCGTAACGGACGACGGCCACGGGCACCCAGGCGACGGCTTCCAGATCGACGTCCGATCGCTGCACGTAATCGGTCTCCGCGTCGCGCGTTGCGGCCACACGAAGTCCGGCCGGCGTCACGCGAATGAGCGCGCCGCGATCGGCGCCCGCGGTCTCGATGAGGATCTTCATCAGCTCCGCGAGGAGCACGTCCATCCGGATCGCTTCCGAGATCGCGTGCCCGGCGCGCAACAGGCTGTCCGAGTCGAACCTGCGAATCGTCGGCATCTTCGTGGTACTGCGGCGCGTGGCGCGTTCGATGTGCGCTTCAAGCATGCCCTCGCCGCGTCGGCGGCGCAGCAGGTCGGCCTTCGGGTGCGCGGCGAGTCGCTCGAAGGCATAGATCGCATCGTCGAGGAGCGTCCGGGCAAACCGTGGGAGACCCACCTGTTCGCAGAAGTCGGCTGCGCGTTCGTACGCGATGCCCTCGTGCAACAGGAACCCGCCCCGGCGGGCCGTCTCCGCCGCCTCCTCGTACAGACGGATGACGTCGGCCACGCTAACGGTCGACTGGTTGTGACCGAGCGCGAAGATCTCCGCACGGACGAGCAGCACGCGGTGCCTGAAGTTCACGGGGCTCTGGGCCGCCCAGGCTTCGAGCAGGGCGAGACTTTCCTTTGCCCTGGCCACGTGGCCGAGCGCAACGTCCGCCGCGGTCCCGCGGGCCGCGTCGGTGAACGCCAACGCCGCCGCGAGGTGAAACTCCGCGAGCAGGAACATTCCCGTGTTCGCCACAAGGAACGGCCGCGCGTCGTCCACGCGCGAGACGGCGTCGGGCCGTCGATAGAGGCTCGCGACGATGAGCCGCGACGTGGCGAGGCACGAGAGCGACAGGAAGTCGTGGTGCTGTAGCCACGCCGCGTGCGCCGCTTCCTCGTCGAAGTCGGCGCCACTGAGCCGCTCTGTTTCGGTCTCGCCCGAAAGCGTGAACGCCACCTGACGCGCGAGCATGAACGCGCCCGACACGCCCTCCAACCCGACCTTCTGCAGCATCAGCCGACGACGATCGCAATGCTCACGCACGGCGGCCAGATCCCGCCACAGGAGCACCGAATAGAATGCCTCGAACGTGGCGGAGTACTTCACGTACTCGAAATCTCCCATCTCGAGCGAGGCCACGCACGCCGTGGCCAGGTAGGGGATGCTCGAGGAGAGATGATTCCTCCAGTGGCTCACGAACGTGCCGAAAACGAAGTTGATGTTCGTGACGTTCTCCGACTTTCCTTCGCGGTCGAGCATCGCGAGGGCGAGTTCGCCGAACCGGTAGCTCGTGTCCAGGTCGCTGAGGCCGCCCGGCGAATTCAGCACCGCGTACGACGAATACGACACGGCCGACTGCGGTGCGTTCCCGTGTTCGATCGAGAGATTGACCTGCTTCGCGACAATCAGCGGATAGATTTGCGGGTGGCCGATGTATGCCGTCGACGTGAGGTAGACCAGAATGCGGATGGCTTCGATCAGCTTCGGGTCCTTCATCGGTGGCAAGTCGATCAGACTTTCGATGGACCGCTGGGCGAGCCGCTCCCGCAGCAGGCCCAGCTCCTCGCCGGTCACGCGGCCGATCTCGGCGGGATCGCTCGGAAGCTCGATGCCCAGCAACGCGAGCGCCTCGAGGCCGATGCCGATCGAATCCACGAACCGGCCGCGAGCGTTGTGCGATGCGATGAGGATGGAGTACGCCTTCATCGCTTCGACGGGGGTTCTCGCCCTGGCGGTGAATTCGCGCAAGTAACGCCCGGACTCCTCGTGATTGCCGTTTAGGAACTCGGCTTCGCCGCGATCCAGCCAGAGTGAACGCGTGAGGTCGGGTTCGTCGTTCCAGCGGTCGTCGCCGAGCGCCTCGATCCCGATCGTGAGGTAACGCAGCGCGGGCCCGAACGCGGCAGACACCTTCGCGCGCTGTCCTGCCTGCAGGTTCAGCCTGGCGAGCTGCGTGAGATCGGCGATCTCGGCCAGTCCCGCGCGCCCCGCGTTGATGTGATCCACGATGTCGAACAGCCGCGCATCGCGCGCCTCGCCCTCGAACTGTGCGAGCAGGAGCCTCCCGACCTTGAGGTGCAGCGCCGGCCGCTCCGCCTCGGGGACCAGCGCGTAGGCGGCCTGCTGAACGCGATCGTGCAGGAACCGGTAGCGTGACGCGCGGCCGGCGGTCGCGCTCGTCCGCTGCAATACGCCTTCCTCGATGGCCGGCGCCAGACGCCGCTGGACATCGCGGGCGCCGGTGCCGAGGACGGCCGCGAGGGTCGCCTCCTCGCACTGGTTGCCGAGTCCCGCCGCAACCGCCAACGCCTCTTGCGTGGAGGCCGGGAGCCGTCCAAGCCGCATGCTCATCAACTCGGAGACGTTTTCCGTGGGCCCCTGTTCGCGGATGTGTGTCGCGTCCCACACCCAATCACCGCGACCTGCGTCATGCACGAAGAGCTTTGTGCGGTTGAGCGCCCGGAGGAATTCGCCGACGAAGAACGGGTTGCCCGCCGTCTTCTCGAGGAGCACGTCAGCCAACTCGGCAGCCTCCTCCTTTCGCGCGCCGAATGCGTCCATGACGAGCGCCTGCAGATGTTCACGCTTCAGCGGAGGGAGGGACACGCACTGCACCGTGTGCACCATCCGGATGGCGTCGAGTGTGCTGAGCAGCGGGTGGTCCGCGCCCACCTCGTTGCCCCGGTAGCACCCGAGGAAATAGAGGTAGCCGCTTTCGGGATTTGTCAGGATCGCCTGCATGAGCTGCAATGACGCCTGGTCGGCCCACTGCAGGTCATCAATGAAGATGACGAGCGGTGATTGCCGGCGCGCGATCGTGGAGACGAGCCGCTGGAACGCCAGATGCAGGCGGTTGCGTGCCTCCATCGCGCCGACCTCGGGTGGCGGCGCCACCTTGCCGACGATGTGCGCGAGCTCCGGAATTTCCTGCGCGATGACCCCGACGTTCCCGCCGAGCGCGAGTTCGATCTCGCGCTTCCAGTGCTCCATGTCGCCTTCGACGAGCAGCTGCACGACCAGCGCGCGGAATGCCTCAACGATGGCGCTGAGCGGCTTGTCGCGGCGGTAGAGGTCGAACTTCCCCTCGATGAAGCGACCACGCTCGCGCACGAGCGGACGATGCACGGCGTTCACAAGCGACGACTTGCCGATGCCCGAATAGCCCTCCACGACCAGCACGCCCGTCTGCCCGGTGCACACGCGGTCGAACCCGTCGAGCAGCACTTGAAGCTCGTCGTCGCGGCCGTACAGCTTGGTGGGCATCTCGAAACGCGTGAACTGGTCGCGCCGCGCGAGCGGGAAGTCCGCTACGGTGTACGTCTCGCGCAACTGGCGGTCGCACTCGCCCAGGTCGATCAACAGCCCGGCGCAACTCTGGTAGCGTTCGCTCGCGTCCTTGGCCAGGAGCTTGAGAACGATCGCCGACAGCACCGGCGGCATCGGTACGAGCTCGGTCAGCGGCCGGGGGCTCCGCGCGATGTGACCGTGCAGGATCCCCATCGGATGATCCGATTCGAAGGGCGGCTTGCCCGTGAGCGCCTCGTAGAACGTCGCGCCGAGCGAATAGAGGTCCGTGCGGGAATCCAGCGGACGATTGACGCGGCCGGTCTGCTCGGGCGACACGTACGGGAGACTTCCCCCCAGTTGCGTCACCTCGGCGAGTTCCACGTGTTCGAGCGGGAGCTCGGTCGCGATGTCGAAGTCGATGAGCCGGACGACGGTGCCGTTCGGATCGTAGAGGATGTTGTCGGGGTTGATGTCCTTGTGAATCACGCCGGCGGCGTGCACGTCGCCCACCGTGGCGACGAGCCGGCGCGCGAAGTCGAGAAACTTCTTCACCGGCATCGGGCCGCGCCTGATCGCATCGCGCAATGTCGGGACGGCCACGGACTCGGTGACGAGAACGAGGCCGTTGCCGACCTCACGCAGCTCGCGCGCGCGCAGGATGCCCGGCGACTCGATGCGCGACAGGATCGCGAACTCCGACCGGTACGCGTCGATCTGGTGTGCGGTGGGGTAGGGCGCAACGAGGCACTTGAGCACCGATTCCCCAAGAGGGCCCGTTGCGCGATAAACGGCAGTGGTGCGGCCGTCGTACAACGTCTCGGTGATCTCGTAACCTGCCAGTTCGATCACGATCCCCCGCTCCTCATGATGTGCCCGCGCCCCATTGCCGCGCGGCGGTGACCGCAAACATGGGCGCACCTTGGCGCCAGCACCACGTGCTCCGAGGACGATAGCCGACATTAACCGACAAGTCCAGCGCTGCTCAGCACGATGGGTTGGAGCAAAAATCTCTCGCTGCCGAGCGAGATAGGGAAGATCTGATGAAGAAATATAACGCCATACGGCACGGCATTTTCGCGAAAATTGTGTTGAGAGGGAGCCCTCTAAGCCGGGATTTCCATTTTGGCCTCCCGGGCGACCGGTAATTCATGTCTGACTGTTTCAGTTTTCAACCCTCCATCCAAGCTCTTGACTGCAGAGCCTCTTCGCCGGTTACGTGAAAATCCCAAGGCCCAAAATTGGACTTCTCGAACCCGTTCTATAAAACGGGATGTCAAGACAAATACTTCCCGCGCTCGGGTTTTTACAGGATACGCGACCTGATGGCGAAAACTCTGGCGACACAGCGTCTCGAGGTGGCACTGCTGAGCGCTATGGCGGCGCTGGCTCTGCTGCTGAGTGCTGTCGGAATCTTCGCCCTGGTGGCAAATATGGTAGCGCAGAAAACGCGTGAAATCGGCATCCGCATCGCTCTGGGCGCCACCATTCGTCAAGCATGATCCATATCGGAGCGCCAGGAGTACGCGCCTCGGCCCTGGGAATCCTCCTCGGGCTGATGCTCTGTGCAGGAGCGTTGCGGGCGATGCACAGTGTGCTCTATGGAGTCGGCGTCTATGACGCGCCCACAATCCTCACGGTCATCGTGATGCTCGCATCGGTAACGCTCATTGTTACCATCGTGCCCATTCTGCGAATTGCAATCGATCCGGCACAGACGTTGCGAGAGGAATAGGACAACGACCGAGCGGATGGAAAATGTGCCTCCTTTGGGTTCCTCAGCCCCAGGACCTGAGTGATTTGAAGCCTGGGTCGAGTGAAGACCAGGTGGGAGCAAAAAAGGCCGAACTCAACCGAAGTTGATGCAGAGGACGATCACCAAGGCTCCTCCAGGGATTTGGCATTCAAAGCCATCCACCCGGAATGCGATCGGTTGGCTGCTCGAGGATCGTTTGCGGAAGTCCGGCAGAACCCGATTGTAGTACGGCGCCTAGGCGCGCATTCGCCGAGCGGTGATACATTTCCATGGTGCGCATCCTCGTTCCCGTGATGGTAGCGTTGTTGCTTTCGGCGGACGCCTCCGCACAAAAGACCGTGTCCTTTCCAACCGAGGACGGAGGGCTTGTCTACGCAGATATTTACGGGCAAGGCGACCGAGGTGTCGTGCTGGCCCACGGTGGTCGTTTCAACAAGGAGAGCTGGGAAAAACAGGCTCGAACCCTCGCAGCTGCAGAATTTCGAGTGTTGGCGCTCGACTTCCGCGGCTACGGTCAATCGCGGGGCCCGGGCCAGTCCGACCCCATGAGTGCGCCGCTTCACCTGGATGTTCTGGCTGCTGTCCGCTATCTGCGAAAGACGGGCGCGAAGAGCGTCTCGGTAGTCGGGGCCAGCATGGGAGGAGGGGCCGCTGGCGATGCCTCGATCGCTTCGCGTCCGGGCGAGATCGACCGCTTGGTATTGCTCGGCGCCGCGCCGAACGGTCCCGCCGACAAGCTGCAGTCATCCACTCTGTTCATCGTGGCACGCGACGATGCCAGCGGCGATGGGCCACGTCTTCCGAGGATTCATGAGCAATACGAGAAAGCTCCCCGACCAAAAGAGCTGATCATTCTGGATGGCTCTGCCCACGCTCAGTATCTGTTCCAAACCGATCAAGGGGACCGCGTGATGCGCGAGATCCTCCGCTTTCTCTCCGCCAAGTGAACGACTCCGTATGGACTGGGTGGATGAGGAGCAGTTGAAGCTCTACGCCTATCCCGAGACGATTACGGCCATCGCGGATCCTAAGCCCGATCTTCCCGGATTGCGCATTAGCTCTGTGCCAGTTCAATTCTGCTGAGTCGGCAGAACTGGGGGTGATGTTTGTCGGGACTGTCGGATCAATGGACGTTAGAGCCAACCCATGTTCGCGGGGCCTTGCGACTATTGGTCGCAATGATCTCCCTCGCCTCCTTTCCCTTCGCACCGTAAATTGCCAGTGTCAAACGGCCGCAGAAACGGGGCCGGTTTGAACAGATCAAAGGCCGGCGGGGCAAGGTTCAAGGGACCGAGCGCGGCAGCTTGGCTGTTGAGGTCGGCTGGGTCGAGCGCCGGCCATTTTCCCGTATCCAGTCGCTCAATCAGGTTCCCCAGGGCAGTGACCGTTTCGGCGGGAGTAAACTCACAGTGACCCGCCCGATGCACGAACGTTTCGCGCAAGAACTCACCATTGCCGGCCTCGCGCACAACATCTTTGTAGGCGCTCTCGCTCTCGTTGACAACAAAGCCGTCCCCTTCCGTATGAAGAGTCAACACCGGGACGTGAATGTTCCCGTCGAAAATAATATTTTGCTCGAAATATTTCAGCGACGCGGGGTTGGCCTGAATCCGCTCGGCATCATTCAACACGTCGAGGTCGGCATCCAGGTCGAGGCCGGCCTGTTTGTAGAGGCCGCGCACCTCGCGGCGATCGACGGATTTTTCCAGTTGTTTGCGATAGTCCACTCCGCTGTTGAACGACACATTCCCACCGGCGCGAAATTCGATTTCCGCGCGCAGGGCGAAAGCAGCGGCAATGTCGGTTTGGGAGGCCCAAAGGAACTGATTGGCTTCCTGGGAAACGAAGTCATTGCTGGCCGGCTCGGGCGAGGCGGGATCGAACCAACCCGGAAGATCGTCGAGAGCTGCAACCAGCGCCAGCCGCGCCCGTCCCTGCGGCGTAGCCTGGGCTGTGGCGGCGATTGACTCGGCGAATGCGAAATTGGCGTCAGGGTCGGTGATATCGACCACTTGCAGGGCAGTCCCAAAGGCGAGAAGGTTCTTAAACGCGAAGGCCGCATCGAGGGCCGCGTTCCAGTTCGCGACACTTCCGGACAACACTCCACACATCGGCAGCGCGGCGTCGAATCGATGGGGGTATCGCTGGATTAGACCAGCGGTGATGATGCCACCCAGTGAGTGGCCCCAAGCGATGGTACGGGAGGGCTTGCCGACCAGAGTGTCAAACAGATCGAGCACCGCGATTTGATCCGGCAACCCTTCCTGAACCGCCCAACCGGTGTGCGCGTAGGAAGATCCAGCCAGGGCGAAACCGTTGGCGAGAAGGAAGGCCTGGGTGACTGGATCGCCAGCATCAGCGGCAGGGTTCGGAGAGCCCGGCGTGACATAGCCGTGGCTGTATAGAAGCAGGGTGCCGTTCCAGGGCGAGGGCACCTGGACCAGGAAGGTTGCGCCGTCCGGCAAGGTTCCGGCCTGAGTCGTGACCGCCGCTTGCGCAGTTCCGGAGATCAAAAGCAGAGACAGCGTTGCCAGCGCCAAAAGACCCAGTCTTCGGTTTTTGCACATTGCGATTCTCCTCGTTCGAAGACAATCTTGTTATCTTGATGGACCTCGAGTCGTATGGCGCTACAGCTTCGCCATGCGAGCTAAAAGGCATAGCCCACTGAAATGTCGTATCTGGAGATCGGCTCCTCAGACTGGTACCCGCTGAAACTGGCTCCAGACGTGCGGTCTGCCCTGACAAGGCAGCAAATTGTGTCGTCAATTGCTGAATGCGTCAAGAGGAATGTTTGTGTTTCTGTGGAAAAGGAAAAGCCAGGAAACTATTTGGCGGGGAAGCTGCGACCAGGCGAACCTGGATAACGGGGGAGGGAACTCCTTCCGGTAGGTCCGGGCTGGAAGGTTCGAGGGAGTCGCGCCAAGGAGGGCGCTCGGCGCTACTTTGTCGGCGGCTTCAGGATCTCTCCTCCCATGTCGGGCGCATCGGTCCGATCCGAGTAAGGATTTATGATCCCGCCACCCCATACCGTGATCTCACTTCTCAGCTGGTGACAGGCGCTTTCCCTCGGCGTAGCTGAGGTGCCGGAAAAGCGTCGCCGAGTCAGCCCTGGCGGTTGCGGAACCAAAAAGCTACTCGCGAGTATCCGTTTAACTACCACGTAGCCACCTGAGGAGAACGCGGACAAGGGCTGCCACGACTTATCTGGTTGCAAAATCAGCAGAATGGCTGGACGACGAACCCACACTCGGCTTTGGCGGGGCGCATGCAATACATCACTGCGTCATCGCAAGCCTCCAGGAAGGTGCTGAGAAGTTTGCCAGACAAATTCAGTTTGGGTTCCACTGCAAGGGGCCCGCAAGGAGGATTTATGAAACGCAACCTGATCGGAACCTTATCGCTAGTGGCACTGTCGCTCCTGCTCACCGCCGCCGGCGCTGCCGCTCAATCCGCTGTGCAGGCCAATATACCGTTCGCCTTCCGAGTCGGAACCGCCCAGCTGCCGGCCGGCAACTACCGAATCAAGGCTGCAGGCCAGAGCCTGATCGTGACCAGCAACGGCGAGACGATGAAGTCCGTGTACTCCGAGGCCCAGTCGGAAGGTCCTAGCAGAACGAGCGCCAAGCTGGTGTTCCATCATCTGGGCAACCAGTACTTCCTCGCCGAGGTATGGGGAGACGCGGGTAACCAGGGAATGACCCTTCCCGCTTCGAAACTGGAAAGGGAGCTGCAAATCGCCCGAGGCCCAGCGAATCACGAAGAAGATGTCGTATTGCTCTCCGCGAAGTAACGAATCCGCGGCCAACCCAATGAAGAGCCGGAACCCAGGTTCCGGCCTCTTCATTTTCCACCATTTGGGCCCGCTCCCCGCAGCGTCACGTGCTCGGCCTTGGTGCTGCAGCCTAAGAGCCGGGTTCCAATGTTCGCGGGTCGTAGTGCCGAGGTGGCCCTACCGGGTCAGCGGTTTCAGGATCTCTCCCAGCACATCGGGGGCAGCGGTGCGCTCCAAGTGAGGGTTCCTGATCCCGCCATGGTAGGGAATCGAGTAGGTTTTGAAGAAGTTTGCATTCTCCACGAGGAGGTCAATCGGCCGGTCGCTGTCGTTCGAGGCGCGCAATTGGTCTGCGAGGACATCTCTCGACCAGGCGCGGCCATTAATTGCCACCAGCTTCATTCCCGGACCAAGGCCTGCCAGATAGGCGGGCGAGCCCTGGAGCACATCCGCCAATTCACCGTCGTCCCTGATCTCGAAACCGAGCGAGTAAGCCGCATTGACCCGCTTTCTGAGTTTTTCGTCCGCGCGCACAAAAGGGTTGGGCTGATCGTTGTACACCAGGCGCCAGCCGCCACCTTCGATGCCGCCGAGCGGGGCGTGTGGCGCGATCGAATTGACCCGCTCGTTCAATAGCGCCGCCCAACCATAGGGCGCCACTTGGCTTAAGCTCCCTGCCAGATCCTCAAACGTATAGGAGACAACCTTGGGTGGGCCGCTCTGGCCGCCATAAAACAGGCGACAAAAATCATCCAGCGACCGCTGGCCGTGAGTTTGCTGGCGGATGATGGTATCCACCTCCAGCCAAATCAGTTCCCCTTCGGAATAGTAGTCAAGGCCTCGCCGCCAATTCTGCCACTCCGGCCCGAGCATCCGCAGAATCTGCACCGAGCGCGCTGTGTCTTCGAGCGGTCGCCAACTCCGGCCGGAGCGATTGTCGAGCAGGGCGGCGGTTTCAGCCAAGGATTCGCGATACTGTTCCGGCGTCCACAGTCCGCTGCGGGCGGTGAGCACTCTCCCCAGATATTCGGTCAATCCCTCGTATACCCACAGCAGATTCCCGAGCATCGGGTCCTGATAGTTGCGCGTGGCCAATCCGGCGGGGCGCCGATACTTGCCGTTCCAGGAGTGCACGAATTCGTGCGGCAGCAGATCCGCCTCCCGCAAGTGCCGGTCGGGGTCGCTCAGGGTACGTTCCCCTGTGCTATTGTCGCTCGATTGGTGATGCTCCACGCCGTGGTGACCAGCCTCGTCGCTCAGAGTTAGGAGAAAGTGATATTCGAGATAGTGTCGCGCTCCGAACAGCATGCCGGTCTCCGCCACCAGCTTGCGGTATGCCGCCTCGTCCGCTGGCGTCATCGCCAGACCGGCTTCGCTTTCGCAGACCATTTCGATCACATGGGTCGGGGTTTCGCCCGGCTTCGTCAGCTCGATCTTGCGGTAGTGATCTCCCGCAATCAGTGGAGAATCGACCAGCGTGGTGAGCGACACGGTCTTGAAAAGGTCCACCATCTTGCCCTGAGACTGAGCGGAATGAAGCCAGGGCAGGGCCGTCCCAAACTTCCAATCCGCAGCAGGCAGAGACACCGACGCCGCTACCTGCACCTCATCCGAACTTGCGCCCTGCGGATAAAGCACAACCTGGTTCCAGTTCAAATCGAGAACATTCGTCGTGGCCGAAGGCCCACTCGCGCCGGCGCTGGCATCGTTGGTAATGGTGTCGAAGGAAACATCGAGCGCATTCGCGCCCGCCGGTACCTCGACGTGAAATGCATACATATCGACAGGATCGCGCTGCCAGGCGAGCCTCTGGCCATTGGCCTCCATCTCGAGGCCCGTGACATTCGCAATCGGGCCGGCGGGCCGGTGATTGCCGGGGATCCACTCCGGGTAAACCAGGGTCAGCGGACCGGGTCGGGCTGCAATCGTCATCTTGGAGTGGAAGACATTGCGAGGGGCGTCGCTCAGGTCCACCAACAACTGAATCGATTGAGCGTGGGCGGCTTCGGCGAGGCAGAAAAGGCCGAAAACGACCGAACCAGCAGAACTGAGAAAACTACGGATGGGTAGACCCACCCGAGAGTGGGGGCGGATTAAAACCGTCGGCGCAGAAATCAGGTCGTCCATCCTAGCGGTCTGCGACAAATTCTTTACTCTGGGAGGGCAGGCGGAGACCAGCCGAGCAGGCATCGTGCTCCAGTCTACCCAGCAATTTCCTGGCCGGCCCCGAACCCGGTCAGGGTCGACTCATCGTGAAAGTGCCGCCGTCAGCGTTGCAGATACTGATACTGTAGCCTCCGCTAATGTTCTTCGCGGCGCTGTCCACGGTCCCCAAAAGGGTCACCCCGTCAGGCGCCGTATCCTCGACAATCAACAGATTGCCGGTTTGTCTGCCACCGACCGACGGGGTCGATAGAAAAGAGCATGCCGACCCGGTGAACACCATCGTACCGGTGATGTTCCCTGCGTTATCTTCGGTCAGACTGGCCGTGAACGTGGTGTGGCCAGGAGGGTACACGGTCGACAGGGTTGCTCCCGTCCAAGCGGCACTCTGGACCGACGGGATGAGCGTCGCCGATAGTGTTCCCATATCGCCAGCGATGCAGCCCGAAGTCGTGATGGTGTAGTTTCCAGAAAGCGAGTTGCCAGAAGCCGTGCCCGTGATACTAACCGTGTCTCCGTCTTGCGAGGTGAAAATCATATTGACCTGGCTGCCGCTGACCGTCCCCGTCATGGTGCCGGATGGAAAGCAGGTGCCTTGTAAAGTAATGTTGTTGGAGGAGAGGGTGGCGCCGTTCTGCGCAATGAAAAAGTCTTCGACGAGAGGATTCGAAGAAACTGTGGAGGTTAGAATGGCATGCCAGTTTCCTTGCAGCTGGGCGTTCGATGGCATGCCGCTCGGGCCAGCGCCCCCTCCACAACCCGCCAGAAACGCGGTCGAAAGCAGGATTGCGACGAGGCTTCTCATCCGCAGTATCCCGCGTTTGACCGCTGGGCGTCTTTTTCTGGGCTATGAAAGGTGAGTTCTTTCCGAACCCGCTAGGCAAGCGCCAGATTCAGGTTCTCAATCGCCTCGTCGATCTCAGCCGTGCTCTTGTAGCCAACCGTAACGCAATCGACGCCCGCGTTCTCGAACGCGAACCTCATCGCCCGCCGACGGTCCTCACGGTTGAACGTACCCTCTCCCACCAGTTTCATGCTGATGACGCCCATGCCTTCTTTGCGGACCTGCTTTACGTGGGTGACCACTTCGCCCACATTTCCCAGTCCGTCCGTGTTGTAGTCCTCGGCGTCCATTCTCGTGCCCTTATGGTTCACCCGGATCATCGCGATGTCGAGCCACTTGTTTCCCGGGACCTGGCGTAAAGCCGGGAGCCCGTGAACCGACGCGCCGTGGCTGACCACAGCCTTCTTCGACTCGGCTTCGAGAATGCCATCCTGCCACCGACTGGTGTCGGTTGGCCAAGTGGCGGAATGCTGCCAGTGCAGCAACATCACATCGAAGTATTCGGTGTTGGCGAGCTTGCGCAACTCGTCGATTTTCTCCTGCGGATTCCCGCCTTCGCGGGTGGTCACTTTGGACATGAGTCGGTAATTGTCCCGGGGAATGCCCTTCAGAGCCACCCCCAGCATTTTGTGCATTTCGCCGTAAGTCTCAGCCGTCTCGAAGAAGCGAATGCCATGGTCATAGGCGTAGCGCACGAGCCTCGTAAACTGCTGCTGTCCCAGGTCGCGCTGTACTTGGCCGCTGAAGCTCCCTGTACCAAAGGCTAGCCGAGTCACCCGCACGCCAGATTTTCCAAGGGTTACCCAATCGGTCGCCGTCCGGGCTCCTGCGCGTAGCGGCAGGCTTCCGGCGACCGCAAATGCGCCGGCAGCGAGGCCGGTTTTTAGGAAGTCGCGTCTGGTGTAGTGAGGCATGGATGCTCCTCCATTGGGCGAATCGTACCACAAGTGCCGGCTCGAAGGCCGAGGCGAGCGACTGGTCGAGGCACTTTCGCCGGCCGCGGCGAGTGCGCCAGACCGAAGCAAGTCGGGTCAACGCGCGTGGAAACTGTCTAGCCAGCGGCGCGAGGACTGCGCTTCCCCGGCGCGCTAAAAGCAGCATGGCCGCGCCAGGCGATTGCTTCGAAGGATCGAATCAGGCTTACCCGGCAAATCAGAATCGCGCGGAGGGCAACTCTGGGAAGTTGCTCTGCGGGGCGCAATGATCGCATCGTCTCCTCTCGATCCTAGAAACCGGCGCAAACTTCAAAACCGCTATCGATCAAAGACTCCAATTTTCGGTTCTACTGGGTGGAGTCGCCGAATAGAAGCCAACGATGGACGACGCTTGAGCTTTCCAAAATATGGTCGTCCTTTCCCGCTTGAATCAAGGCCTGATTGGGCCGCATCGTTCCTACCGTTTTAGGCGGAGGCCGACAGGCAAAATGCACCGGCTACCGTCCCCAAGGCACCAATAGGGAGTTTCATGGGCGGACTTCCTCCTTAATTAGTATTGGTGAATCGAGAAGGGGGCCGGTTGCCTGGCTGAAAAGCCGGGAACCCATGAGCTTTTCGGACAACGGGAAAAGGGCCGGAAAGTATCCAAAAGGTGCGCCAGTGCGCCGGATTATGTGCTCTGGTTGTTGCCTACTCCTTGGCGGGCAACTTTCGCTGTCGGCGGGAGTTAGATGGGATGACCCGGCGGGCACGATGGCATCGGTTCTTGTTTCCAAGGCTTTCATCGGGAGGTATAGTGGGCAAGCGACCGAGACGACTAGGAGAGGGATGATATGCGCTTTCGAAGCGCCCTTGCCCTCATTGGGGTAGCTGTTCTCATCAGCCTAGGCATCGCTCCATCGGCGTACGCGGCGCCGACCCACGACGCCGGTTCAACTCGTCACCTTTGCCCTGATGAGCGGGTTCCAGGGCGTGGGGGGCGGAGCCGGGCGGCTTCCCGGGCCAAAATGTCGTCCTGGCGGGACAGCCCTCCCGCCCCCCAGGAGGCCAGATTGTCTCATATAATGTAGCACTTTAAGTTTACCCCTTATCTGATACAATTCGAGCGCTTTTTGTTTAGGTATATCATGAAGATGTACGGCCCCTTAGGAAGCTCGCTTGCGCCCCCTGCGAGGAATTGCCAAAAAGTAGTGGCAGTCGTCCTGTTCTGGATTGCCTCCGCCACCTTCCTGTCAGCGCAGACCTTAGTCTCAATCGCCGTCACCCCAACCACTCCTTCGATTGCCTTGGGCACGACCGAGCAGATGACAGCAACCGGAACCTTCGACGATGGCAGCACGCTCGATATCACGAGCACCGCAACCTGGACCACGCAGCGCGCGACCATTGTCACGGTGAACAGCCAAGGGTTAGTCACGAGCGTCGCCGTCGGCACCAGCCGCGTCACCGCCAGCCTTTCGGGCATTACCGGTTCGACCAGGGTGACCGTCACTCCGGCAGCACTGGTTTCAGTGGCCGTGACTCCGGCTTTGCCCAGCATTCCCCTAGGGGCGCAGCAGCAGTTCACCGCCACCGGCACTTTCACCGATGGCAGCACCCAGGATATAACCGCGACCGTCCAGTGGAGTTCCGCGTCCCCGACGGTGGCTACGATCAGCAACCTTCTCACGAACGGCTTGGCCACAAGTGCGGGGGTCGGAACGACCCTGATCACCGCCACATCAGGCATGATCAGCGGAAGCACGACGCTGGCCGTGACTGCGGCGGCGCTGGTGTCGATTGCGGTCACGCCGGCGACTCCGTCGATCGCGTTAGGCACGAAACAACAATTCACCGCCACCGGCACGTTTACCGACTTGCATACGCAGGACCTCAGCTCGAGCGCGACCTGGGCCTCGAATACACCCTCGACCGCAACCGTAAGCGCGACCGGTCTAGCCACCAGCCTGGCCACGGGTACTTCTACCATCAGCGCGACTTCCGGAGGGATTACCGGCTCCACGGTTCTCACGGTTACGGCCGCAGACCTGGTCTCGATTGCCATCACTCCACCAGACCCAACCATCGCGTTAGGAACCACGCAGCAGTTCACCGCCACCGGAACCTACTCGGACGGTACGACGCAGGATGTGACCAAGACCGGGCACTGGACCTCAACGAGCGCCGCTGTGGCCACCATTAGCAACTCGGCAGGCAAGCAAGGGCTGGCAACCAGTAAGAGCGTGGGCACGACCACGATTGGCGTTACCTTAAATGCCGTTTCCTCCTCGGTTACTCTGACCGTCAGTCCAGCCGCGCTGGTATCGATCGCCATCAATCCGCTAACGCCCACCATACCGCTTGGCACCACCGAGCAGTTTGCGGCGACGGGAACCTATACCGACGGAAGCACGCAGCCGATCACTTCGGTTGTGACTTGGAGCTCGTCTGCAGCGAAAGTGGCGATTATCAGCAACACGTCCGGCAGCAATGGCCTGGCCACCAGTGCAGGGGTCGGGACCTCGGTCATCACCGCCACGTCCGGGACGGTATCGGCTACAACCACATTAACCGTCGGAACCGCGGCCCTCGCCTCCATTGCAGTCTCACCCGTGAATCCCATGGTTCCAGTGGGCGCCACCCAGCAGTTTAAGGCCACTGGCACCTTTACCGACGGCAGCACAGAGGATCAAACCTCGTCGGTGACTTGGTCTTCTGACACGCTTTCAGTGGCCTCGATCACCCCGGGTGGTCTGGCCACTGCGATCGCAATCGGCGTGGCCCAAATCACAGCGGCCTCTGGCAACATCACGAATTCAACCGCCCTGACGGTCACTGCTCCGCTACCCCCGGTCTGCTCACTGCAGGCCTCTCCGTCGAGCGGGAAAGCTCCGCTTTCGGTCACGGTCACCGCCAGTTGCGCGGGCCAGTCGGGAGCCAGCATCGCCACCACGCTCCTCAGCCTCGGAGATGGCTTCTATCAGTCAGGCGCCACCGCGACGCATACTTTCGTCGGCGCGGGTACATTCACGGTGAGCGTGGTGGCTAGCGATACCGCTGGCAACGTTTCGAAAACAGCTGCGAGCACGGTAACCGTCACCGACGCTCCCACTTTTTTTGTAGGCGTGAGCAGCGGTCAGATCGAGCAGTTCGATACCAGCGGCAATTTGCTGCAGACGTTGAACACCGGCCGGGGCGGATCCGTCACCGGGATGGCATTCGATGCGCTCGATGCGCTTTATGTAACCGACTTCACCGCCGACGGAGTGAGCAAATTTGATGGCAGCGGAAATCCCATCGGCAACTTCGGAGCCGGCTACAACTGCCAACCCGAATCGATCGTGTTTGACAAGGCGGGCAATGCCTACGTGGGAGAGACGGGATGCAGTCATGCCCTTCTGAAATTCGACCCCTACGGGAATCTGCTGGCCGGCTGGGCGGTAACGACAGAAGTCGAGGGCAGTGATTGGATCGATTTGGCTTCTGACCAGTGCACCATCTTCTATACTTCGCAGGGAACCACGGTCTTCCGCTTCAACGCGTGCACCGGTCAGCAACTGCCCGTATTTGCCACCGGCTTGCACACCGGACTCGGACTGCGGATCCTCCCCGACGGAGGTGTGCTGGTAGCCGACGACCAGGATATCGTGCGCCTGGATTCAGCGGGCAGAAACATCGGCACCTATAACGCCACGGGAGAGAGTTGCTGGGTCTCTTTGACACTCGATCCGGACGGGACATCGTTCTGGGCGGTTGACTTCTGCACCTCGGATATCGTTCGCTTCGACATTACTTCCGGCAATCAACTGGCAAAATTCAACGCCGGAACACCCACGCTGACCGTTTATGGGATTGCCATGCGAGGTGCGGCGAACGCGACCACGGCCGCCGGTCCCTTGATCGCGACCGAACAAACTCTCTCGGTTCCTGCCGGTCAGACGGCCTCGTTTGCGCTGGCTTTCGCTCCCGTGAGTGCCGCACTGAACCAGACCTTCTCGTTTTCCTGCGCCAACTTACCCATTGGCGCCGCCTGCACTTTTTCGCCGCAAACCGCAATGGCGACTTCATCCGGCGTCCCCCCGATCCAAGTAACCGTAACCACCACCGCGGCTAAAGCTGCTCTTGCTCCTTCACCCTTCGCCCCCTCGAGCCTCTACGCGTTGGGCTTGCTGCTGCCGGGTATCGTGCTGGTGTGGGACCTCCGCAGGCAGGGGAAGGGCAAGCAGTTCCGTCGCATGAGACTGGCGGTTCTGCTCGTGGTTCTCGCGTCCGGGCTCTCCTGCGGCGGGGGTTCGCCTGCGGCCAGCACCCCGGCCAGTAATCCGACACCTCTTCCTCCTACCCCGAGCAGCCAGGCAACTCCGGCGGGCACATACTCGATTGTCATTCAAGCGAGTTCGAACTCCCTCGTGAGTTCGACTGTGGTTAGTCTTAGCGTGCACTAACGTAAAGCGTGAGGAAGTGGGAAAGATATGACCAACAAAACCGAGGCTCGGAGATTTCGGCGTGGCGTTGCCCTCCTGCTGTGCTTCTTCCTATCTCCTTCGGCGGGCTTTGGTTCCTCGGACGTTGACAAAACCGCCGCCGCGGAAGCGGTGGGCAGAGTTACGGGTGTAGCTTCGGTCGCCACCCGCAACGGGGCGCACGTTCGCCTCCAAGATGCGGTCTGGGCAAAGGACAATTTGACCACCGACAACTCGGGGCGCATGCGGATCGAGTTGCAAGACGGTTCCATCCTGAATGTGGGCTCAAACACGCAGTGCAAGATCGTTCGCCATGATTCCTTGAGCGGAGAAACCGCGGTGGATTTGAGCAGCGGTCGTCTACGCAGTCGCGTGGTCAAGGTGCGGGGATCCGGCAAGTTCGAAATCGCGACTCCGCAGGCCACGATCACTGCGTTGGGAACAGATTTTGTTCTGGACGTGAGCGCTCCGAGTACCCAAGTCATCGTCTATTCCGGGGTGGTGGTGGTAACTGCCGGAGGCGGACCGACGGACTCGGCTCCGAAACTGGTGCTCGATGTAGCCGGCGGTCAAACC
Organism: uncultured Acidobacteriaceae bacterium; assembly: GCA_963770245.1. GTDB lineage: Bacteria > Acidobacteriota > Terriglobia > Terriglobales > Acidobacteriaceae > PALSA-270. Next base: position 96,893 of record CAVYOX010000013.1, on the reverse strand, counting down.
CTTGTCGTCGACGACAAAGGCATCAGCCAATTGCAATTGACTGCGGACACCATGGAGCAACAAACCATGGCCGAAACCGCTGTTCCAGAACAGCCCGCATCGACCATTGTGGAGAATGAGCCGACGCCAAAAAAGTCTTCTCATGCGGGGAGATACGCGCTGATCGGAGGGCTGGCTGTGGGGGCGGTTGTGGGAGCAGCCTTGGGGCTTCGCGGCTCCAAGTCGCAATCCCCGACCTCGACCTCCATTCCGGCACCGATCCCGACCATCCCGGCACACTGAATGGGTATCCCTGCTTTGTAGCTGCGGAGGAAGCGAAAAAGCAAGACGAGGAAAAGAGGAGGAGAGGGAAAGAAGAAAGGAGAAGATGAGGCGACAAGACCGGTGGGTGATGTGGGGATGGCTTCTGCTAACGCTGGTGCTGCCGGCCAGGGCACAGGTGTACTCGATCACCGACCTCGGCACACTCGGCGGCAAGAGCAGCTTTGCGTTTTCGGCCAATGCCCTCGGCCAAGTGGTTGGATCTTCGGATAAGGGCGATGGGAACTCGCATGCCTTTCTGTGGACGAAAAAGACCGGCATGCAGGACTTGGGTACCCTCGGTGGCGCCTCGAGCAAAGCTTTTGGCATCAATGCCTCCGGACAGATTGTGGGATGGTCTTCGACGACCGACAACGCCACCCATGCCTTTCTGTGGACCAAGGGCAGTGGCATGCGCGATCTGGGGGCGCTGAATGGCGGCAGCAGTTACGCGACAGGAATCAATGATCTCGGCCAGGTCGTCGGATACTCCGTCGACCCAGGTTCTGGTCCCACGCGAGCCTTTCTCTGGACCTCGAGTGGAGGTATCGAGGACTTGGGTACGCTAGGCGGCCCCGTGAGTCGAGCTCTCGGAATCAATGTCTTCGGGCAGGTCGTCGGATGGTCTACCACCAAGGACGAGGCGGGACATGCCTTTCTCTGGAAGGACTCGGGCGGTATGCGGGACCTTGGTGCCCTCGCCGGGGCCCTCGAAAGCCAGGCGGTTGGCATCAATGCGGGCGGGCAGGTTGCGGGGTGGTCCAGTAAAGCCACTCATACCGGAAATGCTTTCGTTTGGTTCGAAGGCAGCGGCATGCGGGAGCTGGGTTCCTCGGAGACGGCCTTCGACACGCGGGCTGCCGGCATCAATGCATTCGGCCAGATCGTGGGGACCGCCTTTGGGCTGGAGCACGGTATGGGTGCTTTTGTCTGGACAAAATCCGCTGGGACTCGGTTGCTGAACGATCTGATCCCGCCTAATTCTGGCTGGACGCTGAACGTTGCCTCCACCATCAATAATATGGGACAGATCGCAGGTTATGGAATGATTGAGGATCAGACCCATGCCTTCCTTTTGACACCGATAACCTCGTCCTCGAAGTAAACTTACGGATAAAACCCCAACTCCTTTGCTCACATCGATTGATGCGCCATCGCGCCATAGCCGGAACGGGATATTGGGATGATTGAAGATCGCGAATTCAGCGGGACCGATCACCCGACGAAGTTGCGCCGGCGCCTGAAGGCCATTGCCATTCCGACGGTTCTGGCGCCCCTCCTGGGGTTTCTAATCTCCTACGCGTTCACCCCGAAGTACACCTCGCAAGCCCGGATCGTAGTGGAAACCGAGACCGAGCCGCCGGGGGTCGCGCCGCCGGCGGTTCCTTTTGACACCGGCCAACACATCGCGACTCTCGAGTACCAGGTCCTGAGCCAAAACCGGCTCCAGCCGATGGTCGATCGGATGGGTTTAGCCACCGGCGGTGAGAGTGTCGAGCAAGCGGTGAAAAAGATCTGGCAGAATGCACGCATCGAGACGGCGGGGACGGGCCCGAGGCAAAACGGGACCGGGGGTCCGGAGAAGCTACGGGCAAACTCGGAGGTTGCCAGTATCTACGTGGAGTACACGGACTCCACTCCGCAGCAAGCCCAACAAGTGTGCAATGAACTGGCTTCGATGCTGCTCATGGAGGATCAGCATTCGCGGGAGCAAGCGGCCGAGCGTGTGGCTGAGTCTCTGCGCCGGTTAGACGAGGCCAAGCGCAACCTGGACGAACAGGACAGTAAGCTAGCCTCCTTCAAGAAGCAGCACAGCGGCCACCTTCCCGGAGATTCAGAAAGCAGTACGACGATGCTCATGGTCTTGAACGCGCAATTGAATGCGCTGGCACAGTGGATCAACCTCACCCAACAAAACAAATCGAATGCGGAGTCAATACTGGGGCAGCAGCCGGCAAACCAGACGCCTCCGCAAGCTCCGGCCCGTGCCGCTCCGGCCACTCTGCAGAAGCAACTATCGGACCTCCAAAGCCAGCTGCTGCAGCAGCAGGCGCAGTACACCGAGGACCATCCGGATGTGGTCAAAACCAAGACCGATATCGCGGAGATTAAGAAGGAGCTGGCCGAGGCGAACGCCGCCGACGGGACGGGTGTGGAGCGAAACGCGAAACCCGATGGGGCGGAGCCGCCGGAGATCCGCCGGCTGCGCTTGCAGGTGGAGCAGTACGATGAGACGATTGCCAAGGCCACGCGCCAGCAGAAACGTATCGAGGGGCAAATCAAGTCGTATCAGGGACGGGTACTCGAGAGCTCATCGGTCGAGGCCGAGTACCAGCGACTGTCCGAAGACGACGATACGGCACAGGAGTCGTATCAGAACTTGCTGGCCAAAAGCGGCGCCATGCAAGACGGAGGGGACAACGGAGGTCTTCCCCAGAACGAACGGATGCGGCTGGCGAGTGCCGCCAATCTGCCCGCCATCCCCAGATTCCCCGACCGCCGCTTGTTCGCAGCCGGCGGGTTAGGCTCGGGCTTGGCGTTCGGATTGGGGATCGCACTCTGGCTCGAGGTACGGAATCGGCCGATTCGCCCCCAGCAGTACTGGTGATCGTCCTCGTCCTGTTTGGTCTTGAAATGGCGAAGATAAGCGTCAGCCACCCCGTCTGGGTTCATGGGTGTCCTTGTTGGCGCGAAGAAAGGCCTTTGGCTCGCGCCTTGCTCCCTCTTAATCCACCCTTGCGCTTTGGGGACGGATGACGCTTGGGTCCACTCACGGTGTCTTTCGAACTTGCCTTGATTCGTTCGAGCGTTGGCCTGATAATTTCTCCGTGATCGAGCGCAAGCGCAGCAGGCTGCGTCGCGGGTTGTGGATGCTGGTTACTGCCTTAGCCTTTTGGTTTTGGCTGGGAACGCTGAATCCCGTGCCCCCTCCCGCTCCGCGACTCGATCAACCGCAGCCTGGACAAACCCGCTAATCCCGTGCGGGCGCAACCAACAACCTCGATCATGAGCCCAGTTCGGCGCGCTCCCTCATTCTCTAGCCTTGGATCGTGGCTTCGATCGTGCCGTGCCCCCGCCCTAGCCTCCGCCTGCAACCCGCGGTAAAATGCGGCTGCTTGGAGTGCAAATCTGGGTCTCCCTTTCAGCTTCTGATGGAGGAAACGATGCGTGCCTTAAGAATAATGTTCACCCTTGTAGTATTGCTGCTGCTGGTCTCGACCGTTACCCGAGCGCAGAACGCCGAGATGTCCGACGCCGACTACACGAAGCAGGCGCTCTCCGCCGCGCCCAAAGCCATCGGCGACGCCGCGGGTGTGATTCGCATGGACAAAGACGGCGCCATGCGCACCCTGCGCAGCGGAACCAACGGATTCACCTGCATGGTCATGGGCAGCGACAAAATGTGTAACGACGCCAACAGCATGGCGTTCATCCACGCCATGATGACGCACACCCCACCCCCCGACAAGATTGGCATTTCCTACATGCTGACGGGCGACGATGGCGCGAGCAATACCGATCCCTACGCTCGCTCCCAAACCGCCGACAATCACTGGATTGTCACCGGCCCTCACATTATGCTTTTCGGTCCGGCCGCTAAGACCTTAGGCCTCACCGAGGCCAAGGATCCCGATCCCACCCAGCCTTACATGATGTGGGCCGGCACTCCCTACGAACACGCCATGATCCCTGTTGCTCCGCCCAAATGACGATGGACGGATGGGTAGGCAACGATTTTCGCGTTTCATGATTGATGCCCTGGAGTGCCCGAGAGGCGGTTCACCACCAACGGAAACCTGCTTAATGGATCAAATCGGCGTCATCGGTCCATCAGGTCACGACGAATCACTGCGAGAGCCGTGCGAACTGCACATCAAGAAGGAAGATGGTTGAAGTCAAGGACTGCCATCAGCGGGTAATGGGTCAGGTTGTTCAAACTGACCCACTCCCCATCAGCGGCGAGGTTTGTAGAAAAGGTGATGAGCATGGATGCCTGAACGGCGAACACCATTTGAAGTTATGGCAGCTGCCCGGACTCTCTTCTGACCTGGCCCCCGAAAACAGAAAGTGCCGCCACTCGTCAGAGGCCGGGAACGGCGCGGCGAACTAGCGATAGAGCAAACGGCTGGCGGCTGGAGAGTCCAGTTGCTCCCAGACGGACTCCCGCCGTCGCGGGCCAGAAGACCCAGGGCCATACCGGAAACGACCCCAGTAGAAAGGTCTCGTGAACTGGGTAGACTTTCAGTTGGCCAGCGCCCGGTCGCGCGGCTTATCCTTCGGTTTCGAGGGTAATTGCGAGGACGGTGGAGGACCGGCCACACCCAGCCATTTTCCCAAGCCGCGGAACTGATCTAACCAGGCGTCACTCATGCGGGTTGGGTTGGCACTCGCAAGCGCCTCGACCAGCTGATAGTAGACGTTCTGCGACTTCCAAAGGTCCACATCGAGGGGCGGGACGCGGCTCAGCGAAACCAAAGCCTCCACTATTTCGAGTGCCTCCGGATCACCGGGTTTCTGCGCCCACTGCTCGACCTGCGCGTTCAGCCGCTGGCGCAGAGCCGATTCCAGACGAGACATATCCAGATTGACGCCGTCGTGCCGGGCGGCATGAAGCAGCATCCGAATACGGTCCAGGTCCAATTCCTGGTCGGTGAAGGCCCGCTGCACGGCGCTGCCCAACACGAACTCGGCCGTGGTGCGGAGAATCGGCGGGGCCGGCATCTGAAGTTCCGACAAGAATCGCATGAATGGGGCATGGTGCTCATATACCTGGCGGTACATGGCCTCGGCTTCGCCCATGGTGGACTCGACGATTTGACTGAGAATGCGGCGTTGCTCATCGCGGAACAGGGACTTCAGCGAGTAGGTCGCACCGCTAAAATGGCGGTCGATAACCCGTAGGCACTCCGGCAAGTCTGCCGCGGAAAACACCTGGCTGGCGTCATCGACCAGCACGCCGAAGGCATTCTTGCTCTGGAAAGGTTTTACCCCAGCGCTCAGATTGTGATCGCCGAAATGAAGCACCGCGAAGCCCAGGGTCAACCGCGCCCGTGTGATATTCGAAACAATACGGGCGCGACCGAGAGCCAGTTTTGTTTTCCCCGACTCGAGTACCCGCACTTCCTGCAGATCCACGCGATAGCTGTAGATCGAACCCCGGTCGTGATAGCCATCGAACAGGGAACTGATCGCGTAATGGGCGCCCACCCCCAGCAGGTCCAACATGGCGGGTCGGACGGAGCGCTCGTAAACCTGGCGGCCGTTCCCGTACTCGGCCAGGTTGCTCCAAGCCGATTCCAGGCGACGCAAGAATTCCTCCTCGCGGCCTTTGCCGAACAGCTGCTCGCTCAGTTGGACGGCGCGGCCGGCATACTGGAGGATGTGCACCGTCTCCGGCCCGGTGAGTTCATCGAAAAACCAGCCGCAGCTGGTATACATCAACATGAGATTGCGCTGCACTTCGAGCAGTCTTAAAACGCGTACCTGGTCCTCGAGCGAAAGATCCCGCTCGGCATGGCGCGCAAAAAATGCCTCTACGGCGCCCGGCGCACGATCGAGCACAACGCTGATGTAATCGTCGCGCGCGGCCCAGGCATCCCGCAAAAGGCCCTGGGCGCTGAGTTCATAATTCGAGGCCAGATCATCGCGCAGCCAGTCCATGGCTTCCCGCAGAGGCTGCCGCCAATGCTGACGCCAGGAACCGCATCCTCCGGAGTTACAGCCGCAATCGTTCTGCCAGCGTTTCACCCCGTGGACGCAACTCCACGAGGTCTTCTCGATGATTTCCACCTCGTGCGATGGCGGGTGCTTGGCCAGGTACTCACCGTAGTTGGTGATGGTTGCCAGTTGGTTGCGCTCAATGTAATCGAGCGCGTAGGCGAGGGCCATATCGCCATGGGCATGATGGTGACCATAGGTCTCGCCGTCGGTGGCGATGTGGAGCAATTGCTGCCAGGGCCGCTCGGCATTGAAGCCGCTGAGCAGGCGGTTGGCAAAGTTCTGTCCGTTGACCAGCAATTTTTCGAAGGCGATCGCGTGCGAGATAGGGCCATCGTAAAAAAACAAACTGATGGTGCGACCCGACGGAAGGTGGCAGGTGTAGGGGCGCGTGGGATCGATTCCCGCACCCGCAAGGTTGAGCCATTCCTCCCAAGGCTGGTGGCGCGTGCGGCGCGCCTGATGCGGGGCCAGAATGGTGAACTTGAGGCCGACCGAACTGAGGAGTTCGAGGGTCTCTAGATCTACTGCGGTTTCCGGCAGCCACATGCCCTCCGGATCTCGTCCGAAACGGTGTTTAAAATCCCCCATCCCCCATAGGATCTGGGTCGCCTTATCGCGCGAGTTTGCCAGGGGAAGGATCAGGTGGTTGTAGGCCTGCGCTAATGCGGCGCCATGACCGGAGAACGATTGCTGGCTCTGGCGGTCGGCCTCGAGCACCCGCTCATAGACGTGGGGCGCGTTGTGCTCCATCCAGGAAAGCAGGGTTGGGCCAAAGTTGAAGCTGATGCGGGCGTAGTTGTTGACGATCTTGGCGATCCGGCCGGCTTCATCGAGGATCCGCGCGGCGCCGTTCGGTAGGTAACACTCGGCGGCAACCCGCTCGTTCCAGTCGTGGTAGGGAGAGGCGGAATCCTCGAGCTCGACCGCTTCGAGCCATGGGTTTTCACGGGGCGGCTGGTAAAAATGACAATGGACACATAAATAACGTGCCATCAGGCGTCTCCGGAAGCGGTTCCTAAGAAGACAACCGGGACCCGCTTCCCTCACAACACCCGACTCCTAAGCGCGACTCGGGGCTCACTGGCGCTGACAGTACGTGGTCAACGCTGTCGCTAAACATAACGCGTTATAGCCGCGAGCGGGATAGGCGAGTATGGTACCTCCGACGGTTTATGACGCGATTCCCGATACGGCACGCCGAGAGGGAATCGTTCCAAGAACAAAGGCATGACACTGCGGGAGTGCGGCATGCAATTCGCCGAAGGCCCAGGTGTAGCGGTGCTGCCCGAACCCATGGCCCTGCAGAATCGTGCTGGCACGAGTGCGGGTGCGGAAGTCGTGATGGAGAGCGGCAAGTTGCCAGTGGCGATGGTTCAATGACGATGGTTCGTCACGCCGAACCGCATGTGCGGTTGCTTTCCGAGTCTCTGCGTCTCGCCAAAGAACATGCTTCCACGGCCACGCTCGACGGCGACTTCGCCCGTGATGTCGAAGAAGCAATCAACAGCCATTGTGAGCCGTTGAACCCGCCGGCATGGGACTGATCCTACATTCTCGATGTCGCGCCAAAGTCAGGGCGTCGTCTGCCAACGGATGTAGGCGAGCTTGTCTTCCCCCATCCATCTATAAATCTAGTTGACACTATACCATGTAATACATAGTATGGTGCGGTGACGCGGTCGACATCACCAGTACCAGAAAGCGCCGAGAAATGGGAAGTCCAACTTCGTAAGGGCTCTCTCGAACTCGCCATCCTCGCTGCGCTCTGGGATGGCCGGCTCTATGGGCTCGAAATCCTTCGCGATCTCGAAGTAAATTCGGATCTCATCGTCGTCGAGGGCACGGTTTACCCGCTCCTCAATCGGCTGCGCACCCTCGGGCTTGTCGAATCCGAATGGGTCGAATCCGAGTTCGGGCATCCTCGCAAATACTATCGACTCACCTCAGCCGGTCGGCAACGCGCCCTGGAGATGACGCGCATTTGGGCTCGATTCGCCGGCAGCATGACCAACCTGCTCGCACCTCTAGACAAAGAGATAAGAAAAGAAGAGATGAGGAAGGAAAGACCATGATCCTTTCTGCCGAATCCCAAAAGACCGTCGATCTCTATCTTGCGGTTCTGCGCAAGCAACTGTTTCAGCTCATGGAGGAGGATGCCAACGACATTGTCGAGGAAATCCGGACTCACATCCTCGACAAAACCTCCGGCGATGCTGCCACCCTTGCATCCACACTCGCCGCACTCGGCACACCCGAGGAACTCGCCAGCCGCTACCGAACCGATGACCTGCTGAAGCGTGCTCAAGTCACACGCTCTCCGTTCCTGAGCCTGCGAAGCCTCTTCCGCTGGGCCACTCTCAGTTTCGTCGGTCTGGCCGTCTTCCTGGTCTCTGTCGTCGGCTATGGCATCGGCGGAGCATTCGTCATGTTCGCTGCACTTAAGCTGATTTGGCCACACGCCACCGGATTATGGAAAAACTCCTACCCTGACGGTTCCTCGACCCTCTATCTAACCAGTTCCAGCCAGCCACCCCATGGCCAAGAGATTCTCGGCTGGTGGCTGATTCCCATTGGGTTATTCCTGGGCGGAGGACTGCTGCTCCTCAGCTTCCTGTTTGGAAACTGGAGCATTCGCAAATTCTGGCGACCACGTGCCTGGCGAGACGCCTCAATCCCGTGAGCCATCTCACTCGTCGCCGACCGGTCGCCGAATGCAGCGAGTATCTAAGCCCGGTCATGCTGGTCTTCGAGCGCCGGGTCGAGGGAGCGGTTGGAGTGAGATGATTTGCTCACACGGATCGGAAGTAAAATGGATCCTCGAGCGATCGAGCCGAGGCCTCTTGGAAGATGGCCGCCTTCTCCCATTTGGAGACATTCTGGCAGGATGCCCGCTACGGCGCGCGGCGGCTCTGGAAAAGCCCTGGCTTCCTGGCGGTGGCCGCTCTCACCCTGCCTTGGGGATCGGCGCGAACACTGCGATTTTCAGCGTCGTCGATTCTGTGCTGCTGAAGCCGCTGCCTTTCAAGGATCCGGATCGGCTGGCCATCATTTGGGAAACCAGCCTGAAGAACCGAGCAGCCACCTCCCCGGTGTCCTCCGCAGACTTCATCGATTGGAAGGATCAGACACGCAGGTTTGAGGAGCTCGCGGCATGGCGCTTCTTGTATTTCAACCTGTCGGGAACCGATGAGCCAGAGCGGGTCCAAGGACTGACTGTCTCTGCCTCGTTCTTACCCCTGCCGGGCGCACAGAGTAATCCTCCGGTGCCAGGTTCCAGGGGAAAAGCGGCCCGACCCCTGTCCGGAACTGGACGCGAGCCTCCGTTTTCGAACATATGGCGTTCTGCAAGCGCTGGTGTCGCCCGCACCCTGGGCTTGCTCTGCAACGAGATAGGCCTGGGCTGCGCTGGGGCCCTTTGATTGCACCCCGTGCCAGATCGGCGGGAGCGAGGCGATATGCACATCCTTCTGCAAGACTTGCGGTATGCGTTGCGTCAGTTGGGCAGGTCCCGGGGATTCACAGCGGTTGCGGTACTGACTCTGGCTCTCGGCATCGGGGTGAACAGCGCCCTGTTTTCGGTCATCAACGGCGTCCTGATCAATCCTCTGCCGTTTCCGCACCCGGACCAACTGGTTGCCATCCACGAGAACAAGCCGAATTTTGAAGGAGGCTCCATCTCCTATCCCAATTTTCGCGATTGGCAGAAAGACAATCACAGTTTTTCGGCGATCGCGGTGGCGCGGACCGCGAGTTTCAGTCTCACCGGGACCGGTGAGGCCGAGCAGGTCAAGGGCGAGTTTGTTTCCTCGGACTTTCTGGCGGTACTCGGTGTGCGACCCATTCTCGGGCGCTCCTTCGCGCCCGACGAGGACCGGGTCGGGGGAGCGCCTCTGGTGCTGGTCAGCGAAGGTTTCTGGAAACGTAAACTGGAGGCTGGGCCGGACGTTCTGAATCGGAGTCTCACCCTGGATGGCAGAAACTACAGCATCGTGGGCGTGATCCCCTCGAGTTTTCATCTTCTTATTCCGAGTTTCCGGGATCCGGCCGTGTATGTGCCCATCGGACAATGGACCAACAATTTGCTCCTGAACCGCGGCGCCGGGCTCGGCATCCATGGCATCGGCCGGCTCAAGCCCGGAGTTTCGCTCGAGCAGGCCCGGGCCGACATGCGGACGGTTACCGAGGACCTAGCCGCGGCCTATCCCGATACGGACAAGGGCATCAGCGCAAAGCTCGTCCTGCTGAAAACCCAGGTGGTTGGTTCCATCCAGTCGTCTCTTCTGCTGCTTCTGGCCGCGGTCGGGTTTGTGTTGCTGATTGCCTGTGTCAACGTCGCCAATCTCTTGCTCGCGCGTTCGACCGGGCGAGCCCGCGAATTTGCCATTCGTATCGCAATGGGCGCAACCCGGGCGCGGGTGCTGCGCCAACTTCTGACCGAAAGCACTCTGCTGGCGCTGGCCGGAGGCGCTCTCGGCCTGCTGCTGGCACACTGGGAGACGGCTGCTCTGCTCGGATTGCTGCCCGCCGCTTTGCCGCGCGCGGAGGAAATCGGCCTCGACGCTCGCGTTCTGCTGTTCACCATGACGATTTCCTTGGCCGCGGGACTCATGTTCGGTTTGGCGCCGTCGCTCCAGGCCTCGCAACCAAACCTCCAGCAAACCCTCAAGGAAGGCGGTCGCAGTGCGAGCGCGCGCCATCACACCCAGAATATCTTCGTCGTGGCCGAACTGGCGATGGCCTTGGTACTGCTGATCGGAGCGGGGCTGATGATTCGCAGCTTGACGCGGCTATGGAGTGCCGATCCGGGCTTCAATCCCCACCATGTACTGAGCTTCGGGCTATCGCTTCCCCCGTCGATGACGACCGCGAGCATGGACGCCATTCGGGCTAGGTTTCGTGACCTGGATGAAAAGCTGGCATCGATTCCGGGTGTCCTTGACGCCTCAATGAGCTGGGGCGCGGTCCCGATGGACGTCGACGATGAGCAGCTGTTCTGGCTCGAGGGCCAGCCAACACCCGCCAGCGAACACGACATGAATTGGGCGGTGGACTACATCGTCGGGCCAGACTATCTGAAGGTGATGGGCATCCCGCTCGAGCGCGGCCGCTTTTTCAACTCCCAGGACGACGAACACTCGCGGCCGGTGGTGGTGATTGACGACGTCTTTGCCCGCACCTATTTCCCCAATCAAGATGCGATGGGAAAACGCATCAACCTAAATAACGGACGCGCCCAGGCCGAAGTTGTTGGCATTGTCGGGCACGTCAAGCAGTGGGGACTCGACCTCGATGACAGCCACTCGCTGCGCGCCCAGTTCTATATTCCTGGGATGCAGATGCCGGACGCCTTTATCGCGATGACTCCCTCGGGTTCTCGCGAGCTGCTTCGCACCGACGCGGCCGTTCCTTCCTCTACAGTTTTGGATGCGATTCGCCGCAACAGTCAAGAAATGAGCAGCGAACAAGTCCTCTATGGAGTGCGGACGATGGACGATCTCATCTCTGAGTCGCTCGCCACCCGGCGGTTTTCCATGATTCTTCTGGGCATCTTCGCCGCCTTAGCGCTGGTTCTCGCGAGCATTGGCATCTACGGCATCATTTCGTACCTGGTCGAGCGGCGCACGCACGAGATCGGAATTCGTATGGCGCTCGGCGCTGACCGGGGCGCAGTATTGCGCCTGGTGCTCGGCGACGGAATGAAACTGGCATTGGTCGGCGTGAGTATCGGCATCGCGGGCTCGCTCGCGCTTACCCGGCTGATGGCAAAGATGCTCTACGGCGTAAGCCCGAGCGACCCGGTCACATTCCTCACGATCGCCGCACTGCTCCTGTTGATCGCCCTAGCTGCCTGCTACATTCCCGCGCGTCGCGCCATGCAGGTGGATCCGGCGATCGCTTTGCGCTACGACTGAACCCTCGAATGAGTCTCGTTTCGCCACCCGTCTCTTGCTCGGCCAGACTCGCCGCCACCAGGGGCCAATCCGTTACGCAATCAGATGCAAGGTAGTTTTGCGCGGCGAAAGTGTGCACCCCGCTATCGGGCGATGAAGCGCAACCCGCTTTAACGGCTCATAGATCCTGCCGCGAGAAGCGGCGGATCGCGACGGCCAGCGCGATTGCCAAGTACAGCCCCGCATAAACCACCATGGACAGGCTCGGAACCGAGAGAGTGCTGAACGGAGACATGTGCATGGCATTCGCCAGCGGAGATTGCATTTCAAAGGCGGCGCGACGCCACAGGGCTTCGCTCGGCATGAGAAGGCTTGCAATGACGCCGACTTTCACGGCGCTTGGCGTCTGGCTGATGGCGCCGGCCTGCTCGATCCAGCCGCCAAGAAATGCCAGCCCGTGGAGGCCAAGCGCGAGCACGCCGCTCGTTAGCGTCGAAAAGTAGGTGCCGAAAACAAAAGTCACGGAAAGCAACACGATGCTCTCCATCCAGATGAGCGAGAGACCGCGAATCAGGTGGGGGGCGGTCACCCCCGCCATCGCGTAGGTTACGGAGTTCACGCCAATCACCATGATCGCGATGTAGACGGTGAGCATCCCGACAAAGCCAAACCATTTCCCGAGAAGCAGCTGCCAGCGTGGAACCGGCTTGGTGGCAATCGCCTGGATCGTCCCCGAGGCGATTTCTCCTGACAGGGTATCGACGGAAGTGAGGATGGTCATCAGCACCGCGAGGAGGTCGACGGCATAAAGACCCATGGTCACCATGGTGAAGGAGATTTCCCGCCGCAAGACCGGGCTCATGGCGTGCGCGGCAAAATCCTTGGCCTGAAAATGCAGTCCGGTGCCGAACAGGATGAGGAAAGCCCCGCCGGCACCGAGCGCCATCCACAGCATTTTCTTGCGGGCGGCTTCGCGGAATGTCACCCCGGCCATGATCCAGACACCCATCACAGGCCTCCGTCGCTGCCGACGATTTCGAGGAAGCGTTCCTCGAGCGAAAGCCGCTGAGGAATCACCTCATAGACATCGGCCCCCTGTGCGACCAGGTAGCGCACAATCTCCGGTAGCAGGCCACTCGATGACAGGGTGAGAGTCAGGTGATCGGCTTCCGCGCGAGCCGCGCTAGTCCAGCGTGCCAGGCCGCCCACGACTTGGGCAGTCATGTTCCGCGCTCGGATCGACACCGTCACCGTTTCTTCAGTATCGGCGTTCAGTTCCCGGGTCTCGAGCACCTCCCCATCTTTGATAAAAGCGACCCGGTCGCAGGTGATCTCAACCTCTCCCAAGAGATGGGAGTTGAGCAGCACGGTTGCGCCGCGGTCGCACTGGGCTTTGATGATGTCGCGCACCAGGCGGCGGCCGATGGGATCAAGGCCTGAGGTGGGCTCGTCGAGGAAGATCAAATCGGGTTCATTCAGCAGTGCCTGGGCGAGACCGATGCGCTGCAACATGCCTTTCGAAAACTCGCGCAGGCATTTGTCGCGGTGGGGCGTGAGCCCGACCAGGTCGAGCAAGCGAGGAACGGTCTGCTCGAGCCTCGCGCGCGCCATGCCGTAGAGCCGACCGTGCAGTTTGAGCAGCTCCGTTGCAGTCAGCCAATCGTAGAAGCGGAAGTGTTCGGGAAGAAACCCAACGTTGCGACGTGCGGTGACGTCGCCCACAGGACGGCCTAAAATCTCCGCCTCGCCGCTCGTGGGGAATATCAGGCCCAGCAGCATCTTCACCGAGGTGCTCTTCCCGGCACCGTTCGGCCCCAGGAACCCGAACACCTCACCCCGAGCCACCTCCAAGGTGAGGTTTCGGACCGCCACCTTGCCGCCGAAGACTTTGCGTAGCCCGCGAGTACGTATGGCCAGACTAGAAGATCGACTCATCTGCATCGGTTACTGAATCAACGCAGCGAAGCAGCAAGGCTTAAGGCCTCGGACGAGCCGCCGTGACCTGCGAGCGAATAGATCACGCCGTCCTTGACCCACAACAGACTATACCGATTCCCCTCGGAGAGCGTCTGGGTGATCAGAGTACCTTCAACGCCGTCCACCGCCACGGTCTCATAGGAGCTCGAATTGCTCGGGATCGGGACCACTAGCGTCGAGGACCAGTCAACCGTCTGGCAGAAGGAACGCGCCTCCGCCGGGCTCATGCCCACCAGTTCCAATGCGGCTTCAGCAATGCCCGCCATGTCGAGGTTGGGTGGAACGCTCACCGTCGGACTTGGGGCCTGAATAAGATAGGTGCAGTTTGTGTCCTTCGCGCTTGCCAGGCGTTCCATCTTGCGCGCCGCCATGGCCTCAGCCCGGGATTGCGGATTCGAGCTCAGAGACCTCTGCTGGACCGGGCAGTCGCCGTAGGAGGAGACGACCGTTTTCGGAATTTGAACGGCGACCAGGGCGCCGTTTGCCGACTCAGGAATTTGGATGTCCGAACGGCCAACTTCGTTGAGCAGAGCCGCAATGCGATCGCGATCAATGGTCATCTGGAAGGCGATTTCGCCGTTGACCTCGACACTCATGGGGGCTGGCAGACTGCCGATGATGCGAATCGGGTGTCCGGTCAACTCTGCAGCTTGCGTCACGTCGGAAACGATGTCGGGTTTTCCCGGGTCCATCGTCACCACCACGCTGTCGGCGATGAACTGGTTCACGAGTTTATAGGGGCGCGCGTCCGGTGCGGAGCTGGACATCAGTGTGGCCGGATCGATCGTGACCACTTGAATTTTCTGCACGCGCAACATGGCCAGCACCTGCTGCGCCCAAATGCGAACCGGGTTCACGCTGAGCAGAATCGCGACGGTTATGGCCAGGGCTGCGAAGCCCCAGGCGGGACGCCATCGGGGAGCGAAGAGGCGAGTGATCCATGAGACCGTGGGCTCATCGATGGTTCCGACTGAGTTGCGGAACTGCAAATACGCCTCCCCGGGATTGATCGGGGAGTTGTCCGCGGCCGGGGCAAGAATCGCCAGCCAATTCTCCGTGCGCAGGGCCTCAGCGCGCAGCTTTTCGAAACGGGCGCGACAGTCGGCGCACGCAGCCAGGTGCTCGCCGACACTTCCCCGCTCGCTAGCGGGCAATTCGCCGTCCAGATGCGCCCGAAGAATCTCATCGTGAATGCAGCTCATAGTTCCTCCAAATTGGAATGAAGCGCAAGATAACGGTTACGGAATTCCTCTTCGGCGCGGTTCAACATCGTACCGATGCCGCTCACTTTCACATCCAGGGCGGCGGCGAGTTCCTTATAGGAGAAGCCGGAGGTGCGCAGGATCAGGAGCTGCGCGCTGGCGGGTTTGATCGAGGCGAGCGCGGCACGTACTCGCCCACACGCTTCTTCCCGCAGCAAATCGTCGAGTGGACCGCCCGCTGCGCCGTCCTGGCTCAGCGTTCCGGCCGCCTCTTCATATTGCCGGCGGCGGCTCGAAGCGCGCAGGGCATCGATTCCCAGGTTGGTCGCGGTGCGATAGAGCCAGCCCCCGACGTTACCATCGACCGCGAGCGCGGGCTGGCGGTACAAGCGCCAGAAGGCGTCGCTCGCCACCTCCTCGGCCTGGGAGCGATCGCCGAGCAGGCGCATCAGAATGCCGACGATCCGGGCATAGTGCTGAAGAAATACGGCCCGGAATTCAGCCTCGTTCCAACGTTCCGATGAACGCTCGCTTCGGGTCATCGAACGACTCAGGGTTTGTGCTGTTCCCACGATAAAGACCGCCCTTCACATACCTTAAACGACACACACCCGCAAATTGTGACAAATGGACAAACCTGGGTCCGAAATGGCAGGGTCCGAAATGATGGGCAATCCGGGCAATCCGGGAGTTGAAAGTTCAGGAGGGCTTCGCGGACCTTTTCCGAGGTCCCTTTCAAACGATGGTGGGGGCTTTAGGGGGTCAACCCGAAGACTCGAAACCGCTCGCAGCCGGCTCGAAGCTGAGCTCTGAATCGGCCGAAGGCAGTCGCTCGTGCCACTTGTTTTCCGAGCGGACTACCCTCGGCCTTTCGGTGATCCAATTTCCTTCGGTGCTGCTCCTTACTATTCTTTGCACTATTCTTTGCAGCCATTCCAGGAAGCATGATCCCGGTCACAGGGGACCGCCAGGAATGCGTGAGACTCACCGCCGATCAGGCCTTGGCCCACAATTTCTCCAGCATCATTGAGGGACTGAGCAAATAACAGTTGCCACGGCGAGTCCTTTGGAAGGAGCGTATTCAGGTCCGCCATCGTATTGCCATGCCAGACGAACGCGGTCACGTTCCCCGTAGCGTCGAACGAAAATCCGACCACCTCTCCGCTATCGTTAATGGTGTTGCAGCATGGGGGCACGGTCACGACCGCTCCGGGAAGCGAGCCGAGATCGTGCATGCCTTTCTCTTTGGACCAGACGAAGGCGTGGACGCTGCCATCGGCAAATTGCGACGTTCCGGCCACTTCGCCTCGGTTATTGATGCTGCCAGCAACGTTCGACACTCCACCCGCAAGCCCGCCGAGGTCAACGGCCGAGCCATCTTTTTCCCAGAGCACGGCGTGCGCCCCACCGGGATGGACAGGCGGCAAAGAGGTGTTGGAGCACACCCCCGATGAGCCGACGGACTGGCCCGTGTCGTTAATCCCGAAAGCAAATCCGACCGTGTCGCCGTGCGGCAAGCGGAGTGTCCGAATGGCACCGTTTGGTTCCCAAATCACAGGTTGGTAGCGGAGAACTTGACCCGGAATGGATACCGCGCAGGTTGAATCTTCGACGCCATTCTCCGAAAACCCGACAACCTGGCCGGAATTGTTGAGACCGTAAGCCTGGGCGTTGTTGCCTCCCGGCAGAGTGGAAAGCGCCGTCAGTTTCCCATTCCGCCAAATCGCCGCCAGGCATTCGAGATGCGTACCGAAACCGCAGAAGTCTTCGCCATTCGGATCCGTCTCGGTGGTCTCGGAAAGAATCGCTCCTTCTCCTCGAAGGTTTGGACCGCCCGCTTCGCTGTTTGGTCCGCCCAGTGTGCCTAGGTCGAGCAAAGGCCCTCTGCCATACCAAAGGAAGGCGTGTTGCGGACCTCCGGCAGTCAGGTTTGCCGAACCGGCCACCCAACCCGCATTGTTCATGTCATACGCTGAGCTATTGGTCCCCGCCCCGCCGAAGGTGCCGAGGTCGAAGACCGTATAGCGAATGCGCTTGGGATTCTCGCCCTGCGCGAGGAGCTGAACCGGCGTCAGGAATGCAGACAGCGAGCCCAGCAATAACGTCGTAAACAGCAATGTGGATTTCATAGGGTCTCCTGATTTGAGTTTCGCAACCGCGCGAGCGTGCCGCGGTTCAACTGGGTTTTGGGTTTCGCACGCGAGCCAGCAACGAATCGAGGCAAATCAGCTCCGAACCGTCGGCTGCCTGCGCGCGATGCAATTTCCCCGAATTCAGCCATTCCTCAAGTGCCGGCCTGTCCAAATTCGAGATGATTCCTAGGTTTTCGAGCGCGATCATTTCCCCTTCAGCCGCGCATAGCGGACACCATGCACGGCTCGTGCTCCGGCCCCGCAGGATCAATAAAGAATCGGTTTCGATGGTGATCTTGGTCTGCTTCGCCATAAGAGCTCTGCTGGCGCGGCCGGTCCCGCGTGAGTGAAACGAGCGCAGCTTGGCAGCCCGGGATGAAATAAGTCCTTACAAACCTCCTGAAAACTTCTGATAATTTCTCGCAGGGGTGTAACAAGCGGGAAACAGTAGACTTCCTAGGCCTCGGCGAGCCGCGATGGTTGCCGGTTTCAGCCCTTCATCGTGCTAGAATCCGAGCCTTTAGGTGAGGTGAGTGAGGCTTATGTCCGGGAACCCCAGCCCGAGCGGAAACGAACTCTACGAGTTTGGCCCCTTTCGGGTCGATCCCGAAAAAGAGACCCTGCAGCGGGCTGGCGAGCCTGTCCGGCTGACCCCAAAGACCTTTCAGATACTCCTGGTTCTCGTCCGCCACAGCGAGCAGGTGGTCACCAAAGATGCCTTGATGAAAACCGTGTGGCCAGACACTTTTGTGGAGGAGGCCAACCTCAGCCGCAACATCTTCATGCTGCGCAAGGCGCTCGGCGAGAGTCCCCAGGACCACCGCTACATCGTGACCGTGCCCGGCCGCGGGTATCGGCTGGCGGAAAACGTGCGCCTGGTGCCGCAGCACGAACTGAGTATTGTGGCCGTGAAGCACTCCAAGGTGCAGGTCGAAATCGACGAGACCAGACCCTGGGGATGGATCTCGGTGGCTCTGATCCTGCTGCTGGCGGTTTCGGCCGGCGCATTCTGGTTTTTCTTCCACCGCACGACGGTTCTCGGCGAACGCGACACGGTGGTGCTTGCCGATTTCGCCAATTCCACCGGCGACCCGGTTTTTGAGGGGACACTGCGGCAGGGCATGGCGGTGCAACTTGAGCAGTCGCCCTTCCTGAGCCTCATCTCCGACCAACGAATCGGGCAGACGCTGAAGATGATGGGGCGGCCGGCGGATGCGCCACTCACCCCGGACGCGGCGCAGGAAATCTGCGAAAGAACCGGGAGCGCCGTCGTCCTCGAAGGTTCGATTGCCCGCCTGGGCAGCGAGTATGTGCTGGGGTTGCGGGCAAAGAACTGCCGCACCGGAGACATCGTGGACCAAGAACAGGTTGAAGCCCAGAGAAAGGAGGACGTCCTGCATGGGCTCAGTCAGATTGCCAGCCGGTTCAGGACTCGCGCCGGCGAGTCGCTCCCGAGCGTCGAAAAGTTCTCCACCCCGCTCGCCGAAGGCACCACCACCTCACTCGACGCCTTGAGAAGCTATAGCGCAGGAGTAAAGGTCGCCTTCTTCACCGGTTTTGGTGCCGCCCTTCCGCTTTTCGAGCGCGCGGTTCGGATCGACCCCAAATTCGCCCTGGCCCATGCGCACTTGGGGCTCGTGTACAGCGATATTGGAGAGTCCGTCCTATCCGCGGCGAGCACCAGCCAGGCGTATCAGATGCGGGAACGCGCCAGTGATCGCGAGCAGTTCTTCATCACCGCTCTCTATGATCGACAGGTGACAGGAAATCTGGAAAAGGCGCAACAGACCTGCAAATTGTGGGCGCAGACTTATCCGCGGGACATCACGCCGCACGGATTGATCTCCGGATTCATTTACCAAGGTTCCGGCCAGTACGAAAAGGCGATCGAAGAAGCCCAAGAAGCGATCCGGATGGATCCCTACTTCACACCGGCATATATCAATCTCGCCTACAGCTACTTTTACTTGGACCGCTTGACGGAAGCTGAGAATACGATTCGGCAAGCCTCGGAACGCCAAATTGAAATCCCCGAGCTTTTGCTGCTGCGCTACTACCTTGCGTTCTTGCGGAATGACCATGCTGCCATGGATCGGGCCGTAGCTCTCGCAAACGGCAAGTCGGGAGCGGAAGACTGGATGGCCCACTCCGAGGCTCTGATCCTGGCTCGATCCGGCCAGTTGCATCTAGCGCGGAAGATGTCGCGCCGCGCTGTAGATTTGGCGCTGCAGGCTGGCCAGCGGGAAAGGGCGGCTACCTACGAAACCGGCGCCGCAGTGTGGGAGGCCTCCTACGGGAATCGACGCTTAACGAGAGCCAGCGCGATGGCAGCCCTGGCACTTTCCCAGGGCCGGGATGTGGAATACGGCGCCGCCTTGGCCCTGGCCCTCTCGGGGGATTTTTCCCGGTCGCTCGCACTCGCGAACGATCTCGAAAGGCGTTTTCCGGAAGATACGTCGGTGAGACTCAGCTATCTACCGGCGCTTCGCGGACTTGCGGCACTGAAGCGTCGCCAGCCGGCAACCGCCATCGAACAACTCGGAAACGCCCCTCCGGAAGAGATGGCGGTAACCGGCATCACCTTTTTCGCCTTCTTCGGAAGCCTCTATCCTGCCTATGTGCGTGGCGAGGCCTATGTGGCGACGCATCAAGGCCCCGAAGCCGTCACCGAGTTCCAGAAGATTCTCGACCACCGAGGGGTCACGGCCGGGGATCCGATCGGCGCGCTGGCGCATTTGCAATTGGGCAGGGCCTATGCCATGGCGGGAGACAAGCTCAAGGCGAAGGCCGCCTACCAAGACTTCCTCACCCTCTGGAGAGACGCCGATCCCGATATTCCGGTTCTGGAAGAAGCGAAAACGGAATACGCCAAACTGCAGTAACTCCGATGCTCAGGCTTTCAAGAACCACGATCCGCCCGAGGATTTGTCCGGCCCTGTCCAACCGAGTGGACTCCGCAACAGGGAATGGGTTAGCAGCGTCATGAATGGGCTTCGCATGGGTCGAGCTTGACGAAAGAGCACGGTAGATGTATATACATCCAGTATGAGAGCAGAAGCCGTCAGGAGCCCGCTCGCGGACGCACTTTTTGAGCTCCCCTGCGCGTGTCAGAACCTGCGCCGCCTCACTCGGGTCGTAACCCGGATTTATGACCAGGAACTGAGAAGGGCAGGACTCGAGATCACGCAATTTGGCCTACTCACCGCATTGGCTAAGACGGGAGAGGCCAATCAAAAGCGGTTGAGCGCGGGCTTTGCCATGGACAGCACGACGCTGACACGGACGCTGCGACCGCTGCGGAACAAGGGTTGGGTTCAGGTCAAGCGCGGAAAAGACAGACGGGAGCGTTTGTTCAGCCTGACGCGGGCAGGGAAGAGGCAAATGGTTGAAGCTCAACCGCTCTGGCATCGAGCGGAACAAAGACTGCGGCAAGAGCTTGGAGATGCGGGCTGGGAACAGATGAAAAAGACGGTAGCACGAATCACAGAGGCAGCAGTAACCGCGTAATTAATTTGCGTCCCTATAGATGTATATACATCTACAGTGATAAGAAACGAGCACTCTGAGAAAGGAACTCTATGAAAACCGCCGTTTATCTATCGGCTGCACTGATCCTGTTGGGACTTTTGGTTGCCGGCCTGCGGGCAGCCTCCGCTGGCTCTTCTCCCGGCAATCGTTCCTCGTCCGGGTCCCATCGTCCGGAACTCGAGTATTTCGAAGCCATCAACCGGGTGGCACCCCCGCAAGACCCGCAATTGCTGTTTCTCCTCATGGCGCAGTATTCGAATGCCAACCTGCAAAATGAGGGAGTGGAGTTTTTTTCTGCGCGGCTGAAAGAATTCGGTCCCCGTCTTACTAGCTCGCAGAAGGCCCTCTATCTGAGTGCCATCGGTTTGTTGCGAGCTCAGCATGCGTCGTCGGTCGCGCTGCTTGATCGAGTGGGTTACGTGAAAGATACGATCACTCTACTCGAACAAGCCAAGCAGCTTTCCGGAGGGCAGATCTTCGTGGTGAACTGGATTGCCGGCATCGTCTACTCGGAGCTTCCGCGCTTCTTTCACAAGGCAAGTGTAGCGCAGGATGAGCTCGTCTGGTGCCTGGAGAACGTGGACAAGGCGCCTCACGCAGGGTGGTTGCGGGAAGTTTACTACCACCTGGGAAAGCTCGCGCTGGCTCGCGGAGAACAAGCCGCAGCCGAAGTCGACTTGCGGCGCAGCGGCTATAAGGATTTCAGCAGCCCGATTACGCTGATTACTCCTTTTTCCGAGGATGCTAGGTCGGGGCATGCTTTTGCACCACGGCACATCGCCGAGATTGTGCCCGGGCGCGTGTATGCGCTTACCGGGTTCGAGTTCACTGAATACTACTTCGTGGTTTCTGAAGATCGACGCGAGCTGATCGGCATCGACGCCGGGGCTCGACCGGACTCCGCCAAGGCCGCCTACGAAGCGCTGCGGGCGTATGCCCCTGGTCTTCCCGAACTGACGACCATCTTCATCACCCACTCCCACTGGGACCACATTGGCGGCCACAGTTACTTCCGAGCCCTAAATCCCCACCTGCGTTTCTATGCCCGGAGCAACTATCAAGAGGAGGTTACCCGCGACCTCGACGCGCCTAACATTTTCGCCAAACCCTTCTTCGGCGAACGCTTCAGCCTAGACGATGTACGCAGCTTCAAGCCCGATGTCACGATCGGCCATCGGACAGAATTGAGGATCGGAGGAACTCACATCGAGTTGATCCCTGTCCATGGCGGAGAAACCCACGACGCCATGTTCATTAGTCTGCCGGATCAGGGGGTCATGTTCGTGGGCGATTTCATCATGCCTTATCTTGGAGCACCTTTTGCGCAAGAAGGCGACCTCCAAGGACTGCTGGATGCGATCGACATTGTGGTCCAGAAGAACCCGCAGTATCTGCTGCACGGCCACGAACCGCTCACGCGGAATTTCGCGTCCCCGGCCATGCTGGCACAACTCAAATTGGATCTCGGCTGGCTGCGCGAGCAGGTGTTGACTGCGATCCGCCGGGGGGATGAACGAGCCGTGATTCAACAGGCCAACCTGATTCCGCCGGATCTGCCGAGCGGAGATCCCGACGTGCACCTTCCGTATTTTATTATGCGCGAACATGTCATCGATCGTCTTTACGACCAGAACGTCGGCTACTGGCAACCCGACCTCGAAGGCCTCGACCATCTCAGCCGGGCCGACCGCGCAGAGCTCTTGGTGGACTACTTAGGTTTGTCGGAAAGACAGCTTACCCGCGCCGTAGGACGCCTGGCCGCCGACGGCAAATACGAACTCGCGGCCTCGCTGCTGGAATCATCGGAAAGTAGGTTCGACCATAGTCAGTCCGTGGCCGGCCTCAAACGGCTCATTTACCTCAAACTCATGGAGAAGTACCAGAATACAGACCCGTTCAAGTACATCCTGTACTCGGCGAAAATCGGGGAGCAGACTCGGCAAATGGCTGGTGGCAGTGAGGATCGAGGAGCGTACCGTTGACGAACGTCATGCTGCTCGCAATCGCGATCGCAGCTCTGACTCGCCCCGTGCGCGTGAAGCCGAGAACGGGGAGAAAACGGATGGATGAGCACTTCGGAATAGGCATTCCTGAAGCTAGACCGATCCATCCCTCGCGGTCCGGAATACCGGATTACCTGCGCAGCGCCTCCAGATCTTGCCGGAAAGAAGATTGGTCCTGTGGTCAATTCTGACCAGACTCCTTTTCTGGACACTTGTTAAATTGGCCGGACCCGTCGCCAGCGACCTTTTTTCCTCCCGCCGTTTGCGGGCTCTGCTAGGGAGGCGGGTGTGAAACGCCGCCCGAAATCCCGCGCCAGGAGCAACGACGGCGCATTCGAGCACAGGATGATGAGGATCAGGGTGGAGGAGCTAGCAGGTGTTCTATGGCCATTGAAACCGTGAGATCGACTCCGTGTTGCCTGCGATGCGGTGCGCCCCTCATTGCAAGAACTTCGCTCCCCACGATCTATCTCGTGTGCCCAAACTATCCCTATTGCAAGAGCCCTCCCCCGTTGCAGGCGTCTCGGCGGGCGGCATAGTCCGGAAAAAACGGACATCGGAAGCTCTCTGGGCTTCAATTGCGCTTCCAGCATTCGATATCTGTTGGCGCTCCTCCTCGACCGCCGTTCCCGGGATCAATGCGGCTTGCGGGCTGACGAAAGGCGTTACTCACGGGTGTCGCCTGGCGCTCCCGGCCCAGGTGAGTTTCACATGGGTTCAAGTTTTCCCGGCGGTATAAGTAGTGTCGCGAACGATAGTCAATCTTTCGAAGCTCTCAAATTGGCCTCGAAGGTTGGCCATCATCCTCACCTGTTCAGTCCCGGACACTGATTTTCAACCGGGGACACCAGCGGCAGTTCTTGTCCAGCGGTCAAGCCTCTAGATCTTTTCTTTTCAATAATTTGGGCCTCAGAGTGAATGGTGACGAAATTGCCAAAGAACATCTCGGGCGCAACTCATGCGATCGTTGTGATTGTCGTCTGTTCTCACAATGTTCGCCTTGTGAGTTTCGATTCCCAGGGGTAACCTCGGTCCGCCCTACCAGAGGCAATCCCATGGGGTAGTGGGCGAAGCAGGAGTGAGGGGAGCTGAATGATCAGCTTGTTCGAAGCTTCGCGAGGATGAACATGGCTTTGCGGATGCCGTTGATTTCCTTGCAATCCGATGCGCCGCTTTGGTAAGAGGGAGGAATATGGAAACCATCTTGCAGGATATCCGCTATGGCTTGCACATGTTGCGGAAATCGCCGGGCTTCACCGCGGTTGCGGTCGTTACCCTGGCCTTGGGCATTGGCGCAAACACGGCGATGTTCAGTGTGATCAACTCGGTGCTGTTCCACTCCCAGCCCTTCCGCGACGCCGGGCGCGCGATGGTGGTGTGGAAGACGATGTCAAACGGCAATCCGAATGTGTTTTCGACGCCCGCCTTTCTCGAGATTCGGCAGCAGGGAGAACTGGTGGCGCATCTGGGCGCATTTGCGGCGGTAGGAAAAAACCTCGGGGGAAAAGATCTTCCGGAGCGGATCGCGGGAGGACAAGTCAACTATGACCTATTGCCGGTGCTGGGCGTTGAGCCGGTCCTCGGCCGAATGTTCTCTCAAGAAGAAGATCATCCCGGAGCCGGCGCGGTCGTAATCTTGAGTCACGCGCTGTGGTCCACCCGCTTTGACCGACGACCGGACATTCTCGGCCAGGCGATCAGCCTCGACGGCGTTCCGCACACGGTGGTGGGCGTGATGCCGGCGGGATTTCACGTGCTGTCTGACCAAGAGTTGTTCTGGATACCCCTGCGATTGGAGTCGGTCAACGCGCAGGCGGCGGCGCGAAACGTTCATTGGCTTTTTGCCTTTACCCGGCTTCCCGACCGAGCCAGCCGGCAACAAGTTCAGGCAGAACTGGACGCCATCGCCAAGCGACTGAAGGTCGAGGACCCCAGGGGCGAAGGCGGCTTCGGAACCACAGTACAGCCGGTCGGCGACGTTGTGAATGGCGCGGTGAAGCCGGTGTTGCTGCTCCTCATGGGCGCAGTCGGCTTTGTCTTGCTGATTGCCTGCTCGAATGTGGCCAACCTCCTGCTGGCCCGCAGAACCACCCGGCAGCGCGAAATCTCCATTCGGACGGCACTCGGCGCCAGTCGTTTGCGAATGATCCGGCAGTTGCTGACCGAGAGCGTGCTGCTGGCGATGCTTGGCGGCGGGTTGGGATTGGCGCTGGCCTGGATCGCAATCCGGGTTCTCCGCATCGCTCATCCCTCGAGCATCCCCTCGGCGGAGACGATTGCCATCGATCCGACGGTGCTGGCTTTTACTGCCTTGCTTTGTGGCCTAGTCGGAATTCTGTTTGGACTTGCCCCGGCGTGGGAAGGCTCGAAGGCGAATATCAGTGAAACGCTGAAAGAAGGAGCGCGCGGCAGCAGCGGAGGCTTTGGCAAGCATCGCGCCGCGCTGGTGGTTACCGAGACGGCGCTGGCGTCCATGCTGTTCATCGGCGCTGGACTGTCGCTCCGAAGTCTGTGGCGAGCGGAAACTGTGAATCCGGGATTTGATCCGGAAGGAGTGTTGACCTTTAGCCTGGCGGCGCCCACCGAATTCTCCGGCCAGCGCATTCCACTGTTCTATCACGAGGTGCTCGAGCGCGTGCGGGCGCTGCCCGGCGTCGAGTCGGCGGTGCTGGCCAGAAATCTGCCCATGAGCGGGACCGATCCTTCGATGCCCATCGAAATCGAAGGAACGCCGCCGCCACCATCGGAAATTCCCGTGGTCACCCGCCTGCGCGCCGTCGGTCCCGGCTACTTCAGTGGTCTCCGGACATCCTTATTAGGCGGCCGGGAGTTTACCGAGGACGATACTGCAGCCTCGCCGCACGTCGCCGTGGTGAGCCAGAGCTTGGCCAAGCTGTATTGGCCCAATCAGAGTGCGCTCGGCAAGCGCCTGAAGCCTGCCATGCCGGGCGGGGATTGGTGTGTCGTTGTGGGAGTCGCGAGGGATGTTCATCACTGGGCGGCTGATGTGGACATCGAGCCGACCGTCTACTACCCATACCTGCAGTTGCCGCCAGCTTTCTTGCCGCTATTAGAAGCGAACATGAGCATTGCAGTACGCAGCAGCGATCCGGCCGGTCTGCTCGCCTCGATTCGAGCCGCCGTGGGCGAGGTCGACAAAACGGTCCCCCTCTACAACGTCAAAAGCATGAAAGAAATGGTCGCCGATTCCGGCTCGCTGCGGCGTTTTGATATGTGGTTGATCGGGGCGTTCGCAGGGTTGGCGCTGGTCCTGGCGGCCGTGGGCATCTACGGCGTCATGGCCTACTCGGTTGCCCAGCGCACGCGCGAGATTGGGATCCGCATCGCCATGGGGGCACCGCAGCAGAATGTGGTGCGGCTGATCTTGGGACAAGGGGCGAAGCTGGCTCTGGCTGGAGTCTTGGTTGGACTCGTGGGCGCCCTGGCGCTGGCGAACGTGATGGCTAGCTTGCTGTTTGGGGTGAGTCCGAGAGACCTAACCACCTTTTCGATCGTGCCCTGGCTGGTTCTGCTGTGGATTCTCATTGGCTGCTACATTCCCGCTCGGCGGGCAGCGAAGGTCGACCCCGTGGTGGCGTTGCGCTATGAATAAGGCACGGTTCTTTGAGAACCAGAACATAAGGATGAATATCGAATGACTGGATCGATGCAAGATCTGCGCTATGGGCTTCGCCAGTTGCGAAAGAGCCCCGGCTTCACTGCAGTTGTGGTCATCACGCTGGCCCTCGGGATTGGCGCCAATACTGCCATTTTCAGCGTGGTGAACGCAGTTTTGCTTCGACCCCTCGACTATCCCCATCCTGACCGGATCGTGGCGCTTTCCTCTTGGTGGCGGAAGACCGACGATCGCGGGCTCGTGTCCGCGCCCGACTTTCGTGACTGGCATGACCAAAGCCATGCCTTTCGCTCGCTGGCGTACTACGCGGCCGACCAGGCGGCGGTGAAAGCAGGATCGGCCGCGGAGTATGTCCATATCGCGATGGTGACGCCAGAGTTCTTTCGCGTTTTTCTGGTCAATCCCGTCTCCGGACGCCTGTTCAGCGCGGAGGAAGAAGCACCCGGCAGCGGCGGGTCGGCGGTCATCAGCCGATCGTATTGGCAAAGCCATTTTGCTGGCGATCCGAAGGTCGTCGGACAGTCGGTGCGCATGCTCGGCAAAACACTCAATATTGTTGGCGTTCTGCCGCCGGGCTTCCACTTTCCCGACCAGACCGATCTCTGGTTCCCCGCCAACACGATTTTTCCCGAGGGAAACGAGCGCTCTGCCCATAACTATAAGGTTGTCGGAAGGTTGAAAGACGGTGTCAGCGTAGAGCAGGCGCAGGCAGAGATGGCATCGATCGGCGCGCGCCTCGAAAAGCAATATCCTTCGAGCAATGACGGCAAAAGCGTGGCGGTGATCCGCATGCGCGATGCCCTGGTCGGTGATGTCCAGCTCACCTTGTATCTACTGCTCGGGGCTGTCGGCGTGGTTCTGCTGATTGCCTGCGCCAACGTCGCCAACCTGCTGCTGGCTCGAGCGACGGCGCGCAGCCGGGAGATGGCGATTCGCGCTGCCGTCGGTGCCAGCCGGGGACGGTTGACCCGGCAACTGGTCAGCGAGACTTTGGTTTTGGCCGGCTTGGCCGGTGTTGCCGGGTTGGTGCTGGCTACCTGGGGGTCGCGTGTCCTCGTTGCGCTCGCTCCCGGAGATGTTCCTCGACTGGCGGAGGCGGCGATTGACCCGTTGGTGCTGCTATTTACGCTGGGCGTCACGCTCTCGGTCAGCCTGTTGTGCGGCCTGGTGCCCGCCTTCCATATTTCAAGAGTCAATCTAAACGAGTCTCTTAAGCACTCGACGCCAAGGACCGGCACGTCGGCCCGCGCGGGCTGGATACGCGGTGTTCTGGTGACGACCGAGATCGCACTGTCCGTGGTGCTGCTGGCCGGAGCCGGCTTGCTGATCAAGAGCTTTGCCGCCTTGCATCAGGTGACGCTCGGTTTCCATCCCGAGAACGTTCTGGTCATGGAGAGCGATTTCCCGGCCTCGAGTCTCGAGGACGACCGACGCGCCACGCGATTTTACAAGTCGCTGTTAGCCGAGGTCTCGGCTCTGCCCGGGGTCTCTGCTGCGGGTGCGGTGCGGACCTTGCCGGGGCGAGTGAACTCCAACGGGAGTTACTGGATCGACCATTTGCCCGACCAGTTGGGTATCCAGGCACCGCAAGCGGTCTTTTCTGTAGTGGCTCCGGATACCTTTCGAAGCCTCGGCATTCCTCTCGATCGCGGCCGCGACTTCCGCGATGGCGACGCCTATGAGGCGCCCTTTGTCGCGATTATCAACCAGTCCCTGGCGCGGCAGGCGTTTCCCGGCCAGGACCCCATCGGACGCGAGATTTATTGCGGTTTCGACTCGCTGAAAGCGATGACCATCGTGGGCATTGCGGGAGATACCAGGCAGTATGGGCCGGCCAGTGCGCCCCAGCCGGAGCTTTTCATGCCCTACGAACAACATCCCGAAACCTCGACCAACCTGAGTCTCGTAGTACGCGGAATGATACTCCCGGGCACGCTTTCCGAGACCCTGCGGCGCCAGGCACATACCCTGTCTTCCGACGTGCCAGTCGAGTTCACGACGCTTGCGGCAACCGTATCCGAGGATGTTGCGGTTCCGCGTTTTCGCGCCCTGCTGCTCAGCCTTTTCGCCGGACTGGCGGTGTGCCTGGCGACTGCGGGCGCGTACAGCGTCATGGCGTATGTCCTCGGACAGCGCACCAACGAAATGGGCCTGCGGTTGGCCCTGGGGGCGAGCCGGGGCGACGTCTTCGGAATCATGCTGCGTCAAGGGATGAGGCTAACGCTCGCAGGGACGGCATTGGGATTGGGCGTAGCCATGGCAAGCACGCGCTTGCTCAAAAGCATTCTGTTCGAAGTCAGGGCGACCGATCCGGCGACTTACGCCGCAGTCGTGGCGCTCGTTGGATTCGCCGCCCTGACCGCAGCCTACATCCCCGCGCGGCGAGCCACCAAAGTGGATCCCATGGTGGCGCTGCGGTATGAGTGAGACCTCGGGTAAACAGGCTTTCAACCTCTGGCTACGCTTCGGCACACTCCGGAACGCCTAGCCGGCGGAGGGAACAGGCGGTCTTCGCTACCTACTGCCCAAACGGGAACTTGGCAGCTCGTGAGTCTTCCCGGCAACTCAGCGAGCCCGCGCAAGCTTCGCCGCCACCGCCCTGAAACCGGCAGCAAAGACGTTATTCCCGATCTGCGCAATCATGGCGTTACGGTCTGCTCCGACCACTTCGAAATCCGCCCACCATTCCGCAAAGGTCCGATTCCCCTCGGTGATACGGTGCAGTCGGACTCCTGCCACGTAGCCGCGTACGGGAAGCGTGCCTTCGATAATTTCATAGGTGAACACGTAGTTCAGGTCGTCCATGCATAGCAGGCGCTCGCGCACGAAACCCTCGCCCAGGGTCAATCGCCGCACGCAGCCGACCTGGTCCGATGGCAGTCCGTCTTCAATCAAGCTTCCTTGGATGGCCGGATGATAGGACGGCATGTCATTGAAGCCGCGCATGATACTCCATACCTTGTCGATCGGCTGATCGATCACGTCGCTGATATACACCGTATTTTGCATGGCCTGCCTCCGGCGCTAGAATCGGACCTGCTTGAACTCTCGGGTTTGGTTGGTGATCGCCTTCTCGGCCGGCAGTCGCTCCATCGAACTCGCGCCGAAAAAACCGTGGCAGTGCCGGGTTTTGTGCAGCACGAAAGCGGCATCGGCGGGCTCGGCGATCGGGCCGCCGTGGCAAAGAATAAGGATGTCGGAACGTACGGCAAGCGCCGCCTGGGCGATCGCGTCGATTTGTTCCACGCAGGCTTTGAGCGTCCGAGCCGTTTCCGCGCCAATGGCGCCGCCGGTCGTCAGGCCCATGTGGGCGACCAGGATGTCGGCCCCAGCGCGCGCCATCGCTTCGGCCTGATCAGGATCGAACACATAGGGCGTAGTCAGCAGATCTTTTTCGTGGGCCAGCTGGATCATCTCGACTTCCAGGCTGTAGCCCATGCCCGTTTCTTCGAGATTCTGGCGAAAAGTCCCGTCAATCAGTCCTACGGTCGGAAAATTCTGCACCCCTGAAAAACCAAGCGCCGCAATCTGGTCGAGGAAGAGATCGAAGACGCAGAAAGGATCCGTGCCATTCACCCCCGCGAGCACCGGCGTCTTGCGGACCACCGGCAATACCTCGCTGCCCATTTCCATGACGATTTGGTTGGCGTTGCCATAGGCCATGAGGCCGGCGAGAGAACCCCGGCCTGCCATCCGATAGCGCCCCGAATTGTAGATCACGATCAGGTCGATGCCGCCCGCCTCTTCGCACTTAGCGGATAGGCCTGTCCCCGCCCCACCTCCGACAATCGGCTGCCGCTGCCGAACCATCTCGGCATATTTCGAGAGCAGTTCCTTCCGCGCGAAACGTGGCATGGAGTTTTTCCTTCCGTCGGCGTTCGGCGTCAATCGACCATCGCCAAGAACTCATCAGCGGCGATCGCTGCAAACCGCGGATCGTTGATGTGATACGGGACCTCGATGAGTCGGCGATGATCCGTCGCCCGGAACTCGGCCACCAGTGTATCGAACAAGGCCTGGTCCGCGACGGCATCGAAAAATGCCTGGCCCGGCGCATCGAGCGCCGAGACCCCGCCCAGGGGGAGCAGGAATCTTACTTCGCCCTGACAGCGGTTGAGCCGTTCCGCAATCCAGCGTGCCTGGCGAATGTTCTCCTCGACGTTGGTCCGCATTAACGTAATCTGCGGATTATGCGGATAAAACTTGCGTTCGCGATAGCGTTCCGGCACCGTCTCGGGCGCGCCGAAATTCACCATGTCGAGCGCCCCGCAAGACCCTAGGTAAGGCGCACCCGTCCGCGACACTGCGCCGAAGCGGTCTTCGGTGCACGCCAGCACCCCCCCGAAGAGATAGTCCGAAACTTCGGTCGTCGTGATGTCGAGCACCCCGCGGATATGGCCGTCCTCTAGCAGCTTTTCCATCGACCGGCCACCGGTGCCAGTCGCATGAAACACCAGGCAGTCGAAGCGGGAATCGAGGCGTTGCGAGATCTGCTGCACGCAAGCCGTGGTCACCCCGAACATGGTCAGTCCGACCGCCGGGCGCCCCTCGGTTTGCGGCCGGGTCGGGTGCAGCATCATGCCCGCAAGTGCGTGCGCCGCGTTGCCAAGCACGAGCCGGGAAATCCGGTTCAGGCCGGCCAGATCCGTCACCGAATAGACCATCGTGACATCACTGGCGCCCACATAACCCGCGACGTTGCCCGAAGCCATCGTCGAGACCATCAGCTTGGGCACACCGATCGGCAGCGCGCGCATGGCCGGTGCAATCAGTGCCGTACCTCCCGAGCCGCCGAGTCCGAGTAAGCCGCCGATGTCGTTCCGCTGGCGGACGAAGCGCTCAAAGGCATCGGTCATCGCGGCAATCGCGGCGCCGCGATCGCCCGAGACCATTGAGCCTTGCGCCTGGGCATGATGGGCTCTGATGTCGGCCGGGGATACTAGAACGCGGTTGAAAGCCGAAACCGCAGTTGGGTTCGGCGAGTTCCCTGAGGTTGATAGATCGGCCAATGCGACCGGCAGACCGGCCGCCTCGAGCAGCCCGCATACGTATTCGGCCTCGGCGCCCTTGGTATCGAGCGTCGCCGCAACCCAGGCCCGGTTTTCAGCAGCCATCATGAATCCTCAGTCCCGGCGCGAAACTAGAAACTACGGATTGAAGCGGCCGTTCCGAACTCTGTCGTGAACAACTGCGCCTCCCTGCGAGACCTATCGTAGGGTTCGGGACCGGTTCGCCCTAGCGATCCCAAACCGAGCCATAGCCACCGGCGGCCATGCTCATCGCTCAATCCAGAACCGAAACAGAAGTAGCCCTCAGCCGAGGGCGCACTGTGAGGCATCGGCTCGGCCTTGGGCTGCAGCAAAACGCCAACCAAATCATCGTTCTAAGTGGGATATCATCGATGGCCGGGGGTCTCCGTCCCCATCCTCCATCGGCAGAAAAACCAACTCGACGATCCCCTGCAATGAGCAAGAATATGCAGAGAGAAAATACAGACCAAGGCTATCATTCCCAGCCCGGCTGGCAAGAGCATACACGATTACTTACTTGATGTACTTCTGTAGGGATTCCACGTAAGGCGATGGCAATGCGCGATCAAGCAGCGCAGCGTTGGTTCGAGGCCGACCTGACCTCCATCTCGCGAGGCAGTTCGGATCGGCTTCGAGCGATCGGCCGGAATCGGCCATTGGGAACCAAGGAGGATCGGACGGTGACAGTTTTAGCCGCCCGAGATTCCATCATGGCCGCTTTTGCCAATCTGGGCCGACTAGGATGGCCTAGCTTCGAATCGGGGAGCAAACGCTGCTGGCGGCGGGGACGGAGTAGACTCCGATACTCGCAAATTGCTTTTGGTCTTTATCCCCCAACCTCATCCCCCAACCTCTCGCGCCAAGGAGAGGAACTCTCCGTTTTGCGTCTCCCGGGCCACTTGTTTCTCGCACTGCGCAAGTAAGCGGTTGAGTTGCTTTATGATTTCAATGAGTTTCGCAGGGTCTTCCTGCTGCTGCGCTTTCTGTAGGAGTTCGCGCCATCCCGCTGGCTCTCGGTCACGCATCGTGCAAATCTCCTCCCGAATGAAGTGGATCAGCTATCTGAATCCGGGGCGACAAAAGCAAGTCGAGAACGTGTTCTAGCCAGCCGGCGGATGTGGCTGGCGAGTGTCACACGTCCCATTGACCAGTAGGTTGCGCTGGCCGCTTCTCCCCCCGTCGGTCGGGGAAGATGGTGAAGCTATGAGCGGGGGGGAAGTTGCCCGACCGACCTGCAGCGGCTCCAGCGCATCGGACAGGATTAAGAGAAAATCTGAAGGAAGTCAGTGACCGACGTCACAGCACACAGAGGCTCTCTGTGGAAAATAGGAAGCAACCGCATTATTTTTTAGCGGTTAGCTCGATGAGATCAGCTGCCATTAGTCGTCGATCTCGGTGCGGATAGGTGCGCGGCTGACCGGTGCCGAGTTCGCACTTCTCGCCCCGCCTGGCGCCGCAGGTGGGACAGCGAACCGCCAATCGTTGCTTCGGGGTCAGGTCCTTGGCGTTCATACCTGGCCATCATGCAATTCACGTGGGCACCCTGGCTGGTCAATTTTGAACAAAAGGAAAAAATGCTTCCCCCGAACATCAGTTGACCTGTGGTCCTTGGTGGGTGGCAACGATCCAAAGGCGCCTGAAGGGATCCACCGAACGACCGCTCCCGTCCCAGTAAGAATGATCCGACATCGAGCCATCCGGAAGAATGCGCTCCCCGCCGTGCGCCGGGATGCCGCTCGCCAAAACGGCAACCCCCATAAGAATGAGCGGAACAGCAACAAATCCGCCAGGCCAATGGACAGACTCAGCGGACGAAAGACCCATGTCGATCCTCTCTGCCACGCCCAATGAAATAGGTTTGCGCAGCAGGAGGTCCGAGGTGGTCGAGAAGTAGGGTGGGAACCACGACGACCTACTTCTTGTGACCAACCCGCAAAACACCTATAAGTGCATTGCGGCCCCTTGTGCTCGAGGTTTGAGCAAAAGTGCGAGTTTTCCAGAATTTCACGTGATTGAGTTGCGCAAAGGCAACGAAATCGAAAATCTGCAGATACTTCGCGCGCGACCCGACACAGCGGATGTCTAAGCGGATGGCAGATTGGTCGCTAGGCGGTTCCTCCCCCAAAAACCCGCGCTCGAGTCTTCACTTCTGAGGTAGGTTCCCGATGATTATGAGTTCGTTGCGCGCCCGCTCTATCTCTGTCTCTCAACTCTCGATTGCCCTGCTCGGCTTTGTCATTGCGGCGTGGTCGAGTCCGGCGCTTGCGCAGACGCTGGTCTCGATCGCCGTGTTCCCGCCCAGCGTAACCGTAGGCACAGGCAGCAACCAACAATTCACCGCAACCGGCACCTATAGCGATGGCACTGCCGTCGACCTCACGAATAGTGTGAGCTGGGCAGCCGGCGGCGCAGCGGTTAACATCTCCAGTTCGGGCCTAGCCAGTGTCGTCGCCAGCAGTTCGGTCGGCATACCCATCACCGCCACTTCGGGCGGCGTTTCTGGGCTGGCGTTTCTGAGTGCCATCGGCGGAGCCCCGGTCTCCTGTTCGATTCCCACCACCGATTTGAAACTCTTGGTGGTGAACAACAGCGGCGCCAACGCCGGAGCCGGTTATGCAGACTTTCCTGCCATCCTGCAGGCGCTTAATTATTTCGGCGTACCCTACACGGTCGTAGATGTTTCGGCCGGCGTCAGCGCCTCCATGCTGTCCGATGGCAGTTGCCATGGTTTTTACCAGGGCGTGATTTTCGCCTTTGGAAACGACATCTATACGCTGCCGGGGATGCCCTTGCTGACCGCATATGAGCAGACCTTCAAAGCGCGGCAGATCAATTGGTTCACCTTTCCGGGTACGGATTTCGGATTGAACCCCGACAACGCAACCGTGGATTCCACCGAGACCTACAGCGCCAACTTCACTCCCGCCGGCGCTTCGACATTTTTCTACGCAAATACGAGCACGCCTCTATCCATCTCGAACGCCTTTGTCTATCTGGCGACACCTAACAATGGCTCGGTCACTCCACTGCCGGCCGGGGCCTCCGTGACCCCGCTGTTGTCCGATAGTGCGGGCAACGCATTATCCCTTGACTATGTCCTCGGGGATGGACGGGAATACCTCACACAGACCTTCGACAGCAATCCGTACCTCACCCACGACTTGGTTCTGGCCTACGGGCTCGTGAACTGGGTGACCCGCGGTATATTCCTCGGCGAGTATCATGTGTTCGCCACTCAGTCCATTGATGACTTCTTCATCAACGACGCGGAGTGGATCCCGGGTACCGCATGCACCAACCCCATCACTCACGATCGCACGTTGGGCGATGATCCCTCACTGCCAACTTTCCGCCTGACCTCTTCTGACATGACTCAATTGGTGGCC
The DNA here is from genome assembly GCA_963770245.1 of uncultured Acidobacteriaceae bacterium. Classification (GTDB taxonomy): domain Bacteria; phylum Acidobacteriota; class Terriglobia; order Terriglobales; family Acidobacteriaceae; genus PALSA-270. The sequence continues at coordinate 62,086 of CAVYOX010000013.1, read as the reverse complement.
TGGCAGAAGGCCAAACAGAGCGACCCCTTGCTCAGCAACTTCGAGCTGAGCATCGCTTTCAACGGTGTCGGGACCGCCGGCAATACGGACTGGACAGGGGTTCCCGCGGGCTCGACGGACACGCTGGTGGCCGACCTCGAGAGTTACCAGCAGTACTTTCACTGGATGAGCCATACCTACGACCATCCGGGAACACTGGACGGTCTGTGCAGGAGCGCGCCGACCGGAACCGGCTGTGGCGACCCGGACACCCCTCCCATGGACTCGATTGACCTGGAGGTGCTCACCAACCTGTGGGTCGCGAGCCAGCCTGGCGGAGTGAACCTCGATTTGGATCCCAGTGACGCGGCCCTCGCACAGCTGACCTTCACCGACTTTGATCCGCACAGCATGGTGACGCCCGGTGTCACTGGTCTTGACGATGCGAATGTCTCCCCTTACCTCAACCAGGACGGGATTGCCTATGTGGTCACCGATACGTCCGTGGCCACGACCGCCACCAACAACAACGGTCCCAACCCGTCGCCGAACGTGGGCATCGTGAACAACTATGCGCCCGATATTTACGAAGTGCCGCGGCATCCCAATGACGTATTCTTCAACGCCGCGAACTGGGCGGACGATCAGGCGGAGTTCAGTTGCATCTACGGGCCTTCGGGCACGAACCAGGAGCCGTTTAACACCTTCACTCCAGCCCAGCTGCTCGACTTCGTCAGCACCAGCTTCGTGAACAACATGCTGCTCGGCGACATGGATCCGGAGATGTTCCACCAGCCGAACCTCCACTTCTCCGACAACGGTGCCAGCCTGGGCATGACGGAGAGTCATGTTTCCGCCCCGCTGACCGACGTCTATGACCAGACCTTCAGCAAGTACGAAGCTCTTTACAACATGCCGGTGCTCACCCCAACCCAGGCTCAGATGGGGCAGGCGATGCAAGCGCGCAACACTTACAACCTTTCGAATGTAACCGCGTCCGTAGTGGGAGGGCCCAGCCCGACCATCAATATCACCGTCCCCGCCGGGGCGTCCGTGCCCTCGGCCGTCATTTCCGTGACCGGTCTGAACTCTAACGGCGCGGAGGTGTATGACGGACAATTCATCTCGCACCTCACGGTGAATGCGGGACAAACCATCTCGCTTTCCACCCAAATCGTGACTTCGACGATCACTTGGCCAGCCCCCGCGGCCATCACTTTTGGCACCGCGCTGAGCGCGACCCAACTCAATGCCATCAGCAGCGTTCCTGGAACGTTTGTCTATACGCCCGCGGCAGGAACCATGCTTGCTTCCGGAACCCAAACTCTCTCGGTGACCTTCACGCCGACCGACCCGGCTCATTTCACCAGTGCCCAGGCCAAGGTGACCCTTGGCGTTTTCCAAGCAACCCCAACCGTCGCGTGGGCTACGCCCGCGGCCATCGCTTTTGGCACCGCGCTGAGCGCAACCCAACTCAATGCCACCAGCAGCGTTCCCGGAACGTTTGTCTATACGCCGGCGGCAGGAACTGTCCTCACCCCTGGAACGCAATCTCTCTCGGCGATCTTTACGCCAAGCGACACTGCTGACTTCATTAGCGTCCAGACCACCGTGGCCCTCACCGTCAACCAGGCAACGCCAACCGTCGCGTGGGCTACGCCCGCGGCCATCACTTTTGGCACCGCGCTCGGCGCAACCCAACTCAATGCCACCAGCAACGTTCCCGGAACGTTTGTCTATACGCCGGCGGCAGGAACTGTCCTCACCCCTGGAAGCCAATCTCTCTCAGTGGCTTTTACCCCGACCTCCACCGCCGACTTCACGAGCACCCAAGCCAATGTGTCTCTCACCGTCAACCGGGCAACCCCAACCGTAGCCTGGGCCACGCCCGCCGCCATCACCTCGGGCACAGCTCTGAGCGCGGTTCAGCTCAACGCCACGGCCAGTGTGCCGGGAACGTTTGCCTATAGCCCGGCTGCCGGCTCCATCCTGTCGGTCGGTGCCCAAACCTTATCGGTGACCTTCACTCCCACGCTGACCACCGATTACAACTCCGTCCTAAGCCAGGTCACCATTCAAGTGAATACGGCAGCGTCGCTCACTGCAGTAAGCGTGTCGCCCACGAGCGTCCCCGGCGGAACCTCCTCCACGGGAACGGTGATGCTGAGCGGTGCCGCTCCTACGGGCGGCGCGGTGGTGACGCTGGCCAGCGGCACCACTGCGGCGGCCACAGTTCCTGCGACCGTGACCGTCTCGGCGGGGCAAAGCAGCACAACCTTTACCGTGACCACCAAAGCAGTGGCTTTATCAACCCCGGTCACATTGTCGGCGACCTACAACTCGGTGAAGGCCAGCACCATTCTGACCGTGTCCCCGGTTTCCACTGTGCATCTGAATACCATGTGGCTGAGCAACAGCATCCTGGTGGGCGGCGCATCGACCACCGGAACGATCCAGTTGACCGCCGCTGCTCCCGCCGGCGGAGCATCGGTATCGCTTGCCAGCAGCAATACGGCGGTAACGGTCCCCGCCAGCGTGCTGGTTGCGGCCGGAGCCACAACCGCCACCTTTGCCGTCACCACGAAAGCGGTTACCGCCTCTGCCACGGCCGCCATTTCCGCCAGCTACAACGGGACGACAGCCAGCTCTAGCTTGACCATCACGGCCATTCTGCTCAACACCATGTGGTTGAACAATGGAAGCCTGGTGGGCGGGAGCTCCACTATCGGCACCGTGCAATTGACCTCGGCCGCGCCCGCGGGCGGTGGCGTGGTAACTCTCTCGAGCAGCAACACGGCGGCGGCGACCGTTCCCTCCACCGTAACCGTGGCCAGCGGTGCAACCACCGCCACTTTTGCGATTAATACTAACTCGGTGACCTCCTCGATCACCGTGACCATTTCGGCCAGCTACAACTCGTCGAAAGTCAGCTCCAGTCTCACGGTCACACCGCTCGTGTTGAACACGATGTGGTTGAACACCCTAATTCTCAAGGGCGGTGCTTCCACCGGGGGCACAGTTCAGCTGGCCTCGCCGGCCCCAGCCGGCGGCGTAGTGGTGACGCTTAGCAGCACCAGCTCCTCAGCCACGGTTCCGGCAAGCGTGACCATCGCCGCGGGAGCGACCACCGCCACCTTTACGGTCAGCACCAAGGCGGTAAAATCGCTGACGTTGCCGATCATCACTGCCACGTATAACGGAGTCCCAAGAATCGCGATCCTGCTCCTTACACCCTGAGCGGGGCCGGTGAGCACTGAGTTCCTGGGGTGGAGGCCGTTTCAGTTTGCGAGACTTGGCGTAAGCGCGATCGATGCGCCCAACTCCGCCCGCTCGAGGAGTAAAGTTCAACCTTCCTGGCCTAGGGTCTTGGGGTTAACTAATGGGATGGTCCGCCGCCTTTACCCAGCCAGCAGCTGGGGTATAAGAGGCGTACGGAGGAGGCATCCCATGGAACTACACACGATCGGCATTGATCTTGGCAAGACAGTTTTTCATCTGGTTGGGCTTAACCCGCGCGGCGAGGTTGTGGTGCGCAAGAAGTTTTCACGCAAGCAGCTGCTGCATTTCACGGCGAACCTGCAGGTCGAATTGATTGGCATGGAAGCCTGCGGAGGGGCCCATTTTCTAGGACGAGCTCTGAGAGAGCAGGGCCATGAGGTACGGCTGATGCCGGCTCAGTATGTCAAGCCGTACGTGAAGACCAACAAGAGCGACTACATTGACGCCGAGGCGATCGCTGAAGCAGTCGAGCGGCCGAAGATGCGCTTCGTGCCGATCAAAACCGATGACCAACTGGATCTACAGTCCCTACACCGGGTGCGCGAGCGTTGGGTGATGCGTCGCACAGCAGTCATCAACCAGATTCGTGGCTTGCTGCTCGAACGTGGAATTACTTTGCGCAAGGGACGGTGCCATGTCGATGTGGCATTGCCCGGGATCCTGGAAGACGCCAGCGCCAAGCTATCGGGCGCATTGCGCGTGCTGCTGGCGCAACTGAAGCTGGAGCTCGATCACTTGCAAATGCGGATCGACGAAGCCGATGCCGTGATCAAGAAAACTGCGGGCGACAACGAAGCCTGCCGACGACTGGTGGCGATCCCTGGCATCGGACCGATTACGGCGACTGCAATCATCGCCGCGATCGGCAACGGAGCAGCTTTCAAGAAGGGGCGAGAGTTCGCAGCCTGGCTCGGAATCGTCCCGGGCGAATATACCACCGGCGGTAAGCAAAAACTGCTCGGCATTAGCAAACGGGGGAACTCTTACTTGCGAAGACTTTTCGTGCAAGGGGCACGTGCCGTCCTGCAACAGAGCGCGAAACAGTCTTCCGGTCTGAGCGCGTGGCTGACCCAACTCACAGCACGCACCCACCGTAACGTGGCCGCAGTAGCCTTAGCCAATAAGCTGGCGCGCATGGCCTGGGCCGTGCTCGCCAAGAATGAAGCCTATCGGCCCCCGAGGTTGGCCGGTACAGCTACCGCCTGACTGGCCCGCAGATGACGCCTGGCTGAGGCCAGGCTTGGAAATCGCATTCGCGATTCCCACATCTATAGACCAGCTACTGCTACGGAGTTAATGATTTTCTGCCAGGTCTGCTGGCGAACCATGAGATGGCACAACGGTCGAACCCGGCGCTCTCGAAAACCTGTAACCGGAAGAAGCCTTTCAAGGCTGCCTAACTAAATAGGACGAGAGCGCAGCGCATTCCATCAAGGCCAGGAGCTTTATGCTCCAACAAAGGCCGAATACATTTGCGCAGACCAACTTGTCACCCTCATTTTTCGCTTGCGACAAAGCGGCGGACCATACATTTCGGTTGCGGCGCTGCAGCCACGAACTCTAGGAGCTGCCAAACTTTCGCTGCACAAGTCCCGGCGGATGAGACTAGCTTTCCTCGAGAACCGACAAGATGTTGCCATCTGGGTCTTTGAACCAGGCTATGGTCGGACCTCCGCCCCGAAAAATTCCGCGTTTGTCTGTCTTTAAATTGGGCAGGTCATAAATCTCAAAGCGGACGCCGCGCTCGGCGAGTTCATCCACCGCTTCTTCGACATTGCTTACCGGAAAATTAAAAATGGTGAAGGTGGCGGGTTGATGCTGGGGCTTAGGGTAAATAAGGACCCTGGCCCCGCCTGCCAGGTGCAGAGTCAACAGGCCGTGAGATTCAGAAACCTCCAGCCCGAGGGTCTGGCTATAGAATTCCTTCGCTTTTTGCGTGTCGCCCACCGAAAAACCGCTGAATGCCCTGCTTTCTTTTAACATTGCTCGCTCCTTGCACCCGAATAGTGCCTGAATGCGCTGATCGTCCTGACCTTCGTCCCAATCGTAGCTTGCCGCGCTTCCGAGTGGCCAGGGTTTACGATCGGAGGGGGAGGGAAGGGGAAGATATCTGATCGCCCGGGGGCTTATCTCTCCTACATCGCCCACTGTTCATTTCCGGACAGCAGATTACGGCAACGGATGCAATATATAAAGTCCGCTTCGAGAGGGGCGGCACTTGTACATTGGAAGCCTTAGTGTAGTCCTCGTTCGAAACTTGCACACGGAACTCATCGGCGACTGGGTCGAGCGCTTGCGCGGGGCTAGTCCAATTTAGCGGTTGCCATGCCGGTCGTTCCCAGGCTGGCGCCGCGATAGTTGTGAGGCGATGGAAACTTTTCTGCAGGATGTTCGCTACGGAATTCGAATGCTGGGGAAGAGTCCGGCCTTTACCGCCGCCGCTGTACTCACGTTGGCGTTGGGAATCGGAGCCAATACCGCCATCTTTAGCATCGTGAACAGTGTGCTGCTGAAACCGCTTCCTTTCGAACGTCCGGAGCGGGTGATGTTGGTTGCCGAGACATGGAAGGGACAACATGGTAGCGTTTCCGCCGGCAACTTCGTGGATTGGCAGCGAGAGAGCATGGTGTTGGAACAGCTGGCGGCTGCCCAAGTATCGAGCTTCAACCTCGCAGCCCAGGAAAATCCGGAGCGCATCGTCGGCGACCGCGTGACCTACAACTTCTTTTCCGTGTTTGGGGTTGCACCGATGCTCGGCCGGCGCGCCGAGCGGCAAAGGTCGGTCCCATGGTGGCGCTGCGGAACGAATAGCCATGTAGGGCGTTTGCACTTAGCTGTCGGGCAGGCACACACAGAAATCCTGAGCCAGACTCTCGCAACCAACATTTTCGGAGCCAATTCGCACTTGTTTGCGGTGGTTTTCCGCCCACTTGATTTCGTGGGCACGGTTCGTCTGAGAGGCCATCGTTGCGATTGCTCGGTGGAAAGTTCATACTTCGAACATGACAGTCAAGAATGCGGCGCTCCTGGCACTGGTCGGGACGATTCTGATAACGGCCTTCTTAGTGTGGACATTCATTTTCGACGTCGTCAATGTCCTGCGCGGCGTGGTTCCTGCCGTAGCTCTGTTCTCATCATTCATCTATGCCTTTGGTTGCTTCTGCGTGGCTCTGTTCTTTTACGTGTTTCATCGAGTGCAGTCATGAGCGCAGCGGGATGGTAGGGGAAGCTTCCAGGAAAGGTGATGATGACTACGAGGTGAGCTGCAATGAACTTGGTCTTTTGCTGGGCCTGGCGGCTTCGAGTCCCGGCATATGGCGCCTGCATCACGGGCCACGGGTTTGGCGGATGTACGGGAATCTGGTCCGTACTGATTGCGCGGCTGCGTTCAAGGCCCATGTTGCACGGAGGTATGAGGAGGCGACTGGTATTACGCCTGATAGTTACGTCTGTGAGCGCGCTCAAGACGCACCCACCTGGCCAGTCGAGAGGAGAGTTGAAGGTTGAAATTTCTGGGTGCCGGAAATTGCGAATTGCCAGCCCCATTGGAAATTAACGGTAACTGGAGCCGTCTGGCGTTGCTCCTTGCCGCGATGTTGAGCTTGCCAATGCCGCCGTTGCTAGCCCAGTGCGCTCCCTCGCAGCAGGGCGCCCAGGTCGAGGGCATTGTGCGGGATTCGACAGGAAAGCCGGTTGCGGAGGTTTCGGTACGCCTTCAGGAAGAAGGTCGTTCAGATTCTGCCGAGACCAAAACGAACGCGGACGGAGCTTTTGTGTTTTTGGCGGTTTGCGCCGGCACGTACTCGGTGAGGCTGGAGAAATCCGGTTTTCGCGACGCGATCGAGGATTCGATCAAGTTGGCGGCAGCAGAAAAGAAGCATTATGACTTTGTCCTTCGAACGTCGGGACTATCTTCTACTCCTTCGTCAACCGCATCCTCGTCCTCGCCGGCCGCAATACAGCTTGACGACAGGCCTAACTTCACCGTGGCAGGTCTTACCGATCCGACCGGCGCTGGCGGCCATGGATCAGAAACTCGTATGCGAACCGGCGAGGCGCTTGCGAAAGAAACCTTGAGCCTTGAGTCTGGTGAATCCAGGGAAGTCCCAACCGCGGCTCCAAAGGCGGGTGCGGTTGGTCACGAGACGCATGCGTCTGAGAGTGCGCTGCGCGCGGCTTTGCTTCAGAATCCGCGGGGCTTTGAAGCAAATCACAGGCTGGGCGAGACTTACTTCCACTCGGAAAGATATTGCGAAGCCATTCCTCTCCTGGAGACCGCTTATCAGGTCAATCCCGGAGATCATCCAAACGCCTTCGATCTGGCGCTGGCCTTCAAAGCCTGCGGAGAGTTCGCACAAGCTCGCGAGCAAGTGATTCAGATGCTTGCGCACGAGGAAGAGCTGAGCAAGAAAGAGGAAGCGGATCTGCGTCGCTTGCTGGGTGATCTCGACGAGAAGCTGGGGGATCCGCTGGGGGCGGTGCGAGAGTATGAGCGTGCTGCTGGCCTGGAGGCGACTGAGCTAAATTATTTTGCGTGGGGAACGGAACTGCTTCTCCACAGAGCTGCTGGCCCGGCCATAGAAGTGTTTGGGCGGGGCGTTCGCCTGCATCCGGACTCGGCCAGAATGCTGGCTGGGCTGGGTGCGGCTCTTTATACGAGCGGCTCTGCGGATGAAGCGGCCCAACGCCTGTGCGAAGCCTCCGATCTCGAGCCGGCAAGCCCCGCTCCTTACCTTTTTCTCGGCCAGATGCAGGCTGTGGACCCTGCGCCGCTGCCCTGCGTCGAGCAAAAGCTCGCGCGCTTTGCCCAGGATCAGCCTGAAAGTGCTCTCGCGAACTATTACTATGGCGTGGCCCTTTGGAAGCGAGACCAAGGATCGGAGAATTCAGACACGCTGGAGCGCGCCGAAGCCCTATTGGAGAAATCGTCTGCGATCGATCCCAAGCTCGACTCGGCGTATTTGCAACTTGGCAATTTGTATTTTGCGCGTGGAGCCTTACGCGAAGCCCTCGCCACTTACCAGAAGGCGGTCGTGGCAAACCCACTTGGCAGCGAGGCTCACTACCGGCTCGGCTTGACCTACAAGCGAATTGGGGAGAATGCCAAGGCGCAGCGCGAAATCGAGGAGTACAAACAACTCGAGAAGACGGAAGCCGCCACAATCGAGCGGCAAAGGCGAGAACTTCGGCAATTCCTCTTCGTTCTGCAAGACCAGCCAGCTGTTTCCCCTTCGACCTCGGATCCGCTCCCACCATCCGTTGCAAAATAGCGTGGCTCGCGGTTCCTTCTAAAGCTGCCACCCGCGGCCCCAGCTGGATCGAAATGATTTGAATTGCCGACGTCGCTGCGAGTAACATTCCTTTCCCTATGGAACAACGCACCGGCTGGGAAAGGTGATTCCATGAAGACGGTCAATCCTCTGCTGCTATTTCTACTGTTCGTCGCGCTCCTCATTGAAAATGCAGCTGCGCAATCCAGCTACGACTTGCGTTCGCCAGACGGACGAATCGAAATCAGAATTCGCACCGCGGGACAGATCCGCTACGACATCGTCCTGAAGGGTCGGGCGGTGCTCGAGAATTGCACGCTTTCTCTCGACGTGGAGCATAAGAAACTTGGCGCGCAGCCGACAGTGATTGCTGCCAAGGAGCGTACTTCCGATCAGGTTGTGGAACCTGTGGTCCGCCAGAAGTTCGCGAAGATTCGTGACCACTACAACGAACTGCGGCTGGACATGGAAGGCGGATACGCAGTCGTGTTCCGTGCCTACAACGAGGGTGCGGCTTACCGTTTCGAAACCTCGACGCCCCAGGAACAGTTGAAGATCTACGGTGAAGAATCGAGCTTTAATTTTCCATCGAACTTCGTAGTCTATTACCCACAAGAAGACAGCTTTTTCTCGCACAACGAACGCCAGTACCTTCCCCAGCACCTAAGTGAAATTACTCCGGCGTTCCTGGCGACGCTGCCCGCGGTCGTGGACGTCGGAGACGGCGCGAAGGTCGCGATCGCGGAATCAGACGTGGACGATTATCCCGGCCTCTGGCTGAAGGGCACGAGCGGAAATGGCCTGGCGGCAACTTTCCCTCCTTACCCGCTGAAGGAAAGTCTGACGCGAGATCGCGACTACAAAGTAATTGAGAGCGCCGACTACATTGCCGTTACCGCCGGGACCCGCACATTCCCCTGGCGCGTGATTGGCATTGCCGACCGCGATGGCGACCTGCTCACCAACCAAATCGTCTATCTTCTCGAAAAACCCTCGCAGGTGCAGGACACGTCGTGGATCAAACCGGGAAAAGTGGCCTGGGACTGGTGGAACGCCAACAATGTTTACGGCGTGGACTTCAAATCAGGCGATCAACACGGAAACATATAAGTATTACATCGACTTCGCGGCGAAATACGGGATCCCTTACATCATTCTCGACGAAGGCTGGTACAAGCTGGGGAACCTGCTGGAAGTGGTTCCGGAAATCAACATGGACGAACTGACTGCTTACGCCAGGCAGAAGAATGTCGGGATCATTCTATGGGTGGTGTGGAAGACGTTGGACGACCAGTTGATTCCCGCGCTCGATCAGTTCGAAAAGTGGGGCGTGAAAGGAATCAAAGTCGATTTCATGCAGCGCAGTGATCAGATCTTGATCGACTATTACTACCAGGGTCAGCCGGGAGGCCGCCAAGCGCAAGATGCTAGTCGACTTTCACGGTGACCAAAAGCCCGCGACCATGACTCGCACCTGGCCGAATCTGATCAGCACCGAAGGGGTGCGGGGGATGGAGTGGAGCAAATGGAGCGCAGATTCTGAGCCGAAGCACAATGTGACGCTGCCCTTTACGCGAATGTTTCTCGGTCCCGATGGATTACACCCCGGGTGCGATGCGGAACGCCACCAAGGCAACCTTCGCGCCTATCTTTGGCCAGCCCATGGCGCTGGGAACGCGCTGCCACCAACTGGCAATGTATGTGGTTTTCGAAAGCCCGCTGCAGATGTTGTCCGACAGCCCGTCAAACTACATGCGGGAACCGGAAATCATGGAGTTTCTCGCTCCCGTCCCCACCGAGTGGGACGAAACGAAAGTGCTCGATGCACGCATCGCCGATTACGTAGTGGTCGCCAGAAGAAACGGCCGGGACTGGTACGTGGGAGCCATGACCGATTGGACGCCGCGCAATCTGGAAATTGATCTGTCGTTCTTGCCCGAGGGAAACTTCACGATGGAGGCCTACCAGGACGGCGTAAATGCTGATCGCTACGCGAGCGACTATAAGAAAACAACCACCCAGGTGAACCGAACCACCAAGCTCACACTTCCCCTTGCGAGTGGCGGAGGGTGGGCCGCGAGAATCCATCAGTAGGTCAGCCAGCTCGGCACTGCGCGCGTTGCACCGGTCGAGATTCCTCCCTCCCCAATCAGAGTCCGTCCGGCGATGCCGCGCTCGACTCTGCCGAAAGAAGCCGACCACAGTTCCGCAGAACGATATCGCGGCACGAGCAGAGCTTTCACTTTGCCAATTTCGTTTGCGGAATGGCGGGCTCGACAATCCCGCTGCCCTCGCGGATGGTGAGGATCTGGTTCGCTCTCACCTGCGTGAATCGTTCGATCTTTTGGGTGGTCGGCCATTTCACTTCGATCAGGTCGACGGTTGGCAATTTGCCCAACCCGAAGTGCAGGCGCAAGTCGCTTTGCGACATCACGCTTGATCCACTGCGGACTTCGTCCAACTGAGCGTGGTTGCCCGTGACTACGCGCACTCGAGCGCCGATGGCAGTACGATTACACCGAGTTCCAATCAATTTGAGCTTGATCCAGTTCTGCTGGTTGCCGCCATCGTTGCGCAGCAGCGAAGGTAAATCGTTCATGTTCAAGATCAATGCATCGATGTCGCCATCGTTGTCATAGTCGCCAAACGCAGCGCCTCGGCTGGAAAAGCGCTCGTTGATGCCTGGGCCCATGGCGGATGACACATCTTTAAATTGCCCGTTCCCCATATTCTTGTAGACCAGTCGCGGATTCTTGAAAGTCTGGCCAATCTCGTGGCCGCCGATCTCCGGATAGACGTGGCCGTTGACCTGGAGGATGTCCGGCCAACCATCGTTGTCATAGTCGACAAATCCACAGCCCCACGCAACGTACCGGTTATTGATTCCTATTCCCGAGGCAAATGTGACATCGCTGAACGTGCCGTCTCCGTTGTTGTGATAGAGGTTGCAAGTATCGTCGGCAAAATTTGTCTTGAAGATATCGAACCATCCGTCGCAGTCGTAATCGCCGACCGCGACCCCCATTCCTGCCTGCTCGTGCCCATTCTCGCTGTAAGCGCATCCCGCCATCACCGCCAAGTCGGTGAAAGTACCGTCGTGATTGTTGCGAAAAAGAATGCTAGGCTCGGAGTCCACGGCCACATAAATGTCCGGCCAGCCATCGTTATCGAAATCACAGGAAACAGCCGTGATGGAATATCGCGGGCCAGGTTTGAGGATGCCAGACTTAGCCGAGAAATCGCTAAAAGTGCCGTCGCCATTGTTGTGGTACAGGACGTTGGTGTCGCCGGTAAGGCCGCGTGGACCGCACATTACCGGGATTCCTTTCCACTGGCAAGCCACGGGATCCCCCGCCGATGGAGTCTTCGCAGGGTCTAGCTGGATGTAATTGCAGACGAAAAGATCCAGGTGCCCGTCTCGGTCATAATCGAGGAAAGTGCAGCCCGCACCCCAGCGGAAGCGTTCATCGTGAAGACCGGATTCGCGCGTGACATCAGCGAAAGTGCCGTCGCCATTGTTGCGAAAAAGAATGTTGTGTCCCCAGAAGCAGCAGAAGAGATCGTCCCAGCCATCGTTGTCGTAGTCGCCGATGCACACCCCAGTTTGCCAGCCGGTGCGCGCCAGCCCAGATTTATCCGTGACGTCGGTGAACGTTCCATCGCGATTGTTCTTGTACAGATGCGAAGTCGGCGCCTGTCCCGCGGGCCATGACTCGCCGAGCCGCGTTCCGTTCGTCAAATAAATATCCAGCCAGCCGTCATGGTCGTAATCGAAGAAGGCAATCCCGCTGCCCTTGGCTTCGATGATGTAGCGCTTATGATCGGCGCCCCCCCAGACGTTGGGAATGTTGAGTCCGGCTTCGTGGCCAACGTCGACGAATTGCACTGGGGACGTGAAATTGGGGGCAGGAGCCGACTGGAGAACGATGCTGCGCTTCCATTTCCATAGGGGTGTGGCGAGTGCGTCCAGCAGCGTGCTGCCGAGAACCGCAAAGGAAGAGCCAATAAAACGTCGCCGGGGAAAAGTCATAGCTGGCGATGGTTCAGATCGAAGCCGCTGTCAAACGGAGCGGACCTAGTGGAGCGCTGAACCCGAGTTCTAGAGATACTGCAATCGTGTCTCTCCATACCAGGATTCCACTCTATCATTTCGGGGGCGGGATCTTTGGAAACTGGCGCGGAATCACTCCGACGCCTTCTTTCACCGCAATGATCTGGTCGATGGACAGGTTTGTCAATCGATCCACCTGCCCGCTCGGCCACGTAATCTCCAGGGATTCGATCTTCGTGCGTTTCCCCAGACCAAAGTGAATTCGAGGATCGCTGGCCGACATGTAGCTCATGCCGCCCTTACTCTGTTCGATGTGCACGAATCCTTCCGAACTCAATTTGAGCGAAGCGCCGATGCCGTCGCGATTGGATTTTGTTCCGATCAATAGGACTGTCAGCCAGTGATTGGCATTTCCGCCGTCGTTGCGCAGGAGCGACGGATAGTCGCCGCGATTGTTGGTCACGATGTCGAGATCGCCGTCGTTATCGTAGTCCGCTGTCGCCAGGCCGCGCCCCGCGATCGGACGCATGAAATCGGGACCGAGCGACTCGGATACCTTTTCGAATTGGCCTTTGCCTAGATTGCGAAACATGAGCAAGGGCTCTTTGTAGGACACCTCGCTGTGATAGAGCGAAACGTTGTCCAGCATAGCACCGTTAAGCTGTAGGATATCGTTCCAGCCGTCGTTGTCGTAATCCAGAAATTTCATGGCTACGCCACTCAGCAAAACCGCTTTGTTTCCGATGCGCGAGCGATAGGTGTCATCCGTGAAGGTGCCATCCTGGTTGTTGTGGTAAAGGCGATTCAGCTCGAAGTCGAGGTGAGTGATGTAAACGTCCTGCCATCCGTCGCCATCTACGTCGGCCGCATCGATGCCCATGCCGGCCTCGTAGCGTCCATCTTCGCTGGCGGCGAGTCCAGAGACCAGCGAAACGTCCTCAAACGTTCCGTCGTGCTTGTTGATGAATAGAAAGTTCGGCCAGGAGTCATTGGCGATGGCAATATCGGGCCAGCCATCGTTGTTGAAGTCCGCCAGAACAACGCCCATGCCCTTGGCTTCGGGCTTTCCAACCCCGGATGCATCGCTCACGTCGGTGAAGGTTCCGTCGTGATTGTTGTGGTAGAGCTTGATGCGCTGGCCTTTGTAGTTGCCAGGATGGCAGTAGCAGCGGTACCCAGGCCGGCGCTCGCCACACCAGATATTATTTTTCGGGAGTCCATTCGATGTAGTTGGTGACGACCAGATCGAGCCAGCCGTCCTTGTCGTAATCGAACCATCCCGCGCTGGTCGACCATCCGCCCTCGTCGGCGACGCCAGCTTTGGCCGTCACGTCGGTAAAAGTACCATTCCCGTTGTTGTGATAGAGAATCGCGCGGCCATAGCCGGTCACGTACAAATCAGGATACCCGTCATTGTCGTAGTCACCGACAGCAACGCCCTGGCCGTAGTGGCCTTCGCCGCCCACGCCGGCTTTCTCGGTGACGTCGGTGAACGTCCCGTCGCCGTTGTTATGGTAGAGCGCGCAACGCAAGGGATGCGGCGGTTTGTAGATGTCCGTAGCGGCCGATTGGACGAAGAACAGGTCCATGAGACCATCCTGGTCGTAGTCGATCCAGCCGACGCCGGTGCCCATGGTTTCGAGGTAATACTTTTCGTCGGTTTGTGTGGAGTCTTGCTGAAAGGTGATTTTGGCGCTTTCGCGAACATCGGTGTAGTGGACGGGAATGGGTGACTCCGGCGTTGTCGAAGCCTGAGCGGCAAAGACCCTGAGCATGGACGGCTGCGCGAATCGCGATGCCGAGCATCAGGATTGCTCCAGCACCGGATGGCGAGAGCAAGGTGCTGGTTGGTTCTTGGCGTTTTCTTTTCCATTCTCGAATTAGTGTATGGTGCGCTGCGCTGAATCACTGCCATGCTGACTGCCTTCATCGTTTCGGGGAATGCGGCGGAATCTTAAGACTGCCGAACATGGTCACAAACTGCGATCCGCAATCAGCAGCGCTAACTGAAGCAGTTGTTGGCGGGCGACCATCGGGATGGGCTGGCCTGCCGTGGAAGGGTTCGCTGGAGCCTTGGAAAGAGTTTCTTCGATCCGGTCGACATCCAAACCCCCGGCGTTGCTTCCCTTGAAACGGTTGAGCACTTCACGTGCCTTTTCAATTTGTCCTGTCTGGTAATAGAAAACCCCCAGAGTGGAATAACTGCCGGCCCACTCCGGCAGCAAATCCACTGCCCGCTCCAGGCGCTCGGCAGCCTGCGCTCGTATTGCCTCGCAAGCACGGAGACGAGGCCCAGGCCCCACACAATTTTCCCCGAGCCGGGAATTCGCGCGAGACCTTTCTGCAGTGTCTGCTCGGCGCTGTTGAGATCGTTTTCGCGAAGCTGGACCAGGGTCAGCGAGAGATAGTACTGGTCGTTGTCGGGATTCCGGGTGATGGCACTGCGGAAAATTTCCATCGCCTTGGCGGTTTCGCCGACGTGAGCTTCGATATCTCCCAGCAATGACAGGAAAGCATCGTCCTGCTGGCCTGCGGGCGAAACTTTCTGCGCAGCATCGAGCGCGTCCGCGTAGAGACCCTTGCGGAAATACGCATCGGCTAAATCGAATTTCACGTCGTCGGAATCGGGATTGGCGCGCAGCGCGGCCTGGAAATGCTGAATGGCATCATCGTACAAACGGTAACGCGCCAGCAATACGCCGACGCCGGTCTGCGTGCGATAGTCGTCCGCGCTCACTTGATCGAGTTGCGCGATCGTTTCCCGGGCCGCGTCCGGCTTGGCCGAGCTTCAGATAAGTCTCGGCGAGCAGGTACAGGTCCTGGGGCTGGCCGGGATGTTTCTGGATCTGCTCATTCAGTTCCGCCGACATCCTGTTGAGTGCGTGCTTGCGGAGAAAGCTTCGAACGGTTGTCGAGGTAGTCAAAAAGGTGTTGATAGGGATAAGGCCCGGTCGCCGCATTCTTCGAGAGCGTCTGGAAAACATTCAAATCGCTCTGCGCGGCAGCGGTCTGATGGAGACTTCGCTCGGCCATCGCCAGTTTGTAGTAGCCGTCGGCGGGATCGCGGCTTACTTTCACGAATCTCCGAAGCAGATCAACGGCTTCGGCGAATTTCTTATCTTTAACACGGAGATTCGCCAACTCCAGAAGCGCTTCGGGAAAATCCGGGTTCGAATGGAGTGCCTGCTGAAATAAGTCTTCCGCTCGCGCATAATTTCCCTGGCGCTCTTCGATATAGCCGATATTGAACAGGCACGAGGTGTTGTGCGGATCCTGTTTCAGTCCTTCCTCAAAATACTTCAGGGCCTCATCGAATCGTCCCAGATGCCGGTAAGAAAGTCCCATAAAAGCGTAGGAGCGCGCCGACGGGTCTAATTCGATGAGCTTTTGAAATTCCTCAATCGCTCTTTCGGTTTTGCCCGCCATGAAGTAACTTTCGCCCAGGGCGGCGTGCAGATCGGCTCGTTGTGGCGCAATTTTCAAGCCGGATTCGAGCAGCGGAATCGCGTCTTCGAAATAGTTCTGGGTCATGCTGACGCGGGCCATCAAAAAGATCACGTCCGTATTCTGCGGCGCCAGCTTGTGGGCGCGCACCAGCAGATCGAGAGCATCCAGACGGCCTCGCCTGTTCGGAATAAACCTGCGCCAGCAGATAAAGAGTCTCGGCGGAGTCGGGTTTCAACTTCAGAGCGCGGTTGAGGGCGAGATCGGCTTTTGCGTATTCGTGTCCTCGGAGATAGGCCTGCCCGAGGTTATGGAGAATCTCGAATGTTTCCGGCTGCAAGGCGTTTGCCTGCTCAAGTTCCAGTTGCGCGGATTTGTACTGCTTCGCGGCGGCGAGCAGCACGCCGAGTGTGAAGTGCAACTGCACATCCTGCTTGTGCGCGGCCGAAAGTTCGCGGGCTGTCGTTCAGTGCCTCGGTAGTTTTTCCTGCCTGAAGATAAGCGCGCACTAAATTGAATCGAGTTTCGACGGTCAGAGGATGAACGCGCTGAAAGTGTTGAATCGCCGCGAGTGGCTCTCCCTTCGCGAGCAGAAGCAGACCCAGGTTGTAGTTTGCATCGCGATTCGCGGGAGCCAGGCTCAGGACTTTCGTGAACTCTTTTTCGGCGAGGTCGAACTTCTGCTGAGCGACATATAGATTGCCCAGGTTGTTGTGAGTCTTTGTAGAGTTGGGAGCCAGCTTCAGCGCGTGCTGGAAGGCTTCGAGAGCGTGGTCGTAGTCTTTTTCGTCGGTGTAGACGATTCCAAGAAGGTTGTAAGCGTCCACGCTGGCGGGATTCCGCGCGAGTTGCTCGTCGATTATCGTTCTTGCCTGCTCGAAGAGGCCTTGCTGAATCAGTTCCTCGGCTTGCTGAAGAGGAGAAATCGCCTGTGGCCGATTGGCGGGTGTTGTGCCATTGGTGGGGAGTTTGAGATGCGTAGCCCGGAGCGGGAATCGCGAGCAAGGCCAGAGCGAGAATGCCGAGCAATCCCGGACTGCGATTGGCTTTCTGGACTTGAATCGAAGCGCAACCCAACATCTGCACATGCCTCTCCGAAGGCCTCAATATAGCAGTTGGAGCATCTGCTGAGCCATCTTGTGTTGCGGCTGTTTTTGCAGCAGAGCTTGCAGAACCGCTCGCGCTTTTTCTTTATCGTTCAAAACGAGGTACAGACGAGCGAGATTGAGATAAGCCTGGTCAAAATCCGGAGCTGCCCGGATGCATGTTTTGAATTTCTCTTCCGCTTCGGGATAGCGCTGTTGTTGAACAAACACTACGCCCAGGTTGTTAAGCGCGTCGGAGTAGTCCGGGCGCAGGTTGATCGCGCTTTCCAAATATTCCACGGCTTGCTCGGTTTGATCACGGCGGGCGTAGAGCATTCCCAGGCTATAGTTGACCTCGGGATTCTTGGGTTCGCTGTCGAGGGCGCGTTTCAGAAGCGTTTCCGCTTCATCAAGATTTCCCTGGCGCCGGTAAACGTTTCCGAGATTGAGAAGCGCCGTAGCGTAGGAAGGCCGCAACTGCAGGGACTGCTGAAAGTTTCGAATCGCTTCGTCGTGATTACCCGCCTGTGCGGCGATCATGCCCAGATTGTTCCAAGCCTCAGGATAGTTCGGACGCAACTTCACGGTCTGCTCGAGATACTGTTGTGCCTCTTGCAGAGAGTTGCGCTGGAGATAAAGCGTCCCGAGGTTGTAATAAGCTTCGGGGTCGTCCGGTTTCGCTGCGATGACTTGCTTGAACGACTGCTCGGCCTGGTCGAGAAAGCCGTGCTGGAAGAAAGCCACGCCATAGGTGAAAGCGTTGCGTTGAAATGCGTCCTGATGGAGAGTCCCCGGGAAGGGAAGCGCTTTGCGGATGCGATCCGCTGGAGTGTTGGGAACGGATGCCAGGTCTTGCAACAACTGCTCAGGAGTTAACGTTCCCTGGTACACCTTGACAATGTCTCCGGCTTCGTCGATCAGGAAAGACGTGGGAAGCGAAAGATCTCGGTGACGGTCGAACAGATATCGATACACGATGTTGTAAATGCCCGCCACCTCCTGCGTGGCGAGCAGGATCGGGAACGATAGTCCTTCTTTGCGTAGCGAACGACTGTACCGTGCGAGGGTCGGACGGGTCATCGACATTGATGGCAACGATGCGAAGACCGCTGGAGGCGAGGGCTGATTGGGATTGGCGGAGACGTCGCAACTGATCGCGGCAGGCGGGCGAAGCCGTCGTCCAGAAATTCAGCAAGAGGAAACTGCCCTGGAACGAGCGAAGATCGCGCAGCGTTGCCGGAAAGGTCAGGCAGAGAGAAATCCGCGGCTCTCACGGGCTCGATTAGCCAGGTTCCGACCGATGACGGCAGAACTTCTCCCCACTCGAGGCGATCGCCCGGTTGAACCCATGACTGCGGAGAAGTCGCGAACGGCTTGGCCAGGAAGTCCGCGCGAACCTTCCTCGATTTCAATGCGACGGTTGATTGGCAAACCGTCGAACGTCTGCGTGAGGCCGCTGGGCCATCGGACTGTCGCCTGGACCGCGCCCTCATTCTTTCCGAGGCCGAAGAAAAGTTCCTTGGTGTGTTGCGACAAAAATCCAGAACCGGCCTGGAGATATTTCGTCTGGCGAAGGGTTCCGGCTTCGACGGTCACTGCGGCACCGATCGCGTCGCGGTTGCTCTTGTGTCCGCGCAAACGGAAGGCGATCGAATTGCCGATGCCTTCCATCGCGAGACGCAAGATACGGATCTGTGGCGCATTTCGATTCTTAAGCACGATTTCGAGCCTGCCGTCGCCATCGAAATCGGCGAGCGCAAACGCTCGGCTGTCGTCGCGAAAATCCAACCCAACCACGCCGGAGACATCGGAAAACGTGCCGTCGCGATTGTTTGCAAAGAAAACGTTCCTCTCGTGACCGTTCCAGGTCGAGTCGGAACGAATGAGTTCATTGATGGCGCTCCATCCGCGCTCGTAACTGGAGCGAAGGGCTGGAATCCTGCGGGGATTTCGCGACCACCTGGCGCCAGAAAAAGCTCGAGACATCACGTCGGTCGATGCCGGAAATATAGCCATTCGCGACGTAGAGGTCCGGATAGCCATCATGGTCAAAGTCCCACGCATCGGTCGACCACGACCAGCGGCCCATTTCAACCCCCGCTTTCATGGCTACATTTTGAAATTTGCCGTCCCCTTGATTCCGGTACAACGAATTGCCGGCCATGTGTCGTCGGTAAAGGGAGCGAATCTTTTCCGGCTCTCCGCCGTGAAAATGCGAGTCTCCAAAAACTCGCATGCCCGCCGCGACCCACATGCCGGCAGCATAGATGTCCTGCTTTCCGTCGTTGTCGAAGTCCAGCCAGCATGCGCTCATGCCGGCTCCGGCCTCATCCACTTGGGCCTCGCCGGAAACGGCGGCAAATGTCCCGTCGCCATTGTTCCGGTAGAGATTGTTACGGCCAAAGTCATTGACCACGTACAAGTCCGGCCAGCCATCCGCATTGCAGTCGCCCCATGAACAGGCAAAACTGTACCGGTCATTATCGACATTCAGGCCGGCAGCTTCGGTCCGGTCTTGAAAGACTCCATTCCCTTCGTTGTGGAAGAGGTAGTTTGGAGGCCCGTTCCGCGCGTCGAAATACGGAACGGGATAGCGATACTGATCCAGTCCCTGATAGTAGCTGTAGAGGCAAAAATAGACATCGAGGCGCCCGTCACGATCATAGTCGGCGGCGGCGGCGTGCGTGAACGCCCCCTGGGGCGGACGCGAGAAGCGGAACGCGTCCCGTTTGAGAGAAAACTTCCCGTTGCCTTCGTTCCGGAAAAGCAAAGGTCCGGTCGCGCCTACCACCAGCAAATCCTGAAGTCCCCGGTTCTCGAAATCCGCGAACAGAGCGCACGCCGTGAAATCGAGCACGCCGACACCTGTTTTGTCGGTCACATCCTCGAATGTCCCATCACCACGATTGCGATAGAGCCGGTTGGGAAGTCCTGCGGGTTGGCAGACGTACAAGTCATCCCAGCCGTCGTTGTCGAAGTCCCCGACCGCCACGCCGTTGTTTCCGTAAACGTCGACTCCGACTGCGCCGTCGAGAACCGTCCGCCAATAGTCAGCATCCCCGAAGCATTTGCCGCTTGTAGGAGTCGCTTTGCCCGAGAACCCTGGGAAGTAATGTCAACAAAGATCGGGCCGGCGGCACGGCTGACGGTTTCCTCGGCTGCGCTCCACTTCAGAACTCGCCACGCCCCCAACTCATTGCGCGACCATTGAGTGTGCCAGGAGCCGATTCGCTCTTCCCGTACCTGGTCGCCTTGGGCGCCCACAAAGTCATACCGAATCGTGGCTTCGAGGGTCAGCGGCGAGTCGCCTACCTGCCTGCACTCGTAGATCTCAAAGTCGGCAGTTTCCACTCGCTTCAGCGTAGCCAGATATGTCCTGATCTCCTCAAGGAACCGCTCGCGGCCGGGAAGCAAGCCGGACGCAAATTCCCGCCGAAGCACTTCGATCCGATCGCCGGAGCGCAACCGGGATTCGCGAATTGGAATGAGCGCAGTCGATTGAATCGACAGGTCAACAAACTTGTTCATCGCTGCCGTTGCCGGAGCGGTCTAGTTTGAGCTGCTGGCTCCATTCCTCGAGCACCGCCATCAGCTCAAATGCGTATCCTTCGGTGACGTATTCATCCGTGCCAGGAGCGGCCAGGCGAAGAACATCGTCCAGCGGAGATTTCGCCGGATAGTGCGGCGTAAAGGGAACCTCCGTGAAAGGGAAGTGGGGAACCTGGGCAGCGGCCATTGGCTGCAGTGCTGAATCAACCAGGGGACGAATCGGGGCGGGAAGGAAAAGCACGGGCGCCCACCGCATCCGCTTCAGGAAAGTTCTGCGCGACGCATTGTGATTCCCGTCTTTTGGATCAAGCATCCCCAAGGTGTCCACTTAGCATGAGTCAGGGTTCGCATGCTACCGCTGACGAGTCTATCAACGAACCCGATGAGGAGCAGGCCCCGAGGAAGCCCCAATGACCAACTCGGCCCCGATCTGATATTCCTTGCCTTGAGGACTGGTAGTGCTGGAGAGTTCATGCAAGGCGTCGGCGGCCAGGCGGCCCAGAGTCTCGCGATGAATGTCCACGGTGGTGATCGAAGGGTTGCTGTAATCGGCGAGGCGTGTCTTATCGAAGCCCGTGACCGAGATATCCTGGGGCACGCGGCAGCCGGCATTCAGCAAGCCTTTAATAACGCCCACGGCTGTTAAATCGTTCACCGCCATCACCGCGGTGGGTCGCGGAGATAGCCTTGCAATGGCAGCGCCCGCAGCCAGTCCGCCTTCGAACCGTAAGTTACCCGGGAGCACGGGCCCCGGCTCCAGTCCCAGGAGCCGCATGGATTTTTCGTAAGCCTGCAGCCGCACAAGATTGGACCTAAGCCCAGGCCTGCCCGCAACGAAGGCAATGTGCCGGTGTCCATTCTCATAGAGGTGCTTTACGATTTGTTCGACTCCGGACAAATAATCTATACGCAGATTGCTGGTGTAACCGCGCACGGGCGCGAGGTCGAGGAAGGTTACAGCGATCAGCCTCCTGGCAAGCTCGCGGACCAGGCGCAGGCTGATCTCGGAGGTCATAATGGCGACGCCGCGGACTTTATGTTCCATCATTCTCTCGGCAGCCTCTCGCGTTCTGCGCGGATCGTAGTTCGTGTCGCTGAGAATGACGTCGTAACCAAGTTGGCGGGCGCGAATCTCGAAACTCTTGATCACTTCCGGAAAAAAAGGGTTCACAATGTCGGAGACGATGATGCCAAGCGTGCGGCGGTCGCGAGAAGCCAGGTGGCGCGCATGAACATCGCGAATATATCCCAATCGCCGAACCGCTGAGCGCACCCGGCTGCGAGTCTCCGGCCCCACTTTGCCCGTCTTATTCAAGACATTGGAAACTGTAGCGGTCGAAACCTCGGCTGCCTTCGCGACATCGCGAATGGTTACACTCATGGTTCGGACGACCCAGCCGTATCGGTGCGGCAGCAGCGCAGCGCTGAGACAGCGCGGAGTATAGACGAAAAGAAAATTGTTGACAACGCGGAGAAGACCATGGTATTCCCTTCACCACCGAGATAGTACATTTGCATTAGGATTATTGGGTTAAGCGGTTAATCATCCTGAAGTTGGATTCAGCGGTAAAGTCGGGTTAAGCGGTTAATCGTGGCTCAAGCTTGCCGAGACGCAAGCCATAGCAGCTCAAAGGAGAGCTCATGAACCGAAATGTGTTGGCCGGGATCCTGCGCAGCCTGTTGGCGGTTGCCGTGCTCGCTACCCTCAGCGTCACCTTCCTCCAAGCTCAAGTGGACACCGGTTCCATCTCCGGCACCGTGATGGACTCCTCGGGAGCGGTGGTGAGCGGAGCCAAAGTCACGCTCACCAACGAAGGCACCGCCACCACTCTCTCCACTGTGAGTGGAACGGACGGGGGCTATACATTCAGCCCGGTTCGCATTGGCGCTTACAAGCTGGATGCGTCGGCGCCAGGTTTCAAAACCTCCAGCGAAACTCACGTCGTGGTTGACGTGAGCTCGAACGTCTTGCGCAATTTCACCCTCCAGCCCGGAAGCGTGAGTGAGACCATCGAAGTCACCACCGTCGCTCCCGTGCTGCAGTCGCAGGATGCTTCTGTCGGCCAGGTGGTCGACCAGCGGAGCGTAAACAATCTTCCTTTGAACGGACGCAATTTCACGTTCCTGGCGCAGCTCGGCGCCGGCGTGAACACGCCGGAGGCCGATACACGCGGGAACGCCGCCAGCGGCGCCTTCTCAGCCAACGGTCTTCGGCCAGCGCAGAACAATTACATGCTGGATGGTATCGATGATAATTCAGACACAGTGGACTTTCTGAACGGCACGAACTACGTCGCGCTTCCTCCACTGGACGCGATTCAGGAATTTAAGGTTCAGACCTCGGATTTCAGCGCTGAGCTCGGTCGTTCCGCTGGCGCCGTTCTCAACGCTACCATCAAGTCCGGCACCAACCAATTCCACGGCGCCGCTTGGGAATTTTTCCGCAATGACAAGCTGGATGCTGCCGACTATTTTGAGGACGCAAGCCACATCAAGAAAGGCGAACTGCGCCTGAATCAATTTGGATTTGACGTCGGCGGGCCGGTCATAAAGGACAAGATCTTCTTCTTCGGCGACTATGAAGGTCTCCGCCGGGTGCAGGGCACCATCTCGACTGCCAGCGTGCCCACCTTGGCGGATCGTAACAACGGCTTCACCAATCTCTCCGATCTGATCACTCAAACCGGCGCAATCGCGAACTGCGCCGCCGCGGGCGCCAGATGTGACGATTTAGGCCGTGTGATCCCGAACGGGACCATTCTTGACCCAGCCACGACTCGCGCGGTTACAGCGGGCGCAACGGACCCAGTGACGGGCCTTACAGCGACGGCTACGGGTTTTGTTCGCGATCCATTCAGCACCTGTCCAGCCGGCACGGCTAACTTTAGCGGCGCCAATATCGGTACGTGCGGCCTGAATCAGCTGCCTGCCGGGCGCCTGGACGCGAACGCGATTAAACTGTTGCAGCTCTATCCCGCCCCAACCACCAGCGGGATCGCTTCGAACTTTGGCAGCAGCCCCAACCTGATCGAGAATCGCTACTCTTTCGACTCCCGGCTGGACATCAATGTCAGCCAAAAGAATCAGCTATTCTTCCGCTTCAGCTATGGCGACGATCCACAATACATCCCTGGAACTTTTGGCGGGATTGCAGATGGTGGCGCCTTCCAGCAGGGCATTCAGACAGCTTTGTCTCAGCAGAGTGCTCTGGTCTACACCCATCTGTTTTCGCCCACCACGGTAAACGTCGCCCGTGTCGGATTGAATTATCTTCACACCACGCGCACCGGCCCGGAGGGCGCCAGCAGCACCAACATACCAGCAGGATTTGGAATTCAGGGCATCCCGCAGGGGCAACTGAACGGCGGCCTTCCTGCCATCACGTTTAGTGGGCTGTCGACTCTGGGCAGCAACAATTTCCTGCCTTCGGATGAGGTTAGCCAGACCATTCAAGTGACTGACGATTTCACCAAGATTTATGGGAAGCACAGCTTCAAGATGGGGGTTGAGGTTCAGCACATCGCCTTCTCCACCCTGCAGCCAGGCTGGTCGAGAGGACAATACGACTTCAACGGTGAGTACACGGATATTTCCAAGGACAATGGCGGCGACCTGGGTATGGCGCAATTTCTCCTGACTCCCGAGACGGCGACCGTCGCCGGAGGAGTGAATGACGTGGGCGGCACCGACCAGGTTTACGCCTCCAACATTTCCAAGACCGACGATGCAAAGAATTACATGGCCACCTACTTCCAGGATGACTGGAAGGTCAACCGCAAGCTGACCCTCAACTTGGGTCTGCGCTGGGATATCTTTGGGCTGATCTATGAACTTCACGGCAGACAGGCAAACTTTGTCCCCTCCGGCCCCCCCACCGGCTCACCCGAGTATTTGATCCCATCGGGGACCAGCGCGAGTAACCTGTCTACCAGCTTTGTCAATCAGCTAGCTACGGACGGAATCGGGCTTAAGATCGGGGGGTACGGATTGGGACTCGGCACCTTCCAAAAAAATAATTTTGCTCCGCGTGTGGGATTCGCCTATCAAGTTACCCCGAAGCTGGTGGCTCGCGGTGGCGCGGGCATCTTCTACAACGCATTTGAGAACCAGGGCTATGGACCCAACGACGGTGAGAATTATCCCTTCGTGTTCAACTTTAATTGGACCGCCACGAATGACTCGACGCCCCTCGGCTCCAACCCCGTGGCGAACCCGAATCCCTGGACCGGCTGCCCCACCGCAGGCCCAGGCGGAGTCGCGACCTTGGAGTCGGGCTTTTCCTGTATTTCTTTTAATCCTGCAGTGGTTAACGCCAGTGGCTTGGGACTTCAAGGGCTTACGTACGCCTTTCAAACTCCCTACGCGATCGAAAGCAATTTCACCCTCCAGTACCAGATCCAGCCGACGATGTCGGTGCAGGCTGCTTATGTCGGAACGCAGGCTCGCCATCTTCAAGCCGGCGTTGGCAATAACCACGTGTCTCAAATTTTGCCAGCCGGTACGGCTACCAACAGCTTTATGCCGTTTCCCGGTTTTTCAAGCTCGAGTTTCCAGGAGACCGTCGGGAGCAGCAGTTACAACGGCCTGCAAACCAAGGTCGAAAAGCAATATGCGGGCGGGTTGAGTTTTCTCGGCGCATATACCTGGTCAAAGACCCTTTCGGACGCAGGCGACCTGCTTAACGGCGGCAGCATCGGGGGTTACCGCGCCCCTGCCGTACCCGGCTTTGGCATCGAAAAAGATCGCGCCTTGGCCGATTTCGACATCCGCAACGTCTTCCACTTTAACGGCGGATATGAGCTGCCGTTCGGCAAGGGCAGGCGTTTCATGGCTAACTCTGGAAAGGCTGCTGATGCTCTGTTGGGAGGGTGGAGCGTGAACGCAATCGCCACGCTTCAGGGCGGCCAGCCAATTACTCTCAGTTGCCCAGCCGGAACTACTGCGGGAACTAACTGCAATGATCTACCGGTACCAGGGCAGAGCCAGAAACTTGGACTGCACATTGACGCGAATGGAAAACTAAGCTGGTTTGGAAATCCAGCGGCCTTCACCCAGCCGTGTGTCCTCGGAGCGGGAGGCGTTCCCGAAGCCGGCACCCCCACGGGATGCGTTCCTTTGACGGGCCTTGCCGCTCTGGGCGGCAACCCATCAACCACCAGAGGACCGGGATTCCATCGGCTCGATTTCTCCACGTTCAAACAATTCAAGCTCAGCGAACGCTTCACTATGGAGTTCCGGGCGGAGATGTTTAACATTCTCAATCACCCGAATTTCAACGCTCCGAATTTTGGCGGCAACGGTGTCATCGCGATTTCCGGTTCGGGCAATTATTCGAATTCGAACTTTGGCGAGATTGGGTCCACTCGCGATAACCCTTACGACCCGAGACAGATCCAGTTCGCTTTGAAGTTGTATTTCTAGGCGGTGATTCTATCCTTGCCGGAGAGGGCGCTTCTTGAGAAGTGCCTTCTCTGCGGCAGGCCTTATCCCATGCGCCCGCTTGCCGCACGGCAGGTGATAGCATGCAGACCGTGAGTATTCGGCGTTGGCCCGGGCTGCTGTGCGCTTGGTCGGTCTTACTGGCGTGCGCCTTGGCAGTGGCGGCAGACAGCGAGCAGACCGAGCGGCTTAACCACGAGTTCCAGACCGCGGTGGCGGAATATGATGCCGGCCATTTCCCGGAAGCCGCCGCACAGTTGGAGAACCTGCTGCGCGATGCCCCGGAAAGCTTTGAGGTTCATGAACTCCTGGGATTAGTCTATTCGGGGGAATCGCAGGACGCTCTGGCAAATGAGCACCTTGCAAAAGCTGTGCGCCTGAAGCCGGGTTCCGCTGCGGCCAGAACCAACCTGGCCACCAACCTCGTCCGCATGGGAAAATTGGAAGGTGCGCAAGAGCAGCTGAAGAAAGCGGTCGTGATCGAGCCCCGGAATTTCGATGCCAACCACGACTTGGGTGAGATCTACGTCCGCATGGGAAAACTTCCCAATGCTGTGCCGTTTCTCAAGGAAGCGCAGCGAATCAATCCTTCCTCCTACGACAATGGCTACGACCTGGCGCTGGCTTATCTACTCACCGAGGAACCAGCCCAGGCGCGGCAGGTTGTCCAAAGTCTTCTGCCCGGAAAAAACACCGCGGAACTGCACAACCTCTTGGGTCAAATCGAAGAAAAAGATGGCAAGTTTGTGGCTGCGGTCGATGAATTCGACCTCGCAGCTCACATGGACCCGAGCGAGAGCAACCTCTTCGATTGGGCGAGCGAACTGCTCCTGCACCGCACGCTGGAGCCGGCGATTGAAGTCTTCCGTCAGTCTGCGGACCGCTACCCGAATTCACCCCGGCTGGCGATTGGGCTTGGCATTGCGCTGTACTCGCGCGGCAATTACGACGAGGCGGTCAAATCCCTGCTCCGGGCGGCCGATCTAAGCCCCTCCGACCCGCGTTGCTTTTTCTTTCTGTCCAAGGCCTACGACAGTTCACCCAGCCAGGCGGATGAAGTCATCCAGCGCTTTGCCCGTTTTACCGAGTTGCAGCCCAACAACCCGCAAGCCTTTTATTACTATGCGATGAGCCTGTGGAAAGGGAAAAGGGCGCAGGATCCCAGCCTGGATCTGCATCAGATCGAATCGTTGCTCAAGAAGGCGGTTACGCTCGATCCCAAACTCGCCGACGCCCATTTGCAGTTGGGGAATCTTTACTCGGATCAGAGTCAATATGCCCAGGCCATTCCTGAGTATCGGAAGGCCTTGGAAAGCAATCCTCATCTTGCGGATGCTCGCTACCGGCTGGGCCAAGCCTATGTCCATACGGGAGAGAAGGACAAAGCGCAGGAGCAATTCCAGACTTATCAGCAGCTGCGTGCGCAACAACTGGCTGATCTCGACAAACAGAGAGCGGAGATTCGGCAGTTTGTCTACTCGGAGAAGGATGGGCCGCCGGCGAAGCAGTAATCGACCACCGCGAAGTCCGGCATCACAAATGGATCATTGATGATAGTTTCACCGCAGAGTCGGGGAGGTCGGGCGAGGGCGGACTTTCGAAGCGTATCTAGTCCTCAGGAGTCTAGCCACCTTCTTGCCCGCACCCGCCGGGATTTCCTACGCAGCGCTGCCGGAGTGACCCTGGGAAGCACCTTGCTGCAGTCCTCCTGGGCTCGCGCCGCGGCCTCTCGCTCAAGACGAAAAATCGTAGTCGTCACGTTTGGCGGCGGGGCACGCGATCAAGAGACATTTTCGCTGGAAGGCCAGGAAAATATCCCCCACCTGATGCGCGAACTCATCCCGCAAGCCAGTTTTTTCACGCAAGTCGTGAATCGTGGAATTCTGGGCCACTATGTCGCGACCGCCAGTCTTGCAACCGGCGTGTACGAAACGATCAACAATTTTGCTTCCCTGCCACCCCAATCGCCAACGGTATTCGAATACTTTCGCAAGGACCTGAAGCGTCCGCCCTCCGATGCCTGGGTTGTCGCTCCCAGTAACGGCTTCAACCGGATTGGGGAAAGCAGTCATCCATCGTATGGCGCCGGGTTGGGCGCACAAGTGATTCTGCCGAAGCATCTGTTGACGGCGGCGACCTCTGGCCGCAGCAACGACTACCAGCATTTGCTGCGCGACAACTACGAAACTCCTTTTTACGCGCCGGAACTGGCAGGCAGCGAGTTCGCCCTGCAACAACTCGAGATGATCCTGAAACTCTCAGTCGATGACTTCAAGAACCATGCGCAGACCTTGTCGAGTCCGGATGAGCTTTCCCTCTATATTGCGCGCCAATTGATGCGGCAAGTGGCGCCGAGTCTCCTGTGGATCACGATGCACGACATCGACATCGCGCATGCCGGAGCCTACTCGCTCTACGTCGAGGGAATCCGCCGCACTGACCGACTCTGCTCTGATCTGTGGAAGACTATCCAGAGCGAACCGGAATATGCGGATAAGACAACTCTTTTCATCCTGCCCGACTTCGGTCGAGACTCCGACGATGATGCCGGAGGAAATGGCTTCCAGCATCATCGCACCGGCGATGCTCTTTCCCGGACAACCTGGATGCTGGCCGCCGGCCCGGGTATTCGCGAAGGCGTGGTTTTCGATCGGGCGATCGATTCGACCGATCTGGTGCCGACGCTCGGATCGATCCTGGGATTTTCACCGTCGTTTGCTCAGGGTAAACCAATCGGAGAGCTGTTGTAGCTTTCATGCTTCCACGCGATCTCAAACCGGAGCAGTTCGCTGGCTATGCGCCGGAGGCACGCAAACTGGTCACCAACTATTTGGGGACCCTGCAGCAATTGCCGCTTAGTTTTGTGCCGAGCTTGCTCCGAGAGCTTATCGACTACGACTTCAGGTTTCCCGCTGAGCGCCTGGCCCGCGAAAAAGAACTGGCGAATCTCAGTTCACTTTCCGCGGGCCAGAGGAACGAGTGGTTTCTAGGATTCGCGCAGATCCATCTTTCACCCCAGCTCGAAGAATTCGACTGGGCAAAGGCGCCCGCTCAGTTTGTCGAACAGCTATCTGCACAACTCTGGAGCACCCACCAACTCGACGCCTTTCGCAAGGCCTCGAACGACTACGCGGATCGTTTGCGCTCGGCGGTGCCGCCGGAGCCCCCTCCAATTCCCAGGCTGGGGATTACAGTCATCGGCCAGGGAGTGGCCTCGTATGACGAGCCCCTGTTCCGCAAGTTGCGCCCCCATGGTGCATATTTCAGCCGCGTCAACCCCGAAGACGGGCTGCCTCGGTTGCTGGACGCGGTGGCTGCGCGAGCTAAGTCGCATCCCGCTCCCTATGGGCATTGGTACATCG
The DNA here is from genome assembly GCA_963770245.1 of uncultured Acidobacteriaceae bacterium. Classification (GTDB taxonomy): domain Bacteria; phylum Acidobacteriota; class Terriglobia; order Terriglobales; family Acidobacteriaceae; genus PALSA-270. The sequence continues at coordinate 32,628 of CAVYOX010000013.1, read as the reverse complement.
ATGGCGGTGAAGAAGCCGATCACGCCCCGGCACTTACTTGTGTCTCCTACCATGCTCTCGAACCGGCGCGCGCCGGGTTGTTGCGCCGGATGCAAACGGAGATCGAACGGCCGGGCATGGGACCTGAAGCGCTGCGTACGCTTCTCGCCCAGTTGCGTCCGGCAGATCTCGGTATGGACAGAGTGAGCGCCGACAAAACAAGCAACGAAGTCCTGGAGCGCTTCGAAGTCAGTCTGCTGACCGAGGGATCGGGAACTCAAGTCTTCAGCACGAGTTTTGCGCAGTGGGCGGCGCGCGAAGCTCTACGCCGGGCTCAGCCGCTCACCCTGCTGGTGCGATTTGCCCCTCGGCAACGGCAGAAGCCGATGAATGAGCTGCTCTCCGCCGTCACCGCCCCTTCCGAATTCGACTTCGTCGGGTCACTGGTCGATTCCGACCTGGGTGCATATTACAACTGGCTGAACCAGCAGCGTCTTCCCGCAGCTGAGCAGTCTTCATTCCTGGTTTGGTTTGAAGGGCACAGTCAGGCGCTGGCGATTGGTCCGTCCATGCCACGCGGAACCGAATCAACTTCAGCAACCGATCTTGGGCAGTTGCTTGGATGGACGGTGTGAGGCGGTCCGTAAAACGCCTTCCAACTTTGCAGGCGAGCGCGGCTCTTTGTGTGCAATCGAGAATTGAGGAAAACCAGACAAAATGGATCGACGCAGGTTTCTAAGACAAACAAGCACGCTCATCGCGGGAGCGGCTCTCGCACCCTATGCGCTCCCGGAAGGGGGCGCGCAACTTGGCGTCTCAACCGCCACCGGCCGGCTTATCCTCCCCATGAATCGAAGGTGGCGATACAGTCGAAGCTTCGTCGAAGATGGCCATGCAAGAGATTTCGATGACTCCGGATTTGAGCGAATCGTGATCCCGCACACCAATGTCCGGCTCCCGTGGCATGGTTTTGATGAAAAGACTTACGAGTTTGTTTCGCTTTACCGCCGCCGCTTCAAGCTTCCCCCGGAAGCACGCGGCCAGCGCGTCTTTGTCGACTTTGAGGGCGTCATGACCGCGTCCACAGTCTGGATCAACGGCGTGCGGCTCGGAGAATACAAAGGCGGATATACGCCATTCTCGTTTGAGCTGACGCCCCACCTCGACTTTGACGGAGAAAACTTGCTCGCCGTCGATGTTGATTCCACCGAACGTCCCGACATTCCACCCTTCGGATACGAAATTGACTATCTCACTTTTGGAGGCATCTATCGCGAGGTCTCGTTGCGTGTCGTGCCGGCGACGTTTATCGAGAACATCTTTTTGCGGCCGAAGAACGCGCTTACGGCGAGTCCAGGGCTCGATGTCGATTGTTTCGTTCAGCATCTGGAAGCGTCGCAGGATGGTTTGACCATCGAGATCGAATTGCTCGACGGCGAACGCGTTCTCGCGAAAGCTTCACACGCAGTGCCATCCGCGGGCCCGGCCAGCGAGCCGCTCGCATACACAGTCCATCTTGAAGGCCTCAGCGGAATCAGATTGTGGAACCTCGAGGAGCGGAATCTTTACTCGACACGGGTGCGGTTGCGCCGCGGAACACAACTGCTGGACGAAGACTCCCGCCGTTTCGGCTTCCGCGAGGCCGAGTTCACCGATCACGGCTTCGAGTTGAACGGCAAGATCATCAAGCTGCGCGGGCTCGACCGTCATCAGACGTTTCCCTTTGTTGGGCAGGCAATGCCGGGCCGCGCTCAGCGCCGCGACGCGCAGATCCTGCGTCAGACGCTCAAGTGCAACATCGTCCGCACATCGCATTATCCGCAGTCGCGTCATTTTCTTGATGCCTGCGACGAACTCGGCCTTCTCGTTCTGGAAGAGATCCCTGGCTGGCAGCACATCGGCGACGAAGTCTGGAAGCAAATCTCCATCGACAATGTGCGGCGCATGATCCGTCGCGACTGGAATCATCCCTCCATCATCCTGTGGGGTGTGCGCATCAACGAATCCAAAGATGACCACGATTTCTATACGAGCACCAACGCGCTGGCCCATCAGCTCGACCCGACCCGCCAGACCGGCGGCATCCGTTACTTCCAGGAATCTGAGTTTCTGGAAGACGTCTTCACCATGAACGATTTCGGTTTGCCGCTAAAGCCGCCGAACCATTCTCGGTACTTGAACACGGAATTTGTCGGGCATACCTATCCCACCAAGACCATCGACCAGGTGGAGCGCCTCACCGAGCATACCCTGCGCCACGCCCGGATCCACGACCAGCTTGCGTCCAATCCGCAATATGCCGGAGGCATTGGCTGGTGCGCCTTCGATTACAACACCCACGGAAATTTCGGCTCGGGCGACCGCATTTGTTATCACGGCGTCACGGATATATTTCGAGAACCAAAGCCAGCCGCAGGATTCTACAAGTCGCAGTGTGATCCGGCGGAGGAGTTCGTGCTGGAGCCGGCGTTTCATTGGGCGCGGGGGGACGCATCGGTCGGATTCTCGAACGCGGTCGTGTGCTCCAATTGCGACCACATCAAGTTTTTCATCGACGACAAGCTGGTTGCGGAGGTGGACCCGGACCGGAAGCAGTTTGCGCATCTCCAGTACGCGCCCTTTGTCCTTGAATTGCGGGAGCTGTTCCACAAATGGGGAGACCTGCGGCTCGATGGCTATATCCAGGGAAAACAGGTAATCTCGAAGCGTTTTTCGGGGACCGGTGTCGATGCCAAGTTCATGCTTCTTCCCGATGACACCGAGTTGATTGCCGACGGCGCAGACTCCACCCGGATCGTTCTGCGGGTCACTGATGAATTCGGCGCGGTGCGGCCATTTGCGAACGACGCGATCAAGTTTGAGCTGGATGGCCCCGCCGAGATCGTTGGCGACAATCCATTTTCGCTGATCGGGGGAACAGGGGCTGTTTGGATTCGAGCCCAAGAAAAACCCGGAAAAGTACGGCTCAAAGCCGTCCATCCGCAGTTGGGAACGCAGCAGGCGGAAATCGAGATTGCTGCCAGCCCTGAGGAAACCGTCTAGCGCGCGGTCAATCGTGAAGCAGCAACGGCAATCCGAGGTGCTCGTTTTATCCAGTGGGAAATGCTTCTCTCGGTTCTCAAGCTCATCAGTGGTGGCCTGCTACCGCCGCATCCTCCGCCGCATAATCGAGCTGCGCCAGGAACGGGATGGCCGGCGGATTTTCCCACTCCCAGCGTATGGTCTGGCGAATCGCCTCTTCGACCCCGATCGGCTCTTCGTACCCCAGTTCCTGGCGGATGCGCGCCGAACTCGCCGTCCAATGCTGCGCGGCATTGCCGGGCTTTAGCAGATGGCGCGGCGTGCGCGCCACCGGTAGGACGACGAAGTCCCCTTTCCAACTCATTTCGCAGGCAATTTTCCGCGCCCATTCCAATTCGCTGAACGATGGTTCCTCGCACACGTTATAGATACGTCGCGCGGCGCGAGTATCGGTGGCAGCTAGCGCGATCGCTGCAGCCACATTCCCCACATAGCCCCGCGGCGAGCGCCAGGCGGCCAGCGTGTCGGGGAACAGGATGTGGGGCCGTCGGTCGGCGACGCGCTTCACCACCGGGTAAAAGCGATGCAGCGGGTCGCCCGGTCCATACACCATGGGCAAGCGGAGCACGGTGCCTGGAAGTTCCCGGTCATTCATCACGGCGCGCTCGGCCGGGATCTTGTCGTAGTCGTCGGTGAACCAGGAGAAAATCGTGCGCAAGACCTGCATGCTCTCTGCTGGATAGGGATGCAGACTGCGCCGCAATTCCGAGTCTTCCGTAAGCGGCACCTCCTGCAGCGGGCCAGTTTCAGTGCCCTGGAAAACCGCTACTGCGCGGTATACGTCGATGCTGCTCAGCATGACCACGCGACGCGTCGCACCGCGGAAGATGTTCATCAGCTCTTCCGCCTGCGGGCCGGAACTGATCACCAGATCAATCACCACATCGGGAGCAAAGCGCTCCAGTTCTTGCCGGCTAGCACTGAGTTGGTTCCGGTCCCCCCGAATCTCCTCCACGCCTGTGGGAGCGGCGATCGTGCCGCGGTGAAACACGGCCACGGCGTGTCCTTGCTGCTGGAGTGTGGCCACGACCCTCCGCCCGATGAAGCCATTCCCGCCAATGAGAAGAATACGCATAGGACACTTACATAATCGCAAGAAGAAGGCCTCCGGGACCACAAAATTCCCTGATTTCGCCGCCTACGCCACTGTCGCGGTCGGCCGGGCAGATCATGTCGAAGATTGGCACTCGCGCCATAGAACGGCGTCGGCTACGGCAAGTGGCTGCACATCGATGGTTGGAGCGAGGCAGTCATTGAATACATCCGCGCGCTCGAGCAGAACCGCTTAGACCAACTGAGATTCTGCGGGGCTGGCTGCGGGCGCTCGTCCTGCACGAATTTCGACAGCGGTGAGAACGTCCACGCCAAAGTCTCTCGCCAGCTCCGGTTTGTATCAGGCTCGACCGCGAAGCAATCGTGCAAGTCTGAACTACTATTAGTGACACGGGCTTTGGGAGTGAACGCTGATTTCACTCAATTCTCCAAAGCAACTAGGCATAGAGATTCAGATCGTCTGACGTTGTTTTGAGTCCTTCCATCGAGAGAAAAATGAAACTGTTCGGCAACAAGACTGGCCGGCGTCCGGCCGGCTCCCGAGAGCCGACCCCCGCGCGCCGCAGATTCGATTCAGCCGCCCGCCCCTGCCCCGGGAAATAACCAAGCATCTTTCAAGCTTATCTTTAAGTTGTTACGCGACACGCTTGGATTCAAATGAGAACAGGTGCCAAGACCTACCGCTCGCTTCGCAGAGAACTGACGAGACGGCCGCTCCCAAAAACAGGGTGATGGCGCGCTCCCAAAAAAAGTAAGCCGCAGGATTGGACTGCATGGCCCGAACCTCCCACCGCCCCGGGAACTGCTTCCATACTTGATGTGCGATTGCAGTTCCAATGCCGCGTCTGCGGTGCCGACGAACCACAAAGAACTCAGCCATATCCCAGACCGTCGCATCGCCCGATATTTCCGACCCTCTGTTCACCATCACCAGACCCGCCCATTTGCCAGCAACTCGGATAAGAAACGGATGTCGGTTTGGCTCCTGCCAATAGAGCGGAAGATCTCGGTAGCCGAATCGGCCATCGGACCCGAGATCCAAATCGCGGAACTCGCTAAAGTCGTGCCCGTACAACTCAAGCAGATTCGCCATGATCGGCGCTTGCTCCGCTCGGGCGGGGATCAGTTCGATATCGGCCGATGGCCTCTCTAGTTGTTTTGTCATCATCATGGATAGACCAGTCCTCGGTCAGCGGATGCGCGAGAAGATCCGGATGCCGTCTTCCGAGCGTTCGAGACACGGTACAATACCTTCGCCGTGGAACTCCACACAGAAGCACCGGCAAAAAGCGGGGTAGAGTAATGCCGGAATCCATCGACTGGCCGAAACGGTCTCCCCGTCGCCGCCGGTTTCTCCTTCTTCTGGTCCTCATTGCCATCATCCTTTTCGGCAGCCGGACGGCGTTGTCGTATTACGTGGACGCCCTTTGGTTCGGGTCGCTCGGTTACGGAGAGGTCTTCCGCAAGACACTCGGCCTCGAGTGGGCGTTCTTTGCGGCATTTTCCGCTGCCACATTTCTGGTTTTGTACGGCTGGTTCCTCACGCTGCGGCGGGCGTACCAGCCCGATTTGCTGGGCGGGCGCGTCATCTTCGTGGGCGGGCAGCCGTTGAAACTGCCGACTGAGCGCTCCCTGCGTCTGGTCGTGCTCCTGGTCTCACTGGTGATCGCGGCGGCAACCGGCGCCGGCATGATGGCGGAGTGGCCAACCTTCGCGCTCTATTGGTATGCGCCGCGCGCCGCCGGCGGTCTGGTCGATCCCATCTTCGGCAAAGCACTGCACTTCTATCTATTCACCCTCCCCGCCTGGCAGTTGATCACAGGCTGGCTTCTGACGCTCGGGGTGATTGCCTGTGTAGTCGCCGTTTCCTTCATTTTCATTACCGGCAGCACCCGGGCGTTCGCGGGCCGGCGAGCGAGCTCCATCCCCTCGCCCTGGCGTGGGTTTTCGGTTGCGTTTGCTTTTCTGCTACTGGTCCTCGCGATGCGTGTGTATATCAGCCGGTTCGAGGCCCTGTTCGAGGATCACACGATCTTTGGCGGTGTGACCTACACCGATGCTCACCTCACGCTGACCGGCCTGCTCGTCGTCTGTGTCGCGCTCGTTCTGGGCGCCGGGCTTGCGGCCATCAACGTGGTGTCGGCGCCACGGGCGCGCTGGCTGGTCGGAGCGGTTGCACCGGCCCTGGTTTGTTACCTCGGCCTGCAGGCCATCGGCTGGTACATGGGCAACTTTATCGTGAAGCCGAACGAGTTGGTCCGTGAGCGGCCCTACATTGGCTTCAACATCGACTTCACGCGACAGGCCTATGGACTGGACCGGGTCTCGCAGCGCGAATTTCCCGCAGAGACGACGGTCGAGGCCGCCGACCCGGCAAACAATCAGGCTACGCTCGCCAACATTCGCCTATGGGATTGGCGCGCACTCCAGGACACGCTGCGTCAGATTCAGGAAATCCGCACCTACTATGACTTTCCCGACATCGACATCGATCGCTATGAAATCAACGGAGCCATGCGCCAGGTGATGCTCGCCACCCGCGAGCTGAGCGTCGATAAGCTTCCAGAGAGCAGCCGCAACTGGATCAACGAGAAACTCATCTACACCCACGGCTACGGTATCACCATGAACCCTGTCAATGGGTTCACCTCGGAAGGACTGCCGACGCTGATTCTGAGCAACATGCCCATCCAGAGTACAGTCCAAAGTATTGCCGTGACTCGCCCCGAGATCTATTTCGGCGAACTGACCGACACCGATGTGTACGTGAAGACGCGGCAGCAGGAATTCAACTATCCGCAGGGCCAGACCAACAACCTGACCTCCTACGAGGGCAACGGTGGCATCCTCCTCGGCGGGTTTCTCCGCCGCGCCCTCATCGCGTTCGACCGCGGTGACCTCGCGAAGCTGCCTTTTAGCGACGATATCAACGAAGGGAGCCGGCTGCTGATGCGGCGCAACCTGCGCGATCGCGTGGCGGCGCTCGCACCATTCCTCACCTACGATTCCGATCCCTACATCGTGGTCGGCGATGATGGTCGGCTGTCGTGGATCATGGATGCCTTCACTACCTCAGACAACTATCCCTACTCGAGCCACTATCCTCTGGGCGGCGATGTCATCAACTACATGCGGAACAGCGTTAAGGTGGTCATTGACGCCTACGACGGGACCACGAGCTTCTACGTGTTCGACTCCGCAGACCCAATCATCGCGGCCTATCGCCAGGTTTTTCCGGCTCTGTTCAAGGATGCGGCCGCCATGCCGCCGGCGCTGCGCAAACACGTACGCTACCCCGAGTTGTTGCTCAAGCTGCAGGCGGACGTATACGGGCTCTATCACATGACCGATCCGGAGGTGTTCTACAACCGTGAGGATCTATGGACCGTAGCTTCCGAAGTCGGCATGGACGAGTCCGGACAGCAGAAAACGCAGGCGATGGAGCCGAACTTCGTGCTCATGAAACTGCCGGGTGAAAGCACCCTCGAGTTCGTAGAGATTCTGCCGTTCACGCCCGCCAACCGAAACAATCTGATTGGCTGGATTGCCGGCCGCAGCGACGGCGCTCAATACGGCACCTCGGTAGTCTACGACTTCCCGAAAACCAAGCTGGTCGACGGCCCCCTGCAGATCGAGGCGCGAATCGACCAGAACGCGCAGCTGTCGGGACAATTGACGCTGTGGAATCAGCAGGGCTCGCACGTACGGCGCGGAACTTTGTTGGTGATTCCGTGCGGGCGCGCCCTCCTGTATGCGGAGCCGATTTACCTACAGGCGGAGCGCAGTCCGATGCCGGAGTTACGCCTGGTGGTGCTCGCGCTGCAGGACCGGCTCGCCTATGGGCCGACCTTCGAGTCGGCGATGAAAGCACTGTTTGGCGGTGAGACTTCCTCGCTCAGCGCCGCCGCGGCCCCCTCGGAGCCGGGACGAAGCACCGCGCCATCGGCCGCCACCGCCCAGCCTGCGGCGGATCTGAACACGCTCATCGCGGGAGCGGCGAAAGACCTCGCCGACTACCAGCGACTCACCGCAGAAGGCAAACTCGGCGAGGCTGGGCAGAAGCTTGAACAGTTAAAGGGCAAGCTCGACCAGCTGAACGCGCGTCAAAAATGATTGCCTTTGTGCTGAGTGGCTTTCTATCGAGCAGCGCCGCCGTGGCTCTTTTGACCCGTTGCACCTTTGCCCCCTCGCTCGGGTGAGCGCACTGCCGGACGGGCTGATGTTCATGGCCGAGGAACTGGGAATACACCCGGGAAGGTGCGGCCGGGGCTTACTCCGCGGTGGCCGGATCGATAAGGCGGCGGACGGCAGAGACGCGATTGGCGGGAAGGCCTACGCACCGGGCGTGTTCTTGGATGGTCGCCTCGTACGGGGCGAAGTAGACGCAGTACATCTTGTCGCCGGTTCCGTAACCATGGAGCCACTGGATCTGGGGCCCCATTTCCTTCAGAACCTTGACCGACGTTTGGGACATCTCTCGCAGTTGGGCGTCGGATAGATTTCCGCATCCTGGGACGTCGCGTTCGATGACGAACTTAGGCACGGCCCCCCTAATGTCGAGTGATGCTAGCATTGCAGATGCCGCAGTTTCAAGCCGGCTGGGCCGAAGCTGCGCCGATCCGCGAACCTGTCGCCGAGAATAAAAGAACGAGGTTGCCATGGATATTCGATCGCTGCAAAAGCCACTCAAAGAGCAATACCGCAATGATCCTAGTGCCTCGCAAATCACAATCCGGGCGAAAGGTGGACAGACGGATGTTCCGGTGGCCTGCTCGGTCGATATCGGCCGCGCCATCTACCAGGCCGAAGCTCACCAGGGCGTCGGGGGGGCCGGGGCCGGCGCCTGTTCCGGAGACCTTTTGCTGGGAGCCTTGGCGGCTTGTGCGCAGATCACCTGCCAGATGGTGGCTGCGGCTATGGGCATCGCCACCGAGCGCATTGCGGTCGCAGTGGAGGGAGACTTGGATCTACGAGGCACGCTTGGCATATCCAAAGAAGTGCCCGTCGGTTTTGAGAGCATTCGCCTTCGTTTTGATATTTCTGCGCCGAAAGCAAACCCGGAACAGCTGCTCGCATTGCGCGAGAAAACAGAACAGTATTGCGTGGTGATGCAAACCTTAAGGCAGCCGCCGAGTCTTCAAACCGAGTGGGGTGGTCAGGGCTGAACATCCGGCCGCGACAAGTCCTCGCCTATCTCGAACGATCGCGGTTGGCGGCCACCGCTGAAGTCAGCGGCTCCCCCTAGAATGTCAAGAAGATGGCGGTGGCGGAAGGTTGCGAGCCGTCTTGCTTCCCAGTCCAAGCGGGAGCGATGCGGTCATGCCTGCTGGTTTTGGCTCAGCCGACCGGCAGCCCAAACGATCGCAGCGGCTGCAGCCACATGAAACGCCATTCCCTGTGAAGTCGATCGCGCAATGACGATACACGCCGTTTGGGTCGGGATCAGGACCAAGCGCTTTGAAATAAGATAGGCGAATGACGGTGAGCGCCAGCCCCGTGAAAACACCATAGTCCCGAGAAGCGCTGCCACGTTCTTGCCGTAATGCCCGAGACTTCTTCATCGCGCGCGCCGAATCGTACATCATTGTCAGCGCCAATGAGACCAAGGATTTCGAATGTGAACTGTACATTTCCTTTCGCAAGGCCGATAAGACATGGACCATACCGGTGAGCCTCGGGCCCCTGATCAACGACGGGGTCGCCCATCGCTGGGGCGAATACGTCACACCGGACAAAACATATCTGTTCTATTCCCGGGGTACAAGCGAGAAGGATTGCGCCATCTACTGGGTCCGTTTTGACCGGCTGCTCGAGACTCTGCGACCCAAGCCGTCTTGAGCGGAAAATAGCAGCCGGACAAGCGATGCGGCGGAAGATTTTGCCATCATCTGCGAGGACTAGTCCGGGCTCGCTTCTTCTTTGCGGACGCCTTTTTGTCCAGGCTTCGACGCGGGGACTTCATCCGTACTGCCATCGGGTGCCTAGGCTCGTAAAGGCCGAGTGCCTCGCCGTCGGGCAACTTGACTTGCGTGAGCAGACCCCAACCTTGGTCGCGGATCGGCATCGTGAACTCGACCCCTTGGCTGCCGCCGAGCGACCTCGGCTTCGATGTCCGCGCACATCAGGTAGAGCTCGTGGCGGGCTCGTTCTTCCGCGGGATGAATCGCAAGTTCACCGGGAGGCGCTGCGAAAATCAGCCAGCCTTGTCCCGCATCGACCGACGGGAACTCGAGCACGTCACGGAAAAACGCCCGCACTGCGTCCGCCTGTTTAGAGTAAAGAATGGTATGCACGCCACCTATCATCTGGTGTCCCCCTTGCCCCGACCGCCTCGGAGAATACCACGACAGCAGTCCCTCCAAATCAGGGTTCGGGAATTCGGTGGCGGGTTCAGTAGCTGGTTTTGGATTTCTCGGGAACAAAAAGGGGGCGACTTGCGTAACTGATTGCAACGCAGGATATGTTGCGGGCAGGGCGGTTAGGAGATTTTTCCCACGCAAACGGTGACCTCTGGGCCGCTCGTTCGTCTATATCCTAAAGCAGTACTTAAGGAGTCAGTCATGCTCAATATCGATATCGAAAAGACCGGGGACGTAGCCATTGTGCGCTGCAGCGGGCGCTTAGTGGGTGGCGAGGCAGTCAGTAGCCTTCGGAATGCCGTGTTGTCGGGAAAGGACGCCCGCATGTTCCTGCTGGACTTGGCGGAAGTGGGGGCTCTCGATGCGGGCGGGGTGAACGCACTGGTCGCTCTGCACCAATGGGCTGTCAACCGCGGAATGAAAGTGAAACTGGTCAATCCCTCCTCGTTCGTTCGCGAAATGATGGTGCGTTTTCGGCTGGATCGGGTCCTCGAGATCTCTTCACTCCGGGACGCGTTGGTGGTCCTTTCTGGACGGGCGTGTCCGGAACTTGCCGCCGCCGTGTGCTGACACGAATTTTGTCCAGCCTGCTCTCCGCTTGGCGGAAGAACGGACAGTTACTCGGTATCGCCCACCCGGACTGTCGCCAACTGTTCCTTGGCTCGGCTGGTCGTGATCACCACCACGCTCATCAGAACGCACAGAGTTCCCAGAATCGTTCGTAGGCCAAGGGTTTCACCGCCCAGGAAATATCCGACCAGCACGGCCACAACCGGATTCACGTACGCATAGGTCCCTACCTTGGTGGGCGATGCATGATGAATCAGCCACACGTAGGCGGTGAAGGCAACAATCGAGCCGGCCACAATCAGGTAGAGCAACGAGAGCCACGCTTCGCGGGAAACAGCCCACGGACGAAAATCATGCAGTTCTCCAAGCGCCGCCGCCGTGACCCCCAGCAAAACCCCTCCGGCGAGCATCTGGGCCCCGGAACTCATGACCTTGGACTGCGGCAGCGGCAGCTTGTGCATCAGCGCAGCCGCGAGCGCCCAACTCATCGCCGCAATGAGGAGCGCTACCGTACCCTTCCTGTCGATCGCCGCGCCGCCCAAGCCGAGCGAGCCGCTCACTAGCACTGCCACTCCCGCGATCCCGATCACCAGTGCCGCGGACAAGCGAAGGGTGAGCCTCTGGGTCCGCAGGAAAATGATCTCCGCCAGAGCCATGAACACCGGGATCGTGGCCATCATGACCGCGGCGATCCCCGAGGGCACACGCTGCTCGGCCCAGAACAAAAGGCCGTAGTCGAGAACGAAGATCAGCACAGCGAGTAGGAATGCTGATGCCCATTGGCGCCCGGAAGGTGAGCGCTCGCCCCGAGCGATCGTCCAGCCATAAAGAACAAGTCCCGCAGCCAAAAAGCGCAGCGCCGCGAGAAGAAACGGCGGAACTTCGCGAACGCCCAGGCGAATGGCGAAGAACGTGGATCCCCAGACCAGATAGATAATGGCGAAAGCCAACAGAGTCTTCCACTTCGGGGGCTGGTTCAGGGCTTCCATCGCTGTGCTAGGAGCACTCCGCCATTTCTTCCGAGAGATCGCTCCGGTCTATGATCATCATCCGACCGTTTCACCGGACTTTCACTCCATACTGCTGGGTCATCGGGGGGACGATACCGTTCATCCGCAGGTACTCGCACCAGCTGCCCGTAGTGGTCCGTGATGTGCCAAACGGCGACCACGGAAATCCCCAGCTTCGTGTTCGGTCCAGCGTAGCGGCCTTCGACGCGCTCGAGCGCGTTTTTCGGGGTAAGCGTAGCCAGGACCCGGTTCGAGTAATCGAACGAATCCTTGAGGTATTTGATCAATTCGGGTTTCGTGCGCGCCGGTTCGTGGCCACCCTTCTCGCAGTCTTCGGGTGGCTTCTTGCCTTCGAATTCTTTGAAGAAGGCGAACTGGGCGCACGCGACGTGCTTTACTTGCTCGCCAAAGCTGCGGACGTCATCGAACTTTCCGGTTGTGGGGACAAAGGTGTACTGGCTCTCAGGCATGGCTTCCGCAATCCCAAGAAAATTCCCCTCGACGAACTGCAGCGTGCCGCTGACGCTTTCGGCGATCGAGCTGGGAATGTCCTCCTGCTGGGTGGCGGGTTTGGCAGCAGATGGCTCGGGCGTCTTTGATTGTCCGGCAGCAGCGAGCGCCGCGCCGCAGACAGCGCATAGGGCGGTAATGCGCAGAATGTTCATTCCATCCTCCTTGAAAAACACCACTTCCGGCCTGGCTCCACTCTGATCCTCCGATCACAAATCCGCAACCTGGTTGGCATGCAATCATCGACCTTGCATCGCACGCAGCGTACTGGCCGAACCAAATGAGCATCTTCGAGGCTATCCTTAATGTAATGCTCGTATAGTCAAGGCAGCTCTACCCCCGAGAAGCATTTGCAGGCAGCGAGCAGTTCCTCCTGCCGGTCCATGTCGCGGGCAGATGGATTCGGCGTACGTAGCTTCCTATGGTAGAAGTACTCTCCCGTCACCATCGCATCCGGGTCGTCGCTCGCCGCGAGCCACACTTGCGTGCGATGGCCTTCGTCGAGATCGTCTGTCGCTCCCGCACCTCCCATTTTGGTTGCCACCCAGCCGGGCTCAAGAGCGTTCGAGAGAACATCTGGCCAGCGGCGTGCGATGGCGAAAGCCAGAAGCACATCGTGCAGTTTGGTATCGGAGTAAGCCTGCTGTCCCCGCCAGGGGCGGTGCTCCCAGCGCGAGGTCCTTCAAACTGGCGTCGCCCGACTGGTGTAGGCCGGAACTCAGGTAGACGAGGCGCTTCGGCCGCCGAATCAGAGCGGTCAAGATATACGGCGCGAGTGTGTTGACGGCAAATACCTGCGGCAGTCCGTCTTCGGTCGCGATGCGCCGGGGTTCCCGGTAGCCGATACCGGCATTGTGAATCACCGAATCGAGGGAGTCGAGGGCATTGACCTCGTCAGCCAGCTTGCGGGTTTGGGCGATGCTCGTCAGATCCCCAATGACGACGGTCTCCGCCCCGGGAACGGCAGCCAACGCTTCCTGCCCTCGCATCTCGCTACGAGCGTGGAGAACCACATTGTGTCCTTGCTCGATCAGGAGTTGTGCGGCCATGCGGCCGAGGCCGTCTGCAGAACCGGTGATGAATACACGAGCCATGGTCGCCTGCCTCTCGGTATGCTAAAGGATGCTTGACGCGGGCATCAACGCGCTCCGCCTCGCAAGCCTTAGCTATCTTTGCGGTAAAGAAGCTCACGCATCGCTTGCCTGCGAGCCTCGTTCGCTTCGCTCTGCGTCTTGCGTTCGTCGGCGTCCATGCGGGGCTTGGATGCGGGGTCCGTTGCTTCGGGGGTGCTGCAGGCAGGGCAGCGGTTGGCGAAACCTGGCTTATCCGGTTTCAGCTCAAACTCTTCTGAGCAAACGGCACAGACTTTAATGGGGAAAGTCATGCAAGTCCATGATAACCGAGCCGATCAATCATCGCGGAGGTCACTGTACATCTTAGGTGTTACGGGCCACAAAAAGGATCGCTCCACCCGCGGTGCCTGCGTCCGGACACTACTCTTCTCTGAGCGCCACCAAGGGCTCGATCCGGGCCGCCCGGCGGGCTGGAACATAGGCTGCCAAGATCGAGATCGCGCCCACCAAGATAGCCACCAGGAGAAAGGTTAGGGGATCGTTCGGGCGAATGGCGTACACATGCTAGTCATGAGGCGCACGACCGCGAACGTGAGCGCCAGCCCAATCCCGGTTCCGAATAGAGCCAACTTCAGACTCTGGCTCAAAACCAGATTCATGACGTTGCTGCGAGAGGCTCCAATCGCCATCCGGAGTCCCAATTCCTTGGTCCTCTCGCGTATCAGGTAGGAAACCACCGCGAACAATCCAACTCCCGTCAGCACGATCGCCAATCCGGCAAGTCCGCCCAGAAGGCAAAGAGCAAATCTGCAGGGATCGAGCGCGCCATGAACCACTGACTCCACGGAGTAAACATCCAGAACCGGCTGATCCGGGTCGACGCTTTTCAATCGTGGCCTTCACATCCCCCACGATGCCCACCACCCGGCGCGGCACCGGTGTATCGCGCAGAAGCGAGAGGTATTCTCCAACCGCGTCTTCCCCGGGCCAGTACTTGTGAGCGAAGGACTCGCTGACGATGGCGACCGGTAGGCTCGGTGCATGGTTTCGCTCACCTCGAGCGCGCTTCTACCTCGGCACGACGTAGCGGAAAGGTCTATTTTCGCTGCTCTTCCAGAAGTAAGCGAGAATGATCACACTTGCAATCGCTGCGTAGGCGCACCACAAGGAGGTGAATGCGTATCGCTTGACCGCCATCACCACGAGCAATATGCCGAGGTTGGCTACGCCAAAGATCACCATGTCTTCGATCTTCGAGAACAGGAGCGAACCACAGGTGGCTATGATATAGAACACGGCGACGAAAGTATTGTTGGTGGCCGAATTGATGTACACGATGCTGTCGCCTCTGACGAAAATCTGCAAGGGATAGGCGGTTAGGGCCCAAAGGATATAGAGAGCCGTCAAACCGCCAACCACGACGAACGGCAGCATGCGTCGGCGGCTCTTCGCGTCGACCTCAAATAGGAGCACGCTGAGGGGCAGCAGAAATGGAAGAAGCCCCTGCGCATACAGCATAAATGCCGCCCCCATGTTGTGCGCAACCTTAGCGGACAGGATTCCGTCCAGCCCGAGCCAGACGAAGCCTTCGATGAACTGGTGAATGGCGAACAGTGTAGGCAGCGACGCAAACAGAAGTTCGCGCCTGTGTTTCACTTTGGTCAAGGTCACGACACCGACCGCTGCCAAGACTCCGCTGCCTACAAAATTCGCCGCCGCAGAAAAACACATGTCTGACCTTTCTTCACTCGAATCTCTCGATGGGGCCCAACCGGGTGCGGGCTCCTTTCAGTATCACAAATCCGCCAAGGCCTTCAATCGCAGCGCCTCCGCCTTCAGAATTGGTCAGATGGGCCAAGAGCGGTCCCAACCGAATGCCGAGCCGCCAGCCGTCGAGCCCAGACCCGGGGGCTTCCCCCAGAATAGAAAAATATGGAGGGAGGTATGCACAAGAGAATGGCAGCGATTCACCAGGCTGAACTCCGGGCATAGCGCTGAAGGATGCTCTTTTAGCTAGTCAGGTTGTAAATCAATCCGAACGGATCTTTGACATAGCATCGCGGAAAATTCGGTTCATCCTTGACGATTTCGCAACCGTTCTTCACCAGCCGCGCTCTGGCCTCTTCGACATTGTTCACGGTGACTTCGAGAACCGACCCGAGTGCCGGGCCCCGCTCGATGAACAGGTTGATGTGCTTGCCGTGAAGGCTGACCATATTGGGCGTTTCGCCAGTGATCTTGAATCCGAGCTGCTCGACGTAGAAAGATGCAGCGTTTGTGGGATCTGGCGCTTGTATCAGAATATCGGTACCAAAGCTATTTGCCATACGGGCTCCTTCGCGCTCTTTGAGCGCCACGCAATAGGCGTTTTCAGGCATTGTCGAACCGGCCGAGTGTAACACCTGTCGAGCGGGTCACGGTCTATGGGGCATGCCGGTCAACCGGCGGGGGAGGAGTGCGGGCAAGCCACGAGAAGGAAGAGAGAAGAGAACGAGGGGGAGAGCGAGGGGGAGCACGTGATCATGAAGCCGGCACGGCCCGAGCGGGGCAGCTGAAGGAGCGGGTGGTAGCTAGTGTATAGTGAACGGGATTTGGAAGTCGGAAAATCAAATTCCAGCACATCCAGGCAGGTCAGCCATGGTACGGGTTTGCAGTGCAATTCTTGTTATCGTTCTCGGTGTGGCTCTCGCCACGCCGGCTCGCGCAAACAGCCTAGACGACGACGCCCGCAACATCGTGATCGGTATTGTGGCGGTGACGGCGAGCATCGCGGTTCTTGCGACCTTTCTGATTCTTCGCCACAGCTCTCAGAAGAGCACCATCACCGGCTGCGTCAAAGCGGAAGCCAACGGCATGAGTGTGACGGATGAAAGAGACGGGCTCAATTACACGCTGTCTGGTTCCACCATAGGCGTCAAACCGGGCGATCGCGTGAGGTTGAAGGGTAAGCGGAAGGACATGGGCACGACGATAGGCTTTGAAGCACGAACGGTAACCAGGGATTTCGGGGCCTGTCAGCCCTAGCATCTCCAGTGGGTCGCGAAATCGATTTCTCAGGAATCGAGACTCGCACCCGTGATCCATATCATCCCCACGATGATCGGCCGCCATCTTCTTGGTTCGGCCCCGCCACCTCCCTCTGAGATTGCTGGCGAGCCAGAGATTCCCTGGCGGCATTCGGACTGCTCTGGGAATCGCGGTGGCCGCACTGACCATGCTTTGGATCCTCTTAATAGGATCGTTTCACGATTGGGACTGTTTTCCCTGTGGGGAGGGCGTCGAGAGTGGCCTGGATCCTGCCTCCAGCCAGCGGCCAGAAAACTTCCCCTTGACCCGTCACATACAGCTGTAGTAAACAATCGACAGGCGATAGGAGATCCCGAATGGCCGAGCCCAAATTGTCCAGACTCGAATTCCGAATTATGGATGCGCTTTGGACCCGAGGAGAATGTTCGATTCGCGAAATTCTGGAGGCCTTTCCCGCCAAGAAACGGCCTGCCTATACCACGATTCAAACCACGGTTTATCGGCTGGAAGCCAAAAGTATTGTCCGTCGCGTGAAAAAGGTCGGGAACTTCCACATTTTTGCCGCAGCGGTTTCCCGCAAGGCGGCGCAGCAAAGATTGATCGATGACCTGTTGGCCTTTTTCGGAGGGCGCACGCAACCCGTGATGGCGCACCTCATCGAATCCGGCAAGCTGTCACTGGCAGACGTAGAGGAAGCGGAAAAGACGCTGCGCATCCTTTCTATTAAGGAGAACTAGCCATGATGTTTCCCGCATTCTGGAGCGAAGTCTGGACGGCCCCGCTCATCAATCATCTCTGGCAGTCCACCCTAGTCGTCGTCGTCGCCTGGCTTCTCACCCTGGCCCTGCGGGGCAATCAAGCCCGCACGCGCTACTGGGTATGGATGATCGCCTCGATAAAATTTTTGCTTCCGTTCTCGTTGCTCGTTGCCGCCGGGGAATGGCTGCGCACCGCCTTGGTTGTTCCCATCGCGCGGCCGGCTCTGGCTACGGTGATGGAGCAGGTCACCGCACCCTTTCCGCAGACGGCATGGGCCAGCGGGGAGCGTGTCGGCAACTCCTCCTGGGTTTCCGCGCACCCCAGCCATCTCGTGCCGGGGATCCTCGTCGCCCTCTGGCTGGGCGGATTTCTCGCCATCGCATGGTCCTGGGCGCGCGGCTGGTGGCAGATCCGGGCTGCGGTTCGCGCCTCCTCGCAGATCGAGCTCGTGGCAGGAATACCGATTCTCTCCTCGCGTCGCCAGCTTGAGCCCGGCGTCTTCGGGATTTTTCGTCCGGTGCTTCTGTTGCCGGAAAACCTCAAGGACCACCTCTCCCGAGCGCAGCTCGCCGCAATCGTCGCTCACGAGGTGCACCATGTGCGCCGGCGCGACAACCTTACTGCCGCCATCCACATGCTGGTCGAAGCGACATTCTGGTTCCATCCCGTGGTGTGGTGGATCAAGGCTCGCCTGCTCGAGGAGCGGGAGCGGGCCTGCGACGAGGCGGTGCTCGGGTCCGGCAGCGAGGCGCAACTCTATGCCGAGAGCATCCTCAACGTCTGCAAGTTCTATGTTGAGCCTTCGATCGCCTGCATGGCGGGCGTCACCGGGTCCGATCTGAAGCGGCGCATTGTGCGTATCATGACCAAGCAAGTCACGCGCCAGCTCGATTTCAGTCGGAAACTCTTACTCAGCCTGGCCGGGATCGCCGCCGTCGCGCTGCCGATCGTTTTCGGCCTGGTTCAAATTTCGCAGGTCCGGGCCCAATCCGCCCCGGCGAATCCGGCACGGGACATCGCGGACACCTGGCAGGGCACGCTTCATGCCGGCCGAGACCTAAGAATCGTGTTCAAGATCTCTAAGGCGGATGGTGGCGGATACAAAGCGCTCAACTACAGCATCGACCAAAGTGGCGATCCCATTCCAGTCACCAAGATCACGCTGGAGGGAACGACCGTGAAAATGTCGGTCACCATGGTCGGTGGCACATACGAGGGTAAGCTGAGCGCGGATGGCAAGACGATTACCGGCAGCTGGAGTCAGGGGACCCCTCTACCCCTGAACCTGACGCGGGCTACGCCCGAAACGGAATGGACGATCCCGCCGCCAACACCTAGGCTGCCGCCCATGGACGCGAATGCCTCGCCCAGCTTCGAGGTCGCAACCATCAAGCCGAGCAAACCGGATGAGCCAGGCAAAGCGTTCCTGGTCAGGGGGAATCGCTTCAAGACCATCAACACCACTCTGAGTGAGCTGATGTCGTTTGCCTACGGAGTCCATCCTAAACAGGTCATAGGCGCCCCCGACTGGGCTGCGACGGATAAATTCGATATCGACGCGAAACCCGATGGGGAAGGGGCGCCCAACGACAAGCAGTGGAAAGGCATGCTGCAGAAACTGCTCGTCGCGCGCTACAAGCTCACCTTTCACCACGATAAGAAAGAGCTTCCGGTCTATGTGCTGTCGGTTGTCAAGACGGGGCAAAAGATGACCAAGAGTGAGGGGGATCCAAACGGGCTACCGGGCCTGTTCTTCCAGAAGCGGCTGGGTGATTTGCACGTTACCAATGCAAACATGGCTGACTTCGCAGGCTTGATGCAGGAGGCTGTGCTGGACCGCCCGGTCCTCGATCAAACCGGCATCACTGGAAGGTGGGACTTTGCCCTTGACTGGACGCCCGACGACTCGCAGTTCAGCGGCATGGGAGCCAAGATTCCTCCCCCGACCGACGGCGCCAACCAGCCGCCCGCTCTGTACACCGCCATCCAGGAGCAGATCGGGCTCAAGCTGGACGCCACCAAGGCGCCCGCTGACGTCATGATCATCGACCATGTCGAGAAGCCCTCGGAAAATTAGCAGCGCAAGGGGCCGATGTTTTTGTGCAATCCGCTGTCATCGACCAGTTGATTTCCCCGGCATCGGCTACGGCCCACGATGCGCTGCCGCAGCCGGGCGCCTCCGATCCGTTGAAGCACATCTGTTTTGTCGGATCTAATCTTTTTGTAGTAGACTAACATACATAAATAGTAGGACCTCTATGACGCGGCCTAAACTCACTCCCCTGGAATTTCAGATCATGAAGATTTTTTGGGATCGCGGAGCCGTCTCCATCCGGGAAGTTCAGGAAGCCTTTCCCGAAGATGATCGGCCGGCCTATACGACCGTGCAAACCACCATCTACCGGCTGGAGGGGAAGAACGCGGTTCGCCGGGTCAGGAAGATCAGCAACGCCCACATTTTCGAGGCGCTGATCTCGCGCACTGCCGAGCAAAACCGCCTGATTGGCGAGCTGTTGAGTTTATTCGGAGGCCGCGCCAAGCTGGTGATGGCGCATCTGGTGGAGTCCGGGAAACTCACGCTGGATGACGTAAAAGAAGCCGAGAAGGCGATGCGAAAGCATTCGAGAAGGGAGAAAGCCCAGTGATGCTCGCGGGAACGATACTCACTGAAATGAAGCTTGCCGATCTTTTGCCCTTGGCGAATCATCTCTGGCAAACCACTCTCTTGGCCGTTGCGGTTTGGTTGTTGACCTTCGCCTTGCAGAAGAACCGCGCCGCCGTGCGCTATTGGCTCTGGCAGGCGGCCTCGATGAAGTTCCTGATTCCTTTTTCACTGCTGGTGAGCCTGGGTAGTCGGTGCGGGTGGCGAACGGCTCCTTCTTCGGCCATCGCTCCGCCCCGGTGGTCTTCCGCGGTCGTGGATATCGGCCTTCCGTTCACGGCGTCGGCGCCGACGCTGCTGGCGGTTGCACGGCCGACTGCAAACCTGCTGCCAGCCATTTTCTTCGTGGTATGGCTCGGCGGTTTTTGGGTGAGCATCGTTTTATGGCTCCGCTGCTGGCGACAGATGCGAACCGCTCGAAAAGGAGCGCTTCCCCTGGAGCTCGGCCTGCCGATTACGGCGATGTCTTCCCCTACGCGGATCGAACCCGGAGTATTCGGCGTTCGTAAGCCGGTGCTGTTGCTGCCCGAGGGCATCACCGACCGTCTCACCCCGGCGCAGTTGGAGGCCGTCCTCGCCCACGAGATGTGCCATGTGCGTCGGCGCGACAACCTGACCGCTGCCATCCACATGGTGGTCGAAGCTGTCTTCTGGTTCTACCCCTTGGTGTGGTGGATCAGGGCGCGTCTGGTAGAAGAACGGGAGAGAGCCTGCGACGAAGCGGTGCTCGAATCCGGCAGCGACGCGGAGGTGTACGCGGAAGGCATTCTCAGCGTTTGCAAATTCTATGTTGCGTCTCCCTTGGCTTGCGTGTCCGGAATCAGCGGCTCTGATCTCAAGAGGCGGATTGTTCGTATCATGACCGAGCGCCTAGCGGCCAATCTCAGTCTCGGCAGAAAACTTCTGTTGGCAGCTTGCGGGATAGCAGCCGTCGCCCTCCCGGTTATGTTTGGCCTGCTGACCGCAATGCCAAGCCGGGCTCAGTCGCCGACCCAAGGCACAACCGCCCCGGCGCATGTGTACGAGGTCGCTTCGATCAAGCCCAACAAGTCTGGCGACAATATGGTCAGGATGATGCTCAAGCCAGACGGGTTCACTGCCACGGGCGGCACGCTGCAGATGCTCATTCAAACCGCATATGAGGTCCAAGATTTTCAGATCGCAGGAGCGCCGGGCTGGCTCAATTCTGAAAGATACGATGTCGAGGCGAAAATGGACGCCTCTACAGCTGAAGACGTGGGGAAGCTTGCCCGAGAGCAGGGCCTTCTTGAGCGCCAGCGCATGATTCAGGCGCTTCTTGCGGACCGCTTCAAGCTGACCCTCCACCGCGAAACCAAAGAACTCCCGGTGTATGCGCTGGTCATTGCGAAGAATGGTCCAAGACTTCACGAGGCAAAGCCGGGCGACACCTACCCCAACGGATTCAACGGCCCCGACGGCAAACTTGGAGCGGGCATGATGTTCATGTCGGGGCGTGGGGGTCCGGTCACTGCGCAAGGGGTTCCCCTTGCGAACCTCGTGCGCCTATTGTCCCGGCAGCTGGGCCGCACCGTCCTGGATGAGACTGGGCTCATGGGCAACTATGATTTCACGCTGCAGTGGACGCCGGATGAGAGCCAAGGTCCGATGTTTAAGGGAGCCGAGGGCGGTCCAGCGCCTGCCAGTGCGCCCCCGCCGGATTCTTCCGGGCCCTCCATCTTCACGGCGCTCCAAGAGCAGCTTGGCCTGAAACTGGAATCGCGAAAAGGCCCGGTGGAGATTCTCGTCATCGACCATGCCGAGAAGCCTTCGGCCAACTAACGCGGAAACGAACTTCGGGAGAGAAGCGAAAGCAGTGTCGCGGCGGCGAATGCATCGAACCTGCCAGCTAGTCTGCGCTCTGCTATTCACTCTAGCAGTGCTCGCATTCCCTATGCTGGCCTCGGCTTCCGAGTACCATGGCCAGGTCACCTCCGGTGGCTTCCCGGTTCCCGGAGCTACCGTGACGGTGACGCAAGGGACGAGGCAGGTTAGTACCGTCACCGACCAGGGAGGCTCCTACAGTTTCGCGGACCTGGCGGAGGGATCCGCCAAGATCGAAATCGAGATGCAATGCTTCCGGACGATCGAGGCCGAGGTGAGCATCAGCCCAAACATGCCTGCGGCTAAGTGGGAGTTGACATTGCTCCCGCTCAGCCAGATGGTCCCCCTTGCGCGCACAACGCAGACACCCAGCCTCCCACCCACGCTTATTTCCAGAGTGGTGGCCAAAAAGCCCGCAGCCGACTCTGCAAACGGCGAGGCGGCGGAGATGCCCAAGCCGCAAGAGGACGCGAGCCAGGAGCCGTCGGATGGGTTCCTGGTCAACGGCAGCGTCAACAATGCGGCTACTTCACGGTTTTCACTCGATCAGGCCTTCGGCAATAAAAGGTTCAACAGCAAGAGTCTGTACAATGGCGGACTGGCCGTCTTTCTCGACAACTCCGCCCTCGACGCCCGCCCTTACTCGCTCAGCGGCCTCGAACCGCCCAAGTCTTCCTACAATCGCATTACCGGTGTCTTTACCCTCGGCGGACCCATCAAGATCCCGCACCTGCTGCCGCACGGACCGATTTTCTTCGTTGCCTACCAATGGACGCGCGATCAAATCGCCCAGACCGAGTCCGGCATCGTACCTACGGCGGCAGAACGGACGGGCGACCTCGCCGGCCTCCTGAACGCCCTCGGACAACCCGTTTCTATTTTCAATCCCGTAACGGGAGCGCCCTTCGCGGCGAATAGGGTGCCGGTCAGCCCGCAGGCACAGGCCTTGTTACAGCTTTATCCCTTGCCCAACCTTACCGGCAATCCGCTTTATAACTACCAGGTGGCAGTTCTAAACAGCAGCCATCGCGACGCGCTGCAGTCGCGCCTGGACAAGACGATCGGCCGCAAAGACGAACTCTACGGCAGTTTCAACTTCCAGAGCACCAAGTCGGGCAGCACTAGTTTGCTGGGTTTCACGGATTCGACCGATATTTTCGGGATCAACCTCAACATCCATTGGGCGCACCGCTTCAGCCAGCATCTCTTTCTGTACGCCAGCTACGGTTTCAGCCGGCTGAGCACGAACACCGTGCCCTATTTTGAAAACCGCCAGAACGTCTCCGGCGCTGCCGGCATCTCGGGCAATGATCAGGATCCAGCCAACTGGGGTCCGCCCACGCTCAACTTTTCAAGCGGCATCGCCCCCCTGACCGACGCCGAGAGTTCGTTCAATCGGGACCGCACCGACGCCTTCGCAGCCTCGACCGCCATCTATCACCGTCGTCACAACCTCACCCTGGGCGGCGATTTTCGCAGAGCAGCAGTTCAACGATTTCTTCGAGCAGAATCCGCGCGGTATCTTCACCTTCACTGGGGCCGCAACCGAGGGTATAGCCACCAGCGTAACCAGCGGGGGCTCGGACCTCGCCGACTTCCTCATCGGCGTGCCCGACGCGAGTTCGATCGCCTTTGGCAATGCCGACAAATATCTCCGCGAACCGGTCTACGACGCCTACGCGAGCGATGACTGGCATTTCCTGCCGGCGCTCACGATCAATGCCGGCCTGCGCTGGGAATATGGGGAGCCCATGACCGAGGTTCACGGGCGCCTGGTCAATCTCGACGTGGCTCCCGATTTCACCGCCGTGGCTCCCGTCGTCGCGAGCGAGCCAGTCGGGCCGCTCACCGGAATCCACTATCCGAGCTCGCTCGTTCGCCCCGATCGGCGCGGTTTCGAACCCCGCATCGGCATCGCCTGGCGTCCCATTCCGGCTTCGACCATCGTGGTCCGCGCCGGCTACGGCGTCTATCACGACACCTCGGTCTACCAAAGCTCGGCGCTCGCCCTGGCCCAGCAGGCCCCGCTTTCTAAGAGCCTCAGTGTCGCCAATAGTCCGGCCTGCCCGCTCACCCTGGCGAACGGCTTCAACGCGTGCTCGGCGACCACGAGCGACACCTTCGCAGTCGATCCCCATTTTCGCGTCGGCTACGCCCAGATCTGGCAGTTGTCGGTACAGCGCGATCTGCCGGCCGCGCTGCAGCTCACCGCTACCTACCTGGGAATCAAAGGCACACGCGGCGTCCAGCAGTTCCTGCCCAACACCTACCCCATCGGCGCAGCGAACCCCTGTCCCGCCTGTCCGTCGGGTTTCGTCTATCAAAGTTCGGGTGGGGATTCCACGCGCCAACAGGGGCAGATCCAGCTGCGCCGCAGGCTCCGCGGCGGCTTCACCGCGTCGCTCCTCTACACTCTTTCAAAATCGATCGACGATGATGCGCTGCTCGGTGGCCTGGGCCACGTCGCCGCCAGCGCCCAAAGCCAGGGCTCGACGGATTCAGCCTCGAGCGACGCGCCGACCGAGAGTCCGGCTGCGCCCACCGCTGCGGTTGCACAGAATTGGCTCGACCTGCGGGGGGAGCGCTCGCTTTCGAGCTTTGATCAGCGTCACCTGCTCAATCTGCAGGTGCAATACACGAGTGGCGAAGGCCTGGGCGGCAGAACCCTCATGACCGGCTGGCCGGGTCGGCTCCTCAAGGAGTGGACTTTCCTGGCTGCCATGGCGGCGGGCACGGGCCTGCCGGAAACCCCAGTGTATTTAGCTGCCGTCCCCGGAACCGGATTGATCGGCACCATCCGCCCGGATCGAACCGGCTCTCCCGTCTCGATCGCTGCCTCCGGGGCGGGCCCGCACCTCAATGCCGCTGCCTATAGCGCGCCGCTCGCCGGCGAATGGGGAACCGCGGGAAGGAACTCGATCACCGGTCCCGCCCAGTTCTCGCTCGATAGCTCCCTCGCGCGCACCTTTCGCCCCAGTACACGCTTCTACCTGGACGCCCGGGTGGATGCCACCAACCTGCTCAACCATGGCGTCTTCACCAGCTGGAACACGACCGTAAACAGCACGCAGTTCGGCCTTCCGCTGGCCGCTAGCCCGATGCGCAGTCTCGAAACTTCGCTGCGCCTGAGGTTTTGAGATGAGAATACCCGTCGGAATCCTCCTTCTCTTAC
Source organism: uncultured Acidobacteriaceae bacterium (assembly GCA_963770245.1). Taxonomy (GTDB): domain Bacteria; phylum Acidobacteriota; class Terriglobia; order Terriglobales; family Acidobacteriaceae; genus PALSA-270. The sequence goes on along the minus strand of CAVYOX010000013.1, from coordinate 7,531 downwards.
TCTCAGCCGCCGCTCCGGCTGCCGCCCAGCAGGTCGGGCAGAACAAGCCTGCGGGCTCATCCGAGACCTACACTTTCTCGGTCAAGGCGCAGCTGGTGGTCGAAACCGTCGTGGTGAAAGATAAGCAGGGCAAGTTCATCCCCGGACTCACTGCCAAGGACTTCGCAGTCACCGAGGACGGCGCCCCGCAGACAATCACTTTCTGCGAGCATCAGGACTTCGCCACCAATGTCTCGCCGTTGCCGATAGTCAAGCCGGGCAGGGAAGAGCTCAAACTCTACAAGCACCTCACCCGGACACAGATTGCGCCCGAAGCCCCGGACAGCGAACGCTACAAGAATCGCCGTCTGCTGGCGCTTTATTTCGACATGTCCGCCATGCGCCCGGCCGACCAGCTGCGCGCCCTCTCAGCCGCGGAGCAATTCCTCCGCACCCAAATGACCACCGTCGACCTGGTCTCCATCCTTCGCTACCAGGGCGGTTCGGTCGACATCCTGCAGGACTTCACCGCCGATCGCAACAAGCTGCTCAGCATTCTTGAGACCCTGATCGTTGGCGAGGGCCAGGGATCGGCGGAGACGATCGACGACGCCAGCAGCGCCGACACCGGCGCCGCATTCGGCCAGGACGACAGCGAGTTCAACGTCTTCAACACCGACCGCCAGCTCTCCGCTCTGCAGACTGCGGCCAAAATGCTCGGCCAGCTGAACGAGAAGAAATCGCTCATCTACTTCGCCAGCGGCCTGCGCCTCAACGGCATCGACAACCAGGCCCAGCTTCATGCCACCGTCGACGCCGCCATCAAAGCCGGCGTCTCTTTCTGGCCGATCGACGCGCGCGGTCTGGTAGCCGAGGCTCCGCTCGGTGACGCCACCCAGGGCTCGCCCGGCAACGCCGGCATGTACACCGGCGCCGCCGCGCTGGCCACGACCAACAACTTTCAGCAGTCGCAGGACACGCTCTTTGCGCTGGCCGGCGACACCGGCGGCAAAGCGCTCTTCGATAACAACGACCTGACGCGCGGCATCGTAGCAGGCCCAGCAGGCCATCTCCGACTACTACATGCATTGGCTACTACACGAGCAACACGGTCCAGAACGGCCAGCTTCCGCCGGGTCAAGATCTCTCTCGTCGAGGACTCCACTGCCAAGCTCGACTACCGCCAGGGCTACTACGCCGACAAAGAGTTCAGCCACTTCACCGCCGTCGACAAAGAGCGCCAGCTTGAAGACGCGCTGATGCTCGAGGACCCGATCACCGAACTTTCCATCGCCATGGAGATCGATCACTTCCAGCTCAACCGCGCCGAGTATTTTGTCCCCATCGTCGTCAAGATTCCCGGCCGCGAGCTGGCGCTTGGCCAAGCGCGGCGGCGCCGAGCACACCCTGATCGATTTCGTCGGCGAAATCAAAGACCTGGTCGGCGGCACGACCGTCACCAACGTCCGCGACAACGTCAACATCAAGCTCTCCGACGCAACCGCCGCCGAGCTCGCCCATCGGCCCATCGAATACGACACCGGCTTCACGCTGCTGCCCGGCAAGTACATGATCAAGTTCCTGGCGCGCGACGATGAGACGGGCAGAATCGGCACCTACCAGACCACCTTCGTCATTCCCAATCTGAACAAGGAGGACAAGCGCGTCCCCATCAGCTCGGTCGTGCTCAGCAGCCAGCGCGTCGATTTGAAGGACGCGCTCTATGACGCCGAGAAAGGTGCAAGCACAAGGAGAAGGAAGATGCGGTCAACCCGCTGGTTGCAGAACGGAAAGAAACTGATTCCCAGCGTGACTCGCGTCTTCAGCACGAGTCACGAGATATACGTCTACCTCCAGGCCTATAAGCAGCCGCTCGCGGGCAGCCCGCCCGCGAGCCAGCCTCTTTTCGCCTTTGTCAGCCTTTATTTCGGCGGCAACAAGGCCCTTGAAACCCCTCCCCTGTCGGTCGTTCCGAGTGCCACCAGCCGGCTGGGAACAATGCCTTTCAACTTCAGCTTTGGTATCGATCGCCTGGCTCCCGGAGAGTACGACTGCCAGATCACGATCCTCGACCCGGCAAGCGAGAAGACAAGCTTCTGGCGAGCTCCTATTCTGATTGTGCCTTAACGACACGGCTTGAGATCGAACATCGTGCCGCGGCCTGGGCTTGCTCGGGGTTGGACCCGCTCGGGGTTCGACGGGCGATCGCGCGGGTGCTCGCCTGGGGTTTTCTGCGAAACCGGGCTTCGGCCTCAGCCTGGAGCCGGCAGCCGATTGTCACGCGAGCCACATTCGGTTCTGCCGGGTTAGACTGGAGCGGGAAAATTCATGGCCACTTGCACCGCTTGCGGTACCGAGGTCCCCCCTTCCGGACATTTCTGCTCGTCGTGCGGCACCCCGCTCGGAGGCACCTATGGCAACGAAGGGGCCACACTCGATTTTGCCCCGGCCACTCCACCGCGATCCGCAAGGCCTCCGTCGGCCTCGCGCCTCTCGGGTTCGTCGGCATCCCCGCTGGACGAGGGGCGCTTCCTGCCCGGCCACCTGGTCGCCGGACGCTACCGCATCGTCGCCTTGCTGGGCAAGGGCGGCATGGGCGAGGTCTACCGCGCCGATGACCTGACACTCGGCCAGCCCGTTGCCCTGAAGTTTCTGCCCGACCAAGCGGTGCGCGATGAGGGGCTGCTTGAGCGTTTTCGCAACGAGGTTCGCATTGCCCGCCGCATCTCTCATCCGAACGTTTGCCGGGTGTACGACGTCGGGGAGGTGGACAACCACAGCTTCTTCACCATGGAGTACGTCGATGGAGAGGATCTGGCTTCGCTTCTCCGGCGCATCGGCCGGCTTCCCCAGGACAAAGCCCTCGACATTGCACGCCAGCTTTGCGCAGGATTGTCTGCCGCCCACGTGAAGGGAGTGCTCCACCGGGACATGAAGCCGGCGAACATCATGCTCGATGGCCGCGGCCAGGTGGTGATTACCGACTTCGGTCTGGCCGGCGTGGCCGGGCAGATCCAGGGCGCCGAGGTGCGCAGCGGCACTCCAGCCTACATGGCTCCGGAGCAACTGGCGGGCACCGAAGTCAGCGTGCGCACCGACATCTACGCGCTCGGCCTGGTTCTCTATGAAGTCTTCACCGGCAAGCGCGCTTTCGCCGCCGAGGCGCCGAGCAGCGGACAGAAGATGCTCAGTCGGCCGTCATCGGTGGTGAAGGATCTTGATCCTGCGATCGAACGTGTGATCCTGCGTTGCCTCGAAACCGAGCCCACGGCGCGCCCCGCGAACGTAATCAGTGTGGCGGCGGCCCTGCCCGGCGGAGATCCCTTGGCGGCGGCCTTGGCCGCGGGAGAGACCCCTTCGCCGCAACTGGTCGCAGCCTCGGGAGAAACCGCCGGCCTTCGTCCGCGAATCGCGCTGGCTTGCTTGGCCGCAGTGCTGCTCGGCTTGATGTGTGTCGTCTATTATGCCATCCACTTCAGCCCATTCGAAAAGATGGGGCTCGAGCTGTCTCCGGAAGTTCTCACCCAAAAAGCTCGCGAGATCATCGCACAGCTGGGATACGAGCAGCACCCTGCAGATAGCGCTTACGGCTTGTACAACAACGCGGACCTGATTGCATCCATCGAGAAGACGGACAAGCCGCGTCCGGACTGGAACCGGGTCTTAGCCGGGCGACCGTCTCTGCTGCAGTACTGGTATCGGCAGAGCCCACGGTACCTGGTGGCCAGCGATTTTCACGATCAAATGCTGACCCCCGGCATTGTTCAGAGCTACGATCCGACGGAGATCGTTTCCGGCATGGTGCACGTAGAACTCGATCCCCAGGGCCGGTTGATCTACCTGCTGGCGATTCCACCGGAACTCGAGAGTCCGAGCAACGGGTCTTCCAGGCCTTTTGACTGGAATGTGCTGTTTCGCGCGGCTGGACTGGAGCCATCCCAGTTTCAGGCGGCGCAGCCCATCTGGAACTCTCTGGGGGGTGGGGACGCGCGGGCCGCCTGGACGGGAAAGTGGCCGGATACAACGCGTCCCCTGCGCATCGAGGCTGCATCGTGGCGCGGCCAGCCGGTTTTTTTCTCGTTGATTGGAGACTGGACAAAACCCGAGCGCGCAAAAGGCGATGAACGGACGAGCGGAGACAAAGCGCGCCAGGTGGCGGGAGTGCTCTTGCTGGTCTCGGTGCTGCTGACGGCGGCTTTTTTCGCGCGACGCAACTATCGCCTAGGGCGCGGCGACCGGGACGGAGCGGTCCGCTTGGCTTTTGTCATGTTCGGCCTGGAAATGGCGCTGTGGCTGTGCCGTAGCCACCTGGTGCCAGGTCTCGAAACCTTCGGCCTTTTTGTAATTGCCATAAGCACCGGCCTGTTTGTCTCCGGGACGACCTGGCTCCTCTATCTCGCGATCGAGCCTTGGGTGCGGCGCCACTGGCCTCGAACCATCATCTCCTGGAGTCGTCTGCTTTCCGGGCAAATGCGCGACCCGGTGGTCGGGCGGGACCTTTTGTTCGGCGTGATCCTCGGGGTGGTCTGGATTCTGCTCTTCCAGATCCGCTCCATCCCGATGATGCACATGGGGGCTCCGCCTGAGACCTACACAACCGAATATCTGCTCGGTGGACGGGAGGCGTTGGGCACTTGGCTGTACCGGGTGCCAGAGTCTATTCTCGCTGCCTTGGAATTCTTCTTCCTGTTGCTGGGTTTGAAAGTGTTGCTGCGCAAGGACTGGATCGTGGCGATTGCGTTCGTGGCCATCTTCACCGCTCTGAACTCGGGGGGATCCTATTGGGCCGTCGAGATCCCAGCCCACATCGTCATTTACGCCATCGCGGTCCTCATTGTGTATCGCTTCGGGCTGGTACCGCTGGCGGTCTCCATCTTCACCGTGGATATGCTGTCGAACGTCCCTTTTAGTGCGGATTTCTCCATCTGGTACATGAGCTCGTCTATCTTCGCGTTGCTGAGTGTGGTGGCGCTCGCAGGCTGGGGATTTTACCTCTCGCTTGGCGGACAGCCGCTGTGGAAGGCAGAGGCGGAGTAGAGCGTGACAGATCGTCACGAATCAAAGAAGACGAATCCATCTTCAAAGTCTATGGAACGAATAGCCGCATCGACTTGTGCCTCGTTGACGGCGCTTGTATCTACACGAGTCAATGGTGTGTGGTCTGGGATGACCGCCTGGTTCACGCCGGCCGTGGGCGCAGATCGCCGGCATCGTGATTGGAGTGTTCGCTCGCAAGGTGCATTCGCTCCCTCTGGGCATTTGATTCGGTCTGGCGGTAGGCCTGCTCCGGGCCTTGATCGTCGCCCAGATGCAGCACGGTTACTACTTCCAGATCATGCTGCCGGGGGGCATGGTGGGCTTATTGTGGGTTATGCCACCCAGCGCTACGGGCGCGGGCCAGAACTCGAGCTAAACGCGGCCGGAGGCCAGTCGCTTAGTGGACCTGGCCGGCGGAGCTCTCGAGAACAACGTGAGAGAGCACGGCGGTATCGGACTTGTCGGGCAAATGCGAGCAGAAGCCGATGCCCACATAGAAGGGCCCGTCGATGTGCAGGCTAATCGGCGGTCCGAACTGATGCATGGCTTCGCCTTCCACGCTGACAAAAAGCGCGAACCGGTCGCCGTGCTTTTCGATGCCGATGCGCCGCGCGATGACGGGGACGAGAGAGTCCGGAGTGGCACCACCGGGACGGCCGCGGCCCCCGATGCGGTACTCCATGTCATGGACGCGAACTCCCTTTTGCGGACGCTCGGCCAGGTGAATCATGCCCAAACCATGCAGGGCGGCAATGGCTTCTTTCGAATCGTCATCGAGGTCCTGCCGAATGACGAGTACTGCCTTGCGGTCACCGTACCCGCTCGGGTCCGGAAACTCCACGTCGGCCGCCAGTGATACATCACCCGACATCTTCTTCCAGAGATAGCGAAATTCGTCGCGCGTGTACCAGACGTTGTAGCCGGCGGAGTGGATGGTATAGCGCCCGGTGCCGGCGTCGAGACTGGCGCTGCCCGCAACCAACGCGCTTCCAATGTCAGACTGGCCCTCGAAAATCCCGATCGGACTGTCGAAATTCCTGCTGGGTCGGTGAAAGTCCTCGGGCGGCGCTGCCTGGACGTGGGTTGCCGAGCCCGGCTGCGCCCATGCCGGCGCAACCGGAGCGGCGGGAGCCGGCGGGTTGGGCACTTGCGCGCGCAGCGGATGCGGAGCGGTCAACAGCGGCAAGGCGAGCAGGAAGGATCGACGAACGAGTTTCCTGGTGAAGCGGACGAGAGAGATCGGCATGGCCATCCGACAGTTCCGTAGTGGCGGTCATTCTAGCGCGCGCTCGGTGCGGTCGTACAGAAGCCCAGTCGGAGCCGTCCCAACTGGGCTGCGATTGTCGGAATGGCCGGGCTGGTGGCAGCGTTCGCCAGCATGGCGGGCCGCGAGGTTAGATCCCGGGTGGGCAACCATTCCGCCAGTTCAAGCCGGCGGCTTCAGCCCCCTCTGGCAGGGTATTACCCGGGTGTCTGCTCCTGCTGGGATCTCGATCTTGCCGCGGCGGCGCGGGCGCCCAGATTAGGTGAGTTCATCCGGCGGCAGACTTCCTCAAAGTTCGGGTGCGGCCCTCGCCAGCAAAGATCCTCGACCGAGCGAAAGACCGGCACGTCCAATCGTAGGGTGGCGAGTTTGCGAAACAACACCGCCTCGCTCCATGCGTTGAATAGCGATTCGGACAGCAGACGGGCCTTGCGGATCGAGGGATGCCAGTCGTGCCAATCCTTCGGAATACTCTCGAGGTGCGGGTACTGGGAAAGGGTCTGCGCAGCGGCCTTTGCGCCCCATCCTGCAATGCCCGGAAAGCCGTCGGCTGTGTCGCCGACTACAGCCAGGTAGTCCGGAATCGATTGCGGCTTCACCCCGAACTTGGCGACTACTCCTGCTTCATCGCGTAAGATGTCGCGCCTGCGGTCCAGTTGAACGACTCGACTGCCCACAACACATTGACTGAGATCTTTGTCCGGCGTGCAAATGAAAACCTGCCTCACCCGGTCATCCTGGGCCGCTGTGGCGGCCGCGGAGGCGAGCGCATCATCCGCCTCGAAATGAACCATCGGCCACACCACCACTCCCATGGCCTCGAGCGCCTGCTCGAGAACAGGAAACTGCGAGAGCAACTCATCGGGTACGCCATCCGCGGTCTTGTACCCGGGATACAGATCGTTGCGAAACGATTCGACCACATGATCGGTTGCCACCCCGATGTGGGTTGCACCTCGCTCGATCATGGATAAAACCGACGCCACGACCCCACGTACGGCACCGATTTCCTGGCCGTTGACATCTGCCGCCGGCGGCACGGCGAAAAAGTGGCGGAACAATTCATAGGTCCCGTCAACCAGGTGCACATCCATAGAGCCTCCGTCAGCTTCCGCAGGGGATGGTTATACGCTCCGGCGAGCGATTTCAGAAGATTCTTCTCGGCGAATAGGCTCGAGGCAGCAGCCTGCGCTTGAAAACAATAGAACTTCCTGATCCCATAACATTGGGCATTGGTCGCGGGCTGAAAAC
>CAVYOX010000012.1:0-533528 GCA_963770245.1 uncultured Acidobacteriaceae bacterium | reverse complement strand
GCGAATTCCAACCTCGCCCTTAGCCAGGCTTGTCCTGTGTGCCGCTTCCATCTGCCGGGCCACTTTGTCATTGCTCTGCTTGGTGGACTCGCGGATCAACTCGCTCTTCCACATGAACTTGTACCAGTACACATCGCCGCGCTTGTGGATCGCCATCGTTATCTCCTTTTTCGTGAGCCATGTTTCCGCTCTGCCCGCTTCCTCCGCTGCGACTCAACGTGTGCGCAGTATTGGGAGCAATAGATCTGATCAGTGCGTTTTGCTTCGAAAGGACTTTGGGTTGGTTTGTGCGCCGGACAATCGGTGCGGGCACAGGAGCGAACTTCCGCCTTACGCGCCAAGTCGAGCCAGACGCTCACATAGAGCGCCGCCCTCGTGCCGAAAAAAGCAAGGTCCAGGGTGGAGGGATTTTCGCCGGCTCGGACATCCAGATGCCGTGGAACTGGAGCGATTCAAGGAGGACCCGCTGCAGGATGTAAAAAGGCAGAGGGCTATGTTTGCCGAAGGACTCATTGGGCTTTCCTGTTAGCAAGAAGCGGATCGCAAGCTGATCCTTCCAGATGTCATCGACTACAAAGGTCGTAAACTGTCGGTCCCAAAATCCGGCGCGATTCAGGAACTCAAGGAGGGCTGCTTCGTCGTTTTTTTCGATCCCCAGAAACATCTCCCGGAATTCCCACAAGTCGTAAAGTCGCGATTCGCCCGTTATGGGTTGAGAGACCAGACGCGGGCGCCCCCCGCTGAACTCGCGGCTCATGATCTTATGGATCTCGGGAAGGGCTCTGAGGCTCTCCAAGGTTCGTCCATTCGTCCTCTACCAGCCTTCGTCACACGTTCCTCACTCGCCTGGGAGCGTCGGGCTGCAACGTTTGGACTCTCGCGCGGATCGCCGGGCACAGCTCTGTCGCAATCTCCGCTCGGTATGTCCACCCTTCCGAAGATGCGGTACTTACGGCCATGTCGAGGCTAGGTGGGCACAATTCTGGGCACAGCGAGGAAATGCTGCGAGACCCGCAGTCACCGGATAGGCTGCTAAGTGCTTGATCGTAGAGGGGTAAGATGGTGCGCCCTGAGAGATTCGAACTCCCGACCTTCTGGTTCGTAGCCAGACGCTCTATCCAGCTGAGCTAAGGGCGCTTTTGTTCTTTCCAGCTCTATTTCAAAAGGTTACAGCAAACTCTTTTCCGAGTCCAACGTCAGAACTCGGTAGACTCGGGACAACTGGAGACGGGAGATCAAGCCTGAGTCCGATTTTCTCGATCACTTGCTTGCGGATCCCAAACCTACTCTCTGACCCGCTCGCAATCGTCCTCGACGGACTTATCGGCATGTCCCAACCAGAAATGTCTCAAATCCGCAGGACAATGCTATTTTCTGAGCCACTTCACTCTGAATCGGCGCAAAGCATGATGTCCGCTTGCTCCTCCCTTGTCCAACATCGGATGCAATCGAGCGCGGCGTTGAGGCCCTTACAGTTGTGCAGCCTTCGATACACAACACTCAGACCGGAAAAAAACAAGAGGCACGAAGTCCCTGAGTTAATGAACGACAGGCTCGGTTGGAGTCTGTGCTCTCGCCGACATGCCGCGATGGCAATTGCATGGGCGGCGCGCGACGACTTGGCTGGAATTGGGCGGGTTCGAGCCGTAGACCAGCAATTGGTTAGAGAACGTGGAGAGGTAGACTTTGCCGTTGACGACCGTGGGGGGAACGAACTTGGCGTAGTTGCCCACGCTGTCCCGCGACGCATTCATCTGGCTGTCCCACAATTCCTTTGTCAGGTCGGTGGCGTCCATGGCATACAGTAGCAGGGTGGGAAGCCTCATTTCAGGAGAGGGAAAGAAAAATCAGCGAAAGGGCGCCCCAGTCCCCGTCTTACCAAAACTGCGCTGCCACTATGGTTGCATGGCCTGGTCTACCCTTGATCACGTCGGTGGAGAGCACGATCTCCATATTTTTCTGCTCCCAACCCTTCGGTGCCATAGCGGCCAGCTTCCTCATTTCTCTCGTGTCGGTTAAGAACTCTCCTGCCGCCAGCGTGCCAAACACCGAGATGCCTGCGGCCACGACAACCATCTGCTCCGTTTTTGGATCGGACACGCGGAGCACCAAGGCGTAGTCCTTGGTCACGTCGAGATAAGGAAGCTCATAGTTCGTGGACCAGTCGTTGTTCAGAGGGTGATCATGATCGCGTATGGTTATGGTTCGGGGCCCGGTAAGCTCGACCGTAAAACGAAGTTTTGCAACCAGACGCTTCGTCCAGTCATTGTTCATGAGCCCAACCAAGACGGCTGGGCCATTCTGCAAGTCAGTAAAAGTTGCTTCCGATTGTGAGGCAAACTGGTAGGGTTTCCCTTTTGCTTGCAGCAGGCCCGCAAAGCGAGCCAGCGTCATAGCGTCGAAAACGTGCACTGTTTCGCTGTAGGACTCATGAAAATCCTTCAGCGTGATTGGAACCGCAAGGGGCTGTTCCCCCGGCGACGCATGGCCGCCCTCCAAATTGCCAACGCAAAGCAGCGCCTGCCCTCGCGACAGCAGAACCTGCCGCCAGAAAGCCTCGAGGGGATCCTCGGATTTCAATGCCAGAAGCGCGGCCCCAGCCACGGTAATGAGAATGCCTGTCAGAATTGCGCTCTGCCATGCGCCGAGCCAGGCCCAGCGAGTCAGACCGACTCGTTCATGCGTTTGGAGATGAACCGGCTCAAACGCATCGGCGGCATCCGCGGACATTCCCTTGAAAGCGAGGCGGAACTGCGGAATGTAGGAACCCGGCTGAAGTTCGATTCTCAGTTCACCGGCGGTGTCCTCTTCCTGGTAGTACTGCGCGAGCCGTTTCCGAATGTCCGCCGCGGCACTGCGAACCACATGATCGCTTGCGGTATCGTAGTCGGGCGTCCGGCCGAAGACTTCGATCCCGATGGTCCGCTCCTTCAGTTGTGCTGTTCTTCCATCCAGGGTGTGCTCGACGATGTACCTGAGAACCGACGCATAGCGCTTGCTGTTACGAAAAACCGGACTGACAAGAATTCGTTCCAGCTGTTCCCGCGCGCACTCGCGCTCGTTCCGCGTGGCCGGAACAAGAGTGGAATGCGCGCTCCGTGCGGAAACTCCTAGGACCCTCTGTGTGGCCATGACCCGCCCTCCCCCACGCCGCCGGTGAGTCTATCATGCAGCCCCACGAGAATCCGCTCCGGAAACCGGTTCTATGCTTGTCGTTGCACGCACAGTACAGTGAAGATTCGTTGCAAAAGTGCAGGAAAGATAGGGGATGCGGGCTGGAGAGAGGCCGCGGACTGTTTCTGCGCCGCCCTCCAGAACCGATTGTGGCAGGCTGCCCGCTGTGGTTTTCAAAGCTCGACGTTCACCGTCTAGTGGCGGGTCTCATCGAGAATGTCATCAATGATCGCGTCCAGGTTCACTGCATTCGCCATGGCCTGATATCCGGCGTCATTGGGGTGGAGCATATCGCCCTGGTAGGCTGGCAGAATCTGGGCCGGATTGGCGGGATCGCGTATGGCTAGGTCGAAATCGATTACGCCGTCAAAGGCGTGACTGGTGCGGATCCAAAGGTTCAGCGCTTGCCGCTGCGCCTCGCCCGCGGGAGTGCCGTAGTCCCCTCCGTAAGTCGCATTAGAGCCGGCAAACGGCGTCAGCGTGCCACCGTAGATCTTCAAGCCAGCCGCGTGAGCCTGGTGGATGATCTGCAGGTCGGTCGCAATCAGGTCGGTGGCCTGTACGTCGTTGTTGCCGATGTCATTGATGCCTTCCAGCAGGATCACCGCACGAGCCCCCGGTTGGGTGAGAACGTCACGGTCCAGGCGTGCCTGGGCGGGATAGCCAAACTCCAGTTGCGGCCGGACGTAGAGGAGTTCGTTGCCGGTGCTGGCTGCGTTGGAGACCGAAAGAGTAAATCCATCCCGGGCGAGCAACCGCCGGGCAATGTCATCCGGAAAACGCCGGTTCGTGTTTGGGGTGGAGAGGTAGCCATCGGTGATGGAGTCGCCCAGCGTGACCAAAGCGCCAAGTAAGCGGGGCGAGGTTTTGACATCAAGGCCTGAGATGAACATCCAACATGAGATCTGCTGGGTAAATCCGCTGCCGTCAGTAACTTCGGTTTGGTCGCCCGCGCCGATGTAATTGTTCTGTTCGGCAATGTAGTGCTGGGTTGCCGGACCGGTGCTGCCGGGAAGGTAAACGCTCAGCGCGAGAGCCTCGTAGGGTTGGACTCCCAAATGTACCGGATCGCTGAGCGCCTCTGCACCGGCGGCGATCAGGATCGAGCCCTTTCCGTGAAAATACAGGGTGTGTGACGTCCCGGCAACCGTGCCTGCGCCGCTTCCCCATATTGCAATCGCGGCCGATCCTACGCTAAGGGGTGTGCTTCCGCCGGCGTTGGAGATGCGCGCCCGCACCCAACTGCCGCCCATCGTCGGGTAAATGATGTTGCGAACTGTCTGGCTACTGAGTCCTACATCGGAGGGACAACCGGGCGAAAAGAACGTGCCGCCCGGCGTCGGGCTGCCTTGCCACGCGGCGACCCAGTGGTTTTGGTCAGAATCAAAATCATCGGCACGAGCGGCTTGCCCAGACCAGGCAACCAACATGGCGCATACAACTGCGGCCACCAATGCTGGCGAAGCTCGCTGCAGGCTAAACTTCAACTTTGACGTTCTGGTCTGCAAACCTGGGCATTCGTGGGCCCGTAAAGTTACTCCGCAAATTTCGGCATCATTTTTCATTGTGGTCTCCTGCGCAGTTAGTCTGGGGAAGTCCCCTTTCGCAGATTGAGTGAATGATTCACAAGTGAATCCAGACCTAACGTCTCCGCAATTTCGTTTTACGTGAGGTCGGGATAGAAGGATGGGCTGCAACAAGATTGGAAAGTAAGACGGATAGCAGATTGCCACAAGACCGTGACGGTCAGTGTCGGTCCTTTTTTTGAGGGCAGACGGGTGGCCCATTCAACCCTTCTTTTGGGGGATGGCTTACATCTCGGACAGACAGACGGCGGGGTGTCCCAGGTCTCGCGGTTTTGTTGAGTCCCGAGACCGACCTTACATTTTGTCCCTACACATCCTCTACAGTTCCGGCAATGGCAACAACCCTAAAAATCCAGCGCTCGACAGCGTCAGTGGGCACCGAATCACTGTTCGTACTGGTGCATCTCCTCGAAACCACGCTTGCGGCACCACGAGCCCCGCTCGCGCCTCTCGTCACCACAGGTTTGACAAAGTTCCCATTCATCCCCGACGCCCGCCTCGGATTTCTGGCGCTCAAGCCTGGGTGTCTCGATGAACGCCTCGCGGCGTTCATCGATCGTCCATTCCCTGGCGGGCTTGCTTTCGCGTACTTCTCGCCGTCTGCGACCGTCAGCATCAGATTGCGTAGGAACTTTGTTGGATCTGTCCATTACCTCCATTCCATCAGCCGGGAACGCGTTGGGTCATCCCCAGGACATTGCTGTCACACCCTCGGGTTCGTTGCCCCCAAGGAGCGTCGTCAGAGCGTCGTCTTCGAGATGGAAGGTGGTCTTTTTTTCGCTCGGCTGGCGAATGGGACGGCCGATCTGAGCGTCCCAGATATGGGTTTCCAGATTGTGCTTTCTCGGCATAACCTTCGGGACATTTCAGATAGGAAAAAACAAAGCACTAACCCGTAAGCGATACCAGAGAAACGGGTTAGATTTTCGCTCTGGTGGTTCGTAGCCAGACGAGTCCAGCTGGAGCCCGGGGGCGCGACACAAGTGCAGTTCCTTTCGCGAGGATTTCGATCATAGCGCCACCCGATCGTCGCTGAAAATGGGCCCTCCTCGGACGGCGGTTCGCACGCACGCGAGGAACCTAAGGGCGCATGTGACAGCTCGGCTGCCTCGCAAGAAGCTTTGTCTAACGAGCAAAGTCTTGGGCATTCGATTCCTCCACATTTTCAATGGCTTGCAAGCCGTCTCGACAGCGTACTTGTGAGTAGTTTTCGACAGCTCGTTGGCCCCAATCGTGCCTCTTTCTTAGCCAAAGTAAATCTTTCCCTTGTCTGGCAATTCCTACCTGCTGGAGGGAGGGCGCAGCACGTATTTTCAACGGCTTGAGATTGGCATAGGGGATGCTTTAGAAAGGTCAGACGAAGTGGCGCGCAATGGGGCGCTCGAGAGAATGACTTCGGCCAGAGGTTTTCCTGGGCGCCCCTTGCTTTACTGATTGCCTCTTCTCCGAGAGTGCGCGCGTTTCGTTTTCAGCCCCTCCCCCTGCAGCATCCCTCTTACGCGAGCGCGAGGCGCTCGCGTAGGTCTAATCCGGCACGCCGTAAAAGTGCAGCGATCACCGGTTCCTTAAGGCGTGATGCGTCAAACTCCACCCGGACAACCTTCTCCTTCTCCTCGAAGGTAATGCGGCGAACCCCGTAGACCTCACGCACACTATCCAGGGCGCGCATTTCCGCTTCACCCGGGGCGGCACCGTATCGGTAGGCAACATCCAATTGCGTCATCTCTTCCTGGATCCTCCGCTCCTTTCAAAGATACAACATCTCAGCCAGGATCGACGACGGGGGCTCGAGTATCTAATATGGACTTACGGGAAGGTGCGATCTTCGACTGCCGAAGCCCGTCTGCAATCGCCGCATGGAAAACTCTGAACATTCAGCCACCGCCGTCAAAGATTCTGTGTGTGGGATGGTGGTCGACTCCGAGACCGCCAGACACAGGGTCGAGCACGCCGGCCAAACGCACTATTTCTGTGGCGCGCGTTGCGCCAAGCGATTCCGGGCGGAGCCGGCAAAATATATTCTCGCAGCCGCTGGCGCCGCTGGGGTTGCTCCCTCCGACGCAATACCAATCAAGCCCGCGCCGGGAAAGACCGATCCACGCCCGGCGCCGGCTGGCGCATTCTCGGCTGAACACCATATCTGCCCGATGTGCGCGGAAGTGCACTCGAGCAAGCCCGGTCCGTGCCCCAAGTGCGGAATGGCTCTCGAGCGCGAAATGCCGACCGCTCAGGCGCGCGTCGAGTACACCTGCCCGATGCATCCAGAAATCGTGCGGCCGGGTCCGGGGGCGTGTCCGATTTGCGGTATGGCGCTCGAGCCGCGGACCGTTAGCGCCCGAGTAGAAGAGAATCCTGAACTACGGGATATGACGCGCCGTTTCTGGGTCAGTGTTCTGTTGACGGCGCCTCTGCTGGCGATTGCCATGGCGGACATGCTGCCGGGCATGCCGGTCCAGAGTGTCCTGCCCAACAGGTGGCTCCCCTGGATTGAACTGCTGCTGGCCTCGCCCGTGGTGCTCTGGGGCGGGTGGCCCTTCTTTGAGCGCGGTTGGGCATCGGTCGTCAACCGCTCGACCAACATGTTCACCCTGATTGCCATGGGTACGGGGGTGGCTTACCTGTTCAGCCTGCTGGCGACGGTCTTCCCGCGAATCTTTCCCCCCGCGTTCCGGGACATGAATGGCACGGCGCCGGTCTACTTCGAGGCCTCGGCCGCCATCGTGACTCTGGTGCTTCTCGGCCAGGTGCTCGAACTGCGCGCCCGCACTCGCACGGGCGCCGCCATTCGCGCTCTGCTCGATCTGACCCCCAAGACCGCTCGCGTATTGCGGGACACGGGCGAGCAGGACATTCCGCTCGAGCAAGTGAAACCTGGCGATCGGCTGCGGGTCCGTCCCGGCGAAAAAATACCGGTTGATGGCCTGGTGCTCGAAGGAACCAGCTCGGTGAACGAATCGATGCTCACCGGGGAATCGATGCCGGTCGAAAAACAGCCCGGCAGCCGGGTGATTGGCGCCAGCGTGAATGTCGCAGGATCGTTTGTGATGCGTGCCGAACGCGTGGGCAACGAGACGCTGCTGGCGCAAATCGTGCGGCTGGTCAGCCAGGCACAGCGCAGCCGTGCTCCCATCCAGCGGTTGGCCGATCGGGTGGCCGCCTGGTTTGTGCCCGTGGTCATTGCGGCGGCGGTGGCGACCTTCATCGTTTGGAGCATTGTCGGTCCGGAACCGCGCCTGGCGCACGCCCTGGTCAACGCGGTCGCGGTTTTGATTATTGCCTGTCCTTGCGCTCTGGGCCTCGCGACACCGATGGCGATCATGGTCGGAACGGGGCGGGGCGCGACGGTCGGAGTGCTGGTCAAAAACGCCGAGGCGCTCGAGCGCCTGGAGAAGGTCGACACGCTCGTGGTGGACAAGACCGGGACGCTGACTGAGGGCAAACCCCGGGTCGTTTCCGTCGTAGGGGCCGAGAACGATGGATCTGAAGTAATCCGCCTGGCCGCGAGTTTAGAACAAGGAAGCGAACACCCGCTCGGAGCCGGGCTGCTGGCTGCCGCGAAGGAAAGAAGCTTGGGACTGGCCGAGGCGCAGGAATTTCGTAGTCTTGCGGGCCGCGGCGTCACCGGCACGGTCGAAGGCCGGGAAGTCGCCGTCGGGAACGAGCGGTTGCTCGAGGAACTGGGAGTGGGCGCCGATCGACTGTTGCACGAAGCACAGGAATTGCGTAGCCAGGGACAAACTGTCGTCTTTGTGGCACTCGATGGCCGCCTGGCCGCCTTGGTCGGGATCGCGGACCCGCTGAAGCCGTCGGCGGCGCCAGCTTTGCGCGATCTCAAGGCGGCAGGATTGCGCCTGCTGATGCTCACCGGGGACAGCCAAACGACGGCCGCAGCCATCGCTCGTCAGCTCAACATCGAAGAATTCCGGGCCGAGGTCCTACCCGAGGAAAAAGCCCAGGTCGTCGAGGGCTTGCAGAAGGATGGCCGGGTTGTGGCCATGGCCGGGGATGGAATCAACGATGCGCCCGCCCTGGCGCAAGCCGACGTGGGAATCGCCATGGGAACGGGCACCGACGTCGCCATGGAAAGCGGCGGCGTGACCCTAGTGAAGGGAGATCTTGCCGGTATTGTGCGCGCCCGTCGACTGAGCCATGCCACCATGCGCAATATCCGCCAGAACCTGTTTTTCGCTTTCCTCTATAACTCGCTGGGAGTTCCGATTGCCGCGGGGGTGCTATATCCCTTCTTCGGGGTGCTGCTGAGCCCGATCCTGGCCGCCGCCGCCATGAGCTTCAGTTCCGTCTCCGTGATCGCGAATGCTTTACGTTTGAGACACTTGAAGCTCTAACCCGAACGGGCGAACGGGCGCCTCCGGGGCCGGGGAATAGGGTCCGCCGCGAGCCAGCTGTCCTTTAGGTACCTTGGCGGCAATTGACACTCTCCGCGCCCTGCTTAACAATAAGTTAACAAGCCACCTCAACCAGTCGAAGGAGCCTTATGCCGGATGAATCTTCCCCTGCGCCCGAGAGCGAAGGCAGCGCAGGCAAATGGATATTACTTGCTGTGGCGCTGATCTATGTCGCCGGTTCGCTGTATTTTCTTTTCGACCTGCGGGGACGCCTTGAACAGTTGGGCAAGGATCAGGCCGCCAGCAACACGCAGATTGCCGACCTCGGCAAGCGCATGCAGTCCGCCGAGGACTCGGACGAGACCTTGGCTCATCAGCTGGGTATGACCAAGAAAGAACTCGCCCAGCGCGCCACGGAGTTGCAGCGTCAACAGAAAGCCTCGGAAAGTCGCTTGGAGGAAGAACAGAAGCAACAGATCAGCCAGGTGAACGGGGCGGTCAACGGAGTAAAAACGGATGTGGGTGGTGTCAAAACCGACGTTGCTTCGACCAAAGCCGATCTCGAAGCCACCAAAGCCAAGCTGCAAAGCGCGGTGGGTGATCTCGGCGTGCAGAGCGGTCTCATTGCCAACACCCGCGGCGATCTCGAAGTGCTCAAACACAAGGGCGACCGCAACTATTACGAATTTAGCCTGACCAAAGGGGCGAAGCCGCAACCGGTTTCGACCGTCAGCTTGCAACTCAAAAAGACGGATGTCAAGCGCGGCAAGTTCACGCTGAATGTGACCGCCGACGATAAAACCATCGAGAAGAAGGACCGCAACGTCAGCGAGCCGATCCAGTTCTACACCGGACGCGAGCATATGCTCTATGAACTGGTGATCTGGACCGTGGACAAGAATAAAGTCAGTGGATACCTCAGCACCCCGAAGAATGCGCCCGTGCCGGTGACGGCGGGCGAATAACTTCGCGATGTTTCCCGGCGGTCATGTTCTGATCGAAATTGCCTTGCGGACGACGGTCATCTATACCGTCGTCCTGCTGGGCGTCCGGCTGAGCGGCAAGCGCGAGGTCGGGCAGATGACGCCCTTTGACCTCACCCTCCTCCTTCTCATCAGCAATTCGGTGCAGAACGCCATGACCGGGCCGGACACATCGCTGCTCGGAGGGGTCATCGCTGCCGCCACCCTGCTGGTGCTGAACTACCTCATCGCCGATCTTTCGGGCATCAACCGCCGATTCCGCAAGTTGGTCGAGGGTCAGCCCAGCTTGCTGATTCACGACGGACAGATCATCACCGCGCATATGGCGAAGGAACGCGTCAGTACCGATGAACTGGAACGCGCTCTACGCGAACACGGCATCGCCAGCGCGCATGATGTGGCGCTCGCGGTGCTCGAAGTCGATGGGTCCATCAGCTGCCTGAAGTACGACGAAATCAAACCCGACGCCCATACCCACCTTGCCCGCCGAAGATTTCTGCAGAAACACTAGTGGCCTGTCGCAGAGTAACCATTACTAGTCTGTTAGCATCAAAGCTGTCATGGCCAATGACAGCGAAATCTTACTCACTCAGCAACAACATTCCGACCTAAGCTCCATCGCTCAGTCTCGTTCTCTGCCCGCGGGATACGTGTTTCGTGCCAAGCTAGTTCTGATGCTGGCCGAGGGCGCATCCTTCAACGCCATCAAGCACCAGCTCCAGACCACGGCACCCACCATCAGTCGCTGGAAGCAGCGTTTCCGGCAACACGGGCTCGAAGGACTGGACACCTTTCATCCCGGCCAACAACCCAGCGTGCTGACTCCGGCTTTACGCGCCCGTATCCTGTCCGCCACGCGCAGAAAGCCCAACGACGGGTCGACACACTGGAGTTGCCGCAAACTCGCTTCCGTGCTGGGCGTCAGCAAAGACGCCGTGTACCGGGTTTGGCAAGAGGCAGGCCTCAAGCCACACCGTCTCGAACGCTACATGGCCAGCGACGATCCCGATTTCGAAAGCAAAGCCGCCGACATCCTCGGCCTCTATCTGCGCCCGCCGCAACACGCGGCCGTGTTCTGCGTCGATGAGAAAACCGCGATTCAAGCCTTGGATCGTCTCGATCCCGTCCTCCCGCTCTCGCCCGGACGCGCCGAACGCCACGGCTTCGAGTACCGCCGCCACGGCACGCTTTCCTTGTATGCTGCGTTGAATACCGCCACCGGCCGCGTCCACGGAAAAACCGCCGCACGCCACACCAGTCGCGAGTTCGTCGCCTTCTTGCAAGAGGTCGTGTCCTTGTGCCCACTTGGGCAACAGATTCACATCATCCTCGACAATCTCTCCGCCCACAAAACTCAGGCGGTCCGCGAATTCCTGCAACAGCATCCGCGAGTCCGCTTTCACTTCACGCCCACGTACTCGTCCTGGCTTAACCAGGTCGAGATCTGGTTTGCCAAGATCGAACGCGAGGTCATCGCCCGCGGTATCTTCACCTCGGTTTCCGACCTAGCTCGCAAACTCCGCCGCTACATTAATGCCTACTCCGCCAATGCTCGACCCATCCAATGGAAATACTCTGACCCCACCCGCCGTGTCCGCAGTAACGAACTCACTGCGACAGGCCACTAGTAAGGGAGAAAACCTCAGTCCGTGCCGGCTTCCGGGTCTTTTCGGACTGCTTCCAGCTCGCGAGCACCTTCCGGTGGACTGCTGGGCCGCGCGCGAGCTTCGGATGCGGGGCCGGGCTCCCTGGGGCACGCAGCCGGACGGGCTTACTTGGTCAACACCAGCGGGATGGGCTGTTCGGCGGGCGAGACGGTCACGCTGAGCGACTTGCGATTGTTGAAGGTGTTGGCGGGCACCGGAAATGTGACCACGATCGTTCCCTGGAGATCGCCGCCCGGAGCAATGCTTGTTCCCATCTTGAGAGGGTCGTAAGCATGCTCTTTGAGAGCGGGAAATGCCTCGTAGTAACGTGCCACGTCGACCACCGATGCCGCCTGGTCGGGAAAGCTGCCGCTGTTGGCCTCGAGAACCGCTCCCACGTCCTGGACAACGTAGGGATTCTTGCCGAAATTGTGGATCGAGATTCCAATGGCCACCATCACCTGGGTCTGCCCGGGCAGCTCGACCATGACGACCTTGTCAATGCTACCGTTTGCCGTTTGCCGCGGCTTTTGCACAAAGCCGACGACGGCCGCTATGATCGCAATCCCCGCCACCGCCAAGAGCAAGATCTTCGTCGGCGGCAGGTTCTTGCGAGCGGTGCCGAACTCTTCGCCAATGTTGAACGGGATTTGAGGTTCAGCTGGAGTGGTGACCGGCTCGGACGGGACGAGCGGGGGTGGTGGTGGCTGCGGCGTGTCTTCCGGCATCGTGGCCTCGGCTCGATCATTCTATGCGCTTTCGGATCAACACCAACAAAATTGTGGCCGGAAGCGGTGCCATCTGGAGCCAGATGCTCTCACCAGCCGTGTCGGATTGCCTTGGCAAACTTGTCGGGCGGCAAGGTGTTCAGCACGTCGGCCTTGGTGAGCCAGGCCCGGCGAGCCTGCAGCACACCGTAGCGAATCTTGTCGAGATGGGAAGTATGGTGCGAGTCGGTATTGATCACGACCTTGACCCCATACTGCTTGGCCAGACGCAAGTGACGGTCGCAGAGGTCGAGGCGGTCGGGATAGGCGTTCAACTCCATGGCAACTTTTTTCCGCGCCGCGGCCTTGAGCACCGCGTCCATATCGAGGGCAAAGGCGTCCCGGCGCAGCAGCAGACGGCCTGTGGGATGACCGATGAGCGAGGTATTCGGGTTCTCGAGTGCCTTGAGCAAACGGTCGGTCATCTCCGGAGCGGTTTGGTTGAAGTGCGAGTGGACGCTGGCGATTACGATATCCATCTGCTCGAGCACGGAGTCTGAGAGATCGAGAGTGCCATCGGCCAGGATATCGACTTCAATTCCGGCAAAAATTCTGATGCCATCCATCTTGTCGTTGGCGGCGCGAATCCGCGCGATGTGCTCGACGGCGCGCTGGTCATCGAGACCGTTGGCGAAGGCAAGGTTCTTGGAATGGTCGGTGATGGCCATGTATCGGTAGCCATGAGCCCGGGCTGCCTCGGCCATTTCTTCGATGCTATTGCGCCCATCGGTTTCGACAGTGTGCATGTGCACATCGCCCTGCAGGTCGCTCTGCTCGATCAGCTTGGGCAAGGCGTGTTCGGCCGCCCGATCGATCTCGCCCAAGTTCTCCCGCAGCTCGGGAGCAATGTAGTCGAGCTTGAGCGCAGCGTAGATTTCCTTTTCCGTCTTGCCGGCCACCGTCTTTTCATTGTCCAGGCGCGCCAGACTGTATTCGCTCAGGGTGTAGCCCATCTTGAGCGCGCGTTGGCGGAGCGCTACGTTGTGTGCCTTGGAGCCGGTGAAATACTGCATCGCCGCCCCGAACGAATCCGGCGGGAGCAGGCGAACATCCACCTGCATCCCGCCGCGCAAGCGGAAACTGACTTTATTCTCGCCGCGCGCGATGATGTCCATGAGGCCGGGCAGCCGGATGATGTGTTCGATCAGTTTCTCGCGCTCGTCGCGATCGCAGCATGCTTTGCCCGTGACCAGCACGTCGAGATCGCCGACCGTCTCCCGTCCGCGGCGCAGCGAGCCGGCGGGCGTGACCTGGTCAATGCCGGGGAACCCACTCAGGTGGGCGATGATTTTCTCGCCTTCGTTTTCCGCGACATCGAGAAGAAATCGCCCGGCAATGCGGCGATAGTCCTCGATCGCTTTCAGCAGCTTTTGTTCTTGTTTCTCGCCCATGCGCGGCAGCTCGCGAATTTTGCCTTCGCGCGCCAATTTCTCTACCCCCGCGAGGTCGCTGACTTGATAGGCGCTCCAGATGAGTGCGATGGTTTTCGGCCCCAGTCCTTGGATTTTCAGCAGATCGAGCATCGAGGGCCGGTACTTCTTTAGCAGTTCGGAATGCAGCGTGAGTTGCCCGTCCTTGAGCATCTCTTGCAGGTTCGCCAGCATGCCCCGCCCAATCCCGGAAATCGCCAGCACATTCTTGGGCTCCGGAATCAGATCGGCGATCTGCTGGGGCAAGGCTTCGATCGCCTGCGCGGCATTGCGGTAGGAACGGATGCGGAAGGAATCGCCCCCGTCGATCTCGAGCAGATCGGCGGTTTCATAAAGAACGCCCGCGATGGCTTTGTTATCCATGCGGAACTAGCTTAACCAAGATTGGCAGACAGCGAAAGCCGAGGAGGAGGAAATCGAGCGGTGTCGCGACCTGAGCAGCCAACTGCGCGGGGGGTGGTACGGGGTCTGCTTGCGGGAAATTTCAAGAGCTCTTTGTAACGTTTGCCGCCTGCGGTCCCTTCTGACCCTGGGTGATCTCAAATTCCACCGGGTCGCCTTCCTGCAGGCTTTTGTAGCCTTCTGAAGTAATGGCACTGTAGTGCACAAAAACGTCCGCGCCGTCCTCGCGTCCGATAAAACCGTATCCTTTGGCGTTGTTAAACCACTTCACCGTACCTTTCAAACGTTCCACGTACGCCCCCTCGGCACGTACCCTTGGTCCGAGGCCGTGCCGTCAATTGGCCCAATTGTGCGGCCATTCGCGGAGACTGTCAAGGACGGTAAGCCCCTATCCATGCGGCTTGCGGGTCTTGCTTTGCTGGGCGAGCCAAAGCACGCCGGAGATGGTCTTAGCGTCCTTGATCCGCCCTTCCATCACCATGCGCACCGCCTCGGCGAGGGGAACGAAACGGATTTCAATCACCTCGTCCGCCTCCGGCTGCGCGGTTCCGGCTCGCAGCCCGGTAGCCAGGAAAATAGACATGGTCTCGGCGACAAAGCCGGGACTGGCGTAAAAGCGGAGAATGCGGCGCCAGCGCGCGGCCGCGTAACCGGTTTCTTCCCGCAGCTCGCGCTTGGCCGCCGCCAATTCCTTTTCTCCGGCATCAATGCGGCCCGCCGGCAACTCCCACAGATAGGCTTGAGCGGCGTGGCGGTACTGGTGCTCGAGCAGAATGCGGGGTTCCGCGCCGCTTTCCTCGACCGCAAGAATCACAACCGAGCCGGTGTGGTGCACGATATCGCGGCGGGCGCGCACGCCGGAGGGCTCGAGCACCTGGTCAAAGCTGACCCAGAACGCGGGTCCTCGATAGACCACGCGGGAGGAGAGCACACGCGCCTTGCTGCGGGAACGAGATGACTCAGAAGCGGAGGATTTGACCATAACAACACTATAAGCGAAGCGCCACGATCGACGCTGAGTCCTCAATGGTTCGGATGGTTCGACAGGAGTTGCATCGGGCGGACGGACAAAGAAACGGGGACCATATCGCCCAATCCATCGAAGTCCGACATCCGCCCTGGGATCGGGCATGTGGGAAGGAGAACCATCGCCATGAGTCCCTATTTCCCCATGAAGAAACCATTGGCAACTGGTGAGATCAACTGGAATCTGGGTTGCAACAAGTTATGGATAGCGAACGAGGACTGGAGGAAACCCTCGCCTGACCGGATAAATCGCAAAGCCGCTCTCTCGACAACCGGCGCACGGCAGAGGCCCGACTCCGGTCTAGGTGACCATGATTCTTTCGATGTTGCTGGCTCGCCCCGTGGTTTCGTCGCAGTCCACCACCACCCCGCACAGCCGCACATCGCCCGTAGCCGGCTCAAATCGAACCGGCATATTATTGAGGAATTTGCCGATAACCAGTTCCTTCTGCACACCAATCACGCTGTCATAGGGTCCGCTCATCCCCACATCGGTGATGTAGGCCGTGCCCCCTGGCAGCACTCGCTCATCCGCCGTCGGAACATGAGTGTGCGTGCCCACCACCGCCGTCACCCGGCCATCCAGATACCACCCCAGCGAAATTTTCTCCGACGTCGCCTCGGCGTGAATATCCACGAATACGACCTTCGCTTGGATGGCCTTGAGCAGATCGTCGACGGTGCGAAAGGGATCGTCATTCGAGGCCATGAAAACCCGCCCCTGCAGGTTGATCACGGCATACCGGACGTTGTGTTTGCTGCCTTCGTACAGGCCCCAGCCCGGCATTCCGGCGGGATAGTTGGCCGGCCGCAATACCCTTCGCGGCGGGCTGTGCGGGCCGTCGGCGGAGTGAAAGTACTCGATGATCTCGCGCTTGTCCCAGACGTGGTTGCCGGTGGTGACCACATCGATTCCGAGTTCGAACAGATCCTCCGCCAGGGCCGGGGTGATGCCGAAGCCGGCCGCGGAGTTCTCGCCATTGGCGATAATGAGGTCGGCGGCGTATTTTTTGACCAGCCCGGGCAAGCGATCTTTGACGATCGTCCGGCCCGGCCGCCCAAAGATGTCGCCAATAAAAAGAATACGCACGAGCGCTCCTCGAGACCAAAATTCGATGGTAACACGCTGGGTGCGGCCGTTTGCTCGGCCCTCGGCGAGATCTCGAGCCCGCGGAGTGGGCTACGGTGGCCCGAGTTCTGCTGTCTTCAGAAAGTCGTAGTTCCCGGAGGAATTCAAGGTGAGACCCTGGACCCGCTTCGTGGCCACCAGCACGTTGTCGAAGTACCACAGATTGATGTAGGGCAACTCATCGGCCAAAATGCGCTGAATCTCCGCATAGAGCCGCTGGCGAGTGTTCTGGTCGGACTCCCGGCGCGCCTGGTCGATCAGCGCATCCACTCGCGGATTGCGATAGAAGCCGCGATTGACGCCCTGTGGCACAATGCGGGCGGAATGGAAAACCATTTCAAACATGTCTGGATCCTCGTTTCCACCGACCCAGCGCAGGGAATACATCTGAAACTCACCGTGGGTCACGTCGGAGAAAAAAGTCGCCGACTCGAAGGTTCGAATATCCAGCGCAATTCCAACCTCGCGCAATTGCTGTTGCAGCACCGCCGCCAGCAAGCGCGTGCTCTCCTCGGTCGAAGTCTTCATGGTCAGATGGAAACGCACCCCATTCGCCATCCGGTAGCCGGCATCGTCGAGTATTTGACGTGCTCGTTGCGGGTCGTGCGGATAGACGGTCACATCGCTCGAGTAGGCCCAACTCTCTGGGGGCAGAATGCTGGCCGCGGGGCGGGCGAAGTCGCGCATCAGATAATGAATCAACGGCTGCCGATCAATGGCCAGGGCCAATGCCTGCCGCACCCGCACGTCTCTGAGAATGGGATCACGCAGGTTGAAGGCCAGATAAGCGAGCACCGTTCCGGGCGCGTGCAGCACCTGCAGCTCAGGTTCCTTCTCGAGCGCCACCACCATGTCCAGGGTGAGCCCATTGCTCTCGAGGTCGGCGCTCCCTTTGCGCAACTCGAGGACGCGGGTCGTGGTGTCGGGCACGACCACAAATCGCACTCGCCTCAGATGCGTTTTCTCTCCCCAGTAGTCCTCGTTGCGCGCGATCACCACTTCTTTATCCATTTCGGCGCTGACAAAGCGGAATGGGCCCGAACCGATCGGATGCCGGCCGAGCTCCTCGCCGCTGCCGTAGGGCACGATTCCGATCGCGGCGCCCGAGAGATTCCACAACAGGGTTGCTGAAGGCTCCTTCAGCCGGAAAACCACCGTGGTCTCGTCGGGGGCATCGATCCGGTCCACAAAGTGGTAGGTCGAGGTCTTGGTGCTGCGCAACCTGCCCTGCAACAGAGAGTCGAAGGTCCACTTTACGTCGCGCGAGGTCAGGGGACGCCCGTCATGAAATCTGACTCCCGGGTGCAGATGAAAAATGTAGGTGAGCGGATCGGGAGTCTCCCAACGCTCCGCCAGCCCGGGAAGAACGTTGAAGTGCGCATCGCGGGTCAACAGATCGTCAAACAGCAGTTCGTTGATGCGTTCCGATTGTGCGTCGATTCCGAGGCGGGGATCGAGGTTCGTGGGGCTGCTCTCGATGATCATGACCAGCGTGTCTGGATCCGGCTTCTGGGAACAAGCGGAAAGAAAAAAACACAGCCCGACGACGAGCAGGAACCAGGCCGCCCGAGCCCCGGGGCGACGTCGAGCGAGGGAGGTCTTCGGCGGTTGGTGACGGCCGAACGGGCGCAGGAAAAAGCCGGCCGGGGAGGCGGTTCGCCGGGGGAAGCAACCTCGGCCGTCACGCATAGGAAACCTTCCCCAGAATGGCGCGACCTTCGGCTCCGGTCGCCGAAGGCATGTTCGAGGGCCGCCGGTTCCAGGTTTCAAAGGCCAACAGCGCAAAGGCCGCGGCTTCCTTCGCTTCCGCGGGCAACCCGAATTCATCCGAGGAACGAAGCTCTAACCCGAGGATTCTTAATTGATTGGCCAGCATGGCCAGGAGCGTGGGATTGCGGGCGCCGCCGCCCGCGACGATCAGCTCGTGGTAGGTTTCCCCGCGCAACACGAAGCGCGTGAGCGCCTGGGCAATCGAATGAGCCGTCAATGCTGTCGCCGTGGCCAGGATATCGCGCGGGTGCGCGCGTCCGCAGCGCCTGAGAAACTGGCGCACAAATTCGCGGCCAAACTCCTCGCGCCCCGCGGTCTTCGGCGGCTGGCGGCGAAAAAACGGAGCTCGCAAGAAGTGGGCCACGACAGGCTGGAGGATAGCGCCAGAAGCGGCAATCGTGCCATCGCGATCGAAGGGTTGATGGAACAGTCGCTCGCTGACCGCGTCGATCACCATGTTGCCGGGCCCGGTGTCGAAGGCCAAGACCCGATCAGGAAGAGCTCCAGGGGGAATCGCGGTGAGGTTTGCGATTCCGCCGATGTTCTGAGCGACCCGTCCCCGGCGCGGGTCCCGGTACAACAGATAGTCGAGAAAGGGAACGAGAGGCGCCCCTTTGCCTCCGGCGGCCATATCCGCCGGACGGAAATCAGAAACCACCGGCACCCCCACGCGGGCTGCGACCACCGCTCCTTCGCCGGTCTGCCAGGTTGTCGAGATCCGATGCCCCAGAAAGCGCTCCGCATCGCCCTGGTGGTAGAGCGTCTGGCCGTGACAGCCGACCAGTTCTACTTTCCGATGAAATCTGCGTTGCGCTTCGAGCACGGCGTCGGCATAGAGTTCCGCCAGCAGGAAATTGAGCCGCGCCAGAAGGGCGACACTGGTCTTGGTGGCGTTCATGGCCGCGAGCACGGTGCGGCGTACGTCTTTCGGGTAGGCGAACTCGGCGTGACCGAGCAGCTCGAAAGGCGAGTAGGGCGAACGCCCACGCCCGCGAGAACTCGCCCGCGGGAACGCCTTCGCTTGGATTCGCACGAGCGCGACGTTGATCCCGTCGGCCGAGGTGCCGCTCATGACCCCTGCAACAATCATGACCCGGGCCGCCCCTCAATCCCCTCGAAGCGGGCCGCAAACCGCACTTGCTCGGAAAACTCCCACAGCTGTCGCGAGAGCTGCTGCACTTTCTTCGGTCCCGGCGTCGCCATCCGGCGTTTCAATTCCCCCGACTTTTTCTTGAAGGCCAGAACGCGGGCCGCCGATTCCTGAACTCTGCGCGCGAAGCGGACGTTCCCTTCGACCTCAGCGAGGAGCGCTTCGTAGGAGCGAGTCACGAGATCCTCCTCATGGCAGATGAGGCACAGATCACCCCCGGCCCGAATGTGCTCAACGGTCGCTTTCTCGATCGGCGCCGCCTTCAGCACTCCGCCCATTTCGAGATCGTCCGAGACGATCAATCCGCGATAGCCGATCTTGCCGCGCAAAATATCCCGAATCCACTTTTTCGAAAGTGAGGCGGGCAGACCATCGTGGGTGACCGCAGGATAGTTCGCATGACCGATCAAAATCATGGGCAAGTGGCGCCGCAGAGCGCGATAGGGAACCATGTCTTCCTGCCACAACTGCTTCCAGGGTTTCTGAACCACCGGGAGTTCCCGGTGGGTATCGAGATTGGCTGGTCCCAAGCCGGGAAAGTGTTTGGCCGCGCCCACCACGCCCGCCGACCGCAATCCGGCCAAGAACTCGCGGGCATAAAGGACCACCTGCTTGGGATCGGCAGAAACGGCGCGCGAGCTCATCACCGTTCGGGACGCCGCGAGCGCCAGGTCTACCACCGGCGCGAAGTCCGTGTTGAAACCGAGCGCCCGGCATGACTGGCCAATAATCTCGCCATGTTTGCGAAACAGACGGCGATCGCGGGTCGCGAACACGTCGGCGGCTGAAGGTGCCGGTCCGACTACATCGCGGAACCTGTCCACCCTGCCGCCTTCCAGATCGATGCAAGTCAACAGGGGCTCGGAAACACAGGCCTGACAGTCCTTCAGCAACTGGAAGGTTTCTTCCGCCCCCTTGATATTGCGGGCGAAAAGAATGACTCCCGCCGGCTGCAAGCGAGTGAGCAGGGCGCGGAGGGGGGGCGAGATTTCAGTGCCGTCGAAACCGACGATCAAAAGCTGGCCGAGATTTCGAAGAAGCTGGGACGCGTCTTTTTTCTTGCGCACTTGGAGGTTATAGCCCCGCGGTTCTCGCTCGAACGCCTTCATTGTCGCACCCTGGAGGGTTCCAAGCGGCCTCAGAAATGATTTTCCGGGATCGCCCGAGAACCCTCTGCGGGTGCAAGCCATGGGGAACGGTCTCAGTCGATCTGCCTTTTGAGTTCGGCCAGCAGATTGAGGGCGTCGAGCGGGGTTAGCCGATTGAGATCCAGGGCGCGCAGCCTTTCAAGCACCGGTTCCGAAAGCGGCGTGAAGATGGTCAGCTGGGTCGAGCGTGGTCCCGCTCCCGGCGCAAGATGGCCGGTGACTTGTTGCTCCGCCGACTCGTGTTCTGCCAGCACCTCCCGCGCCCGATCGATCACCTCATTCGGCAATCCTGCGAGCTTAGCCACTTCAATCCCATAGCTGCGGTCGGCAGCGCCGGGCGCCACCTTGCGCAGAAACACAATCCCGCCGCCGGTTTCTTTCACCGAGACGTGATAGTTTTTCACCCCCGAGAGTCGCTCCGCCAATTCGGTCAACTCAAAATAATGAGTGGCAAACAGGGTTTTGGCCCGGGTGCGGCTGTGGATGTACTCGACCGCCGCCCATGCAATCGCCAAGCCGTCGTAGGTTGAAGTCCCGCGCCCGACCTCATCGAGAAGGATCAGCGACCGGGGGGTCGCGGTATGCAGGATCGCCGCTGTCTCGGTCATCTCCACCATGAAAGTCGAGCGGCCCCGCGCCAGGTTGTCGCTCGCCCCGATGCGGGTGAATACCCGATCCACGATGCCCAGGCGCGCCGAACGCGCCGGCACAAACGATCCCATCTGCGCCAGGATCACGATCAGAGCCGCCTGCCGCAAGTAGGTCGATTTGCCGCCCATATTCGGGCCGGTGAGCATGAGCACAGTGTGAGTCGTCGAGTTGAGATACAAATCGTTCGGCACGTAGCGCTCGCCGCCTCCAGCAGACTCCTGGCGTTCGATGACGGGGTGCCGACCCTCGACCACTTCGAGATCTGAGGATTCATCGAACCTCGGCCGGCAGTAGTTGCCGAGAGCCGCAATGTGGGCCAAGCTGGCCAGTACATCGACTTCGGCCAGAGCCAGCGCCGTCTGCCGGATGCGCCGGGCCTCGGCGGCAATCGAGGAGCGCAGTTCGGCAAACAAGCGGCGCTCGATCTCGACAATCTTTTCCTGGGCGTCGAGAATCTTCGATTCGTACTCCTTCAACTCAGGCGTGGTGAAACGCTCCGCATTGACCAGGGTCTGTTTGCGCTCGTAGTCCGCCGGGGCGAGATGCAAATTGGGTTTTGAGACTTCCAGGTAGTATCCGAAGATGGAATTGAACTTCACCTTGAGCGATGCGATTCCGGTCCGTTGCCGCTCCCGTTGCTCAATCTCGGCCAGGAACTGCTTGCTGTTGCGACTGAGGTCGCGGAGTTCGTCGAGCTCCCGGTTGATACCCGGGGCGATGATGCCGCCGTCGGCCAGCGAGATCGGCGGCTCGGGTACGACGGTTGTGGCAATGCGTTGCCGCAAATCTCCCAATTCATCGACCGACCCATAGAGGATTCGAAGCCGTGCGACCCGCAGCCGTTCCAAGCTCGTCCGCACCCCCGGAATCTTGGCCAAAGAAGCCGCAAGCGCCAGCACATCCCGCGGATTCGCGGTTTCGAGGGTCACCCGGCTCAACAGTCGCTCGAGATCAAGAATGCCATCGAGCGCTCGGCGCAGCTCGGCGCACGCCATCGTTTCCTTGACTTGCACCTCGACGGCGTCGAGCCGCCCCTCGATCTCCGCCCGCTCAATCGAGGGGCGCAGCAGCCAGGAGCGCAACAGCCGCTTGCCCATGGGGGTGACCGTGGCGTCGATCGAACGGAACAAAGTCAAACCGGGGTCGGAAGCGGCGAAAAGCGGCTCGATTAATTCCAAATTGCGCACCGTGACGGCATCGAGCACCAGGCAGTTTTGGCGCTCATAGAAGCCGATGCGGTCCACGTGTTCGAGCGTGCCGCGTTGGGTGGAGCGCACGTAGTAGAGAATGGCCCCCGCCGCCGAAGCCGCCGCGGGCTTGCCCGCCAGCCCGAATCCCTCGAGCGAGAGCACGCCGAAATGGTTTTCGAGCAGCGGAATCGCGTGGTCGGGAGCGAAGATCCAGTCATCGAGAGGAGTTTCCGACCATGCGCCATCCGCCGCCCTCGGCTGCGGCCCGACGCCCGGTGCCAAGGATTGGCGGCGTGGGCCTTCGAGCAGCGGCGCCGACGATCCATAGAGCAGCTCCTTCGGCCGCAACTGCTCGAGCTCCTCCTGAATCCTCCGCGCGGCGTGCTCGCCTTGAAATTCGGTGGCGCGAAACTCGCCGGTTGAAAGATCGAGCGCCGCAAATCCGACCCGGTCTCCACTCTGCGCCACCCCGGCCAGGAAATTGTTCTCCTCAGACCCGAGCGCCGCATCGGCGGCCGTGCCGGGCGTGACCACCCGCGTCACCTCGCGTCGCACCAGCTTCTTGGCCAAGCGCGGGTCTTCCACCTGCTCGCAGACCGCGACCTTGAATCCTTTGCGGATGAGTTTCGCAATGTAGCCCTCAGCGGCGTGGTAGGGCACGCCGCACATGGGCACGGCCACGCCCTTTTCTTTGTTGCGCGAGGTCAGGGTGATCTGCAGCTCCCGCGCCGCCAGGATGGCATCGTCGAAAAAAAGCTCGTAGAAATCCCCCAGCCGAAAGAAAAGCAGGGCGCTCGGATGATCTTTCTTGATGGCGGCGTACTGCCGCATCAACGGCGTGGACGGCTCGGTCATGAGGTCGGATTTCGTGGGCGGATTATAACAAACCGAAGCCTCGGATCTCGGCCGTGCAATCGCGACGAAATCCCAGTTGACGCGCACTCGGCAGCAATGGTTTCCTTAACTGGCATGGAACTTCGCAAAGATCCGATCACCCGTTCGTGGGTGATTACCGGGGACGACGGCCAGGACAGCTCGCCGCGCCCGGAAACGTTTTGCCGTTTTTGTCCCGATTCGCCGACGCCGCTGCAGCTCATCGCCAACCTGCCCGGACCGCAGGGCCAGCCTTGGTCGGCTCGGGCTGTGGTGCATCCCACCCCGCTTTACCGTGTCGAGGGCGATCCCGCTCGTCGCGGCGACGGCTTGTACGACCGCATGCGATCGGTGGGCGCGCACGAGGTGCTGGTCGAGAATCCGAAACACGACCGCCAATTGTGGAATGCGAGCGATGCCGAAATCGAAGCATTCCTGCTTTTGGCCGCACAACGCATCCAGGACCTTAAACACGACGGACGCTTAAAATACGTCAGCGTTTTCAAGGACGACGGGCCGAGCGCCGGGCAGGAATTCAGCCACCCAAACTCCCAGCTCACGGCGACCACGTTCGTGCCCCGCCGCGTGCTCTATGAGTTGCGCGCCTGCCGCGAATACTTCAAACAGAAGGAGCGCTGCGTCTTTTGCGACATCATCTCCCAGGAATTGCAGCAGAACGAGCGGGTCCTTGAAATCCGCGGCGACTTCCTGGCGCTGTGCCCTTACGCTCCGCGTGTGCCCTATGAAACCTGGATCCTGCCGCGCATCCACGAAGCCGCCTTTGAACGCTTCGCTCTGAACCGACCGGGCACCCTGCACGATTTGGCGGCCCTTCTGCGCCGCACCTTGCAACGCATCCGCTCGATTACCGAGGAGTTTCATCTGGTCCTGCACACTTCGCCCAACAGCCTGCACCCTTCGGCGAGCCTGGGGTACTGGAAGACCCTGGACGAGGACTACCACTGGCACATCGAGATCATGCCCATCCTCGCGGCCAAGGCAAAGTCCTATACTTTCAAGGAGGTCTACTACTCCCCCGTCAGCTCCGAGATCGCGGTGAAGCGCCTGCGGGAGGCGAGGATTGAGGGGAGTTATTAGCTTTTCGGCCCCGGCCCGATAGCCCGCCGACCGCGGACCAGGAACCGGGAAGCAGGAATCAGGGAGCAAGGAACAAACCACAACCACCAACGACAACCACGAACGACCAACGAGCAATGACCGTCCGATGACTATCCGCCGCATGAAGACCTACACCGGAGGCCAGGGCTATGTGTATCAGTATTACTTCGTGGGCAAGCGTCCGGCACTCGCGGGTTCTAGCGAAGGAGTGGCCACGGAGTACATCTTTGACGTTACCTCGGATCGTAAGACTACCTTCGCGGTGAGCATCTTTGTGCCCGAGGAAGGGCCGCGTCGCTGGGCCACGGCGCACGGCCGCCGGCTCACAGGGGCTGAAGAGTACGGCGCGGTAAAGATGTGCCTGTTCCAGGCTTTTGACGAGGTCGAGAACCTGATGGCTGGCGGCCGCCGTTTGCGGGTCGATGGCGATACGCTGGAGCAGGTTCTGGCGACCTTGCGGGTGGAATAGAGTCGAAGCCGGCTCGGCTGACTCGCTCCCTGGGGCGGTTCCTCGTCCCCTGGTGTGCACTCCTGGCTTCTGCCGGTCCCCGGTGCAGACTATAATCAGCCCTGTCAGCGGGCGAGCGACGATCCGTCCGCCCGCAGTCCGGTCGTCCATCGTGTCACCTATGCCCATCCTTTGGCTGCGAGTCGCGCTCGGCTGCTACGCGGTTGGTCTGCTGTATGCCCTGGTGGCTCTCACCCGCAGCAGTGACCTATTGAGCAAAGTCGCCTTGCATGCGGCCTATCTCGGGATGGTCTTCCATTTGGTCTCCCTGGCCGAAGACATCGAGCTTTCGGGGCAGATCACGCTGACCTCGGTGCACAATGCGGAATCGGTGCTGGCCTTTTTGATCATGGTGGCTTTCATGATCGTGTATTTGGTCTATAAAACCACCTCGCCTGGCATCGTTGTGTTTCCCCTGGTGTTTCTTTTGACTTTGGTGGCCGCGACCGGTCAGCAGCCATTTCTCGAGATGCCTGCCGGGGTCCGCAAGGGCTGGCTGATCGCGCACATCGCCCTCATCTTCACCGGCTATGCGGCCCTGTGCGTGAGTTTTGGCGCCAGTCTTCTCTATCTGATCCAGGAACGTACGCTGAAGTCCAAGAAATCGGCGGGAATCCTTTCGCGTCTGCCGGCGCTCGAAGTGATTGACGACATCGGCTATCGTTCGCTGCTTCTTGGGTTTCCCTTCATGACGCTCGGCCTGATCGCAGGTACCGTGGTCGCGCAGGCCACATTCGGGCGCATCGATTTCCTCGATCCCAAGATATTGCTCTCCATCCTGATGTGGGTGGTGTATTTGGTGATGGTCTACACGCGCTGGAGCGCGGGCTGGCGGGGACGCCGTGCCGCCTACCTGGCGGCCGGGGTCTTTGCGGCCGCGGTGATCGCTTGGTCGGCCAACTACTTCAGCGCCATTCACAGGTTCGTGCAGTCATGAGCTTTCGGCTGATCGGCGTCAATCATCACAGCGCGCCGGTCGAGGTGCGCGAACGTCTGGCCATCCCCGAATCTCGCCTGGCCGAGGCCCTGCGGCATCTGGTCCAGCATCCTGGCGTCGACGAAGGCCTGATCCTATCGACCTGCAACCGCGTGGAACTGTTGGCCCGCACCCGCAATGGCACGGCAGACCTGCGGGGTTTCCTGCGCGACTATTTCCGTCTGGAACCCGCCGAGTTCGAGCCTCACCTCTACGACTACAGCGAAGCCGAGGCCATCCGTCATTTGTTCCGCGTGACCTCGAGCCTGGATTCCATGGTGGTCGGGGAAGCGCAAATCCTCGGCCAAGTGAAGGAAGCCTATGCCACCGCCCGGGCGGTGGGGGCGGTTCACTCGCAGCTCGACCTGCTGCTCACCCGTGCCTTCGCGGTCGCCAAGCGGGTGCGCACGGAAACTGCCGTGGGTTCATCGGCAGTTTCGGTCGCCTCAGTCGCCGTCGAGCTGGCCAAGAAGATTTTCGGATCCTTGCAAGGCAAGCACGTGTATCTTGTCGGCGCGGGGAAAATGAGCGAACTGGCAGCTCGCCACCTGCAAGCCCACGGCGCCGCCTCCATTTTTGTAGCCAATCGGACCTATGAGCGCGCCGAGCAATTGGCGGCGAAGTTCAACGGGGAGGCAATTCACTTTTCGGAGCTGTACAACACCTGCGACCGCGCCGACATCGTCATCACTTCGACGGGCGCGCCGGTCGCCATTTTTCGCCGCGAGCACGGTGAGCTGTTTCTCAGCCGGCGCAAGAATCGTCCCATGTTTTTCATCGACATCGCGGTCCCGCGCGACGTCGATCCCGAGATGAACAAGCTGGATGGTATTTTCGTTTACGACATCGATGATTTGCAGCAGGCCGTAACCGTGCACGTCACCGACCGCAAAAAGGAGGCCGAACGCGCTGAGGAAATCATCACGAGCGAGGTCGAACGGTTCCGGGCTCGTCTGCTGACTCTCGAAGTCGTTCCCACCATTGTCTCTCTGCAGGACCATATCGAGACCATCCGCCAGGCCGAGATTGACCGCGTGCGCGGGCGTCTGGGCTCGCTTTCTCCGGACCAGGAATTGGCCATTGAGGCCTTGACCCGGGGTATCGTCAACAAGATCATGCACACTCCGATCAGCACCTTGAAGACCGCCGCCCGCGCCGCCGAAGCCACCACGGTGATTGATGTG
Source organism: uncultured Acidobacteriaceae bacterium (assembly GCA_963770245.1). Lineage (GTDB taxonomy): Bacteria > Acidobacteriota > Terriglobia > Terriglobales > Acidobacteriaceae > PALSA-270. Next base: position 506,470 of record CAVYOX010000012.1, on the reverse strand, counting down.
GTGCGTCGCTTGTTCAATCTGCGGGATCAAAAGCCAGAGAAGCCGGACGGCGAGTCTGGAGAGCACGACTGATGGCCCGGTTGCGGATTGGTTCCCGCGGCTCGCAACTCGCCCTCTGGCAAGCCAACCACATCAGCGCTCTACTGCGCGAGCATGGCCACGACGTCGACATCGAAGTCATCAAGACCACGGGCGACAAGATCACCGACGTTCCGCTCGGCCAGGTTGGAACCAAGGGCATGTTCACCAAGGAGATCGAAGAAGCGCTGGCCGAGGAGCGCATCGACCTTGCCGTCCATAGTCTGAAAGACCTGCCCACCGAGCTTCCCCCGGGCTTCGAAATCGCCGCCATTCCCCCGCGTGCGGACCCGCGGGATGTGCTTTGCTCGGTCCGTTACGATAGCATCGATCAATTGCCTGACGGAGCGCGCGTCGGGACCAGCAGCCTGCGCCGGGTGGCGCAACTGAAGGCGCTGCGTCCCGACGTCGAGATTCATGCCTTGCGCGGTAACGTCGATACGCGGTTGCGCAAACTGGACTCCGGCGACTACGACGCGATTATTCTGGCTGCGGCGGGACTGGAGCGGCTGGGCAAGATGGACTGGGCCCGCGAGATCCTTGCGGCCAACACCATGTGCCCGGCGGCGGGACAGGGTGCTCTGGCCATTGAAATCCGGGTTGGCGATCTGGCCCTCGGACAGCACTTGGCGTTCCTCGACGACTTCTTCGCACGCACCGCGACCGCGTGTGAGCGCGCCCTGCTGAACAAACTGGGAGGAGGCTGCCAGGTGCCGATCGGTGCGCTGGCGGAGTTCCGCGACGGGCGATTGCATCTTGCGGCGGTTGTGGCCCGCCCCGATGGCACGAAGCTGTTGCGTGAGTCGGCCGAGGGAGAGGATCCTCTCCCACTCGGTGAAATGGTCGCCGAGGCGTTGCTCGAGGGCGGCGCAGATGAGATCCTCGAAGAAGTGTATGGCTAGGACAGCCGTCTGGATCCTCTAGGGAACGCGGTCGCGTGAGGAACTGCTGCGCATTCTCTAAACGCGAAACCTCGAAACGCGAAACTCCCACGGCTCAAAAGGGAGCGATTGCGAGACCATTGGCTGAACCCAGCGTGCCGGGTGAAAGAGGACTCTCGAACCTCATGGGAACAACCGTGAAAGCCTCACCGGTCCCAGCGAAATCGCCTCTTTCCGGTCTCCGCGTCCTGGTGGGCCGGGCTCGAGCCCAGGCCAGCGCGCTTTCTTCCGGTCTGCAAGCGCTGGGTGCCGACGTGGTGGATATCCCGTTCATTGAAGTGCGCAGACCGCGTTCCTATAAGCCCCTGGACGCGGCCCTGCAAAATCTCATCCACTACGACTGGCTGGTCTTTACCAGCGTGAACGGTGTAGAGGCGGTGTCTCAGCGCATGAAAAGGTGCGGGGTGACCAAGAAAAATCTGCGGCACTTGCGGGTCGCCGCCATCGGCCCGGCCACGCGGCAGGCGATCGAGCGGCTGGGCATCGAAGTGCACGTGGTCCCGGAACAGTACGTCGCTGAATCGGTGGTGGATAGCCTGCGGGCGCAGGTGCAAGGCAAGCGCGTGCTGCTGGCTCGGGCCAAAGTGGCACGCGACGTGATTCCCCGCGAACTGCGCCGACTGGGCGCGCAAGTCGAGGTCGTAGAGGCCTACCAGACCGGGATTCCATTGGCCTCCCGCGCCCGCTTGCGCTCTGTTCTCCAGAACTCGAAGCGCCGCCCGGACCTGATCACCTTCACCAGTTCTTCGACCGTGAAAAATCTTCTGGCGTTGCTCGGGCCACTCGCCCGCCGCCGCCCGAACCCACTCGTTGGCATTCGTTTGGCTTCGATTGGCCCGGTGACCAGCAACACGCTGCGGGAATCGGGTCTTCCGGTCGATATCGAGGCCTCCGAGTACACCATTCCCGGACTCATCGCGGCCATCGTCGCCGCCACCCACCGTTAGCGACGCTTGCCGGATTTTGGCGGGATGTCGTGTGCAGACCGGTGAGATGTGCTGGGCAGGCGAGCGGCGGTCCTACTCGGTCAGCGAACACCCGCAGTCCGCCGGAGGCACGTGCGCCTTGAGGAAGTCGGCCACCCGCTGGTAGGCGTCAATCTGATTCTCGACCCGGGCAAAGCCGTGTCCTTCATTCTCGTAGATCTTCGATTCGGCGGTGCCGCCACGTTTCTTGATCGCCTCCACCACTTGCTCGGTTTCTTCTTTCGGACAGCGGGGATCGTGACCTCCGGCTAAGAGCAAAAGCGGCGCCTTAATCTGGCCAACAAAGAAGATGGGCGAGCGATCCTCGAACAAGGCCTTGTTCTTCACCGGATCTCCCATGGTCGCGAGGTCAGACTGCTGCAGCACCGGATCTTCGTTCTCGATCTCGGTAAACCAGTTTACAAAAGGCACAATGGGTACGCCGGCAGCCCACCGGTCGGGCGCCTTGGTGACCCCCATCATGGTCAGATAGCCGCCGTAGCTTGCGCCCATCAGAATGAGTTTCTTCGGATCCACGTACCGGGTCTGGGTGATCCAATCCGCCGTCGCCAGCACGTCCTCCAAATCGCCGCCACCCATGTCGAACAGATTGGCCTGCTGGAATTCTTTGCCGTATCCGGTCGAGCCGCGATAGTTGGGCGCGATCACGATGTATCCCTGGTTGGCCGCGTACTGGATGAAACGGTTGAAGGAATTCACCGTCTGCGAGGTGGGGCCGCCGTGTACGTAGACGATCGCAGGACTCAGCGGCTGCGGCGGCAAGTTATAGGGCATGTACACGAAAGCCGAGATGGTCCACTTTCGATCGCGGCTGGGATAGTGCACGAGAACTGGTTCGACGAGGTCTTCCCCGCGCACTCCCGCTACCAGTGACTGCGTGACCGGATGCGATTTGCCGTCGCTCCGAGAATAGACCCACACATCATTCGGGGAGTTCGCTCCGTTATGGTAGTAGAGCAGTCGCGAGCCCTCCCGCGTGAAGGCCGTTTCCGCGCCGCCTGGAGTGTTCACGCCTTTCGGCAATGACAGGGGAGTGGTTTTTCCGGAGGTCAGATCGTAGAGATCGATGTCCGTGTTGCCATCCACATTGGCGGTCCAGAGAACATGCCTGCCATCGGGCGAAAAGTTGCCGCCCTCGGTCTCCCACTGATCGTGGGTGAGCCAGGTGATTTTCTTCGACCCTAAATTGAGCAGGCCGACGTTGGGGTAGCCGTTTTCGGCATTCGAAGTAATGAGGAGAGTCTTGCCATCGGGCGAAAAATCGTTTGCCGCATAGAGTTGTTCGCCGGGGTGAGGCGTGAGTAGCGTGGCCTTTCCGCTGGCGATCTCTGCCACCCACAGATTCGAATCCGTTCCCTTGGCCTGCTCTTCGGTATAGGCGATCCATTGGCCATCGGGCGACCACCGGGGCTCGACGTTCATCCGGTCTGGGGGCGTATTGGTCGTCACGTGCTTCACGTCGCGCAGCAGCGTGTCATATACGTCGATCTCGAAAACGGAAGAGGTTTTCGGCTTCACCGTGTAAGCCAGATAGCGTCCGTCGGGCGACCAGACCGGGTGTTCCTCCGCAATTTGCCGCGTGTTCGTCAGGTTCAGGGTTTGGCCGGTCTTCGGTGAAACCAGAAAGATATCCCACAGCTCATCGCCGTCGTAATCGGACTGATAGGCAATCCATTTCCCATCCGGCGACCACGCCGGATGGCTTTGTCTCTGATCGCTGATGGTCAGCTGGGTGGGCCATCCGCCCTCCGCCCCTACCAGCCATAGATTATTGCGTCCGCTGATGTTCGAGATGAAAGCGATCGTCTTTCCATCCGGCGACCAGGCAGTGCCGCCTGTCGACCGCGTCATGTACAGCTTTTCGATGGTGAGACTCTTCTCGACGAGCGCGTTCGGTGGGCTCGAAATCTGCTTGGGGTCGGTGATCGCCTGCGCGCGAGGCAACTTCTGGGCCGGGGCTTGCGTGCTCATAGCGGTACTCATCACAACGACGATAGCAAACCAGAGGGAAGTGCGCATGGATCGGATCAACGCCCGCCGACGAGTGTAGCAGGGGCAACCGGGCCGGGTCGGACTCGCCGAGCGAGCCGTCTTCCTTCCGCGGATGGAACAAACCCACGGGGCGTAGCGGAGTGCCGGCACGGTTTTCAAGGTTTGGCGTTTTTGTGTATCTCGACCGTCGTCCAGGTCTTGTCAGCGGCGTGGCATAGATTTTCGAGCGCGCAATCGGCGCACTTGGGGCGGCGCGCCACGCACAACTTGCGCCCGTGCCAAATGATCTGGTGAGAAAACAAGATCCACTTTTCTCGCGGGACCACCTGCATCAGATCCTGTTCGATCTTGGGCGCATCCGTGTTTTTGGTCAGTTCGAGCCGCCGGGCGATGCGGGTCACGTGGGTATCGACCACCAAGCCTTCGGCCTTCCGAAACCAAGTACCGAGCAACACGTTGGCGGTCTTGCGGGCCACGCCGGGCAAGCTGAGCAGCTCGTCCATCTCCTCCGGCACCTGGCCGCCAAATTCACTCACAATTCTTTTCGCCGCTCCCACTACCGACTTCGCCTTGTTGCGGAAGAACCCTGTTGAATAGATATCGGGCTGCAACTGCTCGGGCGTGAGCGCCGCAAAGGCTTCCACATTCGGATATTTCCTGAACAGCTCCGGGGTGACGCGGTTCACATTCGCGTCCGTCGATTGTGCTGAGAGAATGGTCGCCACCAGCAGCTCCCATGCGCTCTGGTGTTGCAAGGCGCAGGTCACATCGGGATAGAGCTTGTCCAAGCGCTTGAGGATCTCCGCCATTCGTTCTGACGCCAGCGGATGGTAACGCCCGGGGGGTGTTTTTCTCCCCGCCTTTTTCTCGAGCTTCCCAATCCGCGGGCGGAGGGGCGCCTGTGCCCGTCCAGGCCGAGTCGAAGCGTTGCCAGCTTGGAGCGCAGGCTTTCTGGCGACGCCTGGCTGGCGTCCAGTCTTCGCGGGTTGGCGCGGAACGACGCCGCGTACCATCGAGTGGCTCCCGGCTGAGGATTCCATTCATGGTAGCAAACTTGGTCGGACTCTACCGGGCGCCATCCGGGAACTGGTCCTCGCCCGGACTGGGACGAGCCGGGTGCCGAGAATCACCAACTGCAATTGACGCCAGCCACAGGCGCTAGGTAGTCTGAGAGCTGGCGGAAGGTGGTGCATTCGTGGCCGTGAAGTCGATCCAACTCGGGCAGATCTGGCGCAACAACGACGATGGCCGTGACTACTTGGTCACCAAGGTTTACAACGAGGTTTTCTCGCAGTACGCCATGCTGCGTCCCACCGACGACGCTGCCTCGAATGCCACCGCTCTGCGAGTGAAAGTGGGCAAGAGCCCCGAGGGCATGTCGCTGCCTGGATTTACCTTCACCCAGGAAGGTTCGTTCTAGCCCCGCTCGACGTTCGCCGGCCAAGTGGCTTGACCGAGCCATCTTTTAGACTGAACCGTCTTGGATTGAAACATGACCGAGAAAATCCTCACAGTGCTATTTGTGCTGATCAAAGGAGTGGTCGGCCGAACCGGCTACACCGGTGTCGCTCTCCTGATGGCGGTCGAGTCCGCCTGCATTCCGTTGCCCTCGGAACTGATCATGCCCTTCGCTGGCTATCTGGTTTTTTCGGGCACCATGAAGCTGCTCTGGGTGGCGACGGCGGGGGCCATCGGCTGCAATCTGGGGTCGTTGGTGGCCTATGAAATCGGATGCTATGGCGGGCGGCCACTGGTGGAGAAATATGGGCGCTGGATTCTGCTCTCCGCCCACGAATTGGACTGGGCCGACCGCTTCTTCGCGCGCTGGGGATACCTGGCGGTTTTGATCGGCCGAATCCTGCCGATCATCCGCACTTTCATCGCGCTCCCGGCCGGGATCGCGCGCATGCCCCGCGGTCGCTTTCATGTCTACACGTTTCTCGGATCATGGCCGTGGTGCCTGGCGCTGGCCTTTTTGGGCATGAAGCTGGGGGAAAACTGGCGCGGGCTGGGCAAGTATTTCCACCAATTTGATGCTGTGATCGGCGTCGTCCTGGCCGCCGGCATCCTCTACTTCATCTGGACGCATTGGCAGAATCGAATCCGCGCGGCAGCGTAGTTCCCGGGCCAGCGCTCAGCCCCAGAAACCCGCCCCAACCTCGGTTCCGGTTACGCTCTGGCTCGAGCCCGCTGACCCACCCCGAGATCAACCGAGGGCCGGCTTAGCCAGCTGTGAAGCCACGATCTGCCAACGGCCGTCGCGTTTCGCGACCAGATCGGTGTAAACGTAGCGAACCGAGGAGCGCCTGGCGGCTTGCTCCAGTTCATCTTGTTCGGAGCCGTGGACGATGGCGAATTCTCCCAACAGGCGGACCTGGCGGCCGGTGGAAACAATCGAAGAGTAACGGATCGAGCCGGTCTTCAGATTGTCGATGACGTTTTGCTTGGTGAAAACCCGGCCGGATTCATCGTACTGCACGTAGTCATCTGCGAAGATGCGCGCAAGTTCGGCGAGGTCGGCAGCCACGAGGGCGCGGTCGCCGTCCTCGAAGAGCTGGAGGATCTGTTGTTCTTCGTTCGGCACATGCCCGCCGTGAAATCGGGATAACGATAGAGATCATGATTATAGAGAGACCTAGCGGAACCGGCTCTTTCCGGAATCGGCATAGTGTACAGCGACAAACACGTTGGGACTTGAAGGGCGACACCCCACCCAGTTTCGCCGCCCGGCGAGAGTCTCCAACCGATGTCGTTCTGCTGCCGTTGAAACCCCCTCCTGCACGTTTGGCCTAGGGAGGTTGCAAATCCCCTCTCAGTACGAGAACATAACGCGTTTGCCCAAGCCTCACAATTTTCTCAAGGAAGTCCCCCCACAATGGCGACCCGGCACAAGAGCCCCAAAGCGGAAACCGACAAGCGAAGCGGAAGCGAAATTCAGGCACCCAAAGGCAAACTAGGCATCATGATTCCCGGCATGGGCGCCGTCGCCACCACTTTCGTGGCCGGAGTCGAAGCCGTGCGCAAGGGTCTGGCGAAGCCGATCGGCTCCCTCACCCAAATGGGCACCGTCCGCCTAGGCAAGCGCACCGACGGCCGCTCCCCGAAGATCAAAGAGTTCGTTCCCCTTGCCAGTTTGAATGACCTGGTCTTTACGGGCTGGGATCTGTTCGAGGATGACATGTACACCGCGGCGTCGAAAGCCGGCGTGCTCGATCGCTCTCTGCTCGATCAGATCAAGCCGTTCCTCAGCACGGTGAAGCCGCGCAAAGCCGTCTTCGATCAGAACTACGTCAAGCGCCTGGAGGGAACGAACGTAAAGAAGGGCAAAAACAAGCTCGACCTGGCCGAACAAGTGCGTGCCGATATCCGCGAGTTCCGCAAGAGTTCCGGGGCCACCCGACTCATTACGATTTGGTGCGGTTCAACCGAGGTCTTTCTGCAACCGACCGCCGCCCATCAGTCCGTGAAAGCCTTTGAGAAGGCCATGCTGGCAAACGATGAGGCCGTCGCTCCCTCGATGATCTACGCCTACGCCTCGCTGATGGAGGGAGTGCCGTTCGCCAACGGCGCGCCCAATCTCACCGTGGACCTTCCGGTCATGCAGGAGTTGTCCAAGCAGAACGAGGCTCCCATCTGCGGCAAAGACTTCAAGACCGGTCAGACCCTGATCAAGACCATCCTCGCACCCGGGTTCAAGGCCCGGATGATCGGTCTCAATGGCTGGTTCTCCACCAACATTCTGGGCAACCGCGATGGCGAGGTCTTGGAGGACCCGGGGTCGTTCAAGACCAAAGAAGAGTCCAAACTCTCGGTGCTTGAGCATATCCTCCAACCCGAGCTGTATCCTGAACTTTACGGCCACTTCACCCATAAAGTGCGCATTAACTATTACCCTCCTCGCGGTGACAACAAAGAAGGATGGGACAATATCGACATCTTCGGGTGGCTGGGGTACCCGATGCAGATCAAGGTCGACTTTCTTTGTCGCGACTCGATCCTGGCCGCCCCCCTGGTGCTCGACCTGGTGCTGTTTTTGGACCTGGCCAAACGCAGCACGGAACTGAAAGGGCTGGGCATTCAGGAGTGGCTGAGCTTCTACTTCAAGTCTCCCATGACCGCACCCGGGCTCTATCCCGAGCATGATTTGTTCATCCAGTCGATGAAGCTGAAAAACACCCTGCGTCACCTGCGCGGGGAAGGGCTCATCACCCACCTCGGCTTGGAGTATTACGACTGACCCCAGAGGGCAAGATTTGGCGAGCACGGGGGATACCCTGGTTCTAGGTCTCGGGGGGGCCAGCCGGACCGGGCAGCTCCATGGCGAGCCCGGCGAGTTCGCCTGATCCGCGTCTGGTCTGGCTTTTGCGCTCCCTCCAAACCAGCCTGAAACCAGGCCGATCACGATAACTATTCGAGCCACATCCTAAAGCTCGGATAACCTTACGGGCCCAATCGGCGTCCAAACTCTTATCGAGGGGTGTGTCCCTGCGGGCGTATAATGGCCGGAGAAACTCGCGTGGGGCAGAAAAGGGAGTGAGTTATGAAGTTGCGACTCTTGGCACTGACTGCTGCATTGTCGGCCTTGGCATTTACGTCGCCATCGCTATTGGCGCAAGCTCAGGGCGGCTCCGATCCGGGGGCCAAGACCGGGTCCGCCGGACCTGCCCAAACCGCCCCTCCGGACAGTTCGAAGACCGCAGCCGCCGACGAATCGACAGCCAGCCAGCCGCCGGTGGTTCAGGGCGCGGATCCCGATAAGGTCAAGCATGACGGTGGCATCGACGACGTGAATGCCATCGGCAACCGCAACGTGGGCTGCAATCGTGGCATGGGGAACTGGTACAGCATCGAGAAGCAGATTGCCATGGGCAAGTCCTACGCCATGCAGGTCGAGGGGCAATCGAAGCTCGTGACCGATTCCGTGGTCACCGAGTATGTGAACCGGCTGGGCCAGAACCTGGTGCGTAACTCCGATGCTCAGGTTCCCTTTACCATCAAGGTGATTGACTCCGATCAGGTGAACGCCTTCGCTTTACCGGGCGGGTTCTTTTACGTGAATTCGGGCTTGATCCTGGCGGCCGATGAAGAAGCGGAACTGGCGGGTGTGATGGCGCATGAGATCGCGCACGTCGCCGCCTGCCACGCAGCGCGCGAAAACACGCGCGGGAACATCATGAATCTGGCTTCCATTCCTTTGATTTTCGTGGGCGGAGCCGTAGGGTATGCGGGATACGAGGCCGCAGGATTGGCCTTGCCGCTGACTTTCCTCAAGTTCTCCCGCGGGTTTGAGGCGCAGGCCGACTACCTCGGGCTGCAATATATGTACAAGGCCGGTTATGACCCGCAAGCTTTCATCGCGTTCTTTGAGAAGGTGCAGGCCATGGAGAAGAAAAAGCCCGGGACCCTGGCCAAAGCCTTCGACACTCATCCGCAGACCCCGGACCGCATTGAGAAATCGCAGCAGGAGATTGCCAGCATCTTGCCGGCGCGCGGCGAGTACTTGGTCTCAACCTCGGAATTTGACGAGGTCAAGTCCCGCTTGGCCTCGCTCGAAAACCGGCACAAGCTGATCGACCAGAAGGATGGCAAGAAGCCCAGCCTGCGGCGGACCGCCTCGACCGATAAAACTGGCACCGACACCGGCAGCGGCACAAGTGACGACGACCGTCCAACCCTGAAGCGCAGGAACGACAGCAGCAACTGAGGAGCGAACCTCTCCGATAACTTCTATTTTCCGACGGCTCTGGCCGCCGGTTTTATGGGTGCACAAAACAAAGGCCGCAACCCACGCGGGTTGCGGCCTTTGAGTGCTTTTGCGAGAATCGTCGCTTAGGCAGCCTGTTTCGCGGCCAGGGCTCGCAAGTGATCGCGCTTGGCCGCCGGGGAACTGATCACTTTCATTTCCTCCCAGTCGTAAGGCATTTCCTTTCCGCAATCCAGGCATACCACGTAGGTGCCGGTCAGATTGGCGGCCTGACTACGGGAGCGAGAACGCACGGTGATCGGAAAGCTGCAATGATTGTGGCCACAGCCAAAAATCGTATCGAATAATGTCGCCATCATCTTGGGCCCTCTTCTTTGACGGCAGCTTCCGCTTGGCCCCACAAAGGCTGGGACGTGCCGCACTCATCCGTTTAGATTCGAATTTGCGGGAAAAGGTTTCGCTGAAAGATGGCGGAGGCAAGGGGGAAACTCGAGGAAAAGCTCGAAGCCCTGTGGAATAATTGTGTTAGGAGGAAGCAGAATGGGTTAGACCTGCTCCGGGCCGGCCTTCTTGCGGGCTTGGCACTTGCTGACGATGGCGGATCGAAGACGGTTGCGCAGGTCGTCGGGCAGTTCGTAGAGCTGAGAGTCGCGATAGATTTCGATGGTCTTTTTGGTGGTGTCGCAAACCACGTAGCAGTTGTGGCACCAAGCCAGGTGATCTTCTAGTTCCGACTTGGTTCTCTCGTCGATCACGCCGTCGAGATAGTTCGTCAGTTCCTGCAGGAATTCAGCGCATTTCACGGTTTGCCATCTCCGCTCTCGCGTTTCTGGAAGTAACGGTTCAAGCGCTCGCGCAACTGCAGCCGGGCTCGCAGCAGCCGCGATTTCACCGCGGGAACGCTCAGTTCAAGCGCCTCGGCGGTTTCCTCGGTCGAGAGCCCTTCCACATCTCGTAGCACAAACACCGTCCGAAAACTCATGGGCAAGCCCTGAATGGTGCGCGTCAGAATATCTTTCAGCTCCGCCTGGCTATACTGCTGTTCCGGATTGGGGCTCCAATCCGCAACTTCCCGCGGCAGCGAGTCTTCTTCGGTCTTGACGTCTTCGTCGAGTGAAACTGTGCGCCCTGGCTTGAGGCGCCGCAGCTTCATCAACGCCTCATTGACCGCGATGCGAACCAGCCAGGTATAGAACTTGGACTGACCCTGGAACTGATTCAGGTTCTCGTAGGCCTTGAGGAAGGCGTCCTGCACCACGTCTTCGGCATCTTCGCGGTTGTGCGTAATGTGCTGCGCAATGCGAAAGACATTCCGGTCATAGCGCCGTACCAGCTCCTCAAAGGCTTGAACATCGCCGCCCTTGGCCGCGTGAACCAGAGCCATCTCATCAACAACTGGCTCACCTAGCTTAGTTTGGATGGTACTCATCATAGTTCCGATGCAACAATTTTAGAGCGAAGGACGGGCGAACGAAGGTGTTATTTTACTTGGTAACCTGGGCTTGCGCTCAACTCTTTTGACGTATTCAGAGGAGTGCAGTTTGCGCTAAATTCGATTCAGCAGGCAGCGGTCTACAATCGGGGCTCGCGGAATCGGGCTGGCCAACAGTGATGACCAAGGGCTAGTGACTAACGACTAACAGTGCGCGGCCCCAAGATTCATCCAAGTGCCATATAATCAGGGCTTAACTTGACCTGGAGACGCGAACTCCCCACCCGCGGTCCAAGCCTGATCAAGTCACATGTCGGAAAAAACCTGGATTGAACAAGTCGTCGAGAAAGTGGTGTCAGAGGTATTGGAGGCGCGAGTTCCTCCACTGCGCAGCGAACTGGTGCGCCGCGTGCTCGAAGAGGTGGCGCCTCATTTAGGGGCGGCTCCTGAAAGCAGTGCGGCGAGTCTGCTGAAGGCCATTTCCTCGATTCAAACCGGAACCACGCAGCGGGAGATTCTGCGCACTCTGCTCGACAATGCTTCCCGCTACTGCGGCCGTGTCGCCTTGTTCGTGGTGAAGGCCGGTGCCGCCACCGGCTGGCAGGGACGCGCGTTTTCGAATCACGAAGAGATCAAGGACTTTCCGCTCGACGTGAGCAGCGGAGTCGCCGCCCGGGCCATGCAGTCGCGGCTGGCATTCACCGCTACGGCCGCGGACGTGGACCCCAAGTTCGTTTCCCGTTTCGGCGCGCCCGCCGAGGACCATGCCTTGCTCCTGCCGCTGCTGTTGAAGGATCGAGTGGCCGCCCTGGTGTATGCCGATGCGGGCACCGAGGCCGGCGGAAAAATGGAGAGCGCCGCGCTCGAGTTGCTGGTGGTGAGCGCGAGCGCCTGGCTCGAAGTCGCGGCTCTCCGCAAACAAGCCCACAAGGAAGGTCCCGCGGAGACGCGCTCTTTCGAGAAAACCCCCGCGGCGGCTTCGCCGGTTCCGGCTTCGCCGTCGTTCTCCGATCCATTCGCAGCCCACGCGCCTACCCATTCCCCCGTGGCCGCACCCGAGCCGCCAGCGGCCGATCCCGTGGACGCGGTGAGCACGATGTCTGAACCCGTTCCTGCGGCTGCCGCCGCAACCGCCACCGCGGTCGCGGTCGACGCTTTTGCGGCTCTGTCGACCGAAGACGCCGACCTTCACCGCAAGGCGCAACGCTTCGCCCGGCTGCTGGTCGATGAAATCAAGCTCTACAATCAAGCCAAGGTGGCCGAGGGCCGCAAGAATAAGGACTTATACGATCGCCTGAAGGAAGACATCGATAAGAGCCAGGCTACGTATCAGAAGCGTTTCGGCGCCACCATCGCATCGAGCGCCGAATATTTCAATCAAGAACTGGTTCGTAGCCTTGCCGAGGACGACAGTTCCGTCATGGGCGCAAACTTTCAGCGCTAGATAATGGAAGACAGTGCAGTTGCGTCGTAATACCATCCTCGTTCTCCTGCTGGCGGTGTTTTCGGCGGCGTACTCTGCTTCAGCCGACCAAACCCCGGCAGCGCCGCCCGCTTCTGGCGGTACCCGACCTACGCCCCGGAAGATCCACCAGCCTGCTCTGAACCCCCGCCGCCGCCGCTCCTCGCCGCGCCTGCGCCGCATGCATCAGGCATTTGTCGCTTCCGCCAGCTTGAAGCCCATGGCTCGCCAGTTGCTCGCCGACCGCACCCCCGTCGCCTACTCGGGGGTCGAAGCCTACGCCCGGCGCCACTCCCGGGAAGACGCGGGCGCACTGGCCTGGCTGGTCGTCGGTTACGCCCACATTCTCGATCATGACTACGGCAAAGCCATCGACTCGTTGAGTCGTGCCAAGGCGCAGGCCGGCGACCTGGGAGACTACGTCAGCTATTACCTCGCTTCGGCTTACTTTGACAGCAGCCGGATCCCCGAGGCCAGCGCCCGGTTGAGTGATTTTGACCATAGCTATCCGGATTCGCTGCTCATCCGCGACGCTCAGGTCCTCTATGCGAATGCCTTGCTGGCCGACGGACAAGCCCAGGCCGCCGCCGCCCTGCTCGAAAAAAACCGCCAGCCGACCCGAGCGGATGTCGAACTGACCTTGGGACGTGCCTATGCCGCGCTGGGGGACCCGGGGAAGGCCTCCTCCGTTCTACGAAATCTGTATTTCACCATGCCGCTGAGCGGCGAAGCCGCGCAGGCGGATCTCGAATTGAAGAAGCTGCCGCCGGCCGAGCAGTTGCCCGCACCCACTTTTACCGAGCGGAAGACTCGCGCCGACCTGCTGCTCAAGGGCAAACGCTACGATGATGCCGCGGATGTGTATCGTGGCCTGGTCGAGGATGCCGATCCGAGCGTACGTCCTGCCCTCCAGCTGGCTCTGGCCAGCGCCCAGCTCCGCGGTGGGCATCCTAAGGATGCCAAGCGCACCTTGGATTCCATTCCCGACTCCACTCCCGAACTGAACGCCGAGCGGCTATTTGACCGGGGCGAGCTGGCTCGCTCCGCCGACGATGACGACGGGTTCCTCGCCATCCTCGGTCAACTACGGCAAACCGCCCCCGCCAGCCCATGGCTGGAACAAGACTTACTGGTGGCCGGCAACATCTATCTCCTGAAGCCTGATCCGGACCACGCCATCGACAGCTATCGCGAACTGCAACAAAGATTCCCGAACGCCAGCCGTGCCTCCTATGCCCACTGGAAGGTGGCATGGCTCAGCCTGCGCATGGGCCGCAACGATGAGGCCAAGCAGGGATTTGAAGAGCAAATCGCGTTGTATCCGAGCTCGGCCGAAGTGCCGGCCGCCCTCTATTGGCGCGCCCGGCTGGCGGAAGAAGAATCGGATTCCGCCAAGGCGCGGGCCTACTACGAGAAACTGTCCGGCCGTTACCGCAATTACTACTACGGCTACCTGGCGCGGCAACGGCTGGCCAAGCTCACGAGTGACACCGATCCCGTACAGTACGCGCTGCTCGACCACATTCCGCCCATCAGCTCGGGCGTGAGCGTGACCCCGGACCCGTTGCCGACCGATGATTTGCGCGTGCAAAAGGCGCAGTTGCTCGAAAACGGCGCCCTGCTCGATTTTGCCGTCCGCGAGTTGCAAGCGGCAGCCAAGGACAATCCCGGCAACTGGCTGCCCGCCGAAAGCGCCCGCCTCTACCAGGATGTCGGGCGCTATGACATGGCGCTTGAAGTCATGAAGCGGGCTGCGCCTAACTATTTTGCGGTCGACCTTCCGAACCTTCCGCGCTCCTACTGGGAGGCCTTGTTCCCTAAGCCCTATTGGATCGACTTGCGAAGATTTTCCTCGAGCACTGGCCTTGATCCCTACCTGGTGGCGTCGCTGATCCGGCAAGAATCCGCCTTCAATCCGAACGCGGTGTCGCGCAAGGACGCGGTCGGTCTGATGCAGTTGCTGCCGAAGACCGGAAAGCTGGTGGCCAAGCAGGTCAAACTTCGCCACTTCGTCCCGACCGAACTTTTTACCCCGGCGGTGAACCTCGAGCTCGGCACCCGCTATTTCCGCGACACGGTGGATAAGTTCGGCGCCTTCGAATACGCCCTGGCGGCCTACAACGCGGGCGACGACCGGGTGAAAGACTGGCTGGCGCAGGGCAAGTACCGCGACCCGCAGGAGTTTGTTGAGTCCATACCTTTCACCGAAACCCGGGAGTACGTGCAGGCCATTCTGCGCAATGCCAACGTCTATCGGCAGTTGTACGGCGCGCCCTAAGGTCCCGCCGACTGGGCGGAGAGGCCCCCTAGACTGGCGCCTCTGGGATTCCGCCGCCTCCCCGACTGAGTCCCGCTCGATCAGGCCCGCTCGATCAGCACCGCTTGCAACACCACGTCTTTCAACGGTTTGTCCTGGCGACTGCGCGGGGCATTCACGATCTTCTCGATGACATCCTGGCCCTCGACGACCTCGCCAAAAATGGTGTGGTTGCCGGTGAGCCACGGGGTGGGCGCGACGGTGATGAAAAACTGCGATCCGTTGGTATTGGGGCCGGCATTAGCCATGGCCAGCTTGCCCGCTTTGTCAAACTTGTGCGGGGAACCCTTGGTCTCATCCTCGAACTGATAGCCGGGTCCCCCCATGCCGGTCCCGGCCGGGTCGCCGCCTTGGATCATGAAGTTCGGAATCACGCGGTGGAAGATGGTGCCGTCATACAACCGGTCTTTGCTCTTTTTCCGGCTGACGGGATGACTCCACTCGCGCTTACCCTCGGCGAGTTCCATGAAATTGGCAATGGTCTTGGGCGCTTCCTTTTCGAACAGACGGCAAACGACGGTGCCTTCCGAAGTAGTGAAAACGGCGTAGGTTCCAGGCTGGCGAGTCATCGGTATCCTTTCTTGGGTAGCTGGATTGGGTTGGCGCCGGTTTGCGGCCGGCCGTTTGCGAGGTCGTCCCCGGCGCAGCCGGGACGGTTCGCAGGACCCTCGCACTTCGATTGGACCGCTATTGCGGAGCCGGAGTGGGCGTGGCTGTCGTCGACTTCTTGACCGGCGCCTTGGTTCCCGCGGAGGGCTTTGCCATCGAGTGCGCCGCTCCGCCCTGCACGATCTTGATGTGAACAATCTGCACCGGGCGATAGGGCCGATCGTTGGCGTCGCGCCCCATGCGCGCAATCTTCATCACCAGGGCCACGGTCGCGTCATCGCACTGGCCGAAAATGGTATAGCCCCCGTTCAGGCTGGCATAGGCAACTTCGGTGATGAAAAACTGGGAGCCGTTGGTGTTCGGACCGGCATTGGCATAGGCCAGGCGACCGGGCCGATCAAATTTCAGATCGGGGGAAGTCTCATTCTTGAAGGCGTAGCCTGGGTCACCGCTGCCATTGCCCGCCGGGTCGCCGCCCTGAATCATGAACTCTGGGATCACGCGATGGAACACCGTGCCGTCATAGAGCGGCACACCGTGCTTCTTGGCGTGGGTGACAGGACTGGTCCAGTCCTTCGTGCCTTGGGCCAAGCCGATGAAATTGGCTACGCCGATGGGCGCCTGCCTGGGGAACAGAGTGCAGGTCAGGGGCCCGGCCGTGGTTTCAATGATGGCGGTCGGTCCCGGGCTCGCAGAAGGAGCGGTTGCCGGTTTGGGAGCTGGCTTTGCGGCCGGAGTGGTTTGCGACCCGGCGATCAGGGTGGCAAAGAAAACCATCCCCATAACGATGAGCGGTGTGCGCACGGATGCCTCCTCAGATTGAATCGAGGCCCGGTTGTCTGCCAGCCGCGCCTCCGAAGCTCGAAAGCAGCTTCGGCGGCTCGGCAGATTCCAGACCAAATGGTGAATCCTGAATTGTACGACAGACAGCGCTCGATTGGCCGGGCGACGGCATCGCCCCGGGGGGTCCACAGTTCGATTCCCGCACCCCTTGCCTTACTCGCGCGGGTACGGAGCGAAGGCCGGGAACCGGCGCCCGCCGCCGGTCTCCCCACGCCTCACGGATTGGTTGATTTTGCGCTGCAAAAAGTGAGGAGGAGAATGAGGAAGAGAAGATCAGGAAACAGCGGTTGGAATCAGCCTGTGAATCGGAATCCGAAAATCGAATTCAGCCCGGGATCGGTCGGTCCCCGGGGAGCCTAGCTTCCTTGGAAGTGTAAGTCTACGGCTCCTGGGCAATCATCAAAACCGGTTCCGGCAGCTCGGTGGGCTCGACGGCGGGCGATACACTGGGCTCTTGTTGGGCGCTCAGCACGTTCGACTCACGCCAGCCTTCATAACGGTCAGAGACCATGACGTGGAACACCCACTCGTGACGTTCTTCTTCCGGTTCGATCAAGCCCTGGTTGTTCAGAACCAGCATGTACTGCTCCACCCACCGGATCTGCTCACCCGTCAGCCCGCGGCGTTGAATGTCCACGGTGATGCCGGCCAGATGGGATGATCCTGTCTCTCCGCTCTCGGGAGCCGCATTGCGATTGTGACGGCGGAGCTTTTTCTGTCCTTGCGCGGTCCGCACCGCGGAATTGACCTGGATCTGGCCGTGAAACTCCTTGTTGTAGGCCTCGCCAAGGTCTTCGACGAAGTCGCGGGTCCAGGGGCGGCAATAGCGCCGGCTGGGTTCGAGCCGCGGATCGAAGCGCAGGCTTTCGCTGGCGCGGATCGGCACCAACGCGCCGCTGGCCTTCAGTTCTTCGAGTTCGGAGTCGTCCTGGATGCGGGGCAACTCGAGACGATCGATTTCTTCGTTCTGGCGCAGCAGGGATTCATGCGTGGGCCGGAACAGCGGGTTGAACAGAATGCTGCGAAGGCGGTGGTGCCGCGAGCTCCGATGCTCGCGCGCCTGGGTGGTGCTGTGCAGCGCGGCGGCCTGACCGCATACCGCGGCGATCAGGAAAAACAAGAATCCGATTCGGCCTGAAAATTTAACCTTCACGAAGTGGCCTCGAGTCGATGACGCGTGCCCTGGCGCTCAGAGCAGGCGGGTATTGTAATTCAGTGACGAAAAAAACCAAGGTAATTCGTAACTGGTTACGAAAGTGGTAAAAACGACTTCGAGTCCGACCGTCATCGATTACTTCGGTTACTCGATTTCGCTCACCCACGGATTTGTAGTGCAGGTGGGATGCCGTGTTAGGGGTTGCTTGAAGGTATTAGTGTATCGTGATGAAAACAGTAAGTTTGTTGATGGCAAAAGACTGAAGACCGGCACCTTTGGGTAGTCCCCGATTGACAGATTTTAATGACGGAAAAGGTCACCAATGGCCTGTTTCATCACTTCGCCTCCTACTTCGGAAATGGAGCGGGTGAGCGGAATGTCCTTGGGACAGGCCTCGACGCAGTTCTGGGCGTAGCCGCACTCCTGGATGCCGCCCTCGCCCATCAGCGCCGTCAGGCGCTCGCGCCTGAGGGCAGCGCCGGTCGGGTGGGTGTTGAACAGGCGCACCTGCGAGATGGTCGCGGCGCCCACAAACGCTGTGTGTTCATTGAATTGCGGGCAAACCTCCATGCAGCAGCAGCAGGAAATGCAGCGCGAGAGGGGATAGGCAGCCTCCTGCTCTTCCATGGTCATGCGCGGGCCGGCGCCGAGGTCATAGGTCCCGTCGATCGGGACCCAGGCTTTCACGGCTTTCAGATTCTCAAACAGCACGCTGCGATCGACGGCCAGATCGCGGACCACCGGGAACTTGGAGAGCGGTTCGAGGCGAACCGGCTTCTCCAGATTGTCAATCAGGGCGGAGCAAGCCATGCGGGCTTTGCCGTTGACGAGCATGGCGCAGGAGCCGCAGACTTCCTCGAGGCAATTGGAGTCGTAGGTGATCGGGGTGGTTGGCGTACCTCCGCGAGTGACGGGATTGCGGGCGATCTCCATCATCGAGGAGATCACATTCATCCCGGGATGCCATGCCAGTTCGAACTCTTCCCAGTAGGAGGCGGACGAAGGGGTGTTCTGCCGCTTGATCTTGAGGAGCACGGTTTTGTCAGCCATTTTTGTCAACCCTAGCCAGCGCTTCACTTCGCGGCATCGTATTTCCTCGCCCGCGGCGGAATCAGCGAGATATCGACCGGCTCAAATTCAAATCGCGGTTCATCCGCGTCCGGAGCGAAGGTCGCCTTGGTCGTCTTCAGCCAGTTCCGGTCATCGCGCTCCGGGAAATCCGGCTTGTAATGCGCTCCCCTCGATTCATCCCGCAGCGCGGCACCCTGGGCGATGACCCGCGAGAGCTGCAGCATGTTGTAGAGCTGGCGGGTGAATACGACCGAGGTATTGGCCCACTCGGTGCGGTCGCTCAGGTTGACCCGTCGAAAGCGTTCGAGCAGTCCGCACAGCTTGGCGTCGGTTTCCTTCAGATTCTTGTTGTAGCGGATGACGGTGCAGTTTTCGGTCATCAGCTCGCCTAGCTCGCGCCACAGTTTGAAGGGATTCTCCGTGCCCTGGTTGTTCATGAGCAGGGCGTTGCTGGCTTCCTGCTTTTTCTTTTCGGCTTCGAAGTGGCCGTTGGCGGTGCTGGCCGGCAGGCTGCGCGCGTACTGGACGGCGTTCGGGCCGGCGGTGAAACCGCCATAAATGCAGGAGACCAGCGAATTTGCTCCCAGACGATTGGCGCCGTGATACTGATATTCGCATTCCCCGGCGGAATAGATGCCCGGGAGGTTGGTCGCCTGCTGAAAGTCGACCCACAATCCCCCCATGGTGTAATGCATGCCGGGAAAAATCTTCATCGGGGTATCGCGGGGATCGTCACCCACAAACTTCTCGTAAATCTCCAGAATGCCTTCCAGCTTGCGGTCCAGAATCTTGCGGTCGATGTGGGTCAGGTCGAGATAGACCATGGGCTTGCCGTCGATGCCCAGCTTGTGCTCGTAGACCACCTTGAAGATGGCGCGGGTGGCCACATCGCGCGGCACCAGGTTGCCATACTTGGGATACCACTCTTCGAGGAAGTACCAGCGCTCGGCCTCCGGGATCGACTTGGGGTCGCGCTGGTCGCCGGCGGTTCTTGGCACCCACACGCGGCCGCCCTCGCCGCGGGCCGATTCCGACATCAGGCGCAGCTTGTCTTCGCCCGGGATGCAAGTCGGATGGACTTGGATGAACTCGCCATTCGCGTAGTAACAGCCCTGCTGATAGAGCGCCGACTGCGCCGAGCCGGTGCACACCACGGAGTTGGTGGATTTGCCGAAGATCGCGCCATTGCCGCCGGTCGCGATGATGACGGCGTCGGCGGGAAACGTGCGCACTTCCATGGAGTGCAGATCCATAGCGCAGATGCCGCGGCAGATCCGCTGGCCATCGAGCACGGCGGAGAGAAATTCCCAGTGCTCGTATTTTTTGACTTTGCCGTCGGCTTCGTGACGGCGGACTTGCTCATCGAGCGCGTACAGAAGCTGCTGGCCGGTGGTGGCGCCGGCGAAGGCGGTGCGGTTGAATAGCGTGCCCCCGAAGCGGCGAAAATCGAGCAAGCCTTCGGGAGTGCGGTTGAAGGGGACGCCCATGCGGTCGAGCAGGTCGATGATGCCCGGAGCGGCTTCGCACATGCCTTTGACGGGAGGCTGATTGGCCAGGAAGTCGCCCCCGTAAATCGTGTCGTCGAAGTGCTTCCAGGTGGAATCGCCCTCACCCTTGAGGTTCTTGGCCGCATTGATGCCGCCTTGGGCGCAAACCGAGTGGGAGCGTTTCACCGGAACGATGGAGAACAGATCCACCTGCCCGCCCATTTCCGCGATCTTGATGACGGCGGAAAGTCCCGCCAGGCCGCCGCCGATCACGATGATTTTCGGATTGGATGCCATGCTTTGAATCTACCGGCTTTCCTTGGCGCTAGCTCGAGCCCGGCCCGGCTTCCACCAGGTGGGAGCCGGCAGGATCGGTGGGCTGCTGCGGGAAACGCTCCCGCAGGCTATAGAGGCTGGCGACGCCCACGGCGCTCAGCACCACGAAAAATCCCAGGCACACGACCAGAAATCTCTGCCGCGCCTTCTCCCCCGCCGTGATGCCCCACTTGGCGGCAAATAACCAGATGCCGTAGGCGAAATGCCAGGACGCGCACACCAGGCCGACCCCGTAGAAGGCCAGCAAAAACGGTGAGTTCAATTCCGCCTGCACTTTGCCAAACGAGGCGCCGGGGTATTGGTGCAGGTCGATGCCAGTGAAACGCATCGTCCAGGTGTGCCACAGGATGTAGGCGAAGGCGATGCCCCCGGTCCAGCGTTGCGCGGCGTACATCCAGTTTCCCGTCCACGGGTAGTCGCCGACGTTGGCTTCCCCGCGATACCAGATGTAGAAACCATACAAGCCGTGGAACAGGATGGGAAGCCAGATGCCAAACAGCTCGAGCAGCGGAACCAGCGGCAGGTTTGCCAGGAAGCGCACTTGACGGGCATAGGCGGCCGGACCGCTGATCGTAGTGGCGTTTGAAATCAGAATGTGTTCGAAAAGGAAGGCGCCTACCGGAACGATGCCACTGAGCGAATGCAGGCGGCGCAGCCAGAAGGAATATCCCTGGCCCGCCCGCAGCGGGGTCACGACACCTCTCCCGGTCGGAGCCCGAGAACTAGCGGTTGACGCCACAAAACGCTCCCTGTGACTTCGGCAACGAGTGCAGAACTTTTTATTATCGGGTTCCGGGAGAATGGAAGTCAAGGAAGGGAACAAGAGGGTAATGGGCTGTTTTTATCTTCTGACAATTTCTGCCGAGTCCATCAGACATTGCGCGTGACGCCTGCGATCGAAGCCGGACTCACAGATCACATTTTGGAGTTTGGAGGAATCGGTGGGATGATTGGAGCCGAAAGAGGCTCACCCGACAGCATGAAAGACGCCTTCCCCCATTCCGGCTTCAGAATAGACAAAATCCACGTCGGTGCTGGATTCGCTGGTGTTGCTTTCACGATTGTAAGCCTAGCCATCTTCCTCGTTGGGCTCCCGGTTCTTTGGTACCTTTTGCTTGGCGCGATTGCGTTGGGCGCCGGATTCGCCGTGGTTCTGCACCTGAGAGAACGTTAAGAAATTCAAAACAGCCCGCTCGCGACAAGAGAGGGCTACTGTGATTTCAACCGTAGGGGAATACTCGGTCATGGCGTCAACCACGCCGCTCCCTCGGCCCTCCGCCGCTCATAGGCTTTCTCGATCGCTTCGAACTAGCTCGACGAAATTCCCAAAAGAAACCAGCGAGAAGTAAGTCACGCCCCTCTTTCCGCCCTCCGATGCCCGTCAGATTCCGAGAGAACTACGAGGCCTCCAGGCTCGAGCGCTGGTCTGTGACACCAGCCACCGTGGCTGACGACCTGCGAGTGTACGATGAATCTTGATCAAGTTGCAGGTGGAATCATGGAGAGAGGAACACGATGGAACAACGTGTGAGCATCGTCACGCTGGGCGTGGCGGACCTCAAACGCAGCCGGGAATTCTATGAGCGTCTGGGATGGCGGAGGTCGATGGCCCAGGCTGAAGGTATCGTATTTTTCCAGGCCGGGGGCATGGCTCTCGCTTTATACCCGCGGCTTGAGCTCGCGAAGGATGCCAATAGGGCTGCCGATGGCCAGGGTTTCAGCGGAATGGCGCTCGCCTATAATACCCGCAGTCGTGAAGAAGTAGATTCGGTCCTCGCCCAGGCTGCGGCCGCCGGCGCCAAGATTCTGAAGCCTGCCCAGGAAGCTTCTTGGGGCGGCTATTCGGCGTATTTTTCTGATCCGGATGGGTTTTCGTGGGAGATCGCCTGGAACCCATCGTTTGCGATCGGGGAGGACGGCAGCATCCACATTCCCGACTAGCCGTTACGCCGAACTCCCAGCCCCTTGTCCCTTGGGGAACATGTCGCCGATGCGGCGAATCTGCGCGCCCACGCCGCGCAGTTTCTCTTCGATGTGCTCGTAACCGCGGTCGATATGGTACACGCGGTCGATAATGGTTTCGCCATCGGCGACTAAAGCGGCGAGCACTAGCGACGCCGAGGCACGCAGATCCGAGGCCAGAACGGCGGCTGCGCTCAGCTGAGTTCGGCCGCGGACGATCGCCCGGCGGCCTTCGATCTTGATATTGGCGCCCATGCGGACCAGTTCCTGGGCGTGCATAAAGCGGTTCTCGAAAATATTCTCGGTAATCACCGAGGTGCCTTCGGCTTGGGTGGCGAGCGCCATATATTGCGCCTGCACGTCGGTGGGGAATCCGGGATATTCTTCGGTGTTAATGTCGGCCGATCGGAAGGGACCATCCCCCATTACGCGGACCGATTCGGCGGTGCGCTTGGTCTTCACCCCGACTTCGTCCAGCTTTTCAAGAAGCGTGCCGAGATGGTTGGGATCGCAGCCGGCAATGATGATATCCCCGCCCGTGAGCGCGCCCGCGATCAGGAAGGTGGAGGCCTCGATGCGATCGGGAATAATGCGGTGCTTGGCGCCGTGGAGCTTGCTCACGCCCTGAACGCGGATGGTCGCAGTGCCGGCGCCCGTAATGCGCGCCCCCATCTTGTTCAGCAGATCGGCGAGGTCGGCGACTTCCGGCTCACGGGCGCAATTCTCGAGGACGGTCTCGCCCTCGGCGAGAGTCGCCGCCATCAGCAGGTCTTCGGTGCCCGTGACCGTGATTTTGTCGAAGAGAATCTCAGCGCCTTTTAGGCGGTCGGCGGTGGCCTCCACGTAGCCGTGGTCCTGCGTGATCTTGGCCCCCAGGCGCTCGAGGCCGTGAATGTGCAGATCGATCGGTCGGGCGCCAATGGCGCAGCCGCCCGGCAGAGAGACGCGAGCGCGTCCGCAACGCGCCACCAGCGGGCCTAACACCAAGGTGGACGCGCGCATGGTCTTGACCAGTTCGTAAGAGGCCTCGGGCGCCGCCAGATTACGGCAGCAGAGCGTGGTGCGGTGTTGGGCGCGGCCGTAGCCGAGCTCGACTTCCACTCCCATGGCGGCCAAAAGCTTGCGGGTGGTCTCGATGTCTCGTACTTGGGGGATGTTTTCAACGATGACCGGCTCTTCGGTGAGCAGGGCCGCGGCCATGGCAGGCAGTGCGGCATTCTTTGCGCCACTGACGCGCACGGTTCCGAGCAATGGGTTGCCGCCGCGAATCACCAGTTTGTCCATAGCGAACTCGTTCCCGATCGGTCTCGAAAAGCCGCACGCCCTGCGGGATTTGCCCCGTGGCGTTCGTCTATTCTAGCGGGAACCGGGCTAGGCGCTCGATGGAATTATGCGAATCGGAAGGGCACGGTCTGGGGGAACCACCCGGAGACGGCGCTAGCGGTTGCGCAACCAGGCTGCGGCGTGCCGCACGTGGCCGTGCACGGCCTGGAGCGCCTGCCGGGCTTGGGCGCGGGGCGCGCCGGACTGCAGCATGACCAGCGCCAGCGGAACGCTGTTCCCGGCCGCCTTCAACGCTTTCTTCGCCGCTTCGCGGTTCACCTTGGCGGCGCGCTCGAGAATGCTGACACCCCGCTCGGCGAGCTTTTCGTTCTTGAGATGGACGTTGACCATCAGGTTGCCGTAGACATATCCCAGGCGGGTCATGGCGCCGGTCGAGAGCATATTGAGGATCATTTTTTGCGCCGTGCCGGCTTTCATGCGAGTGGACCCTGAGACCGCCTCGGGACCGACTTCGGCCACGATCGCTAAATGGGCTGCTTTCTCGAGAGGCGAATTCGGATTGCAGGTGATGGCGACTGTCTGCGCTCCCTGGCGGCGGGCATAGGCGACGGCGGCGACGGTAAATGGCGTTCGTCCGCTGGCGGAGATTCCGACCACAACGTCCATCTTGCCCGGCTTTTTTTGGGCCATTTCCCGCCGGCCCAGTGGGCGGGAGTCTTCATCGGCTTCGACCGCGACGTCCAGAGCTTTCGGGCCTCCTGCCATCACGTACTGGACCGTTTTCGGATCGAGGTTGAAGGTCGGAGGACACTCCGCGGCATCCAGCGCGGCAATGCGGCCGCTCGTGCCGGCGCCCACATAGAGGAGGCGGCCGCCTCGACCGAGGGCCTGGGCGATCCGGTCGATGGCGCGCGCAATCTGCGGCAGAACGCGTTTGACCGCGGGCGCGACTTTCGCGTCTTCGAGATTGAGAATGCGCGCGATGGCGAGGGCGGACTGCAGGTCCAGATCGACCGCGGCGGGGTTCGTCTTTTCGGTCGAGAGGCGTCCGAGGTCGGTGCGCGGCTTTCTAGGCCTCAATCGTGCCCCCCTGGCCGGCGCGCTCGAACGCCTGGATGACCGCGTCATGGAATCTTGGGCGCACTTGTTTGATCGCATGGTTGCCGCAGTCAGGCCAGGTGCGATTGGTCAGCAAGGTGATCGAAAGCTGGCGTTGCGGGTCGATCCACAGCGAGGTTCCGGTGTAGCCGAGGTGGCCGAAGGAGTCGGAGGAAAAATAGTTCCCGGACTGCGAGGGGAATGAGGGCGTGTCCCATCCGAGGGCGCGGGATGTGCCGGCCGGAGTTCGCTCGCGGCGGGTGAATAGCGCCAAGGTTTCCGGACGAACCAGGGGGCGGCCCCCTTGGAGCAAGGCGTTGGCGTAGATGGCAAGATCCTGCGCGGCCCCAAAGAGGCCGGCTTGTCCGGCGACTCCGCCGAGCACGCTGGCATTTTCATCCTGCACCTCGCCCTGGATGACTCGGTGGCGGAAGGAGTGGTCATCTTCGGTTGGGGGGATGCCGGTGCGCCAGGAGGCGGGCGGATTGAACGTCGAGGTGGCCATGCCGAGCGGGCCGAAGACCTCACGCTGGCAGAAGCGGTCGAGCGTCTCGTCCGCCAGACGCTCAAGCGCGATCCCCAAGACAATGAAGCCGATGTCGCTATACTCAGCCCGCGTGCCGGGGTCGGCGGTGAGCGGAGTTGCAAAGGCCGCGGCCAGAAGTTCTTCCCGAGCGGGGGCGCGCAGAAAGAGCTTCTCGTAGGCCGGCAAACCGGACGAGTGGGCGAGCAGCATGTGTACCGTGACTTCGCGGCGCCGGGGAGAGTTCTGCGCAAACTCGGGCACGATCGCCGCCACGGGAGCTTCGAGGTCGAGCAGCCCGCGTTCAAACAGAACCATGGCCATGGCGGTGGTTGCCGCGACCTTCGAAAGGGAAGCCAAATCGAAAATGCTGGTCGGGGTTGCCTCCGCGGAATCGGCGGCATAGGTGAAGTGGCCGAAGGCTTTCCATGCGACTAGTTTTCCACCTTGGGTGATGGCGAGCGAAGCCGCCGGGAAGGCGTGTTCCTGAATGGCTGTGCGCAGCACGTCAAAAGCCTCCGCAAAGGTGGTTTCCTGCTGCGCATGCGCAGGCACCGGAAAAGCGGCGGAAGTGGGAGCGGGAGTATTCAGCGACAGTGCGCTTTCATCCACGGATGGCCTAGGCTCGATGTCCGGTTTATAGCAAAGTTCAGGGGCGGGGTAAAGCCAGCCGCCTGTGGCGAAAATGGCACCCCCCTTACGGGAGTTCCTTGAGCGACCGGACAGCGTGTGTGTAGAGTCAGAACATCGAAGCCGTCAAACCCAACTCGTGGGGCTGGCCCTATCGGTCCTGCCTCCTCCTTGCCCTGGTGGTGGCCGGCGCCTGTGCTCGGCCGGCTATCGCGGCCGTGGGTGCTCCGAGGGCTCCTTCGAACCGGCTGAGTGTGCTCGACGGAGTGGTCGAGGAAGCCATTCGGGATGGCCAGATTCCCGGTGCGGTGGTGCTGGTTTGGCATGATGGCAGCGTGATCTACGACAAAGCCTTCGGACACCGGGCGCTCGAGCCCCGGCCCGAGCGCATGACGCTCGACACCATTTTCGATCTGGCCTCGCTCACCAAGGTGGTGGCCACGACTACCGCCATCATGCAGCTGGTCGAGCGCGGGCAACTGCGACTGAATGATCCGGTCGCGAAATACATTCCCGAATTTGCGCAGAATGGCAAAGAAGACATGACCCTGCGCGAGTTGCTGACCCACCACTCGGGCCTACCCGACGACTTGGATTTGAAACAGGAATGGGCGGGCCGTGACGCCGCGCTCCGCCTGGCCTATGAAGCGAAGCCGGTGTTTCCACCGGGGGCGCGCTTTCTTTACAGCGATGTGAACTTCATCACCCTGGGCGCGGTGGTCGAGCGGGTTTCCGGAACCTCTCTCGATCAGTACTGCGCGGCCCATATCTTTGGCCCGCTCAAAATGACGCATACCCGCTTCCTGCCTCCGCCCGCCTGGGTGCGCAAGATCGCCCCCACGCAATACGACGAGCACGATCACATGCTGCGAGGCGTGGTGCACGATCCCACCGCGCGCCGCATGGGTGGCGTGGCCGGCCATGCCGGTCTGTTCTCAACCGCCGGCGATTTGTCGAAGTTTGCTCAGGCCGTGCTCACGGGCAGTCCGGTGCTTTCCGCGCTGGCGGTCGAGAAGATGACCACGCCACAGCAGCCCCCGACTTCGTCGGTGCTCCACGGCTTGGGCTGGGATATCGATTCGCCATTCTCCTCGAACCGGGGCGCGCTGCTTCCGGTCGGATCATTCGGCCACACCGGCTTCACCGGAACTTCCTTGTGGATTGATCCGACGACTCACACCTTCATCATCATCCTGGCGAACGCGGTCCATCCCCGCGGCCAAGGCAGCGCGGTGGCGGTGCGAGCCAAGATTGCGACCGCCGTAGCGGCGGCGCTTCCCCTGACGGTCGACGAGAAGGAAGCGCTGCGCTGGGAGAGCATTACCGGCTATAACGAACCGGAAACCGCGGCCCGGCGGCTGAGCGCACGCAACGGAACGGTAGAGACCGGGATCGACGTTCTCGAGGCCCATGACTTCGATGTTATTCGCGGGACCACGGAAAAGAAGAAGATCGGGGTGCTGACCAATCAAACCGGCGTGGATTCGGCGGGGCGGCGCACCATCGATGTGTTGGCGCAAGTTCCCGGCATTTCGCTTGCGGCCATTTTCAGCCCCGAGCACGGAGTCACCGGCACGCTCGATACTACCGACATCAGCAACTCGAAAGATGCCGCGACCAGCGTTCCCATCTATAGCGTCTATGGCGCCACGCAGGCGGCCCGCCATCCGCCGCTCGAGGTGCTGAAGACGCTGGACGCGGTGGTGATTGACATTCAGGACGCCGGCGCTCGTTTTTACACCTACGAGACCACTCTGGGCTATTTTCTTGAAGCCGCCGCCCAGGCTGGCATCGAAATCATTGTGCTCGACCGGCCGAATCCGATCACCGGCTCCCTGGTGCAGGGGCCAATTCCTGATGCCGGACGGGAAAGCTTCGTGAACTATTTTCCGCTTCCGGTGCGTCATGGCATGACCATCGGAGAGCTGGCCCAGATGTTCAATGCTGAGCGCAGCCTCAATGCCCGGCTGACGGTCGTGCCCATGGCTGGCTGGATTCGCGGCGACTGGTACGACTCGACAGGGCTCGAGTGGGTGAGTCCATCGCCCAATCTGCGCAGTCTGGTCGAGGCAGAGCTCTATCCTGGGGTGGCGCTGGTCGAGGGTACGAACGTTTCCGTCGGGCGGGGAACCGACACTCCCTTTGAGCTCGTCGGTGCTCCCTGGATCAACGGCCGGGAACTGGCGGCGCATCTGAACGGGAGAGAAATCTCCGGGGTGCGATTTGTGCCGGTCCGCTTTACGCCCACGGCC
The DNA here is from genome assembly GCA_963770245.1 of uncultured Acidobacteriaceae bacterium. GTDB lineage: Bacteria > Acidobacteriota > Terriglobia > Terriglobales > Acidobacteriaceae > PALSA-270. The sequence goes on along the minus strand of CAVYOX010000012.1, from coordinate 478,307 downwards.
AGCACGTATCAGGGCGAAAAGTGCCAGGGAGTCAGTATCACTCTCGTTCGGCGCAATGCTTTCGATGCTCCCCAGTTGGGGATCGAACTGGCATCGGCCCTGCATCAGCTCTATCCGCAACAGTTCCACATGGAGCGAATGATCGAGCTGCTGCTGAATCAGTCCGTCTATGACGCGATTGTTCAGGGAGAGGATCCGCGGCGCATTGCCGAGGACTGGCAGGAATCGCTCGACAGATTTCTTCAGTTGCGGGAAAAGTACCTGCTCTACAAATGAGCGGGTGGGTCGGTCTGGGGTCCAACTCTGGCCCGACAAAGGCGCATCCTAAGCTTCAAGGGCGATGTATATTCCCCTGCCCGCGCTTATAATGCCAGCTTGTCATACGGGCTGAAGCCGGGCCAGTTTTGGGAGCCGGTCAGGAGTAAATCCATGCGTCTGCCGTTCACCCTCTTAGCCTTATCGCTGTCACTGCCCTCCCTGGCATTGGCACAATCGAGCTCAGCTCCTTTGGCCAAGGCGACCAGCGTCCCGCCGGCAGCGGCCGAAAACTCCAATGTGGTGGTCATTCCGGCCGACACCAAAGTCCCGATCGTGCTGAAGCAGACCATCTCGACCAAGAACACCCGGGAGGGTGACGCGGTCTATGCGGAAACCACGTTTCCCGTGGTGGTGAACGACCGCATCCTCATTCCCGCCGGGACCTATGTGCAGGGAAGAATCAGCCACATCGAACGGGCGGGACGAGTGAAAGGCCGGGCGGAAGTGCTCATGCATTTCACCACCCTGATCTACCCGAGCGGCTACACCGTGATGCTGCCCGGAGCCCTGCAAGGCGCGCCCGGAGCCGACAAGGCATCGGTGAAGGATTCAGAAGGCACCGTGCGGGAGGATGGCCAGACCGGGGAGAAGGCAACCACCGCGGCGGAGCGGGGAATCGCCGGCGCCAGCGGGGGCGCAGTCATCGGGGGCATCACTACCGGAAGCCGTGCCGCGGCCGGCATCGGGGCGGGCCTAGGTGGAGCGGTCGGCGTGGCTTCGGCCCTGCTGAAGCGAGGTAGCGACGTGAAGCTCGAAGCCGGTACGACGGTTGAGATGGTGATTCAGCGGCAGGTGACGCTCGACGCAGCTCGCATTCCACGCTGAAGACAAGAATTTTCCTCCACCGGCCATTCCTTCCAACCAAATAGCGCGGTCCGCGCAGGCCGTCACCGACACGTCTGCGGGTTGAACGCCGCGCCCGTGCGGTCGATTGGCTGCAGCTCAGGAGGGCAGCTTGAGCAAGACGAAGGCGGTTTTTGAAAGCATTCTTGCCGGAGTTGTTTTGGCAATATTTTCCTACGCTGTGCTCATTTCGCGAGCAACCTTTGTCGCAATCGCCATACGGTACAAAATGCCGGATGCTTGGTTTGCAGGCCTAATGACGTGCTACGCGATGTTTGTCGTTCTCGGAGTTTCGCTGGGAGTGGCCGGAGTCACATGCCGCTTCGTCTATAAACACCTGGCGGGGTCAACCCGACGAGGGTGAAAGGCAAAACAACTGCGAGCATCTTGCGCGAGTGGGGCGTGAAACCCTCGCCAACCGAGCCCGGGGGGTTCGAGGAGTCTAGGAGCCTTTCGAGGCGGACGCGGAATAGGCAAAGCGGTAAATCTGAGCATCAATTTGCTTGCGTAGGTCTCCCCAGATATTTTCCGGCATCGAGAGAAAGGCCGTGACCACGGACTGATCGAACTGACGGCCGGACCAGGCGCGAATTTCCTCCCGGGCCGCGGCCACGGTTTGTGCCGGCCGGTAGGGACGGTCGGAGGTGATGGCATCGAGGGTGTCGGCCACCGAGAAGATGCGCGCCCCGAGCGGAATCTCATCCGCCTTCAGGCCGCGCGGGTAGCCGGTTCCGTCGTAGCGTTCCTGGTGGGAATAAACGATCTCGGCGGCTTCGCCGAGGAAGGGAATCTTCCGCAAAATCTGGTAGCCCCGGTAGCAATGCTCCCGCATGATGGCCACCTCGTCCGGGTTCAAGGCGCCGGGCTTGCGGAGAATCGCATCGGGAATGGCCATCTTGCCGATATCGTGAAGAAAGGCGCCGCGGGCGATCACGCGAATTTCCTTATCCGGCAAATTCATGTGCTTGGCAATGGCAATGGTGAACGCCGTCACCCGCTTGGAGTGGCCTTCGGTTTCAGCATCCTTGAGGTCCAGGGCATCGCCCAAGGCCTCGAGCGTGATGTCGTAGGAGCGCTCCAGATTGCGCATCGCGTCCTGCAACTGCTGGGTGCGGGCGCGGACCTTGGCTTCGAGTTCGGTCTGGTAGGCCCGGTTTTCGAGCCGCAGACGACGATTCTCGAGAGCGCGGCGCACCGCGGCCAGCAACTGCTCGCGTTCGAAGGGTTTCAGCAGGTAATCGTAGGCGCCATTGCGAATGGCCGCCAAAGCGACGGAAATATCGTGTACCGCCGTCACCATGATCACCGGCATTTCCGGGGTCCGCTCCTTGGCGCGTTCGAGCAGAGCGATTCCATCCATGCCGGCCATCATCAGGTCGGAAAGCATGAGGGCGAATTCTTCCCCGGACTCAAGCAGGGCCAGGGCTTCGGCGCCCGAGGCCGCCTGGCTGCAGGCGTACTTGCCCCCGGCACTCAGCATGGAGGACACAATCTCTCGGATTGCTTCCTCGTCGTCGACCACCAAGATGCGTTCGGGCGTTATGGACATGAATAAGTGAAGTGTACCGTCAATTCTACCGTAGTTTCGCTGTGCCCAAAGTAACCAAGGGACGGGGGAAAACACATTGGCAACGGGGGGCGGCATGCTAAGAAAGAGAAGAAAAGGAAGAAGATCTTGTCTTTCGCCGGATGAAAACTGCCCTGTGGTGCGTTTGGTACGCCGCTGGGGACGTGACTGTCCCCAGGTTGGTTGCGCAGGAGTTGTCCGCCCTGGTCGTGCTGGCGGCCACGCTGGTTGTGTACCGCACCTTCCGGGAACGTTATCTGCTGGTTTGGATTCTGGGATGGCTCGCCTATCTGGCTGCCAATAGCACCTTTACCGGCGGGCTTGTCGGCTTGGCCCCGCGCTCGATAACGGCGATTTCGCAAGCCGCCTTCGTTCTGGCCGTGGGTTTATTTGCCACCTCGGTACTTGTCTACAGTCATGCCCGCAAGCTGCTGACGCCACTGCTCGGGCTGGCGCTCGCGAGCGTCGGTTTTGCAGTGGCGCGGGCCCTGTTATGGCCGGCTCAGGCCCCACTGCTCGCGGCCCTCGAAGTCGCGTGGCGGCTGATGACCCTGCTGGCCGCGATCCAGTTGCTTCGCTACCGCCGGGGAAGGGCGGAAACCGGACCCTGGCTACTCAGTCTGAGCCTGGTCTTGCTGTCCCCCAACTGGGGACTCCTGCATCCCCGTTTTCCGGCCTGGTTAGGCCTGATGGCGTCTCTGCTGCTCGGGATGAGCATGTTGCTCGTGGTATTCGATGACTCCAAGATGCGGACCCGGCGCCTGGGTGTGATCAATGCGCTCACCAACACCATGGCAAGGGCGCAGCAGCCGGGACCAATTCTGACCGCCGCGCTCGAGGAACTGAAAACCCTGATGGGAGCCCAGGCCGCCTGGTTCCGTCTGCTCGAGGGCGAGAACATGGTGGTCGCGCAACAGATCGGGCTCTCGAAGGATTTTCTGCGCGACCGCATGTCGGTTCCGAAAGACGATGCCTTCGAGCGCACGCTAAGCGGCGGCGTACCCCTCGCGGTCCGGGTCTCGGCTGCACCCGAAGCCGCCCGGGCCTGTCTCAAAAAAGAGGGTTTTCACCATTGCATCCTGGTGCCGGTCTTGGGCAAGAACTCGGTGATCGGCACCCTGACTTTGGGCAGCCGCCGGCATGTCGCTTATCCCCCCGAGGAACTCGAATTTCTGGCCACCACGGCTCATCAGATTGGGCTGGCGGTCGAGAACCTGCGCCTGGTGGAACAGATTCTGCGTTCCTATCGGCAATGGAGCAACACCTTTGACTCGATCCAGGATGTCGTCCTGGTGCATGACGCCAACTTCCGTATTATCAAGGCCAACCGGGCGTTGCTCGTCCGCTTGCAACGGGCCCCGGCCGACGTGGTCGGAGTCGCCTGTCAGGAAGTTCTGCCGCACCATCGCGAGGCCTCGACCGGATGTCCCTATTGCCGCAGCGACGAAAGCCTGCATGAGGGGCCGGATCCTTGCTTCGGCGGGGTTTCGCTCGTCTCCACCTCTTCCTACACCGAGCAGGGAAGCCAGCAAAAAGGGACCATTCACGTGGTCCGGGACGTGACCGACCGGCATGCGGCGGAAGAAAAATACCGGCTCCTGTTCGAGCAGATGCAAGAAGGAGTGTTTGCCGCCACACCCGACGGCCAGCTGCTCGATTGCAATGACGCCTTCGTACGCATGCTCGGCCATAGCAGCCGCGAGGAGTTGATGGCCCTCAACCTCGATGCCGACGTGTATGCCTCGCCCGAGCGCAGGGACGCCTTCCGTCACGACGTGGAGTTGCACAATTACGTGCGCAACTTCGAAGTGCAATTGCGGCGCAAGGATGGCAGCCTGCTGAGCGCGATGGAGAGCAGCTTTGCCACCCGGGATAGCGCCGGCAAGATCGAACGCTACCAGGGCTTCCTGCTCGACGTTTCGGAAAAGAAGCAGGCGGAAGATGAAATCCGGCGGCGCAACCGCGAACTGAATGCCTTGAACGCGATTGCCATGATCGCCAGCCAGACCTTCGACCTGGACGAGATTCTGAATCTGACGCTGCGCCAGGTGATTTCCCTGCTGGGGGCGCAGGCGGGGTCGATCTATGTATCGGAGCCGGGCGACGGCATTTTCCGGCGGCGGGCGGACTGGGGCCATGGCAGCCACCAAAGCGGTCGCTCTTCGGAGGTTCGTTTGCCGGAGGGTTTTGGCGACCTGGTCACGCGTTCCCGCACCGAGGTGATTACCGGTGAATATTTGCCCCATCTTCCCGCCCCGGTGGCGCGTTTTGTTTCAACCGACGGCCCGCACTCCTGGATCTGGGTGTTGCTGTGGGGTAAGGACCGGCCGCTCGGAATGATGGGCATCAGCCGTGAAGGGAACGATAAGTACACGGCGAGCGATGAGAACCTGCTGGTCGCCACGGGACGGCAACTCGCCACCACGATCGAAAAAGTGAGCCTCTACGAGGAAACCTGCCGCGCCTACGAAGATCTGCGGCGGACCCAGGAACAGCTGCTGCAGAGCGAGAAAATGTCGGCGGTGGGGCAGTTGATTGCCGGCGTGGCCCACGAACTGAACAATCCCCTAACCGCAATTCTCGGATACGCCCAGCTGCTCGAAAGCGAGCAACTGGGAACGCGGGCGGCCGACTTTGTGGCCAAGCTGTTCAAGCAGGCGCAGCGCACCCACCGGGTGGTGCAGAACCTGCTGTCATTTGCCCGCCAACGCAAACCGCAGAGACAGCGCGCGGATATTTCGAAGGTGCTCGATGAAGCCCTCTCCCTGCGCGAGTATGACCTGAAAGTCAACGGCTTTCAGCTCGAGCGGGAGGTCGAGTCCTCGCTGCCTTCGGTCACCGCCGATCCTCATCAACTGGAGCAGGTGTTTCTCAACATCATCAATAATGCGGTCGACGCCATGCAGGATTCGGGCAAAGGCAGCAAGCTGAAGGTCCGAGTGTATGCCCGCAACGGCCAGGTGCACGCTCTATTCCAGGACTCGGGACCGGGCATCAAGGAACCCAATCGGATTTTTGATCCCTTCTATACCACCAAAAGCGTGGGCAAAGGCACCGGGCTCGGATTGAGCATTTGCTATGGCATCGTCAAGGAGCATGGCGGCGACATCTCGGCGCGCAACGCCGACGATGGAGGCGCGATCATCGAGGTCGTACTCCCGGCCGCGGGATGGAATGTGACGGCCGAGAAAACCCTGACCCCGCCGCGGCATGAACAGGCGATCGCCGGCCGTATTCTGCTGGCCGAGGACGAAGAGGCGGTGCTCGAGTTTGAACGGGATGTGCTGGCCGGCGCCGGCGCGGAGGTGGTCACCTCGCTCGGCGGAGAAGAGCTGCAATCCAGGCTGGCGGCTGAGTCCTTTGATTCGCTCATTATCAACGGCAAGATGCCGGGCGGCTGGACGGCGGCCGAAATGTACCGCTGGCTGGCCGAGAAGCAGCCCGGTCTCGAAAAGCACGTGTTGTTCACTTTTTCGGGGGTCGTGGAGTCGGAAACTCGCACTTTCCTACAAGAAAACCAGGTGCCTTACCTGGTGAAACCCTTCGAGGTCGCCGAGCTGATTTCGCAGGCGCGGCGCTTGCTGCAGAAGGCGCAATCGGCGGTCGCCGGCTAGAACCCGGCGGGGTTCACAGACTCTGGCGCAGAATTTTCGCGAACTGGCGCAGAGCCCGATCGTTGCGGCGATACCACATCCATTGGCCGATCTTCTGCGCTTCGACCAGCCCAGCTTTTTTGAGAATCGCCATGTGATGCGAAATGGTGGGCTGCGAGACTGGAATGCGCTGCTCGATGTCGGAGGCGCACAGACCGACGTCCTTGCCGATCGAGCAGGCCCCGCGCGCCCGCAGAGTCTGCAGAATGCGACGGCGAGTGGGATCGGCAATCGCCTGCAAGACACGATCCAGCAGTTGCTCGGAGCTGCTCACGGTACCTACCAATGACCTTTCACCGCGTGAGGCGGCAGGTGCTAGATCCCGGAGAGGTTCGATCCCCGGGGAAGCCCGATGCGAGATCGGTTCGCGAGCCCCCGCAGTTATTTCTTCAGAATCGGGTTGTAGCCGTCGGTTACGAGCTTCGAACGTGTTTCTTCGGCATTCCGGATGTCGGTGAAGGGGCCGACCTGCACATGGAACAGCTTGTCGGGGCCGGGCGAGGAGAATGCCGGATACTGCTTTTTCTTGAGGGCATCGACCAGCGCGTCCCCGTCCTCCTGTTTGCTGACCGCCGCTACCTGGACGTAATAGCCATTGGTAGCCGGAGCCATCGCCGGGTCTGCGCCGGCTGCGCCCGCGGTGCTCGGAGTATTGTCGGCTGCCGCGGTCGCGGCGCCCGCAGGAGCCACCTGGCTGGCCTTTGGCGAGTTGTCGGGCTTGTAAAATGCGACGTCGGGCGAGGCATTGGCCCCGGAGTCAGCCGTCTGCCTCACGGCCGACGGGCGCGCGCCCCCGTTCGAGGCGGCCACCGAAACCGTCGAATCTCCGGCGGCAGCGGGGACGGCGGAATTCCTACCCACCTTGAAGCCCATGCCGAAAAAGACCGCGCACAGGGCTACCAGGCCGAAGAACAGGGCCAGCATCTTGCCTGTGCCCAGGGTGATTTCAGTGTCCTCGGAACTCGACATTAGGGTGCTCGCCATGCCTGCTCATTTCTCCCGGGAGAAGGCGGCTCAGCTCTTGCCGGCCGGCAAGCCATCTCCCTCAGGTTTGCCCAGGATTTTCTGTAACCCGGAGAAAAAATCCACCGGGACAGGGAAGATCACGGTGGTGTTTTTCTCCACTCCGATTTCCGTCAGAGTTTGCAGATAGCGCAGTTGCACGCTGACCGGTTCGGTGGCCAACAGGTGGGCTGCATCCACCAACCGTTGGGCGGCGGAAAATTCACCCTCGGCATGAATGATCTTCGAGCGCTTCTCGCGTTCGGCTTCCGCCTGCTTGGCCATGGCGCGCAGCATGGACTCCGGCATGTCGACCTGCTTGACCTCCACGTTTGCCACCTTCACTCCCCAGGGGGCGGTGTGAGTGTCCAGGATGCTCTGCAGGCGGGTGTTGATCTTGTCGCGGTGCGAGAGCAGTTCGTCGAGTTCCTGTTCCCCGAGCACCGAACGCAGCGTGGTCTGTGCGAACTGGGAGGTCTGGTACACGTAGTTCGAAACCTCGACCACCGCCTTATTGGGCTCAATCACCCGCAGGAAGATGACGGCGTTGACCTTCAGGGTCACGTTGTCGCGGGTGATGATGTCTTGGGGAGGGACTTCCAAGGCCTCCTGGCGCAGGGAGATGCGCACCAGGCGGTCGAGAGGGACAAACACCAGAATGACCCCCGGGCCTTTGGCCTGCGGCAGCAAGCGGCCGAGACGAAAGATGACACCCCGCTCGTATTCGGCCAGAATCTTGATCGAGCTGAAGAGATAAAGAACGATGACGACGATGACGATCGAGGTGAAACCAAACCCGAGTCCTTCCATGGAAGCCTCTCCTGCTGCTCGGGCGGATTGTATCGCACTTAGGCCGAGGGATGCGGTGATTCCCGGACACCGGGTGTTGGCGGCGAGGATAACCGCGGCCCGGGCCGCCCCAGCCGGTTTTCGCCGAGTAACCTCGAGGCCTACAAGGAGGCCGGAGCCGGCGTGCGATCGAGCGTTGAGGTCGGTTCTACTTGCAGCTCGAGGCCATCGAGATGGCGCACCACCACCGGTTGCCCGGCGGCCACATCGGCCGAAGCGACGGCGTCCCAGAGTTCGCCGTGAATCGACACCTTGCCGCGGGGAGAGAGCGCCGTTTGCGCCGTGCCCACGTCGCCGATCATGCCTTGCGGTCCGGTCACCACCTTGTTGGCGTGGGCTTTCAGAGCGATGCTCATCAGGAACACGGTAATCAGGCCGAAAGGGATGCTGACCGCGAGAGCCGTGAACAGATGGACTTGCATCTCCGGGACGGGCGCGTCGACCAGAAGCAGGCCGCCGAGGGCGAGCGTGGCGATGCCGCCAATGGCCAGAACACCGTGGGTGGCGAATTTCGCCTCGAGCGCGAATAGAGCAAAGGAAAGCAAGATCAGAAGCAGCGCAGCAAAGCGGATCGGCAGCACGTCGAAGGCGAAGGCTGCCAGAAGAATGAAAATCACGCCCACAGTTCCGGGGACGACCGCGCCGGGATGGTTGAATTCCGCGTACAAGGCGAGAGCGCCGATGACCAGCAGCAAGAAGGCAATGTTCGGATCGAGGATGTAATCGAGGATTTGCTGCTTCAAGGTCATATGGAACAGGCGGATCGGCTGGCCGACCAGATGCAGCGTGACCACTTGGCCATTGAAGCGTTTGACGGGCTTGTTCGCGATCTGCTCGAACAATCGGTCTTCGCTCGGGGCGATGTAGTCAATCAGATGCTCGGAGAGCGCTTCCTCATCGGTGAACGATTTGGATTGGCGTACGGCGCTTTCGGCCACTTCGACGTTGCGGCCGCGCTTGGATACGAAGGAACGCATGAAGGCGGCGGAGTCGTTCTCGATCTTTTCCTTCATCACGTCGTCCATCTTGCCGCCAAAGAGGCTGACGGGATGGGCTGCGCCGGTATTGGTACCCGGGGCCATGGCGGCGATGTCCGCGCTTTCCAGGATGAAAAATCCGGCGGAAGCCGCGCGACTGCCGCTCGGGGCAACGTAGAGAATGACGGGCACGGGCGACGCCAAGATTTTTTCGATGATGTCGCGCGTGGAGTCGAGGAGGCCGCCAGGGGTGCTGATCTCAATCAGCACCGCTTGGTCCTGGTTGCGGTCGGCGTCCTCAATGGCGCGGCCGATGTACTCGGCGGTGATGGGCTGGATGGTGTCGTCGAGCACGATCTTCAGCACTTCGGCCCCAGCGGGAATGGAAAAGGTGCAGAAGGTGCATAGGAGCAATCCGGCCAGCAGTCCGTCAAGAGCGCGCGATACGAGCAGCTTCATCGAGGTGGCCTTCCCTGCCTATTGTCTCGCAAATTGGGGAGATAGACGAATCGATTGGCAACGCTGCCCGGGCAAATCCGCTGGATGGCCAGGAAAGAGCGACGGCCGGAGCGCCCGGGTTTAAGCCTCGGGAAGGGTATCGTCGATTCTCTGGGTTAAGGTCTCTAGCGAGGTCGTTTTCGTAAATCCCTTCAACTCTTCGTCTTCCGCGATCTGATTGAGCCCCAGGTGGGCGCAAAGCGCGCACCATTTGCAGCAGTTTCGTGACCTCTTTCTCTGCGATGAGATCGATCTGCAGATTCAAGTGATCTCGGCGCTCGGCGCGTTTCGTCATGCGATTCTGGCGCATCAGGATGAAACTCGAAAGCACCACCGCCTCGACAGCCACCATCAGCCCGAGCAGCGAGAAAGGAGAAGGATCAAATGGCGGAATGCCTCGGACCCCGTGGGCGTTCACCAGAATCCAACTCGGACCCTGGTCTCACCCGCCGTCCGCGCCCCACCCATTTGCCAGCCCGTAGGAAATGCATCCGCGCTCGGCTTCCAATTCTCTTCCAATTCTAATGATGCGGGGGATGTTCGAAAATAGCGCTCAGCGATCGAGCGGTGAGCTCTATCGTCTTGCTTGTCATCACCATCGCTCAAACTGCCGGAATAGGCTTAGGTTCGACGCGTAGCCCAATCGGGCCATTCCCACGAGAACCCCCGAGCAGTACGGTGTGGTTGAGCAGTTTTCGGGGGAGGGCTGTTCGACGGAAACGTCCCAGGGACTCGTTTGAGTCTGGGGCGTTTTTGTTTTGCCTCGAAATCAACGATGGCCGAGAACCGACTCTGATCGCGCAGGACCGAGGGTCGTTCAGGGGAACGCCCTCGAACCCCATCACCCTGCAAATCAGAACATGGCGCGGACTGGAGCAACCGCGCCCCCGAAGTTCCGCAGCGAGCAATCTTTGACGGTTAAATGATGGTAAGTTCGAGCGCGCTACTGGTTCCACCACTGGTGCATCCCAAATCGCCTGAGGTTCCACTCGGAGTACTGACGGTCACGCTGGCGGTGCCAGGACCCGGGATCACGGTGGTCGTTATCGTCACTTGTAACTGCTCACTGCTGGTAACCGTCGTGCTCAGGGTGGTGCCATTGATGACCACAACCGAGGACGAAACAAACTGGCTACCGTTCACGCTGAGGAGAAAGCCCTGCTGCACTTGGACGTAAGTAACGGAACTGGGCGAGAGAGAAGCGATGATCGGAGCCGGACGGGCGCTCCCGCAGAGCGGATTGAGTGAGCTGCAGCCTGGAAGAACCAACCCGGCGAACAGGATGACGCTGAGAGGCCAAAGGGATCCGGGTTGGTTCACCTGTTCTCCTTAGCGGCCCGCACTCGTTCGAGAATATGCCCGTGTGGATCGCCATCAGTATACCCCGGTTGTGGATTCAGCCAGGTTCGCCACCCGAAGGGCGATTGCGGTGATGACCTACACTTAGGAGTGCAATTTTGGGAGAGTTCCATCCACGGCTGGTTGGCCCTGGACTCTAGGCGCAGGAACGAGTTCTCTCCTTCTAGGAAAACCAGCCTTCTTGCGTGCTCACTGCCGGCAACCGTTTCCGACAGGAGGTCATTTGGATGGAGCCGACAAGGACAGATGGCGGCGACAGCCGAGCGGGGTTATTCGCAAGGTGCGCAGGAGAGCGCGTCTCATTGCATCGGCGCTTGAAAAGCCACAGGCCAGGGCGATCTGTTCCAGTCCTTTGCCGGTCCGTTCTAACATGCGTCGCGCAGCTTCCACCCGCATCTCGAGAACGTAGCGGGCTGGCGGAACTCCCAACTCTCGCGTGAACACCCGCTCGAAGTTGCGCACGCTCATCGCTACGCGGTCGGCAAGAATCGGGAGCGAGAGCGGCTGCTGAAGATTCTCCGCAATCCAAACTTGAAGTTCCTGCATGGATTTCATTTCTTTGGCCTGTGCGGCCAAAGAGACGCTGAGCTGAGCTTGACCTCCGGGCCGGCGTAGAAACAAAACCAGTTCACGGGCCACCTCGCTGGCAATGGCGTTGCCACAATCCTCCTCGACCCAAGCCAGCAGGGCAACCAGCTGGCTCGAAGCTGCGGACAGGCGGCGCCGAACTCGGTCGCCTGACGTGTTCCGCTCCACGGACTGACCGGTTGCGGCGGTCTCCAGCGCAGCTCCCCGATGGGCGATGCTGCGTAGGGCACGCCCAGGAATGCCACCTCATTGCCGGCTGAGCCAAAATGCGTGCCTGCGAGAATGCCGGATTGAACGGTCACGGTCGGAGCCGCCGCCTCCCCCAGCGCTAGCGCACCCGCTCCGCGCGCGATCGCGCAGATCAACAAAAACGCTCGAAACCGCAGGAAATGTTGGCGCATAGCGAGCGATGCTCCGTAACTTCCTAATTAGGGATTCTTGCGCGAGTACGCCCCGTCGAACTCCATCGTCCAAGTGATGCCGTTGTCGGTTGATTTTTCCCAGGACTGGTCAACCTTATTCGCCGCCACCCGCACCACTCGGATTCGATTCAACACCGTCTGCCCATCGCGGCCGCGGCTGGGTCCGGTAAACTCGGCGGAGCCGGGTGCGACTTTTCCTTCCAACACGTGAACCCGACCCTGATTATCCGCGAACATGCCGTGCCAATGGTCATCCTCCGAGCTATAGGCGAACATGTTCTTTCCCCTGTGACCCTTTCCTCCATCCCAGCTTTCGACCAGGAGGCACCTGTCGAGATCGAGGGAGACTTGGCTGCGGGCGCTACCCGGCATGCCGGGATAGGTCACATTCCAATCGCCGAGCCAGAAGTCCAGCTGCCGGCTCTCCGAGTTTGCGGAACAGGGTTCTGAATCGTCGGCAGCCAGCGCGGGAGTCGTGGTCAAGGAAAGCCATCCTGCGACGGCGAGAAGCAAAAGAATGTTTCTCCACGCCGGAGAACCAACCACAACTCTGTATTCCGGCATGACCGTATTCCTCCCCTGGTATCGAGCGTCGCCCTATGAACCTGCTATCGGTTTCCGCGCGTAGAAGCGAAATGCGTCCGCGCTTTTTTCCACTTGCAAAACCTCGAATCCAGCGGCTTCCAGCCGCACGCCGAATGTATCCGGTTCAACGGGAACGAGTGTGTCACCGAGGTGGATCACCCGCATGACCAAACTCTGCAGGCTGTCGCTGCCCACAAAGACCCCTCCCGGCTTTAGGACGCGCCACACTTCTCGAAGCAGCTTGTCCTGCAGTTCTCGAGACGGCACATGATGGAGCATGGTGAACGAGACCCCTCCGGAAAACTGGCCGTCTGCGAACGGCATGGCAGTAGCATCACCGGTGACCACTTCGACATTGCTGCCGCTGAGCCGCGTGCGCAGAGACTCCGCCAACGCTCGGTCGATCTCGATCGCAGTGATGCGCCGCGCTAGCAGCAGCAACCGATCCGTCGTGAGACCGGGCCCGGGTCCCACCTCGAGGACATCCGGACCAAGGTCGGCGCCAGAAACGACCCAGGGGACTCGCTGCTCGATGGTTTTCCGCCATCGGGATGAACGGCACAACCAGTGATGCAAACGGTTCACGGCGTCCCCACCCTCCGTTCTCAGTTTCAGACCGGCCCAGATTAGCGCTTGCCCGGTCTGCGTACTTCCGATATTGTGCCAATAGATGTCGCAAAAACGCCAAAGTGCGATTTTCGAGCCCTTGGGAAATGGCCACTCGCAGATTACGACCCTGACACACGACTACCCCGCCGGGCACGTGGTCCCGTTGCATTTTCACGATCGTGACCAACTCGTCTATGCTTCGCGCGGAGTCATGACGGTGCGCACCGGTGACGGCACCTGGGTGGTGCCGACTCATCGGGCGGTTTGGATACCGGGGGCAGTTCCGCACACCATCACGATGTCAGGCACGGTTGCGATGCGAACTCTGTACTTCAGGCCGCGGCTGGCAAAAACTCTGCCCCGAGGTTGTTGCGTGGTGAATGTGTCGCCCCTGCTGAAGGAACTTGTTCTTCATGCCTGCACCCTTCGCACCCTGGATAAGGCGATTCAGTGGCAGGGTCATTTGATTCATGTGATCGTCAATCAACTCGAAGCCATTCCAGTGGTTCCTTTGCAGCTTCCGAATCCATCCGACCCGAGAGCGCTCCGACTGGTTTCGGTACTCTTGGCCGACCCGGGGGACCGGCGGACGCTCAAGTGCCTGTGCAAAGTAGCGGGTGCCAGCAAGAGAACCGTGGAGAGACTATTTCAAGCAGACGTGGGCATGACCTTCGGCAAGTGGCGTCAGCAACTGCGTCTCATGCAGGCCATGCGGCTCTTAGCGGAAGGAGCCAAGGTCACACACGCAGCTCTCGAATCCGGCTACAGTACGCCGAGCGCATTCATTTCCATGTTCAAGCAAACGTTGGGGACAACTCCGACGGCGTATTTCAAAACAGAACCAAAGGGCAAGCAACGTCTCGCTGTGTCGAGTCGCTGAGCCAACCTTGACCGCCCTTCCGACGCCAGTTTCAGGAGCGGCAACCAGAGCTCTATTGCGGTTTGAGTGGCATATCCGTATTTCTTTCGGCGAACTCCAATGAGGCCTGCGTGGTCTCCCAGGCAAGGCGCAGGGTGCAGCTTCCGCCCATAGGATCGAATGAAATCGTAAAGTTCTCGACGGGTGTGGGAAGCTGGGTAACGGACATGGGCACGCGCGCCAACTCCTCGGACCGATAGGTGTAGGGGGTGCCCGGCTGACCGGTATGCCGGTTGATAATCAACGTCCAGGCGTTCGGGGTGGGGACTGTGAAGATCGTGTAACTGCCCGGCGGAATATTGGTCCCCTTGACCGTGGTGAGGTTTTCATTGGTGAGGAACGTGGTGGCCTCATTGGCGCCAGTTCTCCAGACTGCTCCGTAGGGGACAAGTTCGCCAAAAACCTTGCGGCCGCGCGCGCGTGGGCTGGAGTAATTGACGGTAATTGTTTTTCCGTCCGAGAATTCGCACCGCGCCTGCGCCGGCGGGCTAGGGCGCTTATTTCTGTCCTGCTGGGCGGACGAAAGGATGCAGAAAATGAAGGCGAATCCAATTGCGAATGCCGTCTTTTTCGGCATGAACGCTCCTTCGAGCATCACCGCTCGACCCGGCTGACCTGCTGCCCAGCGCCTCGACTTAGACTATGCCTCGGGGGGAACTGCTGTAAACCGTAGACAGCACAGGACTGCCTGCGAAGTCCCGTTTCCGAAGATTCGAGGTCGAACTTGAGGTCTCGAGAATGCGCGGTCACGTTTCTGGCTTATCGAGCTGAATCCGACGCCACAGGGAAAAACCGGGCCTGATCCCTCCACGAACCGAGTTAGCGGCTGCGCATCTGATTTATGATCTGAATAGGCTTGCGCGGTCCGCGGGCTGGCAGGGGAGAGACCGGATGAGGGCAGTGGTGCTGCATGAGTACGGTGGTCCTGAGAAGCTGAAATTTGAAGACAACGTGCCCGAACCGCAGATCAGCGAAGGGACGGTGCTGATCGCGGCGGCCTCTGCAGGCGTCAATCCGATTGACTGGAAACTGCGCTCCGGGAAGCGACAGAAGGATTTTCCCTTGTCGTTTCCTGCGATTCTGGGCCGCGACGTGAGCGGGGTCGTACGGGCGGTGGGCGCAAATGTGAGGCACTTCAAGCCCGGCGAGCGCGTTCTTGCACTGTCCCACGCGACCTATGCCGAGTTGGTGGCGGTCGAAGATGCGGCCGTGACCCATTTGCCGGATGGCGTGGACCTGGCGGACGCGGCGGCGATTCCGCTGATTGCTCTTACGGGAGACCAGCTGGTGCGTCTGGCGACCAAGGTGCAGAAGGGGCAGGTGGTCCTGATAACCGGAGCTCTCGGCAGCGTTGGGCGCGCGGCCGTGCATTCGGCGAAGAAGATAGGCGCGCAGGTGATTGCAGGGGTTCGCGGAAAAGAGCTGGATGAGGCCCGCTCGCTCGGTGTCTCTGGGGCGCTAGCGATTGATGATGATGATGCGATTGCGAAGTTCCGCTTGGTGGACGCCATGGCCGACACCATTGGCGGTGAGGTTGCGGCGAAGCTGATCGCGAAGGTTAAGCCGAGCGGCATGGTTGGCTACGCCACGGAATTGCCGGCGAGCGCGGCGGCACAGAATCCCGCAGTCAAGTTTACACGTGTGTTGGCGCAGCCCGATCCATCCAAAGTGCGTGAGTTTGCCGACGATGTGCGCGACGGCAAGTTCATTCTACCGATTGGTCGCCGAATGCCATTGCGGAATGCGGCTGAGGCCCATGTGCTAGGAGAGAAAGGTGGTATCGGGAAGATCCTCCTGCTGGCACCGGATTCACCAGACTGATTTCTTTACCGCGGAGTACTGCCACATTGGGCGCGCCAGCCAGCTTATACGGTGTACCTTCAACGGGGGGATAAAGACTTTCCTTTCCCCTCGCAACCTCGGCCGCGATTCCGTCGCGATACCGCCAGAGCGAGTGGCCGTCGGTATCGAAAAATTCGCCGAGGTCGTCTCCTTCGCCGAGAGCCGGTCCGATACCCGCGAGCATTGGCCACATGTTGCCGTCCACGTTGCCGCGCAGGTCCACAACCCAGCCGGCGGGATGGGAACCGTCCAGGTCCGAAACAAGCCGCTGCAGCTTAGTTTCATATGCGACGAACTGACGGTCATTTTCTGGAAAGCACTTGGTCACCACCATGAGGGCGAAAGTCTTGCCACCCAGCGTTTCGAGGCGGCCTTCCGGTTCGTATCTCCCGACAAACGCGGTGAAAGACTGCGCTTGGGCGCTGGGCTCTCGAGCTGAGGGTTCCCGCGCCTTCCGTTCTAGTTCGAGGTTCTCGAGCGCAGGGGTGAGATGAAGCGAGCTGTGGTGGTCCGCTAGACTGGCCAGTGCGAAGCGTATTGCATCGTAGGTGTCCACGGTGATCTCGGCATGGGCCGCGCGAGCCAACGCCTCCGCGCGTACCTGGGGCCAGTCTACAGTCCCTCTCCGCAGTGCGTGCGCCTGCATTTCATCGAGCGCATGACTCAGGTATGCGATCGGATCCAATTTCGTGGTGTCGGTTAGCGGGGATTGTGCCAGGCAGGCCGCACAAACAGACCAGAGAAACACGATACCGCAGGTTCGCATGCCAGCCATACCGGCGATTACTCTACCGATCTTTCGCTTCAGGTTGCAAATCTAGGCTGGATGCAGTCCGTGGCGAGGACGCACTCAAACTTAGCGCACGGTTGCTTTCCAAACCAGTTCGGCGATTCCAAGGTCGCGACCGACAGTCTCAAGACGAGCTTGGAGCGGGAGCGATGGGCCTGAAGTCGCGGCCAGCGCGAAGGGCGATTCTAGGTGCTGCCTGGCCCGCGGGAAAGCAGCGCATTCTGTGGCCCTATGATAAAAAGTTCTCTCCGGGAAAGGGAGATCTGATGAGGAACCTAACGCGACGAGAAGTATTGAAAGCCGGATCCACGACGGCGGTGACCGCGATGCTGAATCCGCTGTTGGCCAGTGCGGATCGCGAGACCGAGAGCCACGGCGCGAGCAAGCCCGATTCGGTCCAGGCAGCGGCAGAAGAAGTCTGCTTCACCAAGGCGACCACACTTGTGGAGATGCTGCGTGCAAGAAAGATTTCTTCCGTCGAAGTAATGCAGGCGCATCTGAGCCAGATTGCCCGGGTAAACTCCAAGGTGAATGCGATCGTGACCCTCGTCGAAGAGGAACAACTGCTGGCCGAGGCCGAGGCGGCCGACGATGCGCTCGCGCGAGGAAACTGGCTTGGGCCTTTGCATGGGCTGCCGATTGGCGTGAAGGATTTGCATGCCACGATGGGAATTCGAACAACCTATGGATCCCCGTTGTACAAAGACGATATTCCGAAAGCCGATTGCCTTCTGGTGGAACGGGAAAAGCGGGCGGGCGGGATCGTGATCGGAAAGACCAACGTGCCGGAGTTCGGCCTGGGCTCGCAAACCTTCAACCCCGTTTTCGGGGCGACGCGGAATCCGCACGACCTCACGAAGACCTGCGGGGGAAGCACGGGGGGCGGGGCGGCGGCAATGGCCTGTGGCATGGTGCCGCTGGCCGACGGGAGCGATTATGGCGGATCACTGCGGAATCCCGCGAATTTTTGCGGCGTGGTGGGACTGCGACCCTCGCCGGGACGGGTGCCGAATACCCCGGCCGGCCTGGCGTGGCAGTCGTTTTCGGTGGACGGAGGCGTGGCGAGGAACGTGAACGATCTTGCCTACTTTATGAGTGTGCTGGCGGGTCCGGACGAGCGGATACCGATTTCGATGGAGCAACCGGGGAGCCAGTTTGCGCAGGCTCTCGGCGGACGCAGCTTTCGGGGAGTGCGCGTCGCGATGTTCCGCGATATGGGGTTGCCTTGGCAGTCGGAAGTGAAGGAAACGGTGCGCACGCAGGCCAAGGTTTTCGAATCGCTGGGGTGCGTGGTGGAAGAAGCGGAGCCCGACTTTGGGGACGCAAATGAATGCTTTCTGGCCTGGCGGCATTGGACGATGGAATCGAGATTTGGGGATCTCATGGCCACAAAAGGGGATCAGCTGAATGAGTATGTCCATTGGCACGTCGAGGAAGGCCGGAAATTGACGGGGCCGTATTTGGCGCGAGTCGAGATCAAGCGATCGGCGCTTTATCAACGGGTGCGTGAGTTTATGGAGGAGTACGAATTCTTCGTATTGCCGGTGAATCAGGTGCTGCCCTTTGATGTGGCGCAGCGCTATCCGACAGAAATTGATGGCGTGAAGATGGAGAACTATCTTGCCTGGATGAAATCAGCGTGCTACATCTCGACGATTGGGAACCCGGCGGCGTCGGTGCCATGCGCGTATTCGAAGGCCGGGTTGCCGATCGGGATACAGATTGTGGGGCGGAATCATGACGATTGGGGTGTGCTGCAGATGGCATTTGCATTTGAGCAGGCGAGGAATTTGGAGAACAGAAAACCCGTGGCCGTGGGTTGAGTTCGTGTGCTGAAGAATCGACTCGTCGTAGTAGCCTAGAGAAGGTTTCGGAATATTCGGTTCTGTGACAGACTGAGACCGACGGAATGAAATTCGCAATGGCAATCCTGGTGCTTGTTGTCGCCCTGCCCAGTGATTCGCAAACTCCCAGACCACCCGATTCCTTGGTGGTTTCTCGAAAGAGCTTTTCCGACAGCACCGAGTAGTTGCTTGGTCGTGCCCTTCCTCGAGGGTGAACGCCTTTGTCTACGTAGCTGGCTTTGCAGTTGACGCAGACGGCGCGTTTCGAGCCTATCATCCAAACAATCGCTTGGGACTCGACACCATCGACCACGCGGGTCGCCCCGGCGATTGGTGGGCCTTGGCGACCGATACTGGCCAGGTAAGCGGCATCCCGTCGTTCAACGCAAGAGCGATCCTGCGCCCGGATACGTCTTCTATCCATCGAAAAAAGGCTCACGGCGCGGCAATCTTTTCTTTGCCGTGCGGCTCGCGGCCCCGCGACTTTTCAGCAACCGACTGGCTCGAGTGAACGGGACGGCACACCATTCAGGCGGTTACCAAAGTCCATTGACCGCTGCCATCTTCCGAATCGTTGGTCCCAAGCAGACAATGCCCTGGGAACAATCGCGCCCGGTGGGACCCTGGTGAGGCAGCCAATTGCCGGCCCCAGACAGGGCTCACCGTCCAGACTTCACTGCCATCGGCTGGGAGTTGTGGGCGGGGCGATTCCCTCGCGATCCGGTCCAGAACCATCCTGAGCAACATTTCGCGATTCCGGGTGTTTAGTACCTTGCAGGTAGACAGACCGGTATGGTTATGTTGCATGTGGCCGGGTTTGTTTGTGGACCAGAGACACGTAGTGGGGTTGCGGATCGGTGTTCGGATCAAAGGGCCGCTCCGGTCGCGCCCCCAATGCAGGTCGCAGGCTAGGCAATCCGACGGAGGTTTGGCACCATGCGAATCTTGAGAGAATCTCAAAGGCTTTTCTTGCTGCTTTTCTTGTTTCTGACGCCACTGGCGATGTTTGCCCAAATCGCGGTTTCGATCCGAGTGGGACCGCCTGCCTTGCCGGTCTACTCGCAACCTCCGTGTCCGGTTGACGGAGAGCTTTGGACCCCGGGTTACTGGGCCTACGGACCTGTGGGCTACTACTGGGTGCCGGGCGTATGGGTGGCGCCGCCGCGCGTAGGAGTGTTGTGGACGCCCGGCTATTGGGGAATGGGGGGCGGTATCTACGCCTGGCATGCGGGCTATTGGGGTCCTCATGTCGGCTTCTACGGTGGCATCAACTACGGTTTTGGATACGGTGGTGTCGGCTTCGGGGGCGGGATGTGGTCGGGCGGGTCCTTCCGCTATAACAGCGCGGTGATGAACGTGAACTCGTCGGTGGTAAGAAATGTCTACGTCAACCGCACCGTGATCAACAACACGACCATTGTGAATCATACGAGCTTCAATGGTGAAGGCGGGGTGATGGCGCGGCCGACGGGCGCAGAACAGATGGCCATGAATGAGCAGCATTTCCAGCCTACGGCCAACCAACTATCGCACGAGCAGGCACAAAGCCATGATCGCAATCAGCTCGCATCCATGAACCATGGAGTCCCGGGTACCGCGGCCATGGACTCGGTCAATGGACGCCGCTATAACCAGCAGGGTCGCATCGCCAATGGGGTATCTTCCGGACAGCTGACCCCCGCTGAAACCAAGAACCTAGAGAGTCGGGAAGCCCACCTGAACGGTGAGATCCACAACGACCGCGCGGCCAACGGTGGCAGACTGACCCCGCAGGAGCGCCAACAAGTCAACGGACAGCAGAACAATCTGAGCCGCTCCATCTACAATGACAAACACAACAGCGCAACCGAACATTACGGCAACAACGAAGTCGGGGCGCGCCGCGACCTGCAGCAGCAGCGGATTGCGAACGGAATCCGCAGCGGGCAGATGGCGCCTTCAGAAGCTGCGCGAGCGGAGGGCCGGGAGCAGAACATCAACCGCCATATTGCTGCGGACCGCAGCGCGAATGGTGGAAAGCTGACGCCCGCGGAAAAAAAGAACATCAACCAGCGGCAGAATGGGGCCAGCCGCCAGATTTACAACGAGAAGCACAACGGCAAGACGGCGCCCCGCTAGCGCGTGAATGTAGTTGGTGGTTCTAAAGCCGGGACACGGAAAGAACCCACTCTTCGTGTCCCGCGCTGAGAACCCCGGGCAGGCCATCGGCCGAGACGCTGCGGATGGGCGCATGCCGCCCTTCGCCACGGTCCGCTTATTTGGGACCTAGCAGGGCAGGCCGGCGATTTCGCTCAATCTTTCTCGACCCTAACTGCGCCGGCACCTCAAGCGACGCGACTGGGATCGCTTGTTGTGGCCCAGCCCGTGGACGCGTCGTGCTGCGCGCGCTCCTTGGCCTCCCGCAGCAGACCCGTCAGAATATAGGCTGGCAAGCTACAGGGATCGCAGGCTTCGAGGCCGTGGCACCGCATATAGTTTTCGAGTGCATACCGAAAGTAGGGGATATTGCCGTTTCCTTCCATGATCGAATCCTTTGGTTGGCCGCGCTCGGCCACTTAGGCCGTCCTCTCGAGCGTCGGCCGCCCGGGTCGCGCCTTGCCGGCCGGCCTTTCGCGGGCTTCCTTCATCGTAGACTTTGTTAAATATTGCACAGTGAGCAATATTGCTCACTTGTGCGAATTCTCGGCCCCATCGATCGCCGCGGTCCACCCGCGCAATAATCTGCTAAAGCATTGATGGTCAATCCCGTACGAGCCTAAACCAGGGCTAGCTCGCCCGCTCTTGATCTTTGGCTTCTTCGCCGGGCAATTCCGTCCAGCCGGGCAGCTGGGTGTCGCCGGTGATCAGGCGGGCGCCGCGCTGGTAGGTGAAGTAGGACCAGGCCCACTGGATCAATACGATGAGGCGGTTGCGGAAGCCGATGAGGAAAAAGATGTGGATGAAAAGCCAGGACAGCCAAGCGATAAAACCGGAGATGTGTAACTCTCCGAATTGCGCGACGGCGGCGGCGCGGCCGATCGTGGCCAGACTCCCTTTATCACTGTAGTGGAAGTCCTTTCGCGGCTCACCGTTGAGATCGCGTCGGATGTTGCCGGCCGTTGCCTTTCCCTGCTGGATGGCAACCGGCGCGACGCCGGGGAGCAGCTTGCCGTTGCCGTCCTTGAGCGAGGCGAGGTCTCCGATGACGAAGACTTCAGGATGGCCGGGGAGGCTCAAGTCAGGGTTTACCAGCACGCGGCCGGCGCGATCAATGGGAGCTCCCAGTTTTTTCCCCAGGGGAGAGGCCGCTACCCCGGCGGCCCAGAGGATGACGGCTGCGGGCAGGCGGGTCGTGCCCATGACTACGGCGGAGGGCTCGACGCCGGTGACCAGGGTCGAAGTGCGAACTTCAACGCCCAGGTGACGCAACTGTTCTTCGGCACTGCGGGACAGGTCATCCGGATAAGCGGGGAGCACGCGCGGACCACCTTCGAGAAGGATGATGCGGGTGCGTTTGGGATCGATCGAGTGAAACTCATCGGCCAGAACGCGGCGGGCAATCTCAGCCAACGTGCCGGCCAACTCGACCCCAGTCGGGCCACCGCCGACAACCACGAAATTGAGCTGCACCTGGCCGGCGCCGCTGGCCGAGTGACGTTCGGCCAGCTCAAAGGCCAGCAGGACGCGGCGGCGGATTTCAATGGCGTCTTCGATGGTCTTGAGACCAGGCGCCAGGTGCTCCCATTCGTCGTGGCCGAAATAGGCGTGACTGGCGCCTGCGGCCACGACCAGATAGTCGTAAGGGATTTGCACATCCGCCAACTTCACCATGCGACGGTCGAGGTCGAAGCCCCGGACTTCGCCGAGCAGGACTTCCACATTGCGTCCGCGAACGATCCAGCGAATGGGCGCGGCGATCTCTCCCGGGGATAATCCGGCGGTGGCTACCTGATACAGCAGCGGCTGAAAGGTGTGATGATTCTTGCGGTCGATGAGCGTGACCCGAACCGGAGAATGCGCCAGCGTTCGGGCCGCGACCAGCCCGCCAAATCCGGCGCCGACAATCACGACGTTCGGTGCGCTCGGGTTGTCTCGCTTGCTGTCCATCGACCTACTTTATAAGATTCAGTGGCATGCCCCAGGCATCGGAAAGTTTTTCGCCCGATTGGTCGTCCGCCGTAACGGCCGAAGAGCGGGGAGGCCTCTGGGAGAAGCGGGCTCGGGGGCCGGTGCTCGGGCTCCATCTCGCGGTCGCCTACGGGCTGATTGAGGCCGGCGTCTGGACCCCCTGGGGCCGGCCGAATACTGCTGCGATCGCTTTGGCCGCGGTATGGATCCTCTACGCCACGCTCGCTGGCCCGTTCTCGCCGGCGCAGCTCGGTATCGCCGCTCCGCCTGCCAAAGGAAGCGGCTGGATCCTGCTGGGCGGGATTGCCATGGCCGCCACCCTTCCTCTCCTGTCTGCGGTGTGGCGCAACAACCTGGGCCCTCCGCACCTGCTGCCCTTTGGCCAGGCCATGCAATATCTGATTTGGGCGCTGGTGCAGCAGTTCATTCTGCAGTCGTTCTTCTACGTGCGACTGGAATCGCTCCTCGGTGGCCGTTGGGCTGTGCTCGCCGCGGCTGGCCTTTTCGCTGCCGTGCACATTCCCAGTCCCGTGCTCACCGTGGGCAGTTTTGTCGGCGGATTGTTTTTCTGCGAGATGTTTCGGCGTTACCGCAACATCTTTCCTTTGGGACTGGCGCATGCCCTGCTGGGCCTCGCCATGGCGGCGAGTTTCTCCGATGCGGTTCTGCATCACATGCGGGTGGGCGTTGGGTACCTGCGGTTTCACCCGTGACGGGGCACGCGTTGACATCATGATCTCGGGCGCTTACAAGTAAGTACTCGCGGAGCGGACCAACGCTACCTGGCGGCAACCGGCACGACACTGATCTGGATCGACGCTTGCACCGCAATCCATCCCGAACGGTTGCGCCATCCTTGGCGGCTGGCAGGCTGCGTTTTTTCCTTCCCTCCGTGACCGATCTCGTCTTTCTGGTTTTGCTCGTTTCGCTCAGCTGCGGGGTGCTGGCGCCGCGCCTCCTAGGGGATGGCGGCATCGGTTGGCACATCCGCAACGGGGAGCAGATGCTGCGCCTGCACGCCGTCACTCGCAACGATCCGTTTTCCTCGACCATGCAGGGGCAACCCTGGTATGCCTGGGAATGGCTGTACGACCTGCTGATCGCTCGCATCCACCAGGGGATGGGCTTGAATGGCGTGGTGTTCTTCACCGCCCTGGTGATTGCCGGGACCTTTGCCTCCGCCCTGCGCCTGACCTTGGCCCGGGGGGGCAATCTGCCGCTGACACTGACTCTGCTGGCGCTCGCCGTGGGAGCTTCGGCCATCCATTTATTCGCGCGGCCGCATGTCTTGAGCTGGCTTCTGGTTGTGATCTGGTTCGAGCGGCTCGATTCCTGGGATCGAGCGGTCAATCGCGCCTCCGACCGGGCCTTGTTTTGGTTGCCGGTCCTGATGTTGGTCTGGGTCAACCTGCATGGCGGATTTCTGACTGGCTTCATTCTGCTGGGGCTGTACTTCGCGGGCAACTTCCTGCGCTCGCTGACCGCGCCCGAGTTCCGCGAGCGTCAGGTCGCGGGCAAGCGGTTCGGGCTTCTGGGGATCGTTACCCTGCTAGCGCTCGTCGCCACCCTGGCGAATCCCTACGGGTACAAACTGCACGTGCACATTTTCGAGTACCTTTCGAACCGCTTTCTGATGAACCATATCGAGGAGTTCCTCTCGCCGAATTTTCACGGCTTGGCGGAGCAGTGTTTCGCGTTACTGCTCGGAATTACCCTGATCGCCTTGGCGGCCGAGCGCGAGAGACCGCGCCCCTCGCTCCTGCTCGTGATCCTTTTTGCCGCGGGCAGCGGCTTGTATGCTTCGCGCAATCTCCCGGTTTCCTCGATCCTCCTGCTGCTCGGGGTGACCCCGATTCTGTCGCGGGCGGCGGCCGGGGCGGGGACCCACGGCGAACTGGCATCCTGGCTGCGCCGTTGGTTTTCGCGCTTCGAGTCGTTCGCTGCGCGAATGACCAGGATGGAGCTGTCCCTGCGCGGGCATGCCTGGCCGGTCCTGGGGGTGGCGTTGGGGCTGGGAATTTGCGCGCACGGTGGACGGCTGGGATCGTGGCAGATTCTGGACGCGCATTTCTCCCCCCAGCGGTTTCCGGTGCTAGCGACCGAGGAGATCGCGCGGCGCGACATTCATGGGCCGATCTTCTGCCCCGACTTCTGGGGAGGATATCTGATCTACCGCCTCTATCCCCAAACCCGCGTGGTGCTCGATGACCGCCACGATCTATATGGCGAGCCCTTCTTCAAGGATTACTTGAAAGTCGTGCGGGGCGAGCCGGGCTGGGAAAGCGTGCTCGTCGAGGAACGGGTGGACTGGGTGCTGGTGCCGGCGGAATCGACCTTGGCCAGCTTGCTCAGCGAGAGACCGGAATGGACGACCGTCTATCGGGACACGGTGGCCGTTCTCTATCGCAGGAGCCGCTGAATGGACTCTGGGGCGCATACTCTCGGAGAGTGCCGGAAGCCGGGCGGACCGGCAGCTGGCTGGTTCAGGAAGCGGTCTTTCTGGAGGCGGCGCTCTAGTAGTGGTCGCTGGTGTCGATGTCGAAGCCGAGAATCGCATCGACCTCAACCGGCTGGTTTCCTCGGGAGGCGGGGCGGAATTTCCAGTTGGGCAGCGCTGCTAGTACCTTTGCGGCCATGGCCGGCCCGGAAGACTCGATCACCTGGGGATTGCGCACCAATCCCTCCCGGTCGAGCACGCAGGCGATGATCAACCGCGAGCGGCGCACCCCGGCGGGCAGATCGGCGCGCAGAGGTTGGGGCGGAGCCAGGTCGCGCTCGTGCGCATGTTCGGCGGAGGTAGGGTCGGCGAACTCGAGCACGGCGGTTCCGAGCACGGTGTTGATGTAGATGGTATAAACCTTGTCGCCTTTGAGCAGACCGTAGAAGTTGAAGGCACCCCCGGAGCGGGGGGTCGCCTCGATGGTCAGCGACGGATGTTCGTCGGATCCGACCGAGGAACGGCCAGCCGGTGCGGGCTGGGTTCCGTCGGTGCCAAAGTTAGGCAGGTCGACGATGCCGCTATTGCCGCCGCGCACCGAAACCCCGGGGACGGCCGGTATTCCGTTGGCGCCGCTCCCGGTACCGCCCGGACCCGCCCCGGGCGAGATTCCGCCCCGTGCCACCGGGTCTGAGCCCGGCCCGCTGCCGTCCTTTCCGCCTCCGGGACCCGGCCCGGAAAACCCGCTGCCCGAACCCTTGCCACGGCCGATCGAAGTGCCGCCGCCGGCCCCGCCCAGGCCTGGATTCGCGCCTCCCGAGGGAGACATGGCGAGCGACCCGGATCCGCCAGATCCAGGCACCCCCACCTTCGATCCCGGCTGGTTCGAAACCACAATACCCGCGCCTTTTCCGTTTCCACCGGAGTTCGCTGGAGCGGTCACCTCGCCCACATCGCCCGCCCCTCCGAGGCCCATGCCCCGGCTGCCCCGTCCTCGGCCGCTGAGCGAAGAGCCGCCCGAGACCGTGGGGGGCGGGGGCACGACTCCTGCGCCGCCGCCCAGTCCGCTCACCGGCTGGTGGGAAAGCGAGTCCGAACCGAGCTGCACCGGCGGTGGTACGACCGCCGAGCTGCCAAGCCCGGACGCGTTCCGGTGTTCTTCGGAAGCGGCCCCGCCAATCTGCACCGGCGGTGGCACGACCGCCGCGTTCGCGAAGCCGTTACGGTGTTCGTGCGAACTGGCATTGCCAATCTGGACCGGCGGGGGCACCACTTGTTTGCGCAGTTCCCCGGGGCCGAATCCCGGTCCGGCGTTCGATAGTTCGCGCGTGACCTCGCTGGGCGCGGGAGCTACCACGCTCGGCGCCGGCAGAGTGAGCCGTGGATTGGCGTTGGTGATCTGTTCCGGGGCGGAGACCGGAGGCGGAATCACCTCGACCGGGTGCGAACCGGGAAGGCGGAGCGACGCGATATCTTCGCCGGCGGGAGCTGGCGGAACCGCGCCTTCGGCGAGCGCGGGCGCATTCGGCATCTGGTTGCGGTCGACGGTTGGGGAGGGAGGCACGGCCGTCAGCTGGGGAGCTACGATGGGAGCCCGGGACGACTTCAATCCCTCGGCCGGGGGCGGACCGGGAACCCGCTTGTAGGCCAGAAGATTCGCCACCGCGGCATCGGAACGCGGCAGCTTCAGATTGGGGGCGTCCACCACTTTTTCGCGCAGCATTTCCCCGCGGGCCACACGGATGGTTTGGGTCGGGTGGCGGGCTTCCCGGCCGCCCGAGCGCCCGGAACGTCCGACGTGGGCTCCCCCGGTGTCGGCGGTGTTCGGCAATTCATTGCCGGTGTAATAGATGACATCGTATTTAGCGGGGGCGGGCGGCGGGTTGGGGCGCAGGCTGTCGAGACCCCGAGTCACCAGAATCAGCAGGACGAATAAAAGGATTTCCGCCGCCCAGGTCGCCGCCATCCCGCGGTAGGGAAACAATCCGGTCTGCGCTTCGCCCGCCAGGCGCTGCGGCGAGCGCTCGAAGGCGGGCCGGATCGCGCTGCGGAATTCCTCCCACGGCGAGGACCATTCGACTAGAAGATGGAGTTCGTCGTTCACGCGGAACCGGCCTCCCCTGGCGTCTTGCCGAGTTCGATCTCGATCTGGTCTCCGATGGCGGTTCCGGTCGACTGCAAGGTATTGCCGGGCAATTCGAGCACCGACCGAGCCGCGAGGCGAACCGGCGCAAGCCGCCACGGTTTCAGATTCGGCCGGGCGTACACCACCACTTGATCGCGATCGAGATAGACCACATCGATCGGGAAACGCATCGCCATGGTGTGCACCCCATGACAAGGAACGATCCACAGGCCCTTTCCGGCAGGAAATCTTGCCGCCGCTGCCCCCATGAGGCCGCGCAAACGCGACCAGTGGGTTCCGGCCACCGAGAGCTGGGTGGCGAGATACGCCTGCCGGGTCCGATTGAAGGCAAATCCGAGGGGTACTGCTGCTGGCATCGCTACTCCTGGGTTCGATCCTGTGCTGGCGACGGCTTCAACGCCCCACCGGCACGAGCGTACGGAACAACTGAATCAGCGCTGGCCCGATTGTAACCACGAGGAGGGAGGGAAGAATGAATAATACCAGGGGAATGACCATCTTAATCGTGGTCTTGGCGGCTTGTTCCTCGGCTCTTTGCCGGCGCTCGGTGCGCAGCGAATCCGAGTGAACGCGTAAGGCTTGGGCTACGCTCGTGCCGAAACGGTCGGTCTGCACCAGGGTGGCCACCAGGGCGCGAACATCACTGACCCCGGTGCGGGCGGCCATGTTGTGAAGGGCCTCGACCCGCGGCTTGCCGGCCCGGGTTTCCAGATTGAACATATGGAACTCCGCGCTCAGCTCGGGATGGGAGTGGCTGAGATCTTGGCCCACCCGCATCAGGGCCTGGTCGAGGGCAAGACCGGCCTCGACGCAGATGACGGTCAGATCGAGCGCATCCGGGAGTCCCAGAGTGATGAGCCGTTGCCGTGCCTTGATCTTGCGTTTCAACCAGAATCGGGGCAGGAAGAACCCGAATGCTCCGGCGCCGATCATGAGCAGCGGGGAACCGAGTCCGCTCACCGCAATGACCGCGAACATGCCCAAAACCCCCAGCAGCACCCGGCTGCCGACGTACATGGTCAGGTGGCGGGGATCGCGATACCCGGCCTGAATCAGCCAGGCGCGGGCGCGGGACACCTCGGTCGCCGACAGGGGCAGGGCCTTGCTGAAAGGATCGAGCGCCTGTTCCAGGCGTTCCTTAAAGGCGGGCTTTTGCGGCCGGTCTTTCTGCCCCCCGGCGAGCGAACGCAGGCGGGAGCCGATCACCGACGAGGGGGCGTAGGCCGCGACCCCGAAGGAAAACACCGCCAGGACGATGGTCAGGAACAATACGACGACGAGTATGAGTGCCAGCGTCATGGGTTAAACCTGAATCTGAATCACTTTCCGGATCACAAAATAACCGATGGTCTGCAAGGTAATCGCCATCACGATGGCGATGTGACCGAAGGGGTCGTCAAACAGCGGGCGAATAAAGCTCGGACTCGCAATCAGCATCACCACGACCACGATCGGCGGCAGAGCCATCAGGAGCACCATGGTCAGGCGTCCTTGGGCGGTGAAAACCCGCACCTGACGCATGATCTTGAAGCGTTCGCGAATCATATAGGACAGATTATCCAAAATCTCTGCCAGGTTGCCGCCGGTCTCGCGCTGCAACATCACCGCGGTAACAAAGAACTTAACGTCGACCAGAGGCACCCGCTCGGCCAGATTGACCAGGGCATCGCGCACCGGCAGGCCGAACTTTTGTTCTTCGTACAGTTTGCGGATCTCTGAGGAGACCGGTTCAGCAACCTCGTTGGCAATCAGCTCGAGCGCGGTGGTGAAGGCGTGCCCGGCGCGTACCGCACGCGCCAGGGTGTCGATGGCCTCGGGAAACAGTTCCTCAAACTTCTGGAAGCGGCGGGTGCGCTGGTAGGAAGCGTAGGAATACGGCAACAGGGCGCCGGCCAGCACTCCCACCCAGGCAAACAGTGCGGCTCCGCCGACCACGAAGGTGATAATCCCGAGCACCACCGCGGATATGGCGCACAGGATCAGGATATTGCCGGCGCGCATCTCGATGCCGGCTTGGGAGAGCAGGGTCTGAAAATTCGAGATCCGCTCGGAGCGGCGCAGCAGGTTGTCGAGCGCCGGAATCTCGCTCAACATCTCGTCGCGCAGTAGCGCCAGTTCCTCGCTCGGTTCGCGTTCCGCCGCCTTCTGCACCGCGGAGAGGCGGTCCCGCAGCAAGCGGGCGCGGGCGCTGCGCTGGTCGAACAGCGACCCGATGCTGAAGGCCGCTCCAGCGACGACCACAAACACGATGATGGTGATCAGAATCAACGATGACATGCCATGGCTCCGGGAAGACAGCGCTACTCGGTTTCGCCTAAACCTCCATCTTCGAATCAAACAAGGCCGGACGCAGCCGCAGGCCGCCGGTCGCCAAGCGATCGGCAAACTTCGGCCGGATGCCGGTGGCGCGGAAAATGCCGCGCACCCGGCCGCCCTCGTCGACGCCGGTGCGATCGAAGACGAACAGGTCCTGCATCAAGATCATATCTCCTTCGACGCCGGTTACTTCGCAAATGGCAATCACCTTGCGCGTGCCGTCCACCATGCGCGCGATCTGCACCACGGCGTGGATCGCCGATGCGATCTGGTGGCGGACCGCGCGCTCGGGAATATTCAGATTGGCCATCGAGAACATGCTCTCGATACGAGCCAAGGCGTCGCGCTGCGAATTGGCGTGCACGGTGGTGAGCGAACCCTCGTGACCGGTGTTCATGGCCTGCAGCATGTCAAAGGCTTCTTCGCCACGCACCTCGCCCAGGATGATGCGGTCCGGACGCATACGCAAACTGTTGATGACCAGCTGCCGCTGCCGCACCGCTCCCTTGCCTTCAATGTTCGGCGGACGGGTCTCAAGACGCACCACGTGTTCTTGCTTCAGCTGCAGTTCGGCGGCGTCCTCGATCGAGACGATGCGCTCGGAATTCGGGATATAGCCGGAAAGCACGTTCAGCAGAGTGGTCTTGCCGGCGCCGGTGCCGCCTGAAATCAGTAGGTTCAGCCGACCCTTGACCATGGCCGAAAGCAATTCCAGCATGGGCTCGGTCAGGGTCTTGTTTTCAATCATGTTGCGCGCCATGATCGGATCCCGGCCAAAGCGGCGAATGGACAGACAGGGTCCGTCAATGGCCAGGGGAGGAATAATGGCGTTGACGCGCGAGCCATCGGCCAGGCGGGCATCGACCATGGGGGAAGATTCATCGACCCGCCGGCCGACCCTCGACACAATGCGGTCGATAATCTGCATCAGGTGCTGGTTGTCCTTGAAGGTGAGCCCGGTCGGCTCGAGCTTGCCGGCACGCTCCACATACACCCGGTCATAGCGGTTTACCAGAATATCCGAGATGGTGGGGTCCTTGAGCAAAGGCTCGAGCGGCCCCAGACCGAAGATCTCATCCAGAATCTCGCGCGCCAGGCGCTCGCGTTCGGCAAAGCTCAGAGGAACGGCTTCGCTATTGACCGTGTTGCGGATCAGCAGCAGGACTTCTTCCCGGGCCGCTTCCCCGGGCGTACGCCCCAGCTTCTCTAGATCCAAACGGTCGAGGATCTTGCGATGCAGGTCCGCTTTAACCTGCTGGTACTCAGCCTTCTCGAAAGCCTGCAAATTTGCCATGCGTCTCGCCGGTGCCCCTTAGCTCCATCGATCGGTTCGGTCTTCGATGCGGTCTTCTCTACAGTGATACGGTCTTTCCGACTACACGGTCTTGAACAACGACCAGGTCGAGCGTTTCACGTCCACGTCGTTCTCGGTCAGCCGCCCCGCGAGTCCGATGAAGGCGCGCGCAATTTCGGTATGGTTCTGTTGCATCAGCGGCACTCCGCGATCAATCGCGGTCGAGACCGCGAAATACTGATTGGGAATCTTCCACAACAGCTTCATCCCGGCCGCGGTTTCGGCATCGGCCTCGGTGAATCCGGGAATCTTGCGGAAGCGGTTGAGCAGCAGGCGCACCCGGTCCCGACCGCCGGCTTCGCCCAGATACTGTTGAATCCGGGCGGCGCTCCAAAGCGAGGCCACGTCGGCGTGCGCCACCAGCAGCACGGTCGCCGACAAATTGCTCACCAGTCGGGTGGTTGCATCCATGCGGGTCGAGGCATCGACCACCACGTAGCGGAAGTGGCTGACCAGCATGTCGAACAGCCGGGCAAACTCCGAGGTGGACGGTTCGACCAGAACCGGAGTGTTGGGCCCGGCCAGCACCTGCAATCCGCCCTCGTGGCGGGTCATGAAGCTTTCCAGCAGAGAATGGTCGAGCCGATGCAGATTGCGGATGGCATCGGCCACGCTGAACAGAGGCTTCAGGTTCATGTGCAGCGCGGAGTGACCGAGCGGCGCAATGTCGACCAGCGCCGTATCGCCGTGGGCCGACTGCAGAGCGAGAGCCAGATTGACCGCCACCGTGGTGGCGCCGCTGCCGCCTTTGGCATTGACCACGGTAAACACCTTGCCGCGGACTTCCTCGCGCTGCACCTTGCGGGGCGAAGCCGAGAGGCGGACGAAGGCCTCGAGCAGATCGGTGGTGGTGGTCGGCCGTTCGATGAACTCACGGGCACCCGACCGCATGGCGTTGACGATCACCTGCGGTTGGGACATGGCGCCTACGGCGAACACCGCGACGTCGGGCAGCTCCTGCCTGCAGCAGTTCGATCGAGCGCAAGGCCACGGTTGGATTGGCGGCGGGAATATCCACCAGAACCACATCCGGATTGGTGCTCTGGATCCTCGCACCAGCGGATCCGCGGCCCCCGCCGGAAAGTTGGCGGAGGAATGCACCGACGCGTCGCCACGCTCGTGCCGTCGACCAGCACCTGCAGCACGGCGCGCTGTTCGCTGTCCGACGCTACGATCACAACAGAAGTTTCGGACATGACCCTCTGACGCCCCCCGCGAGTCTCAATCTTCCTTAGTTCTTTCGATTCTAGTCTTTGCCGCCGGCTGGCGCCAGCCCGCTACTTGGCGCTCGGTGCCTTCGAACCATCGAACTTGTTCTTCTCCATGAACGGCTGCGGCTGCGTCGGCAGGATCGGAGCCTGCGTGCTAGGCGAAATCCTGCGTACCGTGCACAGCACCATCAGCTCGGTCTTGCTTTTTTGCGGCTCCTGCTTTTGAAAAGATTGCCGATAATCGGCAGTCCCCGAGTCCCGGGAAATTTGCTCAGATGTCGGTCACCCGATTGTCCATCAAACCGGCGATCACAAAACTCTGCCCGTCCTGCAATTCAAATTCGGTCTCCGCGCTGCGCGTGCTGAGGCGGGAACCTAAAGCCGGAGATGGTCAAGCGCATTGGTGAAATCCAGCGTGCTGACCTATGGCGCCACTTTCAAGTCGAATGTTGCCGTTCGGCATGATCTCCGGCGTAAAGGCCAGTTCCACGCCAAAGTTCTTGAAGCTGATCGTCACCGCGGCGAACCCTTGCCCGGGTTGCACGACCGGGGAAGGGAAACTGTCCGCCGGCCAGCATCTTGGCTTCCTTGCCATTCATGGCGATCATGCTCGGCTCGGCCAGGATTTGCAGAAGATTCCTCTGCTGCAAGGCCTGGATCACCGCGCCAAAGTTGATGTCGCTGCGGAAGAGAAACAGATTGAGGAAGTTGCGAGCTAATGGTCGGCTGGGTGGAGCGTGAGTCGCGGTGGTGGTCGTGCTGTTGCCGTTGGTGGTGCGTGGTTTGAGCCGTGGTCGTGACGCTGAACCCGCCGAATTGCTGGGTGGTCAGGGTCCCGATGGTATTTCCGGTTGCCCGGGAGCAGAAGAAGTTGGCCCCCAGTTGCGTCAGAGGCGGTGCGGTCCACCTCCGCG
This sequence comes from uncultured Acidobacteriaceae bacterium, assembly GCA_963770245.1. Classification (GTDB taxonomy): domain Bacteria; phylum Acidobacteriota; class Terriglobia; order Terriglobales; family Acidobacteriaceae; genus PALSA-270. Next base: position 445,157 of record CAVYOX010000012.1, on the reverse strand, counting down.
AACTTCACCTTCAGCAGGACCTCTTGTGAGCCGACCGGCCCGAAGGTCAGCACGTTAACCACTTCTTGCCGAGTAGGCTTCGGCGATCATGCAGCCCGCCCGCTACGTCCTTGGTGGAAACATGGCCAGAGAGCACGATCGCGGAGCGCGAAGGCGTTACGGTGATCTGCTCGTCCGGGAAGACGCGCTTCTCTTCTTCAGCGCCGGCGCTGACATCCACATCCACGCGCAAGTCGAAACTGCGGGAACGTTCCAGTTCGTCCCAGATCAGCAGCGATACTTCGCCGGCTCGCGCGCCCATGCACCAGGATCTGATTTGGCGTCACCACTTGCACTTCCGCCACCGCCGGATCGGTGACCGAGACTCGCTTCAGGCGCGCGTTGGGGGTATTGATGAGCAACGACTTGCCGACCATGACGCGCAATGGCGCCGAGCCCTGGGCCTCGATTTCGACGCCGGGGAGGCGGTCACGGGCGAGGGAACGGTGGTTTGGGCGGGGGCTGCCGGCATCGACGACATCCGGCTGTGGCTGAGATTTGCCGGTTGTTCTTGCGAGTGAGCGGTCGGGGCTAGGGCGGCGACCAGCAGCCCGAGAAAAATGATCGAGGCAGTACGGAATCTTTGGCCGCCGTTGATTTCCGGTTCCACGCAACTGCGTGAGGGGATCGACATTTCCACTAACCTCAGACCTCGAAAGTTGGCCTCAGAATTTCTCGTTTCCTTCTTATCGCCCTCGATCACCTCGACCGTGTAAGCCGACGGGACCGTAGGCGCCTGGACGGTGGTGCTCGTGTGCTTGGGCGCTCGTACTTTCTGCAGCGACGGGCGGCGGGGCCGCCCCTGACCCCCGGTAGAGGGCGCCGGTGTTGATCGAGCCCATCTGCTGCTGCTGGGTGTCAAGCGGATTGCGCAATGCCAGCTGGATGCGGCCCTGCGTGCTGGCGAGCGTCAGTTTCTGGGCATCGTCGGGCGAAACCAGCAGGGTAATCACCGGAGTCATCTGCGGATCGCCCCCGGCATTGCGCTCGAGCTTTTGCCCGGTCGCGATCACCATCACGTTCTCGAGCACGGTCGAGGTCTGTTGGTCCGTTCCGCCCGCGGGATTGCCGGTCAGCAACACATCCACGCGCGTTCCCGGCACCACGAAACCGGCCACCGAAACCACTTCATTCACCCGCACCGACACCGCCCGCATGCCCGTCGGAATCAGGGAGGGAAGGCCGAACCCGGCATTCTCTCCCGCCAGTTTGCTGGGGAGAACGAAATCTCCTTGCGCGATGGGCAACACCACGCCCCGGCCCACCACCTGCGACATCAGGCGGTAGCTGTGCGGCGGCAAGACTTCGATCGGGAAATGGACCAGCTTGACGTCGCGATCCTCGATTTTTGCCCCCACCTGGAGATCCTCGGCGGCGACCACGACGTCTACACCCGGCCTGGTGTCAGCCCCCGTGTTTGCCCGCAATAGATTGCGGTAGACAACGAAACTCACGAACGCGCCCAGCGCAATGGCCACGGCGCCAATCAATAGGAGTCGAGTACGATTCATCGCTGCTCCTCAAAAACCAGATCACTACGATCAGATCCCTATGGGTGCAGAAGTCCGCACCAAAACGACGGAAGCGCACGGTCGCGAGCGACCCTGCCCACACCTCTTGGCAGGATCAGACACCACACCGTCGAGCGCCGTTTCCGTCATTCTTCTTTCCCGTGCGGGCGGCCCTGGGGCTCTCGCTTGCGCACGGCGACTCAGCACGCTACGCTATTGCGAAATTGAACTGGCGACCTGGGAAAAGACATTGTTGGCATTGGAACCAATGAGCCGGATCGTACCCACAACAATGACCAAGATCACTGCCAACATGACCGCGTACTCCGCGATGTCTTGTCCCGCATCTTCTCGCCACAACCTGCGAAGAAGGCTCCTCATCAATTCCTCCAAGGGAAATGGGGTCGAATAGGCAGACCCTCCCGAGTCACTCCATGCAATTTTGTGCGCAGTCCAGCCTGTGCAACAGAATTCTGTTGCAACCATCGAGAATCATTGGATTTCTGAAGGATTACGAAGGCTTTCTCGAATCCTCAGCTCCATCATACCCTGCTCGGTACTTCCTTGGAGCGACAATTTCTTGCACACTTTGGCCCAAAGTAACTGCCCAGGGTTGTCGAGTCAGGTGCCCGTGGCCGGGTTTCGGCAGGGCAATTGTCAGCCTAAAAAGCCGCTTGGCGGCGGCTCACCGGCCGGCAGAGCCGGAGGCGGGTCGAAGGCCAGCCTATTGGCTGGCGATGGTGCTTGCGATGGAGGAGAAAGTATTGCCCGCACTCACGCCGATGGCGTGTAAGGTTGCGACCGCAATGGCCAGCATGACGGCCAGCATCACCGCGTATTCCGCGACATCCTGTCCCTCTTGATGCCGCCATAACTTCTCGAAGAATCCCATAAAACCATACCTCACCGGCACGCCGCGGTCGGGCTCGCCTTGCCGGCGAACTCAGCCGAACCTTGAAATTCGGGGGATTCTTGCCGGTTCATTTGCATGATACCCAACTCTCCTCATTTCGGCTGTACCACCTTCGTGCCGACTGGCGGCTGCGACGGGTGGCCCTATCGTGCTGATAAATAAATCACTTGCGTGTGGATTGTCCGGAGGTGCTGATACCTTTGGTCAGGATGACGGCCTGGGGATCCGAGTAGATCTGGCTCCAGCCGGAACGGGAACGTAGAACCGAGGCAAGCGGGGCCGACGGTGGAACGAGGACGGTGCGAATCTGCCAGGACTCCAGAGGCGCTTCCCAGTGGTTGGTCAGACCGTAAGTCTGGGCGAAACTGTCCATAAGAGCATCGCCATAGAGGTCGGCCCGGCCATCGATATAGACCGGAACTCCGGGATAAAGCTTCCAGATAAGATAGCCGCCCCAGTCGTAATAGTTGAACAGGGGTCCGGGTGGGTGGTGGGTCAAGAGAAAGCCGACGGCCGCCTCCGGAAACCTGGCTGCTTCGGTTTCTGCCTGCCGACCGACGACCAAATGGACCCGAGCCATCGCGAAGGCCAGAAGGGCGGCGAGCAGAAGGGCATTCAGTCCCATCCTGATCTTGCCCGGAACCGGCGCAGCTTGGGACCGGCCAGGCGGATCAGGCCGGTTGAAGGCGGAGCAGCTTCCCACCCAGGCCTCCGCCAATCCGGCCAGGATCGGAGCCGCCACCAAGAGGTAGATGGCCAGGTGTCGGACCGAGTGCAGTCCCATATACATCGTGGTCAACAGCAAAAGAAGTTCGCGGGGAAGCACTCGCCGCGGCGAAAGCGCCACCGCCCACAAGCTGGCCAGGATCATCGCGAGGGCCGCCCAGTATTGGGGCTGATGGAAATCCGGCGAAAACCATTCGGCAATGTGGCGCTGCATAGCCGGCGAACGAAGCGTGGCCAAGGGATACCAAAACATCTTGCTGCCGTTCGGATTCAAGGGAATCACCGCGATCGAGACCCCGAGAACCCAAGCCAGCCGCCTGATCCTCGGCGCCGCCTGCACCCAGGGCTCGAAGCCGAAGGCAGAATCCAGGGCATGTCCGACCAAAAAAAGCCCCACCAGGGCGATGCCCGCGGCGTATCCGGCGTGCAAGTTGACCCACAGCAGCGTGAGAGGTGGGATCGACCACAGAAGAGCCGGGCGCTTGGCCGACACGTCATCACCCGCCGTAGCCTTATTGCGAGACGAGTCCCTGCGAGGAGAATCGTCCTTGGGGGAAGAATCGTGCGGTGGAGGATCAAGGATGAGCAGAAACACGCTGATGAGCAGGAGGGAAAGCAGCTGCGGGCGCACCCCCCACAAGGGTATCGAAGCCACCCCGGCCCAGATCGTGGCGACCGCGGCGATCAAGGGAGGTCCCGGACAGCGCAGAAATACCAATAGGAAAGCGGCGGCGGTGATGGCCGAAAAGGCGACAATTAATCCGCCCCAGCCGGAGACCCGGTAGACGGCAAACAGGAAGACATCGGAAAGCCACTCATGATTCACCCAGGGCTGCCCCAGCCGTGTGAAGGAATACGGATCGGAGTGAAACACGGCATGGTTGCGGAGAATCAATTGCCCGGTCCGCAAGTGCCACCACAGGTCCGGGTCGGTCACGCTGCGCGCGGCCAGGGCGAACAATCCGATCGCCACAATCGCGACCAGAACCCGGCGGGCGTCGAGCAAGTGATTCATGATGACCGTGGATCATACCGCGCCGGAGCGCGATAGAGAATCTGGCGGGCTTTGCCCCGGGGGTGCGCTAACGGTTGCCTGCGGAAACCTGGGCCGGTGGGATCACTCCGAGCGCCCTAGGGGCCAGGGAGGCGAGCATGATGAGCAGAGCGAGTGGAATGAGGAGAATGCTCGCGACCGGCACGATCCAGAGCCGGCGTAGCGAGCTCAGGGGAACCGCGAGACTTGCCAGCAGGTAGGCGAGGGAACCGACCCAGGGCCAGGCGATCAGGCTGGAGACAGCCACCACCCCCAGACGTCGAGCGCGTCCCGCCGCCCAAACCCGCTGGCGATGCTCGAGCAGCAGAAAAATCGCCGGCAGAAGCACCACTTGGCCGGTCGGGTAAAGCGTGGGCATCGCCACCACGGTGACCGTGAGGACCATGACAAAACCATAGTTGAACCGGTCCGAGCCCGCGGATTCGTGTCGCATCTGCCAGGCGACGACGGCCAGCGCGCCCGCCAGGCCGATGCCGGCGAAGGCCGTGCCCAGATTGCTGAACAAGAGAGTAAGGATCGAGAAATTGCCCGTGTAATGCTGGTAGGCGGCTAGCCCCGCGAGAAATTCGGTCGCCCATCCCGGCAGCAGGAGCTCCGAAACTCCAGCCAGCACGAGCATGGTGAGAGCGAAGCCCCACACCAGCCGGTTTCGCGATCGCCACTCCCAGCCCGCCCACACGAGCAGCCAAATCACCAAAGGAACGCTCAACTGCGGCTTGATGGTGGCTAGAGCCAGCAGGGTTCCTGCCAAGCCCATCCGTCCGGAAGCGAGCGCTGCACCCGCGCCCGCCAGCAGCGCCGCCGCCAGCAGCGCCGGTTGCTCGAGATAGATGCTCTCGAGCATGGGGAAACTGCCCAGGCTCAAAAGAACCAACGCCCCGAGAGTCGCTTTCGGGCATCGCCAACCGAGCATCGCAACCCATAGAAGGACACTGAGCACGGCCAGCACCGGCAGGACGAAAAGGAACAGGCTTTCGACACGCGCAAAAGGCAGGCCGACGGTTGGGGCCAGCAGCAAGGCAATGTAAAGCGGGTAAGCGAAGCGCTCTTCGTCGCGGGATTCTCCCGGGTGCGCGGCCCGTCCATAGGCCAGAGTCTGAATCTCGCTGGTGACCGCCGGGCTGTAAGGGTCGCGATGATCGACCAGCAATTCTCGCGATCCATACCAGCGCGGATAGAGATCGGAGAAATGCGATTTGAGCGGGGGCGCCCAGACGCGAGCCACGAAAAACCACATGCTGCAGGCCAGAACCGCGGCCCCCAAAAGTATCAGTGCGGGCCCGCCGGCACCCCGAACCGTCGGAGCGGCGCCGATCTTTCCCCTGGGCGTTCCAGGTTCTGCGGGCGGAGGCATAGGGCAAAAGGCTTGCTACAGCAGACGGCATTGTACATGGCGCGGGCTGCTTCGGCAGAGAGCGGGCAGCCGAGCGGATCTGATAGCCAAAGAGGAGATTCAACATCTTTTTCCAGCTGTTCCGGACAACGATCACCGGCGGGTATCCCGAGAGATGGACCGCATCCACAACCCGGTTACTTATAGCTGATTTCGCCTTCATCGAGCTCTGATCAAAAGCAAAAATGCCGCCGTCACCACCTAGGACTCGCGCGACCAGCTGCGCAGGGCACTGCTAGCCGCGCTCGACACCGAAGCCCGAGAACAGAAAGGAAGGAGACGTAATCCATGCAGCGGTCCATCTCGACTTTAATAAATGCAGCGGGGGCCTTGACGGCGTTTCGAATGGAAGACAGAATCTATCTCACCTTGCATTCGGTTGTTTTTTCAATCCATGCCTGCCAGTTCCCACATAAAGTTTGTCCTGGCCACCTTCCTGTTGGGCACGGCCGGCCTGAATGCGGTTCTGTTCTGGATGGCCAGGCGGCGAGTGATCGAGGGCTATCCCGACTTCACCATCTTCTACGCCGCCGGTCTTATGGTGCGGCGTGGCCAGGCGGCCGAACTCTACGACGACCAGTTGCAATGGCAGACCGAACGCGAGTTCGCTCAGGTGGCGCGCACCAAAGAAGGGCAACTGCCCTACAATCATCCTCCGTTTGAGGTGCTGGCCTTTCTCCCGCTTACCTATGTTTCTTACTTCCGCGCCTACGGTCTGTGGCTGCTCGTGAACCTGCTACTGCTGGCTGGGATCTTGCGCGCTCTCGGACCGCCCTTGCCCGTCTTATTTTCCATCCCCTGGTTGCCCTACCTGGCAGCGTTCGGTTTTTTCCCCATCGCGGTCGCCTTGATGCAAGGGCAGGATTCGATTTTGCTGCTCAGCTTGTACGTGCTGGTGTTTCTGGCGCTCGAATCCGGAAAAGACTTTCGGGGCGGCATGCTTTTGGGGCTGGGCCTGTTCAAGTTTCAGCTGGTGCTGCCTTTTGCTTTGATCCTTCTGATCGGCCGCCGTTGGAAGGCAGTCGGGGGAATGCTGGTCACGGGCATCGGGGTGGGCGCGCTCTCTCTGGCTCTGGTCGGCTGGAATGAGCTGCTCTACTATCCGCACTATGTATGGCAGGTCAACGCGCAGGCTGCGAAGCGGGTGATTGCACCCGGCAACATGCCAAACCTGCGCGGCCTCATCGGGGGATGGAACGGCGGAACGGCCGCGCCCATGTGGGTGAATGCCGTGATTCTGGCGGCGTCGGTCTGGGCACTCGCCTGGGCGGGGGTCCGCTGGGATGCTTCTGCTCCCGCGCATCGGCAATCATGGCGGAGCGGTTTCTCCCTTGCTTTAGTTGTGACTTTTTTGGTCAGCTACCACGGCTACAGTCAGGACATGAGCATCTTGTTGCTGCCCCTGCTGTTGTTGGTCGACCAGCTTCTTTCGGGCCGGGTGGTCGAGCGGGGGTGGGGGCATGACCTCGAGATCTGTCTGCTGCTGATGTTCTTTAGCCCCGTCTACATGGTGCTCGCGCTGCACTACCAACACCTGAATCTGTTTGCGCTCGTGCTCGTGGCTCTCGCTCGATCGTTAGAGGGATGGACCAAGGCCTCCGAGCGCCTCGACACCCTGTCGGTCGCACCTTAAGTTGGACTCGGCCCTCGGTCCTTCTGTCTTCGAAGTCGGGGCCATCGTCTCGGCAGGCGAGTCAGTGAGGCTCGGGCGCCGCAGCAGGACGATGGCGAGCATGGGCAAATAAATGAAGAGCACGGTCCAGCGACCAACTTCCGTGAAACTGTGAGGAATGTGATACCACCGCCAGATTCCAGCCCCCCAACTGCAGAAGACAGTAGTCAGGATTTCCCGCCGCGATTTTGGGATGAGCCACAGGATGAGCGCGTCGTAAAACCAGCGTTGCGGCATGACCGCCATCAGCAATAGCAACAGGGCGTCCCGTTCCCGATAACGCAGCAGTGCGGCCGCGAGCAGGGGACCGGGCAGCACCAACAAGGGGACGAAGCGTTGGTAGTGGCCGAGCTGCCGCAGCCAGAGCAGGGGCCAGCTCGGCATGATCGCCACCGTCAACAACCCGAGAAACACCGCGGCCAGGACCCCGCGGCGGCTCGCGTGAGTCAGCACGACCGGCAATCCGATCTGCGGCTTGGCCAGGGTGGCAGGCAGGAGCAGGGGAAAAAAAGCGCTGGCCATGATGAGTGGCGTCCACTGCGCCGTCAAAATGGCCGCCCAATATGGATAGGCGAGAAAAACCAGCAGCCGATGATAACCCTCGCGGCTCAGCCCAAAGGCCAGCAAGGCCGAGCTGATGCCGTAGAAAAAACCTGCCGCAACCTCCGCGTGCAGGCGGACAAACGGTAGACCGAACCAGGCCGCGGTCAGCGGGTAGAGTTGCAGGGGCGAGCGGTAGGGGTTGCGGCGGGCGAGCAAATCCTGGGCCGCCTGGATGGCCCAGGTAAAATCCGCCGCACCCAGGTGGAGGCGCCCCAGCAGAAACCAGCAAAAGATGCCGCTGGCCAGTCCAATCAATGCGGCGATGAGCAGTCGCAATCTCACGCGGGTTCCGCATAAGTTGTAACATGGAGCGATTTCGCTCCCGCCAGTTTTGTGGAAGAGTGGCCAATTCGGGTGGTTGCTGGCGGCGCTTCTCGCCGCCAGTCTGTGGTTCTACGTACAGCGAGTGCTGGTGCCCTTTCAGCAGGCCGACGCCGCGACTCACGGCAGGCCGCGGGGCATGCTCTCCGATCTGTACCCGCGCTGGCTGGGCACGCGCGAGCTGCTGCTGCACCATCGCGACCCCTACGCCGACGACGTCACCCGCGAAATTCAGGCCGGCTATTACGGGCGGCCGCTCGACGCCGCCCGCGCGGGAGATCCCCGCGACGAGGAGCGTTTCGCCTATCCGGTGTATGTGGCTTTTCTGCTGGCGCCGACCGTGTCTCTCCCCTTCCCCGCGGTGCGCGACACCTTTCGCTGGCTGCTCGCAATAGTTACCGCGGCGAGCGTCGTACTATGGCTCCGGGTTCTCGGCTGGCGCCCCTCTGCGAACGGGTTCGCCATCTTGCTGCTGCTGACTGTCGGCAGCTATTGCGCGGTGCAGGGAATCAAGCTGCAGCAGTTGAGCTTGCTGGCGTGCGGCGTGATTGCCGCAAGCGCAGTTTTTTTGGTCTGCGGGCAGCTGTTTTTGGCCGGAGTGCTTCTGGCGGTGGCGACCATCAAGCCGCAGCTGGTGGCGCTGCTCACCGTCTGGCTGATGCTCTGGACGCTCAGCCGCTGGCGCCAACGCCAGGGATTTTTCTGGGGGTTCACCCTGAGCTGCGGCCTCTTGGCAGGAGGCGGAGAATACATCTTGCCGGGCTGGATCGAGCGTTTCGCGCACGCCGTGACGGCCTACCTCGACTACACCGACGCCGGCTCGCCGCTCGAAGCGCTCACCACCCACCCGATCGGGAAACTGCTGGGCATCCTGCTGGTCGCAGGTGTCGCCGTCATCTGCTGGCGCCTGCGGCATTCCCCGGAGGATTCGCGGGATTTCCGTCTGGTATTGGCGTTGATGCTGACCACAACTCTCGCGGTTGTGCCCATGCTGGCGCCCTACAACCAGCTGCTGCTTTTGCCGGCGGTGTTTTTGATCGCGCAATCCTGGAAGCAGCTCTGGGGGATGAGCCGGGGAAGCCAAGCCGCCTTGAGCGCGGCCGCCGTGTTCGTTTTCTGGCCCTGGATGGCTTCGCTCGGGCTCATGCTGGCCTCGCTCTTCCTGGCTCAGGCTACCGTCGAGCGGGCCTGGGCCCTGCCTTTGTGGTCGATTCCGGCCATTCCGATTGCGATCCTCGGCCCGCTGGCGTTTCTGTTCAGCGATTCACGGGCGTTTCGGGCAAGGTCCTCCTGAGCTCCCGATAGTTGGCGGCGAACAGCAGCAAGATGGCTACCGCCAGCCAGGCATAGCGATGCTCGGCGAGCAGCCACAGCTGGAAGGGCGGCAGAACGAGAATCGCTGCACCCGCAATCGCTAGCCCCGCGACCCATCGCGACCTCGTCATCCCGGTCAGACTCCCCTGGGTCCTCTGCAGGGAGTGGAGAATCAAGGCCATCGGAAGCAGCAACACACTGAGGTCGTGCGGGCTCAGGTGATATCCGACCAGGACGCCTGCGCTGACTGCATTGGCGAAAGCCAACTCCGAGGTCGGCCCCCAATCCTTTTTTGCCTGTCGCTCTCCGAGTATGGCGACCGCGAGCACGGCGAGCGAACCGACCAGAATCAGAGCGTAGCGCACCGGCTGGGGAAGGGAAAAAAGGGACACCAGGCCCCGCAGGTTCGCCATCTCCTCGGGATGAATACCCGCCAGAGGCAGGCTTCCAAGACGCAGCAGGAACCGGGGATATGCCGAGAGAAAGCCCCAGCCGGAAACCGCGGCGGAGATCCCAATCCACAGGGCGCCGGCGCACAGGAAACCGGTCGCGAGTCTGTTTTCCCGTCGAGCGCTGGGTCGAGCCAGGAGCACGACGACCAGGGGAACAACCAGGTGGAACTTGAACAGGCCGCAGGCCAGCAGGCAACCCGCGGCGAATTCTTTTTCCCGTTGGAGCGCCGCAAACGCCAGGCTCAGCAGCAGCAGCAAGAGCAGGGAATCCTGGCCCTGCAGGAAGTTGAGTAGAACCGGCACAAAGAGAAAAAACAGAACGAGCAGCACGCGCCAGTCGCGGTGGGGGAAGACCTGGGGTGCGAGCAATCGCGCGACGACCGCGAGAAACCCCGCATTCAGCATGCACCAAACTAGGTAGGCGCCCCGCAGCGGCCAGCCCGTCAGCGGCACATAAACCAGAGCCTCGAAGGGCGGATGATTGAAATAAGTGCCGGTGCGGCCGGCATAGCGGATCTCGAAGCGGTCCTGCGCCGCCGGGTCATAGAGCTGGCGGCCTCGCCCCTCACCGACCATCTTTGCCGCGGCATAAAACTCGGGGAAGTCGGTGCCGTTTTGGCTGGCTGCGAACCGCCGGGAGAGGAGTCCGAGGAGGGCAGCCAGCGCTAGCAGCAGAAGCAGGTTTCTCGTCGCTTTCGGGAGGTTCGAGCGCACAGTGGGGTAAGCATATAGGGGTTGGTGCGCCCCCGGGTAGGGGCGTGTTCCGGGGGACTCGGGCCGCTATCCTCTTCGGCCGGAAGCGCTTCCCACCGTCCCACCTTTCCCGGCCAAACTCCGCACCCCGACTGGTCCCCGGCGCATTTCTCCGGCTTGCATTGCTGCGACGCACGCGGTAGGCTTCAGAACGTTCGGGCTCGAGACGGGTCTCGCCTCGAGCGCTGAGCGTCGGGAGACGACCGAAGACCGACCAAGGATCAGACACGGGGTTGCTATGTCCTTTTCAACCATCACGGGACCGGGCGCGGAACCGGGATCGGGCATATTTCCCATGCTGGTGTTCGTGCAGAACGGCTCCGAGCGCAAGATCAATCTGGACCGCAGTCCCTTCGCAGTCGGACGCAAAGCCGATAAGGACCTGGCCATTCCCGATCCCCGGGTTTCTCGTGATCATGCCCTGATTGTTTCTGAAAATGGACAGTTCTACGTCGTCGACCAAGGAAGCAAGCACGGAACCTTCGTCAACGGGGAACGAGTGCAGCGCCAACAGCTCGAGCGCAGCGACCGCCTGGAGTTCGGCGTCCGCGACACCGTGTATGTGGTCTTCAATCCGCTGCAGGGCACGACCAACACCGCCCGCGAGTTCCTCAGCCAGATTTCCGGCATCCACATGTCGGCCACTTCAACCGACCTGGAGAAGCTGACGCTGTTTCTCGAGGCCGCACGCAAGCTCAACACCACCGGTGTGCTCGACGAGATTCTGGTCACCCTGCTGGAGACCACGTTGACCCTAACCCGCGGAGAGCGGGCTTACATCTTTCTGAAAAATACCGAGGACGGCAAGCTACGCTTGGCTGCCGGCCGCACTTCAAAGGGCGAGGCCCTGCTCGACGACAAGACGATTTCGCATTCCATTCTCGAGGATGCCCTGAAATCGAACTCCGAGTTCCTGGTGACCGATACCAGCCGCTCGCTGGATCTGGCCGGACGGCAAAGCATCGTGGCCTTTGATCTGCGCACCGTGATTTGCGTTCCCCTGCGCAAGCCCCAGGTATACGCCATCCGCGACAAGGATGCGCCCGTGGCCTTGGGGGAAGTGATGGGAGCGCTGTACATGGATTCGCGCTTTGCTTCAGGAGATATTTCCCGGGTGAGCGGCGATATCTTGCGGGCCATCGCGACCGAGGCCGCCTCGCTGATCGAGAACGCGCGCCTGGTGCAGGCCGAGAACGCAGCCCGGCGCTACCAGCAGGAGTTATCGATCGCCGCCAGAATCCAGCAGCGCCTGATGGCGGTCACCATTCCCGAAGTTCCCTTTGCCCGTTTGGACGGAAAGAATCTTTCCTGCAAGGAAATTGGCGGCGACTTCTTCGATGCGGTGAATACCAAGGAGGGGCTGGCCGTGGTTCTCGCCGATGTCAGCGGCAAGGGGGTGTCGGCGGCGCTGCTGGCATCGACCCTCCAGGGCATGATCTATTCCCAACTGCATGCCGGAATGGGGCTACGGGAGATCGTGACCGCGGTCAACAGTTACTTTACCCACAAGGAAATCGGCGAAAAATACGCCACCCTGGTGATTGCCCGCCTGCGCCAGGATGGCGAACTGGAATACGTGAACTGCGGGCACGTGCAGCCTTTGCTGATTTTCGGTAATCGCGAAGTGCTTCGCCCATCCCATGGCAATATGCCGGTGGGCCTGATCGCCGACGCCGTCTATGAGAGCGATCGAGCTTATCTCCATCCCGGCGACCGCCTGGTTCTGGTGACCGACGGAGTCACCGAAGCGGAGAATCCGAGCGGTGATTTTTTTGACAATGAACGTTTAGAAGCCGTGGCGGCCCGCAGTCAAAGCCTGGAAGATATTTTTGCCGCCGTGACTGAATTCTGCAGCGGTCAGCCGCTCAATGACGATTGCACCGTGGTCGAGCTGCTGTACACGGGTTAGCCAGCGCAACGCGGAAACTTTGCTGACGGCCCGACGAGCCACTTTTCCTCCGCCGTTTGCCGCCGAGTGGTATCCTCTCGAGCGCCATGAATTTCACCTTCCTCGACTGGTCGGCCATCGTCGGCTATCTTGCCGTCACTCTCATCCTTGGTCTCTATTTTCGCCGGCGCTCGGGCAAAAGCATCGACGATTACTTTGTCTCCGGACGCTCCGTGTCCTGGTGGCTGGCGGGCACTTCCATGGTGGCTACCACCTTCGCCGCCGATACGCCTCTGCTCGTCACCGGCCTGGTCTACAAACTCGGGATCGCCGGCAACTGGCTGTGGTGGTGCTTTCTGCCCTCGGGCATGATGACGGTGTTTCTTTTCGCCCGCCTGTGGCGGCGCTCCGGCCTGCTTACCGACGTGCAGTTCGCGGAAATGCGCTACTCGGGCAAGCCCGCAGCTTTCCTGCGCGGTTTTCGCGCGCTCTACCTCGGCCTGCTCATGAACTGTTTGATCCTCGGCTGGGTCACCAAGGCCATGACCAGCATCGTGGCCATCTGCCTGGGGGTCACCGAAGTCCACGCTCTCTGGATTTGCGTCTTCTTCCTCATCCCCTTTACCGGAGTCTATGTTGCGCTCGGCGGTCTCTGGGGCGTGCTCTGGACCGACCTGTTCCAGTTCGTGCTGAAGATGGCGATTGTGATTGCGGTGGCTTGGTACGCCATTGCGGCCGCCGGCGGCATGCACGTCATGTTGGATAAGCTGGCACTGCTGCGGGCCGCGGCCGGTCCGAGTGCCAGCGATCCGACCGCGTTCTTTCCGGATTTCTCACGGCCTTTTACCTTCCAGGCATTGTGGGCTCTGCCGGTCATCACCTTCACCGTCTACCTGGGGCTGCAATGGTGGGCCTTCTGGTATCCGGGCGCCGAGCCAGGTGGCGGGGGTTACATCGCGCAGCGTATTTTCAGCGCTCGCGACGAGCGCCAAGGCCTGCTCTCGGTCCTCTGGTTCAATATCGCGCACTATGCCATTCGCCCCTGGCCCTGGATTCTCGCCGGCCTCGCGGTCATTGTTCTCTACCCCGGCCTGGCGCACCCGGAGCCGGCCTACATGCGCATCGTCACCGAACACATGCCCCACGCCCTGCGCGGAATCGTCTTTGCCGGTTTCATGGCGGCATTCATGTCCACGATCGCCACCCAGCTCAACTGGGGCGCGTCCTACCTGGTGTCCGATTTTTACCGGCGTTTTGTGAAACCAGACGCCAGCGAAAAGCACTATGTGAAGGTTTCCCGCCTGGCCACCGTTATTCTGGTGGTGGTCTCGGCGTACGTTTCCGCCCAGCTCGGCTCGATTCTGGCGGGCTGGGAAATCGTGCTTATCATCGGGGCGGGCACGGGGGGCGTCTATCTGCTGCGCTGGTACTGGTGGCGCATCAACGCCTGGAGCGAAATCTCCGCCATGGCCACGGCTCTGATCGTGAGTCTTGCCCTGCGATGGATCAAGCCCTTCGCCGGTCTCGAGGCTGTGGTTTTTGCCGAGACCGCATTGACGGTCACCGGAACCACGACGCTCGTCTGGGTGGCGGTCACCCTGTTGACCAAGCAGGAACCTGACGACGTGCTCGTCAAGTTCTACCGAAAAGTGCGCCCGCACGTGGCGGGATGGAAACCGGTGGCCCGCCTCGCCCCTGACGTCCCGCCCACCCGCGATCTCGGCCGCAACCTGCTTTCCTGGGTCCTCGGCTGCGCCATGGTCTATCTGGCGTTATTTGGATCGGGCAAGGTGTTGCTCGGCGTCTTCGGAACCGGAAGCCTGTTGCTGGCGCTGGCTGCGCTTTCGGCAGTCGCGCTCTACTTCAATCTTCGCGACGGGGGCTGGGGTCGAGAGGACGGCGGGGGGCGATCAATCGCGGCTCGCTGAAAACATGGAAGTGATGGTTGGTCAAGCGAGAAGCCTGGAGAGCGGGTCGAAACAGCTCGATCCATTGCGGGCGTGTGGCGGGGCAGTTTTCGAACCAGTTGGCTCAACTACTTGCCGAACTCTGGTGGCGGCCGTACCCGCGTTGCGCCGGAGTGCGCCCGCCGCCTCGGAGCTACCCGATCGCGCTATTTTCCACCACGATCTGAAAATTCACTCCTTCCCACTTATCGGCCTGCGGCCAAAAAAAGGTAAAACTCACGGCCCGTCCGGGCCCCAACAGGTCCGATGGTAAGTCGGCGACCTGCATGTCGAGCCCGGTGTCGCGCGTGTTCGTGTCCTGCCAGGTCTTCCAGCCGTCCAGGGACCAGCGCACGCGGGCCGGCGCGAGCGTTGCCAGGCGCAACTTCTTGCCCCGCGGAATGCTCATGCACTTGTTGTTGAAGCTCCAGCCGAAGTAGGTGGACTTCCGACCCTCCACTTGATAGCGCTGGGTGGTCTGGGAAGGCTGGTCAAAAATCTTGCCATCTTGCAACGACCGGCGCAGTTTGATGTACTCCGAATGCGCCCAAACCAGCGGGCATGCCGATCCGGACGGCCTGCCCAGGAACAGTTCGCGCCCGGGAATATCCGGCGCATCCCAAACCTGTTCCGGAATCAGGCGCGATCCCGGAGTCACCGAAAATTCCATTACCCGCAGAAGTTGCTCGGCCGCCGGTCGACGTCCGGCCGCCAGTTCGTAGTGCGCGCGTTCCCCCGCCAGCAGCGGCCAGGCTCGGCCCGTTCCGGTGCCATCAAACGGCGATCCATCCTCATGCTCGCCATAGCCATCCCCGTTGTAGCGATACCAGCAAGGTCCCTGTGGCAGTTGCACGCGCAGCAGTGCGTCAATGACTTTCACGGTGTTACGGATCCGGGGGTCGTCCGGGGCGCGCAGTCCGAAGCGCACCAGGGCGAGCGAATCCGGACTGATGACGTGGGCGGCCGCATTCAGGTTCTCGCCCGGCGGCCGATTCTTGATGGGCACGAAGCCTTCGATCGGAGATGCCGCGTAATCGGTTTCGGGCGGAGCAATGCGAACGTAGTAGCCTTCTACCCCAATTTGCCGGGCTAGCTCGCTGCCCGTGGCGTAAGTCCAGCGCTCCACATTGTCGTTCCAGTTGTCGGCGGTCTCCTCGAGCACGGCCGCAATCGCCTTCTCGCCCACCAGGTCCGCCAGTTCAGCCGCCGCCAATAGCCCCGCGATTTCGACCGCCAGGGTGAAGGGAGAAAAGCCCGCATCTTCTTCCCAGCGGTCCTGCTGCGTGACCGGACCGTTGCGCACCAGAAATCCGGCGGCCTTTCGCACCAGATTCCACCAACGCTTCAGATCTCCCAGATCCTGCGGCGCTTCGCGGCGCAGCAGATCTACGAGCAGAATAGGGAAGGCCGCCTCATCCATTTGCAGACCATTCCAGTAGGGACGGCCGTCCAGCCACATGTTCTGCGCCCAGTGTCCGTCGGGATCCTGCGTAGCCTCCAGATAGCGAAGCACCCGAAAAGCGTCGGAGTTCGCACCCGCCGCCAAGAAGGCAATGGCGGTTTCGACCAGATCACGCGGCCAGACCAGGTGATATCCGCCGAGGTCTTCGTCCCCCTTGTTGAAGCCCCAGGGAATCGAAAGGCTGGCAATCACACCGCCCAGAAAATCCTTCGACTCGTGCACCCGCAGCGTGGCCACGCTGGCGCGATAAAGATCGTTGTCCCGTTCCGTTTGATCGAGCTTGTGCAGGCCGTCCTGCCAGTTCCTCCAGTGCCAGACATAGTGCTTCCGGAGTTCCTCGTAGGGCTCGAGCAGGCTCGCCCGCACCTGTTGTCCAGCCTCGGACCAGATCTCCCCGAAACCCACGGCCAAGACGAACTCTCCCCCGCAAGGCTCGAGGTCAATCTCTCCGGTGAGCGCGATGTTCCCGTTCTCCGCCCGGGTGTAGTCCCAGGTCATCTGATAATGCTGCGACAGATCCTGCCACCCGTCCGAGTATCCGACGAAGCCAACCGAGATCTTCTTCCAGGGCGCCGAACAGCCAAGCGCCAATGCGCAATCGTTGCGCGCGGCAAACAGCATGCGCTCGCCCTTGTAGTCTCCCGCCCATCCCGTATTGTCACCTCCACAGTTGGCCAGGTGGGGAGAGGCCAAGGCGTACAGATGGTAGTCGGTGAGCACTCCCTGCAAGGGGTGAAAGCGAATCCTTTGCAGGACTACGTTGCGGTAGGGGTCGGTGAATATCTCTTTTTCGATCCGGTAGCGTCCGTCCAACTCGGTGTTGACCAGTTCGAAGGCGGGAACTCCGGGCTCAATGGGCACATTCTCAAACTTGCAGTTGCGTTTTTCTTCAGAGAAAACGCTTTTGCCGTCGGTCACCATCAGCCCCAGGTCGCGGGTGCAGGCCTGGTCCACGCGAGGAAAATAAATTTCATTGAGAATGCCGTGGCTGATGGTGAACCAGACCCGGCTGTGCAGATTCAGCGCCGTGCCCGCGCCGGTTTTCGCGCTCGAAGTCCAGCGCGGCGGAATTCCTGGCCACCCCGGGGCATAGCGTTCGCCATCATTCACGATCTTCGATCCCCATCGGAAACCAGTCTGACAGATTTAGGTGGGTCCTGCCACCGGTTGACCTTCGCGGGACCTGTGGAGATTTATTCAACAAACATTCATCCCGCAGTCATCGCCCCGTAATACCGGACCCTCAGCTTGGATGTGGTTGGGATGCTGCATGCGAATCCCACACTCTGGAGGAGATGCTATGAAGGTTCTCGATCAGGCGCGAGCCATCGGCCGATTTGGGGGCGTGGGAGCTGCGTTGCTCTCGACGCTAGTGAACTTGCTGGCCCCGGCAGCGGTGGCCGAACAGGACATCCACCACCACCATCGCCGCACTCCGATTAAGCATGTGATCGTCATCATCGGAGAAAACCGAAGTTTCGATCATGTCTACGCGACCTACCAATCCCCTTCCGGCGACTATGTCAGCAACCTGCTTTCGAAGGGAATCGTGAACGCAGACGGAACTCCGGGGCCGAAATACGCTCGTTCTACAACCCTGTCCGCCGTCGATTCCACTCCCGACCCGTTTCTTCTAAGCCCTCCTTCGAAGGCTGCCTACTCTGTGCTGCCAGTTCCTTTGACCGATGGCGCGCCCAAGACTCCTTATATTCCGACCGCGGCGGAAGCCCAGCTCGATGAGAGCGGCCTGTTGCCGGCCGATGAAGTTCTTTTGACCACCGGCGCGACCGGGCTGGCCTCGCGCGTTCCCGACACCCGCATTGCCAACGTGGCGAATCTTCCTCCGGGACCATTCCAGCTGACCGGCGCCACCCTGCCCTACGACAGTTACTCTGCCAGCCCCGTGCATCGCTTCTACCAGATGTGGCAGCAGATGGACTGCGATGCTTCCTCTGCGACCCGACGCAATCCGAGCGGGTGCAAGGCCGATCTGTTCCCTTACGTCGAGGTCACCGTGGGGGCGGGAGACAACGGGGAAATCCCGCCGCCGGGTTTTAGCACCGAGTGGTCGAGCACGGGGACCACCACCGGGGAAGGCTCAACCGCGATGGGTTTCTATAACGTGCAGCAGGGCGACGCGCCCTACATGAAGGAACTCGCGGACCAATACACCCTGAACGATAACTTCCACCAAGCCGTCATGGGCGGCACCGGGGCGAATCACATTGCTCTTGGAACCGGCGATGCCATCTATTACAGCGATGGCAACGGCAAGGCCCTGACGCCGCCGCACAACCAGATGGTGGGCGGAGGAATGGTGGATGAAATCGAGAATCCGAATCCGGCGGAGGGAACCAACAACTGGTACACCGAAGACGGATACGGCAGCGGGGGCTACGGATCCACGCCAGGCGGGGGAGGGTCTTACAGCAACTGCGCCGATCCGAACCAGCCGGGCGTAGCCACGGTGTTGAATTACCTGTCGTCCCTTCCCCGGCCCATCAATCCCCGCTGTAAGGCCGGGCACTACTATCTGCTCAACAACTACAACCCCGGGTTTTATGGGGATGGCACCGTGGCCGATCCGAACGATCCGAAGTATGCCCCGTTCACCATCCCGCCTTCCTCGGTGCGGAACATTGGCGACGAACTCCTCGAACACAATATTTCGTGGAAATATTACGGCGATCAGTGGAATCAGTACCTCACCGACAAGTACCAGGACAACTACGGAGACTTCGGCAAGAACAGCGACGAGTACTGCACCATCTGCAACCCGTTCCAGTATTCGGCGTCGATCATGACCAACGATGCAATACGGACCACCCACCTGAAAGATACCGTGGACCTGTACGCCGATATCGCCAATGGGAATCTGCCGGCGGTTTCCTTCGTGAAGCCGAGCGGCTTCGTCGATGGGCACCCGGCCTCTTCCAAGCTGAACCTGTTTGAAGCGTTCACCAAGAAAATCGTGGATGCAATCCAAGCCAATCCGAAACTGTGGAGCGAAACCGCCATCTTCATCACCTTCGACGAAGGCGGAGGCTATTACGATTCCGGATACGTGCAGCCGCTCGACTTCTTTGGCGACGGAACACGGATCCCGCTGCTCGTCGTCTCTCCCTACACCCGCGGGGGGCACATCTCGCACAGCTACGGCGACCATGTGTCCATTCTGAAGTTCATCGAAGCCAACTGGTCCCTGCCGCCGATCACCCACCGCAGCCGGGACAATTTCCCGAACCCGCGGGTCGATCGCGACAATCCATACGCGCCGAAGAATAGCCCGGCGCTCAGCGACTTGATGGATATGTTCGATTTCGATCATCACGGACGATAGCGCCGCGGCCGCGTCCCGGCGAAATCGCCGCTACCATGATGGATGGCTGAGAAACGCTGGGTAAGGTGTTCTCAGCCAGGCCAAGAGTTTCCCGACGGGATCTGGCGCTGCTTGCCCTTTGCGGGGTAGCCAGCGCCAGATGCATCTCGCAGCAGGCTTCGACCGGCAAGCCGGAGAATCCTGCGCCCCGAGTTCCGACCTCCTGAGCCTCCGTTGCCGGCTCTCGAGGCTAGTGCGCCCGTGCGGGCTCCCGTGGCTCCACCTTGACCAATCCCATCATGCCGCCGTCTTCGTGCTCCAACAGATGGCAATGATAGGGAAAGGTTCCGATGATGTTGGGATCGCGAAAGTCGATCCGCAGCTTGACGCTCGGGTATTTGGAGCTCTTCCCGTCCCAGTACGGAATGTTCACCGTGTCCCGTAGGAATGGCTCGTTCACCGCCATTCCGTTCCACTCGAGCATCAGGTAGTGGACCTGGTGGATGTGAAAATCGTGCAGTTCCTGCGACCGGTTTTCGATGATCCAGTCCTCGACGTCTCCCTGCTCGACCACAATGTTGGGAGCGGTCGAGTCCGGGTCGAATGGTTTGGGCGTCTGCCCTTCTACGGTCAGGTAAAACGTAGTTGGACTGTTCGGATCGTTTGGGTCCTGAAGCCGCTCGGAGAAATAGAGCTTGCGGGTGCGGGTCGGGGTCACGTCTCCGAGCCAGGGCAGCCCCGACGGGATCACGGCCTCGCCAGAATTCGGAAGTTTCGAAACTGGCTCGGGCGCGTTCGCTCGTACCACAATCTTGGCCAAGGGGCGGGTGGGATCATTTTCTCCCCCGGGACCGGTGTTGACGCTGCGGGTGATCAGGGTCGCTTCGATTCCCGCGGGCGGCCCTTTAAAAAGGAATTCGATCCGGCCCGCGGGCGCCAGTCCCACATGATCCTCCCAGAGGATCCGACTTCTTATTGCCCTGCTCTGGTTGAGGGGCACTCCGTCGACACCCACCACTCCGAGAATCTGCGGCACGCCATCGACCAGCACTTGCAAGTTAAGGTAGGTGATGGCCGACGCGTTCAACACCCGCCAGAGTTGCTGCTCGCCGGGTTTCATCTGGATGACGGCTGTCGGATAGCCGGGAAAGGGAATCGGGACAAAATTGAGCGAAAGGTCCTTGGCCGGCCTGCCGCTGCCGTCGCCGGTATTGATCGCGTCGCCTTCGCGATCCCGGATTACGACCGGCGGAGGGCTCGAGCCCGCCGGGGGCGGCGTTGTATTGGGATTCATCAAGTCCTGGTCGCGAATGACCAGGACTCGTTCGGGCAGGCCAGCCGCCGCCTGATTCACCCGTTCGATGCCTTCGATAATCAGCGCGCCGGAGGCCCCGCCGAGCACCTGCGGCTTGCTGAAGCCATGCAGGTGAGGATGATACCAATACAGCCCCGGCGGCTGGGTGAGGGGAATCCGGACGCGATACTCAAACGGGGGATCACCCGGCTCAATCGAAGTGCGAATGACATCGTCCTCGTGACATTCCGGAGGGAGCGCCAAGCCGTGAAAGTGAAGATTCGTCGAGCTCCGGGTCATCGCCGTCCCCGCGCAAAGATCCGCGGCGGTGCCGGAGGTCGAGGGCATCGCCATGGCATCTTTTTCCGCCGCAGCCGGCAGCTCGTTCTTCAACGTGAGGATCAGCCGATCCCCAGGACGCAGCCGCAAATTGGGGGATTCCTCGCCGGACTGGTCGAGATAGCAATAGCGCATCCCGCCATTTGGATCGGCACCCTTGCGGATGACCAACTCAACCTTCAGTTCGCCGTTCTGGCTGCGTAGATCGGCCGGCTCGGAGATCGTCGATCCCACTGCCGGTCGCGGACAAATCTCTTTCGATCTACTTTGCGCCTGCACCGAGCCCGCCCATAAAGCCCCGCCCAGGCCGAGCAAGCCCACAACTCGGCGCGATAACATTGCGTCTCCTCGTTGGATTGCGAAGCCCAGGGTCCGGTGGTGTCCGCTTTCCGTGAACCGTCGTGTCGGGGGCGGCTGCATCCGGGCAGCCCATCATCCTAGGTAAAGCGTCTGTCCCGCGCTCGTGCAGGCTAGCAAAAGAATATTTCTAGAAGGTTACAAAATCTGCTTCATGGCGTTGGCTGATCCATCGGTTCTATCGTGAAATCGAGAAATCGGGGTTCGCCCTGAGTGGAACTTCTACGACTCTAGGGGGCTGAGGCGCAGACCCGGAGGACGCAGGTGACGGACAACAAGCTAAGGATTCCAATCATTCCGGCCGAGATGAACCTTCGAAACGGCGGTTGGAAAAAGGATTTGAGTTTCTGATCCCGTGATCCGGAACCGGATTGCGGCAGATTGGAAAGTGTCGAAACCAATGGTTTCTAAGGGATTGCTGTTGCCTCGGTTGCCGAGGACCAGCCAACGGGATCGCGTCATGGGGTAACCACAGAGGAGAAAGGTAATACGGTCTCTACCCGATTGTCGGTTGCTCCCTGGAGGTCCACACTTCTCTCAGAACCAATGGATTTGACTCGGGGCACAAAACACTCAATCCCCCGAGATGCGAGGCAATCTTATGAATTCTATGAATGCCATTGAGGGTTCGGAAGAGCTGAATATCATTCATCTGGAAAACGCCCTGCTCTGTGCAAACTGCGAAATGATTGTCAGCGAGACCCGCAACGGCAAGTGTCCGGTGTGCGGCAGCGGTGCGCAACTGAGTCTATCTCGCCTGCTGGGAGGGACCCTGGAGCATCCGTCCCAACCCGCTTCTTCACCCCAACATGCCGCGGGCCACCCGGTCCAGGTTCTGAAGGGGCATAGGGAGGTGCAAGCTTCCTAGCTGCGACCGCTTTCTCAAACAACCTTCTCGCAACCTCCGTGGGCCCAGATCTCACCTAGGGCGTTTCCTGTAGCGCACATTTACGTGGCGGCTTGTAGAAACTTCCCTATGTTGAGCCCGGAGCAGCCAATTTGGGCAGAAACAATCTCAGAAATCACTTCAAGATCGCGTTTGGAAAGCATTCTGCTCTCCGATCGGCGCAGGTTCAACCCCAAAGTCGACTGGAGGATTCATGCGTCTCGGTATGGACCGTTTCGGGGAAATGGCTGTCATTGAGTGCCAGGGCAAAATTGTGCGCAGTCAGGCCGCTTTTCGATTGCGTGACGCGGTAACGTCCCAGGGCCAAGCGCGCGTAATCGTGCTGGATCTGACCGAAGTGCACGCTCTCGGCGCGGAAGGCTTGGAGGTGCTGATGTTCTTACAGCATTGGGCTGCGGCCCACGCGATTGAACTCAAGCTCTTTAATCCCTCACGTTTTGTCCGGCATAGACTGGATGACGCTCGTGCGAGATCGAACTTCAAGATTGCCACTCTGCATGACATGGTGGTGCTTTTTGCCCCTTCGAAAATTCTAGTTCCGTTCAAAGCCTGCGTCTCTTCTCGGACGGTCAAGCAAAACTGATACTGATGTCGAGCGGTTCAGTCGGGGTCGGACCCATCCGGCTCGAGCGTGGAGTCGGTGCCGGGGGCTAGGGCGTGTGAGGCCCGCCGAGATTCGGTGGCGGCCTCGACAGCGACCCCCCAACAGCCGGTTGCCCAGCTATTCCGCCCTCAGAGCTAACATTTCCTTCTCTAGCTGCAGGAGTCGTCACGGGGACACAGTGCTGGGCAGGCGCGGGCTGGCTTGCGTAAGATGCTGCTGGTGCTCGAAGTTCAGTCTGCCCGAGGTGCGCTACCCGCAGCCCACGCAGCAGGTCAGTTTCTTTGAGCACGTCATTGAATGGGTTCGCTCGCTGCCTGGAGTGCAAGCGGCGGGGTTGGTAAGCACAGCCCCCTGGCAGGGCTGGGGCGGCGACCATCTCCTGAGTGTGGTCGAGCACCCTCCGCTGCAGCAGGGAAAGGATTCGACCTGATGGTGCGCGGCGCTGAACCAGGTATTGCCATGGGTACATTGCTGCAGGAGGCAGACTACAGGCTTTTCCTTATAGAGCAGACTCCTCAATTCCGCTACCGTTAGTCCCCGGTCGAAGCGGGCGGCTGCGGATCTCACGGGCGCGATAGAAGGTGTTTGGTCTCTGAGTTTGCAGCTCTTGTCTGGGAGGGGCGACTTTCGAAAGGATCAGGAGGATGAGCCATGAGCATTTGGACGGTTTTGTTTGTGATTTTGTTGATCGCTTGGATCGGCGGCTTTACTGTGTACCACGTCGCCGGCGGCTTGATACACTTGCTGCTTCTATTTGCCGTGATATCCCTCATCCTGCATTTCGTCATGGGGAAGCGGTCGACGTAGCTGGCTTCACCGAGAGAAAAACTAAGAGAATTTCGCTGCAGCGGATGCATTGTGTCCGGATCGGGACGTGTCGCGGTCCTAGCCCGCCTGCCAAATATGGGGGACGGTTCAAGCAGGAAACACTGTCGAAACACTATCAAGGAGGGGTGCCGACATGCTCTGGACGATCTTCGTGATACTTCTGGTGCTGTGGCTGCTGGGGATGGTGAGTTCATACACACTGGGTGGATACATCCACATTCTTCTCGTGGTGGCCATCGTCGTCGTGCTGATCCGCGTGATTCAAGGACGCAACCCGGTCTGAGGACGCGCTCCAATCGTTCGAGAGGAGCTGCCATATGAACAGCGTGCGTGTCGTGGGACTATTGCTGCTGGTGCTGGGACTTCTGTCCTTCGTCGTTCCGGTTCCGCACAGCGAGGATCACAGCCTAAAGATCGGAAACGCCAAGATCGGCGTCCAAACCGAGAGCAGCGAGAGACTCCCGCCGGCGGTTGGTATCGTTCTTCTTGCCGGGGGCGTGCTTGCCTTGGTGCTCGGATCGCGCAAGGCGTAGGAGACGAGCTCCTCCAGTTGGTAACGTCAAAATGGTACCTTTCGGGGCGGGCCGCGCCGGAGCCGCCCAGCCGGGACGCGGAGAGGTTCGCATCAAGGATCCCGTCACGCGACTAGAGCTTCTCTAGGGCTTCGCCACGCTGACCCGTCCCAAGTACAACGCCATACCTACTACCGCGTCGACGCCCATGGCGTGCAACTCTTCGACTTCGCGGTCCGTCGCAATTCCACCCGCTGCAATGAGCTGCCTGGAAGTGGCGCTCCGCAAAGCACGGACGGTCTGCATGGGAATGCCGAGCATCAATCCCTCCGTATCGATGTGGGTGTACAAGAAGGCAGCGCACCACCGATCCAAGGTGCGGATCATCTCGAGCGGAGAGATTGGGGTTAGCTCGCGCCACCCTCGAATCGCTACTCTGCCGCCCTTGGCGTCGATCGCAAAGACCAGCTTTGGCGCACCCAGAACTTCCGCGATTTCCTCCGCAAAAGCTGCATCAATGGTCCCTTCGCGGATCAGAGTGGATCCCAGAATGACCCGCTGTGCCCCCATTCCAAGAATCTCCCGGGCGGTTTCAATCGAGCGAATCCCTCCTCCCACCTGACATGGCAAACGGCGCACGAAGTCCTCAATCAGCGCCCGATTGTCACCGGTGCCGATGGCGGCGTCCAAGTCAATCAGCTGCACCACAGGAAATTGCGAAAAGCGTTCCACCCATTCATCGAAGTTCGCGAATTCGAGCGCCTTCTTTTCACCTTGCACCAGCTGAACGATTTTTCCACCCATCAAGTCGATCGAAGGAATCAGCACGGCCACCTCACCGGGATGCCCGCAGAGCGCAATTGCAATTTCAACTCGGAGAAAGAACTCAGGCCGAAATGGAAGATCGAAGCCGCCAAGGCGGCGTCGGCGTGGCCCGTTTCGCCAAACACCTCGACGAAGTGGTCGGCTCCGCCCGCACCTCCGGAAGCGATGACCGGGATGCGCACCGCATCGCTCACGGCCCGGGTCAACTCGCAGTCAAATCCCTGGCCGGTACCGTCGCGGTCCATGGACGTGAGCAGAATCTCGCCCGCGCCGCGCCGCTCGGCTTCCTCGGCCCACTCGACCGCACTCCACCCCGTCGGGTTGCGTCCGCCGTGGACAAAGACCCGAAAGCTGCCATGGCTGCGCTTGGCATCAATCGCCACGATCGCCGCCTGCGATCCAAAGCGCTGTGCAATCTGGGTAATCAGTTCAGGAGTGGCGATGGCCGCGGAGTTCATGCTGATCTTGTCAGCGCCTGCGTCAAAGATCGCGCTCGCGTCGTCGAGCGTGCGGATCCCCCCCCCAACCGTAAAGGGGATGAACAGCTCCCGCGCCGTGCGGCGCACCGTGTCGACCAACGTTGCCCGGCCCTCATGCGTGGCAGAGATATCAAGTAGCACAATCTCATCCGCTCCCGCCGCGCTGTGGGCGGCGGCCAATCGGGCGGGATCGCCGGCATCGCGCAGGTCGAGAAACTGCACGCCCTTCACCACCCGTCCGGCGTCCACATCCAGGCAAGCGATAATGCGTTTGGTTAACATGATTTATGGTTGGCCGTCTCGAGTCGGTATGGTGGGCTGCTTCCGATCCCCGCGCGCGGGTTCCGATCCCCCGCAGGCACCCTACCGGACCCATCTGCTTCACAGCTGGCAAAAATTTTGCAACAACTTCAATCCCACTGCCCCCGACTTCTCGGGATGGAACTGCACGCCGAAAACATTTTCTTGCTCGACCGCCGCGGAAAACTTTCCCCCGTACTCGCACTCCGCCACGGTCGCAGCCAGCAACGGCACTCGGAACGAATGGGTAAAGTACACAAAGGAATCCGATGGGATGCCCTGCAACAGCCGGGATGCCCCATTGCGAATTGCGATCTGGTTCCATCCCACGTGGGGTGATTTCACCGCAGCCGGGAAGCGCTCGCACTCTCCCGGCCACAGCGCGAGACCCGGCACGTTGGGCGCTTCCTGGCTGGCTTCAATCATCCACTGCATGCCCACGCAGATGCCAAGAAAGGGCACGCCGCGCTCGACCGATTGGCCAATCGCTTCGCGCAATCCAGCTTCGCTCAGTGTGGACGTCGCGGCAAAATGTCCCACACCTGGCAGCACGATCTTTTCGGCGCGTGCCACCACGTCTGGGTCGGAGGTGACCACGGTTCCGCTGCTCACCCGATCCAAGGCCTTCTTCACCGATGTGAGATTGCCCGCCCGGTAGTCGACAATGGCAATCCTCATAAAAGTCCTTTGGTGCTCGGCAGCAGACGGGCCATCCGCCGGTCCCGCCAGCAGGCCGCGCGCAACGCCCGGCCAAATGCCTTGAACAGAGATTCGATCTTGTGGTGGTTTGACCGGCCGTAGAGAATGCGGGCATGCACGTTGGCATGCGCTCCGCGCGCGAAGCCCTCGAAGAAGTCCAACACCAGCTCCGACTGCAAATCGCCCACCAGCCGGGTTTTCACCTTGGTCTCGATCACGGCCGCAGTGCGCCCGGAAAAATCCACCGCCGCGAGCCCGAGCGTCTCATCCATCGGCATCACGAAGTATCCCGCGCGCAGAATGCCGCGTTTGTTGCCGAGCGCCTGCGCAAATGCCTGCCCCAGGACGATGCCCACGTCCTCGACTGTGTGGTGCTGATCGACGTCCAAGTCGCCCGTCGCCTTGAGATCAAGATCAAAGCCTCCATGGTGGGCGAACAGTTCCAGCATGTGATCGAAAAACCGTATGCCAGTCGAGATGTTGTAGCGCCCTCGGCCATCGATGCTCAACGCCACCCGGATATCAGTTTCCTTGGTCTTGCGTTGAATCTTCGCCTTACGCACGCGCTTCCTCCGCTTTTCCAAATACTGTCCTGGAACGCGCTGCCGCCGCCGGGCATCGGTCCCGCTAGACGCCCTTGGGTGCGCCCGTGTTCACCGGCAAACTCAACAAGCCCTTCTCCTCCAACACTTCGCCGAGCGCCCTCAACAAACGCTCATTGTGTTCGGCCGAGCCCAGAGTAATGCGCACGCAGCCCTCGCAGCCCGGATCGCTCGAGCGATCGCGTACCAGAATTCCACGCTCCCGCATGGCGGCGATGAAGGCGGGAGCCGCCGCGCCGAAATACATGAGCACAAAGTTCGCGCGGCTCGGCCAGTAGCGGATTCCCGACGACCGCAGCTGTTTTTCGAGCAGCGCGCGTCCCCGGCAGGCTTGGTCCGCGTAGCGGCGTACGTAGTCCTGGTCGGCCAGCGCATCCGGCAGGCAAGCCAGGGCGACGCTGTTTAAATTGTAGGGAGAGCTGACCCGACGCACCATCCGCAGTTGCTCGGGGTTGCCCGCCAGCACGCCGATTCGCAGTCCGGCCAACCCATAGGCCTTCGAAAAAGTGCGCGAAACGAAAAGATTTGGGAGCTCGCGCCACTCGGGCATCAGAGTCTCCCCGGCGAATTCGAAATAGGCCTCATCCACCAGCAGGGCGGCATCGGGAGCCGCTCTGGCAATCCGAATGAGGTCTGCGGCAGGTGCCAGAGCCCCGGTGGGGTTGTTGGGATTGGCGATCGCAATGAACCGTGTCCGCGGATTGACGCGCGCCAGCAGGTCCTCGGTGGGGAAGCGAAAGTTGTCGGCCGCAGGAACTGGGATGACCCGCGCCCCTGTGGCGGCGGCGTAAATCTCGTACATGGCGAAGGTCGGGACGCCGATCAAGGCCTCGTCACCCGGCTCCAGATAGGTCTCGCAAATCAGGTGGATAGCTTCGTCGGTGCCATTCGTCAGCACCACCTCTGCCGGCTCGATCCCCAGATGTGCCGCGACCACGGCTTCGAGCGGATCGCGCTCCGGATAGCGGGCCAGTTGTTCGCCGTCCAACTGGCGCAAGCGTGCCAGCACTCGCGGCGAGCAGCCCACCGTATTCTCGTTGAAATCCAGGCGCAGGCCTTGGCGATGCCCGAGCGGCGGGTGATAGGACTTCAACTGGTGCACCGGTTCACGGGCTTTAAGCATGCCGGCTCCTCGCTCGGATGGACTCCGCGTGCGCCCTTAATCCTTCGGTCTCGGCCAGGCGCTCGATGGCGGGTGCCATCGTCCCGAGGCCACGCCGCGAAAGGTCTTGCACGGTGATCACCTTGACGAAGTCTGTGACGCTCAACCCGCCGCGAAAACGCGCCGCACCCGCGGTGGGTAAAACGTGGTTCGGGCCCGAAGCGTAGTCCCCGGCCGCCTGCGGAGAGTAGTCGCCCACGAACACCGAGCCGGCATGCTGGATGAGAGGCACATCTTCGGCCGCGACGGTAATATGCTCGGGGGCAATCCGATTTGCCCAGGCCAAGGCCTCGTGCCGCGACCGCGCGATCAGAATCGCGCCGTGACGGCGCAGCGATTCGAGGGCCAGGTCATTTCCGGCTGAGATGGCTTTCACCCTTGCCGCCACAGCCTTCGCCAGGGGGCGTGAAGTGCTAATGAAAATCGCCAACGCTTCCGGGTCGTGTTCAGCCTGCGCCACCAGGTCCGCAGCGATAAACTCCGGCGTGCCGTCATCACTCAGGATCACAACCTCGGTCGGGCCCGCCAGAAAGTCAATGGCGCAGTCAAACGAGACCAGCTTTTTCGCTGCAGTCACGTAGAGATTTCCCGGGCCGACGATCTTGTCCACGCCGGGAACGCTCTCGGTCCCATAGGCCAATGCGGCAATCGCCTGCGCGCCGCCGACGCGGTAAAACTCCCGCACGCCCAGCATGCCGGCCGCGGCTAGGACTTCGACCCGGGGCTGCGGCGAAACCACGCGAATGTTTTCCACTCCCGCGACCTGCGCCGGAATGACCGTCATCAGCAAAGTCGAAACCAGGGGATACCTTCCACCCGGCACATAGCAGCCGACGGACTCGAGTGGACGCACCAGTTGGCCGAGCGAGACGCCAGCCCGCGTACGCTTCCACTCTTTCGGTTTCTGCCATTCCGCGAAGCGACGAATCTGGGATGCCGCCTGCGCGAGCGCCGAGCGCAACTCGGGAGCGGCCGAATTCCAGGCCTTCTGCAGGCTCGCTTCCTCGATCCGCAAGCTCTGTTTCGCACCCAGGCCGTCCCAGCGCTCGGCGTAGCGGCGCAGCGCCCGGTCGCCGCGACGGCGTACGTCATCGACGATCCGCCGTACCGCGGGCTCAACCTCGTCAAACTGCGCGCTGCGCTCGGCGATCTTCGCGGCTTGCACGCTGGCGGCGCGGCCCGAAAGGACCTTCATTACATCACCACCTTGTTCAGCGGATACTCCACGATGCCCTGCGCCTTGGCTTCCTTCAGCCGCGGAATGACTTCCCAAGCCGAGTGCTCCTCGATCACGGTGTTCACCGCGAGCCAACCGGGTTCGCTCAGGGTCGAGATGGTAGGCCGCTTCAGCGCTGGCAGGACCGCCAGCACCGCGCCGAGGTCTTCCTGGCGCACATTGAGCATGAGGCCGACACGTTCCTTGGCCTCCATGGCTCCGCGCAACATCAGCGCCAGATTTTCAATCTTGCGGCGCTTGCCGAGGTCTGCCCAAGAGGTTTTGTTCGCGATGATTTGGGTGTTCGATTCGAGGACGGTATCGAGGATGCGGAGGTGATTGGCGCGGAGCGAGCTACCGGTCTCGGTGATCTCGACGATGGCATCCGCCAGCATGGGGGGCTTGACTTCAGTCGCGCCCCAGGAAAATTCCACCTTCACATCGACTCCGCGAGCCAGGAAATAATTCCGAGTCACATTCACCAGTTCGGTGGCGATGATGCAGCCCGTCAGATCCTCGGCTCGTTGGTAGGAAGACGACTCGGGCGCGGCCAGGACCCACCGTACCTTGCTGCGGCTCTGCTTGGCGTATATCAAATCCGCGACCGTGACCACCTCGAGGCCGCTTTCGACCACCCAGTCGAATCCGGTCAGGCCCGCGTCGAGCGCGCCATGCTCGACGTAACGCGCCATCTCTTGGGCGCGAATCAGCATGCACTCGATGTCAGGATCGCCGGTCGTGGCGAAATAGGAACGCGAGTTCACCTGAATTTGCAGGCCCGCTTGGGCAAACAACTGCAGCGTCGCGTCCTGCAAACTGCCTTTTGGAATTCCGATGCGCATTTTCATCGCGCCAACTCCTCGGCGCTTGTGTTCGTGACCGGAATCGGCCGGTTGAAGCAGGAGCGGGTACCTTCGTGGCAAACCACGCCCCGGCCTTCGACCTCGACGCGGAATAAAAGAGTGTCATGATCACAGTCGGTGCCCGCGGAGACGACTTTCAGACGGTTGCCGGAAGTCTCGCCCTTGGTCCAAAGTCGATTGCGAGTGCGGCTGTAAAAGGTGACGTAGCCGGTCTCGCGGGTTTGCTCGAAGGCCTCGCGGTTCATGAATCCGAGCATCAGCACTTCTCCGTTGGCGGCGTCTTGCACGATGGCCGGGGCCAGGCCGCGCATCTTTTCAAAATCAATGTCCGGTTGCGTTTCTTGTGTCGACATCGGGTGCATTCTCTCCTTATCTTACGAGGACAAACAAAAAGCCGAGGACAAACAAAAAGCCCGCTGAGTCTTGCGTCTCAGCGGGCCGGATCTCATGGGTGCTGGACTAACTCAGTGACACACCCTCACCGGCGCGCTCGGCGCGTGATGATGATGGCGAGGATGGCGGCTAGTCAGCATGATGCCATGCCTACAGTATGGGATGGGCAGGGGCTCTGTCAATGCCGGCGGTGCGCCTCGGCCTTCGGTCATCGCCACTCTCTGACCGGAGCCCGGGCGCTCCTGCGCCCAGTGGGGAAGTCGGAGCTGAGGCAGCGCAACACGATCGCCGTTCATGTAGAATCGATGGCGGCGAGTAGAGGCAGTTGGTTGTCGCGGAGTTCTTGGTAACGATCGCGGCGACGCGCCTGGCATTGACCCGAGCGGAACGGCTCCCGATCGGCTGCCGGGACCAGTCATAGCGGTTACTCCCCAAAATTTCTAACTCCGAACCCGGGGCTGCGGCCACGGGAAACTCGGGCAGGAGACAACCATGGTCAAGATTGCAAAGACAGCAGACCGTAAGAAGGTGATGGATACTTCGAAGAGCACCGATTGCCCGAAGTGTGGCAAAGCGACCCGGATCGTCAAGCGGGTGAAAGATCGCGAACGGGGAATCCCCGGCGGGGTTTTTATTTCCTGTTCGGCGTGCGAATTTTACGAAAAGCTGTAGAGCGCGCGGCGGCTACCGCCTTCAGCCCGCGACGGCGTGTCCAATGTTTCCACCCTCAGAATGGGAACGCCCCTGAGACCTATAAGCGCATCGAATGGTTTCCGTGCTGACAAGATCATTTCCCCGGGTGCGGGTTGGCGGAGCCGAAATCCACTTGGTTCACGACTCCGGAGCCTTCCTGAATCGTAATCAGTTGGTTGGCAGCAACGTGGTGGACGTATTCTTGCAGACCGTTCGGCCAGTAAATGGCAAGGTCGACTTTTTTTCATCCCCCAGACCAAAATGCAGTCTTGCATCGTCGGCGGAGAGGTAGCTGGATTGCCTTAAGAGTTGCTGGGCCTGAATTTTGTTTCCGTGGCGGCTCACAATACGATGAAACTGGGACTGCGGCCAAAGCCCTTCTCGCCGTGACCCAATTGGAAAACTGGGCCCAGGCTCACTTCCAGCATTTTCCTGCTAATGCGCCGTGGCTTCGTTTTTCACTGCGACATAGCCCCCCTCGTAGGTCCGATCGCTCAGGTTTTCAACCCGATGCTGAAAGGGAGGGAACCAGCGGGCCTCGCCCGCCTTGGAATGAACTTCCTGAACTTTCCCGTTCTCGTCGGTGAACCTGAGATGCGCGTCCGCGATGTTCACTACGACTCCGGCCGGACGGGAATGCAATTTCGATTTCTCGTGCGGACCATGGTTGATGTGAACCACCTGCACGTGCACATTTTCGAAATCGAGTTTGTAATGCGGGGGCTCGATTTTATGGGATCCTGCGCCAAGACCGACACCGCGGCCGGGCAAGGCAAACAGCATCGCTCCCATGAGTTTTGAAAACCTGCTCTGGACTCCTGAACAGACACCGGAATCAAGGTAAGAAATCGAGACTTCGAACCGGGCCTCGGGTTGAGCTGGTGAAGCGGCTTGATTGTACTCTGGCTGGGGGCGCTCCCGGCCGCACGAAGTTCGCACGTGCTCTCCTCTCAAGGCCGATGGCTCTCAACCTGGTGGAGAAGCTGGGACCGGTGCATCCGGTGTGAGACTGGAATCTGTCGGGTCTTGCACCCCGCATCGAGGCCGGATCGGAAAGCACTCCTCCGGCCCATCGATTGGTGGTCAGAGGGCGGCGCGCGTGAAAGCCGCGGAGAGAGCCTGCGAGCCATCGATCTGACTGAGAATCGCCCGGGCTTCTGCCCCGGGATCGGCGGCCGCGGTGATGGGGCGTCCCACGACGATGTGCGTCGCTCCGGCGGCCATGGCATCGGCTGGGGTCACGACCCGCGCCTGATCGCCGTGGCCGATGCCTGCCGGACGCACCCCGGGAGTCACGATGGCGAACTCATCGCCAAACTCCCGGCGGAGTCCGGAGGCCTCGAGAGCGGAAGCGACGACCCCGCTGCAGCCGGCGGCGATCGACAAAGCCGCCAGGCGTAAGACTTGGTCGACGACTCGAGCGCCCACCCCCACGGTTTCGAGATCGGCATCGTCCATGCTGGTGAGAACGGTGACCGCCAGCAGCCAAAGATTCGGGTTCACGGCGCGAGCCGCTTCGCTGGCCGCGCGTAGCATTTTGCCGCCGCCTGCAGCATGCACCGTCAACATGCTTACCCCCAGGGCGGCAGCTTCCTGGACTGCGGCTGAAACCGTGTTGGGGATGTCGTGGTATTTCAGGTCGAGGAACACGCGCCGGCCGGAAGCGATCAGATCGCGCACCACGCGCGGGCCTTCGGCGGTGTAAAGCTGCATGCCCACCTTGTAGGTGAAGGCCGAGTCGCCCACCGCCGCCACAATGTTCTGGGCGGCGGCCGTGGACGAGACATCTAAGGCAACAATCAAACGCTCACGGGGATCGGGCATCCCTCAAGAGTCTAAATGGTCTGGGACTAGTTTTCTACCGGTCGGAGGACGGCGACGGTCTGGGGCTTGACCACATCCAGGCGCACGCGCTGCAGGCCCCAAGCCTTGAGATCGAGCACCCGGGCGGCGCTGTAGGAAAGGTCGATGATCCGGCCGGGGACGGCTGGACCGCGGTCGTTGATCCGCACCACGACTGCCCGCCCATTGCGCAGATTGGTAACCCGCACGTGAGTACCTAAGGGCAGGCTAGGGTGGGCAGCGGTCAGGTCGAACATGTTATAGGGTTCGCCGCTGGCCGTCGGTCTCCCGTGGAAACTGGTGCCATACCACGAGGCGGTTCCAATTTCGTACGCCTTGGTTTGCCCCCGCTTTGGTGCCGGTGAAGCCACCTGCGGTTTGAGAATCACCTTTTGTGGACTGCCGGACCCCGAACTGACCGGACCCTGCGCTGCTCCCAGGCTAACCACCGACAGCAGAATTGCCAGTCCATGAGCTGTATGTTTACGCATTCAGTACCTCCCATCTCTTAGCCGTTCCACCCACCGCCCCGGTTTGCCAACTTGCGTAATGCTATGGATCGCGGTAGGGCCTGTCAATGCGGAATACCCCGTACAACTTAATCAAACAGTACCTGATTGCGAACGTAACTTGTTGTGTATCTTAACTAATTAGCTATATGTAGCTGTTGGGATGGGTACTTAGTTGTTTATAGATATATAAATACTCAACCGACGGAAAGGATGTAATTATTGCTAACGCTTTCTTTTCAATGGATTGGCGGAAATTTGCGAATTTACTTCATGAATTCAACGGTTTGCGGTCCGATGCGCCTGAAACTGCGCTCGCACGAAAGTAGTAAGGCGGCCAGTTTGTGCTTCTCAGGAACCCCGGTTTTGCCTCAGGACTGAGTTTCCTATAGATTGCGGAACAGGATGAAAACCCCTCCGGTTGTTCTGACCATCGCAGGCTTTGACCCGTCATCCGGGGCCGGGGTTACGGCGGATATAAAGACCATCGCCGCGCATGCTTGTTATGGGGTGGCTTGCATTACCGCCTTGACGGTGCAATCGAGCTCCGGGGTGCGGCGGGTGGAACCGGTCGAGGAGGATCTGGTAAGGGAAACCCTCGAGGAGCTGGCCGGGGACCTGGAGCTGGGGGCAGTGCACATCGGGATGCTCGGAAATGGGAAAGTGGTTCGGGTGGTCGCCGATTTCTTGGCAGCCCACAGGCCCCCGGCGGTGGTTCTCGATCCCGTGCTCCGGTCCAGTTCCGGGACCGAGCTTTTGGATGCCTCGGGGGTGCGGCTGCTGGCCGAAAGGCTGCTGCCGCTCGCGACCGCCATAACTCCCAATCTCGACGAAGCCGCCCAGCTTACTGGGCTCGAGGTCACAAATCTCGCGCAAATGAGGGCCGCCGCGGCTCGGCTTCACGCCCTGGGGGCGGCGGCGGTGGTTGTGACCGGCGGACATCTGGACCCCACGATTGAGCTATTGAGCTTCCGCCGGGAAAGCGGAATCGAACAGGAAACCTTCAAAGCAGCCCGACTCCGCTCCACCTCGACGCACGGCACCGGTTGCGCCTTCTCGACCGCCATGGCGTGCCATCTGGCGGGCGGAAGAAGCCTTTCGGAGGCCGTGCTCCTGGCCAAGGCCTACGTATCCTCGGCCATCGCGAAAGCCTATCCGGTGGGACGCGGGACTGGCCCGGTGCACCATCTGTACCGCACGCAGCGGAAACCGCGCGCGACGGCCACCGTGATTGCCGAACACTGAGCTCGCAGGGGTGAGGGATATTAGGGAGCAGGGAAGAGACTTTGCTTGAGTCGGTTCAATGAAGGATTAGAGATCTGAAGATCTAAAGATCTAAAAATCAAAGATCTAATCAAAGATCTAATCAAAGATCAGCACGGTGGCGGAGGCCAGGGATGAGCGGCCGGAGCCGAGCTGCTTGGCCGCTTACTTTCGCGCAGAACCGGTACTCCGCAGAAGGATCGAGGCGATAAAGGCCGCGATGGCTGCGAGCAGCCACTCCATCCGCCAGAACTGAATCGCCTGGAAGTCGGCAAAATTCTGCACCGCATAAATGAAGCCGACGGCGACAGTTGCCAACAAGCATCCGATGCCAATGAGAAAGGCCACCAGCGCCGGCACCGGAAGCCCTAAGGCTTGCTTGATGTGGTGGAACTCGAAGTAACGCGTCCAGCCAGCTGCGCCGAGGGGGGAGGGCATGACCCGAGGCGACCCACAAAGGTAACAGAACCGCGCGCCGACCATGAACTCCGTGCTGCAGCTGTCACAGGCTTCTATCACTTCGGGAACGTCGGCGTTAGCCGCAGTCAGATGTTGCGCGACGGGTGGGCGCCAAAACTCGTGCTGTGTGTCGGGAATCACCTCGGACATTACAAACCTCTTGCCTGCATGGGCAAGCCAGTGACCAAATCCCAGTTCAACTAACGTATTGATATTTAGCGGGGTTACGAATCGTGCTCACAGTTTGGCATCGGGTAGGCAGGCAAGAATTACCCCGTATCCCGGCAAAGATTATCGTACAACCGGTGGTCCTAGCAGTTGGAATGGCATTCGCGGCTAGGGAAGGGGTAACTTTAGTGGTTCCTCGGGCAATGGACCCTGGATCGGTTAAACTGGAAGCCCAAACCCGCGAAAATACCTGAAACCGTGATCCTATCCTCCGGTTGCACAGCCCGTAGCACTCCCGTGGTTTGCCTGGCCCTGGCTGCCCTTCTTGCCCTTCCGAGCTCTGCCGTAGCCGGTTTGGGAGTGCGGCCGCCGGAGGCATCCTTCCGCCCGAGCGACTCCTTGAATACCGTGGCGTTTGACCATTACTACAACCTCGATTATGACCTGGCGATTCAGGAGTTCGACCAGGTGCTGCATCGCCACCCGGACGATGCCTTTGCCGTAAATCACTTCATGACCGCGATCCTGATTCGTGAGCTCTACCGCATAGGGGCCCTGAATAGCGGAGAGTATTCGAACGACAGTTTTATCGGCCAAGCGCACCGGCCCGCTGACCCGAAGGTGAAGGAGCAGATCAAGGGTCTGGTCGAACGAGCGGAAGACTTAGAAGAACGGGCCCTGAAGTCCAATCCTAATAATATCGAAGCCCTCTATGCGCGGGGGGTGACGCGGGCCGAGTTTTCCCTCTACACCGCGTTGATCGAACGAGCCTGGTTCTCTGCCTTGCGCAATGCCGTGGGGGCGCGCCACGATCACGAACGGGTGCTCGAGCTCAATCCGAACTACCTGGACGCCAAACTGGTCGTCGGAACCCACTACTACGTAGTCGGGAGCCTGCCCTGGGGAGTGAAGATCGCAGTTGCCATGGTGGGTCTCAGCGGGAGCAAGGACAAGGGAATCGAGTATCTCTACGCTGTGGCCAAAGGCAACGGCGAGAGCAGCACCGACGCCCAGGTCATCCTAAGCGTATTCTTGCGGCGGGAGCACCGCTACGACGAAGCCTTAGGAATTATTCGGGGGCTGATCCCGCTTTATCCGCACAGCATTCTGTTTGCTCTCGAGGAGGGCAACCTGTTGCGCGCCGCTGGCCGCGCTCCTGAGGCAGCGGCGGTCTATGGAAGAGTTTGGCAGGCCGGGCGCGAAGGGCACTATGCCGGCCTGCACTATGAAATGGCTGCCCTGACCCTGGGCGATTTGCTGCGCGAGCGGAAGGACTACGGCGGAGCCGCGGCAGCCTACGACGAGGTCAGCCAGGTGTCACAACCGGATCCGGAACTGCTCCAGAAAGCGGAACTAGGAGCCGGGGAGATGTATGACCTGCTCAAGAAGCGGGAGCTTGCCATCAAGCGATACCAAGCGGCAATCGGGGCTGGGGCAAGCCCGGGGCTCACCGAAACCGCCCGAGAACATATCAAAGAACCCTATCACGGTCTGCCATGATCCCCGCATTACCCGCACCGCCTACCGGAATGGCCCATGGGGATCCATTCATCCTGTTCTCGAGCCGAAGACCATAACGGAGCTCGTCGAACCGCGGGGCACGAGCCAGAAGGGTGACATGGTGTCCGGCTCTTGCAGCCGGGCGGCACAGAGAGTGCCGATGACTCCCGCTCGATAGACCAGACTGTTCATCCGTTTCTTCCTCGACCACTATCTCGCGTAGGCGTCGGTCGCTGTGTGGTTGGTCCCCACGCCGAACTGGCCGGGTCGTGCGGCGGGGAATGAGGGGGCGGGTTTTGGCCCGGTACCGGTCGTTTCGAGCATCTATTGCCGCCGCCCTGAGCGTTCCCGAAGGCATTTGCGCCGGCTTGCGGCGGGTGTGGCCATAGTCCGGCCAGGCGCAGGGCCATCCCGGCAAAAAGGGCCAATCATAGGGAACCATGGCGGGCAATCCGGCGTATCCTAGTGTGCGGAGGCTCAGCATGTATTGCAACTACTGCGGAAAAGTGATTCAAGACGACGCCGTGCATTGCGCTTATTGCGGTACACGGGCGGGCGGCTCGATGGCCCGCAAACGCCTCATGCGTCCTCGAGCCGATCGCAAGATTGCGGGTGTGTGCGCGGGGTTTGCGGAATACTTCGATCTCGATGTCTCGCTGGTGCGAGTGGTCTGGCTCGTAATCCTCGTGATGGGGGGAGTCGGATTGCTGCCCTACATCATCGCTTGGATTGTGATGCCGGAAGAGCCGCTGGCGCTTCCCGCTCCGGCTGGCCAGCAAGTGCCGAACCCGTAGCTTTTCTCCATCCGGCTTTGGCATTCCCCTGACGGCGTTGGCGCTTCCGCCAATCGCCAGGATTCGATTCCATGATTCGCCTGAAGAGCGCGGACGCGGAGATTGCCTGCGAAGTGTTGGGAGACGGCGCTCCGGTCGTCTTGCTGCATCCTTTCCCCGCCAGTCATCGATTGTGGTTGCCGGCTGCCCAGGCATTGGCCCAGCGCTACCGCGTGATTCTGCCCGATCTGCGCGGGCACGGTGACTCCGAGGGTGGCCAAGGTCCGGCCACGATGGAAAAGCATGCCGCGGACTTGGCGCTCATCCTAGACCAGGCGGGAGTGGGACGCGCGCCCCTCGTGGGGGTTTCGATCGGAGGCTACGTTATCTTTGAATTCTGGCGCCGCTATCCCGGTCGGATTGCGGCTCTGGTTCTGTGTAATACCAAGGCGCAGGCGGATACCCCGGAAGCGCGGGCCGGTCGCTTGCAAGCCGCCGCCGAGGTCATCGAACGCGGCACGGAACCATTTTTTGCCAGCATGATTCCGAAGCTCATCGGCCAAACCACCCGCGACACGCGGCCCGACCTGGTCGAAGGGGCCTTGCGCATGATGCGTCAGATGTCCGCCGAGAATCTGGCTCGGGTGCAGCGCGGCATGGCGGAACGGCCGGATTCAGTGGGGTTGCTCAAGGAGATCAACGTCCCCGCCCTGATCGTGACCGGCGACGAAGATATTCTCACCGGTCCGGCGGAAGCGGAATTGATGCGGCGCCATATCGCGGGCAGCCGGCTGGCAGTGATTCCGCGGGCGGGGCACTACTCTCCGTGGGAGCAGCCCGGGGAACTGGGTCCCCTGCTGCGGCAGTTCCTGGATTCGGTGCATGGGGCCTAGCACGGTCCGGATGATGCGACGATGGGGGCGCCAGGCTTCGAACGCCCTTTGGTTACTGTTACAATTCTCCCGCTATGCTTGATAGCTCACTGGTGGCAGAAAAGACGGTGGCCAACGCCAAAGGCGATGGGCCGCCGCTCGAGATCAGCGGGTCGGCGAGCCGGGTTTTTCTGCTGACCTTGAACATCACGAACATCATCGAACAGGAGGCTCTTGATCTGAGCATCTACGGTTCGGGGGACGGCCTGGCCTGGGGCCTAAAACCCCTGGCGTCATTTCCGCAGAAGTTCTATCGCGGGCAGCATCCCGTGCTGCTCGACCTGAGCGGGCAAGCGGAGGTGAAGTTCGTGCGCGCGCACTGGGAAGTCAACCGCTGGGGGCGCGGCACCGAGGTCCCGATGTTTGAGTTTCAGCTGACCATCAAGGAAGTGCCGCCGGAGATTCTCAAGCAAGCCACCTCCGACGCCCAAGCGCTGGCCTAAGCATTGTTTCTGATGGCTGGGGGACGCGGAAGCACCGTGCACCTCCTTCCCCGGGAATCTACGGCTTGGCATCGGCCGCAAGAGACGCGGATTCTGCTTATGGATGATAGCGCCCGGATGCGCCCCAGTCAGTGAACCCTGCTCTGGTCGGCCACCTCGTAGCACACTTTTAATGATCCTGGGCTGGTAATGATCCTGGGCTGGTAATGATCCTGGGCTGGTAATGATCCTGGGCTGGTAATGATCCTGGGCTGGTAATGATCCTGGGCTGGTAATGATCCTGGGCTG
This sequence comes from uncultured Acidobacteriaceae bacterium, assembly GCA_963770245.1. GTDB lineage: Bacteria > Acidobacteriota > Terriglobia > Terriglobales > Acidobacteriaceae > PALSA-270. The sequence goes on along the minus strand of CAVYOX010000012.1, from coordinate 405,541 downwards.
GTAATGATCCTGGGCTGGCTCGATTTTCAGATGCCAGTTATGGCGACCGCTAACTAACGCCAGGGAAAAAATCCGCAGGTTGCCCGTACTGGCCATCCGGCGCTGCATGACAGCGATTTCCCGGTCCCGGTTTTCCCGGCCCAGGTTCTCCAGAACGGGCCGGCGGCCCGGGGCGAACTCCTTGTCGCAGTAGGGCTTCCATGGCTAGGGCCGATTGCGCGGGGCGCGAGCTCTGCCCCCGATCTGGCTGGGTCTTGGCCGGGGGTGGCAAATGGCCAGCAGAAGCCTACGATCGGCCTAGGAAGTTCGGTCTAAATGCAGTATCATGTGCTCCCCGCCCCCCAAGTGGAGACCCGGTCTCCACCCCCCCAAAGGAGTCATTCATGAAGCGAACAGGAAAAAGCCATGGAGTGGCAGTTCTACGCGGAATGTGGGTGGTGCTGGGTTCGGCCCTATTGCTGATCGCCATGGCGGGCCAGGCGCAGGCGCAGACCCTATTGACACGGCATGTGCGTGCCGTGACTCTCAATGGGCAGGCGCGATCGGTCGGGCGGCTTCCCGCAACCCTGTCCATGCGGGTCGACATTGTTTTGCCGCTGCGCGATCAGGCGGGATTGGAAGATTTCTTGCGAGAGCTCTATGATCCTTCAAGCCCTTCCTACCGGCGCTTCCTTACGGTGCCAGAATTCACCGCGAGGTTTGGTCCCAGCCAGGAGGATTATGACACCCTGATTGCTTTCGCGAAAAGCAACGGCTTTACGGTGATCGGCGGTTCCCGCGAGGGCATCGACGTGCAACTCGAAGGGTCGGTAGCCAGCATCGAGACTGCTTTCCATGTAACCATGCGTACCTACCAGCACCCCACCGAGAGCCGTACTTTTTACGCGCCCGACCGCGAGCCCGCCACAGATCTGCCCTTCCCGCTCTGGCACATCTCCGGTTTGGACAACTACTCCATCCCCCATCCCCGGCTCGTCAAGAAGAGCGACTACGCGAGGGCCCATGGGATCGAAGCGGAGGAGGTCGTGTCCCACGCCACCACCGGCTCCGGCCCCTCGGCTTCCTTTTTGGGCAGCGACATGCGCGCGGCCTACTACGGCGGAACCGCGCTCACCGGCGCTGGCCAGAACCTGGGACTGCTCGAGTATCTTGGGCACCGACTTGACCGACTTGACCACCTATTTCAAGAACGTTGGTCAAACCAACAATGTGCCGATAACCCTGCTCTCCACCGACGGGACCAGCACATCCTGCGTGGATACGAGAGCCGGCGGCGACTGTGATGACACCGAACAGACGCTCGACATGACCCAGGCCATCGGCATGGCTCCGGGGCTGTCAAGTCTGGTGGTTTACATCGGATCCACCGATACCGCAATCATCAGCGCCATGACCACGCACAGCCCGCTGCCCACCACCATTGGCTGTTCGTGGGGCTGGACACCGGCGGATCCAAACACGCTCAACCCGTACTTCGAGAGGATGGCGGCTCAAGGCCAGAACTTCTTTGCGGCTTCTGGCGACGATTCCACCTGGTCGTCGAGAAATGAGGCGTGGCCAGCGGACGATGCGAATATCGTTTCTGTCGGCGGCACGGACCTGGTTACCGCCGGTGCAGCTGGCCCCTGGCAGTCAGAGACCGCGTGGTCCGACAGCGGCGGTGGCATCTCGCCGGACGGAATCGCAATCCCCTCGTGGCAGCAGCTCTCGGGCGTGATCAACTCCAGCAACAAGGGTTCGACGACCCTGCGCAACGGCCCGGACGTGTCGGCAAACGCGAACTTCACATTTTACGTCTGCGCCGACCAAACCAGCTGCACGGCAAACGAATATGGTGGCACCAGCTTCGCGACGCCCATGTGGGCTGCCTACATTGCCCTGGTCAACCAGCAGTTGGTGGCCGACGGCGACGCGACCATCGGCTTCCTCAACCCAACGATCTACGCGCAGAATGTGACCTCCAGCTATGACACGGACTTCCACGACATCACCAGTGGAACATCGGGCAGCTATTCGGCTGTGGTCGGTTATGATCTAGTGACCGGCTGGGGCAGTCCGAACGGGACCGGCCTGATCGACGCACTTTCCTCAACGTCGCCGTCTCCGAACTTCACCATTTCTGCCTCGCCCGCTTCGATCTCCGTGCTCCAGGGCAGCCAGGGCACAGCAACCATCACCACCGCTGTCTTGGACGGCTTTGACTCCGCGATTGCCTTGTCTGCGGCTGGCCAGCCGACGGGCGTGACGGTGAGCTTCAATCCCAGCTCGATCGCCGTGCCGGGTTCTGGCACCTCAACCATGACCGTGGCAGTGGCCTCGACGACTGCAACCGGCACCTACACGATTACTGTCACCGGCACGGGCGGAGGCATGACGCAAACCACCGCGGTCACTCTGACGGTGACGGGTGTGGTCTCGGGCAACTTCACGCTATCCGCGTCACCGAGCAACTTGACCATCGATCAGTCATCGCAAGGCACGACGCAGATCACGATCACTCCGTCCAACGGCTTCAGCGGCAGCGTCACTTTGTCGACTGCCGGCCTGGGTAACGGCGTTAGCTCGTCGTTCAGCACGAACCCGGCGACCGGCACCAGCACGCTGACGTTGACGGTCAGCCGGACGGCGCCGACGGGAACGAGGACAGTCAGCATCACGGGGGTTTCGGGCTCCTTGAGCCAAACGACTGCGATCAGTCTCCGGGTTCGCCGTTAATGGGGGCTGGTAGCGCGGTGTCAGCTTCACCTCCGGGTAAGCAACGCCGCGCAGCCGGACAGCAAGAACGAGGCTGCATCCGCCGCGTCGCTGGCCTGGCGGGGCTGGCGGCGCGGCTCCTTTTGCAGATTCCATTCGGGAAGACCCCGTGGAATGTGCAGGAGCCAGGGATGATCTCAACCTGCGTTTGCCCGATTTCGAGGCGGAGGTCATGGGGGGAATCGGGAAGGGGCTGTTTGCCGACGCCACCGCCGTTGCGCCCAAGCGATGAGACTTTTGCCGGTGGCCGTTTCTTGTCAATTCGGCTCTCCCACCCGGACGGCTTGGCTACCCCGGGCAGAGCAGGTTTCCGGACCGACTGCAGGCGGCAGCCATCGGTCATCCTTCCTTCCCTCATTCCTCCAACCCTCATTCCCATCACCATCACGATCACGCATCACGGATCCACCGCCGTCAATCATCGATCGGCCTCAGCAATCCGGTTCCATCCGCTATATTGAATAGCAGATGACCGCCGACTCCACGGTTGTAATTCGTCCGGCTCGAAACCTCGCGGGATCGCTGCGTCTGCCGGGGGACAAATCCATTTCGCACCGCTACGCCATGCTGGGTGCCATCGCCCAGGGCGCGACCAAACTGCGGAACTTTTCAACCGGCGCGGATTGTGCCAGCACTCTGGGGTGCCTGAAGACGCTCGGGGTGGAGTGGGAACAAAGCGACGGCACGCTGGTGATTCAGGGGCGAGGCCCGAAGTTGCGTCCGCCCTCCTCGGCTTTGGATTGCGGGAATTCCGGTTCGACCATGCGCATGCTGGGCGGGATTGTTGCCGGGCAGGAGTTCGCGAGCGAGCTGGTCGGAGACCAATCGCTTTCCGCACGGCCGATGGCCCGCATCATCACGCCCCTGGTGGCCATGGGAGCGCGGATCACAGCCCGGGACGGAGGACATCCACCCCTGCGGGTCGCAGGAGGCGGGCTCCAGGCGATTGACTACCGGATGCCGGTGGCCAGTGCCCAGGTGAAGACCTCGCTGCTGTTTGCCGGCCTGTTCGCCGCCGGCGAAACCCGCGTCGAAGAGCGGGTGCGCACGCGCGACCACGGAGAGTTGGCGTTGCGGGCCTTTGGAGCCGAGGTCGGGCGCGAGCGCAATGCAGTGCGGATCGCCGGCGGGCAGAAACTGCGCGCCATCGAAGCGACCATTCCCGGCGATCCCTCCAGCGCGGCATTTTTCTTGTGCGCGGCCGCGCTGTTTCCAGATTCGAAGTTGATGATTGGCGAGCTGCTGATGAATCCGACGCGGGCCCGGCTGCTCGATCTGTTGATCTCGATGGGCCTCGGAATCTCGATCACGCAGCTAGAAGAGGAGCACGGAGAGTTGCGGGGAACGGTGCAGGTGGAAGGGCGCTCGCTGGAGGGTGCGACCGTCGAGGGAGCGGACACCGCGGCCTTGATCGATGAGATTCCGGTGCTGGCGGCGATTGCGCCCTATACGAGAGGCGGAATCGAAATCCGCGATGCCCGCGAGTTGCGGGTGAAGGAATCCGACCGGATCCGGGCGGTGGCCAGGAACCTCGAGGCCATGGGGGCGCAAGTCGAAGAGCGGGACGATGGCTTGAAGATTCCCGGCGGGCAGAAGCTGCGCGGCGCAGAAATCGATTCTTTTGGCGACCATCGTATCGCCATGGCCTTCGCCGTCGCCGGCCTGCGTGCCGAGGGGGAGACCACGATTCGGCACGCGGATCGGGCGGTGATCTCGTTCCCGACATTCTTTGACACCCTGGAGAGTCTGCTCGAACGCTGAGCGGCTGCCCGAAGACCATTCCCCTAAGCCGTCCATTTCGGCGCGGGTCTCTAGTTTCCTATATAGCGGGCGTACAGGCTGCGCGCAATCGCGGTATCGCTTGTGCCTTTGATGATGGCCCGTCCGTCGGGAAACAACGTCATCTCATACGGCTCTCGCCAGAATTTCAGCACGAAGTCGGTGTGGCGCACCGCCCCGTGGGGTTGCAGGCGCTGGCTCATCTCGGCCAAATCGACGGGGCGATGGCGCTCGTGGATCTGCACCGAGTTGCGGCCGCAGAGCGTGATATGCGGACGACCCGCGCCCGCCAGATAAATGAAATCCCGCTCGCCGCACGCCCGGCAGCCGGCCCGGGGCTTCGCGGCGCCCACTTCGGTCCGTTGGTTCGACCATACATCGAAGGCAAGCAGAGTCCGGCGCAGGCGGTCTCCTGCGCCGACCAGCAGCTTCAGCGCTTCGGTGGCGGCGAGCGAAGCCGCCAGGTTCACAGCGGAATTCAGAATGCCGGCGGTTTCGCAGGTCTCGAGTGTTCCTTTTGGCGAATCCGGAAAAATGCAGGCCAGGCACGCCGTTTTTCCCGGCAGCACGTTCAGTGTGACGCCGTAGCTGCCGACCGCGGCGGTATAGATCCACGGCAGGGAATGCTTCACCGCAAAATCGTTGATCAGATAGCGAGTTTCAAAGTTATCGCTGCCGTCCAGGATCAGCTCGGTTCTCTCGAGCAGGGCCTCGACATTTTCCGGGGTCAGGTCGGCGACCTCGGGCTCGACCACAATCTGCGAGTTGAAGGCCCGGATCTTGCGCGCAGCGGCGATGGCTTTCGGTAGGGACTCGGCGGCGTCGGCTTCATCAAACAGAGACTGGCGCTGCAAATTGCTAGGCTCAACATAGTCCCGGTCGATGATGCGAAGGCGGCCGAGGCCGGCGCGGGCCAACAGGGACGCCAGGGCCGAACCGGTGGCTCCGCAGCCGACCAAAACGGCGTGCGAACTGGCCAGCTTCCGCTGGCCCTCCGGGCCGATACCGGGAAACAGCACCTGCCGCGAATATCTTTCATCCCGTTCCAAAGAGGTCACCAGTGCTGGGCGTCCTAACCACTATTATTATAGGTTGCGCCTGATTATTAGGGAGCGGCTGGTTTCGGAGGTGGCGTCGATGGCGGAATCCCGGAAGGGAGTCCCCGTTCACCGCCCGGCCTGAACCCGCGTTCGCCCGCGCAATGCAACATTGACATTCACTTTGCTCATCGAACCACTGAGCCACCAACATTCGAGCTGGGGAGCGCTGGCACCTTTGAGGCGGATTCTGCTCACGACTCTGGCGGCGCTGGCGCTCGCGGCCATGCTGGCTGTGCCGGGCTTCGCCTGGTCCGATCCGCCGCGGCAATCGGCGCCCGCCCAGGAGCCTTCGACCACGCCACCCCCGCCACTCGCCCCGCCCGCCTTCGAGCTCGACAGCATGGCGGCGTACCAAGGGGCCACGGTCGAAGCCATCGAGTTCCCCAGCGCGCTCGACGCCAATGACGCGAAACGGATGCGGGTCCGCGTCGTGCAAGCCGTCGGTCAGAGTCTCGATCGCGACCAGATCCGCCAAAGCATCCAGGCGCTCTACGCCACCGGCCGCTTTGTGGATATCCGGGTGGAGGCCGAGCGCACCGCCGACGGCGGAGTTCGCCTGAACTTCATCACCACGCCCAACTACTTTGTGGGTGAAGTCGAGGTCAGCGGCAATCCGGATCGGCCGAGCGTCAGCCAGATCATCAACGCCTCCAAGCTGGAACTAGGAGAGCCCTTCACCCAGGACAAACTGGATCGGGCCCTCAAGAATGTGAAGCAGTTGTTCGAGGAAAACGGATACTACCGCGCCACGCTCAGCGAAAAGGAAGTAAAGCACACCGCGACCCAGCAGATCGGAATCCAGTTCACCATCGTTGCTGGTGCGCAGGCTCATGTCGGCCAGCTGAGTGTGACCGGCAGCGCGAACTACACGCCGGAGCAGGTGGAGGAGATCGCCCATCTGCACCCTGGCGATCCGCTTTCGACCCAGCGCGTCAGCAGTGCGCTCGATCGCCTGCGCCGTAAATATCAAAAGCGGAACCGCTGGCTGGCACAGGTCAGAATTACCCAGCGCGTGTATCGTCCGGCAACCAACGCCGCCGACTTTACTTTCGATATCGACCCCGGTCCCACGGTGGATATCATCATCGAAGGCTTCCATATTAGTCGGGGCGTGCTCAAGCGGAATGTTCCGGTGTATGAGGAAAACGCGCTCGACGATGATCTGTTGAACGAAGGCCGGCGCAACCTGACCAACTATCTGCAGACTCGCGGCTACTTCGACGCTAAGGTGTCGGTGAAAAAGACGGCCGCGCCGTCGGGCAAGGAGCTGCGGGTAGTCTACGACATCGACGCCGGATCGCGACACAAACTGGTCAAGGCAGAAATCACCGGCAACCGCTACTTCGACACCCGCAGCCTGCAGACCATCATGCAGGTGCAACCCGCGGGCAAGATTTTGTCTCATGGCCGCTACGACCCTGGTTTGCTCAGTGACGATGCGCGCACCATCGAGGACCTCTACCGCGCCAACGGTTTCGAGCAAGTCAAGAGCACAACCAAAGTGGTCGATGACTATGGAGGGAAGGAGAATCAGCTGGCCGTAAGCCTGCACATCGACGAGGGCGTGCAAACCTTGGTGGGCGCTCTGCATTTGGTGGGCAACGAATCGAAAATGGACGATCCGTTTCCGGTTTTGAACCTGGCGGCCAATGAACCCTTTTCCGAATCGCTCGTGGCGGACGACCGGGACATTATCTTGAATCATTACTTCAATCACGGGTTTCCCGACGCCACCTTCGAGGCTTCTGCCAAGCCGATGGCAGGCCAGCCCGATCGCATGGACGTGACCTACACCATTAAGGAAGGCGAGCGGGTGTCGGTAGACCGTGTGTTGGTCTCGGGCCTGAACTTTACTCGCCCTCTTATTGTGCAGCGCGAAATTCAGATGCAGCCGGGCGACGCGCTCAGCCAGATCGACATGCTGGATACCCAGAAACGGCTCTACGATTTGGGCATCTTCAGCCAGGTGGACACCGCGGTGCAGAATCCGGAGGGCGATGAACATCAAAAGAACGTTCTGGTGCAGGTGCAGGAAGCCAAGCGCTACACCTTCAACTACGGCTTTGGCTTTGAGTTTCAGACCGGGCAACCGGCAGGCAACACCAACGCGCCCCAGGGAGGTCTGGGGGTGAGCCCGCGGGTTTCGTTTGGCGTGACCCGGCTCAACTTCGGCGGGCGCGATCAGACGCTCACCTTCAACGCCCACGTGGGGCGCCTGCAGCAGCGCGCTCTGGTCAGCTACGACGCCCCGCGCTGGCTCAATAACCCCAAATGGAAGTTCACGGCCACGGCGCTTTACGACGATACCGTCGACGTCACGACCTTCACTTCGGAGCGCCTGGAAGGATGGGTGCAGGCGGAACAGGCCCTTAGCAAGTCGAGCACCATCGACTACCGCTTCAACTACCGGCGAGTGCAGGCCACCGATCTGCCGGAAAACCTCAGCCTGGTGCCGCTGCTTTCGCAGCCGGTGCGCGTTGGCGGCCCAGACGTGATCTACATCCGGGATCGGCGCGACAGCGCGCTCGAGAGCACGAAAGGCACTTACAACACCGTGGATGCCCAGTTTGCCGCCAGCTACTTCGGATCGCAGAGAAACTTCAGCAGCATCCTGGTGCAAAACGCCACGTATCACGCCTTCGGCAAGAACCGAGTGCAGAACAAGAAATTTGTATTCGCCCGTTCCCTACGGATCGGGGTGGAGACTCCGTTTGGAAATACGGTTCTTCTTCCTCCCGGACAGTGCCCCACCTCGGGATCGCCCCAGTGCATTCCTCTGCCCGAGCTGTTCTTGTCGGGTGGCGGCAACTCGCACCGCGGTTTTGGCTTGAATCAGGCGGGTCCGCGCGATCCGGTCTTCGGCTTTCCCGTGGGCGGCGGGGCCTTGTTCCTGAATAACCTGGAGATGCGTTTTCCGGCGGCCATCCTTCCCCTGGTGCAGGACAAGTTGAGCTTCGCCATCTTTCATGACGCGGGCAACGTCTTCACCACGGGAAGGAATATGTTGGACAATCTGCTGCGCTGGAAGCAGAAGGATCCCCAGCTGTGCCTGCAGCCAAGTACAGCCGCAGCATGCAACTATAGTTACATTTCTCACGCCATCGGAGTTGGTGTACGCTACAAGACGCCCATCGGGCCGGTGCGCTTCGATTTCGGGTACAACCTCAACCCCCCGGCCTTTCCGAGTCATGTGCAGAATCCGGATGGGTCGGCGGGGGCTTTCACGCCCCAGCACGCGACGCATTTCAACGTATTCTTTAGTGTGGGGCAGACCTTCTGATGATTCCGCGGATTGCCATCATCGTCGGGACAGCGGTTTGGCTTGCGACCTCGGTTCTGCCGGCGCGAGCCGGTGACCTTCTCGACCGCATCGTCGCGGCGGTGAACGGGCATGTCATTCTGCAAAGCGATTGGGAGGATGCGGTGCGCTATGAAGCCTTCGTCGCGGCTCGGCCGGCCGATCAATCCAGTCCCCAAGAGCGCAAAGCCGCCCTCGATCGTCTGATTGATCAGGAATTGCTGCGCGAGCAGATCCGATCCGCGGACTTTCCGGCGGCGACCGACGTGGAAATCGCCGCCCGCGTCCGCGAGATCCGCGAGCGGTACTCCGTGGCCCCGGACAACCCCGTAGCCTGGCAGGCGGTGCTCACCCGCTACCGCCTCACGGAAAACGAGCTGAGCCAGAGAGTTGCCCTCGAGCTGAACTTGATGCGCCTGGTGGATGCCCGCCTTCGGCCCACCGTCAGCATCGACGCCCCGAGCATTGAGAGTTACTACAATCAGGAGCTTCTGCCGCAGCTGCGGCAGGCGGGCGCGAAAGAAGTGTCTCTCGCCGACGTCACGCCGAAGATCCGCGAACTCCTCACCCAGCAAAAAGTGAACGAACTGCTGGTTTCGTGGCTGCAAAACCTGCGCGCCGGAAGTGAAATTCGCACCACCTTCGCTCTGCCCGGGTCCGGAGGCGAAGCCAGATGACCGCGGCCGGCGCCAACCCGCGTCGGCGCAGGATCTGGAAATACCTGCTGATACTGGCTTCGGCCGGAGCGCTGCTATTTGCCGGCCTGGCTTGGTATGCCACCACCAGCTCCTTCCAGGCCATGGTCCGCCGCCGCCTGGTTGCGGAACTTGAGAAGATTAGCGGCGGCCGGGTTGAGCTCGGCAGTTTCCACACCAGTCCTTTCCGGTTTCGCGTCGAGGTGCGTGACCTCACCATTCATGGCAGTGAAGGTCCGGGCGAGGTTCCCTACGCTCACGTCGAACGCGTGGTGGCGGAGGTCAAAATCATCTCCGTTCTGGGCGCTGAATTCGGATTCCACTCCCTGATCCTCGATCACCCGGTGGTGCACGTCCTGGTGTATCCCGACGGCACGACCAATCAGCCTCCCCCGCGGCTGCAGACCTCGGGCGAGACTCCAGTGGAGCAGCTGTTCCGGCTCTCGATCAGTCGCCTGGAAGTGCGCAGCGGCCAGGTGCTGTGGAATGACCAGAGAATTCCGGTCGATTTCGTGGTGGACGACGTTTCCGCCGACCTGACCTATTCTCTTTTGCACCGTCGCTATATCAGCAATCTCCTGCTGGGGAAAATCGTGACCCGGCTCGGAGACTATCGGCCGTTTGCCTGGATGCTCGAAGCCCATTTCAATCTGGGCGCGAACAGCCTCGAAGTGAACTCGCTCAAAGCCAGCTCCGGGCGCTCCCATCTGGAAGCCCGAGGCCGGCTGCGCGATCTCCGCCATCCCGAGCTCGAAGCCACCTACGATGCCCGGCTGGATCTGGCCGAAGCCGCGGCCATTCTCCGGCAGCCCGAAATCGAACGCGGTTCGATCGAGGCCCGGGGCAGCGGAAGCTGGCTGCTCCAACATTGGTCTTCGAGCGGCACGTTCGCCGCCAAAGACCTCGAGTGGCACGACCGGTCGGTCCATGTCAGCAATGTCGCGGTCGATGCCGGGTTCTCGGTTACTCCCGAGAGGCTTACTTTGTCCCGGCTGCAGGCGCGTTTGTTGCGGGGTAGCGTGAGCGGAGACGCCGACGTCATCGGCTGGCTCCATCCGGGGCGCCTGGGCAAGGTGGCCAAGGCGAGAATTGGGGAGGAGCAGAAGGGAATGGTCCGGCTGAGAATGAAGGACATTTCGGTCGGCGCGTTGGCGGCGGATTTGTCCACCCCGGCCCGGCCGCTCGAAAGAATGAACCTGGCGGCGAATGGCACCGGTATGCTCGACCTCCATTGGACTGGATCGATGGCGAACCTCGAAGCGGGTCTCAATGTGGATGTGGTCGCACCGCCTTCGACTTCTCCGGGGCAGTTGCCCTTGAACGGTCGCGCCCGCCTCAGTTACCGGCGTGCGACGGGAGCGCTCGAAGTCGCGGAGTTGCGCGCCGCGACCCGCGCCAGCCAAGTGCAGGCATCGGGCACCCTCGCTGATTCTGGCGCGCTGAAACTTTCGGTGACGACCTCGGACCTCGGCGAGTGGCATCCGGTGCTGGTGGCTTTTGGCAACCCCAGCCGCATTCCCGCGGTGTTGCACGGCCGCGCCTCGTTCAACGGCACCGCCAGCGGAAAACTTCCCTATGTCACCCTAGCCGGCCATCTGCAGGCCGAGGACTTTGACTACCTCATTCCCGCCACCGACAGCCGGCCGGAACAGCCGGTTCACTGGGACGCGCTGAGCGCTGACCTTCAGTTCTCGCAGCATGCTGTGGCGGTGCGCAACGGCACCCTCGGGCAGGGAGACGCAGCCATCACCTTCACTCTCAATGCCAGTCTCGATCACGGACGATTTACCACCCAAAGCCCGTTCACCGGTCGGGTCGATGTGCGTGGCGCCGAGGTGGCCGCCGCTCTGGCCCTGCTCAAATATTCCTATCCGGTCCAGGGAACGATGGATCTTTCGGTCGCGCTCTCGGGCACCCGGGCGCAGCCCCAGGGAACCGGCCGGTTGCAGCTGACGAACGCGAAAATCTACGGGGAGCCAGTCGAGCATCTGGATGCGGGTTTGCTCTTTACTGGCGGGGAGATCCAGCTGAACTCCGTGCAGATCGCGTATTACGAATCGCGGGTGAGCGGAGCGGCCAGCTACAATTTCTCGACCCGCGCCTTCCGTTTCGATCTCAGCGGCACCAATTTCGACCTGGTCCATCTGCCCCGGAGCTGGGCCAGCCGTCTCAAGGTCGAGGGCCATATGAACTTTACGGCGCAAGGCTCGGGGACGCCAGAAGAACCCGCGATCAATGCCATCCTTCACCTGCGCGACCTGACCTTCGATCACGAGCGCACCGGCGACTTCACGGTGCAGGCGGTGACGCACGGTCCTGAACTTCGACTGGTGGGCCAGTCCCAGTTCGACAGCGGCGAGCTGAAGCTCGAAGGCAACGTGCACCTGCGCGACAACTGGCTGGCGACCGCCAAGATCCAGTTCACCCAGCTGGATGTCGACGCGATCCTGCGCACCTATCTCGGGGGACGGCTGACCGGCCATTCCTCGGTTTCCGGCAGCTTGCAGCTCGAAGGTCCGCTGGCTCAGCCCCGCGACCTCAGCCTGGCCGGCACGCTCGGCGATTTCTCGATCAACCTGGAGAACGTCGCACTGCGCAACGGAGGCCCGCTGAAGTTTGCCATCTCCGGCCAGGTGCTGCGGCTAGAGGGCATCCGACTGGTGGGAGACAACACGGATCTTTCGGCCAGCGGCACGGTGCATCTGACGGGAGACCGCGGCCTCGACCTGCATGCCCAGGGAAGCGCCAATCTGCAGATTCTCGAAACCTTCGATTCCGAGTTTGTGTCTTCCGGAACGGTCACGCTGGACATGACGGTTGCTGGAACCGTAGTTCGGCCGATTGCGCAAGGGCGACTCGAGGTCAGCAATGGCGCAATTGCCCATCTCGACCTACCCAACGCGTTCAGCGACATCAACGGCTCCCTGCTTTTCAGCCAGAACCGATTGCGGATCGAGACCCTTACGGCGCACACCGGCGGGGGGCTGGTGACCTTTGAGGGGTCGGCCACCTGGTACAACCAGCTCAATTTCGACCTCACCTTGCGGGAGCAGGATGTTCGTCTGCGCTATCCCTTGGGAGTCAGTTCGACCGCCGATGCCGAACTGCGCTTCGCCGGGACCGCTGCCGCTTCCACTCTCTCGGGCGACATCACGGTCACCAAGCTATCCGTGACTCCGGGCTTCGATTTCGGCGCCTATTTGGCACGTAGCGCGCGCGCGACGGTTCTGCCCCCGACCAATCCGACGCTCAACCGCATCCGGCTCGACGTCCACATCGTCACCACGCCGGAACTGCAGATGCAAACCGCCGTGGTCCACCTCTCGGGAGAAGCTGATTTGCGGCTTCGCGGGACTGCCGCCAAACCGGTCTTGTTGGGCCGCGCCGACATCCTCGAAGGCCAGGTGTATTTCAACGGGAGCAAGTACGAACTGGAACGCGGCGAAGTAGCTTTCCGCAGCCCGGTGACCACCACGCCAGAGCTGGACCTCCAAGCCACCACCCACATCCGCGACTACGACATCACCCTCAGCCTGAATGGCGAACCCAACAAGCTGCGCGTGACCTACCGTTCGGAACCGCCCCTGCCCGAGGCCGATATCATCACCCTTCTGGCCCTCGGACGGACCACGACCGAGGAATCGGCGCAGGCCCAGTCCGGGCAGTCATCCTTCACCCAGGACGCTTCGAGCGCCATTATCAATCAGGCGCTCAATGCAACCGTGAGCAACCGGGCGCAGAGCCTGTTCGGGGTCAGCCGGATCAAGGTCGACCCGGAAGGCCTGAATACTGAAACCACCGTCGGGCGCGGTCCTCTGGTCACGATTGAACAACAGGTTTCGAATAACCTGACCCTTACCTATAGCACCAGCGTAGAGCAAGCGTCGCAACAGATTATCCAGGTCGAATACAACCTCACGCATAACATTTCGCTCGTAGGCCTGCGCGACCAGGACGGCGTGGTCAGCTTCGACGTCAGAATTCGGCGCCGCAAGAAGTAGCCCTCGGACGTCTGCTCCCCGAAGGTGCCCTGAGACCACACTCTCTCACCCCGGGTGGATGTCCGCTGCTGTATGCTCAAGCCAGAACGGGATGGCCTCCGAAGTCCAATTCGATGGCTTTGCCGGACCTCGCCGGAGCATGGTGGAAGCGCAGCTTCGGGCGCGCGGCCTGCACGACGAACGAGTGCTCGAGGCGATGGCCCTTGTCCCCCGCCACCAGTTTGTCGCAGAAGTGGAGCGCGCGCGGGCCTATGAAGATCATCCGCTTCCGATCGGGGAAGGCCAGGCCGTGTCCCAGCCCTATATCGTCGGCCTCATGCTCGGGGCGCTGCGGTTGCTGCCGACCCACCGGGTGCTCGAAATTGGAACCGGTACCGGCTACCAAACCGCGCTGCTGGCCGAGCTGGCGCAGCAGGTGTACTCGATCGAGAGGCATGCGTCGCTGGCCGAGCAGGCAAAAGACACATTGGCGCGCCTGGGTTACCGGAATGTGACCTTCCTCGTGGCCGACGGCAGCGCCGGCCTGCCCTCCGAAGCACCCTTCGATGCGATCGTGGTCGCGGCCGCGGCGCCCCGCATCCCCCCTTCGTTGTTTGAGCAGCTAGCCGAAGGCGGGCGCATGGTGATTCCGGTCGGTCCGCCGCAGTCCCAGGATCTGCAGCTGGTTCGCAAGCTCGAGGGCCAGGCAGTCGTCGGTTCTTTGGGAGGCTGCGCGTTTGTGCCCCTGATCGGCGGACAAGGCTATGAGTCCGGCTGGTAGGCGAGAGAGCGCTCTGCTCGGCCGCGGCCGGGGCTCCCCGACCGACCGTCGCTCCGTCGGTTCCTGCTTTACAATCGTGACGTGACCCTTCTGCACAATCTGCGCACCACGTTGGAAATGATCAAGTGGGAGCATTCCGTCTTCGTACTGCCGTTTGCTTTGTGCGGCGCAATGCTGGCGGCGAAGGGGTTTCCCGCCGGCCGCGAGCTGGCCTGGATCGTGGTCGCGATGGTGGCGGCGCGTTCCGCCGCCATGGCCTTCAATCGCCTGGCCGACGCTTCGATCGACGCCCTGAACCCCCGCACCCAGGCGCGCGCTCTTCCCGCCGGCCAGCTGAGCTCAGGATTTGTAGCCCGGTTTGTGATCCTTTCCTGCGCCGTGTTCGTCTTTGCCGCCTGGCAGCTGAACCGCTTGTCATTTCTGTTGTCTCCCGCCGCCCTGGCCGTGATCTTGCTCTATTCCTACAGCAAACGCTTCACGCGCTGGTCGCACCTGGTGCTCGGACTCGCCATGGGAATGGCGCCGTCGGCGGCCTGGATCGCGGTGCGCGGTTCACTCGACCCGCGCATCTTGCTGTTGACCGCCGCGGTTTCGTTCTGGGGTGCAGGCTTTGACGTGCTCTACGCCTGCCAGGACTACGATTTCGATCGTCGCGCCGGGCTGCACTCGGTGCCTCGCTACTTCGGCATCGCCAGGTCGCTATGGATTTCCCGCCTCTTCCACCTGACCATGCTGCTATTGCTCGCGGCCTGGGTGGCTGCTTTTGGTCTGGGGAAGCTGGCGATGGCGGGCGTGGTCGCGGTGGCTTTGCTGTTGTCCTATGAGCACTCCCTGGTGTCAGCCGATGACCTGAGCAAGCTCAATGCCGCCTTCTTCACCATGAACGGAGTCATCTCCGTGGTGTTTTTCTGCTTTGTGGCGGGCGACCTGCTTCTGCACTGATTCTTCTTAGACGGATTTGACCAATCCCGCGCTGGCCCCGGTGGTTTCTGAGGCCGAATCCTCTCCCGCCGGACGCAAGGTCAGCCAATCGGTTCGCACCCGGTCCCACTCCTGGATCAAGAGCCCATGAGACTCGAAAAACTTCCGGATGCGCGGCCGCTCCCAACCCAGAATGGCTTCAAGAACCGGAGCGAAGATGGCCAGGGCGTTCGAGCTGACGACCGTTCGTTTCGCCACCTGAGAGACGTGTTTGGCCTCAGAAACTGCGATGGTGAAGCCGTCGCGGGTATTCACGTGCAGCATCACGTGGACATCCGAGCTGCCATCCCCGCTGTAAATGATGTGGTCGGGACCGATCTGCAGCTCGTTCTGCAATGCATCGAGCACCGCCACTTTGCCATAGCCGGCGGTAGCGCGCGTGATGCTCTCGACCGCGCCGTCGCTGTCATAGCGGAACTCGGTGCCGTAGATATGATCGGGCGGGACGATTCCTTCAAGCGCCGAGTGGATGACTTCGACCGGGGCGGCCGAAAGCACGTAGAAGTCGAAGTGATAGCCTTCGATTCCGTTCTCTAAAATCCGGTACAGCAGTTCAATGTTCTCTTTTAGGCGAATTCGCTTGCCGACCTCGTACAGGTGCTTCTTTCGCACCCGGCTTTGAAACTCGGGATCATGCAGGAGCAGGTAGGCCAACTCCGCCCCCTGCTGTACCAGATTGAGTTTGGCCATGCCTTTCGCCTTGCGCTCGAATTCCTCGGTCGGAATGCCGACCAACTCGCTCAGCACGTAGCCGGAGTCGTTGAAGGTCAGCGTCTGGTCGAAATCGCTGGCGAATAGGTAGTGTTTGAGAGGCTTGCCATTCATACCTCTATTAGATTCCGCGAAGCCCGAGAAGGCCAATAAATTAGATCGATGGCAGTTATCATTACCAAAGGGGCACCGGGGGGCCGTCCCCGCCTTTACTAAATCTCCCGTACCAGTGAGAATAAGGCATTGGCCTCCGGCCGACAGTTTCGCTCGAAACCAATTCACAAACGGACCCGCTCGATCGCCCGCCCGCGGGCACAGGAGCCTTCATGGCAGCTACTGGAGAATTAATCCGGCTTATCAATTATGTGGATGACATTGAATCCACCTTGCGCCGCATCACCGCCTCGGTGCCGGTCATGGAACAGGAAGAGCGCAAGCGCCTGGGCGAGCATTTACGCGCCGCCGGCATCCACTTTTCGAAATTGCTCGACACCCTGGAAAAGGGAGCCCAGTAGTTGTGCTGGTCCGGGCCGTGGCGGTCGTCGGGGCCGGCAGCCGGGGCCGGGACATCGCCTACTTGGCGGCGCTAGGCGGCTATCGCACCATCCTCGAAGATCTGCTTCCGAATGCCCTGCGCCGGGCGCAGGAGGAAATCCGCACTCATCTCGACCGATCGATGGATCGGGGAGAGGTTTCCGCCGGGCAGGCCGCCGCGGCCTTTGGTCGTCTCGAGTATGCGGGATCGGTTGAGGAAGCTGCCCGCGAAGCGGACCTGGTCATCGAAGCTGTGCCCGAAGAACTGGAATCGAAGCTGGAGATTTTCACCCTGCTCGATAAAATCTGTCGCCCCCACACCATTCTGGTTTCAAACAGCGCAGCGCTGAGCATCACCGAGATTGCCCGCGTCACCTATCGCTCCGCGAAGTGCGTCGGCATGCGCTTCGGGGACCCGAACCAGAAAACCCGGCGCCTCGAGATTGTCCGCGCTCTCGAAACCGACGAAGACACCATGACGGTGGCGCTCGAGGTGGCCAAGCGCATGGTCGGGGAAGCGGTCATCGTCGAAGATCTCCGCGCACCGCAGCCGGCGGCCTGAGCCCAGCGATCGGCGCCGGACCGCCGGGCGCAGGTCTTGTCCATTCTGTTGCGAAGCAATGAATTCCGGCAGATATCGTCAATCCATCAAGCTTAAGATGAAGCTTAAGATGGGATTCCGGCCGGACGCCATCGAAGACAGAGGGACGGGCCGATCCCTGCACCATTTGTGGTGCAGATGCGCCCACCCCCTCCTGTTCCCAGCCGGAATTCCCGGCGGGAACGGACCGTCGGACCGCTAGGCCCTTTACAATCGTTCGATGACCGCGCCCACCGGCACTCGCCTCGAGCGTGTACTCGAGCAGCTCCGTCTGTATGAGCATCCACTGCTCGAGTTCTCGGCGCGCGCCAAGGGCGAGGCCGTCGAGGTCATCATCGAATTCAAGAATGCGCCGGTACCGGTGCATACCTATTATTTTGACCTGCACCCTCGCGACCTTGATCATCCGCAATTCGAGTGGACCTTCCAGCGCCAGCTCTTCGATTGCCTGCACGACTACATCATCGAAATGTTCACGCGGACTCCGCAGAATCGCGTCGAGCGCCAGCGGGAAGGCCTGTGACCCTGCGACAGAAAATTGAGCGTGAGATCGGGCAGTGCGGGCCCATCCCGTTTTCCCGTTATATGGAGCGATGCCTTTTCGATCCGGAATATGGCTACTATTCCTCTCATGCCGGCCAGTTCGGCAAAGCCGGTGATTTCTATACCGCAAGTGATGTGCACGCGGTTTTCGGACGATTGCTGGCGCGCCAGTTCGAGGAGATGTGGCGAGCCCTGGGATCGCCGAGCGAAATGGAGATTCTCGAACTGGGCCCGGGGCGGGGATTGTTCGCGCAGGACGTACTTGACTGGTCGGAGAAAAAGTTTCCTGAGTTCTTTCGGGCCCTGCACTATTCGCTCGAGGAAACATCGCGCGCCCTGCGCGAGCGTTTGCCGGAGACCCTGCGGAGGCATTTTGGGGCGGGGAAGGCATCGTTGGTCGGAACCGGAACCGACACGGCTTGCGAGCGACCTCGGGCGGATTCGATGGCAAGGACTCTGGGCTCCAGGGTACCGCTCGTGGTCTTCGCCAACGAATTCTTCGACGCCCTTCCGGTCGAAGTCTTAAGCACCGAAGGAGAACTGAGAATCGCGGTAGAAAACGGCCGTTTCATCGAAACCTGGGCCCCGGCGTCGGATGAAGAACTGAACTTCCTCGATCGCTACGGAGTTCATCCCGAAGCCGGCGAGCGGATGGAAGCGCCCCTGATCGCGCAGGGCTACATGTCGCGAATCGCCGCCACCGTCCCCCGAGGTTTTGTCATCGCCATTGACTACGGCTACACCCGCGCCGAGCAACTGGCGGGGCGGCATCGCGGCACGGTCATGGCGTTTCGCCGGCACTCCTCCAGTACCAACCCTTACGAGGCTCCGGGAGAGCAGGATATTACCGCGCACGTGAACCTCACCGCCCTGTCAGCGGCCGCCGAACAAAACCGCATGGCCGTCGAGCGGCCCTTGACTCAGTCCCAGTTCCTCATGGGGATTGGTCAGACCAATCAGTTCGCGGATGCTTTCGAATCCTGCCAACGGCCCGAGGAGCGAGCCAAGGTCGGGTTGCAGCTCAAGCACCTCGTGACGCCTGCCGGCATGGGGGAGACTTTTCAGGTACTGGTTGCCAGCCAGGGCGTGGGCGCCGAAGCGGTGGCAAATCTCAGCGGACTGAGCTTTGGCCGGGGCCCGCGATGAGGCAGCTTGGAAATCGACCGTGGCATGAAGCCCGGGTGAGGCAGGCGGGCGCTCACGGTTTCGTCATCTTCTCCGGCTGCGCCAGCTGATCGAACTCCTCACCCGTCAGATAACCGAGCTTCAGCGCAGCCTCGCGCAGGCTGGTCGCATCGACGTGGGCGGTGTGGGCAATCTGGGCGCACTTGTCGTAGCCGACCTTCGGCGCGAGCGCCGTCACCAGCATCAGCGAATTGTTCACATACCACGCCACTTTGGCGCGATCGACCGCGATCCCTTTGACCATGTACTCGACATAGCCGTGGCAAGCGTCGGCGATCAGGGTGAGGGAGTGCAGAAAGTTGTAGATGATGACCGGCTTGAACACGTTGAGTTCGAAGTTGCCTTGTGAGCCCGCAAATCCCACGGCGGCGGTGGCGCCATGGACCTGTGCGCAAACCATGGTCATGGCTTCGCACTGGGTTGGGTTTACCTTGCCCGGCATGATCGAGGACCCGGGCTCATTCTCCGGAATCGACAGTTCTCCGAGGCCACAACGCGGTCCCGAAGCCAGCCAGCGAATGTCGTTCGAGATTTTCATCAGCGAGGCTGCGAGCGTCTCGAGCGCGCCCTGGGCAAAAACGATCTCGTCATGCGCCGAAAGGGCCGCGAACTTGTTGGGATGGGAGCGGAAGGGAAGTCCGGTGAGTTCGGCGATCTTTCTGGCCGCGCGCTCCGCGAATTCGGGATGCGCGTTCAGTCCCGTGCCCACGGCGGTGCCGCCGATGGCGAGGTCGTAGAGGCCGTCGAGCGCCTGCTCCAGACGCCGCACGTCACGTTCGAGCAAGCTGGCCCATCCGCCAAATTCCTGCCCGAAGGTCAGAGGCACGGCATCCTGCAAATGGGTGCGGCCGATCTTGACCACATTCGCATATTCTGTGGCCTTTGCGGCAATCGCCTCATGCACCTGTTGGATGGCCGGAATGAGCGCCTTCTTGACCCGCTCCGCCGCCGCCATGTGCATCGCGGTCGGAAAGGTGTCATTCGACGATTGCGACAGATTGACGTCATCGTTCGGATGGATCGGCTTCTTCGATCCCATCACCCCGCCCGCGAGCTCGATGGCGCGGTTCGAGATGACCTCATTGACATTCATGTTGGTCTGCGTGCCGCTGCCAGTCTGCCAGATGCGCAAGGGAAACTGGTCGTTCCGCTGGCCCGCGATCACCTCGTCGGAGGCTTGGACAATCAGCTTGGCTTTCTCGGCCGGGAGCTTGCCCAGATCCTGGTTCACCAAGGCGCAGGCCTTCTTGAGCAGACCGAAGGCGCGGATCAGTTCGGGCGGCATCAGGTCGCGGCCGATCGCGAAATGAAGCAACGACCGCTGGGTTTGCGCGCCCCAATAGACCTTCGCAGGGACCTCGATCGGCCCCATACTGTCGGATTCGGTGCGGGTGCGAACCGGCGGTTCTTCTGGTGTGGCCATGGTGTGTCCGGGGAAATGGGTTTGAGATAACCGCAAATTATAACTCGGATGAGTGGCGGCGCCGCACGCCGGCCGAACGCGGCGCACGAGGTTCACAGGTCTTGACCGGATCGCGTGCTAGAATTTTGCATCCGAGTTCGGCGCCGGGTCAGCTCCGGCGTGCTTCTGAATCCCGAGGCAGCGCTCCATTGGATATCCAGCAGATTCCCGACACTCTTCCTCGCGCCGCGGTCACCTCGCCGGTTGAAAAAACAGTGGACGTGCTGGTGATCGGCGCCGGACCGACTGGACTGGCCTGCGGCATTGAGGCCCAGCGGGCGGGATGCAATGCCCTGGTGGTCGACAAAGGCTGCCTGGTGAACTCGCTGTTCAACTATCCCGCCAACATGACCTTCTTCACCACCCCGGAGCTGCTCGAGATCGGCGATCTTCCCTTTTCGACGGCGCACCAGAAGCCCACCCGCGAAGAGGCTCTCGAATACTACCGCAAGGTGGCCGAGCACTACCGCCTGCCGGTGGCGCAATACCAGCGGGTGGAGACCGTGACCGGGGCCGACGGCCATTTCCAGATCACGGCGGTCGACAATTTGGGGCGGATTTATGACTACCACGCGCGCAAGCTAGTGGTCGCCACCGGCTATTACGATCTGGCCAATCAGCTCGGTGTTCCCGGGGAGGACCTGCCCAAGGTGTTTCACTACTACCGCGAACCGCATCCTTATTTCGATTGCGACGTGGTGGTGGTGGGGGGAAAGAATTCCGCGGCAATTTCTTCACTCGATCTATGGCGCCACGGGGCCCGCGTGACATTGGTCCATCGCGGGCCGAAGATGCACCACCACGTGAAATACTGGATCCTGCCGGACATCGAAAACCGCATCACGAACGGGGAGATCAAGGCTTACTTCAATAGTGGAGTAGAGGCCATTGAACCCGAATCGGTTGTCCTCGATACTTCCGAAGGCCCAGTACGCTTGAAAAACGACTTTGTGTTTGCCCTCATCGGATACCATCCCGACTACGACTTCCTGCGGGCCATGGGGATTGAGCTGTCTTCCGAGCAATGCCGCCCGGTGTGCGATCCGGAAACTCTCGAAAGCAATGTGGGGGGAATCTACGTGGCGGGCGTGATCGTCGCGGGATCGAGGACCAACGAAATCTTCATCGAAAACGGCCGCTTCCACGGCAAGCTGATCGCGGACGATCTGAAGCGGAAGCTCGGGGCAGGTGGGGGTCGCTGATTCGCTCGCCTAGGGAAGCGAAACGCTTTCCTCTCCCAACTGCTGGTTGATGACCCGGGCGATCAGGGGCTTCAGCCCTTCCCCGGTTTTCTGCAACACGAAACCCTGAGCGGCGTCTGACCAGTCCAACTTGAAGCTGGTCGATAGGGCTGAGATCCAGATCTGACGAACGGGTGCATTGGGTGAAATGACGAATCGGGTGCCGTCGTCGAAAGAAATATGCAATGCCCCCGACTGGTCCTCCACTTCGAAATCCGCCGAGTCCTCGGCGGCAATTAGAGCCTGCTTCAGGGACTCCAGGGCGGTTTCGGAATGGTTACGGAACTGCTGTTCAGAGAGCATGCAAGGATTATAGCCACCCGGCGCCACGGACCGGCTTAGGTCTGAGCTCCCGCTGCCTCATCGAGGACGACGTCGACGGCGAGGCCTGCGCCCGCCCCCGCCCCCAGGGCCCGCGCGGCGGATGCCTGCCGGGCGGCAATCTCCAGGTATCCCATGCTGCCTAGGATGGCAAACAACTCGCCCGGAGCGCCCTCCGCGTAGGCGGCTTTGAGGCCGCGAATCTCCTGCTTGCCCACCACAATCCGGAAGGGCGGCGGCGGCGATTGAAATAGAGGGGCTGCGTTTTGCGGGGTAAGGTTGGTGACCAGATTGCCGAAACGGTCCACCTTGAGCACAACTCCGCGCAGGGTGCGCGCGTTCACCATTGTCGGTTGAGGCAGTTCCAGTCGGGAAAAATCCACAATGGCTTCGCCGAACTTCTCCGCGGCGACTCCTTTGGCCAGGTAGGCGACGACCGGAGCAAAGATATCGCGCGCGTGGAATGTCTGGCTCACCGGCCGGAGATAGTAGTGCTCCGCAGTGATGTGATGAACTCGACAACGTTCCTCGCGGCGATAAATGAGCGAGAGCACGCCGTTATCGGGGGCCACGAATCGATGCCGCTCGGTGTTGGCAATCAGAGGCCGACGCGCCGTGCCTACACCGGGGTCAACCACCACCAGGTGCACGGTGTCCGCAGGGAAGTAAGAGTATGCCTGCGCGATCGTCAATGCACCGTCCAGCAAGTCGAAGGGCTTGACGGAATGACAAATGTCCACGATCTCCGCTTCAGGAGCGATGTTGAGAATCACTCCCTTGACGGTTCCTACGAAGTGATCGTCGAGTCCGAAATCCGTGGTCAGGGTGACGATCGGTCGATCGGCCAATGTTTCCTCGTGTCTGGAATGCAGGATGTCCGCGCAGTCGCGAAAGTAACCTGCTGCTGCGGTTCGAGTCAAGGACGGGCGTTCTGGGTGACGTTAAGCTGCCTGTGTAAACAGGGAAAGGGTGCGGGTTTTCCATTCCAGGTTGAATCTCTGAAAAATGGAGTAAATGATGCGGTCCACGCTTTCTAGGTTCACGAAACAGACCATGGGCCGAGTGTCGGCGTACCTCTACGAAACAGCGCTCGATCACGGAGGGTGAGTGCTTGAAGATTGGACCCGGAATCCTCGGAGCGGCCAACAATAACAATAGGGGCGGCAAGGCGGGTTCACGGCTCGCCGCCCCAATTTCATTTCCTAACCAGTTAGTGCTTGTCTGCATCTCCGAACAGCAACGGTAGCACGTTGACTTGATCCTGCTGCACGGCTTGCAGTTCGTCGGGATCGAAGCCCAAAGCCCGGATGATGGTCGCAGCCACCTGTTGGTTCGAAACCGGGATGTGGACGGTCTTGCGCTGCATGTCCGCCTGCGAGACCAGCAGTGCCACGTGCACGTCATCCTCGTTCAGTCCGCCATGCTCGGCAATCTTCGAGCCGCCGGTGAAAATCACACCGGTGTTGACCTTCAGCACGATGTCCGGAGTGCGGGGGTCTTTGAGCGGGTCATTGAATTTGTTGATCATTGACTGCCCCGCAAAAATCTCCTGAATTCCGAGCGCCTGCTGATTGGTGGGGTTGCTAAGTGTCGCGACCACACTTGGAGTGAGCAATTGATCGGTCAGCCAGATGAGGGAGCCGTCGTCAGAGATATCGAAGGCATCGGCCGAGCCGATCGTGGCTGTGGGTTGGCCGCCGCCAATTCCAACTCGCTTGCTGATGTCAATCGGCGACTGCCCGTGCTTCGCCCCGACGATGATGAGCGTATCCTCGTAGATCCCCTGCTTCTTCAACTCCGCTACAAACTGTCCGAGCGATTGATCCACGTAGTCGAGCTCGCTTTCCAATCCCTGCGACGGCGTGCCCAGCACATCGAGGTAACCGCTGACCTTCAGCTTTTCACCCACGCTGACCGATTGGAAGTTGGTGCCAAACAGAGTCGGCACGCCGACCGAGCGACTGCGATCATGGGTGTAGCCGTCAATCTGGTTGAGGACGGCCTGCACGTGTAGCGAATCGTAGCACTGAATGTTATGCAGGTCCGTGGTCCATCCGTCATCGGGAGTGGTATCCACAAATGGCACTGGGCTGCACCCCGGGAACTGAGGTAGAGCCACGGGGATGGAGTTGATCTCCGGCCCGTAGAAATCATCTACACCCTTGCCGCTTGGTCCGTTTGTCCACTCATACGAAGGATGCTTATCCGTCCAGGCGGTGGTGCCGCCGTGGGCCTTCACCACTTCGAAGATGGTGTTCACGCGCGAATACTGATGCGGCATGATGACGGCGCAATTGTTGTTGGGGTCGCGAGTCAAGTAGTTGGGATTGATGCCGCCGCCACCGTCGAGTTTGGTCAGGTCGATGTCAATGGCTTCGTCCCACGCCACATTGGTGCCGATTTTGCCGGGGCAGGCTCCCCCCGGATTGCCCAGCCCGTCAGTCTGCAGCGGGGGCGAGAGCGCGCGATTATAAGTATCGTCGTACCAGAAGCCTGTCGTCGTAGGCGATCCGCCCGTGACCAGAGCGGCCAGCCCGGGGAAAGAGTCGGAAGGCTGAGAGGTGGCAGCGTTGGTGTAGGTAACACCGTGGCGGCTGAGACGGGCGAGGGTGGATTGGTTGTGAGTGGAAATGTAGTTGGAAAGATCGAGAGCGTGCAAACCATCCACGCTAATCAAGAGAACGTGTTTGACGTGCCGTCCGCCATCGTCGTCAGCACCAAGAGAAAGAAGTGGGAGGGACGCCGCCAGCAGCGCGGCAAGTACGACCTTTGGCAAATGCATCTTTACGCCTCCTTGAGAAAGACCGAGGGGAGGATTCTAAGAGTGCCGCGGCAACGGAATGTGAATGGGGAATGAAAATGTGGTTAAAAGAAGGTGAAAGGCGGAGCATCGGATTGCTCTACGGAATGCTCCTATAAGACGATTCGGGCCCGCACACAGCACTTGCGCCGAAGACTGGCGAGGTGAGACGAATGGCTTTTTCAGTATCCTTGGATACCCGGGAGGTGGTGCTTGAAGGTAAGAAATTCTGCGGCCGCGTTTTTGCTCTTCACGCTCGTGAACATCGCTTTCGGCCTCGCGCCAGCAGACGCATCCTCCGCGGCTGAAATCCTTGCCAGTGTGCGCAGGGCCACCGGCGGCGATGCCTGGGACCAGTTTGGCGAATGCGAGTCAGAGGGGACGATCACAATAGCAGGGAAGACTGGAACACTGCACTACGCGGAGGATCTACACACCGGCGCCAACGTGGTGCGCCTCAACATTCCCGACCTGTGGGTAAAGCAAGCGAACGGCGTGGCTCCAAACGGCAACTGGCGGCAGGACGATGCCGGCGACATTCAACTCCTGCCGAGCGGTAATCCTTGGCAGATCGACGACCTTTACCTGACCCGCCACGGCTACTGGCGGCCGGACTTCGGCGGCGCGGCGGTTAAGGTACTCGAACCGGCCGTCGAAACGGGCGCGATCTACGACCGGCTGCAGATCCAGGTTCCCGGCGGACATGGCTTCACCCTCTGGATCAACCGGGCGACGCACCTCATCGAGCGTATTGTCAGCGATTCAACGAAATATCTGAGCGACTATCGCCCGGTGGACGGAGTACTACTGCCGTTTTCGGACCGCCGCGGGAAAGGCGCCCAGGAGCAAGTGGTCGCCATGGTCAAACGGACTGTGCTTAAGCAGGTGAGTGAGGACGCGTTCGCCATCCCATTCCGCAAGGACTACGAGATGCCGCCATCCGGCGTCGTCACCGTGCCAGCGCAGAGTGGGATCATTTTTGAAGCGAAAATCAACGGCAAGGGCCCATACCAAGTCATGTTCGACACTGGCTCGGTGAACCTCATGGGCGCGAACCTGGCGAAGCAGCTTGGATTGCGACTGGACAGCAGCACGCTGAAGTTCGGCGCCGGCGGCGGCACGATCGACACTCAGACCACACATGTAGACACGCTGCAAATTGGCGACCTCGTCGTACACGATCAAACCTTCTACGTGATCGCCTCACCGGCTGGCACCGGTAGTACCCCGCTGGCAGCGGTCGGATATGAGTTGCTGCGAAGATTCGCGGTTAAAGCCGACTACGAACATGAGCAACTCACGTTTTATGACGGACCCTCGTTTGCCTACTCCGGCACTGGCACTGAGGTGCCACTGCTGATCGACGGACGAGTTCTTGCGGTGCACGGTAGTGTCGACGGCGCGAGCGGCGTCTTTGTCCTCGACACGGGCAATGAATTCGGCTTCGCACTGGAATCCGGCTTTGTGAAACAGAATGACCTAATCAAACTCCTGGGCGCCCGCTACCACGGCTATGCGGGCAGGGGTTACGCTGGACCTTTGGCCGAATCTTACTACGCTCGGGTGAAGATGCTGCGGATGGGCGACGCTGAGGTAAACAACGTTATCGCCTATCTCGCTACCGGTGAACCTGCCCCGGGGGAGAAAGCGGGGAATATCGGACGCAGCGTGCTGCGGCAGTTCAATGTCACTTTCGACTGCATGCGCGGCCATTTGTACCTTGAGAAAAATGCCAACTGGGGCAAGCCGGGTGTCTTCAACCGAGCCGGGATCGTGATCGATCCCATGGAGCAAGGGCAAAAGGTGATGACCGTCCTTCCTGGAAGCCCTGGCGAGGTTGCCGGGTTAGCGGTTGGCGACGTTATTACTGGCATCGACGGCCAACCGCCGGGCGACGACTCGGAGGAACCCGCCTTTCTGCAACCGGTGGGGACGGTCGTACACCTGACCGTGAAGCGTGGCGCGGAAGTGCGCAAAATCGACGTGACCCTGAAGGATGTGATTTAGGTGTTCGGAAAGCCCTGCGGCGGGCACCCCGCGTTGCGCACAGGCTCGAAGCTTGCAAAATGGCCAAGATAAAAATAACTTTCGAAGCGATTCTTACGACAGTGCTCTCTCTCTGCCGGCGCAGTTTAACGTGCGTGACGTTTGGGTTCGTGGACCTTGCGGGTTCTTAAAAGGAAAAGGTGCGCCGGTGCGCGCCTGTTGTCGGTTTGGGTCATGCCGCGTCGGCTGTGACTGCGTTTTCATCTTCGAGCATGGAGCGAAGTTGCTCGCGCAGTTCCGGCGTGTCCTGGTGCCCGTGAACAGTCGTGGCGTGCAGAACGCCGAGTTCCACTACTTCGTCTGCTGTGCCAGAAATGGCAATCGAGCAGGGCTTCTCTGCAGGAAAACGGCGACAATCAATCACCTTGCGGGATCCGGCCATGTTTGCCTCCTTCTTGAATGAACTGCGGACCGAATTGTAAGCTCGTCCCGACGCTGGTTCAATAGGTCGTGCACTCGACCCCGAAAATTTGAGTCGAGGATCAAATAACCTTCGAACCTGACAACAACAGCTTAACAACGCGCTGATCCGCTCTTGCTCCGCTGTGCTTCCGCAGTCGAGTGATGGGCCCGCGGAAGCGGTTCGAGGAGGCTCGGTCCCGCCTTTCCCCCCCCGTTTTGCCGACCGTCGGGGAGTGTTCACCAGAATATCGGGCTCGATTCACAGTCAAGCGTTAGATCGGTTTGCGTGTGCCCGACAGCAATTTGCAATAGAGCGCGTTGATGCCGTCGCCAAGGTGGTTACTACGGGCCTCGAGTTTCGTGTTGACTCGTGCGACTTAGTGCGATTGGATCGAACTCATTCATGAAGCTTTGTCGCTCGATCCACCGGCAATTCGTTTGTGGTGGTGTTCCTCCGCGTTTTTTACTCTCGTCTGTATTCCTTGCTCTAGCGAGCGTGGCGGCTTTGGTCGTTCTTTCGGGCTGTGGTGGCGGGGGGACGGGAAGCCAGGATCCGGCACCGCTGGCGCTCCGGGGCAGCGTGCATGGCGGTCAACAAGGGGTCTCCGGCTCCATGATTCAGCTCTACGCCGCGGGAGCAACCGGATACGGTTCTCCTGCCACCGCGCTGCTATCCCCCACCGTCACCACCGACGCACTCGGTAACTTCACCATCACGCGCGACTATACGTGTCCCACTGCCTCGACCCAGGTCTATATCGTATCCACCGGCGGCAATCCCGGCTTGGTCGCCGGAACGAACAATAGCGCGCTGGCCATGATGACCGCTCTCGGTCCGTGTGGCAGTTTGAGCGCCTCGACCTTCATATGGATCGACGAGGTAACGACGGTGGCGTCGGTGTACGCTCTCACGGCGTTCATGAGCACGGGGGGCGGAGCGAAACTGGGCGCCAGTGGTACGAATGCACAGGGCCTAACCAACGCTTTTGCCGCGGTTAATAACCTGGTGAGTACGACTCTAGGGACGGCGCCGGGACCGAAACTGCCGCCCGGAGCGACGGCGCCGACCACGGAACTGAACACGCTGGCTGACATTCTAGCCCCGTGCATAAATTCCAATGGCAGCACCGGGGAGTGCAGCACTCTATTCTCGGAGGCGACTCCGAATGGTGGAATCGCACCTACGAATACGATTGACGCCGTACTGGATATCGCCAAGAACCCGGCCAACAACGTGAGTGCACTGTACAACTTGATAGCCAGTATCGCGCCGTTTCAACCCATCTTGGCCTCCGCGCCGAATGACTGGACCGTGGCGATTACCTACACGGGCAGTGGACTGAGCACACCCTGGGGCTTGGCTATCGATGCGGCCGGCGATGTATGGATCGCGAACCACGGCAGCAGCGTGGTAAGCGAATTCTCCAGCCGGGGAGCCGGACTTTCCGGTAGTGGTTTCGGCGGCGGCGGACTGGACCTGCCGTACTACATTGCCATTGACCTCAACGGCGACGCTTGGCTTACCAATAGTGGCAACAATACGCTGAGCGAATTCTCCAGTAGCGGGAATGCCATTTCGACCTCTTCCGGCTACACTGGCGACCTAGAGCAGCCCTACGGAATCGCCATTGATGCCTTGGACAACGGATGGGTGGGGAGCCAGAATGAATTGCTTTATAAATTCTCCAATGCCGGCGGCTTTCTTTCGGTAGTGTTCGACCCGGAGACCCTCTACTATCCGGCGATCGACCAAGGTGGCAACGTCTGGGTGGCGGGGACACCCCAGGATTTGGTTAGGTTTAATAGCAGCGACAGCGTTTTCGCCCGGTATACAGGGGGCGGGCTCGATAGTCCGGTCAACGTTGCCATCGACCACTCCGGCAACGTGTGGCTCGCGAATAGCGCCGGTAGCCGGGTGAGCGAGTTCTCCAGTACCGGTGGTGCACGATCCCCATCCGGGGGATATTCAAACGGTGGATTAGGTGGATCGTCTGGTCTTGGCATCGACGGGCTGGGCAATGTCTGGGTCACGAATAATGGTACGAACACGCTCAGTGAACTCTCCAATACTGGCAACTTGCTTTCGGGCTTGACCGGTTACTTGGTCAGCGGACTGGATAACCCAATTTCTCTGGCGATCGATGGATCCGGCAATGTCTGGGTTACCGACGCCAACGACAATAGTTTGACCGAGGTGGTGGGGGCGGCGGCGCCGGTCGTGACCCCGCTCGCCGCAGCCGTCGAGAATGGCGCCATCGCTCAGCGGCCATAGTGGACGAGATATGACGAAAGGCAAGCTGCCCGTTTCGATCAAGGGTGTGGTTCTGAGAGAAAGTAACGCCAACCCAGAGGTCCTCCTGTTGCGAAATGACCGAGAGGAGTGGGAACTCCCCGGCGGAAGGGTGGAGGGCAGCGAGACTCCAGAGGAATGTCTGGCGAGGGAATTCGAAGAAGAAACCGGTTTACTCATCTGTGTTAGCTCTTGCATCGGCAGTGGGGTGCTAACGATACTGCCACCGCATGTTCGTTGTGCCAAAGATGTTTGGATTTCTATCTACGGCTGCCATCTGCAACCGAGCGCCGGCCCTGCCCCGCCTATAACGATCAGCAACGAGCATCAAGACTCGGCTTGGATTCGAGTTCATGAATTGCCTGGCATGGCAAATGTCCCTGACATTTACAAAGCGAGCATTCTCGAGTGGACGCGGAAGCTCGACAGCAAAGTGTGATCAGAACACGCTGCTGCCGAGAGCATGCAGCCGAAAGCACTAACCAATCAACCGCCTGACCCGGTGAGGATCTGGACCTCAGGTTCTTCCTTTAATGCGTCCAAACCTCGGAACCAAGGTTATTCCTTAGAAAATCGCTTTTAGGCAGCTTGGGTTAAGGGCTCCAAGATCACTTTGAAGCCTAGGCCTTCGAGGCGTTTGGTTAAGCGCCTGCGCAGGCCTTCCGGGTTCAAGCGATCGAAGTAGTCTGGCCCGAGATCGCGGTAACAAGTTCCGTCTCGCAAGATGTAGTAGGCTATGACCAGGAGACTGTGGGCGACCGCAATCGTCGCGCGTTTGGTTCCTCTTCGCGCCGCCAGCCGGTGATAGAGAGCCGACAAATAGCTGTTCTTCTTGGTGGAGACGGCCCAGGCTCCTTGGCACAGGCAGCGACGCAACCACAGGCTTCCTTTGCGGATCTTTCCGCTCTTGCGCTTGCCTGCGCTCTCGTGATTGCCCGGGCAGAGTCCCGCCCAACTCGCCAGGTGCTGCGCATCGGGGAATTGGCTCATGTCCAATCCGATCTCGGCTAGCAAGCCCCAGGCGGTCACGCGGTCCACTCCGGGAATGGTGCACAAGCGCGCGACCTCACTCTGGAAAGGGCCCAAGCGCTCTGCGATCTCCTGCTCGATCCGCTGCATCTTGGACTCCACGAAGTAGTGATGGTCCAGTAGTTGGCGCAGCAGAAATCGATGATGCGCCGTAACCCGTCCTTCCATGGCCTGCTGCAACTGGGGAATCTTGTTGCGCAACAGTCCTCGCGACATCTGGGCAAGCCGCTGGCTGTCCTGTTCCCCGTTCACGATCGCTTCCAGCATCGCCCGGCCGGAAGCACCCAAGGTGTCGGTAGCCACCGATGCCAACTTGATGTTGGCGTCTTCTAACATCTTCTGAATGCGGTTGGCGATACGGTTGATCTCCTGCGCCAGACTGGCTCGATAGCGCGTAAGATCTCGCAGTTCTCGCGTGGGAGTTGGCGGCACAAAACTGGCCCGCAACAGCCCGTGTTGCAACAGGTCCGCGATCCATTCGCTATCCTTCTGATCCGTCTTCCGCCCAGGCACCGTTTTGATGTGCTGCGCATTCACCAGCAGCACCTTAAACTCGCCCTCCAGCAGATTCCACACCGGCTTCCAATACACGCCCGTCGACTCCAGCGCTACATGAGTCACTCCGCAGGCGCGCAGCCAATCGGCCATCTCCAACAGCTCTCGCGTAAACGTCCCGAACTCCCGCGTCTGTCGCCGTCGGCCAGAAGCCCACAGCACACACGCCGTTACACTCTTCTTGTGAACATCCAAACCGCAACAGACTTCATGTACGACTTGCATCGCCATCCTCCTTCTGCCGCCTAGTGGAGGACGTCAGCAAATTACCGAAATTCCTTAGCGTGCTCTCTGTCTCAGGACAGAGGCGACAGTTCGTTGTGCCCATCGACGTCCAGGTCATATTCATAGTCGGGCTCGAATCGCGCCAGAATAGGTCGGCCTTCGTCCACTTGACGGTGCTCCAAGATACCTCCTTCTCGAGATTATTTTCATGGTTCGTTGTGGTTCAAAAAACCATGAGTTATTCATAGCGTAGTGCTTCGACTGGATCCATGCGTGCAGCCTTCAGGGCGGGGAAGAAGCCGGAAACGATTCCCACGAGAGAGAGGATCCCGAATGAAATCAGCATCACGAGAGGGGAGGCGTGCAGGAAGATATCGCCTTCATGGTTGGCAGTCTTGTAGAGAGCGCTGTAGAGCGGCATCGGAGGGATCGCCCAGGTGAGTAAGACGGCCACTCCCATGCCGATCACTCCACCCGCGAAAGTCAGCACCAGCGCCTCGAGCAGGAACTGAATCAGCACATGCCGCCGCCGCGCCCCGAGCGCTTTGCGCAGGCCGATTTCTCGGGTGCGTTCCGTCACCGACACCAACATGATGTTCATGACCCCAACGCCACCGACTCCGAGCGTCACCGCACCAATCAAGCCCAGCACCACCTGCAATCCGACGGAAAATCCGTTAAGCATGGCGCGATCCTCAATGGTGTCCCACACCGGCGTCGCCTTTTCATCTTTCGGGTCAAAATGATGGCGCCTGGCGACCACCTCGCGCACCGCGGCCAGCGCCTTCTTCTCGAGTTCTGGTGCGGTGGGCTGAATGATGATCATCGCGGGATCGCGCACGTCCACGAGATCACGAAAAAGCGCAAACGGAATAAATCCGTCTTCATTGTCGGGCCCCTGATACATCGAATCCTGGATCTTGTTCCGTAGCACGCCGATGACTTCGAAATCCAAGCCCCCGATGCCGACCGACTGCCCGACCGAGGGCGCGCCCTGAAAGACCCGTTTATTGGCATGGTAGCCAAGGATCACGACCCGCCGATTTTCTGTAAAGTCGCCCTCATTGAAATAGCGCCCATCTTCTAGGTCGAGCTTGCGCATTTGTCCGTAGGGAAGTTCCACACCGCGCACGTTCAACGAGATCACGCGGGTTCCGCGCTTGAATCCGAAGTCCCGGTCGATTTCGGGGCTGACCGCGCGCACAATCGGCACCTCCTCGCGGATCGCCTCGACGTCTTCGTATTCGTAGTGCACGGGCCTCCCGGCTCGTTGCCCGCCGGCCTGCAGGCTGGTTTGCCCGGGCCACATCACAATGACGTTGTTCCCCATGTTCAGGAATGCATGAAGGACGCTGCCCCCGAGACCTTGTCCATAGGCCAGCAGGATCACCACCGAGGCCAGTCCCCACACGATGCCGAGCATGGTCAGCAACGAGCGCAGACGGTTGCGCATCAGCGCTTGCCAGCTTTGCGAGATGAGTTCTTTGAGGAACACAGTCGTCAGTCTTCGGTGCGCCGTCGGCCGCCCCGGTGAAACCCTGCACCTCGGCGGGCTCTCAGCCCCTATTCGATTTCAATGCTGCCCGATCCAGTCTCGGCTTCTACCGAAACTCCTCCGCCGTGGACTTTGCCGCGAATTTCCTTGTGACCCTGCGAGCCTTGCTCGGTAACCGGAGGGCCGACGGAAAGCGATCCGGAACCGGTATGGACATAGAGGTCAAACGCGGCATCGGACGGGAACTTCACATGGATGCCGCCCGATCCGGTGTGCAGAGACCACGCTCCTGTCGGGGAGCCCTCGGCGCGAATGGATCCGCTACCGGTTTTCGCCTCGAGCGAACCGCGCACGCCCCGCAGCTCGACCCCCCCCGAACCGGTGTCGACGTGCACCGACCCAGGTGCCGTCTGTTCGAGTGTCACTTGCCCGCTGCCGGTAGACCCCTCAAACCCACCCGCCACGTCGCTGGCGTGGATCGAACCGCTGCCTGCCTTGGCGCGCACGTTGCCCTTGACGTGGTCGAGGTTGATGGTGCCCGAGCCGGTATCGGCTCGCACCGCGCTGCTGATGTCGGAGACCTGCACGCCGCCCGACCCTGTCCCCGCCTCCACCGGGCCTTCGATGCCTTCCACTTGCAAGCTCCCGGAGCCGGTATGGGCTTGCAGGCGAGTCTCGGCGGGGACAAGGACTTCGTAGCTGATTGAGATATTGCGTCGCAGCTCAGGATCATCGATGTGGCCGATGCGAATGTCGTTGCCACTCTGCTGGATCGGGGGATTGGCTTCGATGCGCTTGATCCTGGCCTCGACATCGCCACTGTCGCCAAACCAGTTCACGGAGGCGCGGATCCGAGCCGTCACCTGGACCCGATTGGAAGAGCCGGTGCGAATGTCGATAGCGCCCGAGCCCGTCGTGATGTCGAGGTTGACCGCTCCGGTCACGCTCAAAGACCGTTCGAAGGATCCTTCATCGACAGCTGCCGCAGGCAGCGCCAGAAAACCCACCATGATCAGAGCAGCGCCCGTCTGCAGGATCTGCCGCGACATCTGTGACAATTTCATTGGTCTCTCCTCACTCATAGTGCAAGGCCTCCACCGGCTGCATCTCCGCCGCGCGTTGCGCCGGATACACCCCAGCCGTAACCGTGATGACGGAAAGCGTGAGCACGGAGGCGAGAATGGAAATGGTGGAAATGATGGGATGGGGCACGAAATCGGGCAAAGGAATGGCGTTGAGCGCGACGCACAGGCCTACTCCAAAAGTCAGCCCCAAAGCCCCGCTGGCCGCGGTGAGAATGGCCGACTCGGTAAAAAACTGACGCAGGATATCCCGCCGCGTGGCTCCAATCGCCTTGCGCATGCCGATTTCGCGGGTACGTTCCGTGACTGAAACCAGCATGATGTTCATCACTCCGATTCCTCCCAGGCACAGCGTGATGATGGCAACGCAAGCGAAAAATATGGTCACCACGTTGAAGATATTCTCCACTAGCTTGGCGCCGTCCATGGTGTCCCAGACGAACAGTGCATCTTTATCCATGGGGTCGAAATGATGCAATCGTCCAAGGGT
Source organism: uncultured Acidobacteriaceae bacterium (assembly GCA_963770245.1). Classification (GTDB taxonomy): domain Bacteria; phylum Acidobacteriota; class Terriglobia; order Terriglobales; family Acidobacteriaceae; genus PALSA-270. Next base: position 371,161 of record CAVYOX010000012.1, on the reverse strand, counting down.
TTGGCGCACCTGCTCGACCGCCGCCTCATGTTGCTCGGAGCTGCCTACCTCGAAGACGATGTCATCCAAATAGCCGCGCACGATGCCGGGCTTGTCCGGGGGCGGGAAATCGCGAGCGACGGCGGAATACGGCGCGTAGAGATAGTCGTTATCCGGTCCGCTGTAGCTGGAGTTCTGCTTCTTTTCCTGCAAGACGCCAATCACGGTATAGGGGACGCGCTGGATCAATATCGACGCGCCCACGGCCGGTTGCCCGCTGAAAAGCTGTTTCCGCGCGGCATCGCCCAGCACCACCACGCGGCGGGCTTCGCTCTCGTCCTCATCGCTGACCGGACGGCCTTCCGCCACGGCGAGCGAACGAAAGTCCTGGTAGGACGGCCACATACCCACCACCTCGCGGGTGGCGGAATTGAACTGGCTGACCTCTGGAACCCCGCGGCGCAACTCCGGGCTCACGGTCTTTACCAAGTAACACTCGCTGCGAATCATGCGGGCATCGTCGATCACTAAACGGATCTCCCGCCCCGCCGCCAGCCCTCCGGCTTGCGCGCTGGTTCGACCTCCCCAGACAATGACCAGGTCTTTGCCCAGGGTCTTCATCCGTCTCTGATTGTCGGCGCTGAAGCCGCGGCCCAGGCCGACCAGCAGGATCACCGAAGAGATGCCCCAGACGATGCCGAACATGGTCAGGAACATGCGCATCTTGTGCGCCCGAAACATGGCGAAAGTCTGACGTAGGATTTCGGTGAAGTTCATGGCGGTTCTTAAATACCCAGGGGCACGAATCATGCACCCCAAGCATCATGATCCGTGCCCCTCGACGAGCCCAATACCGCGGAGCTAGACCGGGTGCCGGTCGCGCAGCCCCTACTGCAGTACCACCTGATCGCCTTCCTTCAGCCCGGACAGAACTTCCGTCTTGGCCCCGTTCGAAATGCCGATGTTGACCGCCACTTTCCGCATACCGTCTTTCGCGCTGGAGTCGGGCACATCGACCGAAGCCTTCTTGTCCTTGTCGTACATAATCGCGCCTTCTGGAATCTGCAGCACCTTCGGGTGTTCTTCCAGAATGATTTCCGCGTTCGCGGTCATCTCCGCCTTCAACTCGCCGCCCGGGTTGTTGATCGAAACTCGTACCTCGAAGGTGGTGACGTTGTCCTTCTCGACGCCCATCGGAGAGATCTTGGTGACCACACCATTGAAGGTCTTGTCCTTGAACGACTCCACCTTGATGCGTGCGGTCTGGCCGAGATAAACCTTGCCGATATCGCTCTCATCCACCTTGCCCTTGACGTAGACCTGGCTGGTGTCTCCGAGAGTCATGACCAGCGTGGCGGAGGAGCCCAACACCAAAATGGAGCTGACGGCGTCTCCCATTTCGACATCGCGGGAAAGGATGACGCCGTCAATCGGTGACTCGATGTCGGTGTAGCCGAGTTGCTCCTCGAGCTGCTGCAAGTTGGCGCGGTCCTCGGCCACCTGGGCCTGCGCCTGTTCGATCTTGGCTTGCAGGACGGTCACTTGCGCTTTGGCCACGTTCTGCTTGTTGAGGGCCATTTTGTAATCCTTGTCCGCATCATCGAGAGCCGACTGGGAGACCACTCCGTCTTTGGCCATGCCCAGGGCTCGGTCGTAGCCGCGCTTCAGCAAGGGCACGTCCGGACCTTCGGCATCCACCTTGGCGCGCTGGTAGTCGGCCCCGGCGCTGGTCAGGTTTGCGTCTGCCGCCTGCAACGCCGCTCGCGACTGTTCCACCTGAGCCTCGATTTCTACTTTGTCGAGTTGCGCTAGCAATTGACCCTTCTTCACTTTGTCGCCGGTGTCCACAAAGAGCTTGGTCACGATCCCGCTGGCTTTGGACTTCACCTCAACCTTGGTGATGGGCTCGACCTTGCCGGTCGCGACCACGCTTTTGGCGAGGTCGCCCCTTTCCACTTTGGCTAGTTTGGTGGGATCAATCTTGGTGCCGCCGCGGGTGGCAGCGATCACCCCGATCGCGATCAGCAGGACGAGCCCCAACCCGATGCCACCGTAAATCAATCCCTTGCGGCGTTTTTTCTTTCCATTGCCGTTCACATCTGCCTCCTGCTCGAGAATGAGCTGGCGATCCCGCTCACAATAGTACCTACGAAAGTGGCTTGCATTTTGTTCCTGAGATCGGTCACCGGGTGCTGGGTGCCACAGGCGCGGCCTCACCCGTACCTTCCATCGCATTAGACCGGGGAACCCGGAAAACGAAAGCAGGAAATCAGGGTCCGCGGGTGTCCGGAGGAAGACCTTCGAATCCTCCTGGGCAACGCAACCAGCTGCGAAAAATCTGATTCTACAATCCTGCGGCTGGGGAATGCGGTCCTCCCTTTGGAATGTTAGAATTAGCTTTGCATGATCGCTTTTGTGCTGCTCCGGGTCTTTCTGATCCTGCTCCTGGTGGCGGCCAATGCTTTCTTTGCCGCCGCCGAATTCGCGCTGGTGAGCATACGCGACACGCGAATCCAGCAGCTCATCGAGGCCCGCCGTATCGGTTCCCGCACCGTGCAGCGGCTCCACCGCAATCTGGATGAGGTGGTCAACGGCGTCCAGCTGGGAATCACGGTGGTGAGTCTTACCTTGGGCTGGGTCGGAGAGCCGTTGCTTGCCCAGATCATGCAGGGTTGGGTGGGCGATGTGCCCCACGTGATGATCTACGCCCACGGTGCCGCTATCCTCATTGCCTTCAGCCTGATTACCTGCCTGCACGTGATTCTGGGCGAGCTGGTTCCAAAGTCCCTGGCCCTGCAGCGGGCCGAGCAAGTCGCCCTGGCGGTCGCCGCACCCATGGACGTTTTTCTCACCCTGACACGGCCCTTGATTTTCATGATGAGCCGGGCGGCCAGCTCGGTGCTGAAGGTATTTGGCTCGCGGAAGTTGCGCCAGGGGCCGGTGCACTCTCCCGACGAATTGAAACTGATCGTGACCGCCAGCCGCCAGCTGGGTCAGATTCCACCCTTCCAGGAAGAAATGGTCCACCGCGCGCTCGAATTGGATAACATCAACGTGCGCCAGGTGATGGTGCCGCGCCCTGACATCTTTTCCTTGCCCGGCGACCTGTCCCTGCACGAGGCCCTGGCCCGCGTGGTCGAGGAACAGCATTCGCGTATTCCCGTCTTTGACCCGCAGCGCGGCCCCGAACACATCATCGGCGTGCTCTACGCCAAGGACCTGATGCGCTGGACCCGGCTGCGACTCACCGCCAGCCCAGGCGAGCCGGTCGCGGCCCGCATCGCCGCCATGAAAATCAGCCAGATCATGCACGACGTCCTGGTGGTTCCAGAAACCAAGGTCCTGACCGAACTGCTGGAAGAATTCAAGGAGCGCAAGCGGCACCTGGCGGTCGTGGTGGACGAATTCGGTTCCACCGCCGGGGTCATCACCGTCGAGGATGTTCTCGAACAACTGGTGGGTGAGATCGAAGATGAATTCGATGTTCCGCCTCAGGAGCAACCTGTCCTCGAAGGCAAGATCGCCCTGCAGCTCGAAGGGGCGGTTGGCATCCGCGACCTGGAGTCGCAATATCAGCTGACCTTGCCACGCGACGGAAGCTTCGAAACCTTGGCGGGATTCGTGCTGGCGCGTCTGCAAAGAATTCCGCGCGTCGGCGAAAGTTTCGACTACGAGGACCATCGTTTCACGGTCGAGGAGATGGAAGGGCACCGCATCGCCAAGGTGAGGATCGAGAAATTGCAGCCCTCGGCACTGGGACAGGCGGCAAGCTAGCCGGACCACGAATCAACCGACCGGGCGCGTCGCGACGGCGGAATGCATTTCATCCGAAGACGGGCTTTAGCCCTTGAGACACAATGAAAGCTACTCCATTGCTGCGTCGACTCCTCGAGGAAGTCCCACCGCGCCTCGAGAACCTTCCGGAAGCGACCGTCGCCCGCAAGCCCACTCCCGTCAAGTGGTCAGCGAAAGAGCAGCTGGGGCATTTGCTCGATTCCGCCGCCAATAACCACCAACGAGTGGTCCGGACTCAGCTCGAAGACAACCCTGCCATGCCCGGCTACGACGGCGACCGCTGGGTCGAGCTGCACCGGTATCAGGACACCGACTGGCGGGAGCTGATCGAACGCTGGCGGACTCTTAACGGGCAACTGCTGGCTGCCGTCGAATCCTGTTCCGAGGCCGCCTGGCAGCGTACCTGCACCGTCGGTCGGTCGGGCCCCCTGACTCTCAAATTTGTGTTCGAGGATTACGTCGACCACATGCTGCATCATCTGCAGCACATTGGCATCGAGGTCGGAGACTTTAGAAAAAGTTTGACCGAGAACTGACAACCAGACCCGATGCTCCGCTATCTCACGCTCCGCGTGCTGTACACGCTGCCGGTGATTTGGCTCGTCGTCTCGCTGGTTTTCCTGCTGATTCACCTGGTCCCGGGCGACCCCATTCTGCAAATGCTCGGCGAGGGAGCACCGGCGTCCGATATCCAGGCCACCCGGCACGCCTACGGACTCGATGCCCCGCTCGGTCAGCAATATATTCATTATTGGAAGGGAGTGCTGCACGCCGACCTCGGCCCGTCGCTGCGTTTCCACCAGAGCGTGACCAGTTTGATCGCCCAGCGCTATCCCTACACCCTACAGTTGACCCTGGGCGCGCTGCTGGTCGCGATCGTGCTGTCGGTTCCCGCCGGGGTGCGTTCGGCCGAGCGCCGCAATCGCTGGGACGACCGCCTGCTCAGCGTGGTCAGCCTCTTCGGCCTCTCGTTTCCCAACTTCGCCCTGGGCCCAATTCTGATTCTGATTTTCTCCATCAAGCTCGGATGGCTGCCCGTCTCCGGCTCCGGCAGTTTCGCCCATCTGGTGCTTCCGGCAATCACCATGGGAGGCGCCTTGGCCGCCATTCTCACCCGCATGGTGCGGACCTCGATGCTCGAAGAGCTGGGCCACGACTACATCCGCACCGCACGCGCCAAGGGACTTTCCGAACGCGCCGTGGTCTACCGGCACGCCCTGCGCAACGCCATGATTCCGGTGCTCACCGTTCTCGGCCTCCAGTTCGGCGCCCTGCTCGCCGGTGCCATCGTCACCGAGACCATTTTTTCTTGGCCCGGCATCGGACGCCTCACCATCCAGGCCATCGGCAATCGCGATTACTATCTGGTGCAAGGTTGCATCCTGGCCATCGGCCTGACCTATGTGGCGGTGAACTTTCTGACCGATTTGCTGTATTCGGTGGCCAACCCGAGGATTCGCCAGTAAAGAATCAATTGTGAGCGTGAAGAATGAAGGAAGAAGGATAGGACCGTGAACCATGCTTACCGGGTCACCCGAGCTGTGCTGCGAAGGTAGGATTTGATTTTGTCGACCGCCTCCATCTCGCTGCGGCGCGCTGCCCGTCACAACCCCTTGGCGGCTACGGGCGTGGTGTTAGTTGGCATCTTTCTGGTCTGCGCGCTGTTTGCTCCCTGGATCGCGCCCCAGGATCCGGCCCATATCGAGCTGCCCGCCCGGCTCATGACTCCTTCCTCGGCGCACTGGTGCGGCACCGATGAACTGGGCCGGGACATCTTGTCCCGCCTGATCTACGGATCGCGCATTTCGATGCTGGTGGGTAGTTGCGTGGTCGGAATCTCGCTGGCTCTCGGACTCATCATCGGCTCGATCGCAGGATACTACGGTGGCCGCATCGACCTCTTCGTGAATGTGGTTTTGATGAACGCTTTTTTATCCTTTCCAGGAATTCTTCTGGCCATCGCCTTCGTTGCCTTCCGTGGCCCCGGCATTTTCAACCTGGTGCTGGCGCTTTCCTTGGGCGGATGGGTGGGTTATGCGCGGCTGGTGCGCGGGCAGGTGCTGGCTGCGCGCGAGCGCGAATACGTGGAAGCCGCCCGTGCCCTCGGGGCGAGCGACCTGAGGGTCATCGTGCACCATATTCTGCCGAACATTGTGCAACCGGTGGTGGTGCAATCGGCCATCGGTATGGCGGGCGCGATTCTGGCAGAAGCTACCATGAGTTTCCTGGGCCTCGGCGTGCCACCCCCCACCGCCAGCTGGGGCGCCATGCTCAACGATGGTCGTGCCCATCTGTTCGACGCCCCCCATCTCGTGATCTTTCCCGCACTCGCCGTGATGCTTGCGGTCTTGTCCTTCAATTTCATCGGTGACGCGTTGCGCGATTTCCTCGATCCACGCTCTCGGATGGAAGCCGGCCTCTAGTCGTCCCTTCTGTTTCTTTGCGTGCTCGCCCGCTTTGCGGTCGAATCCAGAAGTGCAAGTGCATGAAAACAGAACTTATATTTCTCTTGACTAGATATCGCATATTGCAATATAAATATCGCGATATTTGATATGACTTTGGCCGAAAAAATCCGTTATCTGCGCGAAGTCGAAGGTTCGCTGCGCGACGTGGGCCGTCCCCTGACCCAGCTGGAGCTGGTGCGGGCGATCCGCAAGGAACAAGGCAAAAGCATCAGCCAGTCCTACATCTCGCAGATCGAAAGCGGCGCGCGTCGTCACATGACGCAGTCCAGCCGCACCTTGCTGGCCAAGTTTTTCAAGGTTCATCCGGGGTTTCTGGTGGATGATCCGGAGGGCTACCACACCGAACTGACTTCCGATTTGCGGACCACAGAAGGCAAGCTGGACGTTTGGATGTTGCAGGGTTCCGAGCGTTTCGCGAGCGACCCCGAAGTGAGTGAAACTTTGATCAAGGCGGCGCGGGAGAAAGACACACGGCGGTGCCTGCTCCTGCTGGGTGCGATCCTCGATACGCCGGGTCTCGCGGAGCGACTGCTCGAGGCGCTCAAGCCTGAGGCGGCCCATGGCCGCGGCGGAGAGAGGAGACGCTCCCAATGACCTGGGCGGCTTTCTATCTCATCTGTTTTGTCGTAGGTTTTACTCTCAGCATGCTGTCGTTTGTCGGCGGGGGACTGCGCTGGCATTTGCCCCGTTTCCCCCACCACTCCGAAGGGTCGCACTTGCACCTCGGCGGCGGTCCTGCCGCGCCGGCCGGAACCGCACACCCGCCCGGTCGCTCGGGACAGGTCTCTCCGTTTAACTTCGTTTCCTTCACTGCGTTTCTTGCCTGGTTCGGCGGGATCGGCTATCTGCTCACGCGTTTCTCGAGCGTCTGGTTCCTGATCGCGCTAGGCATTGCCCTGCTCGGGGGTCTGACCGGCGCCGCCATCGTGTATCTGTTCTTAAGCCGAGTGCTGACCTCGGAGGACGAGAACCTCGATCCCGCCGACTACGAGATGGCCGGCGTCCTTGGGCGAACCTCCGTGCCCATTCGCCCAGGAGGGACCGGGGAGATCATCTACTCGCAAGCCGGTACCCGCCGCACCTGCGGCGCGCGCTCGGAAAACGGCGCTCCCATCCCGAAGGGCAACGAAGTCGTCGTGACCCGTTACGAAAAGGGGATCGCCTACGTGCGCCTGTGGAGCGAACTGTCGGGCGAGATCCCCGAATCGTCGAGCCTTGAAACCCTAGACGAGCCGGAAAGGAAGGACGCGCCATGAACCGCAACTACTGGAGAGGTTTCATCGCGCTTCTATGGCTGGCCGTGCCCGTGATGGCGCTGCGCTATTGGCTGGTATGGGATCGGCTGCCGGTTCGCGTGGCCAGTCACTTCGACGTTGCGGGCAACGCCAATGGCTGGATGTCGCGCGAGCAGTCGCTCGTGTTTACCCTGGGGTTCCTGGGTTTTATGGTGACGGTTTCGTCGGTGATTCTTTACGCCATTCATCGCAACGATCCGATCAGCACGCTCTCCTGGGGATTGGTGGCCTTCTTCCACATCGAAATCTGGACCATCGTCGTGCTGCTCGACTCCACCTTGCGTCACAACCTGGATGGAAGCCCCATCTCGGTGGCTCCGTTGTTGCTGATCACGCCGGTCGCAATCTTGGGGGTGATCGGGATCGGATTTGCGGAAAAGCGCGGTGCGGCCTTGCCGCCCACCGACGTTTTGGCCGAAGAAGTGCACTCGGGACGGCTCTGGGGGACGATTTTCGCGATCCCCCTGCTGGCCGCGGGTTCGGTCGTCGCGGTGGTTCCGAGTCTGACGATGCGCTTCGGTGCAGCTCTGCTAGGCCTGCTTTTCATCGGCGTATTTGCCATGGCTTGGGATGGTTTTCATTACTACTTCACCCGCCACGGTCTGGAGATCCGCACCCTCGGGTTTCGCCTGAAGTCGATTCCCGGCGGCCAGATCAGACAGTACGGGGTCGAGAGGTGGAATCCGCTGATGGGTTATGGAATTCGCGGACTGGGCAATCATAAGGCCTATGTTTGGGGCAACCGCGGAGTCCGGGTTCACATGGACGACGGCGAGGTGTTTCTGGGGCACAGCAATCCCCAGCGCATCGTGCATGACTTGGACCTGATCAAGCAGTTTGCGCATTAGAAGTGAATCGAGATGCAGGCGCACGAGGAGGCGATATGTTTGGCATCGCAATTGAGATTTGGGTTATCGCGGGATTGGTGGTCATGGCCACCCTGCTCTTGATGAGCATGCTGGCCCGACTCTACCGCAAGGCGGGTCCGCATGAAGCCCTGGTGGTGTACGGCTTCCGCGGCACGCGTGTGGTGAAGGGACATGGCACCATCATCTTCCCCATGATCGAAAACTGTCGCGGCCTTTCTTTGGAGTTGATGTCCTTTGACGTTGCGCCCCAGCAAGACCTCTACACCAAACAGGGTGTGGCGGTAACGGTCGAAGCGGTGGCCCAGATCAAGGTGAAATCCGACACCGAGTCGGTGCTGACGGCGTCCGAACAGTTCCTCACCAAAACCGACCAGGAGCGAGAAGGCCTGATCCGTCTGGTGATGGAAGGCCACTTGCGCGGCATCATCGGCCAGCTCACGGTGGAAGAAATTGTCAAGCAGCCGGAAATGGTCTCCGACCGCATGCGCTCCACCTGCGCCGATGACATGAACAAGATGGGCCTCGAAGTCATCTCCTTCACCATCAAGGAGGTCCGCGACAAAAACGAGTACATCACCAACATGGGAAAACCGGACGTGGCCCGCATCAAGCGCGACGCCGATGTGGCCACCGCCGAGGCCGATCGCGACACCGCCATCAAGCGCGCCCTGGCCACCCGGGAATCCGCGGTTGCCAAAGCGCAAGCTGACCAGGAGCGGGTGCTGGCCGAGACCCTCTCCATGGCGAAGCAAGCCGAGGCCCAGCGCGACCTTGAAATCAAGAAAGCGCAATATCTCGAAGTTACCAAACGTCAGCAGGCTCAAGCCGACAAAGCCTACGACATCCAGACCAACATCATGCAGCAGCAGGTGGTCGCAGAACAGGTGAAGGTGCAGCAGATCGAAAAGGAGCAGCAGGTCAAGGTGCAGGAAGCCGAGATCAACCGCCGGGAGAAAGAATTGATTGCCACCGTACTCAAGCAGGCGGAAATCGAGCGCCAAAGAATTGAGACGTTGGCCGCGGCCGAAAAGCAGCGCTTGATTGCGGAAGCCGAAGGCCACGCATCGTCGATTCGTGCCCAAGGCGAAGCCGAAGCCGAAATCATTTTCAAGAAGGGCGAGGCCGAAGCCAAGGCCATGAACGTCAAGGCCGAAGCCTATCAGGAGTACAACCAGGCGGCGGTGATCGACAAACTGTTCTCTAGCATGCCCGAAGTGGTCAGGGCATTGGCGAGTCCGCTGGCTAATGTGGACAAGATCACCATCGTTTCTACCGGGAATGGCGATGCCGCCGGCATGAACAAGATTACCGGCGACATCACCAAGATGGCGGCCCAGGTGCCGGCGCTGTTTGAAACACTTTCCGGCATGCCGTTGTCCGAGCTCCTCGGCAAGGTGCGACAGATCGGCGACAAGACGATCAGACCGGAAGTGCTGCCGCCGAACGGGGGAACTGGGAAGGCGTAGGGCGGCCGGGCCCGGAGAGCATCCTGCCCTCGGGGTGGCCGCGGGACACGGAAAATGGTGCGACCGGAGCGAGCGGTTCGATCGGAGGAGCGTAGAAATGGCGAGCAAACCCAGATCCAACGGAGTTGGGATCGGCCTGGGCGCTGGTCTCGGCGCCGCGGCCGCGCTGCTTCTCGGAAGCAGCGGCCTGTGGCTGGCCATCGGAATGGCCATTGGCATTGCCATCGGGTTCGTCTTATCCGGCAAAACAGGGAAAACCAACGATCCGCGACTGCCGACCAGCGATTGAGGAACCAGCAACGACGGACGACGAACCATGAACCATCAACTCATGAACCATGAACGATGAACGATGAACCATCCATCATCAACCAGGAACCAGGAACCACGAACCAAGCGCAACGAAGCCAAGCATAAGGAGTCCGACCATGGCACTACTAGAGCGCGTCTCGACCTTAGTCCGGGCGAATTTGAACGACCTGATCGACAAAGCCGAGCACCCGGAAAAAATGATCAAGCAGGTCATCCTCGACATGCAGAACCAACTTTTGCAGGTCAAGACCCAGGTGGCGATTGCCATTGCCGATCAGCACCTGCTCGAAAAGAAGCAGAAGGAAAATGAGGACAAGGTGGCCGAGTGGATGCGCAAAGCCGAACTCGCTGTCGACAAGAAACAGGACGATCTGGCCCGCGTCGCCCTGCAACGCGTCGAAAGCTACCGCGACTTGAGCCAGGGCTTCGCGCAGCAGGCCATCGATCAAAAAGCGCAGGTGGAGAATCTGAAGGCAGCGCTTCGCCAATTGGAACAAAAGCTCACCGAAGCGGTTGCCAAGTCCGATCTGCTCATCGCCCAGCATCGCCGCGCCCGCGCGGTCAGCAAAGCGAGCGATGCCAAGATGGCGATCGACAACGGTTCTAGCGCCAACGCCTTTCACCGAATGAAGAGCAAAGTGGCGCAAGCGGAAGCCCTCAGTCAGGCCAAGTCAGAAATCGCCGCCGACGATATGGAACACCGCCTGGCTGCGCTCGACAAGGAAGATCGTATCGAGCAGCTGCTGGTGGAGCTCAAAGGCAAGCGCGGCGCCTGAGGGGCAGTGCCCGTGGTAAGGTGAGGCGAGGGCGACCGAAGGATCCGTCTGCACCGGTCGTGACGCCCGAAAAATCGCATGCGCAAGGTGTTCCATTTCGATTCGGCAGCCGAGCCCTATGTGGCCGACGCTGCGGTACTCTGCTGTTTCGACCACCGCATTAGCCTGGCCACCCGAAAGTTCCTGCGCAAGCAGGGGATCGATCGGCCGGACATGATCATTGTGGCTGGAGGCGCGAAAACCCTGGCCTCACCGCGCAACGACTTCGAGCGGGACTTCATCCTGGAACAGGTGCGGATGTCCATCCGGCTGCATCGCACCACTCGCGTCCTCCTGACGAGCCATTCCGATTGTGCGACCTACGGCGGGGTGGCGGCCTTTGCGGGAGACAGGCGCAGGGAGGCAGCCCACCACCGGGATGAACTGCGACGCGGGGCGGCATTGTTGCGGGAGCAGTTCCCCGGCCTATCGGTTGAGTGTTTTTTCGTAAGCTTCGATGGCGTGTACGCGGTGGACGCTCAAGCGGAAGATAACGGGGAGGATAACGAGCAAATCGCCTAGCCGCACTGTTGCCGGACTCGCCGAAGACCCCTCAGCCTTCCGTTCCTGTGTGCTTCGAGCTGGGTTCGCGATCATCTTCGATCTCCGGTTCGTCGCCCCAGTCGAGTGCCAGGGTTCGCGTCGTGGTTTCGATCGGTTCGATTTCTGGGATCTCGTCGGTCACCGCCGCCCCCAGTTCCGCGAACTTACGCGCCGAAACCATCACCCGGCTCTCGAGCGTGCCCACCGCCCGGTTGTAGCTCTCGACCGCGCGGTCGAGCCCTTTGCCGACTGCTTCCAAATGTCCGGCCAGGCTGCGCAGGCGGTCGTGCAAATCCTTGCCGAGGGCACTGATCTCTTGTGCGTTGCGCGCCAGTTTCTCCTGATTCCATCCGTACGCCACCGCCTTCAGCAACGCGATGAGCGTGGTCGGCGAGGCGGGAATCACCCGTTGGCTTACGCCTTGTTCGATCAGTCCGGGGTCTTGCTCGAGGGCGGCGCTGAAAAAAGTCTCACCCGGCAGGAACATGATGACAAACTCCGGCGAAGCCTCGAACTGCTCCCAATAGGCCTTCGAGCTGAGGCGCGTCATATGGTCCCGCACCTGACGTGCATGGTCGACTAAGCGCAAGCGCCGGACTTCATCGTCGGTCGCCTCAATCGCTTCCAGATAAGCCTGCAGAGGCGTTTTTGCGTCCACCACCACTTGCTTGCCACCAGGAAGCTTCACGACTAGGTCCGGCCGCATCCGCCCGTCGCCGGTATTCAAAGTTTCCTGCTCGGCAAAATCGCAGTAGGAAAGCATGCCTGCGATCTCGACCACGCGGCGCAACTGAATCTCTCCCCAGCGTCCTCGGACCGAGGGAGCCCGCAGGGCCTTCACCAGATTGCCCGTCTCGTTGCGCAGCTGTTCTTGCGTCCCGATCAGGGAACGAACCTGCTCGGTCAGGGTGGAGTAGGCCTGGCCGCGCTCCTTTTCGATTTGCTGGATCTTTTCGTCCACTCTGCCGAGCGACTCCTGAATGGGCATGACCAAATGTTCGACCGCCCGCTGCCGCGCCTCCAGATCCCCTTTTGCCTCACTCTGAAACCTTTCCAAGCTGGTTTTCGCCAGCTCGAGGAATGACCGGTTGTTACTGCGCAGGGCCTCGGCGGCCAGGCTGCTGAATGCTTCTCGCAACTGCGCCGTTGCCCGGTCGAGAACCTCCAGCTTTTCCTGGCTAGCTGAGCTCTGGTGTTCCAAGGTCTTGCTGAGCCCGGCAATCTGCTCGCGAAGTTGGATATTGGCTTCCTGCTGGGAGGCGAGCTCAGCCAGGGCATCCTCGAGGCCCTCTGTGGCGAGGGATAATCGGGCTCGCAGAGTGGCGGTCCGAGAGCGCAACCCGAGCCAAAGCAGTACGCTTGCCGAAAGCGCGCCGACGAGAGCCCAGAACAATGGAATTTCCATGAGATTGTGCTGATTTGGATTCTAGAAGCTACGCGCAGGGAAACAAAGCAGAAGTTTGGTTCCCCTCCTATGGCGAGCGCGCCCTCTCTCGCCCCTGTACAATTCGCTCTTCAAGAAGTTTATCGGTGGTTGATCGCTGGGTCGGTGAGTGCCGGCGTGCCCCGGGGAGACTCGGAAGGTGTCCTGTGCGAAAAGCGATTTGGACTGGCTGGTTTTGCATCGTCGCCCTGTTGTGCGGGCTGAGCACCGCGTGTCAGGCCCAGGCAATCTCGCCGGTGATTGCCGTCGACCACGGAGCGAACCTACCGGGGCAGTTGTCGAAACCCTACGTGATCCTGGTTTCACTCGATGGCTTCCGCTATGACTATGCCCAGCGTTACCACGCGAAGAATATTCTCGAGCTCGCTGCCCAAGGCGCGAGCGCACCCGAGGGAATGATTCCCTCCTACCCATCGGTCACATTTCCAAATCATTACACCATCATTACCGGACTTTACCCGGAGCATCACGGAATCGTCGCCAACAACTTCTTCGATCCGGTGCGAAAAGCAGTCTACGATTCCCGCGACCCGAAATCGGTCACCGACGGCACCTGGTACGGGGGCACTCCGCTGTGGGTGCTGGCCGAGCAGCACGGCATGCGCTCCGCCTCCTTCTTCTGGGTGGGTTCAGAAGCCGCCATTCAGGGCACGCGCCCCACCTATTACCTGAGATTCGATGACAAGTTTCCCAATCAAAAGCGGGTCGAGCAAGTACTCGCCTGGCTCGAGCTTCCCCCGCCCGAGCGACCGCACTTTATCACCCTGTATTTTTCCGACACCGACCATGCCGGCCATCAATATGGCCCCGACAGTCCACAGGTTGCCGACGCGGTGCACGAACTGGACGACGAGATTGGCCGTCTGGCGACCGGGCTGAGGGGTCTTCATCTGCCGGTCGACCTGATCGTGGTCGCGGACCATGGCATGGCGAAGGTCGAAGATGGCCCGATCGAGCTTGATCGGTTCGGGTTGAATACCGGCGGGTTCGAGACCATCGTAGGGTTGAGTCTTTATCCGAAGTCCGAGGCGGACGCACAAACTGCGTATCTGACGCTGCGCGGAAAAAGCGACAAATTTCTCGTGTACCGCCGGGCGGAAGTACCCTCGGGTTTGCACTTCGATGGCAGTCCCCGAGCCGGGGATCCGATCATCGTAGCCACCGGACCTTATTTCTTGCGCGTCACGGCCGACGCGCAAAGGCCGCAAGCCGTCCCGGCCGGTGCCCATGGGTACGACCCGAACCGTGTGCCCGAGATGAGAGCCCTTTTCGTAGCGGCGGGCCCGGATATTCGTCCCGGCGCCGTCGTCCCCCCGTTTGAGAACGTGAACCTGTACCCGCTGATCGCAAAAATCCTGGGCCTGGAGATCTCCGACCTAAAGACCGGACCGATTGACGGTACACTCGGCGTGCTCGAGGGCATCCTCAAGACGCCTCACGAATAAACTCAAGGGTGCACAATCGCAGGCCGATCTCGTTGTCATGGAGGCCATGGTCAGACTTCTTCTCACGCTGCTCGTGGTTGGCGGGGCGGGATTCGCCGGGGCCAGGCCGCCGCAGGCTGCCCGACCAACCACGGCCCCGGGGGTTCGGCAAGGCGAAGAACAGTCCAGCTCCGAGGGGCCAGCGGAACGCGAATTGCTCGACCGGGCGAACCAATCGCGGGCGGAAGCGAACCTCTCGCCCCTGAAAATGGATGCCTGCCTGGTACTCGCGGCGCGACGGCATGCGGTGCTGATGGCGGCGCGCGAGCAGTTATCCCACCAATTTCCGGACGAAGCGGCACTCTCCGATCGGCTGACCACCGACTGTACCCTGCGCCTGGATGGAATGGCGGAAAACGTGGCCTATGGGATGAACGCCGCCGGCGTCCATGATGGCTTTATGCACTCTCCGCACCATCGCGAAAACCTGCTACACGCGGCCTATAACGTGGCCGGAATTGGCGTGGTGCGCCGCGGTTCTACGCTTTATGTCGTCGAGGATTTTGGACACAGGCTGCCCGCTTTCTCCGCCCAAGGGGCGATCGATCTTATCGCCCAGAGCGTGCAGGAGACACGCGCGCATTCGAAATTGCCCCGGCTGGAACGAAAGGATGGCAGCGCTGCTCAGTCCGAAGCCTGCACTCTGGCCCAGGCAAACTCTCTCCGCGTGCCGGCCCCCGCACAACCCGGGCAGGTCCGTTACATCGTGCGCTACACGAGCCTCGATCCGCAGAACCTGCCCTCGGCTGCGGCCAAGGCGAGCGCCGATCCCAACCTGCACGCCTTCGCTGTGGGCGCCTGCTTTGCCCGCAACTCGACTTACAGCAGTGGTGCGTACTGGGTGATGCTGATGTTCTACTGAAGGAAGCCACCCTCTGATTCCGCGACCGATACTGCAAGCTTGGTTGTGCTAACCTGCCGTCGAGTGCATCACCAAGCACGAGGGAATGACGGCAGCGCCACAGATTCGCGTCGGCACGGCAGGCTGGTCCTACAAGGACTGGGAAGGTGTTTTCTATCCCCCGGGAATGGCGCGCCGCAAGCAGCATCCGCTCGAATACCTGGCCCAGTGCTTTGACATGGTGGAGGTCAACACGTCGTTCTACGGCCACATCAAACCGGAACTGGCCAAGCTGTGGGCGCGGAGAGTCGAAGCCGTCAATCCGAAATTTGTTTTCACCGCAAAGCTGCACCGCTCCTTCACTCATTCGCCGCTGGCGGTGATGGAACCAACGTCTGCCGCGACCATCCGGCCCAGCCAGCAAGATGAAAGCCTGGCCCGCGAGGGGCTGGACGCACTGGCCTCGACCGGAAAGCTGGGCGCGCTGCTCATCCAATTTCCCGTGTCCTTCAAAAACACCGCCCTGAACCGCGAATACCTCGAGACTCTGCTGCGCCAGTTCAGCGAATTTCCTCGGGTAGTCGAAATACGGCATTCGAGCTGGGACAATCCGGAGACTCTCAACTACTTTGTACGCATGCAGGTGGCCTTTTGCAACATTGATCAGCCTCTGATCGGTCGTTCCCTCGAACCGACCGAGCATGCGACCTCTCCAGTCGGCTACGTTCGCCTGCACGGGCGAAATTACGACCAATGGTTTGAAGCGGAAAAAAGCGCTGACCGCTACAACTACTTCTACAAAGAGCAGGAACTGGAGGGATGGAAAGACAAGATCACCCACATTGCGCAGAAAGCCGAGGTCGTCTATGTGGTCGCCAACAATCACTTCCAGGCGAAAGCGGCAGTGAACGCGCTGCAACTGAAGCACATGCTGAGCGGGCAACGCGTCCGAGCTCCGGAGTCGCTGCTGACACACAATCCCGACCTCAAGCAGATTGCCGACCCGCTGGCGGAGGAAAATCCCAGTCTTCCGATATGAGGATTGTCTCGATGATGGATTTTAGATACCACGGGGACGGTGCTCTTGGCCAAGCACGCGCAACATGTCGTGCTGATCCACTTTCCGATCGCGCTGTTCATCACGGCGGTGGGGTTCGACGTTATCGCGCAATGGACAAAGCGGCGCGGCCTGGAGGACGCCGCCTACTACAACCTGCTGGTGGCAGCGACTTCAACAATCCCGGTTCTCGCAACTGGGGTTCTCGCCTGGCAGTTCCAGCTCGAAGGCCAGAGACTTAAGGGCATCCTCTTGCTGCACCTGGTGCTAGCGTGCGTCTCGAGCATGCTGATCTGGCTGGTCTGGTGGTTGCATTTCCGCGTGCGACGGCGGGCAGAGGCCTTGCCGAGCTACCGCCTGGCGCTTGAAATTCTGGGCGTCGGTATCATCGCGCTGACCGGGCATTTGGGTGGCTTTCTGAGCGGCGTAAACGGACCCGGTTAGATGCCCGATGTGCTCCAGCTTGGGAATAAGTAAGCCGAGAACAAACCAGAAGACAGCGCCGTTGCAGTTGGGGCGCAGCCCAACCGCGACATTGTAAGAGCCGAACGATGTCGTCGTCTGGCATTGAACAGGCAACTGAATGCGCTCTGGCGCGGTTCACGCCCATGGGCTGAACACTGACTTTTAGCCAAGGCGGCCGGCTGACGACAGAACCCGCAGTCATAGCCCGATCCCACTTAGAGAAGTCGGTAGTGCCGTATAGACCCAACCGCCGGGGATTCTGGTCGCCTACGATTCTAGCCGGGAATAAAAACCACTCGTGCCAGTTATCAACTCCGAACGTCACGAACCACGGAGGGCAAATGCCAGACAAGAAGCAAGATCTGATCGATCAGAAGTTGCAAGACCTCAACAACGATGGCGTCGACCGGCGCGGGTTCCTGAAGTGCATGGCATGGGCGGGTACCGGCCTGGTCTGGACCTTGAGCGGCGGCATCCCCGTATCTCGAGCATTCGCCAAAAGCAGCGGCCAAGGTGGCAGCAGAGCCGGGGACTTCAGTTTTGTCCAGATCAGCGACAGTCATATCGGCTTCAACAAGCCAGCTAATCCGGACGTCACCGCCACTCTGCAAACGGCGATCAACAAAATCAATGCCATGCCCCACGCCCCGGATTTCATCATTCACACCGGTGATCTAAGTCAGCTCTCGAAGCCGAGTGAATTCGACGCGCTCGATCAGGCATTGAAAGGAGCGTCTGCCAAACAGATCTACTTTGTGCCGGGTGAACATGACATGTTAAGTGACGACGGCGACCAATATCTCCAGCGCTATGGGAAAGGTACAAAGGGTAGTGGGTGGTACAGCTTTGATCACAAGGGTGTGCATTTCGTGGGTCTGGTGAACGTTGCCAATTTGAAAGCTGGAGGCATGGGGTCGCTCGGTCACGAACAGCTAGACTGGTTTGAGGACGATCTGAAGGGCCGCTCCGCCAGCACTCCGATTGTGCTCTTCGCACACATTCCGCTGTGGACCATCTATCCCGATTGGGGATGGGGAACCGACGACAGCGAACAAGCCTTGTCTTACGTCAAGCGTTTCGGTTCGGTGACTGTAATAAACGGCCATATTCACCAGGTCATGCAGAAAATCGAAGGCAAGGTTTCGTTCCACACGGCGATGTCAACCGCTTTCCCTCAACCTGCGCCGGGAACTGCTCCCTCGGCCGGACCCATGAAGGTGCCAGCCGACCAGCTGCAGAAAGTGTTGGGTATCACCGATGTGAGCTATCTGGTCAGCGGTCGCAGTCTCGCCGTTGTCGATTCGCCGCTCGGGGACACCCCGTCTTGAGCGTCAGGAAAATGGTAGCGGCCTTGCGGGTAGTTGATTCAACCCTGGGTAGACCGCCAAGGGTTCGATCCAAAACAAAGAAGATCAAGCAGGAACATCAGACTAGAAAGGAAACAACACAATGATGAGGAAAAATGTGTGGTTTGCCAGTTTGCTTACACCGGTAATGATTGCGGTGCTGCTGCTGTTAGCGGGACCTCCGCGGGTCACGGCGAATGACCAGCCCTCAGCGCCAACCGCGGAAGTGAAAATCGACAATTTCGTTTTTGGGCCGCAGACCGTCACGGTACCCGTCGGAACGACGGTTACCTGGACCAACCACGATGATATTCCCCATACGGTGGTGAGCACCGACGGTGTGTTCAAGTCCAAGGTGCGGGATACGGACGAGAAGTTCTCCTACACGTTTACCAAACCGGGAACGTATCCCTACTACTGCTCGGTGCACCCGAAGATGACCGGCACCGTGGTGTTGAAGTAAAGACTCGGACGTCCCGATGGAAGGGCCAGGAGAGCGGTTTGCCGTCCCTGGGATGGGTTTCGTCCAGAAAGCGATGGCTCTCCAAAGCGCCTTGAACAAACATGACCACAGCCTCGGCACAATTCGCAGTGAGCACCGTGGCAGGGGATGACCTGGAGCTTGTCCATGCCAGCAAGAATGGGGATATTGCCGCGTTCGAGGAACTGGTAAAACGCCACGATCGCAAACTCCTGCGAATTGCCCAACATATCACGCATAACGGAGAAGATTCTCAAGACGCGGTTCAGGAGGCCTTCTTAAAAGCCTTCCAAAACTTGGGACACTTCCGCGAGGAATCCCAATTCTCGACCTGACTCATTCGTATTACTGTGGATCAGTCACTTATGAAGCGGCGAAAGCAGCGTGCAATCAGCGAGGTTTCCCTGGACGAGGATTGTCGGGAAGAGGGAGACGTGCTTCCCAAGCAAGTCGCCGATTGGGCTCCCAATCCGGAACAACTGTACAGGGCGTCTGAATTGCGCCAAATCCTAGCCAAAGCCCTTGGAGAGCTGCGCCTGATTTCGCGAACAATCTTCGTGCTGCGAGATATTGAAGGCCTTTCGACGGATCAGACTGCCGCAGTCCTAGGCTTGAGTCACGCCGCGGTGAAGGCGAGGCTATGGCGAGCCCGGTTGCAGCTTCGGGAAAGCCTCACCATGTACTTCGGCAAACAACCGGAATCTGCGCGAGGACGATCATTCCCAGGAAGAGATACTGCCGGGGAACCGAGGCTGCCCGTGGCGGCACGGTTTTAGAAAAGTCTTTGTAAGTCCAATGGCACCACGGACCCTGGCAAGTTCTAGTATTTCTTGCAGACCTCATTCCAAGATGACGGGAATCGTCATCTCCCAGTAGAACATCGCAGGTGTTTTCCCGCAGCAACAAACAGGCTTCGCGAGCCCGACGATTTCCGAACGGACTCGAACCCAGTTGATGTCCCCCCCTGCAAGAGATTCTCGGCCTTTTAGTGAGTATCGTTCAGTCAATCTCTCACTCGCGCTCGATTTGGTCTTGTCAAGCCCACCACACGCACCCCTCACGACAGCGGTCACGAGCCATATGAAAGGTGAACTCACAATACTAATTCGACCTGATACCCAGCAGACAAAGCGCCGCATCCCCATTTGAACCTCGCCGTAATGTCTCTACCGTGCAGATCCACTCGTGAAAGGTTTTGACAATCAAATGACATCCGGTCCGCATCTCGTCGCTGTTGGCTGCGTCTAACTCACATAGGTTGTGAAAAGCATTTACGAATTGCCGCTCAGGAAACACATGCGGAATAAAAAGCTTCCGAGCGCAGTTATCAATGCTGAACAATTCGAGTCAACCAACAAGGAGAAAGCATGAAGAAGTCACATTTGAGCGTTGTACTTACCATGATTTGCCTGCTGGGGTTGGGCGAAGGTGCCCGAGCGCAAGACGCAGACAAAGTGGTTTCGAATGTCCCGTTCGAGTTTGTGGTCGGAGGCGTGACGCTTCCCGCGGGCGTATACACCGTAGGTAAGGCCTCGTCTGAGGCATATTCGAGCTTAGTCCTCATTCGCAGCCAAGACAGAGGCGCGTTGCTGCTTCCTATCGCTTTTGATGAAGCTCCGGCTGGGCATGCAGAGTTTGACTTTGAGCATGTCGGGGACCGGTACTTTCTGAGCAAGATTGAGACACCGCAGGGCGTCTATATCTTCAGGACACCACGAGCGATAACCAAGGTGGCCCAGGTAAAGGATCATGGCACCGTGACTTACTCCGGGGGCGCTAACTAAGTCGAGCACAACCTGTGGCGCTCACCTGGTTGTGGGCGAGTTCAGGTACTCGGAGTGCATCCATCCATGCAGGAAGTTCCTTCCCATCGGGCAACGAGCGGCTTCGCCGCTGAAGAGGGAAACATCCGGTGGGAGCGTCGTACCAATCATAAATTCAGATTATGGAGGACGAATTGAGGCTATGGAGGACAAATTGAAACAACCACTCTTGTTATTCGCACTACTCATGGCGTTAGCAATTCCTTCGGGGCTGCTCGCCCAACAGACCGGCTACTCCCAGACCAACCTGGTCTCCAATACTGCCGGTGTAGCCGCGACCACAGACCCGCAACTGTTGAACCCGTGGGGAATTTCCATTCTTCCTGGGCAAGATTTCTGGATTGCCAACAATAATAGCGGCACATCCACACTCTATGACGCGAAAGGCAACAAAAATGCGCTAGTGGTGACCATACCTGGGGCCAAAAACAATTCTTGTAGCCCGGGCTGCCCTACCGGAACGGTGGCCAACGGCAACGGCAGCTACTTCGGCGGCGGATCGTTCATTTTTGACACGGAAGACGGCATCATCGCCAACTGGACCGGCGCCAGCAGCGCGGTAGTGGCCTTCGATAACTCCGACAGCGGCGCGGTTTACAAGGGTCTCGCCTTGCTCAACAGCACCTTCCTTTTGGCAGCGAACTTCAACAGCGGTAAAGTCGACGTCTACAATCAGGACTTTACCCCCACTTCGTTGAGTGGTTCGTTCACCGATCCAAAACTTCCCGCGGATTACGCTCCCCACGGCATCCACGTCATCGGAAACCAGATCTATGTCGCCTACGCCATGCAGGATGCTGCCAAGCACGATGCCCAGCCGGGCGCGGGCCTGGGGCAGGTGGATATTTTCGATATGAACGGTAATTTCGTCAGCACCTTCGTCGCTGCCGGCGGCAAACTCAACGCACCTTGGGGCGTCGTGGAAACTCCGGCTAGCTTCGGAACGTTCCCGAACGCGATCCTGATAGGAAATTTCGGCGATGGCACCATCAACGCGTTCGACACAACCGGGAAGTTTCTCGGCCAGCTCACCGACGCATCGAACAATGTCTTAGTGAATCCCGGCTTGTGGGATATGGCGTTTGGCGGAGGCGGGCCCTCTGGTGATCCAGGCACTCTTTATCTCACCGCCGGAGGCGGCAGCCAACCCAATTTCCCGGCGGGAGGCAGCACCACGAGTGTGTTCGCCAGCCTTGTCCCTACGGCCGCAGTCGGCAGCCCAGATTTTTCTCTGAACCTGTCGGCACAAAGCGCGACCGTCGCGCCTGGCGGTTCGGTTAACCTCATGGTCAACGCTGCCGCGGTTGGGGGATTCAATGGTCAGATTTCTCTGACCTGCGCCGCGCCCGCTGGTTTGACCTGTTCTCTCAGCCCTTCAATGATCTCTCCCGGGTCGAGCGCTTCGTCCTCCACATTGACCATCTCTGCCGCCTCGACTCCGCCGCCGGTTACCGGTTACAGCTTGACCGGTATGGCGGCCCTGCTGCCTGGTCTGGGGCTGTTCGGAGCTCGTTTCACCACCCGCAAACGGAAACCGCTTACCCGCAAGAGCATTCTGTCGATGAGCGTACTAGGGTTGCTGCTTCTCGTCTCGATGTTCGCTCTCGGATGCGGCGGTGGCAGCTTAAAAGCCCAAACGCCCGCATCGCAGGTCACTCTGATGGTGACGGGTACATCCGGCTCACTGAGCCATACCACGCCCGTAACCATAGCGATCAACTAAGACCAAACAGCTCCGGCAAGGGCGCAATCCGGTGCGCCCTTGTCGGAGTCCTTCATCAGTGGCAATGCTCGGAGGCCGCAAGTACTTCAGCAAGGGCTCAAGGCATTGATTGTCTTCCGGACTACGGTCACCGAACAAAGGGTAATCGCGTTGATTGACTACCAGGGCACGCTGTTTGGTCGAACGATGCCGGTGGCGACGGCGAGCGCAACGTTCAGCGAGGCTGGCGTAGATGAAGACGATAGGGGGACGTAAGAGTTTGCCGGCTATTGAGAATCACGAATGTGCGGGAAGCCGATGATTACCAGTGTTGTCTTTGTTTCCGCTAAAGGCTTTCTCGGCACTGGGGCCACCTTCGGGGCCGACCTTAACCTCGTCCTGCAGCTCATCATGGGTGTGGCCTTGCTCGCCGGAGCTTTTCTTGCGAAACAAAAACGCTATAGGTCCCACGGTATTTGCCAGACGACGGTGCTTCTCTTGAATTTGCTGCTCATCGGGCTGGTGATGTGGCCGTCGTTCGAGCAGCAAGTCAAGCCAGCGCTGTCGAAGGTTCTTCACAACTGGTATTACGAAGCGGCGGCGATACACGCGGTTTTCGGGGTAACGGCTGAGCTTCTGGGGCTCTATATCGTCATCGTGGCTGGCACGAACGTCGCCCCGCAATGGTTGCGATTCAAGCATTGGAAGTGGTGGATGCGCACGGAGTTAGTACTTTGGGCGATTGTGCTGCTCAGTGGCCTGGGTACCTACTGCGCGTGGTACGTGGCGCCCTTCCGGTAATCCGGGTTATGTTAGACAAATATTTCGTTGAAACTGCGGGAATATTGGTCGAGCTGCGGAGTTTCACAGAGTATTGGGACAGCAAGAAGGAATTGGAGATAAGAAATGTTTTGCTCGAGTTCCCTTGACTCCGAAGGCTATTCGCTTTGATGGCAATATTTTAATTTGTATTCTCTCCCCTGGCGGACGCCGTACGGGAATCTACGGACGGCGTCCGTATTTTGCTAACCGCATCTGTCTTCATCTGAACCGAAGGAGCCACATGTTTGAAGGACTGTTTCAACCGATGCATCTGCTGGTTATTTTCGGGATTGCGCTACTCGTGTTCGGACCCAAGAAACTGCCCGAGCTGGGCAAAGGAATCGGAGAGGGCATCCGCGACTTCAAGGCAGGCATGAAAACTGAAGAAGAGAGGCCGTCCCGCATAACCACTACCATCGCCGAAGACCAATCGTAACTAAGGGGCGAATCGTGAAGCTGCGTCTCGCCGAGCGGCGCCTTCAAGTTTCCAAACTCGCCGCTACCCATCGGGAGGGAGAGATGATGCTTCGCCTGAATTTAGGAGCTTGAGAACCACTCTCGTATCCTCGGTATCGCATCGGCGAACCCACAGGTTAGGCTCACCCCGCGCAAAGCTCTCACACTGCGGGTTACCAGGGCGAGCGAATCTCGCAAGACCTTCCTTAAGGGCTTTTATTTGGCAATCGGAGTTGCCTGCCTAGAATGTCGGCCTCTCCCACCGTCAGAAGTGGTCGATCCTGCGCCCGTTTGGGGCCCATGAAGGAAAGGCCCTGCTATTCCTGTTGTGGCGCGAGTTCCACGTAGCTGATACCGGCAAGTCAATGAAACACAGGACCTTGGCCGCCCTCTTGAGAGGTTGCAGCCAAAACATCGCATCTCCAACCAAGGTCACGGCCGTCACTTACGTTTGAGCCGACTTCGAGAACTGAGCAATATAGAGCAGTCGCACCGTCGCGCGCACGATGTAATGGTATGAAGGCGGTGCAGGGTCTCGGCCACCGGACGGCACATTTCCGGGGCATCCTAAGGATACCCATCGCAGACGCTTGGGACCAAAGCCCAAGCCGGGGCGCAACCCCAAGGAAAGAGACGGCATATTGGCTAAGCTGAAGACAAAGGGAAAACTTACGACAACGGAGCTCGCGACCTACGGCATTACTGAAAAGCAGCCCAGTGAACCGAAAACCAACGGAGAACAGGAAGAATCTCGGGAGAGCGGTGCTGTGGTCTCTGAGACTACACGCTTGTTTTCTGAATCGTAGGCCGGAGACGATAAGCCGAAGGAGGATATCGCCCAGAGGCAAGCAATTCCCGGGGTGGTCCACAATCAACTGCGGTAAATCTCACGAAGAAGTCGAGGAAACGTCCTCGATCTCGTCGAGGAAGCACGATGAGGCGCAATGCCATGAACGAAACCGTGTTGCTGATCGATGACAGCAAATTTCTGCGCCGGGCAAACGAATTGGCAATCTCCAGGTCAGGGTACCGCGTTCTGGTTGCCGCAGACGGGGACGAAGGATTGCGGCTGGCGCGCGAGAAGGTTCCTGACGTCATTGTGCTGGATATGCTGCTGCCGAAGCTTTCTGGGGAGCAGTTGATCATGACGCTTAAAGCGGACCCGAACATGATGCAAATCCCGATTATCGTGTTGAGTAGCCTTCCTCAGAGCAACGAAGTGAAGCTCAAGAATGCGGGCGCCGCTGCGTATTTGGAGAAGTCGAAGTTGGCGATCGACGCTGGCTCGAAGATCCTGGTTCAAGCGATCGAAAGTGCCCTCCAACAGCGAAGCAAGAACTCTCGAGAGTCGGCGGTGGCCGCTTCTGACGGCGGCGTTGTTCGGTAGTCGTTATAGGAAAACCGCCTCTTCATTCAGAAATCTAACGTTCCACACCCCCGGCTGGGAAGGGCCCGCAGATCCCCCGTATCGGTCTTTGCAAATTTTCCAGCGCCACGTTTGGCCCCGGTAAAACCTGCAGTTATCATTTCGCGCCGCTGTTGGGTATGATTTCTTCGCTGTGATCTTGAGCAATCGAATGGGGAAACTATGCTGCCAGGCCAGACGGCTCTCGTGACCGGAGCCAGCCGAGGGATCGGGAAGGAAATCGCTCTTGAGCTAGCGCGGAATGGATACCGTGTAGCAGTGAATTACTACAACGATCCCGCATCTCTGGTGGATGCGACCGTGGCTGAGATTCGTGCCTTGCAGGCCGATGTGCTGCCGATTGAAGCGGACATCCGCTCCAGCAGCCAAGTGACTGCGATGTTCGAACGAGTGATCGGCACTTTCGGGCGGCTCGATCTCTTGGTCAACAATGCCGGAGTACAGACCTGGAAATCCCTCCTGCAGGTGACCGAGGAAGAGTGGGACCTGGTAGTCGATACCAACCTGAAGGGCTGCTTCCTATGCACCCAGCACGCCGCCCGGTATATGAAAGACCATGGCGGAGGTTCGATCGTGAACCTGGGTTCGGGTTGCAACAAACTCGCGTTTCCTTCTTTGGTGGCCTACACGGCGAGCAAGGGCGGAATTGAGATGCTCACGAAAGAAGCGGCGGTTGAGCTGGGTCCGTATGGAATACGGGTGAACTGCCTGGCCCCCGGGTCGATTGAGTCCGAGCGCACCCGAGCGGAAGACGCGAACTACGCGGAAACTTGGTCCAAGCTCACTCCTTTAGGGCGCGTGGGTACGGCCGCCGACATTGCGCCAACCGTCGTTTTCCTCGCCAGCAAGGGAGCATCGTTTATCAGCGGACAAACCATTTGGATCGACGGAGCCCTGTTCACGCAAGCGCAATGGCCGTATAAGAAGTGAGCCGGGACTTGCGCGGATGTCGGTTGTCAACCGGAATGGCCTCGCGCCATGCCGTCCCCGGGCTCGCCATGGACCGGGGCTCGGTTCCGCCAGTTGATTCATGGACCCCGTTCTCAGCGAATCGCCTGTCCCACGGCTCTGCCCTTGTTCGGGAGAACTCCCCATGTCTTTGCAGAAAAAATTCCCGCCATGGCGACCGTAGAACAGATGGCGGATCTATCGAACGAGCCTGCCTACTTTCGCAAACGGCGCAAGGATCGGCCGCGGAAACCCCTGCCGCCGGTTCCGTTGCAGAGCTATGTAATCAACTACTCTGTGCCCGCCCTACAATTCCAACTGCTGCAAGCTGGAAAAGATGAGCCGCAGCAGGACACCCTGGAGTTCGCCGCCGGCGGCTGCAACGCCGAGGGATGGTTACTCAGCGGAACGATCGACCATGGCACCTCGACGAGGAAACCGACGACAAATCATTGCAAGGCAGAGCAGCAATTCCTGGTGCCGGTAGACGCAGCCTGGCTGCGACTCGCCGTTCGCGATGTGGCCACCGGTCGGCTCGGCAGCCTGGAGATCGCATTGGCCTTGGCCTCGGAGCCGAATCCTTCCGTCCAATCGCCCGGGAACTGAAGTTCTCCCGATCCGAGTATTCCCTCAGCCCCGCAGCTGCCCCCCCACCCATGACGACACATTACAACGTGCGCTGGGCAGATTCCGGGAGCATAATGGGCCGACAGGACGGCCTATGACCGAAATTAGCGAACGCAAGCCCAGAGCTGCTGGTGCTCCACCCGTCGGGGGTACGCACCGATGGCTGGACGTGCTGGTTTCGCTGGGCGTAGGCGTGGCGTTTTTCGCCTTATGGTTCTGGCTGCTGCCGGGGTGGCTCGGTTTTGAGGTAGAGATGGGGGAGGCGGCGCGCTGGCGGTGGCTGGCGGCGGTTCCGTCGGTGCTGGGATTCGCGGTGGCTCTCCGCTGCATATGGGATTTCGGCTGGACAGGACGCGGAACTCCAGCGCCCATGGTCCCGCCGAAGCGATTGGTGGTGGTGGGCTTCTACCGCTATGTTCGGAACCCGATGTACCTGGGCTTCGCTGCCGGGTGGATCGGGCTGTGGGTGGTGTTCGGACACCCGAACCCGCTGGTGATCGCCGCCGTGGCGGCGGTTGCGCTGGGGGTTCATTTGTTTGTCGTCTTCTATGAGGAGCCGACTTTGCGCAAGAAATTCGGGGTGGAGTACGAGGACTATTCTCGAAACGTACGGCGTTGGTGGCCGCGAACGCAAGGCTGGAACCAGTCGTAACGCCAATCGCTTTCTGGCATTGCACCGAATTCCAACCGGGACACCAGATCCCGCATTGCAGTTGTCCGTCTCCCCGAGGCCGAACGAGCTCGCTATCCAAGACCGCTTTGCCGGGCAAGTTTGAGCGCTTCGATGGCCGCTCCTCGCGCTCCGGCAGTGTCGCCATTGGGCATGACATAGATGGGAATGCCGGACTGCTCTTCCCGCTGGCTGGGCATAGCGGCGCGGATCTGTTCCATGAACCAGCGTTGGAACTCGGGACTGGTTTCGAGGGCGCCGCCTCCGACGATGAAGGCATCGGGGTCGAACGTATTCACCATTTCGTCGAAGAACAGACCCAGGGCATGGGCTTGGACCCGGAAAACCTCTTTGCACAGCGGATCGCCTTGGTCCGCCAGCCCACGCACGAGTTTGGCCGCTTGGTGGAGATCCAGTTTGGCCAGTTCGTGACCGGGATACCGCGGCAGAAAATATGGCAGGATGCTCTTTTCGATGGCGGTGAGGGAGCACAGCGATTCTAGGTCGCCGGTGCGTCCGCAATTGCATTCCGGTTTGATCCCACTGGTTCCGGCGATGCTCTGATAGGGAATCAGCACATGGCCGAGTTCGCCGCCGAATCCGTTCTTTCCCTTTACGACATTGCCTTCGAGGATAATGCCGCCGCCGTTTCCCGTGCCGATGACGATCGAAATCGATGTCTCCCGGCAGTTGGAGCCAAAGATCGCGTAATGCCCCCAGAGGGCAGCCGCGTTGGCGTCGTTCAAGTAGCACACCGGTTTGCCGAGTTTGTGTGCCAAACCCTGGCAAATATCGAATCCGGCCCAGTTCGGATGAACAAAGTTTGTGGAACCTCTGGCGCTAAGTTGACCCGAGGCACTGGCCGGGCCGGGCGTGTCGAGGCCAACCGCGACCACGTCCTCAAGAGAAACGCCGGCTTTTTCCGCGGCGATCTTGAGACCATCTGCAATTTGCCGAAGACACACCTCTGGGCCTTGTCTCGCAAGCGCGGGATGCTCACACAGGCCCTCGACGAGGAACTTCTCCTCAAGGTTCAGTAAGGTATAGTTGATGGCAGTTCCGCCCAGATCCACTCCGGCCACCGCTCGCACGATTCGCTCCTCGTATTGTTCGATATCGGTCCGTTCCAGCTTAGCAGAATTGGGAACCAGAGCTCGGATTGGACTGAGAATCCGCTCATCGAGCGGAGGGATGAAGTGTGTCGATTGGTTGCCAAAGCAGTGGACGCGAATGTCCCCAGGGATGCCACTTTAGATCGCCCCGGACATCGATCCCGAACCTCATGCGCGCCCCGCAAACTCCCGGCTCTCGGTCGACACTTTCACCTTCTCTCCTTCCTTGATGAAGAGGGGAACGCGAATCTCCAGGCCCGTCTCCAGCCGAGCGGACTTGGTCACGCTCCCGCTCGAGGAGTCGCCCCGTACGCCAGGTTCGGTGTAGGCAACATCCAACTCGACGAACATCGGCAGCTCTAAACCGATAGGATTGCCGTTGTACTTGCGCAACTGAATCAATGCGCCTTCGATCAGAAAGTCTGATGCATTCCCCACCATCTCATCTTTAAGGGTGAGGGTCTCATAGCTTTCTTGGTCCAAAAAGTGAGAACCATGGCCATCGCTATAGAGATAGGAGGCCGGGACAGACTGTAAGTCCGGCTCCTTGAACTTGTCGTTTGCCTTGAATGTCTTCTCAAAAACTGCGTTCGTCAGCAGGTTGCGCATCTTCAGACGCACCAGGGTCTGGGCGCCACGAGCGCTAGGCGTGTTCACCTCTGCTTCCAGGCAGCAAAATGGTGTGTTTTCAAACTCAAAAAGCGTCTTACGTTTGACGTCAATCGCATCGATTAACATGGCCATAAACTCCTCCGATGAATGCTTTACCTTATATTAAAGGGGAATTGGATGGGGGTCACATTCGCTTTCGGTTGCGACGTGTCCTGCCCGAGGAGCAGGAGGAGCCGGGTTGCTCGAGATTACCCGCTTGCCAGCGCGCGACAACCTCGGTTCCCGTCCATAAGCGTTCTTACGGTGAATAACTTTCACTTGGCACAACTTGCCAACCACAGCGCAAGTAAGCCGAAGAGCATACCAGACGCTCGTTGCGGTCCCGAGCAGTCGTGTCGCCCTCTCCGACAACGCCATCTCCCCGTGAACCTGGGGCACAGGATTGGCGCCGCTGCGTATCATACGAAGGTATGAGGCACCTGCGGAATTATTCAGCTGCGCTTTTGTGCCTGATCGCGTTTACGACGCGAGCGGCGACGCCCGGGGGCCCAGCCGAGCGAATGCGCGCCTTGATCGTCGCCGATGAAGAGAGTGCGAGGTCTTCGCCCGACCGTTGGCCCGATTTGAGCCCAGAGGCGCTGCGGGAGCGTGAAGCGCTGGACCACACCACACTCCACAAATTGCACGCCTTGGCACGCCAGGATCTGGCGGCGGGAGATCGCACTGCCTACGACTTGTTCGAGTGGAGTCTCAACCGCCGGCTGGAACAGTTCCGCCTGCGGCTGTACCTGACGCCGTTCTGGAGTGATGACCGGTACGTGAGGTTTGCCGGAGTGTTGGGGACCGCAGCGGCGCTCTCCTCCGAGTCTCGAGGAAAGGTCGAATCTTTTCCGGCCTACGCGCGCCAGGCGGTTGCACTGTTGCGTGAGGGCATCCGTGAGCGAATGCTCCCGGCCGCGGACCTAGTTCGCCCCCTTTCAGCGGGATGCTCTGCTAGTTCGTCCAGGGCCAATCCGGAGGACCAGCGGTGGAACGAAGCCCGGATGGCGGCGAAGGAGTTTTGTGACTTCCTAGCGAATGAATACCTTCCGGCCTGCCCGATGTCCCGCAGCTTAAGCCAGTGGCCAAACGGAAGCGAGGTGTACCAGGAGCTGGTGCGCCGCTATACCACCACCGACCTCGATCCCAAGCGGATTCACGAATTTGGAGTCAGTGAGGTGGCGCGGATTCGCGCCGCCATGCTGCCGGTAATCGCACGGACCGGATTCAAGGGATCGCTCGATGAGTTTCTCAAATACGCTCGCACCGAGCCCCGCTTTTATTTCAGCAACGGCGATGATCTGCTGACGGCATATCGCGCCGCTCTGGCACAGATCCAGCCGCGGGTGCCGACGGTAATTGGCCACATTCCGCAGAGACCGCTCAAGGTGGAGCCGTATAAAGGCAATGTAGCCGCAATGTGGCATGCGCCGCGGTCGGGGCGGCCGGAGGCGGTCGTGTATGTCGCGGTGAACGAGCCGGAGATCCATCCCAAGTTCGAGATTATCCCGCTGATGTTGCACGAAGGCACGCCGGGACATGAGTTGCAGCACGCTGCGGCCGACGAAGTTAGGGCCGGCAGTAACGATGCCATTTCTGCATTCGAGCTCAACGCCGGACAGAACCTCGCGTTCGCGGAGGGATGGGCGCTCTACGCCGAAGGCCTGGGCAGGGAAATGGGTTTGTACAGCGATCCGTACGATGAGTTCGGAGAGCTACGCATGGAACTCACTCGGGCCGTGCGGGTTGTGATCGACACGGAATTCACGCGGACGGCTGGAGTGAAAGCCGCGCGCAGGAGTATTTTCTGACCGAGACCGGGAAGCCCCAGGAGGAAGTCGATAGCGAGGTTTCGCGTACCCTGTGGCCCGGCGGCCAGCTTGCCTATAAGGTGGGGCAGTTCCGCATTCAGCGTCTGCGCGAAGAGGCCGCTCGCGCCCTCGGCCCACAATTCGAAGTGCGCGCTTTTCATGACGCAATTCTGCGCTGGGGTCCGCTGCCGCTCGATATCCTGGAGCGCAAGCTGGACGAGTGCTTGCATGCGCCCAGCTGCGCGGCGGAAATGACCAAGCACTGAAGGCCTCCTGAGCCGGCGCTGAGCGTGCCCCGCCCAGACTCACAGATTGCGAGACGTGCGATTGGTCGTGCCCCCCGGACCGCCTCGAGCGCGGCGGTTGCCAGCTCGCAAGCTACGGTTGAAAGCCATCGACCGAATCGTTGTTCCAGAGCTCGGACGCGGGCGCCCACCATTTATCCGAAACACAGCCTGCTCTGGTTTCTCGTCACTTCCCCGTGTAGCTAACTCTCCACACCGAGTTTGATCCGTCGTCGCTCACCAGCAGCGATCCGTCCGGAGCCACCGTGACGCCCACCGGGCGTCCCCAGACGTGGCCATCCGGCAGCACGAAACCGGTGAGGAAGTCTTCATACTCGCCGCTGGCGTGGCCGGCCTGGTGCAGCGGCACTCGAATCACTTCGTAGCCGACGCGTACCGCTTTGTTCCAGGACCCGTGCTCGGAGGCAAAAATATCTCCCCGGTACGCGGCGGGGAACTGCTGGCCTTGATAAAAAGTAAACTCCAGCGACGCATTGTGCGGCTGCAGCAATACGTCCGGCACGATGACTTTGTCTCTTAACTCCGGATGCTTACCCTGATGTCGAGGATCCTGATGCGCGCCAATGTACCACCATGGCCAGCCATAGAATCCCCCTTCCTGCACGTGCGTGATGTAGTCGGGGACGAGGTTGTCCCCCAGGGCATCACGCTCATTCACCGAGCACCACAACTCGCCCGTCTGGGGATTCACCGCAATCCCACCTCCCGCGTTGCGAATGCCGTAGGCATACACGCTCAACACGCAATTCTCCGGATCGCAGGCCAGAATGTCCGCACGGTCCTTCTCTCGCGGCGTGGTGTCGGGATCGTCCACGTTCGATGCCGAGCCCACCGCGACGAACATTCGCTTGCCATCCCGCGAAAATTCAACCGCCCGCGTCCTGTGGCCGAACCAGCCCCGATCTGGCAGGTCGGCGATGTGTTGCGGCGGTCCGCTCGCCTTTAAATCGCCATTGTGATAAGGCGAAACGAACTACTTCGGCGGCGCTGCCCACATAGAACCATTGCGGATCGGGACCCGGAGGATAGAAAGCCAGACCGTACGGCTGTTTCAGGCCGCTGACAAAGATCGCCGACTGCTCGGGCTTGCCGCTGGCGGTGAGCCCGCGAAACACCCGGATGCGTCCGGGATCGGTTTCCGCAAGAAAAATGTCGCCGTTTGGAGCCGTGCGCAAGGTCCGGGGATTGTCGAGCCCGGCCTCATACAACTCCACCTTGAATCCGGCCGGCGCCGACGGCCACACGTTTTCCGGCCGGTCAACCCGAGATGGAAAGTTGAACGCCGATTTGGTTGCATAAGGTTGGGGTAGATCGTTCACCGTAATCTTGTGAACCGTTCCCGGCTTCTCGTAGCGAAAATCGGTGAAGGGCGGAGTCGGCGGTGGTGCCTTCAGTTTCGATGGGTTCATGTCGGGCGGTGGCGGCGCACTTGCCTCCTGAGCGGCCTGCGAAGTTTCGACCGACTCTACATAGGTAACGATCTGCCAGCGCTGTTTTGTCGGCAGAGACGCCCAAGCGGGCATGCCGTTCTCTTTGTCGCCCCGTGTAATGAACCAGAACACCTCACCCGGCGTGACCGAATCGAGCTTTCCGTCCAACGGCGGCACGTTGCCTGTCCCTTTCCCCAGCTTCCCGTGGCACGACAGGCAATTGCGTTCATAGAGCTTCTCGCCGGCCTGCGCGGCCCCTTCCTGGCCGGCGTACGGGTTCTTGGTGGCCTGCGCGGAAGCCGGAGCATTGTGGAACCGTGTGTCTACATCGGCTGCGAGCAGCGCTGCGGGCAGCAGAATCGCCACCGCAGCCAGGGTGTGCGAATTGGTAAACGAGCGCATGAATCCTCCGCATTTCTTGGGATCTTACATCAGACTTTGGATGGACTTAAGTTGGGCCGCGGTTTTGTGAAGGTAAACCTGCTTTCCGTCCAGCTTGCGCTCTGAATTTAGTGGCCGGCGCGCGATCCCTGCGAATCTGCCGAGAGGCCTGATGGTCTGGATCACGCGTTGTTCCGGGTGTACAGCTTTACGCCCAAGCCGATTAGAATCGGCACATGCCACTTTCGAAGGTGATCGTGCTCGCCATCCTGCAGGGGTTGGCCGAACTTCTGCCGGTGTCGAGTTCTGCTCATGTGATCGTGGCGGAGAAGTTGATGGACCTCGATCCATCGTCTCCGCCCATGACCCTGCTTTTGGTCATGCTCCACACGGGCACGATGTTCGCTGTCATTGTCTACTTCTGGAAAAAGTGGCGCACCACATATTGGCAGAGCATGGCCGCTTTCAAGAAATTTGCCGGACTCCTCACCCTCGCCTCCGTATTTACAGGCGTGGTTGCTGAAGCAAGCATTAAGATGATCGAAAAGACCGTTTATCGAGATGTTCCCCATGCTCAGATCGAGGATCTCTTCAGCCGTCTCGACCTCATTGCACCGGCCCTGGCCCTGGCAGGAGTGCTGATCTTGATTGCGGGCATTCTAGATAAGCGCGGCCCTAGGACGCTGGGCGAGTCCAACGATTTGAATCTCGGACAGGCTGGTCTGATCGGAGCCGTGCAAGGACTATGCCTGCCGTTCCGCGGTTTCTCACGCTCGGGTGCAACCATCTCTGCGGGAATACTGGCCGGCGTGCCCAAGTCGCGGGCAGAAATCTTCAGCTTCGCGTTGGCGGTGGTTCTAACCCCTCCAGTGGTCGCTCGTGAAACCATGCGTCTCATCCAGGCAGAGCAGGTCCGTGGATCCGCCCACCTGGCCTCGACCATATTTTCGAGTCTAGTGGGTTCGGTTCTGGCCTTCTTGGCGGGCCTTCTCGCCTTGAGGTGGCTCAGCCAATGGCTCGAAGGTGGACGGTGGTATCTGTTCGGGATTTATTGCCTGGTAGCAGCATTTGCGGTGGCGGTCTTGCACCATGTAGGCTATTGAGCGCTCGGTGGCCGATGTTGAAGCCTGGCGTCTACGCTCAGCGATGGAAGGTTCGGGAACGGGTCGATTTCCAGCATGCAGTTACCTTACTCGGGGGATCGGGAGATAGTCGAAAATGGTACTCGCCAAAGTAGAATGACATCCATCACCGGCGAGAATACAGGGTGAGAAGAACCGAGAGCTCTCTCGCAGGCAGCGCAGTACATGACGACCAAAGACGATAGCCGTGCGAAGACCCCAAACAGCGGAATCGCGCCTCCAGCCGCGAAATCGGCCACCAAGATCAAGGTGATCGAGGATGCCGAAGCCACCGGCGAAACGGCGGCAGCGTATGACGTTTGGCGGGCGGGTTCGGGAAGACAGCGAGTCCCCGGCATCATCAAGTGTTTCGGAGCACGGCCCGACTTTCTGCGCCAAGTGATCGCGTTTGGAAACACGGTCCATTTCTCGGAAGGGCACCTCACGCGCCGCCAGAAAGAAATGATCGCCAGCTACGTGTCCTATCTGAACCGGTGCCCCTATTGACTGGATAGCCATGCTTACTTCCTGCGGGTTCAGGGAGCCACCGATCAATGTGTACAGGCAGTTCTAGAAGGCAAACTGGAG
The DNA here is from genome assembly GCA_963770245.1 of uncultured Acidobacteriaceae bacterium. Classification (GTDB taxonomy): domain Bacteria; phylum Acidobacteriota; class Terriglobia; order Terriglobales; family Acidobacteriaceae; genus PALSA-270. The sequence goes on along the minus strand of CAVYOX010000012.1, from coordinate 336,628 downwards.
GATGCCGGCCTCACGCTGGCAGAGTTTGCATTGCTCGAATACGCCAAGCTGATCACAGAAGCGGCGTACCGCTCCACTCCCGAAGACGTTGAGAAACTGCGAGCCGCCGGCTGGAAAGAGGAACAGATTGCCGAGGCGGTGTACGTTACCGCCTTGTTTGCCTTCTTCAATCGTGTTGCCGATGCATTCGGAGTTCCTTCCCAGGACTACCTCGTGACCGGGAAATTGACACCTTGAACTCTTGGCAGGTCGCTGAACTCCCGAACGACAAATCCCTCCTGTGCTCAGCCCACGGCCGTGACTTGTGCCGTACTCCAAATCTTAGGTTGACGCCTCCTAAGGTTCTGATTCTCGGATCCGGTTCGCGCAGAAGCCGGGCAGGGTGGGATGAGGCCCACGACTCTATGATTTATGGCAGGATCTCCTGTTGCAGCAGATCGTGAGCGGCCTGGGCCACGCTTTCCGGTCTTCCCACATCGCGCCAGTAGTATTCATCCGTGCGGAAGCCCAAAATCCTCTCGCCGCACGCTGCTAGGCGCAGGTAGGAGGTAATGATTGAAAACGCTCCCTCTTCGCTCATCATGGCCAGAAAACGAGGAGAAATCACCTGGATGCCACAAAAAGCCAGGGGCTGCATCTGCTGCGCGGGGCGAACCAATTCCGTAGTCTGACCGGATCGCCTTCCGCAAAGCTCGGAGGTCTCTCCGAACAGCAGGTATCGCGAAGTCTTCCGGTCTTGCATCGCCAGGGTCGCAAGGGCCTTATGTTCGGAATGGAATTGCACCATGCGCCGCAAATCAATCGTGCTGATGACATCAACGTTGTGCAGAAGAAACGGTTCTTCAGAACCTCCGGAGCCGTCGAGAAAGAAATAGGCAGCTTGTTTCAGGCCGCCACCGGTGTCGAGCAAGATCTCCTCGAACGAGAGCGCAAGGTTCATTCCAAAATTCTTGTTGCTCTCGAGGTAATCCCGAATCATGGCAGCGAAATAATGAGTGTTGATGATGACGTCGCGTATTCCGCAGCCGCGCAACCGGGCGAGTGTGATCTCAAGCAGAGAGTGGCCCGCAATTTCCACCAGCGCCTTAGGGCGATGATCGGTCAGTGGACGCAGACGCGTACCGAGCCCCGCAGCCAGAATCATGGCCTTCATTGGCCCAGCTTCTCCAGCTGAAGATGACGCACGAGCACCTGTACACCGTTCGTTTTATGCAAATGCTTGGCCAATTGCTCAGCGAAATAGACCGAGCGATGCTGCCCTCCGGTGCAACCGAAGGAAATCATGAGATTTGAAAATCCCCTACGCTGGTAGCTGCTGATGCTTGCATCCACCAACGCCGCCGCATGCGCGAGAAACTGAATTGCGCTCTCCTGCTGATTCAGATAGTCAATCACGGGCGTATCCTTGCCGGTGAGTGCTTTGAATCGTTCTTCGCGTCCGGGATTGGGGACCGATCTGCCGTCGAACACGAAGCCGCCGCCATTTCCGGTCTCGTCTTTCGGCACGCCGCCCCGGTGAAACGAAAAACTGAAAATTCGCACGACTAGAGGGTCGGTTTTGCGGGTAGCACTCGGCGAGTTCGAAGACTCGCCGTCAGACGCCAGGCTGTGTAGTTTCTCGGAACCGAGCATGCTGGTAAAGGCATCCATCAGCGTGGGCAGCGCGATGGGCAGTTGCACGTTGTGCAGCAGCCAGCGCAGGTTTTTCAGCGCGTACGGCACGCTTTGCAGAAAATGGGGCTTGCGCTCATAAAAGCCGCGGAAACCGTAAGCCCCCAGAGCCTGCATAATCCGCACATAAACGTAGGCGTAGTAGTGGCGCATGAAGGCTTCGCGGTCTAGCGGGATAAAGTCTCGGAGCTGGTCGAGATAGTGATCGAGCAGCTCCTGGCGCAGCTGGGGCGGCAGATCGGCTTTGGCGTCGTACAGCAGGGAAGCGACGTCATATTGCAGCGCGCCCTTGCGACCTCCCTGGTAGTCCAGAAAAAACAACTGGCCGTCGCACAGCATGACGTTGCGGGACTGAAAGTCGCGATAGAGGAAGTACTCGTGAGCAGCCGTGAGCAGGAACTTCGCTAGGCGGCTGAAGTCCTGTTCCAAGGCCTGTTCGCTGAAAGGAATTCCCGCCAGGCGCAAAAAGTAGTACTTGAAATAATTCAGGTCCCAAGCGATCGACTGGCGATCGAAACTCGCGCGCGGGTAGCACACCTTGTAATTCAAGTCGCGTCCCGCCTCGATCTGGAACCGCGGCAAAATGGCCAAGGCTTTGCGGTAGGCTTCCATGACAGCGGGAGCAATCCCCTCAGGGGAACGATTTTCCGAAAGGAGCTGAAATAGCGTCGTATCGCCCAGGTCTTGTTCGAGGTAGGCACCCTGACTGAGATCGTCGGCATAGATTTCCGGCACGGGTAGGCCATGGCGGCGAAAGTGCCGGGAAAACTCGAGGAAAGCGACATTTTCTTCGCGCACGTCGTACAAGATGCCGATGGCGCGCTGATTCTCGTCGGCAAGCCGAATAATGCGGCGCCCCGATCCTCCGAGTTGACCTTGCAGGGGCTGCACCCGCGCCACCGGCGAGTGGAAATGCTGCTCGAAAAGCCTCTGCAAGACGTCCATAGAGGATTCAGCGTCCGCGTTCACGTAGCTACCCTCGGGAGCAACTTCGAAATGCCGAACTGGAGGCTGCCGCCCCGGCACAATTCCCCTGCCGGATGCCCGGACCCCCGGCGGCAACTCATTTTACGTAGTTTGAGCCTTTGTGAACATTCGCTTCGTGGTTCTGCTGGTCGCCCCTTACATCATTGTTTTCCTGCAGTGGAATAAACGGCTGAGAATCGCCAGGTGGAATCGTCTGCCGAAATATCGCGTCGCCCCTGACTACTGCGGTCGCACCGCAGCCCGGGCTGAGCTGCTCTTGATGTAGCGATAAAATCTGGCTGGCCCTCGTTGTCTCCAATACTGGGCGTCATAGGTGTCGATTCCTGGACCATCCCCGAGCGCGCTGAAGAAAGCGCGCTGCGCTGGATTCACCACGATTCCGACGTGCCCGCTCCAAACCACCAGATCCCCAGGCTGCGGATGAATCACTCTTTGAAAATGATCAGTTCCCCGGTAGAGATCGGAAGAACTGGCGTAGGGGTAGGAGAAGCCGGCGCGGTCATAGATTGCGTGCACCAGGTGGGAGCAATCCCGCGGGCCGCGGGTGTGCAGGTGCGAATCGAGGGCGGCCACGATTACAGACAGGCCGTCGTCCGGGGTCAGTGTAACGGAACCGTGGTGTTTGGCATGTGCCCGGGGAATCGCGCCCGGGCTTCTCGTGGTTTGCGAGGACGCTAGGCAGGGAACGAACCCGCAGAGAACGAGTCCTAGCGTAATGTGTTTCCGGTGGAGCCGCATGGCTAGATCTATTGTGATGCGGTGGCCGAAACCGGGTTGGTTACGCTGGTGCTAGGGCATCCGCCGATGCGGCCATTCGGGGTGTGGTTCCCTCGGAGAACGCCGACCCCGATCAGCGCAGGATTGTGGCGCGCGGCTGGCGCCACCGCGATCTGCAGGTAACCGCTTGAAAGGAAAGAGATCTAACTGCCTACCGTTTTCGCGTAGTCCAGCAGCGTTTTCTCCGTGTTTTCTCGTTTCGCGGCACTCTCGCCCGACGCCACTGGTAGGTGCCCACGGCTGACGGCGTGGTCACAGTCCTGAGCAGTGGGTTCAGCCGCCTGGTGCTGAGGCCCTTCGTTGTTGATGCTTGAAAGTGGTACCGCGACCGATGGTGTTCGAGCGTTGTGGTTTGACATTCTGACAGATCACCTCATCAGAATGAACCCTATCAGAGGGGAACTGGGGCGTCTGGTCAGAACGGTACACAAGCGCCTAGGGTCGGATGCAAGGTCGGACCGCAAGGGCTGTCCGATTCTCTGCGGCAGGAAGCAGCCACTGGCACGCTTGCGGATTGAAGCCTAGGACTGGCGTTCTCTGGTGGATTTGTCTCGAGCGGGCCAGATAAGTAGGCAAGGGGGATGTTCTGAAAAGGGGCTGGAATCTGGGCAAGGTTGCGCCGCGCTGGCGGCTGATCGCGAGTCGGGGCAGTCAGATATCGGTCGGTGAAGCCTGCAGCGTAGTCCCCTCCGTCAGGAGAACCGCCCGCTCGATAAAGCCTTCGAGCGCCCCGACGTTGCCTGGCCAGTCGTGTTTCATCAGAAAATTCAGGGTCTCAGTTGGCACGTTCGTGATGCGCTTGTTCATCCGGCGAGCGAACTTCTGCACAAAGTAGCGCACCAACAGGGGAATATCTTCGCGGCGTTCGCGGAGGGACGGAATCCGGAGGGAAACCGCACTCAGTTGGTTGTACAGATCTTCGCGAAATCGATCTGCCCCCCGCTTTGTCAGATCGTGCCTGCTGGAGGCGATCCAGTGCACGTTCACCCGGACGGGAGAGGTGCTGCCCGATGGTTCAAATTCGCCGCTCTTCAGTACGCGAAGCAGCCTAGGCTGAAGGTCCAGCGGCACATGTGCGACCTCATGCAGGAAGAGCGTTCCCCGATTGGCCAGTTCGAGCCGGCCCGTCTTGAGGCTGGGGGCGTCGGCCGAGCTTTCCTTCTTTTGTCCGAATAGCTCGTGCTCCAGTTGCCCGGACGCGGTCGTTGCACAATTGACCTTCACGAAGGCAGCATTCCTCCTGGCACTCATGCGATGAATCGCGCGGGCAATGGACTCCTTACCGGAACCGACTTCGCCAAGAATCAAGACGGGGGCGTCGCTTTCTGCCGCTTTCCTGGCTAGCGCCAGCGCTGCCTTCAATTCCGGGCTCTGACCGATTATTCCGTCAAAATCAGGTTCGGAATGAACTTCGCCTTGCATGTAGAAGCGTCCCTCCGAAGGGACGATTAGTTTTCATGCCCTGTGACGTGCATATCCCCGTCGCTAAGCTTCAGAGCGGAGCGAATTCCACTGAGCAAAGCTTCCTCTCCGAACGGCTTGTTCAGAAAGTCCACTGCTCCGGCTTCGAGCGCCTGCGTCCGGGACCTCGCATCCGGATAGGCAGTGATGAAAATGATCGGAATGCGGTAACCTGCAGCCGTCAAATGACTCTGCAGCTGTAGTCCGCTCATGCCCGGCATTTGCACGTCAAGCACGAGACATGACGTAACGCGGGGCCTGCCGAAAAGCAAGAACTCCTCTCCCGAGGCGAAGACATCAACCGTAAAACCCAAGGATTTGATCAGTCTTCCGGTTGCTTTGCGGACCGAAGCGTCATCGTCTACCACCGAGAGCAATCGAATCTGGGACAACTCGCCCTCCAGAGTTTCATCGAAAAAGTAGCACCCGGGGTTATCGGAATCGACTGCGCCTTGGTACCGGTGGGCTTTACGTTCGGAAAGACAAGCTTTACCAAGGTTTAGCCACGAATTGCGATGGAAATCCTTGTTCTCTCGGCCATCTCCACCGAGTCAGCCTGTCCTGGCGTCTCGTTTCTGCACGTCGGACCGGGAAAACCGCCCGCTGAGAGGCGCGCTATTTGCTTCCCAGCGCTCAGCTTGGGGGTGTAGATTGGCACCATCATTGCCGAGCTTCGTTTTCTCATGTTTTGTTGTTTTGCGGCTTGAAGCGCGGCACACAACGGTGACTTCCTGTCGTGGGCGGACGCCAGAGGACCGATGGCTGAGGAAAAATGCCAACACGCCAATCGCGCAAGAGGTGTAGTGGAGTTAGACTTTTCGCGTCTGGACACTACAGATCACTCTGTTTATTCAGGGGAGGTCTCAATTCTTGTATGTGAAGACTGCGGACACGTCGAACTATACGCGGAGGCTCACCACGTGCTCTGCGATTGGCTAGGAATGAAGCGTTGAACCCTGTCGAACCGGAGTTCCTCAGGCCGCAGATGCCCGCGTGTGGTCAGTCCTTCGTTCCCGGAGTGTAAGATCCGCTCGAATCTTGTGTCCTAGCCCTTAGATGGTTGCTGCGGAGAAGGCGGAATGTCGTCCTACGGGCGAGGTAGGTGGTGAGGTAAGTGGTAATGATGCGCAAAACCGGCGCTCTCCGGCTCCTGCGCCCCAAGCGAAGTCGAGCGCTCAGTGTCGACCGCGATAGCTGCCTCCTATGCCGTGCTCGAGCTTACGGGCTCGATAGCACCCCGCTTCGAACCATTCTTGAACCCGAGGACGGAAGGCATCAGAAGGGGGCTCTCGATCGTCCATTCTGGTATGGGGTCTCAAGCGGACGCTGATGCCTCGGCCCGGGCTCCGAGCGTGTGCTGCTCGAATTCACTGACCGATCGATCCTAACGATGCATCCTGACTGAGGTAATTGCCATGGCGACCTATGACGTTGATATGCAACTGCGAAAGACCGGAATTGGAGTGGTGGGCGATGTGCCCTGGGGCAGTCACTTCTTCATGTTTTACGAGACCAAGGAAGACTTGCTCGATTCATTGGTTCCTTACTTCAAAGCTGGCCTGGAAGCGGGCGAGCTTTGCATTTGGGTAGTGTCCGAGCCTTTGACCGAGGACGACGCGCGAGATGCCCTGCGCGAAGCGGTGCCCGAATTCGAGCATTATCTGGCGGAGCGCAGCATTGAGTTGCGTGATGGCCGGGAGCTTTATCTCTCCGGCAACCACCTAGATTCGGCGCGGGTCCTCCGGACCTGGACCGAGAAAGCCGATTCCGCCCTGCTCCGGGGCTATGCCGGCTTGCGGATTAGCGCCAGCACGGCGTGGCTCGAGCGCAAGGACCGGAGGGCATTCTGTGACTATGAAAACGAAGTGAACCGGTCTTTCAACAACTTGAAGATAACCGCTCTATGCTCTTATCCGCTGGCGGGAAGCACGGCTGCGGAGATCTTCGACGTGGCCCGCACCCACCAATTTGCCATAGCACGAAGAAATAGCGGTTGGGAGGTGGTGGAAACTTCCGAACTGAAGCAGGCCAAAGCGGAGATCAACCGACTGAATCGTGAACTCGAGCGGCGCGTCCTCGAACGCACCCAACAGCTCAGCACCGTCAACGAAGAGATGAGAAAAGAGATCATCGAGCGCCAGCGCGCTGAGGAGGCTCTGCTCGAGGCGCAGGCGGAACTCGCGCGGGTTACACGCGCCCTGGTGATGGGAGAACTGGTTGCGACCATTGCCCACGAGGTCAACCAGCCCCTGGCGGCTGTGGTCACCAACGGCAGCTTCTGCCTGCGTCGTCTGGCGGAAGCGAAACCGGACCCCGATGAACTACGCCCGGCGATTGCAGAGATTGTGAATGACGGGACGCGCGCCAGCGCCATCATTTCGCGGATTCGCAGCCTGTTCATGAAGGGCGCTCCCGATCGAGCAGCGCTGGACTTCAATGATGTCATTCGGGAGGTCCTTCAGCTGCTACGCAATGAGCTGACCCGAAATCGTGTTTCCGTGCGCATTGATCTTGCCCCTGATCTGCCTCAAGTGCACGGTGATCGCGTTCAGTTGCGGCAAGTGGCGCTGAATCTGATCATGAATAGCCTGGACGCGATGCGCACGCTCACGGATCGGCCGCGCGAGCTTCTCCTGCACTCGGAAACGCACGCCGACGGGGTGTTAATTCGAGTTCAAGATTCCGGACCAGGAATTGATCCCGCGCAGGCAGACGGTATCTTCGAGCCGTTTTTTACCACCAAGCCCGAGGGCATTGGGATGGGATTGTCGATCAGCCGCTCCATTGTCGAGTCCCACGGCGGCCGTTTGCGGGCCCTAACAGGGTACCGTGGTGCGCTCTTCGAACTTACTCTGCCCAGGCAAGGTTAACGGTGTTTTATGACGGAGGCACCCACAGTTTTTGTGGTCGATGACGATCCTTCAGTTCGGCGTGCGATCAAGCGCCTCATCGGATCCGTCGGATTGCAGGCGGAAGTGTTCGGATCAACCCAAGAGTTTCTGCGCAGCAAGCGGCCGGATGCTCCCAGTTGCCTCGTGCTCGACATCCGGCTACCCGGGATCAGCGGGCTCGATTTCCAACGTGAGTTGGCGGCAGCCAACACCTTCATTCCGATCATCTTTATCACCGCCCACGGCGATATCCCTATGACGGTGCGGGCGATGAAGGCGGGAGCCGTCGAGTTTCTAACCAAACCGTTCCGCGATCAGGATCTGCTCGATGCGATTCATGTGGCCTTAGAACAGGACCGTGCCAGGCGCCAACAGGAGACCAAAATTGCAACCCTCCGTAAACGTTTGGAATCGCTGACCCCGCGCGAGCGAGAGGTACTGCCTCTGGTGGTTTCCGGTTTGCTCAACAAACAGATCGCCGGGGAAATTGGCACCAGTGAAACCACGGTTAAGGTTCATCGCGGCCAGCTGATGCGAAAGATGGGTGCGGATTCGCTGGCTGAGTTGGTGAGGCTGGCCGAGAGAGTCGGAATTCCTCATACCTAGCGCTGACGATCGCTGTACCTGCCCCGCGATCCGCTCTCCGCCGCAGAAACGTCCCCCAACCCTCCGCCCAGCTGCAAGATCGGTCCGAGCAAATGCTTCGTGCGCGGGTGTACCCCGGGTTTCGAGAGTGAAGGGCTGAGCGAATCGGCCACGCAATACATCCGCGGTTGAAGAAGGAAAAGGAATGGAAGGCCGCGGAAAAGGGGAAAAGCGCGGGCCCGAGGCGTGTGTCTACATGACTTTCAGCATCGCGTCTTCTTTCGCGGCATAGTGCGAATCTACATATTCATCCAGAATCTTGATGAACTCCGCGACAATGTGGTTGCCCTTGAGCGTCGTGAACAAACGCCCATCCACGTAGACCGGCGCTTTCGGCTCTTCGAAGGTTCCCGGCAGGGAAATGCCCAGGCTCGCGTGTTTGGATTCTCCCGGCCCGTTGACCACGCAGCCCATCACGGCAACCTTCATCTCTTCGACACCCGTGTAACGTCCTTTCCACACCGGCATCTGCTCGCGCAGGTACGACTGAATCTGCTCGGCCATTTCCTGGAAGAAAGTGCTGGTGGTGCGGCCGCATCCCGGGCAGGCCGTTACCTGCGGGGTAAAGCTGCGAATCCCCAAGGACTGGAGGATCTGCTGCGCCACTCGGACTTCTTCGGTGCGGTCGCCACCAGGTGCCGGAGTCAGAGAAACGCGAATGGTGTCGCCGATGCCTTCCTGCAACACCACGCCCAAGGCCGCGCTCGAAGCCACAATCCCTTTTGCCCCCATGCCGGCTTCGGTCAATCCCAAATGAAGCGGGTAGCGGCAGCGCGCCGCGAGCGAACGATAGACGTCAATTAGATCCTGCACCCCGCTGACTTTCGCGCTCAGGATAATCTGATCCGCCCGCAATCCATACTTCTCGGCCAGGGCGGCAGAATTCAAGGCGCTTACGACCATGGCTTCCATGGTGACTTCCCGCGCCTCCTTCGGCTCCGGCAGCAAGGAGTTCTCATCCATCATGCGGGTCAGCAGCGCCTGGTCGAGCGAGCCCCAATTCACGCCGATGCGCACCGGCTTCTGGTTCTGAACCGCTACCTCGATCATGGTGCGGAAATTCGAATCGTCCTTGCGCCCGATGCCAACATTGCCCGGATTGATGCGGTACTTGGCCAAGGCCCGCGCGCACTCCGGATATTTCTTCAGCAGGATGTGTCCGTTGTAGTGAAAATCGCCGATGATGGGAACCCGCACCCCCATCCGTTCGAGCTGCTCGACGAGCGGCCCTACGGCTGCGGCTGCAGCTTCGTTGTTGACCGTGACCCGTACCAGTTCCGATCCCGCCCGTGCCAGCGCCGCCACTTGTTGTACGGTCGAAGGGATATCGGCGGTGTCGGTGTTGGTCATGGATTGCACCACAACCGGTGCATCGGAACCGACCCGCACTCCACCCACCGAGGCCGTAACCGACTTTCTGCGTTGAATATCAGCCATGTTTGAAGTCTAGTTTAGCACGCAATTCCGGGCCTTCGGGGGGACCGGGCAGCACGGGAACCCACGGCAGGAAGAACCACCCGGGGCGAGGATTGATCCTGATCCTGCGCACTCCCCGGGTGGTTCGAGAGGGTGGTTCCACCGGTTGGAAAACGATCCTAGGGCAGCCTCTGCATCATCCCGGGCAAGGTCTTGGCTAGATCGTTGTAGATCACCATCACCGCGAATAGCACCAAGAAAACGAAGGCCGCCTGATAAATCCGTTCTTTGATGTTCAGGCTGATGTCGCGCCCCATCAGCCCTTCGACCGCCAGCAAGAGAATGACGCCGCCATCCAGGATCGGAATCGGCAGCAGGTTGAAGATTCCGAGGTTCAGGCTGATGGCCGCCGTCAGCTCGAGGAGCGGCGACCACCCCTTTTCGCTGGCTGCTTGCCCCGCGGCTCGTCCGATCCCAATCGGGCCCTCCACGGTCCGCAAAGAAACCTTCCGCTGCACCAGCTTCTGCACCAGCTCCAGAATCATCAACGAGAGTTTCTTGTTGTCGTCGAGCGAGCGTTCGAGCGCCGGCACAAACGACAGGTTTCCCACCTTCATCTGGGTCGTGCCCTGGAATCCGATGCGATAGCGCGGCTTCTCGGTCCGGTCTTCGGAATCGTCCGCCAGCACGGGCTTCAGGAGAAAGTCGAGCTTATGCCCGTCACGAAGCACCTCGACGTCCACCGGCTTGTCTTTGGTCTGCTGCAGACTCTCGATCAAAGCATCAATGGCCGGCACGGCTTTGCCGTCGAGCGCGACGATCTCGTCTCGATCCTTGATTCCCGCCTGCTCCGCCGGCATACCAGCTTCGAGGTCCGCCACCACGATCGCCTGATTCGGTTCCCAGCCCGCGGACCCGACCTCGGAAGTTGTGACCGGCTCCGGGACCAGAGTCTTCTGGAAGGTCTGGCTGCCACGCTGAACCGTGATGTCGAGGGGCTGATTGGCACTCAGCATGATCCGCGGTCCGATCTGCTCCCAGGTAGGATTGTCGATCCCATCCAGACGAACGATCCGATCCCCCGGTTGCAATCCGGCTTTGGCCGCCGCCGAGTCTTGTTTGATCCAGGCAAGCACGACCGGCTGCTCGAAGTAAATCGGATACTCATAGTGCACCATGTAGATGCCGGTGAGCAGCGTGATTGCCAGCAGAACATTCATCGTCGGCCCGGCAATCGCAATCAGAAAACGGTGCCAGCGCGGATGCGACAGGAATTCCCGCGGATCGCCCGTGCGCGCATCCATGGGATTCTCGCCGCTCATCTTGACATAGCCACCGAGCGGCAAGGCGTTGATGCGATAGTCGGTTTCGCCCTTGCGGAAACCCACCAGCCGCTTGCCGAAACCAATGGCGAACTGTTCGACGCGCACACCCAGCAATTTGGCGGTCAGGTAGTGGCCGAATTCATGAATCAGAATCATGAATCCGAGAATCACGGCTACCGAGATCACAGCGGTTAAGAATCCCGTCATAAAAGAATGCCTTAGTCCCCTCGTACGATGGCTGGAGTCGGTTGCGGCGGGCGAGAACCAGCCAGCTCGGCCACCTTCCCGCGAGCCGCCTGACGCCCTCGGGCGTCGGCTTCGAGCACCTGTGGTATAGATTCCAATTGCCCGGCATCCGTTTCAGAAATGACTGCCTCGATGACCTGAGAGATCTGATCGAAACGGATCGAACCATCCAGGAAAGCGGCCACCGAAACTTCATCCGCGGCGTTCAGCGCCACCGGCTTAGAGCCGCCCGCCTCCGCTGCCATATAGGCTAGCTGAAGACAGGGGAACTTCTCCATATCGGGAGGACTAAACTCGAGGTGACGTAGGTTCATGACCGGGAAGCGCATATCCGAGGCAATCCGCTCAGGAAAAGTCAGGGCGTAGAGGATTGGCAGCCGCATATCGGTCACCGAAAACTGAGCAAGTATGCTGCCATCTACAAACTCTACCATGGAGTGAATGGTGGATTGCGGGTGCACGATGACTTTGACCCGGCTAGGCGGCAAGCCAAACAAACGACAGGCCTCGATCACTTCAAATCCCTTGTTCATCAGGGTGGCGGAATCGATCGTAATGCGCCGCCCCATCTTCCAGGTGGGATGTTGCAACGCTTGTTCTACAGAGATGGAAGAAAACTGCTGTTTCGGCGTCTTCCAGAAGGGGCCCCCCGAGGCGGTCAGCCAGATGCATTCGACCTCTGCCATCCTTCCCCCGCGCAGGCATTGGTGCACCGCGTTGTGCTCACTGTCGATCGGCAGGAGCGGCTTCCCCTGGCGTCGTGCTTCGGCAGTAATCAACTCGCCCGCGGCCACTAGGCATTCCTTGTTGGCCAAGCCCACGGTCTTGCCCGCACGCACCGCTTCGTAAGTGGCCTCAAGCCCCGCTACCCCTACGATCGCGCTCACCACGAAGTCGGCCTCGGGATGGGTGGCCACGCGCACCGCCCCCGCCGCGCCCGACACCACTTCGAGAGCTTCCAGGCCGGCGGCTTTCAGGCGCCCGCGCAGCTTCTCCCCGTCGTTTTCCGAAGCCACCGAGATCAGTCGCGGCTTCCAGTGCATGGCCTGTTCGAAGAGGGTGTCGAGGTTTTTGCCGGCGGCCAGCGCAACCACGGCAAAGCGTTCCGGATAAGACTCCACTACGCTGAGGGTGCTGCGCCCAATCGAGCCGGTCGACCCTAAGATGGCAATACGTCTCATGAAACCTATTTACTGAGATGGTTCTATCGAGGTCATTCTACTTGGTTCCCACCCGACCGCGTTCAGCTATTGCAGTACGCGCCAGGCGGCATAGTACCAAAGCACGGGGGCCGCGAATAGCAGCGCGTCGATGCGGTCCAGCATGCCTCCGTGCCCTGGCAGAATTGTCCCCGAATCCTTCACCCCGGCCCCGCGCTTGATCAGCGACTCCACCAAATCCCCCAGCTGGGCCGCCACGTTAATCGCCGCCGAGAGCAACAAAGTCAGCCAGGGCGAGGGCTTCTGCAGGGCAAAAATTCCGTCTCTCGCCTCGATCAGGTGGGCATTCAGCAAGGCCGAACTGATGGTCGTGGCGTAGTTGTAAAGCAGCCATCCGACCACCATGCTAGCCAGCAAACCTCCAAATGCCCCCTCCCATGTCTTTTTGGGAGAGATCCGCGGCGCCATCAGATGGCGTCCAAAGGAGCGGCCCACAAAATACGCGAAAATATCTCCCGCCCAGACCAGCAGCAGCAAATAGAGCACAAGAAACGCCCCCTGCCATTGCTCGCGCAGCTGCACCAGAAATCCCAGAGGCAGGGCCACGTACCCGAAAGCAAATGCCGATGCCAGCGCGGCCGGAAATGCTCCCCGTAAATCCTCCCGCCGCATTCCCAGCACCAGGAAAGCGAACGGTGCTGCGGCCGCAGCCAAGAGCACGGTGCCGGCAAAAAAGGCGGTGGAGGAGAGCGGCTTGTCGCCCGGGTTCGCCGCTAGCAGCACGAACAGCAGGGCCACAAAAACGTAGGTCGCTCCATAAAACGGCCGTATCCCGTACCCTTCGGCGAGCTTCAGCAGTTCTTGTACCGCGAGCACCGCTACTACGGCCCCGACCAACGCCACCACCGGGATCGGCGCCCAGAGCACCAGCAGCAATACGATGGGGATCAGAACAACTGCTGTGAGAATTCGTTTAAGCAGGTTCAAGAGGTTGTCGGAAACTTAGATTTTCGAGGCTCGGGCGTCGCGACCGGCCGCCGACCATGGGCTCGCCCCTAGGCCTTTCCACCGGACCGCCCCAGGCCAGCATGGTGATGATTTCCGTCCCCGGCCAGGCCGCCGTACCGCCGCTCGCGCTTCTGGTATTCGGCAATCCCATCGAGCAAGTGCGCTCCCCGAAACTCCGGCCAGAGCGTGGGCGTGACGTAGATCTCCGCGTACGCCAACTGCCAGAGCAGAAAATTGCTCAGCCGCATTTCTCCACTGGTCCGAATCACCAGATCAGGGTCGGGCAAATGCCGCGTATACAGATGCCGGCAAACCGACTCTTCATCAATTTTCAAATGCTCCACGCCGCCGTTCCGCGCCGCCGCGTCGACGAGCGACTGAAATGCATCGACCAATTCGGTCCGGGCGCTGTAATTCAGCGCCAGGGTCAATACCATGCCGGTGTTCTTGGCGGTCGCCTCGCGCGCCCACGCCATCTTCTCCTGCACCGAATCCGGCAGCTCGTGCAGACGCCCGATGTACTCCAGGCGAATATTGTTCTTGTTCAGGGTAGGTACTTCGGCCTTCAGGTAGCGGCAGAGCAGCCCCATCAAGAAATCCACTTCGCTTTTGGGACGCTTCCGCCAGTTTTCTTCGGAGAAAGCGTAGAGCGTAAGCGAAGGAATACCAACCCGCGCCGCGGTCTCTACGGTCGAGCGCACCGAAGCCACCCCGGCCCGGTGTCCCGCCACGCGCGGCAAGTGTCGCCGTCGCGCCCAGCGTCCGTTCCCGTCCATGATGATGGCGATGTGCTTTGGGAGCCGTCCGGGATCTAGTTGCGAGTAAGCTTCTGCTTCCTTGCGATCCAGCCCGGCAGGAATTGTCGCTTGCAAGCGTAACCTCTGCTGTTTGTTGACGCTAACACAGGGTAGCAGGGGATGCAATCGCCGCAAAGTGCCGAATGGGGCGCCGGCACTCTCGGCCAGTGAAAAGCCGGCAGGCGAACCTCGTTGGCTTCTCGCTTGGAGTGCGGGGAGTATCGGGGAATCACGTTCTCTCGGTGGGTCAGCCCGGGTAAAGGTCGGGAGAAAGGGAGAGAGAGGGAGCCTAAAACCGGTCGAAGATGCTTCACCCCGTCAGGTTTTGTCCCGGCCAGTTTTCCTTTGCGTGGCTGTGGCCGGAAGAGAGCACGCGAGCGAGGCGTCGGCCAGCGCCTTCTCCAGGCAGGAACCGATCACCGCTAACTCTTTCGGTGCCATCCGCTCTTGCATGGCCTCGAACAACTGGCGTTCTTCCTTGCGGATATGCGCCGCCAGCTTCTCGCCGAACTCCGCCAATTCCGCCCGATCGAGATGGCGAGTCCCGGCGCGCGCGAACAGACTCCTGAGAACCACATGTTCGGCCAGAAGTTCTTGGACCAAGGCCTGCATCTCTGGAAACTCGGCAGCCCGCGGAAAGACTTCCTTCTCCTCGGCGGCAAAATGAATCGAGATCTCCTGTTCGAATTGCCGCACCATCTCTGCCTGCCACGCCTCGAGATCAACCCCGGTGATCTCGCCCGCACGAGACAGCCGGACACACAAGGCCAAGCAGTGCTGGTGCTGGCGGGAAAGCGGAATAAGATTCGGATCGCGCAGCATGAGTATCGAGGTGCGGATTATATCCCGTTGTGGCCGGGGCAGGCGCGCCTAGGAAACCAGTCGGCACCCCAATCCCTGCCAACCAGCTCTGTCCTTATTCTTATGGGTTTTGCTCCCGATGCGCCGGCCCCTTCAAGGGGTACTCGAAGGTATCTTGCGGTCCGCCGACGGATCGGCCGGCTGCGTGCCCGAACCTTAACTCGGGGACTCCTCAGGGGTCACATGGAGTTCCAGTTTTTCGGTGTGTCGCAAGACCGTCAGAGCGCCTTTCACGCCAACCCGGACGTCGGTCAGCAGCCGATGCAAATCATCGACTCCGGCGACCGCTTTCCGATCGAGGGCCACGATCACATCGCCCTGGCGGAGCCCCGCTTTTTGCCCCGGGCTGCCATCCGTCACTCCGAGGACAACCACGCCGCTTTCCTGGGGCAGATCATAGAAGCGCACTAGACGACGGTGCAGGGGGGTGGTCTGCGCCTCCACGCCGATCGAGCTGCGCCGGATGCGACCATGCTGCAACAGCCTGCCCGCCACAAATTTCGCGGTGTTGATGCCAATGGCAAAACACAACCCCTGCGCCATGGGAATCATGGCGGTGTTCACCCCGACCACGTGCCCGTCCGAGGTCACGAGCGGGCCGCCGGAGTTCCCCGGATTCAGCGAAGCATCGGTCTGGATCACATCGTCAATCAGCCGTCCCGAGTAGGATCGCAGCGAGCGTCCGAGGGCGCTGACCACACCCGCCGTCACCGTGTACTGAAATCCGTACGGATTGCCAATGGCAATCGCCAACTGGCCCACCCGCAAGCGCTGCGAGTCTCCAAGAGGAGCAGCCGCCAGACCCATGGCGTCGTGAGTGGGCACGTCCATGCGAATCACCGCCAAGTCCGTTGCCGGATCATCGCCGATCGTGTGGGCAGGGAAGCGCCGCCCATCCGAAAAAGAAACATGAATGCGGGTGGCCTCATGCACCACGTGGCTGTTCGTCAGGATCAAACCGTCGGGCGTGAACACGAAACCCGAGCCCCCGCCTTGCCGCTCGCGGGGTTCTCCGGAGCGGCTGCGAGCCGCTTGCGCCACCTCGATCTGCACCACCGAAGGGCTGACCTTTTCCGCCGCGCCGACCACCGCCTGCGAGTAGGCATCGAGCAACGCGGAGTCATCGGAGGAGCGGGCGGCCGGTTGCTGGTCGTTCAACTCCTGGCCGGCGTGCCCAGCAAAATCGGCCACGGGAAAGAGCGCATTGCACTCAGATTGCATGTCTGCTAGATGAGGCAGGTGTCCACTCGGATTCAAGACCGCGGCGACGCCTGCTTCCGGCTAGGAGCGAAAAGGCAGGGTGCGGTATCATCCAAGGGGATGGCAAGGCACTCATTCCAAACCGACGATCCTCGGCTTTGGCCGGTCCATGCGAAGGTCGTCGCCGGCGCGCGCCTCACCGCGGACGACGCGCTCGCCCTCTACCACACCGGGGACATTCTCGCCGTGGGCTGGCTGGCCAACTCGGTCCGCGAGCGCATGCACGGCGACCGCACCTACTTCAACGTGAACCGGCACATCAATCCGACCAATGTCTGCGTGGCCGCCTGCCGCCTTTGCGCCTTCGGACGCAAGAAAGATGCCCCCGGCGCCTACACCATGGCCCTCGAGGAGGCCTTTCAAACCGCGGCTTCGGGCTACAGTGAGGCGGTTACTGAGTTCCACATCGTGGGCGGTCTGCATCCCGATCTGCCATTCCAGTATTTTCTTGACCTGATTTCCGGCCTCAAGCAGCGCTTTCCCCAGGTCCATCTGAAAGCCTTCACCATGGTCGAAGTGGCCTATCTCTCGAAGCGAGCGAAGCTCTCGATCCATGAAACTCTGGTGCAGTTGAAAGCGGCAGGGGTGGATTCGCTGCCCGGCGGCGGAGCCGAAATTTTTGCCGACCGGGTGCGTCACATCATCTGCGACCATAAAATTGATGGGGATCAATGGCTGGATACTGCCAAGCTGGCTCACCAGCTTGGGCTGAAATCGAACGCCACCATGCTCTACGGCCACGTGGAAAATGATGAAGACCGCGTGGACCATCTGCTCAAGCTGCGCAGTCTGCAAGAGGAAACCGGCGGCTTCCAGACTTTTATCCCGCTGGCCTTTCATCCCGACAACACGGCGCTCGCACACCTGCCGAAAACCACCGGCATGCTCGATATCAAGCAGATCGCCGTCAGCCGCCTGGTGCTCGACAACTTCCCGCACATCAAGGCCTACTGGCAGATGATGTCCGCCAAAATCGCGCAGATCGCGCTGCGCTTTGGCGCCGACGATATTGACGGCACGGTGATCGAAGAGAAGATCTACCATGACGCCGGCGCGACCACTCCGCAAGGCATGCGCCGCCAAGATCTGATTCGCCTGATTACAGAAGCTGGCCGCGAACCAATCGAGCGCGACACACTGTACCGGCCAGTGACGCGCACCGAGACATCGGTCACCGTGGCGGTATAAATCCACCAAGCAGACACACCCGCGGCGAGCGCTGGGTCTCCTGATGGCGCATCGTTGGGCACTTTCTCCCTCCCTCCCTCCCCCCTCCCGACCGACTACGCGCCCGTTGTTCTTGCCGGTGCGGGCAGTGGTTAGGGGCACGCGATAGGGCAGAGATTTTGTTCTTGACACAATGTACTAGTCATATAGTACATTAACCTCGTCATGAATGTGCAGTCATCCACCACGTCCTTTCGCCTTCGGCTCGATTTGCAAAGCGGAGTACCGGTGTACCGTCAGATCATCGATCAGGTGCGCGGGGGAATTGCTTCGAGCTCGCTGGCGGTGGGTGATCAGCTTCCCACCGTGCGCCAGTTGGCGGTCGATTTGGCGATTAACCCGAATACCGTGGTACGGGCTTACCGCGAACTCGAACTTGGCGGTTTGCTCGAGACCCATCAGGGAACGGGCACATTCATCAGTGCCCAGAAGATGAAAGGTGGCAATGCCGAACGGGAGCGCCAGTTGACGCAAATTATAACCGATGCGGTCGCCCGCGCCGGCGCGGCTGGTTTTACGGTGGAGGAATTGATCGAGCAACTACGCGGACTGATAGCAGAGCCCACTCGAAGGAGATAAGACCAATGACAGCGAAAATCGAGATCGCTCCAATTAACCGGGTCACAGTGATGGTATTCGCCCTATGCATCGGTGCTGGAGCGGCCGTCAGCGTCGGCATACACCACCCGGCGCCGGTCATCGTAGGCGCCGCCTTGGGTCTGTATCTTCTGTTTGCGATCAAGATAGTTCAGCAATGGGAGAAGGTAGCGTTGTTGCGCCTCGGCAAATATGTCGGACTTCGCGGGCCGGGGTTGTTCTATATCATCCCGGTGATTGAAACCCTCAGCCTTTATGTGGACCAGCGTGTACGGGTCGCCAGCGTTTCCGCGGAATCCACCCTGACGCGTGACACGGTTCCGGTCAACGTGGACGCCATTGTGTTCTGGATGGTTTGGAACGCCGAGAAGTCGATCCTCGAGGTGGAAGACTTTATTCAGGCCATTACCCTCAGCGCGCAAACCGCCCTGCGCGAGTCCATCGGCCGCCATGAACTGGCCCAAATGGTCACCGAGCGCGAGGTCATGGGACGCGAACTGCAGCGCATTCTGGATGAGAAGACCAATCCGTGGGGAATCACAGTCCAATCGGTCGAGATTCGCGACGTCAGAATTCCGCAGGGCCTCGAAGACGCCATGTCGCGGCAAGCGCAAGCGGAGCGTGAGCGCCAGGCGCGAATCATTCTGGGTCAGGCAGAAACCGAGATTTCAGACAGTTTTGTCAAAGCCGCCGCCGCTTATGCCGAAAACCCGGTAGCTCTGCACCTGCGGGCCATGAACATGCTCTACGAAGCAATCAAGGAACGCGGATCGATGGTGATCGTTCCATCCTCTGCCGTCGAAACCATGGGCCTCGGCGGCACGCTGGCCACCGCATCTCTCGGAGGCGCGAAACCCTAGCCTTTCCTCTGAGGGATCTCCAGAAAGGGAAACCATATGAAGGACTCGCCCGAACTGTGCCCGATTGTGCTTCTTGTCCTGACGTTATGCTACGCAGGGTCGGGACACGGGCAACCGTCCGGGTCATGGCGCGATCCGTCCCCGCACCAGGTGCAGTGGGCAACCGTGGAACCGGGCGTTCGGCTCGAAGTCCTCGATGGGGCGGATCGGGACGCCCGCTTGTATTGTTGGCGGGGCTCGGAACGACAGCCCATGTTTTTGACGGATTCGCAGAAAAATTAACCGGTTCCTACCACGTTTATGCCATCACTCGGCGCGGCTACGGTGCTTCCAGCCGGCCCGCATCGGGTTATACCGAAGATCGCTTAGTCGAAGACGACCTGCGGGTTCTCGACGCCCTCAACCTGGCTCAGCTGGTCATGGCCGGCCACTCCGTCGCTGGCAATGAGCTATCCGAACTGGGCATTCATCACCATCGTCGCATCGGCGGACTCGTATATCTCGATGCCCTCAATGACGGTGCGGATGACTATACCGATTACGACGCACTCTGTAGCAAACTGCCCGAAGCGATGCGGAATGCACCGAGGCCTTCTCCCTCCGACCTGAAATCGTTTGCCGCCGATCGGGATTGGCGAATGCGCGTCGACGGCATCGCAATTCCCGAGGCGGAATGGCGCAATGACTTTGCCGAAAATCCAGACGGCAGTGTCGGCCACCGCCTCACCCCGGACTTTGTTCCGCAGGCGATTATGGCCGGCAAACTACAAACACGATTATTCCCAGATTCAAGTACCAGTGCTTGCCTTCGTCGGATATCCGGGGCTTCCTCAGAACGGGATCCGGGCCAATCACGTGACCGATCCCGGAGAAAAGACCATTGTGGAAGCAGTCTTTGGCACCTACGTCCCCATGACCAAGAATCGCATAAGAAGAATCAGCGCCGCTACCGGAGGCGCCCGAGCGGTTGAGCTATGGGGCGCGAGCCACTTCGTCTTCCTTTCGAATGAAGAGGAAGTGCTGCGCGGAATGCGGCATTTTCTGGCAGTCTTGCACTAGCGGTCATAGGGTCGTCTGCGTTCTTGGAAGCCCGCTCTTATGATGACCGCGGAAGACTTGTCTCGGCTCAACCGGAATCTTGTGGAACCATCGCGCCTGCGTTTCCGTAAGCTTGAGGTGGCGGAGGAAACCCATGGCGGCTTGGCGGCAAGACCTCACCCATACCATCCGGCGCCTTTCCAAATCGCCCGGCTTCGTCTTTGCAGTCATGGTCTCGATCGGACTTGGCATTGCAGCGAACGCCACTATCTTTTCCATGGTCAGCACGTTTGTGCTTCGGCCCGCGCCGGTTGGGGATCCCAGCACACTGATGAGCCTGCACACCACCTCCCACGAACAGTGCTGCAACCACTTTCCCTGGCCGGTCTATCGCGACCTGCGGGACCAATCCCAATCCTTCTCCGGAGTCGCCGCCTATTACGAGCTCGTCCCCGCTTCGATTGGTGGCTCGGGAGAGCCGGAGAGAGTGTGGGGTCAGTCGGCCACCTCCAACTATTTCGATGTGGCCCGACTTCCCATGACGCTCGGCCGCGGCTTTGCGAGTGACGAGGACCGCGCGCCCGTCATCGTGCTCGGCTACCGCTTGTGGCGACGCCGCTTTGGCGCGGACCCGGCGATTCTTGGCCGGCCCATTCTGCTTTCCGGCCGGCCTTTCACCGTTGTCGGCGTCGCCCCGCCCGTATTTCACGGGCTCGACATTCCACTCGACCCCGAATTCTGGGTACCTCTCGGAAACCTCGATCAGTTGGTGCCGAACCCGCCCAAACGCGATGAGCGCGCGATGCACTGGCTCGCGGTGATAGGACGACTGAAGCCCGGCGTCACCCGCATCCAAGCCGCCGCCGAGCTGAATCTGCTGGCTCATCGCTTTGCTGTTTCGTACCCGAAAACCGACCAAGGGGCCGGCTTCCGATCTGAGCAGGCGGGCTCGCTGCCGCCGCGGGATCGTTCCGCCATCATCCTTTTTCTCATCGCCTTGAGCATCGTCGTTCTACTGGTTCTCTCGATTGCCGGTGCCAACGCCGCGAACCTCCTGTTGGCCCGTGCCGCCGCCCGCCAACGGGAGATGGCCGTGCGCATCGCCCTGGGAGCGACCCGCGGCCGGTTGCTGCGCGAGATGCTGATCGAAAGCCTGCTCTTGGCTCTCGGCGGCGGGCTGCTCGGCGTCGTCCTCTCGGCGTGGGCTACGCGGGCTCTTTCCGCATTTCATCTTCCTGCGCCCGTACCTCTCGATCTCAGGATCAGCGTTGATTGGAGGGTCCTGCTTTATGCATTCGCCCTCAGCGTAGGGACCGGCCTGCTATCCGGGCTGCTGCCGGCCTGGGCCGGCTCGCGTCCAATGGTTTCGAGCGCACTGAAGGGCGAGGACGCTCTGGTTCGCCCCGGACGACGCTGGAGCCTACGCAATGTCCTCGTTGTCTCCCAAATCGCCATTTCGCTCGTGCTGCTATCGGCCACCGGTCTTTTCCTGCGCAGTATGCAGGGCGCCGCGGGCATCAATGTCGGCTTCCGTTCGAACGGCATTCTGATGATGGCCGTCGATCCGCAAGTCCACGGCTACACGCCCGAGCGAGCTGTGCAATTGCTCGAGCAGTGGCGACGGCGTGTGGCGGAGCTGCCCGGCGTTGTCTCGGTGGCTTGCACCGACAGCCCGCCCCTTTCCGGGGGAAACCGCAGCGACTCCTTCCACGCCCTGGGGCGTCCCCAGTCCAATCAACCCGAAACCGGCGTCGAACTTTATATGGCTACACCCGGCTACTTTGAAACCCTGGGTATTCCCCGCATTGCGGGCCGTGACTTTGCCGACGAATCGGCCAGCGGACCGAAAGTTGCAGTCGTCAGCCAGGCCTTCGTCGCGCGCGTCTTGGGCGCCGAAAATCCCATTGGCCAACAGGTCACCGGAGGCGGTGTCACCTACCAGATTATCGGCGTCGTCGGCGATATCAAATCCCGGACTCTCGGGGAAGACCTTCGTCCCGTCCTCTACCGCTCGCTGGCACAAAGCGTGGCGGGCGACCCGTCGGTCATGGGATATTCGCTGCTGGTCCGCAGTGCGGGCGACCCTGCAGCTCTGGTCGGCGCCGTCCGCAACGAGGTCCGCGCGCTCGATCCCGCTATGGCGATCTTCAACCTCGAAACCATGGAACAACATCTGCGAGATGCACTTTTCCTGCCGCGTTTGGCGGCAACCTTGTTCGGCGTCTTCGGATTCACCGGACTGGCGCTGGCGGGTGTCGGCCTGTATGGCGTGATGAGTTACTCGGTGAGCCGACGCACGCGCGAGATCGGCATTCGTCTGGCGCTGGGCGCGCCGATCGGGCGAGTCCGCCGCCTCATCGTTCGCCAGGGCATGGGGCTCACGGCAATCGCGGTGGCGCTCGGGTTGCCCGCCTCCTTGGCGGTGGCGAAGTTCTCCACCAGCATCCTCTATGGAGTTCGTCCGCACGACCCCCTGACTTTCGTTGCGGTGCCGTTGTTCCTCGCTACGATCGCGCTCTTGGCGTGCTGGCTTCCCGCGCGCCGGGCTACGAGTGTGGATCCGCAAGCGGCTCTGCGCTCGGAGTGAAGTTTCCTGAGGGTTCGGGTCGGAGGATGGGGAACGCGCGGCTGGCTGCAGATTTCCTACGGCCGTTTGGGACTGCCGTCAGAGGCCTGCCGCTCACCCACAATCCGCGGCGGATTGAAGTTCAGATCGGGATTCAAGAAAATCCCACGGGCCATCTGCACGCTCGTTTGTCCTTGCGGGTGTAAAATCAATTTGTAAGCAGGACGAAGCGCTTCACGGGATCCGCTACCCGTCTTCCGAGGCCTGAGATGAACGTCCAGATCAGCTATAAGGCTCACAAGACTCCCCAGATCGAAAAAGAAATCAGTCACCTGCTCGACAAACTGGGCAAACGGCTGCAGGTTTTCCGGCCGGAGCTGGTGCATCTGAAGGGCCTGGTCGAGGAAAGCTCCGCGCCCCGGCAAACCGCGGTCTCTTTGAACCTCCGTCTGCCTTCGGGGCAGATGGCGGCGCAACAATCAGCGTTTACGCCGGCGGCGGCAGTAAAAGCTGCTTTTGATGATCTGCTGCAGCAGGTCACCAAGCATAAGGATCTGCTCCGCAATCCCCGCAAGTGGCTGCGACGGGGGTCGGCGAACGACCGCTCGGAGCGCCTGGTTCCGTTTGAGGAGACCCTCGCGGCGGTACAGCCTGCGAGGGTTTCGGCCGATGACATTCGCTCCTACGTGAACGTCAACCTGAAAAGGCTGGAACTGTTTGTCGAGCGCGAACTCTATTTCCGGGAAACCGCCGAGCAGGTTGGTCCCGGCTTGGTTACGAAGGAGGAAGTCGTCGACGAGGCGGTGGCGCGCGCGCTCGGGGATGGAGGAGAAAAGCCCGAACGGCTGGCTCTCGAGGCCTGGTTTTACCGGCTGGCGCTCCGAGCCATGAACGACTTGGCTTCGGGCGCCGCGGAGAACCGCTCCGCCGTGCACCTGGAGGAATCCGCCCGGCGACAGAACGTTCGCGCCAGTGATGAACCGCAGCTGCAGTTTCACCAGCCCGACGAAACCCTGACCAAAGAGAATGTCATCGCGGACCGTCGCACTGCCACCCCGGAAGACATCGCGTCCTCTGACGAGATGATCACCCTGGTGCACTCCGCCTTGAGCCGCGCCAGCCGCTCGGATCGCGAAGCCTTCATCCTGCACGCGGTCGAGGGTTTCTCGGTGGAAGAGGTCGTGGCGATTACCGGCCACGATGCCGAACGGGTGCGATCCTCGATCGCTTCCGCCCGCGCCTGCCTGCGTCAGACTCCGTCCCTGGCCGGCCGCTTTCGAGGGTTTCCCCCTACCGGCACGGCGTAGAGCAGCACGGACTTTGGCTGCGGCCTGGTGCCCCGTGTCATCGAGCGATCGAACAGGGCTCGCCACTCCGGTCAAATCTTGCGGTTCGCGGTCGCTCCGATCTCCCCGCAGAGCACGTAGGCGACCGATAACAACGCCAAGAAAGATTGCAAGGCCAGGCACCAGAACCAGGTGAATCCCGTGGGCAAGGAGCTGCCCGGCGGTTTGCCGGCCCAGCTACCGAGGGAAGAGTGGGGCGCGAGTGCCAACAGTAAGGCAAACCCCCACATCGTGCATGCCAGCAGCGGCCATCGCAGACTCGGCTGCAATGCGCTCTCGCCGCGCACGGGTGCGACCAGTTGCGGCCGGAGCTTCTCGCCGCGGGCTGCCGCGATCGCCCTGGGCAGCGCCGCCGCAACCTGCTGCGCGGAAACGGGTCGCTCGGCCGGAGACGAAGCCAAACAGTGCAAAATCACTCGCAGCACTGCTGGTTCAAGACCGGCCAGGACGCGCGCGGAGAGTACTGGACATCCGGTTCTCTGCCGCTGATCCGCCGTGGCCTGAGATCGAAGGGCGCGCTTTCCGGTGAAGACCTCGTAGAGCGACAGCCCGAGCGAATACAGGTCGCTCTGCACCGAGCCCGGTTTCCCGGCCAGCTGTTCCGGAGCCATGTAGGCGGGTGTAGCGGCCGGTACCTCGCCACCGCATTGCTGGCTCATGCTTGCCAAACCGAAATCGGTGATCCGCACTTTACCCCGATCGTCCAGCATGATCTTGGCGGGCTTCAGGTCGCGGTGGAGCACGCCCACCGCGTGCGCGGCCATCAGTCCGGCACAGAGTTGACGGGCTACGTCCAAGGCCTTATCCGGGGCGAAGCGGCCAATCCGCCGCAGCAGATGTTCGAGGTCTTCCCCGTCCACAAACTCCATGGTGATCAAGGTTTTCCCATCCACCTCGCTGATATCGAAGACCCGGCAGATGTTGGGGTGCGCGATCTGGCGAGCCAGCCCTACCTCGCGATGAAAACTCGCGAGCGAGGTTTCATCGCCCCGAAACGGTCCGGGAAGGAGTTTGAGCGCCACCGGTTGGCCGAGCATGAGATCGTCGGCACGATACACCTGCCCCATTCCGCCGCGGCCGATCCACGCCACAATCCGGTAACGTCCGGCGAACAGGGTTCCCGGAGCAAGGCGCTCGGATGGTGCGGGCATATTGGGAAGGGGTTTGGAACCGGCCAGCCCGCCGAGAGTGCTTTCCGCCGACGGAGCGCTCAGCGGGTGAAGGCAAGAAGAGCAAAAGACTTCCGGCGGAGAGGCGACGCAGCTGGTGCCTTGGGCCATTTTCGACTCATTCCTAAGAAAGAAGTTCGGGGTGTGCCCATTACATCTTCCGCCCCCGTCAGGGTCAAGACTTTGTGGGAAAATCGGCTCGCTGCGTGGTCCAAAGCGGGACGCGAACCCGGCGGGTCGCGGCCCGCGCCCGATCCGGGCGCGCTGGGCCGCACGATTTCGATCGTTCCTATTTTGAACCCGCCAAGAAATGGTTGACGATGGCGGATCTGTTTTCAAGTGTGGCCGGAGAAAACACACACAAGGCACGGTGGAAAACTTTGGTTTTCCTGCCCGCGCGCCGACCGCCGGCATGGAGTTCGCGCGTCGGGCTAGAACTTCACCCGCACATCGGGGCCCTTTTCGAGGTGAATGCTCTCCACAAAGCGGACCTTGGAGGTGCGGAAGGTCATGATCACCGAGGAAGTGCGGACGCCTTCGCCGAAAAAGCGCACGCCTTTCATCAGGGCGCCATCGGTGACGCCGGTGGCGGCGAAAATCAGCTGCTTGCCTGGTGCCAGATCTTCCGCTTCGTAGATTTTGTTCTTGTCCGCAATGCCCATGCGGGCAATGCGCTCCTCGAGTTCCGGAGTGTTGATGACCAGGCGGCCGAGCATATAGCCATTGACACAGCGCACGGCGGCGGCGGTGATGACGCCCTCCGGTGCACCGCCTGAGCCCATTACGGCATGGACACCGGTTCCCTCCACGGCGGCGGCAATGCCGGCCGAAAGGTCACCATCACTGATCAGGCGGATGCGGGCGCCGGCCTCGCGGATATCGGCGATCAGTTGGTCATGCCGCGGGCGATCGAGAACCACCACCACCAGATCCTCCACGTCCCGCTTCAGGCGTTTGGCCAGATTCTCCAGATTGTCCGCCACCGGGGCGTCGAGATCGACGGCATTCTTGCAGGATGGCCCCACCACGATCTTTTCCATGTAGCAGTCGGGGGCGTAGAGCAGGCCGCCCCGTTCCGAGGCCGCGAGCACCGTGATCGCGCCCGCCGCGCCCGTGGCGCAAAGGTTGGTCCCCTCGAGCGGATCAACGGCGATATCGATGTCGGGAACGTCGGTCCCGTCAGGAAATTCGGCGCCCACTTTTTCGCCAATGTAGAGCATGGGTGCCTGATCGCGCTCGCCTTCGCCGATGACGATGGTGCCGCGCATCGGAATCGAGTCCATGGTGCGCCGCATGGCCTCGGTGGCGACCTGGTCGGAGAGTTTGCGTTCGCCTTTGCCCATGGTGCGTGCGGAAGCGATGGCCGCCGTCTCGACGACGCGCAGCAGCTTGGCCGCTAGATCGCTCTCGATGTTCTCGCCAAAGCTGCGGGCTTTGGTTGGACGCTCGGTCGCTGCCATGAATGGCTTCCTCCCTACAAAACGCATGAGCATATAACGGGCGTGGGCGATAGGGAAGGGGCTGGCATTTACCAGGCTTAGTCCACGGTGGCGAACGAGGCAGGGAAGGGGGCTCCCGAGGTCCTCGAGGGACTGAGGATTTTCCCAGTACGGTTGCCGCGTTCAACCGTTCAACTGGCAGAAGTGTCTTACTAAGAGGGGCAACACCAAGACTTGCCAGGGAGTGAAGGCCGGCCTAGAACGCGTCAATCCCGGTCACGCTGCTCCCGATGATGAGGGTATGGATGTCGTGTGTGCCTTCGTAGGTTTTTACCGACTCCAGATTCGCCATGTGGCGGAAGATGGGGTATTCGTCCGCCACTCCATTCGCCCCCAGGATGTCGCGGGCCAGGCGCGCACACTCTAAGGCCATCCAGACATTGTTGCGTTTGGCCATCGAGATGTGCTGATGCTGTGCCTTGTCGCAGTCTTTCAGCCGTCCCACCTGCAAGATCAACAGTTGCGCCTTGGTAATCTCTGAAATCATCCAGGCCAGTTTTTCCTGCACCAATTGATGGGAGGCGATGGGCTGATCGCGAAACTGCTTGCGAAATAGCGAATACTGTAAGGCGCAGTCATAGCAGGCCATGGCCGCACCGGTCGCGCCCCAGGCAATACCGTAACGGGCCTGATTGAGGCACATCAGCGGAGATTTCAGGCCGCCGCTTTTGGGCAGCAGGTTCGACTCGGGCACGTGCACATCCTGCAGCGAGAGGCTCGAGGTCACCGAGGCCCGCAATGACCACTTGCCGTGGATATCTTCGGCGCGGAAGCCTGGGCGATCGGTCTCGACCAGGAAGCCGCGAACCAGATTCTCTTCTTGTTCCACCTTGGCCCATATCACCGCCACATCGGCAATAGATCCCGATGTGATCCACATCTTTTCGCCGTTCAGAACATATTCGTTGCCCACCTTGCGGGCGCGAGTGCGCATGCCGCCGGGGTTTGATCCGAAATCGGGCTCCGTCAGCCCGAAGCAGCCGAGCTTCTCCCCCTTCTGCATGGCGGGCAGCCAGGTTTGTTTCTGCTGCTCGCTGCCGAAGGCGTAAATCGGATACATCACGAGCGCCGATTGCACGCTGACAAAGCTGCGCACACCGGAGTCGCCGCGCTCGAGTTCCTGCATCACCAGGCCATATTCGACGTTCGACATCCCGGCGCAGCCATAGTCCTTGAGCGAGGCGCCGAAAAAGCCCAAATCGGCCATGGGCTTTACCAGTTCACGCGGAAAGCGTCCGGCGCGGTTGCACTCCTCAATGATGGGGATGAGGTTGTCTTCGATGAACTGGCGAGCGGTATCGCGGACCAAGCGTTCCTCATCGCTGAGCAGCGTGTCGAATTCGAGGAAATCCACTCCTCGGAACTTGATGGCCATGGGGCTCTCGCTTCTGTTTCCCGCTCGGAACCGCGCTGGGACTGAGGGATGGGGGAAACATTAGACGGTAGCAAAGCGGGAAGGCGAGGTCAAACCTGCGAGTGCCATAAGTGCCATTCAAGGCGTTATTCCGTACTTGATCGCCAGAAATCGCCCGAGCGCTTGGGGCAGCGCCGTGGCCAGCTCCTGCCAGGTCCGCAATTGTAGCCGGCAGCGGAGAGCGCAGTTTTCGACTGCCCGCAGCACCGAGTACCAGCTCTCGATCAGATCGGGACGCCTCGCGTCGCACAGCAAGCAAAACGATCCGCCCGTCGACTGCGCTGCCAGCACTCCTCGAATCAATTGATAATTTTCGACCGTGTCGCCGGACTCCCCCAGTTCTTTTGCCGCAAAGACTTCTTCGAGGTCCCGATATCGCTCAATCAGGTTTGCCGGAGCAGTCTGGAAGCCGGTTTCGGTCAATTTGGCCTCCAGCATGAGCTCTCCGAGTTTCATGTCGATCTCGGTCCGATCCGTCTTCCCGTTGCGCAGCGGGATCCCTGGCCGGAACCCGAATTCCGGTTCCAGGCCGCAGGCGACCCCCAGCATGGAACTCAAGGCCCGGTTGCTGAGGGTGCGGCGATAACAAAAAATATTCATGAGCAACGCATCCGAACTGTTGGCGCAATCCAGTTCCTTCCATCGCCAGTCGGCTCTCGGCAACGCCTTGCGGTACCCGGTGTGGACCTTGGTAAGACGGCTCGCCCATCGAGGGTTGGCGCAGATGTTCCGGTAGGAAATCGGATGGAAATTTCCATGTTGCTGGTTTTCAGTGCGTCCAAAAATGACGCTGGGGGTTGGGCCCGTGGTTAATTCGTGCCGCCATGCATTCACCGTCGCGATCTGCTGGCTTCTGGCAGTTAATTCCCTTCGCAAGGACGCGGCCCAGGGCATTTTCGGCCTCCTAGGGATCGATGCCTCCAAGCAAGCGCCGCAAGCATGCCTTTTTGAGCAGCAGGTCGGCCGAACTCCTGACGCCGCTTTTCAGCCAATTCTCAAAGTCCTGAATCTTGAACGTGTGGGTAATCTGCGGATGCCGGACCGTGACCGTCGAGGTCGTCAGTCCTTGACCGATGTCTCCCGCCCGGGCCTGAGAGCGCAGGGCAGCCAGGGCTTGGGCGCCTTCATAGAGGGTTTCTGCCGTCACTTCCACCGAATGAACGGTACGCGTCAAGTCCCGTATGGTGACGGTCCAGGCCTGGAGAGGCACAGTGAAAAACCTATCATGTTCGCTAGTTGTTCGCCTACTAGGAATTTTTTCGAGAATTTGCGCGTAGCTCGAATCGCTGCTCACTGTCTTCCATTTGGGAGCGGCCAGGGAGCAATCCGCGAACTCTTGCCGAAGCACCCTGGGGACGGGCAGAACAGTTTTGCGCATCCGCCAACCCTCTGACGAGTTGCTTGCGTGCGGCAGTTCGGTTTACAAATTAACGTCTTCCGTCATTTTGCCAGCAGCCAACGATTTTCGAGTGATCCCATTACGCGGATTGGGGTAAACGCTCAATCGTGTAATTAGTAAGGAGTAGGCAACCCGCGATTTGCGGGTCAAGAAGGTAAGGAACTGAGGTTCGTGCATGGCGCGATAGAATGAGCGGTCCATGCGCGCCGGCAAGTAGGCCGAAAAGACCAATGGTGCATCCTTCGGGAGCCCGTTAAGGAGTGTGGTCCCAAACTCTGTGCTCAAGACAGTGGTGACAACGCCCTGGTAAGAGCAGGTACGTTGATCCCGTTCAGGAGAGTGCTCAGTCCTGCACAGTTTGGGCCGTCTCGCATGGTCAAATCCCAGTCCAGAGGGAGCCATGTCGAGAAAACGAAAGCGCAACAAGAAGACAGGAGCGTCAGTGTTGCCTTATCTGAACCCGAATGCTGCTGGGGTGGATATTGGGGCGACGGAGATCTATATCGCCGTGCCTGCAGATCGAGATGGGCAACCGGTGCGGCATTTCTCAACCTTCACGGAAGACTTGCATGCGGCTGCGGCCTGGTTGAAAGCCTGCAACATCGAGACCGTAGCGATGGAATCGACGGGAGTCTATTGGATCCCGTTGTTTCAGATCTTGGAGGCCCAAGGATTTACTGTTTTGCTGGTCAATGCACACCATGTCAAGAATGTGCCGGGGCGTAAGTCGGACGTTTCCGACTGCCAATGGTTGCAGTATCTCCATTCCGTGGGTCTACTGCGCGGCTCGTTCCGACCGAAACAGGCGGTATGCACGGTGCGCTCGATCCTCCGCCATCGGGATAGTCTGGTGCAAATGGCGTCGAGTCACGTGCAACACATGCAAAAAGCTCTGGATCAGATGAACTTGCAACTCCACCACGTAATCAGTGATATTACCGGCCTGACCGGTATCACCATCCTGGAGGCCATCCTAAGGGGTGAGCGCAACCCACACACCTTGGCCAAACTACGCGATCGGCGAGTCAAGGCCACGGAGGAGACCATTGCCAAGTCGCTGGTGGGAGACTATCGGCGCGAGCATCTGTTCACCTTGGGCCAGTCCCTGGAAGCATTTCGTCACTACCAAAGGTTGATCGCGGCCTGCGACACCGAAATTGAGCAATATCTAGAGACATTCGACTCGAAACTGGATCCGCCCGAAGGTCCCAGGCCACAATCGAGGGAGGGATCAATAGCCAGTGATGACGCTGGGAAGTTCGATTTACGGACTCACTTCCACCAAATTATGGGAGTGGATCTCACCAAAATTCCAGGCATCAACGTTCTCACGACCCAAACTCTGTTGGCGGAGATCGGCCCGGACTTCTCGCGGTTCGCCAAGGGGCCGGCATTAACATCCTGGCTGGGGCTCTGTCCCGACAACCGAGTGAGCGGCGGGAAAGTGCTGTCCGTCAGAACCCGCAAGGTCAAGAATCGAGCCGCCACCGCGCTCCGCATAGCGGCCCAATCACTCCATCGCAGTCAATCATACTTGGGACACTTCTATCGTCGGATGCGGGCCAAACTCGGCGCTCCGAAAGCGATCACCGCCACGGCACACAAACTGGCCCGCATCATCTATCACATGGTGACCACAGGCCACGAATACGACGAGACCATCTGCGCACAAAACGAAATGCAGAACCGCCAACGTCTGGAAGCCAGACTCCGGAAACAAGCCCGTGACCTCGGCTTACAGGTCGTTCCCATTTAACAATGAAAAGTTCCTCAGGAGAGGGAACATGACCACGATCATTCTGCTCACCATCTCCAATATTTTCATGACCTTTGCCTGGTATGGCCACCTGAAGTACCGACACACGCCTTTATTCAAGGTCATCGTCATCAGCTGGCTGATTGCCTTTTTCGAATATTGCTTCCAAGTCCCGGCCAATCGCATAGGGTCCTATGAATTCTCCGTGGCCCAGCTCAAAACCATCCAGGAAGTCATCACCCTGACCGTTTTTTCGCTCTTCTCGGTCTTATACCTGGGACAACCGATCCGCTGGAACTACGTCGTAGGGTTCGCCATGATGGTTTTGGCGGTGGCCGTGATTTTCAAGAAATGGTGATCAGAGAGTCTTGCGGGAAAAGACGGTTGGTCGAAGGTCTGAGCCAACTGCGATGGTCAGCTCTTTTCGCCGATCGGCCATCACGGCGGGGTGTCACGGAGCCAGCCTAGGGTGCGAGGCGATGCGCAGAATATTCGGCCCGCGAGCGGCTCGACCAAGCTCGCTCGCGGACCGGGAAGGCAAATGGGAAAGCCTATTTGTAAGTGGCGTTCGTACGGGCTAGAAAATCGCGGTGCCCGGTGTAGTCGGTCATGGCGTCAAAAGCCGGACCGTGCAGCGGGTTCGCCTTCAGGGTTTCCCGCAGAGCCGCCTGGACCTTGTCGAGGGCTTCCGCGTTCGCTGCCAAATAGAAGATATAAAACGTCCCCGGTGCTTCGGTGTGGATTGCCAGGGTGTCGACTTCATATTCGTGAATCGTGCCGTCTGCCAGCATTTTCTCGAGCAGTGGCACAATCATATTCTTGCTGAGCATCTCGATCGCATCGTCCGGAGCATCCGCCTTTAACTTGTAGGCGGATCCGTGGGTGTACAGATTTTTCCACGATCCGGAGTGCCAGTTGTAGAACCGGCTGACAAAAATGTTGTCCCAGTGTTTTGTGGCCGTGCCCAAGACCGGAGTCGCGGCATTGCCGGACGAGTACATCTGCTCGAGCGTGTTGACCACGCCCGCCATGGACATGGCCGACCACCAATCGTCGTGGGTGCCGCTGTCGGGCTGGTGAACCAGATTGGTATCGTCGCCATATCCCACAATCGTCCCGTTGGCAACGTCCTTGTCGAGTATTGGCTGGTCAGCGGCTATGCCCTTTTCCATCGCACCCCACTGGGCGCGGGGAATATCCCAAAACGCGACGTAGGAGTACATCGGCGGTTTTTCTTTCACCTCTGACATTTGCGCACGTGCCGGCGCAGCCCAGACGGCAGCCAGCGCGAGCCCGCACAACCCCGTAAGCACCCTCCACCATTTCCCCTTCATCATATTCATTCTCTATATCCTCCGTGATTTAGCCAGAATCCCCATTTTGGTATCTGTGGGCCCCGGCAGTGTACATCAACCATTTGGGCGAAAGCGTTGGATTGTTCGTTTTCGGACAGCCGGCTTCGCGAATGAACACGAGCCCTGTCTCGGCCGCGGGGTAAACTTCGAATTCCTGTGTATAGTCAGCGACTTACATTGGTCGGGTTGGCGGCTCATGTGCTATAGGTGGTTTGGATCAGCAAAGCCCTCTAACCGCTTTGCCGAGGAGCCGCGATGGGTTCGCTCTTTCAGGATGTCCGCTACGGCCTCCGTTCGTTGGCTCGATCGCCAGGATTTACCGCGATCGTGGTCTGCACTCTTGCGGTTGGTATCGCTGCGAACACTTCTATTTTCAGCGTGATTGAGGCGGTTATTCTGCGCCCTCTCCCCTACCGCGATCCCGGACAGATTGTTCTGGTTGCGAACTCCCAGGAACCGGAGGAAGGGGGCTTGCTCTATCGGGATATCGAGTTTCTCAAGGCAGAGAACCAGAGCCTTCAGGACATTGCCACCTACTACCGTGACAGCGGATTTTCGCGGGTGACGCTAGCGGGCGCGGATGGACCTCTGTCCGTTCAAGGTGCGTTCACCACCGCAAATCTGTTTCCTCTACTGGGAGTGCCGACAAGTTTGGGTCGTGTTTTCACCCCCGAAGAAGAGAAGCGGAAAGAACGTGTCGTCGTTCTGAGCAACGGTCTGTGGATCACTCATTTTGGGGCCGCCCGAGATGTGGTCGGGCGGATGCTGCAGATTGATGGGTTCAGTTTCCAGGTTGTCGGTGTTATGCCGGCGACATTCCAGTTCCCGGCGAAAGATCAGCAGTTCTGGGCGCCCATCACGACCAACCGTTATTGGGGAGATCCTGCCCTCACGACGAACCCCGATTCTTACCACACCAGCGGCTTCTACCAAAGGTGGCAAGCCATGGGCCGCCTGAAACCAGGAAGGCAGCTCCGCCAGGCACAGGTTGAGCTCAATACCATCCTTGGCGGGATCCGGCAGCTCGCCAATGATGGAAACCAGGGTTCGGGCGTTAGTCTTTTTCCTCTTCGGGTGGTACTGGGCGGAAACACCAGGCTGGCGTTCAACGTGCTTTTCATTGCCGTCGGATTCGTGCTGCTGATCGCGTGTAGCAACGTGGCGAATCTGCTCCTTGCCCGGGGCGCGACCCGGGAGCGCGAGATCCTGGTTCGCGCAGCCCTGGGAGCAAACCGTAACCGGCTGGCTCGCCAGTTATTCACCGAGAGCGTACTCCTTGCGACGCTTTCCGGCTGCCTCGGCCTGATGCTTGTGCCCTTGGGGGTTCGTAGCTTGCTTCGGCTCGCGCCTTCTGACATTCCCAGGCTCGACGAGGCGGGTGTGGACCCTGGAGTTCTGGTCTTCGCTTTGGCCATCTCATTGATCGCCGCCTTGCTTTTTGGGGTCGTTCCGGCCTGGAAAATCTCCGGGACAATTGGGCCGCTTAGCGCGAGCGGCACGGGGATCCGCTCGCGCGCTGGGCTGAAGCGCACCCACGGGTTGCTGGTCGTCGGGGAATTCGCAATCGCAACCGTTTTGCTCAGCGGCGCTGGCCTTCTGGTTCGTAGTTTTCTCGCCGTGGAATCGGTTGATCCCGGCTTTCAGCCTGAACATATCCTGACCATGAATATCAGCCTGCCGGGGGCTTCCCCCGAGCGGACCACCGATGTGTACAACGCCGTGCTCGAACGCGTGCGCGCGCTTCCCGGTGTGCACGCAGCAGGCGCGGTCGACAGCCTGTTTGACTTGGGCAGGATCAGCAATCTAGGCTTGCGCAGTGTTGAAGGACGGATTCCGGAGCCCCAACAACGCTGGACTCCTCTGCGTTGGGCGGCGGTTCGGGGCGACTACTTTCAAGCCATGGGGGTCCAGTTGCTGGAAGGCCGCTATTTCACGTCGCAAGACGGTCCGAATTCCCTCTTGGTTGCGATGATTGACGAGAGTATGGCGCGCCGCTACTGGCCGAACGAGGACGCGATCGGGAAACGCTTCAAAGGCCAGGACCCACGTGGAAAGAGCGATGATTGGCTGACAGTAGTGGGAATTATTCGGGATATGCGCCGTAGCGGTCTCGAGCGAGCACCGATTCCGCACGTCTATGAACCCTACACCCAGGCGATTGATGGGTATAGGACTTCGGACCTGGTTGCCCGGGTCACGGGTCCCCCCGGGGCCCTGACAAAGCCATTGCGCGCGCTGGTTCGCGAGATCGATCCGAGCGCAATCCTTTCGTCGGTGACCACGATGGAACAGCAACTCTCGGAGCAACTTTCGCCCCGTCGTTTTCAGGCCACGCTGCTCGCCGTATTCTCCGGGGTAGCCCTGCTCCTTGCCGCGGTTGGCATCTACGGTCTTCTGCATTATTCTGTCGCACGGCGGACCCACGAGATCGGCATCCGGATGGCCCTCGGCGCCCATCCGCATGAAGTCGTGTGGCTGTTGATACGAGATGGCGCGAAGCTCGCGGTTGCCGGTCTCGCGATCGGAGTGATGGCTGCGACGGCGGTCACGCGATTGATGCAGCGCCTATTCTTCGGAGTCGGCGTGACGGACCCAGCGACTTTCGTGAGTGTCGGGATGGTTCTGATGACCGTTGCGCTTCTCGCCTGCTACATCCCGGCCCGCCGGGCGGCCCACGTCGATCCTACCGAAGCGCTGCGCTATGAGTGAGGAATCGACTTTGCCCGCGAAGGGATTTTGCACGACTGCGCTATACGGTATGGCAACTTGGCAAGAGCCGAGGACTGACTGCGCTCGCGATAACTCGGATTAGGGCTGGCCATCGGGACGCGCACCGCGGTTTATGCTCGGCTCGGTCAGGCGCTTGTTGGTTATGACCAGGCAGACGATGCAACCTTCACTCTTCGGCTTGTGCTTCACTCTTTGCCAACCGTCGAAGAGTCGCTGCTTGGCCGGGGCCGCCGCGGCGATTTTGATTATCGGGTTGCCCGGGCTGGTCCAGGCCAGCGGCGCTTGCCCGTTGACTCTGGTCAGGGGCGCCGGCGATCGGGACTCGATTAGTGTGACGTTCCGAAACATCGGCAAGCTACCGATTCGACGAATAGATTTCAGCTGTGTGCTGGCCCGTGGCCAGGCTCATCCAGCTAGTAATGCCGATTGCCGGGAGGATAATGCAATGTTTTTTTCGGCGACGCCCTACACGGTGAGATATGCCTATCCGGGGGGCGTTCCGAGGACCGTTCTGGTGTCGGTGAAGAGCGTGACCCTATCTGGGGGGTATGTCTGGAAGCCATCCCGGCACGAAACGTGCCGAGTTCTGAGGATCGTGCCGGCGCACCGCAAGACCGATCACTAACAACGATCACGGACAACGAGAGATCGCCGATCGAACATTGCCGTGCGTCCCCGCTCTCGTCGTTCGCGGACTCGCTGGATGGCGGCGTTTTAACAATTTTTTTGCAAACTAATGCCAAACCCAAGGGTTTGCAGCCTGTAAGCTTGGGAGGTGTTCCCCCTCGGGGGTGCATCGGGGGCTTCTTCTGAATCGGGTGTTTATGGGCGCAATGGTTTTTCGTCCGCAGCCGCGCAAGCGGGGAATCCTCCTCCTCGTGCCGCTGCTGCTTTGCAGTTTGTGGGCTCCCGCCGCCGGCGCCGAACCGAACGCTCCTAACCCGTTTCTGGAGGACGGGTTCCGCCTTCTCTACGGTCTCGATTTCTCGGGAGGGCACGTGGTCTTTTCCTCCTGGACGCAGCAGCATCCGGACGACCCCCTCGGCCCGGTTTTCGATGCCGCGGGTTTGCTCTTTTCAGAGTTTGACCGTCTCGGCGTGCTCGAATCCCAGTTTTACACCGATGATCAAGCCTTCGCCGCCCGCAAGCAGCTCTTCCCGGACTCGGCTCTGCAGACGCGCTTCGCTGCGGCCCTGGCGCTCGCCGAAACCCGCGCCCAAGGTCGTCTCGGCAGCAATCCGAAGGATAGCGATGCTTTGTTTGCCATGACCCTTTCTTCCGGCCTCAAGGCGGACTATGCCGCATTGATCGCCAAGCATAATTTGGCTTCCTTGCACTACACTCGCGAAGCCACGCTATGGGCACAGCAGTTGCTTGCGGTGGACCCGGGTTGCTCCGACGCCCATATTGCGACCGGCTTCAGCAAGTACGTCCTTGGCAGCATGGCGGCGCCGGTGCGCTGGATCCTGCGGCTGGGTGGTGTCGGGGGAGACAAGAATCAGGGCATGGCCGAGCTCGAAATCACGGCCGAACATGGCCACTACCTGGCGCCTTTTGCGCGCATCCTCTTGGCCATCGCTTATGTGCGAGAGAAGGATAGAGTTCGGGCCCGCGAGATCCTGGCCTCGCTCCGCGACCAGTTTCCCGGCAATCCGCTGTTTGCCCGGGAAATTGCCCGCCTCGACTCCGGCCACTGATTTCCGCCCGGCAAGGGTCTTTGGTCCGTGAAATCCCCCCTTCGCTTGCAATCCGCCGGATCTGGACCGCCTGTAACCCCAAGGTTTACTTGGGGATTCATGAGATATTCACGGGCTTGTAACGGTCGTGTAACAATCCGAACGTAGAACCGATGCTAACTAGTAAAAGGAGGAACCAACGAGTGCTACGTAAACTTGCGCTTTTGTGTCTGGCTCTGGCGATACCCGCTTTTGGGCAGACCACATTGAATGGGGCGGGCGCAACTTTCCCTTATCCGATGTATTCCAAGTGGTTCAGCGACTATCACAAGCTTCATCCCGACGTGGAGATCAACTACCAATCCATTGGCAGCGGCGGCGGCATTCGCCAGGTTTTGGCGCAAACGGTGGACTTCGGCGCTTCCGATGTCACCATGACGGACGAGCAGCTCTCGCAGGCTAAGGTCAAGATTCTGCACATTCCAACCGTGCTCGGCGCAGTCGTGCCGGCCTACAACGTTCCTGGCGTCACCGGTGATCTGCGTTTTTCTGCGCAAGTCATCGCTGACATCTGTTTGGGCAAGATCACCAGTTGGAACGACCCGGCCATTGTGAAGGACAACCCTGGGGTCAAGCTGCCCGCCCAAAGTATTGTGGTGGTGCATCGTTCTGAAGGCAGCGGAACCAACTTCATCTTTACCGACTTCCTCTCGAAGATCAGTTCGGAGTGGGCAGGCGGGCCCGGTAAGGGCGCTTCGATCAAGTGGCCGGTCGGCTTGGGCGCCAAGGGCAATGAGGGCGTAGCCGGGATGATTCGTCAGATGGACGGAGCTTTCGGCTATCTGGAGCTGATCTACGCGGCGCAGAACCACATTCCGTACGGGACGGTGAAGAACGCTGCCGGCAGTTGGGTCAAGGCCAGTCTCGAGGGAACGACCGCGGCGGCCGCATCGGTGAAAAACATGCCCGCGGACTTTCGGGTCTCGATCACGAACGCCCCAGGGAAAGATGCTTACCCCATTTCGAGCTTTACCTGGCTCCTGGTTCCGACGCAATCCAAGGACCAGGCGAGGGGCAAGATTATGGTGGACTTTCTGACTTGGATGCTCGATGACGGAGAGAAAATGACCGAAGCACTGGACTATGCCCCGCTGCCCGACAGCGTCGTCTCGAAGGTTCGAGAGTCGATCAAGCAGGTGCACTAGGATCCTCCCTGCGGCCCGGCATCGATTGATCGAATGGACAGGTTCGAGTGGGAAGGATATTCCCCGGAGCGCCGGACAGTTCCCGGCGCTCCGGCCATTTTGAGGAGCAGTGGTTCCTCGCGCTTTGCTTTATACTTGCTCCTCATGAGGCGGCGCCTGGGCTCGAACCTCTGCCGTAGGCAGCTTTTCCTTCAGTCGGGGTCGGCTCCGGCGCTGAGATGGCGCCGGGGGACGCCAAGAAATAGACGAGAGAACAGACACCAAGCGCTCAGTTATGGCCCGCTTTTCGCTCGATAACCCGGACTACTACATCAACCGCGAGGTCTCCTGGCTGGCCTTCAACCGCCGCGTCCTCGAAGAAGCCCAGGACGAAAGCGTCGCGCTGCTCGAACGCCTGAAGTTTCTGGCCATCAGCGCCAGCAATCTGGATGAATTTTTCGAAGTGCGGGTCTCCGGACTGGTGCAGCAGATCGAAGACGGCTACAGCGAGTCCGGGCCCGATGGGCTCACCCTCATCGAAGAGCGCGACCAGCTTTCCCGCGAAACCCATGAGTTCGTGGACGACCAATATCATTGCTGGAACGAGAAGCTGCGTCCCGCGCTCAGTG
Source organism: uncultured Acidobacteriaceae bacterium (assembly GCA_963770245.1). Taxonomy (GTDB): domain Bacteria; phylum Acidobacteriota; class Terriglobia; order Terriglobales; family Acidobacteriaceae; genus PALSA-270. Next base: position 297,678 of record CAVYOX010000012.1, on the reverse strand, counting down.
AGCACGGCATTCGCGTGCTCAGCGTGCATGAGCTCAGTCCGAAGGCCCGGACCTTCATCGACGATTACAGTGAGCGCGAGCTCGATCTCCTGCTCACGCCGGTCACAGTCGACCCGGCTCACCCCTTTCCCCGGGTCATCAACAAGGCGTTGTGCGTCGCGTTCCTGCTGCGCCGGCGGCGGCGTTCTTCGCTCACCTATACCGGCGTCGTGACCGTGCCTCGCGCCCTGCCGCGGCTCATTCGCCTTCCCTCAGAAGGCACCGACGATTTCATCTTTCTCGCCGATTTGGTGGCTCACCACGCCGCCCGCATGTATCACGGCTACGATATCGTTGCTTCGGCCGCCTTCCGCGTCACCCGGAACAGCAACCTGTATTTGGCCGAGGAAGAATCGCGCAATCTGCTGGAGTCGGTGCGCACCGAACTGCACAACCGCCGTAAAGGCGATGCGGTGCGGCTCGAAATCGAAGCCGACGCCGATCCTGAGATTGTCGAACGCCTGCGGACAAATTTTGAACTCGACCCCTGGCAGGTATTTCCCGTACGGGGGCCGGTGAACCTGTCGCGCATGTTCAACATCTACGAGCAGACCCAGCATCCCGAGCTCAAGTACAAAGCCTTTTCGCCCCGCGAACTCCGCCTCACCGCCAAATCGCAGGATCTGTTCGAGGAGCTGCGCCGCCACGATATCCTGCTGCACCATCCATTTGATTCCTACGATGCGGTGGTCTCCTTTATCGAGGCCGCAGCCGAAGATCCCCAGGTCCTCTCCATCAAGCAGACGCTGTACCGCACCAACGAACATTCGCTGATCGTTCCCGCGCTGATTTCTGCCGCCGAGAAAAAAGAAGTGACCGCGGTGGTCGAATTGAAGGCCCGCTTCGACGAGGACTCCAACATTCGCTGGTCGCGCGACCTGGAAGACGCCGGCGTGCAGGTATTCCATGGTCTGGTCGGCTTGAAGACCCACTGCAAGCTGTCGCTGCTGGTGCGTCGCGACGGCGATGGCCTCACCCGTCGCTACGCTCACCTGGGCACCGGCAACTACAACGCGAATACCGCCCGCATGTACACCGATCTGAGTCTGCTCACCTCGGATCCAGAAATCACCGCCGCCGTCCACGACGTGTTCAGTTTCCTGACCGCCTACGCCGAACATCCGAGCTATGAGCCGCTGATGGTCGCGCCCCTCAATCTGGCCGAGCACTGCCTGGCCTTGATCGCCCGGGAGGCGGAGCACGCGCGTCACGGCCGCCCGGCTCGCATCATCGCCAAGATGAACGCGCTGCTCGACAAGAACATCGTCACCGCGCTCTATCGCGCCTCGCAAGCGGGGGTTGAGATCGATCTCCTGGTGCGCGGCATCTGTGCCCTGCGTCCTGGTGTGCGCGGCGTGAGCGATCACATTCGCGTGCGCAGCATTGTGGGCCGTTTCCTCGAGCACAGCCGCATCTATTACTTCTCGAACGGCGGCCAGGAGGAAGTCTACTTGGGAAGCGCCGACTGGATGCCGCGGAACCTCTATGAACGCGTCGAGGTCATTTTCCCGCTGAAGGACGCGTTGCTGCGCGAGCGCGTCCGCCAGGAGATTCTTGAGGCCTACCTCTCGGACAACGTGAAGGCCCGCTTGCTGCAAAAGGACGGAACCTACATCCGCGCCTGGAAGGCGCAGGGGAAGCGTCAGCCGCCGACCGGCGCGGCCGCCTTCAACGCCCAGGAATTTCTCATCGGACTAGCCGAAGGAAAAATGCCGCTTGAGGCAATTCCCGCACCGGCGGCGCCGCGCCGTCGCTACCCCGGAGCGGGGAAGGCCGGAGGCACCAGGGCCGGGGTTGGAGCCGGGGTGGGAAAGGAACGATAGGGCCAGATGATTCTCTATTTCTTGCGTCACGCCAGCGCCGGGGAGCGGCTCAGCAATCCGAAAAAGGATGAGAAACGGGCGCTCGACCCGTCTGGAATCGAACAGTGCGGATACGTGGGCCGGGCGCTGGCCGCTCTCGATGTTCAGGTCGAGCTGATTCTCTCGAGCCCCCTGAAACGGGCTACCCAGACCGCTTCCTTGGTGGGCAATGAACTCAGCTACGAGGGGAAGCTCGAGCTCGAGGCCGCCCTTCGTCCCGGCGCGTCCTTTGCCGATTTCCGCAGCATGCTGGCCAAGTACGCCAAATATCAAAGCATCCTGGTGGTCGGCCATAATCCGAATCTGAGCGAGTTTCTGGGGCGCTCGATCACTGAGCCCGGCTGCGAAGCCGCCGTCGAACTGAAGAAGGGAGCCATCGCCCGACTCGAGTTTGGGCGCAACTCGGCCGGCCTGCAATGGTCGCTGACCCCAAAGATCCTGCGCAGCCTCTACACCGCCGCGGCGGAAAGTTCACGGCCGAAAACCTCGCGGAAATAGCTTTTCTCTTTTTCTACCGCCCACAGCTCCAAATCGACGCCGGCACGTCCTTTGGCCACCAGCGCCAACTTGGCCTCTCCGCTCTGCAACTGCACCCTGGCCTGCTCGACCGCCCCGCTGCGTCCGAGGTTCAGCGCCCGGGCCAGCCGCAGCAGCAGCGAGGCTCGGCGTACGTGCTCGCGGTCGGCGGGAGCCAGAGTTTTCATCGGATCATCCCCGGCCGTCGGCCGCGACTTTCCCAGATAGCGTGCCACGGCGGCGATAATGCTTCGCTGCTGCGGCGTGTAACCCAAAATTTCCGAATGCGAAATGATGTAGTAGGTGTGCCGGTGCCGGCCGCTGCGGTTGACGTAGTCGCCCACTTCGTAGAGCATCGCCGCCGCCGAGAGCCATTCCCGGTATTCCGGAGGCAGCTGGTGGAGGGGCTTGAGCGCGGCGAACAACTGCATGGCCGCCTGGCGCACTTTGAGCGCATGCGGCATGTCCACCCGGTAATGCTGCACGGCGGCGCGGATTGAGTCCCACCGTTCCGACTCCAGCTGTTTGCCGGAACGGGTGCTGCGGTCATACTCGGCCGCCATCTGGGCCAGCAGTCCGTCCCGCAGGCCGAGCGGCGAATAGCGGAAGCTGCTCAACTGGCAGCGCTCCAGCAGTTCGTCATATACCGCGACGCCGGCCACAATGATCTCCGCCCGTTTTGGTCCGACGCCTGCGAGCTTCTTGCGCTCCTCGAGCGGCAGCCGTGCCAGCATCTTGGCCACCCGGCGCAGCTGAATGCGCGACACCATGGTGGCCCGTGGCCCCTTGGTCTTGTACAGGCCGTGACAGACGGTGGCGAGCGAAGCCGCGGTGCCCGAGGTTGCCAGAACGACTCTCGGACGGGCGCGCACCACCCGATCGGCGATGCGCCCGATTTCGCGCGCCGCAAATCCCCGCAGGCGGCGCAATTCGGTCTTGCGCGGAGGGTCGTGGCGGAAGAACTCATTGGTCAGGCGCACCGCGCCGAGCGGCAGACTGACGGTCTCGCGAATGTGCCCCTGGTTCGAGATGGTCAGCTCGCAACTCCCGCCTCCGAGGTCGAGCATCAGGGTGGGCGAAGAACTCACCCGCAAGCTAGAGACTAGGCCCAAATGAATCAGTCGGGCCTCTTCTAGGCCGGAGATGATTTCAACCGTCCATCCCGTCGCCGACCGCACCCATTCGAGAAAGGCTCGCGAATTGCGTGCATCGCGCAAGGCGCTCGTGCCCACCACGCGCACCGACTCGGCTCCCGTGTTCTGCACCTCGCGATGAAATCGGCGCAGGACCTTCACGGTGAGAGCCATGGCGTCAGGCGACAGCAAACCGGTGCGGAAAGCCCATTCGCCAAGTCGGGTCACTTCGCGATCTTCGTGGATCTCGCGCAGGCGCCGACCGGTGAGCCGGGCGATTTTCAACCGAACCGAGTTCGACCCGATGTCAACGGCGGCAAAAGTCGGCATGGCGGAAGGCCAACAGTGTACAACCTGGCAGGGTCCCTCCGTTACGCCGGCGGTTTGGCCATGGTCCAGTCGGGACCGCAATCACTGTGCGCTATCATGGACCGGTTCAAAACCCTATGTCGAGTCGGAGGATGACCGGTAAATTCGTTCCGGGCCCGAAGCTTGCAGGCATTCTGATCTGTTTTTTCCTCTCCGGTGCGGCCGGTCTGGTTGACCAAGTGGCCTGGGCCAAGGCTCTGGGGTTGATTTTTGGACATACGGCCTATGCGGTGGCCACCGTGCTTGCGGTTTTCATGGCGGGCCTGGCCGCTGGCAGCGCTTACCTCGGGAGCTGGGGCGAAGGCCGCCGAGAACCAATCGCGCTCTATGCCCGCATCGAATTTCTGGTGGGTGCAACCGCCGCCCTGTCGCTCGCAGGCCTGGCCGGAGTGCGGTCACTCTACATAGCGGCGTATCCAGTCCTTGGAGGCTCGCGGCCGCTTCTGCTGGCATTGAGATTCTTTGGCGCCGCCGCGGTCCTATTTATTCCCACCTTCCTGATGGGAGGCACACTCCCGATTCTGGTTTCAGGTGTCGTCAGCCGTTCGAGTGAGCTCGGGATTCGCGTCAGCCAATTGTATTGGGTCAACGCTCTGGGCGCGGTTGGCGGGACCCTGATCGCCGGGTTTGTCTTGCTCCCCGCTTGCGGGCTACGCCTGACCATCGCCTGCGGTGTCGCCATGAACTTCCTGGCTGGGTTGCTGGCCCTCAGAATCTCGAAACAGATCGGGAGGGCGCCGGACCCTGATGCGGCGCTTTTCGAGACCGCTGTCTCCGCTTCGGAGCTTCCCCCGACTACCTCCCGATTGCTGCTTTTCCTATTCGCCATCGTGGGTAGCACGGCTTTCGTCTACGAGATTGCCTGGACGCGCCTGCTCGCCATCACAATCGGGAGCTCCACCTATGCCTTCACCCTCATGCTCGCGACATTTCTGGCGGGCACGGTCCTGGGCAGCGCGTTGTTCCAGCGCTTTTTGGCCCGCTCCGCCCGCATCCCCATGCGAGCCTTCGCGCGCACCCAACTGGTCATCGGGATCGGAGCAGTTGGTTCTTTGGCTCTGTTCCACTGGATTCCAGAGGTGATCCCGCCTTTACTCCGGGCCACCAACCAGACCTTTGGCGGCTTGCTCCTGGCGCAGTTGGTTGCCAGTGCCCTGACCGTGCTTCCAGTGGCTACGGTGTTTGGCTTCAATTTTCCGCTGGTTGTGGTTTTGCTCGAGCGCAACGCCGATCGAACCGTGGGTCGTTCCGCCACGGTCGGAAGGGCTTATTGCGCCAACACCGTGGGCGCGATCGTTGGATCGATAATCGCCGGATTCTGGCTGCTGCCGCGGCTTGGCAGCTTCCGGCTGATTGTGGGCGCCGCCATGGTGAATGTTCTACTCGCGTTGGTCCTCGATTTGCGTGAGCCGCCGCGAATGCGGCCGGTGGGGTTCGACCTGCTTTGTCTTTTGAGTGCCGGGGCGATCGCCTCCTCGACTTTCTTCTACAACCGATCGCTTTTGTCATTGTCGGCGGTGCTCTACGGGAACTCTTATGAGGGTCGACTCACGCTGGCCGAAACCGCGGCAACGAAGGATCTGATTTTCTCTGCCGAAGGCGTCAACGATTCGATCGCTGTCGTCCGCACCGATGGCAATGTCGCCCTGCGTATCAACGGCAAAGTGGACGCCTCCACCGACGATGCTCGCACCCAGCTGTTGTTGGGGCATTTGGGAGCGGCGTTTCACCCGGCCCCGCGACGAGTGCTGATCATCGGCTTCGGCAGCGGTATGACCGCCGCTGCCGTGTCACGTTATCCCGATGTCGAGAGAATCGATTGCGTTGAGATTGAGCCAGCGGTGATGCGCGCGGCGCCGTATCTTGAAAGCCTCAATCATGATGTTCTCGAGGACCATCGTCTGCACCTCATTTTCGATGATGCGCGAAACTTCCTGCTCACTACCCGTGAAAACTACGATCTGATCATCTCCGAGCCCTCCAATCCTTGGATCGCGGGCATCGCCGCGCTCTTTACCGATGAGTACTACGCGGCTGCCCGAAAACGGCTTGCTCCAGGCGGAATGTTTGTGCAGTGGGTGCAAGCCTACTCGATCGCACCCGCGGACCTACGCATGATCACTCGGACCTACGCCTCCGAGTTTCCCGAAGTCACGTTATGGCGCGCCGGGGAAACCGACCTTCTGTTGTTAGGTCGTACCGACCCCAGCCCCTTCCAATTCCGACATCTCCGCTCCGCCTGGAGCAATCGAGCGGTGCGGGCTGATTTTCAGTCTCTTGAGATCCACGAACCGGAAGGACTTGTCGCTTACTTTCTGTTAGACGATGCGGCCGTGCGAAAGCTGTCGGAGGGGGGCCGGTGGAATACCGACGACCACACCCTCCTCGAATACCACGCTCCTCAGAGTCTGCTGGCACGCGACCTCATCGATGCGGATCAAGATCTCCTGGCTCAGTTCCGCGGGAGCCCCCTGCCGGCGAACCTGGAATCGGCAGAAAGGTCGGAGGCGCTCGAAGCCGGGGCGACGACCGCCCTCGATCTCGATGATCGAGCCAACGCGAAGAAGTTCCTCGAAGTGCCCGACTCTCAACCGGAATCGGCCAAGCGGGACCTCGCCTGGGGTCGCCTGGCATTGCTCGAAGGACGTCTCCCCGCCGCGAAGCACTCCCTGGAGGCTGCCCTCACCCTGGACCCAGATTCGCTCGAAGCGATGCACTGGCTGGCGATCGCCGAGGAACGCAATGGGGAGGATTCTTCTGCGCGCTCGCGCGTCGAGGAGATTCTCAAGCGGAATCCCCACTTCTTGCCTGCGCTTGACGACCAAATGCACTTTGCCGTGGCTCGAAGGGATTTTCGCACCGCGCTATCAGCCCAGATAACCCGGATGGCGGTGATCGAGGATCCACCGGCCTACGAATATTGTCGCTTGGGAGGGATCTGGGTTGGGGTATCGAATATCATCGAGGCCGAATCGATTCTGCTCCAAGGACTACAAAAGGATCCCTATAGCTATGCCTGCCATCTCGAGCTCGGCGAGCTCTATCAGCGGACCGGACACTTCCCTCTAGCCCGGGATGATTTCGAGTGGGTGGTGCGATTTTTTCCCGCCGCTGACGCCACCGTTTTCAGGTCCCTCGCGGAAGTAGACGTTGTTCTCGGAGACAACAAATCTGCGCATTCTGTTCTGCGCGAGGGACGCCGCCTTTTTCCAGACGATGCAGAATTGCAAAAAGCAGAGGCTGTCTTGCGCCCGTAATCCCGGACGCGATGGGGAGACTCTGCGGGGACCACGGATTGCGATTAAGATGAATCGTCCTGTCGTCTGGAGGCGTGCCCGGGCGGTCACGCCGCAATCACCGATCAAGGCCGACGAATGTTTGCCAGAAGCAAATCGCCTTTTCTACTCTTGCTGGGCGCCCTGCTTTTTCTCGCCGCCAGCCGTGCGGTCTGGGCTCAAGCGAAGCCCGAGGCTGAGGACAATGAGCCCCTGGGCACCGAGTCCGGCTTCGGCGTTTTTCAACAGCACTGCACCCTCTGCCACGGAAATCCTGACGCCAAACCACGCGCGCCCGATCCCTCCACGCTCCGTCAGTTGGCTCCGGAAAGGATCTACGATGCACTCTCGACCGGGACCATGAAGATGCAGGGCCGGAAATTGAGCGAGGTCGCCAAGCGCAGAGTGGCCGAGTCGCTCAGCGGCCGCCCCTTCGGCACCACCCAGTCCGGCGATGCTTCCGGCATGCCCAACCATTGCTCGAGCAATCCTCCGCTGACCGATCCGGCGGGCGGTCCGGCGTGGAATGGCTGGGGTGCCGATCTCGCGAACACGCGCTTCCAGGCCCGAACCGCAGGCATCACCGCCGCCGAAATCCCGCGATTGAAGCTGCGGTGGGCCTTTGGATATCCCCACGGCGTCTCCGCCGCCGGACAGCCAACGGTGGCCGCCGGGCGCATTTTTGTGGGCACCGACATCGGATACGTGTATTCCCTCGATGCCGCCACCGGATGCCTGTACTGGTCGTTCCAGGCCAAAGCCTCGGTGCGCAACGCCATTAGCCTGGGGGGCATGGAGGGCCGGTCGGCGGGATATGCCGTGTACTTCGGAGACGCAAAGGCAAATGTTTACGCGCTCGACGCGGCCAACGGCCAATTGCTCTGGAGCGTGCACGTGGAAGATCATTTCACCGCTCGCATCACCGGAGCGCCCACGCTCTACCTCGGACGCTTGTACGTCCCGGTCTCGTCCTTTGAAGAATATGCGGCCGAGGCCAGAGACTATCCCTGTTGCACCTTCCGCGGAAGCGTGGTTGCGCTCGACGCCATTACCGGCCGTCAGATCTGGAAGACCTACGTCATTGCCGAGGAGCCCCGCCCGACGCGCAAGAATTCCGCCGGCATGCAGCTTTTTGCCCCGGCGGGAGCTTCGGTCTGGAATGCTCCCACGGTCGATGTCGAGAGGAATGCCATCTACTTTGGGACCGGCGACTCTGAAACCGAGCCCGCGGTCAAGACTTCTGACGCAGTCATGGCCCTCGATATGACCACCGGGGCGGTTCTGTGGACCTTTCAGGCATTCGAAAAGGATTCTTATCTCGTGGGATGCGGGGGGCCGGCTCGCGAGCGTTCTGATAATTGCCCGCAAGCGGTCGGCCCGGACTGGGATTTTGGAGCCTCTCCCATCCTGCGGACTCTGTCCGACGGGCACCGCATCCTGCTGGCGGCCCAGAAGAGCGGAAACCTATTTGCCCTCGACCCCGACCGCGGGGGCGCGCTGCTATGGCAAGCCAACGTGGAGACGAAACGGCCGCGCCCCAACCCGGTCTTAGTCTGGGGGGGCGCTGCGGATGAACAAAACGCCTATTTCGGTCTGACCTCGGGGGGGATGGTAGCGATCGGGCTCACGGACGGACGGCGAAAGTGGTTCACTCCCATGGTGGCCAAGCAGGCAAGCCGCGACCGCGCCGGCATGTCGGCGGCGGCAACGGCGATTCCCGGCGCGGTATTTGTCGGCGGGTGGGACGGCACCCTGCACGCCCTCTCCACGACCGACGGCCATAAACTATGGGAATTCGCGACCGCCCGCAGGTTTCGAACGGTCAATCGAGTGCCAGCCAAGGGCGGTTCCTTCGGCGCCCCCGGGCCCACCGTAGCCGGTGGCATGCTCTTTGTGGGTTCAGGCTACGGTGTGTTCGGTGACGATTTGCCCGGCAACGTGCTGCTGGCCTTCTCGGTCGAGTAGTTCGCCAGGGAGCTGGCATGGCCGCAAGTTTCGGCCATCGCGATTTTAGCCGCAGATGTTCTTGCGGAGCTTTAAGGTTTGGGCGGCTCCGGGCTAGGAGCCTTCGGGGTCAACTTCCGGACGACAAATTCTTGAAACAGATTGGCCACGGCAGTTCCGCCGATGCCGATGCCTGCATTTTCGAAAGTCAATCCCAGTCCGTCGCGATCGTTCGCGGGATAGTAGAGATTGGAGACACCGCCCGCGGCCAGGCTTCCGAGGATACCCGAGTAATTTGGCTGCCAGCGGCGATTGTCACCTTTGCAGATGACCGAATTGGCAATCGCATACAACATCCTCGACCCTTTGCGCCCGCTTCCCTTATAGAAATAACGTGGATCTTGTTTCAGAAGCGATGGCAGTATGGCGCTTCCGATGAACGTGCCGGTAACCGTGTCGGCATAGCCGGCGCCGTAGCGCTTGCCATAACCTTGCGCGCCCTGCCCATATCCGTTGAAGTGATTTTGCGCCTGCTCGACGCCTGCCGTGGCCCCTACCACCGCGAAGGTGAATGGATCCATCACCGTCTTCCAGGCAATCTCGAACTTCTGCTTCGGCGTCAGCGGAACCGGATTGGGGATATAGCTGACATAGAAATTTGGAATCACGGCAAGCACACGCTGCTTCTCCTCAACCTTGATCTCCTCTTCTGCCACCTCTACTTCTTCCGCCCGGCTGAGTCCGACGACCACTTCTGTGACAGCGCCCGCCACATTCAACGCGATCGGCGGAACCGTCTCGATCTCGCCCGAATGCAGGACTCCAGAGAAGGTCTGCATGGCGAAGCCGGCTGCGTCAACGGTCAGATGGAAAGGTCCGGGAGCAATGCTGGCAAAGGAGAATCGCCCATTATCGCCCGAAAGCAGGTCGCGGTTGAGAGAGTGATCGTCCAAGGTAAGCTTCACTCGAGCTCCTGAGACGACGGCTCCACTTGGATCAACAATCGTTCCGCTGATGCTTCCGAACAATGGCTGACCCGGACCCGGTTCACCGCCAGACGCGTTCTCGTGGGGTTCCGGACCCGGTACCGGCGTTTGCTGCGGGGTCTGTGCCAGGCAAAACGACGCCCAACCTAGGCCGACCAACGCAAGGCCTAGGAGACCAGACTTAAATCGGAGGGCCATGAATAACCTAACGTTATCCTCTACCGTAGTTTGCTTTTCAAATCACCAAAGGTGATGCACTCCCGCGCCTCTAGCCCCCGAAATCGAGGTGCCGGTCACCGTGCACGCCCTCGCCGCCAAACCCCGCATCGCCTTCTCTTACTTCTCGAAGCTTGCTCTGCGATCTTTGATGCTAGGCGTACCCAAACGTTGTACCGTTCAAACCCCGTGCTTGGGTTCACGACCGTAAACCCGCAATGCCGGCGTTGGCCCCACGGAGCTCGGTCCCCAGACCAAAGCCCCAGTTGGGCAGTCTGGAAGGTGTCATGGCGCGAGTCCAAGCCCATCCAAGTCAGCCCGGTTTGATTCTCGGAACCACCGAATCCGCTTGAGTCAACAATTAGGAGTGCCGGCCGGTACGAGCCTGCATTTTGGGGAATGATTCCTATGCGCCGATGAACCGCGGCAACCTGTCAGGTTCGCCCCGCAGTCCGGGTGGAAGGCCCCACCGACCTGGCGAAGCTTTGTCCAGACTTTTCAGGCGGAACTCGCCGTAGCTGAGCAGGGGAAGGGAAGCGTTCTACATTGGCTGCTGCCCCGGCGAAATAACCGACCGAGGCGAAGGCATGCCCCCTGAGAAACTTTGGGCGGCGAGGTTCCGCGATCGGGCGAACCCCAGGATTGCTGGGCCGCCCTCTTGGTCTACCTGCTGTTCCGACTCGCCCGAAGCTCAGGCCTCGACGGGGTCGCTCGCTTTAGGGCGCAGTGACCGTTGCATTCACGGACACTTGCTGGGGGCTGCCGGTTGCGTTGTCCTGAAGGCTCAGGATGGCAGAGACCGGTCCGGTCTGGCTCGGCCACAAGCTCAGCGTAATCTTGCAACTCTTACCCGCCGCCAGTGAGGAAGTGCACCCGCCGTCGTAGGTCAGATCCTGGGAAGTCGCACCTTGCAACGAGCCCAGCGCAATGTTAGTGAACTTGACTGCGGTGGTGCCATTGTTTGTCACCGTCAATGTCTGCGACGAGCCTCCCGACAGAGAGACCGTACCAAAGCTGACGCTGAGCGGCGTGAAAGTCAGACCGGAAGGCGGCGCCGAAGCCGAAGCGAAGTTCGCGACCACCGTTTGAGGTGCGCTCATGGCGACGGTGGTTGACAGGCTACTTGCACTGGCCACACTGCCCGTCCAGCCGCTGAAGGTGTAGCCGGAGTTGAGCGTGGCCGACAGGTTTACCACCGTGCCGGACGCGTAGAAGGCGCCCGTGGCCGGCAAAACTGTTCCGCCGGTTGTCGGACTCGTCGCCGTCGTCAACTGGTAGGACGTGTTGAATGACGCCGTGTAAGTCGTCGCTATCGAAGGCGCCACCAAATGCAAGATCGCTCCGCCGTCCGACCAAGACGCGAAGCTATTTTGGGTTCCGCTCGAGGTCTGCAGCGAGGTGGTGGATATGGTGTGGTTGGAGGCGCTGGTCCAGCTCAGCGTTTGCTTGCTGGTGTAGGTTGTACCGTCTACGGTGAACGATAGTCCCGCCGGACTGGTGCCGACCGTGATCCGCACGGTCGAGACCGTGGAGAAGTTGGCGGTCACGCTTTGGGCGGCGTTCATCGTGACTGTGGTCGAGGCGCTAGCGGGATTCGCCACATTGCCGGTCCAGTTGGTGAAGACGTAGCCCGACTTCGCCGTGGCCGACAGGTTCACCACCGTGCCGGATGCGTAGGAATTGCCCGTGGCCGGCGAAACTGACCCGCCTTTGGCCGGATTGGCCGCCGTCGTCAATCGATAGGACGTAGCGGACTGGCTGAAATTGGCGGTGTAAGTAGTCGCAGCGCTCGGAGCGATAAAGGTGCGAGGGTTGGCGGTCGATCCATCGGACCAGCTGGTAAAGCTCCATCCGCTAGGCGCTGTCGCGGTCACCTGGCAGGATGACGCGGGAGTCCAGTTCAGGGCGAGGTTCCCATAGGACGTGTAAGTTCCAGGGGCACAGCCCGTGCCGGTAATCGAATAAGAAACAGGCGAAGCCCCGGTGTTTGCGATCTGAATGGTTACCGTCTGGTTATTGGCGTCGGGATAGTAACGCTCCGCGGAAGAAAAGTTTCCGCCGACGGCTAGCACGGTCCCATCAAGCAGAGTTACGGAAGTAAAGTAAGCGCGCGCCTGGGTCAAACTTCCAGTCAGGGTCCAGGTCCCGGTCGCCGGGTTGTAGTATTCCGCGCTCGAACGGGTTGGATTCGGATCTGAGCAGCAGGAGTATCCGCCGGAGACGAGCACGTTGGTGGCGTTCAAAATCGCGGAACCGGCAGGACCATTCCGGCCAGTGGTCATGGGTTGAATTGCGGTCCAAGTCATGGCCGCAGGATCGAAAATCTCCGCGCTCGAGAGTCCCGAGCAGCAGCCGCCGGAGCTCCCTCCAGCTACCAATACAGTGCCGTTCGAGAGCAGAACGGCCGCCGCATTGTCCCTCGGATTGGTCATGTTGCCGGCAGACGTCCAGGCGCCGGTGGCGTACTCATAGAGCTCGGCGGCGGATGTAATCCCCACTTCAGAAATGCTTCCTTGTCCGTAGTCTTGCCCCCCTGCTACCAGCACATTCCCGGTGTTGAGGACTGTCGCAGTATGGGCCGCATGTGGATTCGCCATGCTGCCGGTAGCCGTCCAGGTTCCCGTGGAGGGATTCCATAACTCGCTTGAGGTAAGAGGATATTGCGCACCCGGTTGTCCATTGCTCGAGCAGCAGGTGGACGCCCAACCACCCGCCACCAGCACTTGGCCGTTCGGTAGGAGCGACGCAGAATGCAGGTACCTTGGGGTAGTCATGCTTCCCGTGACCGTCCAGGTCTGAGTTGTCGGGTTGTAGATTTCCGCCGAGGCCAGCGTGTTCCCGCTCGCATCCTGGCCGCCCGCGACTAACACGCGTCCGTCTGACAAGAGTGTGCCCGCTTGAGAATTACGGGCAGTGCTCATCGAGGGCAACGTGGTCCAGCTGTTCGCGACCGGGTTGTAAAGGTCGGCCGCAGGGCTCGAAGCGCCACCCACAACCAAAACCGTGCCATCCTGTAGCACGATCGCAGTGGGCGTGCCACGCGCCGTCGACATCGTCCCAGCCGCGCTCCAGTCGCCAGGAGTCTGAGCATTCGCGGGCCGCGCCAGCAGACATCCGATGCCGAGCAAGATGCAGACCGTCAAACCGCGCGGGAGGATCCTGAATTGGTTCATGATGGACTCCTTGAAGTTTCTGGGCCGCGAACGGGGGTATCGGGCGACGGGCAACTCTTCCTGCAGATAGGTGACGCGCATGGCGCACAAATCTTGTCTCGTAATCTAGGAGGTTTGCTCGATCGCCACAAGGAGAAGATGGTTGCGCCCAAGCGCCCGTACTTGGCACTAGGCCGATCGAGCCGCAAATCCCGACCGAAGGTTGTGATGAAAATCGGCCGGTTTCCCCCGGTGCGGCAGAGAAGTTCGTCCAGGGTAATTCCGCACCAAGTTCAGGCTGCTCCTTCTATGCTGCTTCTCATGAATCCCGGGGGTTAGCCTTGTGCTTGGTGGAGTTCCGTGCCTGGCGAAACCCAACTTTCGGATTCCCGAAGCGTCGGTCAGCGCCTTCAAACGGGCCGCGTGAGACGGATTAGCGAATGCCCGGAAAGAGGAAAGGAAACCCACCCAGAATGCTAATCAGGGGGAAGGTTGTACTCCAAGCTGGCTCAGCCGTCGCGGCGGGGCAACCAATGCCCCGTTGAGAACTCCTTGAAGCTACACTACCGCATGCTCGACAATTTTCTCATTCGCCGGGCGCTCGTCACTGAGCAAGAAGAGCTGGAAGGCTTGCAACTGCGCGCATCCCTTAGCAATGCTGGCGATCGTGACGCCTTACTCGCCCACCCCGATGCCATCGAATTGCCGGCGCGGCAGATCGCCGCGGGTGGAGTGTTCGTGGCGGAGTGGAAGGGCGCAATCGTTGGATTTGCAGCCCTCGAGCCCAGAGCGGACGGCGAGAGCGAACTCGACGCTTTGTTCGTCGACCCAAACCTGCGACGTCGCGGAATCGGACGATGGTTGATCGAACACTCCGCCGAGCTCGCCCGCACACGAGGGTCTGTCGCATTGTATGTAGTCGGGAATCGCCACGCGGAGGAGTTTTACACGGCTTGCGGTTTCAGTGTGATCGGAACGGCGGCGACCCGTTTCGGCGCTGCCTTGTTAATGCGGAAGATGGTGGGACCGCCGGGTGGATGTCTTGGCGATCCGTGACAAAGGGATGAGTGCGAGAATGACGCACAGCCCTCCGCCCGCAATCAATTGCCACGCATAAAACGGCTGACCCGTGCGGTGCGTTACGACCTGACCACCCCGAAGGAGCCTGGCACTTCCGAGCAAAGCTATGACCAGCCCTACGCCAATGAGTTTGAGGCGTCCATACCGGCGAACTAGGGGGCGTCTGTGGCGTTTCATCCTACTCATCATAATCCATTGATTGTCAGAAGGGCTGGTGGTCGACAAATCGCTGCTGTCACCATCAGGACACCAGCAAAGTCTCGAGCGCTGGAAAGACCAGCGTCCTGCTGCGCGGGGGGTGGAATCAAAACGATCGCAATCCCATCGCCCAGTCGACCTGTTTTGTGAAAGTTCTGCTGCGGGACCGTTTGTCGCTGCCCTTGCTGGAAGTCGCTGCGGGCGGAGACCGAGTATCGCCATTCGTTAATGCAGCAAGATACGAGCCACGATTGGGTGGTCAGCGGTACGCGGCGGCCTGGATGCTATACAGCTCCGAATACTGACCACTCTTGGCCATCAGCTCATCGTGCGTGCCGACCTCCACAAGTCGAGCCCCATCGAGCACCAGGATCAGATCTGCCATGCGGACCGTCGAGAAACGATGGGATATGACGAGCGTGATGCGACCGTTGTCGCTCTCCCCGGTGGTGCGCGCCGCTGCCGCGTAGCGCTCGAACAGCGCGTGTTCGGTCTCCGCGTCCAGCGCAGCGGTCGGTTCGTCGAGGACCAGCAGCAGCGGCCGATCGCGCATGAAGCCACGCGCTAAGGCCAGCTTCTGCCATTGGCCGAATGACAGGTCGATTCCAGAGGGCCAGGTCGGACCGAGCTGTGTGTCGAGGCCTAACGTCAGACGGGCGACGACGTCGCTGGCGCCGGCGCGGTCGACGGCCGCGAGCACAGCGGGCTGGTCATCCAAGCGGGGGAGGTCGCCCAGGCCGATCGTGTGCCCGGCGCGAAATTCGAAGCGGAAGAAATCCTGGAACGCGCCCGCGAGACGAGCCCGCCACTCGCCGGCGGGCATGCGGGCCAGCGGCGTGTCGTCGACCAGGATCGAACCGGATGAGGGCTCGTACATCTTCGCTAGCAGCTTGACCAGCGTCGTCTTGCCGGCGCCGTTTTCGCCGACGATCGCGACCACCGCGCCCGCGGGCAGGGTCACCGAGACATCGTCGAGAACAACGCGCGACGTACCGGGGTAGGCGAACGACACGTGCTCGAGTCTGACGCCGCGGTGCAACCCGGCGGGAACCGGCAGATCGCCCGACGCCGCGATCGAGGCAGCGTAGTCTTCGAGCCACGCGAGCCGGCGCGAGCCATCCATCCAGAATCCGCGCAGAAATCCGATTTCGCCGACCGTCGCGCCGATGTACGCCGACAGCCGCGCCCCTGCGGCGAGCAGCAGGATCACCTGGTCGGCCGGTGCGCCGAGGCCGTACGATACGAATACCACCGCGCCGACATAGGAGAAGCCGAATAGCGCCCACGCCAACGCGTACCACAATGCCGAGTCCCGCCGAGAAGCAGCCACCGGTCCGTACCAGCGCTCCCATGCTGCTCGGCGCTCGGTCACCAGGCGCTGCCCGATGCCGGTGACCCGCACTTCCTTCCCCGCCGGCCCGGTCGTGGCGATGGTGAACAGGTGCTGCGCCAGTCGGTTGGTTTGTGCCCCACGCTCTTGCGCGGATCGCTCGATCCCGGGGCGCCAATTCGAGGTCAACACGGTCGGGACCGCGAAAACCACGAGCAGGATCAGCGCGGGGTGAATCGAAGCCAGCAGCGCCATCGTCACGCCCAGCCGCAGGATCCACCCGAGCGTGGAAAAAAGCGACATGTACATGTGGTCGAGTACGAACACCTGATTGCGGAGCATGGAGAGCCGATCGAGATACTCCGGCCGTTCCTGATGTGCAATCGTTGCGACCGAGGCCTGCAGTCGCGCCACGTGCGACTCGAGCGCGATCGTCACCTTGTCGCGGAAGCGCCGCTGCACACGCGTGCTGAGGGTGCGGAGAAACCAGGTCGCGGCGGTCGACACACCGAGGCCAATGGCCGCGCCTTGCACCATGCCAGGTCGGTGGTCGAGGACACCTTTGCCGAGCAGCATCAGCCACAAAGCGAGGAGCGCATCGGGCAGCGCGGCAAGCTGCGACAGCACGAATGACGCGACCATCAAGCGCGGCTCGTTGCGATATCCAAGCTTGCACAACCGCCACATCGACGACAGCGCGGGAGGCAGCGGCTCGATCCCGCGTTCTCGATCAGGAGAGAACGTCATAGGTCGCGCCCTCCTCCTCCGGGACGTTGAAGCGCTGCGCCTGCAGGTCGAACATCGTCCGGTAGCGCCCGGCGAGTGCCATGAGCTCGTCGTGAGTACCGAACTCGATGACCCGGCCGTGCTCAAGCACGCAGATACGATCGGCATGACGGACGGTTGAGAAACGATGCGAAATCAGGATGGTCGTGCAATGCCGCGTCGCGGCGAGCAGGCGACCGAAGATCTCCGCTTCCCCGCGCACGTCGAGCTGCGCGGTCGGCTCGTCGAGCAGAACGACGCCGGCGCCAAGCGTGACCGCAGCGAGCGCCCGGGCGAGCGCGACGCGCTGCCACTGCCCCCCCGACAGGTCGGTGCCGTCGTCGTACCCGCGGGCCAGCACCGTGTCCAGTGCAGCCAGATTCGTCGCTCCCGCCGATTCGAGCGCCGCGCGCACGACTTCATCGGGCGCGCCGGCGGGCGCCACGTTTTGGCGCAGCGGCAGTTCGAGGCGGATGAAGTCCTGGAACACCGCTGTGACGCGCGAGCGCCAGGACGCGAGATCGAACTCGCGGAGATCGACACCGTCGATCTCGATCGCACCGGACTGCGGATCGTACAACCGGCACAGCAACTTTGCGATGGTCGTCTTGCCAGCGCCGTTTTGTCCAACAATGGCGAGCGACGAGCCGGCGGGAATCGTCAGATCGAAATGCTCCAGCACGGGTGCGCCGGTGCTGGGAGGAATCGATGCCGCAGGGTACGCGAATGTGACATCGCGGAGACGAATCTCGCGCGCAGGTGTCCGGTCCGCGGGGCGATCGCCAGAGCGTAGCGCGCCGGCCAGACTCATCGCCGGTTCAAGTCGCAACACGGCAGCAACGGGGGCCGCTGCTCCGTCGATCGCCCAACTGAATCCGCCAAAGGCGATCATCGAGACGCCGATGGCACTCTGCACGTAGACGACGGCTTCCCCCAGACTGATGTGGCCTTGAGCGGTGGCACTCGCCAGTAGCCAGAACACCACGACGTTCGCAGAAACAACCAGGAGCATGCTCCAGATGACGGGGCGCTCACGCAGACGCGTGGCGGCGTACTGAAGCTCGTGCAGACGCGTGCGTCTGGCGATAAAACGGTCGATGGTCCAGCCGGCAAGGCCGAACAACCGGAGTTCTTTGCTCGCGGGCGGGTCGACCGCCAGCCGGTAGGCGTAATCGGCATCCCGCTGGGCCCCCCGCACCTCATCGGTATTGCGGTCACGCCAGATCGCACTCTCCCGTAGGAGCCAGTGCGTCGCCAGCCATGCGCCTGCTAGCAAGACCGGAGCCCACCACGCGTATCGGGCGAGAATCACCGCGGACGCGACTCCGCCGATCATCTCGACCATACCGCTCGCGATGAAATCCATCGCGATCGAGAGCGGCGGGCCGGTCATTCCGCGGTCGAAGTCGCGCGCGACGGTGAGGTCGCTCGTGAGCCTTGGATCCTCGAGGTGCCCCATTCCCGGCGGGCGCACGCAGTCCTCAGTGAGCCGATCGTAGAGCCAGGCGGCAGTGCGGTCGCCGAGGTTTGAGCTAACCGCCTGATGAATCGGGCTGAGTACTTGAAGCAGTATGAAGATCGCTCCGACAAATGCGAGCGGACCGGCGAGGGGATGGCCGCGTTGCACGGCGCCGACGAGCACGCCCATCGCGATCGCGAACGCCGCCGGCAGGATTCCTCGCAGCAGCAGGACCACCCACCAGGCGGCGGCGAGGCCAGGGTCCGCCTTGGGCAGCACGCCGAAGAACTTCCATTCCTTACGCTCGGTCAGTCGCTGGAGCACGACTGCATTCTGCCACAGAAACCTCGCGCGCAGAGCTTCCGCCGCACCGGCATCTGCGCAACCCGCCCATTGGACCCAGGTTCATTCATCGCATTGCGCAGCTCTGGTTGTAGATGCGAGCAATGAATATGGGTTCTCGCTTCGCCAAAACTACAGCTTTACCCATCTTTTGCGATCCATCGCGACCTGGGTTTTGACCGCCCACGGTCACCCGGGCGAAGCCTTAGGGCGGGGTGAGACCTCGAACCTCATTGCGGTCGGCAACCTTGGCGATAACCGCTTCCCGGCAGCGCTGGCCTTGCCTCAGCGCTCCGCTGGTATGTGGATGGCTTCTCGGCACGCAGCATCCCCGCCGATTTTGGCCGGCTGCCGGGCGAACTGGAGATCGCCATCTTTCGGGTCGTTCAGGAGTGTTTGACCAACCTCCACCGTCATTCCGCGAGTGCCACAGCTACCATCCGTCTCCATCAGGAAGGCAGGGAGTAAAATGGCAGCCTCCTGTTGAATTCCCAACGGCAGGTCTTGCGAGGTATAAGGTGCGTCTCCTGTTTCTATTTGGGTCGTTGCTCGTGGCCGCGATCACAGTTGCCCAATCCCCGAAGGCGAGTGGTGTGGCGGACTTCGTAAGTGTCGATGCATCAGTTTTCGTACTTGACCATGTCAGAGTCATCGACGGAACGGGTGCACCGGCGCAGGAAGACCAGGCGGTCGTGATCGCGAACGGCAAACTACAGTTCATCGGACCGGCGGCGTCCACCCAAACCCCTCAGGGTGCGCAACGAATGGATCGCTCTGGCTACACAGTCATCCCGGGTCTGGTTGGAATGCACGACCATCTGTACTACACCGACTCGTACGCAGTCCAAGTTGTCGGCGGAACGGTTGGCGAGCCCGGGCTTTTCATTGCGGAGATCCCTTACACGGCGCCCCGACTCTATCTAGCGGCTGGCGTGACTACGATGCGTACGACCGGGAGCCTAGAGCCTTACACAGATTTGAAGGTCAAAAGCCGGATCGACGCGAATCTGATGCCGGGACCTAGCATCGATGCAACGGCACCATATCTGGAAGGTGCGCCGACGCGATTTGCGCAGATGCATGAATTGACCGGACCGGACGATGCGAAACGCATGGTGGACTACTGGGCGGCGGAAGGCATGACGTCGTACAAAGCGTACATGAATATCACGCGCGAAGAACTGGGAGTGGCGATCCACCAGGCACACGCGCACCAGTTGAAGATCACCGGGCATCTGTGTTCGGTGACGTGGCCGGAAGCTGTGGCGCTGGGGATCGATGATTTCGAGCATGGGCCGGTGTTTACCGACACTGAGTTCGTGGCGGATAAGAAGCCGGACGTGTGCCCAGCGGGAGGCAGCAGCAGCTGGACGAAACAGGACATAAATGGAACGCAGGTGCAGGATCTGATTCACAATCTTGTGTCGCACCACGTTGCGGTGACGTCAACGCTGCCAGTGTTTGAGGCCGGCGCGCCGGGGCGACCGAAGCTGCAGGCGCGCACCTTGGATGCCATGTCCGCAGAATCAGCGCAGAGCTACCTGACCGCGCGAGCCGGAGTGGCTTTGGACTCCCCGGTGACGGCGTTGATGCGCAAAGAAATGGATTTTGAGGTGGCCTTCGTCAAAGCCGGGGGCTTGCTGCTCGCCGGCCCTGATCCGACTGGAAACGGTGGCGTCCTGCCGGGTTTCGGCGATCAGCGCGAAATAGAGCTGCTCGTAGAAGCTGGTTTCACTCCGGTCGAAGCCATTCAGATCGCGACGGAGAATGGCGCTTTATATCTTGGCCAGCAAGATCGAATTGGAACCCTCGCGCCTGGCAAACAGGCAGACCTCGTTTTGATCAAAGGCGATCCCGCCAAGAAAATTGACGATATCGAAAACGTCGAGACGGTGTTCAAGGTCGGTATCGGCTATGATTCCAAGAAATTGATTGATAGCCTAAGAGGCCAGGTCGGGATTCGCTAGAGGCTCCGAACACCAGCGGACGACATCACAGGTCACGTCTCGGTGTAGCGCTTCACATCCAGCGAGATTCGCAGGCCGGATTCGCAGACGCTGGGTTGTCAGCCGCGTCTTTTGGTCAAGGGGTCGAAAGCTTCTCGCAAAACGCCTTTACGGCGTCAAAGTCCTTCTCGACGGCCTTCCTGATGAACAGGCGCAGTCAGCCAAGAAATTCAGCCCGGAGAAAATAGACCTCAAAAGGTCAACCACTCGTTCCGCTTGAGCGGTCACTGCCGAGGAGAAGGACGATTCCCAGCATCAACGATCTGGCTGAAAACTCACGCTTTCTTCGTGCCGACCGCTGAGTGGACAACCGCAACCACTGAGTGGCCTTCTGAGACCACCATATCTCCGGGCAGCTCTATTTCGAACCCGCTTGGCTGATCATTGATCGTGCACAGAATGGGTCGTGCGTCGGGTCCCTGAAGCGTGGCGGTCGGGGCCGCGCCCAACTTGACGTCATTTCCTAGCCCCAGCCGCCGCAGCACAAGCTCACCATGCCGACACTCTAGTCTTGCCGAGAGCGATCCCGCCCGGCGCTTCTGGCCATACAGTCCCCACGCCGAACCCGCGGCAAAAAAGCACTGAAAATTCTCTGCGCTCCAGCGCGGCTGAAACGTTACCCTCTTCTCTACGGCCGAATAGCGAAACCCCGAAAGGGCCAGCAGTACAGAATAGCTCGCCATGGCCCGAGAATAATGGTTTCCCCACTCGATCTGGTTCCAGGGATTCCGCCGAACGCCGTCGTAGCGTTCGCTCACGGCTTTGACCATCGCCAACCCTTCTTCCGGCAACCCGCGATAGATCAAATGGGCCGCGACCTGATACTCGATTCCCGTCCAAACTTCATCCGAATAGACAAAGGGCAGCGCCGGGCGCCCGCCCTTCGGCCACGAGCACAGCAGCAGGCCTTTCTCATCGTTGATTGCGTAAATACGTTGCGTGTTCCCATGGGTCCAAAAATCATGCCTAAAATTGTTGCGGTAGATTGACTGCAACGTCTTTTGAACTCGCTCCGCTTTCAGCCCGATGTCCAGCCCCACCACATCCGCGAACCACTGTCCCAGCATCTGATCGGACAGGCATCCTTCCCCGAACTGATACTTCAGCTGCCCATCCCGCACGACGCGTTCTTTCCAGTCCTTATTGTCATACGGCTCCATCGGGAGAATTTCTGCGACCGGCGTGACTTTCTGAACATAGAACTCACCGTTCCACAATGCCTCGATGTTTTCCACACCCTTCTCGCGAACTTCTCGATAACTCTCCGCCGCGGAGGTGTCCCCGACTGCGAGAGCCATAATCTCCCCGGCTTTCAAAGCTCCCAGATAAAGAGTTGTCATCATGGGATTCGCGCCGAAGAACTCGATGTCATAGGTATTATGCTGCTCGCCCTCCATCACCCCGTCTTTGTCGGCGTCCCAGTGCTTCCAGGCAAACTCCAGCGCCCGCTTGGCGTCCGGCCACATCTGTTTGAGGAACCCGTCGTCGCCCGAAATCTGCCACTCCCGATACAGCTTCATGATGCAGCCCATCTGGCCATCGGCCGCCGGACGAAAATCCCACTGCTTGACTCCCAACGGCACCATCGCCCGAAAGGCCATGCTGTCATCGCCACGCATCTCATGCAGAAAATCTGTGCTCCGCATCGAGCGTTCCAATTCCGGATACAAGAACGCCAAGGCCTGCTCGTAGTTCCAGACGTGCGAGCAATTCATCCAGCCGTTGTGCTGATCGTCCCCACAGCCTTCGAACCCGAAAAACTGCTTCCCCTCGAGCAGCATGCAGGTGTTGGTGCGCAGAATCGACGCCTGGCTGGAAACCGCATCCAACACGTAAGGCGGCAGAGTGCTCGAACGGAAGGTTTCACCGAACGATCGGGTCTTGCTCTCGAGTTCAGGCAGGCGCTCGGCGGTATGGCGGCACACATCCCACGCGCTAGCAAAGCGGGTGCCGTAATAGTTCGTCAGTTTCCGGCCCTTCAATTGTTCATCTTTCTCATGCCAATAGTTTTCCCTCACCGGAAAATACCAAGCCAACAGGAAAGTGACCTTCGTCGATTCACCGGGCGACAGCCGCGCCTGGGGCGCGAGCGTAGCGTAATCCGATTTGCCGTCTGCCGACGGTTTGGGCGGCCTGGAATCGTGCAACTGGCCGTCTGCGGAGAATTCGTCCACCCATTTTTGGTAGAAATCCCACCAGGCCCCACTCTCCCAACGGGTGCGCGCCGTGTATGACCGAGCCGTGGTCAGCAGCGCCATCGACCCGTAGCGAGTGTCACCCGGCAGATACTTTTCCGAGGTCAAGTCGAGTCCGGCGATGCGGACATTGCCGGCCTGCTCCTGCCGCACCGTGGCCAGATTCTGCCCGAATCCTGGATGGTCGCTGCCTTCGAGATATGCCTTTCCGTCGTAGCCGACGGGGTTCAACACAGAAAACGCCAGCGAGATATCCACCGGCTTCTGGGAGCGGTTCTTCACTTCATACGTCAAAATCGCCACCGGCAAACTGGAATCATCGACGTTGAGCGGAATAAACGGATTGAAAGCCTGGAGCGACACTGCCAGCGGAAGCGCGCGGTCTTCGAAATCAACTCTGGCCATGGGATAGGCGCCGGTGAAGCGCGCTTTCTGAAAATGCGGCAGGCCCTGCGCGGATTCCCGCTCGAAGCCGTTCCACCCCCGAAATGGCGGTTGCGGCGGCCCTTCGAGGACCCGCATTTGTTGCGCGCCGCCGGCAGGCTTTGCCCACAGCGCCACAAAGCTGAAAGGCAGGATTCGTCTCTTGGCAGGGCGGTTGAAAATTTCCCAATCGCGCAATTCACCACGGCCCCCGAGCGAAACCGTGCCTGTTCCAATCCCTCCCAAAGGAAATGCTACTTCTCCACACGCTCCTTCGGCGAAGGCTCGCCCGGGAGCGTGTTCCCCTGATAATGCCTGTCGCGAATAGGGAATGGTTGAGCCGCCGGGAGACTCGAAGCTCTGAGGCGCATTCTCGGCTAAGACCTCTTTGCCAGTCAGCGTCGCCGCTCCCAGTGCCGCAGCCGAGGTCGAAGCTAGAAACTGCCTCCGGCTTACCGTTGTCTTTTCATTCATGATGGAACTCGAGAGTTATTTGGAGTTCGATCGCATTTGCGCGGCTATTTTCGTGCATTTTGCGCCCGTGCGGTCGGGTTGCTATGTTCCTTCGAGTTTCCCGCTGTCGATATTGACTTGGTCTCGGCTGAGGCCGGCGCCGGCTGAAATCGAGGCCGCTAAGAGAATCATTCCTGCTACCCCGACCGCTGCTCTCCATCGCATCATTTTCTCTCCCCTCTGGGAATCGTTGCGCCTTCCGGCGGAACTCCTCACTCTGCGAAACTCTACAGCCGGGCGAGTAGGAACTGGATGTTCCATTTCAGCCACTACCCCGAGCGCTGTCAGTGAGCCTGGGATTGCGGATCCTCGCCCAGCGTGGCCTGCGGCCAACCCTTCACCCAGGCAATCGAGGAAATCTGCAGAAAAGGCCGGCCGGTTTGAGCGTCGTAGGCATGAAACACAATGATGTCGCCGTCGTTTTGCTGAAAGACGGATTCTCCGCCCGGGCCTACCCAACGCTGGTTCCCCACCAAGAGAGGAGTTCCTCCGCCCTCTAACATGGGTGTGCCTTGGGCATCGACGTAGGGTCCGGTCACCTTTCGCGAGCGCCCGACCATGGTCCTGTAAGTGCTCTTGGTGCCGCGGCAACAAAGGTCGAAAGAGGCAAACAAGTAGTAGAACTGGCCGTGGTGAACCAGGAACGGAGCTTCGATCGCTTGCCAATCCCCCGGCAACCCCGGGGTCGGGGCGGGAAGGCTTTGGGGAGGCTTGCGGGTGGCGATCGGATACAGTCTTGTGTCCTTGGCCGCAAGCATGCCTGTTTTGGGATCGATGCGCCGCATCTTGATCCCGCTCCAAAAGCTGCCGAACGCCAGCCAAGTACGACCCTTCGTATCAATCACGAGGTTGGGATCAATGGCGTTGAAATTGTCACCCAGCCCGGAGCGAAGTACCAATCCCCGATCCACCCAGTGAAAATCGTGGCGGCTCGGATCGAGAGTCCGATTGGTAAGCAGGGCAATTCCAGAAGTGTTCTTTCCGAACACCGAGAACGCATAGTACAGGTGATATTCGCCGTTGAAGTACGAAATGTCCGGAGCCCACAGCTCTTTGGTGTGCGGACTCTCCTTTTGAATCCATTCGGGAATGGCCGGGAGCACATATCCGCACCCTTGCCAGTGCTGCAGGTCTTTCGAGCAGCGAACCGGGAGCTCTCCCTTCCGCTCGGGTCCGTTTCCCGTGGCAAACAAATACCAGGTATCGCCGTCTTTGTAGATCGAAGGATCGTGGGTGAACTCGACGTCGCCCTCGACCTTAATCACGTGAGGTGAAGCAGAGTCGGAGTCTTGAGCTTGTGCCGCTCGAGAACCCGGGGCGAGGACCCAGGCTAGGCTGAGAAGAAACGGAAAAATGCGCTTGTTCATCGGGCGGTTCGAGGCTCGCAGCTGGCCAAAAACGCTGCGATCTTATCACAGCCAGGCAAACGTTTACGCAGGTCACCTCTGCGGCTGCTCAGTGAGCTTCTCGACCTGCGAGTTCGCGGCAGGACCGACACCACGATCGCGGCCAGGCAAGCAGACGTTTTCTTATCCATCGGCAAATCTCGCTCCCCTAACGCCCCGATACCGCGGCAGTATATCGCAGCCATGGTTCCGGACGTCGGCGGCGTCCGCTGCGCTCTCATTGACTTGCGAAGAATTGGGGCCTAGAATCGCGGGCCATTGGCCTTTCTGCTTGACCGATTCCAGGGTCCCATCACCGCACGGAGCCAGCACGGCACCTTCTATCTCTACCACCGTTTCTCCGATTCGATCCAAGGGACATCTGCTGCGTATTGTGGGCGTGGGTTTTGGGGTCGCGGTGGGCATCGGGAGCACGGTCGGCTCGGGCATCCTGCGTACCCCCGGCGAGGTTGCAGCCCAGATGCACCGTGCATGGCTCGTCCTTGCGGTCTGGGCCGCGGGGGGAGTTTACGCGTTTTTCTCCACTCTTTCTGTGACCGAGCTTGGCACGATGCTGCCGCAAGAGGGTGGATGGTACGTTTATTCCCGTCAAGCTTTTGGCGAATATGTCGGCTTTGTAGTGGGCGGCTGCGACTGGATGATGCAAGCGGTGCCCATTGCATATCTGGCCGTAGCATTTGGCGAATTCGCGGCCGGACTCGAACCTGGCCTAGGACCGCACGTCAAACTGATCGCGGTCGCGAGCGTGGTGATTTTGACGCTTCTGAACTGGCTCGGCCTGCGTGCCGGCAGCCGGGCGCAGGAACTTACCAGTCTGGTCAAGGCACTCGCCTTGATCGCATTTGTAGCGGCCTGTTTCGCAGTCTCGCCGAGAAGTGGGGTCACGGATTCCTCTGCCATCAGTTTCCCGGCGTCACCCGGCAACGTTCTGCTGGGTATGGTGGTTGCCTTACAAGCTGTCATCGTCACCTACGACGGCTGGTACTCGGCCATCTACTTCATGGAGGAAGATCAAGATCCGGCCAGAAACCTGCCGCGCTCGGCCATCGGCGGGGCCCTGGCTTGCATTGCGATCTTCTTGCTGGTGAACCTTGCCCTGCTGCACGTCCTGCCCATGGCTCAATTGGCCGCTTCCCGAGCGCCAGCCGCGGACGCCGCGATGGCGGTCTTTGGCAAAGGTGGCAAACAAATCATTCTGGTGATTTCTCTAGTCACGGTGGTGAGCACGATCAACGCTTGTCTCCTGGTCTCGTCACGAATTCTTTTTGCCCTGAGCCGCGATGGTTTGCTGCCGCGCTGGATGGCGTCGGTCAACTCGGGAGGCACTCCATCCGGAGCCCTGCTGGTGGGCGCTCTCATCAGTGTTGCACTGGTTCTCAGCGGAAGTTTCGAGACCCTGATCGCGATTGCTTCTGTCCTGAACGTGGCCGTTTACATGTCGGGATTCGTCGCATTGTTCGTTCTGAGGGCGCGGCAGCCGGAGCTTCGACGGCCCTTCAAAGTGTGGGGCTATCCCTGGACGACCTTCGGAGTGCTGCTGGCCTCGGCTGGATTTCTGATTGCATCCGTAATCGGCGACCTCAAGCACAGTTTATTTACCCTGGGGTTGATCACGATTAGCTACCCGGTTTATTTCTTCGCGGTGAAGAGAAGGGCTTCGCGCCCATGAGCGCTTCCCGGCCGGATGGCGGAATTGGATCAACTCTGAACTCAACTGTGACTGACCCGCGCGGGCTAGACCGAGCCTCTCCCACCGGTCTGCCTTACTGCCACCGGTCTCCCCACCGGGGAAGATGGACCCGCAATCGAGAATTGCTGTTGACACGAAAATAGGTTCGAGTTAGCGTCCCATAACGTCGGCGATGCGATCTGTGCCGCTCTCTGAATGACCGCGGAATCCGCGCTGCTTTCGCTGCCGACGCAATTTTGTAAATCGTTCATGGACGCGAAAGGACCCTCCCTTGATCATCCCTCGGTTACGCCGCGCGTGGGCCGTCGCTGCTACGGCCGCAGTCATTGCTGTCGGTCCTATCGTGCAAGCGCAAGAAGAGATCCCGCCGCCGCAGGGCAAGGGGCGTGTCGTGGTGGTCGCCTCTGGTATGTCAGGCCCTGAGCACTACAAGACGGTTTCGCGCGCCCTCGCTCAGCTCGGATACGACGTGGTGCTATTCGATGGCAACCCAATGGAGGGAACGCATGGCGAGGGGTTGAAGACCGCGATCCAGCAGGCTCAGCAAATGCCGCATGCCCTCCCGGGCAAGGTCGCAGTGGTCGGCTTTTCCCTGGGCGGCGGCATCTCTCTGGGCTACGGGGTGCACTGGCCCGATCAGGTGGCTGTCGTGATCGCCTGGTATCCTGCGACCAGCGTATTCCACGATATTCCCGGTTACGCCAGCCGGTTGCAGGTGCCCGTACTCATGTTTGCCGGCGAGAAGGACACATTCCGGAACTGCTGCCTCATCGAAACGGCGCGCAGCCTGGCGGCAGCGGCCACCGCGGCCGGCAAGCCATTTGAACTCATCACGTATCCGAAGACCGAACACGATTTCGTGGACGGAGGCAGCCACTACAATCCCACATCCTACAAGGACGCGTTCGACCGGACGGCTGCCAAGCTCAAGGAATCTCTCGGCACTGAGTAAGATTGCGCGCTGACCGCTTCGGTTCTGTGCCTTCCATGCTTGCGGGAAGCACATGCAAGGCAGGCGCACCCTGTGGCTTTTGGCGTGGCATTCGGGATCCCGGAAATCCTGTGTCCCGGAAATTCTGGGACGCTACGCTGGAGAAGGGAAGTTCAGCAGCATGCGAGAACCGGCCTAAATGGATGAATTGACCTCCCACTTGCTCCGTTCCCTTGCGCTCCTCCTGCTTGGTGCCGCCGCCCTCGCCCAGGATACGAAGTATGTGTCCGGCGGGGGAGGCGCCTGGGATGCAGAATGGCAGCAGATCCCCGGGCCAAGGTGTCTCGAGATAAAGAGGGTTTGGGAAGGCGGATCCTCCTCAGGATGCACCGCAGAGGATCATCAACAATGGCTCGCCGATGTGACCCATTGGCGGAACGAACGTCGCATCCGGATCGGCTTCGACGGTTCCCGTTATGCGTTGCCTGGCCTACGGTGGACCCAGTCCAGCTTTGTTCAGCCCCAGATGATGGTCGAAGATCGTTTTTTCTACGATCCCGAGGCTCACCGCTACACCGTAGATCGCTATGTTGACGACACGGTGCAGCGCTATGGCGGAATCGATGCAGTTTTGATCTGGCCGACCTACCCTAATATGGGCATCGACAATCGCAATCAGCATGACCTGATTCGCTCCATGCCGGGCGGAATCGCGGGCGTCCGCCAGATGGTCGCCGATTTCCACCGCCGTGGAGTGCGCGTCCTGTTTCCGATGATGATGTGGGATCAGGGCACGGCAGACCCCGGTGAACCGTGGGCCCCGGCGATTGCTTCCCTCATGGCTCAAATCGGAGCGGACGGTATCAACGGCGACACGCAGGACGGAGTTCCACGAGCATTCTCGGAAGCCGCGGATCGCGTCGGTCATCCCCTGGCCTTTCAACCGGAAGGAGGTCCGGCCGATGAGGCGGTGGCTTATGACCTGCTGACCTGGGGGCAATACAAATTCCCTTTTGTTCCCCGGGTCGACCGCTACAAATGGCTCGAGCCCAGGCATATGGTGAACATCTCCGACCGCTGGAACCGCAGCAAGACGGATGATCTGCAATTTGCGTTTTTCAATGGCGTTGGCTGGGAGAGTTGGGAAAATGTATGGGGCATATGGAATGGCATCACGCCGCGCGCCGGCGAGGCCACTCGGCGGGTCCGAACCATCGAACAGGGAATTGCACCCTTCCTGGTCAGTCAAGATTGGGAGCCGTTTTTTCCCATGTTGCACTTTGGAGTATTTGCCAGCCGCTGGCCGCTTGGTGATGAAACCGTCTGGACCATCATCAATCGGAACGAATACAACCTCCAAGGCTCGCAGCTGGAGCTGCCTATCCAGGAAGGCCAGCGCTACTTTGATCTGTACCATGGCGTCGAACTCACAGGGGAACGCCGCAACAACAAGATTGTTCTCAGCTTTCCGCTCGATGCAAAAGACTATGGAGCGGTGCTCGCCACCAAACAGCCGCTCTCTGATTCGCTGAGGGATCTCATGGGGAAAATGAAGGTGCTTACGGCGACTCCCCTCTCCAGCCTGTCAGACCAGTGGACCTTTCTGCCGCAAGAGATGGAGCAAGTAACTCCGGCGAAGCCACCGTCGGGGATCCCTTCCGGCATGGTTAAGATCCCGGAAGGGGATTTTCTATTCCAGGTCGAAGGAATTGAAATCGAGGGTTCGAACGATATTGGGGTCGACGTCGCATACCCCTGGGAAGATTCGCCTCGCCGTTATCATGAACACACCATGCGGGTGAAGTCCTTCTGGATTGACAAATACCCGACGACCAACAAAGAGTACAAGAAGTTCCTCGACGCCACACACTACCACCCTCCGGATGACCTGAACTTCCTGCGTGACTGGAAAAACGGCAACTACCCCGACGGTTGGGGAGACAAGCCGGTCACCTGGGTGGCCCTTGAGGATGCGCAAGCGTATGCCGTCTGGGCGGGCAAGCGTCTACCTCACGAATGGGAGTGGCAATACGCTGCCCAGGGTGCCGACAGTCGCCTCTATCCCTGGGGCAATGACTGGAATGCTTCCGCGGTTCCTGTTCCGGACAAGGGCCGCACCATGCGCGGCCCAGACTCCGTTGCGGCCCATCCGGAAGGCGCCAGTCCCTTTGGTGTGATGGATCTGGTCGGCAACGTTTGGCAATGGACAGATGTCTATGTTGACCTACATACCCGCGCGGGCATTCTGCGAGGCGGTAGCTATTATCAGCCGCAGGGCTCGATCTGGTATTTCCCCCAGGCGTACCGTCTGAGCGAGCACGGTAAGCTGCTGATGATGGCCCCAAGTATCGATCGCGCGGCGACCCTGGGTTTCCGCTGCGCCCAGGATGCGCAGTGACCAATCAGGCGATGCCAGAGAAGCGCCGACACCGCTAGCGCCGAACCGAACCAGCGGATGGAATCAGCAACCATCGCGAGGCTCAGGCAACCTGCCGGTGGCCGGGCGGGTTCAACACGCGGCGTATGGACTGAAGAAAACTAAGCACGGCCGGCGACTCATCGTCTTTGCGCCAGGCCACGTACACCTCGATCTTGGCTTCCGGCTCCTTCAACCCGACTGATGCGAGGTCGAGACCCGAAACGGATCGATTGACGATCGCCCCAGCTCCGACGAAGATGGCCTTGCCCGATGCCACCATGATCGCGCCGGCTTCTTCGTGTGCTTCGACGTGAGTAACGATCAAGTGGGGGGTGAAGCCGTGCCGGCTGAATAGGCCCACAATCCTGTCGTAGAGTCCGCTTGAAAAATGCCGGTCAAAAATGATAAGCGGCTCGTGCGCAATGTCTTTCAACCGCACCGATCTGCGTTTGGCCAGGCGGTGGGTCTTCGGCAAAACGACGACAAACGCCTCATCGTAGAGCAACTTGCAGTTCAGGTTAACCTGCTCGACCGGGGGACGCAGGAATCCCACATCGATTTCCTGCTTGCGCAGCGCATCATTCTGGAAGCTCGAGAAAACGTCGTGGCATTCGATTTCAATCGCTGGCCAGCGTTTGCGATGTTCGAAAACGACTTTGCTGACCGTTCCCCCAAGCCCTGAGGCAATGCCCACCCGAACAATGCCCGATTCCCCCTTTTGCGTGTGCCGCGCGGCTTCGGTGGCACGTCCAGCCTGCACCATGAGTTTTCTCGATTCTTCGAGGAAGGCGTGACCCGCCTTGGTCAGTTCTACGGTCCGCTTGTCGCGCACAAATAGCGCGACTCCCAGATAATCCTCCAGTTGGCGGATCTGCCGGCTGAGCGGGGGCTGCGCAATGTTCAGTTGCGCGGCCGCCTGGCGAAAACTGAGACATTCCGCCACGGCAATGAAGTATCGAACGTGACGCAGCTCCACGGTCGCATATTGTACCCCCCCGGTCTCGCCCCAGTAACTCCCCGCTCGCGGGGTTCGGATTTTGCTGGTTTTGTAAATCGCCGCAGCCGTGGCCATTCCGCTTGCGTCTCCGCCTCCTTGATACCCATCAGGTATCAGTGTGCGGCTAAAGATGTATTGGACAGTGGTTTGGGTTCGAAGGATGCTTTGCCCGCAAAAGTCACCAATTCGGTCCTGACCCATAGTGGCGCTTGACGCCGCTTTCGAACAACCGTGAATCGGAACGGGAAAACCGTGAAATTTCGTTTAGCTCGGACCCGGTGGTTGACGATATAGGGGATGGGCACGCTCACCCGCTCGCCTTTGGGGCAGGCGAGTCGTACTTGCGCCACAAAATCGGCCCTTACCATAGGAGCGTTTGAAGCCGCTTTGGAACCAAAAGCAAGAGTGGACTGCGGAAGGGGAAAACCATGAAATTCCGTCTAGCGCTGACTCTGTGGTTGACGATAGGGATGGTGGGCGGGCTGACCCCGCTTGCCTCTGGGCAGGCGAGTATCACTTTCGCCCAGCTCAATGGAACCGTAACGGATGCCGGCGGTCGGGTCATCGTGAGCGCGGCGGTCACGTTGCGCGAGTTGGATACCAACCAGAGCTATGCCGCGTCTACCAATGACGCCGGGTACTATGTGGTTCCCAACCTGCCGCCGGGCCGATATCAGGTGAGCGTCGAGTACGCGGGCTTTTCAAAGTTCACTCAGACCGGGATGGCCCTGACGGTAGGCCAAACGGCGACCGTGAATGTCCGGCTCAACGTGGCCTCGACCGGTGAGACGGTGATTGTTACCAGCGAAGCGCCGGCCATCGAGCCCACGCGCACCGAAATCAGCCAGGTCATCTCCACACCCGAAATCCAGGCCCTCCCGACCGCCACCCGCCAGTTCATTGACTTCGCACTCCTCACCCCCGGCGTGGCCACCGGCCGCACCAGTCTGCAGTCGACCTTCACCGAACCCGATGTCACCCGTATCTCCTTCGGCGGCATGCGCGATCTGAGCAACGCGGTCACCGTCGATGGCGCCGATTACATCGACGAGGGCACCGGATCGCAGCGCGCCACACCCTCGCAGGAG
Organism: uncultured Acidobacteriaceae bacterium; assembly: GCA_963770245.1. Lineage (GTDB taxonomy): Bacteria > Acidobacteriota > Terriglobia > Terriglobales > Acidobacteriaceae > PALSA-270. Next base: position 265,344 of record CAVYOX010000012.1, on the reverse strand, counting down.
GCGGTCAGCGAGTTCCGCGTGGTCAATAACAGCTTTGGCGCCGAGTATGGCCGCGCCCTCGGCGGCATCGTGAACGTAGTCACCAAGTCGGGCACCAACAATCTGCACGGCTCGGTGTATGGCTATACCCAAAATGCGGCGGCCGACGCCCGATCCCTTCTAACCCAGCCGCAGTTCAATCAGTATCACCGCAATTCGTTCGGCGGGACGCTCGGCGCCCCCATTGTGAAGGATAAGACGTTCTTCTTCGCCAACTATGAGGGCCAGCGCCTGGCGCAGTCGCCCACCTATCCGGCGACGCTGATCGGCAACTTGAGCACGATCAATGCTGCCAAAGCCGCGATGGGCCTGCCCGCTGAAAATCTGAATGTTTTGAAGACCCTCAACAACGACAACGGCTTCATGAAAGTCGACCACCAGTTCAATGCCAACAACCGCCTCGCGATCCATTACGGGATTGTGGACGCACGTGACAATAACGTGCTGGTCGGCGACACCCTCGACGGCGGCGGTATTGGCGCGCCCAGTGATGGCCACAACACGTTCCTGCGCGATCAATCGTTGGTCGGTTCGGTGAATTCCCTGCTGAAGTCGAATGTGGTGAATACGTTTCTGATGCAGTATGCCCGCCGGACCTACAACTTTCCGGCGGTGACCGGCCAGCCCAACCTGGACGTGCCGAATACTCTTTCGTTCGGACACAATTTCGGCACCTTCGATGCGCTCGATGAAAGCCGGGTACAGATTTCCGACGGTCTGTCCTGGATCAAGGGGAACCATTACTGGCGATTCGGGGTGGACACCAACTTCATCCGCAACTTCGTGATCTGGCCGGGATTCACCCCCATGCGCATCGTGCTGCCGAACATCAATTGCATGGTCGATTTGGCCAACTTCGTGAATCCGACCGCCGGCGTGGCGTCGGTTCCAGCCGATGGTCCGTGTCCGACGGCCAATATTACCCCGGCCACCAATTTCGGATTCCCCACGAGCCCCTTTGGTCCCAATCCGAACGATCCCCTGAATGGCGTGCCCATCGTTTTCTGGGGCGCTCCCGTCGGTTCAGGTCCGATCGTGCAGGGCAGCTTGCCACCGGTGATCCCGACTACCTGGCAGAACGCTTATGTCGATCCCCAGGACTTCGATGTCCGGCTCAACCATGGTTATGTGGGGGGCTTCGTCGAAGACCAGTGGCGCCTGACCCCGACCTTGACCTTCAATTACGGCTTGCGCTGGGATTTTGAAACCGGTCTTTCCCAGATTATCAATCCCGACTACCGCGGATTTCAGCCGCGGATCGGGTTCGCCTACTCTCCCACCAAGCATACTGTCATTCGCACCGGGTTCGGCATTTTCGACGACCATCAAAACATGACCTTCATTTTCGTCACCTACCCGCAACGGGAAGTGGTGATTCCCGGTGTAGCGCAGCCGTTTGTTCGAAAAGGAAACGACACCGCTACCTGGGTGCTGAACCAGCTGAGTTTTGACGCTCCCAGCCCGGCGAACCATGGCAACCCCCTGCCGTATCCGGACGGGTCTACGGTCCCGACCCCGTCCCAGGCGGCGCGGACCCTGCTTCTCAGCGGCCAGACTCCTCCCAACTTCAGCACCGGGCCGGAGGGCACGTTTGTGACCAACAGCGGTGGAGGTATCAATCCCAACAGCCGCATTGCCTATTCCGAGCAAGCCAGCTTGCAGCTGGAGCAGGATCTGGGCAAGGGCCTGGTGATCAGCGCCGGCTATCTTTTCCTGCGGGCGCACAAACAGTTCCGCCCGGAAAACCTGAACGTGTGTCCCCCGGGCGGGTTTTCTAGTTCCGCAACCTTTTGTCCTCCCGCTTCTGCGATTCCCGGACCGCCGATCACGCCAACCGGACCCTTCCCCAACAACAAGATGCCGGACGGCAAAGATGCTTCGAGCGGCGTGCTCTATACCAACGCGGGTCTGATGTACTACCTCGATGCCACCGGAACCGCTGCCTATAACGGTGGCACCCTGTCGGTCACCGACAAACTGGGCCGCTATTTCCGCCTGAACGCGAACTATACTTTGTCCCACACGACCGATGACGGGACTTTCCTCACCTTTGTCAGCACTCCGCAGGATCTCTACAATCGTCAACTGGAACGAGCTGATTCGGTGCAGGACGTCCGCAATCGTTTTGTCAGCAATTTCACCGGCGATGCTCCCACGCACGGCTTCCTGCGTAACTTCGAGTTCAGTGGAATCGTCACCCTGCAATCGCCCCGACCGTTTACCATGTTCGTGGGCAACGACGTGAACGGTGATACCAATCCGGTGACCGATCGGGTCGGATGGTCCCCGCGCAATTCCTATCGCGGCGACCACCTCTACACCACGGATCTGCGGCTCTCCCGCGTCGTCTCCATCCGCGAAGGCGTCAAGCTGAATCTGGCCTTCGATGCCTTCAATGTCTTCAACCGACAGAATGTGAATGAGGTGACTTCAGTCTACGGCGGAGGGACGCCTGACTTTTGCGGAGCCGTTCCGACGCACTACGGGGACGCGGCATCCTTGGCGATCCAGCGCGGACAGGTGGCTTGCGGCCCAGACGGAGGATTGGCCGTGGCGCCCGCGCCCAATCCGCTTTTCGGAACGCCGCGCACCATGTTCAACCCGAGGCAATTGCAGGCCTCGGCAAAATTTACGTTCTGACGGAAGGTCTCCACCATCCTCGGAACAAGCTCGAGTTCACGGACCCAGTTCTGTGCCGAATTCACTCCGTACCCAGGTCGGCATCGTTGGTGCGGGACCTGCCGGTCTTGTGCTGTCTCACCTCTTGTATCTCGAAGGGATCGAGTCGGTCGTCGTCGAGAATCGCAGCCGACAGCACGTTGAGGAACGCGTCCGGGCCGGCGTCCTCGAACAGGGGACGGTCGACCTGCTCACCGCGATGGGCCTGGGGAAACGCTTGCAAAGCGAAGGCCTGGTTCACTACGGAATCGAGCTACGCTTTGAAGGCCGCAGCCACCGCATTGACTTCCGAGACCTCACCGGTGGCAAAGGCATCACGATCTATGCCCAGAGTGAAGTTCTGAAGGACTTGAACAATGCCCGGGTGGCGAGCGGGGGCCAAGTCCTTTTTGAAGTTGAGGACGTCACCGTGCATGACCTCGCCAGCCAACGGCCCAGGATTCGATACCGGAAAGATGACAAAGAGTGGGAGCTGAGTTGTGATTTTATCGCTGGCTGCGACGGTTTTCACGGGGTCACGCGTCCCAGCATCCCGGTCGGAGTGCTGGCCGAATACGGGCGAGAGTATCCCTTCGGATGGCTGGGCATTTTGGCGGCCGCGCCACCGTCTTCCGAGGAACTGATCTATACCTATCACGATCGCGGGTTTGCCTTGCTCAGCATGCGGACGCCGCAAATCAGCCGTCTGTACCTGCAGTGTAAGCCCGATGAGGAGATTGCTCTCTGGAGCGATGAGAGGATCTGGGGGGAACTTCAGGTTCGTCTAGCGGCCGATGGATGGAGACTGACCGAGGGACAGATCTTGCAAAAGGGTGTGACCGGCATGCGGAGCTTCGTGGTCGAACCCATGCAATACGGCCAGCTATTTCTGGCCGGGGATTCGGCCCATATCGTTCCTCCGACTGGCGCTAAGGGATTGAATCTGGCCGTCGCGGACGTCCAAGTCCTGGCGCGCGGTCTCAAGCAGTTTTACGCTACCGGTCGTCGCGACTTGCTGGTTCGCTATTCGGAACTCTGTTTGCGGCGTGTCTGGAAAGTCCAGCGCTTCTCGTGGTGGATGACCTCGATGCTGCACCGTTTTCCGGACGAGAATCCTTTCGATCGCCGCCGCCAGGTGGCCGAACTGAACTATGTAACCAGTTCGCGAGCGGCCGCAGAATCCCTGGCGGAGAACTACGTAGGCCTTCCGCTCGAGTAGGGCCTTATTCTTGGTCCTAGAGCCTACTGCTGTCACCGATCTAGACATGGGGCCTTCGCAAATCAAGGGTTCGGTGCCGGCAAGCGCGATGGGCTGGATTCGCGTAAGATTCGTGCCAAAAGCTCGAGACCGTGCGCCCGATGGTGCTAGGTGAGGGGAGCTGCTTTCGATCGAGGGCAGCGGCCTCGATCCCTGGGGGCGTGGCAAAAACCCGGGGATGACCGGGATGGGACGGCATGGATTCTTCGCGGCGATATGAGAGCGCTCTGGTCGCAATTCTGTTTTGCACCTGGGGAACGGTCTTTCTCGACCGGATGTCGCCGCTCTACCTGGCGCCCTACTTCGCGGTTGAATTCCATCTTCGTAACGCCCAAATCGGAACCCTGGCCTCGGTTTTGGCGATCACCTGGGCGGCCTCCACACTGATTTTTGGCGCGTTGTCGGATCGCGTGGGTCGCAAGCCGGTGCTGGTTCCTGCCGTCTTCGCCTTTTCGATATTGTCGTGGCTGTCCGGTCTGGCCGGTAGTTTTCATCAATTGCTCTGGATTCGCGCGCTCATGGGTGTTGCCGAAGGACCCACTTGGTCCATCATGACCGCCCTGATCGAGGAATCATCCCCGCCCAGCCGGCGCGGGCGCAACATAGGATTTGTGGTCAGCGCCGCTGCCTTGGTGGGACTGGCCGCAGCCCCAGTCTTGACCACCCAGGTCGCCGCCCGTTGGGGTTGGCGCTCGGCTTTCTTTGTGGCCGGCACCCCGGGCTTGCTGATGGGGACCTTGATTTGGAGGTTCGTGAAAGAGCCCACCCGGGATGCGATCACACCGCTGCCGAAACCGTCATTCACCGCCCACTTTTCCCTGATGCGTTATCCGAATATCTGGCTGTGCAGTCTGGGAGCCACCGGATTCATGTGCTGGTTGTTCGTGTTGAATGTATTCGCTCCCCTCTACATCACTGAAATAGCACACCAGCCCGCGACCACTGCGGGTTTGCTGCTCGGGGCTACCGGTTTGGGCAGCTTCTTCCTTGGTTTCCTGCTCCCCTCCCTGTCCGACCGCTTAGGACGGAAGCCCGTGTTATTGCTGATGGCTGCGATGTCTGCCGCGGTACCCCTCGCCTTCCTGGTACCTGCGCTCTATGTCTATCCCTTGATTCTTGCGGCCATCGTCTTGATTACCAACTCAGGGCAAGGTATTGCGAGTCTAGTGATGGTGCTGATACCGACCGAAAGTGTCCCGGCCCAGTTTCGGGCAACTTCGATTGGCCTTGTGACCTTGGTCGGCGAAGTGATCGGCGCGACCGCGGCACCCATCGTGGCGGGCACGCTGGCAGAGAAGTACGGCCTGACTTTGACCATGTGGCTGGCGAGCGGGGGAAGCGCTTTGCTATTTCTCGCAACTCTTTTTCTTCGCGAGACCACCCCCGTCAGATCCAGCCTGGCGCTGCGCTCCGAAGATTAGCTGATCTCCCCGTCCCTTTCTGGGAAGGGCGGAGCGGCGCTGACCAACGCCCTAGCAGCGCAACCCAGATCGATCTGCTGCGCGGAGTGCCAATCTAGATGGCGGGCGAGAGGGAACCGAGCAGTGTTTGAATGGTTCGAATTGGGGTGTCGATTTGAACCTCTACCGTTCGATCTACCAATGGAGACGCGCAAATGAAAGTGCAAGTTCCTGATTTGCGGCGGCGAGGACGCAAGATACAGGCGAGATCCGTCCTTTGGAAGGGCCCGATGAGGGCTCAATCGATGACACCGAACGCAGCGCCACGACGGTTGCGGCGGAGTCCAGGCGCTGTGCTCGAATGCGCGCCCTCGAAGACCATCCCTATGGCAGCAGTGGTTATTCTGGTCGCGATGATGGTTGCCCCCGCGCAGCGTGGCCAGTGCCCAGATCACCGACAGCGCCGCTACGGCGCGGTCAGAAAAGGAGAATGGTATGAACCAGAATGCTCCAGGACATCACGCTTCGGTGAACGATCTGAAAATCTATTATGAAGACTACGGTGCGGGAGAACCGCTGATTCTGCTTCACGGGGGCGTTGGTGGCTTGGAGATGTTTGGCCCAAACCTGCCGGCGCTCGCAAAGACTCGCCGCGTCATCGCTGTCGATTTGCAGGCCCATGGTCGCACGGCTGACATCGACCGCCCCTTGCGCTTCGAGTCGATGGCAGACGACATCGCTGCTCTTATTACGCAGCTTGGTCTCAACCGGTCCGACGTTATGGGCTATTCCCTCGGCGGTGGCGTCGCGCTGCAGCTCGCCATCCGCCACCCCGCAGTTGTCGGTAAGCTTGTGCTGGTGTCCACTGCGTTCAGGCGGAACGGGTTTTACCCCGAAGTTCTAAAGAACTTCGATCAAATGGGCCCGGAGACCGCAAAATTCATGAAGCACAGCCCGCTCTACGAGCTCTATCCCGGCGTGGATTGGCCCCAGCTGTTCGCCAAGCTCGGCGATCTGGTACGCCTGGACTACGACTGGTCAAGACAGGTGTCCCTGATCGAATCACCCGTCCTGATCGTGTTCGCCGACGCCGACGCCATTCGCCTTGCGCACATCATGGACTTTTTCCAGTTGCTCGGCGGGGGAAAGCAGGACGCTGGCCTAGACGGGACCGCGCGCCCGGCCAACGAACTCGCCGTGCTCCCGGGCCTCACGCACTACAACATCGCCTCTTCTCCAGTCCTCGGCAAGGTCGTGGCGCCGTTTCTCGACGCTCCCAGGCCGGGCGCGAAGTGAGGATCCAGGCGTTTCCCGTGATCGGAAGGTGCTGAGGACCGGGAAAGCGCCGAACACGGGACCAGATGAGGCGCGCTCCGTAAATTGAGGTGTAATGTCCGACTAGATAAACGCGAAATATCCAGGCGCCGAGCGCCGAGCGCCTACCAGAGTCCGTCGCGGGCGAAAGGTCGGGCCCAGAGAGTGACGTGGAGATGGACGGCCTTGGTCCATGCGTGTTCGATTGCGTCGCGCTGGGCACGGTCGGGGATTGCGCTCTCGAAAAACTGACGCACGGGCGTCACTACGGGGACAAAAGCCAGCAAATAACGAAGCGGCACCAGCGGTGGAGTGTGGCGGATGTCGGTTTTATTTTTCTTTTCCGGAGTGTGGCGCAGCCCGATTTCCTCCTGGTAGTCCAGCCAGGCGCGATCGTGCGGGCGAGTCGCGACGTCAATAACCCAGCGCACGAAGCGGCGTTTGACCGCGGCTTTGTACTCCTCATCCGGCTTGCCGTCTGGAGCAAGAAACCATTGCGCCAAGTGTGATTGAGATGCAATGACGGTGCGCCACGAGTCCACCATCTTTTCAGCTTGCGCCTCGAAAAGAGCGGCGTGTTTTCCTAGCAGTTGTTCGTCATCGGCAGTCCAGCCGAGAGTCTGTTCCAGCTGCCGCAGTTCTTCAGCGGAAACCGGCGAGTGTGGGCTTCTAACCGAACCAAAGTCGTAGCCGGGAATATCGGTCATGACTCTGGCTCCGGCGAAGATTCCACACGCTGAATCAGCGAGCGCTGAATGGAGAGCAAGGCGCCAGTACTTTCAAGCACCGCGACATACTTCTTGTGCAATGGATGGACCGCCACCTTGGCGCGATAGATTTCGTATTCGGCGAGTGAAGGAAACTCGATCAGGCCAAAAGCTTCATTGGTGGCTCCCGCGAAATCGGTGGGCATGAAATAGCCGAGGATGTTTCCGCCGCATTGGCGTATGGGAACTTGCTCGTCGGCGGCGTATTGTGCAATGTCGGACAGCTTGTTGGGATCGATCGTATAACGCAGAAAAAGGGTGATCAAGATGAATGCCTCCTGACACAGTGTAGGATTGGAGGGCGCACGACATTTCGGCGGAGGCCGAAGTATCGGAATAAGGTTGGGACGATAATGCCTCGATGAACCAGGAACTCTCGACTACCGCGAACTTGCTCGGCGACCCGGGAAGAGCCGCGATATTGCTGCGATTGATGGGTGGCCTAGCTCTTCCTGCGGGAGAGCTGGCGTTGACTGCCAACGTGGCACCGCAGACGGCGAGCGAGCACTTAGCCAAACTTGTGAAAGGTCGGCTGCTCAGTGTCGAGCGGCAGGGCCGGCACCGATACTACCGGCTGGCGAGCGTAGAGGTCGCCGATGCGGTGGAAGCATTACTGGTGCTGACGGCCCGTCCACCGATGACGGCACCCGGGGCTGCATCTGCGAAAGCCATCGCGGGAAGCTTGGAGCACGCGCGAACCTGTTATGGACATCTGGCGGGCTGGTTGGGCGTGCGAATCACGGAGAACCTGGAAACGCGCGGATTGCTCAAGGTACACAACGCGAAGGCCTACTCGTTAACCTCATCGGGGCGAGAGTGGTTCGAAACGATTGGGGTTGGTGTTCCGTCGTCCGCCCTGGCGCAGAAAAAACTTGCGCGTCGCTGCCTGGACTGGACCGAACGGCGGCACCACCTGGCGGGGGCGCTGGGGTGTGCCATGTACAAGCGATTCCGAGAACTTCGCTGGCTAATTCCCGTACGAGACACGCGCGTAGTCCGCGTCTCGGTCGAGGGTCGGGCGCAGCTCTGGGAGTTGCTGCGGGTTCCGCTCGGTTGAGTTCCAACTCATCGTGCGAACATTGCGGGCGCATTCTGCGGCGTGTTGGTCATTCGCACGACAGCGCTGCCCTCGCATGATGCCCGCGCAGAACCGTCCCATCCGAAGGCTTACCGGTACGAACGCGGCTATACTTGAGAAACTGGAGGGACGCCGTGGTCGAAGCAGCGAAGAGTCTATTGCTCATTCTCAGCGCGCTGTTTCCGATCGTCGACCCACTGGGAGGAAGCCCGATATTCCTGGCTCTGACCAAGGAGTATTCGCCGGGCGCGCGGCGAGCGCTGTCATTGCGGATTGCGATGAACAGCTTTTTCCTGCTGATTGGTTCCTACTTCATCGGTACCCATATCCTGGCCTTCTTTGGGATTTCTCTGCCGGTCGTGCAAGTGGGCGGAGGACTCATCGTCATTTCGACCGGCTGGGCGCTGCTCAAACAACGCGACGACGATGATGGCAAGGACCTGAAGCGGGACATTCAATCGGAAGATCCGTTCCGTCACGCCTTTTATCCGTTGACCCTGCCCCTGACGGTCGGACCCGGATCTATTTCCGTGGCCGTTACGTTGGGAGCGGATGCACCCTACCATCAGGGGTTTCATGTGCTGGCGATTCTGGCCGCCGTGGTTGGGGCGGCTCTGCTGGCGGCTAGTATTTTCCTGTGCTACGCATTCGCAGACCGGCTAGCGCGGGTCCTGGGAGCTACCGGGATGACCGTGATCGTGCAGCTGATGTCGTTTCTTCTGGTATGCATCGGTGTGCAGATTCTGTGGAACGGGGCCAGCACTCTGTTGGCTTCGGCGCCGTCGCATGTTCGGTGAGCCAGATGTCGTGGGCGGAATGGTCTCAGGCGCGGGACTGATTCAAGCCGGCTGGAAATGAGACGCCGGGACGGCCCGGCGATTCCATCGAATGAAAATCGCTGCACAGTGCCCCAACTTTCTATTTTGCGGAATGATAAGTTGGTGAAAACGCACAAAGGATTCTCCCTTTCCGGCTGATCGGGAACCTCATGGCTGCAGGAAATTACGAAAAAGGGCCGATGGCATGCCCGCCGTAGTCCGGGTCATGAAAGGAAGGCAGCCGGTCTCGGCAGAAGTGCGACCCGTTCGGTTTTCCGATCGATTCCTCTACCTCGAGAGCCTAGAATGACCGGGGGAAATGGAACGGAGCTTTTTCGCTATGGCCAACCGAGCGTTCGGCCAAGAGTCACTCATTGGTCTCGGGCTGGCCCACTACCGCGTCGTCTCGCGGATCGGCGCCGGCGGCATGGGCGAAGTCTATCGCGCCCGCGATGAGCACCTGGACCGCGACGTGGCCATTAAGGTGCTGCCGCCGAAGACATTCTCCGACGACTCGGCACGCAAACGCTTCCGCAAGGAAGCCCTGGCGCTGTCCAAACTGAACCATCCCAACATCGCCACCATCCACGATTTTGACACGCAGCAGGGAATCGACTTTCTGGTTATGGAGTTCGTGCCCGGAGTAACTCTGAGCGAAAAAATTGCCAGTCGCCCCCTGCCCGAGAAGGAGTTCACCCGGCTGGGGTTGCAACTGGTCGAGGGACTGGCCGCAGCCCACGAACAACGCGTCATCCACCGCGACCTGAAGCCGAACAACCTGCGCGTGACCCCTGACGGTCGGCTAAAGATCCTGGACTTCGGACTGGCCAAGCTGGCACCAAGCGCGGCGCCGGAAGCCGACACGGAAAGCCTAACCGGGAGCGGAGCGGGCACCTTACCGTACATGTCTCCTGAGCAGCTCCAAGGGGAAGCGGTGGATGAGCGCTCCGATATCTGGGCCGCTGGGACAGTACTCTACGAAATGGTGACCGGGCGTTCCGCCTTTCACGGCAAGACTTCTACGGCCACCGCAGACGCCATCCTGCACAAGCCGGTGGCTCCGCCGGGTCGCTTGGCGCCTGAGCTGTCGCCACGGTTCGAAGACATCATCCTGAAGTGCCTGGAGAAGGAAGCCGAGAATCGCTACCAGTCGGCGAAGGAACTGGCGGTAGACCTGCGGCGCGTGAGTGCGGCAAGCACCGGCGCGGGGGTTCGAGTCGCCGAAACCAAGCCATGGCGAAGGCCTGTGAGAGCGGCTCTGGCGAGCCTCGCCATGCTGTTCACCGTGATGGCGTTGCTGCTTGCCTTCAACGCCGGTGGCTGGCGAGATCGCTTGCTGGGACGCGGTGACCAGCCGCAGATCAGCTCCCTGGCAGTACTGCCCCTGGCCAACCTCTCAGGCGATCCCGACCAAGACTATTTCGCCGACGGCATGACCGAGGCCCTCATTACCGATCTGGCCAAGACCACGGACCTACGCGTGATTTCGCGGACGTCCGTGATGCAATACAAGAGAACCGAGAAGGCGCTACCGGAGATTGCGCGCGAGTTGCACGTCGACGCGGTGGTGGAAGGGTCGGTTCAAAAATCCGGGAACCGGGTGAGAATTACCGCGCAGCTGATACGGGCAGCCACCGACCAACACCTGTGGGCAGAGAGCTATGAGCGTGATCTCCAGGATATCCTTCGCCTGCAGAATGAAGTAGCCCACGCCATCACCCAGCAGGTCGAGGGCAGGCTGGGTGAGAAGAACGAAGCCAGCCGCGAAAGCTCCCGCCCCGTCAATCCTGAGGCTTACGAAGCCTACCTGAAGGGACGTTATTACTGGAACAAGCGCGACCGCGCTTCTCTTGAAAAGAGCCTGGATTACTTCAAAGCAGCCATCGCCAAGGATCCGAATTACGCACTGGCCTATGCGGGACTGGCCGATGTCTATGTCGTTCTCGGTCCTGATTGGGCCCTGGCGCCCACAAACGTCAATGAGCAGGCCAAGAAAGCTGCACAGAAAGCATTGGAAATCGACGACAGCCTGGCGCAAGCGCACACTTCTCTGGCCAGCATTTACCACAACGAGTGGAACTGGCAAGGGGCGGAGAGCGAATTCAAGCGGGCAATCCAGTTGGATCCCAGTTACTCGACCGCGCACCAATGGTATTCCATCTTCCTGGCTACTGCCGGTCGATTCGATGAAGCCGTGAAGGAGGCAACGAAGGCCGCAGAGTTGGACCCGCTGTCGCTGATTATCAGTGCGAGCTTGGGAAATCGTCTCAACGAGGCGCGACGGTATAAAGATGCCGCCAACCAATGCCGTAAGACCCTCGACATGGACCCGAACTTCGGACTCGCACATCTCTGTATTGGCATCTCCTCCGTCAATGAAAGGCGCTTCCAGGAGGGCATTCCAGAACTGCAGAAGGCAATCGAGCTGCTTCCGGGAAGTCCGTATTCGATCGCGCAGTTGGGTGTCGCCTATGCCATGTCAGGAGATCGGGCACGGGCGCGGAAGGTCCTGGGCGAGCTGAACAATCCTTCCCGACCCTATCTTCCCGCCTACAGCATCGCCATGGTCTATGCCGGATTGGCCGACAAAGAGCAGACCATTTTCTGGCTTACGAAAGGCTACCAGGACAGAAATGACGACATGGTTTATATGAAGATCGAGCCAGTATTGGATCCTATGCGCTCCGATCCTCGCTTTCAGAACTTGATCCGCGGTATAGACTTCCCCCCTTAGGGTGTGCTGAATTCTGTTGACAACAAAGCCGGATGCTCTTATGTTCCACAACACTCTAGGTCCCTGCCTTGAATTCCAGAAAAAGGAGGCAGTCCATGCCTGCTCAATCGAAAAAAACGAAAAAGCGCATTAAGAGATTGCAGAAACAACTTCGGCTCATCGCCAAAGAAGCGAAGAAGCTTGACTGCCACATTCGTGATCTGGCCCGGACGGTTGCCACCGGTAACTTTCGCATGCTGTGAAGGGTCCGATACTTGATTCATGAGCTCCCCGATGCTGCCATCTCCGAGACGACTGCGCCGCGCGGCCAGTATCGTCTCCTACTGGCGCGACGGCGAGCTGATCTTCGAGAATTACCGCACTCACAATTTGATCTCTGGCGATCCCATGGTGGCCATACTGCTCCACCACTGCAGCGAGTGGCGGACTCGGACCGAGCTCTGCTCCCGCCTGTCCGAGTTCAAGCCTTCGAGCGTGAAGTCTGCCTTGCGACAACTCGCAGGGCGAGGATTCTTGGTCCAAGAGGGCTCGGTTGGGGCGCGTGCCGACGCGAGGCTTCAGAAATCATGGTCGCCGTGGCTTCCGGCGGGCGGACTGCTTCACTTCTCTACCAAAGACCTGCCGTACGTCTCTGACCTGGGGGAGTCCCGGCGCGCGCTCTTGGTTCGTGCGCGGCGTGAACCCGCACCGCCTGCCACGAAACGCTATCCGCGCACTGCTTGCGTGCCGCTCCCCAGTCCGAATACCAAGGGCGAATTTCCGCAGGTCCTGCTCGCACGGCGCACCTGGCGCGAGTTCTCCGAACGCCACCTGGATCTTGAGGACTTGAGCACACTGCTTTGGCTCTCCTATGGGGTACAGTATTGGGTAAAGTTGCCGGGTTCGATCGGCCGGGTAGCGCTGAAGACTTCTCCGTCGGCAGGCGCGCGACACCCGCTCGAAGCCTACGTGGCGGCTCTCCGAGTACGCGGTCTGCCGCGCGGTCTGTATCACTATTCGCCCGATAAGCATTGGTTGGAGTTGATAAGAGGAGGCTGCAGCTCGCGCCAGTTCGGGAGGTTTCTGGCCGGCCAGTCCTGGTATGGCTCAGCCAGCGCCCTCGTGTTCATGACCGCTGTATTCGGGCGCAACCAGTGGAAGTATCCCGATTCAGCCGCCTATCGCACGGTGATTCTAGACGCCGGCCATGTTTGCCAGACCTTCTGCCTGACAGCGACATGGCTGGGTCTCGCCCCATTCTGCACCATGGCGCTCGCCGACTCGAAAGTGGAACAAGCTCTTGGCGTGGACGGAATTTCCGAGTCGGTGGTCTACGCTGCAGGCGTGGGCACGCGGCCGCGGGCAAAAGACTGGGCCCCCTGGCCTGAGCCTGGCGTTCGCCTAGCGAAGACCAGGAATCTTCCGGCTGGAGGGTCGCGGAGGGTCTAAGCTTCCGTCCACGATCGGTCTCAGCCGGTCGCCGCGCTCGAATATGCTGAAAACGGGTTCGGGCAAATTGCGGAAAATCTTCGATTTTCGGCCAACGCTGAACCGGTATGCACCTCTCGTTCAAGTGCGTGCGAATACGACGAAACCGTTGGCCGGGATCACAATGTTCGCCGATGTTTGAAAGCCATGCAGCGGCGGGCCCGCCGCCCAGATCCCTCCCGCGTTGCCGGCTACGATCGGGTTCACCCAATTATCATAAACGTCGCTGTTAAACACCTCCCGCCATGGCCCCGCAAAGGGAAATCCGATTCCGTAGTTGTACCAAGTATCTTCGGCCAGCGTAGCGACCACAATCACATCCTGCCCGCTGCCTTCGAGCCAGCGGTGAAATGCAATTACGCGATTCTCGTCATGCACGTGGAAGGGATTGACGTTGTCTCCGCGCAGCGCCGGATAACTCCAGCGTAACCGGATCAAGTCCTGGGTAAAACGCAGATGATTCGCCCTGGCCGTATCGGCTCCTGCATTCAATCCCGCCCACCAGATCAGATTCGATGAAGCCGGATCCCAGCTCCATGGTTTGTCTTCGAGAAACTCTTGCCCCATGAAAAGCTGCGGAATTCCGGGAGCGGTGAGCAACAAACCGGTCGCGAACCGCGAGCGGCTGCGCGCATACCACGATTCGTGGTTCGAGCCGTCGGCAAGAGCGGGGATACGCAAGTTCGTGCCCACTTTCACGATGTCGTGATTTTCAACGCACGGCACGGCCTGCCAGCCAGCCGCAAATCCCTGGGGATAGAGGGTATCGGCAATCGCATCGAAATTGATGGAGGCACCCTGGCCGAACGAAGCCACCTCGACCGCATTGCGAACCGCGCTGCGCAATCCATCGTGCTGCACTACATCGAAGCCGGCGCCGCCATTGGCGATCGGTGTCACAATCGACGGCCAAGGCTTCGGATAGTTGCCGACATCGCCGGGCCAAAACTCCGCGTTTTGCAACAACCGCGGCTTTATGTAGCGAATTGTGCTGGTAAGATTGCAGCAGAAAGTCCAGCCGGAATCGCAATTCATCGAAATCAGGTCGCTGATTTCGTCATAGCGAAATCCATCGACGTGAAATTCGCCGATGTAGTACAGGGCGTTGTTGATGAGGAATTGGCAGACATCGTTTTTCCAAAGGGCGAACGAGAGCCCGCCTGTTCCTCGGTCCTGATCGGTGAAATACAAGCTATCGTTGTTGTTGCCGATGTTCTTGGCGCGGTCCCAGTAGTAGATGCAGTTGTCGTCCAGCTGCCCGTTCACCGTGAACCCACCGGCGTGGTTGTAGACCACGTCGAACGCGACCGCAATGCCGTAAACGTGGCACAGATCGACCAACGCCTTCAACTGCGCCGGTCCAGGAGTAATATCCTGCAGACGGAGCGGCGAAATGCCTTTGGCCGTGAACAGGCCATTGATCGTGGTCAGGTAACCATTCAGAGCCGCGGGGTCAGTGACCACATAGGGAAAGTCCGGAGAAAACAAATCTGCGCCGTTGTACCCCATCGATGGGTCGGTCTCCATTTCATCAATGGGTAGAGGCTGCAGGACATTGGCCCCGAGCGCGACAAGATAGGGAATCTTGGCGATCACATCGAGAAACGTTGAGGCGACGCCGGGCGCACTGGGATTGTAGGTTCCGACGTGCAGTTGGTAGATGATCATGTTGCTGAAGTCGGGCGTGACGAATGCCGAATCGTGCCAGGGATATGCCGTGGCGGGACGAATCAAGCTGTTGCAGTTGGGGAATGCCGTAGCGGGCGCGAGCTCGCGCGCATACGGATCCCGTTTATAGCCGCTACCTCCTGGTCCCACGACCCAGAAACGGTAGGGATCGCCTTCCTGCGCGGCACCTACAAACCCGGTCCAGTATCCATTCGAGTCTTTCACCAGCAGGAGATTGTCGGACTGCCCGGTCGTTGCTGTGCCGCCGAAGGTGCCGCTGATGTAAACCGCGGTAGCCAGTGGTGCCCAGGCGCGAAACGTAGCGCCGCCACTATAGACCAGGTTTGCCCCCATGGGTGTATGGGGCGAGATGTTTGCCTGAGAAATCATGGGCGCCTCGGTTCCAGAATAAATGCAGTCGAGCGAAGGCCGAAACACGACCGCCACAACATCCTATCTTGAAACTGTGCCCTACCCCGGGGGGAACGTCCACACCAGCGAGAGCCGTCCTCTTCGATCCACCCTCAAAGCAATAAATCCCGCCGAACCAGGCGTCCGCGTAAGTGCCACGGGCCAGAAGGAAGTCCGAGATCTGCTGTGCAAGCGTTTTCGATCACGGGATCGGCGTCGCCGGGGGGTATCGTTTAAAATAGCTCAGGCAGGAGTAGCGGCGCCTTGACTCAGGACACCATCACAATCTCGCCGGGTCCGCGCTTTCGAGCGGCCATGGTGCTGGCCGTCGTTGCAGATGCACTCCAACTGATTGTGTTCCCCTTGTTCGTCGAAGGGGCGTTGTCGCCCGCGGATGACGCACTCGATTTCGGTGTGGGAGCGATAATGGTGCATCTTCTGGGTTGGCATTGGGAATTCCTGCCATCGTTTCTTGCCAAACTCGTGCCCGGCGTTGATTTGGTTCCCTTCTGGACGCTGGCCGTGGCAAACGTCTATCGGAAGTCGAAGCAAATCGCGGTCAACGCAGAAGAAATTCCTCAGCCCCACCCGGCTCTAAAAGACTCACGATAACAAAACCCCATTTCACCCGGAGGCCGCTGGATGGCAAATCTCACCCGGGGCAGCCCGGCAGCAGAAGACGGCGAGACAGTTTGAAACCTGTTCCGGGCGATGGAGATTACTGCTCGCTGTCCAGCAGTAGAGTTCTGCACCGGCCGAACCTACTGTGGAAAACGCCGTCTCGAACACAGATCTCGAAGACCGATCAAGGGGTGGCGGCGCGCCCAAACCTGTAGGCAAGGGTGACGCTGGCGTAGGACGGTATGCGCACTCCTACGATTTCTTGGATTTCAGAGGGGAAGAAACTCTCGGTTGTCTGCCCTGCAGAACCGCTCGCCAGGAGAAAATTTACGCCGGCATCCAGGCGGTCATGGAAGAAGGGCCGAACCAGCGCGCCACGAAATTCCTTGACCGGGATTCCGGTGCATTCCGCGTTCGGGTTCAATGGATCGCATCCCGTGCCCAGCGGCTTTGCACCCACATATTCAAACTCGCCTTTGGCCTGCAGGCGGAAGGGGAGTTTCGCGCTCGTTCCCAGGAGATCCAAGATCGTTCGAGGAGCCTCTGGAGTGGGCTCTCCTGAGTCCAGATCGCGGGCATCTGCCTTCGAAAAACTTGCCTGCAATGTGCTCCATCCGAGGTTGCGACGCACGGTGACCGTCATGAACCGCAGACGGCTTGGCCCCTGGTCAAACTGAAGACCGGTGTCCGGATCAATCTTCGCCAGCTCCGAACTATTGGTGACATGGCCGAGAGTGAATCGGACGGCGGTGTTGTGAATCGTCTGGCTGGCCACGAGCTGATAAGAATGGGAGGTGGCTACGGGAGTGCCGGGTGCGTTTCCGGTGCCAATTCTGGGATCCTCCGTGAAGAAAGCCTGGCCGAAGCTAAGTGAAAGCAGAGGGACAAACCACGAGTCCTTAGGGAGAAACGAAACCGTGGCTTTCGGTGAGTTCACACCGAGCCACTTCTGGAACGAATTCTGCGAATGGAGCAAGTCTTGGTTGTCGAAGTCGATCTCGTCGCGCCGCCAGCCGAGGTAGTAGCGGAAATAACGAGCCAGACCGCCCTCTGCGGCGAGATAGGGGGTCACCGATCCTATGGTCACGTTGTTTCCATCAACCGGGGTGAAAGGACCATACGTATCGGGCTGGCTCGGATTGAAGAAGCCATAATGGTCGAGATCATCGCGCCTGGGCGCATCGCGCGCATAGTCCAGCCCGCCCAGCAGCGACAGGGATTCAGCAATCTTATTGACGTAGTTGGCGGTGCCGCCGGTAACCGTGCGGAACTCGCTCTGCCGGATCAGTCCTTGTCCGAAGTCCGAATACAAAGACAGATTGTAGGTGCGAAAGAAGCCCGAGAGCTGCAGTTGCTGGCTGCTACTGAGCCGCCAGACGTCGTTCAGCGCGAGGAGCGCGGTATGGGTCTGGTCCTTTTGCCTGGGGTCGATGGTGTCGCCGAGATCGGCGACACTGGCATCGAAGGCATTCCTTCTGAGGATAGGAACCAGTCCAGGAACGTAGGATTGGCCGTAATATCCGATGCCCAACACAGTCAGCCGGTGCTCGCCAACATGAAATAACCGTTGACCGTTGACCTTGTATTGTTGCCGGTGTTCAAGGCGGTCTAGGAATCCATTTCCATACGAACCCTCCAGAGCCAGCCAGGATTCGGGCGTCGGGCTGAACCCCGCGGCCAGATCCATGTCCCGATGGTCCCCGGTCACCGTGAGGAAGGGATCAAGCCGAGAACGGAGTCCGTAGGTGGCTGCCAGGTTGACGGAGTGATTTCCTTCGCGAACATCAAATGCGCCGCCATCGACCTTAACGCTCTCTAGAATCTCTGGAATGAATATGTTGGGGTCGGAATAGCCGTTGCCGTGAGCATTCGCGGATAGATTGTTCGGTATCAGGTCGCTACCGACCGCGATGTATTGGGCGATCGGTTCCCCATGATCCCCGGCGACGCCCGGCGCAAAGTACTGCGGTGCCTTGATGCCGCTCGACGCGGTTTCAATGGGGTATCCGGGAATCGACACAGGGGCCCCGGGACGACCGGGGTTTGCGTCCAGCAAGTCCTGACGCACAAAGACCTTCTCCCCAGGATCAGGGGAAAGCACATCGGATTCATTGACATCCGCGGTTACGGTGACAGATTCGTTACGTACGCTGACCTTTCCCAGGCGCATATCGAGGTGGACGGCGCCGGAAACCGCCAGGGTTTCCGCTACCGCCTCGAATCCTGCGGCGGCGGCGCGGATGACGTAGTCCCCGCTCGAGGTCGCCTGGAATTCGAACCGCCCTTGCTCGTTGGTTTTGGTCTGTTCGGGGAGTGAGCCCTGCAGTCCGGCCAGTTGGACGGTGGCACCAGGCACCGGATAACCCTGGGCATCGAGTACGCGACCCGAAAGCGAAAATTCCGCCGCCATCACGGAACTAGCCAGCAGGAGAACCATCGCGACGGTGTGACGAAATTTCCGCATGGCAGATGGCTATCGGCCGGGAGCGGGTGCCATGCTGGCCAAGGCCAATCGCGCCTGTTCCGAGTCCAGAGTGTTCAACTCCCACGACTGCTTCAGGTAGCGCCGGGCAGCGTCCGGATCTCCAGAGGCTCGCGCGATTTCCCCCGCGTGGAGCAGGAGTCTCGCGTCGCGAATGCCCACTGCCAAAGCCGCCTCAATCTGCTTGCGCGCTTCTACATCCCGACCATTCTGGTGCAACGCCCAGGCGTAGGCATCGAGGGTGTAGACGTCCTTCCGCCAGGAGTATTCCTGCTCGGCCAGCCGGAGCGCTGGAATGGGCTGTTTCACGCAGTCGGCGTAGTAGAAGATGAGCTCTCGGTTGGAATTGTCCTTCTGGCTCGATTCCAGAAGCGATTTCCTTTCAAACTCGGCGAAGAGTTTCTTGGCCTCGCCCTCGCGCCCTGCCAGTTGCAACGCTCGGGCCAAATCGTACAGATTCTCGGTGCGCGAGGTCAACTGATAGCGTTGCCGGAACAGAGCGACCGCCTCGGCATAACGCGTCTGCTCGATACGAACCTCCGCCAGAGCACCCATGGCAAACGGATAATTCGCGAAAGTTGTCAGTGCCTGCTCTAAGAGCTTCTCCGCCGCATCCGTATTGCCGGTCGCCAATCGGAGGTGACCCATTTGCGTCAGCAGCCAGGCGCGTTCCTCGTCCTCGGTTGGCGGCGTCGACTCATATGCCATCTGCAGCAATTCGTAGGAGCCGTCGATGTCCCCAAACAATTCGCGCAAGCGCGCCGCGTGGGTCAACGCCGGCAGATTGCCGGGGCGAAGATTGAGCATCCACTGCGCCGCTGACTCCGCTTCCTGGTAATTGCCAAGTTCGGCGTTGGCTTCGGTTAGCAGGCCATAAACCATGACGTCATCCGGAACCTGCTTATTCAGCGCCTTGGCCGCATCGAGCGCGGCAGGGAAGTCATGTTCGCCCAGCAGGATCGAAACCTGAATCTTCTTAGTGTCGAATTGATTCGGAACCAGTTGCAACGACTTCTTGACGGCGTCTTCGGCTTGCGCGTAGTAGCGGGCGTCGGAAGTCTCTCGCGCGCGGCGAATTAGGGCAGTGGCGAGAAGGTTATACCCCGCGTACTGGGTGGGTTTGTCCCGGATTAGGCTTTGAGACTCCGCCAGGCTTCGTTCCGCGGGTGAAAGCGCCGGCGTGCTCGTGGGCGGATTGGTTTGCGCCCCAGCCAGGGTCGCAGCCGTCATCAACATCAGTGCCAGAAGTCTCTTCATACTCTAGCCTCATGGGTTGCGAAAAAAATCGTGGCCGCCCGATCAGCCGAGCGGCCACGAGGGTTGCTTAGTCGACGGGGCAGATACCCCCGGGTTGTCCGGAGCAGCCTGCCTGGCCGGGGCCAGTGTGAGCGCTGTCGCGTCCGCTATTGGCTGGCATCACATAGGGGAAGGAGTTGTTAAATCCTCCGTTTTTGGTATTCACGCCATCTCCCAGCGGCGTCCCAAACTTCGTCCCATCCACCAGGATGCCGGCTACAGCCCGGGCCGAGATGTCAAACACATCGTCGATCGGTCTGCGTCCATTGGGATAGCCGGCGGTGTCGCCTGCCAGGAACCCAAGTCGCTTCTGCTTCGCCACCGGAGTTGCTGGAATGCCAGTGTTGAGCCGCAAGAGGTCGGCCACGGGTCCGGCATCTTTAGGGCCGCAGCCGGGACAGATCGGAGCTTGATACTGCGCGAGGATCAGCAAGTCGGTGCGGGGATTGGGAGGTACTGGAACACCCAGCGAACTGAAAACGCCTGCCAGCACCGGGTTGAGAACGAAATTCGCGAACTGCGCATCGTTCACCGGAAAATCCATACTGAAACGGTCTTTCGAGCCGGTGCCGATGATCACCTCGTTAATCAACGGATTGCCTTCTCGATTCACCTGCTGGAAGTGGGCGTAGTTCACGTCTGGATCCGGCGAGCGCCGCACCGTGATCGCATGACGCGAGGTGCTGCCGTAGGTTCCGATGACCGCGCGCTTATCGCTGGCAGGGTGAAGTTTGCCGTCGACGGTCAGCATCGTGATGGGGACTTCGAGCACGATGGAGTTGACGTTGTAGCCGCCCACGGCATCGGGAGCATAGTTGTGAGTATCGTCGGCATCGATCGACGGCGATAACACCGGACCCACTCCGCTGCGGAAGTTTAGAGAATCAAATGCGGCCCCCAGGTCGATGAAAAACGGATCGTCCGCAGTGCCGGCCCACACCTTGACACCGTGGTCCAGGCTGTAAATTCCTTGGTTGAACAGCGCTTTGTAGTTCGGCATGGTGAGCGGACCGACGTTCGAAGGAACGGCATACAAAGTCTTTCCGTCGTTCAGGCATCTCGCCTGCCCATTCGCGACCATGGTCACGGTGTAGGTCTGGCGTAAACTCAAGCCCTCTGAACCGGCGCCACTCAGTGAGGTGATCTGCGGGATTGAGGCGATGCCGCCGACGAATCCTGTAAACAGGTCCGGCTGGCGGATTTGGGTGTTAAAACGGAATTGGAAGGTCACGTCGGGAATGCCGTCCTGGTTGTTGTCAACCAACATCTGGTAGAGCACGCTCGGATCGAACGGGAAATAGTTGGGCCCATTGGCGGGTTCGAGCAAAGGGTCTACGTTCAGAATAAAGGTTACATAGTTAGGATTGTCGTAGCTGACAAAGGCATACCAGTCAGTGACATCCGCGCTATGGTCCAATGCAGTGATGGGCGCTTCGCGATGGCTCGACGCGAACAGGCTGGAAGGCGCCAGCATGAACAGCGCCAAGGCGAAGGCCACTAGGAATTGCAGTTTCTTCATGGTGATTGCCTCGGGAGTGAGATTAGCGGACGTCGTCGGTCGTTCGGTATCCTCCGCCCCAGGAGTGACGCCACGACCGGGGCGGAGGAACGACTCGTAAGTCCACTTCTCTATCTATTACGGTAGTCACCCGCAAAGCGGATTTAGCAGCGGGGAGTTTATTCGCCGACGTGCATCGAAGCGCCGAGACGGTGCCGGCTCCGATTCCGAGTCTTACCGGTCGCGGCCCGGGGATGCCCTTTCAGGCCGGGGGTCGCCCTTATCTGGTCGCCGCGACGACGAGCCAAGTGTAACCAAGGCAGAAGCAGGCGAGAGCGCTGAACCCAAATGCCTGGTTGCGGGTGTATTTGAATCGGGTATAGGAATTCGCATTCGGGTGATTTCGATGATTCTCGTAGTTGAGCACCAGGAAGATCATGAAAAGCACTCCGTAGATGATGCTCATCGCCACCACAAATAACGGCGACGCGAAGGACTTTAGAGATCGCGGGTTGGACGGGCCGAAATTCGACGAGCCAAACAAGCAGAAAACGATCGACGCAGCTGCCAAGCCCGCCGCGAACTTTGTAACGTCCAAATAGATGGGAAGCAGAGTTTTCGCAAACTCGCCATCATTGCCGGCGGGGTCAAAGGTGAAAGAGCTTCCCTTAGTCCTCAGAAAGACGATGAGCCATAGCACAGCAAACAGGCCCAGCGCCGTTACGATTCCAGCGAATCCAGCAAACGTCATGTTCTGAGGATATAGGATACAGGGTCGTGCCTTCCAAAGTTGCCCGAGACTCCCTTCTGCGCCTCTGCGGCGCGGGCCCCAATACCCGAAACCGACTGCAAAATATCACTGAGGGATCCAGCGGACCTGTGCGCGGAAGAGCCCGTCGACAAAACCGATGTGATACACGAGGAACATTCCGAATGCCACGCTGGCCAGTCCAGAAACGGCCGTCAAGTGGCGGTTGATCCTGAAAAATCTTCTTCCCGTGAAAACCAGAGGTACCGAAATCGCAGCCGTCATGAGCATCATGCCTGCCATTGTGCCGAAACCAAACACCAGCAGATAGGCGGTTGACCAGAACGGATTCTTGATGGTGGAAAGAACCAGAAGGGCAACCGCCGCCGAGCCGGCCAGTCCGTGCACCAGTCCAATCACCAGAGGCCGCATGGTTTGATACAACCCAATCCTTCCCACGGTCTTGCCGAGGAGGGATTCGATGCCGCCTGAAGCGAATGCGGCGGACGGGCCATCATTTGCTCGAGTGCCGCTTGTGCGGGCCGCGGTTTCGGGCGATCCCGTCACCATTCTTGCTGGCGTCAAACGCTCTGTAATCCAGTTCAAAGCACCGGTGAGGTTCAATATCCCGAGGAGCACCAGCATAAGAGCAACGCAGAACTCCATCGACAGCCCTAGCCGAGGCGGAATCACAACTCCGAACACAATGATCGCGGACCCGACGAGGAAAATGGTCACCGTGTGTCCCAGCCCCCATAACAGACCGATGACGGCTGAGCTCTTGATCGACTGCTGGCGACTCACGATGGTAGACACGGCCACGACGTGATCGGGATCGGTGGAATGGCGCATTCCGAGAAACAGGCCCAAGAGCGTGACCGTGACAAACGGAACCAGTTTGTCTCGGGAGAAAAGACTCTGTCCGATCGGTGCCGACGCAAAGGCAGACAACGCAATGCCAACCCCCAGCACCACCATGAACCCCGAGGACACGAGTGGAAGATAACGCACTCCCGATCGCTCCGCCCCGACGCGTGAGGCCATAAACCGCTTGGTATAGACCATGGTCAGGCCAACCATGACCAGCACCGCCGCCAAACCAAGACTGAAGGCAGTGATTAGAAACAAGCCGAATCCGATGCGGTGCAAGGAGAAAGCACTGAGCAGCACAACCAGCGCGGCCGGGCAGGGAACTATGCCTCCGGTAATGCCGAGCAGGCACAGCTCTCGCAAGGACACGCCGCGGGTTTGGTTCTGGCTCGGGTTGGAAGCAAGAAGATTGCCAGCCGCGGATGGCTCGAATGCCCCCGCTTTGAACAGGGACAGAAACCAATGCGAATGCCGGTCTCCCGGGGCATGCGAATGCTCCCCACTCTCGCCGGTCCAGTGCTTGAGGAATATGAAAATGCCCAGTCCGGTCACGCTCAGGCCGGAAATCGCCCCCAGCCAGGGATAAAGCTGCTCCGGAACGACATAGCGCGAAGCGTACAGCGTCACAAATCCCAGTAGGTACACACCGGCGGTGTGGGCGGCGGTAACAACGATTCCGAGCCACACAGCGTGAGCGGCTGTGCCGCGCGATCCGACCAAGTATGCGGCCACGATGGTTTTGCCGTGTCCCGGCTCGAGGGCATGCAGGGCACCGAGGCCGGCGGCAACGAACGCCGCCGACAACAGGACCCAAAGACTCAGCCTGCCCTGAGTTGCGATGATGTCGGTAAAACGACTGCGCGGCGTATTGTGAGACCGGGGAGCAGGCCGAAAGGACGCTGTCGGGCCGGAGTCCGGAACGCCCTTTGAGGAGGAGACGGGATTGGATCGCGTCCCATTCGACAACGCTGACGCCGGAAGGGCGCGGCCTAGGCTCTCCCGGGTAGGCGCCCCACGGCGGATCCCAGAGGCGTGAGGGGTTAAGGGCCCTGCGGGAGCGCTCTTTGCCGCCTGAGGACTCGGGGCCTCGGATGAGGGAACAACGGTTCTAAAGTTCACGACTGCCGCTAGCTGCTGCGGTGGACTGTTCAATAGGTCGGTCGAGTAGTTGGTCAGTTCCTGGCTGCGATCGACATCGGGAGCCGAGCTTCCGACAATAGCGGATCGGCCGCCGAGAACGTCCCCGAGAACCACGATCTCCTTCCACCCGGCTCGGCCGGGGAAGTTGTTGTCGAGGTAGGAGAGTTGGTGTGCCCCGCCACGAACATCAAGTTTTGCTTGAAAAGCCACCGCAATCTTCATGGTGGGCAAGCCGCCGGCGCCCGCGGCAAACACTACCTGACGAGAGACCGTAGTCAAATCGACAGCCTGGCCGTCAATTTCGAGAATCAGCCCTTGTTTCAATCGCGCCTGTTCCCCATCGAGGTAATGCGAGTCGGCTGGGTCCTCGGGCGCCGTAGTGATCCCGAATTGCCGCATCTCCTGATAAGTGGGAATTTCCGCCCGATCGACCAGATAGAGGATCTCGACCGATGTCTGCTCGATTCTGATCTTCGCGTAGTGGTTCACGCTGAAATTCCCCATGGGATGCGCGAACGCCGTCCGAGAGACCAACAGCAGGGAGAAGAGCGCGATGGTGGTGCCGATCCATCGAGTCCTGCGCCTAGTGAGGGGCATTGCTGGACCTCAGATCAGGGTTTCGGGAACGGGCGATGTCGTCGAGTGTCCGGCTGGCCAAATCGGCATAGAAGACATGGAAATGAGGGTTCGCCTTGAGCGCGCGGTTTAGAAAGTGCTCCGAGTCGGGATCCATTCCCAGGCTGTGATAGACCATTCCGGCGTGAAACAGCAGCAGGGGATCGTTGGTATTCAGACTTAGCGCCTTTTTCATGGCGGCGACCGCTGCCTGCATCTGGCCGTTTTTGTAAAGCACCCATGCCAGGGTGTCCCAGGTGTAAATGTCCCGCCGAACCTCAAGCTCGTTCCTGGCGAGCTCCAACGCCTCTGCCAACTTGATTTCGTGGTCGGCATAAAAAAGCGCCAATTCTCGATTGGCCAAGACTCGGTTCAATTGACTCAGGTGTGCGATGTACTCGACCAGGTCATACTCCTGCCGGGCCTCGTCCGGTTTTCCCATCTTCTTGTAAACGTCCCCCAACTCGGCCACGTAAGGGGGAAAGGGAATGATTGCGATCGAGCGTTGATACAACTGAATGGACTCCTCCAGCCTGCCTTGTGCAGCCCGCACCTTGGCCAAGCCGGCTAGTGAGCGGTAGTGATTGGGGTCGGCCCGAATGCCCGCCCCATACGATCGCTCGGCATCGATTAGATCGCCGGCCTGCCAATAGCGTTCGCCCAATTCGAAATAGAGCCACGCGAGGTTTTCTCGGGGCACGTCGGTTTGCAGCCCGGCCACGATGGCAGTATTCATCAGCCGTATGGCTTCCGGAGAATCACCGTGCAGGAAGCTCAAGTAGGCTTTTCGACTATCGAGCATGTAGGAGAGCCCCAATGGCGAGGAGATCGCCCCGCCGAGGCTCTGTACCGTGTTGTAAGCCGCTGCTGCCTGCTCATAATCGCCCATATCCGTGTACGCATCCCCCTCGACGGCGAAGGCTGCTAGATTTCCCGAGCCCAGGGCGATTGCTTTTTGGGCATAGGTGACGACTTCTGAGAACCGATGCTCTCCCATATACACGAGGCACATGTGAACCAGGGGATCTGCAGCCCGAAAGTCCTGCGGAACCAAGTCGAGGGACCTTTGGAGCGTCCGCTGAGCCAGGTCGTAATACGTGATATCGCCGGTCTCCCTAGCCTTTTGATAAAAGGCAGCTCCTAACCCGTCGTACGCCGCATAGTCACCAGGCGCTTTTCGCACGCGATCCTGCAGCGCCTCGATCTGCTTGTCCGTCGCTGAGGCGTGAATCAGGCCGGCCTGCGCTGGGCGTTCCACGGACCCGGGAGCAGGAGAGGCGGTCGACGTCGTACGAGGATCGTCCAACCCCTGACTCGCGTCGAAGTCCTTGGTTATCAGGCCTTTTGATTGTGGAATCGATGGCCGAATGTGCGCGGTCTGCGACCGCGCGTTCTGGGACTGGGCGGCTGCACCCCAAACAATCAGTGCCAGTAAGAACCGCTTGGCCATATCTCTCCTCCCACGGCCGCAATGGCCAGCCCTGAAACCGCTCAATCCCGGCTGAGAACTTGGCTCGTCGGCCGGTCCACTGTTGGGTCCACAGTCTGAATACGAGCCCAGGCTGCAGATCGGATTCCTGGGTTCAGAGTTTTTCTCACTCGGCCGGGCTCGCACACACATCGGCAGCGGTCTTCTCGGTGTCATGAGTCCGCTACGCGCCGAGTTCCGCAATAGAGACAGGGCTTCGATCGACTAGCTGCTGCAGATCGCGCGGGGCGATCTTCAAAGAAGCTTGCAGGTTTCGGACCTTCCCACCGGACATCGCGGGAGCGGTCTGCCATGTGCCCCTTCCTTAAATTCCGGGTAGGTTCGAATTCTGGGTAGGTTCTAAGTACGGCTGCCAGGAGAAAACGGATTCGAAATCCGGCTAGAAGAAATCGCTCAATCCGATCTAGAAACCGGCTCGTAGTTGTAGGTGGATCTCAAATTCAATCTTGAAAGGATTCCCGACAATGAACAAGAAACTGGTAGTGATGTTGGCAGCAGTCGCCCTCACCGTAACTTCGGCACTGGCTGGGATGAAGAATCCCATGGTGGGTGGTCAAGAGATGTATCCGACCAAGAACATTATTGAGAACGCGGTGAATTCCGCCGACCACACCACCCTCGTGGCGGCAGTGAAGGCCGCTGGACTGGTCGAAACGCTGGAAGGTCCTGGACCGTTTACGGTTTTCGCACCGACCAACGAAGCCTTCAGCAAGCTGCCCGCCGGCACCGTGGACATGCTCTTGAAACCGGAAAACAAGGACACACTGACCAAGGTGCTTACCTATCACGTAGTCGCGGGCAGGCTGAGCGCAGCTGATCTCAAGAAGCAGATTAGAGCGGGCAACGGCACGGCACAACTCACCACCGTGGAAGGCGGAAAGCTGTGGGCTTCCCTGCAGGGTGACAGCATCATGCTGAAAGATGAAAAAGGCGGGACCGCGCTGGTGACGATCCCGAACGTCTTTCAATCGAACGGCGTGATCCACGTCATCGACGCAGTAGTTCTGCCCAACTAGGTTTTTCCCTCAGTGGTCCCAAAGGGCCATCAGGATACCGAAAATGATTTTGTCATTCGAAGCCGGACGGCCTATGTCCGGCTTTTCATCCAGGCTCAAACGATAGGGCCGATGCATGTCCACGCAAGCGGCACCAATCGCACTCCGCTGAAACGCACTTAACTGCTTCTCGAAGAACTCATCCAGCGTTTCTTTCTTCCGTTCCCGCCCCAACCATAGCGGCTCACCGGTTTCCAGATTGCTCACCACCGTGAGAAACTTTTGCATCTTCCCCAGATAGATTCCATCCACCTCCATCTGCCGCAACCCCGGCTTCCTGCGCCCCTTCGCCCAGCGCCTCAGATAGCGCAGATCGATGGCTCGCACCGTGCTGCGGGACAGTCCGAACTGTCGCGCCACACGTCGCACCGCCGCGCGCTCACAGGCCATCCCCATCGCCTCCTCGAAGCTCTTGCTGAACGGCGCCTTGCTCGGCAACTGCGGTACTTTCTCCGCCTTGATTCCGCGGTCGGGACAGCGCACCCGATAGAGCTCGATCATCACCGTCGTGCGGTACTCCGACCACGGCAGATCGCGTACCTCGCGCTCGTGAACTTCCGCCACTTTGCCGATCCTCTGACCACAGCCGGAACACTCCAATCTGCGGTTCCCGCGCTTACGACGCACCCACAGACGCAGCGTCTTAGCTTCTTCGTGGATCTCACTGCGATAGACCCGGTACCCCGGCCATCCCAAAATCTTTGTCCATTCGCTCTCGCTCATCTTACAGAGCGTACGCAAAACTTCGCCGTTAGCAAACTTCCGTCAAACGATCATTTGTCCAGATTCCAGCGCAGAGCCGGAAAAGCAGAATGCATGTTTGGTGATGCCACGACAAGGGCCGAGATGCGTGCATGAATTTCCCGTCTGGTCCGAACGTCAGACGTGCGGTGGTGCCAAAGCCCATCGACGTTTGATGCACTCCCCGCGCCCCTGTCGAGCGACTGCATCTGGTGTTTTGCTTCACGGAACCGGAACTGGAACGGCGGATGAGCTGACGTGCGTAAATAACCACCGCCCATCGATCTTTTTGGCTTCGCCGCTAAGGTCTACGTGACTTTTGGCTGTCCAAAATGGCTGGCCGGTAGCTGGATTCAATGACACGTCGAAGTAATGGCATTCGAAATACACCGATGATTTCCAATGGCCGTCCTGATCCCTGACAGGGCCAAACTTCGTTTTGTACGCCGGGGACAGCGACACAAACTTATTGGCTGGCTGCAACCCGCCGGAAACATACTTGAAGAAGGTGCACAGCGTGCCCTGTTGACCGGTGGAAGAGGTGTCGCCCGAGGGTTCAGGGCAAGTTGCGGGATCATCCGGATCGCCGTTGCCGATATAATTTCCTGCCGCGGCAGAAGTGCTGACAATCGTGATTTCGCCGTCCTCAGTCCAGAGCGCGACAGCGTCGCGGATTCGCTGAGTTATCACTGCAGGCGAATCGCCATTCACTGGATCGTGGACGCTAACTGCCGCGTGAAAGGCTGCGTGAAGCTTTTCCAGTTCAGCCCATTGCGCCAGTGGATCGTCGTTGTCCCGCCAGTCACCTGCATGGGCAACTCCTACCGCCGCGATAATTCCGACAGCGAGCAGGGCCAAAAAACGTGAGTACCTCTTCCTGAATGTCGATTTCATGTCGGTCTCCCCTCTGATTTTGTCTTTACTACATATGCGGGCCCGAGTTTCCATGACTGCCCTTCCAAGAGCAATACCTGCCCGGCGAATTGTTTCTCCCCGAACAAGTCTTTCTGCTGTAATCAGTTGGAAGAAGTTGTCCCCAATCTCCCTAGAGTGCTAGACTCGCGGCTCACCGTCTGGCTAGTGTGGAATGGCCCTCTCACACACTCAAAACGCGGTTCGGTTTGGCCAGTTTGAGCTGGATCTCAGGACACGGCAGCTCACTAAGAACGGCGCGAAGATCCGGTTGTCGCAGCAGCCGGTTCAGGTCCTGTCGTTGCTCCTGGAAGCTCCCGGCGAGATTGTGACGCGGGAAGAATTCAGACGACGCCTCTGGTCGTCCGATGTGTTTGTCGATTTTGACCACGGGCTGAATAAATCCGTCCAGAAACTGCGCGACGCACTGGGGGATTCGGCAGACTCTCCCCGTTACATCGAAACCATTCCGCGGATCGGATACCGCTTCATTGCACTCGCCAATGAGACGAGAGGAAGCGTTGAACTGCCGTCAGAAACACGAGTCTTCGAGCCGGCGACTGCCCCGGCCCTCCCGCCTGGCGGCCGGATCGCCAGAAACCGACGGGCACGATGGATTCTACTTGCCGTTTCTGCGGCGGTCTGCGTGGTTCTTGCGTTTGGCAGCATGGCCCTCTATCGATTGCGCCATCGTCTGCCGGAGCGGTACCTGCAGCTAACAGATTTCACGGACTCGGCGGTGGCGCCGGCGCTTTCGCCGGATGGGCATATGGTGGCATTCATCCGCGGAGGCGATGGTTTTCTCACGTCCGACCAAATCTATATCAAGATGCTTCCTAACGGTGAGGCCAGACGAGTGACGGACGACGCACGGCCGAAATATGGGCTGGCTTTCTCGCCGGATGGGGCGGAGATTGCGTACACGGTATTGGAGACTTCCGTGTTTTCTACGTACGAGGTATCAGCTTTGGGAGGCGAGCCTCACCTTCTGCTGAGGAACGCCGCGGGACTGGTGTGGCTTGACCTGCAGCATCTGCTTTTTTCTGAGATCAGGACCGGAATCCATTTAGGAGTAGTTACGGAAACGAGGACGCGCACCGGCCTGCGCGAGATTTATTTCCCCGCGCACGAGCGCGGCATGGCCCATTACTCGTTTCCGTCTCCGGATCGCCGCTGGGCATTGGTGGTGGAGATGGACGGGAACGGCGATTGGGCGCCGTGCCGTCTGGTTGCGTTGGATAACCAGAGCCAGCCGCGATTGGTTGGACCCACGGGGGCGTGCACTTCCGCCGGGTGGTCGCCGGATGGCAGTTGGATGTATTTCACGGCCGCAGTGGAAGCACGGAGCCACATCTGGCGGCAGCATTTTCCGGAAGGGGAGCCGGAGCAAATCACCTTTGGACCAACGGAAGAGGATGGAGTGGCAGTCGAGCCGAAGGGGCAGGCGCTCATCACCTCGGTGGGAGTGCATGAGAGCGCGATCTGGATTCACGACGGGAGCAGTGAGCGGCCGCTCTCTTCAGAGGGTGAAGTGGTCGGTTGGTCATCTCCCCCTGCCTTCAGCCCCGATGCCAGCGTTGTTTATTACCTTTTGCGGCGGGGGGAAAGTTCGGACGCGGAACTGTGGCGAACGGTGGTGGACTCAGGGAAAAGCGATGCGGTGTTCCCTGGGATTTCAATGATCGACTTCGATATCTCGCCGGATGGCAAACAGGTGGTGTATACAACCCCTGCGCGAGACGGAACCATGCAGTTGTGGATAGCGACCGTGGACCGAAGTTCACCCGCAATGAAAGTGAATGTTTCGGGTGTACGGTCGCCGCATTTTGGCGCAGGCGGGCAGATTCTGGTCCAGCAGACGGAGGGAAACGCAAACTACCTGGAGCAGATCAATTCGGATGGGTCGCACCGCTCGAAGATCTTCCCGTATCCCATCGGGGAGTTCCAGTCTGTTTCCCCGGGCCGCCGATGGGTCACTGCTGAGGTTCCCATGGCGCCGGATACCAACCTTCCCGCGATCATGGCAATTCCGTTGGCCGACGGAGCCCCGCAGCGCATTTGCACGCCCTACTGCTTAACGAGGTGGTCCACGGACGGGAAGTTCCTGTTCGTTTCTGTGGAGGAGTCGTCGCGAACCAGTCCGGGCCGAAGCTTGGCAATTCCCGTCGGTCCGGGGGAAAGCCTGCCGGATCTTCCAGTGGGAGGTATCGCGCCGCTGGCCGAACCGAGAGTGGTTCAGGGAGCCGAATCGGTTGGGCGCGGAGAACTGGTGCCAGGCAAGGACCCCGAGCATTATGCCTGGGTGAACACCACGGTCCACCGGAACCTCTATCAAATCTCGCTGCCCTAGCAGAGGGATGCATCCACATTCGCTTTCCAACACCATCCATGGTCAAATGCTCCCTGATCATGGACCCTCGCCTCCTCAGGCTACGAGTAAAGCAGTACCCGCTCACTCAGAAAACGCCGGAAAAGGCTGAAAGCTCAAACCCACGCCAATTGGGCACTTCTCCAGATTCTTGTGCAGAGCCAAAAGACGAGGGGTGAATCCTTGCGGTCAGATACGAACAGATCTGAGAATCGCCGACGAGAAGAGGGCCATTCGATCTGCTGGCACATTCGGCACGATTCGAGGAGGTTTGTGCCATAATTTCAACTTAATTGGGCTGGGCTTGGTTATGCTTTTTGAGGCAGTGAAGACTTTCCCTTCGATCTTGAGCATTGCGCTGCTTGCCTGCACGCTTGCCTACCCGATGTGTTCGGTCGATGTGGTGATGGTGAGAGGCCGAGTCGATCAGGCACCTGACAACGCCATTGTTCGCGTCCAGTTGGTCTATGCGAGAGACGTGGCGGCAGATTCAGGCGACGTTACAGTCGAGAACGGAAAGTTTAGCATTCCAATTGAGTTCCTTACCCAGAGTCGCCGACCCCTGATCAATGGGCTCATGGAGAAGTGTAACCGAAGGCCAAAGACCGTGATCGTGACTTTAGTCGATAGAGCTCAGAACCACGAATATGATCGCGTGTCCCTGGATTTTGCAAAGGATTTCAAAATGGCAGATTCAACCACCTACTTCACCTTGCGGTCGGAGCTCGTACTAGACGGTTCGCACTGATTTCCGGCCGCTGCCTTCAGCCGCTGCGCGAAATCGGTTTGCGCTCGGAACCCTGCGAGTAACAAAGACAATTCAGCGGCAACTGTCTTGAAGGCCGTTTCATTCAATTATCTCGTGATTCCTCGTAGAGAGCACTTCAATTCCCCGGGATAAGGTTCGCATCGCTTTTACGGCCATCTCATCTAACGCAGCATGGGACCTGGGTTAGCGGCTTCGGTGCTGGATCTGGTAGGCATGCGCGCAGGCGAATCCGCGGGTAGCGCGATCGCCCGCTCGGTGGACCTGGCGCAGCATGTGGAGCAGCTGGGATACAAGCGCTACTGGCTGGCAGAACATCACTCCATCTCGGGACTGGCTTGCTCGGCCACGCCGGTGCTGATTGGGCACGTGGCCGCGGCGACGAAGGTGATTCGGGTGGGCAGCGGCGGAGTCATGCTGCCCAACCACGCGCCGCTGATCGTGGCGGAACAGTTCGGGACGCTCGAAGCGTTGTATCCGGGGCGAATTGATCTGGGGCTGGGACGAGCCCCGGGAGGCGACTTTCAAACGATGCGGGCGCTTCGAAGGGATCTGGGACAGAGCGGAGATGATTTTCCCGCGCTGCTTGCGGAACTGCAGACCTACTTGGGTCCGGAGAAGCCGGGGCAAGCCGTGAAAGCCATTCCCGGCCAGGACAGCAATGTGCCGATCACCTTGCTCGGGTCGAGCGGCTTCAGCGCGCAGCTAGCGGGGATGCTGGGTGTGCCGTTCGCATTCGCCGCCCACTTCGCTCCTGAGTATCTGTTGGCAGCGGCGCAGCTGTACCGCGAGAGCTTCCGGCCAAGCGAGGTGCTGCCCAAGCCGTACCTGATGGTTGCTCTGCAGGTGATCGCGGCGGAAACCGATGCCGCAGCCCGCCGGTTGTTTACGACGTCACAGCAGCGCTTTCTGCGCCTGATCCGTAATCAGCCGGTGGAGTTGTTGCCTCCGGTGGATTCCATGGAGCACCTATGGCAGGACTCGGAGCGAGCCGCCGTTGATAGCAGACTGCGCGCGGCCATTGTGGGATCGGATCAGACGGTGAAAAGGGGGCTGGAGAACCTGGTGCGTGATACGGCGGCCGACGAGGTCATCGTTGTGACCGATACCTATGAGCATTCCGATCGGCTTCAGTCTTATAAGCGGGTGGCTGGCATTGTCGCGATGATCGAGCTGAAACCGAGCGTGATTGTCGCAGTCGGATAGCCGGGTCGAGCGTTTACGGAATGCTTGCAGAACGGTGAAGACGTTGCCGAATGGCGTTGTCTTTGCGCCAACTCATCTCTTGGTTCGCACAATCACCGGCTCTTCTCACAATCGATCGGCGGACTGGGGCATATCATTATTATTATTCTAGTTCCAACCCCATTCTAGTTCCAATCATGCCTTCCTGCCCTCAACCATGCACCTGGCGAAACTTTGGGTCGGGCCGAGTGTTCTAACCCAGTGAGACTCGTTCCGCCGACGGTAGGTTGCTCCGCTGATCTCAAGCATCTTCGGAAGGGGATCAGAGCATCCAACGATTTAACTAACCAGTTAATCAGGGCGGAAAGAGAGAAGGAAGGTATCCATGAAACCGTTTATGAAACTCTTAGCTTCACTTTTGGCGCTAGGAGTTCTCAGCGTCGGATTAGCCGCACAGAGCACGAGCGCCAGTCTCAATGACAGCGCAATTCAGGCCCGCGCCACGCAGAAACTCGCCGCCAAGCAGGAGTTCCGCAACTTGCGGGCGGCGGCCGAAGATGGCATTGCCACCCTAACCGGCACCGTCGAGCTGTACCAGCAAAAACTGGACGCGGCCAAAGCGGTTCGCAAGCTGCCGATCGTCCAGGGCGTGCGCAATCTGATCGCGGTGCAAGGCAAGAACGTGCCCGACGCCGATCTGGCGGCGCAACTCGACCGAAAGATCTTCTATGACCGCATCGGCTATGACAACCTATTCAACTACGTTGCCGCCTCCGTGAAGGATGGCGTCGCCGTGCTGAACGGCGAAACCAGAACGGAATTTGACCGGAACTCTGCTCTATCGCTGGTCGACAACACGCCCGGGGTAAAAGACGTTGTGAATAACATCCAAGTTTCCCCGGTGTCGAACTTCGACGACAGCATCCGGATTCGCGCCTCGCGTGCCATTTATCGCGACCCGATACTCGGACGCTACGGAAGTGATCCCGCGATGCCGATCCGCATCGTCGTCGCCAATGGCAAGCTGACGCTCTACGGCACCGTGGAGAACAAAATGGACAAAGAGATCGCCGGCATACGGGCAAACCAGATCCCCGGCGTCTTTAGCGTGCAGAATGATCTCGAGATTGCCGGGCATTCCTAAAACAGCGCGCTGGAGATCAATCAAAAGGCACGGCCCATGCCGTGCCTTTTTTTTCGTGGTGTGCCGAAGACGGTGACAGCTTGGGCGGAACTCCCGTGCTCAACCTGACGTCTGAAGGCAGTCTCAGGCGGCGTACAGTATTTACCTGATAGACGGATCTTCCCGGACCCAGATATTTTTGTCCCACGCTACGTATGTAACTCGACCACTGCCCTCCGTCCCGCCGGCCCATCCGGCGGGCTTTTTGCGTGCGCCGAACAGAGCGGTCTTTAGCTTATGCGTGATGGACACGCCTGAATGCCGCAACGTATGATACGTCGGTGCCGCCCAGTCCAGAGCGTCTCCTAGTTGTGCGGGCATCTCCGCCCGGCATTGCCAACGGCAAAAGCGGATGTGCTTAGAGGTTCGCCGTGGGGTTCAAAGTGATATCTCAACAACCCGTCAAAGAATCAGTGAACGGACGCGTGCGACCTGAACCGGCAGCGATCCGGGCACAGTTGCAACGGCTCTTGGCGCATCCGCTGTTCACGCACAGCAAACGCTACCCTGTGCTGCTGGCCTATACGGTCGAGCAAACGCTCCTCGGCAATTCCCCCCGCCTGAAAGAGCGGACCATCGGCATCGAGGCGTTCGGGCGGAAGCCCGACTACGATGCGAACGCCGATCCCGTAGTTCGTACGACCGCCGCCGAGGTGCGGAAACGGCTCATCCAGTATTATTACGATCCGTCCCACGCGGGCGAGCCCATCATTGAGCTCTCGGCCGGCTCCTATGTGCCGGCGTTTCGTCAATCGAATGCTCAGCGGATCGACACATCCGAAAAGGATTCCGAATTGTCGCAGCGGAAGTTACCTCAAACGGAAACCCGGAGCATGCACGTCGTTACGCCTAGCCTCGCGTTCAGTCGCATTTCGCCGAACACGGGACCTCCTTCGGTCTCTGCGCGCCCTTCGACTGGCCGGTGGATTCTAGCGGTTCTGTCTGTGATGCTCATAGCAATGATTGGCTTTGGAATTGGCCACTACCGCCTGGGGCAAGGCATTTCAGATGTCGAGCTGTTTTGGGAGCCGGTCACCTCCAGCCCCTATCCGACAACCTACTGTCTTGGTGAACCCGATCACCGCACCGTCCCCGAAACGACGCAGCCTACACTCGGGACAGCCACCGTGTCGTCCGAGCAGCAGCTTCAGGATGAGCTCCGTTTCTCGGGCCGGCTGAACATGTCGGATGTGGTCACGCTCACCCACACAACGGCCCCGCTCGCAGCTCATCACGGTGCTTTTCGCGTGCTTCCGGCTTCTGAAACCAGCTTTACGCAATTGCGAGAAGGTCCCAACGTGCTGATCGGCGCGTTCGACAATCCCTGGACACTACGCCTCACCCAAGCCCTGCATTATGGCTTCATAACCAAGGAAAGCTCGTGGCAGATAGTCGACCATCGCAACCCGCAACCGAGTCCCTGGGCGGTTCAGATGAACCTTCCGATCCAGAAACTGGCTCGCGATTATGCAATTGTTGCGCGCATTCACGACAATACCACCGGCCAGCCCGTCATCATCGTTGCCGGCATTTCTGACCAGGGGACCGAGGCGGCCGGCGAGGTCGTCTACAATCCGGTGTACCTCAAGTCTCTGCTCGATCGGGCTCCTCAGGATTGGAGCCGGCGCAACCTGGAAGCCGTAATCGGAACCCGCGTCATCGACGGACATCCTGGCCCCCCGGACATTCTGGCCGTCGTTACCTGGTAGGCACTAGGGTCCGAGCGAAGCTTTGCGTATGATACGTACCTATTCTCGCCCCTTTAACTCTGGCAAATAAAGCAGTTAAGCGCTTCCCGTTGCTTCGCTACGCGTTGAGCCTTACGCTTTCAGAACTCCCGAGCGTAGCCTTCCCGTGCTCAGAAATGGCTTCTAAGACAAGGCTTCACAGTGTAGAAATAGTTAAGCAAAGACAGGAGATCGATGCAGATTCAAAAGGCGAGTCGGCCCCGGCTGTGGGCGGTTTTTGTCCTTTCCGGCACCATGGGTTTGATGGTCACCCCAAGTCCCGCTCTGGCGCAGAACCCGGACCAGCCTTGGATGAACTCCGCCCTCTCTCCCGCGAGCCGGGCCGAACTGGTTCTAAAGCAGATGACCTTGGCGGAGAAGCTTGCGCTTCTTCACGGCAACGGCATGGCGCATGCTACCCAATGGCAGATGCCCTTAACCTATCTCTCCAACGGCGGCGCAGGCTATGTCGAAGGGGTGAAGCGATTCGGCATTCCTCCCCTATTCATTTCTGATGCCGCCTATGGCGTTCGCGACAGCGGGGCGAATGGGCGGTACTCGACGGCGCTCCCATCGGACCTGGCGGCCGCTTCGAGTTGGGATCCGCAAGGCGCCTGCGAGTACGGCGCGCTCATCGGTCGAGAGTTGCGAGCGCAGGGCTTTAACATGACGCTCGGTGGAGGCGTTGATCTTACGCGCGAACTGAGGAATGGACGAACCTTCGAGTACGCCGGAGAAGATCCGCTGCTGGCTGGAACGATGGTTGGCAATCTCATGAAGTGCGAGCAGGCGCAGCACGTCATTGGAGACATGAAGCATTTCGCCGTCAACGACCAGGAAACCGGTCGAAACGTCGTGAACGCGCTTATCTCCAAACGTGCCCTGCAGGAGAGCGATCTTCTGGCCTTCCATATAGGCATCGAGATTGCGAATCCGGGCGCAATCATGTGCTCCTATAACCGTATCAATGGTGACTACGCCTGTGAGAACACCTACACCCTGCACGACGTTCTTAAGAAGGATTGGGGATATCAGGGTTTCGTCCTCTCCGATTGGGGCGGTACCCACAGCACCGAGAAGGCTTCGGCAGCGGGCCTGGACCAGGAACAACCCATGGCCGATTACTTTGGGCCGGCGCTTGCTCAGGCAGTCAACGAGGGTAAGGTGGCGGTGGCTGAAATCGACGACCATGCGCGCCGCGTTCTTTACGCAGAGTTCCTTTCCGGCATTGTCGACAATCCCATCGAGAAAGGTGTCGTGGATGTGGCCCGCGGGCTGAATATCGCCCAGCACATCGAAGAAGAGAGCATCGTGCTTCTCAAGAACGAGAAAGCGATTCTGCCTCTGAACTCGGCCTGGATCCGCAGCGTCGCCGTCATCGGCGGCCATGCTGACGTGGGCATGATCTCTGGAGGCGGCTCAGCGCAGGTGGACCCACCCGGCGGCAATGCCATTGCCGCTCCAGGGAAAGGCGCTACTCACTGGCAGGATCACGTCTGGTTCCCCACGTCGCCACTCGCGGCGCTGCAGGCGAAGCTCCCAAGTGCAAAGGTGGAGTTCAATTCCGGCCAAGATCCAGCCGCCGCCGCAGCTCTGGCCAAAAGCGCGGATGTCGCAATCGTTTTTGCATACCAATGGCAGTCGGAAGGCATGGACCTGGCAACCCTATCTCTTCCCGACAATCAGGATGCATTGATCGAGCAAGTCGCGGCCGCGAATCCACATACGATTGTTGTTCTTGAGACCGGCACTGCGGTGACCATGCCTTGGATTGAGAAGGTGGGCGGGGTGGTGGAAGCCTGGTACGCGGGTAG
Source organism: uncultured Acidobacteriaceae bacterium (assembly GCA_963770245.1). GTDB lineage: Bacteria > Acidobacteriota > Terriglobia > Terriglobales > Acidobacteriaceae > PALSA-270. The sequence continues at coordinate 227,222 of CAVYOX010000012.1, read as the reverse complement.
CAGCGGTCATCGAGCTCTGGCCAACGTGCTGGTCGGAGAGGTGAACCCTGCCGGCAAACTTGCCATAACTTTCCCCAAGAGCGAGGCCGATCTGCCTCACCCCATCATCCCGCCACTTTCCGCAGAGGATGAGGGGCAAGGTACTGGTGCGGTGAACGGGCGTACGCACACGGAATCCCCGTACACGATGCGCTACGACGAGGGCCTGAAGGTCGGCTACAAGTGGTACGAGTCCGAGCACAAGGCCCCGCTGTTCCCATTCGGGTTCGGGCTGTCCTACACGACCTACGCCTATTCCAACCTCAACACCGACGGTGCAAAACGGACCGTGAGCTTTGCGGTGAAGAACACTGGCAAGCGTGCCGGCACCGAAATCGCAGAAGTGTACGCGGTACTCCCGGAGGCTGCCGGTGAACCATTCAAGCGTCTCGTGGGATGGCAGCGTATCGAACTTGCTCCAGGCGAGTCCAAGACCGTGACCGTTGCAGTCGATCCCCGGGTGATGTCCATCTTCGATGAACAGAAAAATGCTTGGAGTCTACTGCCGGGTGCCTACAGGATCTTGGCCGGTCCCTCTTCGAGCGAGACTCCTCTGAACGCGACGCTCCAGGTCCCATAGTTGTCCTCAAAATGCTACCTTCGCCCAGATCGAAAAAGGGGAACAGCAATTTTCTACAGAGGATGCCATGAACAAGTTGCGCGTTTAGCTTTCATCCGGCGCACGCATGGCCTCCCTGTGCGTGGGCTGCTGGCGATCGCTGGCGCGATGGCCGCGCAAAGCCCCATATCGCGCCTCAATGAATGCTTTGCCCTGTCGCCGACCGAGGCGCCCGCCAGGGTTCGATAGGTTGTGGTTCGCCCCAGATGGTGGGGCAGCCGGAGATTGTGACCCCCGCCGCTTCGATGGCGCAAAAGCGCCGGTGCACTCACGGAACAATCTGCTCCCGACGAACTATTCCGAACGCAGTGCTTCCACCGCGTTCACCCGTGCTGCGCGCGCAGCGGGCACAGCCGACGCGATCACCGCTGCGGCCAGAATGACGATGGCCGATGTAACAAAAGGCAGCATTCCGGGCAGACGCACCTCCGCCAGGTATCTGCCGACGCCGAGCGCGAAGGCAATGCCGAACACCACGCCCGCGCTTACGCCGATCCCGGCAATCGTCAAGCCCTGCAACAGCACATCGGTCAGAATGTTCCGCGGCTGCGCACCGAGTGCCATCCGAATCCCGAACTCCCGCGTGCGGCCGCTCACCGAAAAGGCAAGCACACCCGCCACACCCACCACGGAAATCAGCAGGGCCACCGCCGCGAATCCACCGAACACAACCGCATTCAACCGGTTGGGCGTCAGCACCTCCGCGCGAATGTCCTGAAGTGTGCCCGGTTGCTCGACCGGCTGTTCCGCCGAAATCTCATGAACCGTGCGCGTGATGGCGGGGGTCAGTGTGTACGGATCCTGCTCCGCGCGTACAAAGAGGCGCCCCTGCCATCCCTCCTGATCGGTCGGCTGATACACCGTCATGGCCGGCGACGGGATGATGTTCTCGTCATCTAGATCGGGCACGACGCCGACGATCCTTCGCGGCTCCATGCTGATGCCGATAAACTTCATGACTCCGTCGGTCCATCGCAAATCACGGTTCACCGCTTCCTGCCCGGGAAATAGCGTCTGCGCCAGGCTCTGGCTCACGATCACCACGCGTTCCGAGTCATTTTTGTCCGTGTCCCGGAAATCGCGCCCCGCAAGAATCGGCAACCCGAGCGTTTCGAAATACCCAGGCGATACCGACCGGAACTTGGCGCGCCAGTCGTCCAGCCCATTTTTGCGCGCCGCCCCCTGTGCCGCAAACGCGAAGCTGATATCCAGCGCTTGATCGTCGCGCCACGGAACGCTGAAGCCTGTCGATACGTGGGCCACTCCGGGCAGTGCGCTGACTCGGCGCTGCACCTCGTGGTAAAAGTCATCGACCTGCTGCGGTGTTCGCCCATACGACATCACCGGTAGATTCAGGGCCAGCACCCGCGCCGTGTCGAACGGCGGCCGCGTCTTCTCGAGCACGTACAGTGTCCGCATCAGCACAGCCGCTCCGGTCAGCAACAGGAACGAGGCCGTGATCTGCAGGATGGCGAAAATGCGTAGCCGCCGGCCGCCTCCCGTGATCCGCGCGCCGCCACTTGCGAGTCCCGCGCCCAGGGGCGCGCTCCCCGAGGGCAGCCGTGGAATGAGCGCCAGGAACACGGCCGCCAAAAGTGCCAGCACAATGCCAAACCACACCAGGCTGGAGTCGAGCTTCAGCCCCTCGGCACGCACTGAGAACCGCGCCGCATACCGCTCCAGCACCTGCACCATCGGCCACGCGAGGACCAGCGCCGCCAGCACTCCGCTTCCGCACAGCACCAGGCTTTCCGCCAGCAGCGAACGCCGCAGCGCCGCCGTGCCGGCTCCCAATGCCGAGCGCACGGCCAGTTCCGATTCGCGGCGAACGGTTCGCGCCAGCACCAGATTGGCCACATTCGAGCACGCAATCACGAACAGCAGCCCCGAGGCCGCAAACAGCACCCACAAAACCGCATTGGCGCGCGAATTGATCTGGTCGTGCATGCGCGTCACATCGATCCTGAAGTGGTTCGCGGGCTTGTAAACCTCCGAGTGTGCGGACATGATCGCCGCGTACCGCGTGCCAAGCTCCGATCGCGCGGCCTCGAGAGTAGCTCCCGGTGCAAGCCGCGCGAAGACGTCCGTCATGCGGTGCTCACGGCCGGTCACCATGGTGGCGGACAAATGATGCGGGCTGGTCACCACGTTGGCGATGATTTCGGTTGCCACCGGATATGGTACCGAGGGTTCCAGAACCCCCACGACCGTCGCCGAACGCGCCCCGCTGACACTCTCCAGCCGCACCGTCTTTCCAATCACGTTCGGGCCCGAGTGCAGCGATGCGCTCCAGAATCGATATGTCAACACGATCGCGCCCGCCGCATTGGGCCCATCGTCGGAGGGCGTCAGCAGTCGTCCCAGTACGGGCCGTAACCCCATCACTTCGAAGTAGTGGCCGTCCACCACGCCCGCGGGAAGCTCGCGGGGTGTGCCGAGCCCCACGGTTGTGAAGTCGATCGCCGAGAACGTTCCCAGCTCCGTGATCGTCTTCAGCCCCTGGCCCAGGTCATCGATCTCCGGTATTGAGAATGTCGCGTTCTCCACGCCGATTCCCGGAGCGCTCTGCCGCACGTAGAGCAAGCGGTCTTCGTCTCGGTTTGCCAGGGGACGCAACAGCACGGCGCGTACCACGCTGAAGATGGCGGCGTTAGCGCCGATACCGAGAGCCAGCGTCAGGGTGACGGTGATCCACAACGCACGAACGCGCCACAGCGAGCGCAACGCAATCTTCAAATCACGAAGGAATGACATAGCGGTCCTCCACCGGCCGCCCCGCGATCTCTCCAGTTATCACAACCACCTCTCCCAGCACTTCCACCCTGGAGGCGCTTCTTGGGGACTCTGCCCCGGGGAGCGTTCGCCGCCGCGGCGGATTGCCAATGTACGTTGATATCAACATAGTGGAATGGATGTCAAGGGCCAGGTCAGCTCCCCTCGGAACCAGCTTTCAGCTGCGGATTGTAAGAGCCGTCTTCATGGTGCTGGTTCGTGCCGCTAGCCATGGAGTTATGCCCCTACTTCCCTTGGAATGCACATCCGCGCCTCTTGAGACGAGCAGCCTGGCCACCGAGGCCTGGTCGCAATTGACCGAACGCCGAAGGGGAGTGTCGCCGAGACTATCTCGTGCTTCTATGTTCGCGCCACAGTCGAGTAATGCCTCGGCGACATCCTCGCTACCTCGTCGAGCCGCCATGTGCAGCGCGGTGCAGTGCTTCACACCATCCTGGGCGTCCACGTTTGCGCCAGCTTGAACCAGGATGCGGACCACAGTTACACCTGCCTTCCCCCTACCCTCGTTGCCCCGGCAATATAGAGGAGTGTGACCGCCAGCATCTGTGACATTGGGATCCACGCCAACCCGCAGAAGCAACTCCACCGTGCCTATATCGCAGGCGGCGCACGCGGTGTGCAACAGCGTGCGAGCACCACTGTAGCGTTGCGTGGCGAGATCGGGAGCGTCGAGCAGCTTTTTCCGCACGTAGTCAAGAATCAATCTGTCGCCTTGGGCAATCATCAGCGCGAGCAGCGCCGCATAGATTGAGGCGTCATCCTTAAAGCAAGCCTGTAAAGTGGGGCTCTCCGCCCAGACGATGGCGCCCTGCGCATCGCCACGGCGCACCGCGGTCACGGCTTGGTCAAGCCCACGCTGCGCATCCCATCGCCGTGCGATTTCCTGGTGGATAGGATCCTCGGGCGGATCGGTTAATTCTTGTGAGACAGGAGCCATGCACGGTTGGTTGACGACATATACCGACGCTAGCCCAAAGAATCCGCGCAACGCGCTGCGCATCGGCTCATCGATTTGGGTGTCATCGAGAGCTCTGAGCATGTTCTTCATCCAGGCGTCCCTTTCCTTGGACCCGATTTCAAAGCGATGCGATTCGCGTAAGCTCAGCCACCACCGGCGCTGTGCGTCCTCGTTCGGGCCACCGAGGAACTGCGCCAAGAACGCAGAGAACTCTTCCATGGCGCACTTGAGTGTCTTTCCTGGAAAGAGCGGCCGCAGCAGAGGATCCTGTTCCACGTGGGCATAAAACACCGCTGAGAGTTTGCGGCATGCCGCTGTTCCGCCAACAGCTTGATACAAATTGGAGGCCCGCGCGCTTGTGTGCGCACCAGGATTGGTGTGCTTTCTAGCCATGACACATTCTCTCGCACCGTCGCGAAAGTCGGTAGGTCTACGCTGGACATTCTCTGCCCGAACGCTATCTGCAACTCAAGGGTTGAGTAACTGTTAGGCCGCCGAGGCGACGATTGGGTTCGGGCGCCATATCTTACCTCTGGTTGTGTAGTCCCGGTGCCTTCCGCGGGAGTGACCGGCGAATGGGAAGTGGACCAGACCCGCACCTGCCGATGGTTCCAATATTCCGCGATGCGACCTAAACCGCAGATCAGCCTGAACTTAAAATCACTCTGGGATACATATCTTGTTTTTCTAGGAATCCTCAATGCAGCGATCATCTTGTCGGCCCGAGTGCCCGTGCTAGTATTTGGCTCGATCCGTCATAGATTCTCCTGGTGTTATTGCACGACGGGAAGGAATCGGTCCCATGGGCGACGGTGCGAAGGGTACCGCGAGCGATGTCTACGCGCTCGATACAGGCGAAGGTGGGGCGGCGCGGCTTCGTCTGCTCGATAAAGTGTATGGTCCATCCACGCGCAGGATGCTGCTGGACGCAGGGCTTGGCGAAGGGACGCGCGCGCTGGATCTGGCGTGTGGCATAGGCGCCGTCTCCTGCTGGATGGCAAGCAGGATTGGGCCGGCGGGTGCGCTGGTGGCAGGGGACGTGAATCCTGATCAGCTCGTGGTGGCCAAATCGCATTGCTCCAAGTGCGAGCATACGCCGGCAGTTGAGTACATCGAAACCAGCGCTTACGACACTGGCCTTCCGGAAGAGAGTTTTGATCTGGTGCATACGCGCTTGTTACTGTGCCATCTGACGGAACCCGCCAAAGCGCTGCGCGAGGTCTATCGCCTGCTCAAGCCGGGGGGTGCGTTCGTCTGCCAAGACCTGAAGGTCTCAAGCATCTTTTGCTCGACGGAGTCTGCAGCCTATGCGCGCATGATTGCGCACGGCCTGGCGATGGGTGAGGTGCTGGGTGTGAATTACGACTACGGTGTACGATTGCCGGCTGCGGTGGTGGATGCGGGTTTCCGGCTCCAGGAGGTTCGGTTGGAGCAGCCCGCCTACCTGCGCGGGCCTGAAAAGCGGCTATGGGAGCACACCTTTGCCGAAGTCGCGCCCTCGATGGTACGCACCAACGTGGCCACCGCGGACGAGCTGAATGACCTGCTCGATCAGATGCGGCAGCTGGCAGCGGACGAGAGCATCCTCATCGCCCAGGCGTGCCTGCCCGGCGTGATCGGGGTGAAGTAGACGACTTGGGTCGGCGGCGCTCGATTGCTATCGAATTCGACAAACTGGACGATGGGTTCAGTTCACGGCAACGCATGGCCCTAGCTGGCTGCTATTTACGGTCTACGCCGCGGACTTCGACGCCCATATGTTGGCTCTTAAGAGCACGGATATCACCAAGCATGAACTCGATGCTCCGCCTTTTTCATCCGCATAGGGTAATTCCGAGCGCTGGTCACTCTAATGAGTACTCCTTTTCTGATAGGAATCGTGTCGGGAGTGGGTCATGCGGGGCGTCGATCACGCTCGCCTACCTCTGGTCCAACCGTCGCGACATCTGGCTAGGTACTTGGTCAATCATGGGCGGGATCGTGCGCAGAGGATGGTCCTTTCGCACGCAAGTCTCCGGGGACAAATCGCTAAACATGGATGTCTGCCCGAGGGTTCTGGGCTAGATTGCCTAACACAGCAGTTACCATGTTTGGAATGAGCCACTCTCCGAAGATAGCGCCGGCCGATCTCGGTCTACAATGACCTGGGTTTTGACTCCCTTGGGCACGATCAGGAAAAGCAAAGCAACCTAAGGAGCCCAATCTTGAAGGGCGGCTCCCGGGGAACGGTTGGGTCGGGACACAACAGAAGCAATGGATACGATAGCTCTCAAACATGTTGGGGCGGAGAGGCCCGGACCTTCCGTTAGGACCGTCTTGGGCATCGCCATCCTAGCCGCCTGCACCGTCCTGATGACTTGGCGTGCTGAAGTTCTCGAAACGACTTTGGAGCGTGAAAGCGAACAGCCGTCGCTAGTTGACAAACTGGCGCCCGACTTCTCAGCCTCGACACTCGACGGTCGAACCGTGTCGCTGGCCGATTTCCATGGGCAAAAGAAAGTAGTTGTCGCCTTCTGGGCAAGTTGGTGCGGGCCCTGCCGTTTGGAGATGCCTGCCTTAACGAAGTTCTACCGGAGCAACCACACCGCTTCCAGTGACTTCGAGATTCTCGCCGTTAGTATTGACGAGGACCCCAAAGCTGCCAACGATTTCGCCACCGCGCAAAAGCTGAACTTTCCCGTGCTTCTCGATCCCAGACAGAAAATGGCCAGCGCTTACGATGTGGATGGCATTCCGACCATGTTCGTTATTGATAAGAGCGGAAAAATTACTTACGGACACGTAGGTTTCGACATGAATATGAATTTTTGGCTGGTTCGCGAACTCGGAATACAGCAAAAGAAGTCTACGGAAGGGGCGATCGATGGTGGCGCCAGCTATTGAATTCTCTGATGTGACCAAGGTCTATCAGAGGCGTTTCGCCGGGGCGCGCGTACCAGCCCTTTCCCAGGTCTCGTTTGAGGTAGCCAGGGGCGAGGCGTGTGCTTTTCTCGGTCCCAATGGAGCGGGCAAGACCACCAGTATGAGCATCCTCATGGGCTTCATCTACGCCGACCAGGGACGGTCACGGGTTCTGGGCTACGAGCCAGGGGATGTGCGGGCCAAAGAGCGCATCGGTTTTCTGCCAGAGAATTTCGCGTTCTATCGATACCTCAACGCGGAGCAGCTGCTGCAATTTCACCTTCGGTTGAGTGGCCGCCAATTGCCGGACCCAAGCCTACTGATTGCCGACCTGCTAGCCAAGGTTAAGCTGGACAGCTATGCAGGTTTGAAAATCGGAAAATATTCGCGCGGCATGGTGCAGCGTATCGGCATTGCGCAAGCCCTGCTCGGTGACCCGGAACTCCTGGTGCTCGACGAGCCGACCTCAGGCCTGGACCCAGCCGGACGGAAAGAGATGCGCGACCTGATTCTGGCGCTGAAGGCTGAAGGCAAAACCATTTTCTTGAGTTCCCATATTCTCTCCGAAGTCGAACAGATCTGCGATCGGGTGATAATCATCGACCGCGGCCGCCTGGTTCGCGCCGGCGCGCTGCAGGAGATGCTTGCCGAAGGCAACCGTGTGGAAATCATTGTTGACCAGTTGCCGGAAGGCCTCGAGCAAGTGGTAAGGGAGCGCGGCGGGCATGTGGATCGGGAGGCGCACCGGGTGCGAATCGCAGTCGATACTTCTCAAAAGCGGGCCCTGGCGGACCTATTGTGGGCCAGCGGCTGCGATGTGGTCAGCCTCATGCCCCTGAAGAGCTCTCTCGAGGAAATGTTCCTGAAGGTGGTGGGCGGAGGTACGGAGTGAAGATCCGCACCATCGCCCTCAGCACCTTTGGAAGCTTTCTGCGCAACAAAGTCATCCTCCTGTTCTGCAGCTTGTTCGTCTGTGTTGTTTTCCTCACCATGTTTCCTCTGATGGCTTATCGATCCATGATCAACACAGCGAACGCCCAGCAGATGCAAGGCTACATTCTGAATGAGGTGGCGGCTGTTATGTCGATGGTGAGCGGCTTTGGCAGCCTTTTGGCGGCCTGGGCGGCCGCTGATTCCGTGGCCGGCGAAATGAAGTCGGGGACGATCCTTGCCGTCATGGCTCGGCCGCTGCGCCGCTGGGAGTTCCTTGCCGGAAAATATCTCGGCGTGCTCATGCTTATGGCGGTCTACGTGATTGCCATGTTCGGAGTAACGTTTCTTCTTGCCTGGCTGGCAGGCCAGCGCTTCCAAACTTCCTTGTGGACGATATTGGTTTACCCAATTGTGCGCTATGCCGTCTGGGCAGCGGTCTCGATGCTGTTGGTCACCGTACTGCACCCGATTCTGGTGATGGCGGTTGTTGTGGTGATCGCCACGCTGATCCACGTGTTCGAGTCTGCATCCAGCCACATTCCCGAATGGGTTCGCCTGCCGGTGCATCTTATCCTTCCTCTAACAAAACTGCTCTCTGAAACGCGCTTTCTTGTCATTACTCAAGCTTCGTCGAAACCCTTTCCATGGACCAACCACGTAACCGCCTTAGCTTACGGGCTAGACTACGCTCTGGTCTGTTTTCTTCTGGCTGTCCTCGTGTTTCGACGCCGGAGCCTAACGCGGGACTAATGTCGATTCGCAGGCTGGTGAGCACTTGCCGACAAATGGGGAATCGAGGAGGGAGCTGCAGTCGGATTTAGGAAACGGTGGGGACGCCCCATATGAGCCCACCGATCGCGGCCATCACGGAACCCGCTTGCGTTCTCCGCCCTCCTGCGAGGGCAGCATCTGGTTCGCTCCTGGTAAGGTAGGCTTGGGCAAATGAGCTGCCTCATCTTCAGCCGATGCCAGGAGGTCCTTTGCATCCGGCAGAGTCGGTAGCTTGTCTTCGACTTCCGCGAAACGAAACGCCGAGGTTAGATCGCCAAAGGTTTGGCGACGCCAATCGCTGATATTCGGTTCCTGGACGCCGGTGAATTTCTCCAGAAGCTGCAACACGGAGGTGTCGAAGGGCTGCCTGCATACCCACCCGCCGGCGGTCCAGGGGGATACGACAATACACGGCACCCGGAATCCGGCACCGATCGGCAAGCCCTCGACGAATTCGCGCGGCGTACCAGGGGGTGGCACAGGCGGAGCGACGTGGTCGAAGGTGCCATCATTCTCATCGTAGTCAAGAATGAAAACCGTCTTGGCCCAAACCTCGGGATTGCGAGCGATCGCAGCGATCTTGCTGGCGACAAAGGCAGCGCCCGCCGCTGGCATGAAATCGGGATGCTCTGAAACGGGTCCACTGGGAATGATCCAGGAGACCGCCGGCAGTTTGTCATTCATCGCGTCGTGTTCAAACTGTTCCGCCAGGCCATGTAACATCCCCTTGGTATGCAGCGGCGAGCCCGGTCGAGCGTTTTGGAACGTCTTGAAATACTCCAGCATGTTGCAATCGTAGTTATCTTTCTCCTGGTAAAGCTTCCAACTGATCCCAGCTTGCTCCAGTCGCTCGGCACACGTCGTCCAGGTGAAACCGCCCTTGATCGTATCGTTGCGGGTCATGGGACCGCCGAATTTTCCTTCCGGGTCGATCATGCCTGTCATCCAGTGCATGCGGTTGGGGCCAGGACTCATGCTGCACCTTCCAGCTATGGTTGGTGGAGGGGATTCTCTGCGCACTTGTCTGGCGCGTGTCCAAATGAAAGGGCAGCAGGTAGCCGTTTGGATTTTCCGCATCGGGCTGATGAAAGACCGATTTTCCGGTGGACAATTGCAAAGCCGTGGCGTCGTTGAATCCGCGCACTCCTGCCATCGTGCCAAAGTAGTGATCAAACGAGCGGTTTTCCTGCATCAGTAGGACAACATGCTTAATGTCGCGCTAACGAGCCGGGCCGCGTCGCCTCCCCGAGCGCCCGCCGTAGGTTTGGAGGCAGAAAGGAAGATGCGAAGGCCGCCGCCGCGAGCCGGGCGGTATTTCCCAACAGCCGGCGGCGGGTTATTTTTGTGGAATCGGGAGTAGTGGATATTTCTGGTCTCATAGACTGCTGAGCGAAATCTCGGAAGTTACGCTTGGGTCCGGAAATGCCCGTTCCCCGGCATTGCGGTGGATTATGGCTTCAAAGTCAGAAACTGCACGCCATACCCGCCGAAAGAGACCGTCATCTGCGCCGCCGGAGTTACCGGAGTGGCCGTCGGGCCACCCGCCACGCTGGTCTTTGCGTCAATCAGCAGCAGGCTGCCGCTCGAAAACGTTCCAAGCGCCGATACATCCAGCTGCACACTGCGGGGTGCGCCCGGCCCATTGTTGTCGGTCATGGAATCATTCACCGCATGGTTTGCCACCATGATCACAACGCTTTTATCGGCATTGACCACCGGCAATACTTCGAGCTCCGCATTGCCAGTCGAGGAATACTCGAGCAGGTTCGACCCCGGGGAAGCAGGGAACAGCCGTCCCAGCCAGTAATCCACCCAGTAGCTCAATTGCAGCGCGCCCGTATTGTAATCGACCTCGCCGTACTGAGGGTCGGCGCCGTAGTCCCAGTGATAGAGCGCCCGTATGCCCGCCTTGCCCAGTTGCGAAAACACATACGGCCGCCAGGCCGCGAAAAATGCGCTCGATCCCCGCAGATCGGTCACAAACGGCGTACCGTTGCAGGCGCTGATCCCGTTCCCCACGTCGTAGTCGGCATTCACATTGTTCTCCGTCACCCACACCGGCACCGACGCAAGCGCCGGGTTGGTGGCCATCATCGAATAGATACCCTCTACTTCCGTGACAAACCCCGGCACCGAATCGAAGACGTTGGTGTCGCTGTCTTTCTGGTTGCAAGTGGAATAGAAGTGGGTGGCCATCACATCCACCTGGGCAGTCACGCCGCTGACGAAGGGCGGAACCCATACCCCTTCCTCCCCCAGGTAGTCCCCGAGTTCCAGGCCGGCAATCTTGATCGCCGGATCAATCGCCTGCATCGCCGGCACCACGGTGTTGAACATCGTCACGTACTGCTCGGGCGTCAGATTGTTGTTGAAATTGGGCTCGTTGTAGATGCCCCACCAGGTAACCGACTCTGCGGGGTAGGCCGGCGAAATGTAGAGCTGCCCATTGGCCATAAATCCGCCGGTGTCGTAGTACCGCACCAGATTCTGCGCATATCCGGCAAACTGCTGAAAGCTGAGATCGAGAAAACTGTCGCTGCTGTCATTGTTCATGTACATGAACGGAGGCGCCTTGGCGATCTGAAACTCCGGACTGTGATCCCCTACCCCCAGCACCGGCTGCGTGATGGCATCGACGGTGGCGAAGTCCCACGCCGTCGAGTTGGTCCCAGCAGCTCCTTGCGGCACACCCACGGACACTGCCTGCAGGCGAATGTGATGCGGTTCGAGATTACCCAGTGCGGTAGGAGCCGAGGGATTCAGTGTGAAGAATTGATCGTCCCACTCCGCCGGCTGGAACGAGGTCGACATAGCAACGCTGAACGTTCCTTGTGTGCCGCTCATGATCGTGGCCGATGCTCCCACCGTGAGATTCAGATTGGCTGTCGTGGATAGTGTTCCATCGCTTGCCACGATGGTCACCGCATAGGTCCCAGCCGCCGCCGTTCCCGCGTTGAACGCGATGCTCCCGCTCGAGCCTGCACCTGGCGATTGGACCTGATCGGTTGCGCCCTGAGGTAGCCCGGAAACCGTCAGGGCCACGGTGCCGGTCGATCCAGTGCGAGTCAGGTTCGCATTCACCGTGACCGAAGACTGCCCCTGAAAAACCTGCGCTGTGCTGCTGGCCAGCAAAAGCGCCAAGCTGGAGCTTCCCTCGGATCCCATCCCACCCCCGCCACAGCCGAGAGTCGCGGCTAGCAGCGCAAGAACGAGCGCGGTCTCGATTCGTATGGGCAATCCGATTCGCCTCTGCATTCGCATTCGCCAAGCCAAGCCATGGCTTAAAAGTACCCGACTTTCCCCGGAACTTACCCGCAATCATACTCGATCAACCCACGAGCTTCCGGGGGCTTAGAGAGGGTGGGCGCCGTGACCTGGACTCAACACCTTGGCCGAATGCCAAGCCGAGCACCTGTTCCAAACCCTGCTACGCCACCCCTTCAAGGGGAGGCAGGCCCTGAATCCTAACGGCTCCAGCCACCATTTTGGTCTGAATGCCCTCGCACTCGTTGGCGAGGAAAGACGGTAGTTGTTTTCTAGTATTGATGCACTAAAACCGAGGCTGATAGCTTGGCGCCTGGCCTCCGGAGGCTCACAGTCTCTGAGCTAGGAACCACTTAGTGTCAGACAGTGAAGCCATATCCGCCGCGAAGTCTGAAACCGTTTGCGACGTAACCGTGCTCGGCGGGGGTTTGGCAGGAAAGGCAGCCGCCCTGCACCTGGCAAAAGCCGGCCTCGAAGTCATCTGCATCGAGCCTGTAGAAAGCGTTCGACCGCCGGTCGGCGAATCGCTCGATTGGTCGGCTCCTGAGCTGTTGAAGGCTCTCGGTCTGCCCATGGAGCATTTGATCAGTGAGCAGGCGGCCACCTGGAAGCGGCATGTCGTGGTGAAGATGCGCGATGGCTCGTCCGCGGACTATGTTCCTACTCCCTGGCTGGGCGGGGCGCCCTTCTATATCGAGTTGAGAACCTTGCATGTGGACCGTGTACGCCTGGACCAGGAGCTCGCCAAAATGGTGGACGGACAGAACGTCACTCTGGTGCGAGACAAGATTGTCCAGGTGGAAAGCCAGGGAAAAAGGATTTCGTCGGTGCACACCGCGCGGGGGCGGTTCTCCTCTCCTTGGTTTATCGACGCTTCCGGGTTCTCTGCCAGCTTGCTGGCGCGCAGGTTCGGCCTATCCCCCATTCAACATGGGCCTACGAAGGTGGCGGTGTGGACCTATTTCCCGGTTTCCGACCCGATTGAGGGAACCACACTTTACATGGAACCCATGCCCACCGAATACCTGGACTGGATTTGGGAAATTCCCATCAATCCTCAGACCGTCGGCGTCGGATACGTCACGACCGGTCCGCGAATGAAGGCCATGCGAGATCAGGGGTTGGCGGTCGCGGATATTTTCCGGCAACAACTGAGGCGATTTCCGCGTTTTGAGCCGCTGTTACAGGCGGGCGCTCTCGGTGCCCCCAGCCTGACTTCGTTCCGCTGTCGCGTCTACCGCGGAGTCGCCGGACCGAATTGGCTGATTGCCGGGGAAGCTGCTTCGATGGTGGACCCCATGACTTCCAATGGAGTGACCGCCGCTCTCCGGCAAGGTGCCGAAGCGTCGCGGCTGATCCTGCGGCACCGTAAGCGGGGCACACTGCCGGCGCGAGCGAGGATCTGCTACAGCAGCCGGATTGTGCAGATGGCCAAGTTTTTTAACGACGGGATCGAAAAAATCATATACGAGCCGCCGGTAAGGCATCGCATCGGTCTGGGGCGTTCGGGAACGGTTTATACCAGTCCAGCCTGGAGTCTGAATGTGGTGTACGGACGGCTCCGACCAGACGGGATTTTCTCGACGCTCTTTCTGGGGTTGCTGCTGGGATTGTTCCGGGCGAGCGCCTGGATCTTCTATCAGGTCTGCAAACAGCTGATGCGGGATGAGGCGCGAACCTAATCGTGGTTTGGCTGTGAAAGGGGTACGGCATGTATTTGCTTTCCCGCGGTTCAGGATACCCGGTCTTGTTCATCCACGGCATTCCGACCAGCAGCCAGCTCTGGACCGGCGTCATTGATCAGCTGGTCGGTCGCTTCACGTGCCTGGCCGTCGATTTACCCGGCCTGGGAAAGAGTCCGAGCGCTGGTCATGGCCTCAAGGAACTGGAAGTGCTGGCCGACCGGATCGAGCAAATCCGGATGGAAAATAAGATCGATAAGTGGCACGTTGTGGGACACGATGCCGGAAGCGCCCTCGCAGTGCACTATGCGTATCGTTTTCAGGAGCGCGTCGACCGCTTGGCCCTGCTGTCGCCGGCGGTGTTTCCTGAGTTGAAGCCGTTTCATCTGTTCCGCATCGTCAGAAAACCGGTGATTGGCGAGTTACTCGCGCCGGCGGTGAATGCCATTTTTTGGAACCTCGCGATGCGATCCGCGGTCGAACAGGGGGACGCGGACCTGAGCAGTGCAGTCGAAGACTTCCAGGCGCCGTTTTCCGGCCCGCTCGGAGCCTGGCGGCTGATGTCCATCCTACGCTGGGGAAATCCTCGGGAAGTACTGGGCCCGATCGCCGCCATGTTGCCGCAGCTTCTGGTTCCGACGCTCATTTTTCAGGGCTCGCGCGACCAGGCCATACCGGAAACATTCGCCCATCGGGCCTCGGCTTTGATCCCTCAGTCCAAAGTGGTGATGGTCGACTCGGGTCATTTCATCCCTTTGAACAATCCCGGAGTGGTCGCCTCCGAACTGCTTCAGTTTTTCGCTGGCGCCGCCAGCGCCTAGATCCGCCAGCTAGGCCCGCAAGATCCACATTGGAATGAGGAGGATGCTCGTATGGCACATATTCCTACCCCGGAAGGGCTGCCGGGAATTCGCGGACTGTTTGCTTTTCGCCCCGAGACTGCGCTGCCGCTCAATGAGCTGGTCGATCAGTTGCTGCAGGCACCAAGCACTCTGACCCGCGGGGAGCGCGAGTTGATTGCCACCTACGTGTCGGTCCAGAACGATTGCTATTACTGCCAGACGATCCATGGGGCGGTGGCTGCGGCGCACCTGAATGGAAATGAAGAGTTGGTCACCCAAGTGAAGCTCAATTTCACCGAGGCAGACATTTCACCGAAACTGAAGGCGCTCCTCGGGATTGCGGGGAAGGTACAGAAGAGCGGCAAGCAGGTCACCGGCCAGGATATCGCCGCGGCTCGGGCGGAAGGCGCTTCCGATATCGAGATCCACGACACCGTGCTAATCGCCGCTGCCTTTTGCATGTTCAATCGTTATGTGGATGGCCTGGGTACTTGGGCACCTGAGGACCGAGAGTGGTATCGCGATCGGGGACGCAAGGTGGCCGAGCAGGGGTACATGGCGGCGAGCAAGCAATACATCCCCCAATTGGCGGAAATGGGGAAAAGGTGACTCCGTCCGGCAGCCGCGTCGTGAGGACTCCCCAGTGAAAACCTCCGGTTCACCAGAAGAATCCGGTTTGGAGAAAGTCACATTCTACGGGGTACGGTTTTCGGCGGTCACGGCAGAGCGGATCACTTTTTCTTTCCCAGGAGGTCACGAACCGCCTGCGGCGGTGTAAACACTGCTGGATCCACATCGTCGAAAGTAACCGACTCATAATTCAACACCTGCTGAACGATCCAGCGATCGTTTTTCGACTTTACCTTCACCGTCTGCGTCATCGGAACCAGAACCCCATCGACCTTCTTGTAATTCGAGAAAATCTCATGTGTCGGGCCCAGGTCTGAGTCGAATTCGTAACCAGCGAGCAATCCGGTTTCCCGGTCATAGAAATGATCGTTCTTCTTATTCCAGTTGTTGATTCCGTGCAACCGATAACATGGCCGCCCTTCAAAATCTTCGATCCCAACCGTTTCCATGGACTTAAACCAGGAAAGCTCGTTGATTGGGTAGTAAAAATCTGCATCCCGCCTCATGGATTCGTGTTCGTCACCGACATAGACCTGCGGGCCAGACCGGGGGTCCAAGCTCCAGGCTGTTTCTCCATCGAAGCCATTCAAAACATCTCCCGCAGCATTTGGCAGGGAAACCTTTTCGAGGCGCCGGTAAGAGGCGCCTGCAAAGTAAACGAAGGGCAGCTTAAGAACGCTATTCGCCTCATGAACTTCCGTTGTGCCCCGCATCGTGCTGGAGGTGTGACGCAGGAGCGCCTCCCGTCCGCCTAAGGACCGGTCATAACGTTCAACAACCTCTCTGGCACTGGGAAGCATATCCGCAAGTACAGCCCCAGATGCGCCTGAGCAATAGCAAAATGTCAACAATACGTGCAGGAACCTATGAGCTCTAACCATGACTGCTCCAAGTGGTTGAATCAATTTCGCAAGACTTCAGTGCTTTTCCCAGGCTCGGCCGTACTAGTTTTCCTGGCCTCGCCATCGCTTCATTGCCGTCGCAGTCTGCAATTTGGACGCACCTTACGTCGTGTGGTTGTCCGGTAACGCTCGGGATCAAATACAGGGAGGTTTAGGGGGACGTTGGATGAGCCAGACATGTAGCCTCTCGGACTGCGAACAATCTAGCGTCGCCCGAGTAACGAGTCAAATCCAGAATTTCAAAAGGCGTACGGCACGGATAGGTATCGACTGCACTCGGCAAATGCCAACGCATATCCGGGATGGAATCAGCACCGGCCGGCGCCACTGCCTCGGTATAATCGGCCGAATCTCCCTGGAGGACCGAATGCGCATGTGGTCGGCAAATCGCTACGCCTTGGTAGTATTGTGTGCGTTGTTCGTATCCGCTGATCGGTGGTCCCTGGGCGGGACCCATGAGGTTCCCATGAAGCGCGAGCAGATGGTGGAGTCCGAGGAGCAGACGACACGCAAAGTCATTGACAACTTCAATGAGGCGTTCAGTCGGCACGACGCCGATGTGTTGGCGGCGCTTCTTACCGATGATACCGTGTTCGAGGACACCTCGCCCGCGCCGGACGGGCGGCGGATCGAGGGCAGGGTTGGTGTGGTCGAGTTTTGGCGGGGATGGTTCGCGCGTAATCCCGACGCACGGTTCGAGGCCGAGGAAATCATCGTGAGCGGCAATCGGGCAGTAGTGCGATGGGTCTATCGGAAGATGCGGAACGGCCAGCCGTGGCACCTGCGTGGGGTAGACATTTTTGCCGTCCGCGACGGAAAAGTGGCCGCGAAGCTTGCGTATGTGAAGGGTTGAACCTCTCGCGGTTTGCTGCCCCGAAGCACTCGGGCGCCCTTTGATTTCACGCGCGGCTGAAGCCGTCTGCGATATACCTTACGAAATCACTGCGTCAAAGCCACCGTATTCGACCTCGAGACTTCGCATCGTCGTCGAGCGCGCGACGACCGGGAGTGGTGTCGCGACCGGCGACGGACAAGTGGCTGCCGAGGAGTATGGCGGGCAGCAAGCAACGCATTCCGCATGGGCGGAAGATGGGGACAAGACGACAGGGTCCGTAGTTACCAAACCCGACAGGCGTTTTCCCGCACCATGGGCTGCCCTTTCCTGCACCCGAAGGCTTTCTGGAACTCCGGCATATTGGAGACCACTCCGTTGACCCGGGCAGTCGATGTCGAATGGGGATCAGACTGAGCCAGCAGGCGCTGATACTGGGGAGTAGCGTTTGAACACCAGCTCTCGCCATAGGCGATAAAGAATCGCTGTTGCGGGGTCAATCCAGTCGCATCCGACCTGGTCGGGACTTCGCTCGAAAGAGTGCTTTCGAGAGCCATCAGGGCAATGCGCAAGCCGCCGTTGTCGGCGGTGTTTTCTCCGAGCGTCAGCTTGCCGTTCAGCTTCACTCCCTCGGTGGCTTCAAAACCGGAATATTCATCGGCGATGCATTGCGCTCGCTCGTCAAATGCCTTACCGTCTTCGACCGACCACCAATCGTGAAGGTTCCCGTCGCCGTCGAACTTCCGGCCTTGGTCGTCGAAGCCATGCGTCAACTCGTGCCCGATAATGTCTCCGATGGCGGCGAAATTGGCCGCGTCATCCGCCTGCCGGTCAAATAGCGGCGGCTGCAGAATCGCCGCCGGGAAGATAATCGAATTGGATTGCGGATCATAGCCGGCGTTGGGCACCGAGGGAGAGACGATCCACTCTGCGCGATCCACCGGCTTTCCTATCTTGGTTAGCTGGCGTTTCATCTCGAATTCACTGCTACGAAAGGCATTCCCCAAGGTGTCACCGCGAACAATCTCGAGGCTGGAATAGTCGCGCCAGTGATCCGGATATCCGATTTTGTTGTCGATCGAGGCGAGCTTGGCCAGGGCTGCCTTTTTGGTGGCCGGGCTCATCCAGTCCAGCTGCTGAATGTCAGTACTGAGTGCGGCTTCGAGAGCGTGGACGAGCTTCAGCATGCGCTCCTTGCTATCGGCCGCGAAGACGCGGGCAACATATTCCTGACCGAGAGCTTCGCCCAGATCGCGATCCACATTTCGCACGCAGCGTCGCCAGCGAGGCGCCTGCGCTCTTTGTCCGAGCAGGGTATGGCTGAAGAAATCAAATCTCTCATCGACGAACGGTTGGTTGAGCAGGGAAGAGGACCAGTTGACGAGTTGCCAACGAAAGTAGGTTTTCCAGTTCTCAAGAGGGACGCTGGTCATAAGCCGGTCGACGCCCTCGAAGAAATCAGGGGTCATGACCAGGTATTGGTCGGTCGCTGGGGCATGCACGTGCTTGAGGTACTCGTCCCAGGAAAACGCCGGAGTCAAGGCCTGCAGTTGCTGGAAACTCAACTTGTGATTCAGATTCGCCGGGTCGCGCCGCTTGACTTGATCGAGCGATATCTTCGCCAGCGAAGTTTCGAGGTCCATAACCACCTTAGCGTCCTCGGCAGCCTGTGCCGAAGGTTCGCCCAGCAGTGCAAAAGTCTTGCGGATATGTTCGACGTACTGCTGCCGCAGGTCTGCCGACTTCTGGTCGGGTTTCAGGTAGTAGTCCCGGTCGGGCAGTCCGAGCCCGCTCTGATCGACCACTGCGACCACCTTGGACGCATCGTCGAAATCCTGACCGGAGCCGAACCCGAATACGGCCGTCGAGGCCGCCAAGGAGAATGTAATGCCATGAAGGTGCGCCAGTTCCTCGGGCAGCTGGGTCACGGCGTGCAGGGCCGCGATTCGATCCAGCTCCGGCTTCAGCGGCGCCACTCCGTGGTGGTTGATTTCGTTCTCATCCATGCAGGAAGCGTAGTAATCGCCGATCTTCTGCTCGGCCGGGCTGCGCTTGGGATCGTCGCTCGCGGCAGATTCGAGGATTTGGCGCACCACCGTCTGGTTCCAAATCATCAGTTTGGCCCCGAGCCACCAGTTTGCCTGGTCGGGAGGGATGGGGTTGCGGGCGATCCAGTTCTGGCAGGTGTACCGATAGAAGTCGACGCAAGGGTCCAGGTTGCGATCAATCTGGCTAACATCGAAATGATCGAGTTGCGGGTTGGAGGCTGCAGGATCGGGCGGCTTCGGGTTGGACTGGGCGGCAGCTGTCAGGTGGCTGGAAAGTAGAAGTTCGGAAACCAGGAGCACAACCAAAAGGTGGGTTTTTGCGGGATACACGTAAGTACTCCTCTTCTTTAGGGCAGAAGATCTGGGGCAGAAAGTCTTTGGCAGAAGGCCGGCAGAACCCCGAGTTGCAGATCGGCTGACCTCAACTTGAGATCTTCATCTGCCACGTTAGGTATTGGCCAAGAGGCGCTCTGTAGCCTGGATGTAACCTTCCTGAACCAGACGTTTGCCGTTTTCGCGGTACATCCCTGGGTCCGTCGGAGCCCAAGTGGCCAAGCCGTCCACGTAACGGTTGAACATTGAAAACGCAGCCGCGATCAACACAGTGTCGTGGATTTCCTTGTCGGTCGCTTCCTGCTCGCGGGCGCGTCGGATGTCCTCCTGGGTCACCAGCTTTCCGCCCTTTTGCACCTTGCCGGCAATCGCCAGCAGCGCCTTCAGCTTGTCGGAGATTGGGGCAGTTTCGAAATTCAGTTTGATCTCAGTTACCAGCTCTTCGTTTCCCCCCAGATAGTGGGCGGCCGCTGCACCGTGGGCGCTCTGACAAAAGCGGCAGTCGTTCTGTGACGAAACATAGGTCGCGATCATCTCGCGATCGGCTTGCGCCAGGGTGTTCGGAGCGCGCAGCAAGACCTCTGCCAGCTCGTTCAGAGGCCTGGCGGTTTCCGGACTGAACGCCATCGGCCCGAGAATTCCGGGAATGCCTTCCGGCAATCGAATATGTGCCATCAGAAAAACCTCCTCCAAGGCGAGTTACTTGGTTGTCTTTACTAGCGGCAGTTGCTTCCAGTCCCGCCCGGCATAACCCAGGCGCGCTGTCTGCTTTCCCACCTCGCGATAGAATTCGGGATCGCGCGGCTGCCAGGTTGCGAGGCCGTCCACGTAGCGATTGAACAGGCAAAAGGCTGCCGCGATCAACACCGTGTCGTGGATTTCCTGGTCGCTTGCACCGTGCCGCCGGGCCCGTGCCACATCCTCGGTGGTCACGTGCTTGCCGCCCCTCTGTACCTTGCCGGCGATGGCCAAAAGAGCCTTCATCTTGTCGGACAGGGGGGTCACTTCGTAGTCCTGTTTGATCTGGTCGATCAGTTGGTAGTCCCGCGGCGTGCCGCCGAGGTGCTCGGCCGCCGTTGAGCCGTGGGAGGTCTGGCAATAGTAGCAATCGTTCTCCGACGAGACGTAGGTTGCGATCATCTCGCGCTCGGCCGGGCTCAAACTGTGCGGGGCATGCAACAGGACTTCGACCAGATCGCACAAGGGCTTGGTCGTGGCCGGGCTGAATGCCAGCCGGGAAGTCCTTCCGAAAACTCAATATGGGACATTTCGCTATCCTCCGTTCCGGGTTCGTCGTTTCTCGGTCGGTTCTAGGCTGCGTCCACGGGCCGGTCCCGATTCGCGCGGACGTAGCCCTCGTGAGCCAGCATTTTCCCCATTTCCCGATAGGCGCCGGGATCACCCGGCTGGGAGGTGGCCAAGCCGTCCACATAGCGGTTGTACATGCAGAAGGCGGCCGCAATGAGCACGGTATCGTGGATTTCTTTGTCGGTCGCCCCCCGCTCCCGGGCGCGCGCGATGTCTTCGACAGTCACCTGCTTGCCGCCCTTCTGGACCTTGCCGGCGATGGCCAGCAGAGTCTTCAGCTTGGGGGAAATGGCTGCGGTCTCAAAGTTTAGCTTGATTCGGTCGATCAGATCGTAATTGCCGCCGAGATGTTCGGCGGCGGCGGCGCCGTGGGAAAGCTGGCAGAAGGTGCAATCATTGCGGGAAGACACGTAGGTGGCGATCATTTCTCGCTCCCCCGAACTCAACGTATTCGGACCGCGCAGCAGGACTTCTGCGAGTTCGAGCAAAGGCTTGGCAGTGTCCGGGCTGAAGGTCAGAGGACCGACAATGCCGGGAAGTGCTTCGGGCAAACGAATGTGAGCCATGAGCGTATTTCCTCCATAAACTTGGTCCACCAGTTCCTTACCTACACAGCTCCTAAATTCCGAGGGCTCTCGACGCCATCTCCGTTCCCTCCACCCGATTCTTTATTTTGGCGAAGGCGGTTTCGCGGCTGGTGGAGGTGTCGTCGGCGAACGGAGAGAAGCCGCAGTCGTCAGTCGTTCCAAGCGCTTCGATGGGAATCATCTTGGCCGCTTCGAGAACGCGGTCACGCACTTCTTCCGGACTTTCCACCCTGGGGTTGATCGGATCCGTGACGCCGACAAAGAGCCTCCGTCCCGGCTTCAGCAGTTTGGCGATCGCAGCGAGGACCCGCACGTGGTCGGGTTCGCTGGCCAGCTGAATGTAGAAGCGCCCTGCCTTCAGGCGGAACAGCGCAGGCAGCAAGCCCGTATAGTCCACGTCGGCGCTGTGGGTTGAGTCGCGATCGCCGCCCGGGCAGGTATGAACCCCGATCCTCTGCCGCTCGTTGGGCGAAAAGCGCTCGAGCACGTTGTTGTTCAGCTCGATGAAGGAGTCGAGCAACCTGCCCGAGGGATCCAGTTTGAGCGCCAGGCGCCCTTCGGTGAAATCGATCTGGACGCAGGCGGCGCCGGCGTCCAGGCATTCTCGGATATCCCGTTCCGCCTCCCGCAGCAGATCCCCAAGAAAATCCTGGCGCGCATAGCCAGCAAGGCCGCTTTGCGGATAGAGAAGGCTCAGGGCGGAGGCGGAAATCACAGCCTGTTTCAACGGGCGGTGCGCGTAGGCTCGGGCGGCCTTGAGGTAGGTCACAGCATGCGCGCCATAGCGAAAGGGGCCTGCCGCCAGCCTGGGCAGCTGCCGGGTGTGCCCGTCGGCGAAGGGAATGACCGCACCGTCTGCGGCAAGGTTGTTCAGTCCGGCAAGAGGATAGGTGGCAAAGCTGGGCTTGGTTTGCTCGCCGTCGGTGATGATCGGCGAGCCGGTGGCTTCGAGACGGCTGATGGTATCGCGAAGCGCCGCGTCCTCGGCAGAACGAAGTTGGTCCGCAGAAATTGTGCCGGCCGCTCGGGCCTGCATAGCAGCCAGCAGCTCCGCCGGTCTCGGGATGCTTCCAATGGGCTCGGTGGGTATCGGCATGGTTCGCTTTTAGAGCCTTTCGTCTCGACTAGAAATTCAGCCGCATCGCGAGCTGGGCCTGCCTCGCTGGGGCCACGAAACTCGGCGTGCCAAAGGTCGGGTTGGTGGGGCTCGAAACTCCGTCGCCGAACTTCTCCGGGACCCGACCGGCGAAGGTGGCCGCCCCATAAACCGTATCAATGGCATTGACGTTTGGTCGATTGAACAAGTTGAAGACCTCGGCGCTGGCTTCGGCCTCGAGCCGTTCGCCCAGGTTAAAGACTCGTTGCACGCGGACGTCGCTCGTGTAAGAGGAATCTCCCCGGTAGGTGTTGCGTCCGATGTCGCCAACCCGGTCGGAAAACGGAAACCCGTCACCGTTTACGTCAAAGCCAGCGTAGATGGTGTAGTAATGGGGGCTTTGCAGCGAGTTCAGCATCGAAACCTTAAAATTGCGCATGAGAGAGTTCCAAGTGCTCGGAGATTCTGCCAACAAGGTCAGCACGGCGCGGTGTCGTATGTCGTTATCGCCTAAGCCGCGATCGAGCCGCGGGTTCAGGTAGTCCATCGGCGTATCCGTCAGTTGGATATCGGTCGTGATATCGATGGATTTCGAATAGGTATAGTTCGCGAGAATACTGTAATGGTGGGCAAAAGGCTTGCGCACGCTCACAATGCCTGCGTGATAAATCGAATAGCCGGTCGGAGTGGCTTCTAATGCAAAGCCAAAATTAGGATCCGCCGGACGGAAAGTTTGAACCCCGTCGGGAAGCGTGCCATTCGGAATCCCGTTAATACTGTCATACACCGGCAGGTCGAGCGCGTGCACAAACTGGTATCCCACCGCGACGAAGAGGTCTTTGGCGATCTCGTTTTCCACTTCCAGGCTGCTCTCTTCGGCATAAGCATTGGGGAATTTGCGGCGCACGTATCCCAGCGGAAATTGCAGAAGCGTGCTCGGGGCGGGATAGATCCCATTGTGCGCAAAGTTGCTGAACGCCTGGCTGGCAAGAACGGGATTGTCAACCCCGACAATGCCTGAGACCCCGAGCCCTACTAGGTTGCGGGCCTGGTTGGCGAAGTCCGGCAAAAGCGGCTGGTTCATGCCGGTGAAAGCGGAGGCTCCCTGCCAGGCGACCATAATGTCAGAGTAATCGAAAGGTCCGGTGAACAAGCCGAACCCGGCACGCACCACCCCTTTCCCCTGACGGAACGAGTAAGCCATCCCGACTCGTGGCTGCACATTTCCGTAGTTCGTAGGGTGCATCTGGCCGTTCACTCGCACGTCGGCTGCGGATGGAAAAAAGTCGATGTCGTAACGCAATCCCAGGGTAAGCGTCAGGTCGGTCCGTGCTTTCCACTGGTCCTCGACATAAGAGCCGGAGAGTTTGTGCCAGAACTTCAAGTCGGTGCTGTTGGTGAAGGCAGCGGCTGCGGGCCCGGCATACAGTCCTGTCTCGAAAGGCAGCGTGCGTTCGGGAACCTGCTGACCAAAGAACGAGCGTGGCTGCAGGAACAGAAACTCGACCGGAGTTCCCGGGCCGAACGGCGGGGCGTTGAAAGGTGCGGCTCCAAAGAAGCTCTGCGGGGTGAAAATGCCGACACCGGGAGTAAAGAATGTGGTTTCAGCCGAGATCCATACCGGCTCGAAATCCCCGCCGAACTTGAACGAATGATTTGCCCGGATGTAGGTCGCATTTTCGGCGCTCTGGAAATGCTGCTCACTGTAGTAGTGAACGCTACCTTGGAATCCTCCCGAATCGAGCAGGTCCGCCACGATGATCGAGGGCTCAAAGCCCGCTCCCACGGGGTCCAGGTGGAAGATTCTTCGTCCGAAGTCGAGTACGCTCTCTGAAGTCCAGCGGCTGCCGAACACATGCAGCAGATTGCCATACGCGGTCTGGTCCTCCACAGGGTTGTTGCGGAACGAAGACGGCAGGCCCTGGCCGGGAGCGGCGCTCGGCACATGTTGTTTGCGGTCGTCGTTGAACAGATAGCCGACGTTCAACGTGCTTTTGTCGCCCAGAACGCTGGTTAGCTTGCCAAAGAACTTGTCGTAGTTGTCGATCTGCAGAATCGAGCCCAGATCCTCGGGCTGCAATCCCAGCAATTGCTTGACCTGATTAATACTGGGCGTGCCGGGGCCCAGGCAGCCAGGATTGTCCGTGCAATGCAGAATGAAGGAAGAATAAAGAGGAGACTCCGCCCTGCGCTGCCCCTCGTATCCCAGGAAATAGAAATTCTTGTTCTTTCGGATGGGACCGCCCATATTGCCGCCAAATTGATTGAAGCGGAGTGTATTGAAGCCGGGGGCCGAGAGCAGATTGTTGGCGTCCAGGCTGTTATTGCGGAAGAATTCATAGACCGAGCCGTGAACCTCGTTGCTTCCGGACTTGGTAATCGTGCTTACCACGGAGCCGAGATTGCGTCCGTTGTCCGCGGTATAGGGACTGGCCGCCACGCGGAACTCCCGCACCCAATCCTGCGACGGGCTGACCCGTTGCACCCCGGAAATGCTGGTGGTGTAGTCCAGGCCGTCGAGGCCAAAAAACGCGCTGTGAGTCTCGCGTAGTCCAGCGAAGCTCAGTTCGAGCACCGTTTCCTGGAAAGGAGATTGCGCTCCCACGGCCGTACTCCGGCCTACGTTCGTGGTCGGGGTCAACAGAACAAAGTCAATAAAGTCCCGTCCGGCAATGGGCAAATCAGAGATATGGCTGGCATCGATCACCTGGCTGACTTCGGATTTCTGGGTGTCCACTCCCTGCACGGTCTCCTGAACTTCGACAGTCTCGCGAGCTGCCTTGATTGCCAGAACTACCGGAACGGAGGCATTCTGACCGACCGTGAGGGTGAGCATGGCTTGATAGGGGCTGAACTGATCGGAATCCACCGTGATCTGATAGTTGCCCGCAGGCAGGCCCGGAAGGACCGCGACTCCCGTCGGAGTTGAGAGCAGTGTTCGTTTTGCACCGGTTTCGAGATTCCGCAGAGCGACTCGTGCGCTCGAGATCACGCCACCCGATGGGTCGGTTATGGTGACGTTGAGCGTAGCCAATTGTTGCGCAGCCAGGTGAACTGTCAACAGAAAGGCCAGACAGAACGCACTGCTGAATACGCGACAGAGACTCTTTTTCACCGCTGCCCCCGACTGGCTCACCTATCGCCGGCCCGCCGAAGACGGGTTGGCTCCGGAAACTGACATGCGCTTCTGAATGCGGGACACATTACTTGCGAGCGAAGGAAGCCGACAATACTAGAAAAACACTAGAAATCGCGCGCGGGCAGGCCCTGTGCTGTTGGCGTCTTGCTACGGCAACAATCACGAGGAGACGCCGATGCCATGGCCGAGCAGACTTGCGATCACAGGGATTCTGAGTCCAGCTTAGCGGAAGCGAAGTCACTCCGTCCTGTTGGGCCTTTGGTTTATTGAGGCTCCTCCGCGCACCACAACGATGATCCATTTGTTTCTGCGACGGTGAGGATTCCTGACAGCCGGTTCTCGATCATCGGCCGGCTGTGGCACTGAAGGCTCCCATGAAGTTTGTCACTTCTGAGACGGGAGAGGCAAATCCTAGCGGATAGTCGGGCTTTCGGAAACATCCCGGTAGTTTGTGCTGGCAACCGATCGAACGGCTCACTGATGTCGACGCATCAGTTTCACCGGCGATCTCAACTGGAGTGGTGATCCGTGTTCATGGCTTTTTCCAATCCGTCAGGGACATTAGTTGATCCAGGATCTCTTGCAATCTTTGAAGACGGCGTTCCTGATCGGCTGCCCCAGGGACCTTCTTGTTGCCCTGCAGGTATAGGTGGTTCTCTTTGCTAATTTGCGCGATTTCTTCTCGTAACTTTGCGATGCGTTCTTTGACCGGCTGTTGCATGAGTTCAGGTTAGCAGAACCCGCCGGGCGTTTGCAGGCTGTTTTCATCTGCTGTAGCTTCCCGAGGCGGTCTGCGGACGAAGCCCCTTACCGCAGGAGGGGGCGTAAACTGTACTCTCGCACAGCCTGGATCATTGTTGCTTCGAGGAGCGGGCACGGGAGAATGATGAGAATTGCGCTGAATATCGCTGGCAGTCTTTTGGTTCTGGCGGGCACCACCTGGTTCCTGCAAGGGATCAACGTGCTCCCCGGCAGTTTCATGACGGGACAGATTCGGTGGGTGGTTTATGGAGGCATCGCTGTTGCAGCAGGCATCGGTTTGTTGCTGAGAGCCAAACGCTCGCCGAAAGACAAGGGGAAAGGATAGACAATGAACCTGGTGTCGTGCGGTCGGCATCAGGCGATGTCAAGATGCGGTGTGTTGCACTTTCGGCATCGGGGCACGATCTCTATCGCGCAGAATCCTTGTGGAACACGGGTCCAGAGGGAAGCGCCCCCAGAAATGGTCGGGCGATCAGGTAGAAAACGCCATGCTGAACGGTCTGTGCATCAAAATAAACATGCGATGGTGGGAACCGAGGCCCGGTTTTTCCCGGATTGTTGCGGGCGGACTTGCTCTAATGCTGTTGGTGGCAAGTGCGCGGGCGGATGGCATACCCATTCCGCACGGCACTGTAGAACTTATTGCCGAGAATCAATCGATCACGGCCGGGCATAAGCTCAATCTCGGATTGCGTTTCGAACTCGAGAAGGGTTGGCACATCTACTGGGTCAATCCAGGGGACTCGGGCGAGCCGCCGCGTGTTGCTTGGCAATTGCCGGTGGGTCTCGCCGTTGGCACAACGGAGTGGCCTGCGCCGCGGCGTCTGGGAGCCTCGAGCATCGTAGATTTTGGCTATGAGGGCTCAGTGATGCTAATCGTGCCCATATGGGCGCACGCCACCCTAGCAGCCGAGCCGTCGGCTCGGCTCGGTGCCGAAGTGCGACTGCTAGTCTGCAGCCACGAAATGTGCATCCCGGGCAACGCACAACTTTCCCTCGCTCTCCCCCTCCAATCGCAACCGGGTGCAGTCGATGCTCGCACCACCAATATTCGGAACCGCGATTTGTTCACTGCCACCGAAAAGTCCCTACCGCGTGCGGCGCCGGGGAGCTGGAAATTCAGCGCGGCCGAGATGAACGACTCGTTCCTGCTCACCGCGAGGCTCGCTCACCCGATTCAGCACGCGATTTTCTTTCCGCTGGCGGAGTCGCAGATTGAAAACGCCGCACCGCAGAAACTCCAGCCGATGGCTACCGGCTTCCGGTTGAGCCTGCGGAAGTCTGATCAGCTTCTCCAGCCGATCGACCGGCTGAAGGGAGTACTCGTGCTCTCGGCCGATCAGGCCTACTGGATTGATGTGCCCATCCGCAACCCTGCCGTGTTGAGAAGCTCGCATATAGAATCCCAAACAGCACACCAATAATGCAGCACAACGGTAATAAGGCTAGTAGTAATGATTTAGTAGTAATAATAACGATAAGGAGTGACCACAAATTATGAAGGTCTCAACTCTTGGTCCCACACTGATTGCTTTGCTGCTATGCGCAGTTCCGCCGGTACTCTCGGCCGCGAAGGTCGGCGAAGCGGCGCCAGAATTCGCAGGCACAGGGAGCAACGGCAAGACCTTTCACCTCTCGGACTATCGCGGAAAGTTTGTGGTTCTCGAGTGGCACAACAACGGCTGCCCGTTCGTGGGCAAGCAGTACAAAAGTGGCAACATGCAGCGGCTGCAAAAGCAGTGGACGGGCCAGGGCGTAGTTTGGTTCACCATTCTGTCTTCTGCGCCGGGCCAGCAAGGATATGTCACCGCCACGGAAGAGAACGATTACTTGGCGAAGATGCAGGCTGCACCGACCGCCGCACTGCTCGACCCGAGCGGTGTCATCGGACATCTTTACGATGCGAAGACGTCCCCGCAGATGATCGTCATCAGCCCCCTGGGCATCGTGATCTATGACGGAGCAATTGACAACAAACCGACGACCGATCTGAACGACGTTCCAGGCGCCACCAATTACGTTAATCTTGCTCTGGAGCAGGCTATCGCTGGAAAACCGGTGGAGACTCCGGCGACGCGCCCCTATGGTTGCTCGGTTAAGTATGGGGACTAGATGTCCGCACACCGCCTTGGCTGGCCGGCCCAAAGAGCAGGAATGGGTGATCATCTCCGGAGCCACAGGGGCAGTGGGTCAGACGGCAGTCCACCCCGCCCATGCCAAGCATGCCAACGTCGGCGTACTGGTCATGGACGCGAGCGAACTCTGGGTGTCGAAGTCCACGGCGGTCCAGGCGGCCGCGCATCACGACTCATTGGAAGGAGCCACAACAGGATGAAAGCGGCGAGAATCGTTCAGTTTGGTTCGCCCGAGGAAATCGTGAACACCGACATCGCTCGCCCCGAGCCGGGCGATGGCCAATTGCTGGTGCGGGTCAAAGCCGCCGGCGTAGGCCCGTGGGACGCGCTCATTCGCGAGGGGAAGAGTGCCATCTCGCAGCCGCTGCCCCTGACTCTCGGCGCCGATCTTTCCGGTATTGTCGAAGCCATCGGCTCGCGAGCGTCGGGCTTCCAGGTTGGAGAAGCGGTCTACGGTGTCACCAACGAAGCGTTCACCGGGGCGTATGCCGAGTTCGCCCTGGCATCGGCCGGGAGGGTGGCTCGGAAGCCCAAACTCCTGAATTTCATCGAGGCAGCTTCAGTTCCCGTGGTTGCAGTTACAGCGTGGCAGATGCTGTTTGACTACGCACGAGTGACTGCCGGCCAAACCTTGCTTATTCTAGGGGCTGCGGGAAACGTGGGTGGGTACGCTGTACAGCTGGCAAAACACGCGGGACTTCACGTGATTGCGACCGCGGCGGCTCGCGATATTGAGTATGTTCGACAGCTGGGTGCCGAAAAAGTTGTGGATTATCAGAGGTCACGGTTCGAAGAAGTTGTGAGCGCCGTGGACGTGGTCTTGGACACGGTCGGTGGCGAGACCCGTGATCGTTCCATCCCGGTTCTACGGCCGGGAGGAATTCTGGTTTCGGTCGCGTCTCAACCAATTCCCGAGCAGGCCGCAAAGCAGCACGATGTGACGGCAGTTTTCTTTTTGGTGGACGTGACCACGGCTCGGTTAAACGCGATTTCGGAGCTGTTCGACAACGGAACATTGGTCTCGCAAGTGGGCACGGTGCTGCCGCTCGAACAGGTCCGCGTGGCTCACGCCATGCTGGCTGGCGCTCCGCATCAACGCGGTAAGATCGTGTTGAAGGTTGCCGCCTGAGGCCTGCCATATCGCTCGGATCGCGATTCCTAACTCGGCGTGCATTTCGACTGACGACTACTCTGCGGTCCGCGGCATTCGAACCGTCAAAACGAAACGGATTGACCGTTTCACCCTCTGCTCAATCCGCAAACCCCCGCGGTCACCTTTATGATCGTCCATGTCGATGGCGCATCTGTCACCCTGGGATGACGAGTCAGAGGACCAATTCGGAAATTCCTGTTAGAGTACGTGCGTCCGGCAGTTCGGAGGAAAGATTGATTCAGAGTCTTCGCGCCCGCGTTTTTCTAGTCGTCCCGGTATTGATCGCAATGGTCGTCCTCGGGCCTGCTGCTGGCTCGCAGGCGGCGCAATCTGAGTCCGCGGGCAAGACCCGCACCTACTATGTGGCTGCTGTCGAGATGAACTGGGATTATGCTCCCTCCGGCCGCGACGAGGCGATGGGAATGCCCTTCGATGAAATCGCAAAGCTGTACACCGAATCGGGCCCTCATCGCATCGGCCGCGTTTACAAGAAAGCAATTTACCGTGAATATACGGACGCTACGTTTTCGACGCTGAAAGTGCGTCCCGCCGAGGAGCAATATCTCGGTCTGCTCGGCCCGGTTTTGCGCGGAGAAGTCGGCGACACGATCAAAGTCGTCTTCAAAAACAACGCCTCACATCCCTACGGCATGCATCCACACGGCGTTCTGTATCAAAAAGATTCCGAGGGCGCGGACTACAACGACGGCACTTCCGGCGCGGACAAGGAAGACGGCGGCGTGCCTTCTGGCGCGACCCACATCTATGTATGGCAAATTCCGGAGCGTGCCGGCCCGGGGCCGAATGATCCGAGCTCAGTCTTCTGGCTCTACCATTCGCACGCCGACGAGCTACGCGACGTCGCCTCCGGCCTGTTCGGAGTGATCGTCGTCACCCGGCGCGGCATGGCGCTTCCGGACGGTCGGCCGAAAGACGTGGAGCGCGAGTTCGTCAGCATGTTCATGGCAATTAACGAGAACGAGAGTTGGTATCTCGAGGACAACATTCTCGCGCACACGACCGATCCAAAGGGTGTCGACCGTACGCAGTCCCGTCTCATCACTCCTGCGGGAATGGCCGGAACGATTGTCGGGACGGGCTTCATCGACGCCAACATCAAGTGGTCGATCAACGGCTACATCTTCGGAAACATGCCGATGATGACGATGAAACAAGGCGACCGGGTGCGCTGGTACGTCGCGACGCTCGGAGACTTCAACAACGCGCACACGCCCCATTGGCACGGCAATACAGTGCTCGTCACGGGTCAACGCACCGATGTTGTAGTTGTGACCTCCGCGCAAATGGTGACGGCGGACATGGTGCCAGATGCGCCCGGAATCTGGCTCTACCACTGCCACATTAGCGACCACATGCTGGGGGGAATGGTCGCTCGCTACCAGGTGACCCCGCGCTAAGAATCGTGGCACTCTGCGAGCACTGGTGGACTTGGCCAGTCCCCAAGGGGAGTTCTCAATGGAGTGGGTACTTGGCTTCTCCGGGCGCATGACCGTTCACCCTGACCACCTTACATGCCGGGCTGAACATCCGGGGAACACACGAAAGCCAAAGCGCCCGGATAGACCGTCCCCGCCTCTCCAGCCCCACGATTCAGAAGCTGCTCCCCGGGATCGTTGGTCATCCCGAAGCTGGCGCCATTTCAGCTAAGCGAATACGGACCGCAGATTATAAGATCTCATTGACAATGAGAATACGAAAAGGATTAATCGATTCCTTCACAGTTTTTCAGTCCGGCCTTTTCTACCGCTGTCTTGTGGCTGCTGCCTTGGCCATCATAGGGACGAACTTAAGCCATGCCCAGGCGACGCCAGCGACCTCAGACATTCCGGCGGGCTTCACCGCAGCAAATTCGGGCTATGACTACACGAAGCGAGTCGCGATGGTGCCGATGCGGGACGGGATCAAACTGTACACGGTCATCGTGATTCCGAAAGGAGCGATTCATGCCCCTGTTCTGCTGACTCGTACTCCTTATGATGCTGCCTGCCGTACCAAGCGTACGGAATCGCCGCACATGCTCGATGAGCTGCCGCAAGGCGATGATGTATTCGTCAGGGCAGGATACATCCGCGTATTCCAGGATGTTCGCGGCAAGTACGGCTCCGAAGGCGACTACCTCATGACGCGTTCGCCGCTCGGACCACCGAATGCAAGCGTAGTCGATGACTCAACCGATGCATACGACACAATCGACTGGCTGGTGAAAAATGTGCCGGAATCGAACGGCAAAGTGGGCATGATTGGCTCCTCCTACGAGGGCTTTACCGTGGTGATGGCATTGGTACATCCGCACCCGGCGCTCAAGGTAGCGGCGCCCGAAAGCCCCATGGTCGATGGCTGGATGGGGGATGACTGGTTTCATTTTGGTGCTTTTCGCCAGGTCAATCTCGACTACTTCATGCAACAGACCACGGCCCGGGGCAAGGGCGTCAGCATACCCAGGGAAGGCTACGATGATTACACGAACTTCCTCAGAAAAGGTTCAGCGGGCGACTTTGCACAGTCTGGCGGTCTAGAGCAACTTCCTTTTTGGCGGATAGTCGCTGAGCACCCTGCCTACGATGCGTTCTGGCAACGACAAGCGCTGGATAGGATCATGGCCGCGCAGCCATTGCAAGTGCCGGTGATGTGGGTGCAGGGGTTATGGGACCAAGAGGACATGTGGGGAGCCATTCATTGTTACCAAGCGATTGAGCCAAAAGATACGGCGAATGACAAAAATTACCTGGTCATGGGTCCGTGGCGGCATAGCCAGGTCAATTACGCTGGCTTTTCGCTGGGACCGCTGCTCTGGGAGGGAGACACGGCGCTCCAGTTCCGACGGGATGTGCTGCTTCCTTTTTTCAACCAGTATCTGCTGGATAACGCTGCGCGGGCCGATACCCCTCCGGTGCTGATTTACAACAGCGGGGAAAATCACTGGGATCGATACAGCTTTTGGCCATTGAGTTGTGACGCGGGCTGTAGCCACAGGTCGCGGGCGATCTATCTGACGGCCGACGGAGGCCTCTCCTTTCAGCCGCCGAACGCGGCCACAGCCAGCTACGACGAATACGTTTCCGATCCGGCCAAGCCGGTGCCGTATCGGCCACGACCGGTCTATGCCCATGACGAAGACGCATGGCGGACCTGGCTGGTCAATGACCAACGTTTCGTCGACGGTCGGCCCGACGTGCTCACTTATGTGAGTGAACCGCTTACCTCACCCCTGCACCTGGGTGGCGCGCCCACCGTCGACCTTTATGCCTCCACCAGCGGTACCGATAGCGACTGGATCGTGAAACTGATTGATGTTTATCCCGCCTCCGTGCCCGCCCAAGTTCAAATGGGAGGATATGAACTTGCAATCTCGCTCGACATTTTTCGCGGCCGTTATCGTACCAGCTTTGAGCACCCCGAAGCAGTTGCGCCGGATCAGCCGTTGCTCTACCGCTTCGCGCTACCCACCGTCAACCATGTCTTCCAACCGGGGCATCGCATCATGGTGCAGGTGCAATCGACCCTGTTTCCTTTGTACGACCGCAACCCGCAGACATTTGTGCCCAATATCTTTTATGCCAGGCCTAGCGACTACCGTAAGGCTACGCAGCGTGTGTGGCATGCTCCGGGAGAGGCCAGTTTTATCAGCTTGCCAGAGGTACCGTAATCGCGAAGGCGACGATGTTCAGGGGTTCGAAGCAGGCCGATTCTGGTGGCTCAAAAGGGCGGAGTTTAGACTCCGCCCTCTCGGTGGTGCTTGGTCCTGGGGGGCAGTTCTTCTATGCGCCACCCAATTACTCACTCAGTCTAGGCAACCTTGCGTGGTTCCGGCCTATCTTGGTCGGAGTTCACTGCTTTCGTGCCGGCTTCCTTCGTGAAAGAAAGATTAGGTTTGCCAGTCTTCTCCAGCATTTTCTGTTTTCTCCAACGGCCGAACAAAGGGGCCAGCGTGCCTAAGACGATTATCACCACGACAGCCGAAATCAAAAGCGGTAGAGACCAGCCCTTGTGAGTCACGGTGGGTGTAGCCGCGACTGCGGCGCTGGCAGTCTGCGGGGATGGGCCGGCAGTCGCTGCTGGTGCGGCGGTGGCTGCAGCGGGCGGCGTGACGGGCTCCGAGGACGGGGTGACCACCGCATCAGGTACCGTGGCGGCCGCTGCCTGAGTTGCCGCGGGTCTGCGATGATGGGCCGACAGTCGCGTTGGACGAGCATCATCCGCGGCCTCAGTGATAATAATCGGTGAAGACGGGCTAGGTGCTGGGGCTTCAGCGTGTGTGCTGACGGCTGCCGAAGATGGACTAGCCGGCGCGATGGGTGAAGCAGTGGTCGCAGCGGGTGCGGCCGCCGCGGTTACTGAAGCCGAGCTAGCGGTCGCAATAGGTGCTGCGGCCTCCGCAGGGGTCGCACCAACGACCGGTGAAGCCGGGCTGGTCGCCGGTGCAGGTGTTGCGGCGGTCTGCGCAGGTGCAGCGGCGGCCGGCGCGGGTGCAGTGGCGGCCGTAGCGGATGCAGCGGCGGCCGGAGCGGATGCAGCGGCGGTCGGGGCTGGCGCAGAGGTAGTTGGCGCTGGTGGCGTGACGGCCGGCGAAGCCGGGCTCACGGTCGCAGCGGGGGCGGTGGCGGCGGCAGCACAGTGTTCCGAGATCATATTCAGTTCGGTTACAGCAAAGCTATTATCGGCAGCGCTGGAACTCGGGGACCCACTTGCTTTGTGCCCGATGAGTTCGACGTCATGGCCCAGATGCAGCTTGAGATCCACAGCGCTAGTGGTGATCTTGAAAATCTGACGAGTGCCGTCTTCCGCAACTGTATAGTTGCCATCCGATCCACCCAAGCAACCTTTCACGTTGACTTGGTCCGTGTTGCTGCCGGCGGGAGGAGTTTGCGCAAACCCCAACGACACCAGCAGGGCCGATGTGACCATTAGCAGAAATAGTTTCTTCATGGGAACCCTCCTAAGGATTCTCGCCTTGCGGCGGGCCTGAGGTTTCACTTGGGATTTGATTTTGCTGTCGGTCCTTTACGCAAGAAGGCTCGCGCGTTGTGCACCGGTTGAGTTCCGGCCTGGGGAACCTGAAGCATCCGGAGTGGAACAACTAGGAACTCTATCTGCTATGGATTGGTCTGTCTGGTCACAACTGCTCACCGCGATGGAACAGCAGCGAACAGAGAAGGAGGCGGTTGGGCGGAGCAATCTCGCTGGGGTTTTGCGAACCGACCTCAGGGCTCGAGTCGATATTCCTTCTGATTCACAAAACCATCCGCCGATTCCTGCTTTCAAGCCGTGTGGTTGACTGCTAGCTACGGGGGATCGGCACATAGGCGAGGCGGTATCTCAGACGCACTCCTTTGTGCTGGTTTTTCGCCGCATCGGCCAGCTTCACATTGAGTTTATGACGCTTTCCGTCTAGGGTTTCTGGCTTGAATCCTAACTCATAGCGGCCATGGAGTTGCTGCAGGATCTCTCGCAAGCCTGTGGCATAGGTGTCGGGCGTTACCCGCAGGTACTCACCCCCGGTTTCGGTAGCAATATAGTTCGCAACGGCTCCCTGTTCGCCTAACAACCATATCCGCGGAGAGCGGCGGTCTCTCAGTCCGTAGGCGACGGCCGAAGTTTCCAATAGCTCGTCAATGAAGTGATCGGCCTCCGATCGGGGCATTCCGCTGTAGTCGCCATAGAGGAAGATCACCACCGGCAATGGTTCGGGCACTAACGAACGCGTAGCATCCATGACGAGCTGCAAGGTCTTCTGTAGCGCGAGCTCGCCAGTTCTCGCGTGGTCGTTGGGGGAGGGCATCGGCGCCAGTACTTGCTCCAGGCCCGTCATCGCCTCCTCGATGTTGCGCGCCGGTAACAGGTCGAGTTTCGCTTGACCATTGTCACACCAGTGAGCGACCGCCACCGTATCTTGTTTGTCCAGGTCCTTCAGAGCGGGCTTGAAAAGATTGATTTGCCCTGCAAATAAGCCCGAACCCTTCGTCTTCCAGCCTGGCATGCTGCACTGCACGACAAACCAAATGGCGAGGGGGCGAGTTGAAAATTGCGCCCCACTGTCAAACGTCCTGATCGAAACCAGCTGACCGTTGTCAAAGACTTGAAAATCGTCTCGCTGCAACGTCTTGTCTGGAAGGCCATTCTTCAGGGCGACCACCTGCACCAATACCAGACTGGAGGAGGTGCGGAAGGTGGTTTCCGGGGGCTGAGAGGAATGAGGGAGTGCCGGGACCTCCTGGGCGACTGCGGACCCAAGCGCGAGGAGGATCATTCCAGCTGAAAATAGGGCGCTTTTCGTCATGTGAGATACATACGAGAACCAAAGCCCGAGAGTTTCACCTTGTGGTACTCGGAAACTGCGAACCTTCCTCGTAGTTGCGGGGGGACATCGCATTACTCCCACTGAGGGTTCGCAACCGAACACCGGTTATTAGCAGTGACATCAAGAGGGTTGAGTTAGGTGACGGTGATGGCAGCTACCTCGTAGTCTTCGACGCGCGGTATGGTGAACTGCAGTACTTGGCGTTCCAGGCCGAAAGCTACGCTTTTCCCGGCCTGCAGGAGTTCGATGGACTTCACGCCCACACTCGGCGGCAGCTTCATCCTGACGGTCTGCGGGCCGAGCGGGTAGGTCGACTGCATCCATCCATGGTGGGTGTTGGGGTTGGTGTAGTTGAGCAGATGCACGGCATATCCTGGGGTCGTCTCCCAACAGAACATCTCAATGAAGCCTTCACCTTCAACGTGGACAATGCGCTCGTCGCGGATGATCCAGCGAATGGTGTTGTGCAGCAGCCGCAGCAGATCGCCGTGGCCGGTGAGCCAGTAGCTACGCTCGATGTCGCCCGGGAAGTAGGCTATACGGGAGGAGCCGGTTTCGCGCAGGACAACTGCCGGCTCATCGCTGTGCGAGACGGGCGGGTAGGCCAGTTCCGGCGGGTACCGCACGAATCCTGGGACGACGGTGAGCACGGGATTTTGCACGGGCTTGAGCGGCAGGCGATTCTGTGCACCCGGGAGCCAGTTGGTGTTGCTGAAGCCTTCCAGGATGGGGTGTTGGCGCGCGATACGCCCATAGTACGCGTTGCCTACGGTGCCGATGACGTCTCCCGCCTTGTTGATGCCGAGCATATCGGCGAGGCCGAAATCCCCGCGCTGGTTGAGGTTCTCGTCGTAGAGGCCGGTCTCGAAGCTAGCCATGATCGATCCGCCTGCTTGCACGTAGTCCCGGATCTGCTGGCATTGCCGATCGCTCAGCATGGCGATATTAGGCAGCAAGAGTGCGCGATACTTGCTGATTCGTTCCGCCTCGAGACGGTCTTCGTGTACGAAGTCAAAAGCGAAGCGGCCTCGGAGGAGCGCATCGTAGAGGCCCTGTGTGGTCTCATGCATGTACGCGGGTGAGCGCACCGTGGCGGGGCCGGGGTAGAGAAGCTGCGTGCTCTGTCCTATCACGACCCCGACATTGGCGATGGAGCGTCGGGTCGTGAAGTGGACATCGTGCTGGGCGGTCCAGCGGAAGTAGTCGACGCCGACCTTCTGCCAGCGGCGGTCTTCGCCAAAGCCATTCTCCGAACCGACAAAGTGATAGTAAGGGACCATGCCCCCGGCAAGGGTTTCGTTCAACCACATCTTGGCCTCGGCGGAGTTCTTCGAGGCGTTGCGCCATGTTACAGCGCCGGTAGAGTACGCGGCGGTGACGTTGGCGGCAAATTTACCGTCCAGCACAGCATTGCAGACACGGCCCTGCAGAGTGCATCCCCAGACAGCAGGGTCGTCATAGGTGCGCCCCTGGTTGTCGGCCTGGAACCAGGCCGCGATCTTGCCGAGGTGGTCGAGATTGGGGCCGCCGCGGACGTTGCCGCCGAGGTTGGCGAAGAAGAAGCTGTCCGGCTTTTTCTCTTTGGCAATGGCGTCGTATTTCTGCCAGATCTCGAAGACGCGGTCGTTGAAGACGCGCCAGTATGCCGGAGTGCGAGCGGCCGGCAGCTTGCTGCAGATCGCGCAGTGACACTCCGGCAGGCTGCCGATCGGCGGCCAACCATTGGTGTAGAAGCAATCGACGTCGTAGAGTGAGTTGATCTCACGCATGATTGCCGGAACGTAGTCGTCCATGTAGGTGGAGAACATGCACGTCTTGAAGAGGCGCGGTTCTTCACCGCTGAATTGCACGGATCCGTCCTGGTTGCGCATGGCCCACTCGGGATGGGCCTCGAGTGCATCGCCCCAGTTGAGGTCGGGGCTCATGCGCGCAACGACTCGCATGCTGTGCTTCTTCGCGGCGGCCACGCACTCGCCGAAGAAGTCCCGGCCATTCAGGAATTTTCCATGGCGGTGGAACTTCACCTTCGAGGGGTAGAACGCGAGAATGCCGGTGACGCTGATGAAGACAATGTCCGCCTCGGCGGAGTGCCAGTAGTCGGCCCACTCTTCGATGTTCATCACGGCCGGGTCGTGTTCCGTCATGTTGCTCTGTCCCACGCGACGAATTTTCTGCTGCCACGGCTCGCTGGCCGGGTCAATCGAGGCCATACGAGGCGGTAGTGGGATGAGCTGGAGCGTAAACGCGCTAACGGCAGCGACTGCAACTTCTTCCGAGGAAAGTGTCGAAGGGTCGAAAGCGTTAAGTGCAGCTGTCATCGGAATGACGGCTGCACTGGTTTTGAGGAAAGTGCGGCGGTTGAGCATCGATACCCCCCTTAGTTTTCTGTGCGAGAAAAGTTTAATGGACCACGGGATCGTTGGACTATCCAATGCATCGTTCCGGGTAGGCCATGCGTGGCGGGACTCGCGATAAACAGGCGATGGCGGATGTTTCCCCAACTGTCTGAATGGGAAGAATCTATGCTCAGGTTTCCAAACCTCTACCAGAAACGCCCCGCGACAAAACTCAGTCCGAAGTTCAACGAATGGGACAGCCAGCGGCGGGTCCATCGGTCGGATTTGCGACTAAAACCACGGCGACGGTACGTCACAAGTTGACGAGCATTCCAGTTTCTCGGGCTGGTTGAACCCACGGTATGGAGACAACAGTAATCGGTAGTCACTGTGTTTCACCAAACCCAGATCGAACTTTCCGTCAGCATCTGTTGAGACCATCCTCACGGTCACTTGTTGGTGTGCTGACAACATCTCTTCCGCGCCACAACGACTATTTCCACTCAGACCTTCAAAACCGATGTCCTGTTCGGCGACGAACCTCTTGAGCCCTAGGGTGTCGTCAATTCCCCTCGCACGGCCCAAAAGCGCTCCCCGTTCGCTGCTTCGATCCGATACTGGGTGAGCTGGCCTGGAGTGCATTCGGCTCCAATGACGACACCCTCGCCATAACTGCCGCTCGCGTGGCTGCCGAGTTTCAAGGCGAAGCAGCCGGGCGGAACTGTGGACGTCGGACGCCCTGGGTCAGCAGCAGAGGTCGACAACAGGACGCCCTCATCGGTAAGCGCATAGATGGGCGTGACCCATGTCGTCCTAAAGGGTCCGATTCCGTGGACCTGAACGATCGCCTCTGTCCTGGAGAAGCCAAAGTGCGCCATTTTCTTGGCCACGAATCCGTAGGTGCCGACCTCCATGGTTTCTAGCGCAGCCGGGTTGAACCGGTCGCCCATGCCCAGCGCCCAGCTTCCTTTCAGTACGGTGATGTTCTCGTCTTCTGGATGGGTGTGAGGCATGATGATATATCCCACCTCGGAGTGAATCCGAATCACGTAGAGTGCCCCCGATTTTGTGGGGTCTCCCGAAACCGTTTCAAACCTGTGGTCCCTGGGAAATGTTTTCAGCGGCACTATATGGGACTGGATGGGCTGCTGTGCAAAGCCAGCTGGTTGTGAACTGCCGGAAAGCGTCGTCAAACCCATGAGAATGAGTAGCACAGGGATGCTGTTGGCCATGCTGTCCTCGGTTGTGGCAGCTTAGCATGTCAAGCTGGAAAGCCCTTTCACGTCTCAAATTGCGGCCCCAACTCTCATATAGGCTCGCCTTCACTGCCCTGGCGGGCGGACCCGGTACTGGCACCTACCCCGCGCGGGCCAGCGCGCTGGCGGTGGTTGGGTCCCGCTCGGATGTCAGACACAAGCGTCCACCAGGCCCTGATATGGGCTCGCTGGAGGCGAAACCAGGCTCCTCGGCAGAGTCCTCTACCGGAGAGCGGAGCGTGTTCCTTGTGGGTGTAACGTCGCTTTACGCTCACTGATCGAGCTCTCAGTTCTATCGCGAGATTGCATCAGTTGTTCTCCGCCTCTCTCTCGGAGAAGACCTACAATCTGCGCTAGAATAGCTCGCCGATTCATCCATCTCAATCAGGAGGCGATATGAAAGCAAGATTGGTCGCATTTGCTTTGGTCTTATGCTTTGCGGGCGCGGTTGTATGCCTCGCCGCAGACTGGAATATAGGCACCTGGAAACTAAACGAGGACAAATCGAAATTCAGCGAGGGAGCGGCGAAAAGTACGATGGTCGTCTACGAAGCGGTGGGCGACAGCGTGAAAGTCACCATTGATGGCATCAGCGGCGACGGCAAACCAACTCACACCGAGTGGACCGGCAAATTCGACGGCAAGGACTACCCTAGCACGGGTGACCCTAACTCCGACGCGCGTTCGTACACGAAGGTTAATGCCCACACGCTGAAGTTCAAGCTCAAGAGCGGCGACAAGGTTACCTTGAGCGGCACCATCGTCACCGCGACCGACGGGAAAAGCCGCACCGTAACCGCCAGCGGGACCAGCGCCGACGGCAAGAAAGTCAGCTACACGGCAATGTACGCCAAGCAATAGCGCTCCCTCAAAGCGAAGTTGCGACGCCCTTCCGCCTAACCTTGCGCGGAAGGGCAACCTTTACGATACGCTTGCGTGAGTGGCCGCGTGATCGCATTGGCCGCGCCCGCTATTTCCGGAAACCCCTCGAAGCGCCGCCTCTGCCGCCTAGGCCGCGATCACCGTAGCCGGGATTGCTCGGCAATGACCCAGAGTCGGCATAACGATCCCACCAGCGAGAAAGGCGTAGGCTACTGATGAATTGGGCAACCTATGAGCCCCGAATACGCTTTGATATTCTTGCAGAACGCAAAGAATGTGAGCGGTTATTCAAGCATCAGGCAAGAGCATTGCAAGATCGACTTGAGCGCCGCGGGCGCACCGATCGAACCAGACAGCATGCGATCCCAGAGTGGGAGAAAATCTACCAAGTAGAAGCGCAAGAGCGTAGATTACTGCATCAAGCAAGAGTCCTAAGGTGGGGCAAAGAGAAAACATATTACTATGCGCGCAAACGTTCTGGTTGAATCACTCTGGACGATGTGCCAACGGCTGCAGGCGCGCTGCTCCCGATCCGTCGACCGCGGGAAAGTGCCTTGCACGACGACCTTCAGAGCCAGGGCCACGTCCCACGTCGCCCGTGATCCAGACCTATCAGGCTCATTGATTGGGCCCGTATCCTTAAATGCCGGTACTAGTCTGAAGTAGCAACCGATGGACAACCGTGAGATACAGACGGCTTGGAAGTATCACGATGGTACGAAACACTCCCACTGGAGTATTCGTAACAATCCTCACTTCCTGGATTGGGCGAATCGGCCGCAGCCTTTCAAACTCTATCCGAAGATCGAGCCGCTTCCGTTGCCGCGGGATGTCCCACAGACAGGAGTGGCCGCGCTCTCGGCGATCTCCGAGCCCGTGCCCTCGTCGCGCACCGACTCGGTTCCTGACCTTCAGGATCTGGCGCGCATCCTCTATTTCTCGGCGGGGATTACCAAACAGCGCTCACATCCGGGCGGACAAATCTATTTTCGCGCCGCGGCCTGCACCGGCGCTCTCTACGAGATCGAGCTGTACGTTGTGACTGGCGATCTCGGGGGCTTGGATGCCGGCGTGTATCACTTCAATCCGGGGGATGTATCGCTACGACTTCTTCGAAAAGGTGATTTTCGCAGAAACCTGGCTCAGGCGGCGGCGATGGAACCCGCGGTGGTTCATGCGCCCGCGACCATCATCTGCACCGGAACATACTGGCGGAATGCCTGGAAGTACCAGGCGCGCACCTATCGCCATTTCGGTTGGGATAACGGCACGCTGCTGGCGAATCTGCTGGCCGTTTCTGCGGCTTCCGGGCTGCCGGCCAAGATCCTGCTGGGGTTCGTCGATGGCGAGGTAAACCGCCTGCTTGATCTCGATACGCAGCGCGAAGTTTCCTTGTGCCTAGTACCGATCGGGCACAAATCGGAGAGTCCGCCGCCAACCCTGAGAGAGGTTCCGGCGCTCGGCCTGGAGACGATCCCGCTTTCTGAGCATGAGGTCGAGTATCCCGGCATGCTTGAGATGCATGACGCGTCTTCACTTGAGTCCGAAGAGGAAGTAGCGCAATGGCGCGGGAAGCACCAGGTCTTCCCGTCTTCCAATCCAGCAGGCGAGGCATTTCGGCTCGAGCGACTTCCGAAAGAACAACAGCCGACGGACACGATCGAGCAAGTGATCCTGCGCCGCGGCTCTACCCGAGCGTTCGATAAGACTGCATCTATTACACGGGAGCAACTCTCAACCATTCTCGATTGTGCCACGAACGGTCTTCCGGCAGATTTCCTTGAACCTCCCGGCACGCGGCTCAACGATCTTTACCTGATCGTGCATGCGGTACAAGGGCTCGAGCCAGGCGCTTACTTCTTCCGGTCTGAGCAGAACACCCTGGAGCTTTTGAAGGCAGGGGCATTCCGCCCGGAGGCCCACTATCTTGGATTGGAGCAGGACCTGCCGGCGGATGCCTGCGTGGACATCTTCTTTCTCGCCGATTTGAATCGCATCCTCGAAGGATACGGGAACCGCGGCTACCGGGCCGTCCAGCTGGAGGCGGGCGCAATCGGCGGAAGGATGTACCTGGCTGCCTATGCCCAGCGCCTAGGGGCAACCGGGCTAACCTTCTTCGACGATGACGTGATTAACTTCTTTTCCCCGCACGCCAAAGACAAGAGTGCCATCTTCCTTCTTGCGATTGGCAAGCCGCTAAAACGTGATCCGGACCGTCAAGATAAGTGAGGGGCAGGGAATCAAATGTGACCCATTTGCCGAAGCGTAAGTGCAAACGCCAGCGGCGACGATTGTCGGGAATTCTGCAATCACAATGGGGGGTGAGAACACGGCGTAGACTGTTGCCGTCTCATGTTTCGCGAGCCCGCGCTGAGGCTTTCGGGGCGTGGCGGCATCTAGAGGGTTTTTGTCGGTTGCGTTTCGATCCCGGTAAGCCTGCCAGAGTTCGAACAACTCAAGGCTAAGGCCGTGACTTGGATGGAGATTGCCTGATCGCGATTATCTGGGTAGGATGCCAATGGATCGCATCAAAGTATCGCCTGATACCTGAGCCTCGGGGGCAGACAGAAGCCGCGTCGATTCTGGTCCCTTCGCTCGTTTGATCCGGCCGATTCTTGACTCGTGCAATCGATTGCGACAACCATCTCGCATCCATTTACTCGGAGTGACCTTGTGACGCGCCGGTGCCTCCTGATACTCCACTACTCCTCGTTTGGCACATTGGGGTCGGTCTAGCCCGATGACTTGTTTGCGCCGTGCGATGAAATCATTGAACCATGCTTACCACCCTCGCCATTTCAAACTGGTTATCCCGCTGCAAAGACTCAATGTCGTCAGCGGTCCGAATGGGGCCTTGGCGCTCCAGCCTGGCATTGGCCCACGCGCTAGCGACGGGCTTCGTGGGCAGCGCAACGCGATCCCCATCCAGCCGTTTGTAAAACCAGCCTTCGCCCAGGGCGGATTCGACCGGTTCGCCTGTGATCAATGCACGATCGTCGGCGGGCATGGAACTGCCCGTTTGAAATAGTCCTCACCTTTTGCCGACGTGCCGCGTTTTCTGTATAGCGGTCGAGTATCCCGCTGTCCCACCTGAGACTGGGGCGCTCTCGTATTTTAGGACGCAAAGTGAGATTATCCTGCTGATGAACAGACGAGACTTTTTGTACTTAGGTGCCGCCACGGTGCTGTCTTCCCGAGCAAGCTGGAGCGCGGACGCATCCCCCAATTCGAAACTGGGCATCGCCATGACATCCTTCATGACAGCGTTGCAGCCCAAGGACGCATATCAGTCGCTGGAATTGTGCCACTCGTTGGGCGCGGCCGGGGTTCAGTTGTTTGCGCTCAATGGCGATCTGCCGAAGCTGAAGACGCGCGCCGCGGAACTCGGAATGTTTCTCGAGGTGATGGTGCCTCTGCCGAAGGATAGCCCGCAGGACCTCCTAGGGTTCGAGAAGATTCTGCAGGATGCCAAAGCGGTGGGGTCCACTTGTGTGCGCGCGGCTAGCCTGCCCACCCGGCGCTATGAGACCTTCGCAACCTTTAGTGAGTACGCGGAATGGGTAAAGCGAAGTGATCGAGCCCTCGATGCTGCCGTGCCGCTGCTCGAAAAATACAAGATCCGCCTCGGGCTTGAGAATCACAAAGACCGGACGGTAGACGAATTGGTCGCGGTCCTGAAGCGATATTCAAGCCCCTACCTGGGCAGTTGCCTCGACTTCGGAAACAACATTGCCCTGCTCGATGATCCGATGGACGTGGTCCAGAAGCTCGCGCCGTATGTTGTGACGACGCACATGAAGGATGTGGGCGTCGAGCCCTATAGCGATGGATTTCTTCTGTCGGAGTTGCCTCTGGGCGAGGGCTTTCTGGAT
This sequence comes from uncultured Acidobacteriaceae bacterium, assembly GCA_963770245.1. Classification (GTDB taxonomy): domain Bacteria; phylum Acidobacteriota; class Terriglobia; order Terriglobales; family Acidobacteriaceae; genus PALSA-270. The sequence goes on along the minus strand of CAVYOX010000012.1, from coordinate 182,830 downwards.
CTATCCAGCATTGTCTCGCTGATTCGTGCCGTCAGCCCGAATGTGCACTTCATGCTCGAGATGATCACCCGCGACCCGTTGAAAGTTCCTTGCCTGACGGACAAGTATTGGGCGGCCCTCCCGGAGCGGAATGGCCTCTATCTGGCGAGAACCATGAAGCTCGTAGCGCAGAAGACGGATCGGTCGAAGCCGCTTCCGCGCATCAGTCAACTGCCCAAAGAGGAGCAAGTTCGCATGGAGCGAGACAACGTCAAAACCTGTTTGGCCTATGCGAAGAAACACAATTGGGCCTGATCAAAATGCTTTCCCAGTTTTTTCCTAGGGGGAGAAGAGATCTTCTGGTAGCAGATCATCATCCCGAAGCCACGAACCGCAGATGCGATCAGCGTCGCTCGCTCCAACTAAATCGTGCCGCGATACTGGTGGTCGTGATCCTGGCGTTTGGCGGCCTCTCTTTAGTGGGACAGGAAGGTCCTCCGCCTTCGCCCAGCGGTACTCCGACCCCAAACTCCCGGCATCAGCATGGGAGCGCTGGCGAAAGCGCAGAGAGAACACGTACATTTCTCGGCCTGGGTGCTGCTCCGGATAGGCAGTCGGCGGCCCGTGGAAACAAGTTGTTCGGTCCCGCTTGTGGCTTCTGCCATGGGGCAAACGCCCGCGGGGCCAGCGGCCCGAATCTGGTTCGTTCCGCTCTGGTGCTTCGCGACGAGAAGGGCGAGTTGCTCGCTCCGGTGATCCATAACGGGCGACCGGACAAGGGCATGCCGGCCTTTGCTTCCTTCAGCAATGCCCAGCTCCATGACCTGGCGGAGTTTCTCCACTTGCAGGTAGAGCTCGTGGCGAATCGCGGGACCTACAAAGTACAAAACACAATCCGAGGGGACGCGAAGGCCGGTGAGGCTTACTTCAACGGACCGGGGAGATGCACCACCTGTCACTCCGCCACAGGTGATCTCGCGCACGTAGGCTCGAAATTCGAGGCCCCCGATCTGCAACAGATCTTCCTGTACCCCGCCTCACGGAGGTTTGGGTTTGGAGCCGGCACCGTGGCCGGTTCAGAGAGGGCGACTGTCACCCTGGCATCGGGCGAATCTGTTTCCGGGACATTGAGCTATCTGGATGACTTCAACGTCACGCTGCTGGATGCTGCGGGCAAGGCTCATTCGTTTACCCTGGGAAACGGGCTTAGCGTGCAGCTTGAGGACAGGCTCGGGGCGCACCGGCAATTGCTTGATCAATACACAGACGATGACATGCACAACCTGACGGCTTACCTCGGAACCCTCAAATGAAACCTCGTCGGGTGCTTTCTCACCTCGTGATTTTTGGCGCTCTGCTTCCCGTCGCCGGGTTTGCGCAGGGGCTTGATCCGCAAGAGCTTCTGCTGCCGCCCACCGATACCTGGCCGACCTATAACGGCGATTATTCAGGCCGGCGCTACAGCACACTCGCCGAAATCAATTCTTCCGATGTGCAATCGCTCGGGCTCGCCTGGAAGTATCACGTCTCAGGCGTCGACAAGTTGCGGGGGGTGGGTTCGCCCGTTATCAAGTCCACGCCATTGCTGGTCAATGGCGTCCTCTATTTCACTGTTCCAGACCACGTCTATTCGGTGGATGCCCGAACGGGAAGGGAACTGTGGCGTTACGACTGGGAGGATCACGGCGGCCATCTGGTGGGAAATCGGGGCGTCGGGATGCGCGGCAACTGGCTCTACTTTCTGGCTCCAGACGATTGGCTCATCGCATTGAACGCCACCTCCGGCCGGGAACGCTGGAGGAAAAAGGTGGCGGACGAGAAGCAACAGTACTTCACCACCATGGCTCCCTTGGTAGTCGGGAACCACGTCATCGTCGGCGTGGGGGGTGACGCCATGGACGTGCAGGGATTTCTCGAGTCTCGCGACCCGGAAACCGGTGCGGTGCAGTGGCGCTGGAATACCTCACCGGCCGCGGGCGAACCTGGCTCGGAAACCTGGCCGAACAATGAGGCCAGGGAGCACGGCGGCGGTATGACCTGGCTTCCCGGGACCTATGATCAAGACCTCAATCTCCTCTACTGGGGTACGGGCAACCCCAACCCGGTTTATGCCGGGCAGGGGAGGCGCGGCGCCGATCTCTGGACCTGTTCGATCGTCGCCCTGAACCCGGATACGGGCAAGCTGGTGTGGTACTTCCAGGCATCGCCTCACGATACCCACGACTGGGACAACGTCGAAACTCCCGTCTTGTTCGATGCCCTGGTGGAGGGACAGCCCCGCAAGCTATTGGCGCAAGCGGCCCGCAACGGCTACTTTTTTGTGCTGGATCGGACGAGTGGCAAGAGCCTGGTGTCCGCGCCCTTTGTGCCGCTGAATTGGTCGCAAGGGATCGATTCCAAGGGGCAGCCCATTCCCGACCCCAAGAAAGTGGCGTCGGTCGATGGCTCACTGCTCTCTCTTCCTGCGGGCGGGGCAACCAACTGGATGCCTCCGAGTTTCAGCCCCGATACGGGCCTGTTCTATGTGAACGCGACCCGAGGGTACAGCCTCACCTATCTGACCGATACCGACGAAAAACCAGCCGGCTATGGGGGCGAAGGTCGCACCTTGTGGTCTCAGAATGTGCTCGAAGCGTTGGACTACAGGACCGGGAAGGTCCAGTGGATGCACCCTTATCCGGCTCTTGGCGGATCAGAGGGCCTGGGTGGACCTGGAATCCTGAGTACTCGCGGCAAACTTCTATTCACCGGCGATTATTCCGGAAACTTGATCTGCTACGATGCTGCAACTGGTAGTATCCTGTGGCATTTTCCGATGCTTCACTCATTGGCGAACGGCCCCATCACCTTCTTGCTGGATGGAAAACAGTATCTGGTCGTGGGTGCGGGCGACACGCTTTATGCATTTGCTCGGTTCGAGACCAAATTGCAGAACTCAACTGCACGATGAACCGCTGTGAAAAAGGAAACCCGACTTGAAATTGCCGCTCCTCCCGTGGGTGTTTCTCAGCGTCCCTTTGATGTTCTCCCAGAATGTTCCCGATTCCCAGAAGAACCCTTTTGCGGGGAATCCCGCGGCAGCTACCCAAGGCAAGAAACTATTCGACCAAGCCTGCGTTGCTTGCCATGGCAGCGCCGGACGCGGTGGCCGGGGGCCCGCATTGGCGGCCGGCAAGTTTCACCAGGGTAATACCGATTTTGACTTGTTTCAGAACATACGGAATGGCATTCCGGGGACGCAGATGCCTTCTTTTTCGGTGCTTTCCACCGATGGAGTGTGGCAACTGGTCGCTTACCTCCGCAGCCTTTCCTCACGGGGAGTGCAGGACGAGGTGGTCCGAGGCAATGCAGCCGCCGGCGAAAAGATCTTTTTTGGCAAGGGCGAATGCAGTGCGTGCCATGAGGTCAACGAACGCGGAGCAGTCAGTATCGGACCGGATCTTTCTGATGCCGGACAGGCCTCTGCGCAGGCATTGCGCAAAATCATTTTGCATCCCAATTCCGGAGCGGACGAAGACCCCTGGCATTTGCCCGGCGTCATCACCCTCAAGATGAAAGACGGCCGCGAGATCCGCGGCATTCCTCGCAGCGAGGACACTTACGCGGTCGCAATGACCGACACAACCGGCCAGCTTCAGCTGCTCGACAAGCAGGATGTTCAAGAGGAACACGCAGAATCTTCGGGGCTGATGCCGGCTGATTATGGAAAGCGCCTCTCGCCAGGCGAAATCGATAACCTTGTGGCATATCTGAAGTCGCAAAAGCAGCGCGACTTCCAGCAGACCATCCAGGCCGAGATCCCTGGAGGGCTCAGCTATGAACGGCTTCGCAATTCCCAGGCCGAACCTCAGAACTGGTTCACCTATTGGGGCGACTACCAGGGCCACCATTTTTCTACGTTGCATCAAATCACTGCGGCCAACGCGCCCCAGGTGCAAGCGCGCTGGGCAGCGCAGATGCCTGGCCCCTCACCCCTTGAAGCTACTCCTCTGGCGGTGGATGGAATCCTGTACACCTCGGGTCCTCCGGGGCAGGTTTTTGCCCTGGACGCGCGGACCGGGCTCCAGATCTGGAAATATGAGCGCAAGCCAAGAAAGGTTAACCCTTACGGATCGAACCCCTTCAACCGCGGTGTGGCGGTATTAGGCAACCGGGTTTTCCTCGGAACACTGGACGCCGCGCTGGTGGCGCTCGATGCCAGAAGCGGGCGGCCGCTATGGGAAACTCAGGTTGCCGATACCATGCGCGGATACAGCCTCACATCGGCTCCCTTGGCAATCAAGGACAAAGTCATCGTAGGCGTCGCGGGCGGGGAGTTCGGTATCCGCGGCTTCGTCGACGCCTACGACGCTGCCACCGGCAAACGCCTATGGCGCTTCAACGCCGTTCCGGGGCCGGGAGAGTTCGGCCATGACACCTGGAAGGGCGACTCCTGGAAGCAAGGCGGGGCGTCCACTTGGCTTACCGGCAGCTACGACCCCGATCAGGACGTTCTCTTCTGGGGCATTGGGAATCCTGGCCCCGACCACAACGCCCGAGTCCGCCAGGGCGACAATCTCTTTTCCTGCTCCGTCGTCGCCCTCGATGCGACTACGGGAAAACGCAAGTGGCACTATCAGTTCACTCCTGGCGATAGTCATGACTGGGATGCCACCGAAGACCTGATCCTGGCCGACCAAGTGTTTTACGGGGAGCATCGTAAGCTGATTCTGCAGGCCGATCGGAACGGTCTGTTTTATGTGCTCGATCGGACCAGCGGGAAGTTCTTGATGGGGAAGCCGTTCGTTCGTCAGACCTGGAACCGGGGATTCGATAGCCAAGGCCGACCGATCATCGCTCCTGAAGCTGAGGCATCGCCAGAAGGAGTCATGGTCTATCCCGGAGTAGGAGGCACGAACTGGCAGGCGCCGTCTTACGATGCAGCGACCGGCACGATGTATCTGGCCTTTAGCGAAGGCGGCTTGGGATTTATGCGAGCGCCCACTGCATACGAGCCCGGCAAACTCTACATGGGTGGTAGGGGGTTTCAATCAGAAAATGGGGAGAGTCGGGTGGGGTTTCGGGCCATCGATACCGCAACCGGAACCGTACGGTGGGAGTATCGCGTCTCCCTGCTATCCCTCTCGGCTGGGGTTCTTTCGACCGCAGGCGGAGTGATGTTTGGCGCGACAGGGGAAGGGAATCTGCTCGCGCTCGACGCTAAGACCGGCAACTTGCTGTGGCATTTCCAAACCGGAGCCCCGATCACTTCTTCTCCCATGAGCTATGCGGTCAACGGCAGGCAATTCGTAGCCGTGGCCGCGGGCAATGTGCTGTACAGTTTTGCGCTGCCAGAATAAAGTCAACCGGTTCTTTGGACACGCTTCTGTACTGTTTTGCTTCCCGATAGGCCGCTCGGGAAGCTTTGCACAATAGACCAAGCACTGATGGCCGTATCAGGGTACTTTGGTTTGTTGAAGCTCAGGCTCATCTTGCTAACATTCAGGGTATGACAAGCGCAAATTTCGGTGCCGCGCCGGCGAAAGTCTCCCCACCCGCGGCGCCGGCCAGAGATCCCCAACCGGCCGCGTGGAGATCCCTGCCGTGGTTGTGGGTTTTGACTGCCATTGCCGGCCCGTTTGTGGCTACATGGTTTTGGCTGCAGCGCCCGCTGCCTGCGCCCCAGGTATCGGGCATAACTCAAATCACCCACGACGACCTCGGCAAGACGAATGTGTTCTCGGATGGATCACACTTGTATATCGGCGAAAGATCCGCTGGCCACCAACTGATTTCACAGGCCACGGCGGGTGGAACTGATCTTTCCACTCTCCGGACTTCTTTTGCCAGTGTTTCGCTCCAGGCAATCTCGCCGGACCACTCTGCCCTATTGGCCACGGCAACCGAGACAGAAGCCGAGGATGCGCTGTGGTCCATTCCCCTGCCTAACGGGGCGCCACGCCGACTTGCGGGGCTCTCTGGACGCAATGCCACCTGGGCGCCAGACGGCCAGCACATCCTCTTTGTGAAAGAGTCCTCCTTATACCTTGCCAATGCCGACGGTACCCAGACCCACAAACTCACGAGCGTCAGCGGAACGCTGTTCTATCCGCGCTTTGCGCTCGATGGCAAACGCATTCGGTTCAGCATCAACGATGCCGGCCAGAATTCATCTTCGATCTGGGAAATCAGAAGCGATGGTTCGGGGCTGCACCCTCTGTTCCCGGGCTGGCACAAACCTGCCGCTGAATGTTGCGGGACCTGGACCGCCGACGGCCGCTACTACATCTTCCAGGTCGCGCAAGCCCGGCCAGCCAATGCCACCAACCTTTGGGCGCTGGCGGAACCAGTGGGCCGCTGGGAAAGAAAACCTCCGGACCAACCGGTGCAGCTTACCTATGGACCGACGTCGTTTGCCAATCCCGCGCCCGATCCGAGTGGGAAAAAGATTTGGGCGCTAGGCGTGCATGCTGCCGGAGAGTTTGTGAAGTACGACGCCAAGTCGAAACAGGTGATCCCGCTAGTGTCTGGGATCTCCGGCACCGACCTGGATTTCTCCCGCGACGGTCAGTGGGTTGCCTATGTCGCGATTCCGGAAGGGACACTGTGGCGCAGCCGCGCGGATGGAACGGAACGCCTCAGGCTGACAGCCCTGTCGCAGCAGGTGGCTTTGCCGCGCTGGTCTCCCGATGGTAAACAGATTGCCTACATGTCGGAAAGAAACGGCGAGCCGTGGAAAATTCTCTTGGTGTCTTCAACCGGCGGAAAATCCCAGGACCTGCTGTCAGAATCCCGCGACCAAGTGGACGTCAACTGGTCCCCGGACGGCAAACAGATCGTGTTCGGAGATGTGTGGCAGGCTAAGAATCCCGGCATCAATATTCTTGATCTGGACTCGCATCAACTCTCGACGGTTCCGGGATCAACCGGATTATTTAGCCCGCGCTGGTCGCCCGATGGCCGTTACATCGCCGCATTATCGACCGATTTTAAGACTCTGATGCTGTACGACTTCCACTCCCAGAAGTGGAGGCAGTGGCTTACCGAAGCCGCCGGTGCGGTCAGCTATCCCGCCTGGTCAGCAGACAGCACGTACCTGTATTTCGAGGATCTGGTAACAGCCGAAGACTCGTTCCGGCGAGTGAAGGTCGGGCGGAATAAGGCCGAACCTGTTTTCGTGCTGGAGGGTTTGGACAGGTATCCCGGGCCGTTTGGGCTGTGGAGCGGCCGCGCGCCCGATGGCTCTGAAGTGTTTGTTCGCGACCACAGCACGCAGGAGGTCTATGGGGTGGATATCAAGCTGCCATAGTTGTGATCCGGCAAGTCCTCACGGGCTTCGGATAGAGCGCGGGCGCGTACTGCAAGAGGTAACTCGATGAAGGCATTCTGCGCGATGATCCTGATCTGTTGCTCGCTCTGGCTCGGCACCAGCTCGGCCGCCGCTCAAGCGGACCACAATACCAGCGACAGAAAACTGATTACCCGCGTGGAACCGGACTACCCCGAGACTCTGCAGCGGCTCTATGTTGGCGGAATCGTGCGCCTGGAAGTCACCATCTCGGCCAATGGCAATGTCCAGAACTCCACTCTGCTAGGGGGAAACCCGATACTCGGACAGTCTGCTATGACGGCGGTGAAGAAGTGGAAATACGCTCCTGCCCCATCCCGCACAGTGACTCAGATTCGATTCACATTTGATCCGCGCCGCTGAGTTCCACGAACTGCGGCCCCCGGATTTCACCGTCAAATTCCCGGTCCTGCGTTCGCCCGGACGGCCGCGCGCGGATTTTGGTCCGCGGGGAAGCAGCTCGGATCGTGGTGTAATCTCAACCCACGATTCCTTTGCCCTCGACCACGCGAAGATAGCGATTCATGGGAAAACCAACGAGCCTGTCCACTTGTTTGCTGGGGCCCGGCCACTGAATCTCGACTTCATCAATTCGCTCGGCGTTTCCGGCTCCCAACACCTCACGGGGATCGTGGGAGGATAAATAGCTGCCGCCGTTGTTTTTCAATCGATACCGTTTCTTGCCGCCAGCCGTCCAGGAAATCCTAGCTCCGATGGCGTCGCGATTGCTTCGCACGCCCTCGAGTTTAAGCCCGACCCAATTCCTTCCCCTTGCCGCGGCATTATGGAGCAGCAAGGGTGGGCCACCGTTGTTGCCGATCAACACGTCGAGCGCGCCGTCATTGTCATAGTCTCCGACCGCCAGACCGCGGGCAGGGTAATGCTTTTGAAACGCCGGGCCTGCTTGTTCGCTTACGTCGTGCAGTTTGTGGTCGTCGCCTTGGTGAAACAACAAGAGCGGCTCTTTGTATTTCACCTGCATCGAGTACTCATCGATCATGTCGTCGGGGTGGCCATTGGCAAGGATCAGGTCGATGGCGCCGTCATTGTCGTAATCGAAGTACTTGAGTCCCCAGCCGCTCAATAGTCGGGTGGCGCGGGCCACGCCATGGGCCTGGGCAACATCCTGAAAGCTCTCGTTTCGATTGTTTTGATAGACGGAGAACATCTCGTGGTCGACGTTGGCCACAAACAAATCCTGCCAGCCGTTTCCCCCTAGGTCCGCGGCATCCACCCCCATGCCAGACCGGGCTTGGCCGCTTTCGCTAAATCCTACGCCAGCCTGCAAAGCGATTTCGTCCCATTTCCAGTGGCCATTGGGACCCGGGCCGCGATTCACAAAGAGAAAGTTTTGCACCGTGTCGTTGGCGACGAATAAGTCCAGACGGCCATCGTTATTGATGTCGGTCGCCACCACACCCAGAGCTTTGCCGAAAGCTTTGGCGATATCGGTACCTTTGCTTACCTCGGTAAAGGTGCCATCGCCATTATTGTGATAGAGGAAGCTGGCGGTCGGTCCGAAAACGCGCGGAATGCAGTAATAGGCCTTGCCGATTTTGTTATCCCCGCACTCGAACTTGTGCGCGCCCGAATAGTCGACGAAGCTGCACACAAACAGATCCAGGCGGCCATCATTGTCGTAGTCAAACCAAACCGCGCTGGTCGTCCATCCGGGAGTGGCCACGCCGGCCTTGGCGGTTACATCGGTAAAAGTCGCGTCATGGTTATTCCTGTAGAGTACGCAGTTGCCGTATGCCGTCACAAAGATGTCTGGCCAGCCGTCGTTGTCGTAGTCTCCGACTGCGACTCCCATTCCGAAAGACCCGCCAGTAACGCCGGTCGCTTCGGTCACGTCGGTGAACGTGCCGTTCCGGTTGTTCTTGTAAAGTGCGTTTCGAACCGGCTTCGACGGTTTCCAAAAGTCGCAAGGGCCACTATTGACGAGAAAGATATCCATCCAGCCGTCGTTGTCAAAATCCAGGAAGGCGCAGCCTGGCCCCAGAGTCTCGGGCAGATAGTGGCTGGCAGACATTGCGTTGTCATGCACCCAGGCGATTCCGCTCGCGGATGCCGGCACTTCGACGAACAGCGCTTCTGGCTGGACTGGCAGTTGTTGTCCCCACAGGCGCCCCGCGCCGTAGACGGCTGTGAGCCAAATCCATTGCCTCCTGGTCAACGGCATCGGGCGATTCTCCGAGTGACGGGGCGGTAGAACGTCATCATCTCTGATTCGTGGCTCATATATTATCTTATAGTTAAGTTACGATCTGGGTATTGGAGCTGGTTGTCGGCGGTCGAATCACCTGGCCTTGACCCCGGGCTGCTTGGCTTGCGCTTCCGCGGTCAATTTTTGAACGATCTCCCGTTCTCTATTTCCGTCATTCGACCGCTTGAGACGGAAGTATGCCATCGAAAGAGACACGTGTGCCTCGGTAAACTGGGGCGCTTCCTTGACGATCGATTCCAGTTGACGACGAGCCTCGTCGGTTTTGCCTTCGGAGAGCGTCATGGCTGCAATCTGATAGCGGACCGCTATATCTCCGGGCCGGGTTGCCAGAGCCCGCACGAAGTATGGAAGGGCATCTCCATAGTTCTGGTCCTGCCGCAGCATGGCGCCAATCTGAAGATTCGAAGCGTAATCATATGGATCGATCGCCAATTCAGCTTTGAATTCCTTGAGGGCTTCATCCGGGTCTCCGGTCACCTGCAGAGACCGGGCGTACAGGACGTGGGCCTCCGGCAGATTCGGATTGAGAGCAATGGCCTTGGCGAACTCGTCGCGCGCTCCAGAGAAGTCGGCTGCCTCGAGCTTGGCGCTGCCTAGCATCAAATGTGCCTCGGCGGACTCGCCATTGCGCAGAATGCGATCCACCAGATCCTGGCCTTCCGACAGTTGGTGATCGCGGATGAGAGCCGTGCCCAAAAGGTAGGCGATCGCAAGATCCTCTGGATGCTCGCGCTCCGCCGGCCGCAATACGCGAATCACCTGCTTGTTTTGGCCCATTCGCAAATAGCAGTCGCCGAGTAACAGTGTCGCTTGGCCATTGGCGGGTTCTTTCTGGTGTACTTTGGCCAACCCGAGGGCGGCATCTCCAATCCGCCCCATCTTGTAATACGCCAGAGCGAGATTGAGCGAAACTCCGGGAAGCGAAGGCGACTCCTCGAGAGCGGCCTTGTATTCGGTGACGGCTTCCTGCAAGCGTCCGAGGCCAGCGAGCGCAGCCCCAAGATTCGATCGAACGACCGCTGCCTCGGGGTGAACCTTCAGAAACTCCTGGTACTCCTGCACGGCGCCCTCAAGGTCACCCGCCCTCTGTTTTTGGATCGCATCATCGACCAGCGCCTGCGGAGCTTGCGCCCAAGCCATGGTGCCGAGACCGAAGACCACGAGAGCCAAGACCAGGAGACCGAAGGCTGCGAGACTCAAGAACAGGAGGAGGGTGGGTTTCCGCATGGCGGCTACTGGTGCCCGTCCGGCAACCGCGACTGTTCTGCGGATGCGCTTACCTCGCGAAGCGCAGTTTCGAGCTGCTGCGGGCTGAAGTCCTGCTCGCTCAATCCTGTGCTAAACACAATCCGTCCGTGTTTATCGAGCAGAAAAGCCTTACTGGGCCAGGCAGCGTAAGCAGTTTCTGCCGCTCCCGTCATGCTATCAAGAAGCGCAGGGAACCGAATGTCCAATTTCCGCACACACATGGTTGCGTGATCCTGCTTTTCGCTCATGGTGGTAGCCGGTTCGAGGACGACGCCTTCGCGTGTATTCCGGGTGCTAGACCAATCAGAGGTGGAGTGCGCCTCGCGGATGTAAATAAGATAGAACGGAATTTGATTCTTATATTGGGGGTAAAGCCGGTTGAGAGCGGCTGCCGCGCTGCGGAAATTCGGGCAGGTATAGCTTCCAAATACGAGCAGAACCGGTCCCGCACCGCGCAGCCGTGCGAGGGTGACCGACTCGCCAGAACCCATTCTTGCGGCATCAAATTCGGGTGCGGAATCTCCCGTCCCGGGTCCCGGCTTCATAGTTCCATGCTTCGGTTCGAGGCTGGCTGCCAGTCTTCGCTCGCGCGCCGCATCGGCGTTCAAATGCAGCGCCTCATCGACTTCGGACAGTCGTCGATGTACCGCGACCGATTGCGGCCAAGCCTTTCGGGCAGCTTCGAGTTCCACTCGCGCCTCTGGCAGCTTACCTTCGCCGACATCCGCGTCGGCTAGTTCGAGCCTCGCTTCGAGCGAGTCCGGACGCACCCGTAACGCCTGTCGAACCAGGGGGTCCGCTGCACTCCAGTTGCGGCGGGCGATCAGGATTTGGGCGAGATAAAGGTTGGCTTCGAAGTGGTTTGGGTCCGATGCCAGCTCTTTTCGAAACGCATCCCCGGCAGCGTCTGGGTCACCCGTATTCAACAACGCCTGCCCGTAGAAGGCTTCGAGACCGGGCAGGCTGGGGTTCAGCTGGATGGCCGAGGCGAACTGAGTTACGGCAGCAGGAAAATCACCGGCGGCGAACATCTGGGTCCCCAGCAAGAAGCGCGACTCGGCCGAATCTCCATTGCGGAGAATCAGGTCCACGCGTTTTTGTCCCTCTTCCAGCTGGCCATCGCGAATCAGGGCCATGCCGAGCATGTAGGCGATGGCCTGATTGTCGGCATTCTGCTGCTCGGCGGGTTGTAAGAGTCGGATCACGTTCTTGTTTTGGCTGAGCCTGAGCTCGGAGTCGGCGAGAAGCAAGGTGATCTGAAGATTGTCCGGCGTGATCTGTCTGGCTTGGGAAAACGCCTGGGCGGCTTGTGGAATCTGCCCGGCTTTGTAGTAGGCCAGTCCCAAATTGAGCACAATGCCGGCATTCGTGGGTTCGAGCTCGAGGGCTTTCTTGTATTCGACGACCGCCTGATCGTATCGGCCGAGGCGGGAGAGCAGAACTCCCAAGTTGGACCGCACCGCTACCTCATTCGGACGCAGCGCTAGAAAATTCCGGTAGGCCTGCTCGGCTCCCTCGAGGTCTCCGGCTTGCTGCAGCTCGGTGGCGTGGCGCAGCAGACTCTCTGGCGAGGGCGTCTGGGCAGACAGCCAAGCGGACAGCAACAATCCAACTGCTAGCTTTCGGAGCATGCGTTTCTTGTGTCCAGAAACAAAAAATGGGATGGCTCGCGAGCCACCCCATTTTAAACCCTGAACGAAACTGCACCTTCCCCTTAGAAGTAGAACTTAACCGCTAGCTCGACCACACGGGCACCCTGCTTGGTGGTGGCCGTCCCGAAGTTCTGGTTGGTCTGCGTAATCGCCCCAGTGGTCGCGTTTTGCGCGAACTGGAGAGTCAAATTGTTGCCATTCGGGAATGACCACAGTGGGTGATTCAGGAAGTTGTAGGCCTGAATCCGGAACTGCAACTTCGTCCCTTCGGTGATTCGGAAGTTCTTGAATAGCCCGAGATCGGAGTTGAAGTAAGCCGGTCCGTAGGCTACGGGCAGCAAAGTCGGACCATTTTGCCCGACCACGGTAGGCGCAGCGAAGCAATTTGGGTTGACGAATTGGTGGGCGGCCAAGTTTGCCGTTGGATTACAGGTCACGAGCGGGTCCAGTTGGACGGCGTTGGTGCCCACGATGGATTGATTGTTGATCTGAATGCCGGCTGGGTTAGCCGCACTGATCGAACCCGGGATGATGGCATTGCCAAGCTGCATGTTGTAGTCGGTATTGGCGTTGTATCCGCCGCTATAGGTAAGATTGGCGCCGCTCTGGAGCTGGGTGATGCCCGAGAGTTGCCAGCCCGCGGTAGCGCCTTCGACGAATCCATGCGCATGCAGCGGGTTACCCAGATCGATCGAGTACGCAATGTTAAAGAGCTGCCTCCGATCCGTTGGCTGAACGCCGTAATCGCTACTGAGGTTGAAGGGGTTGTTCGTGCTGTTGACGATGCCGAGCGACTTCTGGAACGAATAGTTGGCCTGAATGGCGTAACGCCCCGCATGGCGCCCCCACGTGACCTGCAGAGAATTGTAGTTGGCGTAAAGATTGTTGGTTGCCTCGGTTAGATCGCCATAGCCCGCTCCCGTCGTCGGATTGTTCAGCGGTCGATAGAGGTTGGGATTGGCGGTGGCGGGATTGGCGGCTGTGAGCATGGCTCCGAGCGGAACCATGTTGATGTTGCTGCCAGCACCGCTGCTGTTCGCCAAGTCACTGCTGGTGTTTCCCACATACGCAACCTCGAGTATGCTCTGCCACGGCGCTCGTTGCTCGATGGTGAAGCTGTAACTGTTGGTGTATGGCTGGTTGTTGTCAGTCGAGTTCACGGCTGCCGGGGAAGCGGGGGTGGCAGTGAAGGGTATGGTCGACAGATTCTTGGCAAAGACGGCCGCTCCCAAAGATTGCGGCGTCAGAGTGGAGGTCGCCGAACCCGCAGATGCGTCAAGGCCACTCGTGAACTGCCCCGAGTGGTAGTAGAAGCGTCCCCAACCGCCGCGCAGAACGGTCTGGCCGTTGCCGAACAAGTCATAGGCCAAACCGAACCTTGGCTGGTAGAAAAGCGCCCTGGTCGGGAATCCGCCGAGCGGTACGCTATGGTCTTTGGCGTGCCACTCGAAGCCGCAAAACGAGGGCGGTGCAGCACAGCTCGAGTTGTAGAGGGCCTGGTCGAAGATCGAGTAGCCAAAGTTCTCATCATCCACCCAGGGCGAGAAGTGGGTTAAGCGCAAGCCCAGTTCGACGGTCAGCTTCCTTCGAATCTTCCAGGAGTCCTGCACGAACCCTTCCACCGTGTTGTAGGAGATGTCATTGATGCGGTTGAAGTTGGTTTCGGTGTAATTCGACGTGTTGCCCGCCAACTCGTCGGCGTAGGCATTGCCGTAGGTATCAACGTTAGCCGACGGGACGAACTGCAGGTACCCGTTGGTGTCGTTGTTGGCTGGCTGTGCGTTTCGAATCCACTCGTAGAAGAAGCCGGCTTTGACGGTATGCGTTCCCACCACTTTGGTAAACGTGTCGCTTACGCTCGGCATCCACTTGTCAGCGTAGAGTCCAGCCGAGGCGCCCCCGGCCTCGAAACCGCCCGGGTTGAATACCAGCGCCGCTTCACCCGAACCTCCGTTTCCGCCAAAGGACGGAATCTGGGCGACATTATTCTTAAACAGGCCTGCGTAGTTGTAGCCTACGGTCGTGCGGGCAACCTTCGAGGGATTGGCGAAGACGTTAGGGAAGCCGACATAGGTGTAAGCCATCACCACTTCGTTGGTCATCGTGGGACTGAAGACGTGGGTGATCGTTCCGGTCAAAGAATCCGAACGGTTCTTTCCCTCGATGGGACTGGGATAGGGAACCTGATCCGACTGGCGCCACCACAACCCGACCGGGAACTGCTGCACTTCGCGCTGGTAGTTATAACGGACAAAAATCTTGGTGTTGTCACTGACGCTGTAGTCCACCCGGGTCGTGAACTGGCGGTTGTTCTGGTTGAAGATTTCTGATTGCACGTAGTTGTAGGGGCTCCCCGTCGTCGGCGTGGTATTTGCCTGCGGGTATAACTTCATCAGAGCCACCATGTTGGGGTCGATCAAATTTGCCGGCATTTGGTAGCCGCCCCAGGCAGCGATCGTGGCAGGATTCAGCGCGTTGCCTCCCGGGCCCTCCTTGGCTACTTCCGCCGGGGAGAAGTTTCCGGTGAGTTCGTTCGCGGTTGGAACAATCGCCTGCAATAGGCCGGTGTCGAGCACCTGGTAGAAGTATTCAAAGCCGGCAAAAAAGAACAGCTTGTCGTGGTTCTTATTGAATCCGGTTCCGGGGATTCTGACCGGGCCGCCGATGCTGCCGCCCGGGTAATAGAAAACGTCCGCGGGCTGGGGTGTATGGGTAAAGTTGTTGAGCCAGTCATTCGCGTTCAAAGCATGGTTCCGGGCGGAAAAGAATCCGCTGCCGTGGTACTGCGATCCCCCCGCTTTTGTCACCGACGTGATGACGGCAGGTCCTTTCTGGGTTTCGGCGCTGAAGTTTGAAGTCAGAACCTTGAACTCTTGTAGAAAATCCGAATTCGGGTTCACGGGTGTGTCGCAGTTGCAGCCCGGGTCAGAAACGTGCGCGCCATCGGCCACGATGTCGAGGGTGTTCGTGGGCAAGCCATTATAGGAAAAAGCCGCATTGAGAGGGCTTTGGCTGCCGCTGTCGCCATTGGCGTTGATGCCGATGGTTTGGCCGCTGTAGTTGGCTTTATTTGCCGTTCCATTCTCGATACTGAAGCCAGGTGTAATCTTGATGTACTCGGCTGCGTTGCTGCCCACCTGGGTGAAGTTCTGCAATTCCTTGGTTCCGAGCGAAAACGACTTCTCCCCTGAGTCAATGGTCGCGACTGCCGCCTCGGCCGAAACCTCCACAGTCTGCGTGGTGGTGCCGACCGCCAGCGTGACATTCACGTCGCGCTGTTCGCCGCCACCCAAGCCGATGCCATCGGCCTTGTAGGTTTGGAAACCCTTGACGACCACAGTCAGGGTGTAGGTTCCAACTGGCACGGAGGCAAAGGTGTAGTAGCCTTCGTTATTGGTAGCCGTTTCGCGCTCGGATCCCGACAGGGCATCTTTTAGCACGACTCTGGCCTGAGGCATTACCGATCCTGAAGGATCCGTCACGACCCCAGTCAGCGTTGCATAAATCCCCTGTGCCTGAGTGTTTGCGGCCAATAGAAGCAGCAACCCGAGGCAGGAAGCGAGCTTGGCTGTTTTCAGCATGAGAAACCTCCGCGAATTTACAAAACCTTACAAGAACTCACGGTGTGCTTACCAGCAGTCGTAGAAGCTTTTCAACCCAGTAGTAGTTACGTGGGAGTTAACTCTCGGTTAACGATACTTAAGTCGCTCATAACAATACGTTTATGGAAGTCCGATAGGGCATCCTGAGAAGTCGCCAAGAGGGGTCACCGAGGCGGTTATCTAATATGTCTTGCCAAACTCTAACGAGTTGGTCTAGCCTTGCCAACCATCTGATGTTGGCGACGGCTGAATTTCGCGAAGAACGAGCGGAGCTTCGGGCTCTGATATCGTCGGGCATCTTCCACCGGGCTCCCCACCTGCTCAGTTTCCTGACTTACGTGTGCGAACGGTCCTTCCAAGGTCAGGGCGACCAAATCAAGGAATATACGATCGGGGTTGAGGCTTTCGGGCGTTTGCCGAGTTTCGATCCGAAGAAGGACTCAATTGTTCGGGTGGAGGCCCACCGGCTGCGCCGGCGTCTCGAAGAATACTACCTGGCCGATGGTGCAGCGCATCGCATCCGCATTGAAATTCCAAACGGTCAATACACGCCTCGCTTCATCGTGCAGGATTACCCTGCGAGGCCAGTCTCTGCACTCGTGTCCCCGGATTCACCGAGTGAGGTTGATCTGGGAGCTGCTTCGCCGAGCGCTTCCTTCGAGCGACCCCCGGCCAGGGCTGAGAACACAGAGGCTCCAGGGCGAACCCAGTGGGGTTGGTCCCTGCTGCTTCTGGGAGCGGTGATACTGGGATTGGCGGTGCTATGGCGCAGCGTGAGCAGCAGCCCTGCCCAACCTCCCGCGCCGCGGGAAGAGACTTGGGCGGGACCAGCCATCGGGCCTGTGCCGGCTGAATTCCGCATGCTGACCGGTTACCACGGCGCGCCCTTCACCGACCAGCAGGGGCATTCCTGGAGTCCCGATGCCTACTATACGGGGGGGTTCTCCGCGCCAATTCCGCGCGAGCATCTGATTCAAGGCGAGCCGGAATCGAACCTGCTCCAGAGCCAACGATCGGGCCAATTCCACTACGATATTCCCGTGACCAAAGGCACGCACGAGTTGCGTCTCTATTTCGCCGAAACCGAGTACGGCCCGGGGAATCGTGGCGGGGGCAGTGAGACTGCGCGGATGTTTCGCATCCAGATCAACGGCATGGATGCGGTTCGCTACATGGATCCGATTGCCGAAGCCGGAGGCGCGAATCGGATGCTGGTGCGAGTCTTCAAAGATGTCACTCCCGCGGCCGACGGAAAACTGCACTTGGCGTTTGCCTCCCTCAACATCCCCGCGTTGACGGGCCGACCCGCGTTTTTGAACGCCTTGGAGATCCTGCAAAGCAAGCCCGGCTTCATACACCCGATCCGCATTGTTACCCAGGATCAGCCGGTCACCGATGTCGATGGCCGCACCTGGTCCTCGGACGAGTATTTCTTCGGGGGAACCCTCGCGTATCGCAGTGAACCGGTGGTGAATGCGCGAGACAAGGCGCTTTACCGGGGGGAACGCTACGGAAACTTCTCGTATCATATCCCGCTGGCCAAGGGGAAATTCCGCTTGACCCTGCACTTCGCCGAAACCTGGTTCGGCACCCCGGAATCGAATGAGCCTGCCTTGGGCTCGCGGCGCTTTAGTGTTTTTGCCAATGGCTCGGCCCTGCTGCAGAATTTTGAGATTGCCAAGGAAGGGGGCGTGAACCATGAGGTCATCAAGGTCTTCGAGAACCTGGCGCCTGGCCCCTACGGCGCTTTGTGGGTGGAGTTCGTACCGCTAGAAAACTACGCCGAAGTCAATGCCATCGAAGTGGAGCAAACCGAGTAGAACTGGAGTAACCGGAGTAAAGACGGGTCGTTTCGGGCCCCGCCCGAGATCCTACCTTATTTGCCGATCACGATTTCGGTCGCCGTCCGAGAAGCGGGCACCGTCAATGTGACCGTTTTCGCCAGCGAGTCGAACTTCCAGTCCGATACTGGCACTTGATTGACCGATACCTGGCGGGGCGGCCTGGTGATGCCAAAGAAAGCGAACTTCATCGCCGTCCACCACGGTTTGTAGGTTCCCTCGGTCGTTAAGAAATTTACGCGCAGGGAATCGGGGCGCGGATCACACAGAAATTGCACTCGTAGGAACTCACCACGCGTGTAGGCCAGCGTGTTGCCATCATCCTGGTAAAGAGATCCCTGGCAATTGGGCCCGGGATACACGGAAATCTCGAGCGGGCCGTGCGGAACTTCGTTCGTATTCTCGATCACCGGCTGCTGCGGCAGGATCGTTCCGCCCCTGACGTAGACGGGGAGCGTGTCGAGCGGAGGGTCGACGGTCTGGATTTGACCTTCGACCGGTTGGCCGGTCCAGAAGTCGTACCACAGGCCCGCTGGGAGTTTTACTTCGTAGGGCTGCGCAAAATCGCTGACTTTGGGCGCCACCAGCAGGCGAGAGCCGAACATGAACTCGTCCTCGGTGGTTTCAAAGGACAGATCTTCGGGGAACTCTAAAAACATCGGTCGCATCAGTGGAATTCCGGTGCGGGTACTCTCCTCGATGCTGGTGTAGATATAGGGCAGCAGCCGATAACGCGCCTCGATGTAGCGGCGGCGAATGGCTTCATGCTCGGGACCATCCACCCAGGGTTCCCGGTTCCGGCTGCCTTTTACGCCGTGATTGCGGTAAATGGGATTGAAGGCGCCTAGTTCCATCCAGCGCGTCAGCAATTCGGGGGTCGGGCTTCCATTGAACCCTCCGATGTCATCGCCCGCGAAAGCGAAGCCGGATAATCCCAGATTGATCAACTGGGGAATCGAGAGGCGCATGTGGTTCCAGGTGCTGCTGTTGTCGCCCGTCCAGGTGGCGGCATAGCGCTCGGTGCCGGCATAGGCCGCGCGCGTGAGCACGAAAGGCCGGAGGTCGGGCCGCAATGCGAGCATCCCTTCGTAGGTGGCGCGGGCGTTCTGCATGCCGAAGACGTTGTGGATTTCACGATGATCGGTCTTTCGGTCCTCGACCCGGTGTACGGTGTCGAGAGGCATGGTCTTATCGGCGCGCTCGAAAATCGCCGGCTCATTCATGTCATTCCAGAAACCGCGCACGCCGCTCTTCACAAAGTCGGCATAGAGCGTACCCCACCACTGGCGCACCGCCGCGCGCGTAAAGTCCGGAAAAACGCTGTCCCCAGGCCACACTTTGCCCACATACACGGAGCCATCCGGATTCTTCACCAAGTAATCGCCGGCTACCCCTTCCTCGTAGGGTTTTGATCCCGGCAACTTTGCCAAGTGCAGGTCGGTGATGACGACCAGCTGAAACCCCTCGTTCTTTAGGTCCTCGACCATGCTCTCAAATGTGGGAAACCGCTCGCGGTCCACGGTGAAGGGACGATGGTTCTGCTGGTAATCAATGTCGAGATAAATCACGTCGGCCGGAATCTTGCGCTTGCGGAATTCCTCAGCAATCTCGAGCACCCGCGCCTCAGGATAGTAGCTGTAGCGGCACTGCTGGTATCCGAGAGCGAATCGCGGCGGCAGGGGCATTCGGCCGACTAGAGCGGTGAAATCCCCGATCACACGCTTGGGCTCTGGTCCGTAGAAAAAGTAATAGTCCAGGTCGCCGCCATCGGCGCCAAAAGAATAGGAATCGCGGGATTCTTTGCCAAAGTCGAAGCTTGTGCGGTAGGTGTTGTCGAGAAACAGGCCGTAGGCGGCCCCCTTTCGGGTGGCCAGAAAGAAGGGGATGTCCTTGTACAAGGGGTCGGTGGATTCCTGCCATCCGAAGGCGTCGGTATTCCACATGGTGAAGGCCAGGTTACGGTGATCGAGCGGTCCGGTCTTGTCTCCCAAAGCAAAATAGTGTTCATCCTGGGGCATCGACTTCCACACGCGAAAAGCGGCACCGTTGAACGATGCGGGAAAGCCGGGCTGATCCTCGGAGATCACAGTTCCTTTCAAATCGAGAAAAATGATCTGGAGCGGAGCCTTGAGGATTCTCACTTGCAGGCTGCCGGTCTTAAAGGTCACCGCATCCGCAAACTGTTGCACCTCGACCATCGGAGGGGACGGAAAGGCGGCGGGCAGAACCGCGAACGAATGCTCGGCTGGAAACGAGCCTTGCGGGGCGTAGCGGACGCGCACCACGTTCGAAGAAGCGGCGACGACTCGAACCCGGGCGGCGCCAGCTTGCAGTTCGACGCCCTGAGGCAGAACCACTACACCGGAAACATTGCCCAGACTCTGCCATCCGGGGAGGGCCTGCAACGGTGCGCACACCGCGAGCCCGCCGACTACCAACAGAGCTTTCACGATGCGCATCGGAACTCCCCGCTCACCGGATGCAGACCGCGCACATCGCAAGAAGCGCTTTGTGGTCTCGGCCGGCATTTTGAGAGACGATCTTGTCTTCACTTTGACAGAGGTTCTTCACTCTAACAAAAGACTCTTGCGCTTCTGGCACTCTTTCGGGAGAATGGCGCGGTCGTGCACGGGAGCTTTCTTGGAAACCCGAGGCATCATAGCAAACCGGAATAGGTTTGGTTATTTTGCGAGACCTCGCCAGCAGATTGTTCATTCGATGGGTAGAATCAAGAGCTATTGCTTGAGTGCGTAGAAGTGACGATTGTTCATGCAAAGGTTTTGAGGCCAAGCCCCAGGCACGTCGTGACCCAATCGAACCATCAGGCGCAGCGGCATGGGTTTCCGGTTGCCCTAATCTTACTCATTCTTGTTCTTTTTCTTCCTTTGAGTAAGGGACACGCCGAGCCGCGAACCAAGCCGGTTCATCCCGCCCCGCTGGCCTCGGTACCGACCGAGATTCGTATCGAATCTACCCCGTGGTGGCCAACCACGGGTTCTTCGGACAGGGAACAATATGTCGGGACAGCCACTTGCGCGAAATGTCATGCCAGCAAGGCCGCCTCACAAGTCGCGACCTCGATGGCGCGCGCCGCTACCCGAGCGGCCGATTCCGAGCAACTCAGGAGTCACCCGGAGCTCTCGGTCCGTCTGGGATCCTACGCCTACCAGCTTGTGACCAAGGAGGGGAAGGCGATCTTTTCGATCAGCGATGGTACCGAGAGCACCGCGAAGACCCTGGGGTGGGCATTGGGGGATGGCAGCTTTGGGCAGACCTACGTCTATCGGGAACAGGGCAAGTACTACGAGAGCCAGCTCAGCTTTTATACCCACCTCAACGCCTTGGACACGACGACCGGGCACATGGAACCGAAAACCCTAGAAACCGCTGCCGGGGGGCTTACGCCGCCAGACAGCATTCGCCAGTGTTTTGCCTGTCATTTCACAGCCTCCACCACCAACAATCGGTTTGATCCTGAGCGCTCGATCATGGGTGTGACTTGTGAAGCCTGTCATGGACCCGGTGCCGAACACGCCCTTCTGATGAACGTAGACCCGCGGGATACAGGAGGGCTGATTATGGATCTCTCGAAACTTCCTCCGACGGATTCAGTGGATTTCTGTGGCGCCTGCCACCGAACATCGGCGGACGCGGTCTTAACTGGACTGTCGAAAATGGGCGTCATCAACGTGCGGCTGCAGCCCTATCGTTTGGAGAAGAGCAAATGCTGGGGCAAGGGCGACGCCCGGCTGACTTGTGTGGCTTGTCACGATCCCCATGTTCAAGTCGTGCGGAATTCGGGATTTTATGACGCGAAGTGCCTGCAATGTCATGTGCGCATAAAAGACGCTCAGCCCGTCGCGGCGCATCGGGCTGGTAGTTGCAAAGTGGGTACGAAAGATTGTTCGAGTTGTCACATGCCAAAAATTGAGGTGCCGGGTACACACTCAACGTTTACCGATCATTGGATCCGCATCACTCAACCAGGAGCGGCGTATCCCGATTAACCGGCCCGGCTTTCCGCCGGCTGCAGTCGTCCTACCAGAAACTCCGTCCGCACTGGGGACGCTAGAGCAAGTACACGGTCAATGGCTGGCGGCCCGGAAGTATGATTAGGTCAAGGAGCCAGGAGCCGTGACCAAGCGTCAACCCAAGATTCAGACTCAACTCGGCCGAGTCGCAATCCAGATCTTTGCCGCCAATGATCGCATCAACCAGATTCTTATCGAACATCTTGACCCTGCGGCCTGGAAAGCCAAACCGCCCGGCAACGCCCGCACCATTGCGGCCATCTTCAC
The DNA here is from genome assembly GCA_963770245.1 of uncultured Acidobacteriaceae bacterium. GTDB lineage: Bacteria > Acidobacteriota > Terriglobia > Terriglobales > Acidobacteriaceae > PALSA-270. The sequence goes on along the minus strand of CAVYOX010000012.1, from coordinate 160,656 downwards.
CCACATGCACAATGTCCGCACCAAGTGGGTGAGGCTTACCGCTCCGCACCTGAAGGTTCCACGACAGCTCAACCGCGCACACTGCACGCCGCGGCAGGCCCGTGCCGGATTGGCCGAGAGCGCCGCTCGCTGCGCGGAGATGCTCGTCGAAGCGCTCGGCGGTGGTGAAGTCCATGTCGAGAAGTTTCGCAGAGACGGCTGGGCTCGGCCTTGGCCGGTTGGCCCGGAAATGCTGTGCTACATGCTTTCTCACGAAGCCCACCATCGCGGGCAAGTGTGCATGCTCGCGCATCAGCTAGGATTCCCCTTGCCGAACAAGGTGGCGTACGGGATCTGGAACTGGGAAAAGCTGTGGAAAGAGTGCGGGTCGCCGGGCGGCCCCGGCTACGATTCTTGAGGAATCGCTCCAGAGTACAGGACGGTCAGTTCTTGATGAACAGTGCTCCACGGCAATGGGCGGGAGTGCTTTGGGACATCGATTCACCTGTCTGTTCGCTACCTGCAGCTCCGCTCCGTCCTAAGGGTCGTAATCCCGGGCGTCTCATTTTTAGGGATCTAGTGCACAGCCGGTGGCTATTCTCAGGCAGCCGTGACCTAATGTTCGCTCGCTCTGCGGCGCCCAGATCCATTGAGCGGCGGTGACCTGATGGGCGGACTGCGGTAACTGCGAGTGTCAGCTGGCCAGACAAAAAGGAGCAGAGTTATGGAGTTCGAAACCAAGTTCACAAGACGTGAGCTATTGGTGGGTGCCACAGCTGCCATGGTCGTACCCTCTTGGGCCTCCAAAGCGCAGCTGTCCAATGAGTCCTTGGTCCCATTTCGCTATCGCGCGACCGACCAGGCGCTGGCGGATCTCAAACACCGCTTGGAGCAGACTCGCTGGCCCGAGCACGAGACTGGCTCCGGTTGGGATCAGGGTGTTCCGCTCACCGCGCTGCGCGGTCTTGTTGAGTATTGGCGCAGCGGATACGATTGGCGACGTTGCGAGGCTGAGCTTGGCGGATGGCCGCAGTTCAAGACCCGCATCAATGGGCTTGACGTTCATTTCATCCACGTCCGGTCGCGTCATCCGAACGCGCTTCCCATCGTGCTGACGCACGGCTGGCCGAGCACGATCGTTTTGTTCAGCGAGCTAATCGGACCGTTGAGCGATCCGACCGCTCATGGAGGCACGGCGAGTGACGCGTTCGACGTCGTCGTTCCGTCGCTTCCGGGATTCGGTTTTTCCGAGAAGCCGGTCGAACGTGGCTGGAATGCTGAGCGCACAGCGCGCGCTTGGGGTGTGCTGATGCAACGGCTCGGCTATGCGCGCTACGTTGCGCAAGGGGGCGACTGGGGTGCGTTCGTTACGACTGCCATGGCGCAACAGCACGCGCCTGGCTTGGCCGCGATCCACTTAAATTTCGCTCAGACTATTCCGGACGTCATCCCGGAGAGCCTGTTGCCAGACCAGAAGCGCGCGGTCGCCGTATTGCAGGAGTTCAAAGAGAAGGGATCAGCCTATTTGCAGCTGCAAGCGACGCGACCGCAGACCATCGGCTACGCGCTTGCGGACTCGCCGGTCGGGCAGGCCGCCTGGATCTACGACATCTTCAATAGCGGCACGGGCAATACCGGCAGTCCGGATGCTGTGATCAGCCGCGACCGCATGCTCGACGAGATCACACTCTTCTGGCTCACGAATACCGCGGCGTCATCGGCGAGGTTTTACTTCGAGCAAGTCGCGCTCTTGGGGAAGCACAACAATCCTGGGCTCGTCGATTTACCCGTAGGGGTGAGCGTATTTCCACACGATCTACCACCGGCGCGAAGCTGGGCGTCGCTGGTCTACCCCAACCTTTTCTATTGGCACGAACTCAACCGCGGCGGTCACTTTCCCCAGTTTGAAGTGCCGCAATTGTTTACCGAGGAACTACGCCGCTGCTTCCGGAGGTTCCGGGGCGCGTGAAAACCAAGCGATGACTAGATCCGACGGAACGTCGGTTTCTGCCATGTGAATCGTGCCGTTTGGCCCTTGTGTCACTCACATCTCCGGATCGTCAACGAAGACTTCACGCAGAGCCACAATCTGACATCGACGGTGAGGGAGCGACGATCGGGCGCCGTGACACCTGAAGTGGAAGCCGAGAGTCGTGACCGGCCGAGTTTGGTCTGCCGGGCTATCCTGAAGATGCGGACGTCACCGTCTAAGGCGGACTAGTCTATGTCTAAAGCGGACTAAGTAAAGGAGAGCAGGGGCAGCAGTTGTCCTCTTCGTTGGAAGTGATTGATTTTGTTCACCGGGGAAGGTGTCCAAGGCCAGAAATCCGGGCAGTTCGATAAGGAGAGCCACGAACATGCAGGAGGTCGAAGTTTATTCCATGATTGGGGCGGAGGGTTTCGCGCGTTTGGTAGCCGCCTTTTATCGACAGATCCCGCAAGACGACATTCTGGGACCCATGTACCCGGCGCGGGATCTTCAAGGAGCCGAGCAGCGCCTCCGAGATTTCCTGATCGGTCGGTTCGGAGGGCCGCAGACCTACATCGAGCAAAGAGGCCATCCCCGGCTCCGCGCGCGGCATTCCCGGTTTCCTATCAATCAGACTGTCCGCGACCGATGGATACGGCTGATGAATCGTGCTTTTGGGGAAGCCGCGCTGCCGGTAGAGGCGGAGCAAGTCCTTCGGGAATTCCTCGAGGGAATGTCTAGCTTCATGATCAACAGGTAGAGTCTGGAATTCCGATTGAGCTTACGTCATCCTCCGGTGGAACACATTGGACGGGCAGCGGCGGCCCGCCAGATACCGTTTAGTGATAGAAACCCACCAATGAAGGACTCGTTCAGGACTATGCTTTCACGATTTAATCGAGTACCGCTAAGGCGACTCTCGCGACTTCTTCGAGGGCACGGCGGTCCGATTTGAGTCTAGCCATCGCCCGCATACCCTGGATCGTGACGACGAAGAATCGTGCCAACGCCGCCGGGTCTTTCTTGCGGGACAGTTCGCCGCTGGATTGCGCGCGCTGCAGCGTCTCGCGAAAAATCGATTCGACCGTTGCTTGATTGCGACGCAAAAAGTCGGCGATGACTGCGTCTCCCGCTTCCCGTTCCATATTTGCGCTTAATAGCAAACAGCCGCACGCGTGCTGCGCTCGTGACTCCGCGCTGAGACCAAACAGAAGCTTCGCGAAGCCATCTCTAACAGTGGGTGCGGAATTGAACAATTTGCGCATGGAAACATGGCTTTCGTCCCGATAGTAGGCCAGGGCCTTCAGGTATAACGCGCGTTTGTCGCCAAACGTGTCATAAAGACTTTGTCTTGCAATCCCCATTTCGGTCATTAGCACATCCAGCGAGGCGTTTTCATAGCCTAGTCGCCAGAACACATGCATGGCTGCAGCCAATGCTTGATTGGGATCGAATTTCTTAGTTCGCGCCATACGCAGACTCTCCAGTCTACTTCGAAGGGGTTGACGTGTCATATTCCAGACTGTATAGTCTGGAATACTTTACGTATCCAGGAGGTTCCAGTCATGAAGCGCCCCCTAACGGTGGCTCTGTTCGGCCTGCTCCTTCTTTCCTTTGGGTTCTCTATCAAGGCTTACGGAGCTACATCAAACGAGACCATCGCCTCGCGCATCGCGGAGATCGACGGCCTCAAGCTGAATTACATGACCGCTGGGCACGGTACACCGCTCATACTCCTGCATGGCTACGCGGAAACCTCGCTGATGTGGAAGCCGATCATTCCCCTGCTAGCTCAGCGCTTCACTGTAATCGCGCCAGATCTGCCCGGCATCGGGGACTCGGACATTCCCCCCGACGGTCTGGATATGAAAAATGCTGCTATCCGCATTCACGACCTTGCCAAGTCGCTCGGCGTGGAGAAAGCCGAGGTTGTGGGACACGACATCGGCCTGATGGTCGCCTATGCCTACGCCGCGCAGTTCCCGACGGAGGTGACAAAACTCGTCCTGATGGATGCTTTCCTCCCGGGCGTGGAGGGCTGGGAGGCGGTATACAACAACCCCAACATATGGCACTTCCGCTTCAACGGGCCGACGCCCGAAGCTCTGGTTCAAGGACGCGAGCGGACCTACTTCGACTATTTCTGGAATGACTTCGCAGCCGACAGAACGCGTTCGATCCCGGAAGCAGATCGCAAAGCCTACGCTGCGGCTTACGCGCGGCCGGGCCGAATGCATGCGGGTTGGGCCTATTTCGTTTCCTTTCTACAAGCCGCCAAGGATTTCGCAGAACTTTCTCAGACCAAGCTGACCATGCCGGTACTGGCCATCGGCGGCGACAAGTCGCTGGGAGCAGCGCTGGGGCAACAAGCCAAGCTGGTTGCGACCCACGTGACCGTCGTCGTGCTGAAGGATACCGGGCACTGGCTGCTTGAGGAGAACCCTAAGGAAGCCACCGACGCATTGCAGAAGTTTCTGTGACCTCGCGGCGGTGACAGGGTCGAGCGGGGGGGGCTTGCAGGGCAACAAGACTTGGTCGCCGAAACGAAAGGACTACTCCATGTTCATCCGCCTGATGTTCATCCGATCCCTGGTCAACGGATTCGGGATCGCTGCCTTGTCTCTGGCGGCAGCCTCTGTCGCCACTGCTCAATCTCTTCCCGAGATGCGCATGACGCCGGCAGAACTCGAGAACCTCGCTCTCGACGGCAATCAGATTGGGAGTTCTGGCCTCCCAGGGGTTCATACCAAGGTGGTCTTTGGTGATCCTTCAAAAGTTGGCTTCTACACGATCTTGTTGTTTGTACCCGCTCATACCACGATCCAGGCACACTCACACCGCGACGACCGGGTGGCGACTGTTGTCTCGGGTGAATGGCACTTCGGCTACGGCAATCATTTTGATGCGACGTCGCTGAAGTCGCTTCCGCCTGGGAGCGTGTACTCGGAGCCAGGAGGAGACAATCACTTCGCCCAAACTGATACCGACCCCGTCATCGTCGAAATTTCCGGCTATGGTCCATCCGACACTCGTTATTTCGAGGCTAAGAACGATCCCAAGTCGCGACAGAGCAAGTGATTCCAGGCGAGCTATCTAGACTCTGTGGAATCGAAGCGCTTTCGCGGCCTCAGAATTGCGTACATTCTGCAGTTGGGCGTTAAACGAGTCGGTCAATGACTTCGTTATTGGATGCTCTCGAACGGATCCACGTTGGCGTTTGAAGGTCGGCCACCCGGCGAAAGGTAGTCGTAGCCAAATCCGACGCTTAAGGTCGGGATCCCCAGCGCGAACACCGTTGTAGCCCGCCTAATTCAGGTGAAGCTCGATCCGGGGGTCTTCAAAAACTCGCCGAGTCTCAGCCTGAACGAGGTAGGCCAGTATCATTCCTTCTAGGGTCACAAGCAAGAGATTCACAATCAGCTTCGCAATATCAAACGAACGGAACGCCATCTGAATTTCGACGACGGAAGGGAAGGCAAGAAAGACGGAAAGAATCGCGGTCGCGATAGGCGCCCAGTTCCGCAGTTTCCAAGTCCTCGCCCAAGAATCAGTTGTGAAAGTGCGGCGAAGCACAGTATCAATATCAAGCTCCGCGGGACCACCAGTACCGTGAGATCAGTTATCAAGAGCCGAACGATTCCTACGACGCACGCGAAATAGACGACAGCCAAACATGTAACTGGTAACGGTCGCTCAACGGTCTCCTTGCGGTGTTCGAACATTAACGTTTCGAGCGAAACCCAGGAGCGAGCAGAAGATCGACTGATCCGCCTCTAGATCTCGATAGAGACTATGGGATCACCTACGCCATATCGTCGATTCGCAGGCAGAGATTTCACTACGAGGTCCCCACAGCCGCCGCGAAATATCCCCTTGCCACATTGATCCAGCGTTTCGCAGCAGCAGTTCTGCATCATCTTTTTCAAGAGTCGCCGGACCGCCTTTATGCCGTCCATCAGATTGTCGAGTTCCTCGAGCTTTCGTTGGGAGAGCTTCTGCCAGCGAACCGAAGCCCGAGTGACAGTGCTGAAGCCGAAGAATAACTGTCGGATTTCGTCTAACGTGAAACCGAGTTGCCGTGCCCGCTGAATGATCGCCAGCCGATACAGTGCTGTTCTGTCGTAGCGTCTTTGCTTACCCAGTCGTTGGGCGGGGGGGAGCAACCCAATCTGCTCGTAGTAGCGAATCGCAGACGGCCGAAGTCCAACCTGTCGTGCTACCTCAGAAATGTACAACTGCGGCATAGGCCATTCTAGAGCACTCGCCGTGTTCGCGGCCACATCGAAGTTCATCTCCCCAAATAACGCTTGACTTAAAGTCAGCTCGAAGTTGTACGGTTTTAATGCGGGCTCACAGTACAGCAAATGTAGCCCCCCCAGGGAGGTGTTCATGAAATCATCCCACCGGCTCCTAGCGCTTTCACTCCTGCTGGTCGCCAGCGGCACGGCAAGCGCGCAATACAACAAGCCGACGTCGATTCGCACGGTTAGCCAGGCGCTCGACTTCTGGATCACCAATACTGAGGATCGGGTGGTTTCGGCCGCCGATGCCATGCCGGCGGACAGGTATTCCTTCGCGCCTACCGCAGGAGAGTTTACGGGCGTCCGCACCTTTTCCCAGCAGATCAAGCACTTGGCCGCCAACAACTACCGCATGGCTGCGTACATCCTCAACCAGACGCCCACTCCGGAACAGGAGTCCGAGGCCGGCCCCGACGCCGTCCAATCCAAGGCCCAGATCATGGACTACGTCAAGGGCTCGTTCGCGGCGCTGCATCGGGCTGTGGCTGCGATCAACGCGGGAAACATGGTGGAGCCGATGACCGCTTCCCCCAGTCCCCGGCAGAATACGCGTCTTCAGCTCGCCGTGGACGCGGTGGCCCACTCCAACGATCACTACGGGCAGATGGTGGAGTATTTGCGTATGAACGCGATTATCCCTCCAGCGAGCCGCTGACTGGAGAGGCGGACTTTAGCAACGACACGGAACACGCTAGAGAAGGAAGAAATGCGTGACCCAAGGAGACTCAAATCATGAAGAGACCGAATTACGTTGTCCCGATCGTAATGGGACTTGCGTTCACATTGCCGCCGACACTTGTGTTGGCAAGAACATCCCCAGCTAAATCGGGTAAGGGTTGCGACGGGGTAAAGCCGGAGGGCGGCGGTTCAACCCTGACCCACGAAGGCATTCTTGCTTGCGATCGTTGGGCGCTCGACCGCGAAGCAAGGCGACGGCACTTTGTCGTGCTCGGTCCGGCACTGCGCAGTTTGAAAAAGGAGGTACGAGAGTTGTCAGACGGGTTTGAATTTCGGTTTCCGTCGGACCCAAAGACGATTGCTATGGTCGCGGAGTGGGCCGCGGGGGAACGGTTATGTTGCCCATTCTTCGACATCCAACTTCGAATGGAACGCGAACATGGGCCGTTCTGGCTAAAGCTTACCGGCCCAAAAGGGACCAAAGATTTCATCAGGGTCGACGGAGCGGTCTTGATAAAGCAGTGAACCGCATAGCTTAAGGGGGCTCGTGTCACCGCTTCCTCTTTAAGTGGTTTACCTCTGGCTTCGAGTCCGGATCAATGCGTTGTCTCGTGCGTGTCCTTGTTTCGGAGGCCCAAGTTGTCCTCGCTGGTGCTGATATTGATCGTCGTCGCGCTCTTGCTGGCCGCATGGCGGGAGTACCGACAAAACTTCCCCCCATCTTAGCCCGGGCGCCAGTGTCCATTCCTGAATCCCCGGCTGAACCTTCGTCTCACAGTAGCAAGACTTGGGAAGGCCCGCTGCCACGAAGCGGGCGGCCGCGAACGGGCCGAATGCTGATTCCGTCAGTGCCAAGGCGATTAGGTCTCGAAACGGTTCTTGTAGTGGGCAGGATGGAACACACCTGAAAACCAAGTCGAGTTAACGGATCGGAAGCGGTTGCCTTACGGCCTGGATTCTTGAAGCAAAACGACGTCGGAGTCGGTGTGCCCGCGGAGGATGCCGAGGCTCCTGCCATCGGGCGACCAGTGGAACGACAAGATTCGCTCGGAGTTGAAATGCGTGATCTGGCGGCCGAGGCTGCCGTCGAGCGGCTGAATCCAGACGTTATCCACTCCATTCTCAGTGATGGGGTAGGCGACTGCCTTCCCGTTCGGAGTGAATTGCACACCATTGGAAATTCGCGAATTGGCTGCCAAGAAGCGCGGTGAGCTGAGTGTTGCCACGTCCAGCAGGGCGATCTTTTCCGTGCCCGTGGGGTTTCCGGGATTCATGAATTCCATTAAGTACGCCAGGGTTTTTCCGTCAGGCGAAATCCCCATTCCGCGGCCCGCCAAGAACGTACCAGCAACACTGCTGCCTGGAATTGGTTCCGGTTTGCGGGAGCCGTCCAACCGGACTCGCCAGAGCTGTTTTGCGTCGGCTGTGTAATAAACCCAGCTGTCGTTGGCCGCGCACACCGGAAACATATCGAACCGGTTGTCTGCCAGCTTCAAAGGCTGAGAGCCGTCCGCGTTGACACGCCAGATGCCCACCGAGTTCGTGTTGTCATGAAATATCCAGGGAAAAATGATGTATTCGGTGCCGCACGGAGACAAGCTGAGAATGCCCGCCGACAGGTCGCTGACGAGCTGGGTGGGATTTTTCCCGTTGCCATCGATGCGCACCAGTTGCGTCAATTCGGATACGAGCAAGCTGCCATCCGGGGTCCAATTGAAAAATGCCACATGTTCTCCGCCGGAATCTGACGGACTGATATCGGCGGACGCGCTGCCTTGCCCGGGCAAAATATAAAAGTTGCTTGCCACCTTCTGTTGAACGGTGGCCAAGGTCTTGCCGTCGGCCGAGAGACTCAAAGTCGCATAGCTATTGATGTCACGAGAAACCGGATGCAACTGGCCGTCCGCCACGACCACGTAGCCGATCTGGTGGCGGCTGAAGCTCGCCCCTTTTTGTTGATAGATGACAAAAAGGCCGTCTCCACCAGGGGACCAATTCACTTCAGAAATCACCTTATCGGCAAAAGTGAGGAGTTGCACTTTCCCCGTATTCACATCGAACAGATTGATTCCCCCCATCGCGTCGGCGTGTTGGTTTTCAGGATAGGCGATCTTCTTGCCATCGGGAGACCAGCTTAGCCAACGCGCCAGCCCCTTCAAAGGTGCAATGTACAGCACCTTTTCATCGCTGCCGTCCAGGCCTGCACTGAGTAGGCGATACTTGCCGGCCTCCGGATCGTTGGCCCGGAGGTAAGCCATGCGGCGCCCGTCGGGTGAAAACGTCAACGCAGTATCCACGTCTTGGACCACAGCCTTCGGAGTTCCACCTAAGACCGGCGTGCGATAGAGGTTGAAATCGCTGGCTATGCCGTTCAGGGCCTCTCGGTAGTAGATATAGTTTCCGTCCGGAGAGAACGCAACGTTGCGAATGCTCGCCGTAGGAGCCACCACCTGCGTGTCGCTTCCCGTCGCCACGTTCCGGAGCCAGAGGCTGTTCAGCCCTTGGTTGTTCATCACAGTGAGCACGTACTTTGCGTCAGGAGATATGGCGGCCACCATCGCACGATTGGAATTGGTGACCTGCGTGATGGAGAAGCTCTGGAACGGCACCGACGCGCTGCGGTGAAGGAGGGAGTAGATGCCAAATGCTGCCGCAACCAAAACTGGAAGGGTGACGATCGTGGCGATTGCGACTCCCCATTTATGTTTTCTTGCGGTTTCGAAAGCCGAACTGCTCGCAGTGTGGGCGGGTTGGGTGCCGCTGGACGAGGGCCCTGCAGCCGACGGGCTTGCGGACGAGGACGCCGCCCCGACGGGTTGCGGCGTGATCATTTGCGAGCCGCCTTCCGGTGCAACCGCGAACGACGACGAACTGGCCGCACGATGCCGTGATTCTGTTTCCCGTTCCAGCCGCTTCAGATCGGCCCGCATCTCTGCCGCTCCCTGATAGCGCAGGTCTCGATCTTTCTCCAGTGCTTTATTAATAATGCGTTCGAGTTCGGCTGGTACGTCGGGATTCAGCCGCACGACCGACACCGGGTCCAGATCCAGAATGGCTTTGAAGATGACCGCGCTGCTGTCGCCCCGGAACGGCAGCGCGCATGTTGCCATCTCGTACAGCACAGCGCCGAAGGAGAACAAATCGCTGCGCGCGTCCAGTTCTTTGGCCCTCGCCTGCTCCGGCGACATGTAAGCGACCGTGCCCAGCGCCGCGCCCGGGCTGGTCAGATGGGGCTCCTCAATCGTGCGGGTTTGCGTATTGGCAGATGCGATCTGGCTTGAGGAACTGGCGGCGGTTCCAACCTTGGCTAATCCGAAATCCAGGATCTTGGCGTGCCCGCGCTTGGTCACGAAAATGTTTGCCGGCTTGATGTCCCGGTGGACGATCCCTTGCGAGTGGGCGGCGTCCAACGCCTCAGCAATTTCGATGGCCAAGCCGAGTAACACATCGGTCTCGATGGGCCTTCCCGCGATCCGGTGCTTCAACGTCGCGCCATCCAGAAACTCCATCGCGATGTAGGACTGCTCCCCACTCTTGCCGATGTCGTAGATTGTGCAGATGTTGGGGTGGTTGAGGGCGGAAGCGGCCCGGGCTTCGCGACGGAAACGCTCCAGTGCCTGCGGGTCTCGCGAAACATCATCGGGCAGGAACTTTAGCGCAACGAAACGACCGAGTTCGGTGTCCTCGGCCTTGTAAACCACGCCCATGCCACCGCCGCCGAGCTTTTCGACGATGAGGTAGCGAGAGATGGTCTGACCGATCATTAGAAGAAGATGCGTGGCTTTCGGGTCGCTTCATCTTACGGAGGCGGCATCCGCTCGTCAACGAATGGCGGCTTGGCCCCGAGCTTGTCGAAGCCGGGAAAATTGCTTTGCAAGGGAGAACCTAGAAGCAGCCAGATAACTCCCGGTGGTTCGGCCAATCGTGAGTTCCGCTGGTGAGCAGGCCTTATGTACGTTCAACTTCCCGTTTGCTCGTTATTCGGCAGCCAGAACGCCGTTTTAACACTGACCACTTCCAACCTGCTCCCCATTATCGAGAAATCGTCAACGCTCCATGGTGAGTTCCCACCACTTCGCATCTGCCAGAACTGCAGACGTTTCGACCTGCCGTTCTGGAATGGTCCAATAACGCCTTAGGAGGTCGTCCTTCTGTTGCGCGCGAACCATTCGAAAACCATGCTTTTCATAAAAGCGGATCGCCCTTGCCGCATCCGCCCAGGTTCCGATCAGCACCGGTCCTCGCGTCAGCTTCCGCAAATGAGATAGTAGGTGCGCTCCAATGCCTCTCCCTTGGTCGACAGTACGGACGTACGCGTGCCGAATCAAAGTCACATCCTGGACCTGTTGAAGGCCCATGACCCCCACCAAGCTCTCGTTTTCTTCGTATCCCCAGAACGCAACACCGTCATCGATCTCATGTTGCAGTTCGTCCTGAGACATGTATGGCTCGCTCCAGCGATCCTTCGGAATGATGCCTTTGTAGGCCTGAGCTCCATCGTTGATGATGGCGTAAATCGGCGCAAAGTCTCGTGTCTCACAGGAGCGGATCATGTGTATCTCCCAACCTGGCATTGCGATTTATCCAGAGCCGGACGGCATCAGATGCTCTGGAACGGTATGAATCGTCGCACCATGTCCGCGCCCAGTCTTGAATGAAATTGCAGGCGATACGCGCGATCAGGCCAGGGCAGTGCGATAGCGACCGGGTGTTATGCCCAGTTGACGAACGAAAGCGCGGGTCAGGTGACTCTGATCCGCGAAGCCCGCCAGCATGGCTGCCTGGGCGGGGGTCTGCCCGTCAGCCAAGAGCCGCTGCGCCAGGAGGACGCGGCGTTGAACAAGGTAAGCGTGGGGCGTGATTCCCACTTCGCGCGCGAAGGCTCGCAACAGCTGGAAGCGGGTGATGCCTGACAGTGCGGCCAACTCCGCCAGAGACACCTGCGAGTCTGGAGCAGAATCTAGGCGCCGGATCGCCTTTGCCACGCTGGGGGATCGGCCAACAGCGGCGGGTCGCGGTATGCCGTGCCGCCGCAGAAGGCACATCAGGGTGCTCAGTAGGCTTTCTTCCTTAGCAAGGCGATCCGGCTGGGCGGCTGTGAGGCGTGCAAAGAGCGTGGCGAAATGGCGAGCCAGCAGCGAGTCACACGCGACAGGACGCACGATCTCCAGTGGGCCCGCGAACTCTTCGCTCACCTCGCGGGCAAACAAGCTGGGTTCGAAATAGATCATCCGCCACCCACGCACCGCGTCCTCGAAGGGTGCGCCGTCGTGGATCTCGCCGGGGTTCACCATAATCACGTCGCCGGCTCCGGCGCTGACGTATCCTATGCCGCTCCATGAGCGGTGCGCGCCAAATGCCATCACCCCGATGCCGAACTGCTCGTGAGTATGGCGCGGGAAATGATGATTTGAGGCTAGCGTCATCGCCACAATTCCCGGAACGGACAATTTGTGCTGTTCCACTTGGTGAACGCGAGATCTCATTGTGCGATCCCCTGACATCAACCATAACAGCGGAAAAGTCCGACCCTATATCGTCCCGACATGGTATTCCGACGGTCGGCAAACCTTACCTTGGGATAACCTGTCAGCCATGGCCGCATTTCCGGCTCGACCAAAAGGCTGTGCTAACCGCTCCCACCTTTGCTCGGGCCAGCGCATCTAAAACTTGGGACCTATGAAACATCTCACCCGTCGAGAAATACTGAAACTCGGAACCGCAGCCGCAGTGGCAGAACTGGGGTCTTTGGGCCTGCACGGCTGCGGTATTTCCAGGTCGGCTCCGTCCGTTCCGCCGCCCGCTTGCTCCAAGGTAACTGACATCGAACATGTGGTGATCCTGACTCAGGAAAACCGGTCTTTCGATCACTACTTTGGATGCTACCGGGGCGTGCGTGGATTTTCCGATCAAAGCGCGGCATTCCAGCAACCCGATTCGGCGAATACCGCCATCTCGCCGGCGGGGCAACTCCTGCCGTTTCACTTGGACACCTCCCAAGCGAACGCGGCGTGCACGCACGACATTAGCCACGACTGGGTACCGCAACATCAGAGCTGGGACAACGGCATGATGGACGGTTTTGTGAATTCGCGTTTACAGATTAATTCCAACGACGCGGTGTTGAGCATGGGCTACTACGCTCGCGCAGACCTTCCCTACTACTACGCCCTGGCCGACGGCTTCACGATCTGCGACAACTATTTTTGCTCAGTAATGGGCCCGACCGATCCGAATCGCCTCTACACAATGGCGGCCTCACTCGATCCAGAGGGAAACAACGGCGGACCGATTTTGCAGACGATTGTCACAAATCGCTCGGCCATGTACGGCCGCCTGACCTATACGACCATGCCCGAGCAACTGCAGGCTCGGGGAATTTCCTGGAAGGTATATTCGTCGCCGGACGAGAGTATTCTGGGCGGGATTCTGTCGGACAATGTGCTCTCCTATTTCAAGAATTTCCAAGATCCTACGTCGGTACTGCATCAAAATGCATTTGGACCGCAGTTTCCTGTCGACTTCCTGTCTGATGTGGCGGGCGGCAATTTGCCGCAAGTATCATGGCTGATCGGATCGATCCTGACTTCGGAGCACCCGCCTGCACCTTCGCTGTTCGGGGAGAATATTCTTTCCCTGATCGTCAGTGCTCTCAGCGCGAACCCCGCACTGTGGTCGAAAACGGTTCTGTTGGTCAACTACGACGAAAATGGTGGATTTTTTGATCATGTTCCACCGGTCTGCGCGCCTCCCGGCACGCCCGGCGAATATGTGACCGCGCCTGCGGTTCCGGATCCGAGCGTAATCGGCAGTCCGGCGATCACAGGGCCGATTGGCTTGGGCTTTCGGGTCCCGCTGTTGATCATCTCACCGTTCAGTCGCGGCGGGCTGGTGTCCTCGGACCTCTTCGATCACACTTCGGTGCTGCGATTTCTCGAAACGCTATTCGGGGCCGAAGTGCCCAATTTGAGCGCCTGGCGCCGGGCGACGGTCGGCGACTTAACCAGCGCATTTAATTTCAAAAATCCTGACCAGTCGATTCCGACTTTGCCACCTACTCTGCAAGGCGATGAGCAGGTGATTTCACAATGTGCGCTCAACCTGGCGGGAACGACACCGTTCATAGTGCCAGCCACGCAGGCCCTGCCGACTCAGGAATCGGGGACACCCAGTCGTCCCAGCGGAACATGCTAGCCAGGATTTGAGGAGGCCTGGCTAGAGTGATTTGAGGTACTCGCTCAGGTCCCGCTTCTCTTGATCAGTGAGTCGCAATTTGAAAAACTCATCGTAGTGCTCGATCACATCCGGCAGAGTCGCAAAGCGGCCGTCATGATAGAAGCCGCCCTTCTGATGGCTCCACAGACCGGCGAGGGGCGCAGTCCGGTACATGTGCGTCGGGGATCGGTCGGCCTGCCACGAATCTACCCCGATCTCGCTCGGAGCGTGGAGATTGTTTCCCGGTTCCGTGAAAAGTGGCGGGACGCGCAAATGTCGGTGCAAAAAGGTATTCGGGTCAACGTGACTTTGTGTTTTTCGCAGGAGCAAGCGGCTGCGGTCTATGCGGCAACCAAAGGATCAAAGGAACCGGTGTATGTATCGCCATTTGTCGGGAGGCTCGACGATCGCGGCGAAGACGGGATGGATCTTGTCAGAAATATCAAGAGAATATACGAGCACAGCGACGGCCATGTGCAGGTCCTAGCTGCGAGTATCCGCAGTGTCAACCAACTGCTCTGTTGCTTTGCTCTAAGCGTTGAGCTTGCCACCGTACCGACCAAAGTTCTAGGCGAATGGGCGGCAACAGGTTTTCCGATGCCTGATCGGGATTTTAGGTACAGAGGAGTCGATGCGAGTGGCAAGGCTCTGAGAGCGATACCCTACAGAGAGTTGGATCTGAGCCTTTCCTGGGAGAGCTTTGACATCGCACACGAGCTCACAAGGAAAGGCATCGAGAAATTTGTGCTTGACTATCGAAGCACGCTCCGACGATCGGTGTAGTGCCTGCCCCGGTACGGTCGGTTGGACATCGAAAGCCCTAGCTCCAGACCCGATCCCAGGAGCGTTCCTGGTCCCACTGGGGCGTTGGCTCGAAGTAGCCTGTCCCGGGCATGAGATGTTGCCGCACGACGTCCTCGTTGAGAGTCACTCCCAGGCCCGGCCGATCGGGCACCTCAATCCACCCGTGGTTCACGATCGGAGTGCTCACGCCTTCTTCTACCAGGGAGGACCACCAGGGCACGTCGAGCGAATGATTTTCAAGCGCCAGAAAATTCTGGGTAGCGGCGGCACAATGCACGTTGGCCATGCAACAGACAGGCGTTCCGGCGAAGTGCATCGCCATCGGCACGCCATACTCTTCGGCCATGTCGCCAATCTTGTGCGTCTCCAGGATACCTCCGGAGGTAGCGAGATCGGGATGAATCTTCGCAACCGCGTGTCTTTCACACAGCACGCGGAAAGGCTCTTTGAGGTAGATATCCTCGCCCGTCAGAATGGGCGTCGGGCTCGCGTCGTTGATTTGCTTGAGAAGATCTGTGTAGGTCCAAGGAATCACGTCCTCAATCCAGGACAGGTTGTATTTCTCATAGGCCTGCCCCAGGCGAATGATCGACTTCACCCCCAGATGGCCGAGGTGGTCCATGGAGAGTGGAATCTCCATCCCTACGGCATCCCGTACCGCCGCCACGTACTCCTCAAGCATCGCGATGCCCTTATCCGTTACCTCCATCGCTAGCAGCGGATGGGGAAGTTGAGTCTGCTCCCACGGGGTCAGATCCGAACGCTCGGTCACCGTGCCGGGGGTATCTGAAACCATGTCGATGCCCAAGTCCATCTTGAGCCAGGTGATGCCCATCCCCTCTTTACGTTCCTTCATACGTTGGGCATAGATCTTGGGGTCCTTCGATTCCGTGGTATCGGCATAGACACGGATCCTGTCGCGGAATTTCCCGCCGCCTACCATGGCATAGGCGGGCGCGTTATAAACCTTGCCCACAATGTCCCACAGAGCCATCTCGATGGCGCAGACCCCTCCGCCCTGACGGGCCGGGCCTCCGAACTGCGCGATTTTGCGAAAAATTCTGTCGAGTTGTAAGGGGTTCTCCCCGACGATGCGGCTCTTCAAGAAGAGGGCATAGGTCGAGCTGGCGCCGTCGCGAACCTCGCCGAGTCCATAGACGCCCTGATTGGTGTCGATGCGAATGATGGAGCATGGACTCGGACCGGGCTTCACAATCGTCGCCACCCGGAGGTCGGTGATTTTCAGCGCGGAAGGGCCCGAACCGGTGTTGACGGCTTTGGGAAAGGCTTCTTTGGACTGGCCTAGCAACAAGGCCCCACCCAGGCCCATCGCGGAGCTCTTCAGAAGGTCACGCCGATCAAACAGATGACTGCCGTTCTTGCTCATGGGGAAACTCTCCCTTCCTAGGATAGAGTCGCCGGTCGCTGGCGAGACTTGGATCGCGCGGATTATACGTCACCGCGGGAATTCCGCCTTCACCGCAGCCACAACTTTCGCCCGGCTCAGAGCCGTCCGAACTGTTTTACTGCCTCCACAATCGACTTCAATTTTTCAATAGTGGCGTACATAGAATGTTCCTTGAAGTCCATTTCCCGGGCAAGCGCGAGGACTTCCGCCGCCCTGGACCGTGGCACCACCACGACGCCGTCTGCGTCCGCCACCACGATGTCGCCGGAAGTTACCGGGACGCCGTCGCAGACCACCGGCAGGTTGGCGCCGACAAAGCGATAGTGATTGACCGACGTCGAAGGCACGATGCCGAGTGCATACACGGGAAACGCGATTTTTTGCAGATAGGCAACGTCGCGGACGCCACCGTCGATTACGGCGCCGGAGTAGTTGCGCGCGGCCATGGCCGTTCCCATCAACCCCCCCATGCCGGCGATATCGGCGCCGTCCTGAACCACCATCACCCAAACCGAATTCGGGCCGCCCTGATCGATCGCCGCCAGCATGCCCTGCAAGGCGGCGGGATCGCGGTTCTCCTCTTTGTTCAGTTGTACGGTGAGAGCGAACCCCGCGAATTTGGCAGGGAAAACGGGGCGCATCCGATGGGACATATACATAGGGCGACCGGACACCTGTTCGAGCGCATCCGAAACGGATGCAACTTCCACATGGCGATATCCGTCGAGCAGGGCACCATCGCCGAGAGCATCGGCTGGCTTCGAAAACGCACGCGGAAGTCGTACATACGCGAGCGCAGCTATCAGCAGCATGAGAGCTGCAAGAGCAAATGTGGTTCGCTTTAGACCCCTGGCACCGACAAGTTTGATCATTCCGCCTCCTGCTTCGAGAGGTTCGTTGTTCTTTGCACTAGGAGTGCCCTTGAGAGTGGCACCTCCTAGGTCGGCGCCTGCTGCATCGGAATAGGGGTAAGCGCCCGCTCCGGGTCGACCGCCAGCCATGTGAAAGCGCCCACGGCACAGAATCCCGCTGCCACGAGGAATGACATTCCCCAACCGAAATGCTTGGCAATCAGCGGAGTTAATGAGGCAGTGACCGCGCCCCCGATCTGGCTGCCCATGTTCATCACGCCGGAGACCGACCCAGCCGAGAGGCCGGCGATATCGGAGCTAACCGACCAGAAAGCGCTCTGCGAAAGATACAAGGCTCCGGCGCCTCCGGCCAAAATGATGCTGGCCACTCGGGCATCCTGTGCGAGCGTCCCCAAGCCAACGAAAACCGCCGCGAGGGCGATGCTTGCTCCGGCTACGCCGCACCGCCCGATCCGGGCCCCGTAGCGCTTGGTCAAACGGTCGCTGATCCACCCGCCGAGCGGCGAGCAGATTGCCATGGCCGCAAAAGGCAGCATCGCATAGTAAGCGCTCGATTTTAGATTTAGGCCGCGCACGGTGCTGAGGTAGCTAAAGAACCAGGTGAAGAAGATGTAGGCAACGTAGCCATAACAGAAGTAGCTCAAGGTGATCGCTCGCACCTCGGTGCTGGCGAGTATCGTCCGCCAAGGAAGCGTCTCGCCGCCCCGCACCGCGGGCACCGACCGCGGCAGTCCAGAGTCGATATAGGCGGCCTCTTCCGGGTCCATCCACGGGTGCTCGTGAGGGTGGTCACGGGCCACCAAGAACCACCCGAGGCCAGTCCCGAGCCCGATCAGTGCGCTGACCTCAAACGACCAGCGCCACCCGTGATGAAGAAGGATGTAGGTGATGAGAGGCGGTGTGATCCCGGCTCCGGCGCCGACCCCGGCGAAGATCACCCCGTTCGCGATTCCGCGCTCCTCAGACGGAATCCAGGCCGCAACCAGCCGGTTGCTCGCAGGAAAGACCAGCGACTCACCGACTCCGAGAGCGAAGCGCACAACCAGCAGGATCACGAGCGCGCCCGCGACCCGCGCCGGTGCGAATCCTGTAAGGGCTGTCAACACGGCCCACCACAGCGCTCCGAGAGTCACAATTCTTCGCGGCCCGAACCGGTCGGCCAAGCGGCCGCTGGGCGCTTGAAACAGGGCGTATCCTAGCACCCAAGCGCTGAATATCCACCCCATCTGGATGTGGTCCAAGTGAAATTCCCGCTCGATCGAGGGGCCGGCAATCGAAATGTTCACGCGATCCAGATAAGACACCGCGCTGATCACGAACATCGAGAAGATCAGAATCCATCGCACTCGGCCGCGAAGTATGTTCATGTTGGAGACGAGACGCGACACATTGTAACCCCGCGCCAGGAAGTGTCGTTTGACAAATCGTCGCGAATTTGAAAGGTTTCCTCAGCTTCAGGAAACGATCCTGGTCGCACCAGCAGCCACCGAACGATTCCGATACCGGAGACAACCGATGACCTATACCGCCGCAGCGAAACTCGTCGAGACCAAACTCGCGAACAGAGTTATTCGAGTCGCAAGGTTGTGCATGCCGCTGATGCTGGTGTTCGCGGCCCCGCCCACCTCCTACGCGCAACTGTTCAATTTTTCGAAACAAGACTTGATCGACTATACGGCTCAGAATCCGTTTGACCGTTTGCCCGACGGACGTCCCAAGGTACCGGATGAAATGATTGAGCGAGCCCGCGGTCTCTCTTCTGAGGAGGTCTGGGCCGTGCTCGGGCAGAAGGGTTTCAACAATCAGTACGCCGACGGATTCCAGGTCTTGCATCCCGGCAAGACCTTGGTAGGACGGGCTTTCACCGTGCAATTCATGCCGCTGCGGTCGGACCTGGACGATGTCGCCAAGTCCAAGGCCAAAGCCATGGGTATTCCGCGGCTCACGAACCAAACCGCAATCGACATGCTGCAGCCCGGAGACGTGTTGGTAGTCGATATGTTCGATAAGAAGGTGAATGGGACGATCGTCGGCGACAATCTCTTCTATTACGTGATGAAAGCGACAAAAGGAGGAGGACTGGTCGTGGATGGCAGTATCCGGGACCTGGATGGACTGTCGGAAATCGATATGCCGGCCTACTTTCGGTCTGCCGACCCGACTCCGATCGGAAATGTAATGCTCACCGGCATCAATATCCCGATACGAATTGGCGGCGTAACCGTGATGCCGGGCGATCTGGTGGTCGGCGACCGGGAAGGGGTGTACTTTGTTCCCCCGCAAGCTGTAAAAGACCTCCTCGACCGCGCCGATGAGATTCACATTCACGACGAATGGACGAAGAAGAAGTTCGAAGAGGGAAAATACAAATCCAGCGAGATCTATTCCACGCCCACCGATCCGAAGCTGCAACAGGAATACAAGGAGTACTTAAAGAAACGTCTGGAGGAAATTCAGAAAAAACAGTAATAGCCAAGTCGGAGCCTCCTCCGATCATCTCGAATAGTTAATCGAAGGAACGCGAGCAAACTGTCGAGGGATGGTGCTCAGAGCAGGGGACGGTGTCCCATTGCGGACAGGCAGGTCCGATTTTGGACAGGGCGAAGCCGGTCTTCCCTCGATAAACTCACCAAACTGCAGAACTTAGCGGTGTGCAACTTTGGTCCGAGAAGTGCCTCTATCAACGGCGTTTGCAGGACCATGAGGTGTGCAGGTGGCGATTGTCTTGAACTACTTGCAGCACGCGCTGCGTCAACTTCGTAAGGCTCCCGGATTCACTCTTGTCTGCACACTCACGCTTGCCCTCGGCATTGGCGCGAATACGGCTGTCTTCAGCGTAATGAACGCGGTGCTGCTCAAGTCGTTGCCGGTGGCCGATCCGGATCGGGTGGTGTATCTGAACACCTCGGGCGCGCCCAAAAGAACAGGCACAGTCGACTCGCGCGAAACGTTCTCCTATCCGGTTTACGATGCCCTGCGTCAGCAACACGGCGGGCTGGAGCAGGTAATGGCCTCTGTGCCGCTTTCTATAGATAAAGTCGCGGTGCGTTACGAGGCACAGCCCGAGGAAGCGGAAGGCGACATGGTGAGCGGCAACTTCTTCTCCGGGCTGGGTGTAAAGTTGGCTCGCGGACGCGGGTTTACCGAGCAGGACGAGACGAGCCATGCCCCCATTGCTGTGATCAGTTACAACTACTGGACACGGCGGTTCTCGCGCGGCCCGAATGTACTGGGGAAAACCTTGTACGTAAACGGCGTACCCATGACCATCGTAGGTATCGCCGCTGAGGGCTTTGAAGGTGCGGATGCAGGCAATTCGACCGATTTCTGGATTCCACTGCAGAACCGTGCGGAGCTGAACGCTTGGGGTAATCCGCTGGCGGATGGCAAGACATATCAGGAAAATGCAACCTGGTGGTGCCTGCACTTGCTGGGCCGTCTTGCTCCCAGTGCGACGAAGGAGCAGGCAGTTGCGCAAGTGCAATCCGCATTTCAAACCGCGGCGTATATCGGCCTCGGCAATCCGGAGTCTGGGGAGCAGCGGCCGGTGCTGAGTCTCCAGGATGCAAGGAATTTTCCCGGTTACGACGCGCAGTATGGCAAGCCGCTGAGAATGCTGATGGCGATGGTGGGACTTGTCCTGCTGATCGCGCTGAGCAACGTTGTGATGCTGCTGCTGGCTCGCAATGCAACGCGGCAACGTGAATTCTCATTGCGTCTGGCGCTGGGCGCGGGGCGCGGGGAGTTGTTTCGACAGTTGCTGACCGAAGCCCTGCTGCTGGTGGCGCTGGGAGGCGGCCTTGCCTGGCTGTTTGCAATTTCTGCGACCAAGGCGCTCGGTGCGTGGGCGCAGATCGAGTCAAGCCTCGCGCCCGACAACACCGTCCTCGCCTTTACACTGGGCGTTCTCATACTGGCTGCACTGCTGTTTGGATTGGCGCCGCTGCGGATTGCGCTCTCAGCCGGGCCTGGACTGGTATTGAAGACATCTGCAGCAACCTCGAATACCGACGCCGGCAAAACCCGCACGGGCAAAATTGTCGTTGCACTGCAAATGGCCCTGTGCGTGGTGCTGCTTGTCGGTGGAGGGCTGCTCAACCGTACCCTGCGTAACCTTCAGCATATTTCGCTGGGCTTCTCCACCGACGGGTTGGTCGTCTTTGGCGTGAATCCCCAAAACATACATTCAGTTCCCGAAGGTATTGCGTTCTATCAAGAGCTGATGGGGAAGCTGCGCGCGCTGCCCGGAGTCGACTCGGTGACCATCATGGAGGCGCGCCTTGGGTCGTGGTCGTCAGAAAACAGCGACATGATGGTAGACGGCAAGTTGCCGGATGCGGCCAACGGCACATCCAGAACGGTTCGCAGCAATGTGATCGGACCGGATTTTTTCCGTACGTTGGGAGTACCAGTGCTTGCCGGGCGCGACTTTGCCGATTCCGATACCGCGACCTCGCCACACGTGGGCATCGTCAATGAGCTATTTGCGAAACGCTTTCTGCCGAATCAGGACCCGCTGGGTCACAGTATTGGAACCGACGATGGGAAATATCAGATGACCATTGTAGGCGTGGTCAAGGACCACAAATATCGCAGCATCGGGGAAGAGCCAATTCCGATGGCCTGGTACATGTACGCCCAGATTCCGATCACGGGCAAAATGCACGTCGAGCTGCGTGTCCGTGGGGAGCCGCTGGCGATTTTGCCTGCTGCCCGCAAGGCAGTGCAGCAAATGGATCCGAATCTGCCTCTGATAAAGCCGATGACACAACAGGGGCAATACGAGACGACAATCTCACAGCAGTTGCTTTTTGCACGGCTGGCGGGATTCTTTGGCATGCTGGCAGTCTTGCTGGTGGCTACAGGTCTCTACGGCACACTGGCGTACCGCGTAAATAATCGCACGGCGGAGATAGGAGTGCGCATGGCCGTGGGCGCGCAGCGCGGACAGGTGGTCTGGATGGTGCTGCGCGACAGCCTCTTCCTGACAGGAGTAGGAGCGGTGATCGGTGTACCGCTGGCTTTTCTAGTCGCAAAAGCGCTTACTTCTGCACTCTATGGGGTAAAACCCTACGATGGTTTGAGCTACTCGTTTGCCGTATGCAGTGTGGCATTGGTGGCCATCGTCGCGAGCCTCATTCCGGCGCGCCGAGCCGCGAATGTTGATCCGCTGAGTGCGTTGCGGGCTGAGTAATTGCCCGCACGCTATGCCAGAGTCGCAGGCAACCCTGATGTAATCCATTCTTGAGAAAAGCAGTCTTCACCTGAATGTGACCTCCACGTGCCCAAAGCCCACCGAACCCCCCAACAAGGAACCCGGAAGCTTGCTCTTTGCCCAATGCCCGTGGCCAATGGAATCGGCCAGCCTCATTCACAGATCGTACCCTTGGGATGTGCTTCCCACCACAAATCTGGGCGTTTGGGGTACGCGCTCCCTATTTGGCGGATGCGGCAGCGCTCGTGGGATCCAACTCCAGGATTACCCAGTAGGGGGGGTGAGGCGGCGGCGTGAATGGAGTTTCCTTGTTGGAGTAAGACACATAGATGGCGCGCTCCAAGCAGTAGGCGAAAGGTGTCGTGTCTCCGTGTGTCTCCGCATTTTCCGCATCGCCGTTCTTTCCAATTTGCACAAACAGCTCGAACTTGCGCGAGTCGCCTTCCGTTTCCTTCAGACAGGGCCGCTCGAAAACAGCCAGTTCTTGCTCGAAGCCTTTCCGATAGGCTTTGCCTTCGGGAGTCTGCATGTTTGCCACCGCTTCCTTCCGAATGTTGCGGGCTTTGATTTGTAGAGGGCCCTGCTGCGCAGCCCAATCTCGGTTTTGCTTGAACCACGCCTCCGTCTTCCAGTTGTCTTTGTCCCAATGGTCGCCGATGCGCTTGAAAGCTGGATCGGCGGCCGCCCAGTCGTTGAAATTGGAGGCCATAAGAGCGAAAGAATTCACGAGCGACAAAGAAGTACCGTATTTTTTTTCGAGGGCGGTGAATCCCTTCTGCAAGCGGGGCCAGGAAAAGTGGCCGAATTCGGGATCCTGGCAAGCGCAAACAATCCCGTCGGCAATCTGGAAATAAAGAATGTCGCCGGCTTCTCCCCCCACCCGATCGGCGGACTCGTCCGCAAATCGCGCTGCATCGCCCTCTTTTCCGCTCCACTTGGGCAGCAGGTCATCCGCGTAGTCGCGGTAGTAGTAGTGGTAGCCGGGCTCAAAGGCGACCGCCTGCTGGAATAAGACGGTGGATCGCGGAAGATCCCAACTCTGTCCCTGCGCAACTTGCTGCATCGCGATGTACCAGTCAGGGCATTTGGTGGCGAGCGTAGAGGCGTCGTCGAGAATTGCTTTTGCTTTAGCTACGCGCTCGCCAAGCAGTTTCCATCCACTATCAGTCACGCTGTCGGTAAAGCCGTCGCCGCGCGCGTCCCAGCCGTAGCCTACGTAAGACTCGGCGAGGACAATAGGGGCGGTGACGGAATGAGCATTCCGGAGGTTCCAGCGTTCGACTAGTTCCAGATGCTGAAGCCAATCCTCCTCTGTGGGATGACCGGGCTTGGGGGAATCGAGTCCGATGTAGATGTTGCGTAACTTCCACGAGCCACCGGGAAACCTTGTTTTGCCTGCTCGGGCGGCGTCGGCGAGGCAGTCGAGTTCCTCGAACTTTTCATCCTTTAGCAGTTGTGCGATGGCGTCCTGGTATTCAGCGAGAGCGTAGACATCGTTTGTGAAATCGAATTTTGCGTCAGAGAAGTCGCATGGCGGAGCAGTAACCGCACGAGCGCCCAGCGAAAGCACGAGCAGGAGCATGGCGACGTGGCCGGCGACGGCAACCGAGCGGAAACTGCGGTCAAGCCGAGTCAACAAGTTGGTGCGATAGCTCATGGTGAGATCCAATGCAGAAGTCATTGCATTCGCGTGCTTTATTCAACAGTAGAGCCCTCCGAGCGGCACAACCATTAAGAAATGCTTGCCTAGGCAATCTAAGGTGCACCGAACGGGGATGATGGATTCCCCATCAGTACGCGCTTCCACGCAGGGGTATCGAAAGGGTGAAAAACGGTCCCCAGCCGTCAGGGCCGGACGCATCTCGGGATGAGAGGGACCTTAGCGCAACGACTGGACCGTCAGTAGACCCAGTCCTGCCAGGCACAACCAGGCAAACCAGTCCCCGAGCCGCGAGTAGATCGTGCGTACGCCTCTGGTCGGAACCTCGGAAACCATCGCGTAGTCGGCGGTCTGGTAATGATCCATCGCGGCTAATCGTCGCCCCTGATAGTCGAATGCAGCCGAGAGTCCTTGACTCGTCTGCCGGATCAGGTTGAAGCCTTGCTCGATGGCGCGGAAGCTCGCCATTTGCGTGTGCCACGGATCTATCGCCTGCCAATCACTGCTAGGATCGAGCATCACGTCAGCCCCGAAAGTTCCCGCCTGTGCCAGCAATTGCGGAAAGTCTCCGTCGAAACAAATGATTGAACTCAATCGTCCGTGGGGCGTGTCCAGATAGCGTAATTTGCCATCGCCCGGCACTTGATGGCTAGCCTCAGGACCTGGTACTGGCCGCGTCTTGTTGTATTCCCACGCCACCTGTCCATTGGGCTGGATCAGGACCAGCTTGTTTTCCAATGGCCGGGTTTTTCCGCTGTTCAACACGCCTAACGCCATTCCCAGGTAAGCGTGATACTGCGCTGCCATCTCCATGCCACGTGACACAAATGCGGCTTCCTCGTCTTTCAAAACGGGCGCATTGGCCTCGCCCCAAAACACAATCTGCGCGCCCGCTTGCATCTCCCGTTCAGCTCGCGACAGTAAGTCGTCGTCCATGGCCGTGGCCCAGCGCTCGATCACAACCATGTCCGCGCTCGTGGCCTGCCCCTGAAACATCCGTCCCGCAACGGCGTCGCTGAGTCCCGGCTCTACTGTCCTTTTCGAAATCGAGGCCACGCGCACGGTCGGGGAAGACGGTGGAAACAGCGCGATGCGGGCACCGCCCAGCAGCATCACGGTCGCAATTGTTCCGGTGCATAGCCAGGCTCCTCGGCGCACCTGCTTGGAATCGAGTCCTTCTTCCCATATCCAGTTGCACATGGACGCGAACCAACCCATCAGAAACGTGATACCCCACAAACCGGTTACTGAGAGAACCTGAACGAGAGGCAGATTCCCATATTGTGAATAGGCGGCCGATCCCCAAGTTCCATAGAGCCCCCGCGAAGAGACGTATTCGGTCGCGGCCCATGCGGTTGGAAAGACCAGAGTCGCCGCGAGCCCGCTAAGCTTGCCCGCTGCTAACCGATCAATGACGTAGGGCAAAACCAGCGGAATCCCCCACACCACGAGAAAGATGTAGTAACCGATGCCGGGGATAGGCACCATTCCTCGGAACTGAAAAGCAAACGCCGCGACCAGAAGGAGATAAACGAGTGGTACCCCAATCTTGAAGCTCTGCTGGCGCACGAATCGGAGCAGAAAAAGGGGCGCCAGCCACGCGGCGAGGGGAATCGTGTTCGCTCCGTTGGAAAATAGCAGCAGAGCTGCAGCTACCGCTAGCCAGACCCAAGAGTGCGACAGGGCGGCCGCGGGCCGTTCGAGCTCGGGCCGTAAGTCTTCGCGGTGCGGCTGTTTAGAAGCTAAGGATGGTTGCATGAAGCTCTCCTCCCGCTGCCATTTGCCCTCGGCGTTGCCGCCAGACTGTCAACAGCGGTGCAGATTACCTGACCCACCAGTTCCTTCTTCGCTACCCAGGGAAACGCCGGTCTCTGGATCAGTAACGACGTGATCCCGTGCACAGATGCCCAGAGCGCTTGGGCTGTGGTCTCCACATCGACCGCTCGAAAGCACTTCTCTTCCACGCAGCGCCTCACCATAAACCGGAGCACGTCGAATGCCCCGTGCACTTTGAATTCACGCTTCTCCACCGGCGCTCTCAGCATGAAGGCAAAGCGGTAATCATTTGGGTTGCGTAGTCCGAATTCTACGTAGGCCCGCATACCCTTTTTTAGTTCCTCGACGGGGCTCGTCTGTTCCTGTCCGTTTCGGAGATCCGTCAAGGTTTTCAGCAGACGCGCAAAACTCTCATCCACCAGGCACTCGAACAATTCCTCCTTGTTCTTGAAGTGCAGATAGACGCTCCCTGGCGAGTACTCGATCTTTTCAGCCAGCTTGCGCATGGAGAAGCTCTCGTAACCCTGGCGCACGAAAATATCCCGGGCGGCATCCAGAATTACTCTCCGCAGTTCCTCTTTATGTTTCTGTCGGTGGGATATTGCACTCATAAGAATGAACGATGTTCAGTATACTAAACAGTGTTCACCGCGTCGAGATCCTTCCTGATGTGGGGAAATGGGGTTTGTACTGCGATGCGCCGATTGAGGACGGGGCATCCGCCACTCGGCGGTTACCGCCTAGAAACAACCCGGGAGGGTCAACCAGAAGCGCCCATAAGTGGGGACGCAACCAAGCTGAGCAAATAGCCTGGTGGCCTTACGTCGGATCGGGATTTCTGGGCTACCGAGTGGAACACCCGTCGGCAGAAAGCTGTTCTTTCAGTTCAGGAGTCAGGATTACCGCCTTTGCGTGCAAGGATCTGACGACATCGACCACGTACATCGGATCGACATACGGCACGGAGTCGTCGCCCTCGACTTGGACTTCCCAGTCTGCCCGCCTGGCCAGTGCAGCTTTCAGTGCTGATGCCAGTTCTTTGCGACTTAGTTCCTTTCCATTCAAAAACATTTGGGTGGCTTCGTTGTGTCTGTTCAACGTCACTATGATCGGGCCCTCCAGGCAGTTTTCGTCCGATTTACGATAATGTCGTGGGGCCAATCGCACGTAGATACCTTTTGCCGGAGGGTATTGCATGACAACCATGAGGAACGTGGGTATCACCAAGAGGAGCATGATCGGCCCACCGACCAGAGCCCGGTTCGGAAGTGACGAAAACCTTCTTTTGAGCGGCAGTCGCCGTTGAAGACGCAAATCGACGGACTGATGCGGAAAACCTTGTCCGATCTTCAATGACGCATCAGGCGCGAAACTACTGACGAAACGAAGGAGAGTTGGCGGTATACGAATCAGAATTGGCGCGATTAAAGTGACAATTCCCGCTGCGGCCAACAAAAATCCCCACGCTAGCTCTGTGGGGACGTACATCGGGATATGCAGAGGCGACCAGTTTGTCCGAAGGAAGGTGTCGGTATCGAACAAGAACAATAAACCCGTGATTAAGAGCGCGTATCCAACCCATCTCCTGGCTGGCACTGCCATGATTGGTTAGACTCCACCGCCTATCCTCAGGTTCCGAGCGATTCTGAGCAACGGCATGAAAGGAGCGGAGCAAGCCGGGGAAGTCGAAGTTCCCATTTGGGAATGGCGTCCGCTCCACAGTGTGTTGCAGATGCGAGGCACAGCGAGCCTATAAACAATGAACGGATCGTTCCCGAAAAGACGCCTTACCCTGATTCGATGAACGCTGCGAGGCCGACATCGTTATGTCATCAGTTACCGCGTCCGCGCACTATCCCAGGATTACGTGGGTGATCGTGCGCCACCAGGGAGGGTTGATACGCCACATGTATATCGCAAGGCTTTGACCAGCGATCAACACGGGCAGCGCATAGCGATACACCTTGTGTACGCGGCGATCTACGACGAGATCTCGCACGACGCCGAGTGCGATCAGAAGGTCCAGGCAAACAAAGAATAGGTTATGGTCGAACAAAACATCAAAGCGGCCAAAGGGTGCGTCCATGAGCCCGCAGGTTCCGATGAACAGGAGCCGACGATGGAATTCGGGCCTTTTCCTCCAATAGATAGCCAGCGCAATGATCACGCCAAAGACGATCATGTCGTAGAACGGGATCGCCAGAAAAGCATCTGCGTCACTCTGATGGAGTTGAACTGTGTCAAATCGTGCCATGACAATGGCTATGGTGACGCCCAGCGGAACCATCACCGCGGTGAGCCCGGCTCCGAACCATCCAAAGAAGCGATGCCAGCTCACTCTGTGTACGCGGACCAACGTGGACTGGGCGATGAAGAAGGCCACCCAACCCGAGAATGCGGCGCCGTGAATCCAGAGCAGGAGGGGCCTCGGCACCGCGGCATGAAAGAGATTGTCGTTGATCGTACGGCTGAAGCCCCACACCACAATCGCGGCGAACAGCAACGACATAGAAAAATAGAAATATCGGTTCACGAACCCCTTGACCCGGGACATCGTGCTTTTTCCTTTTTCTGAGACCGCTCGAGGCCCGATGTGTTCCGCTTTAACGACGGGGATAGGCATATATATACAGATCCTTATCTACGGGGCCGAAATCGCTGCTTGCACGGCTTCAATCCAAAGTGCAGCCACGCGATCTCCGCCTAGTCCGGCCTGAAGCGCGCCGGTCGATCTTTCGGCTCGTGACTTCGAAAACGGAAGAGGTAAGCGGTAAGGACTCGGTAAAAATGCCTCCGCTCGGCAACACAGTGTAGCCTAGACGGATCTCAGCGAACCAAAAAAAGCCGACACCCCCGAATCGAGGGTGCCGGGCGTTCTATACCGACCCTCCGCCTGCGCGAAGCATGGAACGTAACGGAACCTACTGTTTCACCGCCACGAACTGGCTGGTGGTTCCGTGCAGGATGTCCTTGATCATGATTGTTGCGGTTTTGCCATCGGCCCCCATCGTCATTGTCGAGACACTAAGCACTTTGTCGCCGCGCTTATCGGTTTCCTGAAGGGCGTTTTTGCCACTCATCTTCACCGAGACGGTGGTAGTTCCAGGATCACCCTGGTACGGAGCTTCTGTGCCATCCAGTTTCGCAGTATAGGATTGGCCAGTCGGAGTGTTCATCATCAACTCATCGCCGCTGACCTTGTACGTCCACGTAATCGCGTTGTCGGAAAGGCTCTCGAATTTCGAGATTCGCCACGAACCGGAGATGGCATTCGATCCCGCAGGACCCTTGGCCACGCGGGTTTCCTCACCCTTACCGGTGACGGGCTCTGCGTTGGTGTTACTGCTGTCGCTGAATTCGAAGGCCAGCGTGTTGCCGTCCGCCGAAACCTTTGTCGTCGAAGTTGCGACCGTCTTGCCGTCCTTCTTGTCAGTTTCCTCGATCTCGTGATCGCTTATGACCTTTACCGCTGCGGTGTCGTAATATGGGTGACCCGTGACTGTCTGGTCCTGTCCGTCAGCTTTGATCTTGACGGCCGGAACGCATGTCTTGCATTCGTACGTGCCGTTTTGCAGCAAGTACACGTCTGGCTTCTTGGGAAATTCCGCCTTCTTCATATCAATCTTCCACGTTCCGTCGAAGGCACTTTGGGCGAGCACCAGGACGGGCGTGAGCAACAACATCAGCGATGCCGCAAGCAATAGCTTCTTCATAGGGATTTTCTCTCCGTCTGAACCGAGACTTCGTTTGACCTCAAGAACGGGAAGAATTGTACACTCGTTTTGTCCACCTTTGGTCGCCTGAGCCAGGCCCTATGCTGGGCGCTCTTTCGAGGAGGGGCGTCCATCGCTTCTTCTCCGGTTCCGCTTGATCAGGAAGTGGAGAAGCATTGGGTTGGCGTTGCTACCTGGCGCACCGGTGACCGTCGGTGAAAATGTCCTTCTCCGTAATGAAGCTAGAGGCTCTTGGAGCGCAAGAGATTGGCATGAAAGAGCCAGCGGGGCAGGGTGTGACGTTCGTGCAGATGAGTGCCGCGGCGCAGAAGTGAATTTCTCGCGGGGAGAAAGATTGTCTATCGGTGCCCTCACAAAACGGTAGCCCGGAAGCTCGGATGCAACCAGGAAATTGTTGGGCCATCGGTTAAACTCGACGCGTGCGCCCAATGCCCATGAATCCAATTGATCGCCTGAAGATTCTCATCAACTCCTCCACTCCGATCGTGGTGATGGAAACGGTCGAGGAAGTTCGCGCGCTTTCCCTGGTGCGCACGGCCTGTTCGGATCTGGGTCTAGCGGTCTTCGAATGGTCCGTCGCCGACGGTCTCGTGCGCTCCGGGAGCGGCGCCGGCGCTTCGCAGGCGGTTGTTCAGAACCATCTTGACAAGACGACGCCGGCGGAAGCCGGTTCGAAAACCGCCGGATACAACAAAGCGATGTATAACACTGCCGACCCAGTGCAAGCGCTCGCAAACCTGGAGGCCATGACGATCGAGGCAGTATTCGTGCTGAAGGATTTTCATCGGCACATGGACAACCCGATCGTGGTGCGCCGCCTGCGCGACGTGGGGCAGAAATTTTCCGCGAACCGAAGGACCCTGGTGATAACCGCCCCCGCCATCGAGATGCCGCCCGAGCTGGCGAGCCTGGTGGAATTTCTAGATCTGCCCCTGCCCGACCGCGATCGCCTGTGCGAGATCATCCGCGAGACGTACACACGCCTGGCCGGTACCCGCACCCTGAAGCTCCAGCTCGATGCTGACGGCGTGGACACGATGGCCGCAAATCTGCGCGGACTGACCGAAGAAGCAGCCGAACGCGCCATTTCGCAGACCGTGGTCGGACGCCTGGCGCTTTCGCCCGCGTGCGTCACGGATGTGCTCGATGTCAAGAAGGCGTTGCTGAGGCGCTCGGAAATGCTGGAGTTTGTGGACGCTACAGACACCATGGCAAGCGTCGGCGGCCTGGACAACATGAAGCGCTGGCTCGAGCAGCGTCGGGACGCATGGGACGACAGAGCCCTCAAGTTCGGCCTCGATCCGCCGAAAGGGGTCATCATTCTGGGTGTGCAGGGATGCGGCAAGAGTCTCTGCGCCCGAGCCGTAGCCGGAGAATGGAAACTGCCGCTGGTGAAGTTCGATACCGCTGCCGTATATGACAAATTCATAGGCGAGACGGAAAAGCGCATCCAGAGAGTGTTCCGAGTAGCCGAGGGCTTGGCCCCCTGCGTGTTATGGATTGACGAACTGGAGAAAGTCTTCGCGGGAAGCGGCCCGGATTCCGCATCTGCCGACGCGGGCGTTTCGTCACGCCTGCTGGCGTCGTTTCTTTCCTGGATGCAGGAGCGCAAGCCCGCGGTCTTCGTAGCCGCCACCTGCAACAACGTAGGCGTGCTGCCGCCGGAGTTGATTCGCAAGGGACGCTTCGATGAACTCTTCTTCGTCGATCTGCCCAGCGGGGACGAAAGAAAACAGGTATTGTCCATCCAGCTGACAAAGCGCAAACGCAATCCGGCCGACTACGATCTGGATCGAGTCGCAGGGGCAGCCAAAGGCTTCTCTGGAGCGGAAATCGAATCAGCCCTGCAAAGCGCCCTCTACGCGGCCTTTGCCCGCAAGCAGGAGTTGAGCAGCGAAGACCTATTTACCGCGCTCTCTTCAACGGTGCCGCTCTCGATTACGCGCGGCGAGGAAATCGCCACGCTGCGGGACTGGGCCAAGGAACGGGCGGTTTGGGCATCGTCGCCAGAGCTCAACGGGAAACAACATGCGAGTGGAGTTTAGACAGGTTTGACCAGGAATGGCGTTTGCGAAAATTCCAAAAGATGAGGGCACAACCGAGACACAAGAATGCCTCGTGAATGCCGGCCCGCTTTTCGTAGTTCAGGCGCAAGCGTTGAAACTGATTCAGCTACTCGAAGGTCCGCCCGACTGCCTGTCGCCATCGCCCCCGCCCGCTGCCTTGTTGGGGTCTTTAGTGCACTGGAATTACCACCGATGATCTTTGCTTTTCCTCGCGACCATGGGACCTGGGGGGGCGCGTACAACTTGGCCGCGGTGGGAGCCGCGTGGATCGTAGCAGGCTGGCGGCTCGCCAGCAGCCGGTTCAGCTTCAGCCAAGCGCGGAGCCAGCGAAGCCGTCGGTGGCATAGGATCGCGAGTGCCGTTTAGAGTGTGGCCTTGCTACTTGGCGGTCCAGCCACCGTCGATGAGAATATCGGTCCCGGTAATGAAGCCGGCGGCCTCCGAGCAGAGATAGCATGCTAGCGCTCCGATCTCTTCCACTTTTCCCCATCGGCCCAGCGGAATATTGGCAACGAACTGCTGGTTGAGCTCGGGGTTTTGCATAATGGGCTGGTTCATTTCCGTGCCGAAAGGGCCAGGACTGATTCCATTAACCGTAATTCCCTCGGCCGCCAGCTCTAAGGCCAGGGCGCGGGTCAAGCCAAGCAATGCCGCCTTGCAGGAAGAGTAGGCGCTGCGGCCGGGAAGCGAGACGTGGCTCATAATGGAGGTCATATTCAAGATCCGGCCGTAGCCGGTCGCTTTCATGTGGGGAACGAACGCGCGGCACATCAGGAATGTGCTGGTCAGGCTCGAATCCATCACTCTTTGCCATTCCTGCAAGGAAAAATCGATCAGGTCTTTCCGAATATTGATTCCGGCGTTATTGATGAGGATTTGTATCCGGCCCAGCCGGCTTGAAATTTCTGCCTCGATGCGTTTGACGTCTTGCTCTTGCGTCACGTCCGCTAAGAAAAACGACGAAGTTCCTCCACTCTGCTGGATTTCATTCTGCACGACCTCCAGCTTGTCGGCATTCCGGGCCACCAGTGCGATCGTGGCCCCTGCCGAACTGAGCGCTAGGGCCATAGCTTTGCCCAGTCCTCTACTGGCGCCGGTGATCAGGGCGATTTTTCCCGAAAGATTCGGAGACGTGGTGTTCTCAGGCATGGAAGGCTTCCTCCTACAAATCGGACGAAGTCGTAAAGCATATCAGCTGAGGGCAAACCGCCGCTGTGAATCATGGTTAGGTAATGGTCCCGTTCGATTTCGAACAGGATAGCCAAGTCCTCCGGCCCCGTGGGAAACTGAGGGTATGGAAAAGCGCAATCTGCGGGTGGTCAAATGGCTTGGAACCGTGCCCGCCGTTGGCGTCTGCACCGATTGCGCTAGAACCTTCAAGGTGCCGCTAGACTTCCTCAAGAGGACTGCTGAGGCGCAAGAGAGTTTGCGGAAGCAGTTCGCGGAGCACAAGTGCATCGTGCCGGGCCCGGAAGACAAGTAGCCTTGAACCGCGGGCTATTTCAGCAACTCCCCGAAGGATTTGTGGAATTCTTGCTTGTGCTTGCCAGGGCAGCCTGACGCTATGATCAAGAATCGTATTATGCCTGACCTCAGGTATCCGATTGGGCGGTTTGAAGCGGGCCTCTGCCAGACATCGGCAAACCTATCAGACTCTCTTTAATGCCTTTCATCTAATCTTCGCCACAAGCGCCACATCAAATCCCGAATAGTACTTCTTCACGTCCTGTGGCCCGTACTTCTCCTGAAACTTCTCGATCACGGATTTCACAGCTTTGGCATCGGTCACTGGCGTTGCCCGAAATTCTGCTTCAACGCCGCGTGCGTCAATCCGAATCGAAGGGTTTTTGAGTACATTTCTGTACCACTGCGTGTCAGAGCCCTGCACGGGCAGGAGGTACAGCTTCTCTCCTTCCGACACGAACCAAATCGGAATCGAGATCGTGCGTCCAGATTTCCTGCCAATCACGCTGATCGTGATCTGGCGGTAGCGGGCAAGGCGGTCTTTGAGGGTGTCGTTCGAGCTATGGGATATAGGGGCTTTGTCGATCAAAACGGAACCTCCACTTTCCAGATGCGCGACTGCTTGTAGAAGGGAACGTCAGCGATGCGATCAAAGACCAGTGCGTGATCGTCGAGCCATCGCAAATCATAAGTCTCGTCGAGGCTCTTCAGCGTTATTGGATGCGGTTCCGGTTGGCCGTTGAGCGCGACCACCCACACTCGTGTTCCACCCCAGAACTGTAGGTCCGGCCGTTCTTTTCGCGGGCGCGGTTCAAAGGTCACGTATGCGATGGATCGACTGTCAGGGGACGGGGCGGCAAGCCCTGCCGTGCTGTCGATGTGAATATCGGTACGTTGCTTCCCGTCAGGCGTACTAATCGAGAGGATCGAAGAGTAGTGGGTAAAGTATGCCAATCGAGAACTGTCGGCGAACCACGGGTTCCAGCTAGGCTTTATGTAGTCCCAGTCCGGATCCGGGTGGATGTCGGCTTCGCCAACGTCGGCCCACTTCTTGAGTTCGATGTCGTACACCCAAACATGGGACTGTGGCCAACCGCCTGCGATGCCGATGTATCTTCCATCCGGTGATGGAGCGATCAGTGCTCCCTGCCAGCCGTTATGTTGCGCGAGCACGCCGTTCGGAGTTTCGAGCGTAGTGTGGAATCCATCTTGCCGACTCCAGACCATTGTTCCTAACCGAGGCAGATAGGAGACCCGTTCGGTACCAATCGCGTTTGTGGCACCGGGGAGCCTTGCTTTGCCTGAACGCCTGCCATTCATCGAAACCAACGAATACTCGCCGTCGCGATAACAACCCAGATGAGTGCCGTCGGGTGTCCACCCGGATAAGAACGCATCGACGACGGGATTTTTCTCAACGAGGCTCCCACTCCGATCGATGACGGCGACTTCGGACACCAGATTTGAGCGACCGAACCCGCCGCTTCCGTTGGGCCTGCCCCACCCGGTGCGGACGTAGGCTATGTATTGCCCGTCCGGACTTGGGATCGGGTTGTAGGCGTTGTCAGGTGTGAGAAGTGTCTCGCCGGAGGCTTGCGACTGGGAGCGTATCAAGAGGAGCAAGACACTCAACATTAGCGCTGCGAGAATCGATCTCATCATCGCTTTCTGCCGTCTGTCGCAGCAGGGTGCGGCGGGATTGAACCGCGTCTTCCATTCCGCCAAACGTAATTCTAACTCAGGACTTTGCGTCTAGCTCGGATTGTAGACCCGCCTGATCCGGGCCGTAAGCCGCTGAGGTGACCGGCTATCGTGCATCTCTGGTTCGCCGCTGCTTGCGCAGGTCCATGGTGGGGAGTCGAACGGTCGCGTACTACCGACGAAATGTCTGAACAAGCGCGGGCAACCACACTGAAAGTCCGCTCCATGCGCTCTCCCTCCGTCTGTTCCGCCCGTTATCGAAACAAGAGAATATTGTGGTAGTGGATCAGTTGCGGCGAATCGCACCCTAGCCCGGTCCGGCCCGGCATTCAGCTAGCCTTCAGGTTGCAGGGTATATGCTCGATTTCGACAAGAAGCGGAAAGCGATCCTTGAGTCAAACAGCCCGGACCGTCGGATGGCCCGGAAAGTCCTAAAATTGGAGATACCCCCATGTCATGCAAGCCGCTGGTTGTTGCAACCCTCGCCCTTTTGTTTCCGTTTGCCGGCATCGCCCAGGCTCAGGATAGTGGCCCGTACAAGGTGCTCAATATTCAACTCGTCGGAGGCGATGGCGGATTCGATTACGTGACAGCCGACCCGGACGGCCGCAACCTTTATGTTGCTCGGTCTGGCCCGGCCGGGCACATCGGCGTCTATAACCTCGACACGCTGGCCCAGGTGGGAGATATCCCAGGCGTAAGCGCGCACGGCGGAGCGGTCGACACCGCGACCGGACATGGATTTGCAACCTCAAAGCCAGTGACGATGTTCGATTCGAAGACCTTTGCGATTCTGAAGAAGATCGACGTGCAGGGCAATCCGGACGGCTACCTGAACGACGCTTACAACCACCACTTCTACATCCTCAGCCACTCAGAGCCAAATATTACGGTGCTCGATGATAAGGATGGCTCGATCCTCGGCACCATCGACATTGGCGGCGCACCCGAGCAGGCTGCCACCGACGGTCATGGCAAGATCTATGTCGACATCGAAGATAAGGCCGCCATCGCGGTCATCGACTCGAACACGATGAAGATGATCGGCAAGTATGACGTTTCGAGCAAGGGCGGAGGATGCGCCGGCCTGGCACTCGACGCGAAGAACAATATCCTCTTCGCCTCGTGCCGTGACAACAAGAACATGATCATCCTGTCGGCTGCAGACGGGCATATCATCACCGATCTGCCGATTGGCAACGGGTCAGACGGCGCTACCTTCAACCCGGAGACGATGGAAGCCTTCAGCTCGCAGGGCGATGGCACGCTTACGGTGGTGCAGGAGAGTTCGCCCACGAACTTCTCCGTTGAGCAGACGGTTGCCACACCGGCGCGGGCGAAAGTGCTGACCCTGGATACAAAGACCAACCAGATCCTGACGATCACCGCCGAGTTTGGCCCGGTACCGGCCGCACCGGCCCAGGGAGCGGGCGCGGCTCCGCTTTCTGGCGGTCCGCCCCCTGGCGCCCCAGCCTGGATGCGCGGCCCTCGCCCGCCCATGATCCCGCACTCTTTCCAAATAATTGTGATCGGCAAGTGATCGGCTGAAACTTCACACTGGCTTCCGCCTGAGGATGGCACCCCGGGATAACGAACCGGTGTGCTGTACACTGGCCGCGAATGCCGAAGAGATGAGCACGTTAATCTCAAGGGCTCGTAGCCGCTAGGACTGCCGCCAAGATGATCGTCGCCTTCCTCGGAACCGCCGCCACGAATGCTTTCCCGGAGGCTTTCTGCAAGTGCCGGAATTGCCCACAGGTTCAGCGCAACATGGGTATGAAGTCGCATACGATCGGCTCGTTGTACGGTTCGTGTGACGGAAGATGTTGCCGCCGTACTGGATAACTTGGCACCCTTGATTGTCGCAGCTGCGTTCAGCGCAAGTGAAGAAATTGAACAGCAAGTTTGCCGTTGCGAAACGAAGCTTTTCTAGTTTCTATCCTCGTAGTGTACGAAAACCCGCCATGTCACTGGATGCCAGGTTCTGAGTGGCATGGTTTTTGAATTAGTTACCGCCGAGGCAGCCAGCTTCAAATTAGTTGCTGAAGACAAGGTGGCTATAGAAATCGGCTGTTCAGTCAAGAAGGAGAATTCCTACGAAGGCGCAAACGCGAGCCGAAGACAGTGGTACACTTCAGCCGTTTTCTCTGGAGACAAGAACATGAAGGCTTCTCTGTTTTATCGAATCGCCGCTGTTCTTCTGCTGTTTTTTGCTGTCGGACATACGATCGGCTTTCGCCAGTCTGATCCCAGTTGGGGAGTTGATACCCTTCTTGGCTCAATGCGGTCAATGTACTTTGACGTACAGGGGTTTAGCCGGACATATTGGGACCTTTTTGTTGCGGCCGGACTCTCTGTCGGCGTGTTTTATCTTTTCGCGGCGATCTTAGCGTGGCAACTAGGTGGCCTTCCGGCAGAGACTTTAGGGCTCCTGCGCGGCACTGCGTGGGCTTTCGCTGTTTGCTTTGCCGCCATCACGGTTGTGAGCTGGAGATACCTCTTTATCGTCCCTATCGTTTTCTCAATGGTGATCACAGTGTGTTTGATTGCGGCAGCGTGGCTTTCAGCGCCGCCAATCTGAAGCCGTTGGTTCGCGTGTGCTCCAGCTAGCCTGGTGAACCCCACCGCACCGGTTCGCGCGGGCTTCGGATCACTGCGGCAATGTAGCAAGAACAGCGTGGTCGCGGCTTAGCGCGTCAGTCGATAAACCTTGTGCGGAGTCGATGGACTCTGCACTCTTCCTTGTTTGCTCTACCTATCGAGCCGCGCCCTTGGTGTGGCTTACCGCCTCGGCTACTTCCTCCAAAGCCCGTCGCAGCAGGGTAATAGACACATCGCCGAATTCGTTGCGCCACTCCGTTTCTACTGCCTGTAAGCGTCCGTCATAGGCGCAGCTGACAGCGAGGCCCTTTGGGGTCAGGTGTACGATCTCCCCCGCGTTGCCACTCATACGCAGGAAGCCATGACGGAGCAAGGCCGACATGCCTGCAGAATCGCCGAGTCCCTGCATGGGGCGCCCTTCGGGAGGAATGAGCCTAATCACCGTTCCGCTGAGTGAGAGTGCAACGGGCGACTTTTCCTCGTAGTTCATCGCGAAGGCAACCAAGGCTTGGGAAACCAGTGCCGAGAGGGGAAGGTCCGAGACAGTATCTCCATTACCCCGAGGTACTGGTTGCCAATCCTGCCCGTTTCCGCCCGTGATGCTTGCGTCCGCCACTCCATAACTGGCCGGGTAGTGAGGGTGTTCCAGGGGAAGCGCTGCGACTAGTTGTTCGAGGGAGGCGCGGAGCCTGTCCGTCCGGTTAGTACCAATCTCTGCCCGCCATCGCTCTTCGGCGGAGCCTTGTAGTGACTTCCACCGAGTTGTAACACCCGACCCGCGGACGGATAACCGCACTTTCACTTGGCCGCGACCGGATTGCAGTTCCTCGACCCATCCATGTCTCGCTGCCGTTGATACCCTCGATCGCAACGCCCGCTTGGATAGCCGGAGGATCACCGGCAACTCACGACGATCGGTGGCCGCGTTGTCCAATGCCCGCAAGAGGTTTGCCCAGAGGTCAAGTGACGGCATGCGGTCGTCCCCAGCCCCTTCATTGATATAGGCTCCCTCTAGTCCGTTCTGGACTGCCCAGAGCAATGACGGCAGAATCGCAGGTGCGTTCATATTGTATGGTAACCCGACTGCGGACTACGGGCCATCACACCCGGAGAAGTGTTTTCTGATCCGGTTTCCGGGTGGATTGAAGCAATCCGAACCGCTAGTTACCAGGACTGACTGCCCACTGTCGCAGAATTGCTATTGCGCTCACAACCGAGGTCGATAAGCGTAATCGCTGTTTACAGACAGTTAAATTACAATGCGTCGTGCAGCTTCGCGTTTATCTCTGCCGTGTCGCACTAGAAGCGGGACTCATCCTGGTGTGCGCCCTCCCCTTGGTGTTGATTGCCGCCTTGCACTCCCGAACGCGGCATTGGCGCTTGTTATTGTTCGTAGCATCCTTAGTGGTCTTGAACGTCGCCCTCGTAGAAATACCTCGGCTGGATGGTTTCCAACGCCTGCACTGGAGTTGGCAGGAGTGCATCCTCTCAACGGCATGGCCTTTTTTGCTTATCGCGCTCGTGCCCGGAATCTCACTAGCTTCAATTGGCGTGACGTCGCGATTCCGGCCCGGTTGGCTGAAGCCGTCGATGGTCGCCGGCCTTCTGGCCCTGGCGGTGCCGGCAGTCTTCTTCATTCTGGGGCTTCGCAAGAAACTGAACACGGAGGGTTGGGTCTTCCTCCTGATCATGCCCGGCCTCGCCGAGGAATTGGTATTCAGGGGCGTGTTTCAGTCCTTGCTGAACCGTGTTTTCGGGAAACCGTGGCATCTGGCCAACGCGGAGTTCGGCTGGGGGCTTATCATCAGTACGATACTTTTCGCCGGGTCCAACGGCCTTGTCGCTGTGGACTCTCAACTTCATGCCAGGATCGTTCTCCAAGCGGCTATCGCACCTTTCTTGATGAGCTTGGTTTCGGGATGGATACGCGAACGTACGGATAGTGTTTGGCCATCCGTCTTTGGCCACAATTTGAGCAACGTTGTGATACCGTTTGCGAGCCTGTTTACATGATCGGCGTCGCATACAGGCCGAGAGTTGCCCGGAACAGGTGGACGAAGCCTCAGAGGATACTTGGCGAGAAATCGCGATTTCAGTGCGCCGGGATAAACCGGCATGAAGCAGAGGATGAAAGAGCCTTACGGGAAAGGAGTAGCGATCCGCTCGGCCTCGAGTCTTGCGCGGGGTATCGCGAGGTACTCAGCGAAGCGAAGACAGAGGATAGGCGGGGTGGGTATTCAGCTCCGTAAACTGTCAATCCGGACGCCGACGCCCTTGTGATGTGCGGAAGGCAACATGAGCAGGCGCGATAGCGCGAGCACCGGCTCAGTCCGGCGTAGTCGAAGACCCCAGACACGCCTAGAAACTTCATGCACGAGAACCGGGAGACCTCGGAGACACCTGCGGTTCAGTCAGACAGCAGGTCGGCGGGCGAAGGCAGAGCCACAAGGCCAGCATGTACGTCTCCGAGGAGTCACACAGCGGCATACTACCTGATGAACCATACGAACAAAGACGGAACATCGTCGGCGGAGAGTGGGGAGGGAAGGCCGCTGATCAAGGAGAACGCTCGTCAACCTAACACGTACCCGACGCAGAGCGGGAAGGGCGTGTCACAGGGGTTGGCGGACGTGCGGAAAGCAGCAAGGGACAATAAGGAGATGAGGTTCACCGCCTTGCTCCATCATCTGACAGTTGATCTGCTACGGGAAGGCTTTTACTCCCTGAAGAGGAAGGCCGCGCCTGGAGTGGACGGTGTCACTTGGCAGGAGTATGAAGTCGGGCTAGAAGATCGATTGATCGATCTTCATGACCGAGTTCATCGCGGAGCCTACCGAGCGCAACCGTCGAGAAGGGTCTACATACCGAAAAGTGATGGACGGCAACGCCCATTAGGAGTCGCGGCTCTGGAAGATAAGATCGTCCAGCAAGCCACGGTCACTATCCTCAACCAGATTTACGAGGAGGACTTTCTCGGATTCTCGTACGGGTTTCGCCCGGGGCGCAGCCAGCATCAAGCGCTGGATGCGTTGTCGTATGTGCTCCTGAAGAAGAAGGTGAACTACGTTCTTGATGCCGACATTCGAGGATTTTTCGATAACCTCGACAAGAGTTGGTTGATCAAGTTCGTGGAGCATCACGTCGCTGACCCCCGCATCCTACGGCTGATCCAGAAATGGCTCAACGCCGGGGTGATGGAGGAAGGCGAATGGTCGGACACGAAGACAGGTAGTCCGCAAGGCTCGGTGATCTCACCGCTCCTCGCGAACATCTACTTGCACTACGCTTTCGACCTATGGGTGAACGCGTGGCGCAAGAAATGGGCACGCGGCGAGGTGGTAGTCATCCGCTACGCGGATGATGTCACCTCGGGATTCCAACACCAAGCGGACGCAGATCGGTTCTTGCAGAATCTTCGGGAACGACTGGGAAAGTTTGGACTGGAACTACACCCCGACAAGACGCGCCGGATCGAGTTCGGGCGGTTTGCCGAACAAAACCGGAGAAGAAGAGGGGAAGACAAGCCCGAGACGTTCGACTTCCTAGGACTCACGCACATCAGCGGGAAGAATAGGCTAGGGCAGTTCACGGTGAGGCGTAAGACGATCCGCAAACGCATGCGGGCGAAGCTGCGGGAGGTTAAGCAGCAACTCCGCGAGCGTATGCACGATCCCGTGCGTCAAACCGGCCAATGGCTCAAGTCGATTGTGCAGGGCCACTTCCTCTACTATGCGGTACCGGGAAACATCGACAGACTCAGCGTATTCCGGCATCGGTTAACTGGACTTTGGTGGCATACCCTTCGCCGCCGAAGCCAGAAACGCCGGATCTCCTGGGCACGTATGCTCGCTCTGGCTGACCGGTGGCTCCCTAGACCGCGAGTACTCCATCCTTATCCCGCGGATCGCTTCGCCGCCACCCATCCGCGATAAGAACCGGATGCGCTAATAAGCGCCCGTCCGGGACCGTGCGGGGGGTACCACGCCAAGTGGTATCCCTACCGCGATCTCTGAGATTTCTGCTGGAAGCACCGGTGGAAGAACCGTGCATCGACAAGCCTGGTGCTGATCATCGATCCCGAAGACGCTTAGGCGGTTACACAGTCGCGAGGAGTTGGCGGAGAGCGCGAGCTGGGAGGCAGGATTGTTCCACAAGGTCCTTCAGCTCTCTTGCGAGTTGGAACATCTCATCCGGTGCTTGCGAGCAGTGCCAGCCGGCACCAATTTCGCCAAATCTGGAGGACAGGAGCGCGCGAAAGAACCTCGTCACGACGAATCGTGGAAGTATATCGAGGAGAACTGCACTGTGGGGAACGATGCGGCGGCCGTTTGCGCGAAGCACGGCCAGCGTCTCGCGCATCGCATCCGCGAGCATTCCCATATCCTTCCGGGAACGTGCCAGGGCGTATGTATCGCAGCCGTGCTTGAGAATAAACATCCCCAGGGGGGCGACCATAGCAGCGTGTGTGACAAGCCAGTCGGGCATATCCGCAATCGCCTTGGCCTTGAGGCCGGCGCGGTTGAGGATGCTGACCAGCCTGGTCAGCCTTTCGGTGATCGCACCATTTGCTTCTCCAAATGGGGTGCCAAGCCCCCTCGCTCGCATCGCCCGGATTAAGCTCCCCTCGCGCCTGCCCCCGGCGAAGA
The DNA here is from genome assembly GCA_963770245.1 of uncultured Acidobacteriaceae bacterium. Classification (GTDB taxonomy): domain Bacteria; phylum Acidobacteriota; class Terriglobia; order Terriglobales; family Acidobacteriaceae; genus PALSA-270. Next base: position 118,567 of record CAVYOX010000012.1, on the reverse strand, counting down.
CAAAGCCCAGCATCACGCGTCTCGCGCCGAGCGCCTCAATCCACTCATCAGGGCCCGAGGCGGTGTTAACCATGAATACAACCGACTGCGACTGGTTCTGAGCGAGAACGGGCAAAAGATCCCGTACCTGATTCTTGCGAACGATGACGAGTATGTATTCATAGATGTCTTCAGACGCCAGTCGGTCCACAACCGGTACCTGCGTCACGGTGCGCGTGCCTTTGAGCGGGTCCTCTATTTCGATACCCCTCTCCTGTAGTTCTTCGAGCCGCTTCCCACGGGCGAGAACGGTGACATCGTAGCCTGCTCTGTGCAGCGCCGCAGCACAAACAGAGCCATTGACCCCCGCCCCAACTACGAGTATTCGGCCGTCGGGTTTCATGGGCTCTCCTTGCCTCGCTACTCTCTATCACACTTATTGAGGGATTCTAAGTGCTACCCCACGCCGGAAGCACGATGCTGCTCACACGCCTTCTCCCTCTGTGCCCATCTGGCCTGCCCCTCCATTACGAACAGGCATCTCCAACAATGTCGACGGTGTCAAGCATGTTCGGGCGCATCTGATTTTCAGGGGCGGTGCTTGCATGGTCCACATGGTTGATAGTTGTGTCCCGCGATTCGAGTCGCGCGGTCTTTTCCATCAAAACTCTCACCGCCAGATTCCTTCCCAACACCGCAATCGTACCCTGCCGCCGAATGGTTATAAGTTTGAGCATATCTCCCTCCGTATTTGAGTTTCGCGGCCGTCCCAACCGAAGTCAGGGGGTGCCGGGGCGTTCGCTTCTCGATTCACATGCTACCCAATAGGGGTTTGGGTTTCAATGGTACGAAAGGGCTGTTGATAAACTTGTACCTAATGCCCCTTTGGGTTAATGTGCGGTAACCTAAATAGGCATTGGGTTAACCCACAGAGCCTGCTAGACTTTCTTGTCAAATGGCCAAGAAGAAAAAGGCACGCGGATTGATTCCCGAGGCCGTGATGCAGATGTTCCGGCACTGGGGCAAACTAGGAGGACTTCTTGGAGGCTCGGCCAAATCAGAGGCCAAGGCGCGAGCTGCTCGTGCGAATGGCAAGCTTGGAGGGCGTCCACGGAAGAAGTCAAAGCCCAAAAGAAGGCGGCGCCCTTAGGTACTGGAAACCCGTTTCGGCCAACTTCCGGCGGGCCGACTACTCTCCAAGTGACCGGATGCACAGGAAAACGACAGGTTGTTCCTCAGGATCGATTCGCAAGAGCCCGGCGTAATCCACCCATGGGGCTCACTGCCTCGCGGTGCGGTACAATCCGTCCGCATGGTCACCTGCTCTGGTTGCGGGGCCGTATGTTCCGATAACGTCGGCTTTTGTTCCTCATGCGGGCGTGCAATTGCCATTCTCGAAGCGCCGACCCTGGAGCCGGATAGACCTGCTGCCATGCCCACGCCAGCTCTCCCAAGTTCACACCTGCCCCGAAAGGGGGGATTCTCGCCGGGCACGGTTCTCATAGAGCGGTATCGGATCGTTGCGCTGCTGGGGCGAGGAGGCATGGGCGAAGTCTACCGCGCCGAGGACCTCAAACTGGGCAATGTCGTGGCCCTGAAGTTTCTTCCCGCGTCACTCCAGAACGATGTCGCGGCTCTGGCCGGGTTTCATGCGGAGGTGCGGAATGCGCGCCAGGTTTCGCATCCCAACGTCTGTCGTGTCTATGACATCGGCGAGGTCAACGGCCAGCACTTTCTCACCATGGAGTACATCGACGGCGAGGACCTCGCGTCGCTGTTGCGCCGCATCGGCCGCTTGCCCGCGGACAAGGCTCTGGAGACCGCCCACCAAATCTGCGCCGGCCTCGCCGCAGCGCACGATTGCGGACTGCTGCATCGTGATCTGAAGCCCGCCAACATCATGCTGGACGGACGGGGACGGGTGCGCATCACGGACTTCGGACTGGCCCTAAGCTACAACGATGCCACCGGTCGGAGTGAAACTGCGGGTACACCCGCCTACATGGCTCCCGAGCAGATTGGAAAGGGCGAAGCCAGTGTTCGCAGCGACATCTACTCGCTGGGGCTGGTGTTTTATGAGCTGTTCACCGGACGCCTTCCCTACAAGGCGGATACTCCGATCGAGTGGCGGCGGGCACATCTGGAGTCCTCTCCGAGGACGCCGTCGTCGGTGGTCAAGGACATTGATCCAGTTGTAGAAACCGCGATCCTGCGCTGTCTGCAAAAAGACCCCGCGCTGCGACCGTCTTCCGTACGGCAAGTGGCGGCCGCATTTCCGGGAGGCGATCCGCTGGCCGCTGCGCTAGCGGCGGGGGAAACGCCCTCGCCCGAGATGGTCGCCGCTTCGGGAGAGACGGAGGGCCTGCGTCCCGCAGTGGCGTGGGCTGTGCTGGCAGGAGTGCTTGTGTCCATCACTGCGGCAATCCTGTTGAGCGCACAAACCAAACTTTACCGCCGCGTACCGCTCGAAAAGCCTCCGGAGGCGCTTGCTGAACGCGCGCGCGATATTCTGCAGAGCGTGGGCTACGCGGAGCCACCGGTGGACACAGCGATCGGGTTCTACGAAGGAAACGACTTTCTGCGCTATGTCGCGGAACACGACAATGCGAAGACCCGCTGGGATAACCTCGAGAACGGGGCGTTCGTGTTTTGGTATCGTGGGAGCCCCCAGCCCCTGCCGGCTATGTTCTCGTTCTTCTTCTCGAATGCGCCCATGTTAGGCGCGGTATGGACGGACGATCCACCGCTCGTTGTGTCCGGGCAGACGCTGGTCAAGCTCAATCCGCGCGGTCACCTCACCCAGCTAGTCGCAATTCCCCCGCAGGTTGAAAAACCGGCTAGCGCAGCGCCTTCGCCGGACTGGGCGCCTCTGTTCTCTGCAGCAGGGCTCGATCCCTCCAAGTGGCCGCCAGCACAGCCGATGTGGACCCCTCCTGTTGATAGCGACGCGCGCGCTGCCTGGACAGGATCGCTAGCCGAACGCCCCGATATCCCGATGCGGATCGAGGCTGCGGCGTACCGGGGCATGCCCGTTTACTTCGAGTTGATTGGCCCTTGGACGCGCCCCAGCCGCATGCAGCCGTATCAGGAAAGCGCCGGCCAACGAGTGTTTCTGGTGACTTTCATCATCGTGTTTCTTGCGGTGCTGGCAGGTAGTGCACTGACCGTTCGGCGGAACCTCCGCCTGGGCCGGGGGGATCGCCGTGGCGCCTCGCGTCTGGCAGCTTTTGTTTTTGCGGCTTGGGCCGTGGAGTGGTTTTTTGGCGCGCACCACGTGCCGAATTTCGACGAATTCTCTCTCTTCATGGAGTCTTTGGTCTGGGGCAGCGGATTTTCGTGCTTCGCGTGGCTTCTCTACATTGCGTTGGAGCCCTATGTGCGCCGCCGCTGGCCGGCCACCCTGGTCTCCTGGAGTCGCTTGCTGACGGGCGGCTTTCGGGATCCACTGGTGGGACGCGACATCCTTGCCGGTTGTTTCTTGGCGTCGTTTACGATCACCCTTCAAAGGCTGACCTGGTTTGTCTTCTCCTGGCTCGGCTATCCCGCGCAACCGTCTTCGGGTCCACAGTGGCAGTTCCTGGGAGGGCGCACAATCGTCGCCGATATATCGGGCACCTTGATTGGCGGGCCTTCTTTCTGGCTTGCCGCTCTTTTTGTCTTGTTCCTCTTGCGGGCCTTGCTGCGCAAGGAGTGGGCGGCAGCAGTCGCATGGGTTGTTTTATTTACCCTACTGTTCGGAGGGGGCAGTCGTCAGTTTGATCCCGTAGGTTTGGTGGGCACTCTGATATTTAGTAGTCTCGCCGTGTTTGTGATGATCCGCTTCGGCTTGCTGGCGCTGGTGGCGAATTGGATGGTCTTCAATACCTTGGAGAACTACCCCCTGACGACCCAATGGTCTGCTTGGTACTCGGGCATCAGTCTGACCGGAATTCTGCTGATGGCGGCGCTGGCGTTCTACGGATTTTACACTTCTCTCGGCGGCCGACCGGTTTTCGGAGGCGCCGTACTCGAAGAGTGAGCCGCGTAGGAAATGTCTCCTCACTTGGCTTCAATGGAGAGCCATGGTTGTGGGGATTTCCCCTTTGGCGAGCGACGGGCAGCCCTTCCAAAATCGGGGAGGGAGGGGTTGCCGACCATACACCCATAAATACCGCGATCCACCAAGAAAAGCTGTGGCCGCAAAACTGAGTGGTCGGCCCAGTGAATCCAATGAGCTTCAACGTCTGGAATTCAGGTCCTGGTGAACGGGTGCGGCTTCTGCCTTTCTACTGAACGCTTCGCTCCAAACGCAGGGTGGCGCCTGCCAGATATCCAGTCCAGGGAGGGATTCGTGGATCGATCTCATAAACCTCTAATTCGACCGCTGATCCTATGGGGGTGTTGTTCGGCGACCTTGTTTGCTCAGGCGCGTCCGCCAGTACCTGCGCCCGCCGCACCGATACCCGTGAAAGTTGTGGTGGTTGGGATGTTCGAAATTGGAGAAGACACGGGCGACGTGCCGGGCGAATATCAATTGTGGGTGGAGCGTGAGCACCTGGACCAAATTGTTCCGCTTCCCGCTGGATATCACCATGTGCGCATGAATAAAGATGGCGTGCTGGGCATGCTCACCGGCGTGGCCACCGCAAAGGCAGCGTCGTCCGTGATGGCTCTCGGCCTCGACCCTCGTTTTGACCTGACGCACGCATACTGGGTGGTCGCCGGAATTGGCGGCGGCGATCCGGCGGATGTATCGCTCGGTTCGGCCATATGGGCGGACCATGTAATCGATGGCGACATTGCGTATGAAATCGATGCGCGCCAGATTCCCGCGAATTGGTCCACCGGCATGGTGCCGCTGCGCAAAGCCACGCCCTACGAGCAGCCGGTGAAATCCGCGCTCGATGGAGAAATGTATACACTCAATCCCGATCTGGTTGCGTGGGCGTTTCAGTTGACGAAGAATATCCATCTCGCGGACTCGGACGATATTCGCGCATCGCGGGCGCGCTTTACCGGTTTTCCGAATGCCCTGAAGCCGCCTTTTGTGACCCACGGCGATACCATGTCCGGCGGCACGTTTTGGCACGGATCGCGCATGGATGAATGGGCTAACGAGTGGGTGCGCTATTACACGGGCGGCACCGGGAATTTCATGATTGCTGCCATGGAAGACACCGGCACGCTCCAGGCGCTCACGTTCCTGAATCAGGCCGGCCGCGTGGATCTGAATCGCGTGCTGGTGCTGCGCACGGTGAGCAACTATGACCGCGAAGCGCCGGGGACAACTCCCGCCGAGAGTCTAAAGATTATGAGCACCGGGAAATATGAGGCCTACCTGCCTTCGCTCGAAGCGGCGGAAACCGTCGGCGACAAAGTGGTCCGTGATATCGTGGAACATTGGGCCGAGCGGGAATCGCACATTCCACACGCCACCCAATAAAGGATTGAAAAACATGTTCAGCCGGAGCTTCTTTGCGAGAGCCTGTCGGGCCGTATCGCCGTTGCTTGATCTTACTTTTATCACCCGGGCATTCGCTCAAACTGCCGCGAAAAAAACGCAATGAATGTTGTTCATTGTTGGCCAAGATCCCCCAATGCGGTCCAAAAAGGGCGGGGAACCTCTAAGGTCTAGACTGGATTCCTGCACTCGAAGGGCCTGGGTGGCTCGCTATGCGGCATCGCTCTTATCCCCAAAACAAAAAAGGCCGGGATTTTGGGCGCCCCCCGGCTGGGCTAAGGAAAACACACTAGAAACGTTCGGAGCCAACAGCACAACTGGATCCAAGGTAGCTTGCCAGGGCCGCTACCTATTTTCTGTTCAATATTGACCACACCCGCTGCATACCACGGTATGGGATCAAAGTGGCTCATCGGAACCGCAATGGTGCACGCCTTTGGGGATTCCAAGTTATTGGCCATCAATACAGAATCTTCGTTGGTCTTCCGATGAGACGCCAGGGGAGGTCTCTCAGGTGGAGCAGTGCCGATGTTACACCCACCCCGCCTTTTCGAGACGTTGTGAAACAAGTTATCACCCGGAGCGCCCAACGGTCGGAGATCCGCACCAGTACCCTCAGACCATCAATGTAAGTCTGCTAGGCTGGCCGGACAAAGTTGCATGGGTGCACGCAGGGGATGGGCTCAACACAAACTTGGAGTGCGAACTGCAAGCACAGTTTTGTGCTGCGCGTGCGGATTCCGGCCGTGCCCAGCACTTAATACGTCGCTAGCGAGACCCGCAGCACCACCGGCTCCGCACCGAAGTTGAGTCCCCAGTCCGTCTCATCGCCGTTCCAGATTCGCTGGAATCGGAAGACGCCGTTTTCGAACGTCCCCTCTTCGACGCGCATAAACTGGCGATGTTGCCATTTCCCGTCAATCTGCGCCGAGGGAGTCTGCCCGGCTCCCTCTACGATGTGCCCGGATTTCCGTTGCTCCTCGGTTCCCGCGGGACGGAAATCGACACGGCAGAAAAATCCCGTAACCAGAAACTGATTGTCTTTGAGCTGGGCCACCAGAACGCGCCCCGTCGGCTCCGGATTGCCCGATCCTTGACCCTCGCGTCTGGCTCCATACGAAATTACCGCGTTCCAGTCTCCAAAGGGCAGTGTCTGAGTGGCTTTGCCTTGTTCTTCGGCGACGGCCTTGAGCTTGCCCTCGAAATTGAGACGCGCGACCTCGCGCTGCATGGGGCCGATCAGCCGATAGTTCCTGGCGAAGGCCTCGAACTCGTCCTGCTGCCGAGAGCCGGGGCTAGTGTCGTGACCTCGGGTGTAATCCATGCCGAAGGGCGAGAATCCTATCGCCTGCAGGCCAAGCGCGGAGAAGAAGAAGCGTGCATTGGCGGCGCCACCGGTTTCCGGAATGAAGAGCGCATTGTCGTCGCGGTGATACAGCTCCAGTTCCTTCAAATATGCAGCCGGATTGTTCAGATAAATATCGGGCGCCAGAATATCGACGGCAGGCGCTGCCACTTTCCAGATGGGAAGCACATTGTCGGTGGGGCCTCCGCTCTCATAACTGCCGGGAGCCCCCGGCTTTAGTGGATCGCGCAAGGCCGCATTCACATACATCGGCAGGGGATAAGCCGCCTTGCCCGCGGCGGCAACTTGTCCGACATATTTCGCCACCGACCAGGCGTGAAAATTAACTTCCGCTTCGGAGCCAAAGGCTTCCTGCCAACTCGGCGATGGAGACGCGGTCTTCCCCTGCATCGCGCTAAGAACTTCAGGAGGAACCGGCGCTTCAAAGAGTTCTTGCGCGGCCGGAGAATAATCGCGAAGGCTTCCCCATGTCCCGGGTTCGTTCTCCACCTGAATCATGATTACGGTGCGCTCGGGATCGGTGGCCTTGAGGTGCCGCAGGAATGCGGTGAAAGCGGTCTTGTCGGCCTCGAGCGATGCGGTTGCATATGGGGAAGGCGAGTCCGCCGCATTGCCGTTCTTGTCGATCACATGCGGGTAACGCCCGGGATCGAGCTTCATCCACTCCGGCATGTAGTGCTGACTGCCATTCTTCCAGGTCCCGAACCAGAGAATCACCAGGCGCAGGTGGTGCTGGCGGGCCTGTGCTAACAGCGTGTCCATGACGCTATAGTCGTACTGGCCTCGTTTCGGCTCAAACTGCTCCCAGTAGATGGGCGCTTCCACGGTATTGACGTTAAGGAATTCCATCGCGGGCCAAACCTTGGGAAGCGTTGCCGGCCAGGTGCTGGAGTTGTGCACCTGCGCGCCCAACATTAAATAAGGAGCATCGTCCACCAGCAGAGCGAAGCGTCCGTCTTTTTGAATCACGCGGGGAATGGGGCGTTCCTTCACTTCGGCGTGAATCGTGGTCGCGAAGCTTGCAGCAGCCACTGCGATCAGAACGGCAGAACTTATTTTCATCTCACAAGAGTCCTTGAAAGGGATAATATTCCCTACCGGCAGCGATTCGCCTTCGTCCTCTCGGCAAACCAGCCCGGACAGATTACTCAATATTCTCCATGGTTCCAAGAGGATTCCTATGAGACTGCTAGCAACAAAAGACGGTCCGGCCGGGCAATCGAGGTAACCGAGCGGGAGACAACCCAGCAGAATGGCGGACCCATGAGGCACATCCTTATCACCGGTGCGACCGGCAAGGTCGGCGCCCAGTTCATGGGGCATGTCTTGCAATCGCAACATCACGAGGATGTAGCGATTCGCGCCCTGTGCCACAATCGCATGCCTGAGCCGCACCCGCGACTCGAGATCGTCACGGGAAACATCTCGGACCGCGACACCGTGCGTAAAGTCATGCATGGGATCACCCATGTCATTCATTGCGCGACCTGCAAGGAAACTGCCGATGATGTGATCGACGTCACCGTCAAAGGCCTCTTCTGGCTGCTCGAAGAATGCCGCACCAGCAGCGCCTTTAAGCAGATTATTTTGATCGGAGGCGATGCCGCGGTGGGGCATTTTTTCTATCCCCACCCGGCGCCCGTGACCGAGCTGCAGAAATTCAGCGCCTATCCCGGTTGTTATGCGCTTTCAAAAGTTCTGGAAGAAGTAATGCTCGAGCAGTACTACATTCAATACAACCTTTCGGGATGTTGTTTGCGGGCGCCGTGGATCATGGAAAAGGACGATTTCAAATACACGCTCTCTTTCGGCAACGACGTCTTCGGCGGCCCCCGGTGGCGCGACCTCGTCGGTCCCGAACGCGCGGGCGAATATAGGAAGACGAACGCAGTGCCGCTGATGCTCGATCCCAATGGCCAGTCCGTGAAACGAAATTTTGTCCACCTCAACGATCTGGTCGAGAGCATTGTGGTCGCCCTCGATCACCCCAAGGCTCGTCAGCAAACCTTCAATATCTGCATGGACGAGCCGGTGGACTATCAGCAGGTTGCAGATTACTTACGCCAGACGCGAGGACTGCCTGCCGTTGAGATCAAAACTCCGTATTGGTCAACCTGGCTGGACAACAGCAAGGCGAAATTCCTGCTGGGATGGAGGCCACGCTTCGACCTGAAAAGGCTGATTGAAGAAGCCTGGTCTTATCGACGGAGCGAAACCGATCCGCGGCACGTGTGGTACCCGGGCTGACGCTCGGCTTCCGATACTCCACTCCTGACGAATGGGCCCGAAGGCCCAAACGCCGGAAGACTCGAAGACTCCACACAGGGGCACTGCTCGAATGCCCATAGGGCGTGCCGATTCAGTTCTAGGCGGAATGTTTCTCTTTCAATTCCTCGATCTTGTCTTTCACCTTGTTCTTGGTGTTATCCATCGACTGGCTAATTTTGCCGCGGCTTTGGCTGGTCTGTTCAGCGGCGGCCTTCTGGTGGGAATGATGTACCTGCTTTGCGGCGTCTTTGGCGTTGCCCCAGGTTTCCTTTACAGCGCCCTTCGCTTGATCGAGAACGCCCTTGTTTGCCAGATTCTCATCGCCCACTGCTTCCCCAACACCTTGCTTGACCTTTCCCACTGCCTGATCAATCTTGCCGGAAACTTGGTCCTTATTCATAAATGAATCCTCCTTTTCTTATTGAATGCCACTTAACTCTAAGGTCCGGGAGCGTGCTGAGGCCATACCGCAAAGACCCTAGAGGGGCAAATTTGAAAGAGGGGAAAGTTTGAACCTTAGGGTCTCGAGACCTGACTTGGGGACGAAAGTCGAGTGAACCAAGAAACTGGAAAATCGGAAGAGTCATGTTTGACGGCCGGTTTCAACCCATGCACCCGCTCATCCTTGCCGGAATTGCGTTATTGATCTTTGGACCGAAGAGGTTACCGGAACTAGGTAAAGGATTGGGAGACGGTTTGGGCGGGTTTAAAGCCGCGATGAATCCAGATGTAGGCAAGCCAGAGGAGCCCAAAATAGCCAGCGCTCTAGAAACCAAAACTGACCTAGAAACCAAAACTCAGGAGGGACAGAATCGCCGGACAGGAGTGCGGCTCGATGACAGCGGAAGAGCCGTGCCCTGCAGCGGCCGGAAAGTCTCGAAAATACACGGCAGCCGCAGTTCCGGGACGAATTCCGAGCCATGCGACGGTCGAAGGCTCCTCCTGAACGATGGAAAAGCCCTGGACCATTTAGCTGACTCAGAAAGATCTTTAAGCCACAGTGTCTTCGCTGAAATAGGTCCTCCCGTCCATCACCGCTTCAATGGCGCTCTCTGCCGCGACGGATCAGTTGTCATCATTAAGATGAGAGCGTCTGGGTGACGCTCGATTAGGTAACGGGCCGTTTCCAACCCATTCATTTCGGGCATCCGGAAGTCCATCAAGGTAAGGTGATGCGCGTGGTCTCGGATTCAATACCGATAAGCACGCGCCAAATTAGAAACAGTCCAAACCAAGCAAAAAAGTGAGAGCATCAATCGGGCCATTCATCGCTGGGACCTTCCTGTGATGTGACAGCCGTGATTTAATCGCAATAGAAAAGCCCCGCTGTGAACGGGGCCATAGTAGCGTGCTCGTGCCCACATTAGGGCTGGAGCACATCACATGTCAACTAGCAAACTTCGCCGACTTTCAATCGCCGAATTAGGTCGTCAAATTGTTGCGCAGCAAGTCGTCTCATTCGAGCACTGGTAAGATCAGCTTTCCGCTCCCGAAAAACATCATCAAAAGTCGGGTCAAGCCCTTGAACGGCCTGACGCAAAGCCGCAACTTCGTCCATTAGGTGGGAAAGCACATCGTGCTGAGTCTTCGCCTGCTCTGCAAGAGCAATCAAAACGTCGCGCAAAGCGTTCTCGTTAATCATGCGATCTGTTCTCCTAAGTCCCGGATGTGGGAGCTGCTACCAGCGGCCATTGCGGGCGTCACGCGCAGAGTCGAACAGCCGCGGCCAAAATTGTACCAACACTTATACAGAGTGACGGCGTGCTTCAGATTTTTCAATTTCCGGCTATGAGCGTTGGTCAAGCGAGTGAATCTCCGCAGTTGCATCCTGAAAGTCAAATTCCTTCGCTCAATGTGCGAAGTCGAGATGTAGCGCGGATCAGGCCTGCCATTTTGGATGCTTGAGATAGTCCCCGTAACCCGACTCGTGGCGCCGTACCATTCCGGCCCAGTGACATCGTGACTCGATGCTCCCGCGCTGGCCGTAAATGGTCGCCGGAACGGGGTTGAGGAGCGAATCGACCTCTTTCTTGCGAGTTCACAATTCGTTTCCATTCTACGGGTGGCGACCGAGTCTTAGACAATATTGTCCAAGACTCACCGATCAGTCTTGCGGTATCTTTGCATCCAGGCGCTGACCGCTTCGTTTAGGCGAAGGTGACGCGGATGAAAGACGAGAACCCAATGCTTTCCTCTCGCGAAATGAAGACAGCGGATTTCGCTGAATATTCTCGTTGTTTCGGATTGGACGGTCTTGAAGTCATGAGTGCCCGGTGGGTGGAGCATTCCTTTGCCCCACACATGCATGACTTCTACGCGGGTTAGCCTCAATTACGCAGGCCGTGGCGCATTTGATTGTCGCAGCGAGCTTCGCGACGCAGCGCCAAGGCACATGCAATCTGATAGCACCCGGCGAGTTGCACACGGGCCATGCCCCGTCTGGAGATGGCTGGATCTATCGCAATCTATATATTGAAACCCCTCTCATGAGCACCGCTTCTCCGGGGTCTCGACTGGCATGGGCATGGCGCTGACTGCGGCGGCGTCTCCTAGCAGTTTTCCCCGGCCCACGGAGCCTACAAGCCTCTGCGCGAATCAATGTCCCGGACGCTACTCTCGTTGGCCGGCTTTCAGGTGATGCTCACTGGCCGCTATTGGGTGATCGCTGAGGTCAGGCACAATTTAACATCAGGGATGTTCCGACAGTCGAACAGACTGCCACCGTAGGAGAACGATTGGGAGCTGCGAAGGCTCGTTTCTCTGAAACGTTTGACTTGTTCGTGACAAGATTTACACCTATCTTGCCGTGGCACCTTAACGCGTCCATGCAACATGCGCACTTGGTGGTGAAGCAGGCTGACGGCAAACACCTACAACTTTAGCGGCTCGCCCATGTCTCTTGGGCAAGATACGGCAGATCGTGCACCCAATCTTGTTGCTTCATACCCACCGGATAGATCACGTGGGCCAGATTGTCTTTTGTATACGCCAGAACAAAGGCCGCGTGACCTACTTCGTAAGCCCCACCAGGGCGCACTGCTGATTTCTTGGCCACCGGGAGGTTCGCCGCAATCTGGGCTGCGACGATGGCCTCGTGGTTCCCCGTGAGTCCTATGAAGTGCTTGTCAAAGCGATCGAGGTATGTCCGCAGTACTTGAGGCGTGTCCCGGTCGGGATCGGTGGTCACAAAAACCACTTTGAATTGATCCGCCGTAGCTGGAGGTATCTTTTTGATGGCGTCTGCGATCGTATACATCTGGAGCGGACACATATCCGGGCAATGGGTGTACCCGAAAAACAGAAGTGTGACGTATCCCTGAGTCTTCGCGAAAAAGTCGTAGGGAGCACCTGACGTATCTGTCAGAGTAAATCTGGGCTTGGGCAGAAGTGGAGAAACCAACCCACCATGATAAGCGGGCGATGAGCGCGCCGGCCCAGACCCCACGTTGGGAGTCTGGGCCGACGCACCGTGAACCGTCCCCAGCGGAATGGCTAGGATCGCGAGGAGCTCGAACAATTGCAGCTTCATGGACCTTAATGGTTTACCACTACCTTGCCCTGCATTCCGTCCACATCGTGCAGCGCGCAATGGTAATAGAAAGTACCGGTAGTATTGAATGTGATTCGAATACGCGTAATCCCCGGCGCCGCCTGCACACGTCCGACCGCATCTTCAGGCGAGGCTTGCAGGAACCCGGAGTTCACACCCGCGGTGTTCGTGGCGTTTCCGAAGTCACCGGCCGTGTTTACGGTGCTGGCAAGGGCCCCGTCGGAACTCTTGCTCGCGTTGACCACCGTCATATCGTTGGCCAGGGTATCGGTTGTGCCCGATGTCACGGTGTGAGGCTCAGCTGGGTCGACATTCGTAAATTCGACAGTTTCTCCCTCATGGATATAGATCGTCTCCGGGAAAAAGCGGACGATGGCTAAGTACTGCCGCCCTCCGCCCGTTGCTACCATTTCACCGGTCATCAGGACCTCGTTTTTGGAACGAGGAAAATCCTTCACCTCTTCGGTTGGATTGTCGGCGTCGTTGAGTATGTCTTGCGCCTCATCCTTGGCTTGTTTGTCATAGTCTGCCTGAATGTATGGAAGAGACGTGGCGTAGAACGGCTTCGTTGAATCCGTGTTTTGGAGAACGTGGACTGTTCCGTTCATGTTGGTGTGGATCAGGCAGACGAATTTATAGTTGCCGGGATTGGTGAATTTGACGGTGAAGGAATTTGTTTGGCCAGCCAGCACGCCGCTGTTTACGCATGCCGCGCCGGTGTAAGTGGCCGGGCTGGTGCCCACCGCTGGACAGCCGAACAAGGGAGCGCCCGGAGGCGGACGAAACCCGGCTGGTGGCGTCCCCGGAGGCTGCTGCAACAACGTAACCGTATGCGGCTCGTTCTTCGGCTGCCAGTGCCAGACGATGCTGTCATTTGCCCAAATCCAAACCTCGTTCGGCAGCAATGCGTCTGCCTGCCTGCCCTCGTCTTTGCTTTCCGCGCCCACGTATAAGTTCCAGGTTCCTTGGGCCTTCGCCAGCTGCGGGACGAGGGCAACGGCCCCCATTACCAACATCCACAGCACGCTGCGTGAGAACAAGATGCGTTTCATGGTATTCCTTTCTTGGGGCTGCTCCCGTGGTGAATTTTTCGGCAATATTGCAACAAGGCGTCTTGCAACAGGTCTCCGAAGGAACGGGCGTGCAAGTCAGTTAAAACCTTCAACGGACGAATCTTCTTTGGTTTCAAGAACGGCGAAGATTGTACGCTCATTTCGCTGTTCACGATACTGTGACGAGGTTTTCATCTAAAGTGCAACGAATCGGTATGCGATCCGCACCGGCACCGCCGAAATTGCACCATTTGGCCGATTGGTGCGGACACCGGCTCATGAACTCATCGATGGGGGGACTTGTTCCTGGCGTCGGGTCCCGGTGGGGCGGGGGGAACAACCGGGAACTACTCCGTTTGTGGACACACTGGTGCTTGTCGTGACTAATCCGACGGACGAACCGATAACTTCCGGTTGTCCGTTTATGGATCGTTTCGGCTGGCCGACAAACGGAGGGTGACCGCCTTCGCGTGGCGATTTACTCAAGCGCTACGCAGCTCATAGCAATTCCAGATGTTCGGGATGCTTCCCCTTTGCTATCGATTCTATGCCCAAACCGTCTACCTCCTTGAGTTTCTTCGGACAAATCGCAAGCAGGAACGGGGTCACGACGCAGATGATTACTCGACGAGAGGCGGTTCGCCTACTGGGCTCGGCATCGGCTGGAGCATGGTACGCGGCAACCCAGACGGGCCTCAATTTTGTACTCTCACCGAAAGCCGTCGCTACCAAGCTCGATTCCACTCCCAGACTCGCGGCCGGAGCGCCCAAATCGACGGAAAGGTTGGCCCTGATTGACGCGTTTCTCAAGCGATCGGAAGGGTTGCAGAACAAGTTCGAGGCGCGCGAGCACAAGAGCGACTGGGTGATGCCCTATCGGTTGTTCCACCCAGAGACCACCAGAAAAGCGCCATTGATGCTTTATCTGCACGGAAGTGGCGGACTGGGCGACGACAACCTGAAGCAGCTAAGTCTCGGCAACAGGTTCGGCACGAGGGTGTGGCTGCTTCCGGAAATTCAGAAGCGGTTCCCCTGCTACGTAGTGGCGCCGCAGACCGATCGGGGATGGATCCGATACGACTTTTCGCAACAGCCTGCGAAGGAGCTTCCAGGTTTCGGAGACGGCGCACGATTGGCTCTGGAAATCGTCGATGGATTGCGTCGCGAGTTTCATATCGATGAGCGCCGTATTTATATCGCGGGAAATTCCATGGGAGGCGCGGGCGTGTGGAATGTATTGGCCAATCGGCCAAACTTTTTCGCGGCTGCAGTGATCTGCTGTGGAGGCGAGTCTCCCGATGATGGCACTGGATCTGCTGCTACGCCTTTGTGGGATTTTCACGGAGATGCGGACGAAGTTGTTCCCGTGTCTTCATCGCGTGACCGCATCGCGGCGAGACGGAGAGCGGGCGGACACCCGATCTACACCGAGTACGCCGGCGTGGATCACGATGGCGCAAACAGATTGGCTTTCACTGAACCCGAGTTGCCAAAGTGGGTGTCCTCTCAACGCCGTAGTTGACGCATAAAACTGCCAGGGAGACGAGAAAATGAGGGGATCAAAGCACCAGTTGGTAGCTGTTCCAATATTTGCTTGCCTATTGCTTATCGGGGCAAAGACGGTGCGAGCGTGCGGCGCCGAAAGCTTGCGGGATGATCCCAAGGGCAAGATGCAGGTTTCGACGCTCCCGTTGGATACGATGAACGGGCTTGAAGTGCTCGGCATCAGCGAAAAAGGCGCGGTCCCGGTAAAAATTCAGTCGGGTGTTGGCAACTATCGTGGTCGCCGCGCCCTGCGGCTTGTTAACGACGACGGCCCGGTCGGGACGGTGAGCGGTGGCCAGGTTCTCGCGATCATCAAGGGATCTGATTTCGAAGACGGCACCATTGAAGCCGAAATTGCGGGTTTCCCGCGCCAGGGAGCCAAGCCAAGCACGAGAGGATTTATCGGCGTTGCGTTCCGGCTGCAAGATCATGGATCCCGGTATGAGGCGTTCTATCTGCGTATGACCAACGGGCGCGCCGACGACCAGCTCCGGCGCAACCACTCGGCTCAGTATGTGTCCGAACCCGAATTCCCCTGGAACCGCTTGCGGCAGGAGAGCCCTGGCGTCTACGAATCTTATGTCGACATCGACCCAGAGGCATGGACCAAGATCAAGGTCGTGGTGTCCGGTAGCAAGGCGCAACTCTACGTGAATGATGCTGACCTGCCGTGCCTGATTGTCAACGATCTGAAATTAGGCGCCTCGCACGGCCAGATTGCGCTTTGGACAGGTTCCGATACAGAGGCCTATTTTTCGAATCTGACGATTCGGTAGCGCAAACCGTCCACAAAGAGTGACGGCCCTTCATCATCCACTATTTGAGTTGGTAAGTCCGCAACAGACCACGGTGGGGAGCTGCAGGGTCGGTAAACGCTGCGCGACTTCGCAGGTTCTATCGTGTCGCATATCATCCTGTGATTGAATCTTAAGCAGGACAAGCGGATGGCGATCGATCCACCGAAGCCGCAAGAGCTGAAGACGCAGGCGCAAGTCACACAGTGGCTGCTTGATTCTGACCCTTCGATCCGCTGGCAAGTGATGCGGGACCTGATCGGCGCGTCGGCAGAAGACGTCGCGGCCGAGCGCGTACGGGTTGCTAGCGAAGGTGCTGGCGCCAGGCTGCTTGCCCTCCAAGGGACCGACGGGCGGTGGGGTGGTGCGGCGTGGAACCGCGGGTGGAACTCGACCATGCACGTCCTGATGCTGTTGAGGGACATGGGTCTCGATCCGGTAAACGACCAGGCACGCCGTGCGGTAAACCTCGTCCGCGACCGAGTCAGTTGGAAGGGATGCGGCCCGAAGGAATGTGACGGTAATGCCTTCTTTGATGGCGAGCTGGAGCCATGCATCAACGGACAAGTCGGGGCGGTCGGCGCCTACTTCGGGCAAGACGTCCGGGGTATTATCGCCCGACTACGCTCCGAACAACTGCCCGACGGCGGCTGGAACTGCGAGGCCGCCAATGGCTCGACGCGATCGTCGTTCAATACCACAATCTGCGTACTCGAAGCCCTGCTCGCATACGAACACGCCGGTGGGGGCAGTCCGGAGGTGATCGAAGCCCGTCTCCGCGGGCAGGAGTATCTTCTCGAGCGATGCCTCTTCCGCCGCCTGTCGACCGGCGAGGTGATCGAACGAGATCGCAAGGGTGGCTCCGCGTGGACGCGCTTCGCCTTCCCGACGTGGTGGCACTACGACGTGCTGAGGGGCCTTGAGTACATGCGAAGCGCGGGCGTTGCGTACGATGAACGGATGGGTGCGGCGATCGAGCTTGTGGCGTCGAAGCGCGACCGCGATGGGCTGTGGCCGCTTGAGGCTTGGTATCCAGGCGTGATGCTCGTAAAGATGGACCAGGGCCAGGGCCACCCGAGCCGATGGAACACGCTGCGCGCGTTGCGTGTATTGAACTGGTTTCGGCGAGACTAAGAGTCCCTTGAGGCACCTGAATCGCAGGGTACGCTAGGCAGGCAGTCGCGCCTGGTCTTTGTTGAGGCACTTGCAGCGGGATAGCTCACGATCAACGGCATAGTGTTTACCGGGGAGGGCAAACTGGTTCGAAAGGCAACTGGCTACGAAGAAAAGCCGAGCCTCACGATCCGGCATCGGGTTCGCCGGCTGCGCGAGCCGAGCTTCCCGACACCATTCGAACGTATCAGTGACCCACAGCTTCCTCTGACGAGGCAGTAATCTTGACGCTCCCGTCTTTTGACCGCTTTCCATCGGTGGCGGAAGCGTGGATGCCTCTCAATGAAGAGCCGGCAGCGCGATACGGCGCCGGAGTTCATCAAATCGAGGATCGGAACGAAGGTTGTCCAAACGAGTGTCTGTGTTGAGGTAAGCGACCAGCGTGTAGGAGCGGTCATCATAAGCGCGATGAAGCCAGTTGAACGCCTCGTCCTTCTCTCCCAGCCCGGCATAGATAACGGCGACGTTGTAGGGAGCGACGTAGCGCTGCGTTGACATTTCTTTCATATGGTCCCTGGTCTTTTGCGCGTCGGCTTTGTTTCCTGATACCGCATAGGCATGCCCAAGCCCCGACCAGAGTTCCGTATTCCCCTCCAGGGCCAGCCCGCGCTTAAATGTTTCGATGGCCTCCGAGAGTCTTCCTTTCTGCTCGTAGGCGCGACCAAGAAAGCAATAGTCGAACCAGTAATTTGGATCAAGGTCAATGGCATAACGTAGTTGCTCAATCGCTTGGTCCCATTGGTGGGTGAAGACGAACACCGAGCCGAGGTTTCCGTTGCCTCCCGTTCCCAGTGGATCCATTTGAAGAAGCCGGCGAGCTTCCTCGATTGCCTGATCATTGCGTCCCATCGAAGCCAGAAACCAGGAATAGTACCCATGAGCGTCGCCGTTGTCGGGATCCAGCTCAAGGGCTCGCTTGAACTCTCGTTCCGCGGCAGCCCAATCCCACTCGTACCAATCGTTCTCGATGGCAAGAACGACGTGCGCCTCGGCGTTGGTTTCGTCCAACGCGATCGCCTTGTTGGCCAGGCTCCGCGCTTTGGGCCCCGCTTCTCTGGGGACTATAAACCAGTCGTCTTGATTAATGTAGTTCCACGCCAGGGCACTATAAGCCTGAGCATAGTTTGGATCGAGCGCGATGGCCTGGTTGAGGTAGTCGATGCCTTTGTCGAAGCCATCTTTCGTGAATTTACTGGTGAAATACTCGCCTTTAAGGTAAAGCCGATAGGCATCCGGATTGGAGGTTGAACCTAACGTCAGGTTTTGACGATCGGCGGCGGAAAGTTGCGAGCGCAAGCGCTGCGAAACCTCCCGCGCGATGTCGTTTTGCACCATGAGGAGATCGGCCAACTTGCGAGTGTATCGCTGGCCCCAGAGCTGTTTTCCGTGACGAACGTCATCGAGTTCGATGTCTATGGAAAGATCGTCGCCGCGCTGCACGACACGGCCGGAGAGTACGGTCTGGACTCCAAGGCCGTCGCCAATTTTCTGGAAGTCTGCTGCCTTCCCTTTATAACGGAGAGCGACACTGTTGGGGATGACCTTAAGGTCAGGCAGCCGCGCGAGGCTGTTGTTGATGCTTTCGGCAATTCCATCCGAGATATAGTCGGCATCGGGATCCCTGCTTCGGATGTCGAGCGGCAGAACGGCAATGGATTCGATCTGCGAAGCTTTTGCCGGGGAGCGCCAATACCAAATGCCCCACGCCGCCAACGCGACCAGCAGGACGGCGAAGGCCGCGACCCAATAGGGGCGAGCGAAAGACTTTTGAATTGCCGCAGGGAGTGATTGTTCCGACACTCCCCGTAGTGTTACTGCTGGATTCGACAAATATTGCTGAAGTTGAAAGCGTGCCTCACCGATGTCTCGCAGGCGCGTCTTAACGTCGCGGTCCAGACAACGCTTCATCAGTTCGCGAATGGTCGACGGGGTCGTCGGCGGGAGTTTGTTGAAATCGATCGTACCGTTCAGCACTTCGGCGAGCGTGTGCGAGAGCGTCTCGCCGTGGAAGAGGCGATGGCCAGTCAGCATCTCCCAGAGCACAACCCCGAATGACCAGATGTCTGCGCGCTTGTCTACTGGCTTGCCCGCGGCCTGCTCCGGACTCATGTATGCCGCTGTGCCCATGATCATGCCCGGTGTTGTTGCCGGCTCGGTCAACGTCGGCGAATTCATGAGGTCGGGGTTTTCTCCGGAAGGTTGCGTGACTGCAGCCAATCCGAAGTCGAGCACTTTCACCACCCCCTGCGGTGTGATCATGATATTCGCCGGCTTCAAATCGCGATGGACGATGCCTTTGTCATGCGCCGCTTCGAGCGCATCCGCGATCTGTTTGGCATAGTTGATTGCCGTACCGATCTCGAGAGGGCCTCGCAAGGTTTCGCCTTCGACCAGTTCCATGACAAACGCACATTCCTCGACACCATAAATGTGGGCAATGTTCGGATGATTAAGCGCGGCCAGAACCTTCGCCTCGCGCTCGAACCTAACGCGACGCTGGGGGTCCCGGGCAACAGACGAGGGGAGTACTTTGATTGCAACTTCGCGCTCTAGTTTGATGTCCTTGGCTCGATACACGTCGCCCATGCCGCCCGCGCCGAGTTTGGCTTCCACGCGATATGAACCGAATCGTTCTCCCGGGACAAACTGTGTGCGTACCGAATCGAGCAAGTTGTTTGCCTGATCCCATGCAGGGCGATCCAGCACTGCCTCGCCCGAGGCTCCTTGTGCCAGCAAAGCTTCCACCGCGCGCCTTACCTCAGGATCGGCTTTCGCCAACAACGCGGCACGCTCCTCGCTGGGAATCTCCAGCGCGGCGTGATAAAGCGCCTCCATTAATTGCCAATGTTCGGGAGTCGTCGCGGTGCCCTCGAAAGTTTCGCCAATGTTACCTCATTCGCCGAACCGGAGAGTGCGCATGTTTCCAGCAAAACCTGCCGGGCGGCCCAGGTCGCCTTGTGCTGGTGGTAAAGTTGGACTCATGGCCGACACCACAAATCCCGAAACCTTTGAGGAGATTGTGGAGTGGGCATACGGCACCCTGCCGCAGAAGATCAGGGACCTGCCAGATTTCCCCGGCATTCAAGTGGTTGACGAGCCTCCTAAGGACGTTTTGGCGGACATATCGAACCGAGAGAAATGGCGCCGTGGAACTGAGTTGTTGGGACTGTACAGTGGCGTACATAGGACTGAACAACGGCACGACCTTTTGCGGCTAGCCCCCGATTTAATATTTGTTTTTCGCGGCCCAATTCTACGGTGTTCAAAAGGAGATTTGCGAGCCGAAATCAAACGCGTGGTTTGGCATGAGGTTGCACACTGGCTCGGCCATGATGAGGAGGAAGTGAAGGAATTGGGTCTTTCAGCTGGCGCCGAAGACGGAGCATCACCGGCTAGAAAGTGAAGCGCCGAAAACGGTTTTACAACAGCGACTCCGGGACAGTCTTGACGAGGCAAGGGAAGCGAAGGAACAAAAACCCCACCGCCTCAAGTGCTACGCGGCAGACGTTCCCTGCCGCGAACTCGACAAGCCATTGACCTATGCTGGAGCAACTCACAACCGGAGATGGGCATGCGCGTTACTGCTGGCTACTGCTGGTATCGCAGTGGGCGATCGGATGAAAAATTGTTTCATACTACCGGCGAGCGGCGGGATGGGTATATGATCAGGGCGAGTTTTGAACCAAAAAGGAGATTCCGGTTAAAACCACGCACCGTCGGAGGACCTACACGGTTGACGAACGTCGCGATGGTTCGTGCGGAGCTCTTCAATACACCCGCGACCCGGTCGATGGTTGGGATAGAACTCGGGTGCGTTTGCTTTGGCGGAGGGCTACCACTCTCGCCCTTTCGGTTGCGAGGTGGGTTGCGCGAGAATTCAAACGGTTTTGGCGCACGGCCAATGGGCTCCGTCAGCATTCCTCGAGGAGTCGCCACGCGGCAAATGGCGGCTGCCGGGGCACGCCGGAAGCGATGGTCGTCGGAGAGTCCTGAAGAAGGAGGTGAGAACGATGTTCGAACAGGAAACTGAGCTGGAAAAGCACCAATCGGGTATTGTCCCACTGCTCCTGATTGTGGTGACGATCCTGGCCGTTGTAGGCGTGGTCGGATATTACGTTTGGCAGAGCATGCGGGTTCTGACCCGCGAGCAGGCCACGGGCGTGGTGGTGGCGGCGCTGCATACACAGGGCGCTGCTATGACTCAGTTTTACACGGGACAGGTGACAGCCAACGTGAATGTCCATCCACGCGACCCGAACTACCGTCTTCTGGAGAAAGCGGGCTGGCTGAAATTGGGAAGAGACAAAGGCCGGATAACGCCGGTCATGCTGACTGCCCAAGGCGAGCAGCAGCTGCAAGAGATCACTGGCGTACAGAAGACACAGGAGAAAGACGGTACGACGGCCTACAAGGTCCCGATTGCGGAGCGGAAGTTGGCGGAGATCTCCAACATCACCATGCAATCTCCAACCCGCGCCGTGGTTGTGTTCAGCTGGAAGTGGGAACCCAACCGATTGGGAGAGATTTTTGAGGCGTCCGGCCCCCTGGTGCAGAGTTTCAATACTTGGGAGCGCCAAACCTTGATCCAGAAGTACGGCGCTGACTTTTATCATGCCCGCCCCACCAAGGTTGCGCTCACTGTGACGAAAACTGACAACGGCTGGCAGATTATAGATTGACGCCTAACCAGCTGCAGGTCCCGGTTCAACCCCTCCTCTTTGTATCCGAGTTCATCCTGCAGAACATCGGAGGACGCGCGCCGAATGGCAGAATAAAGAAGCGTCGCATTGAAATGAGTCCTTCAAAGCAGATTTGTCAAGCCGGTGTTCTTCTGGCTGCTGCATATCGTTTATGCTGGACATCAACTTTGATATTCTTTAACCTCTTTCAGTATCCATCCATGAAGCTGTTTCTCGCGTGCCGCGCATGTGTCGGACTTAAAGACCCAGTCGCCATTCCGGGCAGAATATAGAAAACCATACCGCCCACCAAGTGAAGGGTGGTGCGCCGCGGTCAACTGATCCAAAGGCCATATTACGACAACTGTCCGCTGCTGTCGGCGACTTGGGAAGGTCTGATTATTTTGAGGAACGGCCGAACCAGGTGAGTGAGCGCTATGGCGATTTCACGTCAACTGCTGGCCCGCTTGCGACGAAACCTCCTAGGGGCAGGTGAGATGCGCAGTAGCCTGGATAGTGCATCCTCCGCCGCAGGCAGTGCTTGCTGGACAGCTATAAACGCCGGGGGCGAGCGGCATGGGATCGTTTGCCCAGACCGAGTATGTGCCTACCGCCCCGCTCGCACATTGCGCCAATCCTGTGCTGGTGACCGATATTGCACTTGTGGGCGCGAATTGGTAACACGTACCCCAAGTGGCGGAGAGCGGAGTGACCGTTCGGGACGGGTTCATGTAGTAGCCGGTGGCAATAAACTGGACCTGCCCGTTGGGATAATCCTGTGCGTCGGCAGCTGCTGGACTTAGCGTGATGGATTGGAGTGGATCTTGACTCTGCGACCTTGCGCCGCAGGACAAGGTAAGCGAGGCAGCCACAAACAGAGCGATCAGGGAAAGAACGAGGCCACGCTTTTCCATAACGCTCTCCTTACCGGATACGAAGCCAGGGGCAGCCGAAAAGTTGTCTCAGGATACAGAATCCTACCGTGGCTTGCGTGTGCCTGGACTATCTGACCACGGCTCGCGCCTGGTACTGCTCGCCGACAAAGCCGGTTCCTTTCTCAGTTGGCTCTAATCCGGCGATTTCGCTCGGAACCCCATCGCTCCTATTTGTCCAGCCCCGCTGCCCTGTCCGATGTCCTTGCCGACTTGGGAAGGTCTGATTATTTGCGTTTCGCAAAGAATTCGTTGGCCGCGATCTGAGTCTCTTCGTGACTCTGCTCTTTGACCTGTTGGTTGATTCCCCACTCGTGGCCGAAAGGATCTACGATCTTTCCGTAACGTCCTCCCCAGAACATGTCCTGCACGGGCATGGTCACCCGCGCACCGGCAGCCACCGCACGTTCAACAACCCCGTCCGCATCGTCAACCAGGAGAGTAATGCGCACACCGGTTCCTCCCAGCATCTCCGGTGATTTGCAGGTTCCACCTTCGCTCGCGGGAAACTCGTCGCAGACGAAGAATTTGTGTCCGTCCAGAGTCAATTCGCCGTGTATGAGCTTCTCGCTGTCCGGTTTCATCATTCGGTGAACTTCCTCGGCGCCAAAGACCCTCTTGTAGAAATCGAGCGCAGCGGGTCCGTTCCGCACGATCAATTCGGGGATGAACTGGTCCTCTCGATGCATCGTTTCCTCCGATAGAGGCTCATCCGCAAAAGTTTACACGAATCCTCTCAGGACCATCTCGCTTAACTGTTTTCTGGAGGAAGACGTGACCTGGGCTCCGAGGGCTTCCTACCACGCCCACGGCACCAGCCGAAAACGCGTGCACTCACAGTAGTCCGTGTAGCCCGGCAGATCCCGGCGCAGAGTTTGCTCTTCATGAGTCAGCCGAAATATCAGCACCGGTACGATCGATGCGAATACAGGCACGGTAACGCAAGATGCCAGTGCCAACGGCGCAGCCAGCATGGCCACAACCATGCCGAAGTACATGGGGTGCCGAACAATCGCGTAGGGACCACTACAGATCACGGTTTGATTTGACTCCACTTGAATCGTGCTGCCGGCAAAAGTGTTTGTCTTCATCACCCAAAAAACCAGGCAATAGCCGCCGACCACCGTCGCCTGCGCAACCAGCACGAGCGTCAGCGGCACCTGTCCTACCCATCCGCGCGTCCAGCCGAACCGAAAATCCAAGCCGGCCAGTATGAATGCGAGGATCGTGATCGTGCTCCACAATGTCTGGAACAATTTCTGCTCCGGCTGTGTCTCTTTGTTTTGTAGACGGCGCTCGAGCAGCTGTGGATCATGCTTCAAGAAATCGACGCAAAAGAAAATCCAGAACCCTGATTGCAGTACTATAAAAAGCCATCCCTGCCAGAAGTGCGATGAACCAGCGGACAGAAACAAGACGGCGGCAAGGGCCGTCAGAACCATGGCCAACCGCCGCATCGAGCGCACCTTGAGACTTGCCTTTCTCTCCATCACAGTCCTATGTGGCCGTGTGTAAAGCACCATACTCCATGGATCAGCCAACGAGAAGTGCACCAGTGATCTCTCCAACCTATTCGGATCTGGTTTGGCATACTGTTACATTTAGCTGAAGGTCAGAAGGTTCCTATGTCCAGTTTGTTTCACTCCTCCCCAGAAGTTCCGGTCATCGAAACCGAACGTCTCACCCTATGCGGCCATCGGCTGGATGATTTCGTCGATTGCGCTGCGATGTGGGCTGATCCTGCGGTCACACGCCATATCGGAGGCAAGCCATTCTCAGAGGAGGAAGTGTGGACCAGGTTCTTGCGCTACGTCGGGCACTGGCGGCTGATGGGCTTCGGCTATTGGGTGATCGAGGAAAGGGAAACGGGTGATTTTATCGGCGAGTTGGGATTCGCCGATTATAAGCGGGATATCGTGCCGTCGATCAAAGGCGTGCCCGAACTGGGCTGGGCACTGGTCTCGAGAGCACACGGCAAAGGCTATGGCACGGAGGCGGTTCAGGCAGTTGTCGCCTGGGGCGAAGCGCACTTTGGGCCGGCGCGCACTGTCTGCATCATCCATCCGGAGAATCTTGCCTCCATTCGTGTCGCGCAAAAATGTGGATATCAAGAATACCAACGCACGATTTACAAGGGCCACCCTGCGATCATCTTCGACCGCTCCTGCCGCGACTAACGGCGGGGCCTCTGCTTCGCCGAAACTGACCGGATGATGAGCCTGCCGCCGCCGCTCGCTGGCAGGGGCGCCTTGGCCTGAGCAACGGCAGCCTCGATGAGCGCTTCGACCTCAGGACGGGACAACATCTCTGCCGATCCAATCCGGATGAAACGAGTTTGCTTACCCGAGCCCAGCAGTATCTTGTTTGGATCGGGAAGACTCGCGCCGTGGATGAAGCACAGGCCTACTCCATTCGCTCCGGCAGCGATCGAGAGGATGGAATCGGAGGGACGTTCGGTCGAGCAGTAACCCACAACGAAGAAGTTGTAGTTGTCGTATACCAGTTCGTTCGCGGTAGGCAACCGCTTCCGTAACCCCTGGCGCACGGCGCGAATCAAAGCCTGGTTCTTCGGCTCGAATTTCTCGATGAAGCTGTTGAGCTGCTTCTTGGCATCAGCCGATGCTTTCGGCGCGACCTTCGCGGCTGCCTTCAATCGATTCCCCGCACGCTCCGTGAAGTATACAGCTGTCGGGGACGACAAGAAATGGAAGCTAAACGGGGGTAGGGGGGCAGAACTTCCCACAGAGCATAGGTGTGGGATGGGTTGTCAAAGCAGAAGGAAAGTGCGGAATCGGGCTGCTCTGAATAGTTCGATCGAGGCCTTGAATTTCTGTGCAGGCCTTATCTACGCCAAGGCGGAGGCCCGGACGTTCCGGTGTTCGACAAACTTCCATGGGAACACCCGGAGATTCTCGACGGCATCCTACCCCCGCCCAACAAAAGGCATCTTTGTCGCCATTATGGTTAAGAACAGGACATTTGCGTCCAGCGGCAGACTTGCCATGTACACGACCGCACGGGCAACTTCCTGGGGGTCCATGGTCGGTTCAACCTCCACTGACCCGTGGGCTTGTAGAACTCCAAATCGCATTCCTTCCGCCATTGCCGTGGCAGCGTTACCGATGTCAATCTGGCCACATGCGATGTTGTATTTCCGGCCATCCAAAGAGGTCGATTTGGTAAGGCCGGTAATGGCATGCTTCGCTGCCGTGTAGGGTGCAGAGTTCGGCCTGGGGGTGTGCGCAGAAATAGATCCGTTGTTGATAATGCGTCCACCCTGAGGCACCTGAGACTTCATGAGCTTGAATGCCTCCTGTGTACAAAGGAACGCGCCGGTCAGGTTGGTGTCGATGACTGATTTCCATTCTTCGCAGGTGAGGTCTTCTAGCAGAGTGGAAGGAGCGGCGATCCCTGCATTGTTGAATAACAGGTCGAGCCGGCCAAAAACCTCTTCCGCCTGAGTGAACAAAAGCCGGACGGACGAGGGGTCGCACACGTCCATAGGCACGACCAACGTTTGGGAACCAAGCTCCTTGGTCTCGTGAACGATGGCTTCCAAGGGATCTCGGCGTCGTCCCGCAAGAACCACCGAATACCCCTTTCGCAACAGAGCGATCGTAACGTGCTTCCCGATTCCGGTTCCGGCACCTGTGACCAGGGCCACCTTTGCGCGTGAGTTCATCGACTGGCCGCCTCCCCTCAAGCTATCGAGCCTACCTCAGGATGTGACGTCGGGTCAGGATTGCAGGAGGGCTATGCAACCACAGACTGCATCTCCGAAACTTCTTAGCCGCTCTTCTTAGCTCCTTGCCGGCGGGTACTCCTGCGACCCACCCGATCTCCACGAGGATTTCCGCTCCTCCACCATCCCGAGGGGTAGGTCGCTAGTTTTCTGGTCAGCGGGTTTTCTACTCCACGTGGATGGTCGTCGTTAACGGCAGATCTGCCGAAGAGTCGCCGATCATAAGACTTACCGGCTCCGTTTCGACGCGAAAGGCTTCCGTCTTTAGGTCCCAGTAGGCCAGCTGCGCAGCCGGCAGCGGAATCTCCACCCTCTTCGTCTGTCCGGCGTCGATGGTTACGCGTTTGAAGCCTTCCAGTTCCTGGCGGGGACGCGGCACAGCAGAGTGCAGATGTTTCACGTAAAGCTGGACGACTTCATCGCCCGCGCGGTTGCCGGTGTTCATCACGTCCACGCTGACGGTGACCTTTCCGTCTTTTGCCAGCCGCTCTGAGGTGCTTTTGATGTTGGAGAATTTGAAAGTCGTGTAGCTCAAGCCGAATCCGAAAGGATAGAGCGGCTTTCCATTGAAGTACATGTAGGTGTAACCGTCGCGAATGTTGTAGTTCATCCGTGGCGGAAGCTGATCGGCCGACTCCGGCCACGTTTCCACCAGATGCCCGCCTGGGTTGTACTTGCCGAACAGCACCTTCGCCAGAGCCGTGCCCTCATCCTGCGAAGACTGGGCCATCTGCAGAATGGAAGGCACGTTCGCCTCCGTCCAATTGATATCGAACGGGAAGCTGGAGACCAGAATCACGACAGTCTTCGGGTTCTTGACCATGACCTGCTTAATGATTTGCTCCTGATACAGGTCGATCGTCTCGCGGTCGCGGCCCTCACGCCCATCGCTTGGCACGGTGCAGGGAAGGGTGATGCCGCCGCCTTCGGTGGGCGAGTTGTACCACTGGTGCGCCTGGTCTCCGCAGGTCGGGTCATTTCCGACAACCACGACTGCAATGTCCGATTCACTCGCCGCCTTCATCGCAGCGTCTTCGCCGTCCGGCGTGTCGTAAGGCGCGAAATTCACCTTCACCTCCGACCCCACCTCATCCTGAATGCCCTTGAGAGGCGTTATCGCGTACGGAGGTGTCCCGCCGTACCAGTCCCAGTGAACGACATCCGCCAGCGGTCCGATCACCGCGATGGATTTGATTGTGCTCTGATCGAGCGGCAGGAAATGGTTCTCGTTTTTCAGCAGCACCACGGACTCGAGCGCCATCTTGCGGGAAACATCGCGATCCTTCTCAGTCGTCCATGGTTCCGGTGAATCTCGGATACTGGTGTACGGCACCATATCCGGTGGATCAAGCAGGCCCAGCTTGACCTCGATACGGAACTTAGGCCGCAGCGCATTGTCGATGTCGACCTCTTTAATCGATCCGTCCTTCAGAGCCGCATGCAATTCATCCCGATATACGTCAAGATACTGATTGATGCCAGCCTTCAAGCACGCCACGACAGCGCTCTCCTGATTGGAGAAAAGATGCCGCGGGTTCACCAGCAGCTTGACCGCTCCGCCGTCGCTCGAAACAACATCCCCGCCCCACTGGTCGATCACAAGGCTACGCAGAATCGGATTGACAGCCATCGGCGTACCGTTCCATGCGTTGTACGAGGCCATCACGGCCCTGGCTCCGCCATCCACAAAGGCCATCCGGAACGGCACCGAGTAATATTCCCAAAACAACCTCTCGTCGAAATTGGAAGACGAGCTGTTGCGTTCGTCCTCGTTCTCGTTTGCCAGAAAATGCTTTAGCAGCGCCGCAGCCTGCCAGTATTTCGGATCGTCGCCCTGCAGGCCGTGCACAAATGCGGTAGCCATGGTTCCGTTCAGGAAGGGGTCTTCGCCATAGACTTCCTCGCTGCGGCCCCAGCGCGGATCGCGATCCAGGTCCGACTGCGGCCCCCACTGCATCAGGATCTGCCGGTTGTACTTCGGCGTCTGTGAGATGAAACGAGCCTCATAGCCTTCCACACCCGCCGCTTCACGAACAAGGTCCGGATCCCACGACTCGCCCATCCCTGGTGGTTGAGGGAACTGGGTCGTTGTGATCGGCTCGCGGCCAAATCTCGGTTCGCGTTGTACTACGCCGTGAATGCCTTCCGAACTGCCGATATTGGGGACTCCCAGGCGCGGCACACCGGTCTGCGTACCCAAGCCATCGATCTTCTCGTCGATCGTCATCAATGACAGCAGATTATCGATTCGCTTTTCCGTCGACAGATTGGAGTCGTCGAACGGATAGTGCTGGAGATGCCATTGATCCACCTGCTGGACTGGTTGCTGGCGCCGCTCCTGAGCACGAACTGGAAGAACAACCAGCAGAACTTGGCAAAGCAAGAACGCATCACGCTTCATCATCGTGACTCAACTTTCTCCTCGCGCGGCCCCATAGGTGACTCGTGCCGCGTGCGATGCTGGGTGGCAAACGCACAAACCCTACTCTGTCTTGGCTCAGCGTGAAAGGGAGAAGCGACGTCTCCGTTACTGCAGAGATTCCGCCACTGCGGGGCGGGGATTTCTTGAGGCATTGGGGATCTGTCGTCCGATGACTCCGGTGCTGCGCGGTGCCAACGGCGCGAGATGAGCCCCGCCAAATTATCCCTCAGCATGGTTGCATCGCGCAGAGTCAGCTTCCGTTTCCCCTGGCGCTGTCATTGTACCTGCAGGACCGCGCAAACCTCGAGGGTGTTGCCTGCTGCCAACAAAGTTGTCGTTGCCGGCGAGGCTGTTCCACCTTACGATCGCGCGCCGCATGAATCTCCGCCTGTCGTCCCGCCAGCATATCCTGCGGCGTCACATAACCGATCGCGCTGTACAGACGCACTGTGTTGTAGCGATCCACGTAGCGCTGAATCAAACGTCGCGCATCTTGCAACGTCAGCGGCGTGAGCTGCCGCTACTCGCTTTCACCAAAAAGCGCTTCCACCGTGCCCATCGCAAGAAACAGCCGACGCGCAACACGGGGAAGTTCAATGAATCCGTATTTCTTGTAAAACTCCTCCGCAGAAGAGTCTTTCGCATCAACAACGACCCCCGCCGAAGCCACCTGTTTGCTCGATTCCAAACTGCGGCGCAACGCATCCATGAGCAATCTCTCGCCTAACCCCCGACCACGAAACACAGTGCTTACCGCAAGCCGCCCGAGAAGGGTTGCCGAAACCGTGGGATACTTCGGAAGCCTCTTCGCAACCTCCCCGGGGACCTCACCCAAATCCACGGCATACTGGGAAAGCGTACAAAAGCCCGCAATTGTCTTACGATCCGGCGTAATCACAAACGGAACCGCAGCTCGTTTTTTGAGGTCTTGGCCCGCCTGTTTGTGCAGATAGGAGTCTAATTCGTCATTGCCGCAAGAAAAAGCCGCTCGGTCGGGTTTCGCGCTGAGCGGCTCTATGACGAAATGTGGCTCTTCCCGTTCGCCCACCGATTACAACCCCACTTCAGTTTTATATCGCCGGGCTGCAGCTCGCGCTGCATCGTTTGGAGGCGACGGATTGAGGATCGCGTTGATAAACACATCCCGCGCTTGATCCCGCAGCACCAATGTCTCGAAATCCCTAATGGTGTCAGCGGCTGCCTGCTGTGCGCTGGCCACCACAAAGTCGGTCACAGTACTCCCGCGCAACTCGGCCGCGCGCTCGATCAACCGTTTCTGATCCGGAGTCACTCTGGCCTCCAGACGCTGGTTCTTCCGCGCACGCTGCTGACGTTTGATTGCCTGGGACATGGCGGCTCCTGTACTTAAGAATGTACGGCGAGCAGACGGACAAATCAAGTATAATGTACGACTATATGCCGTACGGTAACTAATTACGCTATGAGTTTGAAAAAGAGGGACTTACAGCAGATCTATTTTCCTCGAGGCCACCGAGCCACTGCGTCTTTGGCTTGGTCGTCGCTCGACCGGGAGTAGCTGGCTCCGTTCGCGGTTCGTAGCTCACAGTGCTCGCCGGGGACTCCGTGACCTGAAGCACCCCGCACACGTCGATCCCCGCTCAAAACAGATTCGATCCAGGAGGTGCGCCATGCAGGCGACGAACAAGTCTAGCCTGCCTTGCTCATGGAAACCTTCGCAGTTCTCCTGTTGTTGAGGCTCTTGCGTTCAAAATCGCCCGCCGCCGACGGAATAAGTTCGGGGAGGCGGAGGATGCCAGAGAGCTACTGTTAGTGGGGCCCAGTTATTCGGCGGTGTCCTGCGAAGCGCTCAGGCAGCGGTTCGGATTCTGTAAGCGGCGCAGGGTTAGAATTAGGTTCATCGGATATTCCATCAGCTGGGGTTTCAGTACTTTACCAGATGACGGTAATCTGCCTTTGTGCAATTTTGGACAGTTCGCGGATACCGCACAATGCATCATAAGGGCGGTAATTGTTTGCCCATACAACACAGCGCTTACAGGAGGAAACATGAAGAATGCGATTTTCGCGATCATCGCTCTTGCAGTGATTTGCACAGCCGGGGCCGTCGCACAGGACCAGAACCAAACTCCGCATGATCAACAGGCAACCTCAAACCGTATTAGAAAGACGACCGTGAGAGGCTACATTCGAAAAGATGGCGACAATTACGTGGTGGAAGATGACAAGGACAAAACACGCTACCGGGTGCAAAACACGGAATTGGTACGAGAGCATGAGGGGCACCATGTTTTGGTCAACGCGCGCTTGCACGAAGACGATCACTCGCTGGAAGTAAACAAAGTAAAAAGACTTAACGACGAGCACCCCGACCACTAGGAAGGAATAATCCCCGCAAGACCCGAGCAGATTGTCAGCGGCGGGGCAGCCTCCGGTCCTCCCGGAGATGCCCCGCCGGCCGACGCCGCTCCCAATTGCCAACCATTCGCTCCAACCGGAGTTCTCCCAGCTGCTGCGACACCCTGGTCTCTAGTCAGTTGTTGCGCAAGACCTCCGTGGGGTTGAGGCTAGAGGCGCGGCGGGCTGGAATGTAACCCGAGACGGCCGCAACCAGCAGCAGAGCCAGCGCCATACCGAGATAGGTTGGCAGATCCCAGGACGAGGTGGCGAACAATAGCGAAGAAATCAGTTTGGCCACCGAGACGGCAAGCAATGTGCCCAGCACCATACCAGCCAGCGCCAAGCGCAGCGTACCGGCGAGTACTTGGCGCTGCACGTGGCCGGTGGTTGCGCCGAGCGCCATGCGGATGCCGATCGACTGCGCTTGCTGCGTGACCGAATACGAGATGACGCCGTAGATGCCGAGCGCAGCCAGCAGCAAGCCAAGGCCGGCGAATGCCGCAACCAGCAACATGAAGAAGCGGCGCGGCGAGACGGCCCGGTCGACGATGGTCTGGATGGGCCGGAACTCGGCGGCGGGCTGTTTGGGATTCAGCTCGCGCAGGGCGCGGAGAACGCTCGCGGCGAGCGTCGCGGGCGGCAGGCTGGTGCGAACCACCAGTTGCGCGCCCGTTGGCCCTTGCTGCATTGCCGGGTAGTAAATCTGCGATCCAGTTCCGCCCTCCACAGTTTCTTCGTGGACATCGTCGACGACCCCGACCACGTGGTCTTCCTCGTTACCGCGCAGGAGAATCTTGCCCACCGCATCCTCACCCGGCCAGTAGACGCGAGCGGCCGAGGCGTTGATGAGGACGACTCTCTCGCCGTGCGAGCCGTCAGCCCAGGTGAAGTCGCGGCCGCGCAGTCGAATGCCCATGGCACGAATGAATCCCGGAGTGATCACGTAGACAAGCGGGTCCGGCAGTTCGCCCGGAGCAAAGATCTTCCCTTGCGGCGCGGGCGAGTCCCACTCGCGGTTCGGTCCGAGCGGAAGGTAATCGGACATGCCCGCGGCCTCGACCCCGGGCAGGGTGCTGACGCGGGCAAGGATCTGCTGGAAGATCTCGCCGCGTTTGGCCTGGCTGGCTTCTTGGGAGGAGGCGCTATCGTCGTAATCGACTTTGATGGAGGCGGCGCGGTCCGGCTGGAAGCCAAGGTCGACGTCGAGCACTTTGACAAAGCTGCGCAACAGCAAGCCCGCGCTCACCAGCAGCACGCAAGCCAATGCCACTTCGGAGACGACCAGTGCGGCACGGACGCGTTCGTGTTTGCGGCCCAAGCCCGCGCCTGGACCGGAGTCCTTGAGCACCTCCTGGAGATTGCCGCTGGCGATCCGCAGCCCGGGAAGCAGGCCGAAGATCATCGCGGTGAAGACGGCGACGAGAACCGTCCAGCCGAGCGCCTGGCCATCGATGCGCAAGGCTGCCGAGGAGCGGCAGAGCCACCGATCCCTGGTGCGCGAGCCATGCAATCAGAATGAGAGCCAGTCCCAGTCCGAGGGCCGCGCCCGCGCCGGAGAGCACGAGGCTTTCCATGAGCAACTGGCGCACGATGCGGCCGCGGCTTGCCCCCAGTGCGCCACGGACGGCAAACTCCTTGGCGCGGGCGGCGGCGCGAGCCAGCAGCAGGTTCGAGAGGTTCACGCCGGCGATCAGCAGAATCGCGCCCACCGCGCGACCAGAGCGCAATCAGCGAGCGACGCAGTTTGCCCGTAACGTAATCCTTGAGCGGCAGCGGGAATCAGATCGCCCTTATAGCGGCCCAGCGTCTGGGGATATTTCACGTTGAAATAGATATTGGGCGCGACGCGATTGGCGTCGTCGAGCGCCTGGGCCACGGTCACGCCCGGCTTGAGGCGGCCGATGAGCGTGACGATGTTGCCCCAATCGCGCTCCAGATTCAAGTCGAGCGGGGTGAAGAGATCGACTTTCGCGCCGGGTGAAAACACCGCGCCAAAGTCGAAACTGTCAGGCAAGACACCGACGATCGTGACCGGCGCCCCGTTCAGCTCGATGGCCTTGCCCACGATGGCAGGATCCGGGTTGAACTGACGCCGCCAGTAGGCGTTGGTCAGCAGCGCAATCGGGTGCGCGCCGCGAGATTCGTCCGAGGTGAACAGGCGGCCCATGGCGGGTTGCACGCCGAGAACCTGAAAGAAGTTGCCGATGACTTCGAAGCTCGTGGCCGACTCCGGTTCACCGCGGCCGGTGAGGCGCAGATTGTCAGGGGTGGTGAAGGCCATGTATCCGGTGACATCCTGGTAGACGCGGCTCTGTTCGCGGAATTCTTCGTATGCGTCGGCGGAATAGGTGGCGCAAGATAGGCCGCAGGCGGTCGGCGGCGGCGCAATCCACACGAGCTGTCGCGAGTCGCGGAAGGGCAGCGGGCGCAGCAGCAAAGTGTTGACGACGCTGAAGACGGCGATGTTGGCGCCGATGGCAAGCGCCAGGATGAGGATCGAGGTGACAGCGAAACCCGGATCGCGGCGCAGGGTGCGGAAGGTGTAGCGCACATCCTGGAGGGAGTCAGTCCAGTAATCCTCGAGGCGTTTGCGGCGTTCCATTTTTTCTCCTATGCGCACGCCGATTTGCTGTACGGCGCGCAGGTCTCCGAACTGACGTTCGGCTTCCTGGCGGGCGGAGGCGGGGGACCAGCCCTGCGCGACGAGGTCGTCAATTTTCGCTCGCAGGTGAAAGCGCAACTCGTCTTTCACGTCGGCGGCGGGGTCGGGGCCGAACAGGCGGGCGTAGCGGCGCCAGATAGGAGTGGGTGTCACACCATCTCCTTCGGCAACGGAGGCTGCGTCGCCCCGAGTACTTTGGCGACGGCGGTGGCGTACGCCTCCCAGGTTTTTACTTCATGACGCAGTTGACGCCGGCCCTCGGGGGTGAGCCGGTAGAACTTGGCCCGGCGATGGTTTTCGGAAAGTCCCCACTCCGCATCCAGCAATCCCTTGTTTTCCAGTCGCCAGAGGGCGGGATAAAGCGTGCCCTCTTCGAGCAGCAGCGCCTCGTCACTCTGACGGCGGAGCAGGTTGGTTATGGCATAACCATGAAGCGGTCCCCAGACCAGGGCCTTGAGAATAAGAACGTCAAGCGTGCCGCGAAAGAATTCCAGCTTGGCTGTATCCATCCGTACCCCTAGCAATCAAAGGGAAGATTCTCACACTTCCCCTTGGAAGGCAAGGGGACGTTCTGCGCGGAAAAAGGTTAGCGAAAAATCGGCAGGATCACTCATCTGGGAACGCAGTCACGGAAACGGAAATTCAGTGGGAGTTCGACAAAACACGCCTGATCTCCTCTGCAATATCCAGGAGTTTCGGGCTATCCGTGTTATCCAGGAGGACAATCAATTCTTTGTGCGCGGGGATTCGCTCAATCACAGACTGAAATCCGAAAATCGCTCCTCCATGCATGGGAATCGATTCTCCCGCGTAGGGCGAGCCCGGCTTCGGCACCAGGATGCCCCAACCATACCCGTAATTCTGCAGATTCGGTTTGAACAGAAGCTCGCGGAGTCGCGTTGGGAGTAAACGGTCTCCGTAGAGCGCCTGATCCCATAGCAAGAGATCTCCGACCGTCGAGTATAAGGCTCCCGCTGCAAACGGGATCGACATATCGTAGTAACGAGCATTGCGGAAGCCGACAGCTGAACGTTCGTACCCGGCGGCACGATGAGGCAGTATCGTTTCCGGGTGCGTGTATCCCGAATTTTCCATACCCAAGGGGCCGAAGATCCTCTCCTTCAGCAGTTGCTCATACGCCTCGTGTGATACCTGTTCGAGAATCGCGCCCAGCAGAAAGTAACCCGAATTGCTGTACTCGAATTGACTTCCCGGTTCGAACCGCAAGTCTCCACTGCAATATTTCTCCGAGAAGTCGCGGACCGAGTAACTCGTCCTGCTCGCAGGGCCTTCAAGAAACCCGGGAACGCTGATGAAGTTGGGTATGCCGGAGGTATGAGAGAGTAGTTCGCTCACGGTGACACGGCTCCCAGTGTCCTTTCGGTAGTAGGGCAGATAATCCGTAATATGGGCATCAAGATTGATTTTGCCCTCGTTCACGAACTGCAGTATCAAAAGTGCGGTGAACTGCTTGGTCATGGAGCCGATTTCAAACTTTGTCGTCAAATCGTTCGGAATATTCCATTCCCGATTGGCAAATCCGAAGGCTCGTTGGTAGAGGATCAGCCCTTCTCTGGCCACAAGCGCTGTCCCGCTGAAGTCGCCTGCAGCCGAATGTGATTTCAATATTTCATCGACTGCTGAGGAGGCTGCTCCTGAGACCTCTCGTTGAGCAATGCCGAGCTCTGAGACACATATCAAGGCAAGGAAGGCGGCAATTGTGAAAGTCCTCATCGCACGATGGCTCCGCTAACGCTGAGGCTGATGATGATTGACGCACCCAACGCCCCACGGAGGAGCCAGATTTCGCTTCGTCTGCAACACGGAAACTGGAGAGTATTGCATCCAGGGCCGGACAGAGAGACTGGCCCCATTTGGTCTTCCCCTTTGAAGGCAAGGGGAGCCCCCTGGCAGATCATTTGGCGAAAAATCGGCACGGTCAATCAACTGATCAATTCTGACGCATCAGCAAGTTTCCGAGATCGGCGTGGACATGTCCCGGTTCTCGAACGCCGGCCATTTGGCTTTGTGGGCGCGCATTTGTCCGGGCCGCTACGACAGTCGGTAAGCGACCGAGCACTGGAACGAGCACAGGCAATAACTGGCTCAGAACCACGCCGCGCCTCACCCAGGACGGCGGCGATTCGGACGGCGGCACTTACCTCAGTCGCAAAAAACATGCGTCAGAAAGACTCTGACGCATCAGGCGGCCAGTGGAAAGATTTGTCAGTAGCTCATCGAAGAGCCCTTCTGCGCGGGAACGTCCTTTGACGTCATGTCGAAGGTGAGCATGAAGCCGTTCGTTCCTTTGAATTCGTAGGCCTTGGGGCCCTCCTTGTAGGTCTCCAATTCGTTGGGCATCATCACGAAACCATCGTTGCGCGGTGTGCCCCAGTACTTCACGTTCTTCAAGACCGCGGGTTCATCCGTCATCCCTTGAAAACGCCTCAGCTTGATCTCAGCTGTCTTGCCGCCGTTGAGCGTCGCATGGGCCTGGTCTTTATCAAAGGTCCACGTGTCGATATCACCTTCGGCGGTCTGGAATGAGTTCCACTTCACGGGAAATACGTGCCCCAGGATTTCCCCAATGGCTTGCCGTTGCTCGGCAGTCGTGCCCTTGTCGAAAGTCGCCAGAACCCAATCCATCTGGCCCTGCGAGAAGTCGCCGCCAAGATCGCCGTTCAGCCAGAACTTGGCGCCGCTGAGATCGACGCTGCCGTAATGTCCCTTATTGACTTTGTACGCGTTGTTGAACTTGCAAAAGTGTTCGGTCTTGCCATTCTCGTGGTGAGCTGCTGGATGTGAATTGAAATAGCACATGCAGAAGTGTGGACAGCTGCACGCCTCAATTGCAGTGGCGTTAATCGCCCAGTCGGCACCCGGCGTAGAATGACCTACGCTGACGCTAAGCAGGGCGACGGTTATAAGCAATGCAATTCTGTGCATGGGAGCACCCCTTATGGTGCGAAAGTATGCACCTGCTAAGGATCGCGGTGCAAGCTGTTTTTCGCACGATGCGGATTCCGCTTGAAGGGGCTCGCTCGGGGATGTCAGTAGTGGCGAGAAATTGCCATCGCACGCATTGAGTGGGTGGTGAATGTCATCGCTTGGCTGTTCTCGCGGTCTCGGAGCGGGCTTCGGTTCCCAAACGAGACCCGGAACAATATTGCCTCCCTACTTCTAGGGTAACATGAAGTAATGCCCGCAAAACATTCTGCTTAGACTGGTTAGCATTGTTTGTTCCGACAAGTCCCTGACGCACTTATGCGCTCTCAGTGGAGGTGAGCGCGACGCGTTAGGCGATTCAAGGCTCAGCAAGAGTCTGACCGGCTCTCGAAAGGCCCCAGCAGCTAGAACCGAGGACCTCGAGTCTCAGCCGGAGAACTTTCTGTCTGGTCAGATTGCGCAGCGGCATCCGGCTAGGCGCTCTTCCCAGATCTTGCTTGATCCCAATTTCCGGCCGACGATTCCTCAAGCCCTTGATTTCCATCAAATAACCATCTAAACCAAAGATGGTTAATCGAATGCAAAGTCTTCCATTCAAACTCAAGCAGGCCAGCGTTGTGCTGGGAGTGCCGCCAAAAGACCTTCAAAACCTTGTACAGCTGGGGGTCATCCGTCCTGTACGCCGCAATCGTGTGTGCTGGTTTGACGCGAATCTCCTGTTAGAGGCGAAAGTGGCTTTTTATCTCAGCAAACACTCGGTAGTTCGAGTGATCTCCTGGCCAGATTCACAGAGGCGTTTTCGAAGAATCTTGGCAAAGCCAAACTGAGTGACCTGGGGGACATCTGCCTTCGCTCTCGTCCGCTTAACGGCGCCAATGCGGTGGAAATCAAGATTCCGGTTCGCTCTTTGGCTCGGGAACTAGAAGACCAGATTCCTCTGGCCTCGGCTTACAAGGACCTTCGCAAGGGCCGAAAGAAACCTGTGTGGAAGAAGGACTTCTTGCGGAGTGTCCAAGGGGCCGCTGCTGATCTGGGCGACATCTCAGAGAAAGAGATTCTAAAAACCGTTCGAGAGTACCGCTCGGGACGAAAGAAGCTGCCGGAGATCACCGTCGTTGCCCGCTCAAGAAAGAAAACGGCCTAGAGGCGTTGTCGACATATCAGATCCTGGTGGCAGGAATCGCGGGACTCAAGTCTCCGGAAGTCGACCGTCTGCCCAGCGAGCTCCGGTTCGCGGCTCACGACTTCGCCTCTGAGACTCCGATGACGATGCCCGTCGTAGTCGCTCATGTCGGCAGCACCGTCCCGGCCTGCTCCGCCACTATGTACGCGGCGTACCAGTCGGGCCAGTTCGCGTCGCGCTGCCCGGTGCGCTTTTCGTGCTGCCCGTGGGCGGCCTCCGCACGCCGAAGCGCGCTCGCCAGGTCTGTGGCCGACGCGAAGGTCGTCGTCGCGAGGTCGATGCGCCCGGGAAGCCGGGTCGTGATCTCCTGCAGCAGCCAGCCGTTGCCGTCCGGGTCGCTGAACGTGGCGAAGGAGCCGTAGGTGGCGTGATCGGGCGCCGGTCCGCTGACGCGACCGCGCGTGCCATCGGGCTGGAACTGAGCGCCCGGTGTTCCGGCGTGGAACACATCGCTGACCTCGACACCGCGGTGGACGAGCTCGTCGCGCGCAGCCTCGATGTCGGAGACGACCAGGTACAGGCCCTGGGCCGAACCGGGCCCGGCCGACGTGATGTTCGTGCCGAATTGGACCGAGCATCCCGAGCCGGGCGGCGTAAACTGGACGACCCGGAAGCCGTTATCGAAGCGAAAGTCGGCGTCGAGCCGCCAACCGAGCGCCCCGTAGAACTGCTTCGCGCGGTCAGCATCCGAGACGGGGATGACCACGGCCTCGAGCTTCAAGTCGACTCTCGCGACCCTCGCGTCGCTGGTCGCTTCCTTACTACGGACTTCGCTGGTACTCATGGCTGCTTCCTGGGTTGTGTCATTCCTTTGCCTCCTATGTATTCGAACAGAGTGGCCGATAATTTCGTTCCCTGAAATCTCTAACCAAACGTGAATTCAAGAGCCTGAACACCCAGAATCAAGGAATTCGATCTCGAAGGTTCGATCGTATCACCAAGCGCGGGCATGCCAAGATCCTACACTTGGGTTGGCGAAGGTTACGCGAACGCCCGACACTTGGCCCCACGTTTAGAGGAATTTGCGCCCATGCTAGGTATCTTTGGCGCGCTGCCCGCTGCGCCGGCTTTGCGTTTTCTCCTTGTCACGGGGCAGCAACGATCTAAACGAGGATTCGCGTGGAGACGCGGGCAGTCCCCCGGCCGGTCACCGTCGCAGCGCCTGCGCCATCAAGTTATAATCACCCGCACCATGGCTGTTGTCTCCGGCACCAAATTCGGTCCTTACGAGATCGTCGACCTGTTAGGTGCAGGCGGCATGGGCGAAGTCTACCGTGCCCGCGATTCTCGCCTCAAACGCGAAGTGGCGATCAAGGTCTTACCGCAAGCGCTTTCCCTTGATGCGGACCGAATGCGCCGTTTCGAGCAGGAGGCTCTAGCCACCGCTGCCCTGAACCATCCGAACATTCTGGCGGTATTCGACATTGGCACAAGCAACGGCTCGCCTTACGTAGTTTCCGAACTGCTGGAGGGAGAGACGCTGCGTGAGCGCCTGCGCAGCGGGCCCATCGTGGTACGAAAAGCTTTGGATTACGCCCTGCAAATCGCGCATGGACTGGCCGCGGCCCACGAGAAAGGCATCATTCATCGCGACCTCAAGCCGGAAAATCTCTTCGTCACCAGAGACGGGCGGCTCAAGATCCTGGACTTCGGCCTGGCCAAGCTAACTCAAGCGGACCCCCACGCTCACACTGCGCTGCCCACCATGACCGGTGGCACCGATGCCGGCACGGTGCTGGGCACAGCCGGCTACATGTCGCCAGAGCAGGTGCGCGGCATCGCACTCGATGCCCGCTCTGACATATTCAGCTTTGGGGCAATTCTCTACGAGATGCTCTCCGGCAAACGTGCATTTCACGGAGATACCCCCGCCGATACGATGAGCGCGATCCTCAAGGAAGATCCTCCAGATTTAAGCGAAACCAACCGCAATATTTCTCCGGCGCTAGAGCGCATTGTGCACCACTGCCTGGAGAAGAACCCTGAGGCTCGCTTCCATTCGGCCAGCGATATCGCGTTTGATCTCGAACATGTTTCTGGAATCTCGGGGACAACGGCAAGGGCAGCGATAGCGCCGTTGCGGGTTGGTCAGCCGCGCCGCGGGCTCCTGATCGCCGCCGCTCTTCTCGGGCTTGCTTTTACTTTGGTGATGCTTGGTCTCGGCTGGTGGCTGGGCGGAGCCGGCGGCCGGGGACCCCTGGCCGAGTATAAGCAGATCACCTTTCGCACGGGTTCTATTGGGAATGCCCGGTTCACGCCTGACGGCAGCATTGTTTACAGCGCATCGTGGGAAGGAGGCGAAAACCAGCTGTATATAGCTCGCACTGATGATCCGGGGTCACGCGAACTGGGGTTGAAAGATGCAGATCTGCTTTCTGTCTCCAAGAGCGGAGAACTGGCGGTCCGGCTCAACACGGTAGGCCTCGGGGGTTTTGGAACCGGGACGCTGGCGCGGGTTTCTCTGAGCGGAGGGACACCCCGAGAAGTGCTGGACAATGTGCAGGACGCGGACTGGGCTGCGGACGGCGAAGGCATGGCGGTGGTCCGTTACATTCCGGAAAACCATCACTACCGCCTGGAATATCCCATTGGCAAGGTCCTGTTCGACGGCGTCAACTGGATTAGCCACCCGAGAATTTCGCCCGATGGCAGGTGGGTTGCGTTTGCCGACCATGAAAACCCGGGACACGACGACCAGGGGTCCGTTGCGGTAATTAGCTCGGATGGCAGCGGAAAAGAGAAGAAACTTTCTTCGGAGTGGTCCTCCGTAGAGGGAGTTCTCTGGTCCCGGGCGGGCGATGAAGTCTGGTTCACGGCGGCCAGCAGCGGCAATGCTGCGAACCTCCGTGCCGTAACCCTTTCGGGCAAGCTGCGAACGATCACGAACGTGCCCGGAGGGATGTGGCTCGAAGACCTGCGGAATGGGAGGGAGCTGATGGTCACGCATCGGCAAACGGTAGGAATCCGGGGCAAGGCGCCTGGAGAAAAAGAGGAGCATGAACTGGGGTGGTTCGGATGGTCGATTCTCCGCGACATCAGCCGGGACGGCCGAAAAATCCTTTTCGAAGAGGAAGGCGACGGCGGCGGGCCGAACTACACTGTATTCCTGCGCGATACGGATGGGGCGCCTCCGGCGCGCATAGGCGAGGGACTCGCCCCGGCCATCTCGCCCGATGGAAAATGGGTGATCACGAAACCGGCGAAGGGCGGACCTTTGAGCCTGGTGCCGACGGGAGCCGGAGAGCCTAGGCGGCTCACGCACGATGCCGTAAGTTATGGCGTGGTGCAATGGTCACCGGACGGCAAGCAGATGCTGGCTTCGGGGATTGAAGCCGGGCATGGGGCGCGTGACTACATGATTGATCTGAGCAGCGGCGATTCCAAGCCCATCACTCCGGAGGGCGTCGCTGGCGTGCAAATCTCGCCCGACGGAAAGAGCACGGCGGTGCTGGGACCTGATGGCAAATGGGGAATTTGGCCGCTTGACGGGAGCGGCATTCATTTGATCCCGGAACTTGACTTGAACTACTCGCTGATTGGCTGGTCGCCGGATGGGGGATCGGTCTATGTGGTCTCCAGCCGGATCCGCGAGAGGATCGCGGAGGTCTATCGAGTGAACACCACCACCGGGAAAATGGACTTGTGGAGAACCTTCGGGGCGGAAGTGGCAGCGGGAGTCACGGCGGTTGGTGGGCCCCATCTTTCGAGCGACGGGACTGCGTACGCCTACGTCTACGTGCGGGTGTTGTCGGAGGCGTTCGTCGTGACCGGATTGAAGTAGGCCATAGAGGAAGCGCTGTCGGTAAACACCGGACTGCCGCAAGAAGTGACCTGGCACGGGAGAGACGTAATCGCCGCGATCGCCGAGCGTTCCGGTGGCGCCCTTGACCATCGTGCAGGACTCCTTCGACCTGCATCCGGCCACCATCGGCGGGACCATCGCGGTCAGCATTCTGGGCAACGATCAGATCCTGTGGGGTGGAGTGGCGTCGACCTTTCCTTCCACATGTTTTGAGTAGTGCAGGCGTACCAAATCCCAATTCGATTCCGCCGGTCGGGAGCTGACGGATGGATTGGCGCGTACAGGATCAGCTGAACGCGGATCGAAACTCCCAATCGATCGAAGATAAGGTGAGGTGTTCGGTCGCAAACCCAAGACCAACTCGCATCATCCGCTCAATACGCTGGCGGCAAGCCCATTTTTTTCACGATGTCGCGATAGCGCGGTTCGGAATGCAGGAAGTCAAAAACCGGCTCTTTCTGGATAAACGGCAGCCATGGGGAACGCTCCCGGTAGCTATCTTCCAAAGCGCGAAGCGTATCTTCTTTGCGTTCAAGGCGGGCATAGTCATACGCCAGGGCAAAAGGCGAGACATATTTCTTGCGAGCTTGGTCCAAGTCTTGGCTTAGAAGCCACTGGTCGATTGCCGGGACGCCCCCTCGTTCAAACGCGTGCCGCACTGCCGTAGCCGATTTCTTGTCACCCGATGCAAGAAACGATTGCTCCGCATGCAGGGCCGCCTCATTCTTCATCCCCTTGAATCGATAAGTTTCCGACATAAAAAACTGAACCGAGGGGTCTTGTGGCTGAATCTCCGCCCGTGCGCCAAGTTCATTGATGGCCGCGTCGTACTGCCGGAGATGAAGATAAGCGGCCCCCAACGCCCAGGATCTGGCAAAAGGATCAATCTCGGTGGCTCGTTTTTGTTCCTGCAAGGCCTCGTCATCCCGATTCAGCGCGTAAAGGGTGTAGGAGTGTATATGGCGCCCCTCGGCATAGTTGGGATTTAGTTCGACGGCCCGCGCCGACTCGGACTCGGCCCGATGCCAGTCCCAAGCGTTGAATAGATAGAAAGCGGCTATGGAATTGTGGGCTTCGGGAAGCGAATCATCCAGTTCCAGGGCCTTGCGGGCAGCCGCCTCCGCTTTTGCGAAGGCTTCTTGAGGAGGACTTTCACCTTCTACCGCGCTTGCCCCATAGGTGTCGCCGAGGCCGGTCCAGGCGGCCGCGTAGTCGGGTTGCAGCTGAATGGCCTTCTCAAAGTACTCCCTACTTCGGGCGTTATTACCAACAAACCAGAGGTAGCGCCCGTGCAGGTAAGAATCGTGCGCTTCCGGACTGATGTACCGCGGCGATCGGACTGGGGAGGACGCAACTTTGGCTTCATGGACCACCATCTGCGCGAGTTCATCGGGCAGCGACAGTGCGCCATTCAGGTCACGGTCGTAGCTTTCCGCCCAAATGTGCGTATCCGTCGGTGCATAGATCAGCTGCGCCGTCATATGGACCCGATTCCCCGACCGCTCTACCGAACCTTCGAGGATTCCGTCCACTCCCAACTCCCGGGCGATGTTGGGCAACGGCCGACGCACTCCCTTGTACTGCATCGCGGACGTCCGCGAAACCACCCGCAAAGACCGATTCTTGGCTAGCGCCGTGATGAGCTCGTCGGTCATCCCGTCGGCGAAATATTCCTGGGAGGCATCGCCCGAAAGATTCGCCAGCGGAAGCACGGCGATGGAGTGGATGGGACCGATCTGATTCCTGGCAAAAACGCGATCGCGCAATCCTGCGAAATTGAGCGCCACCATTGCACCAGCCACCAGGAGCAAACCCATCGCCGCCCCTACCCAGCGCGGGCTTAGGCGCTCACCGCTCTTCGTAGGAATAACTTCGCTGTTCGGTGGGTTCAACGCCTCTGTCGGCGGACTTACCTTTTCGGCGGCCGTGGCAGTTCCGTTACGGTTGGTGTTCAGCGTCTCGGGAACGAAACGATATCCCTTGCCCGAAAGGGTCTGTATGAATCGTGGGCGTTCTACCTTTTCTCCCAGCGCAGTTCTTATCTTGCGAATGGCTGTGTT
The DNA here is from genome assembly GCA_963770245.1 of uncultured Acidobacteriaceae bacterium. Lineage (GTDB taxonomy): Bacteria > Acidobacteriota > Terriglobia > Terriglobales > Acidobacteriaceae > PALSA-270. The sequence goes on along the minus strand of CAVYOX010000012.1, from coordinate 74,593 downwards.
GATCCCATGCTCGGTATCAACGAAGACATCCTTTCCCCAAAGTCGCTCGACAATTTCCTGACGGCTGACGACCTGCCCATTTTTCTCCAGCAGCAGGATGAGCAACTCCATGGGAATGCGCTCAAGCTTCAGCGGGCGACCCTGACGTCGCAGTTCAAAGCCGGAGGGATCCAGTTCAAAATTGCCAAACTTGTGGGTGGGCGCGGGCACGCGATACTCCTAGCGAGTTGGGCAAAGAACTATACCACTGATCGGACAGCCATTGAGCGCCAAGCAGACGAGCGAACAGCCTGCCAAATCAGCAACTTACAGCTTTACCTTTCTTCACCTAAACTTCATTCCACAGTCCTTGCCTGGTCGCGACGTTTCGATCAGGATTCGCCTCCGCAGCTGCCAGCTTGAATGCGGCTGGATGTTTAAGAAGGAGATCACATGAAACCAGCACTTAACAAATTCACTCTGGCCCTGGGAATCATTCTGATGGGAGCGCTTCTCAGCGGCCAAGCCCTCGCAGCGTGCGCCGGCCAGGGTAAGTCCAAACCCGGCGCAACTTGGGTGCCTCAATCCTGGGACGGTCAGCTCGGTTCCTTGATACCTATTTCCGACAGCTCATCCGACGATTCCATCGTGGGAATGTGGCACGTGATGTTCACAGCCGAAGGCAACGACGGGAATCCCCCGGACAAGACACCGATCGACAACGCTATTGTCGTGTGGCATGGCGATAAAACGGAAATGATGATTTCTGGGCGGCCTCCGCAGGACGGGGATGTCTGCACGGGCGTCTGGGAAAAGACGGGTAGATCCACATACCAACTCAATCACATCGCTTGGGGGGGCAATGATACAACCAATGCACCGACCGGGATCGGGAACCCGCAAGGCAACACTCGGATCGTTCAATGGATCACTCTCAGTCCGGATGGGAACCACTATTACGGGAGGTTTACGCTCGATGCCACCGATACCTCAGGAAACCCCACGGCCCACATCACCGGGGTGATTACAGCGACTCGCGTTACCCTGGGTACGACATTGAAGGATTTGCTCTGAGCGGAAGCTGATCGAGTGGTGGTAGGGCGGCGGGAATCGAGGGCCCGCCGCTCCATGGTTTTTGCGCGACATCGGCCGAGCGTTTCACTCTGTGCAGAGCGTCGGGAACCGAGTGCTAAGTTCTCTAGCCATGCTTCGACAGGTGGAGGACGGCTGGTGACGCATGCGCGTTACTACTGGCTATTGCTGGCGGAAGGACATCTGAGCCGGGATAGATAGATGGTGGTCAGGTCTGCGGCGAAGTCTGTCCAAAGCGAGTTGGAGGAATGAGAGGTGGCGCAGAAGTGGGCCGCAAACGGCGCATTTCGGCTGTGCTGGTTCGGAATCTCGTACCCGCAGGGGGAGCGATCCGGATGAAAATTCTTTCACATTGACACGAACAGGGACGGGGGGGAGAATGTGGGCCGCTCGTGGGGGCAAAAAGGAAATTCCGGCTTAGTAGAACTTAGCCTTCACGGAAATCCTCAAAAATGAAACATTGAAAGGAAGGGGATATCATGCTTCGCTCGCTCTGTTGCAGTTTCCCCAAGTATGCAGGCTTGCGCTGGCAACGCTTCTTCTTGCTGCCTATGGCCGTTGCCATATGCGGGTTTGGCATTTCTGGCGCGGTCGCGCAATCGACCAGCACGCCAACGCCGGCGACTGCGTCAGGCACGGTGCCGCCGAACCCAATCAACGAGGTTGACTGCAACGGTTGGAGCAAGACCTATCAGGCTCTGAGGAAGCATGCCGGCGATCTTTGCACAGACCCCATCAAGGTGGTGAACGGCTCCGGCAAACGCTTCACCGACAACGGCTGGTACGTGGGCCACGACGAACCCAGCGTAAAGTTCATTTCCAGCGCACCAAGCTCCGGCAACACCATGACTTACGTGGTAAGGGTGCCTGTGGACCCGAAGCAAAGCCCGACTCTCTCCCTTAGCGTAACCCATTACGGTGAACTCTCCGTTGCGCCATGGTTCGGGCTGCCTCTGTGCGACCCGAGCTCCTACCCCCAGAATCCATGTACGCCGGACAGCGACAGCAACTCTGGGTTAATCAGTGACCCGCACGCTGCTGGCTCCGCCTTTATGGAACTCCAGCTATATCCGCCAGGCTATACACCGTTCGTCGACAGCGAAAGTTGCAGCCCGACCCAATGGTGCGCAGCGCTTACGATCGACAGCCTCGAGTGCACATACGGGTTCGGCAATTGCAACGCTGACTGTACCGAGCCCACCAATTTCGCGTTCCTGCAGAGAAACGGTGTCCCGACCGGGCCCCCAGGCCCGCAACTCGCCAACATAAGCACCTTTATGCCAAACCAGTACACCCTCATGATCAACCCCGGCGATCTGCTCGTTGTCTCGATCACGGACCCAGCGAAGGGATTCACTACTACTATCCGAGACTTGACCACCGGTCAAACCGGGTACATGACTGCCAGCGCCGCAAACGGTTTTATGAACACCTCGATCAACACTTGTGCCGGCACGCCCTTCACATTCCACGCCGAGTACAACACTGCGTCCATCAACAACCGGGTCCCGTGGGCGGCGCTCGAGGGTGGCGTCTTGATGGAAGAGGAGATCGGTCACTCCGAGATCTGCAAGTCATTGATCAACCGGGACCCGGCTTCTTTCTCTTTGGGGGGCCAATCCTTTACTGACGACGAGACATTCGATACCTGCGTAGGAGGGTCGGAGGGACCCGACCAGGTGGGAGAGGGCCCTTGCGACCCGACGACAGGCGTTTGCCAGAACGCCGAAACACAAGGCCCTGATGGCCCACAGGCCTGCCCAACCGATCAATCCGCCAGCGGCGCCTTGTGCGAGTTCGCCGACGGCTATTGCTTTCGGAAGGGAATACGCTATGTCACGATCGACGATGTCACGATCCCGGCATTTTCAGCCAATAATCAATGTTTCGCCAACCGCTACCAGAACGGGGATCTTGATTTCGACGGTGTCTCGTACCAGCCAAACGCGTGGCCAGACGGTTCACCGGGCCATCCAACTCCCTTCGAGGTCATAGGGCCGTACGATGCCCATGGCCGGCACTACCCGCAGATCCAGTTCGAGACCGACATAAACGGGTCGGCCTTCCTGTGTGACCCCTCGACTGGCGCAGGCTGTGTTGTCCCGCCCACCGATGCCAACTTCTACCCGTTCTGGTCGATCAGCCCGCACGGCCTTGCGCCGCTCAGCTCACCCGGCCCCACCTCAGGTTGGCAGGCGACGTCGTGCGCGTGGAACTTCGGGAACGTATCGCCACAGACAATCAAAGACTTTGGCAAGGACGCGCAATACGGCAGCCCGGACCTGAGCTGGTACGGCGGCACCAGCATTAGTGCACCCATGCCCAATCCCGAGTTCTCCGGCCGGTGCGGGGGCAATTAAGTCGGTGCGGGCCGCTGGCCGCAATTGAAGGGATCGGAGTACTGGCTGCCGGCGGGTTGAGCGAGGCTCATGGCGCTGAAAGGTCTTGCTTCGTTCCCGATACGTTTTCAGTAGCTGCTCTTTCGAGAACCAATTATGGTTCGCGAGTCACACAATCGTGACAGGAAGGAAGCAATTTTAGATGTGTTTTGTTTTCGTGGGCACTGTGGCCGTCAAATCTAGTTGAACCGGAGACGGCGTGGCAAATAAGCAAGAAACGTATTAATCACTTACCCAGAACCAAGCCCGCACGGAAGCATTCTGTCGAAGTAGCGGAAAAGCCGGCATTAGCGCATGCCGGCTCGGAGCCTACGGCACATTCTGCGGCGCACCTTGTCAGGTGAGCCACCGCCGTGAAAGCGGGATGGCTAGACGTAACTCTACAAACCACAGGAGCACGGACCCACTGGATGGCGTTCTAAGAGTGGCAAGAGACACCTAATTGTGTCCCCGATGTGTCCCCATCCTCCACGGACTTCGATCGGGGAACCAGTTCGTAAGCTTCACTCAAATTGAAGCATTACAATCTCGGGATTCGATCCCAGCCGCAGTGGCGGTCCCCAGGTTCCTGCTCCGCTCGAAGTAAAAATTTGCATCTCCCCGATCCGGCTTAAGCCATAGACAATCTGCCGGTAAATCCGCCGCGCCATCTCTAGTTCGGCCGATAGATCGCGCCGCCGATGATCAGGTTGGTTTCCTTGAGGGTGAAGGGCTGGTCGGATTCGCCGTCAAACTTAATGGTCTGGCTGACGGCGTCCCAATGACCTTGTCTGGTGTTGTAGACAATGCGCACTTGGTAGAGGCCGTCGGCGGTAAACGTACGGAACGAGGGCAGATCGGTGGGGGGATGGTTCATGCCAGGCATGGCGGGCTTGCCCGTTTTGGGGGCGGCGACGCTAGCCCATTGTCCGATCAAGGGCGAGTGGGGGACAGCTGGACCGATGCGGCGATATTCAGCCTCGGGCGCATCGGTCTGGTCGGCACGCGAGTACATGCGGTCGCGATCGAAGCGCAGGCGGAAACGAGGGCGGTCCTTGCGATCACCGCCTGGAATCACAGTCAAGTACGTGCCGTCGAATCTGTAGTGCGCCTCGGCGAGGGCGCCCCAGTCGCGGATAATTGAGCCGTCGGCGCGCAGTTCCCACCAAGAGCCGAGGCCGTTGGCGGGGATCTGTGTCGGCAGCCAGACTCCAGTCTGAGCGGCGGCGGGCAGCGTCATGACGGCCATCGAAAGAGCGTAGATGAGTGCGGGGATTCGCATGGCGGTTCTTAGTCTGGGTCGACGTAGAAGGCCCCCATCATGCCCTCGTCCTCGTGGGTGACGATGTGGCAGTGGAGCATGTAGGCATTGTTGGCGTCGGCATAGTCGAGAAATTGCATGACGATCTGCACGGTCTCGAAGGGGGCCACCGCCACGGTGTCTTTCCAACCGGCTTCCGCGGCGGGCGGCGGGTTGCCGCTGATGCTTAGGATTTGGAACTGGACATCGTGCATGTGGAAGTAATGCAAGAACTCGGTCTGGTTGAAGATGTTCCATACCTCGGTGTTACCCAAAGTGGAATGAATGGCAGTCTGGGCGAACTGTGATAGCTGCAACACATCCAAGCCGTCGATGCCGAAGTTGCCGGTGGTGCCGGTAAGGGTCACGGTACGTGACACCGCACTCGCGGTACCGTAGGGTGTAATGGTGTTAAGCGTAGTGGGCAAGGGGGCAGGGGTGCTGACACCGGTGGTTGTAATCACCAGCGTGGAGACGGCGGCAGATGGGAACTCCGTAATCACCCCATCCACGGTAGTGACAAGAGTGCGGGTGGCGCCGGGGGCGAGATCGACGATGATTTCGGCGCGCTCGGCTGGGCCTAGCGTGACACCGGTGACCGATAGCGGCGCGGCCAGGTAGCCCCCATCGCTGGCGATCATAGTGAAGGCGCTTTGGTCGCTCGTCGAGACTGTGACCTGGGAGCCGATGGAGGCGTTCAGCAAGCGAAACCGCAGGCGGTTCTGGCTGGTGTTCAACGTGGCAGCGGCGGTGCTGACATTCCTCCCGTTGAGAAACAGCGGGAAATTGGAACCGGGCGCGATCGTCGACTCGGTGTATTCGATGGTGCCGTCGTTGGCGATGGCCTCGTGCTCGAGCACCAGGGGAATGTCGTTGATGCCGTAAGTGTCGGGCAGCACGGCGCTCGTGGCGGAGCTGTCGCCGATGATGAACTCGCCCGCCAGTCCGAGCGCGATGGCTCGGGCGGTGTTGCCTATTACGTGCGGGTGATACCACAAAGTGGCGGCCTGCTGATTGAGGGTGAAGCTGGGGGTGTAGGTAGTACCGCTGGAGAAGACGCCGAACACGCCACCATCGTAGATCGCGGGCACGTGAAGCCCGTGAAAGTGCACGGTCGTGTCTTCGCCCAGCGAGTTGGTGATTGCCATCGCGACCTGGTCGCCGTTGTTCACTTCGATGGTGGGAGCCATCCAGGCGCCGTTGAAGCCTTCGGTGGTGCTGGAGACGCCGGGAAGCAGGGTAGTGCTGCCCTTCAGCATGTTCATCGTGAAATGCTTCACGCCGCTGCCGTCAATGGTCGGAACCAGCAGAGGTGGGATCACCAGGGTGCCGTTGACAGTGGCTGCCGACTGCACCGTCAGCGTGCCGTTGGTAAAGCTCGCGAAGGTATAGTTGGAGGCCGCCAGTGTGCCTTGAGCGGCGATGACAGGATAGATTCCGGGTATTGTAAGCGCCGGGTTGGAAGTTAACGCGGGGGTACCAGTGACGGTGGTGGCGGCGGTGTCGCCGTTGACGAAGCCCGATAGGGTAGCGCTAAAAGCGGGTAGCGGTTGACCGACGACGATGGTGTTGTTGTTGGCGGTGACACTCAGCGGAGCGGGAGCAACGACGATAGACTGGGTCACCGGTGTGGCGGCACTGTACGTCGTGTTGCCGGCCTGCGAGGCGGTTACCGTGACCGTCCCAGCGCCGGTGAAAGTTAGTTTCCCCGCGGACTGAGTCGCGGGCCCGGTCACGGAGTAAGTGACTGGCAGGCCCGAGCTGGCGGTTGCTCCCAGAGTGACGGCCGCTGCTCCGTAGGTAACGGGCGTAGTCGGAGCGGTGAAGGCGATGGTTTGGGCTGTGAGGGTGGTCCCAGGCGTGGACGCGCCGCCTCCGCAGCCTGCCTGCCAGGCGACGATTGCGAGCAAACCCGACACGCACGCGAGCTTTTTCAACATGGAATGGATTATTTTTCTATGCGGCGGCCGCGGGGCGCAAGTTACAGTGGTCATACCCTGGGTTTACAGTCTTCGGAACAGAAGGATAAGGATGAAGACCAGCTCCCAGAGTCTCCCTAGGGTGGACGGGGCAGACTAAAGCGTTCGCGAGGCGATCTTCGTATCCATTCCTTGGGCAGCGCGATGCCGCGTGCGCCAGATCAGGAACCCGCAACCTCCAGCCATGATGACTGTGGTGGCTCCGAAGACCCGCCACTGCAATGATGTAGAGGATGCAGGCGCAAAACCACTTTGGGCGGCGGGAGCAGGTGATCCTGGACTCACTGGAGGAGGAATCACGGAATCGGAGACCACACCGGTTTGTGGTTGCGCTTTAGATTGAGCTCCGGCGCTGATTGGCGGAAGCGCTCCGGTTCCGGAGACTTCAAACTGTGGACCTTCCCCTGCTCTCAATTGGCGGGTCGCCTGCACTTGATAGTCGCGGTCACCGGTGGAGAGAAGCTCAAAGGCGGGAGACCGCGACCTGAATCTCATCGTCGAAGGAATCATGACGGCCAGCTGCTGCAGGGGATAGACAAGCTTGGGACGAAACGCGGCATGGCCATCGTAGGGGACGTCGTAGTTGAAGGCAAACTTCGTCGATCCCGGCCTCAAGGGGAAGTTCACTCTGTAATGTCCAGGCTCGCCGGGTACGGGCGTTGCGGAAATCAACACGACAATCTTTCCCGAACCGGCGGCCAGCACGGAATCAATCTTGGCGTGGGCCGGCAGATAAACTTCAAATGTGCGTTCACCCGCCTGCGTCAGCGGCGGGCTGGAATCGTTCTTGATCTCGACCATGTCGGAGACATGAAGCTGGTTTCCGTTAGACTGGGCGCGGACGATTTCAATGCTGCCCCTTACGCCCCGCACCTTGCCGGCCGCATCGAAGACGTCGATGGAGACAGCATCACCGGGCGTAGCCGGCTGATCGTAGTTGACGCCCTGGTGAACCACGCGCACTAGATGCAACTTGTCAGGACGCTGCACCTTGAGGGTAAACGACCCCTGTGAGTCGGTGCTTGTACGTGCTTCCTGCTGCATGCCCTGGTCTAGGCGGAAAAGAATTACCTCGTCGTCGGCGGCGAACCCGCCCCGAGTCCTATTGCGGGCCACGCCTGTGATGGGATTTGCTGCCAGCACTGCCGCGGCACAACCAGCAATCAGGCCGAATCCCACCATGATTTTCCGTCTCCAAGATTCTTTGCCGCAGATACGGATCACTGGCCTCCTTGATCATTAGCAGCTGTAAAGTTGCAGACCCTCTGACACCCGGAATTGCAAATATCAGGTTCGCAAATCAAAACGCGTCCTGAATCTTCTGTCGATCATTCAGGCGCCAAGTTCCTGGCCTGGGGTGTTGTCGGATGGGGCGCGCTCCCAAACAAGATGCCGGTTTCCACCTCCACCGGCTGACCGTCTCGCAGATACCGTCTGAATTTCCATTGACCCAGGGCGTCGGTGATGGCTTTTGCCTGATCGGGAAATGCGCTGAGGAAGTGAATGTGCTTTACCTTGCCTTCCTTATCGATGATGATCCGGACCGGAACAGGGTTGAATCTGTGCTCGGTAAAGACCGGATCAACCCTCTCAATCACGTTTTCGTCGCCCGCGTAATCCTTGATGCACACAGGGACGTCACCCCCGCCCATCCCTGCTGTGGGGCCGGCCTCCGCGGGCAGTTTCATCTGGTTCATGTCCAGCATCAAGCTCTCCAGCAGTTTCGTGTCACGACCAGTTAACACCAGTTCCACCGTGTGGCAGCGGATTTGGGTAGCCAAAACATCCCAATGCAGCTGGGCCACCGGAGATGCATACGCGAAAAAGCTGAAGGAATGGCCAGCGATCTTGACCTCAGTAGGCGGTAGTTCCGCTTTGTAGTCGGGCGGCAAATGGTTGCTCGCATAATTCACGAGCTCCAGGGCGTTGCTGGCAGGTAACTGCGTGAAGAACATATCCTCGGCGGTAATCAAGATACTCCCTCGAGTTGGTCCTTTATATGTGTCCGCGGGCCTGATCTGTGCAAGCACGTAGCGACCGCTGTCCGAGGGAGGCGGCCCTTGGTATTTTTCGGTCCAACCCGGGGGGAGCGTGTAGGTCATTCCGAAATACCGGTTGCTGAAGACATTGTTGCTTACGCCCCCGTCTTCTGGCAGCGGAGTCACGGAATCACTGGCACTCGACCAGGCGCCCTTCACCAGGATAGTTTCCGTCGGCACTTTCGTCTTGGGCTGCAGGTTGTTGGAATAGTCGCCGCCGTTGTTCGGGGTGTCTTGCGGTCCGGCGCCTTGGCCCCACGCCACCAACCGTAGGGACAAGGCGGCAACGACTACGAAACGCAAGCATCTAGAGGGCATCTCTCTCCTTCGAATCGAAGCAATGTTGGGCCGGTCGCCCCTGCGAATCAGCCGCACATCATTCTCGAACGTGGAAGGAACTGGCGAGACACCTACCTGTCTCGCCAGAAAAACTGACCGTAGAACGATCACAGCGAGCGCAGGAAGTTCAACACGTCTTGTTTCTGGCTGGGAGTGAGGTTATCGAAATTTCCCTCCACGATGGTAGCCTCGCTGCCTGTGCTCTCGTGGGCCTGGATTGCCGTGAGCAGATCCGTGGTGCGACCATCGTGCAGCAGAAAGATCCGCTGTCCCAGGCCCCACAAGGGAGCTGTGCGGAACTGGTCGCCGCCCGCGGCGCCCTGCGAGACGTTGTCTGCCAGGCTACTACCCATGTGATGGATCTCCATATCTGAGAACGCGTTCACCGCCGCATTGCTCAAATCGCCGGTGATATTCGACTTTTGTGTTTTGCCGATCGTTGCATTGTGGCAGGTCGCGCAGCCGATCGCGCTAAACAGAGCGCTGCCATTGGCGATTGACTGTGGGCTAACAGTTACCCCATTGAGCACAACCCCACCCGGTGGCGGCGGGGCCAGGGCCCGCATGAAGTTGGCAAATGCCGAGACATCATCAAGCACCGCTGCTTGCGGCGTCGCCGCTGGATTGGATGTGTCTTCCGGGTAACCAGTTCCGGTAAGGTTCAGGCAGTTCGCCGGAAGCCCCATTCCTTGCTGCTCTTCCGCAGGCAGCGGACGGTCTTGAGTAAACAGAAGGTTGGAGATACCCATCTCCACGTTGTAGGCCTCGCCGGCAAAGATATGCAGCGACTTGTTCTGTGCCTTCCAGCCGAAACGGGTGATCGTGCCGTCGTTTCCGCTACGGTTGAAAGCACCGGAAATACCAAAATTGTTGCGGTTATTGGTCGCCTGGTTATTCAACAGAGTTGAGTCGTCAAGGTTCTCGATCAAACCTGCGCCAAACACCGGCGTGGGAATGCGGAAGATAATGTCGTTCGCTGCGGCCGCAGCATTAAAAGCGGGCTGCGGCAAGCTGCAGGTGCCGGCATCGGAGCGGCCAGTAACGGTGAACAGGTCTTCCACTCCGCCATTGGGAGCGTTGAGGTTGACCGTGCCGTTGGGGCTAAAGAAGAACGGGAATCGGGCTTCACGGGTGGGACCGTTGGGTGTAATAAAAAATGGGGTGGTGTCCTTGGGCGCGACCCCGGTGCTGGTGAACTGCGCCTGAGGATTGGCAGCAGGACCTGAACCGCCGACCGTAGGTTGCGCGTGACAGGAACTGCAGCTAGTGGAGTTAAACCGCGGTCCCAGACCGTTGTTGCCGGCCGGGCTGTTGGAAACCGACTCCACGGCCTGGAAGCGCATGAGACCGTCATTGAAAAACGCGAGGATCCCAGAATTGTCGTCCTGCAACACCGAAGAGAGTGCCGCACCCGTGCCCCGGTTGCCACCCTGCACTCCCGGGTCGGAAGGGCGATCTGCACTGGTTCGTTCGTGGTCGGAATGACTGCGGCCGGTTTGAGCAAATGCCATTCCGGCGAGGAACAGCACCGCCACGGTTACGACTGACGCGAGTTTAGCTGTCTGGCTCACGAATCCTCCTATATAACGTATCTCTGACTACCCTGACCCTTCTGGATTCTGGTTGAACGCCCGTGGAGTGACTTCACCGGGGAAACCTCCCTGAGGCAGACGAAGATAGGCAGACGAAGATAGACATCTGTAAGAAACGAGCGGGGACAGGGTTTACGGTGAGCCGCCGGGTACGCCGAATCGTGTCCCAAGCTGCACTCGGTTACTGAGTGCGGTGCACCTAAACTGCTTTGACCCTTCATTTGACCTCCGCAGGGAAACGGACGGACACACGTCGAGTGGGGAGCTCGTCGAGGTTCCTGACAGAGGGGCGCAGTCGCACTCTTTCCCCGCGCCCGTCGCGACCACACGCACGGTAGGGCACAGAAGAAACAGTTTTACAGGGCCGTGGCTACTACACAGTAGGAGAGCTTCGCATTTACAATCCCGGAGAGTAGAAGAAGCTTGCGGGACTGTACCTTGACAATCCTATGGGAGACAAGATTCCAGAAGTACACGGGCATCGCGAGGATGTGACCCGTATCGCCGATCGCCTCGTGAACCGCATCGCCGACCTGGTGCCCGGAACATTGCTCCTGCGGCCCGCCCCCTCCATCCCGGCGGCCGTCATGTTGACATTTATTTCCCACACTATTGCGAAGGGGCGTTCTGGCTAGGCATTTTTCGTCGACCCGGCTTCATCCCAATTAGATTCTGGCGGTCGGGAGCTGACCGACTGATTATTGCTTAGCACGTGCAGGATCAGCTGCACGCGGCTCGAAACTCCCAATCGAGCGAAGATTGCAGACGCCGATGATCATTTCGAAACAGCTGGTCGCGAATTGCCAAAAGACCCTGGTACGCAAGAAGTGGCTCGATAGTCTGCCAGCACTACTGGAGCAATTGACACGGCGATGGTCGCTGCGCGTCGGCAAGGCATTTGAACACACCGGAACGTGCTCGTGGATCGCCCCGGCTGTCCGCGCTGATGGTACGTCGGCTGTCCTAAAGCTTGGAATGCCTCACATGGAAGGCGAGCACGAAATCGAGGGGTTGCGTTTCTGGAACGGGGATCCCACCGTCAAGCTACTCGAAGGAGACAACCAACTTGGCGCGATGTTGCTTGAGCGCTGTCGACCTGGAACAACCCTTCAGGCTGAACCTGAGAACACACAGGATCAAGTGATCGCGACCCTGCTCAAAAGACTTTGGCGGGTGCCTTCGCAACCCGACGGACTCTGTGGATTTCGTCAGTTGTCAGCGATGTTGGAGGCGTGGCGCGGTGAGACGCTCGCCCAAATCGAACACTGGCCAGACCCGGGACTGGTCGGCGAAGGTTTGCGAATCATGCAGCAACTTGCGAGGCGGTCCCCAACCGACACACTTCTCGCTACAGACCTCCATGCTGGCAATGTCTTGCGCTCGGAGAGGGAGCCCTGGATCATCATTGACCCGAAGCCCTTCATCGGCGATCGGTCCTATGACCTGACCCAACACCTAATGAATTGTGAGGCAAGACTTCATGTGAATCCGATCGCATTGATTCAGCGTCTGGCCGACCTTGCTGAGGTCGACAGAGAGCGACTCCAGCTTTGGACCTTCGCCCGCGCCGCCGCAGATCCGAGGGAAGACTGGCACAACATGTTGTGGATTGAAATCGCGAAGAGATTGGCCCCTTGATTTACAATGAACCCAACCTGCTGACTTGGCCTCGATGTTTCACTTTGCGATTCAAATCGGGGCGATACCCGATGCAATGCGCCACCAGCATCAGAGCGGTCTTCGGCCTCGTGGATGACACCCACCCCGGCAGCTTCAACCCTCTTACCGCAGCGTCGCGTATTCCGCCTTGGCTTGCTTCTGGATGGGGATGGCACTCGAATGCGACGAAAAAGACTGTCCGCATCAGATACGAGCGCTCGTCACTATGGAACGGCGCATAGGGATTTCCCTGGTGAAACAGCAAATGAGTGGGTTGACGATGGAGCAACGTGTCCGCTGGACCACCGCCCGCGCCACCCCTTTGTTCTGAGAGTCGTGGTGGATTTGGCCTGCCTTGTGCGGATTGATTAAGTACACGGACGTGTTCGACCTAAACCTACTTCCTCTTTTTTCCGGCTTTCGGGGCAGCCTGGACATCCAGCAAATGCAGTACGGTTGCGGCGGCGGTAAATTTCACCGCTTCCTGTTCGTCGGACATTGCCAATTCTGCGGGCTGAAGTAACGACGGGTCTCCACGCTTTGCCAAGCCTTCGAGCGCCGCGGAGCGAACCAGCCAGTTCTTATCGTCGGTGGCAGCGTCGCCGATCGCCTTCCCACTGTCCGGGTCGGGGTCTTTCGCTAGCACCTTCGCGGCAGCGGCGCGCACGGGCGACGGATCAGTTTTTGTCAGTCGGCGATAGGCTTCCCAGCCCATGCCGGCGAAGGGAACGAAGCCGATACCTTCCTCGAACCCCAGCATCGCCAGTTTCTTGGGATCTTTCAAGACGGCGATTTGAGAGGCGATCAAGCCTTTCGATGTCTTTCGCTGTCCGGTCAGGACTTCGTAGTAAACCTCGAAAGCAGAACTATCGTGCATGAGGTCGAGTGCGTGTGCAGCGGAGAGGACGACCGCAGGCTCGTCATCCGCCAGCGCGTCCTTGAGCTTTGGAATGCTGGAGCGGGCTTGCATCTCGCCGAGTGCCGTTGCCGCAGCGGAACGCACCTCGGGCTTGTCATCTTTCAGCGCCTTTTCCGCCATCTGCTGGGCGCGCGCATTCTTCGGGATGAGGCCGAGGACACGTATCGCGTTGGCTCGACTGGCGGTCTTGTCTCCCTCTGCGGCCGTCTTGAGCATATTCCAGGCATAGTCCTTTGGGTGCTTCGGAATGCCGGGAAGCTTCGCGGACTCTGTGGCCGCACTCTTTTCCGGCGGCGTAGCCGTGCCGGGCTGTTCTGCAGGCTTTTCCTGCGGTGTCGTCGGCTGAGGGCTTTGCGGTTGTGCCGGCGGCTCTTGAGGCGCCCTTGTGGGTGTGCTCGCAGGCTGCTGCGCGAAAGACAAAGAAGATGCGATCAACACGAACGCACAGGAGATATTTATTTTCGGAACTAGGCCCGTTAGGACCTTAGCACTAGATGTCCACATGATCAGGTAGCCTACCTATCTTGTCGTGCGACCGCAATCGGCCTGAAGGGAAGCAAGCTCGCGGGTACCTAGCGCTCGTCAAGGGCAAACAACCAATCGAGAAACCTGAATTCGTCACGATTGGGGAACCGGAAATAGGTTTGCTCTGCATGCGACCTCACTTTCATCCTTGAGAGTCTACAAAAATTCCTGCGGGGCAGTAGGGCCTGCCTATTTTGGCGGGCGATTGGGGTGGCACACTCGCGTTTTTTGGGGTCGGCGGCTTCGGTTCGGACCAGAGCCTACCAAGCCCTGGATGACGATTGTGGGTATAGTCAAGGACATCAAACATGACGGGCTCGACATCGATGGTGTTCCTCACATCTACGTTTCAATCTATCAAGGCAGTGATCGGGCATTCAGCCTCGCCTTGCGGACCTCGTTGCCGGCGACCCTTCTAGAGCCGCAGATTCGGCATGAAATCCAGAGCATCGATCCGGGCTTGCCCGTATTTAATGTTTCTTCTATGAACGACATCCTCGATCGATCGCTGGCTTCACGCCGTTTTTCTGCCGACCTGGTGGCGGGATTTGCCGGATTAGCGCTGCTTCTGGCCTCTATTGGAATTTATGGCTTACTCGCGTATATGGTCGGCCAACGGTCGCGCGAGATCGGCCTTCGCATAGCGTTGGGTGCCCGGCGAACCGACATCCTGAAATTGATTTTGGGAAAAGGCCTCCTTCTCGCCGCGGTCGGAATCCTGATCGGTGTCTTCTTGGCTGCATCTGGCGCCTCCATGATGGCCAGTTTGCTCTACGGCGTGCGCCCGCACGACCCAGCGGTATTTCTTGCGGTGCCGTTGCTTTTGCAGGCGGTCGCCCTTCTGGCCAGCTACATTCCAGCTCGGCGCGCGACGAAAGCGGACCCAATCCTTGCCCTTCGCGAGGCATGAGCTCGCCGTGTTTACGGGCCCGTTGATAAGGGTGCTTGATTGATTGATCATGGCTCAGCGCGTACAGGATCAGTTGGACGCGGCGCGAAACTTCCATCGATGAAAGATGGGATTCCAATGCAATAGCCCAAGGGACGAGAGACCCCAGATTGTCAGGTGAAAATCGAGGAAGCGTATTTGTCAGGCTGCCGATCGAAGGCCTGCTTGCATCCGGCGCAGCAGAAGTAGACCTGACTGCCGTGATGCTCTGATTTGTACTTCGCTCCGCCGACATTCACCATCATGCCGCAGACCGGATCCCGGGCATCCTTGGAGAGAACCGGCAGCGCGCCTTGTTGAGGCTCAGCGATGGGCTTCGCGCGATAGCCCCTGAGCTGAATCATCTCGGCCAGGATGCTCACCGCGATCTCTTCGGGCGAAGCTGCATGGATTTCGAGGCCGGCGGGGGCGCGAATCTGACTCACCCGTTCGGGAGGCACTCCCGCCTCCCGCAAGTATTCGAGGACCTTCCGCGCTTTGACCTTGCTGGCTACGAAAGCAATGTTCTCGGCGCTGCTCCTGGCGGCCTGCTCGAGCGCTTCTTCGTCACCTTCTCCCTGAGTCGAGACTACGATAAAAGTCTCCTTCGTAATCCTGAGTCCGTTCAAACTCAATTCTGGCCGCAGCGCGTCTACATCCGGAAACTGCTCCCGATCCACATGGGGAGCAACTACGGAGATCCTGTAGTGGATGGCCTTGCCCAGTCGGGCGAGCGCCTGAGCGACGGGGGAGCGCCCCAGAATGAGAATGTGCGGCTTCGGCAAGACGGGCTCGATGTAGATATCCAAGGTACCTCCACTGTGGCAGGTCATGGTGTAATCGACGATCCCATCCTCCGGCGCAGGCTGGGGGCTGATGCGCACCAGCCGCGGCTGCCCGTCGACTAGCGCCTTCAGCGCTTCTTTGATCACCACAGGTTGGGCGCAGCCACCGCCGATCCAGCCCCACATTTTGCCGTCGGGGAAAATGATCGCCTTGTCGCCGGGCTTGCCGGAACTGGGAGCTTCGAAACGGACCACGGAAGCGGTGACGAACGGCTCACCCTTGGCCAGCAATTCTGCCGCTTTGTTCACGAACTGATCAAACATGATGCGTCACTCTATAGATGCTTTTCGAGCGCCAGCAAGCTCTCTAGGTTGTGAGCCGGAGCGAAAACATCCACGTGCGGCAGGGCAGCTTTCATCCCGGCTGTAATGGGCTGGTAGTCTTCTAAGCCAAGTAGCGGGTTCAACCAAATGAGTCTTCGTACCCGTCGTTTCACCGCACCGAGTTCAGCCGCCAGAACGCCGGGTTCTCCGGTATCCCAACCGTCGCTCAGAACGACGAACCAGGTATCGCTGGAGTGTAGCTTCCTGCGGTGAGCCTGGTTGAACTCCCGAAGCGATCCGCCAATATGGGTGCCACCGGACCAGCCCGCCGGCTGCTGCGACAGGGATCGTAGGGCGTCCTCGACGTGCTGGGTGCGAAATAGGCTGGTAATGTCTACCAGAGCGGTGCTGAAAAGAAATGTTTCCACGTGCCGGAAGTGCTTTTGCAGGGCATACAGAAACTTCAGCAAAAACAGACTATAGGGGCTCATCGAGCCACTGATGTCGAGCAGAGTCACCAGCCGGTGCGGACGGGGTCTGCGTTCCCGATATCGCAAACTCATCGGCTCACCACCGCGACTGATATTGCGGCGAATTGTCTTACGTATGTCGACCTGCCCTCGCGAACCGCTTTGCCGCTTGCGCGCCAGCCGCCGGCTCATTTGCCTGAACAGGCGAAGCGAAATCTGCTCCAGAGCTGTCATGTCGGCCCGGGACAGAGTCGAAAAATCCGCTTTGGAGAGCCGTTCGCGAGCGCTTGCCCCCGTGACCGCCAGGCCGCCATTTTGCTCCGACGAAACATCGTCACCAGAACCCGTTGACATCAAAGAAGTCGGGTTGCTGCCCTTCACGCGGAGCACACTTTCTTCGCGCGGGCGCGACGCACGCGGCAAGGACTCAGCCGCCGAGACCTTCCAAAACATCCGGAAACATTCTTCAAATAGGTCCCAGTCGTCTTTCGAGGAACACAACACCGAGCGCAAACCAAACTTCAACTCTTCCTCATGATCCATACCGCAGGGGTCCATACCATAGGCGTCTAGGTCGGTGGCGCTCGGGACCAGGATCCGAGCTGCCTGTAACGCGTCGAGAGTTTCCTGCACGCTGGCGGAAAGACCCCTTTCCCGCGCAAAGCGGCAAAACTCGACAATCGTTCTAGCTCCATCATTCCGCTGTCCCGCGGGCGTGATCGTTGTCATCCTCATCCTCATCCTCATTCTCATTCTCATTGCCCGCGCCAACTAAGTCCTTGGGGCTGGCGGTTCGGCAATCTTGCCCAAACCAGCGGCGCTGATCTTGACACTGTCTTCGACAGACTTAGAAATGCAACTCAGTGTGTGTTCCATCGCTTCCTCATCCAAGCGCGACTTCCCCAATGCCACGAGGGCCTCTGCACAATCGAGTGTCTCCGCTATTCCGGGAGGTTTGCTCAAGTTGAGCCGTCTCACCGACTGAACGTAACCCACGACTTGCCGCGCTAATTCCTGCTCGATCGCGGGAAGTCGAGTGCGCACAATCTTCATTTCCTTTTCCAGGCTGGGATAGTCAATCCATTGGTAAAGGCATCTTCTTTTGAGAGCGTCGCCCAGTTCGCGACTACGGTTGGAGGTGAGGACTACGTAGGGCACATGTTTCGCATGGATGGTGCCCATTTCCGGGATCGTGATCTGGTAATCCGAGAGCAACTCGAGCAGGAACGCCTCAAACGCCTCGTCGGCACGATCGATTTCGTCGATCAGCAATACGGGCGAAGCGTCTTCGACAAGAATGGACTGCAGCAAAGGCCGCTCCAGCAGAAACTCCCGGCTGAAGATGTGGCGTTCCTTCTCCTCGACCGTCTGATTCGATCCTTCCTCGATCTTGATGGCCAGCAACTGTTTCTGATAATTCCACTCGTAGACCGCCGAGCTGACGTCCAGCCCCTCGTAACACTGCAACCGGATAAGGCGTGTGCCGAGGAACGAGGCCAGTACCTTGGCGACCTCGGTTTTCCCAAGACCGGCATGCCCTTCGACGAGAATCGGCTTCCGAAGCTTGGTGACCAGGTAGAGGGCGGTGGCCAGCGATCGGTCGGTCACGTAGCCCAGACGCTCAAATCCAGAGACAATCGCGTCCACGCTTTGCTTTGCGGGAACCTGGTTGTCCGAAACGGGGTTGTCCGAAACCTGGGCTGCAGCACCGGAAGGAGGAATTGGGAATGCACCCATGATAGTGACTTCGACCGCGGACGGAGTTCTTCGGGAAGGGCTTAGGATTTCCCGCGAACCAATCCCTTTGCAGCCCGCCAGGCGAGCGATCTGGCGTTGACCGGCTGCGGCTCGGAGCTGGCTGCCTGCCCCTCAGAGGCATCGGAGGGTTGCTGCAACCGCGTCTGGAAATTCTTCACAAACTCTCCGAACATAATGTTCGATACTTCGGTAATAACACGCGAGCCCATTTGCGCCAGAATCCCCACCACGGTGATCTCAGACACGCTCGTGACTTCGGTACCGCCGCTTGCCGGAGCGCGAAGCTTCCCCGTCATCTTCATGGACGCACTGCCACGGCCGCGCACATCCTGACCTTTGCCCAGAATTTCAATCTCGTGGTTCTCGGTGTCCAACCGCACAATTTGCACTTCCCCTGTATAGTCGGTGACGCTCGGGCCGACCTTGACTTTGATCGCGCCTTTGTAAGTTTTCTCGTCCACCTGACCGGTAATCTGCGCGCCGGGCACACAGGTAGCTACTTTCCTGGGATCGCTCAGGACCGCCCACACTTTTTCTACAGGCTCCTTTACCTCGAAAGTCTTTTCAATCTTCAGTGCCATGCAGCTAGCTCGCGACGCCTTTTTCCTTCAGAATATTCCACACCTTCCAGGGCGCGATCGGCATGTCGATGTGCTTCACTCCGAGATGAGAAAGAGCATCAACCACCGCGTTCACGAAGGCGGCCGGGGAGCCCACGTTGGGAGATTCCCCCACCCCCTTGGCGCCGAAGGGGTGATGCGGAGAAGGCGTGCAGGTCTTATCGGTCTCCCAGTGCGGAGTCTCGACCGCCGTCGGGAGCAAGTAGTCCTGGAAACTCCCGCCCTGGATGTTACCGCTCTCGTCGTAGTCGATCTGCTGCATGAACGCGATGGCCAGTCCCTCGGTCAAGCCACCGTGAATCTGGCCTTCCACGATCATGGGATTGATGATGTTTCCGCAGTCGTCCACAGCGACAAATCGCCGGACTTTCACTTCGCCAGTTCCCTGGTCGATGTCCACCACGCAAACGTAGGTGCCGAATGGGAAAGTGAGATTGGGTGGGTCGTAGTAATCGACCGCCTCTAGTCCCGCTTCGAGGCCAGGGGGAATGTTGGTGTAGGCGGCGAAGGCGATCTCCTGGATGGTTTTGGCCTTGCTGGGAGCGCCTTTGACGAAAAACTTGCCGGGCTCCCACTCCAGGTCGTTCTCGTTGCACTCCAGCAGGTACGCCGCGATCTTCTTTGCCTTGTCGCGAATCTTTCGGGCCGCGATCGCGGTCGCCGCTCCCGAGGTTGGGGTGCTTCGACTGGCGTAGGTTCCCAGGCCGTAAGGCGCAGTGTCGGTGTCTCCCTCCTCTACGGTGATATCCGCGGCCGGGATCCCCAATTCCTGAGCGACGATCTGCGCATAGGTGGTCTCATGCCCCTGCCCCTGGCTCTTGGTTCCCATGCGCGCGATGCCCTTGCCGGTGGGGTGAATGCGAATCTCGCAGCTGTCGAACATCTTGATACCGAGGATATCGAAGCTGTGTGCCGGACCTGCGCCCACGATTTCCGTGAAGCTCGAGATACCGATCCCCATCAGCTCGCCTTTTTTCCGCTTCTCTTCCTGTTCTTTGCGCAGTTGCTGGTAGCCAATCTTCTCGAGAGCAACCTTCATGGCACCTTCATAGTTGCCGCTGTCGTAGGTCCAGCCCAGGGACGACTTATAGGGAAAGCTCGCGGCGGGGATGAAATTCTTGAGGCGAAGTTCGGCCGGATCCATCTTTAGCTCGAGCGCCAACACATCCACGACTCTCTCGATCAGATAGGCTGCTTCGGTCACGCGAAACGAGCAGCGGTAGGCAATTCCGCCCGGCGCCTTATTGGTATAAACGCCGTCCACTTCGCAGAACGCTGCAGGATAGTCATAGGAGCCGGTGCAAATGCTGAACAATCCCGCGGGAAACTTGGTGGGCTGGGCGGCTGCGTTGAACGCTCCGTGGTCGGCCAGTGTTTTCACGCGTAGCGCTTGCATCTTGCCATCTCGGTCGGCGGCGATTTCGGCGGTCATGTGGTAGTCGCGGGCAAAACCGGTTGACTGCAGATTCTCGGAGCGGGTTTCGATCCACTTCACCGGCACTCCGAGGGTGAGGGATGCGACGATCGCGCAAACGTAGCCGGGATAAACCGGAACTTTATTGCCAAAACCACCGCCGATGTCCGGCGAGATCACGCGAATGTTGTTCTCCGGAATGCCCCCGACCAGAGCGAAGACGGTGCGGTGCGCATGGGGAGCCTGCGAGGTCATGTAGACCGTAAGGCGCTCGGTGGCGCGGTTGAAATCTGCCACGCAGCCACAGGTTTCAAGCGGCGCGGGATGACATCGCGGGAAAAAAGCCTTTAAGCTAACCTTCACCGCCGCCTTCTGGAAAACCTGGTCGGTTGCCTGACGGTCGCCGACCTCCCAATGGAAGATGTGATTGTTCTTCTGCTCCCGGTCTTCGCGAAGCAAGGGGGCGTCGGCGTCGAGAGCCTTGTGCGGATCGACCAGCACCGGCAGCTCTTCATATTCCACTTCCACCAGTTCCGCGGCATCGGCGGCGGTGTAGCGATCTTCCGCCACCACGAACGCGACCTCCTGTGACTGGAACAGCACCTTCCCGGTCGCCAGCACCATCTGCTTGTCGTAGGACAATGTGGGCATCCACGCCAGGTTGGCCTTGGCGAGATCTTCGCCGGTAATAACAGCCAGCACTCCCGGAAGTTTCTTGGCCTTCTCCGTGTTGATGCTCTTCAGCCGGGCGTGGGCGTAGGGACTGCGCACCATCTGTCCATAGACCATGCCGGGCAGACGCACGTCGTCCACGTAATTGCCCTTTCCCTGGATAAATCGCAGATCCTCTTTGCGCTTGACGGAGTGGCCCATGCCGCCGATTTCAGGAGACGTTTGCTGGATCACTTTGCCACTCCTTCCGCCATCTTGGCATCCATTTTGACTGCAGCCATCTTGGACGAGGCATATTGCACCGCACTCACGATGTTTTGGTATCCAGTGCATCGGCACAGGTTGCCGGAGATTCCCCGACGAATCTCTTCCTCGCTGGGTTGCGGATTGCTATGCAGCAGCGCATAGGACGACATCAGCATCCCCGGCGTGCAGAAGCCGCATTGCAGGCCGTGCTCCTCCTTGAACCCCGCCTGCAAAGGATGCAGCTGGCCGTCCTTGATCAAGCCCTCGACGGTAAGGACCTCGCTGCCGTCTGCCTGCACCGCGAACATGGTGCACGACTTGACCGTCTTTCCGTCGAGCAGCACGGTACAGGCGCCGCAGTGGCTGGTGTCGCAGCCGATGTGAGTTCCCGTCAACTGCAAAACTTCGCGGATGAAGTGGACCAGCAAGAGGCGCGGCTCAACCGCAGCCTCTCGCTCACGTCCGTTGACTTTCAGGCGAACCATCTGCTCATTGGCCATAGCCCGCTCCTCGCCGAGTTGTCGGAGACTACCGGCCAGCTCGTTCACCGGCGCGCGACAGCGCCCGCTTCGCCAGTTCCTGGACCAGCCCTTTTTTGTATTCCGCCGGACCGCGCAGGTCAGAACTGGGTTGCGCGTCACCAGCAGCTAACTGTGCCGCCTGCCGAATGTTTGCCTCATCGAGTTTCTTCCCGCGAAGAAAGGCCTCGGCCTTCTTGGCCTGGATGGGCGTGGCGCCGACGTTGGTCAAACCGATGCCCACCTTCTGAACCACACCTGCACCGTCCAGGGTCAGCTGGGCTGCAACCGCAGCCGTGGCAAAGTCTCCCACCTTGCGCTCCAGTTTGAAGTAAGCGCCCCCGCTGCGCGCTGGCGGTATCGGGATACGGATTTCCGTGAGGATCTCCCCCGGTTGCAAGGCGGTACTGAACAATGACAGGAAAAACTCCTCGATGGGTATAACTCGCTGGCCGCCCGATCCGGTGGCCACAACTTGTGCGCCCAGGGCCAGCATGGTCGCCGGGTGATCATTGGCGGGATCGCCATGCGCCAGGTTCCCAGCCACCGTAGCCAGGTTGCGCACCTGAGGATCGGCGATCATGTGAGTGGTATCGACAAGGATGGGATATTTGGCGTGAACCAAAGGCGAGGCTTCCAATTCGGCTTCGCGCGTCAGGCCGCCGATCTTCAAAAACCCGCCTTCTTCTTTTATGTATGACAGGCCGGCAATGCGGTTGATATCAATCAGATAAGCGGGACGGGCAATGCGCAGCTTCATCATGGGGATGAGGCTTTGTCCGCCGCTCAAAATCTTGGCATCTTCTCCGTGTTGCTCGAGAAACGCAAGGGCTTCAGGGATGGTTTTGGGTCTGAGGTATTCGAAGGCTGGCGGGATCATTACTTACCCCCTCGTCGTGCGGACGGCTGTCCATACGTGGAGCGGAAAATGCGGGAAATGATCAGACCGAAATGCGGGTAGTACGTTACCACACGGAGGGTATTTCACGAAACCCCGGCGTTCTAATCCGCGAACCGCGCCACCGCGGCAATGCGAGCGTTGAATCAATGGTGAAAACTGTCAACTCATTCGATCAACCAGATCGCAGTCAAACAATTCAGGAACTCGTGAAGGAATGCAGGCAGATTAAAGCAGGTCGCATGGGCACCATCCCCCTGGGACCATTTGCATCGGGCGGGTGCCTGCACAATTTTGGGCGTTCTAAAGCTTAGAATTCATTCCGTCTTCGCGGCCTGGCGCGACTGCCAATCCTCGATCGCCTTCCGAATGGCTTCTGGAGCCAGGTTACTGCACCTCATTTTGTAGTCAGGGATGCCGCCCAGGGCGTCGGCGACGGCCTGTTCTGTTATCTGAGATGCCTCTTCGAGAGACTTGCCCAGAACCATTTCCGTGGCCATCGACGAGCACGCAATGGCTACGGCGCACCCCATGCACTTGAATTTCACATCCTGGATGACGCCCTGCCCGATCCGCAGCGTGATCAGCACAGTGTCGCTGTCCACCGGACTCTTCACGATCGCCCGGCCCGAAGGTTCGGCGATGCTGCCCACGTTGCGTGGCGCGGCATAGTGGGCCCGGACTTGTTCGCTGTACAACCCGAATACCTCCGTCTGGATTGCACTCAGCTTGCGGGAGAACTATCATACGCGATGGTAGATCGTTGGATTTCTACGCCAAAGCCGCCGAACTCACCGCCCAAGGGAAAGCCTTTGCCGTAGCCACCGTGGTCCGAGTCGAGGGCTCTTCGTCGGCTTATCGCGGATCGAAGGCTATCATTGACGCGCAGGGAAAGCTGCTTCTCGGCTGGGTGGGCGGTGGGTGCGCGGAAAGCGCCGTCCGCCACGAAGCGTTGCGATCGCTCGAGCGCGGACAGCCGCTCGTCATCACCCTGGATATGACCGACGAACTGCTCGGAGTGGGGATGCCGTGCGGAGGGAAAATGGACGTCTATATCGAGCCCGTCCTGCCGAGACCCGATCTGCTTATCGCCGGCCACGGCCGGATCGCCGAAGCCATGGCCGCGTTCGCACATCTGCTCGGTTTTCGCGTCCTGGTGAATGACCCTGGCGCTGAGCAGTCCGCATTCCCGCAGGCAGAACAAGTGGTGGCGGAAGATTTCGACCTCAGCCAGACACCCATCGGCCCTAACACCTACGTCGTCATTGCCACGCAGCACAAAAATGACCACCTCTGGCTGCAAAAGGCTCTCGAGGGCGAGGCCGCTTACGTGGCTTTAATCGCGAGCCACCATCGGGCGAAGCTCATATTGGACTACCTCGCGGCGGAAGGAGTGTCGGCCGAGAGGATCGCGCGAATCTTCGCCCCGGCCGGCTTTGCTCTCGGCGCGGCGACTCCGGAGGAGATTGCGCTAAGCATCTTGAGCCAGATCGTGGCCGTGCGCCGCGGAGGCACAGGCCGGGTTCTCGACCGCAACCAGGCTAACCTCGATCTCGAGCAAAGTCGCGCGTCGGACAAGGTCATCACCCAGTGCGACGTGCACACCGCGGATTGAACGATGGAACGCAGCAAGTTTGCTATCCCGAACCCGCCGTGATCAATGTTCTTAGATTCTGGGTTCCTTGACTCTGGGTTCTTGGACTGTGGGTTCTTGGACTCTCGATGCGGGATCTGGCGTCGCGCCCGCACCCCTCCGCCGTTCAGAGACGATTTCTGCCATGATGCTGAGCGCGATTTCCTCCGCCGTGTGGGCACCGATTTCGAGGCCGGCGGGGACTCGCACGCTGGCCAGCTTTTCACCAGCGATCCCCTTCATCCGCAGACTCCCTAGAACTTCCTCCCCTCTTTTTCGGTTGGCGACCAGTGCAACATAGGCGCTGTTGACGCCGAGCGCCTGCTCAATCGCCTCTTCGTCGCAGGTGCCGCGGCTCGCCACCACCACATGGCGATCACGATTCGCACCGAGTAACGAGAAATCGAGCAAGTGCAGGACCCGATCCGCCTCCGGCAGATCCGCGGCGGCCAGTAACGGGTCCACCACCGTCACCGTGAATCGCAGCAACTGTCCCAGTTTCGCCAGGGCCACGGCCAAGGCGTCTCGGCCGACGATAATCAACTCGGGCTGCGTTTTGTCTGCCTCCACCAACTGTCGTCCGTTGAGATCCGCCGTCTCGAGCAGTGTTTTCTCTCGCTCAGCGCGATTGCCGGCTCGGCGCAG
Source organism: uncultured Acidobacteriaceae bacterium (assembly GCA_963770245.1). Taxonomy (GTDB): domain Bacteria; phylum Acidobacteriota; class Terriglobia; order Terriglobales; family Acidobacteriaceae; genus PALSA-270. Next base: position 49,881 of record CAVYOX010000012.1, on the reverse strand, counting down.
CGCCTCGAAATCTCCCTGACGATCGAGATCGAGCAGAATACCCACATCGTCAACCGGCACCTTCACAATCCCTTGCAGGTGATTCCCGAAGATCGCACGGCAGCCGATATCACCGTTCAGGGCCATCACTTCAGGAAAGACCGAGCGGTCGAGCAGTACCGGGTTGCCGCGAAAACCCCGGTAGGTCGGAATCACGATCTGCGCCTTGGAGGCTTGATGCCTGGCAATCAATTGATCGAGAGTGGCAGGCCGCACCAGCGGCTGGTCCGCCAAAACGATGAGCGCAGCTTCGGCTTCGGCATCGACAGCGGAGAGCCCCGCCTTCAGGGATGTTCCCATGCCTTGCTGAAAATCCTGGTTGACGACCACGCGGGCATCCCGCATATCAATTTCCTGCCCGATCGCCTCCCGGGCGAAGCCCAGAACCAGAATGATTTCCCTCACCCCAGAAGCCCGAACGTTGTCCAATACGTGTTGCAACAAGGGACGATCGTCGAGACGCAGCAATTGCTTGACGGTCCCCATCCGCTTGGAGCTCCCGGCCGCGAGGATTACGGCCGAGGCATGCGAACCGACTTTCATCGTTGAGAGTTTACAAAAAAACTTGCGGGGCAGTGGGGCCTGCACATTTTGGGCGGCGATTCGGGTGGCACACTCGCGTTTCAGAGGGGGACTTTCGTCTGGTCAGGATTGCGAAGGGACGTTCTGACTCGGCACTCTCCTTCGAGCCAGCCTATTGGCGGATGATGCGAGTTGGTCTTGGATTTGCGACCGAACGCACCATTTTCTTGTTTCTTGCACGATGTTGCGATAGCGCGGTTCGGAATGCACGAGGTCAAGAAACGGCTCTTTCTGTACCAAAGGCAGCTCAGGGGAATGCTTCCGATAGCTATCCTCCAAATCTCGTGGGAGGCTATCCGCCTGTTGTTGGAAGACACGCAGGGCATCGAGGTCGTTATAGAGCCATAAGCCATTGACAATACAATGACTTATATCGAACTTGGGCCCCTAGGGCTTATATTGGTTTGACAACTTCACATATTGTGAAGTAATCTCGGTAAGTGCATATCGTCACGCGTAAGCATTTGAGCGAGGCGATGGAACGCTACCCGGATGCGGCGAAGGAAATCAAGGCGTGGGTGTGCATCGTCGACGCGGTCCGGTGGCACAATTTTGCGGAAGTGCGCGGCATGTTTAAGGATGCCGATTCTGTGGATGGCTACGTGATCTTTAACATCAGACAGAACCGGTACAGGCTTATCACCGTCGTCCACTATTCAGAGATGAGGGATGACAAGCAGACCGAGGGGCACGTCTACATCCGATCCTTCTTGACGCATAGGGAATACGACAACCGCAGTAACTGGGATAAGAGGTTTGGAACAAAATGAGCACAGTTCTCGCAAACCCTGCGGAAATGATTGCGCAAGGCGCTCCCCGCGTCATACACAATGACGCGGAACTTGAAGCGTATACCAACGCTCTCTTCAGACTAACGGCGTTGGAAAACCCCTCTAGCTCTGAAGGGGAAGCAATCGAACTCCTAACCTTGCTCGTGGAACGTTACGAGCAGGAGCATTACTCTATTCCTGCGGCTGATCCGGTTTCAGTTATGCGGTTCCTCATTGAACAGCAGAATCTCACGCAACGTGACCTGATTCCTCAATTTGGTTCGGAGAGTGCAGTTTCGATGTTCTTGGCAGGGAAACGGAATCTCACCATAGAACAAGTACGGAAATTGAGCATTCGGTTCAAACTACCGGCCGATATCTTCATCGCAAAGGGGACCGAGGTCACCTAGCTGCCCGAAAAGGTACTACGTGGAATGTAAGTTTCTCCAGCGGTAACCCGCCCTCGAAAAGCTAGAAAACGGTAACCTCGCGTCTCGGCGTGAATTCCGGTCAGGAGTCGGCCTCCACCAACTGTCGTGCGTGAAGATCCGCCGTCTTGAGCAAGTGTTTTTTCTCGCTCGGCGCGATTGCTGCCCCGGCGCCGGCGGCGATTTTTGAAGGGCCTCCGGGGTGGAGGGAGCTCGGGCAAGTGATGGTGCACGTGAGGTTTGCCAAACCTCAGTTTCGTATCCCCATCCAATTGACTCATAGGTATGAGCCAGATAGGCTCATCACATGTCTAGAGACTAAGAGACTACAAGTGATTCTGAAGGATCCGGAATATCGAGAGATTCAACGCATGGCGCGTTCGCGCCACATGTCGATTCGCGGAGTGGGTCCGACAAGCGCTGGATCTAGCACGCCGCCGAGAGCCTCTGGGTAGCATCGGGAAGAAGCTCGAAATCATCCAAAAAGCGGCCCAGCACGACTATCCTGTCGGTGACATCGACGGCATGCTGGCCGAGATCGAAGCAGGATACGGAACTGGCGAACGTTCGTGATTTTGGTCGACTCAAGTATTCCGATGTATCTGGTCGGCGCACCTCATCCTCACAAAGTTGACGCGCAGCGCTTGCTGGAGAAGCTGATTACCGACCGTCAAGGCGCTTTTCTTCGAGCCAGCTTGATCCCAAGTCGATTCTGTCGGTCGGGAGCTGACGGATTGATTATGGCTCAGCGCGTACAGGATTAGCTGAACGCGGCTCGAAACCCCCATTCGCCGTCTTCGACACGACTATCGACTCCTGCTCCCACACACTCACCGACCTCTTTCTCCGCTTCCGTGCCGACTCTTGCCAACTTCAAAACCTCTCCCTCGCTCCATTCAATTTGCATAAGAGCCGCGTCCGCCGCGCCAGCGGCTTCCTTCTGACGGCGTTTTCTAACGCGCCCCCGCACCTTCGGTTCCGTCCACTCTGCCTAAGGGCCCGCTCCGAAAAAGCACTGGTGTCATTCGGAACTTGTCCCGCCAAAATACTCTCTCCTTGACCCAACTAGGAGAGTTCTGTTAGCGTCTCTCCTAGACGCACAAGGAGAGATGGTGGGCAAAGCGATTGATTTGCTGCAAGGCACGCTGGACATGCTGATCCTCAAAGCTGTGTCGCTTGGCCCGCTGCACGGCTATGGGGTTCTGCTTCGCATTCAGCAGATCTCTGGCGAACAACTGGAGATCCAGCAGGGCTCGCTATACCCCGCACTCTATCGGCTGGAACATCAGGGCTGGATCGCCAGCGAGTGGGGAGAATCGGACAATAAACGCAAAGCAAAATTCTATAGTCTGACTGCGGCCGGGCGGCGCCAACTCCGTGCGGAAACCGAAAAGTGGAACCGCATGACGTCGTTGATCGCGAGTATTCTACGCACTACTTCGGAGCAGATATGAACCTTACGGCTCGATTCCGTTCCTGGTTGAAGTGGATCGTCAAGGGGCGCAGGCTTGAAAGTGAAATGGAAACGGAAGTGCGTTTCCACATTGAGAGCCGCGCTGCGGACCTGGCTCGCAATGGCCTCTCCCAGCAAGAAGCGATGCGACAGTCGCGGATTGAGTTCGGCGGAATCGAGTCTTACAAAGATGCCATGCGGGCATCGGTGGGTGTGCGCTGGTGGGGTGAACTGGGTTCGGACCTGCATCACGGATGGAGATTATTGTGCAAGAATCCCGCCTTTACAGCGGTTGCGGTTTTGACCCTGGCGCTGGGAGTCGGCGCCAACACCGCGATTTTCAGCATCGTAAATGCGGTTTTGCTGCGCCCGCTTCCGTTTCCCGAACCCGACCGCTTGGTGAGAATCACCTTCAACGAGCCCGGCCTGGGATTGCGGGACGTGCCATTTTCCGTTCCAGAATTTGAGGATCTTAGAACTCGAGCGGGCGTATTTAAAGACGTGAGCACGATCGGTGTCGCTAGCGTGAATTTGACGGGCACGGGCCATCCCGAGCGTCTCGAGTTCGTCGTTGCCCATCCCAACTACTTTTCCATGTTGGGCGCGACCCCCCTAATTGGAAGATTGTTTGGTTCCCAGGACTTTGCGCTCGGTTTCGCGCCGGTTGCGGTGATCAGCGATGGCCTGTGGCACCGCTCCTACGGCGCCGATCCAAATGTTATCGGCCGCACCCTCCGGCTCGATAACGATCCATACACAATCGTCGGTGTTCTTCCTCGCGGATTTCGCCACCCTGGACCGACGGCGTCCGGGAACGTGGAAGTATTTACGACAGCCGGATTCAGCGGCGATCCTGCTCCCCCGCCCGCGCGTGGCACCAGGTTCATGCCCGCTGCTATTGGACGTCTCAAGCCAGGTTTCACGGTAGAACAAGCTCAGGCACGGCTTACCGCAATGGCGATCCAGATACGCCACGACTATGCGACGGATTATCCCGTGCAGGCCCAATGGACAATTGAGATTCAGCCGTTGCAGGAAGCTCTTGTAGGCAACGTTCGGCCCATGCTGCTCGTTCTGTTGGGGGCTGTGATTCTAATCGTTTTCATAGTTTCGTTGAACATTGCCAATCTCCTTCTGGCGCGCGCCTCGGGAAGGCAACAGGAAATGGCAGTGCGGTCTGCACTAGGGGCGAGCGGGGGCCGGATGATACGCCAGATGCTGACCGAGTCTATGCTGCTCTCCGTGATTGGCGGGGCCGCAGGAGTTTTGGCCACGGTCGGCACCCTCGGCCTCATTCTGCGCTTTATCCCCTCGAATATACCCCGGCTCAACGAAGTACGAATCGACTGGGCCGTGTTGGCGTTTGCTTTCACGATTTCCGTTCTTACTGGCATGGTGTTCGGACTGGCTCCAGCGCTTCAGTCAGCAAAAGCCGCTCTCTCGTCGGCGATTCGAGAAGGCACACGCGGGTCCGGCTCCAGCACCAAGACCCGCCGTTTGCGGGATGCGCTGATCGTGTCGGAGCTGGCATTTGCGGTTGTTTTGATGGTGGGAGCCGGCTTGCTCTTGCGTACCCTAAGAGACCTGCTCGAGGAAAATCCCGGGTTTAATCCAACCCAAGTCGTCGCGGCAAACCTCTGGCTACCGGAACCGAACGATCCGAAAGCGGACCCGTACCTGAGTGCAGCCCAGCAAACCTCTTTTGATCGTGAGTTATTGCGGCGCATGAGGGCGATTCCAGGAGTCGAGCTCGCCGCCGTCACTTCAGATCTGCCTACCAGAGATCTAAGGTTGAGTGATGCCCAAGCCATCGATGCCCTGGCGATCGAAGGTCGCCCGGTCGAGTCCTCGCTGGATCTGCGCGCCGAGAGAATTAAAGTCAGCTCTGATTATTTCAAGGTGCTGCAGGCTCCACTCCTCCGCGGCCGCTTTTTTACCGAGGGCGATGAAGACGGCAAACAGCCCGTGGTCATCGTGGATCAAACCACCGTCCGTAAATATTGGCCAACTCGGGATCCGCTGGGTCAGCGAGTTCGGTTCGGAGCAGACCCTACCAAACCATGGATCACGGTCGTGGGCATTGTGAAAGACATCAAAAGCGACGGCCTCGACATCGATGGAATTCCTCACATTTATGTCCCGATCTATCAAAGCCCCAACAGAGACCTCAGCGTCGTATTGCGGACATCTCTGCCAGCGAAGCTTTTGGAGCCGCAGATTCGCCATGAAATCCAGAGCATTGATCCCGACCTGCCCGCGTTCAACGTTTCTTCTATGAATGACGTAGTCGATCGTTCGCTCGCTTCACGCCGTTTTTCTGCCGACCTGGTAGGCGGATTTGCCGGGCTCGCTCTTCTTCTTGCCTCGATCGGAATCTATGGCTTGTTGGCGTACATGGTCGGGCAGAGGTCGCGCGAGATCGGCCTTCGCATGGCATTGGGAGCGCGGCGATGGGACGTTCTAAAACTGATCTTAGGAAAGGGCGTCGTCCTGGCTAGTGTTGGAATTGTCGCCGGCGTGATCGTTTCTGCGGCGACCACGTCCATGATGGCAAGTCTGCTTTACGGCGTTCACCCGCACGATCTGCTTGTGTTTCTGGCCGTGCCTCTCCTTCTGTTTGCGGTCGCAGTGCTGGCCAGCTACTTTCCGGCACGGCGCGCGACGAAGGTGGACCCCATGTCTGCCCTTCGTGAGGCATGAACTCGCTGGGTTCAGATTGAATGTTGTGCGGCAATGAAAGGGAGACTTCCAGGACACTCGACTGCTGAAAATTCAAAGGCTGGAAATCTAAAGGATGGACTGTTTGCGCCATCGCCCTGGCTTCCTTTGCCGCCCGGGTCGCTCATTACTGCCCGCCTGGCGCAAGTGAATCAAGTGAGGTCCGATAGCAATCGCGCCTCCGAACTTCGCGTTTATCATGCAGTGCCTGAAGCGAAGGTGAACAGCAGTCGGAGCGAAACGATGCTGACCTGGTGATTGCGGAATTTCATGGGTCATTCACCCGGGTCGGTCGGGCAAGGCCCAGAGAGAACTAGAACGTTACGGGATAGAAATGATCGCACCCCATCGCGGAGAGCGACGAATGCCAACTCAAGACGGGCGTCCACTGCGTCGCTACCGCCGACGCTGGCGAGTGGGACGACTATTCGCTTGGCTGCATCACTTTCGTCGGTTGGTGATCCGCTGGGAGTACCGCGTCGGGAACTTTTTCGGCATGGTTCGCCTCGGCTGCATGCAAATCTTGCTCAGGTATTTATGAGCGATTACTCGTAGCGCAGGGCCACCATGGGATCGACCTTCGCCGCACGGCGCGCCGGCAGAAAGGCCGCAATGCTTCCCACCAGCGCGATTGCGCATACGGCGAGCACGAAGCTGACCGCGTCAAAGTCCGAGACCTGGTACAACATCGAATCGAGGAGCCGAGCACAAGCAAATGCGAGCGGAAGTCCAACCAGCACGCCCGCCGAGCCGATCAGCAGGCTTTCGCGCATGATCATCCAGATCACCTGCGTGCGTTGCGCGCCAAGAGCCATTCGCATCCCGATCTCGGTAGTACGGCGATTTGTGCGATAGGCCAACGTGCCGTAGAGACCGGTCGCAACCAGAACAGCGGCGAGGGCCCCGAAAAATCCAGCGAGACGGGCAAACATCGCGGGCTGCGAATACGACATCTCGAATTCGGCTTGCTGGGTCACCGGTTCTTCCAACGGGGCATTTGCTTCGATCTCGTGCACGGTTTTTGCGATTGTCGGCAGGAGCGCGAGCGGGCGCGCATCAGATCTGACCTCGATGTGAAACGTCTCCCCGCCCTTCAGTTTCTGCAGAGCTGGGTAGTACGCCATTGGCGTGGGCTCTTCCGATACACCCCTGTATTTGCTGTCTTTGACCACTCCGACAATGGTCCGACCTCCCTTGAGCTTGTGGCCCAGCGGGCTTGTGTTCGGCAGAAAGCGCTTGGCGAAGGTTTCATTCACGACAACGACGGGCGCAGATGCGGGCGTGTCCGCGTCAGAAACATCGCGGCCCTCGAGGATGGGTACGCCCAAGACATGAAAGCAGTCTGGACCCACGTCGTTGGTAGTGATTGTTCCCCTTGACCCAAACTGATCTTGCAGATCGGCGCCATCGAGAACTTCACCGTGCCTGCTGCCCCAACCCGAGCCGAGGCGGTGATCCATCATAGTTACGCCCTGCACACCGGGCAGCGCGCGCATTCGATCCAGCAGGCTGCGAAAGAAGGCGAGTGTTTCCTCGGCTGTGTGCGCACGCTGAGGAGTCACTCCGAAGACCAGCAGGCCCGCGGTTTTCATCCCCAAGTCCTGCGTCTGGTACCTGCGGAGCGTGCGCAATAGCAGGCTGGCAGCGACCAGCAGCAGAAGACAGATCGCCACTTGCGATGACATGAGAACACGACCGCCAATTCTTCTCTGATGACCGGTCGTCATGCCGGAGCTCGTGGCCCTCAGAACACCGGAAATCGGGGCACGCAGCGCGCTCCACAGAGGCGCCAGGCCGAACGCAAGAGCTATCAGCGCCGAGACCACCAGCGTGAACAACAGAACGTTGCGGTCCGGGTCCAGCCCGCTTTCGATTTGCGACCACGCAGCCAAGGCACGTGTCGCGAAGATCGCAAAAATCCAACCGAATGCTGCCCCTGCCGCAACCAGGAGAGAGCTTTCCGTTACAAGCTGACGAAATACATGCAAGCTGTCAGCGCCGATCGCCATCTTGAGACTGAATTCGCGCTGGCGGGCTTCATTGCGCGCCATCAGAAGCAAGCTGACATTCGTGCATGCGATCAGCAAAACTAATAGAACGAGCGCCATCAGGATGTGCACTTGATCGCGGTACTGCTGCTTGTAGCCCTGCATGCCTTTCGCTGGATCGAAATCCAGCACCGGCTTCCACTTTTTCGGATCAATATTGCCGATACCGATCTTTGCGGCTTCGCCGAAGGTTGACTCAAGAGTCGCCTCCGCCTGGGCCGGGGTAATGTTCTCGCGCAGTCGCGCCATCATCTGCAGGCACCACCACTTCGGAGTCCCGAAGACGCTGTCGAAGGCTGCGGGCTCGCCCCATGCATTCAGTTCCGGGCGATTTTGCAACGGAACCCAGAAATCGGCGGAGACGCCGGGCTCCACGCCGTAAAATACCGGCGCGGAGATTCCAACGATGGTGAAGGGGACGCTCTTGACAAAGATTGTGCTGCCGAGAACGGATCGGCTGTGTCCAAATCGGCGGTTCCAGTATGAGTCGCTGATCACCGCAACCGGAGCATGTTGTCTCTCGTCTTCCAGCGTGAAACCGCGTCCACGAACAATCTGGGCGGTCAGCCCGGAGAAGAAATTTCCGCTGACTTCTTCCCCTTCGGCTTCCTCCGGCGAATCGCCGTAGCGGACAGCGACTTTCGCGATGCTGAGCGGAGCGTAAGCGATGAGATCAGCGAATACATCCCTGCGCTCGCGCAGCGCTTCAAAAACAGGCTCAGAGAATGATGTGTTCCCATTTCCTGTGCTGGAGACAGATGGTGGCCCTTCCTGGCCGTTCCCGATCTGCACATAGTAAAGGTTTTGGGGGTCGCGCACGGGTAAGGACCGCAACAGAACCGCATTCATCACGCTGAACACAGCCGTATTGGCCCCGATGCCAAGCGCGAGCGTGATTACCGCGACCGCGGTGAATGCTGGGTTTTTCCGCAATTGCCGCAGGGCGTAGCGAAGATCTTGTGCCAGTCCGCTCATCAGCTTCGTCCTCGTGGACCCCGCTGCCGCAGTCCCGCGGGCAAATCCCAAGGCGAAACGGATCGCGCCCGCGGCCAGTCCCGCAGCAATCCTCTTACCAAATATAGGGCAAGGCCTAAACGGTTGATGGCAAAGTACAAGAGAACACCCCCTCTCGAACCAAACCATTCAGAGGATGTCCACCATGGGTCGGTGATGTCCGGAAGCGAACAGGCAATCATCGGCCAGTCTGAGTTTATGAGACCGGTTGTAGTCTGCCAGCATGATCACGGGTTTATGGGGCCGGTTCTACGCACTTTTCTTAGAGCCAGCTTCATGCCAATTCTGGCGGTCGGGAACCGACCGACTGACTATGGCTCAGCGCGTACAGAATCAGGTGGAGGCGGCACGTCCGCTCGTCGACAAAGTGCCTCGCGTTGCAGCGTCCAGCTTTTGGCACCGGATTCTCGCTTTGAATGATTCCCAGTCGCGGAATTCTCAATACGCTTTGCGCTAAGGCCACCATCGAACGGTGTCTTGGAGGATTCGGGCTGTCTGCTCACTGACACCGCTCGAGCCCAGTCCTTCCGCCAACGGCCAAAAGATAGGGAGCATGGTCAGAAGGTCGCGGCGAGTTCTCGACGCCGCAGTTCGCAGTTCGACCCAAGCCGAATAAAGTATCGAGCGGGAGGCGAAGCGGAGATTCTCCGCCTTGAGGCAGAGTGAGGTGAATCCCATCCCGCCTTGCGACCAGCCATTTTCTCGAAGAGCGGCACACAAGGCCTTGAGTGCCTCGTCGACAAGGGTTTGTCTATCTTCTTCTTCAGCAGAATCCATCAGTTGCATTAATAGAGTTGCTTGCTCCAGGTGCGTCAAGGTACGGACCGCGACGAGCGCTCGCGCGAGGACAATACGGCGCTGATCCGGTTCGAGATAGGGTATAAGTTTGACGATCATGTCGGGTGGTGGATCGTCGGACCAATGCATCTTGACGGCCGAGAATGCTTCCTTGAGGTTGCCAAGTTCAAGTAGCCTTGCCACCAATCCAAGTAGCGAATGATAAAGGATGCAAGCTCAACATCTCGAGACGGCGGCGCCTGAAACTTTCAAGCGGTGTCGCTTGCGACCGAAATTCCAAGTCGATCATTCACCGCATCTTGAAGGTAAGTGTCAGAGCAAACGCACAGTTGACGGATTGAATCCGCAGCCGGCGCAATTCGGCGCTTGATCGCTTGATCAGAAAATTCTCAGGCGGCCAGTCTTCGTCCGTTCGTTCTGGGCAGATTACTACCGGTTAGCCCGTCATCCATCAACTGCTCACTAAATCAACAGCCCCAAGAACAGAACCGGTCGTTTCGACGAAGTGTCCGAGTTGGAATGGGCGAGATAACACACCTGAAATAGTTCGCAGGCCAAATCTGGGCCAACCGCTAACGTGGAAAGTTCATACGACGCAGCAGGTCCTCGAAGCGTGGGTCCGAACGCAAGGGATCCAACTCTGGCTCATTCTTAAGGTTGAGCAGGAAAAAGCTGCGGTCCTCATAGGCTTTGTCGAGCCAGGCTAGTGCTCGGTCCTTGTCCCCCAATCCGACTTCGATGATCGCAATGTCATAAGCGCCGACATTGCTGCGCTTCCAGTCTGCGATCAGCCTGTCAGCGATCGCTTGAGCTTTTTGACGTTGTCCCGAGAGTGCATAGGCGCGCCCCAGTTCCCCTAAGGATTGGTTGCACTCTCCCAAGGACACGGCCTTTTCAAGTTCGGGAATGGCTTGGGCCATTCGTCCGTTCTGGGCGTAAGAACCGCCGAGAACCAGGTACGCCAGAAAGTAATTTGGGTCTAATTCAATAGTCTTGCGCAGCTGTTCCCCCGCTGCATCATATTGGTGGGTCAGGTACAGCATCCATCCCATCCACCAATTCATCTCCGGTGAGACAGGGTCCAAATCCACCGCTCGCTTACTCTCCTGGATCCCTTCCTCAGTCCGACTTTCCGATACTAGGAGATAGCCAAGGTACGCGTGGGCCGATGCAGAATTCGGGTCGAGCTGAAGGGCCCGCTGATATTCCCGCTCAGCCGCTGCCCAGTCCCAGTCATACCAAGCTAGGACATTGGCCAGGTCAACATGAGCTTGGGGCAGCTGCTCGTCGAGCTCCAATGCCTTTCTTGCTGCCTGCTTGGCTTTTGGCATCGCATCCCGCGGAGCAAGCAATAAGTCATTGGTCCAGACGTAGTAGTAAGAAATCCCGTCATAGGCCAGCGCGTATTTCGGATCGATAGCAATGGCTTGATTCAAGTAGCCGATTCCTTTAGCTAAGTCTTCCTGAGTCGCTTTGGAGGCGAAGTAGCGACCCTTGAGGTAGAGACGGTAAGCCTCCGGATTGCTCGTGGAAACTTTGTGCAGGCGCTTTTCGTCATCCCCGCTGAGACGTAAGCGCAAGTTCCGCGATATTTCCGTGGTGATTTCGTCCTGTACTTCTAGGAGGTCCGGCAGCTTGCGGTCGTAGCGTTCGCCCCACAATTCCCGCCCGTCTGCCACGTTCACCAGATCGACCTCAACAATGAGCGAATCACCCCGCTCCGTGATTCTTCCAGTGACAACCGCGCCCACCTTAAGATCGCGCCCAGCCTTTCGCGGATCAACCTGCTGACCCGTGTAGCTGAACACCGTTCCCCGCGCCATCACCCGCAGATTGGATAACTGGGAAAGGATAGTAATGAGGCTCTCCGTAATTCCGTCACTGAGATATTCCGTGTTCGGGTCGTTGCTCACATTAAGGAAGGGCAGAACTGCGACGGAATCGATGGGCTTGTCTCGGCCACTCCCTCGAATCAAGTAAACCGCTGCCCCGATCGCCAGCAAGACCGTAAGGGCCAGTGCGAGCAGCAAGGTCGCCGTTCTGCGCGTTTGCCGGCCTTCGAGCGGATGTGCCTCGAGAGTGGGTATTGTGCCGGTGCTGATCTCTACGTGCCCGTTCGGTATCGATATTGCAGGAGCCGGCTCGTCCTGCCATTCTTCTTCCTCTTCGCGCTCCTCGCGCACGAAGATGCGGGTGTTGGTGCTCTTTGATACCGTGCCCTCGGCCGCGTCCGGGGAGATTTCGCGAACTTCGGAAACGAAGCGGTAACCCAGTTTGGGCACAGTCTCGATGTAAGCGGATGGCTCGCTCGCCTCGCCCAAGGCACGGCGAAGTTGCGAGATCTGCTGTGTCAGGTTGTTTTCTTCCACGATCGCATCCGGCCAGACGGTCCCGATCAACTCCTCCTTCGTCAATACGTGTCCACGGTGTTGAACCAGGACCACCAGCGTGTCAAACGCTTTCGGCGCCAGGGGAATTCGCTCGCCGCGGCAGCTGAAGACACGCTCGAACGGGTCGAGACGAAAGGCGCCGAACTCGTATAAGTGACTGCTTTCGCGCCTCTTATCGACATTCATAAAGGATTCAGAAAAAACTCAGCCCAAGCTAAGGACTTCCGGCGGCAGCTGAAGTATCACCGGGCAGTCGGGCCGTTCCAGCAAGCCCTGCGCGATCCGATGGAGCAGATTCTAGGGGTAAACGCAAGCCATTGCAACGGCATACACATCGTGTTCGTGTGGAGTAAGCGCTTTGATAAAGAGGCGGCGGATCGTCAGGACAACAGAGGTGATCGTCGAGAGAACAGAAACGACGGTAGTTCGCGCCGGTGCGTTTCCGCCTGACTGGTCGCATGCCTCGCGGCCCGGTGAAAAGCTAATCGATGTTTTCGACGCAAATCGAGACAACGCCAAAGGACAAGGAGATAACAATGCGAAAGGAGATGACAATGCGAAAAGCTAGCTTCAGTTTAGTGGTGGTCGTTGCGGCAGCAATTTTGGCAGCGGTCGCGGCCCGCGCCTCGGATGACCGCAAACCTCGGGTTATCCACATCCAAGAGTATGTGACCAACGCAACGTACGTTCCGGTCTATACCCTGGTGGGAGGCAGCGGCCCGTCCAGCCAGGGAGACTACATCGCGTTCGATGACCCGGATTTTGACCCTAACACGGGCCAACAAGTGGGCCACAACATGGGGGTTTGTGTGCTGGTTGATGTCAGTACGCAGATTTACTCCTGCCCTCCAGTAACATTCTTCCTCGCAGGCCGCGGGCAGATTGCCGTTGGGGGCGAGTTCGACGGTACCGGAAACCCGACGACCGGACCCATTCTGTACGGCACCGGCGAGTTTCAAGGGGCAAGCGGCACGGTCAGAGTTCAGGCGCTCAACGGGACAGTCAACGACTTCGTCTTCACCCTCTCGCACTAGGTCGAAAGGTCCCGCTTTTTGTCCTTGCGGTCGGCTGACCTCTCTGCACCCGGGTTTCTCTACCCGAAGGCCTTGTCAGCACGACCGGATTCCTTTATAGAGACTGCCGCCAGAGGCGAGGCGACCACCAATGCCAGCCGTGGGAACACGGTCGCTGACGAATTGTTTGAATGCTAAGTCCAGGAGGAGCGCGTGGTGTACAAAAGCTGAACTCAACGGGAACGTTGATTCAGAGAACAACCACGGAGGCTCCTCAAGGACATATGTATTACATCGGACTGGATATTCACAAGAAGACGATCAGCTACTGCCTCAAGGATGCCAGCGGTCAGGTTCACCAGGAAGGCCAGGTCGGCGCAACACGCTGGGAACTGGACGACTGGATGAAGACTCTTCCTCAACCCTGGACGGTGGCGATGGAAGCAACGATTTTCACCGGCTGGATCTATGATCATCTGCTGCCGCATGCGCAGCAGGTGAAGGTAGCGCATCCGCTGATGCTGCGCGCCATTGCTGCAGCCAAGAAGAAGAACGATCGGATCGATGCCGGCAAGATCGCCGACTGCCTATGCTGCGACTTCCTGCCGGAATGCCACATGACATCGACTGCGATTCGGGACCGACGACGAACCCTGCGCTACCGCCACCTGCTGGTGGGCCAGATGGTGCAGATGAAGAATCGCATCTCCGGTCTGCTGATGGAGACGGGAGTGAGTCACAACAAGCGGCGGCTGCACAGAGTGGGCTATTTCCACGACCTGCTGGAAAGCAACGAAGAGGTGAATGAGAGTATCCGACCGCTACTGCGGCTGGGCCGGGACACCATCGTGCGACTGCAGAAAACGGAATATGCGCTGGTCAGGCCAAGCAGAAACTGAATCTGTTCCAATTCGCCTCCACAACCATGGCAGAGCCGGGCGCAAGTGCGACGAAGATCGTGCGGTGCCAGATTGTCTATGCCAACCCGCTTGGCGCACCGCTTGACCGCATACCAGACTACGTTGGCTGTCACGCCAGCATCTTGTCGCGCTCCATTCTTCAAAACCCGTCTGAACATTTTCCCCTCGCTCACGCCCGAATGGCGGTCCACCTGAGTCCACTGATTTCGTTTTCTAACCAAGAAAGATAGTCGGAGTCATCTACCCACCAGAAACGCCGCCAATCCCACGATTACGCCAACCAGCGCGGAGAGCACCATCGGTGGCACACCAAAATACAGGAAGCTCAGCACCACACCTGCGAGCTGCGTCACGAAGAATACCCAACCTAGCGCACCAATCGCGCTTGGAGCAGACCGCGCCAAGTCTCCGAGGTGCCACGACAGAAATGCGGACAAGACCAGCGATACAGTGCAAGACAAGCCGAAGCCACGATAGAAACCACCATAACTAAAGCTCCGGCCACCAAGCTCAAAATGCACTGTGGTCATTGCGTCGTATACGGCGCGCCCCTCCGCCGAAGGTGCACGCAAACTTAAGAAGCCATACGTGTGCCCCAAGGCAAACAAAGCAAACACAAATGCCGCAATCCTGTATAGCAATGTTGCGCTCATAACCAATTCCTTCCGCTCAAGAACTTCAATAAATCATGGGATTTAGAATCAAAACTGCCAAGGTGGGTAAACATAACACGGGCGAACCAACTCGTTGAAAAATCGCAGTATCGCGCACAATCCCAACGGGGCACCGAGTGGTCGACGCGGTCTCGGTCGTACGTACATGGACGCCCCCGTTTTGCCAAGCCGTCAATCGGGGATGAGGAAAAGTGAGATTGCTGCCGTACATTCGGCCTCTCGACGCAGCTTTTGGCTGCTGGCCCTGATGGAATGCGCTTGATTGGCTTCTCGATCGCTTACACGCACTCGAAGTGCTGCGTACGACTAGGGTTTTGCCAACCACGGTCTGAACCTGTTTGACGCGAAAGTATCCGGAAGCTGGGTTGGAGGAGATCAATGGCGATCTCCCCGAAGCCGACGCATTATAAAAGGGCGCCCCTTTGAGGTAGGTTTTGAGTGTGACGCAAAGCTCTACCGAAAGGAGCACCCTTATGGACACTAAGTATATCGGCACGGACGTGCACAAAGAAGCGATTGCCATCGCAGTGATGAACGGCGAGGGAAAACTGGTAATGGAATCGGTCATCGAAACCAAGGCGAGCACCATCCTGCAGTTTATCCAGGGACTGCGCGGTGACTTGCATGTGACCTTGGAAGAAGGGACCTGGTCGGCTTGGCTGTATGACCTACTGAAGCCACACGTCACGGAGCTAGTTGTGTGCGAGCCACGGAAAAACGCGCTGCTGAAGGAACGCAACAAGAGCGACAAGACGCGCGAAAGCTCGCCGATCTGGGCGGGCAGCCGGGGGCTGGGCAACAGGGCGCGACTGGCGGAATTCAGATTCCCGGAGCATCGCCGGCCGAGACCGACAAAGCGGTGAAGCAGGCGGAAGAGATCGATTCACTGCTGCAGAAGTCCTCGCCGGCTCAGAAGGAACTATTGGCCTACCTGGCGCAGACCACCGGGGATATGGAATACCAGGCGCCGAATCCGGAGTGGGTGAAGGCGTTCATGACGACCACCAGCCGGCTCAGCGCCGAAGACATGGCGTTTCTCGAGAAGCAGAAGTGGGTTCCCGGCGAGGTGAGCGCCGAGCAGCTGCGCAAACAGATCCAGGCCCGGCTCAAGAACAAGAACAAGCCGCAGGGCGATGTCGCGGGCGGCCCATCCTCTCCCGAGGCAAAGCCGGATCAGAAACCGGCCGGCCAGCAGACCGAGCCTCCCGCTGGCTAAGATCCCCGGAGTACGCGTGCAGAGATACAGAAACCGGACGATGCGAAGCAAAAGATTACGGGAGCGGGCCTCGACGACACTGCCAGCGACAAGGACAAAAAGGAGACGGACCAGCAGTCCTATCGGCGGCTCTTGAAGAGGGCCAAGGATTTCAACTGGAAGGGAATGCATGTTCTTGGCGAGATCATCTACGGCAAGGAAGGGAAGGTCTATGATCGGCCGGTTACCGGGTCCCTCTACTATTCGGACGTCATCAAGGGGAAGCGCGTACGTCTTACCGCGGATGTGTCGGGCATTCTTTCGAAGGAAGGTGGTCATGACGTGTTTGAGATTCATGCCTCTTCGATCGTTGTGACGCAGGATGGCCGGGCCGGTTCCGGAAGCGTATTAGTCGGCGCGAAGATTGCGATGAAGCAATGAGCTGCCTTTTTCGGGTACTGGCTTCCTCCCGCCTGGCAGGTTTTGTGGAGGGATGAGATTCGGATTCAACTGAAAGCTCCCGCGTACTTCCTCAATATCACTCCGGGGTTCCCGAGAACGCGATTCTGATTTTTCTGGATCGCGGCTGCCACAGCCTGGTATGTATCGAGCTCGGACGGCTGCAATTTGGGGAAGGCTCTGTACGGCAGAGCAGCACCCGACGCTTCACGAAGCGGACCAGGTCGGCGTCTTCCGCCTTGTACACCATACCCATGCCGCCGCCTAGCTTCTCGACGATGCGGTAGTGCGAGATAGTTTGGCCGATCAATAAAGAAGGCCGTTGCGTGCGTGACCTTATTAGTGAGCCAAGCTTCGGCAAGTCAATGCGTTGCGGGCAAGGCTGACTTTCAACCTACCGCCCATCGACCGGCAAGAAGCGCTAACAGGTCAGAGGGTGGCGCAAGAGGTAGATATTGATCGGACGACTTCGTAGCGGTCGGCTCGTTGAAAAATGGCTTTGGGGCTGAAGGTCATGGAAATTATCATCTAGGAGAAACGCGGTTCGCGAACGCTCTGGATTAAACAGTCTGCGGCTTCGAATTGCGGCTACTCAGCGATGAATCGTTAGTTTAATTCCAGTGCTTGGTGAGACTTACGAGCGAAAGGGCATTCTGGGTAGGCACTTTTCTTAGAGCCAGCTTGATCCCAATTCGATTCTGGCGGTCGGGAACTGACGGACTGACTGTGGCTCAGCGCGTACGGGATCAGCAGCTACCCCGGCCTCAGAAACCGATCTTCGTTACGAGGCCACGATAACATTCGTCTGGATTGCAGGAAGTTGAAGACCGCCTCGCCTTGCAGAAGAGCTCCTCTGAATGCTTGCGATAAGCATCCTCCAGTTGTTTGAGCGTTTCATCCTTCATTCCAAGGGCCGCATAGGCTACCGCCAGGTCCCAGGGTGAAACATACTCTTTGCGGCTGCGCGTCTTAAGATCGTTCAGCCGGAGTTGCAAAACTGCTCTTCTGCCCCTGCCTTCATAGGTGCGCCGGATCTCGGCTGCGGCTTTCTCGCCGCGGTTAATTCGGGTGTCGTCTTCGAGTTCCTGCTCACATTCCTTCTCCATGCCTTTGAACCCGTAGGTTTTGGAAAGGAATTAGGGGACCCACAACGCAGCCGAGGCGGCTTGGGCGCGCATGCGAAACTCGTCAATGGCTGCATGATACTGCCGCACTTTGTAATAAGCCCTTCCCAGGTCTTGTGGCTGGACCTCCGGCCGCGCGCGAGGTTCACTGATGGCTGCGTAGTACTGTCACCGGTGAATATAGGCTCCCCAATGCCCAGGACATGGCAAAAGGATCAATCTCGGGGCTCGGTTTTTGCTGCTGCAGAGGCCTTATCATCACGGTTCAGAGCGTAAAGCGGTGGTAGGAGCCCCACGAGTTCCTGGCGGCCAGTATTCCATGCATCTACCAGACGGAACGGGCCGTCAGGCTTGCCTTTCACAGAGTGTGCAATATTTATTATATTGACACGAGGACCCAATGAAGGCAGAATTGCGCCTTCCTCTGCCAGGCAAAGGGACGGCTGCGGCAAGAGTACTTTACGGTTAACACGTTCGCAGATTTACAGGCCGAACCCGATGTACCAACCACTCGATCCTTTGGCACTCACATAGAGCTACGTGTAGCTCACAGGGCGAAGCTTCGGGCGCTTGATGGAGGCGAGCTCAACCCATGGAACCTCCGCGGAACTGGTACGCGCTCTACACGCGCCATCAGCATGAAAAAAACGTTGCGCGCTCGTTGAGGAGCAAGGGCCTCGAGGTATTTCTGCCGCTGTATACCGCCGTCCATCGCTGGAAGGATCGGGACAAGACACTTTCTCTGCCGCTCTTTCCCTGTTACATCTTCTTGCAGAATCCGTCCGAGCGCTGGCAGTCAATCCTCGCGATCCCCGGGGTGCACAGCGTGGTTGGGTTTGCCAAGCGGCCAGCAACCATTGCGGTCGCCGAAATTGAGGCGATACAGCGCATAGTTGGAAGCTGCCTCAAGCTCGAACCGCACCCCTTTCTACGATGTGGCGACCGAGTCCAGCTCCGGTCCGGCCCGCTTGAGAACTTAGAGGGGTTGCTGATTCGCAAGAAAAGCGCATGGAAGCTGGTGGTGTCGGTGGAGATGCTGCAGAGATCGGTGGCCGTCGAGGTTGATGCATCGATGGTGGAACTGGTCGGGAGACGGAGCGTCGGGGTTGTGCCGGGATCAGATACTGCTGCAGTGGCCTAAGGCTAGGTCCCGCATCGCTGCGCCTCAGAGTCCACAGTTGTCTCAGCCCGAAAATTCTTCGCGTGTGGGCAGCCTGAACTGATATGAGCAATCCGGATATTTCCATCACGAGAATTGGAGACGGCACTGCGCCAGCCCTCGTTCGAGAGGACGCCGAGGATGCAGAAAGCCTAGAGCGGCGGTTCCTGGACTACTGGGGACTCAACGAGCAGCCGTTCGGGGTAACGCCTGACCCACGATTCCTTTACCTTGGCCCCACCCACCGGCAAGCGCTCGCCGCGCTCACCTATGGAACGGAATTGAATCGAGGTTTCCTGACGCTGATCGCGAAGCCGGGAATGGGGAAAACTTCCCTGCTTTTCCAATATCTGGCCACCCTGCGCAACAAGGCCCGTACGGCTTTCTTGTTTCAAACCCTTGGCGACGCCCGTGATCTCATGTGTTATCTACTCGCTGATCTCGGACTTGACGGCGCGGGCAAGGACCTCCCGGCAATGCACTCGATTCTGAACCAGCTTCTAATGGAAGAAATGCGCGCCGGTCGGCGCCTCATTCTCGTCATTGACGAAGCGCAGAACCTGGACGAGAGGGTACTCGAATTTGTCAGGCTGCTGTCAAATTTCGAGACGCCTTGGATGAAATTCATACAGATCGTCCTAGCAGGACAGCCACAGCTGGCCGAACGGTTGGTTAAGTCCTCGATGGCGCAACTTCGGCAACGGGTTTCTTTCTCGATTCGGCTCGAACCTCTCACTCGCGATGAGGTCAATGCCTACGTCGGTCATCGCCTATGGGTGGCCGGGTACAAGGGCTCATCTCTGCTCACCGCGGGCGCCGGGACGTTACTTGCGGAACGTAGTGAAGGCATTCCTCGGAATATAAGTAACATGTGTTTTTGTGCGATGTCGCTCGGTTGGGCCACGAAGGCGAAAATCATCGACCGGGAAATGATGCGCGACGTATTGGCCGACTTAGGTCCCGGACCGCCAAATGAAGAGACAGACCTTCCCGCGGAAATTCGCAGATGAGCCCAAGGAGACTATCCCGCTAGCTCTTCGCCCTCCGGCGCTCACGGTCAAGAAACCGCCCGCCCGCGGCTGACTGGCGAAGGTGGCTGTTGCAAGCGTGGTGCTACCTGCTGTGCTGGTCCGGCGTTCATTCAACCTCGGGTAGCGACCGCGTTCATCTTGCACGGTAACGCAGCTGCCGCAAAAGTTCCGTTGTCCCGACGCCGGCACAGGTGTCGCTGGACCTGTCTTCGCCTGTCGGGCCCGACAACTCTTTAGCCTGGGCCAAGCTCGGAATCACCCGCTGACGACAAAATTCGGGGTGCGCCACTGCCAGGGCAGGGAAGAGTTACCCAAGCTCAAGCCGGGGCCCAACAATTGATCGAAATGACTTGTCTGATTCTGGTTCTGGTAGGTCGACCTGCTTGGAACCGGATGTATGCTCATGGGCTTGGCGTTTGCGAAGCCTTTTCCCACATCTATCATTCTGCGGTGATAAGGCCGACCGGGGGTTGGAATGCCCGATGAACTAAATAATACGGTGTTTCTAAGGTGGGAGGATTACTGGGCCATCGCGCTTCGAAGGCGCTGGTGGATCTTGCTCCCGCTGTTTCTTGCATGGGCGGCCGTTTGGGGAGTGAGTTGGCTTCTGCCATCCACGTATCAGTCGGAGGCGCTAATCCTGGTGGAGCAGCAAAAGGTCCCCGATCAATATGTAGTGCCCAACACCACGAGCAATCTTCAGGAACGCCTGCAGAGTTTGACGGAGCAGATTCTCAGTCGCACTCGCCTGCAGGCGGCGATCGACCGTTTTCATCTTTATTCCCGGCCTCCCGGCCTGAACGGCCTGGTGAGGTCCGGTGATCCGGTCGAACAAATGCGCAACGACACCAAGATTGAGCTGGTGGAGACGCCCGGCCGTCCGGGAGAATTCACAGCTTTTAAAATGCGTTATTCGGCTGGATCGCCCGAGCTTGCACGCAAAGTGAACAGTGAACTGACTACATTGTTCATCGACGAAAATGTGCAGGCGCAGCGACAACTTTCCGAGAACACAACGGCCTTCCTTGAAAACCAGCTCGCGGATGCCCGGGCCAACATGGCAGCGCAGGAAGCCAAAGTAGCGGTCTTCAAGGCGAAACACCTTGGGGAACTACCCAGCCAGCTCGAGAGCAATGTCCAAATTCTGGCGGGCTTGCAGAATCAGTTGCAGAACACTCAACAGACCCTGGATGCAGCCAAGCAACAGAAGCTCTATTTGGAGTCACTGCTGCAACAGTATCAGTCGGCGCAGGCGAGTCTAGGCACGGGAAATTCGATAATGACATCAACGCCAACTCTGGAAAAGGATCTGCTCGAACTGCACCACCAACTTCGGGACCTGCAGTCACGGTATACCGACGAGCATCCAGACATTATTGCGCTCAAAGATATGATTGCGAAGACAGAGAAAATGGAAAAGCAAGCCCAAAACGAAACAGCTTCCAGTCAGAAAGATCCCAAGATAACGCCTGCTGTCGACGGCGCAGCGATGGGAGAAGTTCAACGCGGTTCACCGACTTCCATGATGCAGGTGCAAGGCCAGCTCAAGGCCAATCAGCTGGAAATCCTCAACGATCAACAGCGTGAAAGAGATCTCGAGTCGCAAATTTCTGCATATCAGGGGCGTCTGAACTTGACTCCGGAGACGGAGGAGGAACTGACAAATATTTCCCGTGGGTATGAAGAATCAAAGTTTAATTACAACTCACTTCAACAGAAACAAATGCAGTCGCAGCTGGCTACGAGCCTCGAACACCAGCAGCAGGGTGAACAGTTCCGCATCGTCGATCCGCCGAGCTTGCCCGATAAGCCTTCGTCGCCAAACCATTTGTGGTTCAGTATGGGCGGGTTGATTGCGGGTATTTGTCTTGGACTAGGTCTGGCCGCCATCCTTGAACTGACCGATCTACGTATTCGACAGGAAAAGGACCTCGAAGGGATTGTTCCAGTCCGCGTGCTGGTGGGGATTCCTCGCTTGAGCACGCCCAGGGAAAATCATTTTCGCGTACTGGGAAAATGGGCCGAGCTTGGAACAGCTGTAGCGTTGGTCATGTTAATTGTGCTTGGCAACCTCTACGCCCTCTACAAAGGTTAGGAAGAGTCTCAGGAAAATGTGGCGGAGCCGAAGCCGACGCCAAGTGCTCTGAAAATAGAGAAGACTTCGAGGGCAGATCCACTGCCAACGCTCCGCGAACGCCGCGGTGGCACGCCACTTGCAAATAGTTGTAGTTGATCGACGACCCGAGACGCGCCAGACGGAAGCAGCACAGCAATCAAGAGCAAGAAAGTATGAGTCGGCTATTTGAAGCCCTGAGCAATGTGGAAGCGAAACGTCGTTCACCGAACGTCGTTCCGCCAGCGGCAGCTTTACCCGATGTGGTTCCGCCGGTTGTGACTGCCGCGAACACAGTTCCGTCCGAAAACACGCAGAAGGGAAATGTGTTGAACGAAGTCCTACCGAAGCCGATCGAGATCCTTAGGGGCTCGTTCGGTTCCCGTGAAGGCTTCGCCCGAGTCACACCTAGTTGCCTTGACTGATCCCAACAGCCTGGGCGCCGAGAAATTTCGCGCCCTGGTCACGAGGTTGGACTACCTGCGCAAGCAACATAAGCTGAAGTCATTCCAAGTCACTAGCAGCGTGATCAACGAGGGCAAAACCCTGGTGGCTGGAAATATGGCGGTGACACTCGCCAAGTATTCTGGCTCTAAGACTCTGCTGATCGAAGGAGATCTGCATAGACCGACCCTGGCAGCGCTACTCGGCTTGAGCGAATTGCACGGTCTGAGTCATTGGTGGTCTGGTCCGGATCATGAGCTCGCGCAGTTCGTTCACAGGTTGAATGACATGCCACTATGGTTTCTTTCTGCAGGTAAGCCTTGCGATCGACCCTCGGACATCTTACGCTCGGCGCGATTTGTGAAAGCCTTCACGCAGTTGGCCAGCCAGTTTGAGTGGATCGTGGTAGATTCGACCCCGATGCTTCCGATCGTTGACGTCAACCTGTGGTCGAAATTAGTGGATGGCACACTCCTGGTTGTCCGGGAGGGCATCACGCCGGTCAAGGCTCTGAAAAGGGGCCTACAGGCTCTCGATCATCCCAAGTTGATCGGCGTGGTGATGAACGAGGCGACGGAATTCGACCAACTCAGTTATCAAGGTCAATATTACGCTGGTTCAGCCCGCCCAAGAAAATGGTCACGAAGAGATAGAAGAGATAAATGACCCCGAGTTTGGTGGTCGGCTTCTTCTTCTGCGTGCTCGCCCTCCTCTCGATTCTGCTGATGCATGGATCGCTTCGCAACCTCCCGAGTCGCCGGATACCTGGCACCGGAGCACTCATGATGCAACGCTTTGTCGCTGCGCTTGCCCTCAGGGGGGAATCTTCGCGACGCACAGTTAAGCCGAGAGAGGCTGCCGGGCTGCATCGGCCCTTCCGTGAATTCCCTCTTCCAACGGCTTGCTCTTCGCCGTATTGGCTGGAATGGTTTATGTGCCCATTGCCCAGCAGGGAATTCGTTCGAATCTTACAAAATGAGTTAAGTGATTCGTGGCTATATGCCTGGTTCAGTCGCCCTTTCTTCCGGCTACAAGGAAAGGCTCTGAAGTTAGGCTCACAGCTTAGCGTGTGATCGCTGGTCCGTGGATCAGCGAGGTGTCCTTTTCGGGGGGTATAAGGTTATGCGCTGTTTGATAACGGGCGGAACCGGCTTCATTGGATCGCACCTGGCTGATGCTCTGCTCGAAGAGAGGAGTGTGGTTACCGTTCTCGATGACTTGTCTACGGGCTCGATCGAAAACATCCAGCATCTGCGCGGCAACCCAGACTTTCATCTCGCGATCGATACGATGATGAACCGCCCTCTGCTCGCCGAATTGGTGGATCAGTCCGACGTGATTTTTCACCTTGCCGCCGCTGTAGGTGTCCGGCTGATCATCGAATCGCCCGTCAGAACCATTGAGACGAACATCCGGCCCACCGAGTTGTTACTCGAGCTTGCGACCAAAAAAAGAAAGACTGTGTTGATCGCTTCGACCTCCGAGGTTTACGGCAAGAGCCAGAAATTCCCGTTCAGCGAAGAAGATGACCTGGTGATCGGCCCCCCCGACAGAGGGCGCTGGAGCTACGCATGCTCGAAAGCGATTGATGAGTTCTTGGCCCTCGCCTATTGGCGAGAAAAGAAACTGCCCGCAATTGTCGTTCGGCTCTTCAACACCATCGGCCCGCGGCAAACCGGCCAGTACGGCATGGTGGTGCCCACATTCATCCGCCAGGCCATGGCGGGCGAGACTCTCACTGTCTTCGGAGACGGCCGCCAGAGCCGCTGTTTTGGCTGGGTCGGCGACGTAGTCCGGGCCATGATTGCCCTGGTCAAGAATCCAAACGCGCCCGGCAAAGTCTTCAATGTGGGCAGCGACGAAGAGATCACCATCCTCGAACTGGCCGAACGGGTGAAGCGCGCGACGGCCTCCGAGTCACGCATCCGGCTCATCCCCTATGACCAGGCCTATGAATCGGGTTTCGAGGACATGTCCCGCCGGGTCCCGGACTTGAGCCGGATTCGCCACCTGATCGGATATCGGCCGACCAAGACTTTGGACGAGATCCTCGTCGCGATCTCGGCACCGCTTCGGGAACGCATTCCTGTTAGCCGGGTCGATCAGCATGTCGCTCGACACCAGTTAGAAGCTAGTTAGAAGCTTCCGCCCACCGAGCCAATCCGAGAAATCTGAAGCTGAATTCTCGAAGGTTTTTTCTTCTTGAAATAAGGAATCCCGTGCCGACCCACAACGAATTCTACCAGCGCTGGGGCAAGCGAGCCTTTGACTTGACCGCTGCAAGCATCGGCCTGGTCGTGCTCAGCCCGATCATGCTGGCGGTCGCGCTGCTCGTTCGCTTGACTTCGCGCGGCCCGGTGTTCTTTCGTCAAGTTCGTCCGGGCTTGGGCGGCCGACCCTTCCGGTTGTTCAAGTTCCGGACGATGTGTCTTGGAGCCGACCAACTCGGCGCCGCTGTGGTCGTTGCAAAAGATGCGCGGCTAACCCTTGTCGGCGGGCTGCTGCGGCGCAGCAAACTCGATGAAATCCCTCAATTAATCAACATAGTTCTCGGTGACATGAGCCTGGTAGGACCTCGCCCCCGGCCCCTTGAGAACGTCCACCTCGAGCTCCCGGAGGAGCGGGCGCTCCTAACGTTGCGGCCGGGAATCACGTCTTACGCCACGGTCTATCACCACAGCGAGGAGGACTACTGCAGCCAGCAAGAAGATCCACACGCGGCCTACCGCGAACTTCAAGTGCAAAAGAGCCATCTCGATGCACAGTACCTGAAGAATCTGAGCTTCACGATTGACCTGAAACTTATCCTGCTGACCTTGCTGCTGATTCTTCCCGGCAAGTCGAAGCCGGAATCGTCCCACTTCCACAGACATGGGATCAATCCCTATAGCAGGACGGCTCAAATGCTGCTCGAGGGAATTGTCTTCGCGATGGCGGTCTGGCTGGCTTATTGGCTTCGTTTTGAAGGTCAGATCCCGGCGTTTCGGCAAACACAAAGAGATGTCTTGATGCTGATCCTGCCGCTGGCCCGGTTGGCGGCTCATAGAATTTTCGGAATCTACGATATGGTTTGGCGATACGCGAACAGTGTGGATGCAGCCATGCTGGTTGTCTGTTCCTCTTTTGTTTCCGGCGCTTTGCTGCTGTTTCGCTTGCTCCCTTTCCGAGGACCGGCGGGTTCCCATTGGCTGTCTCTGCCTCTGACCGTTATCATCCTGGAGTACTTGCTGGTTGTATGCGGAACCATTGGGCTGCGCGTTCTACGCCGAACCCTCTACGCACTGAACCACCATTACCAACCTTGGAATCCGGAGAAACGGAGACGCATCCTCATTGTTGGTGCGGGGCTTTCCGGTGCAGAAACATCACAAACGATTGCGCGCTGCCCTCACCTCGAACTCGTCGGATTCGTGGACGACGACCCCGCGAAACAGGGCCATTCGATTGCCGGGCGCCGCGTCTTAGGGCGTTCGGAAGACCTCGCCGGCCTAATCCGTAAGCACACCGCAAGTGATGTAATGTTGTGCATGCATTCGATGTCGCAAGCATCTTTGCAAGGAATCCATCAATGCTGCGGCGCACTTGGCGTGCGAACCCATGTGGTTCCAACCATCAATCAAATCCTTGGCTTGGACAAAGTCGAGCCCGGATTGACCGCGATATCAACCGCGGTCATCTCAGACAACCTCCTTCAGGAAGAATCGAAGGTTCAGGCCGGGATCACCAGTTCTCTTGCGGACCGCCAAGAATTCTTTCTTAGACCGGATGGCGGGCTCAGGCCCCCCCAGTGACCATTGCATTTTACATATTTTGGATTTGCCTCGTTCTGATTGTGCACACGTATCTCCTTTATCCGATCATCTTGTTTATTGCCTATGCCGCTTCACAAGTTCTGCGCGACTGGCGGTACCTGAAAACGAGACATAACCGGCGCGCGCTGCGACTCGGCTCCGATCAACTGCCGGACGTCACTGTAATTGTTCCGCTCTATAACGAAGTCGCGTGTTTGCTCGACAAGCTCAGCAACTTGCGTCAGTCGGATTATCCGTGCGAAAAGCTTGAAATCATGCTCGTCTCGGATGGCTCGACAGATGGCACCAACGAGATTCTCGCGAGCCTGAGCGATCTGAACGTCAAGATCGTGATTCTTCCCCGCCGAAAAGGGAAATGGAACGCACTCAATGTCGGTGTCGCGAAGGCCCAGCACGAAATACTTGTCTTCTCGGATGGCTCCGCCCTGTTCGATCGCAATGCCATCCCCTGCTTGGTCCGGCATTTCCAGGATCCCGCTGTTGGCGTGGTTTGCGGCGCGCTTGAATTTACGCGTACGCTCGAATCCGAGCGCACGGACGGCGTTTACTGGGGCTATGAAAGTATGCTGCGGCTCATGGAGGCTCGCTTAGGGGCCACCTTGGGCGCCAGCGGGGCCATCTATGCGCTGCGGCGCCAGTGCTATTTTCCGCTTGCTCCCAACACGACCATGGATGATTTTCTGATCCCCATGACTGCCCGCAATGCGGGCTATCGGGTTCTCTACGATCCGGAAGCTCGAGCTACAGACGTCGCTGCCTCCTCGATTGCCGGAGAATTTGCTCGCCGCGTGCGAGTGGCCGCAGGCAGTTATCGAATCCTGGGGTCGCTGCTTACGCGCAATCTTCTCAGCTTCAGCGGCTTCGCCTTTTTCTCCCACCGGCTACTACGATGGATGTTGCCGTTCCTGCTGATCGGTTTGCTTGCAAGCAGCGGTTTCTTGCTTGCCAGGCCGTTTTATCGCATGGTTTTTATCGCCCAGCTTCTCTTCTGCCTCTGGGCGGCCATCGGTTTTCTGTTTCGCCACCGGTTGCAGCGCGTCCGCTACGGTCTGATGGGTTACTTCATGTTCGCGATCAATGCGGCATTCCTGGTCGGTTTTTGGCGGTTCCTGTTCGGCCGTGAGGAAGCGACTTGGCAACGGGTCGAGTAATGCCTCCTTGGCGAGAACCGCTGCGGCTTGGACTCCTGCATCCCGCCGCAACCGGACATGGCGGAGCAGATGTCATTGAGCCGCACCGAGGAACATGTCTTCATGCATCTCCCATACACGCATAGGCGCAAGAATTAGTTTCGGGTGCATTTCTAAGAGGTTCCTGGATCGATCCACCATAGAGACCCAAGAGAACCACCCGGCCCCGGGCTACGTACCTGCGAGGATCAATGGTGCTCGGGTGTCGCCGTGAGTTTGACATTGTGGTTTCGAATGGTGCGAGTGAGCTTGTTTTCATGCTTCCGTGTGGTTTGTACAATCCGGCCACATTGACAATAGTCCGTGCGAAGACTGTCTTCTTGTCCCGGCTGTCGAATGTGTCGCTGGTGTTTGTTGTCTCAAACACCGCGGCTACCGTTGCATTCATTTATTTCAATACGGATAGGAAGGCAGCAGGGCCGCAGTGACTAGCAGAAATCACAGCGACACAAGTGGCCTCATAGCCGCGACGAGCATGAAGTCCGTCGCAGCGCGGCAACGAACTTTACAGCGACAACCCCTCGTTGGTTCGTATGTGGCTCTGCTGCTATTCATATTCATTTACAGTGCTCGGCCACAGGACTGGATCCCCGGTCTCTCGAATGTGCCGTTGGCAAAAATCGCGGGAATATTGGCCCTTCTCGCGTTGCTCTTTTCCCTCCGCCACATTCGTCACCGCTTGCCAGGGGAGGTCTTCCTCCTAGGTCTTTTGGTTGGACAGTTGTTTCTTGCCGCGATGATGTCTCCGGTGTGGCGGGGTGGGGCGTTTCAGACTACGCTCGATTTCGCAAAGGTCCTGATCATCGTTATCGTAATGGCCGTAGCCGTAAACACAATGAGACGATTGCGTCTGCTCATCCTCATTCAGGCCACATCTGTTGCGGCGGTCGCCGCATTCGCTGTTCTGAAAGGGCACTTGTTCGTTGGGCGGCTGGCAGGAGCGCTCGGTGGAAACTATTCCAATCCCAATGATCTGGCTCTGGCAATCATCATCTCACTTCCGCTGTGTCTAGCGCTCATGTTCCTAAGCGAGAGCAGACTGCGGAAGGTTGCTTGGGCGCTTGCAATCCTAGTGATGACCTACGTTGTACTCCTGACGGGATCGCGAGGAGGATTCATCACTCTCATCGTTATCGCGGCCGTTCTCCTTTTTGAATTCGCCATCCGGGGACACCGACGCTACCTATTGGTGCTCACAGCGTTGGCAGCTGTGGTGCTTTGGCGATCTTCAAGCGGAATGCTGCTGGCGCGTCTCGAGGGGACATTCGACACAAAGGAAAACGTTGCATCTGCGTACGGCTCAGCCCAGCAGCGCGAGCAATTGTTTTGGCGTAGTGTCGAGGTGACGAAAGAACATCCGCTATTCGGTGTCGGGCCCGGCAACTTTCAGGTCATATCCGGCGACTGGCATGTGACCCATAACTCCTTCACACAAATGAGCTCTGAAGGAGGGGTGCCGGCATTGATCTTTTACCTCTTGATTCTGTGGACGGGTTTCAAGAACTTGCGGAAGACCAAACAATTGACACGGGGACGGCGAGAATTGGGAATGTTGGCTAGCGCCCTCTACGCTAGTTTAGCCGGGTTCGTAGTCGGGTCTTTGTTTGGCAGTGTGGCTTATCAGATGTTTCCTTACTTTCTGGTGGCATACACGACAGCGCTTTTCTCGATCGCCAAGAAATCTGTTCCCCATTCCAACCAGCAAGCGTCTGGGAGCCCAGCAAGACCCGGAAAGGAATGTTATGTAGATGCAGTACACACGAAATTGTCTTACGAAGAAAGCCTCCGCCGGTAAGAGGGTGGTGGTCTGGAATCATGTCAGTCAGCCTTTCTACGGGGTTACAAGTCGTTGTCCCGAGCGAAAGATTAGCTGAAGGAAGCGACATTTCAGTTGCCCCAAGTACTCTAGAAAGATGAGATTCACTGTCACGAACGGGGAGAATCCTACCACCGCCGTTATTATGAGCGCTCCTTTCACGAAGAATCGAGTGGGAACCCATGGATTGTCAGAACCAAAGGGGATTAAGACCTGCGTGTTCTTGATGACTGACAGTCTGGAAAGGGGAGGCAGCGAGCGCCAGTTTGCGGATCTTGCCCAGTCGCTCAATGACGACATCTTTGATGTTGAACTCGGTTGCCTGCGACGGAAGGGAGCATTCCTCGAGGGACTTGGCGAAATTGCAGAATTCCCTCTGGGTGGCAGTTTCTATAACATGCGTGCTCAACGCGCCAGGCAGAAACTCGCACACCATCTCAGGGCGAAAGCGGCTGCCGTAGTTCACTCTTTCGACTTTTACTCAAACCTGATGTTAATCCCCACCGCGAAATGGAGCCATGTTCCAATCGTGATCGGGAGCCAACGCCAGCTGGGTGATCGATTGACTCGGTTTCAGTCGGCTGCTCAATCGGCCATGTTTCACATATGCGACCGAGTCGTCTGTAATTCCAACGCAGCAGCTGAACGGCTTGTGCAACGCGGCCTGAGCAAAGACAGGGTCGTTGTCATCCCGAACGGTTTGCCCGACGTGGCCTTTAGGCCTGTCTCAGCTGCGTTACCACGGCAGCCAGGACGAGTGCGAATAGCATACGCGGCCCGAATGAACGATGGTGTCAAGAATCACCGTGGTTTCCTTAGGGCGGCTGCACGACTGGCGGCCCGTTTTCCCTCTGTCGAGATTTTGCTCGTGGGCGATGGTCCATTGCGTCCGAATCTAGAAGAGATGGCCAAAGAGTTGGGCCTCGGGGGTCGTGTTCACTTTTTGGGAGATCGAAGTGACATGACCGCGATTTTGGCTTCGGTCGATATCTCCGTGTTGTTCTCTTTCTCGGAGAGCATGCCTAATGTAATTTTAGAGGCCATGGCTGCATGCGTGCCGGTGGTTGCGAGCCGTGTTGGTGGAGTTCCTGAAATCATTCGAGACGGTGAAACTGGAATTCTCGTGAAATCGGGTGACGAAGAGGAGCTAGTCGCTGCATTGGAAACATTGGTGAAAGAACCACGACTGCGGGCCGAGTACGGTCAGCGGGGTAAAAGGTTGGTTGAGAGAGAGTTTCGCATGCAACGGATCTCCCGTTTGTATGAGGAACTATACACGTCCCTGCTCGAGGAAAAGAGCGCACGTGCGCAGCGAATTCACTCGAACTTCGTGCCACATCCATGACCCGAAAACCTCTTCGTGTCGCAATTGTGGCAGCGTCCCCGCGTTGGATTGGGGGACAGAGCGTCCAGGCCGACCTTCTCGTCAGCAAGTGGCAGAACGACCCTTCCGTAGACGTTCTTTTTATTCCGATTGATCCCATAATGCCGTCCTGGATCTGCTGGGTCGAGCGCATCCCCCTCCTTCGGACACTCGCGCGAACCCCTTTTTACATCGCAGCGCTCTGGCACGGTATGAACGATGTGGACATTGCGCACATTTTCTCCGCGTCGTATTGGTCTTTCTTGCTGACGCCGATGCCCGCCTGGTTGGTAGCAACCATTCGAGGAAAGACGACAGTGATTCACTATCATAGCGGAGAAGCCCGAGACCACCTTCGGCGTTCCGGCATCGCGGTCCGGATCCTAAGGGCAGCGGGTCGCCTTGTTGTTCCTTCCGAGTACCTCGTGGACGTGTTCCGCGAATTCAATCTTCAAACACAAGTGGTACCCAATTTCGTGGACACCACACAGTTTTCTTTTCGGTCGCGGCAACCGGTGAGGCCCCGACTCGTGTGTACCCGCGGATTTCACCCGTACTACAGTGTGGACATCGTGGTCCGCGCGTTCGGCTTAGTTAAGAAGGAGTATTCTGACGCTCGCTTATGCTTGGTTGGCAGTGGCTCGACGGAGGGAAAACTCAAGGAATTGGTCAAACAACTCGAACTCGCCTCCGTCGAGTTTGCGGGGCCGGTATCGCACCGAGAAATTCCACGCTACTACGATCAAAACGATATTTTCATCAATGCCTCTTGGCTGGACAACATGCCCGTTTCGATCCTGGAGGCCTTTGCCTCCGGCATCCCAGTGGTAACAACTGCACCCGATGGCATTCGCCATTTGGTCGAACACGAACGGACCGGCCTATTGTGTGAACCTGGCGATTGGAGAAGTCTGGCGAGAAACGTGATCCGGTTACTCCGAGAACCGAATCTAACGTTACGCTTGTCCGAAAACGCCTACGAGGAAGTTCAAAGCTATCGTTGGGAACGGGTGCGATCAAGATGGCTTGAGGTCTATCGGTCCATGTGCTCGCTCAATGGTGAAAGCGATGGTGAGCTCGAACAGTGTCCGAATACTTCCAGGTCTCGGCAAGGAGCTGGACTAGGATCCACAGAATACTAACCCCCCAAACCAGATGACACCTCACGGTTCGGGTGCGGAATTCCTAAGGCGAATTAGGGACGCGTTGGAGGCTGCTGCTCCCTTTATTCCGGGATCTGTGAAACCTGAATACAAGGCGGGCGATGATCCGGTGACAGAAGCTGACCGGATGGCAAACCGTGTTCTCCGCAAAGCACTGGTCCGAAACGGCGAGGGCTGGCTCTCCGAGTTGCCCGGGCTTTTGGCTTGCGGCCCTTACCTGCTCGACGAAGTGTCGTCCGCAATTGAGAGTCGCCTTCTGACCACGCGAGACCAATGATGCATCGGCCGAATCCACGTGGGTTGTATCCAAGAAGATGTTTCTGATCAACGGATTGGAAATGAGATCATCACTTGATCTTGCATCGAGCGTACCGGTCCGTGTCGGGTCGACATTGACGCTTTGCAGTTAACGCATTCACTTGAAAAACGCCGTAAGGAGATGAAATGGCACGAGCTGGCAATGCCCCAGTCTTTGTCGTTGGATGCCATCGATCCGGAACGTCCTATTTATATCATTCCATACTTTCCTCTGGAGACTTTGCCGTATACCGCTCCGATTCAGGCGTCTGGGATCGGGTCATCCCGATGTTTGGGGATCTGAGCGTCCTAAGAAACCGAAAGCGAATGATTAAGGTCTGGTTGAGAAGCAAATTGTTTCGCAGGACGGGGCTGGACGCCGAACAGATCGAGGCGAAGATTCTGGCTGAGTGTGGAAACGGCGGCGATTTCCTCCGAATCGTTATGGCGGAGATGGCGCGAATACAGAATGTAAATCGGTGGGCAGCGTGGGGCCCTGACAACATTTTCTATATTCCCAAGATTAAACGTGAACTCCCAGATGCTCTGTTCATTCACATCATCCGCGATGGCAGGGACGTGGCCACTGTGCTTGACAAGAAAGGGTGGATCAAACCTCTTCCCGGAGATCAAAGACACAGCCTACTGGTTGCAGGGGTATATTGGGAATGGATGGTCCGCAAGGGTAGAGAACACGGAAGCATGGTAGAACCGGATTACATCGAGGTTCGATATGAGGATTTGATCTCTCGGCCTCGCGAAACTTTTGCTCTGCTTGGCAACTTCATCGGGCACGATCTCGATTACGATCGTATTAAGCAGATGGGGATCGGTACAGTGGCCGACCCAAATTCCACTTTCAAGGTGGAGTCAACGTTCCAAGAGGACCAATTCAACCCAGTTGGTCGTTGGAAGAAGAAGCTATCACCCTTCCAGGCGGCCGAACTCGACAACCTTATCGGTCCGATGCTCGACGAACTAGGTTATCCAAGGGAAGCTCCGAGCAGCCGTACTACGAGCCACCTGGACCTGGCAATGTTACGAAGGCTCTATTTTTCTTATTTTGACTCGAGGCTATGGCTGAAGTCCAATACACCATTAGGCCGTTTTGCCAGCAAGCAGCCATTGGAGTTGATTGCGCAATCTTAACGAGGAAAAAACAGTCCGCGACCATGATGGACAATCATAGTGCCTAGGATATTGTCGAGAACTAGAAGTGCGGCAATTGAGTACGATGGGGTACGATTCATAGCGGATGCTGCCTGCCCTCCATCGGGGTGATGTTCCGCACGTAGAGTGGGTGGTGGAAATCGTGCATGACATAAATCTGCTCATTCCAGGCAGCTCGCTTAGGCCTGATCCAGCTTAGGTGGGGAAGTTTGCAAAGTTTCTGTTCAGAATGTTCGCAATTGAACTCATTGATCGCCAGCAATTCTCCCGTGTAGTCGCAGTAACAAGCCCGCTCCGGCCATATTACATCGTCGAAATAGCATATGACTCTCGGCAACCTGCTTTCAACTGGGCCATCAAATATCCGGAGCGCTTTCTTAGTGGAGCTGTAGTAGTCCAAGTCAAATGATATGAACCCGATTGGTCCTTTGCGGGTGTCGGTCAAGAAGCTGGCGATGCCATTTTCCACATCGTCCAGAATCAAGTTAGCTGCCCTCAATCGACTCTGAAGTTTATCCGCATCCATCTTATAGAACGATTGATCCCAAACATGGGGCAAATCCCGATAATCGGTAGGCTTGGGCATTCCCTTGCCGGTGTCAAAGCCGACAACGCTGATCCGCAGCCCGAAATGCCTTCCGAATCTGAGCGCAAGGTCCTCGAGGGCCAGAAGACCTGCCCCAGCTGCTACGCCAAATTCAATAACAGTGATGTCGCTCAGCCCCAGGATGCTGGCAAGCTCAGCCGCGGAAAAGACGCCGTAAGCATAGGAGGGTCTGGACCAAATATCAAACTTAGTGCGCAACTGAACCGAGCCGACCGGGAAAGCGCGCCAACAACTGCAAAATCCAGGGATCTTCGAGAGGTGTCTTACCAGGCCCATAGGGCGGTAATTATCGAAGGTTAAGCGGATGACGTCAAGAAAAATGGAGAATCGGGTTTGCTAGTACAGCATGTCGGAAACGAAGAGTTGCTTCGGTCTGATTATTCTGACTCGGTTCTTCCCGATGCGTCCGGACACGGTCTGAAGATTCGGGTCCTGAGAACAACCGAAGAACTTATGCAACTCCGACCCGCGTGGGAACGATTGCTATCTGAGTATCCGCAAGGGTCGACTTTTTCCACGTGGGAGTGGCTTGCAGCATGGTGGCGCGCCTTTGGTGCTGGACAGCAGCTTCATGTGTTGGCCTTCGAGGACTTTTCCTCCCACCTGGTTGGCCTTGCCCCACTATCAATCAGCAGAAGAACAAAATTGGGGATGCAGTGGAGGGTGCTGCGTTTGATGGGAGATGGCAGTGGGGATTCAGATAACCTAGATCTGCCGGTGCGCGTCGGTTTCGAAGACGCCTTTGCCCTGGCCTTGGTGGATTACTTGGACAAGCGATTCGCCTACTGGGATATTTGTGAGTTCAATACGATGCCCTCGGACTCTCCAGCAGGAAACCGATTGTATACCCTTCTACATCAGCGTGGTTGGCCCGCTTACAATTACAGCCGACCATGGTCAGTTGTACAATTGCCTTCTACTTGGGAATCCTACCTGAAACGGCTGTCTGCCAAAGAACGTGGCAAGCTGGGTTCGCGCTCACGGCGCCTTCATAAGCGATACAGCGTCAGATTTCGGAATTGTTCCGGAGCCAGCGAGATAGCTACGAGTCTCAGCACCCTCTTTCAGCTTCATCAAGAGCATTGGTCACTCAAGGGTCAATACGGCAGTTTCGTGTCCATCGCCCGGCAGAAGTTTTATGATGAAATCAGCCGTTCGTTCCATGCTAGAAAGTGGCTAGAGATGTGGATTCTTGATCTGGACGGGAAGCCCGTCGCAGCACAATTTGGATTTCGGTACCGTGAAACGTTTTTTTCTCTGCAAGAAGGCTTTAATCCTAATTATGCGTCTGACAGCGTTGGCTATGTACTCCGTGGGCATGTAATCGGACAACTAATTGCAGCCGGGATTCGTCGGTATGACTTCCTTGGCGGCGAGGGTCCTGACAAGACGCGCTGGGGAGCTCAAATCGGAAATTACATCGACATTCATTTCGCCAAACCCTACACGAGGGGAAGTGTGTATCTGAAGTGTGTCGATGAAAGTGCAAAAGTCAAGGAATGGTTGCGTCCTCGTTCGCCCAGGGCCATGTGGTCCATGTTGCATTGGCTCAAACTGCGGCTGCGTCGTGTCGTTAAGGGGAATGGAGTGTACGAATGACCGGCTTGGGGATGATAAAGGCCTCAGCCGAACCTCAGCGAGGGAGTCGATATATGAGAGACGCAGCAACTGGGTGCGTCAAACCCGGTAAATTCGTCGAGATATGTGAGTAGATTGGGCCCTAACCCTTTCACAAACCCTGCGAACGTCAATGCGACTGGACAGACAGCACCCGTCGGTACTCCCCACGTGCTCGAGTCACGGTGGTTGAATGGGTTTGAATCACTGAGGTCTGGACATCCATCATGAATTGTTACGTCACGGGCGGTCGGCAGAGGTCGAGGATATTCACGGCCGAAGAGGAATGGCACTGGTTCGAGAGAGCTCTAATCATTCGTCTGGATACGGAAGCCAGGCACGCGAACATCTGTGTGGATTATGAAAGCCCGCCTGAGGCTCGTCCTAGCGATCAGGCTTCGATCTGCTTCAAAGCTGGCACCATAGAGGGGGATCGATTCTACGCTTGCACCTCCACAGAGGTTTTGGTCTACGAGGTGCCAGGATTTCGACGCTTGGCTTACGTATCGCTGCCCAGCTTCAACGACTTGCATCACGTGCGCCCTACCCCCGAGGGGAATCTTATTGTCGCTTCGACAGGGCTGGACATGGTCATTGAATTCACGCTGGAAGGGAAGGTATTGCGCGAGTGGAATGTCTTAGGTGAGGATCCCTGGGAGCGTTTTAGCAGAGAAATCGACTACCGCAAAGTGCCCACTACGAAACCCTACAAAGCTCATCCTAATTTCGTCTTTTGGATTGGAAATGATATTTGGGTAACTCGCGGCGACTTGAAGGATGCGGTGTCTCTCACAAATCCGGGCGCCCACATCAACATTGGTATGTACCTGCACGATGGCGTATCTTTCGGGGATAAATTGTATTTCACCTCTGTCGACGGTAAGCTGGTTATTGTCGACAAAAAGAGTCTTCAAATTACGGACAGGATCGATTTGACGAAGATCGATAATGACGGCGGCTTGCCACTCGGTTGGTGCCGAGGCGTGCTGATTTCGGAGGAGGGTAGAGCCTGGATTGGCTTTAGCCGACTGAGGTCAACAAAGTTCAAAGAGAAAATTCTCTGGGCCACTCATGGGTTTAAAGAGCTTCAAAATCCCACCCATGTAACTCTTTACGATATCGAGGCCAAAAAACGTCTTCAGGAGATAGATCTCGAGCAATATGGAATGAACTCTGTGTTCAGCATTCTGCCGACACCACCATAGTGACGAGTATCGGCGTCATCTCTAGCCCCGATCCAAGTTACGTGTCCCCTCAATCGGGGGATTGAGAGGTAGGTGCACTACAAAAGTCAGGCGTTCAAGAACTTTGGTTCCAACTGGTTTGGTGTTGCCATTACCCCCTCGTCATTGGCTTCTTCCTCTTTCCCGTCATATTGCAACAATAACAGTTAGAGATGCGCTAAGGCGCCTAAGAAAAGGACCACAGAAGTTTCACGCGGGTCTTCAGAATGAGCGGAAGCAATCCTTCCTCGCCCCCAATTTACTCGTTGAAAGAGATTAACCCCTCTCCCAACGCTTGGGATGACACCATACGCCGATACCGAACCGCGATGCTCTTTCATGAGTCGGTTTGGCTTGAGCATCTGGAAAGAACGCAAGGCGGTAAACGCGTTCTCGTTATGATTAGGGACGGCGATAGAGAGCTTGGATATTTTTGTGGTGTGGTGGTGCGGAAAGGCCCCTTCAGGGTTTTGGGCAGCCCGTTGCGCGGGTGGTGGACTCCGCTGATGGGACCGGTCATTAACGATTTCGACGCGGACAAATTCTTGTTCGCGCTGGACCAATTTTGTCGCGGCCAAAACATTCAATATGTAGAACTGTGCAGCCCTCTGTTCGAGGCTACCCAGACGCTCGCGATGGAGCCGGCCGCGGCGGGCGCCTCCGGCTTGCAGAAGAATTACCGGCTATCGCTTGCGGCGCTCAGCGTCCTGGTCGCGCTCGTGCTGTTCATCGCGTGCGCGAACGTCGCCAATCTGATGACCGCGCAAGCGGCGGCGCGAACCCGTGAGATGGCGATGCGCGTTTCCATCGGTGCGTCGCGATGGCGGCTGGCGCAATTAGTTCTAGTCGAGAGCGCATGGATCGCGTTTCTGGCAGCCGCGGGCGGCGCGTTATTCGCATGGTGGGCCGGACCATTTGCCGTGAGGATGATCGGCGGACCGGATAATCCCGTGCGCCTGTTGCTCCCATCGGACGAAAGGGTGCTGGCGTTTGGCCTGATCCTGACGTTCCTGGTCACGTTTCTGTTCGGGCTCGGACCCGCGCTGCGGGCTTCATCGGTCAGGCCTACCGCGCTCAAGGGCGTCGAGGATCCACATTCGCGCCGCCGCTGGATGCGCGCGTTGATTGCCGCGCAAGTCGCGTTTTGTTTTCTTGTATTGTTCGTCGCCGGTTTGTTTGTCGCCACGTTCGAACGGTTGTCGCACCAGCCGACGGGCATTTCTTCGGAGCGGATTCTGACGCTCTCTACCGTGTCGCGCCACGATCAGCCTCCCGCATATTGGAACCAGGTCGCTGAACATCTGCGCGAAGTGCATGGCGTCGAAAAAGTCGCGCTGGCGGAGTGGCCGATCCTGGACGGGTGGGGCTATCGCAGCAGCTCAATTTCCGTCGATGGCGCGCCTGCCCGCGAAGGAGGATGGTTTCTGTACATCTCACCTGGATTGCTGGACGTGATGAAGGTTCCACTGCTCGATGGCAGGGATTTTACGGAGGGCGACTCGAGCGTCGCGATTGTGAACAGCGCGTTCGCGCGGCAGTATTTCAACGGTGAGAATCCCGTAGGAAAGTGGTTCCAGGGGAGCCCGACGAACTCGCCTCCGCAGCGTTTTCAGATCGTCGGCCTGGCGCGGGACGCGCGCTATCGCTACCTGCGCGAGCCCTTTCTGCCGGTCGCCTATGCTCCCTTCCGGAAGCAGGGCAAGGATCGAGCGACGTTCATCGTGCGCACCGTTGACGAAAATCCCCTCGCGATGGCGGCTGTTCTGCGCCAGGAAATATCCCGCGCGAGACCCGAATTCCGCGTCAGCAGCATCCGCAGCCAGCGGGAGCTGATCGACTCGCAAACGACTCGCGAACGGCTGCTGGCGATGCTCGCGATGTTCTTCGCGATGGTGGCGCTGCTGCTCGCGGGGGTAGGGCTGTACGGCGTGCTCCATTATTCGGTCCTGCAACGGCGCCGCGAAATCGGGATCCGGTTGGCGATTGGCGCGCCCTCAGGCGTCATTGCGCGACTGGTGACGCTCGATATTTTCGCCATGGTCGTCGCCGGAGCGATCTGCGGCCTTGCGTTGGGATTCATTTCAGTGCGATTCATCGAGGCCCTCTTTTTTCAGGTGAAAGCCACGGAGGTGAACGTGCTTCTATTGCCCACGCTGGCCGTCTTTTCGGCGGCGTTCCTCGCTTCCGCGCCGGCCGTGATCCGCGCCGTGCGGATCGACCCGGTGGAGACGCTGCGCTCCGAATAATATGAGAAATTCACTCACCCGGCGAAGCTTCCTCGCCACTCTACCGATCGCCGCCGCTCTGGCCGAGACAGCGCCGCTGAAAATCACCGCGGTCGAAATATGGGAGCTGCGCGGACACCACGACGCAACGCGCGGCATCGATCAGCAGTACCAGGTGAACCCGCTATTCATTTACGACGAACTGCGCCCGCAGCCCTATCGCGACTCGCCGAACCCGGCTACAACTAACGTTCCGATCGCGGCGCTGTATCTGAAAATTGTCACCGACGGTCTGGAAGCTCTCTACGGACCCATCGATAAGGAGGTCGCCATCGTGGTCGATGAGCAACTGCGACCGTTCCTCATCGGCAAGGACGGCTTGGCGCAGGAAAAACTGTGGGACCAGATGTACCGGTCGAACCGCCACGCCCGCCGCGGCCATTTTCTGATGGCGATCAGCGCCGTCGACAACGCGCTGTGGGATTTGCGAGGCCGATATTTCAAAACTCCCGTGTACCGCCTGCTCGGCGGCCCATCGCGCAAATCGGTCGAAGCATACGCCAGCTGCCTCGGCTATTCTCTGGAGTTCGATAAAGCGCAAGCGCGCGCCGTGCAAATCAAAAATGACGGCTATCGCTACGAAAAATGGTTTCTCGCTTACGGCCCAGGCGACGGCCCAGAGGGCATGAGAAAAAATGTCGACCTGGTCCGTGTTTTGCGCGAAGCCGTCGGCGACGATGTCGAGCTGATGTTCGACGTCTACAGCGGCTGGGACCTGAGCTACGCGCTCGAATGGGCTAAGCAGGTGGAGCGCTACCGCCCGCGCTGGATTGAAGAAGCCACTCACGCCGAGAAGATCGACAGCTTTGCCCAATTGCACAAAAGCACGTCCATTCCCATCGCGTCGGGCGAACACATTCAGGGACGCTGGGAAGTATACGACTACTTAAAGGCCGGCGCGCTGAGCGTTGTTCAGTGCGACCCCGAATGGTGCGGCGGCACATCCGAATTATTAAAAATCTGCACCGTGGCGTCGATTTTCGATGTCCCCGTGATCCCTCACGGTCATAGCCTCCACGCCGCTCTGCATCTGATTGCCAGCCAGTCTCCCGCCGTCTGTCCTCTCGCCGAGAACCTCATCCTCAAGATGCGATCGTATTATCACTTCGAAAAGCACGCGCCAATGCCGGAGCGCGCGCACTTTACGCTGACCGATGCGCCGGGCTACGGCATCGAACTCGACGACTCCAAAATCGAGTCCCGCGAAAAGCTGCACTGGAGCTAAGCCCCGCTCTTATTGCTTCTGCACCAGTTGCGACTTCAGTTTTTCCACCCACGAAATCTGTTTCGGCGTCAGTGCCTTCTGCTCCTGACTGAGCAACAGCCGCGCCTCGTCGTTGCGGTCTTCGGCCGCCAATTCCAGCCACGCAATCGCCTGTAGAAAATCGCGCTCTTCGCGGCTCGCGTTCTCCAGCAGCAGCTTCGCCAGCCGCACCTGGCAGGATGTTTCGCCCACCACCGCGCACAGCCGGAAATTCTGGTGCGCCCGTTCCGTATCCCGGGGAACGCCATAACCGCTCTGATAGGCCATGCCCAGAAAAAACTGCGCCCGCCGGTTTCCCAGAATCGCCGCGTTCCGCACGAGCACCAAGCCCTTTTCCGGATCCTTTTTCACCCGCCGACCTTCCATCATCATCCGCCCGACGTCGAACATCGCCGACGGATACCCTTTTTCCGCGGCCTCCACAATCAACGGGAATGCCGCATCGCGATCCTGAGGCACCCCTTCGCCTGCCTCCAGCAGCTTCCCGTACAGATACATCGCCGGAACATATTTCTGCTGCGCCAGCTTGCGGATCGCTTCGAACGTCTCACCCGTCTGCTTTTTCCGCTGGATCGCGTCGACCGCGAGGTTAAACGACAATCGCCTGTCCTCGGCCCCGGGATCGAAACGCCTGCGGAAAATACGGAACTTCACTTCCACCGTGGTCACACTCCGCACCGGCTGTCCGTTTTTCCGGCCCGGCTGAAACGTCCACTGCCGCACCGCGTCCACCGCGCGGCTGTCCAGTCCGAACCCAATCGGGCTTACGACGGAAACATCGCCAGGTCTTCCCGTTTCATCCACCGTCACCTCGAGCAGCACCGTGCCCTGGATACCGTTCGCGCGCGCTTCGCGCGTATACCGCGGCTCCACCCGATGCAGCACCTTCGGAGCCGACGCGTTCTCGTTCGCCAGAACCAGGACCAGCAGCAAGCACCACACGATCTAATTCTAAACTGGTATAGTCTTCCCCATGAGCCGCACAACACTTGTACGTCTTTCCGGAGGACTCGTCTTCCTCCTCGGCGCCTGGATCGCCTACACCCAGAACGCCAAGCAGCCGCCTCAATTGACCATCAGCAAGGTCAAGGACGACCTGTACCAGATCG
Source organism: uncultured Acidobacteriaceae bacterium (assembly GCA_963770245.1). Taxonomy (GTDB): domain Bacteria; phylum Acidobacteriota; class Terriglobia; order Terriglobales; family Acidobacteriaceae; genus PALSA-270. Next base: position 8,593 of record CAVYOX010000012.1, on the reverse strand, counting down.
TCGGCGACGGCGGCAATGTCGCTGTTTACGTCACCGGCGATGGCGTCATCCTGGTCGACGACAAATTCGAGCAGGATCACGACCAGATTGTCGCTCGCGTGAAGAGTGTGACCTCGGAGCCCATCAAATACATCCTCAGCACGCATCACCATTCCGACCACAGCGGCGGCAACGGCAAGTTTGAGCCCGCAGTCGAGATTATCTCCACCGCTAACGCCCGCGCCAATATCGTCCAGCACAGGCAATCGAACGCGCCCGCGAACATGGTGCCCGCGCAAGTCACCTTTACCGACGAAACCGCCGTCTATCTCGGCGGGAAGGAAGTGCGCGCGAAATACTATGGTCGCGGCCACACCAACGGCGACGCGGTCATCTACTTTCCCGCGCTCAAGGTCCTCCATAGCGGTGACCTGATGGCCGGCAACACTCCGCTCATCGACTATCCCGGCGGAGGTAGTCTTGTGGATTGGACCAAAACACTCGACGGCGCGCTGACTCTCGACTTCGATACCGTCATCCCCGGCCACGGCAACGTCACCGACAAAGCGGGATTAAAGAAGTACCGCGATAACGTGGACAAATTGCGCATGCGCGCCCAGGGACTTGTCCGCAGTGGACAATCCCAGGAAGAGGTCGCCAAAGTCATGATCGCTGAATTCGGCTGGGCCCCCACGGGCTTGCAAATGCAGTGGAGTCTCCCCGGCATGATGACCGAGCTCAAATAGCACTCCGGGTGGCGCGAGGTTCAGAGGTTGCGGGAAAAGTTATTCGGAACGATCGCTCCCTGCGGTCGCGGCTCAGTAACTAGTTAATGTCATGTACAGCCGATTCCGAGCCGCGACCACAGGGAGCGATCCGCACGAGGTTTTCCGCAGCCTCTTCAGCTCGCAGCATCGGCTTCAGCCGATGGCCGGAACCACTGGATTCCTCCGCGCCAGCATCCCATCGACGCGCGCCCGAATCGACGCATCCATCTCCGGATGGGTCAAAATCCAAAACTGCTGTTCGCGGATCGCCTCGAACACCTTGTCGGCAATCGATTCCGGCGACACTCCGGTCTCCACCAACCCCCGCACCATCGCCTCAAATTCATTAGGCTCCTGTTCAGGCGCCGCCAAAGCCCCCGGCCGATTCCTTCCGCTCTCCGCAATTTTCGTTTTCACAAACGCCGGACACAGCACCGACGCACTCACGCGCGTCTTGAACATCGCCAGTTCCAGATAGAGCGATTCAGAAAGTCCCACCACCGCATGTTTCGTCGCGAAGTACGGCGAGATCATCGGCCCCGAATGCAGCCCCGCCACGGAGGCCGTATTCACCACGTGCCCTTCGTCTCCCCCCGCCAGCATGCGCGGCACGAAGCTACGCAGCCCGTGAATCACACCATAAAGGTTCACGTCGATCACCCATTTCCATATATTCAGCGGCTGCGCCCAAACCGGCTTCCCGTTCGGCGCCACCCCCGCGTTGTTGAAAAGCAGATGCACCGCGCCGAATTCTTTATACACTGCCTCCGCCATCGCCTCCACCTGCGCCGCGTCGCTCACGTCGACTCGATAAGCGCGCGCGTTCATCGCCTCCGCGGCCTCGTCAAGCGCCGGTGCCTCGATGTCGGCCAGCACCACCCGCATCCCCTCGGCGACGCATCGCTCCGCAATCGCCCGCCCGATCCCGCTGGCTCCGCCCGTCACCACCGCGACGCGATTCCTAAATTCCTTCATCTTTCTCGACCCTTTCTGAAAACGTGGGGACAGCCTACTCTGTCCCAAGGCGGCCGCGACACTTGGCGAAAAACAGGGCATGTTTCTGCGCCGCGTGGACAGAGCGGGCTGTCCCCACGTTTTACGTCAACCCCCAGCGCCCCTCCAACAAAAATTCCGCCGCCTCCCGCATTGACCGCTTCGCCTCCGGCATCGCCGGCACCAATTGCCAGTCATGTGGAACCACCGGCCAGATCTTGACCTCGACGTCCACCCCCGCCGCCTTCGCCCGCTCCGCAAACCGAAGGGAATCGTCCAGCAGCACCTCGTTCTCCCCGACGTGAATCAGCATCGGCGGCAGACCCTTCAAATCCCCATACAGAGGCGACGCCAGGGGATTTCGCGGATCCGCCGTGCCCAGATAATAAACAGCGCCCGGCCCGATCTTGTGGCCGCGAAACAGCGCGCACCGCTCGTCATTGGTGCGCAAGTGATTCGCCCGTCGCCGCCAGATCCGTCCACGGAGAAAACAGAGCAGCCGCCGCCGGCAGGGCAACTCCCGCGTCGCGCAGAGCAAGCATCATCGCCAGCGCCAACCCTCCGCCCGCCGAATCGCCGCCGACCACGATCTTCGAAATCCCCTGTTCCAACAACCCGCGATACACGGCGACCGCATCCTTCACCGCCGCTGGGAAAAGATGCTCCGGAGCCATCCGGTACTCCGGAGCAAACACCCGCAGCCCGCGTTGCGCGTACCCCGCCGTAATCGGACGATGCGTCTCCACCGAACATGCCACGTATCCGCCGCCATGCAAATACAGCAGTGTCACATCGGAACCACCGGTTTCCACCCATTCCCCTGGAACGCCGCCGACTTCCAGCGGCGTGATCCGCACCGAGCGCGGCACCGTGAACGGTTCCGGCCGCAGCAGCCTCCGCACAGCCATCGCATCCCCGGCCAGCGCCAGCTTCGGCTTCAGCCGTCTCTTCAAAATCCAGGTCGTGACGTGGGCCTGCAAGCTTGCCATAACCTGAGCAGTGTACCTTATTAAGAGCTATGAAACTCGCCATTGCCTTCACTCTTGTCCTCGGAACCGTTTCCGCCCAGAACAACCTCGTCACCACGACCCAGCGTTATTTCAACTCCGTCCGCCGCAACCTGGAAGCGAGCGCCGACGTCATGCCCGCCGACAAATACAGCTATCGCCTCACCGAAGGCCAGATGACCTTCGGCGAGTGGTTGATCCACTCCGCCCACCGCAACTACGCCGATTGCGCCGTCTTAAAATCCGAAACCGCGCAAACCGTTCCCGCGCTCAAAACCAAGGATGAAGTCACCAAGGTGCTGAAAGATTCCTTCGCCTACTGCGCCTCGGCGGTCGAGAACGCGGACCAGGCGAAAATCCTCGCCTCGCCCCAGATGACCAACGCCTTCCTCCACATCACCATCCACAACAACGAAATCTACGGCAACATCGTCGGCTATCTCCGCTCCAGCGGCATCGTCCCTCCCTCCACCGCCGCCCGCGGCGCCCAAACCAAGAAATAGTCGTGGGGCAGGGCCACGCCCTGCCACCGGCTCTCAGCGGGCGTCTTATCTCAAAGCCTTCCCGTGATATTCTTCAAATTGAAATGCCCGCCCCGAAGCCCCTGCTCGCATTCATGCTCGTCTGCTCTTTGAAAGCCCAGCCCCCCGACATCCGCCCCATCTTCGAAAAATCCTGCTACCCCTGCCACGGCCCGAAACTCCAATCCGCGAATCTCCGGCTCGATCAGAAACCAGAAAAGGTAATCCTCCCCGGCGACGCTGCTAACAGCATCCTCTACCAACGCATCACCGGCTCAGGCGACCAGCCCAGAATGCCGATGGGCGGCAAGCCTCTCGATCCCCAGCAAATCGCCATCATCAAGAGCTGGATCGACAAGGGCGCGGAGTGGCCCGAAACCACGCAAAACACGACCTCGAAACACTGGGCCTTCATTCCTCCCGTCCGCACCCCTCTGCCGCAGGTTTCTAACGCCGCGTGGCCGCGCAATCCAATAGACAATTTCATCCTGGCGCAAACTCGACTCTGGGAAACTCCGCCCGTCGCCCGAAGCCGACCGCGTCACCCTCCTCCGCCGTCTCAGTCTCGACCTGATCGGCCTCCCTCCCACTCCCGAAGAAGTCGATGCTTTCTTAAGCGACAAAAGCCCCAACGCCTACGAAAAGCAGGTAGACCGTCTCCTGAAATCTCCTCACTACGGGGAAAAATGGGCCCGCACCTGGCTCGACGCCGCCCGCTACGCCGATTCCGACGGCTACGAAAAGGACAAGCAGCGCTCCGTCTGGTTCTATCGCGACTGGGTGATCAACTCTCTCAACCGCGACCTGCCCTACGACCAGTTCATCATCGACCAGATCGCAGGCGATCTTCTTCCCAACCCCACCCAGGACCAGATCGTCGCCACAGGCTTCCTGCGCAACTCCATGGTCAACGAGGAAGGCGGCATCGACCCCGAACAGTTCCGCATGGAAGCCATGTTCGATCGCATGGAGGCCATCGGCAAAGGCATCCTCGGCGTCACCATCCAGTGCGCGCAGTGCCATAACCATAAGTTCGATCCCATCAAGCAGGAAGATTATTACCGGATGCTGCGCGTTCCTCAACAGCACCAATGAAGCGAACATTGCGGTCTATACTCCCTCCGAACAAATGAAGCGCGCCGACATTTTCCGCCAGATCCGCGAGATCGAAGGCACGTTGCAACACCACAACAACGGTTGGGAAGAACGGATGGCCAAGTGGGAAGCCGAAGTAAGCGCCAATCAGCCGAAGTGGACCGTCATCACGCCCGAAATCGACACGCTCTCTGACGGAGGCCAGCGATATTATCTGCAAAAAGACGGTTCGTACCTCGCCACCGGCTACGCTCCCACGAAAATATCGGTGAAATTCACCGCCAAAACCAACATCCGGAACATCACCGCCTTCCGCCTCGAGCTTTTGACCGACCCCAACTTGCCCATGAACGGCCCGGGCCGGTCCATCAAGGGCGGTTGCGCGTTGACCGAATTCGAAGTCGAGGCCGACGGCGCGAAAGTGAAATTCGCGAAAGCCACGGCCGACTACAACCAACCGGAAAAAGATCTCGAACCCATCTTCTACGACAAGACTACCCGTCACCGCGTCACCGGCCCCATCGATTTCGCCATCGACGGCAAGGATGAAACCGCATGGGGCATCGACCAGGGCCCAGGCCGCCGCAATCAGCCCCGCAATGCTGTTTTCCTGGCCGACAAACCCATCAATGCGTCCACTTTGGTCATTCGCGTAAAACAAAACCACGGCGGCTGGAATAGCGACGACAATCAGAACAACAACATCGGACGCCTCCGCCTCTCTGTCACGACCGCTCCCGGCGCAACCGCCGACCCGGTCCCGGCTGGTGTCCGCACCATCCTCGCCATCCCGCGCGATCGCCGCACGCCGGAGCAGATCCAAACCGTCTTCAGCTACTGGCGAACAACCGTCCCCGAATGGAAGGATGCTAACGCCAAAATCGAAGCCCTTTGGGCTGAATATCCCGAAGGCGCCGCCCAGTTGGTTCTGGAAAATCGCGCCGACCCTCGAGAAACCCATCTGCTGACGCGTGGCGACTTCTTAAAGCCCACAAAACTGGTCACACCCGGCGTCCCCGATTTTCTAAATCCTCGTCCCGTCACAACCCGCCTGGAGTTCGCGAAATGGTTGGTCGATCCCAAAACCCCAACCACAGCCCGGTCCATCGTCAATCGCCTATGGCAGGCTTATTTCGGAACCGGCATCGTCGCTACAGCGGAAAACTTCGGCACTCAATGCGAACCCCCTTCGCACCCTGAACTCCTCGATTGGCTTGCTGTGGACCTCATGGAAAATGGCTGGAGCCTCAAAAAACTACAGCGCCTGATCGTCACGTCAACCACCTATCGTCAGTCGTCGAACATCACTCCGGAGGCCTACGCCCGCGATCCTTATAATGTGCTGCTCGCCCGTGGCCCGCGCTTCCGCGTCGATGCCGAAATTGTCCGCGATATCGAACTGGAAGCCAGCGGCCTTCTAAATGAGAAAATCGGAGGCTCCAGCCTCTATCCGCCCGCCCCCGATTTTCTTTTCCAGCCCCCCGTCAGTTACGGCCCCAAAAACTGGTACGAGGAAAAAGGTGAAAATCGCTATCGCCGCGCTCTCTATACTTTCCGTTACCGGTCCGTTCCGTATCCGATGCTCCAGACTTTCGACGCCCCCAACGGCGATTCCTCCTGTGTCAGGCGCTCCCGCTCCAATACTCCTCTGCAAGCCCTGACCACGCTAAACGAACCCATCGCCCTCGAAGCCGCCAGGGCCCTCGCTCTCAAAACTCTACGCGAAGGCGGCAAAACCGATTTAGATCGTGTCACTTACGCCTTCCGCCGCTGCGTCGCCCGCAAACCAACCGACAGCGAGACGCATGAGTTGCTCGGCTTCTTAGAGAAACAAACCACCCGCCTCCGCGACGGCTGGCTCGACACATGGTCGCTCACCGGCGCGCCTCCGAAGCTTCCGGAAGGGTCGACGCCCGTACAACTGGGAGCCTGGACCGCTCTTTCCCGAGTCCTGCTGAATCTCGATGAAACCATCACCAAAGATTGAAAAAACCCGCCGCTGGTTCTTCCAGCAATGCGGCGTCGGCCTCGGCTCGATGGCGCTGGCAAATCTGCTGGCGGCGGCCGAAGACCCGCTCGCTCCGAAGAAGCCCCAATTCCCCGCCAAAGCCAAGCGAGTCATTTTCCTGTTCATGGCCGGAGCGCCCAGCCATCTGGAGATGTTCGATTACAAGCCGCAGCTCACGAAGTTCAACGGCACCCTTCCTCCCGCCGACCTCCTGAAAGGCTACCGCGCCGCCTTCATCAACCCGAATTCGACTTTACTTGGACCGAAATTCAAGTTTTCAAAGGTCGGCCGCAACGGCACGGAACTGTCGGAGCTCCTCCCGCACCTGGCCACCGTCGTGGATGACATTGCCATCGTCAAGTCCATGACGACAGACGCCTTTAACCATGCGCCGGGACAACTTCTGATGAACACCGGCACCATGCAGTTCGGCCGTCCGAGCATGGGTTCGTGGCTCACGTACGGTCTCGGGAGCGAATCGCACGATCTTCCGGCATTCATCGTTTTCAGCTCCGGCAAGAAAGGACCCAGCGGCGGCAATTCCTGCTGGGGCAGCGGCTTTTTGCCCACCGTTTATCAAGGCGTCCAATTCCGCGGCAGCGGCGATCCGGTGCTCTATCTCTCTAATCCAAAAGGAGTTGACGCCGCGTTGCAGCGCGATTCTCTCGACTCCATCGAAAAACTGAACAAGATGCGGCTGGACGTCGTCGGCGATCCGGAAATCGCCACGCGTATCAACTCTTTCGAGATGGCATACCGCATGCAATCGAGCGCGCCGGAGTTAATGGATCTCTCGAAAGAACCTCAGCATGTCCTTGATATGTATGGAGCGGCGCCAGGCAAGCCGTCCTTCGCCAACGACGCCCTGCTGGCGCGACGCATGGTCGAAAGGGGGGTTCGTTTTGTACAAATCTACCATGAAGCCTGGGACCAGCACGGCAATCTGAAGAAAGACATTCAGATCAATTGCCACGAAACGGATCAGGCCTCCACTGCGCTCATCAAGGATTTGAAACAACGCGGGATGCTCGACGACACGCTGGTGATTTGGGGCGGGGAATTCGGCCGCACCCCGATGGTGCAAGGCGGAGACGACGGCCGCGACCATCATCCGAACGCCTTTACCATGTGGATGGCCGGGGGAGGCATCAAGCCGGGGCTGGTTTTGGGCGAGTCGGACGACCTGGGCTTTAACGTCGTGAAAGACAAAGTTCACGTTCACGACCTGCACGCTACAATCCTTCATTTGCTTGGGTTTGACCACACAAAGCTCACATATAAATTCCAAGGGCGAAATTTCCGGCTGACGGATGTGGCGGGGAACGTGGTGAAGGAGCTGTTGGCGTAGGACTTTAGCAGGCGGAACCGCCTGCCCCACCACAGCAAATCAGCAGTTATGACAAGGTGGGACAAGCGCTTTCGCCTGTCGGAGCGTCTTTTCGCGACCTGCGAAGCTCGCGCCATAAAAAAGGCGGGCCCGGTTTCCCGGAGCCCGCCTTGTGTTCTCTCACTCAGCTCGCCCTAAGGCGCGTAGGTGATTGTGATCTCCTGCGTGGTGGACATACCCTTGCTATCCGTCACGGTCAGGTTGAAGTAGTACGGACCAGGCGTCGGGCCGAGCACGACAGTCGGCTTGGACGTGTTGCCGCCGATGATTTCAGCCGAGCCGTAGAGCGTCGCCAGGCTGAACGTTAGCGGAGTGTTGCCTGCGGGGCTGGTCGAAGCGGAGGCGTCGATCAGCACGTTGCGGACGGTCGTCGTCTGGCTGCTGCCGCCCGCGATGACGATCGTCGGCGGCTGCGACGTGGGCGGCGGTCCGCCACCCACCGTCACCGTCACCGACTTCTGCGCCGTCACGCCGTTTTCACCCGTCGCGATGCACATATACGACGTGGTCGCCTGCGGGTACACCGTGTAGGTGATGTTCGGCGTCAGGAACGTCAGCCCGGCCATGGTGATGCTGGCCGCGTTCTGCGTCTGGCAGTTCAACACCACCGCTCCGCCCGGCGTGGTCGACGGATTCGGGTTGGCCGTGAAGTTCACGATGATCGGATTCGGAATCTGCGTCACCGTCACCGTGGCTGTCGCCATTACGCTGCCGGCCTGGTTGGTCGCCGTCAACGTGTAGGTCGTGGTCGCCGTCGGGCTCACGCTCTGCGTGCCCGCCGCGACTACCGTGCCCAGGGTCGTAATGGTCTGCGAAGTGGAGTTATCCACCACGCC
>CAVYOX010000011.1:0-553986 GCA_963770245.1 uncultured Acidobacteriaceae bacterium | reverse complement strand
CGCGGAATTCGTAGCAGCAAGCGCCGGAAGTGGGATCACAGCAACAAGCGCAATGAGAATCTTCAAACGCATAATAAGTTTCCTCGACTCGCTAGGATTGACTCCATAATCGCCAGGGCAGAGGCCGTGTCACCGAATGGCACGTGGTAAATACCTCGGTCGCGATCTTCTTCAATGCCACAGAACGGCGAGACTACCAGACGACTGCCTGCAGCGTAGGCCCGCAGCAAATGCCTCGGCCAGTACTCAAACAGTGCCGGTTGAAGGACCGTATGTATGCTGCGCCAGGGCAGCTGCTGCAACGTGGTGTGAGTAACCGGGAGGCCCCGCCAAAAGTGTTCCTCTTCGAACTCAGCACCCACCACTGTCAACGCAAAACCCAACTGCTTAACGAGCTCTCTCACCACGTAGGCACCTTTGCGAGCGAGAGTGGGGCCAAAGAACACGATCAGGTCCTTCTGCTTTTCGAAATCTACCTCAATCGTCTTCTCCGCCGGCCTTTCCCACGCGAGCTTGATCACGTTTGTAAATAGCGCCGCGATCTGCGCGTGCGGTGTGACACCGTCCGCGGCTCCAAGTGCTTCCTCCTCGACTTCTGCGAACCATTCCGGCGCACGAAACTCAGCGAGTGTCCTACTTTGTGGATAAAGACGGGTGGCTTTGTCCAACTCTCTTTCAAGCGACTTCACGGGCAAGCGGTACACGAGCACGTCGAACGTTCGACCACCCAGCAGCCCAGACCTCCACACGTGGGGGAGCAGAGTCTGCGCGACACAGACGTGCTCGACATCATAGCGAGTGCGCCTGCCGTAAATCGCCGCCAGGAACTCCGCAAGCTCAAAGTGCACTTTCGCAACGGTGACGCCCTGGGAGACGGCAGAACGGAGTCGCCACGCCCGCCGAATGCGAAACAAGGGGAATGCGTGCTTTCGTGCGAGTTGTTTGTCACTTCGATCGTGCCGTACGTTGCCAGAAGAATACGGAGACAGGAGTTGGTCCGCGGGCCGCATGGAGTCCTGAACATACCTGTCGAATTCGGGCTGAGAATCGTCCAGCAGAAACGCCACCTTGCCGAGCCTGTCCTGCGCAGCCTCGGACGGACTTCGATGGCGGGCACAGGCCTTTTGAAGGCAAGAGTAGCAACTTGCTCCGATTCGCCGCGGAGCAGTCAAAGCATTCGCCGCATCGACCTGTGCAATCGACGTTGGGGGTACCTTCCCTCTCAGCCTAACGACAAGAGACTCCCCCGTTAGGTAAGCCTCGAAGAGGACCGGGATAATCGTTCGAAAGCGCAGATCCACGTAGTTCCAGAACAACGTAGCGTCCCTTCGCGGGTCATAGGGAACATCGGCGGGTAAGGCCGTATGGCGATGCCTCTCTACCACTTCGCAGCCGACAGTCAAGGCCACTTCGACCAAGGAACCGGAGAGCTGACATAAGCCCCCACCTCTCGTAGGAATCACGCAGCCTTCGCGGACTTCCCGGCCGATCTCGAAACCTCCCAAACCCCACGGCGCGCCAACTTGTCGCCAGAAACTGAAGATTTCTCCTGGAAGGAGAACGCGATGATGAATTCCACGGCACGCAAGTCGCAGGTTTTGGATTTTTCCGAGCAAAAGCGGGTGCTCGCGTGGATCACAGCCTGTATTCAGCGTGGATGTGGATTCCGCCAGGACGAAGGGGAAGTCGGTCGCTGCGCCCTCTCTCAAACGTGGAGCTCGCGCAAACGAGTTTGCCGCGACTCGTTTTGACTGCAGGCCTTTTGAGCGCGCAAAAAAAGACGCCATCGCCAGCAAGCTGGGATAAACCGCGTGTGGTCGCGCTATTTCGTTGTTGCCACCGGTCGTGGTCATTCGACGATCTTGTAGTGTCCTTTCACTTCTTCCTTCGGCAGAGCATCGTAGTGCCACCATTCGATTGGCAATTGAACAAAGCCAGCTTTCACCATGATCTTCCTTAGCACGAGACGGTGCTCAAGTTGCTCTTTGGTTAGCTTCCTTGCATCTAGGTTTTCCCGCTCGTGATCCGGACGGGAGAGAGGACTGAAATCATCGAACCCAGTCCCCATATCCAGTTCATGTCCATCCTCGTCCTCCAGCGACAGATCAATAGCGAAACCGTAGTTGTGAATGGAACCGGTACTGGGGTTCGCTACATACGGCTGCTGCGGGGTTCCCTTGACGACATCAAAAAGCTTCGCCTGAATCGACCTGGGTCGCAAGCAGTCGAATACCAAGAACTTCCAGCCTGGCCTCTCCTTTTGAAGCGTCAGCCTGGCCTTTTGGAATTTCTCGGCAGCGATTTGGTGCAGAAAGCACTGATGAAATTCGCCATACACGTTTTTCTTCATGAAGTTGTTATCTGAAGCGTACCTCAAACTCAGATGGACATTTGGGAGATTCGATACATCAGCATAGTTCTTATCGCTCGCTAGCTGGGCGAATCCAGGTGAGTATGCTGGAGATGATTGGGGGGCCGACCCGATCAATGCCCTCGGGGAAAAGAACTGGAGAGCACTCAGTGCGACACCTCCAGTTGTTGATGAAAGCGTAGAAGGTGGAAAAGCCTCTTTTCGCGACGAAATGATGACGAGCAGAATGGCCAGCAAATGAATGGGTTCCGCGCATCGCATATTTTTAACCGTCGAGCATGATATTTACGCGAATGGTAGCACGGGAAAGGACTTACTTCTGTGTCATAAAGGGTTCGACTGCGCAACGACAGTCCTTTCTACTTCTTAAGCGAAGGGTGATTATTCGCAATCCAATTCTCTACTTGTTCGTAAAACTGGGACGCCTCAACGAGGATCTCCTTTGCTTCCGTCTCGGTCGCAACGTTGGAGAAAGTGTAGTCGATAGTATTTCGCTTCCGTCGACACGTCTCAAAATAGTCGGCGTACTTGTGCGCGGCTTTACCCAACACTAGTTTTGTGCTCTCCAAGGACACCCGGTGGTGTCCGACTTTGCTCACGATCCGATACCCTGCACAGGCTATCGCCATATTCGCCGCCTGGAGTGCAGCGTTATAGGCAGTCGCGAATCTCCGATCTGCGGAGAGCCCGGCAAGACTCGCGTCTGCGAGATCGCGGGCGATCAGGGCTCTCATATTGTCTAATTCCTTCTTGGAAGTTTTGTGTTTCTGGGCTTCCTTATTTGCCAACAAGCTGGTCCAAGTCACTCTGGCCTCCTTTCACAAACTGTTTCCGTCCTCGTAAAACAGTGGCAAGGAAATGGTCGCCCGATTTGATCTTCTCCCGAAACTCCTCTGGGGAATAGGCCGTGACGTTGACCTCTCTTCCCAGCCGCGCCTCCGCCTTGCGGAGCGCCGGAGACAGGTCAGCAAGACCTGCTCTGCCAATGACCATCACGTCCACGTCACTCATCGCATGTTCCCGGCTTCGTGCCACGGAACCATAGATAAAAGCACTCTGAATCTTGTTCTCAAACGGCTTTAGTATCTGCTCCAAGATCGGAGCCAGCCCTGCCGTTTTTTCGAAGAGTTGCTGCAAGTCTCGGAACACCGGGGACTGGGTCTGCGCCTTGAAATAGGCCCTTGTGCCTTCCCGACGATGCATCAATATTCCGCTTGCCACCAGAGACGATAACTCCCGCTGAAGGCTGGACGGGCTCGTTCCCAAACGGCTGGCGAGTTCCGAAAGATACCACCACTTGTCTGGCTGGCCGAGCGTAGCCGCGAGCACGCCCTGCCGTACTTGTGGGAACAGCGCAGTCAGCACGGAAGGGTTACGCATAATGCGTACATTATTACGCATATTGCGTAAGCGTGTCAATCGGTAAACGACCCAGAGTTGTCTGCGGCGAGCGTTGAGTAATCTTAAGCGGCAGTTCAGATTACTCATATCCGTTCGAATGAGAATCGGACGCAATTCGAACGGACTCGAATACTGTTCGACTTCGTGCGAGCAGCGTTCGCTAGTCCCCGGACGGCCTGCACCGACCTAAGCCGAAGGCTTAGGGATGGTGTCTCTCTCTTTCGCTCTTTCCCTCCTCCGCACGTAACCCATTCGACCAGTGACGAGATGCAAGCCTTGATCGCGTTTGCTACACTCCTACCGATTCGATGATCGACTCGAGGTCGGCATCGCTATAGTCAAGTTGCGCGATTTGGGACGCATGCCTCAGTTTCACACTGGTCTCCATACCTCCGACTATCACCGTTACCCACGCCTCCGTATTGTGGACGTGGATGGAGCGTCAGGTTCGTCAAGCAGACCACTGAATTTCCCCGGGGTGGAGAATACTCCGGAGACAAGTTTTATCCCTATAAGGAAGTCATCATCTCGGCTCGCGGTCAGGTCACGGCTCAGCGAGCAGCGACCACAATTTACAATGCGCGGAACCTCCTACAAGGCTCAAATCTGTTCGCAATGCTCGGCGGGGGTCCACACCGCGTCGCGCCGGTCGTTCCAAAATCACACGCGAGTTCGCAACCCGAGTCGCAAGAAGTGCCCGCGTTTAATGCAAGCCAAAACATTCCGCTGGCTTGCCTGATCGCAGCCCGCGTCTCCCAGAAGCTCAGACTTGTTTACGCGCTCGCCCGCTTGGCGCTGAGCCTAGAAATCATGTCCGTGCCGACCATCGATCTTGATCCTACCCACAGCCCCAACATCCCTAAGTCGGTGTTCCCCGAGGATCACATCCGATTCGCGATGGCGATCACGAGCGCCTATTCCTCCATCGAGGAGTTGGGGCTCACGATTCGCGCCAGCGGCCAGAACCCGAGCCGGATCAATGGAGCGTGGAATCCGGTGGTGAGAAGCGAGCTCGAAGACCGCCTAAAGCGGGCGGGAGTCAATCTCAACGAAGAATTTTATTGGAACCTGCGCGGCAAGCAGACGCGCATTGAGATGAAGAGAAAACCTGAAATCATCAAAATTGCACCCTGGGCGGTAACACACATCGTGCGGGATGGGGAAATGCACATCAGCGATGGCCTGGCTCAGGCGAGCTTCCTACGCAGCCACATTGCCGCGCATAGTCTTGAAGACAAGAAGTGGTTGAAGGTTCTATCGGTCTATGATGTTTCCAACGTTCAATTCCTGGCTCGAAGACTCTTGTTGGAGTCGCTTGGCTATTGGAGATACCTGGGAACACTCCACAACCTCGAAAAGAGGAGCGGCCGCCGCCCACGGCTAACACGCCACTGACTATCTCAAACAGAAAGCCCCGCACATGATTCAGAGCCCCTGCCGGGCCGGATAGCGTTTCTCCAGAAACCCGCCGTAGCGTTACGCCTTGAGCCGAATTTCGGGTTTCAACCTCCAGTCACGCGGTTTCGCTGCCCTGCTCCACCGCCTACTTGACTAGCCTTGTCGCTCCGCTGTAGCAGCCGCGACGTGCGTATCGCCGCAAGTTTCTCGGGAATCTGAAACGGATGCTCGTTTAGGCTGTCTAGAAACCTCTCGATGTCGTCTAGCATCTCGTCCGTGAAATCCGGGTGCCTATACCGCGGCAAGCCGTTGAAGCTCAGCTTGAGAGTTGCGCTACAATTCGTTCCTGCCGGGAGAAACCCATGGGAAAGAAGAAGGAACGAACAGATCCCGAGAAGGTGTTCGCCAATTGGAATAAAACGCTGGGGCTGTTTGAACGGAGCGAGTATTCGGTTGCGATTGTCCGTGCTGGTGTTACGGTCGAGCTCGCTGCCAACATCGTCGTTCGTGCCGAACTCGTCAAAAAGCGAAATTTGCCAGCTGAATTCGTGGATTCCTTGCTGAACAATGCTAACGGTCTCAAGGGAAAATTCGAGAAGCTGATATACCCAATTCTCAGGGGTTCTGAAAGTTACAAATCATTCACGTCGTTGCAAAACGATTGGCAGAAAGTCAACAAGGAACGGAACAGTGTCGCCCACAGTGGCGACTTTAAGAATAAGGATGTCGCTACAGACATTGTGGCGACCGCGAGAAAACTGCTTCAAGCGATGATGGCCGACTACGAGCCAACTCTCAAGTTCGGCAAAACCCAATCAGAACACAGGAAGAAAAATCGGGCGGCCAAATAGTTCCTCAGTCAGGCGAAATCCCAAGACTGTTAGCGTTGGAATTCGCAGTTCCACCATCGGCAGGTTGGGCCGTTGGAGTTTGAGGTTCGTCTTTAGGAATGCTGTCCTCTGTAAAGTGGGATGCGTACCTCGCGCGCAAACGATGCGAATCCTCCAATGCGATGAGACCGTAGAGAATCTCTTTGCCAGTCTCGTGCGATTTTTTGACCGCATGCGCTAACATGTCTGCCTTGACTGCTTCTTCGATTGTCCCTTCGAACTGTACGAAGAAAGCCTCAGCCGTAGTGGAGAACAGACGTGGAATCTGATCTCCGTTCTTGCCGAGCTTAGCGATGGTCAGTGGAGGAGCCGTAGCCGGACCTTTCAGAGCGAAGGCCGTGGATATGCGACGGCCACCAATGGTCACGTGCGTCGAATACAGATCGTTCTTCTCACCGCCCCAATCCTGAAACTTCCCCTGATTTCCAAGCACGGATGCGATGCCATACTTAAATATCTTCTCTGGTAAACGGGCTGGTACCAGAGCCGGAAGTTTCGATGGTTTCAAATCCAGAACGTCGTGGAATTCTTCGACATCGTCAATGAAGATTTCCCGCACTGAAATCTCAGTACGTTTGCGAGCTTCCACCTGAACCAGAACCGTCTGCCGTGCCGTGCGGGTAGTTGCATGTTTTTCCAGTTGTTTTGGGTTCTGTGCCAATCGCATGATCTTGTCTTTGTTTGCATTGATATGGTGATATTTCCTAAAGGAGACACGGCCTTCGTGCTTCAAGGTTTCGAAATATTGCTGATGCGCCATCGGAGTCGCAAGTTGCAGCACAACGGTCTCGGTAAGGCCAGTTAGTGTTGCTAAGGCGGCAGCACTACCGGGAAAAAGAGCTGGGGCCGGACTGCACCAAAACGCGGAAGACGCAGGTCACCTACGTGGGCTATTTCCGAAAATGGATTTTGCCCAGGTGGGGAAGCTATCACGTAACCGAGGTCAAAGCAGTCGCGGTGGAGCAGTGGCTTCGTTCGCTCAAGTATGCGAACGGAAGCAAAGCCAAAGCTCGAAACATCATGAGCGCGGTTTTCAATCACGCTGTCAGATGGGAATGGCTTGATGTGAATCCCATACGCATGGTGCGTCAAAGTGCCAAGCGGACCAGGATGCCCATTGTGCTCTCCATCGAGCAGATTGCGGCACTGCTTCGCATCCTGAAGGAACCTACGCGCACGATGGTATTCCTCGCCGTGTTCACAGGCCTTCGAGTCGGAGAATTGCTGGGACTCAAATGGAAGGACATCGATTTTCAGAAGATGGAGATCCATGTCATTCGCTCGATCGTCATGCAACACGTTGGGGACTGCAAGACCGAGGCCTCTCGCAAGCCGGTTCCACTCGATTTGCGACTGTCCAAAGTTTTGTGGACCTGGCGACTACAGAGTCCATACCCCATTGATGAAGACTGGGTGTTTGCCAGTCCGCACAGTGGAGGCAAACTGCCGTACTGGCCGGGTTCGCTTTACAAGGCGCACTTGCAACCGGCGGCGAAAGAAATCGGAATCGTGGGCCATTTCGGTTGGCACACGTTCCGGCACACGTACGCGACGCTCCTCAAGGGGAACGGCGAGGACGTGAAGGTTGTGCAGGAGTTAATGCGGCACGCAAACATCTCGGTGACTCTGAACGTCTACGCGCAAGCAATCACGCAAACCAAACGAGACGCACAGAGTCGAGTTGTGAGCTTGCTGCTCGACAAAAACGAAGAAAAACCAAGCACCGAGGCTTATCGGACCGTAACGGACCTACAAAATTCTGGAGGGGATTTGCAAGTGGTTGATTAGATTTGGCGTCCCCGACGGGATTTGAACCCGTGTTACCGCCGTGAAAGGGCGATGTCCTAGGCCAGGCTAGACGACGGGGACGGTAATACAAGGCAGGAGCCTGTGGCTGATCTCCGATGGTAGCAGTGCCTCTGTACAGTGTCAAAACTTTGAGCCGGCGGATCGCGATCTGCCTTCGCCGAACGGCGAAAAGTTGGGTCGGGCCTCTGGCCTGCGGCCATTTTCCATTACAATGAGGCATCGTCGCGCATTGCAGTCCAGCCCCGGCGACCTTTTCATGCCTGACCCTTTGTATCTGAGTCTCTGGTTTCCCAGCTTTGACGCCGAAGACATGCACCAGCGTGCGCTGACGGTCATGCAGCAATTTCCTTTTTCAGCACAGCGCCCGGGAATTACCTACTTGGCTCTTCATCCCGTTTCCTGGGAAGAACCTACGATTCTCGAGCGGCGCTTCCGGCCTGGACTCGCTCCGGAGGAAGCCGTAGCCATCGCCTTTGACTTGCTGCACGAGGATTTTGCCTACCTATTCGAAGCCTTTTGGGATCTCTGGATCCTTACCGAAGATGGAAAACACTGGGCGTTGCAACCGGTGCAAGTAAAGTTCCTGGTTCATGGTCTTGAGTTCGATGAAGGTATGCATCATGAGGCAGGCCACATTCAAGTGGATTTCGGTCTGGATACACCCTTCCTGCACGAGGGCGTGACGCTTACGGCCGACGCCGAGACCAAAGTCCGCACCAACGTACAACAACTGGTTGAGTTCACCACCCAAGTGGAAAAGAACTCCGGCGCCAGCGCGCGTCTCTTATGGTCGGAATCAGAGGAAAACTTCGCGCAGAAACTGATTGCGCGGCTGCAAAGAGTCCAATAAGCACGGGGAACACGGAGGAGCCATCGGAAGCTCGTCTCCGTGTCCGCTCGCGATGAATCTATTTCGTTCGGCCCGCTTCACCCTTCATCTTGTCCGAAGCCGCTGCCTGCGCCGCAGCCAGACGTGCCGTCAGCACGCGGAACGGTGAACACGAAACATAGTTCAGGCCGATCCGGTGGCAGAACTCGACCGACGATGGCTCGCCGCCATGCTCGCCGCAGATTCCGACCTTCAACTTGGGACGCGTCTTGCGTCCGCGTTCCGTCGCCATGCGCACCAATTGCCCGACCCCTTCCTGGTCAAGCACCGCGAATGGATCCTGCTTCAAGATACCTTCGGCAAGATAGGTTGGCAGGAACTTGTTTACATCGTCGCGAGAGAAACCGAACGTGGTCTGCGTGAGGTCGTTGGTCCCGAAGGAAAAAAACTGCGCCTCTTTTGCGATTTCATCCGCCACCAGCGCGGCCCGCGGAAGCTCAATCATCGTGCCCACCAGGTAATCCACGGTCTTGCCTTTCTCTTTGAATACTGCCTGGGCCACGCGATGCACAATCGCCGCCTGATTCGCCATTTCCTTCAGCGTCGCTGTCAACGGAATCATCACTTCCGGGTAGACTTTCACGCCGTCCTTGGCCACGGCAACCGCCGCTTCGAAGATGGCGCGCGCTTGCATTTCGGTGATCTCGGGATAGGTGATTCCCAGTCGACAGCCGCGGTGGCCGAGCATGGGATTGATTTCATGGAGCTCTTCCACCCGCCGTAAGATTAAGCGGAGTCCTTTCAGCTTAGGGGATTTCGGCTTGGTGGCTTCGAGTACGGCGATGTCCACCATCAGGTCTTCGCGCCTCGGCAGGAACTCGTGCAGCGGCGGATCGAGGGTGCGGATGGTCACCGGGAACCCGTCCATGGCGCGGAACACGCCGTCAAAATCCGCGCGCTGCAAAGGTAATAGCTTCTTCAGCGCCGCGCGGCGTTCCTTCTCGTCGCGCGCCATGATCATGGCGCGCATGTGCGGGAGTTTCTTTTCCCCAAAGAACATGTGCTCGGTCCGACAAAGCCCAATGCCTTCGGCGCCAAACGCCCGTGCCTGGACCGCGTCGCGGGGAATATCGGCATTGGCGCGAACTCCGATCTTGCGGAATGGTTCCGCCCACGCCATGAACTTCAGCAGATCTGGATCGTCGGCCTTGGGTGGCAAGGTATTGAGCTTGCCCTTGATCACGCGGCCGGTGGTGCCATCGAGCGAAATCCAATCGCCTGCCTTGAACACCTGGCCCTTTACTCGCATTTCGCGGGCCTTTTCGTTGACGTCGATGTCGCCTGCGCCAGCCACGCAGCACTTGCCCATGCCCCGCGTCACCACCGCGGCATGGCTGGTCATACCGCCGCGCGAGGTAAGAATGCCGGCCGCCACTTCCATGCCGTGAATATCTTCCGGCGTGGTCTCGGCGCGCACCAGGATTACCGGCACCCGCTTATCGCCGTGGCCCGCCTTTTCGACCGCCTCATCCGCCGTGAATACGATTTGGCCGACCGCGGCGCCCGGGGAAGCCGGTAGGCCGGTCGCCAGCACTTCCACCTTCACGCTCTTTTCGTCCAGCCGCGGGACCAGAAAATCGTAAAGCTGGTTCGGTTCAACGCGGAAAATCGCTTCTTCTTTCGTAATCAGGCCTTCATCCACCATCTGGATGGCCACGTTGACCGCCGCCAGGCCGGTGCGCTTGCCATTGCGCGTCTGCAGCATGTAAAGCTTGCCGTCCTGTATGGTGAACTCGAAATCCTGCATGTCGCGGTAGTGCTTCTCCAGTCGGGTCGTGATTTCGCGCAGTTGGTCATACACATGGGGCATGATCTTCTGCAACTGGAGGATGGGCACCGGCGTGCGGATGCCCGCCACCACATCTTCGCCCTGCGCGTTCATCAGAAATTCACCGTAGAACTCTTTCACGCCGGTGGCCGGATTGCGCGTGAAACCCACGCCCGTCCCGCTGGTGTCGCCCAAGTTGCCGAAGACCATGGCCTGCACGTTGACCGCGGTACCGAGATCATCGGAAATGTTGTTGATGCGGCGGTAATGCTTGGCGCGATCGTTCAGCCAGGAGCGGAAAACCGCATCGCGGGCCATCACCAACTGGGCGTGCGGGTCTTGGGGAAAATCGAGCTTGGTGTGCTTCCTGACGACTTTCTTGTACTCCTCAATCACCTCTTTGAGCGCTTTGGCATCGAGGTCGGTGTCGAGCTTCGCTTTTTTCTGTTTCTTTTTCGCGTCGAAAACTTCCTCGAAGGCCGGTTTCGGGATCTCGAGCACCACGCTGCCGAACATCTGAATCAGGCGGCGGTAGGAATCATAGGCAAAGCGTGGGTTCTTGCTGAGTTTGGCCAGTGCCTCGACGCTTTGATCGTTCAAGCCGAGATTCAGAATGGTATCCATCATCCCGGGCATTGAAAACTTCGCACCCGAGCGCACGCTGACCAGCAGCGGATTCTCGCCCTTGCCGAGCTTTTGTCCCTGCAGCTGTTCGAGGTGCTTCAGCGCTTCTTCCATCTGCCGGACTACTGCCTCGGAAACGCCTCCATGCCGCATGTATTCGCGGCAGGCTTCGGTCTGAATGGTGAACCCGGGGGGTACCGGCAATTCGGCGTTGGTCATTTCGGCCAGGCCGGCGCCTTTGCCGCCCAGCTCATCCTTCATCTTGCCGTTGCCGTCCGCCTTGCCGCCGCCGAAAAAGTAAACGAATTTGGTTTCCGGTTGACGTTGCTGAACATCCGCTTGGGGGAGAGTGGTTGTCGCCATGATGAGTCCTCTTCTATTTTGGGGATTCTCTTGTGCCTTCGGTCACAATCTCGGAAAAATCGGCAATGGTGGTGAACTCCTTCACCAAGGTTTCAAGCAGCGCCAGGCGGTTCCTGCGGATGCGCTCCTCTTCGACCATAACCATGACCTGGTCGAAAAACTTGTCCACGGCGGGGCGCAGTTTGGAGATCTCCTGGAGCGCCTGCTCGTAGTTTCCTTGCGCACGCAACGCCCGCACCGCAGCCGCGCTTGGCGGAATCTCGGCCGCCAGTTCCCTTTCCGCCGCCTCTTCGAGCACTGCCTCATCGATGACATCGGCCCCGGGCTTACCGGCGTCTCTGGCCTGGCGCAGTATATTCTTCATGCGTTTGAACGCCAGCGAGATCGATGCGAAGTCCGGCGACGAACGCACCTTGGTCACGGCCGCCGCCCGCGCCACCGCATCCACCACATCGTCGGCGCCCGCGCTCAAAACCGCCTTGACCACGTCATACTTGAAAGCCAGCACATCGCGCAGGTAAAACTCCAGCCGCTCGCGGAAAAACCCCTGCACCGCGGCCGCATAGTCGATCTCGTGGGAAAACTTCTTCTCCGCCGACCCGCGCCGATAGGCTTCGCGCGCATCGGCGAACAGCTGGTTCAATCCCAGGGGCAACTTGTGCTCGGCAATCGTCTTCACGATCCCATTGGCCTGGCGCCGCAAGGAAAAAGGGTCTTTCGATCCCGTCGGCTGCAGCCCCAGCGCAAACATTCCCGCGATGCTGTCCGCCTTGTCGCCGATCGAGAGCACCGCCCCTTCGACCGTATGCGGGACCGAGTCTTCGGTCGACACCGGCTTGTACTGATCGTACACCGCGTCCGCGATGGCCCGCCGGGTCGCATCCGGCAGGTCGCGATCCAGATTCTGTACGCGCGCGTACAGGCCCCCGACAATCCCCTGCAGCTCGGTGAACTCCTTCACGAGTTCGGTGGTCAGATCGGTCTTTGCCAGCAACGCCGCCTTGTGGACCACCCCCGGGCGAACCGCGACCCCGCTGCGCCGAATCGACTGCGAAATCCAGCTGCACAGTCGCTGTACCCGCAGCGTCTTTTCGTAATAGCTGCCCAAGTCTTTCTGGAAGGTGACCTGCTTCAGCCACACCGCCCGCTCGCGCAACGGATGTTTCTGGTCGGTCTGCCAAAAAAAACGGGCGTCGTTGAAGCGGGCGCGCAGCACGCGCTCGTGCCCGTGGCAGATCGTGAACTGGGGATCGCCATCGGTATTGAGCACCGCCAGAAAGTGCGGAAGCAGATTCCCTGCCGCATCCTCCACGGCAAAATATTTCTGGTGGTCCCGCATTACCGTGACCAACACCTCTTCCGGCAATTCCAGGAACTCGCGTTCAAAATTCCCCAGAATCACCGCCGGCCATTCGGTGAGATTCACCACGGTGTCGAGCAGCGCCCGGTCTTCCCGCCAGCGCGCCCCGGGAATGGTACGGGTTTGGCTATCCAGATCCTGGCGAATCTTCTTCTCGCGGCCCGCCCGGTCGAGCACATGCGCGCTTTCCAAAGCCGCCAAGTACGGCGCGCCCGCCCGCGGAACCTCGATGACCCTGTCCGCCAGAATCCGATGGCCGCGCGACAGGTTCGCGGCGCGCACGCCGGCAAACTCCAGGGGAATGATTTCGCTGTCGAGCATAGCGATCAGCCAGCGCACCGGCCGCACGAACAGCTCGCTCGGCTTGCGCCAGTACATGTTTTTCGGCCAGTAGATCGAGTTGATTTCCTTGGCCAGCAGCTCGGCCAGGATCTCCCTCGTCGTCCGGCCCTTCTTGGTCACGCTGGCCGACACATATTCGCCTTTGGCGGTCGTGACCCGCTCGAGCGCTGCCACCTCAATACCCGCTTTTTTGGCAAAAGCCTGGGCGGCGGGAGTTGGCTGGCCGTCTCGGAAGGCGACGTTCACCGAGGGACCGGTCACTTGTTCGGTTACATCGGGCTGCGTGGCGGGAACATCCGAGGCGAGCACCGCCAGGCGGCGGGGCGTGTCGAGAGAGCGGATGTTCCCCGTCGGCGCCAGTCGCTCGCGGGTCAGCAGCTTGTGCACACGCTCGCGCAGCTCCGCCGACGCGGCATCGATCATGCGCGCCGGGATCTCTTCGCAACCGATCTCAAGCAGAAACTCTGGCATATGTGTCGTATCTTGTCAGTTTCCTTATCATCGCGTCGTACGGGACGGAGGAAAACGCTTGGGGCAGCAGGGAAACCTACAGCCGGATCCAACCGTCGAAGCCACGGATCCTGACGTTTGGATCGGTCGAGTGCTCGGGGGACGATCTAGGCTTCGCTTCCCCTGACCATCCTTCAAGCCCGAGTCGCGACCGGTTGCAAATTCGCCGGTTTTGCTGACACCGGTTCCGGTTCCTCTTTCGCTTCCTGCTCAAGCTCCCCCTGCTGATCCACCCAGGCTTTCGCAATTCCTACCGCTAGCGCCCGCACCCGCGCAATCACCCCCACGCGCTCGGTCACCGAGACCGCGCCGCGTGCATCCAGAATATTGAACCAGTGGGAGCACTTTAGACACAAATCGTAAGCCCCCAGCAGAGGAAACCGGGCCTTCGCTCGGTGCCCAGCGGTCAGAGCAGCCTGAGGATTTTCACCCGCCTTCCCGAGCGCCGCATACCCATTGAGCAGGGCCTTGCATTCCGCCTCGCACAACTCAAAATGCTTCCAGGCTTTGTCGACATCGGCGGCCTCGAAGTTGTAAACGGAAAACTGCAACTCGTCCGCCAGCCGCACCTCGCCGTAGGTTACCGCCCGCCCGCTCGCAGGATCGCGCGCCCAGGCAAGGTTGTAAATCGAATCCACATCCTGGAGAAACGCCGCAATGCGCTCCAGCCCGTAGGTCAGTTCGGCGGAAATCGGATCAAGATCGAGTCCCCCGCACTGCTGGAAGTAGGTGAACTGCGTGATCTCCAGCCCATCGAGCATCAGCTGCCAGCCAATGCCCCAAGCCCCGAGCGTGGGCGCTTCCCAGTTGTCCTCTTCAAACTTGATATCGTGCTGCCGCAGATCAATTCCAATCGCGCCCAGCGACTCGAGATAGAGTTCCTGCACGTTTTCCGGCGGCGGCTTCAGGATCACCTGCAATTGCAAGTGCTTGAACAACCGATTGGGGTTCTCCCCGTAGCGTCCGTCGGCCGGCCGGCGCGAGGGCTGCACGTAGGCAACCCGGTAAGGCTTCGGCCCCAGCACGCGCAAGAATGTCTCGGGCGCCATCGTTCCAGCCCCCACTTCGACGTCATAGGGCTGCTGCAGTACGCATCCCCGCTCGGCCCAAAAAGCCTGCAGCCGCAGAATGAGCTCCTGAAACGTCAGCGGATTGGCGGGGAATGAGTTCACGGGTTCACGGGTTCCGACGAGCATTCAGTATTCTGCAATCAGGACTTAGCCGTTCGGCCGCGAACCGGATTCGCGCGCAGCACGCCTCCGACTCATATAGCGCCCAGAGGCCCAGCAGCTCGACCCATGATTGTAATGGAAGTGGCTGTCAGCCGTCAGCCTGGAGTTCCAGGGTGAGTGGTTCGAAGCGTCAAGGCCTTCCCCGGGAATCGTCGGAGGGTGCATCAGCTCCTGGCCGTTCTCCCGCCGACCCCGGGGCCCCCGGCCGGGTAACGATCGGGTTTCACGCGGTCCTTGAACCATTTTGACAGATTGCTCGGACCGGGGTTCGGACCGTTCCTCGTACCGTTTTTCGGGCTATTCCTCGGACCACTCCTTGGAGCCCGGAGCTCAAACCCGGTTAGGCATCGATTTTCTCGAGCATTCCCGCCGTCACCAGCCTCTTCTCAATATGACGCTCCAGCGATTGCAGCAGAAACTTCCGTAAATCAGCGCCCCGCTTTTTGGGCCACGTTGTGCCGGCAAAGTTGTCGAGCGGCGCGCGAAACATTTGCCCGGCCAGTGTCCGCGATTCCGCCGACATCTCCGACGATGCCAGCCGCCGGTCGTCAGCGCACATCAGACCATCAGCCAGGGCATGAAAAAATGCCCGGCTGCCATCGAGCGCCCGACCGCACACCGTGCACTCGGAAAACTCCGGGAGATAGCCCATCAGCCGGGTCATCCACAGGTCGAAATAGGTGACGGGCATCCAGACGTCGGACCCGCGAAGCCCGACCAGCACCGAAAGCGCCAGCCGGAAGACGGCGTCGTTGGCTTCGCGGTCGGGCAGCAATTCGTCGAGCACTTCCGCCACGTGGCCGAGCGCCACCGCCCGCGGGTAACTCACCGTGGTGGCCAGGGGAGACTCGAGCACTTCACAAGAATCCAGGCGCGCCAGCTCCATTTTCTCGCGGTCTTCGTAGTACGCCCGAACGTGAGTCAGCGGCTCGAGGGCCCCGCCAAAGCGACGCTTCGACTTCTTCGCCGAACGGGCCACGCCGCGCACCTTGCCGTCCAGACGGGTGAAGAGGGTGACGAGCAAATCCGCTTCCCGCAGCGGATAGGTGCGCAGAACAATCGCCTCCGATTCCTTCAGCGCCATAGAGCACTCAGCATTCGGCCTTCCGCGCGTTTGGATTCTGCCCGGGTGATCCAGAACCCGGTATGGCTGACAGAATGCCGAGAGAAATCGGGATAGGGGGAGCAGTCACCTGCTCTCCCCTCCCACACCACCGGACATGCGGGTCCGCATCCGGCGGTTCGGCGGATTAAGCTGAGACCGCACGACTATAGGTGGAAGCCCGAGCAGGGCGAAGTAGGCGTTGGGTAAGGCAATGGTCAGAGCGGGCGAGTTCGCAAGTCGCCACGGGCCGTGAGGGCTACCGGCGGTTTGCGCCGCCAGGTCCTTACCCACGCCCTGTTTTCGAAGCTCGCGAAACCGCGTTCGTCCACGCTTCCATTGCTTCCACACCACCGATCGAAGTCGGCGGCGTAACCACGCTTCAAGGCTGTGCAGCACCGAGGGGGTTTGACAGTCGCCGAAGTATCCGAGCCATCCCCGCAGGTAGGTCGTGATCGCCTTGACCATTTGCTGTAGGCTGATGCCGCGGGTCCTCCGCGTCTGTTCCCGAATCCGCCCCTTGAAGCGAGCGATAGCCTTGGGGGCGATCCGCCGCCTCGGTTCTCGTTCGCCGGTGAAGCTGAATCCGAGAAACTTCCTTTGCCCCGGTCGGGCCACGGCGCTCTTCGCCTGGTTTACCTTGAGCTTGAGGCGGTGCGTGATAAAGCGCGTAACGCTCTCCATCACCCGCTGTCCCGCTCGTTCGCTGCCGACATAGATGTTGCAATCGTCGGCATAGCGGACGAAGTGGTGACCGCGCCGCTCTAACTCCCGGTCCAGTTCGTCCAGCACCAGGTTGGAAAGTAATGGTGAAAGCGGCCCGCCCTGAGGCGTTCCTTCGTCCACCGGACTCACCAACCCGTCCTCCATCACTCCGGCCTCCAGAAACGCTCGGACCAACTTGAGCATTCGCTTGTCAGCCACGCGCTCGGCGACCGCCGCTAACAGACGGTCGTGATTCACTCGATCGAAAAATTTCTCCAAGTCGAGATCCACCACCCAGCGATACCCTTCGGCGATATACTGCTGTGCCTCATGTACCGCCTGCTGAGCACTGCGCCCCGGTCGAAAACCGTGGCTGTGTTCGGAGAACGTCGGGTCCCAGCGCTTCTGCAGAACCTGCAGCACCGCCTGCTGGACAAACCGGTCCAGCACACAAGGAATGCCTAGCTTGCGCGCTCCCTGTCCATCCGGCTTCGGGATTTCCACCCGCCTTACCGGCTGCGGTTGATAGGTTCCGTTTCGTAGCTGTTCCCCGATCTTCAGCCCGTGCTGTTTCAGGTACTCCGGGAGTTCGTCGACGGTCATCCCGTCTACTCCCGGACTCCCTTTATTGGCCTTGACTCGTTGTAACGCCTGCTTGCAGTTTTCCCACTCGCAGACTTCTTCCATCAGTCGTTCAGTTCCGGCCAGGCTTTCAGACTGGCGCTTCGCCACCAGCGTTTCGGTCCCTTTCGCGGCGGCCTTCGGAGCATCACTCCTACTTTCCACCGGAAAGGCCAGCTCCTCTTGTTCGGGCTGGTTTTTCTGCCGCTGTCCGCTCATGAGTCGCGCCGCTTACTTGCCCTTCCCTTTATTCCCCTTGCGGGGTTCCGTTCGGGCCTTCGATCATCGTTCCCGGCTTGGCCTATCTGTTGCTCCGCCTTTCGGCATTGGAGTGCCTCATTAGCCTTGCCGACTGCATGACCTACTTTGCCCTCTGCTGACTTCTGCGGCACGCTCAGGATGAATCGCTTCATCCTCAGTCACGATTTCGTGACGTGCCGCAGATCTCCCGAGGTAAGTTCGACCGCCTTCGACGCGCAACCGCCGGATTTACCACCAGTGAGCTTGATGGATATGGGCTTCGCAATCGTTTGCTCGCTCGCCCGCCACCGTAGGCCTCCTATCCGGTTCTTGTTCATCGGCTCGCGTCTTTGCTCCGCGCTTCTTTTAGGCCCCGCCTCGCGACGAGTGTTATTTCACCTTTGCGCTTTGCTAACCCTTCACCTCCATCAGGTTGGGTAGAGGACTTGCACCTCCTAGCTGTCCAACATGCTCGGCACACAGACAAAAGCGCACGGCCATACCGGCACGTGCGCCACGCATTCGACAAAGCCAAAGGGCTAAGAGCTGTAAGAACTGGCTATCGCCCGTAGTACTGGGCATTGCGCTCGGTAAACGCCTTCCACTTTTCCGGGAGATCGTCGAGCACGAAGATGGCCGACACGGGACACACGGGCACGCAGGCGCCGCAATCAATACACTCCACCGGATCGATATAGAGCATTTCTTCGGAGGCGAAGGCCTCTTCATCTTTTTTAGGATGAATGCAATCCACCGGGCAAGCGTCCACGCAAGCGGTGTCTTTGGTCCCGATGCACGGTTCTGCAATCACGTATGCCATAGACTCTCTGTCCCCCTGGGCGGTGCGGAACTCTACAGAACCGCACATTCTAGCAAGAATGCCGCCGCCCGTACAGGATAACGCGATCTTCCCCCGCCCGCATCCCCTATTCCACCGAAAGGGGACTTTCTGGCCATTGGCGGCGAGTTTCGCCCATTCTGCGGACCCGGGCAGGCGCGCCGGAAATGCCGTCCATTCCTCGGTGGCCAAGCCCGACGCGGCCTCCGCGCACGCCTCGCGGGCAGGCAATCGGCACGGCGGAAAAAACTGTGCGGCGAAGGCTCCGCCGTGCAGTGAAGACTGAAGAGGTCGAAAACAGGAGGAGGCGACGCTCGCCTACACTTCCGCGAGTTCCCGTTCTTGACTGGGCTCGTATTCCACGATGAACCCCGCCACGGCGCTCGCCGCCACCGTCAGCGGACTGGCCAGGTACATCTGACCCGGCCCGCTGCGTCCGGGGAAATTGCGGTTTTGGGCGCTGATCACGACTTGCTCCGGCCGGGTTGTGACCCCCGGGCCGGCATTGATGCAGGCTCCGCAACTGGGCTCGATCACATGCGCTCCCGCCTTCTGGAAAATCTCCAGGTAGCCCTTGCGCAGGCAATACTCGCGCGTCTCCTGCGAACCGAACTGGATGTAGAATTCGACCGAACTGGCCACTCGCTGGCCGCGCTGCAAGGCGTCAGCGAGTACGCGGGCGTACATATCCATGTCTTCGTTCTTGCCGGCCGTGCAGGTGCCCCCGTAGGCCAGCTCGATCGGAACGGGGACGTCGAGCTCACGGATGAACCGCCCGTTTCCGGGATCGCCCGGGGTCGCCACCATCGGCGTAATCTCGGCGGCGTCCAGTTCGATCACATGCGCGTACTCGGCACCGGGATCGCTGTATAGGCCCTCGATCAGTGCTGCGGCAGTGGAGCGGTTCATCCCACGGCGGGTCACGAGGAATTCGACCGCCCGCTCGTCCGGGGCCACAATTCCGGTAAAACCACCGATCTCGGCCGCCATGTTGGTCATGGTGGCGCGCTCATCGACGCTCAGTTCTTCGATGGCTTCGCCCGCGTATTCGATCACCTTGGCCAGCGCCTTACCGCTCTTCACATAATCGAGCGCCAGGATTTTCAGAATGAAGTCCTTGGCGGTGACGTTCGGATGCTTACGCCCGCGGAGGATGATCTTCAGCGACTCCGGCACCCGCACCCGCACATCTTTCGTGATCCAGGAATTGAAGACGTCGGTGGTTCCGATTCCGAAGGCCACGCAGCCAATCGCACCGGAATGCGGGGTGTGGGAATCGGAGCCGACGATCAGCTGACCGGGCAGCGCATAGCTCTCAAGAACCACAGAATGGCAGATGCCCTCGGCACCCTTGCGGTCTTTGAGCTCGCCGTGCAGGCGGATGCCGCGCTGCCTGGCGAAGTCCTCCTGCTTCAGCTTGAGCTGGGTGGCCAGGTCGAGCAGGCCCATTTTGCGCTTCTGTTCGGAGAGAACTTCATCGAGAAAGGTCAGGTGGTCGCGAAAAAAAACAATGGACGAAGGATCATTCGCCGGAGCATCGCGCCCGACCAGTTGATCGAAAAAGATGGCGGCCATGGGGGTGACGTATTCGTGGCTGAAACGCAGATCGGTGCGGGCAAAGCCAGCGTCGCCCGGCTTGACCGCTCGCGACCCCCACGCGGGCCAGGCCCGCTTCGGGCGAAGCCGACGCGGCCTCGGTCGCTCCGCCGGATCGAACCAGGTGCGTGGCAAAGATCTTCTCCGCCAGGGTCATGGGGCGCGGTGCGGTTTCGATGGGCGGCAGCAACGCTTTCCCCTGCATGCGGGCGACGTTGAAATTGAACAGGCCTCCATACTCGATGATCTGCCGGGTGATTTCATCTTCGCCCTGGGTAAACTCGACCAGGGGAATTTCCTTGCCGGAGCGGATTCTGTCGATGAGCGAGAAGTCGGTCGAGGTCAACACGCCGAGGTTCTGGCAGTTCTGCCGGTAAATCCTCTCAATGTTCTCCGCGATCACGATCTTGATGCCAGCGCACAGCTCGGCGTAGGGAGATTGCTCGCGGCTCGATCCTTTTCCTCGCCGCTTGCCGCTCACCGCGGCTACGAATCCACCGCGTTTCACATCTCCGCGCTGAATCGGGGTTTCGCTCCCGCACTTGAGGCCGGTGTAGGGGAACTCGCCCAAAGTCTGATCAAAGAAGAAGCAGATGTGCGCCGGCGTGATCTCGTCGGTCGAAATGTCATCCCGCAGTTTGGGATTGTGGGCGGGATTCTGGGTGTCCCAGGGGAGGTCTTCTCCTCCCAGTTGGCGGCGAATGAGCGCGGGATCCTCGGTCAGGAAAAGAATACGGCCGGGGAGGCGCACATGGTCGGGCAGTTTTTCGATCTTGCGTTCGAGCAGTGACTGGATCACGATTCGGCTCCCGGAGACCCCATTTCATCTATTGTAGTCCCTGCCCGCAGACGGGGCAGTGAAAACCTAGTCTCAGAATCGCCCCTGTCACGGTCTCTAGCGGAGCCGAGCCTCGGTCGGGGGCGGCGATCGGAATCGCCGCCCGGGGGTGGGTCAGAAGGTAAAGAGGCGTAGGCTGGCCCGGGACTTTCTCCACCGACACCCAACCGGCGAGCGAGATTTCTATGTTAGCTATGAGCTATACTAGGCCTAGCGCTCGAGATATCTGGATGCCTGCGCGCTAGCGCGCGAAGGGGTGGCGAGCGAACATCCGGGCTAGTGATGGGCCTGCTTCCGATCGTATTTCTGGCCAGCATCGATCGCGACCGTGAGCCGGTTTTCTTTCGGCGCGAGCGGACACGTGGCGTAAGGAGTCACCGAGCAGGGCGGACTGTAGGCGCGGTTGAAATCGAGCACCACCTTGCCATTCACCACCGGATCGGTATCAAGGAAGCGGCCGCCGGGATAGGTCCCGGTCTTGCTGGTCGGATCATTGAGAACAAAAAACAGCCCCTTGGTCGGGTTGCCACCTAAATCGGTGAGTTCGAGCGAATGACCGTTCAGGGTGAACCGCACCTTGCCGGCCACCGGAGTCGGGGTCACGTCTCCGAGCACGTCGGGGACATCGACCACGGCCTTCCCGTCTGCCGGCACCCAGGTCGCGGTGACGCGATAGTTCAGGTTGAGCGGGTAAAACTCCGGCCCCGGGTAGGCACGCACTGCCGGGCTGTTGAGGTCCTTGACCCGAATTCCGATGCGTGCCCCGCGCACAATCACTTTCATTCGCAGTCCGCCTAACTCGACCCAGGTGGCCTTTCCGGAAGCGTCGGACTCGAGCTTGGTTGTACCTACGGGTTGGCCCGCGATGGTAGCGTGCACACCCGGCGCGAGCTTGATGGTCACGTCGTGACCTTCGAGAACAAAGGAGCCCGCTTGTGCGGGAGCCGAACCGGGGGGAAGCACGATGGCGTTTCCCGGGTCGGTTCCGAAACTGTTCTCTCCGGCTTTGAGCCAGAACAGGCCAGCGAGCGGCAGCCAGTTCTGCTTCAGGTCCTCGATGAGTTCGGTTTTCCATTGCTCGAAGGACCGCCGATAGGCGGCATCGGGGAGGGATTGCGCCTCGGCCGCTGCCGCGAGAAGAAGGAGCAACCCCTGCACTACGACCGATCGGAAGGCGGTTCTTCTTATCGATCTCATCTGTCTCTTATCTCATCGGTCTCGGATCTCATCGGTCTCGGATCTCATCGATCGCTTACTCAGCGATCGCTCGCACTGATCTCTAGCGCTCTATCGATCGCGCTCCCGCGGGTCCGCCATCGGCTCGAGGCCGCGGCCCGCGAAGATCTCCTGGAACTCGTGCAGGAGCGCTTCGTGCAGCCTCCCGTTCGAAGCCAGGGTCTCCCGGCTGACGATCTGAAAAGCCTCGCCCTGAAAGTCCGTGACGCGGCCGCCGGCTTCTTCGACGAGCAGCACCCCGGCGGCGGTATCCCAAGGATTGAGATTGAACTCCCAGAAGCCATCGAGGCGCCCCGCGGCCACGTAACACAAGTCAAGCGCCGCCGAGCCGGCACGGCGCACGCCGTGGGTGCGCAAAGTAATCTGATGATAGAAATAAATATTGGGATTCTTATGGCGCTTGTGGCTGGGAAAGCCGGTGGCCACGAGCCCTTCTGCGAGCTTTGCGGTTGCAGAAACCCGAATCGGTTCCTGGTTGAGGTAAGCGCCGCTTCCCTGCTCCGCCGCGAACATTTCTTGGCGCGTGGGATCGTACACCACGCCCGCGATGCGGCGGCCCTTGTGCTCGAGCGCCATCGAAACGCAGAAGACCGGGAAGCCGTGCGCGAAGTTGGTGGTACCGTCGAGCGGGTCCACATACCAGCGGTAGTCGCTGCCGGTATCGACCAGCCCTTCTTCTTCCCCCAGAATGTCGTGCCCCGGCCACATCGCCCCGATGCGTTCGCGGATCAGTTTTTCCGAGGCGCGGTCGGCGACGGTCACCAGATCCGCCTCGCCCTTGTATTCGATTTTGACGTGCTGGCGAAAATAGCCCATCAGCAGCGCGCCGGCTTCGCGGGCGATCTCCGCCATGGCGGGGACGAAATCGTGGTGATTGGACTCGGCTGAGGTCACCTGCAATTGCTCCTCGCTTCTGGCGGCTGGCCACGCCGGGCTCGCTCCCGCCCAATGCCGCTAGGAGCTTGCGGGCCGCTTTCCACCATCTTCTTCAATGTAGAGAATGTTGCGCTTGAAGATGAACAGGTTGGGCTGATCATCCCGGGTCAGGCGGACCATATCTTTATCGTAGTATTCTAGCCACCCTCGCACCGTCTCGCCATCTTCCAGTTTGATGCTCACTCGGGTCTGCTTCTCTCCCAGGGACTTCAGATACGCGGCCTCCTGCGAGGTCTCCGCCGCCGGCGGAGTCCTCCCTTTACGCGGCGAATCCAGAGCTCCGCGATCGTTAAATGGCATAGAGGCATTCTACACGGGGGCCGAGGACGCGAAAACGAGCGGCACGCAAAAAAGGAGGAGAGCTCGCGCCCTCCTCCGGCAACAACAGTTTTTGGGCCCCGCGGCCTTGCGGGGTCGTCGAGCTGCTAGAACGTAAACCCAAACCCGGCCCGGGCGCTGAATGGCGCCACGAAGGTCAGCGGGACGTGGTTGTTAAAGTCCTGGTTCAGAACGCCGAAGGAGAGATCCACTTCCTGGGTGCTCAAAATGGATCGTTTCGTGTTGGCAATGTTAAAGGCATCAAATTCGAATTTGAGCTGCTTTCTCTCGCCGAACTTGATGGGATACTCCAGGTGCGCACCCACCGTGCCGGTCACCGGAGAGAACCCCAGGTTGCCACGGCCAAACAGGGGAACTTCCCCAGGATTTCCGTAGATTTGCTGCGCCGCCAGAGTGGTCAGAGGCACACCGGATTCAACGCTCACGGCCGAGCCCAGAACCAGGTTCTTGGCAAAGCCGGTGGCAATGGTGTAGCTCGGGAAGACGTTCAGCACGTACTTGCGGTCGGTGTTCAGAGGACCGATCCCGAGCTGCTGTCCGAGCAGGCCGAGATCCCCGTTGGTCAGATCATAGAGAGAGCTGATGCCCGGGTCGCTCTGGTTATTGTCGTTGCGGAAGGCCCCCTCGTAATTGCCGTACAGGCGGCCGACCCGGAAGTTAGACCGGAGTTCCCAGTTGTTGGCGAAGGACTTGTTCACCTCGAATTCGACGGCCTGGTAGTCGCGCGCAGGATTGGGATACAGGCCCGGGTGGCAATACTGGCAACCGCTGGGGAAATACTCGCCGCCGAATAGCGCTGCTGGGTCGGTGTTCAGCTTTCCATTGACAGCCGGGAAGCAGGCAGCGCCCTGAAGCACGCCAAACGTGTTGTACATCGAGCCTGAGGTGTACGGGGTGATGGTGCCATTGGCATCGAAGCAACCGGCCGGCGCATTGGCATTGGCATTGGCCGGGTTGGTTGGCATCCAGGTGATTTCGTTCGGGGTGACGAAGATGGACTGTTGCGAATTGGGATTGCCGATGACGTAGGAGTAGGACCCTCCGTTGAACGCCAGAGCAGTCAACTGCTCGACCGACTCGCCGACCTCGTCTTCGACCACGCGCTTCATGCGGCGGTCCACGTAACGGGCGCTGGCAAAGAAGCCACCCGAAAACTGGTGTTCGGCGCCTACCACGAATTCGTCGTTATATTCCATGCGTATGCCGGGGGTGAAAGGCTCTCCGCCGGACTGGATTTCGATGCTCGCGGGTGTAGAAATCCCGCCCGTGGCACCGTTCAGCAAGTGAGCGGCATCGGGCTGAAAATTCACCGTGCCGAACGAATTCAGGGTGACCATTCCGTTGGCACCAGAAGGGGGCGCCCAGTACTCGTTGAGGTTATCGTCTTCGCTGCTCAGCTCGCGCACCGCCATGTCCAAGGGCAGCACAAAGGCTAAGCGGGCAAAGTTCACATAGATCTTCGACTTGCGGTCGCCCGTCGGATCGACGATGAAGCCAATGCGCGGCGACCACTGGTCGTTAAAGAACGCCCGGGCCGCGGTTCCGGTCAGGCGTTGCTGTTCCCAACGCAGGCCGAGATTCAGGGTCGCGTATTTGCTCAACTCCCAGGAATCGTTGACATAGGAGGCGTTGTACTTGCCGGTGTTGTGGGAAACACCTCCGTCAAAGCGTCCCCGCACCTGATAAAGCACCACTGCCTGCGGCGTTGCGAAGCCCGGAATATTCATCAGCGGGCAGAGGGTGCAGGTCGCAGGAGCCAGTTGCAGCTGCAAAGACGCGTCGGACATTCTCCCCACAGCTTGGTCGGTGCCCGGATCCCCGCCCGTCGCATTGGTGCCTGGGATCGCGTAGGTGGGGAAGGAGTATTTGGTGGTGTCGTCGTAAACCGGAGCCTGCCAGAAATAGCCGACAGAAATGGTATGGTTCCCCGCAAAATGCAAAATCTTCGACGTGTCGAAGTTGATGGCCTGAGTGTGCGAGGTGTAATTCACCAGGATGGGCAATCCCTGCGCCTGAAACTGTCCGGCCTGTCCCGGAAGACCGGCGGTTTGCGTCTGGTCTTCAATGGAGTAAAGCGAAGTGTTCTCAGGGGTTTCGTTGAAGTGGTTCCAGGCGCGTGTGTAGGCAACATCGGCCGTCCAGGTAGAGGTGATGGCGGTTTCAATACGGGTGTCCCAGTTGGTGGTGCCGTACTTCCATTTTGAGTTCGAGGAAGTATTGGCAGCCGCCAGCGTGCTCCAAGGAACCGCGTTGGTGTGGGCCGGATCGCCGAATAGAGAAGACTCGAGGGTGGTCGAGTCGGTGGCTCGCAAAGTCAGCTTGCCGGCGTAGGCATAAGTGTCGGTTTGGCGATCGATGTGGGGCTGGACCAAGAACAGACCAGAGGTCGAGGCCGGAGACACATAATCGTGGAAGCCGGTCGGATTGAAGGCGCCGAAATAAAAGATATGGTTCTTCAGGGCGCCGAGAGGAAGATAGCCACCGAGCTCTAAGTCGCCTTCGTAGTCGGCATCGGTCAGTTGACGGCCGATTTTGTTCACCGGGTTGAAATCGTCCTTGTTGGCGAAAACAGCCTGCATGCCCGGGGTGGCGAAATAACCGCCGATCGTTCCGTGAATTTGCCGGCTCCCGGACTTGGTCACCATCTGCACCACGCCGCCCGTGGAATGCCCGTATTGGGGTTCAAAGGCAGCCGTCTTGACTTCGACTTCTTTCACAAAGGCCGGGGTGATGCCCACGCCCAAGGAACCATAGACGGTCGAAAACCCGCCCAATCCGCCGTAGGAGGGATCATTGAGGACTACGCCATCTGCGACATAGAGGTTCTCGAGGCCGCTGGCGCCCGAGATCGAGGGGTTCGAGTCCGTAGCCGAGCTGCCGGAGTTGCCCGTCACCATGCCCGCTGTTCCTAAGCCCGCCACTACACCCGGGGCCATCTTCATCAACGAGGAGACGTTCCGAGCCACAGGAATGTTGTTGTAGAAGCTGTCGTCGAGGTTCGAGTTGATCGAAGACTGGGTGGTATCGACCGCCAGGGCAGACGAGGTGACCTCAACCGTGGTAGAGACCGCGCCGGTTTCAAGGGTCACATTGACCGTGGCAGTATTGTTGATGAGAATCTCGACATTCGAGAACAAGACGGCCTTGAAGCCCTCTTTTTCCACTTTCACCGCGTACTTGCCCGGCACCAATCCGCTGAAACTGAACATGCCTTGGCCGTTGGTGGCTGTCTTTTGGCTGCCGATGGGGCCGGTCGCGGTCACCGCAGCCTCGGGTACTACGGCCTTCGAGGTGTCATAGACGGTCCCCGCCAGGCTGCCGCGAGTGGCACCGAGGTCCTGGGCAAACACCGGTGAGGAACACACTATGCAAAGTGCCAAGATTACGGAACTAAAAAGAGACTTTCGAGTCATCTTCATAGAACTCCTTTCACTCCGATACGACGATTATTGGAGGAACACCCTTCCGCCAGGAGCACCGAAACAAGACAAATACGGACAAGGCGGACCCCAGAAGGCTTGTATTACTCGTCTGGCACTGGAGCACAGGTAATGCCAAAGTAACCAATCAGGTTCCACACATAGACAAAGTGTTTATTTGCAGAATGTTATTGTTAATCTCGGCCAGCGCAATTCCACCAAATCCGCCAATGTACTGATAATGGGAGGCAAATAATACAGAAAATGGAATACACGGGCGGAATCTGTCTACATTAATCTGGAGTTGGCTAGGCAATCTGGAGTTGGCTAGGTTTCGCGGGTGAGTCAGGGTGCACGAGCGATCTGCCTTTGAGCGACATCTCGAGGGCTTGTTGCCGGTTTCCCATCTGTTGGTAGCAGTCCGCCAAGGCGAGGTAAAGAGGCCCATCTTCAGGGCGGGTGCGGATGGCGCCCTGGAGAAGGGAGACGGCTTTTGATGTACCGCCGGTCTTCAGCAGACTCTCGGCGATTTGGGTGATGACTCCGGAATCGGTTCCGTCGGTGATCCCGGCGTCATTGAACAGGCTGACCACCGAGGAGTAGGCATTGAGCGTGTAATAGGCCTGCACCAGGCGGCCGCGCGCCACATCGTCGCTGTGGTTCTTGCTGAGCGCGAGACGAAACCAGAGGCGAGCCTCGTCCGCGTGCCCCTGGGCCAGGTAGCAAAGTGCTCGGTACTGGTCGAGGATTCCCTTGGTCTCGTCGCTCGCGATCGCGGGCTCATCCACGTCCCAGGGCGAAAGCACCGGAACCTCGCTCAGAATCTGAAACGAGAGAGAAGAAAACGCCCGTTGCGCCGCACTCGGCTGGCTGACCGAAACCGTGAGTATGTAGTTGCCCTGCGGCTTGCCCACCAAAGAGAACTTCTTCCCGTTCACAAGTGACCCGGTGGCGGTGAATTCGCCCATGTTCGCCGTGTCCTTGATCACGGTCGCGGTGCCGGTCAGGGCGGGCTCGCCCAGGGCGTATTGCACCACCAGGTTTTCGCCGGCGTTCGCTTGCGGGTCCTTCGGGGGCGCCCAGATCTGGTAGGCCACCTTCAGTTCCTGATCCTGGTTGAAAATCAGTGGTGTGGTTTCAAGCGGCTTAAACCTCACTCCCGCCATGGCGAAGGGAATGGTGCCGTCGTTCGCCCGATCGACTGGTTCGGCTGAGGAGAAAGGCAGGATGGCAGGAACCACAAAGGTGTTTGCGGTTTCTCCCGGAATCTCTACGTCGCGCTGGGTATGATAGCCGAGCTTCTGGGTCCAGTCCGTCAACAGGAAATCCAGATGGTATTTCCCGGGCGGCAGGGGAAGAATACCTTCGTATCCGAAGGGCCGGTCCTTGATTTCATCGACCCGCCGCTGGCCGAAACTTTCAGAAACCGACTTCTGTTGGGTGAAGATGAGTTTATTGTCCGGCCCGAGCACGCGCACGCGAACTTCGACGGTATAGGAATAGCGGCCATCCTCGCCCCGCGTCATGGTCAAGTCACCCGGGCTGCGCAGCCGGACCGCATAGTCCAGTCGCGACAGCCCGCGCGCATCCCGCACCGGGAGCATGACGATGTCCAGCGTCTTGGCATCGAGGATCATTCGCGAGGTCACGGTCTCGGTCAATTCGCGGCGGCGATTGAGTTCATCGAGATTGGAAGGCTGGTTGGCCAGATTCCGCAGGATGGCCAGCATGACGTCGGATTGCAGGCCGATCCTGCCGTTCGGATCGAGCGGTTCCCCGGGAATGAAAGTCTGCGCCACGCGGGCCACTTCTGCCCCCACCGAGGATTGAATGAGTTTGAGCGCGGATTGGGGATCATTGACGGCTTCGGTCCCGGTGATCAGCTTGTCGGGACCGTCCATGCTGGGGCTGTAGTAGCGGAAGTCACCGATGCTGTCACGCTGGTAGAACAGCAGGTAAAAGAACGGGGGAAGCGCGGGATTCAGGTTGGAATAGAACCACACCTCAATGGGCAGCAGATTCGGCGCCCCCAAGTACTTCTGGGTTTGTTGCGGGGGACCGATGGTGATATAGGTCCGCCCCCGGTCGGTTCTCCACCCTTCCTCCCCCGATCCTATGCTGAAGTGGGAATCGGCGTAGGCGATCCGCTGGTAGATCTCGTCCTTATAGGTGTTGGCGGGCGATCCCGGGCTGGGATTGCGAATATCCCAGAAACGCTCGATGAATTTGTCGCGGGCGTCGTCCGAGGTGAGTGCCAGGAATTCCTTGCGCTCCGGCTTGGTAATAATGTAGGCGACGTCGCGATTCAACCATTCGTCGTAGTACTTGGAGAGCTTGTCGCGCTTGGGCCGCTCGGCATGGGCCACGCCCGAGGCAAGCGCCATGGTGAAGACCAGAGACAGGGCAAGGAGCACCTGAAGCGGTCTGGCCCTTGGGAACTGCATGTGTAGCGACAACTTGCGCATCAATTGGCCCCCGCGATGCTACCAAATGGCGCTCGGATTTTGCAAATCCCGGATCCTGGTTCCTCCAGATCTCTCAACCCCCGCCGAGCGCCCTACCCTGGGTGCGAGCGGCCCGGTTCCACTGGCCAAAAACTAGAACGAAAACTTCAAATTAAATTCGATCACTCGCGGCGAACCCAGACCAAAGACGCCGGAACCGAGGCCGACGCGCAGATTGTTCGGTTGTTCTCCGGGCGTGCCGTTCGCGGTTCCCACAGATGCGGGGGTGCCCACAGTGCTCAGGACCCCGCTCAGGGTGTTCTTAGGGGCGTCAAAGTTAACAAAGTTAAGCACGTTGAAGAAAGTAACGCCGGGTTGTATCGCCAACCGTTCCTTCACCTTGTAGGTCCAGTTCAGGCTGAAGTCCAAGGCGCGCAGCCAACCGTCGCCCGCCTCGTTGGCCGGCGCCGGGCTTACCTGCGGCATGACCGCGCCCAGTGCCGTCAGCTGCGCTGGGGTGAACAAGTTAGCGGTGAGGAGTGCTTGGCCAGCGGGTGTCGGTTTGCCAGCGAAATTCTGGTTGTAGCTGGCGATGACGTTGTTGATGTTGCTGGGAGTGACATCGCGCCCGAACGAGCCTAAGTTGGTGCCCGGAAGAATGTCGCCGAAGCCGCCGTTGGAACCATTGGCAAACGCGCCATCTCCGGTACCGTCTCCGGTCACGTCCGTGACAAAGATGCCCCCAGGAGCCCCGGTAGTTTGCAGCGTGAGGTTCTGCGGCAGTGGGCTATAGAAATGGGAGATGATCCCCAAACGAAACGATCGCGGTAATTCCATGATCCCGCCGAACGATATCTGATGCCTGCGGTCCAGTCCATCCGGACCAATGAATTTGCCGGGGTTGTTGCTGTCCCAGGCGTTGTTGATGAAATCGCTGTCCTGCGCCTGCGACACATATCTCGAAAGTTCGTAGGAGGCCACCAGGTTCAGGTAAGGAACACCCCTGAATGGATTACGCACATCCTCCTTTAACGACAGCTGCAGAGCGTTGAACACCGACCGCCCGATGGGGAAAAGCATCTGGTTTGTTCCCAGGTTCGAGTTGACGCCGCCAAACGCTGCCGCCGGGCAGGGCCCTCCGAGGCAAAAAGCGTTTCCTGAATCCAGTCCTTTGCCAGCAAAATCTGAAATACTCGCGGTCGGAACCGTCGCCAGATAGCAGCTCACCGCGGCCTGTGAACTGGCTCCGGCACCGGTGACCGTCGGACAACCCGGGGCGTTGGCAGCCAGCGTAGCGTTGATGGCAGCCAAGGCCGCGTTCACGTTCAAATAACGAGCATCGCCCACGTGGTTGGTGTCTACCGCGAGCAGGGTGTGGGTGGAGATGTTGCGGAGGTAGTCCGCCGTGAACACCATACCTTTCCGAATTTCGTGCTGAATCCCGAAGTTCATCTGCACCGAACGAGGCGTCTGGTAGTCCGGGGCAAACACGTTTGTGCCGGTGGCATTGATCCCGTCCGCCAACGAATTGCCAATGTACACGGGGTTGGCTTGCGGACCGGCTTGCAACGCCGCCGCCTGGTACTGGGCCTGGAGCGCCGCAATCTGATCCTGCACCTGCCCGACGGGCAGACCACAGAAGGTTGGATTGACCAATGTCCCATCTGGCAGAGTGACACCTCCGGGAGGAGCGGCACCACCCGAGCAAACCGGTTGCATGGCCAGGAACAGTCCCTTCGGTTCGCGGGCAGGACGGTCGAACAGAATGTTATTCCAGATCGAGTTCTCATAGAACAGACCAACCCCCGCGCGAATCACGGTCCTTCCACTCCTGCTCGGATCCCAGGCTATGCCGAGTTGCGGCGCGAAGTTCTTGTTCGGGTTGTTTACAGCGTTGCCCAAACCTGGACCGAACTGGTTCAATGCCGGAAGCGGGCCGGTGTCGCTGTCAGAACGACCAGTGTCGCGCACGTAACGAAGGCCATAGGTCAAGGTAAAATTGGGCTTGATTTTCCAAGAGTCGCCGATATACCAGGAGAACCGGTTGTCGGGGCCGAGACCGCCGCCCGGGAAGCCGAAAGCCGCCTTCAGCGAGGAGAATCCCTGGCCATTGGCTAGCGTCACCGTGTTCGCGGGATAGTTCAGAGGGTTCGTGTCTCCTCCGGGAAGAGCCAGGCAGGTGGCACCGCAATCGCCTGTGCCGGCTGACACCGCCGGCCCCAGCTTCAGGAAGCTGGCAAAACCTCCTCCCTGAATGTGGTTGAAACCGCCGCCGTAGCGAATGATGTGGCTGCCCATTGCCTTGCTGCCGTCGTACTTGATCTGGTGGTCGCTTTGGGGTGTAGTCTGGGGCGCAAGAAAGGGCTGGCCGGAGCAAAACACGTCGGGCGCATTGTTGATGCAGTTGGGATCGGAGCCGATCGCAAGTTCGATAAGAGGGGACGGATCGAAGACGCTTCCGGCTGGCACCGCGGTAATTTGGTTGTAGAACTTCATGTACCCGAAACGGACGCTGTGGGTGAAGCTGCCGGTCGTGAAGTCAACCCCGACCACGTGATCGCGGGTGTGGGTCACGTTCTTAAAGGGTTGGAAAGAATTGGGCGCAAAGGCCAGCACGTCGCTGTTCTGATCGTAGGAGAAGCGATAGAAAACCTTGTAGTTGTTGCTGAGGTTGTAATCCACCCGGCCGATTCCGTTCAATTCCCGAAAAGGCGAGTTGAAACTTCCAGTGAGGCCTGAAAAAGTTCCCCCAGGCACGACCGGGTTGACAAAGTCCTGCTTGCTGCGTTCCGCGTCCAGGAAAAAGAACAACTTGTTCTTGAGCAGAGCGCCGCCGAAGTTGCCGCCGAATTGATTCCTCTGGAAATAATTGTGCGAGGCCGCTGGAAGATTGGCATCCAGACTCTGGTCTCGGAAATAGTAGTAACCCTCCCCGTGGTAAGTATTCGTGCCTGATTTCGTGGTCACGTTGACCGCTCCGGAGGAAGTTAATTCCGTGGAGAGATCTAACATGGATTGTCCGATCTGGAACTCCTGGATCGCGCCCTCGGGGATGTTTTGGGTGGTCGTTCCTACCGTCTCATCGCTGGTATCGATGCCATCTACTTCGATGCGGGCGGTACGCCCGAAACGGCCACCAAACGAGATCGAAGAAAAGCCGTTCTTGGTGGGATCGAAGTTGCCGCCGTCCTGAATTTGCACGCCCGGCTCGAGCTGTGCGAGGTCCAGGAAGTTGCGCCCATTGATCGGGAGGTTTTCAATCTGCTCGGTGTTAAGGACGCCTTGCACCGTGGCCTGCTCGGTGTTTACCTGCAATTCGGTGGCTTGCACTTCGACGACTTGGCTCGACTCGCCGACCGCAAGCTTCAGATTGGCGGAGGCCGTCACGCCCACCAGCACGGTCACCGGCTCTACGGTGGTCTTGAAGCCCGGAGCTTCTGCCCGTACCACGTAGTCTCCCGGCGTCAGCGCGCCCGAAGCGTAGCTGCCGGCCGAGTTCGTCTCGAAATTGGCCCTCTGTCCGGTGGCTTGGTTGGTGATGGTAATTTTGGCGTTGCCGACCACCGCCCCGGTCGCGTCAGCTACGCTGCCCTGAATACTTCCTGTGGAAATCGTGGTCTGAGCGTGGATCTCAAGGGGCAGGCAAAACCCCAGCAGTAGTGCACTCGCGAGGCAGGCAAAAGCCCGGCGGGTGAAAGCCGATGGAGGACTGTGGAGAATCGGGGACATGTGCAACCTTCCTTTCAGAACCACGACAACTGTCAGATCGCCCCTGGCAGGTTTGGAATTGCCCTAAGGGAGCAATCGAAGGACCACCATCCTACAACAGCAGCTGCACACGCGTTGTCAGGCACTTACACCGCGACCCGGCTGCGGCTCGAAATCCGGCAATCCAGTTTCCCATAGAGAGTAATGAGAGAAAATCGATCGAACCTGGGCAACCTACCTGTCGAGGTTTCCCATCCGATGGCGATCCTGACACCGAACAGTTGTTATGTGAAAGCCGGGTTGTTATAGGGGTGCCGGTCGATCCCGGGAGAGATGTTGGCCTCGCGCGGGGACAATCAGTTGCGGAATCTCCGCTGCCCTGTTCGCGGCCGAGGCGGCTCCCAGGCGCCCTTCGGGCGGGCGGGGAACTAAAATTCCGCTTTCGAGGTGTAGTACCCAGTGCGGTGGCGGATGTTGAAGCTCGACGAGGTCGGGCCGCCGGTGAGCGACACTTGAATGCGGCGGTAATCGGAACCTGAAAAGCGATCGGAAGGATAGTAGGCCAAAAGATACTGGGTGCGGAGTTCATCGCTGATTTGGCGGAAGGCCTCGTCGAGCTGGGTGGCAGAAGTCGCGTAGAAGTAGCGGCCACCGGTGTCGGCCGAAAGCTGGATGAGAGCGTGCTCGCCGCCGGTGTCGCGGCCCGCGCTAGCCTCAATGGGGACGATGATGACGCTGTAAACGATCGCCTCGGCTTGCTGGGCAGCGCGAAGGGCGCCCTGGTAGTCGACCTTGCTGACGGTGTCGCCGCCATCGGTAATGACCACCATCACCTTTCGCCCCTGCCGGCGATCGAGCGCCTGGGCTCCGACGTACAAGGCATCGTAGAGCGCCGTGGCCGAGCCGAGACGCATGCGGTCGATGCCGTGATCGATGCGGTTGACATCGGAGGTGAAGGGCACGATCTGATCCACGTACTCGCTGAAACCGTAGAGGGCGAGGCCATCGACCGGGCGCAGAATGGCATGGACGAAACGCCGTGCGGAGGATAGTTCAAGCGGCAGATCCTTGCGCGTGCTCAGGCTGGTGTCAATATCGAGGATGATCGAAAGCGGCAAAGCCGATTCCTTGTCGAACACCGAGATCTTTTGCGCTTTGCCGTCCTCCTGAACTTCGAAGTTCTCCTTGCCCAGGCCGGCGACCGGCGCGCCGCGCTCGTCGGTGACCGTGACAAACACGTTCACCAGTTTGACGTCCACCTTGATTGTCGGGTTCGAGTTATCCGGCGCGCTCTCTTTCGGACTGGGGGCGGGACTCGCGGCCGCTCCCGATCCACCCGATGCCCAGGGAGGCTTGGGCACTTGGCTGAGAGCAATCGCGGCGCCCCCCGCTAAGAAAGCGATTCCGATCAAGGGCAACAGGCTGCGGCGCAGAAGTCTCATCACGGGGCTTTTGGCTTAGATGCGCAGGGTTGGCCCGGGGTGCCTGGGGGGCGGGAGAGTTGGGGCGGGAACGGCTCGCCATCGGCCCAGACTGCGCCGTCCACAAAATGTTCCTTCTTCCAGATGGGGACCCGCCGTTTGAGGGTATCGATGAGCCAGCGGCCAGCCTCGAAGGCGGCGGCGCGATGGGCAGAAGCAACCACGATGAGGACGCTGGTTTCGCCGATCTCCAGGCGTCCGAGGCGATGGACGATGCGGACATCGCGGACCTCGAACTGGGCGAGAGCCTGCCCGGCCAGCGCCTCCATCTGCCGGAGGGCCATCCCTTCGTAGGCCTCATACTCGAGGTAGAGCGTGCGCCGGCCGCGGGAGTGGTTGCGCACCATGCCTGCAAAGCAGGCCAGGGCGCCGTCTTCGGGGCGCTTGATCAACTCGACGATCGCCTGGGTATCGATCGGTTCGCGCACGATGGCGGCTCGAACTT
Source organism: uncultured Acidobacteriaceae bacterium (assembly GCA_963770245.1). Lineage (GTDB taxonomy): Bacteria > Acidobacteriota > Terriglobia > Terriglobales > Acidobacteriaceae > PALSA-270. The sequence goes on along the minus strand of CAVYOX010000011.1, from coordinate 519,081 downwards.
GCGGTTCCACGGGCTCTCCGGCCGAGGGATCATATTCGCCCGATCCTCCGCTCACCGGGGGCAGCAGCGCGACCTCATCGCCCGCCTTCAGCCGGGATTGGGGATCCGCATAGTGCTGGTTGATGGCGATGGCCATCGCGTGCGACCAATCTTTCAAACCAGGGATGCGGGATTCACAGTGCCGGACGAGATCGGCCAAGGTGGCGTCTTCCGGCAGGCTGAGCCAGTCGCTGGGGCGACCGGCGAGATCCTTGAGCCTGCCAAAAAATAGGACGCGGACTTGCATGAAGGTGAATGGTCTCGCTTCGAGCTTTCCGAGGCCGGTTCCGAGTTCTTGGCTAGTGTATCGCGACGGGCGCGATAGAATCGGGGAATGCGCAGCGCGGGCCGCGGCAAAGTCATCATCTTTCTCTCCCTGGGCGTGTGCCTGGCGGCGGTCGCGGTGGCGGTTGGTTCGGGATGGATCATTCTCAACTGGCGGGAAGGCATCAAGGTATTTCTGGGCGTGATCTTTTTCGGCGCCATCACCGCGGGATTGATTCTGAATACCAGCTTCCTGGTGCGCGAGATTCGGCGCAATGAGCAGCACGACGGCTTTATCAATGCGGTCACCCATGAGCTGAAGACGCCGCTCGCTTCCATCCGGCTTTATCTCCAGACCCTCGAGCGGCGCGAGGTGGACGAAGCCCAGAGGCGGGAATTTTACCGCTTCATGCTGGACGATACCGACCGCTTGCTGGGCACGGTCGAACAGGTCCTGAAGGCCGGGGAAGCGGGTCACAAGAAGGCCAGCCATCTGGTTCCGGTGGACTTCAGCCGGCTGGTCGGGGAATGCGTGGAAGTCGCGCGTAACAGTCATCATCTTCCGCCGGAGGCGGTGCGCTATGAGCCGCGGATCGAGGACAGCTCGGCGGCGCGAGTGGCCGGTGACTCGGAGGAGTTGCGGGCGGCGGTCTCGAATCTGCTCGACAACGCGATCAAGTATTCCGGAGAGCGGGTGGAGGTTTCGGTACGGGTGGATGCCGCCGACGCCAAGCGTATTACGCTGCGCGTGCAAGACAACGGCGTGGGCATTCCCGCACCCGAGTTGAAGCGCATCTTCCGTCGCTTTTACCGCGTCCCCAACCGCACCCTGAGCAGCGTCAAGGGCACCGGCCTCGGATTATTCATTGTGCGGGCGATCGTGCGCAAGCATGGCGGCCGGGTGTTTGCCGAAAGCCCAGGGGAGGGCCGCGGTACGACCGTGGTGCTCGAACTTCCCCGGAGCGCGGCATGAGCCGGGTTCTGATTGTCGAGGATGAAGCACACCTGGCCAAGGGACTGCAGTACAACCTTGAAGCCGAGGGTCACTCGGTGGCGCTGGCGGGCGATGGCGAAACCGCGCTCGAACTGCTTCTCGGCAACCGCAGCCAGAGCGCAGGCGAGGAGTTCGATGCCGTGGTGCTCGATGTCATGCTTCCGGGAAAAGACGGCTTTGCCGTGGCCAGCGAGTTGCGCGCGGCCAAGCAATTCGTGCCCGTGCTGATGCTGACGGCGCGCGGGCGGCCCGAAGATGTGCTCAAAGGCTTCGCCTCGGGAGCCGACGATTATCTTCCCAAGCCTTTCGAGTTGGCCATTCTGTTGGCGCGCTTGCAGGGCCTGCTGCGGCGGCGGGAATGGATGCTCGAAAGCCAGCGGGCGCCCGCCGGAATCGCGCCCCCGAGGCAGCAAAACCTAGCCAGCCGCATCACCGAATATGAAGTGTTTTCCTTCCATGGCCGAACGATCGACTTCGGGAAGCTCGAACTCGAGGTCAAGGGCAATACCATTCACCTGACGCTGATGGAGGCGGAGTTGCTGCGCCATCTGATTCGCAACAGTGGGCGGGCGGTCTCGCGCAAATCCATCCTCGAACAGGTGTGGGGACTGCACGAAGACACCGACACCCGAGCGATTGACAACTTCGTGGTTCGGCTGCGGCGTTATATCGAGGACGATCCCTCGACCCCGCAGCATTTGGTGACGGTGCGGGGAGTCGGTTACCGGTTCGTGGCCGAGCCGGAATGATAATGATTACCTCGGTCACGGCCCCATCTGTGAAGCCGTGGCCCTGGCGCCGGAGCCAACGATAAAGTGGCAGAAGCCGTCGATGGGGAATGAGGTCGTTCCGAGGTCCATGTCTCCATTCACTATTGTTCCTCCTCCCATCGACGCCTCGCAACCCGAGCGGCCATCCCCCGTGTTCTGGATCGGCTTGGCTTTGGTCACGCTCGCCACCCTGGCGGGCGGCTATCAGTGGTGGCTGCTCCGTTCTGATTTTGCCCAGCTGATGTACCGCACGGTCGTCCTCAACCCGCGTGTTCAGGAAGAATTCGGGACCGGCGTCGAGGCACGGGCGCTGATTGGATGGAGTCTCAACGACACCGCCTTCCTGTTCGGTCCGGTGTGGGGAAAGGAAAACTGGGGCTACGTCTCGGCCACCCTGCAGCGCACGGACGGTCACTGGAGTTTTCCCGAACTGCGGGTGCACGACGTATCGGAAGACCACATCATCCGGATGTCGGCGATTCCCCCCGTCGCGCCGGCCGAGCAACTGCATGCCCAAGCGCGCTTGTATCTGGTCGCGCTCGGCAGCTCGGCCGAGGATGAGGTAGACGGCCTCGCCGCCTTTCTGCACGCTGCATTTGGCATTCCGGTTGAGCGGTTGCCGACCTTTCAACCGCCCGCGGAGGCCTACGACGGGAAGCGGCATCAGTGGGTGGCCGAGATGCTCGCCCAGGCCATGGCGAGACGGTTCCCCGACATTGCGCAAGACCAGGAGAGCCGGATCATCGGCATCGTCGATGGCGACCTTTATCTCGAGGGTCCGCGCTGGCGATTCGCCTACAACTACCGCGAAGCGGGAAAATATGCCGTGATTCCGACCGCCCGTCTTGACCCGGGGTTCTACGGCTACAAGCCGAGCCCGGCCATCAAGCGAGAGCGCCTCGAGAAGGTCACCGCCAAAAATGTCGGTTTGCTGTACTTTGGTTTCGAGATGACCTCGAACCCGGAGAGCATCATGCTGTTTGCCGAGAACCCCCGCGACATGGATGGGATGAGCGGACAGTACCTGCTCTCAGACCTCGCCAGCCAACCCAGTTCGCGGGCTATCGAAGGCACGCCTTGCCTCACCATTTCCACTGCGACCCTGGGGGGCCTCGCTCGCCTGCAGCCGATCCATGCCTGTCACGCGTCTTACGATCTGTCGGAAGGAACCATCTACGAAGTCGACCTGGCGCGGGGCGAATTCCGTCTCGATCGAAATGATTTGTTCCGCCCCGGTCCCATGCCTTTGTTCATTCGACGTTTGTATGCCAGCCACGCCTATGACGGCAAGCAGTTCGCCTTCGGCAAAAGCACCTGGCAAAACCTTGACGATACGGTCTGGTCGACCGACGCGCAGCGCATCCAGACGGTCGAAGTGAACGGGGTGGAGTTTTCGCGGAGCTCGGCCACTCCGGGCGAAGGGTTTTCTCCGGATGCAACCTACATCGCGCCGGAGAACGCGGGCGAGTTTAGCCGTGCCGTTCTCTCCTGGGACAACGGTCGCTGGAAAATTCAAACCAGCGACGGAGAGGTTCGCCACTACTTGGGTTGCGGCCCCAACACGCCCGTGCCGTGCTACTTCATGGATCGAACCAACTTGGCCGGAGACAGCATCCAGGTGGTGCGCAATGGCGATGGCAGGATCGAGCGGGTGGTCCAGAAAACCAGTCCGGCTCTGCCCGCGGCGGCGGCCAAGGACCATACCTGGAGATTTACCTACGAAGGCCGGACCGTTCGCAGCATCGAGGACAATGATGGCAGCGGCGCCCGATACACCTACGATAACGATGGCTATCTGAGCCAGGTAGTGGCGGACGGCCACACCTCCCTCTACCAGTACGACGACGGTCACCGCATGAACCGCGTGCTCGACGATGGCCGAGAACTCGAAGTGCGCTATGACGCCGAAGGTCGAGCCGAGGAAATTGATCTTCCCAATCAGACCGCCTACCGGATCCACTATAGCGGTGAAATTATCGAGGTCCGGGGCCCCGGCGAAACCTACCTCATCAAGATGCGAGCCGCCTTCTTCGAACTGGACCCCGGCCTTCAGCCGAAGAATTGAGCGGGTTGGTTTCCGGCCGAGGGCTCCCGACTCGAACGGTTGAGGTGGGGAATTGCTGCCGCTCGAATTACTGTCGCGAGGCGGAAGCTCCCGCCGCCAGATCGCGCAGCACGGTGAGAAAACCGGCGGCGGCTTCCTGATCGGAGACGGCATCGAGCGCCACGGTCGCAATCAGGTGGGGAGACTGGGGACGGAAACGAACGCTGATCAAGCTGTGGCCGCGGGAGGTCATGAAGGTTTGCACCACGGGCGGGAGTTCCTGGGTCCACTGCGGGCGCGTGGTGAACACCACCGGGCCGGGGCGGGACATCAGCCAGTCCTGCGATTCCGCCGCCAGGGTAATATCGCCGCGCGTGAACCAGCGATGGCGGAACACTTCCAGGGGAAAGCCCGGAGCGCAATCCAGATCCGCTTCAAAAGTCAGCGTCTCTTTCTGCTTGCGGAAGATGCAGAGCAGCCACTGAAAAGGAATCGGACGGGGAAACAACCGCACCGTCACTCGAACCCGATCAAACCAGTGGGTAGCCAGGCGCAAATTGGCCTGCAAGCGCGACGGTCCCTGCCAGCGGGCTTGGACGATACTTCCCTCGGCGGCACAGGCCGCGCTCACCCAGCGGAGGGCCTGAATCCCGCGGCGGTAGTTGTAGCGAGCGAAGCCGAAATACCAGACCGCGGCCGCGAGCCCTGCGGCGATTGCGTCCATCAGAACCCAGCGTTCCACAGAATCCCCTGATGCGAATGGTACGTCGGGCGACAGCGGGAGAGCAAGCAGTGTATTTCTCGACGGGGCATGAAGATAGGGCCAAAATGGGTATATGCACATTTCTGCACACCCCCGCGGAAAGCGCGATGGGGCGCCGGGCTCGGCGGCTACAATGGCGGCGTGGAGTTTACCCTGACCAATTTCCGGCGCGCCGACTTCGAAACTCTGTGGACGATTGACCAGCAGTGTTTCCCGGCGGGCATTGCCTACTCCAGGCGCGAGCTGAACGCCTACATGCGGCAATCGGGATCGTTCACTCTGGTGGCGGAATCAACGAAAGCGAAGCGCCAAAGCCTGCTGGCCGACGGTGCCAGCCGCATGATTCCGACGCGCGTCATTGTGGGATTCCTGGTGGCGGCCGCCAGCCGGCGTGGGGTTGGGCACGTGATGACCATCGACGTTCTGCCCGAGGCGCGACGAGCGGGCGTGGGTTCGAAGTTGCTGGGCGCGGCGGAAGATCGCCTGCGGGCGGCGGGTTGCCGCATCGTCTACTTGGAGACGGCGGTAGACAATCAGGCGGCGCTCGCGTTCTACAAGCGGCAACAATATTTTCTGGTGAAGACCGTGCCGCGCTACTACGCGAACGGGGTGGACGCGCTCGTGCTCGAGAAGAATTTGCTTTCCGCGGCGCAAGCCAGCTAGGTTGCTCACATGAAGGTAGCCATCCAGGGGGAAGCGGGTTCGTTCAGCGAGGAGGCGGCGCAGCGCATGGTCCGAGGTTGCAGCATTGCGGCTTGCGCGCGCTCGGCCGAGGTCTTCGACCGGCTGGAACGCGGATCGGTGGCCGCAGCGGTGATTCCCATTGAGAATTCGCTGGCCGGCTCGGTCACCGAGCACTTCGATCTGCTGCTGGCGCGTGAGGTTTTTATCCAGCGCGAATTTCGCCTGCGGATTGTGCACAACCTGATTGCGGCCGAGGGAGTCAAGAAGGTGGATTTGCGGCAGGCGTATTCGCATCCGGTGGCGCTTGAGCAATGCCGCGATTTCTTCAGCCGCAATCCTCAGATTGCGGCCACTCCGTTCTACGACACCGCGGGCAGCGTGAAGCATGTCATCGCCACCCGGCGGCGCGATGCCGCAGGCATCGCCGGACGACGGGCAGCCGCAGTCTACCAGGGAAAGATTCTGGCGTCGGGCATCGAGGACGATAAGCGGAATTTCACCCGCTTCTTCCTGATTCGCAGGTCGCGACGCATCTTGCGCGGCGCCAACAAGACCTCGATCGCCTTCGGCCTGAAGAATGTGCCGGGGGCGCTGTTCCGGGCGCTCGAAGTGTTCGCTTCGCGGGACATCAGCCTGAGCAAGATCGAGTCGCGGCCCATGCGCGGCCGGCCCTGGGAGTATGTCTTCTACGCGGACTTTCTCCGCGGAGATGACGCGGCGGCGCGGGGCGCCCTGCGCCACCTGTCGGAAGTGGTCGACCTGGTCAAGGTGCTGGGGGTTTATCCGGCGGCGTGAGGGAACTGCGGGGTGGGGGTCTTGAAGCGAACGGCCGCAGTGGCCTATCCTCATTTTTAAAGCCGATCATCATAATTTTTAAAGCCGGTCCTCATAATGGACGATCTGCATAATGGACGATCTGCGGATGGAGGAGCTTTCTCATAGGGGTAGTCGATCGATGGCAATCGACCGATTCGTGAGCCAGAGAAAAACGGGAGCACAGAACGGGGCGGCGTCGCCGAGGGCGGCCTGCTCCGCGGTAACTACTCGACCAGATGCACTCAGGGTACATTCGGCATAGGCCGGTCCCGGAACCTTTGAGTTATTGGGGAGTCGCTCCCGAGGTTTAGAATCCAGGTGTTTTGAGTGGCTTGCATCTTACCAAGCCCTTGCGACATCAAAACTTGAGCAAACTACACTCAAGGTGAATCTATGGCAAAGCAGGCATCGCCGGAGCAGATCTCCAAACCTGTAGAGAAAAAAGAAGAACGGACTGCCCTGCCCATTCTCCCGGTGCGGGATACGGTTTTGTTTCCGCACGCGGTACTGCCGCTTACGGTCGGCCGGGAAGGCTCGGTGCAGCTCATCAATTCGCTCGGGGAAGACAAGACCATCGTAGTCGTGGCCCAGCGGGAGGCGCGGGTCGACGCGCCCCAGCCGACCGATCTCTACACCGTCGGCAGCCTGGCCGTCGTCCACAAAGTGGTCAAGATGCCTAACCAGAGCCTGTTTGTGTTTGCCGAAGGCCTGGAGCGGGTGCGCCTGGGGGAGTTCACCCAGCTCACCCCGTTCATGCGGGCCTTTGTCGACTCCGTTCCCGAGGCGATTCCGCCGAAGAGTTCCGAGCTCGAAGCGCTGCAACGCAATGTTTTGACACTGTTTCAGCAGATTGTTGGCGGCTCTCCGACGCTTTCCGATGAGCTTTCGACCGTGGCCATGAATATTGACGAGCCGGGACGGTTGGTGGATTTCATTGCCTCCAATCTGCCTTCACTTTCGACCGCCGACAAGCAGGACACGCTCGAAACCACCGACGTCCGCGTGCGGCTGGACAAGATCAATCACCATTTGGCGCGGGAGCTCGAAGTGCAGCAGCTGCGCAACAAGATCCAGTCCGAGGTGCAGGACCGGGTGCAGCAAACCCAGCGGGAGTACTACCTGCGCGAGCAGATGAAGGCCATCCAGAAGGAACTGGGCGAGCAGGATGAGGGCGCGCGCGACACCGAAGAACTGCGGCAGAAAATTGAAGCCGCGGGCATGCCGGACGAGGTGAAAAAAGAGGCGCTCAAAGAACTGGGCCGGCTTTCGCGCATGTCCCCCATGGCGGCTGATTACTCGGTGACTCGCAACTACATTGAATGGCTAGCGGTGCTGCCGTGGTCGAAGACTTCGGGCGGCGAAGTGGACATTCTGAAAGCCAAAGAGATTCTCGATACCGACCACTACGACTTGCAGAAAGTCAAAGACCGCATTCTGGATTTTCTTTCGGTGCGCCGCTTGAAACCGACCATGAAGGGTCCGATTCTGTGCTTTGTCGGGCCTCCCGGCGTGGGGAAGACCTCGCTCGGCAAGTCTATCGCGCGGGCGCTGGGACGGAAATTTGTCCGCATATCGCTCGGCGGAGTGCACGATGAGGCCGAGATTCGCGGACATCGGCGGACCTACATCGGGGCCTTGCCGGGACAGATCATTCAGGGCATTCGGCGGGCGGATTCGAAGGATCCGGTTTTCATGCTGGATGAAATTGACAAGGTGGGGCGCGACTTCCGCGGCGATCCCGCCTCGGCGCTGCTCGAGGCGCTCGATCCGGAGCAAAACTCGACCTTCCGGGATAATTACCTCGACGTGACTTTCGATCTCTCGAAGGTGTTGTTCATCACGACGGCGAACATGCTCGATCCGGTCGCGGAACCGCTGCGCGACCGCATGGAAATCATCGAGCTGCAAGGTTACACGGAAGAAGAGAAAGTCCACATCGCCTATCAGTATCTGCTGCCCCGGCAGATCGAGGAGAACGGGATCACCGCCGAGCAGATCGAATTTCCGCCCGAAGCCATGAGCTACCTGATCCGCCACTACACGCGCGAGGCGGGCGTGCGCAACCTGGAGCGGAATATCGGCACCATCTGCCGCAAACAGGCGCGTCGCCTGGCCGAGGGCAAGTCGCAAAAGCTGCTGGTGACGAACGAGATCATCCAGGAATTCCTGGGTGGCATCAAAGTGCGCAGCGAAGGCGAAATTGCCGAGCGCACCAAACGCGCCGGAGTGGTGGTCGGACTGGCCTGGACGCCTTCGGGCGGCGACATTCTGTTTGTCGAGGCCAACACCATGAAGGGCAAGGGCGGTTTCACCATGACCGGGCAGATCGGACAGGTCATGCAAGAATCCATGCAGGCGGCCTTGACCTGGGTACGGTCGAACGCGGTGCAGCTCGGAATCGCGGAGACTTTCTTCGCCGAACACGACCTTCACATTCACGTGCCGGCGGGGGCGATTCCGAAGGACGGCCCTTCGGCGGGCGTCACCATGGCAACTGCCCTGGTTTCGCTGCTGACCGCGCGGCCGGTGCGTCCGCTGACGGCGATGACCGGAGAAATCACCTTGAGCGGCAATGTTCTGCCTATCGGCGGAGTGAAAGAGAAAGTTCTCGCCGCCAAACGGGCCGGGGTGCGCGACGTGATCTTGCCGGCGGAAAACAAAATGAACGTGGAAGAGGATCTGACCCCGGAACAGCTCGAGAACCTCAGCGTCCATTACGTAAAAACCATTGGCGAAGTCCTGGACCTGGCCCTGCCTTCGAGCGCGCGGGAACAGAAGCAGGATGCGGAGGAGCGGGAAAAGGTCCTCACGGAACAGCCCGTCAGCTAGGCGGGAAATCGATCGCCCGGTCTATCGCAACCCCGCTTTGGCCGGCTTCGGGCCGGAGTGCTTTCTGCTGCGCCAAGATGAAGAAACTACGATATTTCCAGCATGGAACTTCCGGCGCCGGACGGGGTTTAATTGCTTAGGGCAAGGAGTAATCAAGCCATGAACAATTTCAAGATCTCGAGCCTGGCGCTGGTTCTCGGGGTATTTCTGACGCTGCCGGGGGCGCGGCTCGCGCTCGCGCAGAGCCCGCCTCCCGAGCCGCCCCAAGATCAGGCGCCGGCCGAGGATCCTCCGGGGCGTGTGGCGCAGCTCGACTATGCCAACGGCTCGGTTTCGTTTCAGCCCGGCGGGCAGGGAGACTGGGTGCAGGCGGTGACCAATCGTCCGCTCACCACGGGCGACAACCTGTGGGCGGATAAAGACTCGCGTGCGGAACTGCACCTGGGCTCGACCGCCATCCGCATGGATGCGGAAACCAGCGTGACCTTCCTGGATCTCGATGACCACAACACCCAGCTCAAGCTATCGCTCGGTTCCCTGATCGTGCGGGTGCGGCACCTGGACGATGGAGATCTGTTCGAGGTCGACACGCCCAATCTGGCCTTCAACATTCAGCGCACCGGCGAATACCGCTTTGATGTGAACTCCGACGGCAGCGAGACCGACACTACGGTTTGGCAAGGCAGCGGCGAGGCCACGGGCGCAGGCGCCTCCTATCTGGTGGTCGCCGGTCAGCGGGCGCGCTTTGCCGGAACCGATCAACTCGATCACGAAATTGAGCAGCTGCCGGCGGCCGATGATTTCGACAGCTGGTCCTCCGATCGCGATCAGAATGAAGAGCGCAGCGAGGCCAGCAACTATGTCTCCGAAGAAATGACAGGTTATGAAGACCTCGACGGGCACGGCGCCTGGAGCAATATCGCCGGCTACGGACCGTGCTGGAGTCCGGTGGGAGTAGCCGTGGATTGGGCGCCCTATCGCTACGGCCATTGGGCCTGGATCGCGCCTTGGGGCTGGACTTGGGTGGACGATGAGCCCTGGGGCTTCGCGCCATTTCACTATGGACGCTGGGCACTCGTGGAGAGCCGCTGGTACTGGGTCCCGGGCCGGGCATTCGTTCGTCCCATCTATGCCCCCGCTCTGGTGGCATTTGTCGGCGGACCGGGCTTTCATTTTTCGGTGGGGGTCGGCGGCCCTGGAGTCGCCTGGTTCCCGCTGGCGCCGGGAGAGGTTTACGTGCCCTGGTACCGCACCAGCCGGGCGTATGTGAACAATGTGAACATCACCAACACCCGGGTGAACATCACTCAGGTGGGTAACGTTTATAACGTCTACAACTCGAGAACCAACAACACCCGGATTACCTACATCAACCAGCGGGCGGCGGCGGTGACCGCGGTTCCTCGAGATGCCTTTGTCAATGCGCGTCCGGTGGGGAAAAGCTTCGTACGGGTCGACGAACACCAGATCGCGGAAGCTCCCGTCGGCTACCGGCCGGAAGAGCAGCCGGTCCGAGCTAGCGTGCTGGGGGCGGGATCGCCGGCGAGAGTCCAACCTCCTGCCGCGGCCATGAATCGCCAGGTCGTCGCCACGCGGATGCCGACGGTTTCGAACATGCCTAGCGAGCAATCACGGGCGGCGTTGAATATTCGCACCGAAACTCCGGGAGCACCCCAACCCGTCGGCCGGGGGCAGAATGAAACCGCACCGACCCCGCGCTACCAGGCGGAACGTCCCGCCTCCCCGCCGAACGAGCTCCGACCAGGAGCGCCGGGAGTGGCGGAACGGCCGGTGCCGCGTCCCTCGAGCCCGCAGGTTTCGGAGATTCCGACTCCGGGCCGTCCGCTGGTGCGGACTGCTCCTCCGGTCGAGGAAAGGCCCGAGCTGCAGCGCAGCGAGCAGCAGAAGTTCAGCGACTGGCAGCAGCAGCGGCAGCAAAGAGCTGCGCCCGCGCGGAGCTCGGCACCCCGACCGGCGTCCCATGCGGAGCCGGCGCACCCTTCCGACCATCCGAAAAGCAAGTAAGGTCAGGTTGGCAGCAAACAGAAAAGCCAGTTCTTGGTGAGAGAACTGGCATTTCTGCATGCAGAAAGACGGGCTGAGGAGGAGAACGGGAAGCGTCTAGACCGAAACCAGTTCCGGGTGCGCCACGGCGGCCACTTCCTCTTTTTCTTCTTCCTCCTGGCGGCGCAACTCGGAAAGCTTCACTCGATATACCTGATGCGCCAGCCCCAGTTTTTTGAGCGCCCAGATGCCATACCAATTCATGTCCACCTCATACCAGCGGAGGCCATGGCGGGCGGAAACCGGGTGCGCATGATGATTATTATGCCAGCCTTCCCCAAACGTCAGCACCGCCACCCACCAGCTGTTGGTCGAGAGATCGCGGGTGACAAAACGGCGTGAGCCCCAGCTGTGGGTGGCCGAATTCACCAGCCAAGTGGCATGCAATCCGACCACGGTGCGGAGGAAGATGCCCCACAGCAGCAGGGGCAGGCCGCCGATGGCCAGCAAAATCAGGCCCAGCACGATCATGGGAACGTAGTGATATTTGGTGATCCAAACATGAAACTTGTCTTTGGCCAGGTCGGGAACGTAACGGGCGAGGGTGGTCGTATCGTGGTGCATGGACTTGCCCATGAGGATCCAGCCCATGTGTGCCCACCACTTGCCATCGATCGGGGAATGGGGATCGCCCTCGTGGTCGGAGTACTGGTGATGAATGCGATGCGTGGCCACCCAGAAAATCGGACCGCCTTCGAGCGCCAGGGTCGCGCAAACGGTCAAGAAATACTCGACCCAGCGGGGAGTCTTGTAGCCGCGATGAGTCAGCAAGCGATGGTAACCCATGCCGATGCCCAGACTGCCCGAAACCCACCATAGGAACATCGCGCCCAACAGCGCTTTCCAGCTAAAAAAGAAAATGGCGACAATCGCCCCGATGTGAAACGCGGCCATGAAGCCTGCGGTAATCCAATTCACTTCGTTGTCAGCGGCCGATGTGCGGTTGAGTGCTTCGAGTTCCATGGCGGTGCTCTTTCCCGAGGATGGTATTTACTACCCATGGCTACCGTAGCAGCAGCGGTCCCGGCCGTGTGTAATAGTTCTGTAATAGCGGGGATTACCAGAGTAATTACCAGAGTAATGCAGAGTGCACTTTCTGGGGACGATCGAGAGCCCCGCGAGCCGCCCGCGACCAGGACCGCGAAAACCTAGGCGTGCTTTTCAAATGCCAGGCCGCGCATTTCCTCGAGCGCGGGATAGGATTTGGGCGCGATCAGGGTCTGCTCTGCCGGCTGCGTCCCGGAGCGCAAAGAGTGCGCCATCATTTCGATCGCCAGCCCGGCCAGCGCAGGGGTCACCACGGTCGCGGCCAGGAGTCCCTGACGCACCCACGCCTGTCCCTTGCTCGAGACCCCGTCGCAGCCGATGAAGGGCAGGCCGAGAAACCGGGCGCGTTCGGAATGATCGGGATGTTCGTCGAAGGCTTTGCGGGCGCCGACCGCCAGGGCGTCATTCTGGCATGCCACCATGCCGATATGGAGTTCTCGCGAAGTGGGTAGGCGAAGCCATGACTTGACGGCGTTGTAGGCTCCCAATTCCGTCCAGCCGCCGCGGATCACCTTGACCTCCAAATCGGCGCGCTTGACCGCCAGCATCCCGCTGGTCCGTTTCTTCACCACATCACTGGCCGATGGACCCTCGATGTAGAGCAGGCAGCCAGCGCGGGGCATCAGCAGGTTGAGCTGCTTGCCCTGAATGCGCCCCACCTCTTCGTTGTCGGAAGCCAGCAAAAACATAGGAGCACGACACTGCAGGCGATGTTTCCCGAGGTAGTCGGCATTGGCATTGAGCACCGCCCAACCGATGTCGGCGGACACGGCAGCTTGCGCCACTTGGGACATGCTTGACCCCACCGGTTCGACGACCACGGCGCTCGGACGCAACTCCGGCTGGGCTTGAATGGCCTTCAGAATCTGCAGCGTTTGGTTCACCGCGTCGTTGTCGGCGTATTCGATCTTGACGGTGAGATCGAGTTTGCGGGAAGCGCTTTCGGCGGCTGCGGCCTGTTCGCGCTGGTAATCGTTATCTTGTGTAATCAGTGAGACGAGTACGCTGAGTTTCTTGCTCGGGTTCATGGGTTTTCCCTGTGGAGCGGCGACGGATCGATCTCCTTGGAATCGATCTTCCTGGATCGATCTTATGCGATCGATCTTCGATGATAAGGGTCCCGAATCGAGAATCGTAGGTTACTTTCGGAATGAAGCGCGCGCTCCCCAGCCGGCAACCGGGCGAAGCCGCAGTTGCTCTCGGAAAGGCGGGCGCCGATGGCGCTTCAGGCCGATGCACTCTTCACTTCGACTCCCGCCCATTTTTCAAGCAGGATGAGGGTGGCCGCGTAGTCGAGGTTGCCGTGGCCGTCTTCGGTGGCCATTTCGTAGACTTCTTCGACGGTTTCTAGGGCCGGCAGCTTGATGCGCGCTTCTTTGGCGGCCGCCAACGCTAAGCGAATGTCTTTGTGCATGAGGCAAAGGGGAAAATTGGGGGAGAAATCGCGTCGCAAAACAAACGGCGCTTTGTATTCGACCACCCCGGAACGCACCATCGTTGCCTGAACCAGCGCCACCAGGGCGGCTGCATCCACGCCGAGCTTGGTGGCCAGGGTAAGGCCTTCGGCGAAGCCTTCATAGATGAGCGCGATTTGCAAGTTCATGGCCAGTTTGGTGGCGTGGCCCTTGCCGGTTTCTCCCATGCGGAAGCATTGTTTCCCCATTGCCGACAGCAAAGGCTGCAGATTTTCGATGACCGCTTCCTCGCCGCCCAACATGAAAATCAGGGTCGCGTTTTCCGCCCCGACCTTCGAACCGGTCATCGGAGCATCCACATACTGGACGCCGCGAGGCCGGACTCGCTCGGCAAAGCTGCGAGTGGCCGAAGGCGCGATGGTGCTCGAATCCGCGATGATCATGCCCGGCGCCAGCGACGCTTCGACGCCTTGCGGCCCGAACAAGACGCTTTCGACCGCCGCGGTATCGGATACGCAAATCCAGACCACCTCGGCGCCGCGCGCGGCTTCGGCGGGGGAGAGCGCGCTCGTCGCGCCTTCCACATCCTTGCCCGGCGTGCGATTCCACACCGTGACTTGGTGACCGGCCTTGACCAGGTTGGCCGCCATCGGCCGTCCCATGATTCCCAACCCTAGGTAAGCTACGCGCATCTGGCTTCTCTCCTTGGCGTATTCCCAGATCAGAATATTCCAGACAAGATTAGAACTTACCGAGAGGGGCCGGTCAAGCAATCGTCCGAGCAATGTTCTAGAATGCCCACGGGCATTGCTTGGCTCGCGAGTGCGCCCGGATTCGCCGAGCGCCGAGCGGCAGGCAGCAAGCGTGCAAGAACCGGGGCCGGACCCCGCGGTTCGATGTTCAAGACCACCCTGCAGAATCCCGTGCTTCGCAAGCGCGCTGCCCAGTTTGGCCGCCTGGTGCGGCGTTCCGCGGTCACTCCCCGCACCGGTCAAACCCACAAACCGAAACTGGCAAACCATGGCGAGGTGGGCGTCACCTTTATCGGGCATGCCAGCTTTTTCCTGCAGATGGGCAGTCAGAACGTCCTCATCGACCCCAATTTTGCCCGCTGGCTGTTTGTCTTGAAGCGGCTTCGGCAGCCGGGAGTGCGACTGCGCGACCTGCCGTCGATTGATCTGGTGCTGGTGACGCATGCGCATTTCGACCACCTGCACCGGCCATCGTTGCGAGCCATCGTGCAGCACACCCGCCGCCGGCGCGGGAGGCCTCCGATCATCGTGGTTCCCAATCAGGTTTTCGACCTGGTTTCCGATCTGGGCTTTGACGACGTGGTCGAACTGGACTGGTGGAACAGCTACCGGCATCGCGGGTTGACCGTGACCCATGTGCCCTCGCGGCATTGGGGCGCAAGAATTCTCAAGGATTCGCATCGCGGCTACGGTGGCTACGTGCTGCGCGATTCGGAGCACTCGATCTATCACGCCGGCGACACGGCGTACTTTCCCGGATTCCGCGAGATTGGCCGGCGCCTGGCACCGGAACTGGCTCTGCTTCCGATCGGCGCCTACAACCCGCCGTCTTTCCGCAGTGTCCATGCCAGTCCCGCGGACGCCACCCGCGCCTTCCTGGATTTGAAATCGCGATGGATGGTGCCCATGCACTACGGAACCTTCCGCCTGTCTCACGAACCCATGGAGGAACCGCTGCAGCTTCTCCGAGCAGAAGCCAAGTCGGCGGGCGTCGCGGATCGGGTGGTGGTGCTCGAAGAAGGCGTCACGCGGTTTTTCTAGAGAGCCGCCCAACTGGGACCTCCCTACAGACAATCCATTTGGGCTGCCGGACCAGCGCATTTCTATTTCTCACGAGTGCGCCAGCAGGATGCGCAAATCCCTTAGGTTGTTGCTGGTCGGACCGGTGACAATGGCGTCGCCGAGCGCCTCGAAGAAGGGATAGGCGTTGAAGTTGGCGAGCGCTCCTTCGGTGTCCAGCCCGCAAGCTTTTGCGCGAAGGACGGTCGTGCCATCGGCAACCGCGCCGGCGGCAGGACTGTTGCCATCGATTCCATCGGTACCCGCGCTCAGCACGGTGATGTTTTCGCCTGCGATTCTCCGCGCGCAGGCCAGCGCAAACTGCTGATTGCGTCCCCCGACGCCATCGCCGCGGACCTTGACCGTGACTTCGCCGCCTGAAATCAGGCAAACACCCTGGGCTTGGTTGCGCAATTCCCGTAAACGCCCGAGAAGATACTGAGCGGCGCGCTCGTAGTCCCAGTCATCAGGCCGGTTGTCCACTTCCACCCTGAAACCTTCTCCGGCGGCGGCGCTCGCGACCGCCTCCACCGCGATTTGATTCGACAAAAGAGTCCACCAGCGAGCCTTCTGAAAAGCTCCGTCCCCGGAGTTGGGAGTTTCCTCGAGCGCACGTCGCTCGAAGAGCTCGCGCACCGAAGCGGGAAACTGGTCCACCATGCCGTGCTCGCGAGCGATGGCGTAACAGTCTTCGGCGGTGGTGGAGTCGGGCATGGTGGGGCCGGAAGCGAGCGCATCGGGCGTACTGTCGGGAACGTCAGAAACCAGCAGCGAGACTTGCTGTGCCGGAAAAGCCGCCTGCGCCAGCCTGCCCCCTTTGATGGCGGAAAGATGCTTGCGAATGGCGTTGATTTGGGCGATGGGCGCGCCCGAGTGCACCAGCACGCGATAGGTGGCGACCAGATCCTCGAGGGAGATTTCGGCATCGGCGGGTTTTTCGGCGATCGACGAACCCCCGCCGCTGAGCATGAAAATGACGAGCGATGCCGCATTCTGTGCGTTCAGCGAGGTCAGCATGGCCTCGGCGGCGCGCACCGACTCATGGTTCGGCATCGGATGTCCGCCCTGAAAGTAGCGAAATCCCCGCACTTGCGAAGGGGGCACGACGGAGGTGGCGACGATGCCCTCAAAACGGCTGCCGGCCTGCTTTTCGAGGGCACTGACGAGCGAGTGACCGGCCTTCCCGAGGGACACCACAAAGACGCGGCTGTAGGCAGCGAGATCGTAGAGATCGTCCGAGATCCGCAGCAGCCCGCGCTCACAACTGACGTGTCGATCAAAAGCCTTCTCGACGCTCGCTTCCGCGAGCGCGCCCACGAAAAACCGACGCGCGGTTCGGCGCATCTCCGCGGTCACGTTCCCGGGGGGGGATGCGGACCAAGCCATAGGAAAAGATTATAGAGGCCGTTCAACCCGATGCCTCTCGTCGGGTTCTTCCCTCTCTCTTATTTCCCGATCTTTTCCCTTCGCGATCTTCTCCGTTCGCGATCTTCGCTACAATCTGTAGCGCTCGGGCTTCGCTGTCGCCCCGGCAGTGCCGCTGCAGCAGCCGATTTGGAGGACCAGGCGTCCGCGCAGGCCAGAGGGATAGGTCCCAACCGTGGCCGTGCCGTCTCCGGAGGGTCCAGCAGAACGCAGAGGAAGGGAGAACCCGAGGAACGAAGAGGAGGACCATTGTGAAATCGCCGCGGGTCGCGCTTGTCCTGTTGCTGGTGGTCGTGGTGGGTATCGTGCTATTCGGCTATCTTCGTGCCCGGCAGGGCCCGAAAGAGGCTCGAGTGCACGCTGTGACCCTGCACTGGGCGCCCTCCGCCGGAGCAAGCTCCTATAACGTCTACCGTAGCACTCGGAGCGGCGGCCCCTACACGAAAATCGGCCAGAGCTTGACACCCACCTACGTGGATACTCCGGTCGCGAGCGGAGCGGTGTTTTACTATGTGGTCACCTCCCGCCGGGATGGGACCGAGAGTTCCTACTCGCAAGAGATTAAGGCGTCGGTCCCCTGAAGTCTTCCGAACTCGCCCGCGAGTACGGACCGAGGGGCGGGCGCGGGCCAACCCTTTTACGCCGTGAGCATCTCCTTGGCCCAGTTCTCGATGGTCTCGCGCAGCTCTCGCAGTCTGCCCTCGAAGAAATGATCGGCACCTTCGATGAGCACCAGCTTCTGGGGCGGGGGGAGGCCGTCCACGAGCTCCTTTAATTCCGCCGACGAGGCGAACTGATCCGCCGCACCGCTCACGAACAGCTTGGGCTTGGCGCAGGTGCGGAGAAAGCTGTAGTCGTATCGGCGATCCTCGATCGGAGTGAGCGGCAGGCCGAGAGCGATCACCGCCTTCACCCGCGGGTCGGGACAGGCAACCGCGAGGCCGGTGGCTGCGCCAAAGGAAAATCCCGCCAGGATGAGCGGCCGCTGAAACTCTCGATCCAGCCAGTTGAGAGCGGTACCGACGTCGTCAAGCTCGCCGCGACCGTGGTCGTGCTCGCCCGCGCTCCCTCCGACGCCCCGAAAGTTGAAGCGCAGCACTGGCCAGCCAAAACTGTGCAACGCCTTCATGGCGTGATAGACAACCTTGGTGTGGAAGGTTCCGCCATAGAGGGGATGGGGATGGCATACCAGAGCGGCGTAGCAGGCATGGTCCGCTCCCCGGTTGAGCAGTGCTTCCAAAGGTCCGGCGGTACCCTGCAGGTAAAAGGAGCGGATTTCGTTCGCGGAATCGGTCATCGCAATTGTGGATGGAAGAAAGCATCGTAACGAATTCCGAAGGGCGCTGGCGTTTAGGGTATGCTTTTGGCCATGGACGTTGTCCGTTTGGTGCGTCAACTTGTAGATATTGAATCCATCACCGGCAACGAGGCTTCGGTCGGCAACTTCTTGTACCGCGAACTTGCCGGCATGGGCTATCAGGTCGAGAAAATGACTGCCGAGATGGAGCGGTGCAATATCTATGCCACGGCGCCCGAACGACCGCATCCTCAGGTCGTGCTGTCCACTCACATGGACACCGTACCGCCATTCATCCCTTCCTGGGAAGATGCCACCTGTGTCTACGGTCGCGGTTCCTGTGATGCCAAAGGCATTATTGCAACCCAGATCGCGGCGGCCGAGCGGCTGCGGCAGGAAGGCATCTATGTCGGGCTGCTTTTTCTGGTGGGCGAGGAGCGTGACAGTTTGGGCGCCAAAGTGGCCAACCAGAAGGCCTCCGGCTGCCGGTTTCTGATCAATGGCGAGCCCACCGAGAACAGGCTGGCGGTGGCCTCAAAAGGTGCGCTGCGCGCGGAAGTCTCCGCCCGGGGAAAAATGGCGCATTCCGCTTATCCCGAACTGGGAGACTCGGCGATTGACCGACTGCTCGAAGCGCTCGGACGCTTACGCCGCATGGCGCTGCCGGTCGATGCCGAGGTCGGGCCGAGCACCATGAACATCGGCGTGATCGAGGGTGGCCGGGCCCCGAACGTGGTGGCCGACCGGGCGCGGGCACAGCTTCTCTATCGCCTGGTGGGCCCCTCCGACCGCTTGCGCGAACAGATTCGCGAAGCCGTCGGCGAGCTGGTCCGGATCGATTTCACCTTGGAAATTCCCTTTGTTCGCCTGCGCACGCTGGACTCGTTGCCCACCATGGTAGCCGCCTTTACCACCGACATCCCGGCACTCGGCAATTGGGGCGAGCCTCTGCTGGTAGGGCCGGGCTCCATTCACAGCGCGCACACCGAGGGCGAATTCGTCGAAAAAAAACAGCTGCACGAAGCGGTGGAGTTGTATTGCGCCATTGTGAAGCGGCTCTCCGCCTGAGCCGTTTCGGGATCCCAGGCGACGGGGAGCAAAACCCAGCCGGCGAAGCTACGCCGCCCTCCGCCCGAGAGTCGCACTCCGGGTGGCTTCGCGATAGAGTGATGGCATGACCACGACCACCCGCAACGCCCTTTCCCGCGCCTCGTCCGCCTACCTGCGCTCTGCCATGCACCAGCCCATCCGATGGCACGAGTGGGGCGAGGAAGCCTTTGCCCGAGCGGAGCGGGAGAACAAGCCCATCCTGCTCGACATCGGCGCGGTGTGGTGCCATTGGTGTCATGTCATGGACCGGGAGTCCTACGACAATCCGGAAATCGCCGAAATCGTCAATCAGCGGTTCATCGCCATCAAGGTGGACCGCGACGAGCGTCCCGACATTGACAGCCGCTATCAGGCGGCGGTGAGCGCGGTGAGTGGGCAAGGGGGCTGGCCGCTAACCGCCTTCCTCACGCCCGCCGGAAAGCCCTTCTACGGGGGCACCTACTTTCCGCCGGACGACGGGTACGGTCGCCCGAGCTTCAAGCGCGTGTTGCTGTCGATTGCGGCCGCCTATCAGGAAAAAAAAGACGACGTTACCGCCCAAGCGAAGATGGTCGAAAACGCCATCGCGCAGGCGGAATCGGTCGCGGGAGCAAGCGCTGATTTTTCGCCCGGGATCATTGCCGCCATTGTGCAGTCCATCTTGCAGATGTTCGATGCGCATAACGGCGGGTTTGGCAACGCGCCCAAGTTTCCTCACCCCGCCGCGATCGATCTGCTGATCGATCAATATGCCCATACCGGCGACCCGGGGTTGCGTCACGGCTTCGTCACCACCCTCGAAAAAATGGCGCGCGGCGGCGTCTACGACCAGTTGGCGGGAGGATTCCATCGCTATTCGGTGGATGAGCACTGGGGGGTGCCGCATTTCGAGAAGATGTGCTACGACAACTCGGAGCTGCTGAAGAATTATGTGCACGCGCATCAGGCCACGGGTTCCGAGTTTTTCGCCGTCGTGGCGCGCGACATCATTCGCTGGATGGATGAGTGGCTGAGTGACCGGGAGCGCGGTGGGTTCTACGCTTCGCAAGATGCCGATTGCTCCATGGACGATGACGGCGATTATTTCACCTGGACTTTGGCGGAGGCGCAGGCGGTTCTGACCGAGGAGGAGGCGCAAGTCGCCAGCCTGCATTATAAGATCGAGGAAATTGGAGAGATGCATCATGATCCGGCGAAGAACGTGCTGTCAGTGCGGGCTTCGGTCGAAGAAATCGCGCAGCGACTGCACTGGACGCCAGAAAAGGTCAGCGATCTGTTGCAATCGGCGAAACAGAAGATGTACGCCGCCCGGCTCGAGCGGCCGACCCCATACCTCGACAAGACCGTCTACACCGGCTGGAACGCGCTTTGTGTGTCGGCGTATTTGGAGGCGGCGAAGGCGCTTGCGCTAGAGCCGGCGCGGCGCTTTGCGCTGCGTTCGCTCGACCGGATTTTGTCGGAAGGCTGGCGCGACGATCGCGGTCTGATTCACGTCATCGCGTATTCCGAGCCGGGCGCTCCCTCGCGCCAGGTCCCGGGCCTGCTCGACGATTATGCTTTCACCGTGGTCGCTTGTCTGGACGCTTACGAAGCCACCGCCGATCTTACCTATTTCAAGTTCGCGCGGCGCATCGCCGACTGCATGCTCGAAGGTTTCTTCGATCCGGTTGCCGGCGGCTTCTTCGATACCGAGAAGCCCGGGGATGAAGGGCAGAAGACTCTGGGAGTGCTCGGAACCCGCCGCAAGCCGTTTCAAGATTCTCCGACTCCGGCCGGAAATTCCATGGCGGCGATCGCGCTGCTGCGGATGCACGGCTGGACCCACCAGCCGGGGTATCGCGACCACGCGGAACAGACCATCGAAGTTCTTGCCAGCCGGGCCGAGCAATTCGGACTCTTCGCCGCCACCTATGCAATTGCTGCCGTGCATTTGGCGCGGCCGCACACCCAGGTGGTGGTCGTGGGGAGCGACGCCGCGGCCGAGCTGCTTCATGCCGCGGCCGTAAGAGATTTCAGTTTCGGCAAAGCCGTGCTCCGGCTGGCGAGCGGCCAGGCGGTTCCCGAAAATCTTCCTCCTGCGCTCGCAGAGACCATTCCCCGATTGCCCTTCCTCGAGCCAGAGAAAACTGGGGCCGTGGTTTGCACCGGCTTCAGTTGCCAGGCGCCGATCTTCGACGCCGAGGAACTGGCGGCACAGCTCAGGAAAGGATTGGCAGGAAACAACTAAAGCAGGAAAAATGGCAGCAAAAAAGGGCTGATGCGGCGATTTTCGCCTGGCCCTCAGCCCCCCTCACGATCCGAGCTACTGAGCGTAGCTCGGACCGCGCAAGTGCAACAACGTCAGTGGCCCCCGCAACCAGTCTTCGGGTTACACGTTGGAATCGGTCCCCCGTCCGGTGCTGGAACCATGGGCGCGGCTACCGCCACATACGTGCAAGCCAAACCTACCATCAGCAATACAACCCTGACCGCACGTTTCATGGTGTTTCTCCTTTGCGCTACGGCCTCCCTGGGAGCAGAAACCGAACGCGACCGAATTATAGGGTGTCGCGAATTGGTGACTTTGGTTTCGCCGCCGAAGTTACCTGCGAATGGCCGAGCCAGGGCGGAACCAGGAGATTTCGCCATTCCGGTATAATCTATATTTTCATATAGTTACGTACGTCATTTAAATTCAATAGATTAACAGTTGCCTGCACCTTTTTGCGCCGCCTAGACCATGTTCCAAAATCCGAACAGAGCGAGGGGATTTTGAAGATTGGTTTTGACAGCGGGTGGGGGAGCAAACTGGGAGCAGCGCCAACGGAGCGAGTCCGAAAGCCGGCGAGGGCATTGGCTGGAGTGGCGGTGCCCCGCCCAAGGGGACATTCAAAGTACGCGCCCGAGGTCCTTCGAGCTAGCGCTTGGGCTGTTCTGTCCGCCGAGCGGAGACGGATGGAGTTAGCTCTGGACTCGAGCCAGAGGAGTTTTCGGAATCCCGCGATTCGAGCCGAGGCTCGCCGCTGTCTGCAGGCGGCGCATCTTCGTTGGCCCGCGAAAAAGCCCGGTCGACCATGCCTTCAAACATGGGAATGAGCGAGTCGGCGGCCATCGGATACTGCAGTTCGCCGAGGCTTTGGTCCCAGCGCTGGGAAGCCAGCAAATTGGCAGAAGACTCGCGCGCGGTGTTTTTGGCCAGCATATAGCCGAGCCAAACTAAGATGGCAAGGTTGTAAGCGCACATGTTGGCCAACGACACGGTGTTTTCGTGAATGTACTCGCTGGCGCGCAGCGCGAGGACAATCAGTTCGACGCTGGCAAAACCGCCGAAACCGGCGGCAATTCCGAAGCTGCGCTGCTTCCAGGAAACTCCTAAATAACGAGCAAACAGCAACAGGAACAGAATCAACCCGCACTGGATCACCCGGACGCAGCGTTGCACGGTAAGCACGGCCTGCACCAATGGGCCTTGATCGGAGGTGGTACTGGCCGCGGCCACCACGGCCGCAACCAGCAGCATCACGAGCCCCGCCCAGGTGAACAACACCGTGCCCAGATCCTTCAAGGTGTGGTAGGGCTGGAAAACATCGAGAAAAATCTCGTGAATGACCTTGAATCCCAACGCCAAGCTGACCCCGGCCGTGATCCAGTAGGTATAGAAAAACCAGTAGTACGACCCCTTCGTGGACATCGGGAAAAGGATGGCAAAGATGACAATCTGCGAGAGCAGGTAGATAAAAAATACGGGGAACTTGCGATGCAGTTTGCGCTGGAACATGAAACCCGCCACCCCCAGTTGCAGCACCGGATGGGCGATCCACAGCGCGTAATAGGCGAACTGCATTCTAGAGCTCATCAGATTGTGTGAAGCGTCGCGGAGGGGGGCTCGGATTCCAGATTACACGGCTTTACACCTAAGCTTAGCTACAAGGTTAGCAGTTCGCGCCCAATGGTCAATGGACCAAGGTAACGGGGGCAACAATTACCTTTGAGTCGTAGGGCAGGAGCCTCGCGCCGCGCCGACCCCGCGCGGGCCATTTCAAACCAGCGGGAGACTAGCGCTCGGCTTCGAGGTCGCGATCTCCGATGAACAGAAAATAGGAGCAGGCCCAGAGCGCGGTGGGAACGGTTCCGCGAGGGCGCGGCGTAAGAATGATGTTGTAGTCCTCGCTTGGCGGCAAGCTCTCGACCACCGAAGGCCGGGCTTCGGGTGCGACCAGCGCCAGGTAAGTCAGGAACCGATAGATGTCCGGGCTGCCCTCGTAACCCGGCGCGACAAAGGAAACTTCGGTGTTCTCCTCGGCAAAGTGCCAGCCGAGCGCTGCGGCGAGCGCGACCGCTCTCTCGTAAGCCGCACCGGAAATGGCGTCCGGAGCGGGATTGTCAAAGACGATGCGCAGCTTGCGTTCGTCTTCGCGGCTGAACTCGCGGACCTTGAGCGAGCCGGACTTGGCGGTCGCTTTCCAGTCCACGTGGCGCGCCGAATCTTCCTGGGTATATTCCCGGATGCGGTACAAGTCGGAACCGCGCCCGCGGACAAAGGTTTCGAATTCTCCGGTGATCAGGGGCAGCACTTTGAAGAACTCATCGGCCGGCTCGATGGTCGGATAGACGACAATGTCCCTGGTCAGAGCGACGCGCCGTTTCTTGGTGAGGAAAGCAAACGGAAAGCGCGTGGTCAGGCTGAAGCTTTCCTGCTGATAGCGACCGCGGTGCGCAAAGTTCAAATCCAGATCCGCCGCCAGTTCCGCGCGCGCCGGAAGATAGGGAAAATACGCCGGCCCTTGGAAGATCTCGGGCCCCTTGGTGGTGAGGGCAACGCGGGCGAGTTGGCGATCGGGGAGTTTGATCCAACCCTTTCCGGGCGGCCGTCCGGGGGGAAAAGAGAAAGTGGCGGGCAGCCAGCGCCAGTGCTTCCCTGCCTTGTCCGGACGGAGGGCGACCACGTTGATCGAGAACGAAGCCAGCCAGCGGCGCGGATTTCGCAATATGATTCGTCCGACCGTCGGCCGCCGGGCAAAGACATGTTCCGGCAGGCGGACATCGAGTTGCAAATCGCGCAGCACCAGTGCCGAGGCGACGCCGGAAACCAGTATCGCGGCGAGCATGGCGGCAACCACGATGTAAAGCAAGTTGTTGCCGGTGTTGAGAGCGGCGATTCCGATCAGGACCACGGTCACCACATAGGCGATTCCCACCCGGGTCACGTCATAGTCGAAGGCGTTCTGAACCCGAGCCCGTGCCACGCGCCGCGCCAGGTAGGGCACAGTCGTCAACCCCACCACGGTCGCCAGTAACAGAGCCACCGACGACAGAATCACCGTCGCCCAGAGATTGCCCGACTCCCGGGTCACGGTAGAAAACAGGGCGGCGCCAAAAGCTAAGATCAAGCCCGCAATCGCCAGCAGGAAGCGCGCCCATACTTCGGAGATTCTCCCCCCGAAGAAACCGGCGAGCCGACCGCGGCCAGAGGGCTGGCGGGAAGCGGCGGATTTCGCAAGATCAGCCATGGGCGGGAAGGCGCCTGTTTGAGGTTAGCATCCTAGCCGGGGAGCATCAATCAAACGCGGTTGGCGAGCCAGGCGCGCCAGGCGGGGGGTCGCGGCCCGCGGCGGCTCGGCCCGCCAGCGACGGTCAGCGATCCGCACTGAGAAATTCAGCCACCGCATGGTTAAACTCTTCCGGGACTTCCTCGTACGGCAGATGGCCGACCCCCGGCAACATGAGCACCCGGCAGTGGTGAAAATGCTGGCCGAGGCGCGTCGCCGACCGAGGATCGACGGCGGCATCGGCAGCGCCCCAGATCAGCAGAGTCGGGATATTGGCAATGCGCGGCAGCACCGATTTCAGATCCGCGAGATCCTGGCTCCAGGTGCGCAGAATTCCGAGTTCGTGTTCGAAGGCTCCGGGAAGGGAGAAGGGCGCAGAGTAGCCGGCGAGCGTGCCCGGACGAATGCGGCTGCGATCGCCATAAAGACGACGCAAGAAATACCCGTGGGTAAATTGCAGATGCGGAGCAACGCGCAGAAACGCGGGTGACACCAAACGGCTGCTCAGTATCCCCGCCATCCACCTGCCCTGCGCGGACCAAGGGTTGACGGGCGCCACCAAAACGAGTCGCCGGATGCGATCCGGGGCCAGCGCGGCGGCCATCATGGCAACGGCTCCCCCGTGCGAGGTGCCGAGCAGATCGCAAACATCCACATTGACGGCATCGAGGAACTGCAACAAACGTTCGGCACTGGCCCGCAGGCGACCGTCCAGGCCGCGCGGCCGATCCGAGAAACCGACGCCCAGCATATCCACCGCATGAACTGTGGACTGGCCGGCCAAATAGGGGAGGGCGTATCGCCAGGAGAACGAGTAGCCGAGCAGTCCATGCAGCAGCAACAAGGCGGGTCCGGAACCGCTGCGCAGATAGCGCATGCGCGCTCCCTGCAAGGTGATCCAGTGATCTTCAATGGAGCATGCCATGGGCGGCGGGATGTCTGGCGGGGTCAGGGCGCTCGGCACGTCGATCTTTCTGAGTTCTCTAGGCTCGGATCGGTTGGATGATTTCCGTTCCCGGTTGGACAACCGTTCGACCGCACCGGGATTCTTACACTAATGTATCGCCTCTGTCGCTTCTGTGTAGGGGGAGCTTCGGCTTCCCCTTTTTTTTCGCCGGCCGCCGATTTTCGGCTGGCCAAGGGAACGCGGAGTCTCAGGTTTCAAAACCGTGGCTCCTGTGCCAAAAGCGAACGGCGATTCTAACCCCTCGGATAGGGGAGGCTCACCCGCGGGCTGGAAGGGGGTTACCAGGCCGGGAAAGCCGCTAAATCAGAGCTTCCTCGGGATGGAGTAAGGTCAGACAGCCGAAGTCGGGGGGCCCGGTTTGAGACTGGACCTTGCTAACTTCATTTCAGGCAACTAGTTACCAAATCCCACAGAATCATACCAAAAAGCATAGCGCGGCCGTTGACACACTTTTATAATCCGGGAAGTCATTTCTTTGAGGGCACTTGTGGACCAAGCGAAGTCATCGACGGTGGCAGTGAACGTGCAGAAGTCTAGCGGAAGTGACCTCCCCCACGAGCGTGGGATAACGCAGCGGCCCATGGATAGAGACTTTCAAAGCCGTTTTACCGTGGTTCTGCTCACTCTGCTGACCGTGGCCGCGATTGTCTTTGCCGGGATCAACTTCCAGAAAGAACGCGAATTTCAGATTCCCTACGATGGGGTGTGGTGGCTGGAGCACAACGGGGACCTGATCGCCGATCAGGTGCAGCCTGACGGGCCCGGGGCCAAGGCAGGCATCAAGAGCGGTGATCGCCTGGCGGCAGTGAACGAGCAGCCAGTCAATGACGGCGCTGCGCTGCAACGCCAGCTGTGGCGGGCCGGGGTCTGGTCGAAGGCCACCTACTCGCTAGTGCGGCAATCGGTTCCGGTGGACACCGATGTCGTGCTCATTCCCACCGAGAAATCACAGAACACCTGGCTGCGGCTGATCGCTCTCATCTATCTGGGAATTGGGTTGTACGTGTTGCTGCGGCGCTGGACCGCGCCCGGTTCCTTGCACTTCTACGTCTTCTGCCTAGCTTCGTTTGTTCTCTATTCGTTCCAGTACACCGGGAAACTCAACGGATTTGACTGGAGCATTTACTGGGGCAGCATCGCAGCCGGATTGCTCCAGCCCGCTCTGTTTCTGCATTTCGTTCTGACTTTTCCCGAGAGACGGCGGTTTGTCCTCGAACACCGCTGGGCGCTGCCGGCGGTGTATCTACCCGGCCTTGTGCTGCTGAGCCTGCAGATTCTGGCGCTGCGCTACCTGAAAGCCAGCGAGCGCCTGCGCTGGGATCTCGACCGGCTACAGATGGGCTACCTGGCGGCGTTCTTCATTGCGGCGGCGGGAGTGCTCTGGTACTGCTACCGGCGGGCGCGGACTCCAATTCTGCGGCAGCAGTTGAATTGGATCACCCGGGGCACGATCGTGGCCATCACGCCCTACACCCTGTTCTACGTGATTCCTTATCTGGCGGGTGCCATGACCACGCCCGCCATGAGGATTTCCGTATTGTCGCTCGGCCTGCTGCCCTTGACCTTCGGCTACGCGATTTTCCGCTATCGCCTGATGGATGTGGACCTCATCTTCAAGCGCGGCATGGTGTACACCCTGGCGGCGGCCGCCATTGCGGGCGCTTACTTCGCTATGGTCGCAGCCGTAGCCGAGCTGGTGCATACCCAGGTACCGAGTTCTGGACCGAAGGGGCTGGTGCTAGCGATTGTTGTGACCGCGGTGCTGTTTGATCCGGTCCGCAAATGGATTCAGGAACACATTGATCAATTCTTTTACCGCACTCGTTATGACTTCCGGAAAACGCTGATCGAATTTGGACGCGAGCTGAGCTCGGAAACGGATCTGGACCGCATGCTGAGTTCGGTGGTCGACCGCCTTTCGCGGACGCTGCTGGTCGACCGCATGGCGATTTTTCTGACCGCGGGCGAAGCCGACCAGCGCATTGCGCTCGCCAAGTCGTTTGGCATGGGCCAGACCGGGGGCATGGATTTCGGGTTTCTGAGCGTGCCGCGGCCGGAAATGGAAGCCGGCCACCTGTTTTTCGACAACACGCACCAAGTCCCGCGGGAAACGCCGAGCGCGCAAGAAACCATCGCCAAGCTGGACCTGAATTACTACATTCCGTGCCGCGCCCAGGAGCACGCCATTGCCTTCGTCGGCCTGGGCAAGACCGTGGCCGGAGATTTCCTATCGAGTGAGGACGTGGAGCTGCTCGAGACCCTGGCCGGCTATCTCGGCATCGCCATCCAGAACGCGCGCCTGTATGCCTCGCTCGAGCAGAAAGCCGCCGAGTATGAGCGGCTGAAGGACTTCAACGAAAACATCGTAGAGTCCATCAATGTGGGCGTTCTGGCGGTCGATTTAGCGGACCGGATCGAATCCTGGAACTCCCAGATGGAGGTCATGTATGCCCTGCCCCGCTGGCAGGCGTTGACCCGTCCGCTGAGCGAGGTTTTTCCAGCGGCATTCGTCGAGGAGTTCTACCGGGTGCGGCAAAACCCCGGAATTCACAATCTCTACAAGTTCCGCCTGAACACACCCGCCGGCGAAAGCCGGACGGTGAACGTCGCCATTGCACCGCTTGTGACCAAGAAGTTCAACGTGATTGGGCGGCTGATCATCATGGACGACATCACCGAGCGGGTCGAGCTCGAGGCCCAGCTCTCGCAATCCGACAAACTTTCCTCGATTGGCCTGCTGGCCGCAGGTGTCGCCCACGAAGTCAATACGCCCCTTGCCGTCATTTCGTCGTATGCGCAGATGCTGTCCAAGCAACTCCAGGGTGACCCGCAAAAGAGCGGTCTCATGGAAAAAATCACCCGGCAAACCTTCCGGGCCTCGGAAATCGTCAACAACCTGCTCAATTTCTCCCGCACCAGCGGCACCGAATTCGCCGAGGTCGATGTGAATCGGATCATTCTCGATACCATGGCCCTGCTCGAGCATCAGTTCAAAACGGCTAAGATCCGGGTGCAGGACGAACTGGGCGGGCACGTGCCGCCGATCAGCGGGAACGCGGGACGACTGCAGCAGGTGTTCTTGAACTTGTTCTTGAACGCCCGGGACGCCATGCCTGAAGGCGGAACGCTGCGCGTGGCCAGCTCGAACGGGGACGGCGTCAGCGTGGTGGTCTCCGACACCGGCAGCGGCATCGCGCAGGAACACATTCGCCGCATCTACGACCCCTTTTTCACCACCAAGGCTTCGCCCCAGAATGGCCAGCAGAGCCGCGGCACCGGACTTGGGCTGTCGGTGACCTACGGCATCATCCAGGAACACGCCGGAAAGATCCGCGTGGAAAGCCGACCCGGCGAAGGCACCACGTTTTATCTCGACTTTCCCTTGACGAGGAAAACGGTCAATGTCTGAAGCCGCCGTCATCACGCGCCGGAATCTGGGGGAGTCCTCTGCCTCCCCGGCAGGCTCGGTCCTGATCATCGACGACGAAGCGGAGATTCGCGAATCACTGCAGACTCTGCTCGAGATGGAAGGCTACGAGGTCGATTCCGCACCGACCGGCGAAGAAGGCCTGGCGCGGATCGGAGAACGGACCTTCGATCTGGTACTGCTCGACCTGGCCCTGCCCGATCGCAACGGTATCGACCTGCTGGCGGAATTGCACAACCAGGCCCCGCAGATTGCGGTCATCATGATCACCGCTTACGGGACCGTCGAAAACGCGGTGCGGGCGATGCAGGCGGGAGCCACCAACTTCGTCCAAAAACCCTGGGATAACGAGAAACTGCTGGCCGACGTACGCGCCGCCATCGCCCGTCACCGCGCCGAAGAAGAGAACATCCAGCTGAAGCGCGCTCTCAAGCAGCGCTACAACTTCGAAAGCATTGTGGGCAAAAGCGAGCCCATGCTGAAAATCTTCGACCTGGTCGCCCAGGTCGCTCCCAGCCGCTCCACCGTGCTGCTGCAAGGGGAGAGCGGGACCGGCAAGGAACTGATTGCCAAAGCGATTCACTTGAATTCGCCGCGCCACGACCGGCCGTTTGTACCAGTCAACACCGGCTCCATGCCTCCGGACCTCCTCGAATCGACGCTGTTTGGACACGTCAAGGGAGCCTTTACCAGCGCCATCGCCTCGAAAAAGGGCCTGTTTGAAATTGCCGACCGGGGAACGTTGTTTCTGGACGAAATCGGCACCATGAGCATGGATACGCAGAGCAAGATTCTGCGCGTGTTACAGGACCGGAAGTTTATGCACCTGGGCGGCGTGCATGAGCTGCAGGTGGACGTGCGCATTATTGCCGCCACGAACGTCGACCTCAAGCAACACGTGCAGGAAGGCAAGTTTCGCGAGGATCTTTTTTACCGCCTGAACGTCATCACCATCGATCTTCCGCCCCTGCGGCAACGCAAGGAAGACATTCCCCTGCTGGTCGATTTCTTCCTCGGCAAGTATTCGGAAGAAAATGAACGCCCCTTGCGGCGCATGACTCCGGAAGCGCTGCGACCGCTGCTCGGATATTCTTGGCCGGGCAATGTGCGCGAACTGGAGAACGTGATCGAGCGTGCGGTCGTGCTCTCCTCCAGTTCCCAGATCGGCCCCGAACTGCTCCCCGACCAAATCACCGGCCGAGGCACCACCCTGCCGCTGCTCGAACACCGCGGGGATGCTTCGCTATTCGACATCATGGAAGACTGCGAGCGGCACATCATCGTCGATATGCTCGAGAAGTGTAAGTGGAACCAGACCGAAGCCGCAGAGCGCTTCCGGGTTCCGCTATCCACCCTCAACCAGAAAATCAAGCGTCTGAATATCGAGATCAAGAAGAAGGTGCGGGAGTAGCTCCGAGGTCTGGGCGTCCTTTCGGTCGCCGACCGACGCTCGAACCATCCTGAGTGCGGGGCCCCCTTTCGGGCTTCCCGGCCGGAAAGCCGGCCGCCGGGAGCGGAGCGCGGGCAGCGTTCTCTGCTATATTCGGTCAGGACAGAGGGACAATCCATGGCAGCTGGAGACTTTCTGAGCCGTGTGGAACTGATCTCGCCCGCGGAACTGGCCAAAAGGTACGTCCAATCGATTCAGGAATACTCCCTGCTGGCCCTGCAATCGTTGGCTAATCTCTTCAAGCGCCCTCTCTACGTGGCCGACATGGTTCAGCAGGCCGACTTGATCGGATTTGGCTCTCTGCCGATTGTCCTGGCGGCCTGCTTTTTCACCGGCGCCGCCTTGGCGCTGAACAGTGCCACCACTCTCGGCCGGTTCGGCGCACTAACTGTAATCGGACAATTGGTTTCGCTCGGTATTGTGCGCGAGCTGGGCCCGGTGCTCGGAGGCATAGTCGTCGCCGGGCGGAATTCCTCGGGCATGGCGAGCGAGCTCGGCTCGATGGTCGTCACCGAACAGATCGACGCCATGCGCGCTCTCGGTACCGACCCGATCAAAAAGCTGGTGACGCCGCGTGTGGTTTCCACCATCGTGATGCTGTTTTTCCTCACCATCCTAGGGGATCTGCTGGGCTTGTTTGGGGGAAACCTGGTCGCCAGCCTGCTGCTCGGGCTGGACTCGCATGAGTACTGGAGCAATGCCTGGCAGATCCTGGTTTTCTCCGATGTATTCATGGGATTGGCCAAGCCCCTGGTATTCGGCTTTATCATCGCGACCGTCGGCTGCTACTACGGACTGTCGGCGAAGGGTGGGACCCAGGGGGTCGGACGCGCCACCACCGAGGCCGTGGTGGCGGCTATGATTCTGATCATCGCGGTGGACGTTTTTGTAACCCGATTCCTGATGGTGGTCCTCGGAGGGTGACGCCTGCTGCGGCCGGGTGAGCGATCGGGCCCGAGCCGGAGCGACGGATTCCAAAGCATGCCGACCCCGACTCTGCCCCTCGAACGCAGTCGAGCCGCCGGCCCCGAGCCAGCCGCCGACCCTGTCATTTTTGAGGATGTGCGGCTGGCCTTTGACCGAAAAGTTGTGCTGGACGGCATCTCCTTTCACCTGGCCTGCGGGGAAACTAAAGCCATCTTTGGGGTGGCCGGCGCGGGCAAGAGCACCATCCTCAAACTGACGCTCGGGCTATTGCGGCCAGATAGCGGACGCATCCTGGTCCTCGGGCAAGACGTAACCGCCATGCGCGAGCAGGAACTGTTCGCTCTGCGACGCAAAATTGGCATGGTCTTTCAGGAGGGCGCCCTGTTCGATTCGCTCACCGTCCGCGATAACGTTGCCTTTCGATTGCTCGAAGAAGGCGATGTCGCCGAAGAAGAAATGGACCGGCGCGTGCGAGAAGCCTTGAGCTTTGTGGAATTGGAGCACACCGTGGACATGTTCCCCTCGGAACTTTCCGGTGGAATGCGCAGGCGCGTGGCCATTGCCCGCGCCATCATTACCCAACCCGAGCTGCTGCTCTATGACTCCCCGACCGGCGGGCTGGACCCGGTGACCTCGACGACTATTGTGGAATTGATCGTCAAACAGCGCGACGTGTACAAAACCAGCGCGCTGCTTGTGAGCCACCGGCTGCAGGACGCCTTCACCATGGCTTCGCACAGCTTTGACCGCGCCACCAACCATATGCAGCCCTTGCCCCCCGGCACGCACACCGAAGTTCCCATTACCTTCCTCGTGCTGCGCGACGGCAAAGTAATTTTCGACGGTGATCTCGAACAGCTGGCCCACTCGAAGGATGAGTACATCCGGGAGTACATCTCCTAGCCTGCGGAGAAACCGAGGCCTAGTGGGTGCCAGACCGACACGCCGTAGTCTCGAGCTCGAGCTTTCGAGGAGGACACTCCGTGCGACGCATTCGACCGGCGATTACCTTGTTCTTGCTGGCGCCGCTGGTTGCCGAGTTCCTGCTCGGCGACCTACCGATCAACTTGCTGCCGGCGCTCCTGATCCTGGCGCCGATGTACGGTGGCGGCGCTCTGCTCATCCGCGAGGTCGCGCGGCGCGCACGACGTGGCTGGCCGACCATCCTGGTTCTGGCCTTGGCCTATGCCGTCTTCGAGGAAGCCTTCACCACCCAGACGCTATTCAACCCGAACTATTTAGGGCTGCATTTGCACCTGCTCGAGCCAGCCTACATTCCGGCGTTCGGCATGGGCGCGTGGTGGACGGTATTCGTGCTCAGCTTGCACACGGTGTGGAGCATCAGCGTCTCGATCGCCCTGGCGGAGGCGCTGGTCCCGGATCGCGCGACCGCACCGTGGCTCGGGTGGCCTGGGCTCGCGGTCACCGGTCTGCTCTTTGCCTTCGGCGCCGTGGCCTCGACCCTGCTGACGCTCCGGGGAGACCGCTTTCACGCCTCGGCTCGGCAGTTCGGCGGGGCCGCGTTCGTATCGGTGGTTTTGATCGTCACCGCCTTCGGCCTGCCGAGAGCCTCCTCGGCTCGCACTGCCGGATGGGTTCCCAGTCCGTGGCTCGTGGGCGCCGGCGCGCTAGCCGCCGGCTCCGGCTTTCTCCTGATCCCACCACGATGGGGTTGGGGGGCGGTCGGCGCCTACCTGGCGGTCGATCTCGTGGTGATTGTTCTGGTTTCCCTCTGGTCGCACCGAGCCGGCTGGGACGGCCGGCACCGGCTGGCCCTGGCCGGCGGGGCGGCGCTGGCCTATGCCTGGCACGCGTTCCTCCAGACCCCGGCGGTCGGAAACAGCGGAATGGTCGATCGCGTCGGCAACGCTGTGTTTGCCATCGCTCTGGTGGTTCTTCTGGGGATGGCGGCGCGCCGAACCTCCGGCACCAGTGCCGCCACGGGTTAGGCCGGCCCGGAATCGCTAAGTCAATTTTGCAGTCTGCTGCTTGCGCAACACTTCCATGCGGGCTTCCAGGTGTTTGAGCCGATCGCGGCCGGCCTTGGATCTGGTGGCCACCTTCTCCATGCGGGTGAAGAGTTCGGGCGATTGCATTTTGCCCCGAATCTGTTTCAGGATGGGGCTTATCTTCGCTAGCGTAAACCACATCTCGCCGCAGCTATCGAAGAAAAGGTCCTCGTGGACAGCCCCGCGCAGGACAAACGACGCCGCCATGTCCCAGTAGCTGATCACCTGACGCAGCCAGGCGTTTTCCGGAATGGAAAAGGCGGAAGCCACCTTCGCATAGTCCTCCGCCGTTTCCGGCCAGAAGCTGCCCGCCCACCAGCTGCGGGCCTTGCGCATCTCGGTTTCACGACGAAGTTCGTAGAGGTGAAGAATCAGTTGTGCATCAGCGGCGGTTGGCTTCTTTGCCATGGAACTCTCCTAAGCATGGAACAGTCGATCGTGGGATGGTTGCAGGGGCGGCCCGAACGGACCGAGGAAACCGCCCTGGGATCGGTTACCCCACGGTGGCGGCTTCGACCGGAACCGGCCGTTCATAGTCGCACTCCTTATTCGGGCACGCGATGACGGGTCCCGACTTGAGCAATTTTTCCACCAGATATTCGCCGCTGCAACTGGGGCACTTTTCCGCCAAGGGTTTGTGGGCGGAGGTGAACTTGCAGTTCGGATAGTTGCCGCATCCGTAGAAAGTGTTTCCTTTACGCGCTTTCTTCTCGACCAGATCTCCGTCCTTGCAGAGCGGACATTTGACGCCGATGAAGTTCTGCTTGACGAACTTGCACTCCGGGTAACCGCTGCAGGCGGTGAATTCGCCGAAACGCCCGTGACGGATCATCAGGTTGCGGCCGCACTTCGGACACAGTTCATCGAGCGGGATGTCGGGGACCTTTTTCCCCTGATCGAGTCGGCGCGTGGTCTTGCAGTCGGGATATCCCGTGCACGCCATGAACTGGCCGAAGCGTCCGCGCTTCAGGACCATCAGGCGGCCGCAGTTCTCGCAATATTCTTCCTGCGTGGTTTCCTGGACGTCGGCGGAATCGAGGTCCGGCAGGTTGATGGGATTCTCCTTGGTGAAGTTGCAGCTACTGGGGTCTTCCTTGTCGTAAGAACTGCAGGCATAGAACGAACCATGCTTGCCCCACTTAATGACCAGCGGCGAGCCGCAACGCTCGCACTTTTCGTCGGTGGGCTTCTCCATTCGCTTGATATTCTCCATGTGCTTGGCGGCGTAACGGAGGTCTTTTTCGAACTTCTTGTAGAAATCTCCGAGCGCCTGAGTCCAGGTTTCCTTGCCCTCCTCGATCTCGTCGAGCTCCTCTTCGAGGCGCGCCGTGTACTGGATATCGAAAATGTCGGGGAAGTTTTCGACGAGCAGATCGGTCACCACCAAGCCAATTTCCGTGGGGGTGAATTTGCCGCCCAGTTTCTGCACATACTGACGCTCCAGGATGGTGCTGAGGATGGCGGAATAGGTGGAGGGCCGGCCGATGCCGCGTTCTTCGAGCTCTTTGACCAGCGAAGCTTCGTTGTAGCGGGGCGGAGGCTCGGTGAAGTGTTGTTCCGGCTTCAGCTCTCTCAGCGTCAATTTCTGGCCGGCCTCGAGCGGCGGCAGCTTATGCTTGAGTTCCTCTGCTTCGTCGTCCTTGCCTTCCTTGGATTCTTCGTACACCTTGAGGAAGCCGTCGAACTTCATGACCGAGCCGGTAACCCGGAACCAGAAGGCCTCGGAGCCAGAGCGCGCGTCGATGTCCACGCTGGTCTGGTCAAACACGGCGGGCGTGATCTGGGAGGCGATGAAGCGCTGCCAGATCAGCTTATAAACTTTGTATTCATCTTCTTTCAAATACTGCTGGATCTGCTCCGGATGCCGCAGCGCCGAAGTCGGTCGGATGGCCTCGTGCGCGGCCTGGGCTTCCTTCTTCTCTTTGTAGACATTCGGCGACTCGGGCACATAAGGCGCGCCATACTCGGCGCCGATATATTCCCGCACTTCGGTGATCGCGTCAGCCGATACCCGTGTGGAATCGGTGCGCATGTAAGTGATCAGGCCGACCGAACCTTCTTCGCCCAGTTCTACGCCCTCATAAAGCCGCTGGGCGATCATCATGGTGCGCTTGACGCTGAAGCGGAGCTTGCGCGAAGAATCCTGTTGCAGCTTGCTGGTGGTGAACGGAGGGGCCGCATTGCGCCGGCGCTCTTTCCGCTCGACGGTACGGACCAGCCATTCGGCGGGCTCGAGCGCGGCCCGGATCTTTTCCGCGTCCTCGCCATTGCTCACTTCGATCTTCTCGTCGCCTCTGCCCATGAAACGGGCATCGAACGCCGGTGGTTTGGGCCCGGCGAGATGGGCGTCGATGGTCCAATATTCCTGCTTCTGGAAGGCCTTGACCTCGCGTTCCCGCTCGACGATCAGGCGGAGAGCAACGGTCTGCACCCGGCCGGCTGACAAACCGCGGCGAACCTTGTCCCAAAGCAGAGGGGAGACCTGATAACCCACCAGACGATCGAGAACCCGGCGAGCCTGTTGCGCATCCACCAGGTTGCGATCGATGCTGCGGGGATGCTCGAAGGCCTCCTGCACCGCCCGCTTGGTGATCTCGTTGAAGGTGACCCGGCGGATGCGTTCGCCGGCACCATCTTCCGCGCCCTTGGTCTTCTTTTTCTTCTTCTTTTTCTTGGCTCCGTCGCCCAACTCTTCGGCCAAATGCGCGGCGATTGCCTCGCCTTCGCGGTCCGGGTCAGACGCCAGGTAAATCGTGTCCATCGACAGGGCCAGCTTTTTCAGCTTGGCCACGATTTTTTCTTTGCCCGGAATCACCACGTACTCGGTTTCGAACTCGTTATCAACATCCACACCCAGCGTGCTTTTGGGCAGATCTTTGACATGGCCGAACGAGGCTTCGACCGTGAAGCCCTTGCCCAGATACTTTTGTATGGCCTTCACCTTTCCGGGCGATTCGACAATGACTAAACCTTTAGGCAATTGGTCCTCGAGTGCTGTTGCTTTTTGTGAAGCTAGCACGAATGGGAGAGAATCAACAAGTTTGTGGACCGCCGCCGGCGGCTCCGAGCGATCTGCGCTGCGCGTCCGAATCCGAGAAGCCAGGCCCGGTTTCACCCTCGATGGCTTCGCCGGCAAGCCGCTTCCGGCAGGCATTTTGAGGAGTTCCACGCGCGCGCCCGTCCCGCCCCGAACCGGGCCCGAAAGATTTCAGAAGATGACAATCCAGGTTCTGGCCTGGCCGGCATGGCGCAACCGCCAGAATCTGAATCTCATGGGACCGAGCGCCTCGGCCTGGAACTAAAGATGCGATTCGCTCGCCTGGGGATTCATTGCCCTCTCAGGCGGCCTCGGGGCCGGCTGGGGCGGGCGCGATTCAGGGCGGAGAGACGCCCTCCCCGGCCCGGGAACCCACGGTTTGCTAAAATTACAACTTGGCAGCATGAGACGGCTTCGCATCTCCGCAATTTCTTACCTCAACACCGCGCCTCTCATGTGGGATTTTGAACACGGAGATGCGGGCGCCGGGTTTGATATCTCCTACACCGTCCCTTCCGGTTGCGCCGCACAATTGAGCGCTGGGTCGGCCGATATCGGCATTATTCCGGCGGCGGCCTACGCCACGATTCCCGATCTTCTGATTCTTCCTGGAGTCGCGATTGCTTCCCGCCGCCAGGTCCGCTCGATTCTGCTGGTGAGCAAAGTTCCGCTCGAAAACATCCGGACCGTCGCCCTCGATACCTGTTCTCTGACCTCGGTGGCGCTGACCAAAGTGCTGTTCGCCAAAGGCTGGGGCGGGGGAAGAACGTTCACCCCGATGGAACCCGATGTCGAGGAAATGCTGAAGAGCCAGGATGCCGGCTTGCTGATCGGTGATCCGGCGCTGCGGGTAGATCGCTCCCGCTTTTTCACGTACGATCTGGCGGAGGAGTGGGTGAAGCTGACCGGCCACTCCTTTGTCTTTGCCTTCTGGGCCTTGCGCCAAGCGGCGCTCAAGGACGCTTCCCCGTCGCTCGACCTGGCCGAGATATTTCAGCGCTCGCGCGACCACGGCCTTGAGCCCGAGAGTCTCGCGCGCATCTCCCGGGACTGGGCGCCCGAGAGCGGCCTGAGCGAAGCTGAAGTGAAGCAATATCTCACCCACAACATCCACTATTACCTCGATCCGGCAAGCTTACAGGGCATGCAGCTGTTTTATCGCTTCGCCCAGGAATGTGGATGCTTGCCCGCGGCCCCTCCGCTGCGCTTTCTCGACGTAGCCAAGTTGGCGCTGACAGAATGAAACCGCAGCTCGCCTAATCCCCGTATGCTTTACTGAGTCCAGGCTGATCCATGTCTCCACATCTTCCATTCTTGCTGGCGGTGTCGGTCTGGACACGACTGCGCCGGCTGGGTGGATTAGGGCTGATCCTGCTCGGAATCGCGGACAGTTCCGTCATTCCACTGACCGGCAGCATGGACGTCCTGACGATCTTTCTGGCAGCTCGCCATCGCGAACCCTGGCCGTACTATGCGCTGATGGCAACCATTGGAGCGGTGATCGGAGGCTACATCACCTATAGCCTGGCTCGAAAGGGCGGCAAGCCTGCGCTCGAGCACAGGGTTTCAAAAAGGAGAGCGGCCAAGATCTACCGGCGATTCGAACGATGGGGATTTGGCGCGGTGGCGGTGCCGGCTCTTCTACCTCCCCCGTTTCCTCTGGTTCCGTTCCTGCTGGCGGCCGGCGCCCTGCAGTACCCGCGCCAGAAGTTCCTGGCCGCGCTGACGCTCGGACGGGCCATTCGTTTCACCATTCTGGCCGCCCTTGGCGCGGTCTACGGAAGACATGTGACGCGGTTTTTTTCTCGCTATTACAAACCCGCACTCGCCGTGCTCATCGGATTGGCAATCGTAGGCGTAGTCTTGAGCCTGATTGGCTACTATCGAACCTCGGGGCGAAAACCGCGCGCGGCCTAACGGTGAGCGCGCCGCCCACGGGCTGAGTCAACCGGAGGGTTGCGCCAGTCGTCGCGCCGTCCTCGGCGGGCACCCGGCTGGGTGACGTAAATTCGATTGTGTAAAAGGCAAGGGGGTGTAAGTTGGTTTTCTGCCTGGAAAGCGGAAACCGAATCCTAGAAAGGAGACTTACACCCGATGGGGAAAATAACACCGATCACCGAGCATTTCCAACATTTTGTGCAGGAGTTGAAGGAGAGCTTTTGGGGCGACTTGCAGGGACAGGTGCAGAAGTCAGCGGAGAAGTTTTTCACGCTGCTGAGCGAGCGGCAGCGCGATCTTTACATGGTCAGTCCGCGGTACGGTCGAGAGGGTCAGCGGCGGGACTATCGCAACGGGTACTACGAGCGGGATTTTGTCACCCGCTTTGGGACCCTGCGGCTGCGCATCGCGCGCTGCCGCAAGCGGGGGTTTCTGCCGGAGGTGATAAGCAAGTTTCAGCGGCGGGCGGACGAGGTATGCCTGTTGATCCGGGAGGCCTTCTTGCGAGGCATCTCGACCCGGCAGGTGGGACGAGTGGTGGGCATTCTGACTGGGGAAGTGGTGAGTGCGCAGACCGTATCGAAGCTGCTGCGCGATTTGGATCAGGCGGTGCGGGAGTTTCACCAGGCGCGTCTGCAGGACGAGTATGCGTATTTGTTTCTGGACGGAGTGAGCCTGCGGATGCGGCGTCCGACGGGGCGCAAGCGGGTGCATATGCTGGTGGCCTACGGGGTGCGGCGCGACGGCTGCCGGCACTTGCTAGGGTTTCTGCGCAGCCGGGGCGAGAGTCAGGCCGAGTGGGAAGGCTTGCTCGAGGACCTGTACCGGCGCGGGCTGCAAGGCAAGAACCTGCTGCTCATCGTCACCGACGGCTGCTCCGGCCTGGCCGCAGCCCTAGAGACGGTATATCCCCGGGTAGCTCACCAGCGCTGCTGGGTGCACAAGATGCGCAATATCTTAGAGCACGTGCGCAAGTGCAACTACGACGAAGTGAAGCGGGGAGCGCAAGCCATCTACCGAGCGGAAAGCCGGGCCCAGGCGGTAACCGCGTTTCGTCGTTTCCGGGCGCGCTGGCGGCGGGACTACGACCCCATGGTACGGCGCCTGGAGCGCGATCTGCCGGAGTTGCTGTCGTTCTTTGCCCTCCCCCGCCATTTGTGGCAGAAGGTGCGCACCACCAATGTCATCGAGCGCTGCTTCGTGGAAGTGCGCAGAAGAACTCGGCCCATGGTCTGCTTCGTCAATGTGGCCAGTGTCGACCGCATCATCTACTCCATTTTCCAGAGATTCAACCTGGAGTGGAAAAACCGCACCCTCAAGCTCTTTACACACGCCGCTTGACATCACCCCCGGCTGTCGAAATTGGAACAAACCGATCGGGTCCGGTAAAATCAACCAGAGCCCTGATGCCATGTCATTGACCAAACAGCAAGCTCTTGAGCTATTTCGCTCCGACGACCTAATCGGCATCGGGATCGAAGCGGACGCCGTGCGCCGCAAGTTGCATCCCGAAGGCGTGGTCAGCTACATCGTGGATCGCAACATCAATTACACCAACTTTTGCACTGAATATTGTACTTTTTGTGCCTTCTACCGGCCCCTGAAGGGGCCCCGGGCCAAAGAAGGGTACATCCTCGATTTCGACACGATTTACGCCAAGATCCAGGAGACCGTGGAACTGGGCGGGACCGGGGTGCTCATGCAGGGTGGCTTGCATCCCGAGTTGAAAATCGATTGGCACGAGCAGATGATGCGGGGCATCAAGCAGCGCTTCCCCCAGGTTCATCTGCACTGCTATTCGGCGTCAGAGATCATCGCCATCGCGGAATACAGCGGCCTGACCATTCGTGACACCATTGCCCGACTGAGGGATGCCGGTCTGGATTCGATTCCCGGCGGGGGCGCGGAAATCCTGGATGACGAGGTGCGCTACAAGATCGCGCGCCTGAAATGCCTGACCGGCGATTGGCTGAATGTGCACCGCACGGCGCACCAACTGGGCATGCGCACCACCGCGACCATGATGTTTGGCGTCGGGGAGAATTATGCCAACCGCATCAACCACTTCCAGCAGCTCTACGACTTGCAGGAAGAAACCGGCGGATTTACCGCGTTTATTCCCTGGAGTTTCCAACCGGCGAATACGGCGCTCGGCGGACGACACTGGGACGAAGCCACCTCGGTCGAATACCTGAAGGTCCTCGCCATCTCGCGGCTTTATCTTTCGAACTTCCTCAATGTGCAGTCGAGTTGGGTCACCCAAGGGCTGAAAGTTTGCCAGATGGGACTGCGCTTTGGCGGCAACGACGTCGGCTCGGTGATGCTCGAGGAAAATGTGGTCCGGGCGGCGGGAGTGAACAATTCGACCAGCGAAGAAGAGCTGCGCTGGATCATCCGCGATGCCGGCTTCAAGCCGGTGCAACGAGACACCCTGTACCGAACTTATTTCCTCAACTAGTCTGCCGCCACTTTGGGGAGCGATTGCTAAGCCGATGCCCGGCCGCTGCAGTCGTACCCGGCTCTGTCCTCGCAACCCGGCCGCAAGTCATTTAAAAAAGACCAGTTAGGACGATATCCGGGCGAGCGGATCGATTCCTTCAGGTACAATGTTAGGTCCGGACGGGATGAGCCGCGCGACCGGGGAGAACGCCCTGCTAAATCGCTCCTTTATTTCTGTTTCGATCGCCCCCCGAGCGGCGTTCGTGGTGTCGCACGGCCTCGGACAGTACATTCGCCACCACTTTCTCGATACCACCTTCAAGGGCCTCTACCAAGCCAATGCCTTCGATATGGCGTTGCTGATCCCTTATTTCGTGGTTTTGATTCTGCTGGCATCCTACGGCGTACACCGCTACATCCTGGTCTATCTTTATTACAAGCACAGGAAGAAGCGCACGACCGATCCGCCCGGGCATTTCTCCGATCTCCCGCGGGTCACCATCCAACTCCCTATCTTTAATGAGAGGTTTGTGGTCGAGCGGCTGCTGGATGCGATTTGCCGCATGAATTACCCGCCGGACAAGCTCGACATTCAAGTGCTCGACGATTCGACGGATGAAACCCAAGCCGTCGCCCGCCGCCTGGTCGAGCAATATGGCGCCCGGGGATGTCCGATCAGCTATCACCATCGCAGCAACCGCGAAGGCTATAAGGCGGGAGCCCTGGCCGAAGGCATGCAGACCTCGAAAGGCGAGTTCATCGCTATATTCGACGCCGACTTCGTCCCCTCGGAGGATTTCCTGCTGCGCACCATCCATCACTTCACCGACTCCAAGATCGGTATGGTGCAGACGCGCTGGACCCACATCAATCGCCACTATTCATTCCTCACCGAGGTGGAGGCGATTCTGCTGGATGGCCATTTCGTCCTGGAACACTCCGGCCGCGCCTGCAGTGGTGTCTTTTTCAATTTCAACGGGACCGCCGGACTTTGGCGGCGCAGTGCGATCGAACAAGCCGGCGGCTGGCAACATGACACGCTGACCGAAGACACCGACCTTTCCTATCGTGCCCAACTGAAAGGCTGGAAGTTCGTCTACTTGCAAGACGTGGAGTGCCCGGCCGAGTTGCCGGTCGAGATGACAGCGTTCAAGACCCAGCAGGCGCGCTGGGCCAAGGGGCTGATTCAGACCGGGAAAAAGATCCTGCCCCAGGTGCTCAAGAGCGATCAACCGTTTCACGTGAAGTTTGAAGCCTGGTATCACATGACCGCGAATATCAGCTATCCCTTGATGATCGTGCTGTCCGTGCTGCTGCTGCCGGCCATGATCATCCGCTTTTACCAGGGCTGGTTTCAGATGCTCTACATCGATTTGCCTTTGTTCATGGCTTCGACTTTCTCCATTTCGAGCTTCTACCTGGTCTCCCAGCGGGAACTGTTTCCGCGCCGCTGGCCGCGGGCAATCCTTTACCTGCCCTTTCTCATGGCTTTGGGGATTGGCTTGACCATCACCAACACCATCGCGGTGCTCGAGGCCTTGGTCGGAAAGCAGACTGCCTTCGCGCGCACCCCCAAGTACCACGTCGAGTCGAAAAAAGACAAAATTCGCGCGTCCAAGTACCGGCGGCGCCTGGGCTGGGTTCCCTGGATCGAACTTTTGATCGGGGGTTACTTTGCGCTCACCGTCTATTACGCCCTGGACAATGAAAACTACATCACCGTGCCGTTTTTGATTCTGTTCGTGGTTGGCTACTGGTACACCGGGCTCATGTCTTTGCTGCAGGGCCGCTTCTCGGGGCTGACACTCGGCACCGAAAGCCACAGCAAGCCGTTTCCTGTGGGTGTGTAGAACGGAAGCATCGGGTTGAAACCATCCGGTCGAGGAAACGACAAGATGCGCAGATTTCTCCTGTTTCTCTTTCTGGCGGCCCAACTGGGCGGGGCGCTCGACCGCCAGCCGAACGCCGACTACCGTGCCCGGCGCCAGGCGCTCGCCGGCCGGGCCACCGGCGGCATGGTGCTGCTTTTTGCACCCAACGAAGCCGAGGGACCGAACGACGTCTATGGCTACCGCCCCGACAACAATTTCTTTTATCTCTCGGGTTGGGCCGAGCCTGGAGCAGCGCTGCTCGTCGCCGAGACCAGAGAATCGGGGGGAAATGCGGCGGCGCCGCGCTACACGGAAGTTCTTTTTCTTCCGGAGCGCGACCTCTCGCAGGAGAAATGGACCGGCCCGAAGCTCGGATCGGACAATCCGGAAGCGGGCAGAATTACGGGATTCGACCGCGTCGAACCTCTGGGCAGTTTGCGCGCCGAACTGGTCCGCTTGCTGACGCGAGAGCAATCGGGAATCTATACCGATCTCCCGGTTTACGAGAAGACTTCGAACTCGGAAGCCGCGCTCGACTGGCTGAGACGGGGCAACACGTTTCCGCCTTACGTTTCCTTTCGCGACGTGCGGCCGCTCCTGGCCTCTCTGCGCACCTTTAAGGATGCCGGCGAGATTGAGCTCATTCGCAAGGCCACGAACGCCTCGATTGCGGCGCATTGGGCGGCCATGCGCGCGGTCAAACCGGGTGCCAGCGAGCGCGAGATTTCGGCGCTGGTGCAGTATGAGTGGGGAAAACGCGGCTGTGAGCGGCCCGCCTACGCTCCCATTGTGGGGTCGGGCTTTAATTCCACCGTCCTCCATTATTCCGATGATTCCGCGACCATGCAGGCCGGGGAGGTGGTGGTGATGGACGTAGCCGGGGAATATTCGATGTACGCATCCGACATTACGCGTACCGTTCCGGTATCCGGACATTTCACTGCCCGGCAGAGGGAGATCTACGACATCGTTCTCGGAGCGCAACAGGCCGCGATCGCCGCCTTTCAGTCGGGAAAATCCACGCTGACGCGAAGCGCGCCGAACTCCCTCTATAAGGCCGCCTATGAATACATCGACTCGCACGGCAAGGACCTGCACGGCCAGTCCCTCGGACCCTACTTCATTCACGGATTGAGCCACTATGTGGGTCTCAATGTGCACGATGACGGAGACTACGAAGTCCCGCTCGCGCCGGGAATGGTATTTACCATTGAGCCGGGCATTTACATTCCAGAAGAGAAGTTGGGCGTCCGCATTGAAGATATCTTTTATGTCGATGCGAGCGGCAGGCTGATCAACTTGACCGAATCGCTGGCGCACACGGCGGACGACATAGAGCGTGCCATGACAGCGCGATAGGCTCAGTTCTCTGTTCCAGGTGCCGCACGCTGGTCTTGGTTTTGGTATGCTAGGCACCGTGCGGATGCTGTGGTGGTTCCTGATTCTGGC
The DNA here is from genome assembly GCA_963770245.1 of uncultured Acidobacteriaceae bacterium. Taxonomy (GTDB): domain Bacteria; phylum Acidobacteriota; class Terriglobia; order Terriglobales; family Acidobacteriaceae; genus PALSA-270. Next base: position 474,688 of record CAVYOX010000011.1, on the reverse strand, counting down.
CTGCAGCGCGGGGGCGGTTTTGTGGGTCGGAATAGCCATCTATCTTCGTGTGCGCCGCCACATGAAGATCGCAGATGCCCGGTCGAAAGATGCCGGACAGTAAACGCACACGGTAAGCCAAACCGGCCATGCCCGGGGACGGTGTACCAACCTGTTCGATCGATGGGAGCGTGACTGAGATGGCGAAATCCGCAGCCGAGACCCTCAACCGGAACGATCGCGCTTTGGACTGGGCGCGGGATGCCGCGATGGTGGTTGCGGCTAGCTTGTTTGTGGCTTTGTGCGCCCACCTCACGCTGCCCCTTCCGTTTACCCCCGTCCCCCTGACTCTCGGCAACTTTGCCGTGCTGCTCGTCGGGCTGATGCTCGGAAGCCGCCGCGGTTTTGCCGCGCTCGCCCTGTATTTGGCAGAAGGCGCGATGGGGATGCCGGTTTTCAGTCCCACCGGGCCGGGCGGGGTGGCGCAGTTGCTCGGTCCGACCGGCGGATACCTGATCGCCTATCCCCTGGTCGCCGGCCTCGCGGGCTGGATCATGGAGCGCGGCCCGAGAAGTTTTGTCCGCGCCGCCACCGCCGGGGTGTTGGCGGAGATTCTGCTTTTTACGAGCGGCGTTCTCTGGCTCGCAATTCTCTTTCACTCCTTCACCCAGGCAGTGCGCTTCGGCCTTTACTGGTTTGTTTTTGCCGAAGTGATCAAGGTCATGTCGGCTGCCGCCGTGGCGCGAGGCTGGCAGCGCATGGACAAGACCCGGACATAAGCCTGACAGGCGCACCAACTGGCGAGGCCTCCACGGACGCTCTGGCTGCAGAAAGCAAATACGTCATGCATAGCGGCACTTGGTCCCAACCCCGCGAAATCACCATCGCCCACAGTCCCGATTCCGATGATGCTTTTATGTTCTACGGGCTGGCCACCAACAAGGTGCGTGTGCCCGGCCTGCGCTTTACCCATACGCTTTGCGACATTGAAACCTTGAACCGGAAAGCCATCGAAGGCAACGGTTTGTATGACGTCACGGCTATTTCTTTTCATGCCTATCCTTATATTCAGGATCGCTACGCGCTGCTGGCGAGCGGAGGCAGCTTGGGCGAGGGCTACGGCCCCATGATCGTGGCCAAGCATCCCTACTCGCGGAATGAGATCAAGCAAAAGCGCGTGGCCGTACCCGGAGCCTTGACCACTGCCTATCTGGTCTTGCGCCTGTTTGCACCCGGCATTGAGACCGAGGTAGTGCCCTTTGACCAGATCATTCCGCAAGTCGTCGAAGGCAGGCACGACGCGGGCCTGATCATTCACGAGGGCCAGTTGAGCTATTCCAAATCCGGCCTGCAGCGCGTCATCGACCTGGGCCGGTGGTGGTATGAGGAAACGCATTTGCCACTGCCCCTCGGGGGGAACGCGATTCGCCGCAGCCTGGGGCCGGAGCTGATGTCCAGCGTCTCGACCGCTTTGCGGGAGAGTATTCAGTACGCCCTCGATCACCGCGAGGAAGCGCTAACCTATTCCATGCAGTTCGCCCGCGATCTCGACCCGCAACTCGCCGACAAGTTCGTCGGCATGTATGTGAATGAGCGTACCCTCGACTACGGACAGGACGGCCGGGAAGCGGTTCGCCGGCTGCTTGCGATGGGACACCAGGCGGGGATCATTCCGCACGAGGCGAAGGTGGAGTTTGTAGCCTAAAAGCCAAGAGCTACCTCACCCGCTCGGAAAAAGAAAATATCGGATCGAGGTCGACCGGCACCTGGGATGCAGTCTGCAATGCGGCGGTCAGTTCGGCCGGCATCACATCATACTTTCTGAACCAGTTCTCTGCCCGGAGCCGGTCCCCCGTCGCTTCGATCTGGAGCAGTTCTTTGGCAAGATCGGCCAGCGCTCCGGGCATCGCCCGATCATCAATCGCGTACTTCCCCGATGACTCACGCTCGATCGCGCCCCGCTCGGACAGATAGTTGAACTCCATCATTTCGGCCTGGCCGTGGGCTTCGCCGGTACCAAAACGAATGGTGCGGAAAATGCCGGCTACATACGAGGCGTAGTATTCCTCCAGTTTGTCCTTGGGCAGCGCGCCGTGCTCGACCAGCCACTGCATGCCGAACATTCCGACGACATCAGCTTTGGCTTCTTCCAAACCACCATAGACCGGACCGATGGCCTCGCGAATATCGACCTTGCCCGCGGCAGTCCGCGCGTATGCCGGGCCTAACCCGTGGGAGATTTCGTGCATGATCGTGGCCAGCAGATAGCCTTCGCCCGAAGCCTTGGCTGCCTGCTCGGGCGGCATGACGTAGCGCGCCAGCGGCAGGATGATGTACTCGACACGCGCATCCATAAAATTCTTGAAGAAGATCTTCTTGCTGCCTTTCTGCTCGTGCACCCGGGGATCATTGGGCAGATTGTCAGCCACCGCCTGGTAGCCGTGGCGCAAATCGCCGCCGCGATAGGGCGCATCCATGACCTCCATCGGGCTTTGCAATCCGCGCTTCGAGGGACGGTCTTCGGGTGCGAGGGGCAGCGCATCCTGGATATCCGGCACGTATTTCTGGAACATCTCGAGCTTGCGGCTCTCTTCCTCATTGCGGACCAGCACCGCGGCGCCGTAAGAGGCCTTCACCCCCAGCAAATCGTCGAGGTAGGTCTCGTAGGGCGCAAAAATAATGTCGAACTTCGGGTTCTTCAGATCGAGCCAGGCCAGATCGCTTTGGAAATAATCATCGTCGAGCAGGGCGCGGGCGCGCAGCCGCAGAAAGTCGGCAAAGGCGGGATCCGCGCTGAGGCTGGCCGCTTCCCGCAAATCCCTCGCCGCCGGTTCCAGAAACGAGCGATAAGCAATGTGGTAGGGGACGCCGAGCAACTGGTCGCCGTGCCAGCGCACCAGGTTCGTCGAACTGTAAATCTCGGCTTTTTTCTCGGGATGCGCCTTTACAAAGTCCTCGACCTGTTGGCGGGTCAGACTCTCCGGGTAGAAACCTCGGCCCGGGGGCATCGGCCGAGTACCGACAAAGGGCTTGTTCTCATCGATCAGATCGAATCGCGATGCGTTGATCCACAGGTATCGGCGCAGCTTCTCGTCCATCGGATGGGTGTTCCCGGACAACGACTGGTACAGGCTCAAGGCCTCGGGGTCGCTTTGCCGCCAATAGATCTCTTCCAAGTAGCGCGACGCGTCTACCAGCTTCTCGACCAACTCCCGCTCGCGGGCGGTCAGAGCGGCCGAGTGGAACGGCATGCGCACCTGGCGAAATTTGCCGAGCCGCTGATCAAGATCCGGCACCACCTCGAGATTCGCCGGTTGCGGCCGGTCGGCCGCGGAGCCGGTCGTCCCGCTGTGCTCTTCCTGCGCCCGCGAAGAAGGGACCATGGGGAGGACAACCAGAAGGGAGAGAAACCATCCCAGGTTTTTCATAAAGCATGGATTTTATCAGAGGGCACGCCATCGTGTTGTTCGCGATTGCTTCAGTCCAGACCGCGCTATCATGGAGAGAATGCCTCCTAGGTCCAGGGCGAACGGCGCACAAACGCTGCTCATCGATGCCGATGACACGCTCTGGGAAAATAACATTTATTTCGAACGTGCCATCGCGAACTTCATCTCGTTTCTGAATCACCAGGAATATTCCGCGGAGCAGGTTCGCGAAGTGCTGAACCAGGTCGAGCGAGAGTGCATTCTCAGCCACGGGTACGGGCTGCACAGTTTCGCCCACGCTCTGGCGCAGACCTTCGAGCGGCTGGCGGTCGAGCCTCTCACCCCGGCGCTGCACGAAACCATTTCTGGCATCACGGCTGCCATCGCCGAGCAGCCCATCGAAGTCTGCTCCGGCGTACCGGAAACTCTGTCTTACCTGGCGGAGCGGCATCGGTTGATTCTGATGACCAAAGGAGCAATCGCGGAACAGTCGAGCAAGGTCGAGCGCTCGGGGCTGAAGCAGTATTTTTTCGCGGTGGAAATTGTCGCAGAGAAGGATCTGGCGGCATACCAAACCTTGGCCGCCAAGCGCAGACTGGCTGCCGTCTCCACCTGGATGATCGGCAATAGCCCCAAGTCCGACATCAATCCCGCGCTGGCCGCCGGTCTGAATGCGGTTTTGGTCCCGCACGGAAACACCTGGATTCTCGAGCATGAAGAGGTAGCGCCCGCCCGGCCGCCCAGCCGTTTGCTGATCCTCGAGAGCTTCGCCGACCTGCGGCATCACTTCTGAGCTCTTGGCATTCCGCAATCGGATTCAGCACCCGTCGCAGCTTTCTGCCGGCGCGACCCGGGAGCAGAATTCGCAACTGTTTAGATCCCCGCTGAGGATTGCGGTTCGAGCACCAAACTAACTAACAAACCGTTGTCGCCTCCTGGTTCAGCAGCGTGTTACTCTCATTTTGCTCTGGTTTCTGCTCCCATTTTGCGTGGCAGAACAGAAAAATAATTTTCGGCGACTCTTGCGAACGGTCGAAGCTCTTGCTGATCTTGGCCCTGAAATGACGGCCGAGCGAGACTTTCCGCACACCGCGCGAGCCATGGTTACCGCCTTGCAGCAGGCAGGTGGCGTGCGCGAGGTCGTGCTTTTTACTTTCGGCGACAAACCTCCGCTGCTGAATTCCGTGGCCTCGGACGGCTTCGCCCTGATGCCGGACCCCGCGGTGATTCCGCTCCTGCCGAAGCATGTGCATGCGCTCTCCTCCGCGCGCGGACCGATCGTCCTCAATTCTTCTTCCTACCAGACTTTTCTGAGTTCCAACGGAAATGTCGCTCCTGAACTCTTCAAGTGTGTGGCTCCCCTGAAGATCGGCGGCAAACTGGTCGGACTGGTCGGTTTGGGTCGCCGCGAAGGCGATGCTTTTTACGATGATGAAGAACTGGCTGCGCTCGCTCTGCTGTGCCACTACGTGGCCCTGGCCGTACACAATCACACCCTGACCCAGAGCTTGGCGCAGCGGGTTTCGGAAAAAGTGCGTCTGCTGGCTTCGCTGCACGGCTTTTACGACAATGCCCTCGAGGCTTTCGCGACCGCGATCGACGTGAAGCACGTCAATATTCATGGCCATTCGCTGCGGGTGGGACGCTTCGCGGCTGGCGTCGGCGAGGCCATGGGCCTCGATGCCGGCGAGGTTGCCGCGCTCAAGTCGGCCGGCTATCTGCACGATATTGGGAAAGTGGCGGTGGACAAGCGACTGTTTGGCAAACCCACGGCGCTCGACCCAGAAGAATTCCGCGAAATGGCGGACCACACCATCGTCGGCCACCAGATCGTGAGCGGCGTAGAGTTCCCCTGGCCGCGCATTCCGGAGACGGTGCGTTCGCACCATGAGCGCGGAGACGGCTCAGGCTATCCCGACGGGCTGCTGTTGGAGGACGTTTCGATGCCGGTGCGCGTCATTGGGCTGACGGACACCTTCGACGCCATGACCAGCGAGCGCCCTTACCGCGAATCCCTGTCGGTCGGTGCTGCTTTGAGCGAAATCGTGCGCCTGACGCCCCAGAAATTCGATCCCGAGGCAGTGCAAGGCTTGCTTTTGCAGGTGCGCCGCGATGCCGCAGGGAGCAACCGCACGCCTTTCTTCCAAGAGCGGGTGGGGGTCAATATCGCGCCCGGCGATGTCGATTCCCTGGCCGCCAATCTGCAGCACAAAATCAGCCGCGGACGCATGTATTTGACCTAGCTTGCGGGCTTCGGCAGCCGCAAACCAGTTGGGGTTGCGCTTCTACGGTTTCAAAAACCAATATTTCCCGACCGCGCCCAAACCCAGCCGCAGACTGCAGTCCTAGGCCGGACCATGGCTCCTGCACTTTCGTACCTGGATCAGACTGGCGCGCGCAACAGACCTGCCGTCAATGAGTTACCCTGATGATCGCCGCCTTTGCGAGCGGGTGCGGCAACTTTTCCTCGGTGGTGGGTTCATAATCCTTAAGGATATCCACTCCTGGAGCAAGAATGCGATTCAAACCCCAGATCACAGTTTTGACCGTAGCGCTTGCCCTGGCCGCACTGAGCGCCTCGGTCCAACTGGCGCTCGGCAAGAAGAAAGAAAAGCTCCCGAGCGACGCGGCTCAGATGGATGAGCAGAAGCGGGCGGTGCACGCCCTGAACCGATTGGGGTTCGGACCGAGGCCGGGGGAAGTCGGGCGCGTGGCGGCAATCGGAGTGGACCACTGGATCGACCAGCAGCTACATCCTGAAAGAATTGATGACGGCGCAATCCAAGCCCGCCTGGAGCCGCTACGCACTCTGCGAATGGAAACCCGCGAGATGGTGGAAGATTTTCCACCTACCCCGTTGATTAAGGCGGTCGCCGATCACAAGCAGCCCCTCCCTTCGGACCCTTCGTTGCGCGCGGTATATGAAGCACAGCTTGAGCGTTACTATGCGCGGCAGGCACAAAAGCAGCAAGCGGCGGGCGCGAATATCCCACCCGCCGACAACTCGATGAAATCCGGCGCCCAGGCTGACGATCCGGCAGCCCGCGAGCGCGAAGACCGCCTCTACGCCGACCTCAAAGCCGACCAGCTGATTGACCTGCCGGCCGATCAGCGAATGAAAACCATCCTCGGGTGGTCGCCCGAGGACCAGCTCGCCCTGGCTCCGGCGCTGCGCGGCAACAAGCACGACCAGGTGATGGCGGGCATGAGTCCGAAGCAGCAGGAAACGCTGCTGGCGCTCGGCAATCCGCAACAGGTGGTGAGCGATGAATTGCTGGAAGGCAAGCTGCTGCAGGATATTTACAGCGAGCGCCAGCTGCTCGAAGTGATGACCGATTTCTGGTTCAACCACTTCAACGTATTCCTCGGCAAGGGCGCGGACCGCTACATGCTGACCAGCTACGAGCGCGATGTGATTCGTCCCCACGCCCTGGGCAAGTTTGAGAATCTTCTGGTCGCGACCGCAGAGAGCCCCGCCATGCTGTTCTATCTCGACAACTGGCTGAGCGTCGGTCCGGATTCAGATTTTGCCATGGGGATCCCCAAGCGTCGTCCGAACGGCACCTGGCAGTCCCGCTATCCTCAGCGGCCGCCTCCGAGGCCGAAGGCCAACCGTGCCGGGTTGAATGAGAACTACGGCCGCGAACTGATGGAGTTGCACACCCTCAGCGTCAACGGTGGATATACCCAGCACGATGTCACCGAGGTGGCGAAGGTTTTCACGGGATGGACCCTGAAAGAGCCCCGGGAAGGGGGCGGTTTCTATTTCGATGAGCGCAAGCACGAGCCTGGAACCAAGGTTGTCCTTGGGCACCGCATCAAGCCGAAAGGGGAGAAGGAAGGCCTAGAAGTGCTGCACCTTCTGGCGCGTAACCCTTCGACCGCGAAGTTCGTCTGCAGCAAATTGGCTGTGCGCTTTGTTTCCGATAATCCCCCCCCTGCGCTCGTGGACCGCATGGTGAAAACCTTCTTGAAGAAGGATGGCGACATCCGCGAAGTGCTGAAAACGATGATCGACTCCCCGGAGTTCTGGGCGACCGACGCCTACCGCGCCAAGGTCAAGACTCCGCTCGAATTCGTGGTCTCCGCGGTGCGGGCCAGCGGCGCCGATGTAAGCAACGCCATGCCCCTGGTTCGGCAGCTGCAGAATATGGGCATGCCGATCTATGGCGCGCAGCCGCCAACCGGTTATTCCATGAAGGCCGAAGCCTGGGTGAACTCTTCGGCGCTTTTGGATCGTATGAATTTCGCGCTCTCCCTGACTGCAGACCGGCTGAAAGGTGTGCAAGTGGACGACGGCGGCATGTTGGGCAATTCGCCTGTTCCCGCCGATCCGCAACAAACTTTGGCCATGCTCGAGAACACTCTGCTGGTGGGCGATGTGTCCAAGCAGACGCACGACACGATCGCGAGCAGGCTGCAAGATCCAAGAATCAGCCAGCGCGCCCTCGACGACCCGGCACGCCCTCCGAACGTGGGCATCATCTCTGGGCTGTTGCTCGGCTCGCCGGAGTTTCAGAGGAAATAGTGAATCGGTCGCTGGTCGTCGGCCCACTCGGGGCAGCGAGCGGCCGAAGACCAACGACCGCAAGACCAGGACCAGGAGCAAGCAGCAAGGAGTGGTTTCTTATGTCCATCACACGTCGAGTATTTCTCCGCAACAGCGCTCTGGCGGTTGTGGGTACGGCTGCCGTTCCCGCTTTTCTCACGCGCGCCGCCTATGGAGCGCAGTCGCTCGGTATCGGCAACAAGCGCCTGGTGGTGATTTTCCAGCGGGGCGCCGCGGATGGGCTTAACATTGTGGTGCCGCACGCCGAACCGGACTATTACGCCATGCGGCCATCCATCAACATTCCCCGCAACCAGGTCATCGATCTCGACGGTTTTTTCGGCTTGCATCCCTCCATGTCGTCTTTTGCGCCGTTGTGGCGGCAGGGTCATTTGGCCATTGTGCACGCCGCAGGCTCCCCCGATCCGAGCCGCTCGCACTTCGATGCACAGGACTTCATGGAATCCGGCACGCCCGGCATAAAGGCCACCGAAGACGGCTGGCTGAATCGCACCCTGCGTGCGTTGCCGGAACCCGAGGACAAGTCGGCGTTCCGCGCCATCGCCATGGGATCTTCCCTACCGCGCGCCCTGAGCGGAAGCGAGCCCGCCATCGCCATGAACAACATCAATGATTTTGGTGTCGGAGGACGCAATCCGGGCGCCGTGCCTCTGGCCAACACCTTCGAGGCGATGTACGACCAGTCGGTCGATTCGGTCTTGCACGGCTCGGGTCAGCAGACCTTTGACGCAGTGAGAATGTTGAAGTCCGCCGACCCCTCGAAATACAAGCCCGCCGCAGGCGCCGCCTATCCGCGCGGGCACTTCGGCGACAGCCTGCGTCAGCTGGCTCAGCTCATCAAAGCCAATGTGGGCGTGCAGGTGGCGTTTGCCGACATCGGCGGCTGGGACCACCACGTGAACGAAGGCAGCACCCAGGGTCAGATCGCAAATGTTCTGGGTGATTTCTCGCAGTCGCTGGCGGCGTTTTGGATCGACTTGGGCGATCTCGGCGCCGAGACGGTGGTGGTCACCATGTCCGAGTTCGGACGCACCGCGCGCGAGAATGGCGATCGCGGAACCGACCACGGGCACGCCAACGTCATGTTCGTGATTGGAGGCCCGGTGAAAGGTGGCAAGGTGTATGGCCGCTGGCCGGGTCTCGATCCATCGCAGCTCTACGAAGGGCGCGATCTGGCGCTGACCACGGATTTTCGCCAGGTCCTCGGCGAAGCCGTGGCCAAGCACCTGGGGAATACCGCACTGGATCAGGTTTTTCCCGGGTTCGACAATCAGGCGGCAGGCTTCCTGCATCTGCTGGCATAGCCCACGCTGGCCGGTGGCGGGCCGCCGCGATCGAAACTTTAGCTTTTCGTGGCGGCAGCGGCCCTCAGGGACTCCTCGGAGCTGCCCCCCATGAAGGCCACCGAAATCCGGTTCTTGCCGCTTTTCTTCACACTGTACATCAGCTCATCCGCGGTTCGGATCATTTCCTCTACCGAAGCAGGATTGTCCAGAAACGCAGCGGCGCCCATGCTGAAGGTGACTGGCCATTGTTTAGCTCGCATGGTGTCTCCTAAGACCGAAGCCAGCTTCTGCAGCAGAGTTTCGGCAGCTTGCGCATTGGTCTCGGGCAGCAGCAGGGCGAATTCATCGCCTCCCAGGCGGCCGACTGTGTCGCTGGCGCGCAGGGTGCGGCGCAGCAGATCAGCCACGCAGGCCAGCAAGTCGTCGCCCACGGCGTGGCCCAGCGTATCATTCACCCGTTTGAAGTTGTCCAGGTCCAAATAGACCAGAGTCATCGGACGCCCATAGCGGGTGGCGCGAGCGCGCTCTACTTGCAGCGCCTCGTAGAAGGCTCGCCGGTTGGCCAGTCCGGTGAGCATGTCGGTCCGCGCCAGTTCTTTTTCCCGTTGTAGGACCAGATTCAGCTGGGTGTGGGCTGCGCGCAGGGCCTCTTCCGCTTTCCGGCTCTCGGTGATGTCCCGGCACAGGGTGGAGAAATAGGCAATATTTCCGCTTTCATCGCGGTGCGCCGCGATGGTTTGGGACACCGGAACCTCGCGTCCATTTGGACCGAGCAGCGCCGCCTCTCCCTTCCATATGCCGGAACTGATCACCGCGGGAATGGCCTCTTCGAGGATTTGGTTCACCCATTCCGGGTAGAGATCGATGGTCCTCATCTGGCTCACGTCGGACTTTTGGTCCAGGTTGAGCAGATGCCGCCAAGCCCGGTTGATCCACATGACTTTCCCGTCCGGTGTGGTCGTGCCGACGAAATCGGGCGCTTCTTCGAGGATAGCCAGCAGCCGGGCCCGCTCCGCCTCCGCCTGTTTACGTTCGGTGACGTCGTGAAAAATGCCGCGCCGGGAGAGGACCTTGCGCTGAGTGACACTGCGGAAGATGCCGCGCCCGGTGAGCACCTCGGAACGAGCCACTTCACAGGTCGAGTTGCCTTCGACCCAAATGGTGCTGCCGTTCTTGGTGACAAAGCGCGTTTCGATCTCGATCACTCCCCCTTCGTTCATCAGGACCCCAATCTGCCGCCGGGCCTTTTCCCGCTCGTCCGGATGGAGCAAGTCCATCAGGGTCAGGTTGGGGAGTTCATCCTCGCTGTAGCCGAAGGTGTTGTGCCAGGCACGGTTGACGTAAAGGAACTTCCCCTCCGGACTTACAATGTGAATGAGGTCGCTGGTTTCTTCGATCATGCCGCGATAGCGGTCTTCATCTTGCGGTCGCTCTCTTCTTTGGCGGCCGCTTTGCAGGATTGCCCCGAGACCGGCGTAGCTCAAGACCAGGAGGATGGAAACTACCGCGAGAATGCCCAAACCGATGAGCCCTCGCAGGGAGAAAACGCTGCTGCCCGGACCGAGCCCGAGCACCGCCAAGACCAACCACCTGGCGATCATCGCTCCCTCAGTCAATGCCAACCGTATTCCTCCAAGCTCCGGGAGCGGACCCCAAGATCGGCACCTCATTCCCTTCCAGAAGTTTGAGGAGAAGACGCGTTCTCAGAGAGGCGTTCCTAGACCCTATAAGGTCAGTTATCGGCAGGTAAGGCTATTCTTGATAGGACTCCCGGCTCGGTGCAGCAGAGAATCCTCGCCCTCCGGGGAGGGTCTGGCGCCAGGAAAAAGCCGGTGGCAAGCTTGTAAGTCCTTTAGATAGTTATGGCTAGGTGAATTACGTCTGGGATCCGCCAGGCCAGAGGACCAGCCGGTTCGTGGTATTTCAGGGATAGCCCAAGGTTCAAAACAGAGCGCCCGAAGGCCCCAGATCACAGCGCAATCAGGACCTCTCCGTTTTCCATCTTCAGCGGGTAAACCTTGAGCTTGAGGTTAGGGCTATGGACCGCCTCTCCGGTCTGCGGATCCCATTGCCATCCATGCCAAGGGCAGACCAACTTGCCCCCCTCGATCGCTCCTTGCCCCAGCGGACCGCCCCGATGCAGGCACACGTTGTCGAGGGCGCTGATGACTCGGTTTACATTGGCTACGCATATCACCTGGGCGCCACAGAGAAACTCCTTGGCTTCGCCTTCGGCGGGAAGTCCGGCTTGGTCGGTCAGTCTGAGGAACTCGGACATGGGGATGGAAGAATTGAGAGTCGACCGCCGTCGTCGCAGAGCAAATTGCTGAGCGCTATTTGGGCTGTAACGTCTGCGCGATCATGACCTGACGCTTGAAATTCTCCACCATGTTCTCATCCAGCCGGACTTCGGTGGGGCGCTTGGCCAGCGACATCTGATCGATTTTGTCCTGCAGCTTGAGCAGCGCGTAAAACAAATTCTCCGGACGCGGCGGGCAGCCGATTACGTATACGTCGGTGGGCACAATCTTATCCACACCCTGCAGCACAGCATAGGTGTTGAAAGGGCCGCCAACCGACGAGCATGCGCCCATCGAGATCACCCATTTGGGGTCGGGCATCTGTTCGTAGATGCGTTTCACCACCGGGGCCATCTTCAGCGTGACCGTGCCGGCCACGATCATCAAGTCGCTCTGCCGCGGGCTCGGGCGAAATACTTCCGAGCCGAACCGGGCAATGTCGAAACGCGCCGTGGAAGAGGCGATCATCTCAATGGCGCAGCAGGCCAGGCCAAACGTCATGGGCCACACGGCGGACTTGCGCGCCCAATTGAAGACGTAGTCCACCGTAGTGATCATGAAGTTCTTTTCGAACTTATTCTGCAGCCATCCCATTTGACGCCCTCGTTCAATCGATCCGATGATCTGTGATCCGCGGATCAGCCGCGTTGCCGGACGCTCCAAGTCTAGGGGTGGGCGGAATCAGTGTCAATGCGGATCAGGGGTTGTACCCTCCGGGAAAGATTCGGCTACACCCCACCACAACCGCAGATGTCGTGGGGCCGAAACCCGCCCGCGCGCTGCGCTCGCTGGAATAGGGATGGCGTGCGTTCGTGCAATCGTGCGTGGCACCTTGGGCAGGGTGAGCGGCGGAGGTTGGTGAGCTCGGAAGCCTAGCGACAACCTGAGCTGCACCGTTTCAGGTTAGAGTTTTTTCACTCGGGGCTGGAGTGCGCGTCGCTTGTTTCCAAGCGGATACCAACCAATTCTTGCGAGTATCGGAGTCGCGACGGGTTCGTGGCCCAACAACCGGGACCACTATCCTCTTGCTAGACGGCTTTTCGCATCACCTTCTCGGCGTGCGCTTCGGCGGCGCATTCGTAACCGACAACGGCAGCATGAATCGCCTCGTCAAAAAACCGTTCTAACAGCTGCAACAATTCCTGTTGCTCAGAGAGGTCCACGGAACGGCGCGGGAAGGACACATCGTTGATGAATTCCCAGAGATTGCGTTTTGTCAAAACTATGACCCAGACGAGTTCTCTCAGAGGGATGCCTTGCTGGGTGCGGCGGGCACCAATTTCCGTGTAGCGCTGCCCAACATCGCTTTCGCTCTTGTCCAGCAGCCATGCGCCCAGATGGTGGTAGATCTCATACACTCGTTCCTTCAGGTCCGTGGGAGACACGTTGCAGTAAGATTCGGCACGCTCGGACCTCTGCACTTTGCGCAGCAGGCCGGCGGCGAGATCCTCGGAATGATACTGGATGAGATGGAGAAGCTCGTAGCTCAGCATGACCGCTCCTTTTCAGTTCTTGGGTCGCATCATTGTCGATGCAGGCGGTTGCGCCCACCATGACAAGCCGCACAAGCGGGTGTGACTGGAATCACCAAAAGTTCGGCGCAAGAAGGAGCGGGCATCGCTGCCGATTGCTGATGACATAACGACGTCGGCCTCGCGGCGAGCCGAGTAGACTTTGCGGTAAAGGCTCGGGACGAAGGAGGCCGAGATGAGAATTGTAGGCTGCGATCTACACGCAAAGATGTTGAAATACCTATGGACCGCCGCCCGAATGCAAGGAGAATTGGGTGGGTTGGCTCGCTCGGCGGCGGACCATCTCATTATCGCAATTACCAGGGCACATTTGTTCGGTCCTAGCAGTGAAGGGGCTCGAAACGCGCGATATCTTCTCCACATCGATCCACGAAAGCGCTTTTATGTGTGGCTCAGCGGGGTGCGTTGAGATGGCGAAAGCCTGTGAACGGCGGCTTGGACACGTAGAGCTTAGGCACCCTCTCTAACTGCCGTCGTATAAGGCCCCTAGTGCCCATTCGATCACGCCGGATCTTGGTCATGAGGTCCCTTACGGACCTGTGAACTCCGAAATCCCAGATATACTCCATTCCAGCCGCATTCTAAGCTCGGCATTCCCAAGTGCCTCCAGGGCGCCCACGGCCAACCTCCCCCGCGGAGCTAGTCGCTTCTGGTTTGGCGGCTTTGCAGAGCAGCCAACCCTGGCGATGGCGCCGCGCACCGATCATCGGGGCAACTCCCTTGCCGTGATTTTCCGGGAAAGTATCATACTCTTCTCGTCGTAGATGACGAGTGCCGTGCTTGCGGAAGCCGGAAGTAGGCGAAGCTAGGAGGGCCTCCTGGCTGGGGTCGCCCCGTTCACGGAACTGCGGGTTACCAAGCCAGTTGCGCAGGGAAGAACTCGGCGAACAGATCCTCGTAATAGGGCTTCAATTCCCGCACGTTCGGACGGGCCGCACCCTTGGAATAAAGATCGTAGGGATTGAATTTTCGCACCCACTCAAACATCTTTTCGTCATGCTTTGACATGAGGTGTTTATAGGCGCCGTGGCGATGTGCCGGATAGAAAGAGTGATAGCGCAGCATGTAGTGCGCTTCCTCAGGCAGATAGTTCTTGACGACGTGGTAGATGTACTCATCGTGACCCCACGAGATGTGCACCTTATCGAGGCCACAATTCGGTTCGTAAATTCCGTAAAGCGTCTGATACTCAGGAACCTCGGAGTCCGGATTCGAGGCGAAGTACTCGTGATACACGATTTGATCCGAGTACGCGCAGCCCACCGGAAACGTGTCACCCACCACGGCCCATTGCGGTTCGTTGTAGAGACATAAAACTTTCCCGAGATCATGAAGAAATCCGGTGAGCACGAACCAGCGCGGGTGGCCATCTTTGCGAATGGCCTCCGAAGTCTGCATCAGATGCTCAATCTGCGAGACATCGGTGTCGGGATCGCTGTCGTCCACCAAAGCGTTCAGAAATTCCGCCGCTTCCCAAATGCCTTTCTTCCCCTTCTCGAGGGCAAGGTATTGCTGCTTCTTCTCCTGCACGAAGGCGACCGTCTGATGGGCGTGATTGAGCCGGTAGAACTCGGCGACTCCGGGATGAGCTTGGGGGTCGTACTTGCGGAAATCCGACTCCGCCTTGCCTTCCTGATAACGGTTGGCTACATAGTCGTCCCATTGGTTGACATGACGCAAGGGATTCGAAGACGGCGGGCTATTCATTTTGCTCTTCTCCTAGGGTAGAAGGTCGCCATCGCAGGCAACTCGCTTACGCTACACGATTTTGACTATTGTGCGCAACGGAAAGGTCGCTGGCTCGCTGGCTTTGGGTTCAACGCAAACCGGATGGAGGACAGAAGTATGCTCATGGCCGGCATCAATGGTCAGTTTCCCATAGTCGTAACGCGTCCCCTTCGTTGCGGAGTTGTATCCGTTCACCGAAACCGTGGCCGTGACCGACCGGGCCAGGTCCTGGTTGATCAACAACAGGCCGAATCCGCCATCCCGCCGATGGGGCAGGCGTGGAACCGTGGAGCGGCGGATAGGGGCCCAAACTGGTTATGCCGAAGCGGCACTTCGCCAGCCGAGGCGCGCCCGCCAGCCTAGGGAGCAAAAACCACAAGGTCGGCGTCCGGAGTTGTTCTCCGGTCTATCGGCCGGGAGTACTGGGTTCGCCCACTGACGCCGGCATAGTGCGACGCCACGTCATTGATTACTTGGTCGCTTTCAGCCGGTCGGCAATCCTGTCGTATTTGCTCTCCGGCAGGGCGCCACGCGTCACGAGCTCATGAGGATCGTCGTAGGGACGCCCCGCTACTATTTTGTCCGCCTCTCTCTCCGTGACACCGGGGAGACTCACCAGATCCTCTCGACTTGCGGTGTTGATGTTCAGCGGCTTATCGCGGCTCCACCCGTCGCGCACCCCTTCCGCGACGGCTTTCGCGTCACTTTTGATCTCCGCCGTGGCTTGCGCCGTCTTCTCTTTCACTTCCTCTGGATTCTGATGCGAAGCACATCCCGTCAATCCGGCCACCAAAGCGATCGCGAGGATGGACACGCATCGATACGAATGGTGACTCATGGCAGTTTTGACCTCGCGATTTGGATGAAGATGGGGGGTAGCCGGTTGCCAAGATGTCAACGGAACACGGTCAATAACGGACCAAGAAAAACGCATCCCGGCGCGCTACAGCAGGAGATTCTGAGAGGTGTTCATTTACAATTTTGAATTGTGCTGACGGCGCCTCAGCTCAGATGTTCGATCGGCCGCTTACCGTGACGCGATCGCAGGACGCGGCGCCCCGTCCCTAGACCCCGAGACAGCTCTGAGATCCGAGTCACTGGATAGTCCAGCCGGGTGGGGGGACATTCGCCCGGATGCAAGCTTTCGATCCGAAGAAGGAGCGGACTGTCATGATTCAAGCAACCTACAAGGGTTATTGAAATTGAAATGGAACCACATCAATTTGCGCACGGCTGGAAGTGCGATTACACGCTGATAAAGCACCCTGGTCGTACTCAAACTATTCATCACGGGGAGGAAGAGTTTCTCACGGTGGATTTGGCTGTGGAATCTGCCTTAAAGCAAGCTCGCGAGGCAATCGATCGGGTCTAATAACTGGTCTCTGATGTCGAGCGTTTCCCGCACAGTGTTCCTTTCTCTCCATGAGTCGATTGCTTATCGAACGGGTGCACATTCCCGCCCTCGATCTCTTTTGCCCAGCCATGGCAGTGGTAGATTGTGAGCATGATTTCCTACAAGGCTTGCGTGCAAGGCCCCGGCAGAGTGGTCGCTGCTGGCGCTCTGTGTACTCTTCTGACTGGGCTCTTTTTCTTTGGTTTCAGACAGGTCTCGGGGCAGGCACAAAAGATCGTCTGGAGCGATCAGGAGCAGCCGATCCTCGATCAGATTCGCACTCTGCGCTCCCTGTCCGAGGAGCAGAGGGCGCGAGCCACCAAGCAACTTGCCCTCCAGATTCGACCGCTGCCGGCCTCGTCGAATAAGGTGCGCCTCGCAAACGGACTTGCCAATCTGTCAACCGAGGGAGACCTTGGTCAAGATACGCTGCAGGAGGTGGCTACGACCCTGGCCGATTCGCTCCGCGAACAGCCGGCGCCGGCTACTCCGAAGGGACCGGCGATGCCCTACGTCGAACTGGCGCAGCTGGTGCGCTACGAACATGTGCGGGTGAGCTTGGACGATCCGCAATTTGCCGCCGCCACCTCTAAAGTCGAAGCCGACGATCTGCGCCACCAACAGGCCGAGTTCGCCCTGTCGGACCTGCAGGGAAAAACCTGGACCCTGAAGGAGTTGCGCGGGCAGGTGGTGCTCGTGAACTTCTGGGCAACCTGGTGCCCTCCATGCCGCCGGGAAATGCCTGACCTGGAGGCGCTCTACCAGCATTTCAAGAAGCACGGCTTCGTTGTGCTGGCGATTTCAGATGAAGATGAGCGCAAGGTGAAGTCGTTTGTCGATGGGAATGGGTTCACCTATCCGATCCTGCTCGATCCAGGTCGGGAAGTGCACCGGCTTTACGACATCGAAGGAATACCCAAGAGCTTTGTCTACGATCGCGAAGGAAAACTGGTCGCGCAAGCGATTGACATGAGAACAAACCGACAATTCATGGAAATGCTGGCGCAAGCGGGATTGCAGTAGGAAGTTTTCCGGCCCGGGATACGGCCATTCGATCAACTCGCCATCCCAACAGCAACGCCGACTAGAGCGGTAGGAGCGCGAGCGACTAGACCTTCGCAGCAGAAGGTCGCGGTCCTCGAACGATATAATTCCGGTCCATAGAGATGGCCGACACTACGATTCCCGCTCCCCTCGCAAAGGGGCCGCTCGGCTTGATTGGCCACGGGTGGCAACGGGCGCGCACGTCGCTCTCTTGGATGGTGGTCGTGGCCTTCGCGTTCCGCCTGGGGTTGATTGTGATTGGCCATACTTACCGGTTGCGCCCCGACGACAACCATTTCAGTTTTGGGTGGGAGATGGGAAGCATTGGGCGGTCGTTGGCTTTAGGCCAAGGATTCAGCAATCCCTTCGGCGAGTCGACCGGTTCGACGGCGTGGGAGCCGCCACTCTATCCCTTCCTCATTGCCGCTGTCTTCCGGCTGTTCGGGGTTTACACCCGCGGTTCCGCGGTCGTGTTGCTGGCCATCAACAGCATTTTTTCTTCGCTCACCTGCATCCCGATCTTTTTGATCGCCAAACGATCGTTCCACGAAACGGTCGCGGCGTGGAGCGCATGGCTCTGGGCACTGGCGCCATTCGTCATGTACTGGTGTACACGCTGGGTCTGGGAAACCAGTCTGGCAGCACTCTTGCTCACCCTAATTTTTTGGCTGGCGCTGGTCATCGAAGACCGCGACGGTTGGACGCCATGGCTGGCCTTCGGCCTGCTCTGGGGTGTGGCCGCGCTTACGAATACGTCTCTATTGGCGTTTCTGCCCGCTGCCGGCCTGTGGGCCTGGATTCGTCGCTCGCAAAAAGGCCGGCGTTCGTTCGCCGGAGTGGTTCTGGCATCGGCGGTATTTGTGGCTTGCATCGCTCCCTGGATAGCGCGCGACTACCGCAGGTTCGGGAGGTTCATCTTGATCCGCTCCAATTTTGGGGCGGAGCTGCGAATCGGCAACGGTCCGAACGCAGATGGAACCTGGCAGCAGTATCTGCACCCCACGCAGGACGTATACGAGATGCGGCGTTATCGCGAGATGGGCGAAATGGCTTACGTAGCCGCGCGCAAGCAGGAGGCGATGGCCTTCATTCGCCAGGATTATTCGCGGTTTCTCCGAGTGAGCGTGAAGCGCTTGATCTATTACTGGGCCGGCGTCCCGCGCCTGGCAGCGATACCCGCCCTGGCCCCGTTCAAGAACTCCGTCTTTCTGGCTTCCTCGGTGCTGGCGTTGTGGGGCCTGGGACGCGCTCTACGCAAGCGCCAGCCCGGCGCCTGGCTGTTCTTTTGGCTCATCCTTTGTTATCCGGCAATGTTTTACTTTGTCTTCCCCCACCCCCGTTACCGGCATCCGATCGAGCCGGAACTGGGGATACTGATCGTTTACATTATTTCCCAGGCGGAGAGAAAGGGTAGCGCAGGCTCCTAGACGGAACCCGAGAGGCGATGTCTTACTGCTCCGATTGCATTTTCACGACGTGGATGGTTTTCTTATCCGGCTGCAGGGTACCCATCACTTTGACTTTCTGGCCGGCAAAAGTCTGCGCTAGACTCTGGTCGTCGAGGCGGTAGACGACATCCTGATGCGCCAGAACGAAATCGCCACCGTGGTATTTGACGCAATAGAGGGTGCAATCCGTGGCATTGCCACCCATGGACTTAGACTTCAGCATCTCTTTGTGCGACCGAGTCAAGGAATGGACGTTGAGCGCGCACTGACTGTCGGAGATCTCCCCGTGAAAAACATGCTCTTCGGCCCGGGCGGTACGCAGCGCGCCACCCAACACCACCAGGCACATTCCAGCTAAGATTGCGGTTCTTTTCATCACAGACTCCCTCGTGTTTTATGGCGTAACGATGAATTTCATGTTCATGCCTTCGTGTTCTTCACTGCATATTACGGTGCACACAACCACATACTCGCCCGGTTCCGAGGGCGCGGTCAAATGGAACTCTTGGGTACCGGGCTTGAGCAACAGATCCCAGCCCACTATCTTGGACCGGTCTTTGGCGCGCAACAGCGAGAATCCATGAACCGATCCGTCTCGATTCCAGGTCTTCGATTTGCGCGCGGTGATCCGGAGCAGAACCCCCTCGCCGGCTTTCACGGTTATTTCCGGCGTGCGTTGGCCCGCGATTTTGTAGCGGCTGTCCTTATCCGCCAGCACTTCGATGAGGCGCTCCTGGGCGCAAACGAGCGGCGCCAAAAGTACACAAGTCGCCAAAGCGATGCCACCCGTCCTCCCGAAGACTTTATGAATCACAGCTCTCCTCATCCGCTGCTATTGGGTCATGTAGTAGAGGATGAGCCGCATATCCTCATCGGTGATGGTCGCGCGCACCCGCATGTGGCGCACGATGGTGGCCATCATGCGGGGCGGAAACTTGTGCGGCGCAGCATGACAGCGGCCGCAGTTGGCGCGAAAACGAAGCTCGCCTTCGAGCCGCATGGCGTCGCTATCGGCGCTGCTGCGGACGACCGGCGCGCTCGGGCTGTCGCTTTTCGGTGGGGACGACGCCATTCCGACGACCGAGGCTAGGGCTACAACGCCGAGCAGGATGGTGATCCTCAGCCTCATGGCGCGCTCACACGCCCGAGCGGGATTGCGAATCGATAGGCGATCCCGGTCGTCCAAAGATTGGCGTTGCCGTCCGGGCTGAATTGGCGCCCATAGCTGGCCACGACCTTGAGTCCGTCTTGCAGGTAGTAGTTGAGTCCGAATTCTCCTTCGCGGGTATTGGCGCCGGGCAGACCGAGGGCTTGGGCTTCGTCCGCACTAACCTGACCAGTGAAGAATTGCTCGACTCTTCCCGCAACTTCGAGGCGGCGCATGGCCTTCTGCCAGAATGGCGCCTGGCTCAGCCGGTAGGCGGCATCGACCCAGTAGCCACTCCCCTGATTCGACCGGGCGTACTCGCCGTGCAGGTTGACAGGAAGCCTCCTCAGCTGCCAGGCAAAATGAAATCCAAAAGCCTCGGAACGCTCATCCTGCAGCAGCTTTTGCCAGGAACCTCCTACCTCCAGACCGGGCCCGGGCAAGAAAACACCCACGCGTCCACCGACGTTGCGTTCCGATTCCAGGTTGCTGTGCCCGGTGCTGACCGCCGAGACATAGACCGCATAGTTCAGATTTATCTTGGGGCTGACCGAAAATCCGCCGCGCAGCATCAAGCCGTCGCTCGATCCTGTGGAGATGGGCAAGATTAAGGGGTCCTGCTGCAGGCTGCGGATCCATATGGGATAGAGGCGCTCGTTGAAAATGCCAAAGGGGGTCAGAAACCGGCCCATGGTGACGGTAAGGTAGGGGTTGGCGATGTAGTCCGCCTGCAGATAATCGAGATTCTTGCTGACCGGGCCGGCATAAGGGCCTCCACCGGCGGGGCGTTCGAATGCTCCCTCAAACTCCGCTCGGGATTCGACCAGCCAATGATCCCCCAAAGGAACGAGGAGAACCGGGTTGATCTGCGCATCCAGCTGAGTTTGTCCCGCGGTTACGAACGTGAAGTAGCCGGCGCTGCCGGTAAGTATGGGGACGGGACGGTCGCTGTCGGTCTGCGCGCGCAAGTTCGGGATGGCGCAGACGAGAACCAGCAGGCAGGCAAATCCAAGCAAGCTGAGGATCCGCTTGTCGATCCACTTCTTCAATGACAGCTTCCTGTTCTCGCTGCTTGGTTGAGGTCCATTGTCAAGGATTGGCGTCGGATCAGTAAGATAACTAAGGTAATTTTGGACTCTTCGCGCCTTCGCGGGTCGGACGGAGCGCTTGGGGAGAGGGCTGCTCACGATTTGGGACTTGACGCGTCTAAGCCGTGTCACCGGGAGGACGGCTTATGAAAAACCGGCGTCAACTTGCCACTTGGTTGGGCGTTATTCTGGGGACTGTCTGCGCGCTGCTACTTACCGCGGCCGAAGGCCGTGCTCTCGAGGCTCCGGGGAAACTCACCGAGGAGTTTCACCAGACTTATCCGCTTTCGTCAGGCGGGCGTATCGAACTGAAAAATATCAATGGGGCGGTGCACATTACCGCATGGGACAGAAACGAAGTCAAGGTGGATGCGATCAAGTACGCGAACAGCCAGGAACGTCTGGACGACGCCAAAATCCGAATCGACGCCGATAAGGACACAGTCTCGATCCGCACCGAATATCGCCAGCACGATCTTGCCTTCGACTCCTCCGGAGAGAACAACCCGGCGAGTGTGGAATACACGCTCACGGTGCCTCGCGAGGCTCGGTTGGATGAGATCAGCCTGATCAACGGCGCGCTCGATCTCGAGGGGATCAGCGGCGAAGTCCATGCCTCCTGTATCAACGGACGGCTCGCGGCCAACGGTCTGGGAGGCCGGGCGCGATTATCTACGATCAACGGCCCGCTCGAGGTGCGACTCGACCGCCTCGCCGAGCACGCGGTCGAACTATCGTCGATCAATGGCCCTGTGAGTTTGACGGTGCCGTCCGACGTCAAGGCGGAACTGGAAGCCTCCACCGTGCATGGCCCGATTAGCAATGATTTCGGCCTCGAAGTGCATAACCATCAGTGGGTGGGCCATGACCTGCACGGGGAACTGGGAGGCGGGGGAACGCGAATCAAGCTGTCGAACATCAACGGCACGATTGCGATCCGGCATGCCAGCGACGGCCACACCCTCAGTTCCCCCAAAGAGTTGGACCCCAACCGAAGCGGGGATGACAGCGAACTATAGCTTGTCCGCCGCGCTCATGACGGTACGGACTGCGGGACGGCTCCTTTTTTCTCCGAGAGCATCTGCAGCGCGGATTCGAGCACATCCATGCCTTCGTCGCTCTGTTCAGGAGTGATGACGAGAGGGACCAGCAGCCGAATCACGTTGGAGTAGGATCCAGCGGTCAGCATGATCAAGCCGTGCTCATAGCAATATTGCACGATCTGCCTGGCTTCGGCGGCGGCGGGCTCGCGCTGGTCGGGAGATTTCACCAGCTCGATCGCTTGCATGCCCCCCAAACCGCGAATGTCGCCGATGATTGGCCAGCGCTGCTGCCATTCGCGAGCCCGCTGCTGAAAGCGCTGACCTAAGCGGTTGGCCGCGGCCAAAAGGTCTTCGCGTTCGAAAATATCCAGCACCGCCAGCGCCGCGGCACAGGCCAGCGGATTGCCGGCGAATGTGCCGCCGAGCCCGCCCGGACCAGGGGCATCCATGATTTCGGCGCGTCCGGTGACCGCCGCCAGAGGCAATCCCCCGCCAAGTGATTTGGCGGTGACCAGAAGATCCGGCTCGATGCCGTAGTGCTCGCTGGCGAACAACCTGCCGGTACGGCCGAAGCCGCTTTGCACCTCATCCGCGATAAATAACACGCCATGTTGGTGGCAAATGTCCACTAGGAGTCGAAAAAAATCCTTCGGCGGCACCACGAAGCCGCCCTCGCCGAGCACCGGCTCGGCAATTACGGCCGCGACATCTTCAGACGCCACTACTCGCTTGAAGGTATCTTCCAAATGCCGGGCGCAGAACAAATCACAGGAGGGATACTGCAATCCGTAGGAACAGCGATAGCAATAGGCGTACGGAATGCGATGCACCTCGCCGGGAAGGGGCGCGAAGCCGGATTTGTAGGGGTGAGTCTTGCTGGTGAGCGCCAGAGCCATCATGGTGCGGCCATGAAAAGCATCTTCGAAGGCAATCAGGCCCGACCGTCCAGTGTGGGCGCGCGCAATCTTGACTGCGTTCTCTACCGCTTCCGCACCGCTATTGAGCAGCAGGGTTTTCTTAGGAAACTTACCCGGCGTGACCAGGTTCATGCGCTCGGCCAGGCGAATGTAGCCTTCGTAGGGCGTCACCTGGACACAGGTGTGCAGGAAGCGCCCGAGTTGCTGGTGAATAGCGGAGACCATCGGCTCCCGGCGATGACCGGCGTTGAGACAGCCGATGCCGCCGGCGAAATCAAGATAGCGGTTTCCGTCGACGTCCTCGAGCCAGGCGTCTTCCGCGTGGGCGACATACACCGGAGTCGCATGGGAGAGACCGCGGGGCACAGCCAGAGTGCGGCGTTCCCCCAAGGCTCTGGACTTCGGTCCCGGAATCGCAGTGCGCAGTTGGATCGTTGCCATGGCAGTGCTTTCTTATTTACCCTGCTGCCGAATTCTAATACCAGCCAATGGGCTGCTCGTTCAGGTTGATGTGGACTTGCTTGGTCTCGAGATACTCCTCGATCCCCCAAGGACCAAGTTCTCGTCCGAAGCCGGACTGCTTGTAGCCTCCCCAGGGAGCCTCGACGTAGGTCGGCTGCATGTGGTTCACCCACACGATGCCGGCGCGCAAGGCTTTCACCGCACGGAAGGCCTTAAAGATATCGCGGGTCCAGACTGCGGCGGCCAGACCGTAAGGCGAATCGTTGGCGATCTTTACCGCCTCCTTTTCGTCGTCGAAGGAGATCACCGTGGCCACCGGGCCGAAAATCTCCTCGCGGGCGATGCGGGCGGAATTTGACACATTATAAAAAATGGTCGGCTCGATGTAATAACCCTTGGCAAATTTCTCGGCCCGGCCCCCGCCTGTGGCCAGCTTAGCTTCCTTCTTGCCGATCTCCTGATAGGAGCGAACCCGGTCGTACTGATCCTGGCTGACCAGCGGACCCATTTTCGTGTCGCGATCGAGCGGGGCGCCCAGCTTGATCTTCTTGGATTTTTCGACCATGGCATCGACGAATTTCTGATAGATCGACTTTTGAACCAGAATGCGGCTGCCGGCGGAGCAAACCTCGCCTTGATTGATAAAGACGCCGAAAAGCGCGCCATCGATGGCGGCCTCGAAGTCAGCATCCGCAAAAAAGATGTTGGGGGACTTACCGCCCAGCTCAAGAGTGACGCGCTTCACAGTGTCAGCGGCCTGCTTGACGATGACCTTGCCCACAGCCGCGCTGCCGGTGAAGGCAATCTTATTGACATCCGGATGCTTGACCAGCGGAGCGCCACAGCTTTCCCCGAATCCGGTGACCAGGTTCACCACACCCGCGGGCAAGCCCACATCCGTTAGCCAGTTTGCCATTTCGAGGACGGTCAAGGGAGTCTGTTCGGCGGGTTTCAGCACGCAAGTGCAGCCCGCAGCGAGCGCGGGGGCTAGCTTCCACGCGGCCATCAGGAGGGGATAATTCCAGGGAATGATCTGCCCGGCTACGCCGACCGGCTCTTTCAGGGTCAAACTCACGGCGTTGTCCGGCACCGGATTCACATACCCGAGGATCTTCGTGGCCAAGCCGCCGTAATACTCGAAGCAGGTTGCCACATCGGCGATATCAAACTCTGCTTCGACGATGGGTTTGCCGGAATTTCGGGATTCGAGCTCGGCCAGCATAGCGGCGTTCTGGCGAATTTTTTCCGCCAGCCGGAACAGCACGCGTCCGCGTTCCTGTGCCGTGGTCGCGCTCCAGGGCCCGTCTTCGAAGGCCGCTTTGGCGGCGGCGACAGCGCGATTTACGTCCTCTCCATCGGCGTCCGGAACTTGCGCGATCACTTCTTCGCTCGCCGGATCGTACACCGGGAAGGTCTTCTTGGACTGGCTGGCGACCCACTCGCCGTTGATATAGAGCTGGTAGGTTCGGATCTCGGTTTTCACTCCGCCGGGCATAGCACCTCCTGAGCTGCCACTGGGCTGCGCTCGAGCAGACCTTCGAGCACGGCTGTCCCTCCTCATCGATTCATGCCGAGCTTGGCTCGGCGGAACGGGCGAGGCACCCGTCCTTCAGACCACGGCTGGCGGCACCTTGTGGCGGCCGTACACAAAAAAGAAAAATGCCGCCATGAGCAAAAAGACTAGGGTAATGCCGAACATTTTGCCTTCATACCACCAGACCGAGGTGATTTGCTGGGCGGGAAAAAAGGCCAGCACAATCCCCAGAATGGTGGTCAACAAACCACTGGCACCGGAAAAGACCAGTATGCCCTTGCCGTAGTGACCGTGAGCGGTGGCTTCGGTGAAAGCAAATCTCAGCAAGGCCCCGAATACGTAGAGAAACGGCACTAACTGCAACACCACGGCCAGAGACAGCATGGTCTGAAATGCTTCCTGCACACCCCCCGATGCCAGAAAGTTAATCACCACCAGAACCAGTGAAACCACCGCCTGCACGATCAAAGCCGCGTACGGGGTCGCGTATCGCGAATGCACCTTGCCCAACCAGGACGGCATGTAGGAATCCAGTCCGGCGACAAATGGAATCCGGGCCGAACCTCCCATCCAGGCCGAACCAATTCCCGCAATGGACAGACTCAGCATCAGCGCGAAGGGAGCGACGATCCATCCCAGCCCGACCCGTCCGGCCATTTGGCTCACCGCTTGCACGATACCCTGCAACACGCTGATGTCATTTTTGCTGACGGCGATCAGCAGAGTGAGCGTGGCGCCGATATAGAGCAAGCCCGAGAGTACGCCCCCCCAGGCCACCGCTCCCGGAAGCGTACGCTCCGGGTCCTGGATCTCATCGCCCATCACCGAGGCCAACTCCAGTCCAACCAGGCCAAAACAGATCACCCCGAAAGAGTTCAGCACGAAGCGAGGGTTAGCCGGAATCTGGAAGTCCGCCGCGGTCACGCTAGTTCCGAAGCGCAACCAGATGATGATTCCCAAGCCAATCAAAACCGCGGCGGCGATTGCCGTGCCGATGGCGCCCAAGTTGTTCAGCCATTTGCCCACCCCGAGCCCCACGATGTTGAGGATGGTGAGCGTTGCCAGCAGAGCGAGTGAAGCGACCAGAGCAAACACTTTGTTGTCCGCCAGGGCGTGATGGCCGGAACCGAAGGCGAACACCGAGACGCCGACGAAATACAGCATCACCGTCGGCACGTAAAGCATGTTATTGGTCCAGTAGCACCAGCCGGAAAGAAATCCATGGAAGTCGCCGAAGACTTCCTTGGCCCACAGGTACACGCCGCCTTCCCCCGGATAACGATGGGCCAGTTCAATCACCGCCACACCCTGCGGCCAAAAGAACAAAAGCAAGGAAATCAGCCACAGCCAGATCGTGACGCCGCCGTTGGCGGCGATCGAGGGAACCACGTTCAGATTGAACACGGCCACGACGAACAGCAGGATCAAGTCCCGGCGACCGAGGACCCGTTTCAGATGGGGCGCACCGGTCGCGGGTTCATGGGCCACCAAATTGCGCTCCTCGATGCTCGCAGTTTCTGTCCTCGCGGTTTCTGTCAATGAGCGACGACTTCTGCAGAGCGCTCTTGCTGCGCTCGGGCCAGCGCCGGCGCCACATCCGCAAAGGCCGCGAGATGCTGGTCGATATCAGCCTCGGTGTGCTGCACCGAAATCGTCCACTGCTCGTCCCACCAGTAAGGCTGCGCCATCACTCCGCGGTTGACCATGCCGAACCAGTAGTGCCGCCAGAGATCGGTGTCTACCGTCGTCCAGTCCCGGTAGTTGCGAACTTCCTGGGGATAGAGCATCAGCGCGCCGTTGGCGCCGGCGCTCGCCACGTAGGCTTGCAAGCCGGATTTTGCGATGGTCTGCCGGTAGCCATCGGTTAGCTTCCGGCTCAGTTTCTCCACCTGCGAGTAATTCTCGCGCGTGAGCACTTCGCGGAAGGTAGCGAGGCCAGCCGCCATCGAGACCGGATTGGTATTGTAGGTGCCGCCGTGAAACACCTTGTGTTGCGAGATCAGATCCATGACCGTGGTGCTCGCCCCGAAAGCGGCGAGCGGTAAGCCGCCTCCAATCGACTTAGCCAGGCAGACCATGTCCGGCTTCACGCCGAAATATTCCGAGGCCCCACCCCACCCGAGCTTTGCGCCGGTCTTCACTTCATCGAAAATCAACAACGCACCGTTCTTCGTAGCCCTTTCCCGCAGACCTTCCAGGAAGCCGGCTTGGGGCAGGCAGAGTCCGACGTTCATCATGATGGGTTCGAGGATGATGGCCGCAATCTCGCCCGGGTTCTGTTGGAAACGCAAATCGACGGTCTCCAGATCGTTGAAGGTCGCGACCGGCACATTGGCGAGCGCAGCCTGGGGCACGCCCAGGCCGCCCGACACCGAGGTTGGAGCATGGACATCGCCAAAATCTGGCGCATGGGGCTTGACGCTGACCAAGGCGGAATCATGCAGTCCATGATAGCCACCTTCGAACTTGATGATCTTGTCCCGACCCGTGGCGGCGCGGGCCAGTCGGATGGCGTGCATGGTAGCTTCGGTTCCCGAATTGCCAAAGCGGAGCATCTCGACCGGGAAGCGGTCGCAGATTTCTTCCGCCAGCTGCCACTCCATGTCGTGGGGCATGCCGAACATGGTGCCGGTGCTTAGGCGCTTCTCGACCGCCTTCATCACCGCGGGATGGCAATGCCCGGCCATGAGCGCGCCAAAACACAGGTTGTGATCCAGGTAGTCATTGCCGTCCAGATCGCGAAAATGCGAACCCCGACCTTCTTTCACGAAGATGGGATAGGGATCGTAGGCCCGATAGTTGCTCGCGACGCCGAGCGGGATTCGCTTCAGATTGCGTTTGTGCGATGCGGCAGACTTCGGCGTCCGGCGCTCAAACGTCGCCAGTTCTTTCTGCAGTTCGGGGTACATCGTGGGTCTCCAGGAAACTCAGGCCGGGTGTCGGGCGGCCATTAGATTTGTGCCCGGGCGACCGGTGCCGGCCGGGGCTTGCCTCAGAAGTATAGCTTCAGAACTAATTGTACTTCGCGCTGATCGACGGAAGTGGCGGTAATCTTGCCAAACGCCGTCGCCCCGTCGGAGAAGTGTCCGTCCGGATTGGAAAAGTCGGTGTGATTGAAAAGATTGAAGATCTCCGCCTGGAACTGCAGATAGGTCGTCTCGGTCAGCGGAATCTTCTTGTGCACCGAAAAATCCCAGTCATTGAGCCCTGGGCCGCAACAAATCGTGCGCTGGGTGCCATTGTTGAATTGACCGAGCGGCGGATCACTGAACAGAGCGCCGGGATTGGGATTGAAATAGAAACCGCCGTTCGTCTTAGGATTCTCCGTGTGGAACGGCGCCACCAAACTTGGCGCTTCCGTTCCAGTGAAGAAGAGGCTGTTAATCAACTCCGTATCATCTTGAGTGTCCAGGCGAATCGGGAATCCGCTCTGGAACTGGGTAATGCCGGAGACCGCCCAGTCGTCCAGAACCCTTCCTGCGAAGCCCTGATGCTTCGGGATAGGCAACTCCCAGTAATAGCTGATCACAAAACGCTGGGCGGAGTTGAATAAGGAAAGCCCGCGGCTGGCGTTGTAGTTGAACGGGTCCAGCGTTTCCTCGAAAGTGGATGCATCGTCCAGAGATTTGCTCCAGGTGTAAGCGGCCTGGAATTGCAAACCGTGGGAAAATCTCTTTTCGAGCATCGCCTCGAGCGCGTTGTAGCTGGACTTGGCGACCGTGTCCTCCGCGAAGATGTCGGTGAACACCGGGACGCCGTCGCTCGGGCAGCCGACGCCCGAGTATGGGTTACAGTTGGGCGACGAGTAGGGGCGGAGACCGACAAGATTCAGGCCGGTCGGCGCAACCGAACCGATCGATGTGCCCGCTGGGATTACCGCGGGACCGTTGGGACCATACGGGACGTGAAATCCTCCCGTTGGTGCAACCGCTGTAGGCGCGATGAAGAATTGCCCATCTTCCGCCTTCGGTCCGCAATTGGTGGGCGTTACTCCATCGGAAGTCACATCTGTGGGATCAGTCGCGAAGACGCTCATGATATCCAGGCACGTCTGGGGGTTAGATGGATTGATATCGTGGCTCGCCAGCAAGCGATGGCCTTGCGATCCCACATAGCTCAGCTGGAACATCATGTCCTTGGCGACTTCTTCCTGGACGGTCAAGTTATATTGCGCACTGTACTGCGATCTGAGGTGCGGTTGAAAATCTCCGAAGAGAAGAATGGGACGAAAGACAGACAGATCAACTGGCGTTCCCGGCTTCGGCGTCAGGAAACCATTGAAGGGATTTGGACTTACGGTGCCATTCTGTCCTACAAACGGGGTGTTGAAGAAGACATTGGAGAAAGAGGAACTCCCGCCGAATGGCGGCTCGGCGCCAAACTGCGCCAGCACCAACTCCTCGATCGGATTGTAGAAAAGTCCCCACCCGGCCCGGATGCTGGTCTTGCCGCTGTTGCCAGGACTGAAGGCCACACCAATGCGCGGCGCAAAAGCCTTGTAGTAGGTCGAAGTCATGCCGGCGGGAACGCCTTTGTCGCCGGGAACCACCAGGCCGGTCGGACAATCCGCGGGATCGGCCGAGCTGCAGGGGTAGACGGTGCTGGTCTGTCCGGGACGGAAAGTCTCCACGTGTCCGCTGATGTCGGTGGGAGGAGGAGAAAACTCCCAGCGCAGGCCGTAGTTCAAAGTCAGATTCGGCTTTATCTTCCAACTGTCCTGCGCGAATGGATACGCCGTGGTGGCACGAACATCTTCACGCTGCGCGGAACCTTGAAGATAGACGTCAGAAAGCCCAAGCAGAAATTCCGCATAATTATCGCCATCGTTCGGCACGATGCCATTTGGGCCGGAATTGTCGAACGTGTAGTCGCCATTCACGTCGAAGTAATACGTTTGGTCAAAGCGCGAACGCCGTGCATCCACGCCAAACTTAAAAGTGTGATTGCCCTTGACCCAGGTAAGGCTGTCCGACCACTGAAAGCTGTTGCCGATTTGAGGCAGCACACCTTCCCAATTATTGCCGATGTTCGCCCCACCCGAAATGCCAATGAACGGCACCCCCTGGTTGCCCGCCGGCAGCCCCGGTGTAATTCCAAGACTTGGATTGGCAGGTCCAATCGCGGCAGAATCCGATGTGCCGGTGAAGCAGAAAGCCGCAGCGGCTCCGGTGCAAGAACCGGTGACCGCGCCTGTGGTCTGTGGCTTCAGGAATCCCAACTGCCCTTCGCGCATGTAGACGAAGCGTGCCTCATTCACCAAGGCATTGCTAATCGTCCAAGTGTGACTGAGGTTCCACTGTTGATAGCGGGAGTCGTTGAAGTTGCCGAAGCCGGGGACGTTGGCGCCAGCCTGTTCGAATGTGTCATACGGCGACAACTGCGAAATGTCATTGTAGAAATAGTATGCGCTGAACGTTTGGTGGTCGTTGATTTTGTGGTCAAAGTGAATCGTGAACTGGTCCTCATAATCGCTTCCCACTGGGACCGACTGGTTTTGATTCGTTCCCACATTCGCCGTGGGGACGAAGCGCAGCAGATTGACCGCTACCGGATCTTGACATGCCAACGGGATCGCGCTGGTGGGAAAGATATTTGACCACGCGACCCCGGCTGCGGGCGTCGTCCCGCCCTGCGCGTTAATGGCATTCGTGCACCCCGGCCGCCCGTTCAGCGCGTCCGCCACAAATTGGTAGCTCGGGTCGATTCCACCTGAAAACGGCCCGCCGGTGTCAGAAAAATCTCCGCCTCTCTCCGCCGTCGTGGGCACGTTCACCACGTCGCCTGGATCTCCCTGCCGCACTCGCCGGCCCTCGTACGAAATGAAAAAGAAAGTGCGGTCTTTCTTGATCGGCCCTCCCAGCGTCCCGCCAAATTGATTCTGATTGAACTGCGGCCTGACGGTATTGAAGTACCCGCGCGCGTTCAAATTGGTATTGCGGAAGTAATCGTAAACGTCGCCGTGCAGACCATTCGTCCCGGACTTAGTGATCACGTTAACCACGGACCCGGAATTCCGCCCATACTCCGCGTCGAAAGTGTTGGTAATGACGCGAAACTCCTCAACGCTGTCGGGCGTAGGCTGAATCGTGGGCAGATTCACGAACTGATCGTTGGCATCGCCGCCGTTCACGCTGAAGTTGTTTGCGCGGGTTCGTCCGCCATTCACCGAAACCGATCCTGCGTCATCCGATCCATAAGCCAGACTGCCACTGCTGCCCAACTGCGACTGCACTCCGGGCTGCAACTGCAGAAACTGATAGGTGTCGCGTGTGTTCAAGGGCAACTCGTTGACCGAGCGGTCGTTGATCACCGCCCCCAGCTGGGTAGTGGTCGTGTCGACCTGGGGAGCTTCGGAGCTGACCTGAACCACGTCCTGGACCTCGCCCAGTTGCAGGATGGAATTGAGGGTCACGACCTGGTTGACGTCGACGGTCACGCTGCTCTGCACATTTTTCTTGAAACCCGGGTGCTCATAGCTCGCCTGATAGGTGCCGGGCACAACCTCCACAAACGTGTAGTCGCCATTGCCGTTGCTCTGGGTTTCTCGGCTGACTCCGGTCGCCTGATTGGTCAGCGTAACTTTGACTCCGTCCAGCACCGCGCCGGTCGGGTCAGCGATCCGCCCGATGATTCTGCCGCCGGTGCTTTGTCCGAGCAGGGGAACTGCGAGGGTGGCCAACAAACCAAACACAGTCAGCCAGAACTCTGAACCACGACGCGTGGTCGACGGATCCATGGGGGACCTCCAAACGGAGCAATGGAGCGTTGAACCGGGTACGCCTTGCACTCGAGAGAAACCTTGCTATAATCGCGCAAGGTTAGAGAACGATCCCGCTGACTGTCAAGGGAAAAATACTTCTCCCCTCCAGAAGAAATTCTTATGGAGAAACAAAATCGGGAATCATGAAACCCGCAGCCACAAAACCCTACTTGAAAATCGGTGATGTGGCCCGCCTGGCGGGCATTTCACCGTCCGTGATTCGCTCCTGGGAAAGCCTGGGTCTGATCCACCCGCGGCGGACGGCCAGCAAATACCGGCTTTACACTTCGCACGACGTCAAGCTGCTGAAGCGCGCCCGCTTTCTGCGCCGCGTGCGCGGCCTGAACGCGCCGGCGATTGCGCAGACCCTCCGGCAGCAGGGGTTGCTGCGCTCCGCGCCCCCGAGCGCGGTCGGCGCGCTCGGACTGAGGCTTCGCCAATTGCGCGTGCAGCGCGGCCTTTCGCTCGCGCCCGTGGCCAAAGCGGCCGGCATTTCGGTGGGATTCCTGAGCGCCATCGAGCGTTCGCAAATGAGCGCGTCGGTCAGCACACTGCGCAAGCTGGCGCGCTACTACAAGACCAATATTTTGGAGTTCTTCGACCCCGCGGAATCTAGTAGCCGGCTGGTGCCGGCGGGGAAGCGCAGGGTGCTCGAAGCCGGCCCGGGGGTCCGCATGGAATTGCTCGCCTGGGGAAACACGGTGATGGAGCCGCATCTGTTCCGCATCGCTCCGCGCGCCGGCAGCGGCGAAGCCTACACTCATGAAGGCGAGGAATTCTTACACGTTTTGCGGGGCGAGTTGCACATCTCACTCCAAGATGAACAGGAATACGAGCTAAAATCCGGGGACAGCTTCTACTTCGAGAGCGCCACCCCGCATCGCTGGAGAAATCCGGGCCGCACCGAAACCTGGGTATTGTGGGTCAACACTCCGCCGACGTTCTAAGATGCCGGGAGATCGTAGGGAATGAAACAACAACCAAGGAGACCGTTGATGGTCCGGCGCTTCCTCGGCACGCTCGTTTTGGCTGCCCTTTTTCTGCTCGGCTCCTGCGGAAAGAAAACGCCAACCCTGAACCTGCTAGTTTGGGAGGGCTACGCGGACCCCTCCTTTGTTCACTCCTTTGAGCAGCAGTACCACTGCAAGGTCTCCGCTTCCTATATGGGAAGCAGTGATGAACTGGTCGCGAAACTGCGCGGTGGAAGCGCCGGAAACTACGATGTGATTTCGCCTTCGAGCGATGTCGCGACCTCGATCGCCTCGGCCGGGCTGGCAGCCCCGCTCGAGCTTTCGAAACTTCCCAGCTACCCCCAGCTCTCACCCGAGCTCAGGTCCCTGCCCCTGGTGCGGGTGAACGGCCAAGTGTACGGAGTGCCTTTCATGTGGGGGCCAAATCCGATGATTTACGACACCACGGTATTTCCCAAGCCGCCCGAAAGCTGGGCCGTATTCTGGGATCCAAAGTATGGCGAGAAGATTTCCGTTTGGGATGACCTCTCGACCGTTTACATGGCAGCACAGGTTTTGGGCTACGACCAGCCCGACCCCAGCCAGCTTTACAATCTCAGCGACCAACAACTGGAGGCGGTCAAGAAAAAGTTGCTCGAGCTGAAGCCCAACATCCGGAAGATGTGGTCGACGGGCGGCGAACTCACCAATTTGTTTCAAAATCATGAGATCGTTGCTGCCATGGGCTGGCCACTGATGACCAATCAGCTGCGTAAGCTCAATTTTCCCGTCGGCGAAACCATCCCCAAAGAAAATACGACGGGCTGGATCGATCACTTGATGATTACTTCTGGCAGCGATAATAAGGATCTGGCTTACGAGTTTCTGGAGTTCATGATTGAAGCGCACACCCAGAAAGCGGTGACGGATGTGACCGGCTACACTCCGGCCAACCCGCAAGCGGCGCAATCCATGACGCCGGAGGAAATCAAGAGCCTGCATCTGGATGACGTGGACAACTACCAAAAGCACATCTATTTCTGGCAGAACGTGCCGCGTCGCGCCAAATACAACGAGATTTGGAATGAGGTAAAAGCAGCACAATAGTCGCGATAGCGCAACAGGTACGGCGCAGGAATCGGTTCGCGTCGAACCCAGATGCCCATCGGGCGAGAGGAGAGATGCGCGGGCTTAAGGAGAACATGACCACCACTGTGAGCCAACCCGCGCCTCCGGGCGCTAGCCCGTCCCTTGCGGCTCCGCTGCTCGCGATCCGCAACCTCGCCAAGTCTTTTGGCCGGACCCCGGTGTTGCGCGATATCTCGCTCCAGGTCGCAGAAGGCGAGTTTCTTACCATTCTGGGGGAAAGTGGTTCAGGAAAAACGACCTTGCTGCGCATCATTGCCGGCTTCGAAAATGCCACCTCCGGTGAAATCCTCATGGCGGGTGAGCGTCTGGACTCACTCCCTCCCTATCGCCGCCGCGTCAACACTGTCTTTCAGCACTACGCGCTTTTCCCCCACTTGACGGTCGAGCACAACGTGGGCTATGGCCTGCGCGTCGCCCAACTGCCGAAAGCCGAAATTCAGACGCGCGTCGAACAGGCACTAGCCATGGTCAAGATGACGGTCTTTGCGCGTTCAAAACCCGCCAAGATCAGCGGCGGCCAGCAGCAGCGCGTCGCCCTGGCCCGGGCACTCGTGAATCGGCCGCGCCTGCTCTTGCTCGACGAGCCGCTCTCCGCCCTCGATGCCAACCTCCGTCGCCAAATGCAGGTCGAACTGAAATCCCTGCAACGCGAAGTTGGCATCTCTTTCGTCTTTGTCACCCATGATCAAGAGGAAGCTATGGTCATGTCGGATCGCATCGCGTTGCTGCGACAAGGGGAACTGGAACAGGTCGCTACGCCGCGCGAGATCTACCATCATCCCGCCACTGCCTATACGGCTCAGTTTATTGGCCACACCAATCTCCTGCGGGGTGAAGTAAAGGATGGAGTGGCGCGCTGTCACTCACTCGGGTGGCGGGTTGCTCTGGCGGATGGTCCGGCACTTTTCTCGTTGCGTCCGGAAAACATTCGCATCACCGACAATTCTGCCCAGGCTTCGGCTGAGGACACGGTGCGGGTTCGAGCCACCATCTGCCAGCAGGCATTCCACGGCGCCACCGACTTGCTCGAAGTCGAGTGTCCCGATGGGCTCAGGCTCTCGCTGCGAACTGCGAGCAGCGGAGATCACCAAGGCGTTCTTGACCTGGAATTCTCGGCTGCCGCTGCCCGGCCGGTCCGCGAATCGCCTCCCCTCGAAGGAAGCCGGAAACGTTGATGTTCTCCCGCGCCTACCGAGCCGCCGTCACCCTGCCCCCGGTGCTCTGGGTCACTGCTTTTCTCGTCATTCCCTACGCCCTACTGTTCGGGTACAGCTTCTGGTCGGTATCGGCGTCGCAAAATATCGTGCACGCCTGGACCCTCGACAACTATCGCGAACTGCTGCGGGTGAACGTCTATCTTGAAACTTTGTTTCGCTCCATGGGGATCGCAGCCCGGGTTACGATCTTCTCCCTAGTGCTGGGCTATCCCCTGGCGTATTACCTCTCGTTCCACGCGGGCAGACGAAAGGACGTGCTTTATCAACTGGTCATCATTCCTTTGTGGGTCAGTTACCTGGTCCGGGCCTACGCGTGGAAGACGATTCTCGGCACCGACGGCGTCCTCAACACTTTGCTTCAGTACGTCCACCTGGCCAAACATCCGCTGGCGTTTCTGCTCTACAGCCCGTTCGCGGTGGTGCTAACGCTGACCCACATCTATACCCCGTTCGCCATACTTCCCATCTACGCCTCGCTCGAGCACATCCCGCGCAATCTGGTCGAAGCCTCGCATGACCTCGGCGCCTCTCCCTGGCAAACCTTCTGGCGGGTGATTTTCCCGCTTTCGATTCCCGGAATTTTGGCCGGGGCGACCTTCGCGTTTGTCTTGAGCCTGGGAGACTTTCTTGCCCCCCTGCTGCTCGGCGGCCCGAGCGGCATCATGATCTCGAACATTGTGGTGAGCCTGTTTGGCGCGGCCTACAACTGGCCGCTCGGGGCAGCCATTTCCTTCTGCATGCTGGCCCTGGTCGTCGGCCTGCTCTTCCTGGCGGAGAATCTGGAGAAGAAATGGAGCTTCGAATGAGTCCGGACAGCCGAGCGCGCGGCCCCGGCTGGTTGCTCTGGCATGCGCTCGCGGTCTTCGCGTTTCTCTATCTGCCCATCGTCACGCTCATGGTTTATTCCTTCAATGGCCCAGGCGTTGGCGGCTTCCCTCCTCGCAACCTGACGCTCGACTGGTACCGGGTGCTGTTTGCCGACGACGCGATTTGGACTTCTGTGGGGAATAGCTTGCTGGTGGCCTTTGCGGCCATGGCAATCGCGCTGCTTTTCGGCATTCCCGCCGCCCTGGCCTTGGATCGGTCCCATTTCCCGGGCAAAGCTCTGTTCCGCCGATTGGTGCTTTTGCCGCTCATCCTGCCCGGCATCATCACCGGCCTTTCGCTGCTCATGCTGTTCCGCGAGGCCGATCTAAGACTCGGTCTGCTGACGATTGTCCTCGGCCATGGCACGGCGCTGATTTCGGTTGCCACCACCGAAGTATTTGCCGGTTTGCAAAAACTCGACCGCGCCCAAGAAGAGGCTTCGCTCGACCTGGGAGCCAATTACCTCGAAACCTTCTGGCACGTGACCCTGCCCAATCTGCGCTTGTCGATCATCGGCGCGGCGCTGCTGATCTTTACCCTGTCCATGGATGAAATCGCGGTCAGCTTTTTCCTGATCGGCCGGGATAATACGCTGCCCCTCGAAATCTGGGGCCGCCTGCGGCGTGGCATCACGCCGGAAATCAATGCCATCTCGACCATCATTTTTCTCTTCTCTTTGATGGCGATTGTGGTCTGGTACCGCCTGCGGGCGCGGGCGGAAGGCAACCTTGAAGCCGCCGCCCAACCGATAGGGGCGACAACTCGAGGACTCTCGTCATGAGCCCGAATCGCAGGGACTTCATTCGATATGTCGTGGCGGGCAGCATTGCGGCGGGATGCCCGGTGGATCTCCCGCTACGGGCGGCCGAACCCGCTCCCTTCCCCGCCGTAGAAGGCGAGGACAATCGGATTTGCCACCAGGTGCGGGACGGCAAAGTATTCACTCGTCCCCCCGCCAGCGGACGCCATGACATTGTGATTGTGGGGGGTGGACTGAGCGGCCTCACGGCAGCCTATCTGCTCCGCCATCGTGATTTTCTTCTTTTGGAAAAGGAACCGCACTGGGGGGGCAACGCCTATGCTATGGAGTACGGGGGCAGCCCATACGCCACCGGCACCGCATTTCTCTACAAAAACGACGCCAGCTATGCGCTGGCCCTCGAGCTCGGCATGCGCCCGCTTCCCGTCAACAATTCTGACGGCACCATATTGCAGGGTGAGTTTATTCCGGACACCTGGGGCAGCGGTCTCGACCGCCTGCCCTACCCCGCCTCGGTGCGCGAGGCCTTCAAGAAGTTCAAGAAAGAAATGCTGGCCATTGATCTCGAGAAGCGCGCCCAGGAGTTCTATAACATGCGCTTTTCCGATTTCCTAAAGGGATATCCCGAAGAATTGAAGCAGTGGTGGGACGCTTACGGTGCTTCGAACTATGGGGCCCGCTGTGACGACGCCGCCACCGGGGTTGCGGTGCTCGAACTGCAATCGATGGCAGCCGAGAGCACGCGGGATGATCGCTACACCTGGCCGGGAGGCCTCGGGGCCATGACCCGGAAACTGTCCGAGATTTTGCGGCCGCAGTTAGCCGAGCAAATGATTTCTGGCGCCACGACCGTCGGGGTCGTCTCGGAAAAGAGTGAGATGCAGGTCACCTACCTCGAGGGATCCGAACTGAAAACGGTCTCAGCCAAAGCCGTCATCATGGCGACCCCGAAGTTCATCACCCGCCGCATCGTCGAGGGCATACCCGACAAACAAAGCCAGGCGATGCATCAGATCCGCTACGTCCCGTATCCGGTGGTGAACCTAATTTTCGACAAACCCGTCGCCCGCCTGGGTTATGACACCTGGTGCCCGGGCAATAGCTTTACCGACTTCATTGTGGCCGACTGGGTGGCTCCGAGACATCCCGGACAGGGGCGGACCTTCAACATCCTCACCTTTTATACCCCGATACCGGAAGACGATCGCGGCTACCTGCTGACCGTACCCGGCACTCGCAAAATCGCCGAGAACGTGCTGCGCGACTTTCAGAAGCTTCTTCCCGGATCGAAGCGGGACCCGATCGAGGTTCACATCTACCGCCGCGGGCATCCGGTCTATATGTCCACTCCCCGCCTTTACACCCAGATCCAGCCTCTGGCGCGACAGCCCATGGATCGCGTGTTTTTCGCCAACACCGACTCCGAGGGTCCGGAATCGACCGCCGATACCGCGATCTCGGCCGCGCGACGTGCGGTCCGCGAGCTCGAAGCCCGGCTCGCTGGCAAGGCGCTGCCCCCTAGGCAATCGGCGCTTGCCGGTTAGGTCTTTCTCATCCCTCGAAGGGGTCGTCAATCGGCCTCCCGCGAATCATTCCCGCATAGTAAAGTGGTAGGAGAGAGTTCCCGGCAAGCCAGTCCAAAGGATTTTATTTGAGTTCCAGCATTCGCAATATCGCCATTATCGCCCACGTGGATCACGGCAAGACCACCCTGGTGGACGCCATGCTCCGGCAGAGCGGCACCTTTCGCTCGAATGAAACCATCGTCGAACGCGTGATGGACTCGAACGAACTGGAGCGCGAGCGCGGCATCACCATCCTGGCGAAAAATACCGCCATCCTTTACCACGACGTAAAGATCAACATCGTGGACACTCCCGGCCACAGCGACTTTGGCGGCGAGGTCGAACGCGCGCTCAAGATGGTGGATGGCGTCATGCTTCTGGTGGATGCGAGCGAAGGCCCGCTGCCGCAGACCCGCTATGTCCTCAGTAAGGCACTCGAAGCCAAGCTGCCCCCGATCCTGGTGATCAACAAGATTGACCGTTCCGATGCGCGGCCGCAAGAAGTGCTCAATGAAGTCTACGATTTGTTCATCGACCTGGACGCGAAGGAAGACCAGCTCGACTTCCCCGTGCTCTACACCAACGCCAAAGCGGGCACGGCTACCTTAGACATCGCGGTGGCGGGCGAGAATCTGCGGCCGCTGTTTGACGCGATCCTCACCACCATCCCTCTGCCCACGGGCGATCCCGCCGGCCCTCTGCAAATTCTGGTGGCGAACCTCGACTACAGCGATTATCTCGGGCGCTTGGCGATCGCCCGGGTATTCAACGGGCGCATGTTCACCGGCGAGGATGTTGCCATTGCCAAGCTCGACGGTTCGCTGCACAAAACGAAGATCACCAAGCTATTTTCGTTTTCCGGCCTGAAACGCACCGACATCACGGAAACCACCCTGGGCGACATCATCGCCGTGGCCGGCGTCGAAGGCATCACCATCGGCGAGACCATCACCGATGCCGAGAATCCCGCGCCCCTGCCGCATATCACCATCGACGAACCTACCATCGCCATGCAGTTCACCGTCAACACTTCG
The DNA here is from genome assembly GCA_963770245.1 of uncultured Acidobacteriaceae bacterium. GTDB lineage: Bacteria > Acidobacteriota > Terriglobia > Terriglobales > Acidobacteriaceae > PALSA-270. The sequence continues at coordinate 435,487 of CAVYOX010000011.1, read as the reverse complement.
CCTTTCGCCGGGCGCGAAGGAACCTATGTCACTTCGCGCAACCTGCGTGAACGCCTGCAGAAGGAATTACTCACCAACGTTTCCCTGCGGGTGGAAGACACCGGCAGCACCGACATTTTCACAGTCATGGGCCGCGGCGAACTTCAGCTTTCGATTCTCATCGAAATGATGCGCCGCGAGGGCTACGAGCTGATGGTGGGCAAGCCGGAAATTGTCACCAAGCGGGTGGATGGCAAGCTGATGGAGCCGGTTGAACATCTCACGGTGGATGTCCCGGAGGAATTCGTGGGCGTAGTGATGGAACAGCTGGGCTCGCGCAAGAGCGAAGTCAAGAACATGCACAATCACGGTTACGGCCGCGTGCGGATTGAGTTCCGCGTTCCCAGTCGTGGACTGATCGGCCTGCGCAGCCAGTTGCTCACCGATACCCGCGGCACCATCGTGATGAATTCGCTCTTTGACGGCTACACCGAGTGGCTGGGCGATATTCCGCACCGGCTGACCGGAGCCCTGATTTCAGACCGTGGCGGCAGTACAACCGCCTACGCTCTCTGGGGTCTGCAGGAACGAGGCACGCTGTTCCTCGGCCCCGGCGTGGAGGTCTACGAAGGCATGATCATCGGCGAAAATGCCAAAGACAACGACCTCGACGTGAACGTCGTGCGCGAGAAAAAGCTGACCAACATGCGGGCTTCGACCGCCGATGAAGCCATCCGCCTGGTGCCCTTCCAGTTGATGAATCTGGAGCAGGCGATCGAGTTCATCGCCGATGACGAGTTCGCCGAAGTCACGCCCAAGTCGCTGCGCCTCCGCAAGCGGGTGCTGCAGGCGAACAAGAGAAAGAAGAGCGCCATGGTGGCGGTCGAAGAAGGCTAGCCATGCCTCGCTCCAAAAAGAAGCCCCCCGCCAAGGCAAAGACCGAACCGCGGCTGAATATGTTTCTAGTGCCGTGCAGTTGCGGCACCACTTTTGCCGTCGCCGAAAACTACGACCACCGAGGCACAGCCTGGAGCCGCTACCTGATCTGTCCGTGCTGCGACAAGCGGCACGATCCGAAAAACCGGCTGTTGCAGCTCGGCTACCACCGCGAGGGCTACTGGAAAGTGGATGAGTGCTGAGGCCATACCCGGAGCCGAGGGAACCGGTGACCATTCCCGTGCCCCCCGCGTCGCCATCGTCGGCGCCGGCAGTGTGGGCGCGACCTTCGCCTACGCCCTGCTGCTGAGCGGACTTGCCTCCGAGATCGTTCTGATCGACGCCAATCGTGCCAAAGCCGAAGGCGAGGCCATGGACCTCAACCATGCCGTGCCCTTCACTCATCCGACCCGGGTGTGGGCTGGAGATTACGCCGACTGCAGAGGAGCCGCCGTCACCGTGCTGGCAGCGGGCGCTGCACAGAAGCCGGGCGAGACACGCCTGGACTTGATCAAGAAGAACGCCGCCATCTGGCGCGCCATTGTGCCCCAGGCGGTTGAGTTCAACCCGGAGGGCATTCTTCTGATCGCCACCAACCCGGTGGATGTCCTCACCTACGCCGCCTGGAAGCTTTCTGGGCTGCCGCCTGCGCGCGTCATTGGCTCCGGCACGTCGCTCGACACCTCGCGATTCCGTTATCTGCTCAGCCAGCATTTTGGGGTGGATGCACGCAGCGTGCACGCCTACATCATCGGTGAGCATGGCGACAGTGAAGTGCCGGTGTGGTCCCTGGCGAATATTGCCGGCATGCGCCTAGACGAATTCGCGAAGGCTCAGGGCATCCCCTATGATCCGCAAGCAATGGAAGCGATCTTTCTTGAGACTCGGGATGCCGCGTACCGCATCATCGAGCGCAAGGGGGCGACCTACTACGCGGTCGCCGCGGGCCTGGTGCGCATCACCGAGGCGATTCTACGAAATCAGAGTTCGGTCCACTCGGTGTGCAGCTTGACCGAGGATTACTACGGAATCCGCCACGTGTGCTTCAGTCTTCCTACGGTGCTGAACCGCCGAGGAGTGCAGAAAGTTCTGCGCCTTGAACTCTGTCCGGACGAAGCCGAGAAACTGCGTCACTCCGCCGGGATTCTGCAATCGATCGTCCAGACTTTGGCGTTCGAGTGAACCCGGTTTGACCGCGTGGTGCCTGCGTTTGCTTCAATGGGGCAGCGCTCGTGGCCCCAATGGGGGCGCTTCCGGGATCCCATCGTAATTAATGGCGGACCTGCTATACTCTTCCCGCATTTGAATGTCCGCCAACTTTGGCTCTCCGTACCAGAGCCTCTGCTCTAGCGCCGAAGCCGCTCACACTCAAATAGCTCAAACAGAGGCGATCGCTTGAAGAACATTTTCGTAGGAAACCTTGACTTCAACACCTCGGAGGACGAGCTACGTCAGCTCTTCCAGGCGTACGGGCAGGTGGACCGGGTGAGCATCATGACCGACCGCGACACCGGCCGTTCACGCGGTTTCGGATTCGTGGAGATGGCCAACGCGGAAGAGGGAGAAAAAGCCATTGCTGCCCTCAACGGCAACCAGGTAGGCGGACGCACCCTGAATGTGAACGAGGCGCGTCCCAAGGTGGAGCGCGGCGGCGGCGGTGGCGGTGGCGGAGGACGCGACCGAGGTGGACGTGGTGGTGGGGGCGGAGGAGGCAGAAACCGTTGGTAGGCTCAGGGGAAGGCCGGCCCACAGGGCAGGGGAAGTAACTCTAACCCAGAGTCTGTTCTCGCTTCGACAGGCCGGGGCTCCCGATATACACTTAGATTCATTCCCGTGCGCCCGTAGCTCAGATGGATAGAGCGATTGCCTCCGGAGCAATAGGTCGGGAGTTCGAATCTCTCCGGGCGCACCATGTTTCCCCTTCCTGTTCAATGGCTTGCCCGTCTTTCTCCGGGAGGGCCGGGACCTCGATTTTCCTGCTGTGCCCAGAATTGTGCCCACCTAGCCGAGAGAACGCGGCGAGTACTGTGTCCTCTGAAGGGTGAACGTAGCGGCTGGAAATCGCAATTGAGCTGTGCCCTGCGATCAGCGCCAGCGTCCAGGCGTCGCAGCCGGATCGTCCCAACGTGGTGAGGAATGTATGCCGAAACGAGTACAGCACAAATGGGGTAACTGGCCTGGTCCCGTTCCTTTTTGCCCGAGCGTTCATCGTCCGAAACGCCTTCGCGTGCTGCTTCTTGAGGCTGGAATGCTCGATGTGTCCCCTTGCAGTCGGAGCCGGCCATAGCCAGCCTTCTAAGGGCCTTCCAGCGGCACCCCAGCGCGTTTCTAGGACGGCTCTGACTCGTGGAGTCATCGGCAACACACGGCGAGCTGCAGCTGTTTTTCCATGCTTGACGAGCAGACTGCCATTGCGACCGTTAACCCAGGTCACGTCCTCCCATCGCAAACGATAACACTCATCGGGCCTCAGACCCGTGTCCGCAAGGATCGAAGCCACATCGGCCAGCAAGGGCGACGCCGCGGCGAGGTAGCGCATCTCTTCGTCTGGCGTGATGACCCGTTCACGATGACGTTCTCCGGGCAAGAGAGGCAGTTTTGGAGCAGACTCGATCACGCCCCACTCAACCCCGAGGCTCAGCATTCGACGCAGCACTCGGATTGCGCTATTAATCGAACTCACGGCAAGGCCGCGTTTCTCTTCGTCTTCGGATCTGCCTCGATTCTGCAATCGCGTCTGCTCGTGAGCGGCAAATCCCGCTAGCATTTCATTGGTGATCTCATCCAATTTGGCATTGGCCAGAGGCTCATATCTTGTAAGCCGCCGAATCCCGGCACGAAACCAGAGCCAGTTGTTGAGGCAAGTGTGCTCGAAAGTGGCCTTCGCCCAAGGCTCGAATCTGCGTTCGCAAAACTTTTTCAGAGTGGGCGCGGGTATCTTATCGCGTATTCCCACCTCGCCCTTGGCCAGTGACGTGCGATGTGCCGCCTCCATCTGCCGTGCAACTTTGTCGTTGCCTTGCTTGGTGGACTCGCGCACCAGCTTGCCCTTCCACTGAAACTTGTACCAGTAGACCCGGCCCCGCTTGAAGATACTCATTTCTTTTCCTCCGATTTGTCTAGCATCAGTGCTTCGATTGCTGCCTGTGCCATCTCTTGCTCATGCCGTGAACGGAGTCTTCCGCGCTTCTTCCTTTTCTTCTTTCCTGCGTTTTGCCATGTACAGTCGGCGTCTTTCCTTGAATCTGCGATCTTTGGTTGCAAATTTCTTTCGGCAGTTATCACTGCAGTAAACTTGATGATCGGTCTGTCCGTAAAATCGCCGTGGGCAGTTTCGGCACTTGCGCAATCGGTGAAACTCTCTTCTCTCGATGACATCGAGGATTAGCCGCACAGCCTCATTCTCCCAGTTTTTCCATTTACCACCTCGGTCGAGCATCCAATAAAATCGCAGCCCAGTGAGTTCGTCGACATCAAAACCAGGCGGTTGCAGAACTGGCGCTGAGCGATACCTCTGAAGAAGACGGTTTATCTTGCCGAGCAGAGCATCGTATTTTCGCTCGGTCGGGCTTTTCCAAAGCTCTTGAAACTTGTCAGTGGATTGTGTCCATCTCTGCGTACCCATCCGACGACTCAAGTCTTCCAACAGTAACTTCTCAGCCTGTTCCAGTTGTTGAAGCAGGTCCAGCAGATCGGCGATCCGCTGCGTAGAAGGGTTCTGAGGTCCGGAATTCAACTTTTCCAGAATCTCGTTCCCACGCTGAATTTGAAGTGTCTGTAACCTACTCATCGGTGTCTTTATACAACAGTCACAATATACTGGTCACGACGTGTTTTGTCAAGTAACCTTTCTTACTGAGAGCCATTGAAAGGCACTCATGTAGACGGATGCGCTGCTGTCGAGCAGGTCGGGCAGTTGGCGTCGTAAAGGATCAGTAGACACCGCGAAGGGGAAAGACACGGAGGTGAATATGTCAATCGAAGCGCTTCAATCAGTCGAGGCAGCCGCAATTTCGCTGTCGATCAGCCCTTGGACAGTCCGGGCTTTCATCCGGCAAGGCAAGATCAGGCCAGTTCGTATCGGTCGCCGCGTCTTAATCGAACCAGCGGAGATCGCCCGAATTGTTGAGGAAGGCAGGGACAATTCTGCAGTGCCTAACCGGACGGGGGATCAGCAATGAGCGCTGTCCCAACGTTGACGCCGAAAGACATTCCTTCTCTTTTTGACCAACTCAAACGGGAGAAATTCTTCGGGCGCGTCTCGTTCGATCTGCGCGATGGCGAAGTAACGCTAATCCGTACCGAGCGAACGCAACTTGTGAACACGAACAAACCACATCAAGGAGTGAACCTCGATGGCTTCCATTCCCACCACGATAGATAGCACACAAGTTCAACCAGTTCAGGACGCCTCTGGGGCGTCGCCACGGAAGAAGCCCGCAGTATCTGTCAGTGCCCCCGCCGAGACGGAACCCTCAATCCCGACCACTCTAATGTCAGCACAGCCAGACGTCAGCACGACCAATAGCTCCGACCTTAGCGAAGAGGACATCCAGCGAATCTATTTCTGTGTTCCTGACAACTTGCCTCCAGGACGGAAGCGGCGACGGAAGCGCATAAATCGTCCCGCGGCCAAGAGTACGGTCAAAGCAAGTCCGGCCCGTGGCGCTGCAAAGGGCGCGAATACGCCTGCCAAGAAGGATCTTGTCGCTCACCGCCCAGTTCTAGACGTTCACAAGGACTCCGCCTCCGTCGATTCACTCGTGGGCGTCGATGTGCATGTGCGTCCGTCCGAGGATTTCATCGTTGATTACATCCGGTACGCTGACCGCTTCGAGACGCCGACAGCCGTTCACGAGGCCGTGGCGATGTCGCTCGTTGCGATGGCCGCGAACGGTAAGGTGTTCGTTGATGTTGGGGAGATTCGGATTCCACTGGACTTCTGGGTCTACATCATCAGCGGATCGGGAACAGGCAAAAACACGATCACGAAACCCGCACGCGTAATCGTTGAAGCTGCCGGATTGAGTGACTTGATGCACAACGAATCATTTGGTTCAGCGCCGCAGATGGAGGAGTATTTCTCGAAGCGACCGGATGGATGGATGGTCAACGCGGAGATGGGACAGTTCATGGCGAAATTCAGCCAGAACCAGTTCCAGGGCGCGTTGGAGTGGCTCGCCAATTTGTACGATGAACTCGCGCCGCCGCCAGACAAACACTATCGTGAGAAGGCGGAGGAGGAGGATCAGACTCCTGCAATCCTCTTCGAGGCCGCGCCCCGGATTTCGTTCCTCGGGATGTCATCGCGGAGTTGGTTTCTGAAATACGCCGACAGGGGAAAAGCCACAGGAGGCTTCCTGCCACGTTGGATTCCCGTCGTCGTGGACGACTCAAAACGGAATATTCCTCGCGTACCGAAGGCCGACGCTTCGCTTGTGCCGCCACTGGCGGAAAGGCTGAAGATGGTTTCACGATCGCAAGGGATGATGGACGTTTCGGGTGTCGCGGGGATGTATGACGACTGGTATGTCGAGACGAGTAAGCGGTTCAAGGCGATGCCGGATCAAGAGTTGGTGCAACCGTTCTGGCATCGTCACCGGAATCATCTGTGGAAGCTGGCGGCGGTGTATGAGCTGGCAACGACTGGACAGATGAAACTGGGTGAGGTCGCAATGCGCCGGGCAATGACGACATGTCGGGTGTGGGAAGAAAATATTCGCCAGTTAACGGCGACCAACTTCTCCGATGACGGCGTGAGAGCGCAGAAGATCATCGAGTTCGTGCATAGGGCTGGTGCCAAGGGGTGTAGTCGACGAGATGTGTTTGAGCACATGAATGAATCGAGGCGGGACATCGCGGAGAACCGTATCGTGGTAATACTGCAACGCGAGAAACTGTTTGCTTTCAAACGGACGAGTCAGGGCGGACGGCCTGCCAGGTTCCTCGTTCATAGGGAGTTTGTTGAGGAATTCTCAAGTTCTATGCAAGGAGTGATCCCGAGTGAGTGGCGGGACTTCATTGCTTGAGGCGGGGGGTTTTGCGGGTTTTGCGGAGTTTCGCGGATGCAGACATTTTCTGGCTATATGCTGGTAGGAATGGGAGTTAGGTAGTATTGCGGGTTTCGCGGGTTTTGCGGGTTCCTCCCCAACAACGGCGGCCTCATCCTGATAACTGGCATTGCGTGAGTCAGATCGCGGACGCGTGTAACGATCACGGCAAAGTATAGTTCTACAAAGGGTTCAGCTCTTCATTGCTGGTACATAGGGGTTGAGACTGAGCAGTTTCGGCTCCGGATGCGATTGAGCGGACGCAGGCCGAGCACCTTCTAACCATTGCAACTACAGCCCTTATCCGCAAACGGCTACGATGTTCACAGCAATTATCGACGAATTTCCGACGGCGCGTGGCGCGAAGACGTAGCCGATCCTGATGGTTAGGAGACGAACCGGGGCTCTAGCTAGTAGGCATCACAAACACGAGACGCCTTCAGATTCTGCAATTCGTTCACCGCCTTGTTCTCTTGATCAAAAGCCGTGTTGAGCGACTGGAGTTTGGACTGTTCAACCTTACCCTCCATTGGTCCAACCAACGCAACTATGTTGCTTTCCACTCTCACGTAATCCTTGTACGCCGTGAGCATCTGATTCATTTGTGTCTGACAGTCGTTGGACACAGTCCGCTCTCCAAGTTCCTTGACCCACGCGTCATTCAACGCGGTCACCCGCATACTCAAGTCTGCGAGAACTGGTTTGTTCGCGATAAGCCGGGCACGGCACTCTTGGAAGCCGATCTTTTCAGGACAGGTCTGCGCCCACTTCTCCATATCCTGCTGCAAGTGAGCCATGAGGTAGTCAACGTCGCCTTCGCTCGTCGGAGTTCCCGAGTGGACGTATTCGTTGAGCTTCGGAAAATACTTGTCAATCGTCTTCCACTCGCTGTCCAAGATCGCCCAGACGACGCCAATCCCGATTAACGCAAGGCGAATCTTCCAGCGAAGGCCGATGCCACCCTTCGGCTTTGGAATTTCCGGTTGCGCCGGGCGAGTGTATTCCGCATCCCGCAGAAATCGTCCCTGCATGGGAGACATTATCCAGTCCTTGAATGGTACCGAAATGTTGAGGACCCACACTTGCGGTTCGATTGATGGACCTTTGCACTAGAAAGTATTTTCGGAGCCAGAACGGCGTGAATACAGCGAGGGTCACTCCGAGAATCCACGCTGACGGTTTCCAATCAGTCTTGGCCGTTGCGTAATACATTCCGATGGCGAACAGGACGGCGAGAACGAGTATGAGGAAGACATATTCATTCATGAAGTAGCGAACGCGCTGCCACTTCGTCATGTGCTGCCACTCTATGTCGGGAGTTCGGCAGATATTCTTACAAGAGCCGCAAGGTGTGTACTCAGCACCAACGCGGGGAATATTGCCTATGCGAGACGCGATGCGAGCGTTGCATGAAGGGCATTTGTATGTGTACCAAGCTATGTCAGCCACGGTCCGCGACCTCCGTCTGTCACTATGCTTCCCACTGATTTCCGCAACGCGCACACATCCAACACCTGTCCCAACTGGACTGAGCAGTAGTCAATTCCTCTGGTTTCTTTTTCGCCCCGATTCCTCCAAATAGAAACAACAAAGCGACGACCCCGATCACAAGCGCGAACCCAGTTGCGTTCTTATCGGCGGAGCCAATCAAAAACGCAAAGAGCAAACCGCCTACACCTAGGAACATGAGCAGATAGGCACCAGCGTTAGACGGGCGTTGAGGAAGGCTGGAAACTAAATCGGATTTGTAAGTGCTGCTTGAACCCCACATGGAGCGTCGGGAAACTCCAACCGTACTGCGACGGCGAGTGCCGGATGCTATTGCTATCGAAACGGGTTTGGTGCGTCCTGACCCACACTTAGGACATTTGAAATTGTCGGCAGTCTTTGTTGCCATTCGGTCCTCCGCTGAAGAGCGGAATTAACAAATCGTTGCGGGGGAACAGGGAATTGTACCTCTGGGTGTCAATTACCGGAAGCTTACCGGCGGAATGACAGCGGGGGCGACGCCACTGTAGCGTCAGTCAAACGAGATTCCAAACGTGTTTGCGATCCGTTGCAACTCACGATCCGGATAGTTTTGATTCCATATCTGGCGCGTTTCGTCGCGATCGGTATCAAGAAACCTGTAGATCAGCAACACTTCCGGCTGGAAAAGAAACGACGTAATGCCGTCGTTCTCGACGCCCAACCTCAGCGCCTTGGCGTAGACCTGTTCGATGACTTCACGCTTCTCTGACAAGAAATCGTTCAGCTTGTGGGCAAACGTACTGACGTCCTCCGTGACGAGAGGCATCAATGATTCCATGACCTCGACAGACAACTCGAAATTGAACCGTTCCGCCGTCACGCTGTAATAGTGTCGCTCCAAAATTTGGAGAAGGCGTACCGTGGGTATCTTGGACAATTCCATGTTGAGACTATCAAATTCTCGGTCTGCAACCTCGATTTGCCCGGCCATAAGCGCGACCCGGCGCTGCCAGTCAGCCGGGAGCTTGGTCAGCATTTGATCATTCTTGTAGACCGTATCGTGCGACATGTCCGACCACAAGTGCTGAGCCAGGGTCGCAATTTGAAGTTCGGCCCAAAACACATCGGGCGGGTACGTTCCCGCCTCGTTGTCTGTTGTACGAAGTCGGACGTGGTCAATATGGATGCTCAAATATCCGACCCAGTTGACGCCCCGCGTAATCAATTTATCTTCCGGTTCGTCCGAATCGAACAACTCCCGCACTCGCTGAACCACCTTGCTCACATCCGAACGGTATCTGAGCACCACGCGGGCACCGACCTTGTCAGGCAGTGTCTCGAAGGTGTATTTCGGATGCTTGGTCAGCAGCTTCTTGACAAGGCTGTCAACCGTCTTTGCACGCGAACCAACCTCGAACCACAATCCAAGCGGTTTCAGCGACTGGCGAATACGTTCCTCCAGCATCTTGCCGAAGGTATCGTACTTTGTGCTCTCGGCGATCCACCGCTTCCTGGCTGCTTCTATCTCGCTCACTTGACCTTCAGAACGGAGTCCTTCACCAAAATATCATTCGGGTGAATCTCCACTATGTCTGCGATTTCTTCCGGCACCGAGATGAACCCGCCCTTAGTGGTCTCATATGCACGGCGCTTGAGCTTGCCCTTGATGTCGGTCACGTCCTTGCTGAACGCTGTCAAGGGAACGCCGTCGGTTTTCAAGTGCTCCCGAAAGATCTTCTTCAACTCTGGCGGCACGTGTTCCGAGATGAACGACTGTGGCGAGAATGTAGCTTTCTGAGACCGAAGTTCCGTTTGAAGTGCTTCGTAAATTCCGCTCTTCATTACCGAGTCCGAGACGGCGGTGCTAAGGAACTCAAGCGTGGAGTCAAAGAATCGCTGCGTCGCCACGCGAGGCGCAACTTCCATGGAACAGCCAAGGAAGGACATCCAGTAATGGGCGACGTCGTTGCTTGAAAGGACATTCAACTGGTCGTCGCAGACAGTAGCCCGAAAATCATCATCCCCTTTCCCGGTACGGAGGAACATCGCAGCCTTGAATAATTTCGTCCCATCGGTTAGGAACAGGTCGTCCAGCATGTTCATCGTAAACGTCTTCTTGCCTTCCTCCCCGGTGGGATGAAGCTGCGCACCATTTTCACGTTCAAGTTTCATGAAGATCATTGCTGCGCGCCCTCCCGCAACAGCATCAATGGTGCAAAGTAACCCGGCGGACGCCGTACCAGTCTGGCGATCAAACAACTGATTCGCAAGGTCTCGAGATGCGGCAATAAAATCCTTCGACTTACAGTCCGTCTTGGTGAGGTCGCGAACATATCCGGGAAGCGGTGAAGTAGGCGTATCCTGGAATTGGATCGCATAAGCGTACTTCGAGTTGATTACCCGCGTGAGCTTCTTTTGCAAATGGTATTTGTGCTGATCACTAACATTCGTTTCGAGATCAGATAGGTCGGGCTTTGCCGAACCCTTCTTCACGTTCTTAGGAACGTCATGGAAGATGACACGCCGGATTACAAGAGTCGCAAGATCATCGCTTGTTATCACGCTGAACGTTCTCTTTTCCGGGGAAGGACACTAATCGTATCCTTCGGGGATAAGCCAGGCGCAAGCCCGTCAGCTAAACGACCCATCAATCCTCCTCATGATCCTCTCTGCCCACTGCACAGACGCAGAGATCAACTTATCTGCCCGCGGACTGCCTTGCGGCGTGCCAAACCGGTCGTCGGCATTCTGCATATGCAAGCTGGTGAGAATTGCGGCCATGACACCGCATTACGCGCTTGCGCCCCTCATCCACCAAGACAGTGTAGCAGTTTCGCCTTTTGTTTCGTCCAGTCTTCCTTGGGCCTAAGCTGCGATATTCTGTGTTTTCGCCGTTGTCGCTTCCCCGGTTGATGCTCGGAACAAAAAGCGAAGATCGTGGTAGGCTCCGATCTTGGACGAGGGCCGCAAACGGGTGCTGGCGATTGTGGCGGGAATCTTCGCGTGGCGGTACTAGATTTCAATTGGAGCGCAGAGAATCGCGTTCCAAAAAAGGGCGAAACAATGTTAGAAACCAAGCAAACGATCTATGGCCCTTTGAAGTTTGGGAAAAAGCAGCACATTCTAGCATTTCGTAACAATGGGCTGCTGTACACGAAGTCTTTGGCTGAGTTCGCCAAACTAGAAACGGACCTGGAAAGAGGCGACTGCTTTGAGAGCACTGACACGATTATCCAGCCCAAGCATGTTGGGGAGTGCATGCAATTTGTCGGGCAAGGTGGGCCTAGGTGAGTTTGTCGCACAGCCGTATGACTCACCGGACCGCTTCGACTTGGGCTAAACAGAACAGCGTCATGCAATTTGTATTGCATGTTTGCCATCACAGAAGCCCGATGGATGGAGAATTGGTTAATCCCCAGGAATTATTTTCGATTTGGTGATTCCTGTGTGCTTGTCTTGAACCCTACCCGAATTCTTAAGTCGCGTTGTTCGCGCAGCTGAATATGCTGGCCTTAACTACGTTGAATACAGGTTGACTCGTGCTTGCCGGACGGTGCGGAGTACTCCGGTGTGAGACTGGACGCTTCCGCAAGCGTTCAAAGTTCGCCCATCAAAATGAGTCCGAATTGTTGTAGAACCCCGCTCCGAAGCTCCTTAGAGAGCTCTCCGTCGGCAGTCTCCTCGACATCACGTCAGAAGTCTTACCATCGTCCGAAGTTAATCAGCGTCTTGATTTCAGCACAAGAAGCGCCCGAGAGGCCGAGCTTTTATTGCCGAATTTCCGACGGCGCGTAGCACGAGGACGTCGAGCAAAACGGGACGAAACCACATTTGGGTGCATCGATGCAACGCAGATCCAGCCTGGGTAGTGTCCTAATTTCGGTAACTATATACTTGGCGTACCGCGAACTGCTGCTGTGCTGGATTTGAATGCATACCGGGCACGCTTGCGGCCTTGATCGCACCTTCGCATGAGGCGCCTGCAAACCGTAATCGCGCTTTCGGGACATGTCGCCGCAACTCTAAGGGAGAAGAAGTCCTCCGGCTCTTTTTCCACCACAATCCGTTTGCAGGTCAGCTTGACGTGTCGATCTTGCTGGCCCACGCGCCATTCGCGCGGGAAAGGGTGCCACTCCGTGAGAATGGCGTAGCTCACACTGACCAATGTCCCATTGTGCTTCAACAGGCAGATATCATCCTCGTGTTCTTGTTCTAGGTAAGGCGGATTCGGTGTGCGGCAGCTGATGTGTTTCCATTCGATGTGGACGAGCGGCTTGCAGGTCTGCCAGAGAGTCGCTTTGTTGTGGGGCCACACCACAATGTCCGCATACTTGCCAAGAGCCTGCCTTGCTGGTTTCGGGCATTCCGGGACAGATGCTCCGTTTAGCGGCAGTTCTCCGGGCTTATCGATCTCCGCCTCGATGCTCTTGGGGAGCTTCTGTACAGGCACTTCAATACCGAGTTGGCGAATGTCTAGGTTCTTCTTTTGGAATTGCGGAATCAAGTGACCAAATACGAAAAGGTTCACCACTTCGCGTTCCCGCACGAACCACGGTGCTTTGGCAAGATCGGGGAGGAAGGATTTCAGCGCGGCGCGGAATAGCCGCTCGAATATGGCTATCGGGTCTTCGCCGCGATCACGGAGTTGCGCGAATGTGCTCATGCCTGGCTCCTGTTCTTGGGTCAACAAGTTAAAACCTTATCGGCCTTCATGCGTTCTCGGAGTGCTTTCAGCGTGTCGGCAGTCGGGATCGGGACGAAATACTAAGTCTTCCTCTTACCGTAACGACGGGGCACCGGTTTCAACTGGCTCAGTGTCTTTTGAAATACAGCGTCCAGTTTCGGCGGGCGATCCAGATTCATGCCGAACAGAGCGTAGGCTATAGCACTGTGAAGATACAGAAAGACGATGAAGAGGGTAGATTGGCTTGTTTCGTGTAAACCGGAGGAGACGGGGAGCTGAAATGGAGTCCCCTCATCAACGGCATAGTTGTCAATTGCAGGCAACGAACAATGTACGAAGCTGGAAGTCTGGAAGTAGTCGGCTGCGTATGAAATTTTCTTGTGCTTAGTGGTAACCGGACCGTCAAGCGGATGATCGATAGTCATAACATCCCAGATAAAGCCGGACGAGCCAGACCAGTGACGGCGTGCTGGTTTCGTGTCAGGAGTAATCCCTCGCTGCTGCATGTATTCCCGTGTCTCTTTTTCTTGCGGTCTCCCTGAAAACAGTTCGAGGGCGTAGTGTGCCCAGAATGCTTTGTCGGCCTTGTGATGCTTAACGAAGGCCTGCGTTCGCACGTTTTGAGCATTCGGATCAGCCGTCAAGTATCGTAAATTATTTGCACATTCAACGATGGAACGGCTAAGTCCGAAGGCTTCATCGGGCAGATCAGAACTCAGCAGTTTCAAACACGCTTTCGACAGAGCAAAGGCCTTCGATACCGTTGCCAATCCGACAATATCAAATGGGTTCCGAGAGGCTTTGCGTGGGTAGATTCCCATTGTGTTAATCTCCGCCTCAGCCACTCGAACGAATCTGCTAACTTTTCGTATCTCACTGATCTTTTCAAGTCTCGTCATACAGCGGGGAGGGATGGTTCAATGCCTTCGATCTTTTCGAGTTCCTCCGGCATGTGATTGCAGCCGCCTCCCCCGTCATAGGCGACATTGACGAGCTTGGGAACACCGGGCACGCTCCCGAATCCCCTTACGACGCCTTTAACTCCAGACGTGATAACCCGAACTCTATCACCTTCCTTCATTCTCTCCTCCAGCTTCCTGAGTAACTCCGCATAGTTGCTCTCGCACTGAGTCAGCATGTTCTCCTCCGTGATCCGGTCGCCAAGATCGATGCGGAAGTTTCCACCTTCGGGCGGGGAAATGTGCTCAGCAGCTACCCACCACCAAGTACCGTCTGGCTTGCGAACGACGCTCCACGAACCGGACCCATTTTCCGTGCCCCCGTCGAGTTTGTACCAGCCGGGATAATCTGCGAATGTGCCCCCGCCTTTGAAAAACTGTTTGGGTTTGTCGTTCATGGTTTGCTCCCTTCTGCATGCGCAGGCCCAGCGCTCTCCGCGCCGCCCGGCCTTAAAGGACACCCTACGATCCAAAGGTCACGTCCTTGGCGACTTTGACGTACTCCTGAAGCTTCTCTCGCATGGTTGATGGATACATAGCCATGAGAGCAAACTTTCGACTTCCCTTCACACTTTCGGACGGCCCATTCAACGTGAATCCCGATTCCTCAGGAAAGTGTATGCGGACATGACTGGCGAAAGCAGCGATGAAGGTATCAGAATCGCGAAGGGGAATCACCTTAAGATCCAATGCTGCTCCCGAAGCCTCGAACATTCCCACGCAGAGCGATATTTTCATAGCGGATTGCTTGCCGCGTACCCCGGACCAATATCTGGGTTCGAGTAAGAATGCTTCGACATGAACTCCATTCTCCGTGCCGGGTACACACCTGTAGTACATCTCCTCCTGAGAAAAACTTACGACATCATCGCGATCCGGCTCGAGCTCTTCAAATTCATGAAGTCCCCAGACAGATATTCCAAATGTCGGTCCGGATCTGATCGGATTGGACAAGGGATTACTAATCAGCCCGAGTCCCTTTGCATCGCCTGTCGTGGGGTCTCGTCCCGACACAATCTTCGCTGGATTCTCGCCTGAGAACTGAACGAAGCCATCTGGATGAAACGACAACTTCACTCGGTCATCAGCGGTATACCCAATGCATTCCTCGAGCGGAATTGCCATCATGCCTTTGACGTTGTAATCAACAGGAACCTTGAGCAGCAAACCGCTTCGTGCCGTGTGGTAGGGAGCCAGCACAGCGAATCCCCCATCACTGTGATGAACGATTTTGGTAATCTTCCGAGTGGTACCGGAGGTGTCTTGAATCGCAATAGTTGTCGGTCGCGCAATACTCGTCACGACTGTCCTCTCTTCGTAGACGTTGCATACGTCCCTGCGCTTTATCGCGTTCGAGCTCAAGTCTCTGCGCTAAAGTCCACAAACACAATGCATCGCTGTTTTTTCGATTCTAGGGCAGAATTACCCGTGACACAGCCCCATCGGAAGAACCTTTTGCCTCCCGGTCTCACCCGCGCCGGGAGCCGCCGCCCACTCGCCCCCCTCCCCGCGCCTGCCGCTCGCCCCCCGCACTCGGCCCGCTCCTCCTCGTTCCCAGCTCAATCGCTAGACATTCGCGGCAGGGCGGGCCAGATTTTCTCGCCCTCTATAGCTGAAGGAATCGAAGCAGTCCCGGATGCATCTTCCAAGGCTCCCGCGCCCGGCCTGCCATCCTAATACCTGTCCTGCAGCTAATTCTGCGTCGAGCGCGGAACCGTGAAACCGGTGCGCTTTGACCTCCGAGCGCGATTTACAGAGCGGAGGCAGGATCGCTTAACCACATGTGATTGTCTGTGCCTCTTATCGTCGAAAGGAGGAAAGGAGCCGGAATTCGCGTGGATTATTGACGAATTTCGGACGGCGCGAGGCACGAAGACGTATGATTCACCAAGCAACAACGGCAGAACTGACCGGGATGCCGAGCGCACCTCTTCAGTAGGTTCCGTTACCTTCCTTCAGGAAGAGAGATCACTGCTATGCCGATCACGAAGTACGAAAGCCAGACTTTCACTAAGAAGGCCTTTCAATTGGAAGAGTGCTGGTTCGTAAATTGCGTCTTGCATGAATGTACGATTTTCTACTCCGGCGGTTCCTACGAGATGGAAAACGCTCGGTTTGAGAATTGCCAGTGGAAGTTCCAGAATCAGGCTCAGCGCACGTTGCTACTGTTGACGCAGATCGGGCTGATAAAGGCCCAACAGATACCCACTCAATCGACGCTGAATACAGGCCCAGTGAATTAGACGAGTTCGAGTCTATCGGCAGACACTCCTGGCGGCCCGCTATCGGCGAGCGGCTCCGATGTTCATATCGGCGCGTGGCACGAAGACGGACAATACTCTACGGGGGCTGCCTCCGGGAAAGAACCGGAAATACCCCGCTGGCCTAAGAAGCCCGCCAGATCGTGTTCAACGAGCAGGAATGGCGTCTGTGCGCGTGACTGAGGTCAGAGGCCGTTAAAAAGGGCGCCGGAGAAGAGTCGCCACAGGAAACTGTAAATCTGAAACCTGATGATGCACCAGAGGCGACCGAAGTAAGACCTGCCATCGGAATACGTCCCGGCAGGTGGAGTTATCAAGCTTGAGCTTGGATGTACGGGGATTTCTTTGTCGCAATCGCACACATGCTTCAGAGGCCCGCAGCATCTGTTCCACAGGCGATCCAAGATTGCCGTCTTCGTGCCCTCTAGATCAAACAAGCCACCCGGTTTGAGAACGATTCTCAAATCCGTGTGGGCAATTTCTCCTTCTTCAACGTGGTGGAAGACGTCGGCAGATAAGATTTCATTCAGTCCATCGGAGGTTGCCAGCGCACGAATTGCTTTTCCTTTTAGTTCATAGGCGCCACAGTAAACGCGCCGGTTCTTCTCCTTGTACCTGCCCGCTGTCCGGTCCTTCTCGTTCATGCGAAATGCCAAACGGCAGCCGTAACCATGAATGAATTCTGTAGTCGGGACGTACCTTTCCCAGGTTAAGGATGCCAGGAGAGATCCGTCGGCCTGGTCATAAAGCCTTAGCAACTTCTCCTGCGCAAATCTAGCACCTCTAAACGTCAACGGGTGGATGGAATGACGGAACAAGCTATCACCGTCTGGGATGCGCCCCCATTTCATATAGCGCCTCAGCCGGGGAGTTCTGACGGATCGGGCACCGCCCCTGTGATCAATCGTTTGACGGGTTCTTCTGAATAGGCGGCTCTGATAGAGGAGAGAGCAAAGGAGGGGTTCATCAACTCATTTGCTGACAGGTCTATTCTTCGCTTAATGCGTTCTGGCGAAGATATTAGCGCCGAGACATGATCCGCACTGACGGTCAGATACAGGTTATCCGCGTCTTTCGACCAATTAAAGACAACTGACTTTGGTCCATGATTGAAGATGCGCGGTGCCGGAAACGAACTCGCCATTAGTCCCTCCGCAACATAGCACGCAGCATTATAAACGGGGGCGTCAATTTTCCATTCGTCTCCTTCTTCTACTTCCGTCATCTCGCTGAGCGCCTGACCTAATTCCTGATATTCCCGCCTCAACTCCGACTGCCAGATGATTGGCACGCTTGAGAACGTCGTTCTCAAGATCACGCTTTCGGTTCTGGGCGAGGCATCCACGAACTCGGAGACGCCGGGACGCATTTGCACGGTGTGCGAATAGTTCCCAGTGGAATCTGGAACTAGAACATTCGGCGCATGAGTGTTCGGCAACTCAGAACTCGACTCCAGAACCACAACAGCTTGTCGGTAGATATTGGTGAGGCGGCTTAGCATTCTAAAACCCATCAATCTTCAGGCCAATAGCCTGCTGCCATTGCCCTAGTGCATTGAGCGCCTCATGCAACAGCAACGATGTCTGGCGGCTGAGAAGCACGCGTTCTGTGGGGATGTTGTTGATATCGAAATTAACGCTGGCAGCGATGAAGGTCTCAGTTTGGGGTCTCGCCGAGGCAGAGGCCTGGGCGGGGGTAGCCGCCCCACCAGCGGGAAGTGAAATAGTCAGAACTTGAAGCCGATCCACGCTCCATTTTGTAAGGGAGTTCATCTTTACGCCTTCAACGTTCCGACTTGGGTACGGTCGGTTGATTTGGAAAATGAAGTCCTCTTCGTCGGTGAGTCTGACGCCGTATCGATCGGGTATGACTGCGGTCAGCGCCCTGTTGGCTTCCGCTGAGCTAGGCCCTAGAGCGAGAAATTGAACACCGAGAGCCACGCGGACTGCAGAATGTGGAACGACGCCTTGGTCGATAGCGTCCATAATCCTCAATAGTTCGGCGTGGAGTAGATGTGTATTTTCAATCAAAGGGAACGATCCATGTATCGGTTCCTGGGG
This sequence comes from uncultured Acidobacteriaceae bacterium, assembly GCA_963770245.1. Lineage (GTDB taxonomy): Bacteria > Acidobacteriota > Terriglobia > Terriglobales > Acidobacteriaceae > PALSA-270. Next base: position 417,088 of record CAVYOX010000011.1, on the reverse strand, counting down.
AGACGATGGCGTCAACGTGAAGTCGGTCCGCGTTGGCTGGACAGTACAGCTAGCCGCCAGGATACCGCGCTTGCCCTGGGCTACGGTCGGCATAAGAGGATTGGCCGGTTTTTGAAAATTGCTCGGTTCGTCGCTCCAGACTTGCTTAAATAGTTCAAGTGCCGAGTGCGAAGCATGGGATGACACCTCGGCCGGGAACATCGTAATGCGACCGCCCGAGGATTTCCATTCGTTCATTGTCGTACCATGACTACGGCGTGCTGTTGCGTTTCCGGGGAGGCGAAATCGGTTCGTTCATCTCACGTCGCACAACTTGGACCGGCCCTGTTTCCTTCAGTCCCGATTATACAAAACTTCCATGACTAGCCGATTTTGGCAGCCTTTTCCTTTGCGCGTCAAGTAAAGTTGTTGCCCTTTCAGGCATATTCCATTGCCTTCGGTGACTACGCCTGCTTTGCAGCAGCCACGACACCACGGTAACCTTGCGGGTGCAGGCCTCCAAGGAAACGGGAAAAAATCTTGAAAAAATGGAGCTGCCGTTCTAGATCACATCTCTCCGTGAAACGCCTTATCGAGAATCGCAGGCATCAGAGCGTCGAGTTCTTTGGTCACAGGCTCCGGGAGTAACGATTGCGGACTACACCGTCGTGATTTTATGGAGACCCCGACTCTGCACTTTGGTTTCCCAGTGAAAGAAACCTCCGCACTGTGGTCGAACGGCGCACCCTGTGCAAACCTCTCCATATACATTTTTCCAGTCCGAAATAGACTGTTTCGAGTATTTCCAGAGAGCCGGTCGCAGAACACAGAGTTGCAGATTGTAAATGCGGGACTCGATGCCAAATCTGCCCAGGACCGATACGCCAGCCTCAAGCTCCTCCTGATAGTCAACAGGATCGATCCAGAGCTCCTTCATATTTCGAGGCGCATAACCGATATGTTCCATCCCCATGAATGAGACGTGATCGACAAACGTCAAATTTCTGCAAATGTACTCCGCCAACCGTTCAAGGCGCGGCACTGTCAAGGCATGAAGTACAACTCGCACTTCCGTTTCGACACCGTGTCTCGCGAGTTGATGAAATCCCAGGATAGTTTGGTCGAAAGCACCTCTAGCTTGCACCACGTAATCGTGCAGCTCCGCTTGGTCTGAGTAAAGAGGAATACCAACACTAAAATTAGGGTGTTGGACCGCTGCAAACTCAGAAGTAAACTCCGGCCATGCGAAACGTCTCCCATTGCTCAACATATGAACATAAGTCTGGGGCAGAGTGTCCCGAAGCTTCGCAATGATCGATAGCAAGTGACCTCCGAGAAGCGTCGGTTCCCCTCCCGTGATGCACAGATATTCTGGCGAAGGGGAAATCAAATCAATCAAGCTGAGGTTCCGCTTCGTAAGCATGGGGATATCGTCCTTATCCACGGGAGGCTGTGAGCACATCAGACAATTGCTATTACACCTCTCGGTAACGAAAAGGGTATTGTGCGGAGAGTCAGGCCTATACAGAGTACGAACGAATCCGGTATGCGGCTCGATGGCCACGATATAACCGGATTTCAGGTGCTCAACTGTCCTGACGGAGTGAACCAATGGCACGCCTATTTCCGATTGATCCCATGCATCCTCCATGATGATCGAGGCATATCCTGCAATATCGTCAGGGATCTGTGAAGAGGCTGGCAGAACCAAGGCGACGTTCTTGCGAGCAGGAAGATCGAGAGGCTGGGTTGAAATCCTAGCAATGACAGGAGTCTGAAACCCTTCCGTCTTTCCAGCCGTGTGCAGCCTCATTGTGGAAGAGCCTCTCTCATCTGCCTCAAATCGAGACCCGCAATCCATCCCCACAGAATGTCTCGGATATCCCTATCTGTTCCCCTAAGAAGGGAAAAAATGTATTCAATAACCTGAGTATTTCGCTTGCAAAATCCGCTAGTCGCACGATGTCCAAAAATGTCACCCTGGGTCGCATGGTGATAAACGGGGTCCGATCCGCAATAAGGCTGAAAGGCACAATCGGAGCAACCAGGCAACGACTGATTGCAAGCCGCTTGGAGCATGTTCACGAAGGCAGGACTCGTGAATATCTCGGCCCTATTGTTCCTTAGGACGTTGCCCAGTCTGAAAGTGTAATCCTTCATTTCAGCCAACATTCGCGCTTCGTCTGTGGCATACACGTCACCATCATAGTTGTAGACCAAGACGTTAAGCCCCGCCCCGCTTGGGCTTTGGAGATCGACATATCTGGTGCCCTCTGTGGTCAGAATCTTTTGCAAAAGAATTGTTGTGTAAATTTCGATGAGGTTGTAGCCGTTGCGGTTAAGTTCAAAAATGTGGTCCATGCCTTTGCGATAAAAATCGAGGAAAGACGCCATTTCATAGCCCGTCCGATGATTGGTCTTTACAGCAAAGCCGTAGGGGCTGATTGGCCGCAGGAAAATCGTGTGGAATGAATGCTTCACGTACTCGTCGATAATTGCAACGGGATGCTGCAGAGAAAGATTGGTTGTAGTCATCAGCGCGGCAACTTGGTCGTTTCCCAGAGCCTTCCGCGAGCGTTCGATACCTTCTATCGCCAATTCGTAGCTGTTTCCTTCTGGGCGAGGCCGATTGGCATTATGAATAAACGCGGGTCCATCCAGGGATGTTGACAACTTGATTTGTTCAGAACTGCAAAATTCGAGGATTTCATCCGTCAGGAAACTCAGGTTCGAGGTGATGACAATACTAAGGTGCTTGTCGAGCTTCTTGGCTCCTGTCTTCGCCAAGGAAACGATGAACTTAATCCTCTCGAATGCCAGCAGAGGTTCGCCACCCTGTAATTCCAACGTGATGTGCTGAGAGGGTGACTGCAGCATCATGTTGACCGACGCAGCAGCGATTTCCTCGCTCATGTCAAATTCTTCTTTGTTGACGGTTTGACGAGATACTTGGCAATAGTGGCAGGAGTGATCGCAACGCAGGGTGACAACAAAAATGTGCAATCTGGTAGAGCCGTTTATGAATTCGAACTTGCTGCGGTATTTCGAGGCTAAGACATCCAGAAGAGGCGAAGAGTAATCATCGTAAATGAAATGTTTCGCCTTAAGGGTCGCGTACAAGCCGTCTTCTACAGACTCTCTTTTTACGACCGCCCGCACCGTGCCCGTCGGTGCAAATAGGAATTCGCCACACTCATTGACCAGCACTTCAGTCTGATGATCGAGGCGGTGAAACCTGAAAGGCAGAAGGTGGTACCTTCCTGATGAGCTAACGTAAGAATTTCTAGCTTGGAATGACCGCACAAAGCAACCTAACCGGAGACCTTGGTGGATATAGTGACAAACTTGTCCCTGGAATTGGCGATTGAATCGACAGGGTCTTGAAAAGCACCAGGGGGTGCCTCCTCAAGAACTCCTGATTCGGCAAATGCCTTGGCGAGGATCAACTCGCGAACTGGGGCTGTTTCCGTTTGAATATCGACGCGAAGTTGATAGTCCAGCAGACTGCTGAAGAATCCAGGTAGCCAGTCGTTAATGTTTTTCACCCGTGGCTGATCGAGCGTGGGACCGTGCGCACGCAGGCTAACAACGACGATCCACATATCAGCCCGTTCGTTGAGCTGAAACCAAAGGTCCCGCTCCAACCAATAGCACGCCCTGAGGACCGCTCCCTTTGAATAGAGACTCTTGGCAATTGACAATGTCGCGCTAGTTCGCTGCTCGTTTACCTCCACATTTTCCATCTGTTCACTCACATCGCCTGCGATGCATGGGAAGAATGCGACGAGTGGGATGAATGAGAAGAATGCGAGGAGTGATCCGCAATCATCTTCAGCGATCCATTCAGTGCCTTCCTGAGTATGAGCTTCGCGGGAAGGATGCGGCTGGTGCTCGAACTCATTCTCAGCGTCGTGATCTCGCCCGAAGGCGAGGTTGGCACTGCCATTGCTTGGGAAGCGTTGCCTAAGACAACTGCGCCCCCCAGAAGAATGCTCAATTTACTGGAAATACGTTTAAAGAATTCCCTGAATTTCTTGTTGTCCACGATAGCCTCCCGGCTTTGAGCCACGAATCGCCTCATGTCAGCGATTTACAGTTCCCGCTGACACGACTACGGCAAAGCACCAATACCCAGTTCTGTTGATACCGGAATGACAGGCCCGACGGCAGGGGGGGAAGTGAGACGATATGCCGCGCGTAGCGATTACCCGTGGCCATTATACGTTGGTTGTCAACGTTGGCTCTTAAGTACACATATTGTATGACCTCTAGCCCTTAGTTCTCGCCAAGTGGGGGCTAGGCGGTAACGACTAGATGGTTTCGAGACCGTAGCCTCCACACCGGGTGCTGGTGTCATTGAGGAACAGTACTGGCCGGGGGATTGCTAACATCGGGTGGGGCAATGTCATCGACCGATCCTTTCAAATCCCCCAGCCGTTTCATTGAGCAGCGACCTTGCCCAAGTCCTGAGTACAAGATTCCGGTGAGCTGCTCAGATTGGAGCGCGATCGGAGCGACAAAGCTCCTGCCTACTAGCTCCTTGTCAGTACGAATCACGAAGCTGATCTTATCCTTTAGAACCCATCCTTCAATTTGAAAACGTTGTTTCTGCTTTGAGGTGTCCGTCAGTAACAAGAACTCCATGAAATCGATTCCCTGTCTGTTCAATCCGGGCCAAAAGAACGCTGGCGGGACTCTCGGTGCTATCGGTACACTCCCCGTCCCATTCTCCCTCCATCTTGTAGGTTTCTGTCGATGCCGGTTCTACCGCGTTTATTTTGAAACACTTTTTGACCTCCGGTGGCGCTGAGTCGCCCAAAAATGATCGATAGAGCATGACAACTCGTGAAATGGAGTGGTCCTCAAAAACAGCATTATCGAGCTCTACGCCGTAGCCAACACCGAAATCCGCGTACCGGTCGGCCAGAAATGCTGCTTGAGTAGGCACTCGTAGATTGTCGACAGTGAGGCACAGAGTATTGCGATTCGATACCTCGTAGGACCCATGCCAATCGATCGCCGCATAACTAGTTACAAATCCGCTCGTAAACCACAGTCCCACCTCCGGAAAATATGATCCTCCCATTGCAATTGCTGCCCAAGAATCCTTGGAATAACTATAGGCGAGGCCGTGTATTTTCCTGAGTTTTATTGGCGGGAGCGGCTCTTCGATTTCCTGTTGGCGCACGGGTGGAGCAGTCGATTCGGCGGGAGGGTTCGAAATCTCTGAGCCTGCGGGGGTGGTTGATCCCACACTGGGAAAGTGAACGGCTGGGTTCCAGAGGCTGTACCCAAAAATCACGAGGAACAAAAAGCACAAGAAGAAAAACCAGAACGCTCCAGGCTTCTTGGCATGCAATTCGTACAGCCCAATGGCTAGCGAACAGAGTGAAGCGGATAAACCAAGAAACGACAACCAATCCATTTGCACATTCACAAAGTGAAGAAGTCTATCCGTGTTTGCCGCCTTGTCAAGAGGGAATGCGCCAGTCCAAGTCTTGGCACAATAAGGCCGCAATTTCTGGCTCTGCTGTGCTTGGTCGCTATCGTCCGACCCCTTGCCTTGACCCGCTGAGGGGCCATCACCGCGATAATTTCTAAAGCCCTTTTCGGGCGTACCCACGTTTCGCCATAAATTGACCGGGGGGTGGTTTCGGCCTCCCCCTTGGGTCGCTGAAACGCTGTGCCTAATTTTGTGCCCAGCACCAACCCGGATGGACTTGCACTGGTGAGCAGGGATCGCAGTGGAAGCCCTCGTATCTCTAGCGGATACCACTCAGTGCTTCTGCCACTCATTCCTTGCAAGTTATTCATTTCTCGTGCGTTGAGTCCTCCGGAGCAATAGGTCGGGAGTTCGAATCTCTCCGGGCGCACCATGTTTCAAACACTTACCGAGCTGCCCCTGCCCGGCATGTTCAGAAAGTGTTCATTTCGCAGTGATTTGGTCACTGCTTGCATCCTTTGGTCGTCATGCTGGCAAGCCGCGCGGCCAAATCCGGGCCGGCCATTTGCTCATACATCGAATCGGTCATTGCGTAGACTGACTCCGGAATCTCCTTTACGTAATTGTCGAGCGTGACATCGGGTCGCGAGTGCCGCAGTCGCTTTTGCACGTCCTTGAGCGTCCCAATCCGTTCTCCGATCGCGCGAGTCGCATACGTTCGCCGCAGAATCTGGAAATTGAGTTTTGGCAGCCCCAGTCGCTCCCGGATCGGCTCGAGCGAGCGCGCTTCAAAGTTCTCGTAGTCTAGGAAGCCGCCCTCCGCTCCACACTGCTCACCAAGGGCGCGCCTCCGAAAAAGCACTAGCGTCATTCGGGAGGAATGCGGAAAACTCTGCCGATCTTCGCACCCACAGCAATTCATTCAAGCCTTCAGGCCAATTAATAGCCAACATGCATCTTTCATGCACTCCCCGTTTTGTGACCGCCAGGATTCGATTTGGTTATCAGTCTGGCGCAAACAGCTTCCTGATTGCAGGGACGGGAAGGCTGGATTTTTCCACCAGCGCCATCAGTTCGATGCCAAGCTGGCGCATTTCATCCGGCGCCTGGGAACAGTGCCAGCCAGCGCCGACTTCTGCGAATTTAGTGGAAAGCAAGGTCCGCAAAGCGGCGAGCAAAACGAAACGCGGAATGATCCTGACTATGTTCGTGCTCGACGGGATTATTTTGAACCCAGTTGCGCGAAGCACATCGAGTGTCTCGCGCAGGGCATCGACAAGCAGCCTGAGATCGGCTGTGGATCGGGCCAGGGCATAGGTATCGCAGCCGTGTTTGATCAGAAGATGCGCGAAGGGAGCGACGAGCGCTGCATGGGTTGCAAGGTGGTCTGAAATATCGGTTGATGTTTTAGATTTCAAACCTGACTGGCATAAAATGCCAATCAGCCGCGTCAACCGCGGCGTTATCCTGCCGTCGATCTCCCCAAAGGGCGTGGCAATTCTGGAACCGCCAATCCCGCTGATCGCGCGGATCACGCTTCCATCTCGCTTTCCGGCACCGAACACAAAGCCCAGCATGACCCGCTCCTTACCCAGTACCCCGGTAAATTCATCGGGGCCGGATGGATTGTTGACCATGAAGGCGACATTGGGAGACCGGTTCAGGGCCAAGACCGGTAAGAGGTCTCGTACCTGATTTTTTCGGATGACAATCAGGATGTAATCGTAGAAATCTTCGGGATCGAGGCGGTTGATGACTGGAACCTTCGTATTGCTGCGGGTATTTTTGAAGGGATCCTCGATGACGATCCCTCCATCTCGTATCTCTTCATAACGCTTGCCACGGGCGAGTATCGTCACATCAAACCCCGCAGTATAGAGGCCCACGGCACAAATCGAGCCGTTCACGCCGGCCCCTATCACGAGTATTCTTGCGTTATCCGTGACCATCTTATGGTATTGAAAAAAGAGATTTCCTAATGAAACCGGTGAAGTACAAGTGTATCGTCGTCACCAAACGAGGCCCACCCGAGAATCTCCAAATCACCGAGTGTGACCTGCGGGATCCGTCGGCAAGAGAAGTCCGTGTCAAGGTTCTGGCCGCGTGTGTCTGCCTGCCTGACGTGCAGAATCGCTACGGACTCAGCCCGTTTGCCTCGAAGGTGCCCTTCGTGCCAGGCTACGCCATCATCGGCGTCGTCGATGCGGTCGGCCCTGGCGTTAAGCAGGCCGCCCCAGGTGTAAGAGTGGCGGCGTATCTGATGGTTGGGGGCTATGCCGAGTATGTCTACCTTCGTGAAAACCTGATCATTCCAGTTCCTCCGTCCCTCGATCCAGCCGAAGCCGTTCCGTTGTTGCTGAATTACCTCACGGCGTACCAGGCATTGCACCGATCCGCAAAAGTCAAAGCGGGTGACAAGGTGCTCATCATCGGCGCAAGCGGCGGGTGCGGGACAGCGTTCTTGGATCTCGGCAGGCTCGCCAACCTAACGATGTATGGGATCGCTTCCAAGAGCAAACACCCGATCCTGGCCGAATACGGCGCAACACCAATCGACTATCGCACTGAGGATTACGTGGAGGTGATTCGTCGGGCCGAGCCCGGCGGACTCGACGCGGTCTTCGACGGCATGGGCGGCGATTACATCGACAGGGCCTTCCCGCTGTTGCGTCGGGGCGGCGTGCTCGTGGAATACGGCAATCCCCTGAGCATACGCGGCACGCTGCGTGTTCTTGCCAAAATACTCGTGCTTAACCTGCTACCGAACGGCAGGAGGTTCAAGCCTTACGGGGCAGGGTCCGTGCTCTTCAACCGAAAGCCGTTTCTGGAGGACTGGGCTCTCCTCTTCCTGTTGCTGCAGGAGGGCAAGATTCGGCCGGTCATCAGCGGCGAGTTCCCAATACTCGACGCGGCGCGGGCAAATGCGCTCCTCGAAAGCGGTCAGGTCGTTGGTAATCTTGTCCTGGTGGCGCCGGAACTGCTGAAGGCGAGTAGGACTAATCCCGAGTAACCCTAGTCGGTTAACCTTCCCTAATCGGTAAGGTAAGGGTTGCCCGTGACTCGCCCTCAATCAGCTCCAAGCACAACCAGCTATCGTTTAGCGGCCCTCGGGTACTCTTTCAATGTTGGCTTCCACGTGCCGCACGCCGTGGTAGAGCATAAAAGGCCACCAGGGATGCCGTGGCGCTCCGTTCGTCGTCGGGCGGATAGGGCAAGGTTCACCGTGACCTCGTAGCGCGGATAGCAGACCAAAACGAGTCCGGTAGAATGTACGCGAGGTGTACGCATGCGACATATCATTGCATCTGTCCTCGGGGTGTTTTTCTTTTTGCTGCCGAAGACCGCGCAGACTGCCGAACTTTCCAAGAGTGTAAAACAGGTCGTGCGGGTGGATGCCGCCAAGGTTGTGCTGACTCATGTGCGCGTGATTGATGGCACAGGCGCGGCAGCGGTGGAAGATCAGAATGTAGTCATCGAGGGCGGAAAGATTTCGGCGATCCAGAAGGGCGTCGACGTTGCGGCGACGACAGGCGCCGCAGTTCTTGATCTCCGTGAGTACACCGTGATGCCGGGCATCGTGGGAATGCATAATCATCTTTTCTACGTGGGGCGGCCAAACCTGACGGCCGAGTGGAAGGCGGAACCTCCGGTGCTGCTGCCGCAGATGACGTTTTCCGCGCCGCGCCTCTACCTGGCGGGTGGAGTCACCACCATGCGCACCACAGGCAGCGTGGAACCCTTCGCCGACCTGAACCTGAAGAAGGCAATCGACGCAGGCAAGGTGCCCGGTCCGCACATCGACGTGACCGCGCCTTACCTGGAAGGAGCGACCAGTTATTACATCCAGATGCCGCGGCTGAAAGACGCGGAAGATGCCAGGCAGTCGGTGGCTTTCTGGGCGGACCGCGGGGCGACATCGTTCAAGGCCTACATGAACATCACGCGGGATGAGCTGAAGGCGGCGATCGACGAAGCGCACAAGCGGGGACTAAAGGTCACTGGGCACTTGTGTTCGGTGACGTATACCGAGGCTGCCGAGCTGGGAATAGACGATCTGGAACACGGCTTTTTCGTAAACACACAGCTCGACCCAGACAAGAAGCCGGACACCTGTTCCGAGAGTGAGGGCGCGTACACGCTCGCTCACATGGCACCGGGGAGTCCGGAAGCGAAGAGCCTGATCGACACGCTGGTGAAACACCACGTGGCCATCACCTCGACGCTGCCCGTGATAGAGGCATGGGCCCAGCCGGGCATTTCGACTCCGGTGCGGCAGGAAATGCTGGACGCGATGACACCCGAGGCACAGGAAGATTTTTTTATTGGAGAGCACAAGCCGGAATCGTGGCCGGCCCAGAAGTACGACGGAGCCACGCGCTACAAGAACGAGGTGGGACTGGAACGGGAGTTCGTGCAGGCCGGCGGATTGCTGATTGCCGGACCAGACCCCACCGGAGCCGGCGAAGTGCTGCCGGGCTTCGGCGACCAGCGGGAAATTGAGTTACTGGTAGACGCGGGATTCTCCCCCGTCGAAGCGATCAGGATTGCCACGCTGAATGGCGCCATCTACCTGGGAAGGGACAAGCAGATTGGATCGATCACTGCCGGCAAGAATGCGGACATTGTAGTGATCAAGGGCGATCCCTCGAAGCAGATCTCCGACGTGGAGCACGTAGAGATTGTATTCAAGGATGGCGTCGGCTACGACTCACAGAAGCTCTTGGATTCGGTGAGGGGGCGTTACGGAGAGTACTGAAGAGTTCGCCCCTTTTTTCCAACCCAGCTTCAATCCCTGTCGCTGGGGTGCAACTCAAAAAGGTACTAAACCGCCTGTGGCTCCGTTCACCGTGTGGGTGCCCCAAAATCTTTCCACCGGACGCGTGGCGCAGTCGTTCCGATTGCAGCCAGTTCCCGATTTGTCGGCAAACCGGATGTATGGTCCGCCGCTTCGTCGCAAGCGAAAAATGAAAGTGACAGGATGGTCTGCGCAAATGTATTCGGCCTTTGTGGAGCACAAGCTCCTGGCACTTGATGGAATGCGCTGCGCGCTCGTCCTACTTAGTTAGGCAGCCCTGGAAGGCATTTTCCGGTTTACAGGTTTCGAGAGCGCCGGGTTCGACCGTTGTGTCATCTCATAGTTCGCCAGCAGACCTGGCAGAAAATTATCCACTCCGTAGTCGCCGCTGGTCTGTATGTGGGAATCGCGAATGCGATTTCCAAGCCTGGCCTTAGCCAAGCGTCATCTGCAGGCCAGTTATGCTGTCGCTGCACTAACCACGACCGGTGGCCGATAGGTTTCATTCTTAGCGAGCACGGCCCAGGCCATGCGGGCCAGCTTATTCGCTAAGGCTACTGCGGCCACGTTACTGTGGACGCGGGTTGTGAGTTGGGCCAGCCACGCACTCAGACCGGAAGACTGTTTCGCCCTTTGTTGCAAGACAGCACGGGCCCCTTGGACCAGGAGTCTTCGCAAGTAAGAGTTCCCCCGTTTGCTAATCCCCAGCAGCTTTTGCTTGCCGCCAGTGGTGTATTCGCCCGGGACGATTCCGAGCCACGCGGAAAACCCTCGCCCTTTTTTGAAAGCTGCTCCATTGCCGATTGCGGCGATGATTGCAGTCGCCGTCACAGGTCCGATGCCAGGAATCGCCACCAGCCGTCGGCAGGCTTCGTTCTCTCCAGCTATCTTCTGAATGACCGCATCGGCTTCGTCGATCCGCATTTGCAAGTGATTGAGTTCCAGCTTCAGTTGTGCCAGCAGCAAGCGCACTGCGCCCGAGAGCTTGGCGCTGGCGTCTTCCAAGATCCCGGGCAAAGCCTCATCCACATGGCGTCGCCCCTGTCGCAAGGTGATTCCACGTTCGAGCAGCAAGCCACGAATCTGGTTGATGACTGCTGTCCGACGCATCACCCAACGCTCTCGTACCCGATGCAGGGACTGCAGATCCAGTTGGTCATCGCTCTTGATCGGCACGAAGCGCATCTTCGGTCGCTCGACTGCCTCCGCAATCGCCTCGGCGTCAATGTAGTCGCTCTTGTTCGTCTTTACATAGGGCTTGACATACCGAGCCGGCATCAGCCGCACCTCGTGACCCTGCTCTCTCAGAGCCCGCCCGAGAAAGTGGGACCCTCCGCAGGCTTCCATGCCAATCAATTCCACCTGCAGGTTCGCGGTGAAGTGCAGCAGTTGCTTGCGGGAAAACTTCTTGCGTACCACAACCTCGCCGCATTGGTTGAGCCCAACCAGATGAAAAAGGGTCTTGCCGAGATCAATGCCGACCGTGTGTAGTTGCATGGGGACGCCTCCTTGTTCATCTCTTATACCCAACCTGCTGGCTGGGTAAAGGCGGCGGACCATCCCATTAGTTATCCGAGCCCCCACTCGTCCGGGAATCGTCTCAAGTAGTGAAAAATCGCGTCTCTCCGAGTAGAGGAGTCCCGATAGGCTTTAGGTTTTCCTTGGCTGTGTCCGCCGTTTCCAGCTTCGTGCCCGTTTAGGTCCACCGACGCATCGAGCTTGTTGACGGCGAAGTCGACTGCTGCGGCTTCACTGCTCGCCCCGAGCCATCGCAGAAAGTACTCGGTAAATCGGATGCAGAGAAAGACGGCTTTTTGCAAATCCAGCGGCTGAAGGGCAGCCTGCGGACCGTGCAGGCCTTACATAGAGGTCGAAAACCGGCTGATTAAAGGCCGTTTTGGGCGGCATATTCAGTCAGCGCCTTCCGGAGATCTAGGAGCGGTTCGCTCGAGGTACTTGAAAGCTGGTCACTTCCGAGGCCCGGAGCCCATGCAGGAAGGCGTTGCTGTCATGAGCCAGTCCCGCTCGCACTCTTCGCGAGCGCATCGGAGCAGGGCCAGAATCTCCGCCCAGTCGAGACTCTGAATAACCAAGGGAAATCACAATTTGCAACCGTACAACATATTGTTGCACGGCTCCTCGTAATTCTTCTTTCTGCTACATGGGCTGGTAGTGTCCAAAACTGATTTCGGCTTGGCACCTTGGGATGCGAAACAGGCAAGACACGTTGGCCTTCATCCTCAAGTTGCGTCGCGCTACGACTGGAAAATTCCAGTTGAGTACGGACGGCTGGCCCAGCTACCCGGAAGTGGTTGAGCGGGTATTCGGGGCTGACATTCATTACGCGCAACTGGTCAAGGTTTATGCAGCGTCACGGGACGGAGAGCGGCGATATTCGCCCGCCGAAGTGGTGGATGTTGAAGTAGTCCCAAGAATCGAGATGCCCGATTACGAGCGCATTTGCGCGTCACACGTCGAACGGCAGAACTTGACCATGCGGATGCACCTTCGCAGGCTGACGCGCGTCGCCAACGCGCAGAGATCAAATAGAGTCTTCAGTTCTCCCACGAGAGCGGAGACTCGGCTCGTTTCACCAGCGAGCCAAATGTGCGCGCCGGTTCCCGCTCCAGCAGGACTCATTCGATTGCTGGCAGACCGGGTAGAGCTTGCCCCAGCCGGTCGAAAAGACAATCCGTTCGGCCGGGACTCCGAGCGAGATGAGCGCATCGCGCGTGGCCAAAGCTCGGTGATCCGAAAGAGCCAGGTTGTAGACGATGTCGCCGCGCTCGTCGGCGTCGCCTTCAATCGTTACGTTCACGTTGGGATGGGCTTTGAGCCATTCCGCGTCGGCCGCTAGAATTTGCCGGTCCTCCAAACGTAAGTCGGCGCGATCAAGAGCGAAATGGATATCGCGAAGGTCCTGCACTTCGCGATCCGTTGCTGGCGGCGAAGGCGGCGGTACAGTTACATCGCCCACGGGCCTACCGGCGTAGTCCCTTGACATGTCCGCTGGAGCAGCAGGTGACCGCGCGAAGGCGATGCTGGAGGACAACAACAATGTAGCTACCATCAAGATGTGGCGCATAACTCCCTCCTACCTAATTATGAGCTATTAGCCGGCATAAGGCCCAGCCGATTTGGCGGGCGCGCCTTGCGCGAAGCTGACCGTGGTGGCAAACAGCAGAACGAGAAGCGCGGGAATTGTTCGTTTCATATGGGACTACATCCCTTTCTTGACTGACATCTTGACCCAGTCACCGAGACTTTCGCCGTCCGTTGTCATACGGCGTGGAAGGCAAGTTTCATGGCTCCGCCAATCAGCAACCCAAACCACGCTGTCAAAGCGGCCCAATACCAGTGCCAGTGGACAACCGTCATAAGTGTAATAGGCAAAGTACCGCAAGCACACCTGAGCTTGTCCAGCTTCTCACGGACGATATAGGACAATCCTAAGCTGCGTGAGCATCTTGCTTCTGTAACTACTCTAATGAAGGCCACATCTCAGTGGGGACAATTTATGGAAATGATGGACAGGGCATTTCCGAGATACGTGTCACTCCCGCTATTTGAAAGCAACGAAGAATCCCTACGAATTACCTAATCCTTCGTAGCTTCTTTCACGATCCGGGCAGCGGCTTGGCTGAAGTCCTCGGAGTGCTTCAGCTTAACGTGTGTGCGGAACGCTTTATGGAGTATTTCACTGGTCTCTTGCTGAGTGCTCGGTCCATCGGTCACGGACTTTTCGACGCAGATGATTTCATAGCACTCAGAGCACTTTCCGAAGTGATGACTAGCGCTATCCATTTCGTTCTTTGGTCCAAGCCAACCCGCATCGGTCAATTCCGGTTTCTTCATGCCGATAGTTTCCCACAGGCTTAGGTTCCATTGCCAGCCCCGTGAATTTCAAACTTCACCACTACCGGAATGGGCATTCGTCAGACGAGTAAAGCGGCGTTGGGTTCAGACGGCGTTGGGTTCAGAATGTGTTCGATTGATGACGATAGCGGCGCATAATACCGCCGCGGAGCGACTACAACTCGTTGATTTCCCGAAGAGCGACGGTATAAAGACAGCCTCCGGAGCAATAGGTCGGGAGTTCGAATCTCTCCGGGCGCACCAGGTTTACCCTTTTTTCTTCAATCACTTCTAGGGTTTGATCACCTTCGGGGTGCTGCACGACCTTGCCGATCCTCTCATCGCGAAGCCGCCCTATGAATTGTACACAATCGCGGTAACCTTGACCCTCTTGGCCGACACCGGAGCCGTGCAACTCTTCCGGATGGTTTCTCTGGCGGTTGCGAAGTAGTCTCATCATCGCCCCATCGTTGCCGAAATCGTCGGTGGCAAATCTCCCGGGTCGAGTGAATCCCGTAGCGATGGCGGGCGAGACAGCAAAAGAACTGGTGCGAGGGTATCCTTCATGGCCAAACAGAGTCTCGAATCCGGATCGCTGAACGGCTGGCAGCAGATCGCGGAATTCTTGGGTCTGCCGGTCTCGGCGGCGCAACGCTGGGCAAAATCCGGGATGCCGGTCACCCGAGAGGGTCGGCGAGTGCGGGCTTCGCCGGACGAACTAAATCAATGGTTGGGGCGCGAGGTCTCCGAGCCGGTGAAGATTGCGACCGAGGGCACCGATCTCAGTGCCGAACTGAAGCGCGGTCTCTCGTATGTTCGCAGCCGCACCGCAGCCCGCAAAAGGAAGCGAACCGCTTGAAGAACCTTTATGCCAAGAGCGGTTCAGCGCAAACCTGGTTTGGAGTTTTTCGCACAAAGGGTTCGAGCAGCGATTTGAACTGAGGACTCAAGCGAAGTTCTTCGCTTTCTCGCTCCAGCATCTCCCGAGGCTCGATCGCCGTTTTCAGTGCGTAACGCACATAGGAGAGGCGCATGAGCCAGAGCGCATGGCTGAGGTTTTCTTCGCTGTGGACGTGAAAAGTTGTCCACCCTGAATTCGGCACCCAACGGTGTCCTTTCGCAAGACCTGCCGCTAAGAGCGCATCGCGAATGGGCCGAGGGAACGGAATATCAACGATGCCACCAGTATGCATATGCCCCACTTCTGCATCTCCGAAAAGGAATTCCTTCCCTCCGAAGCGGTGTGGCTGCACCGAGATGCTTGGCCACGCTGACACTTCGCTTTCGATCTTTTTCAGGTAATCCAACATTTAAAACTCCTTCGATAGCTTTTTCGATGCCTGAATGTGGCCGCTCGATTCAGCCGCATTGTGTTGAGTTTTCAATTGCGCGTATGCCGGGATTACAAAATTGGATTTGAAGGAGCGGTTTGGTGATGCGTCTAAAGAAGCGCTACCAAAGGCGCACGGTTGATGGCCAACCGATTCCACTCCAGCACGAGGGCGATCGAGCGCAGTTCTCGTTTCCCCTGGCGCAGCATTCTCCGTGCGCGTGGCGGAGCAGGCCTGCCTAAGGCAGAAGCCCCCGGTTGGGCAGGGTGTGCGGAGCCGATCCGGCCGAGGGCCACCGGGCATTCGCACTTTGACCCCATCATCAGCCTTTTGAGTCGCGACCTTCAAGCAGCGCCGCTTTCCTCTACCACACCCTGCACGTCTTTACGGGTGCCATCGCCTGTCCCACCTTACAGCCGAAAGCCTTCCTGAATTCCGGCATATTCACCAGCACTCCGTTTGTCCGGAAACGGTCTGGGGAATGCGGATCGGTCGTCGCTATCAGCCGCTCCAGTTCCGGACGCCAGTTCGAGCACCAGTCCTGCGCGAATCCGAGGAACATCTGTTGCACTGGGGTATAGCCGTCGGACGACTGTTTGTCGAGATCGATTCCCTGCTCCGCGGCTCGCGCCAGAAACGCCATGTAGGCCAGCCGGAGTCCGCCGTTGTCCGCCGTGTTCTCGCCCAGAGTGAGTTTGCCGTTCAGCTTCGTGTCCCCCACGCTGAACTGCGCGTACTCGTCGACGATGCATGCCGCTTTCGCAGTGAACTTGTCTCCATCTTCCTCGGTCCACCAGTCTTCCAGATTCCCGTGCCCGTCGAACTGCCGACCTTGGTCATCAAAGCCGTGGGTGATCTCGTGTCCCATAAACAGCCCAATGTGCCCGTAGTTCAGGGCATCCGGCTGGGAGGCATCGAAAAATGCCGGTTGTAACACGCCCGCCGGGAAGTTGATGTCATTCATGCTGGGGTTGTAGTAGGCGTTCACTGTGGGGGTAGAGGTAATCCACTCTTCGCGGTCCACCGGTTTGCCGATTTTGGCCAGCTGCCGCCGCGATTCAAACTCCGCGGCTCGCAGATTGTTTCCAAAGGCGTCGCCGCGCACGATCTCAAGCTTCGAATAGTCGCGCCACTTGTCGGGATAGCCCACCTTGTTGGCGATCAAGTGCAGCTTCTCCTTGGCGCGTGTCTTGGTCGCTGCTGTCATCCAGTCCAGCGAATCAATATCGCGATCCATCGCAGCCTCAATGTCGTGAATCATCTCGAGCGCCTTTTCCTTGCTCGCCGCCGGGAATTGCTGCTCGACATAGGCCTTGCCGAGGGCTTCCGGCAGAGCTCCGTCGGTGCTCGACACACACCGCTTCCAGCGCGTCTCCTGTTCGGGAACGCCCGTGAGCTTGCGCCCGTCAAAATCGAACTTCTCTTCGTCCAACGCCTTGGGCAATATGGACCCGGCGATCGAAAAGACCAACTGCCAGCGCAGATAGGCTTTGATGGTCGAGAGATCGGTCTCGCGGATGACCTGGCTCATGCCCTTGAAAAACTCCGGTTCCGCGACATTGATCTCGGCGAACTGCGGCGACCCGCTCGACGGATAAAAATGCTCCCAGTCGAACACCGGCGTCAGCGCCTGCAGATCTTTGATCGGCATCATGTGATAGACATTGTGGGGTTCGCGTCGCGAAGTAACATCGAGCGACACTTTCGCCAGCGCCGTTTCGAGCTTCATAATCGCCGCTGCGTCGCTCGCCGCCTGTGGCTCGCTCGACCCGAGCAACTGGAGTATCTTGGCCACGTGCGCTACATACTGCTTACGAATTTCCTCGTCCTTCGCGCCCGAGCGTAAGTAGTAGTCCTTCTCCGGGAGCCCGAGGCCGTTTTGCCCAACGACCGCAATCGTTCGGGTCGCATCCTTGAAGTCCTGCTGTGATCCAAATCCTAGGAACGCGTTCACATTGATCAACTGGTAGTGCGCCAGCAATTCCGGCAACTGATCCTTGCTGGTCAACGCGTTGATCTGATCAAGCTCGGGCCGCAGCGGCGCCAGCCCTTTCCGCTGAATCGCCGCCTCATCCATGCAGCTGGCGTAGTAGTCGCCGATCTTCTGCGTGTTCATGTCGCGCGCGGCATCGTCCGCCCCGGCCTTCTCCAAAATTCCGTGCAGCACCTGGTGGTTGTACTGGTCCAGGTTGTAGAACTGGTCGGAGTATGGGGAATCGTTCGGAATCGGGTGGAGCGTGTTCCAGTTGCCACACGCGTACTGATAAAAATCGACGCACGGGTTCGCGGTCGTATCCATTAAGCTTTTGTCGAGCCCCGGAATCGGGGAAAAAGTCTGCGCCGCGCCGGCGGTCGTTGCCGTGGGGTTGGCGGTTTGGCCCAAGAGCATGCCGGCACAAATCAAAAATAGAGCGAGAACACAGATTGTTTTCATCGAAGGTCCATTCTTCCGCAAGCGATAATACTGGAACTATCGCGGAAAAGTTCCCGCTGCAGGTTCGCAAGGCGCTGTCGCGAGGGCCTGACCAGTAAAGTCCCGGGCAACTGCGGGAACTACCCGGATAAAGTTCGAGCGGCGGCCGGGGGGACAAACCCCGAGGAGTTCGAATTCCAGCCGGGCGTGCCATTTCTCATTTTTCGCTCTGGCAAGAATCAGGTTGAACGGCTTCTTGTACGAACGATAGATATTTAGATCGTCCACAGCGCAGTTCGATAGCACCATTCCGAGCAATTTGGCTCTTTTTTTTGGGATACGCTGGCTAACCTACAGAAAATGCGCCGGCTGGGATGCCTTCTTGGTTCCGTGTTTCAATAGCGATTTCTTTGTCCACGTCAGCCGCGACGAATACCGGGAAGTAGTGGCCCTCACACAAGAGGCCTACGACAACCTATTCCCCATTCTTCAGGAGAGACCGCGGGTGAAACGACGTCTCCTGCGACGGCGCCCTTGCCTGCGAGGAAATTGTAGATCTCGTCCGTCTCGGTGTTCACTGGGACCAGCTTTGCCCCGGCTTGCCGTGCTTCGTGATTACGACAGTCTCGTGCTTGGCCTGAACCTCGTCCATGACCGCGAGACAATGGGTCTTAAAGGAACCTGCTGCCATTTTCTTCATACCGAATCTCCCCGAGAACCGAACTATGGTCATCATGCCATAGTCATATTGGAGCCAAGAGACTACCAAGCCCGACAGCGCGTACGCGTGAACCGAAGGTGGTTCGGCTTGGTCATCCGATGCGTCGCAAAACCTTGTCTTTCAGGGCGGGGATACAAGCCGGTCAGGCACAACTCACTGGGATGAGTTGATCAAGAATTCTCCAAGAAAAGTCCGGAAATCTTCCCCTTGAGCGCGCCCTTCCTTATTTTTCGCTCTGGCAAAGAGGGGCTGGACGCCGCGGGTGATTCGCGCGGTCAGCCGGGAGTTCAAAAGGCAGGAGCGCCCTGTTCTCCCTTTCATTTCATGGAATTGCCGTTATTCTAGGGTCTTTTTGCCGGTCTCTTTCTTCGATCGGCGGTAGGGGTTCGAGGGTAACCGAAGTGCTGTTTCCCGGCACAGCTGGGCCATTCCCTCCCCAGTGCCAGTTCCGTACTATTGGAATTGTATTCTGAGAGCGAGAAATGCTTATGCTTCAGGAATCGATCCAAAGCGAGATTCTTGTAACCTTGGTCGAATACTACGAGATCGACCCCGCCAGCTTTGTCACCTTACCCAAGCAGACGATGGATTCTTCGGTCGCCCGTGGGGCGGTGGCGGAGTTGAGGAATGCAGGGATTGTCGAGGAGCAAGTGCGGGGTGTGGTTCGACTCACCGCTCGCGGCTACAGCATCTACCGCAGCAAGCACCTGATCTCCGCCTAAGATCGAGCCCAGGCGCCCTCCGACACGATCTGCCGCAGGTCGTCGGATGTTACGGCCGGAGGTTAAGGCTGGATGTTAAGGCTGCAGGTTGAGGGTGGGTGTTACGGCTGCCTTTAAGGCTGCTGCCCGGATTTGTCTTCGGCTTTCAGAACAATAGCTCGTTTGGCCGCGCAACCCTCGGCCGGATTCCAGAAAGCCTCTCCGGAACGATCGGCTTGCGACGCCTTGAACTGGAGGGCCTCCTTCACCTTCTCTGGCAATCCGCTGACCCGCGCCTTGCCATCGACATTGGTTCCGACCTCGAGGTCCAACTTGTGGGCGCTCAGGAATCGGTACGCGATGTGCACCCGGATCCTGGCGTTATACACCGCCGCGTTGCCGGCGTCGGTGACCGTGAATTCGACCGAACAAGGGCCGATATTGCCATCGATTGCGGGTACAGCATGGGCGTCCGCAGTCGGGTCGCCGTCCGCACAAACCCCGAGACTTGCAGCCAGGAGAACGACAGCTACCACCATGAGGGCAATTCGCATCCCAGGGTTGCGCCGACCGAGATCCAGCACTGTCTGACTGCTCATAGGATTACGCTCATAGGACTAAGGATACGCCAACTGAGATCGGGGTGACGCCATGATTCCTGATGAATGGCTAATCGTCTTGGCGGTTTCTCGGGCAGCGGATTACTGCCCGGATGAAGCTCATTCCGGGGGCTTGCGATCGGACCCGGTCTCGGGTTACCGCTGCCTGTCACTATAGTCATCTTGCCCAACCCCGGGCCATGCCTCACCCTAGCTCTGGCGGATATCACTAAAGTCACATACGACCGCACGCGTTCACCTATGAGCAATCCCAAACCTCCGGCTAAGGGAGCGGACTGGACCCAGCTCCTTGCCGATCCCGACCTGTTGCTGCATCTCGGAGAACTGTTGCAGGCTTATCGCGACGCGCCGCCGGCCACCCGCGAGCAGGCTCTGCTCGAGATGATGCGGCAAATCAAGCGGGACAGTGCGGCCAAGACTCCCAAGGCCGAAGGCGACGCACCCCTGCCTGCGCCGACACCGCCGCCCCAGCCCGTCGCCACCAGCGCTGCGGCGACACCGCCCTTCGAGCCCGACATTTTCACTCCCTCATGGGGACAGGACCGCCGTCGTTATCCGCGGATGAAATGTTTTGTCGTGGTCGAGTTGCGAGTCGCGGGTTCGGCAACTCCGGTGTGGGGCAATTTGACCAATACCAGCCTGGGCGGATGCCTGGTGGAAACTCCGGCCATCTTTGACTCCGGAGCCAAGATCGAAATCGGCCTCTGGGTCACGAGCGGACAGGTATGGGTCAAGGGCCTAGTGCTGAACGGAATTGTCACTCGCGCCAACCCGAGCCTCGGTGTCCGCGTAAAATTCGACATGGACCCCCTACAGCGCGAATCCCTGCGGCAGTTCCTCAAGTTCGTGGAAACCACGACCAAGGGATACGCGAGCGATCACGGTTATCTGGCGCAACTCAAGCGCTGATTCTTGCCTCTCCGGCGACTTTTCCTCAAGCTCGTCTCCTTTCGCTGAATCCTTGCCACCCCGCCATCATCCCATCCGGAAGAGGTCCAATTTCTAGCCGCGGGTGAGGCACATCTGGCTGGAACTTGGTAAACTGGCAGGGAATAAAAACCTGAGCAACCGATAGGTATTCCGACGGAGTACCTCCCGAAAATATTGAGAACCGCGCTTACCGGCCGCGGCCCAGGCGCAGTCAGTCATGGAGAGTACACCCGGATCCGCAATCCTGAGGACTCACTCACGGACCGTAAAACCACGGAGGGAGACGCAATGGTGGCGAGCGAGCAGACTTTGCTGACCGGTCAGGAACTGAACACTCTGACCATCAACACCATTCGCACGCTGGCGATTGACGGCGTGCAACAGGCCAATTCTGGCCACCCCGGAGCGCCCATGGGCCTGGCCCCGGTCGCCTATGTGTTGTGGCAGCAGTTTCTGCGCTACGATCCGGAAGATCCCACCTGGCCCAATCGAGATCGTTTTGTCCTATCCGCGGGACACGCCTCCATGTTGCTCTACGCCATGCTCTATCTGACCGGCGTCCGCGGGGTGAGTCCGGAGTACGAACGGCTCGGCGAATTCGCCGTCGGGCTCGAGGACATAAAGAAGTTTCGCCAGTTGGACAGTCGAACTCCCGGCCATCCCGAGTACCGATTGACCGCGGGCATTGAAACCACCACCGGGCCGCTCGGCCAGGGCATCGGCAACAGCGTGGGCATGGCGATCGCCGCTCAATGGCAGGCAACCCATTTCAACCGTCCGGGCTTCGATGTCTTCCACTACAACGTTTACAGCATCTGCAGCGATGGCGACTTGATGGAAGGCGTGGGTAGCGAAGCCGCCTCGCTGGCCGGCCATCTGAAGCTTTCGAATCTATGCTGGATCTACGACAGCAACCATGTGACCCTCGATGGTCCCGCGGCTTGGTCGTTCAGCGAGGACGTGGGCGCGCGCTTCCGAGGGTACGGGTGGAACGTTCTGCACGTAACCGACGCCAATGACCTGGAATCGCTCGGACGGGCCTTTGCCAATTTCCTCGAGACCAGCGACCGCCCGACTCTTCTTATCGTGAACAGCCACATCGGCTACGGCTCCCCCCACAAGCAAGACACCAATGCCGCGCACGGCGAACCTCTGGGCGAAGAGGAGGTCCGACTGGTCAAGAAGTTCTACGGCTGGCCGGAGGATGCGAAATTTCTGGTGCCCGACGGGGTGCGGGAGCACTTCCAGCAGGGAATCGGCAAGCGCGGAGCCGGCCTGCGGGAACAATGGGGCAAACGTTTCGCCGAATACAGCCGACAGTACCCGGACCTGGCGGAACAGATCGACCGCATGCAGCATCGCGAACTTCCGAGCGGATGGGACAAGGACCTTCCGACTTTCCCGGCAGACCCCAAGGGAGTTGCCACGCGCGACAGCGCGGGCAAAGTGCTGAATGCCATTGCGCAGAACGTGCCCTGGCTGATCGGCGGCTCCGCGGACCTAGCCACTTCGAACAAGACTGCGCTCAAGTTCGAAGGCGCCACGGATTTCGAGGCCGGCAGTTACGGTGGATCGAACTTTCATTTCGGCATCCGGGAGCATGGCATGGGGGCGGCCTTGAATGGCATGGCAGTGTCGAAGATTCGCCCCTTCGGCGGGACCTTCTTCAACTTCAGCGATTACATGCGTCCGAGCATCCGTCTGGCCGCTCTCATGGAGATTCCCGTCATCTATGTGTTCACCCACGATTCGATTGGCCTGGGGGAAGACGGCCCCACGCACCAGCCGATCGAACAGCTAGCCTCGCTGCGGGCGATGCCTGGTCTGATGCTGCTGCGCCCGGCCGATGCCAATGAAGTCGTCGAGTGCTGGAAGATCATCATGCAACTGCAGAACCAGCCGGCGGCCTTGGTGCTGACGCGGCAGGCGGTCCCGACCTTTGACCGGACCCAATATGGGCCGGCTACGGGAGTGCACCAGGGTGCCTACATTCTGGCCGACGCGCCCGACCGCAAACCAAGCGTCATCCTGATGGGAACAGGCAGCGAAGTTTCGCTTTGCGTCAGCGCCTTCGAGAAACTGAAAGCCGAGGGCATTAAGGCACGAGTGGTCAGCATGCCCTCGTGGGACATTTTCGAAAAGCAGAGCGAGGCGTACAAAGCGCAAGTCTTTCCGCCCTCGGTCGGGGCGCGAGTGGCGGTCGAAATGGCCAGCACTTTCGGCTGGGGGCGCTACGTGGGCCCCGCGGGTTCGGTCGTGGGCATGCACCGTTTCGGGGCCTCGGCGCCGATCAAGGATCTGCAGAAAAAGTTTGGGTTCACCACGGAGAACGTGCTCGCGGCCGCACGCGAGACCATCGCGAGAGCCAAGTAAGTTTTCGCCCAACCCTGGCATCGCCTCGTCCTCGACGATCCCGGGGATGAGGCGCAGAGCAGAAATAGAGGGAGAACCATCATGCAGCCTACCGGAATCCTCGACACCGCAAAAGCCGTTAACCCCTTGGTGGACCTTCAGAAATTGGGCCAGTCGATCTGGCTGGACTACATCCGGCGGGACCTACTGACCGGGGGGGAACTAAAACGCCTGGTCAAGGACGACGGCCTGCGCGGCATGACGTCGAATCCCTCGATTTTCGAAAAGGCCATTGCAGCCAGCACCCTTTATGCCGACCTGCTGGACTCACTCGCGCCGAAGACTGACCTCGACGCTAAAGCGCGCTACGAGATCCTTGCCATCCGCGACATTCAGGATGCGGCTGACATCCTGCGTTCGGTTTACGACCGCACCAAGCGCTACGACGGATACGTGAGCCTGGAAGTTTCGCCTTATCTCGCACGCGATACCGAAGGCACGCTGCTCGAAGCGCGCCGCCTGTGGAAAGCTGTGGACCGGGAGAATGTCATGATCAAAGTCCCGGGCACCAAGGAAGGCATTCCGGCCTTCCAGCAGCTGATCAGCGAAGGCATCAATATCAACGTCACCCTGTTGTTTTCGCAAGAGGTCTATCAGCAAGTGGCGGAGGCCTACGTGGCCGGCCTCCAGAAGTTCGTCTCGGGCGGGGGCGATCCGAGCAAGATCGCCAGCGTGGCCAGCTTTTTCATCAGTCGCATCGACTCCGCCGTCGATTCCCTCCTGGCGGCTCGCCTGGCGACCTCGAAAGATCCGCGCGAACAGGAGCAGCTCAAGAACCTGGAGGGAAAGATTGCCATCGCGAACGGCAAGCTCGCCTATCAGCGATACCTAAAGATCTTTGCCACCGAGCCCTGGAAGAAGCTGGCGACGGCGGGCGGTCAGACCCAGCGCGTGCTGTGGGCGAGCACCAGCACGAAGAATCCGAAGTTCAGCGACGTGATGTACGTCGAGGAACTCATCGGTCGGGACACGGTCAACACCGTGCCCCCGGCCACGCTCGACGCCTTCCGCGATCACGGCCATCCCCGCAGCAGCCTGACCGAGAATATCCCCGCTGCCGAGGAGGTCATGAAAACGCTTGCCCAGCTGGGCATCTCGATTGATGAAGTCACCGACAAACTCACCGAGGATGGGGTGCGCCTTTTCGCCGAGGCCTTCGACAAGCTGCTCGAAGCCGTGGAGACCAAGACCAAGAGCGGGGCCGGTGCCAAACTGAGCCGCCCCACCTACAAGCTGCCGGCCGGGTTAGCCGCCCAGGTGACGGCCAACCTCAATGACTGGCGCGCGGCCGGAAAAGTCCGCCGCCTATGGCAGCACGATCCGTCGTTGTGGACCGGAACTGACGAAGCCGACTGGCTCGGCTGGCTCGACATCGCGGCCGAGCAGATCGCCGAGATCGACCACCTGCGAGAGGCTGCCGCGGATTCCAAAAGCGGGGGATTCACCGACATTCTCTTGCTGGGCATGGGCGGGTCCAGTCTTTGCCCCGAAGTGCTCGAGAAAACCTTCGGCCGCGTCCCCGGCTTTCCCCAGCTCCACGTGCTCGATTCCACCGATCCTGCCCAGATCAAAGCTTTCGAAAGCAAAATTGATCTCGGGAAAACGCTGTTCGTGGTTTCGAGCAAATCGGGATCTACCCTGGAGCCGAATATTTTCAAACAGTATTTCTTCGAGCGCGTGCAGCAAACTGTGGGCGCCGATAAAGCCGGCAGCCGCTTCCTAGCCATCACCGACCCCGGCTCGAAGATGCAGCAGGTCGCCGAGCGAGACCACTTTCGCCACATCCACTACGGACTGCCGAGCATCGGCGGCCGTTACTCCGCGCTCTCCAACTTCGGCCTGGTGCCGGCGGCCATCATGGGGCTCGATGTCCGGAAGTTTCTCGACCGTACCCAGGAAATGGTCGAAGCCTGCGGTCCTTCGGTGGCGGTCGCGGAGAACCCGGGGGTCGTGCTGGGCATCGTGCTTGGAACCGCAGCTAAGAACGGCCGTGATAAGGTCACCATCATCACTTCGCCTGCCATCTCCGATCTCGGCGCATGGCTCGAACAACTACTCGCCGAATCGACCGGCAAACAGGGCAAAGGTATTATTCCGGTGGACCAGGAAGCCCTGGGTGCGCCGGAGGTTTACGGCCAGGACCGGGTGTTTGCATACTTACGCCTGGATTCGGCACCCGACGCCCAACAGGACGCCAAGCTTGCCGCCCTCGAACAGGCCGGGCAGGTGGTGGTGCGCATTGCCGTTGCGGACATCGACCGCCTGGGCCAGGAATTTTTCCGCTGGGAAATTGCTACTGCCGTCGCGGGCTCGATCATCGGCATCAACGCGTTCAATCAGCCCGATGTCGAGGCCAGCAAGATCGCGACCCGCGATCTGACGAGCGCATACGAGAAGACCGGCAAACTTCCTTCCGAAACCCCCATTTTTGAACAAAGCGGGGTCAAGCTTTTTACCGATGCGAAAAACGCCGACGCCCTGGCCAAATCGATCGGCGGCGACCAGTCTCTGGTCGGCTATCTGCGCGCCCATCTCAATCGCATCGGGGCGGGCGATTACTTCGCCCTGCTGGCGTTTGTCCAGATGAACTCCGCGCATGAAGCCCGCTTGCAGGAGATTCGTCACCTGCTGCGCGACCGCAAACATGCGGCCACCTGCCTCGGATTCGGGCCGCGTTTTCTGCACTCCACTGGCCAAGCCTACAAGGGTGGCCCCAATTCGGGAGTTTTCCTGCAACTCACCTCGGACGATGCCGCCGATCTCGCCGTGCCCGGCCAGAAGTACACCTTCGGAATCGTGAAAGCGGCACAGGCGCGCGGCGATTTCAAGGTGCTGGCGGACCGCGGGCGCAGGGCGCTGCGAGTGCATCTCGGCACGGACGTGGCGTCCGGCCTGACTACCCTCGTGAAGGCGCTCGCGGAGTCTTTGAATTAGTTAAGACTTCGAGTTCAAGGATTCTCTCTGCCGTTTGAATCGTGAGGACGGGGAGCAACACGGAGTTCGCAAGGAGCAAGCCATGCGACTGGGAATGGTAGGGCTCGGCAAAATGGGTGCCAACATGACGCGCCGCCTCATGCGCGGCGGACACCAGGTGGTGGTCACCGATCTGAGCGCCGACAACGTGAAGCACATGGCCTCGGAAGGCGCTCTGGCAACGTCCTCGCTCGACGATTTCGTGGGCAAGCTGGGCAAGCCACGCGTGGCCTGGCTTATGGTGCCGGCCGGCGCCCCCACCGAGCAAAGCGTGCAGGCCCTCGCCGAGCGCATGCAAGCCGGCGACATTCTCATCGATGGCGGCAACTCCTATTTCAAAGACGACGTCCGCCGCTCCCAGCAGTGGAGAGAGAAAGGCATTCACTACGTGGATGTGGGCACGAGCGGGGGCGTCTGGGGCCTCGAACGCGGCTACTGCATGATGATCGGCGGTCCCCAAGAAGCGGTCGCGCAACTGGACCCCATCTTCAAGACTCTGGCGCCAGGTCGCGGCTCGATTGCGCGCACCCCCGGGCGCGAAAAAATGCCCGGCACCGCCGAGGACGGCTACATCCACTGCGGCCCTTCGGGCGCCGGCCACTTCGTCAAGATGGTCCACAACGGCATCGAGTACGGGATGATGCAGGCTTACGCCGAGGGGTTTGACATCTTCCGCAACGCGACCAGCCAAGAGGTGCCGGAAGACCACCGCTACGACCTCAATCTGGCCGATATCGCCGAGGTCTGGCGGCGCGGCAGCGTGGTCAGCTCCTGGCTACTCGATCTCACCGCCATGGCGCTGGCGGAAAATCCCACGCTCGCCGAATACACCGGCTTTGTCGAGGATTCGGGCGAAGGCCGCTGGACCATTCAGGCAGCGATCGACGAAGCGGTGCCCGTCGATGTGCTTTCGGCCGCGCTTTTCACCCGCTTCCGCTCACGCCAGCAGCACACCTTCGCGGAGAAAATGCTGTCCGCGATGCGACAGAAGTTCGGCGGCCACGTGGAGCTGAAAGCGCCCGCTGCCAAAAAGACGGCATAATTTCTCCCGCGTTCCGCGGAACGAGGCGACACGATGGCCCAAACAGTAGCCATGCCGATCACACAACGCGTCGGAAAAGTCGGGGAGCCCTGCGTGATGGTGATCTTCGGAGCGGCCGGCGATCTGACTCAGCGCAAACTGATTCCCGCGCTCTACAACCTGGTCAAGAGCGAACTGCTCTCCCGCGAGTTCGCCGTCGTCGGAGTCGCACGCTCTCCGATCAACACCGAAGACTTCCGCAAGAAGGCCTCGGAGGACATAAAGGAATTCGGCACCGAGGAGGTCGATCCTGACCTCTGGGAGGGGTTTGTCAGCCGCCTGTACTACCTGCCGGGCAGCTTCGGCGACAAGAATCTTTACCCTCAGCTCAAAGACCTTCTGGAGAAGGTGGACCGCGACCACTCCACGCACGGCAACCACCTCTACTACATGGCGACCGCCGCCGACTATTTCGGTCCGGTGGTCGAGCAGCTGGCCGCGGTCGGTCTGATGGAGGAAAAGCAGAACTGGCGGCGGGTCATCATCGAGAAACCCTTCGGCCATGATCTGGAATCGGCCAAGGCGCTCAACCAGCAACTGTTGCGCGTGGCCAGCGAAAAGCAGATCTACCGCATCGACCACTACCTGGGGAAAGAAACCGTGCAGAACATCCTGGCTCTGCGCTTCGCCAATGGAA
The DNA here is from genome assembly GCA_963770245.1 of uncultured Acidobacteriaceae bacterium. Classification (GTDB taxonomy): domain Bacteria; phylum Acidobacteriota; class Terriglobia; order Terriglobales; family Acidobacteriaceae; genus PALSA-270. The sequence goes on along the minus strand of CAVYOX010000011.1, from coordinate 389,197 downwards.
TCTTCGAGCCGATCTGGAACCGCCGGTACATCGACCACGTGCAGATCTCGGTGGCGGAAACGGTCGGGGTGGAGCAGCGCGGCAGTTACTACGACAAAGCCGGCGCCTTGCGCGACATGGTGCCGAACCACATCATGCAGCTCATCAGCCTCACCGCCATGGAGCCTCCAGTCTCGTTCCGCGCGGACGCGGTGCGCGACGAACAGGGCAAGATCCTGCATGCCATTCAGCCTTTGAGTTCCGAGGATGTGTTGAGCAAGACCATCCGCGGGCAGTACGGCGAGGGAACGGTCGCCGGAAAGCGAGTTCCCGCATACCGCGCCGAGGACGACGTTCTTCCGGATTCGAGAACCGAAACCTTCGTGGCCATGAAGCTGCAGATCGACAACTGGCGCTGGGCCGATGTTCCCTTCTACCTGCGGACGGGAAAATGCCTGCCCGCCCACAATACTCACATCGTGATTCAGTTCCGGCGCGCGCCCTTCGTCTTGTTCCGCGACACGCCGGTCGAAAACCTGATGCCCAATCAGCTCATCCTGCACATCTCACCCGAGGAGGGAATCTCGCTGCAGTTCGCCGCCAAGGTTCCTGGCCCGGCCATGCGCTTGGGCGCCGTGGACATGAATTTCGAATACAGCGACTACTTTGGACAGCAGCCCAGCACCGGCTACGAGCGCCTGCTGCATGACTGTATGATTGGCGACGCCACGCTGTTCCAGCGCGCCGACATGGTCGAAGCCGGATGGTGTGTGGTCAGCCCGGTGCTCGACGTCTGGAAGGCGCTGCCGCCGCGCAATTTTCCCAACTATGCCGCCGGTACCTGGGGCCCCAAGGACGCCGATGATCTGATGGAGCACGACGGCCGTCACTGGAGGAACTTCGAGAAATGATCCTGGCGGGCGACATCGGCGGCACTCATGCCAGGCTGGCATTTTTCGATGCGGCGAACGGCCAGTTCAATTTGGTCTCGACTTCCACCTATCCGACTCACAAATACGCCAGTCTTGACCAGATCGTGGGCGAATTCGTCGACACCGCGAAATTGCATCCCGACGCGGCCTGCTTCGGCGTGGCCGGTCCGGTGTCGAACGGACGGGTGCAAACCACCAATCTTCCCTGGATTATCGAGTCCAGGCGGTTGGCGGATGAGCTGAAGATCAAGCAGGCGATGCTCATCAATGACCTCGAGGCCACCGCCTGGGGGGTTCCGGCTCTCGCCGCGAGCGACTTAGTGGCGCTCAACCAGGTCCCGGGCATTCCGCTCGGCACGCAGGCGGTGATTGCCGCGGGAACCGGACTAGGCGAAGCGGGAATGTACTGGGACGGTGCGCAACATCACGTTTTCGCCTGCGAGGGCGGCCATACCGATTTCGCCCCCCGCGACGATCTCGAAGTAGACTTGTTCCGCTACCTCCACAAGCTCTACGGACATGTCAGCTACGAGCGCATCCTTTCCGGTCCGGGCCTGGTCAATGTCTTCCATTTCCTGCGAGACACCGGCCGCGGGACCGAACCGCGGTGGTTGACCGACGAAATGCATGCCACCGATCCGGCCGCCGCCATTTCTCGCTCCGCACTTGAAGGTACCTCTCCGCTTTCCGAACAAGCGCTCGGCATCTTCATCTCCGTCTATGGAGCGGAAGCCGGCAACCTGGCGTTGAAAACAAAAGCCACCGGAGGGGTCTACATCGCCGGCGGCATCGCCCCCAAGATTCTGCCCAAGCTGGCCGGCCCGACGTTCATGCAGGCTTTTGTTTCGAAGGGCCGCATGCAGTCCATGCTGGAATCGATCCCGGTACGAGTCGCGGTCAATGACAAGACCGCCCTCCTCGGAGCCGCACGCTGCGCGGCGATGAAATCCGCAGCCTGAACCGATGGCGCCGCCAGCTGAAATCCGCATCGTGGGCACGGCTCAAGATCTGTTTCAGGCCGCTGCCGCCGAGTTCGCTACCCTGGCCCGAGAAGCCACGCGGAACCGGGGACGTTTCTCGGTTGCTTTGTCGGGCGGATCCACCCCGCGCGGGCTTTACGCTCTGCTCGCCAGCGGCACCGTACCCTCGATCCCGTGGGACAAAATCTGTTTTTTCTGGAGCGACGAACGCCACGCACCGCCGGACCATCCCGACAGCAACTATCGCATGGCGAATGAAGCCATGCTGTCCCAAGTCCCCGTGCGCCCGGAGAATGTATTCCGGATTCACTCCGAAGAAACCGACGCCGGTGCCGCGGCCCTGGCCTACGAGCAGACTCTGCGCAGCTTTTTTGCCCTGCCGCCGGGCGAGTTCCCGCGCTTCGATTTGATCTTGCTCGGCCTGGGGCCGGACGGCCACGCCGCCTCGCTTTTTCCCCGCAGTCTCGCTCTCGGGGAAACCAAGCGGCTAGTGGTGGCCAATTGGGTGGAGGAATTCCAGACCGACCGTATCACCTTCACGTTTCCCGTGCTCAATCAAGCCGCCTGCGTGATGTTTCTGGTCAGCGGCGGGGAAAAAGCCCGGATCTTAGCGGACGTGCTCGAGCATCCGGAGAGCAATTTGCCCGCGCAAAGGGTGCGTCCGGAGGAGGGCCGGCTGATCTGGCTCGCCGATCGGGCTGCGGCCAGCGGACTGCGCAAGCAGAGTTCCTAGAATACCGGGGTCAGATTGTGCTTCTTCTGGTACATCTTTCGATCGACGACGCGCAGCACTTCGGCATAGTCGGTGCCCGTGATGTAGGCTGCCACGCCCCAGCTGAACGACACTTCATAGCTCTTCTTGCTGCTCAAGTTCCACTGTTCCACTTCTCTCAGTAGCCGCTCGACGGGATATTCCGACTGTTGTTCGGTGGTGTCCGGCATCAGAATTAGGAACTCGTCCCCGCCGTGGCGAAACACCAGGTCGCCACCGCGAAAAACCGACTTCAGGATCTTGGCGAACCCGCTCAGAACGATGTCTCCTTCTGCGTTTCCAAAGTTCTGGTTGATGGAGCGGAAACGATTGATATCCACCGTCATGAACGTAAGGCTGCCTCCCAGCCGATTGGCGCGGGCCACTTCTCGCGGAATGAGCACATTGACCGCGCGCCGGTTCAGCAGCTGGGTCAGCGGATCGATCAGTGAGAGGCTCTCCAGCCGCTCGTTCAGCACCAGTTCGCTGATCAGCGCTCGGCGGGTAGCATTGAGGGTGAGCTTTTGTCCCAGGAGGTAAATATTAAACAGCAGGACGAGCGAGATGAGTCCGAAAAACAGTTGCGGCAGATAGCCTGATTCGACGTGGATGACTTTTTGCGCCCACACCAGGTTGGGGAGGGTCAGCGCCAGCAGACCCGCGGTCAGCACCAGCACGACCAGGATCACGATCGACCACAGCTGCAGATCGCGTCCGGAGATCCGCTGGATCTGCTCCTGAATCTCCTCTGCGCGCATCAACATCGAGGGCTGCGTGGTCCACTCGTCCCTCGTTTCCGACATCCCTTCCTCCGGCCCCAGAGACACTGCTCCAGGACATGACCCAAGGAAAGTTTTATCGCATTTAGAGGGGGGGAGCGCCGCCGAATTCACCCCCGGCGATTACCTAGGTAACGGGGAGACAAGGTACCCGGGAGGGTCGAGCTCACCGCTCACGGATAGTGGACCTCGACCAGCACATTGTATCCGCTGGCCTTACGCAAGGTCATCTCCACGGTCTGGCCGGTCGGCAGAGCGTTTCGCATGTCCCCCTCAAGCACCAGCATTCGCGCCGACTCCCCGCCGTCGGACAGCGTGACGATCGATTTGTTCGACTGGCCTACGTGGGCCTCGAAAAATTGCACGCTTTCCACCTTGCCGCGCTGGATGAGGCCGGCCGCCGAGGCGATCATCCCCGGGGTCGGCCGGGCGGTCTCAGCCGAAGCGCCCGAACGCCACCTGCGCAATTCAGCCAGAGCATTGCCGCCAAAGGTGGCGGAGATCGCCAACAGGATCAGCGAGGTGAACAACCCATCCACGGTGAGCAGCGAACTGTAGGCCGCAATGGCGATGATCCCCAACAGCGGGAGAAACGCCATGAGCAGAGAGATGAGCAGGAGCATAAGGGTTGGCTAGGAAAAGTTACCTCAAAACTGGCATGTGGGCAAATGGCGATGTCCGCCAGCCCAGTCGCCCGGGTAGCGCCCGCCCTCCTCTCATTCCGCAAGAAAAAGATCATTGGAAATCGCAAGAGGGTTTAAGCTACATCTTCCCGGCAGTTCTGCCCCTAACTTTCATGCCAGAAAGCAGGAACTTGCACCATGAAACCTATCCTGAAAATCGCTGCCATTGCCTTGGCGGTTTTGCTCGTGATCTTGATCGCCATTCCCTTCCTGATCGACGTGAATCGTTTCCGCCCGCAGATCGAGGCTCAGTTGAGCGGTGCCTTGGGCCGGCAGGTGACCGTGGGGAATCTCAGCCTGTCGCTCCTTTCGGGCAGCGTCAAGGCCGACAACATTGTCATCGCCGACGATCCTGCCTTCAGCAAGTCCCCGTTCATCACGGCGAATTCGCTGAAGGTGGGGGTAGAACTGCTGCCCCTCATCCTCTCGAAGCAGCTCAATGTAACCGAGATTACTCTGGCGCAGCCGGAGATCACACTGCTCAAAAGCGCCGGCGGAAAATGGAACTTTTCTAGCATCGGCGGCGCTGCGGCCGCGAACCAGCCGAAGTCCGCCGGCACATCGCCGACGAATTTCTCGGTGAGCAAGCTGAAGGTGAGCGATGGCAAGTTGATTGTCGGCCACGCGAATTCTTCCGCCAAACCGCAGGTCTACGACAAGCTGGATATTGCGATGACAGATTTTTCCTTTAGCACGCAGTTCCCGTTCCAATTGTCAGTGCGGCTGCTGGGGGGCGGTGACGCGAACATTTCGGGAAAAGTCGGCCCCATCAGTGCTGACGATGCGGCCAAGACACCATTTGAAGCCACGGTCAAGGTGAACGGTCTGGACATCGCCAATTCGGGATTCCTCGATCCTGCCAGCGGCTTCGGAGGACTGGCGAGTTTCGACGGCACCCTCGACTCGAATGGCACTCTAGCGAAGGCGGTTGGCACTTTCACCGGCACCAAGCTGAAGCTTTCGCCAAAGGGCGTGCCGGCCAATAAGACCGTTGTCATCACCCATACCGTGGAACTGGATCTCGGGAAGCAGTCCGGCGCGCTGACCCAAGGAGACGTTGCGATCGGAAAGGCCGTGGCGCATCTGACGGGCACCTTCCAGACCCAAGGCGACACCCAGGTCTTGAACATGAAGCTCGCTGCCCCAGACATGCCCGTGGATGAACTGGAGGCTATGCTGCCAGCGCTCGGAATCGTGCTTCCCTCGGGATCGCATCTGAAGGGCGGCACGGTATCGGTAAACCTCGACATCGTGGGGCCGCTCGACAAGCTGGTGATCACGGGGCCGCTGCACCTAGCCAACACCCAGCTGGCGGGGTTTGACCTGGGATCGAAACTGGGAGCTTTGTCGGCGTTTGCTGGCAAGGCAGCCTCCACTCCCGATACCTCCATCCAGAATGTCAGCCTCACCGCGCGCGTAGCCCCGGAAGGAACCAAAGCGGACAGCATTAACCTCACCGTTCCAGCGGTCGGCGTCATCACCGGAGCGGGGACGGTGAGTCCGGGGGGTGCGTTGAATTTCAAAATGCTGGCAGACCTCAAAGGCGGCATGATGGGCGAACTCACGAAAGTTGCGGCAATGGGCAACAGCAAAGGCGGCATTCCGTTCTCGATCGAAGGAACCACCTCGAATCCGCACTTCGTCCCGGACATGAAGGGCGAGGCAGGCGGGATCGCGCAAGGCGTTTTGGGTCAGGTGATCGGCGGGAAGAACGGCTCAAAAGACACACCCGCCAATGTCCTCGGCGGTTTGTTCGGAAAGAAAAAGAAGTAAGAAGTTAACCACGCGAGCTGGCGCGAGGCTCGAGGATCAGCCGGCTTCTCGCCAGTTCCCAATCTCCTTCAGGCCCTCGGCGCGCGTCTGCTCAAACAGACGGACCCGATGGCGGGTGTGTTCAAATTCGTGAATGTCGGCCCATACTTCCGCCTGCCAAGCTTCCTGGTGGGTTGCGGCTTCGCCGCAGGCCGCACAGCGGGTATAGAACTTTCGCGCTGCCTCCGCAGGTTCCGCCGAGGCTGACGGCAATTCGATGAAAATGGTGCGCACCTCTTGGACTTTTTCCTGCTCCCCGAGCACATGTTCGTAACGCACCAAGAAGTTGAACCCGAGCCTTCGAGCTTCGACCTCCGCTTCGGCGCGAGTCCGGAACGGACCATACTCGGCCCGCTGCCGCTCGGTTGAGTCACATGCCATCCAGAATGTCTCTTTCGGCGCCATCCGCCCCCCTGGTTCGTGTCGATGTAGCTGAGACACACGAGTCGCCACTCACCTATCCGCAAACAAGAATTGCAATTGAAGTGCCGGAGGGGTTAGGATAAATCATTGCCGGACAATGACTTGCGATGGTACCCGTCGCCTAAGAGCACGGCCGACGCAATCTTTTGCGCTGTTTTGCCGGCTCTAGGAACCGCAGGTTGGCGAAATGGGTGACGGGTTCGAGGGAGACTTGGCACGCTGGCGGGCTGCGTTTAACATCAGGTTGTCCGGAAACTGATCCGGCGTCCTTGAGAAAACATGGGTCAACGCCGTGAACCCCGATCTGAGACCAAACTCGCGGTCCGAATCTTCGGCACTGATGTCGACGGACGAGTCTTCTCGGAGAATGTATTCACCTTGGACATCAGCCACAGCGGCGCCAAGCTGAATGGCGTTGCGGCCCGGATCAAGCCGGGCGAGGTCATCGGCGTAACCTACGGCCAGAACAAGGGGCGTTTCGCCGTGGTATGGGCGGGATCGCCCGGGACGCCGCAAGCTGGCCAGATCGGTGTGATCAACACCTCTCCCGAAAAATACATTTGGGATCTTGCTCTTCCCAGCGCGGGGTTCGATCTCTACAAAGCAACCGCGGCGAGCGACCGCCGGCAGGATCCCCGCATGAAGTGCGTGAACTCGGTGCAGCTTCATCCCGAAGGTCAGGCCGCTCCCATCTGGGGCAAGGCGGTTGACCTTAGCGTGGGCGGTTGTTTTGTCGAAATGTCCATCCCCCTGGCGGTTGGCACCAAGCTCAAGATCGGGCTGTGGCTCAGCGAAAACAAGTTGTTGCTGAACGGGAAAGTGATGAACTGCCGCCCCGGCTTCGGAATCGGCGTCCAATTCAGCGCGGTCCCGCCGCCAGCCGCCGAACAGATTCGCCTCTTCCTCAAGAGCATCACCCAGATCCGGGGCTAGCGGCGATACCCGCCCCGAGTTTTCACGCGGCCGGCGAGGTGGCGGAGGACAAGAGCGCATCTTTCTGTGTTTCGAGCGGTTCTTTCCATCGCGCTCCCCCGTGTCCGGACACGTAGAGGGCTAGTTCCAGACGACTCCACACTCCCAGTTTGTCAAAAGTGTTGCGCAAGTAATTCTTCACCACTTGCTCGCTGGTCCCCAAGCGATCGGCGATGTCGCGGTTGGTCAGGCCTTCCCAGACCAGGATCGCGACCTGGATCTCTTTGCTGGTTAAGCGATCTCTTGGCTGCATGATTTCATCTCCTCTTTCTGAAACATTGCGGTTGCCAGTTTCACTCGCTTGCGGCCATCCCGGATGCCGGCCCGCAAGAACAGGGTTCGCAAGTGTTGTTTCACGGTGCGCGGGCTGATGTTCAAATGGAGCGCGATTTCCTTGTTGCTGCACCCCTGCACCAGGAGCCGCAGAACTTGATCGTCGCGGGGCGTGATCTTGATTTCATTGAGGTTCATCATGGTTTTTGTCTTCTCATGCTCCGCCCGCTTAGCGCGCTGGCGAATCGTGATCGCACAAGATAAATGCAACTTTTCCGCCAATCTTCGCGATTTGCACAAAAGGACAAAGACCTTTGAATGCTGCGGCTTGCAGGGAACGACCTGGGAGGCTTCGTCCCCGGTCCGAGCCTTTGTGGGACAAGCCGTCCCGGAATGGGCCGCCAAGCAGGGTTTTCGGGCCAGCGCAAGCTCCCGCGCTCCTGCACTTTAATTGCAACTGTTTTCCCGAACCTTCGGTTTCTCGCCCGCCCCGGCCTACCTGTCGCCGCGGCGCGCTCAGCCTGCCCGGGCATCCTCGATCTCGCATAATTCCCGCTGCGACAAGCACTTGTACGGCTTCTCGAGGGAGGAGAGCCATTTGAACTCAAAGCGGCTGGAATCAAGGGCTTGCAAGAATTGTGGTGGTAATTTGGAGGATGAATTGCTTTACAATGGTTGGATATCGTGTGTCCGCCCCCGCAAAAACAGAAAAAGGGTAAGCAGCGTCATTGAAGAAACCAGCCACAATCACCGGCGAAAAGCCGGTTATGGATGAAGGGGCGTTCCAGCGTCTGCTGTCTGCCGCCTTTGTGCTGCAGCAGCACAACGACCGCTTGCAGTCGGGAAAGCCAGATTCCGGCTACGGCAAGACCCTCACCGCAATTCTCGAGATCCAGGAACAGATCAGGAGCCGACGCTTGGATTTGCAGGCGGCGGCGAGCCTGATTGTGCGCAGCATTCGAGAAATCACCGATGCAAGCGGCGCGGCGGTCGCAATCTTGGAGCGGGATCAGCTCGAGTATTATGCCGCCTCCGGGAGCGCCGCCGGCGAGGCGGGCTCGCGCGAGCCAGCGGATTCTAGTCTCGCTGCGGAATGCTTGCGCACCGGCATGATCTTGAAATGCCCCAAGGCGGAAACTGATCCGCGACTTTCAAGCGAACTGTGCCACCTGCTGAGCGTCAAGGCCTTGATCGCTGCCCCCCTGAGCTGCGAGGGCAAGGTGGTGGGAGTGTTGGAACTGCATTTCGCGCGGACGGATTCTTTCGGGGAACATGAGGTCCGCACTTGCCAACTCATGGCAGCTCTGCTGGCCGAGCTGATGACGGACAAACCCGCGGCGAGCGCGGTGCGGCCGGTAGCGAGTGAGTTCGCGCCTGGGTTCCCGGCACCGTCCACGGAAGAAATCACGGTCCCGCCCGCGGAGGGACCGACCATGGTCGCGGCGCCCCCGACCTTTGAACCGGAGCCAACCCCTCCGTCCGCACCGTTTCCGGACGCTGCGTTTCCGGAGGCATCGTTTCCGGACGCTCCGTCGTCTGGACCGTCTTCGTCCGGACTGTCTTCGTCTGGACTGTCTTCGTTTGGCGCATCTTCGAGCGGTTCATCCTCGACCGATGCATCTCCGCTCACTCCGTCGCCACCCACGCAATCAGAATCCGTGCCTTTGAGCGGGAGCGAATGCCAGGCCTGTGGACACCATTTAGCGCCAGAAGAAATGTCCTGCGAACACTGTGGCACCGCCCGTCACAGCGCGAGCACATGGTCTTCTCTTTGGGAAATGCAACGCGCCGCCGAGAAGGAGGCGGGCGGAGTCTCCTCGCCGGAAATCGCGACCGGCGACGATTCCCATTCCGAACTCAACGTACTCCCCTCGGAACTGGAGGACATCGTTGCCCAGTTCTCCCAGGAGCAAGCCGGAGTCAACCGCGTCGACCCTCCACCCGCAACTCGTCCCGAAGCCGTGTCCGCCTCCCCCGTCACCGGCCTCCCCCGGTATCGAATCTCCGATCCTGTGGAAACGGTTGCCGAAGATCGCTCTCCGAGTGCGGTCGCAACCTCGAGCAGTTCCCCGCACTCGGCGGCGGCAACCTGGGACTATGCGCAAGATCCCCTGCGGCAGCCGGCGCAAGAGTTGCCGTCATTTGAAACCCCGACTACTCAGGAGATGGCTCGGCGTGCCGATCCCGCCTACGCCGCCGGGGAACACTTCTTGTCTTCTGGCACCGAGTTGTCCGCCCCAGAAGCGCCCTACGCGGATCAATCACTCGCCGTCGAGGTTCGAAGTCCCTCCTGGCTGGCCGAGCAATGGCAGGCGCAGCGCGCCAACATTTATGTGGCCGCGGCGGCTGTTCTGCTGCTAGCAGCCCTGTTCGGCTGGGGACCATCGGAAACCCCTCCCGCGCAGAACGCCAACTCAGCCACAGCGGGCCACAACCGGAAGCGAGTCGCTCCCCAGCCTGAACTTAGTTTGTTCGACAAACTGCTGGTCGAGCTCGGACTAGCGGAGGCTCCCGCTCCTCCGGCTGATCTCGGCAACCCGCAGACTCAGGTCTGGGTCGACGTGCACACTGCACTTTACTATTGCCCGGGCGCCGAGCGCTTTGGGAAGACGCCCGGCGGGAAGGTGACTTCCCAGTCGGATGCTCAGCAAAACCAGTTTGAGCCGGCGGCTCGCCGGCCCTGTAACTAGTGAATTGCGTTCGTCGTCCCCGATTTTTTCTTGCGTTCTAAGGGTTCTTGCGGTTTGACAATTGCCGCTCTCGGGGAGTGCAATCGTCATATACAATCGCTTGTGGAGAGCTGAATTGCAGGATTCTGCGCCCAAACTAGCCGATGCCGGCCACTTCACCAAGCCGGAGTTAAATCCGTTACTCAACCCCTTGCTCGAGCAGAATCTCGGCCGCTGGGCACAAGTCTACTTCACCAGTCCGCCGGAAATGCGGGAACACGCCGTGTCGGAGCTGTTGCGCGAGCTAAAAGGACAGCCTTCCGGCGCTGTCGGGACGACATCTCCTGAACCGCCAGCCGAACGTGCGCCCTACCGAGAGGTGCGCGGGGAGTCGCCCGCAGCAAATTCTCGTTGTCCCGCGTGCGATGCCGAGAACCGGCCGCAGCAGCGATTTTGCGGATTTTGCGGCTTGCCCCTCCGCCGCGGAGAACCAGGTATGGCGAGCCGTACGCCGTACGCCCCGTCGCGAGCGGTCCCGGCGGAGGACGAGTACGCCATGCCGGAAACCCTCTCCGTGTTGGGTCTGTCCTCGAATCGACCCTCGGATCGACCGGAAAGCGATCTGCAGTCTCTGCGGGAAAAGCAATTTGGCAGCGACTTCTACCAGGCCGAGACCAGTTCCCATCGCGGAAGATACTGGTTCGCTGCCCTGGTGGTAGCGCTCGTGGTCGTCGGGACGATCGAGTGGCCTTTCTTGCGCACACATTGGCAAACGGTTCTAAGGCGCACGGGGCTTGCGCCATCGGTGCAGGTGTCTGCTCCGCCCTTGCCAACGCCCGCTCCCCCCAGCTCTGAATCGACAGGAACGTCCTCGACCGCCGAGGTCCCGGCGCAGCCGCCGGCATCGCCCCTAGCGACCGAACCCGCACCGCCTGCGCCACGAGCTGAACCCCCCGCCGAGATCAAGGATTCGAGGGAGCGCGTGGCCGACCGGTCGGTTCCCGGGGGCCGCGCGGCACGGGCTTCGGTCGTCACCCTGGCCTCTCAATCAAGCCCGAGCCGGAGCGCCGTCGACGGAACGCAGGAATTGCTCTTGGCGGAACGTTATCTCGCAGGAAAAGGCACGACGCCGGACCCCGCGGCTGCCGCGCGATGGCTGTGGAAGGCGGTGGGCAAGGACAATCCCCGCGCTGCTCTGATGCTGGCGGACCTGTACGCCCATGGCGACGGTGTATCGAAGAGTTGCGACCAGGCGCGGGTTCTTTTGGGAGTGGCGGCCCGCAAGGGCGTCTCCGAGGCCGGGCCGAGACTGCGCAATCTCGAAACCAACGGCTGTCGCTAGCAAACTCATCCCCCGGCAGGACAAAAAAAAGACCTCCGTTATTCCGCGGAGGTCCCGTTCGATCTTATGAATGCGTCTCTCAGTTTCTGCCAATGGGCCAGATGGACTGGCTGCGCAGAGCTTCCCGATCGAGATCCAGGATATTCTGCTCCCAGTGCTCTCCCACCTCACGCGTGGGCGGCTCCGTCGTGCCGTCGCGCCTCATACCAGAGCGCGAGTTCGACCCGGTTCCAGAGTCCGAGTTTGTCGTAGATGACGCGCAGGTAGTTCTTGACGACATGTTCGGTGGTTCCGATGCTTTCTGCGACTTCCCGATTCTTGAGTCCCTGAGCAACGAGTTCGATAACAAGTTGTTCTCGTTCACTGGGGATACGCTTTCCGTAGCGCTCGCCTCCGAGCATAGTTGCCTCCGATATAAGAGAGTTGCGAGTTTGACTCGTTTGATTCCACCACTGATTCCGAACCGTAAGAAAAGACGATTAAAGTGCGCTTTGACTGTGCGCCGAGCCATTTTCAGTTGCTTGGCTATTTCTGCGTTGTCACAGCCCTGCAGCAGCAATTCTGTGATCTGCCGCTCGCGCGGACCTAAACGGACCCACTGCTCTTTCATGCCCAGTTCCCTTCCCCTGATCAGGTCGCCCCGATCAGCCATACTGGTCTTGTAAAAAACCACCTCGAACCAACACCGTGGTTCGCCCGTCAGTAACCTTGGGGATTGGTTATCCTGAAATTCATAGCATTCACACTGCCATGCCGGCTGCTTGGGCCGTGCCCCGGATTTCCACAAGCTGCCAGGACGGGGGTAACCGGACTCGGGCGCTCCCTAGCCCGCAGAGAAAGGACCCCGGCCGAGGCTCCCGGGAGGCTGTCGGCTGGCCGAAAAGGACGAAAATGCACTGCAATTACGGGCTGTTTCGCGACCTCAAAATGCTGGAGTCTGCGAGCCGATTGCCGCGATCCGCGCGGGATTGGAGGGAGAGTAACCCCGGGATGGTGGATCCTTGATCAGCCCTCCGCAGGGTTGTCGAATCCCTTTTTCTTTTCCTAAGGTAAAGACCTTAGGACAAAATTCCATTCCCTCGAGACACGATTGGAACTAATTACACTTTCCCCGGTATTGCATTTCGGACTCTCCCTTTGAGCGGCCGGCCGGGGGCCAGCGAAAAGCAACCGTGGTCGCCCGCAGGACTTCGGTTTGGCGCCCCGGAGCGGGCGCCAAGGGGGCGGTTCAAGGTATGCTAGGAATTCATATTTTGGCCTTGCCGCGCGGCGGATCCAAGTTTTGTGCGGCATCGGTTGACGTAGTACTCTGACAGAAGACAGTGCTGGAGTTTCGCCGTCCCTTCAGCTCCTGCGAGCGCGGACCATCGCCTTCATTCCGTCTGGAGTGATCCAGGCAAGACGTATCAGACCAATTTCAAAGAACCTGGGAGGTTCAAGGATTTGACCGCTCCAACTAGCCACTTGATTGCCCCGCACGGCGGAGAACTGGTTAATCTGATTGTCCCACCTGAAGCAGCCAGCGAACTCAAGCGAAACTCCCGCGAGTGGCCGTCCTGGGATCTGACGGCCCGCCAGCTCTGTGACCTCGAGTTACTGACGAGTGGTGGCTTCTCTCCGCTGCGCGGTTTCATGACCCGCTCGGACTACGAAAATGTCTGTGCCAGCATGCGATTGGCCAGCGGCATTTTCTGGCCAATGCCCATCACGCTCGACGTGAGCCAGGAATTCGCCAAGGGGTTGAAGCCGGGAAGCAGCCGGATCGCGTTGCGTGATCCCGAGGGCGTCATGCTGGCCGTCCTCGACGTTGAGGAGGTCTGGCAGCCGGACAAAAAGAACGAGGCCGAGACTGTATTCAATACCATCAGTCCGGCCCATCCCGGAGTGGATTATCTGTTGAACAAGGCTCACCCCTGGTACGTGGGCGGCCGCCTGCAAGCTTTGCAGCTGCCCTCGCACTATGACTTCCGCGCCCTGCGCCTGACGCCGGCGGAGTTGCGCTCGGAGTTTGCGCGCCTGGGCTGGCGGCGGGTCGTGGCCTTTCAAACTCGCAACCCCATGCACCGCGCCCATGTGGAACTGACCTTCCGCGCGGCCAAGCAGGTGGAGGCCAATCTGCTGATTCATCCGTCGGTTGGCATGACCAAGCCGGGCGACGTGGATTACTTCACCCGCGTCCGTTGCTACCAATTGCTGCTGGCGAAATTTCCCGCCGGTACCGCCAAGCTCTCCCTCCTACCGCTCGCCATGCGCATGGGTGGACCGCGGGAAGCGATCTGGCACGCGCTCATCCGCAAGAACCACGGCTGCTCGCATTTCATCGTCGGCCGCGATCATGCGGGGCCGGGCAATGACACCAATGGCAAGCCCTTCTACGGCCCCTACGACGCGCAGGAATTGTTCAAGAAGCACGCCGGAGAAATTGGCGTCGCGCAGGTGCCCTTTCAGATGATGGTCTACCTGGAGGACCAGGACCGCTACGTGCCCGACAACGAAGTGCCCCCAGGCTCGCGGGTGTTGAACCTTTCCGGCACCGAGCAGCGGCGCCGACTGAATGAAGGCAGTGAGATTCCCAGTTGGTTCACCTATCCGGAGGTCGTACAGGAGTTGCGCCGCAGTTTTCCTCCTCGGCAACAACAGGGGGTCACGATTTTCTTCACCGGCCTTTCCGGTTCCGGCAAATCCACCATCGCCAATGTGCTCATGACCAAATTTCTCGAAACCGGCGGCCGCCCGGTCACGCTGCTCGATGGCGACCTGGTACGCAAACATCTTTCTTCCGAACTCGGTTTCTCCAAAGAGCATCGCGACATCAACATCCGCCGCATCGGTTACGTCGCCTCCGAGATTACCAAGAATGGAGGCATCGCAATCTGCGCTCCCATCGCCCCCTACGATGCAACCCGGAAGCACGTGCGCGCCCTGATCGATCCGGTGGGAGGATTCATCCTGGTGCACGTCGCCACGCCGATCGAGACCTGCGAGCAGCGCGACCGCAAAGGTCTATATGCCAAAGCACGCGCCGGAATTCTCAAAGAATTCACCGGCATCTCCGATCCCTATGAACAACCGGCGGACGCGGAAGTGACCATCAACACCGCCGACCTGTCGCCCGAGGAGGCAGCGCAGGAAATCATCTTGCATCTGGAGCGCGAGGGATTCATCGGCATCAATCGAGCTTCGGCCTGAGGCGCGCGGAGTCTCTCGGTGGGCGCAAGGTCGCCCCGGTTCTATGGATATTGCCTTCAAGATTTTTGTTGGCTTTGTGGTCGGCACCCTGATCGGCATGACCGGAGTTGGGGGCGGCGTCCTGCTGCTGCCGATTCTGATCTTCGGCTTGGGAGTCCCACCCATTGTTGCCGTCGGCTCCGACGCCGCCTTCAATTTCATCACCAAGATCGGTTCCGGCTGGATGCACTTGCGAAAAGGGACGGTCCGCCTGGGAGTTGTCCTGGCGCTGGCCGTCGGCAGCATTCCCGGATCCATTCTCGGGGTGACCTTCCTCGCCCACCTCCGTCAGGTTCACGGAAATGGCGTCAACGGCTTTATCCGGCTCGCTGTCGGACTGCTCCTGGTCTTCATTCCGACGCTTTTGTTTTTTCAGACCCAGATCGAAGATCACGTGGCGCATCGCCCCCCGACCCTGCGGTCCTTTGCCGGCATGTCCGCCATCGGCCTGCTGGCCGGCGTGCTGGTCGGTATGACGTCGGTCGGCTCGGGCAGCATCGTCATGATGCTGCTGCTTTTGCTCTACAGCTTCTCGCCCCGGGTCATGGTGGGCACCGACATTGTGCATGCCGTGGCTCTCACCGGAGTCACCTCCTTGTTGCAATTTCATTTCGGCAACGTCGACCTGCGCCTGGTGGCTACGCTCGTGATCGGCTCGATTCCCGGAGGGCTGATCGGTTCCCACTTGAGCACGCGGGTTCCCGTTCCCTGGTTGCGGCGCATTCTCTGCGCGGTATTAATGGCGACCGGCGTCCGCATGTTGTGGGCCTGAGGTTACGGGCAGAATCGCCCGTTCGCTCTGATCCCTGATACCCTGAGGAAGACCGCACTCCGCTCGGATGACTGATTACTCGCAGGCTGACATTCTCGAACGCATCCAGTCCGCACTTCACTCCGCCCGCGTCATTTTCCGCCGCTTCACGCCGGGAGAAGTGGATGCCGAATACAAGTCCGGCCACGACCCGGTCACCGAAGTCGACACCGCGGTCGATCGCGTGCTGCGCCAGGAATTGTTGCGTCGCGACGAAGGCTGGCTCTCGGAAGAAAGTGTGGACGATCTCGAGCGCTTGCACCGGACCCGGGTCTGGGTGGTCGATCCCCTCGATGGCACACGAGAGTTCGTCGAGGGTATCCCGGAGTTCTGCGTCTCGGTGGCCATGGTCGAAAATGGCCGTCCCATCGCCGGCGGAATTTGCAATCCCGCCACGGGGGAACTGTTCTTGGGATCGCTCGATTGCGGATTGACCTACAACGGCCAGCCGGCTCGCGCCAGTCTGCGGACCGATCTCAGTGAGGCCGTGATCCTGGCCAGCCGCAGCGAAACCCAACGCGGCGAGTGGAAGCAATTCGCCCATGCCCCCTTCGAAGTCCGCGCCGTCGGCTCGGTGGCCTACAAGCTGGCCCTGGTATCGGCCGGACTGGCCGATGCCACCTTCACCTTGACTCCTAAACACGAATGGGACGTCGCCGCCGGTGCCGCATTGGTCGAAAGCGCGGGTGGATTCGTGTCTACCCTGGACCAACAACCGCTCGCGTGCAACCGCCGATCCCCACTGCTCTCCGGCCTGATCGCCGGCGGACGGTCCTTGCGCAACCCTCTGCAGTCGTTGCTCAGCGGTCGGGTGCCGGCGATCGGGCCTCGAACCAGCTAAACGGTGAAGGGAGCGGGCGCTGCCGCTATTTCTTGGGCTTCTCCGGCGAGCTGTGTTTCCCCACTTTGGCGGTTTGCTCTCCCTCTGCCTCGCGTAGCTGGCCCGCCAGGTTCGAGAGAGTCTTCAAGGCGTCCATCAGGTCAATCCTCTCCGGGGAGTCCGGATCCGGGGTCAAATCGTCCCCCCGCAATTCGAAATCGCGGGCAATCGCTTCCACTACACTCGCGCTCACCGTCTTCTGCTCGTCCACAAACGCGCTCACCAGACTGTGCTCACAAATCAGATTTACCACCCGTGGGATACCATTCGAGTAGCGATGAATGGCCGTCACCGCTTCCGGCGAAAAAATCGGGTTCCCGTTTCCTCCCGCGATGCGCAAGCGTTCCGCGATATAAGAGCGGGCTTCCTCCAGAGACAGGGCATGAGTCTTGGCCTGCAGCACCAGGCGCTGCCGCAGCTGCCGCAGATTGGGCTGTTTCATTTTCTGTTCTAGTTCGGGCTGCCCGACGAGCACCACCTGCAACAGCTTTTCAGTGAAGGTCTCGAGATTGGTGAGCAGCCGAATCTCTTCCAGCAGTTCGTCCGTGAGGTTCTGCGCCTCATCCACAATCAGCACCGAGGTCTCGCCCGCTCGATGGCGGTCGAGCAGCCAGTTGTAGAGCCGCCGCAGGGTTTGACTCTTGCCCGTCGGGGCCGACTGAATGCCGAAGTCAGACAACATGTATTCCAGGAACTCGGGCACATCCATGCGCGGATTGAAGACGAATGCCGTCGCAATGTGCTGCAGCCGCAGCCACTCGAGCAGTTTATTGACCAGCGTGGTCTTGCCCGTCCCCACCTCGCCCGTCAGCAGGACAAATCCCTTGCGGCTCTGGATGCCATAGGTCAGGCACGCTAGCGCCTCTTCAGTGTGCCGCGTTAGGAACAGATAACGCGGATCCGGATTCATGTTGAACGGGTTGGCCCGAAGTCCGAAGAATCTCTTGTACATGAGACGAAGTACTCTGTCCTATCGCGTCGAGCGGAGTGTGACCCACGCGGTAACCGCAATCCAATCCTAGCGCCTGCCTCTAGCCCCGCAAAGCAGAAAGTGCCCGGAGATAGACTTTCGTTACCTGCGTAACTCGTTCGAACAATCGCAGGCGAAATCGTCGTCGTCGGCTCCCACCGAGCGATATGGGATGTCGCTTTAGAGTCATGCTTTTTCTTTCTTCTGATCTCTTCGCCAGGGCATGCTCACCCGACCCGGCGCCAGAGGTCATTCGCAGAGGTCATTCGAAGAGCTCAGCCGTAGAGGTACTCGGAAGAGATCTTTTGAAATCTTGAAGAATCAGCCGAGTGAAGAGATCAGCCAAGATCAAAAGACAGAGAATCCAAGGTTCAGGCGAGGATGATCGAGCAACCCGTCGTCAAAGGCGAGGTTGCCGTCCCTCGGTTCACCCGTAGCCGCGGTCGCCTTTCGGCTGCTCCCTCGCCATCAGGTGACCCGAGTAACTTCGACTGGCAATCCGGTACGCTAAAATGGATTGCGGCACGCCGAACCGGCGTTGTGGGGTTCGGCCATGGCTCAGATCCCGCGCCTCGCCGGTGGTTTCAGGAGATTCTTGATGACGCGTTCGCCCTTCGTGCCGCTGATCCTGACTCTGGCTTTTGCGGCGTTCGCCGGGTGCTCCCGCGATCCGAACGTGCGCAAGCAGAAATTCTTCGCCAGCGGGCAGAGCTACTTCGCCCAGGGCAAGTATCCGGAAGCGGCGATCCAGTTCAGCAACGCGATTGACATCGATCCTCGCTTCGCCGAAGCTCACTACCAGCTTGCCCAGGCCGACCTCAAACTGCAGGAATGGAATCAGGCATACCAGGAACTCAGCCGCAGCGTCGCACTGCAGCCGGAGAATTATCCCGCTCACATCGATCTGGCGAACCTGCTGGTCTCCGGACACGACTTCAAACACGCCCAGGAACAAATCGATCTGCTGCTGGCCCGTCAACCCGACAATCCGCTGGTTCATTTGGCCATTGCCAATCTCCTGAGCGCACAGGACAACCTGAGTGGCGCGCTTGAGGAAACCCAAAAAGCCATCGCCTTCGCGCCCGAGCGTTCTGCGTCGTACCTGAGCCTGGCGCTTCTCGAGGAACGCGCCAACCAGTCCCAAGCCGCCGAGGCCAGCTTCAACCGGGCGATCGAACTGAATCCCGGATCGGCGGACGCGCACCTGGCGCTCGGCACTCACGAGGCCGCGCGCAACCGGCTGGCGGACGCCGAGCAGCAATTCCGTTTGGCCATGGCAGCGGAACCGAAGAACCCGCAACCGCGCGAGGCGATCGCCCACCTCTACCTCGTGCAGGACAAAAAAGCCGAGGCGGAAGCTTTCTTGAAACAGGCGAAGCAGGATTTTGCCGCCGACCCGGCTGGCTACCGCATGCTCGGCGACTTCTATGTTTCGGTTGGCGAGCTGGACAAAGCCGCCGACGAATACAGCTCGCTGGCGCATGATCATCCAGGAGACTGGCGGGTCAAAAAGAACTACACCCAGTTGCTCATTGTGAAGAATCGCCTCGAGGAGGCGCGCAAAGTTGACGACGAAGTCCTGAAGTCCTTTCCCAATGACAGCGATGCGTTGATCTATCGCGCCCAGATTCAGACTCGCCAGGGCCATGCGAACGACGCCCTCACCACGCTGCAGACCGTCATCAAAAACGATCCCGATAACGCGATGGCCCATTATTACCTGGGTCTCGCGTTTGAACAGTTAGGCTATCTGGATCAGGCGCAGACGGAGTGGAAGGAAGCGCTGCGCTTGCATCCCGGTATGTCCGAGGCACAGCGCTCGCTCGCCGCTCTGGCCTTGCGCACGGGCAATATGGGAGCGCTCGAGCAATCCGCCGATCGGATCATCGAGCAGCAACCCGGCTCGGCCGAAGGCTACGTCATGCGAGCTCTTTCCCTGATCCGCCGTGGACAGCTCGCGAGCGCCGAGCAGGATATTCGCAAAGCGGTCAGCCTGGCTCCGCAGGATGCCGCACCTTACATCCAGATGGGGAATCTCAAGCTGGCCGAGAAGCAACCGAAGGATGCGGAAAAGGCTTATCAACAGGCCCTCGAGCGTAGCCCCAGTTCTTCGGACGCGCTGGCCGGGCTGATGAATACGTTCCTCATGGACAAGCAGCCCGACAAAGCGGTGGCGGCGGCGAACGCCCAGATTGCCAAGGTTCCGACCAGCGGCGCCTTCTACGACTTGCTGGGCACCGCTCTGTTTCTCAACAAGAAGGACCTGAAAGGTGCCGAAGCCGCGCTCGACCAAGCCGTCACGCTCGATAAAAACAATACCGACGCGGTGGTTAAGCTCGGCCAGGTGCAGGTTGCCAGGGGTTCAGCCGCCGACGCCATCGCGACCTACCAGCGCGCGCTCCAGGACAACCCGCGGCAAGTCACGCTCGACATCTTGCTGGGCGAGCTGTACGACGGTCAGCACGATTTCGCCAAAGCCCGGGCCGCCTACCAGAAGGCGCTCGAACTTGACTCGAACAATGCCTTGGCTTCGAACAATCTGGCGTACCTGCTGCTCGAAAATGGTGGCGATGTGGATGAAGCCGTATCCCTGGCGCAAACCGCCCGCCGCGGCGCCCCCGATGCACCCGGCGTTGCCGACACGCTCGGCTGGGCCCTCTATCGCAAGGGCTATTACCAGCAGTCGATCGATCTGCTCCAGGAAGCGCTGCGGCTGACGGCGAAGGGCAATCACCCCGACAATCCCAACCTGCACTATCACTTGGGATTGGCCTATCAGAAGGCTGGCCAACCCGAGCAAGCCAAAAAAGAGCTCGAACGCGTGTTGCAAATCAATCCCAACTACATCAATGCCGTAGAGGTGAAGAAGGTCCTGACCGAGTTGCACTCCTAGCCTGTTTGGCAAAGACCGGGCCGGTCAAACCGCAGGGGACTTCGGCGGATACCTGGGCATCCGGATGGCTTCGGTTTGCGCCCCTAGGAAACCTCGAGATGGTCCGATCCCGGGGCAAAGATGAAGAGCGTCCGAGATTTTGGTGGTGGGCGGCTTTGACAAAAAATGTCTACCCCTTACGAAAATTGTCGCAGGGGAACACTCCTTACCAGGGTCACTTTCTGACCGCAGTCGATGCCCCCCGAATTCAGTTGGCGATGGTCTTCACGTCCGACACGACTGGGCTCACCACGGTCTCAGGGTGTTTCCGGGACGAGCGATTCGGCGGCAAGCCAGCTTCGCGAATCTTGTACAACAACGCGCGATAGCTGATGCTCAAAGCGCGCGCAGCCTGCTTGCGGTTCCAGTGATGATTCTGCAAAACTTTCAAAATGACTTTGCGCTCCAGATCACGCACCGCCTGCCGGGTTAGTTTCTTCAAAGAGATGGGCCCGTCGAAATTCAAATCGGGATTGAAGTATTCCGGTTCCCGGGTCACCAGATCGCTCGTGATCCCCTCTTCGTTGCCCAGGATGACGTAGCGCTTGACCAGATTTTCCAATTCGCGGATGTTGCCCGGCCAGTGATATTTCTGCAGCACGGCGATCAACTCGGCAGAAATGGGCCGCGCCCGGCAGTTGTATTTGCGGTTGTAGTACTCGAGGAAATAAGTGACCAGATCTTCGATATCGCCGCGCCGGTCGCGCAGGGGAGGAAGCTGCAAATTCACAACATTGATGCGGTAATACAGGTCCTGGCGGAAACTGCCGCTTTCGATTTCCACCTCCAGTTGGCGGTTGGTGGCACAGACGATGCGCACCTCAACTTTCTTGTCCTCTTGGGCGCCGATGCGGCAGAATTGCCCGTCCTGCAGCAGCTGCAGTAACTTCGACTGCAGCGCCGGATCGAGCTCCGAAATCTCGTCCAGGAACAGCGTGCCACGATGCGCCATCTCGACGCGGCCGGGCTTGGACCCGTAGGCTCCGGTGAAGGCGCCTTTCTCGTAGCCAAACAGTTCGCTCTCGAGCAAGGTGCCGGGAATCGCCGGGCAGTTGACTTTGACATACGGCCCCGTCCTCCAGGGCGAAAGTGCATGGATCATGCGCGCGATAATATCTTTGCCCGTGCCGCTCTCCCCTTGAATCAATACGGGGACGTTCGCTGCCGCCACCTTGTTCAGGCGGTCCCGTAGGGATTGCATCGCCTCCGAGCGACCGAAGACCACCGCTTCCGGGGGAAACTCACCTAGGGACTGGGCTAGAAGATTAACCGGGCTTGTGTTTGTCGTAGGCATTGCGTGAATGGGTACTCCTGTGTGCACTGATTTGGTATGCACCCCGAGCACCAAACCCCGCCGGGCTCTCCACGTAGCCTCAAAACTCTGTCGAACACCTTTATTTTCAGTGAGATGAATTGATATCGTCGAGACTTCGGAAGGTCGGGCTGAATCTCAGGATGGACTTCAATGCAGGCTTCGGGCGAGGGAAAAAGTTTTCACACCAGAGAAGCAACCTTCCGTCGGCCGGCATTTCCATTGCGGGTTTCGGCGACCAGCGGGCGCAGAAACTTGAGGCCCATCAGGTAGTAACCTTCAGCATGGGTTACCCGCAAGATACGGGCTCGCAGCACCCGCGAGGACTTGGGCCGAGGAGCCAGAGCCGGGGAAGGTGGAGTCGGGACCTCCAGCAAGACGCGAGCTGCAGGGGGCAGGGAGCGACGCACTACAACGAGCGCTCCACCCGCCGACACATTCACGGCGGTGGCAAATTCGAGGAAATCCTTGCCATCCTCCCCATGGGCCCGGACAAACACAGGGATTGAGAGGGGCAAACGAGGCCACCTTCGGCGTTCGATTTCAGATTCTGGTCGGGGCAAGGGCGTCCTTTGTACCTGGGACTTTGACCTCTCTCGTACCGCACCTGAGGGGCCAAACCGGACATCCCCGGGCGAGATCGGGTGGGAACCGGTCGAGCCCTGGTTCCTGGGCCCTAGAAACCAGCACCGGCGTGGCATTTGGGGCATTGGTCCGATCGAGTTTCGCCGTCTCCAGGTCTCGCGCCCGGGTTCACTGAGGATTTCCGGCTGCCGCTAGGTTGCAAGCTTTTGCCCTGGAGTGACAATTTCAGTGCCTTTCTCGTTGACAAGAGGGAAAAATATGTCATACTCCGTGATGATGCCACTGAAGCCAATAGGCGGAGTGGCCCCTCCCCGGTTTCGTTTACCCACGAATTCCCAATCTATGGCCGCAGCCCCGGAAAACGCGTGTATCCCGCAGTCTGTCGAGCCTGGCTCGTCCCCGGACCAGCCCCCGACCGCGCGGACCTCGGCGGATGAGTCCGATCCCGGCCTGGAATCCAATGCCCAAATGCTGGCGGAGTTCTCGCAGCTGCGGGAGCGGTTCGCCCGGACCACCAATGCACTGGCCTCGGCGGCCCATGATCTCAAGACTCCGCTGGCCATTTTGAATGGCTATGTTGAAGTATTGCAGAGCGAGAAACTGGGCGGGCTGAATCCCCGCCAGCACGAGGTGCTGCGGGACATGCGCTCGAGCGGGCAGCGCTTGCAGCACTTCATTCAGGATTTCCTCACCTACAGCGTTCTCGAAACCGGTGAACTCAAGTTGCATTATGAGACCGGCGATATCAATGTTTGTCTGGCGGAGGTTTGCCGGCTGTGGTCTCCTCGCTTTCAGGAAAGGGGCATCGCACTCTACTTCCTTCCGCACGAGAAATTGAGCGAGCTGCCCTTTGACTCCGCAAAACTGGAGCGCGTGGTCTCGAACCTTCTGGAAAACGCTTCGAAATTCACCCCCTCGGGGGGTACGGTTTGGCTGCATGCCGAACCCTATATGTGGGAACGCCGCAACGTAAACCAGTCGAGCGTCACCGGGGAGCGCCGGCGCCGCAGTGTTTCGGTGCCGAATTCGGTCAAGCTGAGCGTTGCCGACACCGGGCCCGGTATCCCGGTCGAGTATCACATTGAAGTGTTTGACGATTTCTTCCGATTACCCGAGAGTGAGAGTCAAACCGACGGGATGGGCCTGGGGTTGGCCATCGCACGACGTCTGGTCAACGCCATGGGCGGCAAGATATGGGTGGAAAGCGAGCCCGGCGCGGGCTGCAAATTTTCTTTCCTGATCCCGCTCAAGCCGGTGCCTAGCCCAGGCGGCAAAGGGAAAAATAAATGAGCGAGACGGCCAAGATATTGCTGGTCGATGACGAACCGGGGATGCTGCGCTACATCCGCACTTTGCTCGAAGTAGACGACTACAAGGTGGAGACCGCGAGCACCGGGGAAGAGGCGGTCGAGCGGGTGCAGAAGGGCATGCGGCCGGAACTGGTGCTGCTCGATCTCCTCATGCCCGGCATTGACGGCCTGCAGACTCTCGAGCAACTCCGCAAGCTTCAGCCGAACCTCAAGGTGGTCATGCTGTCCTGCGTCAGCGACACTCGCAAAGTGGTGCAGGCGATTCGTCTGGGCGCCCACGACTATCTCACCAAGCCGTTCCAGAAGGCCGAACTCGATGCCGTGATTGACCAGTGCCTAGGAACCAATCAGCAGAATTATCCGGGCGAGGTGGAAGAACTGGCCGAGGACGTGTTCTTCGTGGCCGCCAGTCCGGTCATGCGCAAACTGCGCTCGCAAGCCGCCCTGGTCGCCAACGTCGATATTCCGGTTCTCATGCTGGGCGAAAGTGGCACCGGCAAAGAAGTCATGGCTCGCCTGATCCACAAACTTTCGCCGCGCGCCCACCGCACTTTCCTCAAGGTGAATTGCGCGGCCGTTCCGGGCGATCTTCTCGAAAGTGAGCTGTTTGGCTACGAAGCCGGCGCCTTCACCGGAGCCAATCATCCCAAACCCGGCAAATTTGAGCTCTGCAACAAGGGCACGATTCTGCTCGATGAAATTGGCGAGATGCCACCCCTGTTGCAAGCCAAGCTGTTGCACGTGCTGCAGGACCAGCAGTTCTCCCGCCTGGGCGGCCGCACCGTCATCAAGGTGGACGTGCGCATTCTGGCCGCCACCAACATCGACATTCCCGAAGCCCTGGCCAGCAAGCGGCTGCGGGAAGATCTCTACTACCGCCTGAACGCCTTCACTCTGCAGGTACCGCCTTTGCGGGAACGCAAGGAAGAGATCCCCATCCTGCTGAAGCATTTTATGGGTCACATGGCGGAGCGCTACGCGCGGCCTCCCTTGCCCCTTTCGCCGACTCTGCTCGAGGCCTGCCAGGAGTACAGTTGGCCGGGCAATGTGCGCGAGCTGAACAACTTCGTCAAACGTTACCTGGTTCTGGGCGATGAAAAGTTGGCCATTCACGAATTGACGCCCAAGAAAGACGGCGGCGGAGCTCCCTTTGACTCGACACCGCGCAGCGGATCGGAATCTTCGGGAGGCTTGAAGTCGCTGTCGCGCAACGCGAAAGACGAAGCCGAAGCCGAAGCCATCGCCAAAGCTCTCGATCAAACCAACTGGAACCGCAAACAGGCCGCGGTGCTGCTGAAGATCAGCTATAAAGCCCTGCTCTACAAGATCCGCCAGTACGGCATTGCGGAAGCCAAGAGCCACCACAAGCTGTCTGCGGGAGCCTAAAGCGACCGCCCGGCGATCGCCATGGGGTTACCAGACGACTCCGTACTCTTGACACTCTAGTTACCCCGGTATATTGTCGCCAACCGTAGGATGGAACAGTTCCAGAAATAGGGTTTCTGTTGCCGGTTGTCAGTCGGCCCATTTTCCTTCCCCCCCAAGCGGACCGTCGGGCTGTGCCTCAGACGGCGAGATTCTTTATAAGGAGATCTACCGTGATAAGGAGATCTACCGTACCCCTTCGTCGCGCGCTGACGATTTCTGCCTTTAGCGGGTTGATGGTTCTCGGAATCTCGGCTTATCGTTCGACGACGGTGAGTGCGAGCGTTGGGTTTCAGCCGGTTTCGCCCGACGAATTGAAGATGACGAGTGAACCGCTCGCGCCGGGGGCGCCCGCGATCATCCTGTATCGCGAGGTAGATCGCGACGACAATGGCCGCGCCGGCCATGGCGGAGCCATCTATATCGGATCCGGAATGCAGGTGAATGCCGACCGCTTTGAAGACAACTACTACCGGATCAAGATATTGACGGAAGAGGGGCGCAAGTATGCGAACGTCGAGATTCCCCTTCCGGATTTCGTGGGGATCGTCACCAATGTCGTCGCTCGAACCATTCGGCCCGACGGCTCTATTGTCAATTTCGATGGGAAGACTCTCGACAAGACAATCTTCAAGCGGCGAGGCTTCAAGTTCCAGGCGAAGACGTTCACCCTCCCCGACGTCCAAGTCGGCAGCATCATCGAGTACTCCTACAGCATCAGCTTCAACGGACCCTACTTTTTCTCCTCCCATTGGATTCTCAGCAATGAGCTGTTCACGCGGCGTGCCAAATTCTCTCTGAGACCCTACCAAAACGACTACGTTCCGGCTAGCTTCCGATGGACCGAACAGTTGCGACCCGGAACACCGGAACCCAAACAAGGTCCAGACGGCCTGGTGCGGCTGGAGGCCAGCAATATTCCCGCCTTCCAGGCGGAGGACTTCATGCCTCCGGAAGACGAACTCAAGGAGCGCGTGGACTTTATCTATAGCTTCGAACCCTTCGAAATGGACGTCAACAAGTTCTGGAAGCAGGTGGGGAAAAAGCGGAACGCAGCTCTCGAGAGCTTTTTGAACAGGCGCGGCAGCATGGACCAAGCCGTAGCCCAGATCGTTTCGCCCGAAGACTCCCCGGAGGTAAAGCTGCAGAAGATTTATGCACGGGTGCAACAACTGAGGAATACTTCCTACGAAGTCCCGAAAACGCAACAAGAACAGCAACGCAACCCGGAGAAGCCAGCCGAGAACGTCGACGAGGTCTGGAAGCGCGGTTTCGGCAGTGAGTTGGATCTTAGTTGGCTCTTCCTGGCCCTTGCCCGCTCGGCGGGGTTTGAAGCCTACGGAGTTTTGGTTCCCAACCGGGAGGAGTTCTTTTTCAATCCCAAAACCATGAATAGCGGCCGACTCGACCAGACGATCGTCCAGGTCAAGTTGAACGGCAAGGACCTCTATCTTGCTCCGGCTGCGGCCTTCACCCCCTTCGGATTGCTCAAGTGGCAAGAAGCCGGGGTCCAGGGGCTGCGGCTCGACAAGGACGGCGGCACTTGGATCCAGACCTCCCTACCCGACAGCTCGCTTTCCGAAGTCGAACGAAAGGCCAATCTAAAGCTCTCCGAAACGGGCGATTTGGAGGGCAAGGTCACGGTTACCTTTACCGGCCTCGAAGCCCTTCTCCGGCGCCTCGAGGAGCGCAACGAAGACCAAACGGCACGAAAGAAGTTCCTCGAGGACGAAGTGAAACAATACATTCCGGCGGCGGCTGAAGTGGAACTGGCAAATCAACCGGATTGGGGCAGCTCCGCGCCCACCCTGGTCGCAGAATTTAAGCTGAAAATTCCCGGCTGGGCATCGTCGGCGGGACACCGAGAGTTGCTTCCCGTCGGGCTTTTCAGCGCCCCGGAAAAGCATCTGTTCGATCACAGCGAGCGGGTTCAGCCTATCTACATGGAGTTCCCTTGGCAGCGGGCGGATGACGTCACCATCGAGCTGCCGGCGGGCTGGCAGGTCGGCAGCCTGCCGGCAGCGCCCAGCCAGAATGCACCGATTGTGGGCTATGCCTTAAACGCGGAGCATGTGCAGGGCAGGCTACACTTGCGGCGAACCCTCCGAGTCGACTTTCTGCTCCTCGATCCGAAATACTATCCCGCTCTGCGGAACTTCTTTCATATGGTGAGAGCAGGAGATGAGGAACAGGTCGTCCTGCAGGCGGGTACGGCTAGTGCGAGCCAATGAGCAATGCAGTTTTGACCCGATCTGCTCCATTCGCCCTCATGGCCGGCAGCGAAGAACCCGCGAGCGCCCAAGACTGACCGACGAAGAACATGGCCAACCATCTCAAACTAAAAAGCTTAGGCTTGAGAGTAGCCTGAGAAGTCGGTCGACACTGAGAACTCGGTACTCTTGACACTCTGGTCACCCCCATGTATTCTCGCCAGCCGTAGGACATAGGCCCGCGAGGGGAGAAACTTCCTTTCGTGGGTTTGCAGTGCGTGTGGTCCTTCCCCCCTTCCCAAAGCAGACCGTCGCGCTGTGCCTCAGACGGAACGACTCCCAAGGAGATTCTGCCATGCCCGTTCATCGCTGGCCGGCTATTTCCCTGTTGACACTGCTCGCCCTAGCAGCCATGTCGGGGTATCGTTCGGCGACGGTGAGCGCCAGCATGGGGTTCCGGCCGGTCGCGCCGGAAGAACTGAGCATGAAGAGTGAGCCCCAAGCTCCGGGCGCACCTGCCATCGTCCTCTATCGCCAGGTAGACCGGGATGACAACGGCCCCATCTCCCACGAGGACAATTACTTTCGGATCAAGATTTTCACCGACGAAGGGCGAAAATACGCCGACATCGAGCTCCCCTTTTTCAAGGGCAGCGGAAACATTGGCAATATTCGGGCGCGGACGATCCGGCCCGATGGCTCCATCGTCAATTTTGGCGGCAAGGTCTTCGAGAAACCCATTGCCAAGGCGAGAGGCGTCAA
This sequence comes from uncultured Acidobacteriaceae bacterium, assembly GCA_963770245.1. GTDB lineage: Bacteria > Acidobacteriota > Terriglobia > Terriglobales > Acidobacteriaceae > PALSA-270. The sequence goes on along the minus strand of CAVYOX010000011.1, from coordinate 361,177 downwards.
GTACATGGCGAAAACTTTCACCCTGCCGGAGGTGGAGCCGGGCAGCGTGATCGAGTATTCCTACACCAAAGAGTTGCCCGACAACTCTCTTTTCGACTCGCACTGGATCCTGAGTGACGAGCTGTTCACCAAGTGCGCCAAGTTTTCTCTCAACCCCTACCGCAGCCAGTACGAGCAGTGGAACCTTCGCTGGAGCTGGCAGTTGTTGCCGGCGGGGACTGCAGAACCCAGCCAAGCGAGCAACGGCGTGGTCCGGCTGGAAGCCAACAATATTCCTGCTTTCCAGACCGAAGATTTCATGCCCCCGGAAAACGAATTGAAGTCGCGCGTCGACTTTGTCTATTCCCAGGACTCCTATGAGCCCAACCCGGACAAGTTCTGGAAAAAGACCGGCAAAAAATTCAACGAGCGGCTCGAGAGTCTACTCGGAAAGCCCAACGCCTTGGCGCAGGCAGCGGCCGAGATCGTTTCCTCGGGCAGTTCGCCGGAGGAAAAGCTGGCAAAGATTTATGCCCGGGTGCAGCAGCTGCGCAACAGTTCTTTCGAGATCGAAAAAACTGCGCAGGAAACCAAGCGCGAGCAGCAGAAGGGGCCGAATAACGTTGTCGATGTGTGGAAACAGGGTTCCGGCAACGGCGTACAGCTCACCTGGCTTTATCTCGCCCTGGTGCGGGCCGCGGGATTTGAGGCCTATGGCGTGTGGATCTCGGACCGTAGCAACTACTTCTTCGACCCCGCGCGGATGGACGGCTCCAGACTGGACGCCAATATCGTGCTGGTCAAACTCAATGGCAAGGATATCTATTGCGATCCGGGAGCCAAATTCGTACCGTTTGGTTTTCTCCCTTGGTCGGAAACCGGGGTGGCGGGCTTGCGCATGGACAAGGAGGGCGGCAGCTGGATTCGGACGCCGCTTCCGGAAAGCTCGGCTTCCCGCATTGAGCGCCACGCCGAGCTGAAGCTGTCCTCGGACTCGGGTTCTCTCGAGGGCAAGCTCACGGTCACCTACACCGGTCTCGAAGCCGCCCAGCGGCGGACCGATGAGCGGAACATGGACCAAGCCGAGCGCAAGGAATTCCTGGAGAATGCGGTCAAGGAATACATCCCCGCAGCCGCCACGGTGCAGCTGGCGAATCAACCCGACTGGGACAGTTCCACGCCCACTCTGGTAGCGGAATTCGACCTCACCATCCCGGGATGGGCGGCCGGAGCGGGACGCCGCGCGCTGCTGCCCGTCGGACTGTTCAGCGCCCCGGAAAAGCACCTGTTCGATCACACCGAGCGCGTCCACCCAATCTACATCGACTTTCCCTTCCAACTGGTGGATGACGTCACCGTCGAGCTGCCGCCGGGTTGGCAGGTGAGCAGCCTGCCGGCTGCCCAGAACCAGGACCGACACGTCGTTGCCTACGCGTTGAAAATGGACGACGACAAAAGCAAGCTGCACCTGGTGCGAACCCTGAATGTTGATTTTCTGATGATCGACGCCAAGTACTATCTGGCGCTGCGGAATTTTTTCCAGATCGTGAGGACTGGCGATGAGGAACAGATTGTCCTGCAACCGGGCACGGCAACCGCGAGCAATTGAGGGGCGCGCGCTTCTCATTGTCTTTTCGGCGCTGATGATCGCCCTGGCCTGTCCGTCGCGCTCGACGGCCGGTACGGACGCGCCGCCATGGGCACAAGCACTGGTCAGCGCGCCCTTGCCCGCCCACGATGAGAAGACCGACGCCGTACTCCTCTATTCGGAACAGAACGTGACCGTGATCTCCACCGATAAAATCAAGACCCAGGTTCGCGAGGCCTACAAGATCCTGCGGCCGAGCGGGCGTCACTATGGCACGGTGGTGGTTTCCTTCAATCCTCCCCGCAGCAAGGTCACGAGCCTGCATGGATGGTGCATGCCCGCCCAAGGCAAAGACTACGAGGTGAAGGACAAAGATGCGGTCGAGTCCTCTCCGCCCATGGTCGACGGGGGCGAGTTGGTTTCGGATGTGAAGGTGAAAGTCCTGCGGATTCCCGCCTCCGACCCGGGAAACATCGTTGCCTATGAATACGAATTGGAGGAGCGACCCCTGGTGCTCGAGGACAACTGGGTTTTCCAGGAAGAGAGTCCAGTGCGGGAAAGCCACTATTCGCTGCAACTGCCTGCGGGCTGGGAATACAGAGCCTCGTGGCTCAACTCTCCGGAAACCAAGCCCACCCAGTCCGGGAGCGGCCCGCAGTGGATGGTCAGCGACGTGAAAGGCATCCGCTCGGAACAGGATATGCCGCCTTTCTCTGGAGTCGCAGGACAAATGATCGTGTCGTTTTTCCCGCCCGGTGGACCGGCCGCCAATGGATTCAGCAGCTGGCAGCAGATGGGACGTTGGTATCAAAACCTGACCAGCGGGCGGCGCGACGCTTCCCCGGAGATCAAGCAGCAAGTGTCGCTGCTGACGGCTTCTGCAACCACGCCGCTCGCCAAGATGAACGCCATTGCCCAGTTCCTGCAGCGGGACATTCGCTACGTCGCGATCGAGCTCGGCATTGGCGGGTTCCAGCCGCATGCCGCCCCCGATGTCTTCCTGCACCGCTACGGGGATTGCAAGGACAAGGTGACGCTCATGAGCTCGATGCTGCATGAGATTGGCATCGACTCTTACTATGTGCTGATCAATACCCGGCGGGGGTCGGTTACTCCCGAAATGCCGGCCCACAGTGACGGATTCAACCACGCGATTCTGGCCATCCGGTTGCCGGATGAAGTGACGGATCGATCGCTCATCGCCACCGTGCACCATCCCCGGCTGGGAACCATGCTGTTCTTTGACCCGACCAACGAATTGACTCCGTTCGGCCAGATCGGAGGATATCTGCAAGCCAATTGGGGTTTGCTAGTCACCCCAGATGGGGGCGAATTGGTGGAGCTGCCCGAAGAACCGGCCGCCATGAATAGCGTCGAGCGCACTGCCAAGCTGACTTTGGATGCCTCCGGCACGCTCGAAGGCGAAGTGAAGGAGGTGCGGGTTGGCGACCGGGCCCGCTCGCAACGCCATGCCCTGCGCAACGTGATGAAAGAAACCGAGAAAATCCAACCCATCGAAATGCTGCTGGCCGACTCGCTCTCGATGTTCGACATCGAGAAAGCCAGCGTCATCAATCTCCAGCAGAACGACCGGCCCTTCGGTTTCGAATACTCATTCAGCGCCCCGCACTACGCCACCAGTGCCGGCGATTTGCTGCTGGTGCGGCCACGGGTCCTCGGAAGCAAGGCGCTGCCTCTGCTTGAGACCTCGGAACCACGGCTTTTCCCCATCGAATTCGAAGGACCGGCGCGGGATACCGATACCTTTGAAATCGCGTTGCCGCCCGGCTACCAGGTGGATGACCTACCTCCGCCGGTGGACGCGGACTTCGGCTTCGCCAGCTACCACTCCAAGTCGGAAGTGAATGGAAACGTGATTCGCTATACGCGGGAGTTTGAAGTGAAACAGTTGAGCGTGCCCGTCAGCAAAGCCGAAGAACTCAAGAAATTCTACCGGATTGTCGCAACCGACGAGCGCAACACCGCGGTTCTGAAGCCGGCTGGACGGTAGCGAAACGTCCTGCCGGCCAGGGTCTGATTCTTGCGCGCCGGGGCTGGAAACCTCCTGCTTTTCTTGCTTGGCGTGGCCCAGATTTATTGCACGATCAACTGCACGGTGGTCGAGCGAGTGGCGGTCCCAGAGGTCGCGGACACGGTCAGCGTGTAAGTTCCGGCCGGCGTGCCCGTGGTCGTGGTCGTGGTGGTCGTATTGCCGCAACCCGCCTGTAGCAGCATGAGGGTCAAGAATCCGCCCAGGACCAAACCGATCAGCCCGCGTCGCTTGCGCGACAGCTTTCCGCCCAGGCTGACGCCGAGCAAGGCCAGCCCGGAAACCGGCAGCCAACCAGCATAGAGTGGTCCGCCCGGACGGAACAGTTTGACGGTGGTGGTGACCCGCTGCGTAGTGTTTACGTTCAATACCGTGCTCACCGGGCCGTTGCTGAGATTGGGAAACGGATTGGTGGTGAAGGTGCTGGTAACTCCGGTCGGGAGCGTCGAGCCGACCTTCAGGTTGATGGTACCGGGGATGGCCCCGGTTGGGGTTAAGGCGACGGTATAGGCGGCGAAGCCACCGGCGGCTACGGTCTGAGTGGCGGGAGCCACGCTGATACTGAAATCATTCACCGTGGCGCTCGCCCCAGCCGATGCTTGGAAGGTCGTTCCTGGAACCGTCACCGTGCCACTGTTCCCCAAGGGCGGGGGAACCGCCGGGGGAACCGTGGTAGTAGTGGTAGCCGGCGTGGGCGTCAGAATCACGGTCACCGTGGATCCGGTCGTGCCGCTCGCCGTGGTATTCAAGGTTCCGAGGTTACATTGCACCGACCCGCCGGTCACCTGCGTACCGCAGCTGCCGCTGGTTGTCGTCGCCGAAACAAACGTCGCGTTTGGGCTGGTGGCGGAGAAGTTGTCGGTGAAGGTGACTCCGCTCACTGCGTCGCGAATATTGTTGACGGTGTAAGTGAAGGTCACCTCGTTGCCCACGCCGACCGGTGACGGCGAAACATTCGCAGTCAGGGCCAGTTGCACATTCGGGCCAATCTTGGCGACAAACGCGTCGCTCGGACCATTGAGCGCGCCCTGCATTGGGGGCGGTGGCGGCGGGAATCCGCCCGCGGAAGTGGTTTCACCGGTCAGGTAGCTTGCGCTCTGAAAATCCACCGCGATTCCGGTCCCCATATCCGTGCCGGGTCCCCCGAGGAAGCTCGAATAGGTAGGGCAGTAGACCGGAGTGGGACCGGTCGGAACCGGCAAACATGCCGCGGCTGAGGTCGTATCAAGATCGGCGACGAATGCGTCCACGCCTCCACCCGGAGTAGCCTGCACCGGAGATTGCACGGGAAATAGCGGCGCCGTAGCGGTCGAATTGGTCCAGCCGGTGATTCGGGCACCTCCGACGGCATCGGCTGCAATCGCAGTCCCGACATCGTCTCCCGCGCCTCCGAGATAGGAGGAGTAGAGCAGCTCGACTGCCTGCGGGGTGGTGGTCGTGGTCGTCGTCGTGGTAGCGGTCGGAGTGAAGGTGCTGAACTTGGCCACGAAAGCATCCCTCAACCCGCTATTTCCGGCCTGGAACGGCACGGTGGTGGTGGCCAAAGGGAAGTCAATCGAGGTTGTGGACCCGGTGATATAGGCGTTGCCCCCCGAGTCAACGGAAATACCATAGGCGATGTCATCGCCTGTTCCGCCGACGTAGGTGGAGTATTCGAGCTGCGCGCCGGAGGCGGCGGTGGGATTGATTTTGGCGACAAAAGCATCGAGCGCCGTTGCATTGGTGCAAGTCACGGCGGTGGTGGGAACAACGGCTTCCGGTATGTCAAGGCAAGACTGGGTGGCGTTGAGGATGGGGAAGTCATTGGTACTTCCCACGTGCAGAAAATTTGTGCTCCCGGTGATGTAGACATTGGCACTCGGGTCGACCGCGACTCCGCCCCCCATGACAACCCCATTTGCCGGGTTGCCGCCGCCGAAGTAGGTGGAGTAAGGCAGGCTGAGGGTCTGGGTGCTCGCCGGGTCCAGTTTGGCCATAAAGAACTGGTCGGTGGCCAGCGAGTTCGGTTGAAAGGAGCCGATCGTGGTCGGAAAATCTGGAGAAGAGGTGGTTCCGGTGACGTAGATTTTGCCCTGCAGATCGACCGCCACCCCAGTGGCGGTATCGGCACCGCTTCCCGAAAGATAGGTGGAATAGAGCGGAGCCGAACCCGTCGGATCAAGTCGGGTCACAAAGACGTGATTGCCGCTCGTCTTCGGAGCCGACTGAAAGGCTCCCACGGTGGGGAAATCCGGCGAATTCGTGGTTCCCGTCACGATCACATCGAAGCCGGTATCGACGGCAATTCCGGCCGGCGTATCCGTGCCGCTTCCCCCCAAGAAAGTGGTGAACAGCACGACCGAACCCGTGTTGTCGAATTTGGTGATGAACACATCGGCGGGACCGTTGACCGGAGCGGGCGTCGGCGCACCGGTGGGAATGGGAAAGGCAACGGTCGAGGTGGTCGCGCCCGCGATATAAGCGTCCGAGGCTGAGTCCACCGCTATCGATGGGCAGCCAGGAGTAAACGCAGCCCCGGTGATGGCAGAACAGCTTTCCGCACCGCTCCCGCCCAGGTAGGTCGAATAATTCACGATGGGATCAATGATCAAGGCACGGCTGCGATCGTAAGCTCCGAGCTCAAACCCCACAGCGCCATGGCCGAGCAGCCGAAAGCGCCCCACGACCGTCTGCTCCTGGTTGCCGTTTTTCTGATAGACGTGCGGCCGGGCAAAGCGCACTCGGCCGCCGACGGTTGCGAGCAGCAGATCGCCGTTCGGGTCGAGTCGCGGCTGGTCGAAATCTTTCTCGTCCGAGCTCTCGACCCGCCACGATACTTGGCTCGGATCGGCACCGGGCGCGATCTCAAAGTCGTACTCCAATTGCCCCGGTCGGCCGTAGTACACCAGATCGATGCCGGGATAGACCCCGTGATAGCGCACCCGGGAAAACTGTGGGACGTTGCGATGCCAATTCCTGGGATCCCGACCCACAAGGTAGTTGCTCTTTCCCGGCAGTTCATCGACGGCGGAAATCTCCGGGATGGGATTGGCCTTCGCCAGCTTCAGTCTGACAACCGAAGCCGGGAGAGCCGGAAGCCCGGCCCGTGCGGCCGAGTGCTCCAACACCAGAACTGCTTCCTCCGCGGTGAGAAACAGGCCGTATCCGTTGCCGTGGGCCAGAAACTTGACCTGGGCGTCACTTTGTCCTTGGTTCGCCTCAAAAATTAGCGGGACCTGGCCATAGCCTGCAGCAATCTGCCGAGCAGCGGTCCGTGGAGCCCGGCTGAGGGAGGTGGATGGGGAAATAGCCGCAGATGGGTAAACCCTCGAGGACAGGTCTTTCGCCGCGGGGTGCACGGAACCAACTCTTACTGCCGCTACTCCTGCTCCCGCCAGCAGCAGCAGTGCTACCAGCAAGCGGCCCCGTGAAAAATCTGCTCCCCACACACGGCGATTCAATCGCAAGAGCTCCTCCGGATTTTTGTCGGCTTCACGGCGAGGAAGAAGAAACGGCGTGGTATCAACACTCCAGCCTTCGCCGTCACAGCGGCACGGGTAGTAGTCATCAGAACTTGGGTGAAAAAATAAGTAACTACTTAAACATCTGACGGATAGCCTGTCAAGCTGCGCACCGGTCTCGGAGCCTTGCCTTGGTCAGATGCGTCGAGCTTCGATTGGAGATGCCGATTCCCGGCACAAAGTCTCGGCCGATTTTCGCGCTTCGCCATGGGGGCGAGCCTCGGGCAATGGTCAGCTGCTGCAAAGGATTTCATCATCGACTGATCACTCCTCTCCCCTCGACTCTCCAACTGCTTGATTTCATGGCCAGAAGGACGCAGCCACGGCTCTTGTCTGTGGCAGCCTGATTGCACTCATTTCAGGAGCCGTGTTGTGTCTTGAATAGCCCTCCCTGCATTAAAGCTTCTCCAGCTTCCCGGGTCTTTAGACCTTCTTTGCGGCTTGTCGGGAGGTAACCGAAGCAGTTCCCCCGTTTTCGTAAGTTCTTGCAAACAGCTGGTAAGTCAGTACTCTTGCTGGTATGGACCTGCCTTCTCGGGACGTGATTCTCCCCGGGTTGCGACCAGCCAGTGGTATTTCAGTGCTTATTGAGATGAACTCGGGAAAAGATACCGCGAGGCAGGATCCATCGCAGGAGCGCCGTGCCATGCGGCGTTTCGACATGCGCTTGCCGGCAGCCGTCAAAGCGGAGGGCGCCGAGCGTGCCGAATTGCTGACCGAGACCCAGAATGTCAGCGCCCGGGGCGTTTTCTTCTACCTAGAAGAGCCCCTTGCCGAAGGCTCCCGCATCGAAGTCACCCTAACTTTTCCGCCGCACATTACCCTCACCGACTCGGTCCGAGTCCTTTTCATCGCCCGCGTGCTCCGGGTGGAAGCGCCTATGCCCGCCTCGAAAGTCGGCATAGCCGCCTTTATCGAGGAATATCAATTCCTCCGCTCGAACCCAGGTAGCGACAGCGGTCCCGCAACTGCCAACTAGCTCCTCCCGGTGACGAATCGAAGATCGGCAACGATCGGTGAAGTGGACGGCTACGAATTCCTTTTCAACTCGCGCAACCGCGCGCGCAGATGCCTCTGACGCCGGACCAGAGTCCCCAGATAGCACAGGTGGATGAGCCAGGTAGCGGCGTACGCGGCGTAAAGATAGTGCGTGGCATTCATCCGGAGCCTCTCACCTCGAGCAGAGATTCCAAGGCTTCGGCCTCCTCGATTTCCTGCAGCTGGACGGCCTGCCGATAACGCAACCAAAACACCAAGGCGCCAAAGCACAGAAACGCGCCCCAGTTGATCAACCACACATGCAACATGCTCGGATCAATCGAACCCCCGTCCCCAATGACCGGCTGCGGATGCTGGGTTCGAAAAAACCAAATAGAAAAGTACACCAGGGGAATGTCTAAGCCGCCAAATATCGCGAGTGCGGCGGCGAGCACCGCGGTCTGTCCCCCGCTCGAGAAGCGGCGCAGCACCAAGTAACTGATGTAAATCAGCCACATGACCAGAGTCGAGGTGAGGCGCCAATCCCAGGTCCACCAGATTCCCCAAACCGGGCGCGCCCAAATCGGCCCGGTCACTAACACGACAGTGCAGAAGACCAAGCCGACCTCTGCCGCAGACACCGCAACCGCGTCCGCTTTCAAGTTACGGCGAACCAGATAGACGATCGATGCGACAAAATTCACCGCCAGAAATACGAACGCCGTCCACGCCGAGGGCACATGGTAGTAGATGATGCGGTACACATCGCCCTGGATCTGGTCGGTGGGAGCCACCCATAGAGCTTCGTAGAACCCATAGGCCAGGAACGCAGCAGTAAGAACCGCGAGAATGGGAAACGCGCGCTTCATTCGGCTTGCAACACCGTTTCAAACAAAAACAAACTAGCCATAGTAAACACCACATCGTAGGCCACAAGCAATGCGATCCAGAAGCGGATCGATTCTTCCCCGGACAAAATCGCTGACGTGGCGCGCACCATGGCCAGCAACGCGGGAATGGAAATCGGAAACAACAACAGCGGCAGCATGATCTCGCGGCTTCGGGTTCGCAGAGACATGGCAGCAAAGAAAGTCCCATTCACGACCAAGGCCCAGGTGCCTAACAGCGCGACCGGAATCAACTCCCAGGCCGGGCCGAGCGGGCGGAGGTTATAGAACACAGCGAACAGCGGCGTCATGAACCCTTCTAAAACCCCTACAAAGACAAAGTTTCCCAGGGTCTTGGCGACAAACAGCGAATTCGGCGGCGCCGGCGAGACCCGGTAAGCGTCGAGTACTTGGTTTCGCAGCTCCCGCGCCCAAGTCTGGTTGAGCGCCACCACGGCAGCAAACAGAAACGCCACCCAGATCAGCCCCCCCGCGATCCGTCGCGAGTCTTCGGCCGTAGGGTCAAACGAGAAACTGAAGATGACCACCACGAGCAAGGCAAAAAACAGCATCGAGTTGATGGCGTCCTTCGAACGCCACTCGAGACGGATATCCTTGGCCAAGGTCGCTCGCGTGATGCCTGCGGGGAGAATCACTGGGCCTCCGCTGGCGGTGGTTGTGCCTCGAGCGCGCGGCGGCGCACCACAATCTTGCCCGCCTCCATCCACACAAATTCATCGGCCACTTTCTCGAGCAGCGCTGCCTGATGGGTGACCACCAACAGCGTCTTGCCCGCGCCTCGCATCTCGACCAGCAGGCTCACCATTTCCCGCGCCGAGCCCAGATCGACATTCGAAAAGGGCTCGTCGAGCAGCAATATTTTGGGATCGTTCAGCAGGGCCCGCGCCAGCGACATTCTTTGCCGCATACCCTGCGAATACTGTCCCACGGGCCGCTCGAGCGAGGGATCGAGCTTCACCGCACGCGTCACCTGGGAGCAACGCGCATCGTCCTCGATGCCATACAAGCGGGCAAAGTAGCGCAGGTTCTCCATCCCGCTCATCTCGTCATAAAGCATGGAAGGATGCGCCATGTAGCCCACCTCCCGACACACCGCCCGAAGGTCGCTGGTCCCCAATAGCGAAACGCCGCCTCGCGTGGGCCGGGTCAATCCGGCGAGAGTGCGCAGCAGCGTCGTCTTCCCCGCCCCGTTATCGCCCAGCAGGGCATACAGCCGGCCCGCAGCGAACTCGGCGGTGACACCGCGCAGCGCGGCAAACCGTCCAAATTGCTTGACTAGATGGCTGACGGTAATGATCGGAGGTGGCTGCGGGCTCGAGAGCTCACTCACAATGACGGGGACATCTGTGACCGCTTGAAGATAGTCGAAGCCCGGTATGAAGTCGAGTAGGTCTTTTGTCGATCAGATTCAAAAGAGTGGAAGTTTCGCAGGGTGGCCTGAGGTTTTCGGATCTCGCGCGCCGGACCCACCCCGCGGTCGGAGGGTTTTCGTTGCGACGCTTAGTTCGACCGGCTCATCGACGGTCTGCCCTCGACTTGGGTCATGCTCTTTGCCGGTGCGCTCGCCGGCGTTCCATGAGTGGGCGTTCCCGGCTGCGCCGGGGCATACTTCGAGGCGCATTTCGCCTGCAGCTCGTTGGCATGAAATACCCCGTCGCGACCGAAATTGCCCGCCGCCAGAGCCTGCGCATTATCCTTGAAAGTATCGGGAGGCGGTTCGGTCCCGCTGTATGCCACTTCGAGAACTTGATCATTTTCGACCAGCTCAAAGTCCACCCGGGTGCCCGTCCGCTTGATCGAGCCCGGCTCGACGTTGCCGGCCACCCGCAGACGTTTACTGTAGGCACTGCCCCCCATTTCGCGCAGTTCCTTGATCGTGACGTAATAGCTCTTGCTCTGCTCGACGCCGGTATAGGCCAGGTAACCAAGCGCTACCACGATGGCGAGGGTTGCGCCCCCGAACTTCAGGTACCTGGCGGTCGGGTTCGACATAGGGAAGGGTTTCGATCGTCCGGCCTCGACTTTATTCCTATTTCGAGCCCCGGGTCAAGACGCAGCAAGTACATCTGTTTCGCAACTTGGTGAATCATGGATACCGAAATCCATAGCATGGTGCCCATAATTTGTATATTTACTGTTCGCCGTACTCCTGCGAGGCTGAGTCGATGACGGTTGAATTGTCATGTATCTGATTGATTCTAATGTTAATAACCGACGTTTACACAGCTTCGAGCGACGCGGTAGCGTATCCCCATGAAAAATGGACCCAAAACTGCCTTTTCCGCCGCAAGGCAAAGTGCAAATCGCCATTTTCAGCGTCAGTTTCCTGTCCGGTAGTCCGAGAAAGGACATTCAATCGTATGAAGCCCAGAGGTTCAACCGCTGCATATAGAGGAGCCATGCAAATCCTGAAAACTCTGTTCGTAGGCAGCCTGGTGATGCTGGCATGGTCGGGGGCGGCGTTTGCCCAGACCGGTACGATTCAGGGCACGGTCGCCGACGCAACCGGTGCCATCGTTCAGGGCGCGGAGGTTACCGTCCGCAACCTCGAGTCCAATACTTCGCGCACGGTCTCGAGCAGTTCCATTGGCGGCTATTCGCTTCCAGATCTGCCTGCCGGCTCCTACGAGATCTCGGTGAAAAAAGCGGGCTTCCGGCAGTTTGTTGTCCCAGCGGCGCAGCTTACGGTCGCCCAGGTTCTAACCATCGATGCCAAGTTGGAACCGGGCGCGGTGACCGAAGAAGTGCAGGTGCAGGCCAATCAAATTCAGGACATCGATCAAGAGAGCTCGCAGTTGAGCAATCTCGTCGATGAGAAGCAGATGGAGGACCTGCCTCTCATCACGCGCGATCCTTACAGCTTAGTTCTGCTATCCCCCGGAACTTCGCAGACCGACAGCAACCACGGCGGCTTTACGGTCAACGGAGCTCGCGACCGGAACAACAATTTCCTGCTCGACGGAGTGGACAACAATGACACCTCGGTCCCCGGCGGTCCGAGCGGCATACTCGCGATCAATCCCGACTCCGCCCAGGAATTTCGCGTGATCACCGACAATTTCAATGCGGAATTCGGGCGCAACACGGGCGCGATTATCGACGTGGTCACCAAAAGCGGTAGCAATCAGATCCACGGGGGCGCCTATGAATTTGGGCGCTGGAACGGCTTTGGCGGCGCCCGTGACTATTTCAACCCCCAGGGTCAAGGGCCGATGAACCCCTACGTAAGAAACCAATTCGGTTTTTCCGTGGGAGGCCCGATCATCAAGAATAAGACATTCTTTTTCTTTAACGACGAATTGGATCGCTTTCGCACCACGCTGACCAATGAATCTACCGTTCCCACCGCGGCGTTCAAGTCGGGAGTGTTCAACTATACCTATATCGATCCGAACACCGGACAATCGAATACGATTCCGGTGGATCTGACGGCAACCGGCGCAAACAACGCAGCCGGCCTCCCCCCCGATCCCACCATGCAGAAGGTCTTCGCGCTTTACCCGAACCCGACTACTTCGTCGGCGGACGGCATCGAGGGGAATCTCTTCTACCCCAGCACGTCGGCGACAAATTCTTATAACGCGACTGCCAAGATCGACCAGCACATCAGCGACCGCGAGTGGCTCAGCTTCCGTTATGGGTACGACCACTTTTTCGATCCCAATCCGGCTCACTCCGACATCTTGCCGGGCAATCTCGGAGCCTACGAAGAGAAGGCGATCAACGAGGGCTTGAGCGCGCAATTGACCTCCACGCTCAGCAACTCCATCGTCAATAACCTTCAGTTTGGCTGGAACCATGTCTACGCAGCTTTTTATCTCGGAAAAGCGACGATCGCCACCTTGGACAGCCCGGGCGGAGTGGACTCGTTCGGGGACGGCCGCGATTACGTGATGGATCCGTTCACTAACCTTGCCAGCCCCCTCGGGGGGTCGGACGGCCAAGCGCGGCACACCGGGACGGTCAGCTATACCGATGCCATCACCTGGGTGCACGGGAACCACACCTTCAAGTTTGGGGGCGACTTCCGCAACGTCGGCGAGAGCGGCTTCGATGACTTCGACTCGCGCCGCCAAGTCAACATGCGGGGTGATCTAGAGTTTGGTTTCGATGACGGATTGGTGGCCGGCATACCGGCCGCCGGAGAACAGACGGCGCTCGTCGATGCCGCCTACGCATACTGGGGCGTGGCGATCGAAGACAGCCAATCCCAGTTCTTCAACAAGGCCGGGGCCCGGCAGCCCACCGATAACAAAAACTTCCGGCAGCACGAATATGACTTTTTCGGTCAGGACACCTGGAAGCTGCGGCCGAATTTTACTTTCACCCTCGGGCTGCGTTATCAGTTGAATGGGGTGCCCTACGAAGAAGGTGGGAATTTCTCCAATCTGCTCCAGGATCCAGCCACCTTTGCCGCTGGCCAGGCCTTGACCTTCACGACGGTGGGACCGGGAACCGGGCATTCGATCTACCAGCCCGACTATAAGGATATTGAGCCCCGCATCGGCTTCTCCTGGGATCCTTGGGGAAATGGCAAGACAGCGGTTCGTGCCGGATTCGGCATTTTCCATGACCGCGTGTTCGGCAACGAGGTCGAAAATGCCCGCGCCGACCCGCCGTTTCAGGCCGCCTACACCAACTTCCCGGTCGAGACCCTCAACAATGCCTTTGGCAGCGGCGGTTTCCCGTTTGTAATTCAAACGCAGACGCCTTCGGCCAGCGTTGCCGATGGCACCGCAGATGATGCCGCGGTCATCTTCGATACTCATTTCCCGAACAGCGCAGCCAATAACTGGAACTTGGACATTCAGCGCCAGTTGCCGGGCAGCAATGTGATCGACATCGCCTATGTGGGATCGATGGGAGTTCACGTATACGGCGAAAAGGATGGGAACCCGCCTGATCCGGGCCTGGTGCAGCAGTTGCTTGCCTACTGCGTACCCACGAACCCGGCGAATGTGGCGGGCGTCGACTGCAACCAGGAGACGGTCAGCAGCACCAGCCTGTACATCGGGGCGACGCCCAGCCAGGGTTTCAACGATTTGCCGTTTAACGCGGTGAACAACAACGCGTTGCTGCAACCGGCCTATCAAATCGACGAATTCAATTCCATTTACCACGGTCTGCAGACCAAGTTCACGCACCGCATGAGCCATGGATTACAGGTGCAGGGCGCATATACCTGGTCCCATGCCATGGACGATGGGGTCGATCCTCTGGGCGAGGCCATCGGGTCTCATGTTTTCCCGCGCGATTCCCGCGACTTGCAGGAGGGCTGGGGCAATTCCGAAAACGATACCCGGCATGTAGCGGTCTTCAACTACATCTGGGAGCTGCCCTTCGGCCGGGGCAAGGGCTATCTGAACGGCGGCGTCGTGGGAAAGATTCTTGAGGGCATGCAGTTCTCAGGGGTTACCACTATTCAGTCTGGTCATCCCTTCCAGGTGCGCGGCACCAAAGATACGCAGAGAACCGGGATCGCCGCCTGGGCCTCGACCAACGGCGGCGATCCCTATGCTCCGGGCAACAGTCCCGGAATCGGTCTGGGGAAGGTTTACTTCACCAACCCCGGCGTGTTTTCGAACCCGCCTTTTGGTTCTGCCGCGAACACCGAACGGAATCAGTTCTACGGGCCGGGATTCTGGGACAGCGACTTGTCGTTCGCTAAAAAGATGAGACTGACGGAGCGAGTGCTGCTCGAACTGCGCTTCGAGGGCTATAACATCTTCAATCACCCGCATTTCCTGAACCCTGGAACCGACGGCGCCGACGTGGGCAACCTGATCGGCAACCCGCTGTTCGGGGTCATCACCCAGACCTATACGCAACCGGATGGCACGACTTCAGCGCGTCAGATCCAGGTTGCCATGAAGCTCAATTTCTAGCGAGCCCGGTCTCGCTATCGATCATGCGGCCGGCAGAGAATCTGCCGGCCGCATCGTTCAAACCAATCGCGGTGGCCCCAACACGTCTTGGTTTCGCAAGTTGGTTCCCCAAACCGATGGCTCTGGCGTTCCGTGCCACTTTCAGCCAGACCAGGTCGGCACAGGGTGCAATCTGAAGTTCCCGGGGTCCGCAATCCGCGGTTGACCGAACTGGTTTCCGCTACAATCTTGCCTTAGCACACTCCGCGCTTAAAGAGAGATTATGATCCATCCCTGGCACGATGTGACTCCCGGCGACCAGCTGCCGCGAGAGTTCAACACGGTGATCGAAATTCCCTTCGGCTCGAGTGTGAAGTACGAGCTCGACAAGATCAGCGGCCTGATCAAACTCGATCGTGTGCTTTACTCCGCGGTTTACTATCCAGCCAACTATGGATTCATTCCTCAGACTCTGGCCGAAGATGACGACCCGCTCGATGTGCTCGTGCTGTGCCAGGAAACCGTAGTCCCGCTGACCATCATCCATGCCCGCACGATCGGCCTGATGACCATGATTGACATGGGCAAGCGCGACCACAAGATTATCGCCATTGCCACCGAAGACCCGGAATTCAACGCCTACCGCGAAGCCCAGGAAATGCCGGCACACCGTCTGCTGATGCTGCGGCGCTTCTTTCAGGACTACAAGCAACTGGAAGGCAAAGCCGTGGAAGTGGACGAGATTCGCCCTGCGGCCGAGGCCTTTCCCATCATCATCGACGCTCTGCGCCGTTATAGCGAGCAGAGGCGCAAAGGATTCGCGGCAGCTCCCAAGCCCTGAGCGCAGCTCTCCCCTGGCTTCATTCCGCCCGGCCGAAGCCATGCGGCGAGCGCCGCACGGAATGGGGTCAAGCCCTGCGGTCGGTGCGAGTTCGGCAAAAGGTCAAAGCAGAGCGCTCTTCTGAACCTTCGGCGCATCCGCGTTAAACCCCGCGCAGTGGAAAAATCATGGTTGTCGCCGCGAATTGTTTTGCGCATCGTAGTCATCCCCATCGCCCCATATCGGGAATCGGCCGCCTATCTCGTTGAAGACTTACTGCCCTCGCCATGGATGAGAGGGTGCTCTTCTCGGCAGTGCGTTGTGCGATTTGCCAGCCGCGATCAGGCATCGTGGTGAATTCCCATTTCGGGAAACCGGGCGGACGCCGACAAACCGAGGGGATTTTGTATGCGAGCAGTCGAGTTGTTGCTGGTTGTTCTTCTTGCCGGAGTTTGCGTAACCGCGCAGGACGTCCATTACGCGAATCTTAACCCTGCAGCGGTCCATACGCCGGCGGCCATCGAGCCGCTTTCTGTCCCGGCGACACCTCAACCCCAAAAGAAGAAGGTCGTGGATAAGAAGTTTCTGGTCGTCATGGGAGTTCTGGCCACGGCTGAAGCCCTGCGGATTACAACCACCACGCTGGCGCTCGATCGCGAAGCCGCCGAGGGTGCACCCTGGGTCGGCGTGCCACCCCCGCACCGAACTCTCATCGCAAAGAACGGACTCATCTTCGCGAGCGAGCTATTCGTGGCCTATGCGATGAAGAAGCCCCACTCCTGGATTCCCGGCGACAAGGTCATTCGCAAGCTGTGGTGGGCCTATCCCGCGGCCGCGGCCACCGTCCACTTCAAGAGTGCGGCGCACAATATCGGATTGAAGAGCGCAGAGGGCTGCGACTCCGCCGCCGAGTGCGAGATGCAGTAGCCAAGTCTCTGTGGTTCCTCCTGCCCCGGGGCGCGGACAACCTTCGAGCTCCGCCCGCCGGGGGCAACAAATTTGCCAAGCCCTATGGCTTAGCGCGGAGAGCGGGAAGCCGTCCGCCGGAGAAACGCGATGGTGCAGCGTATAATGATCGAATTCAGAAGAATCTTTCAGTGAGGATGGTCGAGGCGATGGCTCCCACGAACGGCACCCCTAGCAATGGCGACAGCACGAGCGTCGGCAATTACGGGACGAGCGTTTCCGGTGCGCGCGCGCAATGGATCGCTAAGCGCAAAGCGGAGAACAAAGACGGTAATTTCTCCCAGATGCACTACGCCCGACAGGGTGTGGTGACCGAAGAAGCGGATTACGTCGCCCGGCGCGAGAAGCTGACGCCGGAACTGGTACGCGACGAAGTGGCCCGGGGCCGCATGATTATTCCGGCCAACATCCACCATCCCGAACTGGAACCGATGTGCATCGGTGTAGCCTCGTTATGCAAGATCAACTCCAACATCGGCAACTCCGCCGTCACTTCGAACATCGACGAAGAGCTGAAAAAGCTGCATACCTCCGTTCACTACGGCGCTGATACCGTGATGGACCTCTCAACCGGCGGCGAGATTCACGCGATTCGCGAAGCCATCCTTCGCCATTCCCCCGTACCCATTGGTACGGTGCCAATCTATGAGGCGATCTCCCGCGTCAAGCGCATCGAGGATCTGAACGCGGACGTCATGCTCGAGGTGATTGAAGAGCAGGCGGAGCAGGGCGTGGATTACATGACCATCCATGCCGGTGTGCTGATTCAGTACCTGCCCCTGGTCTCCAAGCGCATCACCGGCATCGTGAGCCGGGGCGGCGCGATTCTGGCACAGTGGATGGCGCACCACCACCGGCAAAATTTCCTTTACGAACGCTTTGACGACATCTGCAAGATCTTCGCCAAACACGACGTGTCGTTTTCTCTCGGCGATGGGCTGCGTCCCGGCTGTGTTGCGGATGCCAGCGACCAGGCCCAGTTCTCCGAACTGAAAACTTTAGGCGAGTTGACCAAGCAGGCCTGGGAGCACGACGTCCAGGTGATGATCGAAGGGCCGGGCCATGTCCCGCTCGACAAGATTAAAGAGCAGGTGGATCAAGAGAAAGAGCTGTGCTACGAGGCGCCGTTCTACACCCTCGGTCCGCTGGTCACCGACATCGCGCCCGGCTACGACCACATCACTTCGGCCATCGGCGCAGCCATGATTGGCTGGCACGGCGCAGCCATGCTCTGCTAC
Source organism: uncultured Acidobacteriaceae bacterium (assembly GCA_963770245.1). Lineage (GTDB taxonomy): Bacteria > Acidobacteriota > Terriglobia > Terriglobales > Acidobacteriaceae > PALSA-270. The sequence goes on along the minus strand of CAVYOX010000011.1, from coordinate 343,286 downwards.
GTCACCCCCAAGGAACATCTGGGGCTGCCGAATGAGAAAGACGTGAAGGATGGCATCATTGCTTACAAGATCGCTGCCCATGCCGCTGACCTGGCTCGCCACCGACCTGGTGCCCGCGATCGCGACGACGCCCTCAGCTATGCCCGGTATACCTTTGATTGGGAGAAGCAGTTCGCCCTCTCCCTCGATCCCGAGACGGCGCGCTCGATGCACGATGAAACCTTGCCCGACGACTACTACAAGGAAGCCGCTTTCTGCTCCATGTGCGGACCGAAGTTCTGCTCGATGAACTATTCGAGCAAAGTGGACGAATACAACAAACAGGTCCACGGCCTGGAAAAGAAAGACTACTCGGATCTGGTGGACAAACTGGTCTCTCTGAAGTAGCCGCGGCGGGTGGCGCACTCCCATCCCCCGGCGAAGCGCATTCGAGGCTCTTAACCTGTTGGCTTGCCCTTCGCAGCCGGCGCTCGCGGGGCGGAACTCCAGGCTCCCACAAACTCAGTGATCATTGCCGAGCACTTTCGCCGCCCGCTCGAGCGCGGCGATCAAGGTCGCAATCTGCTGTTCGGTGCGTCCGAGGTCGTGCCCGTCAATGGCCTCATTCACTCCGGGAATCACCACCGCCGCGTAGCCGGTATTCTCACCCGGTGCGTAAATCGCGTGGCGGTACCAGGAACGGTTCGGAAGGCCTTCGGGAATCAGCAGGGCGCGCTCGGCCTCGCGTAGCGCCTGATTCAGCTTTCCGGGATCGTTCGGCGGTTTTTGTTCCCGGGAAAGAATCTTCGCTCCTGCCTCCTCGAAGCGACGGGCGGCTTGTGCAGCCTCGACAAAACTCGGGGCTCGAGCTCCGAATTCGAGGTCCGCCCGCTTTTTCGCGCGGTCGATGTAGGCTTCGATTTCCTTTCCATATTCCTCATAGTCGAAAGGCAACACGTCCGCATCAGCCATGCGAATGGTCTCAAGCCCAAACACACGCGCCATCTGTTGTTCGTAAAGAAAATCTGGGTCGGCAAACTTCTTAAACCAGGCGAAATCGTCGAACACGGAGTGATACACCCCGTAGGAATCGGGGGCGCCAATGTCGGTCGAGGGCACTCCCAGGTGCTGCAGGAAAGGCGTGTAGTCCGATCCGCTGCCCAGGTCGCCAACCATGACATCCCAGGGGGCCAGTGGCGCCGTCGGGTGAGCTGCCCCGGGAGCAGAATCGTGCACCTCCTCTTCCGTCTCAGACTCGGGCGGTCCCGCCCGGCGCCAAGCGTCATACACTGTGCCCCCGCTTGCTGCGGGCACGGCTTTCGTGATGTCGCGGAGAAACGGCTTTAGGCTCGGCACCGCCGACGCCCCGAACTTCGGCCCGGAAACCGCGACGTCGGTGTTGAAATATGCCACCGCGCGCGTGAGTTCTGCATCGTGCTGTTCCGCCCATTCGGTCGATCCGATCAGGCCTTCCTCCTCGGCGTCCCAGCTGGCGAAGATAATCGTGCGCTTCGGCTTCCAGCCGGACTTCAGCAGCTCACCAATGCCATGTACGGATTCGAGCATCGCCGCAGTCCCGCTACTCGGATCCACCGCGCCATAGACCCAAGCATCGCGGTGATTGCCGGCGATCACCCACTCATCGGGTGACCCGGTGCCGCGCACCTGCCCGATTACATCCCAGATCGTACGGAACTGGTAATCCTGCGCGAGGCGCATATGCACCTTCACCGGTCCGGGACCGACGTGATAGGTGAACGGCAGCGAGCCTTGCCAGGTGCGCGGCGAAGCCGGCCCGCCCAGGTGTTCGAGGATGGGCCGGGCATCGGCATAGGACAGCGGAGTGGACGGAATCCGTGGCAGCTGTGCCGACCGATCGGGGGAGATTCGTTGTGCGTCAGGCAGCGTTGGCAGGGAGGCAATCCCTGGCGTCGTCGGATCGCCCGGAAATTCGAACATATAACCGACCGAGCCACGCTGCACGCCAGTATCAGGACGCCATGGTCCCTGGGGATATTTGTCACCGCGACGCCAGCCGTCGTCGAAGGGATCGGAATAGATCAACACCCCGGCCGCGCCGTGCAGCTGCGCCAGCCGCACTTTCACTCCACGGAAGTTCTTTCCGTAGCGCACCAAAACAATCCTTCCCCGCACCTCGATTTTCATCGCTTCGAGACTCTTGAAATCCTCCGGCGTACCGTAGTTGGCATAGACCACCTCCGCTTCGACGTCGCCCGAGGGCGACATGCCATTGAATGGAACTACGACTCGCGGGTCCGCTTCGTAAGGGTCGCCATCCACGTATTCGCGCGTCGGGCCGTGCATGGTCACCCCCGCCGGTGCGGTCACATCCACACTGATCTCGGAGGGATAGTTCATCCAGACTCGATACGCTACGATCTGGGTTTCGAAACCGGCTTCCCCGAACTTGCTGGCCACGTAGTCGGCTGTCGCCTTGTCCTCAGCCGAGCCGGCGATGTGCGGAGACTGGGTTAAGATGCGAAGATGCTCCTCGGCGCGCTTCGGATCGGGCACATCCAAGAAGCGGGACTCGATGGAGTTTTCCGTGACGGCATCGCGAAACCCGAGGATGCGTGTGGCAGAATCAAGCGCATCGCCGCTGACGCTTGTCGAGAGCGACGAGCAAAGGACCATGCAAGCGAGCAACCCGGCACAGAGGATTTTCATCGGACTCCCGCGGCGAAGTAAATAAGTTAGCACAGACAATGACGAGACCGCGGCCGGCACCATCGGCGCTCGGGGGATGGATTGGCATGGTTCTGTCGTGCGGTTCCGGGAGGCTTGCGCTTTCCGCAGGGAGCGCACGGAATCGCGGCAGGAAGGGGATCGACCGCAGGTGGAACGGGCCGTAGGGGCGCCCGTTGCTGGATGGTCAGTCGCGCTCGGCCCGCCTAGCGCACTTGCCCGGTGCCGACGACCTCATACTTCGTCGAGGTCAACTCCGCCAGGGCAAACGGACCGCGGCAGTGTAGTTTCTGCGTACTGACTCCCATTTCTGCCCCCATGCCGAATTCGCCGCCGTCGGTGAAGCGGGTGGAGGCATTCCAGTACACGACGGCCGAGTCCACTTGCCGAAGAAATTGGCGGGCGCGTGTTTCGTCGCGGGTGATGATAGCGTCGGAGTGTTGGGTGGAGTGGCGGTTAATGTGAGCAATGGCTTCGGCGACGTTGGCAACCACGCGAATGGCCACGCACAACCGCAGATACTCCTCGTCCCAGTCCTGTGCCTCGGCGGGACGGACATCGCATCCCGGGGCCAAGCGAACGGTCGCTTCATCCCCCCGCACTTCCACGCCGGCCTCGATCAGTTTCTTCACGATCCGCGGAACGTATTCGACAGCGACGCGTTCCTCGACCAGAAGCTTTTCGGCGGCATTGCACACCGAAGGACGCTGCGTCTTGGCGTTGATCACAATGCGATCGGCCATTTCGAAGTCCGCCGAATCATCCACGAAAATGTGGCAGTTCCCTGCTCCAGTTTCGATCACCGGCACTACGGAATTTTCGACCACGAAAGAAATCAGTTCCGCCCCGCCGCGGGGGATGATGACATCCACCAAACCACGGGCCTCGATCAGTTCTCGAACCGAGTCGCGCGTCGAGGAATCGAGCAGCGCGATGGCTCCTTCCGGCACCCCCGGGACCGAAGACAGAATCTCCGTCAAGCATTGATTGCTGCGCGCTGCTTCTTTGCCCCCGCGCAGTACCACCGCATTGCCGGTCTTGAAGGTGAGGGCAACCGCGTCCGCCGTCACATTCGGCCGTGACTCGTAGATGATCCCGACCACGCCCAGCGGAACGCGGACCCTACGGATACGCAGGCCATTCGGCCGAATCCACTCGGCCAGGGTCTGATCGATCGGATCCGCTAGGTTGGCCACCTCCCGCATGGCTCGTGCCATCTCCCCGATGCGCGCGGAGTTCAGCAGGAGGCGGTCTCGCATCGCGCCGGTCAGTCCGGAGGCTTCTATATCTTCGCGGTTGGCATCGAGGATACTCTTCGAGTTTCCTTCCAGGGTTTCCGCCATCACTAGCACAATCGCGTTTTTCTTGGCGGTCGAAAGCTGCGCCATGCGGGCGGCGGCTTGACGAGCGCGCAGGAGCTTGTCGCGGGTGGAAGAGGACGTCGTAATCGTGGTGGCCATGTCAGGGAGTCCGGGGCTGGGGAGGGAAGTAAGTTCCGATCTTGCGTTCGAGAGCGCCCGCGATGGCGCGCTCATGACGACCATTTACAATGGCAACGTGTACTCCCGCTGCGCTCGCCGTCCGGGCCGCGCGCAGCTTGGAGCGCATGCCTCCGCGACCGAGCTTGCCGTGGCCGTTGCAGAGAGCCTCCATTTGCGGAGTGAGCTTGCGTATGGTGCGCAGCGCTCGCGGGTGCTTGCCATTGGGTACGTAGAAACCATCCACATCGGTGAGCAGCAGCAACCAATCGGCCTGCACTGCGGCTGCCAGCAGTGCACTCAATTCGTCGTTGTCGCCGAACGCTCCCTCCAACTCGCGGATTGAAACGCTGTCGTTTTCATTCACCACGGGAACCACGCCCAGTTTCAACAATTGGTGCAAGGTATTCTGCAGATTCCGGTAACGGACGGGCGAAGTGAAGTCGTCACTCGAAAGCAGCAACTGCGCAACCACCTTCTTGCCGAAAAACAGCCGCTCGTAAGTGTGCATGAGCACGCTCTGGCCGACCGCGGCGCAGGCCTGCATGACCGGCACACTGGCAGGCTTCTCGCCGAGACCGAGATTCGACATTCCGGCGGCGATAGCGCCAGAACTCACGATGAGATATTCGTGCCGCGACAAGTCCAACTGGTCGACCAGCGCGCGCATGCGCAAGGTATCGATGCGGCCGCCCGGCGCAACCACGCTGGTTCCGACTTTGACGACGAGGCGCACAATGGGTCTAATTTAGCAGTTCTGGCGCGAATTGGGCAGGTGGTTACCGAACTGGCAAGACCGCCCCGCCGGGGCGGAGTCGAGGGCCAGACCCTGCTTCCCTTCCGCATTCGAGTAAACTTAGTGGCATGGCCGTCAGCGACCCAACCGAGCGCTTCTCCTCGCGCGTGGACAACTACGTGCGTTACCGGCCCGGCTATCCGACCGAAGTCATCGACTTGCTGCAGAGCGAGTGCGGCCTGACACCGGATTCCGCGATCGCGGATATCGCCTCCGGAACCGGCATCTTCACACGACTGCTCCTCGAGAACGGCAAGCAGCGTATTTGGCGTAGAGCCCAATGCCAAAATGCGGCGGGCGGGAGAGGAATATCTTGGCCGGATTCCCGCAATTCACAAGCGTCGAGGGCACGGCGGAAGCAACAACCCTGCCCGATACGAGCGTAGACATCGTGACGGCAGCGCAGGCGGCGCACTGGTTCGACCGCGAAAAAGCCCGCCGCGAGTTTCTGCGAATTCTGAAGTCAGGAGGTTGGTGCGTCCTTCTGTGGAATGAGCGGCAGATGGACTCGACGCCGTTCCTGCGAGGCCTATGAGTCCCTGCTGCTAGAACTATGGCACCGACTCACGAAGTGGTGCGGCACGAACATACCACCGCACGCATTGATGAATTCTTTGGAGCGTCACCATTTCGAGAGCGAGTTTTCCCCTCGCGCCAGGAATTTGACTATCCGGCGCTGGAAGGGCGGCTGCTGTCCTCTTCCTATGCGCCGCAACGTGCGATGCCCTAAGTGTCCGCCGATGCTGCGCGAACTAAAACGGTTTTCGAGGCCTGCCAGGTGAACGGCAAGGTGGCATTTGAATACAATACCCGCGTGTTCTACGGACGGCTGGATTAGCCTCTTGTGTTCCCTGTGCTCTCTGTGGTTTTCCACGAACATCCAGGGCCCCAGAGGCCCATGAGGGCACACAGGGTAGGAGGTGCACCATCATCGGGAAAAACAGCTTTCACATGACGCCTGAGGAATTCCGCCGCCACGGGCACGAGGTCGTGGACTGGATCGCAGACTACTACGCGACAATTGAATCCGTTCCAGTGCTCTCGCGAAGGCGCAACCCGGGGAGATTCGGGCGTCGTTGCCGTGAGTGCCCCGGCAAAACGGCGAATCCTTTGAGGCGATTCTCGGGGACGTCGAAAAGCTAATCCTGCCCGGAATCACCCACTGGCAGTCACCGAACTTCTTCGCTTACTTTCCCTGCAATGCGTCTGGCCCGGCCATTCTGGGCGACCTGCTGTCGTCAGGCTTAGGCGTGCAAGGGATGCTATGGGCGACGAGTCCAGCATGTACGGAACTGGAAACGCATGTGCTCGACTGGCTGGTCGAGATGCTCGACCTGCCGCGGAAATTCTCTTCATCGAGCGCCGGCGGCGGTGTAATTCAGGATACAGCTTCGAGCGCGTCGCTGTGCGCCCTGCTGGCGGCCCGGGAACGGGCCACGAACTTTGCCAGCAACCAGCGCGGCTGCGATCGGAAAGCTGGTCGCCTACGCCTCGTCGCAGGCGCATTCCTCCATCGAGAAGGCAATTCAGATCGCTGGCCTTGGGCCGCGGCAACCTGCGCCTGATCGAAGTGGACGACAATTTCGCGATGCGGCCCGAAGTGCTTGCCCGCCAGATCGAGAGCGACCGGCGCGGCCGGCACTGGTTCCCTGCTTCGTTTGTGCCACGGTCGGCACCACCTCTTCGAACGCCATGGATCCGCTGCCGGAAATCGGCCGCATTTGCCGCGACCAGAATCTGTGGCTGCACGTGGACGCCGCCATGAGCGGCACCGCCGCGCTCTGCCCCGAGTTCCGCTACATTCACCAGGGCCTCGAATTCGCCGACAGCTACTGCTTCAATCCGCACAAATGGATGTTCACGAACTTCGATTGCGACTGCTTCTACGTGGCGGACCGCAGCAGTACTGATTAAGACGCTGAGCGTGCTGCCGGAATACCTGCGCAATCAGGCGACTGAATCCGGCGCGGTGATTGACTACCGCGACTGGCAGATTCCGCTGGGCCGCCGCTTCCGCTCCCTGAAGTTGTGGTTCGTGATCCGCCATTACGGGGTGGAAGGATTGCAGCATCACATCCGCCGCCACGTGGCGTTGGCGCAGCAATTCGCGGAATGGGTAGGAGACGATGAGCGCTTTGAGCTGGCCGCGCCCGCGCCGCTGAATCTGGTCTGCTTCCGCCAGAAGGGCGGCGATGAAGCTAACCAGACCTTGATCGATCGCCTGAACCGCAGCGGCGATCTCTACCTCACGCACACCCGGCTGAACGACCGTCTCACCCTGCGCTTTTGCGTCGGACAGACCAACACGGAAGCGCGCCACGTGGAGCAGAGCCTGGAAGCGAATCCAACAGGAAGCGGAGAAACTCGGCGCTCCATGAGGGGATGCTTACCGGTCGCTCATCCTCGGCTAGTTTGATTTTGCGGCAGCCGAACTGGATTCTAAGGCGGCCTGGGAACGGGCTTTGCGCACGATGAAACGCCCTGGGCCCGCCAAGAAACGAGCCACCAGGTTTGCTGCATTCTCCAGCATGACTCGGTCTTCGACTCCGAAGGCGTTCTCCTGATCGCTTTCGACATCCAGAACTCCAAATTCACGACCCGCCAGTTTCATCGAGATCATGACCTTCGAGCGAGTCTCAGGACGCGCCATTAACCCGGGATGCGGATCGCCGCCGCCGCCGCCGAGCAGCTGCTGCCCCAGATTTCCGAGCGTCAGATAGATTCCGATCCATGTGTAACGGCGGCCGCGGGAGAGCAGGCCGATGGCATCTTCGAGCGGAGAATGATGGAACGGCGAGCGCTTCGTGGAGAGTACGCACGCCACCTGGGACAACAGTTCGCGGGGAGAGCGATACGTTTTCACGTTGGCCCCTGAAGACGGAATCAAAAATCGGGATCGGCGCTAGTTTAACCAAAGGCCCAAATGGGGGTCAATTGCGGCCCTGCCGTTGCGGCCCTACCATGATCCGCCAGGGCCCGGCCCCATGCGGAACCTTCGCTTGACCACTGATTAGGGGCGTGGTTCGAGATCGGGCGCCCGATCCGGCTGGGTTGAGGCCGGCACGGCTTTATCCGGCCTCAACACCAGGTCATTTGCCGGCGCGGACGGGTTCACCCCAAAATCCCAGACGTACAGGTTGATCCCTTCGTTGCCCATCATTTCGACCATCGCGTACTCCCCCGCCGAAAGGGGACTGGACGGAGTCACCTTCACCCAGCCGCCCGTAAGCTGTACGGCGCCGCTCGGGATGAGCTTCTCCTCTTCTTTGAACTTGCCGTAGATAGCGACCTTGATGTCGCCCGCAATGCGTTTGTCCTGCTTGGTCTGCATGCGGACGATGCGAAAACGGTCCCAAGGTTCGGGCGCTTGGCGGCCCTCGGCGGAGGAAGGGTTCGCGGCCTGGTCCCGGAGTTCGAGCCTGATGTAGATGGCCGGCAGCCCAACATGCGCCTGAATCTTCGCGTGCAGCCCCGCGAGCTCAACATTCTGTTTCGTGCTAGCCACCGGGTTGATGGCCGCGCGTAGGATGTTTCCTTTTCTGTCCGGGTTGATCTCGCCGCTGTTCTGGTGCAACTCGACCAGTTGCGGGTCGTTGTCGAAAACATCCAGCAGCAAAACCCCGCCATCTTGCGGGAGGCGCAGGCCAGGCGCAACCTCTGGTGTCTTGGCCTCTTCCGCCTGGCGCTCGGCAGCCAGCTCTTTGTCCAGTTCCACCGCCCCCGGCAAGGGGACACCACTATCCCGGTCTTTCGCATACTTCTCGGTGGCCGACCAATCGACCATCGATTTCGGCACTTCCTCCCACTCGCCACGCTCCGCGCTAAAGTAGCGCACCCGATCGCCCTTGACCTCCCATTTAGAGGCTAGTTGGTAGGAGCCGTCTTTGAGGATCAGGCGTTTGGCGAGCTCCTGCCCGGAAGCGGGCCAGACGAGCAGCAGACACAGGGCCGCGAGCATCGAGGACGAAAACTGAAGTGCCGGGGTCAGCTTCATGGCCATGCCAATTATCAACCCAATCGAGCCTGATTGCATCCCCCCGCCGGGCGTTGTGGACCCGCACAAAGCATTTCCTTCTACTACCTTTTCTGGCATAATCAATCGTGCACCCCAGCCTGCACAAACTTTCAAAACAATCTAGGGCGAGGAATCGATGTCTGCAAAGTACATCTTTGTGACCGGTGGTGTGGTGTCTTCATTGGGCAAGGGACTGGCAGCGGCTTCGATCGGCTGCCTGCTCGAGAGCCGCGGCCTCAAAGTCAACCTGATGAAGTTCGATCCTTACCTCAATGTGGACCCGGGCACCATGTCGCCCTTCCAGCACGGCGAGGTTTTCGTCACCGATGACGGCGCGGAAACTGATCTCGACCTCGGTCACTATGAGCGCTTTACCCACGCCAAACTTTCCCGCGATAACAATTGGACGACCGGCCGTCTCTACGAACAGATCATCGCCAAGGAGCGGCGCGGCGATTACCTGGGTAAAACAGTGCAGGTCATTCCTCATGTGACCAACGAAATCAAGGCTGCGATGAAGAAAGTGGCCCAGGAAGTTGACGTGGCAATTGTCGAAATTGGCGGCACGGTGGGCGACATCGAGTCCCTGCCGTTCATGGAGGCCATCCGCCAAATGCGCCAGGAGCTCGGCCGCGAGCACACTTTGTTCATGCATGTGACGCTGGTTCCGTTTATCGCCGCTGCCCAGGAGCTGAAAACCAAGCCGACTCAGCACTCGGTCAAGGAGTTGCTGAGCATCGGAATTCAGCCGGACATTCTGCTTTGCCGCACCGACCGCTTCCTGTCGAAAGACATCAAGTCGAAGATCGCGCTTTTCTGCAACGTCAGCGAGGAGGCGGTCATCACCGCCAAGGACGTGGCCTCGGTGTACGAAGTGCCTCTGGTGTTCGCCCACGAAGGTGTCGATTCGTTGGTGCTGAAGTATCTGCACATGGAAGCCAAGGACCGCGACCTTTCCAAATGGGAAGACATTGTGCACCGCGTCTACAACCCCAAGGCCGAGGTCACGATCGGCATTGTGGGCAAATACGTGGAATATGAGGACTCTTACAAATCGCTCAAGGAAGCGCTGGTGCATGGGGCGCTGGCACACAATCTGAAAGCGCAGATCAACTGGGTGGAGGCCGAAGGGCTGGAGACCGGGGACCGCACCTACGAAGAGCAACTCGCCGGCTATGATGGTTTGCTCGTCCCCGGAGGCTTCGGCAAGCGCGGCATTGAGGGCATGCTGATAGCGATTCGCTATGCCCGGGAGAAAAAAGTTCCCTACTTCGGCATTTGCCTCGGCATGCAGACGGCTTGCATCGAATTCGCGCGCAACGTTTGCGGCCTGGCCGACGCGAACTCGAGCGAATTCGACCCTTCCACGCCGCACCGCGTGATTTACAAATTGCGCGAGTTGCGCGGTGTGGAGGAACTCGGCGGTACCATGCGACTGGGGGCGTGGACGTGCAAGATTGAGCCAGGGACGCTGGCGCACAAGATTTACGGGGAGCTCGAAATCAGCGAACGCCATCGCCATCGTTACGAATTCAATCGCGAGTACGAAGGCACCATGACCGCGGGCGGGATGCGCATTTCCGGGTCCACGCCGGACGGAACCTATGTGGAGATGGTGGAGCTTCCCGATCATCCTCATTTCATCGGATGCCAATTTCACCCTGAGTTTAAGTCGAAACCGCTCGAGCCGCATCCTCTGTTCAAGTCGTTTGTAGGCGCGGCCTACGAGCATGGGCTGAAACGGCGCGCGGAGAAAGAGGCCGTGGGGGTTGAGATGTTTCACCGGCCGCAGAAAGTGGCGATCCGTTGAAACGGCTCATCGATCAGGGGGAGGGTGGGGAGTCTTTTGGCTACGCCCGGAGGCTGACGAATCGGGGCTCCCGAGCGCGGCGGCCTTTCTCCTTCGACGAGTTCTAGCTATGAGTCCGACCCAAGAAAAAAAGTCCCGACGCTGTGGAAGTCAAGCGCTGCACTGCGGGCATCCGCGAACACCGCAGGTGGATTCGATGCGCGAATCCCGGGGCGCGCGGACAGACAGTTGTCTCCACCGATGAGCGTGTCCTTCCAAATCAGCGACGTCAGGATCGGCGCGGGCAAGCTATTTCTCATTGCCGGGCCATGCGTGATTGAAAGCGAGGAACACGCCATCCGCATGGCGGAGATCATCAAGGGAGTAGCCCGCTCCCTGAATTTTCCTTTCATCTTCAAAGCATCCTACGACAAAGCCAATCGCACCTCGATTCGCAGCTTCCGCGGGCCGGGCCTGACAGAAGGCCTGCGCATCCTGAAAAAGGTGAAAGCTGAAGTTCACGTGCCCGTAATCACCGACGTGCATGAAGTGGCCGACGTGCCCAAAGTGGCGGAGGTTGCGGACATTCTGCAGATTCCGGCGTTTCTGTGCCGGCAAACCGATCTCGTGGTGGCGGCGGCGATGACCGAGCGCGTGGTGAATATCAAAAAAGGTCAGTTCGTCTCACCCTGGGACATGCGCCATGTGGTCGAGAAATGCCGCACTGCGGGCAACGATCGAGTTTTCGTCACCGAACGCGGCTCAAGCTTCGGCTACAACAACCTCGTGGTCGATATGCGCTCACTGGCCATCATGCGTAAGTTTGTGCCCGTCGTATTCGACGCCACGCATTCGGTCCAATTGCCGTCGGCTTCACACGGGGACGAAGACCGACCCACCGTCAGCGGAGGACAGCCTGAGTTCATCCCCGTGCTCGCGCGGGCAGCCGTGGGGGCTGGTGTGGATGGAGTGTTCCTGGAGGTGCACGACAATCCCGCGAAAGCCATGTCCGATGGGGCAAACGCGCTGCCGTCCCAGAATCTGCGCGATGTGCTGAAAGAACTGATGGCTGTGCACAGCGCTCTGGCGAACGCAGCGAGCGCGGTGCGGAGAGCATGAAGAGGGCCAGTTATTCCCTGTCGTATTGCATGCACACTTCTAACTGGTGAATGGCTTCATCCGTAGCCCGGATCGCCTCCACCCGGTGTCCCCCGAAGTCGTGGGCAGCCGACTGCAAATGCGCTTTCGCGTTGCGTAGCGCTCCGATGGCTTCGCGAATCTCCGGATGCCGCTCGGGCGCCGATGAAGCCGGAGCGTTGGCCGGGAACGCCATCACCATCATCACAGCGACCACGACGAAGAAACTTGAAATCTTCCTCATGACAGTGCCCTCCTGGGTGCTGCTGTCCCTTCTGCGTGGCGAGTTCTGTTCCGACACGAGCGGACAGGCGATATATTATCCTTGTTTTCGGCTCAAGGTCTTCGGGAGAAACCATTTAGTCAATGAGGCTGCCCTTGGCTCCGCGCCTATTTGCAGACGGTCGCGATGCGAGAGTTTGACTAACGCTGGGAGGTAGGCGAGAATTGCTCTGCTTGGTCCGCTGGCGGCTCAGGCGGTGGTTCCCTTCAGCAGTGGGCCTGTGGCGCAGCTGGGAGCGCGCTTCCATGGCATGGAAGAGGTCGTCGGTTCGAACCCGACCAGGTCCACCATATTTTCAACAGCTTACAAAGTTCCCGACCAATCGGTTGGTAGCATTTGGTAGCAAATTCCAAAAACATTCTCAGTCTGCCGCCAAATTCTCCGGCTTCGCTCTGAGTTCCTGGTGAATGGCGTTGACGGTCGCGCGCACGCTCTCGGGAATCTCCTGCATGTACACGTCGGTGGTTGTCGCCGCGCGTGAATGCCGCAAAAGACCCTGCACATCCTTCACGGTCCCCTTCTTCTGAGCGAGCGTTGCGATGGTTCTGCGTATCACCTGGAACGTCAGCTTCGGCAGCTCGAGTTCACGTGCGAGTTTATGCAAGACACGCTTTCGATAGTTGCCGGTGTCCATAAACCCACCCTTTCCGTCCGGAAAGATGAACGCGTCGGGTGAGGCGTCAGGACACTCCTCCTTCCATAGCCACAAGTCTTCCGCGAGCTCTTTCGGCAGGTGCACCCAACCCAGGATTCTCTTGTTCTTGCCCATGGCCGGATCGCGCCTTTGTAGACGGTTTCGACCACTTTCATTCTGGATTCTTCGTACTTGAAACAGGTCCATCGAAGGGCAAACAACTCGCTCGGACGCAAGGCGTAATTCGGGCAGTTCTTGGACATGTTGGCGAACGTGCAGCAGGTTCAGCCTCGGGTCTATGGCAGCAAGACCATCAAACTAGCGCACGACGCCTCTTACGATGTGGTGGAGATGGCGAGTTCAGCAGGCACAGTGCTGCTGGGCTTCAGCAAAACGACAGGTGAACTCCGGGACATCATGGGGCCGATACTTCTTCAGCCCCGGCGGGAAAAACTACACCATTTCTGCGACGACCTCGCGGAACTCGAGGCATGCGCTTTCCAAGCTACCAGCGGGCCGGGGCTGAAAAATGCGCGCAAGATCCGGCGCCCGCCCGGACCATGCTCGGCCGGCCGAAGGACCAGTGGCAGCTCAACTCTGTGGGCAGACGAAATAGGAAGCGGTCGCCCGATTTTCCCAAGGAGTTCGAAGTTTGTGGTCAAAGCCCAACAAGCGCACGAACGAATAAACCGATTTGGAGGAGAAAAAATGGCAGAAGACTACAAGAAGGAGCACCCGGCCGGGCCTTCCCTAACGCTCTCGACGCGGCCGACGAAGCGACGAAGATGGATCCTGCTTATGCGACGATCCGCAATCAGACTACAGCGGCCCAACTCACGTCTCAAAGCAAAACCCTGGGGCAACCCGGCTGTGAGTTATCCACTCACTACTTAGTCGTCGTGGTCGGGGGGACCGGCGCGAGGGTGAAGGAGGATGTAGGGCATCGGGTGTTTGCCCATGGCGTCCTTCCACAGAATCACGTTGAGCTTGCGAGGGTCGGCGCGGTCCTCATGCGTGAAGTCCATGCGGCTGGACTCCCGGGCGCCGGGCGAGCGCGGGGAGTTGGCTTGGTAGATGAGGCCGTTGTCGCGGTTGCTGTAGTCGGCTGTGTAGGGCGGCTGGTCGCCTTCACCGGCAAAGAGTGGAGCGATGGGCGGGGCGAACTCGTCGTTGAGGTTCATGGGTGGGAGACCGAGCAGGTCTTCCATGGTGCGGATGAAGCTGACCGTGGTATAGAAGTGGTGATCGATGACGGGCGACTGGGCGCGGGGTGAAAATTTGCTGACGACGAGCGCGATGGAGCGGTGCGCATCGACGTGGTCGGCTCCGTCCTGGGCATCATCTTCGAGGATGAAGAAGGCGGTGTCATCCCAGTAAGCGCTGGCAGAGACGACCTCAACGGCACGGCCGACGGCAAGATCGTTGTCGGCGACCGAAGCCGCGGGCCGAGGACTACCGGGGCGGGTGCCAGCGGTGTGATCGTTGGGCAGGCGGAGCATGACGAACGTGGGCATGGTGTCGTGGCCGGCGGCGCGGTCGGTCTGCCAGCGGCGGAAGCGAGTGCGGAACTCCTCGAAGCGAAGCTGATCGGGGAAGTTCAGGTTGAAGTCGGGGTACAACGGGTCGAAGTGGCCGACCAACTCTGGCTTGGTCGCGATGTTCTCAGCGATGAGGGGGATGGGCCACGGGTAGGGGCTGACGCCGCCGCCATAGTTGGCGGGAATGGCTTCACCCTTCCGAATAAAGTCACGGGGGCAAGGCGCGGGCGACGGCTCTGCCCTGTCCGGCAGGGGCGAGGCAGAGGGCTTGGGCCCGTCGTCGGAGTTGTCGCAGAAGCGCGTAGAGATGAACTCGCCGAAGTGGATGAGGGTCTTGTCGTGGCGGGCGAGATTGGTCCACAAATAGTTGCTGTTGGGTTCATCGATATCGGGGATGCCTTCCTTGAGCGGATAGCCCTCCTCGGTAATGCCCTCGGAATCGTAAGGGCGTTCGCTGCCGCGGTACCCCTGCTGCCAGGTCTTCTCGGTGTAGTCGCTGGTGATGCCGGCGGTGGACCAGACGTGACCGTCGCCGGAGACTTCGCCAGAGTCGTAGAAGTTGTCGAGAATGCCGAACTGCACAGCCAGCTTGTGCAAGTTGGGCGTGATCGAGCGTCCGTACATGGTGAGACTGGGGTCGCCGTCGCCCACGCCCAGGTCGCCAAAGATCTGATCATAGGTGCGGTTCTCCTTAATGATGTAGATGAGGTGGCGGATGGGATTGGCGCCGGCATGAAAGAGGATGGGCTGCCGCGCGGCGGAGACGCGATTGCTGGCGACAGCGTCGGCGGTGAGTTGCTTGAGGTTTGGTTCGATGGCGGTGCGGTCGATGGTGGCCAGCGAACCATAGAGCAGCGTCGCGATATAAGTATGCGCGCTATGGGCGCTGCGCGACTCGTCCCCGGTGACAACGCGCTCGGGGTCGACGTTAGGACCGGTGCCGCGGCCCTTGGCGGTGGCGACGTAAAGGTGGTTCTGATTCACGGCGAGTGCGGAGGGGTACCACTCGGTGGGAAGGAAGCCCAACGGCAGGGTGGGCGCGGCCGGCGAGCGGCGGGCCAGTGCAGTGCGGGTGCTGAAGACAGCGACGGAATCTGATCCGGTGTTGGCCACATAGAGGCGAGCGCCGTCGGGAGACATAACGAGCGCATCGGGCATGGCTCCGAAGCCGGCTTGGCCCGGAAGTCGCGTATCAAGGAGCGCAGTGAGCCGCATGTGCGGCGCGGCGACGTTGACCACGGCGACGGTGTCGCGGTTGGCGAGGGCCACGTAAAGGATGACCTGGTCGGGGCTGAGAGCCAGGGCTGCCGGATGCGAACTCGGTCCCAGCGGTGGTGCGGGCGGCAGCAAGGCGAGCTTCTGCACAATGGCGCCAGTGCGCAGATCGAGCTCGACGACAGCCGAACCATTCCAGAGCGCGACGAAAGCGCGGCGCGAGTCGCGGCTGACGGCGAGAGCGATCGGGTACGTCGATGGAACGACTGGGTTGGCAGCGAGATCGTAGCGAAAGACAGTCTTGCCGGTCGCGGCGTCTAGCAGAAGAACATCGTCGGAGAAAACGTCGGCGACCAGGAGGCGATCTTCGCCTGCGGGACGGTTGACGACAGCGATGGCGGTGGGCGCGGGAATGGCCATGCCGGCCGGGACGACCGCGCCGATGTGGTTCTGGCCATGGTCGGGGGCAAGTCGCTGGAGCGGCACGGGGATGACGCGCTCCGGCTCGATGGCTCCTCCGGTAAAGGAGTAGACGGCGATAGCGTTCCCAGTGTCGCCTTCTTTCTGGCCTTCGGGGTCGGAGAGCGAATCGAGGCTGGCGTAGAGGTGCGCGCCATCGGGGCTGAAGACGAGGCCCTGGTAGAGGATCTGGTGCGCATGAATGCCAGTGCGGGCGTCGGGGAAATCGGTCAGCCTGCCGGTGGCTGTATCAAGGATGGCGATGGACTGCTGGTAGTTAGACTCGAAGGTGCCGTAACCGCCGTTGATCGCGGCGAGGTAGCGGCCATCAGGCGACCAGGCAAATGCCATGGGAAGGCCATTCAGCCGCGCTGGATCGCCGGGCACGGGCTCGAGGATCCGCTTGCTCGTGGGCAGATCAATGTTCGGGCGTGCGCGCACTTGGGCGACGGAAGCCGATGGAAACACCAGGGCGACGGCGAGAGGGCCGCAAACGAGGGCCACAAGAAACTCTCTCATGCTCTTCATGGTGCACAGAACCCTATTATTATAAAGATGCGATTATAAAGATGCGCGCAGGCGTGCCCGAGGCTCGAATATGTTCCTACTTCTTGGCTATGCGCTTCGTCATCTTCGGGAAAATCCGGGCTTTGCCGCGACTGCCATACTGACGCTCGCCCTAGGCATTGGCTCGTCGACAGCGATCTTAGCCGTTCTCGATGCGGTGCTACTGGAACCACTGCCCTTTGCGCAGCCAGAGCGACTGGTCGAACAGTGGCTTCCCAGCCGGACCATGTTAGTTTCTGGGTGTAACCCACCGCACACCGGTCGCGGTGATAGTTCGCGCAAAGGAGCTTCAGCCGGCCGATATCCGTGGGCTGTGCAGGATCATTCTGATGTGTTTCGAAATGCAGGTGGACCAGGTTTTCAAAACGCTAGCCGACACGGACCGCGATTCGGATAGCTCATCATGATTTGCATCAACCGGCAAGGGCTGGCCGTGATGGTACGCCTTTTCGATCTGGATTCCTCGCAAGTTGTCACACGGCGGGAACTAGCGCCTAACATGACCCGGATCGGCTCGGAGAGGTGTCCCAAAATCCCCGCACTGCCTTCGGGCACTTTGGCCTAGTCTGCTTGCGCCACTTTGCTTGCCACCTTCAGGGCGGCCCTCCCGCCATCATCTCCCGGACTTGTGGGGCCACATCCCGCAGTCGAGGTATATTACGAGAAACTACGGAGCGCCCAGCGCGTGTAAGGAGATCATAGTTATGAAAAACAATCGGTTCTCGCGCCGTGAATTCCTGCAAACAACCGCCGGAGCGGCCGGGGCTACTTTCGCTGCCAACACCATTCTTCTGAAACCCGAAACTTTGTTGCGATCGCCTGCACCCACCGCCGCGAGTGATCGCGTTCGTTTTGGAATTGTGGGTGTGGGGATGGAAGGTAGCAACTTGCTCACGACAGCGATTCAACTGGCGGGTGTGGAGTGCGCAGCCGCGTGCGATCTTTACGATGGACGCCACGAACTGGCGCGGGAACTCGTAGGCAAGCCTGTCCCGACCACGCGCCGCTACAAGGAACTGCTCGACAACAAAGAGATTGACGCGATCATTGTGGCGGTGCCGGACCACTGGCACAAGCAGGTCGTGATAGACGCCGTGGCGGCTGGCAAGGACGTGTATTGCGAAAAGCCGTTTTCGCATACTCCTGGGGATGGTCTGGCGATGGTCGAAACCGCGAAGAAATCAGACCGAATCGTTATGGTAGGCGCACAGCGGACGAGTTCAGTCTTGTGCGCCAAAGCGAAAGAACTTTACGACCAGGGCGCGATCGGCGAGTTGAGTTTGGTGGAAGCAACCATGGGACGAAACGATCCCACAGGAGCCTGGGAATATCCACCGCCCCCAGACTTGTCTCCGGAAAATCTTGACTGGGATACGTGGCTCGGGACCGTGCCGAAAATAGCTTTCGACCCGCTGGTCTTTGCGCGTTGGCGTTGCTGGAAGGAATACGGAACCGGAGTTGCCGGCGATTTGCTCGTTCACCTGATTAGCGGAATGCAACGCGTCCTCAGCATCAACGAGATTCCCAAGCGCGTGTCTGCGTTTGGAGGCATTTATCGCTGGAAAGATGGCCGCACTATGCCCGACGTCCATGCCGTTCTTTTCGAATACGCCAATGTGCCGGTTTACATGCGCCTGAGTTTGGGCACGGAGTCCGCCGAGGTGACTCGCTTTATGGGCTCCAAAGGCGTCATCGAACTCACGGAGTTTGGGCTAAGCTATTCACCGCAACTGGGTGTAGACCTCGCTCCGAGCTATTACTCCAGCTCGTTCCCAAGTCGTCTGCGGACGCCTTATCTTGCCCAGTGGCATCAGGAACACGACCCTAAACCGGGGCGGGAACCCGCGCCCGAGAGCTTATCCTTTAGGGGGAACGACTATGACGATCTACGTCCTCACCTTTGGAATTTCTTTGAAGCCGTCCGGTCGCGCAAGCCGGTGCTGCAAGACGCAGTGTTCGGACAC
Source organism: uncultured Acidobacteriaceae bacterium (assembly GCA_963770245.1). Lineage (GTDB taxonomy): Bacteria > Acidobacteriota > Terriglobia > Terriglobales > Acidobacteriaceae > PALSA-270. The sequence continues at coordinate 324,726 of CAVYOX010000011.1, read as the reverse complement.
AACGCGGCCCTCGGTTGTCACATGGCCAATGAATCCTACTTCAGGAAAATGCCGGTGTATTGGGATCCAGCTTCACAAGAGATCAAGTCGTGAGCGCTAACCGGTTGCAGCCGGCCATGATAGGCGATGAGCTAATTCTGGCAATAAGGAGCGGTAGAGACATGAATCTTCGTCGGGCAGCAATCGCGCTAACATCCTTGATCATTCTGTTCTCCATGCAGTCGCATTCCGAGGACACAAAATCGGCGGACACAGCTGCATTTCTGGGGCGGTGGGATTTGACTCTGAAGACCCCGCTGCACGAATATCCCTCGTGGCTAGAAATCACCCGCGAAGATGGTCACCTCAAAGCACTGATGACGGGCCGCTGGGGACACGCGCGACCCTTGCCGAAAGTTGAGATCTTGAACGATCACATCATGTTCGTCTCTCCCAAGGAAGAAGAAGGTGCCAAAGAGGACATGGTGTTTAACGGCAGGCTTGCTGGAAACACGCTGGCAGGGACAGTGAATGGGCCAGAGGGCACCCAGTGGCAATGGACGGGGGAGCGAGCACCGTCGCTGCAAAGCAAGCGTGACCCCAAATGGGGAAAGCCGCTGCAGTTGTTCAACGGCAAAGATTTGACGGGATGGCGAGCGAGCGATCCCAGCTCAACGGCGACGTGGAGAGTCGAAAACGGAACGCTGGTGAGTCCCGGCCACGGCCCCGAACTTATGACCGACGCTAAATTTGAAGACTTCAAACTGCACATTGAATTTTATTGCGCGAAGGGCTCGAACAGCGGCGTCTATCTGCGCGGTAGGTACGAAGTCCAAATCGAAGATGACCCGGAACCGGAAGGGCCGAGTATGCGAACCGGAGGCGTTTATGGCTTCTTGACACCCTCGCCTGAACAGCCGCGCAGGCCTGGACAATGGCAGAGCTACGACATCATGCTCATTGGACGAACGGTAACCGTTGTGCAGAATGGTCAGACCATCATCGACAAACAGGAGATCCCGGGTATCACCGGCGGAGCCTTGGATAGTCACGAAGCACTCCCTGGACCGATCTATCTGCAGGGCAGTGAAGCCGGACACGTCACCTTCCGGAATATCACGATTACGCCGGCAAGGTGATCTGCTAGGGAGACGACCCTCGAGCGCACCATTGCTACGGTTCGTTCTTCATTCATCCTCAAAGGCAATTCGATGGATGCCTATTTGCTAGGACATGCTTTCCCACAATCTCATGACAATGTCGTTGTAGCCGAAAGTGATCGGGCGGATAACCCTTTCTTTTTCATCGCGCCCGTCCTGCAGCGATTGCTCGATTAGGAAAGCAATTCGCGGTTTAACCTCGTGATCAGCCGCCCATCACCAGGCTGTGTTTCTAGAGATATGGCAGAGCTTTGCCGCTTTCGCTCCCTTAAATCCCTCCTATCGCAAATGGGCATACTTCTCGCGTCCGGGATGCGAAGCCGGGTGGATCTTCTTTCGAAAGGAAAACCACCGTGTCTAGATCAATCCGCGCAGAACAACAAACCGAATTCTCACCTTACAGCGATCACCTGGAAGAATTCCTGACCTTTCTCAAAAAGGAGAGAGGGTTCGCCGACGCCACGCTTGTCAACCGCCAACGTTCGCGGAAACCCTTTTTGGCTTGGCTGATCGCACAAGGCGTACCACCGTCCGCAGTATCGCCAGTGGTGATTATTACGTAGCATTTCCCTCAACAATTCGCGCCAGCCGCGGGCGATGCCAGTCCGCCTAAGTCAGCATTTCTGCCGCGTTTTTCGGCGTGGCCGAGTGACCACCTAACCTGCTGTCTTGCAATGGTTTAGATCAGTTCTAGTCAGGCGCGGATGTTCGAAATGGGCTCATTTTGACTCCGCGAGTTTTAGCAGCACCGATCTCAACTTGATTATTGACGTATTTCTCAAGCAACGCGCAGGAGTGCGAGACTGGTGTATTACAATGTTTTCCGTTTTCAAGGTCAAAAAGGAAATCTCCGGTTATTATATAGTTGGAATTTTCCCCAGTTGGCCTCCCCCCCCGACCGGCCTTCTAACAAGAATCGCGTGACACTAGCTCGAGCGTTTTCTGCGACCTCTGTGAGGTGAAACATGGGCAGGAAGCTGCAGGGATCATCCTGGGCCTTCCCACTTTCCGGCTCAATCGTACTGCTGGCCCTAGCCGGTATAGCCCAATTCTCCGGTCCCCAGTGGCTACCCAATCCCGGTGCAAGTCTGGCCCAGCGTTTTGCATCGTCAAGCCACCGCCGTGTGCCGCGACGGCCGCCACACTATACCCCGGATCACAATCTGGTGTTCGACCCAGTCCTCGCCTATGCCACCTTCCTGGGAGGCGCAAACTACTCGGGTACCGGCGGCTCGCTTGCCCAGGCCGCGAACGTGGTATTTGTCGACGGCTCTGGAAACTTATACGTTGCAGGGCAAACCAATTCAGCAAGTTTTCCGGTCACACCGGGGGTGGTGCAGCCCGACAATTCCGCAGCGAACGGTCTCGGTTTCCTGTCTAAGCTCGACCCGACCGGCAAATCACTAATCTTCTCCACTTACATCAACGGAATAAACGGGGTCTCGGCAATGACCGTCGATGCTGCGGGCAATATTTATCTGGCGGGTCCTGCCGGACCGCCCGGTGATGCCGGCTTCCCTGTTCTTCCTATTCCTCCCGGCTCGACGCCATTCCAAGCCGAGCCGAAAGGGAGCAATAGCTTCGGCATCCTGAAGTTGAACAACACTGCATCCGCCGTGCTAGGCGCTACCTACCTTGGCGGAAGTGCGTTTAATTTTCTGACGGCACTGGCGTTAGATAGCAGTGACAATCTTTACATTACGGGATCCACGACCTCGAATGATTTTCCTACTCAAGCTCCGCTCCAGGGTTCGCTGGGCAGCAGCGGGCGCAGCGCGTTCGTCACCGTGCTAGATTCCACTTTGAACACTGCCGTGTATTCCACCTATCTGGGGCAAGCCAGCACGGCAAGCAGTGGCGTCGGACCCCATAGTATTGCCGTCGACGCGTCGAAGAACGCCTATGTTGTCGGCCAAGCCTCCCCCGGGTTTCCTACGACTTCCGGCGCAATTCAAACAACCTGCGCCGCTGCTAGCGCCAATTGCGCTTTCTTGGCAAAATTAAACCCCGCCGGCTCGGCTTTGCTGTATTCCACTTACGTTGGAAATACTGAAAGCAGTGCAAACGCCGTAGCCGTGGATGCCTCCCATAATGCCTATATCAGCGGTCAGACAACAGGCACAGGGTTTCCTGAGGTCAACCCGGTGCCGGAGTTCCAGCCTTTCTGCGCGTTGAACGCTAACAGTGTCAATGGCTTTGTTTCCGAAGTAAGCGCAGCCGGTTCGGTCACCTTCTCCACTTGTTCACCTTCCTCTGGTCCACTGGTGCTCGACAGTTCGGGCAATATTTACATCGCTGGGAGCGCCGGTACCGGCTTTCCCCTTGAGCATCCAATTCAGTCTAATCCGGGCGCAGAGAGCGCGACCTTCATTGCCGCAATCAACGCAAATACAGCTTCGCTGCTTTTCTCGTCGTTCATTGGCGGAGCACAACAGACTCAGGACACAATCGAAGGCGAAACCCTCGCCGACATCGGCGTGGATGCAGGGGGCAACATTTACGCCGCAGGTTATCAATCGAACTATTCTCTACCTTTCCCCGTATTCAACGCCCTACAACCCGTGCCCAGCGGAAATGTCCAGTGTCCTTTCAATCCTTGCTACGCTGGTAGCAACGCAATCCTTGTCAAGATTGCTCCGACCGACGCTGCAGCCGCCGCTGTGGCTCCAGCCGTGGTTATCTTCCCGCCCCAGCAGGTTGGTGCCCCGAGTGCCCCGCAGACTGTGACGATCTTTGATATGGGTAGCGCGGGTCTAACCGTCTCGAACGCCACGGCAACCGGAGACTTCTCGCTTCAGAATGGCTGCACAACCGTAGCCGCCGCAGGCGGCACCTGCGCCATTCAGGTCACCTTTACTCCAACCGTGCTAAGTACCAGGACCGGCACACTGACGATCACCGACAGTTCCGCAGGCAGCCCGCGAACGGTCCAACTCACAGGCCAGGGAGCCCAGGCATCGGCAACACTCTCACCTGCGAGCCTTGCCTTTCCCAGCCAGCAGCCCGGCACGACAAGCTCGACTCAAACTGTGACACTCACAAACTCTGGCGCCATCGCTCTGCAAGTTTCAAGTGTTCAGACCACCGGCCCCTTCAGCGAGTCCAACACCTGCGGAAGCTCGGTGCTAGCCAACGGAACCTGCACAATCAGCGTAACTTTTTTCCCTCCAACCACGGGAGCCGCCACCGGCACTCTCACCATCGCCGACAGCGCCGCCGATAGCCCGCAAACCGTATCCCTCACCGGAACGGGAGGTACCCTCAGCCTCGGCCTCGGTGTGTCATCAGGCGGCTCCGCCTCAGCCACGGTCACTGCTGGGGCAACTGCTACCTACGCCCTCTCCATCGGCGGCTCAGGTATGAGCGGCGCTGGTTCGTTAACCTGCACCGGTGCGCCCACCGGCGCAGCGTGTTCCGTTCCGGCCACAGTGACGCTAAGCGCGTCCTCCGCCTCTACCTTTAATGCCAGCGTCAGCACAACGTCCCGCTCCGCAGTAGCGTTCTATCCCCGTGGCTCGGCACACTGGCTTTGGGCTCTGGCAATTTTCGGATGTCTAACCCTCTCCGCTTCGGCCCAACAATCCTCCCTATCACGCTTGCGCTTCGCACCACTACTATTACTAGCAGTCGAACTTTGTTCCTGCGGCGGCAGTTCCACCGCGCCTCCGACGCCAAATCCCAACGGCACCCCAGCCGGTACCTACACTATTGTCATAACTGCTAAGTCCGGAACCACCACGCAAACTCAAGACCTAACCCTCACGGTACAGTAGCTGCTCGACTCTGCGTACCCGCCGAACCGGCTAGGCAAGCACGCCGTCTGACCGGCTGGCTGCCTGTACGAGCAACTGAAGATGAGGTATCTCGCGTGAGGGCCTGCATCCCGGTTTACAAGCAAGCGCGATGTGCGATAGCCGTTAGAGGGCGGTCGCCTTTGTGTCGTTCACCCAACTGGGGGTATCACCGCGATAATTCCTAAAACCCCTGTGGGGCGCACAAACGTTTGCCATTAGTTTGGCCGGGGGTGGTCTTGGTCGTCGGTTCGAACCCGACCAGGTCCACCAATTCTCGGAACTACACGGGGCGAGTACGGCACAATCATGACATCTTGCCGGGGAATTCAGGCAGAGGTGTGCAGTAAGATTAAGCCGTCTCCCACTCGAGCCGCACTACGGCTGTTTTCGGAATTCGCTGCTTTTCGTCCACAGTGTTTGCCCGCCCGATGGTGCGCGGCTGTCTGAGGAGCCGAATATGGTTTCCGAGTTCCGACCTTCCATCAGGATTTATCAGGCGGTCGCGACCGACACTTCTAGGAGGGGCACGAATCCATAGGCACTCTCCACACACCAAAGTGGAGATATCCAGAGATCCCGTCTAACTGTTCAATAGCGGACGCGTATTCCGCTATTGGACGATTGCGTCTTGATCCCGCCTGCGGAATCGTCGCTATCTGGCGTTGTAACAGCGAGTTATCCGTGCTTCCGTTTGGCTTGGAAAGTGCTTTGCATAGTAGTCGTAGGATCGATTCGAGAAGGTTTCCATGCAAGCTTTCCCTCAAGAGCTCCGGTTCAGCATTCGCCGACTGCGTAGCTCTCCCGGTTTTTCGCTCACGGCGATCCTCACCCTGGCGCTAGGCATCGGCGCAGTCACGTCGGTCTTCAGCGTGGTCAATTCGGTGCTGCTGAAGCCCTTCGGGTTTCGCGATCCTTCCAGATTGGTTGTGCTTCGAGAGACAGTCGAGGAGATGGCCAAATTCGCTCCGACCCTGCCCGACAACCCCAAGCACTATATGAATTTGAAAGCGCGGTCGAAGACGCTAGAGGATGCGGCCATTTTCCAGACGCAGAGCTTCACCGTGGGCACGGAAAACGATCATCCGCGGATCATCAACGGGCTCGTAGTCTCCCCGAACTTTTTCTCCGTGCTCGGGGTGCAGCCGATGCTAGGCCGCCCTTTCACGCCGCAAGAAGCGACCGCGGGGCGCGATGACCAGGTCATCCTGACATGGGAGGCCTGGCAGCGCTACTTTCAAGGTGATCCCCGCGCAATTGGCCGCACCCTGCGTATCTACGGAGGACCGCACACCGTGGTCGGTGTGCTTCCCAAGGGATTCCACTTTCCGATGCTTAACATGATGCCGGCGCCACAGCGGGGCGAAATTCATCCGCTGGAAATCTTCCAGCCGCTCGCTCTGAACCTAGAGGCCCATCCCGACAACGGTGACTTCAATTATCTGGTACTCGCGCGCGTCAAGCCAGGCGTCAGCATCGCGCAGGCGCAAAGCGAACTACAGGGGTTGCAGCAGGCGTTTGCGCTTTCGAAGCACCTGAACATCCATCTGGGCGTTGTGGCGATTCCTCTGACGGAAGAGGTCGCAGGAAACGTAAGCGCTGGTCTATGGCTCTTGCTGGCCGCCGTTGGAGCCGTGTTGCTGATCGCCTGCGTCAACCTCGCCAACCTGCAACTGGCACGTGCCGTTCTGCGCGAGCGTGAGATTGCCCTCCGCGCCGCCCTCGGTGCTGGCCCGATGGGCTTGATGCAATTGGCGCTGATGGAGAGCTTGCTACTCGCGGCATCCGGCGGGGCGCTGGGAATCCTGTTGTCGTTTACCGGAGTGCGTTTGCTTCTTTCCGCCGCTCCAGCCAATCTGCCGCGCCTCGATGAAGTACAGATCAGCTGGCCAGTCCTGCTCTTTGCGGCGGGTCTGGCCATCACGACGGCGCTACTGTTCGGCATTGTTCCGGCCTTGCGCTCACTGCACGTCGATCCTCGATCCGCCATGCAGACCAACTCAACTCGTGTAGCGAACAGTCGGCAAGGGCAGCGCACACGAAATCTATTGGTCGGCACTGAAATAGCCTGCACTGTCGTTCTCCTCATCGTAACTGCACTGATGATGCACAGCTTTGATCGGCTCCTCACGCAACGGCGTGACTTCGACGCGGACCAGGTGACGGCGGCGGAAGTGGATCTTTTCAACCCGCACTACGAACAGTCCCGTCCGAACGTCAATTCCGTCAAGTCTGCGTTCATTGATGGCGCGCTCGATGGTTTGTCGCAGATTCCCGGAGTGAAGAGCGCCGCGGTGACCAGCCAGATGCCGCTGACTGGCGAAGTCTGGATCGATGCTCTTATTCGTGCGGATCATCCCGTGCCGGACGGGCAGCAGCCTCTCGTAAACATCCGCTCGGTGAGCCCGAGCTACCGGAACACTTTGAAGATTCCTCTGATCGAGGGACGCGATCTCGAACCGTCGGACCGAGACCATCCGGGCAACGCTCTCATTTCGCTGCAGACGGCCCGCGCAGCATGGCCGGGAGAGGATCCGGTCGGCAAGACCTTTGACAGCGAGGGAACCCATAGGGTAGTCGGCGTAGTCGCCGACGCACGCGTGAACGATCTCAAGAAAACGGCGAACATGGTTTATTTGCCCTATTGGGAAAATCCCCGCTGGCGACTTTTTTTCCTGGTTCGCAGTTCGCTGCCTGCATCGGCACTCGCGGACTCGATTCGCGGTGTTATCTGGAACGCCGATCCCCAGGTTGCCATTCCGGTGCTAAAGTCCCTGGATGCGCTGGTCGACGATTCGGTCGCGACCGACCGCTTCCAGACTCTGCTGCTTTCGAGCTTTGGCATCGCCGCGCTTCTGCTGGCGCTGCTCGGCGTCTATGGCGTGCTGGCCTATTCGGTGTCGCTGCGCCAACAGGAATTTGGCATCCGCATAGCGCTCGGTTCAGGCAAGGCCGCACTGATGAGGTTGGTGGTGCGGCAGGCTTCGTATCCCGTCATTGCAGGAGTCCTCGTAGGATTGGGCGGGGCGTTCGTGGCCACTCGCTGGCTGCAAAGCCTCCTCTATCAGACGCAGACTACTGATCCGGCGGCCATCGCTGCTGGTATTCTGCTGCTCATCGCGACCTCAGCACTGGCCGTGATTCTTCCCGCGCATCGCGCGGCCGCGGTTGATCCGATGGCGGTATTGCGAAAAGAGTAACTTGTTGGCCACTTTGAGATAATAGGTTGGCTGCGCTTGCAGTCGTTGCGATCCGGTTCGTATTGCCGCGGGAGAAACCTCGAGTCAGGAGTCGCCCAAGAGAATGGAGTGGTCTCTGCGCCGACGTGTTTGCGCCGCGTTTGTTCTGTTCGGGCTGACGGCCTTGCTTTCCGCGGTGAGTCAGGCGGCACCGCCGATTCCAACCCGCCAACCACCCCTATCCTGGTCTGTTCATTGGCAGCCCATGCCACTGGTCAACGGCGCACCGGTTGTGTTTCGCGTGGGAGCACCGTTTCGGCTCGCATCTCTTTCGGGACACTGGCTGGGACACGAAGTGCTTTTTTCCTTCGAACCGCGAAGCCGGGTTTGGTATGCCCTGGCCGGGGTAAGCCTGGAAACCGCACCCGGGGTCTACTCACTGCGGCTGAAAGGCGAAACGGCGGACGGAAAAGAAACCTCGTTCGAGCGCCCGATCGCGGTGCGGCGAGCCCATTATCCGAGTGTTGCGGTCACCGTGGGCAAGCAATTCACGGCGCCCAGTCCCGAACAACTGCAAGAAATCAGTCAAGACAAGACCCTCAAGGCAGATGTATTCCGCCACGTCGATCCCAAACGGCAATGGTCGGGCAAATTTCAGCCGCCGGTAGTGGCGCGCGTGTCCGACGTTTTCGGGACTCGCCGCACTTTCAACGGAGAAACCCGGAGCACGCACGAGGGATTGGATTACGCGGTTCCGGCCGGCACTCCGGTTTCCGCTGTGAATGGGGGAACGATCCTGCTGGCGCGCTCCCTTTTCTTTGAGGGTAACTGCGTGGTGCTCGATCACGGCCAGGGTCTGCTCACACTTTACCTTCATCTTTCGGAATTCAAAGTCAAGGAAGGCGAGCACGTAGTTCGCGGGCAAGTGGTCGGGGTCAGCGGCGGGACCGGCCGCGCCACCGGCCCTCATCTCCACGTGGCCGTTCGCTGGCAAGGCGTCTACCTGAATCCCGCGACCCTTCTCGAGCTCAGCCTGCCGTGAATCTCGAGGCAACCCGGCGGCTGGCCTACAGTCTGACGTCGGACACGTTCTATGCTGCCCCACGCAGGTTGCGGGCGGACACGATCAATTCCTTCAGGCCTAGATTTCGGATCAGGCGATGCAGATAGTTGGGATGCACCCCCAGAGAGCGCGCCGCTTCCGTGTAATTGCCTTTGGCCGCCCCCATGGCGTTCAGGATCAACTGTTTCTTGAACTCCATCACGTTGGCATGGTACTGGACGGCCCTTACTCCTGCCGGGGGATCTTTTTCGAGAATCGAATCCGGCAGATCGTCCGGCTGTACCGAGTCTGAATCGCTGAGAACGATGGCCCGTTCGATGGCGTTCTCCAGTTCGCGCACATTCCCCGGCCAGTCGTAATTCCTCATGAAAGCCATCGCTTCGGGCGAAATGGTCTTGGCCTTTACTTTGCATTTCTTGCAGAATTTCAGCACGAAGTACGTAGCCAAGGCGGGAATATCTTCGAGGCGATCACGCAGCGGGGGAACCACCAGGGTGACCACGTTCAGCCGGTAGTACAGGTCGAGGCGGAACAAACCGGCGGCTACGGCTGCTTCCAGATTCCTATTGGTGGCGGCAATCAGGCGGATATCCACCGAAATCGGATGCGTGCCCCCCACGCGATCAAACTCGCGTTCCTGCAGTACGCGCAGCAATTTCCCCTGTAACGCCGGCGCCAGCTCGCCAATCTCATCCAGAAAGACGACGCCACCGTCGGCCACTTCGAGCTTTCCTTTTTTCTGCACGACGGCATCGGTGAAAGCACCGCGTTCGTGGCCAAACAGTTCGCTTTCCATGAGTCCTTCAGGAATGGCGGCGCAATTGATGGTGACAAACGACTTCCCGGCGCGGGGACTGTTGCGATGAATTGCCCGGGCGACCAGCTCCTTCCCGGTTCCACTCTCCCCTTCGATCAGCACGGTCGATTCCTTGGGCGCCACCCGCGAAAGAAATTGGTAGACGTCTTTCATGCGAGCGCTCTCGCCCACCATATTGTGCTCCAGATTGATTTCCGTGTTGAGCCGAAGGTTCTCCTGCTGCAGCCATTGCAGCCGGCGGGCATTTTCAAGAGCCACTGCCGATATGCCGGCAATGGCGGCGACCAGTTGCAGGTGTTCTTCGTCGAAGCGGCTGGCGGGATCGGTGGTGTCCAGATAGATACAGCCGATGACCTTCTGGAATACCGTCAGGGGCACGCACAGCAGCGAGCGCACATTCGAACTGACCAGGCTTTCCACTCCGCTGAGATCGCTGCCCCCGGCTACATCTGCGCCGAGGACGGCAAGGCCCTGCTCGAGCACCTGGCAGGTGATGGTCCGGCTGACGCGTACCGGCTGTGATGCTGCCGACAGCCGATGACGCGCGAAGGTCGAGCCGAACTGTCCGCTGTTTTTGCCCTGCAGCAAGATAGCCCCGCGTTCGGCGGGAGCTACTTCGAAGATGAGCTCGAGAATTTGCGCCTGCAACTGCTCCAGGTCACCGATGGCATGCACGATGCGGCTGATCTTGAGCAGCGCGCTCAGGTTCTGTGCCAGGCGGGAAGCGGGTGGCAACTCTTTCAAAATACGGTCGGGCTGCAGGTAGACGACATCCTGGGGACTGATCCGCGCGGTTGCCTGCGTGAGCCGGTCCTCGAACACCACCTGGCTATTGCCAGACTCTTCGGCATCTTCTCGCAGCAAAAAGACGAAGACCGAATCGCCAATCGAGATCTGGTCTCCGTGCTTCAACCGACTCTCTTTGACGGCCACACCATTCACGAACGTTCCGTTGCGGCTTTCGAGATCGGAGATCCGGTGCTCGGTTCCCTCACGGCGCAGGACGCAATGCCGTCGCGAGAGTGCGGGATCACTGATCGCGACTCCGTTCGAGGAATCTCTCCCGACCGAGACCTCTGAGCCCGAAAGCACAAAACTCGAATCTTTGAACGGACCGGAAATCGACAGAAGTCGCGGGTTCACTGCACCCCCCCAAGTGAGCACTTATCTATCACATTTTGAGGACCTTCGCGGACCAAATCGAGTTTCGTTTCACTATCCGAAAAGATAGGGACTATCCGCTCGGATAGAGCGACGGGTCGGAGCAAGGGGCGAAGCCGGCGAGGAGAGGGAAGGCAGTTCGTGCAAAATCAGCGGGATAGGCGGGTCCGGGCTGCTCGCTCCCGTCAATCCTCGGTGGCGGTTCGCGTGCAGACGCAAAGGGCGGCGTTGCTCCGGCAAAAAGCGACGGGGGAAGCGCTTTCAGCAGTCCTGTCGGATGATGCCAATCGGGAGCCTGGAGACCCCCTCATCAGGTTCCCGATCATACTTTCTGCCCGCCGGCGGCTACCAGGCGTGGCGATCCGACGAGTCCCCCGCTTTCTACCGCAACTCCGTCGCGAAAGCTCACCATTCTCCCGGAAATGGCGGGCACGCGTTCCCCGGGTACCAGGGTCCCTACAAGATTCAATGGATCGGCGGCGGAAACGGTAATGGTTTCTCCGCCGGGCGCCAGCTTGCGGGCAGCCCGCAGCGATTCGACCGCAACTGGCAGACCAAACTGCTCTCCCAGAAATCCGTCCACGAAGCGACCGCCACGAACTTCGCCCCGGTCCTCCAGACGGCGGAATGCCATCTGCAGCTCGCGCCACTTGGGGAGGTTGGTCTCGCGGGCCATGACGTCGCGGAAGACCACACCGTAGCGTTTGAGCAGCATCCAGCAGGTGGCTTCGACGACTCGATTCCGATCGGCGGTCTGATCGGTATAGAGCAGCGACCAGCGGCCCGAACTATGCCGCGGACGCGTCATGCGTCCACTTCCCTGCCCCGCGCGCCGCTTGGGTTCGATGAGCGCACGTAGATTGTCAAACCCATCGGCCGTTACAATTCCGCCGGCCACCAGTTCCCACAGGGCAGTCTCGATTTCCGACTTCAACCGGCCGGTGGCGCGAACAATGTCGGCGAAGAAGGAGGCGCCGCGCTGGCGCAAAAACTCCAGCACCTGCCGCGCACCGTCGCTCAGACCGCGTGCTTCGGGCTGCTCGACGGCTGGGTTGTGTGGGGTCATCCAATCCGCTTCTTCGCGCACAAAGAATGTGATGGGGGCTACGCTGGTGGGGATCACCCGGCGCTTGCCTTGCGCCGAATCTTCGAGAGTTGCCGGATGCGGAGACAGCCGTCCCCAGCCGACGGCGCCGGTCAAGCAGAGCTGGTCGAGCCATGCGGGATCGTAGTTCGAAATGCGCCGCGCGAGAATCTGCCGCTCCCATGCGTTGGCCGGGATTTCGAATCCTTGCAGCTGCCGCAAGACCTCGAGCGTGGCGCGTTCGCCCTCGACCTGCGTTCCCGGAGTCACATGTTGCCAATACAGCAGCCAGCGCATGAACTGCGCTGCCGTGACCGGTTCGATCTGCTTGCGTAGAGTCGCTACCGTGAGCCGATGGATGCGTGCGAGCAGGCGTCTTTCGCACCATTCCTGTTCGTCGGGAGCCGCTCCCGGCGCCCGCACCAGAGTGCTCGTGAACTTTCCGCGAAGCACCGCACCGCTCGCTTCCATGCGGAGCAGCGCGTTCTCAATTTCTGGCGCCGGCAGCCCGAGGTTTTCGCCGAGCTCGCGGGCGGTGGTTGGACCGAGGTGCGCCATCCAACCTGTAACCAATGCCAGCAAAGCGTCCTCCCGCGAGGGTATGGCGCTCTCAACCTCCGCCGGATCCTGCACAAACTGGGCCGCGGGAAATAGTTGCCTAAATGTCCTCGCTCGTTCCGCCGCAACCCAGTAGCGTCGCTCGCCGGGTACGAGCGCAGCACCGGCCCGGCCTTCGGCCAGGAGCCGCTCAAAATGACCGCCCCATTCGGCTCCCGCGTTGTCGAGACGGGGGCTGTTGCCCTCGGCCGTCCACGCGAGAAGCGCCGAGCGGCGCTCGTAGAGCCCGGGGGGGCGACCGAACTCCTGATCCGCTTGGTCGGTTCGAGCTGGACGCGACGCGACGGGTGAGGGCTCGCCCCAGGCTAGAGCTGGCAGGGCAATGAGGGTATGGAGGACGTCATGCAATTCATCCGCATCGCGTACATCCGGCCAGGCTTCGCGGCGAACTTGTGCAATGGCCTCGGGATCAAGCCTGCCTACTTCTGCCAGCACCGACTCCGGGAGAATCCGTCGCATCTCGACCGCCCGCGCTCGGCGCTCCTCAAGCGGCGCATCATCCAGATAGGCATAAGGATTGGCATTCAAAATCTCATGCGAGAACTGCGATGGGACCGGCGTATCCACGGCCAGACAACGGATTTTGCCCTGCTCCAGGTTCCGCAACAGATTTCTCAGGCCATCCACATCCATGGCTTCGGTGAGCACGTCTTTCATCACTTCATTCACCAGAGGATGATCAGGAATCTGAATGTCGCCAACGATATTCTCCTGACAAGCAGCGACGTCGGGAAACACCGAGGCCAGCAGATCGTCGGACCGCATGCGCTGGATCTGGGGCGGAACTTTCTTGCCGCCTTGGAAGCGCAGAAGCGCCAGAGCGCGGTTGGCGTCCCAGCGCCAGCGGGTTCCAAAAATGGGGGAAGCGAGCGCCGCCTGCTCCAGAATGGGCTGGACGGTCTCGGCGTTCAGAAAATGAAACACATCCGCCAAGGGAAAACTATGCTGCTCCGCCAAAGCGATGTTCAGGCCGTTATCGGTAGCCGCGGCTTGCAGTTCGAAGTTGAAGCTGCGGCAGAACCGCTTACGCAGAGCCAGGCCCCAGGCTTTATTGATGCGGCCACCAAACGGGGCATGAATGATCAGTTGCATGCCTCCGCCTTCATCGAAGAAGCGTTCGGCAATAATCGTATCTTGCGTTGGCACCGCACCGAGCACGGCTCGGCCTTGCAGAATGTACTCCACCGCCTGTTCGGCACCGGAGTCATCCAGACCGCATTCTTGCTTGAGCCAAGATACGGTTTCAGCAACTTGGGGCTGGCTCGGGGAAACTCCGACGGGCAGAACGTTCACCAGCCGGTCGCTGATCTGTTTCCGCAAATCGGCGAGCTGCGCGGACAGTTCCTGGGTGCGCGCCGGGGCTTCGCCCAGCCAGAAGGGAATGCTCGGCGGCGCGCCGTGCGCGTCTTCCACCAGTACCCGTCCAGATTTTCCCTCTACGCGCCGTATGCGCCAGGAGCTGTTGCCGAGCAGCATGATGTCGCCGGCATTGCTCTCGACGGCAAAATCTTCATCCAACGTGCCCACCACGATGCCTTCCGGCTCGACGACGACGGTGAACAGCGCCGTCTCCGGGATGGCGCCACCGCTGGTGATGGCCGCCAAGCGGCTGCCTCGGCGCGGTCTGAGCTTGTGGTTCACGCGGTCGCGGTGGAGATAGGCACCGTAGCGCCCGCGCCGTGACGCAATGCCCTCAGAAAGCATCTCGAGCACACGGTCGTAGGTTTCGCGGCTGAGGTTGCGGTAGGGGTAGGCTCGCTTGGCTAGCGCGAACAGTTCCTCTTCGTCCCAGCTATCGTCATCGGCGGTGGCGGCACTATCCGGCCCGGGTTGCTCTCGAGGCAGAGCGGCAGTGGCGATGGTATCTTGGTCTTGGCGGCGGGGACCCGAGGCCCCCACGACCGAGGGCGGCTGGACGCCGGCCTTGCCAAAGAAGCCTCGGCCGGCGGAGCAGGTGGCTACAATCTGCTGCGCCAGAATGTCCAAGGGCGATTCCGGGATCATGATGCGATCCAGGTCGCCCTGCCGGATCGCTCGCACGAGCGCACCGCATTCGAGCAGCTCGTCGCGAGTGGTGACGAAAAAACGTCCCTTGGGGACCGCTCCGCGCCAGTGACCGGAACGTCCGACTCGCTGCAGCGCTACCGCAATGGCACGCGGGGAACTGATCTGGACCGTCAGATCCACCGTGCCGATATCAATTCCCAACTCCAGGGAGGCGGTGGCGACCAGCACTTTGATCTGGCCTTCCTTGAGCTTCTTCTCCGCCTCCAGACGCAACTTGCGTGACAAGCTGCCGTGATGGGCGGCAACATTATCTTCGCCCAGCCGTTCGCCGAGATTGTGCGCCACTCGCTCGACCAGTCGCCGGGTGTTGACGAAGACCAGCGTCGAACGATGTTGGTGAATCAGTCTGACCAGTGCGTCGTAGATCTCGTCCCACATTTCGTTGGTGGCGATGGCGCCGAGCGGACTGGCAGGAACCTCGACCGCAAGATCAAGCTTTCGCTGGTGCCCGACGTTGACAATGACCGGCGCCGGACGGAGGTTTCCGGTGAGGAACTGGGCAATCTCTTCAATCGGCTTTTGCGTCGCCGAAAGTCCAATGCGGGCTGGCGGACGATGGGTCAACGCTTCCAGACGCTCGAGCGAGAGGGTCAGGTGAGCGCCGCGCTTATCGTCTGCCACCGCATGAATTTCATCGACGATGACCGTCTGGACATCGCGGAGAATGGCCCGGCTCCGTTCCGCGGTGAGCAGGATGTATAGCGATTCCGGAGTGGTGACCAGAATGTGCGGCGGGCGCTTGAGCATGGCCCGGCGTTCGTGCATCAGGGTGTCCCCGGTCCGAACCGCGGTGCGAATCTCCGGCATCAGCCAACCTCGCTCTCCCGCGATCTCGAGGATCTCGCCCAGAGGGATTTCGAGGTTTTTTTGAATGTCGTTGCCCAGAGCCTTCAGCGGAGAAATGTAGAGGACTTCGGTGCGGTCTCGAAGATCGCCGGCCAGAGCCTTGCGCACCAGGCGGTCGATGCAAGCCAGAAATGCCGCCAAGGTCTTGCCCGAGCCGGTGGGAGCGGAAATCAGGGTGGTGTGTCCGGCGAGAATGTGCGGCCAACCCTGCTCCTGGGGTTCGGTCGGAGTGCCGAAACGGCCCATGAACCAGTCCCGCACCAGGGGGTGGGCCCAGTCCAAAGATAGGGGTAAGGATGAGGACGGGACAGACATTCGGGTATTTTAGCTGGAAATCGAATGTTCGTAAAATGTTCGCCCAAGCCAGGCTCTGCGGTGGGGAAAAAAGGGGGAGCCTTTTACGGCCCCCCGAGTCTGCGGAGGCAGATCATCGCAGATAAACTATTTGGTGGTGCTGGCGGTTTCAGGCGCCGTGTCTCCGCCGATTTCGAGGATGTATTTCTTCCCGTGCAAGCGGATCTCAGAAAGTGACGAAGTGCCGTTGGCCTCGTTCGTGAACGAATAACCGCTCGCCTCCGGCGCGCGACCCGTATCCACCATGTGGGCCGGGGTGGCTGCAACCACCGACTTACCGCGCAGAATATTCAGCTGCACGTTCGGGCCGTTGCCGTCCCATTCGACGGTGTAGGTCCCTGCTTTCAGTTGCGTACCGCCCAGGGTGACCGGGTCCGTGATGGTAAGAGTTCCTTTTTCGGTCGCGAACGCGCTGGTTGCGAGCACCAGGGCGATGCCCAGCAGCACGCCTTTTAGAATGTTCGGTGTCTTCATATGATTCCTCCCTTTCCCGAGTCATGCGGGAAACCATGTTGCGCGCGGCCTGGGTTCAACCCCCGCGGGAGCCCTTGCGTTTCTCCCGAAAAGGTCTAAAATCCTGCATCGGGGTTAAACGAAAGAAGCCCAGGCCGCAAAGCCACGTGCTCTCTGCTCGGGGACTGTGTTCACGCCAAGGCGCCAAACCAAGAGTGAAAACGGTCCCTTTAACCCCTGAATATTTTTTCGGGAATCGCGGCGGAATGCCTTGCCTCGTCCCCCGTTTTGCTAGATACGCTTCGCCGAGCCCAACAGTTCCGTCGCTTCTGCTAAATGTCAAGCTTCCGCCGGTTCCGCTTCCCCTGTTGCGAATGATGACCAATCGCAATCTTCCCGAAGTCCGAACCGCTCGGCCAGTGGGAATCGTCACCCACTTCTCATGACAACTGTCATCCGCTAAAGTCCGCGCTACCCATCGCATTCGACGCGCCACAAAGCCCGCCGTTAGCAAAAGGGGTTCGGACTCCATTCACGCGCATCCAATTCTGCTTTCTCAGTTAGATGCGCGCGCTGACGTCCCGATGCGGTCTTCGACCATTCTCCGAGTGTACGTTGGGAACCAAATCCGTGCCGCGGCAAGTCACGGACAAATTGCGGGATAGATATAGTTTCGTGCGATCGTGGCGGCCCCGATGTCCAAGTCCGGAAAGCAAATGTCCGCGAATGGACAACTCGCTGAACGAGGCTCTCGGAGTAGGGCCGTCGAAAGGCGGCAAAATGATTGCCGGAGCGAGGTGCTAGAATTCCCGCGATGCCAAAAGCAGAATCTGCCAGAGATCGCGCCCGGAAAATCAAACTGCTTCTTTTCGACGTAGACGGCGTTCTCACGGATGGCAAACTGTTCATCTTTCCTGCGCCCGCCGGAGCCCGGCAGCCGAGGAACGAATCGGTTGCGAAGCTCCCCGAGCCCGGCGGATTCGGGTTCCGCAGCCAGAGCCTCATCGAGGCCAAGGGATTCCACGCGCACGACGGTACTGCGATCTCGCTCGCCCGTCTCGGCGGCATCAAGACTGGGCTGATCACCAAGCGTATCTCCGAGACCGTCGCGCTCCGCGCCCGCGACCTTAGACTCGACTATGTCTACCAAGGCATCGAGGACAAGCGAACCGCCTTCGAACAAATCCTCGAGCAGGCCGGACTGCCGGCCAGCGACGCCGCATTTGTGGGAGACGACGTGATCGATCTACCGGCGATGTGGCACTGCGGACTGGCGATTGCCGTCGCCAACGCGCGCGCTGAGGTGAAGAAGGACTCGCACTATGTCACGCCGCACTCGGGCGGAGACGGTGCACTGCGCGATGCTGTCGAGTACATCCTGAAAGCGCAGGGAAAGTGGCGGCAGGTAGTCCGGCAATACATCGGGGAACGTAGCCCGGGGAAAACGAGGGGTCCGGAAAGATAGGCGGGTGGCGGGTTCGCCGTAGAAAATTTTAAAACCCCACCGGTTGCCTGCTTGGGGCGTGCTCGGGTCGACAACTGGTGGGGTTACCGCGTCTCCTTACTCACAGATGCTTTCAGGAGCATTTGCTCTAGCTTAAACCCAACTCCTACCAAAAGTTCGTTCCCAGCGTGTAAAGTTTTGTAAATCATGGAGATCGGCGAGGTTCATTCTGGAATGGCCGGAAAATGTCCGGTCATCAGCTGAGTAAAGCGTGGGTCCTTGCGCACTTCGCTGAACTCGGCGTCTTTGTAGACGTCGTCGATTTTCTTGTAGCCCTCTTCGATGGCCCGGCGCAAGTGCTGGAGAGAGCGGTCCGTCACTCCTGCCTTGGCGTACAGTTTGGCCATGACATAGTCGAAGTAGCCCCTGTCCTCGGGCGAGGGCAGTCGGGCGGAGACCCCGGTGCGAGAGTCGTGCTCCAAGACATCCGGGTCCAGCTGCAGCGCCTTGGCATAGGCCTCCGCGGCTTTTTCGATTTCCTTCTTGGCAAAATAGGCCGCCCCCAAGTTCGTGTAATACGATGCCGAATTGCCGCGCAACCGGATGGCGGTTTCGTACAGCTTGATGGCCTTCCCGTACTTCTTCAGTTCGTAGTAGTCCACGCCCAGGTTGTTGTAAGCATCGGCGAAGGTGTGGTCGGCGTTGATGGCTCGCTCAAATTCTTTTTCCGATTCTTTCCAGTGCTCGATTTGCATTTCGGCGATGCCAATCCGGTTGTGCACCGAGGCATCATTCGGTTTCTTGGCGAGGGCGGCATGGTAGTAGTCCAGGGCATCCAGGTAAGCTTTTTCGGCGCGCAGCAGATCTCCGCGGTCGATCAGATTTTCAAACGAGGCATCGGCGGGAGGAGGTTCGGCGCGCCTTCCCGGGACTTCTACCACCTGCACTTGATCGGACGGCGGGGAGTTTTGTGCCCGAAGGCGCGGCGCGAGAACAAGGACCAGACCCATCAGGCAGGACAGAATTGAACACCGCATAATCTCACCTCAGCCCCGGGGCGCATCCGCCAAAGCGCCTTCGGCCAAACCCGGTCCCGGCTTACGGAGGGTTACTTGCACCATCCGGCGGTTTCACTGGAGGGTTGGACGGTTTGTCGCTTTTAAAGATACCCACGATTTTGCCAAAAAAACCCTTCTTTTTCTGTGGGTCCTCGCTTTCGGCCGTCGAGCCGGGACTGCCGGGCGGGGGAAGAGCCTTTTGCGTTCCCAGCCCGAACATGCGGGAGAAAAAGCCACCCGCTCCGGCCGCCTGGTCGCAGGTCGCGTTGGGCTCGGTACCGGCAATGAAGGCCGCATTGTAGTCATCCGGACACGAGGGTGTGGCCAGGCGGTTGGTCAGCTTGTCCAATTGCACATCCACCACGCCAGCGGGTTGGTCGAAGGATTTCACATCCGTGTACTGCGGCAGGGCAACCGCCTTCTTCATGAATTCCGCCCAGATGGGCGCGGCGGTCTGCGCTCCGCTCAGTCGGATATCACTGTAATCGTCAAACCCCACCCACACGATGCACAGCAGATTGCTGGTGTAACCGGCAAACCAACCATCGTGCGAAGTGCCGGTTTTTCCCGCCGCCGGTGCCGCGAAACCGCGCTGACGAACTTCGTAGGCGGTGCCGAAGTTCAGCACGCCCTCCATCATGTTCGTCATCACGTAAGCGACCCGCGGGTCCATCACCTGGCGCTCGTCGGTCTTGAAATCAGTCACCACGTCGCCCACCGCGTTGCGCACCGAATTCACCAGGATCGGCGAAAGGCGAAGTCCCCGATTGGCAAACACCGTGTAGGCCGCCGCCATATCGAGCGGAGTCGCGTCATAGGAGCCTAACGCCATGGCGGGCGTCGGCTTCACCGACGTGATTCCGGCGGCTTTGGCCAGGTCTGCCACCTTGTCGTATCCGGTTTCTTCGGCCAGCTTCACGGTGGCGTTATTGAGCGACATCGCCAAGGCATAACGCGTCGTCACTTCGCCGTGGTACTCCTCCTTGTAGTTCCGTGGTTCGTAAATCTGATCGCCGTAGGTGAAGGTCGTCGGCTCGTCTTCGATCATCGACGCCGGGGTGAGAACCGGGGTTGCCCCGTCGAGCGCACTATTCATGGCCGCGGCATAAACGAACGGCTTGAAAATCGATCCGGTTGGACGTTTCGCCACCGCGTGGTCCAATTGGCTGAAGGCATAGTTCCTTCCGCCGACGAGCGCCAGCACCTCCCCGGTGTGCGGGTTGATCGCTACCAGAGCCACCTGCGCCTGCGGTCCCGGTTCGACCTGGACTTCATACTTGCCGCCTTTGCCGCCGACCTTGACCCGCTTGGTGCGTCGTTTGGTGACTGCATCGTCCACCAATTTCATACCCATATCGACCGCTTGCGCCGCCGCCTTCTGCAGATCAGGATCGAGCGTGGTGTAGATGCGATACGACTGGTCGTTCAACTGGCGTTCGTCCATCTTGCCGACGAGGGAATCACGAACCAGGTCGACAAAATAGGGCGCGTCACTGGCTTCCACGTTTGGAGGTGCGAGCTTGAGGGGCGTAGCCTTGGCCTTTTCGGCTTGTTCCGGAGTAATGGCGTGGGTTTCCACCATGCTGTCCAGCACCAGATTGCGGCGTTCGAGCGCGCGTTCGGGATGCCGGTAGGGCGATAGATAGCTCGGCCGCTGAATGATTCCAGCCAATAGCGCGGCCTCCGGCAGCGTAATGTCTTTGAGATCCTTGTTGAAATAGGCTTGCGAGGCCTCGGCAAAACCGCTGATGGCAAACGAGCCGCGCTGGCCGAGATCCACCCAGTTGGCATAGATCTCGAAAATCTGCTGCTTGCCGAACTTGTGTTCCAGTTCCTCCGCAATCAACATTTCGGTGAGCTTGCGCTTGACCGTTTTCTCCTGGGTGAGAAAAAAACCTCGCGAAAGCTGCATGGTCAGCGTGGAGCCGCCTTGCTCGTGCCGCTGACGCGTGAAGTCAATCCAGGCGGCCTCACCCATGCGGACAAAGTTCACGCCGCTATGTTGGAAGAAGCGCCGGTCTTCGATGGCCAGCACCGCATCGACCATGATTTTCGGGATCTGGTCGTATCTCACCACTTCGCGCTTGGAACGCTGCCCGGCGTCAAACAACGCCGTGATCATTTGCGGTTCCAGTTCGTAGGCTCCGAGGTCGCCGCCCTGTCCCGTGATCTGGGTGACCTGCCCGTCAGGCGCGAAGATGGTGGCCGGCTCCTGGCTGTGGTAGGACTCCGGCCCAGGCCTGATCTCGACCCCGCCACTGACCAGGCGGTAGCTTCCCATGGCCGACTCCCCGTCACGGTCGGTGTAGCCGGCATGACGCAGTTCGGCCACCATCTGTCGGACCTGGAGCTTTTCCCCCACGCGCACGGTCTGGGGAAGAGCGTAGATCTTGGCCGAATTGCTGAAGATCCCGCCTTTGAAGCGGGCGTCAATGACGCGGTCGTACTTGACGTAGTAATAGGAAAAAACGATGGCGACGACCGCCACCAGGCTGACAAACACGATCAGGGCGGTCCGGATCAGCGGATCGCCGAGGCGAGAGCCCTCACCGTGCTTCGCACCACTGTTGCTTTTCGGGATCTTGAGTCTAATGGCCACAATCGATTCGCGAACTTAGCGCTCACCGGGAAACCGGACGGCTACCCCATCTTGGATGGCGCGCAGCGCGCATGCGTTATCTCGCGCGGAGCGCATGGCCAGACCCGCCGCACTCTGTCCGCACGCCGGGTGGCGGCGAACCGAGGACCCGATCGAGCCGCTGTCCCAGACTCCCCTTGGGTATTCTAAATCAGTTGGAAACACGACGCGATGTTTTGCCCGGGAAACCGCTCTAGTAGGCTCCCTTGTTGGTCACGGCTACATCAAAGTGCAGATCCAGGGAGTGAACGGGCATGTCGAGGTGGATGGTGTAGGGCACGTCGATGCTCACCGAACCTGTCCCTTGGGTGCCCACCCGGTGCACGACAATGCTCTCCTTGGTCACGGGAAGGTCTAATTCCTGTGCCTTTTTGTAGACCGAGTCTCGGATCGCGTCCTCGGTCTTGGCGCTATTGGTGCTGAGCAGCGCCTCGGTATTGAGGGCATCCTGAAACTCATAATTCGAGTAGTAGGGTGGGATCAGTTCCACGCATAAGTACAGCGAGATCACGATCACAAACAGCCCAAAGAAGACTTTGATCAAACCCATAGCGCGCTTGGCCTCGGGCGCGCCCGCGGATGAACTGGCTAGCGCGTCGCTTTCAAAATCGGCTTGAAGTATTCGGTTATTGCCGCGATGCTAGCATCCTGCATTTCCCGTGTCGAGCGATTGACCACTTCGACGGTGCCTTCGGTAACCTTCTTGCCGACCGTAACCCGGTAGGGGATGCCCACCAGGTCGGCGTCCTTGAATTTAACCCCCGGCCGCTCGTCCCGGTCGTCCAGTAACACGTCGTAACCGGCGGTTTCCAGGCGGCGCACAATGTCTTCGGCAGCCGCCTGCAAGGCTGGGTCACGGACATTGGTCGGGGTTATGACGATCTGAAAGGGCGCGATCGCCGGCGACAGCCAGAACCCGTTTTCGTCATTGCTCTGCTCGATGGCTGCAGTCAGGATGCGCTCGATTCCGATGCCATAGCTACCCATGATGACGGTGACTTCCTTGCCATTTCTATCGAGCACCCGCGCACCCATGGCCTCGGAATACTTGTAACCCAGTTTGAAAATGTGGCCGATCTCGACGGCGGTGTCGATGCGCAAACCGCCGCCGCAACGGGGACAGGATTCACCCGCGGTGACGCTGCGCAGGTCGGCGTATGCGGTTGGCTCGAAAGTCTCTCCCGGCGTGATGTTTTTGAGATGGTAGTCTTCCCGGTTAGCCCCAGAGATCAGATTCTTGCGGCCCTCTAAAGCCTCATCGACCAGCAGGATTGGCTTATCCGGATCTTTCAAGTCCTTGGCCCAGTCCACCCCGACCGGCCCCAGGAAGCCGGCGGGCGAGTGAAACAGTTGCCGGATCTCCTCTTCCTCCATCGGACGAGTCGGTCTCCCCGCCACCGCCGAGGACAGCTTCGCCTCATTCATCTGGTGATCGCCTCGCAGCAGAAGCACCACTCCACGCGCCTTCGATTTCCCGGTTTTCGGGTCCCGATCTTCGGCGACAAGAGCCAGGGTCTTGATCTTGTTCCGGGGCGAGACCCCGAGAAAGCGCGCCACCTCTTCGATGGTCTTCTGCCCCGGCGTATGCACCGCAAGCGGCCTGCCATCGCCCTCGGGCGCCAGGTCTTCGACCGCAGCCACGCGGGAAGTCGCTTTCTCCAGATTGGCGGCGTAATCACAGTTTTCACAGCTGGCAATTTGGTCTTCGCCGGCCGGCGTCCGCACCATGAACTCCTCAGATTGAGATCCGCCCATGGCACCGGAGTGGGCTTCGATCACCATGTATTTGAGACCGCAGCGCTCAAAAATCTTGCAGTAGGCGTCGCGGTGCTTCTGATAGGAAACGTCCAGGCCGGCAGCGTCCAGATCGAACGAATAGGAGTCTTTCATCATGAATTGCCGCACCCGCAACAGGCCGGATTTGGGACGGGGCTCATCGCGAAACTTGGGGGCGATT
Organism: uncultured Acidobacteriaceae bacterium; assembly: GCA_963770245.1. Lineage (GTDB taxonomy): Bacteria > Acidobacteriota > Terriglobia > Terriglobales > Acidobacteriaceae > PALSA-270. Next base: position 301,057 of record CAVYOX010000011.1, on the reverse strand, counting down.
TGATACCAGATCTGCGGCAGTTGCTTGTAACTCCGCAGCTCTTTGCGTGCGATCTCGGTCATCACCTCCTCTTCTGTCATGCCCAGGCAAAGATCGGCGCCTTTGCGATCTTTCAAGCGAAAGAGGTTGTCGCCCATGACGGCCCAGCGCCCGCTGGCCTCCCAGAGCTCGCGGGGATGCAGTGCCGGGAGATAGAACTCCTGCCCAATCCGGTCCATCTCTTCGCGCACGATGGCGCTGATTTTGTGGAACGAGCGCTGCCCCAGGAAAAGATAGGAGTAGAGCCCGGCAGCGAGCTGACGGATGTATCCCGCCCGCACCAGGAATCGGTGGCTGGCGACTTCGGCGTCCGCCGGAGCCTCGCGCAGCGTAGGGATAAAGAGTTCGGACCAGCGATGCATATTGAGTTTGCCCGTAGTTGGGGAGAAAAAGCATTCTACGCGGATGAAGACGTCTTGGCCAGGCAGCCGTCAGACGGGAAAAAGAGATAAGTCATTCTTTTTCAATAGAAAGACAGCTCGACATCGAGCCCCCAACAAACCCTTTCCGCGGGTAGGCGAGTCCGCAGCTCTCGCCTTTTGTTCCGCGGGTCGGAGCCCCACCCCAAACGGTGGCGAGGTTCGGTTGCGCAGCCCAACACGCTGCCGCACTACCCCATGGTGCTAGACCGCGGCGGGTTTCCTGATGGCAGTTGAGCATCCTGCGGCCTGTCACGGGAGGGGAAGCCCGCATTCGCCGGATGGTGGCGCGCGAGCGTGGGGCGCAGGAATAGTGAAAGGCACCCTCTCGAGCGGGGGGCTGACCAAATGCTGATCGATGGCAGGCCTACTCCGCCAATTGTCTTAGAATGTCTTTCCCCAGCTTCTGCGTCTCTCCGAAAAACTTCTGGTATTCGACGAACAGTCGGTTCAACTCCAGGGATCGACCCGGGTTGAGCCGTTGGCGGAGAATCATGTCGCGTACGTGCACTGGGTTCGGCAGGGTCGCATCTTCGGTCAGTTCTTCAAGCGCGGTCGCGGGGTCATAGTGATACATAGAACTATTGTAGCGCCAACGTGACTTGGACCGGCCCGCGGCCACCCGGCGCGGAGCCTCGGCTCAGAGCCCGCCCGCGCTACACCATCTCGGTTCCCCAGAGATCATGCAGATGCAGAATGCCTTGCAGCCGGCCGTCGCCATCCACAACCGCCAAGGACGTGATCTTTTTCTCCTCCATGATTGCCAGAGCGGTCGCGGCGAATTGGTCCGCCGCTATGGTCTTCGGATCACGCGTCATGCATTCGCCAGCATTCAGATCGAGCCCGTCTTTGCCCCGGCGTTCGAGCAACCGCCGCAAATCTCCGTCGCTGATGACCCCCACGAGCATCTCGCCTTCGACCACCGCCGTCATGCCCAGAGTCTTGCGCGACATTTCATAAATCACATCAAGCATCTTGGTCTGCGGCGTGACTCGAGGCACCGCTTCGCCCGTGTGCATCAAGGACCGAACTCGAGCCAGGCGTTTGCCCAGTTTGCCCCCAGGATGCAAATGGGCGAAGTCATCCTCCTTGAAACCGCGCTTCTCGGACAGCACTACCGCCAACGCATCCCCGAGGGCCAGCATGGTTGTGGTGGAAGCGGTGGGAGCAAACCCGAGAGAGCAGGCCTCTTTGGCGACAGAACAGTCGAGAGCGATGTCAGCGGCCGCGGCCAAAGTGGAAACTTCCCCTGCTTGCTCGACGGCATCGCAGGTCATCGCGATCAGGGGCACCTGCAACCGCTTGAGCGTCGCCAACAAGCGCAGGATCTCTTCTGTCTCTCCACTGGCCGAAAGGGCCAGCACGACGTCCCCGCGCACCACCATTCCCAGGTCGCCGTGCAAGGCCTCGACGGGGTGCAGGAACAGTGCCGGAGTCCCAGTCGAGCTCAGGGTCGCGACGATCTTGCGCGCGATGATGCCGCTTTTCCCCATGCCCGTCACCACCACGCGGCCGGTGCAGCCCCCGAGCAACTCCACGGCGCAGTCGAAAGCCGGGGCCATCGGCCCAGCGATGCGGTCCGCCAACGCCCGCAGCGCCTCCGCTTCAATCCGCACCACCTTTTCGCCGCCGTGTCTCATGGAAGGGATGCTAACACGCGTTCTCGCAGAGGCCGGGCCTGGGCATCTCGGGCGCTGCGGGAGCCACCAGGCAAAGGGGTGGCCTCGGCCGGAACCTCGCTGGCTCTAGAAATGTTCGTCGGTTCGCTGCGCCGGCGGTTTCCGCAGCCCTAGCCCCGCCAGCCCCTTGGCCTGGATCGCCCGATCCCACGGTCCGGCTTGCCAGTTGTCCCTGCTCTTTTCGGGATGAATCCACGGGGGCACCGTAATGAGCAGGTTGCGCGCCACCCCCTGGGCATAGGGTTCGTAAAGCGCGCGCAGTTGCGCCAACTTTTGCTCGGCTTCGACGCCCTCCCGCAGCCGCACTCCCCGTTCCGCCAGAGCCTGCCGCAAGCGCGCGAGCTCGGCTGCGGGCAAGCGGTCCGGAGTCTGCGGATCGTAGCGCGCCTTCACCACCTGCGCCAAGTCCACGGAGGCGTGCCGGGCAATAGCGAAGGTAATGTTGGCCTGCTCGCTCGCGATCCCCTCCACCCCGGCGATCACGAGCGCAGTGGTATCGAGAATGGTGGTCAGGGCCCCGAGCCAGGATTGATTGTTGTGCTGCGAGCGAAAAAAACTGAGCGCAGGATAAGAGAGATGACTCTCGAGAAGCTCGGCCGCCCAGCGCTCCCAATCCCGAAAAACCTGGTCCAATACGTCCTGCCGCGGAGAGCTCCCCAAGCGCATGAGCAACTCGGCCGCCGTCGGGGGCGACCCGGCGCGCGCGTCCAGCAAAGAAATCTCGATCTCGCGCCGCGAAAAGGAGGAGTAAATCGTCGGCAGGTATCCGATCACGGTACCGAGGAAGCCGAAGCCCATTCCGGCTTCGAGCACCGAGAGCGCGCGCGCGATCCCCGAGCTGGGGATGATGTCGCCATACCCCAAGGTGAAGAAAGTCTCGCCGCTGTGATAGAGGAGCCGGCCAAAGGTCAGAGGTTCGTTGTTCAGCTGCAAATGCTCGCCGGCGCCGTATTGCAGCAGGGCAAAACCAAGAATCAGTCCGGCGGCCCATAATGCCAGCAGGAAGATCAGCGACAAGGGCCCAAAATATCCCAGAAAGTTCTCGCGGTGGCTGCGCGACTTGATGCGGCTCGAAATTCTGCGCCACGGAATCCAGGTCCGGGGATAGAACCAGGCGGAAATGCGAAACTGTCGCTGCACCCGCCGGGGCAACACCACCGTTTCAAACGCGTCCAGCAAGACGCTCAGAATGAGAAGCAAGCCGACGATGGTGGATGCGATCAGCATGACGCGGAAGCCCCACGAAACAGGGATGGTAGCAGATTCAGACCGCGGCTGGATTTCGCCGCGCCCTCTGCCCTAGGACCTGGGCCTGCCCGTTGACTCGGCCGCCTCAGCCCGTGTTGTGCAGTCCCGCGGCGATTCCGTTGATGGTGGCGCTGAGGGCGTAGTTCAACGATTCGGTGTCGGCGCCGGCGCGCTTGCGCTCGAGTAGGTTCACCTGAATCAGGCTCATGGGGTCCACGTAAGGATTGCGCAGACGGACCGACCGCGCGAGGACAGGATTATTCTCGAGCAGTTCCTTCTGCCCGGCAACCGAGAGAACCATGCGCCGGGTGCGATCAAATTCCTCGACCAGCATTTGCCATACGCGTTCGCGCAGCGCCTGGTTCGGCACCAGGGAAGCGTACAGGCGGGCGATGGTCATGTCGGCCTTCGCCATGGCCAGCTCCACATTGCTGACCAGGCTCGAAAATAGAGGGAAGTCGCGGGCCATGTCATGCAAAAGCTGCTCCTGCTGCGGGCCGCCTCCGGCAAAGCGCTCCAGGGCGTATCCCACTCCGAACCAGGCCGGCACCGCCTGCCGGCTTTGCATCCAGCCGAAGACCCAGGGGATGGCGCGCAAGTCTTCGAGTCGCCGACTCTGGCTGCGCCGGGCGGGGCGCGAGCCAATACGGGCGTACTCCAGTTGATTCACCGGGGTCGATTGTTCAAAGTACTCGAGCACCTCGGGATTGTCCGCGATGTTCCGCCGGTAGAAGGCAAAGGCATCCGCAGAGATTTCTTCCATGGCGCCCTGCCAGCGCTCGTCGGCGGCGGAACTACCCGAGCGGGTGAGTACCTCGAGACAGGCCGCGATCATCAGCTCGAGATTCCACTCCGCCAAGACCGGGTCGGCATATTTCCAGTTGAGGACTTCGCCCTGTTCGGTGATACGGATCTCGCCAGAAAAATCCCCTACCGGTTGCGCCAGAATCGCCTCGTAGGTAGGACCACCGCCCCGACCGACCGTACCGCCGCGCCCGTGGAAGAGGCGCAATTTCACACCCCGTTCCGCGGCCGCGGCGTGCAGTTGGTGGTGGGCCTTGTATAGCTCCCACAGGCTCGTGATCATGCCGCCGTCTTTGTTCGAATCCGAATAACCGAGCATGACTTCCTGCCAGCCACCCCAGGATGCGAGCAGGGGCTGGTAAAGCGGTGTACTCCACACCCGCCGCATGATATCGGCCGACGCGCGCAGCGAATCGATCGACTCAAATAGCGGCACCGGCATCAGGCCAGGATCGCCTGCGGAAGCGGCACATTGCACCCCGCACAGACTCGCCAGTTCGAGAACATCGAGAATGTGCTGTTCCGATTCCGCTCCGCTGATGACATACTGGCGAATCGCCTTCCCGGGGTAGGTCTTTTTCAGCTGCGCAATGGTCTGGAAGGTTTCAAGCACATCGACGGTCGCAGGCGACAGCCCGGCCGGCACCACCAGGTGGGGGTTTCGGGTCAAGCCCGCGGCCGGAATCTCGGCCAAGGCCTCGCTATGCACCCGGGCATGCTGCCGGATGTCGAGGGTGGACAGATGCAGTCCGAAGGTATGCACTTTGCGCAGCAGCGGGTCGATGACCAGCTCGGCCAGCAGTTGCCCGCGGTTGGCGCACAGGCTCTCACGCACCAAGCCGAGGTCGTGTTCGAATTCCTCGGCCGTTTTGTAAGGCTGGCCCCCTGACCTCTCCTCCCGGGTGTGCCGCAGGCGGATCAAAACGAAGTTCAAGAAACGGCGGTAGAGTTCGGTTTTTGAAATACGCGCCAGGCGCGAGTGCTCGTTACCGATCGCGGCGGTGTATTCCTCGAGGCGCGAGCGCAGCCGCTCGGAAACCGGAGCCTGCCGGTAAGACGGGCTCAGCTGATCGATGGCGCGCTGCAATTCGGCAATGTAGTGGGCGATGATGGTATTGCGGGCGCGTTCGAGGGCCTCGCGGGTGGAGTCCGGAGTCACAAAAGGATTGCCGTCCCGGTCCCCGCCGATCCAGGAACCGAAATAGATAAGGTCGGGCACCTCGCCGTTCGCGAGGGGAATGCCACAGACTTGCCGCAGCGAGTCGGCGATTTCCGCGTAGAGGTGCGGCAGCGTGTCGAACAGCGACATGGAGTAATGGTCTAGGCCCATGCGGATTTCGTCCGTCACCAGCGGTTTTTCCACGCGGACTTCGTCGGTCTGCCACAAAGCGGTGATCTCGGCAAGAATCGCCGATTCCAGTTGCGCGGCATCCGAACTGGCAAGCGGCAAACGATCCAGGCGCTCCAAATGCTTGCCGATGCGACGCCGCTTCAGCAGCACCGTCCGGCGGGCAACCTCGGTCGGATGGGCGGTAAAGACCGGCATGACCTTCACCTGCCGAAGCACCGCCAGCGTCTCCTCCGAGGTCCATCCCGCCGCGCGCATGCGCCGCAAGGTTCCGCGGAACGATCCTGGGAGCGGAGGCTGCTCGGGATGGAGTTTGGCGGCGCGGCGGCGGCGCTTGCGATGGTTGGTCTCGGCCAGGTTCGTCAGTTCAAAATAAATAGCAAAAGCTTTGGTCACGCGGTAGGCATCCTCGACCGAAAGGCTGGCAATGATGTCTCGGGCGCGGGCCATACGCTGATCTTCGAGCGCGGAGGAACCCCCGTCGGACAGGTGCTGCTTGCGACTGCGGATCAGCAAGCGCCGCAGCTGCTCGACCACCTCAAACAACGGCTCCCCGGCCTGTTCCACCACCACTTTGCCGAGCAACCGACCGAGAGAGCGCACATCGCGGCGGAGCGGCAATTCCTTGGAAGAGTCGGCGGTGCTGGCGGAGAGCTCCGCCAGCCGGCTGGTCTGATCCTCCACGCTCCAAAGGGGTTCGTCCGGCATGCTCATCCATCTTACCGAATGGCGGACGCGGAGCGCTCGGAAGCCAGCGAAAGCGCCAGCAGCACGGCGGCGGGTTCGGGGCGCTCGGTATAGTCCTCATTGGCCGAGCCATAGAAGGCGGTGCCATCGGCGGCCAGAATGTAGGTCGCCGGAATGGGCAGTTCCCAGCCGTCGTCGCCGTTCGCGAAGGGCAGGTTGATGAATACCTTGCGGAAAATCGCCTGCTGGTATTCGGGGACGCGATAGGTCAGGCCGAACTGACGGGCGACCTCGGACCGGGCATCACTCAGCAGGGGAAACCTCAGCCGGTGCTGGTCCCGCATGAAAAAAGACTGCTGCACGGTCTGTGGGGAAATGGCAACCAGCGAGGCTCCCGCCTGCTCAATCCGGGGGAGGATGAGATTCAGGGCCTCGAGTTGGGCGACGCAGAATGGGCACCAACGGCCGCGGAAAAAGCAGACGACCAGACGGCCTTTGGCCAGCAGCTCTGCCGAGCGAACTGGCTTGCCGTCCTGGTTTTTCAGCTCAAAAGGGGGAGCCGAAGCTCCCTCCGGCAAGGCATTGCGGGCGAGGTTTTTAGCCTTCAATTCCGCGATCACGCGGGCGTGAATCGCCTGCGTTTCGCCCGGCACATATCTGGCAATGAGTTCTTTGCGTTCCGCGTAAATGTCCCGCAGCGGGCGGAGGTCCTCAGCGGGACCGGATTCTTCGAGGGAACGCCACTTCATAAGCGCTGCTTTCGACGGTCAGGGTCGGTCATGAACCTAGGTCTGGGAACGGCAGCCGGGGGGCTGAGGCCTACATCCCCGGCAGCTTCATCCCCGCCAGCCGGCGCGCGAAACTGGCCTTGCCGATTTGTTTGAACATCTTGCGCATCTGGGCGTACTGACGCAGCAAGTTGTTCACTTCCTGCACGCTGGTGCCGGATCCGCGGGCGATGCGTTTGCGCCGGCTGCCATTCATCACTTCGTGATGATGGCGTTCATGCGCGGTCATCGAATTGATGATGGCCTCGACGCGGTCAATCTGCTTTTCGTCCACTTTGTCTGCCGCTTTCTGCAGTCCGGAAAACGGGCCGACCCTCGGCAGCATGCCCATCAGGCTCTGAATCGAGCCCATTTTCTTCACCTGCCGCAGCTGATCGCGGAAATCTTCGAGCGAGAATCCGTCGCCGGCCAGAGCACGGCTGGCCATCTCCTGAGCCTTTTTCTTGTCGACATTCTGTTCCGCCTTTTCGATGAGCGAGAGGATATCGCCCATTCCCAGGATGCGGGAGACGATGCGATCGGGATGAAACGGTTCGAGGGCATCGTATTTTTCACCCACGCCGATGAACTTGATGGGCTGGCCCGTCACCTGGCGGATGGACAGAGCCGCACCGCCGCGCGCATCGCCGTCCATTTTGGTGAGCACGACGCCGGTGAGCGCCAGCTTCTTGTGGAACTCGTCGGCGGAATTGACGGCATCCTGTCCGGTCATGGCGTCGGCGACGAACAGGATTTCCTGCGGATTGAGCAGGCGTTTGAGCGACTGCATCTCCTCCATCAACTGATCGTCAATGTGCAGACGCCCGGCGGTATCGACGATGAGCACGTCCGAACCCGTATTGATGGCCTCTCGGCGGGCTTCTTTGGCCAGGCGTTCGACCGTCGCGGTGTTGGCTTCCCCGACCTCGCCTTCATACAAGTTGGCCTTGATCGCCTCGGCCACCACCTTCAGCTGCTCGCGGGCCGCGGGACGGTAGACATCGACTGAAACCAGCAGCGGTCGATGCCCCCCGTTTTTGAGCCAATGCGCCAGTTTGCCCGAGGTCGTCGTCTTGCCGGAGCCCTGCAGCCCGGCCATGAGCACGACCGTCGGCGGCTGCGAGGCGAACTTCAGGCGGGCGGTGTCCCGGCCCAAAGTCTCGACCAGTTCATCGCGTACGATCTTGATGACCTGCTCACCCGGAGACAGCGCGGTCGCCACCTGTTGGCCCACAGCTTTTTCCTGAATGCGCTCGATGAGCTGCTTGACAACTTTGAAGTTGACGTCGGCTTCGAGCAACGCCAGCCGGATTTCGCGCAGAGCCTCCTGAATGTTCTCTTCATTGAGGACAGCCTGCCCGCGCAGGGTCTTGAAGGCTCGCTGGAGCTTTTCCGAAAGATTCTCAAACATAGTCTAAGAAGTATTTTAGCAGCCGTGAACCTGGCTCTGGTTGGCCGAGACGAGATCGAGTGGTTCTCTCTGCCCGCCCGGACGCCAAAGGCCCGAGCTTTCACCAGCCCGGCTTCGAGGTCGCATTCCGCGCGTCGAGGCGATCTCCGGACTCCCCATTGCCCCGGGTCATCCTAGCCGCCGAACGCTTCCTCGGCCGCGATCACCGTATTGCAATGAATCGTCACCGTGTCTTCCAGACGCCGGGCGTAGCCGCCGGCATAGGTCACCATCACCGGGATGTCCCGGGCCTTGGCGACGCGGAAGACCAGCTCGTCCCGGCGTTTGAGCCCCGGGATGGTCAAGGACAGCCCCCCCAGCTGATCTTCCGCGTACGGGTCGGCCCCGGCAACGTAGCAGAGCAGGTCGGGCGAGAACTGCCGCAGGCCGGAGCCAAGGGCATTGTCGAGCCAGGCCAGGTAATCGTCGTCGCCGATGCCATCCGGCAAGTCGACATCAATCGAAGAGAGCGGCTTGTACGCGGGATAGTTATTGTGCTGATGGAGGGAGATGGTAAAGACATCTCCGGCATGGGCAGCGCGAAGCCGACCCGGGGTTACGGTCGGCGCCGCCTTCGAAGGCAGAGGGGCGCTCGGCGTGCGTGTGCCGGCGAAGATGGCCGCCGTACCGTTGCCCTGGTGGACATCGCAGTCAACCGTCATGGCGGTGCGGATCCTGCCATCGCGCTGCATGCGGCGGATGGCAATGGCCACGTCGTGAATCATGCAGAAGCCTTCGCCGTGATCCGGGAAAGCGTGGTGGAAACCGCCGCCGATATTGACCGCGATGCGGTCTTCGAGAGCCCGGTCCGCCGCCAGAATGGAGCCTCCGGCCGCCAGCCAGAAGGCCTCGACCAGTTCTCGCGAGTAGGGGATTTCCATCTCCATTTCCTCGCGCGCGGAGAGCGTCCCGGTCTTGAGTTTGTTGACGTATTCCGGCTGATGGACGAGCAGCACGTCCTCGTCGGAAGCGGCGAGCGGGGTGAGAAAGTCGGACTCCTCGGCGACACCGGTGGCGACGAGGTGGTCGTGAATGCGTTTATATTTTTCCGCCGGAAAGACATGCTGGCCGATCGGAAGATAGTAACCCGGCGTATAGATGAGGGCGAAGGGAAGCATGGGCGTGCCTTTGCATGATACTCGCCGAGCCCGCTCGGGCCGGCCCCGGGGGCATGGAGGGCTACTTCTTTTTCGCCCCGATGGCCGGTACTTGCCTCCGCACCGGCACGATCGCGCCCTTCGATGCGTCCGTGGCAGCGGTCGCCCGGGTCAGGACTTCCTGCTGAATGTATTGCACAAATTCCTGAATCTGGCGTTGCATTTCTTCCATGCGCTCGCGCATTTGCAGGATGATCGCCATGCCGCTGATGTTCACTCCCAAGTCCCGCGCCAGGGACAGGATGAACTCCAGCCGCTGCAGGTCTTCGTCGGTGTAGAGGCGGGTGTTGCCTTCGGTGCGGGACGGCTTGAGCAGGCCTTCGCGCTCGTACAGCCGCAGGGTCTGGGGATGAACCCCGTACATCTCGGCCACCGCCGAGATCATGTAGGCGCCTTTGGATTTGCGCTTGGTCATGGGATGACCCTACCAATCTACAACAAAAACAAATCGACCACGGAGGGGCGCGGGTTCCCGCGGAGCAAAACAGAAATCCGTCAAGCGCAGGGTTTCTCTGTGGCTGGGTTCTAGGCTGCGGGTTGGGGCCCTTGTTCCGCAGTCCATCCGGCCGGCCGAACGGCGTGATTGAGGAAATAGGCGACCACGCCGGCCCCGATCAGAATCATCCCGAAGGCAAAAGAACTCATGCCCCACACCTGCTCGCTCTCGCTGCGAACCACGGAGAACCCGAGCAGCAAAATCGGCATGACGCCGATGCCGACGGCTCCGAACATTCCGCCGGGAACCCGGAAGGCGCGCGGTAGCTGAGGCTCGCGGATGCGCAGCACAATCAGCGCCACAAATTCGAGCGCCAGGCTTGTGCCGTAGAGGAGGATGTCGATGGTGACCAGGCGCTCGAAGCCCAAGCCCAGACACATGGCCCAGCCCACGGCGCACGCCAGAATGGCAACCCAGGGGGCACGCCGACGGTTCACCTTGCCGAAAACTCGCGGCAGCATGCCGTCCTGGGCCATGGCGAGAGGCAGGCGCGAATAGCTCATGACCAGGGCGTTGAACATGCCGAAGGCGCTGACCATTCCCCCGATCACCAAGCCGATCCGCAGAAGCGGTCCGCCGAGCAGCCCGGCAATCTCCGCCCAAGAGCCGGTCTCCCAGGCGCTCGGTGCCAGCCTGGTCATCCACAGGGCGGCCACCGGCAGAACGTAGGTCAGGGCAACGATCGCGACCGCGACCAGCATGGCTCGGGGATAGGTACGCTGCGGGCGCTCGACTTCGGTGGCAATGGTCGAGGCGTTGTCCCATCCCATGTAGTTCCACATGGCGATGAGCAGGCCGCCAATCATGTCCACTCGAGAGGTGGTCGGCGTGGTCACCGCGTGCAGCAGAGCCCCGTACTTGAACGGTGCCAGGACCACGATCAGGGCAAAGGGCGCCGACAGCGCGAAGAACAGCCACAAAGACGTCGTCGAAACCACTCGCACACCGGCAATATTGAGCAGCGTACAGGCGGCGACGACCACCAAGCCCACGACCCAACCGCGATAGCCTTCTCGAAACCACGGGAACATGCGGGTCAGATAGACAACAAACAGCGTCGGGTAGATGGCCATGTCAAAAATCGAAGCGACCAACGACAGCCAGGCTTCCTGAAATCCCCAGAAATTCCCCATGGCGCGGCGCACCCAAGCGTAGTAGCCGCCCTCGTAAGGCAGAGCGCTTGAGAGTTCGCCGATCATGAAAGCCGTGGGCAGGCTCCACAGCAGGGGAGTCAGCAGCAGAATCAGAATCGCCCGACCGTAGCCCGCCCCATGCACGATGTCTTCGGTGCCGTAGGTGCCACCCGACACCATGAAGAACGTGGCCGCGACCAGGGGCCAAAGCGTCAGGCGAACGAATTTTTTCCGGCTGGAAGGTTTTTCCCGGTGAGAAGCGGCGGTGGACGGCTGGAGTTGTCGACGAGGCGCGCTAGCGGTGGCCAATTTCGATGGCTTCCTCCCGGGGGCGAATCACTCTCAGCCACACCATCACGCCCTCCACAGGCGCTTTGGGTCTTCTGGTGGGTTGGATTCCAGAAGCTCCGCTGAAGTTACTTCGCAGTCGAAGAATACGGGAAATTTGCGCCAGTGCAAGCTAATTCTTTGAAAAAGTTTGGTCTCGCGCGCAGCGCCGAGCGAGTCGCGCCGGGTCGCGGAATCGGTCGCCAAAAGCGGCGCGGGATGCCCGGTCCTCGGCGGATCGAGGACGGCCGAGCCGACACCGGGCAAGCCAGATTGAGGGGGGAACCAGGAACCGGAAACCTAGGAAATCTTGGGGCGGGTGGTCAAACGTTTTTGAACAAGTCGGCGCGGGGATCCTCCGGGTTCAGCTTGGCCAGCTCCCGCAGGATTTCCTTAGAACGCTCATCGCGCGGCATCGGAACCGTGAGTTTGATCTCGACAATCTCGTCGCCGCGGAGGCCGTCTTTGGTGGCGGAAGGCACGCCCTTCTCCCGTAAGCGGAGCTTCTGACCCGATTGGGTTCCGGGCGGAATCTTGAGCAGGGTGCGCCCATCAATGGTGGGCACCTCGATCTTAGCGCCGAGCGCCGCCTCGGTCGCGCTCACCGGCACGGTGAGGTGGATGTCGTCCCCTTCGCGGCGGAACACGGGATGGTCGCCGGTGCGGATAATCACGTAGAGGTCCCCGATCGTGCCGCCATGCAGCCCAGCGTTGCCTTTGCCGGCAATCCGGATGCGCTGGCCGTCGCGGGTGCCGGCCTTAATGCGGACTTCGAGCGGCTCCGTGCGCTCGACCGTGCCCTCGCCGTGACAACCCGGACAGGTGGAGACATTTTTTCCCGTGCCATGGCATCGCGGGCAGGGGGTGTTGAACTTCATGCGCCCACCGGTCTGGGTGACTTGGCCTTTGCCGCCGCATTCCGGGCAGGTGCCGGCGGACTGGATGAAACCATGGCCGCCGCAGTTGGCGCAAGCGTCGTGCCGGGTGATGTTGAGGCGCATCACTCCGCCGCGGATGGCGGTCCAGAAGGGTACGTTGACCTGGTATTCAAGATCGGACCCCGGCTCTGGACCTTCTTCGGCGGCGGAGTGGCCCCCGAAAATGCCGGAGAAAATGTCGCGGAAGCCGCCGCTGCCGGTCGTCTTGCGTCCGCGGGCGCCCTCGACCATATCGGAGAAGTCGAAGCCGCTGAAATCGAACTGAGAGCCCTGGGGACCGCGTCCGGCGGGCTGGGGGCCGGGGCCGGGAAAACCGCCGGCTCCGCCGCCGGCGCGAGCGTAGGCTTCGGCGGTGGCAGCGTCGATGTTGTCGGAATAGAATCCGACCTGGTCGTAAATCTTGCGCTTCTTCGGATCGCTCAGTACGTCGTTGGCCTCCGACAGAGTCTTGAATTTCTCTTCGGCAGCTTTGTCGCCGGGGTTGACATCGGGATGGTGCTTGCGCGCAAGTTTGCGGAAGGCCTTGCGGATGTCCTCGGCCGAGGCCGACTTCTTGACCCCGAGGATTTCGTAATAGTCCTTCTTGGTGGTGGTGGCCATCTCTCAGCTGAAACTTAGCACAGGCTAGTTCTGCGTCTTGCGAGTTCCCGCTTCCGCCAGCCCGAAACGCTCATATTTCCCCGCATCGACGTACACCGGAATGCGCCGCATTCCGCTCGCGGTGGGCGCAAACACATACCAGCGCCGCTCATCCTCGACGAAGCTTAGAAAATACTCCTGATCGCCAATTTTGAATTGCAAGTCTCTACCTCCCCGGGGCCCAACCTAAAAAGCGAGCCACAGATTTTCACCGGTTCCCGAGGGCGTGCTTTCTTCCGTCGGGATCGGTGCTCATCCGTGGCCAAACTGCGCCGGCAAGCCTGCCCGCGCCACCTACTGCGGCTTCGCTCGCGAAGCTGGAACCTATTTCTTGTCCTCGACGTCCACGTACTCGGCGTCGATTACACCCTCATCCTTTTTGGCCTGGCCGTCGCCACCCGGAACCGGACCAGGGCCCGCACTCGGACCCGCTGCCGCCCCTGGGGGCGGCTGAGCGGCCTTGTACATCTGCTCGGCCAGCTTGTGGGAGGCCTGGGTCAGAGCTTCGCGAGCCTTGTCCATCTGGGCCTTGTCGGCTGACTCCAGCGCCTTTTTGGCGTCGGCGACTGCGTTTTCGACGTCGCCTCGCTCCGAGCCCGAAATCTTGTCGCCGTGCTCCTTGAGCATCTTCTCCACGCTATAGACCATGGAGTCGAGCTGGTTTTTGGCCTCGATCTGTTCGCGCTGCACCTTGTCTTCGGCGGAATGCGCGTCCGCTTCCTTGGCCATGCGCTCAACTTCCTCCTTGCTCAGGCCGGAAGACGACGTGATCGTAATCTTCTGGTCCTTGCCCGTGGCCATGTCTTTCGCGGTCACGTTGAGGATGCCGTTGGCATCGATGTCGAAGGTCACTTCAATCTGCGGCATGCCCCGCGGAGCCGGAGGAAGTCCGGTCAAGTGGAACTTGCCGAGCGTGCGGTTCTGCGCCGCCATCGGCCGCTCGCCTTGCAGCACGTGCACCTCGACCGAGGTCTGGTTGTCGGCAGCGGTCGAGAAGGTTTCTGTCTTCTTGGTCGGAATGGTGGTATTGCGCGGAATCATCGGGGTGGCCACCCCGCCGAGCGTCTCGATCGCGAGCGAGAGCGGAGTTACGTCGAGCAGAAGCAGGTCTTTCACCTCTCCGCCGAGAACGCCACCCTGAATCGCCGCTCCAACCGCCACCACCTCATCCGGGTTCACGCCCTTGTGGGGTTCCCGGCCAAACAGATCCTTCACCAGCGCCTGAATGCGCGGCATGCGGGTTTGCCCGCCGACCAGCACGACTTCGTTGATCTTGCTGGCATCGACGCCCGCGTCCTTCATGCACTGTTTGCAGGGCCCGACCGAACGCTGGATGATGTCTTCGACCATCGACTCCAACTTCGCCCGGGTCAGTTTCTTGACCAGATGCTTGGGGCCGCCGGCGTCGGCGGTGATGAACGGCAGATTGATCTCGTGCTCCATGGTGGTCGAGAGCTCAATCTTGGCCCGCTCCGCCGCGTCGCGCAGGCGTTGCAGCGCCATCTCGTTGCCCTTGCCGCGCAGATCGAGGCCCTCGTCCTTCTTGAATTCGTCAATCAGCCAGTCGACAATGCGCTGGTCGAGGTTGTCACCGCCCAAATGGGTATCGCCATTGGTCGCTTTGACCTCGATGACGCCTTCTCCGACTTCGAGAATCGAGATGTCAAAGGTTCCGCCGCCGAAGTCATACACGGCGATGGTCTCGTCCTTTTTCTTGTCGAGGCCGTAAGCCAGGGCAGCTGCCGTAGGCTCGTTGATAATGCGCTTCACCTCGAGCCCGGCGATCTTGCCCGCGTCCTTGGTGGCCTGGCGTTGGGCGTCGTTGAAATAGGCCGGCACGGTGATCACCGCGTCATTCACCTTTTCGCCCAGGTAGTCTTCGGCCGCCTTCTTCAGCTTCTGCAGAATCATGGCGGAGATCTGGGGGGGCGTGTACTCTTTGCCCTGCGCCAGCACCGCCACGTGGTCGCCCGACTGCACGACCTTGTAAGGGACCATCTTGATTTCTTCCGTGACCTCGTCATAGCGGCGTCCCATGAACCGCTTGATCGAGTAAACCGTGTTCTCCGGGTTGGTGATGGCTTGGCGCTTGGCCACCTGGCCAACCAGGCGTTCGCCCGTCTTAGTAAATCCGACGACCGATGGCGTGGTTCGGCCGCCTTCTTCGTTGGGGATCACCTTCGGCTCGCCACCCTCCATAACCGCCACGCAGGAGTTGGTGGTTCCAAGATCGATTCCAATAATTTTGGCCATGATTCGGCTCCTCCAAGTTTAATAAGTGCTTTATAATCAACGCAATTCCGATTGCACTCAAGCCCATCCTAAGACTTGAGTGGATTGCTGTCAAGGTTTAGATGCGGAAAAAGAAGGCGTGGATGCAGAACTGGGACGACCGATGGGCGCAAGCGGAAAAACCGGCATGCCGAGCAAACGCGGCCCCATCGCTTGCCTCCGTCCAGCAAACCATCCGCCTAGGACTTCGGCTCGGGGTACACATCCAGGTGCACAGGCGGAGGCGGAGAGTCTGCCTGCGAACGAGCGTTGGCTTGGTCAGTCGTAGCTCTCGTAGCGGATCGCCTTCGGCTCCCAGCCCAGGCTCTCGAGCAAATTGCGATTCGCCTGGATCATCTTGTCCAAGCCGCAGACATAGGCCTCGATGTCGGTCCGTCCGGCCAGAGTTGCTCGGACGTGGTCCTGCACGTAGCCGCGCCGGCCCGTCCATTCCGTGCCCCCTCGACTCAGCGTGGGGAGGTAGTGAAAATTGGCGTGCTCGGCCGCCAGGCGCACAAATTCCTGGTGATAGTAAATGTCTGCCTCAAAACGGCTGCCAAAAACCAGCCAGAACTGCTTGCCCTGGTGTCGCGAGTCCTTCCCGAAGACCCAGCGCAACATGGAGCGGAAGGGAGCGATTCCAGTGCCGGTGGCAATCAAGATCGTATCCCGCACGGGCGGACGCAGGATGAAATCGCCGAAGGGCCCCTGGCAGGAGAGCTCCCCGCCTTCTCTCAAATCACACAGGAAGTTGGACATGAAGCCGTGCGGCACGCGGTTGAGACAAAGCGTGAAGCCGTTGCCTTCCTCAGGCGGAGAGGCAATCGAATAGGCGCGGGTAATCTCCTGGCCGGCGGAATGGCTATGCTTCAGCGACAACCATTGTCCGGCGACGAAATCAAATCGCGGGATGCCCTGCATTGCAAATTCGAGGTGCTTGGTTTGGTCAGAGAGAGACACAGAGCGGGTAAGACGAGCGGTGAAGGTTCGGAAGGGCATCCACTCTATAGATGACAGATGACCAGGATCGGTTCCGGGACGCGACCGCGGCGGCCGGGGGCGCCTTTCCAGACCAGTTCCGCAGACCCGGCCTTGGGGGCCGAGTCTGCCGGACTTCGGTCGGGGCCGGGTCAAAGACACCAGCGCTACTCGACAGTGACTGACTTTGCCAGGTTACGCGGTTGATCCACGTCGCAGCCCCGGCGCACGGCGATATGGTAGGCGAGCAGCTGCAAGGGCACGATTTCGAGAATGGGCAGCAACTCTTCGGGCGCCGCCGGAATGTACAGCACATGGTCGGCGGCGTCCTTGATGTCTTCGTCGCCTTCGGTGGCGAGCGCGATCACCTTGCCGGAACGGGCTTTGACTTCTTTCAGGTTCGAACAGGTTTTTTCGTAGCGTATCCGGGAAAGCTCGTTTTCCCGGTCGCAGGTGGCAATGATCACCACCGGCAGATTCTCGTCGATGAGGGCGTTCGGGCCATGTTTCATCTCGCCCGCCGGATAGCCCTCGGCGTGGATGTAGGAGACTTCCTTCAGCTTGAGCGCGCCTTCGAGCGCGATGGGATAGTGGATGCCGCGGCCGAGGAACAGGAAATCCTGCGAACGAACATATTCTTTGGCCAGGTCTTCACAGTCCTCTTCGTGGGTCAGCAGGTGCTCGAGTTTGCCGGGAATTCGAGTCAGCTCCTGCACCGCCAAGCGAGCCTGCTCCGGACTCATGGTTCCCCGGACCTGCGCCAGGTACAGAGCGAACAGGTAGAGAGCCGTGAGTTGGGCGGTGAACGCCTTGGTTGAGGCCACGCCGATTTCCGGGCCGGCATGGGTGTAGATGGTGCCGCTCGCCTCGCGTGTAATCATCGAGCCGACCACGTTGCAAATGGCCAAGGTTTTTGATCCCTTCGCCTTGGCTTCCCGCTGGGCGGCAATGGTGTCCGCGGTCTCCCCGGACTGGGTGATCAACATGGTGATCGCATCCGGGGCGATGATGGGATCACGATAGCGCCATTCGCTCGCATAGTCGACTTCGACCGGGATGCGCGCCATTTGCTCGATCATGAACTTACCGGCCTGTCCAGCGTGCCAACTGGTTCCACAGGCGGCGATATTGATTTTCTTGGCCGCCTTGAACTCGGCCTCGGAAATCTCCATCTCGTCCAGGAATACGTGGCCGGTATCCTGCGAGACGCGGCCGAGCGTCGTGTCCCGCACCGAGCGCGGCTGCTCGTAGATTTCCTTCAGCATGAAGTGCTTGAAGCCGCCTTTTTCCGCCATGACCGGATCCCAGGTCACATGTTGGACCTGACGGACGATGGGTTGACCGCTGAAATCGGTGAGCTGAACTCCTTCTGGCGTGAGGACCGCGAGGTCGCCATCCGCCAGAAAGAATAGGTCGCGGGTATGGTAGAGAATGGCCGGCACATCGGAGGCGATGAAGTACTCGTCCTTGCCCAAGCCGATGACCGCGGGCGGGCCATTGCGGGCGGCGATGATGGTGTTCGGTTCATCCACCGCGATCACCGCCATGGCGAACACCCCGGTAAGCATCCCCACGGTCTTGCGCACGGCCTCCTCGAGCGAAGGACGGTTGCCGTTTGCCGGCTTCATGAAGAACTTTTCGACCAAGTGTGCGATGACTTCGGTATCGGTTTCGGTGGTGAAGCGGTGGCCTTCTTCAATCAGTTTCTTCTTCAAAACGACGTAGTTCTCGATAATGCCGTTGTGCACCACGACCACGCGGCCGGTGCAGTCCCGATGGGGATGGGCATTCTCTTCGGTGGGGCGGCCGTGCGTGGCCCAGCGCGTGTGGCCGATGCCGTAGGTACCGTCCATGGGCTTCAGACGGATGACCTCCTCGAGGTTGCGCAGCTTGCCTTCGGCCCGGCGGATCTGCAGGCCATCGCCATTGCCGCACACCGCGATTCCAGCGGAGTCGTAACCACGATATTCCAAACGTTTGAGCCCATCCAGAATGACGGGCACTACGCGCTTCTTACCGACATATCCCACGATGCCACACATGTAGACACTCCTCTTTTCGGCGTAGGGGAAACCGAGATCTTGGATTCTTTTGAACTTCAGCCGGCTGGGCTAGCTTTTTCCTACCGCTGAACCGGGAAAGGCCCGGCTACTCCTCGAGGGAGAAACGAAACTCTTCAATCACTGGATTAGCAAGCACGTCACGAGCCATCCGCGCCACCTCAGCCTCAGCTTCTGACCGCGTTAAGCCTCCATCGAGCGTCAGCTCGAAGTACTTTCCTTGGCGAACTTCTTCTAACCCCTTGTATCCCATCTTCTTAAGAGCACCATGGATGGTTTTTCCTTGGGGGTCCAGGACGCTCTTCTTCAATGACACGTAGACGTAGGCTTTCATGGGGGTAAAAACATTATACGTCACAACGCTGCAAGCGGAACCGCACGACGGACTTAGCCCGGATGGGTGATTCACCCTCAAAACAGGCAGAGAGGCTTCCGCAAGACGGCGCTTCAGGCCATGGCATTGGAAGTTCCGACCCCCGACTAGATACTTGCGAGAAAGCTGCAATTTTGTTCCTCCTGAGTTCTGACCGGCAAGGAGAACCGGCAGGGAACCGGCAAGGAGAAGCGATGCCCGACGCGGCGTCCCGCGCTCTTTTCTCGGCACACAGATCTAAAAAGTCTTGACAATAGGCTGACTATCCTTGCTCCCTGAACCGCTAGATTGGTGGTATTTACGGCGAGAATAGACTCGACGGAGAGCTCACGTCTCGCGCCCCGGATCGGGCACGCATCGCGGAGTTCGGAAAACCTATATTCCCATTATTATTTTATTTGCCTAATATGTTTGGGTTTATCATCGTTTTTGTCACAGGGCCTAGAGGGGCCTTTGTGCCGCCACGAAACCGGGAAACAGTTGCTCGAGGGGGGCAGTCGCTTGCGAGCTCGTGCAAATGGTACCGGACATCCACTTCGGTTCTAACGCGGAGCTTCGTCGTTACGAAGCTTTGCTCCAGATGGCGGACCTCATGGTCCACCACCAAGACTTGGAAGAGCTGTTTCATAAGCTCGAGGAGCGGCTGCGAGAGCTCACCGCCTTCGATTCCGCCTGCGTTATTCTGCACGACCCCCGCAAGAATGTGATGTCGCTGAACGGTCTGCCGGGGGAAAGCGATGGTCCGACCGAACTGCCGGTTGAGGATTCGGCCGCGGGATGGGTGTGGAAAAACCAGCAGCCATTAGCCATTTCCCTTTCGGCGCAGCCACCGGCGTTTCCGCGATGTCTGGAGATTCTGCGACGGCGAGGACTGCAATCGTGCTGGCTCTTGCCGCTCACCACCGCGCAGAGACGCCTCGGAGCACTCGGCCTGGGCAGTTCGAAAGTGGGTGTCTCGAGCGAAATGGACCTGCGGCTCCTGCAGCGGGTGGCGGAAATGGTGGCGCTGGCGGTCGAGAACTCGCTCACTCGCACGGCGCTGCAGGAGGAAAAGGAGCGGCTGCAGGTGCTCCTCGAAGTCAACGCGGCACTGCTTTCGAGCCTGGACTTGCAGGACCTGTTCCCCGCCATCTCGGGCTTTATCCGCAACGCGGTCAAGCAGGAGTTCGCCAGCATATCTCTCTACGACGATGCCACCCAAACCTTACGGGTTTACGCTTTGGACTACCCGGCGCACAGCGAACAGATGAGTCCGGGTGCAATCCTCCCGCTGCGCGAGAGCGGGCCTGGGATGGCTTTTCTCGAGCGCGAGACCAAGATCCTGAACCGGGAGAAACTGGCCGAATTTCATCACGTTTGCACCGATCAGCTACTCGAGCAGGGAGTCCAGGTGGGATGCTGCATTCCGCTCATCACCCGCAAGGGGCCGCTCGGGGTTCTGAACCTAGCCAGCCGCGACCCGAACGCTTTCCAGCCGCAGGATGTCAGTCTGCTGAAGCAAGTGGCCGCGCAAGTCGCGATCGCTGTCGACAACAACCGCGCCTACAGCGAAATCGCTCATCTCAAGGACAAGCTGACCGAGGAGAAGCGCTACCTGCAGGGCGAAATCCGCTCGGCGCTGAATTTCGAAGAAATCATCGGGGAAAGCCCCGCCTTGGAGCGGGTCTTGGAAAAGGCCAGGGTGGCCGCACCGAGCGATGCCACCGTGCTGGTTTTGGGGGAGACCGGCACCGGGAAGGAACTGATTGCCCGCGCCATCCATCGCATGAGTACACGCAAGGATGCCACCTTTATCAAGTTGAATTGCGCCGCCATCCCCACCGGGCTCCTCGAGAGCGAACTTTTCGGCCACGAAAAAGGCGCCTTTACCGGGGCGGTGAGCCATAAGGTCGGGCGCCTGGAGCTAGCCGACAAGGGAACGCTGTTTCTCGATGAAGTGGGAGACATTCCGCTCGAGCTGCAACCCAAACTGCTGCGGGTATTACAGGATCAGGAATTTGAGCGACTGGGCAGCACCCGCACCATCAAAGTCAACATTCGCCTCATCGCGGCCACCAATCGGGATCTGCCGAAGAGCGTGGCGGAGCGCGAGTTCCGCAGCGATCTCTATTACCGCATCAATGTCTTCCCGCTCCGCATGCCGGCCCTGCGGGAGCGCCAAGGCGATATTCCCCTGCTGGTGCGCTATTTTGTCCAGAAATTTGCCCGCCGCATGAACAAGCAGATCGAAAGCATACCGACAGAGACCATGCGGGCCTTCGAAAACTGGGAATGGCCGGGAAATATCAGAGAACTCGAGAACTTCATCGAGCGGTCGGTCATTCTAACCTCAGGTCAGGTTTTGAACGTGCCTCTGGCGGAATTGTCCGCCTACGCGGACTCTTCTCATTCGGACTCTTCTCATGAGGGGACCCTGCAAAACATGGAGCGGGAACACATCGTCCGGGTCCTGCGCGAAACCGGCGGAGTCATTGCCGGATTGAGCGGTGCGGCGGCGCGGCTCGGGGTGAAGCGCACCACCCTGCAATCCATGATCCAGAGGATGGGGATCTCGCGCGAAGACTATGAGGACTGAGATCTGCCCGCCAGCTGCCGACATATCGGCACACTGCCGCAGATCCGGCAGCAGAAGCATCGAAAATCCTCCTCGAAACCACCCCTTTCGGACCTGAACTCCTTATCCAACAAATACTTAGAATTAGGCACGGGCTTTGGAACTCCACCTGCCATATCTTTTCTACAAATGCTTTGCATGTCGTGCACGGCATATGAGCCCGGGGAAACGATGCAGGCACGCACCTATCAGGCCGCAAGCAAGCTGGACTCCATCGGAGGAGGGATCGGTGAAACCCCCGTGCTAGCGCTGGTTCGCGCGCATGCCCCACATCGGCTCCCCGCGCGCAGAGCAGAACCAGCGCCTACTCCACCGCGCGGCGGGCACTTGGACCCGCTGTACCTGTTTCATTGCGGGTTGATGTGGCACCGCACAGCGGACACAGGTGCGGGTTGGGAATTGACTCACGGTCTGCGATCACGGGACCGCGATGCCAGGGCCGTCTCCGCTGCCTTGCTGGCAAAGACCGAGAATGCCAGACTGCTCGTCCGGGATTTACGTCGGACCAGGAGCAGTCTGCATGAGAGCAGAACCGGTTCGGGCTTCCCCTACCGGAAAAACTTGGGCGAGGCGGTGGCTGTGAATACTCCGTATGGACTGGAAATCATCGAGAGCTGTCTCAGCTGTAAGTTAAGGAAAGACAAGTGGTTCTGCGGGTTGTCTCCGGACGTGCTGAAGTCGTTCAGCGCCGCCAGTCACCCCGGCACCTACCCCGGGGGAGCCCTACTGTTTGTCGAAGGCCAACTGCCGCGCGGCGCCTTCGTGCTGTGCTCGGGAAAGGTCAAGCTTTCGACCACCTCCCGCGACGGCAAGGTTCTGATTCTGAAAGTCGCCGAGGCGGGCGAAGTCCTGGGCCTGAGCGCGACCATTTCCGGGACCTGCTACGAACTCACGGCCGAGACCGCGGGCCCCTGCCATGTCAACTTCGTCGAACGCGACGCTTTGCTCCGGCTCATGGAGAGAACCGGCGAGATGGGAGTCCACGCGGCCCAGGAATTGAGCAAGGAATTCCAATCGGTCTACCGGGACATCCACGAGTTGGTGCTGGCCCGCTCCTCGGCCGGCAAGCTGGCCCGCTTACTCCTGTCTTGGACCACGGCCCGGGAAAGGGAGACCGGCGTCAGCGAAGTCCGGGTTCGCGCCAGCCTGACCCATGAGGAAATGGCGCAGATGATCGGCTCCTCGCGGGAGACCGTCACTCGCTTGCTGAGCGATTTGAAAAAGAAAGAATTCATACGCCTGGAAGGCTCGACTCTGGTCATTCGGAATCGCACGGCGTTGGAAGCGCTCGCTGCATAGCTGTTTTGCAGCCCGAGAGGCGGCCGGTTTGCCCCCCTTACTGGCCGCCTTCCCCCTCCTGAAGTTTCCCCAGGCTTCCGATCGCTCTCCGACGAGCTCGATATTAGCCACCGCCATACCGGTCGTGCTGCCCAACCGAGCGAAGGGGAGACACTCTGGCCCCCTGGTGCAACCTGGCATTTGGCTGCCGGCCAAAGCTGAGGGGCTTCGGCAACCCTTCCAATCGCCGGCTAAGTCCGCAAATCGTCCTGGCTACACCAGCCGCCACAATCGGCGCATGCTGGGCGCCGGGAAGTGGCCGTGCCGATCCCTTAGTCGCGAACGTGAAACGACCCTCCCTGCCGCCCTGTCCAGGTCTAAGCTTGCCTATCATACTTAACTATGATTAACTAATCGCTATCACCCATGGTTAATTACCTGCCACGTGCGATGACCACAGATACCCGCCCCTGGCGAAACCAGAAAATGGAAACGTTGCGCGTCATCCAGTTGGCTTTTGCTGTGATGATTTCCTTGTTTCTCCTTTCCGCCGAAGCACTCGCTCAGGGTGAGACCACGAGCGCTATCGTTGGCCAAGTCTCCGATGCAACCAACGCCGTTGTGCCCGGTGCTACTGTGACGATCACCCATCGCGAGACGGGCGCGACGCGCAAGGCCAAGACCGACGGCGCCGGCCGCTTCAACTTCCCACAACTCAAGCCCGGCAGTTACTCGGTCAGAGTGGAAGCGGAAGGCTTCGAGCCTCAGAAGAACAACAACGTGTTGTCTGGTCTGGGCCAAAAGCAAACCGTCGACTTCAGGCTCCAGGTGGCCCAAGCGACCGAAACTGTCGAAGTGAATTCTGCATCCCCGCTGATCAACCCGGAAGATGCCAATACGTCCACCAACCTGAATGCGCCGGTTTTGGAGAATCTTCCCAATCCAGGCGGGGATTTAACCTACCCTCTGCAATTTGCTCCGGGTGCCCTGATCAATACCGCGGGCAGCGGCAACGATTTTGTGGGCGGCACGAACGGATATGGCAACGTGGAGTTTAACGGCTTGCCCGCCCTTTCCA
The DNA here is from genome assembly GCA_963770245.1 of uncultured Acidobacteriaceae bacterium. GTDB lineage: Bacteria > Acidobacteriota > Terriglobia > Terriglobales > Acidobacteriaceae > PALSA-270. The sequence goes on along the minus strand of CAVYOX010000011.1, from coordinate 277,274 downwards.
ACGGCTACATCGTTGATGGACTAGAAACCAACGATCCGCTTACCAATCTCAATAGCGGACTCTCCACCAATCTTGTGCTGGGACTGAATTCGATTTCAGAAGTGACCGTCAACACTCTTTCCTATTCCGTGGACCAGGGCCGGTATGGAGCGTCCCAGGTCAACTACGTCACCAAGTCCGGCACGAATCAGTTTCACGGGAATCTCTACGAACTGTGGAATGGTTCGATACTGAACGCGGCGGATTATTTCACGAATGCGACACCGGGAAACCACAAGCCGGGGGCAACCGTGAATCACTTTGGCGGAAGTTTGGGCGGGCCCATTCTCCACGACAAGCTGTTCTTCTTCTTTGATGGCGAATGGGTCCGGATTGCGCTGCCCATTGTCACTCCGACCACGGTCCCGAGTGCTGCATTTCAGCAATACGTCTTGCAGCAACTTCCTCTTGGCGGCACGGACTCCGTCACTGGATCGAGCTACCCGGCGGCGCCGCGACTGGTCCCGTTCTACCAGAAAATGTTTGCACTGTATGGAAACACGCGTGGTACTCCACTCACGGTGCTGGGCTGTCCGTTCGATGTTGGTGGCGCCGCGCCCGCCACGGCGAATGATGGAAACGGTTGCGCGAATCGGCAAAGCATTTCGCAGTCGAGCGATGACCACGAACAAGTCCAAACCGTTCGCCTGGACTACAACATCAATGAGAAGAACACCACATGGTTTCGGCTTCAGGCCGACACCGGCGTGCAAGCAGCCTACACCGACCCTATCAATTCCTTGTTCAATTCGGTATCTCCTCAGCCTCTCTACTCGTTTGCGGCGGGATACACCCACGTTTTTTCGCAGCATGTGGTGAATTACTTCAATCCCGCCTTTTCCTGGTACGAAAGCCTGTTTGGGCCAAGCGACTTTCCGAAGACCCTTTCGGCATTTCCGATTGTGTTCGAAGGCAGCGGTGCGAACGCCCCGTTTACCACAGTCGGAGGTTTGGACAACACATGGGTTCAGGGAAGACGCGCCTCCCGCTTCTTTATCAACGACAGCTTGGCTTGGAGCCATGGCGCGAACGAGCTGCGCTTCGGTACCAATACACGAATCTTCAGGCTGAATGATTATGACTTCGGGGAGGGCTCGGTGCCGACCGTCACCTACACCACGCTGCCCCAATACATTTACGGAGTCGCGTCGACGGCTGCGAAGACTTTCCCCACGTCAGCCAACGAGCCTTTCAACTTTCTTAATCTCGATTTGTATGCGCAGGATTCCTGGAAAGTAACCAAGACGCTGACCTGGACTTTCGGCCTACGCGACACCTGGAACTCCGATCCATCAAATCCTCATCGGCAGATTGCGCGTCTTCGCGGCTCCTTCGCTTCCATCTCCCATGATGTAAATCAGCCGCTGAACGCCGCCATTCAGACCGGTCTCAGCAACGTGTTCTCCTCGACACCCCTCGCGATCCTGCAACCAAGAACTGCCATCGCCTGGCAGTTCGAACCGAAGACCGTTCTGCGTAGCGGCTTTGGGATCTTCAGTGACATCTTGCCGGGTAGCGTCGCCGATTTGGTGGGTGTCAACCCACCCTACGTCCAAACTTTCCAGGGCGGTCTTCTGGGAACTGTTGGCGGCACGGCCATCGCGCCGGGAGTGCCCAACAGTGCAGTCGATGCGACCGTGGCCGCCAATCAGAGGTTCAGTTCAGGATTTCCGAATGGCCAGCGATCGTGCGCCTCTTCCCTGGGCAATCCGATGAACTGTCTTCCACCCGTCGCTATTACAGCGGTCCCGGATGGCAAACTCCACGCACCCTACTTTATGGAATGGAGTTTGGGATTGGAACATCAATTTGGCACAACCGCCAGTTTGCAAGCGCAATACGTCGGAACGCGCGCGGTGAACCAGCCTTACTTGACGCAAGTGAACGGCTACCAAACGGTGTGTCAGGGCTGTTTTGCGCCCTTCCCCTATCTGCAGCCGACCGATGCAAGGTTCGGCGCGGTGACCCAGCTCTCCACTGGCGAGAACAGTCACTACAACGGCCTTCAACTGACCGCCATGAAGCGTCTCGGACACGGGTTGCAAGGCCAGGTCAACTACACCTGGAGCCGCTGCATGGACACAGTGTCCAATGGAGGATTCCTGCAATTCTCCGCCGGAGGGATTCTTTCGCCACTGCCAGGAGAACTGGCCCGCGACTACGGGCCTTGCGACTACGACATCCGGCACAATTTCAACGCACAGTACGTCTATCAATGGCCCGTTAAAGTGCAGAACCACACATTGGCGTACGCGCTGAATGGCTGGCAGGTCTCAGGAACCGCCTTTTTGCACAGTGGAATTCCATTCTCGGTACTCAGTACGCCCTATTCTGCGAATGGAAATGGCGTTGTACAGGGGAGTGGTCCGCAATTCGCCAGCGTCGTTCCCGGCGTCCCACTGTACGAACGCAAACCGATCCCTGGCGTAACCCAGCCCGGCACCATTCAATGGCTGAATCCGGCGGCTTTTGTGTCGGCTGTCGATCCGAGTACAGGACAGTGCTATGGCGGCGACAGCCGGCAGAATTGCCAATTCGGGAACCTGGGCCGCAACGCCTTGCGCGGTCCAGATTTCTTTTGGAACGATTTCTACCTGACAAAATGGTTTCCGCTCACCGAGCACGTGAAGCTGCGCCTGGAAGCCCAATTCTTCAATGTCTTCAACCATCCGAATTTTGGGCTTCCCAGCATGGTGCTGGCTGGCATTCCCGGAAAGCCGTCGACCCAAACCGGATTTGGAGCGCTCTCTTACGCCACCGCTCCGCCGACTGGCCTGCTCGGGGTCGGCCTGGGCGGCGACAGCAGCCCACGAATGATCGCGTTTCAGGCGCGCCTAGAGTTCTGATCGTCGTTCACCTGGATGGCGACGGCCGATTGGCTCGCTCCTCCCGCCCGGTCAAGAGGAAAGCTGGCGGTGGATGAATTCCACATACCCGATAGAACTCCGGGTTTGCTCTACAGTGGAAGCAGCACCTTGGTTGGGGGCTGCTCCAACTGCTACAAGCCATCGGTAGTCGGACCTAACCAAGCTAGTGTCGCTGCCACGGGCGCTCTCAGAAATGGAAACCGAGCTCCGCCGTGAGCGAACGTGGCGTGACATAGTGCGTGCCGCTAAAGGTTGAAAGGAAGTTATAGAGCGCAAAATGGTTCGCCAGGTTGATGACGGTCAATCGCGCACTCACTTTGTACTTGTCGCCATGGAACAAGTTGTCATGGCCGACTGACATGTCGAACAGGTTCCGCGACGTGATGCGCGGCGGGTTGTGATCGTCGTTCTCCGTGTTTTGCGCAGGTACCTTTATCAGGGCAGAGCCAAACCCCGATGCGGGGCAATTAAACGGCAGTGGCGCCGTCGGGGTTGCGCGCACGCCGTTGCAACTGAACCCGGCCTCGGACTCCTGATCGGCGGAAAGCGGAATCTCACCCACGTTAGCAGCGCCCATGCTCAGGTTATTTACGCCACCGATGACCACCGATCCCGGGCAATCGTTGGACACGTTCGTCCCAAAACACGGTGTTGCCCCGGCAACGAGTCCGCTGTCGTACCGCCAGTTGAAGCCAACCCATGGGCCGCGCTTCCAGGGCTGGTATTGCAAGTGGGCGGTCTGGTTGAACTTCTCGTCGTGGTCAATGCGGAAGGGAAGTCCGGCGGCGGTCGCCACCGTCGCCCCCGCTCCGCCAATCTGGGGCTGGAAGAAGCGCGCCGCCACGCTGGAGAAAACCATGAGCGCTGAGAAGCCATGGAGATCGGGCACGCTCACGCGTCCCGCATATCCAGGAATTTTGGAGTTATGCCATTCGATGGGGAACGTGATCGGAGTGTTGCCGAGCACGCTGAAGTCGTAGCCATTGTGTGTGTACTTCGTGATGTACTCGCCAGAAAAGACCAGGTACTTCCCGAGTGCCTGCTCGAGGCCAGCGTGGAATTCATTGCGAAACCCGGGACTCAGTGCGCCGCTCGATGAGCCGCAAAGAAGAATCGGGTTCAAGACGGCATTTAGGCATCCGGTGCTGGAAAGTATCAGATTTTCATTGAAGGGAGACTCCAGCGTGCGGGCATAGGAGATGCGAAGAATCGTGTTGGTCTGTTTGATGTTGTAAGCCACCCCCAGGCGAGGCTCAGCCTGCCGCGCGGTGGACAGACCGTTGTAGAAATCACCGCGCAAGCCGAGGTTCAAAGACCAGTTTCCTTTTGTGATGTCGTCCCGCAAGTACAGAGCGAGTTCCTTCACATCGGTGTGGCCATGGAAGGTGTACGGGCTTCCGCCACGGGTCAAGTCGTAAGGAGCGAGGATCGGATTGTAATAGGGGTAAAAAGCGGAGCCGGGGGCGTTCGGGTTGGAAGCGTTGTTTTGCTGGTCGGGACCGGTATTGCTGGGGCAGTCCGCGACCGTGAGTCCGGGGGCCGCGACATACGGGTACGGGTTCACTGGACTCGTAGCCACGGACGTTATGCACGGTGCGTTGTAGGTCGGATCGACGATGCCAATCGTGTCGTCCTCATTGAGGAATGTTTGCTGGTAGACGACTCCTGCCTTGATTTGGTTCACCCCTTTCGCATAGGAGAGATCAGATCGAAGTCCCGCGTTGGTGAGCGTCCGGTTTTGGCCCACCGACTGTCTCTGCAGACTCGGCGGCCCGAGGTCCGCGAACGGGTCACTGCTTGGGTAGTAGTTGTAGTCGTCGCGGCGCACGAACGCGCCCAGAGTAAATACCGCGTTCGCATTCAGCACGTGCGTCCACGAAGGAGCAATGTTGAAGGTTCCAATCTTGGAGCGTTGGTCCGCCGGTCCGACGATATTTCCGTTCGGGCCTGTACCCTTAAAGGCTGCCATTTGCGGTTCAAGCCCGGCCAGTCCACTCCAGGCCGTCGCGTTTTCGGCATCCAGTGAATTCGGCGTCTGGAACCAGCTCCGGCTGTAGCCGAAATTCAGGTGAATCGAGTCGGCGCTAGTGAGCTGATAGTCCACGCGGTCGAACAGGTTTTCTTCGTTGCCCTTATCGTGGACCACGGTGAATTCCGGCGGATCCAGGAATCGGCTGGTGTTCAAGCCGCCTACGGAGATGAAGTTCCCCCAGTTCTTGCCCCCGTAAGCGAGATCGGCTGCCACGTTCGATGATCCAAACGACCCGTAGGAAGTGGTCACGCTGCCGTGGGGCGTGGTCACGCCCTGGCCTGAACGCGTGGTGGCTACGATCACCACGCTGGTCTTGCCTCCGTATTCCGCCGGGGGGGCGCCGGAAATGACCTCCATGGATTCGATCGAATCGACGGGGATCTGATTGGAAAACACTTTGCTTTGCTGGTCCGTAATCGGCTGGCCGTCTACGGAGAACGAATTCTCCGCGTGGTCGCCGAGGCCGTGGAAGAGGCCATTGGAATCGGCAGCGATTCCTGGCGTTGAAAGAGTAACCAGCGAACTCAGTGACGACGACGCGCTCTCTAAGGGAATCTTGTCGAACAAGGCCTTGTCAATGTCGGAGTGGAAGGTCGGATCGTTCTCCAGCAAATCAGCGGCCCCGGCCTCGACCGTCACCGTGGTGTTAGCCCCCGACACTTGGAGGGTAACTTTGACGCTGAGAGGCACAACCGAGCGGACCTCCACGTCCTCGGCGGTCTGGACGAATCCGGTCGCAGTGACCGCCAAATGATACGGATTGAAGGGCACGTTTGGGAGGCTGAAGTTCCCGGATTTATCGCTGGTGGTGGATCGGTCAAAGTGGCTAACCGGATTGTGAATTTCCACGGTTGCATTGGGCACAACGGCGCCGGTCGGATCGAGGACGGTGCCACTGATCGATCCGGAACTACCGCCGGACTGCGCGTAAGCGTGCAGGCCGAGGGCCAAGCAGAAAGCCACTATAAAAGCCGCACGCAGCGACTTCTCGTATGGTGCCAGCATGATTCCTCCTGAAAATCGGTCGAAAAGATCAAGGCAAAGGCTCACGGGAAACGAACCGGGCCTGTCAACTCAGAAAGCCGATCTTTAGACACTAGGAGGCGGGCGGATGCGGAGAGAAAAGACAAAGCCGGAAGACTTAGCGGTGGCATCGGGCGCGGCCACGAGCACCGTGCGGACGACGACCGGGACTGGACGGTATTGGGCCTGGCCCACAACTCCGGAATGCGCTACGGCGCAAATGGAACATTCATGGCTCGGGAGCTTGCTGTCGTCCAAATGGACGTGGACCGCCTGAATGAGCCCCACGAGCGCCACGAGCACCACGCAGACCAGGGACGAAACTCGGATGAGTGCCCTGCGCCGCGGAGTTTCTTCCAATGGACCCAAGACCAACACCCCAAGAAGTTGAGTCTATCCGAACTGCCCAGAAATCGAGCATTACCGAGGGATTAGGCCGTGGGATGCAGCTCGCCGGACGCCGGTTGCCTCTGGGGGCAAGAAATTTCTACAGGCCGAAGAGTTCGCGCAGGCGTTTGGTTTGGGCCCGGCTGACCGGAATCTCGGTCTGCTTTTTGTCGTCCATGCGGAGCTGGTAGGAGCTCTTGAACCAGGGGACGACTTCTTTAATGCGGTTGATATTCACCAGAAAGGAGCGGTGCGCGCGCCAGAATAAATTCGGATCCAGACTGTCGAGCAGCTCTTCGAGGGTGCGGCAGTTGGATTGGCCCTCCATCCCGCTGGCCCCGCTGGTCACCACGGTAATGACTCCATCCTCGATCGAGGCAAAACAGATATCTTTCTGGTTGATCAGAAACAGACGGCCCGCAGCCTTGAGCAGAATCTTCGAAGTCTGTGGCTTTTGCGACTCCAGCATGCGCATCAGGGCTTCGAACTTGTCGGAGGAAGCGCCCGCGACCTCTATCTTTTCGCGTGCCCTTTGCAGGGACTGCGCCACCCGCTTGCGATCGAAGGGCTTCAGCAGATAATCCACCGCGTTCACTTCGAACGCCTTGACCGCATACTGATCGAAGGCGGTGGCGAACACGATCTTGGGCAGAGGTATTTTCTTGTCGAGCAGTTTCTTGAGCACGCCGAAGCCGTCGAGGCCCGGCATCTGCACGTCCAGAAAAAGCAGATCAGGACTGTGCTCGCGGATCAGATTGACCGCTTCCACTCCGTTTTTCCCTTGGGCTACGACCTCCACATCGCCGATCTCCTTCAGCAGGTAAGCCAGTTCATCGCGGGCGAGCTGCTCATCATCGACGATCACAGCCGATAAAGACATGATTGGTCCGTGCGCGGGCTCACCGCCTGAAGTATAACGATCGCTTTTTGCGGGCGTCAATGAAGCCATGGGATCACTGGTTCGGCGGCGTGGGATGAGTCATCATGCCGCCCACGTCCATTTTCTGATAGTCCGCGGGAATTTCAAACAAGCTGCCCGGCTGGGATCCTTCCTGGATATTGCGCAGCTCGTCGCTGCTGTTTTTCCCTTTGTACTGGACCACAAATCTCAACTTGGTGTCCAGCCATACAGCGCCGTTCTCGCCTTCGGCGGAAGTGCCTTCGTACTTGACGGCGTCGCGGCCGTTCACCATCTCGTGGCCGACTTTGTGGCAGCTACCTCCGGGCTTGCGGGCCAGCTTCTGCCAATCCGGGCAAGCGTCCTCAATATCGGCCGGACGGAAGAAGGAAAAACTGCGCTGCAAGACGCGGCCCGGCATGGATTCGATATAGACATGCCGTTGCGGCAGCAAAATCACCGAGGTCTGGCTAGAAAGATCCACAATCATCACTCCGCCCATGGCCGACATGCCGCCACTGTCTTTGGGCTCAAACCGTACTTTGTCTTTGCCCACATAGATTTTTCCCGGGGTGGAAGTCTCATTGCTCTCGATCCGGTTCGAAATCAAATCGGCGGAGAACTCCTGTCCGAAAAGCAAGCTGGACAGGCAGCAGAAAATACCCAACCCCAAGACAGGAACTCGGAAATTGCGCATCATGATGGGCCTCCCCTTTTCTTTCACTCGGACACGCAGTCGGACACGGTCGCACCACCGGTCTCGAGCAAGACCGCGTTGAGCGAGCAGCATAGCAAGAAGTGTCGGGCGACGCAAAAAGGCGCGAACTCGCGCGACCCGCGCCTAACCAGTACACTGAACTCGGATGAATTACATTTACGGCATCAACGCGGTTGCCGAAGCACTGAAAGCCCGCGCCCGGGCGTTTCAGTGGGTAGGCGTGGCCAAGGAGCGACACGACCTCCGCCTGCAGCGCGTGGTCGAGGAATGCCGCCGGCAAGGCGTCACGCTGCGTTTTCTGTCGCGCGCGGAACTGGAGGACATGGCGGGAAACAACGCGCACCAGGGCGTGGTCGCGGTCACTTCGGCCAAGCAGTACAGCGGCCTCGACGACGTTGTCGATGGCAAGCGCGGGCACTATTCGCTAGTGGTCGTGCTCGATGGGGTGGAAGATCCGCACAACCTGGGAGCGATTCTTCGGACCGCCGATGCCGCCGGCGCGGATGGAGTGGTGATCCCGGAGCGCCGGGCGGCGGGAGTCACCGCGATCGTTACCAAGGCCTCCGCCGGTGCCAGCGAACACCTTCCCATCGCGCGCGTTACCAACGTCTCGCGAACGCTCGACGAGTTGAAGGCGAAGAACCTGTGGATTGTGGGCCTCGACGAGCGCGGTCCAGAAAGCTATGACGCGCTCGACTACAACATGGATTGCGCCATCGTACTCGGCGCCGAGGGCAAAGGAGTGCACGAACTGGTGCGCCGCAAGTGCGACCACCTGGTTTCGATTCCTATGTTGGGGAAGGTTTCGTCCCTGAATGTGTCCGTCGCAGCGGGGGTCGTGCTCTACGAAATCGTGCGCCAGCGGCGAATCAAGGCGGGATCGCCGGAGTGAGCATGAGGTTTCTCGCGGTGGCGTGCGTTGTGTGGGCCGGCGCTTTGAGCTGTCCCGCTCTCAATCGCGAGGCCTTCACCTTCACCAGCTATAACCTCCACGTCCGCATCGAGCCGGAGCAGCGACGCTTGGAGGTGCGCGGCAGAATCACGCTGCGCAATGATTCGAGCACGCCGCAGAGAAATCTATCGCTGCAAATCTCCTCCAGTTTGGGCTGGAGGGCGGTCGAGCACAGTCACCAGGCCCTGCCGTTCGTTGCTCAGACCTACACCTCCGACATTGATCATACCGGAGTGCTCTCAGAAGCAATCGTCGAGTTGCCGCAGGCGGTTCCGCCGAAGGGCACTGTCGAACTGGATGTTGGATATGAGGGCGTGATTCCGCTCGACACAACCCGCCTGACGCGGATCGGGGTCCCGGAAGAGGAGGCGAAGCACACCGATTGGGACCAGATCAGCGAGTCCTTCACGGCGGTGCGTGGCGTGGGCTATGTAGCGTGGTACCCGGTCGCAATCGAGGCTGCGAGCCTATCCGACGGCAATGCGGTGCTCGACGCCCTGGGACGATGGAAGGAGCGGGAGGCGGAGGCTTCGATGGCCCTCGTTCTCGAATCCACCCGGGATGAGACGCTGCTGTTCAGTGGCACTCCCGACCTCGCGACCGTCGTCGCCGATGCGGATATCGCAAAAGTGGGCGCCTTCACCATGCTCCGCTTCGGGGGTGACGTGCCGGCTTTCGCCATGGCCGATTATCACCCACTGACGGCCAGACTGAACTCGACCGTCGAATACCTGCCCGGCCAGCAAGACTCCGGCCAGGCTTACGTAAATGTGATGGCGCAACTCGATCCCTTTTCGCCGGTCGGGAAAGGCGCGGTTGGCACTCTGCAGGTGGTTCAACTCCCCGATCCCGATGCCGCGGCCTTTTCGACCCAAGGCATGCTGTTCACCCCCCTCGCGGTCCCGGTGACCAAAGAAGCGGAGCTGACTCTGATCTACGCGCTGACTCGTGAACTGGTGTGGTCTCGGCGAGCCTGGATCAAAGAAGGCCTGGCACACTACGCGCAACTGCTGCACATCGAGCAACAACAGGGACGACAGGCGGCCCTTGACTACTTGAACGGGCATCGACCCGAACTCGCGCAGGCTGAAAAGGACGCTGGGACGAAGAGCGCGTCCGACACCCAGACCCGGGATGAATCAGAAAGGGCGCGATCGCTCGTCCATTCCGGCGACAATCTCTATGCTCAAACCAAAGCCATGTACGTCTGGTGGATGTTGCGCGACATGGTCGGCGAGCTGAACGGCGCGTTGCTCGGTTACCGAGCGACGGAGGACCAGGACCCGGCGTATTTAGAGCGACTGATTGAGCCGCTAGCCCGGCGCGACCTCAGCTGGTTCTTCGAGGACTGGGTGTATCACGACCGCGGCCTGCCGGATTTTCGTGTGGTTTCGGTGTACCCGAGCCCGACCTCCCAAGGCGGCTACATGGTCACCGTCACCGTCGAAAATCTGGGCAGTGCCGGAGCTGAGGTGCCGGTCACGATCCGCGCCCAAGACAGCGAAGCGACCAAACGACTCGAAGTGCGCGCGAAGTCCAAGAACTCCATCCGCATCATGATCCTTTCCCAGCCGCAGGAGGTCGTGGTCAACGACGGTAGCGTGCCCGAGAGTGACATGAGCAACAACGTCTTCCAGGTTCAACCTAGTACTGTTCAACCTAGTACTGTTCCACCCAGTACTGCTCCACCCAGTACTGCTCCACCCAGTACTGCTCCACCCGGTAAGATTCAACCCTCTGTCGAACCTCACTGACCGTCATTCCCCGCCCCGGCAGAGAGAAACCGCACGATCACTCTTGCTCTCAGTTTCTTGCCTCTATGGTAAGTTGTAGGCTCGATCGCAAGGGCCGCGAATGGCTGCTGATTTGTCTGGGTTTCGCGGCTGACAGGTGAAATGACGTAGCCGGAGGTCCGAATGACCGACGCTGAGCTGAAAACGCATCTGGATGCGGCGGAAAAGAGTCCTAAGGAGATTGCAGCGGCGGTGTCCGGCTTACCGGACAGAGTTCTGCGCCACAAGCCGTCTCCCGAGAAGTGGTGCATCCTGGAGATTCTGGGCCACTTGGCGGACATCGAGATTGTGTACGCCTACCGCATGCGGCAGATGTTGGCGGACAAGAAACCCGTCCTTGCCCCGATCGACCAGGACGACTGGGCGCACCATCTCGGCTACCTGGAGACGCCGCCCGCCGAGCTGGTAGCACTCTACGGATTGAACCGGCACCACAATTTACGCTTGCTGCGGCGATTGAAGGCCGAGGATTGGAGCCGGTCGGCCTACCATCCCGAGTTGAAGCGGGAGGTGACGCTCTCCGAGCTCGCGGGGATGATGGGAGGACACGGCGGAAATCATCTGGCGCAAATCGAGAGGCTGAAGAAAGAAGCCGCCGGACAACCCTAGCTCGTTTCGAGTGGACAGGCTCAAGCTTCGGCGCGCGCGGTTGTGAACTGCACCAGAGCCTCGAGTTTTGCCGCCGCGGCACCGCCATCAATCGAGCTCGCCGCCACGGGCAAGGCATCCGCCAGATGATCCTTTTTCCCCGCGACCACGATCGCCGCGGCCGCGTTGAGCAGCACGACGTCGCGCCGCGGAGATTTCTCTCCCCCGAGAACTTGGCGGATGATAGCGGCGTTGGCGGCTGGATTCCCGCCCGAAATATCAGCCAGGGTGGCGCGCTTCATGCCAAACTCTTCCGGAGTCACTTCGTAGCTATGCACGCTTCCTCCGCGCACTTCGGCAATGCGGGTCGGAGCGGTGATTGTAATTTCGTCCAGGCCGTCCAATCCGTGGACGACCAGCGCGCGCCGCAACCCGAGCATGCTCAACGCCTCGGCCAATTTTTCCACCAGTTCAGCGGAATACACACCCACCACTTGCGCCGAGGCCTGTGCGGGATTGGTGAGCGGTCCGAGCAGGTTGAAGACCGTGCGCAGACGAAGCTCGCGGCGGGCGGCCTGCACGTGCTTCATCGCCGAATGCATGGCGGGCGCGAACAGAAACGCCATACCGACTTCCTCTAGGCAGGCCGCCAGACGATCCGCCGACAGATGAATGTCCACCCCGAGAGCTTCCATCACGTCCGCGGAACCGCACTTCGAGGTCAAGCTGCGGTTGCCATGCTTGGCCACACGAACCCCGGCGCCGGCCGCCACCAATGCCGTTGCCGTCGAGATGTTGAAGGTTCCGCTGGCGTCGCCGCCGGTGCCGCAGGTATCGACCAGCGCATCGCGCTCGGTATCGCTCAGATCGACCGCGGAAGTCTCCCTGAGCTTGAAGGGGAGAGCGGCCGCACGGATCGCCTCGGCAAATCCGACAATTTCTTCCACCGTTTCGCCCTTCATGTGCAGGGCGACGAGCAGGGCTGCAATTTGGGCATCGGTCGATTTTCCCGCGAGAACTTCGGCCATCACCTCGCGCGCTTGTTCTCGCGCGAGGGATTGATGGTGATGGGCGATCGCGTGCAGGGCGTCAACAATCATGCGGGCCATCCCCAGATTAGCATTGCGGCGGAAGCTCGCGGACCCTAAATTCTCCAGGCGGTCGCCTCCGCTCGATCCCCGGAGTCAGTTCCCCGGAATATCAAAGGACGGCGGCAACTGCTCTGGCCGGCTGGCCCATGCCGGGTTGGCCTCAGTTCCGAGCGTAAACTCCAAGCGATTGTGTCCGGCAGAAAGCTGGCCGAGCGGCAGCCAGGCGGTGCCGTATGCATTGCCGTTCAACACGACGGATTGAACGTAAACTCCGGGTCCTTTGGATCGGATCTCGAGCGTGCGCCCATCCCCGAATTCGAATGTGGCGCGCACGAACATGGGAGTGCCGAGTACGAATCCGCCCACATCCGGAATCACCGGATACATGCCCAGTGCGTTCCACACATACACCCCGGAGGTCGCGCCGAGATCGTCATTGCCCGGGAGTCCATCCGGTTGCGAGGTGAAGGTTTCGCGGCGAATGCGGTCCACCACCTCCTGGGTCTTTGAGGGATGGCCGGTCCACACGTAGGCATAGGGAGCGCAGAAGTCAGGCTCGTTGGCCACCGTAAAAGTGGGGCTGCCCCAGCCGGTGAGTTTCTGGAAGAATTTGTCCAGTTTCGGAAGAACGTTCTCGGTCCCGCCCATGGCCTTGAACAAGCCGGCGTAGTTGTGCGGAATCATCCACGTATATTGCCAAGTGGAGCCCTCTTCAAAGCCCATCTGATCTGAAGTATCCCAGCTATGGCGGTGATGGGGCAGCAGCTGTGCGGGGTCCCAGCCCGCGATGAAGCTACCGTCGGGGGCGCGCGGACGAATGAATCCGCTATCGCTGTCCCAGAGATTTCGCCAGTTCTGGGCGGAGCGCAACAGGCTCGCGGCGTGAGCCTGGTCACCGATCGCGGCCGCCAGCTCGGAACCGGCGAAGTCGGCATTGGCGTATTCGAGAGTGATCGAGGCCCCCGATTCCTGCTCGTCGTCAACGGGAACATAGCCCTTGCTGAGATAGTCGGCGAGCCCCGGCCGCTCGGAGTTCCCATGCGGGCCGGTGCCCGGCTGGGTTGCCCCTTTGATCATGGCGCGGACGGCGGATGTGGTGTCAAAGGAGCGCGCCCCGAACGCGTAGGCGCTGGCCAGCAGAATCGCCGACGAGTCCCCACCCATTACGTAACTTACGTCGTTCGCGACGGGCCAGCGCGGCAGCCATCCGCTTTGTTCCGCGTCGCGCACGAGCGATTGCATCATCTGGCTGGTCTCGGCCGGCAGCAGCAACGATTGCAACTGTATAAGGCTGCGGTAGATGTCCCAATCGGAAAAATTCGCATACTGCGCCTGGCCGCTCGGCAACCGCCGGACCTTGTGATCGAAGCCAATGTAGTCCCGATTATCGTCGCTGAAGATGTTTGGCGAAAGCAGCATGTGATAAAGGGCGGTGTAGAAGATGACGCGCTGATCGGAGGTCCCGCCTTCGGTCTGCACGCGATCGAGCATCTCGGTCCAGGTCCGCTTCGCCGCCGCCTGCACTGCCTCGAAGTCCCAGCCGGGAATCTCGCGGGAAAGATTCTTTCTGGCATTTTCTAGGCTGACGAATGAAATCCCAATCTTCATCAGGATCGGCTCGGCGCCGCTGGCAAACGAGACATAGGCTCCAGCTCTGTGGCCGGAGGCGCTACGCGCGCCCGGAGTGGGACTGGCGGACTGGCTCCCCGACCAAGTGCCGTACGAGGAGAACGGCCTGGCAAATTTTGCCGCGAAGTAAAGAACGTAGTTGGTGTCGGATTGGCAGAAGCCTCCGCTGTGAATTGTGCCGGTGACGGCATCTTTGCCCACGACTTCGATCGCACTGCTGTCGGATTCACGTTTCGGATCATTGATCGTCGCGCTCGCGGCGGCTTTAAAGAGCAGGATGCGGGGCCGGGCGGCGGGGAATCGAAAGCGTCCCATGCCGGCGCGCAGGGCGACGGCGAGTTCTGTCGTCACCCCATTGTCGAGAATGACGCTGTAATAGCCGGGGTGTGCCTGCTCATGGTCGTGAGAAAACCCCACTTTGAGATCATTGAAGGCAGCGGCGCTCGGAGCGAGTTCCGCCGTCCAGGGCAAAATGGGCAGGTCGGCATAGACGGTACAGCCCGCTCCGCTGATGTGAGTCAGGCTGAAGCCTCGAATGCTTGCGTCCGGATAGTGGTACCAGCCGTCCGCTCTGGTATCAGGACTCCACTGCATCATGCCCAGGGGAAGAGTGGCTCCCGGGAAGGTGTTGCCATCCGCCGCAGTGCCGATCCAGGGATTCACGGCATCATAAGCCGGCGGGGAAACGTTTTGCGCCCACGCGCCTGCTGCCGTAAGCCACCAGAGGAGAAACCACCAGAGGAGAAACCAAAAGAGGCGCATGGGCGGGGATTATACAAGGTGGGAGTGGGCGGCCGGCGGGCCCCGTTCGTGAAGTCCGGCGTGAGCCCGTGGCTTTGCCGCACTCTGGGGCGCGTGTGGGGACCATCACGGGGCCACAATCCCGTTTGCCCAATCCTTCGATCCTTCTATAGAATCACTAGTTTGCTGCCCGCGGTCTTAAGCCGCAAGCATCTCCTGCCGATCTACGATTCACCAGGAATGATTATCGGGAATCCCTATGAAGATTCACGAGTACCAGGCGAAAGAAATCCTGAAGAAATATGGCGTTCAAGTGCCGCGGGGAGAAATGGCCGAAACTGGCGAGCAAGCCGAAGCCGCCGCGAAAAAACTTTTCGCGGCGGGAGCGACCGGAGTCGTCGTTAAGGCCCAAATCCATGCCGGAGGGCGCGGCAAAGGTGGCGGCGTGAAGTTAGCCAGCTCGGTCACGGAAGCGGTCGAACTCGCTTCGAAGATCCTGGGCATGACGCTGGTCACTCACCAGACCGGACCTGAAGGCCGCATCGTGCGGCGCCTCCTGATCGAAGAAACCCTTCCGATCGAGCGCGAACTGTACCTCGGAATCGTCATCGACCGCGGGCGGGCCCGTCCGGTTTTCATGGCGTCGGCCGCGGGCGGAATGGAGATCGAGCAGGTGGCGGCGGATAATCCCGACGCCATCCACAAAGAGTACCTGGACCCGGGCATGGGTTTGGAGGCTTTTCAGGCGCGCAAGCTGGCCTTTACCCTGGGGCTGAAACCGGAGCAGATCCAGTCGGCGGTCAAGTTCATGACCGGCCTTTACCAAGCTTTCGAGGAAACCGATGGCTCGCTGGTCGAGATCAACCCGTTCATCAGTTGCTCGGATGGCCGCCTGTTTGCGCTCGATGCCAAGATGAACTTCGATGACAACGCTTTGTTCCGTCATCCTGAGATTCGCCAGCTGCGCGATCCGAGTGAAGAAGATCCGCTCGAAGTCGAAAGCTCCAAATACGGCCTCAACTACATCAAGCTGGATGGCAACGTGGGCTGCATGGTGAATGGCGCGGGCCTGGCCATGGCAACCATGGACATTATCAAGTATGCCGGTGGCATGCCGGCCAACTTTCTCGACGTAGGCGGGGGGGCCAATGCCGAGCAAGTCACTCACGCCTTCGAGATCCTGCTCAGCGACCCCAACGTGAAGGCGGTGCTGATCAACATTTTCGGGGGCATCCTGCGGGTGGACACCCTGGCGACGGGAGTGGTGGAAGCGGCCACAAGGACGCAAATCCAGCTGCCCATCGTGCTGCGCTTGGAAGGTACCAATGTGGAAGCGGGTCGGGAAATCCTCAAGCAGTCGGGACTGAACTTTATCGTGGCCGAGACCATGAAGGACGCCGCGGAAAAAGTGGTGGGAGCGGCGAGCGGCGAGCTATCCTAGGCGGGTATTCATGAGCATTCTAGTCAACAAGTCGACGCGAGTCATCGTACAGGGACTGACCGGCCGCGAAGGCACCTTCCATGCCAAGGCCTGTGCCGAATACGGGACCAAAATCGTGGGCGGCGTCACTCCCGGGAAGGGGGGCACCACGCACGAGGGGTGGCCCGTGTTCAACAGCGTGCAGGAAGCGGTGGACAAGACCGGAGCCGACGCCTCGGTGATTTTTGTGCCGCCGCCTTTTGCGGCGGATGCCATCATGGAGGCCGCCGACGCCGAACTCGAGCTGATCGTGTGCATCACCGAAGGCATCCCGACACTCGACATGGTGCGCGCCTGGGAGTTCCTGCAAGACCGGCGTTCGCGGTTGATTGGTCCGAACTGCCCGGGCATTATTTCCCCGGGAAAGTGCAAAATCGGCATCATGCCGGGCCGCATCCACTTGGAAGGGCCGGTGGGCATCGTGTCCCGCTCGGGCACTTTGACCTACGAAGCGGTGTATCAGCTCACCACGCGCGGAGTGGGCCAGTCGACGGCCCTCGGCATTGGCGGTGACCCCATCATCGGCACCAACTTCTTGGACGCGCTCGATCTATTCAACCGCGACCCGCAGACCGAAGCCGTGATCATGATCGGCGAAATCGGCGGCAACGCGGAAGAGACGGCAGCAGAGTTCGTGAAGACGCACATGAAAAAGCCGGTAGTGGGATTCATCGCCGGGCAGACCGCGCCTCCCGGACGGCGGATGGGGCACGCGGGGGCGATCATTTCCGGCGGCAAGGGGACGGCGGCGGAGAAGATCAAAGCCATGGAAGCTGCCGGTATCCGGGTCGCGAAATCGCCGGCCACGATCGGCGAGACCGCAATCGCCGCCATGGGAGTGAAGGTGTAGTCGGCAATCGACGGTGGCTCTTCTGAATCCCGAACGACCAACCCTCAAGGACGAACGACAGAACCTATGAAGACTCTCGAACGCACCCTCACCATCATCAAACCAGACGCGGTGAAGAAGAACGGCGTCGGCGACATCATCGAACAATTCGAGAAGAACGGCTTCCACATTCTATGCATGAAGATGCTCGAAATCTCGAAGCATCAGGCGGAACAGTTCTACGCCGTGCATGCGGGGAAGTCCTTCTTCAGCTCCCTGACCGATTTCATGTCGAGCGGGCCGGTCGTGGCACTCGCGCTCGAGAAAGAAAATGCCATCGCCGATCTGCGCAAGCTGATGGGTGCCACCAATCCCGCGAACGCCGAAGAAGGCACTATCCGGAAGAAGTGGGCCACCACTATCGAACACAACGCGATTCACGGCTCCGATGCCGAGGATGCGGCGCGCTTCGAGTTGAGTTTCTTTTTTGCGGGTTACGAGCTTACTCGGTGAACCGTTTTCGCCGTCTTGAGGAAGCGGGTGGATCCGCCCTCGGGTGCCGGATTGAGCTCTGACTGCAAGCCAAGGGGCTCTCGCCGGCGGAGCCGCCGGCGCCCGACCATCACCCCAACGGCTCAAAGAGATGACCTTCGACTCGTTCCCCGATCTTCGGTAGATCCTTCTTGGCGTACTGCAAGAAGTGAGGTGCGGCGCGATGAGCCTCAAGGGCGGCGTCGTCCTTGTATTGCTCGTAGATGAAGAACCGGCGCGGCTCGGTCTTGTGCCGGTGAACCTGGTAGGTCACGCAGCCGGGTTCCTTGCGCGATTCCTCGGTGAGCTTCGAAAAAATACTGGCTACTTCCGCTTCACGGCCTGCCTTTGCCATCCACGTCACGGCCAGAACAACCATCGCTTGCTCCGTTCGCTAGATTTCCCCTTGGGCCCGGCTTTTCTGCCGGCTGAGCGACCTCAATTCCGCTACAAACGGGTCCACAAACAGCGTCTGCTCCCGTCCCGGACCCGTCGAGACGACGCCGATACGAGCACCGCTTTCCTGCTCTACGAAACTCAAATAGTCGCGGGCCGGCTTCGGCAGCTTCTCGAGCTGCGCGACGCCCAGGGTTGAAGTGCGCCATCCCGGCAGCTTGCGATAGACGCACTCGATCTTGTCATAGCCGCTGCCATGCGCCGGAATTTCATCGCTGGTCTTGCCGTTGATCTTGTAGCCGACGCAAACCGGAATCTCGGCCAGCTCATCGAGCACGTCCAGCTTGGTGACCACCAGCCAGGAGATGCCATTGATCATGCCAGCGTAGCGCAGCAGTGGCAAATCCAGCCAGCCACAGCGCCGCGGCCGGCCGGTCACGGCGCCATATTCATTGCCGCGGGCGCGCAGCAGATCGCCGGTCGCCTCAAACAATTCGGTGGGAAATGGCCCCTCCCCGACCCGAGTGCAGTAGGCTTTCGTCACTCCAATCACGGTGCTGATGGCGGTCGGAGCTACGCCGGTTCCGATCACCGCTCCGCCCGAGGTCGCGCTCGAAGAAGTCACGAAGGGATAGGTGCCGTGGTCGATGTCGAGCATCGTGCCCTGCGCGCCCTCAAACATCACGGACTCGCCATCCGCCAGCGCGCGGTTCAACAGGACCGCGGTGTCACACACGAAGGGACCGATATTCGCCGAGGCCTCAGCATACTCCTCGTACATTTTGTCGGGATCGAGCGGCCCCGAGTTGAACAGGGCATGCGCGATCATGTTCTTCTCGCGGCAGGCGTTTCCAATATGGATCTTGAGGAGGTTGAGATCGAGTAGGTCGGCCACGCGCAGGCCGCTGCGGCCCATCTTGTCTTCGTACGCCGGCCCGATGCCGCGGGAGGTGGTACCGATCTTCACCCGTCCCGGAGCGTTTTCCGATGCCAACTCGATCATGCGGTGATACGGCAGGATCACGTGGGCGCGATTGCTGACGAACAGGTTGCCCTCCACG
This sequence comes from uncultured Acidobacteriaceae bacterium, assembly GCA_963770245.1. Taxonomy (GTDB): domain Bacteria; phylum Acidobacteriota; class Terriglobia; order Terriglobales; family Acidobacteriaceae; genus PALSA-270. The sequence continues at coordinate 258,219 of CAVYOX010000011.1, read as the reverse complement.
TTCACCCCACTGGCGCGCAGGGCCGAGACTTCCTTGAGAAAGGCCATGGGATCAAGAACCACGCCGTTCCCGATGACACTGCGGCAACCGGGGCGGAGTACTCCGCAGGGCACCAGTTGCAGAATGAATTTCTGGCCGTTGATGATGACGGTGTGGCCGGCATTATGCCCGCCGGCATAGCGCGCCACGACGGAAAAGCTTTCCGAGAGGACGTCGACAATCTTCCCTTTGCCCTCATCGCCCCACTGGGCGCCGACGATGACTGCGGCCTTACCTGGTTTCAAATGCCTACTCCAATGAACAAAATAACGCGCCCGCTCCTCGACTCCGCCAAGGAGCCGCGCCCTGCTGTGGGGTCATCGCACACACCCGCCCGCGGCCAAAAAACGTTGAATTACAGGGAAAAGCGGCGAGATGCGTACCCCAGATAATACCGCTGCCGGCCTCGAGTGAGCAATGAAGATCCACCCTCATTTTTTGGCTGTGCGCTATCGAGCCCGTGAGTCCGGTGATTTTACCCCTTTTCCGCGGCAAACCGCGCCATTCCAACCCACCGGGATCGGGTCTGTCATACACTCGAAAGACATGCCTGAATTGCCCGAAGTCGAAACCATCGCGCGCGGACTGGCCAGCCGAGTCCAAGGCGACGTCATCGAGTCGGTGTGGCTCGGCTCGAAGCCCGAGCCGCTGAAATCGCCGGCATTTGAGATGGCGGCCACCCTCGAGAACAAGCGCATTGCGGGCGTACGGCGGATGGGAAAGCACATCGTGTTCGATCTGGAGAGTTTCGCCCCGAAGCGGGCGCCCGGCCGGGGGCGCTCCTTGCAGTCGGCGGCCCGAGGAGCCTCGCTTCCCCGCCCCGCCCCATCCGCCAGAGACCAGTGGATTGTTCATCTCGGCATGACCGGCAGGCTGCTGGTATGCCCGCCCGACGCGGAACTGGCAAAGCACACCCACGCCGTCCTCCGGCTGGCCTCAAACCGCGAGCTGCGCTTCATCGATCCTCGCCGCTTCGGACGGCTGAGTGTGGCTCATGGTTTTCGAGCCGCCGGGGTTGAGCCGCTCGAAGTCGAAACAGAGCGCTTCATCGGCCTGTTCCGGGGTCGCAAGACGCCGATCAAGAGCGCGCTCCTGAACCAGAAGCTGCTCGGCGGAGTGGGGAATATCTACGCCGACGAGTCGTTGTTTCGTGCCGCCATCCGGCCACGCCGGCGGGCCTCTTCCCTGAGCACGCAAAACCTTCAGAGGTTGCGCCGGGCGGTGCAGGAGGTGCTCCAAGAGGCGATTGCGCTCGGCGGGTCTTCGGTTTCCGACTACGTGGATGCGGACGGTGAAAAGGGATTTTTCCAGCTACGGCACCGCGTTTACGGCCGGGAAGGTGAGCCCTGCCTGAACTGCCGGACGCCGATCAAGCGGATTGTGATCGCCGGACGAAGCTCGCACTATTGTCCGCAATGTCAGAAGTAAATGGTTCGAAAACCGGCTCAGGCAAATTTCTTGACCCGGTCAATCACGTCCTCGGCAAAGCGCTGAATGAAGCCCCCGATGTATTCGGCAGGATCGAGTTTTTCATTTTCAATCAGAGCCGTCAGATCGACGGCAAAATTCATACCCTGCGCCAGATCGACCGCGTGGCTCTGGTAATAGGTGGCATGGGCGCGGCGGCGGCCGAGGGTTGCCAGATCGTAGCGCTTGCCGCCGGCGATTTGCGAATCGAAGACGCCCACCAGCGACGCCGCAATGTTTTCCCGATCCCCCAGGCGGAACACTACCTTGTCGCGATCCACCATCCAATCCAGATCGCGCCAGACTTCGCAGCCGTAGAGTTTCCCGGGCCGCTCGTCCGCCGGAAATTCGCGGATCGCGTCAACCGTCCGCAGGGCCACGGCCACGTGCGTGTCATGCTTGTCCGCCAAGTTGTGGGTGTAGACAATCTGGGGGCGAGCGGCCGCGAGCAGCGCCTTCAGGTCGCTCTTGAGCCCCGGATTGGCGGAGCTCTTCACGGCCGAACTGGGATGGCTCAAAAGCGCCACCGCCGAGTACTCCCCCACGAAGGCGGCTTTTTTCTGTTCGGCCTGGCGGACGGTTTGCATCTGCCGATCGGTGTAGCCGGCATAGAGGCCGCCCCGCGGACTGCCGGCGCCATCGGTGACGATGACGGCGGCGAACCATTGGTCGGATCGGCCGAAGCCAGCGAGGATGCCTTCGAGCGCCATGATTTCGACGTCGTCCTGGTGGGCGGCAATGCACAGGTGGGTCACGCGTTTGAGCGCGGCGGCTTCGCTCACCCCATCCGGAACCCAGATTTCGGCTCCCGCTTGGCTCAGCTTGATGCTCCCAGAGTGGAACTCTGGGATTCTTTCGGTCCTTGCTTGGTATTCGCTACGCATAAGCAGGTACCTCCAGAGAGGGCGTCACCACCTGCTTGCCTTGGTCTCCGCAGATGGGCAGAACGATGTGGGAGACGGTAACGCACTGCGGGTTGCGCTGGTATTTGACGATGAGAGATTTGGCTACGACACAGGGGATTTCTGGATAATATTTCGACGAGGAACACTCCCGCAAATAGAGCATACGCGGCAAGCAGTCCTTCCGAACCCGAACCAGAAGCCCATCAAGTACGGGAGTAAACGAATGGGGAATGCGGACTTTGGTACAAGTAGCCACTGTCTCCACAGGCTGATTCACCACGTTGCGCTTGCTACTAAGTTTCGCCGCCAACTGTTTACCTCCTCTCGTCTCAATGATTGATTTGCTATGTTCCCGCGCATCTGCTCTCACTACCAGTACAAACTCATCGAAGTGAACGGTGAAGCGACCACATCCACTTGCTCATCGAATGCCCGCCAACCGCCTCTCTGTCCTCTGTAGTTGGCAGACTCAAGCACGTCTCAGCCAAGTTCTTTCTCAAACGCTATGGTGCTCAGTGCTGGGGCAACCCCACACCTTGTGGAACTCTGGAATACTTTGTCGCATCCAAAGGTAGCGTGACTCTCGAAACCCTCCAGAATCCGTCGAAAATCAAGGTCGCTCCTAACCCACCGCAAAGCGTCGGGATTGCGTCGCTCAACTACCGTTCATGTACCGATCTCCTGAACCGCCTCTATCGGACCGCGGACTTCAAGCCGGTCACTTCCTGGGGCGTGAGACGCCGGAACTTCCCGGGATGAACGTCGAGCTCGAGCGCCCCGTAGCGCACCCGCTTGATCTTCTCGACATGGTGTCCGATGGCTTCAAACATGCGGCGTATCTGCCGATTCCTGCCTTCGAGCAGGGTGATTTCGTACCAGGGATTGCCGGCTTCGCGGAGCAGGCGGATTTTCGCCGGCGAGGTCTTCACCCTGCGGCCATTCGGGGACGCGATGAAAAGCCCCGCCCGCAGCCGCGCCAATCCCTCGGCCGTCGGCTGGCCCGCCACTTTCACCATGTACGTCTTCGGCACATGGGAGGCGGCTTTCATCAGGTAGTTGGCGAACGCGCCATCATTGGTCAACAGCAGCAGGCCTTCGCTCGCGTAATCCAAGCGGCCAACCGGATACACACGGGCGCTGACCCCATGGAGCAGGTCCATCACCGTGGGACGGCCCTCGGGGTCGCGCAGCGTGGTGACGTATCCTTTGGGCTTGTTCAGCAACAGGTAAACGTGGCGCTCGGCGCCGTGCAGCAGTTTTCCATTGACCCGAATGTGGTCGGTCTCGGAATCGGCCTTGCTGCCGAGCTCAGTCACCACTTGGCCATTGACTGAAACCAAGCCGCCCGTGATCAACTGTTCCGCCTTGCGGCGGGAAGCGATTCCGGCTGCTGCGATGATTTTCTGCAGGCGCTCGGTGGACATGATGGGTTGGCTCAGCAGTCCAAGAACTGCTCTTGGATCAGGCGGCGGGATCATTTTCTCCGGTGGCGACGGGTTGGTCCAGTTCGCCCGTCTCGCCCGCCGCTTCGGCCTTGTCCGACTCGGCATCGGCGAGCTCGCCCGGCACCGATTCGTGGGGCGAGGAATCGGGTTGAGCGCCAGCGCCGGATGCAGCCTCAGGCAATGGCCATAGATCGCCCTGGAACGATTCCGACACCAGCTTCTCGAACTCCTCCATGCTGGGCAACTCGTTGACATCCTTCAGCCCGAAACGCAAAAGGAATTCTTTGGTTGTTTTGTAAAGGATGGGCCGCCCGATCACCGCCTTCCGCCCGGCCGTCGTGATCAGCTTGCGCTCGAGCAGGGTGGCGATGACTCCGCTCGAATCCACGCCCCGAATGTCGCTGATCTCGGGCACGGTCGCGGGTTGCTTGTAAGCGATGACCGCCAGGGTTTCGAGCGCGGGCAGCGAAAGCCGAATCGGCGGCTTCAGACTCTTGGCGAAGGCGCGCAGGATGTCGTGATGCTCGGGCTTGGTGGACATGCGGTATCCGCCGGCTACCTGGCGAATCTCGATGCCGTGGCCTTCCCCGGCATAGTCCGCCGTCAGCTCTTCCAAAGCCGCGCGCACCGCGGATCGGATCTCGGCGTCATCGGCGGTGGAATCACCAGGCGAGGAGTCCCGGGCCAGTTGCACGATGTGGTCGAGCGGGATCGGCGTTTCGGCCGCGTAGATGATGGCTTCGAGTTTGGCTTTGAGATTCATCCGAATTTCTTATACGAGCGATGCCCTAGGACTGGTCATGAACGAGCTCGGCGCAGCTCACTCACCGCCAGTCGTCGCGCACCGCCGCCTGCTCCGCCATGACCGCCTCGAATCCGGCATGCCTGCGCAGCAGGATGTCACCAAACATGCGGTCTTGCCGCAACTGAATGGCCTGCAAGCGCACCAGCTCCAATAGCGCCAGAAACATACAGACCAGCGCCTGCCGGGAATTCACGTGACGCAACATTTGTTTCAGATGAAGCGGCTTGTCCTCGAGCGCCAACCGCCGCCGTAGATAGTCGATCATCTGTCCCACGGTGACGCCTTCTGCATCCACCTCGAGCACGGGCCGCGAACGGGCACGGTCCATGATCTGTTGAAACGTCTTGACCAGGTCAATCACGTCGGCTGCGATCTCCGGTTCGGTCCCCTCAGCGTCCATGAACTCCTTGATCGAGGGATTGGACCAGACGGCATTTTCGATTTGCTGCTTTTGCATCAGCATTTGCGCGGCCGACTTGAATTTCTCGTGCTCGATGAGCCGGTTGACCAGCTCCATCCGCGGATCTTCGAGCGCGTCAGAAGCCGCGGCGGGCTCGCGCGGCAGCAGCATCTTGGACTTGATATGGATGAGCACAGCCGCCATGTAGACGAAATCGGCGGCCACATTCACGTCCAACTCGCGCAATTTCTCGACGTATGCCAAGTATTGCGCCGTGATGCGGGCGATGGGGATGTCGTAGATGTCGATGTCCTGCTTGCGAATCAGGTCAAGCAGCAAATCGAGTGGCCCCTCGTATACATCGCCCACGGTGACGGCGAAGGGAGAGTCACTTTCCGCTTTCCGCTTCTCGGTTGCAACCAGCGTGAGGCCGGGCGGCGGGGCCGATTCAGCCTGCGGGGCATTGGCGACTTTGGTGAGTTCTGACATTAAAATTCCTTCACTCGCCCGCCCCCTGCCGGCTCTGGCCAAGCGCGCCGGCCGAGCTACTTGGCGGCCTGGGCACTTTCCGGAGCTTCATAGTCGAGCGACATACCCATGGCCTCGCGGACTTCGCCCATGGTCGCCTGGGCCACCTTCCGTGCCCGGGCAGACCCCGCCTCCAGAATATCCCAGGCGAGCCGTGGATTCTCCTCATATTTCTTGCGGCGCTCTTGCATGGGGTTGAGGATCGAGACCAACGCATCCGCGGCCCAGCCCTTGCACTCGATGCAGCCAATGCCAGCCGAGCGGCAGCCCGCATCTACTTTGGCCAGAGTCTCGCGACTGCTGAAGATCTTGTGCAGGTCCCCGACCGGGCAGAGGTCGGGATTTCCCGGATCGGTGCGGCGGACGCGCGCCGGGTCGGTCATCATAGTCTTGAGCTTTCGCCGCACCACCGGCTCGGGGTCGGTCAGCAGGATGGTGTTTCCGTAAGACTTGGACATCTTGCGGCCGTCGGTGCCGGGCAGCTTCGGTGCGGGCGTCAACACCGTCTTCGGCTCAGGGAAAACCGCCGTACCTCCCTGGCAATAGAACAGATTGAAGCGGCGTGCGATCTCCCGGGTTAATTCCACGTGGGCCGACTGATCTTCTCCGACCGGGACAAAATCAGCCTTGTAGATCAGGATGTCGGACGACATCAGCACCGGATAACCGAGGAATCCATAAGTGCTGAGGTCCTTACCGGTAATGTTCTCCTGCTGCTCTTTATAGGTGGGCACGCGCTCCAGCCAGCCGAGCGGCGTAATCATCGAGAAGAGCAGGTGGAGCTCCGCATGCTCCGGAACATGCGATTGCAGGAACAGGGTCGAGCGCTCGGGATCGAGCCCGGCGGCCAGCCAGTCGAGCAGAACCTCCAGGGAATTTTCTTTCACCCGCGAGGTATCCGCGTAGTCGGTCGTGAGGGCATGCCAGTCGGCCACGCAGAAGTAGCATTCGCATTCGTCCTGCATGTGCACCCAGTTATCCAAAGCCCCCACATAATTCCCCAGATGGAGTTTGCCGGTCGAGCGCATCCCGCTGAGCACGCGTTTCCGTTGGGCGGAGCTCGCCATCAGGCGCTTCCTACGATGTAATAGAAGAAGTTGAGAAAGGGACTGAGCAGCCGCTCGAGGTAGGTGCCGCCAAAATACACCAGCGCGAGCAGGGCCACCCAACCCACCGTGTCGTAGGCCCGGCGCATGGTGTCCGGCAGAAAGTGGCGCAAGACGTGGCTCCCGTCAAGCGGCGGCACCGGGATCAGGTTAAATACCGCCAGAACGACATTGATCAACAACAACTCACGCAACAGCAGGCATATCGGGACCAGAATGGAGTTTGAGTCCGGCGAAATCTCGCCCGTCAGCACCGCCGTCACCACCTCCAGGCCAAACAACGAACTGTGCTTCACGGCGACCAGCAGCACCGTGGCCACGCCCGCGACCAGGAAGTTGCTGATGGGCCCGACCACCGCGGTCAAAATGTCGTCGCGCACGGGGTGCTTGAAATTGCGGGGATCGACCGGTGTCGGCTTAGCCCAGCCGAGCATCGGGATATGTGCCAGCAGCGCCATCAAAGGCAGCAAAATGGTGCCGAACAAATCAACGTGCTTGATGGGATTGAGCGTGATCCGGCCCAACATGCGGGCGGTCGGATCGCCGCAGCGGTTCGCCATCCAGGCGTGGGAGGATTCGTGCACGCTGATCGCGAACAGAAACACGATCACCTGAAACACAATGTCAACGTGCTCGAGAGTCATGCCAAGTTGGTCTCGATACTAACATGCGGAAGCCGAAGTCCGCCGGTTTCCGGCGAGAAAATCCCCCCGCATCCCCGACTGCTCAGGTCTGTTTCTTCAGTGTCGCCTGCTTTCGGTTGTCGGGTGCGATGGTTTTGACCTTGATGGCCTTGGCCGGAATACCGCCGACGATGTGGTACGGTTCGACGTTTTTCGAAGCCACCCCCATCGCCCCCACCATCCCGTGTTCTCCGACTTGCACTCCGCTGAGCACCGTCGCGTGGTAGGTCACCCGTCCTTTGGGTCCGATTTCGGTCTTGTGGTTGGACACGATCATTCCATCGTTCAGATCATGGGCGTGCGAATACACATTGGCGTAGTCGGAGATCGAAGATCCTTCATGGATCACGATTTCGCCCCGGTCGTCGAGCAGGACGTACTTGTGAATGGTGCAGTTGTCTTCGACCGTCAGGTTGTAGCCGTAGGAGATCTCCACCCCGTGGAAAATCTTCACGTTCTTGCCGCAAAACTTGAACACATGCCGCGCCAGCATGGCGCGTACCTGAAATCCCAGCCAATGATTCAGCCCCGCCGGGGAACGGTCAAACATCATCCAAAACCAGATCAGGGGCTTGCGCTCGGCGTACTTCGCCGCATCCACGTCGCCGTAGTATTCGGGCTCGAGCGTGGCATTGCGCGGATCGAAAGAGTACGCCAAGGCTTGCTCGGCCGGAGCAGCGCCGGGGTCCGGGTCTCGGTAGGGACGCCCCAGATAGAGCTCGTGCAGCGTGTTGCGAACCCGAGCGCTGCGGTCCTCGGGATCGCGGTTTTGAAAGGCGCGGTCCAGGGACGCAATCCAGTCCAGAAATGCCTTTTGCGCTGGCGGGGTCGGGCGAACCGGGCGATATTCGTATCGCGGCATAAAACGCCTCGCTGATAGGGTCCTAGGGCGGATAAACGATAGCACACCGGGCTCTGGCGACTCGCCGCGGGCCGAATGCGAAGGCCGAGGGGGCGAAGCGGGCGCTTATTTCTGCTTCACCGTCAGCTCATGCACACCGACCGTCGCCTGGTCGATCCGCTCTGGCAATCGAAAATTGGAATCCAAACCCAGGTTTGGATACTTCGGCTGAATGTAGTTGGCCACAAACAGCTGCAAAACAAACCTGGGTATCTCGACACCGTCCAACGACACCGAATCGACCTCCACCGATCCCACCCCGCCGGTGGCCTGCGCGTGAGCCACCACGTCCACATCATGGACGCCCCGAAAAACCTCGAGCAGCGTATTGACCGAGTTCCGCCCTGCCCTGATCCGTTCGAAATCCACCCGCGTGCTAGCCTTGACCACTCCGGGCTCGCTCTCAAAGCGGACGGACTCGACCCCCGCGGGGAGATCCATTTTCCCCGCGGCAAAGTAGGCATTGATTTCCTCTTCGCTCAATTCGGTGCGGGTTGGCGTGGGATGGGGGGACGAGCCAACGCTCGCGATGCGCCGCAGCTTGCGCTCCATGCTGGCGACAGCGAGCGACGGGGAGTCGCCGCTATGGGAGGGAGCTTGCGAAGCGCAGCAGACCACGGCGAGCATGAGCACCGTGAACCCAGACCTCATGGTTTCAAAGCCGCCCGGGTTTCGGGCGTGCTCGCCTCGCTTACGCGCGGTTCGGTCAGCGGACCCGTGATGCTGAAGCTGCGGGCTCCGGCCCGCATGAGGTTCAGATTCAGGACGCGACCGAGTGAGGCCGTGCCGCTCACTTGAAACACCCCGTCGGGAGTGTCCAGTTTGCCCTCCTGAATCTCCAACTTGGCATCGCGCAGCAGGAGCCGTCCGACGAAGTAACGCATGCGAAGGGGCGCCGCGCCGCCCGCCAGCACGATGTGCGGCAGCATGCCGCCGGAGGCCTCAAACTTCACTCGGGCGCTGGCCGAGGCCATCAGTTCCCCGGCGGTCCAACCGTCGGCGGCCACCTGGTAGGTGGCGGTGCCGATACCGGTGATCCAGCCGTCATGCATGCTTTGGGCAAGCTGCCGCAACTCAATCCGCTCCAGGCTGCCGCTGCCGTTGTAGGCGGGCGGCTTGGCCCTGAAGTCTGCCTTCCAGAAGCCCAGGTGCCGGCCGCCCAGAACATCGCCCTGCACATCGCTCAGCTCGAGCACTCCGTTCCGCAACTCGACATTCGCCGAGACTCGGGAAGCCACCAGTTTGTGCAGCGCCACCCGATCCGCCACGAGCCGGCCGTCGGCAGCGAGGGTGAGCAGATACGGGTTTCGCGATTCGGGCACAGCGGAGAGAAACCGGTACCAGGGCCGATTGCGCGGATGAGGATCAAACAATTCGCTCAGCGCGTCGGTTGAGATGGCATCGGCGTGCAGATCGAAGCGAACCGGACACGACCCCGGCACGGCGCACTGGCGGGGCATTTCGAAAGAGCCACGCCAGCTGCTGGTCGCCACCGAAGCGGTCACTTTGCTGGCGGTGATTTTATCTGGCTGCAGCACTAAGCTGGCGGAAGCGATCTCGAGCGGTGCATTCAAGCCGCGGATTTCGGCGTGCACCGATTGCAATTGGGCGCTGCCGAGCGCGAGCGCGGGGGTGAAGGCGGACCAAGAGCCGGCGATCTGTAAGTCCAGTTTCGCGATCCCATCCGCGGTCGGCTGCAGCGCGGAGAGTCCGAGGGCGCGCGCAACCTGCAGCAGTCTCCTGATTTGCGCATCACCTACGACTTCAAACTCGTAGTCCGAACGCGAGAGCGAGGCGCGCACCAGGGCCGGCGTCGGCCGGCCGAGGGGCAGATTGAAAGGACCGATTTCGACATGGGGGAACGCGGCGAACCGTGCCATCGACGGCCGGAACCCGGGCGGCGGGCCCCCGATTTCCGCTCCCCAGCCAATGCCGGGAACCACGGAAAAAGGAACCATATCGAGGGTCAGCTCAGTTTTTGCCAGCGCCGATGCGATCGCGAAACCCCGCGTCTGGCCACCGCCTGACCAATCCAGCTGAAGTTGGCGCCCCTGCATCTTGCGCTCGAACTTGAACGCCGCGTCCAACTTGCCGGTCGCGACCAGATCCTCGGGAACATCCTTCTTGACGTGCTCGGCCAGAGCCACCAGACCCTGCATGGGGATATCCTGCGCCAGCAGATCGAGATCGTAGGTTCGGGAACCGGGCGTCCCGGCCACCGTGCCATCCAGGCGCAGGAACCCTCCCCCGACCGGGGCCTGGCAGGAAAGCTCGGGCAGAGTGTGATCGGCCGAGCGGTAGCGGGCGTTGCAGTCGACCGCCAGGCGCAGCGTGCCGTTGCCCGGAAGATCATAGCGGCGGAAGTCGTCCACCGAATCGCTGGTCGAAATGGCGAGGTCAGCAGGAGTACCGGTCAGAGTCACCGCCGCTCCCAGGGTGCCGCGCCATCCCAAGTCCCGGCCATAGACCAGCTTCGTGACCTGGCCGAGTTGGGCGCGCTCCCATTGCAGGCTGAATCGAACCGGAGTTTCGCGCAAGGTTCGCGCCCTCTGCCAAGAGCCGCTCACCCGCAGCATACCGGTGTCGGAGAGATTAAAGTCGGTGCGCACCGGTTGCGCCCTGAGCCTCATCCCCCAGGTATTTTCGGAGTCTTGCCAGATGCCGAAGTTGGCGTCGGTCAGCGCATAGGGTTTCTTTTCGGGGCCGAGCTTGAAATTGATTCGTCCTTGATCCGCTTCGATATAGGGAAAACCCGGACGAATTTCGTTCTTGCTCTTACTGGTGGGGGCGACCGGCGTCCGGTCAGCCCGTTCCAGGAGGTTTTCGAGGTTCCAGTGGCCTGCGCTGTTTTCGACCAGATTCAGGCTCGGCTCGGTCAGGCTGAGACGGGAGATCTCTAACCGCCCGCGGAAAAGAGAAGTCAACCGCAAGGAGGCGGTGACGTGCTCGGCGCGCAGCATGGGCTCGTCGCCAAAAGTGGGGTCTTCATGAACCACAAAGCCCCGCAAATCGAATCCCGGCCGGGGCAGCAGGTGCAGGCTGACCGAAGCAACATCCACCGGCCGCGCGAGCGCTAAGCTGATGGAACGCACAATCTGGGTGCGCAGCCGGTTCGCGCCGGGGCGCATCAAAAACAGCGCCAGAATCACGGCCGTGACCGCTGCGATCTTGCCGCCTCTGGAACGGAGAAAACTCAACGGACCACCCTGAGCGTGCGTTGCCAGCGGGTCTGGTCGAAGAAGTGAATGATCTTGTGGACCACGATTTCGACGCGCTCGCTGATTCCGGTTTCCAGGTACTGGCCGGCGGGGGTTTCAAAGGACCAATAAATGAGCATCGGTCGGCCAATCACGTTCTCTTGCGGGATAAACCCCCAATAGCGGCTATCGAGACTCACATCGCGGTTGTCGCCCATGCCGAAGTAACTGTCAGGCGGGACGACCAGATCGTCTCCTTCGACGTAGGACTGCAGCTTCGTTTCCCGCTCCGCATATTCGCTATTGGGGTCTGGTGGCACCGCCGGAAATTGGTCCCGATAGGGGTTGTAGTCCCCACTGCTGTGGATCACATAAGGCTCAACCAGTTGCTCGCCGTTGCGATAAACCACGCCATCGCGCAAATGAATGTGGTCCCCCGGAATGCCAATGATCCGTTTCACCACATACAGTCCAGGCTCGGCGGGAGATAAAAAGACCACAATATCTCCGCGGTGGATCTCACGATAGGGCACGAGCGGTCCGAGCCAGCGCGAGCGCGGCGAGAATTGCACGCGATTCACGAACACATGGTCGCCGATCAGCAGCGTGTTCTCCATCGAGCTCGAAGGAATGGCAAAAGCCTGCATGATGAAGGTAATAATGAACAACCCGGTCACCAGCACGACCGCCAGCGAGGCCATGAATTCGACCGGGGTTTCACGCGGCGCTTCGTCCTTCTGCTTCTGCATCTCTTTCTTCGCTTCTTTGTTGTTCTTGGCCACTCGCATCCGTCCTCGGGCGCTCTCGCGCCGACCTAGTGAACTAATCGAAACGCGCGGTTCCAGCGCGTGATCTGGAACAAGTGAGTGATGGCATAGGCGAAATGAAAAAGTCTATCACCCGCAGTCGGGGAAACCGGCAGGTCTGGGCTGGCTTCCCGCACTGACCAGTAGATGAGCAAGGGCCGCCCCACGATGTTTTCTTGCGGCACAAAACCCCAATAGCGGCTGTCCCGGCTGTCGTCCCGGTTGTCCCCCATCACGAAATAACTTGCTTCCGGAACAATCAGTTGGCCGTCTTCGACCAGTTTTTTCATCTGCAGCGACCAACCCGCATCGAGGTCTGGAACCGGACTGTCGACCTGGGGAAACTCGTCGCGGAATTCGTCGTGCACTCGCCCAATGTAACGCACATACGGCTCCTCGAGGGGGATGCCGTTTACATAGACTCTGCGATTCAGCAGGCGCACCCGGTCCCCGGGCACGCCAATCACCCGCTTTACGAAGTATTGCCGGGGGTCCATGGGATACTTGAAGACAATGATGTCTTTGTGTTCGACCGGCCGGTAGGGCATGGCCAGATCTGAGGCCCTGCCTCCGCCGTAGCGCACCTTGTCCACCAGCAGATAGTCGCCGACCAGCAAGGTTTCTTCCATGGAGTCGGAGGGGATCTGAAAAGCCTGCACCACAAACGTGATGATAAAAACCGCAATCACCACAGTCGCCAGCAGCGACTGCAGCGAACTCACCCGGTCGGCAGGCAGTGGCTGCTGCTTCACTTCCATGGGGTCACGATTTCCCACCCGCACGCCGCTTACCCGGCACGGCACCGTTCCCAGGACTGCGAAGGCCCGCCAGATATTCCAGCACTTGGCGCGCCGCGTCTTGCTCCGCGGTCTTTTTCGTGGAACCCACCGCGCGGCCGACGAATTCAGAGGCGCCCTCGGCATCGGAGGCGCGCAGCCGGGCTTCGACGGTAAAAATCTTCTTGTGTTCCGGACCCTGGGACTGCACCAGAACGTAGGCGGGTTGAGGCCGACCCTCCGCTTGCAGGGTTTCCTGCAGGGTGGACTTGTAATCGGTCAAAGGTAGGGCATGGCCGCTGCCTTTCAGGCGCCCCAGTTCGGGATCCAGAATGCGCGCCAGAACAACGCGGCGGGCCGTTTCCATTCCTCCGTCGAGATAGAGCACCGCCAACACGGCCTCTAAGGCATCGACCAGCAGCGCCGGTTTATGTCGGCCGCCGCTTTTTTCCTCGCCTCGCCCGAGCCGCAGGTACTCGCCCAGTTCCAGTTCCTCCGCCACGACGATGAGATGCCTTTCGCTCACCAGGTGGGCCCGCAGCTTCGAAAGCTCCCCTTCCCGGAACTGCGGGAAACGGTCGAACAGCGCTTCGCTCGTAAGGAATCCGAGAACCGCGTCTCCCAGAAATTCGAGTTGCTCGTTGTCCCCAACGCGGCCAGCCTGGGGCGGCTGCAGCGCTTCGCGCTCGCGCGCCTGGGAGGTGTGGGTCAGCGCCTGTTCGAGCAATTCCGGGCGAACGAAGCAATACCCGAGAGCGTCCTGCAACAGAGCGATGTCCCGTGGATGCATGTGATTGGTGCCCCGCTGCTGAAACAGCCACCGTGGAGCGCGCCCTTGCCATTCCTGCGGAACGAGAAAAACGCTTGTTCTCCAGGCTCGGCCCGAGCGCCTAGGTTTGCGGGTTCCTTTGTTATTTCTTCGCAGGATCTGCAGCCGGGCTGCCTCCGCCCGTCAACTTCGCCAACCGGTCGCGCTCGCGGCGTGCCAACACCCCCGCTGGGGTGCCGTCCTGGGTCAAGGGTACGACCTGATTTGCTTCCTTGAGTGCCTCCGGATATTTCCCTTCCTTATCGAGCGCCATGGCGAGCCGCAGCATGACCACGGGGTCGGGCTGGGTGGGGAAGGCATCGATCGACTTGCGGAATGAGGCTTCCGCCTCGGGAAACTTTCCCGCGTTGAATTGCAGCGTGCCGATCACGGAGTAGGCATTCGAGCGCGTCAGGGCTTTGAAAATATCCTCCTGGGCTGCCGTCAATCCCGGTGGAATATCGTGGTCGACGGTTTCCAGAGCATGCTGGGCACATTGCATGGCCCGGGCCAGACTCTGATCCTTGTCGACGTCGCTGTCGCGGGTGCGTTCGGTGAGCACTTGCGCCACATCCACCAAGGCCTCGGGATCATCGGGATCACTCTTCAATACTTTCTCGCTCATCTCGAGGACTTTGTCATTGTTATTCGCGGCCTGATAGCTGCGCATGACCGTGCGGTAGAGCAGCGGAGTCAGGTCGCTGTCAGGAAACTTCGCCGCGAAATCATCCGCCGCCTTTTCCATGGCCGCGGGGTCGGGGATCGAACCGGCAGCCGTGTAGGCGTTCAATTCCTCTTGGCTCTTTGCCTTGGGCGACTTCTTGCCTGCCGGTGCCGCCGCTTGGGAGCCGTTCGCGGGCGTCGCCGGCGGGGCGGCTTGCTGCCCCAGGGCGAAGGCGGTGAATGCCAGCATCACGATCAACATCCTGACTGGTCTCATGTTCTTCCTTTGTTCGGCGCTTGGCGCCGGGGGTTGGTGTCGTTCATTTCTTCGGTGCAGCCGGGTCCTGCGTGGGCGTTGCCGGGGAATTCGGCGCGGGCACGGGAATCCCGCCGGTCAGCTGCACTAACCGGTCTCGTTCCCGGCGCGCGGGATCCGCCAAGGCTTGGTTCCCCTGGCTGAGATCAACCGCCCGATCCGCTTCTTTCAATGCGTCCGAATACCGGCCCTGCTTGTCGAGCGCCAAGGCCAAGCGCAGCACCACGACGGGATCGGGCTGAGCCGGGTAGGCGTCAATCGACTTGCGAAAATAGCCTTCGGCCTCAGGGTACTTTTCTTGATTGAAATCCACCGCTCCCAAAACGGAATAGGCGCTCGAGCGGAGATAGCCCTTGTAGTCATCCACTTTCTCCTGCGGGGTGTTCGCTGGGATCGAAAGGTC
Organism: uncultured Acidobacteriaceae bacterium; assembly: GCA_963770245.1. Taxonomy (GTDB): domain Bacteria; phylum Acidobacteriota; class Terriglobia; order Terriglobales; family Acidobacteriaceae; genus PALSA-270. The sequence goes on along the minus strand of CAVYOX010000011.1, from coordinate 242,971 downwards.
GGTGTCGATGGTCTGCAGGGCACGCTGGCCGGATTTCATGGCCTCGTCCCAACGCTGCGCCTTATCGAGATCGGTATCCCGGGTGCGTTCCGCCAGAACCTCGCCTACGGCGATCAGAGCTTCCGGATCGTCCGGGTCGATGCCCAGGATCTTGCGGCCGGCGGCCAGCATTTTGTCCGCGTTATTGGCGCTCTGGTAGCCATGCATCGCAGCCCGAAAGAGCAGAATCCGCAGTTCGCTGTCGGGAAACTTGGTCGAGAAATCATCCGCCGCCTTTTCCATCGCGACCGGATCCTGGGCACTGGCCATGGCGGCTTGGTAAGCGTCGAACTCGGGCTGAGTCTTGGCCTGCGGCGGCCGCTTGGCCGCCGGTGCGGCGGGGGACGGCGCGGGCTGCGCCGCGCCCGCCTGCGCCGCGGGTGAATTCTGGGTGGGCGGCGCGGACTGCGACGCCAATGCGAAACTTGCCAGCCCCAGCACCGTAACCACCATCGCTGCTCGCTTCATGCTCTCTCCTTAAAGTTCGCGACCTCGAAACTCAGGTCGATTGCTGCCTTCTCCGCTGCCGTTCCTACTGGGGATGAGCGGGTGGCTCATAAGGTTGCTGGATGCCGCGTTCGGCTGCGGCTTTCGCCTCCGGCAGCCCAGCCCCGGCGCTGAGCGCCGCCCGGTAATGATCGAGAGCCGCCGCCCGGTCCTCCTGCAAATCGGAGATTCTTCCCAAGTAGATATGGGACCAAGCCACTACGTTCGGCTCGCGCGCGACTTCGAGCGCCTTCTGAAAATAACCGCGCGCCCCTTCCATGTCACGGTGCATGGTCGCAACCTGTGCCAAGATGAACAAGGCCCGCCCCGGATCCTCGTTCTTCTCGTCGAGCGCCTGTTGCGCCAGCTTTTGCGCTCCCTCGGCATCTCCGGCCGAGAGCCGCTGCGATGCGGTCAGCAGGAGTTTCGCCTCCGGACGCGCCAAATGCAGCACCTCGGGGTCGGCGTGCTTGGCAAAGTGGACCTCGGAGACGCGCTTCTGTTCCCGTCCGACGTCGATGTCGGCGAGCATGCCCTGGTAGGCGTTGCGCAGACCCACGGGACTTTTTTCGAACTTCACCAGCGCATAGTAAAAATAGCCGGTCAGCACGAACCCCTGCTCCTCCGACTTCTGGACCAACTGCTCTCGTTGTGCGTCCGGCGCTTTTCTCGAACCCACCGTGCGGGCTTCGATAGCCCGGATCAGGCACTCGGTGGCCAGAAGTGCGGGATCCTCTTTAAAACTCTCATCCATCGGTGCTGCCTTGACGGCGTCGAGCAAAGGCTGCAGGCGTTTCACCTCGAGCGGATACTTCATCGCCATTGGATCCAGCAGGTAATGCAGGTAGGTGTGGCGGATCTGCTCCATCTTGAGATCCGATCCATTCCCGGGAGAAATCACCACGTAGTAGTCCGAACCGTAATTTCGGGCGTTGGTTTGCCCGGGCGCGCCCATGGGATCGATGTAGACCGTGAATCCGCGTCCCAAGTATCCCTCCGAGGGCAGCTTGAGATAGATATCGGTGTCGAAAAGCATCTTCGCCAGGGCATCATGATAGCGCGCGGCGAGAGCCGTATAGGCTTCGCGGTGCCGCTCCCAGATGGCATGCAGCCCGGCGCGGCCATAAAAACTCTGGAGCAGAGGCAGCATCCCGACCAAGGCGGTGGCGTCGGGCGGCATGTCCGCTTCTTTCGCCCTCAGGGTAAGCTCGGGCGGCGCGTTGAGGAATAAAGCCAGGGAAACGTAGGTGGAGAGGGTTCGCGAAGGGTCGGCCTGCGGTTGCAATTGATTGTAGAGGCCGCACATGGTCTGGGTCGCCTCCCGGTTGTCCGGCGACGCTTGCAGGGCGGCTGCGACTTCAGTCCGGATTTGGATCCGCAAGGGATCGGAGGTGTTGAGCTCCGCATCGTATCCGCAGGTGTTGATCGCGGAGAGAACCGTGAATAGGGTCTCGTTGGTGTCCAGCGCGATGTTGGGTGTGTTTTGCGCCAGACACGTCGGCGCCAGGAGCGCAAGCAAGCCCGCAAGGAACGAACGTCGCAACCTAAAATTCAGGGAAAGCCTCCCGGCTGGTAGGGTGTGCGGGTACTGTGCCAGTTTAAGAGGTTCGCCGCGGAGGGTCAAACAAAGAAAGCTCCCGAGTGGTTAGCTCCTGGCTTCTAGCATCGACCGACCGGTCTCGGCCAGCCAGCCCGGCCATCTATCCTTTCACGCTGATCTTAGAGAACGACAACACGGCTCGGCCTGCGGTCGGCCGACCCATCGAGGTCGCGGGACGGAAGGTGGTGAACAGAAGCATGTTCCTCACTTCCGGCAGCACCGCCTGGGAATCCTTGGGATTTGACAGGATACGGTAGTCCTGTACCCGCCCGTTCGCGTCCACGATGGCTTCGATCACCAGCGAGTCGCCGTGGATGGCATCGAGAGTGGTTCCAAAAGCTGATTGTTGCAATTGCGGATCGGTGTTCAACTCCAACGGGACATCCGGACTATCCGCCTGTACCAAGGGAGCCGCCAGGAAACCCATCAGCAATCCGAAAATCACCACCGCCGTGGCCAAGCCGGTGATGGCGGGAACCATGAAAGCATTCGCCGCATTTTCCAGTCGAATCAGCACGCCGGTGAAGTAAGGCCGCCGCGCGCGCGCGGCTTCACGCGAGATGGCGACTCGCAGGCGAAGCGACAAGTCCTCCGGCGCCTTCCTGCGCCGCACCTTCGCCAGCAACTGTTGCGTCTGATGCAAAGCCACATATTTCTGATTGCAGGCCACACAGGCTTGTATGTGCTCACCGAGTTCGCGCATCTGGGTGCCGGTCACCGCGCCGTCCAGATACGGCGACAATAGCGTTTTGGCTTGGGCGCATTTCATCGCGTCACCTCTACTCCGACCGCCGAAGACGAAACCTGAGATCGCGACTGGCGCTTGACACTTTCTGGGGGCAGTTCGAGCCCCAGTTGTGGGCCCATTTCCCGCACATATGCCGTCAGCCGTTCCCGCAGCGCTCCCCGGCCCCGGGTCAGCCGAGATTTCACGGTGCCGAGAGAGACCTCTGTGATCTCGGCGATTTCTTCGTAAGACATGTCCTCCAGGTCGCGCAGAATGACCGTCGTACGGTAGGGTTCTGAAATCTTGCGCAGTTCCTGTTCGACGCGCACTCGGATCTCTTCGTGAATCAGGGTATCGAAGGGCGATTCTCCTTCATCCATCAGGGTGTCTTTGATGGCCAGCCCCGCATCCGGCCCGCTCCCCCCGTCGGCCGGCTCAATCGATGTCTCCCGCGCTTTGTGACGAAACCACCAGCGCCGGCGGTTCGAAGCCTCGTGAATGGCAATGCGGTAAATCCAGGTCTTCAGACTGGACTCGCCGTGGAATTGCTTCATTCCGCGGAATACCTTCAAGAACACTTCCTGCGTGGTGTCGGCCGCGTCGGAGGAATCTGCGACGATGCGGTAGACCAGGCTGTAGACCGGCTGATGGAATTCACCGATGAGCCAGGTATAGGCCAGTTCTGACCCAGCCTTCAGCTCTGCCACAATGGCGGCCTCCTGCGTCCGAATCCCGATCGCGCCCGCGAAATCTCCCAAGGTGGTCGCTCCCGCCATCATTGCCAAGGCGTCGCCTCCATTATAGATTCTTTCCGGCCGCAAGCCTCAACCAAAAAGCCACGCCAGCCCGAACTCCGTGTGGCCGCCATATTCTTATAGACCCCACCCCGGGGCCTTGGGTTCCAGGAAGCAACTATTTTTATTTCAACGGCTTAGGTCAAAGCTCCGCCTTGGGCGAAAGCGCGGGGTGGGTGGGGGTGGTGAAAGCCTCGCGCTCTAGCTCCGGGAGCTGCCAAAAAGCCTGCGGTCGACAGCCGGGGGTCGGAAAGGCAGCGAAAGGGTTCTTCAGGTTGCTTATTGGGGCTTCGGCGGCGGGGTTGGGGCCGGAGCGGTCGCCGCACCCGGGGTGGCCGGGGTGGCCGGCTTGGTCGATTTGGCGGCTGGCTTCTTTTTTACCACCTTCTTCACCGGCTTCACCGGCTCGGTATCATCGACGATCGTTTTCTTGGGGGGGGCTGAATTGGCTGCCGCCTGCGCGCTTCGCGCTTCGCTGCGGAGGCGGGCCAGTTCCGTTTCCTTGGCAGAAGCCAGACTTTCCATGCGGTCGGCAAACCCGTGTCGCGATTTCTCGAGCGCGCTCAAGTCGTTCTCGAGCGATTGGAACTCGTCCTTCGAGCCCCAGGCGCCCGCCGACTCGACGACCGCGCCAAACACGTCGTAGAGCGCGTCCAGATTGCGATAGAGTCTAAAACTCGAGGGCAGACTTTCGGGCGAGCTCCGCAGCTCGGCAATCATGCCTGGCAGGGCCTCCTGCAGGTTGCGCTCGATCGACTCCACATTCTGCTGGGCCTGTCGTTTGCTGCCTCCGTCGGCTTTCCAGCGTTCGATTCGCATCTTGGCTAGATCGACCTGCGTCGCCTGCGAAGCCTGCTCCAGTTGGCTCAGCATGCTGTTCAGTTGGCTGACCGAAGCATAGGAGGCGGGCGCAGCAACCTCCGGCTGACCGGAAGGCGCAGTTTGGGCAGCGGCTGCTGAGAGCAGCATAGCCAGGAATGCGCACACGCCCGGAATGGGGTTACGGTTCATGGGGCTCACAAGCGACTGTCCCAGCATACTAATTTTCCAAGTTTTCGCAAAATGGGAACGACGCCCGGGCCGCATTCGCTTTCATCCTCGGGGGAATCGGGCTAGAATTCCGCGGTCGATTGGATGACTGGCCATGCGAAAGGGTTTCTGCAATTTCCTCCCATCCTCCAGGCCCCGGGTTCCCGAAAAGCCTCCTTCTGTGGGGCGTTTTCTTCCTCATGTGCCTGGGGCTCGGCTATCCCACGCTCAATCGCTATGACCCGCGCAAACTCCTGCCCGATTCCGCGAGCTATCGAACGCTTGCGACCACGGGTCCGGCCACGGTGCCGGAACCTTTTCGCTTCCGCGTTCTCGAGCCCTACCTGGTGCGTCCCTTGTACGCTCTCGCCCAAGGCCACGTCGGAAGCTGGGATCCGTTGTGGTTCGGATTCTTGCTGGTAAATTCACTGTTCGTCGCGAGCACCGCATTTTTGTTGTTCCGAGTGGGCGGCACGCAGTTCGGCAATCATTCGACTGCTCTGGTTGCGGCCACGCTCTATCTGCTAAATTTTGCCATCTCCAACGCTCAGTTGGCGGGTTTGGTGGACGCCAGTGAAGGTTTCTTCCTGATGGCAGTGGTCGTCAGCCTGTTGGTTGGCCGCTCCTGGCTCTTGCCGGTTTTGGGAGTTTTCGGAGCCCTGGCGAAGGAATCCTTTGTCCCCTTCTCGGTGACGATGGCGGCCGCCTGGTGGCTTTTCTCCAAGAGCGCGCCCCCGAGAGAGCACGCAAACCGTCTTCGGACTGGGCTTTCGATCGCGGCCATGGCCATAGTCGAACTGCTGACGGTTACGATCCTGCAGGCGAGCATTACGGCTCGCTTGGTTTGGCCCTGGAGTTTTGCTGCCGGATTGAATTCGCACTCCAACCATGGCATGAACATGTTGGTTTCGCTCCTGGACAAAGATTCCTGGTACATCCTCATTTGGCTCCTGCCGCTTGGTCTGGTGAGGATTAGACAATTTCCGCGGCCCTGGGTCTGGGCCTCGGCGGCTGCAGCTCTGGTCGCTCTGCTGCTCAACGCATACCATACCCTCCCCGGGGCAGAAGGGGGCATGGGCCGCTACCTCTTCAACGTCGCCGGCCCTCTGCTCAGCTTGTCAGCGGCCGGCTTTCTGTGCGATAGGACACCCAGGCCCCAGGCACTGAGCCCGGCTGACTGAAGCCGTCGCGGTCTTCGTCCGGTCTCGCCCTGCCTTCCGCCCCGTTCCCGCCCCTTCCCGCCTTCCGCCCTTGCTATCCCCTCTAAATTCTGTGAAAATAACGGCTTGTCCCACTCCTGCCAGAAGCACTAGGAAAGGAACCAAAGTTCTGTGTTAATGATTCGTCTCAAGCGCACGGGTGCGCGTAAACAACCGCAGTATCGCGTGGTGGTGATCGAAAAGGAACGGGCGCGCAACGGCCTCCCGGTGGAGGTCGTGGGCACCTACAACCCGCGCACCAACCCCGCTAGCATTGAACTCAAGCGCGAGCGCATTGACTACTGGGTTTCAAAAGGGGCCAAGCTGTCGGACCGGGTCAACAGGATCGTGTCGAAACCGGCGCCGGCCATCCCGGCTCCAGTTGCCTGATCTCGCGCTGCGCGCCGCGAAATTTCATTCCATTGATCTGGAGCCGCAAATGAGCGAGCCAACCGGGGATGTGCGAACCTTGGTCGAGCATGTCGCAAAGCTGCTCGTCGATGCCCCTGACGAGGTTCTGGTGTATCAGGTTGAGGAAAACGGCGAGACTATCATTGAGCTCGAAGTCGCCCCTGCCGATATGGGCAAGGCGATCGGCAAACACGGCCGCACCGTGCGCGCCCTGCGTTCTCTGGTGAATGCCGCTGGCTTCCGGCTGAACAAGCGCTTCGAGTTGGAGATCCTGGAATAACCGCCGAGTTCATCACTCTCGCCCGCGTTTTGAAGACGCAAGGCCGCCGCGGGGAAGTCGCAGCCGAACTGCACACCCAGGTCGACGACAGATTCCACGAAGGAATGAAGCTGTCGGCGCTCGCGAAAGACGGCACCCGACGCGACTTGCAGCTTGAGCGGCTCTGGCCGCACCAGGGGCGTCTGGTTCTGAAGTTTGCCGGCGTCGACTCGATTTCGGATGCCGAAACACTCAGGGGAGCTGAGCTCCAGGTGCCGCGCGAGCAACGCGCCCAGCTTGAGCCGGGCTGGACCTATGTCGGCGACCTGATTGGCTGCGTGGTGTTTGACGGGGATCGCGAAGTTGGCACGGTGCAGGAGGTGCGGTTCGGCGCCGGAGAGGCGCCCCTGCTGGTGGTCAAGGCGGAAGCCAAGGAATGGGAGATTCCCTTTGCCGAGGCGTACCTGAAGAGCCTGGATCCCGAGCGCAAGCAAATTCGCATGCAGCTACCCGAAGGCCTGCTCGCAGTCAACGCGCCGCTCACGCCGGAGGAAAAGCAGCAGCAGCGCAGCCAGCAGCGGTGAGCGCTTTGCAGGGACCGCGAGCCCGGCTCGCGAGCTTTCAGATCCTCGATGAAGGTCGACATCGTAACCATTTTCCCCGACTTCTTTCGTGGACCGCTGGACTATGGCATCGTCCGCCGGGCCCGGGAATTCGGCCTGGTGGAGATTGCGGTCCACGACTTGCGAGCTTTTGCGCACGACCGGCACCGCACCGTGGATGACCGCCCTTTCGGCGGCGGCGAAGGCATGGTTTTGAAGCCGGAACCGATCTTTGAATGTACGGAGGCGCTCGCCATCGCGCCGCGAGATCAGCGCCGCGCCGCCCAGCAGAGCGCGGTACTTTTGTCGGCGCAAGGCAAGCGCTTCGACCAGCATGTGGCCGAAGAACTTTCCGCCCTCGAGCGAATCGTATTGATCTGCGGACGTTACGAAGGCGTAGATGAGCGCGTGGGCGAGCACCTGGCCGACCGTGAACTTTCGATCGGGGACTATGTCCTCAGCGGCGGCGAGTTAGGCGCAGCGGTGATCTTAGACGCCGTGACGCGGCTCGTTCCGGGGGCTGTCGGCAACGAAGCCTCGACGCGGCAAGAGTCGTTCAGCACGCACCCGGAAGCGGAAGCCGGGGGCGTACCGAATTCCACCTGCGCAGCCGGCGGACTATTGGACTATCCGCACTACACCCGTCCTTCGGAGTTTCGCGGGATGGCGGTGCCGGAAGTGCTGATTTCAGGCAATCACGAGGAAATCCGCCGCTGGCGCCGCCGCACGGCGCTCGAAAAGACGCTGCGCAACCGCCCGGACCTGGTCGACCAGGCGGCGCTCAGCGAGGCCGACAAGAAATTACTGGCCCAGATCGTGGGCGAAAGTGATGAGCGGAAGATCTAGGCGATATAGAATGAGGAAGGGATACGGTCATGTCGAACCAAATCATCGAAAAGCTCCTCGCCAAAACCAAGCGCAGTGATATTCCTGCATTTGCTCCCGGCGACACCGTCCGCGTGAATGTGAAGATCAAGGAAGGCGACAAGGAACGCCTGCAAGCCTTCGAGGGCGTCGTCATCGCTCGCAGCCATGGCCCGCACGCCAGTTTTACCGTGCGCAAGATGAGCTTCGGCCAGGGCGTCGAGCGCATCTTCCCGCTCAACGCGCGGGTGATCGACAAGGTCGAGGTGGTGCGCTCGTCCAAGGTCCGCCGCGCCAAGCTCTACTACCTGCGCGGCCTGCGCGGCAAAGCCGCCCGCTTGAAGGATGTGGCGTACGAACCGCCGGCGTCAGCAGCCGTAGTCGCTGAATAGCCACCTGGAACCGATCCCGGCGTCGGCGGTGCAGCGAAAAGCCGCGGCCGCCGCGGCTTCACAGGCAGCAGGAAAAACTTCCCATTGGTTCCCGCACGGGAGGGCGCTAGCTCTCGCCGCGCCTCCGACCCGGATGAGCAAATCCTTGAGACGAGCTCCGGCGATCGAGACCCCCAAGATGCCCCTCGTCCGCACATGGCTTCTCCTGCTCGCCATCGGGTCCTGGCCCCTGGCCTCGAACGCTAGCGACGCCGCCCTGCAGGTGAAAACCGAATCCGGCATCGTAGAAGGCGCAGTGACCGGCCACGGCGCGAGCCGGGTTCGTGCTTTTCTTGGAATTCCCTACGCCGCGCCGCCCCTCGGTCGCCTCCGCTGGCGACCACCGCAGCCGGTAGCGCAGTGGACGGGAGCGCGCCAAGCCACCGAGTTCGGCGCACGATGCATGCAGAAGCCGGTGTTCGGCGATATGGGCTTTCGCGATTCGGGCAACAGCGAGGACTGCCTGTTCCTGAACGTGTGGACTCCAGCCTCCATCAACAAAAAGCTGCCCGTCATGGTGTGGATCTACGGCGGAGGGTTCGTGGCCGGTTCAACTTCGGAAGGCCGGCAGGATGGCTCGGTTCTGGCCGAAGAAGGCGTCGTGGTGGTCTCCATGAACTACCGCCTCGGCATCTTCGGTTTTCTCGCGAATCCCGAACTTGCCGCCGAGTCGGGGCGCAATGCAGCCGGCAACTACGGCCTGCTCGACCAGCTGGCCGCCCTCCACTGGGTCCGCGCGAACATCGCCGCGTTCGGCGGCGATCCCGGCAACGTGACCATCTTCGGCGAAAGCGCCGGATCGTTTTCGGTCAGCGCCCTGATGGCCTCCTCCGCCGCGCACGGCTTGTTCCAAAAGGCGATCGGGGAGAGCGGCGCAGCTTTTTTCAACAGCGGAATCGCCTTCGATGCGCTGCCTGCCCGCGAACAGAGGGATGAGAAACTGATCCGGGCTACTCTCGGTGAGCAGACTCTGGCCGAACTCCGTGCCATGCCTGCACAGAAGCTGCTCGATGCTTTCTTCAAGCCAGGCAGCGTTTTCAATTTTGTTCCTGACATCGATGGATATTTTCTGCGCGAGTCTCTGCCCGCAATCTTCGCTGCCGGCCAGCAGAACGACGTTCCGCTACTGGCGGGATGGAACCACGACGAGGGCAGTGCCGCCATGGCGGCTGCGCCGGAAAAGACCACGGTGGACAGCATGAAAACTACGGCGCAAAAAGAGTTCGGCGCCCAGGCCGCGGACTTTTTGCGCCTGTACTCGGCCGATACCGATGCCGAAGCGGAGCGTTCTCTCGAAGATTTCCTCGGCGACCGCTTCATCGCATGGTCTGCCTGGCGGTGGATGGAGGCGCAAGCTGGCACCGGCAAGCAACCCATCTATCGTTATCGCTTCGACCTCGCGCCACCCGGCGACCCCAATGGCCCTGGGCTCGGGGCATACCATTCGTCGGAAATCGAGTACGTCTTTGGCCAGCTCGATTCGAAAGCCCACGTGGCTTGGAGACCGCAGGACCGGCAGCTCAGCGAACAGATGCAGGAGTATTGGGTCAATTTTGCGCGCAACGGCGATCCGAACGGCCCCGACTTGCCGAAGTGGCCGGTCTATTCCTCAGGCACGGGATGGCAGGTGATGTATTTGGATGAGCGGCCGGAAGCCCACAAAGATGACCGGCGCTCTCGCTACCTGTTCCTGGCCACGGCGTGGGAGAAATAGACTTGCAGGCGCGGCGCGGGCGAACCGATTGAGGCCCTGCCTTCGGCTGCTTGCGGGGTTTCTGGCCGTGGCGTTTCCCCGATGGTTTTCTTCCTATGTCTGGGTGTGTGTTTTTTAACGGCGAAGGCACGGAGCAGAACTAGGGGTGGACTTCCAAGTGAAAGACTTCTTCCAGTTTTTTCTCTTCCAGCTTGCGGAGCAGAAACTTCAAGATATCGCGATCGCCCTTGCGGATTTCGTTGAACTCAATGCCAACCCCCAGATCGAGCGCCGAGTGCTTCACCTGCCCCTTCAAGCTCACCGCATAGTTGGCGACGTGCAGCACTAGCTTCAGATCTGTGCCCGGCAGCAGCACCTGCTTGGTGGTAACCAGGCAGCCCATCTCCGAGAGGTCTTTCAGGGTGACTTTCTGGGGCCCGTTGCGCCCCTCCTTCAACAGTTCCACCACTCCGCTGACCGGCAAGCGCTCGAGGATTCTGCGATTGCCTTTATCGCCCACGACGTTCCCCCGGCGCGGAGTGCTGTCCCGGAGAATGGTGTCATAGGCGTCGCTCATGTCGCGCAATTCGCCTTCAAACATCGTACGTTCCGATTCGACGCTCTGCAGCCCGATCTGCCCGCGCAACTCCGAGTTCGCATCGCCAATCCACACCACCCGGCAAAACGACTTGTTGCGGCCGCGCTCAATGGCAATGATTTCCCCGGTTTCCTTCACGCAGCGCAGGCTGCTGATCCTTGCTCCGTGGGGAGAAATGTCATAGGTGCAGGCCATCTCGAGGCCCGGCTTCTTGTCCTGGTCCCAGTAGGTGATGCGGACCGGCAAAGCCACGTGGAGTCGCTTGTCGGAGCGTTCCGGCCCCGACTTCGACAGTTCCACCTGCGCCGGCTGCTGTTTGGTAGTGTCCTTCACAAAAATAATCGCAGGCGAAACGCCTGGACAAATCGCTTCTCCTAAGACCCTAGCAGGGCTGCCGAAAAAGGGTCAATTTACCTTGGTAACTCGCACCAAAGGTTACTTCTATTCCGCTTTGCATTCGCCTAAAGCGCAGCCGAAGCAGTCACATTTTCTGGATGCGCAGAGTTTTTGCCGGTTTTGCTCCTTGCTCCACAGCCCCGCTCTCGGCGAAGATGCCTGGGTCCAGATCCGTGTCACCCATGCTCCAACTCGACCGCGAAAAGACCCTGTCGGCAGCGGCCGCCAAGCTCCGCTTGCTCAAGCGCCTGCACTGCACCCTGCGCTTCGAGAAAAAAGCCTGGCGGGGCGGCGCGCAGCTCGTGGCAGGGGTCGACGAGGTGGGCCGCGGCTCTCTGTTCGGACCGGTCGTAGCCGCCGCCGTCATTCTCGATGCCTCGTATCGCATCCGCGGACTACGCGATTCTAAGCTGCTCTTGCCGGAGCGGCGGGAGGTTCTGGCCATACGCATCCGCCAACACTCCGTTGCCTGGGCCATTGCCGCCGTCGATGCCGCCCGCATCGATCAGATCAACATCTATCAGGCTTCGCGCGTGGCCATGCTCGATGCCGTCCTGCAGCTAGAGCCCGGGCCGGATCATCTTCTGGTCGATGCCATGCGCCTCGATTGCGACTTGCCACAAGACCCGATCATCCACGGAGACGCGCTTTCCGCCTCCGTCGCGGCCGCCTCCATCCTGGCGAAAGTGGAACGCGATCGTATGGTCTGCGAGTGGGATTCGGTGTTTCCGGCTTACGGGCTGGCCTCGAACAAGGGCTATAGCACTCCCCATCATCTAGCTGCGCTCCGGGAACACGGGCCGTCGCCCGAGCACCGCCAATCCTTCGCCCCGGTGTGGAACGCGACCGTGCCGCAGGAAGTCTTGGCCTTTATGCTAGAGGAAGAGCCCGCGAACCTGGCGAGCGAAGCTCTGGAGGCGAAAGCCAACCTGGCGTGAGGTTGGTGCGCACCCGCGTCGCCATCTTGCCGGCCCGAGTGGGACCGCGGTGCGATGGTTTTCCGCCTGACGACAAAACCTGGAGCCCGTCCCGAGTTCTTCCGCCGCCCCCCTCAGAGCGCATCTCCCCACGCTACAATCGAGTCCATGCTTCGACTGATGTGCATCACGGCTCATCCTGACGACGAAGCCGGCGGCTTCGGCGGCGCATTGCGCGTATACGCCGACCGCGGAGTCGAGACCTCGGTTCTGTGCCTCACCTCCGGGCAGGCCGCGACCCACCGCGGAGGGGCTCAAAACGACCATGAACTGGCGGCCATTCGCCGCCAAGAATTTGCCGCCTCGTGTGAAATTCTCGGGGTTCGCCGGGGCAGGGTGCTCGACTATCCTGACGGCCAGTTGCATCGCCAGGATCTTTACCGCGTGGTGTGCGACCTCACCCTGCAGGTACGCGAGTTTCGTCCGCAGGTGATCGTGACCTTTGGCCCGGAAGGCGGCGTCACGGCCCACATGGATCACTCCATGACTTCCCTGTTTGCAACTCTGGCGTTCCACTGGGCAGGACGCAATAACCGTTTCCCCGACCAGCTCAACAGCCAGCTGCAAGCACACCTGACGCAAAAACTCTACTATTCGACCGCGAACTTCAGCCTGCCCGACCGACAGCCGGTCGCGCTCGCTCCGAGCTCCCTGCTCCTCGACATTGGCCGACATCTGGAAACCAAACTCACCGCATTCAAGGCGCACACCAGCCAGGCACCGCTCTGGACCAAGGTCGAAGACCGTTTGCGCAAGCTCATGCGGGAGGAGAGATACCACCTGGCGGCCATGGTAAAACCCGGACCGGCGATGGCGGAGACGGATTTATTTGCCGGCGTGGTGGGAGACTAAGGCCCTCGCCAAGTGGCCAAGCAAGGAGCCCGGGAACGAGGCCCCGGAGTTCGAATCCAAATGCGCGCACCAAGCCAGATTGGGGAGACCTCCGGGCAGGCTCTTGGTAGGTGGACTTTTTCCTATGGGTGATTATGGAAGTGAACCAAAACCCAATGCGCAACAAATCCGACGACAAACCAGAATCCGGCTTCGAGCGTTCGTCTGAATCCCGGCGTCAACATGGGCAGATGATACTCCCCAGCCTCGAAAATACAAAAAAGCACGGCGGCTTTGATCGTCCTGGATTGCGTGACGGCGGGAAGAAAGCAAGAAAGAGGAGTCCGACGACAGCGTGTACCGACGGCGCTGAACGCATGCAGGCCTGAACCAATCGCGAAACTCGCGGCAGGTATTTGGGCCAGTACCTTCCCCCAGCAGAGAACCGTCGCCACGAAATTCTACCGACGGCCCCCGGTGAGCGAAATCGAGCACCTCGGCCTCTTCCCGAAATGAATCGGACGATCCATACCCAAGGCACCACGCCTCTTACCGGATGTTCCTAGTGGCCGCAGAGGGCGCATGGTGCTAGTGTTGGAACGGAGGTTCACATGAAAGCAAGTTCATTCGTTGTGGGAATGGGAGTGGGAGCCGCGGTCGCCCTGCTTTTCGCGCCCAGGTCCGGCGATGAGACGCGGGAAATGCTCTCTGACAAAGTGGAAGAGGGAAAACAGTACGCCAAGGAGCGGGTGCAGGAGCTCCGCAACCGTGCAAAGGATACGGTCGAGGAGGGCAAAAAGGTCGTCGCCCGCCAGACAAAGGCCGTGGCCGCGGCAGCAGGGGCCGCGGGCGACACGTATGCGCGGGAATCACAGACCAATGGTTCCTAGCCCACACGCGCCGGCCGCGAGGTTTCCCCAGAGCGACTCATGCCAGAGCGACTCCTAAACGATATCCATGACCGAGAAAGAACGAGTCCTTGAAAGGCTGAAAAAACGGCGACCGGAGTTCCCGTGCTGGGAACGCTCCGCCGGTCGCCGTGCATCAGCCACATCCGTTATGTCGAGCCCAGCTTTTTTTTCGTAGGGCGGTAGCCCGAAAGAACCCCACTTTCGACGAGTGGTGCGCCCGGAGGGACTCGAACCCCCAACCCTCTGCTCCGAAGGCAGATGCTCTATCCGATTGAGCTACGGGCGCGACTTACGATGACCTACCCAGCTTTTACCCAGCTCCTGCGTTATAAAGTGACCTGTTGAGGAGGCCGCCCCTGGGCCAACGAGAACAGCCTGGCTCGATTCGGGTCGACGGTCCGTCATGGGTTGGCTCCAAGAATACCTACCAGTATAACCTTGAGACCGGCAAGAACGTGCGCGAGCAACTTACAGCCAACTCGGTATCGACGTGGATCAATATGCGGTCCGCCGTCTGACCCTGGAATGACTCGTGACGGCATAGCCATGATCGAGATGGGGGATGCAGGCACGGATCGAGCCGCACGTCGCGGCCGCCGTCCACCTTTAGACTGAGCCGTCCATCCCGACCGATACCCTCGACTGTTCCTAATTCATCTGTTCCTAATTCACCGCTCGCTGCCTCAGCTCGCGCAAGGGCGCGGTAAGCTGCACCCGACCTCCGATGGAAAACGCCCGCTTCTGTTGCCGATAGACAGAAACGCCCCGCTGACGGCGGGGATCGCAGCCACTCGATTCCGCACAATCACCAACAACGCTTCGGCGGGCTCCCCTTCTCCGGGAGGCATTCATGCATCGTCATGCTCATCGTCTAAACTCGTCATCTGCATCGGCGTTATTCTCAAATCCAGCGAGCGAAGCCAGATCCCCATCGAGTTCGAACTCTCACCTCGATATCTCGGTCAAGGGTTAGCCAACATTTTCCCTTGCCAGACCAGAATTCCTTCGTTTTTCAGCACTGGGTCATAGATTCAGTTCGACCATGGGCGGCCGCTCGACTTGTGTCCGGAATGTGGACCTAGGACAGACAGGGTTTACAAGCGCTTCCCACGATGCGGACTCTTGAGGCGACCATCGCTCAAAACTTTATGGGCCGAGCGTCGAGTTACGTTACGGACGTAACTTGCGACAATATTGTTATCAGGCGAAACCCCGAAAAAGAACGATTAGACTGAGGATTGCAAGCTTTGAGCGGAGCGGGCACGGTATCACCGCAAGCGGCCACTTGTCTGTGTCGTAGAAGGGGCAGCGAAGTATGCGTGAAGAGGCGATCTTAATTGTTGAGGGTGATGTACGGCAGCGCGAGGCCCTAGCGGAATTCCTATCCACAAAGGGCTTGAGAGCATTGACCGCTCGGAACTGCCGAGAAGCTGAGCATATCTGCCGCACCCAACGCCCAGACGCAACCATTCTCGATTACGAGTTGCCTGACGGAAATGCTCTTGACTTGATGACTCGGGTAAAGACCATCGACCCGACGATGCCCGTAATTATCCTTACGGGACAAGGCTCAATCCAGCTGGCGGTCGAGGCCGTCAAGTTGGGAGCGGACCAGTTTCTGACCAAGCCGACTGACTTAACCACTCTCTACATACTCCTTCAACGCAGTCTCGAAAACCATAGGATTCGTCAGATACAGCTCGCCGACAAGAGTCGTGGTTTGCATGACGTTCCAGATCCCTTCGTCGGCAAGAGTGCGAGCATACGCCAGCTGGAGGAGGTTGCCCACAAAGTCCTAAACGCCAACAGCCCGATGCTAATTCAAGGCGAAACAGGAACTGGTAAGGGCGTCTTAGCACACTGGTTGCATCAGAACGGCCCCAGGGGAGCGCGGCCATTCGTGGATTTGAATTGCGCCGGGCTTTCTAAGGAACTGCTGGAAACTGAACTCTTCGGCCATGAAAAAGGCGCATTTACTGGAGCCGTCCAGACAAAAGTGGGCCTATTGGAGATCAGTCATAAGGGGACCACCTTCCTAGACGAAATCGGGGACTTGGATCTGCAAGTGCAACCCAAGCTTTTGAAGGTGCTGGAAGAGAAGAATTTTCGTCGGCTGGGTGACGTACGAGAGAGGCTCGTGGACGTCCGCCTTATCGCTGCTACCCACCGGGATCTACTCGAGCTGGTACATCATAAGACCTTCCGTGCTGATCTGTATTTTCGTATTAGCGCGATCTCTCTTTCTGTGCCTCCGCTTCGGGAGCGGGTAGAGGACATTCCGCTGTTAGCTGCACGCCTTCTTGAGCGGGTGAGCATCGATTTGGGTGTGCAACGCGCGGAGATCTCCGACGAGGCAATGCGCTATCTCCAAGCCTATCCATGGCCGGGTAATGTTCGAGAGCTACGAAACATCCTGGAGCGAGCAGTCCTGCTGGGCGACCAAAAACTGCTGACCGCCAGGGACCTTCATTTCGATGTGCGCACCGACTGCGATCGATTCGAAGACGGATGCATCACGACATTGGTAGAGGTCGAAAAGACCTACATCACGAGGGTATTAAAGATTCTAGGGGGTCAGGTCCCAGAAGCCGCCAAGAGACTAGGCATCCCTCGTAGTTCGCTTTACAGCAAAATAAGACAATATCGAATAAACCCCGGCACAAAAGCCGAACCACCGACTCCTGGTTCAAATGCGCCAGTTGCTGCGAAAATTGCGGAGTTGCTCACCGGCGACAGTTCGTCGCATCTCCATTTTCATATTTCCTAGGCAGCGGTTTGGGATGCTCTCGAAATCGGACAAAAACGGGACATCTACCATCCCAAGACCGGGCAACTCTCTTTCAGTTTAGCTCCGGTAACCGTAACTTGGCGTTGTGAATCTGCGATTGGTCGCACAGGGTTAGGTTTCGTCCACCGCATGGCCGCGAATCCAAACCATGGACTCACTGCCAGTCTCTGTGCAGCAGCCACCGCCGGCTGCAGTGTGGGTTTCAACACTGGTAAAGCCCTCTAGGATAATGACTTCAGTTAGTTCCTACCCTTGCAGGGTCTGCTGGCAAATGTTTGGCAGCCTCCGTGCACACATAGCTCCAAACGGCAGGCTTCACCGAGATCTTGCACACGCTCCTGCGGTGACGCCATAGCCCTCCGCCAACGAATACTTTGGGAATCTTCACGTGGACAATTCACGATACAAGCGAACTGAAGGTTACTCCTGTTCTCCACGGATCTGTTTACTTTGGGCCTTGTCCTGGTGTTCTTGGCAAGGCCGTTGCTCAACGTTCTCCCCCTGACAGCTCGATGGGTTTCTGCTGCTTGAAACTACTCAGGTTCGGAGGGATCGAGGTCTGTACGACTGAAAAGTTATCCGCGGTTCGTTCCTCTCGCTCCACTGCTCAGTCCTGGAAGCCGGGAACAGCCGCCGGCGAGTACCCCCAAACTGCGCCAGGCAAACAGTCGGCGAGTGCTCAGGATTGCACTTCGAATGATACTTCACCCAAGGCCAGCGCCAAATTGCGCCTATTGCTGGTGGAGGACAATCCGGCCGACGTCGAGTTGGTGTTGCTTGCATTACGGAAGGATGGGTTTGACGTCTCGAACGATGTGGTTCAAACCGCCGAGGAGTTCACGTTGCGTATACAAGCGACCGCTTACGACCTCATCCTTGCAGATTACAACCTGCCGCAATGGAGCGGGATGGAGGCGCTTGCACTTCTGCGTCGTGAAAATCTGGATGTGCCGTTGATTGTGGTGACCGGTTACCTTGGCGAGGAGAAGGCGGTGGAGTGCATCAAGCGGGGCGCCACCGATTGTGTCTTGAAAGACCATCTCGCCCGGCTGCCGACGTCGGTCCGCAGGGCTTTGGAAGAAAAGCGACTTCGGAAACAGCGTCACCAATCTGAAGAAGAGCTGGCTCGCTCCAACGCGGAGCTGCAGCAGTTTGCATACGTGGCATCGCATGACCTGCAGGAGCCATTGCGCATGATTGCCACCTACACCCAACTCCTGGCGGAACGATATCGCGGCAGGCTCGACGAGCAGGCCGACAAATATATCGCCTACTCGGTGGACGGTGCAACCCGCATGCAGGCTCTGATTCAGGACTTGCTGAGATTTTCGCGGGTCGGCAAAGCGGAGATTGAACCCAGGGCGACTGACTGTCGCGCGGTGGTGGAGCAAGCCCTCGAGAACCTGCAGGCCGCGGTCCTGGAGAGCGGCGCAGCCGTGAACTGGAATGGTTTGCCTGTGGTCATGGCCGACCCTGGACAACTGACGCAGGTGTTTCAGAACCTGATCGCAAACGCCATCAAGTTTCACGGCGCGGAAACACCCGTGATTCAAATCGATTCCGAACAAAAAGAACACAACTGGGTTCTGTCGGTTTCCGACAATGGCATCGGCATCCCACCCGAGAACTGGCAAGACATTTTTGTCATCTTTCGGCGTTTGCACACTCGAAGCGAATATCCAGGCAATGGGATCGGTCTGTCGATCTGCAAGAAAATCATCGAACGCCACGGCGGAAAGATCTGGATCGAAGCTCAAGCGAAACCCGGCTGTCACTTCAAATTTACCCTGCCCAGCGAAACATCTTCCTGGACAACGCAGGGGGCATAAGCATGAGAACGACCGAGATCTTGCTCGTAGACGACAATCCCGCAGATACGGACTTGACCAGCGAAGTGTTGTCGCGCGATGGCTCTCCGAGTCACATCCACGCTGTAACCGACGGCGTGGAGGCGATCGCTTTTTTGCGCCGGGAGGGAAAGTATGCCAATGCGCGTCTTCCCGACTTCGTGATTCTTGACCTAAACCTGCCCAAGAAGGACGGTCGCAATGTGCTAGCCGAAGTCAAAGCCGACCGGCTCCTGCGGACGATTCCGATTGCGATCTTCAGCACGTCCGAGGCGCGGCAAGACATTGTGCGCAGTTATGAACTGGGAGCGAACTGCTATGTGAGCAAACCCGGCAATCTGCACGGCCTCATCTCTGCCGTGACCTCCATCGGCGAATTCTGGTTGGGGTTGGCACGTCTACCATGCACGGAGGATCGATGAACAACCGGCATACTCATGTCTTGCTGATCACAGACCATAACGAGCTGGTGGATGTGATTCACGCAACCCTGCCGAGTAGGTGGCCGGGAAAGGTCTTGCCCTCATAGCAACAAGTCGGGCCACGAGGGGTCCGAGGGTAGGCTGTGCGCCAATCGGTCGGCACTGCTGGAGGCAATCCGCATCACTGTTCCGATGCCTTTGGCGGTCTTTACCGATTACTTACCAATAACGACAAAGCCGGGATCGTGCAATTCTCCAAACAATTCGATGTGCCGATCGAGGCCACACTCCGGCGCAGAGTCACCGGCGGTTTCGTCGTAGCTCTGCTTCTGACAATCTTCATCGGCTTTTCGTCCTGGCGTGGCGCCCGGCGAGCGGGAGATGATGCCGACTGGGTAGCCCACACCTACGCCGTGATTGGTGCGCTGGAGCTTACGTCCGAACATGTGATCGAAGCGGAAAGCAGCGCCCGGACATTTGTCTTGACTGGGCAAGACCCGCTGCTGGCGCACTACGAAACAGCGAGACGCTCCGTCGCGCAGGACGAGGACGCGTTGCGCGATTTAACATCGGACAATCCGAATCAGCAACGACAACTAGAAGTGCTCAAGGCGCAGATCCGCGCGACGCTTGAATTCGCCGAACGCACGATCGCCAAACGCCAGCAAACCGACGCAGTTCCCCCCGCCCCCGAAGTTCTAGAGGCCGAGAGACTCATGGATGGGGTTCGCGCTACAACTCAAGCAATGCAGGCTGACGAGATGCAACTGTTGAGCCAGCGCACCCAAAGAACCAACGGGGGACGGCGTTCAACGAGTTTCATCATTGTCCTGGGCATTTTCACAGGGGCCGGCTTGTTGGCGCTTGCCAGGCTCGCCGTCAATCGCGAAATTGCCGTCAGCGCACGGGCGCGGGCGCAGATCAGCGCCCAAAACGCCGAGTTGGAGCAGCGCATTGACCGGCGGACGGCGGCCCTACGGTCCGAAATCACCGAGCGCAAGCGGGCGGAGGAGGAAATCCAAGAACTCAATGACGAACTCGAACACAGGGTAGTGGAGCGGACGGCCCAGTTGGAAACTGCCAACAAAGAGCTGGAAGCTTTCAGTTACTCAGTGTCCCACGATCTGCGGGCGCCCTTGCGGCACATCGGCGGCTTTTCCAAGATGCTGCTGGAAGAATTCGGTTCCACCCTCGATCCTACCGCCCAACACTACCTGGAGCGCATTCGGACCGGAACACTAAAGATGGGCCTGCTGATTGACGAATTGTTGAATCTCGCGCGGGTCGGCCGCCATGCGCTGAGTGTACAGCCAACCCAGTTGAACTCGATTGTCGCAGAAGTGATAGCGATTCTACAGTCGGATAACGAAGGGCGGGAGGTGGAGTGGATTATCGCGGACCTGCCCACAGTCGAGTGTGATCCGGTTTTGGTCAAGCAGGTGTTTCAAAACCTATTGTCCAACTCTCTCAAGTTCACCCGTCCCCGCGTCGCTGCTCCTGGAAGTGTACGAACGGGGACGCCTAGGCACACGATTATCGAAGTCAGTCACAGAGAGGAAGATGGGCAATCAGTCCTCATGGTGCGAGACAACGGCGTCGGCTTCAACATGAAGTACGTCGGCAAGTTGTTCGGAGTTTTCCAGAGGTTGCACAGCGCGGAGGAGTTTGAAGGCACTGGCATAGGCTTGGTCACGGTGCAACGCATCGTTCACAAGCATGGAGGTCGAGTGTGGGCGGAGGGGGAACTGGATAAGGGTGCAGCCTTCTATTTCACCCTCGGTGTAGGAAAACAAGCTGAATTAAAAAGCAATAGAGCTACGGCTGGAGGCCAATCATGAACTCAGGCGATCTCGACATACTGCTGGTGGAAGACAATCAGGACGACATGGACCTTACCCTGCATGCCCTAAAACGGGAGAAGCTGGCGAACCGCATCTTCGTTGCTCGCGATGGCGAAGAAGCCTTGGACTTTCTGTTCTGTCGCGGGACGTTCGCGAAGAGAACATTTGAGCATCCCCCCAAACTAGTCCTGTTGGATTTGAAACTGCCCAAAGTGGACGGCATGGAAGTGCTCAAACAGGCGAAGAGCGACCCTCGGACCAACACCATCCCAATCGTTATTATGACCTCCTCGAAAGAAGAGCGGGACTTGGTGAGCGGTTACAAACTGGGAGCTAACAGCTATATCCAGAAGCCGGTCGACTTTGACCGGTTCCGGGAGACGGTTAAGAGCGTGGGCCTGTACTGGCTGGTCATTAATCAGCCGGCCCCGGCCATTGCCGTGCAGGAGACCGCCGCTGGGCGCTGAATGATGATGTCCCTTCATCTGCCATTTTGTGGCTTCTTCCGAGGAGCGGAACTTCGCCCTCTTCCGGGTGGGCGCCGCGCGGCTGGACGCTCGGCTGGGGCTCGGACGGAATAGCTTCCAGCTAAGGTTTCGTTCGCTTTCAGCGAGGATGCGGTCTGCCGTAGGGACCGGCGCTTGAGTTCCCTGCTCGAGCAGTCCTGTGCTGGCCGTCCTCATGGGTGCTCCTCCGCTCGTGTTCGGCAAATTCCTGCGGGCGGCAATTCATTCAGCGACCCGTGCGGGGCTGTTGTTTAGGCCGGTGAGGACGGAGATTCTTACCCGGCTTTCACAGCCTAGTTCCCGATCTGTATAGCGGTTTAGCCTTCGGAGATCCCCGTAACTCGCTGTATGGAGAGGTTACCGTGTTGGGAGCTGCCACTCCGAGGGCAGATGCTCCATCCGATTGAGCTACGGGCGGGTCTCAAACCCCCGATGCAATCTACCGCGCCTTGATGATCTCAGCGAGCACATCAGGCTTCGATTCATCGCGCATCAGATGGGGGTACTTTTCTCCCCCATGATAGTCGAGGTTGTAGGTCTTGAAATAATCGGCGTTCTCGACCAGGAGTTCGAGAGCCTGGGGAGACTGGGGCGTTGCCCGCAGGGCATCGAGAAACACCACCGGAGTAAAGGAACGCCCGTTCACGGCAACCACTTTCATGCCTGGGCCGATGCCCGCCCGCGCCGCCGGCATGCCTTCGACCGTGTCTTCGATGGCTCCGTCAAATCCCACCAGCAACCCGATCGAATAGAGCGCGTCGATTTGCTTATGCGAGGTTTCCCAGGCCTTGATCAGCTCGGATGCGGTCGCGCTATACACCAGGTCCCAACCGCTATTGGCAAGGCCGGTCAGGGGCGCATTGGCTGCATGGTTGGTGAGCCGCTCGGTCCAAAAACCTTGCCAATCGTAAGTCGCGACCTGGTTGAGCGTGTTGACCACATCGTCGAAAGTGTAGGTCTTCACCTCGAGCCCGCCGCTCGGTCCGCCGTGAAACAAGTGGCAGAAATCGTCGATCGATTTTTTGCCCTGGGTGCGCTGGCGAATGATCGTATCCACCCACAGCCAGTCGAGAACGTCTTCGTCATAAAAATCAACTCCCCGTCGCCAGGAAATCCAGCTTTTCGACGCCAAGTAGAGTTCGGGCGCGGCATCGGAGGTGTCCTGCAAATTTCGCCAGCTGCGTCCGGGATGATGGTCCATATCGGCAGCAATTTTCGCCAAGGCCTCGCGATACTCATCCGGCGTGCGGATGCCGCTGCGCGCGCTCAGAACATCGCCCAAATAGGACGTCAGGCCTTCGTACACCCACAGCAGATCGGTCCGCATGGGCTTCTCAAAGTCCGGCGTCGTCAAGTCCGCGGGGCGGCGGTATTTTCCGTTCCACGAGTGCACATACTCGTGCGGCAACAGACCCGCGGCGACCAGGCGCAGATCCGGGTCCACCAGATAACGCTCTCCCACCCGGCTGTCGTCCGACTCATGGTGCTCCAGGCCGAAATGTGCCACGTGATCGCTCAGGCTGTAGAGAAAGTGATAATCGCGAAAATGCTGCGACCCGAAAAGCTGCTTGGCCTGCTCGGTCAGGTCTTTGTAATGCTCGAGCACCTCCGCGGGCGCCTCAAGGGCGGCGGCGCTGTCCGCCGCAATATCCATTTCCTGATGGGGGTGTTCCGCCAGCGGCACGACGCGAAAGAATTCGCCGGCAATCACCGGCGAATCCACCAGCGTGGTCAGGGACGCGGGCTTGAACTCGATCTCTCCCCCGGTCTCGGATGCGATGGGCAGCGGCGTGCCGAACTTCCAACCCGATGGAAGCCGCAAACTGGCATGGTAGGTCAGTTCATCGCTGCTCCAACCGGCCGGGTATAAGAGCAGCGTGTTCCAACTGAGGACGGCCATTTTGTCGGTGGCAGACGCACCCGCCGTATAGGGGGCTTCTTCGACTGCAGCCGGAGAAATATAGTCGAGCCCTACCTCTACGGTGGAGACTCCAGAGGGGACTTCGACGTGAAACGTCCACCCATCGAGCAGGTCGCGGCGCCAGGCGAGAGTCTGCCCGTGGGCGGTGAATGTTAGACCCATCAGTTCGTTGATTGGCCCGGTGGGCCCGTGTTCGCCAGGAATCCAGTGCGGGTAGTAGAGGGTCAGGGTACCCGGGCTGGCAGCAATCTCCAGCCGGGCGTGCACCATCCGGCGTGTTACCTCGCTGGCATCGACAGAAAGCTTCACCGTCGGCGCCGTGCCCTGCGCCATGACGGCGCCGGCGCACGAGAGAGTACAGAGTAGAACCAACCCCAGCGAACGATGCATGGTAGGGGAATCCCTCGTGGAGATCGAAAACCGGAAATTCGAAAACTCTGTGACTATATCAGCCGTCCTCATACAACGCACTCGGAGGATGCCGCAGCCGACCCCTGCCGGTGGCTGCCCATGCTTGCTGTGCTCTATGATGACTCGGTGCCCCATCGCGGCAAGTTCATTACCTTCGAAGGACTCGACGGCTGTGGCAAGAGCACGCAGATCGACAAGCTCGCCGCCGCGCTGCGCGCCCACGGCTTGCCCTTGGATGTGACTCGCGAGCCCGGCGGTACTCCGACGGGGGAAAAAATCCGTCAGGTGCTACTCGACAGTGGCACAGCGGGACTGGCTCCGCTGGCCGAACTGGCTCTCGTGTTCGCCTCCCGCGCCCAGCACATCAAGGAAGTGATCCACCCCGCCCTGGCCGACGGCCGCATCCTGCTCTGCGATCGCTTCACCGATTCCACCGAGGCCTACCAGGGCGGGGGCCGCAAACTGAGCAGCCAGCCGGTGCTGGCCTTGCACCGTATTTTGTGCGGCGATCTCCAGCCTGAGCTCACCATCCTGATGGACTCCGAGGTAACGCAGAGCGTCGAACGCGCCCGCCGCCGCAACAAGTCGCGGGGCACGCGGAACGGCGGTAGGCATGACGAAAACCGCTTCGAGCAAGAGAGCCGCGCCTTCTTCGAACGGGTGCGCCACGCCTATCTGGCGATTGCCGCGCGCGAGACCGAGCGCGTCGTGACCGTCGATGCCCGCGGCACGGCGGAGGAAACCCATCAGAAGATTCTCGAGATCGTACGGCGGAGGCTGAAATTGACGGCGCGCACCTCATCGTGACGCTAGGTTGTCGGGCACGACCCATGGCTTCGACGCTGTCCCTCGCACGAATCGCCCAAGGCCAAGGCCGACGGGGCTCGATGCGGCTCGATGGAGTGGGGTTTGGCCATACGATGAAGGCAGATCGTGAACATGGGCTTCTCTGATTTTCACGGCAACCCGGAAGTCGTCCGCCGCCTACGCGAAATGTTGGCGCGCGACCGCTTTCCCCAGGCGGTCATTCTGGCCGGTCCCGCCGGCTCCGGCAAATATACGCTGGCCCTCATGCTAGCCAAGGCGATCAATTGTCTTGCCCCGGTCGCGAGCGGCGGCCTGCCCGATTTTTGTGGGGAGTGTTCGAACTGCGTCCGCATTGCGCAGGCGGAAGATCTCGAAAGCCGCGCGACCGAGGCCGTCGAAGCCCGCGAGGACATGCGGGAAACCGACCGGAAAGAAACCCGCCTGTTCGTGCAGACCCATCCCGACGTGCTCATCATCCCTCCCGATCCGCCGCAGATGATGATCAAGGTGGACCAGGTTCGCCGCGTCATCGAGACCATCTACTACCGCCCCGGAGACGCCAAGGAAAGGGTTTACATTTTCACCGGCTCCGCGTTCATGAAAGAGGCTGCCAACTCACTGCTGAAGGTGCTCGAAGAACCGCCCGAGTTCGCCACCATTTTCCTGCTGACCGAAAACCCCGGCGAACTCCTCCCCACCCTGCGCTCGCGTTCGATGACAGTTTCGCTCGCCGCCTTGCCCACCGAGGAGATGGAGCGGTACCTAGCCACCCATCGTCCGGCGTGGAAAGCCGAGCAGCGAGCTTTGGTGGCGCGCCTTTCCGAAGGCGCCGTGGGCCGCGCCCGCAACTTCGATCTCACCGCCTACACCGCCGCTCGCAGCCACGCCCTGGCCATTCTGCATTCCGCATTGGGCGCCGCCGATCACAGCGAACTGTTCAAAATCACCGAAACCTACCGCGCGGGCGCCGAAGGCCGCACCAAGTTCGAAGCCCTGTTGCGGACCTTCTATTCTCTGCTCGCAGGACTTGGTTTTCCTGAACTCCTCCACTCCGGAACTGGTCCGCAATACCGACATCGCGGGCGAACTGAGAAAATTGGCGGACGCTGCCGACTTCGCCTGGATCACACTCGCCGCCGACCGCCTGGCGGAAGTCGAGCGCGGCATGCGGCGCAACCTGCTCCGTTCGCTTTCGCTCGATGCATTCGCGACTGGGCTCGAACCGAGCTAAGGAGGTGGGCCCTTCCGCCCCCTGCCGCCCCCAGCCCATTCTCTCTGCCCGAATGGAGCATTGTCACGACTCCCGCTCCTGTGCTACGGTTATGGAAAATCCCACGCCTTTCGTCCCACAATCACGGCAGCGTTGTGTTGTGGCCGCGTGTCAAATAGGTGGCTCGATGAAAGAAGCAACCGATTCGGTACCAGCCGAGCGGCCTCATGAGCAGGACGGCTACGCGAACCGCAAGCTCATCCGCCCTTCCCTCAGCCGCAATGAGCATAGCCACGGACCCCAATCCATGCCGGGAGAACGCCGTGATCGCGCCGAGCGCCCCGGCGACCGCAACGGAGGCGGGGGCAAGAAAATCGTGCCGGCTGAGCAAACCAACGCGGAAAACTTCTACTACCAGAAGCAGATGCAGTCCAAGACCCCGATGGTCGTGGTACTCCGCGACGGCGAGGAAATTCGCGGGGTCATCGAGTGGTACGACAAGGCCTGCATCAAGCTGAACCGCAACGGCGCTCCCAATCTCATGATCTACAAGCCCTCGATCAAGTACATGTACAAAGAAGGGGAGAACAGCCGGAAGTAGTGGGGGTGAGAAACTCAGCCCGCCCCGGGGTGGCGCCCGAACCATCCGCGACCGGGCTACAACTTCGGCAAGACAATTCCCTTCTGCGACTGGTATTTCCCCTTGCGATCGGCGTAGCTCACCTCGCACACTTCATCCGATTGGAAGAAAATGATCTGGCACAGGCCCTCGTTGGCGTAAATGCGTGCCGGCAGCGGGGTGGTGTTCGAAATTTCGAGAGTCACAAATCCCTCCCACTCCGGCTCAAAGGGCGTGACATTCACGATGATGCCGCAGCGCGCGTAGGTCGATTTCCCCACACAGATGGTCAGCACATCGCGCGGAATCTTGAAGTACTCGACCGAGCGCGCCAGGGCAAAGGAATTGGGGGGCACAATGCACACGTCGGTCCGCACGGTTACGAACGAGCGCTCGTCGAAATGCTTCGGATCGACTACCGTGCAGTTCACATTGGTAAAAATCTTGAACTCATCGGCCACGCGCAAGTCGTAGCCGTAGGAAGACAAGCCGTAGGACACCACGCCCTCGCGCACTTGCTTTTCGGAAAAGGGATTGATCATGTCGTGCTCGATCGCCATCTTGCGGATCCAGCGGTCACTCTTCAACATGGAGCTCCTTAACGAACTCGAGTCTTCGAGACTAAATCGGGAGACTTGCAGGCCGGCGGAGGTCGCCGTTTTCCTTGCTCCAGGACCAAATTCTCGAATTTAACCGTGCTCTCGGCTGGTGCCGCCATCTTACGGGAGACACGCTGCCGTTGACAATCTCCCATATCTCCCTTAGCATCAAGCACTTGATGGATTTGTAGCGATTCCCCCCGGGAGAACCACCTGTGATCAAGCTGGATATCATCAACGAAGTGGTCAACAAGACCGGGATTACCAAGACCAAAGCCGAACTGGCCGTCGAAACCGTGTTTGACAGCATGAAGAACGCGCTCGGCAAGGGCGATCGCATTGAGCTGCGTGGCTTTGGCGTATTCAATGTGCGCCCGCGCAAAACCGGTATCGGACGCAACCCGCGAACCGGCGCCGAGGTTTCGATTCCCCCCGGCAAAGCGGTTCGCTTCAAGCCCGGCAAGGAGTTGCAGTCCATCGACTAGGTGGCGCCGCCCGCTCGCCGGCGGAGGGGCGTCCCGCCCGCTGGTCGGCCTCGAGCCCAGTCGCGTGGCAACGAGCTCTGATGTCTGATCCTATTCCCCCCGTCTCTTCGACCACGGACTTCTATCGACCGCTCGAAGTCTTCGTCGTCCACCCGCCTCGGCAGCGCTATTGGATCCACATCCTTTTGCTGCTCGCCACCATCTTCACTACGCTCGTGGTCGGCGCCCGCATGGAAACCAACTTCCTGCACAAACTTCCCGTGCTTTACACCGGCGATGACGGCCTGTCCATCTTCCCCGTCATCTGGGCACTCGAGGGCGCGCACCTGACGCTCGGAATTCCGTTCTCGCTCACCCTCATGCTCATCCTGCTGGCGCACGAGATGGGACATTATCTTTACTGCCAGCGGTACGGGGTCTGGGCGACGCTGCCTTTCTTTATTCCGTTCCCGACCTTGATTGGCACTCTCGGCGCTTTCATTCGCATCCGTTCCCCCATCCGGTCGCGCTCGGCACTGTTTGACATCGGCATCGCCGGCCCCATCGCAGGATTCGTCATCGCCGTCGCCGTGCTATTTTTTTCCTTGGGTTGGGCGCAGCCGATCTCTGCGGGCACGGCGCCCGCCAGTATCGAGCTCGGACTCCCGCTGATTTTTCGTGTGGTGCACTGGATGTTAGTCGCCGCCGGTTTGGCGCGGGGCACCTCCGCCCTGCCTCTCGGCCAGGTCTACCTGCATCCGGTGACGGTGGCCGCGTGGGTCGGAATGTTCGCCACTTCTTTGAACTTGCTTCCCGGGGGGCAGCTCGATGGCGGCCACATCGTCTTCTCCCTGGCCCCGCGCGGCCATCGCGTGGTTTCCGCGTTGACCATCCTGGTGCTCATTCCGCTCGCCTACTACCGCTGGGTTGGCTGGCTACTCTGGGCGGCGTTGCTTGGCCTCAGCGGAATGCGTCATCCCCTGGTGCCGGAGTGGCCGGCAGTCGATCGTCCTCGCCGCTGGTTGGCGCTCGGCGGCCTGGGGATGCTGATCCTCACTTGGACACCGACCCCCATCTTGCACAACTCGCTGCCGGAAGTCGTCCGCCAGTGGCGATCTGGGCAATAGGCAGCGCGCCCGCTCGCTACTCGTCGACCACCCGAGCTGTCATCTCCTGCGCCGGCTCTCCTCCGACCGCGGTCTGAGCGATGATCAGCCGGCGCCCCTCCACTCGGATCTTCGGCAAATGCAGCCCAAAGAACGCGGCGCCGCCGAGGGCGGCGACCGCTCCCATGGCCACCGTCACCGGCGCCCCCAGCCGGTCCGCCAGAGCTCCGCCGAGCAGAGCGCCGAGGGGCGCCATGCCCATGAACATCATGGAATAGACCGCCATCACTCGGCCGCGCAGGTGGTCGGGCACCATCGCCTGGATCAGGGTGTTCGAGGAAGACATCTGCAGCATCATGCAGAAACCCACCGGCAGCAGGAGCGCGGCGGAAAGCCAGAACACGCGCGAGAAGGAAAACAGCACCAGGCTGATGCCGAAACCGGCGCAGGAAAGCGCCACCCATCGCCCCAGTCCGCTCACTCCGCTGCGGGAAGCGAGCGTGAGCGCACCGAGCAAAGCCCCTACGCCAGTGGCCCCCATCAGGATGCCGAGCGCACGCGCCCCCCCGTGCAAGATTCGGTCGGCAAACAGGGGCATGAGCACGGTGTAAGGCATGGCCACCAAGCTCACCAGTCCGAGCAGCAGCAGCAGGGCGCGAATGGGCGCCGTGTGCCGCACAAAGCGAAACCCTTCCATGATGTGGGCCAGAGGCGAGGCCGGGGCCGCCAGCGGCTTGGGCTCGGGCACCCGCATCAGGAACAGCCCGACGATCACCGCGATATAGCTGACCCCGTTCGCGAAGAAGCACCACCCTTCGCCGATTCTCGCGACCATGATTCCGGCAACTGCCGGACCGATAATCCGCGCCGCGTTGAACATGGATGAGTTCAACGCGATCGCATTCATCAAATGTTCCTTGCCGACCATATCCACAATGAAAGATTGCCGGCCCGGTATATCGAAGGCATTCACCACCCCCAGCAGTATGGCGAGAGCAAAAATCTCCCGCACCGTGACCACGCCCGTGAGCGTCAGTCCTGCTAGGATGAGGGCCAAAATCATCGACGCCACTTGGGTCGCGATGACCACCCGATGCCGGTTGTGGCGGTCGGCCACAATGCCGCCGATCGGTGCCACCAGGAAGACCGGAAACTGACTCGCGAAGCCCACCGCCCCGAGCAACAGCGATGAGCCCGTCATGCGATAAACCAGCCACGCCTGGGCGACGCTCTGCATCCAGGTGCCAATGAGCGAAATCAATTGTCCGCTGAAAAAAAGCTGGAAGTTGCGATGCGCCAGAGCACGCAGGGTGACCGGCAGCCTCTGCCTGGGAATCTTTTCGGTCGGGATGCTTGCGCGCGAATCCGCCACGTTCTGCTCTTGATAGATGGCATCGCGCCGCCACGCGATGCACAACTTGCTGGTGCCCGGAAGCCCAGGTCGAGGGCGGAACGCGCTCCGCAACACGGTCCGCGACTTTCCGGGTTCAGGGCGCGCTAGCCGGCGATGCGCCCCCGAAACCCCCGCTGCCCGCCAAGTTCGGGGCCTCGAGTCCGGCGGCCCGGCGGAGACCTTGCGCTCTAGGTGCTAACTTCTCACGTCACCAACTCGTCAACTTCTCACCATCTTCGGGCTGCGGTAGAGTCTTTAGCAGTTACTGTTAGGGTTCGACGTGGCAGCGGCGGGGATTCTCGCAGTCCCAGTATTTAGGAAGGAATGCGCTGGCAGGACCAGCCGCTCCCGCGCAAGGGGACGAAAGCTGATCGTCCGAAGCCTTTAGCTTGCACCACTTTCCTCTGGCCAGTCACCCGGCGGCGTACCAGCGTCCAACGGGTGAAGCGCCGGTTTTCGGAGAAGGCATGAATAACGAGCCGGTTCGCATCGAACGTCGCCATCGCCAACGCTTCGCTTTGGACCTTCCGGTTTCCATCCGCCGGAATGGCGGCGCTGGCGAAGCCTGCGGCTTCACCCAGAATTTGAGCGCAGGCGGAGTACTGTTCTACACCGACTTCCCCCTCTCGCAAGGGGACGCCATTGAACTCACCCTGGTCATGCCCTCGGAGATCACGCTGGCCGAGGCGATGCGGGTGCGCTGCCGAGCCACTGTGATCCGCGTGGTGCCTCCGGCGGGTGGAAGCGCGTGCGGAATCGCGGCCCTGCTGCAAGGCTATGAATACCTGCCCGAACCCGAGACCCTGGTCAAAGGTTCAGCAGAGTTTGTCCGGGTTTCCCCTTTGCGTGAGCCGGCGCCCGAAGAGGCCGTGGGGAACCAGTTGCACACGTTTCATTCGGGCGACGCCGCGTTGCCCTAGTTGGGCGTTGGCTTGTGGATTTCTCCCTCCCCCTGAATCTCCCGCCAGGCGCGCCTTTTGCGCGCTCTGGGTGCTTTCCAATTGGGCTGGTTTTCAATAGAATGGTCGAAGCCCGGCGAAGGCTCGAGGCGCGCCGGATTTCGGTGAGGTCCAGTGTTTCGGTAGGTCGTCCGCTGCTTCCGGGGGGAGTTCTCGCCCGGCGCGCAGCCGGTACCAAAGTCACTTGGCGTCGCCGTTGTCCTTTCATAACATGCTGTTACGGGAAAAATCAGCGAGGACCGAACTATGTCCGGCATAGCTGCCGCCCTTCTGACCGAAGACAGAGAGAGACTCCCGGTCCTAGAGAGCCGGCTCGAGAACACGCAGGCGGGCCAGATTGTCTTCAGCCATTGCGGGTTCCCCTCGAGCGCGAGCGACCCCATCCTGCGTCAGATCCAGGATGCCCATGCCGAGGTCGTCCTGGTCGATATCGATCCCCACGCCGAGCAGCGCGCGCTGAGCGCAATCGCCCTGATTCGAAACGCCACCGAAGACCTGGCCCTGTTTGCCATGGGCGAAATGAGCCATCCCGCGACCATTGTGGCCAGCATGCGAGCCGGGGCGACCGAATATCTCGAACGCAACGCCCCTGCCGAAGCCATCGCGGAAGCCTTCCTGCGCCTATCGTCCTCGCGCATCAAGAGCCGGGCATCCTCAGGCCGGGCACGCGTGTTCACCGTGGCCAACGCCAAAGGCGGAGCCGGCGCCACCACGGTCGCCGTCAACACCGCCATCGCTCTGCAGGAGGCTCACGGGGGCGTTCTATTGGTGGATTTTGCTCCCATGGGCCATTGTGCCCTTCACCTGAACATGCGGCCGGCCTTCGGCGTCTATGACGCGCTGCAGAACCTGCACCGCCTGGATACGTCTTTGCTCGAAGGCCTGATGACCCAGTGCCGAGGCGGACTTCAGCTGCTCGCCGCACCGCAGCAGCCTTTTTCTCTCGAGCCCACGGCGGCCGAACTGGCGCGCCTGTTCGATCTCCTGGTGTCGCACTTCCGCTACGTGGTTGTGGACTCCTCGGGCCGCGTGGACAGGACCGCCCGCCTGCTTTGTGAACTGTCGAATGCGGTGCTGCTCGTGGCGCAAACCGATGTGGTTTCGCTGTGGAGTGCCGGCCGCATGCGCCCGTTCCTTGAGGAAGGCGCCTCGCGGGATCGCGTCCGCTTGGTGCTCAACCGCTACAAGAAAATTCCCGGCTTCTCTGACGAGGACGTCGAAAAAGCCACGGATTGCCGCCTGCTGTGGAAGCTCCCCAACAACTACCAAGCCACGGCGCCCGCCATCGACAAGGGGGTGCCGGTCGCCTTTCAGGAAGGCAGTGATATCGGCCGTTCCTTCCGCGCTCTGTCCGCCATCATGGCGGAAGCCAAAGTCAGCGCCGAAGGCTCGCTCGACTTGGTCTACCAGCAAGACAAACCGGACCGCAATCGCAAAAAACCCGCGAACGGGATGCTGATCCCGTCCCTGCGCGCTGGCCAGTAGGATCCCCTTCCGCCCGCCGCCATTCTCATTCGCTCGGCGGCCGACAGCCGGGCTACGCCCCCGCCGTCTTGGCCTCGGCCGGGTTGTAGACCGCGGGGTTGGTGCAGACCTCGTAATAGGCACGCGCGGTCCATCGCTGCAGCGAGAAGTCGCGAGTGTCCACCTGGGCGATCCGGCTCGAGCGCACGACAATCTTGCGGAAGATATCATTGCCTACCGGCACCAGGCCTGCCTGCAATTGGAATCCTTCGCTGCCCCATAGTTGCGGCAGTTCGACGGGGCATGGTTCGAGTGAAATCTCTTGCTCCAACCGCCGGAACGCAGCTTCATTCATGCGGATGCCGTTGCAGTTGTAATTCATGAGGAAGTCGTCCGGGCTCTCCCCTGCGTCTTGGTCGCCCACGGTCTGAAACACGTACACATTGAACGGACTGCCCCCCTGGTCCATGCTCTTGCGCATCCGCTTGTTGCAAGACGCCAGCCGGTCACTCTCATTCAACGCGTCGGAAATCATGATCCGCTGCTCGCCGTCGAGCAGATACATCGGCGCCGATTCCTGGCAGGAGATCCCGATGCCTAGTTCGAGCGAAGGCATTCCCGCCCGCTCCAATAACTGGTTGTACCCACAGACGATGTCGATGATTTCGCGAGCCAGCACGCAGGCCCGGCTCACCGCCAACCCCGGCTCCCCTTGCCGCTCGAGCAGCGCCAGAATAATCGCGTCCCCCTCGAGAAACACTTTTGTGGCCCCATACTTGCCCAGCAGCTTGTTGACCGGATCATAGAAATTCAGGCTGAAGTACGAAGCCGGATTCAGCCCCCGCTCGAGCAGCGACCGGGTCAACCGCGAGGAGTCCCGCACATCCGCCTTGACAATCACATGCCGCAGGATCTTTTCTTCCGCTGGCCTTTGCTCGTTGTGCAGCAGGTACTCATAGAGCGTGCTGTTCATCGCCGAGAGTTCCCGCATCTTTTCATTGCCAATCAGATTCACGCTGTCGAGGGCGGCATTCAGCACCTCCAGCCGGCGCAAGTCGCGGTGATAGCGCAGGAAGTCGCCCAGAAACCGGGCCGCCATCTTGGCGCGGTCGGCGCCGCGGGAATTCGCGACTTTCTCTACCGCCGTCTGCAGGCTTCGCGCCCCCAGCTTGCCATTTTCCTCGACCAGCCTCTCCACTCGTCCCCTCTCTTCGCGCGAAATCAATGCGTTCTTCAGCTGTTGCGCATTGATGTAGGGTGAGTATTCGGCCAGCAACGGCACCACCTCGTAGGACGCCACCACGTAGTCCATCAGCCGCTGGCTCTCGAGCAGGTCCGCCCAGGCTTGCAGCCGCTTGTTCTGCGAGCGCTTCTGCAGCGTGGACTCGTCCCCATTTCCATCGCCCACCACTTCCTGCGCGTTGTCCGGCGCGTTCAGCCAGCGATCGAAGGCGCTTTCGTCCTTCGCCTCTTCGCCCAGATCGAGCGACCGCAGGAAATCACAGGCCACCCGCCGCACGTTCGAAAAACGGTCCGGATCGCGGTCGAAGTTGCCCAGCATGACGTAGTGCTCGGCATTCAGGTAAGTGTCGCGTCCATCTTCGTTGAAGATCAGCGGATTGAGGAACAGCTTGTACTCCGCTTCCCCGCGACTCCCGAAGAAGGAGCGCCGCATGCGGGCCAGAGTCTCTCGTTCAATCTCCCGCAACGTGTGGAACAGTTCCCGGCCCGCTTTGCGCAGGATGATTTTCTTCTGCATCTGAAAGGCCGC
This sequence comes from uncultured Acidobacteriaceae bacterium, assembly GCA_963770245.1. Taxonomy (GTDB): domain Bacteria; phylum Acidobacteriota; class Terriglobia; order Terriglobales; family Acidobacteriaceae; genus PALSA-270. The sequence goes on along the minus strand of CAVYOX010000011.1, from coordinate 208,996 downwards.
CACCCGCCCGCGGTACTCGAGCCCCTTCTCATGCCGCAAGCCTTCGTAGTTTCGCAACGTCATGCGGCAACGCTCGAGCGTCTGGGCGAACTGCGCCTCCAGTTCCACCCGCAGGAACTTGATGATGGCCACGCGCGCCAGGATATCCACGACCAGGCTTTCGTTGGCTTTGGCTTGATTCAGCGCGCCGACATGCAACTCCGTTAGCAGCGGCTTGAGATCGAGGGGCTCCGGCCGGGCGGCCTGTACTTTGGCGCCCAGGCTGCCCACGAAGCGATTTACCGGCGCTTTCTCCGCCGTTTCGGCGGCCAGCAGTCCCTCCATGTCGCCATGCCGCACGATCAGCCGGGCCACATGCACCCGGGTCTGTTCCACAAATCCGCGACTCAGGTGAACGTCGTGCCGCAGATTATCCACACCCGCTTGCAGCCCCTCGAGCGATAAAGTGGGCGTATAGCCGGTGAGCACCGGCGGCTCCATGGCCTCGGTGCTCCGCCGCAGTCGGAGAATCGGAATACGTGGCATGGCGGTTGGGTATCGTTGTCGCCAGGGCTGGTGTCGCGGCGCGGCCACCGATCGGCTGCGTAGACGCACCCCCGCCCGGCAGCCGATCGAGCCCCGGCTGCCGATTTTCAGGCCTCGCCGGAGCGTACCATGCGGTATACGGGTAGCAGAACGTTACCCTAGTTACTCCCGGCCGTTTCGTTGCCAGATTACTTTCCCCGATTCTTCTGACTCCCGGCCTCGGTCGAGCTGCCATAATCGTTTCATGTGCGGGCGATACCGACTGTCGCGGAGAAAGCAGCTGGTGGAGGAGTACTTCGACACGGTCTCGGAAGAAGCCGAATGGAGTCCCCGCTACAATGTCGCGCCCACTCAACCGGTGCCAGTCATTCGCCAAAATCCGCGGCAGCCGATCCGCGAATTGTCATTGATGCGCTGGGGACTCATCCCGTCGTGGGCCAGAGATTCATCTCGCGGCGCCCAGATGATCAATGCACGGTCGGAGACGGTGAGGACAAAGCCTGCATTCCGCGACCCCTTCCGGGCTCGCAGGTGCCTCATCCCGGCCGACGGTTTCTACGAATGGCAGACCAGGGGGAACGTCAAGCAACCGTATTGCTTTGAACTCGACCATGGGGAGTTGTTCGGGTTCGCGGGAATATGGGATGAATGGAAGCACTCGAGCACCGGCAGGCTAGAGACCTGCGCGATTCTCACCACGACGGCGAACCCCCTGACCTCCGCCGTCCACGACCGTATGCCCGTCATCCTCGACCCAGCCGACTATGATTTCTGGCTTGATCCCGGGATGCTCGATGTCGGCGCGCTATCGAATCTGCTGAAGCCCTATGATGCCGGGCGCATGCGTTGTTTTCCCGTCGGCACCCGGATCAACCGGGTCGCGAACGACGACGCGGAATGCTCGCAGGCGATCGAGGCTGTCCCCATTCAGCACCGTCTCTTTTCTTAACGCCATGCTGAGTCAACCTCTGGCCTCTCAGGCTACGAGGCGCGGCTGTCTTGCCATTGATGCCATTGATGCCATTGTTATTGCTATTGATATTGATATTGATATTGGGATTGGGATTGGGTGCCGAGGTGGGTCCAGTTGGTTTCGAATGGGGAGCGACCGCTAAAGCCAGGCGGCCTCGACCGCTGCCTCACATCTTCCGCAAAGGGCGACTCGCTGGGGTCTGGGGTCCGGGCCGAGAGTCCGGGGGAAGCCTGTCCGAGAAGCCAGCCGGGAAACAAACAGGAAACTCCACCCGTCCCCGGGACCCGGTGACGCCCATGACAAGATCCGCTGTCGAAGCTGCGCCGCCTCCATTTTGGTTGCTAGTTCGGCGTAATCGACGGATCACTCAACGCGATCAATTTCCCCGGCGGATAGTCCTCTTCCGTCAAAGGAACATCAGGCTGGTGATTGACGATCGTCAACACCTTTCCGCTGAGCACTCCTCGGATGACCAGGCGCTGACTCTCGACCGCAAGCACTCTGTACTTTTCGTCGAACATATCCTTCCTAGTCTCTTCCATAATCGTATTGGATGCGCGATTTTGCTCCCGGGTTCCACCCGACGGTCACTCAGTCTGGTCCGGGTCGACCGCCTGGTCGAGGTAAATCCAGAGCACCCGCGCCATCACCGTAAGGAAGGGCGCTAGGGGCAAGAACAGCAGCACGCCTCCAATCACGGCTTTCTGAAACGACCAGCGCATCGCGGCCCAGAGCACGAGCGCGAGAAGCGAAATCGCTGCCAGGGCGAGTCCATACCCGATATACATCGCCCCCAGGAAATACCCTTCCTCGCGCTCAAACTTCAACCCGCACGCCGGGCAGCGTTCATGCATCCCCGGCAGCAGGAAGCCGGATCGCCGGAAGATTTTCCCCTCGCGGCACCTGGGACAAAGCTGGCGAACCATCCCTCGAGCCGCCGAAACCTGCGCCTTGCCCATGCATCGATCTTACCTTCTTCCTTACCTTCTACGTGACCGAGTGGAATGTCGAGGTGGGCTGGGAACGCTCGAGGCACCCTCCTCTGGGGGTCTGAGGTCCAAATCGGCAACCCGAGTCGCCATCTTTATTTTAATCTTTATTTTATTTATTTTCTTGCTGTTACAGGTTTTCAGCCTGCGAATGAATCCGCACATAGGCAAGGCGAATTCTCACCGCGCCGACACGACGGTTGAGACCCGGAGCGCCCATCTGAAAGTTCCGGGCCGAACGCAGGGTGCATCGCTCCGATCGGCCGAAGGCGTGGCCGCCCTTTCAGACCTTCAGAACAATCCCCCTCCAATCGAGCACCCATATGGCCGCTAAACACACCAGTACATAAAAGATCGAATACAGCAAGGACGCATTCGCCGGATTGCCCAGAGGCGCGAACAGAGACGTATGCAAGACCTCATGCCAGGTCATGACACCGCCATCCCCGGCATGCACCGCGAGCGTGTCCAACCCCGCGGCCAGCATCTCCGATAAAACGTAGGCCGCAATCGCATTCTTGCCAAACACCACGAACGGCTTGCTCCAACGCCGCCATTGTCGGATGTCGAGAACCCAGTACGAGAGCGCCAGAGAGAGCAGTGCCAGCCCGGCGGTGAAGACGACGTAGGAACTGGTCCACAGCTTCTTGTTGATCGGGAACCAGATGTTCATCAGCTCCCCAGCCGCCACGCACAGCAGACCCGCTCCCGCCATTCCCGCGGCCTTCGTGCTCCGGCTGCGATCGGAGGCGAGCCATTCGCCGGTCAGCAGCCCGAGCAGGCAGGTCGCTACCGCCGGGAGCGTGCTCAGCACCCCTTCCGGATCGCGCGTAACCTCCCACAAGTGTCCGAACAGAAGCTTGCGGTCCAGCCAAGCTGCCAGATTGCGGTCGGGATCGAGCAGGGGAATGTCGCGGCCGGGAACACCGAAGCCCGGCACCGAGACATATCGCATCACGATCCAATAGCCAGCCAGACAAACCAGCACGGCAAATCCCTGACCCCGCCGCTTGGTCCAGAGCGCCAGGGCTGAGGTGATGAGATAGCAGACCGCGATCCTCTGGAGCACGCCATAAACCCGCCACGACGCCAACTGATAGTGATTGGGAAATCCATTCAGAAACATGCCCAACCCGAACAAAATCAGGCTGCGCCAAACCACGTGCGCCATCAGCGTCTGCCGCGAAGCGCCCCGCTCCCTGCGCGCGCGAAAGGAAAAAACCATGGCCACGCCCACAACAAAAAGAAAGAAAGGAAACACCAGGTCGGTGGGCGTCCACCCATTCCATGCGGAGTGTTGCAGCGGCGGATAGGCAGCCGGCCCATCCCCGGGATTGTTCACCAGGATCATGGCCGCGATGGTTGCCCCCCGGAACACATCGAGCGCCATCAATCTCCCGGGGGGTGCAATTCCGGACTCTTGCGCTCCTTCTCCCGCCGCCATCGGCATGTCTGCTCTCCTGCGGGGCGCATTGTAGCACCGACCCGCTTCCCGATGGAGATGCCCTCGACACGTCGGGACACCTCGGGGGGGGTTACTTCGGTCACATGGGGCTTTCCGAGCCGCACGGTATGATTTCGTTTCGGGACAAAAATGAAAAAGCTCACCTTCGTCGTTTCGCTCACCAGCAACGACAACGACTACCAGATGGAACAGGCCGCCGCCGCCGAAGAGGCGGCACGCCGCCTGGGCGTCGAGCTGCAAATCGTCTACGGCGGCAACGATAGCTTCGTGCAAAGCCAGCAGATCCTCAAGTTCATCCAGAACGAGAACGCCCATCCCGATGGCATTATCTTCGAGCCGGTCGGGGGAACCGCGCTGCCCCAGGTTGCCCGTGCCGCCATGGCGGCCGGGATTGCGTGGGTGGTTCTGAACCGTGACGTCGAGTACGTTTACGAACTTCGCCAATCCGGCCTGGCGCCGATCTTCTGCATGACCTCCAACCACGAGGAGATTGGCCGCATCCAGGGCCGTCAATGCGCCGTTCTGCTGCCCGCCGGGGGATCGGTTCTCTATATCACCGGCCCATCCGAAAGTCTGGCGGCGAAGCAGCGCGCCTCTGGCCTGTATGAAACCAAGGCGGCCGATGTGCTGGTGAAAGTCATGAAGGGACGCTGGACCGAAGCGAGCGCCCACAACGCCGTCAGTTCCTGGCTGCGCCTTTCCACCTCGCAGCAAAGTCGGATCGATGTGGTGGCTTCACAGAATGACGCCATGGCACTCGGCGCCAAGAAAGCATTTCAGGAATTGCCCGAAGGCCCGTCTCGCGACCGCTGGTTGAGCCTTCCCTTCATCGGCTGCGACGGCTTGCCCAAGACCGGACAGGCCTGGGTGAAAAAAGGATTGCTCGCCGCGACCATCGTCGTCCCTCCGAACAGCGGCCAAGCCGTCGAGTTGCTGGTGCAGGCGTTGAAGAAAACCGCCGACCCACAAGAGCGTTTTCTGACCGTTCCCTTGTCGTTCCCGAGCCTTGACGAACTGCGCGCATCCCTTGCCGTGAAAAATCAAGCGCTCTCGGCCACCGTCTGAATCAGGCACACGGTGCCACCCGCCGCCACGGTTTCGGTTTCACCCTTCGCTTGTTAGAGTGATTCCTTCACCCGCCACGGTGAGAGGGAGAACCGATGCCGACTCTGGTAGCTCAACCAACACGCGTTCAAGCCGCGGGAACCAAACCCAAGGTGATTGAGGAATACATTGGCCGGGTCAACACCAAAACCATGTCCGTCAGCCTAGCCCAGATGCGCAGCCCGCAGGGGTGGGAGGAGCCTGGACAAACTCCTGAGTTTGAAGAGTTCACTCTGGTACTGAAAGGCACGCTGCGGGTGCGCTGCGAAGAGGGAGCGATCGACGTGACCGCCGGCCAAGCCGTCGTCGTTCACGCCGGCGAGTGGGTCCAGTATTCGACGCCCTTCGAACCGGGAGCGGACTACATCGCGGTGTGCGTGCCGGCGTTCTCGATGGACACCGTCCATCGCGATGCTTGAGGCCGCGGGCGGACGCCGGCTGGGGTTCCGCCTGAAACCCTTCGCCGGCGCAAGCGATCGGGCATCTCGGCCCTTCGCGGGGATCAACCGAAGCGAAAGGCGGATACGGTGGCACCGAGCACGCGGTCGGTAAATACTTTCCGTCCCAGGTCTTCGGCCCCGGCGCCAGCCGCCACCATGAGCGGCAGCAAATGCTCTTCCCGGGGATGGGCGCTGCGGGCGGCGGGGGCGAGCGCCCATTGTTCGAGCATCTCCTCCCGCGCGGGAGCCGCGGGCGCGCACGCCGCGCGGGTCAGCCAACTGTCGAAGCGGTCGGAATCGGCGAGCACGCCGCCGCTCATGAGCCCTCTCATGTTGTGGTAACTCATTCCGCTTCCGGCAATCAGCACGCCTGCTTTCCGCAGGGGCGCGAGCGCGCGCCCGGCTCTTAGATGGGTTGCCGGATCAAGCCCAGCGTGCAGCGAAAGCTGTACCAGGGGCACATCCGCCTGGGGATAGATCACCTTGAATGGAATAAACACGCCGTGATCGAACCCGCGCTGCGCGTCGGACCGGGCTCGAATGCCAGCCTGGCCCAGCAAATCGACGACGCGTTCTGCGAGCGCCGGCGAACCGGGCGCCGGATATTCGAGCGCGTAGGTCGCGGGAGGAAACCCCGAGTAATCGTAGAGCAGCGGGGGATGAGCGCCACTTGTGACCGTAAAATCCTCAGCCTCCCAATGGCCCGAGATCACCACCGCCGCCTTCGGCCGGCTGCCGACGGAGGCGCCCAGCTGGCCAAGCCATGCCGCCATTTTGCGCCAGGTGTCGGGCGGGCCGATCGTCCACTCCATGAAAAAACAGGGACCTCCGCCATGGGGCAGAAAGAACGTAGGCAGCGAAGACGATTGAGCTGGCTCCATATTCTGTTCGAATCCTATCGCGTCCGCAGACGCTCTACGAGCGGCGGGTGAAGGGAGAGCCCCAGGAAGCGTCCGGGGCCGCTCGGCGCGACCATTTCCCACCCTCCGAAGGGGCACGCACGGTTTAGTGATGGCTGCGCGCGTCCAGGCTCAGGGGCCCGGCCCCGAACTGTGTGATGAGCAAAGCCCCGCCGATCATGGAAAGGTTTTTCAGGAACATGGCCATCTGCATCTGAGCCATCATCGGATCTTTCACTGCCCAGAAATTATGCAGCATAAGGGTCACAGGCACGAGGAACACAATCAGCAGCCCCGCCCCCCATTTCGCCTGGTAGCCGACGAGCACGCTGAGACCGCCGACGAGTGCCAGTACGCCGGATAAGGGAACTGCCAGCGAAGCCAGAGGCACGCCTTGTTGCGCGGCGTAGGCGATCTCCTGATGGGAAAAGTGACCGATCGCGGCCAGCAGAAATATCAACGAGAACAACACCCGACCGGCGAGAACGGCGGCGGGGCGCAGAACGGTCTTGCTGGGCGCATGGGAACGGTCGACAGAGCTTGCCGTCCGAAACGCGATGGAACCGGATTGAGTAGCCATACAGGACCTCCTTAGAGTTCAAGAACCGAGTCTTTAGAACGGAATGGCCGTTCTCGGAGATAGATGTGGCCAGTCCCTCGTTGGTTACTTTTAATAAGTAGCTTGTAATAGTACATTAATTACTGTATAGTAACTTAGCGGAGGTTACGACCATGCGGCGCACCCTGCAACCACCCAGTCCCTGCCCCATCCACGGGCTTTTGGAGTCGCTAGCGCGGCCCTGGACCCTCCACATTCTGTGGGCTTTGAGCACCCATGGTCCGGCGCGATTTGGCGCGTTGCAGAAGCAGGTGGAAGGAATTTCCCCGCGGGTGTTAGCGGAACGGTTGCGCATGTTGGAGAAGAAAGAATTTGTCTTCCGCCACTATGCGCAGACCATTCCCCCGGCAGTCACCTATGGCATCACCAAGCGCATGAAAGACATTGAGAAAGTCTTGCAGGATCTGGAACGTCTAGCGCGGAAATGGAACGTGGAGGAGTCGGCGAGCCCGGGAAGCTGAGGCTTCGCCCGCAGGCGGCAAAACGCGAGAACCGCAGCGCGCAGCCCATCAAGCGGGCCAGCACTTCGGTTGGGATGGTCCAGAGAAACCGCTCCCCCAATCTCCGGGGGTCGGCGACCAGGCACCGGGGTGAGCCCAGCCTCACTTCCCCGGGGGCGCGGGGGGCGCCGCAGTGGGCGCGTTGCTCAGAAAAGCCGGATCCATCTCCGCCAGGTCGACGCGGTAGCTGACCGTGTCGGCGCTCGGAAAAGTTAGGGGCAGTTTCTGGGTCACCTGGCCGGTGGCCGCCCACTCCGCTCCTCGCTGGTAGGTGGTCATAAACCCAACGCAGCTCAGTGCGGCCACATCGTGCCCCAATGTGGTGTGGAAAATTCTTCCCTGACCATAGCGCAAAACCATGAGCATGGGCTCATCCCGGCCTGTGCCCTTGTTGAGCGGGTCCGAATAAGCCGTTGCCAGCACGGTCATATCCTGCCCGGGCCCTCGAAGCCGGGCGTAAAGCTCGTCGCCGGCGTGCATCCAGGCGGGGGGCAAGCCTTTCATGATGGGGTGCTCAGGATCCCGGGTGACGATCTGGAAGGGAATGCGCGCTCCGTGGGACCCGGCAGGTCCGGGAGAGGTATCAGAAACCAACTTGCCATCCTTGAAATACCAATACGGTCCGGACTTTTCCGATCGATTTCTCCAGCCCCCGATGCCGGTCATCTGGCTGTAGGCCAGCCAATCGGGAAAGGCGTTATCGGCGGCATGCACGATCACCAGGCCCCCGCCTGCTCTTACATACTGTTCCAGCTGGGAGCGCAGGTCCGCCGGCCAGTCGGGAGCGTCACAGTTCCATACGATGGCTTTGTAGTCACCGAACCTTGGCTGAAAGCTGCTGAAGTCGCTGCCAAACTGAGGAGCCGTCGCGACCGTGACCTCGAATAGTCCGGTCTCTTCCAGTTCCTTTTTCAGTACGGCCGTCGTCAACCGCCAATTGTGATAGGGACCACCGCTCTGTCCATCGACCAGCAGGATGGGGATCGGACTGGCGGTGGCCGGTGAGGGGAAAAGGACGGCACAGCAGAGGGCGATGCAAAAGGCGGAGACGGTGGTTCGGTTCATGTTTCGTTCACCTGTCTTCGAGCGGAAGGGAAGGAAGGAGTCTACAACAAAAAAAGGCGTGGCCCGTATCTGGCGGAAACCAAGGCGCGGGGACTGCCCGGGTGGGGACCGGGATTTTGGCCCCGGCTCCGCCCCAGCATTCGCGATCCGGCGCCAAGGGCGCGCGTTTCCTAGGACCAACCGGAGTTCCGGCCGCCGGTTGGCCGGCACCGGGAAGCGCGACCATGGCCGATCGGGTAGAATCCTCCGGTGCGCACGCACCTTTGGATGGCCATCGCGCTATTGACCGTCGTGAGCGGCGCTCGCGCCCAGCGAATCACGCTGCCGCTTTGGCCGAATGGGACTCCCGAACCTTCCACCGTGAGCGGTCCGGAGAGGGACGGGACCAAACCGACCGACCGACCGATCGCCGGCAGGCCGGTCCTTCGCCTCACCGACATCGGCCACCCGAGCCTCACCGTATACCAGCCGGACGGCGCCAAGGGCACGGGCGCAGCGGTCGTGGTGTTTCCCGGCGGAAGCTACCGCATACTGGCTTTCGATCTCGAAGGAACCGAGGTGTGCGAGTGGTTGAACTCGATCGGCATGACCTGTGTGCTGGTGAAATATCGCGTGCCCTTCGATGGCCACTTCCCGGAGAAGGTGGAGGATCTCGAAGACGCGCAGCAAGCCATGCGACTGACACGGGCTCACGCCGCGGAGTGGCATATTGATCCCGCGCGGGTTGGCGCTTTGGGCTTCTCGGCGGGCGGCCACCTGGTGGTGATTCTCGGCAACCACGCAGATTTCAAGCGGGCGGACGCGCCCGAAACTCCCGAGAGTCGGCTGGACGCGCGTCCCAACTTTGTGGTGGTGATTTATCCCGGCTATCTGACAGACGCTCCCGACCTCACAAAAATTGGGCCTGCCATCGGACCGAGCGCCAACACTCCGCCGACTTTCCTATTGCAGGCAGAAGATGATCCGGTGCACGAGGAGAACTCTCTCCTGTACTTTCAAGCCTTGAAGGAACTGAAGGTTCCCGCCGAACTGCACATCTACGCGCAAGGCGGTCACGGATACGGGCTGCGTCCGACCGAGCTTCCGGTCACCCACTGGCCGGTACTGGCTGAGACCTGGTTCCACACCATCCATGTTCTGGGCACACCGCCGGCACACTGATTTCCTCTCCTCTCGCGACCGGCAAAACTGCGGCGTGGGCCGCCGCCCATCACTCGGGCCGGGGATCGGGGAGTGCCCCCCCCCATTTTTCGCGCGCCCAATTTTCGCGCGCTCGAAATTCTGCCGGAGTATACTCGTCGGTCTGAAACCGGGTCAGCTCCCAGACGACAAGGCGGGCTCCCGCGAGGCCAACTAACGATGAACTGGAAAGCAAAACTGATTCTGGGAATCCTCACCGCGATGGCGATGTTCCTGCTCACTTATGCGCTCCCCAAGGGCGGTCCGCTGCACGACGCGCAACTGGCGCAGTTTCCAGAAACCGTTGGGGTCTGGGCGATTTTCGTTTTGCTGTTTGTGAAATTGAAGTAGCCGAAGGGCGCACGCCGGCTGGCGGTCCAGGCGATTGGGGCCGCGCGATTTTCGAGCCGCCGCCTAGCTTGAGTCTCAGTTTAGGGCGCTTCGATCAGCTCCATTTTGCCATCGCGGGTACGGTGCAAGATCATCACCTTGCCTTGCGGATCGCGGAAGACGAAGACATCGCGATCGCGGAAATGGGCCTCCTTGATGGCTTCTTCGAGAGTCATGGGGCGCAGGGCTACGGCGTCGTCGGTGCGCACCAGGTGAACGTGCGTGGACTTGGCGGTGGCGGGAAATTTGTGCACCACCACGCGCACCAGGGTTTCTTCGGTGAGCCCCACGGCGGTGTGGACTTCTTGGGGCGCGGACTTGCCGTCCCAGTTCTTGGTTTCGAGTTTCTTTCGTTGATGGCGTTTCTTGCTGCGCCAGCGCGTGTTGTACTTCACCGCTTGCTTCTGCAAGTGATCGAGCGCTTCGCCGATGGCGGAGATCATGTCTCCGGCCTGCGCCAGTCCGACCAGCGGGCCGTTGCGCGGGCGGATGGTGATTTCCGCTTTGTGGCGGTGTTTCTCGACCGCCAGGATCACCTTGGTTTCGAATTTGTCGCCCAGCATCTTGCGGATTTTTGCCAGGCCGGTTTCGACTTCTTTGCGGATGCCTGGGGTGATTTCGTAGTGCCTGCCGGTGTATTCCACATTCATGAGCGCCCCCTTCTGAGCTGTACCGCGGTTGGGCACTGCGAGCCGGCGAGTGGCCGGCGTTATTCTTATTTCTTCACTCGGCGTTGATGGGTACTCGGGATGCGCATGTCTTCGCGGTACTTGGCGACCGTGCGGCGGGTCACCTGAATACCCTGGGATTGCAGAATGCGGGTGATCTGCTCGTCGGTCAAGGGGCGGGCAGGGTCCTCCTCCTCGATTAGTTTCTTGACGCGACGCTTGAGGATCAGGAGGGAGGTTCCGCCGCCCTCGGGACCGTTCACGCTTTCGCTGAAGAAGTAGCGCAGCTCGAAGACGCCCTGCGGGGTATGGGAATACTTGCTGGCCACCGCCCGGCTTACGGTGGAAGGATGCACTCCGATTTCTTCCGCCACCTCCTTGATCATCATGGGCTTGAGGTGATCAATGCCATGTTCCAAGAAATCCCGCTGACGAGCGACGATCGCGTAGCAGACCTTGGTAATGGTCTGCTTGCGCTGCTCGATGTTCTTGATGAGCTGGATGGCGCTCTTGTAGCGCTCTTTGACGTAGTTGCGGGTGTCCTTGTCCTGCGTGTCCCGGCTGAGCAGGCGCTTGTAGGCCGGGTTGAGGCGGAGTTGCGGGACACCGTCGTCGTTCATCATCACCAGCCACTCGTCGCCGTGTTTCACGAAAGCGACGTCGGGCTCGATCAGGCGAGGCTGGACATTGTTATAGCGCATGCCAGGTCGCGGATCGAGAGTGCGGACGTAGTCGAGCGCCGGCTGGATGGCTTCTAGGGGGCGACCAATGGCGCGGGCGATTTCCTTGTACTGCTTATTCTGCACGGCGCGCAAATGCTGGTCGACGATGGCAACGGCATCGACGATGACCTGCGAGAGATCTTCGCTGCCATCCTTCTGCTGCGCCAGTTGCTGCTGGTAACGCAGTTGGTAGAGCAGGCACTCGCGCAGGTCGCGGCAGGCTACCCCCGGCGGATCCAGCTGCCGGACGACCTCGAGAGCTTCGTGAAGCTCTTCGCGGGTGAAGCTCGGCTGGAAGCTGGGCTGCGGGACTCGAACCGGTTCCGTAGCCGGGGGTGCCGGGGTAACCGCATCGAGGGCCGAGGGCGGGGCGGCGAGAGCAGCAATCTCTGAAGTTTCGCGGGCCCCCCCCGATTCCGGCGATAGCTCGGTCGATAACGATGGACCGGCAGAGCTCGAGGGCCCATCAGAAAGCGACAGATCGTCCGAGAGCAATGGGTCGTCGGCTTCTTCTTCTTCGATCTCGCCCAGGCCGAGGGCCGCGGCTTCCTTGACTACCGTGTTCTCGAGGGTGGTGTCGGCTGCAATCGGCGCCGGTGGTACGATTCCCAGCAACTCCTCGTCGGAGGCAATCAGGTAGCCATCTTCGTTCAGGTTGCCGAGAATGACCTCGGCCGCCTGGCGTACCGCGCTACTGATGGGGACTGCTCCCAGCTGCCAGGTCAGATGGTCGGTCAGATTACTCGGCCGGGAGAGAAAATTTTCGAACGAGGGACGTTCGATGTCCTCCATTTCTCGACTGCTGCGATAGCCAGGGTCGAGATAATCCTGGAAAAACGAGCCGAAGTCGATCTCCTCGAAGGGGTCCTTCTTTTCCTCTGGCGGAGCAGCGCTTTCCTCGACGGTCGGGCGCTCCTGGTCTTCTTCGCGGCGGCCGACGTCATCGAGCAGGGGAACCGAGTCTTCCAGTTCTTCGAGAACCGGGTTTTCCACCATTTCGGCGGTAATCATGTCGCGGAGCTCAAGCTTGTTGAGCGCCAAGACACTGACCATCTGCACCAGTCCCGGGGTCAGGATCTGTCTCTGTGAGACCTTCAGATTCAGCTTGGGTTGGAGTAACACCATAAGCGTTGTGGTCGGTTGTCAGTCGTTCTCCGACCGAAATTCATACCAGCGAGAAACTCTCGCCCAGATACACCCTCCGGACCTCCGGGTCCTTGGCCAACTGCTCAGGCAGTCCGGAGCGGAAAATTCTTCCTTCGTCAATGATGTAAGCCCGGTCGGTGACCGAGAGCGTTTCCCGGACGCTGTGATCGGTGATCAGAACACCGATCCCGGAGGCTTTCAGATCACTGATGATCTTCTGCAGGTCGAGTACGGCAATCGGGTCAATTCCGGAAAATGGCTCATCCAGCAGGATGAACGCCGGATTGATCGCCAAAGCCCGTGCGATTTCGACCCGGCGCCGTTCCCCCCCGGAGAGCGCATATCCGCGATTCTGCCGGATGTGCTCGAGACCCAACTGGTCGATCAGCGATTCCATCATCTCCCGCCGCTCGTGCCAGGAGATAGGCTGCGCCTCGAGCACCGCCAGGATGTTTTCCTCAACCGAGAGTTTGCGAAATACCGACGCTTCCTGGGGGAGATAGCTGATACCGTACTGGCGCGCCCGCACATACATGGGCACATCGGTGATGTCGTCGTTGTCGATCAGGACCCGTCCGGTGTCGGGCGGGATCAAGCCCACGATCGCGTAAAACGTGGTGGTCTTGCCAGCGCCGTTTGGCCCAAGTAAACCAACAACTTCGCCCTGCTCGACGCGAAGGCTGACCCCATTCACCACTCGCCGACCACGGTAGGACTTGCCGATTTCGTCGGTGGCCAGAGTACGCATTTATCGTGCCACTCGCGTCTGTGAAACGCTGGGGGAGGTATCGCTGCCTTCAACCAGCACCCTATCATCGGTTCTAAACAAAGTCAACGAAACGCCGGTAATCTTGCCGTGTTCGGCATCAAAAATGCTAGGAGGTCCGCCGGTCAGGACGAACTTGTCGTCGGCAGCGATATAGACGAGCTGGTTGCCGGTGGCCCGTCGCGTGGGTTGGGTGACGAGTACCTGGTTGCGGGCGACGATTCGGTCAAGCCGGGCAGCCCCTCCTAGGCTTTGACCCCCGCCTGATGCCGCCGGGCCTCTCGGCGCGAGAAAGACTTCCATCTGCTCGGAGTGGACCGAGAAATCCGCCGACATGGCAACCACGCCTCCCTCGAAATAAGCTCGGCGCTCGCTGTCGGTGTAGGTCAGCCGGCCGGCGGTCACGGCGACGGGCATGACTTTGCCGCTTTTGTCGGTCTGGACCAATACCGTGGAGACCGATTGGGCGGGAGACGTCCTGGCGTTAGCCGCGGCTGACCCTTGATCGGACGAGGCCCGGGCCACCACCGAGCGGCGGTCGCGGTCAAACTCGATCACCGGGGCGGACACCACATTGGCGTCCTGCCACAAGCGCGCGCTTCCGGTGTAGAGAGCGACGGCCGAGGCGCGATGCACGGTCATCGCTCCCGCCGTGACATGGATGGGACTTGAAGAAGACAGCAACGCTCCGTCCGGTTGGGCCTCGAGGTCGCTATAGGTGCTCTTCACGCCGCCTTCGGAGAAGGCGGCGCCGGTGGCGCGGTTGAGCCGCATGATGCGCGCCGTCGTCGTCATACCCCCCTGGACAACCCGTGGCGCACCGCTCAGCTCGAGCATCTGATCGCTAGGAGTATAGCGGGCGCTGTCGGCCCAGGCTTTGCGCTCTCCATCTGTATAGGCCACGCTGCCCTGCTGCATGATGGCATCGATGCCTTCCCCAGGGCGGAAAACAGCGTCCAGCCTCTGGCTGGTGCTCGCCCGATCGGGCTGCCCGGGAATGCTCGAGACGACGCGCGTTTCGGGCGCTCCGTGAAGCGATTCGAGTTGTCCCAGGGCATTGAAATGGGCCTGGAATTTGCCCGCGGTGACGAGCGTTTGCCCGCTCACCGGCATCACCGGGCGGATGGCGATCTGGGCCGCTCCGGAAGTCTCGGCGTGATCCAGACGACGGCCGCCGGCCAGGAAAAAGTCCACGGCGGAGGCGGTGAGTTCGAGGTCCTGGGCGCTGGCTGCGGGCGCAGACGGCCTCTGGTGTTGTTGCAGCTTGACCTGGTCTTCGGTGTGCACTTTGGTCAGCACATTGTTCGCCGCAAAACTCAGGAGGGCTCGCCCGGCCGAGGCCGCGATCGGCTCTCGGCCGCGGCTTTCTGCCTGCACGTCGCCGGAAAAAATCGCGGTGCGCAGCATGCCCCGCTGGCTGGAGAGGGTGAGCTCGACTTGCGCGGCGTGGACCTCGGCGGGCTGCGGACCCTTGATTTCGAGCCGCACGTCGCCCTGGGCCAGGACCCGTTCCACGCTGTTATCCGGACGTAGGTAGAGCTCGGCCTGGTTGGCTTGGGCGTTGCGCAGTCCGCTTTGCAGATGCGCCTGCTCGAGCACCACCATGCGCGGACCCTTCAGAATGACGCCGCGGGCCGCCCGGAGGGTGGTCGGAGTCGGCTCGTTCGTTGCCAGCGTGACCTCGGATGCGAGCGTGAGGGCGCCGGTTTTGGCGTCATAACTCACTCCCGTCGCCGACCCGCTGGCCTGAGAAATGCGAAAGTCGACCCTTTGCTGGGTGGAGGCGTTCCCGGTCTTCTGATTGAAGGTAAGGCCGCTGGTCTTCAGATGGATTGGATTTTGCAGTTCCTGGGGAGTCGTCTGGTCGGGGCTGGCGAGGCCGGCGGGATTGGCCTCGAGGTCGATCTGGACTTCGCCTTTGGCAACCACATCGCCGGACTGCGCGTCGTATTCGAACTCGGAGCCGTGGATCTGGTCGAAGCGGCTGGAATCCCGACCATAGAGCGTGATGGCCACATCGTGGAGCTCGGCTCGGCCCCCGTCTGCGAATTTGACCGCCTTGCTGGCCTGAATCTTGAACAGCGTCCGCGGTCCGTCCGAGCGCGAGATGGTAAAGCCATCCGCGCTTTGCTGGATTCCAAGGCCCATTTTCTCCGGGACCTGTTTCAAAGCATTTTGCACGCGGTGCCGGGCATAAAAGTACGCTCCGGCAACCAACAGAGCAGCGGCCACGGCGCTGAGCGCGAACCAGCGACGAAGCTGGGAGACGGGGAGAAGCATCTGAAGACCAGTCTACTCGAAGGCCCGACATGGCGAGTTCGGGCCCTTCGGGGGCAGCCTGGCTCGCGCGGCTGGGGGTCGGCCGCGCAGCGCAATGAGATACCCGGTTCTCGCTTCCCCCAGGCCTAGGCCGGTGACTGGGCTGTCGCGAATCATCGTGGCCATTTAAGATTCTGGTCTATGTCATCTCCCGCACTCTTGGACCTGAAAAACATCCAGGTCATGCGCGGCCCTAAAATTGTGCTCCACGATTTCACGCTGCGCATCGAGGCCGGCGAGCATGTCGCCATTCTCGGACCGAACGGGTGTGGCAAGTCCACTTTGATCAAGACCGTCACCCGGGAGTGTTACCCCGTGGCCCGGGAAGGATCGAGCATGACCATCCTTGGTCAGCAGGCCTGGAATGTTTTCGAGCTCCGCTCCCTGCTCGGTATCGTCTCGAACGATCTCTTAGCCTGGTGCACGGGGGAAGCGGTGGGACGGGATGTTGTGCTCTCGGGATTCTTCAGCAGCAATGACGTCTATCCGAACCATACCATCAGCCGAGCCCAGGAGGAGTTGGCGGAGGCGGCTTTGGCGGAATTGCAAGTTCCCCACCTGGGGGATCGTCCGGTCGGCGAAATGTCATCCGGCGAAGCCAAGCGAGTGCTGATTGCGCGCGCTCTGGTGCACCGGCCGCGGGCGCTGCTGTTTGACGAGCCCAGCAATTCACTGGACTTGTTCGCCCGGCACAGCCTGCGGCAAACCATGCGCCTGCTGGCCAACTCGGGAATCGGCACGATCCTGGTCACCCATGATCTGGCCGACGTCATTCCGGAAATCGAGCGCGTGGTCCTGATGTCGGGCGGACGCATTGTGGCGGATGGGCGCAAGCACGAAATTCTCGAGCCCGAGCGTCTCTCGCAGGTGTTCGGGCTGGAAGTGGAAATGGCGCGGCGCGACGGGTACTACCATTTGTGGTAAGCCCGCTCGCGCGCCCAGAATCGGCTCTCCCCGGGGCAGCGAAAAACGGATTCCGGTCGCTAGGCGGGTTGCGGTTGTTCCTCGGTCCTGGCCGCGGCTTCGGTGGGTCCTGTGGGGCTCTTGAAATCCCGCAGGGAAAGCTCGAGGCCGCCGAAATCGGGATGGGGATTGAGCTCGAGGGTGAAAGCGATATCGAGCGTGTCTCCGGGGACGACGGTCTCGGTTTGCCAGCGCTCGGCCATGCGCCAGCCGATGGCGTTGTACACCACCGAATTTGGCCCACCCTCGGCGCGGCGCCGGAAGGCGGCCGCATCGGGATGACAGCGCGGCGTGGCGAGACGAGCGATTTCGTTCGGCGAATTCTCCGCTTCCTCGGCCGCGAAAGATGCGGAAGCCAACTTGAGCTTCACGTGTTTTTCTTTCAGCACGCGCGCCGGGGCTAACAGCCGGACTCGGCGGGCAGCAAAGACGGGCTCCGGATTGCCCACACCGAAGGGCTGCAGCCGTTCGACCAACTGGAACAACCGTGGCGCCACTTGATCGAGAGCCAGCTCCGCGTCGAACTGGAGAACCGGGACAAAATCGTCCAGGGTGAGACGAGCGCGGGCGTATGCCTCGAGACGAGTGCGCAGTTCGGGCAGACGCGCCGAGGGCAAAGAGAAGCCGACGGCGTGTGCGTGTCCGCCGTAGCGAGTGAATAGCCCATGGCAGGATTCGAGCGCATTTAAAAGGTGAAACGGCCGGATGGAACGACCGGAACCGTGGGCTTCCTCGCCGTTGCGGGAAATGACGAGCGCCGGGCGACAGTAGCGCTCGACGACCCGGGTGGCGGTGATGCCGATGACCCCGCGATGCCAACCGTCGCCGTCGATGATCATGCAGAAGGCATCTCGCAGCGCAGGATCTCGCTCGATGCGCAGGGCGATGGCTTCGAGGATGCGGCGCTCTTCCTCCTGACGATCGGCGTTCAGCCGGTCCAGACGTCCGGCGAGTTCGCGGGCACGGAGGGGATCCTTCACGCTGAATAGCTCGATGACATCCTGGGCCACGTCCATGCGACCGGCGGCGTTGATGCGCGGGGCAATGCGAAAGGCGACTTCGCCCGAGGTCAGTGGCCGACCGCCGAGCTGCGCCACCTCGAGCAATGCTTTCAGTCCGGGATTGACGGTCGACCGCAGGCCCTCCAAGCCGAGCTTGGCGAAGACACGATTTTCACCCGTGAGGGGCACGGAATCGGCGATGGTGGCGATGGCCACGATTTTCATGAACGACAGGAGCAGGCGGGTCCGCTCCCCTTCCGGGCGCCGGCGCTCGATTAATGCTTGCGCTAGCTTGAAGGCAACCCCGGCGCCGCACAGCAGCTTACAGGGATATTCGCAGCCCGCCTGATTGGGGTTCACGACCGCCAGAGCTTTCGGAACGCCATCCGGGCCCGGCAAGTGGTGGTCGGTCACGATCAGGTCGATGCCCAGGCGGCGGGCGGTTGCGGCGGGAGCGAAGGCGCGAATGCCCATATCCACGCTGATGATCAGCCGAATGCCCTCTGCGGCAGCCCGCTCGATCACATCCTCGCGCAGGTCATAGCCGTCGCGAATGCGATGCGGGACGTGGAAGCGGGCGCTGCCGCCGCACCACTCAATGGCAGTTTTCAGAATCACGATGGCGGTGGTGCCGTCGACGTCGTAGTCGCCATAGATCAGGATGGGCTCATGGCGTTCGATGGCCGCGTCCAGCCGCTCGACCGCGGTTTTCATTCCGGCCATGAGGTAGGGCGAGTGCAGTCGGGCGATCGAGGGCGCAAGGAAACCCTCAGCGGCTTCGGCATTCGTGATACCGCGGGCGACCAGGAGCCGTGCCAGCGTGAAGGCGTCGCGGGAATCGATGGCCGCAAGCGAGCCCATCGGGAACGGGGAACTCTCGCGCAGCGTCGCGGCCAGAAACTCGACCTCGGCGGGATCAGCGGTTCGCAGGCTCCAAGGCACGGCTAGCTTTCGTCGTCCTGATCGGGTTCGTCAATGGGGATGCCGGCGAAATCCTCGGCCATTTCGAGCACCCTCTGGTAGCGGTCGTACCATTCGGTCGAGGCCTCGTAGACCATCATGATGCCCTGGTGCGCAAAGCCGAGCTGCACGAAACCGGTCTTGCCCAGGTAGGTGCGCAACCAGCGAGCCTCTTCGAGGTCTTCATCGTTGGCGAACTCGGCGTTGGCCAGGCGTTGCAGCAGGTCGTCGAGGTCTTCGCGGCGCAGCGTCCAGGAGTCCATGGTAAGGAAAGGGGCACTGGCGGCCTTGGCCAGTTCGACGAAATCCTTCCAACTCTCCGGGTTGTCCTCCGATTTCCACATCACGCTTTGCACTTCTTCGTAGTCCACGTAGCCGTTGAATCGGCGCATGCCGTGACCTTCGATGAAGGCAGTCATGTCGTCCTTCAAACCGGTGAGATCATCCGCCATGAGTGACATAGAGGGCTCTTGTTTTGCATTGTATGACTTTTGCGATGTAGCTACTAGCTTTTGCCTCTGCCTGGGGGCGATGTCGACCGGATCGCTCGCGAGACGCTCCGCGGAGCCCGAGCGATGGGCGATCTGGAAAAACCATGATCCCCCGCGCTTCTCCTGCAGTTCGCCGGCTGGGCTGCCATTCGCTCGCTGGCCACGGGCAAAGCAGGGGCGGCCTTTCCGTCTGTGGTCCTGTGCTACACTTCCTGTTTCACCCAGGACATTTGACCCGCATCATGCTTCTCTCGAAAGAATACGTGGGCTATCTGGCCCGCGAACTCACCAAGAAAATGATCAGCGGCGAGCTCATTGCCACCAAGTCGGTGGCGGCCGTCACCGAGAAGGTGCATGCCGCCATGCTCGAGGAGCTTTCGCTCGAAGACCGCATCAATGACGAGGTGCGCGTGATCCTCGAAGCTTACGCGGATGAGATGCGGCGGACCGGCGCCGACTACCAGGAAATGTTCCGCAAGGTAAAAAGCGAACTGGTGCGCAAGTATAAGGCGGTGTTGTGAGACTGAGCCGGGACAAAATCAATAAAGTGGCGCACCTGGTTACCGATGCACTCGCCGACAACGAGGCCGTAGAGTTTGTCGAAGACCGCAACACCGTCCGGCTGGAAGTGCGGAAAGTCCTCGAAGAGCTGCTCAACCGGGAAGAAAAAATCGACCAGCTGGCCCGCCAGAAAATTGAGAGCCAGAAGCGCACCATCCTCGAAGGTAGCCAGGAGTGGGATATTCTCTACCGCAAGTACTACAACGAGGAAGTAAAAAAACTGGGCATGTAGCTCGTCGTCCGGTCCTCGAGGTTCCCCCCATGCCAGGCCGCTCCGAAATTACCTTCCTCGTCAAACAGGCCGCCCAGGCTGCGGGGTTTGATCTTGCCGGTATCGCCCGTGTCGAGGACTTTCCCGAGCTCGACTACTTTCCCGACTGGATTGCCGCCGGACATGCCGGCGAGATGAAGTATCTGGAGGCGCGCGATCTGGCCGGCCGGCTCAAGCGGGCCTCGCTCGGGTCGGCCGTGCCCTGGGCGCGCAGCGTGATTGTGTGCGCCATCAATTACAACACCCGGCAACCTTACTCGACGGCGGCGCGGGATTCTGATCGCGGATGGATTTCACGCTACGCCTGGAGCCAGGAGGACTATCACGATGCCGTGCTGCGCCGGCTCAAACGGGTGGAGCAACGGCTGCGCGCCTCCGCCGAACCCCGAGGGCAGGACCAGCCATCAGCCGGCGCGCCGGCCACCTTAGAAACCCGCTGTTATGTCGATACCGGGCCGCTCGTCGAACGCGTCTACGCGAAATATGCCGGCGTGGGATGGATCGGGAAAAACACCTGCATCCTGAACCAGAAGGCCGGCTCCTGGCTGTTCCTGGGCGTGATTCTGAGTTCGATCGAGCTCGAGGCCGATCGTCCCGCTCCCGATCGCTGCGGGTCCTGCACGCGCTGCATCGACGCCTGTCCGACGGAGGCGCTGATCGCGCCGTATCAGCTCGATGCGAAGCGCTGCATCTCCTATCTGACCATCGAAAAACGAGGCGCGATTCCCGAGAGTTTCGAAGAGGGGATGGGACGGCACGTCTTCGGATGCGACATTTGCCAGGATGTCTGCCCCTGGAACCGCAAGGCTCCGTTCACGGCCCAGCCGGAATTCGAACCCCGCGAAGGCTTGGTCAATCCGGCTCTGGCCTGGCTGGCGGAAATCACTGCGGAACAGTTTCGCGAGAAGTTCCGAGGCTCTCCCCTGCGCCGCGCCAAGCGGAGCGGGCTGCGGCGCAATGCTGTGATCGCCATGGGGAATAGCGGAGACCGAGGCTTCGTGTCCACGCTCGAGAAGCTGCGAGCCGACGAGGATCGGGTGGTCGCGGAAAGCGCGGAACGGGCGCTCGATCGCCTGATCGGATCCTAGATCAGGGGCGTGCTAGCATCACAGTTTGGGTTCGGGTGCCACGATGTTCGGTTTGCACTCCCGATGGCAAAATCTTCTGGCGGTCCTTCTGTGCTGGGCCTCGACTGGCTGGGCGCGCGACAACGGACCGCAATGGATTCGCATCAATTCGGCGCATTTTTCCCTGCTCACCGATGCCGGCCAAAAAAGTGGAACCGAGGCCATTCTGCGGCTCGAGCAAATGCGGGCCGCGTTCGGTCAACTGCTGCTGCGAGCGCGGCTTACGATGCCCGAGCCGCTCGATGTGATCGCCTTCCGGACGCCCGCCGAGTATGCTCGGGCGGCTCCCACCGTCGGCGGACAACCGATTTCGACTTCGGGATTTTTCCTGCCCGGGGAAGACCGCAACTACATTGTGCTCGACTTGTCCGATAACGAGAGCTGGCAGGTGGTCTCCCGCCCGTGGGCGCTGCTGTGGCTGAACTACAACTATCCGCCCACTCCAGCCTGGTTCGATGAGGGCTTCGCCGAGTATTTCTCGAGCCTGCGCCTGGACAACCTCGAGGAGCAGATCGGGGCCGACCCAGGGTCGTTGGTCGATTTGTTGAACACCCAACCCTGGTTGCCGGTCGGGCAATTATTCAACCTGCGTCGGGATCGCATGAAGCAGCCAGGAGTGCAGCCGGCAATGTTTCAGGCGGAGTCCTGGATGGTGGTGCATTATTTGCTCGACCAGAACCAATTGCCGGCCACGGGAACCTATTTTGGCCTGGCGGAAAATGAGAAGCTGCCGGTCGAGCAGGCCATCCAGCAGGCGTATGCCTTGAGCGCCGCGCAGTTCGAGCAGGCGGTGAAGAGCTACTTCCACGCCGTCGCTCCTCGGCTCGCGGCGCGGGGCGGGGCCGGTCCGCCGGCGATCCCCTCGACTGGTCCGGATCCGGTGCATCGGTCGGGGGCGCCGGTTGGTCCCGATGACATCGGTTCGAGCCTCCTCGAAGTTCCGCTGGCCGAGGCCCAGGCTTTGGTGGCGGAAATGATGGTCCGCATCCCGGAGCGTCGCCCAGCCGCCTCCAAAGACTTGGACAGCCTGATGGAGCAGCCGAAAACCGAGAACTCGATCGAGCATCGCGCCTTGGCCTGGGTACACCTCGAAAGCCACGAGTATGACCAGGCCGCAGAAGAACTCGAAAAGGCTTTCGATCTCGACCACAATGATGTTTGGGCTCGTTACTACATGGCTCTGGTAAAACTTGATCAGCCTCACGCCGGCCCGGACGCTCGGCCGGGCTTGGCCAACATCATGCAGAATCTGCGGGCCGTGCTTGACTGGAATCCAGATTTTGCCGAGGCCTACAACCGGCTTGCCCTGGCGCAGTTGGAGGGCGGGGGCGTCCATGCCGCCTTCGATAGCATGCGCTATGCCACTCGGCTCAATCCCCGGAACCAAACCTATCGCTTGAATCTGGCGCATATCTATCTGGCGGGAAAGCAGTGGGATGAGGCCAGCGCGCTGCTTGGCCTGCTCAAAGACAGCCGCGATGCGCAAATCGCAGCCGCGGCGCGGCAAGATCTCGAGGACCTGCCTACGCTGAAGAAATACGGGTTACGGCCGGAGCGTCAGACCGCGGCCACGCCGCCCTCCCAGCCCGCCAGCAGCTTGGCCGAGGCCGAGGAGCCGGCCAGCGAGGAAGAGCGCACACCCGGGCCGAGCGAAGCCGCACCGGACCGGCGTAAGGTCCAATTTGTGCGGGGAAAACTGCTCAGTGTCGATTGCTCAAAGGACCCGGTGGCGGTGTTGCGGGTTGCCGTGGGGGCACGGACTATGAAACTGCGCACCGACAACTACAAGAATCTGTTGCTGGTCGGAGATGACCAGTTTTCCTGCGACTGGCAGGGCATTTCGGTGCTGGTCAACTACAAGGCCGGGGGCAAGACCGACGGTGACCTGGTGTCGCTCGAGCTCCGATAGAGCTGCGGAGAACCCACCTCGAGCCCCATCCGCTCGAAATCCGCTGTCAGCGAGGAGTCCAGGCTCATGGCCAAAACACGGCTTCGTCGAGAGCTCTTGGCTTTTGCCCGCCATCATTCGTTGGGGATCACTTCGATTGCGATCCTCGGTTTGTGGATCGTCCTTTACAGCCTCTCGAACCCGAGCACCCATGTCGGTTCCTTCTTTGGCAACGCCATTGCCGACTGGAGCGGCGTGGTTGTGACCGTGTTCGCCACCAAGTACATGTACGAGAAGGGCTCAGCCGAAAGCCGGCGTCCGCCGCGAGCGTGGCTGACGCCGCTCGGCGAGCAACTGCGCGATCATTCTCTGAGCCTGTTCCTGCTGATCACAGGCGTGGGATGGGCGGTGTTATATGCCCGCCTGAATTCGGAAGCCAAATGGGGCCAAGTCGTGGGGAATATCGTCTCGGAGTGGACGCAGATCTTCGGATTGCTGCTGTTGACGAAACGGCTGATCGAGCCGCGCTTTAAGGAGAGCAGTCCGGGCCACAAATAGCCAACCCTCCCGGGGGAAGCCGAGAGGGTTGGCTGTAGTCCATGACACTCAAGGGCCTGCTACGCGCGAACCACGTTAGCTGCCTGGAATCCTTTCGGCCCCTTCAGCAGGTCGAACTCCACCGTTTCGCCTTCGTTCAGCGTGCGATATCCGTTTTCCTGGATGGCGGAGAAATGCACAAAGACATCCTCGCCGGTGGAGCGCTGGATAAAACCATAGCCCTTAGCGCCGTTGAACCACTTGACTGTTCCCTTCTCTCTCACAAAAAACTCCTTTCGACTCTGCTCTGTGATTTAGACATCCGGTTCTCCGTGAAGCGCGTGTCTCGAATTACCCCCCTCAGAGAACGCGGAAGCACAACCGGTCAAAGATTGGTCGACTGCGGACCCATGGCAAACATGAAAGGCTCCTGAGCTTCGCTCCGCTTGAGGAAACTGCGGCCGAAAGCTCCGGAGCCGGTCATGATCGCGCGGATTTGAACTTCTGGACACAAAACATCAACCCGAAACTGCCAAACGTCTTGCTGGTAGTAGACCAGCGAGCCACAGGATAATATTGATGGAACCGTTTTCAGGCAAGAGAAAGTTAGGCCAGACGGCGCTTTCCCGCTGCGGGTCGGGGTCAACCTCTCCTCGGGCGGCGGCGGCACGGGCCTCCGCGGCTCGTAGCGCGCCCCAGGCGACCGAGCGCAACTGTTTGATAAGATGGGACAAACGCCCCGTGCCGGAGCCCTTGCCATCGCCGTCCTCCTCCTCCGTGGCCCCTGCCGCCGGCTCGCCTCCAGGGGTTGACAGACTTTCTTCCGGGCTGCTGGCCTCGACGGTGAAGTACTTGCTGCGTACCGAGGTGCACACCTTTGCATTCTCGGTAGCCGCCAACGCCATCCTCTCTTTCTTTCCTTTCGTGCTGTTGCTGATGACGCTCATCCGCCGCGTCTTTCACTCTCGGGTGATGTATGAGGTGGTGGTCGAACTGCTGCGCGACTATCTGCCTGCGGGCCAGGAGTTCCTGATCCGTAATCTCAATGCCCTAGTCGAAGCCCGTCAGCGGGCGCAGATCGCCTCGCTGCTCATTCTCCTGGTGACCTCGGCCGGAATCTTCATGCCGCTCGAAGTGGCGCTGAACCGTATCTGGGGTTTCCCCAATAACCGGTCCTACCTGGGCAATCAACTCGTCTCCCTCGGCTTGGCGCTGGCCTCGGGAGTGCTGGCTCTGCTCTCGATCGCATTGACCGCGGAGAACGTATCTCTGATGGAATCGCTATTGCGCGGGCACGCCATTTTCGTGATCCACCTGGTCGGCATGGTGGTGATGAAGCTTTCCGCATTCGCCGCGAGCATTGCCATCTTCTTTCTGATCTACTGGCTGCTGCCGAACGGCAAAGTGCCTGCCCGGGCGGTGCTGCCGACGGCCGTCATTATGGGGTTATTGTCCGAGGCCCTGAAGTACTCCTACATCCTGGCGCTTCCTCGGTTAAATTTTCAGGAAGTGTACGGACCCTTTACCCTCTCGGTCAGCCTGATGTTCTGGGCTTTCCTTTCCGGACTGCTTCTGCTGACGGGAGCAAATCTGTCGGCGCTGCAGCACGCACGCAAACGGGTTACCGGTTAGCCGGGCGAGCCATCTCCGATTCGCCGGACGGCGTCGGCCTCTCGCGCTTCTGCCTGGGATGGAGCCGGGGCTCGAGGCCGGCTAGTCTTGCTGGGTGCGGTGCACGCAAGCCAGAATCTCGGCCTCACTCAGGGTATGGTCGGCGGCCTTGGCGCTGCGGTAAACCCGTTCAACGATATCTTCCGACGCCGCGATGCCCCGCCGCTCCAACCAGAACAGCACGTTCGATCTTCCGCTCATCGGCCCAATGTCGATCGCCTGTTCCAGACCAAACAATTGCGCGGGAACGCCGGAATAGACGGCGTCGGCCAATTCGAGGTCATTTTTCTTGTAGGCCTTGATCACCGCGGCCGCGTGCACCCCGGTTGCGGTGCGGAATGCATCTTCCCCCACCACCGGATAATTCGGCGGAATCCTCACCCCGGTCGCGGTCGACACCGCCTGGCAATACTCTTTCAGTCGGGTGAGATCCTGATCCGCCCAAGCGGGGATTCCCGCCAGCTTCAGGTTGACCAGCATCTGATCCATCTGGGCGTTGCCCACGCGCTCCCCGACTCCGAGAGCACAGGCATGCACGCATTGCGCGCCGGCCAGCAGCGCAGCCAGGGAGTTGGCGATCGCCAGACCGCGGTCGCTGTGTCCGTGCCAGTCCACCCTCACCTCTTCTCCCGACGGCTTCACCACTTCCTCGAGCACAAATCGCACCAGCGCAAATGCGCCGAGCGGAGTGGCATGCCCGGCGGTGTCGCAGACCACGATGGCGCGTGCTCCACAGCGAATGGCGGTGGAGTAAAGCCGCTTCACCATGCCCGGGTCGCAGCGCGACGTGTCTTCGGTGACGTACATCACCTCCAGTCCGAGCGCGATGGCATAGTGCAACGCCTGTTCGGTGGTGGCCAGCAGAAAGTCGTCGGTCCACCCCTCGGTGTAGCGGCGAATGGGACTCGATCCGATAAAAGTGGCGGCCGCGATGTTGAGTCCGGTGCGTTGCACGATCTCCGCAATCGGACGAATGTCGGCCTCGTGCGTTCGCGCCGCACAGTTGGCGCGAATCTTCATCTTGTTTTCGACGATCTCCCGCGCCAGCGCCTCCACATGCTCGACCGCACGCGGCCCCGCGCCGGGCAATCCCAGATCGACCGAGCTGATGCCGAGCGCCTCCATCAGATGAAGGATATGGATTTTTTCTGCAATGGTGGGATTGCGGACCGAGGGCGACTGCAGCCCATCGCGCAGAGTCTCGTCATTCAGTAGGACGGGCGCGCCCAGCCGCAGCGCTTCGGGATGAATCCGGTTCCAGTCGTAGATGAGTTCGGAAGCCTTCACAGCACAGAGATTCTCGAGGAAAGCATCGACCGGGTGGCCGCGAGGGGATGGGCGGGTTCCCGCCGGGCCTCGACGGCGCTTTGGTTCCCTACTTCTCTTTGGCGGGGAGCGTCAGCCCGAACACCGATATCTGGCCCGGTCCGGCCACATTCAAGCCTCCCGCCTCCTCGGAATTGGGCAAATAGAGCGTCTTGCAATGTTCGCAGCGATAGACCTCGGCGTCCGATCCCCAGGCTTTCTCGACATCGCCGCAGGCCTGCTCGAGCACATCGGTCGAGTAAAACCAGCGCTTGAGATGGCCGCCGCAGAATTTGCCCTTCTCGTTTTTCTGGTTGCACGCCCGCTGCCCAGGTTTTTTGAACTTCACCTTGTGCTGGGGAAGTTGCGGAGCCTCTGTGCTGGATGTCGCCGTCATGGCCAAGGGACTCACCTTTGCTTGAGCGACCAGTGTCCCGGCGCCGCCCATTCCGCGTTCAACAGCCTCATTCTACTCGAAGTTTTGTGCGATGCCATACCTTGCCAGGATCAAGTCAGGATCACAGACCCACCTTCCCTACTCTTGGTTCCGGCTGCCCCGTCCTCTCCACACCGCGCACGGCGCCGAAGCATTGGGCGCTCGGGGGCGCCCCTACTCATACTCGACCGCCACCAGATATAGACCGCTGGCCGGCGCGGTCGCACCCGCGGACGATCGGTCGCGGGCCTCGAGGATCCGGGGGACATCAGAGCTCGCGAGCGTTCCTTTCCCGACCAGCAGGAAGGTCCCCACCAAGTTCCGCACCATGTGGTGCAAGAACCCGCTGCCGCGCACGGTGTAAACCAACTCCTCGCCGTCGCGCATCCAGCTCGAAGCAAAAATGCGCCGCAGGTTCGAGACCAACTCCTGTTCCCGTCCGCGTTCCGCATCAACCGCCGCAAATGAGGTGAAATCATGCTGCCCCACGAGCAGGCCAGCGGCTCGGCCCATGGCATCTTCATCGAGAGGATAGGGATAGTGCCAAACGTAACGCGCCAGGAAGGGCGGACAGATGGCGCGGCGGTAGATGCGGTAACGGTAGGTTTTTGCGCGAGCTGACTTGCGAGCGTGAAACTCCGGCGGAACCTCCGCCACTTCGAGCACA
Source organism: uncultured Acidobacteriaceae bacterium (assembly GCA_963770245.1). Lineage (GTDB taxonomy): Bacteria > Acidobacteriota > Terriglobia > Terriglobales > Acidobacteriaceae > PALSA-270. Next base: position 181,349 of record CAVYOX010000011.1, on the reverse strand, counting down.
CGGATGGCAGCGGGCAAAATGTCGTTCAGTGCCTTACCCAGATTCTCCGCTGGGATGGGGGATTCGGTCGAGAACGTGGCCACCTGAGCCAGGGCATGCACCCCGGCGTCGGTGCGTCCTGAACCCTGCGGCAGGACCTTTTCTCCGGTCAGTCGTCCAATCGCTGAGGCCAAGATACCCTGAACCGTTTCTCGATCGGGCTGCACCTGCCAGCCAAACAGTTCAGCGCCATCGTAAGCCAACACCACCTTAAGGTTGCGCATGACGATTGTTTGCACCCTCTCGACCAGCTCCGTTCATCGAATGAACGGGCCAAGAGTTGCATTGCAGGTTCGGAGCAGGCCGACGGACCCGACCACTCCCGGGTGCTGGTCAGCTATACTATTGCATTCCCTTTGCAGAAATTGGTACGCGGCAGGTGGTTCCCTAACCGACCCGGCAAAAATGAAACCGGAGCCGCACTCTTTACGTAACAACCTGTGACGATGGGGTTTTGTGTTCTGCATCGACAGCCCTAATACCTGGAGATCAGCAATGGCATTGGCAGGCAGGATGAAGGTGGTCCGGTGGTTGGTGGGATTGTTGCTGGTGGGAGGAACGAGTGGGTGGGGATGGGCGCAGACGCCGGATGCGCCGCAGCCGCAAACGGCCCCAGCGGCGCCGCAGAAGCAGTTTCCGTTTTTGGACTATTCCAAGGGCTGGTCGCATTTTCCCGATCCCCTGGCGCCCTACATGCCGCAGCATGTGCCGCCGGCCAATCTGAACAACACGCCGCGGATTGGGCAGCTGCTGCACGAGGGCAAACTGATGCTGTCGATGGACGACGCCGTGGCCCTGGCGCTCGAAAACAATTTGGACTTGGTGATAGCGCGCTACACCCTGAGCATCGCCGACACCGACGTGTTGCGGGCCAAATCCGGAGCCAACATGATTCTCGGCACCCCGCTCGGGGTGGTGCAGAACACGCCCGGGGGCGGAGTGGGGGGCCTGGGAGGCCAGATCGGCTCAGGAGCGGGGGGACCAATCCCGGTTCGGGGGGAGCGGGCGCCGGCACCAACGGGTTGACCAGCAACACCGAAGGCATTGGTCCGCTCATTACCAGTTTCGATCCGGTTCTGAGCGGGACGGTGCAAAGCGATCACTCGGCGCAGCTGTCGAGCAGTGCCTTCACCGGAGTGCCGGTGTTGTTCCAGAACACGGGGACCTACAATTTCTCTTATTCGCAAGGATTCACCTGGGGCACGGACCTGTCGGTCGGGTTCAGCAATTCGCGGGTGGTCAGCAACAACCCGTTTACCTTTGTCAGCCCGCTATTGGCCTCGAACTTCCGCTTCCAGCTGACCCAGCCGCTGTTGCAGGGCTTTGGGCTGGCGCCGAACACGCGCTGGATTCGGATCGCCAAGAATAACCGCGAGGAATCGGATGTGGGGTTCCGGCAGCAAGTCATCACCACGGTGGACCAGATTGAGAACATGTATTGGGATCTGGTGTATCAGTACGAAAACGTGCGGGTGCAGAAGGAATCGCTGACGTTTGCGCAGAAGACGCTATCGGACACGCAGAAGCAAGTGGACATTGGCAGTTTGGCGCCGATCGAAGTGGTGCGGGCGCAGAGCACGGTGGCCACCGACCAGCAGAATCTGACGCTGGCGGAGACCAATCTGGAGCTGGCGGAGTTGCTGATGAAGAATGCGCTCAGCCGGAACCTGCAGGATGCGGCGCTGGCGGGGGCGGAAGTGATTCCGACCTCGACCATGGAATTGCCGCCGCAAGAGCCCATCGTGCCCACCGAGGATCTGATCAACCAGGCGCTGGGACATCGGGCGGAGCTGGCGGAATCGCGCATCGATCTGACGAACCGGCGGCTGAGCCTGAAGTCGGTGCGCAATGCCATGCTGCCCACGGTCAACTTGTTTGCCTACTACGGGGGATCGGGACTGGGGGGATCGCAAAATCCGGCCGCGACCTGCGGACCGAACACGGCCCCGGAGCTGCTGGGATTCTGCTCGCCGCCGGGCAGTCTGCCGTCCACCGGCTACGGGGACGCGTTGAATCAGCTGGTCAACTCGAGCGCCCCGGACAAAGGAGTGGGGGTGACGCTGACGGTGCCGCTGCGCAATCGGCTGGGGGAAGCCACGCAGGTGCGCTCGGAGCTGGAATACCGGCAGGCGGAGGTGCGCTTGCAGCAGATCGAAAACCAGGTGCGCATCGAAGTGCGGCAGGCGCAATTCAGCGTGCAGCAGAACCGGGCGGCGGTGGAAGCGGCCCGGGCGGCGGTCGAACTGGCCCGCCAGTCACTCGATGCGGAACAGAAGAAATACGGCCTGGGAGCCTCGACCACCACGCTGGTGCTGCAGCAAAGCAGCGCCCTGGCCACGGCGGCCTCGGGTCTGGTCTCGGCCATGGCGGCTTATGAGAAATCGCAGGTGGAGCTAGACCGCTCGACCGGTCTGCTGCTCGACCATGCCAGCATCGACATCCAAGATGCCCTGCGCGGCGAAGTCAGCCACTTGCCAACCGTGCCTTACGTCACCACCAATCCCGCCTCCTTGCCCCCCGCCGCGCCGCCCCCCCAACCCTAGCGGGCTGCCGGGCGGGCTTGATTGCGGAACGCGAATCGCGGCCTGGCGATCGGGGGGACCAGCCCGCGGCTTTCCAATTTCGCGAGGCCTACACCTTCTCAAGCGGAGTGCGAAGAATGTAGAGTGTTAGCAGCCATTTTCGAAGGGCCGAATCCACCACCACGATGAAGGCGCTGCTGCTCTCAAAATATCGTCATCTGGAAATTGCAGATCTGGATCCACCGACTCCCGCAACGGACGAGATTCTGGTTCGGGTCGCGGCCTGCGGCATTTGCGGCAGCGACGTGCATGGCTACGACGGTTCCTCAGGGCGCCGCATTCCTCCGATTGTGATGGGACACGAGGCCGCGGGGATCGTGGCCGCGGTGGGCGCGGGCGTAACCGGCATCTCCGCCGGCGACCGCGTCACCTTTGATTCGACGATTTCCTGCGGAGTCTGCCGCTACTGTCTGCGGGGAGAAGTAAACCTCTGCGATCGCCGCCAGGTGCTGGGCGTTTCCTGTGGAGACTATCGCCGCCATGGAGCTTTTGCCGAGTATGTGACCGTCCCCGCTCGTGTGGCCTACCCTTTGCCCCCCAGTTTGCCGTTTGCTGAGGCGGCGATGCTCGAGGCCCTGTCGGTTGCGGTGCACGCCGTTGCGCTCTCCCGGGTCGCCGCCGAGGACCAGGCTTTGGTGGTCGGGGCCGGGATGATCGGGCTGCTGACCTTGCAGGCGCTGCGAGCCGCGGGTTGTTCTCGCGTGTTCGTTGCCGATCTGGATGCTTCCCGCCTCAAGCTGGCGGAACAAGTGGGGGCCACCAGCACGCTGCATGCTTCCGGACCCGAGCTCGTGGCCGAGGTTCTCGGCCTCACCGGCGGTGCGGGGGTCGATTTAGGCCTCGAGGCCGTTGGCATCGACGCCACGGTCGGCACCACCGTGGCATGCGTTCGCAAAGGAGGTACCGTCACCCTGATCGGAAATGTCTCTCCGCAGGTTTCACTGCCTTTGCAACTGGTGGTCACGCGCCAGATCCGCCTGCAGGGTTCCTGCGGCTCCGCGGGAGAGTATCCGGAGGCGATTGCCTTGCTCGCCAGCGGCCGGGTTCAGGTGAAGCCGCTCATCACGGCAACCGCCCCTCTCGAAGATGGGCCACAATGGTTTGAGCGGCTATACTCCCGGGAGCCCAATCTGATGAAAATCGTTCTCACGCCCGGAATTCTTTCATGAATAGACCGCTTTTCGATTTAGCGGGCCGGGTCGCGATTGTCACCGGCGCCAGCCGCGGGCTGGGGCAGGCGATGGCGCGCGCCCTGGCCTCGGCCGGTGCGGATCTGGTGCTGACCAGCCGCCATCTGGGCAGCCTGAGCCGGTTCGAGTCCGAGATCAAGGCGCTCGGGCGGCGGGCGGTCTCTCTCGAACTCGATGTGCGCAGCCTGGAGAGCATTCAACAGATGGCCGGAGCCGCCGAGCAAGCCTTCGGACAGGTTGACATTCTGGTGAACAATGCCGGCTGCAACGTGCGGAAACCGGCGCTCGAGGTCACCTGGGATGACTGGAATCTGATTCTCGACACCAACCTGCGGGGTGCATTTTTTGCCGCCCAGGCGGTCGCGCGAGGCATGATTCAGCGTGGCTATGGCCGGATCATTAACATCGGGTCGGTGACGAGCGTTGCGGGATACGCGGGCCTGGCCCCCTACGGAGCCAGCCGCGGCGGGATACGGCAGATGACCATGAGTCTGGCGGATGACTGGGGCAAGCATGGAGTCACGGTGAACTGCCTGGCTCCGGGCTGGTTCCGCACGGCGCAAAACGAAGTGCTCTATCAGGACCAGGAATGGGTCCACTATCTTGAAGACCGCATCCCGCTCAAACGAGCCGGGGAAGCTCGCGATTTGGACGGGGCGGTGGTCTTTCTGGCCGCTGAATCGAGCCGCTATGTCACCGGTCAGACCCTGCTGGTCGATGGCGGAATTTCGACCGGCGCCGTACGCGCTCTGCCAGGGTCGAAGCCGGCCGAAGCCGGGAAGTGAGTTCGGTTGCGGTCGGATCGCGACCGGATCCCCGGCATCTGCTATCGCGACCCTCGGCGTTCTTCCCGTCTCTCATCTTTTTTTCACCTTCCCCCTGGCACCTGCCCTCCCTGGCACCTTCGATCCCTCGCCATCCGGGGCGGCGGGTCCTTAGCTGGGGCGATCCACCCCCAAATCGTCTGCCAGGTCGCTCAGGGGAAGCTATAATCCGTGGCGAGTCTCGGGCGAGTCCTGGGCGACTCCCAGCGATCATGAACATCAAGGAAGTGGCGGCGCGGGCTCACCTGTCGACAGCGACGGTTTCGCGCGCCATCAACCAAAGCGAATTGGTCCGGCCGAGAACCGCTGAGAAAGTATGGCGGGTGATCCGCGAGCTTGGGTACTACCCCAACACGCAGGCGCGGGCGCTGGTTTCCGGAAGAAGCCGGATGTTCGGTTTGATCCTCTCCGATATTGTGAATCCGTTTTTCCCCGAGCTAGTAAAGAGCTTCGAATTTGCCGCCATCCATCGCGGGTACGAGGTTATCGTGGCCAACACCGACTACAGCTCGGAACGCATGCGCGTCTGCGTACGTCGCATGATTGAGCGGAAAGTCGATGGGGTGGCCATTATGACATCGGAAATCGATCGGCCACTGCTCGACGAACTTTCCCATCGCCGCCTGCCCATTGTGTTTCTGGATGTGGGAAAGCTGAACTCGCTGACCAGCAATATTCGTGTCGACTACAGCAAAGGAATCGCGGAGGCGGTCCAGCACATCGTTTCCCTGGGACACCGGCGCATCGGATTCATCGGCGGACCCCTCGCCTTCAAGTCGGCGCGCACCCGTCGATCCGCATTTTTGAAGTGTATCGCGGTGCACGGCATCCGCGATCGCCAGCGCATCATCGTGGAGGGAAATCATCGAGTCGACGGCGGAGAAGCTGCGATGGCCAAACTTCTGGGACTGCCGGCGCCGCCGACCGCCGTTCTGGCTTCGAACGACCTGACCGCCATCGGCGCACTGCGCGCCATCCACCGGGCAGGGTTGCGGGTTCCCCATGACATCTCGGTGGTAGGTTTCGACGACATCGAACTCAGCCAGTACACCCAGCCGCCGCTCACCACCATCCGCCTCTCGCGCGATGAGCTGGGACGCAAAGCCTGCGACGCACTCTATGAGAGCGTCGAGGGCCGGCGGGACACGGGACAAGAAATCAAGGTCAGCACGAACCTGGTGCTGCGCGAATCTACCGCACCCGCGTCGGAGACTCTAGGACGCGTCCCAGATTCTCCATTGCAACGAGACATTTCGTCCGGGCTCGGGCACCCTTAGGTCAGCGCGCGGTCCAGATGTACATAGCCTCCGTCGACAAATACGTGCTGCCCGTTGATGTGTCCGGCTCTGGCCGAAATGAGAAACACCGCCATGGATGCGATTTCGTCAGCCTGGGTCATCCGGTTTTCTAAAGGAATCTTGGACAGGATGGTTTGCAGTTTCTCCTCCGGGTTCGGGAAGGTGGCCAGCCAGGAACGGTAGAGCGGCGTCATCACTTCCGCCGGGACAATCGCGTTCACGCGAATCCTGCAAGGCAACAATTCCGCAGCCCATTCCCGGGTCAGCGCCAGAATGGCGCCTTTCGATGAAGCATAGCCAGAGGTTCCGCCTTGTCCGGTAATCGCGGTTTTGGAGGCAATGTTCAGGATGGATCCGCGCGAGCCCTTCAAGTGGGGCAAGGCGAAATGCGCCATATTGTAGTAATGCAGCAGATTACGGCCCAGGGACTCGACGAATGCAGCCGGGCTGCCATGCTCCAGGCCCACTTTGTCATTGCGCCCCGCGTTATTCACCAGCACATCCAGCCGCCCAAATTTGCTCACCGCCTCTCGGACCACGGCAGCGCAGTTTTCCGGAGTGGAGAGATCGATGGGGATGAAGTGGCTCTGAATGCCGAGTGTTTCTAACCCAACTTGTAGTTGCGCGCCCGCTTCAGCGTCACGGTCCGCGATGACAGCAATCGCACCTTCCATGCCGCAGGCTTCGGCCACGGCCGCGCCGATGCCCTTCGCGCCGCCGGTAATCACGACGACTTTATCTTTCAATTCCAGGTTCATGGGAGGGTCCAGGTTCCTAGGCGGAACTGGCAGGCTGCAGCCTGCCCGTAAGGAGAATAATCTACTCCTTTTCTGGGTCGCCAAGGTATGGGTCGCCAAGGTATGGGTCGCCAAGATGCGGAAGGGTCGGATATGGTAGGCGATTGCCGCGGTCGCGAGCTGCAACCGGTCGGAACGGTTCCGAGATCGAAGATCGCCAATCCTCCCGAAGGAGGATGACAAGAAACCGAGGTTGGTGTAAGCAGTAGACGGCGTGAAACCACAACGACACCACCTGAGGGAAGCATCCATGACGGGAACATCCATGATCTCGAAAAGAAGCCTCTGCCGTTCGTTCATGACCGCGGTCTGTCTCTCCTTTCTGTTAATTGCGACGTGGGGCGCAGCCGAAACTCCGACCGCGGTCGAAGTTTCCGGCCAACGCCCGGTCCGCTTCAACCACGGGTGGCGATTCTTTAAAGGAGAAGCGGTCGGAGCGGAAAACCCGGCCTTTGATGATTCCTCATGGGTGGCATTGCGTTTGCCCCACGATTGGGCGATTGCCGGGCCCTTTGATCCCCAGCAAAACCCGCATACCGGCGCACTTCCGATCTCCGGCACGGGCTGGTACCGAAAGACTTTTATTCTTCCCGAAAGTGCGCGGAACAGTTATTTCAGCATCGAGTTCGATGGGGCCATGTCGAATGCGGTGATCTGGCTGAACGGGCAACAGTTGGGCGGCCGCCCGTACGGGTATAGCAGTTTCGCATTGGATTTAACCGCTGGGCTTCACTTCGGTGGCCCGCCCAACGTGCTGGCGGTTCGACTGGCTCCCGAAGATCATGCCTCACGCTGGTACCCCGGGGCCGGCATCTATCGGAACGTGTGGCTTGATCGCACCGGTCCGGTGTACGTCGCGCATTGGGGAACCTACGTGACCACGCCCGAAGTCTCAGACCAGAAAGCTACGGTCCAGGTGCAAACCGAGGTTCGCAACCGCCTCGACCACGCCGCGAGCGTGGTCCTGCGGACCATCATCCTTGATGCCACGCGAACGACAGCCGGCCAGAGCAGCGAACCGATCACCATCGCTGCCAACGCCACCCAGACCGTCTCGACCCGCCTGACCGTGGTGCGGCCGCAACTTTGGGATATCGATCACCCCTACCTCTACACCCTGGCGAGCGAGGTGGTGGAAGGCAAGAACGTCCGCGACCGTTACCTCACCTCATTTGGAGTTCGCAGCATCGCCTTTGACAAAGCGAAAGGGTTCTCCCTGAATGGGCGGCCGATGAAGCTTCACGGGGTGTGCTTGCATCACGACCTGGGGGCTCTCGGAGCTGCCGTAAATCGTCGCGCCACGGAGCGAGAGCTGCAGATCTTGAAAGCCGCGGGGGTGAATGCCGTGCGCACCAGCCACAATCCACCCTCGCCCGAACTGCTCGAGTTTTGCGACCGGCTGGGCTTGGTGGTCATGGACGAAGCCTTCGATATGTGGCGCATCCCCAAGGTACCGAACGGCTACAGCAAGTACTTCGATGAATGGTCGGAGCGCGACCTTCGCGATATGGTTCGGCGCGACCGCAATCACCCGAGCATCATCTTGTGGAGCATCGGCAACGAGATTCCGGAACAGAAGCAGCCCGACGGTTGGAAGGAGGCCAAGCGTCTGGTGGGATTCTTTCATGACGAGGACCCCACTCGCCCGACCACGTCGGCCTTCAACAATTGGAGCGACGCGATTCGCAACCAATTGGCGGATCAGGTGGATATTCCCGGATTCAACTACAAACCGATGCGCTACGAGGAGATCATGAAGGCACATCCTAACTGGATTATCTTCGGATCGGAAACCGCCTCCTGCGTCAGTTCGCGCGGCACCTACCATCTTCCCGTCGAACGCTATGAGAAACATCCCTCGCTCGAGATCAGCAGCTACGACATCATTGCACCCCAGTGGGCTTACTGCCCGGATGTCGAGTTCACCTATCAAGACCGTTTCCCGAATGTGTTGGGAGAATTTGTCTGGACTGGGTTTGACTACCTGGGGGAACCGACTCCTTATTTTGGATGGGGCACCGATAACAGCCATGACTGGCCCGCGCGCAGTTCCTACTTCGGCATGGTGGATCTCGCCGGCTTTCCCAAAGACCGGTATTACCTCTACCAGAGCGTATGGACGAGCCAGCCGATGGTGCACATCCTGCCGCACTGGAGTTGGAAAGGCCGCGAAGGGCAGAGCATTCCGGTGATGGCCTATAGCAACGCCGAGGAAGTCGAGTTGTTTCTGAATGGCCAGTCCCTAGGTCGGAAAAAGCGCTTTTCCGAGCCGGTCGAGCTGCCGGTTGGCCCCAACGTCAGCGCGGACGGAAAATTTCTCAGCAAGTACCGCCTGCTGTGGCGCGTGCCCTACCAGCCTGGCACCTTGAAAGCAGTTGCCTACCAAGACGGAAAGGCAGTCGCCTCCGAGGTCGTGGCGACCGCCGGGGATCCCGCTAAAATCGAGATCGTGCCCGATCGCCGGGTGATTCAAGCCGATGGTGACGACCTATCCTTTATCACCATTCGCATCGAGGACAAAGACGGAAATCTCTGTCCCGTGGCCGACAATCTGGTGCATTTCGAGGTAAGGGGAGCGGGTGAGATCGCCGCGGTCGACAACGGCAATCCGGCGACGGTTGAGCCATTTCAAGCCGATCATCGGAAAGCATTCAACGGCCTGGCCCTTTTGATCATCCGCTCGCAGGATCAGCCCGGACCGATCGAGATCGTGGCCACCAGTCGTGGCTTAAGCCAGGCCGAAACCGAGATCGCCAGCCGGTTGGTCCAGGGGCAAAGCTCTAAGTAGAAACTCTGCTCTCGAACCGGGTCGCGCAACCCCCGGCAAGGCCGTTTCAGTTCTGAGAACGGCCTGGTTGACTCGCCCTCGAGGTCCTTCCTGCTGGCTTGTCCGGGCTGAGGGCGCCCCGACCAGAGACCGGCGGAGAAAAAACGGAGGCAAAACAAAACGCCCCAGACTCGATTGAGTCGTGGGACGTTAGTCGAACAGCCCTCCCCCGAAAACTGCTCGATCCCAGAGTAGAGTAAAGCGACCGCGCTTGAGAATGGCACCGAAGTGCCCGTTACCATGGTGTCGAACCGACCTTTCTCGATCCGCCGGAGCCGCCGACCATCGTAAGCGATGGGTCGCAGCGCGCTCAGTTCGTCCCCGGAGAGGGAAGCATGACGATTGCGGGAGAGGGCGGGTTGAGACGCGCCTGGCCGGCGCCCCGGACCAGGCCAGCTAACGGAATCGATATCCGGGCTTCAGTACACAGCGGTAGACCCGGCTCTGGTCTTTGTTGCCCGCTGCGGTACACTCCGCCCAACTGAGAAACAGGTTCGGGCCCAGGGGGAAAACAATGTCTTCCCCATTGATTTCCGCCTCAATACTTGGTCCTTCCGCCGCACCGGGCAAGCTGAAACTGAGCGCCTGGCCGAAGACCACCGGATAAGACAGCCGGACAAGGTTGCTGACCATGGGATGGACCACCTCAGCTTCCACCAAGAAGGTCGCCGTGTCCGACCAATCGCGCGCCGAAACGGTGAGGCTCCGGCCGCCATGCGTCAACTCCCCAAGTTCGATTTTCGTGAATGGACAAGGTCCCGCAATGCAGGAAGCTCGGGCATTTCGAAACTCATTTCCCTCCCCGGCATCGAGCGATCTGGCATCAATGCCCGCTTTCCATCTTCCGTCGAGCGAACAGGGAGGTTGACCGTGGCAAGGCACGTTGCCAACATTCGCGACTTCGAAAGTCTTTACCGCGCTCCCCACATCTGCCTCGGCCGTGGTTTTAATCGAGTACCTCACGCGGATATTCGAAACCACGATTTTGGGACCGCCGGACTCGTTTTCCGGTTCAACATCTGGGCTGTGGGCCAGGGGAATCAAATGTGCGATGTACAGTTCGTCCGCGCCCGACTCATGCAGGATCAACGGCCGGTAGTCGGGATGATGAAATTCGAAGGTCACCGGCTGACGCCGGAATCCCTTGGGCAGCTTGAGGCTGAAAAAGCCGGAGGCATCGGACTTGACCTGGCCTACCGTAAGCCCGGCAGTGGCGGTAATCTGAACATCCGGGATGGGCTGCCGCTTCTGGGGGTCGGAATCCTCCCGGATGATCGCGCCTTGCAAGGTCACCCGCTGCCTCCTGTGAATGCCAAGGAGCACCGTGGCGAGCGCGCCCACCAGCAGCACTGTCACGACGGACCAAATCACGGCTTTGCTCTCCGCATTCATGCTGTCACCTGCGCTCGATTTCCTGAATCGTCGCTCTTGCGATGCTAACCGAAGACCAACCCTCTGCGCTCAGAACTGGTTCACCGCTCCCTGAAGATTTCTGCCACCCGTTAGCTTTGGACTTCCCGCGGTTCCATCTTGGTTGCAGAATCATCTACAATCAAGTCGGTGGCAGAAAGGGATGCTAGCTCAAAAGCTGTTTCGCGTCGCGACCTTCTGAAGCGGATCGCCGCAATCGCCGGCCTGCCTCTCATCGAATGGCCGACCGCTTTTTCTTTCGCTGCAGCCGCAGACGAGCATGGCAAACCTGCACTTCCTCCGGCCCCGACGGCCCTCTCACCGGCCGACGACCAGTTCCTGGACGAGCTCGAAAAAGCCAATTTCCTCTATTTTCGCGAACAAGCCAATCCTCAAACTGGCCTGGTACGGGACCGATGCAACGTACGCACAAATGATAACAGCGTAGTTGCGAGTATTGCGGCAACCGGTTTTGGGCTGACGGCCTTGTGCATCGGGCAAAAGCGCGGGCTGATTTCGCTTCCGGAAGCCAAAAGCCGTGCGCTCACAGGCTTGCGTTTTCTGTGGAAAAAGCTACCGACCCATCGAGGGTTTTTCTATCATTTCGCCAACATCAGCACCGGCGAAAGAACCTGGGATTCCGAGGTCTCTTCGGTCGACACCGCGATTCTGCTTTGCGGCGTTCTCACCTGCCGTCAACATTTCGGACCTCACTCCGAGATCGGAGAGCTTGCCGGCGAGATCTTCGAACGCGTGGACTGGACTTGGCTTTCCGAGGACACCTCCCTGTTGCCCCACGGATGGACGCCCGAGATCGGCTTCCTGCCCTACCGTTGGGACAACTACAGCGAGTTGATGATGATGTACCTTCTCGGGCTGGGATCTGCGGCCTATCCGCTGAAGACGGAAACCTGGGATGCTTGGAAGAGAGCTCCATTTGAGTATGACGGCCTGCGCTATATCGGTTCGTTCGCCCCGCTGTTTGTGCACCAGTATTCCCAGGCCTGGTTTGACTTCCGCAACAAACGCGATAAGTACACCGATTATTTTCACAACTCTGCGATTGCGACCGACGTGCATCGCCGCTTCTGCCTGGAGTTGGCCAAGGAATTTCCTGATTACAGCGACGATCTCTGGGGCATTACCTCTTCGGATTCCCCAAAGGGCTATGTGTTTTGGGGCGGCCCACCCGCCATGGGTCCGATTGACGGAACCGTCGTGCCTAGCGCACCGGCCGGTTCCGTGCCATTTTTGCCGCAGCCCACCATGCGGGTCCTGCAGAACATCAAGAACCACTACCCAACCGCCTGGTGCCGCTATGGATTCATCAACGCATTCAACCCATTGAACGGTTGGTACGACAGCGACGTGGTGGGAATTGACACGGGAATCACCATGGTGATGGCGGAGAACAGCCGCACCGGTTTTGTCTGGGAAACCTTCATGAAGAATCCTGAGGCGCTGCGCGGCATGGCACGCGCCGGCTTTAGCCCCCATGGCTTGGTAAGTTCGTGAAGCGGCATCGCCCTCGGCCCATCCCGCCGCTCCGCCAGCTCTACGCTTCGTCCCCAAGATCATCCGTCGCCCGAGGGTCTCGCCGGATGGGCTCGTGGGCTCGCGCCCCGCGATCGCGGACTCAGGCCGCTGCCGCTCCGGGGTAGGCGTCTGCACGTCTGAGATGGGAAACCGGCCTCTCATGCAGCAGCAGTTCGGTCGCCTGCACCCGTCGATCGCCATGGAACCATTGCTGCACGATATTGTTATGGAGAAAATTGGCCAGCGCCAACAGACTCATGCCCTGGTGGTGAGCCATCCAGCACCGTACTAGCTGATAGGGCGGCCGCCACAATCGGCGCCGGACCGAGCTGTAGTCGGCGGCCTCGTAGAAACCGTAAGATCCAAACCATCCCATGTCGGACATGCGACCGAGATTGCGCAGCGCTCCCGATGGGTCGACGTCGAGCGCCAGGAAGGTCGAATAGGGAGAAATGACCAGGGCCTGAACTTCGCTTTTGTGCAGCGCCAGATGGGGCAGGCCAAAAGCGTGATACTGGTAGTTCCCCGCGTCGTCAAACTTGAAGTAGGCCGATTCCGAAATGCCCCAAGGCACGCCCCGGCCGAGCGCATAGGCCTGTTGCGACCGCACCGCCGCGGTCCGCGAGCGATCGAGCAAAGTGTTGGGGTAGGACTGCATCCAGAGCGAAGGCATGAGGTATTCAAATGCCGTCCCCGTCCAGGAGAGCAGGACGGGGCGTCCGTGATCGAGAGTCTGCGCCCGACCCAGCAGAAACCAGCTCTCTTGCGGGATGTCTTCTTTGGCGATCGCAGCAAAGACAGCGGTCCGCGACTCGGTGGCCAGCAAATCGTAGCAGCCGGCGTGAAGCCGTCCGGATTCCACTTCAAACCCGACCGACATCAGCTTACGCCGGGCATCCAGAAGAAATCCGAAATCCATATCATTGGCCAGCTGGCCGGCTTTGCCCGATATGGTTCGCAAATCCTCGATCAGGCGCGAGATGTTCGCTCGCGCTTCGGGCAGCAATTGGCGAAGCCGTGCCATCAGGGACGCACGCTCGGCAGACCCTTCTGCCCGAATCGCCAGATCAAGTCGGTGGTCAAGCTCGTCCAGGAAGGCGGGCAGCTCACCGAGGGGCGCATTATCCACGAGCTTGACGTTCAAGCCGGGATCCTCCCGCAAAGCCACGAATTCTGGCTGGAGCCAGGGAGCGTAGCCACGCACCATGTTCCGAATGCTTTCGAGCCGCACCCGGGACTGTTCGGCAAACCACCGCAGGTCGGCGGCGCGGCTGGGGTTGGAGTGCGCCTTTCCGCCCTCGGTGAAAACCGTGTCGGAGAGTCCCAGCACGGCCTGCAGCCAGCTTTCCGTCCTCTGTTCCCGTTCGCAAATCGAGAGTTGCTTTCGCGAAAACGCCCACAGTTTGGCGGCCCGAAGGTGGTCGAGCAGACCTTCGGACAAACAAGGCTGCACGATCGGATGGCGCAGTCGGTCCAAGCATCCTTGCTGCAGCGTCCAGAGTGAGGCCAGCAAGTTACCGCTATCGACCGAAGAGACCAACTGGGGCGCCAGCGGTTCGAGCGTGCGCGTGTCGTACCAGTTCAGCAGGTGCCCGCGAAACTTCCGCAAGCCAGCCGCGGATTCGAGAGTCCGCAGCGTCTGCTCCGCAAATTCTGAAACCGTGAGATAGCCAAACTCACACGCGACCTGCCGTGCGTTCAGAAGCAGGCCCAGATTCGTGGGCGACATGCGCGCCGCGAGGGCCGGCGGCTGCTCCTGCACGTTGTCCGGTATCAGCCAATGGTGCTCGCTGCTACTGAACTCGGCGAAATACCGCCAGGTGTGGAGAGCGGCGCGGCGCAGAAATAACAATTCCTTCTTCGAGGCTTCTTTTCGTAGCGGAACCGGCGGACGATTCAGCCAGGCGGAGATGCGTTTGCTGCAAACCCAGAGCAACAGGATCGGCAGTGCAGCCGGCAAGGCGTGGGGACGCGCCAACCAGACCAGAATCCCCAACAACAGAACCAGCGCCGGCATCCAGTCGAGGTAGATGTCCATCGGCCCTCGCGGCGCGCTGCCGAGCTCTGCCTCCGCCGCCGTTTCCCACTCCAGCAGGCGGTAGTGGGTCACCACCCGCCGCACCAGCGCCCGCGTCACCGCATCGAGCGCCAGCAGCGTCTGATGGGCGAGGAACGTCAGCATGAAAAAAACGTTGATATTCGCGGACAGGAAGGCGCTGAACCCGTCCCGGGCCGTCACCATGCTGCGGGTACATGCCGCCCGCACCAGGTCGAGCGCCAGTTGCCACCATGCCGGAATCAGCAGAATGCAAACCACCGTGACCGTCCAATAGGCGGGCTGCACCATGACCAGCCAGCCAAACAGCAGCAGGAAAAAGATGGCCGGTTCCACCAGGCTGCGCCGCATATTGTCGAGAATCTTCCAACGGGAAATCAGAGAAATCGGATTGCGGACGCTGGCTCCCGATTCATTCTTCACGTCCCGGAACAGCCATGCCGCAATCTGCCAGTCACCCCGGAGCCAGCGGTGTTTGCGGCGGTTGTAGGCGCTGTAGTGCGAGGGATAGTCTTCAATCACCTCGATATCGCTGACCAGACCAGCCCGCGCGTATGCCCCTTCGATCAAGTCGTGGCTCAGCAGGTTATTGCGGGGGAACCGCCGGTCGAGGACGTGGTGGAGGGCCTCCACTTCGTAGATTCCCTTGCCGGTAAAAATGCCCTCGCCATAGAGATCCTGATACACATCCGAAATCGCTCGGGTGTAGATATCAAAACCCGTCTCTCCGGCATAGATGGCGGCCAGCCGGGAACGCGCGGCGCTCTGCACGCTGAGTCCCACCCGGGGCTGCAAGATGCCGTATCCGGACACGACAATGTTTTTCTCCGGATCGATGATTGCCTGATTGAGCGGATGCGCCAAGACTCCGACCATGCGTTGCGCCGAGCCGCGCGGAAGCTCAGTGTCGGAATCGAGTGTGATCACGAAGCGCACGTTCTGCAGGATCGAGAGGTCCCCAACTTTCACCGGAAAGTTGTCGGCTTGCGCACACAGCAGCCGGTTCAGGTCGAGCAATTTTCCGCGCTTCCGCTCCCATCCCATCCAGGCTCGTTCCCGCGGGTTGTAGACGCGGTAGCGATGGAGAAGGAAGAACGACCCCATACCCTGTCCGGCATACTGCTCGTTCAGCCCGCGAATCAACTGCGCGCATAGATCGACCAATGCGCTGTCTTCCCCGGCAGGCTCGCGGGAATCCGCCAGATCGGTCAACAACGCAAAATGCACGTTGGGATCGTGGTTCCCGAGAAAACGTACCTCCAGATCGTCGGCCAGTCGATGCACCTGTTTTTCATTCAGCAGCAGACTGGGGACCGCAACCATGGTCACGCAATCGGAAGGAATCCCTTCCGAGAAATCGAGCTTGGGCAGTATCTCGGGAGGCAGCAAGGTGGTCGCCAGGGAATTCATCAGCTGAACCGCACTCTGCGAGCACGGCAAAAGCAGCATCAGCATCGACAGCAGAATGAGTAGAGGCGAACTGAATGGACTGGTCAGCAGCAGCAAGGCGACTGACATGATGACCAGGGTGACAATCTCGATTCCGGGGAGGAACAGAGTGTCGGGGTGTTTTCGGCAGAAGGCGCGAATTCTTTGGATGAACGGGGGCCGGAAGCCGACCCTCTGCTCGAGCAGTCCGACACCTGCACCGTTCAGATAGTAGCCGACGTGCGAGTCCCGCAGCGTCACCCGGGGATCGGCATGTTCCTGTCGCTGAGCTTCTTCGGCCAACGCCAGCACTTCTCGCGCCACCGCCATCTCGCTGCAATCGGAGTGCGAGGCGATGTTCGCCAGCTTCTTGCGGTACAGATTGCGACTGTCAAAATCCATCCTGGGGTAACTGCCGGCCGGATCTCGCCGCAGGACCTGGTCAAACAGAATCAAGGGTTCGATCAGCGCCTTCCAGTCGGTTTGGCCGGTCTCCCGCAGGCTGGACACGCAAATGCCCACGCCGAGCGATCGATTCCCGGGATCGCGGAACAATCTGCGACTGCGCAACGCGATCTGCTCCAGCAAAACCAATTTCAGGACTGGCGCCATAGCCCAGAGCTCGGACAAATTCAGAACGGTACTTTCCTGCACGCTCTCGAAAAACCAACGGAACGCCTGCTCGCTGAATTGATAGGAAGCGGCATCCAGGAATTCCTCCGCCAAAGCCAGGGTTCGCGGAATGATCTCGCCATCATGGATACGAACATGCGGCAGCTTGCGCAAAGGCTGGAATGCCTCCGCCGTGTTCTGCAGGTCCGAATAGAGCAGACGGGCATTGTCATGCAGCCAGCGAAAGTCATCCGATGCCCGCAGCTCCGCGGAAGGGGAACCGAGGCCGGCGAAGACCGTCCGGAAAGACGCCTTCACCGCCCGGGAGCGCTCGGAAAACGTATTCGAGGAAGGGGTATTGGGCAACCAACTGAGGCTCTGCGCCAAGCTCCGAGCTTTCTCCCGTAGAGTCTGGGAGAGAGCAGCCTCGCCCGCCAGATCCGGCAGACCGTCGGCCTCGGGCCAGATGAGGTCGAGATGTGTGTTCTGCGGCATTTAGCGTCCTGGCATTTGGCGTCCTAACGATAGCTGGCGGCTTGCAGTTCAAACATCTCTGCATAACGGCCGCCGAGACCGGACAGCTCGTCGTGATTCCCATCCTCAGCGATCTTTCCGTTTTCGAGCACCACGATGCGATCCGCCATGCGCACGGTCGAAAACCGATGCGAGATCAGCAGGGAGGTCTTTCCGGCGGTGAGTTCGGCGAACCGTTGGAAGACTTCGAACTCGCTGCGCGCATCCAGAGCCGCCGTCGGTTCATCGAGGACGAGCACCTGGGCATCGCGGAGATAAGCACGCGCCAGCGCGATTTTCTGCCACTCGCCGCCCGAGAGGTCCACTCCGCCTTCAAAGCGCCGGCCGAGCATCTGTTCATATTGATGCGGGAGTCGTTCGATCACCCGGTCGGCCATGCCTTTCTCGGCGGCCCGGTGCAGGAGCTTCAGATTGCTGATCTCTTCAATCCTGCCCACGCCAATATTCTCGCGAGCCGTCATCTCGTATCTCATAAAGTCTTGGAAGATGACGCCGATTTCCCGGTAGAGATCGTCCAGGTCATATTCCCGCAGGTCCACCCCATCGAGGAGAACCTGTCCTTCGACGGGATCGTAAAGCCGGGTCATGAGCTTGACGATCGTGGTTTTGCCCTCCCCGTTCTCCCCAATCAGCGCCACTCGTTGCCCGGGAAGCAGAGTAAGATTCAGCTGCTTCAGAACCATCCGGGAATTTCCCGGATAGCGGAAAGAGACATTGCGAAACTCGAATCCGCGCACGATGGGCCGAGGCGCAGGCAAGGCCTGCGGCTTGGAACGAATGGTAGGCTCCATCTCGAAAAAAGCCAGCAGATCGGTGAGGAACAGCGCCTGGTCGGCAATGCTTGAAACGGTGGAGAAAATCTGCTGGATGTTGCCGCTGATCTGCAGGATCGCGCCCGAAAGAAATGTCATTCTTCCGATCGTGATCCGACGGCTAACCGTGCGCAGGATAATGACAACGTAAGCCGCATAGTAGCCGGCGGTGCCGATGACCGATAAGAAGGACCCTGCGATCAGCCGGCGCCGCGCCAGCTCGACATTCTCGCGGTAAATTTCGTCGGAGAGCTTGGTGAACCTTCCGAGAAGGAAATCCTTTAACCCAAAGAGCTTGAGTTCCTTGGCCGCTTCCCGGCTGCCGCCGAGAACCCGCAGATAGTCGAGTTCGCGTCGGACCGGAGTCTGGCGGAAGTTTTTCTCATAGCCAAGAAATGCGAAGTGACTCTCCCCGAGGAAGGCGGGTATCACGGCAACGATCAACAACAACAATAACCAGGGCGAAAAAAACAGAATGGCGGTGCACAGAGAAATCGTGGTAATCGTCTGCTGCAGCAGCCGCCCGACCGACTGGATCATCCCCAACCGGTCCGTAGCCTGAACTCGCGCCCTCTCCAGCCGGTCATAGAAAACTGGATCCTCATAGGCCAGCAGATCCAGTTCCGCCGCGTGTTTCATCACCTGGATGCTGATGTAGCGGGTGTACTTATCGGCCAGTAAGCCGTCGAGATAGTCGACGATTCGGCTGAGAACGCCGTTCGCGACGACCAGCCCCATTTCTGCGGCCACCAGCCACCAGAACCCCGGCTGCAGTGGTTTCTGAGAAGTGACGACGCGCACGATGCCGTCAATGATGAGGTTGGCGATGCCCAGCAGCGCGATGGGTAGGAGGGCAACTAGCAAACGGAAAATCAACCCGAGCGCTACTACAATCGGGCCGGATTGCCAAACGATCTTGAGAACCGGCGGCAGATTCCGCATGGCGGAAAGTCGCTCTTCCCATCCACTACGGTGGTGCCCCGGCTCAGCCACTCTCGAATCCTCTCTATATATTCCAGCTTGCGATCCTCAAGACACTGGGTGACGGGATGAGATCCGCCCGCATCGGCACTGCCGTTCGTTCGGGTCGCGACCCTAATCCAAGCAGGTCGGGTTGAACTTCAATCTTACACTGGTCGCAGGCACAGCTGTCTAATCTTCGCGGGCCCCACACCTGCTCCCGTCCTTCCCGCTATCTCCTTGCCAGATATACCTTTACATCGGTCCGACAAATGGCCTCTCGGCCGGCTGCGGGCCCGCGCAGCGTCGCCGCTCTAACCCTCGGCCCGCACCATCGATCCGGATTGCCGATCCGGACCAGACCATTTCCACCCTTGGATGAAAAAATCTCTCGTTCGGTTGAGCGACCGATCGCTCCGGCCCGGGGTTCCGCTCGGGTAACCTCATCCTGGGGAAACGATTCTGCTTAAGACCTCGGGGTACAACCCTCGAAGCGCACCGCGTACTGCGCGGATCGTGGTCCCGAATCCGGTCCGAGACCGGAGGTGTGCCGTATGCGGAGCCCCAAAAAATCCTAGCACCAGCACCCGATCGGAACAATCCGGTCGGGCCTGTAGCGAACCACCCAAATTGAGGATTTAGCGTAGCGGCGTACAGAAACTCTGGACGCTAGTTACAGACTCGCTGGGATGGCTCAGCTATCTTCAAATGAACCCTAGTTTACACCAAAGCCGTGGACGCGAGCGCGCCGCGCGCTTCGAGACTTTCCCAGGCCAGGCCGGACGCCAGCCCCGCGGCTTCCATCAGGGGTTTAGCGGTAAGGAATCTCCCGGTGCGAGATCATGCCCTTTCCCTCTTGCACCGTGATGAACTGATTGGGCTTGAGGCGCGAGATCGAGTCCTTTCGCCCACTCGGCCAGAGGATATCGAGGCTCACGGTTTTTCCGGTCTCAGGTTTGCCCAGACCGAAGGTCAACGGCAGCTCGCTTTGGGATAGATAGCTCGAACCGGTTTTGACCATGGCAAACAGATGTGCACCCTGGCTGGTCTTGACTGTGACTTTCGCCCCGATTCCGTCGCGATTGGAGCGCGTGCCGACGGTTCTAACCCGCAGCACGTCATTTTGGTTCCCGTTGTCGTTGCGCAGCAAGCGCGCCCAACCGTTGTTGGCCGTAATCAGAAGGTCGAGATCGCCGTCGTTGTCGAAATCTGCATAGGCCACGCCGCGGCCGACCACCGCCCGTTCGAGTGCTGGACCAAGCCGGCTGGACACATCTTCGAACCTCGTCCGGCCCAGGTTGCGGAATAGAAGAGGAGGTTGCGCGTATTGCACGTTGGGCTGCACGACGCTGATGTCGTCCGAAACATGGCCGTTGACCGCCAGAATATCCAACCACCCGTCGAGGTCGTAGTCCAGGAACAAGGTGCCGAAGGTCAGCGACTTGGTCGACATCCGGGCAATGCCGGTGACCGGCGCCTGGTCGGTAAACAAACCGGAACCATCATTGTGGTAAAGCGCCATGCCCTCGTTGGTGAAATTGCCGAGCACCAGGCTTGGCCTTCCGGAGTTGTCATAGTCGCCGGCATCGGTGCCCATGCCAGCCCGGACCGTGCCCGCCTCGCTGTAGGCCACGCCCGTCGTGACGCCGACCTCGCTGAAAGTGCCGTCGTGGTTGTTGTGGTACAGCTTGTTCGGTTCGGTATCGTTCGAAACGAAAAGGTCCAGCCAGCCATCGTTGTCGTAGTCCAATAGCGCGATGCCGAGTGCTTTGCTCGAGGGATCGTACAGGCCGGCCCGACGGGTGACGTTCTCAAATGTTCCGTCGCCCCTGTTGCGGAAAAGCGTCGAGCTTTGGCCCTTGTAGGTTTGCGGCGTGCAGTAGGACTTGTTCTTGTTATCGAGCGAGCAGTATCGATCAGTCGCAATCGACCATTCGATGTAGTGAGCGACAAACAAATCCAGTTTCCCGTCATTGTCATAGTCAAACCACACAGCGCTGGTCGAAAATCCCGGGTCGGCCACGCCGGCCTTGGCAGTGACATCGCTAAACTTGCCATTGCCTAGATTGCGGAACAGATGGTTGGAACCGACCGCGGTGATGTAGATGTCGACCCAGCCGTCGTTGTCATAATCGCCGACCGTGCAGCCCATGCCATACATTTCCACCGCCAGTCCAGCCTGCCGCGTCACGTCGGTGAAGGTGCCGTCTCGGTTGTTGTGATAGAGCGCGGGGAACGAGCGCCCGGAATGGTGCCCCGGCCAGTCCATCGAATTGACCAGCAAGATGTCCTGCCACCCGTCATTGTCATAGTCCAGAAAACAAACGCCGCTGCCCATGGTTTCCGGGAGGTATTTCTTGCCGAAAGCGCCACTGTTGTGTTTGAAGTGAATGCCCGCGGCCGCGGTCACGTCGGTGAACTGGATGGGCCCAGAGGGACGTGGAACGCTCGCGGAACCGACTGGCGGCGCGGGCCCGGGCTCCGCGGCCGTCGCGGCCGGCCTGGCGGTGGCGGGGGGAGCGGCAGTGGGGGCCGGGGAGGCTGACTCCGGGACGGAAGTTTTTTGTCCGCAAGCTCCGAGCGTCAGCAGAGCGACCAGCAGCAGACCGCAACCGAGCCCGCGTCGTGGTACACGATCGGCGACCGCCTTGGCGCAAAGCATCACGGTGCGGTCACGATTCCTGCTCGCGGGGCGCGGCGGGACTCCAGCCAGATCTCAATCAGCAAGGCGGTGGGCCCGACAACGAAAAGCGCGTAAAAAGGAGCATAAACGATCTGGTACAGACGCATCACCATCTCGACAACTGCCACCGAGAAAGCCACCCAGCACTGGCCGGTCTTCGATCGCACGGTAGTCTTAGGGTCGGTAATCATAAAGAAAACGAAGAGTTGGTACATCGGCCCGGTAATGGGTGCCACCTCGGACTGCCAGGGACTCCCCGTTATCCAGCTTCGCAGAAAGGCGAACGCCAGAAACGAGACGACGTAGGTAGCGGTGATGTGAAAACGTCGCACTCGCCACACAATCACCGAACCCATAACCCAAATGATCAGCAAAGGCCAAACGTAGCTGCCCCACTGAATGCTCAAGGTCGCGACGGTCTCCGCGGCCAAAAACAGCATCACCGAGATGCCGAAGTTAGAAGGGTTCCAGATGTGGCGGCCTTTGACCCGCAATACGTACTTGGAGGTGATGGAAATCGCGCTACACAGCGCGTAGGGCCAGAACGCCGGTGAGCGAATCAGAATCCCCACGCTGATGCCGGTGATGTAAGCGCTGGCCGGATGCGGCCATTTGCCGAGCATCATGCGGGACAACACCATTTCGGTCACAATGCTGGCAACGATCGCCAGCAGAGTCTTCTGGTAGCTCTCCAGGATTCCGAAGGTAAGGTTGCCCGCCAGTAGAATACAGGTGATAAATACCGGCGGGAGATAACGGCTGTCGAGAATCGAAGCGGGCTTCGGCCGCAGGGGCGCCGGAGAAGGCATGGCGGGTGCACTGATCGGCTCGCTCATGCCGGCTCCTTGATCTTGTACCGCTCATCGGGAGCGGGCGTAGCGATGGTCTGGACTTTGCCCGAGGGCCAGCGAATGATCGCCTTTTCCACTTGCGAATGGGCACCCAAGCCGAAATGCAGGCGCCGATCATTCTGGGCCGCGAAGCCACTGCCGCCGGAAACCTCCTGCACCTGTTTCTGCCCATTCCAGAACAGCGTAACTTGTGCGCCGATCGCGCTGCGGTTGCTCGCGGTTCCTTCCAGCTCGAATTCAATCCATTGGTTCTCGGGCTTTACCGTGTTCTTATAGACCAGCAGCGGTCCTTTCTGGTTGGCGACCACCACATCGAGCACGCCCCGATTCCATAGATCGGCCAGCGCCACGGCACGGCCATCGTAGGTGTCGGTGACGCCGACAGCCTGGGCTATGTCGATAAATTTTCCGGCTCCGTCGTTCAACCAGACCCGCTTGTTTTGATAGCCGGACAAACTGCGCCCGTCAAACGCCGGCCAATTCTTGGCATCCCCAATGATCGTGCTGTTGCCGCCGGCAACTTTCGAGAAATCGTACCAGTAACTCCGATTCCGATCGAGCGAGATATAGCCATTGGTCAGATAGAGGTCGAGGGTGCCGTCGTTGTTCAAATCGCCGAATTGAGCGCCGAAACTCCATCCCCCAAGCTCTACCCCGAAATCACGAGCCAGGTTCTCATATCGGATGGCATCGCCCGTCGTTCCTTCCTTGGGCACCCACAAGTTGTTTCCCTGGATCAGAATGCCGTTCTCCGAGATGTTGGAAACGTAGACAGCATACCGGCCCTGGTCGAGGACATCGCCAAAGGCGGCGTTCATGCCGCTCTTCGGCGCGAAACCCACGCCCGTCGGCTGTCCCATTTCATGAAACCGCTTGCCGTCGTTAAAGTACAGCTCGGATACTCCATAATCATTGGCGATGAACAGATCAGGATGGCCGGTACCGCGCAGATCCGCCGCCGAAGCCGCGAGCGCCCAGCGCCGGCTGCTGATGCCCAGCTGGGCGCTGACTTCTTCAAATCGACCGTTGCCCAAATTGTGAAACAGATACTTTCGCCCGCCATTGGTCGCGTATTCGAAATTGTCCGGCATGATCTTGGTGGTGGTCAGATGCCAGAGATCAATGTCTTCTCGGTAGTAGCCGCCGACAAACAGGTCCAGCAACCCATCGCCATCGTAATCGAACCAGATCGCGGTATTCGCGTTGATCCAGGGCGGCAGGCCGGCGGGTTCGCTGACCCGGGTAAAACCCTGGCCGTGGTTGTTATGGAACAGCTCCGGGCGTCCCCATTTGATCAGGAACAGATCCTCGTAGCCATCGTTGTCATAGTCACCCCAGACGGCGCCGGTCGAAACACCCGTCCCCGGTTGATTGACATCGGCAATGCCCATTTCCTCCGCCACGTCTTTGAAAGTACCGTCATGCATGTTCCGATACAGGGCGTTCTTGCTGCCAATCGCGCTATTGGTGACGTAGATGTCCGGCCAGCCGTCGCGATCAAAATCCACGATCGATACTGAGGCGCCCATCGAGGCCACTTCCGGCATAATGGGGTCGAGTTTGGGATCGAGCTGGGGAGCCTGGTGAACGAAATCGATGCCCGCGGCATGAGCGACTTGCTCGAGATGAAACCCGTAGCGAGCCAGGGCGGTGCCGGGATCTGCGGTCGAGCGGGCCGCCTGCTGCCGCGACGAAATCCGCTTGATCACCAGGGGGGTGCCGAGGAGCCCGAGAAAAAAGACAATGACCAGAACTCTCGCGAACCGGCTCGCGGTCATTGGGGACCCTCACGGCGCAACGAGTTCCGGAACACTTCCGGCGTGACGTAGCGCGTGTGATAGGTTTGCCAGTCTTCGGGATGTTGACGATACACCCACTCATCTTCGAGTCTCCCCGGCCGCGTCGTGTACTGGCTTTTGGCGTGATACGGCAAGGGCAGGACGGTCTTCGAGAAGGTGGAGTTGTAGTCCCCGTCCTTGATCCAGCCATCCCCCATGATGACGAAATCGCGTACCCAACCGGCGGGTGGGGGCGGCTGTTCGGCGAAACGCAGGGACAGCTCGTCGCCCGAGTCCACAATCACATAGCGGTCGTCAATGTTCTCTAAGAGCTGCCGCACATCGCCGTAGCGAGTGTAGTATCCGATCAAATCGCGCCAGCGTTGCTTGGTTCCCTCCAAGCGATTGTACTCGGGCACCTCGGGCGCGCCCGCGCCTACCGGGAACTGCATCACGGAATAGCCGCGATAATGCAGATCGGCCAGGGAGGGATTGAGAACTTGCTTTTTCAAAGGAGCCTGGGGCGCGCCCCGTGCCCATTGAATGGCGTCCCAGTAAATCTCCAGATTGGTTCGCAGACGCACCCGGCGCGGCGTGCCCGGTCGAAAGACATGGGTCAGATTCAAGAGAATGGTTTTCTTGCGTCCCGCCGGAAAGCCAAGGTTATCCTGGGCCGTGATCCATCCGCCGTGTCCGTCTGGAACTTCGAGGCTCAAGCCATGGGCCCGCCAGCGGTGTCCCTGCGTAATGGCCACGTTGATCGACGACTCGGTATCGTGGATCGAGCCTTGCGCGATCAAATAGAGCGGACCGCTTTGCGGCGCGTCGTCTCCCAGATCCACCTCAACATAGTGATCGCGCGTTACCCCTTGATATTGGCCGCGCCCAAAAGTATCGAGAGCCCGTCCGTCGAGAGTGCTCACGATGTCGGTGACATCCTGTCCTTGGTCATCGATGGCGCGAGCGATCTTGTGAGGCGTGGACACGGTCGTGATGCCAAGCTTGGCGGGGGGAATCACGAAACGCTCGTCGACAAAAATTTCCGTGCCCGCCGGGTGATCCACCGCCATGAGCGCCAGGTAGTCGTAGTAGTAGACTTCCCAAAGTTCGGCGGTGATTCGAATGTCGTAATATCCATCGTGCGGCGCGAGCTGGTCGCGTCCAATCTTGTACCACTCTCCCGTGGTGGCAATGTCGGCGGAGCCGAGCGTGTTGATCCGCAAACCGATGGCCGACCCCCACGGAACCGCATCCTTGACGAATTCCATTTGCTTGCCGTTGTAGGCGAAAAGGAAGGGGCAGGACGCCTTGAGGCGTTGCTCGGTTACGATCTCCTGGTCCGCCTGCACGCCAAACTCGGCGCGCACTGTCCCGTTTGGCCAGACCACTCGCACCACCTCCGCACTGGTTTCGTCCCCCAAACCGAAATGAAGCTGCGGCCCGGTGATGGGCTGCTTTTGCACCAGTAAGCCGGAACGGATTTCCACTTCTCCGCCAACCCCAAACGGGTTGATGCGTTGGTCGCCGACGGCTTGCGCCGCGTGCGGCCGAACCCGTTGCCAATGATAGTTCTTGTCCCCGTGATTGATGGCTTGGATGGGTTCGCCGGCGGCGGAAAGACCAAGCAGATCGAGGCGGCCGTCGCCCCTGAGATCGGCTGCGTCAAAGACCCGCGCCGGCCCCACCCGATGGTCGAGCAAAACCAAGTTGCCTTTTTCGTCGCCCAGCCAAACGAGCGCACCCGCCTCGAGGTTCCCGGCAATGGGGATGGTTGGCGACAGGAACAAATCGAGGGCCCCGTTATTATCGAGATCGGCGACGTGCAGGCGGACCTCCCCCGGGAGATTGCCGGCGGGGGCTACTCTGGCGATTTCGGCCAGGTCCCAACTCTGGCCCTGGTTGCGATCGGAGATCCGAATGATCGCACCGTCCTCTTCGACAGCCAGCAGATCGAGCACGCCATCCCGATCGACATCGGCCACAGCCACTGCCTGAACCGACGGCAAACCGGCTGGAAGGGGGCGTTCGCGGAACTGGCCCTGCCGTTCATTCATAAAAACATGAAGTTTTCCCCCCGCGTCGATGATGGCGGCATCGGGATTGCCGTCTCCATCGAGATCCGCCCAGGCAAAGCCACGGAGGCCGACGACTCCGGCGAAGGGATGAATATCGGTGAAGGTTCCGTCTCCGTTGTTTCTCAAAACGACAGGAAGGCCAGCGCTCGCGCCGAGGACGATATCGAGATCGCCGTCGGCCTCGATATCAACCGCCCACGCCCCTGTGTAATGGGCATCGATCACAGACCGGGGCAGCTTGGTCTGTTTCGTGACGTCAGTGAACCGGCTGGGAGTATCTTGGCGTAACAACCGCAGGCCGGCGGCACCGGCAAGAACCAGATCGGTCTTGAAATCGTAGTTGAAGTCAAGCGGCACGATGCCCTCGGGCAGGGGCGGCACCGCCGATGGCCCACCCGGGAACGGAAATCTTGCACCGCTTGACAAACGTACTTCGCGGCCATTGGCTACGGCCACCACCGGCGCGCCCGCGCTGCCGAGCGGGATGGCGCCAATCCAATTCCAGGGACCCGGGCCGAGGGTTGCCAGGGGCTGCGGAGTGAAGGCGATTGCCAGATCCGCCGCCGCCGGCTTGAAGGTGGGCGATTCCAGGCGAAGAAAGTGAGTAAACGGCTGGGCTTCTTCTCCCGGCGGAGCTTTGATGGCGGCTAGGCTTTGACGAAACTCGGGCACGCGCATGAGCACATTGCGTAGAAAGGTGGTTTGCGTGGCCGCCAGGCGCAGGTCGGAAGCGGAAGCCGCGGCCTCGACGACGGCGAGTTGGTGAGCTGCTTCCGGCGGCCAGGTGGAGGATCGCGCCCTCATCTCGCCCACCGCCTCTTGCAGCGTGCGGGCATCGCCGCGCTTGGCCGCAATACGGCCCAACTCCAGCAGGGCGGCCAGATTGTCAGGCTGTGCCGCCAGAATCTTTTGCATCTGTTCCTGAAAATCGGACTCGCTCGGGGCCGCGCCCTGGCGCTCGGTCTCTTCCGCAAGTTGATAAACTGCCTTGAGATTCTGCGGATTGAGTTCGGTCGCTTTGCGCCAGTCGGCGATGGCTTGAGCGGAATTGCCGCGTTCGCTCTCGAGAATTCCTAGCAGGTCGTAGACCTGGTCGTTGTCGGGCGCCAGCTTGTGCGCCCGTTCCAATCTCTCGGAAGCGGCGTCGTAATTTCGCTGACGCAATGCCAGGACTCCCCAGTTGGCCCATCCCGCGGGCTCGCCCGGCGCCAGTTTGGTGACCTCCGACAATTTGCTCTCGGCGTGGACGTCATCGCCCACTTGCAGCGCCGCCAGGCCCACATAAAACGCTGAAACAATCTCGCGGTATTGGGGCGAAGATTTTTCGGGCAGCTTCTCCCTATGACATCCGCCGAGCATCCCGCTCAAACATCCTGCCAGAATCAGCCCGGTCACCCGCTCGAGACGCAGGTAGGCAGCCCGGGTCTGACCCAACCGAACGTCATTCCGTTGCTGGGGAATCATCACCATTCGAGTCTTTCAAGTCCTTGCTCGCGGCATCATGACACGACACATGATCTTCTCGCGATTATCGCCGAAGGCTCGATCGTATCCGGGGAAAACCGCGCGGCAAGGCACCCCTAGGCCGCCTGCCTCTTCCTGCGATTTCGCCGGCGCGTGATCCCTCGAAACCACAAAAATCCCACCGCCAGGAACGGGGAGAGAAAAAACAGGAGATCCCATCGTCCAAAGCCGGTCGGGGTGGCTTCTACCCTCGAAAATGCTTGCCCGTTGCCCTGCGAACTTTCTAGGACAAGCCGTACGCGCCAGAACTCATCCCGATCGAATTGTGCCAGGGTCTTGTAGTCTACTTGTCCTCGCGTATCATCGCGCTCGGCATTGTAAAGCACCTCCGGAAGACGCCCACTTTCCGGCTGAATACCGATCTCGACCTTCAGATCCTTGGGGATCGTCCCTCCCGGCACCGGATCGACGATGACATAGAACGTTCCCGTTCCGACATCAGGATGTGTCCACAAAGAAATGACACACGGGCCCACGGTTTGGTTCTCCAGGATAGGAAACGGCGGGCCATTGTGTGCCTGGGCCGACCTCGGGAGCGCCAGCAAAAGCACGCCGCAAAAAGCGGTCCAGGCTTTCACGGCGATGCGAGGGTGATTCCTTTTCATGATGACTTTTTCATGATGACTTTTCCGCCCGCGCTCTCTGGCTGCGGCGTTATCCGCTCATCATGGTGGCGCGCATCTCCATGGGCTGGAATATCAGCCACATGGAAGCCAGCCAGAGGATGAGACAGACGGTCGCCCAGGGAAGGAAGGCACGCAGCGGCTTTTCCGGGGCGTCATCTTCCGCCAGACCATGAATCACCGCGAGCGATCCCGCAAACCCGAGCACGAGGAAACCCACTTCGATGACTTGGACGAGATTGGGGGCTAGGCCGGTCAGCGTCCAGCGCGGCAGCCCCAACAGCGGCCGGCCCAGACTGGCGACCGCATTCTGAGTCACCGGCACGATGGTGTAGAGTCCAGTCAGAAAGTGGAAGCTGTAGTGGGCCAGCCACATGCCGAAACCCAGCGGAACAATGCCATAGCTGTATCTCACCACCAGCGGCACCAGTGCGCGTCGAATGCCACTCCCAGCGCGTGCCAACCAGGCAGCCAGACCCAACAGCAGCACCGGCTCCAGGATCAAGAAGCAGGTAAAGATAAGACCAAGCACTGGGGCCTCATGTCTCACATGCAACAGTCTGCCCAGCCAACTCTCTATGGCGTAGACGGGACTCACCATGCCAAAAGCGTTCAGCAACGCACCGAAGGTAAATACAATCGCCAATGCCGCCAGATCCTTGCGCTGTGAAAAGTAACCGATTCCCGAGCGCAGGGGATCGGTCAACAGTTCGTCGCCAGGCAATCGGCTCAGAATGCCAATGTTGTCGTGCGGGCAGGCATGAACGCAGTCCAGGCAGAAGGTGCAATCCATATTCCCCACCTTGCGTGGCTGAAACAGCGCCAGTTCGCAGCCGCGGATCAGAACCAACTCGGACGAGGGCTCACGCCTGCCGCGAATGCAGTCCTTGGTATCACAGCTCGTGCACACCTCCTGCTTTCGGACCTTCACCTCGAAGGGAGAAAGTGTGGAGGCCACAAAGTTAAACTGCCCGATCGGGCAAACGAACTTGCAGAAGGAAGCGTGCTTGAAAAAGCCATCGACGACGAGAACGGTGAGAAAGTAGGCGACAATCAGCCAAGCCGTCCACCACGGCGAAGACCACAGGTGGAACAGCTCGTAGACGAAAAGGATCAGAGCAAACAGCGCCACCGAAAGCCACTTGTTGCGCAAGGGCCGCGGCCAGTTGAACCGTGGCTTCAAGAAGCGGCGCGCCCATTGTCGCACCAGCATGAAGGGACAGGCCAAGCAAAAGAAGTTCCCGGCAGCGAGCAACACCAGAACCAGCACGCCACGAAAGTGCAGCCAGCTCAGGGTGGTTGCCAGATTCTTCGGCGCCAGCGTCGGCCCGAACAGTCCATGCAGGATCATGGCGATGCTAATGATGAGGAGTGGAGCCTGGAGAACTGGCCGGGCATATCGCCAGCGGAACAACCGGCCCAGGCCGGGGACGAGCATTAGATCGAAGGGTTGCGAATCATGGGTCTCCAGGTCCGGAATGAATGATGGATTCAACAGCTTGCCTAGTTGGGTCGCACGTCCCTCACGTCGAACTGTCGTTCCAGTTTCTTCCCGTCGGGAAGCGTGGTGTGGAGAAGAATAACCCAATCGCCGGCCATCCCCAACCTCACCTGCGATTGATATTGTCCCGCAGCCACTTCCTTCGCCTCCCCAAACACCGGGCTCATGCCCGCGTGCGTCATATCGGCCTCAACGGTAATGCGGGCCCCTGCAATCGGCTTCGCAGCGGCATCGGCCAACTGCAGAGTGACCGTGACCGGGCCGACCCGAACTGGTTGGGGAGAGATGGCGTGCTCGATCGCGATCCCGGGCGACGATGCGGGAGCCCGGGAACAGCCGGAAACAAACAAAGCAGCCATGAAGGACGAAGCCAGGAGATTTCGACCCGGGCTCAACACCAGGCCGGATATCGGTCGGACTCGTCGAACGGCACACCTCACTCCACAGGCTCCGCTGGTCTGCCATGCCGCCTGATGGGTCAGGCAGCTTTCGGTGAGCTGTCACTATCCCATGCGCAAGTGCAGTTCAGGTTTCGCCGCTCACCCTCGGGCGGGAACATGTGATAGTACATGCCGATCACCATGGGGATGAAAACGATCGAGTTGTAAAAAAGATGGAGTTCAACCCGCGGAAAAAACAACTGCAGGACACTGCAGGGCACAGGCTTACCCCAGAAGTTGTGGTGGGTCGTCGCCTGATAGATGAGCAGAAAATGCTCGATGTGATGCCAGAACTGGATCACGAGCGCCACCGTCCACCAGCTTCGAGCCCGTCCCGTAAAACCTTTGCGCAGCACCCATATCCCGATGAGCATCACCAAGGCGTAGCCATAGTGCAGCGTCTCAGACTTGATGAGCCACGGGTACCACAAACCGATCAGGCCATTGGCCCTCGGCCGCGGCCATCCCATGACATAAATCTGGTAAGCCTGGAACAAATGCTCAGCCCAATGCGCGAGCACAACAAACATGAAGATTTGCAACGCGCGCTCGTGCCATCGGGTATTCAGCTTCTCATAAAAGCTAGCATTTGCCGCCGGAGCCATGTGAATGCTAGGAATTGTGGGATTGGATACCGCCATGCACTTGCCTCCTCGCCCCAGAATCTGCTGGAGCAGCTTAAAGCAAAGCAAAAATGGATCAATAATAGAATTCTACTAGGCCAGTTTCTCCCCTCGCAAGCCATTGAAAAGAGGGGAAATCTGATTCGATCGGCGACCTGGTGGAGGGAGCCGAGTTTGGCAAACCAGGATGCGCCCGACCGCGAGCTGTTGTCCACCTGAAGATCAGGAATAGAACATTGAGGAATAGATAATTTACGCAGAAACATCTAGGGTCGGCCGCTCGGTGCCAGACGATACACTTCGGTGGCAGTTTCCCCGAGAATCCTCTCCTGTTCGCGGGCTGACAGTCGGCCCACCAGCATCTGCACCACTTCGACCCAGTGCGAATAGCTTGTCGCCAGCAGACATACAGGCCAATCGGATCCCATCATCAGCCGGTTTGGGCCAAAGGCTTCGAGCACAATCTCAACATATGGGCTCAGTTTTTCCTTCGACCAGGTTTGCCAGTTGGCTTCAGTGACCATTCCGGAGAGCTTGCAGTAGACGTTCGTGCGCTTGGCCAACTCGGCAATGTGGTTTCGCCACGGATCGAACTCGCCTTCCCGAATCCTCGGCTTGCCAATGTGATCCAGAACGAAGACCTGCTGCGGATGGCGGTCCACGAATTGAATGGCTTGGGGAAGATGCCTTTCAAAAATCAGGATGTCATAGACGAGTTGGGTCGCTTGGAGGGCAGATATCCCTCGATTAAAGTCGGGGCGAAGAATGTATTGATCATCGGGTTCGTCCTGAATGACATGGCGTAGGCCTTTGAGCTTCGGGCGAGCCGAGAATTGCTCGAGGCGGGCAGGAAAATCATCGTCCGCTAGAGGCAGCCATCCGACGACCCCTTCGAGGAGCGGCCATTGCTCGGCCAGAGCAAGCAGCCAGGATGTTTCTTCGAGACTCTGCCTCACCTGCACCGAGACCACGCCGTCGATGCCCGCCGCTCGGGTCTCGGTCTCCAAATCGGATGGAAGAAAGTCCCGGCGCAGCGCGGCCATGGTGTCCCCGATCCAGCCGTAGTTTTCTGGAACATAGCGCCAAAAATGCTGGTGGGCATCGATGCGTCGCGTCATGGCTTCCCCGCGTCCGAGCGGCCTAGCGATGGTTTCCATCTGAAGATCAGGCGGATTCCAAAATCATGTTGGCATACTGGATCGTGTCACCGGTCCGAATGAGCCCGATCGCGCTCGGTACACGTTTCTTGAACTCGATGTGCGACTCGAAGCTGAGCCGCACGCCCGCGAGCGCACGCTCAAACGCCAGAAGGGTTTCGGGGCTGTTTACAGAACGGAATTCTTCGGCCATGAAGGCATTGCCGATGGCGAAATTTTCCCGGATCGCCTGCAGCACCTCTAAGACTCTAGGCACATCATCGACCAGCGAAAGATCGATCGTTTCCAACTCCCGCCAAAACGGAAATCCTCGATCGGCAATAACCAACGTGTTGGTATGCCGCACTCGACTCAATAGCGAGTTCAGGTGGGGATTCAAAATGCCGGTTCTTAGCATGGAATTGGATGGGAAACGATACGGCGAACGACCGCCGGACCTTGTTCCGGCGGCAGCAGTATACCGCTTTGCGGGCAAAGGCCGGGGTGCTCTGTGCATAAGAACGATTGGCCAGGGGATTTGTCAGTCTGGCGGCCGCGCCCGCGGGCCAGACCCATCTCTTATTGCAGATTCTCGAAGATCCCCGCCGCTCCCATGCCTCCACCGACGCACATGGTGACCATTCCGTAGCGCCCATGGCGACGCTTGAGCTCACGGATGATGGTTGCCGTCAGCTTGGCTCCGGTGCAGCCGAGAGGGTGGCCGAGCGCAATCGCTCCTCCGTTCGGGTTGACGCGCCCGGAATCGAGGCCTGCTTCCTTAATTACGCCGAGCGCTTGGGCGGCGAAGGCTTCATTCAACTCGATCACGTCAATATCAGACAGCTTCAAACCGGCAAGCCTTAAGGCCTTCGGGATCGCGTACACCGGTCCCAGACCCATTTCTTCCGGCTTGTATCCTGCGGTGGCAAACGAGACGTAGCGCACCAACGGCTTGATATTCAGTTGCTGCGCCCGCTCGGCCGACATAACGATGGCGGCAGCGGCGCCATCCGACATCTGCGAAGAATTGCCTGCCGTCACCGCGCCTTTGAGGTGAAAGGCGGGCTTCAGAGAGAGCAACGCTTCGAGCGAAGTGTCGGCGCGCGGGCCTTCGTCGGTCTTGAAGATCACTTCGCGTTTCTTGGGCTTCGACCCGTTCGGAGTGATGAAGCTCACCGGCACCGCCACAATCTCGTCCTCGAACTTGCCGGCCTGGATCGCGGCTAGAGCCTTGTGATGGCTCTGCAACGAAAACTCATCCGCGGCTTCCCGCGTAATGCCAGCACGCTGCGCCACGCGCTCGGCTGTCAGGCCCATGGAAAGAAATGCATCCGGGTAATGATCGACCAGCCATGGGTTAGGTGAAATCTTGTGACCTCCCATCGGAATCATGGACATGGATTCGGTTCCGCCCGCTACGATGACCTCGGCTCCGCCGCTTGCGATACGCTCCGCGGCCAGCGAGATCGCCTGTAAGCCTGAGGAACAGAACCGGTTGATGGTCATCGCCGAGGCTTCTACGGGCAAGCCAGAACGCAGCGAGGCGGTGCGAGCCACATTCATTCCCTGTTCAGCCTCGGGCATGGCGCAACCGAGGATGACATCCTCTATTTCTTTGCGGTCCAGTTGCGGAACACGATCGAGCGCACCCTGGATGGCCACGGCGGCTAGCTCGTCAGGACGAGTGGCGCGGAGTGTACCTTTGAAGGCGCGTCCCACCGGCGTGCGCACCGAAGACACCAGAACGACTTCCCGCATGGGGTTCTCCTCCGAATCAGTGATCACAACCAAAGCCTATTATGAACCACCAGGGACTCAACTGGTACTGCGCCTCGAGGCGACGGGCCGGTCCGTCCCAGGATGACGGCTCACGCCGAGAGAAGCACCGGTCACCTTAGTGATTCAGACCAGCACCGACCGGCCTGGCGGCGAAGAGAAACAGAACCGAGAGAGGCTTACCGCTCGGGTCGGGCCGATGACGATTACCGAAGTTTGCCGCGTGCAAGGGGGTGGAAACAAAGCTATTTAGAGTAACCGCGCGCGCCAAGAAAGCCTTGACAAACCGGTCCCGATTTGTCAGATTGGGCTTTTGGTCATTATTGTATAAGCAAGCGCATCACGACGTGCTGCGCCTCCCGCTCATCTGTCCTTCCGAAGGCCTCTGCTAGGAGATGGAAGCGGGGCTTATACGCTGACATCCAGATTGCGAGTCCTCGAGCCCACTCCCTCCCCCTGAGGCTACTTGTGTCGGTGGGCTTTTCTATTTTGCATCAGCGCGCTGGCCCGAGCGAGGAAGGGACGTCAACCCCATTGTGTCTACCGTAACCTATCAATCGCCGTGGATGGACGATGAGCTGCGGATCTTCCGCAAGACAGTGCGTCAATTTATCCAAGAGCAATTCCTGCCGCACCAGTCCCGCTGGCGGGAACAACATCGCCCGGACGAGGAGGCCTGGACCGCAATCGGCAAGGCCGGCATTCTGCTTCCCGACATACCTGAAGAATATGGCGGAGGGGGAGGCAGTTTCGCCCATGAAACCGTGGTCAACGAAGAACTGGCTGTCGCGGGGGTGCACTTCGGTTCGAGCATCCAGAGCATTGTCGGCCACTACATCCTTTCCTATGGCACAGAAGAGCAGAAGCGCAACTGGCTTCCCCGCATGGCGCGTGGAGAGTTGGTAGCCGCCATCGCCATGACTGAGCCCTCGGCGGGATCGGATCTGGCAGGAGTGAAAACCACCGCGCGCCGCGAAGGCGGCGACTACGTTTTGAACGGCTCGAAGACATTCATCACCAACGGGTGGCATGCCAGTCTCGTCTGTGTGGCGCTGAAGACCGACTCGCGGGCCGCCGGTTTGAAAGGCATCTCGCTCGTGATGGTCGAGCCGCAGAATCTCGCTGGGTATCGCGTGGGACGCACGCTCGAGAAAGTCGGCATGAACGGACTGGACACCTGCGAGATTTTCTTCGATGACGTTCGCGTCCCCGCTGCGAATCTTCTGGGCGCGGAGGGCAAGGGGTTCAATCAGATGGTGCAGCAATTGCCCTACGAGCGCCTGACGATCGGAGTGGGCGCCGTCGCCATGGCAGAACAGGCCGTGGCGATCACGACGAAATACGTAAAGGAACGCATGGCGTTCGGCAAGCCACTGCTTGATTTCCAGAACACGCGTTTCAAGTTGGCGCAATGCAAGACCGAAGCTCACATTGGCCGGGTCTTTCTTGACAACTGCATACAGCGCTTCATCGCCGGCCAGCTGGATGCGGTCACCGCCGCCATGGCGAAGTATTGGCTCACGGAATGCCAGTGCCGCATTGTCGACGAGTGCGTTCAGCTGCATGGTGGCTACGGCTACATGATCGAGTACCCCATCGCGCGCATGTGGACCGACAGTCGCGTACAGCGCATCTATGCGGGGACGAACGAGATCATGAAGGAGTTGATCGGTTGGGCTTTGTGAACCTCAGCCGAGGGGCCCGGCGGACGCGGGCACGCGGTATTGAGGGAAGGCGAAAGAACCAGTGACGCGCATGCCAATGGATGACCAGGTGGAGGAGCGAGCGGTTGCCCGCGATACCGGCCTGCGCGTCTCTACGGTACGGGAAATCAGCCAGAGCGAACAACAGCAACTGCTGGTGGATTGGAATGACACGGCTGTAACCTATGCCGAAAAGAATCTATGCCTGCACCAGTTGATTGAGGAGCAGGCCACCCGGACCCCCGCACATGCGGCGGTGGCATTTGAGCGGCAGAAGCTGACTTACCAGGAACTGGACCAGCGTGCGAATCAGCTGGCGCACCGCCTGAGGAGTTTGGGGACGGGCCCGGACGTGCTGGTCGGGTTGTTGGTGGACCGTTCGCTCGACATGGTGGTCGGAATGTTGGGCATCCTGAAGTCCGGGGCGGCCTACGTTCCGATCGATGCCTCCTACCCCCAGGAGCGCATCGCATTCATGCTGGCGGACGCCGGTGCCAGCCTGCTGGTCACACAAACCGCCCTCTTGGCAGGATTGCCGGCCGGCACTGCCCAGACCGTTTGCCTGGATTCGTTCGATTGGTCTGACACTCAGGGACGAGCGCGAATCGATGTCCCCCGCCGTCCCTCCAGCCTCGCCTACGTGATTTACACCAGCGGTTCCACCGGCCGCCCTAAGGGGGTGGGCATCGAGCACAGGAACATCGTGAACTATGTGCTGGGCATTGCGGACCGACTACACCTCGAGCCGGGGATGAATCACGCGATGGTGTCGACCATCGCCGCCGACCTGGGTAACACCGTAATTTTCCCTGCGCTGGCCACGGGCGGTTGTCTCCATTTGATTTCGCAGGAACGGGCTGAGAGCCAGGCAAAGCTCTCCGATTACTTCACACGCGAGAGCATCGATGTATTGAAGATCGTGCCCTCGCATCTGGCAGCCTTGCAGACGGGAAGAAATCCGGAACGAGTCATGCCCAAGCGGCGCCTCATCCTGGGCGGAGAAGCGTCGCGACTGGAATGGATCGAACGGCTGCGGGCTCTCTCCCCGGGCTGTGAACTCTATAACCATTATGGTCCGACGGAAACAACCGTCGGTGTACTGACCTACCACGTCGGAGAGCCACTGCCGAATACGCGGTCGGGCACGCTCCCGCTCGGGCGACCTCTGCCGAACAGCCGTATCTATATTCTCGATGCCAGCGGGCAGCCTGTGTCCGTGGGCGCAGAAGGTGAGATTTTCATCGCCGGTTCTGGGGTCGCGCGTGGCTATCTCAAGCGCCCAGATCTGACCGCTCAGCGATTCGTTCCCGATCACTTCAATCCGGAGGCCGATGGTCGGATGTATCGGACCGGCGACCTGGGACGCTACTTGCCGGACGGAAATATCGAGTTTTGTGGCCGCATCGACGATCAGGTCAAAATCCACGGTTACCGGATCGAGCTGGGTGAAATCGAAGGCGCTCTGCGCGAGCAAGCCGGCGTGAGAGATGCGCTAGTGCTGGCCAGCGAAGATGCCTCGGGCAGCAAGCAGCTGGTGGCGTATATCGTTGCTCATCGGGCCCGTCAACCGCTTTGGGGAAGCAAGTCCGTTTCCTTGTTGCCGGACGGCACTCCCGTGGCCCATGTCAACAAGCGGGAGACCGATTCCGCCTACGACCAGATCTTCATTCAGCAAGCCTATCTCCAGCACGGAATCTCGATCGAGGACGGCGACTGCGTTGTGGATGTGGGCGCGAACATCGGGCTGTTCACGGTTTTCGCCAGCCGCCTGGCCCGAAATCTGCGGATGGTCTGCTTGGAGGCCGATCCTGCAGCTTTTGCGTGTTTGGGTGCGAATGCTGAAGCCTGGAGCGCCGGGGCCAAGTGTCTGCCTTTGGGCATCGCCCGCGAGCCCGAGTCGGCGGAAGCGGCATTTTTTGGGGCCCTGTCCCAATCCTCGGATACGGTCGATGACGCGGCTACCGAACGCATCGCATCGAACGCCCGCGCCTTCAACCCGCAGCGGGAATCATCGGGCCATGAGCGATTCGCCGGAGAGATTGGGGAGTCGAACGATCCCGCCCAGTCGGCGGAGTCCGAATCTACCCCACCTTCAACCCTGTCTGGCGTCATCACAGCCGAGGGCCTGGATCGCATCGACCTGCTGCGGATTGATACCGCAGAGAACGCCCGGACCTTGGAGGACCTTACTCCCAGAGACTGGTCGAAGATTCGTCAGCTGGTCATCCACGCGGATCACCCGGAAGACCTGGAGTCTACGACTGGCCTGCTGAAGCGACACGGTTATGACATTCTGGTCGAACCGGTCTCGTGGTCGAGCACGAACCAGGCGTTCTACCTGTATGCCATCCGGCCATCCGGCACGGGTCGGCGGCTCCTGACCGAGCCCGCCGCGGATGCGCCTCAGCTCCCTGCGCGAGTGGAGGAGCTAATCCTCACTCCTCTGACCCTGCGCCAACAGTTGAAAGAGCGTCTGCCGCAATATATGGTTCCGGCCGCGTTCGTACTGCTGGAAAAGTTTCCTCTGACGTCGAATGGCAAGATTGACCGCAAAGCGCTGCCCGCCTTCACCCACGAGGTTACCCAGGTTTCCCACGATTTCGTGAGCCCGCGCACCGAAACCGAGCAGAGGCTGGCGACAATCTGGTCCGAGCTGTTGAAGGTAGAAAGCGTCGGCATTAACGACAATTTCTTTGATCTGGGCGGACATTCCTTGCTGGCGATTAAAGCCGTTTCGCGGATTCGAGACGTATTCGAAGTGGACCTGCCGGCCCAGGTTCTGTTTGAGAACTCTACCATCGCGGAACTCGCCAAGCTCGTGACGACGGCCGAAAGCTCTGCCGAGAGTTCTGCGCGCATCGAGCCGAGCGGACACGCCGGCCCTTACCCGCTTTCTTCCGCCGAGGAGCAGCTTTGGTTCCTGAATCAACTCGCGCCCGCCAGCCCCGTCTATAACGTTGTGGACGTGATCCCGCTGGAGGGACCATACAACCCGACAGCGCTCGCGAGAACCATGCAGGAATTGATTCAGCGCCATGACATTTTGCGCACCGTGTTCTCTTACAGCGGCGGGCAACCGGTGCAGGTGGTTTTGCCGGCGGCCGAACTGGTTCTGACCGAACTCGACTTGAGTGAGCTGCCCCCGCCCGAACAGGAACGGGAGTGGGTTCGCACGGTACGCGAGCAGGGCCGCCGGACCTTCGACTTGTCCCAGCTTCCGCTGCTTCGCGGCAGCGTGGTTCATTGGTCTCCTCGCGAATACAAATTGTTGCTGGTCATCCACCACATCGTGGCTGACGAGTGGGCGATGGAGTTGATTCACCAGGAAATTGCCCGGTTGTACCAGGCATTCTCGCAGGGGCGGCCGTCTCCGCTCCCGGCATTGCCGATCCAATACGCGGATTTTGCGTGCTGGCAGCGGGAATGGTTCCAGGGCGCCGGGCTGCAAAAACAACTGGACTACTGGAAAAAAGAACTGGCCGAAGCTCCGCCCGTTCTCGAGCTCGCCTCCGACAAGCCGCGTCCCGCGGTGCAAAGTTTTCGTGGCGCGACCGAGGTCTTTCGATTGCCGCAAGGTTTACTGGCACCGCTGAAGTCTTTGGGTCGCCAGGAACAAGCCACGCTGTTCATGGTCCTTGAGGCCAGTTTCGTGGCCTTCTTGCACCGCTATAGCGGCCAGGAGGACATCCTGGTCGGGACCCCAATTTCTGGGCGAACGCACGGCGAGACAGAAAAGCTGATCGGGTGCTTTCTCAACACCATTATCTTGCGCGCCCAGTTCAGCGAGAACCTGACCTTCCGCGCGCTGCTGCAACAGGTGCGGGGACGGGCTCTGGGCGCATACGCTCATGCTGACCTTCCATTCAAGCATGTGGTTGCCGAATTGGCTCCCGAGCGCGATCCCAGCCGGACGCCTCTGTTCCAGGTGATGTTCATCCTGCACGACCCCGACGGGGTTTCGGAAGTCTCAAGAGTTTCGGGCAAGCACCAACTGCAGACGGGCACTTCAAAGTTTGATCTCACGCTGTTCATCTCCGAAACAGAACACGGCCTCGAAGGCCTGATCGAATACAGCACGGACCTATTTGAGCCCTCAACCATCCGCCGCATGTGCCAACACTACGGAACGCTGCTCGAAGCGATCGCGCAGGATCCCGACCGCGGAGTATCCGGGCTGCCAGTGTTCACCGAGGCCGAGCGTCAGCAACTTCTGGTGGATTGGAATCGCACGCGGGTGGTTTTCCCGGGGAAGGACCTGTGCCTGCATCAATTGCTTGAACAACAAGCCTCTCGCACACCCGACCAGGTAGCTTTGGTTTTCGAACGGGAGAAACTCACCTATCGCGAACTTGATCGCCGCGCGAACCAACTGGCGCGGCATTTGAGGGCATTGG
This sequence comes from uncultured Acidobacteriaceae bacterium, assembly GCA_963770245.1. GTDB lineage: Bacteria > Acidobacteriota > Terriglobia > Terriglobales > Acidobacteriaceae > PALSA-270. Next base: position 141,337 of record CAVYOX010000011.1, on the reverse strand, counting down.
GAGTTGGGCCGGATGTGCTCGTCGGGCTATCCCTTGAGCGCTCGCTCGAAATGGTGGTTGCAATCCTCGGCGTGTTAAAGGCCGGAGGCGCCTACGTGCCGCTCGACCCCTCGTTCCCACAGAACCGTCTGGCTTACATGGTGGAAGACAGCCAGATGAGCGTGCTGCTGACGCACCGCGGCTTGGAGAAGAAACTGCCCGTCCGACCGTCCGCCATCGTGCAATTGGACTCGGACTGGAGCGAGATCGCCCGGCAAAGCTCGACTCCGCCAGACTTGGGGAAGGTCGGGCCGCACAATCTTGCCTATGTGCTCTACACCTCGGGGTCGACCGGCAAGCCCAAGGGTGTCGAGATTCCGCACTCTGCGATTGTCAACTTCTTGTTCTCCATGCAGCAGGAGCCGGGATTCGCCGCCGGCGACACCGTGCTGGCGGTCACAACTCTTTCCTTTGACATTGCCGGACTCGAGATCTACCTGCCCCTGATGAGCGGCGGCAAGGTGGTCATTGCCAGCCGCGAAGACACTCAGGATCCAGCGCGACTCATGCAGCGGATCGAAGAGTCGGAATGCACGGTAATGCAAGCCACACCCGCAACCTGGCGGGCGCTGATCAATGCGGGGTGGAAGGGCTCTGCCCGTCTGAAGGTCCTTTGCGGGGGCGAGGCGCTGCTCCCCGATTTGGCCAAGGAACTCCTGGCGCGTTCGGCGGAGCTCTGGAATATGTATGGACCGACAGAAACTACCGTCTGGTCCACGGTCTACCGGGTGAGATCCGCTGATGGACCGGTAGCGATCGGCCGGCCGATCGCGAATACTCAAGTCCATGTGCTCGACCGGTCGCGCAACCTGGTTCCTCCCGGGAACGTAGGAGAACTGTACATCGGTGGCGACGGCCTGGCGCGGGGCTACTTGCATCGCGAGGAACTGACCAAGGAACGCTTCGTCCCCAGCCCCTTCGCACCCCGCGCACGACTCTATCGCACCGGTGATTTAGCGCGCTGGCGTCCCGATGGAACCGTGGAGTGCCTGGGACGGGCCGACAGCCAGGTGAAATTGCGCGGGTTTCGCATCGAACTGGGCGAGATTGAAACGATCTTCGGCGGTCACCCGGCGGTGCGACAATGCGCTGTCATTGCCCGGGAGGACGTACCCGGCGACAAGCAACTGGTCGCTTATTTCGAAACCCAGACCGGTTCGACACCGAGCGTGACGGAGCTGCGCACCTACCTGGAGAAAGACCTGCCCGCCTTCATGGTCCCCTCGGTTTTCGTCAGCATGGAGAAATTGCCGCTGACGCCGAACGGCAAGGTGGATCGCAAGGCGCTGCCTGCTCCCACCGAACGTGTCGAAGTGAAAAATGATTTCGTGGCACCCTGCGACCCGAGTGAGCAGTTGCTGGCTCAGATTTGGGCCAAAGCCCTCAAGGTGAAACAAGTGGGACGGCACGATAACTTCTTCGAGCTAGGAGGCCACTCGCTCTTAGCGGTCCAGATCACCGTCGAAATCGAGAAACTCACCAAGGTTCGCCTACCTCTGGCCGCGCTGCTGCAGGCTCCCACCATTGCCGATCTGGCCAAGATATTGCGCCAGGAGCAATGGGCACCATCCTGGTCATCGCTGGTTCCGCTACGGGCGACCGGGTCTAAGCCCCCGCTCTTCCTCATGCACGCGCATGGCGGCAATGTCCTCGAATACCATGCGCTGGCAAGCCTTTTGGAATCTGATCAGCCCGTTTACGCCCTGCAGGCCCGCGGTCTCGATGGGAATCTGCCAACCGACTTGACGCTCGAAAAAATGGCCTCCGCCTATCTCGAAGAACTGCGAAGTTTTCAACCGGAAGGGCCGTATTTCTTGGCTGGCTTTTGCTTCGGCGGACTGCTCGCCCTGGAGGCAGCGCAGCAGCTGAAGGCGGCAGGGCAAGAGGTTGCGCTACTGGTGATGATCCAGTCGATGCACCCGGTTGCCTTCCACTTCAAGCCGGGCACTCCGTTTCTTCGCCGCTGGTGGTACCGGGCGACCAAGCGAATGGACCTGGAACGGGAAAATCGATTGCACGCGGCGAGGGGCTATGTATGGGAAAGGTATCGACGCACCTGGGACATGGTTTGCGCCCGCGTGGCACTCGCCCGCGACCATATGATCGGAAAGCGTCCGACCGAGCTATCCCGGTTGCCCAAGCTCTATATCTTTGAAGCACTCAGAATCGAGCATGGGAAGGCTCTGCGAAAATATGTCCCGCGTCCCTACGCGGGCGATGTCGTTCTGTTTCGCGCTAGCAAACAACTCTCGGGGCTCAGGGCGGATGAGTGTCTGGGTTGGAAGCCTTTCTTTAATGGGGGTTTCGAGGTTTGTGAGGTTCCCGGACATCAGCAGAATCTCATGCTGGAGCCGAATGTTCGGCGGCTGGCCAAAGAAATCAACAGCCGGTTGAACGACGCTCAACAGCGCCATGTCGCGAAGGACCGAATGAGCGAGCAACCTGCGCCGGCGACTGCGATCGATGCCGGCAAGCCCAGCCTCGCAGGGAACAACCCGGAAGGGCCCGATCTGCTGGCTCCTGAAGGCGGTTCCAGCCGGGAGCGGGGAAACCCGACGGATCCGCCCTCCCGCGGGGTTCTCGGCTTTGCCGAGGCTCTTATCCGTCCCGGACACCAATCCCTCTACGAAAGTATGGTGACGGAGCTGGCGGAGTATTTGGAAGAGGCGCCCGCCACCGTCGCCGCCGCGTGTGCGGCAGGCGCCGAGAGTGTTGCGCAAGACTGGAAGGCGCGCCAACTGCGCAAGGATAGTCCCCCCGTAGCCGTAGTCGAGTTCTACCGGACCACCAAGAGTTATTTGTTCGACCTCACCACCTTCAATTCAGACTATCCTCACACGGCCACTCTCGAGACCCTCCTTAGCATGGCGAAGCGGCGAGGTCTCACGCAGGTTCTTGACTTCGGGTCGGGCATCGGCTCGGTCGGAATCTTTTTCGCGCAAAATGGCATGGATGTTTCGCTCGCAGACATTTCTGAGCCTCTGCAGAAGTATGTGGCCTGGCGCTTCAAGGTTCGCGGACTGAAATTGAAGCTCATCGATCTCAACTGCGAAGAACTGCCCAGAAACACTTTCGAAGTCGTGACCGCCTTTGACGTTCTGGAGCACCTAGCGAAGCCTGCCGAGACCCTGCGTTCGCTCGCCGCCAGTATGAGGACCGGTGGCCTCATTGCCCTAAACGTCGAAGAGCCCGATGTCCGCTTCCCGCAGCACATTGCAACCTATGAGGAAGTCTTCTCGAGCGTGGCGGCCGCGGGCTTTCGCCGGCTGCAGTTTCTCGAGAAGACCGAGGTATTCGAGCGGGTCGAGCGCGGTACGATCTCCACCCTTTGGCATGCATTCTGGGGAAGAGTCTGGTACGGTGCCCTGTATCAGAACTGCCTCGCCGTCCTCGATACCCTCGGCATCAAGAAAATCCTTCGCCGCTGGATCAAAGGCCCGAAACACTAGTTACGACCAAGATCTCCGCGCGCATTATGGTTCGCGCAAAACCGTCTGCTGGGTGCGCCCGCGGGAGAAGCTCAATAATTTTTTCGTCACCGCCGCGTACGCCATGGGGGCTGTCCCCAAGAGCAGTCGAAGCGCCAGTTTCCAGCGCCCCTGTCGCAAACAAAAGCTGATGGACCACGACAAAGCGATTGCGCCAATCAAAGCGTATCGCTCCCGGCGGCGTTTGCTCCCTCCCGGGTACTGACCTTGACGTTCCGTGCGAGCCAACACGAGAATACCCTCGGTGATCGGTTGCAGATGCCGGATCGTATTGGTTTCGTGGTGGCGATACGCAATGGTGGGCGGTTGGCAGACCACGATGCAAGGACCGTAGGTGCCGACCTTGAGAATCAGGTTGAGGCTGTCGAGGTGGAAGGTTTTCGATGTGGAGTTGCGAAGCCCGCCCACTTGGTCGAAGACTGACTTGCGGAGAACAATTCGGCTGCTCGAAAGCCCGAGTGACACATCCTTCGACAAGTAGTCGGGAAACTTCAGAACCTTCACGGGAAGCGATGCTCCGGATGCGGGAGCTGGCGACTGTCCGTCCTGGAAATCTGTCATGGCTCCTATGATCAGCGGCGGAGAGTCAAAATTACGGATAATTCGATCGTAGGTCGCAAGCGCGCCGGGCAGAAGAAGATCGTCGCTGTCGAGCAATACCAGGTATTCTCCCTGCGCCAACGCGGCCGCCTTGTTGCGGGCGACCTCCGGGCCTTGGTTGTTTTGTCGAAGCACCTTGATGCGGGCGCCATAGGATTCGAGCACCTCGAGCGTCTTGTCGGTCGAGCCGTCATCAATCACAAACAGCTCGAAGTCTTTGAAAACTTGCGACAAGACCGAATCGATTGCCTGTCCGACATACTTCTCCCGGTTGTAAGCAGGCATCAGGACACTAAATCGAATGTTCATCCGGTCTCCAGGCCAATGACCTCGTATTGAGAGCTATCGCTATGCTAAGCAAAGACTGCGTCTGTCGTTCGACCAACATTGCGCGATCGAGTAATTGATTTGATTGCAGTCTCGATCTCTTTGAGTGATTGAACACGAAGAGCCTGCAATGCTAACGCAGTCCCAAGCGGGAGAGGGGCATCCAAATTGTTCGGATTATCTTGAGCCACCGGCGAAGAATTGTAACAGCTTCCGACAAGGAGCCCTTAGCAAGTAGATCTTGAGCCTTCTGCAATTCGCTCGATGAGTCACATAACAGGCTGGGGCAAAGCAGGACTACCATCACCAAAGGGCCGCTTGACTCCATGCAAATCTACTCCAATTCGAACGAAGCCGGAGCAAAGCGGTTAAGTTCGAACTCGAATGAGCCAGCTAGGGCCACTACCTTGTGTTTTCAGCTCGCCCGTCGAATAGTCACGGACGCCCGTCATGAGGCCTACTTGATGATCGACGAAGACGAGCGCCGCATTTTGGGAAGTAAGCGGTTCGTAACGGCGGTTTTGATTAGTCATCGTTGACTCCTGAATGCCTGAATGGGACAAAATATTACGGTATGTAGGCACTTATGTTAATATGCCGACATATTGTAAACATGCGCTTATGACACTCTCCAAGACTGAACTCGTTGCCCGGATGGTCCGCCGCTCGGGAGTTTTCCGCTCTCGTGATCTGGATGGCGGCGGCATTCCCCGGCAATATCTTCGGCAGGCCAAGGAGCGGGGGCTGGTAAAACAGATCGGGCGGGGACTCTACGTCTCGAGCGATACGCCCGCGACCGAGCACCATAGTCTGGCGGAAGCCATGAAACGGGTTCCGAACGGAATCATCTGTCTGCTTTCGGCGCTGCGGTTTTACGGTCTCACCACACAGTCGCCGCACGAGGTGTGGATGGCCATTTCGCGCAAGGCGCGACGCCCACGGGAGAACCAGCCGCCGCTGCGCATCGTGCGCTTTTCCGGAGCGGCGCTCGAATATGGCGTGCTGACCAAAAAGGTAGAGGGCGTTCCCATCCGTGTCTACACTCCCGCCAAAACGGTGGCGGACTGTTTCAAGTACCGCAACAAGATTGGGCTGGATGTGGCGCTCGAAGCGCTGCGAGATTGTTACCGGCAACGCAAGGCCACGATGGATGAACTCTATGAGGCGGCAAAGGTGTGCCGGGTGGCGCGGGTGATGCAGCCTTATCTGGAATCGATTGCGTGAAAAAGGCAGCCACGAACCTGCCGGCATCGGTGCGCCAACGATTGCTGAACCTGGCCAACGAAAAACGGCAAGACTTCGGAATGCTTTTGACCAATTATGCCTTGGAACGCTTCCTCTACCGCCTCAGCATCTCCCCGCACCGCGACAGTTTTGTTCTGAAGGGGGCGCTGCTGCTGCAACTGTGGACTTCCGAAGTCTATCGCCCGACGCGGGATTTGGACTTGCTGGGACAAGCGACCGGCCCTACAAAAGGCTACCGCAAAGTTTTCGCGGACGTGTGTGCGGAGAAAGTGGAAGACGACGGCGTGATCTTCCTGGCCGACACTATCCGCATCGGAAAGATCCGGGATGAGGAAGCATACGAAGGTATCCGCGTGTTGCTCGAAGCCCGACTGGCCAACGCCCGCATTCCGCTCCAGATCGACGTGGGCTTCGGGGATGTCATCACACCCGCGCCGATTGAGATCGAATACCCAACTCTGCTGGAGTTTCCCGCAGCGAAGATGCACGCCTATTCGCGGGAGAGCGTGGTAGCGGAGAAGTTCGAGGCCCTCATCAAGTTGGGCATGGCGAACAGTCGCATGAAGGACTTTTATGATCTCTGGGTGATGTCCAAGAGGTTCGAGTTTCGCAGTCCTGTGCTCGCGGAAGCCCTCGTGGCGACTTTTGAGAGACGCCAGACGGTCCTTCCGGCGTCGCGTCCGCTCGCCTTTACACCCGAGTTTTCGGCGAGCCGGGCAAAACAAACGCAATGGGAAGCGTTTTTGCGGAAGAGCGGACTGGAAGCGGATGCATCATTACAAGAGGTGGTGAATGGGCTGGATCAATTTCTTATGCCTGTGGTGGAAGGAATCATGCTTGAGCGAACGATTCCTTCTCTCTGGCGGCCAGGTGGCCCGTGGAGAGCGTCGCCGCAGACTAAAGTTTAGAGTGTATTCCGAGTTATAGAGAACGCTGTACCAAGTACGCTCATCCTCAAGGAAGCGGGCGAGTATTCGACCGAAGCATTGATTCGCTTTCTGTCCGAGGAGTTGCCCTACCTTTGGGGGATGCGCACGCGCGTATGACTCTCGAGAACTGCGCGATGCCCCAGAGCAACCGAGATCGTCCGCATGCAGCGTGGTTCCTTTGAATACATCTACGATTATTACGCGACATTAGAGGCAAGCGGTGCGGTGCCGTACAGCCTAGATGCCTGGGCCCGCCTGGTTGGAGTCCTGGGCCGGTCCGAGCCGAAGATCGAGAAACGCGATGCCGCATCCTTGCGCGGCCTCTGTTCTCGATCATCCCTTGCGCACCGTGCTAGCGCCTTCGTGTCTTCTGCGGGGATAATCTTCGAACGAGCTATCCATAATTCGGCGGACTGACCGAGCGATCCATCCCGAATGTCGTCTGGCCGCCTTTTTGCACGTTCACGCCGATCAAGATCGGGCCTTTGGCCGACAAAGCCTGTCGGATTGCCGGCTCCAGTTCGTCCGGACGATCCACTCTGATGGCCGCCATTCCATAGCCCTGCGCGATCTTGACCTCGTCGATTCCCGGAATTTCAATGCCCGGAACGCTTGGCCCTACGCTGGCGAAATCGCGAAATCCGCGCAAAGCCGAGTAGTCGTGGTTGCGCAGTACGATAAAGATGACGGGGGCATTCAGCTGAACGGCAGTCCACAGAGCCTGAATCGAATACTGCGCCGAGCCATCTCCGACCGGGCAGACCACTCGTCTTTGTGGGTTGCCCACCTGCAGGCCGACTGCCAAAGGCAGGCCAAACCCCAAGATACCGCTGCGCACCGAGTAGAAGGATCGAGGCTCATCGAGTTCGACATAGCGATCCAAGTCACCTTTGGACGAAGGACACTCCTCCGCAATGACGGTATCGGGCGGCAACAGTTGGTTGAGAACACGGAAAAGGTAGGCGGGCGTGATCGGACATTCAGGCTTGGGGTCAGCCGGTTGAGGCCGTGGCGGCGGGGCGGGCCGGTTCATGGTCCGCGTGTGCCGGCAGATGTAGTCAGCCGCGATCCGTAGGTTGCCCACGATGCTTGCTCCCGACAATGCGGCGGCAGCATCGAAGGGCGAGTTCGTGACTTGAAACAGTCTAGTTCCCGGGGCGACAACGTCGCCAGGAACATAGGCGTAATAGAGGAAGACGGGAGCCCCCAACACCAAAACCGCGTCATGCTGTGCTAGTTGTTCGGCCAGCGGTCGCTGCGCCGGAACCAGTCCGCCGCGATACAGGCGATGCCTCCGCGGGAACGTCCAGCGGGAAGCAATCGGGTCCTGGTAGACATAGGCATTCAAATGCTCGGCCAGCGCGATAACCTCATGCCATGCTCTGTCTTGTTCGATCTGAGGACCGGTTATGAGCGCTGGCTTCCGGCTCGAATCGAGCATCTGGACTACCTCGTCAAGTGCTGCAACATCCGGCGAAACCGTCTGCGTCACCTTGCGGGTCACCACCGGCGCACAGCTACGATTCCAATCATCCATTGGAATCGAAATGAACACCGGTCCCTGGGGTGGTTGGGTTGCAATGTAATAGCCGCGAGCGATCGCTGCCGGGACATCCTCGGCCCGCAGCGGCTCACAGGCCCATTTTACGTACGGCCTCACGACCTCGACCGCGCGGCTCACCAGGAAGGGCTCGGCTAGCGTCTGGCGACGGTCTTGCTGCCCCGTAGTAATGACGAGCGGAGCGTGGCAATAATAGGCGTCGATGATCGCCGACAGTCCGTTGCCCGCGCTGGCGATGGAATGCAAGTTCACAAAAACCGCCGTTTGCTTGGCCAGCGCATACCCCAATGCGATTCCCGCAGCCGAGCGTTCATGCAAGGCCAGGACGTACTGAAAATCAGAGGGTAGATCCTTGAGAAATGGAAGCTCGCTCGAGCCGGGATTGCCGAAGATTACCTTCATTCCCAGATCGCGCAGCACACCATAGGTGGCTTCCCGCACCGTGCTCATCGTGTCACTCCGACTGGCAGGGCGCCTGTGCTGCTCCGCTCGGGCGCAGTGGCAAAGCTCAGCGCAATAATCCCGACGATGGCGAGCGTCATATTGAGCACATAGGCCGCCGTATAGTCCCCGAACCTGTCAAATACCGCGCCGCCAATAAAACCCGCCGGAAAGCAGGCAACTCCGGTGAGTAACAGCATCATTCCGTTCAGCTTGGCATAGGCAGTTTGACCATAGTAGCGCGCGGTAATCGCATTCAGGCACACAAACGTCCAGCCAAAAGCAACGCCGTAGAGGATGGCCGCGGCAAAGACCGTCGGCAGTGCGTTCGCGCTCACGCTGATGGCCAGAATCGACCCCACCACATAGCAGCCAAGTCCCATCATGAAGGCGTAGCGGGCGGTGATCTTATCCATGAGGATCCCGCCGATCAGCCGACCGCCAATTCCACCGAGCGTCAGGGAACCTAACGCCCAGGCGGCCATCGCGGCTCCGACCCGCACATGCCGCAAGTGCAATAGCCAGTGCGCCACAAAAAAAAAGTAAGGGAATTGGCAGCCAATGCCGCCGATGAAGACCAGCCAGTAGGCCCGCGTGCGGTAGACTTCGCCGGGCGTCCACACTTGCTCCCCGGGAAAGCGAGCCGCCACTGCGGAGGACGTTCCGCCGACCTCCTGCCGGCCGCCATCGACCGCCTGGTCTAGATCCTCCGGCCGCTCCCGCACGAACAAACCCGCAGTCGCGCCGGACACGACCACAATCCCGGCCACCACCAACCAGGCTTGCCGCCAGTTCCCGCCGTTGGCCGCCAGGATTCTGTTGATAAGCGGTGCTCCCACGAACCCGGCGAGCCCGGAAGCGCTGAGCGCGATCGCCATCGCCCTTCCCCGGTACCGTCTGAACCAGCGCGCCGCCACCGTGGTCACGGGAACAATCGTACTGAAGCTGATGCCTGTGCCGACAACGCATCCGTACGCCGCCAGATAATGCCAAGGTTTCGAGGCGAACAAGGACAGCCAAAGCGCCCCCAAACAAATCAATGCCGACCCCATGGCGAAGGCCGCCCTCGCGCTCCATCTCAAAATGGCCGCGGCGACCAGCACGGATGGCAGACCAATGAACAGATTCAACAGGCTGAAACCCAGACCGTAAGTGCTGCGGGCCATGGGAATCTGTTTCAGCATGTAGGTGTTAATCACGGCGCCGCCGAAAAAGGGGAACCCCATGTTCAGAAAATCCAACATGAATAGGACGCCGATCAGCTTCCAGCCATAGAATTTTTGGGGGCTCGTCACTAGGAATCCATGGTTTGCAAATGTCGTCGACGCTGGCAGGTGAAGTTGCAGGCGAGAGTCTACCCGAGAGCAGAAACCCCGTCTAGCCCAGGGCAAGAAGACAGTAAGACCCGCCGCTCTCGGCGCAAGTGAAGACCTTCGATGATGAGAAAACCTGCAAGCCGATGGTACGCACCCGGACAACCACTGCAAGCCGCGGAGCGATACAAGAATCACAGGATTGAACGCCTGAGGGAGGCCATCCCGAGATCCTTGGATGGCAGCACTTTTCTCTGGAGTTGTATGGCTATTGGTACCTTGGTACACTGGTACCAATGACCGACACTTCGGACACTTCTTGGGTGATTGAACGCGTACAAACCGGCGTGCGCATGGAAAAACGCCTGCTCAAGGTACTGAAGGCCCTGGCTGAGTACCACGACCTGACCTTAGGCGATCTCCTGGAGGGCATCGTGCTGCATGCTTTTGAGGGGAAGTGCGCTTTTCAAGCCCCGTCGCTCGCACGCATTCGCGACCTGAAACAATTCTACGGCCTCGATCTTGATGCTAGCGCAAGCCACAAGCTCATTGAGGCCCATAAAACACAAACTCTCCGAAACAAGAAGCGCCGAACATGATTCCCCGCCCGCAGGAGACGCAGACGGGGCGACGCCCCGTGTTCCGCGCGGACAATTCGAGATTCAAACGCTACTCGTTGACCGCGCCGCCTTTCTGGTGTGCAGGTCGCCTAGCGGCCAGCTTGCGTGTAGGAGTCATCCCGTGACCGATGACCAGTTTCTTGCCGCCTTTGAGAATTGCCGCATTCCCGGCGAGCATTTTCATCACGCAGACCACGTTCGGATGGGTTTTTTGTACCTGTGTCGCTTCCCGGCCGCTGAGGCGTTGCGTCGTTTTTCCGACGGCCTGATGAATTTTGCGGCGGCCCACGGTAAACCCGCCCTCTATCACGAAACGATTACGTGGGCGTTCCTGCTCCTAATCCGGGAACGCGTGGCACGATGGTGTCAGCAGAATGGGCGCCAGCCGAGCTGGGATGACTTCGCCGGTGACAATTCGGATCTGCTGAACTGGAAAAACAACATTCTGAGGAAGTATTACCGCGACGAGACTCTCGCCTCCGAGTTCGCGAAAAGAACATTTGTTTTTCCCGACCGGATCGGGCCGCCCGTTATAGAATCAGACTCCCCCGGGCCTGCCACCCAGGCTGGGCAGCAAAAGGCTCAAGCCTGGTCGTCAGAGCTACCACCGGATTCGAAGTCGCCGGACTTCGAGCGTCAGCGTAGTCGCGGCGGATAATACGAAGCCGGTTGGCCCCAACGGACGCGGGACGACGGCGGGCTGGTAGGTTGATCCCAGGCTTGGACCGCAGAATTACTTTAGGAAGGGTTCTCTTTCCTCTGCTTGGAACGTGTCCTGTGATCCCACCCGCCCAGCTGTAGCGCTACCTTAAGGCACGAACCGCGGAGTTCGTCGGCGTGAGCACGATCGACCAGAGTTCTCGCAACCACCATGCCGCCAATGCTCAGGGCAGCGATCACCTGCGCGGTCGTGCGGCCAGGCCGCCTTTTATCCAGAAGGCTCCGCTCGAGAACGCTGACCATCGCCCGGAAAACTGTCTCGAAGGCTCGCCTGGCAACAACACCACTGCGTGCGACATCGGTGGGCAAAGCTACCATCGGACATGAATTTTCCACGTCTTCAAAATGCTGCCGGGACAGGTAGGCGCTCACGACCTGAGCGCCCACATCGGTGGATGAGAGGTCCACGTGCACGCCCTCCCAGCAGTTTTTCCATTCCGGGTCAGTAAAAAAGCAATTCAACACCTCGGCATAGAGATCGCTTTTGCTGTTGAAGTACGCATAGAAGCCGCCGTGGGTGAGTCCAGCACCTGCCATGATCCGCGTGATCGATACATTTTCGAAGCCGTGGCGATTGAACAATCTGCGGGCGCTGTCGATGATCTTCTTTCTCTTCTCTGTACGATGACCAGCCGGATAGGGCACCGAGTTCCTCCAGAACGGGGGGTCGAACGACCACTCGGAAACTGTACTCGCTCGGCAGAATATTATATTGAACATTTTCTGCTTTGATGTTCCTATCAACCGCTGAGAGTACTCCTGAGGCTCCAGGGAACGCTGCACTGATCGAGGAAAAATGCATACTGAAAGCAAGTCGATGCCCATCCTGGCTTCTACCCGGCGGCAATGGCTGATAGGAACCGCGGTCGCGATGGGCGGACTCGCTGTCGGCACAAGCGATGCCCATGCCGCTACCGACGACGGGGTCTCTCATACCGCAGAAGCCATCCATCAGGAAACCGTTTTCAAAGCAAGTCCGAAACGCATCTATGACGCGCTAACTGACGCCGAGCAATTTCAGAAGGTCGAGTTGCTCAGCGGAGCCATGAAGAGTTTGGATCTTGCGAACCAGCCCGCGGAGATTAGCCGAGAACCAGGCGGGTCGTTTACCCTCTTTGGAGCCTACATCGTGGGCCGACAGATCGAACTGGTGCCCAACCAGAGAATTGTCCAGGCTTGGCGTGTGATGAACTGGGACCCGGGGGTTTACTCAATTGCCAGGTTCGAGCTTACCGAGCACGGGTCCGGAACCAGACTGATTTTTGACCACACCGGCTTCCCCGCCAGCGACGGGGAAAGTCTGGCGGCGGGATGGAAAGCCCACTACTGGGAATCGCTCGCAAAGTACCTGGACTGACCGCTTTGTAAGTTGCGAACGGTCTGAGTCAAGCTGATTGCGCGACAGCCACTTGCGAAATACCAACTGGGAGGCTCAGGTCAGCCGGCCAGAACTGAACGGTCTCGGCCATCGCCTGCGTGAAGGCTCGCTTAATCCTACCTCATCTCACAACCTGAGTTTGCAACTCTCTGAATCTAAAGTCCCAAACGATGGCACCCTTTCAGAAATAGTGGCCGAACTATGAGCAAAAGTGAACATCCTCGTGAAACTCGGTCGCGCATAATTTCGCAGGGTGTGGCTCCCGAACCAGAGAAACCGTTGGCATCCCCGACATCACAGGAGAAGAAACTTCCCGACTTCGATCCCAAGACATTCCTTGCCACGGCCGACGAGAGCAGAAAGCCGTGCAGGCCGCCTCGCTCGGGTGATCCGGTGCATAGAGGACAAGGCGCGTGTTTCCCCGCGTGCCCGAGACTTTAGCAAACTCTCGCGCGGGATTTCGACTCTAAGGAGACCGCAGAAAGGATGCGTGCCATCTGTCAAATATGATGACCAACACCTCCAATGTCACGAAGCCCCCAGATTCACCATCCGATGATCCCGATCGCAAACGCATCCGCCGGTGGATCTGGCCTGTCACGATTGCTGCGATCCTGATTGTTGTCGGGGCGTTACTCTGGATGCACCATGAAACCACAGTGAAGGCCGCAGCAGCGGCGGCGGCACGTCGTGCGGCAGGCGCGGCGATCACGATTACGAGCGCGACCGCTCAAAAGGGCAATATCGGCGTTTACCTTGACGCCATCGGTACGGTTACTCCGGTCTATACCGATTCGATTACCAGTCAGGTGAATGGACTGGTGGTTGCTGTGCACTATAAAGAGGGTCAACTGGTACGCAAGGGCGACCCGCTGATCGACATTGATTCGCGTCCCTATCGGGCAACCCTGTTACAAGCACAAGGGACACTCGAACGGGACCAGAACGTGCTCGCGCAAGCGCAACTGGATCTTACCCGCTACCGTGCCGCTTTGGCGCGCAACGCCATCGCAGAGCAAGTCGTAGCTGATCAAGAAAAGCTGGTGCTGCAGGACGAGGGCACGGTGAAAAATGATCAGGGCACGGTGCAATATGATCAACTTCAGGTCGACTACTGCCATATCACTGCTCCCATCAACGGCCAGGTGGGCTTACGCCTGGTGGATCCGGGCAACGTGGTGCAGTCGAGCGGAACCGAAACTCTCTCGGTCATCACCCAGTTGGAACCGATCACCGTGATCTTCACCATATCCGAAGACAGCCTGGGTCCAGTCGCAGCTCGCCTTCGCAAGAAAGCCAAGCTCACCATTGATGCTTATGATCGAACTGCGCAGACAAAGATCGCAAGCGGAAAGCTGATGGCGCTCGACAACCAGATTGATACGACGACCGGGACCGTAAAAGGGCGATCCGTATTCGACAATAAGAATGATGCGCTGTTCCCCAACCAGTTCGTAAACACGCGGCTGCTGGTGAATACGCTTGAGGGAGTGACGCTGGTTCCGGAATCAGCCGTTCAACAAAACGGACAAGCATCATTTGTCTATGTTATTCAGGGCGACATCGCGCACAAGGTCAATGTAAAGGCGGGCATCACCGAAGGGAACGTCACGCAAGTGGAAGGCATCAACCCCGGTGACGTGGTGGCGAACAGCGGCTTCGACAAGCTGCAAGACAACACCAAGGTCGCGGTTTCGAACCAGCATGCCGCAGTGGAGACGAGCGCGAGCAACGCCCCGTGAATCCTTCCCGTCCATTCATCCTACGGCCGGTAGCAACCTCTCTGCTCATGGCCGCCATCTTCCTGGTCGGAATTGTTGGCTATACGCAACTGCCGGTATCGGCATTGCCGGAAGTCGATTATCCGACCATTCAGGTGCTCACGTTTTATCCCGGAGCCAGCCCGAATGTGATGGCGACGACGGTCACGGCTCCCCTGGAGCGTCAATTTGGCGAACTGCAGGGTTTGAGCCAGATGACCTCCACCAGTGCCGGGGGCACTTCGGTGGTTGTGCTGCAGTTCAACCTCAGCCTGGATATTGATATCGCCGAGGAAGAGGTGCAGTCCGCCATCAACGCGTCGCAGAGCCTTTTGCCATCCAACTTGCCTACGCCGCCCATTTACAGCAAGACCAATCCCGCCGATGCCCCCGTGCTTACCCTGGCCTTCACTTCCAATTCCATACCGCTTTCCCAGGTCGAAGACCTTGTGGATACGCGTCTTGCACCCAAGATTTCGCAACTCAATGGAGTGGGCCTTGTAACCATTAGCGGAGGCCAAAAACCTGCCGTACGCATCCAGGCCAACCCCGAGGCGCTGTCCTCCTACGGCATCAATTTGGAAGACCTGCGCACGGCGTTGACTCAAGCGAGCGTAAACACCGCCAAAGGAAACTTCGACGGGCCGCGCCAGGACTATCAGATCGACGCCAACGATCAACTGGTCAGCAGCAAGGACTATCGGAAGGTCATCGTCGCCTACCGTAACGGCGCGCCAGTAATGCTAACCGACGTAGCCCAGATTGTGGATGGGATCGAAAATACCAAACAGGCAGCCTGGATGAACCAGACCCCGGCCGTCATCGTGAACGTGCAACGCCAGCCTGGAGCCAACACGATCAGCGTAGTCAAGGGCATCAAGCAACTGATGCCGCAGCTTCAAGTAAACCTGCCGAAAGGGATTCAGGTGACCACGCTCACCGATCTCACAACCGCGATTGAAGCATCCGTTTCCGATGTTGAGTTTGAATTGTTTTTGACGGTCGCACTGGTGGTGATGGTTATCTTTCTGTTCTTGCGAAGTCTTTACGCCACCATCATTCCGAGCGTGGCGGTGCCGCTGTCACTGGTCGGCACTCTCGCAGTCATGTATGCCCTCGGTTACAGCCTGGATAACTTATCGCTAATGTCGCTCACCATTTCCACCGGTTTCGTGGTGGACGATGCCATCGTAATGATAGAAAACATCTCGCGATATATCGAACAGGGCGAGAAACCGATGGAAGCGGCGCTCAAGGGAGCGGAGCAAATCGGCTTTACCATCCTCTCGCTGACGGTCTCTCTGATCGCCGTATTGATTCCATTGTTATTCATGGGTGACGTGGTCGGGCGCCTGTTCCGCGAGTTCGCCGTGACCCTAGCCGTGACTATCGTTTTTTCGGCAGTGGTTTCCCTTACGCTCACGCCCATGATGAGCGCGCGCATCCTACGGCACAACCCGAAGGAGCAGCAGGGGCGTTTGTACCGAGCCTCGGAACGGGCTTTCGAGCGCATGATCGCGTTTTATGGCCGGACCCTGAAGTTCGTCCTCGAATACCAGACGATCACGCTTTTGGTCGCGGTGGCCACGCTACTGCTTACGATTTTCCTCTACATCGAGATCCCCAAGGGCTTTTTCCCGGTGCAGGATACCGGCGTCATCCAGGGCATTTCGCAGGCACCGCCGACGATTGCCTCGAGTGCCATGGCAGAGAAACAGCAGGAGCTCGGACAGACAGTTCTGGCCGACCCCGCGGTCGAAAGCCTCTCCTCATTCATCGGTGCGGATGGTACGAATACGACCACGAACAGCGGCCGAATGTCGATCAATCTGAAGCCGCTCGACCAGCGCAAGATCAGTGCTTCGGAGGTAATCCGCAGGCTCAAGCCAAAACTCGAGCGGGTTCAGGGAATCCAGCTCTTTATGGAACCTGTGCAGAACATTACGGTGGATGATCGGGTGAGCCGCACGCAGTACCAGTACACGCTCGAGGATCCAGATGTGAATGAATTGAATGAGTGGACGAACCGTTTCGTCGACCGGCTGAAGCAGTTACCAGAACTGGAAGATGTCGCCACCGATCAACAAACTGGCGGGCTTGCCGTGTCTCTGGTGATCGATCGGATCAGCGCGTCGCGACTTGGTATCGCGCCCTCGACCATTGACAACACACTCTATGACGCCTTCGGACAGCGGCAGATCAACACGATGTACACCCAGGTCAATCAATACCACGTTGTTCTTGAGAGTGATCCCCAGTTTCAGCAAGATCCAAACAAGCTGAATCATCTTTACATTCAATCGAACGCCTCTTCCGGCACCAGCGGCGCGGGAGCCTCTTCCTCCTTCGCATCCTCGGGATCGTCTGCCGCGGGTTCCAATGCACTCACGACTTCAGCACTCTATACAGCGTCGGCCAATACGCTGACTCCTCCCGCCAATGCGCTTTCAGCGAGAGTGCCTACTTCGACATCCGGCAAAGGAGCGACTTCCGCTGGCAATACCAGTTCCGCCACCAGCAATGCGGTACCGCTCAGCGCTTTTTCTCACTTTGAAAAGGCCACAGAACCACTCTCCATTACCCATCAAGGTCAATTCCCGGCGATCACAGTGTCGTTCAATCTTGCGCGCAACGCCGCCCTGGGAGACGCCATCTCCTCGGTCGACAAAGTGCAGAAAGAAATGCACATGCCGCCCAGCCTGCAGGCAAGTTTTCAAGGCACAGCGGCATCATTCACCAATTCACTGTCGAATGAGCCGCTGTTGATTCTTGCCGCTCTAGTCGCCGTGTATATCGTGCTGGGGGTTCTGTATGAGAGCTTTGTCCACCCGATCACGATTCTCTCGACGCTGCCATCAGCCGGCGTTGGCGCTTTGCTCGCACTGATTCTGTTCGGCCAGGATTTGAGCGTGGTCGCCCTTATCGGCATCATCCTGCTCATCGGTATCGTGAAGAAAAACGGCATCATGATGGTTGACTTCGCGCTGGATGCCGAGCGGAATCACGGAAAAAACGCGACGGATGCTATTTACGAGGCCTGTCTGCTCCGCTTTCGCCCCATCATGATGACCACGATGGCCGCCTTGTTGGCTGGCTTGCCGCTGGCGCTGGGGACGGGTATTGGTTCTGAAATACGCCGGCCACTGGGCATCGCCATGGTGGGTGGGCTACTGCTGAGCCAAGCGCTGACGCTCTACACCACACCCGTCATATACATTTTTTTTGACAATCTGGCGCAGCGCTTCGGGCACAAAGCGAGGCAGCCCGAAACCGGAAACCAGCCGCAACCGGCGGAACCCGCATGAACATCTCCGCACCTTTCATTCACCGGCCAGTAGCGACAACGTTGCTTACGGTGGGGATTGCAATTGCCGGGGCGATTGCTTTCGAGGTGCTACCGGTGTCGCCTCTGCCCCAGGTGGACTTTCCGACGATTTCCGTCAGCGCCAGCTTGCCTGGAGGCAGCGCCGACATTATGGCATCTTCGGTTGCCACCCCTCTGGAGCGGCAATTCGGCCATATCGCGGGCGTGACGGAGATGACCTCCGCAAGCTCGCTCGGCAGCACATCGATCACGATTCAATTTGAGCTCAGCCGCGACATTGATGGTGCGGCACGCGATGTGGAGGCCGCCATCAATGGCGCGCGGTCCTATTTGCCGGCCAATCTTCCAGGAAATCCGACTTATCGCAAGGTGAATCCGGCGGATGCGCCGATCATGATCCTTGGTCTAACCTCGGACAAATACGGCCCGGCTGAGTTGTATGACGAGGCTTCTACCGTCCTCCTGCAGAAGTTGTCGCAGATCCAGGGGGTCGGGCAGGTCAGTGCCGGAGGCGGGGCGTTGCCCTCGGTGCGGGTTGACGCAAACCCCACGCAACTGGCGAGCTACGGATTGTCCCTGGCGAATCTGCAATCCGCTCTGAGCCTGCAGAACGCCGACCTGCCGAAAGGACAGGTGGTGGATGGCGGTGTGACCGCAGACATCCTGGCCAACGACCAAATCTCCCACGCAGCGGATTACAAACCGCTCATCGTTGGCTACAGCAACGGTAACGCCGTCCGCCTGTCTGATGTCGCGCAAGTGACTGACTCCGTGCAGAACATCCGCGCTGCCGGCTATTTGAACGGCAAGCGTGCGGCGACGCTGATCATCTTCCGGCAGCCTGGCGCCAACATCATCAACACCGTCGACAACATTCGAGCGCAGCTTCCATTTATCAAGGCAGCCATCCCACTCGGGATCGATGTGACCGTCGTCCTCGATCGCACCACGACGATTCGTGCCTCGATCAATGACGTTGAGACGACGCTGATCATTTCGATCGTTTTGGTCATCGTCGTAGTCTTTGTCTTTCTACGCAACGTCCGCGCCACATTCATTCCCGGTGTCGCGGTTCCGGTCTCGCTTCTCGGCACGTTCGCGGTGATGTATTTCTTCGGATATAGCCTTGACAACCTTTCGCTGATGGCTCTGACCATTTCCACCGGCTTTGTGGTAGATGACGCCATTGTCGTAATGGAAAATGTCGCGCGTCACCTGGAAAGCGGTATGAAGCCCTTTCCCGCGGCACTGAAGGGGGCAGAGGAGATCGGTTTCACCGTGTTTTCCATCAGCATTTCCTTGGTTGCGGTTTTTATTCCTCTCCTGCTGATGGGCGGAATCGTTGGTCGTCTCTTTCGTGAGTTCGCCGTTACTCTCTCGGCCGCCATCGTGGTGTCCATGATTATTTCGCTGACTACGACGCCGATGATGTGTGCCTACCTGTTAAAGAACGAGCGCACGGAAAAGCACGGCCGCATCTACTTGGCCAGCGAGAAAGCGTTTGACTGGCTGCTGTCCTTGTATCGGCGCAGTTTGCACTGGGTGCTGGACAATCCGACCCTTACGCTCGTCGTGCTATTGCTCACCATTGCGCTCAACGTGGCGCTGATCATCGAGATACCCAAGGGCTTTTTCCCGGAACAGGACACCGGAGCGATCACCGGTGGAGTGCAGGGACCGCAGGACGCATCCTTTCCGGCGATGGACAGCTCCACGCAGCAGATCGTAGCCGTGATTAAAAATGATCCCGCAGTGGACAATGTGATCGCCTTCACCGGCGGCGGTGGAGCAACCAACACCGGCCACATCTATATTGCGCTGAAACCACTCGCGGTACGCAAGGTGAGCGCCACGGAGATCATCGCCCGACTACGGTCCAAATTGAACCGCATGCCTGTGGCCTCTACATTCCTCCAAGCCGCGCAAGATCTCCGCATCGGTGGCCGGTCGGGCAATGCGGAATATCAGTACACGATTCAATCTGACAATGTGCAGGATCTTTCCAAATGGGGACCCATCCTGCTGAAGCAGATGAAGGGTTTGCCCGGCTTCCAGGACGTGAGTTCCGATCAGCAGAATGGCGGGCTTGACGAAATGATCAGTTATGACCGCGTCACGGCGGCCAAGCTCGGCCTTACCGTACAATCGCTGGACGCAGCGTTATACAGCGCCTTCGGCCAATCGGAGGTGTCCCTAATCTATACGCAGCTCAATCAGTACTACGTAATATTGGAAGTTGCTCCTCAGTATTGGCAGACTCCCGCAGGATTGAAAGACATCTACCTTCATACTTCCGGCGGCGGGAGCATTCCGCTGCTCACCGTGGCCAAGAACCAGGCTAGCACAACGCCACTGGCCGTCAACCATACGGGCTTATTTCCCTCGGTCACCGCGTCGTTCAACCTGGCTGAGGGATTGTCTCTGAGCGATGCCACTTTGCGCATTGACCAGATGCAACAGCGGCTGGGCACACCGGCCACGATTCAAGGTTTTTTTTCGGGCACACTGCAGGCCTATCAGCAATCACTGAGCACTGAGCCTGTGCTAGTGCTGACCGCGCTACTGGCTGTGTACATCGTTTTGGGGATTTTGTATGAAAGCCTCGTACATCCACTGACGATTATCTCCAGCCTGCCGCCTGCCAGCGTAGGCGCGATGCTCGCACTGATGCTCTTCAAAGAGGACCTGAATATCATCTCGATCATCGGCATTGTGTTATTGATCGGAATCGTAAAAAAGAACGCCATCATGATGATCGACTTCGCTCTCCAGGCTGAGCGTCAGGAAGGGAAAAGCACAGCGGATGCAATCTTCGAGGCCTGCATGCTGCGTTTTCGTCCGATCCTGATGACCACGATGGCCGCCTTATTTGGCGCTTTGCCGTTGGCGCTCGGAACGGGCACAGGATCGGAGCTGCGCCGCCCGCTTGGCATCACGATTGTGGGAGGGTTGATCATGAGTCAGTTGCTTACGCTCTATACGACACCGGTCGTCTACCTGACTTTTGATCGCCTGCGACTGCGCATGGGGGGGAAACGGCAGATCGTCCCTCAAGGTGCGGGGCAGGCACAAGTTCCGGAGGCCAACTGAGATGCAAACCCATGGCGAATTCGGGAAGGCGGGGAAAGCGCGCTTTTTCCCTGGAGTAGGATTCACCGCACTGGCGGC
Source organism: uncultured Acidobacteriaceae bacterium (assembly GCA_963770245.1). GTDB lineage: Bacteria > Acidobacteriota > Terriglobia > Terriglobales > Acidobacteriaceae > PALSA-270. Next base: position 120,423 of record CAVYOX010000011.1, on the reverse strand, counting down.
CGGAATGGCTGTCTTATGGCTCCTCGACGGATGTGTTGTCGGACCGAAATACCACCGCGCGCCCGTGGATACTCCCCCAGCGTACAAGGAACTGGATGGTTGGAAAGTAGCCCAGCCGCAAGATACCTCGCTGCGCGGCAAATGGTGGGAAGCATTTGCTGATCCCCAGTTGAACTCCCTCGAAGAGCAGGTGAACGTCTCCAACCAAAACATCGCCGCCGCCGCCGCTAGTTTCCTGGTAGCCCGCGCGATGGTCAAGGAGGCTCGCGCCCAGCTCTTTCCAACCGTGACGGTGGGTCCCGGCGCGACTTGGGAGCATCCGTCGTCCACCCTTCGGGCAAACGCCCCAGCCACGGGCACGACTGCAGGGACGGGTACAACGCAGACCCCGGTCGGGACATTTGCCGACTATATCTTGCCGTTCGACGCCTCCTATCAAGTTGACCTGTGGGGGAAAATTCGAAATCAGGTGAAAGCAAATGTTTACGCTGCCCAGGCATCGGCCGCGGACCTGCAAAATGTTCGCCTCACCGCCCAGGCCGAGGTGGCAGTCGATTATTTTCAAATTCGCGCGCAGGACGGGCAGAAACAGTTGCTCGATCAAACAGTAAAGGCATATCAGGAATCGCTCGATCTAACCCGAGCGCTCTACCAGACCGGCATTGACTCTGACGAATCGGTCGCCCAAGCCGAGACCCAACTGGACACTGCGAAAGCGCAGGATACCAACCTCGGAATCCTGCGAGCCCAGTATGAGCACGCGATAGCCGTCTTGGTGGGTAAGCCCGCTTCCTCATTTTCGATTCCCGTCGAACCACTGAATGCGAATCCTACGGACATTCCCGCGGGCGTTCCTTCCCAGCTTCTTGAAAGACGGCCGGATGTCGCTGCTGGTGAGCGCAGCATGGCCCAGGCCAATGCGCAGATCGGAGTGGCGCGAGCAGCTTATTTTCCCTCCCTCACCTTGAGCGCCTCGGCCGGCCTTGAGAGTTCCTCGATCGCGAAGCTGTTTACATGGCCAAGCCGCTTCTTTTCCGCGGGTCCGCAAATGAGCGAAACACTTTTTGACGGAGGACTACGGCGGGCAACGATGCAGCAGTTCCGGGCGAACTATGAAGAAACGATCGCGAACTATCGCCAAGACGTATTGACGGCATTCCAGCAGGTGGAAGACAACCTTGCATCCCTGCGCATCCTGTCGCAGGAGGTGCAAGAACAGGATGAAGCGGTGACATCAGCGCAGAGGAACTTGAAGATCGCCACCGATCGCTACCGCCTGGGACTTGACCCCTATCTGAACGTCATCACAGCGCAAACCGCCTTGTTGAGTAACCAGCAGACCACGGTCAACCTGAAGATGGAGCGGATGACATCAAGCGTACAGCTCATCGAGGCGTTGGGCGGCGGGTGGGACGCGTCGCAACTACCGTCGGCGGCGTCGATGATCGCGAAACCGTGAGGTTAGACAATCGCAGCGGCATTGCTCCCGAAAGCACGAACCAGCTGATTCCAGGCAGGCCCGGGCTGAACTTTCAGTCTGCCTGCCAACTCGCCGAGACTTGGACATAGGAACGGTCCAAGGCAGCTACCGATGCGCAACCCAGCAGCTTAAGGGTTCGTTCCAGATCCGTCCGCAAGATCTCGAGCGCCCGTGCGACGCCGGCGTCACCGGCAGCGGCAAGTCCATACGCGTAGGCGCGTCCGATCAGTACAGCCCGGGCTCCCAGGCAGATTGCTTTGATTACATCGGCACCACGGCGAATGCCGCCGTCCATGAGGATCTCGGTCCGGCCATCGACAGCGCTCACCACCTCCGGCAGCGCTCGCAAGCTAGGCGAAACGTGATCCAGTTGGCGTCCGCCATGATTTGAAACCACCACAGCCGCAGCCCCATGATCGACGGCCTTGCGGGCATCTTCTCCGGTGAGAACTCCTTTGACAACGATCGGGCCACGCCAGACTTCGCCGATCCATCGCAGGTCATCCCAGGTGACCGCGGCACGAGCCAGAGCCACCGCAACGTCGATGAGCGGCATTGGTCCTTGTCCGGGAATCACGACATTCGGAAGCGGAGGCACACCCCCATCCAGCAGAAAGGCCGCCAACCATGCTGGACGCGCTAACAGTTGCGGCAGGAACGGGAACTTGGACAACAGACTGCCGCTCATCAATTCCTTCATGCCATTGCGGAAGTCTCGCTCCCTCAACCCCGCAACCGCGGTGTCGATTGTGACCACCAGCGCGGAAAAACCCGCCACCCGGGCCCGTTCAATCGAGGCCTCAGCAGCGGCTCGCCCGCCCAGCAAATAAAGCTGATACCACACCGGCCCAGACGACGCGGCCTTCACGTCTTCTAACCGATGCCCGGAAATGGTTGAGAGAATGTACGCTGTGCCCGCCGCCCCCGCAGCCGCAGCCGCACCCACCTCGCCCCTCGGATGCATCAGTCTGCTGTAACCGACTGGCGCGAGCAAAACAGGAATGGACAGGTCAAAGCCCAATACTGGCGTGTGCAGGTCACACTGGGGCACTGCGACCGCATGCCGTGGACGCAATGTAACGGCGTCAAACGCGCTGCAGTTTGCCCGCAACGTAACTTCGCCTTCCGCGCCTCCGTCTACGTAATCGAACACGACCTTCGGCAGCCGACTCCGGGCTAGGCGGCGTAGGTCCTCGATATTAATGACACGCGGCGACGAGACGGTTCGCGACGGATGGTTCATGTGGGCCACTCGCACACTGCGATTCTAATCGTCAGAAGCCCGCCGCACGAATTCCACGTCGATTATTGTAGTGGTAGTGGATATCTCATCCCCCACGATGCTGAGAACTCCCTCCAGGGCAAAATCCTTACGGTTCAGCTTGGTGGTGGCTGGGCCCCGTATAGGTTGGTTGCCGTGCCGATCTTTGAACCGTGGACTTGGTCCACCCAGGTTCAGCACGACTTCCTTGGTCACGCGGTGAACCATCGCCAGCCGCTTTCAGCGTCCCGGCCTCCGCTGCGCATGTTCGAACGATTGCCTCCCGCGGCAGATGGGCGCTTCTATTCTGTCGCTCCCCCTACTGCACCGCCACCGCGGACAGCTTTACCGGCCCAAGCAGCCCCGATTCGTACAATGGTGTGTCCGTGGTGAGGTTCGACGGTCTGAAATCCGTGAACGTATATCTTTTTTCTACTCCCGGCTGCTGATCGCCGATGAAACGGTTGGGCCAGAGATTTGTGATTTTGATTTCCAATTGGTTGCTTCCCGGCTTGAGAGCGCTGGTCACGTCGACTTGAAATGGGGGCTTCCAGAGGATTTCGCCGAGCGCTTTACCGTTCACGGAGATTTCCGCGATTTCCTTGACTCGCCCCAGATCCAGCACCAGCTTCGTTCCCGGGCGAAACCATTCCGGCAAAACGTCGATGTCTTTCGTGTAGGTGGCCGTTCCGGAGAAATACTTTACTCCGCTGTCGACTGAGGTGTTCCAGGCGCTCAGGTTGTCCAGCTTGATCTGAGGTGGTGCTCCCCAGTTGGGCGGGAAACTGACAGCCCACGGGCCCTGCACAGTCGTCAACACAGTTTCCGCGGAGCGGGCTAGCGTGCGGAATGGAGCCGTTGCCCTCTGCCGGAACACGACGAACACAGATCCATCCGGGTCCAAATGCAGCGGCACGATGGTACGGCCATTTTCAATTTTGTATTCGGCGGGTTCGATCATGCCGGTATCGGAGTGCCAAAGCTCAGGAGCTTTTTCGTCCACACGGAAACTTGTTTCCACGTCTTCACTCCGTTCCTTCTGGTTGGCAACAAAATAAATGTCTGTATCGGCGGTTCGACGGTGTATCCACACCAGATTGGTATCCAGCTTCGGGCGATTGTACTCGAAGTCGGGTGACGTCTTTTCCGCGGCCAGAACTTCGGCCACCGCCTTGCCCCAATACACTTTTCCTTTGCCGTAGCTGTGTTCGGTAACGCTCTTGCCGTCGATCGGCCCCCAAACTTCATTGGCTACAAAGCGAATCTCATTGTCCACGGAAGGATACTGAGTAAGGCTAGGCGACTTACCGGGCTTGGGTGCAACCACGATTGCTCCAGCTGCCACCAGATCACGAATCTTCTGCACCACCGCCAAGGTTAACCGATCGACATCGTCGGGCAGCACCAGCGCGCGATAGATCATACCGCTCGGCAGAACCAACCGTCCTTCCTTTACCGTCATGGTCAACAGCACTTCGCTGTCAACATAATCGTAAGCGTAGCCCGCGGGCGGCGCCGGATGCACTTCCTTCCAGAATGGCACCGTGACGGGAGCGCCCTCTCCGTAGAAATAGGCCAGGTCCCCGACGAAAAGCCCCTGCTGCAGCAGGTACGAACTGCGTGAGAGGTACGAGTTCCAGGCGACCGCCTGTTCTGCCCAGGTAATATTGCGCGTGTAGTTTTGGCCGAAAAAACCCAGCGTCATTCCCGGCTTGTGTTGGTCATCGACAAAGGGCTGCTCTGCTCCTTCGTGAAAAATGATGCGGTTTATGCCCAGCGCAAAGGCATTGTCCGCCAGCGGCTTCAAATAGAATGGCCCTTCGCCCCACATAGGAACGAACGGCATGGTCGTAAAGGATTCCGCGCCAGCCAGGCCTTTACCGTAGATGTGCGCCGCCGAGGCAGCTTCGCGAAGATCTGTGGGATGTTCCGGGGTGTCCGGTTGCCCCGGAAGCGGTGTCCAGAATTCCCCCATCGGAATGTCTACCTGACCTTTGTTTTCCAGCCCGTCGCCGATCGTCGGCAGGCCCGCGCCCATGGCTTCCGCATAGAGCCCGACGCCGTGCTGATGAAAATATTTTGCCGCCACTCCATAGTGATTCTCAGCGAGCAGGTCTGCGATGGTGCGGCGAAAGTCCCATAGAAAGCGATCACTCACATCGGCGCTTTCCACAATTCTGCCGGTCAGCACCGGCAAATAGGGAGTCGGATCATATCCCCGACGCTTGTGGAACTCGCTGATCATCTCCTCGGTCCAGTTCTGGTCATTGGCCTCCCAGCTATCCATGACGAAATAGCGGAAGCTCTTGCCGAAGTAGGGACCTAGCGCGCCTGAAATCATGTCAACGTAAGTTCTCGCGTACTCGTTGACATGCTTGCTGCTCAGCTTGTCGACCTCGTATCCGGTTGCTTCCGGACTTGCAGGATGATTCTTTTCCCCCGTCAGCGAATATCCCATGCGCAATATCACCCATTTGCCGGCGGGTACGTCCCAATTGAGCGTGCCGTCCTTGCGCATCGTCGAGGTCAAATCGACGACATCACGGCGGGCGACCACCTCGGTTGGCTCGACGACCGGTGTGGCGGCCGACTCGTATTCCAACATGTTGGCGAAGCCCGCCTTTTCCTGCCAGTGATTGACGCGCGGTGTAGAGTCGAACTCGATCTCAGCGATTTCGAATTGTCGGACGGGCGGCAGGCCCAGCATTGCCGCGAATGGGCTCGGCGGCCCGGGCCGCAACACCAATCGATAGTATCTAGCCGTGGTTGCGGGATACGAATAGGTGCGCAGCGGAAAGCCAGAAAAGGCATGGCCAGGGCCGGGTAGAGTGACGAGAGTATCCCAGTTCGTGCCATCCTGGCTTGCCTGGACATCTCCATCGGGAATCGAGCTTCCCCCGAATGTGCTTACCGTTCCTGCCGCAATGGTGAACGCTTCGGTTCGAAACGGTCTTCCGAATTCGAATTCAATCCAAGCGGGTTTGCCGTCTTCAGGATATGGCAGAGGCACATTCTTGCTGACATCGCCGGCCATGAGCGCGGCCGAATCGAGATTGCCCGCGCTCGATGTGACCTTCGGATGCAGATCCGCCATCCTCACCTCACCCGCCGGCAGGCGATACGCCAGTACTTTGGTGTCGGCGTAGTAGGTCGGGTCCGGAGGCGGCGGTGGCATCTTCGGTTGCGGTTTGGCGCCGGGCAGGTCCGAGGCCTCAGGAAAATTGAAGTCGGGAGGAGCCGCAATATTCTGGAAACGGCCGTTCGTAGTGGGAGGATGTGCCAGCGTGCCGGTGAACCTTTGCGGACCCTGCACATGAGTTTCGCTCCAAACCACCTTCTTCATGGCTTCTTCAGGTTTCACCCAGGGCCCGGCGGTTTCGCTCCACCCCCCGGAAGCAGCCATCGCCATCTCCAGTCCAAGCCTGTCGGCCTCCGAGCCGGCGTGGCGGAGTGCAGCCTTCCACTCCGGGGTCATCCACACCAGCCGATGGTCCACGAATTGCGGCGTTCCTAGGTTGCCGTCGAACACCTGCATGCCCGCGATGCCCACGCGATGCATCCACTCCAGATCCGCCGTAATGCCTTCTTTTGTGACATTGCCATTCATCCAATGCCACCAAATGCGTGGCTTGGCAAAGTCCGGAGGCTGCTTGAAGTTTTTCTCCAAATCGTCGCCCGAGCTCCCCGAATTCTGTCCGGGAGCCGCGAGGCCCAAACCTACCAGCATCATTGCGAACCCAAAGAATCGAACCGCGTAGCGAAACTTGCTCATTCCCGGTGCCTCGTTTCTGGAATGTTCAATTGCAAAAAAGGCCCGCACAAAGGGCAACCCGGCTTCGCCCCCGATCACAGTGCGATCCAAGGGAACAAAGGTGAGGCTCAAAAACACGAAGGAGACTTGGCTGATGGTTTAACCTGCGCACTTTACCGAGACGACGGCGGGGGAGTCAAGCAAAATAAAGAATTGTTTCTCTATTGAATCACAGATAGCAGCCGAGCCGAACTCCGGCGGGCGGTGAAGGAAGCCTCGCCGGCCGACGGCAAACCCCGTGAAAATCACCAGGGAAGCTCTGCTCAGAACAAAAGCGGTGGCAGCGCTCTTCGCGGGGCGAATGCAGTCTAATCTGGGCGGAAAGCCGGGTTGCCCATCACGTCGATCTAATGTGCCAGCCCGAGATAGTTTCCATATCCAACAATCACCGTCGACCCAACCAGCAACGCCAGCGCCAACGAAAGCAGACGCATCGCGGGGGCTCCGGCGCCTTTCCATTCCTTCAATCCCAGCCCCCACAATGTGCTGAAAATGATGATGCTCGCCATGTGGAGCGTCCAACTGGAAAACTTGAACCGTCCCATCTGGGTCTCGCCCATGGTGTAGAAAAAAAACTGGAAGTACCATGTGGTGCCAGCAAGAGCACAAAGCAGGTAGTTTGCCAGCATGGGCACGGGCTCGCGGTTTCCCTGTGGGCCGCTCTTCTCGACCAACACCGCAACCGCCTGAGTGCCTTGTCTGGCGGCCGGAATGTGCTCAACGACCTCGCGCCCAGGGGCGTCGATGGCGGTTTCGATTGTGGTCTCCTCTCCGTGGTTCGATTCTCGTGATGTCGAACTGAAGTACTGGTATCCGGTTTTGTTCCGGAGGTTGAGTATCAGGCACCAGATGAAGTTGGTCGTAAAACCACCGATCAGCACAACCACCAGTACGGGCAAGCCTTGCCACAGGACAGGAGTCCCGTGCTTCAACGTGAGGGCCTTGATCGGGTCTCCGGCCGCCAACCCATAAGCAAAACAGGCGCTCATTACGCCGGACAGCGTGGCAACAGCAATCCCTTTCTTGAGATCGAACTCCTTGATGACCGCCTTCTGCTCTTCCGCTGACATCGCGCGCTCTTTGAAAATGCCCGCCAATCCCGCGGCGGCAATCCCCAAGAGACAAACGAAGATGCCCAGAAGAATCACTCTGCCCGAACTCGTTCCCACCACCTGGGTCAGGAATTGACCACGGAAAATAGGCGGCATCAATGTGCCAAACGCCGCGCAGAGGCCGAGAACGACCGCCATGCCCAGCGAGAGTCCCAGGTAGCGCATGGTCAGGCCGAACGTGAGCCCGCCGATTCCCCACATCAGTCCGAAAAAGAATGTCCAGAACAGAGTCGAAGGCGGCGCCTGCAAAAGAACCGCCGGCAAATCCTTCGTCATCACCCAGCCCAGAATCCAGGGAGCGAAAATCCAACTGAAAACGCCGCCAGCCAGCCAGTAGGTCTCCCACGACCAGCGCCTCACCCAACGGTACGGCACATAGAAACTTGCGGAAGCCAGACCTCCCAGCCAATGAAACAGCACACCTAGAGCCGGATTTGGGACCATAGGACTCCTCAAGGATGAGGTCAGAGATGAAAAACTTCTTCCAACGTCTCCATCGCGCGGTCGGGCAGGGATCCAGCGGGCTGCAGAAAGAAGTCCGCCATCTCGCGCTGCCACTTTTCATTCACCTCGCGCTTTTGCATGCCCGCCCGCGCACGTTCGAAATCTTCGGTTTCCAGGTAGCCAACCAAAAGACCGTCGCTTCGGAGAAACAATGAATAGTTGTTCCATCCCGTCTCTCGCAATGCCGCCAGCATTTCCGGCCAAACGGTGCGATGGCGTTCTTTATACTCGACCAGCCGCTCGGGTTTGACCTGCAACACAAAGCAGATACGTTTCATAAAAGCGTCAGCTGGAAAATAGTTGGCGTTCGACGCTCAGCACACCTGCACGCAATCCATGCCTAACAACTTTCCGAGCTTGCTGAGCTTACCGGAAATATGACCTATGCCCATTGCGCAATGGTGAGCGGGGCCGTGCGCGTTCCACGCGTTGATGAAATTCCGTGTGCCGATGGAAAAGCGATAGCGACTGTTGGTGTTCCCGATCTCTAGAATTGGACCAGGCACGGATTCCCCTTCCGCCACAAGCAGCTTCAGCCTGCCATCGACGGTTTGAACCACCGAGAGCAACGTTACCGGACCGTGTTTGACCGACATCTCTACCGAAAGCCCCCGGCCAACCTTCCCGTGATAAACCTGCAACGGACGAACTTTCGTCTTGCCCTCTGCGATTGCGATGTGTCCGGGACCGTCGTGCCCCATCAATACGACATCTTGGTCATAGTCAGCCGCATAATATTCCGTAAAGGAACCACCGGCGCCGAAGCAGTCCATGATTTTCATGGCCTGCGCGTTCTTGATTTCGAATTCGCCAGCTACAGGAACACCCCGACCGGTCAGAAGACTGGTTCCCAGAATGATCGAGCTGATGGCATCCTCGTTCTCCAGGTTTCCCGTCCCCTGGTAGTAATACGCGAGCGAACCGAGCTGATGGATCTCGACCAACCGGTCGAGTGCTACGGATGTGCGGGCGGCGCGATCGAGCTCCTCCTTGTCGCAATCGGGTTGCACATCAAATGTGTCCTGAAATTGCTCCCTGCGATCAGAAATCTCCGCCGCGCTCACATGCCGCCGCAACTCTGCCAGCTCGTCCACTTCCACTACCTCGATGTGCCCGCCGAAGTAAGCGCAATGCTGCGTCAGATCGGAATAGATGTCGAGCATCCCGCCATAATAATGGCCCATGATCCCCAGACGATTGTGCTCCATGATATGGGCCGCTCGCGCGGCTTCGATCCACTGGCCAATTTCGTCCCATGAGGCAGGATCGTTTTCCAGCATGCCGGTAATTTGGAAAAAAGGAATGCGACAGCGGTTGAAGACATTCGCGATCTCCGGCACCGGACAAGCCTGACAATAAGCCAGCCACTCCCCCGTCATCTTTGTACGGTCACCCAGCTGGTTGAACCAGTCGTAGTCGATCGCCGGAGCGGGTGAAAGGTTCAGAATGATCACCGGAACTTTTGCCCGCCTCACGACGGGAAGCACGGTGGAAGACAAGGCGTAGGTCGTAACATGAAGAAAAATGAGATCAACGTCGGCCTGGCGAAATTGATGCCCTGCGATAACGGCCTTTGCAGGGGTATCGATCAAACCCAGATTCACCACTGCCACGCCAGGCCGCCCCAATCGCTCCGCGACACGGAGGGTGTACCCCTTCAGCCGTTCTTCTAGTCCCTGGAATTGCGGCCAGTATGCCGCGAGACCAATCCCGAATAGCCCAACCTGCAGCGTACGGTCGGACGGGCGCCCGATCATCGTGCCGGCGTGCACACTCGCAGATGCCTGCGCGGAGTCCTTGCTCAAGTGCGTGGGACCTCCCCTCCGCAGGCCATTTTATCGCTAGGGGCCCTTTCGCTCGACGGGTCGAACTGTATCCCTGGGGAGACACGACTGTCAATAGCCATTTATTTTTCCTATTGAACTATTGCATGACAACCCGCACAATGGGGCGCTACCTTGGCTCTGCCTGCCGGTGCCCAAGACTTTCCTGCGGAGGACTTTCGTGAATCGTGTATTCCTGCCATTGCTCATCGCGCTGATTCTGGCGGCGGCAGCAGAGCCGTCGCATGCACAGGATAAACCGCTGCCGATCACGGTACATTGGGATGAGGTCACACGGGTTTCGCAGACCACACCGACTCTGCAAGTTGTGGTCAACCCGCCGCTAGAGCGCGGCACAGCGATCCACGACAATGTCTTCCAGACGCTTCGCGATCTGCAGGCGGACTACGTCCGTTATGTCCCCTGGTTACCTTATCCGAAGCTGGGTGTGGCGGAACTGGAGCCGCCGGCCGGCGGTAAGACGTCATGGGATTTCTCCAACATCGACCCCATGACCATCGATTTTCTCGAGGCTACGAAAGGCCATTCCGTTATTCTGAACTTCAGCACCATCCCCCAATGGATGTACAAGACCGACAAACCTATCGCTTATCCTTCCGATCCAAACCAGGTGACCTGGGATTACGAACAAGGCACCGAACTTCGTGATCCAAGCGGGCACGAGGTAGCGGATTACTATGCCCGACTGCTCGCGTGGTACACCCAGGGCGGCTTTACGGATGAAGCCGGTGTGCGGCACGAATCCGGCTACCACTATGCAATTCCCTACTGGGAGGTCTTGAACGAAGTCGAGTTTGAGCACCACATGTCGCCTGAGACCTATACCCGTGTCTACGACGCGGTGGTGACTGCCATGCGGCGGGTGCAACCGGAGACCAAATTTGTGGGTATGGCGCTGGCCAAGCCCTCGGACAATCCCGCGTTCTTTGAATACTTCCTGAACCACAAGAATCACCAGCCCGGCGTCCCGCTGGATTTTATTTCCTATCACTTCTACGCCGTACCCACCGCGGACCAGAGTGCAGACGTGCAACAGTACACGTTCTTCGCCCAGGCCGAAGCATTCCTCAATAGCGTGCACTATATTGAGTCCATTCGGAAACGGCTCTCTCCCGAGACCCGGACCACCATCGACGAGATCGGAGCCATTTCCGCCGACGACTCGGGGCAGGGTGAGCTAGGTCACGTCACCCAGCCGATTCCGAATTCCTACTGGAACCTCGCCGGAGCCATGTACGCTTACATTTTCGGCGAGCTCACCCAGATGGGGGTGGACGTGGCGGGCGAGTCCCAGCTTGTCGGCTACCCCACACAATTCCCTTCCGTTTCAATGGTGGATTGGAATACAGGGAAACCCAACGCCCGCTTCTGGGTGCTGAAGCTTCTGCACGACAACTTTGGGCCCGGGGATAAGCTCGCAGAAATTGCACCTTTCAGTCCCTTCGAGGCTTCCCACCCGTACGTCTACTCCATGGCGGTTGTGACCCGCGACGGAAAGCGGCGTATTCTGTTGGTCAACAAGCGCGACCGCGCGTTCGAGATTTCGGTGCCGGGTGCGAGCGGCGGGCAAGAGGAATATGTGGACCAGACAACGGCTCTCCAGCCTCCTGCCTCCGCCAAGCTGGCAAGTGACACAATCACGTTGAACGGTTTCGGCGTGGTGGCGGTTACGCTTCCATAGTTCGCACTGGGCAGAAAATCTGGGGTGAGACATGCCACGAGTAGCCTTTCGCTTGCGGATTAAGCCGGACGCGATCGAAGAATACGAGAAAGCCCACCGAAATGTCTGGCCGGAACTTCTGGCCAAACTCAAGCAGGTAGATTTCGGATTACAGCATTTTCCGACGGGGCCGGGATCTTTTTCTGTTAATGCAGGTGACGGATTTCGAGGGAGCGTGGGACGCGCTGGCGCAGGATCCCGTGAACCTGCGGTGGCAGGCGAAATGCCCAAGTGTTTTGAGCCTGTGCCCGGCCTTCAATCTGGCGAACGATTCGCCATGCTGAAAGAGGTGTTCTACATGGAATAGAGGCAGAAGCTTGGGGGGACAGCGGTTGGATATTGCCTCGGCGCGAAGCTCCTCATTACCATAGAGCCGGTCTCTCCGGCTTTGAAAAGGTCAGCGGGCGAAACCATAACCTACCCATGGGAACGTCACGGCGGTTCTTTCTCACCGGATTGTTCAGTACGGCGGCGACCGCCTGTTTTGGACAAGGTATGGCAGCCCGCAAGGCGCAGGTGCTGCCCCGGGGAAAACCTTCCGGTCTGCCCTTTGACGCTCGCTTCACCGATGTTGCCAGTCAAGCGGGACTGCGGCACGGGACGGTGTACGGCCCCGTGGATCACAAAGAATACATCGTCGAAACTATCGGCTGCGGTTGCGCATTTCTCGACTATGACAACGACGGCTGGCTCGATATCTTTCTGCTGTCCGGAACCCGCTTAGCAAATCCCCCAGAAGACGCAAGCAATCGTTTGTTCAAGAACAATCGTGATGGCACGTTCAGCGACGTCACCAAAGAAGCGGGACTGCTCAAGACCGGCTGGGCTTCCGGGGTTTGCGTGGGAGATTACAACAACGATGGCTTCGAGGATCTGTTCGTCACCTTCTGGGGCCACAATATTCTGTACCGTAACAACGGCGATGGCACCTTTACGGATGTAACCCATGCCGCGGGCTTGACTGACTCGGGAAAGCGCTGGAGTTCAGGTTGTACATTTCTGGATTACAACCGTGACGGAAACCTGGATTTATTCGTTGCGAACTATCTCGGGTTCGAGCTGGACAGTGCTCCCAAGCCGGGCGAAACCGCGAATTGTCGATGGTCGGGAATGGCGGTAGCCTGCGGCCCACGCGGCTACCCCTATGGGCAGCACAGCCTTTACCGCAACAACGGGGACGGAACTTTCGCCGATGTCAGCGTGGCCTCCGGAATCGCGTCCTCCAAGGATAGCTATGGGCTAACCGCAATCGTCGCTGATTTTGACGACGATGGCTGGCCGGACATCTACGTGGCTTGCGATTCCACGCCGAGTCTTTTGTTCCTGAATAATCATGACGGTACCTTCCGGGAAGAGGGAGCCATGCTTGGCGTCGCCTACAGCGAAGATGGACAGGAGCAGGCAGGGATGGGGGTTGCGGTGGGCGACTACGATCTGGATGGCCATCTCGACATCTTCAAGACCAATTTCGAGGGGGATACTCCCGACCTTTACCACAACCTGGGAAAAGCCAGCTTCCAGGATGCCAGCCGGAGGGCGGGTTTGGCCGTGGATAACCGGTATGTATGCTGGGGCGCGGGAATCGTCGACCTCGACAATAATGGATTGCCCGACATTTTCGTAGTGGCGGGACACGCCTTTCCGGAAATCGAGAAACGATTCCCCGACTCTCCGTCGAAAAATCAGAGATTGGTGTTTCGCAATTTGGGGAATGGACGTTTTGAGGAGCTATTAGACCAAGCCGGACCTGCCATTGCGGAGCCGCACGTCAGCCGAGGCTGTGCCTTTGGTGATTTCGACAACGACGGCGATCTCGACGTCTTGATTGTCAATCTTAATGAGACACCTTCCTTGCTTCGGAATGATGTTCTGCCCAGGAACCATTGGCTGAAGGTGAAACTCATTGGCGCCAAGTCCAACCGCAGCGCCATCGGCGCTCGGGTCGTCATCAAGGCAGGAGATACAACCCAAACCCAGGAGGTTCAGAGCCAATCGAGCTTTTTGTCCTGCAATGATCCCCGGCTGCACTTCGGCCTCGGGGATGCCACCAAAGCAGAGCTTCGCATCCGCTGGCCGAATGGGGATTGGCAGACTTTACCGGACGTGGCAGCCAACCAACTGGTCTCCGTGAAGGAAGGAGTCGGAATCGTGCCCAGCGTGGGGTTTAAGCCCTGAACCTTTTCCGGCTCTATTCGTCACCTATTGCGCGGCTTTGGGGTCGAGTTGCTGCTTGGTCACTTCGCTCGGCGAGAATATCCGATTCCCTGCTTCCTGTTGGGCAGACTTCTGGCTATGCAGGCGCTGGAATTCCGCGAACGCTTTTTTCTGTTCCTCTGCCTGGCCCAACGCCCCGTACACTTGCGAAAGCCGATACCAGGAAACTTCGTTTTGCGGGTTCAGCGAGATGGCCTTTTGCAGGTGAGGTAGCGCCGGTTCGGGTTTCTGCAGGGACATGAGCGTGGCCGCCAGTCCAAGGTGCGCCTCTTCGAAATCCGGATAGTATTTCAAGGCGAGTTCAAAGAACTTCTGGGCTTCATCGAACTCCCCCGCGTCGCGATGGATTTCTGCGATCTCATAAGCCGCGTTGGCATTGCTGGGGTCTAGCTGCAGCTCTTGCTCCAATTCCTTCAGTGCCTCGGTTACATCCTCCAGCGAAGTGGTTTGCCGCGAACGCGCCAGCAGGGTTCGCCCCAAGCGATAGTGAATCCCCGGACGGCGAGGATCTACCGAGAGTACCTGACGGTATTCGCTGATCGCAGCATCGTAGGTTCCTTGGCTTTCATAGGCTTCCGCCTCAGCCTGATGCCTCCAAATCGAATCTGGAGCCACCTGTGCCAGTTTCTGCATGGTCAGGAAGGCGAAGTTCCCATATATTTTCCCGTCGTGATAGAGAACCTCAGGGTTGTTCGGATAGAGCCGATCCAGTTCCAACGCCACGTCAACCGCTTTGCTATCGCGCTGCAAACCGGTGTAAGCCCGTTCGAGCTGCAGTCCACACATCCGCTTGATGGCAGGATCGGTAGAGGAGCGGAATCCCTTCTCCAGACCCGGCAGAGCCTCGTTGTAGCGGCCCATTTCAGATAACGACATTGCCAGCAGGGTATCTGCCCTGGGCAAGCCTGGCTTGAGTTTCAGCGCTTGACGCAGCGCGGGAACAGCTTGGTCAAACTTTCTTTCCTGAAAGTAGATGACCCCGAGCTGGGCATGCACCTCGGCAATCCCTGGCTCTAATTCACGCAGCTTCTCGAAGGCTTGCTCGGCTTGGTCGTATTTTCCTGCCGCCAGCGCTTGCCGCCCCGCAGCCGCATAACGCGCAGACGCATCGCCGCTGTCGGTCTGCGCGAACGCCAACGCCACGGATGCACAACATGCTGCCAGCGCCAAGCGTGGTCTGAACGTTCGGCCCATCATGGTCGAAGTGTATCTCATGAACAGAAAACTCCGCCACGCCAGAGTGGCGTGGCGGAGTTGAAGGGAGGCACAAAGCGGTTTGTCAGAAGGTTAGTTTTCCACTGAGTTGAACGATGCGGGACGCCGACGCCCCTGTAATTAGCCCAAAGTTGGAAGCACCCACGCCATTGGAGATGGTCTCGTTGCCGCCCGATCCTCCGGTGATCAGGGCGCCCACGTTACCGCCGTATTGGTGATGGTTGAAGGTGTTGAACGTATCCACGTGTAACCCAAATTTGACTCGTTCGCTGAGGGACAGGTTCTTGCCGAAACCCATATCCCAGTTGTTGATGCCCGGCTGGCGCAGGAAGTTGCGCGATGTGTTTCCATACGTACCGAGCGCAGTTTGAGTGAAGCAGGCCGGGTTCAGGCGTTGGAACTTGGCCGTCAGACCGCCGTGGATATTGCAGCCCGGCACATAGTTTGCATGCTCGAACTGGGTGTCGTTCAGACCATCGATATCGTTCGCGGTGATACTGAATGGGAACCCGGTCTGGAAGGTCGTGATGCCGGTTATCTCCCAGCCGCCAACCAGCAGGTCGCCAGCCCGGTTGACTCCGCCCAACAACTTCTTTCCCTTCCCGATCGGCAGTTGGTACACAAAGCTCGACACAAATCTGTGATCGACGTCGAAGTCCGAGGGGCCGTAGTCCAACGACGGATCATGGTTGTCCTCGGTGCCCTGGTAGCCCTGGCCGGTGGCGCCAACTCCGGCCGCCGCCGACTTGTCGTCCAGGCTCTTGGCCCAAGTAAAGACTGAGGTCACGGCCAGATCGCCGGCGCGATGCTCAAACTTAACGTTCATCGCGTTGTAGTGGGAGTAGCCGTGCCAGTCGCTGTCGATGTAGAACCCGTTGAAGTTCGGATACGGCAACCGGCTCGCCACGGTGCATGGGGCTTGGGTGATGTTGATGTAGGTGCCCGATGCATTCTGGGCCTGGCAAAACGCCAGACTTGCGGCCGGGATGCTGTTGGGTTGAGAGATATTGCGCCGGTCCAGGAGATGGACGGCATGGGTTCCGATGTAGTTCACCTCAAGGGTCGTGTTCCTTGCAATCTCACGCTCGACCGAAGCCGTCCAGGACTGGACGTAAGGATTTATGGGATTCTCCGACTCGATGACCGCGATGAACGATAGCGTCGACTCGGGGAACGGCCCCAGTGTGGAGTAACTCGGGAACAATTGGTTGCTAAACTTGGGAAGAGTGGAAACCGAACCGGGGGTGAGATTGTTGCGGATGCTGTACGGATATATGTCCGCCGAGTCGTCGATTTCGCGCCCTTCAGAGGAGTCGTAGAAGATTCCGTATCCGCCGCGCACAACGGTCTTGTTGTTGAGCCGGTAGGCCAAGCCGAATCTTGGAGCGAAGGGTTTCTTCGAGCCGGGGTGGGGCACGGAGCCGCAATACTTTAGGATGGGGCCGCCGTTCAAACCAACTCCCGGAGCGACGCCGTCCGTCGATAGCGTCTTGTCGGCGTAGCACAGTCCGCCTTCCGGGTTGGACGTATCAAGCCAGAAGAAGTGGTTCGATGCTTCATAGGCCGCGGCCCGATAGTCCCAGCGTAGGCCGAGGTTGAGGGTCAGCTTCTGGGTCACCTTCCAGTCATCTTGCGCATAGGGGGCATAATAGTTGAACACGTGCGTCTGCGGGTTGCCGGCCGTAGTCGTCGGACTCAACGGACCGGGCACGAATCCGGCTGCGCCGGAGTAATATCCGAGCATCATATCGGCAATGGCATTGCCGGTGCCGCACAGACTTGTAGCGGGCCCACCGTTGACAGACACCGGCGCATTGGGACAACCGGGACTGTTGGTCTGAATGAGCGACGAACTGAAGCTCCAGTCGCCATAGAAATCGTCATCCAGGTTACGAGTCAGTCGCACGCGCCGAATGTCGAAGCCCAGTCCAATGCTGTGCTTTCCGTGAATCGTGGTGAACGAATCGGCAAACTCCCACGCTGGCTGATCGGATCCGCTGTAGGAATTGACCGAGCCGCCGCCGCTTGAGTACTTCGTCGGGTTTACATTCGGCCACGTCTGCTGGAGCGCCGTAAAGTGGGTAAAGACGCCGGTCTCGTCAAGCGCGCTTACGGCCGAAGCGGGTATGGTAGAACCACCCTGCGGGGCCTGGGCGTCCAGGTAGCCGAAGCGGAAGTTGTTCACGCTCTTAGGGCCGATGTTGAAGGTGTGCGACACCTCCCAGTTCTTCTGAGTTTCGAAATACTGCTCGATGCCGTGGGCAAGATCTCCGGAATTGTAAGTCCCGCTGTTCTGGTAGTTGGAGCGGGTGTAGCGGAAAAAGACCGAACCCAACTTGCCGATGTTTTGGTCCAGGCGATAGGTCTGCTGGTTGGTGGTCAATGGGAAACCGACGCTCTTGATGAAGTTGGTAACGCCCTCAGGCTGGTTGGCGACCGTCGGCGCCCCCCAAAAACTGTCGGCAACGGCAACCAGCCCAATCCGGCTCGTAAAGCGACTCGAGGGAATCATGTTCCCAGGGAAGGGCTGTCCGGTTGTCGGATCTACCGGCATGCAGTTGTAGCCGGCGCCGAGAAGGGTCGCACAAGCGGGTGTTCCATAGGCAGGCAACGGCCCGCCCGGCAGGCCGCCCACCCCAGCCGGATAAGTTTCCTGCGAAAAATTGCCCGTCAAGACCGCCGGGTTGGGGACCGTCTCACTCACCCTGGCGCCGTTGATGATGCGCCAGCCCTCGTAGTTGGCCATGAAGAAGGTCTTGTTGCGGCCGTCATACAGCTTGGGAATGTAGACCGGTCCGTCCACAACAAATCCGAACTGGTTTTGGCGCAGCTCTGGGTTCGCGGTTTTAACTCCAGCGATGTAATCGGTAGACGTAGCGAACGGCTTTGCGTCGAAGTCATCGTTGCGGTCGAACTCGAACACCGACCCGTGGATTTGGTTTGAGCCGCCCTTGCTGACGATGTTGATCTGGCTGGCGCTATATCCGTACTCGGCCGAGTAGGTGCCGCTCTCCACCTTGAACTCCTGGATCGCGTCCTGGGATAGAATCACGGCCGGAGTAACCAGCGCCGTATCGGTGTTGATCAATCCGTCCAGCGTGTAGTTGTTGCCTTCGGGCCGGCCGCCATTGATACTCACGGCGTCGCCTTCGCCCTGGCGCATCGTGCCCTGCTCGCCGCCCACTGTGACCGCGCCGGCGCCTATCAGCAGCAATTGCATGAAGTTGCGCCCGTTCAACGGAAGCTCTTCCACCTGCTGTTGGCTCACCAGTTGCGAGAGCGCGGCGCTGTCCGTGTCCAGAGTCACGCCCGTGGCATTGACCTCGATCGTCGTTGCCACCGTTCCCGGCTTCAGGGAAGCATTGACACGGGCCTGCTGGTCTACAGCCAGGATGATGCCGGACGTTACCGACTTCTGAAAGCCTGCTGACTCGACCGTCACACTGTAGATGCCAGGGTTCAGAGAGGGCACAGAGTAGTCACCGGAGGAGCTGGTTTGGGTGCGCGCGACAGCACCCGTGGCGGTGTTAGTGACGTCAATCTTGGCATTGGCTACCACTGCGCCGGAATTATCGGTGACGGTGCCAAGAATGGTTCCCGTTGCGCCGCCCTGGCCGTACAGAAAGCCTTCTGAGACGACAACGAGCAGGCAAACGCAAAAAATGTGGGTTTTCATAGCCACTCTCCTTAGAAGGAATTTGCTCCACAAGCCCCGGGTCAAGCTGCTCATCTTGCCAAGCGCACGCGAGTAAATCGCAAAACAACACACCCGCCAGCGAGAGAATTCCGGATTCTCTCCAGACAGCGGGCACTTTAGTGAGCGTTAACTACCTTTGTCAAGATAAAAGTGAACTTGTTTCTCTATTGATTTAAGAGAAGCGATTGCCCTATTGAAATGGGTTGCCTCAGAGGAGCGGCGCTGAATGAGTTGCTGGAAGCTGAGCGCTTCGACGAGTTTGTCGAGAGCCGGTGCGCGCAAGTTTTATGCGGAAAGGAACGGGCGTCCGTCGCTGACACCGGGCATCTATTTCCGGGCGCTGCTGATCGGGTATTTCGAGGGCATCGGAGCGGAGCGCAGCATCGCCTGGCGGCTGGCGGATTCGCCGGCGCTACGGCGTTTTGTGGGCATTGCGCTGGACGAGTACACGCCGGACCACTCGACGATCTCTAGAGCGCGGGCTCTGAGAGAGCAGGGTCATGAGGTACGGATACCGGCTCAGTATGTCAAACCGTACGTGAAGACCAACAAGAGCGACTACATTGACGCCGAGGCGATCGCGGAGGCGGTCGGGCGGCCGAGGATGCGCTTCGTGCCGATCAAGACCGATGACCAACTGGATCTGCAGTCCCTGCACCGGGGGCGCAGGCGTTGGGTGATGCCTCGCACAGCAGTCATCAACCAGAGCAAGAAAGGCCGAATACATTTGCGCAGACCCAACCTGTCACTGTGATTTTTCGCTTGCGACAAAGCGGTGGACTATACATCCTGTTTGCCGACGATACAGTAGTGAAACGAATTGTTGCGGGTCAGGACGCCGGTTCACTGAGACCTCCGCGGACGCAATGACCTGTTTCCATTCCACAAACACTACGGTTCGGGCCCACCCCTTGATGCCGCCAGAATAGCTGGCTTATAATCACCCTCGTCGGTTGTCTGCGATCGGCGACGCTCATGGGCTGATTTCTCAAGCGACTGCCCTGTACAGACCTTCGGGCAGTTCAGCTTCGCTCTGGGCGGTTCCCTGCATGCACTCCATATTTGGATCGATTCATCTGGTTCCGGGCAATGGCTTTTCTTGGATTCGCCTTGGCTGTGGCTGGATGCAGCTGCGGAGGTGGCTCCATGATCGCGCAGGTGCCGATCACGGTTTCGCTGCCCATCTCCACTGTCGTTGTGCCGCAAGACGGAACGCAAGTCATCGTGCCAATCGACATCACCTCAACGAGCGAGACCGCACTGGTGGCCGTCAGCGGCCTGCCAAGCGCCCTTCAAGAGAAATACGCCGCATCGGATACAAACCCTTCCGGGTCGCTCTCGTTTACCGCTAGTGCTGCGACCCCGACAGGCACCTATACGCCGACAGTGACGGTGAACTCAGCCGGTCAAACCGCATCGACGAACTTCACCTTGGTCGTCACCGCGGTGTTGAAGACGGGAAACACTACGGATTCGACGCTCGCTGTGAAGGGCATGCTTTAGATTAGGTTCGCCGTGTGGTTGCCTGCAAAGCGCGCCTCCAAACTCGACCCCATGCAGGCGTTGCGCATTGAGTAATTTGGCAGAGGCTGCGCATGGCGCGCAATCTGAAACAAAGCATGCTGGTTAGAGGTTGAACAGTCCTCGCGCAGTCTCACCCAGGATCTTGCGCTTTGCTTGCTCTTGCAGGAATGGCAATCAGTGAGGCGGAACTTGCGAGCATCATGGCTCACGAAATTGCTCATTTCGCGGCACGGCACGCTGCACGAATCCAAAGACGCCGGCGGAGCTGCGGACCGATTGCAGTCGGTCCGCCGGCACAATCCCGCTATAGAGTGCAAACAGCGCCGCCTGTGCCGTTGGCTGGTAGTGACGCATCCACAATCGGGCCTGTAAACATCGGTCCATTCAGCTTTGGATTCATCTTCGACCCCGGACCGAACAATGCTCCGTAGTGCCAACCTTTCTGCGCGTCCCAGAGCAGCGTGTTGGATGCTTCGGCCAGACGATTCGCGGCGGCATCCAGATCGGCACTCTCGGCTTTTTGTCCGATGAGCGCACCAAGATAGGACGCATCACGCAGCGCGCGATAGACAAAGGCGTTCAAACCGGTCCCCTCGCAGACCTGGTACCGGAGAGGGTTATCCCAAACCTCCCATTCTCTTGCCAAAACCAGCCCGCGCTGGGTCCGTTGCGCGAGGAACCAGTTCAAAAGCCGCACCAGGGTTGGCCAGAGTTCGCGGAGAAGAGGCTCGTCCGCTCGTCCATCGCGCCGGCAGCGGACACAAGAACACCACTCCTGGGCAGACTGAGCTCAATCCCCGCCAGGATTCCGCTTGTTAAGAACACTCTTCTTTTCAGGCTTTACTCCGTTCAACAACTGATCTGTGGCTGTTTGTTCGCAGCTTATCCGATGCGCTCGAACGGGTAGCGAACTTCAAAAGCCTGCGCGCTGTCGAGCTGAAGTATTGATATCCGGTTTTGTTTCGGATGTTGAGCATCAGGCACTGAATGAAATTGGTAGTAAAGCCGCCGATCAAGACCACTACCAGCACCGACAATCCCTGCCAGAGCACTGGAGTACCGCGTTTCAGTGTAATCGTTTTGACATGGTATTCTTAAATTTCATACCCGAAAGAATTTCTCTAGAGGACCATTGCCGAGGCTAAAAGAACCGAGATGTCTCGCGGCGACACGCCACCGCGGGCGCTGGCGTTTCCTTGAGCAGGCTGTCGCGGTGCTCGCTGCTATTGTCCTGGTGCTTCCTTCCGAGGGTTCCCTGTCGGCTCAGCGTGCGCTGGAACCCGCAAATCAGACGGTGGCGCCTTCGGCCAACATCTGGCCGCATAACCTCCGGTGTGAATCCATCGTCGACCCTCTGGGAATTCAGTCGCTCCAACCGACCTTGAGTTGGACCGTCGAGGCGCGAGAGCGAGGCGCACGTGGTCTACGGCAAACCGCCTATCGTGTCCTGGTTTCATCTTCGCGCGAATCGCTAGCTGACGATCAAGCCGATGTGTGGGACAGCGGCAAGATCAGATCAGGTCAGTTCATCCAGGTTCAGTATGACGGCACGGCACTGCGCTCTCACACTGCCTATTTCTGGAAGGTCCGCGTTTGGGATCAGAACGACAGGCCGTCGTTATGGAGCGATCCAGCGACGTGGACGATGGGTTTGCTTCAACCCAAGGATTGGAAGGCCCATTGGATTGCCGCGCAGCCCGATGCGCAGCCGGCTGGGTCTGGCGATTCGAAAGATGAGCAAGTCCCGGCTCCGCCGCTTCCGCTTTTTCGCCATCAGTTTAAACTGAGCACTCCCGTCGCAGGAGCTCTCGCATATGTCTCGGGCCTAGGACAGTATGAATTACGCATCAATGGGCACAACCCAAGCGCGGACGTCCTCAATCCGGGTTGGACGAACTACCACAAGACCGTCTTGTACAACACCTACGATGTCACGAACCTTCTCCGGCCCGGCGAAAATACCATCGCAGTGATGCTAGGCAACGGCATGTACAACATGCCTCGGACTCCGGGACGCTACCAGAAATTCGAGGGCACATTCGGCCAACCCAAGGTCATTTTGCAGATGCACATTACCTTGGCCGATGGCAGCGAAGCCACCGTCATCAGCGATCAATCCTGGAAGGTTGCGCCCGGCCCGATCACTTTCTCTTCCACCTATGGCGGGGAAGATTACGATGCGCGAAAGGAACCAGCCGGATGGGACGAGCCGAGAGCGTCAGATGCCGCCTGGGTAGCAGCGGTCGAAGTCGCCGGTCCCGGCGGAAGTCTTGAGCCACAACTCATCCCGCCGATTCGAGTGACGCAAGTTTACAGGCCGGTAAAAGTCTACGAACCGAAGCCTGGAGTGCTGGTGGAGGATCTGGGCCAGAACTTTTCAGGCTGGCCGCAGGTGACCGTCCGCGGTCCGGCAGGAAGCACCATCAAACTGATTCCTGGCGAGCTGCTAGACAGCGACGGACTCGTTTCACAGCGAAGTTCGGGCGGCCCGACTTACTTCTCATACACCCTCAAGGGAGAAGGTACCGAAGTCTGGCATCCACGCTTCAGCTACTACGGATTTCGTTATATCCAGGTCGAGACCTCGCCCTCCGAGGGTTCCGGCGTCAAACCGGAAGTTCTCGCTGTCGAAGGACAGTTCCTCCACTCCTCAGCCGCTGAAGTTGGGAGGTTTTCAACCTCCGATCAATTGTTTAATCGCATTCACGAGCTCATTGACGCCGCTATTCTGAGCAACTTGCAGAGTGTACTGACTGATTGTCCGCACCGAGAGAAACTCGGATGGCTCGAACAAACCCATCTCATGGGAGCTGCGATCTTTTTCAACTATGACGTTCACAACCTTTACAAGAAGATGGCGAACGATATGCGGGATTCGCAATTGCCCGGCGGCCTTGTGCCCGAAATTGCGCCGGAGTACGTAGTCTTCGACGGCAAGTACGTCGATTTCCGCGATTCTCCGGAGTGGGGAAGTGCGGCCGTCATCAGCCCGTGGATTGCGTTTCAGCACTCGGGTGACCCGAGCTTGCTAGCAAACCACTATGAGGTCATGCGGCGCTATGTGGATTACCTTAGTGGCCGCGCGCAGAATCACATGCTTTCGCATGGTCTCGGCGACTGGTATGACCGTGGCCCCGGGCCGCCTGGATATTCTCAACTGACCAGCAAGAGCGTTACTGCCACGGCGATTTACTATTACGACCTGACGATCCTTGCGAAGATGGCCTTGTTGTTGGATAAAGGCAACGACGCGCGGAAGTACGGCGAACTCGCTCAGTTGGTGCGGACAGCCTTCAACGCGGCGCTATTTCACCCCGATACAAACCAGTATGACCGCGGAAGCCAGACCGCTAATGCTATGCCGCTGGTGCTCGGGCTCGTGCCCGAAGATCACCGCGGCGCCGTGCTCGACAATCTCGTCGCGGACGTTCGCAGCCATGAGAACCACACCACTGCCGGAGACATCGGTCACCACTTTGTCCTGGAGGCGTTGCGCCAGGGTGGACGATCCGACGTCATCTATGACATGCTGTCGCGCACCGACTCGCCGAGCTATGGTTATCAACTGGCGATGGGCGCGACTGCCCTTACCGAAGCGTGGGATGTGGATCCACATAGTTCTCAGAACCACTTCATGCTGGGGCATGCGGAGGACTGGTTCTATCGAGGGCTCGGCGGCATTGATGTCGACCTCTCGCGCCAACCGCCAGAGCAGATTGTAATTCGGCCGGCGATGGTTGGCGATATTGTTTCCGCTGAAGCCAGCCATGATTCGGTGCTTGGCAAGATTGAGGTCCGTTGGAGCCGCGAACCGAACACTGTGAGCCTGGATGTGCAGATTCCGCCCGGCACCTCCGCCACGGTTCACCTGCCGGTTCAGGATGCAGCTTCGATTGCCGAAAACGGGAGGCCAGCCGGCAAAGCCGATGACATAAAGTTCATTCGCATGGAGAACAAGGGACCGGTCTTTCAGGTAGGTTCGGGAGATTATCACTTCGCATGGCCGCAGCCGGCGGGAAAGAACTAATGCGCTGGCGCCTGATTCATGGTCCCCTTTTCATAAAGGCGCGATCGCGATCGCGAAAAGTCAGTCGAGGATCAATAGATTGAGCCAACGAGAGTTCATTGTCAAGACAACATTGAACTTGTTTCTCTATTGAACCTGCGGAGAACTTGTTCCTCTATTTATTTATATCTCCACGTCTCAACTTTTGCGCAGGCAACATGCTGGACCCACGGCGTCATCCTCGATCCGATTGGTGCGAAGGGGCGACGCGGTGGGAAGCCCTGTATACGAACCAGCGCCTTTGGAATGGTGCTAGCGCACTCCTATAGAAGAAAACCCGCGCCCAAGCTATAGTTTCTTTACGCATTTCGATCCTGCGCTGGTGAGGAATACAACTTGACTCGGTCGTCTCCCAAGCGGCTTTATCTGATCCCGGTCCTTTCCAAGGCGCTCGACATTCTCGAGCTGTTACAGAATGAGCGTGAATCGCTGACCCTCGAAGCCATTTATCAGCGAACCAACATTTCGAAAACAACCGTCTACCGCATACTCAAGACGCTGGTTCATCGGGGATATCTGGCGCAGTCACAAGACGGCCTATATCGCCTGGTGGCTCGTCCCAAGAAGGCGCGCTTTGGTTTTGGCAGCCAGTCGGCGGAGATGCCCTTTTCCGAGGCCGTCACCGACAGCCTGCGAAGCGCCTCCTCCGCCGCCGGCGTCGATTTGATCGTGCTCGACAATTGCTATGACGGCGCCACCGCCCTGCGCAATGCAGATGAGTTTGTAAAAAGCCATCCTGACCTGGTGATCGAGTTTCAGATCGACCAGCGTGTGGCGCCGGTGATTGCCGATAAGATCGATGGTGCGGGCATTCCTCTGATCGCGGTCGATATCCCTCATCCGCACGCGACGTTCTTCGGCGTCGACAACTATCGGGTTGGATTCGAGGCTGGTGAATGCCTGGCGCAGCATGCCAAAAAGGCCTGGGGAGGGAAGGTGCGCTGGAGCCTGGGGCTGGATCTAGAAGAGGCCGGTCCCTTGGTGCAAAGCCGTATCACCGGAGCCTTTGAGGCCATCCGTTCTAAGCTGCCCAATGTTTCTGCTGAGTCCCTGGTGCGCATGGACGGGAGGGGCATGCGGGAGAAGAGCTACCGTCTTGTCCTCGATTTTCTGCGACGCCACTCCAAGGATCGCGGGGTTCTCATCGCGGCAGCAACTGATACCAGCGCTTTGGGAGCGGTGCAAGCGGTGCGGGAACTGAAGTGGGACAAACATGTCGCCATCATGGGACAGGATTGCATTTCCGAAGCCTTGGAAGAGATGAACACGCCGGGAAGCCCCCTGATCGGCTCCGTATCACATGAAGCCCAGAGCTACGGACCGCGGCTCATTCATTTGGCCTTGGCGCTTCTAAGTGGTCAGCGCGTTTCACCTTACAACTACGTCGAGCATAAACTTGTAACCGCAGCAACGATAAAGGCAGCCAGCAGTCTTAAATCTCAGCGATGACGAGTTGCTCCACAGTCCGGTCTATGCTTTCGCCTGGACCCACCGAATTTTCCCATAGAAACTATTGCCCTATTGCATCGTTAGGGTATGATAGCTGGGTTCTGGCCGACGCGGAGAATGTACTGACGGCCGCCGCATTACGCGCCTTCCGCAGCCGAAGACTCTCTTTATGAAGCTGGCCACAAGTTTGCGCTATTTGGATGACCGTTGGGACGACCGTATGGCTCGTGGCCTTGATGAACCCGAATTGTTGCGTTACCGCTCTAACCTTCTGGGTTCTGATCTCCGCATCACCAACTTCGGAGGAGGAAATACCAGCTCGAAACTCTTGCAACTCGACCCGCTGGACGGAACCCAACGGGAAGTGTTGTGGATCAAAGGCAGCGGAGGGGACCTAGGCAGTATCCAGCGGACAGGATTGGCGGTTCTCTCCATGGAAAAGTTGCGCGCCCTGGAGAACAGCTATGCAGGTGCGGAACACGAAGACGAGATGGTGGATTTGTACCCGATTTGCGCGTTCGGCAAAAACACAGTCGCAGCCTCGATTGACACGCCGCTCCACGCGTTCTTGCCGTTTGCTCATATTGACCACTTGCATCCCGACTGGGGCATCGCTCTGGCGGCCTCCGCCAACGGACGAGAAAAAATGGAGGAGTTCAACCAGCTCTTTGACCACCGCTTAATTTGGATACCGTGGCAGCGCCCTGGCTTCGAATTGGCCATGATGCTGCGGAAAGCGGTGAGCGACAATTCGGGATGTGACGGAGTTGTGCTCGGCGGTCACGGCCTCTTTACTTGGGGTCAAACGCAAAGAGAGTGCTACGAAAATACAATTTCTATCATCGATCAGCTCGGTCAGTTTGTTCTGGATCATGTCGCAAGGCAGGGCAGCGGCCTTTTCGGAGGAGTGCGCCACCAAACGGCCGACAACCATCGCGAGCAGGCCCTCGATATTTTTCCCTTCGTGCGCGGACGCATCTCCCGCCATCGCAAGATGATTGGCAACTTCAGCGACCTTCCCGAGGTCCTTCGCTTCGTTAACTCCCGGGATGCGGAAAAGTTTGCCCATTTGGGCACCAGTTGCCCAGATCACTTTATCCGCACCAAAGTGCGGCCGCTGTTCGTGAAGTGGCTTCCCGGTACCGGCCTTGAGGGGTTGCGCGAACAGATTGATTCGGCGCTCGAGCAATACCAGAAAGAATACGCCGAATATTACACATGCTTCGCGCAGAAGGATTCGCCGGCTATGCGGGACGCCAGTCCAACAGTGGTGCTGGTTCCAGGCGTTGGTATGTTCAGTTTCGGCAAGAGCAAGACTGAAGCCAGACTCGCCGGCGAATTTTATGTGAATGCCATTCATGTAATGGAGGGCGCTTCTTCGTTGAGTACCGGAAACCAGCCCGATCCGCTGCCGCAAGCGGGGAAGGCAGCGCCGACGAGTGCGTTCAAAGTGCAGTCCAACTACGTGGCTCTTCCCTTGTCAGAGGCGTTCCGGATTGAGTACTGGAAACTGGAAGAAGCCAAGCTTCTTCGCCAGCCGCCGGAGAAGGAATTGAGCCGCCAGGTGGTGGTAGTAGTCGGTGGTGGCAGTGGCATTGGCCGAGAAACGGCTGTTCTAGCTGCCGAACTGGGAGCACACGTGGTTGTCGCCGACCGCGATGTTGAAGCTGCGGAAAGCGTGGCTGAAGCCGCCAGGTCAAGCTCCGGCAAAGAAGGCGCAATCGCGGCCGCCGTGGACATCCGCAAGCGAACCGTGATTCATGAAGCACTTCGTGTGGTGATCGCCGCGTACGGCGGACTCGATGTTCTCATCAATACGGCGGCGCTGTTTCCAGCTTCAACCGATGGTCGCGTCAGTGACGAGCAGTGGGGCGTCACGCTCGATCTGAATGTCACCGCCAATTATCTGCTGGCGGAGGAAGCTGCGCACATCCTTCGGGAACAAGACCTGGAGGCGTCACTTGTGCTGACCAGCTCCGCGAATGCGGTCGTCGCCAAGCGCGGAAGCGAAGCTTACGACGTGAGCAAAGCCGCACTAAGCCACCTGGTGCGGGAGTTGGCAATTTCATTGTCACCCAGGATCCGCGTCAATGGAATCAGTCCGGCGACGGTCATCAAAGGATCCACTATGTTTCCGCGACATCGGGTGATCGCATCGCTAAGCAAGTATGGCATCCCGTTTGAGGAGGGCTTCAGCGACGAACAACTCCGAACTCTGCTCGCCAATTTCTATGCCCAGAGAACTTTGACCCATCGTGCCATCGATCCGAGGGATTGCGCTCACGCAATTCTTTTTCTTGCGGGGCCCAAGTCACGATGCACGACTGGTCATCTCATCCCGGTCGATGGTGGATTAACCGAGGCTTTCTTGCGATGAGCAATGGCCCTCAGGACTGGAATGTGGAGACCCCGTATGACGGTAAGACCGTCGCGGATCTCGCCTCCCCCGACTCCGCGTCGAACCAGAGAGCTGCGATCGTAGCCGTGGACTTGGGGGCTGAGAGTTGCCGAGTCTCTCTCTTGCGATGGGGCAATGCAGTCCCAAATATTCAGATCGTGCATCGGTTCCCGAATGGGGCAATCGACGAAGGCGACGGCCTGCGGTGGGATATCAATGGCATTCTTGCCGGCGTAGAGGAAGGATTGCGCGCCTGCGCCGAACTGGCACCCGAGGGCATCGGAGCCATCGGAGTGGACGGCTGGGCGGTCGACTATGTCCGGCTAGATTCTGAGGGCCAGCCGATTTTCCAGCCATTTTGTTATCGAGACCGCAGAACCGCCGAGTCACTGCTGCAAGTCCACGCCCGTATCTCTCCCGAGCGTCTTTATGCTCTGACTGGAATTCAGATTCTTCCTTTGAATACGCTTTATCAGTTGTTTGCAGACAGATCCAGAGGGGTCGAACAGAACACTCCGTGGGTAAACTTGCCTGAGTATGTCTTGTTCCGCCTCGGCGGAAAGCGAATCGCCGAATACACCAATGCCACGCACACTCAACTTGTTGAACCCGACAACCAGGCGTGGTGTGGCGAGATTTTTGGCGCTGCCGGGTTGGACTTGGAGGCTGCGCCTCCGATCGTGATGCCGGGAACAAATATCGGGCTCCTCCAACCACCGCTAGCGGAACTGCCGGCCTTTCGCCACACAGCACTGATCGCCCCTGCATGCCACGATACCGCGTCGGCCATCGCCGGTATTCCCGCACATGGCGACGATTGGGCCTTCATCAGTTCCGGCACTTGGTCGCTGGTTGGCAGCGTACTAGATGCCCCTTGTATTAGCGACGCCGCCCGCACCAAGAACTTCAGCAACGAAGGTGGCGTCGGAGGTAAAACCTATTTTCTGAAAAACGTCAATGGTATGTGGCTGTTGCGGCAATGTATGGAACACTGGCGGTCGCAAGGCAGATTGTGGACCGTAGAGCAGTTGATCGAAGCTTGCGCGTCTCTTCCCGTTCCTGATCGACTGATTGAAGTGGATGACTCCGAGTTGATGCTGCCTGGCAAGATGCCAGAGAGGATCAATTCCCAACTTCTGCGCTCGAGTGGCATTCCGATTTCAGAGGACGCCGCGATGGCTCCTCGAGTGGCTAACCTCATCTTTCACAGTTTGGCAGCGCGCTATGCCGCCGTCTTGCAGGACCTCGCCGAGGTCACGAAGAAACACCCGAGGCTGCTTTATATCGTTGGTGGCGGGAGCCGAAATGCCTTTCTGAATCGCCTCACCGCAAGAGCCACTGGTCTAGAGGTGATCGTGGCATCCACCGAGAGCGCAACCATCGGCAACTTCGCAGTCCAACTGGCGGCGCTGGCGGGACACTATGCACCCGATGTCGGCGTGACTTCTTCCGCGGTAGCCAAGTGGGCGGAAATTCTTTCCGGGCAAAGAATAGAATCTTTGGTGAGCCCAGCTCAGTCTGTACTCACTAATTAGCGCGGGAAGCTGAAACTTTGGAAAGGGCCTCACGATAATGGACAAGGTGGATGGAGTTATTTTTCGTGCGCTGGATGCGTTCAAAGTCGAACTTCCGTCCTGGGGATTTGCCAACACGGGAACCCGTTTCGGAAAGTTTCTACAGGCGGCTGCTGCCGTTTCCATCGAAGACAAGTTCAGCGACGCCGCTCAGGTACACGCTCTCACCGGTGCGTGCCCTACGTTGGCGCTTCACGTTCAGTGGGATCTCCCCAAAGGCTTGAGTGATGTTACGCTCGTCGAACAACTGGCAGAGAAACATGGCGTGCAGCCGGGCTCCATCAATCCCAATGTTTTTCAGGATCAGGAATACAAACACGGTTCGTTGGGCAACCCGGATCCCGCAATTCGTAAACGGGCGCTTGATCACATTCTGGAGTGCGTGGCAATCGCGAACGCGATGGAGTGCCGAGACATTTCACCATGGTTCGCGGACGGCTCCAACTATCCTGGAACACAGAGCATCCGCAAGCGCATTGTGTGGTTCGAAGAGGCGCTTAGGGAAGTCCACAACCGCCTGAATCCGAAGCAGCGTTTGTTGATCGAATACAAACCCTTTGAACCGGCCTTCTACCACACCGATGTGGCCGATTGGGGCATGGCGTTCCTCTTCGCTCGTGCAGCCGGTCCGCAGGCGCTGGTGCTGGTCGATACCGGCCATCACTACCAGACGCAGAATATTGAGCAAATTGTGGCTTGGCTCTTGCATCACGAGATGATGGGAGGATTTCACTTCAATGACCGCCGCTATGCCGACGATGATTTGACTCTCGGTTCCATCGATCCTTACCAGATCTTCCGTATTTTTCATGAAATTCATACTCATGAATGGCAGTCCGGCGCCCCCGCCGACATTGCGTACATGGTGGACCAGAGCCACAACCTGAAAGGGAAGATTGAGGCGATGATTCAAACCGTTTCGACCGCACAGGAGCTGTATGCCAAAGCTGCTCTGGTCGATCACGAACGATTGGCATCATTGCAGCAAAGTTGCTCGCTTGTCGACGCGGAAGAATGCCTGCGAGGTGCGTTCTGGACCGATGTACGGCCCGCTTTGCGCGAGTGGCGGCACAGCCACGGACTACCGGAAGATCCTTTGCAGGCTTTCAAGGAGAGCGGATATCTAGAACGAATCACCGCCGAGCGGCGAGAGCGCAACGCGGCAATCGTGACCACCTATGCGTAGCGTTCAGTTTCGTCTCGAGAGCCTTTTCTGTTTCTTCACGAGCGAGCGCAGCCGATCGGCCAGCACAGTGGGCCATCCTCCCATCGAAGGGCGCTCGATTTTCAGCGTGTCGTGGGATATCAATCAGTATTGCACTGTGAAACTGTACGAACCCGAACCGGCTTCGTACACCGCCTTGCCGTTCTCATGCGCAACCAGGGAAATCCCCACGCTCTGGCGGATGTCTTTTCCTTCCTCCAGAATTCGTGTCGTCGCGTCGGCCGGAAAATAGAGCAGTCCCGTAGTGTTCGGCGGAATCGCGACGGTCCACGTAACCGTACTTCCGTCATCCCTCCAACTTGAACCGATCGGTCCAAACGCTGAATCGTAGGTCGCCTTCGCCTCTTTCAGGTTCGGGTCGAACTGCGGATGCAGAATGACGCGGTGGAATGCTGGCTCGACGGCATCTTCGTCAATGCCGGCCGCGTAGCGGTAGAGCCACTCCGCCACGGCGCCGTAAGCGTAGTGATTGAACGAATTCATCGACGGATCGCCCATCATCTGGTCCCCATTCCATCGTTCCCACATCGTCGTGGCCCCATGTTCAATCATGTATCCCCAGGAGGGATACGTGGTCTGCAGCAGCAAGCGGTAGGCAATGTCACTGTGGCCGTTGTTGCTGAGCTCAAGCATTAGATACGGGGTGCCCAGGAACCCGGTTGTGAGGTGCCAATCGTGAGCCTCGATGTCGTCGGCTAGTTTCTGCGAGGCAGCAGCGCGCAGGCTTGCAGGCAGGAGTTGCATGTGCAGCGCGAGAACGTAGCTCGTCTGGCTGCCGTTGCCGACCGTGCCGTCCGGCTTCACGTATTGCTGATCGAAGGCCGAGCGAACTTGATCGAAGAGCTTGGCGTACTTCTCAACGTCGCTCGGACGATCCAGCACTTGCGCGATGCGAGTCATCAGCGAAGCATCATAGGCCCAGAACGCGGTTGCGATCAGATCTTTCGAGGTCACGCTGCCGATAGCCAACCAATCTCCGTAATCGTTTCCCCGCTCTTTGAGCCACAAGTGGTTCGGGTTTGAGCTTTCGAGATGATCCATCCACTTTTCCATCGCCGCCCAATTCTCATCCAGAATACGGGTGTCTCCATATTGCACATAGGCAGTCCACGGGATCACCACTCCGGCATCCGCCCAACCCGCTACGCTGTTAGAAACGTCTCCGACCATCGGCGACACGTCGGTAAAGCCGCCGGTAGCCACCTGAGCGTCACGAATGTCGGCGGTGAACTTATGAGAAAAGGCCGCGAGGTTGGCGTCGAACGTAGCGGTTCGCCAGAAGACCTCAGCATCTCCCATCCAGCCCAGACGCTCATCGCGCTGCGGACAATCGGTCGGAACGCTCAGAAAGTTCCCCCGCTGGCCCCAAAGAATATTGCTCCAGAGCCGGTTGACCATTGCATTGGCCGTCTGAAATTGAATCGTGAACGGCGCATCGGTGTGGAAGACAACTCCCTCGACCGCGTCATTCGACGGCGTGCCCGGAAATCCGGTGATCTCGATGTAGCGAAAACCGTGAAAGGTAAAATGCGGTTCGAATACTTCATTTCCTTGACCGCGCAAGGTGTAAATATCGGTGGCTTGGGCGGTGCGCAGATTGTCCGTATACAGCCGTCCATTTGACTGGAGAACTTCTCCAAACCGCAGCTGCACCTTAGTTCCCGCGCGGCCTGAAACATGCAGCCGCTCCCATCCCACCATGTTCTGCCCGAGATCGAAGATGTAGACGCCCGCAGCCGGGTTGGTCATTGTTTTTGGTTTCAACGACTGCTCGACCCGCATCGGCTGAAAATCCTGTGCGACCAGCGCAGCCTGGGGCGTAGATTCGACCGCAGCGGCGGTCCAGCGTGCGTCGGAGAAGGACGGCTGGTTCCACCCCGTCGGCTCGAGGCGCGCATCATAATCTTCGCCGTTATAAATCTCCGCATGCAAAATCGGTGATTGCGTCGTCCTCCAGGACTCATCCGTCACAATGGAATCGCGAGTTCCGTCGGTATATTCAACCTCCAGTTGCACCAGCAATCGAACCGGCGGCGGCCCAAAATTGTAGCGGGTCTGGTGCCAAGTCAACGCATCGGCGTACCATCCCCCTCCCAGAATCGCCCCAATCGCATTTCTGCCCTGTTTCACTTGCGAGCTCACGTCGTAGACTTGGTACACGATTCGCTTGCGATAGTCAGTCCAGCCTGGCGCCAGGACATCGTTACCGACGCGCCCACCGTTCAGGAAGAGCTGATAGCTACCCAATGCCGTGGAATAGATTCGCGCCGAACGGACCTGCTTGGCCAACGTGAATTTCCGCCGCAGCAGGCTCGCCGGTAGCGCGGGCCAGGGAGTTCCGAGCGGCCCTTGTCCCACATCGGCGATGGCTGCAGCGGGGGACCAGGATGAATCATCAAAAGTCTCCGTAACCCAGTCGGTACCGGACTGCCCGGCGGCGGCTTTCCAATCCGATCCGGTAAAGAACCGCTGTATTTTGCCGTCCGGCATGCGAAGGCGAAGCATCGCAATCAAGCCCGCCGGATGTGGGACGCCATCGCGGGTCTTGTTGACAACTACTTCCGCCGCTAGCTCATTGCTTCCTTTGGTGAGCAACTGACTGACCGCAATCACCCGAAAATATCCCCAGGGATGACGCGGCCCGTAACCCATGACTGGCTCGGCTTCTAGGACCTGTTTGCCGTTGACCCAGGCCGCCACATTGTCTTTGCCGGTGACGAACAAGATGCCTTCCTGGGGCCGTTCCTGCAGATTTAGACGAAAGCGGAATTCGTGTTTTCCAGGACTTGCCGCGGTGAGGCCGTTGTCTCTGGCGTCCCAAATCCATCTGACTCCGGACTCGTAGTCGCTCCGCTCCACCGGCAGATCTCGAGTGATCCATTTCGCCCTCCAGTCCTGCGCAGAGAGCAAACCCATTTCCCACCAGCTTGCTTCACTATAAGCCGATGCCTGCCCTTGCTGGTCCCACACTCGCACTTGCCAGTAGTAGCGCCGCCGCGACTCAAGCGCAGGACCGGCATAGGCCACATTCACCGATTGGGCGGAATTCACTGGCCCGCTGTCCCAAACATCGCCTCGCGCCAGAGCGTCCGCGGAACTGGCCACCCGGACCTGATACGCCGTTTGTCTTGCGCCACGACGAATATCTTGCAGTTGCCAGGAAAGCAGCGGATGCCCGATATCGATGCCCAAAGGATTCTCCATCGACTCGCATAAAAGGTGTCTGGGAGCAGAGCCCTCCGAAGCTGCGGCCAACGCCGATTCACCGACCGATATAAAGCAAGCGAGCACAAGCACGAAGCCCAGCGCATACGGCAAGCAACGCGTCTTGTTTTCGCTTACCGATATGGTGACGGGTGGAATACGACAGATAGGGAACGGTTCGACGACAGGGTCGAAAGGGGTTGCAAACATTTAAGGTTTCCTCGGGTCCGTAAAGGTTTCCGTATTGTACTTGTTCTTCTTTTGAATTTACAGAAACTTTCTGCGGGGAGTTGCCTTGGGTTGGTGTCGGCAACTCAGTTGCGAGGTCCGAGATTACGGACGACTTCGGATTCCGCTACCACGGGTTCGAGGTGCATCCTCTAAGGAACAAAGAGCCCGGGTAGGTCGTCGCCGCCTTCCGTTTTTCGGAATCGCGTTGGCTCAGCTCTCCCGAACGGCCTCGACTCGGATCTTGAATTGCTTTCTGCATCATCAGGCGTCAGCAGCGTCAGGATGGAAAGGGCGGCGAGAAACTCCTGAAAATCGGACCGTTGGCGAGTATCGCGCAAACAGGACCTGGCCATGTCGCTCCCACTGAGAGGTGACCATCTCAAGGCCGGGGTTTCCTTTTATTTACTTACACTTGGCTCCAAATTCGTCAACTTCGTGACGCCGGACGGGGAGGAACATATTGGGCACTAGTTCTCGCGAAACCGGCCTGCGCGCGGCTCTGAAACCCGGTCTCCACTTTCTTGTAGAGATTTAGTATAATCAGACTCCCCTCCGAAGTTCACCCGTCCCTCCCAAGGTTGCTCAAATCTCTACCGCGTGGAAGCAATTATGACGGCATTGCCACAAAAGATCCGCACGGGTCTCATCGAGTTACGCACCGATATCGGTCGAGTGTATGTGAGACCGTCATTTTGGGAACGCATCTATTTGCTCTGGACGTTCCGCCATTTTCGCAGCCTGCCACAGCTGGTACTGAACCATCGCCAGCGACAACTGATCGATAGATTGTCCCGGACCGCAATCGCCAGTCGCCACGAGACGATCCCCCGGACCT
This sequence comes from uncultured Acidobacteriaceae bacterium, assembly GCA_963770245.1. GTDB lineage: Bacteria > Acidobacteriota > Terriglobia > Terriglobales > Acidobacteriaceae > PALSA-270. The sequence goes on along the minus strand of CAVYOX010000011.1, from coordinate 85,059 downwards.
CGATCATCGGCGCGGTTGAAAACATGCGCTTGATGCAAGATTGGAAAACGGAAGCGGCAGCGACCACAAGCAAGCTTGTCGAGATGAGAACGAGTAGCGCGGACGTCGCCGCGCCACAAGCGGTGGGTTGTGAAGGGATTTCGATCCGATCGAATCGTGCCCCGTATAACCGAACTGGTATCGGGCGTTCCCGACAGAGAGGCAAACTTCAATACATTGCAGCACCTAGGCAAGATTCCGCAAAGCAAAGCGAAACCAAAGAAGCGAGTTCGGCCCCAGTGGATTCGGCTACACCTAGAACCGGGAGTCGAAGTAAGCTGGGATGGACTTTTGTTGCCGTCTGTGGTGCGGCGCTGCTGGGGATTTTGCTTTATTTTCGAGAGGCCCGGCTTGTGCCGTCGCGTCCCGCATCGCAGGTCGCGGTCGAGTTTCACCAGCCCGATTCAGGGACCGTACCCGCGGCCCCTGCTGCGCCGCAAGAAAAAGTTCAGCCCTCCATGCCTGCGGAACCGCCACACCTGGCAACCATCATTGCCCTCAAACCACCATCCCCAGCAGCTTCCTCCAGACAACTTGAGAATCGCCAACGCAAGGCGGTGATCGTCACCCAGCCACCGGCTGCGAACATGAACTCGGCTTCGGCGGAACGCCTGCAAGTTGCAGAAGGGCCTGAGAGCGGCTTTCGCTACCCGGTGGCTCCGAATTCAACCCTGACCGGCAAGGTCAATCTGAAGGCCGTGATTGGCGCCGACGGAACTGTAATCAAAGTCGATGTGCTTAGCGGCGACCGCGTGCTCGCAGGTGCCGCAGTGCGGGCAGTGCGGCATTGGCGCTATCGTCCCCACGAACTGAATGGCCAGGCGGTCGAAGCGGAGACCAACATTGCGATCAGCTTCGTCGGCGACGATGCGGTCTCCATCAGCTTCCCGGCAGCGCATTGATGTGGAGCGATCCATCAATCGCTGCTCAGCCCCGCTGTTGGGCTTGTGGCGGCTCGCCCTGTGAAGGATGATTCTGGGGCTTGACAATGCGATCACCGGAAATCCGCCGATCCTGTTGCCGGTGCAACTCCTGCGCAGGCCACCAACTTTGGCACGCTCGTGCAGCCGAGCTTCGGTGGCCCGAAATCTGAGAAGTGCGGGGAAGGTTAGGAAGCCCACTCCGTTCGGCTTGCAATCAGAATCTAGCTTGAGGAGACTGACCGAAAATGGAGAGAGGGGTTTTGCAGCACTTTCGTCAGTTTCGGGCCTTGGAGTGCGCCGGATGTTAAATCAACGCGCCAATCTTCCGTCAACAACAGCGTGCCATTCAAGTCCACGTACTCGGCATGGAGCTCAGGTCCGGCCAGTGATAAATTAACGTGTCCATTGAAACCCACATCGATGTCCTCTCCGTTGTCGTAACGGCGATTGTCCCAGGCGAGCCAAGGGCACTCGATATCGGGCGGCTTACCACGCTCAACCGGCATTCCGCCGTGACCGATGCAGCGGCCATGCGCCTCAATCCCTTCTCGCACTTGGTAGCGGTCATAAATCGCGAGTTTGTGCTCATGGCCCCAAAACCAGATCACGGGTCGGTGAATGACCTGCGCCAATTGCTGCGCCGGAATCTGATACCAGTCGCTGAATGCTGAATAGCATCCGTGATGCGTCAACACCACCAGCCCTCGTTTGTCAGTATTCGGTTTTACAGTTTCTTGCAGCCATAAAAGAAGCGCATCGGGAAGGGTGCACCGCGGCTTAAACGAAATCGACTTACGGAGCCATTTGCTCTTTTCGAATACCGGCATTTTGCCCCAGTCAAAGCCTGTCGCGTTATACCCCGTGTCGAGCCCAATGATCCGCCAATGCATATTTTCTAGACAGAAAAAGCTGGCCCATTGGCCGTCGCCCCAGTCAGCCCCGGATTTTCTGAGTCCCATCTTCGGAAGAATTGTGTTGAAGTAACCGTTGCCACGCGCATACATTTCATGATTGCCACTGAGCGCAAAGCTACCGAGTTTGCCTCGCGGCCATTTCACGGGACGATAGGGACTCGTTGGCTCGCCGAGAAAGTTTTCCTTTATCTCAGTCTCATCTCCCACGAAATACACATCCCCCAAGTGGATCGTGTAGTCTGGTCCGAATCCCTGAACGCAATTCGCCACCTTTTGCGCTTCGTCCGTTCCTGTTCCCCAGTCGCCCAGCAGTCCCAGAGTCACGCGATCCGCAATCGTAACGACCCCGCTTCCTTTGCCGGCCGTCGTGTAGTCGAGGAACGCATGCTTATCGCGAAACCAATACCGGATCACGTGAGGAATCCAAGCCGCGAGATGGCCAGGCAAGAAAGCGTTCAGCGGACTGTAGCTGGTTCTGGAATACCGGGAACCCCCCGCGCGAAAATGCGATGCGAAGCCGGTGTGCAACATCCCGGCAAAGTTCCCGAGATCTTTACCGGCCGCCTGGTTCTTGTCGCTGTAGCCCCTTATCATGTGTCCTCCAGAAGGACAAGTTGGTGAAATGGAGAGCCAACTGGACAAGCCGGCGCTGTCTAAGCTACGTCCTGCCGCGGATGTTCAGGCACGACATCCGACGTGCCTATTGCTATTGGCGCTCCAACCGCGAATGCTCGCCGATCCCAATGCTGCGACCATCGCAGTTGTGGGCAAAGGATGCGATGTGACCATGGGACGCGGCGAATCATGGAAGCACGGCGCACAAGCATTACGCGCTGGCCTTGGCCCCAATCGTAACTCAACGACAGCTAGCCGCACTTCGCCAAATTCCAGCAGGATGGTCCGACCGCCGACGAATGTGATTCGTGAGCTGATTGGGCACCATTTACGGTTTGGACTGCGGCGTAGAGCAATCGGATTCGCGGACTCAATCTTCGTGTCGCCTCGCCTGTAAACTTGCGCCGCAGGTCAAGGTTAGCGGCGCCACTGCCAAACTAAGTTTCCGCTATGGCTGCGGGTCTCATCTTATGCGAATTCACTTCAGTGTGAATCTGGCGGCTCCCGTAAGCAATCAGCTGCTCGTTTATTCCTTCCAACTTTGGAGTAGACTGCGATCGAAGAGATCTTGCAGAGAGCGACCTCGGCAATCGGCGAAGTGTAGGCTTTTATTTCCCTATACGCGCCCGCGGGACAACGGCCTCGCGCTCCCTCTGTGCACTGATGCCATGAAGTTGCTCAGCTATCCATACTGCCTGATTTTCTTACTGCTGATTTTCTTGCCACTAGCAACGGTCGGGGAACGAGCCGAGGTGCCGGCAGCATCACGGCAGACCAATCCCGACGCCGTGTGCATCGCCGCTTTGTTGCGATTCACTATCGCTTTACCTTCCAAATGACACTGCAGGCATATGGAGTCCCGGAGACTCGGAAAGAGCTTCGCAGGATTGAGAATCGGTGCCGTGCCGGAACTCGCCAAATGCGCCGAAGGATCCCTATCGAAAGACGCCCATGGCGAGAGCGAGTGGACCGGCGGCGGAAGGCTTGCAGCCGGGTGAATTCACACACGCCCCATCGAGCGTCCACTATCGACTGTTTTTGAGAGACGGTTCACGGCGGAGCCGTTTCTTTACGGAGGCATCACGTGCGCGAGGCAGAACGTACTTGTTCCAAACTGACGGTTTTTGGTTTGAGAGCCCGGTGAATTGGTACAGCAAGCAGCGCGTTTGGGACATGAATCCCAAGTCGCTTGATGCGCCGGAGATGCCTCTTACTCTCAGAGTGGATACCGCGTGTCTCCATTGCCATGCCAGTGGCGTACAGGCGGAGCTACCCTGAATGGTGAGCAGGAATTGCTGTTCTTCATCGGGGCGCTCGCTTTACGTGCCACGATGCCCATACCTCTCCTGCTCCCGACCAGCGGGTGGGCTACTTCCGCAGTAAATGCCTGACGTGCCACGGGCAGGTGCCCTTTGTCAGCAACCATCATCCCGATCAACCCGATTGCGTTTCGTGCCACATGCCACGCGAAACGACTGAGGACGTAGCGCATGAACAGGTCACAGATCACCGGATTCAGCGTCAGCCCATCCTCGGGGTCGAGAATGCAGGGCAGAGGTTCCGGGAGTTGCAGTCTGTAGATGAGGTTCCGATCAGTGACCGTGATCTGGGGCTTGCCTACGCACAACTGGCCGAGCACGGGAATCAAGAGGCAGGCCGACGGGCCATGCTTCTGCTCGAGGAGGCTGAGCGCGGCGGCGATCAGTCGCCAGATCCGGCTCTGCACACGTCTCTCGGTTTCCTTAAGCAGGTCTCCGGTGATTCCAAGGGTGCTAGGCACGAGTATCAAACCGCACTCCAGGCAGATCCATCCAACTCCGTCGCTGCGGGAAATCTAGGGATTCTCGATGCGCGCTCCGGCGATGTAAAAGAGGCAATCCTCTTGTGGCAGTCGGTGTTTAAGAATGACCCCGCGGAAAGCGCAGCCAGTTTGGATCTGGCATTGGCTGAGTGCGCGATCGGGAAACCAGAGGCAGCAACCCAGCTGCTCCAACACTTCCTCGAATTCTCGCCCGACGACCAAAGGGTGCGCCAAACGATGATCACAATCGCAAACGGGAGCCGTACCTGCGGACCGTAGTCCTCCCCTAGGTCGCGATGAGCGCCTGTTTGCCCCGCCTTTCATCCTTTCGCCCAACATTCTTCTGTGGGCACAAATGCATGGATCAACGGATCAACGGATCAACGGAGCCGTGAGAGTCGTGCTCGCGGTGGCTAGGGCGTCGAGTCTAGAGTTCCCCGACAAATACCATCCATGCCCAGGCCCCTACCTCTGGTACCGTGGTTTGAGTCAAGGCTGAGCTCCGTCAAGTTGAGCAGCCTTATGCCGTTCCAGCTCGGCCTCCGCTGTCCGGCCTGCCCGTTCCAGAGCCGTGGCCAGTCCAAGATGGGCTTCGACATAGGTCGGGTCGCTTGAAACCGCGTCCTGATAGCGCTCGATGGCATCGGTGATTTGACCCTTGAGCAGAAGTGCGCTGCCGGTATTGGCGGCAAAAGTGGCGCGCTGCCGACTAACCGCGATGCGGGTGAGATCGGCAGCCTTCTTGCGCTCCGAGACGGCCTCGGCAGCACGGCCTTGCTGCGCAAGAATGCTAGCGAGAGTGATGTGTGGTCCGGGCTGGTTGGGTATCAGATTGATTGCCTTTTGGAGCGCATCGAAGGCTTCCGCCAGTTTGTTCTGCTGTTTATAGACGCTACCCAGGGTCGCCCAACCGTCCCCATTTTCTGGCCGTAGCTGGAGCGCGATCTGGAGCTCTTCCGCGGCATCGTCGAAGCGCCCCTTCTGCATGTCCAAAATGCCCAAGGTGTAGGGTGGATCGGGCGAACTCGGGTTGAGTCGCGCCGCCAGCTCCAACTCTGAGGTCGCCGCAGCGATATCGTCCTTTAGCTTAAGAGCGAGGCCTAGATCGTAGTGCAGCTCATAGGCATCGGGAGCAAGTTGCAGGCCGATCCGGAACTCGCCCACTGCATCATCGAGATCACTCTCTTGAAGATAGGCGACTCCCAGCCCTTGATGTACCAAAGGGTCGGCGGGAGCCGCCTGGAGAGCGCGCTGGTATAGCGGGATCGCTTCTTTGGATTTCCCAGTCTGCACCAACGCGAGGCCAAGATTGGTCAGCGCTGGCGCATTATTCGGCTCGGCAGCCACAACCTCCTGAAAAACCGGTATCGCCTGGCGCTCCTGTCCACTCGCTTGGAATGCGAGAGCAAGCTGATACTTTGCGTCATGAGAAGAAGGATCCAGCCTCAGAGTTCGTTGCAGAATAGGAACAGCCTTCGCATTTTCTCCGTCGGCCATCAGCCCCTTAGCGAGCTCAAGCTGTGCGATAGGGTTCTGCGGGGAGAGCTCGGCAGCCGTCGTCAACTCCTGCACGGCTTCTGAAGTTCTCTGCTGCATCAGAAGCGTGAGGCCGAGGTGCAAATGCGACTCACCAAACTCCGGGTTGAGGCGAACCGCTACTTTGAACTGGCTGGCTGCGGCATCCCAGTCTTTTCGCTGAGCCTCAAGCGAGCCCAGTGTATCGTGCAGAATTGAATTGTCTGGAGCAGCAGCGAGTGCGCTTTGTGTCTGGGCTATAGCAGCTTCGGTTCGCTGCGTAGCAGCAAGCGCTCGTATATAGAAAATCACCACACTCGCTGGCAGTGGGCTGGCACCGTTCCGGGCGAGAGATCGAAACAGGGCCAGTGATTTTTCGTGATCGCCCGATTGTTCGTACGCCATGGCAAGATTGATCTGCGCGATGCGATCGCCGGGCTTGAGGGCGAGGGCATGCGCAAGTTCGGGAATTGCTTGTTTGTATTGGCCGAGTTGCACAAGCACGGCGCCCAGCGCGCTATGCCCTTCCGGTATATCCGGCGCCAGGAGGACGACTCTCTCGAACTGTTCTTTGGCAGTGGAAAGGTCACCACTCTTTTCCGCGGCATAGCCCGCGTGAAAAGCTGCATCAGCCGATCTAAGATGCTGTTCAACAGTGTCGATGGCCGCGAGACTCGCAGGCACGCTGGTGACAAGCAGAGCGCCAGCGAGTCGGTACAGGAGAGTGCGGTCCAAGAATCGCATAGGCGTGTTCGCTAGTGGGGAGATTCGAGCTGAGGCGTGCTGGCATCCTGAATCTGTTCCGCCGCTTTGTATTCCCGCGCGGCATCATCGCTTCGTCCAAGAGCACGATAGGCCTGCCCTAGCAGATAATGCGCCATATAATTCTTGGGGTCGATTTGCAATGCATGTTCAAGGTACATCTCGGCCATCATCGAGTTCTGCTGCTTGAGTAAAACTTTGCCGAGCAAAATAAAAGGCGCATTCCCATTCGGTTCCAGAAGCACCGCGCGATCTAGAGCTTGCTGGGCAAGGTCAAAGTTGCCGGTGTGGATGTAGGCATCTCCCAAACGTTCATACACCGCGCCGTCGAGAGGATTGAGGTCGCGTTCTTTTTCGAGATCAGCGATGGCGTCAACGGATTGTCCGTGGGCAAGCTCGATTTCGCCAAGAAGAAGATGGGCTTGCGGGAGAGCAGGATTGAGTGCGAGCGCCTTACGCGCTGACTCTTCCGCTACTGGAAGATAATCACGCCGCATGAGCATGCGGGCTGCGAGCAGATAGGCTGGTGCGGAGTCGGGAGGAAAACTATATTGGCCAGCAAATGCCTTGCGAGCATCGTCATAACGGCGAGTGTCCATGTAGCAAAGGCCGAGCACGTAGTTCGGGTCGACATTGGCGTTCGGAACAGAACGACGTGCCTGCTCAAGTAGTGGAATCGCTTCGGAGGACTTTCCCTCACGAAAGAGGCTTACTCCGTCCATTTGCATGGCGTCAAGGTTCTTCGGGTCTTGAACTATTTCCTTTGAGAAGGCGGCGGCGGCTTCTGCCATCTTGCCTTGCCGGTAGAAAACCATGCCTCGGAGGTATTCCACACCTTCAGGCTCGGGCAGTTGCGCAGCCAGGATGTCGAGTTTCTGTAGCGCCTGATCGAGCCGGCCACGGTTAACTAGATCTTGGGCCTGAGCTACGGGCGTCGCAGGGGTTGCGGATTGACCGCACACCGGCACAGCCAGTCCTCCCACCACGAAAAGAAGGCAGAACAAGCGCATATGAAAGACAAATAAACAACCTACAACTAATCCTGCGTGCTCGCTACTCAGGCATAATAACGCTTTTTTGAATACGAACAAGACGGTTGTTCCGCGCGGGTCGAAACAAAGTTCGGTAGGATGTTCCTATTCCAGAAAAGCAACGTGCGTTACGATGGCGCTTCAGGTGGCGCAGCAACACCCCTTGTCTGCGTCGCTTGCGAAAGACCATGAACAACAGGGTGCACAATCGACGGAAGCGGCCAGAAACTTTCAGGCAGTCCTTTCTGGTGTTTCTTGGCATCGGCATTTTCCTCGTGGCGCACGGGCAAAGTGCGCCAGCCTCCGGGCGCAACAAGATCTCTGTTTATCCGCCAATGGCAAGCCATACCGGTCCCGCCTGGTTCGAAGATGTCGCGGCAAAAGCGGGCATTGATGTTGTTAACGTTAATGGCGGAGCTATTTCGAAATATTACATCTTGGAAGCGACCGGCAGTGGAGTCGCAATATTCGACTACGACAACGATGGCTGGCCGGACATCTTTCTGGTCAATGGCACGTATCTTCGGCTCACCGGAGACCCGCACACAGCCCTTCCTGCCACTTCACCGACCAGCCATTTGTTTCACAACAACCACGACGGAACGTTTAGCGACGTTACCGTGAAAGCAGGTCTTGCCGATAGCGGATGGGGGCAGGGCGTCTGCGTCGGGGATTATGACAACGACGGATACGAAGACTTGTATGTAACTGCCTATGGCAAGAACCACCTCTACCACAACCAAGGCAACGGCACCTTCAAGAATGTCGCCGAGGCCGCCGGGGTTGCCGGAACGGGCAAAGAGTGGGGAACGGGATGCGCTTTTGTCGACTATGATCGAGACGGCAAGCTCGACATCGTAGTGGCCAACTACGTCCACTTTGACCTAAAGACTGTGCCCGCTCCGGGGCAGGGGCCTGGTTGTCTGTGGCAGGGCACGCCGGTCATGTGCGGGCCACGCGGGCTCCCCAGCGCGCCGAACGTGCTCTATCACAATCTGGGCAATGGTAAATTCGAAGATGCGAGTGAAAAGAGCGGATTCACGAAGACCTTTGGCCACTACTGCTTCAGTGTTTCGACTCTCGACTATGACGAGGACGGTTGGACCGACATTTACATAGCCTGCGATTCCACGCCCTCGATCCTCTACCACAACAACCGTGACGGCACATTCACGGACGTGGCGGCGAATGCGGGGGTTGCGTTCAACGAAGACGGACGCGAACAGGCAGGCATGGGTTCCACCGTTGCCGACTACGATGGCGACGGCCATCTCGACATATTCAGAACCAATTTTTCCGAAGACACATCCACCCTCTACCATAACAATGGCGACAAGACCTTCACGGATGTCACCGATGCGTCCGGACTCGGCGTGAACAGGCTATTTCTCGGCTGGGGGGCAATGTTTCTTGATCTGGACAATCACGGCTGGCCCGACCTGTTGGTAGTAAACGGCCACGTCTACCCTGAAGTGGACAGCAACAAGCTCGGTTCGACCTATCGTGAACCGCGGGCCATCTATCGCAATCTCGGCAACGGCAAATTCGAGGACATCTCCAGGGAATCGGGCCCGGGCATTACGCAGCCCGCGCCAAGTCGCGGGCTTGCCATCGGCGATCTTTGGAATGATGGCCGCATGGAAGCGGTTATCAATGACATCAGCGATCACCCCATGTTGCTGGCGAACCTGGCGGTGAATCAGAATCATTGGCTCGGGGTGCGGCTCATTGGCACTCAGTCCAATCGTGACGGAATCGGCGCAAGAGTTACCGTGCGCGGTCCATCGAGAAGCTGGGTCGATGAGGTCCGAAGCGGATCGAGCTACAGCTCCAGCAATGATTTGCGGCTACATTTTGGGTTAGGCCAAAGTACCCAGGTGGATGCCATTCAGGTGCGCTGGCCGAACGGAAGCGAAGAACTGTTTCCCGGAATGTCTGCGGATCAGTTCGTAACGCTCAGGGAGGGTGCGGGTCATCCGCCACCGCACAACTAGTACGCTTGCCGCCGATCGAAGACTGGGCTTTTTCAGTTCGATCGTACTGGGCGGCCCTGAGTAATTTCCGCCAGCAATTCTCCATCAATGATCGGCTGTCGTGCTCTGCAATTGCTGAAGGTTTTCCCGCGCTAATCTGTGTGCAGGATTAATCTCCAGCGCGCGCTTGAATTGCGCCTTGGCCTCGGTCAACCGCCCTAATTCCGCTAGCGCCGTGCCGAGGTTTGCGTGTGCGTCCGCATCCTCCGGGCGAACGCGAACGGCTGCAGCAAACTGGTCTGCGGCTCCCTGGAAGTCTTGCGTGGACGCCAATGCGTTCCCTAAGTTGTAATGTGCGTCAAAATATTCGGGAGAACTTCGCACTGCCGCCTGAAGATAGGCCATCGCGCGATCCGGGTGTCCAGAAGCGATGAAAGCGGTCCCGAGCGCGTTGTTCACGGTCGCATCCTGAGGGTGAATACGCAATGCCGCCTGATATTCAGCAATCGCCTCGGCGAAATCGTCGCGCGCCTGCAGCGTTGAAGCAAGATTGTAGTGCGCTGTAAAGTCCGCAGGATTGTTTCGAATATCGTGGCGAGAGAGGGCCTCCTGCAATAACATTCTCGGGTCGCCTTCTTGCGGATCGAAGTTGCGCGGCAGTACCTGAAGCCATAGATGCGCCATTTCATCTTTCGATCGATTGCCGCCCCGCACCCGCTCTGGAGGATGATTCGGGTTCAAGGGATTTTCTTTGGAATTGTCGTAAGCGTAGCGCATACGAACCGTAGTCCCCTTTGGGAGAAATATTGGCTGCGCGTAGCGATATACCGCTTGCCAATTCAAATCCCAGCGCAAAATGTGGATGAGAGTTTTTGTGCTGCCAGTGGGCAAGGTGGCGGTTGCCTGCAGATCCTTGCCTAGATAGTGGGCATGAGGATAGATCGCTAGCAGATCAACGTCGACGGGGAGCGTAAGTTCATCGCTCACGACAAAGTTTTTGTCGCCCCTTGGTATATCGATCTGAGCATCCTTCTCCAATTGCAGCAGCATCGGAAATTTCGTGGCTGGCTCGTCGGTGAAGTAGATACCGATGGACGGCTGAATCGTCTCCGGTTTCCCAGAAGGCTGCAGGTGGATATTCAGCACCAGGTCAGTCCCCTTGTCGACACGCAGCGCCATTCCTGCCGGCTCGACGTAAGGAATGGTGCCGGGCTTCCAGAACAGAAAATGGCTGTCAGGATCGAATGTTTCCGATTCGATCTTGATTTCCATGCCCTCAAAGCCCGCACCCGGCTCTTTTTCTCTCTGCCGGGAATTCTCCATGCGGTCGACGAGAATATTCGCGTGGTGAATAAGGCGCTTGTCGCCGGGACGAATTTCCACTGCTTTGACCCAGCGGGTGCGGTCGATGGGGACGGGAAAAATAAAATTCCAATACATGTCAGAACCGCTGGCGGGCAATGTGTAGGGCTTCGCCGCCTCGAGCACAAGGTCAGGCTCGGCAAGTTGCCAACCTTCCACGAACTTCGGCTGGGGCGGCAGATCTGCGGCGTTTCCTTCCGGTGTGCCCGCCTCTACCCATTTTTTTATGATTGCAATCTGGTAGTCGGAGAGCCGCAACTCGTCGGCGAACGTCAGCGCCTGCGGTTCTGGCAGCCATGGCGGCATGAAACGAGTGCGCGTGACAGTTTCAATCTGCCGCGCGTGCTTTCTTACGTCGTCGTATGTGAGAAGAGAAAATGGGCCCGATTCTCCGGGACGATGGCAGCGGGCACAGGATTGAAACACGATCGGGGCAATGTCACGGTTGAACGTGACCTGCCGGCCCGTTGTCCGCTCCTGCCCCGGTTGTGCGTGGACATCGAATCGGAGTGCCGCGGCAAAAACAAGGGCAAAACAGATTCCGGCAAGTGCACTTTGCCCTTTCATTGCAGGTCCGAAATGTAACAGCCCACACCCATGACCTCTTTCTTGGCAGGCGAGCGCCCTGCCAGGACCGCCTGAATAGCCTCTTCCAGTTCGTGAGTCGTGGAAGCGGTACGCGCCCGACCGAACGTCTCATAGAGATTATCGATGCGCCCAACATAAGCCAGGCCGCCCTCGGCGTCGAACACCGCTGCCTCGGGGGTGAATTGCGCGTGTGCCTGCTTAACCAGCGCATGCTCAGGATCGCGCAGACCTGGGATGGAATAGCGAAAATCATGCAAATATTTCTGGATGGTTGAAGGCGATTCTGATTTATCGGGGAAGACGAGATAGAAGCGGACATCCTTCTGATGTTCATCGCTGATCCGCTGGATGGTAGGCGCGTACCGTCCTGAAATTGGACAGTCTTCCCGCACGAAAACCAGTACTACGAGTCGGCCGTCATTCGACTTCAGCGGATCTAACCTCTTTCCGTCGAGATCCAGCGCCGTCTGCTGGGCTGTACAAAATACCGGCGCGAGAGTCAGGAGAAACAGCGCCAAAAGCCGGAGTCCAGGCTGCTCGCGCACTCTGCGGACAGAGTGACCGTTCACCACCGCTGAAAGATGCCGGAACATGATGAGGCTATATCTCGTGTTGCATGGGCATTGTAAACAAAACACGTGGCGGTTCTAAACTGCCGTGCCTGCCACATTTTGGCAATTCAGTCCCGCCACTTGACAAGTAGCCTAGCGACGACTTGGGCGCCAGGCGCATGAAGAGATGAACAGATATGCCAACTGGTGCCTATGGTCCACGTGGACTATTGCGCAACATCCCGGCTTTGAGGCCTAATGCATTTCCACTAGCCCCTCCGGCAGCATCACGGACAGGTGGGGAACGCTCTGAAAATGAAACGCGGAGGAAACACGATGCAGTCAATTTCCAGGACGCACTTCAGCTGCCGGGTGGTGGTGATCGCGCTCGCAATTGCCGGTTTGTCGGTGACGGGCCTTTGGGGACAAGCCATTTACGGGTCCGTCTATGGACAGATCACCGACAGCACGGGGGCGGCAGTCAAGAACGCCCCAATCACGGTAACGGACGTGACCAAGGGGACCTCAGTTCAGGTGAACTCGAATGACCTTGGTGAGTACCGGGTCGAGCACCTGATTCCGGATGTCTACGACATCGCCGTTGCCGCACCCGGGTTCCAGAGACAGGAGATCAAAAGCATCCGTGTCTCCGCCGACACTTCGCCAAAGGTGGACATCAAACTTGAAATCGGTTCCGTCACCGACACCGTGACGGTCACGGGCGAGATTCCGCAGCTTAAAACGGATCGAGCTGACGTCGCCTTGGTCCTGGACCAAAAGACCGTTTCGGATTTGCCGAATAGTGGCCGTAACTTCGCCAGTCTCGAATTGTTGATTCCCGGGGCGCAGGCCATGGGATGGTCGCAAAACACTGCCGAGGATGCTGCCGGCAGTCCAACCGTCCAAATCAACGGGCAAAGCTTCTCGGGAGTCTCCTACGAATTGGACGGAGCTGCCAATACCGATCCTATCCTTGGTCAGATTGTGATCAACCCGCCACTCGATGCCATTGGGGAAGCTAAGATCTCAACTGCGGCCTATGACGCCCAATTCGGCCAAGCCGTGACGGGGGTGGTTACGGCCCAAACCAAGTCCGGCACCAACAGTTTTCATGGTGATCTGTTTGATTACCGCCGAACCGATGACACCGAGGCCAGCAACCCCTTCAGCCAAGTCTCAAAAGATCCGGTCACTGGCCGCCTAATCCCTTCCGCGAAATACAACCAATTCGGAGCCTCATTCGGTGGCCCGATCGTGAAGGATAAGGCGTTCTTCTTCGTCGATTATCAGGGTACTCGGCAGATCCTGGGGGCTTCGTATGTCGAGACAGTGCCGACACTTAAAGTACGCAACTCGTGTCTGGCCGCTAACACCACAGGGTGCGACTTGAGCGATTACATCGCGAACGGGACACCGAAACAGGCATACAATCCTCGCCTCCCAGGAACGCCGGCGTTTGCGAATAACTTCATTCCTGCGCAGTACCTTTCCCCGCAGGCGTTGGCGCTTCTCGCGTTACTACCTGCGCCCAATCTTGGAGCACCTGGGGCCATAACCGGTAACTATTCCGGCAGCGGTAGTGGAACGCTGTTCAACGACGCGGTTGATGTGCGCATCGACGATCAATTCAGTGAGCGCAGTCACCTCTTCGGACGCTACAGCTACTTCAATAATGGAACTACATCGAAGACCGTCTTTGGAGCGGCGGGCGGACAGGGGTTCTCGTCCTCCATCAACGACTTCGGTGGCACCGCCGCTGGTCGCAACCAGAGTGCTGTTGCCGGCATGGATATCGCACTCAGTCCAACCCTGGTGACCGATTTTCGGCTGGGATACCTCCGCTATCACGTCAAAACATCAAAGTTTGACGGCACCACGAATCTTGCAACCCAGGTCGGAATTCCCGGTCTCAATATCCCAGGTCAGCCGTTTACCTTCGGCTCTCCGGCCTTCTATACCGACGATGGGTCGATATCAAACTTCGGTTCTTCTTTAAACACCAATGCCTGTAACTGCCCGCTGCTTGAGACCGAAGACCAATATCAGGTCGTGAACAACTGGACGAAGACCTTCGGAGCTCACAGCCTGAAGTTTGGCGTGGATTTGCGCTACGCCAGGAACCTGCGTGTACCGAGCGACAGCAATCGCGCCGGAGAGTTGACGTTCAGCTCTAGCGACACGGAAGGCCCAGGTGGGACCCAAGGCTTGGGCCTGGCAACCTTCCTGCTCGGAGACGCCACTAATCTCGTCCGTTATGTGTCGAGCTCAACCAATGCGAAGGAATCTCAGAAGAGAATGTTTACTTACGTTGAGGACAGCTGGCGTATTACTCCCAAGCTGACCCTCAACGCCGGCCTGCGATGGGAGATGTATTTCCCGGAAACTCTGAATGGCAAGGGGCAGGGCGGGTTTGCCGACCTTAACACCGGGCTGATTAATGTTGCCGGTTACGGTCCCTACAATACCGCTATTAACGTCGACAACAACTGGAAGTTGATCGCACCGCGCGTCGGCATTGCCTACCAGCTAAACCAAAAAACGGTCATTCGGGCGGGCTATGGCCGGGATTACGATATCGGAGTGTTTGGAACGATCTTCGGCCACGTTCAGACGCAGAATCTTCCCGTCCTCGCGAACCAGAACCTAACCAACGCCGGTCAGAATACTGCCGCGTTCAACCTCGCGACGGGGCCAACTGCCTTCGTATTCCCCGCGATTCCGGCAAGCGGCCAGATTCCCATCCCCGACGGAGACAATGTCAAGATCCGCGACAATCCCAACATCTTTCCTTCGGTGGATGCCTGGAACTTCACGGTTCAGCGGCAACTTACCAGGTCATCTTCTGTGACCATTGCCTATGTCGGGAACAAGGGAACTCACACATTCTCCGGCGACGGCCAGACCGTTAACCCGAATGAGCCGCTTCCGTGCTTTGCGGGGGTTTGTTACAACCCCAATGTACCCCCCAGCCCGACGACAACTACCAATACAAACCTGCTGAAACCCTACTTCGCGAAATTTGGGTGGACACAGGGCCTTACCTATTATAAAGATGGTTTTGACTCGAAATACAATGCGCTCCAACTCACGTTCGAGAAGCGCTTTTCTCAGGGCCTGCAAGTAACGGCGAATTACAACTTTCAAAAAGCGTACGACTACCACGGTGAAGATCTTCTCAAGCAGTTTGACTGGGGGCGCTTTGACGATTTGCGCGACAGCGAGCTCTCCGCCTTCGGCAATTACGACCTACCCTTCGGCAAAAAAGAAAGGTTTGCGAACAACGTCCCCACCTGGCTCAACTACCTGATTGGAGGGTACACACTCACTACCTCGCTGCACTGGGGAAGCGGTTTGCCGTTCACCGCAGGCTTGAGCTCGTGCGCCGCGTACGTCCCAAGCGGCCCGTGCAGGCCCAACGCGGGCAGCGGGAGTCTTCAAACGAAACTCACCGCCTACGATCCAGTTTCCCACACACGGACCTACTTCATTCCCCCTGGTTTGGGCGGTATTTTTACCGCCCCGAGCGTAGACACGTTTGGTACCTCGCCGCAGAATGCCCTTACCGGGCCGGGTATTTTCAATGACGATCTGGCGTTGATCAAGAACATCCCGATTCGTGAGAGTGTAGCGGTCCAATTACGGGTGAACGCGTTCAACGTCTTTAATGTCATCAACCCTGGTAACCCGAACGGCTGCATTAATTGCACCGGCCTGGGCGGTCAAAATGCAGGTGTCATCAACGGTATGGCACTTGGCACGGCTCCGCGGCAGGTGGAGTTTGCGCTCGCGCTTAAATTCTAAGAACCCTTAGCCGGATGACGCGAAAGCGTCATCCGGTTTCTTCTTTCTTGGTCTTCCGAGCGTCGCACCGGCAAACTCGTCGCATTTTCGGCAACATTGGCATTGAGACGCAGCCCTCCCGGCGCCGTGTCCGTGAGCCTGCGCCCGGATTCGGAGACTGCTTCCCATCATTTCCGTGGAGTGGCAATCCACCAACCGCTAAAGGACCTAACCGATGAAAGCACGGCTGATAGCGATCACCACATCTTTTCTGACTGGCAGGCGCGGAATAGCCGTTTCGCTGGCGCTGTACTCTCTGATGGTGTCTTCGTCACCGCTAGCCGCTCAACTTCTGGGAGCACTGCCACCGCTGCCTCCCATTGCTGTCACTCAGGCCCAGGATGGCCTGACCGCGACGATCGGCGACGAGAATCTCCGCGTTTCGGTTTGCGGCGATTCTGTAATCCACGTCGTGGCCAGCCCAAAGCCGCTCGATTCCCTCAGAGACGATCACCCCTGGATACTTGATCCTAAGCAATCCTGCCCCGGGGCGAAATTCCAGTTCTCACAGACCGATGACATGGCGGTACTGACCACCGCAGCTTTGAAAGTGGAGTTCTCCCTGAAAAGGGGAAACCTGACCTACAGCAGCACCGGGGGAAAGCTGTTGCTGCGTGAAAGCAGCGCCGTGCCGCGTACCTATGAACCCGCTGAGGTAAACGGGGAAAATACTTTCCACGTCACCGACCGTTTTTCTCCAGACGCCACGGAAGGTTATTACGGATTGGGCCAGCACCAAAGCGGAATGTTCAATTACCGTGGCAGCACGGTCGAACTCGGACAGAACAACACCGATGTCGCTATTCCACTCGTGATTTCGAGTAAAGGCTACGCGCTGCTCTGGAACACCGCCTCATTCACCTATGCCGATAACCGGTTTCCCTTGGATTTCCACTTCAACACGCTGGCTGCCGATTCCGTCGACTACTACCTGATCTCCGGGCCGGAGATGGACCAGATCATCCACGAATATCGCAGCCTCACCGGGCACGCACCCATGCTTCCCAAGTGGGCCTACGGTTTTTTCCAGTCGAAGGACCGCTACATGAGCCAGGACGAAATCCTTGGGATCGCTCACAGCTACCGCGAGAAGCATATCCCGCTGGATGCGATCGTGCAGGATTGGTTTTGGTGGAAGACGGAAGGCGATCCTATCTTCAATTCCAACTACACCGATATTCCCGGCGAATTGAAGACTCTTCATGATGAACACGTTCATGCCATGATCTCAGTGTGGGGGTTGTTCAATGTAAACTCCCAAACCTTTCAGAAGCTGGCCGCGCAGCATCTGGACGTGCCGAATGCCCATGTCTACGACCCGACCAATCCCAAGGCCCGCGATATTTATTGGGATGATCTGGCCGGCAAGCTTTTCGCTCAAGGCTGGGACGCCTTCTGGCTGGACAGTGCGGAGCCCGAAGAATACTGGCCGCACTGGGGCGACGCGATTCTCCGCGACAAGCAACTCGCAATCGGCAGCGGCGCGCGCTACACCAATATTTTTCCCTTGATGCATACGCTGGGAGTGCAGCAGCATTGGCGCGCGACGACAGATCGGAAGCGAGTTTTCCTGCTGACGCGGTCCGCTTTTCTAGGCCAGCAACGCGTTGGAGCAACTGTGTGGTCGGGGGATGTCTATACCACCTATTGGGCGCTGGCGCATCAAGTGGCGGCGGGCCTGAACTTCGCACTCTCCGGCTATCCCTATTGGACCACCGACATTGGCGGCTACCACCCGACCCACGAACATCCCGAGGATTGGCCGATGCACAAGGATCCTGCTTACCAGGAACTGTACACCCGCTGGTTCGAGTTCGGAGTGTTCTGCCCCATCTTCCGGACCCACGGACACCGGCCACACAACGAGATCTGGAACTACGAAAAGATCGAGCCGATCCTAATCAACTACGATAAGCTGCGCTATCGCCTGATGCCCTACATCTATTCGCTCGCCTGGCGCGTGAGCGACCAGGATTACACCATCCAGCGGCCGCTGGTCATGGATTGGCGCACCGATCCCAAGACCTGGAACATCGGCGACCAATTCATGTTCGGGCCTGCAATTTTGGTCAACCCCGTGCTGAAACAGGATGCAACCCATCGCACCGTCTACTTGCCCGACACTCCAAAGTGGTATGACTTCTGGTCAGGCGTGCCAGTCAAGGGTTCCCAGGAAGTGGAGGTGGAAGCTCCTTTGGAGCGCATTCCGCTATTTGTCCGCGCGGGATCGATCATTCCCTTCGGACCGGAAATCGAATACGCAGACGAGAAACCCGCAGGCCCCCTCGAGTTGCGGATTTTCCGCGGCGCTGACGGCACATTCGATCTATACCAAGACGAAGGCGACAACTACAACTACGAAAAAGGAGCGCATGCCGTCATTCCGTTGCGCTGGTCAGAGTCCGGCAAGACCCTCACCATCGGCGACCGCCAAGGCGAATATCCCGACATGCCCAAAGATTTCACCGTGAACATCGTCTGGGTATCGCCCGGCCACGGCGTGGGAGAAGCTGTCGAAACCAATCCCGACAAAGTTGTGCACTACGAAGGAAAGGCAATTTCCGTGCAGGCACCCTGATCATGACAATTGTGAATCAAGGATTCAGGCTCGTGCGAGCAGTCTGCGTTTTGGCGGTAATTTCCGTGGTCGCGGTTTTGGGGAATGCGCAGAGCACCGCCCCCATTCCGCCCCACGGCAAGCTGAAAGCGCTCTTCAACGGAAAGAATCTTTCCGGCTTTGGCACATTCCTCGAGAAACACGGCGTCAATAACGATCCTGACAAAATCTTCCAGGTTGAGAACGGCACGTTGCACATCTCCGGAGCGGAGTTCGGCGGGTTAGTCACAACGAAGGAATACCAGAACTATTACCTGCGAGCGGAATTCAAGTGGGGCGAGAAAATGTATCCGCCTCGACTGGGCAAAGCGCGCGACAGCGGCATTCAGTTCCACATCACCGGACCACTTCAAGTCTGGCCAAGGATGATGGAATTCCAGGTCTCCGAAGGTAATACCGGGGACCTCTGGCTGATCAAGGGGCCGGCCCTGGAAGTCGGCGGCAAGCGATACCAAAGCACCGCAGAGGCCGGCCCTGACCAATACGTGCGCCTCCCTCGCATCGGCCGCGGGCCGCTACAAAATGTAACGGGATTTCGCCAGCCTGTGGGCGAAGTCGAGAACGCGCAGGGAGAATGGAATGTTCTCGAGCTAGTAGCCGATCACGACCGCGTCGTGCAATACGTCAATGGCAAGCTCGTCAATGAAGGAACAAACGGCAACACAACTCGCGGGAAAATCGACTTCGAATCGGAGGGCGCCGAAGTTTACTTTCGCAACATGGCTATCGCGCCCCTGAAAAAGACTTCGGTGAAATAATCGCGAGTGCAATTTTGCTCCGCCTTAACTCAAACGGCATCTCCATTTCCAACGGCGTCAGCTGCTTATAAGACGCGCGAAAGCGAGTGCCCATGGGCCACCTGGCCCATCGTCTACCGGCTGTTTGTCCGCTCGAATTTTCTTCATTAAGCGGCGTCGTTTCCACAGCCGCGGGCATTCATTCACCATCCCCGTGGAAATGTGTGCCTTTCGGACCGTTAAACTCTCTGCCGTAAGCCACTGATAAATAAGATAATTGCCGATTTTCCAATAAATCCCCCTATTCCTCAATGGACGGAACCAACGCTTGACAAGCATTTTCGGTTAACGGTAACGTTTGTCCGACCCGCCATAAGAGGTATTTGCCATGGGCACAACCGCTGAACCGATCATCACCGGAGTTCCGCAAACCACTCCGTTTTCCGATGCCGAAAGAGCGGCAATCCTTGGCGAACTGCGCAACATCCTGGACAGTCAGCCTTTCCGGAACAGTGTGCGCAGCAAGCAATTCCTCTCCTACGTGGTTCAGCACAAGCTGGATGGGCGCGACGAACTCCTCAAAGAGCGAACCATCGGGACCGACGTGTTCCAGCGTAAACCGGACTATGCAACAGGGGATGATTCTGTGGTGCGGGTGCAAGCTGGCGAGGTTCGCAGAAGACTAGAGCGGTACTGCCACATCGCCCCAAGCTCCTCACCGGTTCGTATTGACCTTCCGCTCGGTTCCTATTCCCCGGAATTTCGCTGGGGCTCAACTGCGAAGCCATTGGATGTAGGCGCAGTCAGCCCGTCGCAGCAAAGCCGGCTGTCATGGATGCTGGGGGTGCTTGCTCTTAGCGCAATAGTGGTCATGGGACTCGCGACAAGACTTCCCAACCGCAAGCCAAAGGAGACCGCGCTCGACGAATTCTGGTCTCCGGTTTTTGCTACGTCGCAGCCTGTACTGATCTGCCTGGCCAAGCCGATATTGTACCGGCCGTCTCTGGAGCTTTACCGGAGATATTCAAAGACTCATCCCGGCACTTTCCAGACTGAGGTGGAAAGATCGAACCAATCAATTCCTTTTGATCCAAATGAAAAGCTGGTGTGGGGTGACATGGTTCCCTTCACCGATTACGGCGTAGCCATGGGGGACGTATACGTAGCAGCCAGGCTTTCGGCGCTGTTCGACCACATTAACAAGCCAAGCCAGGTGCGGATCGGCAGCAACTATTCATTCGAGGATCTGCGCAACTCTCCCGCCGTGGTGGTTGGGGCGTTCAACAACCGGTGGACGATGCAAATGACGTCCAACCTCCGTTTCGCGTTTGCGGAACAGGACGGGCATTTTGCCGTTCAGGAACAGACCCCTTCGGGACGGGCGAGATCTTGGGTAATGGGCGGTGTGTTGAATGACGTGTTGCCGAGACACTCCTGGGTACTCGGCCCGCATGGAGAAATCGTGGAAGATTTTGCCATTGTCACCAGATTGCTAGACGCCAAGACCGGCCAGGTGCTGATTGCAGCCGCAGGGTTAGGAGCAAATGGGACGCAAGCGGCCGGCGAGTTCATCTCCAGACCAGACTATCTGGAAGAGGCTTTCCGTACCGCTCCACCGGACTGGCAGAAGAAAAACCTGCAGGTGGTCTTGCAGACCACGGTCACCGATTCAGTGGCTGGTCCTCCTCGCCTAGTGGCCACCTACTTTTGGTAGTTTTTCTCGAACTCGGGACGATCCGGCTGAATTCCGGCAACGGGCAAACCTTAGAATGACAAACCGAACTTCTGAGTAATGATCGGCCGAATCGCAGCATTCATGGCGGTCGGATCGTAACCCAGACGATATTCGAGCGGCATCACATAGGCCAGTGACGACCAACCCCAGAACGGATTCATTCCTTCCCCCTTGCCACTATCCGAGTCATAGTATTCGCGGGTGACTGGATTCCGCTGGAGGGCAAGTTCCAGCGTTTTCTGGGCGAGCTCTTTTGCAACCAACGGGTAACCGTAGCGCAGAAGCCCATGAAAGATCATGTAGTTGGTCGGGATCCAGGTCTCGCCGCGCCAGTTGCATTCCCCCCTCTGAGTTCCTATGTAGAAATCCGGCTCAGATTTGGCATAGCTGGCCACGGGATACTTTGTCCAAAACTCCTTTGGGTTCAGCAAGTGGTCGTGAATCAACCTTGTCGCCCGGTCTCGGGGCGCAATTCCTGCCCAAAGCGGAATGAAGCCTGCCACTGATTTGACCCGGATCAGGCGCCCAGTTTTCTCATTCCGATCGTAGTAGAATCCATCTCCGTCATCCCAGAAGACATCGTTGATTGTTCTTGTAAGCTGTTCGGCATGAGCGCGGTATTTTGTTTCGCCCTCGATCAAACCCAACTTCTTCGAGATGATGGCCATAGCTTGGAGTTCGCGGACTAGATAGCACGCAAGATCGACTCCCTCGTCATAGTAAGAATCCAAGTCTCCCGAGCGGCTATACTGATTGTCCATACCGCTGGCATCCGAACTGTTCCATGTAGGCAGTCCGTTGTGATCCTGGTCAAATTCGAACCAGCGCGCGACATATTTCCGCAAGCGCTCATAGTCGCGCCCGCGCAGCCACTCGTAGTCGCCAATCTGTTGCGAGCCGAGCACAGCCAGTTGCGCTAGAAAGGGTTTGAACATCTGCTTCGGACGCGGATACTTGATGCCCAGCGTTCTTGCAATAAAGCCGTCCGGCATCTGGCGGTCGAGAAAAACCTGTAGATTCGAGAAGGCGTATTTGTTTACGCCGTAGTAGGAAAGATAGAGATTCTCGAAATAGAGATCCCAGTCAAAATATTCCCCATAGGCATAGCCGGTGACCAGCTTCTCTTTCGACGCGGGGTAATCCTGAAGACCGCGCGTCTTGATGTCCTGATTCAACTGGGTCAGGCGTTCCCTGAGTCCGGTGCCGCCCTGACCCTCCGCCGAGGGCCGGCCAGTTACGGGCAACAGGCATAACAGCAAGGCAAGCGAGTGCAATCCATACCTGAGAATTCTGCTCATCGATCGATCTCGTTTCTTCGCGCAGCCGGCGTTGTACGCAAAAATGCGGAAGTCCAGTTCTTGCGGATCGCGCGCCGATTTCGGGTGTGCTTCAAATGCTCTTGAACCCGGCAAGTTCTTTCGCTTCGGGCAGCTTGCTTCCCTCCCGCACAACGTACAGCCGGTTCACCGCCAGGTTCCTGAATACGTCCAGCTGTCCGGAGGGCCAGCGAACTTCTACAACGTCCACGATTGCTGCCTGATCCAAACCAAAGTGCAGCCGCAAATCGTTTTGCGAATAGTAGCCGCTGCCGCTGTGAACTTCGTCCACCTGCACCATGGGGGTTGCAGAGGAGGGAGTCGGCTTCGCCACGACGCGTACGCGGGCTCCGATTCCCGTTCGATTTGACTTCACGCCAACCGCCTTGATCTTGATCCAGTTTCGCCGCACTTCTGAGTCACAGCGGAGCAATTGCGGCAGGGCGTTCATGCAGTTCACGACCACATCGAGGTCGCCATCGTTGTCGTAGTCGCCGAACGAACAGCCGCGCGCGGGAACAGCAGCGCTAATACCAGCTCCGCCTTTTGCGGATACGTCCTCGAATCGCCCATCGCGCAAATTGCGATAGAGGTACTTGGGCTCGGCATAGGGAGCCTCCGTCTTTGACGCATTCACTTCCGGATAGACGTGCCCATTCGCGATCAAAATATCCAGCCAGCCGTCGTTATCCATATCGAAGAAACCGACGCCCCACATCAGATAGCGTGTGTTTAGGCCGAGTCCGGACTGATAAGTCTCGTCATCGAAGGCGAAATTGCCCAGATTCTTGTAGAGCGACGCCGTATCGCCGGCAAAATTGGTTTTCACGATATCCAGATTGCCGTCGTGGTTGTAGTCCCCGATCGAAACTCCCATGCCGGCTTGAGGTTTTCCATCCGGAGAAAGCGCGGCGCCAACCTCGATGGCTACATCCAAGAAAGTCCCATCTTTCTGGTTTCGATAGAGCGTGGCGGCATTGGAGTCATTGGCGACATAAATGTCGGGCCAGCCATCGTTGTCGAGATCAGCCACACATACGCCGAGGCCATACTGGCCGACTGTGTTCCACATCCCAGATTTTTCTGAAACATCACGGAAAACTCCGTTTCCGTCATTGTGGTAGAGAATGTTCTTTCCCCCGGGTAGCCCCGGCGGTCCACACGCAACCAGGATCCCCTT
Organism: uncultured Acidobacteriaceae bacterium; assembly: GCA_963770245.1. Taxonomy (GTDB): domain Bacteria; phylum Acidobacteriota; class Terriglobia; order Terriglobales; family Acidobacteriaceae; genus PALSA-270. Next base: position 61,560 of record CAVYOX010000011.1, on the reverse strand, counting down.
GTAGGTGCATGGACCCGACTCCGGCAACGGAGCCGTTTTCAGGTCCAAGTCAATATAGTTGGCTACAAACAGATCCAGGTAGCCGTCGCGGTCGTAGTCAAGGAAAGCACAACCCGAGTTCCAACGGATTCGGCTCTGCAACAACCCGGCTTTCGCCGTCACATTCGTAAAGGTTCCGTTTCCATTGTTATGAAACAACTCATTCTGGCCGTAGGAAGTGACAAACAAATCATCGTAGCCGTCGTTGTCGTAGTCGCCGACGCAACAGGCTTGACCCCACCCCCGCCTTATCAGCCCAGCTCGTGTTGTCACGTCGGTAAAAGTACCGTCCCGATTGTTCTTGAAGAGGTGACAGGTAGGCTGGTTGCTTGGGGGGAAATCCTCCAAACGCCATCCGTTGACCAGGAAAATGTCGAGCCAGCCATCTTGATCGTAGTCATAAAACGCGACCCCGCAACCGGTGGTTTCGAGAAGGTACTTGTTCTTGTTCTCGCCACCGTAGATAGTTTTCGCGTTCAGTCCGGATTCAGTAGCCACGTCGACAAAGCGAACCCCCAGGGGGGTATTCATGATGGGAGAGGGCGGCCCGGGCGCCATAGGTTGAGATTTGCTTTCGTAGGACCTGCCGGAATTCAAAGTATCTGGTTGTTGCAAAGCGGCGAACACTGGCGGCCACAGTGGCTTCGCCATTTGCAATACATCGGCGAAGGTTAGGACCAACGCCGTCCGGCTGAGAGATTTAAGGAAACTTCGGCGACTGCCCTGAGGATATGCCATGGGAATCATCACTCTCCTGCCATATGCCACAGCATCTGCCAGAGGAGCGTTCAATCGCCAGTCATGTTTGCATCTGAAGCAAGGACCGGTTCGCTCCGGACGTACGCCTGTCGCTGCCTACCGAGCCGGTCCGCTTCCCTCGCTGGTCGTCCGGCGCGATCGGCTGGTACACCGCCCGCGTGGGAGCATGGTCCATCAAGATGCCCTGTTGAATCGCAATCGCGGCTGCCTCCGTGCGGTTGCCGACGGCGAGTTTCGCGATGATGTGTCTAACGTGGTTGCGAACTGTGAAAGGGCTCACCTGAATCGCCTGGCCGATCTCTTTATTCGTCAAGCCCTTGGATACCATTTCCAGAATCTCGAGTTCCCTCGGACTGAGCGTGGACCGAAGTTTGCGCTCTGAGATTCGGTCCAAGATCCATTGCGGCAGGTAACTGCCGCCCGAGTGGACGGCATAGACCGCTTCAATGATCTGGCGGCATGAGGTGTCTTTGCGCAGGTAGCCCCTGGCTCCCAACTCGACCGCCCTGCAAATCTCTTCGTCGGGCTCAAAACTGGACAGGATGATCACCTGGGGCGGACGAGGAAGTTCTTGTAAGGTAAGCAGGGTTTCGACGCCGCTCACTGTTGGCATGTGAAGATCAAGCAGCAGCACATCGACCGCGGAGCGTTCGAGGAACCTCAACGCCGCCTCGCCGCTTGGCACTGCGCCCACGACATCCAGCCCAACTTGGCTGCGGAGAACGCTGCTGAATCCTGCGCGCACCACCGTTTGGTCGTCTGCGATAAGAAGCCTGATCGATGTTCTTAGCGGAGATTTCCCCATAAAGCAAATAGCCCCAACCAAGGTTGCCAAGTTCCATGGATACAGATAGTTAGGGGTAAAGTTTGGTGCCATCGAGATGGCAGAGATAATCCGCCAGCCAAACGCCTCCTTAAGTACTTTAAGGATGATTCCGGCCGTTGCCCAAAAAAGCAGTGCCCAAAGAGCAGCCGAAGAGAGGCATCAAGATTGATGGGCATCCGTGAGTTGTAATGGGCTCTAAGTAGCCAGCCGTCAAAGCTTTGCGTCGCGCGAAGTGTTACATCGGGGCCCTGGGCTTTGCAAGTAGTTCACGGTCTATTACAGGTTGGTAACGTCAAATTGCTGCTTTGAAAGTACCGAGAAACGCTCCGAGAAGTCAGTCACAGCCTTCGCTCATAGACCTTGGGCAGGCCGATGGCCCGCTCGGGCCATCAACTGGCTTCGAAACCAGAATTCATCACACTTCCAGAAGACCCACTGCTGCTGTCCTCGAGAAATTCCGACCAGGGCCACAGGAATCCAAGACTCCTGAGTTCCTGCTAGTGGAGCTCGGCCAGGCGACTGGAAATCCCCACCATTTTCTTCAGCTTGATGTCCGCCGAAGACCTCTGATTTGCCGGCGGTCGCCGTCCCCATGCACCCGATGGCCGCACTCCGATCCCCGCCGCCCTCAGATAGCTACCGGCGTCGCCCGACGCACCCCGGTCTCTTGTTCGATGCGCCGCTGGTTCTGCGCTGCTCATTGCTCCTCCTTTTTGCTTCGACGTGCAGGTTTTACTTTTGCGGTTTTGCTGGTTCTTTTGAGTTCGCGACGAAAGGCGCTCAATGCCTGGCCCCAGAACTGTTCAAAATATTCGCGCAGCGTCTCAAATCCCGCTGGATTCAGCTGGTACAGTCGGCAATTTCCCGCCGCGCGATTCACCACCACATTCGCCTCTTTGAGGAGGCGCAGATACTGCGAAATCGCCGGCCCGCCCGCTCTATGGACATCCGCGAGAGTGATTGTTCAAGGTTCCCGGCATTCATGACTTATGCTCCTTCTTACTTGGGGGTCAAAGTGACCCTGAAGGTGGTTCCGCCTTGCCCCTTACGCCAATTGGCAGGTTGATGCAGTATCGGTCTGGAACCGATTACTATCATCGGGTCAGGATTGCGGGAACAGTTACCTACTACAAGCCGGGTGAAAGCCTCATCCTCGAAGATGGAGGCAGAGCCCTGGTTGTCATGACAGCGCAGTCCCCCGACATCAAATTGGGAGATCGAATCGAGGCAATAGGATTCCCTGCTCCCAGGGACTCAGGTCCAATTCTGCAGGATGCTGTCCTCCGCGACATTGCCCCCGGCCAACAACTACGGCCCACTCCCGCCACCTCCGCGGAGTTGTCCTCCGGTTCCTTCAATTACAGCCTGGTCAGTACCGAAGGACGTCTATTGAGGCGCATGCAAGAACCATTTCGCGAAGTGCTATTGTTGCAGGATAACTCCGCCCTGCTGTTACAACTCGGGCAGGCTCGCGATTTGCAAGGGTGGGAGCCGGCTCACCTTCGGATCCCAGCGTGCGGGCAAGGATGGTCAAATCCGAAGCGGTCTCCGGATTGTCTTTGCCGTACCACGCCTGCACGATGTCCAAAGCTTGCCGCTCAAAATGTCCGCCGCATAGTGCCCCAAGTCGTGCTGGATCGCGCCGAGATTGATCAGAACGGCCAGGCGTGGGGGCGCTCAACTGAGCTGATGGTATGTAGCCTGGACCCCGGTGTAAATGGAAGTCATGCTCTCGATGCAGACACCGTTAGTGTCCACGCGGATCAAGGAGTATACGATGGGGAAAAGGGATACGCCGGGCAGCGAAATCAACGACCCAAGCCCGCGCTGGCAGCTTGCGAATGCTTGATCTTCGCGGTTAGTTGCGACGCGGGATCTGAGGTAGGACGCCCAAGAAAAAACCCCTGGGCCTGATTGCCGCCGAAGTCCTTAACCATTTCAAGTTGTTGCGGCGTTTCGATCCCCTCTACGACGACCTGCATATTGAGTTTGTGCGCCAACGTAATGAGGCACTGGACCATAGACTTCATCTCCGGCTTTAAGTCCAGTTCTTTCACAAAGGAGCGATCAATCTTCAATACATTGAACGGCAATCGCGGCAAATAGCTGAAGCAAGAATATCCCGTGCCAAAGTCGTCGATGGCGATGCTTATTCCGAGAGCTTGCAGCCGCCTCATGGTTTCCGCCGCCCGCTCCATCCCATTCAACATTACGGATTCAGTGAGCTCAAGCTGCAGGAGGCCCGGTTTGAGACCAGTACGGCTTAGCACTTCGTCGACCTCTTCGACAAACGTATTTCGGATAAATTGTATGCTGGAAACGTTGACCGCAACCTGCATCGGCTCCGGCGAAATCATCTGCCATTTGACCGCTTCCGTGCAAGCTTGCTCAAGAATATAAGCACCGATCGGGATGATGAGACCACTGTCTTCCGCGATCGGGATGAATTTCGATGGCGGGATGACCCCAAGGGTAGGATGAGTCCAGCGCGCCAGCGCCTCGAATCGAACCAGGCGCTCGGAGCAAATCTCAAACTGAGCCTGGTAATGCACATGGATTTCACCGCGTGAGAGAGCGCCCCGAAGCTGGTTCTCCAGGTTCAGCCGTTCACGTGCTGTGGTCGCGAACTGAGGACTAAAGTACATCACGCGGTTCTTGCCGCCCCGTTTTGCCGCATACATAGCGCTATCCGCCTGCTGTAGCAGTTCATCTGCGTCCGCGGAGTTCTCGGGGAAGAGACCAATGCCAACACTGGCTCCTATGGTGATTTCGTGGTTGTCAATTAGGAAGGCAGGCGCGAGCGTTTCGAGCAGGCTCTTTGCCACCATCTCCGCCTCCTCTTTGGAGTGCATCATTGCCAAGACAATAATGAACTCGTCGCCGCCTATCCTGGCCAAGGTGTCCGCCTTGCGAATCCGCGAGCGAAAACGCTCGGCGACCTGACCGAGCAGTGTGTCCCCAACGCTATGACCGAAGCTGTCGTTCACCACTTTAAAGCCGTCCAGATCAATGTAAAGTAGCGCCATGATTTGATTACTTCGCTCGGCCGCAGCGAGGGTTTGCGACAGCCGGTCTGTGAGCAACCTGCGATTCGGCAGGCCGGTTAACTCATCCGTCAATGCCTGATGCATTAATCTCGATTCCGCTTTCCCCCTAGCAAGATCACTCTGATGGAGTTCCGTCAGCATGTTGTTGAACTCAACGCTCAACTGAGCGATCTCGTTATAACCCTCAACCGGAACTTGTGCCGAGAAGTCCTTTCGCACCGTGACCTCTTGCATAGCTTGGGTCAGTTTCTGTATCGCCTTTGCTTTGGCATTCGCTTCACCGAGCGCGGTCATCTGCGCGCGTACGCGCCGGCGGAGCAGCGTAATCCAGGCGAGAGCGACCATGGTGGCAATCACTAGCATTGCCCACAGGCGCCGAAGCGTCCACCAGGGCGGCTTGCTCAGCAACACGATATCGGCGGGATGGCGGAGAACCAGGCGAAAAGCGAGCGGCCTACTGTAGCTGTCGTAAGTTACCACGCACAAACCGGTTAACCGCACCGTACTCCCCACTTCAGGCGCTGCAGGAGGAGTACCTGCCACTCTCGGAAGCGTGGCCGTGAATTCCCTGTTTCGCGACCCAAGAACAAGAGTCAGACCTTGTGGTCCTCGCGACGCCTGGAGAAGGGCTCCTTCTATGCGAACTAACTGAAGATCGTAACGAGTGCTGTTATGAAGAAAAACCGTCGGGTCGCCGCTCGGTTCCGCCTCGGACGTAAGAACGTCCTGCGCCGTCACCTCGCTGGGCGTTAACGTTTCACCGACATCCACCACCCGGCAGGCCGCATCCACAACTCCGGGTCGGCCGTTCACGAGGGCTCTGAACCCGACGACATCAACCAGTTTACCCGGTTGAGGCGAACAGGAAGGATACGATTCAACGGCTATCGTGGATTCGACGTCTGAGACATAGACGAGGGGACCCGGCTCAACCGCAGTTACTGTACCTCGCACCCGGATCTGAGCCTCTAGGTCGGAAGTCACATCATATTGGCCGATAGCGCTTGGAAGAGTGGCAGGTAAAGCGTAGGGATCGGCGGGGGGCGGACTCAGTACGGTGACATATTGAGGACCAGGAACGAATATTTTCACACCGCGCGCCTGTCGATGCTGGTTATAGAGGGCGCTGAGCGGACCTCGCATCCGGACTTTTGCACCCACCAACGTGCGCTGCCACTCCGGATAATCCTGCATAATAACGAGGATTTTGCCGTTTTCGGTTGATAGATCGATTTCCAGACTGCCCGCTGCCTGGGTCCCCGATCGAATCGTCCCTTCTACCTCGGCCCAGTAACAAACCCATCTTCCACTGATGAGTTGCTCTACTGGAAGGCGCTTGGGACGAGGCAGGGGTGCCGTTCCAATCACCGTGAACCTGCCGTCCTTTAAGCACGACGAGAAATCGCCGGCAGCGGATACAGCGTGGACTTCAACCAACTGGCCGGCCCGCAGGAGAGGCTGATTGCTGCGGGGGTCAAAGTAAACGAAGGTGGCGCCCGTCCTCTCTTGAACAAAGGCGTGCCCCAGGCTCATGTCAGCGTAGGTGACAACACCTCGTATGACTACCGGATACTCTTGCCTAGCTTGCTCAGCAGTCAACTCACTGACCTGTCGCATGTTAGTCAAAAGAGGGTGTGGCCTTTCAGCCGGGTTCGCAGCCTGGACTGCCATAAAAAGAAGCGGGATTGCAAATGCTACCGCCATCCTCAGCCTGATTTTCAGGCTCGATTCGCGGTACTTGGGACTAGCGAGCGTCATGAGGGACTCTGCTGAGTGCATTGGCCTTGCGTTTCGTTTTTGGTAGTTCGCTCTGACCGGATTGGCCCTGTCGCCCAGAACGATCATCCGCTAGCTAAATCGCCGCGGCGCGCAGACAGGTCGCGGTTTCGGTCGCTGGTACTTACTTCGGCAGGTTTTGGGTCCACACTAGCATTGCGTCGCGGTTTCAGATCTAGGCCGAGCTGAGGGATCGTTACCTAAGTGTCTTATCGAGGGCCCAAAGTGGGATGACCCGACTGCCATCGCCCGCGAAGGATGGCGTACATCATGATCGGAATTCGAAAACCAGAGCGTGACTCAGGCGTGGAACATCACACGCCAACTCTCCAGAGGTCGGCCCCAATTCGTGTCAACGCTGGTCTTTCCCTCAAGGTTGTGGGTCGGGTCGGAGGAGGCGCACTTGCGTGCTAGCCTCCGTCCGCCGCTCAAACTGCACGTACAGTTTGCCCGTATGCAGCTTTCGCGAAGACTCAGCGAGGACGAGGGACGAGAGAAGGTATTCCATACGCTGTACGAATTGCTGTGCGTCTCGTCAATCCGATAGTGCTCCAGCAGAACCTCATTTACGCCTGCCGGAATCACAATCGTCACTTGCACCCCTGCGCGGCCGCGGGCCAGTCGTCGTCATGATAGTTCCACAGCATAACCGCTGCTTCGTGCTCTGCACGTTTGCCATCGCGTCCACGTTCTGGGTCTGCCGTACTCCGGCACTGAGAATGTCATCGAGCGGAACTTGGTCCTCGCTGCTCGTCATCACCCGGTTCCCGGACATTAAGCCAGCCATCCTAAAGACGTTGAGGAGTGGCTTGTCCACACCATTCGTTGCCAGTGTGCGAAACCCTTCAAAGTAGTCCCCGTTCCCAAACTCGAACGACCACGACAGCATAGCCACCAGGTTGACCTTGTCCCTGTCCTGGAGCTCGAATAGCTCCTTGATTGCTACTGCGGTATAAACTGCATAGAGCGGCCCATTCCGGTAAGCAGTCGCCGGCTTCACCTTCATCGAGCAAGCCGCGCAATCCTCCGGATCGGCCTCGCTCAAGATGATCGGAAGATTGCGAAACTTAGGATACCTCGCCACGATTTCAAAACCCTTGGCAGCGTCGTTCAGTTCGCTACTGAGCCCCATGCGGACGTGGCCTGCAACAACCTGCGCGTGCCCCTTCGCATGAAACAAAATGAAGTCCAGCGGAACCGGCCCGCCGTTCGCGGCGCTCTTGCCGCGGTCCACATCGTCGAGGAATCTCGCTGCCTTCACGCCGCCGGGCCCCGTCGATGCCGGACCTCCGACCTTCGCTCCCGGCAGTGCCGCGCGAACGCCGGCGACGGCATAATCGTATAGCTGCCAGTAGTTCTCCGGCGTGCTGTGCCAATAGTCGATGTTCGGCTCATTCCAGACCTCGAAGTACCATCCAAGCGCCGTCGCCCTGCCGTAGCGCTCGACGAAGTGCGAAGTTACTGCGCGAACCAATTCGCCCCACTTGCGATAATCTTTCGGCGGATTGTTCGATGCACCGGAGACGGTGCTCTTGGGGTAATGGACCTGGTAGGGTTCATGCCGGGCCCTCAACCTCCGCCGCCAGATCCTTCGGCATGAACCCGAGCTCGACCATTGGGCCGCACGCCCGCTGCCTTGAGCGTGTCGAAGATACCGTCGAGTATTTTGAAACCATAGACTGGGTTCCCGCTGGCGTCTTCGCTGTACACCTTCGTCGAACTCCACTTCAACTCGGGCACTCGGTTTCCCGAGGTCAACAAGTGATGAAACCCCACACACAGGAACGCGACTTAGCTAGATGGTGCAACTCGTCGAGCAATTCAGCTCCGTTGCGCATCGTGGTGTAATTCGCCTCGTCATAGCCGAACCAGCTATAGATGGGGGTGTAGCTTCCCACCGCCTTCGTGAGATCCACGTGGATGGTTACCTGTCTTTCTGCCGGCGGCGCGGAGCTTGAGGGCGCGGTGTTCTGGCTGGCGGCTATTAGTGACCAGCCACGGGTTTGCGAGTCCAGTCAGGCACAGTGGCAGGACGCGTCGATTCCTGATTCGTGAACGATCATGGCCGTCTGTCCTGCCACTGTTTAATGAATGGGCCCGAAGTGGACGTTCTCCGGAGCCGAAGGTTCATCGAGAAACTGAAGGGTTGTGAGTGGGCCGAGATTGGCGGGCGGAGTCCACGATGCGAGCGCCCACACCACTTCCTTCGAAGGCGTCAACTCCAGCGCCTGCAGGGTGCCCGTGCGTTCTTCTGGTTTTGTGTTCCACTCGTTCACCCAGTTGCTGATGACGGTATTGCCGTTCGGCAACCGCCAGGCTTGCTGGAAGGTCGAGAACCTGTAGTCGGGAACATCGGACTGAGCGAATGTCCACACCGCATCGCCACGGCGGGTTATTTCGCGCACACCGATCCTGTCGGTGATCAAAAAGTTGCCGTTCGGAAGGGGTGTGACGCCCCAGGGCGCTTCGGACGGGAACGACCACAACTCGTTGCCGTCGAAGTCGTATTCCACCACTTTGTTCAGTTGCATATTGGCCATCACCATGGTTCCATTCGGGGTCAGCCGGAGGTGACGGAACTGCCCGTGCGCGCCGACCGGATGCCTGGTGGGAAGACCAATCTCCCGCTCCGTGACACCGGTGACGATGTTCACCACGCGCGCCACAGCGGGGTCGCCGTTGATGACGAACAGCACATGGTCGCTTCCAATCGGCACCGCGGTATGAATCTCTTTGCCCGCCGGCGCGTCGTAGTTCCAGACAACCTTCTTGTCCGGAGTTATGATTCCGACGCCGAATTGATGTGCGAACAGGATATTGCCGTTCGACAGCAAGACGGCGTCGCTGATTTCGCCTTTCCCCGCGGGGTCGTCGTAAGTCCATACAATCTCACCGTGGCGCACGATGAAGATGCGGCGGTCGTGCGATTCGCCGGTGTACATGAAGTCGTGCTGGGCAAGTCCCTTGCCGGGAAGGTGCGCGGGAACGGGAGGCGCGGAGTTCGGCGGGGTCTGAGCAAGACCCTCAAAAGCTAAGGCAAAAGCCGCAAAAACGAAAACCGATCGGATCATTTTCAATCTCCTGGATTTCTGTTTGCCGCGCGGTGGGGGCAACCGGCCTATCGAGCGTGGATTTGCGGACGAAGCTGGCAAACGCCATGACGAATACCGGCGACACAGGTAGCTAGGATCGATTCGTGACACGCACGAACCAAGCGTCCTTCCACCTGATGTTAGCCCGGCTCTTTAGAGGCTGCGCTCTCGGGTCCCTGGGGAACATGCACCGTTCAGGACTGTGATCAGCCACGAACGCCAGCGAGCCCGCTGTCGCAACCAGCCTGACATCGGAGACTGGGGTTTTTCAAGTAGTTCACTGTGTATTACAGGTAGGTAACAGGGATTGTTCTATTCGGATCCCGTCGACATTGTCAGGCGTGAACGGTCGCATCCAGCCGTGTTATGGAGCGCGGCGGAACAGAGTCGAGTGCAGCGCATTGATAGGTTTTGTTGTTCTATCCCAGAGTTATCACTACTTTTCCTCGGGCGTGCCCTTGTTCCAGATACCGGATCGCCTCAGGAACCTCGCTCAAGCTGTAACGCCTGTCGATGACCGGTGTTACCTTTCCGGCTTCCATGAGTTGGTGCATGACGATCAGGTCCTCTTTGCGCGTTCTCGCTAGCAGCCCGGTTAGGTTCTGGCTCACGAACCGTGACAACACCAGGGCTGTGATCGCACGCCCCAGAGCACGGACCATCCACCGACCGGCCTCTCCCCCGGCCATGATTAATACCCCCTTGGGGTTTAAGGCGCGCCTGCAAGCGAACAGCGAATGATTCCCAACGGCGTCAAAAAGCAGGTCGTAGCGTTGCCCGCTTTTGGTGAAATCTTCTTGGGTGTAATCAATGACTTGATCGGCGCCGATCGAGCGGACCATGTCCACATTCCTGGTACTGCATACGCCGGTCACATCTGCGCCGAACGATTTGGCGATCTGAACGGCGAACGAACCCACGCCCCCCGCCGCACCATTAATCAAGACTTTCTGCCTCGGCTGAATATGTCCCTTGTCGCGAAGACCTTGCAATGCGGTGAATGCCGCCACAGGTACAGAAGCCGCTTGCTCAAATGTCACGTTATCCGGTTTCACGACCAAGGAAGACTCTGAAGCACATACATACTCGGCAAAGGCCCTACGGCACGAGCCGAAGACTTCGTCGCCCGGTTTTAGCTGCGTTACGTTCCTGCCCACCGCTTCGACTTGGCCGGCCACATCAACGCCTAGTCCTGTGACCTTTGGTTTGCGCAGCCCGGCCGGTATGCGAACGACGTAGGGCATGCCCCTCATGAAGTGCCAATCGAGCGGGTTGACGGAAGCGGCGCGAACTCGTAGCAACACTTCATTGTCCCCAGGGGTCGGCTTTTCAATTTCCTCCCATTGAAGAACATCGGGGGAACCATAGCGGTGATAAACGATGGCTTTCATGACTTCCTTCCAGTCTTAATAGGCCAAAGTCAGTAAATCGAGCCACCAGAGTGCGGTGGCACATTACGCTCCGCCGACGGGACCAACGCTTGCTTTCTTATCCCACTTCGGGAAGTTTACTCCACCGATTCCTTCGCCCATGCGCTGATCCTCTAACCACTCCGTCTGGCAATCCAGTCCGACCTCCAACGGCCCATCGGCGTTGTAGAGCGGTGCGAGATAGATTCCATGCTGTGCGGCAATGGTCTCGATTTCCTCAACCCGTTCCTGAGTGATGAACCCTCTTCCCTGAGAGAAGGGCTCAAAACGGCGGTCCAGAGCAAGAGCCATGCCTTCCAGGAGACATCCATGGACCACATCGGGGAATGGATGCCGGTTTAGAATTCCATGCAAATCCGGCGTGAATCTCAATCCGCCCGTGATCTGCCCCAGACCTCCGAAGAAGACTCTGGCGCCAGCCATCTCCGCGCTTGGGGAAAGGTTCTTCGGGTAGCCTGCATCGCAAACGATTGCGTCGGGCGCGAGCCGGCCCAACAGGAGCGAAGGGGACGCCAGACTGGCCGCGCAGATCACGACGTCGGCCTCTGCGGAGAGTGGCTGGAGACCCGTCGTAATTTCTACCTGCACCCCGTCGGCCTCCAACTCTGCGGCGAGCCTCCGCAGTCGTTCCACGTTGCGTGCGCTGAGCAGCACACGCCTCACGATGGGCCCCAAACAACGGGCGCAGCCGGAGCCCACATCTCCAGTCGCTCCCACGATGAGCAGGGTTGATCTTCGGAGGTTTCGACCCTGCAGGGCGCACATCTTCTTCATGCCCTGAACGATGAAACCAACTGTCAACGTATTGCCTGTCGTGAAGACGGTATCGTGTCTTTCCGGAAGCTGATCGAAGTTCCCCTCGATCAGAATGGAACTGAATCCGCCAAGACTCACGATCTTCGCTCCTGCCTTGATCGCATAGGACGCCGCACCTCGAACGCGGGTAAGGTTGTCGCGCAGGTAGGCGTCTTGCAGACGGTCCGGAGGAATGAAGGAATCGATATAGAGGCCGCGCGCCTTCGCGCCGACGATTGAGCCGACCTCGACGTGACAGACCGCTCTCGGGGGGATCCAGGGAAGGATGTCCTTGATTTCGTCGTCCGGCAGAGGCGTGTGCCCGGGTCCGCGTAGGACCGCGAGTACGTCCGCTGCCGCTCTCCAGCTCTCCTGATGCCCGATCAGGGCGAAATCGAGTTCCATAATCCGTCCCCGCCTAGCTACACTGGCAGCTGAGCCACCCATGCAAGAGTTACCTCCCCGGGTAGCCCGAGCACGTCTAACGTCTTCAGGTATTGTTGCAGCGACGCTCCCCGCAGCTCGGCTGGAGTCAAGCCTACCTCGGGCAACGCTGGCTTCACACAGCTGCCGTGGCAGACTTCGCAATGTCCATGCTTGCATTCCTTCGCCAGCATCTCTGCAAGGGTGGTCATCACCTCAAGATGCAGCCGATACACCCTGTCATCGAAGCGTTGCGCGTCTAAGGCGCGCTCCCTTCTCAGAATCGCCATCGCGTGGTCAATGTGCTGCTCTTCCTCCGCTGCGATAGCGGCAAAGGTCTTGCCGAGACTCCCCGGTGCTACCTTTCCAACGCGTGCATAGCTCGCCACGGCGAAAGATTCGAGCATGACCTCCTGCACGATCAGGCAGCCAATGAAGTCGCGCTCTTTTATGCGGCGCATAAATGCCTCGCGAAGCCGTTTCCAGTACTTTGCCTCGACGTTGTTGGGGACGTACACGCCAATCTTGCGGCCCTCGGCAGCGAACGCGGCAGCATGCCCCAGTTCACCCTCCGCATGCTCCAAGGCGTCCGCTACTTCTTCGGGATCGTCACAGATCTCCGCTAAAGAGGTGTAGTTCATCGCGGCGACTAGTTCGCCGGTCATCGCCTGCGCCAGGACATCTTGCCAAATCGGAGCAACCGGCGGGAGGGAAGTACATTCAGTCAGAATTGAGCAGTTCAGACTAGTAGTGGGTTCCATGCGTCCTCCTGAAATCGAATTAACCATTTGAATAGCTCCGGGCGGTGGCTGGAGTATTGCGAGCGATTCGCTCGACGTCACGAGGTCTGCGGTACGATCCAGAAAACTCACACCAGAACTATACTGATATAGTTAACTATATCAGTATCTAAAATGCAAGCTATATCTTGTTTTTCCATCTAGTGATTAAGGACGGATCGTGAGCGCCGGGCTGACCAAAGCAGGTCGAGGTGGAAGCCCCGTTGGAGCGCATTTCTCTGTACGTCCGAGCAGGCTCGATTATTCCGCTCGGGCCTGAAATCGAATACGCCACACAAGCGTCGGCAGGTCCGATTGAACGGCGCATTCTGCGCGGAGCCGACGGCAAGTTCGACCTGTACGAAGATGAGGGCGACAATTACAACTACGAACAGGGAGCCCATGCGCTGATTCCCATGCGTTGGTCAGAAGCAGATAAGACACTGACGATAACAGCGCGAGAGGGCCAGTATCCCGGGATGCCCAAGCAGCTTGAATTGAATATCGTCTGGGTATCGCCGGGACACAGCGCAGCGGAAGCCATAGAAGACAAACCTAACAAGATTGTGGCTTGCCGGGGAAAGGCCATTTCGGTGCAAGCGCCCTGACAAGGTTCTCAATCCCCAAGGTTCATCGGCCCGGGCCGGCGCCGTTGAAACCGCTTCACACGAATGGCTTCTCAGTAAGTTAGCCGTCCGCCATATTCTGCTCAGGCAATCCCCACTTGACAACCATTTCGCCTTGGCGGTAACGTTCGCTCCCATAGCGCCACCGCGGGATGCTCCGTTCTGGAATTCAGTTCCACTACCGCGACCGTGATTCAACAGGCTGCCCAGAAACCGAGAGGTAAGCGCGATGGGAACAACAGCTGAACCGATCCTCACCGGGTCTCGGGGGAGTTCTTCCTTCACCGACGCCGAGAGAGCTGCCATCCTGCGGGAATTGCACAACATCCTCAACAGCCTGTCATTTCGCAACAGCGTTCGCAGTAAACAATTTCTCACCTACGTCGTGCAACACAAGTTGGAAGGACGCGAGGAGTTCCTTAAAGAACGAACCATTGGCGCCGAGATCTTCCAGCGCAAAGCGGATTACGTGACCGCAGACGATTCCGTGGTTCGAGTGCAGGCTGGGGAGGTGCGGAGAAGGCTGGAACGCTACCACCACAATCCCCCAAATCCCTCACCGGTTCGCATCGAGCTTCCACTCGGTTCCTATGCCCCTGAATTTCGCTGGGAATCGATTCCAGGGCCATTGGCGGTAGACGCAACCCATACCCCAAAACAGCGAAGGCTGCGCTGGACGGTCGGTGCGGTAGTTCTGGGCCTTTTGCTGGCTGCTGCGCTCGCCACCAGACTTTCCAGCCGGCCGAGGGAGTCCGCGTTGGACCAATTCTGGTCCCCGGTTTTTTCCACTTCGCAGCCCGTTCTGATCTGCCTGGCCAAACCGATATTCTATCGGCCATCGTTGGAAATTTACCGGAAATATTCTAAGAGTCACCCCGGCACTTTCCAAACCGAAGTCGAAAGATATGACCAGCCACTTCCCCTGGACGCAGAAGAACCCATGGTTTGGGGCGACATGCTTCCCTACCAGGAATATGGCGTGGCGGTGGGTGACGTATACGTGGCGGCCAGGCTTTCGGCGCTGTTCGATCACATTGACAAGCCTAGTCAGGTCAGGGTTGGCAGCAACTACTCGTTCGAAGATCTCCGCAATTCTCCGGCAGTTTTGGTAGGAGCTTTTAACAACCGATGGACGATGCAAATGACGAGTAACCTTCGCTTCGCGTTTGTGGAAGAGAATGGAAACCTTCGCATCCAGGAACAAGGCCCTTCTGGCCGGTCCATGTCCTGGATACGGGGCGGCCTCTCAGGTCGGCCGGGGTGTGGATCTTGCCCTCACGGAGAAATCGTGGAAGATTTTGCCATCGTCACCAGATTGCTGGACGCCAAGACCGGTCAGGTGTTAATCGCCGCCGCCGGATTGGGAGCGAATGGGACGCAAGCCGCAGGCGAGTTCATCTCCCGGCGAGATTATCTGGAAGAAGCTTTCCGGACGGCTCCACCGGACTGGCAGAAGAAAAACCTGCAAGTGGTTCTTCAGACCAAGGTAACCGATTCCGTGGCCGGCCCCCCTCGGGTTATCGCTACGTATTTCTGGTAGTGTTCGTCAAACCCTGTTTTTCTTGAAACCTTCGAGCTCCCTTGCCTCTGGTGTTTTGTTGCCTTCCTGCAATACATAAAGCCGATTAACATCGAGATTCTTGAACACATCCGGCTGGCCAGAGGATCAGCGAATTTCGACAAGATCCACGACTGTAGCCTGGTCCCGCTCTAATCCGACCCACGTTGTGGATCTCTGCGCCGATTGCCCTTCCGTTCTCGGAAAGAACTTTGATTCGCATGGCGTACGTAAACCAGCGAATTCAGAAATAGGTTCGTCATGATCAGACCGAGCCATTTTTTGTTGGAACCGGTCTCACCAATCTTGCGTAATCACGTCTAAGAGGCTGGGTTGAAGTGTGTTCGCCCGGCGGGAGGAACCATATGAAAAACATGACTTCGAATCGCAGCCGATTGGCTGGGCTGATGCTTTGCGGTTTAGTATGCGCCGTGATGACGCTGCCGGCGTTCGCTGAGGAGTGGTCAAGAACTTATACTCTCAGCGGCAAGCCCGATCTGCGAGTCGCCACTTCCGACGCCAACATTCACGTCTCCACCTGGGAGCAGCATACGATCGAAGCCAAAGTGACCACCACGCATTACAAAATTGGCGGAGATGGCATTCGGATCGACGAGCACCAAACGGGTAATGAGGTCGAGATCGACGTGCGCTACCCGCATATGCGCGGCTTTGGCATTGTCATCAACGGAGGCACTCATCGCGTTGACATCGACATCCGCATGCCGAGCGAGGGCCGGGTTGATCTGCACACCGGCGATGGCAAGATTGAACTCGCCAATTTCAAAGGCGACATGGAGCTTCGCAGCGGAGACGGCTCGCAGGAAATTGATAGCGTAGACGGCAAACTGCGAGCTACAACTGGAGACGGCCATATCCGTGCCAATGGCCGCTTTGACGAACTGGAGCTCAAGACTGGTGACGGCCGCGTCGACGCGCGGGCAGCCGCCGGATCCGTGCTGGGTGCGGGTTGGCGGCTGGAAAGCGGCGATGGCTCAGTCACGCTGGAAGTTCCCGGCAACTTGGCCGCGGACGTGGATCTGCACACCGGCGATGGCCACATCGATCTCGACATGCCGGTTACGACCGAGGGCAAGCTTCGCGAAAACGAAGTTCGCGGCAAGCTGAACGGCGGTGGAAATTTGCTGACGATTCACACCGGCGATGGGTCGATACGACTGGGGAAGAGTTAATGGTTTAGAGACTCTGGTTTCGCGGAAGTTCGGCTTGGAGTTCGGTGACAATTAGAGTTCTGCCCGTCGTCGCTGACCTGGAAATCAGGTCCGGCGACGCCGCACAAACGCGTTGCCGCGCGAAAAGGGAGAAATCGGTAGTGTTCCCTTTTGTTCCCTCGACGAACCAGCCCGCAACTCCTGCAGTACCTGTATAAGCAAGAAAAATGGACGCTTGCGAGCTTTAAGCTCTCAGCGTCGGTTGGTTGCGGGGACTGGCAGTGCACCGAAGCCGCCCGGCCCACCCTTCCGACACAGATTGCCAGTCATCCGCGGTATCCCTCGGATTCTGCTGCCTCCCAACCCCACATCTGGCAGCTCTGACGGTTCCTGTCCAATCGCCACAACTCCTCCCACCAACAAGTTAGTGGAGACCAGTACACGGCAGACCATAGGAACAAACGAAGATGACGGCAACCTCCTCATACTACTAAGGTTGATGTACGTTGGAGTGCCTCGCGAGGGAACATGAACAACTTGTCATTTGTTCTCCACGATGAATTCATCCTGTAGCTGATAATCTTCCTCGTGGGATGTTGCGACTTCGAGCGGACGATGCGTTATCGACAGCTCGCGATCGTATTTGTGATCCTCATCTTTGCTGCACCTCTCAGCCGCGCTCAAGACAATTACGAAATCCAGGTGTACGAGTCCGACCTGGTCGATCCCCGACACACTATGGTTGAACTCCATAGCAATTTCACGATCGACGGATCGAAGACAATCGTCGACGGTGTTTACCCCACCAATCACGCCGAGCACGAGACCGTCGAGATCACCCACGGCTTCAATGACTGGTTCGAGTGTGGCTTTTACATTTTCACTTCCATAACCGCGGGACATAGTTGGCAATGGGTGGGTGATCATATCCGCCCGCGCGTTGCCATCCCTAAGAAATGGAACTGGCCTGTGGGCGTGAGTCTCTCGAATGAAATCGGATACCAGCGAAGACAGTATTCCGTGGACACCTGGACGTGGGAAATCCGCCCCATCGTGGACCAAAAAGTCGGCCGATGGTATTGGTCCTTGAATCCCACGCTCGACCGTTCTTTCCACGGCGAGAGCGTGAATCAGAGCGTGGTATTCTCGCCGAACTTCAAATTCAGTTACGATTTCACTCCGAAAGTCGCGGGAGGTCTGGAGTATTACGGTTCGGTCGGCCCAGTGACGGGATTCGATGCGGTCTCGCAGCAACAGCATCAGATTTTCCCTGCGATTGATTTGAATATCGCACCGCAATGGGAGATCAATTTCAGCCTCGGCGTGGGCCTCACGGGCGCGACTGACCACCTGATTGCCAAGATGATTCTGGGGTATCGCTTTAATTTCTGATCAAGAACAGGAGCGCACAAGTGATCAAGAGTAATTGCTAACTTCCCGGCGCAGGTGATAGCTGTTGGATAGACAGGTTGGTTCCGGGGCGGATCGCGTCGGTAGCATTTGCCACCACGATGTCACCTGGCTGGAGTTCGCCGAACACTTCGGTCTTACCGTTGACAGTGACACCAGTCTTGACATCCACCCACTCCGCTTTGCCCTGTCGCACACGAATCACGAAAGTCCGCTGAAGGTCGGTCGTAACGGAGGTGGATGGAACCAACATCGTTGGATAGGAGCGCTGAATTGGCCATTCGACGGTGGCAAAGCTCCCTGGCGTGATCTGCCCATCGCCGTTCCGGACGTCCAGTTCGACTGCCATGGTCCGCGTATTTTGCGTGACATCGTGGGCAACGCGGGCAATGGGAGCGTGAAATGTGCGTCCTGGATATGCCGGCACGCTGAACGCGGCCTGCTGGCCCTCCCGGATGCCGGCTGTATATGCTTCCGGAACTGGAACCACAAGCCGTAAGCGGTCGAGATCTTCGATTTGGACAATCGGCTGCGCAGCCGGTGTTCCGGACGCGGGTCCCACCAGCGCACCCGGATGAAGGTTTCTCAACGTGACCACCCCGCTAAAGGGAGCGGCGATTTCGAGATACGACTCAAGCTGCTTCACGCTGCGCAGTGCTTCTTGCGCGGCTCGGACGTTGTTCGTTGCGGCCTCTGCTTGCGCACGATCCGCCGCTGCACTCTGTTCGGAAACCTGCAGGTCATTGCCCGCGACAACGCCCGGAGTCTTAGCTGCAGCAGACAGATGCTGATAAGTTCCCTCGTCAGAGGCAAGCTTCGCTTGCGCTGCCGATAGCTGCGATTGGGCAGCCTGAAGGCTGGCTTCCGCCTGGGCGCGCTGTGCGACCAGTTCCGGGGCAGAGAGGCGAATAATGACTTCGCCAGCTTTAACGTGCGATCCCCGATCCACGCGAATCGTGTCAATGAATCCCGTGACCTTCGGATAGATGTCCACGGTTTCATATGGAATGATCTGCGCCGGCAGAGCAAGTACAGTGTTCAACTTCTGCGATTCGACCGCAACCACATTCACAGCTTGCGGGGAGCCGGATGCAGCCTGTGGCACCGGGGCGCCGGCTTGCGATGACGACGGTGCGGCGCAACCTACCAACACTAAGGTTGATACGAGTACAACGCATGAAAGAAATTTCATCGCGCGCCCTCCGGCGAACCAGCGAGACCAGTCTCTTCAAAATCAGGATCATCGGGATCAAGCGTTGCCGAGGCTAGCGGGGCGCGGCGCTGCACGATCGCGAAGACCGTGGGCAATACCAGCAGCGTGGCAGCGGTGGCAAACAGCAGTCCCCCAATCACCGCGCGGCCCAATGGCGCAGTCCCCTCGCTACCACGCTCAATAGCCAGCGCCATCGGGACCATGCCAGTGATCATGGCGAGGCTGGTCATCAGCACTGGCCGCAGGCGTTCGCCCGCAGCATTTCGAGCCGCGGTTTTGGCGTCAACGCCAGCTTTCCGGTTCTGCTCGGCAAAGGTCACAAGCAGGATCGCATTCGCGACGGCCACTCCAATCGCCATGATCGTGCCCATGAAGCTCTCCAGGTTTAGGCTAGTTCCCGTGATGAGGAGCATAAGAATTGAACCGGCCAGAACCGCGGGCGTAGTAGAGAGGACAATCAGCGAAAGACGAACCGACTCGAAGTTTGCGGCCAGCAGCAACAAAATCACGACCACGGCAATTACCAAACCAACAGAAAGATTCCCGAATATCTGATTCATTGCGCTTATCTGGCCGCGAACCTGGACGGTCACTCCGCGCGGTGGTGTCCCGGCACGGACGATTGCCCGATTGATGTCGCGGTTCGCAGTTCCCAGATCATTCCTGCCAAGGTTGGCGGAAAGCCCAATCAACCAAAGTCCGTTTTGCCGGTCGAGTTCTCCGGGCACTGTTCCTAAACGTACGGAAGCCACCTGATTCAGAAGCGGATGTGCGCCGGTCGTGCTTGCGACTGGAATAGTTTCAATGTCCTTGGTAGAGGTCATTTGGGCCTGTGGTACTTCTACTTGCACCTGGTAGCTCACGCCTGATCGTGGGTCTCTCCAGTAGTTGGGAGAAACGAAGCGACTCGACCCGGTAGCGGAAACCACCGCTTGGCCGATCTTATCGGCAGTTGTGCCAAGCTGTCCTGCCATGACTCGGTTGACGTTGACGTTCACTGTCGGATAATGAAGCGGCTCTTCATACCCGAGATCGCGCAGTTCAGCGATTTTTGCGAGTTCCTGTTGCATCTTCCCGGCATAGCTCAACACATCGTTATATTGCGGACCAGTCGTTGCGATCTCAATCACAGAAGGAGTCCCGAAGTTGAGGATCTGGCTAACGAGGTCTCCAGGATCGAAAGAGAAGTGCGATCCTGGAATCTCCTGCGGCAGCGCCTTCCGCAGCTTCTCCTCCAGGTCGTGAACAGAAATGGATGCGCCCGGCTTGAGGGCTACATTCAGGATTGCTTCCTGCGGTCCGCTCGTCCACAGAAAGACGGTATTGATTGGATAGGATGAGCCTTGAACGCCGACGTAGCCCAAGGTGAGATCCACGTTGCCGGGGCCGGCCTCGCGGTTGATGACATCGAGCACTCTTCGCGTCATCTCTTCGGTCACTGGCACCCGTGTTCCATCGGGTGCGTCAAAACGCAGTCGGAACTGGCTAGAAGCCGCCGAAGGAAAAATCTCACGGGCCAGCCGCGGCCCAATCAGCAGCAGCACCAGGGCGGCAACCACAGCGTAGCAGCCAAGCAGGATCGCAGGACCTTTCGTCATCCGGTCCAAGACAGCCAAGAATCGCTTACGGAACCGGTCGAATCCCGTCTCTGTCGAATTCTCCGCGTGGCCGGTCTCAGGTTTAATCAGCCAATTGGAAAGCACAGGCACCAGCGAACTGGAGAGCAAATAGGAAGCTCCCATGGAGAAGCCTACTGCCAGCGATAGCGGCAGAAACAGCGATTTCGCCGGGCCGGTCATAAAGACCGACGGCAAAAACACAGCCAGCACACACAACATCGCCAGCAATCGCGGAATTGCGACTTCGCGACTTGCGTTGAGGATGGCGTGCGCCTTCGGTTCCCCTTGTGTCAGGTGGACGTGGATATTTTCCAGCAGTACGGTGCCTTCATCCACGAGCACGCCGACCGCGAGCGCAAGCCCGCCTAACGTCATAATGTTGATGGTCTGCCCCGTGGCCCAGAGTGCAACCACCGCACTCAGCAGCGCGAACGGGATTGTGATGACCACAATCAGCGAACTACGCCAGTCGCGCAAGAAGAACAGAATTGTGAGTCCCGTGAGTAGCGCTCCCAGCAGGCCTTCGTGCAACACTGACGACAGCGCCTCGCGCACGTATAGCGACTGGTCTAGCTCATAGCTGATCCTGATGTCTTCCGGAATCAGCGACTGAAAACGCGGCAGACTGTTGCGCACTTCATTCACAACGGTGATGGTCGACGCATCGGGTCTCTTGGTCACTGGAATGTAGATTGTCCGCTTCCCATTCAACACCCCATAGCCTGCGAGGATGTCCGAGGAGTCGGAAACGCTGCCCACATCGCGTAAGTAGACGCCAGGACCCGGTCCACTATGGAGCGGAATATCAAGCAAGCTAGTGATTTGCTGGACCGTAGAATCCGTGGTCACCAGCATCTGATAGTCGCCGATATTCGCGTTGCCCGCGGGCTCAATGCTGTTCCCGGAGATGAGCGCTTGCACGACATTTTCCGGCGAAAGTCCATACGCATGCAGCTTCGCTGGATCCACGTTAATTACGATCGTGCGCTGGTTGCCGCCGAAAGGCGGCGGCGAAGAGACGCCCGGCAAGGTCGCGAATACTGGCCGCACACGGTTCAGTGCGAAATCCTGGATTTCTCCCAGAGTGCGCGACGAGCTATTAAAGACGAGATATCCGACTGGCAGCGTGCCGGCGTCGTAGCGGATCACAAATGGTGAGACCGTGCCCGGTGGCATGAAAGCGCGTGCGCGGTTTACGTACGAGATGGTCTGGGCCAGCGCCTGGCTCATGTCCGTGCCGGGGTGGAACGTCAGACGCAGCAAAGCCGTGCCCTGAATCGTCTTGGCTTCGACGTTTTCGATGCCGTTGATGTAGAGGAAGTGATACTCGTAATAGTACGCAAGAAACCCCTCCATTTGCTGAGGGCTCATGCCGCCATACGGCTGTGCCACATAGATGACTGGCAGATCCAGCTCGGGAAAGATATCAATGCGGGTGCGCAACAAGGCAAGAATCGAAGTCAGAGCGAGCGCAACGACAATGACGATCACGGAAATCGGACGCCTTAGCGCTGCACGAATGAGCCACACGATTAGTGTCCCCCTGCTTTCGTACCGTGTAAGACTTGCAAGAAGTTTTGCAAATTACCCTGCGCGTCTGCCACCGCGAAAAGACCACGCCACACATTCAGCCGAGCAATGGCGTCATCGATTTCCGCCTGAGCTAGAAGACCCTCGGCGTCAGATACCTCGACCAGAGTGGCTAGGCTGGCATTGTAGCGGGCGCGCGATTGAGCTTCCGATGCGCGCGCTGCCGCCAACTCGATCGGCGTTTGCTGTGCCACGAGTTGTGCACTCTTTAGCTGAGTAAGAGCGGTTTGGACCTGGCCCGTCAGGTCTTGAATCGTCTTGTCATACAGTGCCTTTTGCGAGAGTTCGTTGGCTTTCGCAACCTGTTTTTGCGCGCCCAGCGCCTTGAAATCGAAGACATTCGGGAAAGTAATCGTCAGCCCTGCCACCCAATTTCCCCTCGCCGGCACTAAACCATTCCAGTTGCCAATAATCGTTCCGTTGTTCGGAAGTTCGCTGCCGCGAGCGAAGGCGTTCCCCTGAAGAAAGATCCGGGGATAATCGCTCCGGCTCAACGTTTTTTCTTGCGCTTGGATTTGGCGCACCGTGGCCATTTGGTCGCGTGCTAAGGGATTCTCCGCAAGGGCAAGATCCGGCAATAATTCGGCGGGTGGCAGGTCAAGCAAACCGGCGGCATCTAATTTGATCTCCGTTCCGGCCGTTCCCATGAGGGCTGCCAGGGTTGCTCGCCCGGCTTGTTCCGCCTGGCATATCTGATACAAGCGAATCTTCGCCTGTGCTAGTTGCGCATCGGCACGGGAAGCATCGGCACCCGGCCTCAATGAAGCATCGACGAGGGTGTGAATCGATTGATCAAAAGCCTGCCAGCGGTCCAGGTTGGCCTGCGCTGCGACCACCGCCTGGCGGGCCGCGACCGCCGTCAGAAAAACGTTGCCGACTGCCGTTGCCACTTGAAGCTGGGTCACTGCTAAATCAGCATTTGCTTTGTCCGCAGCTGACTTTGCTTGCCCCACGACTGAAGGACGTAGCCCAAAATCAACCGGCTCCCAGGAAAAAGAAGCGATAGCCTGGCTGCCCCAGTAGCTCTGCCCACTAGAGGCCCCAACCGGCCCCTCTACCGTCGGTGTAATGGGCGTTCCAAGCCAGATGCCTTGTACCTGGTTCTGAGTGGCTCGACTGTCTTGGTACACACCATTCAGCACGGGCAAATATTCGGACCGCGCAAGTGAGATCCCTGCCCTGGCGGCGGAGACCTGTTCCAGGGAAGCACGAACCGCGGGATAGTGCTGAAGTGCGTAGTTCAGTGCATCTTCCAGCGTCAGGACTTTGGACGAAGCTGCGTTCGTTTGTCCTCCGGAGAGGGATGGCAGAAGAAGGACAACCAACAGAATAGTCGTGCGTGTTCGACAATGCCGCAAACAGTTCCCTATCATGATTCTCATCCTTGCCCCTACAGCGGGCAGAACCGGCCACACAAAACAACTTTGTCGTTTCTCAACTGCGTCTTGTCCGTTTCATCGCCGCGGAACTCCCTGCGTTGATCAGGTCCTCAAACAGCTCGCTAAAGAGCTCTCGGACCTTGTCTTTGGCCACGGCCAGTGCGGTCCGCCCTGTAGCGGTGGCACGATAGACAAGCCGCGAATTGGGCCGCCGCCCAGTACGGGACGAGCGCAACAACCCTTTCCTCTCCAATCCATGCAGCAGTGGATACATTGTGCCCGGACTGAGCCTGTAGCCATGCCGCCCGAGTTCTTCGATCATCTCCAAACCGAAAATCGGTTCTTTGCAGGCGTGGTAGAGGACGTGGAGTCGAATAAGGCCGGAATACAGCTCCCTGCGTCCAGGTTTATTGGAATGCTTCTTCAATCGTGAACTCGCCAACGCTTGATAGTCGAACTTCGATAATACGCATGAGAATTCGAGGGCGTCAACAGATCGATTGGATCTATATGATTGTTGTCCAGCCAGACGGAAGCTACAAAAAGGTGTCCGTGCCGCTCGGCACAGTCGCCGAATTCGGGACGGCGCCGGCGGCATGGATGAAAGCTGGGGCTCATCGAGTTCATGCCGAGTCACAAAAAGAGGCGGGCGAGCAGGTCACGTCCGGCGCCGTGTGCAACCGTTACAATCGCAGAAGCAATGCCACCACGTCCTGTGCTAACTTCTGGTAATGCAACGCCCGGTCCTAATCGTCATTGACGTGGTGAATGATTTTCTTGAAAAATGGGCATCGGCCCCGAAGCAACAGCTGGTCCGGTCGATCAACGACCTCGTTGGCCTCATGCGTCAACGTGGCTGTCCAATCGTCTGGGTTCGCCAGGAGTTCGAGCCTGATCTCAGCGATGCCTTTCAAGAAATGAGAACCAAGGGCATTCGGATCACCATTAAAGGGACGACCGGATGCCAGATTGCCTCTGATCTGGCCGTTGCTTCATCGGACCCCGTGCTGATTAAGAAACGGTACAGCGCCTTCTATCAGACCGAGCTTGATCAGTTGCTCCGACGACTACGGCCTGACGCAATCATTCTCGCCGGAATTAATACGCACGCCTGCATCCGGGTGACGGCGATTGATGCATATCAGAGAGACTGGGAAACTATTGTGGCGGCGGACTGCGTCGATTCCTACGACCGAGAACACCATGACATTTCGATGAAGTACATGAAAGATAAAATCGCCGCCATTATGAGCAATCAAGAAATCCTCGCTGCACTTGAAGCAAATTAGAAGCCCGTCGTTGATCGTCGCTGGTGCAAATCCCTACTACGCTCAAAACCCCTCAAAGGCCTCCTTCGTCCCGAGCCTTTTTGGCTGGATACCGCAAAGTCTACTCGGCTCGTCGCGAGGCCAACGTCGTTATGTCATCAGTTAGCAGGTCAGCAACTGGAGCACAAATGGCATCTGAAGCAGGTTGCCGATGGAGAGATAATGTTTCGACAGGTTGCGGAACTTTAAAGAGCCGATCAACGTACTTTTCTATGATAGGGTCGCCAAAGCTCAAAACGAAGTGGGTGCCTTGCCAATAACTTCGGATAGCCTGTGGCGGCATCGTTCGGTTTTTTGAGTGAAATGCCCTGTTCTAGTAAGCAACTGTGCATCTAAGATTGAAGCGTACAGCCTGAGGCGACGATGCGGACGGTGTCGGACATCTTCGTGCAAATCTTTCGCAATCTTTGGGCGCATAAGCTGCGCTCATTTCTCACCATGTTCGGGATCGCCTGGGGGGTGGGATCTTTACTGCTGCTGGTGGGGGTTGGCGAAGGCTTCCGCGCGGGCAACAAACGGGAACTGGCGGAGTTCGGCAAAAACATCATGTTTCTGTTTCCGGGGCGAGCACCGGCCGTCAAGGGCAACATGAATTCTGCGCGTTCCTACCTGCTCACGTATCAGGATTATGTTGACATCAGGCAAGCCGGACACGTCCTGAATGCATGCCCCATCATTTCGCGCGAGGACCTGCATGAGGAGAGCGAATTTGCGAGCGGTAGTGGGGAAATTCTTGGTACAGAGCCGCAGTTGAACGAGATCAGCTATCTTCCCCTGAAGGAAGGGCGCTGGCTCAATGAATTAGACGGAGTGCAGAGGAGGAATGTGATCGTCCTCGGGAACGAGTTGCTGAAGACGCTGTTTCCAGGGCGTCCCGCGGTTGGCGCGTTCATCCTGCTGAATGGCATCCGATTTGAAGTGGTGGGCAGTATGCCGCATCTGGGCCGGGGCGACAACATGTGGCTGAACATGCGTGGCTACATCCCTTTCCAGGTGATGGCCGCGAACTTCCCGATCAAGGGAGAAAACCATCAGAACTCCATTTCCTTCATCGAATATCAGCCGCTGGTGACCGCGGAGCACCTGCTGGCGCAGGAGGAGGTTCACAAGATTGTTGGCCGCAATCATGGATTCGATGCCAGCGATCAAAACGCCTTCGACGAGTGGGATTCGATCCAAGAATCAAAGATGGTCGGAACCATTTTTGATGTCATGAACATGTTTCTGGGAGCCGTGGGCATGGTCACACTGGCTCTTGGCGCTATAGGCGTGATCAATATCATGCTGGTGGCAGTGAGCGAACGCACACAAGAAATTGGATTACGCAAGGCATTGGGTGCGACCAACCGCAATATACTCTTTCATTTTTTTCTGGAGGGGTTACTGCTCACGCTGGGAAGCGGATTGATCGGCATGGTGATGGCGGGCGGACTGATGGCGATGATGGGAGGAATACAGGGGCCGCAAGGTTTTGATCCTCCCAAATTAGTTCCGATGTCAGCGATGCTGGCGATTGGCAGCCTGACGCTGGCGGGAGTGGCGGCAGGTTTGTATCCGGCTCGGAAGGCGGCGATGCTGCAGCCGGTGGAAGCGCTCCGGCAGGAGTAATGCGATGTTTCGGGATTTGCTGGGGGAAGCCTATGCAGCCATGCGCCACAACCGGCGGCGCACGGCGCTCACCATGCTGGGGATGGCCTGGGGCATTGCGACCGTGGTCATGCTGCTCGCTTATGGTGATGGTTTCGGCCAAGCGTGCGCGAACATCTTCGCGAACTTCGGCACGAAGCTTGTCATCGTGGTGCCGGGGAAAACTTCCATGCAGGCTGGAGGTCAGAAATCGGGAGTGCAAATCCGATTTACGCAGGATGATGTGGAGGCGCTTGACACCAACCTTCCACAGATTACTCATATCACGCCCACTGTCGAGAAACAGGCGAACGTGCAATACGACAACAGGGATTTCACTTTTACGGTGAGCGGGAATGATCCGGATGTGCTGTCGATCCGCGCGCTCAAGCTGGGGCAAGGCCGTTTTTACAACATGGAAGACCAGATGCAGCGAGCCCGGGTCGCGGTGATCGGTTCGGAAGCAAAGGAAAAGTTGTTTTCCGGACGTAACGCGCTTGGGGAGTACATCCGGCTGGATGGTCTCAGCTTTGAAGTGGTCGGTGTTTTGAGCGCCAAGATGCAGGAGGGGAATGACGACATCAACCGCGTGGTCTACATCCCCTTCACCACGATGAGCGATCTGAAGGACACGCATTACCTGGATATGATGTGGTTCAACTACCAGACGCCGGAATACGAACGAATCGAACCCGCGGTCCGGACGATTCTGGCGACGCAGCACAAGTTCAGTCAGACGGACCGTGAAGCCGTGAGAGTGTTCAACCTGATGACTCAGCTGCATCAATTCGAGGTCATTGCGCTCGGGCTGAAGATCTTGATGGGATTCATCGGCACGCTTACGCTCGGCATTGGCGGAGTCGGGCTGATGAATATCATGCTGGTTTCGGTCACGCAGCGGACGCGGGAGATCGGTGTGCAAAAAGCGCTGGGCGCGCAAAAGCGGTACATTCTGATGCAGTTCCTCGCCGAAGCTCTGACCATTACATTCATTGGCGGCATTCTGGGAATGATTCTGGCGTACGCCGTCGCACTTTCAGTGGGAAGGCTTACCTTCTACAGTGCGTTCGCCAAGAACGGGGAAGCGGGCGACATCCGCCTGATTATTGCTCCGGGAACGTTGATTGCGTCCACTCTCATTCTTGGGGCGGTGGGACTCATCAGCGGGATGGTGCCGGCTTTGCGTGCGTCACGGCTGGATCCGATCGAGGCCTTGCGACACGAATAGCTGCGCCCTAATCGCTCGGGCGTTTGGCCGGAGAGCCTGTCCAGATTGGGACCGAATCTGCCGACTGTCAGTCCCGAACTGAGGCGCAGTTTTTCGTTTGTTCGGAAGCACAGGCGAGTACGAAGGGAGAAGAAAGCGGCGGAGATCTCGGTACAATCTAAGGATTCCTCTCCAGTGCTACAGCCAAGCTTCGGTTTAGAATACGCATTCAGTACGAAATCAGCACAGCCGTGACTCAAGACACCGTCACAATCTCGCCGGGTCCGGGCTCTCAAGCCGCCCTGGTGCTGGCCATCATTGCGGATTGCGCTCTCCGCAGAAGAAAGTCGTGAGCAGCACCCGGCGCTGAGAGACCCAAGGAGTTCGTAAGCCGGTAACTGGTAGTCAGATTTCCATCGCCATCGTTATTACCTGGCTTGTCGCTCAAGGTCGTTATCTAAAGCAGCTTCGAACTTTTGGAATTGTCCGGCCACGAATTCCGGGAGCATCTCTTCCAGTTGTCGTGACAGCCAGACCTGTAGTTCGGCCTTGTGCTCGTCCGAAATAGATGCGAAGCGAACTGCGAGATGACCCGATTTCAACCAGCAGATTCTTGATTCTGCCAAGAATGGTCCCCGGTGGCCCGGTAAGGTGAACTGAACCTGCACCTCTTCTCCGGGGCTGAGCGGAACGAATGTACTCACGGCCATGCCCCCTTCGCTGATGTTTACGCTGTAGCAGCGAACTTCCGGCTTGGCTCGCCTAAGGATCACAACGGGGATGGAGATCGGACACCGAAAATAGCGCCGCCGCTCTCTGAGTATTAGTCCGTAGGCGGGCCTGAGTGTGCTGCGGATTGACTTTGCAGAAAGCGGCCTTTCAAACACAAACTGCGACCTTTTCCGGAAGGCTGTGCCTTCCGCATCGCTGCCGCTGATGGCGAAGGTCACCGCCGTTCGATTCGCTGGAGAGAGACGCACCGCATCCAAAATCAGTCCAGCCTGTTCCCCTAGTTGGAGATCGACGATAACGGCGTCGAACTTTCGTCGATTCAACAGGCAGTTAGCCTCTGTCTCTACCTGACAGACATCACTCGAGAGCGACAATTCTTGTAAGGCGTGGCTGAACTGTAGAATTGTCACTCGGCTAGCGGACACCAAAAGCGTAAGGCCGACGCGCATAGTGAAGTACACCCCTCAACGTCGGAATTGGCTCCGCCAAACAAACGTTTTCCCAATTTGACTGTAATCCTCCTCGCAAGAGCACCGTAGTTACTGGGGGTCAGTGCGCCGATGCCAGTCAGAACTCAGGCAGACGTGCCGGTCTTGAGTCAACATTAGCCAACCTTAATTAACCACAGTTCTCCCAAGGCGCAACAGGGAGCAGAGCACATCTGGGCCACCAGCCCCGCAAACGGAGGCGCAGATCGCAGAGCCGGAGATTGGTGACGTTCAGTGGTTGATCGGTCTGGGCTACGCAACGCTATCCCTACGTCGGAAACCGTCAGAACGTGGCCCTAGCTTGTGCGCTCGGTCGATGACCGGCACCAGCCGTTCCGGCAGTTCGCTCTTCATCACGTATTCATCCACCAGCCACAGGATTCGCTCTGGCATCTCGGAGTACGCCGAAAGCAAGATGATCGGCAGGCTGGGAAACCGTTGCTTGATATGGAAGGCTACGGCTTCCACGTCCATGCCTTCCAGTTTGTACTCCAGCAGAACCGCAGCGACCGACGTTTCCTCCAGCATCTTCATCGCGGTGTAGCCGCTCGACGCTATCTTGACGCAATAACCATGAGATTCTAGAGTCGCTCTGCGGAGTTCCAACACATGTGGACGGTCGTCGATGCACAGCACAGTGGGGGATTCCATTGCCACATCTCCTCTGGGTAGTTTCACAAAAAGGAAAGTTTCGAGCCGAGGTGGCTCGCCGTCACAGCACACCCGCCGCCATCTGACGAAGCAGGCGAGTTGAAAATGACCGTGCGTCAAGAAACGGCCATGATTCGAAAGATAGGCAACCCAAAGGGCACCTGTCTGTTCAAAATTGCTCACTTTTCGTGAAATTGCCATCGGTGTCGTCAGCCAGAGCCGGTGGTCGCTGCCCCAACGTTCCCCGCTCCGGCCCCCGATTAGAATAGGGTTAAACCATGTACGCCACGACTAGAAACATGGCAGGCGACACATTTATGACATGCAACGACTGCGGCCACGCGATCAGCATGAATAAGCTTTGTGAAAAGCCCATTCAATCAGCAACGGACATATTGAAACACATGGCTGCGCACAGCGCCTCCCGCGCTTTCGCGGCGGTCGGCCGCGTCATCCGACCGAAACCGGAAGATGTTTCCGTGATTGAACTGGCCTCTACGCTTCCCGAATCTCAGCAGCAGGGGATCGATCTGGGCTTCCGATTACCGAACTGAGTCCGTACTGCCAGAGTGCGACCCACCAGATTCTCCTTAAGCCAAGCTGAGGCTGCTCTGAGCTTCTGCATGCAGCTATATAGTTGCCGGGCGGATTCTGGCGACTGGGCGCTGGGCGGGTACTTCAACACGCAAATCCACGTGATCTGCCATAATCTCCTGATGTGCGGGCGCTACCGACTGTCGCGGAGGAAGGAGATCATTGAAGAGCACTTCACCGCCTCCGGACAGGAGGACTGGATACCCCGCTTCAACATCGCCACCTTAGGCGCACGCGCTCGCTAGGAGGCCTCCACCTTGCCTCGTCGTCCGGTGACGACGCGGAAGGCTTGGCTCAGTTTCATCTTCGATGCGGTCACCGTGGCCTTCGACAACTTCACAGTTCCTTCCCGAACAATAGAGCCAAGGAGCTTCGCAGCTTTCAGAGTGGCGGCTCGCCGGAGACCTGTCTTCTCGACTCGCACCGTACAGCGACAGTATTCCTTGGTGATCATTCCGACTCGGAGAGTCAGGAAGGCATTCGCGGAACCCGAAAGGACAGAACTGGCAAGAAGATGCATTCCCGGGATCGCAGCAACAGTCGAGCCGAAAATCGTCCCCACCAGCACATCGACGTCGATGTCCTCAATGCCAGC
Source organism: uncultured Acidobacteriaceae bacterium (assembly GCA_963770245.1). Classification (GTDB taxonomy): domain Bacteria; phylum Acidobacteriota; class Terriglobia; order Terriglobales; family Acidobacteriaceae; genus PALSA-270. The sequence goes on along the minus strand of CAVYOX010000011.1, from coordinate 30,806 downwards.
AGCGATAAACGCAGTCGAAGCCACGTTTGCGTAGAGCTGCACAAAGTCCCGAAGCGAAGGCCGCTGGTAGTACACATGGGCAACCTGCCAAATGAGCCGTGTTTGGGCGGCAAATACGACCAGAACATCTAATCGCCCGCTTTGCAAAACGGCTGTGCTCAGGAATACCGCCGATGCCGTGGATGTGACTACATCGTCCGCGTGCTTGTCGAGCGTCTGAAGTGCGGCTTCGATGTCCGTCGTGGAATTTAGATCGAGTCCCCGGAGGCGGGGATGGCGCGACAGCCGTTTCTTGAAATCGAGGAGAAAGCGGTCGTAAACCTCACCCTCGGACGTTGCTGGCGGCAGCATCCGTTTCGGCAAGCGGAACCAAAGCAGGAATGGAGTCGTGAGCAGGATGCTGTAGGTGAAAATGAGACCCCACATCACTCCGTTGCCGAAAACGGTATTCACCGCCCGCGCCGACTGGACGATCTGCATCGTCTGGTTGAACAGGAAAACGGCGAATACGACCACAATGAAGGCGGCGACGATCAGGGCGATTTTCTTTGCGGTTTTGGGCATGATGGCGCTCCGTCCTTAGTATCCACGATTTCGGCTCGTTGTGGTTCCTATTCCGACGGTCGCTCGCACGCATCACCAACTTCAGTGATGCGTCCCGTGACTCAGTCAAGTCTGGAAAGCTTTCGCTTTTTGCGCCGAATCAAAGGCCGCCTCTGCATGATCTTGTCTGAGCCAAGAGGCCCTCGCCAAGCGAGATGTTGAGAGACAGCAACTTCTGGACAAGATGGATGCTCTGCCGACATCGCAACTCTTAGACTGTCGGGAGCACCCTCTTTTGCTCGGAGAGGCGCTCAGGGAAGCAAAGCAGACTTTGATAGTGATTTCGCCTTGGGTCAAGATGAGAGTGTTGCGCCCCCTGCTTCGAGAGCTAGACCGTCTTCTAGCCCGGGGATGCGAGGTGCGGATCGGCTATGGAATGCCCAAAAACAGACATCACCAGAATTCATCCGATGCGGATGCTGTAAAGGCTTTGCAGGACCGACAGCAGACGGGAATGCTCCACCTTGTTGAAATGGTCACTCACGAGAAAGTTCTAATTGTGGACGACCTGCTATTTGTGAACTCAAGCTTCAATTGGCTTTCATATACAGGGGGAGATGGCCGTCGTGAAACCGGAACGGTTCTCAGAGGCAGACTCTCTCACATTCGGGACCGATTGTTGACCGACATGCGAAAGAAAATATTCGGCGTTGATTGGAAACCAGTTGTTGCTCCTCAGGGGCACCCCTTCCGAACCATCGGGGCGAGACCGTCAGAAAGTCCGAAATGACGAGGTTTTGCACCCAACCTCGCAATTGTGGTGTTGCGCCGGTTGACCTCGCCTTCCCGACATCCGTAACATGCATCCAGCTTCCCGCGCTACCCATGCCATGGTAATCACTGCGTTGGTCATCTTGCTTCTGACAACCCTTGTGGTTCCCATCCTACTGATCCGGTTCCGCAAAAAGTGGGTGGCGGCCTTCAACTTGGCTGTTACGAACAGGATCACCAGCCGATTCGCGGGCCGATTGCCCGGCTTCGGCATCCTTACACACATGGGTCGAAAGTCCGGCAGGCTCTACCGGACGCCGGTCAATGTTTTTCGAGTGCCCGAGGGATTCCTGGTTGCGCTCACCTACGGTCGGGAAAGCGAGTGGGTCAAGAACGTACTAGCCGCTGGAGGGTGCCAGCTTGAGACGCAGGGTGTGCGATATCAACTATCCGCACCAACCATCGTGCATGACCCCACTCGACGACGATTCCCCCTCCTCGTGCGGATCGTGCTCCGGATCATTGGCGCGAACGATTTCATTCAGCTTTTAACTTCTCGCGGACAAGGCGCAGCGTCGTAATCAGAGTCGAATCCGATTACTTGTCGTACATCTCGTAGTGCGTGGAGCACGGCTCTAGCTCGAGCAGGAAATCCTTATCGAAGTCATAGTATTTCGCCAGGCTGATGTCGTCTCCAGCAAAGGCGCGGATCGCCTCCTCGGACTCCCAAAACGTGACCATCAAGAAATGTGCGGTATCGCCCTCCATGCGGCGCAGCGCGTAAGCGCCCTTGTTGCCGGGGGTCGAGCGGTAATCGGGTATGGCGACGGTTCGCATCAAGTTTAGGTACTCGTCGCTCTTGGCCGCGGGGGTTACGCCATGCCAGATTCGGGTGACCATGCGGAACTCCATGTTCGTCTTTTGCGCCCAGAATACTTGTTATAGCCCCTTGCGGAAGTGCACACATCGGTCCACAACGTCGAAACCCAACGATTCATGCGCTCGCTGCGATCCCTCGTTATCGATCAATGCGTCCGACGCCATCTCCAGGCAGCCTTGGGCCCGAGCCCAGTCCTCGGCCGAACCCATCAATTCCCCGCCGACCCCCCGATTTCGGAACCGTTCTTGGACAAACCAGCCTTCCACGAACCCGACCGGCCGTGCCGGATTGCACCCGTAGGCGTGTGAGCGCATTCCAACTTCGAGGAAGCCAATCAATGCACCACTTCGGTCCTCTGAAACTAGAATCACCATGGGCAGAGTCCTGATCATCGGATGGCTTAAGACGGCATCGAGTTCTCTGAGATACTCTTCGACTCCAGTGTCTGGCCAGAGCAACGCCCGCATCTGCGCCAGTGCATTCCGATCCGAATTCCGCGCAAGTCGGACTCTCGAAATCGCCATCTCTTCTATTGTAAGGTTTGGCGCAAACTCTGCGCATCCACAGCAGCGGTGGAGGCAGTCGGGGCCGGAATCGGCTGCGCTGGCACCCAGACCGTCGGGAAAAATACCTGCCACTTTCGCTTTCTGAACCCCGAGGTGCAATCCGAGACATCAGGGGGATTGCCATGCGGCGTGCCAGCTCTCTTGCCGCGTTGCTCTTTGGGTGTAGCGCGATGTTGACGTTCGCGCAGTCTGCGCCAAAAACAAATTCTGTGGTTCCTGGTCCCCGGTTGGATGTCGATGCCGAGGGATCAAGGTTTCGCGCATCGGTCCCGGTCCCATCACGCTGTCTATCACCGAGGATGCCAAGACAATCTATGAGATGGTCTGAAAGGGCGTGGGCATCGACGTGTATTTTCATCCCGAGGTCAACTCGCGCCGCATCCATGTTGAGCTGAACGGAGTCACGATGGGAGAGGCGCTGACAGCCACCGCGGTAGAGTCTAAAACCGTCTGGCGGCCATTAACGTCGAGCACGATTTCGGTGCAGAACTCGCCGGAGCGCGAGAAGAGGGAGCCACCTCCCGCTGTTCGCAAGTCCCGCCACTCACCTCGATCTGCGCCGACTTCCTGCCCGGCGGGACGTGCGATAAAGTGCTAACTGTTCTCAACAGTTACGCCAACAACCGGTTCCTGCTCCCATCCGCCGAGTCCTAGACTAGTCCTTGGATCCGGGTGAAAATTGATATAGAAAGCAATTCCCGCAGAGTGCCGTGCGGATGTACCCATTGGAAGATGGAGAAGGCTGGTACTACATCGCTGAGGGAACCTGGGACTTGCTCGGTACTGACCCCCTCGCGCCCGACATGCGGGTCCGCGAGGAGGGGCGTATTCGGATGGTTGCGGGGGCTCGCAGTGCACCGAAGCCGCCCGACCTACCCTTCCGATACAGATTGCCAGTCACCCGTCGTATCTCTCGGGTTCTGCCGCCTCCCAGCCAAACTGGCGGGTTTCAGCCTCCGGCGTTGGGTACGTAAATAGGGAGCATCTTCACATCTTCAAATCGCACCCACTGCTCTTCCTTGTATTGGTTCAGCGTATCGACCGACCTTTGCCCAACGCCAACTGGGCCAATGCCGCTTCCGCGAACCATTCGCTCCTCCATCGCGTTGGCGAGCACGGATAGCCGGAATCGCCAGACGCGGCGTTTGTCTTCTCCCAGTGGGTAGGCGGGAATTGCGGCCTTCCGAGCGAGTTCCAAAAGCTGCCTTGGAGCTGACGGCAATCCCCGTCGGCCAGGAGTCTTGAAGGAACGCAGGTCACATGCCACTGTGACTTCAATCACGGAACGAAGCAAGCGAACATCCCTAAACTAAGGTCAGCCATAAAAAAGCACTGCGGTCCCTGCACGAAAGGTGCTGGGAGGTGCAAGGCCCGCTGTGAACAATCTGTGGTAGGCTGCGTGACTGACTGGCAACAGGAAACTCGCAGCCTTCTTTAATTTCAGGCTCGGCATGGCGGAACGCCGCGCTATGGTTGTTTTGTTTTCCGAGTTGCTCGACTCGACCACCAATTATCGATCAGCAGCAAATGGGAGTACGAACGTCTCACAAGAGAGCTACAAAGCCGAAATCCAGTTGCGGCGCTCGACAAAGGTCGGGGGCTCGTAGGTGCGCCCGGAGGCTAGCCGCTTTTCCTCTCGGCGGGTGGACCACAACAAGATAGGGCCCAGCGAAGCAGCGGTGAGGCGGGCGACGACGGGAAATTCCTTCTCGACTTCGCGGCGAAGGTTGTGAATGCGCTCACTCACGCTGCGATTGACTTTCTTGAATTCCCGCTCCATCACCCAAAGCGCCGCATTGTAAGCGCCGCTGAGGTTCTTCATTTGTCGTGCAAACCGCTCACGGACGCGCGGATCGGGATAGTCCTTGTAGCGCCGCCAGCCCTGGAGCATGGTCTGGCACATGCGATAGAGACTCGGCCCGTTACGCTCGAAGTCGCGCTGGAAGGCCCAGTCCAGGAACTTCTTGGAATCGTCGCGAGAAATGGCGCCATGCCGGAAGTTGAATTTGTATTGACCATGGATATCGGCGAAGTCAACGTCGTTCAGCAGACGGCCCTGCGCGGCCATGTCCTGGTAAAGCGGCGTGCCGGGAACGGGCGTGTAGAGCATGAACTGGTGGAAATCGGTCTCGTAGCTGACGGCGGATTCGATTTCCTGGGTGATGTTCTCTGGCGTGTGATGCTCGAGTCCAATGATCGTCGAGCCCTGCACTCGTATGCCGTGCTCGCGTAGCTCTCGCGTGAGTTGCCCAATATCGGTGCCCTGCAGCTTGTTGTAGCTGGACTCGGGAGATTCCAAACCCATCCATACCCAGGAAATGCCAAGTTCGGCCAGCTCCTGCATAGTGTATTTTCGAATCGCATTGGCGGAAGCAAAGACCGAAAGCTCCCAGCTTTTGCCTGCCAGCTTCATGCGCTCCAGCAGGCGCATTGCGCGCGCGCGATGAAGCAGGAAGTTCTCGTCCATGACAAAGAAGGAATGCACTTTGAGCTCGGTTTCGATCCCGCACATCACCTCAAATAATTCGTCTCCGGTCTCGTAAAAATTGATGAACTTTCCTTTGCCCCCGAAAAAGGCAGAAGTAGTACAGAAGTTGCATCCCATGGGGCAGCCCACGGACGGGATGATGGTCGCTGCCGTGCCGCCCTTCCGCTGAGGCAGGCGCATCCCCATGACGCGTGTCTGCAACCCGGAAACAATTGCAGGATGGCGGATAGGTGCGTGCTCGTCTTCTCCCAGGTACCGCCGCATCCACGAAATACCTTCGCCGCGCACGACGTGGTCGGCGTCGATCTTCGCGTCGAGGCTAGGAAGGGCAGCCACATGTCCGCCCACCACAATCACCGAAGCCGGCGATAGTTCGCGCACTATGCGGCACATCTCCCGGACCTTCAGAACATTCGGGATAATCGAAGAGATACCAACAATGTCGTAGTGATTGGTGGTCAATTCACGGGCAAAGGCTTCGCGCGTGGGAAAATCCAGCACGGTGCAGGGCGCAGAAATATTTTCCTGAATCATCATGATGCCCCAGGAGCGGTGGAACATGCGCAGCGAGAAACTGCCTTGCGCGCGGGTGACCTGGTTGTGATAGAGCTCCATAGGATTGATGGAGCGGCTACCAAATTTGTCGTCTTGCGCATAAGGCCCGAAGACGGAACTGAGTAGGATGCGAGCGCGACTTCCTTTTGGGTGAGTTTCCATAGATCTACTGGAGGATGGCGCGCTGCAGAATTTTTCGCTGTGATCTCGGATACACATTACAAAACTATTACCAACGACCAAACCGCAGGAACAAGATCATCTGAGGCGGGGATGCATTTGTGATTCTGTCCTACCCGGCTTTTCAAAGATCGGCGGGATAGACGGTGTGGTGGGAAGTGAAAGATGAGGTTCTGGGCGGTGTGCCATTTTGAACTCCGAAACCAGTAGTACAGCCGTGCGATTCGCGCATTTTGTTTGACCGTCGGTCAGTGTTTAGGACCAGTGACCGTGCTGGCCAAAGCCGTGGCCCGTGAGGTGTAGCGCGATAACTACCACACCAGCACACCGAGGACGGTGTAAAAGATTCTTACCCTTAAGGGAGCCTGGTATTCAGATTGGTGCTGTACTTTGCGCCGCTTTTGCTGTTTGCGTTGGCTATAACGGGTCAGGCCCCAGTTTGTACACTCCCAGGGGCGTGGCTACAAGAGCAGCAACACTATCGCGAGGCTAGGAGCGCGTACGAGTTCGGTCTTTAGCGGACCGAAGTCAGCGCTGAACAACGTTTCCGCTGTAGCCCCTGACACGCGCTTCCCCGCCTCCGCGATCGCACCGAATTGGTGTACCAGCAAGGCAAAGGTGGCAAAAACCGCAAGCCCGAACTTCAGCACGATCCAGTAATAGCGAAACAGCCCCCATGGTGTGCATAGTGCCTGGAAAGCCCAGTAGCTAGCGCGGCGAAGTGTGGTGATCAGCATCACGAAAGATTGTGACTTCAAGCACGGCAAAGCCAAACGCTAGCGAGCAATATGTGCGGATACGGAGTCTCTCCTAGCCGGCGGCGAGGCTCTCGTCGAATGACAGTATCAGGCTTGAACTTACTACGAAGAAAAACTGGACCACTCATGGAGGACACACATCACTATCGAGTAGTTGCTTGGTGGGCGTCGGGCCGGACCGGCATGGCAAGGTGCGACTCCGCGCCGAATGCAATCCATTTCACCGCCCCGCCGCAGTTTGGAGGCGTTGAAGGCCGGTGGACGCCTGAAGATCTGCTCCTGAGCGCGGTCGCCAGTTGCTACACCACCACCTTCCGAGCGCTGGCGGAACGATCGAGGTTTGAATATGCCGATCTGGAAGTAGCAGTCCAGGGGACAATTCACAGAACTGATTCTGGCTACCACTTTAGCGAAATCATCATGCACCCCAATCTGACGATTTCGGGCGAAGAGGGCCGGGACCGGGCACTTGTGTTACTACAGAAAGCTGAGACGCTGTGTCTCGTCTCGCGCGCACTCTCACTCACGCAGACCTTTGAACCTCGAATTCAGCTTGGCAAACCCTTGCACGCGCCGGGAATGTAATAGGTCTGTCAGATACGTTCTGCAATTTCAGCGACTGGGAATTGATCGAGACCGTGGCGCATGTGGCCACCGGGATCGCCATCCTGTAACCGCCTTGCGAAGATCGAATCCAGCGCCGTCCCAGAAACCACTCCGAGCTGACCGAGTCGAGACACCGCTCGCGCGAGTCGACAACTGGAAACGCCCGCACCCATACCGCCCTGAATGATGCTTGGAAGATTGCCCAAGTTGAACTCACCGCGAACACAGCATTATTGCAGGGTTAGCCGAGTCTTAATTGTCCGAGTTTGTAATAGACGTGCGCCGCTAGATTTCGCGGCTTGAGCTGTGATTGCAGTCACAGCGCTGCTTTCGGCATCAGCGTACGGTGGTTCCATTTTCCTCGAGAGGTGCACATGCAATCGTCGGAGTCTTGCAGCATTCGAACTGGCTGGTCGACTGTGCTGGCCAGAGCGGTGGGAGCGATTCTCGTGTTCGAGCTTGTGTCGGGCCTGGCGATCACCTTCGGCCCCTTTCATCCCGCCATTCAATGGGGGCTCCTGCTGCACACCATCGCCGGAATCCTGAGCATCGCTCCCCTGGCGTGGTATTTCGCACGGCACTGGAAAGATTATGCAGACCAGGCCATGTCAGATGTGTTGTTGCTGGGATACGTCGGACTAGGTGCGTTGGCCATCTGCGAAGTGTCGGGACTGCTGGTGACCGGGCAAGCACTGCTCGGAGTTCGCACTTCACCAAGCTTGCGGTACACTCATCTGGTCTCCGCGTTGCTTACGCTGGCGGCCTCGGTTCCACACATCCTTATTGCGTGGTGGCGGCGCCGGAGGAATGAGGCCTCGAGAGGGGCTACAGGATGGCTGGGCGCCACTGCCGCACTGACAGTTGGGGGAATCCTCCTGGTTGGAATCCTCTCGCTGGCGTATTCCGGCACGAAATACCACAACCAGTTTCCTTCGGACTACAGCTATCCCTTTGGCAAGGACCGCCCCTTTGCCCCGAGCCTGGCGCACACCGTCACGAACGGCTCATTCGATCCGCGATCTCTGGCGGGTTCGGAGACCTGCGGTTCGAGCGGATGCCATACGGAGATTTATCACGAGTGGCAGACCAGTGCGCATCGCTATTCCGCGATGGATCCCATCTTCCAAGGCATACAGACGGTGATGGCCAAGCAGAACGGCCCCGAATCCACGCGCTACTGTGGCGGATGCCATGATCCCATTTCGCTGTTTTCAGGAACAAAAAACATCTTTGCCGAGAAGCTGACAGCGCTGCAGGGATACAACGAAGGCATTTCCTGTCTGGCCTGCCATTCCATTCAGAAGACCGACATCCAAGGCAACGCAAACTACACGATGTCCCAGCCGAAGGAGTACCTCTGGCAATGGAGCCCGGAGCACACCATGGGCGCGATCGCGCGCAATTTCCTGATCCGCTCTTGGCCGGCCCAACATAATCGCCTGAGCAAGCGCATGTACAAGAAACCGGAATACTGCGCTGCCTGTCACAAGCAATTCATCGATCAGGAAGTGAACCGCGTGGGGTGGGTGCAGTTGCAGAACCAGTATGACAACTGGGCTGCGAGCCACTGGAACCATAAAGGCGACGCGCGCGCCACGGTCGAGTGCCGCGAATGCCACATGCCGCTGACCGACTCCCACGACCCGGCCGCGGGCGACACCACCGACTACAACCGCACCGCCGATGATCACAAACACCGCAGCCACAGATTTCTCGCTGCAAATAGCTTCGTGCCGGCGCTGCTGCATTTGGAGGGCGCCGACCAGCAGGTTCAACTCACCGTCCGCTGGTTACAGGGCCAAATTGACATCCCTGAGATTCGCAACAAGTGGGCTGAGGGCCCGGTTGTGAAGATTCGCATTGAGGCTCCTCCCTCCGTCGCACCCGGACAGGCGATTCCCGTACGCGTGATCATGACTTCCAACAAAGTCGGGCATGATTACCCAACCGGTCCGCTGGACATGATCCAGAGCTGGGTAGAACTGCGAGTGGAGGACGACAACGGTAACTTCATCTTCACTTCGGGTCAACGCGATCCGCGACACTTCCTGGTCCCGGGAACCTTCCTATTCAAAGCTGAACCGGTGGACCAGTACGGCAATCTTATCGACCGACACAATTTGTGGGAGATGGTCGGAGTGCGCTATCGCCGATCGCTTTTCCCGGGTTATTCGGACACGGTTGAATACAACATCATGTGCCCATCGGGCGGCCCAAGTCTCCCAGTGGCGAAGTTGAATCCAAACACGAATTTTTCGGTAGCCGCGGGCCGCGCCACTGGCAAGCTGCACATCAATGCCACGCTGCATTACCGAAAAATTGACCAATTCCTGCTCAACTACGTGATGGGAGAGAAGTCAGGCCTTACCGCGCCAGTAGTTGACATTGCCAGCGCAACCGCGAACGTGTGTGTCACGAGAACCGCAGGGGCCGCATGTCAGTAGACGTCCTTCTCCCCGAACGTGTCAGAAAATCTTCCCGACGCATGCGCCGGGTTGCGTGGACGGTGGCGACGCTGGTTGTGCTTGTGCTGATCGGCACTGTGGTCGCGTGGCGAATTCGCAAAGAGAACGCGCCCGAGGACTACACGCCTGGAGAGTCGTCGAAAGACATCACCAGCGTTTTGGATCGCACGACACGAGCGCTAGCAGCGCCAACGGTCCAACCGGTCAAAGCTATTGCAGCTTCGCGCGCGGTGGATGCTTTGGCGAATCCAGGGCGGAATCTGCCCCAGGGTGCGCCTGAACCTCGATTCACCGATGTGACCAAGGCCGCGGGGCTCGCTGGCTTTCGCCAGTTCCAGGGACCGCGCACTTCGCAACTGCCCGAGGACATGGGCTCCGGCGTGGCCTGGGGCGACTTCGACAATGACGGCCTGGATGATCTGTTTGTGGTAAGTGGCGGCGGCTCGCTCGATTTGCCCGACTCACAACTTGCACCGTCAGTGCTCTATCGAAATCTCGGCGACGGACGATTCGAGAAGGTGAAGGACTTTCCGGAGCTGCGCATTCACGGCATGGGCGCTGCCTGGGGCGACTACAACAACGACGGCTGGCTCGATCTGGTCGTCACCGGTTACGATACCATCATTCTGTTTCGCAATGACCACGGACACCTGGTCCGCGACAAAAGCTTCCCATCGCCCAAAGGTTTTTGGACGGGCGTGTCGTGGGGCGACTACAACCGCGATGGGTATCTTGATCTTTACGTTTGTGGGTATGTTAAGTACAAACTGGGAGACCGCACCTCGGCCGCCAACTCGACGCAGTTCGGACTCGAAGTCCCATTCACTCTGAATCCTGCCTCTTACGAACCGGAACGGAACCTGCTGTTTCGCAACAATGGAAACGGCACGTTCACGGAAGTTGCGCAGGAACTTGGCGTCGCGAATAAGGAAGGCCGCAGTCTGAGCGCGCTCTGGCACGACTTCAATGGCGATGGCTGGCCCGATCTGTACGTGGCCAACGACATTTCGGAGAACAAACTCTACCTGAACCACCAAGGGACCTTCGTCGACGCCGGCAGAAGTGCGTGGGTCGAAGAGTACCGCGGCTCCATGGGCTTAGCCGCAGGGGATTTCGACCGCGATGGCGACGACGACCTTTTCATTTCCCATTGGATCGCGCAGGGAGATGCGCTATACCAGTCACTCCTTTCTGAGCAAAAAGGAATGGCCGACGGGTCGGAGTTGCACTTCACCGACGTGGCCGCAAACATGGGCATCGGCCAGCCCTCGTTACAGAAGATCGGATGGGGCGCGAGCTTCGCCGATTTCGATTCCGATGGCTGGCTTGATCTCGTCGTGGCCAACGGGAGCACCTTCGAGCAGAACGGGACGTCACCTCCACGGCTCGCTCCGATGAACTCGTTTCTGTTCTGGAATGATCACGGCAGTTTCTTCAACGATCTGGCGCCGTGGAATCGCTCACTTTCGCAGCCACATGTCAGCCGTGGGCTGGCCGTTGCCGATTACAACAACGACGGCGCCATGGATATAGCGATCGTCGATAACGGTGAAGGCGTGCGGCTATTGCGTAACGATATCCCGCAAGGCAACTGGGCCGAGTTTAGGCTGCACAGCCGTGTTCCTCCAACCGGATCCCCGCTGGGATTCGGCGATGGTGCAACGGTAATTGCATGGGTGGGCGGGGTCCCCCTGCGCCGCACCGTCGGCAGTTCTTCCTACCTGTCGCAAGACAGCCATCGAGTGCATATCGGGCTGGGTGCGGCGACCAAGATAGATCGCCTGGAGGTGCGATGGCTGCGCGGAATCAAGGAGACATGGACGAATCTCGCAGCCAATAAGATTTGGGACATCACTCAAGGCGATCCCCAAGCGAAGCCTTTTGTGCCCCAGGCCGCCAACGTAAATCAGACCGTACCAGCGCCGCTTGATAACGCTGGACTGGTGCAGTTCTGGTCGAAGCAGCATGCCGCCATGGACGCTATGAAGAGCGAGCGAAATCCTGCGAAGGCAGTGCAGTTGTTCCGCGAAGCGCTCGCCATGAATCCCCAGCACGAGGATTCGCACTATTATCTCGCGAATTGCCTTGCTACTTTGGGCGACGTACCGTCTGCCGTCGCGGAGCTCGACGCCCTCGCTCGAATCAATCCACAGAGTCATCGCGCTTTCCAGCGCAAGGGAGAGTTGCTCGCCGCCTCGGCATCTTCGCGAGGCCAACTCGAACTGGCGCGTCAGGCATTGAACGCGGCTCTGAAGCTGAACTCGGAAGAAACCGGAACCCTTGTCCTGTTAGGCCAGGTGTCTCTTGCCGAAGGAAGATTTGGCGAAGCGGAACAAGATTTCGCCCACGACTGCCTGGCGAATCCGCATGCCGCGAATGCCTGGTTCTTGCGCGGATACATGGCCTGGAAGAGGCATGATTTGCAGCAAGCCTCCGCAATGCTTACCGCGGCGCGCAACGCGCGCGGCCGTGACTGGAAGCCAGCGGGTTCGGTTCTCGAAGGCGACGTGCAGCATCGCATGTACAGCGAATCTGATTTCCTGGATATCTTCGAGAAGCAATGGAACGGTTCCTCGGGTCTTACCCGGGCCTATGGACAACTGGATTCGTACCTTGGCCGCTTTCGGTGACGGGCCGCTGGAGACTACAACACGGAGCAGGTTGTCGGCGAGGCCCCCGGGGTAACTATCTAACTTTCAATTGCATGCGACCGATTACGACGGTAAAGGCACCGATCACCGCAAGGGAACATTCCTGTCCCGCGCCGTTGCCGCCCTTGCGCTGGTACATGCGGCTGGGATCTCCCCAGATGTGGCTGCGAAAGCGGTGGTAGACGGATGCGGCGCTGTCGCAGAAAGAGATATATGCTGCAATGACGGCGAACGCTGTGAATACCGACTTGTGCTCCCGTCAGCGCTCGCGCTTGATCTTGACTGCCCGATAGCCGCCGGTCATGAGCGGCAGCAGCGGGTTGATAGTACGCATTCGCTGACCGCCAAATGTGCGAAAGGCGCCACAAGAAAAATGTGTCGCTCTAAACAGGGCCTCCAGAGGGCGGTCCGTATGAAAATGGTTTCACACTATCGGCGAACGGCGGGATGGGTGTATGATCACCGCCGTTTTTGAACCAAGAAGGAGATTCCGATTGGAGGGCATCATGTTCTGTGATGGATGTGGCACGGCAGTACAACCGGGGCAAGCGTTCTGCAGCAAGTGCGGAAAGCAAGTCGTGGGTCCAGTATCGATCGCGCAACCGCTTCCCGGACGGGTGCAGAATCATGTACATCTCCTGGGCATTCTGTGGTTCGCCCTATCGGCCTTCAATGCCCTGGGAGGCCTGTTCTTGCTGATTCTCGGCAGTACGCTGTTTCCGCACCTGCGTGAGATGAAGGGAGTGCCCCCCGACGTGCCCGTCGGCTTCCTGACTTCGCTGTTCACCACGCTCGGGATTATCGTTCTGGCCAAGGCCGCTTGCGGATTCATCGCCGGATGGGGACTACTGCAGCGCGAGTCCTGGGCGCGCATGGTCGCGCTCGTGCTGGCCTTCATCTCGCTGTTTAACATACCGTTTGGCACGGCGCTTGGCGTCTACACACTGTGGGCGCTGCTGCCCAGCCACTCGCAACAGGAATACGATGCTCTGGTCGCGGCGCGGGCGGGCCTTAGAGGGCTTCACGCCGCCTAACGTTCCACGTAGCAAGATGAGCTGCCGGAATTCAAGTTGAGTTGAGCAATATGGTGGCGACGTCAACGGCCACTCCTGCAGCGTTGGGTAGCGTTCAAAGAACTCTTCTGCTCTAAGACAGATCAGGATCTTCGGGAACTCCATGAGGAGACTACCATGATTGAGGAGTTGAAGAGTGCTTTGCACGAGTATTACGAGCGGCAAGAAATCACCGTAAAAAACTTCAGATGTCCGTTGCACAGCTTTAAGTGCGAACAAGCAGCTAAGCTAGACCTAAAAGGGCCGAGGATCTGAGGCTTACGTCGGATTTCGATATGGAGACCCTGTCAGGATCGTAGTTGTCCCTTTAGACCGAGGTGACGGAGCCAAGGATGTCTGGGACCGACCGTCGGAAATTGAAGGTCTTCCGAGTGATGGAAAGGGGCTTAATCCTCATATGGAGGCACACTGCTAACGCTGAGGGCGATCCTGCGCGAGCACAGCGGTGCTGATTTTGCGGAATTGGCTGGCAATGAGTTCCGCAGTGGAAAATCGGCAGTAGTCCTCGCAGAATACTCGCTGCGAACCGAATCCTTATTTGCTCAAGTGTTTGCTGATGGCCTTCGTCATTTGGAACATATCCAATCGGGCTTTTCCGAACACTGGCTTCAGCTTTTCATCGGCTACAATTTCCCGCCGCTTCTTTGGGTCTTGCAGTTTATGCTTTTTGATGTAGGCCCAGACCTTCTTCGCGACCTGCGGCCGGGATATGGGCGCGGGTGATCCCAGTACCTCGGCCAATTGTGGAGAGGGCTTTAAAGGCGCTTGAGCCATTTTTAGAAAAGCGGCGTTTGTCTTTTTCTTCTTAGGCATCCCGTGATCTCCTTTTTTTACTATGTAGCGAGTTCACTGCGATCAGGCCAAGCGCAGACTCTTGAGCGAGGCGCGAGCCGATCCTCGACTGATGTCAGGCACAATGACCAATTCAAGAACGGTAACGCCGGAAAGTTCAACCCGATATTCCTCGACCTCGCGACTTGTGTTGGGGGGACTGAAATTCCATTGCTGGCGCACAATCTCCCGAAACGAGCGTCCGGCGTCCGGAGACCACCGCAAGGCAAACTCTTGGGTGCGCGGCGTCTCGGCTTCTTCGAAGACGAGCGAGATGCGCGTGAGTCTTTGCGGGTTGTCGAAGATTAGCCGGACGGTTTGAGCGCCGGAAACGGAGGCACGCCAGCCCCGCATTTCTCCCGCGACCAGCGCAGACTCCACCGGATAATCCTTCTCTTCCGATGTGACCTCGACCACGGCTACATGGTCGAGGTCTAGCCAGCCTTCGTTGTCAGGGGTACCAGCCTGCGGAATCGGCGTGATTGGGCGCTTGCGCATAACGGCTAGTTTACCTCTTGTCCTGCTCTACTGAGAATCTCACTCATTCGCTTCAGTCAGAGGTCCTACTGTGCAGGCGGGGTTGTTCTGTTTCCATTTAGCCAAACAATTCTTATGCAGATATCCTAAGAACACGCCGGTGTGATCGCTCACTTCAAACACGAGGCTCGGAGACAATATCAAGGGCTTCGTGCATTGAAGGCAAAATAACGGTTCCTGCGTTTCTCCTGGCAACTGTGGATCGATCACGACACATCCGGCTCTAAACATCGACGATGGAGTTTCAGGTATCCCTGCGAGCAGTATAAACTGGGTCCTGGTGGGAAACACTCACTGTGCCGATCCTAGCGTGGCTTTTGCGACCGAGGCCAACTGGGGCAGGCTCTTGGGATTTCATGAGCGCCATTATTGCGGGACTTGCCATATTGATCGAGAGCGGGGCGTGGACGCAGAGCGAGCGTGGATGCCGCGAGTGGTAGAATTCCGCTAATCGGGTTGCCGCAAGGAGATGCGCCATGCGGAGTCTTCCGTGCACACAAGAATCATCTGCTTATCGATCATAATAGTTGTCGCAAACGCCTGCGCATTTACGCAAGACGTTGGTACTCCTGCTGCGCCAGCGCCCCGGATTCTCATCGAGCTGCCCGACAACGTTCCGTCAGATGCCGTATGGATCAGATACTTTCTGAGTGGACCGCGAAGCAGCGGCGCGATAGTAAAGCGAGAACCGAATCTCCGGCGGTACGTCATCGACGCAAGAATCGGAGTTGAGCCCGCCCAACACGCGAAAATCGTCGTTTACGCGCCAGGATGCCAATTCAAGGCGTACACCATCGACCTCGACGGCGCTTCCGATGCTTCAGAGCACTTTCAATGTGAGCGGAATCAACTTCGAAAGCTTGGTCATCGAAATCAGAGAAGGGTATGCTCGCGGCCAAGTCACGAAGCTGAAGTCCGAGTGCTCGCAAGACGAATTGCCGTTGGATCCGGACGTCGCAACCATTCTGCTCGAATGGAAGCGGCTTTGTCCGGCGACGGAGGGAGACTGGGTTTTTCCCAGCCCGCGAACAGCGAAGCCCTACGATTCTGGCTCGCTGCGGAAGAAGGTGCTCAAGGCGGCGGCGCTAGGAGCAAAGATTCAGGCACGGATCGGCTGGCATACGTTTCGTCACAGCTATCGCGCTTGGCTCGACGAAACGGGTGCTCCCCTCGGCGTACAGCAGAAACTGATGTGATCTAACGGTAGAAAAGGACGGCGAAGGGTACCGCTTCACCATGAAGCCGGGGTCGTTGTTGTGCCGACCAAATTGGCCGTTATCAACACGCTCAAGGAAGCCTACGAAACCGGAGTCTGCCCACTCTGCGGTAACCAAATGACAAAGGACCTGGCAACTTAGGGAGCCAACCTCACCCGGCCTCCGGCAACCTTTTCGACGTGCTGCCCCACATGGCGGGCGCGAAAAAACTATGCGCGTCTCTGTGCCAAGTATCCGGAGATCATGAAAAAGTTGGGCCTCACTGAGTTCTCGGCGTATTGATCCGCTCTAGCCTGCACAAGGTCAGACATGTCCGGCACGTCTCCGTTCTTGCTGCCACCGACTGCGGCATGCGCAGTTCTCCACTCCAACCGCCGCATCATTCTTCCCTGTGCCGCCGGTTTCGGGGGCAAATCGGGCCCTTGGGTATTAATGAGGGTGAAGGCGGAAGAGAAACAAGCCTGGAAAGTGAGAGAGAAAATGGCATTCATTGTGAGAAATAAATCCAAGAGATACCTCTATGCGAATTGCGACCCCGCAAAATGCCATAGCACGGAGTTTTGCGGGGGCGGTCGTGCGGGGGTCAAAATCAATGGTCGCAAAGAGCCAGGCAACGGTTTTCAACACGGTTGAAGACGCCCTGTTCGCAAAGGGGGTTCTGTCCTGCGCCTGCTGGATGCCCAGAGCCTATTGGCCCGACGCAATCACCATCGTGGATACGGACAACCCCTCGCAGCGCCGAAGTGACGAATTGCACGAACTGTTTCAGCGACAACAACGGGAATTGCTCTTCTCCGCCGAAGAACTAGGGGAAGTAAAGTAATCGTAGCGGGTGCTGGGTCCGCACTTGGGGGCGAGTCGCAGGAAGGATTCCGAGCCTCAACTAGAATGGCGTCGTAACGATCTGACAGGTAAGTGGGCTACTTTGGTTCTTCCTCAGAAGCGAGGCGTTGATCCGTTGATCTTTTCGTTCCAGTAGTTCATTGAGCTGCGCAACAAAACTCCTGAACTTTGCGCGGTCTTGCTCTGTCGCAATCCGCTCACACAGAATCGCCATTCGCTCTCGCTCATCGGGAGTCATATTTGCACCGCTCTTTCCGCCCTCCGCTGTTCGTAGGCTTCCGAGAGGGCTACCAAATCCTCTACGCTCCAAAGCAGGATGAGTCGCCTGCTGATCGACATTTCGTGCCGAACTACCTCCTCGCCCAGTAACCGAGCACGACCGATTCGCCAGCGATGAAGAGCACTCCAAGAATGACTTTTTTGTATTGGGCTAGCCAGTTCGGCAGGTAGATGCCGAAGTTGGGACCGTGGGCGCCTGCCGCCATTGACAGCCAGCACCACGCACTTCAGCGCCACGAGCCCGGTCAGGATCGCGGCCCAGCCGAATCGGCGTAGCAGCCCTGCGAGGGGCAGAACAACAAGGATGCTCCGGCGAAAATGGCCCGAACCAACAGTATGCAAGAGTTTGATAGCAGTCAGCATTGCAACCGTTAGTGTGCAGCGGTTGGGGATCAGGGCGCAGTGACGACAATCACCTCCCTATCTGAGCCCCCTGTTGGCTCAAATCTTCCGCCACCGAGTCACTGGACTGTGTGATCGCTGTCACAGTAGCCCGAATGGTTACCTGCGACCATTGATATATCTATTCGGGCGGCAAAGCCGCCTGAACTTGAGTTGGAATCGGGCCGGGGTGCCTTATGACTACTGTCGTGACGGTGATCTTCGGAGTTTTCGCAATTGGTCTGATCGTCCTCCTGATCTACAAGAGCACACTCACTATGCACGAGGATGAACAGTTGTTTCTGGATGACGTGAGTTCACACATGCACGCGGAGCAGACCGAACTGTTGACCAAGGTGAGCCGCCTTATCCTCCCGGTGCGCGTGTTCGGTATGGGGTCTGGAGTATTTCTGCTGGCGCTCGTGGCGATGTTGATTTACGAGAAGCTGAACCAAATGCAGTAGAGTCGAAAGTTTAGCCTCTCCATTCGCACGATCCCATTACTCGGGCTCAAGTCGGCAACAGACGCCATACCACTGCACCTGACCATCGTCAAAGATCTGACGCGAGTCATGTGTAGCTCCGGGCTAGCTCGCGCAGCATGCGCACGCCCGTCTCGCCATGGTAGGCCGAGCTGAGTTTGTTCAGGTACAACAGTTCGGCGACCCATGCCTAATTGGGCTGGCACATAGCCAAGGTGCAGGTGCAATTCCTTGATCCCGATCCTCGTATAAGCCAATCTATAGCCCGGGTGGATATCAAGTTCACGCCCGACGGGAAAGCCGTCGTGTATCCCATTGGTGAAAACGGAACGGATAATCTGTGGCTTCAGCCACTCGATGGCTCCCCCGGCCGCCAGATCACGAATTTTCCGGAGGACATGATCCAAACATTTCAGTTTTCGCTCGACGGCAAGACTCTTGGTGTCATGCGAACCCACATCGAATCCGACATCGTGCTCCTGCACGATTTAGGACCATCGTCGCAATGACGCCAGTCCCAAGTTTCCGCAGGAGCTATCAGAACCGCTTCACCCTCTGGAAAGACGCCGACCCCGACATCCCCATCCTGAAAACAGCCAAGGCAGAGTACGCGAAGCTGCAATGAAACTCTTTTGGAATACCTTTCTTGTAGTCGAGGGTGAAGGTTCTGTTAAGCCCGCAGTCTGAGATTCGCAATGCCATGCCCAGACTTCGTCACTGCGGTTGCGATCCTGCGCGTTCCACAAGGTATACCGGGCTGACCAGCACGGGCGCGAGTTTCTCGGGTGTTAGATTCCTTCACTTGCCGCTGATGCGGAAAGACCCTTTTTGACCACCGGGTAGGCAAGGGCTTGAGAGAGCCGAAATCACGGGATTTGCCCTTTCCTGCCTCCATCGGTGTGCTGCTCTCGTTGACTTCCCGTTCGCCCCATCCCTAACATTGCAGGCTGAGTCCGTTGTCCCCATGATCGGTCAGACCATCTCGCACTACCGCATCGTCGAGAAGCTGGGCGGTGGCAGCATGGGTGTCGTCTATAAGGCTGAGGATGTGAAACTCAGTCGCTTCGTCGCCCTCAAGTTCTTGCCCGAAGATGTGGCACAAGACCGTCAGGCTCTCAGCCGCTTCCAGCGGGAAGCCAAAGCTGCCTCGGCTCTCAATCACCCGAACATCTGCACGATCCATGAAATTGATGATTCCGACGGGCGAACCTTCATCGTCATGGAGTATCTGGACGGTCTCACCCTGAAGCACCGCATTGCGGGCAAACCGCTCGAGATTGAAACGGTGCTGTCGCTGGGCATTGAGATTGCCGATGCGCTCGACGCCGCTCACGCTGCTGGCATCGTGCATCGCGACATCAAGCCTGCGAACATCTTCGTCACCAAACGCGGGGACGCCAAGATTCTCGACTTTGGGCTGGCGAAGGTGACGCCAGTTGGCAATATCGTAGCGGTTGCGGGCATGGAGCCATCGACGGTGACACTAGAGGAGCATCTGACCAGTCCGGGAACGGCGGTCGGAACCATCGCCTACATGTCACCAGAGCAAGTCCGAGCGAAGGAATTGGACGCCCGCACGGATTTGTTCTCGTTTGGGGCTGTGTTGTATGAGATGGCGACTGGGTCGTTGCCTTTCCGTGGCGAGACCTCTGGCGTGATTGCGGAAGCGATTCTGAATCGCAAGCCCGTTGCGCCAGTGCGACTGAATCCCGATCTTTCCCCAAAGCTGGAAGAAGTTATCAACAAGGCGCTGGAGAAAGACCGGAAGCTGCGCTACCAGAGCGCCGCCGACGTTCGCACAGACTTGCGGCGGCTGAAGCGTGATTCAGATTCGGGCCGGGCAGCCGCCACGACAGCGCAAGTCGAGTCGAAGCCCGCCGCAAAGTCCACTCGATGGGGGGCGGTCGCGGGCGCGACAATTTTGGTCATCGGACTGGTCGCCGCTGGATGGTTGTTTTTCTCCCGCAAGGCGCACGCGCTCACTGACAAGGACACGATTGTCCTCGCCGATTTTACGAACACGACGGGCGATACGGTCTTCGACGGCACGCTGCGGCAGGGGCTTTCCGTACAACTGGAACAGTCACCCTTCTTGAGCATTATCTCTGACCCGCAAGTGCAGCAGACGCTAGGCCTGATGGGCCAGCCGGGCGATGCAAAACTCACACCAGCTATTGCACGGGAACTCTGCCAGCGGACTAGCAGCGCCGCCGTCCTCGACGGCTCAATCGCACAGATTGGCACGCAATACCTCGTGACCCTTAAGGCGGTTAACTGTTCGAGCGGGGAATTGTTGGCGAGCACGGAAGCTCAGGCCAGCGACAAGAACCACGTACTCGATGCTTTGGATAAGGCGACCTCGGAAATCCGCAACAGGCTCGGTGAATCGCTCAGCGCGGTCCAGAATTTCGATACGCCTCTTGAGCAGGCCACTACACCCTCGCTTGAAGCCCTTCAGGCCTACAGCCTAGGACGGAAGGCCATGGCCGGGGCCAACTGGGTCGCCGCCGTGCCGTTCTTCCTGCGAGCCATCCGCTTGGACCCGAATTTCGCCATGGCTTATGCCAGGCTCGGGACGAGCTACGCGAATTTCGGCGAGACCAACTTGGGGGCCGAGAATACGCGGAAGGCCTACGAGCTGCGCGGACGGGTGAGCGAGGGGGAGAGGTTCTACATCGAGTCTCATTACTATCAGCTTGTCACCGGCGACCAGGAAAGCGCACGCCAAAGCTATGAACTTTGGGCAGAAACCTATCCGCGAAATTGGCTGCCGCTGCCCCCCCTATTCGTAATCTATAGCGTACTCGGGCAGTATGAGAAATCCCTTGCAGAAGCCCGCGAGGCCTTTCGCCTCAACCCGGGGAGCGGTATGAATGCTGCCATCCTCGTTAACTCCTATCTCAGTCTGAATCGCCTGGAGGAGGCCCGGAACACAGCCAAAGAAGCGCAGGCGAAAAAGCTCGATTCCCCTGAGCTACGCGACATTCTGTACCAGCTTGCCTTCTTGCAGAACGATGCGGCAGGGATGGCGCAGCAGGTGACCTGGGCCGCGGGCAAGCCGGGAGTGGAGGACGTGCTGCTGAACAACGAAGCCGCCACGGCTGCCTATTCGGGAAAGCTTGGGGAGGCCCGAGAGCTTTCCCGCCGGGCGGTGGGCTCGGCCGAGCGGGCGGAAGACAAGGAGGTGGAAGCGAGCTACGAAGCCGACGCGGCCCTGCGGGAAGCCCTCTTCGGCAATACCGTAGAAGCCCGGCAGCGGGCCGCAGCGGCGCTCGTTCTTTCGAACGGGCGGGGCGTGCAGTTTGGAGCGGCTCTGGCACTGGCTTTCGCAGGCGATACGCTACGCGCTCAAACGCTGGCCGACGATTTGGACAAGCGGTTTCCGGAAGATACAGTCGTCCAGTTCAACTTCCTCCCAACGATTCACGCTCAAGTCGCCCTGAGCCGCAACGATTCTTCGAAGGCGGTCGATGATCTTCTAACGGCAGCATCATATGAACTGGGTTCGGACGGTGGGCTGTGTCCGGTCTATGTTCGCGGAGAGGCATACTTAGCCGCTCATCAGGGCAGCGAAGCCGCCGTCGAGTTCCAGAAAACCCTCGACCATAGCGGCATCGTCGTGAACCAACCCATCGGCGCACTCGCGCATCTCCAAATCGGCAGAGCCTACGCCATGGAGGGCGACACCGCCAAAGCCAAGGCGGCATATCAGGATTTCCTCACGCTCTGGAAAGACGCCGACCCCGACATCCCCATCCTGAAAGAAGCCAAAGCGGAGTACGGGAAGATGCGGTAGCGTGGAAATTCTTCCTCGTCGCCGCCCGGCGCCTAGCTGTCGCTAACAATTAGCACCTCATCGCAGGTCCCGCCCGGCAGGGAGTCGGCGCAGATCGAGGGGAGTGGCGGAACGGGCGGCAGCGCTTAGTTAGTGCAGGGTCGTGAGCGCAAACGCGACTTGTAAACAGCCCCGAGAAAGACAGCCCGCTACGCCTAAAACGAAAAAACTCGGGACCACCTGTGCAGTCCGGGTATACGGGTGACACATCAATCTTCACCGAAGTAGTCGGCCTAGCTAGGCAGCTTCTTGATTTCCAGGTCGAACCATTCGGCATAGTCTGATGGCCAGTCAATGACAAGTGTGTAGTGTCCGTCCGGCAACTCGCCGAAGTCGAACCGCCCACTATCGTCAGTTTTGACCATTTTGATGACCGGCATCTGGCTGCGGTCGTGCATCGGCCAGCGGTATTCGTAAAGCCGTAGGGTCACATTGCCTCGCGACACCCGCTGTCTCAGCCAGCGCGGCCAACCCCGGTTCATCCCGACTATTACTCCACGGAGGCATGTAATTTGCTGGAAGTACCCAATTGGCACGCTGGCTGCACCTGCAAAACGACCCCCAACCCCCATGCAGAAAAATAACTGTCCGCCCGTTTCCCGCATCCCGGTGGTGGATCTCAACGGGCCGATTCCGGAGTGCGTGCGGCGAGGTTGGCACTTCCACAAAAGGCATTCGATTTATTCCGCCCCGCTGGTGAACTGGAAGAAGAGAAGTAAAGTAATTTGTATCATTCGAAGGCGACAGATTCCCCCACGAGATTCAATGGCACGCCGGCAACCAAATAGCTGCGGCCGGGGCCGCTATAAAGCAGCTACAGATCTATTTGCCCACCCAACACGGTTGTCGCTTTCCCAAGAACGCGGAGATTCCTTCCTGCGCATCCGTGGTCAAAGAGTTCATACTCATCACTTCCTTGGCGTAGGCATAGGCCTTGGGCTGGTCCAGGTCTATTTGGGTGTAGAAGGCCTGCTTGCCAAGCGCCACGATCAACGAACTAGCCTCGGCGATGCGGATTGCGAGTTGTCTGGCGGCAGACGCGAGTTCCGACGCCGGAACCACCATGTTGATCAGACCCCAATCAGCGGCGGTGACGGCATCGACCATTTCACCGGTAAGAAGCATTTGCAGCGCTCGTTTTCGGCCAATTGCCCGGCTAAGCGCAACCATGGGTGTGGTGCAGAACAAGCCTATTTTCACGCCCGGAGTGGCGAAGGCTGCCTCATCCGAGGCCACGGCCAAATCGCAGGTGGCAACCAGTTGGCATCCAGCGGCAGTAGCGATTCCCTGAACCTGGGCGATCACCGGCTGGGGTATGGATTGGATCTTCTCCATCAATTTGGAACATACGTCGAAAAGACGCCGATACTCATTAAGGTCGCGGCCTACCATCTCGCTCAGATCGTGTCCCGAGGAAAACACCTTTCCGTTCGCCGCCAAAATCACTGCTCGCAAGGTTCGGCTTCTCCCGATCTGGTCCAGGCAGTCAATCAACTCCAGCATGAGGTCGAGGGAAAGAGCATTGCGCCGGTTCGGGCGGTTCAACGTGATGACTGCAAGATCTCCTTCGGCGGCGAAGCTCAAATTTTCGTAGTTTTGCATGGTAGCGCTTAACATTCCGTCCTCCTTTTGGACATGATCGAGCAAAGGCCACGCGTATCCTTCTCGCATCTGCCTACAGAACAATGCCAGGGGATTGGGAGACATGTCACGGTAAGACTTCCTGCTCTTTTTTGGAGCGGGCTTCAGCGCGCAGAACGTTCTTGCGGATCTTCCCGGTGGATGTTTTTGGCAGGCTCCGGAACTCAATGTATTTGGGGCACTTAAAATGGGCCATCCGGCTCCGGCAGAAGTCGATGATTTCTTTCTCCGTCGGGCAGAAACCGTCCCGCAGCGTTACATAAGCGAGCGGGACTTCACCCCACTTGGGATCGGCAACCCCAACCACGCCGGCTTCCAATACTGCAGGGTGCTCGCAAAGCATTTTTTCTACTTCCACGGAAGAGATGTTTTCGCCGCCGGAGATGATGATGTCTTTGCTGCGGTCCCGCAGTTCAATATAGCCATTGGGGTGCATGACAGCCAGGTCGCCGGAGTGAAACCAGCCGCCGGCGAAGGCTTTGGCCGTGGCCTCTGGATCCTGAAAATATCCCGCCATCACGTTGTTGCCTCGCATTACTACTTCTCCGAGAGTGTTTCCATCCGCGGCAACGTCGATCATGTCGGGATCCACCACCCGCAGATCGGTTCCGGCAACCACGTAGCCCACCCCTTGCCGCGCTCGCAGGGTGGCACGCTCGGCCAAAGGCAAGGCATCCCATTCATTTTGCCAGGAGCAGACGCTATGTGGCCCGTAAGTTTCCGTCAGGCCGTAGACGTGGTTGACTTCAGCTTCCATCGCCTCCACCGCGCGGATCACGGCTGGTGAAGGCGGCGCTCCTGCGGTAACGATCTTCAGGCGTTTGCCAAACCGGATACCCTGTTTGCGGCAATATTCCGTAAGCATCAATAGGACGGTCGGCGATCCACACAAGTGGGTGACGCCCTCCTGCTGGATAAGGTCGACCGCCCGCTTGGGATCGAAATCAGGAAGGCAAATGTGACGCCCGCCCACGGCCGTCACCGCCCAGGGAAAACACCAGCCATTGCAATGAAACATCGGGAGGGTCCACAGATAAATAGAAGAGTGTGATAGTCCGTGCTCGACCACCTCACCTAGCGCATTCATATAAGCCCCGCGGTGCGTGTACATGACTCCTTTGGGCGACCCTGTGGTTCCACTGGTGTAATTAATGGAGATAACATCGTTTTCTTCCGGTGCTTCCCCCTTAAACGATGAATCGCCGGTCTGCAGAAAGCTTTCATAATCGTGGATGATTCGCTTCAGATCCTTCAGCTCCTGCCTGACCGGCTCCAGAGAATTCAGCAAGTGGGGTTCGCCCAGCAACAGAGTGGCGCCGCTATGGTTAAGAATCGTGACGATCTCCGCTGCTTGCAGTCGGGTATTCAGCATCACGAGCACGGCTCCGGCCAGCGGAACGCCGAAATGGCATTCGAGCGCCGCCAGACGGTTGCGACACAGCACGGCAACGCGATCTCCCGGATTGATGCTTGCATGAACCAGCGACGAAGCCAGCCGGTGGACACGCGATTGAAGCTCTGCGTAGGACACGCGCCGTTCTCCGCCTACCGCGGCGTCCACTACTGCGACGTAATCGCGGTACACGGAGCCGCTGCGGGCCAGGAATTCCAAGGGAGTCAAAACGGAAATCATAAGCTACCTCGAGATGTTCTCAGCGTGCGCTCAACGATGGGAATGTTTCACCAGTTCGCAAGAAAATGCAAGGTGCATGATTGCGCGCCAGTAATGTACGGACGACCAAATACAATGGCCGCCATGAGGATTCCCCTGTGGCTCAAAATCGGCTGGACCATCTGGGTGATGGTATGGGTCCCCGTTTATTGGAAGCCGTATGGCTTGCAAAACTTCCTGTTCTTCTGCGATCTGGGGAACATCGTAAGTATCAGAGCAAACACAAGGTTGACAGATCCTATATTACTAACCTTTCAAATGTTTTCCGTTTGCAAAGATTTTTTCATGGCGTCTATGCGGCCACGGCTGTTAGTTGAGCTGTCACAGGCGTGAGTTGGGCAACGGTGGAGCGTAGAGCGCTGAGAACAGCAACGATCGTCTTGCGACCGGCGGAAGTTAGCTGATAGCGGTGCGTGCCTGTGATCTTGGTGATCAGAGCGTGAGCCCGCAGCAAGCGGAGTTTGCGGCTGATCCAGGCGGAGCGACGGTGAAGCTCCTTTTTGTCGTCGGTAGTCTGGGAAAAGAAGATGGCGCGGAGATTGCGATTGCGGAAGCCATTGATGGCGAACTCACCGTGATTGATGGCGGATAGCAGTGCCCGGTCATCGGCTAAGGGACGGAGGGCACGTACCCGGCGGCCGCGCCATTGTCGCGGTTGTTCAAGCCGTTGCAGCAGTTGGTCCAGGGTGGTGGAGTCGTCGACAGCGGCGAAAGCGTCGAGATAGCGTGCTGCGGCTTTGTGGGAGAGCTGGGCCCGGCGGTAGAGGTCGGAAATTCCCCGGCGTAGTCGACGCCAAGCGCGGGGCCCTTTTCGGTCCCCCTCTTTGCGCCGGTAGACGCGGAAGTCATCAGCGTTGTGGACGGTGGCCTCGGCACGCAGGACGCTGCCTTTCGGGGTATAAGCCTTATCGTAGAGCTTCACGGAGTTGCGGTTGACACTGTGCTTGATGCGTACTCCCTCGGCCCGGCGTTTGAAGTCACTGACCACTTCTCCGGAGAACTTCTGGTGTAGCTGTCCGCTTAAGGTGATGTGTTTGCCCAGAAAACGCAGGACATCGGGGCTGGAGAAGGTGGTAATGGCATGGTTGACCCAGCGGGGATAGAAATGCCGTAGGTCGGCGGCATGGTGGAAGACGACATCGAGGGCCCACTCGTGTTGGTAAGTGGACCAGTAGTAGGAGATGGGATGTTTACGGAAGATCTGGGCGTGAATGGGGTTGAGCTGCTGCGCGATGCCGTTGAGCAGCTTGGGCCATTTGGTCTTGAGCTGACGATCCATCAAGCGCTGCGCTTTGGTCCAGTTGGCAATCCAGGGAAAGCAGTTGTCCTGCTGCAAGTAATCCAAACCGGTGGCATGCATCTGTCGCGCCAGCCATTCCCGTCCGTTGAGGCAGATCTGAATGGAGAACGGGAACCAAGTTTGAATACGGGCATTGAGGAAGCCGAAGACGGGATGGATCTGGTAGTGGTAGAGGAACAGGCACTTGCCAGGGGATAGCTTCAATTCCAGTTTTTTCGTCAGGCGGTTGCGATGGATAGCGAAGGTCAAACCGGGTTCGAGACAGCTGAGCACACATACCAGTCCGCTGCGCACCTTATCTTGGGCCAGGATGTCGCGGGCGATAGTCTCTTTGTCGAGCTGACTGGAATTGAGATACTCCACCGGTCGTCCGCAAGCCTTGGCTTCCGCCAAGGAAGCTTCCTTCAGGCGCTTGGTCACCATCTCGACATGGTTGCCAAAGTTCTTGAGGTAGACCTGGTTCGTCCAGAGATAGCTCATCATGCCTTGTGGGTGGCCGATGGAGCGCAGATGTCCGCGAAATACTAAGCGGTCAAATCCTGAGAGTGTGCCGGCAATCTTGTCCTGGTGTTTAGCGATAAACTCTTCCATGGCGTTCTCCTCCGTATCGTTTTTGGGTTTTGGAATGAACCTGTAATGATACGCAGATGGGGAACGCCTTAGGTCTTGAGTTAACCCGGCTCCGGAGGACGAATGCGATTTCAGGATGCGCGAACGATGGGGCTTTTGGCTAAAAGCCATTGCCAACAGCTGATAGTGAAAGCTTACCGACTGTTTTGGTTGCGGCTATGCCGCGCTATGAAAGAGGATGTCAAGAAAAAAAGTTTCTCCCCGCCCCTCAGGAAGATGCGGGTGTGTTGACTTGCATCCAGCCCGACCCCCATCCTCCGCCTCAACCTTGTCCATAGAGGGGTTGTTGGTTTGTCCGCTTTGGATCGCCGCGCATTTCAGCGGCGATGCCAACCCCAGTTGCTTGTCCCAACTTAACGGTTTCATGAAGCAGTGGTGCTCGACGCCGTTCGGTTACGAAGCTACGCAAGCTAACCGTTGGCTAAAGTGCCAACCATGATCCTATCTGAGGCTCGAGGCCTATAGCTTTTTTGGGTTATCCGAGGGTGCATAGGATTGATCCGGAGACGCGGTGCCAAACTTCAGCACACGGAGCGCCTAATCTGTCAATAGATACTCTCCCTCGAACCCGAGCATCGCACGAACCGATTTGGCCACCACCGAGGCACGAAAACCTGGGAGATCACCTGGGTTCTATTCGATGCTCAAGCTGCTTGCGTTTTCAGTTGTTCGGCGTCGAAACGTGCTCCTTTCTTCCAAAGTGTCAAAGTAATGGCCGCGATCTTGCGCGCCAGCGTCAGACGAGCCATCTCCGGTTTCATGCCCTTGGCCAGCAAAGCCGCGTAGAAATCATGGAATGGTCCCGTACCACAACTGGCCCGGGTGGCCGTACTCTTGAAGATCTCTTTCATCTCGTGGCTATGGTTCTGATTGAGACCACGGATCTGCTGGGGTTTTTGGAACGCTGCACTTGTCCGCCTACATAGCGGTATTGCGCACTGTCGTGCGTCTCAATGCCCAGGCCACTATAGGTCCAGAGTTGCCGCTTGCTGCGGAACCGGTGCGGGGTTTGCATCAGCGCAATCAAGCGGGCGGCCCGAACCGGACCGATGTACGGAATCTGACGCAGGACTTTCGCCGCCTTATGTTTCCGGCTCTCCGCCAAGAGTTCGGGCCGCAGGTTTCGCGGCAAGGCCTGCAATCCATCCAGTTGTTGATAGAGCAGCTCCGCGCGGCGGCGCACGCCGGCTTGCGGAATCTTGCTCAACCATTCCTCCCGATAGCGCTGGGCATAAACCTGGGTGCCGGCACAGGGAATGCCCCAGCCGCGATACAGTGCCTTCAGCCGATTCATCACTCGGGTCAAATCTTTGCCGATGGTCTGATAACTGCGCGCCAACTCGCGCAGCGTCCGCAGTCCATTTTCTCCGTGGTAGACCGGCCGCAACATGCCGGTGCGCAGCAAATCCGCCAGCTTGCGTGCATCCACCTTGTCGCTTTTGCTGCCCTCCTTTAATAAGGCATTGCGGCGCGGATTGCACACCACAACTTCCTGCACCTGCGGCTGCAGCAGATCATAGAGCCAGGCCGCCCAGGTCCCTTCTTCCAAAGTCACATGCAACTCGCCACGTAGACCGTGGAGAAACTGCAGCAGGCTACTGGCTTTGGTTTCCAGGATGCTTTCCATGATCAGCTTCCCGCTGCCATTGAGGACGGCGATCACACTCGCTTCCTTGTGCACGTCGATTCCGATATATTTGACGTCGTGACTCATTTGAGTCGCCTCCTTGGGGGAAAGGTCATTCGTGCCAACGCTTATCTTTCCCTCAAGGTAAAGTGCCATTCTCCAGCTGATTTGCCTATGCTCTCCTGTAGTCCCTTCGCACCCGACACACCACCGCAGTTACTCTTTAGCGCCGCCGTAGCGGAGCGAAGACCTGCACAGCGTAGCGGAGCGGAGCCGGCGCCACATCCAGCCTCAACCTTCTGAAGCGGGGCGCTCTTTCATAATGCATTGAATCCGCAGCCAGCGTGACTTTGCCATTTGATCAGCAAATTCTCAGGCAGCCAGCCCTCGTTCCTTCGCCCAGGGTGGATTACTAATGGGATGGTCCGCCGCCTTTACCCAGCCAGCAGGTTGGGTATAAGAGATGAACAAGGAGGCGTCCCCATGCAACTACACACGATCGGCATTGATCTCGGCAAGACCCTTTTTCATCTGGTTGGGGCTCAACCAACGCGGCGAGGTTGTGGTACGCAAGAAGTTTTCCCGCAAGCAACTGCTGCACTTCACTGCGAACCTGCAGGTGGAATTGATTGGCATGGAAGCCTGCGGAGGAGGGTCCCACTTTCTCGGGCGGGCTCTGCGAGAGCAGGGTCGCGAGGTGCGGCTGATGCCGGCTCAGTATGTCAAGCCCTATGTAAAGACGAACAAGAGCGACTACATTGACGCCGAGGCGATTGCGGAGGCAGTCGAGCGACCGAAGATGCGCTTCGTGCCGATCAAGAGCGATGACCAACTGGATCTGCAGTCCCTGCATCGGGTACGAGAGCGTTGGGTGATGCGTCGGACAGCAGTCATCAACCAGATTCGTGGCTTGCTGCTCGAACGTGGAATCACCTTGCGACAGGGGCGACGCCATGTGGATGAGGCTTTACCTGGGATCTTGGAAGACGCCAGCGCCAAGCTCTCGGGCGCAGTGCGCTTGCTGCTGGCACAACTGAAGCTGGAACTCGATCACTTGCAAATGCGGATCGACGAAGCCGATGCGGTCATTCAGAAGATAGCTGGAGAGAACGAAGCCTGCCGACGGCTGGTGGCGATTCCTGGCATCGGACCTGTGACGGCGACTGCAATCATCGCCGCAATCGGCAATGGAGCAGCTTTCAAAAAAGGGCGAGGGTTTTCCGCGTGGCTCGGAATCGTCCCGGGCGAATACACCACTGGCGGCAAGCCAAAGCTGCTGGGGATTAGCAAACGGGGGAACTCTTACTTGCGAAGACTCCTGGTCCAAGGGGCCCGTGCTGTCTTGCAACAAAGGGCGAAACAATCTTCCGGTCTGAGTGCGTGGCTGGCCCAACTCACAACCCGCGTCCACAGTAACGTGGCCGCAGTAGCCTTAGCGAATAAGCTGGCCCGCATGGCCTGGGCCGTGCTCGCTAAGAATGAAACCTATCGGCCACCGGTCGTGGTTAGTGCAGCGACAGCATAACTGGCCTGCAGGTGACGCTTGGCTAAGGCCAGGCTTGGAAATCGCATTCGCGATTCCCACATCTACAGACCAGCGGCGACTACGGAGTGGATGATTTTCTGCCAGGTCTGCTGGCGAACTATGAGATGACCAACGGTCGAACCCGGCGCTCTCGAAACCTGTAAACCGGAAAATGCCTTCCAAGGCTGCATTACTAATTAGGACGAGCGCGCAGCGCATTCCATCAAGTGCCAGGAGCTTGTGCTCCACAAAGGCCGAATACATTTGCGCAGACCATCCTGTCACTTTCATTTTTCGCTTGCGACGAAGCGGCGGACCATACATGCCGGTTTGCCCGTCAAACGGGGAGTGGCTGCGAATCGACCTTTGCCAGTCGACTTATTCGTATTAATGCAACCACGGAATGGACTTGCTCGTCCACAGGCTGGACGGATAAGTGTTTCGAAGTTCCTCGGCGACTTTGCCCAGTA
>CAVYOX010000010.1:0-677467 GCA_963770245.1 uncultured Acidobacteriaceae bacterium | reverse complement strand
CTCCTTCAGAGACTCCCAGAAGGGTAGAAAGGGACCATCGGGGACTTGTCCACGAAAGAAGGGTGACTGGCCGAATGCTTTAGGAATTCCGGCCAAGGCAAAAGCATATACTCCGCCCTTCAGGACTGCTCGACGGTTCAAAAGATCGTTCCCCTCTCAGCTGATTTCGGGAGACTACTTTGCGCATTCATTCAATCGTCTGGATAGCAAGAAGAAGTTCGTTCTAATGCAACCACGGAGCTTCACGGTCCTGGGGATGCGGTCGGGAAAATAGAACCGCTCGCCAGTGTCGAACGTCAGGTACTTGCAACCAGTCTGCTCGTCCCCTCACGGCCCGTGATCGCGAACTCGCCCGCTCTGTCCATTGCCTTACCCAACGCCTACCTGTGCTCGGACTTCCGTCTATGGTCGTGCAGTCTTAGCTTAATCCGCCGAACCGCCGTATGCGGACCCGCATGTACGGTGGTGTGGGAGGGGAGCCGAGCGATCGTCCCCCCCATCCCGATGGCAATGATGCCGATGGTGGAATCCTCTCAGGAAACATCAATTCTACCCGTGCCCGGTGTCGCGTACCGCCGATCAATTTCAGCCATGATCTGCTCTGCCCACCGGACGCCATCGGCGACGATGGTGCTGATGGTCGCAAGAACCTTCCTTCCGCCGTCGTACTGCGCCAGCTTTCGCGCCGCCAAAATCGACGCAGCGATCAGCAGCACGCGTTTTCGACCTTCGTCCATGGGCGGTACCGGGGCGGAACCTCACGCAACGATTGCGCGAGGTTCGAATCGGCAGTATAGCATTAGGTTCGTCTTTTATTCGCCTATGGCCTGGCGAGCTCCTAAACGATGTGTTGCGGCATGCAGGCCAAAAAGCACACCTCTTTCAGACGTCGCCGACGACCAGGGTCCGCGACCGAAGCGGCGAGTGAGATCTTCAGCCACCGCGGTGTGCAGCGCGGCCAGCGCGAGGGCGTCGGCTTCGGTGGCGACGGAGAAAGAAAGCTTCATTCTTCCGGCAATCGGCAAACTCTAGATCTGGTTATGGGTTCCACCGCAAGGCACGGTCCGTCATCGATTCATTTTCAGTCATCGGCTTACGGTTATCAGCGACCGCACCTCGACTGAGCAGCATCGAGAGGCGAGGCGTACCGGGATCGACCGGCATGAACTTCTCACGCCGCCCTGGGGTCGAAACCAAGATTCCTGATTGCTTCCTCACTGAGCGTCAGGGGGAAAGTCACCTTTTCGCCTCTTTCGTAGGAGGCGAAACGCTCGTGGAATTGCTCGTGCGTAACTCCTGCCGCACGCGCGAGCAAGACTGCTACTTCACGGAAACCACTGAAATACCGCGGCAGGCCGTACTCTTTGCCCTTTTCATCGAGCACCGACAGAACGGCCTGGTAAGACTTATCGTTCGGCCGGCCGGGATCGACCTTGGTTTCTTTCTTGAGTACCGCGGTGGCATTGACGCTCACATGACCTCCCACGTCTACGGATCGAGGGCGGGCCGACGCAGGCGCTTGACGACCCGCAGAAGAACTGAACTCGCCCATTCTAGGTGCAAGAACCGTCGCCTACCGCCGCTCGTCTTGGCGTATGCGGCTTTGGGGTATGCGGCTTGGGCGCTATCCGAGGTTTTTGCCCACGCCCTCGCTCGTTGAAATCCTCGATCTGCGATTTTCGACGTCGCCTCGTCGGTCACAAATCGGGCAACCAAATCACCCTTCGATACGGTAGGAGTCCCATTCATTGAGTTTTTACTCCGCCGTCAGTGATTGGATGTGCGGAAAAGCGACGACCAGTGAAGCAGGACTTGCGATTTCGACTCCCTCCCCGAACCGCTGAACTGAGGGCCTCAAGCCATGATAAACCAAAGGTTCCGCCGCGGTTTCCCCGGCCGGGGTCAAGCGGGAGAGGGTCAAACGGGCGCAGACGGCAATCGGACAGCCGTGAAGGTCCGCAGGACCTCCCGATGATTCGCCTGGACACCCGCTCTTGTTCCCTTGCGCCGCTTCGGCCAGGGTTACGAAAGTTTTCCCGATCTTCCGCAAGTGATTGTCCAAGAGCTATTTAGCCTTCACACTAGAGAGTCTTAATGAATCTTGCCCGGACCCTCGAGTTAGGGTTCAGACGGAGACATATGGCTCGCGGTTCGCGCGTACGAAGACTTAACCCGGGTGCCAAGCTGTTTTTCGGCCCGGTGATCGCGGCAGGCATGCTTGTGCTGCTGCGGGCCGCCCTGCACCCGTCGAGCACCAACATCGCCGAGTTTGTCTGCTATCTCTTGATTTCGCTTCTGGCTTCGCGGGTGCAAGTTACTCTGCCCGAAGTCGGCGACTCCTTTTCCGTCAACTTCCTGTTCGTGCTGATCGGCATTCTGGACTTGGGCTTTTCCGAAACTTTGATGCTCGGGTCAGTGGGCGCCCTGATGCAGTGTTTCCAGGGTCGGAGCCCTCGGCCATTGCGAATCGTGTTCAATGTTTGCACGAGCGCATTGGCCAGTGCCCTCGCCTACGGCGCCTATCATCAGGTTTCGCCGTTCTATGGGCGGCTGGACCTTCGCCCCTTCCTGTTAGTGCTGGCGGCCACGGTCTACTTCGTGATCAATACCGCAGCGGTGGTTGGGGCGGTGGTGCTCACCGAAGGGAAATCTCTCAACAAGACCTGGGTCCAGTACTACGCCTGGTCTTTTCCCTACTATTTGGGCGGCGCCGCGATTGCCGGCGGGATTGGCTGGATGGACCAGGCTTTTCAGTGGGAATCGTCGCTCCTGGTCTTGCCCATCGTCTACTTGATCTACCGCTCTTATCGTATGTACCTGGGAAAACTCGATGACGAGAAGCGCCACGTCGAGGAAATGGCCGACCTGCACATGCGCACCATCGAGGCCCTGGCACTGGCGATCGAGGCCAAAGACCATACCACGCACGATCACCTGCAGCGGGTGAGGGTGTATGCGCTCGAGGTAGCCAAGGACATGGGCCTCGATTCCTCTGAAATGGAAGCCCTGCAGGCAGCGTCGCTGCTGCACGACATTGGCAAGCTGGCCGTTCCCGAGCACATTATTTCGAAGCCCGGCCGTCTGACCCCGGAAGAATTCGAGAAGATGAAAATTCACCCGGTGGTCGGGGCGGAGATTCTGGAGCATGTGCGCTTCCCCTACCCCGTGGTCCCGATTGTCCGGGCTCACCACGAGAAATGGGATGGGATGGGCTACCCCTTCGGCTTGAAGGGCGCGGAGATTCCGGTCGGCGCCCGCATCCTTTCGGCCGTTGACTACCTGGACGCCCTGGCCTCGGACCGCCAGTATCGCAAGGCGCTGCCTTTAGAAGAAGTCATCAAACTTCTGGGCGCCGAGTCGGGCAAAGCCTTTGACCCGAAGGTCGTCAATATTCTGCAGAACCGTTATCGCGAACTCGAGCGGAAGGTCAACTCGCAGTTTGGGCAGGAAGTAGGCTCGAAGCTCTCCACCGAAGTAAAAGTGGAGCGCGGCAGCGCCCCGGATGCGGGATTTGAGAGCAACGCCGCCAAGGAAACCCAGGACACGAACTTCCTGGCCTCGATTGCCGCGGCGCGCCAGGAAGCGCAGACGCTGTTTGAACTGAGCCAGGATCTGGGAGCGTCGCTCAGTCTCGGGGAGACCCTGTCGGTATTTTCGGTGAAAATCCGGCGTCTGGTCCCCTACGACGCCATTGCCATGTATGTGCGCCGGGGCAACGAGTTGATTCCCGAGCACGTGAGCGGCGACAACTTCCGCCTGTTCGCCTCTTTACGCATTCCGCTCGGCCAGGGACTGTCGGGCTGGGTGGCGCAGAACAAGAAGCCGATCATCAACGGCAACCCGTCGGTTGAGCCCGGCTACTTGAATGACCCGACGAAATTCAGCACCCTGCGCTCCGCCTTGTCGATTCCGCTCGAGGGCCTGGTGGGCGTGGTGGCCGTGCTCACGCTCTACAAGCTCGAACCGGATTCGTTCACCTCCGACCACCTCCGCATTCTCCTGGCCATCAGTTCGAAGATGGCGCTGGCCATTGAAAACGCTCTGAAGTACGAGCAGGCGGAAAGTTCCGCCACCACCGACTTCCTCACCGGGTTGCCCAATGCGCGCTCGCTCTTCCTGCAGCTCGACCGCGAACTCGCCCGCTGCAAGCGGGAAAACACGAACTTGACCGCCATGGTCTGCGACATGGACGGCTTCAAACAGATCAACGATCGCTTCGGCCATCTCGAAGGCAACCGGGTTCTGCGGCTATTTGCCCAGGCTCTGAAGCACAGTTGCCGCGAGTATGACTACGTGGCTCGCATGGGCGGGGATGAATTCGTGGTGGTGGCACCGGGTCTTGCGGCCGACGCCGCAGCGAGCCGCGCCCATCAGTTGAAAGAACTGGCCAAGCAGGCCGGCCGCGAGGTCTGTGGCGAGGACATTCTTTCGCTCAGCATCGGACGCTCGGTCTACCCGAAGGACGGGGAAGACGCCGAGGCTCTGCTGGCCGAAGCCGACCGCCGCATGTACCTCGAAAAGCAAAAGCAGCCCTTCCGCAAGAACCGCCGAACCTATCCCCGCACCAAATGCCGGGTCACGATCGAATTGCAGGCCCACGGCGACAATCGTCCGGTGCTCGGAAACCTGACTGACATTAGTCTCGGCGGCTGCTTCATCGAAACCAGCGTGATCCTGGCTCCCGGAACCAAGCTCAAACTGGTTTTCTCGATCGACGATGGAAAATTGCAAGCCGAGGGTAGCGTGCTGCGCATCGATCCCGGAACCGGGGTTGCGGTTCAGTTCAGCGACCTGAATCGCGGGGATCGAACCGTCATCCAGCGGGTGATGGAATACGTCCAGGCGGCCTCGACCATGTACGACAACCACTACGTCGAGAAGCTCAAGGCCAAGCTGCAAGACCGCTAGAATCCGGAGGGTTCCCTCCGCGAGCGCGGTGCGCCGGTCCCGCGGGCGCCCGCTCGCCGACCCCGGTTAGTGTTTGTGCCGCCAGTCCCAGTATTGCTTCTGCTCGTCGGCATTCCGCCTTTTGAAATCGACATGTTGCCGGTGGGTTTCGGTCTCCCAGTTCTGGTAGTAAACCACTTCGCCGTGGTTCCAGGGATGATAGTCGTGGTAGTAGGGGTCGTAGACCCGGGCATGAACCGCACAACCGGTAATCACCAGCGGTGAAGTTAAAGCCGCCGCCAGCAAGAGTGAACTCAAATAGCGGGATCCGCCTCGCATACTTTTATTTCTCCTTTTGGCCTCCATCGGGTTCAAGCAGACCTGTCCGAAAAGACCGTCCCCCCTAGCATACGGCATGTTCGGCCATGCCCTTAGACGCCCCGAGCCCGCCAAACGGCCATGAATTTCTGCTCAAGAGCTTAAGAATTTCCCGGCCAGAAACTCCAGAAACTTTAGATAAGCCGGCGCTTGCGGCCGACGGACGAACTGGGGTTCGGAGGAACGGACTTCAGAGGCGTCCCGTGGTTTCGGCGCCGTCAATCGTATAAACATGGCCGGTGATATAGGCCGCGTCGTCGGAGGCGAGAAAGGCAAACAGTGCCGCCACTTCTTCCGGCAGGCCGTGGCGGCCGAGCGGGATCTTGCGATTCACTTCCTCGAGCATGGGATCGGTGTACTCGGCGCGCTGCATGGGGGTCAGCACGTATCCCGGAGCCACGGCCGAGACCCGCACGCGCGGCGCGAGTTCGAGCGCCATCGAGCGGGTGAGCGCGATCAGGCCGGCCTTGGAAGCGTTGTAGTCCGCATAATAGGGGTAGCCCACGATGCCGTTGGTCGAGGCGGTCTGCAGGATCACGCCGCCCCCTTGCTCCCACATATGGCGGGCGGCGGTCTGCGCCACATAGAACGCCCCGGTCAGATTCACCGCCAGAACCTTCTGCCAATCTTCCGCAGTAATGTCGAGAAACCGGTGGCGGATGCTGATGCCGGCATTGTTGATCAGTATATCGATCCCGCCCAGCACGCCGACAGCCTCCGCCCATGCGGTCTCGACCTGTTTCCGCTCCGATACATCGGCCTTCGAGGTCCCAGCGAGGGCGGGCAGTTCACGCTCGAGCTCGACCAGGGCTTTCGGGTCGCAGTCGAGCACCCATACCGAGGAGCCTTCTTCAAGGAAGCGAACGGCGGTCGCCCGACCGATGCCGCTTGCGCCCCCGGTCACGAGCACACGTTTCGCTCGAAGGCCCCGCATCGGAATCCCCTTAGAACGGTTTGCCGCGGAAAAAGAAGAACAGCTCGATTACTAAAATGATGACGACGGTCAATTCCAGGATGAAGGCGCGGCTCTGATTGAACTGATCCATCATGAAGCGGTACAGCTCTTCGGCGGTTTGTACCTTCTGGGTGACCAGATCTTTGTAATCCGGGACGCCGACCTTGGCGGCCGCCAGTTTGTACAAGCGGGCGGAGAACATGTCGCTCAAGAACTTGATGGCGTTGTCGGCATGCTCGGTGAGTTCGGTGACGTCGAGGAGCACGGTGTGCAGCTTGGTGGCGGCGCGGGCCAGACGCCAGCGGGCGAAGGCCCCGGTTCCCTTGTCTAAAAAGTCATACACGCCCTCCAGCTGGCGGGTCAGCAGATCGTCGTAGTGGCGGAACTCGAGCAGCTGCGAGTTGGCGTACTCGAGCAACTGAATCGCGGTCTCGGCGCCGGCGGCGCTGTCGTAGAGAAAAGCGGCGTTCCAACCGATGACCGCCAGGTCGTTCGGGTAATAGGAGATCCGCGACTGCAGAATTTCATTGCGTTCGCCGTCCGACAGCTGCGCGGTTTCGCCGCGCACAATCTGCGCAATCTGCGGCCCCCGCAAGCTGCACAACTCCTCAGCCGAGGGGGCGCCTCGCACCTCCCGCAGATGGAAGATGAAATAGTCTTCGCTCAGCCACTCGGGATAGGGTTTGACCAGAGCCGGTGCGGCCTGCTTGAGCCTCTCCTGGGCGATGCGGGTGGCGTGCCGCACAAAGTCCACATCCCAGACCCAGCGGCCTCCAAGACCGACGAGCCTGTCCCAATCGCCCGAAAAAGGCAGCTCGAAGACCACGCTGAGGACACCGTAGTCGTAGTACTTGATCTGTCCGAGCAGCCGCTCGCCGCTCTCAAGGACCAGGGGATCGATGGGCTCAACCACCGGGGGCCGCTGGTAGCGGACGTAACCCGGGGCCGGGTGCTTGAAGTTTGGCTGCTCGAGAGTTTGGGCGCCGACGATCTGGCGCAGCATGTCGAGCTTGATTTCTTCGCAGACGTCGAACTGGATGAGGACCAGCACCGAGCCGTGCAGGGAAGTCTCGGCCATCGGGTCGAGTTGGAGTTGTCCCTTAGCAAGGGTCGGGGCGTCCTGCGTGTCTTGGATCATGGCGTGACCTGGTGGGTGGGGCGAGGGGCTAGCCCCAACTGCTCCCTCTATTGTCCCAGAATTGGGGCGGGCTGGCGAGTCGATAATAAGATGTTTATCATCAATCACTTACAATCAACCCGGGAATTGCCATCTGGATGACTTCGGCGAGATGCAACGCCTGCCGACCCCCCGATTGCGCGATCTGTTCCCGGCAACTGAAGCCATCCGCGATCACCAAACAGTCAGGCGCCGCCCGGCGAACCGCGGGCAGTAGCTCGAGATCCCCGATCGCGACCGAGAGCTCGTACTTGTCGGCTTCAAAGCCAAAGGCGCCGGCCATGCCGCAGCAGCCCGG
Organism: uncultured Acidobacteriaceae bacterium; assembly: GCA_963770245.1. Taxonomy (GTDB): domain Bacteria; phylum Acidobacteriota; class Terriglobia; order Terriglobales; family Acidobacteriaceae; genus PALSA-270. The sequence continues at coordinate 669,772 of CAVYOX010000010.1, read as the reverse complement.
GGCCGGGGTGTAGAAATCGATCCCCATTCCCCGCAGAACCGCTTCCTCGGCGGTCATGGTCATGATCGATTTGTGGTGGCAATGGCCATGGACGAGAGCCTGGCGGGCGAGCTGGGGTAAGGGGAAATGCCGCGCTTCTCTGGCCAGAAACTCGCTCAGCAGGAAGGTCTGCCGGGATAGCCTCTGGGCCCGGTCGTTTTTGGGCAACAGGTTGATCAGCTCGTCGCGGAAAACCGCGGCGCAGCTTGGTTCTAAGACCACGAGCGGAATCCCGGCGTCAATTTCAACCGCCAGGGAATCGAGGGTGCGGAGGAGCAGACGCTGAGCGCGATCGAGCATGCCGAAGTCATACAAGGGACGCCCGCAGCACAAGGTTTCCCGGGGCAGCCGCACCTCGAATCCGGCGGCTTCGAGCACCCGAACCGCGGCTTTGGCGGTGTGGGGAAGGAAATAGTTGTTGAAGGTGTCCGGCCACAAAAGAACCGGCGACGCCTCTCGATTCCCCGGCGTCCTCTTCCTGTTTCGAAACCAGCTGCGGAAGGTCTCGGTCGCAAAGACCGGAATCCGGCGCTTTTGCGACACCCCGGCCAGCCATTTGGCCAGCCAGCGCAGCCCGGGCAGTTGCGTGGTCCGGTTGACCAGGCGCGGCGCCTTCGAGGCCAAGCGCGCCCAGCGGTCAATATTCCCGAAGGCGTAGGCGGTGCGCGGCCGCCAGCGCTTTTCGTAATAGTGGGAAAGAAACTCCGCCTTGTAGGTGGCTACATCGACGCCCACCGGGCAGTCGCTTTTGCAGCCCTTGCAGGCCAGGCACAGATCGAGCGACTTTTTGACGCTCTCATCGCTCCAACCGTCGCGAATGACGTCGCCTTTGGTCATCTCCCAGAGCAGATGCGCCCGGCCGCGGGTCGAATGCTCCTCCTCGCGGGTCGCGCGGTAGCTCGGACACATCACCCCGCCTGCGGACTCGCGGCATTTCCCCACTCCCACGCAGCGCAGGGTGGCGTGCGCCAGACTGCCGTGGTCTTCGGGAAACTGGAAATGCGTCTTCGGCTCCCAGGGGCGGTAGCCGGCGCCCAAACGCAGGTTCTCGTCCAGTTTGTAGGGCTCGACGACTTTTCCTGGGTTCATCCTCCACTCCGGATCCCAAAGCACTTTGAACTCGCGGAAAGCCTGCACCAGTTCGGGGCCGAACATGCGGGGATAGAGTTCCGCCCGCGCCTGCCCGTCGCCATGCTCCCCGGAGAGCGATCCGCCGTAGCCAACCACGAGGTCCGCCGCTTCTTCCAGAAACCGGCGAAACCGACGGATGCCTTCCGCGCTTTCCAGATCGAAATCGATGCGCACGTGGACGCAAGCGTGCCCGAAGTGCCCATAGAGCGGGCCGCGATACTGGTGGCGGTCCATCAGGCCGCGAAAGCCGCGCAAATACTCTCCCAGCTTTTCGGGCGATACCGCGGCGTCTTCCCAACCTTCCCATTTCCAGGATTCTCCCGGAACATGGGAGACCACGCCCAAGGCCGACTCGCGAACCTCCCAGACTTGTTTGGCCTGCCGCTGGTCGGTGAGCAAATGCATATTCGGGGGATGGGGACTCCTTCCGAGGGCGGCCACCAGACGACCAGCCTGAGCTTCCGCGTCGGCTCGGGTCTCGCCACCAAACTCCGCCAGCAGCCACCCGCCGCCCGCCGGCAACAGAGCCAGTCCCTCCAGAAGGACTCGCTTACGCCGGCAATATTCGACGTAGAGATCATCAAAACCCTCGAGCCCGATCGGGCCGTGGGCCATCACCTCGGGCACGTGATCGGCGCTCTGGTAGACATCAGGATAGGCAATCACCAGCAGCACGCGCTCCGGAGGACTCTCGACCAGTCGGCAGGTGGCTTCGAGCACGGTGACGCAGGTGCCTTCAGACCCGACGAGCGCCTGCGCCACCTGGAAACCGTTTTCGGGCAGCAGGCGATCGAGGTTATATCCGGAAACGCGCCGCGGAATCGCCGGGTAGTGTTCGCGCACCAGGCGGCCATAATGGTCGGCGATGAACTTCAGCCCGGAATAGATTTCGCCGCGGCGGCCATGCTGGCCGACAATCGAGTCGAGCTCCCGGTCGCTCGTCCGGCCTACCTTCATCCGCAGGCCGTCATAGGTCAGGACATCCAGCTCCTCGATGTTGTCGTCGGTCTTGCCGGCCATGATCGAATGCACGCCGCAGGAGTTGTTGCCAATCATGCCCCCGAGCGTGCAGCGGCTGTGGGTGGCGGGATCGGGAGCAAACGTCAGGTGGTGACGCTCGGCCGCGTTGCGCAAGTCATCGAGCACCACTCCGGGCTGAACCCGGGCGATGCGGCGCTGCGGGTCGATCTCGAGGATCGCGGCCATGTACTTCGAGAAATCCAAAACCACGGCCACATTGCAGCACTGTCCGGCGAGCGAAGTGCCTCCGCCGCGGCAGAGGATGGGGGCGCCATATTGACGGGCGATCGAAACCGCCGCGAGGACATCGTCGACATCGCGGGGGAGAACCACTCCGATCGGGACCTGGCGGTAGTTCGATCCGTCGGTGGCGTAGAGCGCGCGGCTGCCGTCGTCGAAACGGACTTCGCCGCGAACCTGGCGGCGGAGCGCATCCCCGAGCGCAGCCCGATCGATCACGGCGGACTTGGCGGCGTTGGCGCGCGCGGCAAACTGCTCCGGGGATGAGGAAGAAGCCATAAGGATGATGTGTTCGATGCGGGCGGCGCCACGATGCGCCTTCGGCGATCGACCGCCAGGCGGCAGCCTGCATTCGGGTCGCCGGCCGGGGGCAACCAGCCAGCGCTCGCGTCAGTTCGAGGAGCTCATCGACTTGCCCGTGATCTTCGCAACGTGGATCCGGGTCTTCCCCCCTTGCGGCTCGATGACGATGGTGGTCATATTGCCCTTCTCGCCGGCGAGGATGGTGGTGCGTTCTCCCGACGTGGTAACGTTCGCGGCGGGAAATTTTGACCCATAGAATGCGGCCACACTCGCCACCGGGTCGTCGGTCTCAAACTCGGCGGTCGCCGAGTGGATGTTTCCGAAAGCGACGCTGGCCGATCCGTTCCTCATCAGCGTCGCCCCGGGGTAGGGGTCCACGCCCACATTGCGGGCCGCCTGGTTCGGGTCTTGCGTGCTTTCAACCGTGCCGAAAGGCGAATCCACTTTCACGCTACCGTCTTTCATGGTCTCCACACGGCTTCGGGTCACGATGCGGTGGATGACGAAGGCAAAAGTCCCCATTCCCGCGATGCCGAGGACGACGATCGCCGCCACCACGATCAGAATGATCTTGAGCGCGCTGCTGCTCTTGGCGGGCGGGGCGGGAGGCAGAGAGACCGGCGAGGAGGGGACGGCGGGCGCGGCCGGGGCGCCGCATTTCGGACAAAATCTGGCTCCGGTTTCCACGTTGCTGCCACAGGAGTTGCAGAATGCCATAGGTCACCTCGCGGCGCAGTTTGCTGCGGGAGTATACCGCAAATCAGCACAAAACGACGGCGCTTCCGCCTAGCTCCACAGGCGAGTCGTATAGTCGGCCAGGCTCAGCGTCAGCAAGATCAGCAGCCAGAAAATCGCGGCCACGAAAACAACCTTGGTCATCTTCTCGCTCGTGTACTTCACATGCATGAAAAACAGCACCACCAGGAGCGCCTTGACGCTCGCAATCACGAGCGCGAGCACCGTGTTGAGCGCTCCCAGGTCGACAAAGGCCACGGCCGCGGTAATCACGGTCAGGCAGAGCAGGGCGGCCCAGATGGTTACATACAGTCGAATGGGCAGAATGTGTTCCGACATGGGGGCGCTCATTTCTTTCGGTCAATCAGGTACAACAGCGGAAACAGATAGATCCAGATGATATCCACGAAGTGCCAGTAGAGGCCTGCGTTTTCGAGCGGCGTGTAGTAGTCCGGGCCGTAACGGCCCCTCCAGGCATAGAAAGTCAGGACCGCGAAAAGGCCCACCCCGATGATCATGTGCAGGGCGTGCATGCCGGTCATGGCGAAATACAGGGAAAAGAAAATCTGCGCGTGCTGGGGGTCGATCTTCAATCCGGGATGCTGCGGAACCGCGGCCTCAAAGTGAAACGTAGCCCCGGGGATGTGGTGCTCTTCGAACTTGTCGTACCACTCGACTCCCTTGATGCCCAAAAACGCCAGGCCGAAGCCCAGGGTGGCCAGCAGCAGCAGCACGGTCAGCTTGCGCTTTCCCATTTGCGTGGCGCGCACCGCCAAGGCCACCGTCAAGCTGCTGCAGATGAGGACGGCGGTATTGATCGTGCCCAGCCAGATGTCGAGAGTGCGGCTGCTGGCGGCAAATTCGTTGAAGTACCAGTAGCGGTAAACCAGGTAGGCGCAGAACATGCCGCCGAAAAACATGATCTCGGTGCCGAGAAACAACCACATGCCCAGGGTGGCTGCGTGTTTCTGCTGCTCCATGTCGGCGAAGTGGTGCCGCAACCCTCGATGGTGAAGATCGACGGCGACCGGACTATCGCTCAACGGGCACCTCCCCGGGGGCCGGGATATTGGCATAGTCGTAGGCTTCCCAGGTGACTTCGGGGGTTTCCTCGAAGTTGTATGTGGGCGGCGGAGAACTGGTCATCCATTCCAATCCCGAAGCTCCCCATGGATTGTCAGGAGCCACTTTGCCGTACCGCATCGACCACAAGAAATACACCATCGGCATAAGATATCCGACGGCCAAAACGGTTGACCCGGCGGTCGAAAGCACGTTCAGTACCTGGTACTGCGGCGGGTACTGCCAGTAGCGGCGCGGCATCCCCAGGTAGCCCAGGATGAACTGGGGAAAGAACGTGAGGTTGAAACCCAGGAATACGATCAGCGCTGCCAGCTTGCCCCATCCTTCGGGATACATTCGCCCGGAAATCTTCGGCCACCAGAAGTGCATTCCCGCCAGGTAGCCCATAACCGCACCCCCCACCATGATGTAGTGGAAGTGGGCAATGACGAAGTAGGTGTCATGCACATGGACATCGATTCCGAGCGCTGCCAGGAACAAGCCGGTCAACCCCCCCATGGTGAACAGCCCGATGAAACCAAAGGCATAGAGCATGGGGGTGGAAAAGGTAATGGAGCCCTTGTACATGGTCGCGGTCCAGTTGAATACTTTAATGGCGGAAGGGACGGCAACCAGGTAGCTGAGCAGCGAGAATACCAGCGCCGAATAGAGTGAAATGCCGGCCACGAACATGTGGTGCGCCCAGACCAAAAAGCCGACCACCGCGATCATGATGCTGGCCATGGCCACGAATTTGTAGCCGAAAACTCGCTTGCGCGAGAAGCAGGGCACAATCTCGGTAATCACGCCCATCGAGGGCAGAATCATGATGTAAACCGCGGGATGCGAGTAGAACCAGAATAAATGCTGGAAGAGCAGGGGATCACCCCCCAGGGCGGGATCGAAGATTCCGAGATGGAAAGCGCGTTCCAGAACCACCAGCACCAGGGTAATCGCCAGCACCGGAGTGCCCAGCAGGAAAATGATGCTGGTGGCGTAAATCGACCAGAGGAACAGCGGCAGCCGCGACCAGGTCATGCCGGGCGCGCGCATGCGGTGAATCGTGACCACAAAGTTCAGCCCGGTGAGGATCGACGAGAAGCCGACAATGAAGATGGCAAGGCCGGCCTCAATGACCCGGGTGTTGCTGAAGGCGGTGCTGAAGGGCGTGTAGAAGGTCCAGCCGGTGTCCACGCCGCCAGTTAAAAGGCAGTGCAGGTAGAGTCCGCCCGCGATAATGTACAGGTACCAGCTCAGCAGATTGAGGCGCGGGAAGGCCAGGTCTTTGGCACCCACCATCAAGGGGACCAGGAAGTTTCCGAGCACAGCCGGGATGGACGGGATGAGAAAGAAGAACACCATGATCTGGCCATGCATGGTGAACAGCTTGTTGTAGGTATCCGCCTGCACCAGGTCGCCCGCCGGAGTGAGCAGTTCCAGCCGGATCAACAGGGCGAAGAATCCCCCAATAAAGAAGAAGAAAGTGATCGACATCAGGTACAGCAGGGCGATGCGCTTGTGGTCCACGGTCAATAGCCACGACCGGATGCCATAGTCCTGGTTCAGATAGTTCTCGCGTTCGTGCGTGAGTGCTGCGGTGGCCATGACTATTGCACCTTCGCTTCCGGTTGAGGGGTAATGGAGGCAGTCTTCATCGTTGGTCCAGGTTGTGGCGTAGCCAAGGACTTGATATAGGCAACCAGCGAATTGACCTGGTCTTCACTGAGCAGTCCCTGGAACACCGGCATGATGGCCGGAAAGCCCTTCACGACTTGCCCCCTCGAGTTCAAAATGCACTGGCGAATGTAGTTTTCATCCGCGGTCAGGGTTCGCCCATCTTCGAGAGCGACGGGCTTGCCAAACACTCCCACCAGGGTCGGCCCGCGGCCCTGGGCGTCAGAGCGGTGACAAGTGACGCAGCCCATGTCAGAGAACAGTTTCTCGCCGCTCACCGCCAGGAGCACCGCGGGTCCTCCGCCGAGCCATGCCTGATAGTCCGCCGGCTCCAGCACCACAATCTGCCCGATCATGCCGGAGTGCGAGGTACCGCAATACTGCGCGCAGAACAGCTGATAGGTACCTGGCTTGGTGGCACGGAACCAGGCAGTGGTGTAGCGGCCGGGGAGCACATCCTGCTTGATGCGGAACGCCGGGACGTAAAAGCTGTGGATCGCGTCCTGCGAAGTCATGACCAGCTTGACATCGCGGCCCACCGGCACATGCAGTTCATTGATCTCGCGCTGGCCTTCCTCATGCTGCACCTTCCACATCCATTGTTTTGCCACCACATAGACTTCGGCCGCCCCCTGAGGAGGCGTACGCTCCTGAAAATAGATGAAAGCGCCCCAGGCAAAAATGAACAAAAAGATGATCATGGGAATCACGGACCAAGTCACTTCGAGGGAGGTGGAGCCTTCGATTTGCTCGGCTGCAACGCCCGGACGGCGTTGGTACTTCACCGCGAAGGTCAGGATCAGGCTGAAAATGGCAACACACATGAAGGCGGACAACAGCAACAGAAAAACGTAGAGTGCGTCAACATTGGCGGCGCCCGCCGAGGCCTGCTGCGGCCAAAGTGGAAAATTATCAAACATAGCGATGCGCCCTGTTCCGCTCTTTGCCGCGTGGCCCGTTTCCGATGCGGGATAAGATCAACACCATCCCGCCGAGCACGAGGATGGTCACAATTCCCGAAAGCTTCAGAATTCTGGCGATCACGGCCCCGTATCTTCCAGCCGCCGGATCATAGTGGTAGCAGTACAACAAAACCTCATCCACCAGATTGCCGATTTTGCCGCTCGAAGCCTGGATGAGCCCCAGGCGCAGGTCCTTGGGCGCGAACTCTACGCCGTAGTAGTACTGCGCGACGCGTCCGTCGGGGGTCAGCAACACAATGGCCGTGGCATGCGCATACTGGTTGGTCTTGGCGTCGTATTGATATTGGAAGCCGACCGCCTGCGTAAGCGCCGTGATGGATTCCTCGGGTCCAGTCAGGAAATGCCAGCCCTCGGCCGCGCCCGCGCGCCCGTAGCGCTTCACATAGTCGGCCTTGGTCGCGCGAGCGAGATCGGGTGTTTCCCGCGGATTGAAGCTCACGGTGAGCACGTTGAACTGATTGCCCACGTCGAACTTCAGGACTTTCAGGGCGCCGGTCAGGCCGATGAGCACTTGGCTGCACAGCATGGGACAGTTGTAATACACCAGGTTTAAGATCACCGGCTTCTGCCCGAAATAGTCGGCCAGCCGGACCGCTTTGCCCGTCTCATCGCGAAATGCCAGGTCCAGCGGAACCTGCTGATTGAGGCGCTGCGCAATGCCCACGTTCTGCAATCCCGGTGGCCGAACGTTGGCTGGCGGCGACAGCACGCCCTGGGTCACGGGTTGGTTCATGTCCTGGCCCCAGGCGGGAACTGACAAGAGCAGAGCCCCGAAAAGCAAGAGCCACTTCGAATTGATCTTCGTTCTATGAGACATGTTCTACGCCACACCTAATCCGCGAGCGCTATTGCTTTCCCGATTGCTTCCCCGGCTGCTTTGCGGCCTTGGCGGTTTCTTTTCCTTGACTCGCCGCATCTTTTGGGCTCACCGCGCTCTGCGGCCGGACCGCCAACCCGCGCTCGGCTACCAGCTGGATGGCCCGGTCGATCGGGATGTGCACCCTACCCGCAGGCTGATCGACCCACCCGTAGCTATTCAGATGTTCTTCCTCCTCCCTGCGAGGCTCGGCGAGCTCATTGCGCTCATCGGTTTCCAAACGCGGCTCCGGAAAAGCCTCCTTGATTTTCTCCCGCACCTTCCCCGTGTCAGTATCCCGGGTGTTGGTCTCCGCTTTCTGTTTCAACGGATTCTGCTGCGGCTGGTGCGCCTGGCTATATTTCTCGAGAGACCCGTAGACGGCTTGCGCGGCGAAATAGACCCCCACCACAAGCACTGCCAAGCCCAGCAAAAAGCCGAACACGGCCCTGGCTCCCACGTCTTCGTGCTCATAGCCGCCATTTCCGCCGGGGATCGGTTGCTCACTCATGCGCCCGCTCCAAGACTTCTCCCGCGTCTTTGTCATAAGCGGGCACCAGGGGTCTCGCATTCAAATTGCGGAAGAAATACGCCAGCCAGAAGCCCCCCATGGCAACGGGAACCACTACGTCCGCCAAAGTCACATGGAAGTGAACCGAAAAACTCGGCTCGATCATCCAGAACAAATCCACCAGACGCATGACCATCAGAGCCGCAGCCAGCCAAACCAGGCGACGGATGTCGCGTTTGAATGGGCGCGAAAGCAGGAGAACGAAGGGCACCGCAAAGTGGAACAGCACCAGGAACAGACCAACGTAAGCCCACCCGCCGCTCAATCGCGCCATGTACCAAGTGATCTCATCCGGCAGATTTCCCGCCCAAATGATGAGCCACTGAGAAAACCCGAAATAGGCCCAAACCATGATAAAAGTCAGCATCCATTTGCCGTGGTCCTGCACGAAATCGGGACGCAAGAGCTCCGACATGGGCTGGTAGTTGACCAGAATCCGCTCCACCACCACGGCAAAACACATCGCCGACAGCACTTCTCCAATCAGAACCAACAGGCCATAGATGGTGGAGATCCAGCTCGGGTCGATGGACATCATCCAGTCAATGGCCGCAAACCCAATGGTAAAGGCATACAGGATCAGCCCCGGCCCGCTGACCGCTTTAAAGCGCGTGGTGTTGTCGCGAACGACTGGACGATCCTGCTCCTTGGACCACATCGTCAGTAGAAAAGACAACAAATTCCAGATCGCGAAGTACAGAACGGCACGCAGGATGAAGCCGTGAATCGAAAGATAGGTCTGAGTAATCTCCTGCAAATGCTGGCGAAGCTGGGCGTCCGCAATCGAGTTTAGCGGGCGGGCCCAAATGTAGAGCCGAGGCAAGCCGAACAGAATCGGGACAAACAGCAGAGTCACGAGCGGTATGCACCGCATGGCCGCGCCCAGGATGCGACGAATGACCATGCCCCAGCCGCCGCCGGTCAAATGCCGGATCATGAGAATCGCCATCGATCCAAGCGTTACTCCCAGCCAGGCCATGAAGCCGACCAGATAGGCACGGAAGAACTCATCCGGCCGGGCGAAACCGATGACGGCGGAAAGGGCGGCGAAAATGAGCCCGACGATCAACGAACGGCCCTGGATCGCCTTGACCACCGGCGGGGCCGAGAGGTCGATCGGAACCGGGTTTACGTGCGCCGCACTCATTTGGGCTCCGATTCGGTTGAGCTGGTAGACTCCGGCACCGGTACGGGCAGCGTGGCGCCTGAACCGGGGGGCTCAAATCGCGGCACTGCGGACGGCACCGCCTGTCCCGGCGGCACGTCGGCCAGGGTTGCGTTTTGGCTCAACTGCAGGGCTCTAATGTAAGCCACGATGCACCAGCGGTCGCGCGCCGGGATCTGGGAGGCGTAGTCCGGCATGATGCCAAATCCATTGGTCATCACATCGTAGAAATAACCGAGCGGCGATTTACGCAACCGTTCGATGTGAAACGACGGCGGCTTGCGCGGAAAGCCGCGCGCCGGGACGGTTCCATTGCCATCGCCCAACCGGGAGTGACAGGGCGCGCAAAAGATGTCGAAGCGCTCACGCCCCCGTGCCAGCACTTGCGGGGTAACGGGAAAAGGCATGGAGTCGCCGGGGTTGCTGCCAATTTTTCCGGTGAAGAAATAACTATCTTCGTGCAACTGGCCGCGCGCCACCGTGCCTTCGACCGGTTCGCGCGCCGAACGCATATCCGCGTAGAAGTCGCTCTTGGCCAGCGGTTTGAAGCGCGGCTGGTCGTGCATATCCTGACGGCAGCCAGCCAAGCCCAGCACGGCCAGCAATCCCAGCGGCGAAATTTTCCGCAGGATCAGCATCGCTTAGCTCGGCACCTCGGAAATGGAACGCGGGTTCAGCCCTTCCAGGAATTTGCGGGTAGCGGCCGCATCGTATTTCTGGTCGGAGGCAAACACGATCAGGAAAAACCGGTCTTTGGTGGCGAAGGCAAAACGGGGCACGTTGAACACAGGATGATAGGGCATGGGCAGGCCGTTCAGGGCCAGCATTCCGAGCACGGCAAAAATCGCTCCGAATAAAATCGTCATTTCGAAAGTGATTACGATATACGCGGGCCAGGAATTGAGCGGCCTGCCGCCTATATTGGTCGGATAACTCACCGCCGCCATCCACCATTGCATCAGGTAGCCGGAACCACCGCCGATGATCCCGCCGATCAAGGTAATCAGCGGCACCAGATCGTGATGGAAGCCGATGGCCTCGGCTAACCCTTCCACGGGAAACGGGCTGTAAGCGTCAATCTTCTGGTAGCCGGCTTCGCGGGTGCGGTCCGCCGCCGCCACCAGATCGCTGGCCGAATCGAACTCCGCCATCAGGCCATAGATGGAAGTATGTTTCATTCCGGCTTCACCTCCGCCTCAGGCAGCAGGGTGCGCATTTCAAAGATCGAGATCATGGGCAGAATGCGCAGGAACAGGAACATGCAGGCCAGGAAGAAGCCCAGCGTGCCGACAAAGACCGCCCAATCCCAGCGCGTGGGGTAATACATGCCCCAGGAAGAAGTCAGGAAATCGCGGTGCAAGCTCACCACCACGATGATGAAGCGCTCCAGCCACATGCCGGTGAGGATTACGGTCGAGACCAGGAACAGCAGCACCGGGCTGGTGCGAAACTTTCGAATCCACAAGAGTTGCGGAACAAAGATGTTGCACGACAGCAGCGACAAATACCACAGATGATAGGGGCCGTGCAGACGGTTCCAGAGCAGGAAGGAATCGTAACGGTTGCCGCTGTACCAGCCCATGAACGCCTCGATGCCATAGCCATAGGCGACAATCAAGCCGGTCGCCAGCATGACTTTGGCCGAGTTCTGCAGGTGGCGCAGGGTGATGAAATCCTCCAACCCATAAATTTTGCGAATGGGAATGGCCAGCATCAGCACCATGGCGAATCCGGAGTAAATCGCGCCCGCCACAAAATAGGGCGGGAAAATCGTGGTATGCCAGCCGGGCACGATGGCGATGGCAAAGTCAAAACTGACGACCGTGTGCACGGAAAGCACCAGGGGGGTGGCGAGTCCCGCGAGCAATAGGTAAGCGGTCTCATAACGGTGCCAGTGCCGCGCCGAACCCCGCCAGCCGAGAGAAAGAATCCCGTAAAGGATTCTGGCCGAGCGTTTCTCGGAGCGGTCGCGCAAGGTGGCCAGATCCGGGATCAGCCCGATGAACCAGAACATCAGCGAAACCGTGAAATAGGTCGAGACCGCGAAAACGTCCCACACCAGCGGGCTGCGGAATTGCGGCCAATACTTCATGGTGTTGGGATAGGGGAACAACCAATAAAACAGCCAGGGGCGGCCCATGTGCAGCAGGGGAAACATTCCGGCGCAGGCTACGGCAAACAGCGTCATGGCCTCGGCGAAACGATTGATCGAGTTGCGCCAGGACTGGCGCAAGAGCAATAGGATGGCGGAGATCAGTGTGCCCGCGTGGCCGATTCCGATCCACCACACGAAGTTGACAATGGCAAAGCCCCAGCCGATGGGGATGGTGATGCCCCAGATCCCGACGCCCTTCACAAACAAGTACCCGATGGCATACAGCAGCATCATGGTGAGCAGAAAGGCGATGCCAAAGCCGATGAACCACCCGTTCGAGGTGGGGCGCGTAAGCACGATCGAGCTGATCTTGTCGGTGACCGTGCCAAACGTGTACCCCGGCCCGATGACGGGTACTTGTTGGCCAGCCTGCGCCATTTTTTCTTGCTGCTGCTCGTCCATTTCGGTGCTCTTGCGTGCCGGTTTGCGCTCCGCTTAGCCTTCCATCTCCGGGTTCGGATTGCGAATTTCCGCCAGGTACGTAGTCCGCGGCCGCGTGTTCAAATCGGCCAGCAGACTGTAGTTTCGCCCTTCTGCCTTCAACCTTGAGACCCGGCTGTTCGGATCATTGATGTTTCCGAAAACAATGGCCTGGGCCGGGCACGATTGCTGGCACGCCGTCTGGAGTTCGAGGTCCTGAATCTTTCGGTCTTCGCGCTCGGCATCAATGCGATGTTCACTGATGCGCTGCACGCAGTAAGTGCACTTTTCCATGACCCCACGGCTGCGTACGGTCACGTCGGGATTGCGCATCATCTTGTACTGTGGCGTATCCCAATCCTGGAACAGCAGGAAATTGAAGCGCCGCACCTTGTAGGGGCAGTTGTTTGAGCAATAGCGCGTGCCCACGCAGCGGTTGTAGACCATGTCGTTCAGGCCTTCGGTGCTGTGGGTGGTGGCCCCCACCGGGCACACCACTTCGCAGGGCGCATTCTCGCACTGCTGGCAGGGCACGGGCTGGAAGTGGGCTTTCGGATTGTCGCGGTCGCCCTGGTAGTAGGCATCGACCCGCAGCCAGTGCATGTGGCGGCCGAGCACCACCTGCTCTTTGCCGACCACCGCAATGTTGTTCTCCGACTGGCAGGCCAGAATGCAGTTGTTGCAGCCAACGCAGGCGTTTAAGTCGATCGACATGCCCCAGGCGTAGGGCTCGCTCGGGTAGTCATAGGGCTTATAGAGGGTGAGCGCGGATGGCACCTCTTCGTCCTTCGCGAAGTTCGGCTCTTTCCGGTACTCCTCCAGCGTGGCCGTGCGCACCTGCGGCCGCGAGGCACCGTCGGGGGTCTCCATGGTCTGATAGCCCTGCGTGGTCGCGAGCTTGTAGCTGCCGCCCGCCCGGGCGATGGTCGCGCCGGTTGAAAACCAGGGGGCGGCGCTTGCGCGCAGACCATACATGTCAAAACCCGCTCCGGTTCCCACCCGTCCGGCGCGGCGGCGCCCGTAGCCGAGAAACACCGTAACGGAATGCTCCGGGTGACCGGCTTGAATCCAGACCGGGGCCTGGACCGTCTGCCCGTTCAGGCTCAGGTTGACCAAGTCCTCGGTCTTCAGCCCCATCCGTTCCGCCATGGCGGGCCCGACGAGGACCGGATTGTCCCAGGTCATCTTGGTCATGGGTTTGGGGAGTTCCTGCAGCCAGCCGTTGTTGGAGAATTGGCCGTCGTAAATCGACGGATCGCGGCGGAAATTGATCTCGAGGCCCTCGGGACCAGCAGAGGGCGAGGGCGGAAAGCTCGCGGCCTTCAGGGCCACCGGCTGAGGGGCGAAAGCTGTGCCTTCGATCCAACCGTCATGCAGCGAGCGCCGCCAGAAGGCCTCAAAATCTGCTCCGGGATGCTGCTTCATCCAGTACGCTTGCACCAGATCGTGGCCTGCGGCATCCGAGTGCCCGGAGAGCGCGGCCATGAGTTCGGGCGCGCTCTTTCCGTTATAGAGCGGCGCAATCAGCGGTTGTACCACACTCACCGTACCGTCTAAGGCGCGGCTATCACCCCAGGCTTCGAGGTAATGCGCCTGGTTGACGTGCCAGTGGCAAAGTTCCGCGGTTTCGTTCTGCTCCAGGCCAAGATGCAGGCGCAGCGGAATATTCGTATTCTTGAGCGCATCGGCAAAGCCCAAGTCCGCCGGGGCATCGTAGGCGGGATTTCCCTCGAGAATGACGAGGAAGTCCACTTTGCCGCCCCGCATATCCGCGACCAGATCCTTGATGGAGTCGGTCTGGTTCACAGGATTCACCTGGACCGCGTCGGTGTAGACGACGGTCTTACCGACATTGCCGAGATTCTGGTTGATGGCATGAACCAGGGCGTGAACCGCCGGCGGCTGATGATCACCCGCGATCACCACGCTCGATCCCGCGTGGCTCGCGAGATCCTTGCCGAGGGCGGCGGCAAATCGCTGCTGCTCTTCGCTCAAGCCGGGCGAGCTGCCGGACGCGCCCGCAGAGCCGGACGAGAGCAGCAGGCGCGCGAAGCGCTCGATGTCCACCGCCCGAACCGGCAGGCGATGGTCCGCCTTGGCTCCGGTCGAGCTGGGCGTGCTCTCGATGACATACAGCCGGTTCATGCTGCCGGCTTCGGGCTTCCGTTTCCCGGCAAAGTCGCGGATATAGCGCGTGCTTCCGGGAAAGCCGGCATAGAGGAAATCGGCATCGAGCGACAGAATGACTTGCGCGTTCTCGAGCCTGTACTGGGTCTCGACCGGCTGCCCGAAGGCCAGCCTCGCGCCTTCGAGAACGTTGTCGCGGTTCACCGGCTCATAGACGTGCCACTTGGCCTGGGGATACAGCTGGAGAAAAGCTTGCATCTGCGCGGCGAGGGTGGGGGAAGAAAAAGGCCGGGTCAGAATGCGGATTCCCGAACCCGCGACCGCCTTTTGCGCGGCCAGCGGTCCCCGAATCGATTTCATCAGATCCGCCCAGCTGCGCACATCGCCGAGACTGGTGATGGTCTGCGAGCGGTCGGGATCATACATTCCGAGAATCGAAGCCTGGGCGTAGATGTCGGTCCCGCCCGCACTCGCCGGGTGCCGATCGTTTCCCTCAATCTTGGTGGGACGATACAGATGACTCTCGACCAGCAGCGGACTGGCGTAGCAGCCCAGGGTAAATGCGGTGGCATAAAACAGGGGACGGCCAGGAATGGTTTCCTCCGGCTGCTTCACGTAGGGAACAATCGGCTCGAGCGGCTGCTTGGTGCAAGCCGTCATGCCCGCAAGCGCCATCGACGCGCCCATCAATTTCAGGAAGCCGCGCCGCGAAACCGAGTCCACCCAAGCGGACGCGCCCTTGGGGAATTCCCGGTGCATCATCTCCTGGAATTCCGGGCTGCCGGCCAACTCCTCGAGGCTACGCCAGAATTCCGGACCCTTGGTCTCGGCAATCCGGGTACGCGCCGTGTCGAGATCGAGCGTATTCCGCTTCGAGGGGCAAACATCCTCGCGCTGCGGCTTGGTTCTATCGGTGTCCATCATGGTTCCGTCGTCAATGTTTCGTCTTTATTCCGTCAGTTATTCTGTCGTTCCGTCTTTATTCTCCGGTATTCACTCCCGCCTCCCGGTGCTCAGCGGTGACAGGTCGAACAACTGGTAATGTCGGTTACGGTGCGCAGGTGATATTTCTCCATCAGATCGCGACCGAGCGACACCTGATCGGTGTAGGCCTTCCCGTCGACCTCGACCGGCTGGGCGCTTGATGGCTGCTGATACCGCATGTTGAAAACCTGATCCCGCGGACGCAGGTACTGTTCCGCGTTGCGATGGCAGTTCAGGCACCACTCCATCTGCAACGAGGCGTAGTTGTACATCAGGGGCATGCGGTCCACCGGCCCATGGCAGGTGTTGCAGCCCACTCCCTGGTGAATGTGAATGCTGTGATCGAAATATACAAAATCCGGCAGATCATTCGCCCGGATCCATTCGAGAGACTTGCCCGTCCGGTAGCTCTCCCGCACCGGCTCGAGCATCTTGGCGTTGGTCCAGATCTGGGAATGGCAGTTCATGCAGGTTTTGGTGGGAGGGATGCCGGCAAAGCTCGAAGTCTCGACCGACGTGTGGCAGTAGCGGCAATCGATTCCGAAGGCCGCCACGTGGTGCTGGTGGCTAAAGGGCACGGGTTGCTGATGAGCCACTCCTGCGTAGGTTATGTAGGGAGAACGTTGAAACTCATCGAGCGCCCAAAGTAGCGCCGCCACCACGAAGATGGCGCCATAAATCGTCGCCCGCGAAATGGTATTCGTGCTGCGGTGAAAAATCTGCATCGAATGCGAGCTTCTGGTGCAGCGGAAACCGCCGTGCGGTCTCCGGTTTTGGCAGCGTGGCTGCTCTATCCTGTCATGAAGTTGTAATCGACGTGATTAAGAAAACTTGTGATTATAACAGGTCGCGGCGGGTTGTCTTGCCGCCCGACGAATTCTTCGGCGCAAAAACTCGCACCCAGAAAACCAAAGCAGCCGACCCCGGATGCACGGTCGATTTACGATCGTCGTGATGGGGATTGCTGATTGCGATTCGCGATTGCGATTCCGTGGTATATCTTCAAAACTCCGGCGAGAGCGATTTGGCGAGTCATGTTTGGCCAGTCATGATGAGACTCCGCCCTCTTCCCTCGGGACCGCGGGAAGAAGTTTCGCCACCCGCAGTTTGAAAAAAGGACGTAATTTGCACAGCTCGATCCTCGAACTCGGCGAACGGTTCCGCCAGCGGTCGCTGTCCCCGGTTGAGCTGACCAAAGATTGTCTGGCTCGCATCGCCCGACTCGATCCCGCGATCCACGCCTTCATCACGGTTACCTCGGATTCCGCACTGGACCAAGCCCGCCGCGCCGAAGCGGAAATCGCACGCGGGGATTGGCGCGGTCCACTGCATGGCATTCCCCTGGCCGTAAAAGATCTGATTGACACCGCCGGCATCCGCTCGACCGCAGGCAGCGCTCTGTTCCAAGACCGCATTCCCCGCGAGGATGCAGAAGTCGTGCGCCGCTTGCAGCACGCCGGCGCCGTGCTGCTCGGCAAGCAGAATCTGCACGAGTTCGCCTACGGCGGCAGTTCGGTGATCGGATATTACGGCGCGGTTCACAATCCCTGGAATCTGGCGCACATCGCAGGGGGGTCTTCGGGAGGTTCGGCCGCCGCGGTCGCCGCCGGATTCGGCTACGGCGCCATCGGCACCGACACATCCGGCTCCATCCGCGAACCGGCGGCGCTGTGCGGTGTCGTCGGCCTAAAGCCCACCTATGGACGGGTCAGCGCGCGCGGGGTGATTCCGCTGGCGCCGTCGCTCGATCATATTGGACCGATTGCGGCCACGGTCGAAGACGTCGCGGTGATTCTCGAAGCTATCGCGGGGTTTGACCCGGGAGGTCTGGACCGGGTGGGCTTGGACCCGAATGACGACCCGAATGACCCAGCCAGCCGAAAAGTCCCGGCTGCCGACTATGTGCGCGCGCTCCGGCAAAAGCCGGGGTCTCTGCGTATCGGTGTTCCCCGGTCCTTCTTTTACGAGGAGCTTGATCCGGAAGTGGCCGCCGCCACCGACAACGCCCTGCAGGTGTTAGCTGCGATGGCAGGGGATCTGCGCGAGATCGAGTTGCCGGTACCGACCGACCGCAGTCTGCAAAGCGCCGAGGCCTACGCCTATCACGCGGAGTTCGTCGCCCGCACTCCCGAGCTCTATGAACCCGAAACCCTCCGCCGCATCGAGTCGGGTCGGAACCTCAGTGCCCGGGATATTCTCGAGCTGCGGAAGCAGCTGCAGAATACCCGCCGGGAAATCGTAGGCGTCTTTGAAAACGTGGATGTGCTGGTGACTCCGACCACCCCGGTCGTTGCACCGACCATCGCCGACCTTTTGGAGGACCGAGACCAGCTGCGGGCGCGCGAGCTCGTGCTGCTACGCAACACACGTCCATTCAATATCTGGGGTCTGCCGGCGATTTCGGTTCCCTGCGGCTTCACCGCCGCCGGGCTTCCCCTGGGCCTGCAAATCAGCGGTCCGCACTGGCAAGAAGGGCGCGTGCTGCAACTGGCTTACGCCTATGAGCAGGCTACCGATTGGCATCGCAGGCAGCCCCCGGACCCGGAGCCTCAGGACTAGTTCACCGACCGCACGTCCTCCGGCAATAGCAGCACGAAGTTGCATTCCCCGGTGGTCTTCGAGCATCCGAGAACCCCGCGCCGCAGAATCTTGGTCGGGGTGTCGTCGGGAAAAGTCAGGCCGTACTTGGCGGAGCGCAGCGCCTCGGTGAAGACTTTCAGTTTGTCGTCCCCGCTGACGAATTTCACGCCTTCGACACTCGTCCCCGAACCGCCCCCCGCCAGCAGGACGAAGAATTCGGCGCTCCCGGTCTCTTCCGCCACCTTGCCCAGTTTGACGGTGCGTTCGGCTTGCGGCTCGTCGTGGTACTTGTCGGTCGCGGCCGTAACCTTGCTGTCCGCGCCGACCAGGGCCGCCAAGTGGGAACGCGTTTCCGGAGGCGGCCGCAACCCGGACATGGCCATGGCGTAGGCGCGAATGGCGTCGTCTTTGCGGCCCAGCTTTTCGTAAATCTGCCCCAGGTGATCGCCGATTTCTCCATGTTGGCCGAGCAGCCAGGCCACATGGACATACTTTTCGGCCTTGTCAAAATCGCCCCGGCTGAAGTACACCCAGCCGAGCGTGTCCCAATCGGCGTCGAGCGACAGCACCAGTCCCAGATCCCTCAGGCTCAGCTGGTCGAGCGAGCTGTTCCGGAGCGCGGCGGCCACCGCCGTAACCGCGGACTCCGCATACTGCTGGGCCCGGTCGAGGTGTGCCTTCTTGAGCGACAGCTGATAGGCGATGTTGTTCCAGACCTCGGGGGTGGCCGAGATATCGATCGCCCGGTCAAAAGCCGCCAGCGCCTTGTCATCCTGTCCCAGGTTCAAGTATGCGTCGCCCAGGTTGATCTCAAGAAATGCGTTGTCCGGCTTGAGCGAGACCGCCTTCTCGAGCTCGGGAGCGGCTTTATCGTACTGGTGCTCCTCGGAATACATGGAACCAAGCGCGGCGTGCGCATAGTCGCTCAGGGGATTGATTTCGATGGCTTTGCCATAGGCCGAGGCGGCGGCGTCATACTGGCGTGCCGTCGCATAGGCCCACCCCAGACTGTTGTACGCGGTTTCGTCGTACGGATCCGCGTCCGCTTGCTTTTGAAATGCCGCAATCGCCGGCTCGGTCTGGCGCAGGCCCATGTAGGCCCGGCCCAGGTTGACCCAGGCCGTTTTGTGCTTGGGGTCGGCTTCGACCACGCGCTTCAGCAAATCAATCGCCACCTGGAGGTCCCCGCGCGCGAGGGCCGCATTGGCGGCATCGTTCAGGTCGTCCCCCTTCAGATCGGCCGCCGCGGTGGGCGTTCCCGCAGCTGTCGTATCGACCCGGAGATGCTGCGCCGTGTCCGCGAGGACGGCCCGGCGGAAGGCCAGATAGTCGCTGGCGCGGGAGGCTGGCAGTTCCCGCACTTCGGTCTCGAGCCGGCGCTCGGCGGTGAATACCGTGCCTTCGACCGTGTAGCTGGCATCGTACTGCGCATAGTCACGCTTCATCGAAAAAGGCAGGGGCGCCCGCTCGGTGTACTTCGCCGGAAACTCGAGCTTGACGCGGTCGCGATATTCTCCCGGAGCTCCCAGCTGAATGGGTTCGGCCTCGGGTCCGGTATCGTCCTCGTCCGCCTCCGCTAGGTTCATCTGGGAAAGCGGTACCATCAGTTCCGATTTTCCCTTGGTCCAGTCCAAGAAATTCGTGGCCGTAATGTCGTACTCAAAGCGGAAGGGCTCCTGGGTATTCGCGGGGTCGCCGGCTTTCAGGTTGCTCACCTCGCCGTCGAGGCCCCCCATCGCACTCATTTCCTTGACGAGTTGTTCCCACTTGGCATTCGGCACCCGTCGGAACAGAATGCGGATGAACAGTTCGGTGTCGCCGCGCGCTTCGATTTTCACGTGCGCCTCGAGCTTGCCGAACTGGTTGACCTTGCCCTCCAGTTGCTGGTCTTGATGGTCCGGCATGGGCGGGTTCGCCGGCGTCTCTTCAAGGTGCGGCACGCCCTCGGCGGGTATCACCAGGGCCTGTTTCTTGCGAATGCTGTAGGACAGCAGGCGGAAGGGGGCGACCTCGGTGGTCGTGTCCATCCACACTTCTTCGTTCCCGAGCGGTACCAGGCTGATCACGTGGTCAAACTGGGAGGGCGACGGTATGTCGGGATCGAGCTTGCGGCGGGAGTTGATGAGCACCGAGGAGGTGTGGAAGCCTTCCGCTTCGAGCAGGGACGCGAGCAGCGTGTGCTTGTCTTTGCAATCCCCGTACTGATTGTGCAGCACGTCCTCGGCGGCATGCGGCTGATAACGTCCCACCCCGAACGACAAGCTGATGTAGCGGAAGTTGGTCGCCACATAGTCATAGAGTCCCTCGATCTTATCCATGTCCGTGGCCCGGCCGGCGGTCAACTCGGCGGCTTTGGCCTTGATCACGGCGGTCGGCTCTCGGCGGCTCTTTTCGAGTCCGGCATACCAGCGCCCGACTTCCTCCCAACTGGCGAAAGTCGTCATCTGCACTTCCGGAGCCTCGGCTTCGTTCGACTTTTTCTTTTTCTTGCCGCCCTTCTTGTTGTCCTCGTCTTCATCCTCGCGGTCCAGGTGAGAACTGGTCCAGCGATAAAGGCGCCGCCCATTCTCTTCCGTGCTCTTCGGATCCATCCCCGGCTTGGTTTTGAGCTTCACCGTCCGACCACTGGCGATGTCGAGTTCCAATTCCTCGTCGAGGATGATGTCGTGCTTGTCGAAGTCGTGCTCCATCCAGAACTGGCCGGGAGCGAGCGGCGTATGGATCACCGTGACCACGTCATACTCGAGGACTTCCCCGGGCCGCAGTCCCGGCACGGTGATGTGTTTCTGCCGGTAGTCGGTGTACACCGGCGCCTCGCGCTCGACCGGCGCGGTAAGATCCTGCACCGCGTCGGGAGGGGCGGTGACCACCTGGCCGTCGGCCTTCAACACCCGCACATAGGGAATCTCCACCCGCTCGTTGGCCGAGCTGTAACCGATGACCAACTGCCCCCACTGCTCTACCCCGGCCTCGCTTTGCACCTTCACCCGGGCGGTCACTTCCTTTTTTCCGGTGCCGTCATTTTCAAAGCGGTAGCTGGTGCGGAGCAGTTCAACCACGTAGGCTTCCTGGGAATAGTCGGCGGCTTTGGCCGGCGATTTCCCCGGAGCATCCGGCAGCGGCTTGGTGGCCACATTCTGGGCGCCGGCACCGACCGACAAAGCCAGCAGTAGGGATACCAGCACTAGGGATACAAGAAAGAAAAGACGGCGCATAATTCCCCGACCCATTCCGAATGGTGCGCCGTTATTATCCCATCCGGACGGCTGGGTGCAAGCGAAACCTCGCTCTCGACTGGTTACCAATGGAGTTGGGTCGATGGCGGCCGGGCCCAGCGCGAATGCGCTATTCTCCCGTCCAGGCCTTTGCGATGAAGTTCGCTTCATCCGCCTTCATTTTCTTCAGGCTGTCGATCGGCAGATACGCCATATGACCGGACTCGTACGCTGCGGTCGAGATGTTCTGGCGGTACTTCGCGCCCAAATCGAGGTGGTCGATGGTGTAATTCGCCGCATAGTAGGGAGTAGCCAGGTCGTAATACCCCTCCATGACCAGCACCTTCAGGTAGGGATTTTTAACCAGCGCCTGGCGCAGCGCGGTCGCGGTATTCGGGAAACCTGCGATGCCCGATCCCCAATCCCACTTCTCCTCGACCTGATCTTCGAGCACGCCGTAGCGGGCATCGGATTTGTACTCGAGCTCGGTTCGCACATAGTTGTTGAACACCGAGGTGTAGGGGGGAATGATGGCGGCCTCGGTGGGATCATATTCCGGAGTATCGAGCACGCCGTCTGGGTGCGGCCCGGTGAAGCGGCCATCGAGCCGCCCCACTCGCACCTTCTGATCGAGCAGAAGATAGAGGGTGAACTTGGACACATCGATGCGCAGATTGGCCTCATCGATGACCTCGGGGCTGAGTCCGGTGTAGCGCGCCATTTGCTGAATCACCTTCTGGCGCTCCTCCGGAGTCAGGCCGTCTCCTTTGGCCAGGGCTTCGGCGTACTCGCGAGACGCCCACGTCTCCGCCTCCTGCCGCGCTTTCCCGACGTCCTGGTTGAGATCGGCAGGCAGTTTGTGGTGATAGCCCGCAATCATGGTGAAGGACGGGATCAGCAGGATGTAGGGCAGGTCGTTGCTCTTGTTGTCGACCAGCGTCTGAAAGCTCAGGGCAGTCGAGAGCAGGGTAATGCCGTTAAAGGCAATTCCGTGGTCCGCCAGGTAGCCTGCGACGCCCGCGGCGCGCGTGGTGCCGTAGCTCTCGCCAAACAGGAATAGCGGCGAACTCCAGCGTCCGTTGCGGGTCAGATACAGACGGATGAATTCGCCGAAGGCTTCGATATCGCCTTTGACGCTCCAAAATTTCTTGAGCAGCTCGGCGTTCTCGGCACGGCTGAATCCGGTCCCGATGGCATCGGCAAATACCAGATCGCTTTTGTCGAGCAGCGTGTAAGGGTTGTCGGAGAAACGGTAGGGCGCCGGCGGCATGAAGCCGTCCGCTTCGAGCGTCACACGCTTCGGCCCCAGGGCTCCCATATGCAGCCACACCGAGGCTGCGCCCGGGCCGCCATTGAAGGCAAAGGTCAAGGGACGCTTGCTCGGGTCTTGCCCGTCCAGGGTGTAGGCGACGAAAAACATCTCTGCTTCGATTTTGCCGTCGGCGCGCTGAATGGGAAGGCGCCCGGCGGTGGCGGTGTAGTGCAGCACTTTGCCGTCCACTGTGATCTGATGGTGGGTCACGACAGAAGGCACTTCGGCGACGTCGTAGTGATCTTCCTTGCCCTCGGGACTCTCTTTGGTTGCATCGGATTTGTGCTCCGGGACGGGCGCAGCCGGCGCCGCCGGCTTCGCCGCTGGTTCCTGGCTATTCTCTGGCACCTTGGTCGCGGCCGTTGGCTGGTTCTTTTTGGTTTTCGCATTGGGCTGGTCGTTCGCCGAACCCGCCTGCTGCGCGCCGGCGCCGGTCGAAAGCACTGCGATGAGCGCGAGCGGCATCCCCCAGAAACATTTCATTCTGAATCCTCCATGAGCGGGGTTTCCCCCGGGACAAAACCGGCAGGGCCGCATTATATCCTCTCGATCCCACAGCGTGGATCGCACGCGGCGACCGTCAGGCCGCGGTCGAAACCCTGACGCCGCGGGTTTCTCCCGGAATTCCTTCATCGATCGATCCCAGGCAATCGACTCCTGGTCAATCCGCGTGCCAGGCGATCCATTGTCCTAGTCAATCCATGTCCTAGTCGATCCGTTCCTAGTCGATCCACTAAAATAGGTCGGTGCCCAGTGCGCGTTCTCGAAAACATCAGGTTGCGATCCTCGACGCCAGTTCTCTCGCCGGCATTCCGTGGTTGGTGCATGGTTTCAGCACTCGGCTCGGCGGGTCGTCGCGCGCCTACGCCGGGAGGGCGCTGAATCTCGGATTCACCCAACACGATTCGCGTTCCGCCGTCGAGCGCAACCGCGCGGCGTTTCTCGGCGAGCTGGGCATGGTGCAGGGGAAAGAGTACTGGCCGCTCATCACCCTTCGCCAAATTCACTCCGCTCTGATTCACCGGGTGAACACCGTGGCGGAGCATCCGCTGGTGGGCGATGGCTTCATTACCGACACTCCCGGGCTCCTGCTGGCCATCCAGACTGCCGATTGCCTGCCCGTGATCGTGGTCGACCGGAAGCAGCGCGCGGTCGGCGTTTTCCACGCCGGCTGGCGCGGGACGGTCGCGCGCATTGTCGAAAAGGGGCTGGGCGCAATGCGGCTTCAGTTCGGCACTCGGGCGCGTGACTGCATGGCTGCGATTGGCCCGGGAGTGCACAACTGTTGCTATGAAGTCGGTCCCGAAGTGCGCGAGCAGTTTGTCTCTCAGTTTGCCTATGGCGAGCGGTTGTTCCACGAAGTCCAGGAATCGGACCCGGTTCGAGAGAAGTATCCGCTGTTATTTCTCACCGCCCGCGCTCCCGGCCACAGCGAACTCCCCAAGAAGATTTTCCTGGATCTGGTCGAAGCCAATCGGCGCCAGCTTCTGGCCTTGGGAGTCCCGGCCAAAAACATTGCTCAATCGCCGCTTTGTACTTCCTGCCGAACCGATCTGTTGTTCTCCTATCGCGCCGAGAAGGGAGTCACGGGAAGGATGATGGCGGTCGTCGGAATCAGGAGCTAGCAAACCAACTGCTCCGAGGGCCAGGAAAAGCCGCTCCACGCATCCATCCGCCGCCCGGACCCGGGCTCCGGCCGATCGAGCCGCGAGCCCCACCCAACTACTCAAAGAAATAGGAATATTATTTTGCGGGTGTACTTTCCCGAACGGTGTTGCTGGCTGCTGCTTCCGACCTTGGGCCGGGCCGCGGCTTTACTGCGCGGGAGGCGGGGCGGCCGGGGTCGCGGCCGGCGTGGACGCGGGCATTCCGGTATTGACCAAGTCCTTCAATTCCTTGCTCGGTTTGAAGAAAGGAATCTTCTTGGCAGGAACTTCCACTCGTTCCCCCGTCTTAGGATTGCGGCCAACTCGCGGCTTGCGCTGGCGGGTGCGGAAACTGCCAAATCCGCGGATCTCAATCTTGTCGCCCACCCGCAGCGAGCGCACGACGCTGTCAAAAATAGTCTCTACAATGACTTCGCTATCTTTGCGCGTCAGCTCCGCCAGCCGGGAAACTTCATCGATCAGGTCGGCTTTTGTCATACGTGGGTTCGCTCCGTCCAAAGTCGTCAATCATGGGTGTGGTCTTTATTTTCGGGCCGGAATTCTCGGGCCGGCCCCCCGGACCACTCGGGGGGCTTAGATAACCTTCTCAAATTTCAGGGGTTGTGCGCAAGGGCCTTCTCAGCCCGGGGGGGTCTGAGCCTGCCCTATTTCCACAGATAATAGAACCCCATATGCTGTTCCAGCAGTTTTTCCCGGCTGGGCAGCCATTCCGAAACGTCCCCGAATAGTAAATCGAGCACCGTCTTGCGGTCCTTTTCCGGATGCACCAGCACCGGCTCCCCGCTGATATTGACCGCCTTGGCGGTATCGTCCACCGCGTCCTGAAAGTCGCCCAATTGGTCAACCAGCTTCATCGAGAACGCCTGCTGGCCGGTCCATACCTGGCCGTTGGCGATCGAACGAATGTCCTGGACTTTGGCGTGCCGCCCATCGGCGACCGCCTGCACGAACTGGCCGTACATGTTGTCGATGAGCGACTGCATGTAGGCGCGTTCGGCCGGCGTCATATCCCGCGTGGGGTCGCCCGTGTCCTTGAATTCACCGACCGTAAGAATTTCCTGCTTCAGCTTGGCCCAGCGCATGAGGTCGCCGTAGTTGACCCATTCGGCGATCACCCCGATCGATCCCACAACGCTCCCATTGTCGGCATAGATCTTGTTGGTGGCGGAGGAAATGTAATACGCGCCGCTTGCGCCCACCGTGCCAATCGAGGCTACGATGCGCTTCTTCTTCTGATCCCGGATGCGTTTGACCTCGCGGTAAATCTCTTCCGAAGCGGCCACGCCCCCGCCCGGGGAGTTCACCCGCAGAATGATGGCTTTGATCGAGTCGTCATCCCCGAATTTCTTGAGCTGCGGCACGACCGTCGTGGGGTCAATGATGACCCCTTCGAGATCGACGACCCCGATCTTTTCTCCGAAACTGCCGCGCAGGGAAGTCCCGCTGCCCGCATTCAAAGACACGTAGACCAGCGCAAATACCGCCAGCACAAAGAGGAAGAAGGCTCCTCCTCCAATCAGAATCCACAGCCAGGCGCGGGAACGCTTTTCGTCAGCCATACTAAGGGCATAGTTTAGCACCCGAGGAGGGGAAGTTCCGGGTTTCGAACCGGTTCAGCCTGGTCTTCTCGCTCACCGAGCGGTCCATCCCCCAAAAAAAGGCGGCGGAGATGCGCTTCCCCCTTCTCCGCCGCCTAGTCACCGCGGCATGTCGCCTGTCTTTTTTTTTATTACGTCCTAATCGCTTTGCGTCGTAATCGCTCCCGTCGTCTGGCTTTCTGTCTTACGGCTGAAGTTCTTCCATCAGCTCGGTCGCAACCGGCGTCAGGGTTCCGAACAGGCCATCGTTTTCATCATTGATCCCGGCCGTGAAATACAGCGTGGTCGAGGGCCCAGCGCCTGAGCCGTTGCCGAAGCTGAGTGCCCACACGCCGTCAATGGTCAAGATGGAGTTATCAGGATTTCTGACAAATCCCTGGAACCTGCCGGTGATCGGGTTGATGGCCGCAATCCAGCCGCTGCGGAAATTTCCGACCAACAGAGTGTGGCTGAATACACCGAACTCGCCCGGCGTCAGAGCCACCCCCCAGGGGGCGTTGAACCAGTCGCCATGATCCAAACGGGTGAGCAGCTTGCCGGCCGGGCTGAAGACATCCACGTAGCCGAGGCCCGGACCGCCCACGGGGTCATGTTTCGCCGCGTCCTGCTTGGCGTAGGTCACAAACAAGTTCTTGCCAATCGCCTGCACGTTGAAGGGCGCAAAATCACGCGGGATCCGGTCATCGTCAAACCGTTCTTCAGAAAGGTCCAGGCGCTTGAAATTGGTGTCATAGACTTCCACTTTGCCGGAGCGGAAATTGGCCACATAGAGGTAGGGTTTGCCCTTGAACTCGCTGATCGTAGCGCCTTTGTAGACCGCTCCATTGGCTGCGTCGGGAATTTCTGAATGGTCGAGCACGATCACCGCACTCGCCCGGTTGATGCCCGGGTTCCAGCCCGAAATGGTGCCATCTTCGGTGACGAAAATGAAGGCCGCTGAGCTGGCGGAATTCCCCGGAACCAGAAGAAAATCGCCGCTATTTCCGTTGAATACGACGCCCGTCGGAGTTCCGGGTGCGGGTTGGCTCGGAGCGTTCGGGACCACCACAATTCCATTGGGGTTGATCGGAATCAGCGCGCCGGCGCCGGTAAACAGCACTGAGCTGCCATCGTTATTGTCTGAAACCCACCACGGACTCGAGGAACTGCGCGCCAGCCCCCAGGGATTCTTCAGATGTACATCGGTTGGCTGGGTAGCTGCGGGCACAACGGTCGTGAGATCCGACACCAGGTTGACCTGGTTGTAGTGCTGGGCAAAAGCAAAGGTCGACAACCAGAGAGAAACGATCAAGGTCCGCCCTAGCGACCTTGGGAGAGAAAAAGTGTTCATGGGATGCATCTCCTTAGAGTTGGCGTAAGCCGCCAGCCTAGGAACGTAGCGGTTCAGGGAGCCGGGCTTGTCATTTTATTGTCAGGATTTTGTCACATTTGTCGGCCGATCACGGAGCCCGAGAGGCCGCGCCCGGGAAGGGTTTGACCGATTCTCGACTCCCGAGGACGCGGGAGCGCGGCCAGAAAAAAAGCTGAGGTTGCGAGGGACGAGCTAAGCTGTCGTCCGCCGGGGCCGGGCGATGATCCGCAAGGCTTCCGGCGCCACCCCCACTTCGACCGGTGTCCGGCAGACGTATTCCCCGTCTGCATAGACCTCGAGCGAGCCTTCGGTTTCTAGTTCGAGGCTTTCGGTCTGGAAGTATTCGACCTCAGCGATATGCAGGTGTCGCCCGAAATAGACGCTCGGGAACAGACAGAAAAGCTTGCTCTTATCGATGTCGTGGATCACGCAGACGTCCAGCTTGCCGTCATCGAGGCGAGCCCTGGGCGCGATCTTCATGCCGCCGCCATAGGCTCGGGCGTTGGCAAAGGCGGCAAGGAAAATGGGGGCGCCGCGCCGGGGGGTGGCCTGCGCCGGCTTGCCGCCCCGGACCGTGATCCGGGCACGAACCGGCGTGTAGTTGCGGAGCGCCGGCAGCAGGCAGAGCGCATAGCCGCCATTGCCCCGCAGCCAGCGCGGCAGTCGATTCGCCCGCCGCGCCACCTCGCTATCCAGGCCAATCCCCGCCACGGTTGAGAAGTAGTGCCGGTCAGGCGCGGGCGCTCCAGTTCCCTCAAGACCCGCGAGCGGTGTGATGACCCCCAGATCGATGGCCCGGACATTGCTCCCATCGGCCAAGAATCTGCGCCAGGCAGAGAGTGAATCGCGGAGCTTGCCGAGGCCGAGGGCGCGGGCAAAATCATTTCCGCTGCCACAAGGCACAACCAGCACGGGCAGTCGCAGCCCGACCAGTTCCCCCAGATAGCGGTGCACGGTGCCGTCTCCGCCAAAGATCAGAACCGCGTCCGCATCGCCCGTGCTGAGAGGCACGCCGCTGAGCCAGGTGGCAGTTGAATTCTTTTGGAAGGTCCTGAGATCTCCGGGCGAAGCTCCCGGACCGAGGATGGCGGCAGCACGCATTTCGCCGAACATTTTCGCCGACCCGAAGATTAGCAGACCGAGGTAGCAGACCGAGGTTAACAGACCGGGGAACTAACGATGATGGGTGCCGAAAGGTGCGGGAACCGATTCGGGCGAGCAATTCCGGGGAACCTCAATCCTCGCCTCCTACCGCAGGTTTCAGGTGATAGTGATCTTCTTGATCTTGCGTCCGAGCTGAATGGTCACCGGCTGGCCGGGGGGCAGGGGAATAGAGTTCCCTATCAGCAGCTCTCCGTTCACCCGCACCGCCTTCTCTTTGATCTTCCTGCTCGCTTCGGCGGCGGAGGCGGCCAGGCCCGCCTGCATGAGCAATCGATCCGCGCGCACCCCGTTACCTTCCTTGGCGGCGACGTCCTCGAAACGCACGGAAACTTCCTCCACTTCTCCCGGAGTCTCGCCTTTTTGAAACTGCTTGGCCCAATCCTCTCCCGCCTGGGTGGCCGCATCGGCGGAATGAAAGTCGGTCACGATTGTCCGCGCCAGCTCCTTTTTCGCCGCCATCGGATGGGACTCGCGCTTCATGGTTTCGATATCGGCCATCTGCACATCGCTCAGCAGTTCGTAGTAACGCCACATCATTTCGTCGGAAACGGACATGAGCTTGCCGTACATTTCAAGCGGCGGTTCCTGGATGCCAATGGCGTTGCCCAGGGACTTCGACATTTTTTGCACGCCGTCGAGGCCCTCGAGAATCGGCACGGTCAGCACGACCTGCGACTCCTGGCCGTAGCTGCGTTGCATTTCACGGCCGACCAGCAAATTGAATTTTTGATCGGTGCCGCCCAGTTCGACATCGGCCTGGAGCGCTACCGAGTCGTAGCCCTGGGCCAGCGGGTACAACAGCTCGTGCATGGCGATCGGTTTCTCGTCCTGGAAACGTTTGTGAAAATCCTCACGCTCGAGCATCTGCGAGACCGTGAACTTGGCGGTCAGGCGAATCCACTCCGCCGGCTTCAGCTTGTCGAACCACTCACTGTTGAAGCGGGTCTCGGTGGTCGCGCGGTTGAGAATCTTATAGACCTGCGCCATGTAGGTTTTGGCATTGCGCATGATGTCTTCTGAGCTCAAGGGCGGGCGGGTGGCAGAACGGCCGGTGGGGTCGCCGATCATGGCCGTGAAGTCGCCGATCAGAAAGGTGACGGTGTGGCCGAGATCCTGAAAATGCTTCAGCTTGCGCAGCAGGACAGTATGGCCTAAATGCAGGTCGGGCGCAGTTGGGTCAAAACCGGCTTTGACCCGCAGCGGTTTGCCCGAAGCGCGGGACTTTTCGAGCTTGGAGCGCAGTTCGCTCTCGCGAATGATTTCGGAGGAGCCCTTCTTGATGTAGGTGAGTTGTTCGTCAACCGGAGCGAAGTTAGGCATTTCCCATGCATTATTGCAGATTCAAGCGCGGCTCGCGTCCTCGACCGAGTGAACCCCGTTCGCTCGGCGGTGCGTCAGGCGCCTCGCGCAACCTGACGCTTCTTCAGGAAGCAGTCCTGATCAGCTTTCTGCCGACGACTCTTGCGGGCTGCTCGAGAACGATCTGGATGGCTTCTGAATACGCGACGTGCTCTTGCTCTAAAATTCGCGCGGCCAGGCTGTGCTCGTCATCGGAATCGAGCACGGGAACGGTCTTTTGCACGATGATCGGGCCGTGGTCGAGTTCTTCATCGACTAGATGCACGGTGCAGCCGGAAACTTTGACCCCATAGGCGAACGCCTGCTCTTGCGCGCCCAAGCCGGGGAAGGCTGGCAACAGCGAAGGGTGGATGTTCAGAATGCGCTGCGGGAACTGACGCACGAACCAGGGCGAAAGCAGGCGCATATATCCAGCCAGGCAGATCAGGCGGACCTGATGCTGTTCGAGCACCCCCAGCACTTCGCGCTCATGCAGTTCGCGCTCCTTGCCCTGGGAGGGGATGACGACCGCGGTCAGCCCCAAGCGTCGGGCGGTTTCGATGCCCAGGGCGTCGGGCCGGTTCGAGATGACGACGGCGATGCGAGCGTTCGGGATGAGTCCCTCCGCCACGTTGCGGGCGATGGCCTCGAAGTTTGAGCCGCGTCCGGAGAGCAGGATGCCGAGCTGGTGCAGGGAAGCCATAGCCGACGTCAGACATAATACTGTACGATCGAGATCCCGGGCGGAAGCCGAATCGCAGCCGGCGCTTGCGTTCTTGAACGAGGCGCGGGGTAAGGTTTTCTGAGGTTTGCCCGCACCCGGCGGCTCCGGTATAGTTTTTGCATCGCTATGTATCAGGACTTCTACGCCCTAGACCGCTGGAGCAAGCAGAATGCGCACTGCATCTACCAGGCGCTGATCGTGGCGATTGCCACGCGCCACGCCGACGCCGTGGACGTCAAGTTTCTGGTGGAGGGACGGACGGTGTGGGTGGCGCTGCCGCATCCGGCGTGGGCGGAATACCACAAGCGAACCGGCAAGTTGATCACCGACCCGCTGGCGGTCGAGATCGCCGGACACTATCTGAAGACCGCTCTCGAATCCGGCGAAGGCGTGGGACGCGAAATGTATTCGCTCACCGTGCAAGAGACCCTGGAGCACTTAGAAGAAGTCGTGGCCGGAACCGAAGCCGTCATCCCGGCCTAGCCAACCGCTTTTTTCGCTCGAGACCTTCCTTTGTTTTTCCTCTGCAGTTTGTTCTCAGACCATATTTGGTTCTCGAATGTTGATCCCCAAAGGCTGGTCCCCAGAGATTGATCGGGGAGGCAGGTATCCTTTTGCGTTCTTCGAGCTTCTATCCAGGTATTCGTTTTGGCTGGCGAGGAGAGCGCGAGTGACAAGTTCCGATCCGTCGACGACGATTTTTCGGCAATTTCTGGCCGACGAGCACGGACTCTACCGCGCCCGCCCGACAAGTTTTCTTTTGGCGTTTCTGACCCAGGGCGTGGGGGTAGCCGTGCTCGTCGCCATGGCTGCCTACCTGACGAACCATCCTCCGGCGATTGGCCGGCGCCTGGGCGCCCTGATCGAGGGTCCGATTTCATTTCCCTTTACGCCGGAAAAACCGGGCGGGCACGGAGGCGGCGGCACCCATGACAAGCTGGCGGCTTCCCGCGGAGCCCTGCCGCTGATGACTCTCGAAGATCAGTTGGCACCGCCCGAAGCGGTGCTCCTCAATCAGCGCCCCAAGCTGCCGGAGCCACCGAGCGTCATGGCCCTGTCGGCCGTTCCTTTGCCTCCGCCCGGGCTTTTCGGGGACCCGCTCTCGGCGGTACCCATCCCGCCCTCGAATGGACCGGGAGGGGGCGGTGGAATTGGCAGCGACCACGGCGGCGGTGTCGGAACAAGGGCAGGCCCGGGCTTCGGGCCTTACGATCAGGGGAACGTCTATCGGCCGGGCGTCGGAGGGGTGAGTCCGCCCAGTCCTCTGTACGCGCCCGACCCGGACTACTCCGAGGCGGCGCGCCAAGCGAAATATCAGGGATCGGTGATTCTATGGCTGGTGGTGGGAGCGGATGGCCGGGCGCACAACCTGCGCGTCGCCCGCTCGCTCGGGATGGGTCTTGACGAAAAGGCGCTCGACGCGGTCCGCCAATGGCGTTTTCAGCCCGCGACGCGGAACGGCCAGCCCGTGGCGGTCGAGATCAACGTTGAGGTGAGCTTCCGCCTGTACTGAGCCGGCGATTCCCGCCAGCCGGCGATCGGACCGCGATTTCGCGGGCTAGTCCCGCCGCAGCGCGCGTCCGAGCGGCGCGACCCGCTTGCGGGCGCCCTGCTCCACTTCTTCCACCCAATCGGCCCCGCGTTCGAGAACATCTCCGACCCGGTCTTTCGCTTCGTCGGCGAAGTCTTCCACCGCGCCCTTGGCGTCTTTGTATCTGCGGCGGATATCGCGCCGCAGCTGCTCGCCGCTTTTGGGGGCAAACAGCAGAGCGGCCAGAGCGCCCGCTCCAATGCCGATCAGCAGGAATGTAATCGCCACCCCTACGCTAGTGCCGTCGTCGTCGTTTCCAAATGACATGAACGTACTCCTCTCGGGTGCAGTGCTTGGATGCTGTGTCTTTCATTGTAGCTGCTCAGCCAGAGGAAATGTGGCCGCTCGGGTGAAGACCTCAACCCGGGGTTTCCCATATCGGCCCAAAACCATATAAAATCATGAAGTTGAATCCTCGTGTCCGGCGGAACCTGTGGCCTGCCCGCCTCCACCGGCCCACAAGCGCAATCGAAGGAGATTCACAGAGCAATGTCGATTCCTGCGACCCAGCTTCGTCCCGGCATGATCATCAAGCACAACAATGATCTGCACTCCGTGTTCAGCGTCGAGCATCGCACGCCGGGCAATCTGCGGGCATTCATCCAGGCCAAGCTGCGCAATCTACGCACCGGCGCCATGTTCGAGCACCGCTTCCGCTCGCCCGATCCCATCGAGAAGGTGAACGTCGATGAAGTCGAGATGGAGTTTCTGTACGCCGACGCCGACAGTTATTATTTCATGGACATCGCCAACTATGAGCAGACTCATCTGACCAAAGAAATCCTGGGCGACGCCGTCGACTACCTTATTCCCAATCTGCAGATCAAGGTGGAGTTTTTCGACGGCAAGGCGGTCGGCATCGAGTTGCCGCAAACTGTCGAGTTGACGGTGGTTGAAACCGAACCCGGATTGAAGAGCGCGACTGCATCGAGTGTCACCAAGCCTGCGAAAACCGAAACCGGGCTGGTGGTACAGGTGCCTCCGTTCGTCAATGAGGGGGAGAAGATTCGCGTCGATACCGCGGAAGGCACCTATTTGTCGAGGGCCTAGGGCTCAAAGACCGGGCAGAGCGGCCATTCAGCCGCGGCTGCCGATTCTGCTACTGGTGTCAGCCGGAGCGCAGTCGAGGAAGTCCACGAGAGCGATGACCTCCACGGAAAAAGCCAGCGAAGCCCGCCGCTTCATCGTGCGGGGACGGGTGCAGGGCGTGGGTTTCCGCTGGTTTGTGGAGCGCGAGGCGCACCTGCTCGGAATTGCCGGCTGGGTGCGCAATAATCCCGATTCGAGCGTCGAAGTTTTGGCCATGGGAACGCGCGATCAATTGGCCGCTCTGCGGTGGCGTTTGCGTGCCGGGCCCCGGGCCGCGCGGGTGGATGATGTCGAAGAATTGGAGGCCAAGCCGATTCCGAATCTGACAGCGTTCCGCATCGAAGGAGCCTGGTAAATGCCAACCGAGCCTCTACCCGGGCACCCGCGGATCAACTGTGATTCGCTCAAGCGACTCATCCGCGAAGTTCCGGACTTCCCGAAGCCGGGGATCCTGTTCTACGACATCACCACGCTGCTCAAGGACAGGCTCGGGCTGGCCATGCTGATCGACGCGCTCTCCGAGCACTACATCAACCAGGACATCGATCTGGTTCTCGGCATGGAAGCGCGCGGCTTTATTTTCGCTCCCGCACTCGCCTATCGCCTGAACGCGGGGTTTGTGCCCGTCCGCAAGCCCGGCAAACTTCCGGCGGCCACCGTGAAGTACGACTACGCGCTCGAGTATGGCAAGAACACGCTCGAGATCCACCAGGACGCCATCCAGAAGGGCCAGCGCGTGATCATCGCGGATGATCTGCTGGCCACCGGCGGAACCGCAGAAGCCACCGCCAACCTTGCCTCCTCGCTCGGCGCGCACATCGTCGGCCTGGGCTTTGTCGTAGAACTGGATTTCCTGAAGGGCCGGGACAAGCTCGCGCAATACGACGTATTCTCCCTGCTGCACTACGACAACTAACCGAGACAACTAGCCCAGACAACTCAGCAAAGGCGCCGGGCCGGGGTGTTGGTCGACCCGGGGCTACGGGCCATTGCTTTTCCGGACCATTCATTTTTCGCCCCATTCATTTTCCCCCCATCATTTTCCGTCCGGTGACGCTTCAGCCACGATCAATTCCGCGTCCTTTGCCAAGTAGCCCTTCCGCCGGAACCAATCCTGCATCGCCTCGCGCAGCTGCTCGAGGGGAACATGGGTGCCGATCTCCATCACTCCATCGCCGGTCGGCAGGGTGTCGTCAAAGACGGTGGCGTTGGTGAAGTTTCGCATGGAGAAACTGTCCAGCCACTTGAGTGGGCAGGGAATTCTCCGGCCGTTTCCTCGGTATTCCACGCGAATCTTGCGGGCAAACATGAAGAGCCTCATTTAACCACACTGCCGGCGGCGCCTCGCGAATCCCCGCGCCCGCCGGCATCCCCGAACCTTCGGCCTGGGTTCCAGTGCACATTCCAACCCCAGCCCGAACCACCAAAAGGGGCCATTTCTATTGTCGTAACCTCGATAAAAGGGGACATTTCTAATGTCGTAAGCAAGGGGACATTTCTAATGTCGGTTGACACGACCTCGGCGTGCGCTTGACAGCCGTATTTCCGGAACGTACGCTCGCACGACGCTTTCAGCTGGTTGGGCGTCGAAGTCAAAAAACAATCGCCGGAGGCACGGCGGAATGGAGGTCTTCGATGTACTTCCTTTACCTCATTGTGGTCGGGCTGATTGCCGGGTGGGCCGCGGGCAAGATTATGAAGGGCTCAGGTTACGGCGTTCTGATGGATATCGTGCTGGGCATTGTCGGCGCCATTTTGGGTGGCTGGATCATCCGCCTGCTGGGTTTCGAGGCGACGGGGGGATTGGTCACCAGCATCCTGGTGGCAACTCTCGGAGCGGTCGTGCTGGTGGCGATCTCCCGCATG
Source organism: uncultured Acidobacteriaceae bacterium (assembly GCA_963770245.1). Lineage (GTDB taxonomy): Bacteria > Acidobacteriota > Terriglobia > Terriglobales > Acidobacteriaceae > PALSA-270. The sequence continues at coordinate 634,812 of CAVYOX010000010.1, read as the reverse complement.
CTGAAAAGAGCGTGAAGAACTATTTCTTCGCCGCCGGACCCGCCGCCCGGACCTCGGGCGCTGCGTCGAACTTCTCGAAGTTTTTCACGAAGCGTCCGCGCAGTTCCGCGGCCATCTGGTCGTAGGCGGCCTTATCGGCCCAGGCATTGCGCGGATTCAGCATTTCCGCAGGCACTCCCGGACAGGTTTTTGGAATGCTCAGCCCGAAGGTGGGCTCGACTTCAAATTCCACTTTGCGCAAGTCGCCCTCGACCGCGTCGTCGACCATCGCCCGGGTGTAGGGCAGATGGATGCGCTGCCCCACCCCGTACTGTCCTCCCTGCCAGCCGGTGTTCACCAGCCAGCACTGCGCGGAATGCTCCCGCAGACGCCGGCCCAGCATCTCGGCGTAGATCTTCGGCGAACGGGGCATGAAGGGCGCGCCGAAGCAGGTCGAAAACGTAGCCTGCGGCTCCTTGACCCCGGCCTCGGTGCCCGCGATTTTGGCGGTGTAGCCGGAAAGAAAGTGATACATCGCTTGTTCCGGCGTCAGCCGTGCAATCGGGGGCAGCACACCGAAGGCATCGGCGGTCAGGAAAACCACGTTATTCGGATGCCCGCCCCTGCCGGGAATCACGCAGTTCTCAATGAAATCCACCGGGTAGGCGGCGCGTGTGTTCTCGGTCAGGCTGTCGTCGTTGTAATCGGGAACGCGGGTTTCGGGATCGAGCACCACGTTTTCGAGCACGCAGCCGAAGCGGATGGCGCGGAAGATCTGGGGCTCATTTTTTTCCGATAGCTTGATGCACTTGGCATAGCAGCCGCCCTCGAAGTTGAACACTCCATCCGCGCTCCAGCCGTGCTCGTCGTCGCCGATCAGCCGCCGCGAGGGATCGGCCGAGAGCGTGGTCTTGCCCGTGCCCGAGAGTCCGAAAAATAACGCCGACACATCGTTTTTGCCCTTGTTCGCCGAGCAGTGCATGGGAAACACGTTGCGCGGCGGGAGCAGGAAGTTCATGACGCTGAAAATGGATTTCTTGATCTCCCCGGCGTAGGCTGTGCCTCCGATCAGGGCCAGGCGGCGGCTGAAATTCAGCAGAATGAAGGTTGCGGAGCGGGTGCCATCCCGCGCCGGTTCGGCGCGGAATTCCGGGGCGCAGAGGACGGTGAATTCCGGCTTGTGGTGGCGCAATTCTTCCGCACTCGGTCGGAGGAAGAGCTGGCGGACAAACAGGTTGTGCCAGGCCAGTTGGTTGACCACCCGGACGGGGAGCCGGTAGGCGGGATCGGAGCCGCAAAATAGGTCCTGGATGAAAAGTTCGCGATCCCGCAAATGCTCGTGGACCCGTTCGTAGAGGGCATCGAATACCGCGGGCTCGACCGGCTGGTTCACCGCGCTCCAGTCGACCGACGAGCGCGTCATATCGTCGCGAACGATGAACCGGTCCTTCGGGGACCGTCCGGTGTGTTCCCCGGTATAACCGGTCACGGCTCCATTCGCGGTCAGGCGGACTTCGCCCCGGGCGACGGCATATTCGACCAAAGAGGGCGGGCTCAAATTGAGGTGCGCTCGCTCGCCGTGGAACAATTCCCCTACATCGCTGACATACACCACAGTAGCCATACCAATCTCCAATGACGGCCAGGCAGTCCAGCTCTATTGTGCCTCTTTCGGGGGGAAGCTTCCAAGTGCCCGGGGCGGCGGGCGCCCCTCCCAAAGTACTCCTCTGCCTGGCTTGTCTGCCTTCATTGTCCATGGGCGATGGGGCGGCTGAAAAGTGCCCTAGGTCACTTCGATCCCGGAGCGGGCCCGAGGGCGTCCGATTGCGGTCGCCGGCTTAGGGGACGAGGGCTATTTGAATAGGGAGCTGAGGGCGTTTTTGACCTTTCCCAGAAAGCCGCGGTGCGGCGGATGGTCTGCCTGGGGATCAGGGGCCTTGGTGGAGGGCGGCAGCGGAGCCACCTCCGGGGCCTTCGGGCCGGGGGCATCGCCGAGCGAGGCACGCTTGGCTTCAATGGGAGGAGTGGCCGGGGGATCGGAAGCCCGGAAAACGAACGGCGCGTCCACTTGCACGTGGATGTCGCTCGGTTTCAAGTCCGGCAGGCGGGCGGTTTCTGGCGCCGACGGAGCGATGGTCACTCCCGCCGAGGGGGGCGGCGCTCCGGCAACTGCAGGAGTGCCGGCCGCAGCCGGCGCCCTTTCTGGTGCCTGGTTCTCGAGATGGGTCGGGGACGCCGCCGGAGGCGTGACTTCGACCGAGCTCGCAGGCGGGGATTCGGCCGAAGCCCGCAGCACGGTGGTTGACGGGGCCGGGCAGCCACAGTCTGCCGGGACGCTGGCATCGAGCACCGCCAGATGGCCAGAGTGAAACACCACTTGCTCGAAGGGCTTGACCTGGTAGATACCGTCGCCCATGAGTTCGGAAACTACCGCGGAGGCGGTGTTGCCAAGGAGAGCGCGCACACAGGTGTTGCCCCGGGAATCGGCGCTGATGGCATAGTCAAATTCTCCCGGGCCGGCCAGCAGGATGCGGAAATCGGGAGTCAGAATCGAGTCGGCCGAAGCGTCCAGGCGATAGTGGGTTTCAAGCGCACCCGTCGACATGGCCAGCATCAAGGAGTGACGGTCGGGCGAGGAAGCGACCGACACCGTCGTTCCCGGGCATACCCGCACCTGGCCGCCGCGCTCGAGGTTGACGACCGCCGTATCGGCGCCGGCGATGATCGAGGAACCTGGGGCAAGCCGGTCCCCGGCCATGACCAGAGCACCTGAGCCCGGGGCCTCCCCCGGAATCGAAGCCGGAGCCAAACCCTGAGCGGCCACCGGCGACCGCGCCGGGGCTGGACTTGGATGCTCGGCGTGGATGCGGACCGTCAGGCGGTTGCCGGCTTCGTCCCAGCCGACATCGCAAGCCTTCGACAATTCGACCACCAGGCGCACGGTGGGAGGTTTCTTGCGGAACTGATCGACCCGGATGCGGTTGACTTCGGCATCCCGAAAGGTGACCTTTTGCCGGGAGGAGAGATAGGCTTTCGGCAGGTCGATCACCAGCCGCGGAGGCGAGGTCAACTTGGTAATCTGTGGAACCAGAGGCCGGGTGGCGATGATTTCAAGCGCCGGCCCCTCCGGAGTTGCGGCCACCTCGACCGAGCGAACTAGCGCCGGGGGAGCCTCGGCCTCGTCGATCGCCGGGAAGCCGGACTGCGCGAGCGCCCGCCCGGCCGGCGAGAGCGTCGCCACCAGCAAAATCACGGCAGTTTGGAGAGCGCTGCGTGGCAAGAACTTCACTCCTCGGAAGCAAACCGGGCCAGTAAGGACACAATACCACCGCTGCCGAGGGCTGAGAAAGTCGGGGAGGGCCGCGAAAGTCGCGGGTACAGCCAAAAGGATACGACCCTTCGATTTTAGGGTTGGGAGAGAAATTCGTATTCGTCGATTACCGCCGCCACCGCCACCTTGTTTTCGCCTCCGGTGTTGTCCACGCGCACGACCTTGCCCTTGCAGCGCACTTGGATGCTCTCGGTCAGGGTGATCTCGGGCGGGAGGGTGAGGGTGAACTCAATGGCGGCGCCGGCCTCGACCGAAGAGTCCACGTAGAAGCAGATTCCGCGGGCGCTCACGTCGCGCGTCTGCGCCGCCTTCTGCTGGGGGGTCTGCTCGTTGTAATTGACGGAAAGGGGCAAGCGCAGCGCAAACCGGCGCGTGGCGCGCTTCTCCTCCTGGGCTTCGGCCATGGATCCTCCCGTGAAGTCAGTAAGCATGGCGTTTTGCGGGCGGTCTGTCAAGACTGCAGTTGTGCACGGGAGTCTAGGGTAGGGAAGCGAGTTTGTTGTAAGCTCCGAAGGGGACGGTTTCCACATGGTTTTTGTTCTCGATAACTACGATTCTTTTACCTACAACCTGGTGCAATATCTGGGAGAACTGGGGGCGGAGGTGGTGGTTCGCCGGAACGATCAGGTGACCGTAGCCGCGGTCGACGCCATGCATCCGGAGCGCATCGTGGTTTCACCCGGTCCCTGCACCCCGCAGGAGGCGGGAATCAGCATCGAGCTGATTCGTCATTTCACCGGACGGGCTCCGGTGCTCGGAGTTTGCCTAGGGCACCAGGCCCTAGGCGCAGCCTTCGGCGGCAAAGTGGTGCGCGCCCCTTTCCTGATGCACGGAAAAACCAGTGCGGTCGCGCACGACGGGAAGACCATTTTCAGCCATCTTCCCTCTCCCATGACGGCGACGCGCTACCATTCCTTGATTGTCGAGGAAAACGGACTGCCGGCGGAACTCGAAGTGAGCGCCTACGCCACCGAGCGCGACGGTTCACGCACGATCATGGGACTTCGCCACCGGCGCTTTCCCGTCGAGGGCGTGCAGTTCCATCCCGAAAGCGTGCTGACGGACCAGGGCAGGAAGCTGGTGGAAAACTTCCTGAAGCTCACTCCCTAGTCCGAAAGAAAAATCGACCCCTCGTGCCCTTTACCGCAACACGAAGCTAACCGTGATGTGAGTCTCGAACGAGGTCGGCTCACCATCCCGCAGCAGCGGCTTGAAATGCCATTGCCGGACCGCATCGGTCGCCGCCTGTGCCAGTTCCTCATCGCCGCTGAGCGGATGCAGCGTCTGAACCACTCCGGTCGTGCCGACGGTCAGGTCGAGAACCACGTCGCCTTGCACATGCTGTAAGCGGGCAGCTTCCGGATACTCCGGCTCAACCCGCTTGGCCAGGAGAGCGCTGGCCATTTCCTCGGAAATTCGCGCCGGCGTGGTGGAAGCCTTTTTCTTGGCAGGCGTGGCCGGGGCCGGCATGCCGGGATCGGTGACGGCCGGGTGTCTGGTGGGCTGCACCCGATAGATTTCTTTCCCGCCTTCATAAACCACCAAGCCGCCCGCGGCAGGTTCCTCCCCCGCGTTCTCGGTCCGCCTCGAAGCGATAGGCCTTTGCACCATTGCGCGCGGGCTCACATTCTGGTTGGCCTTCGGGACTTCTCGGGCCGCGGTCGGGGTGACGGTTCGAGCCACCGGAAGATCGGCTGCGGCCGGAGCATCGACTTTGGCGGCTGGAGGCGCCAGGATCCGCGCCACTCGCGTGACGGGTGTTGTCGACTTCGTCCGGTTCCCGGTGACGATTCTTCCGACGCCCGAACGCCAGCCCAACATCCAACCGAGGAGCAACGTCAACCCCACCACGCTGATACGCAGAAACAACATCTGATCTTTTTCTGGTGCTGGTTCTAGTGCTGGTTCTGGCGCTGGTTTGGGCCCTGATTCGGGCGCTTCCGCCGCCTCCGGCTCGTACCATTTCTCGCCGTGTTCTTTCTTTAGCTCGTGCTCTTGCGGCAGGAGGCTCTCTTCCCGTGCGACAGCCTCTAGCGAAAGGACCGGCTTTTGCGACAGGGCAGGCTCTTGTGACAGGAGAGGCTCCTGCGGCAGGAAAGGCTCTTGCGAAAGAACGGGCTCTGGCGACAGGACAGGCTCTTGCGACAGGACAGGCTCTTGCGACAGGACAGGCCCTTGCGACAGGACAGGCTCTTGTGGCAGGACGGGCTCCTGCGGCAGGAAAGGCTCTTGCGAAAGGACGGGCTCTGGCGGCAGGGCGACCGGCAGTGCCGCGGCAGTGGCCTCTGCCCCGGCATGAAACCGGGGAAAGCGAAATCGCGGAACAGGAATCGGTATCTCAAAGTGGAAAGCGCGGAACGTGGGTCGCGGAATCGCCAGCTCGAAGGGAGAAGCCTGCAGCTGCAGACGCGGAATCCGCAGCTCGACCGGGCGGCTGTGCATTTGAATGCGCGGCACTCGAAACGCGATCTTCGGTCGGGGAGCTTCGAGCGCCGGCGCCGGCAATTCCCGCTGCGGCTTCACCGAAACCGATTCGGGAAGCGCAGCCCCGGCGATCGCCATGGCCAGGAATTCTTTGGCCCGATCCACATTGGCCGCAACCCGACGCGCAAACGCCTGCAGTTTTCGGACTTCGGCTTCCCCGAAGCCGCGAGCCACGGGAGAAAATATCGCGATGACGCCGAGCCGATCCGCCTTCTTACTCTGCACAGAAACGACCTGGCTCAGCACCGGAATGATGACGATCGAGCGCACCCCCAGCCGCTGGCAAGCCGCGGCATCGAAGCGAGGATCGGTCTCGGTGTCGTCACAGTGCTGGGCGCTGCCGGTTGCAAGACATGCCTCGGCGACTCCGGACGGCGCATTCAGCAGGGCGGCGACTTCGGAAGCGGTCGCGCCAGTAACCGCGCGACAGACCATTTTGCCCCCCGCCAGCAAGGCAATCGCGGCCCCGGTGGCATTGGTCGCCAAACGAGCCTGTTGCGCGATCTCATTGATCACGAGCTCGAGCGCCAGATCGATGACCGAAGTGGCGCCGCCTCGTCCCGGCATCCTGAACCCCGCCGGCGACAGAGTCCCGGAATGCGGTTCCCCGAGGGCCGTCGGGGGCAGCGCTTTTCGCCCGCTGGTCAGTGCGTTAAGAGCTAAAGAGTCGAGTCGAGATGTAGCGCGGTTTCCCATAATAGTTGACTCAGCAATCCGGGAGAGGTTTGCGGGGAGGATCAAACAGCCATTTTTGGTAACGAACCTGGTCTCAGCGAACCTGATTTAAACGAACCTGATTTACAGGAACCGGGTCAAATACGAACCTGATGCAGTTCTGGAGGGAATTCGATTATACACGGGCGCTTCCCGCGACGGTAGCCCTTTTCGAGGGATCTGGGCTTCCGGCATCTTCTCTATTTGTTCGCCTAAAACGGCGGAATTCTACCGAATCCGGGAGGGTCGGGCAAGCATCACGGAATCAGCGAGAAGCGGGACCGGGTCGCTCCGATTGAGTGCGCTCACGTTCGGTTCCGGGTTGCCATTGCCGCCCTGGGCGACCCGCCTTATGCCGGTCCTGCCAAGGAAGATTTAGGCCGGAGTTCCCCCAGTCCGCAGGCCTGCCGCTGCTGGCGGTTGCTCTTCCTTGGAGGTTCCATCCCCGGTGGGGGGCCCCGGTATTCGCCCTCGCAGACGTTCGGGGCTCGCCCCGCCGAACCATAGATCTGCCGAGCCATAGATCTAAAGATTCACCCAGCCGAGCGGGCCGGTCTCGCTAACCCGCGCCTCTTGCTGCCTCGACCGCCCGCAGCACCGCCCGTGCTTTGTTCATGCTTTCCTCAAATTCGCGCTCCGGATCAGAATCCGCGACGATGCCGGCGCCAGCCTGCAGGTAGGCCTTCGTGCCCTGCACCAGCAGGGTGCGGATGGCGATGCAGGAGTCCAGATTCCCGGCAAAGTCGGCATAGAGCACCGAGCCGCCGTAGATGCCGCGCCGCGTAGGCTCGAGAGCTTCGATGATCTGCATGGCCCGAACCTTGGGGGCGCCGCTCAGTGTGCCGGCGGGAAAGCAGGCGGCGAAGGCATCGAGCGCGTCCAGATCCTCGCGCAGTGTGCCTTCGAGCGCGGAGACCAGGTGCATCACGTGGGAATAGCGCTCGACATACATCAGATCGCGAACCTTCACCGACCCATACTGGCTGACCCGCCCCAGGTCATTGCGCCCCAGGTCCACCAGCATGACGTGCTCAGCGCGTTCCTTCTCGTCGTGCAGCATCTGCTGCTCGAGCTGCTGGTCCTCGGCCTCATCGTGTCCCCTCGGGTGGGTGCCGGCGATCGGCCGGTACTCCAGCTTGCGTCCGGTCACCCGCACCAGCATCTCGGGCGAGGAGCCGAGCACATGCGTGTCTCCCAGGCGCAGGAAGTACAAGTAAGGAGAAGGATTCACGGTTCGCAGAGCGCGGTAGATATCGAAGGGTGCGACCCCGGGCACAAAATCCAGACGCTGGGAGAGCACCACCTGAAAAATGTCCCCCGCCGCGATGTACTCCTTGCACTTCTCGACCGCCCGGATGAAATCGCGGCGGCTGGTCCCGGCATGAATCTTCAGCTCGGCCTTTGCCCGGGGTGACGGTTTCTTCCAGTAGCCCGGACGCAGGCCCTTCGCCAACTTTTTTTCGAGGACCGCGATATCGGCAAGCGCGCGGTCGTAAGCCCGCCGCGGGTTTTCCTCCGACACATCGGCGGTGGCTATGATGTGAATCTGATGGCGCAAGTGGTCAAAAGCCAGCAGGCGGTTGAAAAACATCAGCACACAGTCGGGGAGAGAGAAATCGTCTGTGGCCTGCGCCCCGATGTTTTCCAGTTGGCGCACGGCGTCGTAGGCAAAGTAGCCCACGGCGCCCGCGGTAAACGGCGGCAGCCCGGGCACGGTTGCCGGACGATGCTGGCGCAACAACTCTTTGATGATCTGAATGGCGCTTCCCTGCACCCGCTCTTTGGACTTGCCCCGTTCCAGCACCACCTTCGCGCCGCGGGCGCGCACCACCATATAAGGCCGCGCTCCTAAGAAGGTGTAACGGCCGATCTGTTCTCCGCGCTCGACCGACTCGAGGAGAAAGGCCTGCGGTTCGTTGGCGGCGGTCGCCAGGAACGCGGACACCGGCGTGAGCAGATCCGCCGCCACCGATTTGACAACCGGCACGAGCGTGGCGTGGCGTGCCAGGCGGGCAAACTCCTTGTAATCGGGACGCAGCATTAAGGGCAGCCTTATCCGCCAGTTCCCAAGCGATGGACCAGCGGGTTTTTAATTATAGGGGAGAGCTCAAACCGCATCTTGCGGAGCCCGGCAAATCAGCGCCGCGGGGGCTCTCAGGCTTGCGGTAACCAGCCTATGAATTGACGGAATCGACCCTGGGGATGGAAGATGACCGGTTGAGGGGGATTTGGGGGGACCGCTGATAAAGGTCGTCTATGCGTATTAAATTCTGGGGCGTCCGCGGGTCAACGCCAACTCCGCACCTGGAAAACTTGCGCTACGGGGGCAATACCTCCTGTGTCGAGGTTCGACTCGGCGACAACGTCTATATCTTTGACTGCGGGACCGGATTCCGCGCTCTCGGCCAGCACCTCGTCCAGGAGTTTGTCGGCCGCGAAGTTTTTGCGCACGTCTTCGTCTCCCACTTTCACTGGGATCATATCCAGGGGTTCCCGTTCTTCCGTCCGCTCTATGAGCGGCCCAACCGCTTCCTGTTCCACTGTTCCAGCCGCAACCGCAGCCTGCAGCGCGTGATGGAGGAACAGATGGCTTCGCCCTTCTTCCCGGTGGGCCTGGTGGAGATGCAGGCGCAGCGCGAGTTTTACGACCTCAACGAGGGCCGCCTCTCGCTCGACGACATGATGGTGCAAACCGCTTGGCTTAACCATCCCCAGGGTTGCATGGGGTTTCGGCTCGAAACCAAGGACGGAGTGTTCGTGTATGCCACCGATAACGAGCCCGGAGACCCGGTCTTCGACCACAACGTGCGCAAGCTAGCCGCGGGCGCAGACGTGCTGGTCTATGACGCGCAATATCTCCCCGATGAATACGAAGCCGGCCGACGGGGCTGGGGCCACAGCCACTGGCGCGAAGCCGTCAACGTGGTGATGGAGAGCGGGGCCAAAGAGCTGGTGCTTTACCACCACGACCCGGCGCACAACGACGCCTGCATCGACAAGGTGGTCAAAGAAGCGAGCAACTACTACGCCCGCGTGCGGGCGGCGTCCGAAGGCATGGAGATCGTGCTGTAGGTCGAGCTCGGCTACCCGCGACAGGTCGGCAAAAAAAAGCCCGACCCGGAATTCTTTTTTTTCGCCATCTCGCTCGCCGACGACACGGCGCCCGTCATCACTGTTTCCCGTACAAGTGAATTTTCCGACAAGTGAAGGGATATCGACAAGATTGATCCCCCGGTCCGGCTGCGCTACCTGGCTGAACTTTCGACCACGGATGCCGATGCTGGAGACGAAATCGCGATTCGACCACTTCCGCAGCTAAAATATGCGGCCCGACCGAACATGCACCTTCTGATCGGCGGCGAGATCCCCCATTTAGAACCGCCCCGGACCACCCGCGCCATGGCTTCCGGGCTCTCGCAGCTTGCCCCCTCCGAAGCAGCTGCTTATACTCCATGTAGTTAGCCTGCCCAGTCCGGTGACTCGACCGGCGCCGGCCCGCATATCCGCATAAGACGGAACTGACTCGGAGATCGCCATGAAAGCCGAGACCATCGCAGCGCCTGCTACGCCCGAGCGTGAGCTCAATCCCTGGGAAGAGCAGTCTGCCCGCTTCGACCTGGCGGCGCAGAAGCTCAACCTCGAAGAGGGATTGTGGAAAGTGCTGCGCTATCCCAACCGCGAACTCATCCTTCACATTCCAGTGGCCTTGGACAACGGAACTCTCGAGGTCTTCACCGGTTTTCGGGTGCAGCATTCGATCGCCCGCGGACCCTCGAAGGGCGGCATTCGCTACGGACCGGATGTGACCCTCGACGAAGTCCGGGCTCTGGCCGCCTGGATGACCTGGAAGTGCGCGGTGGTGAATATCCCTTTTGGCGGCGCCAAGGGCGGCGTCATCTGCGATCCCCACAAAATGTCCCGCGGCGAACTGGAGCGCATGACCCGCCGCTATACGGCGGAGCTGGTGGAATTCATCGGTCCGGAAAAAGATGTTCCCGCGCCCGACGTCAACACCAACGAGCAGATCATGGCCTGGATGATGGATACCTACTCCATGCACATGCGCCAGACGGTGACCGCGGTTGTGACCGGCAAACCCATCAACATGGGCGGATCACGGGGACGCCGCGAAGCCACCGGCCGCGGCATCATGATTGTCTGCGATGAGGCGGTGAAGCAGTTGGGCTTATCTCCGGCGTCGAGCCGGGTGATCGTGCAGGGCTTCGGCAACGTCGGCTCGAACGCAGCGCGCCTGATGGCGAAGGCCGGCTACCGGGTGATTGGCATCGCCGAACTGAACGGCGGGCTTTACAACAAGAACGGAATTGATACCGAGGCGCTCTGGGAATATTCCGAGCGCAGCGGAACCATCCAGGGCTTCCCGGAGGCGGATCGGGCGGATGACGCCGAGCTGCTCACAAGCGAATGTGAAATCCTGATTCCCGCCGCCACCGAAAACCAGATCACCAGCCGCAACGCCAGCCGCATCAAGTGCAGAATCCTAGCCGAGGGCGCCAACGGCCCAACCACCGCCGCCGCCGATGAAACCCTGGCCGACAAGGGCGTATTCGTAATCCCGGATATTCTGTGTAACGCGGGCGGAGTCACCACCTCCTACTTCGAGTGGGTGCAGGATCGCCAGGGCTACTTCTGGAAAGAGTCGGTGGTGAACGAGGAACTCGCCGAACTGATGAAAACCGCCTTTGAGGACGTGGTGCGGTATGCGAAGACCCACCATGTCAATAACCGCATTGCCGCCTACATGCTGGCCATCGATCGTGTGGCCTGCACCATCCGCCAGCGCGGGTTCTACGCCTGAGTTCTAGGCCGGAGTTCTACGCCGGTGAGCGATGGCGGATGGGGACAGCCGCTCCCCCTCCCCCGGGGCTTAGCGAACCACCGGCGAGAGGAACGCACCCAGCCTGCGCCTTTCGCTCTTCGATTGCTTTACCCTTGCTCGGTGGAGGATAATCGCGTCGTTGGTTTCTGGCGTTTCAGCGCTGGCCCGATTGCTACCCCACCGTGAATTTGCCCAATTCCATCACGCTGAGCCGCATCTTCAGCACTCCGTTGCTGATCTGGATCCTGTCGACCAGCCATTTTCATGGGGCGAACGGAGAAAAGGAACTGCTGGCCTCGGCGCTGTTCATCGCGGCCTCGATGACTGACGGCATCGACGGTTATCTGGCGCGCAAACGCGGCCAGATCACCACCATGGGAATGCTGCTCGATCCCCTGGCCGACAAACTGTTGATTGCCGCTGCTTTTATCACCCTGGTGCAATTCAATCCCAGCCTGGTTCCGGCGTGGATGGCAGTGGTGATCATCGGCCGCGAATTCTTGGTGAGCGGGCTGCGCGCCATCGCCGCCTCCGAGGGTTTCACCATCGAGGCGAGCGACCTGGGCAAGTTCAAAATGCTGGTGCAGATTGTCTCGGTCGTGGCCGTCATCTTGGACCACCACTGGAAGGAATGGCCGGTGTACGGCCCTTACGTTCTCCCGGTTCACTGGATCGCATTTCTCGCCATCTGGTTCATGGTTTTCCTGTCGCTGGCTTCGGCCATTGATTACTTTGCCGCCTTTTGGTCGAAGATCGACCGGCAGGTGGTGAAGCGCCGCCGCCGCGCCTTCGTCCTCAGCCGGCGGAGGAAACGCAATGTCCCAGCCACCTGAAGATTCCCTGCTTGCCTGGGGCAGCGAATCCGGCCCGAGCAGCCCCCATGCCAACGAGTTTTCCTCCCCCGAGCGCCAACTCCTGTTGCGCCTGGCTCACCAGGCCATTGCCTCCGCGATCGCGCACACGCCCCTCTCTCTGTCACCCTCTTCGCCGCACTTGGCCGAGCCGCGCGGGGTATTCACAACGCTCTACTCCCGGGGGGATCTGCGCGGTTGCATCGGCCACGTGTTCCCCGTCGCTTCGCTCTACCGCGCGGTGATCGAGACGGCGCGCGCCGCCGCCTTTGACGACACGCGCTTTGGACCGCTTGCGCCCGAAGAGCTCGGAACTCTCGAGGTATCGCTCAGCGTCCTCTCGCCGCTCCGTCCAATCGCCGCCGAACAAATCGAGCTCGGCCGTCATGGTCTGCTGATCTCACGCGACGGGCGGCGCGGCCTGCTGCTGCCCCAAGTGCCGATCGAACACCGCTGGGACCGGGTCGCTTTTCTCGAGCAAGTCTGTCTGAAAGCCGGCTTGCCGAGGAATGCCTGGCAGACCGGCGCCGCGATCGAAGCTTTCACCGCGGAAGTATTTGGGGACCGGGATCGCGCCTAGCGGAGGCTCACGCACGAGTGGCGATCCCCGGCCAACAAATTCGGGGAGGCTTTCGCCTCCCCGAGAGTTTTTGGACGATTGCCTTGCGGCAAATTCTATTCCTGATCGTCGGCCTCGACGGCATCACCCAGATGAACATCTTCCAGGGCAAAGACGATCATGCCGGTCGAGGTAGTGGCCGTGGTGCTGAGAATGACGATTTCTCCAACCGAGCGCCGGGGCAGATCCGCCATGTGGATCATCGGACCATTGTTTTTCGTCCACATGCTGGCATCAATCGATGGCTCTCGTTTCTGGGTATCTTCGGCCAGGGCAGCTTTGAAGGAAAGCGAGTCCACCGGGTCTTTGAGGTCGGCGGAGTAGGAGCGCACGGCGCGGAAGTGGTCGCCCACTTTCACCCCTTGGCTTGAACCCACGTTCATGTAGACCTTCATGCCGGTTCCGAGCACGGAGTCGAAGTCCCGAGCCATCACGATGCGGCCGGTGGTCTTGCTGCTGGCTGGCGCGAAGCGGTCAAAGCGCAGCGGAGGATGAAACGATACGGGAGTTTTTTCGGCGTAAGGTACAACGATATCGCCGGGATTGACCGGGTCACAACTGAACTCAATCTGCGCCACGGCCATCTTGCTGCGGGCATCGACCACCCGCACTCTGGCCAATTCGGCGTAAGGCTGGCCCATCGCTTTCAGCATGGTGTGCTGGCCGGCAAATAGCTCGTAGCGGTTGATATCCTCAAGTTCGCGCAAAACCGTATACTGCTGGCCCGCTTGGTAGCCGCCTCCGGCGAGGTACACCATTTCTCCATTCACAAACTTGGTGGTGTTCGGCGTCTGCAGCCCGCCGGCGACGAAATTGGCGTTCGGCAGGAGCTGTTTGCTGACGAATCCGGCGCAGTACAGGTCGGCATAGGTCGGCGTCTGCACGCGCTCGATGGGAAAGCTCACCGTGGTGGGCACTGTACCTTGGGGTGTATCCGCGTCCCCCGAGCCCGCGCTCGGGCTGGCATCAGTTTGCTGCGCATAGGCGCCGGCGCTCAGCAACAGCATCAACAACAACATTCCTGTTTTCTTCATGTTACCTCCGAGTCAAAGCCGCAGCCGCCGGCTTGCGCCCCTGGCTAACCGCAGCAAACCAAAGGGCTTTCTGCCCGGACAGTAACAAGAGGGTGGGGACCGGTCAAGGTTACGCCGGTGTCATGCTAGGTACGCTAAATAGTTTTGCCCCGGCCAGGGCGAAGAAAATTTGATAATCCGTTGTTGCATATGTAATTACGGGCCTGTAATATCGCGCCGTCCTTCGGAACCGAATGACCGCTTTCGCGCACAACTTCGTTACCCGGCTGCGCCCCCTGCGGCTGCCCCGGCTGTGCGTGGCGGTAACCGGGGCCGACGTCAGCGAAATGGTGGAGAAGGCCGAATCCCTGATTCGGGATAACCCATTCCTGGAGTTCAGGTTAGACTACCTGCCGCGGCCGGCGCAGGCACTGCCGACCATCAAGCGCTTCATGCAGTACCACCCCCACGTGGCGGTCATCGCGACCTGCCGGCGGGCTCCGAACGGGGGGAAGTTTCTGGGCTCAGTGGCCTCGCAACTTGACATCCTGGCCAAGGCCGCCGCCTCGGGCTGCCAGCTCTTGGATATCGAGCTGCAGACCGCCTCCCTGTTGAAGCCGGAACAATTGGAACGGCTGCGGGCCCGCGCCGCCCTGATTCTGTCCTTCCACGATTTCCGCGCCACCAAGAAGCTGGACGAGACTTTGGAAAAGATGGCGCTGCGACCGGCGGATTTTTACAAGGTGGTCAGCACCGCCACCACGTTGTACGACAACGTAGTGATGATGAAGTTCCTCGAGAAGCAGAGCGAGCGCTTTTCCTTGATCGGCATGTGCATGGGCGAGCAAGGCCTCATCAGCCGGGTGCTGGCAGTCCGCGCCGGCAGCGTGTTCACCTTCGCCGCCGTTACGCTCGAAGAAAAGACTGCTCCCGGCCAGGTGGCGGCGCAAGAACTGCGCAACACCTACCGCATCGAGCAGGTGGACGCGGCCACGCGGGTGTACGGCGTGGTGGGAGATCCGGTGGCGCATTCGCTCTCGCCCACCATCATGAACGCGGCCCTGCGGCGCGAAAATGTGAACGCGGTTTACGTGGCCCTGCACGCCAAGACCTTAAAGGACCTGCTGGCCTGCGTTCGCGACATTCCGATCCACGGCCTTTCGATCACCATGCCGTACAAAGAGGCGATTCTGCGGCACCTCGACAACACCGATTCGCACACCACCAAAATCGGCGCCTGCAACACCGTGGTGCGGGCGCAGGATGGCAAGCTGTACGGCTTCAACACCGATACCGCCGGAGTTGTGCGTCCGCTCGAGCAACGCATTCCGCTCGAAAAAGCCCGGATCCTCGTGCTCGGGGCGGGCGGCGCCGCGCGCGCCGCGGTGTTCGGACTGAAGGAACGCGGAGCCGAGATCTACATCCTCAATCGCAGCGCTGCGCCCGCCCAGAAGCTCGCCCACCAGGCTCGCGCTCGCATCATCAAGCGCGCCGCCGACCTCAAGAAGATGAGCTTTGACGTCATCATCAATGCCACCCCGGTCGGCATGGGCAACACGCGCGACTCGCCGCTCAACGAAGACGAGATCAACACCCGGTTCTTATTCGATATGGTCTACGATCCGGAGGAGACCCGCTTGATGAAACTCGCCCAGGCCCGGGGGGCGGAACTGATTCCCGGCATCGAAATGTTTGTTCATCAGGCGGCCCGCCAATTTGAAATCTGGACCGGAAAGCCAGCTCCGCGGGACGAAATGCTGCGGGTAGTCCAGATGGCCCTGCATGACCGCGCCCTCGCCAGAGATCTCGCCAAAGCTCCTCGCAAGAAATAGCTGGGGCATCCGGGAGCGCACGACCGGGCGGGTTATTCACAGCCTGGGCT
The DNA here is from genome assembly GCA_963770245.1 of uncultured Acidobacteriaceae bacterium. Classification (GTDB taxonomy): domain Bacteria; phylum Acidobacteriota; class Terriglobia; order Terriglobales; family Acidobacteriaceae; genus PALSA-270. The sequence goes on along the minus strand of CAVYOX010000010.1, from coordinate 619,099 downwards.
TCGATCTGTAACTTACGCTGGCTTCAATCTTTACCTCCGGTCGAGATCATTCCGTCCAGCTTTCCCACAGCGCCAGCTGCCTGGAATGGACCGTCGCCGCTCAGTTTCCCACAACCCACTCGTCGGCGATGCCTTATGCCACGAAAAGGTTGCATTTTTGCTGACCGCAGGCGTAAGATGAAACAGGACGCAGCGTTAAATAGACGTCCATCCGTGGTACCGCCCTTTCTTCCAGGTTCAAGAGCCGTAGCCAATAACGTCGGATGCCCAAGGGGGGACAGTCCTTGCCTTGTGCACAGTCTCGGAGAGATCCATATGGCGTGGTACGCGTACTGTATTACCGAACAGCAGACCCTAAAAAATGGTATACGTGCACGGCGTCCCTTCCTCCTCGAAGGAATTCAGGGAGTGAACGGCGCCGCTGTTTTGAGTTATCCCAGCGGAGATTTTGCCGTCATCGTCAGTGAGTACGAACGCAACGACGACAAGATGGAAGAGAAGCACGTTCTTGAGCATGCGCGGGTGGTCAGCGTGTGCTTCCGTAACGGTACGGTCCTGCCTTTCCGCTTTGGCACGATCTTCGACACCGACGAAGCCCTGCGCCAAGCTGTCCGCGCCAACCGCCGAGCCTTCGGGCAGAGCGTGGCCAGACTGCGAGGCAAAGCCGAGATGCATCTGAAATTGCTGGTCCGGGACGGGTCGTTGCGCAACGCCATGGCGGACGTTGTGCTCCCCGACACGGTTGGCGGGGAATATCTGGTCAAGCTCAGGGAAAAAGCCTCAAAAGACCGGGAACGTCAGACCAAGGCCCGCGCCCTTTCGGTCCAGGTCCACAAATTGTTTAACCCGCTCGAGGAAGAAATCAGCTGCAAGCGCGTCAATACCGACGGAATGCTGATCGATATTGCCCACCTCATCGACTCGAAATCGGTAGAAAAGTACCAAAACCGGTACACCAGCGCCGCCAAGCAATTGAAAAACTGTGAACTGGTTATCAGCGGTCCCTGGCCACCCTATCACTTCATGCCTGGCAAACTGCGCACCGTAACCGGCAACTCCTAAGCCCGACTGGACTTTTCGAGGGCCGCGGACGCGTCCGCGAGAAGGCAGCGTTCTAACCAACTGAACTACGTCCCCACTCGCCAAATCAACAAGATGCAAAATAACCAGTGTTTATGCGGCCTTGCGCCATTTGCATAAAATGCATAGATTGCCCGAGGCGACCCGAATTGCCTGTATTCCGGTCCGAACCGCCCACAAACCGCCCATAAAGTTCGATCACTTCCCTGCTGTTTTGCATGCGCAAAACACCTTCTACGGGCGGCGGCGGGCGATCCAGAGTTCTGCCAACCCGGGCAAAACCACCAGCAAAACTTTCGCAAATCTTTGTCACAGAAATATCCTAACAGCACAGCTTCTCGCAGAACACGAAAGACCACCTTCATTTTCCCGGGTCGGACTGCACGAAATTCTCAAATTCGGACCCAACGGTGTTACCAGTTGTTTGTGCGACCGAGCAGCGACCTCTGCCGTGTGAAGGCCGAGTGCCGCTGTGAGGGGGGTATTGAATCTGCTACAAGGCTCGATTAACCATCGAGTTGCGGGCGGTTTGCTTTCCGCGCAAGTACGCAGCGTTAGGTTTATAAGTCCAACAACAGTCCATTACGTTCCAAAAGCTCACCGCTTTACCGCGATTGGAAACACCCTGCGCTTCAATCGTTTTTTCGACGACTTCCCTTGCCAAGCCTTCAACAACTTGTGGACCGATACACTAGGCAAAGCGGATTCGGCGTGGAGAAAACATATGTTGTTCAAACCCCACCACGCCTTACCGAGCGGTGTCTGCTCATGGCCAGCGAAAAATAATTAATTAAATTCCGTTCTCATGTCGATTCGGCCACACCCCGTTCGACGTATGAGCAGAGAGCCAGTTCGAAAGCGAGCAACAGCGATCCCACTGCGCTCTCAATCTGAGTTCGCCGGTTAGCCAACAAATAGCTAAACTCGAAAACAAGCCACCCAACCATCGCTCAACCCAAAGGAGATCTCGCAATGCGATTCATGGTCATCGTCAAAACAACCCCAGAGTTAGAAAAAGAAGGCGCCCTCCCCGATCCACAGCTCCTGCTCGAGATGGGCAAGTACAACGAAGAGCTCATGAAGGCTGGCGTCCTGCTCGCCCTCGATGGCCTCCATCCCAGCTCCAAAGGCGCACGCGTCAAATTCTCCGGCAAGTCTCGTACCGTCATCGACGGCCCCTTCACCGAGGCCAAGGAGCTCATCGCCGGCTTCTCGATCTTGCAGGTCAAGTCCCTCGAAGAGGCCATTGAGTGGGTCAAGCGTGGCCCCAACTGCGGCCCCGGCGACTACGAAGTCGAAATCCGCCAGGTCTTTGAGATGGAAGACTTCGCACCCGTCCTGACCGAAGAGCAGATCAAGCACAAAGTAGCGAAACGGGCTGAGCTGCCAAATCAGACCGCCCACAAATAGCCGCACTTGCACCACGGATCGAAAGCTGGTGTGATCGGTAGCAGCCATCCGCGTAACGCTCGGGATGCAGGGTTTTCCCGTGAGTACGCCATCGAACAATGACTACCCCTTGACAAACTTAATGACCGAAGACTAGAAAATCTGGAAGTGCTTCGACTCTCGGACCCACGCGGAGCTCATTGCCATGCAACAGTCCCGCAGAGACTTCTTCAAGGCAGCAACGGTAGGCGCAGTCGGCGCTACCATCTTTGGGTTCGACCTCCAGCCCGCTTACGCGCAGCTCAAAGAGCTGAAAATTGCACGCGCCGCCGAAACGCGCTCGACGTGTCCCTATTGCGCGGTCGGATGCGGCGTCCTCATCTACACGATTGGCGACCGCGCGAAGAACGTCACGCCGCAGGTGATCCATGTCGAAGGCGACCCCGATCATCCCACCAACCGCGGAACGCTGTGCCCGAAGGGCTCTTCGCTCGAACAGGACATGCTCAACCCGCGACGGCTCACGAAGCCTCAAGTCCGGCGTCCGGGCGCGACGGACTGGCAGGACATTTCCTGGGACGACGCTCTGAATGAGATTGCGCAATGGACCAAGAAAACGCGCGATAGTTCCTTTGTCGAGAAGGATGCGAACGGCCGGACGGTGAATCGTTGCGAAGGCATCTCGTTCATCGGCGGCTGCACGGATACAAATGAGTTTAATTATCTGGTCGTCAAGGCCATGAGGGGGTTGGGCTTGGTGTATTTAGAAAACCAAGCCCGTGTTTGACACGGCCCCACGGTCTCAAGTTTGGGACCAACATTTGGACGCGGGGCCATGACGAATGGCTGGATCGACATCAAGAACACCGACATGATGTTGATCATGGGCGGCAATCCCGCCGAAAACCATCCTTGCGGGTTCAAGTGGGCGATGGAGGCCAAGCGCAACCGCAACGCCAAGCTGATTTCCGTTGACCCGCGATTCACGCGCACATCCGCTACAGCCGACCTCTTCGTACAAATTCGCGCCGGCACCGACATCGCATTCCTCGGCGGCCTGATCCGCTACGCCATCGAGAACAACCGGATCGCCAAGGAATATCTCGTCAACTACACCAACGCGGCCTTCATTGTTAAGGAGGGCTTCAAACTTCCTGAGGACGGCTTGTACTCGGGATTTAACGCGGCGTCGAGCACCTACGACAAGACCACGTGGAACTACGAAGAGGGCGGAGAGCTTCAGCGGCAAAACGGACGACGCGGCTTCTTCCGCACACGCAGCTCCCGCGCCGAAATCTTCGCATCCCCAAACAGCTGCACATCCAGCCACACCTGTGCCGCCGCCCGCGTTGCCCCCGAATGTCGCCTACGACCTGACGCTTCAGCATCCGCGCTGCGTCTTCCAATTGATGAAGCAGCAGTATTCCCGTTACACCCCCGAAACCGTCGAACGGATCACGGGCATCCCGAAGGACCAATACCTGAAGGCTGTCGATCTATTTACCTCAGTCCGCAAAGATGGCGACATGAAGAAAGTCGCGACCATCATCTACGCGGTGGGCTGGACGCAGCATACTTTCGGAACGCAGATCATCCGCACCGCCGCCATGATTCAACTGCTTCTCGGCAACGTCGGCAGAGCCGGCGGTGGCGTGAACGCGCTTCGCGGACATTCGAATATTCAGGGCGCGACCGACATGGCCGGGTTGTACGAGTCCCTGCCCGGCTACCTGAAAGGACCGGTTCCCGACGACACGGATTTGGCGACGTATCTGAAGCGCACCACGCCCGACGTCGTCCAAACCGTCGCCGTGGGATTCGATGAACTACTACGCGAACACGCCGAAATTCATGGTGTCGTTGCTGAAGTCGCTGTATGGCGACGCTGCCACGAAGGAAAACGGATTTGCCTTCGATTATTTGCCCAAGCCCGGACAGGATTGCTCTTGGACCCACATCTGGGACGACATGTACAACGAAAAGATCAAGGGCATGTTGGCCTTCGGAATGAACGGCGTGATGATTGGCCCGGACACGAACAAAAACATCAATGCGCTGAAGAAGGCCGACTGGCTGGTGGTGGGCGAAATTTATGAGGATGAAACCAGCGAGTTCTGGCGAGCACCGGGAATCACAACCGAAGAACAAAAGAACATCAAGACCACGGTTTACCGGTTGCCCTGCGCGGGCTTTGCCGAAAAAGACGGCAGCATGACCAACTCCGCACGCTGGGTCACCTGGAAATATGCCGCGGTTCCACCTCCGGGGCAAGCCCGACTCGACCAGGACATCATCGCGCAGATTTTCCTACGGGTTCGCGACCTCTATAAGAAGGAAGGCGGAAAATTCCCCGACCCCATTCTGAATCTGAATTGGGCCTATGCCGACGCGGCTCATCCTCCACTTTCGCAAGTAGCTATGGAGCTTAACGGTAAAGCTTTAGCCGACTTGAAAGACGAAGCGACCGGACAGGTGATCAAGGCCGGCCAGCAGTTGCCAGGATTTGCGTGGTTGAAGGACGATGGCACAACGACGTGCGGCAATTGGATCTATTCCGGCATGTGGACCGAGGCTGGATCGCAGATCCAGCGGCGAGGCACGGAGGATCCGTCGGGAATGGGCGTTTTTCCCAACTGGGCGTGGTCGTGGCCGGCCAACCGGCGCGTGCTTTACAACCGCGCGTCCTGCAACCCGGCTGGAAAGCCGTGGGACCCGGATCGCAAGCAGATCTGGTGGAACGAAGCGGCGGGCAAGTGGGTTGGCAACGACGTGCCGGACTTCAAGCCCGACTCCAATCCCAAAGATCACATGGGACCCTTCATCATGAATCCCGAAGGCATCGGGCGATTATTCGCTCCGATCGGTGTGCTGGCGGACGGCCCATTCCCCGAACATTACGAACCGATTGAAAGCCCGATCAAGAATCCGCTGCATCCCGACCAGTCGAATAATCCGCTGGTGAAGAAGTTCAAGACGCCGTTCGATAAGTTTGGATCGCCTGAAGAGTACAGCATCGTCTGCACCACTTATCGGCTGACCGAGCAATATCACTACTGGACGAAAAATAATCCGATGAACGTCCAGCTCATCCCGGAACCGTTCGTGGAAATTCCGGTGGAGTTGGCGGACGAAAAAGGAATTCGTGGAACGGACAAGATCAAGGTCATCAGTGCGCGCGGAACCTATATCGCGAAGGCCTTTGTCACTCGCCGGCTGAAACCGATGATGATCGACGGCAAGAAGGTCTATCAGATCGGCTTGCCGATTCACCAGGGCTTCCGCGGTATCGGCGAGGATGAAGGAAGAAATGCGCGGACGCCGGCAAATCTGCTGACGCCTGCAGTCACCGATCCGAATGCACACACCCCTGAATCCAAGGGCTTCTTAGTGAAAGTCGAGAAGGCGTAGGGAGCGACCATGAGCCAGGCGGCAACAGAGCTAATCCGAATTTCCGGTCACGCCGGCGTCGTCCCGGGCACAGGTCTGAACCGTGAATTCCAGGTGTGCAAGCTGGTCGACACGACGACGTGCATTGGCTGCAAAGCGTGCGAAGTGGCCTGCCTGGAATGGAACGGTTACACGTTCAGCGAAACCACCTTTGATAACACCTACCAGACGATGCCGGAGACGGCATGGAATTACTGGAACCTGATCAAGTTCAACGAGCATGAGCGCGCCGACGGCACCATGATGCTGCTGATGCGCAAAGACCAGTGCATGCATTGCGCAGACCCGGGCTGCCTCGCGGCCTGCCCGGCGGACGCCGCCATCGTCCAGTATGCCAACGGCATCGTCGATTTCCAGGAGGCGAATTGCATCGGTTGTGGGTATTGCATGACCGGCTGCCCGTTCAACATTCCGAAATTCGATCCTCCATCGCGCAAAGTCTTTAAGTGCACGCTGTGCAACGACCGCGTGTCGGTGGGACTCGAACCAGCCTGCATCAAGGCCTGCCCTACGGGCTGCCTGCATTTTGGGACGAAGTCGGAAATGAAGGAACTGGCGGAGACTCGTGCGGAGCAACTTCGCACAAACTCCGGATTCCAGGATGCGGGAGTTTACGATCCGGCCGGAGTGGGCGGAACCCACGTGATCTACGTCCTGCACGATGCGAAGAATCCTGAGTTGTACGGCGGACTTGCCGAAGGATCCGCGCATCCCTCTGTCGGTGCGGCTGTGGAAAGGGCCGCTGAAATGGATTGGGAACTTTGGGATTATCTTCGGGGTGGTCGGCGTTTTCATTCACTATTTGCGATTCGGCCCTAAGGTCGTAAAGGAAGACGAGCAAGAATCGGAAGGAGGAACCCAATGAGCCGCGAACCTTATCTCCTCCCGAATGGACGCGTGCTGCGCTATTCGTTCCGCGAGCGGCTCGTGCATTGGTTGGCGGGCGTCTCCTACGTATATCTCCTGCTGACCGGTCTCGCCTTCTGGAGCCCGTGGCTCTTTTGGATCGCCGTCATCCTCGGTGGCGCAACGATTTCGCGCGAACTACATCCCTGGTTCGGCCTCGTCTTCGTCGTCGGGGTCTCGCTGATGTACAGCATGTGGCACCGGCAGATGAAGGAAACACCTGCCGACAAGGCCTGGTGGGCGTCCATCGGACATTACATTCGCAACGAAGACGATCAGATTCCTTCCGCCGACCGCTTCAACCCCGGCCAGAAGTTGCTGTTTTGGGGCTTCTTTTGGAACGGCATCGTGCTCCTGCTTTCCGGGTTGATTCTCTGGCTCCCCCAGTACATTCCCTGGAACTTGCGTTTCCTGCGCCTCGTCGCCGTGTTCGTACATCCGGTGTGCGCGCTGCTTACCATTGCGCTTTTTATCATCCACGTCTATATGGGTACTGCGATGGAACGCGGTGCTTTTGGCTCTGTCATTCGCGGCGACGTGTCACGTGCCTGGGCCAACCATCACCACCACACGTGGTATGAGCAACTCCTTCGCGACTCGGCTGCGCGAAAATGAACGAAGCGAAGTGGGATCGCCGCATTCGCCGCGCCAACGAACTCGCCTCGTCTTACCCATTCTCCGCCGAAGGGCTGCGTTACTACGCCCGCGTGGCAACATTTCAGAAGGGTGTTTACGGCGAAATCCAGAAAGCTCTCGCGGATTCGCCGAGGATTTCCTCGGATCGCCCTCTGCGAGATGAATTGGATTTTTTTCTTCTTCTCCCAAAGTTCCCGGGATTTCTATCGGTGATTCGGCAGATTGCGCCAGCGCCGCTTGCCCAAGCCGCCGCCACTTTGGCGATCGAAGGGATCAGCGGCATGGCAGCACGCGATTGAAGACTTCTGGTACAGAGATTCAGATTTAGCTGCGGGCGCGGATGACGTCGAACAAGTCCAGTCCACCGATCTGTGCGCTGCAACTTATTCCGATCGCGTGCTCGCGTGGATTTTTCTCCAGCCGTATGCCGAATATCTAGCGGATCACCGCAAAGTCGCGGTCGTGGACGGAACTCCATCGACGTGCCCGCTTTGCGGCGGCAAGCCTGCCGTCGGCGTATTGCGGAGTGAAGGCGACGGTGCGAAAAAGTCGCTGATTTGTATGCTTTGCGCTCACGAATGGGCTTTTCGAAGAATTTATTGTCCGTCGTGCGGAGAAGAACGAGAACCGCAGATGGCATATTATTCGGCGCCCGAGATCGCGCACGTCCGGGTGGATGTATGCGACACGTGCCACACCTATCTGAAGAGTATCGACTTGACGAAAACGGGGCTGGCAGTTGCCGTTGTAGATGAGTTGGCAACCATGCCTTTAGACCTGTGGGCGCGCGAACACGGCTACCAGAAACTGCAAATCAACTTGCTGGGAACGTGACCAAACGTTCTGGAAGCCGGAAGTAGGATTTCTTCAGCTCTCACATTTTCATGACGTCGCCAGCAGCGGGACGATTCGCGCCCTCAGGCATCGGAACCACAGGGACAACGTGGAGCAATGCAAGTTTGGCCCCGAAGTGGTGGATCCAAACTACGTTGTCGTGGCTTCGATCGAAAAGAAATACCTGCCCCCGACGAAGAAACCGTAGAGTCGTAAGATAATTCCTTAACACGCCACGCGTGGATGTGAGGCGAACCATGGCCCGGCCCAAACTCCAAGCGCAGTTTGTCCACTCCTGCGTTCTGCGCTACGGTCTTGCAGCCACTTCCTTCGCCATTGCCCTGGGCTTGGCGCTTCTGTCAGAACGCTTCGGTTTCCGCGATGTGGAAGTTCCGCTTCTCCTGTTTGCCATGGCCGTAACCGTCTGGTACGCACTCCAGCTTCTACATTAGAAGTTCTGAGCTCCCCTACTGCTTTGCGGCCTCTACCCTGCTCCGCGCCACTGGGGCCGAGTTCAAGGTTATGCAGGAACTGATGCGGCATTCAACGATCCGCGTCACTCTGGACACCTACACCCAGGCTGTGACCAGTGAAAAGCGCGCTGCGCAAACCGCCGTAGTGTCCTTTTTCGTTAGCAACAAGAAGGAAGAGAAGTAGGGCCGCCTAATGAAGAAGCGCCGAGCCCCACTCAGCCGGGATCGCGGTCGGAAGCATATGGGCGCTATTCTCGACTTTTAAGCTTGGGCCTATTGGGTTACCTTTTTGTGCCTACGCCGGGATGACGTCATTCCTGTAAGTGCTTGATTTTAAATGGCGGGGACGACGGGACTCGATTTTAATTCCCTTCAAGGTCTCCCTTCTGAGATCCCTCTTCTGAGGTCCCCTCCCGGACGACCCCTGCCAGGTTTCCGCCCTGGGTTTCGGCTCGACGCGCGACCGTTTCGACCCCATTCTGACCACGAGAGGCCCAGCAGCCTGAGCTCCGCCTAAGCAGGCGCCTGCAGTGAATGTGCAGGATTATGCATTTTGCCATGCTGTTCCCGGCTGGCGCGCGGGCTGGCATGATGCGCCCGATTCGAGCTTAAAACGCCATTTGGCACGGGGTTAGAGAGCCCTCGAAGGGTTTCTCATCCTGCCCCTTCGTTTTGGCTGGGGAAATGCACCTTGTTCCACCAAGAAAAGAGGCCGCTGAAAAGAATGACCCTCACAAATGTTTTCAACATCTGCACTTAGCTTCCCCGGTTTCGCGGGGTAGTCCCTTGCATCGCCTTTCCTTACATCCTTCCATTGCCTCTTTCGTACGGTGGCCCCAGAAATGGGGCCACTTTTTGTCACTCGGAAGCGAAAGGCCTTCCTGCCGGCGGCGGGGGATTCGCGCCGCTTGCACTTCGCGGGGACTTTCGCTTGCGGACCGGGCCCACGGCCATCTATTCTCATTTATCCTGATTGGTATTCTGATTGGAAGTTTGACTTAGTCGAAGTTTGACCTTTCTATGCGCGGTGTGACCGCCAGGGCGTTGCTGGTTCTCGTGCTCGCGGGTGTTATCGCTCCCGTGGCCTCGGCTACCCTTGAACCCGCGCAGCAACCGTGCTGTTGCGCCCGCAAGTGTTGTCGAGGAAAACGGGCGCATACCCCCGAGGCGCCCGATCGAACCGTTGAAGCTCGTCCCTGCAGCCGTCAGGATTGCAGCCGGGCTCTCACCGGGTCGCTGTGGGCGGAGTTGCCCCTGCCGGTGAGCGCCCAGGCCGTCCGCCCTTCTGTCCTCTTGCCGCCCGATTTTTCCCGGCTCCAGCGTGGAAAAGAACCCTATGCCACCCGCGATGTCCGCGGCCCGCCCTCGCTCTCCCTCGCCTGATCGACATTCCGAAAGCCAGTTTCTGGAGGATCGAGCGCATCTCCGGTTCGCGCCGCTGGCGGCCTTGTCCTCCCGCACTGGCTTCTGTTCTGGCCGGTGTTTTTTCTTCAGCGTTCGGAGGGTTTATGGGTTCGATCCGCATCCCAGTCCTCGGCGGCCTGCTTCTGCTGGCGGCCGCTCTCCATGCTGCGGTTTTCGGCTCGATCCGGGGCATTGTTCATGATCCCCAGCACCGTCCGGTTCAAGGCGCCATGGTTATGTTGAGGGCCAGGTCCTCGGACTGGTCCAAAAGCGTCACCACCGACGCCAACGGAGAGTTCCAATTCATGGCCATTGCGGTCGGCGACTACACCGTAAGCGTCGCCAGCCCCGGCTTCGTCCAGACCTCCCAAAGCGTAGTCGTCAATTCGGGCACCGAACCGGTTCTGCATGTTCCCCTGAGCCTGGCCGGAGGCCACGAAACCGTCACCGTCTCGGGCGCGCCCGAAGAAGTTGCGCCGACCGATTCCGTGACGCCCACGACTCTCGTCAACCGCCTCGACATCGAACACACGCCGGGCGCGGACCGCACCAACAGCCTGGCCATGATTACTGACTATGTTCCCGGAGCCTATTTCACCCACGACCAGCTCCACATTCGCGGCGGCCATCAAACCAGCTGGCTGGTCGATGGCGTTCCGGTGCCGAACACCAATATCGCATCGAACCTGGGGCCGCAGTTCGATCCCAAAGACATTGACTACATGGAAGTCGATCGCGGAAGCTACGGGGCTGCGCTCGGCGACCGGACTTACGGCGTGTTCAATATCGTCCCCCGCACTGGCTTTGAGCGCAACAACCAGGCGGAGTGGACCACGAGCTTCGGAAATTTCTACCAGACCAACGATGAATTCAACCTGGGCGGCCACACCGAGCGCTTCGCCTACTATGCCAGCGTGAACGGCAACCGCAGCAACCTCGGGATCCAGACGCCGGTTCCGCAGGTGGTGCATGACGCCGAGAACGGCTACGGCGGCTTCGGCTCGCTCATCTTCAATCTCGATCCCTCGAACCAGCTGCGTTTATTCACTTCTCTGCGCCGAGACTTCTACCAGATCCCCTATGATCCGAATCCGAACGACATAGAAAACGCGCCCATCGCCGAAAACGGGTTCACGGCGCAGTACCCGAGCATCGGGTTCCGCGACGGCGATGCGGAATCGGATGCCATCGTAAACTTTTCCTGGGTCCACACCTTCAATTCGAAGCTCTTGCTGACGGTCTCGCCCTTCTACCATCACAACCGCGCCGACTATGACAGCTCCCCCTCCGACACACCCGTCTCCACCACCGAGAATCGCGGGTCCACCTACGCCGGCGGGCAGGCGAGTTTCAGCGCCAACCTTCCGCGAAATAACCTGCAGGTGGGGGTGTACAGCTTCTCTCAGCAGGACACCGAACTCTTCGGCGCCATCTTTAACGACGGCAGCGGCAATCCGCCGCTCACCGACCGTGAACACCCGGACGGCAACCTGTTTGCCGGCTTCGTGGACGACCGGTTCCAGCTGACGCCCTGGCTGTCGCTCACGGCCGGCATGCGGCCCACGCGATTCTCCGGGGAAGTCACGGAGAGCTCCATCAGCCCGCGTTTCGGCGCGGCTCTCACCGTGCCCCGGCTGAAATGGACCTTGCGCGCTTTCTACGGCCACTACTATCAGGCTCCGCCGCTCGTCACTGCCTCCGGCCCGCTGCTCGAATTGGCCAACGCCAATAGCCTCGGATTCATCCCGCTGCACGGGGAGCGCGATGAGGAACACCAGTTCGGCGTCACCATTCCCTTTCGCGGCTGGACGCTCGACGCCGACAACTTCCGCACCAATGTCGTGAATTTTTTCGACCACAATAACATTGGCGAGTCCAACCTATTTTTCCCCATCACCATTGGCCAGGCGGTCATTCGCGGCTGGGAAGCCACCCTGCGTTCCCCCCGCATCGCCCATCGCGGCCAAATCCACCTGGCCTATTCAAACCAAATCGCCGAGGGCGGCGGCGCGATCACCGGCGGCTTGACCGACTTCGCTTTGCCCGCCGGGCTCTCCCCGCTCGACCATGACCAACGCAACACGCTCAACCTGGGCGGCGACTTGGCTCTTCCTGGGCAGAGCCATGCCTCGACCAATGTCTACTACGGCTCCGGCTTCAGCAACGCCTTCCCCGGCTTGCCCTATCCCGGGGACTACTTGCCCGGACACGCCTCCTTCGACCTGACGCTCGGCAAGGATTTCGGGGAGCGCGTTTCGCTCTCGCTGAACGCCCTGAATGTGGCGAACCGCCGCGTGGAACTCGACAATAGCGTGACCTTCGGCGGATTCCACTGGAACAACCCGCGGGAGATTTATGTCGAGCTGCGCTACCGGTTTCACTATTAAACGGGTTCCCCGTTTAGAATGGAGAAGACATGATTTTCCTCCCCCGCAGGGCATTCCCGCGCATCGCACTCGGCTCTGCCGTCCTACTGCTGGCGCTCGCCGCCGCTGCCTGCAACAAGCCGCCGGCGCCGAGCGCAGCCAGCCCGCAGTCCGGGGCCAAGCGTTACCCCCTGAAGGGCAAAGTGGTTTCGGTCGATCTCGCCTCCGGGACCGTCAACGTGGCCGCCGAAGCCATTCCCGGCTTCATGGACGCCATGACCATGCCCTACGAGATCCACCCTCCGACCGAGCTCGGCCAGATCTCTTCGGGCGACGCGATCGCGGCCGAGGTCGTTGTCGAAGACGACAGATACTGGCTGGAAAATGTGCGCGTCATCCAGCGCGCCGCCACCCCTCCCCCGAAACCGAGCGCCGCCCTCGAGGTTCCGGCGCCCGGCGATCTGGTGCCCGATTTCCGCTTCACCAACCAGAACGGCAAGCGCATTTCGCTCCGGCAATATCGCGGCCAAGCGCTCTTGATCACCTTCATCTATACCCGCTGCCCGTTCCCCGATTACTGCCCGCGCCTCAGCCGCCAGTTCGCCGAAATCAACCGCCAACTCGGGACCGATCCGGCGCTCGAGGCGAAGACCCATCTGCTCAGTATCAGCTTCGATCCCGCGCACGATACCCCCCAGGTTCTGCGCGCCTACGGTCTGGCTTCAGCCGGCAGCCAACCGGCCGCGCCATTCGGCCACTGGGAATTTGTCGTGCCCCGAGCTGCCGACCTACCCGAGCTCGCGCGCTTTTTCGGCCTGACCTATCTCGAGGACGGCGCCGTGATCACCCACTCGATGAGCACTGCCGTCATCGGCCCGGATGGACGGATTGCGAAGTGGTATCACGGCAGTGACTGGCAGCCGGGTGAGCTCATCCGAGCCGCGGCCGACGCCTTGCATGCGTCCGGCTAGACTTCGAAGATTTGAAAGGAACACTCGGCATGAGGTACATCCTGCTCCTACTGGCCGCCGCGGGGATCGCGGCTTCTTCCTTGGCGCTTCGCGAACACTACCGGACCGATGCTTCTCCCTGCAGCATCAACGAGCGCTGGGACTGCGGCATCGTCAACCACAGCCCGTATGCCGTCCTTTGGGGCGTGCCTGTGGCGGACATCGGAATCGTGGGCTACTCCCTGCTCGGAGCTCTGGCGATCCGGCGCTCCTATCGGCTGCTCGTGATCGCGAGCCTGGCGGCCCTCGCCTTCTCTCTGCGCCTGGCTTACATTGAAGCCCACGTGCTCGGCGTGTGGTGTATCTATTGCGCCCTCTCTCTCGGAGTGATTTCGCTCATGACCCTGCTGAGTCTGGGGACGGTGGCGGTGCAGTCGATGGCCAGGCCCGAACCACGTTGACAAGACTTTACGTTCTTTTTACCGACTCTTTACAGTTAGTCAATTTGCCTCGTGTTTAATCGGAATGAAGGGCATAGCACAGATTTCCCTTGGAATCTCCGCCGTCCGGATCTCTCCCCGGATGGCGGTAGATCCCAGGGGTTTTTTATTTGCGACGGCGCGGCCGCAGCCCTCCGCCGCGCCCGGCGTCCCCCGAGGTTTGACCTCGCTCACAACCCAACCTAAGATGGACGCCTTGCGGCAAGGCAGTCGGCGCCAAGACAGCAAAGCACAATTCACAGTCACAAGACATCGACCTCCATGTCAATGATTGGCCAGACCATCTCGCACTACCGCATCACTCGCCAGATCGGCAGTGGAGGGATGGGCGTGGTCTACGAAGCCCAGGATCTCACCCTCGGCCGGCGGGTCGCTCTCAAATTCCTTCCCCCAGACTTAGCCAAAGATGCCGCCGCTCTTGAACGTTTTCAATTCGAGGCCCGTGCCGCCTCCGCTTTGAACCATCCGAACATCTGCACCATCTATGCGGTAGAAAATGAAGCCGGCCAATCCTTCATCTCGATGGAGCTGCTCGAAGGCCAGAGCTTGGACGCGAAACTCGGCAACCGCCCTTTGCCCCTCGATCGCCTGCTCGACCTCGGCATCCAACTCGCCGACGCTCTCGACGCCGCCCACGCCAAAGGCGTGGTTCACCGCGACATCAAGCCGGCCAACGTTTTCGTCACCCCGCGCGGCCAAATCAAAGTCCTCGATTTCGGATTAGCCAAACTGACACGCTTCCCCGAGCCCGCCATGGAAACCGTGGCCACACTCGCCGGTCCGGTTCCCATGCACCTCACAAGCCCAGGAACTACGGTCGGCACCGTTGCCTACATGTCTCCCGAGCAGGCTCGCGGAGAAGTGCTCGACGCGCGCACCGATCTGTTCTCGCTCGGCGCCGTCCTCTACCAGGCCGCCACTGCACGCCTCCCCTTCCCCGGCAACACCTCGGCTGTGATCTTTCACGCCATTCTGCAACTCGATCCCGCGCCGGTCACCGAAATCAACTCGGAGCTACCGCCCAAGCTCGAGGAGATCCTGGCCAAGGCGCTCGAAAAAGATCGGGAACTGCGCTACCAGTCCGCCGCCGACCTGCGCGGCGATCTCCGCCGTCTCAAGCGCGATCTCGAATCCTCGAAATCCCGCACCGTCAGCCCGACGGATCAGGTAGCGACACACCCCAGCGGGACCGAGGTTGCGGTGGGGACCGCTGCTGGGGTAGGGACGGGCGCTTTCGCCCCTACGGTCGAGCGCAGCTCAACCGTCGGTTCCTCGAGTGCCGTAATGGCCGCCGCAGGCCAAAACAAGCTGGGCCTCGCACTCACCTCGCTCGTGGTCCTCGCGCTGCTCGCCGCCGCTGGCTATGGAATCTATGCTTTTCTCTCCCGCAGCCGGGGCCTCCCCTTCCAGAACGTCTCCATCCGCAAAGTCACCGAAACCGGCAAGGCCTCGCGCGCCGCCATCTCTGCCGACGGCAAATACATCCTCAACGTAGTCCGTGACCGTGGCCAGGAGAGCCTCTGGCTGCGCAACCTCCCCACCAATAGCGACACCCAGGTCATCCCCCCGGCTGCGGTGCACTACCTCAGCCTGTCGTTTTCTCCGGACGGCAATTATCTCTACTTCGTGCGTAGCGAGGCGGCGAGCGAGGAGCTCGAATATCTTTATCGCGCTCCCATGCTGGGCGGAACTCCCCAGAAACTGGTCACCGATATCGATTCGAACATCACCTTCTCGCCCGACGGAAAGCAATTCGCCTTTATCCGCTACGGCGATCCCGATCCCGGCAAGTACCGCATCATGATCGATTCCGTCGATAGCGGCGGCGGCGATGAGAAGGCGCTCGTCAGCGGCCCGCAAACCGGCTGCCTGTTCGGACTGAGCTGGGCTCCCGACGGAAAAACTCTCATCTGCGTGGACCTTCAACCCGACGGCGCGCTCACCGGCCTGCTCGAGACCAACGCCAGCACCCACCAGCAGAAAACCATCTTCCACTCCGACGGCATTTTCGGCGACCCCGTCTGGATGCCCGACGGCTCCGGGCAACTGGTTCTCTCGCGCGACTACATCTCGAACTACACCCGCAATCAGATTGCGTTTATCTCCTATCCTGCGGGAAAATATCGCGCCGTCACAAACGACATCAACGACTACTCGAGTCTCAGTCTGGCCGCCGACGGCCGCTCCTTGGCCGCCGTGTTGAACGAACGTCATTGGGATCTTTACCTGGTCCCGGCAGCCGCGGCCGGCAGCGGACAGGCCCAACAGATCACCTCCGGCCAGCCGGTCAATACTTTCAGCTGGACACCCGGTGGACAACTGATCGTCGATCAGGAACTGACCCTCTCCTTGCTCAATCCCGACTCCGGCAGCAAGACCGGTTTGCCCATGGAAGCCCACACGGCCAATGGCGGCCCATCGGCCTGTGCCGACGGGCGCTATGTGGCCTTTGTCATCGCCGGCTACGACGGCGCAAAGACCGAGGATATCGCCCGCATGGACGCCGGGGGCGGAAACGTGAGGCTTCTCACCCATGGAAAAGTGGACGAGGATGCTGTCTGTTCTCCCGACAGCCAGTGGGTGCTTTACCGCGATCTCGCGAGCGGCAACGCGCTCATGAAAGTGCCGATCGATGGCGGAACCCCGCAAAGGGTTTCCGACTATCCCGCGGAGCCGGGCTTTGGGATTTCGCCGGATGGAAAGCTGGTGGCGTTTCTGACCTTCCAGCACGTGGGAGAGCACCGGCAGAGGCTGGCGCTTTCTCCACTCGACTCCCAGCAGCCCGCGAAGATTCTCGATTTCGAGCATTCTCCCTCGGGACCTGTCCGCTTCAGTCCCGATGGCAAAGCAGTTGTCTATCCCATCCGCGACCACGACGTCGATAACCTCTGGCTCCAACCTCTCGACGGCTCCCCGGGAAAGCCAGTGACCAATTTCACCTCCGAGCACATTGGCGACAGCTTCGCCTGGTCGCCCGACGGTAGCAAACTCGCGCTCATCCGCGGCCACGTCGATTCCGACGTAGTTTTGATCCGCGACTCCCAGCCGTAACGAAGCCGGGTCTCACACTGTTTCGACCGGGCTTATCGCGGGACCGGAGACGGCCGCGAACCATCCTGGTTTCGTCGTCGCGTACTCATGAACTCCCCCGGCAAAAACCAAGGGGCGACCCGAAAAAAGGCCGCCCTGGTTACGAGTTATTTTTATCGCATGGGGCCTACCCCGGCTTCACATTCTCCGCCTGCCAGCCTTTCGGGCCTTTGACCACATCGAATTGCACCTGCTGCCCTTCCTGCAGGCTACGAAATCCGCTGGCCTGAATCGCCGAGAAATGCACAAACACGTCCTCGCCGTTCTCCCGGCTGATGAAACCATACCCTTTGGCATCGTTAAACCACTTTACTGTTCCGGTTTCCATAAATGTAGCTTGTTCCTTTTGGTTGAATGTAGCGCTGAAACTCAGCCGAACTTCTCGAGGCAGGTCATGCTGTAGAGCAGATATGCTGGAAGCAGCCGCAAAGATCAAACGCAGCTGAATTGTACCGTAGCCACGGTGCAGATCGACGTGATTCTGTGCCCGCCGCAGACACCCGGGGCCCTTCATGAATCGGGCGCCGCCGTCTACAATCTTTCATCGCATGGACCCGGCCCGCATCGCCGAGCTGCTCGAACCATTTGTCGAGGGACCCCTTTCTCCGCGCCCGATTCGGGAATGGACCGAACCGTCCGTCTTTGCCAAATCTTTTCCTTCCGCAGAGGCTTCGAGAGTCGAGGAATCGGCTGTTCTTACCCCGGCCTTACTGCAGAACATATCGATATATATCGATCTATTGCTACGCTGGAATGCGCGCATCAATCTCACCGCCGTGCGAGATCCAGAGCAGATGGTCACCCGCCATTTCGGCGAGTCCCTTTTCGCCGCCCGCCACCTTATCCCGGACCCCCGCGCGCCTTTCGCAGGCGACGCCCCTGAGACGGCTTCCGATCCCCAGGGACGAATCGCCCGTGACCTCATCGACCTCGGCTCGGGCGCCGGGTTCCCTGGATTGCCCATCAAGATGTGGGCGCCGGGCATCCGCGCCACGCTCATCGAATCCAACCAGAAAAGGGCCACTTTCCTGCGCGAGGCCATCCGCGCACTTAGATTGACGGACATCAATGTATTTTCCGGCCGGGGGGAGAATTTCGCCGCGCAAGGCCGCCTCGTCACCCTGCGCGCCGTTGAGCGTTTCGACGCCGTAGTTCCCGCCACCGCCAACCTGGTTGCCCCTTCCGGTCGTCTCGCGCTACTTGTCGGCGGCGCCCAGGTCGAGCGTGCCCGTCAGATCCTCCCGGCCTTCGCCTGGCAGCATCCGGTTTCGATTCCCCTGTCGTCGAACCGCGTCCTCTTGCTCGGAAACGGGAACTAGAATCTGGAGATTCCGCCAACTTCTTAGGAACTCAATTCTCAGGCACCAAGGTGATCACGTACCGAGATAGTTAGCTGGTGGAGCAAGAGCCCGACTCCAGGGCACAAAACCCTCCTGATGATTGCGGCCGGGACCAGAAAGTGGAGCTTGGGCCCGCTATGCTGAGCTGAATGATCCCCGGTACAGAAGTAATCAACACTCTAACGAAGTGGGATAAAATGCCATGTAATTGGGACAGACCTTGATCTTGGGGGTGACAGAGTACCTGTTACAGGCATGGAAGTGGGCGATCGAGCTCGAAGTTTACACTTGTTGCTCCATTCGTACTTGAGCTTTCGTCATGGAGCACGGCTCGAGGACCTGATGCTCATGAAATCTGGCTGCCTCCTTAGTCAACATGAAATTGAACCGATCCCGATGCGCTGTGCCGTGGGTAAGATTGTGAGTCGTGTGGCAGACTTCGCAGAAGCACAAGCGGAAAGGGCCCGGTTCTATGAAGAAGGTACGAGTTCTGGGTTTAGAGGTCCACGCGGGGGACGATTGCGGCAGCGATTGCTGTGCCCGACTGAGAGGTTCGATCGTGGGGGATCATTCCGAATCGAGAAGAAGAATCGACTCGCAAGCTGGAGAAGAAGTTGGGGCCGGCGGAGCAACTGCAGGCCTGCTATGAGGCGGGTCCCACGGGATAGGTTCTCTATGGGTGGCTGACAACCCTCGGGGTGAAGCGCGAAGTGGTGGCACCGACGCTGGTGCCGGTCAAAGCCGGAGACCGGGTGAAGACGGATCGTCGCGCGATGCTACGAAGCTGGCGCGCAGCTATCAGGCGGGGGTCTGACCGCGCGGTCTGGGTACCCAACGAGGAACACGAGGCGCTGCGGGATCTGGTGCGAGCTCGCGAGGCGGCCAAGCAGGATCAACTGGGGGCACGCCCACCGACAGGAGAGCGGCGCCGAGTCCTCGCAATTCCGAATCGATCCGACAAACGTTCCTCGCGGAACACTCTTCTTGCCGACAGCACCGAGTATCAGGTCGCGTCCTTCCCGGAGACTGCAATGACCCGCCGGCGCAGTAGCGGAGGATAGGCCTGCCGGACAGCATCCTCCAAGCAGCGAGTTGCAATGTGGCAGATGTGTTCCGAGCGGAACACTCGCTCGAATACGGCAACGACACGGCGCGAAGAGAGTGCGCCAGCAAGGCTCGACCAATCAGACCGGTGCCGTGCGGATATGTTCTTCGAGGAACACTTCCTTTGGCTGCGCTGGCATCGGTCACTCGGAACGCGGAAACGTTCCGCGAGGAGCACACGGGTTCCCCATTCGGCCAAGACTCATCCTGTGGAAACAGCCGACCGGAAACATACGAACAGGCTTGAAATCCACACATTCGGGGCGCTGAGGCGAATGCACCAAAATCTGTCCTTGCCATTGGGCTTCGATTCGCACTATTCTGCAGCTACTCTCGGGAATCTCCGAAAACTCAATGGGACGCGTCATCGCGATAGCCAACCAGAAGGGTGGCGTGGGCAAGACCACGACTGCCGTGAATCTGGCCGCTTCTTTTGCGGCTGCGGAAGTCAACACCTTACTGATCGACTGCGATCCGCAGTCAAATTCAACCAGCGGGCTTGGCCTGGTCAAAGATCCCGACCGAATCAACACCTACCACTTGCTGATGGGTGCCTCTTCGGCCGAGGAGGCGCTGCAATCGACCGAACTCGAGCAGCTCTGGATTATTCCAGCTCATAAGAATCTGATCGGCGCGAATTTTGAGCTGGTGGATGGCGAGCGTAGGGAGTTTCGCCTGCGCGATGCCCTCCAGCCCCTGCGGGAGCGCTTCCAGTTTATTGTCCTTGACTGTCCCCCGGCGCTCGATCTGCTCACGGTGAATGCTCTGGTGGCTGCCGATTCGGTGCTGATTCCCATGCAGGCCGAGTATTTTGCGCTTGAGGGCATCAGTGAGCTGCTCGATACCATCGAGCGGATTCGTGGCAACTTCAACCCTGAGCTGGGGATTGAGGGCGTGGTGCTGACCATGTTTGATGAACGCACCAATCTGGCGCAGCAGGTGACGGCGGAACTGAAGAGATACTTTGGAGACAAGCTCTGCGCGAGCACGATCCCGCGCAACATCCGCTTGGCCGAAGCCCCGAGTCATGGCAAGGCGGCGCTGGTATACGATCCGCGATCGAAGGGGGCAGAGAGCTATATCCGGTTGGCGAAGGAGATCATTTCGCATTACTTGCCGGTCGAGCAGGAAGCCAACCTGGCAGCGGATGCAGTCGAAAATAGCCAGGAACCCTCTGCGCTCGCACCGGCCTCTTTGGGAGCAGAGCCCGAAGCCCAGCCAACGGCGGCGCCGGCGGTTGAGATTCGAGGCCAAGCGGATGCAACCGAGGCCGAGGCCGGCGGAGAGCAGGCCGAGGGGCAAGCGACGGAGCTGGACAAGACCGCATAATACATAGACGTTGATCTATGTTCATGGAATAGGTTGTAACGGGGTTTATGTAATAGATTGATGTCCATCTATGTATGGGGCGGACGGCGCGGCCAGAGAATCGGCGGTTTCTGTTTTGAATTTGTGAATTTGGATGGCGGAGAAAAGGATGACCACGACGTCAGAAAAGGCTACGACGAGCGCGGAAACGAAAATCGCTGGGGCGCAGCCTGAAAAAGCTGACAAGCCCTTGGACAAGCGGAGAGCGCTCGGCCGGGGGCTTGATTCCCTGCTGCCCACGACCCCCCTTCGCGACCACCGCGCGGTTTGGCCTTCCCCAGCGCCGACGGGGACAAGAATCGTGAGCGGCGAAAGGATTCGAACCCCAGGCGAGGCATCCGCCTCCCCGCAACCCGGCCCAGGGATGCGGGAGATGAGCGCGGAGGCGGAACGGGCGGCCTCAGGGGAAGCTGTAAGACTCGTGGGGCTCGACCAGATCGATCCCAATCCGTATCAGACGCGGATGGAGTTTGATGCGCAGTTGCTGCAGGACCTGGCCGAGTCGATCCGCGGCAACGGGGTGGTGCAGCCGATTGTGGTGCGGCCTGGAACCGCGGGACGTTACGTGCTGGTTCTCGGCGAGCGGCGCTGCCGGGCCTCGAAGCTGGCGGGGCAGGAGACGATTCCAGCCCTGGTGCGCCGGGTCTCGGACCAGCAGGCAGCCGAAATGACCGTCGTCGAGAATCTGCAACGCCAGGACCTGAACTGCCTGGAGCAGGCCATGGCGTTCAGCAAGCTGAGCAAACAGTTCGGCCTGACCCAGCAGCAGATCGGCGAGCGGGTGGGACTGTCGCGCGAGTCGGTATCGAATTACATGCGGCTGCTGAAGTTGCCGCCCGCGGTGACCCAATATCTGATGACCGGGGCGATCGGTTTCACCGAGGCGCGCGAACTGCTGAAACTCGAAGACGACCCGACGATCGAGCGGGTCGCCCGGCAAGCCGTCGAAAAACATCTTTCGCTCCATCAATTGATGGAGCGAATCGAAGACATCACGATGAAACGGAACCTGCTGCCGCAAGCCGAACCGGTTTACGGCGCCCGCTGGGTGGATCCGAATGTGCGGTCGGCACAGAATGAACTGCAGAAAATATTGGGAGTCAAGGTAAACATTCGTGACCGCAAGGGCAAAGGCAGGATCGTGATCGAGTATTCCTCGGTCGATGATTATCAGCGGGTCGTGGGCATGTTAAAGGGCGAGAGTCGGTAGGTCGGTTCCAGGTTTGCAATCCGCGACCGGACGGCCCTGGCCGCCTTTTTGGTGGCGGCTTTCGACCGCAGGCACGCCGTAATCTTTGGCCACAAGCCCAAACCAATCTCCCCTCGCGGTCGAGCATTCCGGGCAAACGGAGTTACTGCGTGGGATCGAAGTGGAGGTTGACCCGGATGTTGGTCGTGGAAGCAGCCGGACTGTATTTCCAGTGCTTAACCGCCTTGACGGCGCATTCGGCGAGGATCGGGTTGCCGCCGGCGATGCGAACCGAATCAACCGTGCCGTGCGGATTGACGACGATGTCCAGGCGGACGACTCCACCAATATAGGCGCGCTTTAGGTCAGGAGGATAGTCGGCGTCCACCTGCGCGATCAGCTTTCTGGTCGAGAGGTTATCTTCGGCTTTCTGAGCGCTTGCGACCGGGGTCGATCGCAGCAGGGCAAGCAGACAGCCCAGAAACAGGCAGCAGACTGCGACACTGCTGCGCTGCCCTGACAACCAGCGAAATGGTCTCCGATGCAGCACGCAATCGATGGCTTGGAAGTTCTCGATTCCACTACGCCGCCAGCATAGAAAGTAGAATCGGGGTTGGGAGAACGGGCAAGATCACCGAAGTAATGACCGAGGACTTTCGAAAGCACCGAGGCTTGGCAGACTCCCCGGGGACGCGAAGACTGCTCGAGAGCCTGCAAGGAAGGACAAAATGCGTCATTCGAGCCCGCCCGGTTGAAGTTCGGGGGGGAGCAGACTCCACCGGGCCGGGGTACAATTTGGGGCTGCCGGGTAGGGTAGCTCAACCGAATCATGGCAACTAAATCATTCCTCAGGAGGCATCATGCCGATCAGTGAAATGCTTTTGACCGAGTTTGACCAAGAAGTGAAGACCACGCGGCGCACGCTCGAGCGCATGCCGGAGCACAAAGCGGATTGGAAGCCACATCCCAAGTCCATGCCGCTCGGACGATTGGCGGGCCATCTGGCAGATCTAGTAGGGTTTGCGGCGACCATCGTCCAGACGGACTCGCTCGATCTCGGAAAGCCTGACCCGAGCCGCAAGCCGCTGGTGGTCGAAACCCGGAAACAGGTGCTCGAAGCCTTCGATGGGAAAGCCGCGGAGGCACGGTCGGCAATTGCCGGCACCAGCGATGAGCGTTGGGGCGGAAACTGGAAGCTGACCGCCGGAGGCCAGAAGTTTTACGACGGGCCGCGGATTGGGGCAATACGCATGATGATGATGAACCATCTGATCCATCATCGGGCGCAGCTGGGAGTGTATTACCGGCTAAACGATATCCCTCTGCCCTCGACCTATGGCCCGTCGGCCGATGAAGGGCCGACGCCGAGCTAGACCGAGCGCGCAAACAGCCGTCATTTCTACTTAGGAATGGTGAGTCTTCCGCGTAGGAACCGGGCTGAGTAAGAATCAAGTTGAGCATGCGTCAGCCTGAATACGAATCAAGCTAAGCACGAATCAATCATGATTTGGGGTGGAATGGGGGAGGCCACGAGAGGCTCGCCGTGGGGCAGAAACGGCCTCGTCTGCCTGGAAAGTGGGAAACCCCACGTTCAAGCGATGCCTCCGAACTCGATGCCAGCGACCCAGAGCGGTCAAGAATCTGGAAGGTTACAATCCGTGCGCAGTGGGATTCCGAGGCATCCTGGCCGGAACGCACGCACAGGGAACCTCCTTGGCGGAGGAAAAGTGGGAGCGGTCGATCGACGGCGTGCCAAAACGGGATCGGGCTAGAGAGAACCCCGCTGGGGAAACTAGTTCTGAGAAAGATGGGAAATGGTTGATTCAGGAAATGCCGCAACCAAAAAGACGATCTACGTGACCCTGAAAGGGCTGCCGCTTTCCTTTCATTTTGAGTGGCCGTTCCATCAATCTATGTCGGGGGCGGATTTCTGGGTGTTGCATGGGGACATCCGGCTCGAGAACTCGGAGGGCCTGCACGCGCCGGTGTCGGTGAATCTATCGGCGACCGTGCATGAAGTGCTGCCTTCGCTCGAGCCGAAAGACACCGAAGCGCCAGTGATCAACGCCTTGCGCAAGGAGGTGGACCGGCGGCAGGTGGAGTTTGTGAAGTCGGGGAAGTTGGTGCCGGTACAGTTTTCCAGCCGGCACTATGACTTCAAACGGAACCGGTGGGTGTTCGGCAAAGCCGGCGAGCCGGAGATGGAAGGCCTGGTAGCGCGGAAAGTCTACTGGCAGACCCGCCTGGTCGGAGGCACGGCGTGGCTGGGCGATCCGACCGAAGCGCTGTATGTGGAAACCACCCCGGCGCATATCCTCGAGGCGGCGCGGAACTTGGCGGAACAGGGGTTGATGACGGTCGAAGGGGAATGGGCGGCGGCCAATGCGTCGCTGATGGCGCAGGCGGAGAAATTCGAGGCAGAGATGCGGAAGGCGGTCGAAGAGCTGGAAAAAAAGCACGCCTATGAACGAGGCTAGAGAAGCTCACGAGTCCCGGATGTCCGAGCGCAGCTTCCGCTGGTGCTTGTGGTCTTGGCGAATCCGGATACTTACGGAGCCGCCCCTTCTTCCATCCACTGCTTGAACAGCGCGATCCGCTCCTTCGGCCAAGGTTCGTCGCAGGGCATGCTTCCGTCGAGAACGCGATCATAAATATTCTGAGCTTGCGCCTTGACGTCGGCGTAGGCAGAAAGATCCATGCCGTAATCTTTCATGGTGTCGATGTCAGGAGAGTCGCGGAATAATGGACGTATGTCTTTGGCGAAACTGAGAGCCACTCGGCACCTCCTCCTCGAAACGGTTACTCGGCTTTCATGGCGTCGATGGTGTGGAAGAGCTGGTTGGGATCGGCGACCTCGACGAACGGCTTGCCTTGCGGCTTGTTGCTGACGATGTAAATCGTGGGAGTATGGTCAATGCCGATGCGCTTGCCTAGGTCGCGGTCGGCGTTGACTTCGGCGGCCAGTTTGCCCTGAGGATCCACCACGAAGGGGAGATCGGTTTTGTGGTCGCCGGCAAACCTTTCCGCATAGCCCCGCAAGTTCTGCGGATTAATTTCCAACTGATGCTCGAAGATGTAGTCGCGGAAATCCTCCCCCAGTTGCTTCGAGTGGGAATCGAAGTAGCGGGCGAACACGGCGGCTTCATAAGACCAATTGTGCATGGGAAGCGGGAAATCGTGGCGCACCAGCGGAATCTTGTAGGTCTTGGCAGCCTGCTCGACGAGCGGAGCGTCCTGCCGGCACTTGGGGCACTGCAGGTCCTCGAACACGACGATGGCCACGTCGGAACCCTTGGGGGGACGGAGGGCAGAGGTGGCATCCTGCGCCAAGGCGAAGGCTGCGGACAGGACCAGCGCGAGTGCGAGAGAGATCTTCATAGGCATGGTTGGATGCGAAACGTCGGAATCCTGCTGCGTCCTATGGTAACCGAAGGCGGCGCCAGGACGCGAGGGGCCTGTTCTGAACCCGGAAATCGCGCCGCAGCAGACATCCAAGGATGCTGGATTGGCCTGCGCCCGGTCTCAGAGCAGGCGGAGCTGGCGTCGTTCGAGGCTGAGCAGCTTCTCCTTGAGGGGGAGCCCTCCGCCATAGCCGGTAAGTTTGCCATTGCTGCCGATCACACGATGGCAGGGGATGACAATGGGGATGGGGTTTGATCCGTTGGCCAGGCCAACGGCGCGGGAGGCGTTGGGATTGCCAACCCGGCGGGCGAGTTCGCCGTAGGAGATGGTTTCTCCATAGGGAATCTCGCATAACAGTTGCCAGACTTTTCGTTGGAAGAGCGTGCCCAGGGGAGCGAGCGGAAGGTCAAAGGCCTCGAGTTCGCCCGCGAAGTAAGCCAGCAACTGGCGGATGGGTTCTTCAAGAAGCGCGGAATCCTGGCGCCAACCCGGATCCGACTGAGCCGGACGCTTCTGTTTGGCGAACCGGATCGAGTGCAGGCCGGCATCGTCTGCAGCCAGCGTGAGCTCACCGATCGGGCTCGCGAGAATGGCGTAGGAAATCATGGCGCAAGCAAAACTCAGCTGGCCGACCGAGCTATCCCTCTCTCCATGCTAAGCCGCCGCGGTTAGAGAGTGAGCGCCTGCTCGCGGCGGCGGGCCTGGATTTCGATGAACACGTTCACCAGCGAGACCGCGGCCGGCGTGACCCCGGGGATATTCGAAGCCTGCGCGAGGGTGCGGGGGCGGACTTTCACGAGTTTTTCTTGCATCTCGCGGGAGAGGCCGCTGACCGAACGATAGTCAAACCAGTCCGGGATCGAGCGTTGTTCCGCCTTCTTCATGCGGTCGATGGCTTTTTGCTGCTGCTGCAGGTAGCCGGCGTATTTTATTTCCGTTTCGACGGACTTCAGTTCGTTGCGCAGCGCGGAGGAAATACTGGCCTTCGACGCGGGCGGCGTTCGCTCCATTTCGTCGCGGGCCAAAAAACTCGCGGCCCCCTCGCCGAGACAAGGCAGCAAGAGTTCGATCGAGATTTCAGGTCGCCGGAGCAGTTGCGCGAGTGACTGGCCGAGGGCGGAGGAGAGGTCGGTCGCGGCCGGCCCGGGACGAAGGGCCGCCGCCTCACTGCCTTCAGCGGGGACAGGCGAATCGGCTGGCCCCGCGGTTGCGGCAGAGGCTGGCCGCATGGTTTCGAGCATCGCGGAACTGAGCTTGGTTTTTTCGAGCCATTGCTTCAGCGACTCCAGGCGCTCTTGCTTGGCCAGGTGATCGTGCCAGGCGAGGTCCGAGATCAAGCCGACGCGGCGGCCGTGGGGAGTCAGTCGGCGGTCGGCATTGTCGATGCGCAGGTGCAGGCGGAATTCGGCACGCGAGGTAAACATACGGTACGGTTCGTTGGTGCCCTTCGAGATGAGGTCGTCGATGAGGATGGCGGTGTAGGCTTCGGTGCGGTCGAGCACCAGCGGGGGCTCTTGCTTGACTCCGAGCGAGGCATTGATGCCGGCCATCAGGCCCTGGCAGGCGGCTTCTTCGTAGCCGCTGGTCCCGTTGATTTGCCCGGCCAGGTAGAGGCGCGCGATTTTCTTGGTTTCGAGGGTGCGCTCGAGTTCGGTCGGGTCGATCGAGTCGTACTCGATGGCGTATCCGGGGCGCAGCATCTCGGCCGACTCGAGTCCGGGAATGGACTGCAAGATGGCCACTTGCACTTCGACCGGCAGCGACGTGCTCATGCCGTTGACATAGACTTCGTGCGTGTTCAGACCCTCGGGTTCGAGGAAAAGCTGGTGGATGATCTTGTCGGGGAACTTGACGATTTTGTCCTCGATCGAAGGGCAGTAGCGCGGGCCGATGGACTTGATCTGGCCGCTGTACATGGGGGAACGATGGACATTCTCACGGATGATGCGCTGGGTTTCCGCCGTGGTCCAGGCGATGTAGCAGGGGACCTGCGAGTCATGGTGGGCCACCCGCCGGGTGCGAAAGCTGAAGGGGGTGGGATCGGGGTCGCCGGGTTGCAGCTCGAAGCGTGACCAGTCGATGGTACGGCCGTCGAGACGCGGAGGCGTGCCGGTCTTGAGGCGGCAGTGGCGCAAGCCCAGCTGCTTCAGGGCTTCGCCCAGCAGGACAGCCGCGGGTTCCCCGGAACGGCCGGCGGGGTATTGTTGCTCGCCACAATGGATGAGGCCATTGAGGAAAGTGCCAGTGGTAATGATGACCGCTTGCGCCTCGACCGAACGGCCGTCGCGGAGCTTGATACCCCGAAGCCTGCGGCGCTCGCGGTTTTCAATCGATCGCGAGCTTGCATCCGCCGCCCGGGGATCGGGGGCCTCGACCAGCACATCGACCACTTCCGCTTGCTTGATTTTCAGATTCGGCTGCGACTCGAGGATCTCACGCATCTTCAGGCGGTAGGCTTGCTTGTCGCACTGGGCGCGAGGGGACCAGACCGCGGGACCGCGGGAGGTATTCAGCAGGCGGAACTGAATGCCGACGGCGTCGGTCACCTCGCCCATGATGCCGCCGAGGGCATCCACCTCACGGACCAAATGGCCTTTCGCGATGCCGCCGATGGCCGGGTTGCAGGACATTTGCGCGATGAGATCTACGTTGAGCGTATAGAGAGCGGTCTTGAGACCCATCCGGGCCGAGGCCATGGCGGCCTCGCAGCCGGCGTGGCCGGCCCCGACTACGACGACATCGAATTGTTCGGTGAACGGCATCCCAGATTAAGCCCTGAAAACAGTCTTTCATTCTAACAAGTTACGGCTCCTGATTCGGCGGCGATTTCGGTCCGGGATGCGGGTTGGGGTGGCGTGACCTCCCCATCGAGCGCAGGTGGAAGCCGATAGGTGCCGGCAGAAGGGCCTTGGGAGCATCACTTGCCACCCGGGGATCCACCTTACTATAGTGAGTGTTCCCCGAGAGGAGACACCGCTTTGACCACACAGCAATTCTTTGAGCAGCTGGAGGCGCGGATTCGGACCCATGACCTGCTCTGCCATCCGTTTTATAAGGCGTGGAGCGCAGGCGAACTCACGCGCGAGGATCTGGGCGACTATGCGCGCGACTATTACCACCACGTAGAGGCCTTCCCCACCTATCTGGCAGAGCTCGGCATTCGCCTGGATGAAGGCGAGCTGCGCCGGGCGGTGCTCGCGAATCTCTGTGAGGAGAAAGGCTGGGACGAGGGAGCCGGCCCGATGGCGGTCGAGCACGCGGAGCTTTGGCTGGATTTCGCCGAAGGCATGGGAGCCGGGCGCGAAATCTACGGCCACCTCCCGCCGCCCGAAGTGGCGGAATTGATCGGCTTCTTTCACGCCGTGGCTAGTGAAGGCACTCCGGAAGAGGCGCTCGCGGCCTTTTATGCCTATGAATCGCAGGTGCCGAGGGTAGCGACCGCGAAGGCGCGCGGGCTGCGTGAGATCTATGCGGTGAGCGAAAAGGCCTGCGCTTATTTCGCCCTGCACACCACGGCCGATGTGTACCACTCCCAGGTCTGGAGGCAGCAGCTGCGCCAAGGGCTCGAGGCGCATCCGGAGCGAGCGGAGAGGGCCTTGGCGGCGGGCGCGAGTGCCGCCCAGGCGTTATGGCATGCGCTCGATGGGATCGAATCGCGGCGCAGGGCCAAGGCGGCGGCCTAGCCGAACGTCTCCCCCATTGCAGCTCAGAGGAATTCGGGGCCAGTGATTCGAAGCCATCATTGGCTCTTCGTGTTCCGCGGAATGTTCCGCAGTCCGAGTTGCGCTCGCCGGCCCCAGGGAGCGGAGACGCCGCTTGGCCTTCATCCCGACCAGACTTCATTTCGATTGTCTTCGTCGATCCTATTCTTTATCGATCCTCTTGATCCCGATCCTCTTGACCCAGGTCGAAATTCTAGAGATCGTATTCCTGGCGATTCAGCGGACGGCGCCACAGGGTGGAAGTTTCTCCAAAGCTGACGCAGGCGATCGTGGTTGTAGTATGGAGCGGTGCAAGCGGTGGAGCAGGCGGTTCTGGACTACATCCGGAAGCACAAGCTTCTGCAGGCGGGGGACCGCGTGGGCCTGGCAGTGTCGGGCGGCGCGGACTCGGTTGCATTGCTGCGGCTGCTGCTCAGGTTACGACGGGAGCTCGGAGCGGTTCTTGCCGTGGTTCATTTCAATCACCAACTGCGGGGCGCAGAATCAGACGCCGACGAGCGATTCGTGGCGGATCTGGCCGTGCGGCACTCGCTCGAGCTGCACTCGGCGAGCGGAGAGGTGGCAACCTACGCGGCCGAGAAACACCTGAGTGTGGAGACGGCGGCGCGGGAGATGCGTTACACCTATTTCCGGCGCCTGCTGCGAGAATCGCCCCTCGACCGGATTGCTACCGCACATACTCTCGACGATCAGGCGGAAACGGTCCTGCTGCGACTGGTACGAGGGGCGGGAACGCGCGGGTTGGCGGGAATTTATCCTGAGCTGCCGGTGACTGGATCTCGGTCCCCGGAAAAAAGCAGGTCGCGTTCCGACGTCCGCGGTCCGCGAGAAGCTTCGATCATCCGGCCGCTGCTCGGGACTCGGCGGAGAGATCTCGAGGCCTATCTAAAAGCCATGGCGCAGGATTGGCGGGAAGACTCGAGCAATCGCGACCTGCGGCATGGGCGAAATCGAGTGCGGCACGGCATTTTGCCCCGCCTCGAACGCCATTTGAATCCCGCGGTTCGGGAAGCGCTGGCCGAAACCGCGGACCTGGCGCGGGCGGAGGAAAAGTACTGGAAGCAGGAAGTGGCGCGGGTTTTGCCGCAGGTCTCGGAGCGGGCGGCGAGCGCCAGCCCGCCCCAGGCCGGCATTACGCTTCGGCTCGAGGAGCTCATGGCCTTGCCTCTGGCGATAGAGCGGCGGGTGGTGCGGGCGGCGGCGGAATCTCTCGGCCTACGGCTTGAGTTCCGGCAAGTAGAAGAGATCCTTGCGGTAGGCGCGGGAAGCGTGACGGCGGCAAATTTGCCGGATGGCTGGGTGGCATCGCGAAACCAGCAGGGGTTGCGATTGGAGCGCGCGGAGATCAATCCGCAGGCCCCGGACTATGAATATCGCCTTCCGCTTCCGGGCAGGATTCTCGTTCCGGAGGCCGGCATGTGGCTCGAGGCGGTGCGCGTCCCGGCCGGCGCCGGTGCGGGGTATAATCCCGACCACCTGCTGGACGCGGCTTTGGTGTCAAACGATTTGCGGGTGCGGAACTGGCGTGCCGGAGACAGGTTCTGGCCGGCACACACAAAAGCTCCCCGGAAGATCAAGGAGTTGCTCGAGCAGCGGCACTTGAGTGGCGCGGAACGGAAGCTGTGGCCGGTGGTGGTGAGCCAAGGGGTGAGCCAGGAGGAGATCGTTTGGGTGCGCGGCTTTCCGGCATCCGAGCGGTTGCGTCCGCGGGACGACGGCCAAGCGGCATTGGTGATCCGCGAAAGCGAAGCGTAAAAGTAAGGAAGAGATCGCGGCGATGTCCCCTACCGAATTGCGAACCTTGATCCCGGCGGAGCAGATCCAGAAGCGGGTGCGGGAAATGGGCCGTCAGATTTCTGATGACTACCGCGGGCAGACGATCCATATTCTGGCGGTGCTCGAAAATGCCTTCGTGTTTACCGCCGACCTGGTGCGGACGCTTGACATCCCGCTGATCTGCCAGTTCGTGAAGCCGCAATACCGTCCGGGCGAGGTCCTCGAGATATTTTTCAGTCACGGGCCGGATATCAGCGGGCAGCACGTGTTGTTGCTCGAAGGCTTGGTGCACTCGGGGGTGACGACGGATTTCTTGATGAGCGATTTGCGGTCGCGAAGGGCGGCTTCGGTGAAGGTGGCAGCGCTGCTCGACCGGCAAGTGGCGCGCCGGGTCCAGCTGCAGCCGGACTATTTCGGGTTCCTGGTGCAGGAGCCCTTCGTAGTAGGCTATGGCTTGGCGTCGGCGGAGCAGACCAATCGAAACCTGCCCTACGTGGCGGTTGCAAGCTGAAGCCCAATCGTGACTTAGGTCACGGGAAGAACTCCGTCCTTTTCTTCCCGAGAACGGTTAGAATAAGTAGATTGCGGATTTCGTCGATCCAAAGGTTGGTGCGCGACATCCAATACGTAGTTCGGATTAGACCGGTTTGCCCAGCGGATCGCAAGCTAGGGCGCAGTTTCTTAGGAGCCTTTCGGTGAATTCTACAGTGAAGACCGTGATTTTCTGGCTGGTCATCTTGTTTTCCGCCTTCCTGCTGTGGCAGGTGGTAAAAGCGGGTAATGCCGGGCCCAAAGAGAAGGAACCAGACTTCTCGCAATTTATGACGGATGTGGATCAGGGGAACGTCAAGGAAGTCACGATTACCGGCATCGAGGTACACGGCAAGTACCGCAACGATAATTCGACGTTCCATACGACCGTCTCCCCGAACTATCCGGACATGATCAAGACGCTGCGCGACAAGGGCGTTAACATCACCATTCGCGACAATAGCAACGGGAGCTGGACCATCCAGTTGCTCGGAACCTGGGCTCCGCTGATCTTGCTCGGAGCACTGTGGTTCTTCATGATCCGGCAAATGCAAACCGGCGGCAATAAGGCTTTGTCGTTCGGCAAGAGCCGGGCGCGCCTGCTCTCCATGCAACAGAAAAAAGTCACGTTCAAGGACGTGGCCGGAGTAGAAGAGGCGAAAGAAGAGCTGAAGGAGATTATCGAGTTTCTGCGCGAGGCGCAGAAGTTCCAGAAGCTCGGTGGAAGGATTCCGAAGGGCGTCCTGCTGGTCGGGCCCCCGGGCACCGGCAAGACCTTGCTGGCTCGGGCGGTGGCCGGCGAAGCCAACGTTCCATTCTTCTCGATTTCCGGTTCCGACTTCGTGGAAATGTTTGTGGGTGTGGGCGCCAGCCGGGTGCGCGACCTGTTTGAGCAGGGCAAGAAAAACGCCCCCTGCATCATCTTTATCGACGAGATTGACGCCGTGGGACGCCACCGGGGCGCGGGTCTCGGCGGCGGGCACGACGAGCGCGAGCAGACTCTGAACCAACTTCTGGTTGAGATGGACGGGTTCGAATCGAACGAAGGGGTCATTCTGATGGCCGCGACCAACCGGCCCGACGTCCTCGATCCGGCCCTGCTGCGTCCGGGGCGCTTTGACCGGCGCGTGGTCGTGAACCGGCCGGATGTGCGCGGACGCGAGGAAATCCTGCGGGTGCATACCCGCAAGATCCCTTTGTCGGACGACGTCGATCTGTCGGTGCTGGCGCGCGGAACCCCCGGCTTCTCGGGCGCGGATTTGGCCAACATGGTCAATGAAGCAGCTTTGAGCGCGGCGCGGCAGAATCGCAAAGCCGTGCTCATGTACGACTTCGAGCTGGCCAAAGACAAGGTCCTGATGGGTGTCGAGCGCAAGTCGCTGATTCTCTCCGAAGAAGAGAAGAAGGTGACGGCCTACCACGAGGCGGGGCACGCGCTGGTGGCGGCCAAGCTGCCGAATTCCGATCCGCTGCACAAAGTGACGATTATCCCGCGCGGGATGGCGCTCGGCGTCACCATGCAATTGCCGATCGACGACAAACACAACTACACCAAGCAGTATCTGGAAACCGAGATCGCCATCATGATGGGCGGGCGCATCGCCGAGGAAATGTTCCTGAACCAGATGAGCACCGGCGCCGGCAACGACATCGAGCGAGCCACCGACATGGCGCGCAAAATGGTCTGCGAGTTCGGCATGAGCGACCTTGGTCCGCTGACCTTCGGCAAGAAAGAAGAGCAGATTTTCCTGGGCCGTGAGATCGCGCAGCATCGCGATTACAGCGAAGCTACCGCCATCAAGATCGACGAAGAGGTCCGGCGGCTGGTAGGCCAGGGGTACAACACGGCCAAGGGCATTCTGGCCGAAAATGGCGAAACCCTGGTGAGGATCGCTCTGGCTTTGCTCGAACGGGAAGTGCTCGACGCCAACGAGATCAAGATGATCATCGAAGGCAAGGAGCTGCCGAAGATCGTTCCTCCTCCGAAGTCAGACGATGGCGTGCAGCAGGTACTGAAGCCCGAACCCGGACGCCCGGGGATTGCCAAGGGCGGAGAACGGCCGGCACCCGCGTAGAACCAATATAACTTCAGTTGTTGGTCCAAGCGGGGCGGCCTTTTTGAGGGCCGCCCCGTTGTTCTAGGCAAGAGTCTTTTCACCATCCAACCGGCCATCCCGCCCGCGATCGGAGCGGCGGCTATCGGTTCACCGCTTTCATCATGGCTTCGGGATAACGCGACCCTGCGGCCACGCCTTGCGGGAAGCTTTCGTCCATCCGCCGCAGGTCTTCGGCGGTGAGCTGGATGTCGATCGCCCCTACATTCTCTTCCAGATATCGGCGGCGCTTGGTGCCGGGGATGGGGACGATGTCATCCCCCTGCGCCAGCACCCAGGCGAGTGCCAGCTCGGACGGCGTGCAACCCTTTGCTTTTGCCATCTCCTCGACCTGGCGCACCAGGTCAAGATTCTTCTCGAAATTGTCTCCCTGAAAGCGCGGGGAGACCCTGCGATAGTCATCGGCCGGCAAATCCTCGAAACGCTTGAACTGCCCGGTCAGAAAGCCGCGGCCCAGCGGGCTGTAAGCCACAAAGCCAATACCCAGTTCGCGGCAGGTGGCAAGAATCTCCTCCTCGGGATCGCGCGTCCACAGGGAATACTCGCTCTGCAGAGCGGCAATGGGGTGGACCTCCGCTGCCCGGCGCAAGGTTCGAGCCCCGGCTTCGGAGAGGCCGAGATGGCGCACCTTGCCCTGTTTGACCAGCTCGGCCATCGCGCCCACGGTCTCTTCGATGGGTGTGGCGGGATCGACGCGATGCTGGTAGTAGAGATCGATGGTCTCGATGCCCAGGCGGCGTAGGCTGGCTTCGCAGGACTGGCGGACATATTCCGCCTTGCCATTCACGCCCCGGACGCTCGGATTGGCCGGGTCGCGCACGATGCCGAACTTCGTAGCCAGGACAACCTGTTCCCGGCGCCCACGAATGGCTTGGCCGACGAGTTCTTCGTTCTTGTGGGGACCATAGATGTCGGAAGTGTCGAGAAAAGTCATGCCCAGGTCGAGTGCGCGGTGGATGGTCGCGATCGATTCCTGGTCATCGCGCGGGCCGTAAAACTCCGACATGCCCATGCAGCCCAGACCCAGGGCAGAAACGGTGAGGCCGGAACGGCCCAGCTGACGAGATCGCATGATGAATCCTCCACAGCAGTCGATTCGGCCCGAGCTTGGCGGATGGCCGCCGCTTCCGACCGCCAGCCCGGACGTTCAGTCCACGATTGCGATGAGAGGCCGGGCCGGCGGCAAAACTTCGCCGATCTCGACCGCCGGTACGTGGACGGCGCGGAGAGCACCCGCAAGTTCATCCGCATGCTCGGGCGCGACCGAGATGAGCAGACCGCCGGCCGTCTGCGGGTCGAACAGCATCGTCTTCGTCTCTTCGCTGATTCCGTCCTCGTATCCCACCACACATTCGGCGAATTCCCGATTCGAGGTGAGTCCGCCGGGGATGTGGCCCAGGCGAACACACTCGAGAGCGCCTTCCAGCAGGGGAATCTGCCCGGCGTGCAGGCGGATTGAGACCTTGGAGGCGAGCGCCATCTCGCGGGCGTGGGCAATCATGCCAAACCCGGTCACGTCGGTCATGGCATGGACGGAAAAACCCTGGTTCGCCGCCGGCCGCTGGCCACCGGCTGAGCCCCCCACCCGAGGCCCGGTGATTACTTCCGCGGCGGTTTTATTCAGCGTCGTCATGCTGCCGATGGCGCCCTCGATCCAGGATGGTTGGGCCGCGCCTTTCTTAATAGCGGTCGTGATCACACCCGTGCCGAGGGCTTTGGTGAACAGCAGACGGTCGCCGGGGAGCGCGCCTGCGTTGCGGATGACCCGATCGGAGTCGATGAGGCCGGTCACGGAGTAACCGAACTTGGTTTCCTCATCGCGGACGCTGTGGCCGCCGATCACAGCGCACCCGGCTTCGAGCATCTTGGCCAGGCCGCCGGACAGGATTTGTTCGAGAACCTCCAGATCGCCCTGCGCCGGGAAGCACAGGTGGGCCAGAGCGGTAATCGGGCGGCCGCCCATGGCATAGACGTCGCTCAAGGCATTGGTGGCGGCGACCTGGCCGAAGGTATAAGGATCGTCGACCATGGGGGTGAAAAAATCCACGGTTTGCACGAGCGCCTGGCCCGGGCCGATTTGGTAGACGCCGGCATCGTCGGCGTGATCGAAGCCCACGAGAACGTTCGGATCGTTCTGCCGAGGCAGCTTTCCAAGAACTCGGTCGAGCACCGCGGGGCTGAGCTTCGAGGCACACCCTCCGGCCTTGACGGTCGCAGTCAGGCGGATGGAGCGAGCGGCGGGCATCGAGTCATTGTAATCGATGGCCATCGCCTCCTTTCGGTCGAAGCGGGCGGCGACTCGGCCCCCATTCGAGCGGATCAACCACAACTTAAGCTAGTTCGCGGTGACCTCGACGATTTCGAGTTCGGGGTACTGCTGATTCCAGTTGGCGCTGACGTGCTCAAAGGTGAGGCGGAAGGGTTTGGTTTGTCCCGGCGCCAGAGGAGAAACGCTCAGGTCGACGGCATCGGGATAGGGGCCGGCGGTGTCGAGAACATGCAGCGGAACTTCGTCGCGTTGTGTCAATTGGCCCATTTCGTCTTTGAAAGTCACTCGCACCGTGGCATGGGGAACGGTCTTGGTGCCGGTATTGGTGATGGTTCCATCCAGATAGGTTACGGTCGAGCCGACGAAGTTTTGGGCCGCGCTCAACTTCAGGTTGGAAAGGGTGAGGTTGGCGGCGTAGGGATCGGGTGCGATCGCGGCCTTGGGATGCTGGCGTAGCACCAGGGCAACAATCGCCATCACCACCAGCACCAGCGCGACACCGAGCAGGATCGGGCGCCAGTTGGACTCCTCCGGTTGCCGAGACAGCGGGGATGGTTCGATCAGGCCGCCCATGAGGGGATTGTACTATCCGCGCAGGCTCCGGCCCGAGCCGGCGGGTTCGCCGCCCGCTACTCGCCGCCCACGGTCAGGCCATCGAGCCGTATGGTCGGGCAGGCCATCGAGCCGCGAAACTCAAGGTCGTTCGCGATCTCGGTAATATTGAAGAACATGTCTTTGAGATTGCCGGCCACGGTGATCTCCTCGACCGGATAGGCAAGTTCTCCGCCCGAAATCCACATCCCGGATGCGCCTCGGGAATAGTCGCCGGTGACCAGATTCGCGCCGTGGCCGAGAAACTCGGTGACGTAGAGGCCATCGGGGATGGCCGCGATGATTTCTTGCGGGGTCTTCGTTCCCGGCTCGAGGAAGTAATTGCCGGGGCCGATGCCCGGGGTGCCGGCCAGGCCGCGGGAAGCGTTGGCGGTGGTGAGAAGACCGAGCTTCTTGGCGGTGTAGGTATTCAGCAAGTAAGACTTGAGCACGCCCTTTTCGATCACCACGGTGCGACGCGTGGGGATGCCCTCGCCATCGAAGGGGCTGGTGCCGAAGCCGCCGCGCATGGTGCCGTCATCGATCACGGTGACCTGGTCACCGGCGATTTTCTGCTCCAGTTTACCGGCGAGGAATGACGCCCCGCGGTAGACCGAGTCCCCGTTGATTCCCTCGAAGATATGGCCGAGGATGGAATTCGCCACCAGGGGATCGAGCACGATGGGGACGTGCGCGGTCTTCGCCTTACGAGCGCCCAGACGGCGAAGGGTTCGCTCGGCAGCCATTCTGCCTACCAGCTCGGGCGACTCGAGACGACCGAGGTTGCGGGCTACCGAGAACCAGTAGTCCCGCTGCATAGCGCCGTTTTCCGCGCGGGCAATGGGCACCGCAGCCACCGAACAATAGGAGCGGCGGTACTCGCCGACAAATCCATGGGAGTTGGCCAGAACTTTGTGTCCGGTAGCCGCGTCGAAGGAGCCGCCTTCGGAGTTTTGGATGCGCGGATCGTAGTCGAGCGCGGCCTTCTCGGCACGGCGGGCATAATCGATGCGCTTTTCGCCGGGGAGCGAGTAGACATCGGGATGGTAGAGGTCGAGATCGCCGGGTAGAGAGCCCAGTTGGCCGGCTTCGGGGATGCCGGCGCAGGGGTCCTCGGAGGTAATCTTCGCGAGCTCAAGCGCGGAGCTGAGCATGCGGTTGAGGGCTTCGCGGGAGAAGTCGCTCGAGTAGGTGCTGGCCGCGCGCTTGCCGTGGAAGACGCGCACGCCGATCGCCTTCGATCCGGCTTCCTTGAGGGTTTCCACCTGCCCCAGGCGCACGAGCGTCGAGAATTCGTCGCCCTCGCGGACGACACACTCCGCGGAGGTTGCGCCGCCCGAGATGGCGCGGCGAACGATGTCCTGGGCGAGGTCTTTGAGGTCGGTTTCGAGTTTCGGGGCGCGGGACTCGAGTTGAGTTTCAGGCATAGATTCGATTCACCACCGAGTCACAGAGAAAAATGCGGCGGCTCGGGCCAACCCTGGCCGAGAGCCTTGGTTCGAGGTCCGCGGCCTACTGCATGAAACCGCCGGTATCCTTTTTCCCGGTTCCACCCACCGTCAGGCGATCCACTTTGATGGTGGGGATACCGACGCCCACCGGCACTGCCTGGCCATCCTTGCCGCAGGTACCGACCCCTTCATCGAGTTTCAAGTCGTTTCCCACCATGGAGACCCGGGTCAGCACATCCGGGCCGTTGCCGATCAGAGTTGCCCCCTTGATCGGAGCCGTGACCTTCCCGTCTTCGATCAAGTAGGCTTCAGAAGCCGAGAATACGAACTTCCCGTTGGTGATGTCGACCTGGCCGCCGCCGAAGTTCACCGCGTAGACGCCGCGCTTGACCGAGCGAATGATGTCGTCCGGGTTATCTTGGCCGGCCAGCATATAGGTGTTGGTCATGCGTGGCATGGGGATGTGCTCATAGCTTTCGCGGCGTCCGTTGCCGGTGTCGGCCATTCCCATGAGGCGGGCGGAAAGCTTGTCGCTGAGATAGCCTTTCAGAATTCCTTTTTCGATGAGCACGGTTTCCTGCGTGGGCTCGCCCTCGTCGTCCACGTTCAGCGAACCGCGGCGCCAGGGCATGGTGCCGTTATCGACCACGGTGCATTTTTCGCTGGCCACGCGCTTGCCGATCAGGCCGGCGAAAGCCGAGGTCTGCTTGCGGTTGAAATCGGCCTCCAGTCCGTGGCCGATGGCTTCGTGCAGCAGTACGCCGGGCCAGCCCGGACCGAGCACGACTTCCATTTCGCCGGCCGGCGCTTCCCGGGCGTCGAGCTGCAGAATCGCCTGCCGGGCTGATTCTTTGGCGAAATACTCGGGTGTCTTTTCCCCGAAGAAAAAATCGAGCGCCACTCGGCCGCCCCCGCCGGAACTGCCGCGGGCAGAATTGGTCTCCGTCTTGGCGATGCAGCCCACGTTCATGCGGGCCAGGGGCTGCGAATCTTCGGCGAAAACCCCGTCCGAGCCGACCACCAGGATATTACGCAGCTCGTCCAGGTAACTGGCGCGGACTTCTTTGATCCGCGGATCGTAGGCGCGGGCGGACTTATCGGCACGCATGACCAGTTCGACTTTGGCGCTGATCTCGGCGTCGACCGAGGGTAGCGAGATGGGATACAGGTTGCGCGCGGGCTTTTCCTGGAATCCGACCGAGGAGGTCTTGGCCGGACCGGTGGCGATGAGGGCGGCGGTGCGGGCAGCGTGCAGAATGCGCTCGGGAGAAAGATCGTCGGTGTAGGCATATCCGGTACGCTCGCCCGAAATCACCCGCACCCCACAGCCGGCGGAGATTCCTTGCGAGGCGGATTTCACCATCGACTCATCCACCATCAACGAGGTGGAAGAAAGATACTCGAAATAGACGTCGGCATAGTCTCCGCCCGCCGAGAGAGCGGCGGCGAGATAACGCTCAAGATCGCGTTCCGTGAGGCCGTAGTGTTGGAAAAAGAACCGAGTTTTGTCCACGCTGATTAGATGCCCCTGGCATTTGAAAGACTCTGGCACGGCTATTATCCCACATGGGTTGTCGCGTCCCGGAGTCTTCTGGGAGCCGGGCGCCAGTTACTTTGGTGAAGCCCCCACGTCGAGGATCGAGGCCCGAGAGATCTCCCCTCCGAACTCTGGCCATGGCCACCGGAGCCTGCCGTCTTCATTCATCTTCACTTCAATCTTCAATTCCTAATGCTTAATCTTTATCCTGGGTTGGCTTGGCCGAATCGGAGGTCGCTCCCACGCGGCAGGCCCGCCGAACGCCCGTGGTTTCACGGCTATCCCGGCCACGCTCCGAGCAGCCGACGCAAATCGACCAGCTGCGCCAGGTGGTAGGCGTTGTGGTCGGCGACGAGCAGCGCCTCGCGCAGGATGGTCTGGCCCTCACCCCAGGAAAGCTTGGCGAAGAGATCCGTCTTGGGATTTTTTACCAATGCCTGCATGGCTTTCAGGTCCTGGCGAAACTGCTTGATGCTCGCCACCCAGGCCGCTGGGCTCGGCGGCGCCGGCTGGGGCGGCCAATAGTCGTCCGGCCAGTGGGGGGAGACGTAGTTCGGATTGCGGCTGAACTCGAGGATGTCCCGTTGCGCGATGCGCATGTGCTCAACAAGCATCCAGGCGGTGTGAGGCAGGCCTCTCGGTTTGCGGCCGCGCAGCTTTGCCGGCAAGCCGGAAATCACATCGTCAAAGCCGGCGTGGGCGCCACCGCCCGCGAGCAGATCGAGAACCTGCTGGCGCAGCGAGCCCTCGTCATGGGTCATCTTCTTTTTATGGGTCACCTTTTCCCTCCGGTCCGCACCTGGGTCGAGTGTAGCCCGCTCGAGTGTAGCCCGAAATAAAGAGCAGAGGCTACAGGGCGGGGCGCGCGCTCGCGCTCTCGGCGCCGCCAGCCGCGGGGGGCTCGCCGCGATACACCCTGGAGATGCCGCGCACCAGTCTCCGCAGGGGCAGAGCACCCTTGGCATCGCTCAAGAAGATCTCTCCGGTACGCGTGCTGCGATAGAACCAGCGCGCGAGCAGGGCCAGGTGCTCCATGGCTTCGATTGTGCTTTTCCCGCCGGCCGGCGGTATCTGGGCCAGCGCTTCCTGCACCCTCGATTCCATGGACTGCGACTTCGCGTGCTCCCCCGATTGGATCGGAAAGGCAGCGCAACCCGAAATCGATCCGCGGTCAATGCGCAGGAATGTGACCGACTCGGGTGAGGCGCTCGGTTGCACCATGACGCCGGCCAGACCATCGATCGGGCGAACGATCTCGGGAAGCTGGCTGAGCACGGCTTTGAGCTTCTCGAGGCGCAGGTGTAGAGCGGCCGCATCCTCGAACTTGAGCTCGGCCGAGGCCTGATCGCGCTGACTCGAAATTTCCCGCCAGAGCGACTCGCCGCCCGAATCGAAGTAGGCTTGCACCCGGCCTACCTCGGCGCGGTATTCCTCATCCCCGCAGCCCTTGAAGCAGGGGGCCAGGCACATCTTCATTTCGGAGTAGATGCAGCCCGGGAACAGAGGATCGGGATGAAGATCTTCCAGGCAGCGGCGCATCTTGAAAAAGTCGAGCGAGTCGTTGGCAAATTTCTCGGCCGCGAAGCGCGAGGGGAAGGGTCCGTAGTATAAGGACCGGCCCTGCCGGCGTCCGAGACGCGTGGTCACCGAGGCGCGAGGGTATTCGTTCTCCAGGTGCAGCTTCACCAAAGGGGCAAAACGCAGGCGGAGGCGCGCCGCATAGGTCCCCGGAAAAACCGTTCGCAGGAGCTGATACAAGAGAAACCCGGATTCGAAATCCGAACCGGTTGCACTGTATTCGATCGAGCGAACGCGCTCGCGCAGGTTGAGCCTTTTGCTGTGCTCGGTCGGAGAGCCGAGCAGCCGCTGCAGCCGCCGGCGCAGGTTCGCGGTTTTGCTGATGTACGGCTCGGCATGAACGTCGCCCCCGCGAAGCAGGAAAACCGCGGCACTGGCCGGAATCCCCGCGAACACCTCGGCGTCGCGGGTGGGCACGAATTCGAGCCGGGTGGAAAGCACGAGGCCATTTTAGTGTGGATTCGGCATCGCGTAGGTAACGACTTCCATTACCGGAGGTTGGCAGTGCGGAATTTCTGGCGGTAGTCGGGCGCATTCAGGTTCACGCTGCGGCACATCTCGGATAAGCGGGAACGCATCCGTTCCCCGATGCGATCTCCCAAGGTCTCTTCGCGGGCGGCGCCGCGGGCGCCGGCCAAGGCGGCAGCCGGGCCATCCTGGAAGTTGGTGGTGATGATCGTGGTGCGAGTCTCGTTGTAGCGGGTGTTGAGAATGACGCTGACCGTATCCCAGACCCACTCCGTCGGTTTCACCGCGCCTAAATCGTCGAGCACGAGGACTTCGGTTTGAAACAGCGGGCGCAGGAGGTCGAGTTCTGTGACTTGTACCGAAGGGTTATACGAGTTTTGAATCTGCTTCAGGAGTTCGCGATAGTCTGAGAAAAGGCAGGGAATACCCTTCCTGAGGATCAGGTCTTTCAGGATCGCCACCGAAAGATGGGTTTTCCCCGCCCCACTCGGTCCAATTAGCAACAATCCCGTTTTATCGAGCGGATACTGTTCGACGAACTTCTCGGCAGCCAGTTTCGAGGATGCTACGCCACGCTGCGAACCCTCGGTTTGATAGCTGGCCAGGTCGCAGTTTTCGTAGCGAGGCGGAATGTGGGCTTGCGCCAGGAGATGGGTCGAGCGCGAACGAGCGGTGCAGTCGCACCGGGTGACCCGCTTTTCCTGGTCGAGGACCACCGTCTTCCATCCGCTATCTCCGCAAACCGCACACGCCGGAGCGCCCTTAAACTGCTTGGGGCTCTCCGCTATACTTCGCGGAGTAGCATGCCCAGCAACTTCCCCATTGCGTGAGACCTGAGTCCGGATGAAGCGCACATTCTTGTCTTCCATTTTCTTTCTTCAGTGTACCTTCAAAATCTAGATAAGAGGTAAGTCCATCCTCTGTTGATTTTGAGGATTTTCGCTTCCTCTTGTGGAATTTCAGCACTTGCTCCTCATAGATCTCGACCATCGCGCGGTTGTAGATCCAGACAGCACCGTCAGTTGTCGAACCCTCACGCTCGAACATGCGCAGTACCGGGTCAGATTCTTTTTCGAAGAACTGCCGTGTACGCGCATTCGCGAGGCGCCACAACTGCCCGTCGTCCAGCAAATACCCCGGGCGCTCAGAAATCCAGGAAGCAAATAGAAGATTCAAGTACCAAGCTTGGTGGTAATCCTTCAGGGCGCGGTAGCTCACGTCACCGGCCAAACGGTGAACGTAGAAAGGAAACCACCCCAAGAGTTGATTTCGTCCGGAACTTGACACAGGAAATGGCATCGACTCGCTGGCAGTAAACTTTGACTGACGAAGGGCTGCGGCGCAAGCGAGAAGTCTCACTTGCCTGTGTACATGTTGTGGAGATGTGATCTTGGCTGTGGAGAGGCGAGGAAAACCGGGAAGTGGAGCGCTCACGGGGAGCAGTCAAGCAGGAAGTAAAGATTGGCGCGAATAGAAGCGCGCGCGGCCGCTTCCGAAAATTGGCGATTGTCTGATTTTGAAATTCGGCTTACTATCCGACCAGATGGCTACAGCGCGAAACATTCCGGATGTGAAGCAGCGCCTGGTTTCGGCGGTGCCGGTTGAGGATGACTCTTCCTTTGAACTGAAGCTGCGCCCGCAGCGCCTGCTCGAGTTTATCGGGCAAGCCAAAGTGAAAGAGAATCTGGCGGTGGCCATTGAAGCGGCTCGTTCGCGCGGCGAAGCGCTCGATCATGTGCTGCTCTATGGACCTCCCGGGCTGGGGAAGACTACGCTCGCAACCATCATCGCCCATGAACTGGGTGTGCCCTTCCAACAGACTTCGGGTCCGACGCTGCAGATCAAGGGCGACCTCACCGCCATCCTGACCAACCTCGGCGACCGGCAGGTGCTGTTTATTGACGAGGTACACCGGCTGCAGCCGGTGCTCGAGGAGTTGTTGTACTCGGCCCTTGAGGACTACAAGCTGGACATCATTATCGGGCAGGGCCCTTCGGCGCGAACTCATACCATGGAAGTGAAGCCGTT
Organism: uncultured Acidobacteriaceae bacterium; assembly: GCA_963770245.1. GTDB lineage: Bacteria > Acidobacteriota > Terriglobia > Terriglobales > Acidobacteriaceae > PALSA-270. Next base: position 575,556 of record CAVYOX010000010.1, on the reverse strand, counting down.
TACCTTCATCGGGGCCACTACGCGTGCGGGGTTGCTTTCTTCTCCCTTGCGCTCGAGATTCGGCATTGTGCTGCGGCTGGAGTTCTACAGCCACGAGGACCTGAGGATCATTGTGGAAAGGTCGGCGGAGATTCTGGCGGTCGAGATCGACCGGGCCGGAGCACTGGAGATCGCAAGCCGGTCCCGGGGTACGCCGCGAATCGCCAACCGTCTGCTGCGCCGGGTGCGCGATTATGCGCAGGTGCGGGGAGCGGGAAAGATCGATCTGCCGACGGCCGAGGCGGCTCTGCAGATGCTTGAGGTGGACCGCCACGGCTTCGACGAAGTGGACCGCAAGCTGCTGCTGACCATCATCGAGAAGTATCAGGGCGGTCCGGTGGGTGTGAGCACGCTGGCGGCGGCGCTGGCCGAAGAAGCGGACGCGATTGAAGAGATCTACGAGCCCTTCTTGATCCAGATCGGATTCTTGAACCGCACACCGCGAGGCCGGGTTGCCACGCAGTTGGCCTACGAGCATTTTGGCATCGCGCCCAATCGCAGGCAGAGCTCTCTGTTCTAAATTCCAACTGCGACGCGGGCGGGACTTCTGCCCGTCCGGAGTCTTCGCGTCTCGGGCTACAATGTCTCAGCATGATTGCCCATCTGCGCGGAAAGCTCCTGGCGAAGCATCCGAACCAAGCCATCGTTGAAGTGGGCGGCGTCGGCTATGATCTCACCATCAGCGTGCCCACATTTTCGGATTTGCCGGGGGTGGGCGGCGAAGTGGCGCTGCACGTGCACACGCACGTGCGCGAGGACTTGATTGCCCTCTACGGTTTCTTGCGCTCCCGAGAGAAACAACTGTTCGAGAAACTGATCACGGTCAGCGGCATTGGGCCGAAACTGGCTATCACGATTCTGAGCGGGATGGCGGCGGATGAGATGGTGGGGGCGATCCGGGGCAATGATATTGCCCGGCTCACCCGGATACCGGGGATCGGGAAGAAGACCGCCGAACGGATGGTGCTCGAGCTGCGCGACAAGCTTCCCGTCGAGAGCGTCGGCGAGCTGACAACGAGCCCCGCGATGAGCGCCGTGGACGAGGATGTGCTGTCCGCGCTGTTGAATTTGGGCTATCCGCGGGCGACGGCAGAGAAGGCGTTGGCGGGGCTCGCCAAGAACGCAAAGAGCGGGTCCTTCGAGGCCCTGTTCCGGGAAGCGCTCGGGTCGCTTTCAAACTAAAAGGACCTGGGACCGATAGGTCGCCAGGTTGGGATCCGTCGGTCTCCGGACAGAAACATCCCTATTTTCAAACCAGCGGGGCGTGGAGTATAAGGTAGCGAAAGGCACGGCTGATAGCCGGTTCTCCGCCGGCTCGATGGCTGCTCGGGTGAGGTCTGGATGTCCCGCTTGCTGGGAGCCTTTGTTCTGCTGATGACGGCGCCGGCCTGGGCGCAACTCCTCGGGAAGGGTACGATTCGCGTCGATGTTGTCTTTCCGAATGGCAGTAGCGCCGGCGGCCAGCTGCGCGTCCAACTGCTGGCGGGAATGAACAAGTCCGCCATTGCGGTGACTCTTACCAGTAGTTCGGGCACAGCCGAGTTCTCAGACGTCGAAACCGGAAGCTACTACATCAGGGTTTCTGGCGACGGCATCGAGACCACCGACAGCGACCCGGTCGTGCTCGAAAACGGCAGGGTTTTCATCAGTGCCCGGGTGTCGGTCAAGAAGCTCGAAGACACCAAGCCCGGGGCTGCGGATCATTCCGTGCTGCCCTCGGTGGCGGTTGCGGACTTGAATGTCCCTCCGAAGGCGGTGAAGGAACTCGAGAGCGCGCATGCCGACATGGCACAGGAGCATTGGGACAAGGCGCTCGAGCACTTGAACAAGGCCGTCGCCATCTACCCGCAATACTCCTCGGCCTACAACGATCTGGGAGTGTGCTACGACCGGCTCGGGCAGAAGGAGCGGCAGCGTGAAGCACTCCAGAAAGCCGTCAGCGTGAATGAGCGGTGCGTTCCGGCGCTGGTGAATCTTGCCCACATGGATGTCGTCGACCACAAGCTGCCGGAGGCCGATCTGCTGTTGAAAAAAGCGGTGACCGCGGACCCGACCAATGTCGACGCACTCACCCTCCAGGCGGAGGTGGACTTCAAGCAGGGGTTCTACGACCTGGCCATTGCGGCCGCGCATCGGGTGCATGGCCTCCCCCACGAACACTTTGCCATCGTGCATTACACCGCAGCCAGTGCACTTTTGGAGGAAAACCGCATTCCGGATGCGATTGCGGAACTACAGGTGTTTCTGCAAGAGGAACCGAATGGTCCGCGGGCTGATGCCGTGCGCAAAGCCATGCAGAATCTCGAGCAGCAGCCCCAGTAGCGGGCGGTGAGCACCCCGATCGTGCGGCAACCGTGAGCCGGGACCGGGGGTGAGTCAACCGGGGGTAAGTCAATCGCCACCAGCCAGGGGAGCGGACTCTTTCAGTTTTCTCCATCCCGGGCATCCGACCGCGATCGCATGCGAGGCTGCGCCGTTCAGGCCTGGGAGACCTCGAGACTGTCCGATTCCGCCCACTCCAGTCCATCCTCGGACGCCTCCCTCGATCCCCGCGAAACCGCCGCATTGCAAATACAGCACTTTTCGTCGCCTCGTCCGGAACTTCGGATGCTGAGCGGTTGTTTCAAGTTCGAGGGAGAGGTGTCGGAACATGAAGAAAACGGAGAGAGTGCGTCAGGTGGTCTCGGGTACGCTCGGAGCGGCGGAGCTCAGAGAGCAGACCGAGAAAGGCTGGAAACTGGTGGCGATCGAGTGGGAGCGGGAGGTCGAAGCCGCCGAGACCCAGTTGCCGGGCGATGTGCCGTTCGGGTTGCAGATCGCGCCCGAGGCAAAGCAGTTGGAAGAGAATCCCGTGGAGCGGGAAATCCTGTTGCTGTTGATGGAACTGATTGTGCAGGAGGGTTCCTACGCGCGCATTGCCGAGGAACTGAATCGTCGCGGATTCCGCACGCGCCGGGGCGCGGAGTGGAGCCAGGTGTCGGTCTTTGAAATGCTGCCCCGGCTGATCGAAGTCGGCCCGCGCGTGTTTCAAAGCGCGGAGTGGCAAAAGCGCAGGCGGCACTTCACCGAGGGCGTGTTGAGCCAGATCGACAGGTAGGAAGCCGGTGAGGCGGAACCCGAGACATCGATTTCCTGGGTCGCGCCCGATCGATAGCAACCGAATGGCGCGCTTTGGTCAAGGGTCCGGTTTCGTGCGACCCGGCAGGTTGCGAGTTCCGATGCTCAAAGGGATCGGCGGGCAGCGCAGCGGGAACGTTGGCTGGGTTCAAAGGACCGCGGCAGATGGGGATTTTACGGCTGCTCGCGACCCCTCTCTGTCCGCTCCGGGCTTAGGAAACCACCGGCAGTTTCGCGGCTTCCCAGGCGGCCAGGCCGCCGGCCATCTCGGTTAGATTCGTGATTCCGTACCGCTGCAGAATGCTGGCGGCAATCGACGAGCGGTAACCGCCCGCGCAATGGACCGCAATGCGGCGGTCGCGCGGAATTTCCGCGATGCGCTCTTGCAGGTGGTTGAGCGGGACGTTCACGCAGCCGTCAATGTGTTTGGTCGCCCACTCGCGCGGGTTTCTGATATCCAATAACAGCGGCGGGCCGGCGCTCGCCAGTTCCTCGGCCACCGCTCGGGCGCTGATACGTTCGGTTGGCCACACCAGGTCGGGTCGCCCGGCCAGCGCTTCCATGCCCCCCTGCATGTGGCCGGTGACATGATCGAAACCGATGCGGCCCAGGCGCAGGGCAGCTTCGGTCTCGCGTCCGGGCTCGGCGATGATTACGATGGGTTTGGCGCGGTCCAGTACCGTCCCCGCCCAGGTGGCGTATTGGCCGCCGAGTCCGATGTTGATACTGCCTGCGAGGTGCCCCTTCGCGTATTCTGCGGCGTCGCGGACGTCGAGAATCTGAGCGCCCGCATCACCCATTTTGAGGACCTGGTCGAGTTCGATGGGATGGACAACCTGTTCCAGAGTTCGCTCGAGCGAAGCGTGCTCGCGGGTGTTGAGAATGGCATCGTAGGTAAAGTAGGGAGGAGCGTCTGGCTGGTCTGCGGTGACCAGCCGAATGAATTCCTGCTTTGTCATCGGCTGCAGCGCGTAGTTCGTCAGCCGCTGAACCCCGAGCGGGGAAACCGTGTCGGAGGAGAGATTCTTCCCGCAGAGCGAGCCGGATCCGTGGGCCGGATAGACCAGGGTTTGGTCGGGAAGCCTCAGAAGCTTGTTATGGAGCGAGTCGTAAAGGTGGGAGCCGAGCTCGTTGGCAGTCCAGCCCAGCGACGCGCGCAGGTCCGGGCGCCCCACGTCGCCGATGAACAGCGTGTCGCCCGTGAGAACAGCGAAAGGTTGCTCCGGGTCCTTTCCGAGATCGAACACCAGGAGCGAGATCGACTCGATGGTGTGGCCGGGAGTCTCGAGCACCTGCACGCGCAGTCCCGGGAAGTCGAGCGAATCGCCGTCCTTCATGGCGGCGAAGGCGTATTCGGCTTGGGCGCGGGAGCCGAGATGAATGGTCGCGCCGCAACGGGCGCGCAACTCCAGGTGACCGGCGACGAAGTCGGCGTGGAAGTGGCTGAGAAAAACGTGCCGAATCTGTAGCCTGGATCTTTCGGCGTCGGCCAAGTATTGCTGGATGTCGCGCTGGGGGTCGACGATGATGGCGGTTGAACTGGCCTCGTCTCCGAGCAGATACGAGGCGTGGGCCAAGCAGCCCAGGTAGTATTGTTTCAAGATCATTGAAGTTTCTGGAGTTTACCACTGCCCGTTGTCAGTGATTTCATTGCGCGGTACGCGGCGACTCTTATCCGCCGACTCGACCCGCGCTCGCGCCCCCATCCCAGAGCTTTAAAATGGTTGTATCGTAACAGCTCAAAGTGGCTCTTGTGATAGGGCGTATGGCGATGGAAAGAAGGTCTCCGCGGTGCGATCCGATCTCGAGACCTCGGCCATTGAAGAGCCGCTACGAGCGACGCTGCGCATGCTTTTCAAGCTCACGCGCGAGTCCGCGGTGCATGCGGATGACATGCGCGCGGTCCTGGCTGCTGGTGCCTCGCGCCAACAGATTGAGGGTGCGCTGGCGGTCTGTTTCTCGTTCAACGCGATCGGTCGGTTGGCCGACGCCTTCGGGTTCGTCGTGCCTGGTCCCAAGGCCTTCGAGGCTGGCGCGAAATACCTGCTCGCTCGCAGATACCGCTGACCACTTCAGGCTCAACTGTATCGACTGGGTGCGGCATCTCGAACGACCTCCGATCTCAGATAGCTCGCGCCGTTGAAGCCCACTGCCGTGGGCGAGGCCTCGGAGCGCCATGCTAGTCACTTTCCGTGCTCGCCGATCTTGAAACCTGTAAGCCGGAAAACATTTGTTCTAGGATTTACAAGAGCTGCGGGATTTCGCTGGACGCTCTGGAACATTGCGATTACTTTCCGATACAAAAAGTGCTAAAGATCAGGCTCAGGATGTCATCGGTGGTGGTGGCGCCGGTGATTTCGTCGAGCGGGTGCAAGGCATTGTAAAGATCCATCAAGAGCATCTCATGCGGTATCTTGTTCCCGACCGCGGTTCGAGCGGCATCGAGGGCGGCGGTCGACCGGGCTACGAGCTCCTGGTGGCGCAGGTTGGTGAGGAAGCCGGTCTCGGCTTGAGCGCCCGGCTCGCCGCCGATATGGCGGAAAATCTCTGCCCGGAGTTCTGGAATACCTTCGCCAGTGATGGCAGAGGTTCGAACTCGCTCCCGTGAAGAAACCATCGCAGCGGTCTCGCAGCTGGCGAGGTCAGCCTTGTTCTCTACCAAAATGGCCGGCCGCTCGGCCACCTGTGCGAGCAGCTGGCGGTCTTCAGGGGCCATGGGCAAGGAGGCATCGACGACGATCAGAACTAGGTCGGCGTCAGAGAGGGCTTCCATCGATTTGCGAACGCCGATGCTTTCTGCTTCGTCCCGAGCTCCCCGGATGCCGGCAGTATCGACCAGCTCCACCGGGATGCCGCCGATGGCCACGGTCTCGCTCACCAAATCGCGAGTCGTGCCGGGGGCTGAGGTGACGATCGAGCGTTCACGCTCGACCAGGCGGTTGAACAGGCTCGATTTCCCGACATTGGGACGGCCCACGATGGCCAGCGTCAGGCCTTGATGCACGATCTTGCCGTAGGCGAAAGAGCGGGCAAGTTCCTGGAGCGGCGCGCGAACCGCGGAGATGCGCTCGAGAATCTGAGGGGCGGGCAGCACGGAAACGTCATCTTCGGCGAAGTCGATGCCGGCTTCGAGCGCCGCGACCAGTGCGACGAGGTTTTGTTTGATCGGTTGAACTCGGCGGGAAACAGCGCCTTCCAGCTGTTGGGAGGCGACTTTGGCCTGGTAGAGAGTTTGCGACTCGATCAGGTCGCGGACGGCTTCTGCCTGGGTGAGATCGATGCGTCCATTGAGGAACGCGCGCATGGTAAATTCGCCGGGTTCGGCAAGCCGGGCGCCGCGGGCGAGAGCCAGCTCGACGATGTGGCCGAGAACGACCGGCGAGCCGTGCGCGGAGATCTCGACGATGTCATCGGTGGTGTAGGAGTGCGGCTTGGCAAAGCAGGTGACGACAACTTCATCAATGCGTTGACGGTCTCGGGGCGGCTCGACGGTGAGTGGGTCAGCTCGTCCTGCTTGAAGCGTAGGCTCCTCGCGGGCGGCAGCCCCCGCGCCCCCTGCCTCCGGTTCGACCAACTCCCCAAAAACCGCGCTGCCCGGCTCCAGAGTGCGCTTCAAACGAAGCATGGGAAGTGCAATCGCTTTCGCCTCCGGGCCGGCCAGGCGCACCACTCCCATGCCGCCACGTCCCGGCGGAGTGGCGATGGCCACTATGGTGTCGTCGAGGTTCACGGAAGGCATTCTAACGGACGGCGTTCGGCAGGGATGGCCGCGCCCGGGCGTAGTCTGGCGACCGAGGGCGCTATGGAATCGACCTGCGCACCGGCCGAGCACTCGCCTTATAGTCTTTCGGGTAAACCACTACATAGCGTCGCAGGCCCTCGCCTTCGCTTTCGGTGCGCAGATCGGCCTGGTCCCGCAAAGCCAAGTGCACGATGCGGCGCTCGCGCGAGGACATGGGAGCGAATTCGTAGGGAGCGCTGGTCGCGCGAACCCGCTCCGCCGCAACGTCGGCAGCGATGCGCAGTTCTTCCAGGCGCAGAGCGCGGTGATTCATGCAGTCGAAGCAAATCTTCTCGTGCTCGTTGCCCTGCAAGCGGAGCATTTCGAGCGCCAGCAGCTCAAGCGAGCGCAGCAATTCTCCCCCGCGCTCGAGCAGCAGCGGAGAATCGGGGCCGGAAAGCTGGACCAAGATCTCCGGCCGTTCCCAGTCCCGCTCCTCGGAAAGCGGCGGGTCCACGGTGATGCGGTACTTCAGGCGCAGAGCACCGTTCGTGACAACCTCCCGCAGAAGTTCATCTATTTTCTTGGCAGCCGCGATTTTGTCGGGAATGGACATAAGGAGCTCCGAACTCTATGCCGTCACTTCTCAGCTAGTCGTGGGCAACTCCGCGCCTAAGATTGAGGCAAGAGACTGAAGGCTCTGCCGACAGCTCTCACTTGCCTTTCTTCCTGGCTCGCTTGAGCGCGATCTCGCGCATCTCACGGCCTAGGCTCGTGCGATTCATCACTGCTTGCTGCACGATTGTGATCAATGTGCTCTCGGACCAGTATAGGCAAAGGCCCGAGGCCAGGTTGAAACTGATGACACCCATCATCACCGGCATCATGAAATTCATCATCTTTTGTTGCGCCGGGTCCATGCCGGTCTGCGGCGTCATCTTGGTGGAGAACAGCATGGTAATCACAATGCCGATGGGCAGGATGTAGTACGGGTCATGCGAAGACAAATCGCTGATCCAAAGCCAGTGCGCGTGGCGCAGATCCAGCGCGGCACCCAGCATGCTGTAGTAGGCGAACAGGAATGGCATCTGGATGAGCATGGGCAGGCACCCGCCCACCGGACTGGCCCCTTCCTTCTTCATGAGCGCGGCGATCTCCTGATTCATCTCCTGCTTGCGGGGATCGCGCATGCTGTATTTCTTGTACTTTTCCTTGATGACATTCATCTGCGGCTGCAGCTTCTGCATCTTGAGAGCGGATTTCATGCTGGAGATGCGCAGCGGCAAGAGCGCCAGCGTGATGATGAAGGTCTGAATGACGATGGCCCAGCCCCAATTCGGGACCACATGGGCATAGGTCCAGCGGAGCCAGATGAAAAGCGGACGCGCGATCACGCCAAAGAAACCAAAATTGATCAGATCGCGGAGATCGGAGGTGCCGGCGGTGCCGGTGACCGGCACCGACTCCACGATCTGCAGCGATTTCGGGCCCACAAAGAGACGTTCCACGGTCGCACCGTTCAGATTACCCACGGCCGCGCCCAGCACCTCGGCTTTGGTGGTGTCCTCGAGGTTCGGCTTCTGCCAATCCTTGGGGATGTCGACGGCGTTGCGCAGCGTGACCAGAGCCGCGTTCTGCTGGTCCTCGGGAATGAACACCGCCGCGAAATATTGATTGACGACGCCCCCCCATTGGAAGGGGCCCCGCACCGTGCTGCCGCTGCTGATTGCCTTGATGGCGAGGCGCTCGGTCGGCTTGGGAAAGAACAGGTAGCTCCGTTCCGAGGACTGGTCGTTGTGATACTCGATGCGGCTGGCGGCGTACGCCGCCGGGGTAAACTCGTCGCCAAAGCCCGCTGGCCACGCGGGGAGGGCGGAAACGTTCACTCCTTTGGCTAGGACCGAGGTTTCAACCGCCACCGCATAGGTGTGATCGAAGCGGAAAGTCTTACGGACGGTGACATCCTGGTCCGCGTATTCGAATGTGATGTCCGCGGGGGCGGTGATCTGGCCGGAACGCGAAGAAACGTAGAGCACCGAGTTCAGCTTATTCCGCAACCCCTCGTCATAGGTCCAGAGCGATAGCGGATAACCATATTTTGCCGCGGCTGCGCTGTTGACCAGATCGAGTGGCTGCCCCCGGTCATCTTCATACTTCTTTAAAATCCAGGACTTGACCTGGCCGCCCCGATTGACAAAGGTGATGCGGTAGAGGTCATTCTCGAGGATGGTCTCAAGTTCGGCCGAGGCTTGTTTCGTGACCGCCAAGGTTCGAACGGTCGGCCCGGGCCCGGAGGCGGCGGCGGCAGCCGGGGCTTGCGCCGGCGACTGGATCGGCGCCGGGGGTTGAATCTGGGCCGGAGGGGTCGAAGCCTGGGGCAGGTACTTCTTCAAGAACGGCTGAAACAACACAACGACCACGAAGGTAAGCACCAGGACGAGTAACAACCGCTGCTCCATTCCCGGTTCGTTTTGTGGGTTGGGGAAGTCTGCCAAGAGTCCTACCGTTCGATCGGCCTTAACGCAGGCGACTCAAAATTTGCTGGTCCCTCAATCGGGGGAGTGTTCTTCACCACCGGGTCGTAGCCGCTCGCGGCAAAGGGATGGCAACGCAAAATGCGCCAGGCAGCCATGCAGGTGCCGCGCAGCGCACCGTAACGCTCCACCGCTTCGATCGCGTATTCCGAGCAGGTCGGGAGGTAGCGGCAAGCGGGAGGCAACAGGGGCGACACCAGCCACTTGTATCCCCGGACCAACTGCAGCACGGTAACCTTGGCGATCCGATTCATCGAATGGTCTTTCCCCTAACCGAAGATTTCTCCCGAGGTCGCCTGGACCAGAAACTCAACTCCTGCGCTCGGAGGCGACCGCCAGCTTTTGCTGAATGATGGCGAAGGCCCGCTCTACCTCTTCGAGCAGTTCCCGGAACTCAGCCTTCAGCAGCGATTTTTTCGGGTTGATCACCACGTCCGCCGGAGTGCTCGCGTCCATCCAGTACTGCCGAACCGCCTCGCGCAAGCGCCGCTTCATGCGGTTGCGCTCGACCGCGCCGCCTAGCACGCGCCCCACGGTAAACCCAACTCGAAATCGTTCCCCTTGCGCCCGCCGCAGATAGAAGACCGTCATGTGGGTGGCGAAGTGGCGCCGGCCCTGCCGGTACACGCGCTCAAAGTCAGCGTGCCGAAGCAGGCGAGCACTGCGCGGAAACCCGGCCCGTTTGCCAGAGCCCGACAGATTGGTACTCCCATTTGGAGCGCAGGCGGTCACAGCTCACAACCCAGACTCAGGGTGCGGACTTCCGCCATTCCAGAGAAAGAAACTATTCACGGAAACCAGGCTTCACCGAGACCCGCTTGCGGCCTTTGGCGCGCCGGCGCGAGACCACGGCCCGGCCGCTCTTGGTCTTCATCCGAGTACGAAATCCGTGCGTCTTCGAGCGATGACGCCGGTTAGGCTGAAATGTGCGCTTGGGCATGAAACGACGCTGCTCCTCGGTTGCTCCGTGGTTTTAGGGCAAGAGGAAGTATAAATGAGGCGCCGCGAGTGGGCAAACCAGGGCTGCCGGTGTTTGCAGATGTCCTGGAGAATGTCACTGCCTAGCGGCAACCAGACTTTGTCACCCACGGGGTAGGTCACCTTGAGCCGGAACCCAAGATGGTTGGTGTCGACCACCCCCGAGGCCCCTTTGTCCTAGAAGCCAGTCGTTCAACTCAAATCAGGAAACTCAAAGGGAAACTGAAACCAGGGAAGGAAGCGGTTGCAGCCCGAACGACGCCGGCCGTTTGCCACTCGAGGAGAGCTCAAGACAGGAATGAATGCGGGCCCGGCAAATCCTTCCGTGGAAAGTCGATGCTTGAGAAAAATGCGGCTGCTCGACGGACATGATCTGATGTAAAGTGGAAGCAGGCGTCGGGTCTCGGCCGCGAGCCGGGCGCAAGCGAGTTGCCGCTCTGGGTCTGAGGTTTGCACCACTCGCGTGGCAGTTATGATTTCAATACTTGACAGAATTCTTTTTCGGGTTCTGAATCAAAGTGCCGAAGAAAAATTCTCCGTCGAACTTTTTACGCGCCCAAAATTTTTGTGCTAGTATGCCGGACTGACCCGGTTTACAGGAAACTTCTTGCGTACCACCGGGACCGCCCGTGAAGGCTGCTCCGCTGGAAACGAAATTTTCTCTCTCTATGGCGGTTTGATATCGAGTAGCTGGCCCGCAGGGGCAGTCCGCGAAGAATTCATATATGTCTGTTCCCAGTCCAAGTCTTGTTCCCAATCCGTGGGTACGCATCCTGGATGCGCTAGAGAAGAAGATCAATCGCCAGTCCTACGACACCTGGCTGAAGCCCACGCGTTACAGTCATTCGAGTGGTGGAATTCTTTTTGTGCGCGTGCCCACCGCGGAATACCGCAAAGTGGGAGACCGTTACGCCGATCTGATTCAGGAAGCGCTCGATAATCTCGGCCTGGAATATCAGGACGTGCAGTTCGTCACCCCGGAAGATGATCCCGCGGCCACACCCGTGCGCCACGATGGCGGGCTTACGGTGCACACCGCGCCGGCAGTTCCCGCTCCCGGCCAGGTCGGGCAAGCTCGCTTCGACTGGGACGGGGCGGCGCAACTCAATCCCCGCTACACCTTCGATGCCTTCGTGATTGGCAGCGGGAACCAATTCGCCCACGCCGCGTGCCAGGCGGTGGCCGAGCGGCCCTCAAAAGCCTACAACCCGCTTTTTCTGTACGGCGGCGTCGGCATGGGCAAGACCCACCTGATGCAGGCCATCGGGCATGAGATCAAGCGCCGGCAGCCGCAAGCGGCCATCTGCTACATTTCGAGCGAGAAGTTTACCAACGAGATGATCAACTCGTTGCGCTATGACAAGATGAGCAGCTTCCGCGACAAGTTCCGCAACGTGGACGTGCTGCTGGTAGACGACATCCAGTTCCTGGCGCAAAAGGAGCGCACGCAGGAGGAATTCTTTCACACCTTCAACGCCCTGCATGAGTCCATGAAGCAGATCGTGATCGCCAGCGACCGGCCGCCGAAGGAACTGGCCGAGATCGAGGACCGGCTGCGCAGCCGTTTCGAGTGGGGCTTGATTGCCGACATTCAGCCGCCCGATCTCGAAACCAAAGTCGCCATCCTGCAGAAAAAGGCCGAGCAGGAAAAAGTGACGCTGCCCACCGACGTCGCTCTCTACGTCGCCTCCAATATCCGCTCGAACGTTCGCGAGCTCGAAGGCGCGCTGATCCGCCTGGTTGCCCATTCATCGCTGATCGGCGCCGAGATCACCCTCCCCTACGCCCAGCAGGTGCTCAAGAACTTTATCGATTCCCAGGCCCGGAAAGTCACCATCGAGGCCATTCAGAAAGCGGTCGCCGAGCAGTTCGGGCTGCGCCTGGTGGAGATCAAAGCCAAGAACAATTCGCGCGCCATCGTCTATCCGCGGCAGATCGCCATGTTCCTGGCCAAGCATCTGACGGAGGCTTCGCTGCCCGAGATCGGGCGGCAATTTGGCGGCAAGCACCACACCACTGTGCTGCACTCCGTCGAAAAAATTGACGAGCTGCGGACGACGGACAAGGATTTGAATCGACTGCTGAACAAGATGACGGAGCAGTTGGGCGGGTAGTTGGCGGGCGCGGATTCGGACCGCCAGGGGGATTTTACCGGCGTGCCGGACGCTTCGCAGGAATGCCTGGGGCTTGGCGTTACCGCTTTTTTCGGGCTTTTGGTTTAAGAGATTGGTATAAAGAGATTCGGTTATTCAAGCGAGTCGTAATCCAGTAGCCGAGCGCCACGGGAGAACGGTGTTATGCCGGTAGAAGCTTTGGCGACCGCAGCCGGGACAGCCACCATGGAGATCACGCTCAGTAAGTCTGAACTCTTGCGCGAGCTCACGGCGACGCAGGGGGTGGTAGAGCGCAAGACCACGATCCCGATCTTGTCGAACTATTTGTTTGAAGCGAGCGGCGACAAACTCTCGCTCACCGCCACCGATCTGGATCTCAGCCTGCGAACCTCGTGCAACGCCAAGGTAAGGAAAGAAGGCGCTTGCACCATCCCCGCGCGCAAGCTGCATGGCTACGTGAAGCTCTTGCCCGACGCTGAGATCACCATCAAGTTGCTCGAAAACCACTGGGTCAGTATCCGTTGCGGCCGCTCCCATACGAAGATGGTGGGCATGGCGCGCTCGAACTTTCCTAGCCTGCCGGCATTTCCGACCGCAGGCGTGGTCAAAATTCCTGCCCAGGTGCTGCGCAGCCTGATTGCGAAGACCGGATTCGCCATTGCCAATGAGGAATCGCGGTATACCCTGAACGGCGCTCTGATGGTGTTGAAGGCGGAATCGATCACCATGGTTGCGACCGACGGGCACCGCCTGGCGCACATCGAACGCAGCGGCGAAACTTTCGAAGGCGTCTCCGGCGAATTGAAAACGCTGGTCCCGAAAAAAGCGATGGACGAACTGAAGTCGCTGCTCGATTCGACCGATGCCGAAGTGGTCGACTTCGCGAAAGACGAATCGACGTTGTTTTTCCGCATCGGGTCGCGTCTGCTGACCTCGCGCCAGCTGACGGGCCAGTTCCCCAACTACGAGGCCGTCCTGCCCAAGGACAACAGCAAGAGCATCACCCTGCACGGCGAAGATTTCGCGGCCGCCATCTCCCGCGTGGCCCAGTTTGCCGACGAGCGCTCCCACGCGGTCCGGTTGAAACTGGAGAACGGCGAGCTGAAGCTCTCGGCCTCTTCGACCGAGACCGGGGAATCGGAAGACTCGCTCGAAACCGACTACAACGGGGACTCGTTCACCATTGGTTTCAACGCGCAATACATTCTGGAGTTCCTGAAGGCGGTGGGCACGGGCGATGTGAAGCTCGAGCTCAAGGACGCCCAATCCGCCGGTCAGCTACGCCCCGCCGAAGGCGAAAATTACAAATACCGCTATATTGTGATGCCCATGCGGATTTGACGGTTGGAATCGGCAGAATGGTCTGTTTCTCTGCACTTCTTCTCGGCACTTCGCTCGACGCTCGGCCATTCCTCCTGCCTGCGACCCGTTCGAACTTCGGCTCCATTTGACTCCGATCTCCGACGGTCGTACAGTCAGTACCCGCCACATCTAGCAATCAGTACCCGCCACATCTAGGAGGGGGTCATGCTCAGCGGTTTCAAGCAGTTCATCCTTCGCGGCAATGTGATTGATATGGCAGTCGGGGTTGTGATCGGCGCGGCCTTCGGGAGCGTGGTCACGGCCCTCACCAAAGATCTCTTGACGCCCTTGATTGCGGCCCTCGTGAGCAAGCCCGACTTCTCGAACGTCAGCTTTGTCATTCACGGCGCCACCTTTCCGATCGGCGACTTTATCAACGCCGTGATCGCTTTTCTCCTCATCGCGGGGGCGGTTTATTTCTTTGTGGTCACTCCGATCAACGCTCTGGTAGCGCGCATGCGCAAAGCCCCGGCGCCCGCCGACCCCACGACCAAGAAGTGTCCCGAATGCCTGAGCGAGATTCCGCTTGACGCGCGGCGTTGCGCGCACTGCTCGCAGCCGGTAGGGGCGAGGGCGGCGTGAACGGAAGCCCGGGAAATAGGGGCGCTTGCCGGTTGCCCGCATCCGCGCTGGCGGAGGCGGCACTCACCGCGCTTGGTTCCCCGTCGTCTCGCTGGGGCTATCCTAGAGGGAATGCAGGATCGATCTCAGGCTTGCTTCGGCGGCTATCGAACCGTCGCTGCGTTGCTCCTCGGAGTGGGCGTTATTGGGGCGCAGTCGTCGAATCCTGCCCCGGGTTCGAGCAAGAAGTTGCCGGCCGCCGAGGCGCCGCCATCGGTCAGCCCCGGCCTCTACCACAATCCCGTCTTCGGCTTCGTCTACAAAATTCCCTTCGGCTGGGTGGATCGTACCGCCGAGATGCGCCCGGACGACGCGGGCCAGGACGCAACCGACCGCGGGAAGGCCGAGGTTCTCCTCGGGGTCTTCGAGCGGCCTCCTGAAACCACTGGAAACACGGTGAACTCCGCCGTCGTAATCGCGGTCGAGAGCGTTTCTTCCTATCCCGGGTTGAAGACGGCCACGGATTATTTTGTACCCCTCGACGAAGTCATCACTGCGAAGGGCTTCAAAGTGGTCAACGAACCATACTCCTTCCCGGTCGGCACAAAACAACTTGCCCGCTCGGACTTCCGCAAAGACTTGCACAAGTTGACCCTCGAGCAGGCGACGCTGGTGATGGTCGAGAAGGGCTCCGTGGTGTCATTCACCTTCATCGGCAGCAGCCAGGATGAAGTCGACGGGCTCGTCGAAGGGCTGCGTTTCCTAGCCGCGCAGCGCTCCGCCGGCCGGCCTCGTCCGCCCCCTAAAAAATAGCTTTCCCGTTCCGGTAAACCCTACCAGAATCGAGAGTTACCGACCCGGTTCGGGGGTCGAAACTGGGGCTTCCCTATGCTATAATTCACAGTATTAAATGACCCCGTAAGTGATAGTAATTTCAGCAATTTGGGCGGTTCGGACGCAGCGCGACAATTCCACCAGCCAAGGCTCAAACCAGGCGTTCTCCAGGGAGCGGAATGGCGACCAAAGAAATCAACGTGCCCATCGCGGAAAGCAAAGAGAAAAACGGGAGGGTTACCCCCATCAACGGAGCTAACGGGGACTACACCGCCGATTCGATCAAGGTGCTGGGCGGCATGGAAGCGGTTCGCTTGCGCCCTGCCATGTACATCGGCTCGACCGGCGAACTCGGCTTGCATCATCTGGTGTACGAAGTCGTCGACAACTCCGTAGATGAAGCTCTCGCCGGGCACGCCGATAAAATCGAAGTCACCATTCACATCGACAATTCGATCACCGTCATCGACAACGGCCGCGGCATTCCCGTAGACGCCATGGACATCGATGGCGAAAAAATTCCCGCCGCGCAAGTGGTGATGACTACGCTGCACGCGGGGGGAAAATTCGATAACTCTTCCTACAAAGTTTCGGGCGGTCTGCACGGCGTCGGCGTTTCCTGCGTCAACGCGCTCAGCGAAGAGTTGGATCTGGAGATCTGGCGCGACGGATTTACCTGGGAACAGACTTACTCGAAGGGCGATCCCACCAGCAAGCTGAAAAAAGCGGGCGCCACCAAGAAGTTCGGGACCAAAGTCCACTTCCTGCCCGATCGAAGCATTTTCACCGCTACCGAATACAACTTCGATACTCTGGCGCAGCGCCTGCGTGAACTGGCGTTTCTGAACAAGGGACTGCTCATCACGCTCACCGACGAGCGCACCACCGACCCGAAAACCGGCGAGCCGAAGACGGCGGAATTCAAGTACAACGGCGGCATCGCTGAGTTCATCAAGCACCTGAACCGCGGCAAGCAGGTGCTGCATGACAAGCCGATCTACATGGAAGCCGAGCGCAGCGGCGTAAATATGGAGATCGGGCTGCAATACAACGACGCCTATTCGGAGTCGGTTTTCAGCTTCGCCAACAACATCAACACCGTGGATGGCGGAACCCACCTCTCCGGCTTTCGTATGGCGCTCACCCGCACCATCAACTACGCCGGGCAGCAGATGGGACTGTTCAAAGACGTCAAGGAAAATCTGACCGGCGATGACGTGCGCGAAGGCCTAGTGGCGGTCATCAGCGTGAAGCTGTCGCAGCCCCAGTTCGAGGGCCAGACCAAGGGCAAGCTGAACTCCGACATTGCCGGGGTCGTGCAGGCCTTCGTCAACGAGCGGCTGGGCGCCTTCTTCGAGCAGAACTCGACGGTAGCGCGCAAGATCATCAACAAAGCCATTGAAGCGGCCCGGGCTCGCGAAGCCGCAAGGAAAGCCCGCGATCTGACCCGCCGCAAGGGCGCTCTCGACGGCGGCGGACTGCCGGGCAAACTTGCCGATTGCTCCGAGCGCCAGCCCGACCGCTGCGAGCTGTTTCTGGTGGAGGGCGAGTCCGCCGGCGGCACGGCGAAGCAGGGGCGCGACCGGCGTTTCCAGGCCATCCTGCCGCTGAAAGGCAAGATCCTCAACGTCGAAAAAGCGCGCTACGACAAGATGCTGGCGCACGAAGAAATTCGCGCCATGATCACCGCTCTCGGCACCGGCATTTCCAAGGAAGATTTCGATCCGGCGAAGGTGCGTTACGGCAAGATCATCCTGATGACTGACGCTGACGTCGACGGGAGTCACATCCGTACCCTGCTGCTGACCTTCTTTTTCCGCCACATGCAGGAACTGATCAAGCGCGGCAACGTCTTCATCGCGCAGCCTCCGCTCTATTCGATCAAGAAGGGCAAGACGCAGCAGTACATCAAAGACGACCGCGAATTCGTCAAGGTCATGGTCAAGCGTGCCGCGGACGGCCTGATCGTGCGCTACGGCGAAGGTGCGGCCAAACTCGAGGGCGCGGCCCTGGCGCGCTTCATCAATATTCTCGACGAATATCTGAAGCTCTTCGAAAAAGTGGATAAGCGCCTGCGCGATCCGCAGGTGACCGAGTGGCTGCCCCGGCTGGACCTCTCGAAGCGTACCGATTTCGAAGGTGACAAGAAATCGCCGCCCAAGAAAATCGAGCGCCTGGAGAAAGAGCTGAAGAAGCTGCAGAAGGAGCGCAACTTCAAAAGCGTGGCGGCGCGTTTCGACGAAGAACACAACCTTTGGGAGGTGAGCTTCGTGAACTCGCAGGGTGCCGAGCATATGGTCAGCTGGGAGATCGTGTCCACTCCCGAGTGCCGGCAGTTGATCTCGAAGTACAAACAGATTGAGCCGTACATGGAACCGCCCTTTGTGGTCGAGACCATCGCCAAGGCCACGCCAGCCCACAGCAAGGCCAGCGACGATACCGGCGAGGACGAGGCGGAGGAAGGCGAAGAGGCCGAAACGGCGAAGAAAACGGTGAAAGCGGCAGCGAGGAAAAGGCCGGCTGAGGCCGAAGTGGTCGAGAAAGCCACAGCCCGCGACCTCTATGACTACGTGCTCGCGCAGGGCCGCAAGGAATACATCGTGCAGCGCTACAAAGGCTTGGGTGAAATGACCTCGCAGCAGCTCTGGGAAACCACCATGGACCCTGAGCGCCGCACCTTGCTCTCGGTGAAACTCGAAGACATCGCCGAGTGCGAAACCATCTTCACCACGCTCATGGGCGAGGATGTCGAAGCCCGGCGCAAATTCATCGAAGACAATGCGCTCGATGTGAAGAATCTGGATATCTAGGGGAACTTTCACCCCTCTGCCCGCCGCACCCACCCGGGCGCGCCTCGACTCCAGCCGCCACGGTTTTAGGGTTGGGCGCCGGGCTGGGGCTCGTCCGGGCTGCGGTACCTGATCTCGCGATAGACCCGGTCGAAGGCAAACCCCGACAGTGCGATCACGGCGAACAGAAGCACGCTGGCCTCCGGGCCGGCGGAGCCGCCCGTCAACCACCCCGGGCCGGGCAACGACGTTTTCAACAAATGACCGGGAGCCACCGCGCCGCTATCCGGCACGGAATAGAAATAGGTTTCTCCCCAATCCCATGCCGCATGAAAGCCCACGGCAAACCACAGGCTGCCCGTACGACGGAGGGTGAGGCAAAAAAATAATCCGATGACGCCTGCTCCCAGCAAGCCGACCAAGTTTTCTCCGGGATTCCGCCGGTGAAGGTAGGCGAAGAGAACAGAGAGCACGACCGCCGCCGGCCAGAACCCGATGGTCTCGGTGAGAGTGAACAGGGTGTAGCCGCGCAGGTAGAACTCTTCGGCAAAACTCACCACCAGGAAATACACCGCCCAGAAGCTGGCAAATTTCAGAATCCGCGCTCCGTGCAAAACCAGCCGGTCCACCTCGAATCCCCCCGCGCCATGCAGGACGAACAGCAGGACGGTCAGCGTACCGAGCCCCCAAGCTGCTCCCACCCAGAACAGCTTCCCGAATGCCTGGCCCGCGGGCAGACCGTACACGCCAAACGGACGCTCCTCGAACCGCGCCAGCAGGAATGCGGGAGCCACGGCCACGACCAGCATCACAAACTCGATGATCAAGTCCGCCCACAAGGGAAGCATTTCGGGCGGCACCGCCCAGTACACCACAACTCCCAGCAGCAGGAGCAGGCCCTTGCGGATGGCCAAATACAACAGGAGCCGCCATCCCGAGCGCAGCCCATCCTGGCCGATGAACGCGTCGTCGAGGTGGCGCTGAAGCCACGGCCGCGGCTCCGCTGGGGACAAGGACGGCTGCCCATTCCCGGTTGGATTGCCGGGTGTGTCCGAGTCCGCGTTCTCGTCGTTCGCGCGCGGTTCGCTGATCATTTTTTGCCGGTTTGCTGCAGCAAGGAAGTTTCCGGAACCGTCCCGGACATGGTAAAACACTCGCCTCTGTCTCATGGGGCGATTTTTCAGCCGCCAACGATTCGGCGAACCGCAGTTTGTCGCCGCACTACTG
Source organism: uncultured Acidobacteriaceae bacterium (assembly GCA_963770245.1). Classification (GTDB taxonomy): domain Bacteria; phylum Acidobacteriota; class Terriglobia; order Terriglobales; family Acidobacteriaceae; genus PALSA-270. The sequence continues at coordinate 556,280 of CAVYOX010000010.1, read as the reverse complement.
CTCGTGGCTTTTCTGGCGCAGTGTGTCTGGCTGGTGGATCGCGAGTTGGGGCGCGGGGGAGTCAACGAGGCCGAGCTTTTCCGTGTCCAGCAGGGCCTGCGGCAATGGCATCGCGCCGGCATCGCCGGAACTCCGTACTGTGCTCCTCGGGAGGAAGCCCCAGAGGAGAACAGTGCCGCGTCCGCCTGGGAGTTCAATAACGCCGGCGGCTATGATGCCTACCACTCGCCGCTCTGGTACCTGACTGCCTCGGCGCCGCTTCTGCTCTGGCCGCGTCCGCTCGAGCGGGAATCGATGTCGGATTGGGGATGGCTGGCGCGCGCGCCCGAGCTGGGTTTCGGCTTGTTGCTCGGCGCATCCCTCTGGTACGTGTCGCGCCGTCTCTACGGCAACCCGGGCGGTTACATTGCGCTCACGCTCTACTGCTTTTCCCCCGCCATCCTGCGCGCCAGCGCGCTCTGGTTTGCCCAGCCCGAGCTGGGGGCGGCATGGGGCGCATTGGGAGCGATCTTCACCGCCATTGCTGTGGCCCACACTCTGTACGCGCCGCGCGAAGTGGTGGTCTGGAACTGGCGCCGCATTGCGCTGCTTGGCCTTTCTCTGGCTCTGGCCATTGGATCACAATTCTCGCTCCTCATCGTGGTACCGGTAGCGCTGGCCTTCATGCTGTACCTGGCGCCCACGCGGCGCGGCGCGGCGGTTGCGATCTGGGCCGCGGGATGCGCGGTCGGGTGCCTGCTGCTCCTGGCCGCGTACTCATTTCATGCCGGTGCGTTCCTCGAAGGGATGCGACAGGCGCGCTTTTTCGGCATAAGCTGGCGGGCCTTCAGAATGCGGGTTGCCTACCGCCAAGTCCTGACCCAATTGCTTGCGAGTAGTCCTGCGCTCGCGGTCGCAACGCCGGCGGCGCTCATCGCGTATCTCGCGTGGCCGCGGGCGAGGTACTTCGGCAACCATGCTCCGCTGCTGGTGGCGGCTTTGTTCCTGTTTCTAGCCGTCGGCACGCCGCATCAACCGGGACTCGGCTTCGAGTTCGTGGCCCTGCCGTTTCTGTTCGTATTTGTTGCCGGAGTCAGCGCCGACTTGCTCGAAACCCGCCATCGCAGCCTGGTGATGGGGGGCATTTGGGGTGTGCTGATGGCTCAATCCATCTGGAACCTCTGGGAACTGGTCGGAATCGGCAGGGGATGAAGCCGGCCCGACCCGCTTCCGTGGTATTCGAAGCCAGCTAAGCGAATGATTTCATAGACATGAGGGATTCTCCCGGCCGAGGGATCCGGTCGGCGCCTTTTGGCTGCCGGAGCTTCGGTTCTCGCGAGCAACTCCCGGCAAATCTGCAGGTTCTAATGTCTAAGGAACGATGGGGGAAAAAGGGGCGCTTCATGGCAGAACTGGAGTATGATTTTGCTATGCGGCGGCTGATTCCAGCGTCAGTAGCGGCTTTCGCGTTGTCCGTGCTTTTTGGCGTCGGCCTCGTCGAGGCCCAAGTTCGCGGAGTTCCCACCTCAGTGACCTCGATCGGATTCGGGGGTCATTTCGGCCAGGCACCGGGAATTCCCCCGAGCGTCACTGCGCTCGGGCCGCTGGGATATTCGGGGCAGAAGGCCTTCAGTTGCTGCTTCTCGAACCAGTTCCCCAACCATTCGAATGCTCCCCTGTTCCCCCACCGTCACCGCCGCGCTCCGCTGTTCCCGCTGGCGGGCGATGTCTATGCCGTTCCCTACCCGGTGTACGCGGTGGATCCGGCAGCCGATGATTCCGCGCAAGAGAATGACTATCCCTCCGGCCCCACCATTTTCGACCGCCGTGCTGCGGGCCAATCGAGCGCGGCCGCCGAAGCCGCTTACTCCGAGCATCTGCGTGCCCAGCTCGCCCGCGATCCGAATAGGGAGTCCGAGCCGGGCGTGGTCGCGGCAGACGCGACTGCGGTTGCCGATCAGCCCCGGACTGTACTGGTCTTCAAAGACGGCCACCAGCTTGAAGTTCAGAACTACGCGATTGTCGGCGCGATGCTCTACGACCTGACCCCGGGACATCGCGCGAAGATCGCGCTCGCAGATCTTGACTTGACTGCCACTACGAAACAGAACGATGATCGCGGCATCGATTTCCAGCTGCCCGCGAACCCTGAAGCGAACTGACGCCATGCATCGAACCCTTGTCATCGCGCTGTTCGGAGCGGCCGCGGGGTTGCCGCTCTCCCAGGCGCAGCTGCGAGGCCCTGCCATCACCCTTCCGGGTCCGCCGACAGGGGCTCGGTTCGGCCGGGCCGGAGTGGGACATTTCCCCGGTTCGCGGCTGCTGCTCGGATCTCCCTACGGGTACGCTGACTATCCCGCTGTCCCTACCTCCGAGCCGCCAGTGATCGTCGTCCAAATGCCGTCTCCCTCTGAGCCTGCCCCGGCGGAGCCGAGGCCCGAGCCGTTGCTGATCGAGTGGCGGGGCGATCGTTACGTGCGCTTGGGCGGCGCAAATGCCAACGGGACGCCCGGACCTGGAGCCGCGGTCGCGCTCGACTATCGAGAACCCGAAGCCGTGAAATCGACCTCTGGGCGCGCCGCCAATGCCCAGCCCGCGCCTCCCGAGCTCACCCCGGTTGTGCTCGTGTACCGCGACGGCCATCGCGAACAGATTCGCGAGTACAGCATCGCGAACGGCATGATTTACGCCCGCGGCGATTATTGGAACGATGGCTACTGGACCAAGAAAATCCAGCTAGCCGCCCTCGACTTGCCGGCCACGGCAAAAGCCAGCCAGGAGCTGGGGTCAAAATTCGTGCTTCCCACCTCGCCGAATGAAGTCATCCTACAGCCCTAAGCATGTCCGTTTCAGCGATGAATACCGGGTGGATCGGGGCTCCGTGTTAGACCGAGCGCTTCTCTCAGGCCCCAGGCGAGGTACTCCCCGTCCGGCCTTCAAAACGGTCTTTTTCCGTGCTATAATTTAAGTAATCGAAGAAGCATTAACTTCCTGTAAATGCAATTAGTTACCGACAACCCGCGAGCTCGAGACCTGGCTTCGCGGAGGGCCGCGTTCGCAGACTCTTAGAGCTCGATTTATGGCAGACGAAAAGAACCCTGAACTTCCCCTGACTCCGCCCCCGGGCGACGGCGGTAGCCCCGGCGCGTTGAACATTCAGCCGGTCAATATCGAAGAGGAGATGCGCCGTTCCTATCTCGAGTATTCGATGTCGGTCATCATTGGCCGCGCTCTGCCCGACGTGCGCGACGGATTGAAGCCCGTCCATCGCCGCATTCTCTACACCATGCAGCAGATGGGCCTGGCCCCCAACCGTCAGACCCGCAAGTGCGCGAGGATCGTCGGAGAGGTCATGGGCAAGTACCATCCGCACGGGAACCTGGCGGTTTACGACGCCCTGGTGCGCCTCGCGCAGCCCTTCGCCATGCGCTACCCGCTGGTCGATGGTCAAGGCAACTTTGGTTCGGTCGATGGCGATCCCCCGGCGGCCGACCGCTATACCGAAGCCCGGTTGACGCGCGTCGCTACCACGTTGCTCGAGGATCTCGACAAGGAAACCGTTGACTTTCGCCCCAACTATGACGGCAGCGAAATCGAGCCTGACGTTCTCCCCACGCGTATTCCCAACCTTTTGGTCAACGGTTCGAACGGCATCGCTGTGGGTATGGCGACCAACATCCCGCCGCACAATCTTACCGAAATCGTGGACGCCACGATCGCCCTGGTGAACAATCCCGCCACCCAACTCCCCGACATTCTGAAATTCGTGCAAGGCCCGGACTTTCCGACTGCCGGCATCATTCACGGCAAGAGCGGAATTCTCGATGCCTACCGCACCGGCCGCGGACGCTTCATGATGCGCGCCCGCGCCGCCATCGAGGCTTTCAACAAAGACCGCGAGGCCATTGTCGTCACGGAAATTCCCTACCAGGTCAACAAGGCGCGCCTCATCGAGCGCATTGCCCAGCTGGTGAACGACAAGGTGATCGACGACATCTCCGACATTCGCGACGAAAGTGACCGCGACGGAATGCGGATTGTGATCGAGCTCAAGCGCGGGTCTGAACCGCAGATCGTGCTTAACCAGCTCTTCAAGCACACTTCGATGCAGGAAGGGTTCAGCATGATCCTGCTGGCCGTCGCCAATGGCCAGCCCAAGGAAATTGGCCTCATTGCGGCCATCAAGTATTTCATCGACCATCGCGTCGATGTCGTCCGTCGCCGCACCGCCTACCTGCTGGCCAAGGCGAAAGACCGCGAGCACGTCCTCGAAGGCTACCTGACCGCGCTCGATCACCTCGACAACGTGATCACCATCATTCGCGCGAGCGCCAATCGCGGCGAGGCGCGGGAAAATTTGGTGGCCTATTTCGGGGGCAAAAAAATTGATATCAACACCAGCGGCCGCGCCCCCAAGCTCAATCCCGAAAAGCCCTTCACCGGCATCCAGGCCGATGCCATCCTGGAATTGCAGTTGCATCGCCTGACCAGGCTGTCGATCGACGAAATTACCAAGGAGCTGAATCTCACCCGCGAAAACATCGCCGAGTTCGAATCCATCCTGGCTTCGGAGAAGAAACTGCGCGGCGTCATCATCAAAGAGCTGGAAGAGGTTAAGAAGCTCTACGGCGATGAGCGCCGCACCGTCATCGAGGATGAGGCCGCCGAGATCCATCTCGAAGATCTCATCGCCGATGAGCAAGTCGCGGTCACCGTCAGCCACTCCGGCTATCTGAAGCGCACGCCGATCTCCACCTACCGCATGCAGCGCCGTGGCGGCACCGGACGTACCGGCATGAAGACCCGCGATGAGGATTTCGTCGAACATCTGTTCATCGCCTCGACTCATGCCTACATCCTCATCTTCACCAGCACGGGGCGCGTTTACTGGCTGAAGGTCTACGAGATTCCCGACATCAGCGCCGCCGGCAAGGGCAAACACGTGGGCAACCTGGTGTCCCTGCAGCCGGGGGAGACGGTTCGCACCATGCTCGCGGTGCGTAATCTGGAAGAAGCGGGAAGGCACATTTTCTTCGCCACGCGCAATGGCACGGTGAAGAAGACGGAACTCAAGGATTTTTCGAACGTCATGTCCCGCGGCATCATCGCCATCGGCATCGAGCAGGAGGACGAGCTGGTCGGAGTCACGCTGACCGACGGCAATCAAATCGTGTTCTTGGCCTCGCACGACGGCCAGGCCATTCGTTTCGATGAATCCGACGTGCGTTCCATGGGACGGCCAGCGTACGGGGTCCGCGGCATGAATCTCGACAAGGGCGACTACATTGTCGGCATGGCCACCACGCCGAAGGACCTGAAAAAAGCCGCCGCCGACGTGGAGAAGGTCAAGGCCGCCGCGGGCATGCCCGAGGCCACGGCGACCGACCAGACTCTGCCGATCCGCGGCTCCCTGATTTTATCGGTCACCGAAAACGGCTACGGCAAACGCACCCCCGCCGATGAATACCGGCTGCAAGGCCGCGGCGGCTCCGGCGTGATCAATGTTCGGACCACAGAGCGCAACGGCAGGGTGGTGGGAATCGCGCAGGTGACCGAGGACTCCGAAGTCATGCTGATCAGTCAATACGGCAAAATCATTCGCATGGATTCGAGCACCATCCGCGAATCGGGCCGCGCTGCCCAGGGTGTGCGCTTGCTGCACCTGGAGCCGGGAGATCGCGTGGCCGCCGCCGTCGTCATCCCGCCCGAAGAGCCAACCAACGGGGGGACGCTGATTCAGTAGGCGCTGTTTCCCTAGGCAGCGATCGCCGCCTGCGGTTTGGAGCCGTGTCGTGAATGGCCCATGCGTCGTGTGCGCGGGCTTGGCCCTCGAATTTCCCGCCGATTACGTCTGCACTGTATCCTGTGATACAACCTTTATCCTTGAGCCTCACCCAAGCCATCTTCCTTTTCTCAGCCGCCATCTTGGCCGGAGTGTTGAATGCGGTCGCCGGCGGCGGCAGCTTTATTGGCTTTCCCGCGCTCCTATTCACCGGCGTGCCGCCGATCCCTGCGAACGCGAGCAACACCGTAGCTCTTTGGACAGGCGTGACCGCGAGCACCGGAGCCTATCGCAACCGCTTGGATATGCCCAAGCGCATGCTGGTGCCTTTGCTTGTGGCCAGCGTTGTGGGCGGCACCATGGGCGCTTTCCTGCTGCTGAAGACGCCAGCGCACACCTTCATGCGCGTGCTGCCCTGGCTGATGCTGGTGGCGACCCTGCTGTTCCTGTTCGGCAGGAAGTTGGCGGCCCAGCGTGGCTCGGGCGCCGGCCATGAGGCCACGACCCTCGCCATCCTGGCCGCATCCTTTTTCCAACTGCTGATCGGCATTTACGGCGGCTACTTCGGCGGAGGCATGGGCATCGTCATCCTGGCCATGCTGGCGGCCGCGGGCATGACCGACCTGCACGCCATGAATGCCTTGAAATCCGCCCTATCGACTGCGGTCAATGGGGTCGCGGTGATCGCCTTTATTGCGGCGCGCGCGGTCTACTGGCCGCAGGCCGCCGTGATGATCGTGGGCGCGCTGCTGGGAGGATATTTCGGAGCGCGCTATGCGATGCGCCTGCCACCGACCGCCGTCCGCTCGGCGGTCATCCTGGTGGGCATGGGGATGACGGTATATTTTTTCGTCAAGGCTTACTAGCGAAACGCACAGCCTAGACGGGCCTGCCTGCCCTCGCCGAAGCTCCGAGCCGAAATGCTTCCCGGCGGTTTTGCTTCCCCGATTTCGCACGGCCATGCATACTGGACCGTTGACCCTCGCGCCCGCAAAATCCGCCATCAAGGGAACTGCCCTGGTCCATGCGGACTTCATCGTCACCGGCGTGGTGATGACCATGCTCGGGCCCCTGCTCCCTATGTTCTCCGCGCGCTGGCTGCTGAATGATGCGCAGGCCGGCTATTTGTTCGTTGCCCAGTTCGCGACTTCGATGCTCGGGATGCTGCTCTCGGGCTTTCTGGTCGAGCGCCTGGGCTATCGTCGGACGCTGCGCATTGGACTGGTTCTGATGGCCGCGGGCGTGGCCATGCTGGTCCGCGCGAACTGGACCCTCGGGCTGGTGGCGGTTTCGGTTTACGGCGTCGGGTTTGGCAGCAACACTCCCGCTGGCAACCTGTTCATCGCGGACACGAATCCGGGCAACCGCGCGGCCGCCTTAAACCTGTTGAACTCTTCGTGGGGCATTGGCGCCATGGGATGTCCATTGCTGGTGGCGTGGGCGCAGCGTTCCCAGCATGTCCCTCTATTTTTCGACGGAACGGCAGCCACGTTGCTGGCGCTAGCCGCCGGGCTGAGTTGGGTTCAGTTTTCGGCGGATCAGAGACCCGCGGGCCACGAGCGGCCTGCCGGTGCTTCTGCCGGCCCTGCGAGCCATCGCCTGGTATTTTTTGTGGCCGTGCTGTTCTTTGTTTATGTGGGAACGGAAAATTCCTTGGGCGGCTGGGTGGCATCCTACGCCCGCCGCTTGGATCTGGGGTCGCGCGCATTTTGGGCGACCACGCCCTCTTTTTTCTGGGGCGCGCTGCTGCTCGGACGCATATCGGCTCCCCTGTTTTTGCGGCGAGTGCGGGAGACGACGGTAGCCAGTGCCGGCCTGGTTTTGGCATCGCTGGGAGTTGTCGTGTTGCTGGCGGCGCGATCGATGAGCCTGGTGGTGGTCGGTGCGAGCCTCGCGGGATTGGGGCTGGCGTCGGTTTTTCCCATCAGCATTTCCATGCTGTCGCACTGGTTCGGAGGGGCTGCGACGCGAGTGAGCGGGGCCATTTTCGCCGGGGGCAACCTGGGGGGCGCGGTATTGCCATGGCTGGTGGGCGCGTTGTCTACGCACTATGGCAGTTTGCGCGCAGGGTTCTTCGTCCCTCTTTTCGGGGCGATCAGCATGCTGGTGGTGTATGTGGCGAATGGCAGGCCGGCGCGGCGAGCCCTCGAGCCGGCGTGAGCGCGGAGGCCTGGACCGGAGTGCGGCAACGCGTCTTCTGGGGTTTCAGGGTAAAATATTTTCTTAAGACCATGGCTGAACCGCGCACCTTATTCGAGAAGATTTGGGACGAGCACGTGGTCTGTGTTCCCCCCGGGCAACCGCCGCTGCTTTACATTGATCTGCACCTGGTCCACGAGGTCACATCTCCGCAGGCCTTCGACGGATTGCGCGAAGCCGGCCGCCGCGTGCGCCAACCGCAGCGCACGATTGCGACCGTCGACCATAACATTCCGACCGAACCCCGCGGCACCCCCATCACCGATCCCATCGCGGCGCGCCAGATCGCAGCCTTGCAGAAAAACTGCAGAGACTTCGGCGTGCCGCTGTTCGATATGGATTCTCCCGAGCAAGGCATTGTGCACGTGATCGGACCGGAGCTGGGGCTGACCCAGCCGGGAAAAACCATCGTCTGCGGCGACAGCCACACCAGCACCCACGGGGCCTTCGGAGCCTTGGCGTTCGGCATCGGGACTTCAGAAGTCGAGCATGTGTTGGCCACACAGTGCGTGCCCCAACGCAAGCCGAAGACCATGCTGATCCGGGTGCGTGGCCGGCTGGGCGAAGGCGTGACCGCGAAAGACCTAGCGCTCGGCGTGATTGGGCAGATTGGAACCGATGGAGCAACCGGGCATGTGATCGAGTATGCCGGGGAAGCGGTGCGCGCTCTCTCCATGGAAGGCCGCATGACCCTGTGCAACATGAGCATCGAAGCCGGCGCGCGCGCCGCCATGGTGGCACCCGACGAGACCACCTTTGCCTACGTGAAGAGCCGCCGGTTTGCGCCGAAGGATGCGGAGTGGGAAAAGTCGGTGGCCCACTGGCGCGGCCTGGCCTCCGATCCCGGGGCGCGTTACGACAAGCTCGTCGAGATCGACGCTTCGACGCTCGGGCCCTTTGTGACCTGGGGCACCAATCCAGGGATGGTGGTGCCGATCGGTGGCCGCGTGCCCAAGTTGAGTGAACTGAGGAGCGATGCGGATCGGCAGGCCGCCGAGCGCATGCTCGAATACATGGGACTCGAGGCTGGCACTCGCATGGAAGATATTTCTGTCGATCGGGTGTTTATCGGCTCCTGCACCAACTCTCGCCTGGAAGATTTGCGCGCCGCCGCCCGCGTGGCCAAAGGCTATCAGGTGAATCCGAAGGTTCGCGCCATGGTGGTGCCGGGTTCGCAAGCGGTGAAGCGTGCCGCCGAACGGGAAGGCCTGGACAAGATTTTTGAGCAGGCCGGCTTCGAGTGGCGCGAGTCAGGATGCTCGATGTGCCTGGGCATGAACCCGGATATCCTGCAGCCCGGCGAACGCTGCGCTTCGACCAGCAATCGCAACTTCGAGGGCCGACAGGGACGCGGCGGGCGCACCCATCTGGTCAGTCCCATGATGGCAGCCGCTGCCGCCATCGCGGGACATTTTACCGACATCAGGAAGTGGCAATTTCACTAGCCGCGTAGTCATGGCAGAAGCCGCTGGGCATCGCCCAGTCGTTCGAGGGCCTGAGAAAAATGCAACCCTTTCGCGTACACCGGGGGAAAGTCGCTGCGCTCGATCGCGCCAATGTGGATACCGATCAGATTATCCCCAAGCAATTCCTGAAGCGGATTGAGAAGACCGGCTTCGGCGAGTTTCTGTTCTACGACTGGCGGCGCACGCCCGACGGCAAGCCCAATTCCACTTTCTCTTTGAACCAGCCGCGCTACGCCGGCGCCAGTGTTCTCGTGACCGGCAGGAATTTCGGGTGCGGATCATCCCGGGAGCACGCGGTCTGGGCGCTGGCAAACGCCGGCTTCCGGGCCGTGATCGCGCCTTCATTCGCCGATATCTTCGCCAACAACTGCGTTCAGAACGGAGTCCTGACCGTGGTCCTCGGCGAAGCCGAAGTCAGCGAGATCGCCCGCCGCGCCGAGGAAATTCTCAACTACCAGATCACCGTCGATCTGGAACAGAAGCAAGTGCGCGACCAAGGTGGATTTTCCGCCACCTTCCAGTTGGATGATTTCGTGCGCCACCGCCTGCTCGAAGGCTTGGACGACATTGGGCTCACCCTGAAGCACGAAGCTGAAATCGCAGCCTACGAGACTCATCACCCCGCTCTGTAGGCAGGCTGCGCAAAAACCGTGGTTGGCTCGATGGCACTGCCGGCGAGTGCGGCGCCCCGGCCTTCCGAAGCGCCTTCCTCCCTAGGCTACGGTTGGTGCGCTCAGTGTTGGGGTGCTGTCTGTCCAGCGGGGGCTGCAGCCGGCCTCGCGGCGAGCGACTGCTTGACCGAATCGGGGAGCTTGTCGGCGTTCGCCAGCAGTACGCTGACCTGCCACATCTGAGTCTCAGAGAGCGACTTCTCGAAGCCCGGCATGCCCGTGAGACGAATCCCATTTTTTACCTTCCAGTACGTCTCTCCCGGTTCGTCGTCGGTGACGCCCTTCCCGCGGAACAGATGGGGCGGATGCGGGAACATTCCCTGAGCAATGGCAGTTGGTTCCTCTCCCGGCAAACCGTGACAGACCGCGCAGTCCTGGCGATAGATCTCGACCCCCGCGCTATAGCTGGATTCATCGGAGGCAATCGGAACCGTTTTGGGCATTTCCCGCGAAATGCGGGCATGGAGAGCGCTGCTCGCCAGCAGCCGCTCGAAGGGAATCGCTTTCGCGGCGGTGCCGACCGGAGCGAATCCCGTGGCGAAGTATCCCAAGACTGCGAGCGGCACAAGCAATACACCGAGCACTAGACCGAAAAGGAAACTCTTCAAGGCCGTTCTCCCTCCACTGGTTTTCGACTTCTCTTTACCAGGACCGCAAGAACTCTAGCATCAGGCTCCAGGCTTGGCGAGCCGCGCGCGGCTGATAGGAAGCCCGTTCGTCGCAGAAAAAACCGTGATCCGCATCGGAGAATGCAACATTGACGTAGGTTTTCCGGTGGGTATCGAGAGCATCTGTGACCGCCTTTCGATGCTCTGGTGTAATGTGCTTGTCGAGCCCTCCCCAGAAAAACAACATGGGCGCGCCGAGCGCTTGCGCCCGGTCGAGCAGGTCGGCTGCGATGCCGCCTCCATAAAACGAGACCGCAGCTCGCAAGGGGAGCAGGGCGTTCGCCAGAAACGATACTTTGCCCCCCAAGCAGAATCCTACGCTGTAGATTTCATCCGCTTTTACCTCGGGACGCGACCGCAGCCAGTCGAAGGTGGCCCGGAGGTCGATCCCTGCCGTCGACGGTGTCACCGCCCGGATATGGGGCTGCACGGACGGGAAATCCTTGTAGCTGCCTTCGAATCCGGGGGCGGTGCGGTGAAACAGCTCGGGAGCTACCGCGGCAAACCCTGCTTGCGCCAATCGGTCCGCCACGTTGCGGATATGGGAGTTCACCCCGAAGGCCTCCTGCAACACCATCACTCCGGGATGCGGCCCGGCGCCGCCAGAACGGACCGCATAAGCCGCCATGCGCGTCCCGTCAGCGACTTCGAGTTCTACCTTTTCCCGCACCAGGTTTGGCGGTGAGGTCATTCAACCCTCCTCGGCCGCCGCGGCCAACTTTCGCCGCTCGGCCGACCTGTTTAGGATGCTCTCCTTTATTTGTTTCGCGCAAGTCAGGCGATCGAAGCACTCCTGCGCGAGCGCAGCGCGAGGGACCGCGCACCCCGGTGGCGGGAAAGGGACCCAGGGGAATCGGCAGGGTTATGGCAGCGGCGATTTCTCCGTTTTGAAACTTGCGATTAGGATCAAGATTGTTCTTACGAAGGGAACTGGAGAGCAACCGCTAGGATGATTGGTCCTCGGAGCAGACAAAAAAGAGGATTCGCGAGATGTACCAACCGCTTCCGAAGATGGGGCGGTCTCATTAAGCAGATTGTTCTCCTCCTGTTGTTTTCCCTGATGGCGGCGGGTCTCGTCGCCCAGGAAGAACCAACCTTCCGCAGCCAAACCAACCTCGTGCTGGTTCCTACCTTGGTGCGTGATTCCTCTGACCATGCAGTGTACGGGCTGCAGGCGAAAGATTTCATTTTGGAGGATAACGGTGTTCCGCAGACCGTCCATCTGGACGAGGAGACCGAGGCCGAGCCGCTTTCGATTGTCGTCGCCGTTCTGACTGGAGACATGAAGCGCGAGCTTTCCGAAATCCGCGGGCTGAACTCGATGTTGGGACCGATTTTGGAACAGCCAGAAACGGAAATTGCGATTGTCGAATCCGCCGGCCAAATCCATCTCGCGCAGGACTTTACCAGCGATGATACAAAGATTCAGCAGGCTTTGCACAATCTCCAGCCAGGCGGCAGCGCAGCAATTCTCGACGCAGTGGAATACTCTGTCAACCTGCTCGACAAGCTTCCTCGGGAAAGGAGGCGTGTGTTGCTGTTGATCAGCGAGACCCGCGACCACGGGAGCCGGTGGGCGAAGATTGACGATGTGGTGCGGCTGATCGGCAGTAGCAACACCGCAGTCTATGCCTTGGTATTCTCACCCACGCTCTCCCAGTTGCTCGACACCGACCGTGGCAAGGACCCGAACGACTGGGGGAACAGTCCGGATGTAATAGCCCTTGCTGCAACGGTACGGCAGGCTATGCGGACGAACACGCCAAAAGCCATTGCCGCCGAGACGGGCGGCGAATACCGGTTCTTCGAGTCGCGCAAGCGGTTCGAGACGCATATCTTGGATTTTACCAATCACCTGCACAGCCGATACTTGCTGAGTTTCCAACCCCAGAATCCTCAGCCTGGACTGCACCAGATTCGTGTGCGCCTGGCGGAGCCAGGAGACAATAGCGTTCTGGCAAGGCGCAGCTATTGGGCTTCCGCAGGTTCCGATAGGGAAGACTCCCGATCCGAATTCGTAGGCACGTGGCAAACAAAAATCAGCCCGGCGACAGAGAAACCCTCGGCTACCCTAAACATCTCTGTGATCGAAGGCATCGCCGGGGGTACCATCGTTCTCGTCAATCCGGACGGCACCGAAATTACATCGCCGATACTCGATCCTGCGCTAAATGGACAAACGCTGGCGTTTAAGACGACCTTTGAGAATGGCACTACATTTTCCTGGCACCTCAGCCTAAGAAAGGATGGGGGAGAAGGGATTTTGCACGGCAGCGCTGGAGAGATCGTGATTGAGGAACCCGTCTTCAAGCAACATTAGTTCGGACGAGTTCGGGCTAAGCCAGGAGTGTCGATGACTGGCAGCTGCGAGATGATATCTGGCGCTCAATGAATTTGCGGAATATTTCCTTATCGGTAGGCTGCTCAGTATCGGGCTGGCGGTTGTGGGCGGGCTGCTATTAGCCAAGCTGTGGTATGGAACCATAACTTTGCAGTGATCACCGGCCTTCCACCACCATGGACACACCGTGCGAGTTCCTTAGGCCGGTACATATCAAGCGTTGGGGGTGACGCTCACCGCGATGCCAAATCCGAAACGGACGCGTATACTCCCAGGCAAAGCCGAAGGATTGGCCTATGGCGTTTAGGGTTCCTCGAACGGGAAGACTGCGAAGGAGAGCGTGCCCAATATGCTGAATCGCCGGAGTTTCCTCATTGCAACCGGAATGACCGCGCTGGCCTCAACCAGAGTGCTGGGCGCAAACGATACCATTCGCCTCGGAATCATCGGAGCCGGGGGCCGGATGCGGAACCTGCTCGATGCGGCTGACAAACTCGGCCCCTACCAGATCGTGGCCGTGAGCGACGTATACGGGCCGCACCGCGACGCCGTCCAGGAAAGGTCGAACGGTGTCGCGACCACCCACCTGGATTATCGGGAAGTGCTCAATCAGGACATCGATGCGTTGCTCATCGCGTCCCCGGACCACTGGCACGTTCGCATGGCAGTCGATGCCTTGGCGGCCGGCAAAGATGTCTACCTGGAAAAGCCGGTCACCCATAGCATCGAGGAAGGCGCCACCCTCACCCGCGCAGTTCGTTCCAGCAAGCAGATCTTGCAGTGTGGCATGCAGCAGCGCAGTTGGACTCATTTCCGGGACGCCGTCGACATGATTCAGGGAGGCAGCCTCGGGCGGGTGGTGCAGGTGAGAACGTATTGGTGGCAGAACTACCACCGGAACTGGGCACCCAAGCCCATCGACGCACAGGCACTCGATTGGAAACTTTGGCTCGGATCCGCTCCGGATCAGCCCTTCAGCGAGGAAAAATATAACCACTGGCGGTGGTTCTGGAATTTTGGCGGCGGCGCGATGACCGATTTATTCACCCACTGGATCGATGTGGTGCACTGGGCCATGAAATCTGACCAAGCCCGGGAAGCGCAGATGCTGGCGGACAAATATGTTTTCGACGAGTGGGATTGTCCCGACACCATCCAGGCGGCCTTCCGCTATCCCGGCTTTGATGTGGTCTATGAGGGCATGATGAATTCCTCGATCGACGACGGCGGACTGGAGTTCCGCGGGACCGAAGCAACCTTGAAGCTCGATCGCACGGGCTTCAGCGTATATCGCGAGGGTGTGCCCAGCGGGCAAAATCCAGTTCTCACCGAACACAGCTTCCGCGATGGGACCATCACGCACATGGAGAATTTTTTTGAGTGCATCAAGACGCGCAAAGAGCCGAACGCCCCGGTGGAAACCGGGGTGGCCGCCGCGCGCGCAGGCCAATTCGGCAACCTGGCTTACCACCACGGTGGCCAGAGCGCATGGCCGCCGAAGACTTCTTGAGTTTCCTACTGTCCCTCGCCCAGTTCACGGATCCAGATATTGCGGAAGCGCACCGGGTTGCCGTGATCCTGCAGACTAAGAGGCAACTTGTCTGGCGTCGCCTTGTAGGGAGGGCGCTGGTGGTGTTCGGTGGGGCCCGACAGTTCCACATTATCCTGCACCAGAACTCCGTTGTGCAGCACAGTGAAGCGTGCCGGGCGCAGCATCTTGCCATCTTTGTCAAAATGCGGGCTATGAAAAATGATGTCGTACATCTGCCACTGTCCGGGGGGCAAGGAAGCATTCACCTGCGGGGGAAATTGCCCATACACGCCCGAGGCCTGACCGTCGGCGTAAGTTTTGTTCTGATACGAATCGAGCACCTGGATTTCGTAGAGACCCATCAAAAACACACCGCTATTGCCGCGTCCCTGGCTCTCGCCCACCGGGGGCACAGGCTCTGCGAACTCCACATGCAATTGGCAGTCGCCGAAGGGCTGGCGGGTATGGATGTAGCCGCTATGGGGCAGCACTTCCAGGTAGCCGTCCGCTACTTTCCACTTCGCGGGCTGGCCATCTGCGCCCAGCCACTGAGAAAGATCCTTGCCGTCGAACAAGACCACGGCATCGGAGGGAGGGCGTCCCGGTGCATCCTGGGTGCTCGGGGTTCCAGGCTCAATGATCGGGGGCAACGGGCGGTCCGGATCGTTCGGTTTCCAGCGGGGATCCACTTGCGCCAGGGACAGCTGTGCAAGCGAAAGGGCTAACGCCAGCACTGAGAAAACTGTTTTCATCGGCAGATACCTCGTTGCCCAAGATACACGAGATCGCAAAACCAGAAAAATGGAAAAGCCCAAGGAACCGGGAAGCCCAGAGCGGAGCCCAATCGCAGCCAGTTGAACCCGGGTGAGCAAACCGCGCGCCGCTCCTTGAGAAACTGCCCGACTGTAGTAAAACTGTAGTCGTCGGAGAGATGGCCGAGTGGTTGAAGGCGCCAGTCTTGAAAACTGGAATACGGGAAACCGTATCGGGGGTTCGAATCCCTCTCTCTCCGCCATTCCACCTTCGAAGCGCGATGGCTCACAACTTCGAAAAACATCCATGCTCGGAAAAATGTCCGCGCCACCTTGGGCTCTCTAGGCAGTGAGAGTTCGAGCGCCCGAGCCCAAAGCCATATCATCAAATCACTGGGTCAGGCTTTCCGCGGTGCTCTGGTGCTGTCACGATTATTACCCAATCGACCCTGCCTCTCAGAGAGACCAGCGGGTTTTCTGGAAGGTTTGATTTCCTCGGGAAGGTCGGGCGTGGCTCCGGGCGTCACACTGGGCGTGACACTGGGGGTCACGATCTGAGGTGCTAATTTCCAGATCGTAGGGGAACTGCGACGGCTGTGACATCGACAAACGCAGCCCGGGACGCTGCAATCGGAGTGTCGCGGGTTGGTGGGCGACAGATCGGCGCAAAAGGAAGAAAGCAGCGGTGGCCACACGCCGCGCGGGTAACCTAGACAAGCGCTCCCGATGGGGCCGGGCGAATCGTCTGGCATATGCCGGGTGACGGACATGTCAGACCGAATCCTCTAGGCTTGATGGTTCGATCGCGGCGACGGAGGACGGGCTCAGCCGCCCAGAAATGTCGAGGCCCGCCGCGAACACGATAGGCACAAGGCAGGGCTGAGCGGGCCAGACTCGATTGCCCAGCCCAAACTGCCGACGGGCAATGGCGGTGGCCCCGAGCGTCAAAATCCCCAGCGTCAAAGTCACAAGCGTCAAAGTCATAAGCGTGATCAGGGAGACCCGTAAAGGCTCATTCTCCAATGTCTTGAGGGTATCAACTCGGCTCTGGCGGGACTGGTCAAGACCGCTCACATTCCGGAGGCTGTGAAATTAGGAGTCGGTCCCGCCCACTTCGTTACCTGGGTTGCAGGGCCGGCGAACCATTCGAAACGTGAGCAATTATGGGCAGTCTCCAAGTCTTCTTGTGCCGTACTATTCCATCTGAAACTAGGCCATCCGATCCACGCCGCTAGCCGCCGGATCAAGCGCCATGGGGCTGCCGGGTGCGCGGGCAGGGATTCGAAGAGTACTTGAGCGTGGCGGCGGGGAGGGAACAGTTGAATAACCCACAAAGTGGTCGCAGACGTTCCGGAAGGTTGGTTCCCACGCTCGTCCTGCTGGTCTTGGTACTAGGGGCCGGGTACTATCTCTTCAAAACCAACCCCGCGGTGCAGAACGCGTTCCACCTGGTCAAAGATTCGACCCAAGATGCCACCATAACCTCCAGGGTGCGAACCGCGTTGGTGCTGTCGAAACAGGTATCTCCCTTCGACATTAAAGTCGAGACCACCCAAGGGCAAGTCAGCCTGGATGGCGAAGTACCATCGGAACAAATCAAGGCGGTGGCGGGGGCCATCGTGCAAGACACGTCGGGCGTCAAAGAAGTGCACAACCATCTAGCGATCAATCCTTCGACCGCGCGCAACCTTGAAACCGAACGGCTCGGCGAACGGGTAGCCGATCTGGAGATCAGGACGATGGTGAGCGAGGGTCTGTCGCAGAATGCCGAACTGAGCGAGACGCCGATCACGACGGACGTGAAGGACCGAACTGTGACCCTGAGCGGAACGGTCCAGACTTCCAATCAAAAATCCGCGGCCGAGCAGATCGCCTGGCATGTGGCCGGCGTACAAGGGGTTACGGATCATCTGGTGGCTAGGAATGCCGGAACCACTCCGGAGAGCGCAGACGAGAAACTGGCGCACCGGGTCGAGTTTGAGTTGTACGCCACAAACGCCATCTCACTGAAGACCGTGCAGATTCATGCCGCCGACGGGACGGTCACCCTCAGCGGAAACGTTTCTTCCCGCGCGGAAAAGCTGCTGGCGGAAAAGACGGCGCAATCGGTCGAAGGGGTTCGGAAGGTCGTGAATAGCCTGGTCGCACCCGACCCCGCACAGTCCCAGCCGGGCAGCGCTCAAGACCCGGGACCCCTATCGACAAACAGCCCGCAAACCTAAGAAACCAAAGCAGAATCAAGTAAATGGACGGCTCGGACTCGGCGCATGACGGTCGGTTCCAGGCCACTACTGCGAAGCCCAGGTAATGGAGGCGGCGATTCGGCCGATACCTAGATAAATGTCATTCACCATCTACCTCACCGGTTTCGTCATTGTGGTGGTCGGGCTGATTTATGGTGCGGCCCTGGTGCATGTGCCAGTGCACTCGATCGTGGTCGGCGGCATTGTCTTGGGGGGAGTCGGAATACTGACGGGCGTGAATGCCACTCGCCAAAAGGATTCCGCACCCTAGCGGAATGCTCGGGATCCATTGGCCCTGCGTTTCTACGATTGGCAACTTCAAAAAGGAGAAAAGCATGAGATCGAAATGGCTATACGGGCTGCTGTTGACGGCGGCGCTCTCAGTCCCTACCTTCGCGCAAGTTTCCCTTTATATCGGAAGCCCGCCGCCTGCTCTTCGTCACGAAAGGCGCGGCGACGCTCCCGGACCCGGGTACTCCTGGGTGGAAGGCTACTGGACACCGAACGGGCGTCACTACGCCTGGGTGGGTGGGCACTGGGTTCAACCGCCCTACGCCGGAGCCTACTGGAATCACCCGCACTATGACCACTATCAGCAAGGCTGGCAGTTGCACGAGGGCCACTGGGACCATGAAGACCACGATCATCACTAGCCTCTAGGAAATACTTTTCGGGAAGGAATCCTCCCGTGACCTTGAAAGCCACGGCACACAAAACCGTGCCGGGGGGGGGCTTCCTCGAGCGCTGTATCCTAATGAGTCCTAGAAAGTTCGGTAGAGCTCGCCGGCGAGCACGAGTCGGCAATTCCGGCGAGCGCACCGCCGCCTTCCTGCTGCCGCGCAGTCCCCACGCCAAGGTTTCGCCGCGTCCGCGATCGAAATTCCCGCGCCACAGAACCTCGCTGACACCGCCTTAGTCTCGTTATATACTTTCTCAACCTCGCGTCCGCTAGCCTGTTCTGCGGCTTTGCGGCCGGTTTTGATAGGGAACGGGACCCGCGATGTACGGGGTTCGGTGCCTAAGAGTCAAAACAAACACTATGGGAGAGGACGATCGAGCCCGGCGCGACAAAGATTTACCCGATCTCAACCAGACCTCGGCCGCGGTGCGTGCTCCCTCGGCAGCACCCGGCAGTTCCTCGGATGTAAATTCCTATCCTGACTCGCCTACCTTGATCGACGTTCCTGGCAGTTCTTCCGATTCTCCTACCTTGATCGACACCCCAGGAGGTTCCGGCCCCGGGGATTCTCCCACCCTGGCCGATCCGGGAGCAACGCCAGCTTCGTTGCACTCCGCCGCCGGGCAACCCATCCTCCAACCAGGCACGGTGTTATCCCGGCGCTACCAGATCGTCAAGATTCTCGGGGAAGGGGGCATGGGGGCGGTTTACAAAGCGAAGGATCTCGAGCTCAACCGCATGGTAGGCCTGAAGGTCATTCGGGCCGAACTGGCGCGGAACCCTGCCATCATTGATCGTTTCAAGCAGGAATTGATCCTGGCGCACCAGGTCACGCACAAGAACGTGATCCGCATCTACGATCTGGGGGAAGCCGAAGGCATGAAGTTCATCACCATGGAATACATCGAAGGTGAGGATCTTCGCGCCATCATCCAGCAAAAGAAAAAGCTTTCGCCCGACGAGGCGGTCGACATCATGCAGCAGGTCTGCCGAGCGCTCGAGGCGGCGCACGGCGTCGGTGTCATTCATCGGGACCTTAAGCCGCAGAACATCATGCGCGATAAGACGGGACGAATTCTGGTCATGGATTTTGGTCTGGCGCGCACTCTCGAAGGCGATGGCATGACCCAGACCGGCGCCTTGATCGGCACCATGGAATACATGTCGCCGGAGCAGGCGCTGGCCAAGAGCCTCGATCAGCGTTCGGATATTTTTGCCCTCGGTCTTATCTTTTATGAGCTGCTCATCGGGAACATGCCCTTCAAGGCCGAAAGTGCTCTGGCCAGTCTGATCAAACGCACCCAGGAGCGCGTCGCCCCGGTTTCTGATTTCGACCACGCCATTCCGCAAGCCTTAAGCAATATCGTCGGCAAGTGTCTGGAGCGCGACCCCAATATGCGCTATCAGACCACGAGCCAGATTTTGGCTGATCTCGAAGTCTGGCAAGGCAAGCATGCGGCGGCTACTCTGACCTTTGAGCCGAACGTAAAGCCTTTCGCCCAGACCGTGCCCTGGCCGCTGCTGGGGGGGATTGCGGTAGTGCTGGTGCTGGCCATTGCCGGCTTTCTTCTGCGCCACAAGCTTTTCGGGTCAGTCCCGGAACCCGGCGCTTCTGCTCCCGCCATTTCTTTGGCGATCATGCCATTTCAGAACGCCTCGGGCGATGCTTCGCTCGACTGGCTCGGTTCGAGCCTCTCCGACATGTTAAGCACCGACGTCGGCCAATCCGCCCAAGTCCGCATGGTTTCTCCAGACCGTTTGCATCAGCTTTTGCACGACCTGCATATTTCGAGTCAGTCGCAAGTTGACGTAGCGACTCTGCGGCGCTTGGCGGAGTTTACCAATGCCGATACCGTGGTCTACGGGCAATACGTCAAGCTGGGCGAGCAGATCCGTATCGACACCACGGTCCTCGATCTGCGGCACGATACCAGTTCGACGCTGAAGACCGATGTGGCCAGCGAGAAGGAACTGCTCGGGGGGGTCGATGCTCTGGCGAAAGATGTTCGCCAGAAGCTGGCGGCGACGCCCGAAAGTTTAGCCGAGCTGGCGGCCCACGCGCTTCGTCCTTCAACCAATTCCGTGCAGGCGCTTCGCGACTATGACGCCGGCTTGCAGTTGGCCCGCAGCGGAAACAATCTGGAGGCGGTGAACCGTTTTCAGGCAGCGACCGGCGAAGATGCAAACTTCGCCCTGGCTTATGCCAAGCTGGCGCTGGCCTATTCCAGTCTGGGCTACGACGATCAGGCGGAAAAGGCCTCGCGGCGGTCTGTCGAACTCAGCGACAGCCTTCCGGCCCAGGAAAAATATCTGATCGAAGCCAATCACGCCCGGGTCATGAAAGATACGCCCAAGGCGATTGCCGCATACGAGAGCCTGGCCAAGGCGAACCCCTCCGACATGGAAGTGCAGTTTACACTCGCCGGACTGTATGAGCAGGCCAGCGACTTCAGCCAGGCGAAACAGCGTCTCGCCACGGTGCTGGCGCAGGATCCGAAAAATGTTGACGCGCTGCTGGCCAGCGGACGAGTGGAAATTAAGGCCAGCAATCCGCAGGGCGGCCTCGACTACCTGACGCGGGCGCTGAATCTCGCGATTGAGCTCGATAATCAACCGGAGAAAGCCGCCATTTTACAGGCCACGGGAATCGCTTACCGCATGCTGAATAAGCCGGACGACGCCCTGCGCAACTACCAGGAATCTCTGGCAATCAAGAAGACAATCGGCGACAAACGGGGCATCGCCGCCAGTTTGGATGAAATGGCACAGGTTCAGGACACGATGGGGAATCCTGCCGCCGCGCTGGCCAGTTACAACGAATCTCTGGCTACGCGCCGCGAAATCGGCGACAAGGACGGCATCGGCAATGCTCTGATTGACATGGGCACGTTCTATCACGATCACGGAAAGCGGGACGAGGCGCTGAAGTTTTTCAGTGAAGCGCTGCAGGTCGAGCGGGACCTCGGAAATCAGGCGTACCAGGCGCTTTGCCTGAACAGCATTGGCGGCCTTCATCTCGACAAGGGCGAATATCAGGACGCCCTCACCTACCTGGAGCAGGCCTACGATTTGCGCCAGAAGCTGAACGTGCCCGAGGATACTTCCGAGTCCCTCCACAACCTGGCTGAGGCCAATGCAAAGCTTGGGCAATATGACACGGCTCTTTCCCAACACTTGAAGGCCATCGAGTTACGGCGGGGCATGTCCGATCAGCACGGTATGGCGGTTGAGTCCGAGAGCATGGCCGAGATCTTCGCTGCCCAGGGCCGCTACGGAGCCGCGCTCGGAGCCATGCAGGACGCGGTGAAGATTTTTCAGGAGATCAAGGAGCGCACAACCTTCACCGTGGAAGCCATGGCTGGCTTGGGCGGCATTCTGGCTGAGGCCGGCCGCGGCGATGAAGGGCAGAAGAACGTCGAAGACGCATTGAACATCGCCCACGAAATCAAAGACGACGCGGTCGCTTCATTGGCCTTGAACTGGCTGGGCGACACTTACTTCTACAAAGGGGATTACGCCGCCGCCCGGCAGCAGTATGAACGCGCCCTGCAGACGGCTTCCCATGACGCCAATCGCGAGCAAATGTTGATCTCGAAAGCGGGATTGGCCCGGGTGGATGTAAAGCAAGGGCGGCAACAGGCAGCCATCAGCTCTCTTCGAAAACTGTCCCAGGATGCTGATTCGCTTGGCCTGCAGTCGCTTTCAGTAGAGTGTTCGGTTTATCTCGCCGAAGCCATGGTGGCGAGCCGAGATTTCAAGAATGCCCTGCAGGAACTCGACCGTGCCCTGGCCAGAGCGGAAAAGCTTGGCTTACGGGTGCTCGAGGTAAAGGTGCATTACCTGATTGCCTCGTCTCTCCTGCAGACGGGGAAGGCAAAGGAAGCGACGCCGCACTATCGCGAAGTGGTTCGGACGCTTGAGTCAATCAGCAAGGAAGATGGCTCGGCGAGGCTGCTGGAGCGCGCTGATCTACAGCCTATCTACCGCGAGTCCATGAAATCATTCCAGGGAACAAACTAACCTAGCGAGCGAAGAGGAAAGAGTCGAGCTTGTTGCCCACCAAGAAAAGGCCGGGCCAATTTCGAGGGGCCCGGCCAGTTTAGAAGGTCTCTCCCTAATCGCCTCTACCCGAAAGCGACACGGTTTGCGGACTGGACAACGCATTGTCGGTGATAGTTAAGGTCCCCGACCGCGACTGCTTGGCGGAAGGCTCAAAAGTGACGGTAATAGTGCAACTGGTGTTCACCGCCAGCGAGGCCGGGCAGCTGCTCGTGGTGAAGTCCGACGATCCGCTCACCGTTACACCGTTGATCAGCAAGGGCGTATCGCCGGTGCTCGTCAGAGTGACGGTTTGCTTCGAACTCGAGCCAACTTTGAGGGTTCCAAAGTTCAATTCGTCTTCGTTCAGCCCGGCTCTGGGATTGATGACAGTGCCGCTCAAATTGACCAGCGCTGGACTTCCGGGCAAGTTATAAGTGATGCCCAGAATAGCAGAGCCTGCGCCCAGGTCTTGCGCATGAAGCTCGACTCGGATGGTGCAGCTCTGGCCGGCCTTGTCAGGGTTCCGCCACATTGAGTGAAATAGCCGTAATCTTTTCCTGACCCGGGACCGTAATTGAAGTAAATGTTCGTGATCTTCAACGATACCTTGCTCACGTTGGTCACGGTAATGGTCTGGTCGGTTCGAGAGGTAAGATCAACGTTTCCGAACGCGAGGCTGTAGGATGAAAGGCCGAGAGCCGAGCCGATAACGATGCTCGCAGTCGCGCTCGCCGCCTTGTAGTTTGAGCTGCCCGCGTAGGAAGCTAGCACCCCATAAGTGCCCGGGGTTACTGGAACTGAGCTTCCACCGGGGCTGTAGGTAATGACTGGAGCGCCCAGGCTGACGCCGCCGACCCCCGTGACCGAACCGCCGGTCGCGGGGTGCGGATTGCCATCATAGGCAAACGTGCCGCCTGTGACCGTTACGCTCGGCGGGAACATGCCGATCACGACACTGCCTGTGTTGTTGCTGGCAGGGAGATAATTCGAGTTCCCAGCGAATGAAGCCAAGACCTGGTACGTGCCGGCACCCACGGGAACCGAGTTTACACCAGGGTTGTAGGTGATCGCCGGCGCGCCCAGGATTGCGTTGCCCACGCCCGTGACCAAGCCGGTCGCAGGATGCGGGGTGCCATCGTAGACAACCGATACGCTCGTGACACTTACCATGGGAGTGAATCTCACGGAGCTCGCGGATTGGCCGAGCGAGGTCGCGCTGTAATTGGTGTCCGCCGCCCAGTTAGCCGTCAGGCTGCAGGTGCCGGTGCCGCTCGTCATGGTGACCGTGGCGGTAGCGCTGGTCGGAGTCCCGCCGACCGCTCCCACGGAGCAGATCCCTGCGGTTCCCGTGATCGTCGGTAAGACGTTACCCGTGTCGTTGGTGGTTGCCGTCACGACAAAAGTGGACAGATAAGCAGCGCTGACGGGTGCCCCGGTGAATTTCACGGTGGGAGCGATGGGGGCCGCGCCCGTGGATTGATTGGCCGAGATCGTGCTGTAGTTCGTGTCAGCCAGCCAATTCGCGGTCAGGTTGCAGGTTCCGGTTCCGCTATTCATGGTGACCGTGGCGGTAGCGCTGGTCGGAGTCCCGCCGACCGCTCCCACGGAGCAGATCCCTGCGGTTCCCGTGATCGTCGGTAAGACGTTACCCGTGTCGTTGGTGGTTGCCGTCACGACAAAAGTGGACAGATAAGCAGCGCTGACGGGTGCCCCGGTGAATTTCACGGTGGGAGCGATGGGGGCCGCGCCCGTGGATTGATTGGCCGAGATCGTGCTGTAGTTCGTGTCAGCCAGCCAATTCGCGGTCAGGTTGCAGGTTCCGGTTCCGCTATTCATGGTGACCGTGGCGGTAGCGCTGGTCGGAGTCCCGCCGACCGCTCCCACGGAGCAGATCCCTGCGGTTCCCGTGATCGTCGGTAACACGTTGCCCGTATCGGTGGTGGTTGCCGTCACGCCAAACGTACTGCCGAAGGCTGCTGGGCTCGTCGGCGCTCCGGTGAAGGTCACCGTCGGCACAGCTTGACCGACCTGCAGCGTTCCGGTGGCGCTGGCTGCGCCGTAGACGCCCTGGGCAGCATAGCTTGCGCTCAGGTTGTAAGTGTTGGCACCCAGACCTGTGACGTCGAATGTAGTCGAGCCGGCGGAAAGACTCTGAGTCACGGGTGAGTTGGTGCCTACGGTTAGCGATACATTGCCTGTGGCCGCGGCGGGGGTAACAGAAACTGTAATCTGCGCCGTTTGCCCGTACGTGATGGGCGGCGCGCTGATGCTGGCGCCAGTCGTAAGGACAGTTGCGAATAGAGCGACGAAATCGGAGAAGCTCTTACCCGTACCCGAGATCGTGCCATCAATCCTGGCCGCCTGCCAACACGGAATCTGACTACCCGGGGGATTACAGATGTTCTGCAGGTTATTCGAAGTGACAGCGGCGCCGCTGATATAGGTATCGATCGGGGCGCTGGCATAGGTGAAGTTGAAGGTGTAGACGTTAGTCGATGAATTGCTCACCGTAACATTCGCCGCGCTAAAGTCCGAAGGCTTCGCGTTGATAATTGAGACGGTCTCCCCGTCGTGCACCGCGCACTCTCCCGAGCATGTAACGGTAGCTGTGCTCCCACTCACCTGAATGGTTGCAATCTGGCTGTAGAGCGGGTCGCCTTGCAGGAATCCGGCGGTAGTCGGCACCAGCGACGGGTCGCTGTCGAAGGCCGTCTTGAGGGCAATTGTCGGCTCGGAAGTCGCTGGGCAAGGTACGGCTGGCGTGGTCGTGCCATGGGTCACGCAATACACAGAATAGACAATGCAATTCCCGCCGGTTGAGCCGTACACCTGGCATGCCGAGCCGGCGAAACTCGATCCCGCCAGGAGGCCGGCGACAGCGGGCGGGCCAAAGGCGTTGGCCACTACCACCATGTCAATACTAGAAGTATCGACCCCAGTCGACGGGTAGGTTACGGCATAGGTGTGGGCGCCAAAGGGAAACGTCGTCGGCGTACCAGGGGTGCTCAGGGGTTGCTGCTGCGTGGATGTGGAGTGCGGGGTAAAGGTCCAGGCCAGGATTTCCTGATTCTCGACAGCGCCGCCGCTGGCGCCGGTGAACCCCACGTAGGCGCTGTCTGCGGCGCTCCCGCTGTTTTGCAAGTTCATATACTGGGTAAGATTAGCAATGGTGGTGATGACCGCAGTAGACTGGCTGGGATCGGGAGTATGGGTTCCAGCAATGAACACTGGATCGATGAATACCTGCCACTGATAAGGGGTCGCTCCGGTTGCGCCTGAATATTCAATCACCGCCTGGTGCACATTTCCGTCCGCCAGCGTGATCGGGAGAGCGCTGTTGATCGCCGCCGCATGAGTGTTTTGATCCCTAACCGGGCAGGAGACGTAGCTTGTATCGGAGGTGTTGTCGTGGTTCGGCGAATTCGGCAGCCCCCCACTGAGCAGCGTTCCACCAAGTCCGCAGCTTTGCATGGCGATGTGATTGGCGTTGGGATCAAACTCATTCTGGAATGTGTCGAACTCGACGGCCAGACTGTTGTCGATTCCCCCATACCCTAAACATCCGCCAATGGTCGCGCTTACGTTGAGCCCCGAACCAGACGCCACACAGGTCCCGTCGTTGGTATCGTTTGGATCGGTCCCTCCGCCCGAGGCATTCTGAACCACGAATGCGATTCCATCCCCTGGCGTCGCAGTAACAGGGGTTAAGCGAAACGCGACATAGGCGGTGAAGCCGTTCAAGACCTTTTGTGGCACGGCGAACCACGCGCTCGAATATTCGCTCCCTCCATCCGATATCTGCAGCGTTGTATGCATACTTGTCGTATTGGGGGGATCGGTAGGGTTGGGATCGACAAAAGGAGGATAGCTGTCCTGAAACAGCAGGGGAAAGCCTGCATCCTCGCCCTCACCAGTTGTGTTATTGAAGCAAAATAAACTGCCTCCAGAGCTGGAAGCTGTGCAGGTGTAACTGGGAGTCAGGCCGTCAAAATCGTAATAGGTGACCTGTTGCGCGGCAGCCAAATTGGGCAAGAGGCAAACTACTGCGATGGCTAAACTGGCGAGGAGAAAATGCTTCCGGGCTCGGAGGGTCATGGCTGCTTTTCCTTTCGGAACTTGCGACAGAATCCATTGCTGGCCAGGAACCGGCGCGTTGCACCAGGGACTGGCAATGCCTCATCTCCATTCCGCGCCGACAACATGGTTCGCGCTGGGTAAGGATGGGGCAGGCGTCAAGCAAGCTTCAGGTCAGGAATTCGACCTGAAAAACGCTGGGAGAACCAGCAACAGACTGGCAAGGACTGTACCCGCCGTTATGTGCTAAGTCAAGGGTTACATGGAAGTTGGAGGGAACAACCCCTGCATTGTTTGTGCAAACGAATGCACTCCGCCAGTTCTGTCCGTCGGCGCTCAGGGGATCGTTCTCCTAGTCCGCGGGGACGGTGTCGGAATACTTAAAAAACTGATCCACATGGGTGACCTGGAGCGCGGTGCGTACGCGTTGGTTCACCCCCACCAGTAGAAGGCCGTGGCCCTCCTTCTGATGGGTCACGTAAGCCCCCACCAGCGCGCCAATTCCCGCCGAATCCGCGTAGGGGACGTTGGTAAAATCGAGAACCAGCAGGTGGGAATGGTCAGCCCGCACCCTGGATTGGAAATCGAAGAGATTCGAGATCACGAGAGGTCCGGTGAGGCGCAGAATCCGCCGTCCAGTATCCGCGGCAGAAACATCGTCAATGACGAGAGGGCTGTCTCTCATGGCGAACCATGCTAGCGCGAAGGCGGCTCGCCATTGTTACAGCCAGGTTAATTCTCCGGTCCCCCGATCTCCCGGCATCCTCGGGCTGAAATCGGCCCGCGGTGCGAACCGCCCGCCCGGCGCGGTTGACGACAGTGAATCCACGGCAGAGAAAACCAAAGTACCGGTTCGAAACCGGGAACCGCGCAGTCGAAAAGGATCGAGCGCAGCCAACACATTTGAAAGCAAAGCAGATAGAGGCGAGCTCGACGCCTTCTCGCTGGGCATCGTAACCCTTTATTATCTCGATAAGAAAATGTGATTGGACAGGCATGGACCCACTCGGTAGCGTCAAAGCATGGACTCAGCGCCTGCAGCGGACAAAGCCAACGTTGATTTTCTGCATGAAATCGGCCGCCGTATGGCGGCCGCGGAGCCGCTCGAGGGTGTTCTCGGCCGCGTCGTCGATTTCACCACCGCGGTAGTGAAGTGCGATTCTTGTTTTATCTACGTTCTCGAGGATGGGGATCTGGTCCTGCGGGCTTCGAAAAATCCTCATCAAGAGGTGGTCAATCGCCTCAAACTCCATATGGGGCAGGGTATTACCGGTTGGGTGGCGGAGCACCGCGAGCCCGTTGCCGTGTCCCAGGACGCATCGCAGGATCCCCGTTTCCAATACTTCAACGAACTCCCCGAAGACACCTACGAAGCATTTCTTTCCGTCCCTTTGCTGTCCCGGGGACGCCTGGTCGGGGTCATCAATGTGCAGCATCGCCAGCCCCATGTTCATAACGCGGAGGAGATTCGTCTGATTTCGACCATCGGCTTTCTGGTCGGAGCCGAGATCGAGATGGCCCGTCTCGAAAGCGAAAACTCGAACCTTTACGAACTGCTCGAAACCCGCAAGCTGATCGAGCGGGCCAAGGGAATTCTGCAGCGCGACCTCGGCCTCGATGAAGAACACGCCTATCTCGCTTTGCAGCAGCAAAGCCGCCGCACCCGCCAGCGTCTGAAAGACATCGCCGAGGCCATTGTTCTGACCGATCAGGTGAAGCGCGGCTCACAGACCAATTAGGCCGCCATCCCGCATTCGATCTCCCAGTGTCGTGCGAGGGGAGTGCATCGATCCGCGATTTCCCGTCGAAGCCCTCCCCGTATCCTCATTATTTTCGTGCGCTCCCCTGGCTCGCGATAGCCCCAGCCGCGAGCGCCCCCGCCACGCCAACAAAAAGCTTGACACGGCTAACGCCAGCCTGTAAGTTAACAGTGTTACGTTAACACTGTTAAGGAAAGGGCCAGCGTTATGGGAGTACAGGAACGGCGGGAGCGGGAACGCCTGGAGACGCGCGACAAAATCCTCGATGCCGCGCGCGAGCTGTTCATCAGCGAAGGCTATGAGGGGGTCTCCATGCGCAAGGTGGCTCAGAAGATCGAGTATTCCCCCACCGCGATTTACGGCCACTTTGCCGACAAAGAAGATCTTTTCCTGCAGCTATGCCATTCCGATTTCCAGCGCCTGGCCCAATCGTTCGTCCGTCTGGCGCAGGTAAAGGACCCGGTCGAGCGCCTGCGCAAAATCGGCCATGCCTACGCCGAGTTCGCGCTGTCGAATCCCAACCACTACCGCATGATGTTCATGACGGCGCATCCCCAGATTGCGGATGCTGCGGAACAAAAGATGGGCAAGGGCAATCCCGAGGAGGATGCCTACGCGTTTCTGCGCCAGATCGTCGTAGAAGCCCTCGAGGCCGATGCTTTTCGCGAAGACCTGACCGACGCCGATCTGATCGCGCAAACCCTTTGGGCGGGTACGCACGGAGTGGCTGCCCTGCAGATTGCCAAGTCCGGGGACCACTGGGTGCCCTGGCGATCGATCAAGAAACGGGTCGATCTCATGGTGGACGGCCTGCTGCGTGGTCTCTTAAGAAAGGAGCGGTGAGCCATGCCTCCCCTGGCAAGACGCAACCTGCTGCACGATAAAGTTCGCTTGACGGTCACCCTCACCGGCATCGTGTTTGCGGTTGTGCTCATCGTGGTCGAACTCGGATTGTTCGTCGGTTTTACCGTCACCACTTCGAGCATCATCGACCGGTCGAATGTGGATCTCTGGGTGGTTTCCAAACATACTCCCTACATCGAGCAGGGATCGGCGTTTTCAGAACGGAAACTCTATCAAGTGCTGGCCACGCCCGGAGTGGCTTCAGCGGAAAAGTACATTGTCCGCTTCGCCCAGTGGAAGACTGCGGACGGGGCGGAAGAGTCGGTGCAAGCCGTCGGTTTCAACCCCTACAGCGGTGTCGGCGGTCCGTGGAACGTCGTCGCTGGCAACCTGGCGGACCTGAAGACTCCTGACGCGGTGATGGTGGATGAGCTGTACAAGAAAAAACTGGGTGTAACCAAGGTGGGCGAAGTCTTTGAGATCAACGGCCGGCGCGCGCGGGTGGTGGGCTTCACCCGCGGCATTCGCGCCTTTACCACGACCCCGTACGTATTCACCAGCTTCAAGAACGCGCAAGGTTTCACCCGCATCGATGAAGATAAGACCTTCTTCATTCTGGTGCGCGCCGTTCCCGGGACGAATCTGCAGGTTCTGCAGCGCGATTTGGAGGCCCGGGTGCGCGATATCGATGCGCTGACCACCAGCCAATTCAGCAGCATGACCCGGATCTACTGGATGTTTACCACCGGTGCGGGCGTCGCCGTGCTGATTGCGGCATTGCTTGGCCTGGTCGTAGGAGTGGTGGTGGTGGCCCAGACCATCTATGCCACGACCGTCGATCACATCCGCGAGTTCGGGACGCTCAAAGCGATGGGCGCGCCCAACCGCTACATCTACAAAGTGATCATCACGCAAGCCGGGATCAGCGCGGTCGCCGGCTACGGGTTGGCGATGGGGGTCAGCATTTTCATTGTGCGCGCCAGCCAGAGCGGCGGCGCAGCCATTCTCTTGCCCTGGCCGATGGCCATCGGAATTTTCTTTCTGACCGTGCTGATGTGTGTGAGCGCGGCCATTGTCTCCATCAACAAAGTGACCCACCTGGACCCGGCCATCGTCTTCAAAGGCTGAGGACAAACAGCGAGGAGAAATCATTTTATGAACCCGGCGATTACGGTTCGAGGCGTAACCAAGGTGTATGAAGAAGGTGCCAGCAGAGTCCCGGCGTTGCACGGGATCGATCTCGACGTATGGCCCGGCGAAGTCGTCTTGCTGATGGGTCCCTCGGGAAGCGGCAAAACCACGCTGCTCTCCATCATGGGCTGCATTCTGCGAGCCACGTCGGGGACGGTGAGCATCGCGGGGATCGAGGCCAGCGCTCTCAGCGAGCGCGAGTTGCCAGGAATCCGTCTGGCCCACATCGGCTTCGTATTCCAGGGATTCAACTTGTTTCCCACGCTGACCGTGGGGGAAAACGTGGAGCTTGCGCTGGAGTTGAAAGACATTGGCGGATCAAAAGCCAAGCAGGAGTCGCGGAGCCTGCTCGAGCAGGTGGGCCTTGAGCAGAAATATGACACCTTCCCCTCCGATCTGAGTGGAGGCCAGAAGCAGCGGGTTGCCATTGCACGCGCCCTTGCCGGCTCTCCCAGCGTAATCCTGGCGGACGAACCGACCGCGGCTCTCGACTCTCATACCGGCCGGAATGTCATGCAGATGATGCAGGATTTGGCTCACCAACACGGCCGGGCTGTGGTGGTTGTGACCCACGACAGCCGCGTGCTCGAATTCGGAGACCGGACGGTGCGCATGGAAGACGGCAAAATCGTCGCGCCCTTCGAGCGAACTCCGAAGATTCCGCCGCAGTGGGCGACCGCCGGAGGCGTCGAGAGCGCCCGCGAGGCCTATTGATCGAAAACCGGAGCAGTGATTTTTAGGAGGTCCCAAACCATGAAACGCAAAACCCTTCTCGTTGCCGCCATCCTCGTTCTGACCATTGTGACCACCACCCTGATTTGGGGGCATGACAAAACTTCGTCCGCTAAAGCCACGGTGTCCCTGAGCGACTGGACCATTGCCGGCCCCGGGCGCGTGGAGCCGGTTTCGGAAGACATCAAGCTGGCTGCCGAACTCAGCGGAAAGCTCAAAGCCATCTTCGTCGAGGAAGGAAACCCGGTGAAGCGCGGGCAAGTCCTCGCCGAGCTCGAGAATCGCGACTACCGGGCCGAGGTCGAATCGGCCAAAGCCGAGGTAAAGGCGAAAGCAGCCGAATTACGCAAGGTAGTCAACGGAGCGCGCCGGGAAGAGCGTCTGGAGGCACTCGCCTCCCTCGACCAGGCGGAAGCGGTGATGACGAACGCCCGGGCGGAAATGATTCGGCACCAGAAGCTGTATGCCGCGGGGGTGATTTCAGAGGAGGAAGCCGACACCTACGCCAAGGAATACCAAGTGGCCAAGGCGCAATACGAATCCAAAGTGCAGACTCACAAGCTGCTCGATGAGGCCTCCCGGGAAGAGGACCGCTCGATGGCCGCCGCCGATCTCGAAAATGCCGTGGGCAAACTCGACCAGGCGCGGGCGCTGCTGGCGAAGACCTACCTGCGCTCATCGATCGATGGCACGGTGCTGCGACGCTACCATCGGGTAGGCGAGAGCGTCTCGAACGGCGCGACCACTCCCGATCCCATCTTTGCGATCGGCGACACCAGCACGCTGCGTGTGCGTGTCGATGTCGACGAAGATGATGTCAGTCGCCTGGCTTGCGGACAAAAAGCCTACGTCACCGCCGACGCCTACGGCAATCGCAGGTTCTGGGGACAGGTGGTGCGAGTCGGGGAAGAACTCGGTCCCAAGAACGTTCGCACCGACGAACCCACCGAGCGGGTTGACCGTAAGATTCTCGAAACCCTGGTGCAGTTGGATCACGGCGTGCAACTGCCCATTGGGCTGCGAGTGAACGCATTCATGGTGAATGGCGGGGCGGAGGCGGCCGGGACAAAGTAGGTCCGGTGTCTCCTAAGGCTTGCGCTCCCCGGGGCTTTGCCGGCAGGGCGGCGGTGCTCCCGGTTTCGAGGAGCCTCCGTATGCCGATTCGTCGAGGACGGAGGCCAGGTCGAAGCCAATTTGCGGACTCATCTGATCCCCAAAGCACGGGATCAACATCGCCACTTTCTTGCTCGCCTGGATCATCTCGCCTGGATCATGAGGATGCTGCCGACTGGTGAACGAGGATACCTCATTCATCCGCTGGCAGGGACCATGGGCAGAATGGGATGGGGCCCCATAGCTCTCGGTTCGAGATCACTGGTAGACTGCTAACCGCAGCTAGCGAAGCCAGGAAAATGAAACTCATTCGATGGTCCGAGCCGGGCCGGGAAAAGCCCGGCATACTACTGAGCGATGGGGCTCGCATCGACGCCTCCGGATTTGGCTCGGACTACGACGAGGCTTTTTTCGGAAATGACGGCTTGCCGGCCCTTCGCCGCTGGCTGGACGCCAATTCGAGCTCGGCGCCCCGCATCCCGGCGTCGGTCCGCCTCGGTCCTCCCATCGTGCGGCCGAGCAAGATCGTGTGTATCGGGCTCAATTTCCGCGACCACGCCGCCGAGAGCAAAATGGAGCCGCCGAAGGAGCCGGTCATCTTCTTCAAAGCAACCACGTCGCTGGTCGGTCCGAATGATCCGCTGGTGATCCCGCGGAAGGCCACGAAGGTCGATTGGGAAGTGGAACTTGCGGTCGTCATCGGGAAAAAGGCGGCTTACGTAAGCCAGGAGGAAGCCCTGGAATTCGTCGCCGGCTTCGTTCTGCACAACGATTATTCCGAGCGCAGCTTTCAGCTAGAACGCGGCGGGCAATGGGTGAAGGGCAAGAGCGCCGACACGTTCGCTCCCCTAGGGCCTTTCCTCGCGACTCCGGACGAGCTTCCCGATTTCAATGCTCTGCGCATGTGGCTTAAAGTCAATGGCCAGCTGCGGCAGAACAGCTCGACCGCCAACCTGATCTTCGGTGTCCCGACTTTGGTCTCCTATCTCAGCCAGTTCATGACCCTGTTGCCGGGAGATGTGATCAGCACGGGAACGCCGGCGGGCGTCGGCATGGGCATGTCGCCGCCGCAATATCTAAAGCCCGGCGACGTCGTGGAACTGGGAATCGACGGTTTGGGAGAGTCGCGGCAGCAGGTTCTCGAGTCGCGATGAAATCGGCGGACTTCATTTCTGGGATGCGGGAGGTACTTTCTTTTGGCCAGTGCTAGCGGCAATACCCCTGATTTTCGCCTCGATGGCAAATGCGCCGTGGTGACCGGCGGAGGGAGCGGTATTGGCCAAGCCATCGCGCAGCGCTTCGCGGCGCAAGGCGCTGCGGTCTGCATTCTCGATATCAGTCGCGACCAAGCGCAGCAGGTGGCCGAACAGATCACGGACGCCGGCGGAGTTTCCTCCGCCTACGCCTGTGACGTGAGCGACCCGGCCGAGGTCAAGTCCCGATTCGAGGAACTTTCCTGCGAGCAGCGAATTCATATTCTGGTGAACAATGCCGGGGTCTCCCATATCGGCACGCTCGAAAGCACCACGGAGGAGGAATTCGACCGCATATTCCGGGTGAATGTGAAGGGGTTCTACCATTGCATGCACGCTGCGATCGGGCCCATGAAGGCGAATGGAGGCGGCGTCATTCTGAACCTGGCCTCGATTGCCGGATCCGCCGGAATTCCCGACCGTTTCGCATATTCGATGAGCAAAGGCGCGATCATCGCAATGACGTACTCGGTGGCCAGGGATTACTTGAGCTTCAACATTCGCTGCAACTGTATTTCCCCGGCCAGGGTCCACACTCCTTTCGTGGACGGGTATCTGCACCACCACTATCCAGGCAGGGAAAAGGAAATGTTCGAGAAATTATCCCGGGCGCAACCTGTCGGAAGAATGGCGGAGCCGAGAGAAGTCGCCACGCTGGCTCTATTCTTGTGCTCGGAGGAGGCGTCGTTCCTCACCGGAGTGGATTATCCCTTGGATGGCGGTTTTGTAAACCTGCGTTGAATTCACCGGCCTGTAACTACATCTCGTCGTCCGGCGAGCGCATCAAACCAGTTAGCGCCCCTGTTCTGCGCATGGATGCCCGGACCGAGGAACTGCTTTCCGGTGCGATTCGGTCGATTCCATGGCAGGTCATTGGAATGGCTGGGTTTCGAACCCATCCGGCCCGCCCGGTGACGTCTGACCTGCAAATAGGCAGTAATCGCCACGCTTAGCTCTTAAGTTACTAGCGGTCGTGTACATTCACTGGACTGCGGCCCCAAACTGTGGCAAAGTTGGCCGACAACTCCAAGGTCGAAGGACAAACTGCGATTGGCCCAAACCAAGCTTTTCTGCTTTTGGAACACGCCGGATGTGGCCTGGGACTATCAAACTGCGGTCTCTCTTCACAGTCACACCAACTGCTCGAAGGAGAGCCTCGGTTTCATACAGGAATTTGCCCAGCGCTGGCCCTTGCTGCGCTGGGCCCTTGACCGTCAGTACAAGCGATCCCGCGTCCCCGTCGATCTGACCACTGCCTACTGGACGCCGCCCTTGACCCCCCAGTTGGCCTACCAGGCGGAGCGAAACCAAATCGAAAATGTTCTGGGGCTTCGCGGCTTGGTGACGCTCACCGACCACGACACGATCGAAGCGCCCACCATGTTGCGGAAAGTAAACGAAACCAGGGACATCCCGTTTTCCTTGGAGTGGGCGGTGCCCTTCGAGGAGGCGATTTTTCACCTCGGAGTCCACAACCTGCCGGGCAATCGCGTCGAGGACATCGTGGCCGAACTCGCCGCCTACACCGGCGACCCCTTCGGCCAGAACCTGAGCGAAATCATCGCGATGCTCGACCAGCTTCCTGATGTGCTGGTCATCTTTAACCATCCTCTTTGGGATTTGCGCGGCTTGGGACGGCAACGATTCCGCATGCTCCTCCAACAGTTTCTCGAGCAAAACGCCGCCTTCCTACATGCCTTCGAACTGAACGCCACCCGTGGCTGGAAGGAGAATAATGCCGTCATCCAGCTGGCCGAGCGCTGGCAACGCATCATCATCTCGGGAGGCGACCGTCATGGACGCGAACCAAGCGCGGCGCTCAACCTGACTCGCGCGCAGAGTTTTCCTGAGTTCATCCACGAGATCCGCCAGCAGCAGCGCAGTCATGTGCTGTTCATGCCGCAATACTCGGAATCCCTGTGCATGCGCACCACCCAAACCCTGCTCGACGTGATTCGCGAGTATCCAGAGTACGCCGCCGGCTTCCGCCGCTGGGATGATCGGGTCTTTCATCCCGATCACATCACCCATATCGATCGTCCGGTTTCTGCCTATTGGAATGGTCCGCCGGCGTTTCTGAGGCGAATTTTCTCCGCCATTGGCGTGTTGGAAAACCCCGCCGTGCATCGCGTGCTGGCAAGCGTTCTGCGCCGCCCGATCGAGCTGGCCGATTTACCCGAACAGGATCTGCCCGCAGATGTTGCGATGGAGGCGACCTTGTGAGCGGCCAGAGTTTGCGGGTCGCTTTTTTCCCCGACGCCTACCACGAAGTGGACGGCGTCGCCAACACCAGCCGCCACTTCGAAGCCTTTGCGAGGAGGCGAGGGATCCCGTTCCTGCTGGTGAACGCCGGCCCCGAGAACCAGGTTGCCACCACCGATTCGGTCACCCAAGTACAGCTTCGCCGCAGTCCGCTGCGCTTTCCGCTCGACGGAGCGCATGAGTACGACCTTCTATTCTTGAGGCACTATCCCAAGGTGGCCCAGCTGTTTCGCGACTTCCAGCCCGACCTCGTGCAAATTACCGGTCCAAGCGACGTGGGCACGCTCGGAGCCATGCTGGCGCACCGCTTTCAGGTCCCTTTGGCGGCTTCTTGGCAGACCAACTTGCATCAGTACGCTCGCACCCGTTTGTCCCGGATCGCGTCGCGGTTGCCGGCAACGGTTCGCGTCCCGCTGCTCGACCGCGTGGAGCGCTGGAGTTTTCGCGCCACCTCTCGCTTCTACAAAATTCCACGGCTCCTGTTCGCCCCCAACCAGGAAATGGTGTCGGCGCTCGGGGCCGTGACCGGCAAGCCCTGCTTCTTGATGTCCCATAGCGTGAATACTGACATTTTCAGTCCCCAATGGCGGGACTGTCCCTCCGGCCCGTTCCGCATTGGATATGTGGGGCGTTTCGCGCCCGAGAAGAATGTGCGCTGGCTGGCGCGCCTCGAACAAGCCCTACTCGACCTCGGGCACCGCGATTTCCGCATGGTGTTGGTGGGCGAAGGCGGGGAGGAAGCGTGGCTGCGGAAAAACATGCGGCAGGCGGAATTTACCGGCGTCTTAACCGGAGAGAAGTTGTCCCGAGCCTTCGCCAACATGGACGTTTTCGCCTTCCCCTCGGAAACCGACACGTTCGGATTGGCCGTTCTCGAAGCCTTGGCCTCGGGCGTTCCCGCCGTGGTCACCGCCCATGGCGGGCCAAAGTACACCGTGCACAATGGGGAAACGGGATTTGTGGCCGCCGATTTCGATGATTTCGTTAGGACTACAGTAATGTTGCTAACCCAGCCCAGCCTGCTATCATCAATGCGTACGGCGGCTCGAGAATACGCTCTTTCAACTTCGTGGGAGCAAATCTTCAACGGCATGTACCGGGCTTACGAACACTGCCTAACGGCTGAAGAGTCGCTCTCCGAAGTTCTTCTGGATGTGGCCAACACCTGACGGCACGCGGCGTGCAGGTGTTCAACCGTTTGAGTTCCCGCATGGAGTCAAGGCGCAAGCTTCGTCGGAAAAGCAGGGTTCTTCATGATAATCGCTGCACGCGGCCCGGTTCTACTCGTCCCTGTCTTAGCCACGCTCGTGCTGCTCCCCCTGAACCGCGGAGTTGCCGAAGCCGCCTCTTCGGTTCCAAGCCACCCGCTGCTGACAGCTTCGCAGGTCGTCGAAAAGTTAATCGAGAACAATGACGCCCGCGCGGAAGCTTTGGAGAGTTACGAGGGCCGGCGATCCTACCGCCTCGACTATGTCGGTTTTCCGGCTAACATGCACGCCGAGATGACCGTGGATATGAGCTACCAGTCCCCGGCCACGAAAGAATTTAGGGTGGTCTCTGAGAGCGGGTCGAAGTGGATCATCAATCACATCTTCAAACGCTTGCTGGACTCCGAACGGGAAGCCCAAGACACGGATAACCGGCAACGCACCGCGCTCGACAACCAGAACTACAATTTCACCCTGCTCCCGGTCGCGGGTGCGGCTGACGGCTGCCGGTACGTGCTCGCCGTAGAACCGAAAATACCCAACAAGTTTCTGTTTCGCGGCCGGATCTGGGTGGACGACCAGGACTTCGCCGTCTGCCGTATCGAGGCCGAACCCGCACAAAACCCGTCGTTTTGGATCAAGAGGACGGAAATCCAGCATGCTTATCTGAAGGTGGGCGACTTTTGGCTGCCTTCGGATAACCGCAGCGTCTCCCGTCTGCGTTTGGGCGGTCTCGCCACTTTGACCATTCGGTATGAGGGCTACAAGATCCATCAAGCGCACGTCCTCAACCAAATCGTGCCCTTGCCGGTCTCTCTCACCTCCGCTGCCCCCAGGCCTTCGAACTGATTCCTCTTGCTCTCGATTTCAGCAGGAGGAACGAACTGGCAGGCGGGCTTTTTTCCCCCAACCGGAAGCGATCACAGGCAAAAAATCTACGCCCGTCCCCGGGAGCACCCAGCCGGATCAATCGGTATGGCAAGGCTTCAAAAAAGGAAAAGCAGGCAGGAAAAGCATAGAGCAGAAAACGGGCGCGCTTGCCGTCAAGTGCGCCCGCTGGGACCTGAAAAAAGCCTAGGCTCGTGCCGCGGCTGCTTCAGAGACCGAAGAGCTGACTTTGACTTCCTCGCCGTTCGTCTTCTGGCCGCCCTTGCGGATGTCGATTCCGCCCTTGAAGAACGCGCCATCTTCGATCGAAATGCGTGCCGCCACGACGTCGCCGGTGAGTGAGCCATCGCTGCGAATATCCACTCGGTCACTGGCCGTCAAGTTGCCGCGCACTTTGCCCAACACCACGATTTCGCGGGCGTTGATATTGGCGGCGACGACGCCGTTGCGGCCGACGGTCACGCGATTGCCCGCCAAGTTGATGGACCCTTCCACGCGGCCGTCAATGTAAAGCGATTCCGAGCCGGTGACTTCACCTTTGATGACCAGTGACTTGCCGATCGTCGCCTGATCTGCCGTGCTCGTGGGAGCCGGACGGGGCGCCGCCGGAGGCTCGCTCGACGCCGATGGGCTCGACGCAGGCACCGCCGGACGTTCCGGTTCGCCAGGCCGGGAAGGAGGCATATTGGGCTGATTTGTGGGCTTCCACATATCGCTGAAGATCCTTTCCTAGGAATAGGGGTACGGGTTAGCACCGCACTTCGGTGACCAAACCGCATTGTACTCCGCGGCTCATGTTGCCATTGTGGAAATTCTCTTATCTCTTGGTGCATAAGGAGATTCCCCGCCCGGGTCGGCATGAGCCTGCCGGCGCCAGGTGCATTGCGGAACCGTTTTTGTCCGGCAACGTAAATGTTGCCCACTCCATGAGGCATTTCTTATACCGGAGGTGCGCAGAGGTTAAAATGGTCGAGGATCGTGTTCCGTTTTGGACCGCACTGTCCCACATCGGAACCGACGGAGCCCAGCATGAACCCGTTGGCCATCTCCCCGCCCGAGGCAAACGAATACGCTCCCTACTACGGCCGATACATCTCCCTGATCTCGGGGCAGAACATCTCGAGGGCGCTCGAGTCCCAGGCGCAGGAGACAACCGCGCTTCTGTCCGCCCACAGCGAAGCGGACGGTGATCTTCGCTACGCCCCGGACAAATGGAGCGTGAAAGAAGTGTGTGGACACTTGAGCGACACCGAACGTATTTTTGCCTATCGCGCACTGCGGATTGCGCGCGCCGACCAGACCCCGCTCGCCGGCTTTGAACAGGACGATTATGTCCGCAACGGTCCATTTGGCCATTGCCGCCTTGCCGACCTAGTGGATGATCTGGCCAGGGTTCGCCAAGCTACGCTCTCCCTGTTCCGCAGCCTGGATCAAGCCGCGTGGAGCAGCCGCGGTGTCGCCAACAACCATGAGGTCAGCGTGCGGGCCATCGCTTACATCATCGCCGGCCACGAACTGCACCACCGGCGGATTCTAGAGGAGCGATACTTCGCACCGATCTAGGCGCGGGTGGCATTGCCGCCTTCCCCCTGCGTGGCTGAGGTATGCTGAAGGCGCTGAAAGCTAAAGCGAAAAGCTGAAGACCCGCTGGCTTCCATGCTCTCCGATTCCGCCATCGTCAAGAAAATCGAGCGCCAGCCCAGACAGACCGCGGCCTTCAAGCAACTGGTGCGCGAATTGGGCCTGCGGGGCGAGGCCCGCGCCGAATTCTCCCGCCAGCTCGAACGCCTGGTGGCCAGCGGCCTTCTCCGGCGCGTGGATTCGGATCGCTACGCCCTTCCCCCAGCCGCCTCCGGAAAGAACCTGGTGGTCGGACGCCTCAGCATGCATCGCGACGGCTTCGGTTTTGTCATCCCTGATCCCGGTTCGCTCGAGGAACGCCTGAAAGCCCGCCTTTCCGGGGATATTTTCATCCCACCGCCGTTTGTCGGTTCCGCCATGCACGGCGACCGGGTGCTGGTTGAGCTTGGCACCATCCGTCCCGACGGCCGGGCCGAAGGACGCATTATCCGCCCAGTGGGCCGGGCTCACTCGACCGTGGTTGGCACTTTCCACTACGGTCGCCGTCACAATTACGTCACCCCCAGCGATCAAAAAGTGACGCAAGAGATCGTGATCCCGACCGGCATGGAGATTCCCTCGACCTCCCCGGCCGGAGATTCCACACCCGACGATTCAACCCCGAGGCCGCTCCCGAGGAGAGATGTCCATCGGGTTCTCGGGGATCAGGCCGCGCGGGCCGCGAAAGGGGACGATCTCGAGGGCGTGGTGGTCGACGTCGAGATTACCGACTGGCCGACGGCCACGCAAAATCCGCGCGGGCGCGTGGTTGAGATTCTTGGCTATCCCGACGACTTCGGGGTGGATGTCGAGATCATGATCCGCAAGTTCCACTTGCCGCATCAGTTCCCCGCCGCAGTGCTCCGCGAGGCGCAGGCGGTTGAACCCACCAACACCGCGAACGAAATCCGCAAACGGCGGGACTTCCGCGCTTTGCCGATTGTGACCATTGACGGCGAGACGGCGCGGGATTTCGACGATGCGGTCACGGTTGGCCGCCTGGAAAACGGCAACTACCAACTGCAGGTGCACATCGCCGACGTGGCCCACTACGTCCATCCCGATGGCGCCCTCGATCGGGAGGCCCGGCTGCGCGGCACGAGCGTCTACTTTCCCGATCGCGCCGTACCCATGCTGCCGCTTGAACTCTCCACCGACATCTGCAGCCTGCGCCCCCGGGTCGATCGCCTGGTCATGTCCTGCGTTATGGAGATCGATCATCGCGGCGAAATTGTTGGGTCGGAGTTTTGCGAAGGCGTCATTTGTTCCGCCGCGCGAATGACTTACACCGAGGTGAACGCGGTCCTCGAGAGGGACGCCGCCGTCCGCGAACGTTACGCCACTCTTGTGCCGCTTTTCGAAATGATGCGCGACCTGGCGCTGATTCTGAATCGCAAGCGCGAGCGCCGGGGCTCGATCGACTTCGACCTGCCTGAACCGGTCATCGAGTTCGACGAGCTGGGAATGATGAGGAGCATCACCCGTTCCGAACGGAACATCGCGCATCGCTTGATCGAAGAATTCATGCTTTCGGCCAACGAATGCGTGGCGCAATATCTGGAACATCGGCGCATCGCATCCCTCTACCGCATCCACGAAAAACCCGACGCCAAGCGTGTCTATGACTTCGAAGTGCTGGCCGCCACCTTCGGTTATTCGCTGGGCGTGGGCCCCCTGCCCATCGAGCGGGTGCAGTTCAAAACGGACCGCCGAGCCAGCCACGGGGCGGGCCAGCGCGCGCGGGCGATCGAGATTCCGAAAGAGGTCCACATCACCCCGCGCATGTATCAGAAACTGACAGAGAAGATCGCGGGCAAGCCGGAAGAGAGGATTCTCTCCTATCTCATGCTGCGTTCGCTGAAACAGGCACGCTACTCGGAGGAAAATCTCGGGCACTTCGCGCTGGCCGCGTCCA
Organism: uncultured Acidobacteriaceae bacterium; assembly: GCA_963770245.1. Taxonomy (GTDB): domain Bacteria; phylum Acidobacteriota; class Terriglobia; order Terriglobales; family Acidobacteriaceae; genus PALSA-270. The sequence goes on along the minus strand of CAVYOX010000010.1, from coordinate 515,069 downwards.
GCTATACGCATTTCACTTCGCCCATCCGCCGCTATCCGGATTTGATTGTGCATCGCATCTTGAAAGCGGTTCTCGGTGACCGTAGCGTCGAGGTCCCGCCGATTCCGGAATCATCGATTCCGGAGTCATCGGATGGCGTCGAGTTCGACGGCCAAGAAGGGAGCGGCCCCGCAGACGATGGGCAGGGTTCGCGCCGTCACCGGCCGGATGCGGGCACAAGGCAGGCGCCCTCGCCGTGGTCCAAGCGCCGGGATTACGTCGGGCATCGCGCCACCCTCGAACCGCAGGGCGGCCCCATGGCGCTCGATCAACTGCATGAGATCGCTGAAGAATCGAGCCAGGCGGAGCGCCGCGCCGACGAAGCGGAGCGCGGGCTGATGGAATGGAAGAAAGCGAAATTCATGCAGGAACGCGTGGGGGAAGCTTTTGATGGGCTCGTTATCAGTGTGACCAAGTACGGATTGTTTGTCGAGTTGACCGAGCTGTTTGTCGAGGGACTGGTTCCCCTCGATTCCTTGACCGACGACCGCTACACCTACCACGAGAACACGCGCGAGATCATCGGCCAGCGCAATCGAAAGATCTATCGCTTGGGGCAGAAACTGCGTGTGCTCGTGGACCGGATTGACCCGGTGGAACAGAAGATCCAATTTGCTCTGTTCGAGGAGGCGCCGCCGCCAAAACGCAAGCGGCGGTGACTCGAGGTCGATTTTGCCTTGTTCGATTCGGTTATTTTGAATTTTGCGCCTCTTGCGGGCGCAACCTCGGCGGGTGTTGTAGAATTTGGGAGTTAACCCCAGCCGCCGCATCCATTCGGGCGCGGTGGATTTCCTTCCCGTCGGGACGTGGCTCAGCCTGGTAGAGCACTCGCTTGGGGTGCGAGGGGTCGGCAGTTCAAATCTGCCCGTCCCGACCAATCATTTACATGTGTGTCGGGGCGCTCATCCAAGAGAGCGCTTCGCAAAATCTAGGCCGGCGTTTTTCGATTGATACTCCCCCCTGTTTCTCCATCCGACCTGCTGATGCCATACAGAAAAAGCCAGCGCTCAACGCTCCTGTCGAGCGACCGGGGGTTGAGCGCTAACCGGTTCTCACCTACCTATCTGTCCGGGGCTAATTCTGCCACGAATATGTCTGCCGCCCCAGTGCCGTGCAATGTGATTTTGCCAAACGTTGCGGTACCTTGATACGCGCCGGTCACGAAGACCCTGCCGTCTGGAGCGACCGACACCGCCGGGCTGATCACGCTGTTATCAAAAACGAATACGCCGGCATTTTCTGCCACCTTGGTCCAGAGTAATTTCTTCCCGGAGAATTTCAGGACAAAAAGATTTTGCGGATGATTCGTTCCCTGAAAGACTCCGGTCACGTACAGATCGCCCTTGGGGTCATAAGTTATTCCAGTAGCGGCCTCTTGGTTGCTGTTGCTTTTCCGCAGCGCTCTCCGCAAGACTCCCGCGGTATCGTAGGTGGCGATGAATGCGTCCGTGTTATAGGGATTCGTGAAATCACCGCCGGCCAGATTGATGCTCGTTCCAGGGGGCTGGGAAGTGGCGATGGTCTCCGCTTCTCCTGACGATCCGAAGTCGATGTTACCGATGAGGCCCGCTAGGCTGACCTCGCCGTTGCGGCTTACCGCGACGGCGCTTGTCCTCGCGACGTACCCGCCGATGTGGTTCACCCACTTGGCGTTGCCGTTGCGATCGTACTTGACCAGAAAAGCGTCGTCGGGAAAATCGCCCGTGGTTTGAGCTGGGCTGAACCCGGTCACGGTTATGTTGTTCCCGTCGTTGCTGGTGAAGGTTGTAGTGTCCTCAAGCCAGCCGGTCACATAGGCATTGTCCTTGGCGTCTACCCCAACCCCGTACGGAATGCTGTTGGGGCTAGCTTCGTTGGTTTGGCCCCACTGGAAATTCCCGTTGGTACCGTATTTGGCCAAGACCATATGCCAGAGGCCGACACCAGGAACAGTATTGGCTGCTCCATTTTCGGAGGAAAATGTGACGTCTCCCTGGCTCACGGCGGTCATGTAAACCGTTCTGCCAGCAGGACCCACAGCGACTCCAAAGCCACTGTTTACCCCGGAAAACTCCATGACGCCAGTTTGTACCCAGACGAGAGTGCCAGAGGAACGATACTTCGCGAGGAAAATGGTTGATCCTACACCCGTCACTGTCTTGCTCGCCCCGTTGAACAAGCGCCGCCCTACGCCCATATAGTTGCGGCGGCACCTGCGGACCGATGGGAACCTTGACGTTACTGCTTCCACTGACGTTTAATGGGCTGCCTCACAAAGGAGCCGCTATGAGGACAACGAGCAAAATCACTGGTGTTGTGCTTGGGATTGCCATGCTGCTTTTACCAATCTCCTTTTCTGCTGCCCAGGAGACAAATTCCAAGAAAGCCGAGATGTACAGCAAGTCGATCGCATCCGGCAAGACGTTATTCATGCAACACTGTGCTTCCTGCCACAGTGCCGATGCTAAGGGAGCTGGTCCGGCGGCGGTTGCGCTCAAGAAGCAGCCACCTGACCTCACTGTGCTGGCCAAACGAAATCACGGCAGGTTTCCTTACGACCAGGTCTCCAAGGCAATCAATGGCGACTTTGATGCACCTGCGCACGGCTCCAAAGAAATGCCAACCTGGGGCCCGCTGTTCCTCGCCCTGACCGATTTGAACGTCCGTAAAGCTGAGAACCTTACCACCAATCTTACCGATTACATCAAGTCAATTCAGGTCAAGTGAACTAATCTGGGTGCTGCACAACCGTCACAATCAGCACTACGTGGCCCATATTTTGCCGAGACCCTCCTCCTGCCCGCGCCACGCCGAGCCGGGCGCGCCTAAACCAACCCACCAACAAACGAACCGGGAGGTCAATGCGTGTAAAGACAGGGTAGTGGTGCGGTTCGAACTGCGCCACTGCCAAAGACAGGGGTATTTCGACTTGGTGTGTCACCTCTGCAACCAAATTCAGGCGGACAACGCATTCGAGCTGCGAACGGGACTTTTGAGCCGTGCAGAGTTCGCAAAATCGTCTGCCGGGACTCTGCGCTTGCGGCATTCTGCCCCGAGCCGATCCAGTTCAGGCCGCCGCTCATTGGGCACCGCTGATGCCTTGGTCAATGGACTTCGCCGACCACCTTCCAACTGCGCCGTGCGGCATGCTCCCGAAGCTCGGATCGCTGCACCTGTGGATTTTGGCCGTGCAACCTGCTGACTCCGGCATACAAACCGACTCGCATGCCTTCGGTCCGATGGTGGTGTGCTGGCGAGAGAAGCGTCAGCTTCAATCGCCGGGCACTGTGACATTCTTGTGACGCAACTAGGGAAGAAAGAGGGGAAACGGCACAACCGGAGAGCAGAAAAAGCGCTCATTCGGATTCTGAACCCGAAGAACCGCTTGGGGTGCGAGGGGTCGGCAGTTCAAATCTGCCCGTCCCGACCAATTCCTCAATCCTTACTACTCAGCGGGTTACGAGCACACCCATATATCAGTTTCGAACTCCCGTCTCGGCGCTGACGCACGGAAGAAAATGGTGTCATGCCGAGCGTGTTCACGCAGAGCCGGCCCCCCGGTTTTTCAGCCACAATGTCCCGTTGCATGTTCTGGTACATCTTGCGCAATGCGCTGGCCATTCCACAGGGAGATGCGCTAGCGTGCACGTATGGCCGCAAAACTCAGCTACGATTTCTTCATCCCTTCGGCGCTCAATGGCGCCGATTTTTCGGCCGCCCTAACAAAACTCTTTGACACGCCAATGGACAAGCGCCGCGTTGACTTCGGCGCGTTCTATTTCGACGTGTCAGATGCAGAAGCTCGAAACGGCCAGACGGTTGGCCTAGTTTCGAGGCACCGGATGCGAAATCTGCCCCCTACGGGCGATTCGCGGACAGGCTCGCTTAATCGGCTAACCCTTTCAGATCACCAGAGCGTGGCAGAGCCCTGCGCCTTTCTTTATGACTCAGAATTAAACATTGCGGTGTTCCAACGATCGCCTCATGTGAGCCACGCCGCGTTCGCGCGGCTCGTCAACTGGGCTGCGGACACTGCTTTCTTCTTCCTGCCAGTTCTGAACGAAGATGCGATGACCCGTCTGGAGAAACTGCAAAAGCTGCGGCGGTTCGTCCTGACAGTCGCATCCCCGCAAACTGTTGAATACCTTGACGATCTGGAGTCGAGTCTCAAGGGGCTGGCTCCTTTCATCCGAGAGCTGGCGGGAAGTCGCGTCAGAATTGATGTCGGCGTCCTTCCGAAATCTCAGTACTTGTCCAAGGACGCCATCCTGCACACGGTCGCAGCTCTCCTCGACCGACTGGACGATGAGCGTCTTGAGAAACTCGAAGTGGACGGCGAAGACGAGGAGGGTAACAACCATATCGTGGATTTCATTGACGGCCAGTTCAGAGGACATGAGGCGCTGGCCGAGACCGCACCCCGCCACACGGACATCGGCCTGTTGAAGGATTCAATCAGAAAAGCGTTCGACACCGGCCACATCTATCTCTCCACGCACCTCCGATCGCGTGCCGCTCAGGCCCAGCAAGTGGCCTGAGCTGGGTAAGCCGTGGCAGAGCCGGTCAGTGGTTTCTGAGCTGAGATCCTGGGCCTCAAGCCCCGGCGCGTATATGCCTTGATTTCGGGCCGCGTGCTGCAGAAAAGTTCGAAAATCGTCTGCTAGGGCCGACCATTCGTTCCTACTGCGACCTCTTTTACTTGTCTCCCGCCACGATCAGTTGGTCATCGACAGAAAAAACATTGGGCACGGTCTTAGCTCGTATTTCCGCGACTTCTTTGTCGGCCTGCGAGTCCACGATGCCCTCGAGCGTGATGTGACCGTTCGCCACGATGATGTGAATCGACTGCACGGACTTCCACGCGTACTTGGTCAACTGCGGGCTGCCGTAGATGGCGCGGAAGGCGGCGTGGCGTATCTGCTCGTCCAAGGGCGAGAGCGGAAGCACCTGGATCTGATTGTCCACGTGCTCGACGCCTTCGACGTGCTTGGCGGCGTTCTCGGCGTCGGACTTCAGCGTAGGCTGAGTGACTTGACCGAGCAGAGTGACGGTACCGTCGGCGGAAACTTTGTAGGCCAAGAAATCAAAGACCCCGTAATAGGGTAGTAGCGCCAATTCGTGATGCACCTCCTTCGTAATGCGCTCGACAGATGCCTGGGCCGAGGCGGTCTGCCAGCCCACGGTCATGAGCCCGAACAACAGAACAAGAGCGCTGGCTTTCATGGTTGTCTCCTCCACTCCAATGTTTTCGAACGCAGCAATTCTGCGCGCATCCAGAAGACATGGCAAGAGCGGGACCCCGCAATACAGGAGTTCTTGTAGGCCGCAAGATATCGGTACTCATAGGTCGCAAGATATTAGGCGGAGGACGACAAGAAACGGCCGCTTCAGGCGCGCGCCGACAGCAGGCTGAGGATTTCGCGCAGGCCCTGGCGGATGGGGTTCAAATTGGCCGGGGCGGCGGAAGGGAACGGCAGCGGGGTTTGCTTCTTATCGCTCTTGGTTTCGGCGCGCAGGTGCTGGCGGGCGCCGGCGATCGTGAAGCCTTCCTGGTAAAGCAGCTTCTTGATGCGCAGAACGCTCTCCACGTCCTTGCGGCGATACATGCGCTGGCCGGTGCTGCTCTTGATCGGCTTAAGCTGGGAGAACTCGGTCTCCCAGAAACGCAGAACGTAGGCTGGAAGACGGCACAGGCGTGCCACTTCGCCGATGCGGAAGTAGAGCCTTTCCGGGATTACAACTTCAACGGTCTTGGCTTCGGTTCGAGGACTCATCGGCTTTCGGAGGTCCGCGAACGGCTGCGGAACCGGAATGGCAATTTCCCCACTCGCGTTTCTAGCACGACCCGGCTTCCGGGACAACCCCGATTTTCGATCGCAGGCATTTTTGCGCCGGGCGGGAAGGTCGGGAGCAGGAAAAAGCCCCTCGGGAGGTGCTTCTCTCGAGAGGCAGTGTCCAACTGTCAAGAAAGAACTTTGTGGTCTGTGCGAAGTAACGTCTCGCCGACGGTTAGTGCTTCTTTTTCTTCTTTGCCTTTTTCTTTGCTGGCATGAAGTTTCCTCCGTGAACGATTTTTCCCTTGCGGGGTCCGTTAAAACCGGGGCCTAGCTGCAGAATGATGCCTAATCGTAGGATGGGCATCACTGTTAACACAAGATATTGGGGTCTATTACATTCATTGTCAACACAATTCTGCTGGCGGAGGTTGCACCAGAGGCCACTGGCGGATGGGACGATCGCAATGCTAGTAAACTTTTCCGGTCCGTATGCGGCGCGATCCGATCGAACTCGAGATCTTCAAAAATCTTTACCACTCGATTGCGGAGGAGATGGGGGCGGCGCTCTGCCGCACCGCGTTTTCGCCAAACATCAAGGAGCGAAGGGACTACTCCTGCGCGGTGTTCGATCGAGAAGGCGACGTCATTGCCATGGGCGACCACATGCCGGTGCACTTGGGATCGATGCCGATGTCGGTGCGGGCGGCGATTGCGGCGTGCGAACTGGCCGCGGGAGATGTGGTGATGCTGAACGATCCGTTTCGCGGGGGCACACACTTGCCGGACATTACCCTGGTGGCGCCGGTGTTCGTCGCAGGCCGGTCCGCCCGCAGCCACCCCGGTAAAGCCGGCGGGCGCGTCCGCCCGTCTCTTGGCAAAGCGGATTTCTATGTCGCGGCGCGGGCCCACCATGCCGATGTGGGCGGGGCCTATCCGGGATCGATGGGTCTCGGCCGCGAGATTTATCAGGAGGGGTTGCGCATCCCGCCGGTGCGGATCATGCGCGCGGGAAAGATGGCGCAGGATGTGCTGGCGCTGCTGTTGCACAACGTGCGTACGCCCGCGGAGCGGGAAGGCGATTTGGGGGCGCAGATCGCGGCTTGCCATACCGGTGTGGAGCGGCTGCGGGAAATCTGCCGGCGCTATGGCGCCGCCCGCGTGCGCCGGGCGGCGCGGGAGTTGCTGGAATATTCCGAAGAGATGATGCGGGCGTTTCTGGAGCGGGTGCCGCGGGGCATTTACCGGGCCGAGGATTTCCTGGATGATGATGGCATCAGCAGCGCGCCCGTCAAGATCGCGGTGACGCTGACGTTTCACGAGGTTCCCCGGCGATTTCCGGGTCGTGATGCAGGCCGAAGAGCTCTTAAGGCGGCCCCGCCGGCGATCCATTCCCTTGCGCCCAGAGCAGGACCGCCGCCCGTCGTCACCGTCGATTTTGCGGGCAGCAATCCGCAGGTGGCGGGGAGCGTGAACGCGGTGGAGGCCATCGCCTTCTCGGCCTGCTTTTATGTGTTTCGCTGCCTGTTGCAAGACGAGGTGCCGGCGACGGCGGGTCTGATGCGGCCCATTCGGATGTTGGCTGCCGAGGGCACGGTGGTGAACGCGCGTCCCCCGGCCGCGGTGGCCGGGGGGAATGTGGAGACTTCGCAGCGCATCGTCGATGTGCTGCTGCGGGCGCTGGCCAAGGCTCTTCCCGAGCGCATTCCTGCGGCCGCTTCGGGGACGATGAACAATCTGACGATCGGAGGGCTCGATCCGCGGACGGGGGAGCCATTTGCCTACTACGAGACCATTGCTGGCGGCATGGGCGCGCGTCCGACCAAGGCCGGCGTCTCCGGCGTGCATACCCACATGACGAATTCGTTGAATACACCGGCCGAAGCACTCGAGCATGCCTATCCCTTGCGAGTGCGACGATACTCTCTGCGGCCAGCGAGCGGTGGCGCTGGAAAATATCGTGGCGGAGACGGGATAGTGCGCGAGATCGAAGTGCTGACGGAGGCGGAAGTTACCGTGCTCGCCGACCGGCGAACCATCGCCCCCTGGGGGCTGGGTGGCGGCGCCGACGGCGCCCGGGGGAAAACTTGTGTGATCCGGCGCGATGGGCGAGTGGAAAAATTACCGGGCAAGTTCAATATCCGATTGCGTCCAGGAGAAAGAATTCGGATCGAGACGCCGGGCGGGGGAGGGTGGGGGAAGGCCTGAGTCCCCCCAGCGCCCGATCAACCGGCGCCGCTGACTCGCGCTCGGCGCCACCCGCAAATCGAAGGGTTTCGGCTGGAGAACTCCAAAGCCGGGAGGCTCTATGGTAACTCTCGAGGTCGCATCGCATTATCTCGATGAAGTTCGACGCCAGTTTCGGGGGCACAAGCGGCTGGCGGAGCAAGCGATGGCGCAGCTCAGAGACCAAGATGTCTTCCTCGCGCTTGATCCGGAGTCGAATTCGGTGGCCGTCGTGGTGAAGCATATGGCGGGAAACATGCGCTCCCGCTTTACCGATTTCCTCAGCACTGACGGGGAAAAGCCCGACCGGCATCGGGATCAGGAGTTCGAAATGGTCCCGGGCGTCACCCGAGCGGAGGTGATGGGCTGGTGGGAGGCGGGCTGGGCGCAGGTGCTGGCGGCGGTGGACGCGCTGCGCCCGGAAGACTTGATGGGCGTCGTCACCATTCGCGGCGAGCCCCACAGCGTGCTGCAGGCGCTGAACCGGCAAGTGGCGCACTACGCGTATCACGTCGGGCAGATCGTATTTTTGGCCAAGCACTTGCGGTTCCGGGAGTGGAAGTCGCTGAGCATTCCGCGGGGAAAATCAGAAGAAATCAATCAGCGCCTGGCGGAGCGGAAGGCGGGACCGCGCCCCTAGCGCGGTGGTCTCCGTCCTAACCCGGCGGACCAGACGCCGGCCCTAGGTTCCCGAGGGCACCTTGATGATTTTCTTCTGGAAGGCGTAGGTGACCAGTTGCGCCTTGTTGTGGATGTTGAGTTTGCGCATGAGGTTGAATTTGTGGGATTCCACGGTTTTGATGCTCAGACGGAGTCGCCCCGCGATCTGGCGAACCGAGCTGCCTTCGGCGATCATGCGCACCACTTCGCGCTCGCGCGGGGTTAGGGAAGGCCCGTGGCCGACGGCGCGGGCGGGCACACGGGAAGGCTCACCCAGGCGATTCGCCAAATTCGGGCTTAAGTATTTGTGCCCCTGATGGGTTTGGCGGACGGCATCGATGAGTTCGCAGGCCGGCGTATCCTTCAGCACGTAGCCGACTGCGCCCACCGTCAGGCATTGCAGCAGATACTCCTCGTCCTCGTGCATGGTCAGAAAAATGACGCGGGTTTCGGGACAGTGCCGGCGCATGAGGCGGGCAGCCTCGAAACTGGACATTCCCGGCATGCCGATATCCATCAAGACCACGTGCGGCCGAAGGTCGCGAACTTTTTCCAGGGCCTCGGCGGCATCGCTGGCTTCGCCTACGACCGCGAAGTCGGGTTCGGTTTCCAGCAGGCGGCGCACCCCTTCGCGGAACAAGGTGTGATCATCGACGACGATGCAGTGGATTGACATTTTGAGAGTACGAACATGCGCACCCGTCCGGCGACCGACTGATCGGCCGGCGGCCTAGGACGGACCGGGTTTCAGTGAACGGTGGCGAGCTGGCGCTGGGCGGTCCCCCGGCTGGACCCGGCCCGGCCCGCGATCGCGTGCTCAAAAGCCGGGGACAAGTGACGCTCTGCGGCCGCCCGCCGCCGCCCAGGCTCTGTCGGCATCGGAACAACAATTTTGATTCGCGTGCCGTTTCCCTTGGCGGAGCGGATCCGGACTCTGCCACCGAGAGCGGCAATCCTCTCTCGCATGCCCACCAGGCCAAAGCTCGAGTGGCCGGAGTCGCGTTTCCCGGAAAAGCCGATGCCATCGTCCTCGACGACCAAGCTCACCGAAGTGCCGCTTTTCTCCAGGTGGATTCGGAAATTGTGCGCCCGGGAATGCTTGGCGATATTGTGCAGCGCCTCCTGCAGGGAACGGTAAAGGCCGATTTCGAGTTCCTGACCCAGCGCCCGCAAGTCCGTCGATATGGCGAGCTGCGCTCGCATTCCCGTATTTCGGCTGAGATCGCGGGCTTCCTTGCGCACCGCAGCCGGCAAGCCCCGTTCCTCGAGAGTTCGCGGCGACAGGCGGCCAATAATGCGCCGCAGATCCTCGATGGTGTAGTCGATCAGCCGCAGCGCCTCTTGCATCTTGGACTGCAATGCGGCGCGGTGGCTCCCGCTGGCCCCGGTCCCCAAATGCAGACGTAAGACCATCAGTCCCTGGCCGAGTCCATCGTGCAGCTCGCGGCTGATGCGTTTGCGCTCCTCTTCCTGGACGCGGAGCAAGCGGTGCGAGGATTCGCCGGCTTGCGCGGCAGGCGCCTTCGGCCGCTGAGCAGGCGTGCGCCTTCTCGACAACAGACTTGGGGGCATAGCTTATCCTCAAAGGCCAGAGACACCACAGAAACCGCCAGCGGCGCGGGTTTTGCCGCCAGCGCTCAATCGGAAATGATAAGGATATTCTAACAAGTCCTGGCCGTAAGCTCCACCCTCAAATAAGGAAAAATCTCATCCGACGGCCCCCCTTTCGGGGTTTGGCCGGGCTATCGGATACAATCCAGGGTTCATGTTGCGCTACTTCACAGCCGGGGAATCTCATGGCGAGGCCTTAGTAGCCTTCCTGTCGGGCTTGCCGGCCGGTTTAGCGGTGAATCTGGGGTTTGTAGACCGCGAACTGTGGCGAAGGCAGCAGGGGTATGGGCGCGGCGGTCGGATGAAGATCGAAACCGACAAGGCGCATATTCTGTCGGGGGTGCGGCAGGGGAACACGATCGGCTCGCCGATTGCCGTGCTGCTCGAGAACAAAGACTGGAAGAATTGGCAGGAGTCGCTGCCGGTCGAGGAAGGCGATCCGGCCAAGCATAAGCGCGTGGCTTCGCCGCGCCCCGGGCACGCGGACCTCGCGGGGGCCTTGAAGTACAACTTTCGCGAGGCCCGTTATGTGCTCGAACGGGCCTCGGCGCGAGAGTCGGCGGCACGGGTGGCGGTGGGGGCGTTGGCGAAACTGTTTCTGGCCGCTTTAGGGATCGACGTGCTCAGCCATGTGGTGGCGGTCGGGCAGGCTGCTCTCGAGAAAGAGATCCCCTGGGAGCAGATTCGCGGGCTTGCCGAACGCGACCAGATTCTGCTGAACTGCGCCGATGCTGAGGCGGAACTGCGCATGAAAGCCGAAGTGGACCGCGCTCTTCAGACGGGGGATTCGGTGGGGGGGATTTTCGAAGTGGTAGCGCACGGGGTCCCGCCCGGACTGGGCACGTATGCGCAATGGGATGAGCGGCTGGATGGCCTGCTGGCGGGAGCGGTAATGTCGTTGCAGGCGGTGAAGGCGGTCGAGATCGGGGCGGGAGTGACGGCGGCAGCTTCTGCCGGCTCGGCCGTGCATGACGAAATTGGTTACGGTGCGACGGCGGGGTTTACCGGGTTCCAACGCAGCCGGAACAACGCGGGAGGCATCGAAGGCGGAATTTCAAACGGGGAAGACATCCGGGTGAGCGGCTACCTGAAGCCGATTTCCACCTTGCGGCGGCCGCTGCAGTCTGTTGACTTTGATTCGCGGCAACCGGTGAAGGCGGCCTACGAACGGTCGGATGTATGTGTGGTGCCGGCGGCGGGCGTGGCCGCGGAGGCCATGGTGGCGCTCACCCTGGCCCGCTGCGCTCTCGAAAAATGCGGCGGCGATTCCATGACCGAAACTCTGCGCAATTTTGAAGGCTACCGCCAGCAACTGAAGAACTACTAGTTAAAGAACTTTCGATGATCTATCCCATCGTAAAATTTGGCAGCCCGGTGCTGGAAACACCAGCCGAACCGGTTGCGGTCTTCGACAGTGAATTGAAGAGGCTGGTCGAGGATATGTTTGAGTCCATGTATGCAGCGCGCGGAGTCGGACTGGCGGCGCCCCAGATCGGGATCGGGAAGCGCCTGGCGGTGATTGATGTCACCTTCAAGGAAGATCCCGATGCCAAGCTGGTGCTGGTGAATCCGGAAATCCTTCACACCGAGGGGAAGAACCGGCAGAACGAAGGCTGCCTGAGTATTCCCGATTTTCGCGAGCCCGTGACCCGGGCGCGTCAGGTCACGGTCAAGGCTCAGGATCTCAACGGCAAGTGGTTCGAGAAAACCGGCGAGGATCTGCTGGCCCGCGCCTTGCTGCATGAAACCGATCACCTCAACGGGAAACTGTACATCAGCCACATCAGCGCGCTGAAGCGCGACTTGATGAAGCGCAAGATTCGCAAGCTGGTGAAGGCCGGAGAATGGTAAGGGTAATTAGAGGATTGGAATCATCTTTATGATTCTGTAAGTCGACCCGGTTGCGGTTTCGGCTGAAACCATCAAATTGCATCATGGCCGAGCTTCCTTCTTGCCCTCTCTCCTCCATCTCGTTTTCTGCGGGACTCCAGGCTTCGCGGTGCCCGCGCTCGACAAACTCGTCGAAGCCGGGTTTCCGGTGCAACTGGTGGTGTCCCCGCCGGATCGGCCGCGGGGGCGCGGCATGGAAGTGACAGCGTCTCCCGTGAAACAGCGTGCGCTGGCCCTGGATTTGCCGGTCGCGCAGCCAGAAAAGATCAAGAGCAACGAAGAGTTCCGCGCTCAGCTGGCCGCGCTCCAGCCGGACGCCATCGCGGTGGTGGGGTACGGACGCATGATTCCCGGGTGGATGCTCGATCTGCCGCGCTTCGGCAACCTCAACCTGCATGCCTCGCTGCTGCCGAAATATCGCGGAGCGGCGCCCATTCAGTGGGCCATTGCCCGGGGAGAAACCGAAACCGGGGTGACCACGATGCGCCTTGACGCCGGGCTCGATACGGGCGACATCTTGCTGCAGGAAGCCACCCCCATTGCCCCCGATGACACTGCCGAAACCCTGGCTCCGCGGTTGGCGACGAGGGGCGCCGAGCTGCTGGTGGAGACTCTGCGCCGATTGCAAGCCGGAAAAATTGCACCCCGGCCGCAGAATCATTCGCAAGCCTCGCTCGCGCCCATCCTGAAAAAGGAAAATGGGGAGATGGACTTTCATCTCACGGCCACGGAAATCTACAACCGGCTGCGTGGGTTCCAACCCTGGCCGGGTGCATTTACCGATTTTCGGGGCAAGAACCTGCACGTCTGGGCGGCGAAACCAGTCCCCGACGCGGCGGCTCGGAGCGAGCTTAGGGTGGAGGGGTATCGCCTGATCGTCGGATGCGGCGAAAACACAGCTCTCGAACTGCTCGAAGTGCAGCCCGAAGGGAAAAAGCGGATCGCGGCCCTCGATTTCATCCACGGATACCGGCCGCGGAACGGTGAGCGGCTGCGCGGTGGATCGGCGAGAACCGACACCTGAAGGCTGACAAGCGATGCCTGTCTCCCCTGCGCGCGCGGCCGCTTTCGACATTCTGCTACGAGTCGATCAGCAGGATGCTTACGCCTCCGAACTGCTGCACTCTGCCCGTTGCGAGGAGCTTTCATCGGCAGATCACGGCCTGGCGACCGAACTGGTGATGGGAGTTCTGCGCTGGCGATCCTGGCTGGACCAGCAAATCGCGAAGAAGTCCTCGCAGCCTCTGAAGAAGCTCGATGCCGAAGTTCTCACGGCTTTGCGTCTGGCCGCCTATCAGCTCGCGCTTCTCGGGCGGGTGCCTGCCCGAGCCGCGGTCTATGAGAGCGTGGAGCTGGTCAAGCGGGCCCGCAAACGCTCGGCGGTGCCTCTGGTGAACGCCGTGCTGCGCAAGCTGGCGGATGAAGCGGGGAAACCCACGGATGGGCCTGCGATCGCTCGGGCCCGAACCCCCGAGGAGCTATCCGAGCGTTCGGCACATCCTCTCTGGCTGGTCGAGCGTTGGGTGCAGGAGTTCGGCGCGGATGCTTGCTGGCAAATCTGCATGTACGATCAGCAAGTTCCCGAGACCGCCGTCCGGCTGCAGTCGGCCGCGGTCGCGGATGAACTCAGGGGAGAGGGCGTCACCCTGGCCGCGGGGAGATTGCTGACCCTGGCGCGCCGGGTCGTGTCCGGCAATCTCAGCCAGACGCGGGCGTTTCGCGAGGGCCGAGTCGCCATTCAGGACGAGGCGTCGCAACTGGTAGCGCTGCTGGTGGGTCAGGGCAGGAAGATTCTGGACTGCTGCGCCGCTCCCGGCGGCAAGACGCGAGTGCTGGCAGAGCGCAATCCCGGCGCGGAGATTCTGGCCGTCGAACTGCATCCCCATCGGGCGCGGCGGTTGCGCCGACTGGTTCCGGAAGCGAATGTTCAGATCGTGACCGCCGACCTACGCGAGCTGGCGGTGGATGCCGGCTTCGATCGCGTCTTGGTGGACGTGCCCTGCTCGGGCACCGGCACTCTGGCCCGCAACCCTGAAATCAAGTGGAAGCTCCGCATCGAGGATCTGGCCGATCTGCAGGCGCGGCAGGCCAGCATTTTACAAGCGGCGATGCGCCAGGTCGCCCCCCGAGGAAGGCTCGTCTACTCCACTTGCTCGCTCGAGCGGGAAGAGAATCTCGACGTAGTCGAGAAAGCTCTGGCCTCGGACTCGTCGTTTCATGTGCTGGATTGCCGCGCGGAGTTGGAGCGCCTGCGGGGGGAAGGCGAACTGGCGTGGAAAGATGTGAGTTCACTCGGGAACCAGCTCTCGCTGAGGACGGTTCCAGGAGTGCATCCCTTCGAGGGCTTCTTTGCCGCGGTCTTAGAGAAAGACTAGAGGCTTGTCTTCTGCCGCGGGCCTCCAAGCCAGGTTCCCCCTGGCATCGAAGGATGTCGATAGAGCCGCCCGAAGCGGACGGCTCAGCGGACTTCGAAGTTCACGGCCGCTCCCGCCAGCACTTTTTCTCCCGGGCCCGGATTCTGCGACACGATCAAACTGGTGGGAGAGGGTGCGGATGCGGGGGGCGGAGCCGATCCCGAGGGTGCCGGGACGGCCGGGGAAGCGACTTGCGCCTCGGTGATTGTGCCCACACGCAGTCCGGAGCCTTGCACAATCAACTTTACGGTGTCGAGCGGCTGACCAATGAAGTTCGGCATGACGAAGGCCTGGGGGGGAGCCGGATCGGCCACCAGCAGGCTGATCATAGGAGCGGAAACGCCGTTCGAGTTCGGGGGCGGACTTTGCGCCAGCACCTGGTCGGCCGGTGTAGTTGGAGACGGGACCTCGGCGACCGCGCTGACGTCGAGCCCGCGGCGCCGAATGTTCATCTCGGCAGCTCGTTCGCTCTCCCCGAGTACGTCCGGAATTTGCACGCGTTGCGGACCCAGGCTCGCAGCGACGCGAATCTCCCAGCCCCGGCGCACCAAGGTTCCGAACGGCGGCAGTTGCGAGAGGATTTTTCCTTCCGCCACCTGGGGGCTGTAGTATTCGCGCTCAACCACCAGCTCCAAGCCGCTCTCCTCGGCGATTCTGCGGGCCTCGGCAGGAGTCTTCGCAACCAGGTTGGGCACGGCGACCTCGCGACCATGGATCACGAAGCGCATGGCGGTGAGCGCGGAGACCAGCGCAACCACCAGCAGCACCAGCGCGAGCAGCAGCAGCCGGAAAAAGGCCTTCATGAGACCAAGAGATTATAGTTTGCCTCGGTTCCGGAACCTGTCCCGATTCCTGGGTTTCCTGTGGATCGCTGACCTCGGTCGCAGGCCTGCACCCGCCTGATCGTCCCCGGACCGGAGCCGGCGCCCGGCGGGCGGGCCATTTTGCCGGAGGCGGGCCCTATACTAGGCGCATGGCCCCGGAAACCGACCTGCTCGCACCGCTCGGGCGCTACTGGGGATACGACTCGTTTCGTCCCTTACAGGAGCAGATTGTGCGCAGCCTGCTCGCGGGGCGCGACGTGTGCGTGGTGATGCCGACGGGTGGCGGAAAATCGCTGTGCTACCAATTGCCGGCGCTGGTCCTGGGGCGGACGGCCATTGTGATCTCGCCGCTGATTGCCCTGATGCAGGACCAGGCGGCGCAACTGGCGCAGATGGGAATACCGGCGGCGGTGCTGAACAGCTCGATGGCAGCGGCCGAGCAGTCTTCGGTGATGCGCAAAGCGCGGCAGGGCGACTATCGGCTGCTCTACCTCTCGCCGGAGCGGCTGGCGCGCGAGGACACCGTGGGCTGGCTGCGCGGGGTGCCCATCGCGTTTTTCGCCATTGACGAAGCCCACTGCATCTCCGAGTGGGGGCATGAATTTCGGCCGGATTACCGGCTGTTAAGTTGTCTGCGTACGCATTTTCCGCAGTGTCCGGTTGCGGCCTTTACCGCCAGCGCGACGCGTCGGGTACGGCATGACATTCTTCATCAGCTGCAATTGCGCGAGCCGCACAAATACATTGCCAGCTTTCACCGGTCCAACCTGCGGTATGTGGTCCGGGAATGCGAGGCGCGCAAGCAGCCGGGCTTGCTGGTCCGCGCCTTAGAGAGCTACGCCGGCAGCAACGTCATTGTGTACGCGCCTACCATCGTCCGGGTGGAACAAACCGTGGATTTTCTCGAAGAGCAGGGCATCTCCGCCATCCCCTATCACGGCAAAATGGATAGTGCGGCCAGGAGACACAACCAGGAGCGCTGGATGGCGGACGAAGTGCGTGTGCTGGTCGGAACGATTGCCTTCGGACTGGGGATCAATAAAGCCGCGGTGCGCGCGGTCATTCATCTGTCGCTTCCCAAATCGATCGAGCAGTACTACCAGGAGGCCGGACGCGCGGGTCGGGATGGCGAGCCGGCGGATTGTGTTTTGCTCTGGCAGAAGCGGGATGCGGGGCTGCTGGCTCACTTCATCGGGCAGGTGACGGATCGGGCGGAGAGGGAGCGGGCTTGGCAGCGCTACCACGATATCCGCCGCTTCGCGGACACGACGCATTGCCGCCATCGCGAGATTTGCCTACATTTCGGAGAGACCCCGAAGTGGAGTTCGTGTGAAAGGTGCGATGTCTGCGGGTTCATCCCGCAATGGTTGAGCCAGTCCGCGGCCCCGCTTCGGACCGCGCGACGCCGGCTGCGGGCGCAGCCGCTCGGTGCGGGAGCGAGCCCAGCCCGGACCGGGAAGTTCGCGGCCCTGGAGGTTGATCCCGAACTGCGCGAGTATCTCCGCGAATGGCGGCGGATGGCAGCGAAACAGCAGAATGTTCCGGCGTATGTCGTGATGCACGATGCTTCGCTCGAAGAGCTGTGCTCGAAGCGCCCCCGCTCGTTGGCTCAGCTTCTCGGGGTTTCGGGCTTTGGCGAGCGCAAGGCGGCGCTGTATGGACAGCAGATTCTTGCGGTCCTTGACCGGTTTGGCAAGGGTGGGCGGGCAGTGCCCTGGCCGGAGAAAAATTCGCGTCCTGCGGCCGAGACCCTGCGCCTGCTTCAGCAAGGGCGTAGCTTCGAGGAGATCGCTGGCATTCGCGGGCGCCAGGTTTCTACGGTGATCAGCGCCGTGGTCAGTCTGGTCGAAACCGGAGAGCTCGAATTCCAGTCGAGTTGGGTGGCGGAGGAGAGACAAGCGCTCATCGAAGCAGCCTGCGCCCAACACGGGGTGGAACGGCTCCGGGCGCTGAAGGATGCCTTACCGCCAGAGATTACGTTTCAGGAGGTGCGGCTGGTGGTGGCTCGAGTGCGCTGGGAGAAAGCCTCCCGCCGCCAAGGCCACGGCCTAGTCAGCCTTGGCTGAGTACTCCCCGGCGACCGCCACTCCCCTGGGGCCGACCACCCGGACCTCGCGCCCGAAACCAGGCTTTTCCTAGTGGGTTTCGTCGTTTCCTGGTGCCTCGTTTTGCGTATCCAACTTCACGGCCATGGGAGTAGGAGGCAGCAGTGGCGGGGGCTGGAACCGGCCGGGATCTTTGCCGGCGAGGGCGGCTTTCATGAAATCCATCCACAGGGGCAGCGCAGCGCGGGAACCAGTCTCTTTATCGCCCAGGGACTTCTTTTCGTCGTAGCCCACCCAGACGCCACAGGTGATCGCGGGGGAGAAGCCGACAAACCAGGCGTCGGTGAAATCGTTGGTCGTACCGGTCTTACCCGCCAGCGGGTATGGCATGCCGCGGGCGGCAATGGCGGTGCCGTGCTCGACCACGCCCTCGAGCATGGCGACCATGATGCGGGCGGTGCGGGCGCTGATCACGTCCTTGACGTCGGCATAGTCTTCTTCGAGCACGCGGCCTTCGTAGTCGGTCACCTTGGTGATGTAACGCGGGGTGATGCGCACTCCGTCGTTGGGGAATACGCTGTAAGCGGCCGTCTGTTCGAAGGGAGTGACCTCGGCAGCACCCAAAGCAACCGGCAGATAGGCCGGAATGTTGGATGTAATTCCGAAGCGATGGGCATAGTCGATGATCACTTTCATGCCCAGGCCGTCGGCCAGTTTGAGCGCTGGAATATTGCGCGATTGTGCCAGAGCGCGGCGCAGGGTGATCATGCCTTCATAGCGATCATCGTAGTTGTGCGGGGAGTAGGGGCCGGAGGCGGACTGAAAGGTGACCGGCGCGTCGAGAATGGGGTCTTCGGGCGAGGCGCCCTGATCGATGGCGGCGGTGTAGACGAAGGGTTTGAACGATGATCCGGTCTGCCGCAGAGCCTGCGTAACCCGATTGAATTTGGACTCGTTGAAATCGCGGCCGCCGACCATGGCTTTGATTTCTCCGCTGACGTTGTCGATGGCGATGAGGGCGCCTTGCGCGCCCGAATCTTGTTCCAGGCTGACGCGCGCTTTGCCCCCGGGGCCGAGCGCGAGCACTTTCACGTAGACAAGATCTCCGGGCCACAAGACATCCTGCAGCTTGCGATGCGTCCAGGCCACGTCGGCCGGGGCGAGTACGGCGGTGTAGTCGCCGAATTTGATCGTCGCCGATGCCGGCGAAGCCGCCATGACCAGGGCATGGACATAGTCGTTGGTCTCCGGCTCATCGTCCCAGTCGGGGTCCTGATAGTTTCTGAGCGTGACATCTTTGGTCAGGACGCGGGGAAGATTCCCCTTCCAGCCGTGGCGGCGCTCGTAGGCGGCCAGGCCGTTGAGCACCGCTTGATTGGCGGCGCGCTGCAAGTCCATGTCGAGCGAGGTATAGACCCGCAGTCCGCCCTCGTGCACGCTGTCGGTGCCGTACTTGTTTTCCAAATAGCGGCGAATCTCCTCGACGAAATAGGGCGCGAGCGAATTGGGGTCGTGCGCCAGCCTGAGGTTGAGGGGCTGGTCGCGGGCGGCAATGGCCTGAGCCGCCGTGATTCTTCCGTCTTCGAGCAAGGAATTGATCACCAGGTTGCGACGTTTGAGGGCGCGGTCGGGATGGTTGATCGGAGAATACACGCCCGGGGATTTCGGCAAGCCGGCCAGCACCGCGGCTTCATCCAAGCTGAGTCGTTTGGCTGGCTTGCTAAAGTAATACTCGGAGGCGGCCTCAAATCCGTAGACGCCGTGCCCCAGGTAAATCTGATTGGCGTAGAGGGTGAAGATCTGCTGTTTGGTGAAACGGCGCTCGATCTGTACCGCCAAGAGCGCCTCTTCGATTTTGCGGTGCCAGGAACGGTCCGGAGAAAGAAAAAGATTGCGGGCCAGCTGCATGGTGAGCGTGGACGCGCCCTGCACCTTGCCGCCCGATTCGATATCGCGATACGCCGCGCCGACAATGCGCCAAACGTTGATACCCCAATGCCCGTAGAAGTCCTTGTCTTCGATTGAAATCAAGGCGTCCCGGAGGACCGGGGGGAAGTCGTCGTAGGAAGCCACCACCCGTCGCTGCAGAGCAAAGGAGCCGATGATGCGTCCTTGGCCGTCGTACAGCTGGGTGATCGAGCTCGGACGATAGTGTTCGAGCTGGTCCACTTGGGGCAGGCCCGAGGAGTAGACCAGCAGCAGCCCGGCGGCCGCCCCCATCAAGGCCGAAACCAGGACGAGCAAGCCGAAGAAAAGACGACCCGCCGTGTTTCCGCTCTCGACCTTGACTTGGCGCTCAGCTGGCGGGGCAGCGGGATGTTCGAAGAGGGACTGCATGGCACCCCAGGCTCAGGATAGCAGGGCCACCGCGCGAGCCGAAAATCGTTCGCATTCCCGCCCGCAAGAAACTGTCGCATCGCCCGGCGGGGCTCGGGATTCGCGGACCAGAGCGAATTCCTTGCAAACACGATCGCGCGTCCCGAGACGCGCGATCAAGGACCCACGAGCTCGTCTGCAGTTAGCTGGCTTTGGCCTTCAGCAGCTGAATGGCTTTCTGCAGAGGCTGGTCCGGCTGCTGGGCCGGCGGTTTGGCCTGGTCCGGCGGAGTGGCGCTTTCGTCATCATCCGGCAGGGCGGAATCGTCGTCCCCCGAGGCGACCGTCACGTTCGGGGTTACCGCCGTGTCCTGGATCGCCTTGCCGCTGGGCGAGTAGTACTTGGCGACCGACAGGATCAGCACCGACTCATCCGGCAGTTCGATGAGCTTCTGCACGGAGCCCTCGCCGAATGTCTTCTCGCCGACGATATCGCCGCGAGCGTTTTCCAGGATCGCTGCGGCCACAATCTCAGCCGCTCCTGCCGTTCCTTTATTCACCAATACCGCCAGGGGAAGATTGGTAATCTCCTTGGAGGGATCGGCGTTGAACGATTCCCGCGGAACTTTTTGACCCTGCAGGTATGCGATGGTTCCGTGGTTGAGGAACAGGTTGGCGGTCGAAATACCCTCCGACTCGTCGCCTTCGGCGCAGTTGCGCAGGTCCAGAATCAATTTCTTGGCGCCGGCTTTTTGCAGAGACTTGACCTTGGCGGCAATCTCCTGCGCTTTTCCCTTGGAAAATGCGTCCACCTGCATATAGCCAATGCCGTCGTCCATCAATTTATCGGCCACTGGCGGAATGGTGACGAGGTCGCGAGTGATGACCATCTTCTGAGGCTCAGCCTGGCGTGCTCGCACCACCGAGACCGTGAGCGTCGAGCCCGGCAACCCGGAAAGCAGGTTGCGAACCTCGGCCAGCGACATGTCGTGCGTGCTGCGATTGGCCCCGTTGACGTCGATTGCTTCCAGAATGTCGGTGGGCTGCAGGCCGGCCTTATCGGCGGGGCTGCCAGGAATCACGGCCACGACCGTAGCGTAGCCGAAGCGCTTGGAGACCATGGCACCAATCTCGCCCTTGGCCTCGGTTTTGTGCTCCTTGTATTCCCGGTATTCCGCCGGGGTCAGAAAGCTGGAGTCGGGATCGAGCGAATCGAGCAGTCCGTGGAGAGCGCCGTCGGTGACGGCGGTGATATTGGGCTCCTCCACATACTCGCTGCGCACCCGCGACAACACTTCGCTATAGACCTGCAGTTGGCGGTAGGCACCGTCGTTGCTCGAGGAAGCGCGGACGCCGCTCAGTCCGCCGGCAATCGTGAACAGCAGCAAGCCAGCCGAGCAAGTCAGGATTACAACTTTCGTCTTCATGGACATCGGATTTTGTCTTCTTCTCGAAAGGAAGGTCCACTTCCCGAAGGAAGTTGCTGTCATTATAGCCTTTGGATGCGAATTCTCCCCGCAGTGCATCGGCAAAATCGTGCTCTTCAGTAACTAGGGAAGTTACGAGATGCGGGGATTCGGGCACCCGCACTCACGGCAAAGGACTTACAGCCGGGCCCCGGTTTTTTCAGCGAACCGTCGCCAGTTCGGTGCGCAGTTTGTGGGTGGCGCGGAACAGAGTGTTCTTGATCGTGCCTTCGGTGGTGTTCAGCATTCCCGCTACTGTGCGCAGGCGGAGACCGTGGTAGTGCTTCAATTCAAACACCACTCTTTCCCGCGGCGAGAGCCTGCGCAACGCGCGGAGGATGGTTTCCTTGAGCTCGCGACCCGCCAGGCTGCGTTCGGGGCAGGCGCCGGGGCGGTCGTCGGGCACGCGATCGAGCACCGCTTCTTCCTCGCCATCGGGGAAAACCACGGTCGTGAGATCGCGACTGCGATTGCGCCGCTTGCGAAGGTGATCGAGACAGAGGTTGGTCACGATACGGTAGATCCAGGTGTAGAACGTGCATTCAAAGCGGAAGCTGTCCAGGTTGAGATAGGCGCGGAGGAAGGCTTCCTGATAGATATCCTGACCATCTTCCTGCGAGCCGCTGAGATGAACCGCTAGACGGAGAACGGCGCGGTCATACTGGCGCACCAATTCCTCAAAGGCAGCGGTGTCCCCTTCCTGGGCCCGGCGGATCAGGAGCGTGTCATCCACCCGAGCCGGACGGGCCGGCGGGGTGCAAGAGACGGAAGGAACCAGCCCTAGGCCCGTTCCGTAGAGGGGCGCAACGCGAAGACCGTTGGATTCGGACATCGTACGAACGCCTTTCCCCGTCTGCTGGACTGAGAAGCCAGTCCATCAGCCGACAAACTTGTAGCCCGTGCCATGCACCGTCAGAATGAAGCGCGGCTCCTCCGGCTTGGGCTCGACCTTTTGCCGCAGGCGCACGATGTGTGCATCCACGGTGCGCGTGGTCGGAAAATGCTCGTAGCCCCAGACCTCCTCGAGCAATTGGTCGCGGCTCAAGGTCTGACCCGGATGAAGCAGGAAATACTTCAACAGTTCAAATTCCTTGGAGGAGAAGTCCAGCAACTTGCCCTGGCGCAAGACCTGACAGCTGTGCAGATCCAGTTCGACATCGCCAAAGTTGTAGCGCGCTTTCTGATCGGGAATCGGCCGGGCGCGGCGCAAGACGGCTTTGACCCGCGCCAGCAGCTCGCGGATCGAAAACGGTTTGGTGACGTAGTCGTCGGCTCCCAGTTCGAGTCCGACCACCTTATCGACTTCTTGGCCGCGCGCGGTGAGCATGATGATCGGAATCGCAGGCCGTTTGGCTTTGAGCTGCTTACATACTTCGAGTCCGCTCATACGGGGCATCATGACGTCGAGCAGGATGATGTCCGGCGATTGCTGGAGCGCGCATTCCAGGCCCGCGATACCGTCCGCGGCGGTCAGGACCTCGTATCCCTCAAACTCAAAGTTGTCGCGCAGCCCGGCAACCATGTTGGGCTCGTCTTCGACGATCAGGATTTTGGTCATCCGGCGGACTCCTGAGTTTTTGGGGACGCGGTCTTGCCACCGCCCGAAGCCGCGCTGACGGGCAGCGAAATAGTGAACGTGCTGCCCTGGCCGGGAGTGCTGTTCACAGATACTTCTCCGCCGTGGGCGTGCACGATGTGGCGCACCAAAGAAAGCCCCAATCCGCTGCCCTTGGTGTTGTGGACCAGGGGATCGCCGACCCGGTAAAACTTCTCGAAAATCTTGTCCTGCTCCTGGGAAGGAACGCCGATGCCATGGTCGATCACTTCCAGCTTCACCGATCCGTTGGCGCGATACAGGTTGACCGCGATGTATTTCCGGTCCTGGGAATATTTCAGGGCGTTGTTTACCAGGTTCAACAAAGAACGCGACACCGCCTCCCGGTCCACGCACAAGGGGGGGACGTTTTCGCTGATTTTTTCCTCAAAAACAAAACCGTTCTGCTCGATCTGGTAGCGGTAGGAATCGAGGGTAGCGTGTACCAGTTCGCGCATGTCGGTTTCACGAAAGTCGTATTCCTTCCCGCCGGCTTCGATCCGTGAAAAATCGAGGATGTTGTTGATCAACGCGCTCAGCCGTTCGCTCTCCTTGCGAATGATGTGGTAGTACTCTTGATACTTTTCTGGACTGCTGAGGCGGCCGAGCTCGAGGGTTTCGGCATAGAGCCGAATCAAAGAGAGGGGAGTGCGCAATTCATGCGAGACATTCGAGACAAAGTCGGATTTCACCCGGGCCAGAGACATTTCCCGGGCCACATTGCGATGAGTCAGCACAATTCCTCCGGCCAGCAGCAAGGTGAGCCCGCCGAGCACTAAGAAGTTGATACGCACGAAGCGCTGGCCCAAAGCGGCGAGGGTGGTGCCGCGCAACTTGATCGCCAGCGTGAGCCCGGGAAACGCGCCTTCGAGATTCCTTTCCATCTCCGGCGCGCCGCCATCCCAGCCCGGGGCGGCGGCCAGGGGCGTGTACTCGCTCTTGACGCGCACCATCATGACGGCGGGGTTCCTTTCGGTATGGCCCTCGGTGAGATTGCGGCTCATGACCGTGTCCAGCATCTCGGGGAAAAACTGCTGGCGCAGGTAGTCGGCGTCGAAGGCAATGCCGCCAATGCCCTTGGTGTGGCCGGAATCGTCCTGGATCAGAAATAGGGCGACCGACTGATAAAGGCGTTTCTCGCCGCGGGGCGCTGAGTTGTGAAAGAAGTAGTACGGCAGGCCTTTCCTCTGCACGTGCATGCTGGAGATTTCGTCCACCGTCTCCTTGAATTGCATCTTCATCCAGTTATCCATCATGTGGTTGAAGTCTGCGGCCTCATCGCGAAACCCGGCGTCTTTGAGACTGGACGGCTGGGACCGAACGATCAGGCCGGCGTCCGGGTCATAGACAAAAACATGACCGACATAGGAATGCGCCGCCAGAACATGATCCAAGTTGATGGCGCAGGCCTCGCCGGGAGCGGGGAAGTCGGCGCGAACGTCATCCATCAAGTCGTAGGCGCGTTGGTTGAACTGCTTCTCGGAGACCTGCAACACCTGGGTGAAATCGCGCTGAATCGCCGCCTCGACCCCGCGATCGCGCTGGATGGACATCAAATGAAGGGCGCTCAGGATCACCAGTGCCGCGGCTGGCAATACCACGGCCAATTCCAGACCGAGGATCAGACGGGTTCGATCGTCCGGACGTTGCTTTGCCATGGGTGACTCAGGGCCCGAGAAAGCTGCCCGGGCCTTGCCGATTCGAAACATACTTCAGTGTCACAGGGCAGGTGTCAACTGCCAGTAAAAAGCTGTAAAAAATTGTGAAGTCGTTGACGCGAAAGGTGCGGACGGGTTGGTTCTAGGGGAGTGTGAAGTCCACGGTGACGTAGGTTTCGGCTTCAACCGCTTGCCCGTTCAGCAGGTACGGCTTGTACCGCCATTGCTTCACGGCTTCGCAGGCAGCCTGGCCGAGGAGTAACGAGCCGCGAATGAGCTTCAAGTCGCGGATCCGGCCGTCTCTTCCGATCCAGGCCTGCAACACCACCGGGCCCTGCAGGCCGGCGCGCACTGCCTTTTCTGGATAGTTGGGCTCAACTTTCTCGAGCAGTAGTTTCTCCGACAGTTGCTCAGGCACCGTGATCGGTTCCAAGGCATTGAGCAGGACTGGGGTGATGGTCGCCGCCACATTTCGCACCGTGGCGACTCCCGGGAAGGGGCTGGCGATGCTTTCTGGAATGTGAAGGCTACTCACAGCCGCGGTCACCTGCCCTGGGTCGGGCGGCGTCGCCCCGGCCCCAGAAGCCGCGGGTTCGCTGGCCGGCGGTGCAGCGGTGGCGACTGTCGTGCGGACCGGCATGACGCGGATTCTCGCTGATGACTTGGCTGAGCGTTGTGGCGGGTCGGGCTCATCCATCTCGGCCAGTTCTGAAGTACTGGTGTGGGCTTCGACGCGAGGCTCTTCGAACCAGCCTTGCGTCTTTTCCCAAGTGGCGCGGGAAATCTGCGCCGCCGAGCGGCCCGCCTTGCTCAGAGGTTGGCTGAACGTGTAGCCCACCGCGAAGAAAGCGACACCGATCGCCGCTACCCGCAGGAATGCCGTACTACGGTTACTGGTCCGACGTCGGGCCGGCGGCCGACTGGACACGCGGCGCGGGAAAAATCTCTCGAGCAGCGACGGCTGAGCGAGGCCCGCGTCCAGGGTCGCGAATCTCGGCGGTGCCAGATCCGCCATGATGCTCTCGAGCGGAGGGGCTGAGGCCAGCGCCGCCGGTTCCCGTGGCGCCACCGGGATTGACCAGATTCCCGTTCCCGTACCGGGAATCGCCGCCGCTCGCTCCTGGCCGAGAGTCAGCCGAGGCTTGAGGTGAGACATGAATTCGTTGCTGCTCAGCAGAGCGTGTCGGACCCGGTCGGGGTGGACGGGTTTGCTGAGGACCAGATCGGCGCCCGCCTGCTCGAGTGCGGCGCTTGCTTCCGCCCGCCCAATGACGATGGCAAAAGCGCTGCGGTTGGACTTCAGTTCCCGCGCTGTCTTGAGCAGGAAGCTAGCTTCGAGACCCTCATCCCAATCGACCACGACCAGGTCAAAGGCCCGGCTGGTCAGGCTTTTCAGCGCGGCAAAGATTTCGTTGCAAGATTCGACCTGGAGCTCGAGCTCATGAAGAGCTTGGGTGAGTAGGCGCGATGTCTCCTGATCGGAGGAGAACAGCAGAGACCGTGGCGACATAAGAACAGACTAAGTTTTCAAGGGCCGTCCGACAAGTTACGAATTGACCGCGCGGCATTCCTCGTAGGGCCAGGTAACGCGCGCCGAGTTACCTGTCCAGAGGTACACCGGTCCGGCGGGAGTTACCAAAGTGTCCTGGCGGGATTCCCGGCCGCCGGGCGCTTCCGAACCCGGCCCACAGTACGTCTGTACTCTTGGTCGGCTGGGCTTGAGGTGCTATCCACAATGGAGAAGCCATGCTGTGGCCATCCGCCTTCGAAGCCGGCGGCTCTCCGCACCCTGGAACAATGGCAGCCGCACCTCTTTTGCCTGCCATGTAGTTACTCATGGCCCGGAAAAATGACCCGCCCAAACCGCCCATCCTCACCCGTGAGCCGCCAAACGCCCACGCGGTTGAGCGAAGGCTCGCGCAAAACGAAGATGGCTTTCGGCTCCTGTTCATGAACAACCCGCAACCCATGTGGGTGTTCGACGCCGAGAGCACACGTTTTTTGGAAGTCAATTCCGCAGCGGTTGACCACTACGGCTATTCCCGCCAAGAATTTCTGACCATGCGGATCACCGAAATCCGTCCGCCAGAGGATGTGCCGCGGCTGCTCGCCGATGCCGCCAAGGCGCGGAGCGGTCTGCGGAACGCCGGAATTTGGAAGCATCGGCTGAAAGACGGACGGTTGATTGACGTTGAAATCTCCTCCGACCACCTCACCTTTGCCGGGCAAAACGCGGTGCTGGTGGTCGTACGCGACATCACGGAACAGAAGCAGGCGGAACAAGCCCTGCAGGAGACGGAACGAAGATATCGCAGCATGGTGGAAGATGCGGTCATCGGCATCTTCCAGAGCACGCCGCAGGGGCGTCTCTTGACCGTGAACCCGACCTTGGCGGCCATGCTCGGCTACGAATCTCCCCGGGATCTGTTGGCCAGCGTCAACGACATTCGGTGCCAAGTTTATGTCGATCCCAAGCGCCGCGAAGAATTCAGCCGCGCACTCGAACAACAGGGAATCGTGCGCAACTTCGAGTCCGAGGTGTACTGCAAGGATGGCAGCAAGATCTGGATCTCAGCCAACGCCCGCACCGTCTTGGAGAATGGCGTTGTGGTGCGGTACGAGGGCATGAATGAGGATGTCACCAAACGCAAGCTGCTCGAGGAACAGCTCCTGCAATCGCAAAAAATGGAAGCCGTCGGTCTTCTCGCAGGGGGCGTGGCGCACGATTTCAACAATGCCCTCAGCGTGATCACCGGCTACAGCGGCCTTCTGCAGATGCGGCTGCCGGCCGATGACCCATTGGTTCGCTACGCCGAAGAAATTGCCAAGGCCGCCCATCGCGCGGCCGGCTTAACCCGCCAGCTCCTGGCCTTCAGCCGCAAGCAGGTGATTCAGCCCGTTATCCTGGACTTAAATTCCCTGATTGTGGAAATGGAAAAAATGCTCCGCAGGCTCATCGGAGAAAACATCGAGATCTTCATCACGCGCGATGCCAGCCTGGCGCGCGTAAAGGTGGATGCCAGCCAGATGGAGCAGATCCTGATGAATCTGGCGGTCAACGCGCGCGACGCCATGCTCCAGGGTGGCAAGGTGACGATCCGGACGGCGAACGCCGACCTCGATGAAACCTACTCCCTCGAGCATTTCCACTTCAAGCCCGGACGCTATGTCATTTTGAGCTTCAGCGACACCGGTTGCGGGATGGATAAGGAAACCGTGGCGCACATCTTTGAACCTTTTTTCACCACCAAAGAACCCGGGAAAGGAACTGGGCTAGGGTTGTCGACGGTGTACGGAATCGTGAAACAGAACGGCGGCTACATCAGCGCGTATAGCGAGCCGGGGCAGGGTACCACCTTCAAGATCTACCTGCCGCAAGCCGGGGGCATGGTGGGGTCCGAGCCCGCGGTCGCAACCGCGGAGATTCTGCCCCGCGGTTCCGAGACCATCTTACTGGTCGAGGACGAAGAGGCGCTGCGCATCCTGGCGCGGAATTGTCTGGAGAGCCAGGGCTATTGCGTGCTCGAGGCCGCAGACGGCAAAGCCGCGATCGCGACCGCCGAGAGACATTCCGGCCCGATCGAGCTCCTGCTGACCGACGTCATCATGCCCGGCATGAACGGGCGCCACCTGGCTGATCGACTGACCGAATTGCGCCCGACAATCAAGGTGCTCTACCTGTCGGGCTACGCCAGCGACCTGATTGCGCAATACGGCGTGCTCGATCCGGAGATTCTGCTTCTGGAAAAGCCGTTTACCCTGCGCGCGCTGCTCATTAAGGTGCAGCAAGCCCTAGGGACCTCAGCCAAAGCGCGAGCCGTGGGGGCATCGTAGGATTTCGTGGTCGGGGTGAACATCCCGCTTCCCACCCGACATCCGCCTGCTAGGGATCGTGCAATGACAGGGAAGGCAGATAGGTTCGCTTCAATTCCCGGTGCCACCAGTCTCCTGTGGCCCGTCGTTCCGCAGGCGTCGTGAAGCGATACTCATAGAGCAAGGCCCGGACGTAACGAGGCGGAGAGCCGGGAAACGGGTTCCTTGCAAACAGGAGGAGAACGGCGGGCGATCCATCGAGCAGCTTGGCCATCAATTGCACCGTCCAGGGATCGCTCTGGTAGTCCCCAAGGGCCGCAAACCACATTTGCCAATCGAGCCGAGGCTGATACGGTTCAACCCAAGCGGGCGGTCGTGACAGCTCTCCCGGTTTGTACTTGAACTCGTAGGCCAGCCAGGTCACGCCGTCCGCGGAACCTTCGATCACGATTTCAGGGCGCGACGTGGTCATGACGGCGAAAAGACCGTAGGTGTTAATGATCTCAAACGGCGCAACCGCGCTCATCACCGTTTCTGCCGGCGCCCAACGAAGGTGCAGAAACGTGTCGATCAGTTGGAAGGCAGTCACAAAGACCACCAGAGCGGCGAGCGCTCGGCAGACGGGGTTGCGCAGGCCGAGCCACCGGCTGGGGCGCCGCTCCGCAAGTATTTTCGCCGCCATGCTGCGGGGGACGATTTTACGAAGCCAGGCATCGTCGAGAAGGAAGACGCACAGCGCAATGGTCAGCAGGTTGAAGAAAGCGTAGTTCCCGGTCAGAAAAATTAGCAGCTGGAACACGGTAATCGCGAACGCAGCACACCAGCGAATACGGCGCGGCGCAAAGATCAGAAATGGAACCAGTAGTTCGGTCGCGAACACCACTCCCACCGAGAAGTGATGAAACCATGCCGGCCACTGGTAGACATACCAGGCCAGAGGAGTGGGCAAGGGCTGGGTTTCATAATGCACGGGCAGGGCGGTAAAGCTCCGCCAGGAAATGTCGCCGCTCAGCAGTTTCACTGCCCCGGAGAGAAACATCAAGCGGAACAGCAACCAGCGAAACAGCCAAACCACGAGCCGGGAAGACCCGAGAAAGATGGCAAGAAAACCGGCTTCGAGCAGCAGCGCATCCCACTGGAAGCTCAAAAAGACCTGGCTGGCGGCCGCCAGAGAGAGGTAGAGAACGAAGAGCGCAACCCGCACCGAGCGCCAGTTCAAACCAAGCATTAGAACCACCGAAAGGCAGATTCCGGCAATCCAATTGGCTCGGATGAAGCTGTCGCTCGAGCTGAACCACAAGGAAGTGGGGACGCTCCAATAGGCCGACGCTCCCAGATATTGCCGCACCGCAGGGAGAAACTCGGCCACCGGAAGAATCCCACGAGATCCGATCAGGCCCGGCGCCTGCGCACCAAAGGAGGCGAAGGCGATCAGGTAGATCGCGCCCAGCAGCCGCAGAAAAAGCCAGGTTGATAACCGAGCAGTCGCTGGTTCGAGAGGGATTCCCCACAAGAGCTTGGTCACTCGATACGCCAGCGACCGATGGCGGGCGACTGTGCGGTAAGCCGTCTCCGAGATCGGCGCGACACCCGGGATGCGGGTGTAGAGCTCGAGCATCCAACCCTTTCCCGGGGTTCTCTCGAAGGTGCTGAATACGGCATGCGCCCCGCTGCGCACTTCGCCGTCGGGCAAGATGAGCTTTACCGAGGAGGCGAAGTCTTCGCGAGCAATGCGGGGGAACCGGTGGCCCACTTCCTGGTAGGGCGCGTACTCGACCCGCTCGCCTGTGATCCGCTTCCCATAGTCGACCAGAACCTTACAAAAGGAGCAGTCTCCGTCGAAAACCAGCAACGGACGGTGGGGGAGGTCCTCCTCGATATCCATAGGATCATCTATATCATCGACGTCTGAGAACCGCACTCAGCTCGGCGGAGGACCAGAGATACCGCGCCATCTCGAAAACGCGGTGCAATTGAACGGGCCCAAACCGCAACCAACAACCTTGCGAGAAGCCGCCCCGGATGCACGATTCGGAGGATTTATCCCAGCCGATGGCCTATTCATATTCTGCTTATTAGTTATATATTAAACATCTTCCACGGCACGCCTGGCTGGTTTCAACGCATGCTACGGTGAGCCAACCTCGGGTCAAATACTATTCAGTTAACTAACTCCTTACCCCGGAGGAAAGACCCGTGCCGAACCTCTCCGGCATTGAGGCGGTTCGACGTGGCCAACAAGTACCCTGCCCGACCCCGACCTTCTACTTCTTGTGACGAAATAGCGAAACACCTAGAGTGCACCTAGCTTCCCCGTGCTCGGCGGTTGGCCTAGCAGTGCCGCTTTCCCGGAATTCTCACGTGGTCGAGTTGCCCACAGGCAACCAGTCGAGAGTCGGAAGTTCAGTGGCGCCAGATCGGATCATTTCTATTTAACGGATGGCATTTCGCTCGCAGAACAGTCCCTTCCCCAGGAGAACCCTTGCGGTTTCGCTTTGGCCATTTTAGGCCCGGGCGATACCCCGGCATATCGAAAAGGCCCGCGATGCGGTGCGGGGACTCGAATGGCGGGCTGAGCGGCGGTTCTCGAAACTACCGAATTCTTACTGGAAATTCACGATCCCTGGAAGGGGACACACATTTGTTAGCTCACGAGGTTTCTATGACGCGCCGCCTGCCAGTTTCCCAAACGTGCACTCGCATTCTCTTCGTTCTCTTGGTGCTCTTGGTTTTCTTCGCCGCCAGCACCGCGACGGCTCAAGCCCAAACCGCGACGCTGACGCCGGCGTCTCGCGCTCTGGGCTCGGCCGCAGTGGGCAGCCTGAGCACGACGACTCGCACGTTTACCCTGACAAATACCGGCACCGCTCTGCTCACCGTGACCAGCATATCGGCCAGTGGGGACTTTACCGCGACCGGCACTTGCCCCTCGGTAGCGGCCGCCGCGACTTGCACCATCACTGTCACTTTCACGCCCACCGCTGTGGGCGCTCGGACCGGGACCCTGACGGTCAGCGATAGCGCGGGCACGCAAACCGCCAGCCTGACGGGTACCGGAACCGCCCTCATCACAGTTACCCCGGCGACCCATGGGTTCGGTTCGGTGGCGGTCGGCACCACCACCGCGGCGACCACCTTCACCGTGAAGAACGTCGGAACGACCGCGCTCTCAGGATTGAGTGTCGCGAGCAGCAATGCGCTCTTTAAGGAGGCAACCAATACTTGCACGAGCTCGTTGGCCGGGGGCGGGACGTGCACAGTCGGTGTCACGTTTACTCCCACAGCGACCGGTGCGCAGACGGGCAGCATCACCGCCACCTATACGGGCGTGGGTAGCCCGGTATCGGCCACGGTCACTGGCACCGGAGTTGCGCCGATCACCATTACCCCGACATCCCACAACTTTGGTTCCGTCGGGGAAGGCACGACCAGCGCGGCATCCACATTTACGGTCAGAAATAGTGAAACCACGGCGGTGGCTGTGACGATTACGACCGCGGCCCCCTTTGCAGAAACCAATACCTGCGGCGCCTCCGTGCCGGCTTCTTCCACCTGCACCATCAGCTCTACCTTCGCCCCGACGGCTGCCGCTGCCCAAACCGGGAGCATCACCGTCGCTTTTGCGGGAACCGGCAGCCCCGTGACGCTTGCCTTGAGCGGAACCGGAGTTTCTCCGATCACCATCACCCCTACCTCCCGCGCCTTCGGTAACGTGACCCAAGGCACAATCAGCGCTGCGAAGACTTTTACCGTCAAGAACAACACGACCACGGCCATGCCGCTCACGGTCACCAGCAGCAACACGGAATTTCCCGCGACCGGGTGCACGCCTTCTTTGGCGGCGGCTGCCTCCTGTACTCTCAGTGCCACTTTCGCCCCGACGGCGACTGCCACTGGCGCGCAAACCGGGACCATTGCGGTTGCCTACACCGGTACCGGAAGCCCGCAGTCGGTCAGCGTGACCGGGACCGCG
The DNA here is from genome assembly GCA_963770245.1 of uncultured Acidobacteriaceae bacterium. GTDB lineage: Bacteria > Acidobacteriota > Terriglobia > Terriglobales > Acidobacteriaceae > PALSA-270. Next base: position 482,788 of record CAVYOX010000010.1, on the reverse strand, counting down.
GTCAGCCCGCTCACGGTCTCGCCGACCTCGATTAGTTTCAGCACCACGCGCAACGTGGGTACCCCCAGTCAGCCGCATTCCGTGACCCTCACCAATGGCACGACCGCGGCAATCGCGATCGGCACCATCGCGGCGAGCCCTGCGGCTTACGCCATTACCGCGAATACCTGTACGAGTTCTCTGGCGGCGGCTGCTTCCTGCACCGTCACCGTAGTTTTCACGCCCGCGGTGGTAGGCACGACGACCGGAACGCTCACTATTCCGAACGGCCCGTCGAACAGCCAGCTCGTCGTGGCCATGACGGGGGGCGCGCAAGTAAACAATCTCCGCTCCATTGCGGTCACCGTGCCTAGTCCAACCCTGGCGGCCGGCTTGACCGAGCAACTTACCGCGACCGGCACTTACGCGAGCGGAACCACCGGGAACGTAACCTCTGTAGCTGCCTGGACCACGTCGAACAGTAAGATCGCCTCGGTCAGCGCCACCGGACTCGTCACCGGGGTAGGCGCCGGCAGTGTCACGATTACCGCGGCAGTGACGGAAACGACCGGCACGATAGTGACCAGCCCCGCCGCTGCCGTTGCCGTCACAGCGAAGACCATCACCTCGGTAACCGTCTCAGCTCCCGCTGCATCAATCTATCCACTGGGGACCGACCAGTTCTCGGCCACGGCGGCTTACAGCGACGGTACCTCGGGCCCAGTAACCGCGACCTTTGTGTCCAGCAATACGGGCGTGGCCACAATCGGCAGCGCCACCGGACTGGCGACAGGTGTACTCAGCGCCACGGCGGGGACGACGAACATCACCGCCACCAGCGGCGGCGTCACCTCTTCCCCCTTTGTGCTCGGTGTTGCCGGAGTGAAATCGATCTCGGCCGCTGCAGTGTCCACCAGCATTTTCCCGTTCGCAACCGCCCAGTTCGTCGCCACCTTGAATTACACCGACGGCACCATCGGAGTCCCTGCTGCGGGCAGTGTGACCTTTGCCTCCAGCAACCCCGCGGTGGCCACCATTAACAGCGGCAGCGGCTTAGCAACGGGCGTCCTCAGTGCCGCCGGTGGCACCACCAACATCACCGCCAACATGACCGGCATCCCGTCAACGCCGGCCGCGTTGACTGTCTACGGAGTGGCATCGGTCACGGTCACGCCGGCCAACCCGACGTTCCCGCTGGGACTGGCAAATTCGACCCTGGCCTTCGGGCCGACCAACAACTCGGTGCCGTTCACCGCCACGGCGACCTACACCGATCCCGCCAGCACCACGGCGAACGTAACCTCCACCGCGACGTGGCTGTCCTCGACGACCACGGTGGCGACCATTAGCACGGCGGGCACGGCCACGGTTACCGTGCCGGCGGGCAGTCTAACCACGAGCAATGTCACGAGCACGATCACTGCGACTTACGGCAGCTCCGGTACCACGCTTCTGACGGTGCAGCCTCCGATATTGGAGTCGGTGGCGCTGTGCTTGGGAGCCTATCCGTCTTCCACTTGCGGTACCAGCACGACCTCGGTTGGCGCGACCTTAGGCCTCAATGCCACGCAGCAATTCTCCGCGGTTGGGACCTCGAGCGATGGCAGCACCCAGAACCTTACCAGCCTGGCAACCTGGGTGGCAGCGAATCCCCAGCAAGTCAGCGTCAACAGCGCCGGCCTGGCGACTGTACTTGCTACCGACAATGGAGCGCATGCGATTACGGCCAGCTACGGGACCGTCGGGCCCTACGTCGACTCCGACACGGGATGGATCACGGCGTCTACGACAGCGCCCATCTCCTGCCCGTCGCCCACTATCGACATGAAGATATTGGTGGTGAACGCCGCCGCCGCCAATGCCGGAGCGGGTTATGCCGACTTCCCGGCGATCCAGCAGATTCTCAACTACGTCGGCACACCGTATGACGTGGTCGACGTCACGGCCGCCCCCCCCACTCTTTCTGACGGTGCCTGCCACGGTCACTACCAAGGCGTGATCTTTGCTTATGGCGGCGACTACTACAGCATAGGCCCATGGCAGCAGGCCCTGATCTCCTATGAACAGACTTTCGCAGTGCGGCAACTGAACTGGTATTCCGTCCCCGATCCGAACTTTGGGTTGAGCTCGACCGGAACGCCGATACCTTCAACGGGGACCGAAACGGCCAAGTTCACCACCGCGGCCCAACCAATCTTTTTCTACGCGAATACCGCCACGCCACTGACCATCACCAACGCGAGCGTCGATCTGGCGGTGGCCGATCCGGCCGCCGGCGGTACGTTGACACCGCTGTTGCAGGACGCTTCCAACAACATTATTTCCGCGACCTACACCCTTAACGGCCAACAGTTTCTTAGCCAGACCTTCGACAGCAACCCGTACCTGACGCACGATCTGGTGCTCGCCTACGGTCTGCTGAATTGGGTCACCAAAGGCGTATTCCTGGGCGATTACCACGTCTTTGCCACGCAGTCGATCGACGACTTTTTCATCGATGATTCGGAGTGGATCCCGAGCACGACCTGCCTGACCAATCTGGTGGCGAAGGACCGCACGTTGCCCGACGCTTCCAATCTCCCGGTGTTCCGCGTGGACGCAGCCGATATGGCTCAGCTGGCAGCCTGGCAACAGCAAAAGCAACTGGACCCATTACTCTCGCAATTCAAGCTGACCATAGCCATGAACGGCGTAGGCACGGTGGGCAATGGCGACTGGACGGGCCTCACGGCTCCGATTATTTCCTCTTCGGCGACCGGCGGGGTAGCGACCTTTACGGCCCAGGACTTCTCCGGCTTGCCGGGGCAGACCGTAACTATCAGCAACACTGCGAACGGCGGCGGCGTGCTCAACGGACCCTGGACAATCGCCACGGTTACCTCCGCAACCGGGAGTAGCTCGAGCAACGGGACGGTCACAACCCCGGGGACGGCTACGTTCACGGCGAATGTTACCTACACGGGAACACTCGCGACAGCCACCGAGAACGGAGTCTCCGACAGTGCAGGTACTGCAACCGCGGCCGTCGCTGACGACCTGGTAGCGAATCTGCAGGCCTATCAGGGAGCGTTCCACTGGATGAGCCACACCTTTGATCACCCCGGCACGCTGAATGGCTTGTGCAAGAGTACCCCCAACAACCCCGGCACTTGCGGCGACGCTGCCGACGCCCCCACCTACACCGATGACATTGACCTGGAGATCCTGACGAACCGTTGGGTTGCCTCGGATCCCGCCGCCCAACCGTCGTGGATGCTGGATACAGACGGAAGCGACTTGGTCCAGCAGCTCACCTTCACGGACTTCAACCCGGCCAACATCGTGACCCCGGGCGTCACCGGCCTGAACGATCCGAACGTTCCCACCTATCTCTTTGAGGATGGGATCCAGTATGCGGTGAGCGATTTCTCAGTGAGTGGACAGCCGAACAATGGGCCGAATCCATCGCCGAATGTCGGCATCGTCAGCACCTTCAACGGCGTCGCCAGTGGCATCTACGAAGTGCCGCGGCGTCCGAACGACGTGTTTTACAACGTAGCCAACTGGGCCGACGATCAGGCAGAATTCGTCTGCATCTACCAGAATTACGTCGAACCAACTGCGCCGGTGGGAACCGTACCCGCCCCCGATCCGCCATTCAACGCATACAGCGCCTCGCAGATCCTGGACTTCACCAGTTCGATCTTCGTGACCAACATGCTCATGGGCGATATGGATCCGGAGATGTTCCACCAGCCGGACCTGCATTTCTCGGATAACTCTGTGGCTCTCACGACTCCCGGCCCCACGCCCCTTACTCCAGTCGCCGGGGCCCCATTTCCGGCAGTTCCGGTCCTTGGAGTGACCGCTGGTACTCCCCATGTGTCCTCGCTCCTCACAGACACCTATGACTTGACGTTCGCCAAGTACGAAGCTCTGTATCTGCTGCCCGTGCTGACCCCGACGCAGGATCAGATGGGTCTGGCCATGCAAGGCCGGAACAGCTACAACGTGTCTGGAGTAAGCGCGAGCATCAGCGGTGCTCCGGGATCACAAACCATTAGCCTCACAGTCACGAACGCCGCCACCATACCGGTGACCGGCCTCAGCATTTCCGGCCTGCCAGCGCAGACCGGCCTGGGCCAGCCGGGGCTCGAAGTTTACGGCGGACAGAGCATCTCACACATCAACCTGACGCCGGGAACGACGAGCACGTACCCGCTGCAGTAGGCAGGAGCGGCAGCAAGCGACAAGCGCGGAGGAGAGTGGGAGACACCATCTCCTCCGCCCCCGTGTGGGCAGGGCAGCCCGGTTCGCCGGATGATATGCGTTTGGTAGGTGGCAAACCGATACCAAGAACCTGGCGAAAAGCCGCCCCGGATGGGCGATCGCGAGGATTGTAGCGAGCCGTCGGTATATTTATCATGTACTTATTATCTACACATAAAACATCATCCGGCGTGCTGCTGGCTGGTTTTAGGGTCGCTGTCGTAAGGCAGCGGGTGGTCACAATACTATCTAGTTAACTAACTCCTTACCCCGGAGGAAAGACCCGTGCCGAACTTCTCTGGCCAGCTTCACGAAGTGCCGTCCGCCCAGGAGGCGGTTCGGCGTGGCCAACAAGTACCCGGCCCGACCACGACCATCTACTTCTTGTGACGAACCCGCGGAAGACCTATAAGTTCATCCAGGTCCTTTGTGCGCGGGGTTTGCTCGAGAGGTGCGAATTTCCCAGGATTTCACGCGGTTGAGCTGCCGGAAGGCGGCCAGTAGAAATCTGCAGATTGGTCGCACTCGCCCCAGCACGGCGGATGTCTGAATACAGATGGCACTTTGGTCGCTGCGCGGTCCCTCCCCCAAGAAGAACTGCTGCGGTGTCGAGGTCTTACTTTCGTCCTTGATTGGCGGAGGTGAAACCCCCTGTGTACCACATAGGCCTGGAGTCAGATCCAGGGTCGAGTGGCAGGGTGACGCGGCGGTTTCGTACCAGCAGGCGACTTCTCATTGGAATTCACGATCCCCTAGGAAGCATGAAGCGGGATACACACTTGCTGACTCGCGAGGAACTCGTATGAGGCACCAGTCTTCTCCCTCCCAGACGCGCACTCACACACTCTTATTGGCCGCCGCGATTCTGTTCGCCATTGTTCCGCCCGCTGCCTCGGCCGCTCCCCTGCGCCTCCACGCCTCGAGCGCGGCGACCACCGGTACGGCGGTCACGTCGCTTCAAGTTGCAGTCTCTCCTTCGACGGCTGGGAATACGCTGATCGGGCTGATCTTTACCACCAACAGCAATGCCATCACCAGTGTCGTAGACAGCGCCGCGCAGACCTACCATATGGACGCGTGCTACTCCGTGAACCAGGGCGAGCTGTGCTCCTTCTCGTTCGCCAACACGGTAGCCGGGGTTAGCTGGGTTAAAGCCACTTTCCCATCCTCGATCGCCATGGTATATGCGGCGGAGTACTCCGGGTTGCTCACCACGAACTCCTTCGACAAAAGCGCTTCCGCGAGCGCCACGGCGGCAACGTTTTCCTCGGGAAGCACAACTCCGAGCCAAACCAGTGAACTGCTGCTGGGCTTGGTGGGATCGACCACCAGCAACATCCAGACCTTTGCCGCCTCCGGAGGCTGGAGCAAGATTCTCGACGCCTCCGATGCGTCGGACGGCGACGATTCGATGTACAGCGAGCAAATCGTGAACAGCGCGTCCGCGGTTGCCAATACCGGCACGTGCAAATCGGGCACTGCATACAGTGCCGCAATCTTCGCCTACAAAGCGGTAACCGCGATAACCATTACGCCGACTTCATTCGCGTTTCCCGCGGTCACGGCAGGGGCGAGCTCCGCCTCGACCACGTTCACGGTGAAGAACGGGGGAGCAACCACGATTGCAGGATTGAGTATCGCAAGCACCAATACAATGTTTGCCCAGACGAATACCTGCACGACTTCGTTGGGCCCGGCCGCCACCTGCACCATCAGTGTCACCTTTAAGCCGACGGCGGCGAGTGCCGAGACCGGGCAAATCCAGGCTGCCTACACCGGGGTTGGCAGCCCCGCATCGGCGGCCGTGACCGGCACCGGAGTTGCGCCGATCACCATTACGCCTGCTTCTGCCGCATTTGGTTCCGTAAACCTGGGCGTCACCAGCCCTGCCCAGACTCTGACCGTGAAGAACAACACGACGACGACGATGCCGATCGCAGTTTCGAGCAGCAACCCGGAGTTTGCCGAGACCGGATGCACAACCTCTTTGCTCGCCGGCGCCTCCTGCACGCTCAGCGTTACTTTCACACCGGCCACTACCGCGTCCGGTGTGCAGAGTGGGAACATCTCGGTTGCGTATACCGGTATCGGCACTCCGCAATCGACCAGCCTGACGGGCACACCGGTGAATCCGTCCTTCACTGCGCAACCCACTTCAATCGCGTTCAGCACCACGCTCAACGTGGGGGCGTCCAGCGCGGCGCATACCGTCACCATCAACAACAAGAGCAAGACTGCGGCTGTAACCCTCCAAAGCGAGGTGGCCAGTCCTGCCGCCTACGCCATCACGGCGAACACTTGCGGAGCCACAATTGCCGCGAGCGGCTCCTGCGTCGTGACTGTCGTCTTTACGCCCACGGTGGTGGGTACGACCGCCGGAACTCTTACCGTAACCGCAGCCGGTATCCCGGCCCTGGTGGTTCCCATGACAGGAGGCGGCCAAATCGGCAATCTGGTTTCACTGGCGGTCACCGTACCCAGTGCCTCGATTGCCGCCGGGACCAGCGAGCAACTGACGGCCACGGGAACGTACGGAAACGGAACTAAGGGGAACATAAGCGCAGTGTCTACCTGGACTTCCTCGAACACTGCGGTAGCCACGGTGGTCAGCACCACGGGAATGGCCACGGGCGTGTCCGCTGGCAGCGCTACGATTACTGCGACAGCCACGGGATCAAGTGGCACCCCGGTGGCAAACACCGCCAGCGTGGTCGTGACCGGAAAAATAATCGCCAGTCTGACAGTCGCGGCGCCCCTGGCGTCGATCTATCCGCTCGGGACTGACCAATTTACCGCCACCGCGAAATACAGCGACGGTACCACCGGCCCCGTGACGGCAACATTTGCTTCGAGCAATACGGCAGTTGCCGCCATTAACAGCGCGACTGGACTGGCTACGGGCGTGCTCAGCGCGGCGGGAGGGACCACGAACATCACTGCGACCGTTACCGGCGTGCCGGCATCTCCGGCGTTCGTGTTGACCGTTCAGGGGGTGAAGTCGGTCTCGACCGCACCGGCCGCAGGATCATCCAGCAGCATTTTCCCGTTGGCCACGGCACAGTTCGTCGCCACGCTAAATTACACCGACGGTACCACTGGGGTACCTCCGGCGAACAGTGTGACCTTCGCTTCGAGCAATGCGGGCGTCGCTACCATCAACAGCACGACGGGGCTCGCGACGGGCGTGCTCAGCGCCGCAGGTGGGACCACCAATATCACCGCCAACATGACCGGCATCCTGTCAACGCCGGCCGCGTTGAATGTCTACGGAGTGAAATCGGTAACGGTCACGCCGGCCAACCCGACGTTCCCGTTGGGACTGGCGAATTCGACCCTGACCTTTGGGCCGACCAACAACTCGGTGCCGTTTACCGCCACCGCGATCTATACCGATCCCGCCAGCACGACAGCGAACGTGACCTCCACCGCGACGTGGCTGTCCTCGACGACCACGGTGGCGACCATTAGCACGGCGGGCACGGCCACGGTTACCGTGCCGGCGGGCAGCCTAACCACGAGCAATGTCACTAGCACGATCACCGCCACCTACGGCATCCCGGGTACCACGCTGCTGACGGTGCAGCCTCCGCTACTGGAGTTGCTGGCGGTGTGCCTGGGAGCCTATCCGTCTGCCTCTTGCGGTACCAGCACGACGTCGGTTGGCGCGACTTTGGGCCTCAATGCCACGCAGCAATTCTCTGCGGCGGGAACCTACAGCGATGGCAGCAGCCAGAACCTTACCAGCCTGGCGACTTGGGCGGCAGCGACCCCTCAGGAAGTCAACGTCAACAGCGCAGGTCTGGCGACTGTACTGGCAACCGACAATGGAGCGCATGCGATTACGGCCAGCTACGGGACCGTCGGGCCCTACGTCGACTCCGACACGGGATGGATCACGGCGTCCACGACCGCGCCGATCTCCTGCCCGTCGCCCACCATCGACATGAAGATCCTGGTGGTGAACAATGCCGCAGCCAATGCCGGCGCGGGCTACGCGGACTTCCCGGCGATTCAGCAGATTCTCAACTACGTGGGCACACCTTATGAGGTAGTGGATGTCTCGGCGACGGCGCCTACGCTCTCCGACGGCGCCTGCCACGGGTACTTCCAGGGCGTGATCTTTGCCTATGGCGGAGATTACTACGACATCAGTGCCTGGCAGTCGAATTTGATCTCCTATGAGCGGACCTTCAACGTGCGGCAGGTGAATTGGTACGATGCCCCGGACCCGAACTTTGGACTGAGCCTGGTGTCGCAGATACCGGATACCCAGACCTACACCACCAGCTTCACGACGGCGGCTGCGCCCGTCTTCTTCTATGCGAACACGGCTACGCCGCTCACCATCACCAACGCGAGCGTCGACCTGGCGGCGGCAGATGCAGCCGCCGGCGGCACTTTGACACCGCTGTTGCAGGACGCTTCGGGCAACATCGTCTCTGCGACCTACACCTATAACGGTCAGCAGTTCCTCACCCAGACCTTCGACAGCAACCCGTATCTGACGCACGATCTGGTGGTCGCCTACGGTCTGCTCAATTGGGTCACCAAGGGAGTATTCCTGGGTGATTACCACGTCTATGCCACGCAGGAAATCGACGACTTTTTCATCAACGACTCGGAGTGGATCCCCAGCACGACCTGCCTGACCAACCTAGCCCTGAAGGATCGCACCTTGCCCGATGCCTCCAATCTGCCGGTGTTCCGCGTGGATGCCGCCGATATGGCTCAACTGGTGGCCTGGCAGACGGCCAAGCAAGCCGATCCCTTACTCTCGCCCGGGACGACCTACGAAACCGGCGCGACGTCGGGGAAATTCGAGCTGACCATCGCCATGAACGGCGTGGGCACTTCGGGCAATGGCGATTGGACAGGCCTGGCGGCTCCCATTGTTTCCTCGTCGGCGACTGGCGGGGTGGCAACCTTTACCGCCCAGGACTTCTCCGGGCAGGTAGGGCGGACCGTCACCGTGACCAACACCACGAACGGCGGCGGCGCGCTCAACGGAACCTGGACGATCGTTTCGGTTACCTTGAGCGCCGCGACTACACCGGGGACAAACACGTTCACGGCGACCCCAGTAAGTCCTACCGCCACACCCGGAACGCTCGCGACCGCAGCCGAGAATGGGGCAGACGACAATACCGCAACTGCCACTGTGACTGTCGCCGATGACCTGGTGACGAATCTGCAAAGCTACCAGCAGTACTTCCACTGGATCAGCCATACCTACGATCACCCCACAACTCTCAACGGCCTATGCGAGAGCAGCCCAACAGCGATAACCGGGACCTGCGCCGGCGACATCTACGACAGCCCGGCAATCGACGACATTAACTTGGAGATACTGACCAATCTTTATGCAGCCGGCAACGCCAGCGGTGTGAACCTGGATACGGATACCACGGTTGGACCCTATAATGACGGCGCCCTGGCGCCGCTCATCTTCAACGACTTCGCCCCGGGTAACATCGTGACCCCGGGCGTCACCGGTCTGAACGATCCCAACGTTCCGGGCTACCTTTTTGCTGACGGGATCCGCTACGCGGTGAGCGATACGTCGGTGGCGACGACGACCGATCCGCCCAACAACAACGGACCTAATCCCTCGCCCAACGTCGGCATCATCAACAGCTATGAACCGGGCATCTATGAGGTGCCGCGGCATCCCAACGATGTCTTCTACAACGTCGCTAACTGGGCCGACGATGATACCGAGTTCGTTTGTATTTACTCGAACTACGTGGCGCCGACGGCGCCGGCAGGGACCGCGCCGGCTCCCGATCCGCCATTCAATACTTACAACGCGGCGCAAGTGCTGGACTTCACGAGCACCGCATTTGTGAACAACATGCTGATAGGGGACATGGATCCGGAGATGTTCCATCAGCCGGACCTGCATTTCTCCGACAACTACGCAAACCTGACCAACGCGGCCCCGAGCGGCACCATACCGGCCAGCGTCACCAGTTTCCTCGGCACCGCTACTACGCACGTGTCCTCGCTTCTTTCGGACACCTATGACCTGACCTTCAGCAAGTACGAGGCGGTATACAAGCTACCGGTGCTGACCCCGACGCTCGATCAGATGGGCGTGCTGATGCAGAACCGCAACTCCTTCAACTTGGCGGGAGTGACGGCCAGCATCAGCGCAGCGAACACGCCGCAGGCGCAGATCACCATCACCATGCCGGCGGCGACCAGCACCAGTCCGGCGACCGCCATCATCCCGGTCACCGGCTTAACCAGCACCGGATCTGAGGTTTACGGAGGGCAGAACATTTCGCACATCACTATCACTCCGGGACAGAGCATCACGTTCCCGCTGCCGTAGGCAGAGCGGGAGCCGCAGCAGGCGACAGGGGGGGCGGAGGAGAAGAGAGAAAACCCCTCCGCCACCGTACAGGCAAGACCACGGCCCAGCGAGAAAGGCAGTTCCATGAGCCGCATATTCGACGCTTTGACTATTGCACAAGACGAGGCCATGGAGCGGCTTGCGTCCTCTTTTTCTTTGTCCGCGCCGGCGTTGGGGGATGCGGTTTCGTGGCGGGAAACTGCTTCGGACAGCGTCGATTTCTTTCGCGAGGCGAGACACCGTAACCCGGCACTTCCAGGCGAGGTAGCGGTCCCGTTCCACAAGATCCGGGGATACTTGCTGCTGGCGTTTTTGGCCATCGGGCTGGTGGTGGTGGGAACGACCTATGCCTCACGTACGGGCGGGATTGGGTCGGCGCGGGGCAAGACCCCCTACGGGGTAGTGTTCGAAAGCACGATCCGCCCGGCCAGCGAAGTGCGGATCACCTCCGATGCCATCGGGACCGTGGCGGAGATTCTGGTCAGGGTAGGAGACAAGGTCGACAAGGGACAGCCGCTGCTGCGTCTGAGCGATGCGGAAGCGCAATTAGCCCTGCAACAGGCGACGGGAGAGCGCGAAGCGGCGCAGGCGAACCTGGATAAGTTCCGGGCGCGACTGGCGGACGTGAACGCCCGCGTGGCCGTCTCCCAGGGGCAGCAACAGCAGGTGCCGACGCGGCAGTGGCGAGATTCGCCGGAAAGGGCGCAAGCGGCGTACGACGAGGCCCTGACCAATTATAATCGTGCACACGAGCTATTTGAGGCGGGCATCGTGGCCAAACAGGAACTGGATAACCGCACCACCGACCTGCGCCTGGCCCAGGACGACCTGGACAACGCGAAGAAGCTGGCCGGCGCCTCCGCCAAGCTGCAGCAGGACCAATTGGAGCAAGCGGGTCTGCAGGCCAAAGTCGAGCGTCAGGAAATGCAGGAGCAGTTGCGGCAGGCGGAGCTGAAATATCAGCAAGCCAAGCGGCGGGTCGAAGGGACCCTGGTGCGCGCCACCGCGAGTGGCGTGCTGGCAGAGGTTCCGGTTCGCCTCGGCGACCGGGTTCCTGAAGGCACCATTCTGGCCCGTCTGGCGCAGCTGGATCGCATGATCGCAGAGGTTCCCGTGGCCGCCGAGATGATCGCCGGGCTCAGAACCGGACAATCCGCGTTGGTGAACCTGCCCTCCAACCCGCCCCGCCAGGTGGAAGGCAAAATCCATGTCATCAACCCGCTCCCCGAAGCCAACATGACCCACACCGTCGAAGTGCAATTCGACAATCCCACCCTCCTGCTGTTGGCGGGCCAGCCCGCGGAAGTGAGGTTCGTCAAGCCGTGAACCGGGCCCAACCCATTTCTGTCCTCCTCACAACCGAGGGTACTTATCCTTTCTATACCGGCGGGGTCAGCACCTGGTGTCACCGGCTGACGCACGGTTTGCCGGACATCGAATTTAGCTTGCTGGCGGTGGTGAGCAATCCTTTCCAGCAATCCAAGTACGAGCTGGCGCCGAACGTACAAGAGGTCATCAAAGTCCCGCAGTGGGGGCTGGTGCAGCCGGCGGAATATTCCACCCATCATCCGGTTTCGGTCGTTCTTGCCAACCGCTGGAACACCACGCCCGAGGTCATTGTCAGCCGCTTCAAGCCGCTGTTTGAGCGGTTTCTTGCGCTGGTTTTCTCCCGCGACAGCGACAAAGAAGAGCTGGGCCGGGTCTTGCTGAAGTTGCAGAACTATTTTCAGCATTACGATTACGAGAAGACCATGAATTCGCCGGAAGCCTGGAATGTGATCCAGCATGCCGCCCGCGCCACCTGGGAATGCCGCCCGGCCGGGACCGAACGTCCCAGCTTTGGCGAAGTCAAGCAGGCGTACCGCTTGCTCTACCACCTGCTCTCCGTGCTGCACTTCCCCATTCCAGTGGCGGATCTCACGCACGCGTCCTCGGCGTCATTATGCGGATTGCCCTGCGTATTCGCCAAGCTCACGAACGGCACTCCCTACCTGCTGACCGAGCACGGCGTGTATCTGCGGGAGCAATATCTGAATCTGCGTCGGCAGATCAAGTCATTTTTCGTGCGCTGGTTTCTCTACCGCGTGGTGCAGACCATTGTCGAGTTGAACTATCATTTTGCCGACCAGATTTCTCCGGTTTGCGAATTCAATGCGCGCTGGGAAAAGCGCATGGGAGTGCCCCAAAGCCGGATCGATGTCATTTTCAACGGAGTGGATCCCAAACGGTTTCAGAGTTGCGAACCGGAGCCTCGGGACCACCCGCAAGTCGCCACCGTCGGACTGATCTATCCGCTCAAGGGACAACTGGACTTGATTGAAGCCACCTCGCTGCTGAAGCCCAAGTTCAGCAACCTGGAGGTGCTGTTCTACGGAACCGAGAACGACTCCCGCTATTTCAATGAATGCAAGAAAAGAGTCTCCGACCTGGACCTGCAAAAGTGCGTGATTTTTGCCGGGGCCACCAAGGAACCCTGGAAGGTCTACAGCAACGCCGACGTAGTAGCCTTCGCGAGTATCTCCGAGGGCTTTCCCTATGTGGTCGTCGAAGCCATGCTATGCGGAGCAGCCATCGTGGCCACCGACGTGGGCGGAATCCGCGAAGCTCTGGGCGATTGCGGCGTGCTCGTCGGGGTGAAGGCGCCGCAGGAGATGGCGGATGCGATTTCGTTCTTGCTCGAAAACGAGCAGGAGCGGAAACGCTTGGGACAGCTGGCCAAAGCCCGCGCCTTGCAGCTGTTCACCGAAGAACGATCCCTCCGTTCTTATGAGAAGGCCTATCACAACCTGGTGTCCCGGCGGGAGCCAAGCCCCGCGAACCGACGTTGAGTCTTGATTTGAGGTGATCGCCTCCCGGCATTTCCTGCCGATTCCATGAAGAAGGTTAGGATGCCAAGATCGCGGTAGGACTCCGCGCTCGCCGGCCGCTGTCCGCCGCGACACCCGGTATGAGTTTCCTGATAACCTCGAGAAAAGACTCCGGGGAGAGCGCCGCCCTTGCCGCCGATCATCAATGCACAGAAAATCTCGAAAGCCTTCGGCGCCAAGCCGCTCTTCGAGAACGTTTCTTTTACGGTTTCCGAGAGAGACCGCATTGGGTTGATCGGCCCGAACGGTTCGGGTAAATCCACGTTGCTGCGGATTCTGGCCGGCAGCGAGGTGCCGGATGATGGGAACGTGGCGGTCCGCAAGCGCCTGGGGCTGAGCTACGTGGAGCAGGACTCGCAGTTCCAGTCATCGGACACGGTGCGGTCTGTGGTCGAGAAGGCGCTCGAGCGTTCGGCGGCGCGGGGCTCAGAGCACGGCGCCCATTTTGCCGAGACCTTGGGCCGGGCGGGTTTCGAGGATCTCGAAATGCGGGCGTCCGCGTTGTCCGGGGGTTGGCAGAAGCGCCTGGCAATCGTCGAGGCGCTGGTGCAGGCGCCGGACGTCTTGCTGCTCGATGAGCCCACCAATCATCTGGACCTGGCTGGAATCGTCTGGCTCGAAGCTCTGCTCGAGCAGGCCGCCTTCGCCTGCGTGGTGGTAAGCCATGACCGCTACTTTTTGGAGAATGTGGCCACCGCCATGGCGGAACTCAGCCGGGTGTACCCCGATGGATTGCTGCGAGTGCGCGGCAACTATAGCGCCTTTTTGGAGAAGAAAGAGGAATTTCTCCATGCCCAGGCGAAACGCCAAGAAGCGCTCGAAAATCTGGTTCATTCGGAGATCGAGTGGCTCCGCCGGGGGGCCAAAGCGCGCACCCGAAAATCCAAGGCGCGGATCGATAAGGCCGGGGAACTCATGGGAGAACTCGCCGACTTGAATGCCAGAACCCGGACGGCCAACGCTCAAATTGATTTCTCAGCCACCGAGCGAAAGACCAAGCGGCTGATCGAACTCCGAGATGTGACCTGCGAAATCGGAAATCGCGTGCTGTTCGAGCGGCTCAACTTCATCATTTCGGCGGGTATGCGGGTGGGGTTGGTGGGGCCGAACGGCAGCGGCAAGACGAGCCTGCTGCGCCTGTTGCGTGGAGAATGGACTCCTGCCGGCGGAGAGATTCATCGCGCTGAGTGGTTGCGCATCGTATATTTCGACCAAAGCCGCCAGCTCGATATGAATATGACTCTGCGCCGCGCGCTGGCTCCGGAAGGGGACTCGGTCATCTATCAAAATCGAGTCATGCACGTGGCCTCCTGGGCCGCGAAATTCCTGTTCACCGGCGAACAGCTCAGCCAGCCGGTCGAGCGGCTCTCCGGAGGCGAACGGGCCCGCGTGCTGATCGCTCAGCTCATGCTGCAGCCCGCCGACGTTCTGTTGCTCGATGAGCCCACCAACGACCTCGACATCCCCACGCTCGAAATTCTCGAAGAAAGCCTGCTCGAATTTCGCGGTTCCCTGGTGCTGGTCACCCATGACCGCTACCTTCTTGATCGCGTTTCGACCATCGTCCTCGGTTTCGACGGTCGGGGCGGCGCGGAAAGCTTCGCTGACTATTCCCAGTGGGAGTCCTGGCAGGCGGAGCCTAAGCCTATGGCGAGGGCGACCGATGACCCGGCGCCCCTGGTTCTCGATCCCTCCGAGCCGGCGTCGCAGGCGAAAAAGAAGCTCTCCTACCTGGAAGCACGGGAGTACGCTGCCATCGAGCAACACATTGCCGATGCCGAGCGCGAGCTTGAAAGGAAACGTGCCGAGCTGGAAAGTCCCGCCATCGCCAGTGACGGCCCCAGGCTCGTGGCCGCTCAGTCTGAGATGGAGGGGGCGCAAGCGGAGCTAGACGCACTTTACTCACGCTGGGCGGAACTCGAACAGAAGACCGGTCATTTGCCCCATTCCCGGACTCGATGACCACCTCTTGCGCAGTGCGGGCGACACCAGCATGGAGTCTCAAAGCGAGGGCCGGGCGCCCGCGCACCTGCAGATGGGTTGCAGGTCAGCGTCAACCATGGTGCGATGCAGTGCAGTGTATCCCGTAGCCTCCTACGGCCTTCTCTCTATCTCAAAATTTCCAGCCGACACCCCATAAGTTCTCGCGGTCTTCTCCGATTCAGCCCATCTTGACAGTCGATGTGCCCGAAAACCCAGCGTTGGATGCTCTGGCCATTGGCGTGCAATCACCATGTCGGTTGGAGAGGCTGACGTGCTCGATGCGACTAGGTGGAACTTCCATGGTGCTCGGGGGAGTCTACGCAATTCAGCAGGCAGCCAGTTTTTACTTCTGTTGGTCGTGCTGGTGCCGTTGGCGTCTTCGTTTGCACAGAATCCCAACCACCGGGACAACCCTTCAGTTCAACTGATGGTCGTTGTGCAATCAATGGAGGAAGCGCAGGCCGATATTCAACTTCCTCGTCACATTACGCGGGAATATTGGCTCGGGTCTCCTGCCCGTCCCGATGCGGGTTCGGCAATCGTTGCTCATGTCGACTACTCTCCGCCGGCGAGATATGCGATCGATCGACGATCTGGCAGCAGTCGAGCCGAGCAAGTTGTAAAGCAGCTATTGGAGCACGAGATCGAAACCGCAATGTCAATCCCCCGGTCAAAATCGACCGCGATCACGACCGAAAATTACGATTTTAGTTTTCTCCGCAAAGAAGTCCTGAAGGGACACCTTTGCTATGTCTTGCAGATAACCCCCAAGCGCAGGCAACCAGAACTGATATCTGGGCAAGCATGGATTGACCAGCATTCCTTCTTGATTCGTCGAATCGAAGGAGACTTGGCCAAATCACCTTCCTGGTGGGTGAAACAGGTGCACGTGGACCTTGGGTTTACGAGCTCCCAAAACACCTGGCTGCAGATCAGCATGGAGGCCGTGGCTGAAGTGAGATGCTTCGGCGAGCAAAAACTGACTTCGCGAGTTCTCGACTACGACACCGCTCCCTTGTCTGCCAATACTGCTGGATTTAGCAGGTCCGCAGCCGCCAGCGGCGGCCTGGAAAATGTGCAGTGATCCAATGATCCCATGATCCAATGATCCAATCCAATGATCCAATCCAATGATCGACGGGCCTTGCCAGCCCGCATTGCAGTCGAATTCCGCAACGCCAGCCAATCAAACAAGGAAACATCAAACCAGGAAACAATGAGGAGCGCTATGGTTGGCGCCCCTCGTGCCGGTTCGCTTTTCTGGTCAGGCTTTGCTGCCTCCTGCAATCTTCTGTGCCTTCCCACGAACGAAGGCATAGTTTAGCTGCGGGAGCGAATTGAATCCGGCAGCCTTGGTGCAGTACTCCAGCGCTTTTGCAGCGTCACCTTTCGCTTGATAGGCCTGGTACAAGCGGTAACTGTTTTGCGGGTCCTGCTGGTTGGCTTGCTCTAGCTCCGCAATGGCTTGGTCGTAGTTCTTATCCGCGAGCGCAATTCTGCCGGCCAGTTCATGGGCTTGCTTGATTTGCGCTGGATTCTTTGAGGCCTCCGCGCCCTGGCGGAACTGTTCCGCGTGAGTTCTGGCTGCCGCGTAATCTTTCTTCCCGATGGCGATTGCCGCCATATTGAAGTGGTGTAACAGCGTAGCGTTACCCTTCATCTCCTGCGAGAGGCTCGAGGCCTCGATGATCTGGAAGGAACGGTCGAACTGCAGTTGGGCCTCGCTATAGTTCGGCATCTCGGCCAAAATGTTGCCCTTGGCCTGAAGATCGGCCGCCATGGCCGCCGCGTCGTTCTTCTTTGCGGCGACGGCGTATTCTTTGTCGATCTCCGCTACCGCTTGGTCCAGCTTTCCGCTATCGGCGGCGACGACAGCCAGGCCAAACAATGCGGTGCGCAGTTCACCGTCGCTGCGGGACTGCGCAGCCATCTTCTCGAGCTCGGCTACGGCCTCCTCCGGCTTGCCCAGGTACATCAGGTCCGCAGCCATCCCGAAGTGCGACGGGAAAAAGTTGGAATCGATGGCGAGCGCTTTCTTGTACTGCGCGATTGAGTCCTCGAACTTGCCCATCTTCAAGAGCAGTTCGGCGTAGGAGTCATAGGGGTTCGGATCGCCAGGAATCAGCTCGATATATTTCTTGAAGGCCTGCTCGGCGTTCGCATAGTCGGCCTGCTGGCGGTAGGCATAGCCGAGAATATTGTAGGTGCCCGAAAAGTTGGGGGCGAGCTCCGCCGTTTGCTTGTACTGTTCGATCGCCGGATTCATTTCTTGCTGGCCAAAATAGTAGTTGCCCAGATTGAAATGCGCGCGTTCATCATTCGGGTAGGCCGCGACCAGTCTGTCGAGGTAGTCTTTCTGCTTGATTACCTCGCCATTGGCTCCCGCTTGGTTGGCAAGAATCAGGAGTTTTTCGCCCTCCGATGCTTTGTCCGCCAGGCTGACTGCCTTGTTCAGATGTTCGAAGAATTCCTTGGCCGTCGGAGAGGAGTTAGCGCGTTCCAACTCCGCGGATGCGAAATCTGGATCGAGGGCGATGGCCTTGTCAAAATGCTGGAGAGAATCCTGACCCTGCAGCTTGTCGGACAGGTCTCGTCCTTGCAGAAATTCGCTTCTCGCCGCTTCGGACTTGGTGGTGATGGGGACCTTTCCGCCAGGGGACGAAGCCGCAGCGGAATTGAGGGCAGTGCTGGCTTGCTGACAAACACTCCAGCTGGCCGTCGCCAGCACGGCCAGCATAATCGAAATGAAACGCGGGCGTTCACTGAGGCGCATCGGGGATCTCCTTCCAGCTTTGAGCCGGGATTTCCTTGCGTTTGACTTCAAAGCAGCACGATTCGTTAGCGTATCTCGATCCCAGCTTGCGCTCGAGTCGGGCTTGGCGATGTATCATATTGATATCAAGGGCTTTGTTGTCTCTACTGGGAGACACAATTGGAGTTTCCGTGGCCCAAACCGCCATTTCGTCGATAATCGGGTTGTCGGTCCCCCGTTGGCCGGCGGCCGCAGGTCCACCTGAAGTGGGGTCGGGAAAGCAGCAAACCTGGCATCGGGAGGTGATCGTGAAATCACCGTTCGGATTCTCAAACCGACGGCAGTTCCTGCGAAACTCCGCGGCCGCGATGGCCTCGGGAGCAATCATGAGCGCCGCATCGTCTGCCGACGGCGAACCGAGAATGCCTCTGAACCCGGAATTTGCCGCACATCAGCAGCAGCGCCGCAAACAGCTGTGGGGATTGCTGGGGGACCTTCCCTGGCAGCATCGTCCCGGTCCAGCCAAGGTGCTGAAGACCGAAAAGCATGACGGATACACCCTGGAACGTCTGCTGCTTGATCTGAACGGCGAGGAGCCTGTTCCAGCACTGCTTCTGATCCCGGACAAGCGCCAGACGCCGGCTCCCGGGCTGCTTTATATTCATTGGCACGCCGGGATGTATGGCCTCGGCAAAGAACAACTACTGAAGGGTGTCGAGGCGCAGCCTGCTTACGCCCCGGTCTGTGCCGAGAAAGGCCTGGTCACGCTGGCCATCGATAGCTGGTGCTTTGGCGAGCGCCAGCACGAGGTCAACGGGAAGACCGGTGAAGAGGATGCCTTTAAGCTGATGCTGTGGAAAGGCCAGGTGCTTTTCGGCAAGATGATGTTCGATGAGTTCCGCGCGCTCGATTACCTGGCCGGCCGCTCCGAGATCGATCCGCAACGCCTGGGCGTGTTGGGCATGTCCATGGGATCGACCAAGGCGTGGTGGCTGGCGGCGCTCGATCGCCGGGTGCGGGTTTGTATGGACGTCTGCTGTCTCACCGATTTCGACGAGTTGATCAAAACCCAGGCCCTCAAGGAACACAGCATCTTCTATTACGTGCCGTCGCTGCTCAAGCACTTCCAGACGGCCGAGATCAATGAACTGAGCGTGCCCCGGCCTCACTTGAGCGTGAACGGCCGCCTAGATCCTTTGACTCCGCCCGCAGGTGTCGAGAAGATTCGCGATACTCTGATGCCCCTTTACCGCCAGCACGGCAAGCAGCAAGATTGCCGCATCGAGTTGTATGACTGCGCACACGTGGAGTTGCCGGAGATGCGCAACCTGGTTTTGGAATGGATGGACCGGTATCTGGTCGATCAAAGCCGGGCGGGAGAATGAGTCTGCCGTTTCTCGCTCGGATACCCGCGGTGTGCGTCGGCAACTGAGATTCTGGTCCCCGGTAGCGTCTTTCACCCACGCGCAGTTCTTCAAAGCTAGGCCCGCACGACCCACTCCCCTTTTTTTTCTTGTAGATGGAAGCTGTAGCGCTGCAGGTTCGAATCCGTTTCCCGGCGCACCACGCGGGCGCGGCCCACATACCATTGACTTTCGCCGACTAGGAATACCTCAATGATGGCGCCGGTGGCAAGAGATGCGGTGCAAGCGCAACGAAAACCTCCCGCGCTGACGTTTTCCGTGGCCGTGAGTTCTTCGAAGGGCTTGCCGGCTGCGTCGGTGCCACGCAATTTCAACCTGACCTTCATGCGCACACGAGTCTGGCTGCGGCGCTCGCGCCGCTGAGTTCCGAGTTCTTGGGCCAGACGGCGCGTGAGCAAGTTGAAGTCTATCGGTTTCGGGAAGAAGCCCACGGCACCGAGATTCTTGCAATATTCCTGGGTGGCCACACCTCCCTTGCCGGAGATGATGAAGATCCTGATGTGCGAGGTGTAACTGAGCGAATGCAGACTTTGGCAGAGATCAAAACCGGACAGCTGGGGCATCAGCAGGTCGAGAAGGACAACGTCTGGCTTATGCTCCATCGCCAATCCCATCGCCAGATTAGGATCTCCGGTGTCAAAAACCTCATAGGAACCTTCCAACCGTGCGCGCAGCAGGCCGCGCATGGCTGTATCGTCATCCACAATCAATATCTTCGACATAGAGACTCCCCCTTCGGCCGAAGGGGCCAACCTCCTTGTTTCCGTCTATTCGGAGAGTTCCGGTGCCGCCTATGGGCCTTGAGTCCGTCGGGTCTACTTGCGCGGAATGCAGCCGCCTCGACCGTCGTAAGCCTGCACCTGCCTTCACTGAGCCACTGTGTTCCGCGACTCTCCTTTCGCTGCCTTGGAGGCCTGGAGGCTATTACACTGGGTGCCTAGCGGTGCGGCCTGCTCAGTTTTGCTCAGTTCTGGCGGCGAAACCCGTCCGAATGGCCAACTACCATCGCCGGTGAGGCCCTTCGCCGATATGGAAACTGGGACCTTGAGTCTCGAAATACGCCCCTCAAAACCTCGACTCCCGCCTACGAGCTCGCCCTTCGGAGCCAGTGCTGGCGAAGGTCCTTGGACTGGTTATCGGGTTCTTTTTCAAAGGGTTAGCTTAGAAGCCTTTTGAAAAAGGCCTTCCGAGGTTGTCGTAGCGGGTAGATTCTGTGCCCATATGTCCGGGTTGGACAATCCATCAGCAACAGCGACGTAGGGCAACGCTAGCTTCCGTCCCGTATGAATCGGCAGGAGGCAATGTCGAAGGTGACGTCCCCAATCGCCAGGCTGGTTTGATCGCGAAAACTCGCGGCAAACTGCCAGAAGCGCCAGGCATCAGGAAAATTCGACGCTAGTCCGAAGGAGACCCGAATGGAGCCGGCGCTCTTGTGCCCGCGCTGCTGCAGGAGTCTCAAGAAACTTTGCAGAGTGATGCTCGGACCCTGCTCGAACCCTGCCCGCATGTCGTCTTCGGTTAAGCCCTCTGCGATCTCGCCGGTTCCGGGGTTACAGAAGCAGCCCGTACGCAGCGAAATGTTTTCCTGGTTCGCAAGCTCCTCGACGCGGCGATAGTCCAGCAAGTGACCGTCGGGATCGTAGAAGTTCAGTGTCACGGTGCCCCCGCGCGCCTGGGTCGTGGCGGGCCCGTAGATGCGAACCGCTGGGTTGCCGTTCCCGTGACGCAACGCCAGCAACTCATCGAGCAGCCAGCCGGTGAGGCAGCGCACGCGCTGGCCGATATTTTCGATGCCAACCGACTCAAGGTAGCGCAGCCCGATCTCGACCGCCGGGATGCAGAGATAGTTGAGAGTTCCATCCTCGAACGCGGCTTCATTCGGCGCGAGCACATGGACCTGGCCTCGCACGGAGGCGAAATTCACGGTCCCGCCTGCAAACCATGGACGCCGCAATTTGGTAAAGGCGGTCCGGCGGATCAGCAGCGCGCCAACACCGGTCGGGTAACCGAACATTTTGTAGAACGAAAGGCACACGAAATCCGGCCGCACCGCACTCAGATCGAGGCGGTTGGTGGGCACGAAGGCGGCCGCGTCCAGAAGAACGTCCCACCCCTTGCTCTGCGCCTGCGCGACCAGCTCCAGGGGATGTTTGACCCCGGAAAAGTTCGATTGCGCCGGGAACGCAAATAAGTTGGGGTGAGCCGGATCAGCCTGATCCAACAGTGCCGCGAGCTGCCCTTCATCCAGGCGCAGGTCCGGTGCAACCAGAGGAGCATAGTCGATCGTGGCGCCCCGGGCGCGTGCGAACTCGCGTATCCCGTTCACCGAATTGTGACTGTCAAATGTGAGCAGCAACCGGCCACCGGACATGAAGGGGAACGATTCACCGACCAGCCTCAGGGCAGCCGTGGCGTTCTGGGTGAAAACCACGATGTAGTCGTCCGGGCTGGTATTGAAATACGTGAGCAAGTAGCGGCGGGTGCGCTCGACGTGGTCCGTCATCGCCACCGATGTCGGATTGGAGGAATGGGGATTGCCGAAAACGCCAGCCTGCAATATCTCTGCATGCTGCCGCACCTGAGACTCGCCATAAAGGGAACCCCCCGTATAGTCGAGGTACACATGGCGCTGTTCATCGAGGCGGCGGTACTCGGTCGAGCGCAGCCCGTCGAGCCCGTAGGTCGTGGAATAAGCGGGATACCGCAGCAGAAAATCCGCGTACGCGTCCTCGACTCGCATATAGCCCCAAAGACGGGCGACACCTGCTTGCGGATGCGATTTCGGTTGGGAAACAATCCGCCGATGGGGCGGGGTGCATTCCAGCCCGGTACTTCTGTTTGGCCTCCGAAACACAGCCCGAACCAAGTTCGGACCCTGCTTGTCAAAGCCCAAAGACCATGCCCGCCTAGCTCTCTACTCTACTAGTATTACACCTTAGAAAAAGCCCGCGACCTGGCTGCCTCGGCCTGGTGGGAATGATCGGATCCCCGAAAACAGTAACACGTAACCAAGTGCGATTAGGGAGCGGGCTCGCTTAGCTAAAAGCTGGACATGTGATATAGGCAGGGTGGAGGGTCAAACATGAGGACACTCGTTTTCCATCCCAATTCGTCCCATCACCCAGCCTCAAGGAGTTCCAATATTGAATGATCAGTTGGTAGTCTTCACCGAGGGTGCAGAAGGTCCGTCCTATGGTCTCGACGAAGGAATCATTCGTGGCGCGGGTGGAACGCTACAGTACGTAAGCGCCTCGAGCCCGGCGGAGCGAACCGAGATGGCACGATTCGCTGAGGTTCTCGTCGTCGGTAGTGCGCCAATGACCCGCGAATTTCTGTCGGCATTGCCACGGCTAAAAGGCTTGCTACGGGGCGGAATCGGTGTGGATGCAGTCGATGTGGCGGCGGCTACGGACCTGGGCATCGTAGTGGCGAACGTCCCAGATTTCTGCACGGACGAGGTTGCGGAACATACCTTCGCCCTGATTTTCGCGGTAGCTCGCAAAATAGCAACGATTGACCGCCGAGTTCGCAAGGGCCAATGGCGGGGCCTGATCCCCACGCAGATTCTGCCTATTTACCGGCTGCGCGGCCGAACGCTGGGTGTGATTGGGATGGGCAAGATCGGGCGAATGGTGGCGCAGAAGGCGCGGGCGCTGGGCATGAACGTAATTGGTTTTGATCCCTACCTCCCGCCCGGTGTGGCTGCCGCCATCGGAGTGCCCTTGGGAAGTCTTGATGAATTGTTGCGGCAGGCGGACGTTGTTTCACTGCATGTACCGCTGATCTCAGAAACCAGGCATTTGATCAACGCGCGCACACTGGCGCTGATGAAGTCACAATCGATGCTCATCAACGTGGCCCGAGGTCAAGTCGTTGACGAGGCGGCGCTGCAAATGGCCCTCGCATCTGGTCATCTGGCCGGCGCTGGCCTGGACGTGCTCGAGCAAGAGCCACCCGCGGCCTCGAATGGATTGTTCAGATTTGAAAATGTCGTTTTCACCTGCCATTACGCTTCGTGCAGTGTTGAGGCGTATGCAGACTTGCGGCGTCAAATATCGGAACAGGTCGCTGAAATCTTGCGAGGAGAATTTCCTCGCAACCTCGTAAATCGAGAGCTCATGAACCTGCCGCAATGTCGGCTGGGGCAGAAGGAGAAGTAAGCGGTGAAGCCCAATCGAGTCAAACAAGCCCTCAAGGCAGGCCAGCGGGTTGTGGGGACGATGATCTCCGAGATGCGTAATCCTGAGGTCGCTTACATCCTGGCAGCGGCAGGAATGGATTTCCTGATGGTCGACACCGAGCACTCTTCCGTGGGCGTCGAGAGTCTGCAAAACGTAGTTCGCGCCACCCGCGCGGCGGGGCTGGTTCCTCTGGCGCGCGTCACCGACAATCAGTACCCGTTCATCTCTCGCATATTAGATATGGGCACCATGGGCATTATGGTCCCAAGGGTTAACACCGCGGAAGAGGCTCGTAATGTGGTGCGGTACGCCAAGTATCCGCCGCAGGGGCAGCGCGGCTTCGGTGCGCGCGGTGTGATGACTGACTATGAAGCCGTCTCGGTGCCAGACGTCGTTAGCTGGGTCAACGAACACACCTTGGTCATCGTGCAAGTGGAGTCAGCCCAGGCGTTGGCTCAGCTCGAGCAGACTGCGCGTGTTCCTGGCATCGATGTAGCCGTCATCGGTCCGAATGACCTCTCCATTTCGCTGGGGATTCCGGGCGATTTTGAGCATCCACGGTTCTTAGAAGCTGTCGAGCAGACCTTCGAAATCTGTTTAAAGAATGGGATCTCGCCGGGTGTCCACACGAGCAACCTGCAAGCGGTGAAGCGATACCGTGATATGGGCATGGGCTTCTTGATGTACTCAACTGAGGCACGCATGTTGCTGGACGCAGCCACCAAAGCAGTTCATGAACTGGTGGGCGAAACCGGGAAAGTGGGTAAGGGCGGTCTACTGAAACCCCAGGGCGTTGTCCGAAACGGATTGAACGAGTAAGCCGTCGCCCACCGACCGCCCAAACATCTCTCGGGATTGTGAGCGGCCCGACCTATGGGTAACCGATCGTACCGGACACATGGGTTACACTTTTTCCCTTTTGGGAGGGAGTGAGAATGCCGTGGAAGGAGCGTTCGGAGTACGGCGAGTACCACGAGAGAGTAGTGATCTAGCATGAAACGCAAATTCGAGGCCAAGGATGCAAACCAGGCGGTCGCCTGTCGCGTACTAGGCCGTTAGAAATCAGTGAGGAGCAGATATGCCGGTTACCAAGCAACAAGCGCTCGACTACCACTTCGGCACATGTCCAGGAAAAATTGAAGTCACTCCCACCAAGCCTTGCCGCACACAACACGATCTAAGCTTGGCCTACACCCCCGGAGTGGCAGAACCGTGCCTGGAGATCCACAGGAATCCGCGCGATGCCTTCAAGTACACCGGCCGCGGCAACCTGGTAGCAGTCGTAACCAATGGGACTGCCGTTCTCGGTTTGGGCGACATCGGTGCCCTCGCGGCTAAACCTGTCATGGAAGGGAAAGCTGTTCTCTTCAAACGCTTTGCCGGCGTGAATGTCTTCGACATTGAAATCAACACCCACGATCCGGACGAGATCATCAAGTTCTGCCAGTTGCTGGAACCCACCTTCGGCGCTATCAACCTGGAGGACATCAAGGCGCCAGAGTGTTTTTATATCGAAGAGACCTTGAAGAAGACGATGAAGATCCCAGTCTTTCATGATGACCAGCATGGCACCGCCATTATCTCCGGCGCGGCATTGCTCAATGCGCTGGAAGTTGCAGGCAAGGACATCGGCAAGGTCCGTGTCGTGGTAAACGGCGCGGGGGCCGCGGGCGTTGCTTGCGCAGAGCACTATGTTCGTCTGGGCGTCAAGCGGGAGAACATTATTCTGTGCGATACCAAAGGAGTCATCTACAAGGGCCGCACCCAGGGCATGAATCCCTACAAAGAGCGTTTCGCGCTCAATACCAGTCTCCGCAGTCTGGCTGAGGCCATGGAGAACGCCGATGTGTTTCTCGGCCTGTCGGTGAAGGGTGCAATTACGTCGGACCTGGTGCGCTCGATGGCTCCCCGTCCCATCGTCTTCGCCATGGCCAATCCGGATCCCGAAATCTCCTACCCAGAGGCTAAGGCAAGCCGGGATGACGTGATTATGGCCACCGGGCGTTCCGATTATCCCAACCAGGTGAACAATGTGCTGGGGTTCCCCTCCATCTTCCGGGGCGCCTTGGACGTGCGCGCAACTGTGATTAATGAGGAGATGACGCTTGCGGCCACTCGCGCCTTGGCCAACCTAGCCAAGGAAGCTGTGCCGGATTCGGTACGCCGCGCCTACGGAGTCGCGCGGCTGGAGTTCGGTCCCGACTATCTTATTCCCAAGCCGTTTGATCCACGCGTGCTGGTGCGCGCGTCCCCGGCCGTCGCCCAGGCAGCGATGGAAACTGGAGTAGCTCAGGAGCCGCTCGATATTCGGGAATACCGCGAGCAGTTGGAGCGTCGCCTGGGTAAGACCCATGAGCTCTCGCGCATGATGATCGTCAAGGCCCAGGCCACGCGCAAGCACGTCGTTTTTCCAGAGGGAGACAACGAGAAAATCTTGCGCGCCTGCCACTCGATTCTAGACGAGAAGATCGCCACGCCAATTCTGCTGGGCAATGCCGCAACCATTCAGTCCAAAACCGCCGAGCTTGGATTGGATCTGAAAGGCGCGCAGATCGTGAATCCAGCAGCTTCTCCGCTTCGCGATCGCTACATCCAGGAACTGTTCCACCTGCGCCAGCGCCGGGGCGTGACGCTCACCGAGGCGCGCACGCTGATGGACGACCGCAACATTTTCGCGTCCATGATGGTGCATATGGGAGACGCCGATGCCCTGGTTGCCGGCGTGTCCCAGCACTTTCCAGAGACGATTCGTCCCGCACTACAAATCGTCCGCATGCGCGGAGGCCTGCACAAGGTGGCCGGATGCTATCCCTTGATTACGCGCAAAGGGGAGCTCTTATTCTTGGCCGATACCAGCGTCAACATCGACCCCTCCGCCGAAGACCTGGTGGAAATCGCCCTGTGCGCTGCTCAAGAGGCTCGCCGCTTTGAGGTGGTACCGCGGGTTGCCATGCTTTCCTTCTCCAGCTTTGGCAGCACCAGGCACCCGTTCTGCGACAAGGTCAGGAAAGCGGTGGACCTGCTGCGCAAAGCCGACCCCACTCTGATCGTCGATGGAGAGATCATGGCCGATGCCGCCGTCTCCGCCGAAATCCTGGAGCAGACTTATCCTTTCAGTTCGCTCAAGGGCGGCGCCAACGTCTTGATATTCCCTGACCTCGCATCCGCCAACATTGCCTACAAGCTGCTGACAACGATTGGCGGCGCAGAGATCCTTGGTCCCATCCTCATGGGTATGGCTCGGCCCGTGCATTTGTTGGCCCGGGGCGCCGAAGTGGAGGAAATTGTGAACATGGTTGCCATCGCTGTGGTGGACGCGCCAGGGGGCCAACTACCAACGGTGAAGCCGGAAATCGAGCAATCGATCGCGCCCGCGGACTGATGATGGCAATCTGGAGTTTCTAGAATAGTGGCCAGCCCGGGCAGCGGCGACGGCGCGGACGTTCTTCTGCGTGATCTCCTCTTCTGCGCGGAGCCAGTCGTCTAGCTCGTGACCATCCTTCCGGCCGCGTGCCTCATAGAGATGGTACGCGCGTAAGCGGATCTGGTATTCGAGTTCGAGATAGCCTAACAACCCAAGAGCTGCCCGCTTGCAGGAGCGGCAACGGGCCCTCGACCTTCTGAAGAAAAGCAGAAAGGCTAACAACGATTTTGGACACGGGTGTCTCCCTTTCAACCTCTTGGTAGCTTGATCGGCGCAGTGCCAGTCTTCAAATTTGCTTCCCAACGCAGAAACTGCGCTCCCTACTTCGTGCCCGCCCCCTGCGTATCCTGTCGCACACTCAGGTCTTTTTCGAAGCTATGGCAGATCGCATCGCTGGTTCGCGATCCCGTGGTACATCTGGGTGCTTGCACTAGCCGCACAGTTTGTTGTGCGAGACCAGAGAAGAGTTGTTCCGCAATAAGGAATATCTCTAGAATGTCGCGGAGAGTGCCGTGTTTCTTGATCAAATCCGCAGGGGAACCTGTCCACAGAGGCTCCAATATCCAAGTCTCTCCCTCGTCTTGCCGCAGATGACGCGGACTGCAAAGGTGCTCGTGAAGGGCCGACTAAATGCGGATTGAGCTTTATCCCATAGGTTGGTTTCCAAGGAAAGCGATGAACCCTATTTTCCTGTACAGAGCTTCACCCCCCGAGGGACGTGCCCCGACTGAAGGACTATGGGGAAACTCAATCGAGGTTTTAGCGCGCAACTCACCCCGCCACGAACTCAAAAATCGAAGCGATCGCAAACAGCGGCAGCGACACCAGGTAGATCCATCCCGCATCGCCGAGGGCATCATACGGAATCAGCAGCCACCGCATCCGGCGCCCTGGATAGAGCATTCGCCCGCGCCTGCTAAACACAGCTATCCCCAGGTTGACCCCCGCCCCTCCAGTCAACGAATACGGGATCAACTGCAGGATCAGTGTCGTGAGGTAATAGAAAGCTTCCCGCACCGTGTTCAGCCGGCTGCGATGAGCGTCGTCGACCGAAACCACTCCGCCGATCCACCCCCGAAATGCCGCGATCCCGTACCCCATCGGCGGAAAGTATCCCGCCACCAGGCTGCCCGCTCCCGCCAAGGCGTTGCCCGCTGCGTCCAACGCAGCAGCCCGCAACGCATTGCCCTTCTGAAAATTGCGCAGGATCACCGACTCCCGCCACGCCTTGGCGATGAGCCTGTCACGATACCCCAGAGCAAACGTGTTTCCCCCATTCACCAAGCCCAAGCCCACCAGCACGGAAATCGCATAAGTCAGGGCGATCGTCCCGATGCCGAACCGGGCTCGCTTGAGTGCTAGCCGGACGCGTTCAGTAGGATGGCGTTGCATGATTGAGGAATCTACGCAAGGCTGAAGTCCGGTCGGCGAAAAAAGCCGCCCGTCACAGGGTGTCACAACCTGCCCAAAAGTACCCAGCCGTCCCCTCCGCACGGTTACTTTCCGGTCTGGATGAGGATGTCGCCGGAGAGTAATACTAAACCTAAATCCAGGTCACTCGGAGGACGACGCAAAAGCCCACTCCGAAGGCGGTTTCAGGAGAACGATGATACAACCTGCGGCGCGACGCGCAGGAGTGTCCTTTCTACGCACTGAATCCGAAGTTCGCGTGGACTGCAGTGGACTGCCTGCGGCATTTGGTGGCGGGCGCACACTAGCAGGCTGCACGGAAGCTGCTCGGCCTGCGACGGGCAGGATGGGGGCGAATCGAGTACCCCACCTGCACTCACGGTCATGGTTGGCTTACTCGCCGGTCGGATGCTTGTGGCTTTCTCCGTCTGTCGCACGCAACGGGCATAATCGGAGACTGTTCTTGTCGCCCAGGGACAGGATGAGCCAAGATGCGCATCATTCCCACCAGGTGATGGTCGTCGACGACCACTGGGAAAGGACAGCGAGCCATCGAACGGCTTCGTGCCAAAGGCAAGAAACCGGCCGCCACGAGGCTTGCGCGAGCGACCAAGATGAGCCGCGAGCATCTGTCCAGAGAATACCGGCATCTTTTCGCGGTGGCAAAAGTGTGACTTCTGGGTGCCGAGAGTAGCCGACCTAGAAATCACAGTTTTCGCCCTCCTAAACCGACTGCTGCAAGCATGCCAGAACCGCCTTACACTTGTGTGACATCTCGTCCTTCTCTGTCCGAGTGAATGGCGAATGCGCCTAGGCTTGGACGGTGGGGATTGTCAAATCAGCATTGATTTTCATCAAGTCCCCTTCGAGTCCCAGCTGCGATCGTGGGTTTGAAGTTGGTCGCCCCAGAAGGAAACCTTGGACCCCGTTTCCGCCCAGTTTCTTGATGACCTCCAGTTGTTGTTCTGTCTCGACTCCTTCCACAACGACCTGCATGTTCAGGCTATGGGCAAGCGTGATCAGGAACTGGACAATGCCTTTGGCCCCAGAACGCGATTCCAGCCCGGGCACAAACGACCGGTCAATTTTTAGCATGTCAAAGGGCAGGCTTGGCAGATAGCTTAAGCAGGAATACCCTGTGCCAAAGTCGTCGATGGCTAGACTGACCCCCAGAACTTTCAAGCGCTTCATGGTTCCAGCGGCGCGTTCTGCGCTTGTTAGCATAATCGATTCTGTAAGCTCAATTTGGAGCAATTCTGGTTTCAACCCCGTCTGCTTCAGGGTGTGCTCGACCTCATCCACAAAAGTGGTCCGTGTGAATTGGAGACTGGAAACGTTGACGGCAACCTGAACCGGATAAGGCGCGATGGCTTGCCATTGAACTGCTTCACTGCAAGCCTGTTCGAGCAGATACGCGCCGAGCGCGACGATCTGTCCGCTCTCCTCCGCGACGGGAATGAACTTAGCTGGAGGTATCGCGCCCAAGAGGGGATGCCTCCAACGGGCAAGGGCTTCAAACCGGATGAGTCGCCGTGAGCTTACATCGAATTCAGGCTGGTACTGCAGGTGAATCTCTTTGCGCGCGATCGCTCCGCGCAGTTGGTTTTCTAAGCTCAACCGCTCGCGCACAGAAGAACCAAGTTCGGGAGTGAAACACACCACCCGGTTCTTACCGTTGCTCTTGGCCGCATACATCGCACTGTCGGCTTGCTGGAGCAAGGTCACTGGATCGGCCCCATCCTGGGGGAAAAGACTGATGCCGACGCTTGCGCCGATCACGATTTCATGGCCGGCAACGACGAAGAGCTTCGCCAGAACCTGCAGCAGGCTTTCGGCTACCAGTTCAGCCTCTTTCGTGGTGCGCATCGTTGTTAGTACGACCGTGAATTCATCGCCGCCAAGACGTGCTAGGGTGTCAGACTGCCGGATGCGCGACCGCAGGCGCTGTGCCACTTGAATGAGTAGAAGATCGCCGACCGTATGCCCCAGACTGTCATTCACTAGCTTGAAACCGTCCAGATCGATATACAGCAACGCGAGAATGCGACGCTCCCGTTGAGCAATGGCGAGGCTGTGCGCCAGCCGGTCCGACAACAACCGGCGGTTGGCCAGCCCCGTAAGTTCGTCAGTCAGGGCCTGATGCTGCAGTTTGGCTTGGGCTTCTTTTGTCGCGAGGTGGCCTTCTTCTAGTTCCGACAGCATTTTATTGAACCCGATTCCAAGCTGAGTAATCTGCTCGCTTCCTGCCGCCGAAACTCTAGCCGTAAGTTTTCTGTGCGTTCCCACTTCCTGCATAGTGCGGGCCAGGTCGTTGATTGCCGCGGCTTCTTCGCGCGCTTCATGCAATGCTGCCATTTGCGTGCGAACGCGGCGGCGTAGCATTGTGATCCATCCCACTGCGACAATTACCGTCGCGAAAAGAATCCCGAGCGCCGCAATGGTGTGCCCTGCGGTCCACCAGGGAGCCCGCTGCACTACTGCGATATCATGCGGCGACCGCAGCAGAATTTGCACCGCCCGCGGTGTCTCGTCTGGGAATACCTCCACGAAGCAAGTACCTGTGAGTTCCAGGATGCTGCCATCGCGCACCGGAACTGGCATGTCCCTTCCCTGGTCCATCGGCAGCACCGCGGCGAATGTGCGCTCGTCGGAAGTAATAAGAAACGTGCGTTCCTCCTGGGTGCGGGACTGCTTGAGCAAGCGCCCACGAATGCGCACCAGTTCCGCGTCGGCGACGCCTTTGAACATCTCGTTGGCGGTGAGGGCGACCGGGGTCGGCGGCGAAGCGGTTCCGATTTTCCGATAAACAACGTCTTCGAGCACTGGGGTATAGTCCCCCCTAGTTGGAAACCCGACGACGTCAACCAGGTCGCCCACTTTGAGATCGCGTCCGGCGAGCAGACGAACAAATAGCCCATGGCTGGCATCGGCAATGGAAATAAATCGGCCGTCCTGATTCGCCGTTACCACCCCTCTTACACGAATACGGTGGTCCGGCGCGACGCCGGGCGTGTAACGCATGACGGTGCTAAGCTCCCGAATGGGAAGCGAAAAGGGATCTGTCGGTCCGCGTTGCAGGACTCGAAACTGTGCGAGACTCTGCGCGAACAGGTGAATGCCAATAAGCTGCCGTCTTTGATTGAAACGGGGACCGCTGACACCGCGCACGATCACATTCGCGTCCACTAACTTCGTGTAGTCGAGTCCGCCGGCGTCGCCTACAATCACGTCCAGCCGCCCTGCTCCCGTCGCCACCGTGACAAGAACGGTAGTACCGCCGGATGCAGCCTGGTTCGCGTACGTAGTGATGTGTTTGGATTCCTCGATCGCCCGCACAACGCCCTCAACCTCAACCCACTGGCAGTCTTCAATTCCGGAGAGCAGATGATCGAGACTGTATTCTGGAGCATCCGGAAGCTGGCCTCGTCCCACCACTCGTATCCGAGCCTGGTTCACGACCGGAGCATAGCCGCCTGGGCCAGTCACGCCGTCCACTTCCAGGATGTCCCCGGAGTGCAATGGCAGTGGGGGCAGACCTCGCATGTCAACGTAAATCCCGTGGCTGGGATCGCGTACAAACAGGTTGCCAAGCGTAGGGTTGTAGTACAGAACCTGTGCATTGCGGAAGTGAACGGGATATTCCCGTAGCGCCTCTTCATACGTTAGGCTGTGAACCTGCTCGGCGGTGGTGAGAGTCGGAAGCGACCGCCCAGGCGGGGTCGCATACGCTGCTGCCGAAATCATCAGCACCAGCAAGAAGGCCAGTACCGTGAGCCTGCAGTGCGTGCTTGCTCCCCCTGCACCCGGCTTCTGTAGCATGGTCCCCTCCGGGTGTCGGCGCGAGCTCTTGGTTGAAGGTGGTGTTTCTCCAAAGGCGGTGGGCTTATCTCTCGCGTATCCCTGGGGAGCGGGGTCGGCTCGCAGAGCAGACACGCCTAGGGGTACGGTTTCTGCCTGTACTCGGAAAGAGTCAAAAACCTCTCCGGCCATGCCTTCGCTCTGACAAGGAAGCCCGCCGCAAACACAAGAATCATGAACACCACGGGTCGGCATTTTTCGCCTGCCTTGCCACAACTTGACCCTTTATTACGCTTGATAGACATTGCAGCCTGCGCTGCGCGGCACAGCTGCTCAAAAGTGCTCAGTTCTGAACGACACAAAAGTACGGATGGCCACTGGCCGGCGGAGTTCCTGAGAAAATAACGAGGTTCATCCGCACGAAGTTGTTTGTGCTTCGGCGAAATTCGGGCGCGCCACCACCGCTTGAGGTGATAACGAGGACTCTTCCCGTTGGATTCACAGATGACGGCACTCCATTCCCGCTCAGTGGAAACTCTCGAGAAAGTGCGGAGCTTGCAATCTCAAGTAAACGAACTTGAGCACCCCCGATGCCCCCCAATTTCGACCTCATGGACCAGGTGTTTCCCGGATTGAACAATGTTGCACGGCACATTCGTCCGTTGGTTCTGGTGGCGTAGGCCTGGCGTCGTGCCAACCAGCTAGCGAAGAACCAAGGAACCCGCACAATACCAATCGACCACCTACGAGACTTTGTTGATCGTATCGGAGGTAATTTACGTTTGGTCGCAATTCTTGACAAGTCCGTCATCAGATCTGCCGGGACGACAGGTCCTTGCCAATCTCCTGCAAGCCAAGGAATGGACTTTTGGCGGTTCCACGCTGGCGTCAGCGCAGAACAACCCGACGCTATTCAACTGCATTGACGGCTCCGATCAATTGCGGCCCGGTGCTGAAGAGGCTAGGCTGGGTCCAATCTCACCCGGACCATTCCGATATCTTGATTCCGACCGCCACCGCGGCGCCGGCGCTTGATGCGTTCGAAGCGCGTATAGCGAATCGTTTGAATCATCCGGCATTTAGCAAGTTCGGGTCGGTGACAGTTACGGCTGCAGAAGCGCGGGGATGGTCAAAAGCCTGGACCTTGGAAGAAACGGTTGCCAGATCATTTGCTTTGATTTGCCAATCGGCGCGAGCCGAACCAATCCACAACCGCTGCGGAGCGCGTACGGATTGTTGCAGAGGTGCAGGCCTTCCGCCCGATTTTGAATGTCACCGCATCGAGGACATTGAACTCATCGATATCGCGCTTTTCAAGCGCAAGAAAGACACCGCTTTTCTTCTGCGTGATGGGCCCACTGAGTTCGAAGTTCCTCAATAGACGCTGCGAAGGCGGTCTCGCTAAGAATAAAGACAAGGGGTGCGTGCGCCAAGATACGGTTCGGCTTGCCGAGCCGCGCAGGGAGACAAACCCTCCAAAGTCTGCGCCAACAACCTGTCATCCGAGTTCTGCATCCCTAATACAGGCGAAACTATCGTCGGGAGATTCACGCATGAGATTCAAAATGTGAAAACAATTCCAACAGCGGCGTCCTGAAACTCCGGATTGTCTCGGATAAATTAGCGGTTCACCCTCCATCGACGGCTCTTTTGGAGTAGGTCCATGAAGACCACAAGTAATTGCGACAAGCCAGCGGTTGATCGAGCGTCTTTGCAACAGCTTCTGTATGCGGCTGACGTAATGCAGCAGCACAATGAGCGTTTGGATGGGGGTCAATCTCAACCTCCCGAAACCCCTCACCTCTGGTCATCACTGTGGGAACCGCAGCGAAAGACGGAGAACTCCGCCCCTGAGATTGTTGTAGAGTCTGTTGCAGTTGGTGACGTTTCCGATCCGCTCAACGTGTTCGCTTCATTGTTGGAAGACGCCGACAGGTTCCCCGAGCAAGAGTTCGCAGAAGCCCCGTCAAAGGCGCCCGAAGAAGAGCCTTCCCCGGATGCAGACACTCATTCGCGATGGGCACAAGGATATTGGGGCACGCCGCTCGAAGCGCGCGATCAGGCAGTGTCGGAGCCTTTGCGGCGACAAAAATCAGAATTCGACGCGGCCACCCTTCATCGCCCAAAAGCAACGGAAGCATCACCACCCGCGGTTTCGCCCCCCCGTCTCGATTCGAGGCAAGCGGACATTCAACTGCAATTTCTGCGAGAAAAATCCTTGGGGAGTGCCTATCACAAACCTGATTCGCGTGGACGATCTGCGGTCGCCGCCGCTTTAGCCATAATCCTCGCCGCTGCGACCTACGTAGAGTGGCGTTCCCTGCGCAACCATGTGCAATCTGTTTTGCATCCCGTTCCAGCCAGGCAACTCCGTATCGCGAATACTCGCCCAACCCGGCCTGCGCCGGCCATAGCCGCAGAGGCACATCAATCCGGAAGCAATGACCGACAGCCGGCTGGCGTCAGCCCCCCAAGATCGCTGCCGTTTGAGCCTGAGGAAAGGGCCTCTGACCAAACCAATTCGGCCGGACGCCTACCCCAACCTGTACAACCTTCGGCGTCGGTTTCTCCGAGTGAACCAGTCGGATTGGCGGCGGATGGAACCCACGAATTGTTGGCGGCAGAGCGCTATTTGGACGGTCGCGGTGTGGTGCACGACAGTGGCCAGGCGGCCGCGTTGCTATGGAAAGCGGTAAGCGAGCAAAACACTCGTGCCGACATCCTGCTGGCCGATCTATATCTGCTGGGTGACGGTGTGCCGAAGAGCTGTGATCAAGCGCGGCTTCTGCTGGTTGCAGCCGCGAAGAAGGGCGCGCCCGAGGCGGCTCTGAAGTTACGTAATATCGAGTCCGGCGGGTGCCGGTAGTCCAGCGCAAGTAGAAGGCGATTAAAGCCGTTCCCAGCCGCGTTCTCGCCCGCCCCGCGAAGGAGCGTTTTCGAACTCCTTCGATGGGATATGGCGCATTCTCCACGAGCGTTGGAGATGACCTCGATCGTCCTCACGGACGATCTATAGAGCGCACGAAAACCTACAATCGCCGCTGCCTCACCGGGGGTGCATCGCTGTCTGTCTCTCATCCGGACTCATTTGGTTCCATAGAATTTGCACGTCACCTTCGAAGCGAGCATTGTCAGGTTCCTGACGCAGCGCCTTCGCGAACCAACGGTACGCTAGAGGAAGATCGCGTGGGACGCAGTGGCCTGTTGCATACATGGCTCCCAGCACGCTCTCGCCCTTGGCATTCGAGCGTTCGGCCGCGGCGAGCAAGTCTCTCTGCGCCCGCGCACAGTTTGCGGGAGACTCAGTTCCGTAGAGATATCTTTCACCCTCGGCCTCGAGTGCATCGCCTGCGCTGCTAGAGGCAACAACTGGCGCTTCTGGTCCATTGGGAGAGCCTGTCGGCTCCTTCGCAGGACGTTCTTCAGCGAAAGAGCCCGCTGGAGCCGAAGGCTCCCCCTTCTTCGACGTGGGTCTTTTTGTTGACGGGGTTCCGCCAAGCGGCGTTTGATCCTCAGGCTGGGCCGCAATAGGCTGTTGAATGGGCTGCGCTTCGGCGAGAGTATTCCCAGGCTCGGCAGCAGTCCCTGCAGGCTGGAGCGCGCCTCCTGGTTGCGTGGGGCTTTCCGTCCTCGGGTTATCTCCAATGGATTGCCCATTTGGTGCTGCTGCGGAGCCCGAGGTTGAAATCGGTGAGGCAGAGTTGCTCACCTGCTCGGTTTGATCCTCAGGCTGGGCCGCAATAGGGTGTTGAATGGGCTGCGCTTCGGCAAGAGTATTCCCTGGCTCGGCAGCAGTCCCTGCAGGCTGGAGCCCGCCTCCTGGTTGCGTGGGGCTTTCCGTCCTCGGGTTATCTCCAACGGATTGCCCGTTTGGTGCTGCTGCGGAGCCAGAGGTTGAAATCGGTGAGGCAGACTTGCTCGCCTGCTCGGTTTGAGTGGCACTGGATTGATGGGAAAACTTGGCCGCCCAGTCGCGAAGGTCATGGCGCCAATGCCAGGCAGCAGCGGTGACGCACCCCAATACCCCAACTAGAACTACTGCGCGTCCCCAGTGGGAGCTGCCCAGGTCCTCCTCCAGGAGGTAGGTAACGCTACTGTCAGACTCATCGGCCAAACCTAGGAATGAAGGGCCGCTAACCGGGGAGGTCTGATCGCGGGCTGGCTTCGACTGGGTGGTTTGCTCCTCCGTCTGGGCCGGCGCCTGGGGCATAGGCAGCTCGGCGCCGCACATACCGCAAAATCGATAGCGTGAATCGATTTCGTGGCCGCATCGTGTACAACGCAATCGCATCAGGACCTACAATTATTGGATGGCAATTCTCCGCAGAGCGTTGGATAGGCGCTTTTAGCAACTATTTCACAGGCCCAGTGTAACCAGGGGGTTGACGGTCCAGAGGCTGACAAACTCGCAACCCTACCAAAGGGGCCGCGTCGGTCAGGATGGCTGTTGCACTATGGCCCGCATCCTAATCGCCGGAAATCACAAACCGGGCCTGCGGACAGTCGACGAGGCGATGCGCCGCCGGTTTGACCTGCTGCCTTTTTCCGTAACAATTCCTCCGCAGGAACGAGACGCCCAGCGGCCCGTTTGGGCCGTTTCACGCGATCGGCAAAGGCGTCGCGCTCACGACCAAGGAGGTTCAGCAGTTCCTGAAGGCTGCTGAGGAGATTTGCCCGGACTACCATCCCTTGTTGCTTATGGCGACGCGTGCGGGCCTACGCCGCGGAGAACTCGTGGCTCTCCAGCGGGGCGACATCCAACTCGGCGGGGATGCCGGCGACTCCGAACGCTTCCTCTTGGTGCAGCACAACTACCTGCGCCGCGAACACACAACCACCAAAAGCAAGAAGTCGAGGCGGGTGGACCTGTCCCGTGAACTCCGGAGAATACTCGTCGAGCTTCGAGACAAACGTCTGCTGGAGGCTTACCTCAAAGGCAAGAACGACATCTCTGACGAACTTGTTTTTCGTTCACCCGAAGCAACGATACTCGATCCTGATAACCTCTACCATCGCGTGTTCCTGCCCGTCCTGGCCAAACCCGGCATTCGCAAGATTCGCCTGCATGATCTCCGGCATACCCTTCGCATCGCTACTCCTCCAAAACGGAGCCTCGATTGTCTACCTCACGGAACAGATGGGGCATAGCTCTATCCAGAACACAGTCGACATTCACGGCCACCTGATTCCGGGCGCCAACGTGTGCTTGGTAGACCGGCTTGACCAGGTCTCGGCTGAACAGACGGAAACAACTCCGCAACGATCCGCACCTCCCCGCAACAAGGCGAAATGGAGGTTCCGCCGGATCTCTTGCAAGTTGTTGAAGGAATTGGTGGCGGCGGTAGGACTCGAACCTACGACCTACGGATTATGAGACCGTCGCTCTAACCACCTGAGCTACGCCGCCACGTTTAGAATCAATAGATTATAGCGTATTCGGTAACCCGTTCGGTTGGGTGGAAAGACGAGGCAGGAAGTTAAAGCGGCAATTGCGATCCGGAACCGTAGCCCCTATTCTTCCGTAGTGCGCA
This sequence comes from uncultured Acidobacteriaceae bacterium, assembly GCA_963770245.1. Taxonomy (GTDB): domain Bacteria; phylum Acidobacteriota; class Terriglobia; order Terriglobales; family Acidobacteriaceae; genus PALSA-270. The sequence goes on along the minus strand of CAVYOX010000010.1, from coordinate 444,836 downwards.
GAGCGATTTTGTCGGTTCTTCCATCCCTGTTCTGCCTGGGATGTCATCGCCCGGTTCAGCAAGCCACGGTACAACTTGTCTCGGCCGACGATGCAGTCACGGTGACAGATGTTCGTTTCTCAAGCGCGAGCATCGACGCCATGCTCTGGTATCGCGCCATCGTTCCAAGGGTCAGACCCGGTGAACGGTTTCCCGTCTTGTACCTGCTGCACGGCGCGGACAGCGGTCCGGCCGATGTGATGGATCGTTCTGATGTCCGAAAACTGGCCGGTTCTGCGCGTGTAGTTGTCGTCATGCCGGACGGCGGCTATTCGTATTACACGAACGCCAAGCATAAGAGACACTCACGCTGGGAGAATGCGATTGCGTTAGAGCTTCCGCGCGATGTCGAGGCTCGGTTTCCCGTAATGAAAGGCCGCGAGCACACAGGAATTGCTGGCATCTCCATGGGAGGCTATGGTGCCGTCAAGCTGGCGTTAAAGCACCCGGAGCTGTATGGCTTCGCAGCCAGCATGAGCGGAGCACTCGACATCACGCGACGTCCGGCGAGCCTCCGGCGCTGGGGACAGACGTGGAGGATCTGGATGATTTTCGGCGTGCAGCCGAGATCCAGGGAAGACGAGGACGTTTTTGACCTCCTAGACCGCAATCTCAGCCTACAAAGCACGAAGTGGTTCGAGTCCTGTGGACAAAACGACCCCCTGCGCGGAGTGAACGGACGTTTTGTGCGGCGGATGCACGAGCATGGAGTGAGTTTGGAACCGGTTAACACGCCGGGAGGCCACGACTGGCAGAGTTGGAACACCGTCCTGCCGGAGATGTTCAAGACGGCTGGGAAAAGCCTGCACGACGTCGTGGACCTGAGCGGGGCGATTGGGGTCCCCGCAATCGCGCTCCTCAAGACTCGCCCCGCGACCCGATATTTGACCGCCGCCGCCCTTGCTGAACCCGGGTTGGGAGGGCGCACGATGGCCCACGTCCGCCGCCTGATTGCAACACCTAAGGGTCGGGCGGAGTCTCGCAACCCGTTGGAAATACAGCCGCCCGCTCTTCGGCCTGTCTCAGATTTCCGCAAGTCTGAAAAAGCGGCGTCGTAGCGCGTGCCCAAGCCGAACTGATGGATTCCAAAAGCCGCCAGCAAGGGATGGCAAACAACCAATGAGGAACGCGCCCGGCTCCTGCCGGCTCCTGTCTCGCTATTGCAACTCCAAAGCAGAAATCCGAAACTGTACAGTCCATGAAAGTGATTGCGGTGATTCCTGCGCGGCTGGCCTCCACCAGGTTGCCGCGAAAAGTGTTGCGTGAGATCGGCGGTCAGCTATTGATTGCCCACGTGTATCGTGCCGTTCGTTCGTCCCCGCTCGTTGACGAGGTCATCGTCGCGACCGACTCACCGGAAATTATCGAGGTGTGCAGCCAGAACGGCTGGCGGGCGCAGATGACCTCGGCGGCTCACCGCAGCGGCACCGAGCGGGTGCAAGAGGTTTCGGATACAGAACCGGCCGAAGTCTACCTGAACGTGCAGGGCGATGAGCCGCTGACCCGGGCGGAGCACATTTCAGCGCTGCTCGAGCTCATGCGGAATCCCGCCGCCGAGGTGGCTACGCTGAAGACTCCGTGCGGCCTCTCGGACATCAACAATCCGAACGCCGTAAAAGTGGTGACGGATGCGCTCGGGCGGGCACTCTACTTCTCCCGTGCAACTGTGCCCTACGATCGAGATGGCGCGGGATCCCGCGTGTTCAAGCATCTTGGTTTCTATGCCTATCGCAAAACCGCGCTCGACAGTTTTGTCGGGTTGCCAGAAGCGATGCTGGAACGAAGCGAGCGGCTGGAGCAATTGCGGTTTCTCGAAAATGGAATCCCGATCCATGTGGGCGAGACGCCCCATGACACGGTAGGCGTGGATACAGAGGAAGACCTGCGGCGGGTGGAAGAAATTCTGCGCGGGCACTGAAGCGATCGGCGACTATGGCTGAGGACGAACGGCGGGCCGCAATTCCGCCCAAGCCTGGGCTGCCTGTACGCGCCGTGAGATCGCGGGATGGGAATGGAAAAACCACTCCACGAACTTCGAAGGCGAGCGCTCGGCCAGGTTCTGATCGGCCAACTTGTTCATGGCTGACAGAAACGGATCGATGGCGGCGATCGACTGGAAGGCATAGCGGTCAGCCTGGCGTTCATTGTAGCGGGAGTAGGCGTTCAGAGCCGGCATCAGCAGGAAGGACAGCACGGTCGAAACCAGCACCAAGAGCGGCAGGTTGGCGAAGTCGGAGAGCGTCTCGAACATCTGCAGGCGCTCATCCGCGTACTGCAGCACCAGGCTGGCCGCCCAGAAGCCGGCAAACGTGATTCCGGCTTGCACCGCGATGCTTTTCAGAATATGGCGGTGCACGTGGTGGCCGAGTTCGTGCGCCAGCACCGCCTCAATCTCGTCCGGGGAGTAATGGTCGAGCAGGGTGTCGGCCAGGATGATGCGCCGAGTGGCGCCGAGCCCGGTTAACGCTGCGTTCGCCTTCTTGCTCTTTTCGGATAGCTTCCATTTGTAAACCCCGCGCACTCGAGTGCCCGCGCGCTCCCCCAGCCGTACCAGCCGGGTCTTCAGTTCTTCATTTTCGAGGGGCTCGAACTTGTAGAAGAGAGGGAACAAAACCACCGGAGCCAGCTGTGCCAGCAAGACGAACATGCCGAGAACCACGGCCCAGGCGAGCAGCCACCAGTACTGCGGGAACTGGCGAATGAGAAAGTACACCACCTCAGCCACCATCGCGGCCAAGACCGCGGAGACGAGAAAGCCTTTGGTTTCGTCCCACACCCAGGCCCGAACCTTCTGATTGGAAAGATGGAAGGCGTGCTCCAGACGGAAGGCGTAGTAGTCCAGTCCTAGGCCGAGGAGCTTGCCGATCGACAGGAGCATCAGAACGTACAGAGCGACGGCGAGAGCGTAGTGTTGAAACGCCGCGCGATACGCGATGTCGCGCAGCCCGCGCGTCCAACCGGTCGCCAGCAGGACGACGAGCAGGGCCAAGCCGAGAACCGAGTCGGCAATCCCCAGCCAGCGATGGATGCTGTTATAGCGTCGGGTTTCGGGCGAATCCGCTGCAGCGGTGGGTGGGACCGGTGTGGAACTCATTGCTGGCAGTCAATTATCTTACGGGACGCGGTGAAACGCGAGGCTCTTAAAGGTCAATGCTCGGAAGGACAATGGGTGGCAGTCGATGGTTACCCGATTACGCACTACGTTTCACAAACGTTTCGCCACTGCCGAGAATCTCATCCACCAACTCCTGCGATGCAGCCTCGGCGTACACTCGCAGCAGCGGTTCGGTGCCAGAGGCGCGAAAAAGGATCCAAGCATCGGCCCCGTTGCCCCCGGTCGGAGCATCGAGGAATAACTTGATTCCATCGAGATTTTCCTTCTTCAAAATCGAGTAGTGGCCGAGACGTGTTGTGTCCCCGGAACCCGCCCGCCGGATCGCGCCCTGTTTTATGTCCTGGGGAATATGCAGGTCACGCCGACCGTAATAGTGGGGTCCGAACTCGCGCTGCAAGTCGGCGACCAGCTGGCCTAAGGGCTTGCCTTCTTCGGCCATGACGTTGGCCAGCAGCAAGGAGTTCAGGATTCCATCGCGCTCGGGCAAGAACCGCGAATAGCCGATGCCGCCTGATTCCTCTCCGCCGATCAGAATCTGTCGTTCCATCATGAGGTCCGCGATGTATTTGAATCCGATGGGGCACTCGTTCAGTTTGCGGCCATAGCGCGCCGCAATGCGATCGACCATACGCGTGGTATTGAAGGCGCGCGCCACCTCGCCCGGCCATTTCTTGCGCTCCAGAAGCCAATGGAGGATCACGGCGAAAGTCTTATGTGCATCTACGAAGCTTCCTGCTTCGGTCACTGCGCCGATGCGATCGGCGTCGCCATCGGTGGCGAAACCGGCTTGACAGCCATGCTTTAGAACCGTTTCCTGCAAGTTGCGAATGTGCGGTTCGATGGGTTCAGGATTGATGCCGGGGAACAGCGGATTCAGTTCCTGGCGAATCGCAACGTGCTGAATGTTGTGTTCGCTGAAGATCGTGGCCAGCACGCCACGCCCGGCACCGTACATCGCATCCACCGCGAAGTTGAACTGGGCCTTGGCGATCAGGTTCACATCGGCGAAGCGGCAAATCGCTTCGCGATAGGCGCGTTTCAGGTCCAGTTCCACAATGGCTGCAGCGGCGCCCCTGGGCACGGCCCCGTCGGCCAGTTCCTCCTCGAGGATCTTCATGATGGCGGGAGTGGCGGAACCGCCGAACTTGGCCTTGAACTTGACTCCATTCCAGTTCCACGGATTATGACTGGAGGTGATGACGACGCCGCCGGCGGCTTTCTGGTCTCGGACGGCGAGCGAAACTGCCGGGGTGGGGGTGTAGTCGTTCGTGAGTTTCACCGGGATTCCGGCGCCCGCCAAGACTTCCGCGGTCGCACGGGCGGCGCGCGGGGAGGCAAAGCGAGTGTCATAGCCGATGATGACACCATGTTGCGGATCTTCGTGCTTCAGAACATAGGAGGCGATCGCCGCCGCCACCCGACGAACGTTGTCAAAGGTAAAGTCGTCCGCGATCATGCCGCGCCAGCCGTCGGTGCCGAAGGTGATCATGGGCCAGTCCGTATCCGTCCTCAGCCCTTCGGCTGGTCGCATTTCTCCCCGCGGGTGGACGACGAAGCACGCGCTCACACCAATTCGTGCAGCTTCTTTTCGTCCAGATACTTCACAATCTTGCCGACGTCCTGGGCGCGTTCGCGCGTGGTGACGAGCAGGGCGTCTTCGGTTTCGATCACCACCAAATTGCTCACGCCGACGGCGGCGACGAACTTTCCCGGCGCATGGATATAGTTGCCGGAGGCATCGAGAGTGAAAACACCCTGCCCGGCGATCAGGTTCCGGCCTTCTGCCGGGCTCTTGCGAGTGTGGTGCTCATGCAGCGCGTTCCAGGATCCCAAGTCGTTCCAGCCAAACTCAGCGGGGATGCAATAGATGTGAGAAGCCTGCTCGCCTTTTGAGGAACGCGGCTCGAGAACCGCGTAGTCAATGCTGATGTTCTCGCACTTGGGATAAAGTCGCCGGCAGGTGCTCGAGAAGGCCCGCGTGCCAAAGGAGCCGGCGATTTGCTCGAGCAGCGACGCTGACGCCGGCAAATGTTCGCGTAGCGCATCGGCCAGGGTGCGCGCGCTCCACAGGAACATGCCGCTGTTCCAAAAATAATTTCCCGCTTTCACAAATTCGGCTGCCTGCACGGCGTCAGGCTTCTCCGTGAAACGCCGCACGCGCAGCCTGCCGTCCTCAGAGGGTGCGCTCGCCTCAATATAGCCGTAGCCGGTTTCGGCGCGGGTCGGACGGATCCCCAGCACCACGATGTTCCCTCCGGAAGCGGCGAGGTGAATTCCTTGCTCCAAAACCTTGCGGTACCGGTCTAGGTCTCCGATGACATGGTCGGAAGGGAACAATCCAAGCACGGCATCGGGGTCGAGGCGCAGCAGAATAAAAGCGGCCAGGCCGATGGCGGGCGCGGTGTTCCTGCCCACCGGCTCGGCGATGATTTGTTTTCGGTTCAATCGCGGAAGCTGCCGTCCGATGGCGGGCCGCAGATCGTCATTTGCGATCACCCAGAAGCGCTTGGCCGGGGCGATCGGCAGCAGGCGGGAGACGGTTTGCTGGAGCATCGTTTTCCGGCCGTCGAGCGCGAGGAGCTGCTTGGCCCGACGCTTGCGGCTGAGCGGCCAGAAACGTGTGCCCCGGCCACCCGCCAAAATTACCGGATAGAAATTTGGATTTGTTTTGGACACGGTTCGCGCAAATCTGCTAGTTCTAAAATTCCAGAGACTACATCCGAGTGACCGGCTCCGGGGGCGCCTTGCCCGGAACGGACGCTTTCAAGAGTTCCACCTGCCATTGCGGGCGGACGCGGAACTCGCCCAGGCTGGCAGGCACCACGATGGCATCGCCTTTCCCTAATGTAACAGGTTGCATGCCTGGCGCCTCTAGGATGCCGCAGCCTTCGATCGCGACTAGAATCTGCACCGAAGTTTTGCCGGAATCATCCGAAGTGGGAAAGCGGTGCGGCTGTTGGAGCTCGAACATGTCCACCGCAAAATACGGAGCGGCGATGAGCGCGGAACGACGGTTGTTCGTTCCATCCAACGCGACCGGCGCAGGGCGCATCACTTTGCCGGAGGCAACCGATTCCCTGACCACGGCCATGCCTTCCTTCACGTGCAATTCACGGGGCCGCCCGTAGTCGTACAGGCGATAGGTGACGTCGGACTGCTGCTGGGTTTCGACGATGATGGCTCCCGGCCCCAGAGTGTGCACGGTGCCGCCCGCGACGTAAATCATTTCTCCGGGGAAGATGTTCACCCAGTGCAGCAGTTCCTCGGCGCACTGCCCATGAATCGCCTGTTCGAATTGTGCCCGCGTCGTGCCCGGCTTCAATCCCAGGGCGATTTGCGTGCCCGGTCGCGCATGCGCCACGTACCAGCATTCGGTTTTGCCCCAGGGCTGCCCGGCGCGGCGCGCCGCCTCGTCATCGGGATGCACCTGCACGGAAAGCTTTTCGTGGGGAAACAGAAACTTCAACAGCAGTGGAAAGCGGCTGGGATCCTGAACCGCGTCGCCGACGAGCGCCCTTCCGAACCGCGAGCTGAGCGCAGCCAGTGACTCCCCGGTCAGCGGCCCGTTGGCCACTTTCGAGGCGTCTCCGGTGAGCCAGGCCTCGCCGATCTTTTCGCCGAAGCGGTGGTTGGGATAAATGGGCGACAAATCCTCGCTGCCCCAGGGACGTGGGTCGAAAATCGGCGACATCAAAAGTGGGTAAAGTTGGTTCATGGGTGGGGAGACGCCAGCCCATCCAGGCTCGACCGGCGTCCCTGTTATAGAGAAGCAAAGAAATTCCGCATCCGCTCCAGTCCGCGATCGAGTTCTTTGACCGAAGTGGCGTAAGAGACGCGCACGTGCTCGTGGGTTCCGAAGCCCTCACCGGGCACCACGGCTACGTGAGCGTCACGAAGAAGCTTGCCGGCCAGATCGGCGGGCGAATGCACGCCGCCTCGGCCGAAGAAGGCAGACACGTTGGGATAGACGTAGAACGCGCCCTCCGGCAGATTGCACTGGAGGCCCGGAATGGAGCGCAGGCCGCCGACGATATGATCGCGCAGCTTGCTATATTCCTGCCGCATCTCCTCGACGCAGCGCTGCGGCCCCTTCAAGGCAGCCACCGCAGCCTTCTGGACGATCGAGGTTGGGTTCGAAGTGGATTGGCTCTGCAGCTTCGCCATGGCGCTACTGACGGCCGCCGGCGCTAGCGCGAACCCCATACGCCATCCGGTCATGGCATAGGTCTTCGAGAGTGAGCCCGCAATCACGATGCGCTCGCGCTGCTCGAGCAGCGAGCCCACGGAAAATTGCCGTCCGGTGTAGTTCAGGTAAACGTAGCATTCGTCGGAAAGCACCCAGATGCCCCGCTGCGCCGCCAGACGCACCACTTCCGCCTGGTCCTCAGGCGACATCACGGCCCCCGAAGGGTTCGAGGGCGAATTCAGGATGATGAGTTTGGTGCGCGGACTGATCAAATGTTCGATCATGGCCGCGGTCACGCGGAAGCCCTGACTCTCCTCGGTGTCGAGGAACACGGGTTTGCCGCCGGCGTAATTCACGATGTCCTTGAACGAGACCCAGTAGGGAACTGGCAGGATGACTTCGTCGCCATGATCCACCAACACCTGGATGGCGTTGAACAGCACATGCTTACCGCCCACCGACGCCACCGCCTCTTCGCGGCGATAGCCCGAATCGAAGTCGGCGGTGTGCCGGTTCACGATCGCATCGCGCAGTTCCGAGGTCCCGGCGGCCGCCGTGTACTTGGTGAAATTCGCGTTGATCGCCGCGATGGCGGCATCTTTGATATGCTGCGGCGTCGAAAAATGCGGCTCCCCCACGCTGAGGTCCACCACGTCGACGCCCTGCTGGCGGAGCTTGTCGGCTTCCGCGACCACCGCCATGGTGGCGGAGGGCTGGATTCGGTTGATGCGTTCGGTGAGCTTCACGACTGAACCTGCTTCGGTGACTGGAGTCATACTCTTCTTCCTGCCTTCGGTTTTCTGGCGTGCTGTCGTTTGATTGCGGGATCCAGCTTTTTCTTGAGCTCGCGTTCCACGGCGTCCGGTACCAGATCCTGGATGGAACCGCCCAGTTGCGCGACTTCGCGGACCAGCCTGGAACTCAAATACGAGTACTGTTCTGCCGGCATCATGAACACGGTTTCCAGACGGGGCTGCAGTTTGCGGTTCATCAATGCCATCTGCAATTCGTATTCGTAGTCGCTGATGGCGCGAATCCCGCGCAGTACGACCCTCGCCTTCATTCGGGTCGCATACTCCACCGTCAAGCCGTCGAAGGTGTCGACGCGAACGTTGGCGAACCGGCCGGTCAAGTCATCGAGCATCCGGCGCCGCTCGGCCACGCTGAACAGCGGGCTTTTCTCCGCGTTCCGCAGGATCGCCACCACCAATTCATCGAAGATATGGCTGCCTCGCTCGATCAAATCCAGGTGACCGTTCGTGGGTGGATCGAACGAGCCGGGATAAATGGCGATAACTTTGCTCAAGTTTCCTCGCTGCAACCCGGCGCGGCAGGGCGATAGAAGATTCTATTCGGCGGGAGAGAGAGATGGCAAACCGGGGAGCGTGCTGGGCGCCACAGCGGGTTCTGCCGCCTGACGGCGCCGATTCGTCATCACTGCCCCGGCACGCAAAGCTCCGGCTCCCCAGACAATCATTCCCGCAAGGCAGGCGCGGATGGATTGTCCGGGATGAACCTGGCCGCGAGGCTATCGCCGCGCCGCCGGGACCTTGGACGGTTCTGGCGCCGCACTGGGCATGGTGGTAACCCGCGCCCCTTGCGGAGTTCCCTGGGCGGCCGCTGCCTGCGCCTGCACCGCCGGTTGCGGGCCGGCGGGACTCAGCCCGAGGGCTTTGCGTACCTCGACTTCCAGCTTGGCGAAGGTCTCTCGGTTGTCCTTGAGGAACTGGCGGGCATTTTCGCGGCCCTGGCCGATGCGCTCGCCCTTATAACTGAACCAGGAGCCGGATTTCTCCAGGAGGTTTTGACTCACCGCCAAATCGAGCAGGTCGCCCTCGCGCGAGATACCCTCGCCATAGAGGATGTCGAACTCGGCTTCGCGGAAGGGCGCAGCCACTTTGTTCTTGACCACTTTGACCTTGGTCCTCGACCCGGTCACCACGTCACCCTCTTTGATGGCGGCGATGCGGCGGATATCCACCCGCACCGAGGAGTAAAACTTCAGCGCGCGGCCGCCGGTCGTGGTTTCGGGATTGCCGAACATGACCCCAATTTTTTCGCGAATCTGGTTGATGAAGATCAGGCAGGTGCGGGATTTCGAGACCGTGCCGGTCAGCTTGCGCAGCGCCTGTGACATGAGCCGCGCCTGCAAGCCCATGTGGCTGTCGCCCATTTCGCCATCGAGTTCGGCCTTGGGCACGAGCGCGGCCACCGAGTCCACGACCAGCACATCGATTGCGCCCGAGCGCACCAGCGCTTCGGTAATTTCAAGGGCCTGCTCGCCGTAATCCGGCTGCGAGACCAGCAGGTTGTCCACATCGACGCCCAGCTTCTTGGCGTAGCCGGGATCGAGCGCGTGCTCGGCGTCGACAAAAGCCGCCATGCCGCCGGTTTTCTGTGCCTCGGCGATGACCTGCAGCGCGATTGTCGTCTTGCCGGAGGATTCTGGACCGAAGATTTCGACCACCCGTCCGCGAGGAAAACCCCCTACACCGAGCGCGGCGTCAAAGGAAATTGCGCCGGTCGAGATGATCGCGATGGGGACGATCGCCTCTTTCGAGCCCAAACGCATGATCGAACCCTTGCCAAACTGTTTTTCGATCTGCGCAAAAGCCAGATCAATCGCTTTTGTCCGCTCGTCCACCTTCGTCCGTTCGTCGGCCATAAATGGCTGCTCCTTCGGGGATTGAATGAAAACTCACGTAGCCTACACTCTGTCGTCGCACGAGGTAAGGCCATCCTTTACAAAACTTGTGGAAACCATAACATATTGGCGAACAAAAGGCGAATTATAGGGCGGGGACGAGTTTGCCGGCCGTTTCCAGCAGAAAAAAGATGGCAAGCACCCGCTCGAAACTGTCGCGGGGGATTTTTTCTTGTTTCTGCGTTCCCATGCCGTAGTAAAATCCGCCGCATCTGCCCACGAGGGCAGGCGTGACGCCTCCCGCGCCACGATGTCCGCGGACTAGGAGGTCTGCATGGAGCATCGGGCCCTTGAAAATTCCTCTGTTTCTCCAGCAAATCAGCAAGCTTCTGAAACCCCCAAAGAAGGCCGTGGTGCCTGGGTCCTGACCATCTACGGGATCTCGGGTCTGGCATTGTTAGGGGTACTGGCCTACTACTTCTCGGCCTATATCACACATTAGCCCGGAAGCTGAGTTGCTGTTTCGCGGTGCCGCCCTGTGAGTGCCCGCGAGAAATCGGCGACGTGTGTTTGCTCTGTTCGGATTGCGGTAACCGGCGGCCGAAGCCCGGCTTCGCATCCGTGTGGGCATGCTACAATGTGCCCCGCTGAACGTTTCTTCCGTGGTCAGACGATCGCCCAGCGGGCTCCCCACACTTCATTAGAAAACGGACTGATTCCTGTGGCCCACGAAGTTCCCAAGACTGCCACCATTACCTACGCCGATGTCGGCGTCGATATTGATCGTGGCAACCGCACCAAGAAGCGGATCAAATATCTGGCCCACAAGACCTTCACTCGTGGAGTGCTGGGTGAAGTCGGAGGCTTCGGCGCGCTGTTTGCGCTCGACAAACAGAAGTATCTTGACCCGGTACTGGTTTCGAGCGTGGACGGCGTGGGCACCAAGCTGAAGATCGCCTTTGCCATGAATGTCCACACCACGGTAGGGGCCGACCTGGTGAATCACTGCGTGAACGACATCACGGTGCAGGGCGCGACACCGCTGTTCTTCATGGACTACCTGGCTACCGGCAAGTTAGAGCCGGAAATCGCCGAGCAGGTGGTCGAAGGTCTCTCTGCCGCCTGCAAGCAGAACGGCTGTGCCTTGATCGGCGGGGAGACCGCCGAGATGCCCGGGTTCTATCCGGAGGGCGAGTACGATCTGGCCGGGTTCATTGTGGGCGTGGTCGAGCGGGAACGTATCATCACCGGCAAAACGGTCGAGCCCGGCGATATCATCTTGGGCTTGCCTTCGAACGGACTGCACACCAACGGCTACTCCCTAGCCCGCAAGCTGCTTTTTGATGTGGCCCGCTACACCGCCGACAGCTATGTGAACGAGCTGAAAGGCAAAGTCGGCAACGAACTCCTCCGCACCCACAAGAGCTATTGGCCGGTGGTGCGGAAGCTGATTGCCGGGGAATGCGTTTCCGCGCTGGCGCACATTACCGGAGGAGGCATCACGGAAAACCTTCCGCGCGTTCTGCCGCGCGGCGTGGCCGCTGTCATTGAAACCGGCTCGTGGCCGGTGATGCCGATCTTTGAGCATCTGCAAAAGCTGGGCAACCTTCCCCGGGATGAGATGTTCCGCACCTTTAATATGGGATTGGGAATGCTGGTCGTGGTTCCCTCGAAGAAGTTCAAGAAAGCCCAGACCGTGCTGGAGCGAGCAGGGGAGAAAGCTTACACGGTAGGGCGCATTGTGAAGGGGGAGAGAAAGGTGATGTATACCTAGGGCGTACCGCCCTGAAGATCTCCTGAAAAGCCTGGCTCCATTGTCCAGGATGGCCGTCCAGGATGGTTTTTTCTACAAAAATAAACCCATCGAAATCAATCCCATTGATCTCAACATCGATAAAACAAAAATACAAGAACAACAAACAACAGTAAGGATGCCCCAGGGGGAAGCCCGATAGGCTCGGGCTACCGTTGCAGCAGATCCACCGGCTGGCGCACATCGTGGACCCGCAGATACCTCGCGAGCGCCGGGTGTCTCCTGGCCACAGCTTCGTACATGGCATAGGCCACATTGCGGTAGGAGAAATGTCCCGCGGGCGCGGTGCGCAATTCCGACACGTATCCCACCTCGGCGAAGTCCATCTTGAACAGCGTCCGCTTGCGAAATCCCAGCGGAATCGCGTACTGCGAGTTCTCCTCCGCCTCGGCTCCGCCGGATTGTGCAATCTGCTCGACTGCGCTCGCGGTGCGCTGCATCACCCGTTCGTAGTCCTCTCGTCCTCCCGCAGCCTGCAGCTCTTCCGGCGTGTCGTAGCCATGCTTGGTCGTAAAGTCCTGCCCAATCTGAATGCAGCGCCGGTGCCGGTGCATGTCGCGGAAGCCGCCGATATCCATGAGGATGTCGAAGCGGAACTGCTGGCCGGCGCGGAAGGCGCGCAGCATTTCATCGTGGCGGCCGCGGTGACGCAGACCCAAATCAATGATTTCCTGCCGGATCGCGTCTCCCACCGCTTGAATGGCCAGGCGAATCTGGCGGTAGGGATAGTGGCAGTGCTCGTAAATCAGAGTGGCGGCCAGTTCCACTTCGATGGGTTCGTCGTCGAGCAAATCCACCAAGGGCGCCCGAGCAATGGGTAAATCGCCCATCAACTCCGACGCCACCTGCCGCAGTTCGCGCCGGGTCTCCATCTCATAGGGATTCGGGTCAGCATACTTCACCAGAGTCGGCGCCACCCGCACTTCGCGCAACAGTTCCTGGGCAGCGCGCTCGCCCAAGTGCGGCGACGCCGCGCGAATCTCATCGACCAGTTCCGCAAGCGATTCCTGATTCGCGTTGTAGGCCGGCGAGGTGGCGGCGCGCTTCAGCAACTCGCCAAGATGGCGCACCTCCTGATGGGTGTGCGAAAGCAGATGAGAAACCTGCATCTCCAGGGTGCGCGCATTGACGATCTCTCCCAGTGAGGTATTCACCGCCAAGGGCAATAGATAGCGGGAAAAGTCAAAGGCCCGCGCCCGCAGGGTCCGCTCATACGCTTCCTGCTTCATTTCCTCCGGTTTGGGGGTGATGCCGGTCAGGTAATGGAATACCCTGCCGGAGAGCGCTTCGTATTCGGCGAACAGGTCTTCCATCGTTTTTCGATAGAGATCCCGCGTCTGTTCCCGTCCCTCGCCGAAATCGGGGGTGAAGTAGCGGGCCTGCTTAAAATCCTGATAGCGGGTCGAACGTTCCTGTCCGTCCCAGCGCTGCTCGTCAGCCACGGCAATCGCCGCCAGAATCGAGAGCTTCTCGATGGCGAGGGCGATGTGGGCCAAGTCGGCAATCGAGCGGTGCCCGTATTGGAAGTAGAAGGTGTTGAGAAACTTTTCCGCCTTCTGCTGCGTGATTTCTTTCAGCGACTCTTTCATCGAAAGCGCCGAGCGCGAATACTTGGCCATGGCGTAGGCCTGAATCTCGGGCTCGACACCGTAAACCGCGTAAACTTCGACGGAAGGGTCGCTCGCGACAGGCGGTTCGGAATTCGCGGGAATGGTCATTGCAGTCACTTCAGACACGACGTGGCGGACCTCCCAGAGTGGAAGCTGAAATACTACTGGCCAGTTCGAGGTTACGCAATCGCGGTCTCGGAACCGGCGAGCGGGGGATTCGCTTCATTCGACAATCCCGCGCTGAAACCCGACAATTGGTTTGGTGCATTCCGCCCTGAAATCGATCGCCCACCGTCCCTGGCCCCTGCCGACCGGCCCCTGGGTGATGGCGCAGACCTGGCACGATCTGCTGTTCGCGCACTGGAGGGTCGCGCCCGATGTTCTCGGCCGCCTCGTCCCAACCGAGCTGCCGCTCGACACCCGGGATGGGTCGGGCTGGGTGGGTGTGGTTCCCTTCCACATGAGCGGCATTCACGCCCGCGGACTGGCTCCCATTCCCGGACTGGCGCGCTTCCCGGAGCTGAATGTCCGGACTTATGTCAGCCTCGATGGCAAGCCGGGAGTTTACTTCTTCAGTCTGGATGCGGCCAACCTGGGGGCCGTCTGGGCGGCGCGTGCGTTCTATCGGCTCCCCTATTTTCATGCCCGCATGACGGCGCAGATTCAGCAGGAATGGGTCCGCTACGATTCCGAGCGCTATCACGCCCCTGCCGAGTTTCGTGGTCGCTATCGTCCCATTCGCCAGCTCGGAGCCGGTGGCGACGGTCCCCTGGCGCGCTGGCTCGCCGAGCGCTACTGTCTCTATACGGTGAAGGCCGGCCGAGTCTATCGTGCGGAGATTCACCACCCCAGTTGGCCGCTCGAAGATGCGGAGGCCGAAATCGAAACCAACACGATGGCTTTAGCGGCCGGGATTTCCCTTCCCCAGGTCCCGCCCCTTTTGCATTTCGCACGCAAACTGGAAGTCCTGATTTGGCGGTTGCGCAGGATCCGGTAACCGCGGGCGAAGCTCCACCACGGTACTTGTTTCGGTTCTTGTTCCGACTCTTGTTCCGGCTCTTGGTTTGCCCTGTCTGCTCTCCTCTACCGGTTTCGCGGCTAAATTCCGCAACCGCGGCCTCGGCCACGCGGGTGCTCGCTTGCAGTTATAATGCCGGCTTCTGTGGCAAAGGGGGAATGCGATGACTCTTTCCGGCCGAGTTGCCCTGGTCACCGGAGCCTCCCAGGGCATTGGCCGCGCCTGCGCTCTCCAACTGGCCGGGGCCGGCGCCACCGTGGCCGTGGCGGCGCGCAATCAAGCGAAACTAGAGCAACTTGTCAATGAGATCGGCGCGGGCGGCGGAAATGCAGCGGCCTACCCAATCGATGTCACCGAGGAAGAACAAATCAAGTCGGCTTGCAAAGCAGCCATCGCACAGTTCGGCAAAATCGACATTCTGGTGAACAATGCCGGCATCACCCGGGACCAGCTGGTCATGCGCATGAAGCGGGCCGACTGGGAGCTGGTGCTGCAGACCAACCTGACTTCCGCTTATTTGTGCACGCAGCAGGTCATGAGCTCGATGCTCAAGCAGCGCTGGGGCCGCATCATCAACATCGCCAGCATTTTCGGACAGATGGGGCAGGCAGGGCAGGCGAACTATGCCGCTTCGAAGGCCGGACTGATCGGCTTGACCATGGCTATCGCGCGCGAGCTCGGATCGCGAAACATCACCTGCAATGCGGTCGCTCCGGGATTCATTGAAACCGCCATGACCTCGGCATTGAGCGATGACTTCAAGCAGAACGCGGTGAAATTGATTCCGCTCGGCCGCGTGGGGACGCCGGAGGAGGTGGCCCATAGCGTGGTGTTTTTGGCTTCCGACCATGCTTCCTATATCACCGGCCACGTGTTGAACGTGAACGGGGGCATGCTGATGGGGTAGCCTCCCCGATCCCGGGGCTGGCGATCGTGTCGGCGGAGTCGCCGGCGCAGGTTGCTGAAGTGCGCGCGTTGTTTCTCGAATACGCCCAGTCACTGAGCTTCAGCCTCTGTTTTCAGGGTTTCGATCAGGAACTCGCAGGGCTTCCGGGCGACTACGCGCCGCCGGAGGGCGGTCTGCTGCTGGCGGCCTACCAGGGCGAGGCGGCAGGATGCGTGGCGCTGCACCGACTGGAGCGGGAAATCTGCGAAATGAAGCGGCTGTATTTGCGCCCGAAATTTCGCGGCCAGGGGATAGGCCGGGCACTGGCGGAAACGGTCGTGGCGCGGGCGCGAAGCCTGGGGTATCGGCGCATGCGGCTCGATACCGTCGAGCCGGCCATGCAAGATGCGGTGGCGCTCTATCGCCAACTCGGATTCGAGGAGATTGCGAGCTATCGGCTGAATCCGGTCGCGGGCGCGATGTATATGGAATTGCTACTTTAGTACCGGCGGCTTCCCAGGCCTGCCCCGAGACTTCCGCTTGGGGAATCGGCCTGCGGTCGCAGAACCCCGCACAAGCGAAGGCGGGATCGCGGGGAATGCCCGGCCCGACCGAGGTTCGGAACGCAAGCCAGGTTCCACAATGGGTCGCAGGGGAAGAAATTCCCCTTGCCAGATGGTACTACTCTGGTTACTATGCACGCATCCTGCGGTAGCCGGCAGAACACTCCGATATGAATATTGGCGAAACCATAAGGAACTTCCGACTCGATCGGGGCATGTCGCAGGGCGACATTGAAAAGCGCACCGGGCTGCTGCGCTGCTATCTGTCGCGCGTCGAAAACGGTCACACCATACCGTCGCTCGACACCCTCGCCAAAATCGCCGGCGCCATGGAGCTTCCGCTCTCCAACTTTTTCGCTGACTCCGGACACACCAACGGTTCCAAAGGATTGCCCCAGCTTTCCGATGACGAAGTTCGCTTCCTGAGCCAAATTCGCCGCTATTCCGTCAACCTGAATGATAGCGACCGCAAGCTGGTGCTGGCGATGGTAAAAAAAATGGCGTCCAGTTCGGTGAAATAAACCTGCCGCGGTCGCCCTTCCTCTGTCCCCGACCGAATCCCTCTAAAACCATTCAGGGCGAAGCGCCATCCTTCCCATCTTTTTGAGGTTACTTTCGTACCATCACTTCCGTGGCCGTTAGAAACCTCCTCTTCGAGGTGCGCCAGCCCCTACACTGGTGCGTGGGGATCTCCATTGACTATTGACGAGGAATTGACTGTTCTCGAATCGCAGTTGCGGCGGCTGAAGATTGAGTACGAGGTTTATTTCAGCAACCCCACCAAGAAGCCGCCCACCGACATTGAGTGGAAGGTGCTCAGTATGCTGCGCAAATTCAGCGACGGCGCGCGGCTGAGTTTTGCCCAGAGATTTCGCTACAACGAAATGGCGCAGCGCTATGCAATCTACAGCGATTTATGGCGCAAGAAGAGCCGCATTCGCGAGGAAGGCTATCGCCGTCCTCAGGATGCGCTGCTCTCGGTGCAAGGCGTGCGGCCCGAGAACCACGAGCCCGAACGCAGGGCGGTGTATGGAGTCAGCCCGGCGGCGGTCGCGGCCGCGGCGGCTGCGACCGCGCCCGCGATGGATGCGACTATCACCGTGCAGTGCTCCGATGCGCGCACCGAGCAAGACCGGGTGGTGAAGCTTTACCACGCCCTGACCGAAGCCAAGAAAAAGGCGGGCGAGTCGGTCTCCGGCAACTTGGACAGCTTCACCTCCTTCGTGCAGAAAAAGACGGATCAGATCCGCAAGCAGTATGGTTGCCCGAGCGTCGAATACACCGTCGAGATGCAGAACGGGCAAGTACGGCTGAAAGCCAAGGCGAAGGTCTAGATTCTTCCGCGCTCGAGTTTGGTCTCCCCCATGCGTGCGCCAGCGATGCTGGCAAATCCTGGCCCCGGCGCGCCCTCCGCGCTTGCACAGCCCTCCTCCTGATAGAATTTTTCCCTGCACCATTCTTTTCGATCTCCGAGGCCGATCATGTCCGAGACTCCGGCGAAAATCCGGCGCGCCATCCTCAGCGTCACCGATAAGACCGGGCTGGTGGAGTTTGCCCGCCAGCTGGCCGGCCTGCAGGTCGAACTCATCTCTACCGGAGGCACGGCCAAGCTGTTGCGCGACTCCGGCATCGGGGTGAAGGATATTTCCGAGCTGACCGGCTTTCCCGAAATGCTCGACGGTCGGGTCAAGACCCTGCATCCGAAGGTGCATGGGGGCATTCTCCACCGTCGGGAGAACCCCCTGCACCGCAACGCCGTGGCGGAGCACGGGATTCAGGCGATCGACATGGTGGTGGTGAATCTCTACGCCTTCGAGAAGACGGCGGCCAAACCGGGCGCCCAGTTCGAGGACGTGATCGAGAACATCGATATTGGCGGCCCTTCGATGATCCGTTCCGCCGCCAAGAATTTTCAGGATGTTGCGGTGGTGACTTCGCCTTCCGATTACCAGGCCATTGCCGAAGAAATGGTCCAGTCCGAGGGCGCGCTGTCGCCCGCCACCAAGTGGCGTCTGGCGCAGCAGGCATTCGCCACCACCGCCGCCTATGACTCCGCCATCGCTTCGACTCTCGAGCGAGTGAGCGCCAACGGGCGCTTTGAGCTGCCTGCCGAAACCGGCTTTCCGCCGATCCTGCGGCTGGGCTTCCACAAGATCATGGACCTGCGCTACGGCGAGAACCCGCATCAGAAAGCGGCCATGTACTCGGACGGCTCGGGGACCGGCGTGGCCAACGCACATCAGCTGCAAGGCAAGGAACTTTCCTACAACAACATTGTGGATCTGCAGGCCGCCTGGGATTTGGTGCAGGAGTTCGACGAGCCGGTCACTGCCATCATCAAGCACACCAATCCGTGCGGCACGGCCACGGGCAAAACCCTGGTCGAGGCCTACAGCAAAGCGCTGGCCTCGGATCCGGTCTCCGCCTATGGCGGGGTGATTGGCGTGAATCGAGCCGTGGATGCGGCCGCCGCCGAGGAAATGGCGAAGCTTTTTGTGGAAGGGATCGCCGCTCCCGCCTTTGATGACGGGGCCAGGGCCCGATTTGCATCCAAGAAAAATCTGCGGCTCGTCGAGATCCGCGAGAGCCCGCAAAAATGGGTGCTGAAAAACGTCTCGGGAGGAATTCTTGTCCAGGATGCCGACCTCCGTCCGCTCACCGATCGCGATTTGCGGGTGGTCACCCGGCGTCCGCCGACCCCCGAAGAACGGCGCGCCTTGCTATTCGCCTGGAAAGTCTGCAAACACGTGAAATCAAATGCGATTCTTTATGCTCGCGACGGCCAGACCGTGGGCGTTGGCGCAGGCCAAATGAGCCGCGTGGATTCCTGCCGGCTGGGCGCCATGAAAGCGGTGCTGCCGCTCCGGGGTACGGTGGCCGCCTCGGATGCGTTTTTCCCCTTTCCCGACAGCGTTGAGGAGATCGCCAAGGCCGGCGCTGTCGCCATCATCCAGCCCGGGGGATCGGTCCGCGATCAGGAAGTCATCGAGGCGGCGGACCGGCTGGGTCTGGCAATGATCTTCACGGGCGTCAGACACTTCCGCCACTAGCTGGAAGCACGGGCCAAGCGGATTCGAACCCCGGGCCAAAGTTCCACTCGTTCCTGTACCTCCGATTCATTGCCGAGCCCGGTCCCTGCCCGGCTTTTTGGTTTCGATCCACCCACAGGGTTTACAATACTTTGAGCACCCACACCTAGCGGTCCGGCATCCAAATCGATTATGACTTTGGGAATTCGAAGGTTTGCAATGAAAAGTATTTTTCAGCCCTTTCTCGTCCTTTTTTTGGCAGTAGGCCTGTTTGCGCAGCAAACCCCGCAAACCCCACAAACCCCGCAGACCGCGAGTCCGAGTTCGGTGAGCCCGCCGGCGAGCCACAAGGTCGATCGCGCGGCGGCCTACTACCACTATGCGTTGGCCCACATGTACGAGGAGCAGCTGGGGTACGGCCGCAGCGACATGGCCACCAAGGCCATCGACGAGTACCGGCAGGCGATCGACGCCGATCCGACGTCTGAGTACCTCACCTCGGCGCTGGCCGAGATGTATGTCAAGACCGGCCGCATACGCGATGCCGTGCTGCAGGCGCAGGACATCCTCAAGCGCGATCCCAATAATCTCGAAGCCCACAAGCTACTGGGGCGGATCTATTTGAAGTCGCTCGGCGATATGCAGGAGGGCAGCGGTTCCGACAACCTGCTGAAGCTGGCCATCGAGCAATACGAACAGGTGGTCCGGATCGAACCCGACAGTGTGGATGACCACCTTCTTCTCGGCCGGCTGTACAAAGTAAACCACGATCTGGTCAAGGCCGAGAGCGAGTTTAAGACCGCGATCAAGCTCGAGCCCGATTCCGAGGAGGCGGTGACCATGCTGGCCTACCTCTATAACGATGAGGGCGACACGGCGCGCGCCACCAAGGTCCTGAGCTCGATCCCGGATTCCGCCCGTTCCGCCCGCCTGTATTCCGCGCTCGGCTACACCTACGAACAGCAGAAACAGTACAAGCAGGCGATCGATGCCTACCGGCATGCCATTGAACAGGATCGCGACAATCTCGATGCCATCCGCGGCTTGGCGCAAAACCTGATGAACGACGGCCAGACCGAGGCTGCGCTCGAACAGTACAAGATCATCGCCGATGCCAACCCCGAAGATGCTGAGACCTACGTCAGCATGGGCGACATCTATCTGCGCAACGGCCAGTACGATCTGGCGCTCGAAAACCTGAAGAAAGCCGAATCGCTCGTTCCCTCCTCGGACAAGGTGTCTTATTACATTGCGAGCGTGTATCACGCGCAGGGCCAGTACGACGAAGCCATTCAGGTGCTGAAGGATCTACTGAAGCGAACCGAAAAAGCGGATGGCAACTACACCCAGGAGGAGAAAGACAACCGCGGCGTGTTTCTCGAGCGGCTGGCCACCGTCTATCGCGACAGTGGAAGCAATCAGCTGGCGCTCGACACCTTCCGCCGGATGCTGACGCTCGGCGACGACAATGCCGAGCGTGCCTACGACGCGATTATTGAAACCTACCGCGAAGCCAAGGATTGGCAGCAGGCCACCACCGCCGCCAAGGAAGCAACCGAAAAGCTACCCAACGACCGCGATCTGAAGATGGTCTACGCGGCGCAATTAGCGGATATGGGTCAGCCGGAGGAGGGGCTGCGTCAGGTGCACGCTCTTCTGAAAGGCGCACCGGAAGACCGGGAGGTCTACGTCGCGCTGTCCAATATGTACAGCCGTCTGAAGCGCTGGCCCGAGGCGGAACAGGCTCTGGACAAGGCGGAACAGCTCGCCACCAAACCCGAGGACAAAGAAACCGTCGAGTATTTGCGGGGCTCAAGCTATGAACGGCAGAAGAAATACGATGAAGCCGAGTCCACGTTTCGCCAGATTCTGACGGTGAATCCGCAAAGCGCCGCCACCCTCAATTACCTCGGCTACATGCTCGCCGACCGTGGCGAGAAGCTCGATGAAGCTCTCGATCTCGTGAAGAAGGCGGTGGCGCTGGAGCCCGCAAACGGCGCCTATCTCGACTCGCTCGGCTGGGCCTACTTCAAACTTGGCAAGTATGACCAGGCCGAAGAGAACTTGATCAAAGCCTCCCAGCACAATATGGGAAGCGATCCGACGGTGCAGGACCATCTGGGCGATCTCTACCAGAAAACCGGACGCCTGAAGCTGGCAGCGGCGCACTGGGAGCGCGCGCTGGAGGAATGGAACAAAACCATCGCCGCGGAAACCGACTCCGACGACGTGGCCCAGGTCCAGAAAAAGCTCGAATCCGCGAAAATCAAGCTGGCCAAAGAAGAATCGGGAAACAAACAGTAACGTACCGGTCGGCTTCGATCCCTCGTCTGCGGCGCGGGGGGCGGCTTACACTCATTCATTGATTGTTCGCCCTTCGTCGTTCGCCAATCAGCGTTCACGGTTTGTCCGTCATGCCGTACTCTGGCCAGGGTCAGGAGTGCTTAACGCCTCGGCCATGGGAATGGACACGAAACCACTGCCGCTGCGGGATGGAATGGTTGTCCGCGAAACCACCGTCGACGACATTCGGGAGATTATGCGCCAGCGCCGCGCCATGTTCGAAGACATGGGGGTGGGAGATTCTGCCTCGCTCGACCGAATGGAGTCCGCCTCCGGGCCCTACTTCGAGGAGACCATCGCGCAAGATTGCTATCGCGGATGGTTTGCCATGACGGCTCTGAACCAGGTCGCGGGTGGGGTCGGCATCCTGCTCCAGTCTTCGCCGCCGCGTCCCTGGGAGGTCCGGTTCCGACGGGCTTACCTCCTCAACCTGTATGTTTATCCCGAGTATCGCCGCCGGGGCATCGCCCGGCTTCTCACCGAGACGAGCGTCGAGTGGTGCCGGCGAGAGGGCTTCGTGACGGTTTCCCTGCACGCGAGTGACCGCGGTCGCCCGCTCTACGAATCCCTGGGCTTTGAACCGACCAACGAGATGCGGCTGAAGCTCGAATAGTTCCGCGCCAGGTGGAGTTCGCCTCGGTTCTCGGCCTTCCGAGCGAGGGCAAACACTGGCCAATTGCGCCGGCTCGAAAGCTCGGGACAAAAAGCGCACGGCCCTGAGGATCGGGCCGCGTTTCTAACAATGCTAGACTTCTCCGATGCTGGCCGACTACGCCGTGCGGGTGGAGCAATCGCGCGGACGTCGTTTTCCTGAGCCCCAGCATGCCTATCGCAATGATTTTCAGCGGGACCGCGACCGCGTCATCCATTCCCGTGCCTTCCGGCGTCTGGAGGCGAAGACGCAGGTCTTTACCCGCCGTTATTCCGACCACTTCCGCAACCGTCTGACCCATACCCTGGAAGTGGCGCAGATCGCGCGCACCATCGGCGCCGAGCTCAGCTTGAATCTGGATCTGGTCGAAGCCCTGGCCTTAGTGCACGACGTCGGTCATCCCCCCTTCGGCCATGCCGGCGAAAAGGCGCTCGACACCGTCATGCGTCAGCACGGTTTTTCCTTCGATCACAACCTGCATGCCCTGCGCATCGTGGAGAATTTCGAGCTGCGATACGCCGCCTTCCGCGGACTGAACCTTACCTTCGAAGTGCGCGAAGGGATCGTGAAGCATTCCCATGACTATAATGCTCGGGAATTTCCCGGCCTGGTCGAATATCTGCTCGATCAACGCCCACCGCTCGAAGCGCAGTTGATCGATCTGGCCGACGAAATCGGTTATGACACCGCCGACCTGGACGATGGCTACGAAGCCCGATTGCTCACGCTCGGGGAAATCCGCAAGGCGGTTCCGGTGTTTGAGCGTTTCTATCGCGAAGTGGACAAAACCTATCCTCTGGCCATCGACAAATTGAAGTTCAACGAAACTCTCAAGCGCGTGCTCGATCGACTGGTGGGAGATCTGATTCGTAACACCCGGCAGCAGATCGAGGCCGCCGGGGTTCGCACTTTGGCCGACATCCGCGCCTGTTCTCGCCGCCTGGCCGCGCTCAGTCCGGAGGTCGATCGGGAACGCCGGGAGACCAAGGATTTTCTTTACCAGAGTCTCTACCTGAGCGCCGCCCTCGCCCCGGAAAAGGACGACGCCGATCGCGTGATTGGAGAATTGTTTCAGTTCTGGATGGAGAGGCCCGAGCGATTGCCCTTGAACTATCAGGAAATCACCCGAACCGAGCCCTTGGCGAGAGTGGTGTGCGACTACATTGCCGGTATGACCGATCACTTCATCTTCGAACAGCATGAAAAATATTGCAGGTAGCGCGCCGTCCGCCGAATCAGGCCATGGGAGCGCGTATTCCGCTCTCCTGGTACCGGAACCTGCCACCCCCGGCCCCACGCACTTTTTATATCAGCTCCGCCAAAATTACCCGGCGAGCCAGATTTCTTGTCCTCGCGGAGCCGATTTAGCGCTACAATGTTATTGCAATACAACGACTTAGCTTTTGCGCGGTTTGGCATTCCACCTGTAACATAGTAGCCAGGCCCGAGCTTTGCGGGGCCGATTGTTTTTGAGCTTTTGGCCATGCGTTGCGTCCGCTTCGGCCAGCCGTGGTTTTAGACGCGACAGGAATTCAAAATACGCCCTTCAGGGCTGGAGTGGAGCCCCCAGCGCTCCCCACTCGGAAAGAAGTCGAAGATGAAGACTCGAATATTCCTCACACTCCCCTTAGCGCTAGCGCTTGCTCTCCCAGCCCTGGCGCAGACGCAGCCGGCGACCTCGGCTGACCAAACCGCTCCCGCTTCGCAGACCGTAGGCGCCACTGGCAAAGAGCCGTTACAGCCGATGACGCATGAAGGTTTCTGGGGCCGGGTGAATCCTTTTGCCCGCAAAAAGTATGTGCAGCGGCAAGTCCAGCCGATCCAGGACCGGGTCAATGAGCTCGATGAGCTGACGGCGAGCAACAGCAAGATGATCAAGGACGTCGATTCCCGCGCGCAGCAGGGGATTCAGCTGGCTTCCGCGAAGGCCAACGAAGCCGACCAGCACGCACTCGATGCCGGCAGCAAGGCTCAGATGGCGCAACAGACCGCGACCGCGGCCAACACTCGGCTGTCGACGGTTGAGACCGTGGTGGGGAATATCGATCAGTACAAAGCCGCCACACAGACCGAGATTCGGTTCCGTCCCGGGCAAAGCATGCTGAGCAAGAAAGCCAAGGATGCGCTCGACGAAATGGCGACCCCGCTCAAGGATCAGCACGGCTACATCGTCGAAGTGCAGGGCTTTTCGGCGGGTCGCGGCCAGGCTGCCATTTCCACCTCGCAGAAGATGGCGGACTCGGTGGTTCGTTACCTGGTGCTGAATCATGAGATCCCGGTTTACCGCATCTACGTAGTCGGCATGGGCAACGCTCCGGTCGCAACCGAAGATGGAACCCAGGCCAAGCGCACCAGCGGTGGACGAGTCGAAATCAGCCTTCTGAAGAACGATCTCGAGGGGTTGGCTGCCAGCACCAGCGCTCCCTCAGCAACCCAGACGGCTCCTGACATGACGGCTCCGGCAACCACGGCTCCGGCCAATCCGGATCAGCCGGCGCAGAAATAAGCTTGGACGACGGGCTCGCGCCCGGCGCCCTCCCCCAGAGAGCCTCCCGCTTCGGCAGGAGGCTTTTTGTTTGGCTTTGTGGCACCCGCCGCTCGCGCCCGCGCCAACTGAAACCAGGTTTCGCGGTAGAATCGCCCCTGGATGGTGAAATCCGCGGATCCGACAGAGGCAAGTCGCAAGAGCATCCTGGCCCGTGCCCTCCGCCTGCTGCGACCATCCCACCAGCACACGGCGTTCTCGGCCACTCTGCTGGTGATGGTGGCGGTGATGCTCTCGCGGGTTTTTGGGTTCCTGCGCGAGGCCTATATCGCCTGGGCCTTCGGCGCAACCTCGCTGACCGACGCCTATAACGCCGGCTTCACCATCCCCGACTGGCTGAACTACATCGTGGCCGGCGGCACCGTTTCGATCACCTTTATCGCCATCTACACCCGCTTCCTCGCCCAAGGAAAGGAAGACGAGGCGCAGAAAACCTTCTCCGTCATCATCACGGTCATGACGGCGGTGCTCGTGGCGGGCATTGCCCTGGCCGCGATCTTCGCGCCCGAGCTCGACGGGTGGTATTTCGGGGGAAAGGACGGATTCGACGCCGAGAAACTCGCGATCTGCGTCCGATTGACGCGCATTCTTCTGCCGGCGCAGCTGTTTTTCTATATTGGCGGCGTGGTTTCGGCCGTGCTGTATTCTCGCCGGCTGTTCTTTCTGCCCGCCTTCGGGCCGCTCGTCTATAACGTCGCCATTATTCTCGGAGGGGTCTTGTTTTCGCACCGCCTGGGCATCGCATCCCTGGCGTACGGAGCCGTGGCCGGAAGTTTTCTGGGAATTTTTCTGATCAATGCCGTCGGAGCAGCCCGGGTCGGCACCCGATACCGAATCTCGTTCGACGTCCACAATCCGGCGTTTCGTGAATGGGTGCGGCTCTCCATTCCGCTCATGCTGGGGGTGTCGCTGGTTAGCGCGGATGACTGGATTCTGCGCTATTTCGCCAAGCACTCGGTCGGCGACATCACTCGCCTCAACTACGCCAAAAGGCTTTTCGCCGTGCCGATCTCAGTGCTGGGACAGGCCGCCGGGCAAGCATCGTTGCCCTTTTTTGCGCGCCTCATCGGCGAAAAACGCCTGCAAGAGTTTTCCGACAGCGTGAACGGATCGGTGTATCGCATCACCGCCACCTCGCTTCTGCTCAGCAGTTTCATGGTGAGCGCCGCCCTGCCGCTGATCGATCTGCTGTATCGACGCGGACGCTTGACCTTCTTCGATTCCCAGGAGATTGCCATCTACTTCTTCTGGTTCTCGCTTTCGCTCGGGTTCTGGTCCGCCCAGGCCCTGTATGCCCGCGGCTTCTATGCCGCCGGCGATACGCTCACTCCCATGGTCGCGAGCACGCTCATTACGGCGGCTTCGATTCCGATGTACGCGGCGCTTTTCCGCCACTTCTCGACGGTCGGCTTGGCCATGGCTTCAGACCTCGGCATCCTGGCCAATTGTGTGGCCATGGCCCTGCTGTTGCACCGCCGCAAACTGGTTTCCCTCCTTCAGTTGCAGTGGGGAGAGGTGGGAAAGACGGCGCTCACTGCGGCGGCTGCGGGACTGCTGAGCTACCAGATGGTGCGCGTCGTGATCGTGAACGGCAGCCGGGTGAGCGATATCAAAGCGCTTGCCCTCAGTGCGGTCACCTGGGCGGGGGCGGTGGCCGCCGGACTCTGGTTCACGCGTTCCCGGTTGCCGGGCGATCTCAGGCGGCGCCAGGCGCCTGCGCCTTCCGAGGTGGCTGAGATCGGGGCTGGGGCAACGCCCAAAGGCCTTGATCCTTAAATTGATCCCTAAGCCGGCGCCCGTCGGAACCGGGTCGGGAAGGACTTTCCTAAGAACTGCCGAAAAGGGGTCCATACGGTATTCACTGTATTTTCTTTCCTAGACCCTCGACCGCGGGGTCTTTTTGCTGTTGATTTCTTGTTGAAGCTGTGCATTTCGGCCGGGACCATAGCCCACCCGGGTCTTCGCCGCCGGTAGCGGCCTTCTGTTTCCCGCGATGGGTTCCGATGAGTCCCGGGCAGCCCCTGGCCCTTACAGTGCCTGGACTTTTCCCTGCAGCTCCCGGGCAATCTGCTCGGGGTCGGTATCCCGGGCAAATCGGACCGGGGCTCCGACCTTGACCTGAATCTGTCCGGGGCCAGCGAATTTCTTGCCTGCCTGCTTGAGTTCCTGCAAGCCGTCGATGCGCACCGGCACGACCGGCAACGACAGATTGTTGGCCAGCAATCCGATCCCGGCGCGGAACGGGCCGATCTGGCCGTCCGCGCTGTGACGACCTTCGGGGAAGACCAGCACGCTGTAGCCGCGGTCCACCGATTCTCCGGCATAGGCGAAGCTCTGGCGGAAGCCGGCCTCCCGCGGCAGGGGGAACAGATTCAGCAAAGCCACCCCCAGCGCCCATTTCAGGCGGTCGTAGACGCGGGCGAGAAAATTCCGCGCCGCGGGCGGAGTGCGCAAAGACTCGAGCGCCTCGCCGGCGGTGGCGGTCGCGAGCCGGTGGCGAAGACGCGCCGGCAGCGCGGCCAGCACGAATCCGAGATCGACATCGCTCACGTGATTCGAAACCACGAGCACCGGGCCCTCGACCGAAGCCAGATGCTCGCGGCCTTCGATCCGCGGCCGGCCCAGCAGGTAGACGGCCGGCAGCAACAGCAGATAGTGGGTGGCCAGGCGAATCCAGGTCACCGGCCAGCGCTGCACCCAGCGCGGATAGTGGTACGGCATCGGAGCCGCGGTTTTCGCCCGCAACATTTGCTCGAGCTCGCCCACCGTATTCACGCTGGCGAACCGGGTCTCGCTGAGGTCAAGCTGGTAGCGGTCTTCGAGCGCGCTGAGCAATTCGACCCGGTCGAGTGAGCTGAGGTTCAGGTCGGCTTCGAGGTTGGCCGTCGGGTCCAGGCGAGCGGGAGACCGCTTCGAAATCCTGGCAATCAACTCGGCGAGGGGGCCCGGCGGCACATCGTCCGAGGGCTGGTCACTGCGGCCGGCCAGGACCATCTGCTGGATTTGAGGGGTGCGGGGCTTCCCGGTCGAGGTGCGGGGAAAGTCCTCCTCCGGCCACACGAACCACGCGTGCATACGCTGGTACTCGGCGAGCGATTGGTTGGCGCGCTTCACCACGGGCTCGGGATCGCGATGGCCGGCGCGCAGGATCAGCACGGCGCAAGCCTCGGCATTGCCGTCGCGTGGCAGCCCGACCACCACGCAGTCTTTCACTTCGGGCTGGCGGCGCAGGGCAGCCTCGAGATCTTCGGGATAGACGTTCATGCCGGCGGGCGTGACCAGAACGTCTTTTTTCCGTCCTTTGAAGTACAGGTTGCCGTCCGCGTCGAGTTCCCCGATGTCCCCGGTGCCATACCAGCCGCTCTCGCCCGCCACCGGCCGGAGTTCGTTCCCATCCCAATATCCGGCCGCCACTCCGCCGCCTCGCACCATGATTTCTCCGTCCGCCCCGAGGGCGACCTCGCGTCCGGCCAGCACCCGTCCGATCGATCCTTTGCCCAGGCGGAAGGGATGGTTCACGCTGACGATCGAGGTGGTCTCGGTGAGCCCGTACCCCTGGATGACGGCATAACCCAGGCGTCCCCAGAATTCTTCGCTGTCCCGGTCGAGCGCGGCGCCGCCCGCAATAAAGGCCCAAAACTTCCACCCGAACTGGCGCCGCACCCGCCGGAAAATCCACCAGCGCCAGAGGAAGGGCTTGCCCTCCGCCTGCCGGAACCTCTGCTCGAATTTCTTCAGCCGTCCTTGCTCCTCGAGATCGCGTTCGATTTTCTCGCGCAGCGATTGCAGCAGGCGCGGCACCGCCACCAGCACCGAGACCCGCTCGCGGCGGACGGTGCGCATCAACTCCGCCGGCTTCAACGTGTCCTCGAAAATCACCGTCCCGCCGAGCAGTTGCGGCAGGAAGATTCCGAGGAACTGGCCGAAAACGTGGCTCAGCGGCAGCAGGTTCAGAAAACGCACGGGATGCACCAGGCGTTCGTATTTCAGGTATTTGCGAATTTCGGTTTCGAGCGGATCGATATTCGCCAGCACATTGCCGTGGGTGATCACCACGCCTTTGGGCTCGGCCGTCGTGCCCGAGGTAAAGACGATCTCAAGCGTATCGTCCGCTCCGAGTGCCGCCGCCTGATACCTCGCGCCGGAATGGCGCGCCAAGGCATCCGCCAGGTCTTCTAAAATGACGAGCGGCGAGGGGAAAGCGATCGCGGCGTGCGGCCGTGCGCACAGGATGAACTTCGCACGGACTTGTCCGCATACCCGCAGAACGAAGTCCGAGGTGGCGGCGTCATCGATCGGAACCACGATCGCGCCGACGACGGCGCAACCGAAAAATGCCGCGACCCATTGCGCTGAATTCGGCCCCCAGATCAGAACCCGGTCGCCTTTTTCGATGGCGCGCGCGGAGAGCTCGCGCGCCAAGCGAAACGCGGTCTCCGCCACTTGCCGGTACGACCAGCGTACCCTGCGGTAACCGCGGGGTTGCACGTAGGCGGGTTCATGCCCGCGCTTTTGAAACTCATCGAGGTATTCGACGAGAGAACGGCGTGCCATGTCAGGCTCGCGGCCGTGCCGGCTCGGGACCGGAGCTGGAGGCCGGCTTCCTTGGGGCAACCGTCAGCTGCACTCCCATACTTCAGCAGGATAGTCGATCCCGGGATGATTGTCTGGCGAGCCGGAGCTCCGTCTTCGATGCCGGCAACGCCGGCGATTTCTGGTAGTTACCAGGTGGGCGCCTGCCGCCAGGGGTGCCGCTTGCGGCAATCTTGGCTTCGGCCATGGCCGGGCCTCGATTCGCCAGCTGGGTTCCCCGGACACTCGTTCGTACACTCACTGTTGGTAACCCTTAGTAACCGTACGGTTGGCCGTCCTGAGCCGTACAATGGGCCTTGTCCCAAGGACCATCCTCCCTCAAGGGCCAGGATTGCCGATAGAGGGGTGAAGCGATCGGCAAAATTCCGGAGCGGGAGCTGACCCTGCTTCAGGAAACCGGAGTAAGGATTTTATGGCGTTTGGTTTTGGCTTCAACAAGCAGAAGGTGCTCAACTCCGCGGAGAAGTTTGTCCAGCAGGGGAAGCTGCAGAACGCCATCACGGAATACGAAAAGATCCTCAAGGCGGACCCCAAAGATCTCACGGTGCAGAACACGGTGGGCGACCTCTACTCGCGACTCGGCGAGAGCGAGCGGGCGATTGAGTGTTTCAAGAGCGTGGGCGATGCCTACGCCGCCCAGGGCTTCACCGTGAAGGCCATCGCGATGTACAAGAAGCTGGGCAAGCTCAAGTCTTCGCTCGACAGCGTGCTCCGGCTGGCCGAGCTCTATACCCAGCAAGGTCTGTTCAACGATGCCCGCGCCCAGTACAAGCAGGTGGCGGAAGAATTCCTGCGCACCGGCGACATGGCGCAGGCGGCCCGCATTTTCCAGAAGATCCTCGAAATGGATCCCGACAATGTCGCCATGCGCACGAAACTGGCGGAAGTCTACATTCGACTCGGAAAAAAGACGGAGGCCTGGCAGATCTTTACCGCCGCGGTCGAAAGCTTGCGGACCCGGGGAGCGACCAGCGCAGCCGAAGAAGTCGTGCAACGCATGCTTACGCTCGAGCCGGGCAACAGCGAAGCGCTGCTGCTGCGAGGGCGGATGGCGTTCGATGCGGGCGATATCCCGGGGGCGATTCAATATCTGGAAAAAGTCGCCGACCTCGATACCCATGTCGAAGGATTGCGCACGCTGCAACAAGCCTATGTGCAGGCCGGCCGGCTGCCCGAAGCTCGAACCTTGGCGGACAAGTTACTCTCGGTTCACAATGACATTGGAGCCATCGTCAGTTTGGCGGATCGGCTCATTGCGAGCGGCCATTTTGAAGCCGCGTTGCAGGTGTATCAGACCTATGCCGATCGCCTGTTGGCCGCCAACCAGCCGAAGGTGGTCGAGACCTTGCACGCTCTCATTGGGCACGTCCGCGGAAATGCCGCCGCCCTCGAGACGTTGCTCGCTCTGCTCCATAAGGCAGGAGAGAGCACGCACCTGACCGAGGTCTACGAACTGCTCGCCCACGCCTGCGTGCAGTCCGGGGAATTGGAGAAAGCGCGCGACTACTACCTGAAACTGACTCAACTGGAGCCGCAAAACCAGCTGCACGCGCGCAACTACCAGCAGGTGGTCGAACGCCTGGGAGGCAGTCCGGCGAGCCCGTCGCTGATCACGGTGGAAGAAGGCGCAACCCTGGTCGACGAGCTCGAGGCCACGGCGCCCTTCATCGACCAGCGTTACCCGGACGATATCGCCTTGGCGGTGCGCGCGGCCCTGACCGACGCTGAGCTGTTCACCTCTTACAACATGCCGGCCAAGGCCATGGGGCCTTTGCTGGCCGCGCTGCCCAAGGCGCCGCGAGATCTGCGCCTCAATCAGCGTCTCGCCGCCCTGCATACCCGGGCTGGCCGCTTCGCCGAAGCCGCGGTTTGCTGCCGCAATCTGGAAGCCCTCTATCACGATGCCGGCCACCCCGACGAGGCCACGCGCTACGGAGAACTGGCGGACAAATACGAGGCACGCGCGGTCGCCACCGCGCCCGAGTCCCTCGAGGTCATAGCGCCGCTTTCGACTTCGTCTGCGCTCACTCGGGAGCCCGAGGAAAGCGCCATTCGCTTCTCGCCGGCGCCTGAGCCGGGGGAGCGAACGCCGGTTGCCGCCACCCCCCCAGCCGCCTCAGCTGCCCGGCCGGCGGGGTTATTCTGGCACGCCCCGGCTGCCGCCACGCCGACGCCTTCGGTCGCCGAGCCAGAAGTTTTCCAGGCCAAGCCTGCGCCCTCGAGCGAAATCGATCTTTCTGAAGAATGGCAAGGGACCCTCACGGACGAGTCGGCGCCCACTGCCGCCTGGAGCGAGGCCGCGGTCGAGGCACCCGCGAGGGTTGAGAGTCCGGCCCCCTTTCACGAGGTCGAGGACGAGCAGATCATCGCCGAGACCATCGCCGAGACCATCCAAGAAGTCCGCTTCTATACCGCGCATGCCATGCACGACCAGGCTCGCGCCGCGCTCCAGAAGCTCGAACTGCTGCGCCCCGATGCCGCCATGTTGGCCGCGATCCAAGAGGAAGTCGCCGCGGCGGGCGCGCTCGCTTCATCCGCGCCGCCGGTCGAAGAGGTTTCGATCGAAGTGGCGGCGGTTCCCGAGGAAGCGAGCTTCGAGACAGCGACAGCCGCCGAAGCGAAAGTGGCGGAGATCGAATCCGCTTCCCCGTCTGGCCCTTGGGGGAGCAAGACTCCCCTGACCGAGCCCACGCCTCCTCCGCCCGTTTTTCCCGCCGTGGCAGCTCTCTCACCGCCGGCGGAGGCGGCCGCGCCGCAGCCGACGAGCACCCTCGGTGATCTGGTTGCCGATCTCGAGAGCTCTCTCGCCGGGGGTTTCTTAGGCGACGCACCGGCAGCGCCCGTCCCACTCCATTCCCAGGTCGCGGCCGCGCCCCAACCGAAGCCAGCGGAACGGCCGATCAGTGCTCCCGTGTCGGCCGCTTCCTCGACCGCACCGGCGGCCATGGCCGCGGCGGCAGCGGGCGGAGATTCTGCGACTGCACCTCGAACCTTCATCGCTCAGACCCGGCCGCTCGCGCCCGCATCGACGGCGGCTCCCCAAGCCGGCCTGGCCGGCATCGACGTAGCTGGAATGTTCGGCGAACTGAAGCAAGAACTCGAGAACGGCGGCACCCCCGAAGGCGAAGATTCCGAAACTCACTACAACCTGGGCGTTGCCTTCCGGGAGATGGGCCTGCTCGATGAAGCCATCGGCGAGTTCCAGAAAGTATGCCAGGCCGTCGATCGGGGACATCCCTTCCCGCAACTGATGCAGACTTATACTTGGTTGGCGCAATGCTTCCTGGACCGAGGCGTGCCCGAAGCCGCCATCCCGTGGTACGAACGGGCGCTCGAACTGCCGAATCTCGATGGAGAGACCCGGGTTGCCCTGCACTACGAGCTCGCCGGCTCCTACGAGGCCGCCCAGAACCGAACCGCGGCGATGAAGCATTTCCTCGAGGTATACGGCAACAATATCGACTATCGCGACGTCGCCGAGCGCATCCGGGCTCTAAAGTCGTAGAATGCTGAGATGGGTTCGGGTCGCATGCGCCACCGGTACGCGGAAATGAACTGCCGCCTCCTCCGACTAAGAGTCCGGGGGAGCGGGACGTGACCGCAGATCCCCACACACCTTTCGAGCCGAGTTCCTCAACTTCGGCGGGTACGGCACAGCCCTCCGCGGGTGGGACCGGCAGTCCCGCCTCCACTCTCGAACTTCCCCGTCAAGATATGGAGCCCGCCGAGCGCTGGCTGCGCCGTCTGGCGGTTCTCGTGTTCGTGATCCTCTGCGGAGTGATGGGAGTGCTGCTGGTCATCCTGCCTTGGAGCCTGCAATGGACTGACAATCACCTGCTCTGGGGCTATCCTGCATTGCGCAGTTTTCTGGCCAATGCGTTCGTCCGCGGCCTGTCGAGCGGCTTGGGGATCCTCGACCTCTGGATTGGATTCCGAGAAGCGTCTCATTACCATGAGGGGTCGGTGGTCGCGAAGTAACTTTCGTTCTCGGATGGCTGTTCCCTCCGTACTCGGCATGCGTAGGCTGGACGGATGGTCTTCGGACAGCCCGCGATGGAACGATAGATAGAAAGAAAGAACCCGTGATCATGAGCGATCGTATCCTCAAACCCGCCGCCTTGGCCTACAAAAATGACCCTTTCCTCAGCAGCCCGGACGGCAGAATTCTGCGCATCCTGTCCGAGTACGCGGAGCCGTTATCGCGCTTTCGCCGGGAACAGATTCAGGACACGGTGGTGTTTTTCGGCTCCGCCCGTTTCCACAACCTTCCCACGGCGCAGAAAAAGCTGGCCGCACTCGAACGAAGCCCGCAGCCGGCCGGCGAGGAGAGAGAAGCCGAAAGAAAGCGTGCTCTGGCGGCGGTCGACATGGCCCGCTACTACGAAGACGCCCGCCGTCTGGCGGCCATGCTCACCCGCTGGTCCAGCCAGATCCCCGCGCGCCGTCGCCGCTTTGTGGTCACCACCGGAGGCGGCCCGGGCATCATGGAAGCCGCGAACTTGGGCGCGCATGAGGCCGGCGGAAAGACCATCGGCCTCAATATCAATCTGCCGTTTGAGCAGATGCCGAATCCCTACATCACGCCGGCGTTGAATTTTGAATTCCACTACTTCTTCATGCGCAAGTTCTGGTTCGCCTACCTGGCCAAAGCGCTGGTGATTTTTCCCGGAGGCTTTGGAACCTTCGATGAACTGTTTGAAATCCTCACCCTCGCCCAAACCCAAAAACTGGCGAAAAAAATCCTGGTGGTTATTTACGGCAGCGAATACTGGAAGCGCTTGATCAACTTTGAAACCATGGTCGACGCCGGCACCATCTCGCCCGCCGATCTGGACCTTTTCAAAATGGCAGACACCCCCGAAGAGGGCTTTGAATTCCTGCGCGAGGGATTGACCAAGTACCATCTGGTTGACCCGAAGCGGGCGACCGAGGCGGTGCCGGAGATCGCGAAGACGAATCCCTAGAACTGCCAGAAGAAGAACTGCCAGAACACCAATGGGCTGAATCCGAGCTTGCTTCTCTACTACATCGGCGACCGTACCCAGTTTAGCGGCCCGGAATCGGTCCGCCGCCAACGTCTGCTGGAAAAAATCGCCCAAGCTGCGCGCTGGGGCGTGGACTACATCCAACTGCGTGAAAAAGACTTGCCGGCTCGCCAACTCGAAGCCTTGGCGAGCGAGGCGGTGCGGGTGATCGAAGAGAACGGCCTGCGGAAAACGGGGAAGGGGGAACCGGGAACCGGTCTCTTGATCAATTCCCGCAGCGATGTCGCTTTCGCCGCCGGCGCGAGCGGCGTCCACCTGCGCTCAGATGACATTTCGCCGTCTGAGGTGCGCAGGATTTGGAACCGAGACGCAGCGCGCCCCGCTTCGATCTCGCTCCCGGCCCGTGCCATTCCGCCGCCCCACGCCACCGTGGTGGTCTCCTGCCACACCGCCCGAGAAGCCGCCCGGGCTGCCGAGCAAGGGGCGGACTTTGCCGCGGTGGCTCCCGTGTTCGAGAAGCGCGATTCGCCCCTGAAGTTCCCGGAGGGCCTGGAAACTCTTCGGCAAGCGTGCCGGCATCCAATACCGGTCTTCGCGCTTGGCGGCGTCACCCTGGCGAACGTCGTGATCTGCCGGGATGCGGGAGCCGCGGGCATCGCCGCCATCCGCCTTTTCCAAGACAACGACATCGGGGAGGTGGTTCGCAGGCTCAGAGGTTAACCGGTCGCATGGGTTGGCTGGCGAGTCTGGTGTTGATCCGGTTTCTATGTCGAGCTTCGCATCTTCATCTCGCGATGGCTTTCGGCCGCCGCCGCTCGTTCTGGTCCCGGAGAGCTGGTTCCTGATGGGATCAGAAGGCGGACAGGACAACGAGCGCCCGGTTCACCGCGTCCGGGTGGATCCGTTCCTGCTCGCAGCTCGCCAAATCACCAATGCGGACTACGGTCATTTCCTGCGCGCCCACTCCCTCCCCCCACCGCCTTTGGCGAACCATCCCGACTTCAATCATCCCGAACAGCCGGCGGTCGCCGTCTCCTGGTTCGAGGCTTCGAACTACTGCCGGTGGC
The DNA here is from genome assembly GCA_963770245.1 of uncultured Acidobacteriaceae bacterium. Lineage (GTDB taxonomy): Bacteria > Acidobacteriota > Terriglobia > Terriglobales > Acidobacteriaceae > PALSA-270. Next base: position 409,748 of record CAVYOX010000010.1, on the reverse strand, counting down.
TGAGCGTCCTGACGGGCCGCCAGTACCGCCTGCCCACCGAGGCGGAGTGGGAGTGCGCGGCGCGGGGAGGAGTCGAAGCCAAGCTCTATCCCTGGGGCGATTCGCCGCCCCAATCGCTGCCCGATTATGAAAAGCGCTGGAAGCGAGGCCCCGAACCGGTGGCGCTTTATCCGGCGAACGCATTCGGCCTCTTTGACATTGCAGAGAATGTGCACGAGTGGTGCAACGATTGGTATCAGCCGGACTATTATGCGATTTCTCCGCAACACAATCCGGGCGGTCCCGAGTTCGGGGAGCGGCGCGTTTCCCGCGGGGGCTCCTGGCGCCATCACATCAAGGTCGCGCGCTGCGCAGCCCGCTCGAGCATTCCCCCGGGATTCGAGTATGCGGACTACGGCTTCAGGGTGGCCTGCGATCTCTGATTCCAATGCGGCCCGGACGCTCGACCGCGAAAGCCGGCGGCGCGGGTAGGACGGCGGTGCCGCTTTCAGGTCCGCGCCCGGTCGGTGCCGGCGAGGGCCCGCAGGGCCATATTGACCAGGCTCAATACGATCGCTCCCCAGAACGCCGCGCCGAAGGTATCGACGCGAAAGCCCCGCACGATCGCGGACGCCAGCTCGATCATGGCCGCGTTGATCACCAGCCAGAAAATGCCGAGCGTAATCATGGTCAAAGGAAAGGTGATGATTTTGAGAAAGGCTCCGAGTGTGGCGTTCACGAAGCCGATCACCAGAGCGGCAATTAACGCCGCGATCGGCCCGCTGACATGGAAGCCGGAGATCACGTGCGCCACAATCCAGAGGGCAACTGCGCTGAGAACCCAGTTGAGTAAAAGACGCAATCGAATGCCTCCCGAAAGCAACGGGGAAGACTATAGTCGCCCGCTTGAACAACGGCAAGCCGGCCAGATTCGGCCATGGGGCTCGCGGCCATTGGAAATCGGCCAGCGAGATTTTCCTACTGCCGCTTCTGCTATCATCGCCGCGATGGACGAAGAAATTCCGAGCATCCAGGTTTCAGCGGAGGGATTCATGGAAGTACCGAGCGCAGCGGCCGGCGCACGCCGCGACGAGGATATCGCCCTCGATCTCATGAAGTTTGTCGCCATGGCAACCGGCTACGGCAAAACCAGTTCCTCGGGAGTGGGATTCCAGGGCGGCGGCGCGGCCGCCAAACCCGAAGAGTATGCCGCTCACTTGCTCCAACTTTACAGCAAGTGTCTGGAGGCGGTGCAGACCGGCAAATAAGCCGGGCGCGGCCTCGGCGAGGCAGAGATCATAGACCGCGATTCTCGCTTGCGGGACCCGGGGCTCGAGCCCACCCGGGCGCCCAGCAGAATCGACAGCCCACGAATGAAAGCCGCAGCAGGGCGCTGCGGCTGGCTCGAACGAGACTCAGACCGGCAACGGGCCTTCGTCACCTGCGGTGGCGCGCACCTCTCTCCATGACGAATCTAGCGGCGCCGGCCTTTGCGGCCCGCTGGTTTCTTCTTGGTTTTCGCTTTTGCCTTTCGCGCCGGCTTTCGTTTTGCGGGCTTACGCTTGGGCGCCTTGCGGGCGGGCGTCTTCGCCGGTTTTTTCGGGGGAGCCTTTTTCGCGGGTTTTTTCTTCGCCGGTTTCTTCGCCGCTGGTTTCGACGAGCCTCCACCGCTTCCCGCGGGCGCGGGCGCCGGTGGCGCTACGGGTTCGGGTTCTGCGTCGCTCGCAACCGGCAACTCGGCTTCTTCTTCCTCTTCTTCTTCTTCCTCGAAATCCTCCTCCAGTGAATCACTGTAGGCAGCGCCGTCGCCGAATTCATCCGCTTCGTCATCGCGTGCGTAAAGCGTCTCATCAAAAGTCATGTTTCCTCCTGGTTCCCGGCCGCCTTCGGCGCCGGGAGCTGCGTAAGCGCTTCATGCGCTAAAGAAAATAAAAAGACAACTGAAAGGCCCATACCTCGGCCTGAACGGGGCGCGATTATAGCACAGCGATTTTCACCGCGGTTCGTCTGCATATTACACCAACTCGATTTCCTTGCGCGGCTTGAGTTCTGTGCTGCCGAACCAGTATGCAGTAGGATGCAGGGCTCGACCGGTTCGTTTTAGCAGGGCCGGCTTGATTGCCAAAAACGAAGCCCTTCGAATCATCCCGGACCGGGGGGTGGCCAGATTTGCCGTTGTCCTCGGCGCGGGCGGTGACGGGGATGCGGCGGATTCGGGCAACCAAGGTTAGCCTCTGCCGGCGGCTGCCCGCCGAGGCGCTAGGTCTTGTGGCTTGCCGCTCGTAAGGTATTGCTGGGCTTAGGTTTAGAGCTATCCGCGCGGCGCGTGGGGCTGAGGCTCGGAGCCACGGGCAAGCGGATATAGAGCACGTGGCGTCCCCGCAGGCTGTCGCTTCGGAGGCGGTTCCAGCGGCGCACCATGGAAGGCGAGACGTTGAAGTTCTCCGCCACCGACTGCACCGTGTCACCGCGGCGCACCCGGTAAACCGTCAAATGGCGAGAATAGCTCTGGGCGTCTTCGGCTGCGGCATGCCGGCCGGGGGCAATCGGGATGATCAGCTGAGTGTCAGGCTCGAGCCCGCCCCTAGCCGCGAGCTGGTTCGCGCGAGCGATGGCTTGCGGGGTGGTCCGATAGGAGCGAGCAATCGCGGCCAGGGTGTCACCGGATGCCACCCTGTGATAGCGCCACCACACTCGCATGTCGCGCGGGATGGCGGAAATGGCCTCCAGGTATTGATCCTTGGCGCCGGCGGGCAGGTGAAGCTCAAAGGGCTCGTCCCTCGGGGTGGTCCAGCGCAGCAGGCTGGGATTGAGGTCCTGCACGGTTTCCGGGGAAGCTCCCACGCACTCGCCGACCAGGCGGAGGTCCACGGGATAGTCGATGATCAAGCGATCAGCCGGGACGGGCTGATCCCGCGCCAGCTTGTCCAGTCCGTACTGCGCCGGGTTCTTGGCCATGATGGTTACGGCCAAAATGATGGGCACGTAGTTGCGGGTTTCTTGGGGCAGAACGTCGCGCTTGTAGAGTTCCCAGAAATCGGCATAGCCGGTGCGCTTGACCGCCTGCTGCACCGTGCCCGGCCCCGAGTTGTAGGCGGCCATGGCCAGATACCAGTCGCCGAATTCCCGGTAAAGATCCTTCAGATGGCGGGCGGCGGCGCGGGTCGATTTCTCCGGGTCCTGGCGCTCGTCGACCCAGGGATTGCGTTCCAGGCCATACCCCCGGGCGCGGCTCGACATGAATTGCCACATCCCCCGTGCCCCGGCCCGCGAAAGGGCCAGGGGATGAAAGCCGGATTCTGCCTGCGCCAAGTAGATCAGATCCTGGGGGACGCCTTCCTCTTTGAGAATATTGCGGATCATCGCGTCATAGCGTCCATCCCGAATCAGAGCCCGCTCCAGAACCCCATGGCCGCGGTCAGAGAAATAATTGATGTAGGCCGCGACCGGGTCGGTCATCATGAGCGGCAAGTCGGAGTGCGTCAGTTTGATTTCGGCCGCGGCTTTCGCCTCCACGTTGGGGTCAACCGGCGGAGTGGTGGCGCTGACCTCATCAATCGGGGCCGGCTCGGTTTTCTGGGCGGTGAAATTGTCGGTCTGCTGCAGGTCGGGCAAGTCGAGACTGTTCATTCCCGCCAGCAGGCGGTTGAATTCCTGCTCCAGGCGCGGATCGGAGTGAACGTCCACCGGGCTGCCCATCAGTAGGTCGAAGGCGTGATCGAAACTCTGACGGGCGGCGTCCGGATTCCCCGCCTTCGCCTTGTCTAACCCGGACTGATATTCCTTCTCGACACTGGCAATGAGCTCGACTGCGGGATCGGGCGGAGCGGCCGGCGCGGGCTCCGCCGGGAGCTGCGGTTGCACGGCTGGCACGGGAAGGGGGCGGGACGCCGCCACAAGCGCCGGGGCGTTCGCTTGGGCCGGAGGACGCGCGGCCGTCGGTCGAGCGCTCTGGCACGCCGTTGCCGCGCCTAGCGACAGGGTCAGCCCAGCGGCCAGAATATGGGTTGTAAGCTTCATATTTTCTATAGCTTACTGTGGCGCCTTTTGGGTCTTCCCCGGCGCGGTGATGCTAAATGCTACTATCCGCTGATTTGCCGGGTCAATCGCCGATGTGGGTCTTGGCCGTTACCTTCGGCACAGCGGCGGAATGATACTCCGGGCGCTTTCCCCGCGGCAAGTAGCTTGGCCGCGACTGGCCTGCCATCGATCGCTCGGGCGCCGACAGCCGTCGGGCCCGCGGCAGCTTCGGGATCGGCTGCTTTTGGACGACCCGAGGGGCGTCAGGGTTGGTTCGGGCGGACAGTGCCAGGGGGGCGGGCGCCAGGTCGCGGTCCTCGCCGCCGCCGGAGACGCGGCGCAGGACAAAGACAAAAACCGGCCGGCAGGATAAGCTAGCAGCCGGCGAAACCGCTCGTGATTTCTCATCAGAAACGGACATCGAATCCCCCATGAAAGTCATTCAGGTGAAGCAGCCCGGCGGACCGGAGGTGCTCGAGCTCGTGGAGTTGCCGGTTCCGCAAGCCAAACCCCATGAGGCAGTCGTAAAGATTGCGGCCTCGGGCGTGAACTACATTGATGTGAATCTGCGCAACGGTGCCTACAAAGCGCCGCTGCCTTTCCTGGCCGGGCAGGAGGGCGCCGGCGTGATCACCGCGGTGGGCGCAGCCGTCCGATCACTGCGACCGGGGGACCGTGTGGCCTGGAGCGGAGTTCTCGGGTCCTATGCCGAGTACGTGGCCGCGCCCGCCGAGGCTTTGGTGCCGGTTCCAGAGGACGTGGGCGACCGCCATGCCGCCGCCGCCATGCTGCAAGGCATGACCGCCCACTACTTGTGCTATGACACCTTCCCGCTGAAGCCGGGGGATACGGCGCTCGTGCACGCCGCGGCCGGCGGCGTCGGACTGCTGCTGGTGCAGATGGCGCACCATCTGGGAGCGCGGGTCCTGGGCACGGTTTCGAGTGAAGAAAAGGCCGAACTGGCGCGGCAGGCGGGAGCGGACGAGGTGATGCTCTACACCCAGACCGATTTTGAAGCTGAGACCAAACGGCTGACCGGCGGCCGAGGAGTCGATGTCGTGTATGACAGCGTGGGCAAGGCCACCTTCGATAAGAGCCTGAATGTGCTGCGGCCGCGCGGCATGCTGGTGCATTATGGATCGTCGAGCGGCCCGGTGCCGCCGGTCGACCCCAACGTGCTCGCTCAGAAAGGGTCGCTATTTCTGGCGCGCACCACGCTCGCGCACTTCACTGCCACGCGGGAGGAACTGCTGGCCCGCTCGAGTGCGGTTTTTGGCATGATGACCGCCGGCCAGCTCAAACTACGGATTGCGCATGTCTACCCCTTGGCCGAGGCGCCGCAGGCGCACCGCGACTTGGAAGGGCGCAAGACCACCGGGAAGCTCTTGCTGATTCCCTAAGAGCGCTCGCGAAAAAAGCGCTGGCCAACCCGCTAGTGCCGGACAGATGCCAGGGACCGGCACCGGCGCTTGCGCGGGCAGCCTCGAGATTGGTCTGGCGCTTCTTCGGCCCCCGGGGCGGGGTTTGAGAGCGCCGGGGCGGCAAGCGGCTGAACTCGCTGGTGAACTTTCGTGCAACCGGGGGAATGGCTGGGCTGCGAATGATCGATCGGAGAGGCAGCGAAAGTGAAATAATCTCCACAGGATGCCCGCGGTGGTTCGAAAAGGAGTGTAAATGGCGACGATCTCGGCAGTTCCGCAGACCCGCATTGCCGGCGGCAGTTTCTTGCTCGAAGAGCGCACCACCGAGGAGACCTTCACCCCGGAAGACTTTACCGAGCAACATCGTCTCATTGCGCAAACCGCAGAGGAGTTTGCCGCCAACGAGATCATCCCCCACATCGACAAAATGGAACACAAGGACTTCGCCATCACCCGCGAGCTGCTGAAAAAAGCAGGCGAACTGGGGCTCAGCTCGGCCGAAATTCCCGAGGCTTATGGCGGCCTCGAGATGGACAAAGTGACGGCTGCGGTCATTGCCGATCACATTGCAAAATACGCAGGCTTTGCCACCACCTGGGGTGGCCACACCGGGATCGGGACTCTGCCGATCGTTTATTTCGGAACCGAAAAGCAGAAGAAAAAATATCTGCCCCGGCTGGGCTCGGGTGAGATGGTGGGGGCCTACGCGCTGTCGGAGGCTTCTTCGGGCTCGGATGCGCTGAACTGCCGGGCGAGCGCGCGGCTCTCGCCCGAGGGAACTCACTATCTTCTGAACGGCGAGAAGATGTGGATCACCAATGCCGGCTTCGCCGATCTGTTCACGGTGTTTGCCAAAGTGGATGGCGAGAAATTCACCGCGTTTCTGGTGGAGCGGAACTTTCCCGGCTTCTCGGTGGGCGGCGAAGAGCACAAGATGGGGATCCGGGGATCCTCCACCTGCGCCATCATTCTCAATGATTGCCAGGTGCCGGTCGAGAATGTGCTCGGGGAAATCGGCCGCGGGCACGTCATTGCCTTCAACATCTTGAACGTCGGGAGATTCAAGTTGGGGGCGATGTGCCTGGGGGGAGCGCGGGTTTCTCTCGAAAATGCCACCGGATATGCCAAGCAGCGTAAAGCCTTCGGCAAGGTGATCGCCGATTTTGGGTTGGTGCAGGAGAAACTGGCCAACATGGCCACGCTGATCTATGTGGGCGAGGCGCTCGTGTATCGCACGGTCGGCATGATGGACGTGGCGCTCGCCGAGGTGGATAAGTCCCGGACTGATGCTGCCCAGGAGACTCGCAAGGCCATTGAGGAATATGCGGTCGAGTGCTCGATCATCAAGGTTTGGGGCTCGGAGATGATCGACTATGTGGTCGACGAGACGGTGCAGATCTACGGCGGGTATGGATTCGTGGAGGAGTATCCGGCCGAGCGGGCGTATCGCGACGCCCGCATCAACCGAATTTTCGAAGGGACCAACGAGATTAACCGGCTGATCATCGCGGGCTTTTTGCTGAAACGTGCCGTGTCCGGCCAGTTGGCGCTGCTGCCCGCGATCAAGCAACTGATGGACGAAGTGCTGGCCGGGCCCGCGAGCGGGGAAGAACTGGACAGCCCGCTCGGGGAGGAGCGCAAGCTGGTGGCGGCGGCGAAGAAAGTTGGGCTGTTCGCCTGCGGCGCGGCCACGCAGAAATACAACCAGACGATTCAGGACCAGCAAGAAGTGATGGGTGCCATCGCAGACATGGTGATCGAGATCTACGCCATGGAATCGGCCGTGTTGCGGGCGCGGAAGATGGTCGCCGCTGGCGGCGAGCCGGCCGCGGCTTTGGCGATCGCCATGACTCGGGTGTATCTGTCGCAGGCCATCGAGCGGGTGGAAGGGGCGGCGCGGAAGATTCTCGCGGCGGTGGCGGAGGGCGACATGCTGCGGACGCAACTGGCGGTTCTCCGCCGGCTGGCCAAGCATGAGCCCTTTAACGTGATTGCGTTGAGGCAGCAGATTGCCCAGAAGACCATTGAACGGGGGCAGTACACGCTGCTCTAGCGAGCCTTTCTCGGCTCGCCGTGGCCACGACATCTTTCTGCAGGACGGCTGCTCGATGCTTCGCGTCCCGCCGGCAGGCCGGCATTTTCCGCCCGGCGTGCGCACCTTTTCGAATTTCGGTGGCGTCTGCCGTGGTTCCTCTGATACAAATTGTCCCGGCGGACACAATCATGGAATCCAGAACCCGAGTTCTCATCGCAGTTGTGGGCTGTCTGTTTTGGGCGACGACAGTGTGGGCTGCGGACAATCCCGCTCCGGCGGTCGCGGGCAATCTGGCCCTCACCCCGCCGATGGGCTGGAATACGTGGAACAAGTTTGCCTGCAATGTCAGCGAGGACCTGGTGCGCGGTATGGCCGATGCCGTGGTGAAATCCGGCATGAAGCAGGCGGGTTATCAGTACGTGATCATCGACGACTGCTGGCAGGTAGGGCGCGACCGGGAGGGAAACATCCTGCCCGATCCCCAGCGCTTTCCCTCGGGGATGAAGGTGCTCGGTGATTACATTCACTCGCTCGGCCTTAAGTTTGGAATCTATTCCGATACCGGCAGCAAGACCTGCGCGGGGCGGCCGGGGAGCCGGGGGTATGAGTTTCAGGATGCCCGGCAATATGCGGCGTGGGGCGTCGATTACCTGAAGTATGACTGGTGCAGCACCACCACCCAGGACGCCCGCGCCTCCTATGCCCTGATGCGGCAGGCTCTGGAGGCTTCGGGGCGTCCGATTGTGTTCAGCATCTGCGAGTGGGGCACTGCCAAGCCCTGGCTGTGGGGGGCAGAAGCCGGCGGCAACCTGTGGCGCACGACGGGCGATATCAAAGACGTGTGGGAAGGCAAGATCAAGTGGGGGGACGGCAGCTGTTGCGGGTACGGAGTGATCAACATTCTCGAGATGCAGGACGGCCTGGCCAGCTATGCCGGGCCGGGGCACTGGAATGATCCGGACATGCTCGAGGTCGGGAACGGCGGCATGACCGACACCGAGTACCGGTCCCACTTCAGTTTGTGGGCCCTGCTGGCGGCGCCCTTGATCGCGGGCAATGACTTGCGCAATATGACTCCCGCGATTCGGGAGATTCTGACCAATCAAGAAGTGATCGCCGTCGACCAGGACCCGCTCGGCAACGAAGGGCGCCGCGTCGCCCGCCATGGCGATCTCGAAGTGTGGGCCCGGCCGCTCGCGGACGGAACTCGCGCGGTGATCTTGCTGAACCGGGGCACGACCGAACAGGAGATCGGCGTCAACTGGGAAGAGCTGGGCTATCCCGGGCACCTGAGCGCGGCGGTGCGCGATCTGTGGCAGCACAAGGATCTGGGGAACTTCACCGGCAAGTTCACCGCTTCGGTTTCTTCCCATGGCGTGGTCATGGTGACCCTGAAGCCATAGCCAGCACCCTCGCGTCCCTCAGCGAGTCCTTCTTCCGGCCAGCTGCGGATAGCGGAAGCAACCGACCAGGTGGTCGTTGGTCATGCCGACGGCCTGCATGAACGCGTAGCAGATGGTCGGACCGACAAAATGGAAACCGTCTTTCTTCAGAGCTTTGCTCATCGCCTCCGACTCGGGTGTGCTGGCGGGAATTTCCTGGGATGAAATCCAGCGGTTGATGCGCGGTTTCCCATCCACGAATTGCCAGATGTAGCGGTCGAAGGAGCCAAATTCCGCCTGCACGCGCAGGAAGGCTTTTGCGTTGGCCACCGCGGAAGCGATTTTCAGGCGATTGCGGACGATGCCGGGATTGCGCAGCAGGGTCTGTATTTTGCGACGGTCGTAGCGGGCAACCCGTGCCGGGTCGAAGCCCTCGAAGGCGGCGCGGTAGCTGGCACGCTTCTTTAAGATGGTATCCCAGCTCAGGCCGGCCTGCGCCCCTTCGAGGATGAGAAATTCGAAGAGGCGGCGGTCGTCGTGGGTGGGGGCGCCCCATTCTTGGTCGTGGTAGGGGATCGAGAGTTCGTTGGTCGCCCAGTGGCAGCGGGTTAGGGATTTCGCAGGTTTCGTCATGGGGCCGCGGAACTGGGTTGGCGTTTGTGGAATCGTCCGCCGCATGACCACTCCAGCCGAGCTCTACTCGAGAGACTTCGGATCGGAACGGTTCTTGGGACTGTTTTGGTTCAAGAGTCTGATGAGCGGGCGCGCGCAGGCGGGGACTCGGACCTTATCCTCGCGGATGATTTCTTTCGCGCTCAGCTTCCGTCCGTAAAGTTTCTCGTTGGCGCTGCCGTCGGAGCGCAGAGTCGAACCTTCGAGTGAGACGCCGGCGAACAGGCCTTTGTTTCGCGAGTAGGAAAGAATTTCAGCTTTCATCACGATGTCGGTGGCGCCCTCCGCGGTGCGGCCTTTGGGGCCAGCGGCGGCCGATGCATCCGCTCCCAGCTTCACCTTGCTACCTAACAGCGACTCGGCGCCCTGGACATTCATGACCAGGAGCACGAAGTCGGTGGCTTGTCCTCCGAGCTGAAAACCGATGCTGACGCCTTCGAGCGCATAGAGAGCCGGCGGTCCCCAAGGGCCGGTGTAATGTTGGCCACCGCGGCAGATCATGACTCCGCGCCCATAGCTGCCGCCGATGCCGAACGCGCCCTTCTTTACCGAGGGCAGGATAATCAGGCACTCGGCCTTGTCGATCAGATCCCGGGGAATGTCATCGGGGATGTTCAGGATTTCCTTCAGCACCTGCGCCGAATCCTGCACCCGATCTTCTTCTTCCTTGGAGGCGAAAGCGGCAACCGGGGCCAGAGCCGCCACGAGAAGCAGAACCATGAGCTTTTTCATTCTGTGCTCCTTGTTTTTGGGAGAGGCTCATCTTGAGCCCATCCTCCATGCGCACTGATCGATGCTCCATAATCTGATGAGCATTCATCGATGATCCATTCATCGATGAACCCTTAATCGATGATCCATGATCGATGCGCGATGCGCAATAATTGTGCTCCCTAATTAATGACCGAGGATCGCTGCTCGAACCATTTCGCCTAGTGCGCTTTGGCGGGAAGCGGCAGCACCGTCACTCGCGCCGTGGGCTGCTGGTCTTTGCCCATGCCGCCAACCAGGACCAGCCCTTCGTCGGTAATCAGCAGGCCGCGATTGTTGGTCGTGGGGTTCGGAGTGTTCTCATTGAACACCTCCCATTGCGTGGTGCGCAGGTTGAAGGCGAAAGTCATGGCCGAAGCCTCGGCGGGTTTCCCGTCGAGTCCGAGACCGGTATAGCCGACCGGGTTCGCGGTGCCGCCCGAGAAGTAAATCTTGTGGTCTTTTTCCGAAGCCCCGGCAGCCATACCGTAGCGGGCGGCGCCGGGGTGAGCGGGGAGCTTGCTCCAGTCGATTCGGGCGGGGTTGTGACGATCAATCTTGCCGATCCAGCATTGGTCCGACGGGAGGTAGGGCGGGGCGGCCCCTGGCGAATTTCGGTAAGCTCCGTCGACCAGCACGATGGTGTCATCGAGCAGGGCGCCGGCGTGGCCAAAGACCGGGGTGCCGGGAAGCGGACTGGCCTGGGTCCATTTGTTTTTTTGCGCGTCGTAGATCTGGACGTTCGCAACGACGGCTTGGTTCGAGCGGCCGCCGATGAGATAGATATAGCGTTCCCGATAAACCCCGCTGACCGAGTCGGCCACCGCCACCGGGATATCGGAACTGCGGAACCACTTGCCGGTGATGGGGGCATAGGCATTGACATCAGGTACGACCATCCCGCGATTTTGCGGATCGATGACGTAGCCTCCGAACAAAAAAATCGTTTCGCGAGCGCTCGCCGCAGTAGCGGCGATACGGCCGACCGGCCCGGGCACGGGTCTCGTGGGGTACCACTTTTCCCAGCCCGGGTCCAAATAATAGCCGGTGTTCGTCACCGCATCCCAGGTTCTGGCGGCGCCGACTCCCATAAAAGAGAACAGCAACTGGTGCCCGCGCACCTTGAGCGTGGCCACGGCGTTGCCGGAAATGGGAGCCGGGAGGGGCGGGAGCTTGATCTCCTCAGCGGCGAACGGAATCCCACTGAGCAGAACCAGAAACAGGAGGCAGCGGAACAGTTTGGTGAGCGTGGGCATGAACCATCCAAAGTACCACGGGGTCGGGTTGGAGGAAAAATCTCCCGGGCGAGCCGGAGGGCGTCCACGAGAATCCGGTTCGGTCCCCTGGCCGCCTGCTGCAGGCATACGATACCGGCGAGTTTCCCGCGCCCGCAGAGGTTCATCCACAGACCCGAGGTTAAGCCACAAACCCTTGGCGAATGGCGTAAATGAAATCCGTCGGGGCGGGCGTGAACCCCGCCGCCCGCAGGTCGGATGCAATCTGTCCGCGATGGTAGGCGGAGTGCAGGATGACGTGCATGAGGACGTCAGCGACGCGGCTGGTCCAGGTTTCCCCTTGGGTGTTCTTGTAAGTGACCGAGCCCGGAAGGTCCGCTTCCTCGAGCGCGTTCAGATGGTCCTTCCAGAGGGCGGCGAGTCTGGCGGCTTCTCGCTCGCATTCGGGCTGCGTGAAATGAGGCCACACCGGGAAAGTCTGCGCTTGCTGCCGGAGTCGGTCGAGCCAGACATGCTGGGCGGAGAGAACGTGGGCCATGCGGTCCAGGGCAACCGGCGGTGGAGGGATGGCGGCGCGCAATGCGGCCAATACTTCGCGGTTGGCCCATTCGTCATAGGCGAAGTGACGGCGGAAGTCCTGGATGGTGCTCATTTCGGGTTCGCTCCTCTCGGCCTGCGATCCTGGTTTCGGATACGCTCCAGCTGCTGCAGATGATTCAGGTCGTGGCCGGCGAACAGGCGCACCAGGTGGGCGATGGTTTCTTTGCCGCGCTCCTGGTGCATGCCATAATTTTCCCACAGGTTCTTGGGGACCGATTGCAGCAGGGCGAGGTTGCTCTCCCGCAGCACGCGGAACAGTTCGAGCGAAGCTTTGGGGTCGCGACGGCGGTAGTCAAACGTCCGGGCCCAGACATCCTGATCGAATGCCTGAATGGGTTTGGCATTCTGGCCAAGGATGGAACGCAGGCGCCAGGCGGCCACCACTTCGGTGTCGGCAAGGTGGGCGAGGATCTCAGCGATCGACCATTTCTCGGGCGCCGGGCGTTGGACCACGAGTTTGTGGTCGAGACCTTTCACCACGGCGGTCAGCTTCTGGGCGGTCGACCGTTGTACGCGCAACGGGTCTTTGCCCTCCACGTGACCGAGGATGCGTTCGATGTATTGTTGTGTAGTTTCCCGCAGGGCGCCTCCCGAACCTAGGAATTGATGCTCCCAGAGTGGAACTCTGGGACTCTTTTGGCGCTTGCTTGCTATTCGCTACGCATAAGCAGGTACCTCCAGAGAGGGCGTCACCAATACAGCCCCACCGCAAAGCGGCGGGATTGCGTCGCTCAGCTACCGTTCAACTTTTCCAGATGGTGGAAGCCGTCGCTGGCCGCAAAAAGCAGCGCGCTGAGCGTGCCATTGTAGGCGACGTGAATCAGTAGGCTGGCCGCTACCGATTTGGTTGCGGCGCGCGTGATGGTCAAGACCAGGCCCACCAGAAACACCACCAGCACCGGGGCCCAGGCCCGTCCCAGTTGCGGGGCGTGAATCAGGCCAAATACGGCGGCGGTGAAAAGGACGGCCAGCATCATGCCGAGACGCCGCACCAGCACGGGATAAAGAAATCCGCGAAAGAATAGCTCTTCGAGCAGAGGGGCCAGCGTGACCCCAAACACAGACAGCGCCCACGCCTCGCGGGTGTTCTGGAAGAAGCGGTCGATCGGTAGTTCCTTGGGCATCGGAAGCAGGTGGGCCAGGCCTTGCAAAGAGATGGCCAGCACCGTGCCGGCCAACAGATAGAGGGGCCAGTTGGTCGGCCAGTTCCAGCGGATGGCCGGCCAGAACGGTTGGCCATGGCCGCGCTTCACCAGGGCGACCATGAAAGCCAGCACTCCCAGGTAAGCCACAACTTGCGCGACCACCGTGACCAGAGGATCGATTCCGACCTGGGAGAGCGGGTGCTGTCGAAAAAATAACAGCTTGGCCGCGAGCGCCGTCAAGAACAGGAAAAAAAAGATGGACAGCACGGTCAGAAACGCGATGCCCAAGACGTCCCAGCCGCTCCACGGAGGATCTTCGTCGCGCCCCGGAGGCGCGGGCAAAGTGACGCCGGGTTCAGGACTCGCACCGGGAGGAGCGTCGTAAACGGGATATTGTGGCGTCGACAACGGATCGTCTGGAGTCCGCGGTTGCTGTGCTGGGGCTCATTCAGAATCTACACGAAAACAGAGGGGAATGCAGGCGCTGGTCGCTGCGGCCGGGAGACCGAGAAAGAGTCGAGCGCGGGCCGTGACCCTCGAGCGAGCGCGCCGCGAATCAGGTCCCGGGCAACTGCCAAGCCCTGCTCGATTACGGTCGCGAGTGCCGCCTGGCGAATCGCAGCCGGTTCGCCCAGGTCTCGGGGTCTAGGTCTTGGCCTGAGCAGCTTTTCCGTTGAAATACTGCAGCAGAGCCTGGCCGGTGTAGGATTTCTTGTTTCTGGCCACTTGTTCGGGGGTGCCTTGGGCCACGATTTTGCCACCCTCTTCGCCGCCTTCCGGTCCGAGGTCGATGATCCAGTCGGCGTTGCGGATGACGTCGAGATTGTGCTCGATGATGATGATCGAGTTGCCCAAATCCGTCAGCCGGTGGAGTACGTCGAGCAGTTTCTTGACATCGTCGAAGTGCAGGCCCGTGGTGGGCTCGTCGAGCACATAGAGGGTCTTGCCGGTTTGGCGTTTGCTCAGCTCACGGGCCAGCTTGATGCGCTGGGCTTCGCCGCCCGAAAGGGTGACGGCCGATTGCCCGAGTTGGATATATCCCAGTCCGACATCGACCAAGGTTTGTAGCTTTTGCTTGACCTGCGGGATGTTTTCCAGAATGGGGAGCGCGTCCGCCACCGGCGTTTCGAGCAGGTCGGCGATCGAAGAACCTTTGTACTTTACGGCGAGCGTCTCGTGGTTGTAGCGCTTGCCTCCGCAGATCTCGCAGACCACATACACGTCGGGGAGAAAGTTCATTTCGATGCGGCGCTGACCCTCGCCCTGACAGGCTTCGCAACGGCCCCCGGTGACGTTGAAGGAGAATCGTCCAGGCTTGTACCCGCGTTCCCTCGACTCGGGCAGCATGGCGTAGAGGTCGCGGATCTGGGCGAAAACGCCGGTATACGTTGCCGGATTGGAACGCGGGGAGCGACCGATCGGAGACTGGTCGATGCGGATGACTTTGTCGATCTCCTCGGCTCCGGAGATCGCCTTGTGCGCTCCCGGCTCTTCGCGCGAGCGGTAGAGTTTCTTGGCCAAGGCGCGGTAGAGGATGTCATTCACCAGCGTGGACTTGCCCGAGCCGCTGACGCCGGTCACCACCGTGATCACGCCCAGCGGGAAAGTGGCATCGAGATTTTTCAAGTTGTTTTCGCGCGCCCCGAGCACCGTGATGCCGGCTCCGTTCGGGGTGCGACGGTCGGAGCGCATCTCGATGCGGGCTTTGCCGGAGATGTAGGCGCCGGTGAGAGATCGGGCTACCTGGATGATTTCCGCGGGCGTGCCCTGGGCGACCAGCTCGCCGCCATGACGGCCGGCGCCGGGTCCGAGGTCGATCACATAGTCGGCGCGGCGAATGGTTTCTTCGTCGTGCTCGACCACGAGCACGGTGTTGCCCAGGTCGCGCAGTTCTTCGAGAGCCTGCAGCAGGCGGCCGTTGTCGCGGTGGTGCAGTCCGATCGAAGGCTCGTCGAGCACATAGAGGACGCCGCGCAGCTTGGAGCCGATTTGCGTGGCCAGGCGGATGCGCTGCCCTTCGCCGCCCGAAAGCGTGGCCGCCGAGCGGTCGAGTGCAATGTAATCGAGTCCGACAGCGTTCAGAAACTGCAGGCGCTCGACAATTTCGTGCACGATGCGAGCGGCGATGATCGCTTCCCGCCCGGTGAGCTTGATTTTCTTAGCCGTTTCGAGAGCGCGAGAAATCGGTAGCGCGGTGAAATCGGCAATGGAGGTGCCGCCGACTTTGACCGCCAGGCTCTCGGGACGCAAGCGCTTGCCCTGGCAGACCGGGCATTCGGTTGCCGACATGTAATCGAGCAGCCAATCGCGGTAGGTCTCCGAGGTGGATTCATCGAGCGCCTGCTTGAGGTATCCCAATATTCCCCGGAAGCCGGTTTTTGCGCCTTTCGTGGCTTCGCCATAGAGCAACAGGTTCTGGATCTTCTCCGGGAACTTTTCAAAGGGCGTGCCGAGATCGATGCCATGGGCGGCGGCGGTGATCTCGAGCATGTGGATCAAGTTCTGCGACGCCGATCCGGGGCCGAGTCCTCCTTCGAGCAGGGGCTTCGACCAGTCGCCAATCACCTTGCCGGGATCAAAGTCGTAGCGGCTCCCCAGCCCGTGGCACTCCGGGCAGGCGCCGTAAGCGCTGTTGAAGGAAAACGATCGCGGTTCGAGCTGCGGCACGTTGATGCCGCAGTCCGGACAGGCCAGGGTGGCGGAATAGAGCTGCTCCTCTCCCCCGACCACGGCGATCTGGACCAATCCTCCCGCCAGCTTCATGGCCAGCCCGACAGAAAGCTCCAGGCGGTGTTCGATGCCCGCTTTCACCAGCAGGCGATCGACCACCACTTCGATCGTGTGGTTCTTGCGCTTGTCGAGCGGGATGTCGTCTTCGAGGCTGACCAGTTCGCCATCGACGCGGGCCCGGGTGAAGCCGTGTTGCGCCAGCTTCTCCATCTCCTTCCTGAATTCTCCTTTGCGGCCGCGGACGATCGGAGCGAGCACCATGACCCGGTCTTCGGGGGTCAGGGCGAGGACCCGCTGCACGATCTGGTCGGCGGATTGGCGGGAGATGGCGCGCCCGCATTTGGGGCAATGCGGCACCCCGATCGAGGCGTATAAAAGACGAAGGTAATCGTAGATTTCCGTAATCGTTCCGACGGTCGAGCGAGGGCTGCGGCTGGTGGTTTTCTGCTCAATCGAAATGGAGGGGCTCAGTCCGTCGATGGCGTCCACGTCGGGGCGTTCCATCTGGTCGAGGAACTGCCGGGCGTATGCCGACAGGGTCTCGACGTAGCGTCTTTGCCCTTCGGCATAAATGGTGTCAAAGGCCAGGGAGGACTTGCCCGAGCCGCTCAGGCCGGTGATCACGGTCAGCGTGTTGCGGGGAATCTCGATATCGATGTTCTTGAGATTGTGCTGGCGCGCTCCGCGAACGGAAATCTTGGTGATGGCCATTGATCCGTGCTCTTGTTGTCCTTCCGTAATATGGACTGGTCCCCAGAAATGACGGAGAGTGGGAGTGCGCACTTCTACTCACGTATTTTATTGGCGAACGGCCGCAAGCGTCAACGCAGGCCGGGTTGAGGGGCGCGAATAGGGGTCTGATCGCAAACGCAGGATTGCGGCTGCGGCGGCTCGGGGGGCGAACCTTGGGTGACATTTTTAGCGCTTTTGTTCTTTTTCTTACTGTTCTGATGGCGGTGGGTCTCGGAATTCTGACAGGGTATGGGGCCTTTCTTGCCATTTTACGGAGCTTGATGGCTCGCCAGGACCAGCCGGTACCGGTTCTTGTTCCCAGCCAGAGCCACGCCAGCGGCGACTAGAGTCTGACCGGCCCTCCCCCCAAATATCGTTCGCTCGAGTATGGCTGGCGTCTCGGACTACCCCGCGCGGCGGACTCTCGAGAGGACTCTTTCCGGCCGAAACCCGGCCTCTTCCCACGAACTCCCACGAACCAATGCAACGGGCCAATGCAACGAGCCCACCGAGCTCATCCGTGCGGGCACGCCGCAACCGCAAACATCCTCCGAGAACGGAGAAAACGCCCAGGACGATGGCCCCGGAAAAACCTGCCCAAAAGGCCAGAGTGCGGGCCGAAGGATCGGCGTTGGGATGGAGAAAATGGTGCAGCAGATGGGGGAGGTGTAGGGTCATGATGAGTAGGGCAACGCCGCACACCATGTTCAGAATTAGCCGGGATCGCTTCTCGCCCTCGAGGTCCAGTCTCACACAGATCTCTATCCGGCTCTGACGGCATTCGACCCGCGCACGGGGCGCTCGGCGGTTCTCGAGGGCAACCGCAGCATGGCCACGGGCACGCCAGGGTAGGCGCTTCTCGGTCTTGCTCAGCTAGTGCGGTTGCGGAGGAGTTGGCGTAGCTGAATCCGGAGGACCGGCCGGCTGTTGTTGGAGCTGCTGCTGGTGCTGCAACTCCTGCAACAATTGTTCCGGAGTCTTGATGGCAGGCCGGTTGTTCTGCGGCTGATCGGGCGTTGCCGCCTGGGCGGCCGGATCGACGGCCGGGGTATCGGAGTCACTGTCATCCGGGTCCTCGGCCATGTCCGCCGCGCTCGATCCGGAAGATCCCTCCTCGGAACGCAGGGGGAAGCCATTCGGTGGGGACGAATTGCCGGGAGGCTGCGCCGCGGCATCGGGAGCGGACGGCAGCTTGGGGGTCAGGATGACCCGCTCCAAGGAGTTGGGGTTGGCCGCCGAACCCATGAGCACGTAATTGAAATGCGATCCGTTGAGCAATTCCGCCAGCACTTCGCGGGCTGGACCGGGGCCGAAACGGCTCACCACCCGTTCGGTGGCATTTGGCGGCACATCCACCGCCGCGTGGGTTTGGGTTCGTACCGCCCGAAGAATATCTCCTAAGGTGGAGTTTTCGGCCGCAATCGTCAGCTCCCCGTCGCGATACGAGACTTCGGGAGGGGTGGCGGGCATCTGTTCGAGGGTGAGCGGCTCAAGCGGGGCAAGGGGCTGGGGCGGAGGCTCGGGGGTCACCGGCTCCGGCTTCGCGGCATGCTTGTGCACGGGATGATGCGGGGTGGCAACGGTCGAATCCGCTGCCGCCAGCAAAACCGAACTGGCCAGCAGGACGATCACGAATTTCGCACGCGCCCATGACATCGGCAAATCCTCGCGTGGGCCCGCTCGGGTGCTAGGGTCGAACGAGCGCACCACGATCAAAATTGTAGCACCGGCTATGCGGTTTGATACGGGATTGTGGCCGGCGCGGCCAGAAAGTTGGATCCAATCGAAAGCGTGCTGAATCGAAAACTCTAGTGATTGCCAGCAATTAGGAGGAAATGGAGGATCCGATGAAAGCCCGTATCGCGTACGGCAAAGCTTCCCCGGAGGCCGGGAGAGCGATGTATGGACTGGATGTATCGACGGCTCGAGTCGTTGCCGTCAATGGCTGGAATCGGGTGAACATTGCATTTCGGACCGTTCCCGGGACTTATCAACCGGCGCGGCCGCAAGGGCTGAAAAAGGGGGCGTACGAGCGAACCTGAGCAGCGCCGCAGGCCAGGGAAGAGATTGAGCCTGGTAAGGGCTCGAGGGATGGCCGCGGGGAGGAGATCCGGCTACTGCCGGGGTGCGTAATAGCCTTTTCGGGCGCGCACTTCGAGGTCTTTTTTCAGGGTGGTGATTTCAATCGAGCGGTATCGGCCGTCGGCGTCGAAGTCGGCAGGGCGGTAGGAGACGATGTACTGGCTGCGCAGTTCGTCCTCGATGGCTTTGAAGGAATGCGTGATGTCTTTGGTCTTGTAGGGGAAGAAGGCGCGTCCGCCGGTGGCATCGGCCAGCTGCTCGAGCGCTTTATCGCCGCGCAGGACCAGACCGCTGTCATCGGTTGAAATGGCGTAGATAATTACGTCCGAACGTTGCGCCATTTCGATGGCCTGCATCCGACTGAATTCGCTCTGGTTGTCCTCGCCGTCGCTGATGACGACAATGGCGTGGCGCACGGGATGGTCTCCCCGCCCCTTGCTCAGCTTGTCGCGGCAGGCGCGGTAGATGGCGTCGTAGAGCGCCGTGCCTCCGCCATCCTTCAGACTCTGCACTCCAGTTTCGAGCAGTTTGACGTTGTCGGTGAAGTCCTGGGTGACGGTGCTGTGGCTGGCGAATCCCATGACGAACGCCCGGTCGAAGTTAAGGCGCAGAGTCTGCTCGAGAAAACTTGCCGCAGCCGCCTGCTCAAAGTCGAAACGGCTGTGCACCGAGCCGCTGGTATCAATCAGCAAGCCCAGTTCGAGGGGTAGGTCGATTTCGCGCCGGAAATCGACGATGGATTGCGGCGGCTTGTGGTCGTCCAGGATGGCAAAGTCAGATTGGTTCAGGTTGCGGATAAACTTGCCGTGGTGGTCGGTCGCGATAAACAGGACATTGACTTCATCCACCCGGGCTTTGATGGTAAGGATTGGATCCCCGGAAGGGTCGTTATCGGCATTGGTCGAGGGGAGCGGGGCCACGGCGACACCGGCCGGGGCATAGCCCTGCTGCGCCCGCAGCGGCAACCCGGCGGCCGCCAGCAGGACCGTGATGAGAAAAAAGCTCCGCCCCATGTACTTCATTCCCGACAACTCCAAAATTTGCCTTCCAAATCACGGCCAGCGGCTTCCTTTACTGATTAGATGCACGTAACGGGCCGAAAGCTCTGCTGAACACCGTAGCGACCTTTCGACTCTAAGACGGAGTCTAAGAGAATGCCAAGTTACAAAAGGAGCACATTTTGGGTCATCTGCGGCCAGTTTTGCTTGGTCTCGGACCGAGCTGCGAGCGAGGAGAGTGGCCCGAGCTTGCCGACCGATCCCGCGCCGGCGGCGGTTCTGCGTGCACCGGGAGATCTGCTCTTTATTTACCCAAGATTTACCCAAAAGACAACCCATCCTGCGAGCGCGGCACCTTAGAACAACCCGTACTCGGCGGAGGAACGAACTGTACTCCGAGGAAGGCTAGCGGGCTCGCGCCAGCACCAGGGTGACGTCATCCGGTTGCTCGTTGGCGCCGATCCAGTCAGCGACCGCGGCGGTCACAATTTCGCTGATTCGGGGCAGCGGCAAATCGCGGTTATCGCGCACCAGTTCGATCAGGCGGTGTTCGCCGAATTCCCCGAAATCATTTTCCGGCTCGGTGACGCCGTCGCTGTAGGCCAGGAAGATCTCGCCGCGGCGAAGCTGGACGCAGGCCTCGTCATAGCTGGTTCGCTCGAACAGGCCAATCACGGTGCCCCCCTGGTCGAGACGGCGAAGCGAGTGGTCTTCGCCGAGGATGATGGGGGGCAGGTGGCCGCCGTTGCTGTAGGTGAGCTGGCGGGTCTGGCCGTCATAGACACCCAGGAAAAGCGTGGCGTACTTTTCTGCCGGCGTGCTCTGGTAGAGCTGATGGTTCAGCAACGCCAGCAAGGTGGCGGGAGAAACCTCCGCGCCGGGCTGCTGGGAACCGAGAACCTGACTCGAACCGAGGCCGGCGCCGACCGCGACCGGCTCGCGCAGGATCGGGATACCCTCGATACTATAGGCCCGGACCGCGGAATGGACCGTCGCCATCAAAAGCGCCGCGGAAATCCCTTTCCCACTGATGTCGCCTACCGCCAGCATCAGCTTGTCCCGGTCGACGGGCAGGAAGTCGTAATAGTCTCCGCTGACCGTGCGGGCGGGGCGGCAGAATCCGTAGACTTCGAGCGAGGCCAGTTGATGAATGTGTTGCGGGAAAAGCTGCGTCTGCACTTCCTGCGCAATGACGAGCTCGTTCTCCATGCGCTGCTTTTGCTTTTGCTCGAGCACCAGCTCTTCGAGCGAAGCGGTCATCGAGTTGAAGGATTGGGCGAGAGTGGCCAGCTGGTCGTTGGACTGCACCGGAATGCGATGGCTGAACTCGCCGCGGTTGATGTGCTGGGTGGCGTCGTAGAGCTGGGCAACCGCTCCGGTGATGGTACGGTTGAGGCGTAAGCCGATGATCAGCGCGACCAGTTCGATGACGCCGAAGATGATGGCCACGACCAGCAAGCTGAATTCAACCGCCGGAGCGAAATCGCCCAGGGACTCAAACAGACGCTCGTAGAGCTTGGAGAAGCGAGTCCCCACGCTGATGGCCGCCGGACTCGTGGCGTCGTCGGCGCCCCAGTTGACCACCCGCACCGAGGTGGGGAAAGTCACCTGGCGATCCAGGAAGCGAGTCGGCGGCGGCACTTGTCCTGCGGTGTAGGCGGGACCGTCCTTGGTCCAGAGGGTGACTTCGCCCAGGTTCGCCGCCATGTCCTGCAGCAGACGCTGGTCGAGAGGTTCGCTCGAAAGCACCGTGAGTTTTGCCCCCGGCATGGCGATGGTATCGACCGCCCGCAGAAAAAACTGGTCGTGATCGCGCACCACATTGCGGAAAGGAGCCGAGAGCGACTCGGGCAGGACCGGCAGCGAGGACGAGAACTGGGGAGCGGCATCGTTCAGCACCAGTTTGCCGCCCAACCATACACACACCTGGCGTTTGGCCCAGTCCTGGTGGGTTTGGCGAAGTCCGGAGAGCGCTGCAGTTTCCGGGCTGCCTCCGCGCAGCATGCGGGCGGCCAGCTCGTGGGCGATGGCGGTGTTCGCGGCATCCAGACTTTCGAGCTCCGAGTTCAGGTCCGAGGTAACGATGAAGGTGGCGAACTGGGCGGCAAACAAATAGAACGAACCGAGGGTCAGGACCACCAGCAGGACGATGGGAATGACCCCGATGAATACATAGGTGACAATCAGCCGGTTGCGCAGGCGCCACAGCAGCTTGGCTTTCAGCCAGCGAATTGCCAGTACGACGAAAAGAACGCTGACCACTAAGCTGAGGCCGCTGACCCAGCCCGCCAGGCTTTGCCCGTAGCTCAGCCGGAGTAGCGCGAGCAGCTTTTGCAGTGCGAAAAAAAGCACATCGAGCCCGAGCAAATACCAGGCGACAAGCGCCAGTTTGCTCGCGGGGAGCAGGCCGGCGTGTTCCAGTCGCAATCGCAGATAGGGGTAGCGTAGGTCCATGACCGAAGCCGATTGACGCAAGCCGATTATAGATGCGAGCCGGGATTTCGCCGCAGAGCGGAAAAGCCTCAAACCGGGGGACGGCCGGCGGCCTCAGATTTCGGGATAGAAATCGAAGAATGCCTCGAGGCTGGCCCTTAACTGTTTTTCAATCTCTTCTTTGCTGCCTTCGAGCAGATGCATGGTGACGCGCCCGTCATGCCCGTTTTTCATCTTGAGCTTGGCGTCCTCCACTTCCGCCAACTCGTCGGAAGGCAGAAGACGCAGTCCATAGACCAATGTCAGATTTGCCATAGAGGAATTGTAGTCGTCCGCATCCTCGGAAGTCTCGAACCGGGCCCGGCGCTACTCGAGTGGGATCTGGACTGGCCGCGGCGAGGCGCGCGCAGAAAACCGGGCTCGACTCGAAAGGTACCTTCAGGCCAGCCTGACCTCCGCCGGTTGCCGATCGGGCTCCGACACCTTGAACATTTCACGCGGTTTCAAATTCATGAAACTGGCCAGAAAGAGTTCCGGGACCTGCCCGATGCGCGTGTTGTAGGTATTCACATCGTCGTTGAAGAACTCGCGGCGGTCGGCGATTTGCTCCTCGAGTTCCGAGATGCGGTCCTGCAGGCGGAGAAAGTTAGCACTGGCCTTCAGTTGGGGATAGTTTTCGGCTACGGCAAACAGGCTGCGTAGCGCGTTTGTGGTGACCACGTCGGCTTGTGCCTTCTGGGCAATGGTCGTGGCGCTGAGAGACCGAGAGCGGGCCTCGGTGACGGCTGCAAGCGTCTGGCTCTCGTGCTGCATGTATCCCTTGACGGTCTCGACTAGATTCGGAATCTCGTCGTGACGCTGTTTCAGCAGCACGTCAATATTGGCCCAGGCACGGTCGTTGTCATTGCGCAGCCGGACCAGCTCGTTATAGGCGATCACGGTGTAAATGAGAAGTCCGAGGATGGCCAGAAAGAACGCAACGTTCACCATGATATTCATGCCCATAACCTCTTCTCGTCGAAAATTGTGGGGATACTATCATCCGCGGCCGAGCGGTCTCAACGGAATTGCGGCGGCAGAAAATCCATCCGTGCACACCCCCTCTGTCGGGGGGGGCGCGGGCGGGCGCCGACTGCTTCGAGCTTACCCGAACCGCGGCCTTCGGCGCTGCTCTGAAGCCCGGGGGGCTCGAGGGAGAGTGGTTATTTGGTATCGATGCGGAGGACAATGTTCACGAGCAGGCGATCGTCGAACTGGCTGACCGTCTTGGTCTCGCTCTTGTGGCCGTTGAATAGGGCGTAGACTTCGTAGTCGATGTTGGGGGAAAGCGCCGGGAAGCGGTAAACGCCGTCGGGACCCACGATGAAGGTTTTCACGCCTCGGGTGCGAGTATCGGAGAGGTACACAACCGCGTCGGCGATCGGGCTCCCCTGGTGGTCGACCACCTTGCCGGTCAGCAGGCGGCCGGTTTCGCCCTTGGTTTTGGCATCGGACCGATCGGTGAAGGCTATTCCAGCCAGTAGCAGGAGCAGGAGAATCGGGAACCGGTGTTTCCTCATGAGGCTTCTTTCTCGGAAGCGAGACTCCCAGTGGATGGGAACGCCTTCTGCAGCTAGTGTTTTAGATGCAATCCGATGTCTTGCCGCTCGTCGCTGTCAATATGGATTTTGACGTCCTGCTCAAGTCGTAACGGAACCGGGTACTTGTACCCTTTGAGATCGACCCAAACGACATAGTCGGCCGGCCCCACGGGGACGCGCTGGGCAAACTCGCCACTGTGATCGGAATAGAGTTCCCAACGCGCTTTTTTCTGATCCGCGCGCCGGATCCTAACCGAAACCCCGTAGAGCGGATGGTCATCCGGTCCCCAGACCGTGCCGTAAATCAGCGCATAGGGTTTCTCCTCATTCTTGTCGCGGGGTGAGGCGCCGCCCGGAATTGCCGTGGCCGGGTCCAGACACAACCCTAGCAGCAGGCCGGCGGGAAGCAAGCGAATCCAGAAGGAGGAGCGAAACGTTGCCGGGAATCGGAGAAGCGTGCGGGACCTAGGAATAGTCACCGTCTTCGGCTTCCTCTTCGCCGGCATCGTCGATAATGGTCTCTTCGACCGGCTTCAGCTCGAGCGGGCTGACGGTGACGATTTCGAAATCGGTGCCGCACTCGGGGCAGGAGATGATTTCGCCCTCGTCGACTTCTTCTTCGTCAACATCGAGATTGGTTTCGCACTCCGGACAGTAAACCATGTTTGCCTCCGTGTCGCCGGGACCGATTATCAGGATGCCTCTGGTTAATATTTAGATTCTCCGGGGGGCTGCGGTCAAGGCTCCTCCAAAAGCCTAATCCCTTTTCGGCCGAATTAGTACTCCGGAAGCAGGGACTCCGGAGGCCGGGATAATTTTCGACCCCGGCCGGGTCGAGAACTGTGGGGTAGGCAACCAGGGGAGCTTTTCTTGCGACACCCGCCGGTCCCGGGCGCCCGGCAAAAGGCTGCTTTGCGGTTCGTCGGCGATCCCTCCGCGCGCGGCGCTCGCCCGCGATTTGGCTGCCCGAGCCCTCAGTGCATCTCTGTTAAGATGGCTGGGTTAAGATGGGTAGAGCGACCGGCGGCTCCGATGATCGAGCGATGGCGCGAAGGTGAGCCGCCAACGACAGCAGCGAACCGAAGCCTAAACGCATGCCTCGCGGACAAACCTTTTCGCTGAGTTTTCCTCCCTTCACCAAGGCTGTGAAGTGGCTCGTGCTGCTGAACGCGGCGGTGTTTCTGCTGCTGACGCTGCTCGCCGCCGTCACCCCCAATTTCGGCAACGTCACCCGCGACCTCTTATCCCTGATCCCGCAATGGGTGATGCACGGCGCCCTCTGGCAACTGGTCACCTACTCATTCGTCCACGCCGGCCTGTTTCATATTCTGTTCAACATGCTGGCGCTGTGGATGTTTGGCGCGCAGCTCGAGAGCGATTGGGGTTACAAGAAATTTCTTGAATTCTATGTTTTCTGCGTGGTGGGAGCTGCGCTGACCACGATCGCCGTGTCCTACACCGGGATTGGGGGAGTGACGCCTGGGACCGGGACGGTAGGCGCATCGGGCGGCGTCTTGGGCATTCTGATGGCGTTTGGCATGCTTTACGGGGAGCAAGAGATCATGTTGTTCCCGATTCCGCTATCCATCAAGGCCAAGTATTTTGTGGCCGGGCTGGTTTTCATCGAGCTGATCAGCGCCATCAACGCCGCCGGTCCGGGACACGGCCAGGATATCGCCTATGTCGCTCACCTGGGAGGATTGCTGTTCGGATTTCTCTACGTGAAGTTCCTTCCCCGGCGCGGTCCGGCCTTCGGCGTCTCGGAACGCTACTTCGGCGTGCGCAACTCCTATTACCGGTGGAAGCGGCGCCGGGCCGCCCGCAAGTTCGAAGTCTACATGCGCAAGCACGACCGCACGGTCACCTTCGATGAACATGGCAACTACATTCCTCCCGATGACGACAAGAAAAACGGAGGATCGAAATCCGGCTGGGTGAACTAGAGAGAGTCCATCGGGAGGACAGGCCGAGCCCCTCCCGGCCTGCTTCCGTCGAACAACTCGCGAAACGCCCGGAGCACGGCGCCCGGCAAATCCTCCCGCCTTGATTTTCCTTTGAATCCCAGGTCGTGTCCGGCGTTTTCGACCGGCAGCAACCGAGTCTTTCCCGGGATCAACCCTAGCGCCCGGGCCATCTCTTCGAGCGAGCCGAAGGGATCGCGGGTTCCATGCACGAACAGCGCTCCGGTTTCGAGTTTCTTCAGATGCTGAATGCGGAGTTGCTCCGGCTTGCGCGGCGGATGCAGGGGATAGGAGAGCAGCAGCAACCCGTCCGCTTGGCCTGGTTTCTCCGCGACCAGCATGGAACTCTGACGCCCCCCATAGGAACTACCACCCAGAAACAATCGGCCGGGCGCCCTTTCCCGGAGGGCAGACAGGGCATCCTCTAACCCTTGGCGGTCACGCTCGGCATCGCCGGGCCTCGGCGGACCAAAGGGGCGGTCCTGGCGGAAACGCAGATCACAGCGGAGCACGGTGAAACCGGCGTCGGCAAAGGCTTCTGCCACGGCCACGAGCAGGGCGGACTTGCTGTTGGCACCGGCGCCGTGGGTGAGCACCAGGCCATCCCCGGTCGGCTGGGCTGGGCGATGCAGAAAGCCGCGCACCGGACGCTCGGGCAATCGGCCGGAAAATGGTTCGAAGCTCGGAATATTTCGCTCGTCTCTCCCGATGAATCGGGCGTGATCAACCTCTTACGACTCCCCGTCCCGGGTTTTGGCCCTGCGCGACCGGCGGCCGGAAGCGCGCTTCCGCGGGGGCTTGGTGGTCACCACATGCAGCCGCATGAAGTTCGTAGAGCCGGAAGCCATCTGCGTGCCCGCCACCACGGCCAGCACATCCCCGGCGGCGACCCGGCCCTGGCGCAGGAGTTCGGTTTCGGCGGCCCGAACCATGTCTTCTGAGGTGCGCGCCCGGGCGCGCTGCAGGGGATGAACGCCCCAGAGAAGATTCATACGATTGCATACCGGCAGAATGTAGCTGAACGCGTAAATCTGGGCATTCGGACGGTACTTCGAAATCAGGCGGGCGGTATTGCCCGACTCGGTAAAGACGGCGATGGCGCCCATCTGCAAATCCTCGGCGGCATGGGCCACGGACTCGCAGATGGCTTCCGGAACCGAAAGCCGGGGATGGCTGCGCCGCCGGTCGGCAAACTCCGCCATGTTGCTTTCCGCTTCAAGCACGATCTTCGCCATCATCGCCACCGCCTTGCGGGGGTAGCGCCCGGTGGCGGTCTCGGCGGAAAGCATGACCGCATCGGCGCCGTCGAAGATCGCGTTGGCGACGTCGCTGGCCTCGGCGCGCGTGGGGCGGGGGTTTTCGATCATCGATTCTAGCATTTGGGTGGCGATGATCACCGGCTTGCGCCAATCGGCTGCCTGATGAATGACGTGCTTCTGGATCACGGGGACTTTCTCCGGCGGCATCTCCACCCCCAGATCGCCGCGCGCCACCATCACCCCGTCCGATACCTCGAGGATTTCCTCCAGATGTTCGAGCGCCTGCGGTTTTTCGAGCTTGGCGATGACCGGAACGTCTCGACCATGACCGCGAATGAGCTGCTTCACCTGGCGAAGGTCGGCGGCGGAACGCACGAACGACAGCGCGACCATGTCCACCCCGTGCTTGAGGCCGAACTCCAAATCGGCCCGGTCTTTGTCGGTCATGGCGGGGATCGACAGCCCCACCCCCGGGAGGTTGATGCCCTGATGCTCGCCGAGCGAGCCGCCATTGATCACCTTGCACTCGACATCGTCGCCGCGTACACGCTGCACCTTGAGCTCGATCAGGCCGTCCGACAGCAGGATGCGGGCACCCGGCCGGATCTCGAGTGCCAAGGTCTGAAAGGTGGTCGAAATCAGCGTGGGCGTCCCGAGGACGTCCCGCGGGGTGATGGTGACCTGCGCGCCACTCTCGAGAACGATGGGGGCATGGTTTTTCAAGCGTCCGGTGCGGATCTTCGGGCCTTGCAGGTCCTGCAGAACGCACACCGTGCGATTTTCCCGGGCGGCGATTCGGCGCAGGCGTCGGATGTTGCGGGCGTGCTCCTCGTGCGATCCGTGGGAAAAATTCAGGCGGGCTACGTCCATCCCGAGTCGCATCAGGTCGAGCAGCGCAATCTCCGCTTCGCACGAAGGTCCGATGGTGCAAATGATTTTGGCGCGGCGGACGGTCGAGAACGAAGACGGAGGAATGGGCGGATCGCCGGGAGTGAGGACTCGCTTGCCTGCTTTCAAGGGATCTCCGATGGCGCTTCGATTGGGTGCGACTATTTTACCTGCTGCGAGCGTTGCGCAATCGGAGAGCGATCGAGAGCGGCGCAGCTTGTTTCCCGAACCGAATCAACGGCCGGACAGGAGGAGGTTGCCCTAGGACTCGAGAGCCCGGGGAGGGGCGCGCTCTTCTTCGCCCTCGCCGAACGATCCGACCGGGATCGGGCACTCAGGGTTTCGCGGGTGCCCGACTGACCATTTGGGTGAGCTCTCTGCCCAACCGGGTGCGCGGGAAGAGCATGGCGTTGAACTCGGCCCCGACCAGAATGATCAAAGAGATCATGTACATCCACACCAGAAGCGCAATGGCGACGCCGAGCGAGCCGTAGAGAATGCTGTAGTCGGCATAGCGCTGCAGATACCAGCCAAACAGCATGGTGGCCAAAAACCACATGCCTGTGGCCAGGATGGCGCCCGGCAGCACGCTCGGCCAGGGCTGGGTACGGGGCACGGCGTTGTGGTAGATCAGCGCGATGACGGCGATGCTGGTGAGCACGGCGATCATCCAGCGCAGTACCGCCCACATCAGGAGCACGTAAAAGCCGAACTCGCGATCGAGATGAAACAAGATGATGGTCTCGATGCGGCTGCCAAAGGCCACGAGTACGGTGGCGAAGGTCAGAGGAATGCCGGCCAGGATGACCAGAGCAACGGCGATCAGCCGCTCCTTGACCAGGCCCCAGATTTTGGGGAGTTCGTAGGCATGGCGAAACCCTTCCATCCAGGAGACGATGACGCCCGAAGCCAGCCAGACGGTGAGCAGGGAAGTCGTGAATAGCAGGCTCACGGAGCGCTCGGTGCTTCCGCGCAGGTAGGCGAGCGCCGCCGCGCCGCCGGCGGGAAGGATTCGGCTCACGGCGTAGGAAATCTCCCGCAGGTAAACCTGGGTGCTGTGCGAGGAGGCGAGCGAAGCCCCCACCACCAGCAAGCCCGGGAAAAAGGTGAGGATCGACGAGTAGGCGGAGGCTTTCGCGATGGCGAACGCGTCGTGCTCAAAGGCGCGCAGCAAGGCACGCCACAGCAGGCGTAGAAAGCGGAAGATCAATGCTCTCAGGGTATTGCGCGACGGCAGGGCGCGCAACTGGGAAGTGGGGCCACGTTCCTGATCGTGCAATCGCTCGGGGGTAGCGTGCATGGTGAAGTGGAAAAACCGAGGGGCGGCTTCGGCCGCCCCTCGTTAGTTGTAATGCGTTACTCCGCGGTCAGTTCCTCGGTCTCGCCTTCGGTCCGCATCAGCTCGAGCGCGCGCTCGGCCTCCTCGTAAGCCTGGGAAACTTCCTCCTGCACCTTGGCGGCGGCTTCTTCCATTTCGGGCGAGAGCCGCACGTTGCGGTAATACTCCATGCCGGTGCCGGCCGGGATCAACCGTCCCACGATGACGTTTTCCTTGAGCCCGCGTAGATGATCGACCTTGCCCTGGATCGAAGCCTCGGTGAGTACGCGCGTGGTCTCCTGGAACGACGCCGCCGAGATGAACGAATCGGTCGAGAGCGAAGCCTTGGTGATACCGAGCAGCAACGGCCTGCCGGTTGCCGGACGTCCGCCATTGGTGATGACGTGCTCGTTCTCCTCGGCGAAAGCGAACTTGTCCACCTGCTCCTCGAGGAGGAAGCGGGTGTCGCCGACGTCTTCCACTTTGCGCCAACGCATCATCTGGCGGACGATCACTTCGATGTGCTTGTCGCTGATGTTGACGCCCTGCAGCCGATAGACTTCCTGGATTTCGTTCACCAGGTAGGACTGCAGTTCCTTTTCTCCGAGCACCGCCAGGATGTCGTGCGGATTGAGCGGCCCGTCCATGAGCGGTTCGCCCGCTTTGACGCGCTCGCCTTCCTGCACGTTGATGTGAACGCCGCGCGGGACCGAGTATTCCTTTTCGGTGCCGTTGTCGGCAACCACATAGATCTTGCGCTGACCCTTTGAAACCTCGCCGAACTTGACCAAGCCATCGATTTCGCTGATGACCGCAGTTTCGCGCGGCTTGCGGGCCTCAAACAATTCCACCACCCGCGGCAGACCGCCGGTGATGTCCTTGGTCTTGGTGGTCTCCCGCGGGATCTTGGCCAGCACGTCGCCGGGATGGGCCGTGTCGCCGTCCTGCACCATCAAGTGGGCGCGCGATGGCATCAGGTAGCGCTTGCTGGCCTTGCCTTTGATCACGATGGCCGGCTGGCGCTTCTCGTCGGGTGAATCCGCCACCACGTGACGCGACAGGCCGGTGACTTCGTCCACTTCTTCGTGCAGGGTCACGCCTTCCTGCAAGTCCTTGAACTGCACCGTGCCCCCGATTTCGGTGAGGATGGCGAAGGTGTAGGGATCCCACTCGACCATGACCTGGCCTTGCTGGACCTGATCGCCTTCGTTGACCTTGAGCTTGGCGCCGTAAACCACCGAGTAGCGCTCGCGCTCGCGTCCTTTTTCATCGACCAGGGCAATCGATCCCTGGCGGTTCATCACCACCAGATCGCCCGACTTCGCCTTGACCGTCTGCAGGCCGACGAAACGCACCAAGCCGATGTTTTTGGCTTCCAGACGCGACTGCTCGGACACTCGCGACGCCGTGCCGCCGATGTGGAACGTACGCATGGTGAGCTGGGTTCCGGGTTCGCCGATGGACTGTGCCGCGATCACGCCCGTGGCCTCGCCCAACTCGACCAGCCGACCGGAAGCCAGGTTACGGCCGTAGCACATGACGCAGACGCCGCGCTTGGATTCGCAGGTCAGCACCGAGCGGATTTTCACCCGCTCGATTCCCGCCGCTTGAATGGCGCCCGCCAGGTCTTCGGTGATTTCCTGGTTGACGTCGACGATGACGTTGCCGTCATAGTCTTTGATTTTTTCGAGCGACACGCGGCCGACGATACGGTCGCGCAGCGGCTCGATGATCTCGCCGGCTTCGACGATTCCGGCCACGTAAATGCCATCCACGGTTCCGCAGTCGTACTCGCTGATGATGACGTCCTGCGCCACATCGACCAGGCGGCGGGTCAGGTAGCCGGAATCGGCCGTCTTGAGCGCCGTATCCGCCAGCCCTTTGCGCGCGCCGTGGGTCGAGATGAAGTACTGCAGCACGGTGAGGCCCTCGCGGAAGTTGGCGGTGATGGGGGTTTCGATGATTTCGCCGGAAGGCTTGGCCATCAGCCCGCGCATGCCGGAGAGCTGGCGAATCTGCTGTTTCGATCCGCGGGCGCCGGAATCCGCCATGACGTAAATCGGGTTGATGAACCCTTCCTTGTCGCGCTGCTGCATCTGGCCGAACATTTCATCGGCCACTTTTTCCGTGATGGCCGACCAGATTTCAATGACCTTGTTGTAGCGCTCGCCGTTGGTGATGGCGCCGTCCAGGTACTGCTGCTGGACGTTCACCACCTGCTTCTCGGCGTCGCGGACCAAAGTCTTCTTGTTGTCCGGGATCACCATATCGTCGATGCCGATCGAAAGCCCGGCGCGGGTGGCGAAGCGGAAGCCCAACGATTTCACTTCGTCCAGCATTTTGACCGTGGTTTCCAGACCGAAGCGCAGGTAGCAGTAGCTCACCAGCTGCCCGATACCCTTTTTCTTGAGCAGGCCGTTGATGTACGGCATGCCTTCGGGGAGATGGTCGTTCAGGATGGCCCGACCGACCGTGGTGTTGACGAAGCTGCGTTCGAACTTCACCGGCTCCGTGTGGGTGATTTCCTGGTCGTCGTAGGCGCTGGTCAAGTCGATGACCTCGCCCGTATAACGCAGGCGGATGGGGGAAAGCGTCTCCACCGCGCCGGCTTCGAGCGCCATGAGCACTTCTTCAATGTTGGCGAACGCCCGGCCTTCGCCTTTGGCGCCCGGCTTGGACTTGGTCAAATAGTAGAGACCGAGCACCATGTCCTGTGTGGGCACGGTGATCGGCTGACCGGAGGCCGGGGACAGGATGTTGTGCGAGGACAGCATCAGCACGCTGGCCTCCACCTGGGCTTCCGGGGACAGGGGGATGTGCACCGCCATCTGGTCGCCGTCAAAATCGGCGTTGAACGCGGTGCAGACCAAGGGATGAATCTTGATCGCCTTGCCTTCGACCAGCACCGGCTCGAAAGCCTGAATGCCCAGACGGTGCAGCGTGGGAGCGCGATTCAGCATCACGGGATGGTCTTTGATGACCTCTTCGAGAATGTCCCAAACGATGGGCTCCTGCTGCTCCACCATTTCCTTGGCTTGCTTGATGGTGGTGCAATGCCCGGTCTGCTCGAGACGGTGATAGATGAACGGTTTGAACAGCTCGAGCGCCATCTTCTTGGGCAACCCGCACTGGTGCAGCTTGAGCTCGGGTCCGACCACGATCACCGAACGGCCGGAGTAGTCTACGCGCTTGCCCAGCAGGTTCTGGCGGAACCGTCCCTGCTTGCCCTTCAGCGTATCGGAGAGGGACTTGAGCGGCCGGTTGTTGGCGCCGCGCAGCACGCGGCCGCGACGGCCGTTGTCAAACAGGGCGTCGACCGCTTCCTGCAGCATGCGCTTTTCGTTGCGCACGATGACTTCCGGGGCGTGCAGGTCCATCAGCTTCTTCAACCGGTTGTTGCGGTTGATCACCCGGCGGTACAGGTCGTTCAGGTCCGAGGTGGCGAAGCGGCCGCCGTCGAGCGGCACCAGAGGGCGCAACTCGGGCGGAATCACCGGCACCACATCGAGAATCATCCATTGCGGCTTGTTTCCGCTCTTGCGGAACGCCTCGACCACCTTCAGCCGCTTGGCGTACTTGAGCCGCTTCTGCAGCGAGCTCTCGTTCTTCATCTTCTCCCGCAGCTCGACCGAGAGTCCTTCGATGTCCACCCGTTTGAGCAGCTCTTTGATGGCTTCGGCGCCCATCATGGCCTTGAATCCGGCGGGGCGGTACTGCTGGTCCAATTCCCGGAACTTGGTTTCGTCCTTGATGACTTCGTGCGGTTTGACCGGCGCATCGCCCGGCTCGACCACCACGTAGGCCTCGAAATAGAGAACCGATTCCAGGTCGCGGAGAGAAATGTCCAGCAGGTGCCCGATGCGGCTGGGCAATCCCTTGAAAAACCAGACGTGCGAGCAGGGCGAAGCCAGCTCGATATGGCCGAGGCGCTCGCGGCGGACTTTGGAAAGTGTGACTTCGACGCCGCACTTGTCGCAGATCACTCCGCGGTGCTTCATGCGCTTGTACTTGCCGCAGAGACACTCCCAATCGGTTACCGGGCCGAAGATGCGGGCGCAGAACAGTCCATCGCGCTCGGGTTTAAAAGTGCGGTAATTAATGGTCTCAGGTTTGGTCACCTCGCCATGCGACCAGCTCCGGATCTTCTCCGGCGAAGCCAGGCTGATGCGGATGGCGTCGAAGTCAGCGATCGGGTTTGCCATTTCAAAGGGGCTCGAGCGGTACAAGGTGATCCTCCACTTCCTGCGGCGTTAACGTGGCCGCGGGCGACTCCTGAAATCCGCCGCGAGTCGGTTCGTCGTCCGCTCGCGGGTTCCTGGCTCCGAGCCGCAAGAGTCCGGCTCCGAGCCCTGTTTTTTCAAATCCTCACCTGCCGCCGGTCGCGAACGACGATGCGACCGGTGGCCAAAGACTAATCGGCCGCAACCGCGGTGCCGAGCACCGGTTTCTTGTCGCCCGCCTTGATCAATTCGACATCCAGGCACAGCGACTGCAATTCGCGAATCAGCACGTTGAACGACTCGGGCACGCCCGGCTCCATGGCGGCTTCACCCTTGACGATGGCTTCGTAAATCTTGGTTCTGCCATACACGTCGTCGGATTTCGCCGTCAGCAGCTCCTGCAGGATGAAGGCCGCCCCGTAGGCTTCGAGCGCCCAGACTTCCATTTCTCCGAAGCGCTGGCCGCCGAATTGCGCCTTGCCGCCCAGAGGCTGCTGGGTGATGAGCGAGTACGGCCCGATGGAACGAGCGTGAATCTTGTCGTCCACCAGGTGCGACAGCTTCAGCATGTAGATGTAGCCGACCGTGACCGGCTGCTCGAACTGGTCGCCGGTCATGCCGTCATGCAAGAAAGTTTTCCCCGACTCCGGGAGTCCCGACTGCCGCAGCAGGGCCTTGATTTCTCCCTCGCGCGCGCCGTCAAACACCGGCGAGCCCATGAACACGCCGCGGGTCAGACTTTCGGCGACTGCCGGCAACTCCTCATCGCTGAGCTGGCCGATGGTTTCCGCCAAAGCGGAATCTTTGAAGAGCGCCTTCAGCTCGCGGCGGACGGTTTCCTCTTTCGAATTCTCCGCCAGCAGCTGGCTGACTTTTTCGCCCAGCTTCCATCCCGCCCATCCCAGGTGGGTTTCGAGGATCTGTCCCACGTTCATCCGGGAAGGCACGCCCAGCGGATTGAGCACGATTTCAACCGGCGTACCGTCATTCAGGTAGGGCATGTCTTCATCCGGCAAAATGCGTGCGATCACGCCCTTGTTGCCATGGCGGCCGGCCATCTTGTCGCCCACGCTCAGCTTGCGTTTCATGGCCACATACACCTTGACCAGCTTGATGACCCCGGGGGGCAGCTCGTCGCCTTTGGTCAGCTTGTCTTTGCGCTCGTTGACGATTTTCTTGAGCACATCGATCTGGCGCGAGGTCATCTCCTCGATCTCGTCGATCTGCTCATTCACCCGCGGATCCTTGTCGGCATACTTGATGCGCTTGAGATTGCGGGTGGAGATGCGCTCGATGGTGTCGCGATCGAGCACCGTATCCTTGGTCAAAAGACGCTTGTTGGTCCGCTCGTCGTGCAGGTCGGCGAGCACTTCCTTGCCCCCCAGAATGTTCTCCAGGCGCTTGAGGCGCTCGTCGGTCAGAATGCGGATCTCATCTGAAAGGTTCTTCTCGAGTTTGGCAATCTGCGTGCCTTCGATGGCTTTGGCGCGCTCGTCTTTTTCCTGGCCCTTGCGGGAAAAGATTTTCACGTCCACGATGACGCCCTCGATCCCCGGCGGGCAGTAGAGCGAAGCATCGCGCACGTCGCCCGCCTTTTCCCCGAAGATGGCGCGCAGCAGCTTTTCCTCCGGCGTCAGCTGGGTCTCGCCCTTGGGCGTGACCTTGCCCACCAGAATGTCTCCCTGCTTGACCGTGGCGCCGATGCGAATCACGCCCGCTTCATCCAAGTTGCGCAACATGGACTCGCTGACATTTGGAATATCGCGGGTCACTTCCTCGGGCCCGAGCTTGGTGTCGCGCGACTCCAGTTCGAACTCCTCGATGTGGACCGAAGTGTAGTAGTCCTCTTTCACCAGCTTCTCCGAGACCAGGATGGCGTCTTCGAAGTTGTAGCCGCGCCAGGGCATGAAGGCCACGAGCACGTTGCGGCCGAGCGCCAGCTCGCCGTGATCGGTGCAGGGACCGTCGGCGATCACCTCGCCCTTCACCACCCGCTGGCCCTTCTTGACGATCGGCTTCTGGTTGATGCACGTGTTCTGGTTGGAGCGCTTGAACTTGGTGAGCTGGTAGATGTCGCTGCCCACCTCGCGGGAAAGCTGCCCGGGATGGTGTTCGCCCTCGACCCGCACGATAATGCGCTCCGAGTCGACCGAATCAATGACTCCGTTGCGCCGCGCCAGAATGACCGCGCCCGAATCGCGTGCGGTCACGCCTTCCATTCCCGTGCCCACGATGGGAGCTTCGGCCCGCAACAGGGGCACCGATTGGCGTTGCATATTCGCGCCCATCAGCGCGCGGTTGGCATCGTCGTGCTCGAGGAAGGGAACGAGCGAAGCCGCCACCGAGACCAGTTGCTTGGGGCTGACGTCGATGTAATCCACTTCGTCGCGCGTGACCAGCACGAAGTTGCCGGCCTTGCGGGCGTTGACCAGGTCGCCGACGATGCGGCCCTTGTCGTCCAGTTCAACGTTGGCTTGAGCGATCACGTGCCGGTCTTCTTCCCAGGCGGAGAGATAAAACGAGAAGGGCTCGACTTCGGCCGCGCGCTTGCGCCGATCTTTCAATTCGCCGTTAATCTTCTCCATCTCGTGCTTCTCGATGTGGTCGCCGACCTTGAGCTCGGCATCGCCCGCGTTGACCACACTGATGAAGTCGAGCACGCGCCCGCTCTTCACCCGCCGGTAGGGCGACTCGATGAAGCCGTAGTCGTTGATCCGGGCGTAACAACTGAGCGAAGAAATCAGACCGATGTTCGGTCCTTCCGGGGTTTCGATCGGGCAGATTCGTCCGTAGTGCGTGGGGTGAACGTCGCGGACTTCGAATCCGGCGCGTTCCCGCGACAGACCGCCCGGCCCCAGCGCCGAGAGACGCCGCTTGTGGGTGATTTCCGACAGCGGGTTGGTCTGGTCCATGAACTGCGAAAGCTGCGAGGATCCGAAGAACTCGCGAATTGCCGCCATGACCGGCTTGGCGTTGACCAGGTCGTGCGGCATGGCGGTCGACATTTCCTGGTAGACGCTCATCTTTTCCTTGATGGCGCGCTCCATGCGGACCAGGCCAATGCGAAACTGGTTTTCCATCAGTTCGCCGACCGCGCGCACGCGGCGGTTGCCCAGGTGATCGATGTCATCGACCGCGCCGATGTTTTTGCGCAGTTTGAGCAGATAACGGATGGTGGCGTAGAAATCGTCCGGCTCGAGGGTGCGGTTGTCGAGGCTGGTGGCGTCCCCCTTCTCAAACAGCTTGATATTGAACTTCAGCCGGCCGACGCGCGAAAAGTCGTACTTGCGCGGGTCAAAGAACATGCCGTGAAAAAGCGCCGTCGCGGTATCGAGGGTGGGCGGATCGCCGGGGCGCAGCTTGCGGTAGATCTCGATCAGCGCTTCCTGCGGGGTTTTTACCGCATCCCGCTTCAGGGTCTGGCAGAGCACGGTGCCTACGTCATCGCGCTCCGGGAAGAACAGGTTCAGTTCGATCACGCCGGAATCGAGGATTTTCGACACCTTGTCGGCGGTGAGTTCCGAGTTGGCCTCGAGCAGAACCTCGCCGGTCGTCGTGTCGACGACGTCGCCCGCCACCCAGGCCCCTTCGAGGTCGGAGATATCCACTTCCATCTCGGTGATCTTGGCTTTCTGAATTTCCTTGAGAGTGGCGGCGTTGATCTTGCGACCGGAGTGCGCCACTTCTTCGCCGCTCTTGCTCTTGATGCTGTGCGCCAGCTTCATGCCCAGCAAATTGGTGGGTTTCTCGCTGTTGGGGTCGAGCGTCCAGTAGAGCTTCTTGTCGCGGACGGTGAGGCGGTCCACGGTGTAGAAAGTGCGCAGAATGTCCTCGCCGGAGCGCAGGCCGAGGGCGCGCAGGAAGATCGTCCCCAGGAATTTGCGCTTGCGGTCAATGCGCACGTAGAGCACATTCTTCTGGTCGTACTCAAATTCCACCCAGGAACCGCGGTAGGGAATAATCTTGCCCAGGAAGTAGGTGCGGTTGTTGGCGGTTTCAAAGAACACGCCCGGCGAGCGGTGCAACTGGCTGACGATCACGCGTTCGGTCCCGTTGATGATGAAGGTGCCGTTCTGAGTCATCAGCGGCACGTCGCCGAAGAAAACTTCCTGCTCTTTGATGTCGCGGATCGAACGGTTGCCGGTCTCCGCGTCCTTCTCGTAGATGGTCAGGCGCATGGTGACTTTGAGGGGCGCCGAGTAGGTCATGCCGCGCTCTTCGCACTCGCTCACGTCATACTTCAGTTGCAGCCCGACGGGATCGCCGCACTTGTTGCAGAAGTCCGGTGTGTTGGCGTTGTAGGTGCCGCACTTCTGGCAAAGCACATCGCCCGGATGAAACGGGTCGGTGATGACCGTCGATCCGCAGTTTTTGCAAGTGGTGCGCAGGTGATGCAGGCCTTTCAGGTGGCCGCACTTGCATTCCCAGTTGCCGATGGCGAAATCGACGAACTCCAGCTGAGACACGTTGCGGAAGTCGGTGATCGGAAACACGGACTGGAAAACCGCCTGCAACCCGGCGTCGTCGCGCTCGCTCGGCAACCGGTCCATTTGCAGGAAGCGGTCATAGGAACGCTTCTGCACTTCAATGAGGTTCGGAATCTGGATGGTGGCTGGAATTTTGGAAAAATCAAAGCGCTTACGGAAGGTGCTGTTCTTCGCCATTCGGATACTCCCAGCTTTCAAGCGCAGCTTTAGAGCTGTGCTCGATCGCGAAATTGTGGGCGCGCCTGCCGCCCGCGGTGCCATCGCCTCGTACCGCCGGAAAAGACACAGATACGCCTGTAGGGACATGACTCCCCGCAGGCGCCGTTTGCAGCGCTTATCCTCTGTAGAAATGTATGTTTCCGCGCCAGTCTCTGAGGCCTGTTCCTGTTCCGCTGTCTGCGGAACAAGTCTGCCAACTCTTCAGCGGCTCTTCTCCGCTTCCCCGGGTTCGTTGGAGTGGAGAGCCGCCATAATTCCCGGCGAAGCCGGAAGCGGTGTTTATACAGATGCTAACACCGTTTCCCGGGATTCACCAAGGAAAGATTTCGGGTTTTCGGCGGGCCTGGGGACGGGCGCTCTCGCCCGTCGGGCGCGAGCGGGTGGTCCGCGCCCACACCCCGCCAAACTACTTCACTTCGACCGTTGCCCCGGCATCCGTGAACTTTTTCTTGATGGTCTCCGCTTCGTCCTTGGAGACCCCCTCTTTCACGGTTTTGGGCGCGCCATCGACCAGGTCCTTGGCTTCTTTCAAGCCCAGGCTGGTGACTTCCCGTACCGCCTTGATGACGTTGATCTTGTTCGCGCCCACGGTGGTGAGCACGACGGCAAATTCGGTCTTCTCTTCGGCCGGAGCCGCGCCGGCGGCCGCTCCGCCGCCAGCGACCGCGACCGGAGCCGCGGCCGCCGCCGAAACGCCCAGCCGCTCTTCGAGCTTCTTTACTAACTGCGCCGCATCGAGCAGCGACAGCCCGACAATTTGCTCTTCCAACTGCTGCAGGTCCGCCATGTCTATGTCTCCAGGTTTTCTTCTGTAGAGGCGCAGCCAGCTGCGTTTCTACGAATGATCAGATTGCTGATTTCGTCATCCGTCGGCCAGGTTTCCAGTGCGCCGGCTCCCCGTCCGCTGCGCCAGACACGCCGCAGAGTCGAGCTGCGCAACCCTTGACCTCGGATAACTCGATCCTTCTGGACGGCTGCCGCCGCCCGGAAACTTTGTTGGGGTGGGAAGCCAGGGGCGCTCTCGCCCCACGGGCCCCCCGACCGCTATGCTTCTTTAAACTTGTTCTTCTCGACGCCCTGGCCAACCACCACCGCCAGGTTGCGGCCCACCGCATTGATGGTGCCCACCAAGCGCTGCGCCGGAGCATTCAGCAGGAACAGCAGCTTGGCATAGATTTCTTCCTTCGAGGGCATGGTGGCCAGGGCCTCGATCTCCTTGATCGAGATCACGCGGCCTTCGACCACCCCTGCCTTGAAGGTGAACTCTGGGTTGTCCTTGGCGTACTTCGCCAGCACCTTGGCGAGCGCCACCGGGTCGCCGGTGGTATAGGCGATCGAAGTCACACCAGACAGGCCCTTCAGCGCCGCCTCCACCTGGGTGCCTTGGGAAGCTCGCTCCGCCAGGGTGTTTTTCACCACGCGATATTTTGCTCCGGTGCCGCGCAGACTCTTGCGCAGCTCATGATCTTTGGGCACGGTGAGTTTGCTGTAGGTCGCGACAATCAGGTTGGAGACGTTTTTCAGCTCCCGCCCCAGCTCTTCTACCTGCTCGATCTTCTTCGCCTTGGTAACCGCCATGTTCGATCCCTTCCAAACTGGTGTGGGGGCGAGCGGCCACGCGGCCAGACCCTGCCCGCTCTGTCTCAATCGCTAGACCTTGGCTGCGGTCTCAATCGAAGTGGTGTCGAGCGCGATCCCCGGTCCCATCGAGGAGCTGAGATAGCAGCCCTTGATGTACTTGCCCTTGGCCACGGCCGGCTTGGCCTTGATGACGCTCGTGATCAGCACGGTCGCGTTCTCCACCAATTTCTGCGGCGGGAAGGAGATTTTCCCCACCGGAACATGCACCAGCGCAGTCTTGTCGGTGCGAAACTCAACTTTACCCGCTTTGACCTCTTGCACCGCCTTGGCCACGTCGAAGGTGACCGTGCCGGTTTTCGGATTGGGCATCAGGCCCTTCGGGCCGAGCACCTTGCCGAGGCGCCCGACCGATTTCATGACGTCGGGGGTCGCGATCAGGGCATCGAAGTCGGTCCAGTTCTCCTTGTTGATCTTTTCGACCATTTCCTCGCCGCCGACGAAATCGGCTCCCGCCTGCTCGGCTTCCTTGATCTTGTCGCCGCTCGCGATGACCAGCACTTTTTTTGACTTGCCCAGGCCGTGTGGCAGGACAACGGTGCCGCGCACCATCTGGTCGGCATGTTTCGGATCGACGCCGAGACGCAGCGTCACCTCCACGGTTTCGTCGAATTTCGCGAATTTCACTTTCTGCAGCAGGGGAACCGCGTCCTGAATGGTATAGGGGCGGGGCTCGACACCCTGCCGCGCCTTGGTGATATTCTTGCCGGCTTTTTTCATTGGCTTCCTTCGAGTCTTCCACCGCTCGCCGTTCATCCGCCGAGCCGTAGTCTTTGTCTTTTCGACTGTCCTAGCGGCTTCTGGCCGCCTCTCCGCCCCGCAGGCGGGCGCTAGCCAACCACTTCAATTCCCATGGAGCGGGCCGTGCCCCGCACGCTCTTGACCGCCGCGTCGACCGACGCCGCGTTCAGATCGGGCATCTTCTGCTTGGCGATGTCCTCCACCTGCTTGAGGGTCACCTTGCCCACCTTGTCCTTATTGGGAGTACCCGAGCCTTTGGCGATGCCGGCGGCGCGCTTGAGCAGAATCGATGCCGGCGGAGTCTTGGTGATAAAGCTGAACGACCGATCGCTGTAAACCGTCACCACCACCGGGATGATCAGCCCTTCCATTTCCTTGGCGCTGGTGCGGGCGTTGAACTGCTTG
This sequence comes from uncultured Acidobacteriaceae bacterium, assembly GCA_963770245.1. Lineage (GTDB taxonomy): Bacteria > Acidobacteriota > Terriglobia > Terriglobales > Acidobacteriaceae > PALSA-270. Next base: position 368,818 of record CAVYOX010000010.1, on the reverse strand, counting down.
CAGAACTCCATGATGTTGATCTGCGCCTGGCCGAGCGCCGGACCGACGGGCGGCGCCGGTGTGGCCTTGCCCGCCGCAATCTGCAGCTTGATGAATCCTGTTTCCTTTTTTGCCATTCCCATCCCCTTGCGCTCGAGCGCAGCGGCCCCGAGCGCGCTCGCCGACTAGGTCGCCACCTTCTCCACCTGGTTGAACTCCAGCTCGACCGGAGTCGAGCGGCCGAAAATCGTCACCATCACCTTTAAGGTCTCGCGGTCTTCGTTGACTTCATCCACGATGCCGGTGAAGCTGGCAAACGGCCCTTCGGTGATGCGCACCGTTTCATTCTTCTCGAACTTAACCTTGAGTTTGGGCTTGTCTTTGGCCTCGCCCACGCGGTACACGATGTGCTGAACTTCCTCTTCCGAAAGGGGCGTCGGCTGCTGGCCTGTGCCCACAAAGCCGGTCACGCGCGGTGTCGCTTTCACCACATGCCAAACGTGATCGTCCATGTCCATTTCGACCAGCACGTAGCCGGGATAGAACATGCGCTCGGAGGTGTATTTTTTGCCGCCTCGAACTTCGGTGACCGCCTCGGTCGGGATCAGAACTTTGCCAATCTTCTCTTGCAAGCCAAAGGCCTGGACCCGCGACTCCAGCGACTCCTTCACCTTGCGCTCGAACCCGGAATAGGAGTGGATGATGTACCACTTCATGTTCGGGTTGCGGGGAGGCTCGGTCGCCGCAGGAATTCCCTCGGGCGACGGCGCTTCGCTCGCGTCATTTTGTGGCTCGACGCCGGCGGCTTCGTTTTTTTGTTCGTCCTGCATAATGGGCTGCAAAATTCCAGCTTCCCTTCTCTTCGCTCAGCGATGCGTGAAATAACGGAACATCGCGTCCAGGCTGCGACTGAGGATCAAGTCCACAATCCAGAAAAACGCGGCAAAGAAAAACACCGAAATGATGACCACGACGGTCGTCGACTGTACTTCCTTGAACGACGGAGCGGTCACCTTCTTCATCTCGGTGCGCACGTCGTTATAAAAGGTCTTGACCTGATCCGGCCACGCCTTGATGCGACCGCCGAAACTGTCGTCGTCTTGCGGTGCCGCGAGTGACTTCGCCATTCGTTTCGTCTCGATTCCCATCCCACACCTGACTTCCGGCCCAGCCCGCGTAAAATTCTGGCAGGGGCGGAGGGATTCGAACCCCCAAGTCCGGTTTTGGAGACCGGCAGTTTAACCGTTGAGCTTACGCCCCTGAATCCGTTGGGGCCTTGGCCATTGCGCCCTCAAAGCACTCGCCGCAACGGCAAATTCCCCATTTCTTCAAACTATTTCACTTCCTTATGCGGCGTGTGCTTCCGGCAGCGCCGGCAAAACTTTTTCAACTCCAGCCGGTCCGGTTTGGTTTTCCGGTTCTTGGTGGTCGAGTAATTCCGTTCTTTGCAATCACCGCACTGCAACGTAATGATCTCTCGGGGCATCGCTCACTCCTGAATTTCTGGCGCTGCGGGGAGGCGCGGCTGGGGCGCGCCCACAGGGCTCCTCCACTACTGGATAATCTCGCTGATGGTTCCCGCTCCCACCGTATGCCCGCCTTCGCGAATCGCGAAGCGCAGACCCTTCTCCATGGCGACCGGCGTGATCAGCTCGATCACCAGCCGCACGTTGTCTCCCGGCATCACCATTTCGGTCCCCGCCGGCAACTCCGCCACTCCCGTCACGTCCGTCGTCCGCAGATAAAACTGCGGCCGGTACCCCTTGAAAAACGGCGTGTGCCGCCCGCCTTCTTCCTTCGTCAGAATGTACACTTCCGCCTTGAACTTGGTGTGCGGCGTGATCGATCCTCCCTTGGCCAGGACCATCCCCCGCTCCACGTCTTCTTTCGCGATCCCGCGCAGCAGCAGTCCCGCGTTGTCCCCCGCCAGGCCTTCATCCAGCTGCTTTTTGAACATCTCGACGCCCGTCACCACCGTCTTGCGCGTCTCCCGGAAGCCCACAATCTCCACTTCCTCGCCCACCTTCACCTTGCCGCGCTCGATCCGTCCGGTCACCACCGTGCCCCGCCCCTGAATCGAAAAAATGTCTTCAATCGGCATCAGAAACGGCTTGTCCAACTCCCGCACCGGCTGCGGCACGCTCTTGTCGACCGCCTCCATCAGCTCGTCAATCTGCTTTTCCCACTTCGCTTCCCCGTTCAGCGCTCCCAGCGCCGAGAGCCGCACCACCGGTACATCGTCCCCGGGAAATTGATAGCTCTTCAGCAGTTCCCGCACTTCGAGCTCCACCAGATCCAGTAGTTCCGGATCGTCCACCGCGTCGCACTTGTTGAGCGCCACCACGATATAGGGCACTCCCACCTGCCGCGCCAGTAGCACGTGCTCCCGCGTCTGCGGCATCGGCCCATCGGTCGCCGCCACCACCAGGATCGCGCCGTCCATCTGCGCCGCCCCCGTGATCATGTTCTTGATGTAGTCCGCGTGCCCCGGGCAATCCACGTGCGCGTAGTGCCGGTTCGCCGTCTCGTACTCCACGTGCGCCGTCGCAATGGTGATGCCCCGCGCCTTTTCTTCCGGCGCGTTGTCGATCGAATCAAACGACCGGAACACAATCTTCGGGTTGTGCTTCTGCAACACCTTGGTGATGGCCGCCGTCAAAGTCGTCTTCCCGTGGTCAATGTGACCGATCGTCCCCACGTTGCAGTGCGGCTTATTGCGATCAAATTTCTCTTTCGCCATTTCTCTATCTTCCTTTGTAGCTTTGTAGCGCCGGCGTCCCGCCGGCTGTGGCGCGGGATCGCTCGAAACCACTCGAGATAAACCGCGCGATCGTACCTCTTGAAAACACCGGCGGGCTGCGCCCTGAACCGGGGGCCGGCGAGACGCCGGTGCTACTTGCTAGTAATACCGGTACAGCTTTTGGAACTTGGTCCGGAGCTCCGGCTTTACCTCTTCCACCTGGGACAGATAAAACTCGCGCATCTGGCCTTGGTCGGAAGCCGGGAGCGATTGATACAAGTCCCGCCCGCTCGCGGCCGATTTCGCCCAGGTCTTGTCCAGCTTCTCCAGGACCCGTTTTGCCAGGACTCCTTCGAGATCACGAATCCTGAGCCCGTTGCTCCGCATCTGCTGGAGGAATTGTTCGACCGTTTCCGCGGCGAGAGCGCGGCGGATCGCGCCCTTCAGTTCCTCGAATTCCTTTTCTCGCTCAATCTTGACTGGAGCTTGTTCAAATCCCGCCACGTCACCGACCTGGGTCGAATCGCGATCAAGAATCCTGGAGCGGGAGACGGGAATCGAACCCGCGACCAACAGCTTGGAAGGCTGTGACTCTACCACTGAGTTACTCCCGCCCGTAAATCAGCTGTCGGCATTCCGCCGTCAGCCCTCAGCCTAAAACCACGCCCTTCATCATCACGATCCCTGTCACTATTTCTATCTCTGCAATCTCTCTACCTCTGCAATCTGGAGCCGATGACCAGGATTGAACTGGTGACCTCTCCCTTACCAAGGGAGTGCTCTACCAACTGAGCTACATCGGCGAAGGCTTCGACCGCGAAACCTACCGCTATTCCGCGGCCCTGGCGCGTTTCCCGTGCGTTTCTTCTTCCCTGGCGTCGTCGATTCTCACCCGCCAGAAATACAACAGCGTCCGCAAAGCGAATAGCCCGACAATGAACAGCGTCGCGGTCCGCAGGCTGAATTCCAGATCGAACACCCGAATCGGCTGGCTCGACAAGGTCTGCCATGCCAGCAACCCGAGCACGGCGTAGGCTGCTACCGCCAGCGCGAACTTTCGATTGATGCTCAACTGCCGTCACCGCCCCAGCACTCTCCCGGGGCCCAAGAGTTACTGGTGCACAGGGAAGGATTCGAACCTTCGTACCTCGCAAGGAGGAGCAGATTTACAGTCTGCCGGCTTTAACCACTCACCCACCTGTGCAAAAACGCCGAGCCTGCGGTCATTCCCCATCAGGCTCCGGCGAGCTTCGCCGGGACGTGCACTTTGCGCGGAGGGTCGTGTGGCAACGGGCTGTCCCCAAAACACGAAGACACCATGCGCGCGAAAAACCTGTCGCGCAAAACACCACATTTGGAAAAATTCCTTATGGAGTGCTCTGGGAAAAATCTGTCGTGCCGATCTGCACCGCGCAATTGCTCTGCGTTCCGGAACCAATGCTGGAGCTGGCGAAGGGATTTGAACCCCTGACCCTCTGATTACAAATCAGATGCTCTACCAGCTGAGCTACGCCAGCAGTTGGGAGACAGTGGCCCTTGCGAGCACGGTCTGCTCCCTGTGATCCCTTCCTGATGTCCGAGACAATTTTAAAAGTTACCATAACGGCACTTTGGGTGCAACCGGTCCCGGCGCGAGCGAAACAATCGCCGTCGGCGACCCACGCTACGAGCCACAAAACCCCTTCGCGACCCGTGTTCCAGCCCGCCTGCGACGTATAATCCTGCATCGTCGGACCAGGATCGTCGGACCACGATCGTTGGACCAGGATCGTTGGACCAGGAACCGGCCGGAACCGGGCCGATACCCAGGCCCAACAGACCGAACCCCAGGACCTGAGATCGATGTCCGCGACCCGGGTCCCGTTTTGCGGAGGAGCATGCGGGTCGGAGCATCGAACCAGAAGGCCGTTGCCGCCATTCTCACCATCAGCGGGCTGGCCACGCTGTTTCTGCTCTGGTTGATTTATATTCACCCGGCGGCGGACTCCGAACATCTCCATTTGCGGTTCTTGCCAGCCCTGAATGCGCTATGGAATGGGTTGAGCGCGATCGCGCTCGTGACTGGCTTTTGGTTCATCCGCAAACGCGACATCGCGGCCCATCGAGCCTCGATGATGACCGCCTTTGTCTTCTCCTCGATCTTTCTGGTCAGCTATATCGTGAATCATGCCCTGCATGGAGAGAGCCATTTTCCCGGCCACGGGCCCATCCGCACCGTGTACCTCAGCATTCTGCTGAGCCATGTGCTGCTCTCGGTGGTGGCATTGCCGATGGTGCTTACGACATTTTTTTTCTCGTTGACCGGACGATTTTCCGAGCATCGGAAGATCGCGCGCTTTACCTTCCCGATTTGGTTGTATGTCTCGGTGACCGGAGTGGTGGTGTACGCCATGCTTGCGGCCTAAACCACGAGTCATGAATCAGGAGTCCTTGGGCCATGAGTTTACGGTAGTCGGTTTTAATGAGACAGGGTGGGCTGAGTTGCCAATTGACGCCCGGGCAGACTTGGCGAAACGATATGGGTGGAACCGGAGTTTCTAGAGACGGTTTCCCAGTAGCCGGCTACCGATCGGGCTGGACCTGAGAATATGCCGCGCGGGTGGTATCATGGGCGCTATCCTTGGCCGCCTTCGGGGCCGTTCCGGGGCGTTTTTTCCGAAGCGGCCACGACTTCATGCGCATACGCCGCCGCCTCCCTATTCCTTTGGCCGTCCTGCTCGTGGCAGCGGCGGTCGCACTGGTGGTCGTGTTGCGCAAGCACGCCCCGCCGGAACCGGCGCGGCTGCTTCCGGGAGCGGACGGCTTCTTCTACATCAATCTGAAATGGATCCGGCGGATCGACTTTGCCGGGCAGTTGCCGGCGGTGGCGCACGATCCCGAGTACGAACAATTTATTCAGGCCACCGGATTTCAGTTCGAGCGCGATCTCGACCAGGCTGCCTTTGCCATCCATTATCCGACCAGTCTGTCGGAGACTCAGATCGGAAGCCCGCGAGCGCCCCGGTTCTCCGAGGTGTTCATCGGACGAATTGACGGGGTCAAACTGCGCGGCTATCTGCGCAAGATTTCAAGCTTGACCGAGAGCGACGGGTCGGTCGACATCTACGAGATCCCGCTCGAAGGGCGCACCTTGCGGGTCGCCATTCTTGGCCCGGATACGATTGCGGCGTCCAATCACCCGGACCCGCAGGTGATTCGCGGGATCATCGAGCGCTCCCGCAAACTGGCGTCACCTTTTGGCGGCCCGCAGTTGCTGCGGCAGTACTATAAACACGTTCCCCTCGCCAGCCTGGCGTGGGCGATTTTCAAGGTTGATCCCACCCTGGCGTCGCCCCCGGTAACGGACTTGTCGCTGTTGTTTTCTAAGCCGGCGGCCATGGTGGTATCGGCCCGCTATCTGGGCGCGGTTCACCTGCGGGCGGAGGCTTACACCGGAAGCGATGACGAGGCCAAGCATGTGGCCGGCCAGTTGGGCACCTTTCTCGACGTCTTTCACCGTGCGGAAAACGCGGTTTCCACGCCCCCCTCGGATGCCGACGTCAAACAGTTTTTCGACAGCCTGAAAGTGGAGCAGCACGGCGACCGCGCGGTGCTGACCGCCATTGTGCCGCCGGGATTCTTTCGCAAAGCCGTCGCCGAGCCGCCGAAGCCAACGCCGCGGCCCGCAACCCCCGATCCAGTGCTCGGCAAGTGATCGAGGCCGCGGGCCAAGCTCGGGCCTAGCCCCGTCAGGTAGACCCGGTCAGGTAGAATAGAGCTGCATGTTCAGTTTCCCTTCCGATGTCGGCTTTTCTCGCTGGGCTGGTGTTGTTTTCGAGTTCCTTAGCATTCGCTCGGCCGGCCCGCGCTATAAAGGGAGTCTTGCTTGAAACGTGATCCCGTAGTTCTGATTGTGTTGGCGATGGCGGTGGCCCTTCTGCTGGCGTTCGGTTTCAACAAGTCCCGGCGCTCGGAAAGTCCGGCCTCGGCCGCTGCTTCGAGGATGCCGGGCCAGATGGCGCACGATTTCACCTTGCAATCGCTCGACGGCAAGCCTGTCCGCCTTTCCGACTTTCGCGGCAAAGCTGTCCTACTTAATTTTTGGGCCACCTGGTGCGAGCCCTGCAAAATCGAGATGCCTTGGTTCGTCGAGATGCAAAAGCAGTACGGATCCCGGGGGTTGCAAATCGTGGGCGTCGCCATGGATGACGCCGATACCCAGGATATTGCCAAGTTCGCCAAGGATATGAACATCGATTACCCCATTTTAGTGGGGGAAGAAACGACGCGGGATGCGGTCGCGAGCGACTACGGCGGGGTGGGATTTCTTCCCGAGACGTTCTTTATCAACCGCAATGGCCTGGTGACCGGCAAAGTCTTTGGCTTGAAAAGCCGGAGTGACATTGAGGACGAAATAAAGAAAGCTCTGGGCGATGGTCCCGCCACCCAAGCCGAAGGCGCGAGGGCGCCGGCGAGCAGCAATTGAGCGCGGCGATGACCCGGGAACCGGAATTGGCGGCGACAGGAGAGGAAGCCGTCCGCAGATGCTGAGTCGGGCAAGAAAAACTTCGCTGCTGTTGGCGCTGCTGTCGATACCGCTGATCGGGCAGGAACCGGAGGGAACCAAAGTTCCTTCGGTGCACCTGTTGCCAACGCCGCCGGTTTCGATCCGCCGGGGCAGCCTGGGGACTGCGGACTTGCGCTTCCGCGTGGCCAGCGGCTTTCACGTCAACTCCAACACCCCCACCGAAGAATATTTGATTCCGACCGTGCTTCAACTGGACGCTCCGACCGACATCATCATTGGCCGAGTCAGTTATCCGGCCGGCGAACTCGAGAGTTTCCCCTTTGCGCCCGACCAGAAGCTCAGTGTGTACAGTGGGGAGTTCAGCTTGTCGGTTGCCATGCGCTCTTTGTCGAGCGTGCTGCCGGGAAGCTACGCAGTGCGCGGGCAGCTGAAATACCAGGCCTGCGACAACGCAGCCTGTTATCCGCCCAAGCGGCTGCCGGTCGAATTCAATGTGAAAGTTGTGAAAGCCCCGCCGCCACCGGTGAAAAATCCTGCCCAGAGTCCGCACGCGCACAACTGACGGCCTCGCGCCTTGGCTCCTCGATCTCCAGACCCCGACGGTCTCCTTGAACCCCGACGATTTGCTGACCCCTCGACAGTCTCCTTGACGCGGACACTGTCCTGCGCCCTTGTCCTGCGCCCTTGTCCTGCGCCCTGAAGATCTCCGGAAACCCTGAGCCGGGGAACCCGGCGAGCGCCTGACGATCACTTCGTTCCCGGGGGGTGCGGCTTCGGCAGCCCGGCAGGCCTAGCCCGAAGGGCAGGCATTTGGTTCAGGGGAGAGAAGGGTCGGGGCCTGCAGGCGGGCCACCGTCCGTTCCTTCCCCAGCGCGGCCATCACCGCGAACAGGCTGGGTGCGACGCCCTGCCCGGTCAAGGCGACCCGCGCGCCATTGATCAGCGCGCCCGCCTTCACTTTTTTTTCCGCGGCGAAGTCGCGCAGCAGCTTTTCTGCCTCGGGCTCGCTGAAGCCGCCCGATGCCGCATAGCGCGCGCCGAGTTCCGCCAGCATCTGGCGGACGGAGTCTTCCTTGAGGAATTTCTCGACCGCGGCCGGATCCGGCTGAAAGGTGTCGGTGAAGAAGGCGCGGAACGAGGTGGCGAAATCCTTCAGGCTGCGGGCCCGGGTCTTCAGCAGATCGACGGTTGCAAGTAGCCATGCTCTCTCGGTGCGCTCCGGCGTGAAGCCCGCCCTTTTCCACTCTTCTTCGACGAGTGGCAGGAGTTTCTCCGCGGGATAGCCGCGAATGTACTCGCTATTGAACCAGTCCAGCTTGGCGCGGTCGAAGACGGCGTTCGAACCGGAGATGGCATCGAGCGCGAAGAGCTGGATCAACTCCCGATCCCCCAGGATCTCGGGGGTTCCCGGGGGCGGAGTCCAGCCGAGCAGGGCGAGAAAATTTCGCATCGCTTCGGACACAATGCCTTCCCCGCGGTACGCCATGACGCTCGTGGCACCGTGGCGCTTGCTGAGGCGAGTCTTGTCCGGGCCAAGGATCAGCGGCACGTGAGCGAATACCGGCAAAGGGGCGCCGAGCGCCTGATAGAGCAGGACCTGCTTGGGCGTGTTCGAGATGTGGTCGGCGCCCCGGATGATGTGGGTCATCCGCATGTCCAGGTCATCGGTGACCACGCTCAGGTGATAGGTCGGGCCGCCGTCGGAGCGCAGGAGCACGAAGTCCTCGAGTTCGCTGTTGGCGAATTCCACGTGGCCGAGGACGGCGTCCTCGAAGCTGGTGCTGCCGGATTCCGGGACGGCAAATCGCACCGCGGCGGGGGCGCCGGTCGCGCGCCGCTCGGCCACCGCTTCGGCTGAAATCCGGCGGCATGTCCTCTCATATTTCGGGGGGCGCCCCTCGGCGGCGGCTCGGGCCCGCCGCTCCCCCAGTTCGGCTTTGGTGCAGAAACAGTAATAAGCGTGGCCCGTGGCCACCAGTTGGGCGGCCGTCGCGGCATAGAGCTGCGTGCGCTGGGTTTGGTAGTAGGGGCCTTCATCCCAATCGAGGCCCAGCCAGCGCATGCCTTCGAGGATGCCCTCCACCATATCGCTGGTCGAACGCTCGAGGTCCGTGTCTTCGATACGGAGGACCAGAGTTCCGCCGTGGTGCCGGGCAAAGAGCCAGTTGAATAATGCCGTGCGGGCGCCCCCGACGTGCAGGTATCCGGTAGGCGATGGAGCAAAGCGCACCCGGGGAGCAGGGGTTGGCGGAGGGGGCGGGCCGGGAGATGAATCAGGCATGTCGGCTAAATCCATTCCCGATGTTACGGTTAGCGGAAAAGCACCGTCAAGCAAGCGTCCTCATCTCTCCGAGCTCCCAGATCGCGGGTGCCCGGAGCGAGCGGCGAAACCGGTTCAAGGCCGGCAAGCCGGCGATCTTAAGGATTACCTTCGTACCTGGCGGTTGAGTACGCCCCGCGGGGCGATGGAATCTATAGGGGTGGAAGCCCTGGGGCCACCGAACGATAGCGGATTCGAGGCCCAGGCGGCGGCTGGGGGGCAAACCGACGGTGCTCGTCAAGTGCCTAAAAACTGTTGTGTTGGCCGGGTTCCTGTGACAGCATTAGCCCATAATCCCCCAAGCAACCAATGAACGCCTCGAGCGGGAGGCGGAAAGCTGTTTTTCGGCGTCATGAGCAGCCTCACGATCAGCATGGTCATCGTCCCGGGCGTTGTCGCCCTGCTGCTCTTCCTCGTCTTTACTTACCTTTACGAACAGAGCCGGAGGGCATACTTTCTCGCCTGGGAACTCGGCTGGGCGGCCTACACCCTGCACTATGCGCTGAACGCCTGGGCCGCGATCCGCGGGCCTTCGGCACTGCTGTCGGTGGCCGCCTCGCTTCTGCTCGTAGCCATGGCTCTGTCGATCTTCGTCTCCACCCGCTTGATGCGGGGGAAATTCCGGCTGCGCTGGTATGACCTGGCGCTGGCCGTGGCTGGGGTGGTGGCCGTCTTCTGGAATCAGAAGCCCCAGTTCGCCCGGGGTTGGCTCGGTTCAGTCCTGCTTCCCTATTCCCATCTCCGGCTGGAAGTGGGTCTGGCGGCGGTTCTGCTGTACTGTTCCGCGTCTTTCTACGTCTACGGCCAACGCAAAAATTCCGGCGCCTTCAGCCTGCTGGCGGGCTCGCTGGCCCTGTGGGCGGTGCTCATGACGTTTGGGCAGTTCCGCAGCCCCTTCGTCGAAATCTTCGGGACCGCGGGTTCCTTGCTGGGGCCGGTGCCGCAGATGCTGCTCGGCATCGCCATGGTGATGGTGCTGTTTGAGAACGAGCGCAACGCGGTGCAGGAAAATGCGCTGGCCTTTTCGACCCTGGGAGTGGATGCCCGGCGCCTGCTGACGGCCGAGGATCTGGGGCCGAGCATGCAGAACGTTCTCGATCGCCTCATTGCTCCCCTGCCGACCGGTCGCGCCTTGATCTGTATCTCGGAACGCTGGCGCACCATTCTGCCCTCGGTGCACCGCGGGTATTCGGCGGACTTTGTGAAGCGCATGGAAACCACCGGAGCCGGAGAGTACCTCTGCGAACTCACCTACCGGCGGGGAGGCTTTGTCAGCTTCCGCAACCTGCGCGACATGCCCGAGCCCCTTCCCGCATTCCCCGGCAGCCTGTTTGAACAGTTCCGCAAGGTCTTGGGGGAAGAAAGCATTCGCCACCTGACCGCGGTCAGCCTGCAGACGCGGGAGCATAACTTTGGCGTGATTCTATTTCCCCAATCCGAGCGCCGCCTGTTTGGATCTTCGAACCGGCAGACGCTGACCGGCTTGGCGCTGCAGATTGGATTGACCCTCGAGAACTACGTGGTCATGCACGATGCCCAGCGCCGGACCAAGGAATATGAACTGCTCACCGAGATCGGGCAGGCCATCAGTTCGCGCCTCGATCAGGACGAAGTCTTGCGCGCGGTGCAGCAGGAGTTGGGACAGATTTTTGACACCAGCAACTTCTATATCGCCTTTCAGGAAGGCGAGGCCATCCGCTTTGAGCTCGAGGTCGAGAAGGGCGAAGTGATGCCCAAGCGTTCGCGCAAGGTGGCGAACGGTCTCACCGAATACATCATCCGTACCGGGCAGCCGCTCCTGATCCGCTCCGACTTGGAGAAGGCGCGGGAACGCCTGGGCGTCACCCTGGTGGCGGGGACGCCAGCCAAGTGTTTCTGCGGCGCGCCCATTCTTCTGGCCGGCCGGCCCGCCGGGGTCATGGTGGCCATGAATACCGAACGCGAGTACATATTTGAGCCCCGCGATCTCGAAGTGATGCAGACGGCGGCGGGACAGGTTTCAGTGGCGGTCGAAAATGCCCGGTTGTTTGCCGAGGAACAGCGGCGGTCGCGCCAGTTTTCGTTTCTCAACAATATTTCGAAGACGGCCATCTCGAGCGAGGACTCCGAGCAGATGTTGGCCGACATCGTGGCCGAGATTCAAAAGACTTTCCGCTTCGATCACATCGGGATCGGCATTCTGGACTATGCCACCAAAGACATCGAGATTCGGGCCGAGGCCGGCGTCACCACCCAGGCCCTCGGCAAGCGCATCCCGCTCGGCGCGGGCATCCTCGGCCGGGTGGCGCGCACGGGAGAGACCGCGCTTGTGCAGACCTCAGGCGATGGCCCGCTGCAGGGCGTGCTGCCGCAATCCCGGGCCGTGTTGTGCATTCCGATCACTTACGGCGACACGCTGCTGGGCGTGCTCAATGTCGAGAGCCAGCATGAGGATGCTTTCTCGCCGCAAGACGTGCTGATCATGAGCACACTGGCCGACCTGCTCGCCACCGCGTTGCACAATTCGTTCGTGTTCCAAAAACTGCAGCAGCAGTCGATCACCGACGGGCTGACCGGGATCAAGACCCGCCGCTTTTTCTGGGAAGCGCTGTCTTCGGAGTGGAAGCGGGCTTCGCGCTCCGGGCGCCCGTTTTCGGTGGTGCTCGTCGATCTGGACAAATTCAAGGGAGTTAACGACACCCTGGGCCATCTGGAAGGCGACCTGGTGCTCGCGCGCGTCGGCCGACTGCTCGAGCAAAAATGCCGGCAGTCGAACGTGGTGGCCCGCTACGGAGGGGACGAATTCATCATTCTGATGCCGGAAACCGGAATCGAGCAGGCGCAGGCGCTGGCCGAACGCTTGCGCGTGTGGCTGGCGACCGACACCATGCTGAGCGAACATCACATCACCGGCAGCTTTGGCGTGGCCAGTTTCCCGGTGCACGGCTTTTCGGCGGAGGAATTGATCCGCGTGGCCGACGCCGGCATGTATGTCTCGAAGCGCGCCGGCGGGGACCGGGTTTCAACGGCCGAAGATGTTGGCGAGGATGAGGGCGGGGCGATGCAGCGGCAGCTGGTTTCTGGCTATATCGAGGGCTTTCTGCAGCGCGAACACACCGGGCCCGAGCATCTGGAGGAGCTGAAGACCACCCTCAAGAAACTGAGCGGCGGCGAAGAAGGCAGCCGTAAGCCGTTGCGGGATTCGATCGAAACCTTGGCCCACGCCGCTGAAGCACGCGAGGCGCATGCTTCCGGCCACGGCGAGTTGGTGGCGCGCTATGCGGAAGTCATCGCCAGTGCCCTGGGCTTGTCGCCCGAGGAGGTCGCGGACCTGGGCTACGCAGCGCGGGTGCACGATGTGGGAAAGATTTTTGTGCCGGAGCGCATCCTGAACAAGACCGGCCCTTTGAGCGAAGAGGAGTTTTACCTGATCAAAATGCACGCCCACGTGGGCGCGGAGATCCTCGGGACCCTGCCGGAGAACGATGCCCTGCGTCGGGCCATCGAGCACCACCACGAAGCTTTTGACGGGAGCGGGTATCCGGACGGTTTGCGCGGCGAACAGATTCCGCTCGGGGCCCGCCTTCTGGCGGTCGCCGACGCTTTCGCCAACATGACCACGGAGCGCTCCTTTGCGCCTTCGAAAAGCGGCGAGCAAGCGCTGGCGGAGCTCGAGAAGCTGAGCGGCATCCGCTACGACGGCATGCTGGTGCGGATTCTGATGCGGGAATTGAAGCTCGAAAAGGCTTCCCGCACGCTCGGAAATTAGCCCCGGCGACCCGCGCCGTCCCCCGCGCGCTTTCCTTCGGCCTTCGAGTTTTCTACCCGTTCCCGGAGGGGCTTTCGCGGCCCGCCGCTTGCATGTTGGCAGTCCGACCCTTGAGACTACCCGCATGCATCTATCACTCGCGGGCAAGGTGGCCCTGGTGACCGGCGGTTCGCGGGGCATCGGGCGGGCGACGGTTCAGATGTTCATCGCGGCGGGCGCGCGGGTGCTGTTCAGCTACGAGAAGGCCCGCGAAAAAGCCGATCAGCTCGTCCTCGAACTGGGGCGCGAGAATTGCGCCGCCCGGGCCGCTGATCTTTCCCGCCTCGAAGCCCCGCGCGAGCTGGTGGCGGCCGCGGTCGAGCGCTTTGGCCGCCTCGATATTCTGGTGGCCAATCACGGAGTGTGGCCGCGGCCCGACGTGCCCATCGATCAGATGACCGATGCCCAGTGGCGGAAAACTGTCGCCGTCAACCTGGACAGCGTGTTCGCCCTGGTCAAATACGCCGTGGGGCAAATGAAAAAGCAAGAGAAATCGGGAGCCGCCGCCGGGCACCTGGTGCTGCTCAGCTCGACCGCCGGGCAGCGCGGGGAGGCATTTCACTCGGACTACGCCGCGACCAAAGGCGCGCTCATCAGTCTGGTCAAAGGGCTCTCGACCGAGCTCGCGCCCCATGCCATCTATGTCAATTGCGTGGCGCCGGGTTGGGTCGATACCGATATGTCTCAGCCCGTTTTGCGCGATCCGAAGACGCGGGACGCGGTCTTGCGCAAGATTCCTCTGGGGCGCGTGGCCAGGCCGGAGGAAATCGCGGCCCCGGTTCTTTTCCTATGCACCGAGCATGCGGGATTCATTACCGGGGAAATTTTCAACGTGAACGGCGGGGCGGTGCTAGTAGGATAAAAGGCCTGAAAACTGGCTCCGCGAGCCCATCCCCGGACACCAGCCGCAGGTCCTGGCGCATCCAAACAGGAAGGTTCACTTCGATGAGTTTGTACCTGTAGTGAGAGCCGATGCGCGGGAAAATAGTAAATCAATCATTGAGACGAGCGAAGGTAAACACTTGGCGGCGAAGCTTAGTAACCAACACAACGTGGTAAATCAGCCTGTGGAGACAGTGGCTACTTGTACCAAAGTCCGCATTCCCCATTCGTTTACTTCCGTACTTGACGGGCTTCTGGTTCGGGTTCGGAAGGACTGCTTGCCGCGTATGCTCTATTTGCGGGAGTGTTCCTCGTCTAAATATTACCCAGAAATCCCCTGTGTCGTAGCCAAATCTCTCATCGTCAAATACCAGCGCAACCCGAACTGCGTTACCGTCTCCCACATCGTTCTGCCCATCTACGGAGACCAAGGCAAGCAGGTCAAGTTAGTGGACGGCGGACTGAGGATTCCAGCACTGTTCAAAAAGGAAGTGCTACCCGTCGTGTTCCCGAAGCCCATCTGTGGCTTGGTTCGACAAGTGGAGTTCTTCAAACGCAAAGGGCAGTGGTTGGCCTCTGTCTGCTACAACACACCCGCTCACGAGCTGGTCGAGGTGGAGGGCGTCATTGGAGTCGATAGAAATTCTGTGGGGAATGTTGCCGTGTTGGCCGACCCCCAGAACGGTAAAGTGTTGCACCTTGGATTCAATCCGGCGGCTACCAAGTATGACTGGAGACGCCGGCGAGCCAAGCTCAAGAGCAAGGGTTTTCGTCGTACTCTTCGGCACTTGAGTCGCAAACACATCGTGTCTAAGCAAATCGTTTCCTATGCCGCAAACCATCACCGCATGATTGTGGTCGAGAACCTGGAGAATGTTCGCAAGCCCCAGAGCAGGATTCGGGGCTATGTGGAAAGATCGCAATGGGCTTTCTACCAACTACTGAGTTTCATTCAGTACAAAGCGGCTTTGCACGGCATTCTCGTAGCGACGGTCAACCCTGCGTACACATCGCAGAACTGCTCTCGCTGCGGGGAGAGAAACCCTCCAAATGGTAAGAAGTACGTTGGTGAGCACTGCGGACACACCGACCATAGAGACGCGAACGCTGCTTTCAACATCGCCAAACGTGGCGCAGAAAGCATATCTATATCTATGGGCGGCACTCAGGACTCAGTGCGCCTGAGCGGGGCTGTATTGGTGACGCCCTCTCTGGAGGTACCTGCTTATGGGTAGCGAATACCAAGCAAGGGCCAAAAGAATCCCAGAGTTCCACTCTGGGAGCATCAAGTCTCTTCGATCCTCCATTCTCCTTGCTGTGCTCCTAGCCTTCGGAGCCGGATCGCCGGCCGCCGGCGCGCAGGCGATTCCCGTCGATCAGGACAACGCCCATAAGGCCAGGGCTCTGCTCGATCAGATGGTTCAGGCCCTCGGAGGCCAAGCCTATCTGGGCATCCAGGACGTCTCGCAGGAGGGCCGGACATACAGCTTCTATCACGGTCAGGCCAACAGCTTGGGCATCGTGTTCTGGCGTTTCTACAAATATCCCGACAAGGACCGCATCGAACTCACCAAGAAACGCGACGTCATCGAGCTGTTCAACGGCCCGGATGGCTACGAGATCACCTACAAGGGCACGCACGCGGCCGACCCCAAGGATCTGGCCGATGTTCTCAGGCGCCGCCAGTACTCGCTCGACTGGGTTATCCGCCACTGGCTCCCCGAGCCCGGCGTCGCGCTGTTTTACAACGGGCCTTCGGTCGCGGGCAATAAGCCGGCGGAGCAGGTGAGCATTTTGAACGCCAAGAATCAGGGTGTGACCCTGGACATCGATGCCATGACCCACCTGCCCCTCAAGAAGAGCTTCTCCTGGCGCGACCCGAGCGACAAAGAGCGCAATACCGAAGACGAGCTCTACGACGCCTACCGGCCGGTGCAGGGGATCATGACGCCGTTCAGCATCACGCGGTTCTATAACGGCGACATGTCGAACCAGCGGTTTCTTAGCTCGGTCAGCTATAACCAGGGGCTCGACGAGCGGAAGTTTGACGCCGAAATCACCTACGGTCCGAAGCCCCCCGTTACTCCTCAGTGAATCCCCGGGTTCGGGTGCTAACTATCTTTGCCCTGTTTTGTTTAGCTCGATGCCCCGGCGGCTGCGTCCGGGATTCTGCCACTAGTGTGGCTGATTTACCACAGCCGGAGTTTTGGTCTTGCACGGTAAGCTCTTGCTCAGCACCCAGATAGCTCAAGCAAGCTTGCAACAGGAACAGACAATCCGCACCGCTGTCGAATGTAGCGGAGTCGGCCTGCACAGCGGCGCACCCGTCCGACTGAAAATTTTGCCTGCATCGCCCGGCTCCGGCATCGTGTTTCGCCGGGTGGACCTCGATGGGTTTGAGGTGCAAGCCATCGGCCGCAACGTCGCGCGCGTCAGCTACGCCACCAGCCTCATGAAGAAGGGCGTGCTGATCTCCACCACCGAACACCTGCTCTCGGCCTTCGTCGGAACCGGCATCGACAACGCCATCGTCGAGCTTGACAACCTTGAGCTGCCCATTTTGGACGGCAGCGCTCGGCCATTTGTGGAGGCCCTGCGCAAGGCCGGCATCCGCAAGCAGCGTCGCCCCCGCACCTATCTGCGTGTCCGTCGGGAACTGGAGCTGCGCGAGGGCGACAAGTGCATTGCGGTCTATCCCGCCGAGGTTTATTCGGTTTCCTACACCATCAATTTCCCCCATCCCCTGATTGGGAAGGAAACCTTCCGGGTGGATTTGTCCGATGGCAACTACTTGCGGGAGATCGCTCCCGCCCGGACGTTTGGCTCGCGGGAAGACGAAAGGGCGATGCGCAACCTGGGCCTGATCCGCGGCGCGTCGACCGAGAACTGCATTGTGCTCACCCGCGAGGGAGTGGAGAATCCGCCGTTGCGCTTCGCCGATGAGTTCGTGCGCCATAAAGTGCTGGATCTGATTGGGGATCTGGCGCTGGTCGGGAAGCAGATTCTGGGCAACGTGGTCGCCGATCGGGCGGGTCACGCGATGCATGCTGCCCTGGTTTCCCGCCTGTTGCGCGACGCCACCCTGTGGGAAGAAACTACGGTTGAGGACCAGACTCAGCTGGCATCGCCCGAAGAGGCTCTCTCGGCCAGCTCGATGATTTAGTCCGCCGCTTGGGTGGAGTCTGCTGGCACCCAGTGCGACCTCTCCTCGAGCAGCTTGTCGAGTTCAGCCCGCGCCTGCGCGGCGAGCTCCGCGGCGTAGTTCTTGGCGGACTGCTGATACTCCGGGGTCAAGGGCGCCACCCGAATGGCAAGCAGCGGCGCGTCCTGCTCCAGCATGCGCACCAGCCGTTGTACACGATCAATCCTGGCATGAATCGAAAGCATGGGCTCGACGCCTTTTCGTGGATTTTCTGGCCAACTTCTCTGGCCAGAGTGCGGGCAAGTGCGGCCGGCCGCAAGTCCCAACTTGGGTACTCGGGGGGCGTTCCATGGCGGGCATCCGATCTGCTTTTGACTCCTGACTGCTGCCTTCAGTCCCGCTGCCGCCCGGCTTTTTTTGAACCTCAGTCTGGCTTTCCCACAGCGTAGTATCCGGCCCGCGCCTGCGTCTTGTAATCGGTGTTTTTGGGCCGAATCTCCACCTTGCGGAAAGTGCCGTCTTTGGTGCGGTTGGTCGAGATGTAGCCGATGTTGTACTGGCTGCGCAGTTCGCGGGCGATCTGGTCGAAGGCGTCTTTCAGTTTGTCGATCTTGTTGCCCACGTCGATGACCCGGCCGCCCGTTTCCTCGGTCAGCTTCTTCATGTCGCGATCGCCCGAATAGCCGCCGAAGCCGTAGAAACCGCGATCGGCGCAGAGCAGCACGTAGACGATGCTGTCCGATCGCTCGGCCGATTCGATGGCATCTCTCAGCTTGAGCTGGCTGCCCTGGTCTTCGCCGTCGGTGAGCAGGATCATGGCCTTGCGGCCGACCTCTTTCGATAACACATCATGCGCGGCCAGGTACACCCCGTCATAGAGCAGTGTGCCCTTGGGCATCCCATGGCAGGGCAGAGGCCCGCCTCCTGCGCCCGGGAGGCCGCTGCAGTTATCCGGCGGGGAGTTGATTTTGGTGCTGCTCAGCGCCGTGCGCAGCAGGCGGTTGGAGTTGGTGAAGTCCTGCAGCAGGCTCACCTCGACATCGAAGCTGATCACGAAAGCCTCATCCTTGTCGCGCAGGATTTGGTTGAGAAACGAGGCGCCAACCTCCTGCTCCATGCCGAGCACTCGCGTCTGGCTGGCGCTCGTGTCGATCAGGATTCCCAAGGTCAGGGGCAGGTCGGACTCAGCAGCGAAGTACTTGATGGTCTGCGGCTGGCCGTCTTCGGATAGCTGAAAATCGTCCTTGGTCAGACTGGGAATCAAACCACCCTTCTTGTCTTTCACGTTGAAAAACAGCTGCACCACGTCCACGTTCACTTTGAGGGTTTCCATGGACTGGTCGCGGGCCGACTGATCGGGCGAGGACTGATCGGGGGAGGACTGATTCTGGGGCGACGGATCCTGCGCCTGATCCGGGGACGAGCCCCGGCCGGAGGGCGGCGCCGGGGGCTCGGCCCAGGCGAGCGAAATGGTGACCGCCAGCAGGCAACCGAGGATAGAGACGGGAACTCGAAAGCGACGTGCCTTGGACATGAAAGTCATTCTCGCATTCTTTTGATAGTCTATGCCCAGCTGAGTTAGATGCACCAGAAGGGGCACTGCAAGCATACGATGGGGTTGCAGGCGGTTTGCCGCGAGGCGGAGAGGTCACGTGGTGTTTGCTATGTTCGGTAGACGGTGGGTGGTTGGCGGGCTGGCCGTGCTAATCGTTGGTCTGGCGGCAGGGACGGAAGGATGGGCGCAGGCGGCGCCGTCGCAGCCCGACCAGAAGTCGGATAAGAAGCAGGATATTCCGGACGCACCGTCGGCGGTCAAGCCGCCCTCGACCTTTCCGACGGTCCCGCAGACCACCGAGTCCGAAGGGCCGCCGCGACCGTCCTCGAGCGGGTCCACCCCGAGCGGGTCCGCGCCGAGCGGGCCGGCGCCCGCGCCCGCGGAACCCGGTGCGCCAGTTCCGATTCCGCTCGACAATCCTCCCGGCCCGCCGCCTCCTTCCTCAGTCCCGATGGCCGATGGCACCGCGGCGCCTCTTCGACCGGGCGGCAACGATGAGCTTTTTCGGATTGTGACCAAGGTCAATCAGGTGCTGATTCCAGTCCGGGTGACCGACGATTCGGGCCGCCTGACCGATGGCTTACTAGACAAGGACTTTGTGGTGTACGAGGACGGAAAAAAGCAGACCCTGAATTACTTCACGAGCGACCCGTTCGCGCTGTCGGCAGCGGTGATCTACGATCTGGGCATGCCGGACGTTGCGGTGCAGAAGGTGAACCAGACATTTTCGGCGCTTGAAGGTGCCTTCAGCCCCTATGACGAAGTCGCCATTTACACCTACAGCTCGACGGTCGGCCGAGTGGCGGATTTCAGCGCGGTCGGCAAGAAGTTGACCGGGGTGCTCGACGGACTGAAGTCGGTGACCGGCCGCACCAATGGCCCGGCGGTCGTCGATGGTCCCCTGGGGCCGGGGGGGCCGATCATCAACGGGATCCCGATCGATCCGAACGAGCCCCACGTCCGCACGCCGCCCCAGGAGTCGCACGTGCTGAACGACGCCATCCTGGCCGCGGCACTTGATCTGAGCAAGCGAGACAAGACCCGGCGGCGCATTATTTTCGTGATCAGCGATGGCCGCGAGATGCGCTCGACCGCCAGCTATCGCGACGTGCTGAAAGTGCTGCTCACCAATGGCATTGCGGTCTACGGCGTCGGGGTGGGAGGCGCTGCCATCCCGGGCTATGGCACGATGCAGAAGCTGCATTTGCCGCGTATGGGGTATGGCGATATTCTGCCCCGCTACGCCAACGCCACGGCCGGAGAATTCTTTCCCGAGATGACGCGCAATTCGATCGAGACGGCGTACACCCGCGCCGTAGGCGAAGCCCGCAACCAGTACACGCTCGGCTATGTCGCCCGCGCCACCCCGAGCGAGGCCTACCGACAGATCGAAGTCACCGTGGCTCGTCCCGACGTGAAAGTGTTTGCCAAGGATGGTTATTACCCGGCGCCTCCCGGGCGCTGACCTTCCCGGCGAGCGAGGTCGGTCGACAACAAGTAACGGCAGTAACCTGCCGGTAACAATCGCCTCTGTGATATAAGACATCCAGCAGCAAAAACCAAAATTTTACGACGGGGGACGTTGGTCCGCGCGTTCACCTGGCGGCTCCATTTTCGCCGCCCATCTCGATCTGGGGAAAGTCTTTGAGCTTCATCAACTTCGCAGCCCGCGAAATTAATTGCAAGATCGTCTATTACGGCGCCGGGCTGGGCGGCAAGACGACCAACCTGCAGTGTATCTACCAGAAGACCGCCGAGCAGCAGAAGGGCAAGATGATTTCGCTCGCGACCGAAACCGAGCGCACCTTGTTCTTCGACTTTCTGCCCTTGGATTTGGGCTCGGTGCGCGGCTTCAAGACACGCATTCACTTGTACACCGTGCCCGGGCAGGTGTTTTACGATGCCAGCCGGAAGCTGATTCTGCGCGGGGTCGATGGCGTGGTGTTCGTGGCTGACTCGCAGCAGGAGCGCATGGACGCCAATGTGGAAGCGCTCGAAAACCTCTCCGATAATTTGAAAGAACACGGGTACGACTTCAATAAGATTCCCTACCTGCTGCAACTGAACAAGCGCGACTTGCCGAATGCTCTTCCGGTTGAAACCCTGGTCAAGGAGCTTCGTCGCAAAAACGAACCGGTCATCGAAGCGGTGGCGTTTCAGGGCACCGGCGTATTTGAAACCCTCAAGGAAATCGCCCGCCAAGTGCTCACGGAGTTGAAGCAGGGCAGTTAGTGCGGTCCTGGCTCCTGCGCTTGTCCCCGGCCTCGCTAGGGCCGCGTTCCCGCTCCCCCCGAGCCCCCCAACGAAAAAAGGCGCCGGGTGGCCCGGCGCCGCTAGAGGGTTCAGGGGTTTAGGAAATCTATTTCGGATCGGCCGCGGGCGTGGTGCCAAATTCGCGGCGGATGGGAATGGGCTTCGAGGTGCGGGCGGCCTGGGGAGCAATTCCCGCCGCGGCCGTTCCATAACGCTCGAGCAGCATCGGAGCCATGGCGCCCTCGGATTCTTTGACAAAGGTGAGCTGGCCTTCCGCATTCAGGTCAACCCGGATGAAGTCCCCGAGCTTCACTTGGCCGGTGGCGACCAGGTTGGCCAGCGGGAATACCAGGTTGCGTTCGATCGAGCGCTTCAGATGACGCGCCCCGTATTTGGGATCGGTGCCTTCCTGCAGCAGGAAGCTCTTCACTTTGGCGGTGCAGTTGAACACGAACTGGTTGGCGGGTGAGGCCATCAGGACGCGCTGCTGCACCATGCCCAACTCGATTTCGAGAATCTGTTCCAGATGTTCCGGACGCAGGGTGCGGAATACCACCGTCTTGTCGATGCGGTTCATGAACTCCGGTGAAAATTTGCGGCGAGCGGCGTCGACTGCGGTGCGATTGATTTTGTCATCGAGCGAGGCATCGACCACGGTGGCGCGGGTGGCGAAGCCCAATCCGCCATCCACCAGGTTGCTCATTTCCGCCGCACCCAGGTTCGAGGTCATGATGATGATGCACTGCGACAGATCGACGCGGCGATTGTCGCCGAGCGTCAAGGTCGCTTTGTCCAGGATGCCGAGCAGCAATTGCCAGAGCGAGTCGGAAGCCTTCTCAATTTCGTCAAACAGCAGGATCGAGAGCTTCAGTTTTTCGGTGTGCCACTGATTGAGCGCTTCCTGGGTGAGCAGAGGATGCGTCTCGCGGTGGCCGAGGTATCCCGGAGGCGAGCCGATCAGTTTGGCAATTTCGTGCGAGTGCTGGAACTCGGCGCAGTCGATCTTGATGCAGGCGCGCGCATCCCCGAACAGGGACTCCGACATGGCTTCGACCACGCGGGTTTTTCCTGAGCCCGTGGGCCCGAGGAATAACAGGTTGCCGATCGGGCGTCCTGGAGGATTCAACCCCGCCAGGAACATTTGGTAGATTTCCGCCACCTTTTCAGTGGCCGCGTCCTGGCCGACGATCTTGCGGCGCAGGGCGTTTTCAAACTCCCGGGCGTCGTTACTCCGACGGGTCGGATCGAGCACTGCATTGAGGACGGTTTTCATATGGGTCTGGCCCCGTTCCCTTCGTGGGCCGGTGTTCGATTCCTGGGAGAGTGGTTTCAGTTCGTTTGCCCCTGTGGGATGCTGGCGTCCGGCACCCCTAGATTTTCGTATCGCACTTTGCTCTAGTGCAAACGACTCGCCATCCTGAGGCCGACCGCCCATCTCGAATGCCTTGTATGTCTTTGATGCGATTGGGGTGATACCAGGGGGTGCGGCAGCCGGGAGGCGAGGGTGGGGAAAAGAGAAATAGTTTGCGCACACGGGAAGTTCCTTGGGCATTCCGGGCCTGGGGTCGGGAGGCTACCTTTCCGCCATGGCCGGACGTAACTGGCCAGTCAATTTCCGCTTGAGTACGATCCGTGGGAGAGTACATTCTCGGGGGGTAAACTTGCGTCGTCTCCGCTCCATTCTGATTCCAACCGTATCTTGCCTGGCTCTGGCTCTGGTCCTCTGGCACACCGGGATGGGGGCGCCCGCGGCGGCGGCGCAGTCCGCCCAGCCGCAACTGGTGAGCGCTTCGAAGGCCTCCCTCTCGACCAGCCCCAAGCCCGAGATTCCGGCGCCGGTAGGGAAAATAGTCCCCCCCGGAAGCACGCTGTATGTGGCCAAGCGGGGCGACAGTATTCCCGTCGTGGCGCATCACTTTATTGCGCAGTCTTCCTACCTCACTTCTTCCGAGTTGGGGGAAGCGATTCGCGCCGCCAATGGGGATGTGCACGGAACCTTTTTGAAGGCGGGGCAAGAGGTGGTGGTCCCCGGGATCCTGGACTCACCGATCGTCGAGAAGTCGATTCCCTTGACGCGCGACTTTGAAGTGCGGGCGGTGTATCTGACCGGGATTGTGGCGGCCAGCGATCGCGGGATCAGAATCATCCGCCACTGGCGCGAGGTGGGGGGCAACGCCGTGGTTTTCGATGTCAAAGACAGCGATGGCACGGTCAATATTCCTTATGACGGACCGCTCGCCACGGGCAAGCGGCCGGCCATTCGCGATCTGCCGAAGTTGACGCGCTTCCTGCATTCGCAGGGACTGCACGCGATTGCGCGGGTGGCCATTTTCCGCGATGAGCGTCTGGTGGTGGCACATCCGGAGCTGGCGGTGAAGTCGCGCAAGACCGGGCAGCCGTGGCGGGAGAACGGGAAGCTGGTATGGACCGATCCTTCGCAGCCCAAAGTGCAGGAGTATGACATCGCGCTGGCCAAGAAGGCGGCCGAAGCCGGGGTGGATGAAATCCAGTTTGACTACGTTCGCTTCCCCGCCGAAGGCGATCAGAAAGACGCCAGCTTCCAATTTCAGGCCGAGCATCCGGAGTGGCATCGTGCGGACGTGATTGCGGACTTTCTCCAGCACGCCTATGCGGAGTTACATCCGAAAGGCGTCCTGCTGTCGCTCGACGTGTTCGGGATCATGGCCTGGCAGCGGCAGGTGGATCTGGCGCACACCGGGCAGGACATTGTGCTGATGGCAAAGTCCTGCGACGTACTGTCGCCGATGATTTATCCCTCGCACTTTTTTGGTATGGACGGGATTGCCCATCCCGGGGATGCGCCGGAACACTTTATCGGCGAATCGATGGAGCGTTTCGAGAAGATCACCGCCGGCAGCGGCGTGGTGATTCGCCCCTGGCTGCAAGCCTTTGCCTGGCGCACCAAAACCTATTCACCGAAATATATTGAGACGCAGGTGTTGACCGCGAAGAACAAAGGCGGGATCGGCTTCCTGTTCTGGAATGCCAATAACGACTACAGCAAGCCGTACACGGCGATGCCGGAGATGCGCGGCGCGAAAGGGCAGTACTTCCGCGGCGATGATCTGCCGGGGACCTTCCGGGCCGATCTAACACCTACACCGGCCGCCCCGCTTGCCAAAAGTCACTGAAAGCGCTCCCGCGCTTGGTGATCGATTGATCGATTGATCGATTGATTGATTTACGGATCTATGGACCATGATTTATGGATCATGATTTATGGATCATGATCTATGGATCAAGCTCGGCGCCTCGACAGGGGTCGAGCTTATTTTTTTGCCTTGGCTGCCGCCGCCTTGAACCTCGCCTGCATGCCATCGTAAGTCGGCTGCAGCTGCCCGGGATCGCGAATGCAATCGAGGATCACCCGCCGGATATCGAGGGGCAGCTGCATGCCGCCCCAATTGCGCCAATCGGCGGGCAAAGGCGGGCCGCCCGGAGCGCCCGCGGCCGGAATGACCCGCGGAAGCTCGAAGGCGTACATGCTGCCTCCGGCCAGGCTCTGGTGAGGGTAAGCGAGCAGCCAAGGGCAGTTGTGGCCGTCCGCGATCAGGCTGGCAGAAACCACCGCCCATTCGCCTCCATCGGAAGCCGAGGGCTGCTGGCAATCCCAGAACTGAGCCTGCGGAACATAAACCACGGGGTCCGAGAAGGAGTATTCGTCCAATAACACCCGCGTCAACCCCCGGCTCGCGACCCACTGTTCGACATCGGGAAGTGCCTGGTTCCAATCGAGGTTCGAGTCATTCACCAATTCGTACCCCGGCCGCCCCCTGCTGAGCGAGTTGAGAAACGGAAGATAGTACGGGTAGGCACGCACGGCAACAAAAACGGAGGTGAGGGCGAGTGCCGCGGTAAGCCAGTAGCCCACCCGCGCGGCCGGCCATCCGGAACGCCGCAACCCCTCGAGCAGGCGGGGCAAGGGCGCGAGCAGAAGAATGAGCAATGCCAGAGGAATCGAGAAATGCCGGATACTGATGTCTAGCCGGCCCAGAATGCAGGCCCCGGCGAGCACCACGATGAACACCCACAGGGCGCGCCAGTGCAGCTCCATGCCTTCGGCAATCGCGGACGACCGCGGGTTCGAACCCAGTTTCGCGACGAGGGCGACGGCGAGCGCCAGCAGCAGCAATCCGAGGAAGGCGAGCGGAGACTTGAGGAGAAACAGCACCGGGAAATAGAACCAAACGCCATGGGCATAGGCGTGGCCGAGCACATAGGTAGCCCGGCTGGCGGTAAAAGCAAACATGACCAAGCCCTGCAGGTAGATCCAAGGCGGCATGAGAAGACGTCGGGCGAGGGGCGATGCCGGGAAATGCGGGATGACGGAGAACGAATCCGTCGGCTGGTTCCAGGAAAGCACCAGGTAGACCAGGTAAACCACCAAGGCTGCGAACCCTGTGCCCTCGATCAGGCGCCGCCAGCGTAACCGCCGCCAGGCCTCAGTTCGCGCTTGGCGAAGGGTTGCCCGGGTAGCGGGCGCAGGCGCAGGCTCAACACAAACGCAGGAAAGCAAAAAAACAGAAGACCGGCGGAGAACTTAGAGAGCAGAGCCGCAGCGAGGGCCAGACCAAACCGGAAAATGGCGCCGCGCGTGGGCGAGCGCCACATGTCGGCAAAGCTCCACAGAGTGAGCAAGGAAAAAAGCGCGACCGCGGTATCGGTCAGCACCAGGGGACCGAAGGCGAGAAATGCCGGCATGGTGGCATAGGCCGACAGGCAAAGCACGCCGCCCAGCGGGCTTCCCAGTCTGGCGCCATAAAAGTAGAGAACCCAGCCGAGCACCAGGGTCAGCAGCAGCATGGGCGCGCGGGCCAAGAGCAGGGTCGAGTAGGGATCGTTCCAGCGCGTGACCAGGCGGTGACCGAAAGCCCACTGGCCGAGGTCTGTTTAAAGAATCCGTCGCTGAAAGACCAGGAGAGGTCCGTATAGTCGGCCCGGACCCCGGTGAGCACCAGCGGCAGGGCCGCCAGTGCTTTCGCCAACGGGGGATGTTCGACGTTCAGCCGCAGGTCGAGTTTCTGCAGGTAGCTTACGCCGGCGCCGATGTGCGCGACTTCATCGACGGTGATCGACTCACGGCGAGCGGCTCCCCCGGCAAGCGCCGCCATCATCCCGAGAAGAAGGATGACGGCTGCGGTCACGGTTCTCGGCTGCGCGGGTCGCTCGGAATGCATAGCGTGTCGCTTTCAGTTCCAGTTCAGTTTCCGCAGGTTGGGCAGCGCACTGCCGGTCGAGGAAAGTGCAGGCAAGTATATCCGACACAGATCTTTACGGGGAAAGGTATACTTGAGTAATCAGTTCATTTCTGGAGCGCGGGTTATAATTTAGGGGCGGTGTTCCAGGCTTTCTCCCCCCAGTTTTCCGGGGGATACTGCCTGACCGGAAGCCGATTCCGCTTTACTGAGCGCTCGGGGTTTGGTGTAAGGAGTTTCGATGCCCATTCAAAAGACAGAGAAGATTTGGCATAACGGCGAACTTATTCCTTGGGAAGAAGCCACCATTCATGTGATGTCGCATGTCGTGCACTACGGCTCGTCGGTATTTGAAGGAGTGCGGTGCTATGCGCCGCCCCATGGGCCGGCGATTTTTCGTGCTCCCGAGCACATGCAGCGGCTGCTCGATTCGGCCAAGATCTACCGCATCGACGTGGATTACTCGGTCGAAGAACTGATCACCGGCATGGCGGAACTGGTGCGGGCCAATGGCGTTTGGCCGTGCTATGTGCGGCCGATCGTGTTCCGCGGCTACGGTGAGGCAGGCGTGCACCCGCTGAAGTCCCCGACCGAGGTGTATATCGCGAACTATCCTTGGGGAAAATATCTGGGCGGCGACGCCAACGAGGGAGTGGATGTTTGCGTTTCTACCTGGACGCGGCTGGCGCCGAATACTCTGCCCGCCATGGCCAAGTCGGGCGCGAACTACATGAACTCGCAGCTGATCAAGATGGAAGCCACCATCAACGGCTATGTGGAGGGCATTGCCCTCGACACCCATGGCTACGTGAGTGAAGGCTCGGGAGAGAACGTGTTTGTGGTGCGTCATGGCGCCTTGCAGACTTCTCCGCTCGGCAATTCGGTACTGCCGGGAATTACGCGAGACTCGGTGCTGCAGATTGCACGCGAGCTGGGAATTGCGGTGGTTGAGCAGGGGATTCCACGCGAGATGCTGTACATCGCGGAGGAAGCCTTCTTCACCGGAACCGCGGCCGAAGTGACTCCCATCCGGTCGGTGGACAGGATCAGCGTGGGCAACGGCACGACTGGGCCGGTGACCAAGGCCATCCAGAAAGAATTCTTTGCCATCATTCGCGGCGAAAAGCCCGATCGCTTCGGCTGGCTCACGCCGGTGGCGGTCGGCAGCAAGCAGCCGGTCAGCGTGTAAGCGAAGGCCAAAGAAAAAAGAAAGAGGTAAAGAGGTAAAGAGGTAAAGACCCCAGCAACTGAAGAGTTAGAGTTCAGTGAGGGCTAAAAAACGGAACGGTTCAAGACCTCAGAGTCAAAGAACCTAAAGAGCTTAAGAAACTTTGGTACGAAAGCCGCCTACGGATCAGGCGGCTTTCTATTGCCCGCTTTTCGCCACTCACCGCCCGTTCTTCGGCCGAAGCGGCGAAAATCCTCGGCCATTCCCGCGCCCGCGGCCAATCCTGGCGAGTTCCCCCAAGCGGGCGGCCCCCGAATTGGCGTTACCAAGGTCATCTTGGGAGGTAACGGCCTTTGGTCCATGATACGAACTGACTTTCAGGAAACCCCAGAATGAATATCGATGACTTGCTGGCTACCGCCATGGAACGGCGTGCTTCCGATTTACATCTGAAGGTGGGGAACTATCCGCACCTGCGCATTGACGGGGATCTGGTCCCGCTCACCGACCAGCCGCGCATCAGCGCGGAGGACATGCTGACCATGGCGTTCAGCATGATGTCGGCGCGACAGAAGCAGAAGTTCAAAGAGACCGCCGAGATCGACATGGCGTACGGGGTGGCCGGTCTCGGCCGCTTCCGGGTGAACGTATTCCAGCAGCGGGGTAACGTTGGCCTGGTGCTGCGCGTGATCCCCACCAAGATCCGCGCCCTCGACGAACTGTATCTGCCAAAGATTGTCGAGCAGATTTGCGATATGCCGCGCGGCCTGGTTCTGGTCACGGGCGTGACCGGATCCGGTAAATCGACAACTCTGGCCGCCATGGTGGACCGCATCAACTCCACCCGAGCCGAACACATCATCACCATCGAAGATCCCATCGAATTCCTGCACCGCGACAAGAAGGGCTACGTCAACCAGCGCGAAATTGAAGTCGACACGCCGTCGTTCTCGGCGGCGCTGCGGGCTTCTCTGCGCCAGGATCCGGATGTGATTCTGGTGGGCGAAATGCGCGACGTCGAGACCATCAGCACGGCGCTGCACGCGGCGGAAACCGGACACATGGTGTTTTCCACCTTGCACACGCTCGACGCGGTCGAAACCATCAACCGCATTATTGCCGTGTTCTCGCCCCCCGAGCAAAAGCAGATTCGTCTGCAACTTGCGGCCGTGCTGCGCGCCATCATCAGTCAGCGGCTGGTGAAACGCAGCGACGCCGAGGGCCGCGTGCCGGCGGTCGAAGTCATGATCAATACCGCCTACATTCGGGAATGCATTCTGGTGCCGGAGAAGACGCGCGCGGTTCGCGACGCCATTTCTTCTGGCGTTTCGCAGTACGGCATGCAGACCTTCGACCAGTCGCTCTGGGATTTGTTCCAGGCGGGTCTTATTTCCTACGACACGGCTTTGGAGAACGCCTCAAACGCCGACGACTTCAAACTGCGCATGCAGGGCGTTTCTTCGACCAGCGACATTTCGCGCAACGCCATGCAGGCCACCGGCTACACCGGCGGCTAGAGTTTCCCCCTCGACCGGCGGGGAAGGGGCCCGCCGGTTTTGGCTTGCGGGGCGCTTCGGCGAATCCACCCGGCTCTTCCCTCCGGACTTCCCTCCGATCTTCCCCTTCGCACCCCCCTCCGGACTTCCCTCCGCTCTGCCTGCGAATCTTGGTCCGAATCCTGCTCCGAGGAATGCTTTTCTTCTGGGATTGGGGTAAGGTCGGGGAGATGGCATTTCCTCGTCCGCGGAAGACCTACACCGAGAGCGAGCTTTACGAGTACGCCGTGGGCGCGCTCGGCCGCCGGATGCGTTCCGTGGCAGAGCTCAAGCGGCTGCTGCGACCGCGCGTCCAAGCCGAGACCGAGATCGGGCAGACACTCGTGGAGTTGGTCATCCGGCGGCTGAAAGACCAAGGATATCTGAACGATGCGAAGTATGCGGCCGCTTACTCTTCCTTCCGCCGCGACAATGAAAAATTTGGGCGCCGGCGCGTGGCCAGTGATCTGAAGAGCAAGGGGGTTCACGGCGACCTCATCGATAAAGCCGTGGACCTCGCTTACGACGAAGTGAACGAGGAGAAACAGGCGCGGGATTATCTCGGGCGCAAGCGCTTGCGGAAGCCGCGCGATCAGAAGCAGGCGGCGCGGATCTTTCGCCAGCTGATGCGGGCGGGCTTCGGGGCCAAGACCATCTTCACCATCCTGAAAAAATGGGATGTCGATGAGGAGACGCTGAGCGCCCTCGAAGAAGAAACCGCGGAATAACCCCCGGCCCGGCCATCGAGGACCATGGCGAATTCCGGAAGACCTGCGGGGTTCGCCGTGGTCTCGACGGTTATCGTTTAGAATTGGTCTCTTGCCTCGGTAGAAGTGATCTTTGGATTTGGTTCGTATGCTCACCGGGCCCGAAATTCGGCGGAAATTCCTGGACTTCTTTGTCCAGAAGGGTCACCGCGAGGTGCATTCGTCGTCGCTTGCGCCGGCCAACGACCCCACTCTGCTGTTCACCAATGCCGGGATGAATCAGTTCAAAGATGTCTTTCTCGGTCTCGAAAAGCGCGACTACGCGCGTGCGACTTCATCCCAGAAGTGCGTGCGCGCGGGAGGAAAGCACAACGATCTCGAAAACGTCGGTTTTACCAACCGGCACCACACGTTTTTCGAGATGCTGGGAAATTTCTCCTTCGGCGACTATTTCAAAAAAGACGCCATTGCCTTCGCCTGGGAGCTGATTACTTCGCCCGAATGGTTTTCGATTGCCCGGGACAAGCTATACGTGACCATCTTCAACGGCGAAGGCGGACTGGAGCGCGATGCCGAAGCCTACGACCTATGGGTCGCCCAGAGCGTAGCGAGAGACCGAATTTTCGAGGCCGGCATCAAGGACAACTTCTGGCAGATGGGGGATACCGGCCCCTGCGGCCCGTGCAGTGAAATTCATTACGATATGGGACCGGCGGCCTCGGACGAGGAGCATGCGGACTGCGCGTTCCCCTGCGATTGCGGGCGCTATGTCGAAATCTGGAATCTGGTGTTCATGCAGTTCGATCGCGACCCGAGCGGCCAGCTGGCTCCCCTGCCCAAACCCTCGATCGATACCGGCATGGGCCTCGAGCGGGTCACGGCGGTGCTCGAGGGGGTGATCTCCAACTACGACACCGATTTGTTTCGCCCCCTGATCCGCCGGGCGGCCGAGCTGACGGGCGCTCGCCACCCGGGTCTTTCATCCGGTCGTCCGCTCGAGCCGAGCTCAGGCGATCGCTCGAGCCACAAATCGGCCGCTTCCTTGCGAGTCATTGCCGACCATTCGCGGGCCGCGACATTTCTGATCTCGGACGGCGTGCTGCCGTCGAATGAAGGCCGCGGCTATGTGCTGCGCAAGATCATCCGGCGTGCCATCACGCACGGGAGGCTGCTCGGACAGACGAAGCCCTTCCTGCATGAGATGGTTTTCGCGGTGCGCGATCAGATGCAGGATGCGTATCCCGAGCTGAAAGAGACCGCCGAGCGGGCAGCGAAAACCGTACGGTCCGAGGAGCAACGCTTCGCCCATACGCTCGATATCGGTTTGGGGAGACTCGAAGAGGCCATGCAGTCGAGCACCTCAGCCGGTTCCCCTGCGGGCGACAAGGTTCTCTCTGGCGATCAGGCGTTCAAGCTCTATGACACCTTTGGCATCCCCCTGGACTTCATGCAAGACGCCGCCCGCGACCAGGGCCTGGCTTTTGATCAAGCCGGCTTCGACCGCGCGATGGCCGAGCAGCGTGAACGGGCTCGGGCATCCTGGAAGGGGGCGGCCAAGCAGACGGCCAATCCCGCCTACCGGCAACTTCCGAGCTCGCGCTTCGAAGGCTATCGCCAGACCCGTTCTGAAGGCTCGGAAGTCCTCGCCATCCTTCACCAAGGGCAAGGCGCGAGGGAACTTCGTCCCGGGGATGAGGGCGAAATCATTCTCGACCACACCCCCTTCTATGCCGAATCCGGCGGCCAGGTTGGCGACCGGGGATGGCTCATGAGCGACGATCACAATACGGTGGTCGCCGAGGTGAAGGGGTGTTATTACCCGGTTCAGGGGGTGCGGGCCCACTCCGCCATCGCCAAGCGCCTGATCCGGGTGGGCGATCATGTGGACGCCGTGGTCTCGACCGACATCCGCCAGGCCACGATGCGGAACCACACCGCCACCCACCTTCTGCACGCCGGGCTGCGCGAGGTTCTGGGTAAGCATGTCAAGCAGGCGGGGTCGCTCGTGGCCCCGAACCACCTGCGCTTTGACTTCTCCCACTTCGCCGCTGTCGAAGATCAAGAACTCGATGACATCGAGGACCTGATCAACCAGGAGGTGCTGCGCAACCAGAAGGTCGAGACCATGGTGGATGTGCCGATCGAGGTTGCCGTCAACGAGTATCACGCCATGGCCTTGTTTGGGGAGAAGTATGGCAACCAGGTGCGGGTGGTCAAGATCGGGAATTTCTCGACCGAGCTCTGCGGAGGGACGCACACTTCGGCGACCGGCGAAATCGGCCTGATCAAGATTCTGAAAGAAGGCAGCGTATCGTCGGGGGTGCGGCGCGTGGAGGCGGTCACGGGCGAGGGCTCGGTCGCACACTTTCGCCAAGACCACCAGCTCGAAGAGGTGGTCGCCGGTCTGGCGGCTCGTGAAACCTCACTCTCTCCCGCCGAAGCCTTGCAAGCCGAATTGGGGAAAAGAGACGCGGAGATCAAGCGCTTGACGCGGGAGTTGGATCAGGCGCGAATGAAGTCGGCATCGTCTTCGGTGGCTTTGGTGAGCGACCAGATCAAACAGGTCCGTGGCGTGAAAGTATTGGCCCACCGCGTCGACCATCTGGAACGTTCGCAGATGCGAACTCTGGTCGACCAACTGCGCGACAAGCTAGGCTCGGGAGTCGTGGTGCTCGGGTCCGCCTCGAACGGCAGCGTCTCCCTCATCGTGGGCGTAACCAAGGATTTGAGCGGCCGCATTCCGGCCGGAAGAGTCATCGCCCCGGTGGCCGAGAGAGTGGGCGGGAAAGGCGGCGGACGTCCGGATCTGGCGGAAGCGGGCGGGAAGGATCCCGGCTCGCTCGATGCCGCCCTCGGCGAGGTCTATCAGGTGGTGGAAACTCTGCTTTCGAATTAGGGAATTGACCTGGGCCCCCGGAGTTGCGGCTTTTCCCGGTTCTTAGTCTCCCGTTCTTCGACTCTCAGCTCGTCCGGAGGTTCTCATGGATGACCGCCTTCGCTTCGTCAAGCACCACGACAAGACGATCCTGCTGATCGATTTCAGCCAGGGAACGAAGCAGGAGATCCTGCTTCTCCTCGATGAAATTCGGACCACCATGGCACAGCAACCGCGCGACTCGGTCCTCTCACTCGCCGACTTCTCCGGCGCGCACGTGGACAAGGAAGTTGCCACCCGCATCAAAGAAGTGCTGACCCTCGACCGGCCCTATGTAAAACGCTCGGCATGGGTCGGGACCGCCAGCCTGCCGAACGTGTTCTACGAGAATTTCAAGACGTTTTCGCAGCGGGAGTTGCCGAAGTTCGATACTCGCGAACAAGCCATGGATTGGCTGGCCGAGGAATGAGCGGTCGGTGACACCGCGCGTGACTGCGCGGGGCGAGACGGGGGCAGAGGAACGCATCCCCCGCAAGGGGGATCAGCTTCTCCACTTCAGGGTCACCGGACCAGCCATCGGGTGCTTCATCTCCCCGCCGGCCAGCTGGGCCTCCCGATAGGCCGCTTTCAAGGCGAAATACCACTTGGCCGGGCGATCGGCGTCGTCGATGAGCATCAGGCGGGGATTGTGCTTTAAGCCCTCGGCTTGTAGCTCCATGGTGCGGCGATCCTGCTCGACGAATTTCGCGAACACAAACTTCAGCAGCGACGGCCCAAAGGGCATCCAGCGGAAAATATTCCAGCAAGCCACCACATCAATACGGCATTGGCTGCGCGCGATCGGAGTGACCGTGGTGAGCGAAGAAAACCAGTACTTGCCCGCGCGGATGGTTTCCAGACGCAGGTTCGGAAGGATGAAGTCGATGGTGGTGGTGATGGCATCGGCGGCGGCATAGAGGCGCAGCAGTTTATAAGGTGCGCTGTTTGAGCTCGGGGTGTGGGCGCTCATGCGAAAGCCGTTGGGGATGGGCTCGAAATGCTTCTGCTTTTCGTGGATGCTCTCGCGCTTGCGCCACCACCAGGCCTGGTGAACAAAAGGCCCGTGCGCGGGATCCATCAATCCAATGATGCCGTGGTCCACGCTGACCGGCATGTCGGCGGTCAGGTAGGCAGTCTGGAAATTCTCGCTGAATTTCGGAACCTCGGGTACCTCGACGGGCGCGTCGGCGGGCTTGGTGAAACCGGCTCCGCTCGGACCGGGATCGGGGAGGAAGACCCAGAGAAAACCGTCGCGCTCCACGCACGGGTAGCCGCCCGCGTAGATGCGGTCGACCCTCATGTTCTGATCCGCGGTAAGAGACGGAATCAGCTGACATTGGCCGGTGTAGGCGTCGAAGCGCCAGCCGTGATAGCTGCACTCCAATTGCTGACCGTCGAAGCGACCGCAGGACAATGGCATGCCACGATGCGGGCAGGCGTCGTGCAGGGCGAAGGGGCGTCGCGGAGAGCCACCGGCCGGGTGGCCGCGGCCGACCACCAGCGGGGTTTCGAGCAAGCTCAACTTGCGCAGTTGGTTCCCCCGCACCTGGTGGCTCGGCAGGGCGCGATACCAGAAACCGCGGAGCATCAGGGAATCCGCGGTCTGGCGTGGGGGACTCTCGGGCTCGCTCATGGACAGGGGCAGCGTACTACAGCCTCCGCTAAGGGGTAAATCACAGGGCAAAAAAGCTTGGGAATCCGGGTTCCGTTCGAGTCTATAATCGCTTCCAACGCGAGGTGGTTTTTATGCGCGTGATCAACTTTTTCCTGCTCGTGCTCTTCGGGCTGGTTTCCGTGGGTGCCGGGTTTGCGACCGATCCACCACCGCCTGCGAAGTCTGCTTTCCCCCCGACCGGTTTCACCGGGCTCAGGTTCCCCCCATCAGAAGGCATGGCGATAGAACGATTTCCGATGCCGATGCGGTCGGATGCCCTTGCGGGCGATTCCATCGTCGTCGGCCGCTACCTCCTCCCGAGCCATCGCATGGATTCTTCGCCGGTCTGCTATCGGATGCGCACCTACCGGATGGCGCGGGTCAGTCCGCACTCCGATGTCACCGAGACCGCGGGGTACGCGGAGTGCCAACCCAGCCTCAGGTACTCCGTGAAGGACGCAGGCGTGGGAGAAGCCCTTTCCCCCCGATAGGATCGGCGGTCTCGCGGGGCGCACGCTTGGCTCTAAGGTCAGGTCGGCGGCGGGGCCAGCGCGCCTCATGGGAGTCGCCGATCGCCTGCGACTTGAACAAAAGAAGTGTCTTTTCATCAGTAACTTACGTCGATTACCACCGTGGTTCAGTACCCCTTCGATAGATTGCCCGACCTAGCCCCCGAGCCTATAATCGGTTCACTCTGGTAAGGATTCTCTGTCAGGTTCCGGGTAGGTAGCAGCGGGGGTGCGGGTGTGCCTCCGCGAGGAGAAGCTGGTACCCGGCTATGCGAAAGCGCCTGCAACTCGCCCTGATGGTAAGTCCTGTAATCGCGACCTTCCTTTTTCTCACCACGCCATACGTGCAGGCAGAAGCCGGTTCCGGCGAAGCAGCTGGAACCATCACCACCTCCACCGACGATAACGGGCACAAGGTCTATGTGAACGATTACGTCCCAGCCAGGCCGACTCAGCCGTGGCACGCGGCCCTAGCCCCGCGCAGTTCGCTGGTCTATTGGAGTGCGACCGAACACCGGTGGAAACCGGTGCCCCGGGCGAACGTGCGGGCCGCACAATCGGCGGCGGCCGAAGTGGATCAGTATCTGGGAAAGAATGCTGCGAATGGTTCCCCGGAAACTCTGGCTCCGAACTTCGCGGTCCGCAAGAGCTTCACGCCGGCGGAGATTGACGCTGCCATCGATCAGGCGGCCGCGCGGCACGACGTGGATTCCAATCTGGTGCGGGCTGTGATCAAGGTGGAATCAAACTTCAACCCCAACGCGGTTTCTCGTAAAGGAGCCATGGGCCTCATGCAGCTGATGCCGCAGACGGCGCGCCAGCTGAATGTGACCAATCCCTTTGACCCGGAGCAGAATGTGGACGCCGGCGTACGCCACCTGAAAAAGCTGATGGAGAGCTATGGGGGCAACGTGCAGCTGTCGCTCGCAGCCTATAACGCCGGGGCGGGTGCAGTCGCCCGCAGCGCCGGAGTTCCGCATTTCGCGGAGACCCGCAACTACGTGAAGCGGATTACCCAGCTTTACAGCGGCGAGGAAGGATGGCACTTTCCGAACAGCCCGGCGCGGGTACCGATCGAGGTCCATCGGGATGCCCAGGGGGTTTTGGTTTTCAGCAACACCGACTGAGGGCCAGTCCTCTCGGGCGGGGGGGTAGCGGTCGAAACAGCGATTACGGGCCAGGAAATTGAAAAACTCATATTCAAGCCAACGCGCGGGGCGCGGGAATGCGGCTCTTTTTCTGCTCGTGCCAGTTCTGCTCGTCCTAGCCGCGGTGCCGGCTCTGGCCAGCAGCCACAGGTCTGAGGCTTGGGCGCGCTCGCAGTTTCTAACCGCCGAGCGCATGCGGGATGCCCTCCACGCGCGTCCTGCGGCGGACCGCACCCGGCACGACTATCAGCAGGTGATCGATGCCTACCGGCGGGTCTACTACGGCTCTCCCACCTCTACGAAAGCTGATCCCAGTGTGCTTGCCGTGGCCGAGTTGATGGTGGAGATGGGCGAGCGCCTGGACGATGGCGACATTCAGCGCAAGGCGATCCGGCAATACGAATTTCTCCGCCGTGAGTATCCCGGAAGCAAGAATCGGTCGGACGCCCTGTTTGCCATAGGAAAAATCTACCAGGATGATCTCGAGGATCCTCAGGAAGCGCGGACCGCATTCCAGGAATTCCTACGCCGCTACCCGGGGAGCCATCTGGCCGACGACGCACGAAAATCGCTAGCCGAGGACGCGCCGCAGGTGGTCGGGAAAGTCGAGGCCGGCAGGGACGCGGAGGAGACTCCCCCAGACTCCCGAGAAGGCAGCGGCAAAGCCAGCTCCGGGAGCGAACCAGGCGGGGAGGCGGCGGGGGAAGGGGAAAAACTCCTCCACGTGACCGGCATTCGCCACTGGTCTACGCCGGATTACACGCGCGTGGCGATTGATCTCGAGCAAGACGTCAAGTTCGAGTCGCAACGCATCGGAAGTCCAGACCGGATTTTCTTCGATCTGCTCGACACCAAGCTGGCGGCAGCGCTAGTCGGCAAGACCTTCGACGTGGAGGATGGCCTTCTGAGAAAGATCCGGGTCGCGCAGTTCGAACAGGGACGGACGCGCGTGGTCCTCGAGGTGGATGATCTGTCGGACTACAACGCGTTTCTGCTTCCCAATCCGCCGCGGTTGATCATCGACATTCACGCCAAGCCGGAGGCGAACCCGCGGACGGCGCAGGGGGCCCCGGCTGCCACCTCGCAGCTGGCGAAGTCGGGGCCGATGCCGGCGGGTTCGGCGAAAACCGACGCGGAACCCGAGCTTTCAGCCGGAGTCGCGAGTAACAACGGCCTCAAGAACAACGGAGTCAAGAAGAAGATCGTCGAAGCCGACAGCCCTGACGAAGATCCGATGGCGGAGGCGAACCTGGCCGAGACCAAACGCGTGGGCAAGGCGGCGGTCACTCCCGCCTCGGAGCGCTCCAAAGTCCGGTTTACCCGGAGTGCCCGCGAGGCTCAGCCCATGGCGAAAGGCGACCGATCCCTGATCCGGGCCTTGGGCTTGAAGATCGGAAAGATTGTGATCGATCCCGGCCACGGCGGTTTCGACACGGGTACGATTGGGCCGAACGGGTTGCTCGAAAAGGATCTGGTCCTTGATGTCTCGCGGCGCCTGGGAAAATTGCTCGAGGCGCGGCTGGGAGCCGAAGTGGACTACACGCGGCGGGATGACACTTTTATCCCGCTCGAGACCCGGACCGCCATTGCCAACCAGGATCAGGCGGATTTGTTTATCTCGGTTCATGCCAACTCCAGCCGAGACCCGGACGCCCGCGGGGTCGAAACCTACTACCTGAATTTCAGCTCCTCGGCGGAAGCTCTGGAAGTCGCGGCGCGCGAGAATGCGGTTTCGGAGAAGTCGATTCACGAACTGCAAGATCTGGTGAAGAAGATTGCCCTGCAGGAAAAAATCGACGAATCCCGCGAATTTGCCAACGACGTCGAGAGTGCGCTGCATAGCGGGCTGGCCTTGAAGAATCCGGGTCTCCGCGACCGGGGAGTGAAGAAAGCCCCGTTTATTGTGCTGATTGGGGCGAATATGCCGTCGATTTTGGCGGAGGTTTCCTTTGTCAGCAATCCTGGGGACGAGCGCCGGCTCGAAACTTCTGAATTCCGCCAACGCATTGCGGAATCGCTCTACCGGGGAATTGCCAAGTATGTGGGCGGACTGAGCGGGGTGAAGGTCGCGAGCAAAATCGAGAAGACTGCGGGGCCGTAGGGCCTGCGGCCATCCGCCAGCATCCGAGACGACTAGGAAGCACGGGAACCGAGAAAGACCCGCAAGCTTCCTCGAGAACACCAGGATTCCCCACCACTTCCACCATTTCCACGCACTCTGGAAACTTTCCCCTCCAGTCTGTAGTCTAAGTAAGCAGGGAGTGGCCTGTTTTCCTCTGGCTGGACCAGCCGCATGAGATTTTCTCGATTCATTTTCGGATTCGCCTTGGTGGTCTTCGCCGCCAGCGCCTGGGCTGCGAGCGAGTCACGGGCGCCGGTCCTCCCCAAGGAATTTGGGGGCTGGCAGCAATCCGGGGTGGTGCGGACGAGCACAGATCCCTCCGCGGCCGATCCCCTGAATGCCGATGTGCTCAAGGAGTATGGTTTTACGGAGTTTGCCACCGCGACCTACACCCGCGAGGACGGCCGCAAGCTCACCATCAAGGTTGCCTGCTTTGCTGACGCCACGGGCGCCTACGGAGCCTACACCTATTACAAGATGCCGCAGATGGCCAAGGAGCAGATCGGCGACCAAGGCGGGTCGCTCAACGAACGGGTGCTGTTTTACCGCGGCAGTGTTCTGGTGGATGCGGCATTTGAGAAGCTCAGCGCCATGTCTGCGGCCGAGCTGCGTGAGCTGGCCGCGGCGCTTCCCCGGCCGGTCGGAAACACCGCCGGTCTGCCCGGGTTGCCCATCTATCTTCCGCGTCAGGCCTATGTCAGGAACAGCGTGAAATATGTGGTCGGGCCGGTCGCGCTCGAAAAGGTGGGCGCGCCGCTTTCTGCAAGTCTCGTCGACTTCACCTCCGGCGCGGAGGTGGCGCTCGCCAATTACGATACCTCGGGCGGCGAAGCCACTCTGACGCTCGTCTCCTACCCCACTCCGCAGCTGGCGGCGAGCGCTCTCGAACGTATCGATAAGGCGCAGCACGCCGCGAATTCGTCGCGTCTCAGCCCGCTGTTTGACAAACGCACGGGGCCGATCCTCGTCATTGCCACCGGAGCGCTCTCCGCGGACGAGGCCAAGTCCTTCCTCTCATCAGTGAACTACGACGCGGACGTCACCTGGAATCAGAACACCTACTTCACCAAGAAAGACAATATCGCCAACCTGTTGGTGAATGTCATCATCCTGTGCGGGATCATCGGGGGCCTCGCAATTGTTGCCGGAATCGCCTTTGGGGGCATCCGCGTGCTCATCCGAAAGCTGCTTCCCGAGCAGATGCTGCAGCGCCGGGAGGAGATGGAGTTCATTTCCCTGCATCTCTCGGAGCGGCGGAATGAACCCCCCGATTCCGGCGTAAGCTCATCAATTGGCGCAGTTTAGCCTTCCAGAAGGCCTCCCGTCTCAAAATGGCATGATCTGGGGCCCTGTTGACGATTTTGTTAAGTTATTGATAATAAAGCCATTTATTTCATAGAAAACCCTTGACACCCCCCTTTTTCGACTCATAAGATTTCGCCAGAAAGTTTTGACGGTTGAAACTCCGTTGGAACTATTCTCCCTTGCAAGAGAAGGCCGCCTATGCCGGGCGGCCTTTTCGTTGGTGCGGAGATTTTCGCGTGGGTCCTCGCAGCCAATTCGTGGAACCGTTCACGATTGCAACTCGTATGAAGTGTCAGACAAAGCTGGATGCGGTGTTTCGCTCGGGAGCGAGAGGAGGGCTGCGATGTTTTGCGACGCATGCGGCGCGGCATTACCGGCGGGTCAGGAATTCTGCGGCCAGTGCGGAAGACAAGTGAAAGAAGGCGTGCAGTTGTCCTATCCGCGCGCCAACCGAGTGCAGGAACACGTTCGGCTGCTGGGTATTTTTTGGATTGCGCTCTCCGCGCTCAATACTCTGCAAGCGGCAGTTTGCTATGTCATCGCGAACACCATCTTTCTGCGGCCGCCGGAGGCAGGCGGCCCTCCCCCCTTCTTGCACCCGCTGTTGGTTTTCGTGGCGGGAGTATTGCTGGCCAAAGCCATCGTAGGATTTGCCGCCGGTTGGGGTTTGCTGCAACGGGAACCGTGGGCGCGCATCGTAGCCATGTTCCTGGCGTTTCTGGCCATGTTCTTCGACGTACCATTCGGCACTGCTCTCGGCATCTATACGCTCTGGGTGCTGCTGCCAGCGAAGTCGGAAGAGGAATATGAGGCCCAGGTCCGCAGCTTCGGCGCTCGGCGCTCCTGACCGCCCGCCGAACGCAAGATTTGGACCCGGACCAGCTTCACCCCAACCCGCACCTGGCCTCGAACCGCCATCCTCGCCGAATCGCCCTCGGTCGAATCTCATCTAATCCTTAATGATCTGGAGAAGTGACAAAAGGTGAGGTCCCGAATCGCTGTCTTCGTCGCCACCGTTCAATTGATTTTGCTTTTGGCCCATTGGTTTCTGTATTGGACGTGGACGGCTTTCTGGACCACGGCCGATCCGCCGGGCGTTTCGAAACTAGAGGTAGGACTGGCGCTGTTGTCGGTGAGTTTTGTGGTCGCCTCCCTGCTGGCCTGGCGATATACCCACATCGCCGTTCGGGTCTTCTACACCCTCTCCGCCGTCTGGCTGGGGATCTTGAGTTTTGGCTTTCTGGCGGCTTGCGCCTGTTGGGCAATTGAGGGCGGAGCCCGTCTTTTCGGCGAGCACCCGGATCGGCAGGTGCTCGTCGGAGCGCTGCTTGGTCTGGCGCTAGTGGCAAGTTTCTATGGCGTCGTCAATGCCGCCTGGACCCGGGTGAAACGAGTCACCGTCAAGTTGCCGAACCTGCCGGAAGCCTGGCGCGGCCGGGTGGCGGCGCTCGTTAGCGACACTCATTTGGGCCATGTTCGCGGAAACCGGTTTATGCGCCGCATCGTCCAGATGCTGATACGACTGCGGCCCGACATTGTCTTTATTGGCGGCGACATGTATGACGGCACGGCAGCGAAAGTGGATGAGCTGGCGTCATCCTGGTCCCAGCTGGCGGCGCCGCTCGGAGCCTATTTTGTGACCGGCAATCACGAAGAATTTTCCGACCCCGCGAAATATCTCCAGGCGGTGAAACAGTCGGGCGTGCGAGTCCTGAACAACGAGAAGGTCGTAATCGATGGATTGCAGATTGTCGGCGTGCATTTTCGAGACTCGACCAACGATGAACGCCTGCGAGGGGTGCTGCGAGCGGCGGCTCTCGATCGTGACCGTCCGAGCGTCCTGCTGACGCACGCGCCCGACCGTTTGAAAATTGCCCAGGAAGAAGGCATCTCGCTGCAGCTTTCCGGGCACACCCACGGCGGACAGTTCTTTCCCTTCACCTGGATCACTTCCCGCCTCTACGGGAAATTTGTCTATGGATTGCAGCGCCTGGGCAACCTGTTGGTTTACACCTCGTACGGGGCGGGCACTTGGGGTCCGCCGCTGCGCGTAGGAACAACGCCTGAGATTGTGCTGATTCAGTTCCAACCGGCGCAACCGTAAAGTCGCAAATCGGTACGATCAGGTGGGATGGGCTGCTCTGATAGACTGAAAACCAAACGGAAAGCCGACGTGGCTCAGTTGGGTAGAACAGCCGATTCGTGACGCGCTCAGCCTTGCGAAACTTTATGGCGTGCGAGTCTAGCTGGGCAGCGGCTCCTGCTTACGCGGAGTGATTGCGCCCAAGTTGAGTACAGAACGTGTCCGCGTTCGTAAGCACAGCATCGCCCGCGAATTCGAGGCTCGCCATTGAACGCTCTGCCGCCTCGCGATGTCCGAAGCCACAGGCGTCCTTGACCACCACCGGAATGTAACCAAGATCAGCGCCATGCCGCACCGTAGGTTCGATGCCGATTTCCATGGCGATGCCGACGATGGCAAAGGCATCCATGCCGCAATCCCGGAGCGCGATGTTCAGCGGTGTACCTTCGAACGCCGACATGGTGATCTTGTCGAAAATGGCTTCGCTCGGCAGCGGATTCATCTCCGGAATCAGATGGAATCCCGGCGCGTCCCGCAAGAACCAAGGCTGCACCTCATTTGGCGCTTTCACCCGTTGCCATGCCATCGCCATTCGGAACTGAGCCACGCCCATAAGCTCCTTCGGCAGTGACATATGGCGGGTGAAGAAGACGCGAACCCCAGCTTTGCGGGCCGCCTCGAGGACCTGAACCACTCCGTCCGTGATCTGCCGCCCATTCTCGATCTGCTTCACGATCCCGACCTGCATGTCGTAAACGACCAAGGCCAGTCGCGTTGGATGGCAAATGTCTTCCAGAGTTTGTGGGATATTGAACCCGAATGCTGGTTGCACAATGAACCTCCCGCCTGGCGAATTGATCGAATCCCATTCTGCTGAAGCCTAGCTCGGCCGAGACCGCAACAACCCAACCCCGAGTGTAACCACCGAAAAGGCGAGAACCACCGCCCCCCAGTAGATCAGCGCGACTGCTGCACTGGGTTGCGTAGCGGTCGGCGGCAACACGGAGAAAAAGAAGCCCGACGAAATGAGAATCGCAGCGAGTGGCACTCCGATGCGGACCGCCCAAAGTAATGGGCTCGGGAGCGCAGCGGCATCCCCCAGCATTTGGCAAACCAGCGACAAGATCAGGATCACGCCTGCATGAGCATGTCCGGCGCGGAAGAAATTCTGGCGTAGCGGGTTGTCCATGTATCCGCTGCCCTTGTTCATCAGGGAAGTCAGCAGAAAATACCCGCCATATTGAATCGTCGGCACGGTGATGAGGATGATCCCGGACATCATTCTAGCTTCGCGAGTCATAGTTTCTCCTTCGCCGCAGTGCGTAGGTTGTGATCTGTCATGACCTGTTGGATGAGCAGAGCGCAAGTCTGGTCGCTGAATCGAGTCGTCGTCTTCAGGCATCGAAAAACCAACAGCGGAGTCTGGGGATGATGAACCACCTGAAGAAGCTTGAACAGGAAGTTCCTACGTGGTCGGGTATCTCGGTTCACCCGCACCGTTTCGCCGGGGAGGGGATTCCGTTTCGGCTGCGATACGCGCTCAAGACGGCGAGCGATCCCCACCGGATGCTTGAGCGGCGATGTGCGAATCTGCATTTGAGCCCTCAATGCAAATCGTTGCTCGAACCGTTCGCTGAAACTACAAACCACGTTCCGGCTGACCCCACTCTCGGTAGAGGGATACGGCCACTCCAACCAGTACTTTGAAGGCGTTCATAATGCCCTGTCCAAGGAGATGACAAATGGAAAACATGAAAGCAGTGCAAGTCCACAACTACGGCGGACCCGAAGTGCTCCGATTCGAAGATGCACCGCGCCCAACGCCGGGCTCTGGCGAATTTTTGATAAGAGTCCATGCCGCCTCGGTGAATGCCATCGACTGGAAAGCGCGAGCAGGCTACCTGAAGGATATCTTTCCTCTTCCCCTGCCTTACATCCCGGGGTGGGATGTTTCCGGGATTGTCGAAGCAGTGGGTTCGGGCGTCACCAAATTCAAGAAAGGGGATGAGGTTTATGCCCGGCCGGATGCCGCCCGCATCGGTAAAGGCACTTATGCGGAATATGTCGTGGTCAAGGAAACGGAGGCGGCGCTCAAGCCAAAATCAGTTGATCATGTCCATGCCGCTGCCATTCCTGTAGTTGG
Organism: uncultured Acidobacteriaceae bacterium; assembly: GCA_963770245.1. Taxonomy (GTDB): domain Bacteria; phylum Acidobacteriota; class Terriglobia; order Terriglobales; family Acidobacteriaceae; genus PALSA-270. The sequence continues at coordinate 325,149 of CAVYOX010000010.1, read as the reverse complement.
ATTGACGGCGTGGCAGGCGTTATTCGAAACGGCTGCACTGCGCAAAGACCAGAGGATTCTGATTCACGGCGCAGCCGGAGGGGTGGGCAGCTTCGCCGTGCAACTCGCAAAATGGAAGGGAGCGCATGTCATCGGGACAGCTTCGGGCCGGAATCTGGCGTTTCTACGGGAATTGGGAGTTGACGAACCGATAGACTACGAAAAGACGCGCTTCGAGGATGTAGTCCACGACGTTGACGTAGTGCTCGACACACTGGGAGGCGATACCCAGAACCGTTCGTGGAAGGTGCTGAAGAAGGGCGGGATTCTCGTTTCGATTGTCGCTCCACCCTCGGCAGACGAGGCTGCCACACACGGCGTTCGCTCGGCTTTCTTCTCTTCCCACCCCAGTTCTTCGCAGTTGTCTGAGATCGCACAGCTCGTCGATGCCGGGAAACTGAAAGCAGTGGTCGAAACCGTGCTGCCGCTCGCAGACGCCCGACGAGCCCACGAACTCAACGAGACCGGACACGCACGAGGCAAGATAGTGCTGAAAGTTGCCTGAGGGGTGAACTGGATTCGGTCGCGATATAGACAGGCTCGCCCGCGACGGATTCAGTGGCGACAGGCCCTCGCGGGCGTAGCATGTCGGGGATCGAGCATCGAAACCCTCTCTCCCCGAGCCGGGTTATGAATGCCACATTGCTTAAAGCACTGGTCGGGCTGGTGCCAGCAGGCATCCTTTTGATTGGCTCGGGTTCTTGCTCCTTTGTACAGCCGTTGTACAGCGGCGGCCGCCACGCAATTTGGTAAACTAAACAAAGCAAACGGAAAGCCGACGTAGCTCAGTTGGTAGAGCAGCCGATTCGTAATCGGCAGGTCATCGGTTCAAGTCCGATCGTCGGCTCCATCTTTTCAATCACCTACGATCAGTTCACCGAGACCTGCTACACAACTGCTGCACGAGCTATTCTTGCTTCCAGTTGCTTCATGGCGTTGGTCACGACTTCGGGCACCGTCTTGATGTAGCTTCTCTGCGTCGTGCTGACATCCTCGTGCCGCAGAATTGCTTGGATCACCTTGTCCGGCACTCCGAGTTCATGAAGGTTGGTGGCTAGACCGCGACGGTACGCGTGCCAGCCTTTCCACTTCAGACCGTTTGCCTTGAACATGGGCTTGATCACACGTTCGGCGAGGTTGTCCAAGTCCAGCGCCTCGCCAATCGTATTCGGGAACATCCAGCCAGAAGCATTCGCTGGCTTGATGGCGTCGAGGATGAACCGAAGAGGCTCGATGATCGGAACGACGCCGGGGTCTTCGTCATCCTGGTGGGTCTTGGTCTCATCTTTTAGATGAATCCGCCACACCGAGCGCCGGATGTTGAGAACCTCCCCATCGTCGTCTTCCCACCATTGACCTCGCACTTCCCCCTCTCGGAGACCTGCAAATGCCGCCACACCGATGACCGCCCGGACTACACCCTGAGTAATTTCGGGAGTGTACGGTCTCCCTGACGTGAAGCCGATCCGGTTGAGCCTACAACGGAACTGTTGTTGCTCCACCAAGACGCCTTTGCTGCCGACTACCAAGAGGACGAATGCACGCTCCTCGGCATGGCCATTAAGTACGCAGGTCTCCGTGGCAAAGAAGTGCGCGTGATTTTCAGACTTGCGGGTTAGGACTGCCTTTCCACAGAAATGGCACCATAGCCTGAGCAACACCCTGTGCTAAACGAATCCGCTCGGCTAGACTGGTTCACGGAGGCACGTGTGATGACAACCCCAGCCATTGCCATCAGGAACGAAATCCGAGAGCTAGTTCACGAACAGATTGAGAGATTCGGGCAGTCCGCGCCTTTAACACCATCAGAATTGGAAGATTGTCATTGTCGCGCCGAAAGAATAAAGCTGCTTGGCCAAGAACTCGACCGTGTTGGTCGAATGACCATTGTGGACGAGCGGTTTGGGCGAGCATCTTGACCGATTGGGGCGCGGCAGTCCTCTCGGCATCGGGGGACTTCAAACCAAATTTCATTTCTGGGGCTCAGGCCAAACGTAACAACAGCACCACAAGTGCGCCTATTGTCAGAAAGAAAACAGCCCATTGCGGATGTGCAGGCCACATCTTTTGCGTCAGCCCCAGCACCCATGCTCCAGTTCCAATTGCACTTGCCAACAACGAAGCCTTCAGTGTCTTCATAGATCAAGGTCTCAGACGGAGACGGCGTCCTCACCACTGACTGAGAATACGCCGATAGCCAAAGCAATGTTCCTGTTAGCGGCCTTAAATTTCATACTGAACCCACTGCCCTCAGCAGGCTTCGCATCTTCCCTCTCTGCTACTTTGAAGCCTTCGCTGCTTTGATTCTCCGTTGGTTTCCGAGAATCTCGCGTTCCGCTGCGAGCCAGTCGTCCAACGCGAATCCGTCAACCTTTCCACACTGCTCGTACAACTCGTAGGCGTGTCTGCGGATTTGTTCCTCAATGTCGCCGGAATGGACAGGCTTCAGTGAGCGAGGTTCCAGAGATCTCGACTTGGCTGTCATGGGCGTCACTCCTCGATGATCTGCTGTCGTCATCCGAGATGTTTGTTGAAGAAGGCGATGATTCGGCGACGGGCGTCCTTGGCTGATGGATGGTGGTAACCAATTCCCACTATCTTCAACATCTTGAATAGGGCGTTGTGGTGATTATTCAGGAACGAATGCCCTGCGTCAGGATACTCTTTGACATCGTGCTCGACGTGAAGGACAGTCAGGACGCTCTCCAACTTGGCTGCCGCGCCTCGTGCCCAACGGTCTTTCGCACCATAGCTGGCGACAATAGGACACGCAGCCACCAGAAGGCGTTCTGCGTCTTTAGGAATAGCACCGCCGTAGTTGACGCTTGAAGCAGAGAAGCCATGACCGGGAGCGAGCAACAGGGCGAATGCACCGCCCATGCAGAAGCCGATTATTCCAATCTTGCCAGTACACCCTTCCTGCTGCGTTAGGAATATTCGGGCAGCTTCGATGTCGGCGAAGAATCTCCCTTGGCGTGCCACCGCATCGCGCAGGACGGAAAGAATGCAGGCCACCTTCCCTCCGGGATAAAACAAATCGGGCGCGACCGCCAAATATCCCTCGCTTGCGAGCCAATCAGCCTGATTCCGCAAGTCTTGGCTCATGCCTGCCGCATCATGTAACAGAACTACACCCGCCCACGGCCCCGTTTTGGTGGGCGCAGCGAACCATGCCGGAATTTCGCCGGACGGACTGCTGATCTTCACGTCAGCCATCGGTCTTCTTTCGAAGTAACGGCGATTGTATCGCCCTTCGACGATGCGGCAGAGTCGCCTTCATGGGCGCAATGCAGGATTGCGCTCCTCACGTCAAGCGGTCCGCAACAGCTTCAGTTCTTTTTCGAAACAGCAGACCTCATCGCTGGTTCGCCGAACGCAACAAACTGTGCGATCAGAGCAAGCACCCAGATGTACCACGGAATCGGATCATGGTAATGAAACTGAAGGATGACGCACACCACGAAAAGCAGACCTCCGAGCATGATCCCTCCTAACCGATTTGTTTAGGTCTAAAAACCAACCGTAGCACAGTGGTAAGAGCAAGTCAGTGAGCAGAGATACGCTCATTCCAGTGATGCTCAGGGCGCGACCCATCGGTGAAAGTCGGGCTCGAACGGATTCGAGATTTCCCTCAACCACGTGCTTGCGACTTTATGAGCCGCAATGTCCTTGGCGATCTCGGGCGTGAACTTTTGCCGTGGGATAATACTCACCCAAATGGTCTCGGTGCCGCAAATCGGTACTCCAGACACTATCCGGCGAATCCTGCGGGTTCAGACCGTCACAATCGCCTGGATGAGCGTGGAGGCGGCGGTATCCCTCTTCGCAGCAAAGCGGGCACGGAGTCCCGCCCTGCTTGCATTCGGTGGAGACAGCGCCATCGAACTTTTCTCGGCGGTAGTAGTGCTGTGGAGATTTCGTGCAAGAGATGGGCATGAAGACGCGGAAAGGCGGGCTGCCCGAATCGCGGGAACCTTGTTGTTCGCACTGGCTGCTTATGTTCGCGATAACTTCGGTCGCGAGTCTGCTGGGCTATAGCGAACCCACACCAACCTTTCTGGGGATAGCCATTCTGGTCGCAGCCGCGGCCGTCATGCCGAGGCTTGCGAAAGAGAAACGGCGGCTGTCAGAAGCTACAGGCAAGTGCCGCACTGAAGGCGGATACCGCTCAGTCGGCGCTGTGTGCTTACCTCTCGCTCATCGCCTTGACGGGGCTGGCGGTCAACGCGATCTGGCACGTAAAGTGGGCAGACCCGATTGCGGCATTGGCAGTTCTGCCGCTCATTGCTTGGGAAGGTCGAGAAGCCATGCGCGGAAAGGCTTGCGGCTGTTGCTAGGTTCGACCACACTCGGTACTCAGAAGGAGTGCGGAAATGCCAAACCCTTAAGGACAGCCTGAAAGACCGCCTCGCCCGCTACCGCCAAATCAAGCTTAGTGTGATCTGGAGGAAGTCCGGTCAGCCAATCTCGATTCCGGTCTGGTTCGTGCTGGAAGGCGAAGAGCTGTACCTCCTGCCGGTGCAGGGCTCTGGCAAGGAGTGGTACAGGAACCTGCTCAAGAACCCTTCGATTCGGATTGACACACGAGGCGTTGGAGCGGAATTCCGGGCAACGCCAGTGACCGATGCCAAAGCGGTGAAATCCGTGATCGAGAAATTTCGGGAGAAGTACACCGCAAAGGATATGAAGAAGTACTATTCGGGATTTGATGTGGCCGTTCGGGTTGAACCGGACTGACGAGGGTTGTTTGTCTCTGAAAACACTCCGGGGCACCGGACTTGGTGATTAACTGGGGCATCGAGAGGAACGGGAAGGGAATGAGCAGGAGCAGTCCGAGTTACTTGACTTGCTGCGTGAACACCATTCAAGAAGTAGATGTGGCGCAGCGAGTGGATGAGCTAAACTTTTCCTGTATACGAATATACGGCTGCGCCACCAGAGGAACAAAACGACCGTGGGCCGTATAGTTCCTTCACATCTGCTGACAGATTACAACGGTGGCCTATTGGTGACTGCTCACAATTGCTCAAGTGTCGGAATATAGGTTTCCGCACTCCGTGAAGTGCTTCAGCCCAACCGAGTGGCGATATGCCCCCCCCGAAGCCATACGGTCTAGATTCAGCCAGCCTTCGTCATCAGGCATACGCGGGAACACGCTTTTGGGCTACCCTGCGCAAAAGCCAAATCTTGGCAAAGTGGGGATTGACTTTGAACGAGGCAACTGTCCAATAGCGCCTGATCTCATCTTCCGCATATTGTGGAAGACGATCTAATGCTCTGGACACTCGATCACTTGCTGCTGGTCGATGGTCAAGGACAAGGGGAAGCACACGCTCATCGACAAGGTGCAGGTACGGTACGTTTCCGAAGACGACAAGCACTGGGCCAAACTGAAGAACTTCGGTAACAAGTACGTCCACATCCCCGAACACTTCCTGCGGGATTACGACCCCCTACTGATGGGTGGGATTTGGGCGCAACTGGATATTCGACATCAATACTACGAAGAGCAGAAGGGCAAGCGCAGCCCATTCTGGATCGACAGCCTTAAACCGATCCAAGTTGTCGAGATACAACGTTCTGACTCCTCGTCACTGCTGCCCTTCGGACTTTCTACCGCTACGAACTCGAGTCGGCCGCCCGCCCGCCTCGCTTTATCGTTTCGTCCGTGACCTTTCTGATCTTCGGTATACCATTCCTGTGGCAGTCCATACATTTCACAGAATGGACATTGTGTTTGCTCGCTTGGTCTTTGAAGGTCGTGTCCATCTTCTCGACCGGAATGCCGCAATTGGAAAGACGGGGATGGCAGGTGGCGCAGGAAGCGCGCGTCTGTTGTCCGTGCTTCAGATGACAGGCCAAGCAGCTCAGGCCTTCATGGACTCCAACCGGTGTGCGGTCATCGCCCGAGCTGACTTGGAGCGTGGCAATCGGAGCATGGCATTGGTAGCACAATGCCTGCCGCTGGTCGGGGCTGAGCTTCACCACTCGCGTTCCTTCCAACATCACGGGCAGTGGTAGCTGGTCCACCGGAATGTGCTCTAACTCCCGACGATCGAAAAGTGCCAGAGATGGTCGATTGATCTCTTGCTGCGGGCCGACGGTGGCCTCGCCGGGTTTCGACTTCGCGAGAGGTGCTCCTTCGCGATGGAGTTGGTGGCAGGCAAGACAGGGCACTACGGGTTGCTCGGCAAGTAGCGGCTGAAGCAGTTGCCACGGCCCATGCGTGCTGAGGGGAGCCACCAGGTCACGAATTCCTCCTTGAAAATGCATCGCATGGCAGCGCAAGCAATCATCCATCAAGAGCTGCTGCTGGTTATGCTTGGGGTTGAGAAAAATGTCGGTGTAAGTCGCACTATGGCGGCTGGAACGCCAGTCCGCAAACTCCTGCCGATGACAGTTCTGGCAGCGCGCGACCATCCGTAGGACATCCTCGTTCCTGAGGCGCGGTTTCTCCGGGGCATTGCCGCGCAGGTGAGCGAACACGCGTCGCATATTGTTGATGTGGAACCCAGCCTCGAGGGTGAAGGCATCTCCGTGGCAGTTGGAGCATAGGACATTGCGGTGGGCTGAGCTGTGCCAATCGGTGTAAGGTTGCCAGATTTCGTGACAACTTGCGCACGCGCTGCCCTGCGAACGCTCGTAGTACAGGCTCGAAGCAGGAACCAGCAATACCACCAAGGCGATCACGGCGAGAATTGTCCAGCCCCACCGATTCAACTTGAAGACTCGAAGCAATCGCGGGCGGGACCGCTTGGATGACTCCGGTGTGCCATCCGAACTCATGCTGCCTTCCAGTTCTTCGCGAGGTTTTCCGCCACACGGTACGCATTGGCCATAATGGTGAGCACAGGATTAAATCCGCCATTGGTTACGTGCACACTAGCGTCCACAACGAAGACGTTTTCGACGTCATGCACTCGGCAATATCGGTCGACAACAGAGGTCCGCGGATCCTCCCCCATGCGGCACGTGCCCGCCTGGTGTTGGCCGCCGCTCAGGCCCTCGTCCGGCAGTCTGTGCCAGGTTTTGATCGCGCCAGCTTCTGTTAGCCAGGTCTCGGCCTTCCGCGCAATGAACTGTGCCGTCACCGCATCGAGCGGATGTCGATGGCCGGAAAGCCGCGCCACCGGAATTCCCCAGTGGTCTTTCACGCGCGCATCCACCTGCACGCGAGCATCGAACATCGGCATCTCTTGCACCGGACCTATAACCATGACGGAGCGCTTGTAGTACTTCCGCATGTATTCCTTGTGCGCGGCCCCCCAGCGAGGCACATCGGGTGGCACCATCGAAGAGAAATGAATCGGCAAGCGGATGAATTCGTTGCACAACACCGCTCCGCCTACCAAGCCGGGGTTGCCGTGGTTGTAGTCGGAGATGGCGATCGATGCGCCGGGACCGAGGTCGTCAAAGACATCGAAGTCCGTCAGTCCCATGGCCCCAGAGTAGGCGTGACCTTGGAGATTGCGGCCGACCCAGTCGTAACGGTTGCCGAGGCCATTCGGGAACAAGCGGCTTCGGGAGTTGAGCAGAAGACGCGCGGACTCGGTTGCGGAAGCGGACACGACCACTAGATCGGCCGCTTGTAGCTGCAATCGGTTGTTCGCGTCAAAGTAGGCCACGCCGGTTGCGCGACCGCGCTCGCTGGTCAATACTTCTTTGACAACGCATTCGGTGCGCAGCTGGCAATTGCCTGTGGCCAACGCCCTGGGAATTACCGTGTTGTGGGTCCCGTTTTTGGCGTCCACTTCGCAGGCAAACCCGACGCACCACCGGCAACGCATGCACGGGCCCCGCCCGTTGTAGGGAACGGTGTTGCGGAGCATCGGAATATGGAAAGGATGAAGGCGCAGACGCCTGGCTGCTGCGTCGAGCAATACGTGCTCGGCACTGTCGGGATGAGGCGGCATGGGTAGAGGTTTCTTGCGCGGTGCTTTGAAGACATTGTTGGTGTCGTCGCCCGAGACACCGATCTCCCACTCGGCCTTCTCGTAATAGGGCTCAAGGTCTTGATAGCTGATCGGCCAGTCCGCGAGCGTGCTCCCTTCCACCGCCCCGTAAGTCGATTGCATGCGGAAGTCCTGCTCCATGAACCGCCACGCCATCGCACCGTAACTGAATGTCCCACCACCGACACAAGCAGCGTTGTTCGAGTAGGCCCCATCGCTTGGCTTTACGGTCCGCTCGTGCCCCATCTGCTCAACGACAACACGGCTGTATCGTTCGTCGTCCGGCCCAAAACCGCAGCCGAGGACCGATGTCCTCTGGTTGCGCAAGTCGTCCTTGCGGCAATCGAAGGCCGTATACCACTTTCCGCGCTCAAGGAGGACGACGCTCAACCCGGCGCAAGCGAGTTCCTTGGCCACGACGCCGCCACCGGCGCCCGCCCCAATCACCACTGCGTTCACCCGTCTCAGTGCCATAAAGCGGTGCAACAGCCTCGTCCCGCACCAAACGCGAGCTAGGACTTGGTTACGTCGTAGTGCAATCTACCCCGCACCGGTGGATAGGTGAGCCCAACCATCTTCCAGCTGGCTCGATCCCGATTCCCTCCGTGCCGTGGATCTCCGTAGAACCCCTGCATGGTGTGGGCCAAGACGATCTCGAAGAACCCTTGGGGGGAAACAGTTTTCCAGATGTCCTTCGGCGCTTCCCCTTTTTCCAGCGCGATCAGCAATCGAATCTGTTCATCTCCCGACGATTCGGCGAACACTTTGCCGAATTGCACTCGACCCATTTCGTCCATGTGGGCAATTCCGTCGCGGTAAGTCGAGCGTAAGGCGCGATACGGCCCACAGAGTTGCAGGTCGATGAAGTTGACGACACATGCCCATTCGGCGCCGGGGTCTGCATCGGGAGGAATGAGTTGATCGCAGATCGCAGCGAGCGTGCGGGCCTCATCTACGCGAAGGAAGCGCCAGGGACTTCGCGCGCTGGTGCACGAAACCGTCCCGCTTGCCGCCGCGGTGGCGGCAGCGATTCTGATGAACTCGCGCCGGCTGACATTCCGATACCAATTCACGGCGACACCCCGCGGCCCGGCTGCCCCTAGCTCTTATCGGATGGCACTTTGCTCTTTAATCATGGGACTGGTGCAGTTTACGCCCGGGCAGACGGCACTGTATACACTCACAACGAGTGAGCAACCATTGAAATGTTTTCTTCGCGGAGAAAATGGATGACCGGTAGCAGTCGCAATTCAGGGCCAGATCGGCGGCGCTTGAGTATTATCGGGACTAAGTGTGCATTTTCGGTGCCTTGCAGTTTGAGGCGAAGGAGCGGCACGGGAACGGCGAACCTTTCCCGGGCTGACCGATACTCTACAAATTCCGATTGCATTAGTCCGGCGGCCCGCTCGATTCCTGGATTTCCGGTATCGCCGTGGCCAAGTCCGTCTCCCGCGCGTCGACCACTGCGATGGCGACGACGCTCACGATCTCCTCGACTTCTGCACCGCGGGCCAGCAAATGCACCGGCCGGCTCATCCCCATGAGGATGGGGCCAAGCGTCTCAGCGCCTCCGATCGTCTTCAGCAGCTTGTAGCCGATGTTGGCGGAGGCGAGGTCGGGGAAGATCAGCACGTTGGCGCCGCATTTCAGCGAACTGAAGGGATAGGTCTGCTCCAGCATCTCGGGCGAGACCGCGGCATCGGCCATGATCTCTCCATCCACAATCAGGGTTGGGTCCGCTATGTGCAGCAACTCTACTGCCTTCTGGACCTTGTCGCAGGAGGGGTGCTTGGCGCTGCCAAAGCTAGAGAAGGAAAGCATGGCAACTGGCGGCACCACGTCAAAGCGACAAAGCGACGAGCCTCCTGAGCGGTACACAAGGCGATTTCCACGAGGTCTTCCGCGGAGGGATCGACATTGGTGTCGGCTAGGAGGTGCAGCTTTCCCTTGCGCGTAACCATGGAAGAGCAGCCGGCGACCACCTGCAGCTTCCCTCTGACGGTGAGCACGGGACACCCAGCCTCACACATGACGTGGAATGGCGGGAGGCCGCAATGGACAGCCGCCTCCAGGCAGTGATCGTGGTCACTGCAGGGAGTTCGCGACCCAGATAGAAGGAGAGAGTGGGTTTGGTTTCTGTGATTGTCCCTCGTCCTAATGGAAATGAGGACGAGAAAGGAGACTCCGATGTCGCTTACAACGCTTACGCAATTTCTAGACAGAGAGGGGATTAAGTACATTGTCATATCCCACTCATTGGCATACACCGCCCAAAGCATCGCCATCTTGTCCCACATCCCCGGCCAGGAGCTGGCGAAGACGGTAATCGTGAGGATCGACGGAAGCTTGGCGATGGCGGTGCTTCCGGCCTCGCGCCACGTGGATCTGGCAATGCTGAAGTCCGCCGCCGGCGCGAACTCGGTGGAGTTGGCATCGGAAATGGACTTCAAGGATCGGTTCCCCGATTGCGAAACTGGTGCCATGCCTCCATTTGGAAACCTCTACGGAATGCCTGTCTTTGCCCATGAAAGTCTGGCGAAGAACAAGGAAATCGCATTCAACGCCGGCACTCACCGCGAGCTAGTGCAGTTAGCTTGGGAGGATTTTAAGAGACTGGCCAAGCCGCGGATAGCTAGGTTGGTGGCCGAACAAAGCGAGCAGTGGGCTGCGTAGCACGCGATGCCCGAGCGGTTGCGATGCTGTTTTCGGCGGCGAACCTACTCGACAACTTCGCTGCGAAGGGCGCTTCCAGGCCACGCAGAGAGCGAGATTCGATTCGGTCAGGAAAGTTGCGAATCCGGCCAGCCATACGGGCCCCTGGCCTACTTGTTGCAGCAAGGGAAGTAGGCCTTGCGGATGCCACTGAACCATCCGGAGATCCCGCGTTTCAACGGGATGTCATAACGAATGGAGGAGTACGGAAAGGCGTGACCGATCCGCAACAAACAACGGCAGCCAGGGATTCCTGTGCGAGTTCAAACACCCCCGGCGGGTCTTTGAACCGCACCACCAGGATTGCACTGGCATGCCCGACCTCTCAGGTATAACTTGCTATCTGCAGGCCCGGCATCTTGCCATCTTGCCGGGCCTTTCTTAACTCGTATACAAACCTGTGAGCCACATCACACAGGCGAGTGTCCGAGGTCATGGCTAGCAATCTCTGTCGGCCCGACAATTTCCGTCAAGGGTGATAGGGAGGTGTCATGATGCTTACCTACAGGTTCGTCCGCCTCATCGAAACCCATTCCGACACTCTGGCGAACAGCCTCCTTCACAAAGTCCAAAGGTCGGAACGCACTGCGGCCTACAGCAAGGTGGCGGCCGAAGAGCTTACGCAACGGGTCTCGGAGATCTATCGTCATCTGGGGGAATGGCTCTTGGACAAGAGTCAAGCCGACATCGAACAGCGCTACATCCGGATTGGGAGTCGCCGGGCTCAACAGGGAGTGCCCCTCAGCCAACTGATCTGGGCAATCGTCCTTACCAAAGACAATCTCTGGGAATTCATCCTTGATGAGTCACATCCGGACCGCCCGGTGGAAATCTTCGGAAAGCAGGAACTATTGCAGTTGCTGGACCAGTTCTTTGATCGCGCGATCCACGCTGCCGCTTTGGGTTACGAGTGGGCTGCAGAAGCAAACGCAAAAACAGAAACCAAGATGCGAAAGGCCGGATAGCGAGGTATCCAACAGATGCCTTGGCACCACGAATATAAAAGCAAGCTGCGCGCCGCGGATGAGGCGTTACAGTGCGTACAGTTGGGAATGCGAGTTTACATTCAGCCAGGCTGCGCTGAGCCGGAGACTCTGGTCGAAGCCCTAATGCGGCGCGGACCTTGCGTGTATGACGTGGAAATAGTCCACACGATGACCATGGGTTGTCCACATCGCCACTGCCAGACATGTGGCAGGTTTGATCGAGGACGGCGCGGTATTGCAGACGGGAATCGGTGGGATTCCAGACGCTGTGCTTCCGTTCTTAATGGATCGCAAAGATCTTGGTGTGCACGGCGAGTTGGTATCCCGACGGGATCATCGCTCTAATCGAAGGCGGAATCCTAACTGGAGCGCGCAAGAACTGGCAGGACAAATCGCCAGCGTAGCGTGTCAGTGGTAGGACCATTCGCAGGGCCTGCGTCTGGCAGTCTCCAAGTTTGTTGGAAGTGGTTGTATGACCCACGCCATCCAAGCCGTCCTTGAAGCAAGCAATTTAGGGAACCTGATTGAAGTCCTGGTCCATCGCGGCTACGAAGTAGTTGGTCCTACAGTGCGCGACGCCGCGATTGTTCTCGACACAATTGATTCAGTGAGCCAGCTGCCGGAGGGCTGGACCGACGAACAGCAACCCGCTCGTTATCAGCTGAAGCGGGGCAAAGACCATGCTTTATTCGGCTATGCTGTGGGGCCGCATAGCTGGAAAAAGTATCTCCACCCAGCTGAACTGCGGCTGTGGTCAGCCGAACGCCACAACGAAACATTTCGCATCCTGGACAATAAGACTCCGCCCAGGCGTCCCTACGCGTTCCTGGGAGTCCGGGCCTGTGACTTGGCCGCTATCGCGCTGCAGGATCGGGTGCTGATGGGCGACAAGTACCATGATCCGATCTACCGAGGTCGCCGCGAAGGTGCCTTCATCATTGCTGTGCAATGCGGCCAGGCGGCAGCAACCTGCTTCTGCGCGTCGATGGGAACCGGGCCGCAAGCGCACAGCAGATTCGATTTGGTCCTTACCGAACTCATCGACCAGGCTGGTCACCGCTTCGTAGTCGAGACAGGGAGCGTTCGAGGGGCTGACGTGCTGGCAGAGCTGGAAACCGCTTCAGTCTCCGACGTGGATCTGCGGTCTGTGGCAGATGCATTGGATACGGCCGCGCGTCAGCAGGTACGAAAAATCGAGACCGACGGGCTCAAGGATGTGCTCTACCAAAACTTCGACCATCCTCGCTGGGACGACGTGGCCGGTCGTTGCCTGGCCTGTGCCAACTGCACTATGGTCTGTCCGACCTGCTTCTGCACGACTGTTGAAGACGCGACCGACATTACAGGCGACCATGCTGAACGTTGGCGACGTTGGGATTCGTGCTTCACACTGAGTTTTTCCTACATTCACGGCGGAAGCGTACGCGCCTCCGGGAAGGCCCGCTATCGGCAGTGGATGACCCACAAGTTGGCATCGTGGATTGACCAGTTCGGCAGCTCAGGATGCGTGGGCTGCGGGCGCTGCATCACTTGGTGTCCCGTCGGAATTGACATCACCGAAGAGGCCCATGTCATGCGGGAGACAGGAAATCATGGAAACACTTGAGCACATCATCGCGCAACATCCGTTCTTCGACGGTCTGGATCCACTCTATCTGCGCCTGCTCGTTGGCTGCGCTTCTAACAGGCGGTTCAAGGCTGGCGCGTACATCCTAAAGGAAGGCTTCGAGGCGAACGAGTTCTACCTAATCCGCTCGGGCAAAGTTGCGTTGGAGATCTTCGCACCGCAACGGCAACCAATAGTGGTCGAGACCCTGGGTGACGGCGACATTTTAGGCTGGTCGTGGCTGCTGCCTCCTTACATCTGGAGGTTCCACGCACACGCTGTCGCCGACACAGCAGCCATCGCGCTAGACGGCAAATGTCTGCGAACGAAGTGTGAGGAAAATCACGATCTGGGCTATGAATTGCTAAAACGCTTTTCTGAGATCATTGTGGAGCGCTTGGAGGCCACGCGCTTCCAGCTGCTGGATGTGTACTCAATCAAGTAATGACTATGGTAACCGCTGCCAACCTCGATCCCATGTTGCCGTGTCCCTATGTCGTTCGCCGAGTGCTCAAGGAGACGTCGGACACATTTACGTTCACCCTTGAGCCCCCGAAAGGAATCGGTGCAGGTGACTTCCTGCCCGGGCAATTCAGCATGCTGTGGGTGTTTGGCGTGGGCGAGTTGCCTATCTCGATCAGCGGCGATCCAGCAGAACATGGGCGGCTCACGTATACCGTGCGCTCTGTGGGCCAAGCTACGCATGCGCTCGTGAGTCAGAAAGTAGGTGGCGGAATTGGAGTTCGCGGTCCCTTCGGTGCTGGCTGGCCAATCGAAGCGGCCCAAGGCCGTGATGTCGTCTTAGTCGCGGGTGGAATCGGGCTGGCCCCGCTTCGCCCCGTGATCTACCACGTGCTGCGAAACCGAAAGCGGTACGGGCGTCTGGTTGTGCTGTACGGTGCGCGCAGTCCTCGCGAATTGCTGTATCGCAAAGAGCTAGCCAGTTGGGCGCGGCAGCAGGACACACAAGTCCTGTTCACTGTGGACTACGGTGGTATTGGCTGGCACGGCCATGTGGGTGTGGTCACAACCTTATTCAAATACGCGCGCTTGCAGCCTTCACGCTCGGTCGCGATGGTCTGCGGCCCGGAGATCATGATGCGCTTTGTCGCCCGCGAGTTGGAGATGGACGGACTGAAGCGCGAAAACATTTATCTCTCGATGGAACGGAACATGAAGTGCGCGGTTGGCTTCTGCGGCCACTGCCAGTATGGGCCGCACTTCATCTGCAAAGACGGACCAGTCTTTCCGTACGAGAGCACCCGGCCGCTGCTGGAGAGATATGAGCTTTGAGAGCAAGCACAAGCCGAGGATCGGAGTCTTCAAGTTCGCCTCCTGCGACGGCTGTCAGTTGAGCCTGCTAGATGCTGAGGACGAATTGCTGGGAGTGGTGGGCGCGGTGGACATTGCCTATTTCCCCGAGGCCACACGTACCATGCTGAAAGGACCATACGATATTGGTTTGGTCGAGGGTTCGGTCACTACCCACCACGACGCCCAGCGTATTCAAGTGGTGCGGCGACAGTGCGAGACGTTGGTCACGATCGGGGCATGTGCAACGGCTGGCGGCATTCAGGCATTGCGCAACTGGAAGGATGTGGACGAATTCATCCGCGTGGTGTATGCCATGCCGCAATTCATCAGCACACTGAAACTCTCGACTCCGATTGCCGAACACGTTCCGGTAGACTTCGAACTGCGAGGTTGCCCGATCAACAAGCATCACTTGATCGAATTAATCACCGCGACGCTCGTAGGACGCAAACCAAACATTCCGGCCTATAGCGTTTGTCTGGAGTGCAAGCGCAAAGCCAACGTGTGCATCGCTGTCGCAGGTGGTGTGGCCTGCCTCGGTCCGGTGACACAGGCAGGTTGCGGCGCGCTCTGCCCCAGCTACGACCGCGGTTGTTACGGCTGTTACGGACCCATGGAAACTCCCAACACTACGTCGATCGCCAATCAGTTCCACATCCTGGGACAGTCCGACCCCGAGATTACTCGTGCCTTCCGGGGATTCAACGCCTGGTCCTGGCAGTTTCGAAAAGCGGGTGAGGAGTACGAACACAAATGAGGAGGCACACCAGAACGATTCGCGTGGATACCCTGGCCCGAGTGGAAGGCGAAGGCGCGCTACACATCAAGTTAGTCGGCGAACGTGTGACTGAGGTGAGACTGAAGATCTACGAGCCGCCGCGCTTTTTCGAAGCGTTCCTGCGCGGCCGTCATTTCTCGGAAGCACCCGACATCACCTCCCGGATATGCGGTATCTGCCCGGTGGCTTACCAGATGAGTGCGGCGCACGCTATCGAGCGGGCGTTGGGGCTTCGCATTGACCCGGCAGTACGCCTACTTCGTCGCTTGTTCTATTCCGGCGAGTGGATTGAGAGCCACGTATTGCACGTATACATGTTGCACGCCCCGGATTTCCTCGGCTTTCAGGATGTGATCGGGATGGCCAGCGCGCATAAGCCCATCGTGGAGCGGGCGCTTCGGCTGAAGAAAATCGGCAATCGGATCGTGACTCTGCTGGGGGGGCGCGAGATTCACCCCATTGCAGCGACAGTGGGCGGTTTTTATAGAGTGCCTACGAAAGCGCAACTGCATGAATTGGAGGAAGATCTGAAGTGGGCGCTCGAGGCTTCGCTTGAAACTGTACGCTGGACAGCTACTTTGGAATTTCCCGATTTCGAGCAGGACTATGAGTTCGTGGCGCTCCGTCATCCGGAGGAGTATCCGTTCAACGAGGGACGGCTCATTTCCAATCGTGGTTTAGACATTGATCCTGCGGAGTATGAAGACCATTTTGTTGAGCAGCAGGTAAAGCACTCTAACGCGCTGCATTCGGTGGTGCGTGGCAGAAACTCCTTTCTGGTGGGCCCAATGGCTCGCTTTAATTTGAACTTTGACAAGCTTCCTGAAGTCGCCCAGCAGGTAGCTCAGGAAGTCGGACTTAGGGTTCCAGTGAAGAACCCGTTCCGCAGCATCATCGTGCGCGCTGTTGAAATTGTATTTGCATGTGCCGAAGCGTTACGATTGATCCGGGAATACGAGCCACCGTCTGCGCCGCGGGTCGAAGCGCCGGATCGAGAAGGGGTTGGTCACGCCGTTACCGAAGCGCCCCGGGGTATTCTTTACCACCGTTACGCTTTGGATGAAAAAGGCCTTATCGTCACTGCTAAGATCGTCCCGCCAACCTCACAGAACCAAAAACGAATCGAAGACGATCTCCGCGAATACGCTCCTCGGCTGGTGGCGTGGCCCCTAGACGAGGCTACCCTGAAATGCGAGCAAGCGATCCGCAACTACGACCCCTGCATCTCCTGCGCCACGCATTTTCTGAAGCTGACAGTTGACCGTGAGGAAACTACCAAGGATGCGTGAACTATGCGCGTTATCGGCTGCGGAAATCGAGCGCGGGGTGATGACGCTGCTGGAATCCTGGTCGCGGAGCGGCTGCGGGAGTTGGGCGTCGAAGCGGAAAGCCTCTCTGGCGAAACCACGGCGCTACTAGAAGCATGGCACGGTTCGGACGAGGTAATCGTTGTGGACGCAGTGGTTAGCGGCGCGCCATGTGGCACCGTGCATGTGTGGGACAGCCGGCAACCGCTGGCTCTTGGTGGTTTCCCAGCTTCGACCCACGGAATGGGCGTGTTGGAAGCCATCAACCTTGCCCGAACCCTAGGGTGTCTTCCTCGGCGGCTCCGCATATATGGGATTGAGGCAAGGCAATTCAGTTTCGGAGGCGCTCTCTCGCCGGAATTGACGGGGGCCGTGGAGAAAGTTGTACAGCAGATCCTCAGGCAGGCTCACGGGTGTACCGAAAAGGCGTCTGAGCCAAGGGCATAGACGCACAGAGGATGGAGGATGTCCCCAAATCCGAGACTTCGTTGCTGCTGGGGTGAGAAGGCTGAACCCAGCCAGAATTAAAGAGGTGATTTATGCAAGTCAAGGACGTGATGACCATAAAACCAAGCTATTGCGAACCCTACTGGACGGTGGAGGCTGTCGCTTCCCTGATGGATCATGTAGGCACAGGCATTGCTCCAGTCGTCGAAGATGTTCTAAACAGAAAACTCGTTGGCGTAGTTACCGACCGCGACGTGTGTGTGAGAGTTGTAGCGCCCGGATTGTATCCAGCGCACACTTGGGTAAGGGACTGCATGACTCCCAATCCGGTCTGCTGCCACGTGGAGGATAACGTCGAAACCGCGCTGCAGCTGATGAGGGACCATCGAGTTCGTCGTCTGCCCATCGTTGATGAACACATGCAACTGCGAGGGATGCTTTCCATCAGTGACTTTATCCGCTCCGAGGCCGTCGAAATGAAAACGGTTTACAGCGCTCTGAAGGAGATTTGCCAGCCCTGCTCGGGAACCGCCAAACCTCGGATGATTGGTTCTATCGCTTAGGCTCACTGTTTATGTGGTTCTAGGCCGCTAAGCGGCAGGGGCTGGGGGACTCGCCTGCTGCTGCAAAATGTCGCTCTCTCCCATGTGCACTATCTTCGGCAGCGCTCAAGAAAATTGAGGCACAGCGCTTTCCCGGCTTCTTTTAAGACTGTCGAGACCTTGATCCCTTCGATACTCTTCGATTCTCCGTAATACATTCCTGCCTCTGCCGGAGACCCTCGCTAAATCATACGGCAAAGCCGCGTAACGTTGTGGATGATCGGCGATCCGGACCTTTTGAAACATGTTCGCCCCGGGAGCAGTGCCTTTCGGGGTGCAGGCGATCAGAGGAGGTAGGGCACCAGGGCGGCGGTCTGTCGGGCATAGGTAGCATACGTCTCCCCAAACTGGGAGCGCATCCACTCCTCCTCCATGCGGAGCTTGACCCAGAACACGAGGAAGATGAGGACGAAAACGATGAACCCGCGCACCTGGGAGATGGCAATCGCGATGCCAAGAAACCCGGTCAGAATGCCGGTGTAGATGGGGTGACGGACCACGGCATAGGGACCGGTGGTGATCAGCTCGTGGCCCTGCTTAATGGTGACGGAGCGGCTCCAGTTGCTGCCGAGGTGCTCGCGCGCCCAGACGGCGAAAACAAGGCCGGCGACGGTGAGGGCGGCTCCCAGCCAGAAGGGCCAAAAACCAGACGGCCAGAGCGGAAGGTAAAGCCAGCGCAGCGGGATGCGAGTTGTCGAGAGGAGGACGATCGCGATCAGGAAGGTGAGGACGCGGAGGATGCGCGAGGCTGCGGGCTCGAGACGCTGAGTGGTTTTGGTATCGGTGGCTTTGATTTGCCAGTAGAGAAGGAAGGCGATCCAGACCACAGGAAAGAAAGATTCGTATAACCAAAGCATGTGGACCTCCGGGCGCTAAAAATACCACGTAGGCGGGCGGGGGGAGTTCCAGGCCGAGCGTCGCCACCGGTTCGTCTGCCAGAGCTAGTCCCCGGCCCAGCTCAGCCCTCGCGCCCAGCATCGAAAAGTAACTTCCTGACACCATGCTGGCCAATGCGGGCGCGGTCTGCGATTTCTCTGTAACCATGGTATCCACGTCGCCTTCCTGTTTTCGGCAATTCTTTTTGTGACGTATTTGTGACATAGGGTTCAACCGGTTTCACTAAAACCGACGTTATCAACATCGCCAAAACTCCCTTCCGTGCGGGCGGAAATTGGTTAAACTCTTTTGCTGCAATGGATTTAGCCATTGCATAGGTGAGACCGGCGGGAAATTTTAATCGGCAGGTCATCGGTCAAGTCCGAATCGTCGGCTCCATCTGTTCAAAGCTTAGCGATCAGTTCACCGAGAGCTGCTGCACATCTGCTGCACGAGCTATTCTTGCTTCCAGTTGCTTCATGGCGTCCGTCACCACGCTCGGCACGGTCTTGTATATAGCTCTTCTGCGATGGGCCGAGGGCACGCGCCTGCGCCGGAAGTAGGCCATTTCGCCAACTGAGAACGTGGACGGTGGCGGATACTACTTGACTGCTGCGAGGAGCTTCACCCTGTTTTGCGGCGAAATTCGGCTCACATATCCGACTGCACCCGGAGTGGCGGCCACGTATTCGATCAGCGCCGATTCGGAATCGAATGCCTTGGGCATGGCACCCTGTCCGGTGAATACCACCTTGCGCCATTGCGAGCGGAATTCCTCAGGACCCTCGCCGACATGGTTTTTCAAAAAAACCTCGTGTGCTGGTCCACCCTTTAAAGTCACCGGCACAGCATGGGAGCCGTCGGCGAATCTGGTCCTCGTTCCCAAGAAAATGGCACGCAAATCGGCATTACTGATTTCCGAAACCTGCACACCCTTGTTCGCCACCAACACTACATCCTGTGCGCTGGCCGCAGACCATGAGCCAAGCGATGCTAACAGGAGGATTAAGCAACGAGCTTTACTCATGGTTCCACGTCCCGAAACGCTGAAGCGAGTTAGAAGCTGAAACCGATCTTGGCAGCCAACATATTCGAGTTTGGGCTCAGGCCATTTGGGTTTGTGCTGGTGTAGTACCCCAGTGCAGTTCCATGAAGGAAATGGCCCTCGAGCTTCGCGTAAAAGTACGAGTTAAAGTCATACCGGCCACTTACCACCAAGTCTTTCGAGTAATTTGCCGGCTGGGTCGTGTCCGCTGCCTTGTTGACGTAGTGGCTGTAGTAGCTTCCTACTTGGACCTTGCTGGTCAGTCGATAACTTCCCATGACGAACCAGGACCGCCCATCCACCACATATGGAATCACTGCCGACCCAATCGTCAGAATCGCTTTGATCGGTTCCCGGTCATATTCACCCGCCAAGTAGACTTTTCCCCGGCTAAACTTGGCGTACATTGAGGGGGTTAAATGAGCTGGTGCATCTACGCTACCCGTAGGCGCTGTCCCGTCTACGGCTTGCATATTTACGCTGGACCCGATGGTCAGCCCTTTTAGGGGTGCTTCCCATTGCAGATCACCCCCGTAAGTCTTGCCCCCCAGAGAGTTCGTAAACACGAGTCCGATGTCAGCGAACTGTTTGATGTATCCGTCATTCAAGTCAACCGTTGCCTGTCCCCCGTACGCATCATAGTAGAGCCTTCCGGCCCGTGTCCCGAGGGAGACATCGCCGTAAACGTCTCCTCCGACGTGCGCCAGGTAAAAGCTCTTGTGGTCGATGGAGTAGGAGCCTTGTGGCAAGAGTATCCAGAGGAAGATCGCGTCTATATCCTGGGAATCGTTGAACAAGCCCCAGACAGTCTTGACCTTGCCCGCCCGAATTCCAAAATGGTCATTGACCTTGTAGTCTCCTGAGGCCCAATCAACCTGAATGTTCGAGCCGCCAAATTCTCCCAGTTGATACATGTGCAACTGGATGCCGACCCGCAGGTTATCGGCCAGTGAGTCAGAGATGTTCACGGCAGCGTCGGTCCACTGGGGGCTGCCATCGGTCGATTTCATGGACAAGTAGTTGTTGCTGGAACTGAACAGGAAGCCCTGGCTGACAAACCCGTGGACCACAATTCCCTCTAAGTCTTGCGCGTACAAGCTTCCTGTGCAGGTACAGACAAACAGGAACAGGCGCATACATCTTGGCAACAAGTGCATGCGTCTTAACATAGAACCGCCTCCTCGTCCCTGTCCCTCATGCATCGGCGTTTCTTGGCGGTAGCTTTAATTCTTCGGAGACAAGCAGGACGCTCTAGCCGGTCATCCGCGAGGAGTTGGGCGAGGCAACGCCGGTCGGAGCGACCGGCCGAGAGATTGGCGGGTGTCCATCGTCGGTTCTCCCGAAAACGACAGGTGGGAAATGAAGGTCCTAGGGATCGAACGGGTATGGCGGTCTACTGTGGAGGACGGGCAGGCGAAAACCACGAAAGAATCGTCGGGATAGAGCGTCACGGCCAGCGGGTTGATCACGGTTTCCGCCAGGCCCCAGCCAATGCCGCTGCCTAGCGTTCCCGCCCACAGCACCCAGTACGCCGAGGACGAATGCGAAAGCGGTGCGGCACAGATTACGATAACAGTGCCCACCATAAAGCAGATTGAAGAGAGCGCCAGCAGCGGCCACATGCCGAGATAGTCCCCAAGCGGGTTTCCGACCATGATTGTGATCGCGAAGCCGAAAAACGTCACGCCCAGCACCGTTCCGATCATTTGCGCCGAATGCACCGGATCAATCGGGTCAAGAAATTGATGCTGCAAAACCGCAGCCAGATTTCCCCGAATGCTTGCCGCAATTCCCGCCGTCACCAGCGCGATTACGCGAACCAGGGAAAGTCTTGCCTTGTCATAGGCCACAGGCCGGGCGTTCGCGCGCAGGGCTTCGGGCGAGGTCGTCGTTCTGGATAGCATTGGCGTCTTGGCCACGGAGTTCTCCTTCTAAGGCGCATTCGTCTGAACCAGATCTCCGAGTCTGGACGCCCCCGTTTCATGGCATGTTCGCCTCGGACTTGCTACATGAAGATTGCCTACACGACCCCATTCCTTTGAGGTTCAACCCGGAGACATAGGTTACAGAATGTACCGGCTGTAACAACCTCGAGCCGAGTTGTCGGGAGTGCGGCCCATCCCTTTTCCAGTTTCCAAATCAACGATTCAGCTCAGGTGCGCTCGGCGACGGGCCTCTCGAAACGGTGGTCTCGTCCAACAATCGGGATGCATGATTGGCGAATACCGGCTACCATCGGCGGCAGAGATTCGCCAAAGGCCCATGAGGAAAATTCCGGTGAAATACATCCCTCGCCGCCCGCCCGAAATCAAGGGAGGCGCGATCCTGGGTGTCTGGCATGAGTATCTCCGGAACCCTCCCGCATTCTTGGAGAAGGCCGCGCGCGAGTGCGGCGACATTGCGCGTTTTCGCCTGGTTCAACACCAGGCCTACCTGTTGAATCACCCGGACTGGATCAAGGAAGTGCTGGTCACCAAGCAGGCCAACTTCACCAAGAGCCGGGCACTTGAGCGCGCACGTGTATTGCTCGGCGATGGTTTGCTGACCAGCGAAGGCGATTTCCATCGCCGCCAGCGCCGCCTGGCACAGCCCGCTTTTCATCGCGATCGGCTCGCCGGTTACGCTCGTTCGATGGTCGACTGCGCGGTCCACACGCGAGACGAATGGCGGTCCGGCGCCGAGTTCGATGTGTCGCAGTCGATGATGCGGCTCAGTATGGCGATTGTGGCCCGCGCGCTTTTCAGCGCCGACATCGATTCCGAGGCGGATGAGATCAGCGGTGCACTGAGCCAGGTATTTGAGCTGTTCGAGGCACTGCTCATGCCCTTTTCCCAGTGGCTCGAAAAGCTGCCGCTCCCTTCGGTGCGGCGCTTCGAACGCGCCCGGGACCGCCTGGATCAAACCGTTTACCGGATGATTGCGGAACGGCGCGCCAGCGGCCGTGATACTGGCGACTTGTTGTCGATGCTTCTACTGAGCCAGGACGAAGAAGTCGATTCCGACCAGTCCTCCCGCGGCTTGACCGACAAGCAGGTGCGTGACGAAGCGCTGACGATACTGCTGGCGGGGCACGAAACCACGGCCAACGCCCTGACCTGGACCTGGTATCTTCTTTCCCAAAACCCGGAGGCAGAGGCTAAACTTCACGCCGAGCTCGATCGCGTTTTGGGCGGGCGATTGCCCACGCTGGACGATCTGCCCCGGCTCCGTTACACCGAAGGCGTTTTCGCCGAATCCCTCCGCTTGTATCCGCCGGCTTGGGCGATCGGCCGCCGTGCCATGCAGGATTTTTCGATCGGCGAATATGTGATCCCGGCGCGATCCATCGTGCTCATGAGTCCCTGGGTGGTGCATCGCGACGCGCGTTGGTTCCCCGATCCGCTGAAGTTCGCTCCCGAACGCTGGCAGACCGGGGAGATGGAGTCGCGGCCCAAGTTTTCCTATTTTCCCTTCGGCGGCGGTGCGCGCACGTGCCTGGGAGAGCGGTTCGCGTGGATGGAAGGGGTGTTGGTGATCGCGGCGCTCGCTCTCGAGTGGCGTCTGCGAATGGCGCCCGGTCAGCTGGTCGACACGAGAGCCCGCATCACACTGCGGCCGAAATATCCCCTAAGGATGATCGTTGAACCGCGAGCCGGTGCCCCTGAACTATCTTCACACTAACGCATAGTCTTCAAACGAATCCCTGCGACACGTTTTTCGAGCCCCGCAATGTCTCCTAGGCTGGTGGCGAAAGCTTGGGACGAGAAGGTAAAGCGGGGAATCCCTCGGACCGGGCTTCTGAGCGGATCCCGCTCATGCAATCCGAGCATCAAGAACGTGAATCGATGGCGGAAAGCCTGGGTGCGACCCAGAGCCAGCAGCGCCTCGAGCGCCGCATGGTCTCCACCTTCGCACGCGGCATAACCTACGCTCAGAAGCCGAAGAGCTTGCCCCGTGCGGGGCACGGTAAGCCGGGAAACGGTCGAGTGGCGGCGAATCAAAGGCGGTTTCGCGAGATCAGGCGGTCCACCCATGAAACGGGAACCGCTGCCATCCTCGAGGATTGTACAGTGCCTCGAAATGGCCAGCCACCACTCATGCCCCTCGATCGAAGGGCCCGCTGCGAACCTCGAGGAACAGCAGGCCCAGCACCCCGACGCCGCTTGGCCTGGCTTTCGGTCGGCCTGAGGGCCGGCGCGAACCAATTTTCCACAGTAGCCCATCCGAGCCATTCCCATGCTCGACCGAAGCCGTTACTCTGTTTTTGAGCAGACTTCGGGGGAGGGCTGTTCGACGAACGTCCCAGGACTCAATGAGTCTGGGACGTTTTCGTTTTTGCTGGTCCCTGGCTCAAGGATTTCGCAGCGGCTCCCGATTCTTACTAGAGCCTTCCTATTGGTCCAGCCGCTCAAGCGATGGGGCAATCGCAGTGCCCTAAAAATAAGATTCCGGTTGATTCTCAAGCATCGAGGGGCAAGGCTCGGCGATCTTCTCGATACTCTGCGTAGTCCTGCCCTGCTTGGTCTTGAACAGATCGGTCCGCCTGGAGAATCTGGCCGGACTTTGGTAACTCGTCCGCAGTCGAGAAGTAGTCGACTATCCCTGGAGGGAGAAGACACCCAAAATGAGCGAACAGGAACTGGTTTTCAACGTCAAGGAACTGCACGTGCTCAGCATCGGTTGCGGCAACTGCGGTCATGGGACAATTTTCGATTTTGAAACCAAAGACTATCTCGAAAAGTCCGTTTCCCCCAAGTGCGCGGTCTGTAACACCGAACTAGAAGTCGATCTGAAGGAGCAACTGAAGGCCTACCGTTGCTTCTATGACAGTATGTCAAGGTGTGAGCGAGTTGAGTTTCGAGTGCGCTTAGGTAAACCGGAGGTAGCGGCCTCGGGCAACGAAGTACAGCTAGCAGTGTCGGCGGCGGTCGCCGAAGTACAACAGGCCGTTACCATCGCGCTTGCCGAACGCGCGGCTGCCGCCAGCTGACAGGCGGCGCGATCCCGATTCTGAACCGCGGATTGCACATGCCGGGATGGTAGAAGCCTCGGTTGCCGCAAAACCACCGAACGATGTCGCTCGACAAAAAAACACTCAGTCCGCTTTGCGCTTGTAGACCAGCTTCAAGGTGTCAAACTGCAGGATTCGCTGCATTTGATTGTGGGCATGGACCGCCCAGGGTCCGACCGTGTCCAGCTTCAGGTAGGCCCGCCAGTGCTTCAGGGCCTGGCGCGGTTCTTTGACTTTTTCGTAAGCCAGCGCCAGGTTGTAGTGCGCATCGGCATAGGTGGGCGCGAGCTGCAGCGCGGCATGGTAGGTGTGGATGGCTTCTGCCACCCGGCCGGTCTCGTCAAGCACGTTGCCGAGGTCAAAGTACGCCAGGGCGTAGCGCGGATCAATCTCAATGGCGCGACGGTAATGCTCTTCCGCCAGGCCATACTCCTGCCGGTTGTAGTAGAGCGTTCCCAGATTGATGTGGGCCGCGGCATGTTCGGGATCGAGTTGCAGGACTCTTTGATAAGCCGCGATGGCCTGGGACTGGTGGTTGGGATCTTCTTCGAGTGCAATGCCTCGGGCGAAAAGTTCCGAGATGTCGCGCGGCGCGGGCTCCAGGCCCTCCCGATCGATCGGTGTGCTAGTCACCACCCTTTGTTCGGGAGCAAAATCAAACATGAATTGGCCGGCGATGGGCTCGAGCACTCGGCCTGCGTGACGGAAGGCCACGCGGTGTCCAGCGGTGAACGAACCGGCCTCGAGCAATGGGTTTTCCATGCCCGCCGCCCGCTGCATGGCTTCGAGGGATTGCCGGATGACTGCGGGCCGCACCTTACGGGCACACAAATCCCGCACCTTCTTGATTTGCAAGAGGTCGAAGAAGGAATAGCTTTCGGCGGCGGCTACCAGTTCAGCTTTTTCCCAAGCCGACAGTTGACGCGCCGTGAGCCGAAGAATCCGAAGTAGGTCTGCTCGACTGTACCGATACACGATTTTGAGAACTCGTCCAGTAGATATTATCTGGAAGCTCCCGCGTGCTTGCAAGCGGAAAGTGGTTGCCGGAGGAATCCGAGCCGACAACGCAGGGCGCTCGGTGCAAGCGCTCCGTGGCCGTTCTGAGCGAACACGCTAATCCAACACTTCTGGCACGCGGCCGGTCCTAAGCAGGCAGAATCGATCGGGTCCGGGCGGGAAAATATTCTAGGGTGCGAATCGAACCTGAGCCCGAATGCCCGGCCCCGAATGCGCCCGGAGCCGATGCGCCGGGGCCAGAATGCGACGAGGCGCTTCGGGGGATCGCTTTCCGGGGTGTCAGACTCGTCAACCTTGTCACGGACTTTTAACCTTGCCTTCATACTGCCGCAAACCGCTTGCCTTAGTAACAGAGCATGGCGATCGATCGTTTCCTCGCGGGACCTGGACAGGCCAGCCCCGCCACTCCCAGCCAGGACCCGGGGCCATTCCGCGAATTGGCGCAACCATTCCTGCCGATGGAGCGGGTTCGCGAACTGTACCGTCGGGCTCAGCAGCCGGTGGATCGCTCGCTGCTCGAGAACGTGTTGGCGGAAATGAAGGTGGACTATCACGTGAGCGCTCCCGACCGGAGCCGCATTCCGGTGGCCGGCCCGGTCGTGGTCACCGCCAATCACCCATTTGGCTTGCTCGACGGGGCCATCCTGGGCACGCTTTTGATGCGAGTCCGGCCCGACGTGAAGATTCTGACAAACTCGCTGCTCGCCGGCATTCCGGAACTGCACCAGTGCTGCATTTTCGTGGACGTCCGCGGCGACTCACACGCTGCCGCGGTGAATCGCAGCGCGCTCCGACGGGCAGTTTTCTGGCTGCGCACGGGAGGGATGTTGGCGGTGTTTCCCGCCGGCGAAGTTTCCCATATTCATTTGCGGCAGCTGGAAGTCGCCGATTCGACCTGGGATCCAGCGGTCGCACGCTTGGTCCGTCTGAGTGGCGCGCAAGCTCTGCCGGTTTTCTTCGAAGGATCGAACAGCGTGCCGTTCCATGCCATGAGCCGCCTGCGTCCTAGCCTGCGCACCGCCTGGCTGCTCAGCGAATTTCTGGGCCAAGTGGGCAAGAAAGTGGAAGTTCGCATCGGCAGCCCGATCTCCGCCTCCGCCATCGGTCACGCCTCGAGCGAGCAGGAAGCCGCCAACTACTTGCGCTGGCGGACCTACCTGC
The DNA here is from genome assembly GCA_963770245.1 of uncultured Acidobacteriaceae bacterium. Classification (GTDB taxonomy): domain Bacteria; phylum Acidobacteriota; class Terriglobia; order Terriglobales; family Acidobacteriaceae; genus PALSA-270. The sequence continues at coordinate 298,317 of CAVYOX010000010.1, read as the reverse complement.
TGGCCCAGCGCAGCGAGAGCCGGCCGAAAGTCACGCCTGCGCTGCCGTCGGTCTTCGCTCGGCGCAAGAGCGCCGCCCTGGCCCAGGCCGTGCCCCTCCGAGATCTTCTCCCCGAACTCGAAAAACTCCACTCCGATCAGTGCTTGGAACAGACTCGCGAGTTTGCTGTGTTCTTAGCCGAAGCCTCCTCGATCCCGCACTGCATGCTGGAGCTCGGACGCTTGCGGGAGGCTACTTTCCGCGCGGCGGGAGAGGGCACGGGTCAGTCGAGCGACCTGGACCGTTTCGACTCCGACTACAAACATGTGCTGCTGTGGAGCAAGCTGAATCAGGAACTGGTGGGAGCCTATCGCCTGGGCCTGACCACGGAGATTCTTCCGCGCCGCGGTGTGGCCGGCCTCTACACCAGCACGCTGTTCCGCTACGACCCGCGAGTCTTCGAGCGCCTGGGCCCGGCCCTCGAACTGGGGCGGTCTTTCATCCGCCCCGAGTACCAGCGCCAATACGCTCCCCTCCTCATGTTGTGGAAGGGAATCGGTCGTTACTTGGCGACGCATCCCCAGCTGGCAGTGCTATTCGGCGCGGTCAGCATTAGCAGCCGCTATAACCGCGTGTCACGCGAATTGATCGTGCGCTTTTTCCAGGCGCGGGACCGAGACCCCGAGCTGTCGGCCTTGATCCGCCCGCGCTGTCCTTTCCAGGCGGGCTGGATTCGTCCCGGTGACAGTCCCGCGGCCTGCGCGAAGCTCAAAGATTTGCAGGACCTTGCCGATCCCATCGGCGACCTGGAAACCGATGGCAAGGGCATTCCCATTCTGCTCAAGCAATATGCCAAATTGGGCGGTCGTCTGATCTGCTTCAATGTAGACCGCAATTTCTCCGACGTGCTCGATGGCCTGGTGCTGGTCGATCTGCGGCGCACCGATCGGACCTCGCTCGAGCGTTATATGGGAAAAGATGGCGTGGAAGGCTTCTGGCGGTATCATGGGTTGCAGGTTCCCGCGGGAGTGGCATGAAACGTCGGTCCGTAGCGCAGCCTGAATCCACCAAGAAAATGACTGGCCTGGTGCTGCAAGCCTGCCTGGTCGGGAAAGACGCCGCGTTCAACCTCCGCGACCTCATCGAGAATTCCTCCAGCATGGCGTTCATCGCGGTCAAGGATTGCGAGAAAGAACTCGACCGCATGGAGCGCCGCATTGACGAGGAAATAACCGCGGCTATCACCGAGGTTACCGAGGCCGAGGCCCGCGAGCTCCTGGCTTGCCTCAAGTTCATCATTGATCTGGAGCGCATCGGCGACCTTACCTATTCCGTGGCCCAGCGCTTGCAGAACTTGACCGTACGGCTGCTGCGCGATGACGCGCGCGACCTGATCGCCATGGCGGACGTTCTCGAGAAGATGCTCGGGGCCGTCCATCGCGGCTTTCTGGAGCGCGATTTGGAACCGGCGGCCTGGGTGCTGCAGGCCGACTCCCAAATTGACCGCGCTTGCCAGACGGTGTTTCGCCGCCATTTGGAAAGCCGCGAGCGCCGCCGCCGGGACTACAGCACTCCGGTGCTGCTCATGGCGCAGGCCTTTGAGCGCGCCGGGGATCATGTCAAGAACCTGGGCGAGGAGTTGTTCCACCTGGTCGAAGGCCGCAGCGTGCGGCATGAACCGAAACGTCCGGGTCGTTATCGGCTGGAACCCGCAAACCCCGCGGCCAAGCCGCGAAGCGGAGCCGGCGATCGAAATTGAACGCCCGGGATTGAACGCCCGCGATTGACGCCCGCAGGGGCGCGCCTTACTCACCAGCCAGAGTCATTCGGCGACCGAGCCATTCACGCATCGCCAAACCTAGTCCGGCCAGAATCACGAAGGGCACCGATGCCGCAGTACGAACCGGCAGCAAAATCGCCCAGCCCGCCAGTGGGTGCACAAGCCGCATGCCAATGACGGCCATGGCAGCGATCCCCGGCCAGAGGACAGCCGCAATCGAAAGAGCCAGCACGATCCGAAAGGCCCGATTTACCAAGAGCAACCGGCGCCAGAACCGCAGCAGAAAGATGATGCCGGGCAGCAGGACTAGATGGTCGTACACGGCGTCACTCGGAAGCAGCGTCACCACCGAGATGGCCAGCAGGAGGCTGACCGTCAGCGCGAACTCTCCCGATGCGGCAGATACATGACGCATGCGCCACGCCAGGGCTAGCGCGGCTACCAGCAGCCCAGCGATCAGCGCCGCCCCCCCCTGCGGCCCCCAAAGATCTCTGGCCAGCGGCGGATAGGTATAGTTTCGGTAGCCGGCCAGTACATGCCACCACTCGAAAATCCAGCGGGGCGAGATCAGCAGGGCACTCGTCGCGAGTAGCGCCGTCCCCCCGAGAAAACCGTAGCCAAATCCCCGGCGCCCGCGCCAATCGGCGAGCGTCCACAGCATGAGATAGAAAACCAGCAGAACGATCAACTGAGGTTTGATGGTGGCAAGCGCCAGCCAGCATCCGGCCGACCAGGTCCGGTTCTTCCCCAAAGCGGTCAAGCCAGCAGCCAGCAGAAACTGGACGAGAAGTCCCCATTGCAGAGCAAAAACCGCCTCGAGGCCCGGGTAACTGAACAGCGTCAGCATGAGCAGGATGGCCAGTTGGTCCGGGCTGGTCCGCAGGCCAAAGCATCGCACCCACAACAGAACGCTGAGTACGAGGAGCAGGGGAAAAAGTAGAACAAGCAGGACTCGCGCCGCGGCGAAGTGCATTGCGGCCAGCGGGAGGGCGAGAACATCGGTGAACGCGGGATAGGAAAACGTTCGGTAGCCGGCATCCGGATCGAGTGGATTGCGGGGATCGAGTGAGCGTCCAAACAGGCCGATCTGAATCGCCCGCGTCATCGCGGGGCTATAGGGATCGCGGTGATCGAAAGCCCATTCCCGCGAAGTGAGCCAAATGGGATAGAAGTCGTTGCCGAAGAAATAGCCGTCGCCCAGTCCGTGGGCGGCATGCATCGCCCGGGCGTGCGGCAGGAAGATTTGCAGGTGGTAGTAGCCCATGGCCGCGGAAAATAGGATGGCCAGCAGCAAGGCGCCTCGGGCTCGCGGTGGCATCGACATAAGAAACCCGGACGCGCGTCATTTAAGCATGCAGCCGCGGAAATTCGCAAAGTCCTAAGCCTCTCGAATCATGACGGTCGCCGGACCCCTCCGCACGATTTGCCGAGGGACCCAGCGGGCCCGCCAGGGAAACTTTCGCGAGGACACGCGGCTGGGCGGAACCTCGGTGTTAGAATTTCTGCTTTCCATCCTCTCGCTGAAGGTGCTTCCATGCCCGAGACTATTCTGCAGAGTCCAGCTCCGGCGCCTCTGACCGCTTTGGCCGACGACGAAGTTCTTTTCCGCGACAATGTCCATCGCTTCGCCGAGGACAAGATCCGGCCCCTGACGAGGGAGATGGACGAAAGGGGCGTCTTTGACCAGGATCTCATTCGCCAATTCTTCGAGCTCGGGCTGATGGGCATTGAGATTCCGGAGCAATATGGCGGCGGGGGCGGCAAGTTTTTCGAGGCCATCCTGGCGGTCGAAGAACTGTCGCGCGTGGACGCCTCCGCCGGAGTTCTGGTGGATGTGCAGAATACCCTGGTCAACAACGCGTTGCTGCGCTGGGGCACGGAAGCGCAGAAGAAATATCACCTTCCCCGCATGGCCTCCTCCACCTGCGGTGCTTACGCGCTGAGCGAAGCCGGTTCTGGCTCGGACGCCTTTGCGCTCCAGACCAAGGCCGAACTGAAAGGCGCTGAATACGTCTTGAACGGCCGCAAGCTGTGGATCACCAATGGAAAAGAAGCAGGAGTCTTCATTCTATTTGCCACCATCGACCCGGCGGCTGGATACAAAGGCATTACCGCGTTCCTTGTGGAAAAGGGTTTTCCCGGCTTCACCGTCGGCAAGAAAGAAGACAAGCTCGGCATCCGAGCTTCTTCCACCTGCGAATTGATTCTCGAAGATTGTCGCGTGCCCGGGGAAAATGTACTGGGGGAAGCCGGGAAAGGATACAAGATCGCGATTGAGACTTTAAATGAAGGCCGCATCGGCATCGGGGCGCAGATGGCCGGGATCGCCCGCGGAGCCTGGGAGTATGCCTGCAAGTACGCGCAGGAACGCAAGCAGTTTGGGAAAGCCATTGGCGAGTTTCAGGGCGTGCAGTTCCAGATCGCGCAAATGGCGACCGAAATCGAGGCGGCGCGCTTGATGGTGTACAACGCTGCCCGCATGAAAGACGCCGGCGTCCCCTTTGTCAAAGAGGCGGCTATGACGAAGCTTTTCTGCTCCCAGGTGGCGGAGCGGGTCACCTCACTGGCCATCGAGATCTACGGGGGATACGGATTCACCAAGGACTATCCCGTTGAGAAGTACTGGCGCGATGCCAAGATCGGCAAGATCTATGAAGGGACCTCGAATATGCAGCTGGCGACCATCGCCAAGCTCGTTCTGAGCGGCAAGTAGACGGCCAAAGGCGGCCCCGAGGGGCGCCCGAAATACCTGATAAAGAGGCGGTTTTTCACTTACCAACCCCCTCCTCCTGACAACACCCGGCTGCCCAAAATGTGCAGGGAGTTGCATGTACGAGCCCCGCGCCCGCCTAGCCACTTCATGATAAGTCACTATATTGCAATAACTTAGAATAGTGCCTCCCGTTGGTGTCCAAGCTGCTTTTCTTTAGTGTGCCCGCAGCCTTGGGGCATAGAACGGGGTGGTCCTTGCTGAACCTCCAAACCGACGTCGAGATGTTACAGCCGCAGAAGGCGAAACACACACTGCTGCCGCTGCTCACCGTGCTGTTCCTGATCTCCTACGGCTTGATGGTCATGCTGATCGTGGAGCAGGGAAAGACGATCGACACGCAACGGTATCTGATCCGGTCCTTGTTCAGCGACAGTAGCCAATTGACCGCCCTCAGGAACGGAGTGCTTCAGAAGCACAACAACGAAGCGCAGGCCAAAGCCCGGACGCAGGCTGCGCCGTCCGCGGTCCCGCAGGGTCGGGCCAAAAGCAAAGCGAGCAACGTACGGCCGCTTCCGCAGAAGCCGCCCAAAGATACTTCCGACACAGCGGATGAACGCAGAAGTGTGATCACCATCTGAATTCTGAGGCCCAGGCAAACTTATGAACGTTTTGGTGGCACTATTCCTATCGCTGACTTTACCCGGCGCTCACGCAGCGCCCCGGCAGCGCCCTTTGGTAGAACCGCCCAAGGCTCAGATCGCGCGCAAAGGCGGAATCTGGTACTTTGCCGAAAACGGACACGCGGTGTATTGCTACGGACCCGTGATGTACGTCCAGGATATACAAGGCGGCCTGACTCGCGTGGCGACATTCTGCCAAGGTGACAAGCCCATTGTTCCGCTAAAGGACTAGCCCGCGGAAGAATTAGCCCTCGGTTCGGCGCCGGGCGGCTGAGGTTACTTGCAGAAAAGTTCTTCGTCGCCGGCGCCGCCGGCACTCCGATTCGCTTTCACCCGCCAGCCTGCTGCAGCGATCGCCCCGCTGCCTGAAATCCTGTACAGTTTCTTCATGCCCAAGTTTGACAAGCACATTTTCATCTGCGGCAATCAGCGGCCGCCAGGGCATCCGCGCGGTTGCTGCGACCCCAATGCGCAGGCGGAGCTACAGAAACTATTCAAACAGAAACTGGCGGAACGAGGACTCAAAGGAAGAGTGCGAGCCAATCAAGCCGGATGCCTGGACCAGTGCGAGCACGGGCCGAACCTGGTGGTGTATCCCGATGCGGTTTGGTACGGAGCAGTGACCCCGGCGGATGTAGACGAGATCATCGAGTCGCACATCATCGGCGGAAAGCCGGTCGAACGGCTGCTGCTGGCAGACGCCTGCCTCAACACGGCGAATTGTGAGCACAAGCCGCGAAAGACCGGCTCCGAGCAGCCGGAAAGCCCTCGAATTCCCTAGCAGCCTGTGGTGCAAGTCTGGGTACCCGAAACAAAAGATGGTGTGATCCACAAGTATAGTTCGTAAAATGCGCGGATGGCGATGAACAAACGGAATGGCGGGGAGCAGCAAGAAGACATCTGGATCGCGCACACGGAGTTGGCGGTAGCGCCCGGGCATCCATTCTATAAGCGGTTGAACGAGTTACTGGAAGGGACGGGGTTCGACGAGTTTGTGGAAGGCTTGTGTGCGCGCTTCTATCACGCGCGACTGGGCCGGCCGTCGCTGATGCCGGGGGTTTACTTTCGTGCGCTGCTGGTCGGATATTTCGAGGGGATCGATAGCGAGCGTGGGATCGCTTGGCGGCTCGCAGATTCGCTGGCGCTACGGCGGTTTTTGCGGATCGGGTTGGACGAGCGGACGCCAGACCACTCGACGATTTCGCGGACCCGACGATTGATCGATATCGACACGCATCGTGAGGTGTTCTCTTGGGTGCTGGGGCTGCTGGCCGAACGCGGACTGCTCAAGGGGCAGCGGATGGGCATCGACGCGACCACCTTGGAAGCGAATGCGGCCATGCGGTCGATCGTGCGGCGCGACACTGGGGAGACGTACGACGAGTTCTTGCGCGGATTGGCGAAGGCGTCGGGGATGGAGACGCCGACGCGAGAAGACCTGGTGCGGTTGGACCGGAAGCGCAAGAAGCGAACCTCGAACAAGGAGTGGAAGAGCCCGGCGGACGGGGATGCGCGGATTGCGAAAATGAAGGATGGGCGGACGCACCTGGCGCACAAGGCGGAGCACGCCGTGGATATGGACACGGGCGCCATCGTGGCGGTGACGCTGCAGGCAGCCGACCAGGGCGATACGACGACCCTGGATGAAACCTTGTGCGAGGCCGGTGAGCAGGTAGCAGAACAGATGCGACGCGAGGCCGAGTCGCGGCCCCAGGATAAACCGAAGGTCAATCTGCAAGGGATCGAAGAACTAGTGACGGATAAGGGCTACCACAGTAGTGCGGTGGTCCAGCGGATGAAGAGTTACCAGGTGCGCAGTTACATTCCGGAGAAGAAGGCGAAGGGACGGCGCGACTGGCAAGGCCAGCATGCCGAGCAGCAGGCGGTGTACGAGAACCGGCGACGGGTGCGGGGCGAGTACGGCAAGAGCTTACTGCGACGGCGCGGTGAGCTGATCGAACGCAGCTTTGCGCACTGCTACGAGACGGGTGGCATGCGGCGCTGCCATCTACGAGGACGGGAGAACATTCTGAAGCGGCAGCTGGTCCATGTAGGAGCGTTCAACTTGAGCCTGATCCTGCGCAAGCTGCTGGGAGCGGGTACGCCGCGCGAGCTGAAAAACCGCGTTGGGCAAGTATTTTCTCGACTTTTGGGCTTTCTCTACTGGATGACGGCCGCTTCCCTCATCTGGCGACTCACTCGCCCGACTGGCCTGCGGATCGCACCATCTTTCCGGTGCCGGACACCTCGTCACCGCTCACGCATTTTCCGCAGTTCTGCCACATGCTGCTAGCCTGGAATGTCCGCCGTGGTCGGGGCGGCGGGAGGGAAAGGCAGCTTGCCACGACCGAAAGGTGCACAGTTTAGCAACTCTTATTGGCTTTCCGGGTTCAAAATAGGGTAGGAGGAAGTCCCTTGAGAGCGTCGCAATTGTTTCGCAGCGGGAATCGTCGCGCCTTGATCATGAAGGCGTTCTTTGCAGGTTTGGTCTTGGTTTGCGCAGCCGGGCTGTCGGTCCGCGCTCAAAACGGCGCCATGGGCGCTGATCAGGATGAAGGGAACGGCGTGAGCGCTGGCGGGAAGTGGATGGCGTTCCGCGCCGAAGACAAAATGACCGCCGCCAAGAAGGTCCGTTTTGAGCTTCTCGCGAACAACTACCTGAGCGAAGGTCCGGATTATAAGCCGCGAGTCGAACTGGTCTGCACCGACGGCAAATACTCCTACGCCGACTTCAATCCCGGCATTCGGCTCGGTCCGCCCAACCGTCCCGGCTTTTGGGGACAGCCCCAGATGGAGGTCATGGTCCGCGTGGACGATACCCATGGCTATCACGGCTGGAACTGGATTCGCGATCGTTTCCTCTCGATGGACAAAGGCACGGCTCGCGGCTTGATCGGCGCGCAGGTGTTCAACGTGGAACTCCGCGGTCGAGCCGGCTCTGAAATCGCGGAATTCTCGCCCGCCGGTCTTGATCTTGCCCAGGTCAGGCAGGCCTGCGATCTGACTCCGAAAAAGCCCGGCAAGGACTAGATCTGCCGGTGTGCTTGTCGACAATCCGGGAGACGCGTCGGAACTACGGATAAACAATAAGCGATACCGACGATAAGCCACGTCGCCAGCGAGGGTGAGTGCTGAGCGGGTTGGCCCAACCTGCGGGGCCGGTCGTTCAGTTTGGTAGGCGCGGCAGGAATTGAACGCGCAACCGCGGGATTAGGTGTCGTTGTTGAAAATCAACGGTTTCAGCGACTTCCCGACATTCCAAGTAGGCGGATTGAGGCACAAGTGGGCACGGTGGCTACCGCAGTTGCTACCTCGAATCAGGCTTGCTGGCCGCGATTGTCAAAACCAGAGGAACGCTGGGCCGCTCCAGCATTGTGATTAGCCAGCGGCACGTCCATCCCGCGGCATTGGAGCCTGTCCAGTTTTGTCTTTGACCGGAACGCACTTGTGCCGGGAATTGTGCTCTTCGGTGAAATCACGATTTCTCGACAGTGTCAGCCGAGTTCCAGAGGGCAGATGAACGGGCTGTCCCCTTGGAGGAGAGCAGAACGACTTCTTAACAATCGCTAACGTTCCAACCGTTCATTTCATTCCCAGTCGGACAGACACTTCCGTTACTTAAGGTCGTAGGCCGAGACTGCCGATCTATGTCCTCTATGGAGGGCTGTCTCGAATGAAGATCGCCACACTCGGATTGGTTCTTGCTTCTTGCCTGCTATCGGGATGCGCCACGACACCGTCGGCGGTTACGCCGGCACAACCTGCGGTGCGCAGCTATAACGGCACGGCTTCGGTGGGAGACTTCTTAACCATCTCGATCAACTCAACAGCTCTAACGATCACCTACAAGAACTACACCAACGGCGAAACGGGCACGGTGCCGTACGCGGTGAATGCGGATGGGACATACACGATCACCGATCCGAGCGGCAACCTAGTGGCGGCGTATGAAGTGCCGGGATTCGTGATGATGATCGAGACGGCGAAATCCGGTCCGAATGAAAACACTCCAGCGCTGGTTACGGCGATCGAGAGCGTGCCGGCTACGATCAATACCTTCGCCGGACAGGGCTTCAATTATCTGATGTTTCGCACGGCGAACGGCGGAACGGAAATCGGCACAATCGCCATTGACGCGCAGGGCAACATTACGCATGACGGCTACTCGCCATTCGAGGTGTTCAGCGGGAATCCATTCAGTGGCGCGGGCATTCCGGCGACCGGCGTGCACGAAGATGCGTCCGGGGACTTCCTCACCATTACCGACAGCGGCGGATCGGACAACTATGCTTTCGGGACACCCAGCGGGTTCTTCGCCGTGGACACGGGCAATGGAACGATTCTCAGCCTGCCGAAGGCAGCGGCGAAGAGCTTCGATGCGAGCGTCGCTGGAAGCTACACGGCGATCTATTACGAGAAAGCCGCCGCGCAGGTTGGTCAGGGCAACGAGGAGACCGGGACGGCGACAGAAGGAGTGGGAAGCATCACAGTTTCGGCCAGCGGAGTGGTGACGATCACCGACAACGGGGGCAACAAGCTGGCGACGGGAACGCTATCCGCTGTCGCTGACACTTCGTATTTGTATGACGGGAATTCGAGCGAACTGTCGGATCCGTTGTATGGCATGTTCACGTTCCGCATGACGACGGCCAGTTCGCAGCAAGATGTGTTTGTGCAATTCGAGGGGAATGCGATGATCTTCTCGAGTTTTGAGACCGGGCTGCCGATTGCGGGGTACGCGCCGTATACGTATTTTTATGGTCTGGGGCTGAAGTAGGGCTTTCGGCTTTCTGTATTGCGAGGGGCGATGACTTCTGCGTGCTTCTCCAGGCTGATCGACTTGGGGCGCATCTCAGGGTCTTCGTCGTGCTCGTGGCAAAGCATCATCATCGGGATCCGGCATCCGTTCTCGCTAGTCCGTATCTCGTGATTTTGCGGACGAGATTCTACGCACCGATGTGACGCGCGATACACCTCAGGGCGCCCGCGATGGCAGCCCTATCATAGTCAATCATCTGCCCTGTCCAACACTTCGCCCGGCTACTTCCGCCCGAACACCAGCACATTCGGCTTATCGCGGCCGAGAACGTGCACCGTGATCGTCAAGGTCTTCAGATCGGCTGAGAGCCCAATCTCCTCGGTATCCGTCACCTTCCCCTGGGCCTTGTCGGTAATCACGAGAGTGCGCTCGTCCACCCGCCGGATCGAGGATGAAGCGCCTCGGTCCGCGTTCGGCCCCTCGTTGGGATAGTCCTGGCCGTCGAACTTCACGTTTTTCGTCTTATTTTCCGAGGGTGTGATGAAGGATAGGCCGTCGCCCTGGAACTCCTTCACCTGAATCAAGAAGGGCGAGTTCATCGTCTCCTGGATGCTCTGCCAGTCTGCCGCGAAGCCCGATCCTCCACCGGTGCGCTGGTAGACGTAATCCATACTGAGCGTCGAACCGTCGGACTCGAACTCGCGGTAATAGTCCGTGAGCGTACTGCCGTTGTTCGAGAGCTTCCACGTCGCCTTAAGCAGCAACCGGCCGTCTTTCTTGCGCTCAACGATCCAGGTGTCGGGCGCTTCAGCGTTCCCCGACAGGAGGGTCCCGCCGTGGCCCGGTTGGTCGGTCCCATCCACCACGATCGGCTCGGCACCCCCGCCAAAATCGAACGCGTACTTGTTGCCGCCCGCGCTCTGAACCTTCATCTCGTCGGGCATTCTGCTCTTCGATGGGTCGAGCTTCCACTCGCCGATGAAGGGGCTTTCCGCCGCCCATGCCATGCCCGTCGCCAGGCAAACCGCCGGCAGGGTTTTGAGAATTCGCTTGAACACACATGCCTCCTTGGCTCGCCTCGCATCGGACACGATAGGCCCGGAACTCACAGCACAGACTCTACACGGACTCGGTAAGCACATTGGGCTGTTCACGTAAATTGAGAATTGACTGGACCAGTGACCATAAGCCTATTTTCGCCGGGACTAATTAGACCTTATCTCATCCTGGTCGTCTTGCCACTTCACCTCCAAGTCGGGCAGTCCAGCGACATCGAATCGAGCGTAACAATACCTGTCCGCACTCTTTCCGCCGGGAAGTAGATTCGCACCTCTCTGGACACCCTCGAACGAGAAACCGAGTTTTTCAGCGATGCGTCGGCTTGCCTCATTACCACGTGAGTGCGTTAGACCGATTCGTCGCATGCCGAGCACACCGAAGGCGTAACGCAACAAGGCGTTTCCCGCCTCGGTTGCGAACCCTTTGCGTTGGGCGCTCTTGCGGACCCAGTACCCCGTGTCGCATTGGCGACCTTGCCAGTCGATGTCATGAAGGCCACACCAGATGACGGCTTCACCGGTCGCAGCCTCGAGCCCGATCAGTTCTATGCTTTCACGCAGGATAAAACTCGCCATTACATGTCGATTTCTGATTTCCATTGATTCGGCTGTGAAGGCGCCGCGGTTTTCAGCCCATCGCATCCACTTGTGCAGCTCGTCCCAGGTCTCAGCAACCGCAGCAGAAGTACTTGCTCCGTCGCCAATTTGTTTGGGCCTGATAAGCAGGCGGGGCGTACGGATCGGCATTGGAACATCAATCAATACTGGATTCAAGGAGGCCATAATCAACAAGATTAACGAATAGAGTAGAATCGCCACTGCTTCTACATGCTGTTTTTCCAACCTGCACCCGGCGGCAGGATTTCCCCAGAACAGGTGGCAGCATGTCCTCTACTGTGGCCACAAGCTGCAGGCTAGCGACTTCAGAGAGCTCCCTCGAAATGAAAAGGCGACAAGCAGCGACATGCGGCTGGCGCTTGGCGTCATCGGCAACCAGTTGCTACCTTCGGGTTCCGTGCAGTAGCTAAGTGATTGAAATTGGTAGGCGCGGCAGGAATTGAACCTGCAACCGCCGGATTAGAAATCCGATGCTCTATCCATTTGAGCTACGCGCCCTCAATCACTTGGCGGGGGTGGCTGCCTTCAAGCGGTAGGAGTGGCGCTGACCGTCCCCGGAAAACAATTTTACCCGTTTCGACGGTCTCTTGGAGAATTCCACGGACACCTTCGCAGAAGAGCGACTGAACTGTATTCGCGAAGTCCCAGCGGATCTTCTCGCTGCGGTGCAACGGAGTGGCGCGTCGCTCGCAAGCACAGCACCAGCGAACATTGGCCCTTTACATTCGCCCGTATCGAGTTACTCCTCACCCTGAGGGAGTTGGGAAACCGTGCTCTATTCATTTGAGCCTCACGCTCCTCGCCAAAATCAACAACCGAAAGGGCCTAGAGTTCTTTGCCTCGCGGGGAAACTATTCGCCGTCGCTTTGCACCTAATTCAAGATATGTCTTCATCTTCACGACCCAGCCTCGTAGCCAGGGACCTCCTCGCCTCCTGGTGGCAAATTCTGCAGGGCCGGGCGCCCATGCTCTCCATTGAGATTACGCGCGAATGTCCACTGAGCTGTCCGGGATGCTACGCCTATGGCGAAACTCACTTGGGAACGGGAACAACTCTTCGCCAGCTCCGCGACTTTCGCGGCGACGCGCTGGTTGAAGGTGTGCTCAACCTGGTTCGCCAACACCATCCGCTTCACGTTTCTTTGGTCGGCGGGGAGCCGCTGATCCGGCTTCGGGAGTTGGATCGTATTCTTCCGGCGCTCAGCCAGATGGGAGTGTTCACCATGGTCGTGACCAGCGCCGTCGTGCCCATCCCGAAACATTGGATGGATATCCCTCGGCTGCGGGTGGCGGTGTCGGTGGACGGTTTGCCCGAGCATCATGATCCGCGGCGCAAGCCAGCAACCTATGACCGCATCCTCCGCAATATTGCGGATCGGCGGGTGAACGTTCACTGGGTGATTACCAAGGCCATGCTGAAGCGCCCGGGATATCTCGAGGAGTACGTCTCGTTCTGGAATGCTCGCGACGAAGTCGACCATCTGTGGATGAGTCTGTACACGCCGCAGATTGGAGAAAGCAGCGTTGAAATCCTGTCGCCCCAAGACCGGCAACGTTTGGCTCTCGAACTCCCTGCGCTGCAACCGCGCTATCCCAAGCTGTTGATCAACGATGGCATCGCCCGGGCCTGGGTGAAACCGCCCGAGAATCCAAAGGACTGCCTGTTTGCAAAAATGTCCGTCAACTACTCCGCCGATCTGAAGACTCGCGTGGAACCGTGCGTATTTGGCGGCACCCCGGATTGCCAGCAGTGTGGTTGCGGCATCAGCAGCGCGCTCCACTGGATCAAGACCATCCCGGTGGCCGGCCCATTGAAGGTCGATCATCTGGTTCGGGCTTCGACAGCTGTGGGCGCTACGGCGGCCCGGCTCTCGGCTTCTTTCGAACCTCACCGTTGGCGGGCGCAGCCGCGCTCGCCTGGCGCCGGCAAGTCGCCTCTGGTGCAAATCAATTCGTGAAGGTTTCGAGCAGTTTCCCCGGTCTGAGGGGAAGGTCGAAAGTCCATGTCCCCATTCGGCTGACCGAGTGTCCTGCTTCCGCATAGCTGCCTGCGTAGTTCTCCCGCAGAATGTTCGGAGGACGTTCCTACTCTCTCTACGCCACCAACCAGTATGGCCGCAGCGCGGCGACCGTTGTGGTCACGGTGCAGTAGGCGGGTGTAGCCCGCCTCCAGGCTCGAACCTAAGCCTGCTTTATACTACGGTCCTGCTTCTCCCGACGGGAAAGGCACGCAGCATGCTTTCTTCCGTTTCGTCGCGCTTAACCTACATCGACTGGATGCGCGGCTTGGCCTGCGTGCTGATGTTCCAGACGCATTGTTATGATTCCTGGCTGGGCGGCGGAGCGCGGCAGAGCCGGTTTTTCATGTGGTCGCAGGACGGCGGAACGTTCCCGGCGCCGCTGTTTCTTTTTCTGGCGGGAATGTCCTTGGCACTGGTGACCAGCAAGCTCCTCGCGAGGCGGCTGACGCCGCGCCAGATCGCCCGCATCCTGATTCTCCGCGGGGGGGAGATTTTGGCGCTCGGGCTGCTGTTCCGGCTGCAGGAATTTCTGATTGCCTGGGGCTGGGCGCCCTGGAGCGATCTGCTGCGGGTGGACATTCTGAACAGCATCGGCGCATCGCTGATGTTGATGGGGGCGGTTTGCTGGTTGGTTTTGGCGCTGCTCCCGCATTCTCGGAACGGAGGATCCGAGGGCCAGATCATCCGCACGCAACTCATCCTGGGGACGGTGGCGGTGGGGGTGGCTTTGATGATCTCGCTCCTGACTCCGCCTCTGTGGACGACCTGGCGTCCGGATTGGCTGGCTTGGCCAATCGCTTCCTACATCGAAGGCGTGCACCTCGGGCAGTCGCAGGCGGGACTGTTTCCGATTTTCCCCTGGACGGGATTCGCCTTCATGGGACTGGCCGCCGGGTTTTTCTTGCGGAGTGGCTGGGTGCGGGAACGCGAGGCGGCGGCCTTTGCCCTGGCGGGCGCGGGCGGCGTGGGCCTGGTCTATTTGGCCCGCTGGCTCGATGCCCGGCCGCAGCAACTCTACGCAACCTATGATTATTGGCACACCAGTCCGGATTTCTTTCTGCTGCGCGTGGGCTTGCTCTTGGTGATCCTCAGTGCCGTCTATGCCTGGTGCCGCTGGGGAGCCGGCCAGTGGGGCTTCAGCCCGCTGGTGCAATTGGGGCAGACCTCGCTGCTGGTGTATTGGGTGCACATCGAGTTTGTGTACGGACGGGTTTCGATCCTGCCGAAACGCGCGGTGGATATTCCGACGGCCTCCTTGGGCCTGCTGACCATTTTTCTGTCGATGCTGTTGTTGTCATGGTTCCGGACCCGGCTCAAGGGACGCGGCCCGGAGGCGCTCGCCTGGTTTCGCGGGCCGGTGAAAGCCGGTTGAACTCCTATCCCTTGCGCTCGAGCGAGGCGCGCTCCCACCCGGCAAGGTTCGAGGCCGCATCGTAGGTGCTTTGTAGAAATTCGAGCAGAGTTGCCCGCGGCGACTCTGACCGCCGGACATCGTCATACAGCAGGAAAAACTCGTGCATCTGGGGATGGTAAAAGGCGCTCGCGGGGCGCACCTGGCTCTGCTCGAGCCCCTTCGGCTCTGGCGCCGCATAGGCATAGAAGGCGGCGGCTTTCACGTCGCCCGACCCTGGCCAGAAGCCGGCGCTGATCACTTCATGCGAATAGGCTTCGCGCGTGATGCGATCCGCTCCCTCGCGCGGCGGGGCTCGCCGGCCTGAGAAGCGAGTCACGGCGAGATCAAAACTTCCCCAGAAGAAATGGACCGGACTGTCCTTGCCGATGAAGCGCGAGCGGAATTCCTCAAGCACCGTGTTGACCGCGAGAAGCGCACGCCAAAAAAGGGCCACCTGCTGGCCATTGTAGGAGGCGTGCTGGACGTCTTTTTCGAAGGGGATGGGGTTGGGAACTTCGACCGGGGTGGACCAGATCTTCACCTTGATGCCGAGCGACAGCAGAGCCGACATGAATTCTCGGTAGAAATCCGCTACCGATCGCGGAGCCAGAGCCAGCCTCTTGCCGGTGCCTTCGCTGGTATCGATGATCAATTGGTGCTCGAGGAAATCAAATTCCACCGCGAAGACCCCGCGGTCGTAAGGGATGGCAGAAGTGGTCAGCCCGCGGGGGTTGACATAGAGCGCCACTTCCCACCAGTGATTCAGCAACGGGCTGAGAGCCAGGCGGACCTTGCCAACCATCTGGGTCCACAGGTGGAGCGTGTCGCAGGTGTCGGCCCAGGCTTCGAGCGGCGGCAGGGCAGGCCAGAACGCCCGATCGGCGGTGAAGTCAGGCAAAGGAGCGGGCAGGCTTCGGTCCGAGCTAGGGTTGGCGACCATGGTGGCGATCTCCCAAAAGGAAAGCACACCAGACTAGCGCAGGCCGATCGCCCGGGCAACCGGCAGCATCACCTCCTGGCAGCCTCACTTCCCCGGGGTCGGGGTCACGGCAGGTGCGGTCAAGTCGACCAACCTCCGAATGGAGGGCACGATCATGAGAAGGAGTTGAGCCTGCGGCTTCTCCGCCTCTGCGATGCGTGCCAGTTGCTCGGCTCTCCACGGATCGGGCGAGGGTTGTCCGCGATCGAGATAGTCGAGCGCCTCGAGCCCCACTGCGCCGAGTGCGGACAGATTCTGAGAAATGGGCACGGCCTCCTGCATCAGGAATGAGTCGCGCGCGGCGGGCTCGAGAATGGCGTCGTTATCACGCCAGCGCGCCAGCCAGGTTCGTATTTCGGATTCCGTGTCGGGCTTGGTCTGGCCGGCGACCAAGGCATCCACCAGAGTGCCGAACTGCCGGGCAGCTGCGCTCTCCGGGCGGGCAGCATCCACCAAACGGTTCAGGGGAGTGGCCGCGGTCGGCTCCAGCGTCGCCAGTTTGCCGCGGGTGTAGCCCTTGACCGGTTCCACCAGATCCGCCAGGATACGCAGCGCCCGGATATCGGCGGTGCCGGCGATGCGGCGCAACATAGGGTCGTAGCTCGCGTTGTGGGTCAATCCGAATGAGTCCAGCCACCGGCTGGTCGCTTCCAGGCGCTGATACATCGAACCGACATCGGTCACACCCTGGGGCGACCACAGACGCTCGGCGATCGCCGCCGCCCGCGGCCAAATGCGCGAATCGATATTTTCCGGAGACACATACTCGGCCCACATGCAGGCCTCGCCTCCGAGGATGCGCGCGCTCTCGTCCGTCGTCAGATTGGCGGTCGGACCGGTCATCGGATCTGCGGCATAGTGCTGCGCCGCCGGTTGATTGAGATCAAGGTAATATCCCGAGGACAACAGGCCGCGATAACCCCCGCTGGCCGCGGTCGCGAGCGACTGCTGCCCACGCCAGGACTGGATCACGATGCTTTTAGGCAGTTCCGGGTTGAGGATCTCATCCCACCCCATCATGATTTTTCCGTGCTTGTGCACGAGCGCCTGCACGCGCTGGTTGAAGTGAGCCTGGAGTGCATCGTTGTTCCTTATCCCGTGGGCACGCATGAACCTTCGGATGGCAACGTTTGCGCTCCACTCCTGTCCGTTCACTTCATCGCCGCCAACGTGGAAGTACCGATCAGGAAACAGATGGGCCATCTCGCCGATGAATTCATCGAGAAATTTGTAGGTTCGCTCTTCGGTGGGGTTCATGGCGGGATCAAAGACTCCCCATTTGCGTTCGATCGCATAGGGACCCTTGCCGCTGGCAAGTTCGGGGTAGCCGACAAACCACGACGTGGCGTGCCCCGGCATGTCGAACTCGGGCACCACCCGGATGCCCCGATCGGCGGCGTAAGCCACGAGTTCGCGCACTTCCTCCTGGGTGTAGTAGAGCCCATCGGAGCCCATTTTCTGCAGCTTGGGGAATTTCTTGCTCGCGATGCGGAATCCCTGGTTGTCGGACAGATGCCAGTGAAACACGTTTATTTTCACCGCCGCCATCCCGTCCAGATTGCGCTTGAGGACTTCCATCGGGATAAAGTGGCGGCTTACATCGATCATCAACCCGCGCCAGGGAAACCGAGGCTGGTCCTCGATCAAGACCGCGGGCACCACGAAGCCCGAAGGAACGGTTTCGACTAACTGGAGGAACGTCTCGAGCCCGTGCAGAATGCCGAGCGGATTCGGCGCCCGGAGCGACGCGCCTGCGCTTGTGATCTCTAAAGCATAGGATTCATCCTCGCCCAAGCCTTGCACCGGTTGGCTGGCGTGCTCCGTGTGAATGACGAGCGTGGCTGCCGGACCTCGGACCAGGTTCATATCGAGAGGGAGCATGCCGGTTTCAAAGCGCAGCTGATCGAGGAATCGATTGACCGCCCGTCGCAGGCGGGCGTCCGTGTAGCCGGCGGTGGTGACCGAAAACGAGGGATCGAGAACCAGCTGGCCGGAGCCAGTGTCGAGCTTGGCCGGCATGGGCATGAGCTTCGAAGCAGGTGGCGAGGATTGCGCTCTAGCCAAAGACACAAGGATCTCCCCGCATAGGACCACAACCAGCAACGTCCGCATCGTTTGCTCCCCTCAAACAGGCTCTCAGTCCCTCACTTGCGTGAAGGGAAGCATAGTGAAACCCGCGTCCGCCGGCAAACAGAATACGTTCGATCCGGCTAACAATCGCCGCCCGCAATTACCAAAGGCCACAGCACTCCCGGATGTCGTCGCGATCCGCCGGTTACTCGCTCCGGCTCGACCGCGCGTGGTATCTAAAGAAGGACTTTCTACAAAGGGAAACGGAGATGCGGTGGACCAGAAGGGCGAACTCTGGATAGGGATCTTCTGCTTGCTCTTTCTGCTGGTGGGCGCCCGGGCCCGCCGTCGGGGGGAGCCATTTCCCTGGATGTATGTGTTGTTTTTCTGCTCAGGATTTCCCGCGCTCATTTACCAGATCGTGTGGCAGCGCGCCCTGTTCAGCGTCTACGGGGTGAATATTGAGTCGGTGACGATTGTGGTGAGCGCCTTCATGTTCGGGCTGGGGGTTGGCAGCCTGATTGGAGGAGCGCTTTCCAAGACGACGCGAATCTCTCTGCTGGCGCTTTTCGCCCTCGCGGAGTTGGGAACGGCCGGGTTCGGTCTGGTCTCGCTCCCCATCTTTCATTGGGTGGCGGAGTTCACCGCCGGCGTTCCAGCGCTCGAGACCGGCCTGCTGAGCTTCGGACTGGTCATCGTGCCCACCGCCATGATGGGGGCGACATTGCCGCTTCTGGTCGAGCACGTGGTGCGCTCGTCGGGGAATGTGGGATTTGCGGTCGGCGGCCTGTACTTCGTAAATACGCTGGGCTCGGCGGCCGCATGCTTCGTTGCCGGGGACGTACTGATGCGGGTGCTCGGCCAGACCGGGTCCGTGCACTTCGCCGCCCTCATCAACATCGGGGTGGGAATTTCGGTGTTGATCTTGGGATTTTCCGAGCGTCGAGCCGCGCCCGAGCGCCCTCCCGCTCGCGAGGAAGACTCCCGGTCGGCGTCCGGGGGAACGCGCTTGCTGCCCTTTCCGCTGGCGCTCGCCTGCGCCGGGTTCGCCGGCTTTTTGGCCTTGTCCTACGAGATCATCTGGTATCGCATGCTGGCGTTTGCCTCTCTGTCGGTGGCGCGCACCTTCGCCATGCTGCTCGGCAGTTATCTGCTCGGAATCGCGCTCGGTTCACGCTTCATCGAGCGCCATTCCGGGCGAACTGGGGCGGCCGGCATACGCCTGCTGGGTTGGGTGATGTTCGGCTCGTCGATCCTGAGTTTTGCCGCCGGCCCGCTCTTCGCTTATCTGCTGCGATATCGCGCAGCCTACCGGATCGGTGGCGCCATTCTGGAAGCGCATCTGATATTTCTGCCGCTCATTGCCGCCGGCGCCTTTCTGTTCGGCGTGGCCTTTCCCCTGGTCTCGCAAGTATCGGTGCCGCCGGGCAAGAAAGCGGGCGCCGCGCTCAGCTACCTTTACGCCGCCAACATCATGGGCTCGACCCTGGGTAGTTTTGTGGTTGGCTTTATCCTGATGGATCACTTCTCTTTGGGCACGATTTCCTACGCCCTGCTGGCCGGCGGAATCCTGTTTGCCCTCGGTATCATCGCGGCGAGCGATACCTCCCGATCGAAACTGGCAGGCGGGGTGGCTTTGGGGCTGGTGGCAGCTTCCCTCGCGGTCATGGTGACCCGCCCGATTTTCGACACCATCTATGACCGCCTACTGTTCAAAAACTTGTATCCGAACGTGCACTTCGTGCATTTGGCGGAAACGCGAAGCGGAGCCGTTGGCGTCACCGCGGACGGCATTGTCTATGGCGCGGGGGTGTACGACGGCCGCTTCAATGTCACCTTGACGCATGACGCCAATGAGGTGGTGCGGGCGTACGCCATCAGCGCTTTCCATCCCGCGCCCCGTCATGTACTGATGATCGGTCTGGCTTCGGGGTCGTGGGCTCAAGTCATCGCCGCCAACCAAGAGGTCGAGGATTTCACCATCGTCGAAATCAATCCTGCCTATCTGCAGCTGATCCCGAAGTATCCCGACGTTGCCAGCCTGCTCTACAATCCCAAGGTGCGGATTGTGATCGACGATGGCCGCCGCTGGCTGCAACACAATCGCGACGCCAGCTTCGACGTCATTGTCATGAACACCACCTACCACTGGCGCGATCACAGCACCAATCTGCTGTCGACTGACTTTCTGGCGATCGTGCGCCATCACCTCAATCCTGGGGGCGTATTCTTCTACAACACCACGGGTTCGAAGGAAGTGATGGCCACCGGCCTGGCGGTCTACCCCTATGGTTTGCGGTTTATGAACTTTCTGGTGGTCAGCGACTCCCCCATCGTGTTTGACCGCGAGCGCTGGAAGCGAGTGCTGCTAGGCTATTCGATTGATGGGGAGAGGGTCATCGATCCGAAGGACTCACGCCAGGTGATGGTTCTCGAACACGTGCTGGACATTCCCGACGACCCATCCGGAAGCCAGAGCTTCTCGATCGAGGATGGCGAGCAATTGCGCCGGCGCTTGCAGCACATGCTGATCATCACCGATGACAATATGGGGACGGAGTGGCGCGGCTGATTTTCGCGAATCGCGACCGTCCCAGGCGGCGGTGAGACCAGCGGTCTGGTCTCGCCCGTCGGGCTAGCTGCAGGCTGCTGCCATCGCCCGGGTCGCCTCCCCGCAGCCACACTGACTCAGATTCCAAATATCCGGCTCCGAGGGCAGGCTTTGAAGGCCGATTTCCCCCTCTTTCCGGGTGCCCACCCGGCCCACCCAGACCACGCGAAATTGGGCTTTTCCCTCATCGGTTTGTACCTCGAGGAATTCCCCGGGTTTCAGCCGCCGACTCAATCCCTGGACGACCGCTCCGCCGCCGCTGATGTTCCTTGCCCTAGCCAGCTCGGTAAAGGGCAAACAATGGGCATCCACTCCCCAAATGCGGACCGGCAAAAACGCCGTGATCCGCGGATTCCGACGACGATCCATTTCGGCCTCCCTCAAAGCTTAGGAGGGATCATAGGGTCATTGGGCAGGGAAGAAAACTTACCCCGGTTCCGCGCGGTGGTACCTAACGTCACCGACCTAAAATGTTGGGGTTAAAAGGGTTAACGCGGGATGGGCCGCATTGGAGAAGGGAGAGAGCGACTGATCGGCCGGCGAACCGGCCCTCGAAAATGGCCAAATGAGAGGGCGGAGCGACTCAGTCGAGATCCCCCATCGAGCATGCGCCCGGGCCCCGCGGATCGCCGCAGGAACCGCATCCGGCGGTCGGCGAGCTGCCGCGCGAAGAGCCCTTCGAGGCGACCGCAAACACAGAAAGCTGAGGGGCCAGCTTTTTGCCCTGGCACTTGGGGCAGGTTGCCTTTTGGCCGCCGTAAACCAGGGCTTCGAATTGGTGGTCGCATTCCTGGCAAACGTACTCAAAAATCGGCATGGTCGGACTCCCTATCCGCGGCTCGATATAAGCTACCATGAAAGACCAATCCGTGACTTCTGAAACCCAGCTTCCGCCGCCCACTTCGCCAGCCCTGGAACGCACATTTCGCCCCCGACGATTCTTGCAGGGCGGACATTGGCAGACCATCGGCAGTTATCTGCTCCCGCGACGCCTCGCCCTGCCGGCCGACGACGAGCGTTTGATTGAAGTCGAACCCGGCGTCCGGGTGCTTTGCCGCTGCCATTGGCAAAACGATCGGCAGAAGGCTCTGACCGTCATCATTGTGCACGGCCTCGAGGGCTCGACCGAGTCCGACTACATGCTGGGCGTCGCGCAGAAGGGTTTGGCGGCCGGCATGAATGTCGTGCGCATGAACCAACGCAACTGCGGCGGCACCGACCACTTCTCTCCCACGCTCTATCATTCCGGACGCTCCGAGGACGTGGCGGCGGTGGCCCGGACTCTGGTGGCACAGGATCACATTACGGGCTTCGCCCTCGTGGGATTCTCGATGGGGGGCAATCTGGTGCTGAAACTGGCCGGCGAGTGGGCGAAGGAAGGTCCACCCCAGTTCCGCGCAGTGGTGGCCGTCAGCCCGTCGATCGACCTGGCCGCCTCGGCCGACGCGCTCCATTTGAAATCGAATCGCCTTTATGAATACTACTTCCTATGGAATCTGCGCCGCCGCCTGCGGGCCAAAGCGCGGTCCTTTCCCGGCGTGTTCGATCTCTCCGCCCTCAGAGGCCTGCGCACCCTGCGCGACTTCGACGATCAAGTGACCGCCCGCTATTGCGGTTTCGAGGGCGCAGCCGACTACTACGACCGCTCCTCTGCAGCGAAGGTGGTGGATCGCATCGCCGTGCCCGGGTTCATTCTGCATGCCGCCAACGATCCCTTCATCCGCATCCTGCCCGCGACCCGGCAGAAAATTCTCGCCAACCCCCACCTCATCTTTATTGAAACCGAAGACGGCGGCCACTGCTCATTCCTGGCCCAGCCCAAGGACGACGACGGCCACTGGGCCGAGCGCCAGGTGGTGGTGTTTCTCGGTCAGTTTCAGACCGGCGGGTAGAGGAGCCAGGGGGAAAACCCTCGCCGCTCGCGCATGCTCATGGGTTGCCCGCGATTTTCCGCAGCGCTGATTTATCATCCCTCAGTGGAAGCCGACTTCGCCGTCGAACTCGGAGCAGAAGATGAAACTCTCGAGTTGCCTTGGGGCGCCGCGGACGGCCCGCGATACTACGATCTGAAGCGCTGGCCGGAACTGCTGCTCGAAATCGAGGAGGCGCAGCGCGTCCCCGAACTGGGCGAGTTTCTCGCGGTGATCAATTCGACGGTCAGCCGATTCGAGACCGTGAAATGCGATGCCTGGGCGAGCACGGAAATAAGTCCGGAAGAGGAAATCTTCGGCGCCCGCTGCAAATTCGGGTCCTATGTTGACCTGGTGTTCTCGGCCGAATCCCCGCGCTTCTCCTTCCCCGCCCACGAGCAGGGGGCGGAACAGCTGGCGCTTCTTTTGAAGCGGGTCCCAGAGATTCCCGCATCCGCCGAATTTCTCATCCGTCGCTGTTGCTACCACGAAGACCGAGGCGTGCGGGAGGGCTTCTACATCACGTTCTATCTTTTCGGCTATGGGGATGACGAAGTTGCCGCGAGGCTGCGCTGGGCCATCGGACTCAAGCTGGTCGAGAACGCCATCCGCCAATGGTCGGCGGCCGGCTCGCCCATCGAGAGAACCTGAAGCCTGAGGTCTGGTTCCATCTTGTACAATCAGCCGCGTATGAGGCCCGCCATCACAATCGCGCTCGCTGCTCTGGTCGCGCTCGTGCTCGCCTTGGTGGCCGCGGGCGAACCCGTCTCCCAGCTCAAGCCGACAGACTACGTCAACGACTTCGCCCATGTTCTCGATGGCCCGAGTATCGCCCAACTCGACAACCTGTGTGCGCAAATCGACCAGAAAGCTCACGCCCAGATTGCCGTCGTCACCATCCACTCGCTCGATGGCGGCGACATCGAGAGTTACGCGGTGGACCTGTTCAAGCAGTGGGGAGTCGGCAGCAAGTCCAGGAATCGCGGAGTCCTGATTCTGCTGGCGGTGGGCGATCACCGCTACCGGGTTGAGGTGGGTTACGGTTTAGAGCCGATTCTGCCCGACGGCAAAGTCGGCGGGTTCGGCCGTGAGGCCGTACCTCTGCTGCAGCAGAACGACTACAGCCGCGCGCTATCTCTGCTGACTGCCCGGGTTGCGGATGTGATTGCGAAAGACGCGGGGATCGCACTGACCGGGACCGAACCCCAGGCGCCCGCGGAGCCCGAAGCAGGGCCGAGCCCCGGACTGTCCGTGGCTGCCATTGTGGGGATCGCTATCCTGGTCGTGATTGCCTTGTTCACCCGATTCGGGCGGATGCTGCTCTGGGGTTTTCTGCTGAGCGGCGGTGGAGGGGGCTCTCGTGGGGGAGGATGGGGCGGGGGCTCGAGCGGAGGCGGGTTTGGTGGCGGGGGCGGTTTCGGCGGATTTGGTGGCGGAATGTCGGGTGGGGGCGGAGCCAGCGGAAGTTGGTAGGCGGAGACCTGTGAGGTTCCTTCATGGTTCAAGCAGACGCGGTTCAACAAGAGATGGTTCGAGCGAGTACGGCCCGGGAGAAGCAAATCAACGAATTCCTCGGCCGGTTGCGCCAGGCGGCAGGAGAGAACCTCGAGAGCCTCATCCTCTATGGCTCCGCGGCCGGCGGTGAATTCCATCCCGAATTTTCGAACCTGAACCTGCTGTGCGTTCTCGGCGAAACCTCTTTCGCCCGTCTGAGCGCGCTGGCGCCTGCGGTCGCATGGTGGAACCGGCACAAGCATCCCGCGCCGCTCGTGCTCACCCGCCCAGAACTGGAGCGTTCTGCCGATGTGTTCGCCATCGAGTTACTCGACATGCAGCAGCGCCATCGCGTTCTTTTCGGGGATGACCCGCTCCCGGGGTTGCGCATTGCGATGAACCTGCATCGCGCGCAAGTGGAATATGAACTGAGGGAGAAACTGATTCTTCTGCGCGAGCGCGTGCTCCTGGCCGCGGGAAATCAGAACCGGCTCTGGGACTTGCTGCTCGGTTCGCTGCCTTCCTTTGCCACTCTATTTCGCCACGCCCTCATCGCACTGGGTGGTCCGGCGGTCGATTCCAAGCGCGCGGGGCTCGAGGAGCTCTCCCGCCGCATTCCATTTGATGCTTCGGCATTCGGGCAATTGCTCGACATTCGCGAGGGCAAGCGAGCGCGCCACCAGTTTGACCTGGGCGACACTTTCACCCGTTACCTGGCCGCCATCGAGCACGTCGCCGCCGCAGTGGATACAATGCTGGATTCGACCGGAGCGCGCGCGTGAGTCGCCGGTCTTTCGATTTGGTGTAAGGATTTCTTCGAGGAGAAGCATCATGAGCAAGGCCTGGATCGCGATCATCATCATTGCGCTCGTCGTACTGCTGTCGTTTGGCCAGTATGTGGGCGTTCGCAACACTCTGGTGACCAAAAACGAGGCGGTCAAAGCCGCATGGTCGCAAGTGGACATCGTGCTCGAACGCCGCGCCGACCTGATCCCCAACCTGGTCGAAACCGTGAAGGGATACGCCCAGCAGGAGCAGACGGTCTATGGCGACATCGCCAAAGCCCGCTCGTCGCTGCTCTCCGCCGGCACGCCTTCCGATAAGATCGCCGCCAACCAACAACTCGACGGTGCCCTCGGGCGTTTGCTGTTGATCGTCGAGAACTACCCCCAGCTCAAGTCCAACGAGAACTTTCTGCGCCTGCAGGACGAGCTGGCTGGAACCGAAAACCGCATCGCGGTCGAGCGCAAGCGCTATAACGACACTCTGCAGGATTACAACACCTACATCCAGAAATTCCCCAACAACCTGTTTGCCAACTACGCGGGATTCAAGCCCAATGAGGCTTACTTCGCCGCCCCCGAACAATCGCGAGAGGTCCCGAAAGTGAACTTCTCGGCTCCGGCTCCGGCGGCCCCCGCGCCCGCGCCCGCCAAGTAGAGGAGAGCTAGCCAGCCGATTCGCGCGGCCCAGGCCGGGATCGCGCCCTGGTCTATCGTGTACGTTAACGTCAATGCTATAGTACTGGTCCGCGAATCGATCCCTTTTCAATCGGAGGCCGTAATGCCCCATCGCCATCCGCTGGCGGCTTTGCTAGTGTTCGTTTTCCTGCTCTCGCTCTTGCCGGCCGGGCTGGCGCAAGAAGTGCCGGCCTACAGCAATCGCAATCTTCCGGTCGAGCAGCGGGTGGTCGACCTGTTGTCGCGGATGACTTTGGCCGAGAAGGTGGCGCAGCTGGTCGGCACCTGGCAAAACCGGCAGCAAACGAGCGATCCCGGGCTGCTGTTTGTGGACGAAAAGGGAGGCTTCCAGCCGGACCGCGCCGCCTCTTTGCTGAAGGATGGTCTGGGAGGAATGACCCGGCCGAGTGAGAATCGCGGCCCGCGCGAAGAGGCCGAGTTCGCCAACACCCTGCAGAAGTGGCTGAAGGAAAACACCCGCCTGGGTATCCCGGTGCTGTTTCATGAGGAGTGCTTGCACGGGAATGCCGCGCCCAAGGGCACATCTTTTCCCCAGGCCATCGCGCTCGCCTCCACCTGGGATCCGGGGCTCGTCGAAGACGTGTTCTCGGCCACCGCCGCCGAAGTACGAGCCCGCGGCGCGCAACAGTGCCTTACTCCGGTGCTCGATCTGGCGCGCGACCCGCGCTGGGGTCGCACGGAGGAGACCTATGGCGAAGATCCTTACTTGGTTTCGCGCATCGGCCTAGCAGCGGTCGAGGGATTTCAAGGCCAGGGCCCGTCGATCGACAAGGCCCATGTGATTTCCACGCTCAAGCATTTCGCCGTCCATGGCCAGCCCGAAGGCGGCACCAACGTCGCCCCGGGCAACTATTCCGAGCGCGTGATTCGGGAATACTTCCTGCGGCCCTTCGAAGTGTCGGTCCAGGAAGGACACGCCCAAAGCGTAATGGCGTCGTACAACGAAATTGACGGGATCCCGTCGCACAGCAACAAACATCTGCTCACCGATGTGCTTCGCGAACAATGGGGCTTCCAGGGAGTTCTGGTCTCCGATTATTTCGGCATCACACAACTGGAAACGCTGCACCATATCGTTTCGAACTACGACCAAGCTGCCAAGGTCGCGCTCGAATCCGGCGTGGACATGGAGTTGCCTGCCGCCGACGCCTTCCGCAACCTGGCGGGGCAAGTGAAGGCCGGGACCATTGCGGAAGCCGTGGTCGATCGTGCCGTGGCCCACGTGCTGCGCGCCAAGTTTCTGCTCGGCCTGTTCGACGATCCTTATGTCGATCCTGCCTACGCGGAAAAAATCACCAACAGCCCCGAGCACCAGCAGCTGGCGCTGAAAGCGGCGCATGAAGCCATCACCCTGTTGAAGAATCAAAATGGCCTGCTGCCGCTCGACAAGCGTCAGTACAGGCACATCGCGGTGCTTGGCCCCAATGCGGCGGAAGTCCATCTCGGGGGATACAGCGACAACCCCGGGCGTGGAGTCAGCATTCTCGAGGGGATCAAAGACAAAGTGGGCTCAGGGGCCGAGGTGCTTTACGCCGAGGGCTCGAAGATCACCGAAACCCCGCCCGACTGGAACGCCGACAAGGTTGTGCTCGGCGATCCCGCGCTGAACGCGAAACGCATTGACGAAGCGCTCAAGGTTGCGCGGAAAGCCGATGTCGTCATCCTCGTCCTCGGCGGCAATGAGCAAAGCTCCCGCGAAGCCTGGGCGGCCGACCATCTGGGCGACCGCGACAGCCTCGATTTGCTCGGCAACCAGGACGATCTGGTGAAAGCCGTTTTGCCGCTCGGCAAACCCACCGTGGTTTTCCTTCTGCACGGGCGTCCGAATTCGATCAACTACATTGCCGAAAATGTGCCGGCGATTGTGGACGGCTGGTATTTGGGCCAGGAAGGCGGCACCGCGGCAGCCGACGTTCTGTTCGGCGACTATAACCCCGCCGGCCGGCTACCCATCACGGTCCCGCGTTCGGTCGGCCAGTTGCCCGACTACTACTATCAGAAGCCCTCGGCCAAGCGCGGATTTTTGGGCAGCACCGTCGAGCCCTTGTTCCCGTTCGGCTACGGACTCAGTTACACCACCTTCAAGTACGGTACGCCTCGGTTGGACCCTGCAAGCATTGGGCCGGAGGGCATGACCCAAGTCTCGGTGGCGGTGACCAACAGCGGCAAAGTGCGTGGAGATGAGGTCGTCCAACTCTACATTCGCGACGAGGTCAGCTCCGTGACTCGCCCGGTCAAAGAGTTGCGCGGATTCCGGCGAATCTCGCTCGCACCGGGAGAGACGAAAACGGTCGAGTTCCCGCTGGGCTTTAGCGAGCTCTCCTTCCTCAACCGCGACATGCACCGGGTGGTCGAGCCGGGAACGTTCAAAATCATGGTGGGAGGAAATTCTCGGGATCTGACCGAGACCGAGCTGCACATAGTTGCGGCAGGCTCCTCGGTGTGGCCATAGTGGACCGGACTTCGGGAACCGCCCGCGGGCAGTTGCTTGCGCCTGGGCGGTCGGGTTTGTCTGCGGCGATGCTCAGGCGGCGCATTCCTTTCTGGTCGACGGTACGAATCAGGTTCCGGCTCAGTTCCGGCTTGCTTTCCGCCCATCATCTGATGTAAAAACCAGCCGCCTGATCTGCGCGAGTACCGGGGGCATGCCGGCTCAAGAGCCTGCTAACGAATCCGGGCCGGCTGCCCCCTCGCCCGAGGAAGCTCTTCGGGCGTCTCGATGGAGACTCTATGACTTTGCGGAAGGTCGTCTCGCTGGCGTTTCTACTGTTGCTCTCGAGCCCGGCTGCCTTCGCCCAGGGTGTCGCAACCGGCGACCTCAATATCGCGGTGAGAGACCCGAAGGGCGGCTTGGTGACCAACGCCACCGTCTCTGCCCACGATGTGGCCAAGGCTTTCGAGCGTTCGACCGCGGTCAACCGCGACGGGGAATATCGCATCGTCGCTTTACCGCCAGGACAATATACGGTCACCGTGCAGGCTCCGGGGTTTGCCACCCTAGAAGCCAATGCTGTGACCGTCACCGTTGGCCAAATGGCGGACCTGCCGGTGACCCTGTCGGTGGCCGGCAGCAAGGAGACGGTGACCGTGAACGCCGAGTCGGAGCTGGTTGAGACCACGCGCAGCTCGACCACCGACACGGTCAATCAGCGCCGCATCGACAACCTGCCCATCAACGGTCGCAACTACATCAATTTCGCGCTCACTGATTCGCAGGTGTTGCGCGACAACGCTCCGAGCATTGGAGCCGCTCCCACTTCCGGGCTCAACATGAGCGGGCAACGCGCTCGTTCGAATCTGGTCAATGTGGACGGAGCGGACGCGATCGACAACTCAACCAACGGAGTCCGCTCCACGGTTTCGCAAGAGGCGGTGCAGGAGTTCCAGATCATCACCAACAGTTACGCGGCAGAATACGGACGCGCCTCAGGCGGCGTGGTCAACATCATCACCCGCTCCGGATCAAACGATTTTCACGGCGATGTTTACGGTTACTTGCGCAACCGCAACTTCCAGGCCGTGAACCCGTTCAGCAATGTTCCGAATCCTGCCTACACCCGGGTGCAGGCAGGGGCGGCCTTCGGCGGACCGATCAAGAAAAACAAGACTTACTACTACTTTTCTTACGAAGTCACCCGGCGGCACGAGACCGGGTTCTCGAGCATCGGGCAAGGCAATTTTGATTTAGTGTCGTTTGACACCACGCAAATTGGCCAGCCTTTCGGCACCGTGCTTCTGACCGAACCCCAGATCGGCTTTCTCACCAATCCCGCCGTTCTGCAGCAGGAAGGCGCCAACCCCCTGTTTGCCCAGGAAGTCGGGCAGTATACGGGCCTGGCCGCGGCTTCCTCCGGCATGGCGCTGAACGGGGTGTGGCCGCAGTCGGTGAGCGTGGTTCCGAACTTCAGCGGCTTCCCCACTTCGTGCGCTCCCCCGGGTCCGTGCTTTGTTCCGGCGTCCTACCAGACGCTGAAGTCCCAGGAAGGTAATTTCCCGGTTTTTGAGGGCACGAGCTTGTATTCCCTGCGCCTGGATCACAATCTCACCAATGCCCATCACCTCATGCTGCGCGCCAATGTCAGTCCGAGCACCGTCACCGGCATCGAAGTGAATGGCGAAAACCAGACCTTCGGCCAAAATGCATATTCGCGGACCTCGCAGCAGACCTATCGGGATGTCACCGGCGTTGTCCAGGAAACCTGGACGCTCGGCAGCAACAAAGTCAACCAGGTGCTTTTCCAGTATGCCCGCCGCGGCCTCGATTACAGCTTCTCGAGCGCTCCCGGCGGGTCCGACCCGGCGGTGAACATTCCCGGGTTTGCGTTCTTCGGCCGCGAACCCTACTCCTACATTCAGCGCACCGAGACCCGTTTCCAGTTCACCGACAATTTCGCCTGGACTCTCGGACGACACGACACCAAGTTCGGAGTGGACGTCAACTACATCCCGCTGAGCGCCACCTTCACGGTGAACTACGGAGGCGTGTATGACTTCGGCTCGGAGAATATCTTTTCGGGGCCCATCGCGCCCCCGGCGGGGACCTCGTTTCCCTCCTTCAACGCCGTGCAGGCTTATGGTGCGGGCGTGCCGTCGGATTTCATTCAAGGCATCGGCAATCCCAAGGACTCGTTTTCGAACAAACCCCTGGGAGTTTTCTGGGAGGATTCCTGGCGCATGCGGTCGAACTTCACCTTGAACTACGGGCTGCGGTATGACATCGAGTTCCCCCCGCAGTTCACGCCGCCCGACGCTCTGGCACTGGCGGCGTACAACCAGCTCGGATTGCAAAAGGGGATTCAAACCGATACCCACATGTTTCAACCGCGGGTCGGCTTGGCCTGGGACCCGCACGGCGACGGCAAGTCCGTGGTACGCGCCTCCTACGGCATTTTCTTCGACCACCCCCTGCTCGGGCTTTATTTCCTGGGCGACGCCTCCGATGGATCGAAATCCGGCCAGCTGGCCTTCCCCGGCACCGGGGTCTGCTCGGGAGGGATCAACCCGGCCAACTTGAATGGGATCCCGATTTTTCAAGGCTTGGTCAATAGTCCCGGATGCGCGCCCGGGCCGCCGGCGATTGTGAGTCTGTTGGGCTATGAACCGAATCAACAGCAGTTCAACGCGTTCCTTCCCAACTCGCTGTTCATCAATCAGAACTACATCACCGCCGGATTCCCGCTGGGGTTCCAGCCCTTTGGCTATCCCCAGGGCAAGAATTTCGTGTACGCCAGCTCCCAGCAGGCCAACCTAACCTTCGAACAGGACCTGGGCGACGGTTTCGCGCTGAGCTTGGCGTACAACTTCAACGGTGGCCGACATCTGAATCGGCCGATCAACGCCAACGCCTCGCGCGGGGATCTGCTGGTGGCGAACCTGAGAGCGGCCGTGGCCGGCGGGCAGAATCTGCCGACCGATAACCCATTACTGGTCAGCGGCTGCGGCGTGGGTGCGGGCGGCCCCTACGTTCCCGCGGCGCTCGTGA
Source organism: uncultured Acidobacteriaceae bacterium (assembly GCA_963770245.1). Taxonomy (GTDB): domain Bacteria; phylum Acidobacteriota; class Terriglobia; order Terriglobales; family Acidobacteriaceae; genus PALSA-270. The sequence continues at coordinate 267,289 of CAVYOX010000010.1, read as the reverse complement.
ACTTTTTCCGGCCCTCCGGTCTGAATCCTTCGATCGCCAATTTCTACATTGCGAGCGGAGGCGCTGCCTGTGTGGGGTTGGCCGAACAGGTGCTGCAGGCGGAGGGGCTCAATGCGAATTGCAATCCTTCGACTCTTTCCAACTGCGTCCCCTTCGGCGACATGGACGCGAATTTCTCCAACGGCAGTTCGGCCTACAACGGCTTCACCAGTAATTTGCGCAAACGCTTCTCGAACCATTACGAATTTCTGGCTTCCTACACTTGGTCGCACGCCATCGACGACTCGACCGACCTGCAGTCTCCCCTGGCTCCCCAAGACAGCTACTACCCCAACCTCGAGCGCTCGAATTCTGCCTTCGATCAGCGGCATCGATTTGTTTTCAGTGGGGTGTATCAAAGCGGCAAACTCGGCGGGGACAGCTTCCCGAAAAAGTTCTTCAGCAACTGGACCGTGGCCCCCATCATCGAGTTCTCGTCGGGACGTCCGTTCCTGATCATCACCGGCGACGACGACAATTTTCAGCTGGCCAGCAATTCGGCCCGCCCCAGCGTCGTAAGCGCGAGCGCTCCACCCTCCGCCTGTGGCACTCCCACCGTGGCTTCCCGGTATTCACCGACGGGATTTCTCGAGGAGCCGTGTTATGTCCCCTATGCCACTCCCGGAGGGCCGACCCCGACCCTGCTGGCCCTCGATGGGAACCTTGGACGCAACGCCGGGGTTTCACCCTGGACCGTCTTCAATGATCTGCGGATTTCGCGCCGCGTCTCTTTCGGCGAGCGGGTGAGCATGGACCTGATCGCCGACATCTTTAACCTGGCCAATCGATTTAACGTCGCCGGTGTGAATGTTCTGTGGACCGATGCCGGTCAGCCCACATCGGCCTATGATCCGAGGCAGTTCCAGTTCTCGATCAAGCTGGGGTGGTAGCGGGCGAGGATCCGAACCCGGGGCGATCCCAGACTGCGCCTTTTCAGGTATGAGATACATCGGCTCCATCCCTGGCGGGGAGGGAATCGCTTGCATCGAACCAACCATTTCGCTCTCTATCCCAGCCTGCGGGATCGCGTGATCGTGGTGACGGGCGGCGCTTCCGGCATCGGAGCTGCGATGGTCGAGCAGTTCGCCTTGCAGGGATCGCGGGTCGCATTCCTCGATATCGCCCGAGAGCTTGCCGCCGAGCTCGTCGACCGACTCGGCCCGGTCGCGCATGCCCCCTTGTTTTTCTCTTGCGATGTGACCGATATCGCGGCGTTGCGCCTAGCCCTCGGGGAACTCGAGCGCCGGCTGGGTCCGATAGGAGTGCTCGTGAACAACGCAGCCAGCGATGACCGCCACGATTTCGCGCGGGTGACGCCGGAGTATTGGGATGAGCGCATGGCGGTGAACCTGCGCCATTATTTCTTTGCCACGCAGGCGGTAGTTCCGGCGATGAGAGCCGCCGGGGGAGGTTCGGTGATCAACCTGGGGTCGATCGCCTGGGTCGTTCCCTCGACCGGGCTCCCGGTCTATGTCACGGCCAAGGCAGCCATCGTCGGTTTGACGCGCACCCTGGCCCATGAACTCGGAGCTTCCGGCATTCGCGTCAACTGCATCATGCCGGGCGCGATCATGACCGAGCGTCAACGTCGCCTGTGGATGACTCCCGAATATCTGGCCGAGATTGTCGGCCGCCAAGCGCTGAAACGGGAACTGACGCCCGAAGAAGTCGCACGTCTGGCGCTGTTTCTGGCGGCGGATGACAGCGCCGCCATCACCAACCAGAGCTACGTGATCGACGGCGGCTGGGTCTAACGCCCGAGAACCTGGAGCCGCGGCCTTCCTGCTACACTTTATCCATCATTCATCCTTGGCGCTTGCCGGGAGCTTCCGCGAACATGTCCCAGTCCTCTCTACCCACGCCGCGCACCCGTGTGACCCGCGAGCCGGAGCGCGCCGTTTACGACCGCGCCGTCGCCTACCAGATCTTGGACGAAGGTTTTCTCTGTCACGTCGGCTTTGTCGTCGCTGGCCAACCCTTCGTCATCCCGACCAGCTACGGACGCACGGGCGACGACCTTTACATCCATGGTTCCGCGGCCAGTCGCATGCTGCACAATCTCGATCAAGGCATTCCGCTTTGCCTTACGGTAACGCTCATCGACGGTTTAGTCCTGGCCCGCTCCATTTTCAATCATTCGATGAACTACCGGTCGGTGGTGGTGCTCGGAACTGCGCTTGCGGTGAACCACCCGCAAGAAAAGCTGGCGGCGTTGCGGGCTCTCTCCGAGCACATTCTGCCCGGTCGCTGGAACGATGTCCGAGGGCCCAATGAGCGCGAACTGAAGGCCACGCTCGTCATGCGCTTACCGATCGAGGAGTTTTCCGCGAAAGTCCGGCAGGGCCCGCCGCTGGACGACGAAGAGGACTATCGCTTTCCCACCTGGGCCGGCGTGATTCCGCTCACCACGGTCGCAGGCGGGCCCATCGCGGATCCGCGACTCGAGCCGCCGCGCGATGTGCCGGCCTACGCCCTCGAATACGCGCGCAAGAGGCCGGCGGGATAGTTGCCCGGGAACCGCCTTTCCGATCGGCGAAATGCCGCCGCTCGGTTTTCTGAGGCTTAGTTTCTCAGGGTTTTTCCCGTCTTCAGCGTGTACTGAATGCGCTCCTGTGTTTTCTTCTCCCCGCACAGCGACTGAAACGCCTCGCGCTCCAGGTCGAGAATGTACTGCTCGCTCACCGGCGTCCCCGGAGTCACAGCTCCCCCGCACAACACTTCCGCGATCCTGTGCCCCAGCTTGACTTCATACTCCGTGATGTATTCGCCCTGCCGCATGAGATGTACGCCCATCTTGAGCGCCGCCAGAATGTTTTCTCCGGGCGCAGGAATGTCCGTGCGCGGCTGCGGCGGCTCATAGCCACTGCGAACCAGGTCGAGCGCCCGCGCCTTGGCGTCGGCCAACACGCGCTCCCGATTCATGCTGATGCCATCTGAATCGGCAAGAAACCCCAGTCCGCGAGCCGCCTCGGCCGAAGTCGAAACCTTGGCGGTCGCGACCGTTTCAAACGCTTTTTTCATGGCTTCCATCATCTCGACCGACTCGCCGCGTCCGCCCGGACGAATCGTAGCTGCGCTGTCGACCGCCCGCAGCAGCATTTCCTTGCATCCGCCGCCCCCCGGGAGCAGACCCACGCCCACTTCCACCAGGCCCATGTACAGCTCGGCATGGGGCTGGCGGGCCGCCGCGTGCAGCGAAACCTCGGCGCCTCCGCCGAGCGTCATGCCGAAGGGAGCAATCACCACCGGCCGGGGGGAAAACTTGATGGCCTGCGTCATCCCCTGAAATTGTCGGATGGCCAGATCCACGTCATCCCAATCTTGTTCCTGCACCGACATCAGCAGCAGCATCAAATTGGCGCCGACGGAAAAATTCGCCGCATCATTGCTGATGACGAAGGCCTCGAAAGGCTCTCCCGCTCCGCCGGACTTCAAGGTCTGGGTGATGAACTGCACGATGTCGGTGCCGAGTGTGTTCATCTTGGAATGGAATTCGATCGCACCTACTCCCTCGCCCAGATCGACGAGCGAAGCCCCGGAATTCATCTTGACCACACCGTGGGACTTTTTCGCCACGGCGACCGACCACACGCCGGCGGGAACTTCGACCGCCTTGTACCCTGCGCTGCTCAGGTCAAAGAAAGCTTGGCCGGATGAGGCCTGCGGATCGTCGGTATACCAGGATTGCCGGCCTGCTCGCAGGAGCTTCTCGACATTCGCCGCGACCGGGCGACCTTCTTTTTTCATGCGTTCCACCGTGGCTTTGACCCCGGCCGCATCCCACAACCCAAATGGCCCCAGTTCCCAATTGAACCCCAGCCGCATGGCCCGATCGATTTCCACCACGGAATCCGAAATCTCGGGAATCCGATCGGCGGCATAGGTCCACAAATCGGCCAGAGCCGACCACAAGAACTGGCCTGCCTTGTCTCCTTTTTGCGGCCCACTCCCCTCGAAGCCGAGCAGCATGCGCACCCGCGCCCCGAGGTCATCCACATTTTTCGCCATCGCGAGGGCCGGAAACCTGGGCTTCTGCCGCGGACGATATTCGAGCGTTTTCCAATTGAGCGCCAGCCGTTCTCCTTCGCGGCCGTCGCCGCCCCGCGCCTTCTTGTAGAACCCGCCGCCGCTTTTGTCCCCCAGCCATCGCCGCTCGAGCATCTGGTGAACAAAATCAGGCAGCGTCAGGCTGGCCGCGGACCCCCGCCCGCCGCCAAACTCCGCCATGTTCCCGGCCACCAGCCCGACAATGTCGAGCCCCACTAGATCGATCGTCCGAAACGTTCCGGACCGCGGCCAGCCCACGGCCTGCCCGGTCAATCCGTCCACTTCTTCGACGCTCAAATCCATTTCCTGCATCAGCCGCATCAGGTTCAGAACCGAAAACGTCCCAATGCGATTGCCGATAAAGTTCGGCGTGTCCTTGGCCCACACCACCCCTTTGCCGAGGTGCAAATCGGCGAAGCGGGCGACCGTGTCCATCGCCGCCCGATCGGTTTGGGGAGTAGGGATGATTTCGAGCAGACGCATGTAGCGCGGCGGATTAAAGAAATGGGTCCCGAACCAATGCCGCCGGAAATCCTCGGGGAAGCCTTCCGCAATTTTTCCCACCGGCAATCCGCTGGTGTTGGTCGTGATGATGGTTCCCGGCTTGCGAAACGCCTCCACCTTCTTCAGCAGCTCGCGCTTGATGTCGAGCTTCTCAACCACCGCCTCAATGATCCAATCCACCTCTCCGACCCGCGCGAGATCGTCGTCAAAGTTGCCGAGAGTGACCAGCTCGGCGAGCGCCGGCTCAAACAAGGCTGCCGGCTTGGCTTTCCGCGCCGCCTCGAGTCCGCTGGCGGCCACCTGATTGCGCCCTGTTCCGGCCGCGCTGCCCGACGCCATGTCGAGCAAGAAGCTGGGCACGCCTGCGTTGGCGAAGTGCAGGGCGATGCGTGCCCCCATCGTCCCTGCGCCGAGAACCGCGACTTTGTGGATCTGCCTCATAAACACTCCAATCCGGTTTCGAGCTTACGGCAATCGATCGACGGCCCAGTCATTTTGGCTACTCTCGACTACAATCATCTGAGAAACCCGCGGCCGCGCCCGATGGCCGGTTCCCGCCTCGAACAGGGTCACGGGAAAGACATAGCGCCCGCGATCCATCTTTCTCCCGCGGCTGATTTCATAGGCCGCATCGGCCCCCGGCAAGAAGAACTCCTCCAGCCGGTCTTCGGATATATGTTGCTTGGCTGCTTCGGTCAGCATGACCAGCCCATTCTCCCGATCTTGTGCCTGCCAGGCAGCCAGAAATCGATTGGCTGCCGCGAGTGCCGAGGCATAGTCCCTGTCGAGCCCTGCAGATGCGGACTGGGTCCGAGCCTCGGCCGAAAGCAGAAGGCAGGTTGACAGGAGCAGAGAGAAAAGAAGCAGCGCCACCGGCTTCGCCGCCCGCTGCTCTCCCGTCGCGGGAGCGGACCGCCAGCACGCCATCCGTTGCGCATGGAAACCAGCGAATCCAGGATTCACCACCCCATTATGCGCGAAGAAACGGAATAAGGACCAGAATGCGCAAAGGAAACCCAGCGAAAACCAAAGCGGCGCGTGCCGATTGGATGTGGAGAGAGGAGGGCCCCGGCACGCACCCTTATCAAGTTCGTTTCGGGCTCGGCCGGACAGCTGTCGCGGTCAAGCGAAATCGTTTAGATTCAATGTTATGCGATTAGCTTCGCCAGCACAAACGCGGCCGCTGCCGCCAGGCCGCCGATCACCACGGTCTGGGAGGCAGAACGCAATGGCCGGGTGCCGGTAAAACGTCCCTTGATATAGCCAAAGATTCCCAGGGCAACGAGCGTCACCGCGGCCGAGAGTTCGAGTCCACGCGATGCGCTCGAAAGCGCGATGTAGGGCGACAGGGGAATAAATCCTCCGGCAATGTAGGCCCCCGCAATGGTCGCTGCGCTAGTGACGGCGCGCCTCGGATCCGGTTCTTCGAGGCCCAGTTCGAAGCGCATCATGAAATCCACCCAAGCCTTGGGATGCTGGCTGAGCGCTTCCACCACCGGAACGCTTTGCTCGGGCGTCATGCCATAGGCGTGAAATACCCGGCTGACCTCGGCTTTTTCCTCCTCAGGAATTTCGCGGACTTCACGCTCCTCGCGCTCTCGTTCCTGCTCGTAGTGTTCCGCATCACCGCGCGCGGCCAGATAGCCTCCCAATCCCATGGCGATCGACCCGGCGGCAATTTCCGCCAACCCGCCAATGACAATCACTCGCGTGTCCTGCGACGCCCCCGAAAGTCCGGCCGCCAGCGCAAAGGGCACAGTCAGTCCGTCCGCCATCCCAATCACCACGTCGCGCACAAAGTTCCCCGCGGTAAAGTGTTTCTCGATATGCGGAGTAATTGCCATCGGGTCATACCTCCGAGTGAGATTTCAGGTACTCCTGCGCGCTGCGAGCCACATCCCGCTCTCCTTTGTAGGAGAGTTTTCGCACCGCGTCCTCGAGCGGGATCCAAAGTGCGCGCCTCACTTCGATGCGCATGTCCGGAGAAATCTCGTCAATGCGACCCGACTCGTAGCGCAACAAATAGAAGCTCACAATTTTGAAAACCCGCTGCTTGTCTCCCCAGGTGCGCACGTAAACGTACTTGATATCGGCCAGCTTGTGGACCGGAGTCACGGTCAGCCCGGTTTCCTCGAGCACCTCGCGCAGGGCCGTCTGCTCGGGCTTTTCGCCGGGATCGAGCAGTCCTTTGGGCAGGGCGAGTAACACTTTTTGTGGTCTTTTCTTGCGAGAAGTTGTCACCCCGGAGGCCTCCCGCTCGGGCTCAATGACGGCTACCGCCCAGCCTTCGGCCGCCGGCCGCACCACCACTCCGCCTGCCGAAATCTCCCGTACCATGGGCCCCAAGTTATCAGGATTAGAGGAGTTAGTCACCGTCAGAGGCAAGAAACCTGGCCCGTCCGCAGCCCTCAAATGTCCTCCTGCGAGCCTCCGATAACCAGATCCGCGGACCCTGGCATCCTACTTGCTAGTTCAAGCTGGGGCCCGGCGGAGCCGGGAAAGGATGTGGCGACCCCATGAAGAGCCTGAGGAGAATCATTCGTTCGGTGCAGGGGTTGGGCCGGGCAACCTCCGAGGTTTCCCTGCGAACCCCGCAGTCGCCTCCCGCCATTGGGCTCGCCCTCGGCGGCGGCTTCGCCCGCGGCATGGCCCACATCGGCGTCCTCAAGATTCTCGTCGAAGAAAATATCCCCATCCGGTTCGTCGCCGGCACCAGCGTCGGGGCCCTGGTCGGAGCCGCCTTTTGCAGCGGCCTGAGTCCGGCCGAACTGGGAGCCGTCGCCTCCCGGGTGCGTTTCCGCAGCTTCGCCCGCTGGACGCTCTCGCGCTACGGCTTCGCCAGCAACCATCGCATGATCGGTTTTCTCAATAGCCTCCTCAAAGTCAAAACCTTTGAAGAACTGCAAATCCCGCTGGCGGTCACAGCCACCGATTTCTCGACCGGCGCCGGCGTCGTGTTTCGCACCGGATCGCTGATCGAGCCGGTCCGCGCCAGCTGCACCTATCCGGGAATGTTTCTGCCGATCAAGTTCGACGGGCGCCTTCTGATCGATGGCATGCTGGCCTACGCCGTTCCCACGATTCCCCTGCGCGAGATGGGCGCGACGCGGGTGTTGGCAGTTCACTTGAAGGGAACCTGGGTCAACGCCCGAGGCCCGCGCCACCTGTTCGACGTTATTGGCCAATGCTTCTCGATCGCGCAGGAGATGAACTGCAGCCTATGGCGGGCGGCCGCCGATTTGGTGCTCGAGCCTGACGTCAGCGGATACCAGTACGATGATTTCGAGCACGCCGTCGAGCTCATCCGGGCCGGTGAAATCGCGGCCCGCGCCGCTCTCCCCGAAATTCGTAAGTGGCTCGAAGTGCCGGCCGCTCTGCCCGAGAAAACTCAAAGAGTGCACGTCTCTCAACCTGCTCCTCTGCCGGCGGATTGAAGGAACCGCCGGGCAGCCGCCAGCGACCCGCCGTGGTTCCGCAGGCCCCAAACCGCCGGGAACGAGAGCCTCTCACTGAAACGCTCGACCTCCATCTCAGCCGCTACCATGAAATTGCGCTGGCGGGATGGCGTTCCTCGGCGCGCTTCCCGCAGGCTGCCCAACCCCCTCCGTGTTCCGCGGCAACCTCGAGCACACCGGGGTTCACGCTGCGGCGCCGGTTGAGCACTTCGGCAAGATCAAATGGAAGAAGATCAAATGGAAGTTCCCGACCGAGGTCGGGGTGGCCTCGTCTCCCGCGGTCGATCACGGCAGCGTCTGTTTTGGCGGCGACAACGGAAACTTCTATGCCCTGGACGGCGCGACCGGCGTCTTGCAGTGGAAATTCCGGACCGCGGGCGAACGCCGTTTCACCGCCACGAGGACTTCTACGCTGACCTGGTCGCGGGCGTCCGCAAAATGCCCAGCATGGGTACCATCCTGGCCTCGCCCGTGGTGGTCGGCCGCGTCATTTACGTCGGCAGCACCGACGGCTATCTCTTACGTTCTCCTGTCGCGGGAGCGTTTTTCGCCGGAGCGGACGCTCGCAGCAAAACGCATGCCGGCCTTCGGGTTCGGTTGCGGGACTTCGGAGAATGGAAAAAGTTCGAGATCGAGAGACGGGCGATCGAGCGGAACCTAGGAACCGCGAAACCGTAAAGCGGTTGGCTACTTCATCATCCCGCGCTGCGCAATCCCGATGTTGTCGCGGGTGCTGTTTTTCACCAGATACATCATCTCGTCGGCCTGGCGGATGACATCATGGGGCGTTTTCGCGTCGTGGGGATAAGTGGCCACCCCAATCGAGGCGCGAACGTTCAGATTCAATCCTTCTTCTTTGCAGAACATGCTGGTCCGCAAGCTGTCCCGCAAACGTTTCGCCACCACCAAAGCCGCGTCTTTGCCGGTTTGCGGCAACAGGATCACGAACTCATCTCCGCCGTAACGGAAGGCGTAGTCAATCAAGCGCAGCTGAGCTTTGACCAGATAGCCGATCTCCGCCAGCAGCTTGCTGCCCACCAGGTGCCCGTGCGTGTCGTTGACCTGTTTGAAGTGATCGAGATCGATGAACAGCACGGTAAACTCATAGTTAAAGCGCGCGGACCGGTACACTTCCGTTTCGAGCGTCTTATAAAGATGCCGCGCATTGTAGAGCCCGGTCACGTCATCGGTAATGGTGAGTTCCTGGATCTTCTCGACCGACCGCGCATTCTCGATCGCGATCGCCGCATAATCCGACAGCGCCTGCAGGAAGAACAATTCCTGGTCGCCGAAGCCCTCCATGTTGACGTTGACCAACTGGATCACTCCGAGCACCCGGTGCTTGGAGCGCAAGGGAACGCAAATAATGGACTGCGTCTCCCATTGCGTCATTTCGTCGATGCGCTTGGCAAAGCGAGGATCCGCCATGACGTCGGGCACGATCAGCCGCTCGCCGTGTTTGGCCACCCACCCGGCGATGCCTTCGCCAACTTTAAGCCGCACATTCTTCAACGCTTCCGAGGCGTTCCCCACGGCGATCGCAAAGTAGAGCTCATTGAGCTCTTCGTCGACCATCAGCAACGACCAGGTGTCCGGGCGGAAGTACTCCGCCATCTTCTCCATAATGGTTTGCAGAATGGAATCGAGGTCCAGCGAAGAGGTCAGGGCCTTGGCCACGCCGTGAAAGATGTTCAGTTCCTGCAGATGCCGGTTGCGACCGGTGCCGGTGGCCTTACTGGTCATGCACTGCGCCCTCGAATGCGGGAGGAAGTGCTCGAATTATATGCGGCCCCCGGAAACCCCGGCAACCAACCTTAGTAATGCGAACCCCTAAAGCCACGGTCTAGACGGGTTTAGGGGTGGTTGAAGCACCCGGGGATCCGTATACTCTCGGCCAAAGCGATGGCGCTCTGTGATGCAATTCGCGCCCCGGGTCGATCTGCTCTGTCCCATCGAGTCCTGCTCCTGCTCCGGGTTTGCTTCACCGGGTTCTGGCTGGCGGGTTCTGCCGGCCTGCATGCAGCGACGATTTCCGGAACCATCAAAGATCCCTCGGGCGCCGTCATCGCCCAGGCCCGGATCGAAGTCAGGGGTGGCGATCTGGCGCAGCCGGTGGTCTTTTTCTCGGACGGCCTCGGCCGGTTCGTGTCCCCGGATCTGAAGGCGGGCCAGTATTCCCTCGAGGCGACCCGCGATGGTTTCGAGCCCTTGGTCAAGCCCGTTGATTTGAAAGGTCCGGTCGAGCTCGAGCTCTTCCTGGCCATCGCTCGGCAGCAGGAGAGCATTTCGGTCCCCGCGAAAAGCCTGGCCTTTGCCAATTCCGACGCGGTGTACCGGCAATTGCGCGCGGTTGGGCTCGGCCCTACGTTTCGTTTCGACCATTTCACCCTGAACTCGGATGCCGCCATTTTCCAGTTTCAGAAGGGCACCCTGACTTTCTTGAGTCCAGTCGAGGGCGTGGTCACCGGCGCAGTTTTCGTGGGCGAGGGACACTTCAGCCTGCACGCCGCCACTCCCCTCGACGCCCGCGAACTCAGCCGGCGCACCGGTGGCGACGGCGCCGAAGAAGACTTTACCGCAATCGTATTCCGCTTCACCCGGGACGCCAGGCTGAAATTCACGCCGGGGCTGGGGGATCCGACCGGCACTCCTGCGGCGGCCGAGGCCGCTTTCGACAGCTGGCGAGAGAAGCTGCGGCGGCGCCAAGAATACCCCGCGGGTTTCACCCAGTCGGTGTTGCAGGGGGAGACGATCGACAACGTCGATGCCGACGTCCTGGCCGCGGTCTACAACCCCGGCCATCCGGAATTCCTCAATGCCTACCTTCTCGGCAAAAAGCACAGGGATCTGCGTTTTTTCGTGCGCACCCGCGTGGGCGCGATCCCCCAGCTCGATTCCCCGGAGGAGGTCGGGCTCATCAACTACGATCCCGCAGGAATGGACGATGGCATCTGGTATCTGGCCCACTTGAAATCTGAATACTTGAACCGCACCGCAAGTTCCCAGCAGGACCGCCGCCTATTTGCCACCCGGGGTTACAAAATCGAAACCGTGATCGCAAAAAACGATCATTTGTTTAGCACCGCCACCGTCACCTTCGCGCCCTTGCTCGCGGGCGAGCGCGTCCTCAAGTTCGGACTCCTGCCGAACTTGCGGGTGACCCGCGTCACCGGCGAGCAAGGCCAGGATCTCTATTTCATTCAGGAGAGCCGCAAGGAAGACGGTTCGTTCTACGCCATACTCCCCCAGGCGCTCGCCATCGGTCAGCAATCTTCGCTGACCGTCGAGTACGCCGGAGATAAGGTGCTCGAAAACGCCGGCAGCGGAAGTTTCTACGTCCGCGCCCGGAGTTCCTGGTACCCCAACCTGAATGGGTTTGGGGAACGCGCTCTCTACGACCTCACCTTCAAGGTCCCCCGTCGTTTCCAGGTGATCAGCGTCGGCAAGCTGCAAGCCGAGTCGACCGAGCAGGACCTCGCCGTAACTCACTGGATCACCCCGACCCCGGTGGCGGTGGCTGGATTCAACTACGGGGAATACAAGAGGATCGACCTGGCAGACGACCGAACCGGCTACCACATCTCCGGTTACTATTTGTCCGATTTGCCCGACTCGCTGCACGGGAACCGTGCGCTCGCATCCCTGGCGCCCGCCGCCATGACGAAATATGCGCTCGATCAGACCCGCGCCCAGTTGCAGCTGTGCACCTATTTTTTCGGCAGGAGTCCCTACGAGGATGTCTCGATTACCGAGCAGCCCGACTTCAACTTCGGACAGTCTTGGCCAAACCTGGTTTACCTTCCGATTTCCGCCTACATGGACTCGACCGAGAGGTGGATGCTTTTCGGACGGATTGACAACCAGTTCACCGGGTTCGTGCAGGAAGTAACGCCGCACGAAGTCTCCCATCAATGGTGGGGTCATGCTGTCGGCTGGGCTTCCTACCACGATCAATGGCTTTCGGAGGGCTTTGCCGAGTTCTCGGCCGGGCTATTCCTGCAGCAAGCCGTGGGGCCGGCCTGGCGAAAGGACTACATCGAATTTTGGGATCGCCTGCGCCAGCGGATTCTCGAAAAGAACAACTATGGCGTGGCTCCAAATGACGCCGGTCCCCTGTGGATGGGCTTGCGTCTGATTTCTCCCCGGTCCGAGGGCGCCTACCAGAACCTGATTTACCCCAAGGGCGCCTATGTTCTCGAAATGTTGCGTTCCATGATGTACAGCAACCAGGATCAGGACAAGGCCTTCATTGCCATGATGCACGACTTCGTGGCCAGCCACCGGGAGCAGGCAGCGTCCACCGAGTCCTTCCGGGCCATTGCCGAGAAGCACATGACCAAGTCGATGGATCTCGCGCGCAATGGCCGTCTGGACTGGTTTTTCGACGAGTGGGTGTACGGCACTCAGGTGCCGCGATACCGTTTCGAGTACCAACTCAGTCCCTCGGCCGGCGGCAAAGTAACGCTGCACATGACCATTACCCAGAGCGAAGTTGACGAGCACTTTGCCATGCTGGTTCCCGTCTTCGCCGATTTTGGCCAGGGCATGGTTCGTCTTGGCCAAGTGGAAATCGAGGGCAACACCAGCTTCTCAGGCGATGTCCTGCTCCCCCGCCAACCGAAAAAGGTCGCCTTGAACGCCTACAAAGACATTCTGGAGCGCTGAGCGATGGGGCCGAGATTTCGACCATGCCCCGCCGAGCCGCACGCTCGGTCACCGATTCCCGGAAACAATTTTTCATGTCCCGGCAAAAACGCTTAACATATGATGGGGGTAAATGATCTGACGGTTTTAGGGGGCTCTCGAGTGGAATCCTTTGGTGCGCGGCTGAAGCGGGAGCGCGAGCAGCAGGGCATGGAGCTCGAAGGCGTGGCTGCGACCACCAAAATTAGCGTTCGCATGTTGCAGGCTCTCGAGGAAGAGCGTTTCGGCCAGCTCCCTGGCGGAATTTTCAACAAGGGCTTCGTTCGCGCCTACGCCCGCCATCTCGGGCTCGACGAGGAGCAGGCCATCGCCGACTATCTGGTCGCCGCCGGAGGTCCCACTCCCGGCAAAGAACCCGAAGCCGTGCTCGCAGACTTGGCGGCCCGCGCCGTCGAAGTCCGCCCGGAAACTGAGCCCCGACGCTCGGGCGATATCCCGTGGGGAAAACTCTCGGTTCTGCTGCTGGCGGTGGCCGTCGCTTTTGCCCTGTGGAGCGCCCGCTCGCGAGGGTCCCGGTCGAGCCAAGAGGAGGCTCCCGCTGACGCCCCGTCCGCCACGGCTCCCGCTGACGCCCCGTCCGCCACGGTTCCCGCCCCAGGGCTGGATGCGAGCCAGGCCAGTGCTCGACCGGTCGGCGGGTCGGCCTCGACCGAATCGGCGCCCTCGGGCTCGTCCGAGCAAAGTTCGCCGGGAGCAGGAGGAACCGTCCCTCCCCAGGCCGCGGACCAAGCGCCATCCCCAGCCGCCAATGCCGGCTCTTTCGTCGTACAGATTCAGGTCCGCGAGGATTCCTGGCTGGCTATCACCGGCGACGGCAAGCCGGTGCTGCACGACCTGGTTCCGGCCGGATCCAAGAAGGAAATAAATGCCCACCAGGAAATCGTGGTCAAAGCCGGCAATGTTGCGGGGTTGAGCTTCCTCTTCAACGGCAAACCGGTTTCGGTCAAAGGCCGGCGGGATCAGGTGAAAACCATCAGATTTGATGCCAATGGCCTGGAATCGCGAGGCGCGAACTCGACCCGATAGCCCAGGCCTCCCCGCGGCCCTTGCCGAGGTTCGCCGCGGTCACCACCAGCGGCGAAGATAGAAGCACTGCCGGGCCGGTGGTTCGAAAATCGGCCGAGGGTTTTTGGGGTGCCGAGCCGACCTGGATTCTTGGCCCCTGCCCGTTTCCCCCGACTTAGCCTTATCCGGCCCCTTTATCCTGTCCTGTCCCTCCCCTATCCTGTCCCTCCCCATCGGGATTCCGATGTTTGCTTACCGATTCGCGCACACCAATGTCATTTGCGTCCCGCCGCCTCCCTCTGGTAAGTTTTGGATGACCCCGATGGCTGATTGCATGGCCGCTTGGTTGTGTTCTCCCCACCAGTCGTGGTGTCCAAGTCGCTCATCAAGGAGATCTCGATTGCCTGCTAAGGACCGTTATCTTTTCACCTCCGAATCCGTGACGGAGGGTCATCCCGACAAGATCGCCGACCAGATTTCTGACGCCATCCTGGATGCCTGCCTGGCCGAGGACCCGCTCAGCCGGGTAGCCTGTGAGACCCTCACCGCCACCGGCCTGGTGGTGATCGCGGGTGAAATCACCACCAAAGCCTACGTGGATTTTCAGGCTTTAGTCCGGGGCACGGTCTCCGCCATCGGTTACAACAACGCGCTCTACGGCTTCGATTCCAATACCTGCGCCGTAATCTCGAGCATCAATAAGCAGTCTGGCGACATCGCCATGGGCGTGGACACCGGCGGCGCCGGCGACCAGGGAATGATGTTTGGGTATGCCTGCAATGAAACTCCCGAGCTGATGCCCACTCCGATTTCGCTGGCCCACCGGCTGGTCAAGCGCCTTGCCGAAGTGCGCAAGCTCGGCGCCCTGCCCTACCTCCGCCCCGACGGCAAGTCGCAGGTTACGGTCGAGTACGACGCCCAGCACAAGCCGCTTCGCGTGGACGCAGTCGTCGTCTCAACCCAGCACTCCGAGACCGTGGGCAATGATGAACTGCGCGCCGACGTTCTGAAGCACATCATCCAGCACTCGATCCCCTCCCAACTGCTCGACGAGGACACCAAGTACCACATCAATCCGACGGGCCGCTTCGTGATCGGCGGACCGATGGGTGATACCGGGCTCACCGGCCGCAAGATTATCGTCGACACCTACGGCGGCATGGGCCGTCACGGTGGCGGCGCATTCAGCGGCAAGGATCCGACCAAGGTCGACCGCTCTGCTGCCTACATGGCGCGCCACATCGCCAAAAATATCGTGGCCTCCGGGCTCGCCGATCGTTGTGAAGTCCAGCTGGCCTATGCCATCGGCGTAGCCGAGCCCGTCAGCGTGCGCGTCGATACCTTTGGCACCGGCAAAGTGGAGGCGACCATCATTCAGGACCTGGTGCGGGCGAATTTCAAGCTCACTCCGAAGGGCATCATCGAGTCGCTCAATCTACGCCGTCCCATCTACTGCAAGACCGCCGCCTACGGCCACTTCGGCCGCAGCGATCCGGACTTCACCTGGGAGGCCACCGACAAGGCGGCGCAACTGGGAAGCGATGCCGGTCTTCGCCAGCCGGTTCACGCCGGACGCAAGTAGAAACCTGTCCCCGGAGTCGGTGAGCAATCCTCCGGGGACCAAACCCAATGTTTCACCGAGCCGCGTCTTCCCCAAACTATCGAGGAGACCCATTCCAGCGAAAGCATTGATCGCAGTTCCAAATTGTTACTCCAGGCCCTGCCCTGCCGGGCCCGGAACCACAATTCACAGTATTGAAATCATTCATCGGCCGTTACAATAGGACCCACCAACTTTTTCTAGCGCAGCAGAGGAGAAGCATGTCGACCACACCGACGCAAGTGCATAGCGATATCAAAGCCATCGAAATGGCCGATCTGGGCAAGAAACGGATCGACTGGGCCAACCAGTCGATGAAGGTTCTGCAGATCATTCGCAAGGAATTCATCAAGAACCAGCCATTGAAAGGCATTCGCGTCTCCGCCTGCCTGCACGTGACCGCGGAGACGGCGAACCTGGCCATCTGCTTGCGCGACGGCGGCGCCGACGTGGTGTTGTGCGCCTCCAACCCGCTTTCCACCCAGGATGACGTGGCCGCGAGCCTGGTACGCGATCACAACATTCCCGTCTTCGCCATCAAGGGCGAGGACAACGACACCTATTACAGCCATATCCTTGCTGCCATCGATCACCGGCCGCACATCACGATGGATGACGGCGCCGACCTGGTCACCATCCTCCACACCAAGCGTCAGGACGCCCTGACCGAAGTTGTCGGCGGCACCGAAGAGACCACCACCGGCGTCATCCGGCTGCGCGCCATGGCGAAAGAAGGCATCCTTCGCTTCCCCATCGTCGCGGTCAATGACGCGGACACCAAACATCTGTTCGACAACCGCTACGGCACCGGCCAGTCCACGCTCGATGGCATTATCCGCGCCACCAACTACTTGCTGGCGGGGTCCAAGTTTGTGGTCGCCGGTTATGGCTGGTGCGGACGGGGGCTGGCCAGTCGCGCCCGCGGCGCCGGCGCCGAAGTCATCGTCACCGAGGTCGATCCCACCAAAGCTCTCGAAGCCGTGATGGATGGATTCCGCGTCATGTCCATGCCCGAGGCGGCCAAGCTCGGCGACGTCTTCTGCACCGTCACCGGCAACAAGAGCGTTCTCACCAAGGATCATTTCGAGGCCATGAAGGACGGCGCCATCATTTCCAATTCCGGCCACTTCAATGTGGAAATCGACATCGAAGCGCTCGAAAAGATGTCATCGTCCAAGCGCACCACGCGCCATTTCGTCGAGGAGTATTCGCTGCGCGACGGCCGCAAGATCAATCTGCTCGGCGAAGGTCGCTTGATCAACCTGGCTGCCGCCGAAGGCCATCCGCCGTCCGTCATGGACATGAGCTTCGCCGACCAGGCGCTCTCGGTCGATTACATGGTGAAGAACTGCAAGACGCTGGAGAAGAGGGTTTACCGAGTTCCGGAAGACCTCGACAAGCGCGTCGCCAAACTGAAATTGGAGTCCATCGGAATCAAGATCGATCGCTTGACCTCGGAGCAGGAAGAGTATTTGTCGGGGTGGAGCGAGGGGACCTAGCAACGATCGGCGGTTTTTGCTGGTTGGCTTTTTACGGGGCGGCGTGCCGCCCCGTTTCCATTGTGGTAGACGCCTTCACGATGTCGACCTTGAGGGGGCCCCTTTCCCCCTTCGTAGCTTTTCTGCCCGACCATCTTGTCCGTCGTCAGTTCAAAAGCAGCCAGCCGCTGGGGCGTGGTCGGATACGGCCGTCGATCGCAGGCATCGGCGGCGATGCCTTTTGCGATTTCGACGCTTTGGCCGGCCCCGAGTCCCCAAGTGGGAATCCGCTGGACGAAGCGATATCGGTGCTCCAGGTCAAAGACCAGGATCCCGGTGCCGCCGTACCTCCCGCTGTAGTGATTGTCCGGGTAGTGCTTCTCGATTCCCGGAACCGCCACCTACAGCCCGGTGACGCAGTCTGGCGCAGCCGGTCCGGGGCGAGCCGGCAAGGCACGACCAGAGCCCAGCACCAAGGGTTGGCGCTTGGACGACGGGCGAAACCCAGAGCTCGAAGGGGCAAAGACTGGTCTCCCGCCGGCCAAGACGCTCGCGATCTTTTCTCGCTCCCCGAGCAGCTCGCATCTCCGGGCGGAAGTAGAGTGCCCCCGTTTGGCCGTCCCCTTCTGGGAAAAAACATGAAGCTCCGAGCCGGCCCGGCTAAGTCTGGTTACCTTCGACAAGGCAGGGAAGACCGTTCGGGTCCGTTCTGAAAGCGTAACAATGCTATGTTTTCAGAGATCAGTCTCCACGCCAAAGTATCTTCAGACTCATCCGCACGTGGACATACAGTGCCGGGCGGTGAGGGTAGAAGCCGCGAAACCGGACTCAGAAGCGGCGCATTGCCGGCCGGCGCCCGCTCCGGGGAAATTTGCCCGGGAGACGGTGCTCGTCGCATCAGTGGCAAGAGGACGGAGTTTCGATTGCGCTCTGCAGCCCCATGAAGCGAGCCGAATCGCAAACGCGTATCGGTCGGGCCGACGATGGTTGGATCAACGCCGGCGTCCGGAAAATCCAACGCCGCGAGTGGTGGCTCTGGACCACCGCCATTCTCATCTCGCTACTGCTCACCGTGGGCATTCTGTCCTTCGCAGTGCCCTCGCTATCGTTCGGCACCACCAAGGTTGACGCCGCCGCGCTGAACACCGCCGTTCGCGCGCTGGTTGGCCTGGTTCTGCTGTTTGACCTCTACACGGTTTGGCAGCAGGTTCAGATCTACCGCATTCGCCGCCAGTTGGCGGAACGCGAAGAGCTGTTTCGCCTCATCAGCGAAAATGCGGCCGATATGATTGCCCTGGTCGATTCCTCGGGCGAGCGCATGTACAACAGTCCGTCCTATGGCAAGACTCTCGGCTACACCAGAGAGGAGCTGCAGAACGCGCCTCCCCTCGAGCAGATTCATCCCGAGGACCGCCCGAAAATCGAGGAGGCGGCGCGGGAAGCGTTGCACGGCGACGGCGGGCGCCGGATCGAATACCGCATGCGCCACAAGGATGGCTCTTGGCGCATTTTCGAGTCCACCGCCAGCCCCGTCTCCGACCTTTCCGGGAAGGTAGAGAAGCTGGTCATCGTGAACCGTGACATCACGGACCGCAAACGGCTGGAAGAGCAGTTCCGGCAGGCGCAAAAGATGGAAGCCGTGGGCCAGCTCTCCGGTGGCATCGCGCACGACTTCAACAACTTGCTCGGCGTCATCATCGGCTACGGCGAGATTCTGCAGGAGGGCCTGGCCGCCGATCATCCCCTGCGCTCGAGCGCCGACGAAATCCTAAACGCCGGGCGCCGCGCAGCTGCGCTCACCCGCCAACTCCTGGCTTTCAGCCGCCAGCAGGTCCTCGAACCGAAAGTCCTGAATGTGAACGCTGTCGTGCAGGATATGGAAAGCATGCTCCGCCGCCTGATCGGGGAAAATATGGAGTTGACGAGCGGCCTCGATCCCAACCTGGGAACGGTGAAAGCCGACCAGGGCCAGCTCGAACAGGTCATCATGAACCTGGCGGTCAACGCCCGCGACGCCATGCCGGAGGGAGGCAAACTCCTCATCGAAACCAGCAACACAGAAATGGATGCCACCTTCGTGCGCCGCTATCCCTATCCGGTCAAGCCCGGATCCTATGTCCTGCTGACCGTCTCCGACACCGGCATGGGCATGGACGCGGCCACTCGAGCCCGGATCTTCGAACCCTTCTTCACCACCAAAGAGAAAGGCCAGGGCACCGGTCTCGGCCTTTCGATGGTCTATGGCGTGGTCAAGCAGAGCGGCGGCTACATCGACGTTTATAGCGAGCCCGGAATCGGCACGACGCTCAAAATCTACCTGCCCCGGGCCGATGAGGCCATCGCTCCCCAAAAACCGGAGACCGAGGTGGCGACGGCGCTGCGCGGGCATGAAACCGTGCTCATGGTGGAGGATGAAGGCGCCCTCCGCACCCTGACCAGCAATCTCCTCGAAATGTGCGGCTACGTTGTTCTGGCCGCCAAAAATGGCGCCGAGGCCCTGGACATCAGCCAGCGCCATACCAACCCGATTGACCTCCTGTTGACCGATATGGTCATGCCTGGAATCAGCGGCCGCGTCCTGGCCGATCAACTGGTCCAGCTGCGTCCGCGGATCAAGGTCGTCTACATGTCCGGTTACACCGGTCAGACCGTCGGGGCGCGCGGAGTTCTTGATCCCGGCAGTCTCTTCCTGCAAAAGCCCTTCACCCGGGACGCCCTGGCGCGCAAGCTTCGCGAGGCGCTCGACGGCGCCCCGAAATCCGCATCAGCAACCGGGGCGGGGTCGGGATAAGGGCAAGCGCCATTGTCCATATCATCTTCGAGCAACTGGGGGAATACTGACATGCACAAACTCTTGATCGTGGACGATGACCAGTCGATGCGCAATCTGCTGCGGGTTCGTTTGTCGGACGCCTACCAGGTCTTCGACACCGAAGACCCCGAGCAGGCTCTGGCGCTCGCTTTGCAGCACAAACCGGATATCGTGCTTCTCGACCTCATGATGCCCAAGTTTTCCGGTTTCGAACTCTGCCAGAGCTTGCGTTCCTTGACCTACACCGCGCGCATCCCGGTTTTTATCGTGACCGGAAAAGGCGGCGCGGAAGCCCGGGAGCACTGCGAACGCCTGGGCGCCACCGGCTACTTCGAGAAGCCGGTCAATTTTCAGGAACTCAGGCGCCGCTTGAACCAGGAGATCGAAACCCAGCGTCCCGAACGCCGCGTCAACGTCCGGGTTCGCATGCGCATCCCGCTCAAGCTCCGCGGCACCGACGATAGCGGGAAGGCCTTCGAGGAATTGACCATTACAGAAAACGTAAGTGCCGGCGGTTTTCTGTGTCCCTGTAAGACCAGCCTGGTCGCCGGCTCCATGGTCGAGGTTTTCCTGTCCGGCGTCGCCGAGCGTTTTGCCGGCCGCGCCCTGGTCGTGCGCAGAGACACCACCGTCGCCTCCGTGGATCGCTATGGCTTCCAGTTGCAGGAAAAGACCGGCGAGTGGGTCTTGCAGGGCTAGCTTTGGCGGGTCCGCGGCTGGAGACGCGGCGGCACCCTAGGACGAGCAGTTCCAACCCCCCAGCTTCGGCTGGGAACTTATTGATCCCTGCCTGCGTAACCTATAATGATGGCAACGGTAGTTGGAGGCATGCTTTATGTTCTGCAACCAGTGCGGGACCCCACTCCAGCCGGACTATAACGTCTGCCCCCGGTGCGGCGAGCCCATTGCCCGCTCGGCCGGCGCACTCCTTCCTGCCCGACTCGAACATCATCTGCGCACCCTCGGCATGGTTTGGATGGTGGCGGGCGCTCTCTGGCTTCTGCCTTCCTTCGGCTTCCTGACGCTCGGCCACGCCCTGCCTTTTATGATGCAGCGGAGCCTGTTCGGCAATGTCCTGTTTCCCCCGCTCCTGTTCGGCTTGGGTGCCGGCTTGTTCCTGATTGCCGCCGGCGGAATCTGCGTGGGCTGGGGCTTGATGCAGCACGAGCGCTGGGCCCGCGTCGCCGGCATCGCGCTCGGCATCCTGGCTCTCGCCCATCCCCCCTTCGGCACCCTGCTCGGCATCTACACGCTCTGGGTGCTTTTGTCACACGACGCCGGGGCCTATGACCGCCTGGCGCGCATGCGCTGAGTTTCGCGGCTCGGCCCTAGGGGAGCGAATCGCGGCGCCCCCGAATCCATCCATTCCCCCAACTCGCTCCCCGCCGAATATAATGTTGGCGGCGCGATAAGGCTGCATCCGCAACCCCCATCCTGTCATCTGAACTGTCTGGAGGAAAAATCATGGCGCATGAACTACCGCCTTTGCCTTACGACTATGCCGCACTCGAACCCGTGATCGATGTCCAGACCATGAAGCTGCATCACGACATGCATCATGGCGCCTACGTGAAAAATCTGAACGCTGCCCTGGAAAAACATCCCGACCTTTTCAAAAAAAGCGTCGAAGAACTGCTGCGCGATTTAAACGCCATCCCCGAAGATATTCGCGGCGCGGTGCGCAACAATGGCGGCGGCCATCTGAACCACTCCATGTTCTGGAAGATCATGAAGCCCAAGGGCGGCGGCGACCCGAGCGGCCCCCTCGCCGAAGCGATCACCAAGGCTTTCGGCAGCTTCAAGGATCTACAAACCAAGTTCAACGATGCCGGGGTCAAGCAATTCGGCAGCGGGTGGGCGTGGCTTGCCAGCAAGCCCAACGGCGACCTGCAAATCCTCAGCACGGCGAATCAGGACAACCCCGTCTCCCAAGGCCTGTTTCCCATTTTGGGCAACGATGTCTGGGAGCATGCCTACTACTTGAAATACAACAATCGCCGTCCCGAGTACTTAGCTGCCTGGTGGAATGTGGTCAACTGGGAAGAAATCAACAAACGCTACGAAAGCCTGAAGTCCGGCAAGCATGAGCCCGCGTTAGCCGCCCGCTAACTCGGTCGAAGACTCGTAGGGGCAGGCCAGCTCGCCTGCCCCTGCGAATTGCTGAGAATCCGGCGCGTCTCGAAAGATTCTGGTCTCCAGCACAACAGCCGTCCAAAATTGCAGCCGGAAGCACCTGCATCCGCGCGACCGGCGGGGCCGGTACGCTGGCCTCGGCAGCTCCGGGTTTCGGCAGACGGTTGCGCGGACGAGGACCATCGATCAAGACCATCGAGAATTTGAGAACCGAGGAGTGCCGATCGAAGACCAGAAACTGACGACTGCTTTTTCTGCATTTCCTGTGCGCCGCTTGTGGAAAATATGCAGCCCGCAGAACGAAGTTTCGATGGCCGCTGCGATCGCGCCGACTCTGAAGTTCCCGCGCAGAGCGGCCGCAGGGACTCTAGTTCGAAAACCATCCTGGTCCGCTCGGCTGCGAGTTTTGCCGCGGCGGATTTTTTTCTCACTGCACCAAAGTTTTGGAATTGACCGTACTCGGGTCAACAGGTAGATTCCTCATCACGCCACAGTCACCCAGCCGGGATCGCGCCACCGCCAGCTCAAGTGCAAAATCCTCTTCCAAGGTGAAAGAGCGTGAGCAAAGACGCCAGTCCGTGGCAAGTCTATCGCACCCGATTCTTGGTCCGAGCCCGGCGGCTCACCCGGCCGCTCGTCTTCGTGGACGCGCTCGGCCGGGAACATCGGGGAGAAAAGGGCGACTATCTTGTGAAGTCCGCCGAAGGAGCACGCAGCATCACACCCCGCAAAATCTTTGAAGATATTTACGTGGCCATGGGGTTTTCCCGTCGCGCCCTATCCCTTCCGCGGTCAGCGCCGCCTTCGGACCGAACCGCAGACCCCTCGCAAGCTCGAGAGCCGGTGGAGACGAGAAGCAAAGGGCAGGCTCCTTGTGGAAAATCGACGGCGCACCGCGCATCCCGGCCGTTAATTGCTTTCGATACAATATGTGGGGATAATGTCTTGACAGACCCCATATACGGGAGTACTGTTGCCATCCCATACGACGTAATCGCCCCCGGAAGCGGGGGCGGGATAAATGCAAGGCTGAAGAAAGAACTGGGGCGGTGGCCGCGCCGAGGTGACCAGGCGCCGTCCCTTAAGTCGAATTCCGTCCTGCCAGAGTGATGAGGGTCTCCGGAGCACCCCCGTTTGGTGCTTTGGGTTCGTTTGGGCGGAGTATTTTTGTGCGGTGGCCGCTTCCCGTTTCGGCTGGCCGGGCCTCTTCTTGGGAAGCGACAACAGTTTGAAAACTCATGGGTTAAGCGCCCTGCGAGGCGGGGAAGGCTAAGTATTTTCGGCGCCCTCGGGCCACCAGCCGAGAGCACCCATTCGGGAGCTTCGCCTGAGCCCTGGGTTCGACGTTTTTGCGCCACTTCGTCGTCGGCTGTTTGGGAGTCACGGACCAGTTAACGGGAATCAAATACTTATAGAGCAGCGGGTAGCAGCGCCCGCGGGAGAACAGGAAATGCCGGAAGTACGAGAACACGGAGCCCCCTCCGCCACCGAAGCCGCCCCCCTCTCCGGGCCGGCGACCACGACCACGCCCCCTGCAGCCACCTTCAAGAAGGCCCCCGGCCTCGCCTTCCAGCGCTGGTTTACCAAGCCCGGCGTCTCCCCTTACGACGAGGTCGAGTGGGAGTGGCGCGCGGCGCAGATCACCGATGCCCAAGGCAAGATTATCTTCGAGCAAGCGAGTGTCGAAATCCCCAAAGACTGGTCCTTGACCGCGACCAACATCGTGGCCTCAAAATACTTGCACGGCACGCTCGGCACGCCCGAGCGTGAGACCGGCGTCCGCCAGTTGGTGAGCCGGGTGTCTGAAACCATTCGCGACTGGGGTTTGGCCCAGGGCTACTTCCGCACGCCCGAAGACGGCGCAACCTTTCACGACGAACTGGTTCACATTCTCATCCGCCAATATGCTGCGTTTAATTCCCCGGTGTGGTTCAATGTCGGCTGCGACCGCATCGAACCCAACTCCGACGCCCAGAACTTTCACTGGAACCGCGAGCTCGCCCGCGTCGAATTCGGTGTCGCCGGTTACAAGCACCCGCAGTGCTCCGCTTGCTTCATCAACTCGGTCAAGGATTCACTCGACTCCATCCTCAGCCTGGCCAAGACCGAAGGCATGCTCTTCAAATGGGGATCCGGTACCGGCACCAACCTATCGCCGCTGCGCTCTTCGACCGAAGGTTTGAGCGGCGGCGGCACCGCCAGCGGACCGCTCAGCTTCATGAAGGGCTTCGACGCTTTCGCTGGCGTCATCAAGTCCGGCGGCAAGACTCGCCGCGCCGCCAAGATGGTCATCCTCAATGTGGACCATCCTGACATTGAAGACTTCATCCTTTGCAAGCAGAAGGAAGAAGCCAAGGCACACGCCCTCATCGCCTCCGGCTACGACGGCTCTTCGCCCGATTCCGACGCCTATTCTTCCATCTTTTTCCAGAACGCTAACAACTCGGTTCGGGTCACCGATGACTTCATGTACGCCGTGCTGCGCGACACCGACTTCAGCACCCGCGCGGTCCGCGACGGACGTCCCATGAACACCTACAAAGCCAAAGAGCTGCTGCGGCTCATCTCCGATGCGACCTGGCACTGCGGCGATCCCGGCATGCAGTACGACACCACCATCAATCGCTGGCACACGTCGAAGAATACGGCGCGCATCAATGCCAGCAACCCATGCTCGGAATACATGTTTCTCGATGACTCCGCTTGCAACCTGGCCAGCCTGAACCTGCTGAAGTTTGCGCCCAACGGGACATTCGACGTTGCCGCCTATCGGCACGCTGTCGACGTGCTGGTCACCGCCCAGGAAATCATCGTCGACAACGCCGGCTACCCGACGGAAATGATCATGCGCAACTCGCACGACTATCGTCCGCTCGGCCTCGGCTATGCCAATCTC
Source organism: uncultured Acidobacteriaceae bacterium (assembly GCA_963770245.1). GTDB lineage: Bacteria > Acidobacteriota > Terriglobia > Terriglobales > Acidobacteriaceae > PALSA-270. The sequence goes on along the minus strand of CAVYOX010000010.1, from coordinate 242,616 downwards.
GGAGCCCTGCTCATGGCGGCTGGCCTGCCCTACGACTCCGATGCCGGCCGCGACTACGCCGCCTGCGTCACCGCCATCATGTGCGGCGAAGCCTATCTCCAGTCCTCAAGAATCGCCGAACTATGCGAGCCGTTGGCCCCCGCCACCGAGCCCACCCAGAAAGGCCTGTCCGAAACCAACTTGGGCTTCAACAACACGCACGCCGGGGCGGCCGCCTCGGCCTTTCCGGGTGCTGCCTGCCCCGGCTGGTACCTCAACCGGGAACCGTTCCTCGACGTGATCCGCATGCACCGCGCCTCCGTCAACAACATCAACAAGACCAACGTTCCCAGCGCGCTCTATGAGTCGAGCAAGCAATGCTGGGACGAAGCGCTGGCGCACGGCGAAAAGCACGGCTACCGCAACTCTCAAGTTACCGTCCTTGCTCCGACAGGAACCATCGGGTTCATGATGGATTGTGATACGACCGGGATTGAGCCCGATCTCGCACTGGTGAAGTACAAGAAGCTGGTGGGCGGAGGGATGATCAAGATCGTGAATCAGACGGTGCCGACGGCGCTGTTCAAGCTGGGGTATGACCACGAGCAGGCCGATGCCATTGTCAGCTACATCGACGCGACCGGCACCATCGAAGGCGCACCGGGTGTCAAGGACGAGCATTTGGCGGTATTCGACTGCTCGTTCAAGCCGGCGAAGGGGACGCGGTCGATTCACTACATGGGCCACTTGCGCATGATGGCGGCGGCGCAGCCGTTTATCTCCGGTGCTATCTCGAAGACCGTCAATCTGCCGGAAAACGCTGGAGTGGAAGACATCATGGAGGCCTACCTTCAGGCTTGGAAATTGGGGCTGAAGGCGGTGGCCGTCTATCGCGATGGGTGCAAGAAGTCGCAACCGCTGTCGGCAGCAGGGTCCAAGACGGCAACCTCGTCGAAGGATGACGTGATGAACCGAACGGGGGCGTCCGTGCCCCGTGAGGAAGAGGATCTGAATGCTCCGCCGCGGGCGGTGCGGCACCGGCTGCCGGATGAGCGGATGTCGGTAACGCACAAGTTCGACGTGGGCGGGCATGAGGGCTACATCATCGTGGGACTCTATCCCGACGGTGAGCCCGGGGAAATCTTCATCACCATGGCCAAGGAGGGATCGACCGTCAGCGGGCTGATGGACAGCTTCGCCTGTGCGGTTTCGATCGCCCTGCAACACGGCGTGCCGTTGAAGTTGCTTTGCGAAAAGTTCGCGCACACCCGCTTCGAACCGAGCGGCTGGAGCAAGATGCCGGATATCGGCTACGCCAAGTCGATCATGGATTACATCTTCCGCTGGCTGCAGATGCGCTTCCTGACCGGGCAGCAGCAGTTGCTGTTCGACAACCTCCGGCCGCGATCGCTCGCGGCGCAGTCTCCGGCGGCGGAGATAACAGAGATCGCGGGCTCGGAGCCAACCACCAGTGGCCACCGGGCGCCGACGGCTTCTCTCCATGCGGCCGACGCCCTGGCGGAAATCGTAGACCTGGGCGACGCGCCAACCTGCAGCTTCTGCGGCTCCATCATGACGCGGAATGGAAGTTGCTACCGCTGCATGAGCTGTGGCTCAACGAGCGGCTGCAGCTAATTCTTGAGTGTCGGCGTTCGCTTGTGTGGGCCGGGTTTTACCCGGCCCGCCGCTTCAGACCAGGCAGATGTTTGCTTCGGGCCCGAGTTGGGGCATGGCCCCGGGGGTGGCCCCATCCTTTCTGGGTCGGCAAACCTTCGCTCTACAAAGTCGATGGAATCAGTTCACCGGTTTCGAGTGCGCCCCTGTGCACTAACGGAGGACGCACGTCCGGGTAACATCGAATGGATGGTCGATCAAGACCTGGACGCGCTCGACGAATTGATTCGTTTCGAGCCGCTCCGCATGCTTGTCAAACGCCGCTTCATCGACCCAGCAAGAATGGAGCCAGAACAGTCGCGGGTTTCTTAGCGAGCGATAGACTTCAATGCCAAGGCACCCCGGCTCGGTGCGAACGCGGATCACGGCATCACGCAGCTCCGACGCAACCGGTTCTTCTTTTCCGGCAAGCGCATGAAAGCGCGCAAAGATAGTGATTTCCATCGGGCCAATACTACTTCTTCAAGGCGGCCAGAATCTGCTTTTGGTTTTTCAGGATTTGTTTGAGCGCTGATTGATTCCTCTTGATCGCACCCTGGTTGGCCAGGATGGTCTTTTGATTTTTCACGATGGTGGCCTGATTGCCGAGAATCGCCTTTTGGTTCTTTACGATGGTGGCCTGGTTGCCGAGGATGGCTGTTTGATTCGATACAACTTCATTTTCCGCCATGGTCTGCTCTCCAAGAATTGGGTGGGTTTTTGCCGCCAGCCAGTCTACACGAATTGGGGATGAGGGATTGGCCCGGTCGACCGCCGCCTTGAACCAAGAAATGACAATTCCTGATCGGAGAACGTTGGCCGCCCGCGACGGCCTACTTGTATCCCTAAGGGGATTTACCGGCGTGGGGTGGGGTGTGCTGGTGGCGATTCTTTCGGCGGGAGTCAGCTTGCCCGCTGGGTTGGCCGACATGCCGGAGCCCGGAACCATCGCTCCGGATTTCAGTCTGCCTTCCGTGGGAAAGGAAGATACAATCTTCCCGACTGAGACCAGCACCTCAGTGTGACAACTTACGAATCGGAACCAGAAAACAGAAGATTCCAGGGGAGCAGTCGAGAAGCACCAAAGCGCGCCACCCCCGCTCCAACCCCGTCTGAAAGGTCATTGACTCTGTCGCCAGCAGATCCACGCCTCAGCGGTGATGTTTGCCGCTCGAATGACCGCCAGAACGTCCGCCTCCGCCCGAGTGTCGGCTGCTGAAATTCCTCCCGCCTCTGAAGCTCTTAGGCGCGTGCCCACCGCCCTGGAAATTCTCAGACGAGTGCCGGCCGCCAAACAGATGGAAGCCACCCGAGTGGGCCGGCTTGCGGGAATACCCCGCAAAGTCCCTGCCCCCAAAAGCCCTAGAAGACTGCGCTGCGAAATGGGCGCCCTGAAAGGCGGACGTCGGCGCGCGATAGGCCCGCAGCGGACTGCCGTGGATTGGGCCCGGCCTGCTGCCGGAGTCCGGACGACCGTATTGCTGCGGCCGACTGACCGGTGGCTGAATGTGGTTGTAGGCTTCGAGCGACGGCCAGCGGGCGTAGCCGACTGCGCGCGTCTGGTACCCGCGGCTGGAGCCTTCTCCCGGCCGGTTCCTGGCATTTCTGTCCGGTGGCTGGAGGGCGAATCCCCGTCCGCGTGTCGCCTGATATCCTCCGCCGAATCGGCCGTAGCCGGGCGTTCTGTTGGGTGGCCGGGGGACGAATCCCCGGTCGAATGTCGAATGGTATCCCCCGCCTGGCCGGCCAAAGCTGCCCCCCGTCCGGCGAGAGCTGTTCGGCCACCTGGCAATCGCTCCCGATTCCGAAAAAGCGCGTAGCCCGCGGTGCGGCAAGCCCCAATCGGCCAGCGTGGTGCTGTGCGATGAGTAGTTCGATTGATGGAAGAGCACGGACTGGGTCAGCCAGCTCAGGCCCCAGGCCAGCCAGCCCCAACTCATGTGGCTGAAGGCCGTCATCGCGATCCCCAGCCCATAGCTTACCGGGGATGAGCCGAAAAATGACCCCAGCGCATCCAGCAACGAGAACCCCGGATAGGGAGAGACCGGTTGCCCGTAGACAGCCCAGGGGTTATAGGCTGGCACATATACCACCTGCGGATTTACCGGGGCCAGCTCGATATTGCCCTGGTCGTAGCTCACCGCCTCCTGCCGAGTGCTTTGCAGGTTTCCGGCCGCCTGCGCGCGCTGGCGCATCACCTGCACCGCCTGCAGTATGTCCTGCGGCTGGTTGTAGTAAGCATTGCCCAGGTCGGTGGTCCACTGCAGGTTCCGGTCCATCTCTGCCAGCACCTGCGGAAACGCGTCCAAGGCCTTCAGGCTCGGGTCCCAGGTCTGCGCGTCGGCTCCGGCTGCAATCTGGTCGGCTGAGGCATAGCCCTGTGCCTGCCGCCAACGATCGGCCTCCACCACCTGCGTGGGGTATGTGGATGCGGCCAGCACCTGCGCCACCAGCGTGTCCGGATACAGCGCGATTGGCGCCACCAGTTGCTCCAGTTGCTCCGCATCGAGCGGCCCCGCCGGCAGTGACGTCTGTCCGTCACCCTGCCCCGGATCCACCTGGCCGGGAGCCGGGTAACTCGGTTGCGCATAAGGCTGCTGTCCATAGCCTGATCGCTGGTCGGGTGCGTACTGTCGGTTGTAGGGATCGTTCTCGGAACTTCCCAGTTGTGGTGGCGGCGCCGGCTGCGCGAATAGCTCTGCAGGCCCCAGCGGCAGCAGAAGCAGCGACATGGCCAGTGCGACCAGACGTCTGAGCGCCTGCACCACGCCTCCGCTGGCGCCGTAGAGAGAACAATCGTGGGGAGAATCAAGCGCCAGGCGCGAGAAGCTGCCAGGGCGCGATGCCCGCAGGTACGTTTGGGGTCTCATTTTCCCGCTCACTGGGCCAATAGGCTGAGCCCGAGGTGAAACCTGGATTCCAAGCCGCCCGGAGGCTGCTGTTCCGGCCAGCGACCAATCCCGAGTATACGCATCGTCTTCCCGTCCGGGAACCCGGTACGATCCTATCTTTCCCTAACCCCTACTTTCTAGGGCAACCCCCGGTTTGGCAATGCACCGCAGGTCATTCGCTGCTCATGCGCTAAGCAGATGAATCCAGGCTCATTAGGACGACAGGTCAACTTTCTGGCAAAGGCTGGATTTGGCCATGGCCGAAGAAGGATGACTGAGCCTGAACCCGGATGTTGCGGGTTGATCGCGGAGGGAGTGTCAAAAACCCTGTCGACCAGCGCGCTTTCTTTCTGCAGCGCAGGCGGGCTGGACTTGCGGCGGCTCGGCTCAACCGGGCGAATGGCAGCTGTCGCCTGGCGCGATGCCTGCCGAACCCTTGCCTTCGCCAGGGGATTTCGATTCGGGCCGCGAAGCGATCACCCCCGAGTTGTTTGAATGCTTTTCATAGCAGCGCTTGTCGGGATGTCCCCCTACGGGGGGGGCGCGCGGCGGGGACCGAAGGCATGGCTTGGCGAGGGGAATCGCGTCCTCCGACGGACCACATTTGTGCCGCAAGACTACTTCTTCAAGGCGGCCAGAATCTGCTTTTGGTTTTTCCGGATTTGGTTGAGCGCCGACGGATTCTTCTTGCACGCACCCTGGCTGGCCAGGATGGTCTTTTGATTTTTCACGATGGTGGCCAGGGTGCCGCGAAGGTTTTTGCCGGGAGCCAGTCTACCCGAATTGGAGAGGAGGGGACTGGCCCGGTCCGCAGCCGCTCTGCACCAAGAATCTGCACCAAGAATCTGCACCAAGAATCTGCACCAAGAATGACAATTGCTGATTGGACAACGCAGGCCGCCCGCGATAGCCTACTCGTATCCCCAAGGAGGATTTATGCGCATGTGGAGTGCTGTGCTGGTGGCGATTCTTTTGGCGGGAGTCAGCTTGCCCGCTGCCTTGGCTGAGATGCCGGCGGCCGGAACCGTTGCTCCGGATTTCAGTCTGCCTTCCGAGGACGGCAGCCAAGTCAGCCTGAAAGACTTTCGCGGGAAGTGGGTGGTGCTCTATTTCTATCCCAAGGATTTCACGGGCGGGTGCACCATCGAAGCCCACAACTTTCAACAGGATCAGCCGGAATATGCCAAGCGGAATGCGGTGGTGATCGGAGTCAGCGTGGACTCGGTGGACTCGCACAAAGGGTTCTGCGCCAAGGAAGGACTGAGCTTCAAGTTGCTCTCCGATAGCGAGCACAAAGTGGTCAAGATGTATGATTCGACCATGACGTTTGGAACCACGGAGGTTGCCGCACGCAACACTTTTGTCATTGACCCCGACGGTAAGATTGTCAAGGTTTACAGCAGCGTAAATCCCAACAAGCACAGCCAGGAAGTTTTGTCGGCTCTCGACGAATTGCAGAAACGCGCTTCCGCGAAATGAGACGCGGAAACTGCGGCCGTGGTGCCCATCCTCGCGGCGCGGGGATGGGCAATCTTTCTTAGCGGCCGTCTTCAGCTCACGCGATGGACATTATTCCCCAACAGCTTCCGTATCGCGAGTTTTACCGCATTCTGCTCAGCGCGGTTGCGCCCCGACCGATCGCTTGGGTTTCGACCATCAGCGCCGACGGGCGGCCGAATCTGGCTCCGTTTTCCTTTTTCAACGTGGTGTCGGCCCACCCGCCGCTCCTCGGCTTTTCGCCAGCGCTCAGGCGGCTGGAGCACGGGCACGTGTCGAAAGACACGCTGCGCAACATCCGAGAAACCAGGGAGTTTGCCATCAATATCGTTACTTTTGCAGTAGCCGAGGCCATGAACCTCACCAGCGGCGAATACGAGCCCTCGGTCAATGAGTTTGAGCTGGCGAAATTGGCCACCCGGCCCTCGCAAATGGTGCGGCCGCCGCAGGTCGCGGAATCGCCGGTGAGCTTCGAATGCAAGCTGTACCAGATCATGGACTTTGGCACCGAGGCTCCGAGCGGCAGCTTCGTGATCGGCGAAGTCGTTGCGGTGCACGTGAGCGACGATGTTCTGAAAGAAGGAAGACTGGATCCGCGGGCGCTCGACCTGGTGGGGCGAATGAGCGGAGCTCAATATTGCCGGACAACCGAGCGCTTCGAGCTGGATCGCCCGAGGGTCGCGGGGAAGACCTAGTCGCCGCCCGGCGGGTCCGCTACTTGGGCCAGAACAGGCTGCCTATCAGGAATAGTACTTGGGCGACGGCCAGCGACATCCAGACCCGGGCCCGCAGACGGGAGCGCTGCAGGTCGCGGCGCAGGTCGCCGTGCATGTCGTGCAAAAATTCCAGTAAAACTGCCGGCGGCTTGGGCGGCGGAGCCGGAGCGGGAGCCGGCCGGCCGGCAGCGGCGGCATAGGCGGGCTTGGGCGCGTCGGGCAAGAAGATCTTCGGACCGTCAATGACCGAGGACCAGCGCGGCAGCAGCATTCTGGCTTCGGGCAGCACGGTCTCGTCGGGCTTCGAACTGAGCTGCAACGGCGGCTGGCGTTCCGGAGCCGCGATATCGGCCAGACTCCGCAAGAAAGACGTGAACCATAGATGGCTCAACTGGTCGCCGATCAGCTCGCCGACATCGACCGGCTGTGATTCGAGTTCGAGCGGTGGCAGCACTTCCGGCGAAATCACATCACCGAGGTTGGTAAATATGGTGCGGTACCAGGGCGTACGCAGGCGGTCGCCGATCGACATGCCCATCTGCACCGGCCGCGAGGTGAGCCGCAAGGGCGGCAATCTCGGGGGAGCAACGGCATCCGCCAGGTTCGCGACCAGCGATCTCCAAAGCGGAGGATCCCAGCCTTCGGGAGGCAAGAAATTGAGTTCGCCGTCCGCCGGACTCTCGGACGCGGAAGGCTGCTCCGAAGGCCATGCGGGCTCGATGCTTGACATAACTACTCTAGAGTGTCGCAACCGCCGGCCGCGGAGTCAAATGCTTTCACATATCTTTACATATACCTGAAAGCGATCGGCATGCAGCTGCGCGAAGGACGAGACTTTGGCTGGCAAGACTCCCCCACCAGCGAGCCCGTCATCATCATCAATCAGGCGGCGGCGCGCCGTGAATGGCCGGGCCAAGATCCGTTGGGACGCCTGGCGCAGGGCATCGGACAGAGCGACACGCGGGTTGTCGGCGTAATCTCCGATGTGCTACGAGAGCAGCGTCGAGGATGCCTCGAGCCCTGAGGCCTACGTCCCTGTGACCCAGGCCGAGCCGGAAGGAGCCGAGCTGGTCGTGCGCACAAAACTTTCGCCTGATGTGCTGGCTGCGAGCGTGCTGAGCAGGCTGCGCGCGATCAATCCCGGGCAGCCGGCGACGGAATTTCGTCCTATCCGGCAGATCGTGGACCACGCGACTTCGCCGCGCCGTTTCTTGGTGCTGTTGGTGGCTGCATTTGCAGCCGTGGGATTGATTCTGGCTTGGCTCGGAATCTATGGAGTGATTTCCTATTCCGTGACCCGGCAGACGCAGGAAATCGGGATTCGCATGGCGCTCGGTGCGACCATGGCGCGAGTCCAGCTGGATGTGATTGCCAGAACCTTGCGACTGGCCTTGCTCGGCATCGTGATGGGCGTCCTTGGATCCTTGGCGGTCGCGAAGGCGATTGCCTCGCTGTTGTTCGGAACCGAACCCACCGATCCGGCGACCTTCGCGGGGATGATTCTGCTACTTGGCGCCGTGGCATTGGTTGCCGGATACATTCCGGCGCGGCGAGCGTCCCGCATCAACCCGACGATTGCTCTGCGCACCCAATGAGGCGGTCCGCACAAACGCGGCGCAGGGTTCCTTCATGAGGCCACCGCCCGGCTAAAGCGGCAGCGCTCGAGGAGGGCTTGGAATCGGCCATCCCCGCGAAGTGAGTCCCACTTGGGATCCACCGGCAGAAAGACCAGGTGCACGTCCCGGTCCTGGTAGGACCGCTCGAGCCAATCCAGTGCTAGGTCCTTTTGCTCGAGTCCGATGTGCACCAGCGCCAACGCATAGGGCGGAACATAGCGTTCGCCGGAAATTGCTTCCAGGGTTTGCAAAACCACCTGCGCCTCGCTGGTCTGTCCCATTTTTGCGAACAGGTAGCCGCGAAGTGCGATGGTCTTAGTGTTGCCGCCGCTCAGTTTCCCCGCCTGGCTCAGCGCATCGAGCGCCAACTCGTTGTCGCCTAGTTCCACATACACCTGGGCGAGATGAAGGTGGGCGATCCAGAACAGCGGATCGACGATAATCGCCTGTCGAGCGAATGCCACGGCCGCTGAGTACTCGCGCGCGGCGAAGGCGATCTGCGACGACAGCGACTGATGCATGACATAGAGAGGGTCCAACTCACGCGCCCGCCGCATGGCCGACTGGGCTTCTCCAGGTCGACACATGTGCGAGAGCACCACCCCCAGCCCTCGATGCGCCAAAGGATAGGCACGATCGAGCTCGATCGCCATGCGGAAAGCTGCCTCGGCGCCAGGCCAATCCCAGTCGAGCCAGAACTTCAAGAATCCTAGGCAGGTCTGGACCTCCGCCAAGCCGGGTTCGGCGCCGACCGCCTCGCTCACCGCTTCCCGAGCCTTTGGCCACACCAGCCGCGGAGCCGCATCGGCATGCACTGGGCTAGAGGAATAGGCGTCCGCCAACCCCGACCAGGCTAAGGCATACTTCGGGTCGAGGGCGGTGGCACGGAGGAAGTATTCGACCGCGCGTCGCGTGGTAGGCCCCGTCAGCTGATTCCACAAATGACGTCCGCGCAAATAGAGGTCGTAGGCCTCCGGGTTTCGCGTTTGCCGCTTGGCTAGCGCACGCAGGCGATCGGGAGAGAGCCGAAGGCGTATCTGCTCGGCCACGGCAGCTCCCAGCTCGCGCTGAAAAGCCAGCATGCTGCTCGGTTCGCTGTCATAGACGGCCGACCAGATCTGCAGCTGGTCGCGCACCCGAATCAACTTGGATGTAATGCGGAAGCGACCGGCCTCTTCGCGCAGCGAGCTCTCGACCAAGTAGGCGGCGTGCAACTCGCGGCCAATGTCGGCGAGAGACTTGGTGGTTCGTTTGTACGACATGACCGAGGTGCGGCCGATCACACCGAAGTGGTCGGGATCGATCCGCCCCAGTTCGGCGATGGTCTCTTCCGTCAGACCGTCGGCTAGATACTCCCGCTCGGTGCCTGCGCCCAGGTTTTCGAATGGCAAAACGGCGATCGTCACCGGGCAGGGCAGGCCGGATTGCCCGTCGGAAACAACTTTGACTTCCGCGATGAAGCGGTAGCCGCGGCCTGGAATGGTCGCGATGTAGCGGTTCTCGCCCTGACCCTCCCCTAAAATCCGGCGCAAGCTGGAGATGTGCTGGTTGAGGTTGTTCTCTTCGACTACCGTGTCAGGCCAAATGGCCCCCATCAACTCTTCCTTGCGCAGGGTTTCGCCTGGGCGCTTCACCAGGAAGGCGAGCGTGTCGAAAACCTTCGGAGTCAGGGGCACCGGGCCGCCCGCACGCAGCAGCAGGCGCTTGCCGGTGTCCATGCGAAACTCTCCAAACTCATAAACGTCGAGCGTATCGCTCATGCCGGGGATTCCATGTCTTCAGAAGATTTCATAAAGATTCAGCGCCATCTAAGGACTTTCTCGGCAGGTGGAAAAGAGTATATGCCCTGCGACCGGGAATGGGTCCCGGCATTCTTCACCAAAAAAGGAGTCACTCCCATGAGACTGAAAGCCTTGAACGCCCTTTCTGTGCTGGTACTTGCAGGTCTTTGCGTGCTGTCGTTCGCACCCAGCACACTTGCCCAATCAGAAAACTGGAGGTCAGACGGAACCCTGCTCGAGGGCACCTGGATCGTGCAGGTCACCCAGCAGGACTGCCAATCCGGCGCTGCGCTTGGCGCTCCATTCCTGTCCCTGCTGACGTTTGCCCGCGGCGGGACTATGACCGAAACCACCTCGAACCCCATGTTCGCCCCGCCCATCGCCCGCGGTCCCGGACACGGAGTGTGGGGCGCGACTGGCCATCGTACCTACTCGGCATCGAGCATTGCCTTCATCACAGTAAGCGGCGTCCTCGCCAAGACGCAGGTGATCACCCAAACCATCAAGATCGGAACAAGCCCGGACAATTTCGCGACCACCGCGGCCACCGTCCAATTTTTCAACCCCGCAGGCAGCCTGGTGATGGCCGGCTGCGCCACGGCCACCGGAACGCGTTTTCAGTAGCCGGAGGTCCGGGCGTGGGTCCAACGCCGGCGAAGCGGTGAGAGGCTGTTAGGGCTGGGCTCAAGGATTCGCTTGTGCCTCCCCGATTCGCCGGTTGGACTCGCGCTATTTCCCCGCCGCCCCCGAAGACTGGTCTCTTCCTGAAAGCCCCAAGTAGACGAGGGGCCTGTTGTATACTGCCGCGTTCTCCACTCGGACTTGGATCCTCGAGTGAAGGCCAAAGAAATCAGGGAAAGCCATGAAGTCTATCTTCCGCTTCTTGTTTCTGCTGTTGCTCGCTGTCGCCAGCCTCGGAAGCCTGGTTCAAACGCAGACTGCGCCACCGGCACGGCTCGTCTCGCCCGAACTGCGTCCCGACCAAAGCGTCACGTTTCGTTTCCGGGCGCCGAACGCCAAGGAAGTCTTGCTGGGCCTCGAAGGCACCAAGCCCGTACCCATGGAGAAAGACGAGCAAGGCGTGTGGAGTCTGACCACGGCTCCGTTGGAGCCGGACTACTACGGTTATTCGTTCATCGCCGACGGCGTGGGGCTGATCGATCCCTTGAATTCGCTATTGAAGCCCAATTTGATCAGCACCCAGAGCATGGTGCACGTGCTCGGGCCGGCATCGCTTCCCTGGGAGGTGAATGATGTGCCGCACGGGGTGGTTCACCATCATTTTTACAAGTCCGCGGTGGTCGGCGACGAGCGCGATTTCTACGTATACACCCCGCCCGCCTACAATCCGCGGGCGAAACAAAAGTATCCCGTGCTCTACTTGCTGCACGGCTTCAGCGACGACGCCAGCGGGTGGACCGCCGTGGGCCGCGCCAACGTCATTATCGACAACCTGATCGCGCAGGGCAAAGTGAAGCCGATGCTGGTCGTGATGCCCCTCGGCTACGGCGCGCCGGAAATCGTCGCAGGCGGTTTCGGAGGGGTTCGCGACGATGCTCTGCGCCAGCGCAATCTCGACCGCTTTACCCAAGCCTTGCTCACCGAAGTCATTCCGCAGGTGGAGAGCGCCTACCACGTCATCGCGAACCGTAACGCGCGGGCCATCGCCGGGCTCTCGATGGGGGGAGCGGAGTCATTGCTGACCGGGTTGAACCATCTGGACGAGTTTGCCTGGGTCGGGTCTTTCAGCTCGGGAGGGCTGCAGCCGGACTTTAGCGCCCAATTCCCCTCACTCGACGCTAGCGCCAATCAGCGATTGCGCGCACTGTGGGTGGCTTGCGGGGTGGACGATGGTCTCATCGGAGTCAATCGCAGGTTCCGCGAGTGGCTGAAGTCCAAGGGAATTGACCACGCCGATATCGAGACCCCGGGAGTGCACAGCTGGATGGTCTGGCGGCGCAACCTGGCCAACTTTTCGCAGCTGCTGTTTCGCTGAGCGAGCTGGGCAGAAGCGGTGAGCGGACTGCGGTCTCTCGGCCTTATTTTTCGCTTGCCAAGCCGGCGGCTCGCGTAATATCCAATACCTCCGTCAGAAATAAGGTCAAAGCACCCGACCGCGGAACCCGCACATGCCCGAGACCATCAGCCCCCTGCCCACCCTCACGGAAAATGATTATCCCGCCGTGTATCTTGCGGCCGACCGCACCTCCCGCATGGCGCAAAAAAGGCACCTCTGGTTCACGGGATTGATTCTCGGAGCCCTGGTGGCCTGTGCGGTGCTGGGCACCTTGTCCGGGGTATTTCCCAGGTATGGCAAGGGGTTGGCTCTGTGCAGCACGGCCTGGGCGGCCACCAGTTTCATGCTGACCTCCATGCGCAAGGCGCTGAAGCCGGAAAAAGCCTGGTATAGCGGAAGGGCGGTGGCGGAATCGGCCAAGAGCCTGGCCTGGCGCTACATGACCGCTGCCGACCCGTATCCCATCTCGCTGCCCTCGGGGGAAGCCGACGGCAAGTTCCTTTCCGACCTCAAAGCTTTGTCGAAAGATCAGACCCCGGTCGCTCTGGGCTTCGGGGGCGAATTCAGCGACCGGCCGCAGATTTCTTCTCGCATGCGCGAGGTCCGATCTTTGCCGCTCGAGCAGCGCCGGCAGCTGTATGTGAAGGGGCGCATCGAAGACCAGCGCAAATGGTATGGCAACAAAGCCCGCAAGAGCCAGAAGGTCGCGAATCGGTATTTTGTCGTGATCCAGCTGAGCCAGGCGCTGGCACTGGGGGGAACCGTTTTACTGTTCTCGGCGGCCGCTTCCAAGTGGAACTTGAGCGGAATTTTCTCCGCTCTGGCCAGCGCGCTAATCGCCTGGCTGCAAGTGCGACAGCATGATGAGCTGTCCCAAACCTATTCCGTGGCCGCGCTGGACTTGGGATTCATTGAAGAGCAGGGGGCTGCGATCACGACCGAGAAGGATCTGTCTTTCCTGGTGGCCGAGGCCGAGAATACCCTCGCGCGCGAGCACAGCTTGTGGATCACCCGACACAATTAGGAATCGTTCCATGGCTTCAGGAGGCAGTTGCAGGCGGTTCCTTTGCCTTCTTCAACTCCTCCATCACACTTTGAATCAGTTCTTTCGCGTCGCTCAAGTTTTTCATGATGATCTGGATATCGAGGACCGGCTTCCCGGGCCAGCGCTGGCTCTGGCAATAGACGCCGTGCTGGCCGACCAGCGCCATGGCGTCGGTGATCACATCCATGGTCACGGCCAGGCGTCCTCGCGGCAGTCCCATCATGGTTTCGTAGTGTTCCAGTTCTTCCTGTTTCTCATGAAATACGGGCATGCATCGATTGTACGTGCACGCCGCTCGGGCGTCAGCCGCGGCTCGATTGGGTCCGCATGGTGCTCCTCTGTCTTCCGGGCGGGCTTGGCGAGCCACCGGGGAAGCCATCGATTTGCTAACCCCGATGCCGGTGCGTAGTCTAAAAAGCTGGCCTCAGCCATTCCGGGCAGACGATCAGGACTTGGATGCTGCTGAGTGCCGGTTGGTGATTGTTGATTGCCCATAAGGAGATTCCCATGCAGAAACGGATTGCGGTTCTCGCCTCCCTCATTCTGGCCTTCGCCACGCTCGCCACCGCTCAGAAGGAAAAGAGCAAACGCCCCAGCCCGCCGGCCTCTGCGGTGTGCAACCTGCCAGCAGGAAAGACCATCAAGACGGACTATTCCAGTCCGCGCATGAAGGGCCGCAAGATCTACGGCGAGCTCGTACCCTTTGGCGAGGTCTGGCGCGCGGGCGCCAACGAAGCCACCACCTTTGTCAGCGACGCCGATTTGAGCGTGGGTGGCAAGGACGTTCCAGCCGGCAGCTACACCATTTTCACCGTCCCGAATCCGGACAAGTGGACGCTGATCATCAACAAGACAACCGGCGAGTGGGGCATCCCTTACAAGCCGGAATATCAAGCTGCCGAGGCGGCGCGAATCGATATGAATGTCTCCCCGCTGCCCTCCCCGGTCGAGGACTTCACGATCTCCTACGCGCTTTCGGGCGATGGGTGCACGTTGCAGATGGACTGGGAGACCACCCGAGCTTCGGTCAGTATTGCCGAGAAGAAGTGACCCGACTCGGACCTCTACGGAGCCAGCAGGCGATCGGCAGCCTGCCGAACATCAGTCAAATCGGGGGACATCTGCCGGGCGGCCTGATCGGCCGCCTGCGCTTCCGCGGGATGGCCGCCTTTTTCGAGCGCCCGCGCCAGCAATACGTAGCCGAGAGCCGAGGGCTGAATCGCCGTGGCCTGGGTGAAGCGGTCGGCGGCCTGGGCGAAGTCTCCGTCTTTCAGCGCCAGCAAACCCAACCCGGTCCAGGCGGGAACACTTTCCGGGGTTAGGCGCAAAGCCTGCTCATAGTTTGCCCGGGCCTCGCCCGGGTCCCCCAGCGAGCGATAGGCTGAGCCGAGGTTGGCATAGGCATTGGCCAGCAGCACGGCATTCGAAGTCAGACCCAGTACGGTTTGGTAAAGGCTCACGGCTTTTTGCAGATTGCCGTGCTCCTGCTCGTTGGCGGCAATATTGAGATGGGAAACCGGATCGAGGGGGTTGAGTTTCGCCGCCGTCCGAAAATGAGGCATGGCCCCATCCAAGTTTCCCCCGAGGGCCAGCGCTCCACCCAAGTTGTCCTGCGCGACGAAATTGTCCCCGGTCACTTGAATGGTGTGCGACCACAAAGTCACATTGTCACTCCAATAGCCGAGTTGCCGCTCGGCGACCGCGGCCAGAGCCAGCCATGCGGCCAAGGCGGGAACCGCCAGCCAGCGGGGTGCAAGGTGGAGATGCTCCAGGCCATCGCTCGCGCCCCAGGCAACCATCACAAACAGGCCGACGAACGAGAGATAGGCGTAACGATCCGCCATGGCCGCCTCGCCCACCTGCACTAGGCCGATCATGGGCACGAGCGTCCCCAGAAACCACCACCATCCTACGGCGAGATAGCGCTGCCCGCGACCGGCGACGACTAACAGCGTGACCACGAGCAGGAACAAACTCGCTCCGCCCACCTGCCACCCGGTCAGCGAATTTCCCGGATGGGGATAAAGGGGCGCCAGGGGTGACGGCCAGAAGGCTTTCCCCACATAGCGCGCATAGCAGACGATGGCATTTTCCAGGCGCACGGGCAGAGAATACTCGACGACGGAACGGACCGCTCCCCCAGCTTTCTGCGCCGCCATCGTAATCGCAGCACTGGCCGCGGCCAACCCGAAGAGCGGAATCTTTTCGAGCAGCAGCCAGGAAAAAGAAGATGGCGGAACCGCGGGCCGAACTTTTCCGGGGGCAGGCCCCTTGGCCCCGCGAGTCGGGAACATGCGCCCCAGTGGCCAGTAGTCCCACAGCAACAGAACGAAGGGCAGGGTGATGACCTGCGGCTTGGCCATCAGACCGAGAGCAAACAGAGCGCGACCATGCCGATAGCGTCGCAGGCCCGGCCGGCGCGCATACCAGCCGTAGGACCAAAGAGCCAGCAGGAAAAACAGCATGCTGAGCAGATTCTTGCGCTCCGCGATCCAGGCCACCGATTCGACATTGATCGGATGCAGAGCGAACAGGGCCGCAACCATCAGGCTCCGCCCGGTCGAGCCCGTGGTCCATTCGCAGCAGAGAAACAGCAGCACCACATTCACGGCGTGCAGCAGTACGTTGGTGTAATGATGCCCGGCGGGATTGAGGTGAAACAGCTGGCAATCGAGAGCATGCGAGAGCCAGGTCAGGGGATGCCAATTCGCCTGTTCGGTGCTGGTGAACGACCAGGCAATCGTCCTCCAGACCAGACCCGCTCGTACGTGGGAATTGAGAACAACATAGCGGTCGTCATCGTAGTTGACGAAGGGATGGCGGCTGGCCGGGTTGTAGAGCGCCAGGGTGGCTACGCCAGCAGGAGGCAGAGAACCAGGCTGCGCTTTTCCGGCGAACTGAACAGTCCGGCGGATTCATCCAGCGCTCGAGTTTTCGCTGCCGGTGAAGGCAAAAGAGCCGCTACTCCAGAAGGTCCCCGGTTTCGGCAGTCTGGCAAGCTGCGTGTTCTAAGGAGTGCAATAAAAGGTATGCGTCGGAAGAATATTCCAAACTGAAAATCCTGCCGCACCGAACCGAAACTGAGATTCCAGATAGGGCAGGACGTACGGGTGAACTGGTACACCACCATAGCGCCTTCCGGTTGCAAGGGCTGCCCGCGATTCCCGCACGATGTTCCGGCGCGCCGATGCTGGCATGTTGGTGAAAGGAATTCCGGAAATGATGTAATCCGCACTCGGCAGGTCGAGCTCCGCCAAGACCTTGCGTATGTTGAGCGCAGATCCGTGAACCACGCGGACGCGCGGGTCGCGGATTTCCTCTTCGAGAAGCTGCACGAAATCGCAGTTCATCTCGATGGCGACCAAGGTTGCTTCCGGGTGCAGGCGCTGGAGGGCGGCGCGAGTGATGGTGCCGACGCCCGGCCCGTACTCGACCACGACGCGGGCTCGATCCCAGTCAACCTGAGCCATCACATCGTGGATCACGAAGCGGGAACTAGGAACCAGAGACCCGAGCATCGAGGGATGAAGAAAGAAGTTGAGCGCGAACAGAAGCGACTGTGAGGGGAATGGCATGATTCGCGATAGTTCTCTCAGGTCCTACCCATTCATTATCAAATTGCGGATGAGACCACAAGGTCACAGCCGGCGGGAAGTAGTTGGTTCACTAATAGCGGCCCGGCCGGCCAGCCTCCGGTACTTTCGTCATGACCGACTGGGGGGCGCTCCATCGAGCGGGGCCGGCAGGGGATATCCTAGGCCATGAGCGAGGGTTCGGTTGCATGATGCCATGGGTTTAGCCACCACA
Source organism: uncultured Acidobacteriaceae bacterium (assembly GCA_963770245.1). Taxonomy (GTDB): domain Bacteria; phylum Acidobacteriota; class Terriglobia; order Terriglobales; family Acidobacteriaceae; genus PALSA-270. The sequence continues at coordinate 225,614 of CAVYOX010000010.1, read as the reverse complement.
CGAAACACGATCTTAAAGATCTTCTGGGGGGGATTTCTCCTTCTGACCGCGCTGTACTGCCTGTTAGCTTTTCTGCCCTACACCTATTCTTCCCTCATCAAAGCGCCACCCTATGCCTGGATACCGTGGTTCGTCCTCCATGATCCTGCTCTCTATTGGCTGGCTCTCGGAGCGGGCGTGGGAGCCTACTGGCCCCTCCACAAAAAGAAATCCAAGCTCTGGTTTTTTGGTCTGCAGGCAGCGGTCGGTGTCTACCTTGCCGCTTGGCCGGTGCTGCCGTCCTTGCACAGCGACTGGACGGCCTATCTCTGCGGGCTGGGCGCTTTAGCACTGCTGATTCCAGTGGTCGCTTTTGACACCGTCGAATCCATAGCCGCGCGCCGGCGCTCCGGCCGGACGGCTCTGCTCGACTATTCCACGGCAACCGTGGTCGCGTCTGTCGTGGCTCTGCTATGGGCGGCGGGGGCGCAATGGCGCCTCTATGGCGAGGCCCATTCCGTCACCTTTGGTCTGAACGCGCTGGAGCTGACGGCTTGGAGCGTGCTCTGTCACATCCTGGTCGCGATCCTCATCCTCTCGATCCTCAACCTGATTTGGCTGATGGCCTCGAAAACATCGAGGCCGAACCTGGCTCGCGCCATGCTCACAGGACTATTCCTTTTCGGGATTTTGTGGTTCGTGCTGATCCGTTTTCTGGGAAATGGGCTGAGCTTCGATGGCTGGGCGGCGCAAGTGTTCGGCGCCTCTTTCGCTGCGGCCCTAACGTTGCTCGGCTTTTCGCTGGTCTTGCCGTTTCTCCAGTTCCATGCGGTTCGCCGGGAAAGGCCGGTTCCGCGCGGGAGAAACCTGTTTCCGCTAGCCCTGGCCCTGGCATTGGGCCTGTTCACGGTGGCGCTTCCCGCCATTATCCAGGGAGGAGACTGGAACGGAGTCATTCAACATACGGTCGCGTTGGCGGGTTGGCTCGTACTCGGCATTTGCGCCTACCAAATCCGCCGCCCGGCTGCGAACTATTCCGTGGCCACGATTCTGGGCGTGCTGTTGCTGGCCGGAGTTGGCTATAAGAGCTTGCAGGCCTCCCAAATCTTTTGGGGCAAACCCCTGGGTCAAACCGACGACGACATCGTCCGCGCCGAGCAGAGCTATGCGGTTCATGATGCCTCCTTCGATCTGGTTGATGATGCTTTGGGGAATGAGCGGCACGAGCCTTGTGGCGACCTGTGCCGGATCCTGCGGCAATACACCAACATCGCGAACTTCGAGTCGCAAATCAACGTGCGCTTGGTGGATCCGCTGGTTCGAACCCAAGGAGAGCGGCCCAATATCTTCCTATTCGTGATCGACTCGATGCGCCCTGACTATCTGGGCGCCTACAACCCGAAAGCGGACTTCTCTCCGAACCTGGACGCTTTTGCCCGCGACAGTGTCGTGATCCATAACGCGTACACCCAGTATGCCGGCACGTCCCTTTCCGAGCCGGCGATTTGGGCTGGCACCATGCTGCTGCACGATCACGACTTCGGCACGTTTCCGAAGGTCAACGCCCTCGAGAAGCTGGCCCATGTGGACGGCTACCAGATGGTGGTGAGTTATGACACGTTTCTCAGACAGATGCTTTCCCCATCCGACGATCGGATCGCCCTCGACGCCGACAAACTGTGGAACCAAGTTGAGGTTTGTTCCACCATTCGCCAGGCCGAGCAGGCGCTCGACCGGAACACGAACCGGCTACGCCCGGTCTTCTTCTACTCGCAACCCATGAACGTTCATCAATTTGCGCATAATGATTTGCCGCGCATGACGGCCGCGAACTGGCAAGCCAGGCCGGGATTTGTCAATCGAATTGCCTATGAAGTCCATCAGGTCGATGGCTGCATGGGCGGCTTCTTCGCGTATCTCAAACAGCGGAACTCATACGACAACAGCATCATCATCGTGGCGTCAGACCATGGAGACGCCACGGGCGAATACGGCCGCTACAGCCATTCGCTGTCGATCTATCCGGAGGTCATTCGAGTTCCGCTGATCATCCATCTGCCGAAGAGCATGCGGGAGGCGCTGGTGTATGACGACCGCCGAGTCTCAACCCTGACCGATATTGCTCCCAGCCTCTACTACTTGCTCGGACACCGGCCGGTCATTGCCAATCCGATGTTTGGCCATCCTCTATTCATGCAGAGCCAGGCAGAGCTCGACAGCTACCATCGCGACGAACTCTTAGTCGCTTCCGATGAGCGAGCCGTCTACGGCATTCTGGCGGACAACGGCCGCTATCTGTACGCCACCTACGATTCGCCGGCGAAAAGTTATCTCTACGATCTGGCCGACGATCCTGTGGGCATACACGACGTGCTCACTCCCGCGCTGAAAAAGGATTACGACGAGCGCATCATCCAGCATCTGCAGGCCATCGGCGATTTCTACGCCTACAAGCCCAGGCTGGGAACTTTGCTAGCGGCCGGAAACTAGAAGCGGACCGCAGATAGAAACACCCGATAGCTGCCCCCAGGCAGATTCCCCCCGGGCCGCAGCCTCCGCGATGTCAAGTGCCAGGAACGTTGCCCGGCTTGCGCAGCGGCGAACCGTTGAACCGCCATAAGCAAGCCACCGGGCGGCCAAAGCTTCGGATGAACCCGGCTCGCCCATCGACTCAGCGGGTTTCGAGCGGCGGCTTCCATCGCAAAATCGGCTTCCGCGCCGCCGCCGTCTCATCCAGCCTGGACACACGCGTGGAGTGCGGCGCCGTCAGCGCGATCTGTGGATCTTCTTCCACTTCCTCGGCAATCGACTTCATGGCTGCAATGAACAGGTCCAGTTCTTCCTTCGGCTCGCTCTCGGTCGGTTCGATCATCAGCGCGCCCGCCACGATCAGGGGGAACGCGGTTGTGTAAGGATGGAACCCGTAGTCAATGAGCCGCTTGGCCAGGTCCATGGTCTTCACGCCCTTTTTTGCCTGTAATCTGTCGCTGAAAACAACTTCATGCATGGTGGGCGTGGAATAGGGCAGGTCGTAGACGCCCTCCAGGCCTTTGCGAATGTAGTTGGCATTCAGTACCGCGTCTTCGGTGGTCTGCCGCAAGCCGTCAGGACCGTTGGCCAAAATGTAGGCCAGAGCGCGAACGAACATCCCGAAATTTCCGTAGAACGCCCGCACCCGTCCCACCGACTGGGGACGGTCATATTCAAAACCCAGGGTGCCATCCGGCTTGGTGATGACCACTGGTTTCGGCAGAAACGGCTCCAGTTCCTGCTTCACCGCCACCGGCCCCGACCCTGGCCCGCCTCCGCCGTGCGGCGTCGAAAAGGTCTTGTGCAAATTCAAATGCATCAGGTCCACGCCGAAGTCGCCCGGTCGGACCTTTCCGACGAGCGCGTTCATGTTGGCCCCGTCCATGTAGAGCAGGCCGCCTTTGGCGTGCAGGATGTCGGCGATCTTATGGATATCCGCCTCGAAGATTCCGAGCGTGTTCGGATTGGTCAGCATGAAGGCGGCCACGTCTTCGTTCATCTGGGCCGCGAGCGCCGCGACGTCCACCATTCCGCTGGCGTTCGACTTCAGATTCTCGACCGCGTAGCCGACCGTTGCTGCTGTCGCCGGGTTCGTGCCATGGGCGGAGTCCGGAATCAGAATCTTCTTCCGCGGATTGCCCTTCGATTGCTGCCAGGCCCGCACGATGAGCAGTCCCGTCATCTCGCCGTGTGCTCCCGCCGCGGGCTGCAGCGTGATCGCGTCCATTCCGGTAATCTCGATCAGGCACTCGCTCAGCGTCTTGAGGATGCGCAACGCGCCCTGGGAAATCTTTTCCGGCTGGCTGGGATGCGCGTTGGCCAGTCCTTCGAGCCGCGCCACCACTTCATTCACCCGCGGGTTGTATTTCATGGTGCACGACCCCAGCGGGTACATGCCCAGATCAATCGCATAATTCCAGGTGGACAGGCGCGTGAAGTGCCGGATGATTTCGATCTCGCTGACTTCCGGCATATTCCCCAGATCTTTTCTTTCGCTCAACCCCAGAAGCGCCGCGCTGTCCACTTCCGGCACGTCGAGCGGCGGCAGCTTCCAGGCTGCCTTGCCGGGAGAGGACTTCTCGAAGATCAACCCTTCGTTCTGATTCACGTGCCGAGTGGCCTTCGGAGTCCTGTGCTTCATCGCATCATCTCCGGCAGTTCATCCTGGGCGTAGGCTTCCTCTTGGCCAGCTTTGATCGAACGCTCGCTCTCGGCGACCACCCCGGCCGCAACGTCCATGCTCGTGCGTGTGGTCATCTCCGTGCAGCACCACAGGGCGGCGTTTCTCAGTTCCGGATAAAACTTCTGCAAAGGAAGCCCGCCCACGATCTTGTGCCCGAGAAGGCGACTGTTGATGGCGCGGGGATCTTCGCTGGTCTGGATCACGAACTCGTTGAAGCGCGGCGCGCCGGCAAAAAGAACGGTGGCCCGATCACCAAAGCGGGCAGCGGCATAGGCGGTCTTCGCCAGGTTCTGTTTCGCCAGCTCCCTCAGGCCGGCTTTGCCGTAAATGGTCATGAAGATGTTGACCATCAGGGCTACCAGCGCCTGGTTCGTACAGATATTCGAGGTCGCCTTCTCGCGCCGGATGTGCTGCTCGCGGGTCGCCAGCGTCAGCACGAATCCGCGCTTGCCGTTGCGATCGGTGGTTTGTCCGACCAGTCGTCCCGGCATCTGGCGGACATACTGCTCGCGGGTGGCGATCACGCCGCAATACGGCCCTCCGAAACCGAGAGGCACGCCGAACGATTGGGCTTCCATGGCGACGATGTCCGCCTGGCGCGGCGGCTCGACGATCCCGAGCGAGACCGCCTCAGCAATCGAAACCACCAGCAGCGCGCCATGCTTGTGCGCAATCTCGGCGACAGCGGCCACATTTTCAATCGTGCCAAAAAAGTTTGGCGATTGAATCAGAATGCAGGCGGTCTCCGGGGTCATGGCTTTTTCCACGGCTTCGAGATCGAGACCGCCGGTATCGGCGTAGGAGATCTCGGTCACGGGCAGGTCTTGATGATGGGCGGAGGTGGCGAAAACCTCGCGGTATTGCGGATGCACACTGCGCGCAACCGCGACAGAACGCCGGCCGGTGACGCGGATGGCCATCATGGCGGCTTCGGTGGTGGCGGTCGAGCCGTCATACATCGAAGCATTGGCAACTTCCATGCCGGTCAATTCGCAGATCATCGTCTGGAATTCGAAAATCGATTGCAGCGTGCCTTGGGAAATCTCCGCCTGATAGGGAGTGTAGGCGGTGAGAAATTCGCCGCGAGAAATCAGCGAGTCGATGATCACGGGCCGGTAGTGAGAGTAAGCGCCGGCCCCGAGGAAGGTCGCATAGTCATCGCCGTTCTCGCGTGAACGCTCCCGAAACCAATCGACAATTTCAGATTCCGCCATCTGCCGCGGAACCTTGAGGTCGCGATCCAGCCGGTATTCGGCCGGAATCGGCGCGAAAAGATCGGCGATCGAGCGTGCCCCGATGGCGTCGAGCATGGCGGTTCGGTCGGCTGGCGATTTGGGGAGATAGCGCATGAGAACTCAGTTTAGATGCAAACCCGACCCATCGGACTCTCCCAGATTCCGTTCATGGGCGCCGCCGGGCCCGGCTTCAGCCGTCTCCCTCTTAAACCACAAGCCGTGGGCCGCGTCCCGGAGGGTCGGACCCTTCAATGCCCGCCCTCTTCCGCCACAAACTTCTCATAGTCAGCCGCCGAGAGCAGCGAGTCCAGTTCGCTCGGATGTCCGAGGGTCATCTTGATCATCCAGGCGGAGTGCGCGTCTTTATTGATTTTTTCCGGTGCGGTTGCCAGTTCGCCGTTCACCTCGGTGACCGTTCCCGAAGCCGGCGCGTAGAGATCTGAGACCGCTTTGACCGATTCCACCGAACCGAAGACCTTGCCCTGAGCGATGGTCGCGCCCACCTTCGGCAATTCCACGAAAACGATGTCGCCCAGAGAGTCCTGGGCGTGGCTGGTGATGCCGACGGTCGCGCTATCGCCTTCGGTTTTGATCCACTCGTGTTCTTTGGTGTACTTGAAATCCGCGGGATAAGACATTTTCGCTTTCCTTCGCCTCTCGTTCTACGCCGCTCGTCCCTGGGTACCACCCCCAGATCCTTGGGGGCCCTGGCTGGTTAAGACCTTCGTGGCCGTTTGTAAAACGGAGTGGGCACGACCTGCGCTTTCACTCCCTGTCCGCGAATTTCGACCCGGACCACCGATCCCACGGCCGCAAACTCCGGCGGCACATAGGCTCGCGCAATGTTTTTCTTCAGAGACGGGGCAAAGGACCCACTGGTGACGTAGCCAATCTCGCGTCCATCTTCCCCAAAGACCTTGTAGCCGTCGCGCGCGATGCCGCGCCCGACCATCTCGAGGCCCACCAAGGTTCGTCCTAATCCTGCAGCCCTGGCTTTCTCGAGGGCCGCCCGCCCGATAAACTCGGGCTTCTCCATCCGGCAGAAGCGATCGAGCCCCGCCTCCCAAACATTGATCGTATCGGAAATCTCGTGGCCATAGAGCGCCAGCGCGGCCTCCAACCGGAGGGTGTTGCGGGCGCCCAGGCCGCAGGGGACGGCGCCGAACTCCCGGCCCGCATCGAGCACCTGATCCCAGACCGAAATGCTGGTGGATTCATCGGCAGGAATGTAGATCTCAAAGCCGTCTTCCCCAGTGTACCCGGTGCGGGCGATCAGAATATTTTTCAGTCCGCAGACCGTGCCGTGGGTGAACCAGTAGAATTTCACCGCGGAAAGATCAGCATCGGTCAGCTTCTGTAGCAGGTTCACACCCTTCGGCCCTTGAATCGCGATCTGCGTGTAATGGTCCGAGAGATCTTCTACCTTGCACGCGAACGGACCCGCATGGTCGCCCACCCAGCCAAAATCCTTCTCCCGCGTGCCGGCATTGATGACCAGCAAGTAGTCCTGTTCGCCCAGTCGATGCACGATCACATCGTCGACAAAGGTTCCCAGCGGATAGAGCATCGCCGAATACTGCGCCTGCCCGATCGCCAGCCGCGAAACGTCATTCATCGAGAGGTGCTGTACCGCCGCCAGGGCGCCAGGTCCGCGAAGGCGAATATCCCCCATATGGCTCACGTCAAAAATGCCCACGCCGAGCCGCACCGCCAGATGCTCGGCGATGATGCCGCCCGACGAATATTCGACCGGCATCTCCCAGCCGTTGAAATCGACCATCTTGGCGCCCATCCGGCGATGGGCAGCGTGGAGGGCGGTGATGCGGGTGGCCGGCATGTTCGCCGCAAGCGCGGACAAAGAAACCCCGATCAGAAGCAGTGGCTGGGCTGCCAGGATAGAGATAGATAAGACCTCCTACCGTATCACGCGCTTTTTGAGCCGGTCAAACCGCTTGCGGGTGGCCCATTCCGGGACCAGGAACCCGTCAAGTTACCAATGGAACTTTTCGCCGCCCCAGGGCCGCGCTAGAGTTTCGTCATGTATACGAGCAGGACCAAATTCCGTTGTTCCACCTGCGAAATGACCGAAGAGCGCTGCGAATGCGATCGCTACTGCTACATTTGCATGGGACAGCACGCCGTCCGCCTTTGCGAAGACGGCCTCTACTACTGCGAAGCCTGCCGCGAAGCCTGCGACTACAAGCCGCAGGATTAGAGCAGGCCTAGGGCGGCGGGGGCCCCCCGAGGTCCATGGTTCCGCGAACTTCCAACTCGCCCGCTTGGGTGCCCGAGTGCAATCCCATGGGCGCGGCCCTTTCCTCCCATCCTGCCCTTTTCCCGACGCTTCCCGGGTGGGTCCAATCGGTGCTCCCGAGAATCGCTGCCGGCAGGGGGGCTCATCCCAGGGTGAGGCCTCTTCCTGAGATCACAACCTAGATCACAACCGCCTCTTTGTACTCCCCAAAAACTTTTCGTAGAGTGTCGGAGATTTCGCCGACGGTGGCGCAGGCTTCGACAGCCTCGAGGATCACCGGCATCAGGTTGGCGCCGGAGCGGGCGGCGTCTTCGACTTGCGCGAGCGCCGCTCGCCACGGGCCCGAATCGCGCCGTGCCCGCAGAGCGCGCAGGCGTTCGATCTGTTTGTTCTCCAGGCCTTCGTCGATGTGCTGGGTGAGAATCGGCGTCTCATGCTCGACGGCGAAGCGGTTCACGCCAACCACGATGGCTTCCCCGTGATCGACCTGCCGTTGGTATTCATAGGCGGCGTTCTGGATCTCTTGCTGCACAAAGCCGCGCTCAATGGCTTTCAGCATGCCGCCGAGACCGTCGATCTTCTGCAGATACTGGTCGGCGCGTTGCTCGATTTCGTTGGTCAGGGTTTCCACATAGTAGGAGCCGGCCAGCGGGTCGATGGTTTGCGGCACTCCGGATTCGTAGGCCAGGATTTGCTGGGTGCGCAGTGCGATGCGGGCGGCCTGCTCGGTGGGCAGGGCGAGAGCTTCATCGTAGCTATTGGTGTGCAGCGATTGTGTGCCGCCGAGCACCGCCGCCATCGCCTGCAACGCGGTGCGGACGATATTGTTCTCCGGTTGCTGTGCCGTAAGCGTGGACCCGGCGGTCTGCGTGTGAAAGCGCAGCATCCACGACTTGGGATTTCTGGCCTTGAACTTCTCGCGCATAATGCGCGCCCACATGCGTCGGGCGGCTCGAAATTTGGCGACCTCCTCCAGAAAATTGCTGTGCGAATTGAAGAAGAACGAAAGTCGCGGGGCGAACTTGTCCAAGTCCAGCCCGGCGTCGATCGCTGCCTGCACATAGGCAATGCCGTTGCCGAGAGTGAACGCGACCTCCTGCACCGCGGTCGAACCTGCCTCCCGCATGTGATAGCCCGAGATGGAAATCGTGTTCCATTCCGCGATATTTTCATTCGTCCAGGCGAACATGTCGGTAATGATCCGCATGGCCTGCGGCACCGGGAAAATGTAGGTACCGCGGGCGATGTATTCCTTGAGGACGTCGTTTTGGACGGTGCCCGAGAGATGGCGGATATCTGCGGCCTGGCGGCGGGCCACTGCGACATAGAGGGCAAGCAGGATCGACGCGGTGGCGTTGATGGTCATCGAAGTGGAGATCTTGGTCAGGTCGATGCCGTCGAACAGGCGCTGCATGTCTTCGAGGGAGTCAATGGCGACGCCGACTTTTCCCACTTCGCCGACCGCGAGCGGGCTATCGGAGTCCAAGCCAATCTGTGTGGGCAGGTCGAAAGCGACGGAAAGCCCGGTCGTGCCGTTGGCCAGCAAGTACTTGTACCGTTTGTTGGATTCCTCGGCGTCGCCCATCCCCGCATACTGGCGCATGGTCCAGAGCCGGCCCCGATACATGGTGGCTTGCACGCCCCGCGTGTACGGGAAGTCGCCCGGGTAACCGACCTGGCGGTCATAGTCCCAGCCCTCGAGGTCGGCGGAGGTATAGAGCGGGTGGACCGGAATCCCGGATGAGGTTTGCGGGTCCCGAGAGGCCACGTCGGCACTGCTTGCTTTCGATTTCTTACTCATCTCGATGTCACCTCTACCCCGATACCTCCGACGGCCCCCCGAGAGCGGACGGTTGGGCCAGAGACACCGCAATCCAATTTTATGCCGTCAGGGGAGGACCTGTGGACGCGAGCCAGCCGGGTTGGCTTGGCCAGGCTGCAAGAATTTTCACTCTGGAGAGCGCAGCCTTCCGCCGTGATGAATCACATCCCACCCTCAGCGCTTCCGGCGCACACGCCAGAATGAGCTCAAACCGAACCAGGCGAACACCAAAGTGAAAATAATTGCCACCAGGACACGACTGTTGTTGGTTTCGCCGGAATGATAGCGAGCGTACTCGCGGACCAACGACAGAGCTCCGAGGGCTGCTAAAGCCAGGAAAACAAAGCCCGTGACCTCAAGCCAGAGCTGGCCAATCACCCGCCCCCAGTGCGCCGCGAGGGCGCGTCCGCCCTTCCAGACGGCACTCAACGTGCGGCTACTTCCTGCGCGCTGAGCCGCGAACCGCGCCAGGATGCCCAGCTTGCGTGCAGTGGTGATATTGGCCATGGCTATCGATTTTATCGCTGTCGATTTTAACAGGCTTCCGTCGTACAATATCGGGTCGCAGAAGGCGGCACCGAAAATAGCGGGAAGAGCATCAAAGGGTTTAGCAGGCTTGGCGGCATGAGGGTAGGGGAAGGGGGGCCACGTGGACCAGCAACTGAAGCAAATGATGAAGGAACTGGGTGAAGCGATCAACGAGTCGTTGGCGGACTCGGAGCGGATTGCGGAAGTCGTTTCCCGGATTAAAGACGGCGGGTACGACATTTTTTTGGTGCTGGAAGCCACGATTGGCGTCAGTAAGCCCGGCGAGAAGTCCTCCGATAAGACTTCGCTAGTCACCACTCTCTCGAGCAACCCGGAGCTCAACATTAACGATCAGGACTTGAAGTTTCTGAAGTCGCTGCGCATCAAAATTGAGGATAACGAGGCGGCCTAGCCGCAGTACCACTCCAATCCCCCCTCCGGTCGCTGCCAGCGCAGGCCGGTCCTCCGGTTTTACGGCTCAGACTGAGCCGTGTCCTCGGCAGAACTCTCGCCGCGTCCAGGGATCGAACCGACTGCGACCGAAAGTCCCCCACCCGCTGCCGGCCCCCAGCCCCCAGGCCCACTGTGATTTCCTTACGAGCGGGGACTTCCTTCGCCGCGTCCGAGGTCGTGCCCATCCACAAGCCATCGCCCGACCAGTTTGGGACGCTGCGGCAAAATGGCAGGTTCGATCAGCCCCCGCTCCAGGGGTGTTCCAACGCCAGCTTCTCGCTGTGCTAGTATTTAGCGTTTCTTGGGCCGCTCGCGCGCGGCAACAAAACGCGCAGCTCTGCAACGCAAAGGGCAGTAATATCATCGAAGCGGAAGCCAGATGAAAGACACCCTGGGAGTTTTGTTAGCGGGAGGAGCGGGGGAGCGGCTCTATCCCCTGACGCGCGACCGGGCCAAACCGGCCGTCACCTTCGGCGGCATCTATCGCATCATCGATGTCACCCTCTCCAATTGCATCAACTCGGACCTGCGGCGAGTCTACATTCTCACCCAGTACAAAGCGCTGTCGCTGAATCGGCACATCCGCGAGGGCTGGAACATCCTGGGACGCGAGATGGGAGAGTTCATCGAAGTATTGCCGCCCATGAAGCGGGTCAGTGAACAGTGGTACCAGGGCACCGCGGACGCGGTGTACCAAAATATCTACTCCATCGGCTCCGAACAACCGAAACATGTGCTGATTCTCTCCGGCGACCACATCTACAAGATGAACTACGGGAGGATGCTGCGGCAGCATAACGAAAGCGGAGCCGATGTCACCCTGGCGACCATCCAGATTGACCCGCTCGAGGTGCAGCGCTTTGGCGTGGTGGATGTGGACCGCGATTCCCGGGTGATTGGATTCCTCGAAAAACCGCAAAAGACGGACTTGCGTTCCCCTTACAATCCGGACAAAGTTTCGGCGTCGATGGGCATTTATCTGTTCAACACGGATGTGCTCATTCCGGTGCTGTTGAAAGACGCCGAGGACCGCAACTCAAGCCACGACTTTGGCAAGGACGTCCTGCCCAAGATGGTGGACGAGTACCGCGTCTACTCGTTTGACTTTGTGGATGAAAACAAAAAGGAGGCGCTCTACTGGCGCGACGTCGGTACGCTCGAGGCCTTCTATGAGGCCAACATGGACATCGTCTCGGTCTCGCCGGTGTTCAACCTCTACGACGCGGATTGGCCCATTCGCACTCACCAGCGGCAATATCCGCCGGCGAAATTCGTGTTTGCCGAAGCGGGGCGCATGGGCACGGCGCTCGATTCCATTGTGTCCGCCGGCTGCATCGTTTCCGGCAGCATGGTGAAAAATTGCGTGCTCTCCCCGGACGTGCGGGTGAATTCCTATAGTGAAGTGGATGCCAGCATCCTGTTCTCGCATGTGAACGTCGGACGGCATTGCCGCATGCGGCGGGCCATCATCGACCGCGACGTGCACATTCCCGAAGGCACCACGATTGGGTACGACAGCGAGGCCGATCGGCAGCGCTACTTTGTTACCGACAGCGGGATCACGGTGGTGACCCGGGACTATTCGCTGTTCGAGAATCCGGTAACCGTGGACTATTTCACGAGCGAATAGCTTGGGCCGCGGGCTTCCGGTCGGCGCAAGACTCACAACAGCCGGCTGCCTCCTGGGATGGGCGGTCCCGCGATTTTGTTTTCCAGCCGCTGTGCCAGAATCGTACAAACGCAGAAACCACGGAGAAAAGGCCCCCGTGAGGGAGGCCGAGATGGTGAATCCTTATTGGTGTCAGGGCAATCCCTGAAATTGTCGGGCTGGGTGCGACCTTTGACCGTGAAAAGTGATGCGCCAGGCGGCGTAGTTTAGACTGGCTGGCGAGGAAGGGACCGAAGAGAGGCGAAAATGGCCGACATCAAGTCGAAAAAGGGTGTGATCGGAATTCTGACCGGGGGTGGGGACGTGCCGGGCTTGAACCCGGCCATTCGCGCCGTCACCTTCCGGGCATTGCGCGAGGGCTATCAGGTGATTGGCCTGCGGCGAGGATGGGCAGGCCTGGTGGATATCGTGCGCGAGAAAGACTATGACAACAGCAATAACTTCCAGACGCTGACCGAAGAAATCGTCAACCGCGCCGGGCGGACGGGAGGGACGTTCCTCCACAGCTCGCGAACCAATCCTGGCAAGGTGAAGAAGGATCAAGTCCCGACCCACCTGCAGGGGACCTACAACGCCGACAGGAACGACCTCACGGCGGAAGTGCTGAAAAATCTGGATTGGCTGGGCATCGAGTACCTGATTCCGATCGGTGGCGACGACACCTTGAGCTACGGGGTGCGCCTCTACCAGGAAGGCTTCAAGGTAGTGGCGATTCCGAAGACCATGGACAACGATGTTCCCGGAACCGACTACTGCATCGGGTTCAGTACCTGCGTGACCCGCACCATCGCCATGACCAACGACCTGCGGACCTCTGCGGGCTCGCACGAGCGCCTGATGGTGCTTGAGGTGTTCGGTCGCTACGCGGGATTCACGGCCATGCTGCCCACCATGGCGGGGGCGGCCAACCGCTGCGTGATTCCTGAGCACAAGTTCAACATCGAGCGCCTGGCGGAACTGCTGGTTGAGGACCGCAACAAGAATCCGAGCCGGTATTCGGTGGTGTTGGTGTCGGAGGGCGCGATGTTTGAGGGCGGGGAAATGGTCTTCGAGCGTGAAGCCACCGATGCCTTCGGACACAAGAAACTCGGCGGGATCGGCGATCTGGTTTCGGAGAAGCTGAAGGAACTGTCCCCGAAGTACAATCACGGGAAAACGATCGACGTGATCAACCAGAAGCTCGGATATTTGGTACGCTGCGGCGATCCCGATTCGATCGATTCCATAGTGCCGATGGCATACGGCAATCTCGCTCTCGATCTTCTGCTCGGCAGGATCCATGGGCGCCTGGTGGTGCTCAAGAACGGCCGCTATGACAACATGCCGATCGACGCCGTGACCTCCACCAAAAAGGTTGTCAATGTGCGCGAGCACTACAACACCGAACGTCTGCGGCCGCATTACCATAGCTTCGAGATGAAGCCGCTGTTTATCATGACCAGCGATACGGGGTAGGGCGGCACTTTGTCGGCACCTCGCGCCTGGTGCGCGCGACGCCTCAAGCAGCCCCGCCCCTCGGCCGCGGGAGCGGGATTCGTTTCTCCGGATTCGTTTCCCCCCGCAATGGCCTGCCTTGCGGGGGCGACTGCGTTTCCGCTGCGCCGCTCGCTTGGACCTTGGCCGGTTCGCGTTCTTCACATCCGCGCGGTTATGTTCGCGTGATGAGGATCACTGACAACGGAGCTGCTCCGGAGGAAAATGGGTAGTGCTCAGGAGGTATGCTTCCATGAAGAACTCTCAGGTGACTGTTGAAACCCCCGACCATTCGGTTGAACTCCCGGACGAGTTGGAAGAAGCCGTCCGACGCCGCGCCTATGAGATCTACGAGCAGCGCGCCGGGAGCGGAATGGAAGGCAACGCGGAAGATGACTGGTTGCAGGCAGAAGCGGAAATCCTGACTCACCGGGTCCGGCGGAAGGCGGCGTAGGAATCAAGGATTGTGGCGCTCGGCAAACGGCCCGTCCCACCCCGGCGGAAGCTGCCCCGCCAACTGGATGCCGGCAGGCGAGGCAGGACGGTCGCACGGAGGGCCGTGACCCTGCCGCGCCACCCCCCGACAATCTCCAGTAGGGTCCTTGAACATTCGGAGTAGAATGGCTGGAATTGCGGCGGCGCCCACGCCCCTGCTCCCGATTCATGTCCGGAAGTCCCTCCAGTCCGCGGCCGAGCGCTGGGATGGTGTTGGCCATGTTCGCCATGGTCGCGATCCCGGCGGCCATCTCGCTCTCACGATTTGCGGTGGCCGCGCCGCCTGCGGTCCATGACCCACCGCAGATTGCAATCACGTTCGACGACCTCCCCGCCCACAGCCTATTGCCGCCCGGCGAGACGCGGATCGAAGTTGCCTCTAAGATCCTTAGGGCCCTCGACGACGCCCGTCTGCCGCCCACCTACGGCTTCGTGAACGGAGTGCGAATCGAGGAACAACCCGCCGACGCCGCGGTGCTCGACGCCTGGCGCGCCTCGGGTGACCCGCTCGGCAATCACGGTTGGTCGCATATGAACCTGGATCAGCATGCGATCGAGGAGTTTGAAGCGGATGTGAACCGGAACGAGCCCTTGCTGAGCTCGCGGATGAAGGATCAGGACTGGCACTGGTTCCGGTTCCCGTTCCTCGCCGAAGGCGATACGCCGGAAAAGAGGGCCGGCATCCGGAGCTTCCTTCTGCAGCACGGTTACAGAATCGCCGGGGTCACGATGAGTTTCGGTGACTATCAATGGAACGAGCCCTATGCCCGCTGCAAGGCGAAGGCTGACAACGAGGCGATTGCTTCTCTTGAAAACAGTTATCTGGCGGCGGCCGCCGAAAGCATTGGCTATTTCCGCGGGCTCTCGCAAACCCTCTACGGCCGGGACATTCCGTATGTACTCCTCATGCATGTGGGGGCGTTTGATGCGGAGATGCTCTCCCGGCTGCTGAGCCTGTATCGCAGCCGGGGTTTCCAATTCGTGACTCTGCCAGAAGCCGAGCGCGACAGATTCTACGGCGAAGACACCGACCTCCATTTGTCGCCTGGCCCGGATAGTCTCGAGGAGTCGATGACCGAGCGTCATCTGCCGCTGCCCCCCCATGCCCTGGCCACCCCATCGTTTGACACGATGTGCCGCTGAGGAGGTGGAAGAGCCCTGGCCCCAAGGTTTTTCCGAGACGGGCTGGCAAGCTTCGTTATTTCTTCGCCCTGCTGATGGGGCACTGCTACAATGCCCTGTTTCGGACGGCAAAGAACTTTTGCCGCTATAACAACGTATCAGTCACCTGCTGTTAAGCCGGGACCAAGTCCATCCACCGGGTCCTTTCGGCTGAAACTGCGGAACTCCGGGGAGTGCGGGATTGGAAGATGCCCATGTCGCTGCGATGCTGGTCCGCCGCTGCCTCGCCGGCGATGCCCTCGCGTGGGAGGAGATTGTGCAGCGTTACCACCGGCGTATCTATAACATCTGCTATCGTTTCGCCGGATCCCCCGATGATGCCCAGGACCTCACCCAAGAGGTCTTTATCAAGATGTATCGCACTTTGAACTCCTATGACCTCGGCCGAGGCGCTTTCATGACCTGGGTTACTACCGTTACCCGGAATCTGCTGGTCGATCACTTCCGTAAGAGCAAACAGGACCGCATGACGGATTCGCTCGATACCGTGACCTCCGAGCACGAGGACGCCATGCCGCTGAGCGAGCAGATTCCCGATAAGGCAGCGCCGCCAGACCGAGGGGTGCAAAGCCGGGAGATGCGGGAAGCGGTCCACCGGGCGCTGCAGAAGCTGTCTCCGGAGCTGCGGGAGGCAGTCATCCTGCGCGATCTGCAGGACATGGACTACCGGGAGATTGCGGGGGTTCTAAGGGTTCCTGAGGGGACCGTAAAGTCTCGAATTAACCGCGGGCGTGCGGAACTTGCGCGCCTGCTACAACGTACCTATAGGCAGGTGATGTAATGGCAGGAGAAAACCAAAGCGGAATGCAGTGCGCCGAGTTCGACGCCTTGCTGAACGATGCCCTGGACCAGACCTTGACAGGGCCGAAGCTCGAGAGCTTTCAAGCTCATGCTCACACCTGCGCGGTTTGCGGGCCTTTGCTGAAGGAAGTGGAAGCAGGACAGCGTTGGCTCAAGTCGCTCGCAGAAGTCGAGCCACCGGTGCACCTGGTGCAGAACATTCTGATCGCCACAACTGGACTCGACACCAGCCGTTTCAACTCGGTTGGCCCACGTGGGGAGTCGTGGTGGGATCGCTTCCTTGAGTCCGTGGTCGCGCCGGCGTTCGGGGTGGTGCGGCAGCCCCGCTTCGCCATGTCGTTTGGCATGGTCTTTGTTTCATTGTCGATTTCGCTGAACCTGGCGGGCGTGAGGCTGACCGATTTGCGCAATGCGGACCTGCGGCCGAGCGCCATCAAGCGTTCCTACTACGAAACCTCGGGGCGTGTGGTGAAGTACTACGAGAACATCCGCTTCGTGTATGAGATTGAATCGCGGGTGCGCGAATTCAAGCGCGTGACCGCCTCGCCGGAAGCTCGCCCCAAGGAAAAGCCGAAGGATCGCAAAAACGATACCAGCGGACAACCCGAACCAAGACAAGAACGCAACTACAGCCTGGGGGAGAGCCAGCCCGTGCTGGCCGCTGCTCCGCATGATCCGCCTGTAGTGATCGTAAACACGTACAGGAGGTTCTCATGAACTGCGCCAACCATCCCGATGTTCCGCGAGCGGCCTTTTGCCGAACCTGCGGTAAGGCGCTGTGCGCCAACTGCACGCGCACCGTGCGCGGCGTAATCTATTGCGAGAATTGTCTGGCAGCGCGGCTGGAAGGTACACTGCCGCCGCCCTCTGCGGCGTTTTCGGCGGTTCCGAGAGCGGTTCCCGGCGTCCCGGTTGCCGGTCCGAACCCCCCTTTGGCTGGCATTCTGGCCGGCATTTTTCCCTTTGGCGTAGGCGCCGTGTACACCGGGCAGTACGCCAAGGGCCTGGCGCACCTGGTGATTTTCGTGGCTTTCATCTGGGGCCTGTCGTCGAACGTGAACGGCGCCCTGGACGCGGCACTCGGAATCGGCCTGGGCTTCTTTTGCATCTACCAGATCATCGACGCGATCCGCTCCGCCCGGGCCATTCAAATAGGGCAACCCGCCCCCGACCCCTTCGGACTCAGCCAGACCTTCGGTACGGGAGAAAAGCTAGACACCTCGAAGGTCCCCCTGGGAGCCGTGATTCTGATCGGGATTGGCGCGATCTTCCTTCTCCAGACGCTCGACGTTCCGTTCTTTAATGTGAGCCGGATTTGGCCTCTGTTTCTGATCGCGATCGGGGTCTGGCTGTTTGCCAAGCGTCAGGGATTGGGAGGGGCGCGTAACGACGGCTGGGTTCGCCCGCTCGGCCGTCGCGGCCTGGCTGGGCCGGTCGTGCTCGTCACCTTGGGCGTTCTGTTTCTGATCGCCGGCTTTGATGGGCCCGACTTTGGGCGTACCTGGCCGGTCCTGCTGCTGGCGATCGGCTTGGCTAAGCTGCTCGAAGACAAGACCCCTCGCGGCGGACCGCCGCCCCAGCCGGGCGGAGTTCCGCCTGCTCCGGGAACGGGATTGGCCCCGACCCCAAGCGAAATTCCTCAGCCGCCGTCGTCGTCCAGTGAGGTGCGAAATGGTTAGCCCGCTGAATCCAGTGCAAGGTCCTCCCCCGCGCCGGCATCACTCCTTTGCCGGTCCGGTCGTGCTGATTATTGTCGGCCTCGTGTTCTTGATGGGCACAATGGGTATGCTGAACTGGTTCTCCCTCGGCCAGTGGTTTGCCCATTACTGGCCGGTGCTGCTGATCGTGTGGGGAATCATCAAGCTCATCGAATACGAGCGCGCCAAGCGGGAGGGTGTGCGTTCCGCGGGCATCGGCGCAGGCGGCATTTTCTTGCTTCTCCTGGTCATCGTGTTCGGCTTGATGGCGACTCAGGCGTCGCGTTTCAACTGGGACGCCCTGCGCGACCAGATCGATGCCAACGGCGGTGATTTCCCATTTTTTGGCCACACCTACAACTATGAGGACCAGGTGCAACACGCTTTTCCCGCAGGCTCCGCCCTGCGCCTGGTGGACGACCGCGGGGCTGTAAACCTGACCATCTCGACCGACAACCAGATTCACGTCATCGTTCACAAACGCATCAGCGCCGAAAGGCAGGAAGAAGCTGACAAATGGAATGCCGGTACCAAGCCGCAGATCACGGTCAGCGGCAATGAAGTCACGGTGAATGCCGATACCCAGGGCGCCGGCGACCACCCGGTCACAAGCGACCTGGAGGTCTCCGTGCCCCGCAAAGCTGCCGCCGTGATCGCCACGCGCCGCGGCGACGTGAGCGTGCTCGGCCGGGACGGAGATATCGACATCACCAGCCAGCATGGCGACGTATCGGTCTCCGACATCAATGGCAAAGTCAATTTAAATCTGGACCACAGCTCGGCCCGCGTGTCACAGGTCAGCTCCGATGTCACCATCGAAGGCCGGGCGGACGACGTTTCAATTGAGGACATCAAAGGCGCAGTGCATTTGAACGGCGATTTCACCGAAAGCGTGAAGCTGGCCAAGATTGCGAAGCCAGTCAGCTTCAAGTCGGCGCGCACCGACATGGAGTTCTCGAAACTCGATGGGGATCTTGATTTAGACTCTGGCGACTTGGAGGTCAACGACATCACCGGTCCGGTCCGCCTCGAAACCCGGGCCAAGGACATCCGCGTCTCCGGCGTCTCCGGGGACCTGCGTCTCCAGGATCAAGACGGCGCCGTCGAAGTGCACGTCAACAAGCTGGGTAGCATGCAAGTGGACAATCGCCAGGGGGATATCCAGATTTATCTTCCCGATCGGGCCAGCTTCCAGGTGGATGCGCACGCCCGCAATGGAGAAATCCATTCCGATTTCAACGAACTGAAGGTCAGCAACTCGGATGACGAAGGCACCGCCAGCGGCGCGGTCGGAAGTGGCGGTCCTCGGGTCACACTGACCAACGAACACGGCACCATCGAGATTCATAAGGGATCGACGGTGGCGGAAGTCCCCGCAGTCCCGCACGTTCCCAAAGCACCGGCGGCGCCCGCGGCACCGGAGCCGACCGAGAACTGAGATTCTCAGGGGAGACCCCATCCCCAATCCCCTCACCACGGGTGA
The DNA here is from genome assembly GCA_963770245.1 of uncultured Acidobacteriaceae bacterium. Lineage (GTDB taxonomy): Bacteria > Acidobacteriota > Terriglobia > Terriglobales > Acidobacteriaceae > PALSA-270. The sequence goes on along the minus strand of CAVYOX010000010.1, from coordinate 206,330 downwards.
TGGGAGGGCCGCACGCGCAAGCGGGGCTGGGGGTTTCCTCCCCCGGGGCGGAAGGCCCGTCGCCCCCCCACCGGCCTGCGAAAGGTCGGCTCAGCACCGCCGGCAGTCCCGTCCCGGTCCGACCGAGGACTCAGCGGGATGTCCGCAAAACCCAACCAGTTCTAGTAAACTAAGCAGACGGATCTTAGCCTATGCTACGCACTGGATTCATCGGCTGGAGAGGGATGGTGGGTAGTGTCCTTTTGCAGCGCATGCGTGAGGAGAAGGACTTCCCCGGCCTTGATCCGGTTTTCTTTTCTACCTCAAACGTGGGCGGCGAAGCTCCTATCGAAGGCGGCTCGCGCGGAATTCTGCACGACGCTCACGACCTGAAGGAGCTCGGACGGTGCGACGTCGTCCTCAGCTGCCAGGGCGGGGACTACACCACCGAGGTCTACAGCGCGCTGCGGAAAAGCGGGTGGCAGGGATATTGGATTGATGCCGCCTCCACCCTTCGCATGGACAAAGACGCCGTCATTGTTCTCGATCCGGTGAACGGGGATGTAATTCAGGACGGCCTGGCGAAAGGGGTTCGCACCTTCGCCGGCGGCAATTGCACGGTCAGTCTGATGCTGATGGCGGTGGCAGGCTTGCTGAAAGCTGGCTGGGTCGAGTGGATTACGACCATGACTTATCAGGCGGCATCCGGCGCCGGCGCCGCCAAGATGCTCGAGTTAGTGAAGCAAATGGCCTTTCTGGTCGAACCGACTCGTGCCACGCCCTCGGAAAATGCTTTGGCGGTCGACCGCCTGATGATTGAGGCCCAGCGGTCGGCGGCTTTACCCACCAAGGAGTTCGGTGCACCGCTCGCGGGTAGTTTAATTCCCTGGATCGATCGTGATATGCCCGGCGGCCAGACCAAAGAAGAATGGAAGGGGATGGCGGAGAGCAACAAGATTCTCGGCCTAAACCCTGGGGTGCCGATCGATGGCATTTGCGTTCGCGTGGGCACCATGCGCTGCCACAGTCAGGGACTCTGCATCAAGTTGAACCGGGATGTGCCGCTGGCGGAGGTTGAGAGCGTGCTTGCCGGCAGCCATGCCTGGGTGCGCGTGATCCCGAACGATCAGCGGTCCACGTTGCATTGCCTGACGCCGACGGCGGTTTCTGGAACCTTGGACGTTCCCATCGGCCGTTTGCACAAGCTGAAGCTGGGCCCGCAGTTCCTAGGCGCTTTCACCGTGGGCGATCAATTGCTCTGGGGAGCAGCGGAGCCGCTGCGGCGCATGCTGAATATTCTGCGGGCCCATTGCGGCGAGACCGAGCCGCAGTTGGTATCAGCGCAGGCCCGCAAGTAACCGGGCGACCTGGTGTATCCTGCTGGGGTGAACAAGAAAGAAATCGAATCGCCCAAACAGACCGCTCGTTTTCTCTTCTGGGTCGTTTTCTTCGCCTTGATCGCCATCGCCGGGTTGATCTACTACCGCAGATGATCCGCCCCTACAAAGGAACGAGTCCGACGATCCCGGCCTCCTGCTACGTCGACCCATCGGCGCAGATCTTGGGCGACGTGGTTTTGGGGGAGCACGCCAGCGTGTGGATGAACGCAGTGCTGCGCGGTGATGTGCATTCCATCCGTGTGGGCGCACACTCGAATGTTCAGGATTGCAGTGTACTGCACGGCATGAAGGAGCGGTACGGTGTTTCGGTTGGCGAATACGTGACCGTAGGCCACTCGGTCACTCTGCACGGCTGTGTGGTTGAAGACCGCTGCTTGATCGGGATGGGATCGATCATTTTGAATGGCGCGCGGATCGGCGCGGGCTCGATCATCGCGGCGGGCACCCTGATTCCCGAGAAGACGATCGTCGAGCCAGGCTCTTTGTGGATGGGATCGCCGGGGAAATTTCGCCGCACGCTGAACGAGAAGGATCAGGAGTCGATCCTGCGTTATGCCAGGAACTATCTAGGATACAAAGAGTCCTACATGGTGGAGGGGAAATAGCGGGCGATCCTCTCGGACGGATCCTGAAGCGCGCAAATTTGCTTCGAGCGGTCTGGTGGCGCAAGGCTTTGTTGGTTGCGCTCGAGCGGCCGCCGCTTGGCATGCCGGCCGCCAATGGCTCCAAGCCGACGTCGAACCCCCGAAGCGCAACCACTGGTTATGATCAAAGCAGTTCGAGGAACGCGCGATCTGCTGCCGCCGGAAACGGCGCTGTGGAACTTGGTCGAAGCTGGAGTGCGCGATGTTTTCCGCGCCTACAACTTCCACGAAATCCGCACGCCGATTTTTGAGGAGACGGAGCTATTTGCCCGCGGCGTCGGCGAAGAAACCGACATCGTCGCGAAAGAAATGTACACTTGGGAGGATCGCGGTCGCGCACAAAGCGACAGCGGCCGATCCCTCACCCTGCGCCCCGAGAACACCGCCGGTGTGGTGCGCGCCTATATTGAGCACAAGCTCTGGGAGCGCGGCCTGAACAAGCTCTACTACATGGGCCCGCAATTCCGGCGTGAACGCCCGCAAAAGGGACGCCACCGGCAGTTCTACCAGATTGGCGCCGAGGTGATCGGTCCGGCGACAGCGGGCAGCGAATCCCCCGCCCGCGATGCTGAAATCCTGGAGCTACTGGCTACCCTGCTCGACCGCCTTGGCGTCAGGAGCTGGAATCTGGAATTGAATTCCGTCGGGTGCCCGAAGGACCGCGCTGCCTACAACCAAGCTCTGCGCCAAGCGCTTGAGCCAGTGGCGCCCAGAATGTGCGCCGACTGCCAGCGTCGCGCCCTCACCAACCCCCTGCGCGTGTTTGATTGCAAGGTTCCCGAAGATCAGCCGATTATCGCGACCCTCCCGAGCATCGGTCAGTATCTCGATGAACCCTGCCGTCAGCATTTCGAGCAGGTGCAGCAGATCCTGCAATCTGTCGGTGTGAAGTTTCATTTGAACGACCGGCTGGTCCGCGGCCTCGACTACTACACGCGCACGGCCTTCGAATTTACGCATGGTCAACTGGGAGCTCAGAATGCCATCCTCGGCGGCGGCCGCTACGACGGCCTCTCCGAATCGCTCGGCGGCCCGCAAGCTCCGGGAATCGGCTTTGCCATCGGCGAGGATCGCCTGGTGTTGGCGCTCGAGGCATCGGCGGGTGCGGTCGAGCGCAAGCCCGATGTCTACATCGCACCCTTCGGCTCGGGCATGAACCTGCAAGCCGCCAGGCTGGCCCGAGAGCTTCGCCATCACGATATCATCGTGGAACTGGGAGACGAGACCTTTCGCCTGAAGAAGTCGCTGGAGACGGCCAGCAAGGTGGGGGCCCGGTTCGCACTCCTTGTGGGGGAGGATGAAGTCAAAGCCGATGCCTTCGCGCTCAAGAATCTCGCGACCGCCCAACAGGTTTCCGTGCCCCGCGGCGAGCTGCTGCAAAGGATTCAATCGGCAAGCTGAAGGTTGCGGTGCCCGCGGCGCAATCTCCCGTTGACTTTCCCGGTGTCCATGCCTGCCGGTCTCCTACTCCCTGAAGTTTGAGCTGTCGCCGGATGGAAAGAACTGCAGCAGCACGGTCATGGAGGGCAAGGCGACGAAATCCCAGTAGGGTTCGCGCCATCGAGGAATCGAGGACGGCGCCGCCCAAAGCCGGGTTTGACTTGGTGGCCGCGCCTTTTGCGCTATTTCATGAGCGCATCGATTCCAGCCTGGGCGCATTGCTCGTCCTGCTCGCCCTTGGCCCCGCTTCCGGCGATGGCGCCGACCACCTGCCCATCCACCAGCACCGGCAGGCCGCCTTGCAACTCGGTGGCGTTCGGGAGGGAAAGCAACTGCGTATTGCCTTTGGACAGTCCCTCCTCGAACCCTTTGGTCGCGGTCCGGTACTGGGCGGCGGTGCGTGCCTTACCCTGGGAGATCGCAACCGTGGGCAAATTCGCCCCGTCCATGCGCTCGAAATACACCAGGTTCCCGCCGTCATCCACGACCGCGATGGAGATCGCCCATTTATTTTTGACGGCTTCCGCCTCGGCCGCTGCAACCATTTTCTTGGCCGCGGCCAAGCCGATGGTTTTCTTCTCGACCAAGGGGACGGACTGACTACCCGCCGGAACCGCTCCGGCAACCATTGCGATGAGCAATACCGCGCCAACGCGTGCAATCATGAATGCCTCCTCAGTGGTGCTGACTTGAACTCAACGTTCCATTGCCTCCGCCCGATCCGGGGCCACATCCTATCACGGCGTCCGGCACCCCTCGGGAGTGGGCGGGAGTGGGGGGTTTGCAGCGAACGCCGGCACGGGGAGTCGAGATTGGACTGACGAACGTCATCGTGTAGGGGGCATCGCCTGTCGGGGGTTGCTGTCGATCGCCAGAATTCAGCGAACCAGCCTGAAACATTCCTACCGGTCCGCCGACCGGTACTCCCGTTGCTCGGATCGCCACCGTTTATAATCTTCCATTCGGTTCTCCGCCATACGATCCAACGGAAAGGCCACGAAACTTGCTTGATTTTCTAGGCGATTTGCGCCGCACTCACATGTGCAGCGAGCTGCGCTCCTCCGACGCCGGCAAAAAAACTGTGCTCATGGGATGGGTAGGGCGCCGCCGCGACCTGGGCAGCCTTATTTTCATTGATCTTCGCGACCGCACTGGTGTCACGCAGGTGGTCGTTAGCCGGGAGCTCAATCCCTCCGTGCACGGCAAAGCCGAGGCCCTGCGCAACGAGTACGTCATCGCGGTGGTGGGCACGGTGAAGCAGCGCGAACCTGCCACCTTCAACCGCAACATTCCCACCGGCGAGGTTGAGTTGGTGGTGGACGAGCTGCGCATTCTCAACGAATCGAAGCAGCCTCCGTTTCTGCCCGGAGAAACGGTTTTGCCAAACGAAGAAATGCGCTTGAAATATCGCTATATCGATCTGCGCCGCGATGCCATGCAGTTCAACATCGAAATGCGGCACAAGGTCTCGAAAGCGATTCGCGATTATCTTTGCGCGCAGGGGTTTTTTGACATCGAAACCCCGTTCATGACCCGTTCGACGCCCGAAGGCGCGCGCGACTATCTGGTTCCCAGCCGGGTGCAGCCGGGTAGCTTCTACGCGTTGCCGCAGTCGCCGCAGATGTTCAAGCAGATCTTGATGATTTCCGGCTTCGACAAGTACTTCCAAATCGTGCGCTGCTTCCGCGACGAGGATTTCCGCGCTGACCGGCAAGCGGAATTCACGCAGATTGATTTGGAGATGTCCTATCCGCAGCTGGACACCGTTTACGCCGTGGTCGAGGGTTTTCTGACGGCCGCGTTTCAAGCCGCCGGGCATCGGATCCAGACGCCGTTCCTGCGCATGACCTACGACGAGGCCATCCGCCTGTACGGCAACGACAAGCCCGACATGCGCTTGCCCGCGATGCTAGACGTGCGCGAAGCGTTCCTGGCGGCAGAGCTAGAAGAATTCACGGCAAAATTCAGAATCCGCAAAGAACTACCCCTGCAATTGATCCGAATTCCAAAGGCCGGCGACCTCTCCGGCACGGAGCGGCGCACCATTGGCACCCAGGGGGGGTATCAGCATGTTGGCGGCCCAAATTTCGTTCAGTTGATGACCGATCCGAAGCGCTTTGCCAAAGATTATCCGGCGGCGGCGGAGCGCGTCCTGCAGTTTGCCAAGGTCGAGCCCGATGATCTGTGGTTGCTCGCGGGCGCGTTGCATCAACCCGAAGTCGCGGCGGTCGCGGATCAGAACCTGCAGCACTTCTGCGAAAAGTGTGGATATTTGCGGCTCGACCTCGCCCAGAAGTATGCCGAGAAACATGGTGCATTCAAGAAGACAGGCGACGTGGGGAAGGATTTCCGCTTCCTCTGGGTGACCGACTTCCCCATGTTTGCCTGGGAGAAGAATGAAAGGCGCTGGAACCCGGCGCACCATCCCTTCACTTCGCTGCATGAAGAAGATATGCCGAAGCTCGAGGCCCATCTCGATTCCGTTTCCGACCCGAAATCTCCGCTGGGGGAAATCCGGGCGCTGGCCTACGACGTGGTGCTGAACGGAACGGAACTGGGGTCGGGGTCCATTCGTATTCATCGCCAGGACATTCAGCGCAAAATCTTTCGGGCTTTGGGCATGAGTGATGAGGAAGCCCGCGCGCGCTTCGGCTTCTTCCTGGAAGCGCTGGAATATGGCACCCCACCCCATGGCGGCATTGCTCTCGGCCTTGACCGCATCGTCATGATTCTTGCCGGAGCCGAAAGCCTGCGCGAAGTGATTCCATTCCCGAAGACTGCGCGAGCGGTGGATTTGATGGTGGATGCGCCGACCCCGGTGAGTGATGCGCAATTGCGGGAGTTGGGAATACAGGTGCGCAAGCAAAAAGAATAAGGCGCAAAGCCGGTCGGCTAATTCTTCCTCGCCGGACCACCGTCTGGAGAAGGGAATTCGAGCGAAACCGCATCGGCGCCGCGGAAGGCGATGACGACGCTGGTCTCGCCCTCGGCAGGTTCGCCCTTCACCTGCAAAGGATTGTAGCGCCACTGACGAGCCGCTTGCTCGGCAGCTTGCGCCAGTGGACGCTCGCCGCTCAGCACGCGAACCTGCTTGACGTGGCCGTCGGTTGCAATGACCACGTCTAAATCTACTCTGCCGCTGAGGCTCACATCGGGCGACACCGGGTACACCATGCGCTCGGTGGGGGCTCCCTGGACATTGATGCGCGGCACCGGCCTGGCATGCCAGGTCGTGACCTCATGAGCGAGAGCGGTCGACTGCGGCTTTGGAGCCATCGCCGCGAGATCGGCGGCGGTCGGGGGCCCGGGCAGCGGCCAACGAACCATCATCCGGACGCTGCCCGCAATACTCTGGTAAACCGCCAGAGCGAGCAACCCGCTGAGAAGCAGGGACCCTAGGCACACGCCCCATTGCATTCGCTTGCTTCTGAAAATTGCAGGCAAGTGCATCATCAGGGGCGCGGCGGAATTTGGTCGGCGAGACGGCTCATCCCTGAAACCGGAATTTTCCCCCGTCAGCAAGCGCTCCGGCGAACTGCCTCGGGCCGCAAAAGCGGGAAGGTCCACACCCCAAATGTTGCTTTCCGATTTCAACGCTTCGATGCCCGCCTGGTTCTCCCCCGGTCCGAGATGCCTGTTCCATATCACCCGGAAAGAAGCTTTCGACTGTCCCCGCTGCAGAGTAATCGTCTGTCCGGGAAGCAGTTCCGTGCGCAGACCTCCGAGGCGCCCGCCAATCGGGCTGATGTCAACCGTGTGGGCCAGTTGCAATCCCGCCGATTCGTCGGCCGGCTCGCCCACCCACATGCGCAGCGGCAAGACCATCTTGGTCCGCGAACAACGCTGTACTCCTTGCGCCATGGAATCCATGCTACGTCCGGCGCTCTATCGAGAACCAGTTACCGAAGTTATCGCGCGGCACATGGCCTCCCCGCAATGCTGCGGATTCCCCGGGGTTCTTGTTCGATCGAAGTTCTATCCGCACAGGTCTGGGGCCGCGTTGCTTTGAACCGGCTCATCTGCGAAACTGGCGACTGATCCCCTGAGAGCCATGGGCCGCATTCACGTTCTCCCTGAGCACGTTGCCAACAAAATCGCCGCTGGCGAGGTCGTAGAGCGGCCTGCGTCGGTCGTGAAAGAACTGCTTGAGAACGCACTGGACGCGGGGTCCACGCGCATCCAGATTCAGGTCGAGGCGGGCGGAAGGAAGCTCATCCAGATTACCGACAACGGCTGCGGCATGGTGCGTGACGACGCCCTGCTGGCCTTCGAACGCCACGCCACCTCGAAGATCCACAGTGCCGAGGACCTGCTCGGCGTTCGAACTTTGGGTTTTCGCGGAGAAGCCCTGCCCTCGATTGCGTCGGTCTCCCGCCTGCGCCTGGAAACCCGGGCACCGGATGAGGCCTCCGGAACGGTCGTCGAAATCAACGGCGGTAAGATTCTCAAGGTCGAGGAGGCAGGCCTGCCCGCCGGGACCTCGATCACCATCCGCGATTTGTTTTTCAACATGCCAGCTCGGAGAAAATTCCTGAAAGCCGAGTCCACCGAGCTCTCCCACATCGTCTCGCTGGTCACGCACTATGCCCTGGCGCATCCCGACAAGCATTTCGAGTTGCATTCCGCGACCCACGCCATGCTGGTCGCTCCGCCGGTCGCAGGATACAGCGAGCGCGTCTACCAGGTCTTCGGCAAGGAAGTTCTTGATCAATTGATTCCGCTCGCCGCCGTGCAGCCGCTGGAACGATTCGGGTTGCCTCAGCCACGGGGCGCGGGGGTTTTCGCCCGCGAGAACCCACCGGACGACGACATCTGCGGGGAGTCGCCCTCCTTCGGGGAACTGCGCGCCCATGGATTCGTTTCCAAGCCCGAGATCCAGAAACTGAACCGCAATTCGATCTACGTTTTCGTCAACCGGCGCCTCATCCGCGACCGCCTGGTCCAGCATGCCATCACCGAGGCCTACCGCAATATCATGCCTCCTACGGTGTATCCCGTGGTGTTGCTCTTTCTGGAGCTGCCGAGCACCGAGGTCGACGTGAACGTCCATCCCTCAAAAACCGAAGTGCGGTTCCGCCAGCACAGCACCATGCATGATTTCGTTCGCGACTCAGTTCGCTTCGCCCTGATGAAGGCTCGACCTGTACCGCAATTCACGGAGGAGATCGACGCGCATCCCACCTCGAGTGCGATGCTCGCTGCCGGGTCTCGCGCCACGCCCATCGATTCCTCGCGATGGAGGCCCCTGTATACCCCCGCCTCACCGCAACTTGGCCTGCAAGCTTCTGTACTTTCGCCGGTAAACGAGCCCTTTCGCTTCGGGGTGGATGGAATCGCAGTCGAAGGCACCGCCGCCTTGGCCGTGGCCCGGATGCCACGCGAGGTGGTTCCGGGAGATGGCTGCGCGCCTCCGATCCCGGACGAATCCGAAGCCGCCGGCGACCTGACCCCTGCCCTGGCGTCTCTCAAGCCCTTGGGGCAGATTCGCGAGTCGTTTATCCTGGCGGTGAATGGAGAAGGCCTATGGATCGTGGACCAGCACGTGGCCCACGAGCGCGTGCTGTTTGAGAAGATCCTGAGGCAGCGTGCCGCGCAAAAGGTTGAAAGCCAGCGCCTGCTCATGCCCCTGGTACTGGAGCTCACGCCGGCCCAGGAAGCCGTCTTTCGGGAGATTTCCGACGAACTGAACCTGAACGGCTTTGAAGCCGAGCCCTTCGGCGCGCGCAGCATCGCGGTGAAAGTCGCTCCTGCTGGAATTGAAGCTCCGCGGATTGAAACCATGCTTCATGAACTGCTCGAGCAACTGGCCCGTGAGGAACAAAGCCTCAATCTGGAGAAAGTTCGCACCCGGCTTGCGGCCTCTATCGCCTGCCACGCCGCGATTAAGGTCAATATGCCGCTCGAGCAAACCAAGATGGAGTGGCTGCTCGTCGAATTATCGAAAACCGAATGTCCCATGTCCTGTCCCCATGGGCGGCCGGTGGTTCTGCGGTATTCTTTAAGGGACATTCAGAAGGCGTTTAAGCGAATCTGAGAGAACCAACGATTCGCGCGCGGTATTTGGCATTTATCTTTGGCATGTGGGGTGGACTCCGCCGAGCGGCCGTGGGTCACCGCCAGGGATCCGGTGCGAAGCGCCGCTGGCTCACTGCTGCTTTTATGACTGACCAGGATCTCGATCAGCTCCGCCGCACGAAATGGCATCTCGATGGCAGCCCTGTGCACACGCTCGACGACGCGCGTTCGTTCCTCGAGTCGGTCGGCTTCTGCCTGATGTACCCGCAGCGTCCCGCGGTGCTGGCGCCAACCTTCATTGGCGCCTGGGTGGGATCAGACGACCGCCTGCCCCCCTGGCAACAGGCTTTCGCCGATCCCCGCGCTCAGGAAGCCGCCGAATTGATGGTCCGTTTGCTCCGCGATCGCTCCGCCTACGAGGCCAACCTGTTCGGTGAGAACAATGCATTCTTGGTTGCCGGGTCGATCTTCCCGTACTTCTATGCGATGGCCGGGGAGCGCAACCCCAAGCAAGCTCCCAAGGCCGGCCCGCGTTCGGAATACTCCGAACTCGCCTGCGATGCCTTCGCCGCTATTCAGCGGGGCGGCCCCATCTCCAAGCAAAAACTGCAAGAAGTACTGGGCGGTAGCGTATCGTATGGCGCCCTCGATCACGCCCTGGGGGAGCTGGGCGCGAAGCTGCGGATCACTCGGGTCGACTACAATCCGGCCGAGGGATCGTTTTGGGATGTGCTCTATCGCTGGTCTCCCGACGCCGTCCGGGAGGGAATCGAACTGTCCGTCGGCGAAGCCCTGTCGGCGCTACTCTCGAAATACTTGGACTGCGTGATCGCCGCCGATCAGCAGGAACTGGAAACACTATTTGGCAATTTCGTCCCCCGCTCGCGGATCAGGGAATCACTCAACGCGCTGCAAGCCGCGCGGGAGCTGGAATTCATCCGCGTGGGCAAGCGCTCGCTGGTTCAGTTGACCCCCGCCAGGCCGGAACCGAGCGCGCACATCCCGGCGGCGCCTCGCCGCTCCTAAGTCCGTACGATCTAGGTCTGAGGTCCGCAAGCACCTTGCTTTTCCCTCGAAAAATTGGAAAAATGTTTTTTCCCGATCATCAGGCTGGCGCGTGTCCTGCTCGAAGCGTTCTCATCCGAAAGCCAACATGAAAAATCGTTCGCTGGTTCTCTCCGTGCTGTTTTGTGTGCACCTTGCGAGCTTCGCCGGCGCACAGACTCCTGCCGGCGCCCCGGCGCCCGACCCCGTCTTGCCTTACACTCCCAGCTTAGATCTTAGCGCCATGGACCGGTCCGCTGATCCTTGTGTCGACCTCTACCAATATTCCTGCGGCGGGTGGATGCAACACAACCCTATCCCTCCCGTCAAACCTCCTGGAGTGTGTACGGCAAACTCTACGAGGATAATTTGAATTTCTTGCGCGGCATTCTCGACGAGGCGGCCGCCGCCGCCGACCGCGACGCCGTGACCCAGCAGATTGGCGACTTCTATACCGCCTGCATGGACGAGGGTAGCGTAGAGAAGCGTGGCCTGGACGCGGTTCAGCCCGAGCTCGACCTTATCGCGCAGCTCAAATCCGTACCGGATCTCACGCCGCTCGTTGCCCGCCTGCAATTCATTTTCGGCCGTTCCATCCTTTTCGACAACGGTTCAACCCAGGATCCGGACGACTCTGAAGAGCAGATTGCGGACCTCGATCAGGGTGGCTTGGGGCTCCCGGATCGCGACTATTACACCAACAATGACGCAAAGTCGAAACAGATCCGCGAGCGTTACCTCGAACACGTGCAAAAAGTATTCGAGCTCATGGGCGACAATTCCTCGACCGCCGCCGACCATGCCGCCACCGTCATGCGCATGGAAACTGCCCTGGCCAAGGCATCCTGGACACGGGTGGAGCGTCGCGACCCATACAACCTCAAACACAAGATGAAAATGGCGGACTTGATGGGACTCGCGCCCCATTTTGATTGGCCGTCTTACTACCGCGCATTGCAATATCCTAAGTTTGAAACTTTGAATGTCGAGGCGCCCGAGTTCTTCAAGCAGGTCAACTCTGCGCTGGTCGGGGAACCCATCGAGAACTGGAAAAGCTATCTCCGGTTTCACGTGGTGGATTCTTCCTCGCCGTACCTCTCGGCGAAATTCGTGCAGGAAAATTTTGATTTCTACCGGCAATATTTGCGCGGGGCCAAAGCCATGCAACCGCGCTGGAAGCGTTGCGTCCAATACACCGATTTGAACCTGGGGGAGGCTTTGGGCCAGGTCTATGTGCGCAAAGTGTTCTCCCCTGCGCTGAAAGCCAGCACGCTCGACATGGTGCGGCGCATTGAAGACGCCATGAGCCAGCGCATTCGCCAGCTCGACTGGATGAGCCCTGAAACCAAAGCGCAGGCATTGACCAAGCTGCAATCGATTCGCAACAAGATCGGTTATCCGGACCAATGGCGCGACTACCGCTCGGTCAAGATTGCGCGCGATGATTTTGACGGAGACATACAACGCGCCATGGAATTCGAGCGCCGCCGCGGCATCCACAAAGTCGGCCAGCCCGTCGATCACGGCGAATGGGCGATGTCTCCGCCCACCGTGAACGCGGATTACAACCCGCAAATGAATGACATCAACTTCCCCGCCGGCGTGCTTCAGCCTCCGCTCTATGACGCGAAAATGGATGATGCCCCCAACTATGGCAACACCGGCGGCACCATCGGGCACGAACTGACGCATGGCTTTGACGACCAGGGCAGCCAGTTCGACGCGAAGGGCAATCTGAAGAATTGGTGGACCAAGGACGATCGAGAGAAGTTCGATGGGCGCACCCAGTGCGTCGAGGATCAGTACGCCCAGTACATGGTCGTCGATGACATTCATATCAACAGCAAGCTCACTCTCGGCGAAGACGTTGCCGACCTGGGCGGCGAGATTCTTGCCTATATGGCTTGGAAGGATGCCTCGAAAGACCAGCCTCTCAAGTCCATCGACGGCCTCACTCCCGAGCAGCGCTTCTTTGTCGGCTTTGCCCAGTGGGCTTGCGCCAACGAACGTCCTGAGGACCTGCGGGTGCGCGCCATTACGGATCCCCATTCTCCGCCGAAATACCGTATCAACGGCGTCGTGGTGAACATGCGCGAATTTCCCGCAGCATTCTCCTGCAAGGCCGGCCAGCCCCTGGTGAAGCCCGCGGAGAAGGTCTGCAAGGTGTGGTAATCGACGACGCCAAGCCCGCCGCACCTCTCGGACGCGATGAGAACCTGCAGGGAGATTCCCCGTCGAGCCCGCCCGGCGCCGGCTCCGCGAGTACCATGTACAATGACTACCTTTCACGATGACTGCCGCTCCCCTGCCCAAACTCATCATCGCCGTCGACGGCCCGGCTGGCGTGGGCAAGAGCACCATCGCCTCCCGCCTGGCCCGCAAACTCGGGTACGTGAATCTGGAGAGCGGAGCCATGTACCGTGCACTGGCTCTCAAGGCCATCGAGTGGGACGTATCCTTTGATGACGAGATTGCGCTGCTGAAGCTGGCGCGGAACTCGCGCATCGAACTGGAGCCGAGCCACGCCGGAAACCACGTACGGCTCGATGGGCGCGAGGTCACGCTGCGCGTCCGCGAGACCGACGTCACCGAGGGCGCATCCCGCGTGTCGGTTCACCCCCAAGTCCGGGAGTGGATGGTCGCTCGCCAGCGTGAACTGGGTGCCGGTGGCGGGGTGGTGATGGAAGGCCGCGACATCGGCGTCCAAGTCTTCCCCCTCGCCGATGTGAAGATTTTTCTGGATGCCGATCCCATCGTCCGCGAACAGCGCCGCTTGGAACAGAGGAAGGTAAAAGGATCTTCCGCGCAAGCGATCGCCGCGGAACTGCGCGAGCGCGATCGCCGCGACCGCACCCGTGCGGTGTCTCCACTGGCTCCCGCCCCCGATGCCGTGGTCATCGACTCGACCAATCTGTCTGAGGACGAGGTTTTGCACCGGGTCGAAGAGTTGGTGCAGCAGAAGCTCCAAGCCCGCCGCTAGGCCCGAGCAGCGAATCGGTCGTTGCCCACGACGGGGAAGCGAATCTGTTCCATGGGCACGCCCATCACTGAATTGGGGCTATCCAGAAGCGTGCTGGGGCATTCCGATTTGCGATCAAGCCGGACAAAAGCTCCGTGGTCCGAAATCTCACAGATCTTGCACGGGGCAAGACTTGGGTGAACTCATCTTGAGATGGCACCAAGAAAGCTGCCATAGCTCTAGCGGACTGTATTCTGGGGTCTGCCCAGAGTGCCGCGGGAACCTGAGTTTGACCCTGATAACAACATTAATTTCAACTACTTGCCTGCGTCCTGCCGAGCGCCGGCCCACCCCTCAAGGCAACCACCCCGTCGTCGTCGGCTTCGGCGAGTCCCCCCGCCTCTTAGGAGCGGCCATTCATCCCGCTATGCGCTCTCGGCCGCATCTTATCTGTTCAAACGTGACACATATCACTTGACTTGCCCGCAGAACCTTGCAATAACTATCCCGTCCAGGCTGGACCAGTTTGGGGGTGTTAGTCCATTGGCGGAAGTTCGACTCCAGGAGGGAGAATCCCTCGAGAATGCCCTGCGCCGTTTTAAGCGCAAAGTGCAACAGGAAGACATCATCAAGGAGGTCAAACGACACTCCTTCTACCTGAAGCCGGGAGAGAAGAGGCGCGTGAAGGAAGCCTTGGCGCGCAAACGCAGCCGGAAAAAAGCTCGGAAAGAGCAGGAGTAATTTTGTGATGAAGGGCCGCCCCTCCCCTGGGGGTGGCCTATTCTATTTTTGATCGCGTCCTGTTTTGGGAACGCGTACTGAATTCATCTCCGCAATTCGCAGTTTTGTAGTATAAGCAACACTCCATTCCCGTTTCACGGGCGTGGCGGGCCGAGTCTAAGGGTAGTTGAGGGGGGACGTCGTATGCCTTCGGGTTGCTGCGCCAGTTTCTGGCGAGCCCGCAGGGACCGGGTTGAAGGGAGCTCTCTCAATGGAATTCCAGGACAAGATGTTGAAGTGCATCGACTGTGGCGCCGATTTTGTATTCACCGCCGGCGAACAGCTTTTCTTCCACGACAAGCAGTTTAAGAACGAACCCAAACGTTGCAAAACTTGTAAGGCGAAACGGGTGTCGGTCCTCGGGGCCGTGCCCGCCGGACAGAACTTCAGCCGCGTGGAGACTCGCACCACCTGCTCGCAATGCGGCAAGGAGACCACGGTGCCCTTCCGGCCCACGCAAGGCCGCCCGGTGTTCTGTCGCGAATGTTTTCAGCAGCGGCGGCCGGCAGCCTCGGCATGATGATTGCGGACTTGGCGACGCTCGAGTCGCCAGGAAACGCGCGGGCGGTAGGCGTTATCCGCGGTCCATCCAGCTAGCTCATCTTCCTCCCGCCTTCGCGACGCCAAGCGGAGAAGTGCCAGCCGTAAGACGGCTGCGCCCGCGAGAGCACCCCGTCTCGGGTTTCCGCTATCATGAGAAACGTGCCCAGCTTCTATGTGGAGAATTTTGGCTGTCGGGCCACGCAAGCCGACGGTGCCGCCATCGCGCGTCAGTTCCGCGACCGCGGGCTGAACCGCGCCTTCTCGCCGAGCAACGCCCAACTGGTGATCCTGAATACCTGCACGGTAACCGCATCCGCTGATCAGGATGCGCGTGCCGCCATCCGTCGTATCCACCGGGAGAACCCTGGCTGCCAGATCATCGTCACGGGATGCTACGCACAGCGGGCGCCCGAGGAAATTGCCGCGTTGCCCGGGGTCACTCAAGTGATCGGCAACTCTCACAAACATCAACTGGCGGAGATTGTGGCTGCTCCGGTTCCGGCCTTTGTGCCGCTCGCTAGCCTCGCAGCTTCCCCCCGGCCCCCGATGAACCATCCGCGACCCATTTTCGTCTCCGATATTTTCGCCCACACCGAACTACTGGCGGCGCCCGTGTTTGAAGGGCAAGCCACGGCGGGTGCTCGCACCCGTCCCAATCTGAAAGTGCAGGACGGTTGCGACAACCGCTGCTCTTTCTGCGTAATCCCCTCGGTTCGCGGTCAGAGCCGTTCTCTCCCCTTGACCCAGCTGCTCGCAGAAGTGAATGCCCTAGTCGCCTCTGGCTATCGCGAAGTGGTTATTTCGGGAATCAACCTGGGGAGATGGGGAACCGATCTTCCGGGTCATCCCTCCTTCGCCAGATCCGCCGGCGTCGGAACGACTAGAGGGAGATTAGCCTTCGAAACCCTGGTCGCCGCCATTCTCTCCGAGACTTCGCTCGAGAAACTTCGCCTCAGCAGTATCGAACCCATGGATTGGAGCCGCCAACTCATTGGCATGATGGCCGAGTCCGTGCGCATCGCGAAACATGCGCACGTTCCAATGCAGTCGGGCAGCGACCGTGTGCTCCGTCTCATGCATCGCAAGTATCGCCCCTGGCACTATCGGGAGAAGATTGAAACCATCCGCGCCGCGATGCCCACAGCCGCCATTGGCGCCGACGTGATGGTCGGTTTCCCGGGTGAAACCGAGGCTGACTTTGATGAAACCCGCCGCATGATCGACTCCCTTCCCTTGACCTATCTGCACGTTTTCACCTATTCCTCGCGTCCGGGAACAGTCTCGGCTACCATGCGGGATCAAGTCCCAGTACACAGGAGGCGCGAGCGCAACCGAATTCTCCGGGACCTCGCCGCTGAAAAGAAACTGGCGTTCACTCGGTTTTTTGCAGGCCGGGAGATCGAGGCCATTACCCTGGGTTCTGGTGCCTTGGTCCCGACTCGAATGGCTGTGCTCGCTCAGGCGCACGACCAACCGGCCGACGGATCTAGCGTTCCAGGGGACCAGGGTTTCACCGAGGCCCTGACCGACAATTACCTGAAGTTGCGGCTGAGAGGGCGCCACTCCGCCAACCGCTGGATCAGAGCGCACGTCGAACGAGTAGAAGACGAATATCTGGTGGGGACCGCCCTCTAGGGTCAGGGATGCGCTTGAGCAGGATGGTCGTCGATGCGCCGTTCTGCGGACTCCCCATATTTCTTCTGTCGTTCTTGTCTCGACCCTGCCCACCTCCTGCCCGCCTGGTGGTTTGCCGGCCGGAGCGTATCTCGCAACCCGCGTGCTATAATTTTGCATCTTTAGGTGGCCCTGTTGGCTGACGGAGGATGGTATCGAAAAACGTTTTATCCGCACGAATGACCGTATTCGAGCCCGAGAAATCCGCGTAATTGATGACGAAGGCAAGCAGATTGGTATCCTGCCACCGTACGAAGCGCTGAAAATGGCCCGGGAAAAAAATCTGGACCTGGTCGAAATCTCGCCTAGCGCCGTCCCTCCCGTATGCCGCATCATGGACTATGGGAAATTCCTGTATCAGCAGGAAAAGAAGGAACGCGAGGCGAAAAAACACCAAAAGACCATTACGGTGAAGGAAGTGAAGTTTCGCATCAACGTGGACGACCACGATTACGAGACCAAAAAAAACCACGTGCTGCGCTTTTTGGACGAGGGCGACAAGGTCAAGGCGACCATCTTCTTCCGCGGCCGCGAGATGACGCGCACCGGTCTGGGCCGGCAGATTCTCGAGCGTCTGATTAAGGACGTTGAGGACAAGAGCATCGTGGAGTTCCGCCCCCGCCAGGAGGGAAATACGCTGCACGCTATTCTGGCGCCCAAGAAAGATGCGGGACAAAAGCCGCCAGCCTCAGCGCCGCAACAGAATCGCGTCAATCAGGCGTAGCCAAAAGCAAGACGAATCGCTGGAGTTCTCATGCCAAAGATGAAGACCCACAAGGGCGCAGCCAAGCGCTTCAAGAAGACAGGGACGGGGAAGGTGAAGCGCGGACATTCGCACTTGCGCCACATTCTGACGTCCAAAAACAAAAAGCGGAAACGGAAACTGGGCCAGTCGGTGATTGTGAGCGATGCGGATCAGCGCAGAGTGAAGCGAATGATTCCGTATTAGAACCGTGAGGCGCGGACCGTCTTGTCCGCGATGCGTTCCTCGTTGAGCGCGCCCCACCAAGGTGAGTGAAGAGGCGATCAGACCAAGAGTCTCCTGCCTCCAGCCACCGTCAACAGCTAGTCAAAAGGAGCAACCCATGCCTCGGGTAAAACGCGGCACCAAACGCCGTGCCAAGCGAAAGAAAATATTAGACCGCGCGAGCGGCTATTTCCTCACTAAATCAAAACTCCACCGCGCCGCCAAAGAGGCGGTCGATCGCGCACTGAAATTCGCCTATTCCGGACGCAAACAGAGGAAGCGCCAATTCCGCTCCTTGTGGATTGTGCGCATCGGCGCCGCCGCCAAGCTGCATGGACTGAGCTACAGCCAGTTCGTTCATGGCTTGAAACAGGCCGGCGTGGAACTGGACCGCAAGATCCTGGCAGACTTGGCGGTGAAGGATCCCGACGGGTTTAAGAGCCTCGCCGAGCAGGCGAAAGGCGCTCTCGGTGAGGCAGCGTAGACCAGGCTCTCAGCCTTCAGCAATCAGCATTCCGTTTTGATCGCAGAGCTTTGCCGGAAGGCGCGGCTTTTGCCGCGCCGCTTGCGGGCCCTTGAGCATTCTCATTGCAAGCCGTTGGGCGGCGAGAAATCTGATGCCGGCTGGGGACGTGACGAGGTTCGGTCGCGTTGCGGCCGAGCGGTGCTCCGGGTCACAGGTTCGGTGGTGAGTTTGCTATGAGTCCGAAGAAAAAGAGGGCGTACTCGGTCCCCCAGCTGAAGAAGTTCTCGGCCACCGTGCTGACCGAAGCCAAGGAGCGCTTCGAGGAAGCGCTGGTGTCGGAGTCCGAGAATGTGAAGGACGAAGCCGCCTGGAAGGAATTTCGCGATCGCTGGATGGCGAGGAAGAACGGGCTGCTCACTCAGATCAACCTGCTTTGGCTTAAGGGCGCGCCGTCCGAGGCCAAGCGGGAAGTCGGACAGCTGGTGAATCGGCTCAAGACAGAGGTAGAAAATCGCGTGAGCGCGGCCAAGGCGAGTGTGGAAGGCAAGATTCTGCCGTCCCGGGAAGAATCCCCGGCCGCGGGACAGGGGGTCGGGTCCGAGGGGCAGAGGGCAGATCTCGAGCACCGTTCCGCCGAGAAACACATGGCCGCGGAACACATCGACATCACCCTCCCCGGCAACCGCCGGCCCTTGGGCGCGGAACATCCCGTCATCCAGACGATGAACCAGATTGTCGGTGTATTCCGCAACCTCGGCTATTCGGTCGAGGAGGGCCCGGAAATTGAAACCGACTACTACAACTTTGAGGCCCTGAACTTTCCGCCCAACCACCCCGCGCGCGATACGCAGGATACGTTGTTTATCGCCGGCCAGGAGTCGAAGCCGCCGCGCGAGCGACTCTTGCTGCGGACCCATACTTCTCCGGTGCAGATTCGCACCATGCAGAAGCTGAAGCCGCCGCTGCGGGTGGTGTGCCCGGGCAAAGTGCATCGCAACGACGCGCTGGACGCGACCCATTCCCCGATCTTTCATCAGGTCGAAGGCTTGGCCGTGGATACCAGAATTACTTTTTGCGATTTGAAGGGAACCATTGACCACGCCATGAAGGCGCTATTTGGGTCGAGCGTGAAGACGCGGTTCTATCCGTCGTTCTTTCCCTTTACCGAGCCGAGCGCCGACGTGCAGATCAGTTGCATTTTCTGCGGCGGCAAGGGATATCGCGATGGAGGGCGCTGCCCGAACTGCAAGGCCAGCGGCTGGATTGAGCTGCTGGGCTGCGGCATGGTCGATCCGAATGTGTTCGGGTTCGTGGATTATGATGCGAGGAAAGTCAGCGGCTTTGCCTTCGGCATGGGGGTGGAGCGGATCGCGATTCTGAAGTATGGCATCGATGACATTCAGTTGTTCTTCAACGGCGATGTGAGGTTCTTGGAGCAATTTAGGTGAGGCGACGCCCTGCTGGACCCTGGGTGGCGGCGCAGACGGCGAGCCATGTGCAGGGGCTCTGGCGGATCGATATCGCTGATGACAGAATGGACCTGAACTATCACAACGAGACTATGGCCGCGATTCTCCCGAGGACGATCGAACGATTGGAAACTGAGCGGTGAAGATTTCTCCCACATGGCTGCGTGATTTCGTTGACCTCGCGGTCAACAACCGCCAGCTCGCGGACGACCTGACGCTGGCGGGGATCGCCGTGGAATCGATCAGCGGTGAGGGTGAAAACGCGGTCTTCGAAATGGAGATCACGACCAATCGCCCAGATGCCATGAACCACTACGGAGTGGCCCGTGAGGTTTCGGCGCTCTACGATCTTCCTCTCAGACCTATCGAGCCGAGCCTGCCGCCGCCGCGTGGCAACGCTGATTTCGCCATCGAGATTGCCAGCACGGAAGACTGCGCGCGGTACACGGCGCGGATTCTGCGCGACGTCCGCATCAAGGCGTCGCCCGACTCGATTGCGAGTCGTCTGCTGAGCACGGACCAGCGTCCCATCAACAATGCGGCTGACGCATCCAACTATACGCTGGGAGAGATGGGGCATCCGACCCATGCTTTTGATCTCGATTTGCTTGAAGGCGGAGAAATCCTCGTGCGTCGGGCACAGGCCGGAGAAACCCTCAGAACACTCGATGGGATTGACCGCCGGCTGTCTTCGGAAGACCTAATCATCGCCGACGCCAAGAAACCGGTTGCTCTGGCCGGCGTGATGGGCGGATTCGACACCATGATCACGGATAAAACCAGGAACGTCCTGATCGAGTCGGCCTGGTTTGATCCGGTGGCCATTCGCAAAAGCTCACGGCGGCATCTCTTGCATACCGACGCCTCGCACCGCTTCGAACGGGGAGCGGACTTTGGCGCGACCTCGCTGGCTTGCGCCCGGGTAGCGCAGAGAATTCTGGAGTGGGGCGGGGGAAATCTCGCGGGAGAGGAAATGGATGTGGTGGCGCGTCAGCTTGATCAAGCGCCGGTGGTTCTTCGTTTGTCGGAAGTGCGGCGCATTCTGGGTGAGGCCCTGGGGACGAATGAACTGCTGCGCATTCTTCGCCGGCTGGGGTTTGACCTGATGCCGGAAACCGGGGAGGAGCCTGCATTTACGGTGCAGATCCCGAGCTGGCGCCTGGATGTGGAGCGCGAGATTGACGTGATCGAAGAAATCGCACGTCTGCATGGCTACGACAAATTTGCCAACACGCTACCGCCCTTCGCCGGGGCGGTCGTTGAGTCCCCGGATGCGAAAAAAGACGAGCGGGTACGCTCGACATTGTTGGCCTTGGGCTACCACGAGGCGATTTCGATGACCTTCATTTCGCATGAAGACGTCGAGCAGTTTGCGGCGGTTCCCGTGCTCGAGCTGGCAAATCCGCTGAGCGAAGAGGCCTCGGTCATGCGCAGCTCGATGGTTCCTGGAATGCTGCACCTGCTGGCCTATAACCTAAACCGTGGCAGCGATAACGTACGCCTATTCGAAAGCGGCCATGTGTTTGAGCGGGTCGGCGATCAGGCGGTGGAGCTCAAACGAGTCTGCCTGGGGGCCACGGGCAACGTGATTCCGGCGCAGGTCTATCAGCCCGCGCGGACGCTTTCATTTTTCGATATGAAGGGGGATGTCGAAAATCTGTTGCGCCCCTTCCCGGGGACCGCGGTCTACTACGACGCGCCGATGGCGGAGTATTACCATCCCGCACGCGCAGCGCGGGCGGTGCTGGACGGGACTACCGTAGCCCAGTTTGGGCAGATTCATCCGGAGATTGCGGCGGCGCGGAAGTTACGACAGGACGTTTTCGTCGCCGAGGTCTTTCTCGATCGATTGTACAAACATGGATTGCGGCAGGTGCGGTATACGGCTTTGCCGCGGTATCCGGCGGTGCGACGGGATTTCTCATTTGTGTTTGACGATTCGGTTGAATTTGAAAAACTTGAAAAGGCCGTGGCCGGACTGGGCTTGGCCGAGCTGACGACGTTTGTGCCGGTGGAGATTTTTCGCGGCGGGACAATTCCGGCGGGGGAGTGTTCGTTGTTGCTCCGGGCAACGTTTCAGTCGGGGGAGCGGACGCTGCGCGAGGATGAGGTGGCGCAGTGGTCGGAGCGGATTGTTCAGGCACTCAAAGGGCAGGGAGGGAAGTTGCGGCAGTAGAGATTTCAGCGTCAGAGACCTGGCGAGTACTGCCAGATCCCGCGCGAAACAGCTAAACTAGTTACCGTGTCTTTCGGCCGCCACAAAGTTGTTGTTCTGCTGACTTTGCTGGCCGGCGCTGCGATCTGGATCGCAGGTAGCGCACGCGCTCAAACCAGCGTCCCCGTTTCTTCCAAGCCTACTTTTTATCGAGACGTTCTGCCCATCCTGCAGGAGCATTGCCAGCAGTGTCATCGGCCGGGCGAAGTGGCGCCGATGCCGCTGTTGACCTATGAGCAGGTTCGGCCCTGGGCGGGGGCAATCGCGCAAACGGTGCAGTCGGGGATGATGCCGCCGTGGTTTGCGGATCCGCGCTACGGGCATTTTTCCGACGATCCGTCGCTGACTCGGCTCGAGGTTCGGACGATCCTGTCCTGGGCGGAGGGCGATCTCCCGGCTGGAGCTCCGCAGGATGGGCCACGGACGCGGCTGTGGGCCGAGGGGTGGAACATCCCGCAGCCTGATGTTGTCCTCGAGATGCCCAAGGCCGTGCCGATCCCCGCGCATGGCGACATCGAATACACCTACGAGATTGTGTCTACGCACTTCACGCAAGGTCAATGGGTGCAGATGGCGGAAGTGCGACCGTCCAGTCCGCAATTTGTACATCACGCGGTGGTCTATATTCGCCCACCGGATTCGAAGTGGCTGCGCAGCGCTCCGGTGGGGACGCCGTTCACAGCTTCATCGCTCAGCAATCCGGAAGACCGGCAAGACGCGCATGGAACGACCAGCGACCTGATGCTGGTCTATGCGCCGGGAAGTTCCCCGGACCACTGGCCGGATGGCATGGCGAAGTTTGTTCCCGCGGGGTCAGACCTGGTTTTTCAGATGCATTACACCGCCAATGGGCAGGCGGGAAGCGATCAGACCTGTATTGGGATGAGTTTCGCGAAACAGATGCCGAAGCAGCGGGTGCTCACACTGCAGTTGAACGATCACGCGTTCGTGATTCCGCCGAATACGGATGATTTCCGCGTGGAAGTGGAGGGTACGCTGCCGAACGATGCGACGTTGCTCAGCTTTTTTCCGCACATGCATTTGCGCGGAAAGCGATTTGAGTATGACATCGTGCATCCCGACGGGTCCGTCGAGACGTTGTTGCGGGTGAACTATCATTTTCATTGGCAGTTGAGCTATCGCTTGGCGGAGCCCCGCTTTCTGGAGGCCGGCACTCGACTGCGGGCCGTGGCCTGGTATGACAACTCGCGCAACAATCCGCACAACCCGGATCCGGATGCCACGGTGCGGTGGGGCGACCAGACCTACGACGAGATGATGGTGGGATTCTTTGACGTGGCGGTGCCGGCGGAGGTGGACAAAGATCGCTTCTTCGTTCGGCACTAGACGTTCCTCTCGTATGCAGCTACGGTTTGAAGGGGGATACTGGAAACAGGCCGGGTGAAACCGGCACCGCGCTAAAATCAATGCATGACTGATGCCGTCCATTCGCTGAAGCACTTCTTGAGCGGAAGAGTGGAACACTTCACCGAGTCCGTCATCCGCGAGATGACACGACAGGCGATGCTGCATGGGGCGATTAATTTGTCCCAGGGCTTCCCGGACTTTCCCGCTCCCGCTGCGGTGAAACTGGCGGCGCAGGAAGCGGTGGCGGGTGACGTGAATCAATATGCGATTACCTGGGGAGCCAAGAAGCTGCGGCAGGCGATTGCACGGCAGATGGGAGTATGGCAAGGGATCGCGGTGGATGCGGAAACCCAGGTTACGGTGTGTTGCGGCGCCACCGAGGCCATGATTTCCACCCTGCTGGCGGTATGCAACCCGGGCGACGAAGTGGTGATCTTTGAGCCGTTTTATGAGAACTATGGCCCGGATGCGGTTCTCTCCGGCGCGCGGCCGAGGTTTGTGAAGTTGCGTCCGCCGGGCACCGACGATGGCGACTGGACTTTTGATGAGGGTGAGCTGCGAGCGGCGTTTCATCGACAGACGAAGGCGATCATCGTAAATACACCGAACAATCCGACCGGGAAAGTGTTTGCGCGGGGGGAGTTGGAGTTGATTCGGGATTTGTGTGTGGAGTTTGATGTGCTCGCGATCGCGGATGAAATTTATGAGCACATTCTTTACGACGGGGTACGGCACATTTCGATCGCGTCGCTTGACGGAATGAGCGAGCGCACGGTGACGATCAATGCGCTGTCGAAGACCTACAGCGTGACGGGATGGCGCGTGGGATGGGCGGTGGCGCCGGCGGAGATCGCGGATGGAATTCGCAAAGTGCATGACTTTCTTACGGTGGGCGCGCCGGCTCCGCTGCAGGAAGCAGGCGCGGTGGCGCTGGGTTTGCCGGCCAGTTACTACCAGGGTTTGGCGGAGGGATATCGAGCGCGACGCGACCGGCTGATGCCGGTCCTGGTGGAGGCGGGATTTCGATGTTTTCGACCCCGGGGCGCGTATTACGTGATGACCGATATCAGAGGGTTCGGTTTCGCAGACGACTTGGCGTTTGCTCGGCATCTCGTGAAGGAAGTTGGTGTGGCGGCAGT
This sequence comes from uncultured Acidobacteriaceae bacterium, assembly GCA_963770245.1. Taxonomy (GTDB): domain Bacteria; phylum Acidobacteriota; class Terriglobia; order Terriglobales; family Acidobacteriaceae; genus PALSA-270. Next base: position 182,228 of record CAVYOX010000010.1, on the reverse strand, counting down.
GCCGGGCTCGAGTTTTTATCGCGATTCGCGGGACGGGGCGCAGCAGGTTCGGTTTGCCTTTTGCAAGCGGAACGAGACTCTCGATGCCGCGGCCGATCGGCTGCGGAAACTGCGCGGATAAAGGCAGTCCAGTCGGTCTAAGGTCCGAAAGCGAATCCAGGGATTTCCTAGGCTAAAGCTAGGGTGCGTAAAGGCAATGTGCGAACGTTGCGACGGATTTTCCGAGCGATTCCGAGTCAACACGGGATACGAATACCGCGCCTTGGTTCGTCAGCTGCACGAGTTGGTGCTCCGGAATACTCTCAAGTTGGTCCGCGGCACATGCCCACTCGAGGATGTCCTGAATTCCCCCCCCTGGCCGGGTAACTCGATCTACCATCTTTTCGAATGCGCGCAATGCTCGAGAAGGTTTCAGTTAGGAGTGGAGACCTGCGACGGATCAGGTGGGGCGTGGGAAATGGTCATTTCTGATTCTCCGTCCTCGCAGCCGAGCTGAGCCAGTGCCGAGCGGCGCTTGGGTTGGACAGGCGGGAGCTTGGTCCCTGCGGGGTAATCCTTTGAGTAATTTGTCCACAGGATTCTGGGGTATACTGCGCTGAAGTTCGAAAATCCTGTTAGGAAGTGCCATCATGTCCCTCAAATTGGCAGAAGAGTTGGCGGCACAGGTTCCGGCTGACGATTTTCAGGTTCTGGAAGAGAAAGTTTATCGCACCATTGAGCTGTACAAGTCGGCGCACGAGGCGCGCGGCGCAGCGGAGCGGGATGTCAAACGCCTGCGCGAACAGCTGGAAGAGCGCGAGGAAGAAGCTGAGAGCCTGCGGCGTGATGTCGTCCGGCTGCGCAGGGAGCGCGAGGAGATTCGCGGGCGGGTGGAGAAGATGCTCGCCCAGATCGAGACTTTGGCGGAAGAGCAGGCCGCAAGCTAGATCGGACTCGTCTGTCCCGGTGCAGTGAACCGCAAGGACCGACACCACGACCACGTCCAGCGCGAGAGGAGCACAACCAGCATGGCAACTGCCACGAAACAGCAGCTGGGGAAAGACACCAGCGGCCATAGCGTGCGGGTGGAAATTTTCGATCAGGGCTACAACCTGCGAGGGTCGGATGCGGAATACATCCTCAAACTCGCGGAGTATGTGGACTCGAAAATGCGGGCGGTAGCGGAACAGACTCATACCGTGGACACGGCGCGGCTCGCGGTCTTGGCGGCGCTGAATATTGCCGATGAATATCATTTGCTGAAGCGGAATCAGGATGGCGGCGCGGTGGAGTATTTGAAGCGGGCGCATCACTTAGTGGATGCACTGGACGAAGTGCTCGAGGAAAAGCGTCGGGCGGGGTAGTGTCCTCCATCTGCTTTGTCTCTTTACTATTCTTCCCCAGAAAGGCGTGAGTTTTTCCTCGTCAAGGGCCGACCTTAGCGCCCTCCCCCGTCCGGCCGGACCCACCTTCATGTCTACTTGTCGCCGCCGGCAACCGGGGGTGCGCTCGCAACCAGCAGTGATTGGACTTCTGCCCGCTCGCGGCGGCGATTGTTGGCCGGAGGGTTGCCCTTCTCAGAACTGCTGGCAAGCCGAGTGCCAACTTTTTTGCCCTGCCCTCTTGCCAATGCTGCCGGCTTTCCCCTAGCATCCAACTTGAAAGTCGACCTGCAAGGTTGGTGATGGTGGTAACCGATTTTTGAACCAACACCGAATGAACGGGAGCTTGACTCGAAAATTTGATCCGGTGTGCAGCGCTCCGCCACGCGGAGATGCCTAAAGGGTCTCGGCGGGTTCCCATCGTCTACCGACGGGTTCATTCTCGGCCCACCACACGGTCTAGTGGGTCGACTTTTGCCTAATCGCTCCAGGCACCCCCGCCGCAGGTGATGCGTTTCTTGTCCCGTGAGGGGTGGCTCGCCATGTCCTCACGAGCGTGTTTTCCCGGTCAGATGGCCTTGTCACCCTGCAATTCCTTGCTTTTTGGGCTCTGCCACCGAGCGACATTCCCTGCTAAACTGGCCGTAACAAATTTTGGTCGGCCTGCATCAAACCTATACAGTGTTTCCTCGACTCTTTCATATCGGCAATTTCAATCTGCCCACTTACGGGTTTCTGGTGTCTCTAGGGGTGCTGATCGGGCTGTGGATTAGTGTCCGCAATTCCGAGAAGCTGGGGATCAACGGGGACGACGCATGGAACCTGGGGATTGTGGTGGTTCTGTGCGGCATCGTGGGTGCGAAGATTCTTTACATTATCAACGATTGGAGCACCTACGCCGCGCATCCGGGTGACATTTTCACGCTCAACACGCTGCAGGCGGGTGGAGTCTTTTCCGGAGGTCTGATCGGCGGATTTGCGGCGGCAGCCTGGTACGTGCGCCGGCACCGTATGCCTCCGCTCGCGACCTGCGATGCGTTTACGCCCGGACTCGCTCTGGGGCACGCCATCGGGAGACTCGGTTGTTTTGCCGCTGGATGCTGCTGGGGGAAACCCACTCATTATTTTTGGGGGGTGACGTTTAGCAATCCGTTGGCTGCGGCCCTGGTCGGCACTCCGCTGAACCAGGCGCTCGAGCCCACCCAGCTTTTCGAGTCGGCCGTCGAAGTCGCCAATTTCTTCATTTTGAGCTGGCTGCTGAACCGCCGAAAATTCGATGGGCAAGTGGTGGGCGCCTTTTTCATGCTGTACGGAGTGGCGCGGTTCTTTCTCGAATTCCTGCGCGGCGATCCCGGCCGCGGCGAAGTCTTTGGCGGGGCCATGACGGGAACACAATTGATCTCGATCGGTCTGGTGATCGCCGGGGGGATCATCTGGTGGCTGCGCCCCGGGATGAAGGCGGTGCCGGCGTAAGTGGCGCGATCGCTGCCCAACTCAGCAGCGGATCCCGGTTCCGTTCGGTCCATGGGGAGACCGATGTCTCGAGAAAGCTATGTTTTCCCGTGGCCTCAGGGCGTCGTGACCAGAGGTAGTTCGATGAAGCTGGCTTGACTGGGCGTGTGGTAGATCCTCTGAACCGCCTTTTGGTAATCTCCCGGCTGTGCCCAGAAAATGCTGGGGACAAAGGTCTGCGGGTTGCGGTCATACAGAGGAAACCAGCTGGACTGAATCTGCACCATAATCCGGTGCCCCGGCAGAAAAACATGATTCGCCGTGGGTAAGGCGAAGCGGTATTGCAGGGGCTGGCCGGCCGAAATCGGTTTGGGGGTCTCCAGGCTCTCGCGATAGCGGCCACGGAAAACGTCGGCCGACACCATCAGTTGATAGCCTCCCATGGGCGCCTGGCCTGCGACTTCGTCGGGATATACGTCAATCAGCTTTACCACCCAGTCGGAATCAGTGCCGCTGGTAGAGGCGATCAGATTGGCGACCGGTTGCCCACTGATCTTCGTGGGCGCGCGCACCACCGCAGAGACGAAAACCACGACATCCGGACGGCCCGACGCCTCGCGCTGGTCGTCGACCAGCCACTGGGCCCAGGTATAGGCACTCCCGTAGCCGACTGGCTGGATCGGACGCGCGCGGAAGGGCACGGGTTTGGCCGGATCGGAGATGTACTCATCGAAGGGTGCGTCACCCGCCTTCGGTGCATCAAAGGACAGTTGCAGAGCGGCGTTGAGATACAAAGGCTTGGAGCTCACCGTGCATTCGTTCGCGCAGCCCGCCGGCCATGCCGGCAGGCGCTCCCAGGTATTCGTCCCGGTTTCAAACGCAGTGACCGGCGAAATCTCGGCTTTGGGCGCTCCGTTTTTCAAGTACTGGTCGAGAAATGGCCGCAGGATATGCTGGCGAAAATAGAGCGCGGTGTCGCTGTTGAATTTCACGGCACCGAGCCTGGTGCCATCGTCGATTTCCTGGCCGTGATGCCAGGGGCCGATCACTAGGAAAACCTTGTCGTTGTTCGTGTCCTTCGGCTTGATCGCTTTGTAAACGGCGATTGCACCGTAGATGTCTTCCTGGTCCCACAGGCTGTGCACCAGCATCACCGGAACTTTCAGGGGTTGTGCTGCCAGTACTTGATCGACGGCCTGATCGCGCCAGAAAGCATCGTAGGTGGGATGCGCAAGAATCTTCCGCCAGAATCCGACTTGCTCGAGGCCCCGGCGGCGACCGAGTTCGCCCGCCGAGCCCGCCTGCATGAACATGTCGTAGTCGTCGAAGTGGCTGGTCCACCACTTGGCTTGGTTATTCCGCGTTGCTTCCTGCTCGTAGATATCCGGCATGTTCTGCTGCCGGAAGGCGCCGTTGTGGAACCAGTCATCGCCCATCCAGCCATCGACCATGGGGTTCATCGGCACGGCTACTTTCAGCGCTGGATGGGGATTTACGAGCGCCATCAAGGGCAAGAACCCGTCGTAAGAAATGCCGAGAATACCAACCTTCCCGTTGCTTTCCGGGATGTTCTTCACCAGCCAATCGATGGTGTCGTAGGTGTCGGTGGCGTGATCGACAGGCGTCGGATTCTGCGGTCCGTGCAGGGGGCGGTTCATCACGTAGTCCCCCTCGGAACCATACTTGCCGCGCACGTCCTGAACCACTCGGATGTAGCCGCCCTCGACGATTACCTCCGTTGCATTGTCATAGCCGTGCAGGATCGAGCCCAGATGTGCGCTCGAAGGTGCATCGGTTTGTTCTCCGCCGCGCGGGTCATGGCTGGTAAGTTGGTTGGCGCTGTAGGGCGTGCGCGTCAGCAGAATCGGTGCGTCCTTCGCGCCCTTGGGCACAAGGATGACGGTATGCAGCCGTACCCCATCGCGCATGGGGATCATTACCTCCCGCCGAACATAATCGAAGCTATCGGTGACGGGTGCGAACCGGGCCGGGGTCTCGGTCGGCAAAGTGGAATACTGGGACTGAGAAGAGTTTTGCGCCGCCGCCGGTTCGATCCAGATCATGGCGCCGGGCAGACTGCAAAGACAGCCGACAATACCCAACAGTAAAATCGTCCGCCCGGAACCGCGGGGCCTGGAGCCAGCAAGCCTGCCCGCGTCATCTTCCATAGAGTGACCTCGCATGAGGAAACAGTGTAGCGGTCGAGGCAGCTGCGAACAACTGGAGCCCAGGTTGGGTGACGGCAACCGTCTGCGCCGGCGAAGGTCGCTCCCCGCTTGCTCCAGGGAGTGCATTGTGGACGGCCCCATTCCGATTGCTCGCGGGGGCTGCGCACGCCAACCGCTGGTTGTGGTTTACTGAAGGCCGCCGCATGCCTGAGCCATTTCCAATTTCGATTTCCGTTGCACCCGATGATGTGGGCAAACGGGTGGATCAATTCCTGACTGCGCAACTTCGGGAGACCAGTCGCCGACGAGTGCAGCAACTCATCGCGGAGCGGAAGGTGTTGGTCAATGATACGGTGGCGAAGGCTTCGCTGCGGCTGCGCGGAGGGGAACGCATTGTTGTGCTGGGAGCGGTGGAACTGCCGCCGCTGCGGGCCATGGCGGAGAAGATTCCTCTCGACATTGTGTATGAGGATGATGATCTGGCGGTGATCAACAAGCCGGCGGGCATGATGGTGCATGCGGGCGCGGGGTCTACCGAAGAGGATCGGAATCGCGGGACGCTGGTGAATGCCTTGCTGCATCGGTTCGGCAAGCTTTCCGGTTTGGGAGGAGAGTTGCGGCCGGGGATCGTGCATCGTCTGGACAAAAACACCAGCGGATTGATTGTGGTGGCGAAGAACGACGAGGCACATCGTCGGCTGGCGGCGCAGTTCGCAGGGCGCGAAGTGAAGAAAACGTATCTCGCGCTGGCGCATGGGTGGATGAAGCAGGACCGAGGAACGATCCGCAGCCCGATTAGCCGTGACCGGGTGCGTCGGACTCGCATGACTACGAGAGGAGAAGGCGGACGAGAGGCGATTACCCACTACACCGTAGAGCGGCGTATTGACTCCCGCTTGGGGAAATTTTCCTTGCTCGAAGTGCAGATCGACACGGGAAGGACCCACCAGATCCGGGTGCACCTGGCCTCGCTACGGCATCCGGTGGTGGGAGATACACTATATGGAGCGCCGCGTCAGCTACCGGCGAAAGATGGTACCAGCTGCTCGCTAGGCAGGAATTTTCTGCACGCCGCGGAGTTGCGGTTTGTCCACCCACGGAGTCGGGAGGCGCTCTCGTTTTCGCGGGGATTGCCGGCGGAATTGGCCAGTTTTCTTGCGGGATTGGAGTCCTGAGGTCCGGATCATCCTGGTCTATTGCGTCTATAATGAACAGCAGAATGAAGTTGCGCAGCGTCATTTTACTTCTCATCAGTGTTGCTCTGCTTGGGGCGGTGGCGTCCGGTCAGAATGCCGGAAATGCGGACAACTTGCCGTCGGCGCCGTCGGCGGTGAAGCAGCCGAAGCCTGCGCCGCCAGCTCCCGCCCCGCCTGCGGCACCATCATCCTCTGCCGCTGATTCCACCAAGTCAACGGCACCCAAGTCGGAGGAGCCTGCGGCGGGGAGCGCTTCCCAGCTGGGGCCTGCGGCCGCCACCGATCAGGCGCCCGCGGCGGGGAGCGACGTCACCGCCACCATCCGCCGAACCGTCAACGAGGTCAATGTCGTCTTCACGGTGACCGACAAACACGGGCACTACGTCCGCAACCTGAAGAAGGAAAATTTTAGGGTGATGGATGATAACCGGCCCGCGGATGAGATTCGCAGTTTCCACAACGAAACCGACTTGCCGCTGCGCGTGGGATTACTGGTCGACGCCAGCAATTCGGTGCGCGACCGCTTCAAATTCGAACAGGAATCGGCGAGTGCATTCCTCAACCAGACGATCCGGCCGAAATACGATCAGGCTTTTGTGGTTGGGTTCGACGTGACTCCCGAAGTTACGCAGGATTTTACCGACAATGCAGAGCTGCTTGGACGGGGTGTGCGCGAACTGCGCCCCGGCGGCGGTACCGCGATGTTCGATGCTGTCTATTTTGCCTGCCGCGACAAGCTTTTGAAGGTGCCGCAGACCGGCCCGTTGCGCAAGGCGATCATTCTTCTGAGTGATGGAGATGACAATCAGAGCCACGTCACACGTGAGGAAGCGATCGAGATGGCGCAGCGCGCCGGGGTCATCATTTACACCATCAGCACGAACGTGATGGGTGGCGATCAGCGTGGCGATAAGATTTTGCAGCGGATCGCCGACGCCACCGGCGGGCGTGCGTTCCTTCCTTTCCAGTTGACCGATGTGGCCAACGCGTTTGCCCAAATTCAGGACGAATTGCGCAGCCAGTATGCGATTTCCTGGAAGCCATCAGAATTTGTTGCCGATGGGCGCTATCGCACGATCGAGATCCTGGCCGATCAGAAGAACCTGAAGGTGCGCAGCCGCCACGGTTACTACGCCGGTGCGCAATAGAGTTGGCGATGGCAGGTTACTCGGGCACTCCGCTGGTTAAGAAGCTCGGCATCCGATCGCAGTTTCGTGTCGCGTTTTTCCGCTTGCCCCCGGAAGTTAAAGCCGAGCTCGAGGACCATCTCGCGCACTGCCGGGCGGCAGGACCGGGGCCTCTCGACTTCGTCATGATTTTCGTCAAGAGTCAGGCGGAATTGCGCAAGCAGTTTCCCCAGTTTGCCAGGCAACTCGCGCCGGCAGGGATGCTGTGGGTGAGCTGGCCGAAGAAAAGCTCGGGTGTGGCCACCGATGTGGCCGAGAATGACGTGCGCGGAATTGGGTTGGAGGCCGGCTTGGTGGACGTGAAGGTGTGTGCGGTGAGCGAGATTTGGTCGGGGTTGAAGTTTGTGATTCGCGTGCAGGACCGCCCGAAGAAGGCGTGATAGGCGGCGCCGAGACCGGCCGCGGAAGCATATGGAGAAGCCGTTCTGCTCCCACCGGATCCGACACGGAATGAGGGAGTGGGCTGGAAGGCCGCGGCGCGAATACTCCTGATCCCGCGAAGGGTTCCATCCAGGTCTTCCCGCGGTGTTCCGCAAGAAAGGAAAATGCAATGGTGCGGGTCGGTCTGATTGGGTTCGGCCTGGCGGGTCGGGCGTTCCACGCGCCGGTCATTCGGGGCGTTCCGGGGATGGAGCTGGTATGTATTGTGGAGCGCAGCGGTTCTCAGGCGCAGCCCAGGTATCCGGATGTGCGCGTGGTCCGGACGCTCGAGGAATTGCTTGCGGACCGGCAGATTCAAGTCTGCGTGGTGGCCACTCCGAATCCGACACATTTCGATCTGGCACGCCAGTGTCTGCTGGAGGAGCGACATGTAGTAGTGGACAAGCCGCTGGTTACGACCTTAGGAGAGGCGGAGGAACTGATCCGGCTGGCGAGGCAACAAAAGCGGCTGCTCACGGTTTATCAGAACCGGCGCTGGGACGGGGATTTTCAGACGGTCAAGAAGTTGGTCGAATCGGGCGTACTCGGGCGGATGGCTGAGTATGAGGCACGGTATGATCGGTTTCGGCCGAATCCGAAACCCAACGCGTGGGGCGAACGTGCGCAGCCGGGTAGCGGACTGCTCTTTGATCTGGGCCCTCACTTGATCGATCAAGCGTTGCTGCTTTTTGGCGCGCCGCTGGCGATTACGGCTGCGGCGTTTCGGCAGCGGGAATGGTCGGTGGTAGAGGATGCGTTTGACCTGTGCCTGGAGTATTCCTGGTGGCGGGCGATGCTTCGCTCTAGAACCATCGCCTATGCGCCAGGACCGCATTTTGTAATCCACGGCACCCAGGGATCGTTTGAAAAATACGGGATGGATCCGCAGGAAGAACGGCTGCGGAAAGGCCAAGCTCCGGAAGGATTCGACTGGGGGCCGCACTGGGGAGAGGACCCAGAAAGACAGTGGGGGACGCTTTCCTTAACCGTTGGCGATTCAGCGCAGAAGGTGAAGAGCGAGCGCGGGGACTACCGGGGATTCTATGCCAACCTGCGCGACGCCGTTACCCAGGGCGCTGCCCTGGCGGTGACACCCGAGCAGGCTCTCGACACCATGCGCGCGATTCAGCTGGCCTACCGCAGCAGTCGAGAACGACGGACGGTTGCTTGGAATGAGGGCGGGGATGAAAGGCAGGACGATTCGCTGGCCAGGTGAGATTTATTGAAACTGATTCGACGTCTTGGCGTCCAGATATTCGACGACCTCGCGCACATTCATGATACTCAGCAGCGGGATCACATCCTTGGCGATAAATCCGCCTTTCAGGTTCAGGGCTTCCAGTTCTGTCAAAGCACATTGCAAAGCATACTCGTCCATGTGGTTCCCCCCGGGTGGTGCTGGCGGGTGAAGGCTCGCTACAGCGCGGTAGACCGAATGCCGCCCGCTTCCCCGCCCGTCAGCAAGAAGAGGCTATCGCGAGTGATCACGGGGTGGAATAGCACGGTTGGGGGTAAGGCTGGCACAGTCGTGGGGTTTTTGGCGGCGTTCGCCGGGCATTGGCGGCTCGACTAGTGATCGGAGAGCCAGCGTTCGAGTTTCTGCCGCGAACTGGGGGACAATTCGGAGAAGCGGATGCCGGCGTGTCCGCTGCCGTCAACCCAGGCGAGTTCGGCTTTGGTCTCCATCGCAGGTTCGCCGGGCAAAGCAAAGGAAACTTTGGAGACCACACCCTTCAGCCACTTGCCGCGGAATGTGATGGCCATGCCGCCTTCGCTGAGATTGGTGGCGGTTGCTTTCAGTTCCTGACCAAGGTTCGAGATCACCAGAGTCGCCATTTGCACCGGGTGGCGAAAGTAGCGGCGCTGCTCGCGCTCCATGAATCCCAGCGCTACGTTGAAACAGCGCGCGGCGCTGGGCAAAGAAATCGGCTTTTGCAGTACAAACTTGGCCCCCAGCTCAAAAGCCTCGCGGGTAGTGGTCTTTCCATTCAGAATGGCAAAAGTCACCGAATTCTTGTTGCTCTCGCCGTGGCGCAAGTTTTCGAGCACATCGAGCCCACCCTGGAGGTCGTCGCAGTCCACAATCACCGCGTCAAACTTTTCAGAGGAAAGGATTTCACAGCCGGAGCGGGCGCCCCGGCATACCTCCACCTCCACTGCCAGTTTCTCGAGCGCCGTACGAACCACGCCGATGACTTGCTGGTCGCGGCTTAGCAGGAGGGAGATGAGGGCCATGGTAGAGCCGATGGTAATCTCTGCTTGGGCAGCGATGAAAGTAACCTAAGGGGGTGGCCCGGTGCCCCGGAATTACTTGCGGTAGTCTGGAAGACGGTGAAACGGGTTTTCGATGCATAAGATCGTCTACCTCTCGCTCGGTTCCAATGTCGGGGATCGCGCCGCAAACTTGCGAACTGCACTCCTGCGGCTCGAAGCGTTCGGCAAGGTGGCGGCGGTTTCGTCGTTCTATGAAACCGAACCCATCGAACTGGCGGCGCAGCCTTGGTTCTTGAATTGTGCTGTGAAGTTGGACACGGAGAAAATGCCCAGGCAATTGCTCGCCGCGGTTCTCGATCTGGAGCGGGAGATGGGCCGCCGCCGTACGCAGAAAAAAGGGCCGCGCAACATTGACATTGACATTCTCCTGTTCGGTAACTCGGTGGTTAAGGCCAGGGGGCTGGCGATTCCGCATCCGGCGTTGCACGAACGGCGGTTCGTTCTGGAGCCCTTGGTCGAAATCGCGCCGGAGACGCGACATCCCGTCCTCAAACGGACGATGCGCGAACTGCGCGATGCGCTTCGGCCGGGACAGGCGGTCCGCAAAGCCGAAGCGCGGGTCCCGAACTGAACTGCGCGGCTTCGTGGAATCCCCGCAAATCCGGTGGCCGGGGTTAGACGGGATGAGCTAGGGCAGCACGATCCGGCTTCCGGCTTCCTGCGGCAAAGCGATGGGCGCCGGCTCGGGGAACTGAGCGAAGATGAAATCGACAAAGGCCCGTGACCGCGGCCTTCCAGAAGAGCGACCGTGCGCCATCCTCACCAAAAACACCAGAGCGCGCAAGATGTCGGCATCCCGCAGGCGAGTGTACCCGAGATGCTTCTGCTCGGTTTCTCGGTACTCCTGCAGCGTCCGTTGCATTTCGGCCAGCAGGGCCTGATGGCTGACGTTGGTGACGGGGGCTTCATAGTGCAATCCGGAGTGCGCCAGCGTCTCGTAGGTTGTCGCCAGTGAGGTCAGGCCAGCGATCAAATCAGAATCGGTGAGCGTGCGGTTGGCGCGGGCGCTTTTCGCTAGGGCGAAGCTGAGTCCGAGGATCAGGGGCTCGTGCTCGTAGAGAAACTGCTGCGCGATCTCGACCTGGGCGAACAGGGCGGCCTGGTCCAAATCCTCCATGGAGCGCGGCCTTTCATGCTCGCGGGCCTGCAGCAGATAGATGCAGTCACGGGGACAGTCGAGAGTGACTTCGCGTTGCTCGCCGCAGCATTGCGGGCAGATGCGCCCGTGGACGGCCGGGCAAAAGCGCTTTTCCCTACGTTTTTCGCAGATGGCGCAACTCACAGATACCAAACCTCCCGCAGGCATTATGACACGCAGGGGCATGCCGCCGAGGGCGAGATGCCCGCGTTGGCGGGCCATTTTGAAACCGCCGGGACGGAAACCGGCGTTTTTTATGGCTTTTGCCCGTGCCAAGTTAAGAACATCCGCGTAAAATGGGCCTAGAACGCTACTTTTCCACAGGAACACGGTATAAGATAGCGCTCTCGCAGCAAAATCGGAGTTGCATTTTAGAGGAGGATTCATGGCAGCAGGCATGACCAAGACACAACTGGTCCGCCACCTGGCGGAGGAGCTTGAGATCAACAACAAAGCAGCGGCGACATTTTTGGAGACCCTTGCGGATACCGCCATCAAGGAGACCAAGAAGAATGGCGTGTTCGTGGTGCCCGGCTTGGGCCGCCTGGTGAAGGCGCATCGCAAGGCACGCGTGGGGCGCAATCCCCAGACCGGTGAACCCATTCAGATCAAGGCGAAGACGGTGGTAAAGTTCCGCGTGGCCAAGGCCGCGAAGGACGCAATCGCTCCCAAGAAGTAGTCTGGATTCCCGCAAATACAAGGGCCGGCTTCGCAGCCGGCCTTTGATTTGCCGGGATGAGCCGGAGCAGCGTAGGCGGCACGCGCTACCGAGCGGCGTTTCTTCTCTGCTTCGTGCACCCCTCAGGTGCCAACCCGCAACATCCGCGGCGCGTGACCGGACGACGGCGGCGGCCCGTCTGTATCCCAATGGCGCGCCATCAACCGGATCCGGGCCCACCTTATCTAAACATCATTTTCCGTACTCGTTCTTCACCAGCGCGCCGCCTTTCATCACAAACTTCACATGTTCGAGCGTGGTCACGTCCCGCAGTGGATCGCCGTCGACGGCGATGAGGTCGGCCCACTTGCCGGGCTCGATGGCGCCGGTTTTTTCGGGCCAACCGAGCAGATCCGCGGCATTGATGGTCGCGGCTTGGATGGATTGCAACGGGGTCAGGCCGAGCTGTACCATCACGGCGAGCTCGCGCGCATTCAGGCCATGGGGATAGACCCCGGCGTCGGTACCGAATGCGACTTTCACTCCGCTGGCAAAAGCGTGAGCGATATTCTTGCGCGCAATCAGAGCGACCCTTCTCCCTTTGGCCAGCATTTCTGGAGGAACATGCAGCCTGTCGGCGTTGGCCAGAAACCAATCGGAAAGATATAGCGTGGGCACCAGATAGGTGCCGTCTTTTTTCATCTCGGCAATGCCGGCCTCGTCTATGTAGGAACCGTGTTCGATAGAATCGACTCCGGCTTCCGCGGCCCAAAGGATGCCCTGGGCCCCGTGCGCGTGGGCAGCCACTTTTCGGCCCAGGCGATGGGCATCGGCCACGATGGCCTTCATTTCTTCCCGCGTGTATTGCGAGGCTTGCGGGTCGTCGCCCAGGGTGAGTACGCCGCCGGTGGCGCAGATTTTGATGAGATCGGCGCCGTACTTGATGTTTTCGCGAACCTTGTGCTGCACCGCGGAGATGCCATCGGCCACACCGTCTGCGCTGGCATGGTACTCGGCGGGAAGGAAGTTGTTGTCGCAGTGTCCGCCCGTAATGCCGAGAGGAGGACCGCTCACCCGCATGCGGGGGCCGGGAATATCGCCGTCACGAACCGCATCGCGCAGGGCGACGTCGGTGAAAGCGTCGGCCCCGACGTTACGCACGGTGGTGAATCCAGCTTCCAAAGTCAGGCGGGCGTTCCTGGCGCCGATCAGTGTCTGGCGCGGCACCGAAAGGCCCAGGCCCTCGTAGCCGACATCGTCCGGATCCATCGTCAGATGGGTATGGGCATCAATGAGCCCAGGCAGCACGGTAGCTTTTGACAGGTCGATTACCTCGTCACCGGAGGACGCTCCGATTGCGCCCGCCGGGCCCACATTGATGATTTTGTCGGCTTCGATGACGACGGTCTGGTCCGCTAAGAGTTTCCCGCTCCTCACGTCGAGTAACTGGCCGGCACGAATCAGGGTGCGCTTGGGCAATGGCGCGTCCTGCGCCGTAGCCAGGTTACTGGCGGCGATTCCGAGGAGAATCGCGGCGATGAGACGCTTTCTGGTTCTCGTTCGCATGAGGGGCTCCTTTTGGTCCGGAGGGCTCTGCCGTCAGTCCGCCAACGGCAGCTCGAAAGGCCGGCCGGAGATCTGCGCTGCTAGCCCAGCCCTGACGGACGGGGACTGATTCTACTGGATCGGGGCATCAGGCGTTTCGACCGCCTGTTCAGTTCGAGCGCAAATCTCCCGCGCCTCGATGCGGGCGGGCATGGGGGTGGCAGGGGTGCAAAATTCCGGCAGGACGAGCGAAACGAGCACTAGCCGCCGGGGCCGTCATTGGAAACATACTGCTCAAGCGCGTCGAGCTCGCGACTGAGATCCTCAACACGCCACTCAAGCACGTTGCGAATAGAGAGCATTCCGAGCAAGCGGGCGTCGCTATCCACGATGGGCAAATGGCGGAAGTGACGTTCCACCATGGTGACAAGGGCCTCACCGGGGCCGGTCTCGGCGGTGGCCAGTTCGACTGGCGTGGTCATTAGGTCCCGCACCGGAGTTGTTTCCGGATCGCGGCCGCTGAGGGCTAGTTTCCGTAGGACGTCGCGTTCGCTGAATATCCCGGCCACGCGCCGCTCGCTGTCGACAACCGCCACCGCTCCGACGTGATGGTTCAGCATATTGCGAATTGCATCCGCAACACTGGCTTGCAGCGACACGGCGGCTGCTTCGGGATCGCACAGGTCCAGAACGCTCATGAGTGACCTCCCTGCTGCACACTTACCTCGGAAGCTTCATCGTCTACGGTCCCGGTTCGGGTATCGGGGGCGATAGTTGGAGATTGGGGCATTATGCTCCCTATGGAGCCGGTGTCAAGAGGAATGGTCACAGAATATTTTGATCCGGCCTATCTCGGTCCGAGGCAGCCCGTTCTTATCGAGGGGGGCTATCCTCAGCCTCCGAGATGATGGCTTCGGCTTCGATCTCCACCAGCATCTCGGGCGAAACAAAACCCGCCACTCCCACCATGGTGGCGGCGGGGCGGATGTCGCGGAAGAACTCGCCGTGAGCCTTGCCCACTTTTTCCCAGTCGGCGATGTTGGTTAGGAACATGCGGGTGCGCACCACATCTCTCAGACTGGCGCCGGCTTTTTCTAGGGCGGATTCGATATTGCGGAGGGTCTGCACCGCCTGAGCGTAGGGATCGCCGACGCCAACAATTTTTCCCTCGGGGCCGGTCGCGGTTGTGCCGGACACATGAACCTGCGTACCCCGTCGTACGACTCGAGAGTAACCGATGATGGGCTCCCAGGCCGTGCCGCTGGCAATGTTTCTACGTTCCATGAATCTCCTCCGTTCGTCCGATGGTATCGGGAAACAGGGCGGATACGGCCCGCAATCAGGATTAGCAGCCGACTGCCCGGTCTGCCAACAAGTCGGAAACAAAACCTTTCCCCCGCTTTCGGATTCTAAACCGTAGCACAACCGTGCTACGCCGGCGCACAGAAGTCACTTGTTTTTGCCTGCGCTCTACGGTAATTAAGTGGTTAAGGGCGTTGGAATGCCGCGCTGGGAGCTGTTTTGCTATAGGGGGCCCCGATGATGGTTCCAGAATCTCATCCGCTGCACGAGTTTTTTATTGAACTGGTCGGGCGGCAATATGCCGAGCAGATTGGTATCCGCGATCCGCAGATTGTGGCTTACGTGGCGCATTTGCTGGCGGAGTTCTGCGATGTTGAAGAGTTGTTCAAGATGCGCGATGGGGCGGGACGCCGACTGAGCGATGTGGGTCAAATGCTGATGGAATCCGATCCCGTGTTCGGACCCGCGCCGTCGTTTGATCGCGAGCGGCAGGTGCGGAAACACATCGGAGATTACACCCTGTTTTTTGCCGGGATGTTTCCCGAGAGCATTAACCACTTTCGTTTGCGGCGCCATCGGCTGGAAAGCTTTGTGGATTGGGTGAAGGCGGGAAAAGAGAGCTACCATATCGTCTCCAAGTTCGACGTCTTTGAGTACACCAAAGTGGCGCCGCTGTTTGCCAGCCTCTCGCGGAACTTTGAGCAGTGCGTGTATGGACTCAATCTGGTGAAGAACGAACTGCGGGAGATGCAGCATCCGTTGGTGCGGCGCGGTGGCGAAATCTTGATGTAAGACCCACCTCCGCAGCCTGTCCTACAGGATGCGGTAGAAGCTCAAGGCCGCGTCTCCCTGGGTCAGGGTGCGATAGCGCCCCAAGGATTCAAATTTCTCTCCCGGATCAAATCTTTTTTCGTGCTCGGCGATTACGATGCTGCCGGGTTTGAGCAGCCGGACTCGCCCGAGATGTTCGAGAGTCTGCTGGTAGGCTGGTTCGAGACGGTACGGTGGATCGAGGAAGGCAAAGTCGGCGGTCACGCCTCTCGTCTCGAGGCCTCGCAGAGATTGAACCGAATCTTTCCTGACGATTTCGAACCCGGACTCAATTTTCAAAGACTGTAAGTTTTTTCGCACCAGATCCGCGGCGCGGGCCGACGACTCGACGAAATACACCATCTCCGCGCCGCGGCTGAGCGCCTCGATGCCCACCGCTCCTGTCCCGGCGTAGAGATCGAGCCAAACCGTTCCCCCGAGTGCCGAAGGGTTGCCCGCGGTCAGAACGTTGAACAGGGTCTCGCGCAAGCGGTCGGTGGTCGGGCGCAGGTCAAGGCCGGGGAGCGCGGAGAGCGGACGGCTGCGGTATTTGCCGGCGATTACTCTCATGATCAAGGTGCTTCGGTGGGGCTCGGGTTCCTCGAAAGCGATCGGAGTGCAGAGCGGCAACGGCACTTTCGAGTCACAAATCGCATCCACGGTGAACCGGCCGGCGTCTAACTATATAGAATAGGAACGGCAAACGGGGCGACGATGAGGAACTGGTCCATACCGGCGGGGCGGGTTTTCGGGGTCGAAATCCGGGTTCATCTGACGTTCGTTTTACTGCTCTTCTTTGTTTGGCTGACGGAATCGGCATCGCACGGAGGCTTGAACGCTGTCCCCCGCGGGCTCGCGCTGGTGGGAATCATTTTTGGCTGTGTGGTGCTGCACGAATTGGGGCACGCGCTAGCCAGCGCGCACGCCGGCATTCCGGCCAAGGCCATTATTTTACTGCCCATCGGCGGGGTGACGTTGCTCGACGAGACCCGGCAGCCCATGGAGTCGGGAGCGCAGACCTGGAAGCGCGATATCCGCATCGCGCTGGCGGGCCCGCTGGCGAACCTGGTGGTTGCGGTTGCGGCGGGCGGCGTCTTACTGGCATTCGCGCCCGAAGTTCGGCTGTGGAGCCGGCCCTATGTAACTTCGGCGAGCCTGCCGCGCAGCCTGGTGTGGGGCAACGCCTGGCTGGCCCTTTTCAATCTGCTTCCGGCCTATCCGATGGACGGTGGGCGCGTGCTGCGGGCGTTGTTTGCCCGGCGGATGGGCGCGGTGCGGGCCACGCGGCGGGCGGTTTCGGTGGGACAGGCTTTCGCCATGGTGTTGATGCTGGCCGGCATGTTGCAGTTCATGCCGGGCGGCAACGCCGCCAGCGCCTGGTTGGCGATGATTGGATTCTTCCTATTCGTGGCTGCGCAACTGGAAGAACGCTCGGTGGTGTTTCAATCGGTGCTGGAGACCGTGCACCTGGAAGATATCATGCTGCGAGATTTTGCTACGCTTTCCCCGGCCGATACTCTCGAAGATGCACTGGATAAAGCGGTGCACTCTCTGCAGGATGATTTCCCGGTCATCCGCGGCAGTGACATGGTGGGGGTGATTTCCCGGCAGAGAATTCTCGAAGCGCTGCGCTCCGAGGGTAACGGGTATGTGCAGGCGGTGATGAATGGGTTGTTCGAAGTAGCGCAGAAGAAGGAATCGCTGGCGTCGGCGTTTCGCAAGCTCACGGCGCGCAATCTGAGCCTGATTCCCGTGGTCGAAGACCAACGCCTGGTGGGGATTGTGACCCTGCAAAACCTGATGCATTCGATGGCATTGCTGGCGGAGAGCCGCAAGCTGCGACGCGATGCGGCCAATTCGTGATCCCCACTCGGGTGCAGGCGATCCGAGGTCGAGCGCTCCCGCCCATCCTGTCTAGAAGCTGAACACCAACCCAATCGAAGGCTCGGCGATGTGGCCATGCTGCCCGGTGAATAAATTCGGCACGCTGAAGCTGGGGGCGGAGTAGATCAGGCCTCGGTACTGCAGACGAAGCGACAGATGGTGGAGCAACGGGTGATCGACTCCTCCGCCGTAAAGGGCCGCGATTTCCGACTGGCGAACGGCTCCGATGTTTTCCTGAGCTTCCCCGGGGCTGAGCGGGTTTACCTCGATGACGGTGGAATTGTCGGGGTTGAAGAACAATACTCCGGCTCCAGCGAACAGGAAGGGTTTCCACTTCTTGGTTTGAAACAGACGACAGACCAGCGCCCCGCTGAGTTCTGTGACGGTGGATTGAACCCGGTAATCCAGGGTGCCGGTGGCGTATTTTTGCGAGTTGTCAAAGTGCCCGGCGTTCACCTGCACTGCAAATCTCGAATTCAGACGAACCTCGCCGACCCCGACAACCCCGTAGCTTTGGGTCGGGGTTTGGACGACCTGATTGCCGGTTGTCTGCTTGCTGAGCACCCCTATCCCATTGACGCTGACGTCGTAATGGGCGTCCTGGCCGAGTCCGCTGCAGGTGAGTATCATCCCTACTGCAACCGCCATCGCCGCTCGCTTGATCATCCCGGGGCCTCGCCAAAGTCCGAATGAAAGGATTCTGCCATAGTAAAGCATCTGGCATTTACGCGCCTAAGACAGGCGGATGGCTTTGGCCTGCTGAACCCCCGGAGCCTTTCTCAATTCGGCCAGCACGGTTTCCGGGACCACGCCGTCGATGTGTACCACGGCGATAGCCTCGCGTAGCTGTCCGCCTTCTCCTTTTTCGGCGCGGCGGCCGAGGGAGAAGTTGGCGATATTGATCTTGTGCTCGCCCAGAATCGTGCCCACCCGGCCGATGACGCCGGGCACGTCGCGATTGCGCATGTAGATGAGATTGCGCTCGAGCGGAGCTTCCACTTCGATGCCGTCGACGTGCAGCAGGCGAGGCACATGCTTGTGCAGGACGGAGCCTTTCACGATGTGCTCTTCGGTGGCGGTTTTGAGCAAGATGGAGAGAACGCTCTCATCCCCGTTGGCCCCCTTCGGTTTGCGCTCTTCGTGGATGTGCAAGCCCCGCGCGGAGGCGATGGCCGCGGCATTCACCAGGTTCGCCTTCTCCTCCAGGCCTTCGTTCAGAATACCCTTGATCGCGGCGTTGCGGATCAGTTCGGTCTTGGATTCCGCAATGTGTCCGCGGTAGCGCAGGGAGATATGCTCGAGAGTGCCCTCGCTGGCCTGGGCCAGGAACGCGCCCAGGCGTTCCGCCAGCACGATGTAGGGTTGCAGTTCGAGGTATTCCTCGTGCGAAACCGAGGGAACGTTCACCGCGTTCTGGATGACGCCGTGCTTGAGATACTCCTTCACCTGCAGGGCGATCTGGTAGCCCACGGCCTCCTGTGCCTCGCGGGTTGAGCCACCGATATGCGGGGTGAGGATGACGTTGTTCATCGCCTGTAGCGGCGAGTTCTTGAGCGGCTCCTCGACAAAGACGTCGAGTGCGGCGCCTCCCACCTGTCCTTCCTTGAGAGCTTCGGCCAGAGCGCCTTCGTCCACCAGTTCGCCGCGAGCGCAGTTGACCAGGCGGATGCCTCGTTTCATGGTCTTGATTGACTGAGCGTTGATCATGCCGGTGGTTTGCGGTGTGAGCCCGACGTGCAGCGTGAGATAGTCGGCGGAGGCATAGACTTCCTCCAGCTCTGCCATGCGGATGCCCTGCTCTTTTGCCACCGCCAAGGATACGAAGGGGTCGTGCGCGATGACCTCCATGGCAAAGCTGCGCGCACGGCGGGCGACTTCCATGCCGATTTTTCCCAAGCCGATGATGCCCAGGGTCTTGCCGCGCAGCTCGGTGCCTTGCAAGGATTTCTTTTCCCACTTGCCGGCGTGCATCAGGGCGTCGGCGCGGCAGAGGTGGCGAGCCATGGCCAGCATGACCCCCAGGGTCTGCTCGGCCACCGCGACCGCATTGGCGCCGGGCGTGTTCATGACCGCGATGCCCTTGCGAGTGGCGGCTTCGATCTCAATGTTGTCGACGCCGACTCCCGCGCGTCCGATCACCCGCAGTTTGTCCGCATGCTCGAGCAGAGCCGCGTCGACCTGCACCGCCGAGCGAACAATCAGTGCGTCGGCGGATTCCAATTGGGCGGCGAGTTTGCCGTCCAGCTGATCCGGGGTGATGATTGTCCAGTGCGGCTCTTTGAGCAGCTCCATTGCCGAGGAAGAGATTTTTTCCGCAACCACAACTTTCATGGTGAATTCTCGAACCCTTTCTTTTCAGCGAGTTAAGGCTCCAGTCGAGCCTATCAGGCGGGGGGTGGCTCTGGCTACCCAGGCAAAGTTTTGACCAGAAAGTGACATCCGCCTGACACCCGCTGCAGTTCCCGTTTCTACACTTTTTGACAAGGGAACTTCCCCCCATCGGAGAATGCTATGAAGATGATTTCTGCACTGTTATTGGCCGCGCTGCTGACCGGTATCGGCTGCGGGTACGGCTCGACCGCCACCACTCCGGCGACGGCTGGAGCCATGCCCGCGATTGCGCAACTTGCACCGAACAGTGCGCCCGCCGGCAGCGCAGGATTGACTTTGACGGTGAACGGCTCCAACTTTTCGACGACCGCCGTGGTGAACTGGAACGGCACGGCCCTGACGACCACCTACGTGACCGGCAGCCAGCTGACGGCCGCGGTACCCACTGCCGCCCTGGCCACGGCAGCGACCGTGCCGGTCACGGTCACCAACCCTGCGACGACGGGCGGGGTCTACGGGGGTGGCACGCTCGCCGAGAACTCCAACAGCATGACCTTTACGATCCAATAGCGATCGAGGTCGTTATCACCCGGCCGTAGACGCTCGCACTCCCGGAAGGAGGGAATCTTTGCGAGCTCGGCCTAGGCGCCCACGGATTGGCGCTTCTCGGAGAGGCTGCGCGCGTAGATTTGTTGGGCCGCGCGCACCGCTGCTCCGTATTCGACCGGCTTTCCCGCCACACTGGCCAGGACCTGCTCGAGCGCCGCCAGGATTCCGATCGTGTCCATGTAGTCGTAGTATCCGATGTGGGCGATGCGGATCATCTTGCCCTTCATTTCGCCCTGGCCGTTGGCCACGACGGCAGAAAAAGTGTCGCGGAATTCCTTGACCATCGCGCTCGAATCTACCCCGGCCGGGGCCTGAATTGCCGTCAGCGCGGCGGCGGGTGCCGAGGCAGCAAAGAGCTTCAATCCTAGCGCCAGCGCGCCAGCGCGAGTCATTTCCGCGGCCAGTTCGGCGTTCGCGACCAGCGCTTCGCGTCCTTCCGCCAGGTCCCCGCCTCCCATCTGGCGTACAAACGCAAGCGCTGCGCCCAGCGCGGCAAACAGCGAAGTCGCCGGGGTGTAGGCAGACTCGCCCTTGGCGGCAGACTTGCGTTCCTTGCGAAAATCGAAGTAGTAACGCGGGGACTTGGCGGTCTCCATGCGCTTCCAGGCGCGTTCGCTGATGGCGCAGTAGGCGAGGCCGGGCGGGATCATGAGAGCTTTCTGCGAGCCGCCGATGATGACGTCCACTCCCCAGCCATCCACGTCCAAGTGCGTGGTGCCCAGGCCGGTGATGGCATCGACCACCAGCAGCGTGTCCTCGAGGGCGTTCACCAGCTTGGCCACCCCCTTAACATCGTGGCGCGCGCCGGTCGAGCTTTCGGTCCCCTGCATGTAGACCACGCGAACGTCGGGGGTCAGCTTGGCCTTGATTTCATCCCGCGAAAAAGTCTCACCGTAGGGGGCGCTGACCAGTTCCACCGCGCAACCAAAGGCCTTCGCGAGATCGCGCCAGCGCTCGCCAAACTTGCCCGCGCTGAGCACCAGAACCTTGTCGCCGGGGGAAGTGAGGTTCGAGACCGAACCCTCCATGACGCCGGTACCGGAGGAAGCTAGAACCAAAACGTCGTTCTTGGTGCCGATGAATTCCTTCATGTCGCTGAGGACCCGGGTAAACAGGGCGCGGAAGTCAGCGGTGCGGTGATGCAGCGAAAAGGATGCCATGGCGGTCTGCGCCGCCGGGAGGATGGGTGTGGGACCGGGCGTAAACAGGCGATTCTTCAGCAGCATTTGGATCAGTCCTCGTGCATTCAGAGTGCCTACCAGTTTACCGGAACGGCTGTGTTTTAGCAGGTTACCGCCGGTGCGATCTTGGGGTTCGATCGCTCGTCGTCCATCCAGCGGATATAATGGCCACGACTATGAGCCTCATCGAGCAGATCCAGAAGGACATCACCTCCGCCATGAAGGCGCGCGAGGAGCATCGGCTTTCCACCCTGCGAATGGTCAAGACGGCGCTCAAGAACCGCGAAATTGAGAAAATGGCGCCGCTCGATGACCAAGAAGCCCGGCAGGTGCTGACCACCCTCATCAAGCAGCGCAAGGATTCCGTGGAGCAGTTCACCAAGGGCGGGCGACAAGCCATGGCGGACAAGGAAACCGCCGAGATCGCTTTGATTGAAACCTACCTGCCGAAGGCCGCCGGGGAGGCGGAAATGGTGGCCGGAGTAAAGGCGGTGATCGCCGAGATGGGCTCGCCGACCATGAAGGACATGGGGACGGTCATGAAGAATGTGATGGCGCGCTTCGCGGCGGCCGGGATGCGGGTGGATGGCAAAGCAGTGAGCGAGGCGGTGAAGGGGGAGCTGGCAGGAAAGTAACCCGCGCCGCCGGGAACTGCGACCCTAGGAATCGGTGCCGGTCTTAGCGGCCCGGGCCGGGATCTCCTCGTCCGTCACCACGCTGAAGCTCCTCAGATGCGCGCTTCCAAATGAAGTGGTGATGGCCACATCCGCGGCATCGCGGCCGGTTGCCATCAGCACCCGGCCGATGCGCGGTTGATGATGGCGGGCATCGAAGGTCCACCAGCGCTCTTCCAGATAAACCTCGAACCAGGCACTGAAATCCATGGGCTCGGGCGCGGGTGGAATCCCGATGTCCCCCAAGTATCCGGTTGCGTAGCGCGCGGGAATGTTGAGGGCGCGGCAAAACGTGATGGCCAGGTGCTGAAAATCCCGACACACGCCGCAGCGCTCCGTGAACACGTCGAGCGCGGTCTTTGAAGAACGTGCGTACTGGTATCCGAAGGTCACTTTGGCGTGCACCCACTCGCAGACCGCCTGCACGCGACCCCAACCCGGCGGCACGTGGCCAAACAAATCCGCGGCGATATTCGAGAGGCGGTCCACTTCGCAGTAGCGGCTGTTCAGCAGATAACGCAGAGTCTCGTGGGGCAGTTCATTGACCGGAAGCTCGCGGGCGCTCGGATTGACCGGATCTGGAACTCCGGGGTCTTCGATCAAGGTCGAGCAACTCAGCCGCAGCCTGCCCGGGGATGCCTGAAAGCGGGTGCACCGGTTGCCATAGCTGTCGAGGTAAGATCCGGTTTTCACCGCCGGCTCGACGATCAGATCATCGGGTTCGCGCAGATCGGCAACCCGCGAGGGATGGACATGCAAGACCGCCACCATGGCGACGGGCGCAGGGATCTCGAATTGAATGTCATATCCGAGACGTATCAACATGGGGTCTAGGTTCCATTCTGGGAGGCACCGAGTTTACTGGGATTATAGCGCGAGAGACTTTCGGAATCGGGGACGGGCGGCCTACTTGCTTCTCTGCAACTCGCGGTAAGCCTCGCTTTTTGAAATCCCTCTCTCCTTGGCCGCCTTCTTTAGAGCGGCTTTCTCATCGAGAGGTTGCTCGGCCATGATCTCAGCCATGCGCTGGCGAATTGAGGGGCGGCTGGGCGCGCCCGTCCTCAGAGAGTCCCCGGCCTCCTCACGCGCGGACCCCTCGGCCGCCTTGGCCAGTAGCACGGTGATTTCCCCCTTGATCTCGGCCCGCGACTTCAGCTCATCGAGTACCTCCTGTGCGGTCCCGCGCAGGAATTCCTCATGAATCTTGGTGACCTCGCGCGCCACGACGACCCGTCGCTCCGCTCCCAGCACTTCGACAATGTCTTCCACCGATTCCTTCACGCGGTGCGGCGCTTCGTAGAAAACCTGAGTGCGGGGAGAGGCTTGGATGCTTTCGAGCCACTGCCGCCGCTGGCCGCGCTTGGCAGGCAGGAATCCGCTGAAACGGAAAGACTCGGTCGCCAGGCCGCTGGCTACGAGCGCCGCCAGAAATGCCGATGCGCCGGGGATGGGCACAACCGGCACATGATGGCGAATGGCCAGTGAAATCAGCCGAAAGCCAGGATCGGAGATGCCGGGCATGCCGGCG
Organism: uncultured Acidobacteriaceae bacterium; assembly: GCA_963770245.1. Taxonomy (GTDB): domain Bacteria; phylum Acidobacteriota; class Terriglobia; order Terriglobales; family Acidobacteriaceae; genus PALSA-270. The sequence goes on along the minus strand of CAVYOX010000010.1, from coordinate 158,510 downwards.
TCGCTTACCAGAGCGATGGCTGCGCCCTGTTCGAGTTCGACGATAAGCTCCGGGGCGCGGGTCATCTCATTGTGTTCGTGGTAGCTGGTCGTGCGGGTTCGGATGCCGTAATGGTTTAGCAGCTTTTGCGTGTGCCGCGTGTCTTCGCAAGCGATCAGGCCGGCTTCTTTCAGCACTCGCAGCGCCCGGAACGTGATGTCTTCCAGGTTGCCGATGGGGGTGCCGACCAGGTAGAGACCGGGCGGGAGAGTGCTCGGATCGGGCCGGTCCGCACTCAAGAATTTTTCTTCGCGAGCCTTTTGTCTGCCGACCATCGTGGCGAGTCTATCATTGGCCGCAGCGGCGGCATCCAGCCCATGAATTGACGGAGATTGGCGCAATCCCTAGAATCAGAAGCGGAGAAACACCGGGTAGGAGAGCTGGAACGAAACGCCTCCCAGCCCAAACCCGGGTTGGTTTGAGCCGTTTATCGTAGGGTCGGGATCCCGCCTTCACCCCAAGGCCTAACCGTCCGAGGGCCGAATCTTGAGGCAGCCCGAGACCCAGACTCGATTTCAGGGAGCCCATGCCACTTTACGAGTACGAGTGCAAGAAGTGCCATCACCGTTTTGAAAAGATCCAGAAGTTCTCCGATCCCCACATGAAGAAATGCCCGGACTGTCGCGGACCGGTCGCCTTGGTGATCTCCGCGCCGGCGGTGCAATTCAAGGGATCAGGCTGGTATGTGACGGATTACCCCAAGAAGTCGTCCGGATCGTCCTCTTCGTCCTCGGATAACGAATCCTCGAAAGACTCGGCGTCCAAAGGCTCGGCCTCCAAAGATTCGGCCTCGAAAGACTCGGCGTCCAAAGATTCGGCCGCGAGGGATTCTGCCAAAGACTCGGCGTCCAAAAAGGACGGCAGGTCGAAAGAAAGCAAGACCGAATCGAAGTCATCTACGACGAAGGCGGAAAAGAACTAGCGGATTCTCCCCGCAGGGCCGCCGAGTCCCGGTCGATTTCTCGCGAAGTCTCTCAAGTTCGCTCGGCGACGCTCGGGCGGCGAACCCTCGCTCGACGGAATCCTTTTGGGCAGCGGAACATCTAAAGGAAATAGTCGTCATAACGAGGATTCCACGCATGATCACCATCCGACACAGCCAGGAGCGGGGCGGGGGCAACTACGGCTGGCTCAACACCCACCATACCTTTTCTTTCGACCAATTCCACGATTCGCGGTATATGGGATTTCGCTCCCTGCGCGTGATCAATGAGGATTGGGTCGCATCGGGCCACGGCTTCCCCATGCATCCTCATCGCGACATGGAGATTATTACCTATGTTCTCGAAGGCCAGTTGGAACACAAAGACAGCCTGGGCAATGGGTCGATCATCCGGCCGGGCGACGGGCAGAGAATGAGCGCGGGCACGGGCGTGCGCCATAGCGAGGCGAACCCCTCGCCCACCGAGGCGGCGCATCTGCTGCAAATCTGGATTCTTCCGGACCGGCCGGGACATCAGCCTGGCTATGAGCAGAAGTCCTTTCCGGAAGCGGAGAAGAGCGGCAAGCTGCGCTTGATCGCGTCGCCCGATGGGAAGGATGGATCGGTCACGATCCATCAGGATGCGCGGCTGTTCGTGGCGCTCTTAAAACCTGGCCAGGAGACCGCGCACGAGCTGGGGAAAGACCGCTATGCGTGGCTGCAAGTGGCCAAGGGGGCGGTCGAATTGAATGGCCAGCAGCTACGACAGGGCGACGGCGCGGCAGTGAGCGCGGAGCCGAACTTGACCATTAAGGGACTCGACGAGGCCGAAGTCCTTCTGTTCGACCTGGCATAAGAACCGCCGGTCGGGGATTCATTGCTCCCGCCGAGCCTGCAGTGGCGAGGTTCCTGTGGCAGTCGAAAATTCTGGGTTTGGCGAACCCACCCACCGCTGCGCCTCTCCGGAGCGAGCGCCATCGCGAGCGTGTTCGTTCTGGCTGTCTATCTTCTTTCTCTTTTCTCTCGGTGCAATCATGTTGCTCAGGCCGGGAGCGGTTTCGCTGATGCTCGGATCGGCGCTGCGGGGCGGACTCGACCTCGCCGGTTCTTTCATCTTCTTGCTCGCGGCGGCAGTGGCTCTCGGCGCCGGCGCCGGCCTCTGGGGTTGCGCAGCTGGGCGCGCTCGGGCTGCGATCGGCATCGCGCTGGCCGGGATGGTTGCTGTTGTGCCCGATGTGTCGAGTGCGGCGGTGGACTTTCGTGTCGCGAAGTTGACATGGAGCGGGCTGGGTATCAGGGTGCGAGTGGTGATTCGGCAGTCTCTGTTTCAGGTTCCCGTCGCAGAGGCCGTCGCCTACCGCGGGATCCGCGAACCTCGGTAACTCCTTCCCGGGAAGAAAATTCCGTTACAATGCTGTCGGCCTTGGACGGTCGAGGCAGACTCGCCCAAAAAAACGATTTTGTTGAATCTTGCCCGAGGCATGCTAGCACGCACTGGAGGGCTCGTCCCGATGGCAATCGCAAATGTGAATCGCCAGACTGCAACCGTTGCCGCGGCACCCGTTACCGACAAAAAAGCGATGGCCATTGTGACCACGCTGTTCTTCATGTGGGGTTTCATGACCGCGTTGAACGACATTCTGGTGCCCCACCTGAAGCCGATCTTCGATTTGAACTACGCCCAGATCATGCTGATCCAATTCGCCTTTTTCTCGGCGTATTTTGTCTTCTCTTTGCCCTCCGCTCAGGTGATCGAGTGGATCGGATATAAGTGGGCCATGGTTGTAGGGCTATTCACCATGGGGCTGGGCGCCTTCCTGTTTATTCCGGCGGCCACTGTGCCTTCCTACCCCCTTTTCCTGACGGCTCTGATCGTTCTGGCCGCAGGCATGACGATTCTGCAGGTCTCGGCCAATCCTTATGTGGCTGTGCTGGGGCCACCGGAAACCGCTTCCAGCCGTTTGAACCTGACGCAGGCGTTCAACTCGCTCGGAACCACGATCGCACCCTACCTCGGGGGTCTGTTCATTCTGACGGCGGCTCCGAACATGGACGCCGTGCGCCAATTGTCGGCGGATGCGTTGCAGTCATTCCGCATCCAACAGGCCTCGTCGGTCAAGCTGCCCTATTTGGGGCTCGGGCTCATCGCTGTGCTGCTCGGGTTGGCGATTGCGACCTATAAGCTGCCGGTCATCGCCTCGGCTGTGCACCATAAGGGGGAAGCGACCGCCAGCGTTTGGAAATACCGCCATCTCGTACTGGGCGCGGTGGGCATTTTCGTCTACGTGGGAGCAGAGGTCTCGATTGGCAGTTTTCTGGTGAATTACTTCAGCCAGAAGGATATCGGCGACATTACCGAGAAGGTGGCCGCGGGTTACGTTTCTCTCTACTGGTTGTGCGCGATGATTGGCCGGTTCATTGGATCGGCCATCCTGCAAAAACTTCGCACCGGCCTGGTGCTGGGGACGGCGGCGATTGCCGCGTTCTTGCTGGTCTCGATCTCGATGCTGACGTTCGGGCACGTTGCCATGTGGAGCATCATCCTGGTGGGGCTGTTCAACTCCATCATGTTCCCCAGTATTTTTACTTCGGGGATTGCGGAACTTGGGCCGGTGACCAGCAAGGGCTCGAGCATGTTAATCATGGCCATCGTGGGCGGAGCGATTGTACCGGTGGCGGTCGGAGCCTTGGCGGATCGGATCGGAATTCACCACTCGTTCATTCTGCCGGCGATCTGCTATCTGTACATCATGTACTACGGGTTCGCGGGATCGAAGCCCATGGGACCGGGCATTACAACGGCCAAGGTCGCGTAGGGCGAACCTCTCTCTGCCCAGGCAGGAGCCGGCGGCCGGTCCCAACCCGTTCGCCGAAGGACAGCCGGCGCGGCTGTCCCCAGGCGGTCGTCAGCGAGCTTTGGTTGGCTCTTTTTCTCTCACTCGCTGGCTCACGCTGACGATCATTTTTCCCGTTCTCTTGTCGGCATCGACTACCACGTGATCGCCGTGCAGCACCTCGCCGTCCAAAATCTTCATCGCCAGCGGATCCTGCACCAGCTTCTGGATGGCCCGCTTCAGCGGGCGCGCGCCGAAGTTGGGGTCGAAGCCTTCGGTGAACAGCAAATCCTTGGCGGCGTCGGTGAGCTCGACGGAAATCTTGCGCTCCGCCAGCAAGCGGCGCACATCCTCGAGACGAAGCTCGATGATTTTGACCAGCTGCTCCTTGCCCAGCGGGCGGAAGATGATGATGTCATCGACGCGGTTGAGGAACTCGGGCTTGAAGTGGCTGTGCAGGGCATGCATGACCTGTTTGGACGCTTCATCGAACTCCTGTTCCGACCTCAGACCTTCCGCCTGCAAGAAGGACGACCCGAGGTTTGAGGTCATGATGATGACCGTATTGCGGAAGTCCACGGTGCGACCCTTGCCGTCGGTGAGGCGGCCGTCGTCCATCATTTGCAGCAACACGTTGAAAACGTCCGGATGGGCTTTCTCGATTTCGTCAAACAGGACGACCGCGTAAGGATGACGCCGTACCTGCTCGGTGAGTTGGCCGCCTTCTTCGTAGCCAACGTAGCCTGGGGGCGCGCCGATGAGCCGCGAAACGGCGTGCTTCTCCATATACTCGGACATATCAATGCGCACCATGGAGCGCTCGTCGTCGAACAGGAATTCGGCGAGGGCGCGAGCCAGTTCGGTTTTGCCGACGCCCGTTGGGCCGAGGAAAATGAACGAGCCGATGGGGCGCTTGGGATCGCTGAGCCCGGCCCGCGAGCGGCGAATAGCGTTGGCTACGCGCTCGAGGGCTGCATCCTGGCCGACTACGCGCTGGCGCAGGCGTTCTTCCATCGTAAGCAGTTTCTTGACTTCGCCCTCGAGCATTTTCGAGACGGGAATTCCGGTCCATTTGGAGACAATTCGGGCAATGTCCTCCTCGTCCACTTCCTCTTTGAGCATGCGATGCCCTTTGCCATCCATTTGGGAAGTCAGCTTGTTGAGCTCCTGTTCTGCTTGGCGCAGCAGAGCGTAACGGATCTCGGCGACTCGCTGCAGGTTGCCTTTGCGCTCTTCAGCCTGCTCTTCGATCTTCAACTGCTCGATCTTCTCCTTGATCTGGCGGGAACGGGCGATGACGTCTTTTTCCTGCTTCCAGTTGGCCTTGAGCGTGTTGGCTTTTTCCCGGATCTCAGCCCGTTCTTTGTCGATCAGCAGCAGCCGTTCTTTCGAATTTGGGTCGTCTTCTTTCTTCAACGCCTGCTTTTCGATTTCGAGCTGCGTGGCCCGGCGTTCGAGCTGGTCGATATCGGTGGGCAGGGAATCAATCTGGATGCGCAACGACGCCGCGGCTTCGTCAACCAGATCGATCGCCTTGTCGGGCAGGAAGCGGTCGGAGATGTAGCGGTGCGACAGAGTCGCCGCCGCTACGATGGCCGAATCCTTAATGCGGACGCCGTGATGCACCTCATAGCGCTCTTTGAGGCCACGTAGAATGGCAATCGTGTCTTCTACATTGGGTTCGCCCACGAAAACGATCTGGAAACGGCGCTCGAGGGCCGCATCTTTCTCAATGTACTTGCGGTATTCGTTCAGCGTGGTGGCGCCGATGGCACGCAATTCGCCACGAGCCAAGGCCGGCTTGAGCATATTGGAAGCGTCGATTGCGCCCTCGGCTGCGCCCGCCCCGACCAGTGTGTGCAGTTCGTCGATGAATAGGATCATCTGCCCGGAGGAGTCTTCAATCTCTTTCAAAACCGCTTTCAGTCGGTCTTCGAACTCGCCCCGGTACTTCGCACCCGCGAGCATGGCACCCAGATCGAGCGCAACGACGCGTTTGTTCTTTAAACCCTCCGGCACATCGCCCGAGATGATGCGCTGCGCCAATCCTTCGACAATCGCCGTCTTGCCCACGCCCGGCTCGCCGATCAGCACCGGATTGTTCTTGGTCCGGCGGGACAGCACTTGCACGACGCGGCGAATTTCTTCGTCGCGGCCAATCACCGGATCGAGCTTGCCGCGGCGAGCCTGTTCGGTAAGATCGCGGGCATAGCGCTCGAGCGCCTGATACTTGGCTTCGGGGTTCTGATCGGTGACCTTCTGGGATCCGCGGACCGCCGTCAATGCCTTCAGAATGGCGTCATGGGTGGCGCCGTGGCGGGCCAGGATTTCCTGCGCGGCGTCGCGTTTCGCTTGCGTAGCCGCCAGCAGCAGGTGTTCGGTCGAGACGTAGTCGTCCTTGAAGTTGTCGGCTTCCTTGAAGGCGCGCTCCAGGAGCTGATTGGCAGCCTGGGAGATCGTGGTTTGCGCCACCCCGCCGCCCGAGACCTTGGGCAGGGCTTCAATCGCTCGGTACACCTCGTTCAGCACCGCCTGCGGTCCGATACCGATCTTTTCCAGTACCGGCGGCACAATGCCTTCTTGGTCTTCGAGCATCGCGGCCACGAGGTGCAGGGGAAGCAGTTCGGGATTCCCGTGCTCCGCGGCCAAGTCGTTGCCGCGCTGCACCGCTGCCTGCGCCTTTACAGTGAATTTTTCCCAACGAATGGCCATGAGAACTCCCCCAGCATTTAGCGGTTTCGACGGGGCATCTTAGCCACTCCGCCCTGTGGCCATGAGCAAATGCTAAGTGCTGACGGCTGACTCTTGCAAATAGAAACGGGAGGCGGTTTGTGCTGCCACCTCCCTTCGGAAGTATCGTGCTCGTGCTCGGCCGCGAGCGGCTCTGCTGTAGAGGCTCGTAATTACGCGGCTTTGCTGGCGCCCTTGGTCTCGCTTGGCTTTTCGCTGCCCACGTTGACCTTGATTTGCTTCGGCTTGGATTCCGCCTTCTTGGCCAGCTTGATCTTCAACACGCCCTTGTCGTAGCCGGCAGAAACGCTATTGGTGTCCATCGTGCTGGGCAGAGTGAAGGAGCGCGTGAAGCTGCCATATTGGCGCTCGATGCGACGGTAATTTTCCTCTTTCTCTTCCTCTTCGTACTTGCGTTCGCCGTGCACAGTCAGGGTATTGTTTTCGATGCGGACATCGATATCTTTTTCGTTGATGCCCGGCACTTCGATTTTCAGGGTGACGCTGTGCTCATCCTCGTACACATCGACTGCGGGCGCGAAACTGGTTGTGGCCAGCGCCTCTTGACCATCGCTAAAGGAGTCGCGGACCAGCCGGTTCATGCGGTCCTGCAGGCTGTTGAACTCCCGGAAAGGATCCCAACGGGTTAAAACGGTCATGACTCAATCCTCCTTAAAAAGAGCCCGGATAGGGTGCTCTATGAACTTAGATGAAGCTTTAGTATGTTACGATGCTAAAATCTTAGTGTGTTGTTGTCAATGTATATATTATTTTTATTTTCAATAGCTTACATAGGCTATCAAGCATTTTAGGTAGGCGGTTTCGGGCACGTTTAGAAGAATGGGATGGTCTTTGGCTTGACTGCGGGTTTCCAAGATGCGCAGGATTCTATGGGTATCGCGAGCGGAATCGGCCACTACCTCGATGAAGTCAGCCAGGCTGACGTGATAAGAGCAGGAGCAGGTGATCAGGGTGCCGCCCGGGCGCAACATCTTGAGAGCGCGTAGGTTGAGTTCCTTGTAACCGCGCAGAGCTGTATCCAAGGTTTGCTTGCTCTTGGCGAAGGCGGGAGGGTCAAGGACGATAGCGTCGAACCTGCGCCCCGCATCGGCTGAATCGCGCAACAGATCGAAGGTATTGGCCTCGATCCATTCGATGTCGCGACCGTTCAGGGCGGCGTTGCGGTCGGCGACTTCGAGGGCCGGCCGCGAACTATCGATGCCGGTCACCCTCGAACATTGCTCGGCCAAGTGGAGAGCGAATCCGCCCTGGTAGCAGAAGGCATCGAGGGCTTCGCCGCGCGCGAACTGGGCGGCGGCCGCGTAGTTTTCGCGCTGATCCAGAAAGGCACCGGTCTTCTGGCCTTCCTGTGGGTCGTAATGGAAACGCACCCCGTTCATGGTGAAGATGGTGTTGCTTTTCTCACCCTGAATCAAGCCGGAGGACCGGGGAGCTAGCTGCTCCAGTTCCCGCACCCGGGGATCAACTCGTTCGAACATGGCGGCAGGCTTGAGCTGGAGATTGAGCTCGGCAGTCACCACCGCACGCAGCGCTTCCCGATCGATCGCCTGGGTAAGAACTTGCAGCGCGAGCAAGTCGTTATAGCGATCGACGATCAGACCGGGCAGGAAGTCAGCCTCGCTGAAAACGACTCGATACGCGTCGCTATCTTTCACCACCCGCCGACGATAGGCGATCGCCGCCTGAAGGCGCTCGCGCACCAGCCCGGGCAGGTCGGCCACCGGCCCGGCAGAAATCATGCGGAGGGCAATCTGCGAAGCGCTGCTGTAGAGCGCAGTGCCCAGGCTCTTGCTGCGCTCATCGGCTACGTTGACCAGGTCGCCGGGAGCCGCACCGTCCGCGGAGAGGATGTCGGAACGGTAGACCCAGACGTGGCCGTTTTTCAGCCGGGCCGCGCCCCGGCGGGAAATCCTCACTGCAGAACACGCTACCGCGGGGCCAGGGCTCGTGGGCATCCTGAAATATTAACCCGTGTCCATCCTCATCGCGGCAGGCGCCGGCCTCATTCCCCGATTTCCGGCTGAAGCGCATCGCAGGATGCGGGGCTCGGGGATTGCAGGACTCGGGGGTCCAGCACCGGACCCCGGGATGCTGCGGGAGAAGATAAGCTTCCTGTTCTCAGGATCTTGGGGCGGATCAAGAAGAGTTGTCGGCGTTCAGCGCAAGCTGGCGTTTCGCCGTTTCGTGGCAACCCAGCCCGGAATCAGCTGGCCGCCGGATGTTCGCTGGTTTCGGGGGCCTCCGCCAGAGCGGCCTTCAGATCACCATGCAGTTCATCGAGAATGACCATGGGGAGTTCCGCCGCCCATTCTTCCAGTTGCTGCTCTTCGAGGCCGCTTCGGAGTTGTGTGCCGGAGCGAATGTCGCCGGGAAAATTGGCAACGAAGTCGCCCTCTTCGTACAACGTTTCGCCGATCTTGCGGCCGGTGTGTGCGTCGTAGACCCGGCGGCTGGCGTTGCCATTGGCGTTGGCAAAGGCGATGAAGACCTCGCCGGTTTCGCCGAAATCGGAGCGATAAAACCAGGCCCGGTCCACGTGCGACTTAGGACGGGTGCGGCGCTTGGCGGTCAGACTGGGGCGCTCGAGCACCACCTCAGCTTTGGGATCGAAGTACAGAATCCGCTGGCAGGATTCACAGATGATCACCGCCCCGCTGCGCACCTCGTTGTAGGTCTGCGGGCGCAGCACAACCTGGCATCCCATGCATTTGTGATCGCGAACCTCGGCCAGGCCGGTCCGGCGAAACTTTGAGACCCGGTCATAGTGGCGCAGCAGTTCGACATTGACCCCGGCGCGGACTTTGTCGCGCTTGGCATTCCACTCGGCCAGTTGCTTTTCGTGTTCGGCGGTGAGGGCGCGGGCGCTGACCTTTTCCTGTTCGATTTCAACCATCTCCGTTTTCAGTTCGGCCTCCGCGGCCCGCACGTCTTTTTCGCGGGCTTCGGCGTTGACCATCAGCTCCAGGATCTTGTCTTCGTTGGTACGGATGTCCTGCTCGGCGAAGTGAATCTCGTGCATCAGCGCTTTGTACTGGTCGTTGGTTTTGACTTCCAGCGACTGATCGCGGTATTTGGAGATTTTCTGCTGCAGGTCCTGGATGGAAATTTCGTACTTGCGGCGGGCGGTTTCGTCGGCCTTGACTGCGGTTTTCGCTTTCTCGAGGACTGCCTTGGTCCCGGACAGCCGTTCTTCAATGGCCGCCGTGCGCTTGGGCAAGGCGGCAACCTCTTCTTTGAGGCGGAGGATCTCCCGGTCGGCCTGCTGCAGCTCGTTGAGGTTCTGTACGTCAGGAAGCATCTTTGAGAATGGCGCTGGCAAGATTTTAGCATGCGGGAACGGGCATTTTGACGGCGCCCTCGGCGCACCCGTAAGATTTGCGCTCTGGGACAATTATGCATCGTCTGAGCCTGGGGGACTTCGAGCTTACGGCCGTCTCCGACGGCATCTATTCCCTCGATGGGGGAGCTTTCTTCGGGGTGGTGCCCAAGGTCTTATGGGAACGCAAAGTCAAAGCGGACCACAACAACCGGGTGCCGAGCGGCCTGAATTCGCTGCTTGTCCAGACCGGCGATCGCACGGTTCTGGTCGAAACCGGAATCGGCAACAAGCTTTCTGAAAAGATGGCCGAGATCTACGGGCAGCCCGCCCGGCTGATCGAGAATCTGGCTGCGGCCGGAGTGTCACCGGACGATGTCGACATCGTCATCAACACCCACCTGCACTTCGATCACTGCGGATGGAACACGATGCGCCGGGGGGGCCGGGCCTCCGCCACTTTTCCGAACGCGACCTACTACGTCCAGGAAGGGGAGTGGAATCATGCCCATGAAAACCAGCGCGATGGGGTCAGCTACATTCCCGACAACTATGACCCACTGATTGCCAGTGGGCAGATGAAACTAGAGCGGGGAGATCAGGAAATCGTTCCCGGCATTTCCCTGGCGGTTTTCCCCGGACACACAAAAGACATGCAGGCGGTGGTGATCCGCAGCGGGGGGAGGACGGCTTGTTACATTTCGGACCTGATTCCTACCAGCGCGCACCTCGATCTGAACTGGGTGATGGCATTTGACTTATATCCTCTGGAGACCATTGAGAGCCGCAAAAGGTATTACGCGCAGGCGATTCCAGAGGAATGGCTGACCGTATTTACTCACGATCCGAACCTTCCCTGGGCCTATGTCGAGCGGGACGGGAACGGGAGGTTGGTGGCCAGGACGGTCTAGACCGCTGCCCTGCGCAGCCCGGTACGATTCGTTCGAGGAGGTTCCGCATTCCGCCCCGGGTGGATAGAGACGCCTGGAAGATGGGCCAGAGCCGCCGAGAAGGCTGATTCTCCTCAGACGGAAAGGGCGTGCGCCGACGGTGCCCGAACGCGCGTTTCGAAAAATTCTTCTACTCGGCCCAGAATCTCGGCCGCGCTCTTCGACTCATAGATGGCTTTGCGCAGGGCCGCCCCGCCCGGCACTCCATGCGTGAACCACGATGCGAACTGCTTCATCTTGCCGACTGCGTCCGGAAGTTCTTCTTCGATGAGCATCCGGAAGTAGGTGCGGATCATCTGGTAGCGGTCGAGTTCGGTGGGTTGGTCGTAGGATTTGCCCGCATGCAGGCGGAACGGCGCCTCTTCCGTCGCGCCCCTTGGTTCCCCGACCAACTCGGAGGCTTCCGCCCCGCGAGCCAAGCCCTCCGATTCGAGCTCGATCCTGGCGGGAAGGAATCCGGGGTTTACACAGTATTGGTTTACACAGTATTGTTCGATCTGCCGGAAGATCCACGGATTCGCCGGCGCCGTCCGTCCAATCATCACCGCGTCGCAGCCGGTCTGGCTGACCATGGCGCAGGCATCCTCCGGCGTGCGAATGTCCCCGTTTCCAATCACCGGAATCTTCACCGCGTCCTTGACCGCGGCGATCCACTCCCAGCGCGCCTGGCCGCTGTAACCCTGCTCCCGGGTGCGGGCGTGCAAAGCCACCGCGCAAAGGCCACAGTTCTCCGCCATCTTGGCCAGCTCGACGCAGACGATTTCTTCATCGTTCCAGCCCGCGCGGAACTTTACCGTGAAGGGAATCTTCACGGCGGCGCGTACCGCCTCGAAAATCTTTGCAATCGACGGCAAGTCGCGCAACAAACCGGAACCGCCATTGCACTTGACCACTTTTTTCGCCGGGCAGCCGAGGTTCAGATCAATCAAGTCGAAGCCTAGGTCCTCGACCAAGCGGGCGGCCTCGCCCATCACTTGCGGATCACTGCCAAACAGCTGGGCGGAGATGGGATGCTCGTCTTCGTAAAAATGCAGGTAGCGCTTGGCCTTCTTGTCCTTGCCCCGGAGTACGCCGTCGGCCGAAGTAAACTCGGTCATGATCAGCCCGCATCCGCCGAGGTTACGGATGAAGCGCCGGAAAACGGTGTCCGTCACCCCCGCCATGGGAGCAAGCACGGTGGCGGGAGCGATCCGGACTCCGCCCACTGAGACCAGCGCCGGGACCGGCTGGGTCCCCGGTCGCGTGCGGATCTGCCCGGAGCCAGAGTCTGAGGAACCCTTGCCCGCATCCGCCGGAGCGTCCCAATACTTGCGCATGAGATTATTCTAATGTGCCTACCCTGAGCCGGCTGCCCAGCGCGCGATCGTCGCCGGTTTCAAGTCTGATGACATCGCTGATGACATCGATGATACGCCCAAGAACTGCATCCTCGATGCCCGAGGCGAGCGCCGCCGACTGAGTGAGTGGCGCAGCTGGTCCGGGCGGGGATTCTCCGGGCAGCGGAGCGGTGCGTCCGCGATGGTCCGATCCTGAGCAGTCGTCGTGCCTGAGGAAGAGCAAACAAAAGCCCCCGCCAGAGCGGGGGCTGAAATCTGCCTGGCTTACGCGAAAATGCAGGGCTGGCTTTACTTCTTTGCCGGCTCCACTTTGGCGTATTTCCGGCGGAAGCGCTCCACACGGCCGGCGGTATCGACCAGCTTCTGCTTGCCCGTAAAGAAGGGATGGCAACTCGAGCAGATTTCGACATGGATATCGCCGCGATGAGTGGAGCGGGTCGTAAAGCTGTGGCCGCACGCGCACACCACGCGGATCTCATTGTAAGCGGGATGGATGGCTGCCTTCATGGGTCTCCCAATCTTGCTGCAAAGTCTTAGATTCTACTGGATGGGGGTGGGATTCAGCAAACCACCGACCCTCTCTGGCGGCAGTCGTTCTTGTCGGTCGTGGTCGGGCAAAAGCGAAAGGTCACCCCAAAAGCAAAACGGCAGGGCCGACCCCCTGCCGTTTTCAGAAAACCTGGCCCCAACTACTTTCCGCGATTTACCGCTTTCTTCAGTTCAGCCCCGGCGGAGAACTTTGCCACTCTGCGGGCGGCGATCTTGATGGTCGCGCCTGTTTGCGGATTGCGCCCGTTGCGAGCCTTTCTCTGTGATACGGAGAAAGTGCCGAAACCAATAAGCGCCACCCGGTCTCCCTTTTTGAGAGCCCCTGTAATGCTATCCACTGCTGTGTCGATGGCAGACGCCGCTTGCGACTTGCTGATCCGGCTGCCGGCTGCGATCCGATTAATAAGATCGGCTTTATTCATCTCATCTCCTGGCAGGTTTCGTTTGTCCTCAGCGCGTGCGCCACAATGCATTTGCTGATGGGGAAACCCGTTGGAATTATTTAGCTCCCGTCGTTCTCCAATGTCAACTGTGGAAATCCGCGCCCATTGCCTTGTTTGGATCCGCCTGGCCGCAACCGCAGCGCCGCTGGCGGCGTACCGGGGATCGGGCAGAAAAGTTTACTCCTCTTCCTCCTTCACCTCACCCCGCGCGGCGCGCGCCTTCTCGATGATTTTCTCCTGCAGCTGCGCCGGCACAACATCGTAGTGATGCATTTCCATGTTGAAGCTTCCGCGACCCTGGGTCATGGAGGTCAAATCAGCCCCATAGGTCAGCATTTCCGACATCGGCACCTCGGCCTTGACGACTGTATTGCCGCCCTTGTTGTCCATGCCCTGAATGCGGCCGCGTCGGCTGTTCAGATCGCCCATGATTGAGCCGGCGAACTCGTCGGGCACGGTGATCTCGGCCGCCATGACGGGCTCGAGCAGCGTGGGCTTCGCCACTTCCATCGCCTTCTTGAAGGCGATCCGCCCCGCCATCTGGAACGACATGTCATTCGAGTCCACGTCGTGATAGGAACCGTCGTAGAGCACGACCCTGAAATCCACCACGGGGAATCCGGCAAGGTAACCGCGCGCGGCGGCGTCTTTGATCCCCTTTTCAACCGGGGCAATGTAGTTCTTCGGGATGGCACCGCCGAAGATGTCATTCACGAATTCAAAGCCGGCGCCTCGCACGAGCGGCTCCATCTTGATTTTGCAGTCTCCGTACTGGCCGTGTCCGCCGGTCTGCTTCTTGTGGCGGCCTTGTACATCGGCTTTTCCGCGAATGGTCTCGCGATAGGGAACCTTGGGCGCTTTCAGATTCACTTCCGTGTGGTGACGCTTCTTCATCTTGGAGACTACGACTTCAATATGCTGTTGCCCCGTGCCCGCAATCAGAAACTCCTGGGTCTGGGGATCGCGGAAGAAGCGCAGCATGGCGTCTTCCTCCATCAGCTTGTGAATGCCGGGGCCCAGCTTGTCTTCATCGGCGCGGCTCTTGGGCTCGATGGCAAAGGTGATCGCCGGCTCGGGGAGGGTGACTTTGGGATACTGAATGGATCGTGCCTTGTCGCCCAGCGTGTCGCCGGTCAGGGTGTCTCGCAACTTGGGGACTGCGCCGATATCCCCGGCGTGCAACTCCGTCACCGGCACCGCCATCTTGCCCTGCATGATCGAGATGTGGGCCAGCTTCTCCTGCGTGTTGCGAGTAAAGTTCTGTACCGTGGCGTCGTTCTTTAGCACGCCGGAGAAAACCTTGAAATAAGAAATCCGCCCGGCGAAGGGATCGGAAACCGTTTTGAAGACATAGAGGGACAGCGGTTCGGAGTCGGCTACGCCCCGTTTGGGCGGTTCGCCGTTGCCCGCGGCTCCTTCTCCCTGCACCGTTTCCCGCTCGGTGGGCGCGGGCGTGTAGTCGACAATGAAATCCATCACCCGGTCGGCGCCGATGTTTCCGAGACCCGAGCCAAAGATGACTGGGAAAATCCGGTCCTCGCGGATGGCCACGTGCAATGCCGGAATCAGGTCTTCTTCCGGAATCGTTCCCTTCTCGAAGAACTCCTCCATCAGGGCATCGTTGCCCTCGGCGATCATCTCGACAAGCGCTTCGTGCGCCTCCCGGGCCGCGGCCTGTAAGTCAGCGGGAATTTCGCCTTCGTTCCCTTTGCCGTTCCCGCCAAGGTCATAGGTGTAGGCCTTCATGCGGACCAAGTCCACCACGCCGCGCAAGTTCTTCTCCCTCCCGATCGGCAATTCCAGAGGAATCACGGTGCGCCCGAAGGCCTTGGTCAGCGACTCCAGCACGCGCTCGGCGTCGGCGCGCTCCCGGTCCATCCGGCTGGCCACAATCAGCCGCGGCGTCTTGTATTCCTCGCAATAGCCCCACACTCGCTCGGTGACGACTTCTACACCGGCCACCCCGTCCACCACGACAATCGCCGCCTCTACCGCGGGAAGCGCCAGTTTGGCCTCGTGGACAAACATGTTGAACCCGGGTGTATCGACGATATTGATCTTGGTTTCGCCCCATTCCACGTAAGCCAGGCTGCCGGCGAGCGACATCTTGCGCGCGACTTCCTCATCGTCATAGTCGGTGGTGGTGGTGCCATCGTCCACCCGGCCGAACCGCTGGGTGGCGCCGGCGGTGTAGAGCATCGCCGAGACCAGCGAGGTCTTCCCGGCATGTCCGTGCCCAACCACCGCGACATTCCGGATATTCGCGCCTTGGTAAATTTTCACGGGTTCGCTCCTTCAGTACCTATACCTGCGGGAACTGGCTTCGATGGGGACTCGAGGGCCCGACCGGGAGAGCTCGAAACTCCGGCAGGCCATGAAATGTTGGAGGACATGAGATAGGCCGGAGTTGGGCAGCCCGCCAAAGCCAAGGATGCTATCACAGCGGAAATTGGTGGCTCAACCGACATAGCGGGTTTGAGCCGCTGAGCCGGATCCCTCGAGCCGGGCAGCCGCTCGCCTCCCCTGCGGCTTCGCTCTGGGGGACCCGATGATTTCTGGCTTGGTGGAATGCTCCGGCTGCGGCAAAGACCGGCCTGGCCGAAAACGCCGAGGTGCGCCCGGGAACTCTCGGAGAGGAATAAAATAAGAAGTGACTTAGGACACTACCCAACGGCTCGGCCAGTTGACGCATCTCAATTTGAGCGGATATTATTTTCGTCTGGCCAAGGCAAGCGAACAGGTACCGAGAAGAAGCCTTAGGGTTAGGTAATTGTTTTCCCATGGATAAGAAGAAGCAGGACTACTTCAAAAAGAGGCTCGAGACTCGGCAGCAGGAATTGCGCCGCATGGTCTCGCGCACCGAGCAGGATGGCCGCACGGTCGACGAGGATTCGGCCCAGGATATTGCGGATCGCGCCGCCAGCTCTTACACCAAGGAATTCCTTTTTCACCAGAGTAACAACGACCGTCAGCTGCTGCAGATGGTGGATGGCGCGCTGCACCGGCTACGGGAAGGGACCTTTGGCGAGTGCATCTCCTGCGGTAAGGAGATTAACGGCAAGCGCCTCGAAGCCGTGCCCTGGACGCGGCATTGCATCGAGTGCCAGGAGAAACTGGAAAAGGGCATGCTGGAGGAAGCCCCCAGATAAGGGGTCGCGCCGTCCACGCGAGATCACGAACGCCGCCGGGGAGCCGGCGGCTTTTTCTTGGGGAAAAGGGGGCGCGCGGCGGGGCGATCTGGCAGCAGGAGGGCTGCCCGCAATCGAGCCGCCTTTGACGCTGCTAATTTTTGCCTGTTAGACTGAAAGATTGTAGGCCCACGCCGGGACTAGAAGGGAAGTTTGTGCGCGCAGAAGCCCGTCATCAGCTGAAGCAGGATAAGTTCAGTCGAGTCACCATGGAAGCGGCGGAGAGAACCGTCCACTGGACGGGCGAGCACAAGCTCAAACTCCTCATTGCTTCGGCTATCGTGCTGGCGGTCGCCGGCGGCGGATTCTTCTTCTGGTATTCCCTCAATCAGCAGGACCTGAGCGCTAGTTTCGAACTGAGTCAGGCGGTGCGCGTCTTGGATACGCCTTTGCGCCCCGCGGGCACGCCGCCGCAAGCGGAATATCCGACCTTCGCATCGTCTGAGGAACGGGCGACCGAAGCGCACAAGGCATTCCAGGCGATTGTTGACAAGTATCCGCACACCCGCTCCGCCGACCATGCCCGCTATTTTGCGGGGGTAACGGAGGCGGATTTGGGCGACCGCGCCGGGGCCACGCGCGAACTCGAAGCCGTGGCCGCGTCCCATAACGACGGCCTCTCTGCCCTGGCGAAGTTTGCCCTGGCTTCGGTCTACCGCGGTCAAGGGCAGAACAAGCAAGCGATTGAGCTGTACAATGCGCTGATTGCGAAGCCTACCCCCACGGTCGGCAAGGCTGCGGCCCAATTGGAATTGGCCGAGACCTACGTGGCCGACCAGCAGCCCCTGGAAGCGCGCAAGCTCTACCAGCAGGTGCAGAAGGAAAATCCCTCCAGTCCTGCGGCGCAAATTGCTGGGGAGAAACTGCAGGGCCTGCGCTAACGTATCCGGTTCGTGGTCCCGCCAGTTGCCCCTCCTCGCGAAGGCTTCTGCCTCCACCCGCTTCGGTTTTCAATGGTCCGAGGCTTCAATGTTCGACGAAGAGCTTTTTCCATTCCTCGAGCGCTGCCGGTGGGATCAGGGCGGCTTTGAGGTTGAACGCCACGTGCTCCTTGCGCCCCATTCCGATCAGCGCCGTGCTGAGTCCAGGAGCGGAGCGGGAAAACTGAATGGCGTTCTCGGCGTCGCTCTTGAGGCCCAGAATGTCAGAGACGACTTGCGGCAGACCCTGGGTGAGGCGGCCCTGGTAGAGCGTGGCGCTGCCGATCACCACGATGCCCAAGTGGGTAGCCGCCGACAGCAGCGACATCTCTTTGTATTTGCCGAAGCCTTGATTGGCCAGGGCGTGGGCCTCTGTCATAGCCAGATTGAAAGGCAGCTGGACGAAGCGAAAATGGTGCTGCTCCCCGCCCACCTCCCGCGCGGTTTCGACAACCTCGAATAGATTGATCGAATCGCGGGCATCCTCCGCCACCCGAAACGCTCCCCAGGTCGCCAGACCGTAATAGCGCAGCTTGCCGGCCTTGACTTGCCTCTCGAGCATAGCGAAAGCGTCTTTCAGCCGGTGGTGGAAGACACTCCGGGAGACGTCGACCAGTTGCGATTCGGGGTTGTGGAGATAGAAGACGTCGATTACTTGCAGCCCAAGGTTGCGGCGCGAGCGCTCGATCTGGTTTTCGAGATAGGCGGGCGCCATGCAATGCATGCCCCCGGCAAGCTGTTCGGGATCGAGAATCCCAGTCTCCACATACTCGCGCGTGAAGTAGCCACGAGGGTCTGAGGGCATACTGCCGTCGAAGGAAAGATATCCCGCTTTCGTACAGACCAGCACCTCATCACGGCTCAGCTTACCGGATCCGATGGCTTGCTTCAGGGCCGCGCCAATGTTGCGCTCGGAGCGCTGGTGGCGGTAGTTGATCGCCGTGTCAATCACGTTGATGCCGGAGCCTAAGGCAATCCCAATCGCTTCGCTGTAGGACTGGTCGGTGCCCTCATCGGGTTCGCCGAGATAGGTTCCGATGCCGACCGAGGACAGCCACAGTTCCCCGGCGCCTGGGGCATGCTGCGGACGACGGAAGTGGCTGGCGTCGCGCAGCGCGGGGAAGCGGTCGCGATAGCGGAACGTGCCTTCGGAGGTGGCGTGCCCAGACAACATCGCCAGTGAGTGTAGCAGCCCGCCGAGGATCCAGCCCGGATCGAGCGGAATGCGCGGCCGAGGATCGGTTGCAGCTCGAACGGACCGGCGATGGGTACAACGGTTGGGCGCGGGACGATCTGGTCGGGCTGGCAGCTACGCCGGTCACCGTCCGAACATTACCCTGGTAACCATGGAAGCTCACTTTTGAGATGAGTTCCAGCTACCGATTACCGACAATTCCCTGATACCGAGCCTGACCTACCGCGAGGTGCTATGAATTCAACCAGCTGCCGCGTTCTGCTGGCCTTCGGTCTCTGGTGCGCTTCCGCGCTCGGCCAACAGGCGGTCGCTCCCACCTCCCTGCACAGCGATCTCAATTCCGCGGGTACCCAGGATCAGAATCAGAGCCTAGGCGATTTGGCGCGCAAGATGCGGAAAGATCCCACGAGCCAGGTGCAAATGTCCGCGGAAGACGCCAAGAAGCTCTTCCAGTCAGTGGACAAACTGGTCGCTTTTGCGGCCGTCGATACCGGTTTTGCCCAACATTCCTTGGTGAAGCGCCGGTTGGTGGGTCCGGAGGAAGTCGAAAAGTTCACCCGCGGCCAACTCGCGAAACAGGAGTACGCGCAGCGCTTCGCGCGCTCCGAGATGACCATGAAAAAATTTGGCTTGCTGTCGCGAGATTTTAATCTGCGGGAGTTTTTGGTCAAGTCGAACGGTAAGGAGATTGCTGGCTATTACGACGAAGACAGCAAGTCCATTTCGTTGCTGAATTGGATTCCGCTCGACCGGCAGGCGCCCATCCTGGCCCACGAGCTCACGCACGCTCTCCAGGATCAGAACTACGGTCTCAAGACCTGGCAGGCAGGCGGGCCGAAAACCCTGGACCCAACCAAGCCGGCTGGACAAGGGGAGGCAGAAGACGACAGCGTCTCGGCCCGCCACGCGGTGGTCGAAGGGCAGGCGGTGGTGGTCATGGTGGACTATATTCTCGCTCCTCTTGGACGCAGCGTGCAGAATACGCCAGGCCTGATCTATCAGATGGAAGATCCTGCCGTCAAAGCCACCTACGACTCCGAATTGCTGCACGGCGCGCCCATGATTCTGCGGGAGGCAGGCACCTTCCCCTACCGGGCCGGGTTGATCTTCGAGGGTGAGTTGCTGCAAAAAGGCGGCAAGCCAATGGCCTTTGCTGGCGTATTCGCACGTCCGCCCCGCAACACCCACGAAGTTTTGCAGCCCAAAGCCTATACCGAGGGCGAAAAATTGCCGGCGGTGAGAGTCCCCGATGTGCGCCCGCTGCTCAGCGGTAGTTACGAAATGTACGACTCCGGCAGCGTCGGCGAACTCGACGTGCGCGGCCTCCTGAAGCAGTATGGAGACCGCATCGTAGCCGATGACCTGGCCTCGGCGTGGCGGGGCGGAGCTTTCGTGACATTTCGGCGCATCGCGCAGGGAGCCGCCCGCGTGGACGATCCGACGACGGCGGACCTGGCTCTGTTGTACGTTTCACGCTGGCGGTCAGCACAATCGGCAGAGCGTTTTGCCCACCTCTACGCCACCGCAGTCGGCCAGCGCTATCAGAAAGCAGTCACCCAACCCACCGAATCCTGTGGGGGAACCGAGTGTCCGGCGTCCGCGGTCCAGGTTTTGACCGAGGAAGGCCCGGTCATCGTCGAACGCTGGGCGGACAACACGGTCCTGGTTTCAGAAAGCTTCGACGCAACCACCGCTGCGAAATTGAGCCATGCGGTGCGCCAGGGTGAGCCTACGAGGCAAGCGGAAAGCGGGCAACCGGAGGAACTGAGCTTGCGTCTCTGTGAGCTGCCGGAGTTCGCTGCGTTTCAGCAAGCGATCGCCGCCAGAATACTGGAGGAAGTCGAAAAACAGTTCCAGCAGCCTTGAGTGCCGATGGTGCCTCGAACTTGCTCTCCCGTCCACCTGCCCCTGTGATACATGTAGAGCATGAGCCCCACCCACCGGCTGCGCTGCTTTCTCCACTGCCACCTGGTTTTTTCCTTGGCAATTGTTTCCCTGGCCAGCGCCCTTTGGGCGCAGACTTCCTCGACCGACGCGCCGGGTGTTGCCGAGCGCCGCGCGACCCATCTGCGGCACGGCATCAACGCCAGCGGATGGTTTGCCCAGGTCTATGATCCCAAGGGTTACACCCAGGAACACCTCGAAACTGCGATCACCGCGGAAGACGTTGCCCTCATAAAGTCGATGGGTTTCGATCACGTGCGCCTGAGCGTGAATCCGCAGCCCCTGTTTCCCATGAATCGTCCTACCGCCATTCGTCCGGACTATCTTGGTCTTTTGGATAACGCGGTCAAGATGATCCTCGACCGCGGGCTGTCGGTCGTGATCGACATCCACCCGGAAAGCGACTTCAAGGAGAAGCTGGCAAAAAACGATGACTCCGTCCAGCAGTTTGCCGATTTCTGGCGGGTGCTGGCCGCACACTACTCGTCCTGGGACCCGGATCATGTGTTTTTCGAAATTCTCAACGAACCGGAAATGCCGGACCGTTATCGCTGGTATGGAGTGGAGTCGAAGCTGGTGACTGCGATTCGTGAGGCTGCCCCAGCCCACACCATCATTGCGGCGGGGGCGCGCTGGTCTGACGACGACGATCTGGTGTTCCTCGAACCCTTGGGCGATCCGAATGTCATCTACAATTTCCATTTTTACGAACCCCACATCTTCACCCACCAGGGCGCCAGCTGGGGATCCTACTACTGGCAGTGGGTGAAAGGGTTGGGTTATCCCTCGACCCCGGGCTCAGCCGCGCAGGCTGCCTCGGGCGTGCCGGATGCCGTGGACCGTCTCTACGTGATCCGCTACGGTGCCGACCACTGGGATGCCCTCCGCATCGACGCCGAAATCAGCCAGGCCGCCCTGTGGGCCCGGCAGCACAAGGTGCCGCTCGTCTGCAATGAGTTTGGGGTGTACCGCGCTTTCTCGAATCCTCAGGATCGCGCGGCGTGGATCAGCGATGTGCGTACCGCGCTCGAAAAGCACGGCATTGGCTGGGCGATGTGGGATTACAACGGCAGCTTCGGGGTGGTGAATCGAGTGAACGGCCATGCCGTGCCCGATGATCTCACCGTCCACGCCCTCGGTTTGCGCCCCGGCAACTAAGGGCGCCCGGGGAGGCGCTTGCCCGCTCGGGCGCAGCCCGGTCGCGGGCATGGGTTGCCCCACGGCCAGTCGAAACAGACGGAGGTTGCGGCCAAACGATTCGACCTCGAGGTTGTGAAATTCCGGGAAGCTCTGCTTGAGTTCTCGATCCAATCCGATGTCCCAGCCCGCCTCGAACACCCACACGGCTTGTCCGGGGGGTAAATGGTACGCACTCACCATCTGGTTCCAGCGCTGCAGAAAGCTGCCGGCCGCGAAGATGTTGGTGTCGGGCTCAGTGGAAATCACCTCATATTTTCCGCAGGGGAACGACCGAAAGCCGGGAACAGAAGCGTCAAACGAAGTGGCGATTTCCGGGCAAAGATAACTGCGGATCAGGAAGTAAGTTTGAAAATCGACAAAGATCCGGTCCTCGGGTGAAACCTCCCGGCCAATCGCAGCGATGGCGTTGGCCATGTTCGCCGTGCTCTGGTCGGTGCGCAGCATGTAGGGGCGATGGGGAACGCCGAACAGCTGGCAGGCTGCAACGATCACCAGGGCGGATGCCACCCCTCGGTTGATTTGCGCGCCCGTCAGTCTGGCCAGCGTGAAGCTCACGCCCGCAATGACAAAAGGTGCGAGAAATGACGAGTGGCGCGTCCCCCCGTAGGGATAAAGGTCCACAATCCCGAGAGCGCAATTGATGGCGAAGGGAAGCAGGAAGAAGATGCCGAGTTGCCGCCCGGTTGGTCGGCCCGGTTGGGGGGACGATTTTGCCTGCAGCAGGATCGCAACCCCGGCGAGAAACGCGAGTCCGGCCAGATCGCCGACGGCGAGTTGGCCGAAGACAAACTGGCAGACGCCGAAGGTTCTGGCGAAAATGAACAGCAGCAAATGGCCGTGTCCCCAGTGGAAATAGGAGTTGGGGAATACTTGGTTTATCGCTCTTTGCTCGGACCCGCTGCCTTGAAGCTGCGAGATGTGGGTCCGGTACAGAAAGACAAACAGTCCGAGCGCGGTGGCTTGTCCAGCCCCCCAGGCCGCGATCACCCGCCCCGACCAACGGCGGCTGGTGAGGCGGAGCAGGCCATAGCCGCCGAGCGCGCCGGCGAATAAAATCCCGGAGAAGTGGCTGAGCAGGGCGAGGTAAAGGAAGAAGAAGGAGAGCACCGTCAGGCTCGCGGAATCGGCAGAAAGCGCACGTTCGAATAGGTACGCCGCCATCATCAAAAAGCACAGCAGCAGGGCATACTGCCGTATCTCAGCCGACAGCTCGATCATCGGCGGCAGGAACGTCGCGAGCAGCAAACCGATCCAGCCCGGCGCCGGCCCGAAGATGCGGCGCAACCAATCGAAGAGCACCCAGCAGAACACGCTGCCTGCAATCACGGACGGCAGGCGCAGAACAAACGCCGATGTGCCCAGATTGCGCCAAAGATGCAATAGCAGGAACAACAGCGGAGGATGAGCGGTATCGAGGCTGGCTTGGTAGGCAGCCAGCAAGGACGAACCGTTCCCCACCAAAAAATGCAACGCCTCGTCCGGATTGAGAAATGTTCCCCAGGCCGCCCGGAGCCGCAGGAGAAATCCAAACCCCAGCACGAGTCCTAGGATTTGCCGGGGATGATCATCAAACCCTCGGCCGAACCGGATGCTCCATGGCGAATTTGCCGTTTGAGGGTTCACCGGGCTCCAGCCATAGCACACTGATAGTATGGAGGACAAGCGCACGGGTCGGAGTTCACGGTGATGGGTCTGCGGATGAATCGAGCGCTGGCTTCGTTCGCTGCCCTGCTGCTGGCGATTGGGCTGGAAGTTCACCTTCACCCGGCAGTGGCCGCCGGCCTCTCGAGCCACCTGCCTTACGCACTCGCAAGCTTTGTTCTGCTGCTCGCTCCCCTTTGGTTTTTCGGTTTTGGAGCCGGCGAATGGCTGCGGGATCGAGCCCGTTCTTCCGGGCTGCGGATTTTTCTGCCGGCGCTTTTGGCCGTTCCCTACTTGGTGTCTGCCATCCCTGCCCATGATGTCCGCTGGGCGATCGCCGTGCCCATGTTTGCGCTTCCGGTGACGCTCGCGGCCTTTCTCGAACTGCCCGGCTTGCCGGCGAACATGGTCGGGCGAGACGTTGTCGTGCTGGCGGTTCTGGCTCTGACCTACATGCTGCGGCTGCTCGGGGCGGCCTGGCCCTACCCCGGCCTGGCCGCCTTTCCCAAGCTCTTCGTCGTCGACCTGGCACTCTACCTCTACGTCGTGGTGCGCAGGCTGGCAGGAGTGGGCTATTGGTTCCTGCCGGGGGGGGATGCGGTGGCTCGCGGGTTGAAAGAGTGGATCTACTTTCTGCCTTGCGGGATCGGGTTAGGGTGGGCCACCCGTTTCATCCATTTCCACCTGCGGCTGCCGTCGGCGACCGAGGTTTCCGCCGAGCTGCTCGTTACTTTTTTGCTGGTCGCCATTCCCGAGGAGCTGTTCTTCCGTGGAATTCTGCAAAATCTTCTCGAAACCCGCTTGGGGCGCAGACCGGCGCTCCTGTTGACCGCGGTTCTGTTTGGCCTAGCCCATTTCAACAAGGGCGCGAGCTTCAATTGGCGGTATGTTCTGTTGGCGGCGGTGGCGGGCTTTTTCTATGGCCGCGCCTGGCGCGCACGACGGCAGTTGCTGGCCTCGGTCCTGACTCATACCGCGGTGGATGTGGTTTGGTCCTTGTGGTTCCGGTGAGCTCGCGAAAGAGGCTACGGGCCTGGTCGAAACGTGCACTCTCGGCTGGTTTTCGGTAGAGTAGGAAACTTCCCATGCTTGATCTGGGTTTTGTCCGTGACAACCTGCTGACGGTCGAGGAGAAGCTGCGCCAGCGCGGCCTGGATCCGGCCGCGGTGCTCCAGGACTTCCACACGCTCGATGCGCAACGTCGCCAGGCAATCACCGAGGCGGAGACCACCAAGGCGCGACGCAATCGCAGTTCGGAGGAGATCGCCAAGCTGAAAAAGAGCGGACAAGATGCCAGCGCTCTCATGGCAGAAACCAAAGCTTGGCGAGAAAAGATACAGGAACTGGAAAAGGTCGCCGAGGAGCAACAAGCGCGCATGCAGGAGATTCTGGCGGGCATCCCGAATCTTCCGAGCGACAGCGTGCCGGTGGGGCAATCCGCCGCCGAGAACGTCGAGGTCCGACGATGGGGAAATCCGCCGAAGTTTGACTTTCGGCCGAAGCCGCACTGGGAACTGGGGGAGCAGCTTGGCGTTCTCGATCTCGAGCGCGCGGTGAAGCTCACGGGCGCCCGTTTTGCGGTCTACTGGGACCTGGGTGCACGTCTCGAGCGGGCGCTCGCCAGCTTCATGCTCGACCTGCATACCCGGCAGCATGGCTATACCGAGGTCTTGCCGCCTTACCTGGTGAACTCGGAATCCATGTACGGTACCGGCCAGCTTCCCAAGTTCGCCGCCGATCTTTTCCGCGTGCCGCACGGCGAAAAAGATCTTTGGCTGATTCCGACGGCCGAGGTTCCGGTCACCAATCTCTATCGCGGTGAGATGCTGGACGAGTCCCGCTTGCCGATCTCGCTGACGGCGTATACTCCGTGCTTCCGGAGCGAGGCTGGTTCCTACGGCAAAGATGTGCGCGGCATCATCCGGCAACATCAGTTTCAAAAAGTGGAATTGGTCAAATTTTCGCGTCCCGAAGAATCCTACGATCAACTGGAGAAACTTACCCAGGATGCCGAAGAAGTCTTGCAGAAGCTCGGCCTGCACTACCGCGTGATGGCGCTGTGCACGGGCGACATCGGCTTTTCGGCGGCCAAGACCTATGACATCGAAGTCTGGCTGCCGGGGCAACAGTTGTTTCGCGAAATTTCTTCGTGTTCGAATTTCGAATCGTTTCAGGCGCGGCGTGCGAATATCCGCTATCGCCCGGAAGGCAAGAACAAGACCGAATTCGTGCACACCTTGAATGGCAGCGGCCTGGCGGTCGGTCGCACCTGGCTGGCGGTCCTCGAGAATGGCCAGCAGGCCGACGGCAGCGTGGTGATTCCGGAAGCTTTGCGGACTTACCTGGGGACCGACCGCATCACGGCGAAGAAATTCTGAGCGGATTCGCGGGTTTGCCAAGAGAAGGAGTAGAAACTAGACTTGCAAAGGACTGAGGCAGCCACGACGGATGGGGGCGCGCCTTCCGTGCCCATGGCCGAGATCTGGCGCACAATTCGCGGCTACATCCTGTGGTCGTATGAGCGCGGCACCATCCAGTACGACGTCATGGTGACGCTCATCCTGCTTTTTGTCTTTCTGTCCCCGGTTTGGATCAATTTTAGGGACAAACCGGTCGAGCGGAACCCGCATCCTACGGGTGTGGTCGTGACCCCCGACGCGGGGGGAGGACTGATCTACCAGATCCAGGGTTCGGCGGTCTCGGCAGAGGACAAGACTGCGCTTCGCGATCAGTTGCTCCGCGTCATCGAGCCCATTTCAGGGGAAGTCAGCATCACCCGAGTTGAGCCGGTTCAGGATAAGTCGGGACACGTCCTGAGCTACCGGGTCTGGGTGCAACGGGAGTAGGGTTTGCCAGATGCTGCACGGCCTATTGGCGGGACCGCGGCGAGGGCTGAACATGAATCTTTTTCCTTCATTTCGCACCTGGGTTTCCGCTTTCCTGCTGCTGGCCGCCTGCGGGGCTCCGCTCGCGCATGCCCAAGGGAATGCCTCGCTCGAGCCGGTGCTCGAGGAGATGGACGCAGCGGAAAAAAAGTTCGGCAGCACGCAAGCCAGTTTTGTCTGGGACCAATACACCAGCGTGGTCAAGGACACGGTCACGGAAAAAGGCAAGATCTATTTCCGCAGGGTCGGTGGCGAGACCCAGATGGCGGTTGAGGTCCTCGACCCGCCGAAGTATGTGCTTCTGACCGGCGGCAAACTGCAGCTCTATATTCCGAAGTCCGACCAAGTGATGGTGTACAACCTGCAAAACAATCAAGCGGAATTCGAGAGTTTCCTGCAGCTCGGTTTCGGCGGCGGCGGCCATGCTCTGCTGAAATCCTTCGCGGTGGAGTTCGGGGGCGCCGAGACCGTCGACGGGGTGGAGACCTCGAAGCTCAATCTGGTCCCCAAAAACCCCAAAGCTCTCGATATGTTCCCGCATATCGTATTGTGGATTGATCCGGCGCGCGGCATTGCGGTGCGGCAGCAGCTTTTCCAGAAGAGCGGCGACTACCGTCTGGCCATTTATTCCGATATCCGGCTCAACCAGAAGATTCCAGAGGGTGTTTTCAAGCTCAAGACCAATAGCAAGACAACCTTCCAAACCGTCTCGCCCCGGGATTAGCGGGAAAACCGGGGAATTCCACACATCGCGGGGCAAAAGATTAGGGCTGAAAAACTGCAGGCGGGACGGTATACTGCCAATTCAGGGACGCAGCCGGAGTCGGCGGCAAGTTGCGCTCTGCGAAATTGCGGTTTTCATGGCCAAGGTCTTCACGATCCCGGTTCCTCCCAAGGTGGGACGCAGACGACGCGAGCGCGAATCAGACCCGCGCTATGTGGACGGACAGCGGCTGCTGGTCGAGGCCATGAAGTACTTGGCGCAGTCCGATCCGATCGCCAATCGGGAAGCGGTGCAGTTGCTCTCCGAACATGTCCGAACTCGTTTCCGCATGACCGACTCTCCACTCAGCTAGAGTTCTTCCCGGGGGCCTCGCGCCCGCCCCTCGCCCATCTCCGAATCAGCCATCTTCTCCGAAGCACCGCGATCCCGATCCTTTTCGCGGAACAGAAGGGCCGCCAAGACAAGGACCACGGGATAACACTCTAGGGTGTAGCGCGGTTCCGGGTTCTCCAGGCTCCCTAAGAAAACCGATCGTAGGACCACAAAGGTGAGCAGGAGAGCGACCGGTGCCGTGAGCTTGGTGTGCACCAGGCCGGTGAATGCGGTCACCACGTAGAGCACGCCCACGCCTCCCAGCCCGAGCGCCAGCACCGACCACTTCAGGTCGTCATTGAACTCCCACCAGCGGGTATCGCAAGGCAGCAGTTCGGTTCGCGGACGCAGCCACATGTCGGCGATGCGCAGCAGCGGCAGCCAGAGATAGTAGCGCAGGGGAGCCGCGTGGATGCGTTCTTCGGCCAGCGCCTGGAAGCGTTCGTCTAACGCCGGAGTCACCTGGAGCTGAGAGTTATAGTCCGCCAGCAGGCGGAGGGTCTGCTCGTGCTCGTCGGGAGAGTCAAAGGCGCGGCGGGGAAGGTTCTCGGCGCCGATGGAGCCGCCAGGCACCGACCAATAGATCTCCTCGACAGACACATAGTCGGCTATCCAGGTTTTTACCCAGTGGTTGAACCCCATCGGAACGAATTCGCTTTTCTCGCTGGCGTAGCGGGGCGCAAGCGGTTGGAACTGATTGAGGGTGTGCAGGTTGCGCAGCGTCCAGGGCACCAGGGGCGCGAGCGAGAGCAAGGCTACGGTGACCCCAGCTCGCAGCACGGGACGGAGCTGGGCCCGAGACGCGCTGGCCCCCGAGTCTGCAGGCGAGCGGCGGAATAGAAGCAGAAGCAGGCAGAGGGCAATCGCCACCAGCAGCAAACCGCCGTCCGGGCGCAGCAAGATCGCGGCTCCGACCGCTGCGCCCGATCCCAACCAGGGACCGAGGGACGGTCGGTCCCAGGCCGCAAGCCCTGCAAAAGCGCAGTCGAGCGCCAGTACGGTGAAGAAAATCTCCAGGGTCTCGGTGAGGGCTGCCGCGGCATAGTCGGCAAGAAAGGGACAAAGCGCGGCCAGCAGAAAGGCAACTTTCGCGGTACGCGGGGAAGCTGCGCGCCGCGCCAGGTCAGCGATCAGGAAGCATGAACCGAGGTCCAGGGCGACCTGCAGCACGAGCGCGCCCCGGTAATGCTCCATGCCGAAAATAGAGAAGACCGCTGCCAGGAATGCGGGATAGCCGGGCAGGCGGATGCTGGTCGCCACGATCTTGCCGGTGTCGGTGATTCCGTAGACCCCGTGCTCGAGCCAGTTTTTCGCAATGTCGCCATAGACCAACGAGTCCGCGGTAAGGCTGGGGAAGCGAAAAAGGAACAGCAGCCGCAGCGCCAGGCCGGCGAGGGTCGCGAAAAGGAAGAGTCGACGATGCTGGCGCACCATTTCGCGCACCGAGCGAATATAGCGCGTTTCGGCCGAATGTCCACGTCCCCAACCGGGTGCCAATCCGGTATCATGTCAAAACGGCTATCTTAGAACCCTCCTACCGTTGCTTGGGATAAAGTCGGGTCCGAACGTCATGGCGCAACCGGTTTTTTACGATCCAAGGCAGGCCCGCTGGAAGCGGCTGAGGCGGCTGTTCGACGTACTCGGCATCGGCATTACGCTGATCGTCGTTTTCTTTGTCTACGCCGCCTTGCGCAGCCAGCCGCTCCCGGAACTGGTGTGGCAAACCCAGAAGAAGCCTTACCATGCTCTGAAAGAAAAGGAAAAAGAGAAGGCCCAAGAACGTCGCCGGTTGGCGGTCCATCACAGCCATCGCAACTCGCAGTCCGCGCCCTCGCAGGTGAAGCTGAATGCCGAGGAAGGCATTCGTGCCGCTTTCTACGTTCCCTGGGATGCCGCCAGTTTTTCCTCCTTGCGCGAATATGCTCGCCAGATCGACCTGTTGTTCCCGGAGTGGCTTTCGGTACTGTCCCCCGACGGCCATCTGCAAAGCGTCAGTCCGCTCACCAATAAATTCTTCGATGTGATGCAGGGCGACGAAGTCCGCCCGGTCGACGATAAAGTCATGCCTTTCATAAAGTCGGAAAACACCGGCATGGAGGTCTTTCCTCTGGTCAATAATTTCGATGGTCTGGACTGGGTGGACATCAGTTCCTTCCTGAATGATCCCGACGCTCGAGAGAACTTCCGCGACCAGATCGCCGACTTTCTGGACAGCGACAAGTATCGTGGCCTGATGGTGGACTTTGAAGCCTTCCCCAAGAAAGGTCAGCCGGGCTTTATTGCCTTGCTCAACGAACTTTCGGCGGACCTGCACGCCAAGGGCCTGAAGCTGTATGTCTCGGTGCCCTCGCACAACGACGAGTGGAACTATCACGCCGTAGCGGCTGCCGCCGACGGCGTCGTCCTGATGAACTACGATGAGCACTATCCGGGGGGGACGGCTGGCCCCGTGGCTTCGCAAGATTGGTTTGTCGACAATCTGAAGTTCGCGGAGAAAGCGGTGGCGCGGGACAAACTGATCTGTGCGATTGCCAACTTCGGTTACGACTGGGCGGCGAAACCGGCGCACGGCAAATTGCCGCCCGGATCGGAAGATAAAACGCAGACGGTGCAAGAGGCTTGGCTGGCCGCGCGCGACTCCGAGGCCGACGTCGACTTTGACGGCGATAGCCTCAATCCTCACGTCAGCTATCTCGATGAAAACAACCTGCAACACGATATCTGGTTTCTGGACGCGGTCACGGCTCTCAACCAGATGCGCGCCGCCGAGACTCTGGGGATCTCCACGTTCGCGCTTTGGAGGCTGGGCGCCGAGGATCGCTCCCTGTGGCGCGTGTGGGACGTCCCCGGCGACTGGGCCGCGCCTTCCAAGTTGAGTGAGGTTCCGCCCGGGCAGGATGTGGATATGGAAGGGCTGGGCGAGATATTGCGCATCGAGGCCAAACCCTCCAATGGACAGCGCACTTTCAAGTTGGATCCGGCTACTGGTCTGATCACCGATGAAACTCTTGATCCGCTGCCCGAGCCCTATCGCGTGGGCCGATACGGCGCCAGCCCGAATGAAATGGTTTTAACTTTCGACGACGGCCCTGATCCCACCTGGACCCCCAAGATTCTCGACGTGCTCAAGCGCGAGCACGCGCCGGCCACTTTTTTCCTGATCGGCATCCAGGCCGATCAGTTTGCCGGCTTGACCTCGCGCATCTACCGGGAAGGCCACGAAATTGGGAACCATACCTTCACCCACCCCGACATCAGCAATATTTCGAGCACTTACGCCAAATTGGAGATGAATCTCACCGAGCAGCTCTTTGCCAGCCGCTTAGGGATACGGACCATTCTTTTTCGTCCTCCCTACTCGATCGACGCCGAGCCGGATACCGAAGACGAAGTCCGTCCTCTCGAGAGCACGCAGGACCTGGGGTATGTCACCATCGGCGACAAAATTGATCCCAACGACTGGCTCGGTCCATCCGCCCAGCAGATCTCATCATTTGTGCTCGAACATCTGCCGCCCTGCGCTCAATATGACACCAGTTGCGGCAACATCATTTTGCTGCACGATGGGGGAGGCGACCGTCGCCAGACCCTTCTGGCGCTCCCGGCGATCATCGAGGGCATCCGCGCCAAGGGCTACCAGATCGTCCCGCTCTCCCAGTTGATGGGAAAGACGCGCGCCGCGGTCATGCCTCCGATTCCCGCCAACCAGCGCTGGGCTGCCAGTTTGACCTGGATTGGCTTCTGGTTCTTTGATGTGGGCATCAAGGGCATTACCTGGATTTTCCTGCTGGGCGATGTCCTGATGACCGGCCGCCTGCTGTTCGTGGGGGCGTTCGCGGTATTTGACCGGCTCCGGCAGTCCTACCGCGGAACGCCGGAAGCGGCCCAGGCCTATCAGCCGAGAGTGGCCGTGCTGATCCCGGCTTATAACGAGGAAAAAGTAATCGTGCGCACGGTCCGGGCTGCCCTGGCTTCGAACTATCGCCATCTGCGAGTCATCGTGATTGACGACGGTTCCCGCGATGAGACGCTCGAAGTCACCCGCCGGGCTTTTGCTGCCGAAGAAGCCGCCGGGCGTGTGCTCATCCTGACCAAGCCCAACTTTGGCAAAGCCGAGGCGCTCGACTACGGCCTGAAGCATCTGCGGGAGGAGGAGATCTTTGTCGGAATCGACGCCGACACGGTGATTGCCCGCGGCGCCATCTCGCGCCTGGTGCCTCATTTCTTGAATCCGAAAGTCGGCGCCGTGGCCGGCAACGCCAAAGTCGGCAACCGAGTCAACCTGTGGACTCGCTGGCAGGCGCTCGAATACATCACCAGCCAGAATTTCGAGCGCCGCGCCCTCAACACGCTGGGCGCGGTGAGCGTGGTTCCGGGGGCGCTCGGGGCATGGCGGACTGCGGCCGTGCTCGAAGCCGGCGGCTACCACACCGACACCGTGGCCGAGGATGCCGACCTTACCATGGCATTGTTGCGCCGCGGATATCGCGTCGAATACGAAGACCTGGCTCTGGCCTACACCGAAGCCCCGGTCAACGCCAGCGGCCTGATGCGGCAGCGCTTTCGCTGGTCTTTCGGCATTCTGCAGTCGGTCTGGAAACATCGCGCCGTGTTTGCCCGCAAGGGAGTTCTGGGCTGGGTCGCGCTGCCGAACATCGTCATTTTCC
The DNA here is from genome assembly GCA_963770245.1 of uncultured Acidobacteriaceae bacterium. Classification (GTDB taxonomy): domain Bacteria; phylum Acidobacteriota; class Terriglobia; order Terriglobales; family Acidobacteriaceae; genus PALSA-270. The sequence continues at coordinate 126,633 of CAVYOX010000010.1, read as the reverse complement.
AGATCATCCTGCCTCTGGTTTCGCCCTTGATTGATCTCATGTTCGCGGTGGGCGTGATCTGGTACTTCGTGCAAAAGTACTTTCATCCAGAGTCCACCGATCCGGCCAGCATCCTGCGCCTGGTGGTGTTCTTCGCGGCGTTCCTGGTCATCGACTTCATTACTTCCGCCATCGCTTTCATGCTGGAGCGTCGCCAGCCCGAGGCCCACGAAGATGCCTGGCTGCTCAGCCAGGTCTGGCTGCAGCGTTTCGCGTACCGCCAGCTGTTCTCGGTCGTGTTGTTCAAGACCATCGTGCGTGCGATTGAGGGCAAGCGATTCGCCTGGGACAAGCTGGAGCGCACGGCCGCCGTGAGCTACCGGCCTTCTGAGGACCATGACTCGGTAAACGTCCTGTAATTCGCGGTCCGCCCCCGGCAATGGCGCGAAGGTGAATTCGACGGTCGCCGGTTTCTTCGATCATGGGAGGTGGCGACCAGTCGGCCGCCTTCCCCGAGCCCGAGCGGCGGCGCCAGCCGCCCTCAGCCGAGAACCCCGGTGCTAAAATCATCGAAGCCCGATCCATTCGGAATCGCAGCCGCAGCTGTTGAGGTGCACCATGGCGACCTTGGAAGTGTCCGCCCGCTCCGTCACTCCGTTCCATGAAGGGCCGTTCGTCAACGAGCCGCCGACCGACTTCCGGGGGGAGGAAACCGTCCGTACGATGCGCGCTGCGATTGAAAGAGTTCGCGGCGAACTGGGCGCCGAGCACGAGCTGATCATCGGCGGCAAGCGGATACGAACCGAGGACAAGATCAAATCCATCAACCCAGCCATCCCCTCGCAGGTCGTCGGAGTGCACCAGAAGGCCGGCAGGGAGCACGTGGAGCCCGCCCTGCAGGCTGCGCTCGAGGCTTTTGCCTCCTGGAGCCGCACCCCGGTCGAAGAGCGCGCCAGCCTGCTGTTCCGCGTAGCCGACCTGCTACGGGAGCGCAAGTTCGAATTTTGCGCCTGGTTGATCTTCGAAGTCAGTAAGAACTGGGCCGAGGCCGACGCCGATGTCGCTGAAACCATCGACTTCTGCGAGTTTTATGCGCGCGAAGCTCTGCGTCTGGCCCGGGCGACTCCCCCGGTGCAATTGTCCGGCGAGCGCGATTCTCTGTTCTACATTCCCCTGGGGGCGGGTGCGGTGATTCCGCCGTGGAATTTTCCGTGCGCCATCATGGCGGGCATGACCGTGGCCTCGATTGTCTGTGGCAACACGGTCGTGCTGAAGCCGTCGAGTGACTCGCCGACGATCGCTCGAAGATTTGTGGAGTTGCTCGAAGAAGCCGGCATTCCAGAAGGCGTGGTCAATTTTTGTCCGGGCTCGGGTGCGACTTTCGGCAACGCCCTGGTGGCCGATCCGAAGACGCGCTTTATCGCCTTTACCGGCTCCCGCGAGGTGGGTCTCGAGATCCACCAGCGCGCGGCCGAACAGGCCCCCGGCCAGATTTGGATCAAGCGCACCATCCTCGAGATGGGGGGCAAGGATGCCATCATCGTGGATGCCGACGCCGACATCGACTCCGCCGTCGAAGGTGTGGCTGCCTCGGCTTTCGGCTTTCAGGGGCAGAAGTGCTCCGCCTGCTCGCGCGCGATCGTGGATGAACGCATTTACGAGATATTCCTCGAGCAGCTCAAAGCGCGGGTTGAGACCCTCACGGTGGGCAATCCCGAGGAGAACACGAACCTGGGAGCGGTGATCAACCGGAGTTCGATGACATCGATCCTCGACTACATGGAATGCGGCAAACGAGACGGACGGCTCGTCACCGGTGGCGCCCGTGCGGCAGAGGCCGGAGAAGGCTATTTTCTTCAGCCCACCGTGTTTGCCGACATCCAACCCAAGTCGAAACTCGAACAGGAAGAGATTTTCGGCCCGGTGCTGGCCGTGATCAAGTCCCGCAGTTATGACCAGGCTCTGGCGATTGCGAACGATACTGATTTCGGACTCACCGGCGCCGTCTACACGACCTCGCGGGATCGGATCGACCGTGCCATCCGCGACTTTCACGTCGGCAACCTGTACATCAACCGCAAATGCACTGGCGCCATGGTCGGGGCGCATCCCTTCGGCGGATTCAACATGTCGGGCACCGACTCCAAAGCCGGTGGCCCCGACTACTTGTATCTCCTCACCCAGGCCAAGTCGGTGGCTGAACGACGCACCTAGCGCGGCCTCCGGTCCCCCAAGGAAGCAGCGGCCGCGGGAGCGAGGTTGCCCTCGCCCCCACGGCCGAAGCCAGGTTCGGGCTCAGTGATGGGCAGCTGCGACCACGACGGGTGAGGGTTGCGTTGACATTCCCAGGGCGGGTGCCTCAGCAACTTTGGGGACACGGTACTCGAGAACCACTTGCATCTCTCCGATCGAGAGCGAACTGACGAACATTTCGCTGCCCTCGCGAGTCAAGGTCAGCACTGGCTCCCCGGAGTCTTTGGCTTGCGAGATGGACTGCGCCTGAAACATGCCAGCGCACTTGCCATCGATCGACCGAACCGAGACCATGGGGAAGGACCCAACGGACTGAACCGAGAAGGAATATTCCCCCGCCGGCAAGACCGTCAGGCCCCAATGGGCCTCGGTTGGTAATTTGAATCTGCCTTGCAGCAATGATTCTGCTGCGAGGTGAGAAGCGGAAAGGGCGAGAGCCACAGCCATCAGCACTAAGGCCCGCAGCCATTGGAACTTACGAATCATCTTCATATCGAATCTCCTGATTCTGGATGGAGCGACACTCCGGCGTACACCGGCGCATGCCGGTTCAGTCGCTGGGTTAATAGGGGTGACTACGAGGTCAGAAAATGAACAACGTCACCACAAGGAGAGCGTTGCACTAAGAAGTTCGTTCACTCATCGCAACCAAGCTAATGAGCCAACTTCACTTTGCCAGAGCCACTCGGGGATGTCCAATCTAAAGAATTTATGGCCGCCATGCGGATATCAGGTTGCGTAGAAGCGCTGCAGGGCCGGGCTGCCCGGGGGTTCGAAGGCCGTGCGGGCGCAGCCGAAAAACAGAAAAGCCGCCTCCACCGGGCGGCCTTTCTATCTTCCGGAAATCTCAAACTTCGGTTTACCCGGCCACTCCAGCTCCCGGCCCCGGCATCGGCACAACTCCGGCTGCGGTCGCCGCGGCCGCTTCGTTCAGAATGCGATGATGGATGGTGAAAAGCGCCAACTCCAGCCGGTCCGAGACGCCAATCTTGTCGTAGACGTTACGCAGATAATTCTTGATTACCTGCTCGGTCGTCCCCAGCTGCGAAGCAATTTCTTTATTCTTATATCCCTGCACGATCAGGGCCACGATGCGAAGTTCTTTGGCCGTCAGGCGGTCGCGGACCCGCAGACCGACCATATCGTTTTCGGTGAGTTCGCTGGGCACGGCGATGTCCTGCACCCAGTTTTCGCCTCGCGCCACTTTGCGCACGCAATCCACCAGAGCCGCGCTGGTCACATTGCGGTAGACCACCCCGTGCGCGCCTGCCGCCATATAACGCTGCGCGCTCTCGCCCGTGTCGGCCAGCACCACAAGCCGTGTCTTGTTGCGCACGGTCGACTGCAGTACGGCATTGAAATCACTGTGGAATCCTCCGGCCACGATTAGCACGGCGGCACGAAACTTATCCAGAGCCATGAACATCTGCTCCGGAGTCTGCGCCTGCGCCACAATGCGCATCTCGTCCTCAACTGCCAACACTTTGGCAATTCCCGCGCGGAAGATAGCCTGATTATCGGCCAGAATTAATTTGAGCATCGTTTCAGTCCCTCGAAGTTACGAGTGGCGAACGAAATCATAGGAGTCAATCACGCAGGCCACACCGCGCGATTCTGCAGCACTTGCGCCGGCGGGTTCATCCGTGCGCACCACTCGCCCGCGGCATTGCACCACTACGCTTTCTTTGGCCCCCGTCACTTCCGGGGGCAGAGTGATCTCGAACTCCACGTTCGATCCCACTTCAAGCGACGCGTCGGCCCGGATGTAAACCCCGGCGGCGCTCAGGTCGCCGGTCACGCCGGCGTGTTCGCCAGTTTCCTCTGCTTTGTGAATCTTAATTGGAAGTTCCACGGGAAACCGTTTCCCCGTCCGTTGTTCGGACACAAGGCCTCCTAACTCCTGGCCATTCTTGCGTGCAAAAGCCAGTCCCATGCGGCAATCCCCCCCCATGGAATCCTGCAATCTGCTCAGCGCCGGTTATATCACGGATGCTACCCCCCGCAAAAGCCGGGTGACTCCTAAGTTACGGGTAGGAGGTAGGTTCCCTTTGCTTTTGGGCGCTCCCCGGGGACTCCACCGGAAATGCCCAGCGGCGAGGGATATCTAGGGAACCGCCGCTCTTGGCGGGCTCCCCAGGGTTCCATTCCGGTGTTACCATGTGCATTTCTTCCGCCAAACTAGGAGGGTCGGGCATCCAAAGCGTAGCACTTGAGACCTCCACTACGCGACAAGGATCGGTTGCCATGCCACTTACATCGGCTTTTTCCAGAATCGGCGTTCCGGTGCTCGTTCTATGTCTTGGCCTGCCCCTGCGGGCGCAGAAGGCGCCTCTCAATCCCGCCGCGCAAGACCCACGGTCGCCGGCGCCACCAGCTGGCGCCGGCACGAGCCCCGAGCCTTCTTCTGAACCTGCGCCCATCCTCCGCCAACTGAATTCCGCGCTCGAAGGGCTGGTCGCCAAGGTTTCTCCCGCCGTGGTGCAGATCGTGGTTTCGGGCTATGGTACGGCGAACGATGACAGCCACGCCGAAACCGCGCTGATCGTCCGCCAACATGCGCTCGGCTCGGGCATCATCGTCGATCCCGACGGCTACATCATGACCAATGCCCATGTCGTCGAGGGGGCCCAGCGCATCCGAGTCGCTTTGCCATTGCCGAGCGACTCGGCCGAGGTTGCGCCGATCGGCAAACGGCGAATTTTGGATGCCCGCTTGTTGGGCATCCACAAGGATACCGATCTCGCGCTGCTCAAAATTGACCAGACGAATCTGCCCGTGGCCGCCTTGGCGACGGCGCGAAGGCCGCAGGAAGGCGAACTCGTGGTTGCCATCGGCAGTCCGGAAGGCCTGCAAAATTCCGTCACCATGGGGGTCGTGAGCTCGGTTTCCCGGCAGCCGGATCCTGACAAACCCATGGTCTACATCCAGACCGATGCGCCCATCAACCCGGGCAACAGCGGCGGCCCGCTGGTGGACACGCAGGGCTACGTCATCGGCTTGAACACTTTTATTCTGAGCCAGAGCGGCGGCAGCGAGGGTTTGGGTTTTGCCATCCCGGCCCGCATTGTGAACTTCGTGTATCGCAGCCTGCGCCAGTACGGCCACGTGCACCGAATCGAGATCGGCGCGATCGCCCAGACCATTGGGCCAGATTTGGCGGACGGTCTCAACCTGCCGCAATCCTGGGGCGTGATCATTTCAGATGTGATCCCGGGCGGTCCCGCCGAGGCCGCAGGTCTGAAAATACAGGACATCGTGCTGGCGGCGGATGGCCGGAGGGTCGCAACTTTGTCAGCCTTCAGCGCCGCGCTCTATCTGCATCCTCTCGATCAGCTTCTCAAGCTCGAAGTCTTGCGGGGCAAGGAGAAAAAAGTGCTTTATATTCCGGCCATCGAGCACCGAGATCGCATGGATCAGCTGATGGATGCCGTCGATCCCGAGAAGAGTCTGATCCCGCGCCTGGGCATTCTGGCCATTGACTTGACCGATCCGTTGCGCTCGATGGTCCCCGACCTCCGCGTCTCCTCGGGCGTCGTGGTAGTCGGGCGGGCCGCCGATCTCACTGTGCCGGAGACCGGTCTTTCGACGGGCGACGTGATTCATAGTCTGAATAACACGCCGATTGATTCGGCGGAACAACTCCGCACCCTGGTTCGGCAGCTCGAAAAGAGTGCGCCGGTGGTGCTGCAGGTCGAGCGCGCAGGTCAGTTGCAGTATCTGGCCTTTGAGATGGATTGAGCCTGCCGGTCTCGGCCGGGCTGGTCGTCCTGAGGGCCGATTTCATCGCCCGGACAGCCGTCTCCGGTCTTGCTCCGAACCTGCGACTGCGAAGCCGGGTCGGCGGGCATTGGCACCCGCGCAGCCCAATCGCGTACCATCTCCCAGCAGGGGGGACAGCATGTCGACCGCAGGCTTCGCTGGGCTATCGGTGCTGTCGCTGGAAAGCCGCCGCTCCCAGGAAATTGCGCAGCTGATCGAAAACAACCGAGGCCGCGCCATCGTGGCGCCCTCAACCCGCGAAGTTCTGTCCAGCCCAAACGCCAGCGAACTGAAATTCGCGTCGTTGCTTCTGCAAGATCAGTTGGCTGTCGTGGTCTTCATGACCGGGGTGGGAACCCGCGCCCTGGCACAGGCCGTTGAACCGGTGTGCTCGCACTCGCAATTCGTGGCGGCTCTCAACCGTACCAAGGTTGTGGCCCGCGGTCCGAAACCGGTGGCCGTGCTGCGCGAGTTCGGCGTTCTCGTCACCCGGACTGTGCCCGAACCGAACACCTGGCGCGAGATTCTCGCGATCCTCGATCAAAATTCGGAGGAGGTTCCCGTCCAAGGCCGGAAGGTGGCGGTGCAAGAGCACGGCGTTCCGAGCCCCGAGTTGTATGCCGGACTCCGCGCGCGCGGGGCCGAGGTTTTCCCGGTGCACGTCTACGACTGGCAACTCCCGGAAAACCTCGCTCCGTTGCGCGCCGCCGTGACCGCCCTCGCCGAAGGCCAAATTGATGTGATCTTATTCACCTCTTCTGTCCAGGTCCACCATCTGCTGCGGATCGCGGAAGAAACGAAGCAGCGCGCAGGTTTGGTCCGGGCCTTCGATCGCGTCCTGGTCGCCTCCATCGGCCCGGTGACCTCAGAGACGCTGCGGGAGCACGGAATTGCCGTCGACCTCGAACCCTCTCATCCGAAGATGGGCCTTCTGGTGAAGGAAGCCGCCGACCAGAGCGCCGCCTTGCTGCGGCGCAAGCAGACCCGATAATGCCTTGGGGAAAAGGCTGTCGAGCTCGAAGGTCTTTCCCATGGCTTGGCGAATCTAGAACGCGCCCCCGCCTCCCCCGCCAAAACCGCCGCCCGAAAAACCGCCTCCTCCGCCAAATCCGCCGCCGCCCCAGCCTGATCCCGTAGAACTGGCGCGAGGTGCGGAGACGAATACCTGGTTCATGTCGGCCGCCATGCCATGCATCGCGCCGGCAAAAAATATGGGATTGAAGCCCACCATCCCATTGGGCGAGGAGTACCAGGCGGGGGGGTCCTTCACGATGCCGGCAAAAGCCTGCGCCCAATGGTGCTCGACGCCGAGCGCCATGGCATAGGGCAGATATTTCTCGAATGTGTTCGCAGGCATGAGCTTCAGCCGGTCGGCGTCCACCCGATTCATGAACTCCTGAAACCCGAGCAGTTGGACGCGCGTGCGTGCGCCTTTCACCGTCTTTGCCGTCATCTGCCGCGCGAACAACCACCAGACGAGCGCCGCAATGCCGCCCGATAAGATCACCGGACCAAGGGAGCTGAAAACATTCAGCCCTCCCATGAATTGCGCGATCACGAAGGGCGCGAGGATGACGACAATCGCACCCACGCTGTACGCGTTCGCCGACTCCGGGTCGACCAAGTACATGCCTTTCGCCTTCAACGCCGACATGATGTCGGTGCGAATCGCCGGGAGCGCAGTGTAAAAGCGGTTCTTTAGGCTGGAAAGTTCGGTGTCGGTAGCAGCCGCGAAGACATTTCCCAGCATGACCAGTTCGTGAGCCGCGAGATCGTTCCATTGCTCCCGCGGTTTCAGCAAATGAAAGATGTAGTCCTTGTGATGAAAGAGAATGCCCTGGTCCACTTTCTCCTCGATCTTGATGTATCCCCGCACCGCCAGGTCCACGAGTGTCGCCGTAATATCCCGCGGATGGACCTGGTCCTCGAGCAAGCTTCCGGCCTCTGCCGGACTGAATCCCGCGGGCGGCTCATACATCGGGGCGACCGAAACCCCAGGGTCCGGATCGCGCCCCTTGTACCACCACAGAACGAACATCACCCCGAAGGTGAGCAGCGGCAACAAAACGATTGGGTTGCTGCCCAAGAACCACAGCGCCAGGGTCACGGAGCTTGGCGCCCTCAGCACGCCCTTCGGGATGAAGATATCCACCGTCAGCCCGCCGCGCATCGGCAGGGGATCGGTCGTGGCGAACGATACCTCGGACCCTTTTACCTCCGCCGTAGCAGCCCTTTGGGACGAGCCATAGGCGCCGGTGAAGGCCTGCGCCTGCACCGACCCAGCGGCGGCATCGGGAAGACTGACGAGAGCGGTCACCTGGTCGATCGGGACCGGCCAGTCGTTGCCGGTCACGTTCCAGTAAAATTCGTCGTGATCCTCGAAGAAGCGCACGGCGTTGCGCAGAGTGTAGTCAAGCTCGACGGTGTGGGTGCTGTCCTCGGCGCCGGGAATGTAAATCTTCAGATCGCGGAAGTCGCCTGCCGTGTGCGACTCGTACTTCAGCTTCTGTCCGCTCTCGTCGGTCACGCCAGTGACGTTTAGAAACAGCGTGTAGTTGGTACCTCGCGGGCCGGGATATTCGATGGGGATGGTGCGATGAATACCCTGGAACTGGCCAATAAACACCACGGTAATCCGCTCCTGCACCGCGGTCGAACCGTCTCCGCCAATCGTGATGGTGTCGTTAAAATCGGCGATGCGCCAACTGCGGGCGGCCACGGGCAGAGTGAATAGCAGACTACCGGCCAGCGCCATCAGCCAGGCGAGGGCCCGGATTCGGCCTTTCTGCTTCGACATCTGGTTCAGAACTTCACCGCGACCGGCTCGCGGTCCGCGGCATCGGCCACTTCAAAGAACTGCCGCGCCTGGAAGCCGAACATGCCGGCCAGAATGTTGGACGGAAAGGATTGGATCTTCGTATTCAAATCCCGCACCACGGCGTTGTAATAACGCCGCGCATTCTGGATTGAGTCTTCGGTCTGGCTGAGCGAGCCTTGCAGTTGGGTAAACTCCTCCGAGGCCTTCAGCTCAGGATAGTTTTCCGCCACGGCAAACAGGCTCTTCAAGGCCCCAGTCAGCTGGTTTTCCGCCGCGGCTTTGTCCCCCGGCGTGGTGGCCTGCATCGCCTGGGAGCGGAATTTGGCGATATTTTCAAAGGTGCCTTTCTCGTGCGCGGCATAGCCTTTGACGGTTTCGACGAGGTTCGGAATCAAGTCATGCCGCCGCTTGAGCTGGACCTCAATATCGGACCAGGCAGAGTCGCAGCGCACCCGCAACTGCACCAAGCTGTTGTAGATTCCGATCAGCAGAAGGGCGATGACAACCAAGACGCCCAGGAAAATCCAGCCGGTCATACACGTCTCCCTCGGTGAAAGTGGAAATCATGGCGACGGTACCACACGCCGGAGGCGTGTGCAATCGCCCGCCCCGCCGGAGAAAGCTTAGACTTGCACTCTGGCGGTTGTAATGGCATGGTAGATCGCACGGGGGCGCGGCACGACTCAACCGGCGTCAACACTGGATTAGTCATTTATGAGAACGTTTTACCACCGGCCGCGAAGCCTGTGTCCGAGACTCGGCCTGTCGGTGCTGGCGCTGACCTTGGTGGGATCCTTATGCGCCCGCGCCCAAACCTGCTTGGCTGCGAGCGACCTCGATCCCGCCACCAACAGCGCGCTGCTCGCCGCCGCACAGACTTACTTTGACGCGGTCGCACGCGGGGATGCGGCGACCCTGCGGCAGAATGCGATCGCCAGCCTGGCGGCGGATTTTTCCGGCATCGAAGCCGCCGTCCACGATAATCAGGACAAGCTGAGCGGGACCCGGGCGGTACCACGCGCGCCCTTCTTGCTCGAAGCGCAGGGCACGACCAATCTGGAGCGCGCTGAGTTCCTGTGCGGGGTTTTCGGAGCGAACGGCCAGACCGCAGACAGCGCCGTGTTCGTCATCCCCAATCTGCCGCCAGCAAACTATGGCGTAGTGACCGAGGATGTGAATACCGCCAAGGGGCCCTATACGATTTCCTACATTCTGCAGCAGCAGGCGGGAGCGTGGAAACTAGGCGGGTTGTACATCAAATCGGCCCAGGCCGGCGGGCACGATGGCAACTGGTTCGCCGACCGCGCGCGCGCCTTCAAGGCCAAGGGGCAGAATCACGATGCGTGGTTTTGCTATCTCGAGGCGCGAGAGCTGCTGGTCCCGGTGTCTTTCATGAGCACCGCGGTCACCGACAAACTGTACGACGAGTCGCAAACCGTGAAGCCGGCTGATTTGCCTCCGTTCGACCTGGCAGCCAACGGCAAGACGTTCAAGCTAACCGCCATGTTTCCCCTGGCCGTGGCCAGCGACTTCGATCTGGTCGTGAAGTTCGACTCCGCGAGCGTGGCGAACGCAGCCCTGACCTATCAGGACAACCTGGCGGTGATCAAAGCTCTGGTCGTGAGATATCCCGAGCTGCGCGAGGTCTTCGACGGCGTCATTGCCCGCGCGGTCGAACCCTCGGGACGGGACTATGGTTCGATGCTGCTCATGAAGGACATAAAGTAGCGGGCCCGGCGCCGATCCCGGCTGTGAGCTGTTTTCGCACCTCAGGTCTGCGCCTCGAAAGTACACTCCTCGGGGCTCTTGTCGTCGCGCAAGCCGAGATAGACCGGGGCCCGCAGCTTCAATCCTCCCGCCGCGGTCTCATGGGTCCATTCGGAAAACTTGATCTGGGCGACGAGCTCAGGTTTTACCCAGTGCACCTGACGAGCCTCCACTTCGCCATAGAAGGGGCTGCGTCGTGTCTCCCGCTGTTTGAGCCGCTTCCAGAGTTCGGCGAGCGTCCGCTGGTCGAACCCGGTGCCCGCCTGTCCGGTGTGAATGAGGTGATGCTTTTTGTCGTACAACCCGAGCACGATGGCGCCGAAGTGCTGCCGGCTGCCTTCGGGGTCGGTGTAGCCGCCGATCACGCACTCGATGACGTGCGTGATTTTGATTTTGCGCCATTCGCGGCTGCGCCGCTCCTCGTAATAGCTGTCGCGGCGCTTGGCGAGAATACCCTCCAGGTTTTTCCGTTTTGCCGCTTCAAACAGGGCCACTCCCTGCGCGAAGTGATCGGAATAGCGAACCGCGCCTCCGGCGCTGATGACACGAGCCAGAGTTGCCTTGCGCTGCTCCAGTCGCACGCGGTGCAAGTCGTAGCCGTCGACGTACAGAAGATCGAACGCGTAATAGAGGACGGGGACTCCGGGCTGAGCCCGGCCGCGCCGGCCGTGACCGCGAATGCCGGTGCGCTCCTGCATCAGGCTGAAGGAGGAGCGGCCCTCTGGGTCGAGGGCCACGATCTCGCCGTCAAGAATGGCGGTTTTTGCCTGGACGAACTTGGGCAGGTCGTGCAGTTCAGGAAATCGCGGGGTGAGGTCGTTTTGGGTGCGCGAAACCAGCCGGACTTTGCCTTTCTCAAGGAACGCAATCGCGCGGTAACCGTCCCACTTGATCTCGAATAACCAGGCTGGGTCGTCGAAGGGTTTCTCGGCGAGCGTGGCCAGCATGGGCTGGATCGCGGCAGGCAGAGGCTGCGGTGCGGCCCCGGGCAAATCCTTAACCGCAGAGGGGACCGAAGTCTGGTCGAGGTCTCGGGACCCAGCCGAAGGGGAAGACTTGGTTCGAGCTCTTTTCGTCTTCACTCCCTGGGGATCCGCGGTTTTCCCCGTGTCCTCGGAGTTGCGGGCCGACTTTGTCTTCTGATCCAGCTTGGCAATGGTGTCGGCCAGCCACGCCGCTTTCAGTTTTCCGCGCGATACTGGGCGACTGCTCGTCCACTCCGCCGAACCATGATCGCCGGCGATCTCCGCCATAGTGCGGCCGGTGAGCACCGAAGTGTCGTAGGCCTCAATGTCATAGCCCTGGACCACGGCATCGTCCTGCTTCTTGATCAGCAGCCACTCCGTACCCTTGGTTCCAGGACGGCGCGAGCGCATGTGAATCATCGCGAAGTCGCCCCTCAGCCGCTTCCCCTGCAGGCGGATCTTGAAGTCTCCCTTCTCGAGCATGGCATGGGCTTCGGCCGCGGTTCCGGGAACGAATTGTCCCTTCACCGGCTGGGGCGACAGGGGCTGCCACGTGCCCAGGTCCCACACCATCACCGTGCCGGCGCCATAGTTGCCCTGGGGAATCGTGCCTTCGAAATCGAAATAGGATACGGGATGATCTTCCACCTGCATGGCCAGGCGCTTGTCGGCGGGGTCGAGCGACGGCCCTTTCGGAACCGCCCATGATTTGAGCACGCCTTCCATCTCCAGCCGAAAGTCGTAGTGCAGGCGGGTTGCGCGGTGCTTCTGCACCACGAAGCGGTGGCCGGATTTTTTTTCCAGCTTGGGAGGAGGCTCAGGCGTCTGTTCGAAGCGGCGTTTGCGTTTGTATTCCTCGAGGGGCACGAAATCATTTAACCATGAAGGACCGGGAAGAAACGAGGCGGGAGGGAAGATAGGGATGAAAACGCCCCGGCGTGTCCCGCAGGAAACGAGCCGGGGCCGAGGATCAAGCCGCCTTGCCGGCGACAATCCGGTGCGTGGTGGAGGTGTCCACGGTGAAGACTTCGATGCTGGGCTCGCGCTTCAGCAGCGGACGGACGCTTTCGAGGATGCGGGTGTAATTTTCGCGGTGATAGCGCTCCGCGTCTTCTTTCGACTTCCAGAAGGTGAGGGATCGCAGCATCTCCGGATCATTTTCCGAGACCAATCCGATTACGTCGACAAACCCGGCCTGTTTCTGCAGGACCGGCAGCACTTCCTGGCGCAGCTTATGGCTGAGCTCATCTTGTTTTCCTGGTTTCACATGGCAATCCACGGTGCGAACAAACATGAGGGAGACTCCTTTCGCAAAGTTGAAGGTTCGAGCCGGCCCGTCAGCGAGCCGCTCGACGAACAGCCAGCCACGGCGGGAAAGGTTGGGTACCGACAGGTGGACCCACGGACGGAAAATATTGTAGTCCCCGGCAACCGCCAAGTTTTGCACCGGCTGAGGATTTATCGGCCGCGGATTCCTATTTCTGCACTCTGCTTCTTTGTTTAGAATCGCTCCCACCCTGAGCCTGGGCGAGAACCCCTGTTTTCCGGCTGGCCAATCATGAAACGAGAATATCCCGACGCGCCCGTGGTCGGTGTCGGTGCGGTCATTGTGGCGGCGGGCCGCGTGGTGCTAGTGAAGCGTGGGCATCCCCCGCTCGCCGGGCAGTGGTCGATCCCCGGCGGAGCCCTCGAAGTGGGCGAGTTCGTGCGCGCCGCGGCAGCGCGCGAAGCCCACGAGGAAACCGGCCTGAGGGTCGAGCCGACAGAATTATTAGGCGTCTATGACCGCGTGCTGCACGACGAAAAAGGCGGGGTGCTTTATCACTACCTGCTCGTCGATTTCCTGTGCCGCCCGCTGGAAGGGGAGGTGAAGGCCGCAGGCGACGCCGCCGACGCCCGCTGGTTCACTCTGGCGGAGGTGAACGGGCTTCCTCTGCCCGAGGACACCGCCGAGGTCATCCAATTGGGACTGGGCCGAGCTGCCTGGTGAGCCCAACCTGGGGTCGTTTATCGTCCTTGAAAGTGAAGCTCGAAGCTGGCTTCGGTCCGATTGGGAGCGCCATTGCAAAGCGCCGGCGTGAACACCCACTGCAGAATCAGGCTGAGTGCCTCGGCGTTCAGATCGGGCCGCTGCGAGCTTTGCACGATCGCGTCGTGCACTGTTCCGTCTCCCCAGATCATTCCCCGCACCATGATATCTGTGTTCTCGCCGCCGTTGCCCGGCTTTGGCTGTGGCATGGAAACGCCAAACGCGCGCCGGTAGGTGGTGCATGCCTTGCGCACCTGGGCGTCGGGCGGTGCCGCCAGCACGTTCGGAGTGGCATCGGGCAACTCGGTCATGGTCTGCGTGACCTGCATCTTCAGAACGCCGGCCTCGGAGTAGCGGATCGTTCCCGGGAACAGAGCTCCGGCGAAGGAAAAGAAATCGCCATTTTCGATCAAATCACGCCCCAGCTTCTCCGAGAGCAGGGTTCCCTGGGCCGAGTCTAGGCACAATTCATTGCTCTCGGTCTTTTCTCCCGCGGTGGTGTCGAATTCGATGCAGCGGGCCGGGCGGCCGCCCACTTCCCCGTCGGCAATGCTGCGGACCACGTCTTCATGATCGAAGCGGACGAGTGCAATCGGCGTGATCCGCAGCAGGCGATTGATTTCCGGAGGTGCAATCTGCGGCGTGCCGACCACCGCGACTTGTCCCCGGGTGAAAACATTGAGCAAGTGGAAGTTGCCGAAGCGGTAATCGTCGCGGCGTCCCGTGCCCTGAATCACGACGCGAGTAAAGGTGCCTTCCTGGATCGTGTCGCCGCCAAACACGCGCAGCGTATCGGTGCGCTCCAGATTGGGCAAACTGGGGGCAGAGCTGACCGCGTTGGCCCGCTCGAGCAGTCGGACGGCCTCCTCCCGCACCTGGATGTCTTGGGAAAAACCCAGCGAAGACAGCAGAACCAATCCAATCAACATGAGGGCCGGCTTCATCCTGCTCACCTCCGGTGGATTCGGTCGCTCGCCGGCCGCCCGCTCGGGGACGGGGGGGAGCGGACATTATAGCGGGGTCCGGCGGCCTGGGGCCGATCGAAAATCCGAGCTGAAAACAGAACGGCCCGCGCACAGAAATCACGCGGGCCGTCCGGTGGACTGCTTGGATTGACCAAGAGGTGGTCACTCTAAACGTGGCCCCTTCGGCGAACTCCGGGTCCCGGCCTGACTTAGGGGCCGGGGGGAATCAATCCTGAATCACCGGTCGAGTTGCGAAGTTCTCAGAGCGACCGCTCTAAGTCTCAGCCACCTCACCTGGTCTTACCGAGCTACAACAATGATCAGAACTTGTCATCGGACCACCTCCTTTCCGGTGTAATTGCACATTAGTACGAAAAGCCTGGCGCCGTCAACTGGCCCCGGGGGACCCGGCGGATTGTGCAAAAGTTGAAGGGACCGCAGGCGGCGGGAGGTGCGGCCGCGGGCGGCGAGGCTGCAGTTGGGGGACGACAAATGATCCTCCGAAGAAGCCTGGAACCCGCAAGCAGCGCCACCTTTGACGGCGGGGCGCCGCTTCTACGGATCATCGACAATTTCGATTGGACTTCGATGCAACCGGCGGCTAGAGTTTCTGCTCGTCGCAACTTCATCCAAACGTTAGAATAAGGGAGTGCAGCCAAGATGGCGCTGCGCGACTTCGGATTGAATCCAAACCACGAGGAAAGTCAGGACGTGAGTCAAATCGCACCGGCTCGGGATCCCAGTTACGTTTTAACGTTGGAGGAGCTTAGCAACCTCGCCAAAGGCGGCGGCAAGCCCGCCGAAACCCTAATGAACGTCGTCGCCCTGATCGCCAGGCGGTTTGAGGTGGACGTCTGTTCCGCTTATCTGCTGGAGCCGGACCGGGCCAACCTGGTGCTGGCAGCAACTCTTGGCCTCCGTCCGAAATGTATTGGCACTCTTCGTATGGGCATCCACGAAGGACTGGCGGGCCTGGTCGCCGAGCAGGTTCTTCCCGTCGCCGAAGAGAAGGCAAGAACCCATCCCCGCTTCAAGTACTTCAAGGAAGCCGGCGAAGACACCTACCAGTCTTTTCTCGGCGTGCCGCTCATCGACCGCGGCGTCCTGCAGGGTGTTTTGGTGGTGCAGACCGTCGAGCCCCGGGTCTTCCGCGAAGATGAAGTGCAAATGCTGGTCGAGGCTGCCGCCCAGGTCGCGCCCATCGTCAGCGAGGCTCGCACCCTCGATCGCTTCATCGCACCTTCCCAGGAGCGGCTTTGGGCGCTCGCCCGCAATATTTGGTGGAGCTGGGATCACGATACCAGCAGCTTGTTTCGCGACCTTGATCCCATCCGCTGGCGGCAGCTCAATCACAATCCCATCTCGCTGCTGGCCGAGCTTCCCTTGTCGGGGATCGAACGCCGGGCGCGGGAGTTGGTTCTGCACGGCCGGATCAACTACGCCTACCGCCGCCAGCGCGAGTATTTGGAGGCCGACCGGACTTGGGGAGCGCGCCATGCGGGCATTCTGCGGCCGCGTCCCGTGGCTTATTTCTCCGCAGAATTTGGACTGCACGTTTCCATTCCGGAATATTCCGGGGGTCTCGGTGTGCTCGCCGGCGATCACATCAAGAGCGCATCCGATCTGGGTATTCCGCTGATTGGCATCGGGTTGTTTTATGGCCAGGGGTACTTCCGCCAGCGGCTCGATCAAAATGGCTGGCAGATGGAAGAATACATTGGGACTGACGTGAGCCAGTTGCCCATGGAACCCGCCATCGGGGCCAACGGCACGCCGGTTACGGTCGAAATCGAGACCCGCAGCGGTCCCATTCGTGCCAAAGTCTGGCGCATGAAAGTTGGGCGTTGCGACCTGCTGCTGCTCGACTCAAACGTCGAAGGCAACGCTCCCGAAGACCGCGAACTCACTTCCCGGTTGTACGGCGGCGACGGCCGCATCCGCATCCGCCAGGAATTGCTGTTAGGCGTGGGAGGATTTCGCGCCTTGAAAGCCATGGGCATCACTCCCGGCGTCCTTCATTTGAACGAAGGACACAGCGGCTTCGCGGTGCTCGAAGCCATCCGCAGTCGTATGCAGGAGGAGGGCCTGGGCTTTGAGCAGGCGGTGCCCCGAGTGGCCCGCGAAGTTTGTTTTACCACGCACACTCCGGTGCCCGCCGGCCATGACCGCTTCACTCCCGGACTGATGGAGGAGCATTTGGGGCCGCTGCGCGATGTTCTCGGTCTTTCCCACGAGGGCCTCATGACGCTCGGACGGGAGAATCCTGGCAACCACCACGAGGAGTTCTGCATGACGGTGCTGGGGCTGAAGCTCTCGCGGCGGGCCAATGCCGTGTCCGCCCTGCACGGGGAAGTTTCCCGCGCCATGTGGACCGGCCTCTATCCCGGTCGTTCCGAAGACGAAGTTCCGATCGGGCACGTCACCAACGGCGTGCATGTTCCCTCCTGGCTGGCGCCGCAGATGTTTCGCCTCTATGACCGTCACTTCGGCACCGGCTGGCACGAGCACAGCGGCGAGGCGAAAATCTGGGAAGGGATCGAAGACGTGGACGATGGCGAACTCTGGGAGACCCATCTCCACTTGAAGTCGCGGCTTCTGGACTTTGTACGGCAGCGTGCCATCGAGCAAGCCGAGTACCGCGGCGAAGCGCCGGAAATCCTGCAGAGGCTCAGCCGGGTGCTCACTCCCGATGCTCTCACCATCGGATTTGCCCGGCGGTTTGCCACCTACAAGCGCGCCGACCTGATTTTGGCGGACATCGAACGGCTTGCCTCGATGGTGAACGATCCCAAGCGCCCGGTGCAGTTCGTGTTCGCGGGCAAGGCTCATCCCCGCGACGAACCCGGCAAACAGGTGCTGCAGAGGATTGCACAGATGATGCGCGATCCCAAGTTCTTCGAGAAGTTCGTCTTCGTCGAAGACTATGACATGAACGTGGGTCGCCACTTCGTGCAAGGGGTCGACGTGTGGCTGAACAATCCGCGCCGCCCTCTCGAAGCCTCAGGCACCAGCGGTCAAAAGGTAGTCCTGAACGGGGGCCTGAACCTGTCCGTGCTTGACGGTTGGTGGGCGGAAGCCTATGACGGCCTCAACGGTTTCGCCATCGGCACCGGCCGAACCCACTCCAACATGGATGTTCACGACAACCGCGACGGAGAGGATTTGTACCGCGTGCTCAAAGATGAAGTCATTCCCCTCTACTATCAGCGCGACCGCGATGGTCTGCCGCGCGGATGGATCAAGCGCATGAAGCGCACCATCCGCACCCTCGGCTGGCGTTTTAACGCGGACCGGATGGTGCAGGACTATACCCTGAAATGCTACGTCCCCGCCGCCCTCGGCACTTCGAGCGACATGAAAAGAACCTCGTAGGCGCCAAGCGGGCGAGGTGGTTCCGCCGGGCGCCCCATCCGCAGCGCGGGTTTTTTCACGGAGATGGCACCAGGATAGCGACCTGATTCGAGTAGGCGCTCTCCTCCCCGTCCGCGTTGACCGCGGTGGTGACATAGTAGTAGGTCGTTCCCGAGTCGACCGTCTGGTCTGCGTAGGACAGAGACTGTGCCGCGCTGCCCACCAATCCGTAATAACCTCCCGAAACAGTCGAGCGGTACACGTTATAACCCGTGACACTCGCGCTGCTGCTGGCCTGCCAGGTGAGCGTGACCGTGTGTTGAATGGGAGTGGGAGTCGGGGGCGCCGGGGGCGGGGGTGCCGGGGGCGCGGGCGCCGTGGTCGCGTTCGCCGATTTGAAGGTTGCCATCTGCATCACCCAGTTGGCAGATCCGGAGGCTCCTAAGGTTGCGGTCGCGCCGTAGGTTCCGGTAGCAGAAACAACCTCATACTCCGCGATATCGCCGTCGGTCGTAATCAGGTTCGAGGTGAACAATGACCCTGCCGCGTCGAATCCCCAGCCGGTCGTGCCCGCTCCGAAGATCAACTCATGGCGAGCGGTGGTGGTGGCCAACCCGCTGCTGACCACGGTATCGTTGCCGCTGGCGCCCGTGGCGCTGGCCGTGACGTCCAATTGTGAGCTTGGGCTTAGGCCGGAGAACTCCAAGATTCGAATATCCGCGTAGTCGGCGGGCTGACTGAAGGTCACGGTCACGCTATTGCTTCCCCCGAGAATATTGGTGGCGTAGTAGATCGACTGGGTCACGGCAGTCCCCTGGGTCGGTCCGACCGCCAAGGCGTAGGTATTTCCTTGACTGTCTGCAACCAAGCGCGCGCTGGCGTTCGTGTCATTCCATCCCACGACGACGATGTTCAAGTTCCCGGCAGTTTGTGCCAGAGGATAGGAAACGACCACGGGTGATGTGGGGGATTGCGGCGTGGCCGCCGCGACCTGAACACACTCGATCGTGTGCCTCGACTGCGCATTGGCCATCACGGTTGCCAGCAAGAGCAGCGAAGAGCACAGCCCGGCACTCCACAGCTTCGAGCTACGATCAGTCTTCGATTGCATCGACACGAGTCCTCCTGGACTGACGATCCGATTCTCGGATCCCGAGTAGGCTCAAGGTCGGCGTCATCTTTTCCGGTTGCCAACAGCCGCCGACCTGAGCCGAAATCCCACTGGCACCTGGTTTGCGCGGGAAAATAAGGTGAGGGCCTCTCGAACCTCGAGAGGGTTCGGCGAAAACCTCACTGCCGCAACCAAACCTGAATTGCCCGGCTCATTTTCGAAAGGGACGCCGACCGTGATCGGTGTTCGCGGGTGCGGGCGAAAAGCCGCCCGCCTGAGCCGCGACCGCAAGCGCCCTCAGCCCCGCGACGATTGGCCAAAGCCAATTTCCCCGGGCTGAGTTGGAACCGACCTCGCCTTTCGAAAGCTCGGAAAAATCTCCGGAACCGAACAGAGATGTGAAAGCTTGTGCGGCCATGTGGGAGACATGCGCACGGCTCCATCTTCGGGAAGTAGCAGCCGAGGCGGAAGGTCTCGATAGGGCACTTGGAATACTCACTGGTCTTCAAACCTTTGAGTAATTGGGGCTCGGCAGCTGCCAGAGTCGGGGCGCTGGGGGCGCTGGTTCTAGGCGTGACAGAACGCACGGAGCTGCGATAACCTCTTCGAGGCGAGCCCCCAGTGCTCCCATTCTGGCTGGGTGCTGCCCGAGGCGATGGGTATGCATTTTTGCCGCTGCTGCTCGGTTTGGCTTGTCCTGCTCCCGTTGGTTGCGGTTTCGCTTCCCTCCCAAACGACCGTTCCTAAATCGGGGAGTGCCGTGACCACCGTCCAAGCCAAAGTCCGGGTTGTGCTGGTGGACGTGGTGGTGACGAGCGGCAAGGGGGACTCGGTCACCGGCCTGCACAAGGAAGACTTCGAAGTTTCAGAAGACGGCAAGCTGCAGACGATGGCGAGCTTTGCCGAGCACCAGGGCGCGCCGCCCACTCAGATCAAGCTTCCCCCCATGCCGCCGAACGTCTACACCAACTATCCGCTCACCCAGACGGCTGATTCGGTGAACGTGCTGCTGCTCGACGCCCTGAACACGCAGGCGCGGGACCAGACCTATGTGCACTCCGAGATGATCAAGTATCTGAAGACGCTCCCGCCCGGCACCCGCGTTGCCATTTTCACTTTGGCGTCACGACTCCGCATGCTGCAGGGAATGACCACCGACTCCTCGGTATTGCTGGCGGTGCTCAACGACAGAAAAGGCGCGGCCGGCGTTCACCAGTCCGCACTGCTGGCGTCAGGCGTCGAGAACGACGCCGACCAGCGCATCGTCGACTTCATGGCCGAGAATGCGGGTTCGACGACAACTCCTCAGACCCTGGCGCAGGCCGAGGTTGATCCGATCAATGCCATGAAGCAGTTCCTGGCCGACACCGCCGCCTTCCAGACCGAGTCGCGCACCCGGATCACGCTGCAGGCCTTGCAGCAACTGGGGCGCTATCTCTCTGAGGTTCCTGGCCGCAAGAACGTGATTTGGTTTTCCGGATCATTCCCCGCGGGTATTCTCCCCGACCCGGACCTGCCCGACCCATTCGCCGAAATCAAAGACTTCCAACAGGAAGTCCGCAAGACCGCCGCCTTGCTCACCGCCAGCCAGGTCGCCCTCTACCCGGTCGCGGCCGAAGGCCTCGCTCCGGACTCCCAATACGAAGCCAACGGCGCTGAGATTGGGGAAAAAAGAGGGACGCTGGTCACCCGGGATCAGATCAAGGACCTGCGAACCGGTCGGGCCGATCGCGACTCGAGTCACGCCGTCATGGAAACGCTGGCCAAGGAGACCGGTGGCCAGGCCTTCTACAACACCAACGGACTGAGCGATGTTCTGACCCGCGTAGTCAACAACGGCACGCGCTACTACACGATCAGCTATTCGCCAACCAACAAAGCGACGGATGGGAAGTACCGACGCATCCAGGTGAAGCTGGTAAACGGTAAGGACAAGCTCGCCTACCGCCGCGGATACTACGCCGACGACCTCGAAGCCATCCAGGCCGCCGGGCAAAAGCCGGACAGCGATCCTCTGTTGCCCCTGATGGGCCGGAACCTGCCCGACTATACGCAGATTCTCTACAAAGTGCGGGTCTTGCCCACCAGCCCGCAGCCGCCGCCCGGCGGCGCGCCCATCGGCAGCAACACCGAACTGAAGGGACCGATCACGCGCTACGGGGTGGACTTCGCCATCTCGGTCGCAGATCTCAAGCTTGATCCGACGCCTGACGGTGGGCGCCGCGGCAATATCGAACTGATGCTGGTGGCCTACGATCGCGAGGGCAAGCCCCTGAACTTTGTGGTCACCAACGGCGAAATACAGCTACAACCCAAGGTCTATGCCGGTTTGTTGCAGGTCGGTCTGCAGATCCACAAGGAGATCGACGTGCCCAAGGGAGACGCCTATCTGCGCACCGGCATTTATGATCTCGGCTCGAACACCGCCGGCACGCTGGGCGTGCCGTTGCGCGAAGCTCCGACCCCGACCGCAGCGGCGAAGTAGGGCCGGGCGAATCCGGTCGCACCTCCAAGAGCCAAAACCAATCGAAAAGCTCCGCTTCTAGCCAGCCAGGCCCCCCAGTTTCGAGGGCGGCGCCTTTCGTGCCGGACGGCTTTTCTCCTGGCCCCGACCCCAGCGGCCATGACCCCAGGGTATCTGGTTCATAACGCTGGGCCTTCCTACACTTGAAGTCTCCCTCGGTAGGTGCCGATCTCCCCTGTAACAGGGTTTTTTAGGTTTTCCAGCGGTAGGCGTCAGGCTGCGGCAGGCCCACGTGGGCCAGCACACGCCCGACGAACTGGCGCGCCATGGCCTCGATCGTGGTCGGCCGATGGTAGAAGGCGGGGATCAGCGGAAAGACGGTCGCACCGGCGTCGGCTGCCCGGTACATGTTGCGGATGTGGATTTTGTTGAGCGGGGTTTCTCGCACGCACAGCACCAGGGGACGGCGCTCCTTGAGGCAGACATCGGCAGCGCGTTCGATCAGATGCGAAGCGGTGCCCTGGGCGATGCGCCCGAGCGTCCCTACGCTGCAGGGGAGGATGACCATCGCGTCGGTCGGGTAGGAGCCGCTGGCAATATTGGCGCCGATATCGCTGTTCGACTGCGGGTGAATTTTGCGCGAGGCTCTGCCGAGAATCTGGCCGACCAGGTTGCCGCGCCCGCGCAGGCCAAGCTCCTCGGCCATGACCCGCAGCGCGCTATCGGAAGCCACGAAGTTGACGGTCTCGACCCGCGGGTCGAGGTCGAGCGCCAGCAGAAACTGCTGGAGAAACAACGACCCGCTCGCGCCGGTGGTCGCGACTGTCAGGTTCTGCGGCGGCAAATTCTGCGCCGGGTGCTTGGGCAAGATCGACTCCCCCGTTCGGAGTCTGAGCATAGGGAGGCGGGGCAGCGCAGTCAAGGGCAGGCGACTACCCACGGATTATGGCGAGAACGACCAACTTACGGTCCCGTCGCAATGAAGCGCAGTTGCACGCGCTGGCGGGGGTGGAGCGTGAGATTCGGGTCACCGATCCGAGCGGCCGGCGGAAATATCTGAAGGACTTCAGCCAGGCGTTTCGCGCCTACGATTCCGTTCTTAACCCCGAGCATATGAAGAGCATGGTGGGTGCCGCTGACCTCGTTCTGGTCGGCGACTATCATGCTCTGCCGGCCGCGCAACGCTTTGCCGCCAGCTTGCTCGAGGAGCGGGCCCAGCCGGGAGACCGTCCTGTGATACTCGGGGTCGAGACCATCTTCGCCCGCGACCAGCACATTCTGGACGAGTGGTGGCGCCGCGAGATCGACGACGCCGAGTTGCGGCAGCGCATCCGTTTTGACCTGGACTGGGGCTACGACTGGGAGCCGTTTTACCAATTGCTGGTGACGGCGCGGGAATACGCAGAAGGAGTCTACGGACTGGACTGCATGCCCCGGGAAGACCTGCGCAAGATCGGGGCGCGCGACCGCCACGCCGCCCACAAGATCGGGGAGATTCGCGAGCGCCATCCGAACGCGGCGTTGGTTGTGCTGTTTGGCGAGTCCCATCTGGCGCCGGGGCACCTGCCCCGCCTGCTGCGGGAGCAGTTGCCCGAGGAACGGACGCTCACCGTGCTGCAGAATGTGGACGCGCTGTACTGGCATGCGGCGGGAGAACAGGGGGAGTCGGTCGCGGCGGTCCGGGTGGCGGAGGACGTGGTTTGCGTCTTCAATGCCACCCCGCTCGAAAAATATGAAAGCTACCGGCTGCACCTCAGCCGCTGGGGCCGCAGCGATGAGGAGGGGCCCGACCTGGTTCCTACGATCTACAACCTGATTGACAGCCTGCTGCGCTTTTTGGACATCAACCGCTATGCTTCCCACAATGGGACGCAGCCAAAGTTCCTGGTGGACCTGCTGCCCGAGGTATGCTGCGGCGCGTCCGAAGGGCGGCTGCGTCGCCTGGTGGCGCGGGAAAGCGCGGTCGAAGCTGAGCAAGAGGCAATTTTGCGCTGGGTGGAGGAACGGGGCAGCGTGTATCTGCCGCGGGTGAATGCTTTTTATGTGCGCGAGTTCCAGATGATGTATGGAGCGGAAGAAGCGGCGCGATTTCTGCATCATGCTTGTCGCGGGCTGCCTTCGTTAGGAAGCGAAAACACGGCGGCGCCGGCCGACCAGTTCTACACCCGCACGCTCGAACATGCGCTCGCATACTTCGGGTCGCGGGTGCTCTATCCGGCCCGGGCGGCGGTGCGAGATCGAGGGGAATTGTCACGGACCATTTGCGAAGACTTCATGGAAGCGGCGGTGCGCGGCCATCGAGGCAAGGTCGACGAGAACGCGCTGCAGTTGGGCTACATGATGGGCAGCGATCTATACGATAGCTATCTCGCGGGCCGGGCGAGCCGAAGCCGGCTGCGGCATCTGTTTCTCGCGCACCCGGAAGAGCCGGGGCGAGCGCGGGAGATTTGTTGGGAAGTCCTCGGCCAAGCACGTTCGGGCCGCAAGCGGCCAAAGTCGGTCCGGCCGGCGCCGGCCGAGGAGCGACGCACCGCCGGGTGAAGGCGGTGGCGAGCGCGGCATCTCATGACAACCCGAGTCCCTGCTCTCCCTCCCCGGCACAAATCATCGGCGAGATTCGTTCCACGGGCCGCTTGGTTTATGCTGCATGCTGGAGAGACCGAGCCCGCCGCGCCCCTACGGCATGGCGATCGCCGAGCGCTGCCTTGAACGCTGAATCCATTCGCAAATTGTTCGACCTAGTTCGCCAAGGGCGGCTCTCCCCCGATGCGGCGGTCGAGCGTTTGCGGCACCTTCCGTTTGAAGACTTGGGATTCGCCAAAGTCGATCATCATCGCGTCTTGCGGGTGGGGATGCCGGAAGTGGTGTTTGGGCCGGGGAAGACTCCGGCGCAGATGGCGCAGATTTTTTCTCGTCTGGCCAAGCAGGGTGGCAATGTGCTGGCTACGCGCGCCAGTGAGCAGCAGTTTGCCGCGGTCAAGAAGCGCGTGGCCCGGGTGGAGTATCGCGGCCTGGCCCGGGCGATTGTGCTGCTCGGCGACAAGAAAAAATATGGCAAAGGAACGATCGCGGTGGTTTCCGCCGGAACCAGCGACATTCCGGTGGCCGAGGAAGCGGTCGTCACCGCCGAGGTCATGGGCAACGACGTCTCCCATCTTTATGACGTGGGTGTGGCGGGCATTCACCGGCTGCTGTCGAATCGCGAGGCGCTGATGCGGGCGCGGGTGGTCATCGTGTGTGCGGGGATGGAAGGCGCGCTGCCGAGTGTCGTGGGCGGCCTGGTGGGGGTTCCGGTGATCGCGGTGCCGACAAGCGTCGGATATGGCGCAGCGTTTCAGGGCCTGGCGGCACTTCTCGGGATGATCAATTCTTGCGCGTCGAATGTGAGCGTGGTGAATATCGACAACGGATTTGGGGCGGGGTATGTGGCCGCGCTGATCAACCGCCTGTAGACCGGAACCATTGGCGGTCGGCCGCAAGCCGGAGGAATGCCCTCCCGACCACGATCGAAACCATTCCCCTGGGGCTCGCTCAACCCCGTCAGTCCATGCGGCCTCGAGGCTCGGCATCGGTCCACGGGCGTGGGGATCTCTCAGGGAGAGTCGGGCGGCCGTTGCGCCTCGGAGCCGCAAATTAGGCTGGGGTCGGCGATTGCCTTCCCCTCGGTCCCCAAGCCCCGCACTTTTTTTCGGCTTCGCCCCGGCCGGCCGGTCTTGGCTCGAGGTGCGCCTCGAACGACGATACCAACCGCCCCCAGGGGACACTTCTATCGAGTTAACGATGGGAGATCTTCTAAGCTCGGTTGCCCACTGCAAAACCGCCGTGTTGACAACCATCGTCATCACGACTAACCTCCGCCTGTGGCCACGGGAACCGGGAAAGAGCGGAAGCCGGAGAAGCCCTTCGACAGCTTGGAGGCGGAGGCCTTTCTGGTCCTGCTGCGGACCGCCGAGCGGTTGCAAGCGCGCGCGGCGGAGATGATGAAGCCTCACGGGCTCTCGCCCACCCAGTACAATGCGTTGCGGATTCTGCGGGGCGCCGGGGTGCTGGGGTTGGCTTGCCGGGAGATTGGGGAGCGCATGATCCATCACGATCCCGACATCACCCGTTTGCTCGATCGGTTGGAAGGTCGCGGACTGGTGGCGCGCAGCCGCGGGCGCGAGGACCGGCGGGTGATGAAAACGCGGATTACCGAAGCCGGGCTCGCCCGGTTGCAGGCGCTCGATCGCCCCGTCGAGCGCTTGGAGCGCCGGTTGCTCGGCCGCTTGCCAAAGCATCGCCTGCGGACATTGATCCGGTTGCTCGAGGCGGTACAGGGGGCGCCAGGCTAGGGGATCGCGG
This sequence comes from uncultured Acidobacteriaceae bacterium, assembly GCA_963770245.1. Lineage (GTDB taxonomy): Bacteria > Acidobacteriota > Terriglobia > Terriglobales > Acidobacteriaceae > PALSA-270. The sequence continues at coordinate 100,831 of CAVYOX010000010.1, read as the reverse complement.
CGGACGACCCTGGGGCGGCTGAGCTTCGAGGACGGCGCCGCTGGCCAGGGTGAGTTTCTCGGCCCTGCAAGGTTCATATCTGGGTAAAATCGGTTTCTCTCAAGAAGCGTGGAGGAAATGGCATGAGCAATCGCTCGAATCGGTCGTGGGGAATTACGGTGCTGCGCGTGGCCGTCGGAATCGTGTTCCTGATGCACGGCATACAGAAACTGTTCACCATCGGTGTTCCCGGGGTCGAGGGGATGGTGGGCGGTCTCGGGATCCCCTTCCCCAGACTCCTTGGAGTCGTGTTGACGCTGGTGGAGCTGTTCGGAGGGGCGGCCTTGATCTTGGGGGTGGCGACGCGATTGACCGCAGTGCTGCTGGCGGTCGACATGCTGGTGGCCATCATCAAAGTACACCTGAAAAACGGGTTCTTCCTGCCGGGTGGAGTGGAGTTCGCTCTGACCTTGTTGGCGGCCAACCTTTGCCTGCTGCTCGTCGGTGCGGGGGCCGCTTCGGTGGACGGGGCGTTGTGGGGAGAGAAAGGGGAAGCCTCGACCGATCCCGCCAAGCGCCAGCTGTGACGGTTACTTGGTTTTCTTCTTTTTTTTCCGCGGCTTCGCGCGGGACGGTTTGGCGGCCGGTCCGAATACCCGGGTGAAGATTTTGCCGACGTTGCGAAGCTGGCGCTCGAGATCGAAGGCCCGATCGATCTGCGCGCGCGGCACGCGGCTGGTAATTTGTGGGTCCGCGAGGATCTGCTCGCGGAAATTCAATCCTTCCTTCCAGGCGCGCATGGCGTGGGTCTGCACCGCGCGGTAGGCGTCCTCGCGTGAAACGCCATGCTCGACCAGATCGAGCAGCAGCTGTCCGCTGAACACCAAGCCGCCAGTGCTCTCGAGATTCGCCCGCATGCGGTCGGGATAGACGAACATGGTATCGATCAGATTGGCGGTTTTCTGCAGCAGGTAGTCGACGAGCGTGGTGGAGTCGGGCACGATGACGCGTTCGGCGGAGGAATGAGAAATGTCGCGCTCGTGCCACAGGGCTACGTTTTCAAATCCCGCCTGAGCGTTGGAGCGAACCACGCGGGCCAGGCCGCTGATCTGCTCCGAGGTCACGGGATTGCGCTTGTGGGGCATGGCGGAGGAGCCCTTCTGCTTCTCGCTGAAGTACTCCTCGGCCTCGCGTACTTCGGTGCGCTGCAAGTGGCGTATTTCGGTGGCGATTTTGTCCAGGGTACAGGCGATGACAGCGAGCGTCGCGAGGTAGTGAGCGTGACGATCGCGCTGGATGACCTGAGAGGAAATGGCGGCCGCCTGCAAGCCCAGGCGGGCGCAGATTTTTTCTTCCAGCTCCGGGGTGAGGTGCGCGAAGGTGCCGACGGCTCCTGAGAACTTGCCGACGCGCATGTCTTCGGCGGCGTGCTCGAAGCGGGCGATATCGCGCCCGAGTTCGGAGTACCAGTTCGCCAACTTGAGGCCGAAGGTGATGGGCTCGGCGTGGACGCCGTGGGTGCGGCCGATCATGGGGACGTCTTTGAATTCCCAGGCACGACGTTCGAGGACTTCGGCCAGATTCTCCAAGTCGGCGGCGATGAGCGCCGAGGCCTGGCCGATCAGCAGCGCCTGGGCGGTATCGACCACATCGTTCGAGGTAAGGCCATAGTGAAACCAGCGGGCGTGGGGGCCTACGATTTCGGCGACGGCGGTCGTGAAGGCGATGACATCGTGGCGGACTTCGGCTTCAATCTGCTGGATGCGGTCAATGCTGAAGTTGGCGCGCTCACGGATGGCGCGGGCGGCGTCCTTCGGGACTAATTTCGCTTCGGACAAGGTTTCGGTGGCCGCGATTTCGACGGCCAGCCAGGTGCGGAAGCGGTTTTCGTCGCTCCAAATGCGGGCCATTTCGGGACGGGTATAACGTGCAATCAAGCGGCGCCACCTCTCGGTCGAATCGGATCTGAAATACTAAGGGACTAGGAATTCTAAATCGAGGGCGAGGCTGGTGGCCAGCCGGGCGCGCTTCGCCCCGGGCGCTGCCGGTCCGTATCAGTCCCTGCAATATATATCGTGACACGATATAATGCCCAGGGGTCTTCGGCCCCATTCCGCCATGAAAAACAAGCTCAACCCGGTGGACTACAAGTCGCTGGCGGAATTGCGCCATCAGATACGGCGCTTTCTGCATTTCAGTGAGCAGGCGGCGCGGAAACTGAGGCTCGAGCCCCGGCAGCATCAGCTGCTGCTGGCGATCAAGGGGCTGCCGGACGGGGTGCGTCCCCGGATCGGAGAATTCGCCGAACGCCTGCAGATCCAGCACCACAGCGCCGTCGAACTGGTGAACCGGCTGTCGCGGGGCGGATATGTGCGCCGACTCGCGGGGCCCGAGGATCGGCGGGAGGTGCTCGTGACCCTGACTGCGAAAGGTGAGCAGGTGTTGCGGGCTCTTTCGGTCGAGCACCGGGAAGAACTTCGCCTGCAGGGGCCGATTCTGATCGCTGCCCTGGAGCGAGTCATGCAAGGGGACAGGAACGCGAGCGGAGCCCTCGCCGGAACGTCCGCGGAAAAGACGTCCGCGGAAACGACGTCCCGGGAGCTGACGTCCGGGGAAAGGACAAAGACAAAGACAAAGACAAAGACAAGGACAACGACAACGAGGAAAGCAGGGCCGAGGCATGGCAGAGGCTGAAGCGAGGAGCGGTGACGGGAGTTCCGGAAACACCCTGGGCGCGGGCGCATCCGCCCGCAGCAGCGCGGTTCCGCCGGCACAGTTCCGCATGGTGCTGGTTTCGTTTCTGGCCGGGGGCATTGGCCTGCTGGCGGGACTGATCGCGTTTGCCCTGTACCGGCTGATCGGGCTGTTCACCAACATCGCCTTCTACGGACGTTTCGTGGCCGATTTCACGAGCGCCCGCCACAATCATCTGGGACTGTGGGTGATCCTGATTCCGGTGATCGGCGGGATCATTGTCGGCTTCATGGCCAAGTATGGAAGCTCCAAGATCAAAGGCCACGGAATTCCCGAAGCCATGGAAGCGGTGATGGTCAGCCGCAGCCGAATTGCCCCCCGGGTCGCGATCCTGAAGCCGATCTCGGCGGCCATTGCCATCGGCACCGGCGGACCGTTCGGCGCCGAGGGCCCGATTATCCAAACCGGCGGCGCGGTGGGGTCGCTCGTGGGACAGCTGTTCCACACCACGGGGTCGGAACGCAAGGTGCTGCTGGCCTGCGGCGCGGCGGCGGGGATGTCGGCCACCTTCAATACTCCGATTGCCGGCGTGATCCTGGCGATTGAGCTGCTGCTGTTTGAATTCAAAGCGCGCTCGTTTATCCCGCTGGTGGTGGCGAGCACGCTGGCCACCGCCGTGCACATGCAGTTGCTGGGGGCGGGACCCATGTTCGCGGTGCGGAGCATGGACTTCGCAGTGCCCCGCGTCCTGCCGTTCTACTTGGTGCTGGGAGTGATTTGCGGGCTGGCGGCTGTGGCCTTCAGCAAGAGTCTTTACTGGGTGGAAGACCAGTTTGACAAGCTCCCGGTCGATGAGCTGTGGTGGCCGGCGATCGGGGCGTTGGGTCTGGGGATCATCGGGTACTTTGTGCCCCGCGTGCTCGGAGTGGGGTATGACACGATCGGCGATATCTTGAACGCGGACCTGGGGTTCCGGCTCTTGCTGGTGGTCATGGTGGCCAAGGCGGTCGCGCTCGTGGTGTCGCTCGGATCGGGGACTTCGGGGGGGCTGCTCGCGCCGATGTTCATGTCCAGTGCGGCGCTCGGCGGGGTATTCGCCATGGGGGTGGACCAGATTGCGCCCTGGGCCAGGCTCTCCCCGGGAGCGTTCGCGTTGGTAGCCATGGGAGCGGTATTTGGAGCGGCGGCGCGGGCACCGTTTTCCTTCATTATCTTTGCCTTTGAAATCACCCGCGACTACAACTCGGTGTTGCCTCTCATGCTGGTTACCGTGATTGCCGACGGCATCGCCATTTTGCTGATGCCCCGGTCCTCCATCATGACGGAGAAGCTCGAGCGGCGCGGGCTGCACATCCACCAGGACTACGAGGCGGATGTGCTCGAACAAGTGAGAGTTTCAGAGACCATGGATTCCGCGGTGCCGTTCGTGGCTGGGGATATGCCGGTGGGCGAACTGGCGGAGCGGATTGCGCGCCAGGAGCCGGAGGTGAGCCGTCATCAGGCCCTGGTGATTCTCGACCAGGACAACAAGCTCGCCGGCATCATCACGCGCGGGGACGTGCTGCGCGCTCTCGCCACGGATCCGACGGGCGTCATGACGGTGCTCGAGGCGGGCACGCGCGAGGTCATCGTGACCGATCCCGAGGAAGTGCTGCACTTGGCCGCGGCCAAGATGTTGCGAAACAATATCGGACGCCTGCCGGTGGTCGACCGATCCGATCCTCGCCATGTGGTGGGATATCTGGGCAGGCCAGGCATCATGGCGGCGCGCCTGCGCCGCTTGCACGACGAACACGTGCGCGAGCCAGGCTGGGTGGGAAAATTTTTCTAGGCGATCTTCGAGCCGTCGCGGCCAGGCACCCCGGAAGCGCTTTCCTCGAGTTGCCCTGGGATCTCGGGGTGTGCTTGAATGCTGGCCATGGATCGGCGCGACTTTATTCGGCTGTCGCTGCTCGCTGGGGGCGCGGCTCTCGGTCGGCCACCGATTTTGACAGCCGCGGCGGAGGCTGCGGTTCGGCTGACGGTCAAGCCGGATCGGCTGGGCAACCCGATCGCAGCCGACTTCACCGGGTTGAGCTATGAGTCGGCGCAACTGGGGAATCCGGATTTTTTCTCCGCCAGCAATACGGAGTTAGTCGGATTCTTGCGGACGCTGGGCAGCCAGGGCGTTTTGCGAATCGGAGGCAACACCAGCGAATTCTGCTACTGGAGTCCGGAGGGGGCGGCCAAGGCGGCCCCGGCGACGAGCGCAGCCCTCGAAGCCAAAGACAAGGCCACCCCGATCGGGCGATCCTTTGTGGTGGGGCCGGACACGGGGCACAAGGCGCCTCCCCCCTCGACCATCACGCCGCTGGCGATCCGGAACTTGCGCGGATTTCTCGACGCCACCGGCTGGAAACTGATTTATGGCTTGAATCTGGGAACGGGGACGCCGGAGGTGGCGGCAGAAGAGGCGGCCTACGTGAGCGATCGCATGGGCTCGAAGCTACTGGCCTTCCAATTGGGCAATGAGCCCGATCTATTCAGCAGAAACGGGCTACGCAACCCGGACTATGGCTTTGATCAGTTTGCGCAGGACTGGCAGCGCTTCCACCATGCCATCCTGGCGCGGGTCCCGAACTCGCCTTTCGCAGGGCCGGACACCGCCTACAACAACCAATGGCTGGTGCCGTTTGCGAAGCGATGGCGGCACGAAGTGCTGTACCTCTCCCAGCATTATTACGCGGAAGGCCCGCCGACCGACCCCGCCATGACCATCGAGCGGCTGTTGCGGCCAAATCCAAAGCTGGTCAATGAGCTCGCGGGGATGAGAAATACGGTCGAGCAAACCGGGCTGCCATTTCGCTTGGCGGAGACCAACTCCTGCTACCAAGGCGGGAAGCCGGGGGTGAGCGATACCTTTGCCTCCGCACTGTGGGGCAGCGATCTGATGTATCAGCTGGCATCGGCGGGCGGAATAGGCATCAATTTCCATGGCGGCGGGTACGGGTGGTACAGCCCGATCGCGGGAACGCGGCAGAACGGGTTTCTGGCGCGGCCGCTCTATTACGGCATGTTGATGTTTGCCCAGGCCGGGGTGGGCACGCTACTTGAGACGACTCTCGACCCGGCCCCGGATGCGCCGCTTCTCACCGCCTATGCTCTGCGCGCCCCCGGCGGGGCGCTCAAGGTCGCGGCCTTCAACAAGAATATGGATCGCGCCGTCCAGCTCGATATCGATCCCGGGCTGAGGACGGGACCGGCGACCGCGCTGCGCCTTTATGCACCGAGACTGGACGATGCGACCGACGTTACCTTCGCCGGAGCTCCAGTCGGCGCCAACGGCTCGTGGTCGGTGGCCAGTGAAGAAAAGCCGGCGGGCGAAAGTGGAATCCTCCGGATGGAACTGCCGCCCGGGAGCGCCGCCCTGGTCACATTCGCCATCCCTTAGGCGAGCGCGAGCGCGTTCCGCGCCGCGGTTTTTGCGGCCATACCCGGTGAAATCGAGCTCCTTGAGCACCCTCTCGTTCTGCAGGACGGTTCACTTCGGAGACGAACTCTGCCCGTTTCTTTTCTGAGCCGCCTGAATCAGCGGCCGCAGCGCTTGCACCGAGATACCCAGCGTGCCGCCGGAGAAGCCGTCCAAGTAGGCGGAGTTGATGCCAATGACCTGGCCGCGGGAATCGAAGACCGGTCCGCCACTGCCGCCGTGGGCGGTGGGGGCGTCGTAGATGAGCTTGTCGCCGACCACGTCGCCCAGGTGTCCGCAAGTGGCGGAGGGGCGGATGAGAGAGAGCGCCGCCAGTTCGTTGGCTGCTCCCATGTCATCCCGGCGGAAAGCCAAGCGGTCGTACACCGCGGTAGGGGATTTGGCGACCATCCCGACCACCCCCATGGGGTAACCGATGACGGTTACCAATTCTCCGGGATGGGAGAGAACCGAGGCCAGGGGGAGGGGCGTCAGCTTGCCAACCACCGGCGAATTCTGCACTTCGAGCACGGCCAGATCGCTGCCCCCGGAAAACACCACCGGGGTGATCGTCACCGCCTCAGGGAGGCCGGGGAAAAAAGCCATCAGCTTCTCCAGATGAGGAGTGGCGCCACGGCGAATCAGGGCGCTGGCCTCGGCGTCCTCGTACCAGGGCTCAGCCACATGCCGATTGGTGGCCAGAAGGCCGTTGGCAACCACGAAACCGGTGCCCGAAACTCGCACCCGCAGGGATGGCGGTTGATCGGCAAAGCCCACGTTGTAAACCCCGAAAATGTAACAAATGGAGTTGCGGTAGCGGTTGAGGACCATGGCCGGCATCGCCTGTTCCTGCTGCAGCTGCTGCACCTCGCTCGTCAGCTGGTCCACCTGCTGGCGAAGGTCGCTCGTCGGCGGGGGGGCGTAGTAATGCGCCAGAAAGCCTGCTCCGACGAGCGCACACACTCCCAGGCCGATCGGGAGCCGGCGTAGCCAGGTCTTAGCGAGAGGTTCACGAGACTGAGAGTAGTCTTCAATCATGAGGGCGAAATCAGGCTGCGGCGGGCGGCAAACACACGGGGGACTACGCCGCCGGCCCGCTAGGACCGATGAGCCTCTATCTTCACTCGGGAGGGGCGGGTTTCCTAGGGTACGGAAGACGATGTACGAGGGATTGTCAGGGTTCTTGGAGGCCGAGGAGTTTGGACATTTCTTCGTACCGGAAGCCTTCGCCCGCTCGGTAGGGCTGGACCCAATCGCCGTCGATGACAAATTGCGGGATGGACCGCCGGCCGGTGTGGGCCACGACTTCGGCGGCGGCGCCCGGATTTTTCTCGATGTCCACTTCTTGGAATGGAATATGGTGGAGTTCGAGGAATCGCTTGGCCTCGCGGCAGTCGGGGCACCAGAAAGCGGAATAAACCGTCAGTTCCATCCGAGAGTCCCCGTCCCTAATCCAAGAAAAAATAAGCCGCCAGCGGTTGCGGGCGGCGGGACGTAGCTACCTACGTCGATGAGGGGCTGACCAGCTTTCGCGCTCAAGCCTCGTACAGCAGCACGCCGGCGGTTTCCTGCGAGTCCACCGGACGGTAGAACAGCTTGTTGCCGTCGAGGAAGACCTCGATGAACGCGGGACGGGTGGCAATGGTGCCCTGGATGAGCGCTTCCGACAGCGGATCCTCAATGTATTTCTGCAGGGCGCGGCGCAGCGGACGAGCCCCGTAGCTACGATCCCCGAGGGTCTGGCTGAGAATCCACTTCTTGGCTTCGTCGGTCACGGTTACGGTAATCGCCTTTTGCGCCAGGTTCTGGTTCAGTTGGGTGACCATGAGCTCGAGAATCTGGATCAGATCCTGCTCGCTCAGAGCCGTGAACAGGATGATTTCGTCGAGCCGGTTCAGGAATTCCGGATTGAAGGTGCGCTTGACCTCGTTCTTCACCAGGTCTTCGACCTTGCTCGAAATCATATCTTCGTTGGTGGACTGGAAGCCCAGACCTTCGCGCTTTTGCAGGTAACGAGCGCCAATGTTCGAGGTCATGATGATGATGACGTTCTTGAAGTCCACCGTGTTGCCCAGGCCGTCGGTGAGCTGGCCGTCTTCAAATACCTGCAACAGGATGTTGAAGACATCGGGGTGGGCCTTCTCGATTTCGTCGAGTAGGACGACGGAGTAGGGGGCGCGTTTCACCCGCTCGGTGAGTTGGCCGCCTTCTTCGTAGCCAACATATCCCGGAGGCGAGCCGATCAGCTTCGAGACCGAGTGTTTTTCCATGAACTCGGACATATCAAAGCGAACCAGCGATTTTTCGCTGCCGAACATGAACTGGGCGAGCGTGCGAGCCACTTCGGTCTTGCCGACGCCGGTCGGTCCGAGGAACAGGAACGAGCCGATGGGGCGGTTCGGACTCTTGAGGCCGGCGCGGCTGCGGCGGATGGCGCGGGCCAGGGCGACGATGGCTTTGTCCTGCGAGATGATCCGCTTGTGCAGTTCCTCTTCGATGCGCAGCAGCTTCTGCGACTCTTCTTCCTTGATGGAGGTAATGGGCACGCCGGTCCAGCGCGACACCACGTCCTCGATGTCCTCGCGGCCGACGACGCCGGTGGCGGACTCGTCCAGATGATATTTTTCGCGAAGAGCGCGCAGGTTCTCGCGCTCCTTGCGTTCCTCGTCCGAATAGAAACGAGCCTTCTCGAACTCATGGTTCGCGATGGCGTTTTCCATGCGATGGACGATGAACTTGATGCGCTTTTGGACTTCGGTGATCTCCTCGGGGAGCGAAGTCTGGCGCAGCTTGACGCGGGCGCCGGCTTCGTCGACCAGGTCAATCGCCTTGTCCGGCAGAAAGCGGTCGGGAATGTAGCGGTTGGAGTGCGAGACCGCGAAGTTGATGGCGTCGTCGGTGTAGGTGACGGCGTGAAACTTCTCGTACCGGTCTTTGATCCCGAACAGAATCTTGGTGGCGTCCACTTCGTTCGGCGGCGGAACTTTCACCGCCTGGAAGCGGCGCTCGAGGGAGCGGTCCTTTTCGATGGACTTGCGGTATTCGCCGGGTGTGGTGGCGCCGATGCACTGAATTTCGCCGCGAGAAAGGGCCGGCTTCAGGATGTTGGCGGCATCGAGCGAGCCTTCGGCCGAGCCTGCGCCAACCAGAGTGTGGAGCTCGTCGATGAAAATGATGGAATTCTGCGATTCCATCAGCTCCTTCATGATCGTCTTCAGGCGCTCTTCGAACTGGCCGCGATACTTGGTGCCGGCGACAATCAGCGAGAGGTCGAGCGCCAGAATGCGCTTATCCGCCAGAAACGACGGTACCTCGCCGTCCGCGATGCGCTGCGCCAGGCCTTCGACAATGGCGGTTTTGCCCACGCCTGGCTCTCCGATGAGCACCGGGTTGTTCTTGGTGCGGCGGCAAAGAATCTGGATGACGCGCTCCAGTTCGCCTTCGCGGCCGACGAGCGGATCCAGTTGAGTGTCCATGGCGGCCTGCGTGAGGTCGCGGGAAAATTCGCTGAGCAGGGAAGCCTCGCGCTGCCGCTGGGGCTGCGACTTCTCCTGGCTGGTGCGCGCCAGTTCTTCGCGGATCGTCGACAACCGCAAGCCGCGCTCGTGCAGAATTTCAGCGGCGAAGCATTTTTCTTCGCGCAGCAAACCGAGCAGCAGGTGTTCGGTGCCGATGTGCTTATGGGAGAGCCGTTCCGCCTCCTCGGCGGCGTAGGCCAGAACCCGCTTGCATTCATTGCTGAGCGGGAGGTCGACCGAAGTCGAGACCTTTTCCCGGATCGTGGTGTGTCCTTCGATCTGCTTGCGGATCGATTCGACCGAGGCATGAGAGCGCAGGAAGCGATTGGTCAGGGCTTTGTCTTCGCGCAGAAGTCCCAGCAGCAGGTGCTCCGTCTCAATATAGGGAGAACCGAACTGGCTGGCCTCATAGCGCGCGAAAAAGATGACGCGCCTGGCCTTCTCTGTGTAACGTTCAAACATATAGCCCTTTTTTCCCTCTGAGCTCTTTTCAGGGATAAGCGGGTCAGGTTCGGCCCCTCCCTCGAGAACCCTTGGCCTACGTTCAGTTGCAATCTGGGGGCCAGCCGCCCCCACCGTCAAATCATAAGTTATCAGAGCAAAGCGCAGTTACCAAAGGCACCTAAGTGCCATTTCTCGACACCTAGGTGCAACTTTCTGCATTCAAAGCCCGCTCTTTCATTCATTTCGGCTCGATTCCGCCTTATCCCCCAGCTCAGCCGGGAAGGGTCTCCGGTACAATCTCCACCATTCGGCCGTGCTGCAGTCGCATGACGCGGTGACAACGCCGGGCGAAGGCGAAGTTGTGGGTGGCAATCAGGGAGGTCAGCTGATAGTCGCGATGTAGCCGGGAGATCAATTCAAACACCGAATCCGCAGTGCGGCTATCCAGGTCGCCGGTGGGCTCATCGGCCAGCAAAAGCTTGGGCTGGGTGATGAGCGCCCGGGCCAGAGCCACCCGCTGCTGCTCTCCTCCGGAAAGCTCCCCGGAACGGTGGTGCGAACGCTGCTCTAAACCGACCTCGCGCAGCCACCGCAAAGCTTCGGTTTCGCTTTCACTCGGTGAACGTCCCCGGAGCAGGAGTGGCATGGCCACGTTCTCGAGTGCCGTGAACTCGGGCATCAGGTAGTGGAATTGCCAGACAAAGCCGACTTCGCGGTTCCGAAAATCGGCGGCTTCATTCTCCGAAAGCGAACTCAAACACAAGTGGGCGCAGTATACGTCACCCGCCGAAGGGCTATCAAGGGCTCCGAGGATGTGCAACAAGGTACTCTTGCCCGCGCCCGACTCCCCGACAATGGCCAGCATCTCGCCTGCAGCTGCCTGAAACGTTAGGTTTTCAAAGAGCACCAACTCCGAGCTGCCGGAACGGAAAACCTTCCTGAGATTCTCGGTCCGTACCATAGCCTGCTCCATTAGATGCAACTGGCATGCTCCTCGGATCAGAGTGAGAGCCCTACGGCACGGAACCGGCGACAGATGCTCTATTAAAACACGGCGCCCGGAGTATTTCTGTTTTCTACCCCCGAAGCCCGGCGGGAAAATCATAGACTCGATGGCTGGGGCGAGGCAGAGACCGGGCGGTGCCGCGTTCGCGGGCGTATTTTCATGGTTGCTTGTGGTTCGAAGAACCATGACCTATTCCTTAGAAAATCGCTTTTAGGCAGCTTGGGTTAAGGGCTCCAAGATCACTTTGAAGCCTAGGCCTTCGAGGCGTTTGGTTAAGCGCCTGCGCAGGCCTTCCGGGTTCAAGCGATCGAAGTAGTCTGGCCCGAGATCGCGGTAACAAGTTCCGTCTCGCAAGATGTAGTAGGCTATGACCAGGAGACTGTGGGCGACCGCAATCGTCGCGCGTTTGGTTCCTCTTCGCGCCGCCAGCCGGTGATAGAGAGCCGACAAATAGCTGTTCTTCTTGGTGGAGACGGCCCAGGCTCCTTGGCACAGGCAGCGACGCAACCACAGGCTTCCTTTGCGGATCTTTCCGCTCTTGCGCTTGCCTGCGCTCTCGTGATTGCCCGGGCAGAGTCCCGCCCAACTCGCCAGGTGCTGCGCATCGGGGAATTGGCTCATGTCCAATCCGATCTCGGCTAGCAAGCCCCAGGCGGTCACGCGGTCCACTCCGGGAATGGTGCACAAGCGCGCGACCTCACTCTGGAAAGGGCCCAAGCGCTCTGCGATCTCCTGCTCGATCCGCTGCATCTTGGACTCCACGAAGTAGTGATGGTCCAGTAGTTGGCGCAGCAGAAATCGATGATGCGCCGTAACCCGTCCTTCCATGGCCTGCTGCAACTGGGGAATCTTGTTGCGCAACAGTCCTCGCGACATCTGGGCAAGCCGCTGACTGTCCTGTTCCCCGTTCACGATCGCTTCCAGCATCGCCCGGCCGGAAGCACCCAAGGTGTCGGTAGCCACCGATGCCAACTTGATGTTGGCGTCTTCTAACATCTTCTGAATGCGGTTGGCGATACGGTTGATCTCCTGCGCCAGACTGGCTCGATAGCGCGTAAGATCTCGCAGTTCTCGCGTGGGAGTTGGCGGCACAAAACTGGCCCGCAACAGCCCGTGTTGCAACAGGTCCGCGATCCATTCGCTATCCTTCTGATCCGTCTTCCGCCCAGGCACCGTTTTGATGTGCTGCGCATTCACCAGCAGCACCTTAAACTCGCCCTCCAGCAGATTCCACACCGGCTTCCAATACACGCCCGTCGACTCCAGCGCTACATGAGTCACTCCGCAGGCGCGCAGCCAATCGGCCATCTCCAACAGCTCTCGCGTAAACGTCCCGAACTCCCGCGTCTGTCGCCGTCGGCCAGAAGCCCACAGCACACACGCCGTTACACTCTTCTTGTGAACATCCAAACCGCAACAGACTTCATGTACGACTTGCATCGCCATCCTCCTTCTGCCGCCTAGTGGAGGACGTCAGCAAATTACCGAAATTCCTTAGCGTGCTCTCTGTCTCAGGACAGAGGCGACAGTTCGTTGTGCCCATCGACGTCCAGGTCATATTCATAGTCGGGCTCGAATCGCGCCAGAATAGGTCGGCCTTCGTCCACTTGACGGTGCTCCAAGATACCTCCTTCTCGAGATTATTTTCATGGTTCGTTGTGGTTCAAAAAACCATGAGTTATTCATAGCGCAGGGATTCGGCCGGGAGAATCCGCGCCGCCGACCACGACGGGTAGATGGTGGCCAGCAGCGAAACTCCAACCGCCACCAGCGCCACCCAGACACCGTCGATCAGGTGGGGGGCGAAAGGGACGTAGTTGATGGAGTAAACCTCGGGCGCGAGCCTCAGCAGATGATAGTGCCCGCCGACCCAGGAAAGCGCATAGCCAAGGACCAGTCCGAGGGCCGTGCCGAACACTCCGATCAGCAATCCCTGGGCAATGAAGAGGCGGCGTATTTGCGATTTGCGACTGCCCATCGACATCAGCACGGCGATGTCGCGGGTCTTCTCCATGACCATCATGATCAGCGAAATCAGAATGTTCAGCGCGGCCACGAAAACGATCAGACCGATGGTGATGAAGGTGACCAGACGCTCCATGCGGAGAGCGTGAAACAGAGCCTTGTTTTGCTCCATCCAGTTCGTGGTCATGAATCCTGACCCGGCGGCCTGCTCCAGTTCGTCGGCCACCCGAGCGGCCTGGTAGATGTCATCGATTTTGAACTCGATGACGGCAATTTCGTCGCCCAGGCCGAACAGCCGTTGCGCGTCGGACAGGCGGGTGAAGGCCCAGGAACTGTCGTAGTCGAAGAAGCCGGAGTTGAAGATGCCCGCCACCCGGAAGCGCGTATATTTGGGCACCATGCCAAAAGGAGTGAGCTCTCCCTGGGGGCTCGTGACCAGTACCACCGATCCGAGGGTCGCGCCCAGGCCGTCCGCCATGTCCTGGCCGAGCAGAATGGGCGGCATGGCGGCTCGGCGCTCCCCGCCACCCTCGAGGGAGGAGGCGCGATCGGCGGCCGCACTGGCACTGGTGTCCGGGACGGCAAAGGTCGAGGCCGGCGGGGCAGAGCCAGCTGGCCCGGAGGCCGGGTCGAGCGCGTCCGCCGAACCGATCTTCACCGTGTCCAGCAGGTCGCTGACCTTTCTTTCATCGGCCGGGACGATGCCCTTCAGCACCGCGCCCCGGGCTCGCGGGCCGCGCGAAATCAGCAGCTGCTCATAGACGGCGGGAGCGGTCGCGACCACGTGCGGCTCGCGGGCGAGGCGCGTCACGAGGGCGTGCCAATCTTTGATGCCATCGTCTTCGACCCGCATCAGGTCCACGTGGGAAGTGGATCCGATCAGGCGGTCTTGCAAATCCTGGCGGAACCCGTTGTTGATGGCGAGGGCGATGAGTAAGGAGGCGACCCCGGCGGCCACCCCGGCAATGGAGATGCCGGTGATGACGCCGATGAAGGCTTGGCGGCGTTTGGCGCGGAGGTAGCGGGTTGCAACGAAGAGCTCAAAGCGCATGCGGGCGACCGCCAGTCGTCAAGGCTGACTCCTCGAATTATAAGCAGTTGCGGCGAAGCCGGCGGCGAACGGCATCAACGGCCGATTCTCGGCAGCATCGCCGGCCCCCGCTCGCGGTACCGGGCGTATTCGGCCCCGAATCTGGTCCGAAGCTCCCGGTCCTCGAGCCGGATCATGACTAAGCCGGTCAACCTGGCGAATGCGGTCCGCGCCAACCACAGCGTCCGGCCCGTGCCCATGCTCGAGGCCAGCATCTCACAAAGATGTCCGAGATCCACGGGATCGGGGACTCGAGTCCAGATGCCCGAGGTGATCCGGTGTTGCTCGTTCGCCCCCGGCATCACCTCCGGCAACCCACCCAATGGTTTGCCACTGAATTTTCTCCCCGCCTGGAAGTAAATCGAAAAACCGGCGAGGAAAAGCGCCAGGGCTGGAATCCACATGCGGGGACTCGAGTAGAGCGCGGCATGGCGCCAGCGCGCGCTCCCCGGTCCGAGAACCAGCAGTGCGCTCGCGGCTGGATCACCAGCCAGAACGAGGGAATGGTGGCGTAGATCAGGCAGGCGATCCAGCCGAATGGTTCGAACAGGAGCCATCACGCGGGCTACCGGGGCGCGATCACGGTCTTGGCGGAGTCCATGTTCTCGTAGCGGTCGTAGGCCCGAACCACCACCACGTGCTCAATCTCTCCGCTGGTTCCGCTTTTCGCATCCGGGCCGCTCGGCAGGGGAACCCGGAAATCGTAGGTTTCGGTCTTCGAATCGGAGAGCTGGTCGACGGGCGCGACAAACTGCCAGTCGGCGGCGTCGATCGAGTATTGCGCGCGCGCAACCGGAGAAAAACTGTCCACGGCGCGGAAAGCCACGTGGATCTGCCCGCTCTCAACCGACGCGCGCAGGTTCTCAATCCGAGGCGGAGTGGTATCCACCTCGAACCCTTCGCTCTCCTTTTCCGAGGTGAGAGCTTCTCCGGGAGAGTGCGAGGGCGCGTCTGAGGCCACAACCTTCACGGTATAGACACCATCGGGCAATAGCGTTGCGTCAAAGGAATAGAATTTGTCGGTCAGCTTGTCCTTGAGCAGGAGCCAGCGCCCTTCTCCCTCGCCGCGGTAGTAGACCGAGTACACCATCTGGTCGTCGTTGTCGTCGTGGACCGCCCACTTCACGCCGATCGAGTCGCGGTCGTGGACGGTCGGCACGGGCATCTCGTAGTGAGGCTGATTGCCGCCCGCTTCGCCGTCGGAGCCGGCCTGCTTGGGCAGCGGCTGATAGCGCACGCCCTCCTGCACCGTGACCTCGTCAAAATCCGGCGCTACATTCTTGGCCAGGTAGTTGAGCGTGACACGGTCCACACGCGGCGCGGGATTGCCGGCGTGCAGAACGGCTTTCCACTGAATAAATCTGGCGGGCGGGACTTTGATCGCGGCATCTTTGTCGAGATTGACCGGTTCCCAGGCGCTCCAGTTGCGATCGGGATTGTCCACGTTGCCACTGCGGGCAAACAGTTCCACCTGGCCTTCCCCGCGAAATTCCGCACGGCCCCAGCGGGAAAAGATGTGGGCGTCAAAGACATCGCTCTCGTAGGTGCCTTCGGAGTCGGGGGCAGGCCCCAGAAGAAATACTTTTCCGAGGTTTCCGGTTGAGGCATAGAGCCCGCCCCCCGGCGCCTTGCTGAAAGCCGTCACCTGGGTGGCGCTGGCTTTCCGCAGATCGATGAACTCGTCCTGGCCGCTAATGGCAAAGATGTGGCCGCGGTTGCCGGTGCCGGCCAGCAGGCGCCCGTGCTCGTCAAAGGCCAAGGCATAGACCAGATCCTCATGCGAGCTCCAGAGCCGCACCGGGGATCCGTCGGGAGCGATGCGGTAGATTTCTGAGCCCCCGGTGGCCCCGGTTCCGGGCGCGGGAAAATTGCTCAAGGTCCCGGGCGCGGCCGGAGTCACGCTGGTGATAACGATTCCGGATGACTGTGGGCTGGCGTGGCTGGGGGTTGAACTCGGCCCCGGCGTGATGGTGAAGGGAGGGGGAGCCGTGGCGGGATGCTTTTCGCCCACGCCGGCAGCGTAAATGTTCCCCGCAGCGTCGAGCGCCAGGGCGGTGATTTCCTTCTTGGGCGCGCTGTAGAGAACGAAGGCTTTGCCGTCGGGCGGAATGCGGTACACCAAGCCGCTGCCGTCGGAGCCGGCAATCACGTTGCCCTTGGAATCAAGAGCCAGCACGCGGATGTGGGCCTCGTCGCTCGTGAAAAAGACAGAGTGCTCCCCTTTGGGGGTGACCCGAAAGATCTCGCCGTGATCGCCGGTGGCGACGTAAAGATTGCCGGCATCATCGAGGGCGAGGTCCCAAATATACTTGGTCGCCGGATCGAAATAGACCGACGAATTCCAGGGGGCGGCGGGCGAAGTCTGGCTGGCTTGCGGACTCTTGCCTTCCCGCACTTCCCGAGGAGGCTCGATCTTGTACACCTTGCCGTCAGGATTGGTGGCGGCATAGAGCACGCCGTTTTTGTCGACGACGAGAGTCTGCACCTGCAGTTCCTGGGGCTCGAAAATCGTGCTGGATTGCCCTTCCGGGGTGATGCGGTAGATGCGCGCGGGGGCCCCGGCCGCGGCATAGACGTTGCCCTGCGAGTCGGCCGCAATCGCCCAGAGATAGGCCGACGGAGTGGTGGACAGAGCCTTGAAGGCGGGCGCGAGATCCAACCCCCCGGCGCTCCGAATGGCGACGCCCTGCGCGGTGCCTTTATTCAAGTCGTCGAATTTCGATTGTTCCCAGGTGCGGGTGCCTTCGGCGAGAGCGAGCCATGGAGAGAGGAGAACACAGAGAAGTGCGGGTATTTTTCGCCGACGAGCGTCCAAGTTTGTACCTCAATTCCAATCGGGAGCGGAGATTTCAGGGTATCACGGTGGCTTGCGGCCATGAGGGTGATTCCCCCCGCGGGCCCCGCGGGGGGCGGGCGAAGCGGCCGCGCCCGATGAGGGTTCGGTCCGACCCGAGTCTTCTATTTGATGTTGATGGTTAAAACGTGCGCGCCCGAAACCACGTAATCGAGCGCGGGTGTGGCCGACTCATTGACCGAGGATTCGGCCTGGACCACCATTTCCTGCGTACCTCGCATACCACCCATGACGTTCATGATGGAGAGCGGCAGGGCGGGCATGACTTTGTCGGCCACGACCGCCTCCGGATCCGCTTCGAGCAGCGAGACATACACGCGGTTGTTGACGTGCTCTTTGTTCAGCAGGGCGATGGTCGAAGCCAGATCGAACTTCCGCCCGAATACGGGCGTGCTGTGGCGCAGACGGTCCAGAGTCTCGCCATCGCTCACCAGGATGCGCAGCGGGCCCTTCGAAATGGAGGTCGGAATATGAACCGGAATCTGGCGCACCACCGAGTCTCCGCGGTAGGGCCGCAGCAGGGCCTCGATCATGATCTCGCTGCCGGGGCGGGCTTCAGTCACATCGGTGCGGGCACTTTCGAGCAGTGCCCAGCGGCGCTCGTGGACGATCTCAAAGTCCAGCTGCACGCCCTCCACCGTCGGAGTGTTGTACGGGTTGTCGTAAATGCGGGCGAAGTCATCCCCGAGAGAAACCGCCGCCAGGATCGCAGCCGGTTGTCCCCCATCGATCGGGGCGAACATGTTTTCGACGTCGATATTCGGATAGCCCTTCACCCCGATGTGGCCGTCCAGACGATAGGTGGTTTCCTCCCCGTATTCGTTGACGCCGTGCAGCGCGTTGTATACGGTCGCCATCATGGCGACGGGGCTGAGGCGGGCGTTGTTGAGCATCTCATAGTGAAATTGCCGCGCAGTCGGGCCGCCGTGGATGGTCAGGGTGACCGGAATCATGTCCGGCTTCTTGCCGAACTCCCCGAGCAGGCCGGTATGTCGGTCCTGCACGAACGCGCCCACAGGTTCGGTGGTGTTGACGATCTTGAACGCATTGAGCGGCGAGGCCAGGGTAGCCACCACGTCGGCTTTGGTCATGGGCAGGTCGACCAGGCCGAATTGCAGCAGGGGATGGCCACAGGCCAGGAGATTCTGCGCATCCATGTAGGTGACCGTGCAGGTGGCGGCGATATCCATATCCCCACGCACCAAGATGGCGCTGATGGCAGAGCCCGGCTCGAGCGGCTCCGGCTGCTGGGCATCACCGACCGAGCCCACGCCGCTGACCGGCACGATGCCGACGGCAGCGAACTGCGGCGCGAAGTGCTCGATCGCGTCCTCGGAGAAACCGTTAAACACCAAAGGAGTTTCGATGGGTTTCAGATAGTTGGCGAAATTCGCAGCCGGGGACCGCGAGCCGCCGGGACCGGAGGTCGGGCTGGGCGCGCTGGCGGATGCCTGGGCCACGGAGGGAGGATTCTCCGGCGTCTGGTCCATGCCGTTGATCGCAAGCATTTCGCCGATGGGAGTGACGCCCGCAATGGGCTCCTTCGAAAACTCGCCGATGCGGAACGCAATTGCGCCCGCCAGCCTGCCGTCGAGGTAAACCGGGCTGCCGCTCATGCCGGCGACGACGCCGGTGTACTCAACCTTGGTGCCGCTCAGACGGACCAGAATGACGTCGCCTTTCGGGCCGTTGACGTTTTTCAGAATGCCCAGCACCTCGACATTCATCGACTCCGGACGAGTGCCTTCAAATACCGTGTAGGCGACGCCCCGCATGCCGGCCCGAATCTCACTGACCGGGATGGTTTTGAAGGTTTTCGGGGTTTGGGCTTGGGCGGGAAGATGAAGCAAAAGCCCAAGCATAACCACACAGAAGCTGGCGCGGATGAGAACAGCTGGTCTCATGAATATCCTCGAGGACCGCGAACCGGTCCGCCAATAAGACTTTAGACTCCGCGCATCATATCCGGTGTGCCAGGGAGGTGGCGGACAGGGCTGAGCAAAACATCCCATTCGCGAAGCTCTGCGTCTATACTTATATTAACATAGGGTTTTTCCGAGGGATTCCATGGTTGCTACTCAAGGCACGCGTATCGGCGGGTCGATTCCCGCGTTGTTGGTCCGTATCCTATTGCTGGGTCTCGCTTTGGGAATATTTGCCTGGTCACCGGCTAGGCTGCGGGCGCAGGACCAGTCGGCGACGCCTCCCGACAACGGGCAGCAGAGTTCGCCCGACACCACCCCTCCCGCTGCGGGGGGCCCGCAGGGCGACGTAGGGCCCTATGCCGTGCCCAAGAAAAAGGAGGAACCGCCGCCTCCGCCGCCCGAGAGGCCCAAAAAGATCGAGGGCATGCCCGACTACTCCATTCACGTCAGCGTGCCTCTGGTCGAAGTGCCGGTCCTTGTGACCACCAAAGATGGACAGTTCATCCCCAATCTGAAGCAGGAGAATTTTCGCGTATCGGAAGATGGCGTGCCGCAAACCATCTCGAGCTTCGGCATTTCGCAAGCGCCCATCACCACGGTTCTGCTGGTCGAGTTCGCCTCGACCACCTACGCGTTCGACCGCGAGGCTCTGGTGGCCTCTTATACCTTTGTCAGCCAGTTGAAAAAAGAAGACTACGTGGCGGTGATTTCCTACGATATGAAGCCGCACATCCTGGCGGATTTTACTCAAGACAAGGCGGAAGCGATGGGTGGGCTCAGACAATTGAGCATGCCCGGTTTCTCGGAAACCAATCTGTTCGACGCGCTCTATGACACCCTCGACCGGGTCGAGCAGATCCCGGGACACAAATACATCATCCTGGTCAGCACCGGGGTCGACACCTTCAGCAAGCTCCGACTGGACCAGATCCTGAAGAAGGTCAAAGCCACCCAGGACGTCACCATTTTCCCCATCAGCATTGGTTGGGCGCTGCGCGAGTATTGCGAAGTGAACCACTGCACGGGAATGACCCGCGGCGCGGGCATCCCGATCTCGCAAATCGACTACTTGCAGGCCGACAATGAAATGCAGACCTTTGCCCGCCTGACCGGCGGGCGCTTCTACCAGCCGCGGTTTCAAGCCGAATTCTCCGGGGTGTTTCAGGACATCATCGGCGACATTCGCAGTCAGTACAATCTGGCCTACCGCCCCACCAATCCGGCGCTCGATGGGAGTTACCGCAAACTGAAAATCGAAGTGGTGGCCCCCGATGGAGGTCCGCTGAAGGTTCGCGATCAGAAGGGTAAGGATCTGAAATACCTGATCATCGCGCGCGAAGGATACACGGCGAAACATACGGTCGAATAATCTTCAGTGCAGGTGGGCGAAGCGATCGAGCAGAAGCAAGACACCCACGCCGAGGAATACCACGAGCGCCATAGCGACTCCAGGCTCCTGGTTGACCTCAGGGATCAGATCCGAGGCGGCGACATAGATCGTCACCCCCGCCGACAGCGGCAACCCGAAATTGATCTCCCGCCGGAATAACGCCATGGTGAGCACTCCCGCCAGCGTGGCCGCTCCGAGCAGCATGGAGGCTCCCCAGGCGACGCTGCGGCTTTGGCCGCTGGCCAGCATGACCGACGCCACCGTAAAGCCTTCCGGGATTTTGTGCAGGAACACCGCCAGGAAGATGACCCAGCCCAGCCAGTTCGAAACGATGAACCCGGAAGCGATGGCGACGCCGTCGAAAAAGGTATGGATGATCAGTCCGACCAGCACGGAATAGCTCTTGTGGCCGGGGACGAATTCGCCGGGGTGAGTTTCCTCCCCGAAGTGGAAGTGCGGGGTTACCGCATGTTCGAAGAAGTGGATGATCAGATAGCCCAGCAGGATGAGGGAAGCGGCATTTTTTCCGTTCAACTCGAAACTCGTCGGGACCACCTCGACGATGGCGGTCGCCAGCATAAATCCCGCGCCCAGGGCGACGAAGTACTTGAGGTAAGCCCGCTCCCACTGGCGGTGGACGATGATGGCGCCGCCGAAAACGTTGGCCAGCGCCGCCGTTAAGCCCAGGATAAGGCTGAGGAGAATCGGATGCATGGTATCTCTCAGCCGCTGTGCCGAATGTGCATCACGTCCCCGTCTTCGACGATGTAGTCTTTTCCCTCGAGGCGCAGAGTACCGCGAGCGCGGGCATTGGCCTCGGAACCAGCCTCCAGCAGTTGGTCCCAGCGGATGGTCTCGGCCCGGATGAAATGATGCTCCAGATCGGAATGGATGGCGCCCGCGCCCTGCTGCGCGCGGGTATTTTTGGGAATGGTCCAGGCGCGACACTCATCTTCGCCGGCGGTGAAGAATGAGATCAGCCCCAGCAGCGCGTAGGTCGTCCGAATCAGGCGAACCAAGCCGCTTTCGGTCAATCCATAGCTCGAAAGGAATTCCCCGGCGTCGGCATCGCTCATCTCGGCCAGTTCCGCTTCCACTTTGCCGCAGATCGCGGTGGCGCCGGCATTCGGCCGGGAGGCGACCTCGGTCAGTTTGTACTGGCGGGCGGCAGCCTCGAGCTCTTTGCCGAGTTCGCTGCTCTCGCTTACGTTCAGCACGTAGAGCATCGGTTTCTCACTGAGGAACATGAATCCGCGCAGGCGCTTCTTGTCCTCGGCGGTCATCTCCATTTCGCGCAGCGGACGCTCCGATCCCAGATGAGCGTTGGCCCGGGTCAACAAGTCGAATTCTTTCTCCAGTTCGGGCGACCTCATTTTCTTGAGATCTTTTTGCAAGCGCTCCAGGCGCTTCTCAATCTGGCCGAGATCGCTGACCATCAAGTCGAATTCAACGTTTTTGATGTCGCGCAAGGGATCGATCGGGCCAACGTGCGCAATGGAGGGGTCTTCGAAGGCGCGGAGCACGTGAGCGAGTGCGTCCACGTTGCGCAGGTGGCCGAGATAGCTCGTCTCTTTCAGCGCTTCTTGGCCGATGGCGCCGACGTCCACGTATTCCACCGAAGCATGGGTGAGCTTTTTCGGGTGGTACAAGGCTGCCAGCCGGTCGAGCCGGTCGTCAGGAACCTTGGCGACTCCGACATGCGCCTCGCGCGGGTTGGCGTAGGACTGGTCGGAGAGTTGCGCCTTGGTCAGAATGCGGAACAGGGAGGTCTTGCCAACCTGGGGCAAGCCGATAATGCCAGTTCTCATAAGGGGCAGCAAGATAATAACAGGGGAATGTGAGCAAAACTGAGGCATACTATTTTCCCGACCTCGATCATGGCTGGTCCCGGCAAATTCCGTGGAACTTTGACGGCGGTGTTTTTTTCTCTTGCCTGGGGCCTATTCGCCACCTCTGCCCTAGCCCAGATTGAGTTCCGCAGCTTGAAGCCGGATGAAATCCAAGCCCGCCTCGAAAGCTTTTCCGAAAAAAACGACGAGCGGGAAGCCACCATCAAGCGTTTATTTGTCGCCTCTGGCTGCAAACCAGACAATCTCAGCGAACAGTGGGTCACGAAAAAGCTCCCGCCCAACGTGATCTGCATTCTGCCGGGCGAGACCGAACGCATCATTCTGGTCGGCGCGCACACCGATCATGTCGAGGAGGGTGACGGGGTGGTGGACAACTGGAGTGGGGCGTCGCTTCTGCCCAGCTTGTTGTACAGTCTCAGCGCGAAACCACGGCAGCACACCTTCGTGTTCGTCGGTTTCACCGCGGAAGAACAGGGAATGGTCGGTTCCGAGTTCTACACCGCCAAGTTGACCAAGCAACAGCGGTCGATCATCGACGGCATGGTCAACCTCGACACCCTGGGTCTTGGACCCACCAAGGTTTGGGCATCGCACGCCGATAAACCCATGCTCGAGACCGTTTACCGGGCGGCGGCTGGGATGCAACTGTCGATTGGAGCCGTGAATTTTGAACAGGTGGGTACAACCGACTCGGAATCCTTTGCCCGACTGAAAATTCCGCGCATCACGATCCACACCATCACGCAACAGACCTGGCCGATTCTGCACTCGAAAAAAGATAGCCTGAAGGCCATCCGCATGGACGATTACTACGCGAGCTACCGGCTGATGGCGGGCTATCTAGCTTTGCTCGATTCCTCTTTGGGGCCGCCGCCGGCCCCGCAAAAAGACCATTAGCCCGCCCTCGACAGGCGAGCCACGAGATAGGTCGCAGCCAGGCCCAGGATCAGCACGCCTTTTTCCACCCGGGTTGACCAGAGGTGCAGGGCGTCGAACTGCAGGTGCACAGGGTTGTCCGCCGGCAGGGAGCCGATGTCTGGGACCGCTGCCCGCAAAGCGTCCATTCGCGGGATGATGCCAAACTGCGACACCAGGGTGAGCGCGAGCATCCCGCACACCAGCAGGTGGACCGCCGTGAAGCCATGCCCTCGGCCACCACTCTGGCGTTGGTAGGCGAACGAGCTGGCCAGAAACACGACGCCCGAGACCATGCCCATCCAGTGCAATATCCCTAAGGACCGGCGAACCACGAGTCCGGCGAGATGGGTGGTGGGTAGAACCGAAAACGCGGTGGCGGCAACCACGGGGAAAAATATTATGCCTCCGAGCCAAACGATGAGCGCGAGCAGCATGAGGAAACGAAGGAAAGACATGCCAGAACATTATGCCGGGCGGCCGGGACGAAAGCCAGTTGTACCGGCAAAGAGCGGCCTCGTGCTCTAGATGGGCACCGGGACGCTCGCCACGATCTCCCGGACCGCCTGCTCCGCCTGTTCGGATTGCTTGAGGGTGGAAGAATAATGGCCGTCGGCCACCACCCGGTGGGCGAAGACCGGAACCACCAGCGGCTTGAAATCCTCGGGGGTGCAAAAGTCGCGTCCATCGAGAAAGGCCATGGCCTGGGCGGCGCGATAAAGCATCTGCGAGCCGCGCGGGGAAACCCCGAGCGATAGGTGCTCGGAAGAACGGGTTTTGCGGACGATCGCGAGCGCGTAACTGACGAGCGAATCATCCACCCGAATCTCGGTCACCGCGTGCTGCATTTCGAGTACATCGGCCGCGCCCAGCACGGGCTCGAGCGTATCCAGCCGAGCCGCGCCGGCCTCGGAACGCAGGATCTGACGCTCCGCATCCCCGTCGGGATAACCCATGCGCAGCCGCATCAGGAAGCGGTCGAGCTGGGACTCGGGCAAAGGATAGGTCCCGTGGTGTTCGACCGGATTCTGGGTTGCGACCACCAGGAAGGGTTGGGGCAGCGGATAGGAATGCGCGTCCACGGTGACCTGGCCTTCGTTCATGGCCTCGAGCAGCGCAGATTGCGTCTTGGGAGTGGTGCGGTTGATCTCATCCGCCAGCAAGATGTTGGTGAAGATGGGGCCGCGCTTGAATTCGAACTGCTGGTCTAGAGCCGAGTAGATCGAAACTCCGATGACATCGCTCGGTAGCATGTCACTCGTAAACTGTACCCGCTGAAAAGTGCAATCGAGCGCCCGGGCCAGAGCCTGGCCGAGCGTGGTCTTGCCGACGCCCGGAACACCTTCGATGAGCAAATGTCCGCGGGCGAGCATGGTGACCAGGGCGAGGCGAATCACCTCGTCTTTGCCGCGGATGATCTTGCGCAGGGTGTTTTCCAGCAGCGCCGCGCGATGAGCCGCGGCAGTGGCGATTTCCGGGGACATTATCAGAGGATTCTACTATGCGGTCTGCGCGCGGGCCGGTTACGGAGGTGACAGGGAGGCGGCTGGCCCGGCAGTCGCAGGCAGG
Organism: uncultured Acidobacteriaceae bacterium; assembly: GCA_963770245.1. Taxonomy (GTDB): domain Bacteria; phylum Acidobacteriota; class Terriglobia; order Terriglobales; family Acidobacteriaceae; genus PALSA-270. The sequence goes on along the minus strand of CAVYOX010000010.1, from coordinate 76,184 downwards.
AAAGGCACCCGGGTTCAGGCCAGAAAGACTTGACTTACTGGGTAAACTCCGCCGGGCGTCCCGTCAGACGCTCGATGCGCTTGGCGATCGGCGGGTGGGTAGAAAAAAGGCTGCCGAAATTCATCCCCAGCAAGGGCTGGATGATAAACAAGTGCGCGGTCGAGGGCGTGGCTGCCATGGGGACTCGGCGCGAGTAGGCGTCGAGCTTGGCCAGAGCGCTCGCCAGGGCATACGGGTTGCCGGTGAAGTGCGCGCCGGTTTCGTCGGCCTGATACTCGCGGGAGCGGGAGACCGCCAACTGGATGAGCATGGCAGCGAGCGGAGCTAGAATGAGCATGAGCAGAGCGGCAATCCCCCCGCCACGGTCGCGGTCGTCGCGTTCCATGCCGCCAAAAATCATGGCCCAACGCCCCATCTGCCCGAGGTAGGTAATGGCGCCGGCGAGTGTGGCTGCCACCGAGCTGATTAAGATGTCACGGTTGCGCACGTGGCCGAGTTCATGCGCCAGTACGCCTTCCAGTTCCTCATCATTGAGCAGGTTCAGAATGCCTTGGGTCACCGCCACCGAGGCATGTTTCGGATTCCTCCCGGTGGCGAAGGCATTCGGTGAATCCAGGGGAATTACGTAGATTTTCGGCATGGGAAGCCCGATCTTCTGCGTCAGCCGCTCGACCGCCTGGTAGGCGCGGGGTAGTTCTTCGCGCGTGACCGGTTTGGCGCGATACATGGCCAAGGCGATCTTGTCGGAAAAGAAATAGGAAACAAAGTTCATCACCACGGCAAAGGCCAAGGCGAGCAACATACCCTGCTGGCCGCCAAAGGCCCGGCCGATAAACATGAGCAGCAGGGTCAGGAGCGTGAGCAAGAACGCGGTCTTAAACGTATTTCCCATTGGGTTGGCCTGCATCCATATAGATGTTAGGACGGCCGGGGGGATTCAGCGCCGGATCCCGGCTATCGCCCGGCAAAACCGACGGCCCAGCTCGATTCGCGGGTTTCCTCTTTCATATTAGAGCATTAGCCGCATGACTCGGGTAGGGGCAGGCCGCGGATCCCCAGGCGGATAGACCCGGGGGACGAAAATGAGAAACCCCGTCCTATCGCCCATGGCCGCGCGCCTCCAGCCGGCCTACCGATTGTTTTTCATCGATCAGGTGACGGCGGCCGGCGGTCCTCGCCTGGTAGCCAATCCCGGAGAGGGGTCGCGCTTACTTGTTCTGTGCTTCCCGCTTGATGGCACGATCGAGCGTCTGATCGAGCGCAGCTCGGGCCTTTTCGTATTCTGGCTGTGAAATGCTGCCTTGCTTGTGCTCGACCTCGAGGGTGAACATCTCCTCTTTCAAGGCTTCGAGCAGCATGCCGGACCGAGCCGGCCCCGCGGTCCTGGCCGCGCGGTCGACCACCGGGGTTTCGACATCGACCGCCAGGGGATCGGCGGCGGTGGTCGAGCGGGGACGCTTGGCCACATAAACCGCTCCCCCTGCGAGCACCAGGGCAAAACCGCCGAGGATGTAGGGGCGATATTTGTCGAGCGGGTCGGGAGCCTCGATCGGCGGGCCCAGTCCACCCCCCGGACGGGGTTCGGCGGTTGGAGGCCCGGCGGCAGACGGGGTAGGAGTGCCTGCGCCCTCGGCTCCAGCTTCCTGCGAGTTTTGATCCTGCAGCATTCCAGTACCCGAGATCTCAAACGACAAAGCTTCGCCGGGATGAACGTTGGCCGCTACTTTCGCGGTGGCTTTGGGCTGATCTGGAGGTTGTTTGTCTTCATAAAGGCCGGCTTGAACCGCCGTAAACGCAATGGAGCGAGGAAAGATCACAACCAGGTGTTCGAGAGGATAGAGCGGTGTGGGATCGATTTTGGCGCTGCCGTTGTAAGGCAGGTGATAGCTCACCTGGAACTGAGTCGTGCCCGGGCGCAGGGGAAAAATGAAGGCATAGCGGCCTTTTTCCGCCTGCGGAACCGGGGCGGAATCCACCCATTGGCCCCCCTCGGTTTGCGCCTGCGCCTGGTCAATCTGCACCCCATCGGGAAGATAGAACTCGAAGTTGCGGTCGTTCATCTGGGTGCGCGGCGGATTGGACGGATTGCTCACCGCGAAAAGACGGCTGATACCCAGCTGACCTTCCCCGGCCTGTACGTACATCAAGTCCGCGATCGGGCTGATGCCGTCGACTTTCTTAGAGACATCGTAGACTTTGACCTCCACCGAGTGGGTACCTGGAGGCGCCATGGTGTGGTAGGTCACGCTCTGGTGGATGATCCGAATCAAGTGCGGGCCGCCGGAGTCTTCGATGGTGAAACTGAACTTGCCCTGTCGGTCCGTTTTGGTGCGAGCCGCTTCTTCCATACCCTGTGCCAGCTTAATCAGCACGACGTCATCGCCCGCCGCGGGTTGATGGGTGGTGCCATTGTTCACCGTCCCGGTAAGAGTTTCGGCGGAGACCAAGGTGGCCAGGGTGCAGACCACAAACACCGCGGTGATCTTTGCGCAAGACTTCAAACTCGTGCTCCTTTTCGGCTGCCAGGCCGCACGGCGGCACTCCCGGCAACTTCCTCGAGACAAGCCATCTCGGCCAGAACCGCCGCGGCTTCCTCTTCCAGAGAGTTTTTCAGGGTTTCAAAATCGGAGTCGGGAAACTTGCCCGCCTTGTATTCGAAGTTGAGGTCGCGCAAATTCTCATAAATGGCCTCCTTGCGCTCGCGCAGGTAGGCCAGGCGGGTTTTCTCCGGGCCCATGTGCAGCTCGCCTGGAAGATAAAAGACGTAGAACAGCACCGCCAGCGTCACCAGGCTGCAAGCGAGCAAAGCAGAAGTCATAAATCGGTATCCTTCCTGGCCTGTCGGCGAAAGCGGTCCATGGCGTCGCCGCTCAGCGGCGCGACCGATCCCTCGGGCAGCACCAGTGGACGCCGTCTCCAGACTCGCACCACCAGCACCACCGTGGTGAGTCCCAGGATGAGCACCAGGTACGGCATGATCCAAGCTACCCGGTCGAAACCGACTGCGGTCGGAGCGAGCAGCACGGTGGGACCATATTTCTGGACAAAATCCTGTAGCACCAGATCGTCATTGTCCCCGCGACCGAGGTTCGCCGCCAGTTCTTCGCGCATGCCGTCGGATCGCGGGCAACCCACGTGGTTGCACTCGAGCAGCACCTGGTTGCAACCGCACACGCACATGAGCTTGTGGCCCAGGTTTTCGAAACGCGCTTCGTCCGCGCCGAGAAAAGTGAACACCGCGAGCGTCAGGAGGGCAAACTGCACCCCGCGCCTGCGGCCTCGCGGGAGCGCTCGCATCAGTCCCCCGCTCCGACAGGAGCGGTTTCCGCCCGCGCCGGAACCGCCACCCGCGCCGGCACGGCGCTCGGCACTAGAGCAAGGATGGTGCCCGCAATCATGATCCAAACTCCCGCCCAGATCCACATCACCAGGGGATTCAAATGTGCCTTAATGATCGGGCGGCCGGTGTCCTGATTCTGGCCCTCATACACCACATAGAGGTCTTCTTTCGGCGTGGAACGGTCGGCCACCATGGTGGCGGTCTGCTGACTGGCTTTGTAGAAACGCCGCTCCGGATTCAGGGTGGCAATCTGCTCGCCGCCCTTGAACACATCGAGGATCGCCCACTCGCTGCCATAGTTCGGATTGTCCTCCTGGGTGTAGGAGCGGCAGATCAGAGTGTACGCTCCAATCCGCATCTGGTCGCCGAACCCCATTTCCTGCTCTTTGTCCTGATTGAAAGCCGACCCGGCAAATCCAATCATGACGACGATCACGCCAAAATGAACGATGTACCCGCCGTAGCGCCGCGTGTTCCGGTGCCCCAGATGCACCATAGAGGCCACGAGATTCTGTCCGGTATGCCGGCGAATCACCCGCCCGCCGCGCACGAATTCCGAGACCACCGTCAGCCCGACCAGCGCCGACAGCATGATGGTCATGAGCGAGTAGAAATACGAGACGTCCTGCCAGGGCTTCATCCCGAACACCGATCCCCAGCGCGCCGGGGTCAGCATGAGGAAGGCTCCGACTGCCAGCGCGCCCAGAGCAGGCCACAGAAAATTCCGCCGGATGCTCTCGAGAGAAGTCCGGCGCCAGGCGAGCAGCGGGCCCAGGGCGGTGAGCAACAGCAGCATCAGGGCGATCGGAATGTTCACCCGATTGAAAAACGGAGGTCCCACGGTGATCTTGTGCCCTTTGACCCACTCGGAAAGGATGGGGAACAGCGTGCCCCACAGCACGGTGAAGCAGGCCACCAGCAACAGCAGGTTATTGAACAGGAAACTCGACTCGCGGGAGGCCAGCGATTCCAATTTGTGCTCACTGCGCAAATGGGAGTGATTCTTGACGAAGAAGAACAGGCAAACCGCAAAAATAATGATCAGGAACGTAAGAAACCAGTTGCCGATCGAAGACTGCGCAAAGGCATGCACCGAGCTGATCACGCCGCTGCGAGTGAGGAACGTACCGAAGATGCACAGCATGAAGGTGACGAAAATGAGCCACATGTTCCACACCTTGAGCATGCCTCGCTTTTCCTGCATCATCACCGAATGCAGAAACGCTGTGCCGGTCAACCAGGGCAGCAGCGAGGCATTTTCGACCGGATCCCATCCCCAGTAGCCGCCCCAGCCGAGCACCCGGTAGGCCCAGTGCGCTCCTAAAAAGACTCCGCAGGTCAAAAACCCCCAAGTCACCATGGTCCAGCGGCGGGTGATATGAATCCACTTTTCCCCCGGGTAGCGCATGGCCAGCGCGCCCAGGGCGAAGGCGAAGGGCACGGTGAAGCCCACATAGCCGAGATACAGCATGGGCGGGTGGATCACCATCTCGGGATATTGCAGCAGCGGGTTCAAACCCGCCCCGTCCGCTGGGACTGCACCCTGCGTAAGGGCAAAGGGACGGGCGGCGAAGTTCAGCAGCAGCAGGAAAAACACCTGAACCGCAGCGATCACCACCGAGGCGTAGGCGAACAGGCGGCTGTCCACCTTATGTCGCAGGCGGAGCACCAGGCCATACGCGGCCAGCAGCAGGGACCAGAACAGCAGCGAACCTTCCTGCCCCGACCACAAAACCGCAAACTTGTAGGGTGCCGGCAGATCGCGGTTGCTGTGCTGAAAAATGTAGGCGATCGAGAAATTATCTTGGAACGCGGCAGTGACCAGCGCGCCCGCGGCCAGCAAGACCACCGCGAAGGTGGCGATGCCCGCCCGGCGTGCAGTCTCTCCCACCCGGTCCGAATCCCGACCGGCTAGACCGGCCAGGGCCAGGAGGCCGGCTAAGAACGAGTACGCACCGAGCGCTAGCGCGAGGAGGAGGGCAAAACTACCAAACAGGGACATGGAGAACCCTGAGGTATTTTTTCAGAAACCGCCGTCCGGGGCAACCTAAACCTCCAGGAGGCGATGGCCAGCCTTCGACGAGGACACAAAAACCCCACTCGCCTGACCACTCGAACCGTCCGCGCGGAACCGCCAGTCAGGCCGCCGATTTCGGAAAATGTCCCTGGCCTACGCTCCCTGGTGTTGATAGCGCTCGACCACTTCACGTTCTGCGATCAGCCAATCCTCATGTTCGTGACCCGGAGTGCATCCGCGCCGCTCATACAGCTCATAGGCGCGGCGCCGGATTTCGGTTTCCAGCTCAGTGGGACGGGAATCGTGGCTGATTCCAGGGATGTTGGGGACCGCGGATACGGTTAGAACTCGTTTCTTCGGGGTATTGCCGTTGCCGGGCGTTCTTGCTTTGGCCATGCTGGAGTACTCCTTGCAAATGCTAAGGTTCATCAACGAATCGAATTGATGAATAAGCCACATTTCCTGGGACACGCCCGAACCGAGCGCGCCGTAAAACTGACGGATGATGACTCAATCATAAGCGGAAGGCCTGTGGATGTTCCACAGTTTCGGAGGCAAAAATTTTACTGAGACGGAACACTTTTTCCGCAGATCCGACCCCCCGGGTTGCATAGAATGCAGATGCCCACAAAGTCCGGTTTTTTGGAGGCAGATTGACGCCGAGGTGTTGCTTTTTTCTTGCCGGGGCCGTGGTTCTCAGCTTCTGCGTTCCGGCCGGGGCCGGCGCGCCCCAACCGGACTGCCCTCAGAGCGGGTCGACCCCTGCGGCGAATTGCCCGCCGAAGAAGCCGCAGAATAATCAGATCGCGCCGCGGAAGGAATCGATCGTTGTGACCGGCACCTTCGAGCCGGTGCCGGTTGATGGGATTGACCGCTCGGTTTCGGTCGTGGATACCCGGGAGGCCCCCTTGCTCTACAACCACTGGGTGGACTATTTGCAGCTGGACCCCTCGGTCGATCTCGAGCAGCGCGCGCCCGACGGGGTGCAAGCGGACCTGACCATTCGAGGATCGACCTTCGAACAGACTTTGGTGTTACTGAACGGCCTGCGCATGAATGACGTCCAGACCGGGCATCACGATATGGACTTGCCGCTACCCACGGAGGCAATCGAGCGGATCGAAATCATGCACGGCGCCGGCTCAACCTTTTACGGATCAGACGCCGTGGCCGGGTCGGTCAACGTCATCACCGGGGCGCCGGAATATTCCGAGTTTCGCATCAGTGCGGGAGTGGGAAATTTTGGCATCAACCAGCAATCCGGATCGGTTGCGCTGTTGTCCGGACGGTGGGACGAGCAGATCAGTGCGGCGCGGGACTTTTCGAGCGGTTTCATGCCGGACCGGGATTACCGCAGCGTCACCATCTTTTCCAATAGCGGCCTCCAGACCGGACTGGGGCGGACGCTCGTGATGCTGGGCTACGGGGATAAACCATTCGGCGCCAATCAGTTCTATGGAGACTTCGACTCCTGGGAGCGCACCAAGTCCTGGTTTGCCGGGCTCAAGCAGGATTTGGGCGACCGCATGGAGTTTGACTTCGGCTATCGTCGCCATACCGACGAGTTTATTCTGTTGCGCGAAGACCCCTCGGTTTACGAAAACAACCACGCCGATGACAGCTGGCAGGTGGCTCTTCGGCGCAAGCAGCCGCTGGGGCAGAATTCGACGTTGTTTTATGGCGGCGAGGGATTTTACGACTCGATTCACAGCAATAACCTGGGGCAGCACGAGCGCAGCCGCGGCGCCATTTATCTCGACTATGATATGCGCGCTTTCGGCCGCTTCTCCTTTTCCGCAGGGGCTCGCCAGGAGTTCTACGACGCCTATTCCAGCCAGTTCACCCCGACGGTTTCTGCCGGCCTGTGGATCAAAGCGGGATGGAAGCTCAAAGGCAGCGCCAGCCGAGCCTTCCGGCTACCGAGCTATACCGACCTTTATTACAGCGATCCCGACAACCTGGGAAATCCGAATCTGAAGCCGGAAACGGCATGGAGCTACGAGGGCGGCTTGCTCTGGGACCGGGGAGGCCGCTACCGAGCCGAAATCACGGTCTTCGAGCGCCGCGAACAGAATGACATTGACTACGTGCGCAGTTCGGCGGCCGATCCCTGGCAAGCCACCAACCTGGAGAATGTGAACTTTACGGGCGTCGAAACGTCGCTCGAGGTCCGCCTGCCGCGCCGCCAGCGGCTCAAGTTCGCCTACACCGCCCTACACGGAGCACAACAGGCCCTCGACGGCCTCGAATCGAAGTATGTGTTTAACTATCCGATCGACGACGGGGTGGTCTCCTGGGAGGGAATGTTGCCCGGCCATTTCATCGCCCGCAGCCGCGTGGGTGTGATCGATCGCTATGCCCGTGATCCCTACGCGCTCTGGGATCTCGACCTGGCCCGCGAGTTCCGCCATGGCGCGGCGCGTCTGGGATTTTCCAACCTGACGGACACGCAATATCAGGAAATTGAAGGGGTGGCGATGCCGGGGCGCAGCGTGGTATTCGGCCTGGAGTTTTTCCTGTCCAAGAAGGCACGCTGAGAATCGACGGAACGGGTTTTCCGGTGCGAAGGAGGAAGCAGCCGCCAGCCGGGTCGAGCGGGTGGAATCAGTAGAAATCGTGTGAGCTAGTCTCAGCCCGGGTAATCAAGAGGGGCAACACCTGTTCGGCTTTGACGGAGATGACATGGTCTTGATTCTGCAGGATTCCCTCCACCATCAGAAATTTCTCGGAGGATAGAAGCAGCCGGTTTTTCTGGAACAGGCCGGGGGTGACGATGGCGTTGGCTACGCCGGTTTCGTCTTCGAGACTCAGAAAAACGAAACCCTTGGCAGTGCCCGGCCGCTGGCGGGCAATCACGCCGCCGGCAATGCGCAGGCGCTGGCCGTCAGGAATACGGCTGAGATCGCTGGCCTTGCGAATTCCCATGGCATCCATGCGGGCGCGGTGATAGGCCATCGGATGCGGTCCTACGGTCAGGCCGGTGCCGCGAAAATCTGCCACCAGCCGCTCTTCCGCATTCATGGGATGGAGTGGGGACTTCGAATCGGGCTCAGGTAGTTCATCGAGCAGCGGCCCGGAATGACGGACGGCGCGTTCCACCTGCCACAGAGCGTCCCGACGATGAAGCCGGGCCTGGTGGATGGCTGATTCTAGAGGGTGGCATGGATCCCCGTGACTCCTCACCCATCCCTGGTCCGTCTTTCGGTTCCCCATCGAGAGGTCCCCAATCGAGTTCAGCGCTCCAATTTCCGCCAAGGTATTCAATTCCTCTTTTCGCAATGCAGGCGTGCGATGAACCAGGTCCCGGATCGAAACAAAGGGGGCGAGGTTGCGCTCTCCTACCAAGGCCTGGGCGGCATTCTCACGCAATCCATGAGCGTAGCGTAGACCCAGGCGCAGCGCCAGTTCCCGTGCGTCCTGTTCTTGGCCCACGGGCCACGGCCCCGGGCCACGGCCAAGGGGCGGTTCTAACGTGCACATCCACTCGGACCGCGTCACATCGATCGGCAGGATCTTCAATCCGTGACGCTGCGCGTCTTTCACCAGGGTGGCGGGACGATAAAAACCCATGGGCTGATTGTTGAGCAGAGCCGCGGTGAAAGCGGCCAGATGATGGCACTTCAAATAGGCGCTGGCGTAGGCCAGCAGCGCGAAGCTGGCGGCGTGAGACTCGGGGAATCCGTAGAGAGCAAAAGAAGTAATCGAAAGGATGATCTGCTCCTGCGCCTCCTGCGAGATGCCGTTGCGCTCCATGCCAGCGCGCAGCTTGGCCTCGATTTCTTTCATGCGCGCCTGCGAGCGTTTGAAACCCATGGCGCGGCGCAACTCTTCGGCCTCGCCGCCGCTGAATCCGGCGGCGATCATGGCCATGCGCAGCAACTGCTCCTGAAAAAGCGGTACCCCCAGAGTCCGTGCCAGCACGGGCTCAAGCGAAGGGTGCAAATAGTTGACCGGCTCCCGCGCCATGCGGCGCTGCAAATAAGGATTCACCATCTTCCCCACGATGGGCCCTGGCCGAATGATCGCAACTTGCACCACAATGTCGTAAAAACATTGGGGACGCAGCCGCGGCAGGCATGACATCTGCGCCCGGCTTTCGATCTGAAACATGCCGACCGTGTCGGCCTTTGCCAGAGCGGAATACACCCTGGGGTCGTCGGACGGCAGATGGGCCAGGTCCACTTCCTGGCCACAATGATCGCGGATCAGTGCGATGGAATCTTCTAGGACGGCCATCATGCCCAGTCCGAGCAGGTCCACTTTGATGATGCCCAGGTCGGCGCAATCTTCTTTGTCCCACTGCACCACCACGCGCCCCGGCATGGAAGCAGGTTCGAGCGGCACTACCGAATCCAGCTGCCCTTGGCAAATGACCATGCCGCCGGAATGCTGTCCCAGATGGCGCGGCAAATCCTGGGCCGCAAGACAAAGTTCAAAATATTTGCGCAGGCGAGGATGATTGAGATCCAACCCGGCATCCTGAAAGCGATGGTCGAGCGAGTCATCCGCATCCCGGTATTCCCAGGTAGAAACCGCGGCCGAAACTTTGTCCAGCGTCTCCGGATCGAAGCCCAGCGCCTTGCCCATCTCGCGCGAGGCCATGCGGCTGCGATAGGTAATGACGTTCGCAGTCATGGCCGCGCCGCGCTCGCCATAACGCTGGTAGAGATATTGGATGACCTTTTCCCGCTGCTCGCCACTCGGAAGGTCGAGGTCGATGTCTGGCCATTCGCCGCGCTCCTCGGAAAGAAAACGCTCGAAAAGCAACTCCATGCGTATGGGATCGACCGCCGTGATGCCCAGCGAAAAACAGACGGCGCTGTTGGCAGCCGAACCCCGGCCTTGCGCCAGGATGTTCTGCTCCCGGCAGAAGCGCACCAGGTCCCAGACGATGAGGAAGTAGCCCTCAAGCCGGAGCTTCTCGATTAACGCCAGTTCACGCTCGATCTGCAGACGAGCGCGATCTCTGAGCCCGGGGGTCGCCCGTCCATAGCGTTCCTGAAAGCCCTCCCCAGTGCGTCCTCGCAGGAAAGACATCATGGTCTCGCCTCCCGGCACCGGGTACTTAGGAAATTCGTAGCCTAGATCTTCGAGAGTGAACTCGAGCCGCGACGAGAGTTCGGCTGTGTGGGCAATGGCTTCGGGTAAATCGGCGAAGAGTTGTTGCATCTCCTGCTGGGACTTCAGATGGCGCTCGGAATTGCGAGCCAGAAGACGTCCCGCGGTGGCCAGCGTGCGATGGTGACGGATGGCGGTGAGCACATCGCAGAGTTCCCGCTCGCGAGTTGTGGCATAGCACACGCCATTGGTCGCGAGTATCGGAAGCTGGAGCGAGCGGGCGATTGCCATGGAGGCTCGATTCCTGGCTTCCTGGGGGCGATGAAAGTGGCGCTGCAGTTCCACGGAAACATTCCTGCGGCCAAAAATTTCGGTGAGCCGCTCTACGCTACGGCGCGCTTCCTCCAGGCCGCCGTTGGCCAGGGCCACCGCCAGCGGACCTTCCTCGCCGCCGGTGAGGCAGATGAGTCCAGCGGCGTGTTCTTGCAGTTCGTCGGGGAGAGCCGCCCCTTCGCCTTTTTTAGCGCGAAGTTTCATTTTCGTAATCAGGCGGCAGAGGTTCTGATAGCCGAGGCGGGATCGCACCAGCAAGGAGAGCCGGAACCAATTGTCATTCCGCGCCGCGCCCGAACTCCCTGGTCCCCATACTTTTTGCGGGGGAGGGGGAAAGCATTCGCAACTGACCTCCGCCCCGATGTGCGCCTTGAGACCGATCTTCTTGGCTGCCATATAGAAGCGCGGCGAACCAAAGACCCCATCCCGGTCGAGCAGCGCCATGGCCGGCATATTCAGGTTTCCGCCAGTCGCCACCAGAGTCTCGGGCAGGGAGGCGCCTTCGAGGAAACTAAAAGCGGAACGGGCGTGAAGCTCGACGTACATGGCGGCACTTGGCCGGGAGTATCCAGTTGGCTAAAACCGTGAAACCATCTCGCAACAGGCGCGCGGGGATGGCGGAGGCCTAATCGTAGGTTCCCTCGAGCGCCCACTTTCCGCTGAGCAGATCGCGAACCAGACGATAGAAGGCAACTCCGGTTTCTGCTTGCACTGCGATGTCCCACTCATCGCGTGCCCATCCCTCCTGCTCCCACCAATCCCCGGATGCGCGCCACGGACCGGCTGCCCAAAGAACTTCGCCTTCCTGAATCTGCTGGCGCCTGGAGCAGGCGATGCAGGACGGTTTACCATCGCGCAGGGTCACGGTGGCATTCACCGCTGGGCGGAAGATGCGCAGCGCGGTGACGACTGCAGTCCTGCTGGGCGACGAAGAATTTGCAGCGCCTGGCGGGGGAGGCTCAAGGGCGGCAAAGCGCTGCAGGTGAAACCCTTCTGGATGATGCGTGTCCAGCAGTTTTACCGAGCCGGTTCTGCCTTTCCCCACGATGGCTTCAATCCGGGCGAGGGTGAGTTCCAGTTTTTCGGGCTCCGGCGAAGGAGGCAGAAAAAGGCCGCCCTGCGCCGCCCGCGGCCGCGTCGGCTCCGCTGCCAGATGAATCTTGACGATCGGAGCGCCGGGAGGATTCGCATGCAAATCCAGCTGCAGCAGTTTGAGAAAACTTTTGGCATCCAACAGCGGAACCGGCAACCGTAAAATTCGTAGGAATAATTTTTTCGTGTTATGTCCATTCTCCAATTCCAATTGCAGCCGCAGTTCTTGCGTGGCCAGGGCGCGGGCTTCTAAACGAGCGCACAATTGCTCCAAGAGCCGGTTCAGCAAAAATGCCAGCGGTTCCAGAAGCACCAGGGGATAGTCCAACTCGATGGCTTCTTCGAAAACCGGCGACGGTTCTGCCGGAACCAACGTACGGGAAATCGCACCTCGGGCCAGTTGCTGCAGGAAAACGCCTTTTTGTCCGAGCCGCTCGCTGAGCGGGACATCGGGCAATACCGCCAAAGCGCGGAGATTGCGCACGCCCCAACGGTGGAATGTTTCAAGAAGCTGGCCGGCTTCCGGCTCGCCCTCCCCCGCCGTAGACCCCATAAACAGCACTTCCACCGGCAAACCGCCCAACTGTTCCGCTTCTTTTCCCTCGGGGATCACCGTCACCCCTGAAAAACCCCGGGCAGCGAGCACCGCCGTATCGGGATTCGAAGCCACGGCAACATGGGCTTCGAGTCCCAGGGCGGAAGTCCGGCGGGCCAGGGCACGAGCAATTTTGGGGAAGGGACCAAAAAGCTGTTCCAGACCGTCAAGATCGAGTACCACGGTGCCATATTCTCGGTCTTCCACTCGCGGCGAGAATGATTGCGCACAATCGAGCAGCGCCGCATGGGCAGCGGTTTCCTGCAAGGGGGAACGATTGCGCAGCACCAAACCAGCGCAAGCTTCCACTTGCGGCTTGGTCTTCCCCGGCTCAATTCCGGCATGACGCGCCTTTTCATTTCCCACCAGAACCTTCTGCAATGGCGCTTTGCCCTCGAGCACGGCGACAGGCTGCGCGCGCAGCTCGGGTTCGGCGCGGAGCAGCGCTTCTAAGGGGAAATCGGGAACGAAGATGCAGGCAAAAGCGTTGATCATCGATTCAGTCGGCGTGGTCAGGAAAGGAACCGTTACTTTCAGTCCCTTCACTTTCTTCATCCCGCCCAGGAGGGTTTTGTAGGGAATACGGTAGTAATCGAAGCCACCGGTTTGCGTTCGAGCCGCGATCGTAATAGCTCCCCTTCCACGTGGAATCCCTCAAAAAATTGAGCGTGCGCCGGCAGTGTCCCGTTTTTTTCTGAGGGCGGAGGGCGGAAAGCTGAAAGCTCTTTCTTGGACCATGAAGGACTGATAACCGACTGCGATTTCAGCCGCACCAGCAGTGTGGCCGAACTCAGCGCGCACGGGATTTGCCCAATCACAAACAGCACGGTAGGGGTTTTCTCTACCGCCCGTTGAAAACGGAACCAGGTGGTAAGCGGGATGCGGCGGGCCGTTTGCACCGGAACATCGCCCAGATCGATGGCGACCATGCCGAAGCCGCCGCTTTGCAATAGCAGGTCGGTGACGCGCAGGGCTTGCTCAACCTTTCTTTCTTCCGCGGCGAAAGCCCGGTTCGTTTTCGAATGGTCGTTTCGAGCGCAGCGAGGAACCCGGGTCCCCGGGATGGATTGTGGCGGTGGTTGGGATGCTTCACTTCGCTCCGCATAACTGCATCTCACCCACAAGAGTTTCTCGAAGCTCACTCCCCCCGCTGCCGCAGACCTAGGATCGAAAGCATTCGTGGCGTCGACCAGGGCACATACTTCCTCACGCTGGGTGAAGGCTCCCAAAGTCGCTAGCAGTACGCTGGTCCGTCCCGAAGAAGCCGGCCCGCAGACTTCGGTCAGGCATCCACGCGGCAATCCTCCGGTTAGGGCATCGATCGCAGGGATCCCGCTCGAAACTATCTCCGGGGTGGGGAACGCCTTCAGTCGCGAGGCTGGCGTAACTCCCGCAAGCTTGGGTAAGGCAGAGAGGTGTTTGAGAACGAGGGTCCGTTCCTCCCCTCGAGTGCAAGCCATGCGGCGGCCCGGAGCCGCCTGAGCGGAGACCAATAGAGCGGAGACCAATAGAGAAGACATAGAAGCTCGGAATTTCCGGGCATGGAGACGGAATGAGCCGGCGTCCAAATAGTTTTCGCTTTTTATTCGCCTAAAAAATTCTGCTCTCGGAGAGGGAGTTTGTCAAGAGCTGGCTGCGGATTGCTGGCTGCAAGAAATATTACATATTCAAGAAAATATATTATTAAAGGATGAATGCTTGCGATGCGGCCCGGCCGGGTCGTAAGATTGAAGTCGAAGGCAAGAAGTATGCCCCACCTGCTCGGTATTTGATCGCTATCCCATTGTTTCGACTGAGGATGTACCCCGTGCAGGGCATGTGCGACGGCCCGAATGGTGGAAGATTTGGGGAAAAGCCTTCTTCAAGAGCGTGTAAGTCATGATGGCGCTATCGTCTAGGGGTTAGGACGGAAGATTCTCAATCTTCAAACCCGGGTTCGATTCCCGGTAGCGCTACCAAACCTTCCTAAGCCGTTGAATCCAGTAAGGTTTCAAGCCTGCCAAAGTGCTTGTCCCAAATTTGTCCCAAAGAATCGAGGCTGTACCCGGAAAGTGGGTATTTCAGGGTATGGCGAACACCACTGTAAGCATCAGGGAACGAATTAAGACCGCCGAGGGGCGGTGGGCATGGTCTCAGAAGATTCCGACCCCAACAGGCAAATTGAAACCCGCCGAAGCGGGGCGCAGGGGTAAGTTCTATTTGGTCTGGACTGAAAAGGGGAAGAAGACGGAAACGAATGTTAAGGACAAGACATTCGAAGCTGCCGTCAAAGCCGCACGCGCAAAAGAACGGCATCTGGGAGACCACGCTGACGGCTTCAGTCGTCCTGATCCTCTTCAGCCGAATGAGCGCAAGACGATCACGGATTCAGTCGAACGATATCTGCAACGGGTGGAGTCTTCGCAGGACCCGCAAACACTCAAAGCCTACAAGCAATCGCTGCGCGAATTCCAAAGCTGGACAACTCTCACCCACATGGATGAGATCGATCACGACCACGTGATGGCATTCCGAAAGCACGCTGAGTTCAAGGGCAACTCCAGACTCACGGCTGATTGGAAAGCGATGCGGGTTAACAAATTCATCAAAGTCACTTTGGGGTTGGCGGACGGCAAAGGTCCGATCAAGAAGTCAGATTTGGGAAAGATGAAGCCGAACGGTCCTCCGAAAATCTACACAAAATCCGAAATCGAGGCATTCTTTAAAGCCTGCAAGCCAGATGAGGAGCTCCGGTACCGCTCGCTTTACGAACCTGCGTTCCGCAAGAAGGAACTTATTTATCTTGAAAAAGAGGACGTTCTGGTGGAGCAGCAGATGCTACGAGTGCAATCGAAGATCCGCTACGACAAGAACGGGAATCTTCTCTACAAGTTCAAGGCTAAGGCGAACAGCGAACGTAATGTTCCAATCACCAAGGAATTGATGCAGCGGATCGTCAAGCACATGAACGATCCAGCCCAGCAGAACTCGCGACTCGTGTTCTGTACTCGCACCGGGCTCCCGGACACACATCCGTGGGACAAGCTCCAGCCTATTGCAAAGCGCGTTGGCATGGGTAAGTTTGATCTGAAGAGATTCCGGGCTACACGTGCGACCGAATGGCTGCGTCCACAATGGTTGGGGGGGTACGGCTACGACATCCCAACCGTGAGAGACCTGTTGGGACATGATCAAGATTCAGAGAGTATTTGGGCATACGTCCGCGCCGTGGAAATGGAAACCCTTGTTGCGGAAATGAACAAGGAAAAGGAAAAAGAGAAGGCTGCTTTAGCGCGGACAATCAGACCGCTTAAGGGGCCTCTAGTGCTACCGCAGAGTGGTGTAGTTGCGGTGACAGGTGTGCCATCCTTCTGAATCGTAGATGCCCGGCGACTCGAATCCAACCTCCGATTCGCCGGGCGTTGACGCTAGAACGAAAGGGCATCGGTTGGTAATGATGGCCGCCATATGGTATCGGACACGGCAGCAGGAGGCGTGGAACGCTCATTGTTTGTCCAGATGACTTCCACGCTCTTCTTCCCTCCACGACGGCCTTCCAATCCCTTTATCGTTCTGAAAGGCCGGAACGGAAGCCAGTCGGCTCCTGCGTTTTCGCAGACGATGACCTGCCCGGTCCGTGAACGGCACCAGTCGCCGAGTTTGGTGTAGTTGTGGGTTCCGGAAATTCTGGCACGCGAATTCCGGAAATTCTGGCACGTCCTGCTGCAGCCGGCAAGGCCTCATCTAAATTTAGGTGACGCGTACGCCCCGAGGGTCCATCGAGATGGATAAAGCGTCCGCGCTCTAGGACGCGATCCAGGATGGCAGCCGCCAGGTCCTCATCGTGCAACACCTTTCCCCACTCGCTGAGGGGCTTATTGGTGGTGAAGATCAAAGGTCGTTTTCTCAGGTGGCGATGGTTGACCACATGAAACAAGACATTGGCGGCATCGGGACCGTAGGTTAAGTAACCGACTTCATCGACGAGCAAAACGTGAGGACGGGTATAGGTTAGCAATGATTCCTGCAATCGTCCCTTCGCGCTGGCATTGGAAAGCTCTTCCACGAGTTCTGCAGCAGTCGTGCACAACGTGTCGAAGCCGTTCTGGATAGCGCGATAGCCGATGGCCACTGCCAGGTGGGTTTTCCCACGACCAGTCTTGCCGTAAAGAATCAGGGAGCGCCCTTCGGTGACGAAATCCGGTCCCAGATAGGAACCGAGCAGAGACTGACGCAGTGTCGTCTGCTGACTAAAGTCGAACTCGTCAATGGTCTTGAAGAACGGAAAGTGAGCCTGGCGGGTACAACGCTGCAGCCGGGTTTGCTTGCGATGCGCCACTTCTTCGGCCAGCAGAAGAGCAAGAAAATCACGATAGCTCCAGTTTTCTTTCTCGGCTCGATCCGCCACATCTTGGTAGATACGACGTGTGTTTGCCAGGTTCAACCGTTGGAATAGAGGCTCCAGTTGCCCTTCGGCGAGCTGTGGATGTTTCGAGTTCGGCCCTGGTTTGGGAGTGCTCGTATTCTTATTCAGCATGGGTTCACCTGACTTCCCCGACATTGCGGTCTTCCGTTTTCATTGCACCACCTCGGGAAAGGTCCACCGGGATTGCAGAGAATCACCACCTCTCTCCGCTAATACTTGAGCCCGCATTTCGGCTAGGTCGGCTAGGTCTGCCAAGATTTCCTCGGCGGCTTTTCGGCTGGGGTATCCGTGATCAATGTTTACAACCGCATCGTTCTCAATGGTGATGATGACGAACATCCGACCGTGTTCCTCGTCGTCGTTGACTACCAGGCATGTGTCGTTGCCCAAGTAACTGTTGAGTTCTGCTACAAGCTGCTTTTTTGCCACTAACCTCTCCTTGGTTGAATTGGGGGCGGGGCGGGTGTTTCATGCCTCGACTTTATAAAAAGGTCGCCGGTTCTCCCGACGCACCATAGCCCGCCCTCTGCCCCCTGCTGCATTAGATGTTTTGGAAAACTCCGTTGGGCGGCTATCTCTGCGGGGCCCGCCCCAATCCGAAGTACGAGTTGCTTCTCGGCACTTGGGTCAGGATCTTGGGTAACATTGCCGAGCCGAGACCGAAGTCCGCAGCGCCTGTGGGGATGACGCAGGGGAAATTATTCGGATGGACAAGGCGTGGAGACATGCCCCCACCCTCCAGCGGTGGGCGCATATCGGCTGCGAGCCCATGGGGCGCGAATCTGGGAACGAAAGAGAAACGCTATCGCAGGCGCAAGCGGATTCACAGAATTAGCGGTGCTAAGCTCGTGGAGTCCCTTTGGGGAACCATGCTCGCGGCCTGGCCATCGTGACGCTGGCAACCTTGCCCGGCCAGCCGCAGCGCCCCGCAGAGTGGACCGCCTGGCCGGAAGGTTCGACATCTTGCCGTTCTGTTCATTCTTCAATGGCATTCACCGATATTCATCGGAGATTCATTGACTACCAAGGTCAATCTGTAGAGAGGGAAAATCGCGGGGTGCGGCGGTGAAGTGCTTTCCGTTCAGTGCGCCGTACTCGATTTTTCCTGCAAATCACGCCTTCACCAGCCTTTGCGGAGGATTTCTATAAAAATGAATGCGCGAAAAGAACTTCGCGACCATCTGCTGGTCCGGCGAATGCGGTACTGGCTTGGCATTGCGCGATGTCCGCTAATGAACGTCCGAGTGCCGGGGTGGAGGGCGCGGAAGAATTTCTGGTCCCTGGTGAGGCGGTACCCTGCGCTGGCAGCCCAGAACGGACTCACCGCGACTTCAGTGTTTTGAGGCGAGAAACCGCAAGCGACTACTTCTGCCAGATGCCAATCGGTGGCGACGGCATTCGGTGCGACCTGGCAGCCTTCGCTGGCTCACGTCAAGCGGTCGGCTACAGCTTTCGCACGTAGAACGCAGAAACGATCAGTCCCAGAACGAGCAACACTCCGGTTTAGATCGTCATAAACAATTGCTGCGTGGCGGAAGGCAAGTCGCCGTGGTCATGCCGGAACAAAGCGTTGCGCAATAGCCAAAGACGTAGGGTCCGTCATCCATAGTGAAAACTAGTAAACACGGGGCGTAGCGGGAGGGGTGCGGGGTGGGCTGCCTGCGGTCAAGTCATCGCGCTTACTTGATGTCAGCTTCCATGGTCTCACGTGCGGTGGGTATCTTCACTTCTGTGATGTGAATCAGATTCTTATCCGGGTAGACGTAAGCCTGCGCGTGCACGTAGTGTCCTTCATGACCCTCAAGAATTTCTGGATTGTCCACATTCCAGGTCCTTTGTTCGGTGACGAACCTCAATTTGTCGCCACCTTCCTCAACTGTGCCCATGATGGTTGTCAGCCGCCCCCCCGCGGCCGCCTGAGTCTTCGGTGCCTGATTGGGCGCGTCCTGTGAGAGAGCGACGACCACGGATAGGCAAAAGCACAGAGACAGAATGGCCAATAAAAGGGTTTTCATAAGCTAGGGAGTCTCCGGTACAGTACGATTAGTGCTCGGCGCTTTGTTAAAGGCGGAAAGGCGGAGTTAACCGCCTTCCCGTGCGACACAGTTACAGGTCCTTTTACGCTGCTACAGCGACTTTATGGTAGGTCGAGGTGACAGCCTCAAACGTCTGAACCTTGGGCGTTCCATCGATCATTCTTGCGAAGGTCTTCAACACTTCTGGGTAAGTATTGGTGTTGTAAGCTTCTGCATTGGCTTTGCTCTCCCACAGACTGATTGCGACCACATCTAGGCTGCTAGGATTTGACAATGTGATTTCGTCCTTGAAACCCTTCTGCTTGCGAAGTAAAGGAAGAACGTCGTTCTCAAAGGTGCGGCTGTAATCAGAAAGCATATTGGATTTCAGATGAATCGATACATTGCGTGCAAACATGGGCAACCTCCTTAGGTTGGGGTTGCTAAGAAATAAAACTTCAGATGGGCTGACTTAGTTTCAGGGAACCTGAAAGAGTAAGAAGAGGAAGCTCGCTCACTCATAATGCTAGGCTTGTGCGCCACCGTTGTCAACTGCGGCTGGAACCGCTTTAAGTTGACCGACTTCCGGGGAGGGCTGTTCAACGAACGCCCAACGACTCCGAACGGGAGCCTGACTTGCTGCGTGAACCTGTTAGAAAAGTAGATGTGGCGCAGCGAGTGGATGAGCTAAACTTTTCCTGTATACGAATATACGGCTGCGCCACCAGAGGAACAAAACGACCGTGGGCCGTATAGTTCCTTCACATCTGCTGACAGATTACAACGGTGGCCTATTGGTGGCTGCTCACAATTGCTCAAGTGTCGGAATATAGGTTTCCGCACTCCGTGAAGTGCTTCAGCGCAACCGAATGGCGATTGCCCCCTCGAAGCCATACGGTCTAGATTTAGCCAGCCTTCGTCGTCAGGCGTACCAGCCTGCGGAATCGGCGTGATTGGGCGCTTGCGCACAACGGCTAGTTTACCTCTTGTCCTGTTCTAGTGATCGCGGATTCGTGTCTCGACGGAACGTGCGAACACACTGCTCACAATTGACCATCTTCCTGTTGCCTACTATCGCTTTCGCCGCGCCGAAGGTGCCATGAATGCAGGCGAGGTCGCCCCCGTCCTCAGGCATTTCCAGAACCGTCACCTGTTCAAGAAAATTGGGATTCAGCCGGACAAAGTACTGCCCCAGCGTCTCGCCGTGCTTCGGATGGGGCGCGTGTTTCACGATCAATACCCGTTGAACGTTCCCCGGTGTCGAGCGAAGGTAGACCGTTGCTTCACGGAGAGTCGTGATCTTGGCTGCCGGGTTGTTCCCGGCCGCAGTAAATGTGAATGCCTTGCATTCGGCGACGATGTTGCGCTCCTTAGTCGCCAAGTCAAAGAGGTGGGGCCTGCCGCTGCCGATTCGGATCGGAACCTCCAGGTCGAAGTCGCGAACCAACGCGAGCTTCAGCGCGTCCCGGCAGAGAAGCTGAAAGGCCTTGCCCCGCTCGGTGTTGGATAGCATCGGGACCTCCGTTTGTCGCGCCAAATACCGAACTCAGTCGAAAACCAGCCTGTGGTGCGGGACTCACCGTTTGGGTTTCCGCCGCCGCTTGTCCCAATGCTTGACGCCCAAACTTTCTTGATGTGCAACTGGTATTCGCCAGCACGGCGGTCCTTGGTGATCTTGTGGATCAGCACCATCACTTCGGGAACGGGTGGATTCATGCCGTTGAGCAAGCGCAGCTCGAAGGGCACCGAGACCTTCCCGAAGCGTTTCGTCCAATAGGGCTTGATCCGGCGGTATTCGATCTTCTTGGTGCCCGCGATGATCTGACCCAGCCACCGCGGTCAATGGTCGTTGTGATTCGGTCGTAGCTTTCTCGATAGTGTTTAACCACCTAATTCTGTTATGTATGGACCGCTGGGTTGTTGGTGGTGTTTTCGATACGCAATCACCCCATTGTCTTGAAGGTCCCAGCGAGTTGGGGGGAGGAGGAGTGTTGCGAGAGTGGGCAAATGGCGCAATTTCGGCGGTGCTGGTGCGGAATCTCGTACCGTAGGGGCGAATCGGGATGAAGATTCCTTCGCACTATAAGCGAACAGCAGGGCGGATGCGTACTTGTGACCGTTTTTGAACCAAAAAGGAGATTCCGGGTAAAAATCGCAGACTTGCTGCCGGTACCCCAAGGGCCCGCTAGGCTGAGCATAATTTAAGTGTCCGACAGATCCGAACCTTGATGGTCAATGCGGGGCTGGACGGGGTGAACGCTTCGGCCGCTCTTGTTATCATGCTAGGACATATGCGTATGCGGATTCGATTTGCTGTATTGTTCTTTGCCGCGCTCGCTGCTGTACTGGCGCAGAACCCCGCCGCCGATCAGGAACTTCCGCCCGACGAGAAGGCGTTTCTCGCCCTCAGGACGGTCATCAACAGCAAAGAAAAACTGGCCGCGATGCGGAAGTTCGTTGCCGATTATCCAGACAGCCAGCGGAAGGGGCTGATCCAGCAGCGAATCCTGCGGGCCCTGGCCAGGAGCGAGCCTTCCGCAAGGAAGACAATTCTCAATCAGGCGCAACTCGTTTTCGCCGAGGCGCAGCCCGACGAAAGAAGCGACGCGGCGGCGGAAATATCCGATGACCTCGCGTCTTACACGCCTTATTACGCCGAAGCGGTGCGATACGCGAAGAAGTCCCTTGCGCTACTCCCCGCCGAGGCTCCCTTCACGACTTCGCTTAAGAAGGTCTACGCCGAATACCACGCGGTCATTCCCTCCCCGGAAGAGATGCACAAGACGTTTCTCGAGGCTCGCGCCTCCCCGCTTTATGCACTGGGGTATGCGTATCTCAAGGAGGGCAGGATACAGCAGGCCGAGCCGTTATTGAAAGCATCGCTGGATGCGTCTTCCTCTGACCCGGACGCCTGGTTCGCTTATGCGCAGGCGGCGGACAAGACAGGCCGCAAAGAAGAAGCGCGGGAACGATATATTCAAGCGGCGCTGCTCGGGTCGAACGAAGCTCACGTCGTGCTCGAGAAAGGCTACAAGCCATCGAATGACGGCGGCGCCACGGAACTCGACGCGATGCTCGACGCGCGCTACGCGCAAATGTTCCCCAATCCCCTGAAGGCGGAACCGTACCGGCCCGATGACAAACGGACGGGCCGCGTGGTCCTCGCGGAACTGTTCACGGGCGCGAGTTGCGGTCCGTGCGTCGCGGCCGATCTGGCCTTCGATACGGCCGCCGAGCGCTATCGCCGCGGGGAGGTGGCGATTATCGCATGGCATCAGCACATCCCTGATCCGGATCCCCTGGCCAATGATGGAACGATCGCTCGAGGCGTTTTCTACACTCTGCGGGGTACTCCGATGTGGGCTATCGACGGAGAGACCACATTGGATGGGGGAAATCGCGATGACGCTGAGCCATGGCGACGGCTTGAGGCCGCGCTGGAAAAGCGGCTTGATACGCCCCCTGAAGCCCATCTCAGCCTGCGCATCAATCGCAACGGTGACACGATTCAGGTCGATGCCGCGCCAACGGGGGTGCAGGGCGATTCGAAAGACGTGAAGCTCTACACGGTGCTGGTGGAGGATCACGTTCGCTATGTGGGCGAAAACGGGGTTCGCTACCATGGCATGGTGGCGCGAGCGGTCTCGGAAACGTCGCGAACTGTTTTCGACCTGGCAGCCGTTGCGGCCGAAAACCGGAAACAACTGGACGACTACGAAAAACAAAAAGGGGATTTCAGCTTCTACGACAAACCTGTGAAAATGGACTCCGCCCGGCTCGGAATCGTGAGCTTTCTGCAGGACACCAGAACAAAGAAGGTTCTGCAATCAGCCTACCGGAGCCTCAGCCCCGGCGCTAACGACGGAAGCGAGGCGTTCTGATGCGTGCCGCATCCGTGTCTTTCGCGCTGGTCCTGGTGGCCGTATGTTCCGCTCAGGAAACAGAACCACGGCACATCAATTGGACTCTGGGTCCGATACCCGTGGCGAAGGCTAAACCCGGCTCGCGCCTTCAGATTTCGGTGCAGGCGCGCATCGATGCCGGGTGGCATCTTTACGCGGAAGAACAGGAAGAGCGCGGGCCGAAATCCTTGCGCATGTGGCTGCCCGAAAATCAGCCGTTCACTCTTTCAGGACCTATCAAATCGCCCCGACCGTTTTTAATGGTGGATCCGACTTTCGGTCTACGAGTGCGCTATTACCAGGGCGACGTTACTTTCGTTCTGCCGGTTTCCGTGCGTGCGGCTCCCGCGGCGGGCGGCACCCTGAAGGTGAACGCTTATTACCAGCTTTGTGACGACAAAACCTGTCTCCCGCCGAGAACTCATCTTCTTGAGGCGCAAATCACGGGAGGCGGCGCCTCCGCAACTCGATAGGGATGTCTCGGCAGGGTCTTGAACAAACGCGAAGCGCGGGACCAACGCGGCATTCCGGGCTCGCCCGATCGCGCGGAGTCCCCTTGCTCCGCCATTTTTCTGGATTAAGGAGTCGCAGTAGCACTCGGCGACGGGCTCTCTCTGCCAGCGACAGTTTGAGAGCATCCCTCTGCGAGAGGGCTCACACGCCCCGTGGAGGATTCGTAGAAAAATGAATGCGAGAAAAGAAATCAGAGACTATCTGTTGGTCCGGCGAATGCGGTACTGGCTTGGTATTGCGCGATGCCCGCTGATGAACATCCGAGTGCCGGTGTGGAGGTGTGGAGGGCAAAGAAGAACTTCTGGTCCCTGGTGAGGCGGTATCCTGCGCTGGCGGCCCAGAACGGCCTCACCGCGACCTCGGTGTTTTGAGTCGGGACAGCCGCAGACGGAACGCTGCTGCCAGATGCCAATCGGTGGCGACGGCATTCGGTGCGACCTGGCAGCCTTCGCTGGCTCACGTCAAGCGGAACCAGTACGGACGCTGTACACAAGGTCGGCGGTACACTGTCCACGGCTTGGTCGTGCTGATTCACGAAATGCACGAACTTGGGATTTACCCGGTATTCTGGAACCGGGTGAACTAATAATGATTCAACTAGGGCGAGTGGGGACTTACTCTAGGCTAGCCCTAATTGTCTTGCAAAATAACATGCTGTGTTTATTCCGAATTCTCTCGCCATGAGCAGAAACGTAATTTCTTGGGATGAAGCTGCCCTTCTCATAAAAAAGCTAATGGCTGAATCAATCCCGGTTATTGCCTTTTTTGTGTCAGCAGATGGTTCGCACACCAAACTGTTGGGTTTTGTAGACAGCGCAACCTTTGACGACGGGCTAGTGATTTGCGGAACACAGGGTAAGCCCACAAAATCTTCGTATATTCGAGTTCCTCTCGCCGACGGTTGCGAGTGTCTTTTTGGAGATAAACGGGAGATGGCGGAAGAAGAAGGGCGCGAGGAGCTAGCCGCCAAGTATGGCGAGGCCGTCTTGATGCTGCGCCTTCCTACGGATTCGACACTCAGCTTGTTTTTCAATCTCAATCCTTGATCTTTCTGCCCGAAAGACGCCCAACGCCTTCCCGAGGGCGATGCAGGATAAGAAATACCAGTCTCTCTGCCATTATCTTGGAGCATCTACACACGCCACTACCAAACCATTGCTTCCTCCCCAAGAGCGTGGTATTCTCTCGACCCTGTACCGGAAGTCCCGGATGCGGCATTGATTGCGGGATTCAGCGCTAGCTTATCTCCGTAGCAACCGATCCGGTTCCCCTTGCTTCGCACGTAGGCCCCCACAATTCATAGTTGCTAACGAGGTGCCCTGACACTATTCCGACGGTCTCATCGGTAACCGTTGAGGAGGGAAACCGTGAACAAAACACTACTTGCCATTTGTACCTTGCTCACATTAAGTGCAGCGACTGCTGCTGCTCAACTTGTGGTAATCAACAACGTTTCCATCAATTACACAAACAACCAACTCACCATCAGCGGTTCAGGCTTCGAACCGGCTAAAAAAGCACCAACCGCTAACTTCAATGGAGCAAACCTAACGCTAGTCTCCTTCACGAATAATGTAGTCGTAGCCCAGTTGCCCACTACGGCAGCCGGAACCTACCAGTTGATCGTTACCAATAGTGAAGGCTTGCTCTGGCTCTTCGACGTGGCTTACGGAGCGGTAGGTCCGCAGGGGCCGATGGGACTTCAGGGACCGCAAGGACTTCAGGGTCTTCAGGGGCTAATGGGACTTCAAGGGCTTCAGGGGCTTCAGGGGCTCCAAGGGCTTCAAGGTGCCCCAGGATTACCAGGCTCGACTGGTTCAACTGGACCAGCGGGACCGGCGGGTGCAACTGGACCAGCGGGGCCATCGAGCAACGCCTATTCAACTTTCACTACTCCTGCTAGCGTTACCACCTTGTCGCCGAGTGGGTCAACCGTTGCCACGCTGACGCTTCCTTCAGGTTCGTTTCTGCTGTGGGGGAAGTTCTCTTTCTCCAGTGATATTGCACAAAGCGTTAATTGTCAGATTGTCGTAGGAAATCCAATAGACACCAGTTTTGTGCAGACGCAAACACCGCTGACGATTCCTTTAGGTTCGTATCAAGCGATGTCGTTGCAAGGGTCCGTATTGCTTGTAAGCAGCAGTCCTGCTACTTTGGTGTGCTATGCCGAAACTCCTAGTGATGTTGACATTTTAAGTGCAAGCCTGATGGCGATTCAAGTCGGCACCCTGACTCAGCAGTAGCGTGGCGCGAGCAACTTACTGGCGGCACGGCGAAATCGGCTTCCAAATAGGGTCGATTAAACTTGTGCCGCCGCAACCTCTCAGGGAAGCTCCGGCCAATTCTCTGGTTATCGCAGCCGCTTGCTATCGCGGTCCGACAGCACCACAGGCGGCGTGCAAACGTGCCTTACCATCGATGTCGTCACCTCCTCACCCCGCATCCGGTCCTTCACAGCAAAGTCGGATTTGGTAGGAAATAGCATTTCTACTTCGCCATCCCAGTCATGATGCTCAATCAGCGGTGGGACGGTGGGACCGTCTCAGAACGTATACCCGCGTCACCAGCACAGACGCGAATTTCTCGGGCATTAGATTCACTCACTTGCGGCTGTTGCCGAATAAACCCTTTTGGAACACTGGGGCTAAGAGCCAATTTCCGCTTGGGTTCGCCCCCTCGTCTGGTTTGTTCATGGGGAAAGCTAGTGGCCTGTCGCAGAGTAACCATTACTAGTCTGTTAGCATCAAAGCTGTCATGGCCAATGACAGCGAAATCTTACTCACTCAGCAACAACATTCCGACCTAAGCTCCATCGCTCAGTCTCGTTCTCTGCCCGCGGGATACGTGTTTCGTGCCAAGCTAGTTCTGATGCTGGCCGATGGCGCATCCTTCAACGCCATCAAGCACCAGCTCCAGACCACGGCACCCACCATCAGTCGCTGGAAGCAGCGTTTCCGGCAACACGGGCTCGAAGGACTGGACACCTTTCATCCCGGCCAACAACCCAGCGTGCTGACTCCGGCTTTACGCGCCCGTATCCTGTCCGCCACGCGCAGAAAGCCCAACGACGGGTCGACACACTGGAGTTGCCGCAAACTCGCTTCCGTGCTGGGCGTCAGCAAAGACGCCGTGTACCGGGTTTGGCAAGAGGCAGGCCTCAAGCCACACCGTCTCGAACGCTATATGGCCAGCGACGATCCCGATTTCGAAAGCAAAGCCGCCGACATCCTCGGCCTGTATCTGCGCCCGCCGCAACACGCGGCCGTGTTCTGCATCGACGAGAAAACCGCGATTCAAGCCTTGGATCGTCTCGATCCCGTCCTCCCGCTCTCGCCCGGACGCGCCGAACGCCACGGCTTCGAGTACCGCCGCCACGGCACGCTTTCCTTGTATGCTGCGTTGAATACCGCCACCGGCCGCGTCCACGGAAAAACCGCCGCACGCCACACCAGTCGCGAGTTCGTCGCCTTCTTGCAAGAGGTCGTGTCCTTGTGCCCACTTGGGCAACAGATTCACATCATCCTCGACAATCTCTCCGCCCACAAAACTCAGGCGGTCCGCGAATTCCTGCAACAGCATCCGCGAGTCCGCTTTCACTTCACGCCCACGTACTCGTCCTGGCTTAACCAGGTCGAGATCTGGTTTGCCAAGATCGAACGCGAGGTCATCGCCCGCGGTATCTTCACCTCGGTTTCCGACCTAGCTCGCAAACTCCGCCGCTACATTAATGCCTACTCCGCCAATGCTCGACCCATCCAATGGAAATACTCTGACCCCACCCGCCGTGTCCGCAGTAACGAACTCACTGCGACAGGCCACTAGTGTAGTGCGTCACAAATAACAACCTTTATCAATTGGTGCGCATCTTATGATATGGAGACGGTCAGATGCGCATAGCCCCTGTGATTACGTTGAGTCCGGAGCAACAAACGCTGCTGGAAAGCTGGGCTCGAAGCCGATCCTTTCCGGCACGCGTGGTAGAGCGCGCTCGTATCGTGTTGCGCGCGGCCGCCCACGAGCAGGACCAGGACATTGCCGCCAGCATGGCCATTACGCCGAAAAAAGTTTCCCGCTGGCGCAAGCGTTTCCTCGCGCTGGGCGTGGAGGGACTGAAGCAAGATGCGCCCCGGCCCGGCCGCAAACCCGAGATCGGCCCCCGGCTGGTCCAGCGGGTGGTGACCATGACCACGCGCCAGCAGCCGACCAACGCCACCCATTGGAGCACGCGTACCATGGCGGCAGCAGTCGGCATTAGCGAAGCCAGCGTGCGACGGATCTGGCGGGCTCACGGGTTGAAACCGCATCTGGTCGAAACCTTCAAAATCAGCAACGATCCTCAGTTCGCGGAGAAACTGGAAGACATTGTCGGTCTGTACCTCGACCCGCCGGAGCACGCGCTGGTGCTGTGTGCCGACGAAAAGAGCCAGATTCAAGCTCTGGATCGCACCCAGCCCGGCCTGCCGCTGAAGCGCGGACGCGGCGCCACCATGACCCATGACTACAAACGAAACGGCACGGCCACTCTGTTTGCCGCGCTGAACGCGGCCAACGGTGAAGTCTTTGGTCTGTGCCAGGAGCGGCATCGCCACCAGGAATGGCTCAAGTTTCTCCGTCTGATCGACCAGACCATCCCGCTGGATCGGCAACTTCACTTCATCTGCGACAACTACGCCACCCACAAGCATCCCAAAGTCCAGCGCTGGCTGGCGCGACACCCGCGCTTTCATCTGCACTTCACTCCCACCAGCGCGTCCTGGCTGAACATGGTGGAACGTTTCTTTCGCGACCTGACTCAAAATCGGCTCCGCCGTGGCGTCTTCCGCGATCTGGAAGAGCTCTTCATGGCCATCGGCACTTACATCGACCGCCATAACGAAAGCCCAAAACCGTTCATCTGGACCGCGCGAGCCGACGACATCTTGGAAAAAGTGAAGCGCGCTCGTCGCACACTCAATAAACGTCAATCTGCATGACGCACTGCACTAGGAGGGGGACGGAAATGCGGAAAAGCCGCACGCCGCCAGAGATAACTTGAGGGTTGCCCGTCATCCGCTCGGAATCCGAAGGCGTGTGCGGTGGCGTATCGGGCCACATTGGAGTAGCGCCGTTTCCTGTTCCAGAGTTCCAGACCGTGTCCGTCTTTAGTTATTATTAGCCTCCTGCCTCGCCGCGAAGGCAGGATCGGGACTGTGCCGCTGGGAACTGCGCTGAGTCAAAGAAATTGAGAGCCTGATCGTCCACCGGGCCGCCTTCTCTTCGACGCTATTTGGTGATGCCGACTTGGCCGAGCAGCCAGGCATATTCAAAAGCCCTGTCCCTCAGTTGGTCGTAGCGTCCCGACGCTCCGCCGTGGCCGGCGGGGTCCATCTTCATCTTAAGCAGGATCGGGTTATTGTCTGTCTTCAGCGTGCGCACTTTGGCAACGAACTTCGCCGCCTCCCAGTACGCCACCTGACTATCATTCAGGCTTTCCGTGAGCAGCATGGGCGGATACGCCGCTTCGTGCAGGTTGTCGTAAGGACTGTACGAAAGGATGTATTCGTAAGCGGCCTTGTCATTAGGGTTGCCCCACTCCGGATAGTCGGTCGTCGTCAGCGGCAGCGACGGGTCCATCATGTCATTCATGACATCGAGAAAGGGCACGGCCAGGTGGACCGCCCTGAACAAGTCCGGACGCATGTTGACCACTGCGCCCATCAGCAGACCGCCGGCGCTGCCGCCTTCGATCAGGAGGCGATCTCTGGAAGTCCACTTCTGCTGAATCAGGTACTCGGCGCAGTCAATGAAATCGTTAAACGTGTTCTTCTTGTTCATCAGCTTGCCGTCGTCGTGCCACTGCTCACCCATATCGTTGCCGCCGCGAATGTGAGCGATCACGTAAGCCACGCCACGGTCGAGCAGGACCAGCCGCGAAGCCGAAAAGGTCGCCGGCATACCGAGTCCATAGGAACCATAGGCGTACAGGAAGAGTGGCCGTTTGCCGTCGCGCTCGAACCCCTTTCTTATAGACGATCGAAAGGGGCACCTTGACGCCGTCCCGCGCCGTCACCCATTGGCGCTCCGAGACGTATTGAGAAGGAACGTAACCACCGGGCACTTCTTGCTGCTTCAGAAGGATCGACTTGCCGCTCGCGGTGTCGTAGTCGAAGACGCTCGAAGGCTGTGATCATGCTTTGATAGCTGTAGCGATAGGTTGTTGACGCATATTCCGGCGTGTCGCCGGGAAACGCCGAATAGACGGGTTCGGGGAACGAGATCGCGCTCCACGTCCCCGACTTGAAGTCGAAGATCCGCATACGGTTGAGCGCTTGCGACTTTTCGACCGAAACCGCAAAATCGCGGAACAGATCAATGTCCTCGACGAGAACATCCTTGTCGTGCGGGATGAATATCTTCCAGTTTTTCGGGTCGGGATCATCTTCGTGCGCTGTGAAAACCTGGTAGTTCTTTGCGTTCTTGTCGCTTCGAATATAGAAAAGATTGTCGCGATGATCGAGGAAATAGCGGTGTTGCTTCTCACGTGGGAGGAAAACCGTGAAGTCTGACTTCGCCTGATCGGCCTTCAGATAGCGGAACTCGGTCGTGTCGGTGCTCTCGGCAGAAAGCAACAAGTACTTCTTGTCCCGGGTCTTGTTCACGCTGATGCTGAAGGTCTCATCCTTCTCTTCATACAGAGGTTCGAATCCTTTCTGGCCCAGCGTGTGACGCCATACGCGGTTCGCGCGTTTGGTCACCTCGTCCTCAGTGGTTAGAAACAGGGTGTGGTTGTCGGCGGCCCAGGCAACGCTGTCGACGCGCTCCATGGTATCCGGGAGCGTAGCGCCAGTCCGCAGGTCCTTCACGTAAAGGCTAAACTGGCGGTAACCGACGTAGTCGATCGTATAGGCAAGCAGATTCTGATCGTCGCTCACCACGAAGGCTCCGAGCCCGGCAAACTTTCTCCCTTGCCCCAGCTCGTTCAGATCAAGCAGCACTTCTTCCTTCGCCTCCAGGCTGCCTTTCTTGCGGCACTGGATCGGGTACTGCTTGCCTTCCTCGGTGCGCGAATAATAGTAGATAGTCGCCGCGCCGGACGGGCACGCTCAAATCCGTTTGCTTGATGTGGGACAACATCTCGCTATAGAGCGCGTCCTCGAAGGGCTTTAGGGGCTTGGTCATCGCCTCGGTGTAGGCGTTCTCCTTCTCGAGGTACTTGATGACTTCCGGATTCGACTTCTCGCGAAGCCAGAAATAGTTGTCGACCACCGTGGTCCCGTACCGCGTTTCACGGTGCTCGATCACCGGCGCGACGGGCGGCTGCGGCGTTTGTCCAACCAGAGAAATAGCAGAGAACAATCCGATCAGCCTGAGCGATCTGAGCGAACCGCCAACCAGCGACATCCTTAGCGCTCCCTTCGACACAATCGTTTAGATCGACTACATTCTACCCTCGCAGAGTCGCCAAATGAGAAAACGGATAGTGCCCTAATCTAACTGAATGAATTGGAAAACGCTGTGAGAGTCTTTTCCCCTACCGCTTCCTCACGGCGCTAAACCTCGAACAAGTCAGTTTCTGGATGGTCGGCAAACAGGAACTTGGGAACTCCGACCGGGAACGCTCCTCGCTGTCCGACAACTGGCGACTCGTCGCCAGTTCGCACCTTCCCGCGCCCCTTTAGCGTGCCCCTCGTTGACTCTACCTCGTCACCTCCCTAATATTGCAGCCGAGTCCCGGCGAGACCACCCATGATCGGCCAAACCATCTCGCACTATCGCAGCGACCCGAAAATGTTGGCGCGTTCATGGTCCGATGATTTGGTCGTCGCAAATCCGCTGAACAAGTTCGTACGTTCGATTTCTGCGCTCTCAGAGGAAAAGCATTGTTCACGCCACATCCCAATCTGAGCGACGACGTGAATCGCAACATTATCGGGTCGGAAATCGAGGGTGGCGTGTTCCTCGACCGGTTACAATCGCACTGCGTGCTCCTGATCGAAACTCAGCACCGCTGCTACACGGCAGTGATGCTGGGAGAAAGCCAAGCGTTAATTTCGGGTCATCCTCAATATTGCCCTGAACCGACCTTGGTTGCCATCGCAGGATCAACTTGGGGCGGTTCCATGCTGAAGCGACGTTTTGTCGGTCGCGGTATGCACTTGGAGTTTTGCCA
This sequence comes from uncultured Acidobacteriaceae bacterium, assembly GCA_963770245.1. Taxonomy (GTDB): domain Bacteria; phylum Acidobacteriota; class Terriglobia; order Terriglobales; family Acidobacteriaceae; genus PALSA-270. Next base: position 44,765 of record CAVYOX010000010.1, on the reverse strand, counting down.
TCCGGAATATTCCACGCCAATTGTCACGTCTCGCGTGCAGGAAATCCGGGAGTGTTCAGAGCGTGCGCCCGTCTTGGATCAGGCAGCGCAGCATATGGTCGCACACAGGGCGGTTCGATGATCGGGAAGATCATCTCGCACTACCGCGTCGTCGAGAAGATAGGTGGTGGCGGGATGGGCGTGGTCTACAAAGCCGAGGACGTGAAGCTGCATCGTTTCGTTGCCTTGAAGTTCCTGCCTGACGAAATTGCTAAGGATGCGCAAGCTCTAGCACGCTTCGAACGAGAGGCGCAGGCAGCATCTGCGCTGAATCATCCCAACATCTGCACCATCCACGAAATTGACGACCAGCACGGCGAAGCGTTCATCGCCATGGAGTTTCTGGACGGGCTGACGCTGAAGCACCGCATCGCGGGGCGTCCGATGGAAACCGAGTTAATTCTGTCGCTGTCCATCGAGATTGCGGACGCGCTGGATGCTGCACACGCTGAGGGGATCATTCATCGGGACATCAAGCCGGCCAACATCTTTGTCACCAAGCGCGGTCATTCCAAAATTCTCGACTTCGGTCTGGCGAAGGTCTCGCTCAAGCCCGCAGCCATGGCCCTGAGCGCCTCAACCATGGAAGACCCACTGACTAGCCCGGGCGCTGTGCTTGGCACGGTCGCCTACATGTCGCCGGAGCAAGTGCGTGGCAAGGAACTGGATGCCCGTTCCGACCTCTTTTCTTTCGGGGTAGTGCTCTATGAGATGACGACCGGAGTGTTGCCATTCCGGGGTGAAAGCACAGGCCTGGTTTTTGAGGCCATCCTGGGAAGGGTGCCGGTTGTTCCCGTTCGGCTGAATCCTGAAGTCTCCCCCGATCTTGAACGGATCATCAATAAGTGCCTCGAGAAAGACCGGGAGCTGCGATACCAGAATGCGGCCGAGGTAAGAACTGACCTCCAAAGAATGAAGCGGGACGCGGATCCGTCGCGGGAGCCAGTAGATGCGAATGCCCCACCCGTAACGGTTCCAGCGGTGCTCTGGAAGCGAGTCTTTCTTGCTACGGTGGCAGTGCTGGCCTTGTCGATCGGCGCTCTCTTCTTCTTCCACCCCGCACACAAGCTCACCGACAAGGACACCATCGTCCTCGCTGACTTCACGAATACGACTGGCGATGCAGTGTTTGACGGCACGCTGCGGCAGGGGCTCTCCGTGCAACTGGAGCAATCGCCTTTCCTGAGCATTGTCTCTGATCAGCAAATCCAGCAGACCCTTCAGATGATGGACCAGAAACCGGACGCGAAGCTCACGCCTGAGATTGCGCGGGAACTCTGTCTGCGTACCCACAGCGCCGCTGTCCTCAATGGTTCGATCGCGCAAATTGGCACACAGTACCTCCTCACCCTCAAGGTCGCCAACTGCGTAAGCGGAGAATCGCTGGCGAGCACGGAGGCTCAGGCCAGCGACAAGAACCATGTGCTCGATGCCCTGGGAAAGACGGCTTCGGAAATTCGGAACAAACTGGGCGAGTCGCTGAGCACCGTGCAGAAGTTTGATACGCCTCTTGAACAAGCCACCACGTCGTCGCTCGAAGCCCTCAAAGCCTTCAGTTCGGGCGGTAAAGTTCTAACCACAACAGGATCGGCTGCCGCGATTCCGTTTTTCAGGCACGCCATCGAACTCGATCCAAACTTTGCGCTCGCCTATGCCTTCTTGGGTCGCGTGTATGCGGATATTAAAGAATCCAGCCTTGCTGCTGTTAACACCCGAAAGGCATACGAACTGCGCGGCCAGACGAGCGAACCGGAGAAGTATTTCATTTCCGCGTCCTTTGATCTGGTGGTCACAGGAAACATGGAGAACGCGCAGCACACCTGCGACCTCTGGATGCAGGCCTATCCTCGTTCTTCACAGCCATACATGTTTTTGTCAGGGTTAATCTACACCGTGTTGGGACAATACGAGAAAGCCGTTGAAGAAGGCAGAGAGGCAGTCCGTTTGAATCCCGACAACCCCATCCCTTACTCCATCGTCATGATGAGCTACATCGCCCTCAATCGCTTCGACGAAGCGAAGGCCACCTACGGGCAGGCCGTCGAACGCAAGCTCAATCGTCCCTTCTACCATAGCAGCCTGTATGGGATTGCTTTCTTGCAGAATGATGAGGCGGAGATGGCGCGGCAGGTAGCATGGGCGGCCGGCAAACCCGGAGTAGAGGACGAACTACTGGCCTCGGAAGCTAATACCGCCGCTTACTCGGGTCGCCTCAAAGACGCGCGAGATTTTACCTTCAGGGCTGTAGATTCCGCGAGCCGGGAGGATAAAAAGGAAACCGCCGTAAAGTACTCTGCCCTGGCGGGCTTGCGGGAAGGATTGTTCGGCAACGCAGACGCAGCACGACGTCACATCACGTCGACCCTCGGGCGCACGGCAGGACGCGATGTGGAGTACTACGAGGCGCTAGCCTTCGCATTTGCGGGTGAGAATAGAAGGTTGCGAGAACTGACGGACGATTTGGCTGGCAGGTTTCCACAAGACACAATTGTCCAGTTCAACTACCTGCCAACCCTTCGCGCAAAGCTGGCGGTCAACTTGGGGAATGCCTCGGAAGCGATTGAGAGGCTCAGAATCGCCACGCCGTACGACTTGGGTAGGGCCAGCGGTTGGAATGACTCGACGGCATTGTATCCGTCCTACGTGCGTGGCGAAGCCTACCTGGCACTGCATCAGGGCAGCGAGTCCGCTGCGGAGTTCCAGAGAATCCTCGATCATCGCGGTATTGTAGTGAACGAACCCATCGGGGCACTCGCACACCTCGGCCTTGCTCGCGCCTATGCCATGCAGGGCAATACGGCCAAAGCCGGCACCACTTACAAAGATTTCCTCACCCTCTGGAAAGACGCCGACCCCGACATCCCCATCCTGAAGGAAGCCAAGGCGGAGTACGCTAAGTTGCAGTAGCCGGGAAATGCTTCCTCGTCGCCGCCAGGCAGGAAGTCGGCGCAGATCGAAGTGAGCGCAGTCGCGTTTTTGCCAGCTATCGCAACAAACCTTTGATTTTGACCGCGAAGCCATACAAGAATCCTACCTGGTAGGACTGTTGCCGGTGCCAGACCCCTTGGCATTTTGGCTACTCAATTCGGTGGCGTGTCTGGTCCTCGTTGTCCTTTTCTATCGGTTCTTGATTGATCAGAATATTCACCGCAATGTTGCGGTACTGACTGTCCTGTTATTCGCCTGCAACCGCTATTTTTACGGATTTTTTGCCTGGGATCCATTCCAGATCGACGATGTTCTGGCCTTGATCTGTATTGTCCTGTGCTTTTCGTTCCTTTTCAAAGGGCGGTGGGTCGCATTCGCATTCTGTCTGGCTCTCGGTTGCCTGACGCGGGAAGCAGTTCTGATCATGATTCCAGTCAGTTTGTTCTATTTATGGGAGTACGGGAAGTTCCGGCAGGATTATCAGAAACTGATATTAGCGATTGCACCCGCCTTGGCCGTTTTCATATCGGTCCGGATCTTTGTCCATGCAGATCATGCTTCCATCGGTCTCCGCGGAATCCTTCCCTACTACTGGATGAAATTCGGCGAGAGCATCGGAAACGCAGTTACGCCTCAAGCTTGGTTTCGGCGAGCCATATGGTGTTTCATGCCACTCTCGCTGGTGCCGGTGATGTTCATGAGAACCGCCACCTCGTTTTTCTCGGCGCGGAAATACCTACTGTTATTTTCCCTCTTGGTGGTAGTAACCGACCTGTGGGGAATCGATCCCGGCGGAGGCGATACCGAAAGACAGATGGCGCCTTCATTTCTGGCTTTCTACTGGCTCATTGGCGAAATCACGCAGCGAGAGTTCGCACCCGCGAGATGGGTGTTTCCTGTGCTTTTCGGCTGCGGCTGGCTTGCGAGCTTGCATCACCTCCATGGAATTTACCCGCTTCCCAGCAAACGGGCGACGCTGTTCGTCACGCTGATGGGCTTCGTCGGGGTAACGGTCACGGCCCTTCTAAGCCGATACGGAGACTGGCGGCGGGTTGCGGTCGCCAGCGAACAGCCGACCCCACCACACTGACCAGCATCAACCCTGACGAGGGTGCCCCGTTTACGCGCGGCGTAGGGCGGGAATTTCGCTTCACACCACCAGTTTCGCAATCCTCTAACGATCTAAGCAGTACGGACCATAACGGGTAAACACCAGGTGCTCAGGGCACGCGGATCCCTATACGGCGACCCGACCGTAGCGATCTGGACTCCTCGCATGCTGTCACACGGCGGAACTGGCGCCTAGCATGACCAGGATCGGCCTGCCCCCCGGCAGCACAATCCTTTGCAAATCTGGCTCCCTAAGGGTCACTAGGGCAGACCGTCCGTTGGGAAATGAATCCGGTATCGATGGGTCTCGCCAAAGTACAATCACCGCATGGAGCCATACGTCCCCTTCTTGACTTGGCGATTTGATGTTGCGTTGCAGTTCGCTTCCGGGCTGCATCACCAGCAACCCCGGAAAGGCGTTCCCATTCCTTACGTTGCCCACCTGATAAGCGTGTGCGCTTTGGTTCTTGAGGCTGGCGGGGACGAGGATCAGGCTATCGCCGCCCTGCTGCACGATGCAGTCGAGGATCAGGGCGGCCTCCCAACCTTGGACACCATCCGGCATATGTTCGGGGACCGGGTAGCAAATACGGTGGAATCCTGCTCGGACAGCACAGCGACTGACCCAACCGAGAAGCCGCCTTGGCGTGAAAGGAAGGACAAATATCTGAAGCATCTGCGGAGTGCGAGCCGAGATGCGCTGCTTGTTTCGGCTGCCGACAAGCTCCACAATGCCCGAGCAATTCTGTCTGACTATCGCAGACTTGGGGAACAGCTTTTCCTACGGTTCAACGCCCCGAAAGAAGATCAACTCTGGTACTACGGCGCGTTGGTCGAGACCCTGCGCCAGACAGCGGCTCCAAAGGCGCTTGTTGACGACCTGGAGAGAGTCGTAAAGGAACTGAAACAGTTAGTGACGTGACCTCGCCCAGCAACATCTGATGGTGACACCACCCAACGATGCAGACGTTACTGAGCGGCAACGACGGCAATAGTTAACCACTTGAGGAAGGCTCTTATGTGGATTCCTAAGGAGCTTGGTCGTATCGCCACACACCTTAAGGAAGGACATCGTGTCAATCACAAATCGGTTCGGGAACTTTTGCGAATGTTTAGAACCGAGCGACGTGGGCTGAACAACGTAAATGAGATCAGAGTTGCGCTGGACAGTTTGGGTCTGATGACCGATCCAGACTTTGAGTCCGCACGGATCGATGGACTCATCCGAATACGACTGAAGAATGCGGATAGGGTCAACTCGGGTGTGCTAACGGTAGAAAACTCTGAGACCGCCGAAGGGACCGAAGAGGGTGAAATGGCTGAAGCCCTGTCCTCAAGGGAAGAGAAGGAGCGGACTCGTGAAGACTGGATTTTTCCCATTGCCGAGGGTTTTTGTGCAGACACAAGAAACGGACGCTGGTCAGATGGAGCCTTCTTCGCAGACCTTATGGATGATGAGGACATTCCAATCGAATGGCATCAAGCCGAACCAGCCCCTCACGTCCAAGATCGGGAAGTCTGGAGGCGTTGGCTGGAGTTTCTTGAAACATCCCCTTCGGCTGCGGAGACCTTGCTGATGGTCGCAAAGACTCGGGCACGTGCAAAGGCTAAGGGATTAGCTTGACGTTATCGAGGCGGTTAGCAAGGGAACTAGAGCCACCGTCTCAGTGGTACAGGCTGCCGTTGGATATGCTTGTAGTACACTTCTGCTGATCTCGGACATGTTCCATGACTGGTGCGATTGTCACCCCGAAGTTGGCCAAGGGAAACGTTGTCAGCCTGCAATCTCTCGGAATAAACGAAGCCTACCTTGAGAAATTCATTGATGCCGATCCAACGGTACTTGGTCTCGGTGATGTTTTTGTGGTCGAGCGCCAGCGTCGGCATGAGAAGGCGGGGAGATTGGATTTGCTCTTACAGGATGTGTCTGGAGAAATTCGCTATGAGGTCGAACTGATGCTAGGAAGTGCGGATGAGAGCCACTTGATCCGCACCGTTGAATATTGGGATATCGAGCGTCGTCGTTATCCGGCTTACGATCACCGTGCAGACCAGGAAACAGGTGCAACGGCGGCACATCTACGGGCGGACAAAGCCGGGTGGTTTGCTGAAGCACCACATCCCGGTGAAGACCGACCGTTGGGATGTGAAGACTCCAGGATTTGCCGAGATTGACCTAGTTTCCCATTCGGGAAATTCCGGGGCTGGGGATTTTGCGCAGTCGGTGAATTTGACAGATATTCATAGCGGCTGGACCGAAACCCGTGCCATCCTGGGGCGCAGCCAAGTGGCGGTGCAGCAAGCGCTGGACGAGATCCGCGCCGTGTTGCCCTTCCGCCTACTCGGAATCGATTCCGACAACGGGTCCGAGTTCATCAACTGGCATCTGAAACGCTGGTGTGAGGAGAACAACATTCAGCTCACCCGCGGGCGTCCCTACAAGAAAGACGACAACGCGCACGTGGAGCAAAAGAACTGGACCCACGTGCGTAAGCTGCTAGGTTGGGAACGATACGACTCGCCGGCGGCGGTGGAGGCGATCAACGATCTGTACCGCCAGCCTTTGCGGCTCTGGCTCAACTTGTACCTGCCCTCGGTCAAGCTGGTGAAGAAAGTTCGTGTGGGCTCGAAAGTTCGCCGGGTCTATGATGCCGCACAAACTCCCCTGCAGCGGGTCTTGGCTTGCGGGCAGGCGGATGCAGCGCGAGTCGCGGAGCTGAAGAAGCTTCGGCGGTCCCTCGATCCGTTTCAACTCGGCCAGCAGATCGATGAAAAACTCCAGCGGATTTATCAAATGGCAAATCGGCGCTTGAGTCCAAAACCGGGCCCGGCAAGCGGGGATGCTCGGACCAGTGGAAATCCGCAATCCCGCCACGGCCATAACGGAAACCGGGGAAGCAACGGAAAAACTTACAACCGAGAGCTTCAAAGTAGAGGCTGGGGGAAGAAGGCCTCAAACGCCGGCCTCCTTCCCCCAGACCCCCTTTCTCGGGCTCAGGGTTACATTTCAAATGTCTCTACAGCCTAACCGCGGGTTACATTCTTAAATGGCTTGACACGGAATGAAAAATCCCAGGTCGTAGCTGCGAGAGGAGCAAAGGCTGCTCCCAAAGTCGTCCAGCAAACTTGATATATTGCGTGCATGTTGAACGCCTTGATCCAAAATGTCAGACCAAATCGGGGGCGCAGCTTTGCCACGATGTTCCGTCACTTGGGAGCACTGGGGCTTTTCTTCCTAGCGATTCTCGATAGCTCCCCGTTGCCGACATTTGGAGGCCCGGACATCTTGACGGCCATTCTCGCTGCCACCCACCGCGATCCGTGGTATGAGTATGCGGCAGTTGCAACCGCAGGATCGGTGATCGGAGCATTCCTCACGTTCAGACTCGCACGAAGGGCTGGATCGGCTTACCTGCAAAGCAAGTTCGCAAACCGGAAGCTGGATTCCATCCTCAGCTTTTTTGACAAATGGGGCACAGGCGCTCTTGCCGTTTCTACCGCTGTACCGTTTCCATTTCCCACAAGCGTGTTGTTCGCGGCGGCAGGTGCTTCGGACTACGGTGTCGGGAGATTTCTGACGGTAGTGATCGTTTGCCGGAGTGCACGTTACACATTCATCGCGATCATCGCCGATCACTATGGCCGCCATTTCGTCCGTGTTCTGCGCCATCCATCCCAATATTGGGGCTGGTTGCTGCTGTTTGCGGCGGTCATCTTCACTTTGACCATGGCTGGAATTGCGGTCAACAGACGACTGACGGCTGCAAACACTGCGTGAAGCTCGCCGAACACGACCTACTGTACGCGGTGCGGTCAACCTGTGCTACGTGTTCGTTAGGATCGGAGGTGGTAATAGATGGCAACCCCACTAATTACCACGGCTCTCCCAACACACGCGACGAGTTTCAGGTGCGGTACTGTTCCAGCCACCACGCAACGCTTCCCAAGGGACCACTATCAAAGTGTGCCGAAGTGGGTCGGGAGACCGCCGTCAAGAAGGGAGCCGATTAATAAGGTTTTGGTCGCTTGTTCACTCTGTTCCCAACACGCTTTGAGATCTTGATCGCCCTTGGCATTTTGAAGGGCATGGAAAAGTTTTCCGTGGAAATTGACGAAGGATGTGGTGATCATCAGTCCGCAATACGAACAACAGCCGAACGTCATACCTTACCTCCGCGCTGTAAGGTCAAGCCTTCTCCCACCCGCGTGCGATGGAGCTTTGTTAACGACGGCTGCGGTTGCCTTCCCACGTCCTAAATTGCGCAACGGTCGCCATCGGGACTCTCGCTATCGAATGCTTTTCTGCCGTGTGCTCACGGAGAAGTCCCGCCGCTACCGTGCGAGGATTGGGAATTCCCGCTCGGTCCGCACTGGCTACCACGAAATACGTGCATTGAGAGCAAGTGAACACGATGCCTCTTTTGTCTCTACTAATATCGTACATATTGCCAGCTTGGTCCTTGGGCAACAACCGGAGCTGTGCTCCTCTGCTCATTCTCAACCTAAGGTAACTGTTCTGTTCTGAACCTATGACAGGCTGGAAACCTGTCACGCTCAAGAGTGGACCCAATCGAAAGGCTTGGCTCGACCTCAGAGCGTTCTTAGAAATGCCGCTCGCCTACGAAGGGCAAGTAGCATTCGCAATGCCAGCGGTTATGTTGATGTGAAATCTAGCGCCAGGCGGCGATGCGCGAATGGGCGTAGCTATTCGGAACGACGAAGCGAATTCCGGCACGGGACGTTAATTCGGGCGCGGGCCGCAGGTTTAGCGAGCCTTAGACAAGCGGCGAACCGACCAGACACGGGCTTTTGCTAGAAATGCCAATGTGCGAGCCGCGTCGGACGCAATCATTCCAGATGAGACACCATGACCTGGGCTCTCCAGAAAAGCCCGAAAAGGGAAAGAGACAGGCTCCATTCTGGGAAACTCGAATTGGTTGTTGGCGTTAATGAACGATGTCTGTCCGCCTGAAACGGGGGTTGAAAGCCCTTCGTATCCCCTGGTCGCCGCATTCGGAGTGGTATGCGAGTGAATTATGAGGCTGCGATCCTCTCCGGCTTATAGCTGAAATAAACGGCTCCTCCAATAATCAGCGCACCGCCCGCGACAGCCATCCTGCCCAAGCCCTCATGCAGAACGGAAACACCAAGAATCGCGCCGACTAGCGGTTCGAGATTTACGAAGATTCCTGCCTGAGACGCCGGAGCCCGCTTGAGTCCCCAATTCCACAAGGCCGTTGCGCCAGCGGTCGCAAAAAATCCCTGTTCTGCCAAGGCAATCCATGCGCGAGTTGAGTAATGCAGCGTGGGAACCCCGGACGTGGCCACGACCACAACTGCCAGAAGGAGCGTGCCGATCCAATAAACGAAGGCTGTCACCGTCAGTGGGGAATGCCGTCCCATGAGACGTTTCGAAATCAGAATCTCTGCAATGGCTGCAAACATTGAAAGCACAACCAGCAGGTCACCACGAATGGTTGCGTGCACGACGCCGGAACCTGTCTTGCTCGACAACGCGATCAAAGCAGCGCCAACTGTCGAGGCCACAAGCGCAAGCCAACCGCCGAAGTGCAACCGCTCTCCCGCGAACAATACCGCTGCGATAGCGAGGAGCATCGGAAGTGTACCGACCATTAGAGAAGCATGAGAGACAGTGGTGAGGGAGAGTCCTTTGAACTCCACCAGATACAGCACGGGTACTCCGAGCACAGAGGCCACGAACACCCAGCCCCACTCACTCCCGGCAAAGTGAGGACGATCCCAGAAGATGATTGGCAGCAGTCCAATGCACGCAAACGCAAGACGAAACAGGATCATGGCCGCCACGGGCATCTCCGTTAGCGCGATCTTGCCAAAGAAAAAGCCCGTTCCCCACAGGCATCCAGCCGTTGCAAGGGCTAGTATGGGTAGGGTATGAACGTGCCGCTTGAGCATTGTTTTCGATTGTAAGATAGGGGCGGAGTGAGCATGTCCAGTGGATGCTAAGGCTACTTCTTTTTTTGACGCCACACGATAGTGAGCGGGTCGCGACCTTTGCCGGGGCTGATGAGTCCGCGCCGTTCCATCGCCTTGAGGGTATTGTGATTGGCAGACAGAGGACGTATTTCTTCATTATCTTTCAACCGCCGCAGGACTGGGTTACCACCGAGCGAATCAGTTTCAAGCTGGTAGCCGTCTTGGATGTGCGAAAGTAGGTCTTGTTCAGCCTCGGTGACTTTCGGCACGAGCCTAGCAGCTTTCCTTTTCGCCATTCTTCACGTCCATTCGCGGGAGGGTCAATTCTCCACCTCGCCCAGTCGCATTACTGGGGACTCGGAGCGGCAGCAAACCCCATACCGCTGCCAGAGTCGAAACCACGGGCTGTGCGCGAGCATTTCGTCGTGCCTTCGATTCGCAGCCGAGAGGTCGCTCGCGCTCAGTGGTCGGGCGTCCGGCTCGGCGAAGATGCGCTCAAGGCACTCAATTTCGGCAATAGTCCGCTCGGCGTCCATCCGTCACAATATCTAACAGAAAGGCGGGGAGGTCAATTCGGAGTAGCATCTCCAAAGACCGCGACTGCGGTAATTCGTCAAATCGCAACGATCACGCGCCCCGGTTTCACAGGATGCTCGACCAACTCATGGGCGCGTGCTATTTGATCCAAGGGAACGATCTCTGCGATGTCGAGTCCCTGCCATCCTGCCTCAAGCGCCTTATTGATGTCGTGAGTCGCTTCGATCTTCACCTCGGCTGGCACATCGTCACTCCCGACGAAAAAGATTCTCGCGTTCACAAAAACGAGTTGCCAGACCGGAGTCTCCGGCATTGGGGTATTCGTGGCGTAGGTCGCGATGGAACCGCCCTGTGCCAAGACTTCCGTATCGGTCTTGATATTCGCTCCGAAAGCCACTTCGACGATGTGATGAACTCCATCGGGAGCCAAAGCTCGAACGCGCTGAGCCAAGCCTTCCCCAGTTAGCAAAACTTCATCCGCTCCTGCTCGCGATGCGATTTCCTCATCAGCTTCAGCACGGCACGTAGCGATCACTCGCGCTCCCGCTTGATGTGCTAGTTGAAGGGCACAAGCTCCGACTGCTCCCGCTCCGCCTTGCACCAGAACTGTGCGTCCCTCGACCGAACCCGCGACATGGACAGCCCGATGAGCGGTTATGCCGGGAATGCCGAGACAAGCACCCTGCTCCAGCGGCACACCTTCGGGCAAAGGAACCGCCTGCTTCAAAGGAACCACCGTGTACTCGGCAGCGGTGCCGAAAGGACGGTACGATTGAGCGCCGTAGCACCACACATGCCGACCGATCCATTCCCGCGAGACAGCTTCGCCCACCGCATCAACCGTTCCCGAACCATCGCTGTGCGGAATGACACGCGGATATGGCATCCCAAATCCGAAGGCATTCTGTCGTTTCTTCACATCCCCCGGATTTATGCCTGAAAACGCAACGCGAATCCGAACTTCGCCTGCCAGAGGCTTAGGATCATCCATCTCACCGATGGTCAGGACATCACGCGCAGCACCTTGCTTTTCGTACCAAGCTGCCTTCATGATTCTTGATTGCTCCTGGCCGCTACGCAGCCTTTTCGACAGGAAGCGTTAAGACGACTTCGAACGCATCCACTACTCTCCCAAACGAAATTGTCACGCTGTTTGGTCAACCACCTTCATTTGTTCTTCATTCATCCGCCCACCGTGCACTTTGAGTTTAGAGACAGCAGTGTCGAAGTCACGAAGATCATGGGCTGCACGAATGACCTCGATGCCTGGGTTTCTGTCTGCAGCGGGTATAAGGAGAAACAGAATGAAAACACAAAAACTCGGCAAATCGGCATATTTACGACGATATTTTCAGGAGAAAAGCGGGGGAAGCCAGATCGCATATCCATTTTCGGGTCGAACTTCGTTCGAGCGTCTATTTTCTGGGTCAGATATCCTTGTCCAACGGGACCCCACGGGACGAAGCCGATTCCTCGGCCGATTGTTTTTGCACTGCGCCGCGTGATCCGGGATTGTTCAGTACGTATGCTACCTCACGAAAGAAAAATCAAAAAGTCGGTCGTTCGGGAATCTCGGATCACAGAATAGTTCGACGTGCTCGGCGGGCGGATCGCCGGGTGAACATACCATCGAAAATCAAGCACCGGCGCTCCTGACCGACGACAATGAACATTTTGCCAATCTGGTCGGCGTTGGTTACCGCTGCGCCACGGCTGCCTTGGTCTTTGGTAGTCATCGTCGATAGCCTCAGAAGGTATACCCGGTGAACCATCAGAATGCGAGAATTCCGGGCTAGTGGATTCACTCGTTTACGGCTACTGTGGCGAAAGCCTTTCTGACCAGCGCCTAATTTGCAAAAACATAGCTGCGATTCGGGTTACCGGGGGAACAAAGACGCAAATGCAGGCGTCTAAATCTTGAGTGCGCGGCAGTGGAACTCTTCCGAAGCTTGTAGTCGCATTTCTGCTGGCTGGCGGTGGGCACGCCGGGGGCAATGCGCCGAAACTTGTCTACGGCACCTATCTCGGCGGTCGAGACAAGGAATGCTCCACCGGCATGGCGGTCGACCGTTCAGGAGACGCATACATCGTCGGTCGCACTCCGTCACCGGATTTTCCCGTCACGCCGGGGTCATTTTCCACAAAGACAAGCGCTAACAACAATGACTGGGTCGGATTCGTCAGCAGCATCAGTCCGCATGGAGACCGCCTCCTGTACTCATCATTTATTGGCGGAAACTTTCGCTCCAGCGCAAATGCTGTGGCTATCGATTCGCAGGGGCGTGCGTTTGTTGCAGGGTCGACCTGCTCCTCTGCTTTCCCGACGACCAAAACTGCCGTTCTTCGGACAGCTTTAGGAAGTCGCAAGATTGACGCATGCGACGGTTTTCTAGCTTGGGTCAGCCCCGATGGTTCGCGATTGGAGTACGCAACGTACCTTGGGGGAAGCGGGGAGGATTCTGCGACTGCTCTCGCTTTATCGCCAGCCGAGGATGTGATCTACGTTGGAGGTTACACGTCTTCTTCGGATTTTCCCGTCACTCCCTCGGCATTTCAAAACAAACTCGATGGCGCAACGAATGGTTTCTTCTCAGCCGTTGACATCCGATCTGGTCGGCTGCTCTACAGCACCTATTTGGGAGGAACGGGTAACGACCGTGTCACAGGAATCGCGGTGGACGCCAATGAGCAAGTGTACGTCTCTGGGGCAACCGACTCGCTGAGTTGGGGAAAACATCGATTAGCTCGCATTGGCAAGCTTGGCGCGATAGACGGCTTTGTCGTCAGATTCGACATGAAAGAGAGAGGAGTGCCTTCCGGCATCCGTATCGGTGGTGCTGGAGAAGAAAGCCTCGACGCCATCTCTCTCGATTCGGCAGGCGATGTCTACGTGGTCGGATCGACCAATTCGCCGAATTTCCCGGTTAAAGGAATCAATCGCACCCAAGTCGGCGGGGCGTTTGTCACCAAAATCAGCGGCAAGAGGTTTGGGGCAGGCTTACCTGCACTAATCTGGTCAAGGCGGTTCGGCGGCAGCGGCGATGACGCCCTGTTAGCGGTTTCAGCGGGAATGCAAGGTTCGGTGTTTGTGTCAGGCAGGAGCGGGTCGAAAGATTTCTCCACGACAGCGGGAGCATTTTACCGCCACCTCGCGGCGGACAACGACTCCATCCTTGCCCGCTTTCGAGCCTCCGATGGGCGGCTTCTATTCGCTACCTTCATCGGCGGAACGCGCCAACCCGCAAGCTGGTATAACGATGAGGCGACTGGAGTGTTCGCAAACCCGAACGGAGATGTTTATGTCACAGGGTGCAGTCTTGATGACAGGATTCCAGTCTCGCCCGGAGCATTGCAAGCCCGCCCTAAAGGGAATTCTGAGCCGTTTGTACTTCGGATTGAATTTGCACCCTCGGATTCTAATCCTTGATTTTGGCTAGGGCATCACTTCACTCAGGCAATGTCGCTCAGGACTCGGTCAGTGAGCGCAATCGCAATATTAGTGCGCCGGGATAGTGCAGTGAAGCTAATTGATGATCTAGCAGGTGAAAGTCCTGCCAGTGCAGATTACCCAGTTGGCACTGTAGTGATATCCGGCGACGGCGCGGGCGACCAAACCGTCGGAAGCCCGGATGTAAACGTCCTCGTTGGCCGGACGCAAGTCTGGTCAGCTCCGACAGGAGGGCAAGCAAAACAGCAGGTCGTAGCGAAAGCGAACCGTAGTCAAGCCTCGAAAACGCACACCTCACTAGATTCGGAGTGTGAGGATGAAGGGAATGCCGAAACTGTTATCCCAAGTTGAAGGCCAGAGTCTTCGGTGAAGTACTGGGTAAGGGCAGCCGAAGAGTTCCCCGTGGTCTCAGAGGACGACATGCTGTGAAAGAGCATCAATGAAAGCTCAGAACCAGTCGCGGGTTGCCTAGCCTGCTTAATTCAGTGCGCCGTGAAAGGCGTTTGGACCACAGCGGGGTGAAAGACCCGCCCAGGAACTGATTCGCTCCACCTGGTAGCAATCGGAGCAGTGGGGGAGGCGACGAACCTGCTGAAGCCTCCGGTGTAGAGGGTCGCTATGGCGACTCGGCGAGCGTGCAGGCCGTAACGTGAGTAAACGCTGAGCAGGCCTCGAAACGGGTAATGCAGGGGCCGACCCGCCTGAATTTCGGGGAAGGCCGATGACAATGGAACAGTACGAGCGAACAGGTTCCATTGGACCTGCCGGGGTAATGGCGACGGCATGCAAGCAAAGTGGATCAGACGAAACACGGGAAGCCCTAGCGGTGATCGCAATCGCGATCAACTGACAACTCGTGAGAGCCAGGCCGGGCCGTATGGGGTGACGGAGAGGTCCGTAGTACCGACGAAGCCGGGTAATGCCGGTGGAGGGAAGGGGCCTCAGTTGAAAGGAAACGCAAGAAGCGGCGAAGACAGAGGGATTGACGATGAGTCTAATAACCCCCGCAAGTGTTCAGAAGCTGCAGACGGCGTTGCACGACAAAGCGAAGGAATCGCCGACCTTTCGTTTCTTCGCACTGTACGACAAGGTGTACCGAAAAGATGTTCTGGCGTTCGCCTACGAATGCTGCCGAGCCAACGGTGGAGCCGCAGGAGTAGACGGCCAGACGTTCGAGGACATCGAGGCCTACGGAGTAGAGCGATGGTTGGATGAACTGGCGCAACAGCTGAAAAGCCGAACCTATCAACCGTTGCCCGTGCGGCGGGTTTACATACCCAAGCCGGATGGGAAACAGCGGCCGTTAGGAATACCCGCCATCCGAGAAAGGACGGTGGAAATGGCGGCAGTTTTGGTGCTCGAACCTATCTTCGAGGCCGATCTGCAGCCGGAACAGTATGCCTATCGGCGGAATCGCAGTGCACTGGACGCGGTAAGACACGTCCATAAGCTGATCAACACTGGCCATGGAGAAATAGTAGACGCAGACCTCAGCAGTTACTTCGATACTCTTCCGCACGCTGAGCTTCTCAAGTCAGTGGCTCGCAGGGTCGTCGACGGAGCAATGCTGCATCTGATCAAGATGTGGCTGGAAGCTCCGGTTGAGGAAACCGACGAGCGCGGGAATAAGCGTCGAGGTACGCGGAACCGGGATGAAGGTCGGGGCAGCCCGCAAGGGTCTCCGATCAGTCCGCTACTGAGCAATCTGTACATGCGCCGGTTCGTGCTCGGCTGGAAGAAGTTGGGGCACGAAAAGCGTCTGAAAGCGTACATCGTGAACTATGCCGACGACTTCGTGATCTGCTGTCGGGACAGGGCCGATGAAGCCCTGGCCACGATGCGAGGCATGATGACGAAGCTGAAGCTGACGGTGAACGAGACGAAGACGCGGGTCTGCAAGGTGCCGGAAGAGAAGTTCGACTTTCTGGGATATACGTTTGGTCGGTGCTACTCGACGAAGGCGGGCCGGGCTTATTTAGGCACGATTCCTTCGAGGAAGCGGGTGCAACGCATCTGCAGAGCGATTAGCCAAGCGACTCGACGCAGCTACACTCAGCAGGACGCAGAGCAATTGGTAGAAACGCTCAACCGAAAGATGATCGGATGGGCTAACTATTTCTGCCTGGGTCCTGTCAGTAAATCCTACCGGGCGGTGGAACGACACACCTACCGGCGGGTTCGTCAGTGGCTACGGGCCAAACACAAACATCCAGGGTCCGGGAGCAAGCGGTTTTCCGATGAGACCCTGCATGAGAAGTTTGGCTTGGTCCGGCTTACCCAGCGGACCTCTAGCTTTCCGTGGGCAACTTCGTGAGCCTTTCTCCGAGAGCTGGATGCGCGAAATGCGCCCGTCCAGTTCGATAAGCGGCGTGTGGAAACAGGGCAGGGTGCAGCTAATGAGGCACCGGCTGACGAAAGGGCCGGTCTCGGCTAGGCGGCACCTAAACTACTGCGCCACACGTCGACTTTACTCACACCTGAGATTTATTGGCAAGGATGGACGATCAGGCGTTGATGAAGGTCAGAATCGGCCAGGTCATGAAATTTGTTAGACGCAGTTCGGTGTCGCGCTCTGCGAGAGCGGATTTTGAACGCGGCTCCGCAGGAACTGCGAGTAGGAGTTGAGTTGGGAAGGAAGGAATTGGATCAACTGCTGTTGACGGCGAGGGCGACGCCGCGGAACAGGTCTTGGAAGGGCCAGCCGGTGGCCAGATGGAATCGGATACAGCGGGCGGTTTGACGGACGCGAGCGCCGAGTTTAAACAGACGTGCGCGCAGGGTTTCGATCTGTGCCGAGCGCCAGGGCTGGGGCAACTGAAGGCGGAACAAGTTGACTAGGTTGTAGGCAGCGGCGTGCAGGAGCAGGCGAAAAGCGTTGGCTAGGAAGCGGTGGCAGCTCAAGCGGTCGGAGCGGAAGCCGTTCTTGAACTCCTCGATGCGATTCTCGCACTCGCCACGATCGTTGTAGAAAGCGAAGACTTGCGAGGCGCGACCGGGGCAGTTAGTCACCACAAAGCGCAGGTTGGTTCCGGTGGCGGTGTGCTCGGCCTTGTAGCAGATGCGACGCTGGCGCGGCCAGCTGCGGGCGCGGTGGCGGAAGCTGGAAAAGCTGCGCTGCGGGAGTTGGGTACAGCGATAGCGACGTTGTAACCGCTTCTGCCGGGGCTCGGCACGACACTTGAAAACGCAGTTAGCCGGGATGCCGATGGCGTACTCGATAGCGAAGAACTCGCAGAACTTGTAGAGAAGAGGTAGAGCAAAACCAGCATCGCCGCGCAGCCTGATCTTTACCCCGGGGAAGGCAGATTGCAAACGCGGGACCAAGCGCACCAGCATGGGCACGATGCGGGCATGACTGGAGGCGTTTCCCGGACGCAGGCGGGCCGCCAGCAGGCATCCGGAGTGGCGCTCGAAGATCAGCATGGGGTGATACATATGCTGGCCGTAAGCGCCGTTGAAGAAGCTGAGCTGCTGCTGGCCGTAGGTGGGATCGTCGGTGGAATCGAGATCGAGCAGGATCTCGCCACGCCGGCGGACCTGGTCGCCGCAGAGGCGGATGAAGTGCTGGCACAGCAGGTCGTTGAAGTGCGTGAGTTCGCGGGCGGAAGGCGCGTTCTCCCAGCGGCTAAGGGTGGGTTGCGAGCCCAGCGGGTCGCCGAGCTTTTGATCGGCGACGATCTGCAACATGGGATCGTGGCGTAGGCGGTCGGCGTCGTTGGCATCTTCGTAGCCAGCCACAATCTGATAGACGCGCTGCCTCAGCAACGCCAGCGTGTGGTGGCGTACGCGGTCGTGATGCCGCGAATCGCTGAGGCCAGCGGCCATCTCGTGGGTCAGATGATGGCGCTGATCGAACGCTCGCAGAGGCAGCAGGCCGGCATCACCGGTGATCTGACCGCCGGAAAAATCGGCGTGGATGGGTTGATGACGGTAGAAGGAGAAGATCAGTTGTGGTAAAACAGTTTGTATCAAGTGATGGATGCTCCGAAAGGGAATGCTGGGTCTGCAAACCCAGTGTTCATCATTCCTTTTAGAGCATCCTTTCTTTTTTGGCTAGAGATTTCGTGAATAATCCAGGCTAGGCCTATGCGAATGGGCACAGCAATGGTATCTCGTATAAGCCGCTAGGCGGCGAAGTCGAGATGTGCCGGCGAGTGGGGCGGATGGGGCCGACTAAGTGAGGATGGACCGGGACAGCATAACCCGGACCGGAGCGAGGGCCCCTGGGGTAGAGCAGTAAAACTGCTCGAATGGCGGTGCTTAAGCGCACAACTGCCCCGACACAGTGCGGGGATGAACAGGTTTGAAAGCGGCGGGCACGAGGGAGGGATGCAAACCAGATGGGCGCGACCATGGGGCGCCTTGTGCTGGGAAGGCACCTTTCGATAAGCCAACCTTGAAGCCGTACCGGGGAAAACCCGCCGTACGGAATTTTAGGGGGGACGATGGAAACGTCGGCATCATTCGAAGCCCGGTCCGCGCCATCGCCCTACCCGACAACCGGCATGAAGTAGAGGATGAAAGAGCCTTACGAGTAAAGACTAGCGATCTGCTCGGCCCCGAGTCTTGCGCTGGGTATCGCGAGGTACACAGTGAAGCGTAGACAGGGGCTAGGCGGGGTGGGTATCCAGCTCCGAAAAGATACAATCCGGACGCCGCCGTCTTTAATATGTGCGGTAGGCAACATGAGCAGGAGCGCTAGCGCGAGTTCCCGCTCAGTCCGGCGTAGTCGAAGACCCCAGACACGCCTAGAAGCTTCATGCACGAGAACCGGGAGACCTCGGAGACACCTGCTGCCAAACCAGGCAGCAGGACGGTGGGCGAAGGCAATAGCCACACGGCCTGCATGTACGTCCCCGAGGAGTCACACGACGGTACAGTACCGATGAATCATTCGAACAAAGACAAAGGATCGTCGGCGGAGAATGAGGAGGGAAGGCCGTCGATCAAGGAGAACGCAGGTCAACCTCACACGTACCCGACTCAGAGCGGGAAGGGCGTGCCCCAGGGATTGGCAGGCGTGCGGAAAGCAGCACGGGAAAACAAGGAGATGAAGTTCACCGCTCTGCTCCACCATCTGACTGTCGATCTGCTACGGGAAAGCTTCTACTCACTAAAGAGGAAAGCCGCACCCGGAGTGGACGGGGTCACCTGGCAGGAGTATGAGACCGGACTTGAAGATCGGTTGGTTGATCTCCATGGCCGGGTTCATCGCGGAGCGTATCGAGCGCTGCCTTCGAGAAGAGTGTACATAAAGAAAGAAGATGGACGGCAACGCCCACTCGGAGTCGCGGCCCTGGAAGATAAGTTTGTCCAGTACGCCGTGACCACGATCCTCAATCAGATTTATGAAGAGGACTTTCTCGGATTCTCGTATGGCTTTCGCCCGGGACGCGGCCAGCATGACGCGCTGGATGCGTTGTCGTACGCGCTCCTGAAGAAGAAGGTGAACTACATTTTGGACGCTGATGTCCGAAGCTTTTTCGACAATCTCGACAAAGGCTGGATGATCAGGTTCATAGAGCATCGCGTCGCCGACCCTCGCATACTGCGGCTGATCCAGAAATGGCTGAAGGCCGGAGTGATGGAGGAAGGCAAATGGTCGGAACCGAAGACAGGTACGCCGCAGGGAGCGGTGATTTCACCGTTGCTCGCAAACGTGTACTTACACTACGCTTTCGATCTATGGGTGAACGTCTGGCGCAATAAGTGGGCGCAAGGCGAGGTGGTGGTCGTCCGCTATGCGGACGACGTCATCCTGGGATTTCAGCATCGGACAGACGCGGATCGTTTCCTGGAGAATCTACGGGAACGACTGGCCATGTTTGGACTGGAACTGCACCCAGATAAGACGCGCCGGATCGAGTTCGGCAGATTTGCCGAAGAGAACCGGAGACGTAGAGGGGAAGGGAAACCCGAGACGTTCGACTTTCTAGGCTTCACGCACATTAGCGGGAAGAATAGTTTGGGGCGATTCATGGTACGGCGCACGACGATTCGCAAACGCATGCGGGCCAAGCTGCGGCAAATAAAACCGGAGCTCCGCAAGCGCATGCACGATCCCGTGGGCCAAACCGGCCAATGGCTCCGGTCGGTCGTGCAGGGGTACTTCAACTACTACGCGGTACCGGGAAACAACGCTAGCCTATCCCTGTTCCGGCATCGGGTGCTGGTCTGCTGGTGGCATAGTATTCGCCGCCGGAGCCAGAAACACCGAATCAACTGGACGCGGATGCTCACCCTGGCGAAGCGCTGGCTTCCCCCACCGGCTGTGCTCCATCCTTTCCCCGATGCTCGCTTTGCCGCTACTCATCCGAGATAAGAACCGGATGCGCTAACGAGCGCCCGTCCGGATCTGTGCGGGGGGCAGCCAGCGATGGCTGTCCCTACCGCGATCGCCAGTCAGGTGGCTGTTCACGTTGTCAGACGGCAAAATATAATGAGGCCAGCCGCCTCTAAGCGGTACAAGTGGAGAAGTGGATGAAGACCGCACTATTGTTGCTTCCCATTGTGATCGCGGTCCATCTCTTCGCGCAATCTCCTTGCGACACTTCTGGCCCCATCCCATTTGAAGACCACGGCAAGTGGGGTTATCTATCGGCGAATGGGATCGTGATTCCGGCGCAGTTCGATTTAGCGGAACCGTTTACCGCTGAGGGCGCGATTGCTTGCATTGCCAACCAGTGCGGGTTGCTTCGCAAAGATGGTTCGTTCATCCCCCCCACGTGGAATCGGCAGAGCCGCCCGTTTCCCGACAGTTACTCCGAGGGACTCGCACCAGTGAATAGGGATGGACAGTGGGGATACGTTGACCGTGCAAGAAACTTAGTCATTCCGTTCCAATTCAAGTACGCGGGCCAGTTCGATCATGGTATGGCAAGGGTGGTTCTAGAAGGCAGAGCCTTCTTCATCGACAAAATGGGAACAAGAGTCACACCTGAGTTCGACGGCGCTTTCGATTTTCGTGAAGACCTCGCTGCGGTGGGGGTTGGCAAGAACGTCGGGTACATTCGTCGGGACGGCAGTCTCGCTTTACCACTCCTGCATCAGAGTGCTAGTGGCATTGATTTCTCCGAAGGACTCGCCGCTGTCCGCATTAACGGAAAAGTCGGATTCATGGACACAGCGGGAAGCATGGTGATCCAGCCGAAATACGACGATGTTTTTCCATTTTCCGATGGGCTTGCCCCTGTGGAACTCGGAGACATGTGGGGATATGTGGACAAGACGGGTAATGTGGTCATCCCTATCCAATACCACATTGGCCACATGTTCTCAGAGGGGCTCGCGTCTGTGGAACTTGGCGACAAGTGGGGATATATCGACCAAGGAGGCCACTTCTCGATTTCAGCGACATTCGATTCTGCCATGCCGTTTTGCGGCGGAGTAGCGGCGGTTGAAACATTCCAGAAACTTGATGAGACAAAGCATGGGGCCAAGCTATACAGAGGCAAACACGGGGTCATTGACCATGCCGGGAATTACGTTTGGCGCGATGCGGAAGAGCAAACCTGGCCTTCGCCGTTCCGCGATTAAAACCGAAGTGATTCGTAACTGTCGAGGTCAGGCGCTGGCGTCGTCGAAAGTTGTGAGCACAAATGGCGATTTCGGCAGTTACGACTTTGCGCTTGGCGAGAACCGCTCATTCAAAGCGGTCGCATAGTCCTGAGAAGTCCAATCCTTCCGGCCACTGTCTAGCTCGAGAAGAGTGTAAGCGGCCTCAATGAGCCGGCCGGTTACGGCTGGCTGTTTCAGCGCCATTAGCAGTGGGGCTAGTGCCCGTTTGTCCTGCCGCTTGCCCAACGCGACTAGAGCTTCCTCACGGACGTCCTCATTCGAGTCGTTCACCGCTCGCACGAGTGCGTCCCTGACCGTGGAAGAATCTGTGTCGCCGAGAACACCGATTCCGAATGTTGCCCAATCACGCACGTCCTCATCGCTATCTGCCATGAGAGTCAAAAGCGTTTCCACGCTGAGAGGGTCATTGGGAAACGAACCGAGGGCAGATGCAACGGCGAACCAGGTTTCAGGATTCGGATATGAACGAAACTGCACAATTAGCGGAACGGCACGTGGGTCATCAAGATGGCCCAAGGCTGCGATAGCGGAGTTGAGCGGGCGTACATCCCTCTCGCCGATCAATAGATTCGTGACGACAGAATATGACTCGGCAGGGGAGTCCCTTACGATGCTGCCTTACGCAGCCACGCCTCGACAATCGCGGCATCATTTTCGGTCAGCGCTGGCGCGGCCTTTTTGATCATGACCATAAACCAGTCGATCTCTTCTGGGGCTGAAGGATAGCCAATGTTCTCGCCCGTTCTTTTTCGTTTGCTGGGTCGATTCGAGTTAACGATCAATCCACCTTTGGGATCAAGGAACACAATGAACGGAAGAGCGCCCATATCAGCATCTCCGAATTGGCGGACCAAAGTATCACTCTTCGGGTTGTTCAGCTTCGGATTACGCCCCAACTCCTCGTACACCCCCAGCCGGGCTACAACAAAATGTTTCGCGATGATGGGCTGAATCTCCAGAGCCGCGAGGAACACTTCGAACTGCTTGCAGTACTTGCACCAGGAAGCTCCGAAGACCAGGAGGACATTTTTGTGCTCTTCGCTGGCCTGCGCGTTGACATGGGCGAGGATCTGATCCGCGTCGGGCAACCTCTGAGCCACAACGCCCGAACAGCCGATCAACAATAGAAACGCCACGCAGATTTTCATCTTTGTGATGTCTCAACACGAAGCCCCATTTGACATCAATAACGGCAGTAAGTGTACACCGCATCTTGCATATTCACAGCGTGTGGAATGATTTTCATTTGGAACGTCTCCTACGGTCTGAAACCAGCACCATCACTGGCGAAATCGCGCAATCTCCCCCTGCTCTTGCAACACATCTCCTTACCTAACCTAACCCGCTAAAGGCGGATTCCGCTGCTACCTCAAAATCTAGGAAGTGGTGTGACTTCCTTACGTTTGTAGTCTACTTGAACTTCCTTCCGTTCGTAATCTAGATGCCCCTGCTACAATCTTCGCCGAGGGGAACAAAAAACATGGCGAACTGGTCTGGGATCGCGAAGCAGCTCAAGAAAGAACGGGACCTAGTTGAAAACCAACTATCTGCACTGAACGCGGCGCTCACGGCCTTTGTCGGCGCGTACAGCAGTTCAGGGAAATCAAAAGGCACACGTACGATGTCGTCAGCGGCCCGCAAGAAGATTAGCCTGGCGCAGAAAAAGAGATGGGCAAACAGCGGAGTCACTAAGGGAAAGGGTACGGTCAAGGTCAAGCGCACCATGTCGCCATCAGCCCGCAGGAAGATTGCGGCGGCACAGCGGGCAAGGTGGGCGCGGGTGAAGGCGGCGAAGAAGAAAGCGGCTTAGGGGGCCGAACGTCGTCCAACGTTCAACTGACACGCATGAATCTCCAACACTGGATTGACCAGCATCCCTCCGTTTTTGCTGCGGTCTTCCCGATCTACTTTCTCTCTTTGTGGTTTCTGGTCGGCACAATAATCAGCTTCATTGGTGGTTGGTCCTCGCTGGCGAAGGTCTATCGCACGCGGGTGCCGTTCGATGGAACGAAATGGAGAATGCAAAGCGGACAGATGCGGTGGCTGGCGAACTACAACAACGCGCTGACGATTGGAGTCAGTCAGCAGGGTTTGTATTTGGCCAGCCTGTTCCTCTTTCGATTCATGCACCCTCCACTCCTTGTTCCGTGGAGCGAGATCAAGGTGCGAAGGAGCAAGGGCTGGGTGTTCGAGTACGTGACCTTCACGATGGGACATGAACTGGCAATCCCTTTGCGCATTCGCGCTAAGCTGGCGGCGAAGTTGCGCGAATCGGCTGGAAACTGTTGGCCCATCGAGGAGACGTAAGCGGCAAAGGCGATTTGTGCGAGCACGAGTCAGCCCCGAAATCACGGGAACCGTGAGGTCGATCTATCCCAGCAAACCTCTCACAATGCCGAGCCATTCCGCATCCAGCGGTTCCCGGCAAACGGGCTTCCCCGCCCGACCATACCAGTAGGCCGCGTTGCCCTGATCGCCTTCCTTGCGATGGAGGTAGGCGTGTACCCACGAGCCCTGGTACCTTCGTCCTGTTGAGCAGACTCGTGGGCTCGCGTCCAATCGCCCTCAGCGTCCCCCCACAAACCTGCAAGGGCGAGCGAGAGTTCAGGTGGGTCGGCTGCGGTGGCTTCAATAGCAAAGGGGCGGGGGAAGCGGTGTGGTGCCGCCCACCCAAGCCGTCTGAACTTGGGTGGGAATTTTCGTCACCAGCTACATGCTCCCGGCTTCGGTTTCTTGGTGGAATGGCGACAACCATTTGCCGCCTTTCTTCTGCCAAATCGACGTGGCGAAAACCTTCCCGGCTTGCTTTTTGCCTTCGCACGTTGCGTCCTGCGTCCCCGCGTACGTCATGACGACCGTGTCTTTATCGAGCCACATATAGGAGAAATCGGAGAGCGAGAAGCTTTTGACCACACATCTCGCGTCAGTCATACTTTTCAGAACCTGCTCCTTGCCCTTGAATACCCCTCCATCGGCGACGCTTATGGCGTTGTCCGGGGTAAACCCTTTCACGGGCTTGGCATCGTGGTCTTTCCACGCCTGCCAGCCAGCTTTTTCATTGCTTTCGAGTGCCTTCTCTACTGTTGCATTCGTCTGCGAGAACAATGGAACTCCGGATAACAGCAGGGCGAAACCAAGTGCCGTTAAAGCGATTCGACGCATATTTTCCTCCTCCAGTTCATGTAGTGACGAGAACTATAGATACGGCAAGAAATCGTGTCAACCAGCGACGCATTGGGATTCGGAAGCCGGAGCGAAACGGCTTCGATTCGGATCACCCACGCATCCTCGGGGCCGTCATCCTGCTGGGCGGATTCGTGCGCCCGTGTCCAATCGCCCTTGGCGTCCCACCATAACCCAGCGAGGGCGAGTGTGAGTCCGGCTGGCGGCTCGGTCGCGGTGAGTGATCGACGGAACTCGTCCAGAGTCATCTGCTACTCGCTCGCTGCTTCCTTCGATGGACTGGGATCGTGACGAAAAGTTTTGGGCTGTCGCTCTCTTATCAGGCTTAACGTAAGCAAACTGTGGAACACACGATCAGCGATCTGCCGATTGAACGCGGTGGGCGGCAGAAGTCCGTGCGCTAGGTCATTTCGGAGATTGAACCCACCTTTCTTTTCTATGAAGAGTACGGTCAGATACCTCCAAAGACTCTCCTTCAGTACCTCCCGCATTCGTTCGTCACTTAGAATGTCATTCATACTCTTAGCGTCCATAATTCCCGGATGGTTCCGCACAGTCTTGAGCGTGGGAACGCCCAACACGCCGAGAAAAGTGCGCAGAATGTGTTCAATCTGTGGCACCAGAATGTGAATTGCCTTTACGAAATCCTCTTTCTCGTATGCTTCCAGTCCTTCCCGTAGCAAACCTTTGTCAGTGTTCACAAAAAGCGTGTCGGAACGTCAAACCTAGCAGTTTGCTGGGGCGAATTGATCGTCTCCAGCAGGCCTAGACTGACGACACGCTGCTTCGCGGAAGATTTGATTGGGAAAACACGGACCAGTCCGACTGAAAGCGGAGTGCCCTCCACTCGCTTGCCATCCTGCGGTCTGGTCGCCAAGTAGCGAAGCACCCAAGTCCTCCCTTCTGCACAATCCACCTGCTTCAAACTTCCTTTTTGAAATCTCGTAGTAGCCATTTAAGTGTTGCCTTTCCGGCTTCTACGGGACTGCCGTGAACGATTATCCACACGTCTTTTCACGATTGTTTCCCGCTCGCTTGCGACTTGACACGCGCTTCGGAATGTTCGGCTCGCAGTTTGTCCGCAACCTCGTCGGCCACTAAAGGCTTGCTGAAGTAGTAGCCTTGAATCTCGTCACAATGATGTGCCCGCAGGAATGACATTTGTGCTTCGTCTTCGACCCCTTCGGCAATGACCTTCAGATTCAGGCTTTTTGCCATGCTGATGATTGCAGTTGTAATGGCCGCATCATCCGGATTCAGCGCGACATCCCGAACGAACGAGCGGTCGATCTTCAGCTTGCTAACCGGGAACCGCTTCAAATAGCTGAGGCTGGAATAGCCAGTCCCGAAGTCGTCAATCGCCAGGGACAATCCCATGTTCTTTAATTCCTGAAGAACTGAGAGCGTCACGTCGGCGCTGGATAGCAAGAGACTTTCCGTTACCTCCAGTTCGAGGTATTGCGGGGCGAGGCCAGTCTCGAAGAGCACCTGCCTGATAAGTTCGGGGAAGCCTTCTCGACGAAACTGGACCGCCGACACATTTACTGCCACCGACACTGCGGGTAGGCCCTCATCTTGCCATTTCCGGGCCTGAGAGCAGGCCGTCCTGAGCACCCATTCACCGATTGGTACGATCAGTCCGCTGTTTTCCGCAGTCCGGATGAATTCACCGGGTGGCACAAGGCCCATTTTCGGGTGTTGCCACCGTAGGAGCGCTTCGAGGCCGGTGATCTTTCGAGAGGCAATATCCATCTGCGGCTGGTACATGAGAAAGAGTTCTTTCCTGTCGAGCGCTGTTCGCAAGGCGTTCTCCAAGTTCAGCCGCTCCACTGCCTGAGCGTTCATATCCGCCGTAAAATACTGAAAATTGTTGCGTCCATTGTCCTTCGCGGTATACATGGCGGCATCAGCATGCTTGATGAGGGTTTCGCTGTCCGTGCCATGTTCCGGGTAGATGCTGATGCCGAGACTGCAACTAACGCTGAGGGAATGACCCTGGATTACCATTTCAGCAGTCAATCCATCCATGAGCCGCCGAGCGGCAACCGCTGCGTCGGCAATGTCCTTTACCTCGCTCGCCACGACGACGAATTCGTCACCTCCGAGCCGGGCAATCGTGTCGTGTTCGCGCCCCCATGCTTTAAGCCGTTCTGCAACGCCTTTCAGAAGGAGGTCGCCGGCCGAGTGTCCAAGCGAGTCATTAATGTTCTTAAACCGGTCGAGATCGAGGAAAAAAAGTGCAACCTTGCTTTTTTTGCGGCGAGCACCGGCTAGTGCCAGCGACAGCCGATCGCGCAGAAGAGTCCGATTCGGTAATCCCGTCAAAGCATCGAAATAGGCCAGGGATTGAACCCGTTCCTCGGCGACTTTGCGCTCGGTGATGTCAACGAAAGTCCCCTCAATAAAACTGGCGGTACCTGAATCGTCGTCAACGAGAGTTGCATTTATCATCGCCCAGGCGGATTCACCGTTCTTGCGCCTATAGTTCGTCTCGTGGTTGGTAAGGCTTTTCTCCGACTTGAGTCTTCTCATGAACGATTCCCGATCAGAAATCATCTGGTAAATGTCGGTAATCGGAGTGGCTAAGATTTCCTTGGGCGAGTCATAGCCAAACATGTGAGCCGCGGCCTGATTGCACTCCAAGATGCGCCCTTCCATCGTGGTACGAAAGACTCCCGCCAGGTTGCGCTCAAACAGGAGTCGGTAGCGCTTTTCCGACTCGCGAATGGTTTGCTCGACCTGCTTGCGCTCTGTGATATTCACGAACGTGACAACCGTGCCGATCACGTTTCCGTCCCGGTGCATAGGGTGGGACCAGTATTCGGCTGAAAAACTGGCACCGTCGCGACGCCAGAGAACTTCAGTGTCGATGTGTGTGCCATGCCCGCGGCGAAAAGCCTCGTAGATGTGGCACTCCTCCACGGGATAAGGCGTTCCATCCGGTCGCGAGTGGTGGATCAGTTCGTGCATATCCTTCCCATACAGGTCCGCAGGCTCCTCATAGCCCAGTAGACGGAGGCAGGCGGGGTTGCAAAATGTGCATTTGCCGTGCAGGTCAATGCCGTAGACTGCCTCGGGGACTGAATCCAACACCAGCCTTACCAGTTCGTTGCTCTCTCGAACATCTTCTTCCGCTCGCTTGCGTTCGGTGATGTTGTCAATTGTGAGCACACATTCGGTTCCGCTGGATGGCAACTGCAAGCGACGAGACCAGTATTCGGCGGGGAAGCAGGTTCCATCCTTTCGCCAAAATAGCTCCCCGACGATATGAATCTCCCGATGGCAATCGAGTACTTTGGATAATGTGCACTCCTTGGAAGCATTGGTGGTTTCATTCTGTGAGCTGTGATGCAGCAATTCGTCGAGGTTTGTTCCGATTATTTCCTCCGTCTTATACTGGGTCATCTTTAAGAGGGCGTCGTTGCAGAACGTCACGTTTCCTGCTGTGTCCAATCCGCAGAGGCTCTCGGTAACGACATTCAGGAGGAGCTGGAGTTCAAGCTTCGACTCGCCGGGGGAGCTTTTTAGTAACTGACTCAGAGGCATGATATTCCTCTTTTCTATTTGACCGATGCTGTCCGGAGAACCCATTCGCCAATCGGCAGGATCAGGCCGCTGTTCTCGGCAATCCGTATGAATTTATCAGGAGGCGCAAGTCCTAATTCCGGATGCTACGAACGGAGTAGTGCTTCCAGCCCGGTGATCTGTCCACTGGCGATATCCATCTGTGTCTGATACATCAGAAAGAATTCTTTCTTGTCGGGTGCCAGCCGCAGCTGTTTTCCTAGGTCAACCGCTCCACGACCTGATCATTCATGTCAGCCGCAGGGAGTATCCTGGGCAGTGATAATCAAAAATGCACTAACTACTGGCTTGTGGGAGGCGTCCGTAACTTTGCCTCGTCCTTCGGCAGAATTTTGCCCCCATGCAGGAACAGCAAGCCATGCACAAAACGCGACGGCATTCGTTTCCCTTCGGTGGAACCGTTTCATTCTTCTCAAACCCTCCCCGGTGGCCCTATCTTTTCCGATCGTCCATGAACTTCTAGATTCCTGGCGTTACTCTGCTGCTCAATCGTTCCTAGTCCATCTTCGATACATAGATCACGCTTACCGCAATTCAAAACCGAGCCAACTGCTGAGCAAGTAGTGTGCTCACTGTGCCCCCTTTTTGTTCCGATGCGTTCAAGAAAGGGTTCACGATAAGCTTCATAGAGTGTCTCTCCCAATTTGAACGTACTCTTGCCTAGAACGCCGCCATAGTTACGAAGGGATGGGTGCGCCGATGCGAGTCAGAACCCAGGGCAAAATTGTCGGTCTTGAGTAAACATTAGCCAACCTTAATTAACACCGTTCTCCCAGAGCCAACCGGCCACCGGGAGTAGGCAAAGACGATCTGCTCGATGCTGCTGCGGCGGCTGCTTCGACGGCGGTCAGGCATCACCGGGGTGAGTCAGGCTGCGTTTGCACGTCGGAGCGTGACGAGAAGGGACTGGAGGTTGCGTGGGTCGAAGCACTACGCTGCGCTGTCCGCTGTACTCGGCTCCGATCCCTCGAACATCGGCAAGGAGAATAGCTTGGGGCAGAGGCACCCCGAAGGTTTTTCGGACTGGATCGAAGAATGAGGGCTTACACCTGATCTTTGGATAGGCACGGAGCAAGTGAGATTGGCAAAACAATGCAGGACTTCTCAAAGATCGAGGCGAATGCTCAGCAGATCGTGGGAGCGATTGGGCGGGAATCGGTGGACGTTTATGTCTTCCTGTCAAACGAGTTTGACCGTGGTTCGATAACCGAGAACCATGTCTTTCAGGCCGGGGGTGGTTACAAGGGCGCTGGGGCATTCCGATGGTTAAGGTGGGGCAACCCCCAAGCACGCGAAAAGATGCTCCTTGTGAGCCGCTCGTGGAGAGCGATTTCTCGTGTGACTATTTGTGACTACTTTCGAGGGAAAACCAGGTCTAAGTTTGCCATTTCTACTGAGATTTTGTTTTTCGGCAATTTCTCCTAACCCCTTTAAAGGCGTTGGTTTTGCCAGTATTGTTGGCAGAAGTTACGAGCATCAAAGAGATTCCCGGTAGCGCTACCAGCTATCATCCGCTAAATCCCGCTAAATCAGCGGGTTTTGTTTTTGCCCGGTAAGAGTTGGTGGCATCGGCTAACGGCCCTTCGCGGTTACAGTGGTACACAAAATGGTACACAGGGCGTCCGCTCTCTCTGACCCGAGGTGTCGGAACGGTTCCTTGATGAAGATCGGCGGCAGTGGAAGCGAAATCGAAGTTGATGAATCTTTCCAGCAAGGTGAGATTATTGGATTACGACGGTATAGGCGACGGTTGGTTAGGCCGTGTGAGTGTTGCAAGCAGCCGTAACTCCGAGTTGTTCTAACTGAGCTTGTTGTTCTTGGTTCGACGGCAGTGGCGTGGGTGTCTCCGGCACAGAAGACGCTGCGGTGCTCCTGGCCTGCTGAGTCTCGGGAGAGACGATGACACCAGTTGGGACCACGGGTGACGGAACCGGTCGGCTGGGCACCGGGGTTTGGGGTTGCTGCCCGAGTGCTGCAGGCCCGACCGAATCGGTCTCCCTACCCGAGTCAGCAAAGGCATCCACTACTTTACTGAACCCAGATTCATCGATAGGACGGAGAGTAAATGGAATCTGGAAAATCTTCTCCAAATAGTTCATTGGCGTCGATTCCTACCGCGTTTTTCTTGTGGTTCTCCATCGGCGTCAGCGCCATTGCTTTCAAAGGCGATGGAGTGTTGCCGCAGCGAGTGCAACAGCCACCGTGGGTCAACACCGACGACCACAACAAACAAGGGAAACGCTAGCAATAGGTGAACGGCCTGGAGAACTTCGACCACATTTTTCTCTGGACATCGGTCCAGATCGTCAACGTAAAGAGTCGATGGAGGTGTAAGGTACCGACCGTTCAAGATGAACTGGTCATAGGTCTTCCCATACAGTGGGTTCTCCCACTTCGAACCGTTCCCAGGATTGAGCAAGCAGAACAGGTCCGAGGGCAATCGCAGCCGCCATGAAGGCCTCGGCATGCTCGTTGGGCTACGGCGATTTCGGGTTGGTAGGCAGCCCGTCGCCCCATGGATCCCAGGCCGGACGGTTCTCGCCTATGGTTCGGGCCTCGTCATGCTACTCGCTGGTGTTGGACTGCTTTTCAGGGCCACGGCGGTATGGTCGGCTCGCATCCTGTTCTCCTATCTCATTGTCTGGCTCCTGCTGACGGTACCCGCTCTTCGGGCGCGGGTCAGGCGGCTGGGTCGGTAGAGATTCCCACTCTTTTCATTGACCGCCATTGCAGGTCTCCGCGGAGGTATTGCCAGATGCCTTGGAGACGCCAGACCATCGTGAGTTGGCGGTAGGGGAGTTGCTCGAAGAGGCAGTAGATCAGCAGGCGCGCAACCTCGCGCCAGTCGCTGTAACGGCGGGAGGTCATTTCTTCGAGCAGTACCGAACCGATGGAAATCAGCGTGGCGAAGGCGTAGCCGAACAGCAGGAATTGCAGGAAGAATGACTTGCTCAGCTCTCCTGAGATCAGTGCGAGGATGATGGTGGTATATCCGACGAGCTCGATGACGGGCGCGAAGAATTCGAAGATCCACATGTAAGGAAGGACGAGCCAGCCGACGCGTCCGTAGCGGGCGCGGAACAGCATGTCGCGATTGGGCCAAAGTGTATCGATGAGACCCTTGTGCCAGCGCGCGCGCTGGCGGGCGAGCGACTTCAAATCGGTGGGCACTTCAGTCCAGCACGTGGGATCGGGAATAAAGTCGATGTGGTAAGAGCGGCGATCTTCATGCAGGCGGCGATGCATGCGAATGACGAGATCGAGATCTTCTCCGACCGCGTGAGTTCGAAAACCTCCGACTCGCAGGACGAGGTCGCGCTGAAAAACTCCGAACGCACCGGAAATTATGGGGAGCATGTTGAAGCCTGCCCAGCCCTCGCGCCCGACCAGGAAGGCACGCAAGTATTCGATGACCTGCATGACTTCGATCGGACGCTTGGGAAGGCGCACTTCCTCGATCTGATTGTTCACGACGCGGGAGCCGTTCAAGACGCGTACGATACCGCCTACGGCCATGACACGACCAGGATCGGCGAATACTCCTGCCATGATGCGGATGAGAGATTCTTTTTCGAGAATCGAGTCGGCGTCGACTATGCAAATATAAGGACTGGTGGCGGCGTTGATTCCTGCATTGATGGCATCGGCTTTACAGCCGGCGGCTTCTTTGTCGAGGACGAACAGGCGCTGATCGAGCCGACTGCGATAGATGGCGCGGAGGGGCGCGGTCGCAATGTCGGCAATATAGAGGATC
This sequence comes from uncultured Acidobacteriaceae bacterium, assembly GCA_963770245.1. Classification (GTDB taxonomy): domain Bacteria; phylum Acidobacteriota; class Terriglobia; order Terriglobales; family Acidobacteriaceae; genus PALSA-270. Next base: position 12,648 of record CAVYOX010000010.1, on the reverse strand, counting down.
CGGGCGGTCTGAAGCTGATAGGCCTGCCGCAGCTTTTCCATGGTGGTGTCGTCCGATCCATCGTTGACGACGATGACTTCGAGGGCAGGATAATCGAGTCCAAGCAGCGCTCCGACACTGCCGGCGATTGAGCGTTCTTCGTTGTGCGCAGGAACGATGAGAGTTATGGGCGGCGTGAAGGGAGAAGCTTTCACCAACTCCAGGCGCTGACTGCCGAGACGATGACGATGGCGGACGTTCTTGACAATCGCAACGATCAGCAGCCCAAGGTAAATGACATTGGACAGCGCGTAGTAGATGAACAGGGTATCGTTCGAGATGGCGAGAAAATGCACGGTCAGTGCGCCCCGGTCGTGGCTGCCACGGCCTTGCCGGTGAGTTCCACTCTTTTTCTCGCTTCCGCTACAACTTCCATCAACGCGGTTTCGGCGGAGTGGTCACCGGAACCAGCAAAGCCGCTAACAATTTTCTCGATGGCGCCGGACCGCTCGAGTTCGGAGACAAATGCCTGCAGGGCGTAGTCGTCTTTGGTAGCGACCACATCTTCGAGGATCTGATCAAGTTGCGGCTCCATCCGCGCGAGTGCCCATGCGGCGCGCTGACGCACGTGGCGGTTGGCATCGCAGAGGGAGCGCAGCAGGATGTTGATTTTGCCGATGTTTTCGATCTGTCCCAGCGCCACGACAGCACGGAGACGAACGAACCATTCTGGATCGTTGGCTAAACTGTGGAGCGCCGGCAGAGTATAAGAGGCATTGGTATTGCCGAGAGCGCGGGCAGCGGAGGCGCGTACTTCTGGTAAAACATCTGAGGCCAGGACGAGTAACTCCTCACCGAGTTCGGGGGATGCCAGCTCGCCGAGCACGCGTGCCAGCAACTCCCGAACCGGTCCCTGCGTGTGCTCAACGTAGTCGACCAGTACCTCGGGACAGGAGCGGCAACAATTTACCAGGGCGTTTTTCAAAGAACGTTCGGGCGCATCGAAGCGGCCGGTGACGATGCGGTCGAGAATCGCAATAGCGGCTTCCATGCGGGCCGTGCGGCCGAGGCCACGAACCGCGGCGATACGAGTTTCGCGCAAATGCGAATCCAATCCCGCGGCCAGAGCGGGGATCGCTTCCATGGCGCGAGTTCGCCCCAAAGCCAGCAGTGCGGTTCGCTGCTTCAATCCGTGCGATGTTCGGGCTTCGTAAATGCGCATATCGAGCAACCCGCTGACGCGAAGGCAATCCAGCAACGGGGATAACTCGTCAGCCGGCGACAGCTCGATGCTATCGAGCAGAATGGATTCAACGATCTCGCAATCGAGCGGAGTGAAGCGCCAATGTTCGGCGGGGATCTTGCCGGAGAGGATGTCGTTCCATTGGGAGCGCAAGGCAACGGTGCGCAGATTTCTCTTATGAAAATATCGGGCGCGGTACCAGCGTCGCAGCACGATGAATCCGATGAGGAGAACGATTCCCAGGAGTGAGACCAGAATCGCTTCCAGCACCAACCCAGCGGCCCCGAGCTTGTCGATTCCCTTAAAAACGGATCCCATAACTCAGTCCGAAGCTGTTATCGATTTGACCCTGGGTGCGATATTGGCGAGCCACATAGCCGGTGATGTCCTGGCGGGCGGCGAGCTGGTAGCGCAGACCCCCGCCGAAGGTGTGGGCAGAAAAGCGTCCGATCTGATCGATTTGAGCGAAGTTTTCGCTGCCCACGCCGAAGAGAACGTTGCCGGTGACGCGACGTTGCAGCGGGAAGCCAAGTTTGGCCCAGCCGGATGGCGTCCAGTCGACGGGAGTACCGGCGAACCCGGTACGCGCACCAGTCACGTTCAGTGACCAAGTCCATTCGTGGGGAAGGTAGATAATCTGGCTTGTGTTCAGGGTCAGGACGTGCGCGCCCTGATACCAGAACCAATGTTGCTGATACGAACTTTCCAGTCCGTGGACCCAACGATTTTCGATCGGGAAGGTGTGGCCATATTCGACGAAAGCTTCGTTGGTGGGCACCACACTCTGACTGTTGGCGACGGCGCTACCGGCGGTGAACCAGTCACGCGCAGTGAAGTGGAAGGCGGCGCTGGCGAGAAACCCGACCGCATCCTGGCCGAATCTTTGATACGTGCTGACGCCGAAGACGGTTGACCATCGCTGGTTCCAGCGGGAACTGAGGCTGACGCCCTGGGTCTGGCCGGCATTGGTGTAACTGTAGACATCGACGTCTTCGCCAACGCGCAGTTCGTGTTTAGTATTTTCGCGCAGGCTGTCCAGGCCTGTTCTCGCATCCGAATTGTGGGTATCGAACAGAAGAGTCTGTTGATACTCCGAGCGCGCTTCCGGCGTACGGCCCAACAATGCCAGCACGCGAGCGCGGCGTGACAGAATCTCAGGGTCCGAGGGAGAGATCTTTTTCGCCTGGTCCAGAGTTTCTAGCGCTTCGGCATATTTCTTCTGCCAGAGGAGGACGTCGGAGAGACCGGTCAAAATTTCGGAGTCATTTGGGACTTTGTCGAGGACAAGTCTGTATTCAGCTTCGCCTTCAGACCAGCGGCCTTTCCAAGCCAGCAATCGTCCACGCCAACCGTGCGCTTCCCAGTCTTCCGGCGCGTCGGCCAAACGTTGGTCGACGATGGCAAGAGCGGCATCGATGTGCTGACTCTCGACGTCCCTGCGAACTTGTGGCTGCCACTGGTCGGTCGTTTGCGCGGCGAGAAGATGCACGAAACCGACGAGCAGCAAGGCTGCGATGACGGTCTTTCGGGACAGTCCGGGCAGTTGATGAATGCATCTGTTTTCAGACACTTTCACGACAAAACTCCAGCGAATTGTGGTCCGGATCCGAAGCCGGCATTACGCACACGGCTCCTGGTTCATGCAGCGATTGCATCTGTTTAGGGAAGGAACAGGACCGTCAGAGCCAGGTCCTGAGCGCACCAATGCACCGTCATTGCAATCCTTATTATTACTATCGCCTCGATAGGGCTCGAAGCGCAGTTACGTAAGGTTACGTGTCTTAGGTGCGGTGGCAACTGGGTGTTTCGATTTTCACAATCGCAGAGCGGAGGTCAGTCCAGATAGTTGATGTGGATTGAAACCCTGTGGCCCGGTGCGAGTTCTGGCAAAACCAGGTGCCGATTGTCCGGGGACATGGTCGCACCGCCGGTGGCGGTCGCTATCGGACGTTGGAATTCGAAGGTAAGACCAGTCACAGATTCGGCAGACTTTACTTGCAGCAAGGCTTCTGTGGGTATGGAGGTCGCGGTCAGGCTCCATTGCAGACGATCGCGAGCGCGCCAGAATTGGCCGAAAGTCAACATGTCAGTTTTGACGATGTCAGAAGGTAGCTGACGAAGTAAATCTTGTTCGGCGGCTGCTTTCAGGACGGATTCATTAGAATGAATTAATACTACACTCACGGCTCCGTTTTCGGCGTTGGCGAGGATCACCTGCAATGCCTGGGGCACTCGTTTGGCGAAGCCCGGAGATTCTTCGTCTTCAATGGTAACCGGAAATTCATAGATTTCGCTGTCCTCCTCGAACCCAAGATCGCGAGGAAGCGCAAACGGGAAGTTGGAGAGAACATCGTCGGCGGTGAATGATGAGTCGAACTGATATCCGGAACGCTCAAGGGCTTCCGGCAGAGAAACCGGAACGCGGAGGTGCCCGGCACGGAAGAATGTCGTATCCTGACCCGGAATTTCTCCGTCCAGCAATTCCTTGCTGACTCGAACTTCGCCAAAGACGGTGGCTCCCGAGGCGGTATCGAATCCGAGGCCACGAGGTTGATAACTGGAATAAGTTTCATGGCCCGAGCCCAATTCGAACTTATTGAAGCCTCGCGAATGGATGATGGAATGGCTGCCCACGGTCGAGCCGCCTGTTTTCAGTTGCCGAAGAATGTCGATCTTGGACGCGAAAAAGAAAGCTTTGCTGTTGGCGTCGTCGACGTATTTGGTCTGGATGAAGAAGGTACTGCTGGCCTGGTTCGCTTTCTCAATACGAGCAAAGTCGAGGCCCGGAGCAAATGAGTTTTCCCAATCCACATCATGGGAGAGTAACAAAGCCGAGCGCTGACCTCCGGGGATAGTGGAGAGGCGGACCCAATCCTTGCCATACGCTTCGTACCAAGCCCTCAGCACCAATAACCAAACATCCGCGCCGGGTTCAAAGTTGTTCACATAGTGGCGCTGGGCTTCATAGTCGCGATTGTTCTGACTGCGCAAAACGACGTCGAGCAAGCTCAGTCCCAGGAGATACACTTTTCCTTTGCCAACGGAGTTCGTCAGCAAAGCGGCACTCCCGTCGTCAAAGTGCGCCAGCACTTCAGCGCCAGGGTCAGGAACGTATCCATTACTCCAGATAATTTCGGGGAAGTGATCACTCCCAAGTTGAGTTTCGCGCTCCTCGGGGCGATTGAGATACTTCGTGACGGGATCTCTTGTTGCGGAAAATGCCAAGTGATAACGTTTGCGCGAAGGGGCGAAGCTGCGAAAACCGAACAGATTCTGGAGGCCTCCCCAGAACACATTCTGGGCGAAGATAAATCCACCCCGCCGCACGAACGTGGTTAGCAGGTCGGCCTGGGGCTGGGTAAAGGTGTGCGAATCAACGCTGGGATAGAGGATGACGAGGCGATGGCGGAGGGCTTGTGGGAGATCGCAAGTAATAAAAAAAGGAATGCCCATCTCTTTCAGAGAGTGGACGAGTGGGAGAGGATTCTCTGGATCGGGGCCGGGGCTGGTCCAGAATACCGCGACTTGAAGCGGGAAAGATTCTGGAAACTGCTGAAGTTGGTCAGCGTGCGGATGCGCGATCTCGAGCAATGGGACTTCTTTGGTTCGCAAGGCAGGCGTGGCGTGGGCGGCGATAAGTTTCCAAACGGCGGCGCTCCCGCACAAAGCGAACACGAGCAGCGCGACTGCTAAAGATCGTTTCAACTCGGAATCCTTGAGATATTTAATGATTTTCCGTGAGGACTTTGGACGTAAGTATGAGGCATCGAACGGGAGATCAGGAGAACGGAAGGTTCGGACCCGCCGTGCGGGTTCGCAGCGGGTACGAGGAGCGACGCTCGTGATCAGCTTCGGATCCGAGTCGGTGGCCGGCTCACCAAGAGTGGATTTTGTCGGCTCTGAGCCGGCGGTCACCGGAATGGCCGGTTTTGACGGCTGCTGTTTTCGCCTACCAGGAGGCGGAATACAGATTCCGGCGGCTTTCAGGTAAATACTTGCAGTCTCACGACGTACACCGGTCTCTGCCTGGATGCGTCGTAAGGACCATCCGAGCCGTCCCAGTGCTAACTTGCTGTTTTGCTTGCTCGCTCTGGTCCGCGTCGGCGCAAGCACGCCGATTCGCAACTTCAGGCTTGAGCTAGCTCAGCCCGCACACGCCTTGCTATGCGTCTCCACGTAGACGCGTTCAAGGAATCGCACGACTCCAACAGGTCTGACGGCACTCCATGTAATGTCCACGTCGGCCACTACCCCAGTTGAGGCACTACGGATGGGCATGAAGGCCGGATGGGGACTCCCTGCCAAGAGCCATTACCGGATCACGCCAATTCTTCTCGCCTCAGCTTTCAAGTAGCCATGACGATGCCCTTAACTATGCTTGTGAGATAGCGGAGTCCGGCAAGAATCCACCGGAGAATTTGCGTCCATACTGCTGGAACTTTTTCACCCTGATACACACGCGCAGTTCCGGTCCGGTGGTGCGTCTACTATTTCGGGTTTCAGTGCTCAGGTTTACGACTTTCAAGTGCAGAGTGAAAATTCACACTGGATGTTGCACGCCGGCTCTCAGAATCTGGCGGCGGCTTACGAAGGCTCCGTATGGGTGGATCCGAACACCGCGCGCGTCCTGCGAATCGAGATGGAGGCCCGCAACATACCGTCAGATTTCCCGATGGATACGGTCGAAACCGCGCTTGATTATTCGGATGTGAGGCTTGGCGAGGCATCGTTTCTGCTTCCGGTCCATGCCGAGACCTTGGGTTGTGAAGGGGATACCAGCGACTGCAGCCACAACATCATTGACTTCCGCAACTATCACGAATTCAAATCCGAGGTCAAGATTCTTCCCCATTGATTTCGCGCGGACCTCTTATGAGGATGGGGATGGTGACGATGATTGGTCGCCCGTACCCGCAAGCCGGTTTAGAGTTCGGTCGTGCTACCGTGGCACGGTAGAGGGACTGGAACATGCTGGTCAGGCATCCATGTCAACGGGGGTGGCTCAAGTGAGGGTTCAAGTAGCATATCGGCTTGGTGGGCAGGAGTGGCGGTCGATCATCGTGACGGCGTTCAAGTCGTTCGAGGCCGCGCTCAACTGGCTGGACCCGTTCGTCAGCCCGCCCCCACAGACATGGGAACAGATGCGAGAATGGCTTGACGCAGCAGACTTACTAGACTTGGAGGAGATAAGCAATCTTGGCCCAGTCGCAGACGGTCATGCCGCTGATCCTCGATTATCGCGAATGTTCCAAGATTAAGTCGTCGTTCTGCGACCCGCTAGCCTGCAACCTTAGGAAACTGGTTTTCGAATCCCGCGCAAATGAATAACTGGCTATCATTTCGGCGTCGGGATGCGTCGGTAGGCACACTTAGCGGACGGTCGAGGAATCCCAGTAGCTTGTCCCCCCTCCGTTCTTCCTCCATTCCGCCTCGTCCAGTTGCAGGTCGGCGCGTGCGCGGTTGCTCGAGGCCGGGTGAACTTCAACGCGGACTGGTGCCTCTATATCTTCTCCAGGTTGCTGTAAACCTCGACGATGTTCTTGTTCACGCCGTCCTGCATTGGCGTAGCGGGTCCAAAGTTGGGAGAATACTTGTACTGGTTGTCGCTCACGTACGCGCCATAACCATTGGACTGCATTGATTTGAGCGATGCCACGGTGATCGCTCTTTGGAGATCAGCGATTGATTTGCCGGCCTTCTTGCCCGCCTCTACTCGTTCCGTCAGCTCTTCAATATAGTTGCGCATGTCGATCAGGCGCTTTGGGGTCCGCTGTACGGGCCCGTGGCCAGGACAGATCGTGGCGAAGTCGAGATGTGCCACCGAATCCATGGTCTTGGGCCAGGACTTGGGGAAGCCGTCCGCGATGAAGGGAAGAAAGCCGTGGATCATGTCGCCTGTTGCGACCACCCGCTTCTGAGGGCAAAAAACCACCGCGTCGCCTGCGGTGTGGGCGTGGCCGTGAAACTCGACGTAAAGCTCGTGTGCCTTGTCCTTGATCAGGTATGAGTTGTCGAAGGTGATCGTAGGCAGTTCGAGTGTGAAATTCTTCATCTCGGATTGATAGGCTTGCATCTGCCGGATTTGCCCCTCACAGAACGCCTTCTCGGCGGTCGAGCTGGACTTGCCGCCGCGCGCGCGCAGGGCCTCAATCTGCTTAGGGATCTCGTCGAGTGAAGCTTGGAGCCGCTGCAGTGCTAAGTCAGACATGAGCTGCTTGGTCGGCTCGCTGGCGATGAAGTCAATCTTGCCGCCGGCGATGCGGTAAGCATGGTTTCCCTGGGTGTGGTCCCAGTGAAAGTGCGTATTCACCACGTAACGCACCGGGTAGGGGGTGATTTCCCTTTTAATCTGGGCGATCAGCGACGCCGCGGCCGAGGGCTTGGAGTGCGCATCAACGACCAGCACATCACTCGCGTTGACGAAGATTGCGGCGTTCGCATTGATCTCGGCCTGAGCCCGCGCCAGCGCGCAATAAACTCCGTCGGCGACCTTCTCGATGTCGAATAGTTGCGGGCCGGCGGTGGGCATTAGGGCGCGTGCCCACGCCGCGCGGTGCCAAGCCAGTTCCATGATAGAGGCGCCGGCCAGCGCACCTCGAATCAGGAACCGAAAAAAGTCCCGGCGAGACTGGAGATGATCATGCGGATGGGGATGAGGGTGGGCGTGGTTACGCACGTACAGCAACCTCCTTTGAGCGCAAAATCATCGGCCACGTATTTTCACGGAGCATAACGGCCACGAGAAAAGGATTGTAATTCCATTTGACGGGTGTTGCGGGGATTTCTCCAGATTTCCCAAGGAGAGAAAGGACCTGGAAAGGATTGTGCGCTCCACCGAATGTCTCGACGCGGATGACGAGAATAGATTCATGCTCGCTGTCCCCCCTTGTGAAAAGCAATCTATCGGTTTCCACCTTGAGGGTTGTGATTAGCGCATCGTCCTGCAAGAGGCAATACATAGGGTTAGGATCGGGGTCATCACCCTCGTGCCTCTTCATTTCCGAGCCGTCCGCCGGTATGCGCAGTGCGTCGATTAGGGTTTTAATGCGTTTATCAATATCGCCCGCGGATCCCAGAATGCTGCCCGGTTTCTCCGGGCGAAGAAAAAGGATATCAAGAGAGCACACTAGCCCATTGGCTTCGGTCACTGAGCGGAATAAATCCGATACCCGCTTCCTCGTAGGTCTTAGCTACGACTGCGGCGCGAGAACATATTTCTTGGCATCCTCGAAGTCCTTGTAGATCAACCAATCCGAATCTATAGGGTTCTCACGTAGTGTTCTCACAGAAATGTTGCGTGCTGGCTCAGGCAACTCGCCGCGCGCTTTTCTTAGGATGCTCACGCAGGAGTTTTTCGATATGCGCTTGTAATTCAGTTGCCATGTTCTTTTTGGCATCTTCGAAACTACTGCCCTGGACAGTGACCGACAGGCTTTTACAGAGCCCCTTCCATCTGTCATCCTCCGACCAAAAATCGCAGTCGATCGGTATGCTGGCGGTCACCTGTAGGTTCACCACTTGAGATGTCATAATCACTCCGCTCGAATCTGGTTATGTAAATCGATCATCATGAGAAGGCGCGGTGGGTTGCGCACCGAAGACTTTCCACTTCACCGCCAGCCGTGGAAACAAAGTATAAAGTATATTGTTATAGCGTCTGCCGCGCTATCGTCTATTGAAGTGGATCAAATCACGCCGCCGCATTCAGATTCAACTGGTGTAGTCGGTGAACTGCATCACGCCGCGGACAGCGTTCCAGCCTCGCTTCGATGCTTAGCTTCCCAGGCTTGGCGCATTGCTTCGCGCCGCGCGAGAACATATTTCTTGGCATCCTCGAAGTCCTCGTAGATCCGCTTGCCCTTGATCATGTTGCACGGACGGCAGCAGGCTACCAGGTTGGCAGGATCCTTCTTGCCGCTACGAGCGCGCGGCATGACGAAATCAACCGACATGACCAGTGCGTTTTCAAAGCTGGACTTCCCATCCAATCCGCAGTACCTGCAGCGGAACTGATCGCGTTTCAGGATTCTCAGGCCCTCGGCAAGGCTTACAGGCATGTCCACTCTTGACAGGGTCATGAAGTTGAATGGCATGGAGCACCTCCCATCAAATCTCGGAAGCCATCCTACGCCTGCGTCGGGTTTTGCTCAATCCCTCCTCATTGGCTTTGGCCTCGGATGAGTTCATTGAACGTGTAGCCGTTTGTCGTCGGTTATGCTTCCTCCGCCGCACACTCCTCGCAAACCGGGCCAGAAACATTCAGTTTCCCGCATTTAGGGCACGACGAATGCCATTCTTCCTCAAAGCCACAAGACAAACAAATTGTGTACCCATCTTCGTTAGTCATCAGTCGAAAAGCGAGGGTGTTTTCACCACATTGAGGGCATTCCTCGACTGGCGTTTCAGAGATTCCTTCGGCGAGTTCCTCGGCTTCAGTCAGGAAGCCACAGAAGGAGCAATTTGGGTCACCCAACCCGAGCCGCAGCGTGTTCTGCTTGCACCTCGGACAAAACGTTAAGCGCTCTGCTTGCTCTAGGTCCGAGAAAATAAGGGAAATGTAACCAAGGGGATTGCGCTCAGCCCCCCAATGAGCGTTATCGCGAGGTCATGCCAGTTGGCGAACCCGTCTGGTTTTTGGACCTGTTACCTGAGGCACTGGCGTTCCGTTCGACCTTCGGTGTCCAATTGCTTTGTGGCTGTTTTTCAGGACGGTTACCGGCGCATTGGATTGAGCGCAGCAGCCATTTTCACCCTCTTGAGCGTGGCTGTCGGGTTCGGCTTTTTCGTCCGGCCCAAGACGCCGTTCGAGCGCGAGCAAGAGCGTGCCGAAGCTGCGAATCCGAGGTGGGTCCGCGTAGAGATTGGGACAACCGACAATCGGCGGGAATACCGCGAGAACGAACCGATCTACATCGTTCCACGGTTCTCGAGCGCAGTCAGCCACATGTACAAGATCGAGAGAGCAGAAGCGGAAAGCGGGTCAGCCGTTGATTTTCTCCACGTCTCTAACGGCAAAGTAGTCCCTCGCAACTTGGTCGGTATCTTCTGCTGTTTCTCTCGCCTAGCTGGACTCGATGATGAGCCTTACAGTCCGCCAACAGTAACGCCGTTGAAGTTGCCGCCGGGCAGTATGAGATCTACCTGACAACTCGACGTGTGTTCACCTGGGACGTCGGGTCGGACGAATACACTCCAAGCTCCTTTGAAGTTGCCTCCCTAGTGATTTCCATTCTGTTCTGTGCTCAGCCTTCACTCCTCCATTTGGCCAGCAGGTCCATCAGCCGATGGTAGCCCTCTCTGGGCGTGCCATCTCCCCGGATAAAACCGTCGTGGCCAATGCCGTTAAAGTCCCAATAGGTGATCGCCTCCACGTAGGGCTTGCTGTAAGCAAGGGTGTACGCCGACTCGATATAATCCGCTTGAATCGTTTCGGTGAAGTTGCCGTGCCAGACCATAGCCTCGCCACCCATTCCGCCTCCCCAAAACGCATATTTCTCTTCGCCCGGGTAAGGGGCGAGCGAGGACGGAAAACCCATCTCGGTAATGTGGATAGCCTTGCCAAAATGGTTGAAACTCTCGAGGTCGCGCTCCCACTCCAGCAGATCGCGGCCGGAGTGATAGTATTGCAGGCCGATTACTTCGTATTCGGCCTTGGCATCGCGCAGCATGGCGAGGTAATCGTAAGGGCTCTGTTGCCACGGGGCGGGGTTACGGCTCATGTAATAATCGGCCCAGGTGCCGGTGCTATTGATGCAGCGGAAGCAGGTCGGGTCGGCTTCGTGGGCTGTCTGTAGAGCAGCGACCGTGAGATCCACGTTCTGCTCTCGCGTGAAACCAGCCATGCCGCGGTTTGTCTCCGGTTGCACGTGTGCTTCGTTGACCACGTCCCAAATATGAACCCGGTGGCGGTAGCGCGAAATCGCCTCGCGCACATGCGCCAGGCAATAGCGCTTGGTCTCGTCATAAGAAATGTTCTGCAGCCATTTCGGAGTATTCTCCGGCTCCAGCCAAATTCCCGGATGACCTTTGGGCAGGATCGTGGTTCCGATGAGAGTGTTGAGAGCTGCCTCAAATGCCGAGTAATCCGGATGCCCCTTCTGAGGCTCCACCCAACCCTCGTAGATCGGAATCGTCGTGTAGTTGAACAACGCCTGGAATAGCCTGAGAGCCTCAGGATAACCAGCAGCCAGGCCGAAGCCGTTGCAGCCGAACAGGAAACCGGGCCGAGCCGGCTGGCGGGTGATGGAGTGTTGGGCGCGGGCAATCACCAGCATTTCGCCCGCGTACAGCGAATCCCGCAGGGACTCCATCGAAGCCCGAACTTGTGCGGTCCGGTCGCCGCCGGCCGCTGTCGCGCGGTCAAGGGCGGCTTGGGCGGACTCGATGCGGCGCTGGGTCTCGGGCGGGATCATAACGCCCAGTTGCCCACACTCCGTGACCAACTTCCGCACCGTGGCCATGCGGTCGCGGGCAAAGGCATAATTCAGTACCAGCGGAGTCGCCCGCGCCAGGGAGCGGCCGGTGTACCCCGCTCCGCCGTCATCCGCATAGACGAACACCTGGCCGAAACCGGGCACCGACAGAGGCATCCCGATTCGGAAAGGCGGATCGGAGGGTGGCGTGAACCGCACTTCCCCAGACGCCGCGTCGATCGGCGTCGTGAAAGGGCGCATAAGCTGGTCGCACAGGTGAAAGCGCTCGAACCCCGCCGCCGGTAATGGTTGGCCCTGGTCGTCATACACCAGGCATCGGCCGGGTGCGGGCGTTTCTGCTGCTGAAATCGTAGGAATTGCGGGGACAGCAAGTGCGAGGCTCGTCAAAGCAAGAAACTCGCGGCGATTGTAATTAAGCCCACTCATAACATTCCTCGACCTCACAAAATAGTTAAGACTGGCACAACTACTAAGGGATCAGCGACGCGGGACGGTCCTCGAAATCACCCGGGGGGCTTGTCTGGCCGCTCGGTCGCGGCAGGAGAGGAGAGCACCCGAAGAGATAACAATTTCGAGTAGTGACATGATTGGTGCAATAGATCTCCCTCTCGACAGCCACCTCGACCCAACGTTGTGCATCGGCGGACAATGTCCACCCCGTCCTCCTCTTCATTATTACTTAATGTTTTCGGGTGCTCGTTCGCTCACGGATTGCCGGGTCGGTTTCTGTCACGAAAGGACAACGTAACGACCCGAAGCACCCGTTCCGGGCGACATCCTACGGCGATATACGGTCGGGTAGTGTCGTGAGAACTCATCGGATTGTTAAATCGCCGAGAGCGGGACACTGCCTCCGTGCCAGTCGACCGCCACTCACCAAACCGGAGCGCGACAAATGCGGAGCGCCTCTCACAGCTGCCCAATACCATTTTAAACAATCGATTGTTTAGGCACGAAACCATAGTCTTTTCCAGTTAGCGTGTCAAGCCAAAA
>CAVYOX010000009.1:0-345603 GCA_963770245.1 uncultured Acidobacteriaceae bacterium | reverse complement strand
CCAAAATGATCAGCACACAATAGAACCAAAGCTTGGGGCCAGCCAGCAGCTTCATGCTGGTTCTCAGTCCAGTAAAAGCAAAGAACAGGGGGAGCAACAGAACGTTGGTCAGGGTTTCCGGCAAGTCTCAAGACCTCTGCACAGAATTTGGCGGTTCAACAGGGGGCCGGATGCCGTTCATCGTCGAGTTCCGTATCGAGGCAGCTCAACGGGTCGGAATCTCTGAGGGGTCAGCAATCAATCAGGGCGCGGCCCCCTGACACCCCCAACGCGGTACCACGTGCTCCTGCTTGTCCTATCACACTCGTTGCGGCCTCATCGATGCTGAACCCTTTTAAATACAAGCTCGCTGAGCTGCGCGATCAATCACCGCCGGTCCAGAAATCTGCAAGCAAGCGAGCGCATTCTTCGAGGAACTCCTGCTCTGTGGAATCAAATGCGTTCAAGCGTTCACTTTCAACATCAATTGTGCCGATCACGCGATCACCAGCAATGTCCAGAACAGGAACGATGATTTCCGCTCGTGTATCACCCAAGGCGGTGAGGTAGCCTAAGTCGTTTGCCACGTCACCCACGTTAATGGTCTTCCTTCCCGCAATCGCCCTTGCGGTGAGGCCCTCCATGATCGGAAAGATGGGGTGCGCCGGGGCGTTAGGTCCGCTCCACGCGATGTTCGAAACCAGACCGCCCTGAATATCCACGTCATAGATCCCTACCCAACGGTACGATCCCTTACTCCTAATCGCTTCCGCGATGCTTTCCGCCTTGGCTACGCGGCCTACGTCCTGTACCAAGATGCTCTTCAGGTCCAGACACTTGCTGTGAGGCATCAGTCAGGTCCTCCGGGCTACGACAAGCATATTGACAATCATAATAGGGTTAGAAGAGCAGCGTGGATTTTCCGACTTTTGCCTGGTGGTCGGAATTGTCTGGTATTTTGTCATTGCCATCGCAAGACAAGCAGTTTTGCGGCCCATGCCTACGTGTCCTCCATCTGGACCGAGCGGGGAAGTAGGTGGGTCTGTTCGGCCAGGAGGCTATTGCCAGGTAGCCAACGCGCTGGATGGATGTCGGCCTCAACGGAATGTATGGTCCGTCGCCCTTGCGCTGTGAACCTCCAACTGCACCGGGCGCGCGATAGAGCTTATCTCAGGGTCATAGTATTCGTAGACTCGCGACCGAAGTGTCCGGGCGCGGATGGGGTACTTGGCGCGAAGGCGGAAATGCAGGGTGAGCGTTTCACCTGGTGCAATGGAATCGAAGTAGAGAAGAAGCTGGGTCGCCGTCAGGCTGAACTTTTCCAGGCGGGCACTTTTCTGGCCGGCGGTCTTCTCGATATACGCCTGCAAATCCTCGCTGAGCAGGTCGAACCCGGGAGGGATGCCGAAATCCACCATCACCATATTCGCGGCTTTCCGTAGATTGTTTCTGATCGTCGCGGTGGCGGTAGCAATGTCGTCCTGCGCGAGGCGCGCGCGATCGTAAGCCACGTCGATCGAGAGAGGTTCGTTCGCCGGTTTCGCGTCCCAAGGGAGAAAGTAGCTACCCACAACTTGATAGGCCAAGCCGCGTTTACCCGCGAAGCGGATTTCCACAGTGTTGGCACCGTTGGCTCCAAGGCTCTTGAAGACGAACTGATGGAGCATGTCATTGTTCTGCGGAGTTAGCGTTAGTTCTTCGACGGTTTCGCCATTGAGCAGAACCTGCAGCGTACCGCGAACATCGGCCGCCCCCTTCTCAGTTGCCAGGAGCAGAGCGCGCAGCGCCATGATGGTCGCTTGCGTCGTGCCCCAGGTACCAGAGGCGTCTTTCTTTGAGGCAATATAATTCATAGCTTTGTGCGCAATGCCCGAAGCCTCGCCCCATTTCAGCAGCGCTTGTACAGCCAGTCCAGTCGTCTCCACGTTGGCGCTCGAACCGGCGGAATAAACAGCGGTGTCATCCGCGTTCCACCAGGTCTGCTCATCCTTTTCGGTACGGGCATCGAGGAGGAACTGCAAGGCCTGGCGTGTGAAATCGCGATCTTTGCCATAGTCAACTGCGAAGTTGGCGACCACTGCCAGAGTGTAGGCGTCCATCTTTGCATTCGTATGGTTCTCAATAAACTCCTTCGCCTTCTCGACGGCGGGTCCATGGTTCCCCGTAGTCTCGAGCGACCACGCGAGGTAAGCGGTAATGCGCAGGAAGTCGGAGTTAAAGCGGTTGGTCGCCCCTTCATTGATGAAGGAACGATCGGGCTTCCAGCTTCCGTCGGCTTGTTGCTGAGTGGCAAGCCATTGTTGGGTTCGCGAGATCAGCCGCGGGTCTACCTCGTACACTTTCGACATGTCAAAGAACTCCATCAGCCCGTAGGCAGTCAGGATCTTATTGGCGGGCGCATTGCCGAACCAGGAGAAACCGCCCCCGGGAACTTCGAACGTCAGTAGCCGCTGATAGCCGTTGGCGATGTACCCCTCAGCCTTGGCGTGCACTTCGGGAGTCAGTTTCTTGGTACGCTTCATGTAGTCGAGGGCGAGTACGTTGGGGTAGGTGCTGGAGGAGGTCTGCTCAAAACATCCGCCCGGCATGCGCAGAATACTATCCATGCCTTCGATGACCTGGCTCAAAGGGCCGGGATAGAGCCTGACGAAAATCTTGCTGGCGTCGGGAATCGAAGTCGTCGGAAAATCCAGTTCGTGCTGGACTGTATTTTCCAGATGACCGTTGAAGACCAGGTTTTGCTCGCGCCCGTTCGGAATGACTTCGATTTCCCGTACCACAATATCCGCGCGATCTGCGCCGCCGCGCATGCGAGCTGCGAGCGTCAGCTTGAATTTGCCGATGCGCTTGGCTTCCAGCGAGAACTGCGATCCGCCGACTTGGGCGGAATCAACCGCGACAGACTTGCTGGGCACGTCGTCCACCAAGGAAAACCAGTCGTTAGCTTGCAATGTCAGGTTGACCTCTCCGCGGACGCCCGAGTAGTTGTACACTGCGACGGGAATGGAGACGCGATCGCCCTGAGTGAGGGTGACCGGGAGGTCGAGGTCAACGAAAAAGTCCTGGAAAACTCTTAGACTCGACGTGGCGCTGCCCAGCGCCCCACTTGTGGTGGAAGCGAGCATTGCCATACGCCACGTGGTGATCGAGTCTGCGATGGGAACGCTGATGCTGGCGATGCCGTCCTGATCGGTGATAATTTCGGGATTAATGTAGAGAGCCTCTGGAAAGTAGGACCGTACGTGGGGGGCAGATGATCCAGAGTCATTCGGTTCGCGCAAAGGCACAGCGCTGCCCGCGAGCTCTTTGACCATTCGTTGAGCCTGCGGCGCAGCAGAAACCGCGAGGTTGCGACCCGTAATGACGCCTCCCATAACACCGCTGTCCACCTTGTCTGCGACGCCGGCGCCGAAGCTCTCACCGAAGACAGTCGGGACTCGAACAACCCTGGTGGCCGCGGCGACAACGACCGTCTCGCTGAGACGGCCAACAGACAACGTCGCGGACAGGACTGCGCGGTCGCGTGGGCGGAGAGCAAACTCTTGCGAAGCCATCTCGAATCCCGGGAAGGACACCTCGACTTCGTACTTGCCCGAAGGTAGGCCAGACAGTGTGAACTGCCCAGTCGTATTGGTGCGGGCATCACGGCTTTCGCCGCTCGAGATTTCGCGTATCCTAACGCCCGCTGCCGCCACCACTGCTCCCGAAGGGTCATTTACAGTTCCTACGATTTGCGCGAGCCCATTCAAAGAACCGCGATCGCGCTCAATATGAAGAGCCATTGTGCCCGGTCTAGGTCTGCCCACAATGTTCCTGGTACGAACCTCCACATATGCCGCCATATCATCCGCAGTATCGAACTGCTGATCCGCACCCGCGCTGCGCACAAGATAGGTTGTCCGATTGGTCCGATAGGGTGCCACGGATTCAAGGCGGAGCTCGGTCCCCCAGACATCGCGAAGCTCTGTGCCGCCAGCACTCGCAACTCTGGCGAAAACCTTAGTCAGGTCTCCATTTTCGGAGTTCTGCCGGTAGGCGCGGTTCAACTTTTCTGCCAAATCGTGGACTTGCGCCAGGAAGCGCGCCTGGTAGCGTCCTGCGTACTCTGCATATTTCGTCATCGGCACGGTGCGGCCGAACTCCGTTTCAAAGTTATTTGTATTCACGATTTCGGTGGCCGAGAACAACGCCTGAGCCTCCCGGTCTTGTTGCTTGACCTTTGACTCCTCCACCGGTTCGACGACCTCCGGCATCCCGATGGAGTGGATCTCATAGCGCGGCTTCATCACTTCCTGTTCCAGGTAGAAGAAAACTTTGGCAAATCCGGGCTGTTTCTCGGCCAGCGCGAAGACGGCCTCATCCACCACTTGCAGGCCTAGGGCGGCGCTCACGCCCTCCCCCTTCGAGTTGCTCACGCGGAAGCGTATGCGGGCTTCGCCACCGGGCTTGTAAACCGGCGCATCGGCCACGGCATCAATGTTGAGTTCATCTGCGGGCTGGACGAAGATCAGGCGATGGTCACCGACCGGTTGCGCGTTGCGGCCGAACACATAAGCGTTCAAGTCCACCGCACCCGCCAAGTTCGGTGTGGCGGTCAGAGATGCTTCAGCCTCGCCGTTTTCGATGTCCAGATCGCGCGTTAGCACGGTCTGTCCTTCCTTGACGACGTCTAGGTACACGGCACCCGACTTTTTAGTGGAAAAAACCCTCATCACGATGCGGTCTCCGGCGCGATAGACAGCGCGTTCGGTGCGCAGAAGAATCTGCTCCTCGCCTTCCCGAGTTTGCAGCTGGATTGTGCTCGATGCCTGGTTGCCTTCTTTGTCCCGTCCTGCAATCTCCAGGACTTCGGTTCCCACCCCGGGTGTAATGCGAATCACGGCCACGCCGCCCTGATCGCTGGTCGCGCTCTGGTCGACGGCCCCTGCGACGTGAATACTGAGGCTGGCGCTGGCTGGCGTTCCATCAGGATAGGAGGTCAGAATGAACACTTGGTTTTCCAGATTGGGGACCAGCGCGCCTCCCTCAGGAACTGCGGTGAACAACAGCGGCGATTCACTGACGGTAATGGGTTCGACGCGAGTTTCCGTATGGTCCGCGGAATCTTTGACCGTGGCCTCAATCAATACGCGAGCTGCACCCTGGTTGATGGGGCGCCCGGCGAAGTACGTGGGCAAGCGAAGATCGAAGCGGTAGCTCCCAGTTTGGTCTGTTCTGCCTTGAAGAGAGCCCACCTCGAACACCGAGACGTCCATGCTGGAAGCCTTGACTGTGACTTGAGCGCCGTCTACCGCTTTCCCAAAAAAGTAATTGGCATGAACCGTTCCAGTTACATGATCGCCAGGGCGGTAGCCGTGCGTCTTTTTGTTGTCGTGGTTGGCGAATTCAAGGTTCGCTAAATCAACCGTGACTTTGAATTTCGGCAAAACGTATCGTTCCACGCTTAGCGCGATCTCCGCGGTATTGGCGGGAGCGTCGCCTTCGCCATCCGTGGCCCCTGCCATCAGCGTGCGGAGATGGTAAGTTCCCAGATTCACTTCATCGGCAAGTCCAAATTCCGCAGAGGCGATTCCGAACTTGTCGGTTACAGTCGCCTTCTTAAAGACCTTATTGCCGCGGGAGTCTTCCAGTTCGAAGCTCAATTTACGGTTCGCGGTCGCTTTATGATTGGAGCGATCAAGCGCCAGGGCTCGCGCATGTATGGTCTGGCCGGGCTGGTAGATCGGCTTTTCGGTAGTGAGGAGAATCGAACTCTTGTCCTGCAGCCGAACCGTCTGGGTGAATTCTGTCGAACCGATCGAAGTGTCCACCACGTAGTGCAATTGATAACTGCCCACTATGGCAGGAAACCGGAACTGCGGCTCGGCGGTCCCCCGCCGATTGATGCGGCCGGTGAAGAGCAGTTGCGATTTCTGATTGGGAACTAGTAATTCGATTCGTACGGAGGCGCGGCCCTCGATGACCTGATTATTCGCATCCGAAACAATCACTCGAACCGCCGCCTGGCCGCCGGCAAGGTAGGCCTGCTGGCCTAGGATGTGCACCACGGGCATGCGGAGAATTCGCGGAATTGATTCCGTGCCCGTGATCGGTGCGCTCGCGCCGTCAGTGTATTCGAATCGGTAGCGCACCCGCTGCCACACCAGTTCTTCAAAGGTCAGGGGTTTCCCGAGATTGATCTCCTCTTGCCAGTGTCCGCTGCCTTCGGCCACATCCACTCGCTGCCCGGAGCGCCCCAGGATCTGGTCCTCCGGGTCTAGGACTTCCACGGTGAGTTGCCCTCGACCGCCACGCGCGACATGGTAGGGGATGGTTAGATTGAGCACGCCGTGCGAGTAGGTGGCGTTTGCGAAGGCTTCCCTGCCGGCTGCCAAGAACTGTTGAATCGCCACCATGGCAGTAATGACGAACAGTGCTGAGAGAAAAAAGCTTGGGAACCGGGTACTAGAACGTTGCATGGCGACTCCCTGGGGTCCTTGAGTGGAACGAGCTAGAGCTTTCTCACACCCAGAGAGAAGAACGCGTTCGACCCGGTTTCTTGCGCAGAAACCATGGGCTATGCATCCTCACCCGCAGAGAAATTTCATCCCTCGCGGCAGGCGCCTTCGCATAACCCAAAGGTTTTGTTTTTCACGCACCGTGCCTTAGTGCTCTTAGCAACCACCCATTACTGCAGTGGCAGAGCGCACCCCGTCAATCAGACATCTGCCTTTGTTTCAGTACTTTACTGGAGGATTTCTTGCGGACCGCACACCGGCAACCCGAGGCCCGAAGAGCAGACTGTCAAAGGCTGATCGAAGAGCGCCTAGCAGTCATCTCGCTAATCTCCCGAGTGCTCACCCCATCAGTTGCAAAAGTAAAGGTGCCATGCTCCCGCA
Source organism: uncultured Acidobacteriaceae bacterium (assembly GCA_963770245.1). Lineage (GTDB taxonomy): Bacteria > Acidobacteriota > Terriglobia > Terriglobales > Acidobacteriaceae > PALSA-270. Next base: position 338,746 of record CAVYOX010000009.1, on the reverse strand, counting down.
TCTCCCGGGCGCCGCGAAGAAAGGCACCGAGGGCAGCGCGACAGAGCGCGCTGCCGACGCTAACGCGGCGGACTCCAATCGCTGAAAGATCAGCCAAACTGAATTGAGGGCCCTGCAGCCCCATCACGACGTTCACCGGGCGATCCACAGAGCTGACTACAGCGGCAATCTCGTCTTTGCTGGCAAGTCCGGGTGCATAGAGAACATCCGCACCCGCCTCTTGATAGCTCTGCAGTCTGGCGATCGTGTCTCTAAGGTCAGGCCGGCCGTGCAAATAGTTCTCGGCGCGCCCGGTCAGGGTGAAAGCGAAGGGCAGAGCACGCGCCGCTGCTGCCGCGGCCTGGATTCGCTCTGCCGCGAGGCCGTGCTCGTAGATCGGATGGTCCGCGCGTCCGGTTGCATCTTCGATTGAGCCTCCGACAGCTCCGGCCGCCGCCGCAAGTCTGATGGTTTCCGCGACAATTTCGGGGGCGTCTCCGAAACCATTCTCAAGATCGGCGCTCAGGGGAAGGTCGGTGGCCGAAGCGATGACCGACACGTGTTCCATGATCCCGGGACAGTCAATCGTATGGTCCTCCCGCCCGGTGGAGACGGCATATCCCACGCTCGTGGTGGCCAGCGCTTCAAAGCCCAGCTGTGCCAGTATGCGGGCGGTGCCAATGTCCCACGGGTTGGGAACAATGAAAGCGGTGTCCCGTTCATGGAGTGCGCGAAAGCTTCGTCCTTTTTCCGCTTGCGTTAGCATAAGAATCACCTGGTCATACAAGGGTCGAGTGTAGGCTGAACGTTCCTTCGTTTCTCGCTCTCGAAACAAACTGCAATTGCTGTATGCCGTCGCTCAGATGCCGGAATCTTCGAAACGATTTCCCGAAACGGGAACTGTCCTCGGATTGTCGAATCGCCACGCCTTTCTCCAGATCAATCGGCACATCCCGGAATGCTTATGCTAGCAAGATCAAAGGGTCCTGCGAAGGGCCGTGTAAGGTAAGATTTGCTGGCTCTCCAACATTACTTTGCTACAATCCAGAATCGAGGGAAACAAATGACTAACCTATCCGGGCTTGTTAAGCGGTTAGCAAAAGAACGGGACTATCTGCAACGCCAACTGTCAGCGCTGAATGCAGCGCTGGTGGCTTTTACCGGCGCATATACAAATAGCACTGGCACGCGGCGTACTCTGTCGGCAGCGGGCCGCAGAAAGATCAGCCTCGCGCAAAAGGCTCGATGGGCAAAGCAGTCGTCGAACGGAAAAGCCACACTGAAACCCAAGCGTCATGTCTCCGTAGAGGCTAGAAGGAAGATGGCAGCGGCTCAAAGGGCAAGATGGGCGAAGGTGAAGCAACAGAAAAAAGCGGCGTAGCGAGCCCCCACCAGTCCATCCGGCCAATCTGAATTCTGACCTTCCCCTCGCGGTTGCGGCCGCACTCCTGGAAGGGGGTCGAGCCACCCTTGACCCAGTTAACAAGAAAGCGGAATTGAGTCCCCCGGCTGGGCAAAGGTAGGCGAAACTGAGGAGTACAACAACTGCGCACGCACTTTGAGTTCTATTCGTGTGCCGTGCTTGGTGTTGCCGGTTTTTATGGCTCTAGGGTAACGCCGTGTGCGCCTAAAGATTTCCACCCAGGAATTCACTTAGCACGCTGAGCTTCTCGGCTGTGGGGATGAGTAATTGCGTGGCGTCGGACTTCGAGATCACATTATGAATGCCGCTACGCCGGAGGACCCTCGTTAAGCCTTCAGCGCATCCGTATGCCGTGCACAAAATGATCTGGATCTGGGGTGCTTCGACCATCAATTACTTTGCTGGCTTCAATCCCATTCATGACTGGCATCGCAACATCAGGGTGACGACCGCCGGTTCGAGCTTCTCAGCCATCTGAACACCTTGCTCTCCATTCTCGGCTTCACCGACTACCTCCCACCCAGATGTTTCAAATAGTTGTCGAACGGAACGGCGCATTGCAGAACTATCATCGACAATGAGAACCGATCGCATCATTATTCCGGTATCCTACGCACGACACTACGGCATCAATATCCAGTTAACACCTTAGCCAACGAAAAGAAGGGCACTACACAGAGAATGGTAGAGAACGCCGAAAGCGGGGCGAAAGACATGACTTCCCAGGATAAGTACTTGTTCTTGAGCCTTTGGCGAAATCGCGAGGCGACCGAGCAACGCACTTATTTCGCCGGCTTTTCCGGTGGCGCCCGGGTCGCTTCCCAAATGCCTTGCTCGCTGATCCCTTGAGGCCAGCGTGCGTATTCCCGAGGGCCCCAGGAACCTTGCAAGGCGCAGTCGATCGCACTCCGCCGGCTCAGCCTGAACGTAAACTTAAAATGTTTAGTTTCAGCAGTACACAGCTGCACTCTACCCAAATTCGGGCTAAAGGTCGTTATCGGTGAAGAACCGACCGTGATCATTGGTTTCTAGCCAGTGGTATAGGTGAACCTGGTAGAGATAGGACGCTACCAATTCCTCGCCGAGCTCGTGAGTTTCCGTGCACAGAAATGGAACTTGGAGTCCGGCGAGCATTGCAATCAAAGACTGGGTGACACGGTTCGGGTGCGTCCCTGCGAAGGGGTAAGTGGACTTCACTTGGCTCAGTGCCGCCGTGATGACGAGTAGGCGATGGGGGTAGCGGCTCATGAGCCGCAGACGATTCACGAAAACGGAGCGCTCCGCCGTCAACGAGTGAATCAAGTCGGGAAGGTCCTTCCGTTCCACTACGCAGACGTCCTCAAGTCCTGCCACCGAGTAGTCCCCCAGCTTGAGCGGCTTCTTTTGAATGCCAGCGGACCATCCTTCAAAACGTGAGAAATCAAACGGGTTTTGCTCACGCGTATCCACCAGAAAGATCGGACGCGGGGTGTTCAGTTGAGTTCCGCCACGCTCCGCCAAGACGGGAATCGCCGGATGGAGTACTGGGACCCCGGCCATGGCCCATTCCAGGGGAGGGCGGATCAGGCTTCGCTGGCTCCTCAATTTTGTTCCTCTCATAACACGATCCTCTCGAACTCACACCGGGATACGGACCGCCGAGGACCGCTCGGGCCCAGACTCGAGAACCGAGGGACAACTCGCGCCAACAGCTCTTAGTTTAGGTCAGTAGGATGGCAAACCAACTGGGTAGATGTTGTTCCTCGATTCTTGAAACAAACGTTAAAATAGCCAAGGACTTCCGGAAGACCCTATGTTTCAAAACACCATGGCTCACAGACTCGCCAGCATTCTGATCGCATTGTCGCTGGCTGGCGTCCTGCCAACGCACGACCTGATGGCACAAACGGTAGAACCCAAGTATCCGCCCACGGTAGTGTTCATGACCGACTTCGGTATGGTGGATGATTCCGTGAACATATGCAAGGGCGTGATGTATTCCATCGCTCCCCAGTTGCGGATTGTCGACCTGACGCACCAGGTGACCCCATTCTCCATCCTGGATGGCGCTCGCTTCCTCTATGGCGCGACCCCGTACTATCCCGCCGGCACCGTGTTCGTGGTGGTCATCGACCCGACGGTGGGCAGCACTCGCAAGGCCACCATCGTAAAATCAAAGCGCGGACAATATTTCGTTCTTCCCGATAACGGCCTGATGACGCTGGTGCAGGATCGGGATGGCATCGAAGGCGCGAGAGAGATCACGAATGCCCATTGGATGATCGGCGCAGCTCTGTCTTCTACATTTCATGGGCGGGATATTTTCTCTCCCGCCGGAGCGCACTTGGCACGCGGCGAAGACTGGGAGCAAGCTGGGCCCAGGATGGACATCAACAAACTGGTTCGGTTGGATTTGGCCTCGCCCAAACTGGACGAACGCGGACTGAGCGGCGAGGTGATCGCCACCGATGGACCCTTCGGAAATCTGGTCACCAATGTCAGTGGAGATGATTTCCTCAAACTTGGGTATGCCCGCGGAGAGATCGTTCCCGTCATGATCGGCGGTCGTGAACTGGATATTCCATTCGTCCACACCTTCTCCGACGTTCCCCTTAAGCAACCTCTCGTCTATATCGATTCCCGCGGACGTTTGGCCGCGGCGGTCAACCAGGGGAGTTTTGCAACCACCTATGGGATTGAGCCGCCGGTGAAGTTGTCGATTGCGAGGCGAAAGAAATAGCCTCTCAGGCGGGAGGTCTAAGGATGGCTATCCACGCACTTCTGCTGCGATTTCCGAGATTACCGCCTGCAACAGCGCGATGAAGTCCCCTTTCACACGCTCAGCAGTCTCCAACACCTCCTGGTGATTGAGCGCCTGGTCGAGAATCCCCGCTGCCATGTTGGTTACACAGGAAATGGCCAAAACGTTCAATCCCATGTGGCGCGCGGCGACTACCTCGGGAATCGTCGACATACCGACCAGATCGGCTCCGATAGTCCGCAAATAGCGGATTTCTGCGGGCGTTTCATAGCTCGGACCGAGCAGGCCCGCATATATCCCCTGATGGAGAGTTTTGCCCATCTTGCGAGCCGATTGCAGAGCCATATCACGATAAGTCCGCGAATACGCCTGCGTCATGTCAGGAAATCGCGCTCCGAAACGCTCTTCGTTGGGCCCAACTAGCGGGTTGGTCCCTTGCAGATTGATGTGGTCGCTAATCACGACGAGAGCTCCCTGCTGATATTCCTGATTGATACCCCCCGCGGCGTTGGTGAGGATCACGGCGCGAATGCCCAAGCCTGCGAAAACGCGAATCGGGAACGCCACTTCCTGAACAGAATACCCTTCGTAGAGATGCACTCTTCCCTGCATCGCAGCGATCGGAATGCCGCCCGTTGTACCGATTACCATTTGTCCCGCATGGCCGATGGCGGTGGAGCGAGGAAAGAATGGAATGTTCGCGTATGGAATGCGCGCGGCGTCCAACAGATCGTCGGCGAAAGCGCCGAGACCGGACCCGAGGACGACTCCGATGCGCGGCCGAAGCCGGGTCTGCGCCAATAGAAATGCGGCGGCGGACTGAGCGTGGGTATAGTCGTCGGGCATGGTAGCTCTTGGCTTCTACTTCGTCGGTCTGGCAGCGACACTAAACTTCGCTTCGAATTCGGAAAAATCTTCTTCCAGCCTCCACTGGCTGCGAGCGCGCTCATTCGCATTCAGAAAGTTTTGACAGGCTAGAGATGGACGGCCGGTATGGGCCCGATCAGCTTCACAGCCGCCCACCGCGCGAAACTGGCGCGTATTCCCCCAGAGACTGGAGCCGGGTAAGAAACTATGTTCGAGACTTTGTCGCGCCATTTCCTTCAGGTCGACATACGATAGGTGATAGGTTTCCACCGCCCGCAGGTATTCCTGCGTCAGATCGGAGCGCGATACCCCTTCATCGTCGGTTGCCAGGGCTACGGGAACACCATAGCGCCGGTAGAGCGGGAGCGGACCCTTCACTCCCAGAATGACATCGTTCGAGGTCAGGCAGATTTCCACCAAGATGTCGCGCTGCGCCATCTCGCGAAGCAGTCGCAGCGGCTCGCGTTCGCTCATGACGGAAACGCCATGCCCAATGCGTTCCGCGTGGCCGCGCTCGATCGATTCGCGGATATGGAAACGCAGCCCTTCTGGGGGCACCAAACCCATTGCCAGTTCCCCGGCGTGTAGGCTGATGTGCACTTTGGGATAGATGCCATGCAGATAGTCGAGCATCTGCATGTGAAGATCGAAATCATGCATGGGCACATACGAGTCTTCCGGCATCACCAGGTTTATCCCGACGAAGCGAGGATCGGTCGAAGCCAGTTCAAAGCCGGTGACCATCTGCGCGAAAACTGACTCCGGCGCCAGGCCACGCAGGACTTGATAGAGATAACGAACCGTCACTTCACATCCTGGTGCCGCTGCGGCAGTGCCGCACTGAAGCATGCTGCTTACCTTCGCCTCATCGCCGTCAAGATGCTTCCGAGTGGAGGCGATTACATCCTTAAGGCCGCCCGACAGAAGCTTCTCGCGTGCGGCCGCGAAATCTGGTGTCCTCCCCAGCTTCGCGCCCAGTTCTGCCGACTGCATGTTATCCGCAGTGTGCATGAGCTCGACATATCGCAGATGGTCTGCGGCGGCCCGCTGCACTGCCTCGGCGATCGCATCCCCGACGTGGTTCAGTGTGGCAGCGCGGAATCTGTCAAATGTGGAAAAGAAGTGGTCGTGGCCGGACTCATGGCCCCGTTCCCAATTGCGCATGGACCAGGCGTCGATGAGAGCATTGTAGAGCGATTGGTCGCCATAACTGCAACGAACCGCAGGCCTATTCGCAAATCTGTCGCAGGACGCGTCGCACGGTGCGGCGCTCAAGAACGAGGACACACGATCCACGCAAAGGCCGTCTTGGGCAGCAAAATCGATCAGATTTTCAGCGTAGATGGATCCGCTCAAATGGTTGTGCAGATCACCGCCCTTCGGCATATCCCGCAGAAAAACCAGCAAGAGGGAGGGTTGGCGTGTCACGCTCTCGAAATAATCGCTGGCTCTTTGCTCCGGCGGCGTGCCGGATTGGGCCGCAGCCATGGCGGCATTCAACGAGAAGACAAGAAACCGCCACAGATGTGTCGACCGGCGCACCGCGCCTCCTTCGCAAAGATCGATGCGGCATTTTACCTGTTTGCTTCCCTGCAACCCCGTATGGCTCTAGATTCAGGCTGCGATGACAGCGGGGAAACATCGACATCGCAAACCCCATCGGCAAAATTCTGCGCCACGGAGCGAGGACGACCCCGGCCCAATCGCTAATTTCCCCAAAGAAGAATCCCCGCGATGGATGCGGACATCAGATTTGCCATGGTGCCCGCCAGCATCGCTCGCAAACCCAGGCGCGCCAATTCTCCCCTTTGATTGGGCGCGAGAGCGCCGATGCCGCCGATCTGAATTCCAATCGAGCTGAAATTCGCGAACCCGCAAAGCGCAAAGGTCGCAATCGTAAAGGTCCGCGGATCGAGGCTGGCTTTTATCGTTCCGAGTTGCGCGAATGCGACAAATTCGTTGAGCACCATGCGGGTACCCAGCAGATTGCCAATCGTTCCCGCGTCCCGCCAAGGGACTCCGATCAGCCAGGCCACGGGGGCGAAAACCCAGCCCAGAACTTGCTGCAGGCTACTGGGAAACCAGGCGATGTGGATGTGCGTCCACCCCATCATGGCATTGAGCAGCGCGAGCAGGGCGAGAAAGGTGATAAGCATCGCACCGACATTGAGGGCCAAATGGAGACCATCGACGGTACCCCGGGCGATAGCGCCGAGGATATTGGCTTCCTTCTCGGTGGCCGGCATCTCCACGCGCCCGGCCGTGAGCGGTGTTCCCGTCTCGGGGACCAGCATTTTGGCTATTAGCAGAGTCCCCGGCGCGGTCATGATTACTGCGGTCAGCAGACTTTTTGCGTCCGCACCGCCCACTCGTATGTAGGCCGCCATCATGCCTCCCGAAATATGCGCCATACCGCTCGTCATGACGCACATCAGTTCGGATTGGGTAAGCTCCGGAAGGAACGGACGGATGGTGAGAGGGGCCTCGGTCTGACCCATGAAGATGCTGGCCGCGATGTTGAGTGATTCGGCGCCGCTCGCTCCCATGACCCGGGTCATCACCCAGGCCCCGGCGCGAATGATAAGTTGCATCACGCCCAAGTGGTAAAGAACCGCAAAAAACGCGGCGATGAAGATGATCGTCGGCAGCACCTGGAAGGCGAAAATCAACCCCAACGAGGACTGCTGCTTGCCCAGCTCGCCGAAGACAAAAACCGAGCCGGCATAAGAGAAGTCGAGCAGTTTCTTGGCGCCGTTGCCCGCCAGCTGAAACAGCCACTCGCCAGACTTGACACGGAGGACGAACAGTCCAAGGGCTAGTTGCAGACCCAATCCCCAAGCCACCGTCTTCAGGCGAATGGCCCGCCGGTTGGTCGAAAAGGCAAACGCCAAACCTAACATGGTCAGCAAACCGAGAACCCCGGTGAAGCGGCCCATTCTTATTTACCTCCCGATCCTCGAATCACACGATGCACGAGCCCCTTGTTCCGCACCGGGGCGGCTGCGTCTGCGACGTGATAGCTGTTCAGAAGCATTTCCTGGGCTTGCCTGCCGCGAGCTTCGGAGTTGTAATGCACTGTGCACAGCGTTTCTCCGGCACGAATCGCATCGCCCGCCTTGCGATGCAAAACGATTCCGACCGCTGGATCGACGCCGTCTTCCTTCCTCTCGCGTCCGCCGCCCAAAACCACACAGGCCCTGCCAACCGCTTCGCAATCTATCGAGGTGATCCACCCGCTCGTCGGGCAGCTCACATTGAACGTATATCTCGATCGTGGCAACTGTTCGGGATTGTCGATTACGGCTTCATCACCACCTTGCAGTTTGACCATCTGCCGCAATTTCTCAAGGGCCTGTCCGGAGTGAATCAGTTCAGCCGCTCTGGTCTTACCATTCGTCACCGAATCGGCTACACCTCCCAGGACGAACATCCACCCCGCCAGTTCCAGACATAACTCTCGAAGGTCCTCAGGTCCTGCGCCGCGCAAGACATCGAGCGCCTCGATCACTTCGAGTGAATTTCCCACTGTTGATCCTAATGGCTGATCCATGGCGGTGATCAGCGCGACCGTTGCTTTTCCCATCCGCTCGCCGGTTTCCACCATAAGTTCGGCCAAAAACACGGCGTCCTTTTCTTCCTTCATGAAGGCACCGGAACCGGTCTTGACGTCCAGAACCAGAGCGTCGATTCCTTCTGCCAACTTCTTGCTCATGATGGAAGCGCAGATCAAATAGGGGCTCTCCACGGTGGCGGTGACGTCGCGCAGCGCATAAAGTTTTCGGTCAGCCGGGGCGATCTCGGCAGTCTGTCCGATCATGGCGCAGCCACATGCGGCCAGCACCCGGCGGAACTCGGGGACTGACAGATTTACGTTGAATCCGGGAATCGACTCAAGTTTATCCAGAGTGCCGCCGGTGTGCCCCAGTCCGCGCCCGCTGATCATTGGGACCACCAAACCACCGGCTGCGGCCAGGGGCGCCAGCACCAGCGACGTCTTGTCCCCCACCCCGCCGGTGGAATGCTTATCTACCTTCTTGGCGGAGAATTCCGAAAGGTCCAGAACATCGCCCGAACGCAGCATGGCATCGGTCAGAACGGACGTCTCAGGGCGAGAAAGTCCGCGCAGGATTACAGCCATGAGCCAGGCGGACACTTGGTAGTCGGGAATCTCGCCGACGGTGTAAGCATGAACCAGATATTCAATCTCACCGCGCGACAACTCTTCTCCATCCCGCTTCTTGCGAATCACGTCGATCGCACGAATGGGCAACGGAGCAGAGCTTCCCCGTGGCCGGTTCACTTGAGGCGAAACCCTTCCGGCAAGAGTTCGGTGATATGGCTTTCTTTCCAACCCTTCGAGCCTTGAAAGTACACCATCGCCTCTGGCCCGAACTCGTAAATCACCTGTCGGCAAGCTCCGCATGGCGAGCACGGCACGCCCTGATCATTCACAACTGCGACGGCGCGAATGTCCAGTCGAGGTCCAGATTGAGCAACCGCGGTAAAGATCGCCGTGCGCTCGGCACAGTTCGTCATCCCATAGGATGCGTTCTCCACATTGCAGCCAGCGAAGACCTCGCCCTTGGCGGTAATCAGCGCCGCACCCACCCGAAAGTGGGAATAGGGAGCGTGGGCGTGCCGCATGACCTTCCGCGCCGCGCGAAGCAGCAGCGTACGCTGTTTGCCCCGAATCGTTTTCATTGCCTTAGGCACTGGAGCTTACTTTTCCATGAGAAGAACTTTTTCCGCGCCATCGATTTCGGTCAACTTAACTTCAATCACTTCGTTCATCGTCGTTTGCACATTGCGGCCAACAAACGCGGCCTCAATGGGCAACTCGCGGTGGCCGCGGTCGATCAGTACACACAGCTGTACGCGGCGAGGCCGTCCGTGCGAAAACAGCGCGTCCAAGGCTGCGCGAATGGTGCGGCCGGTAAAAAGGACGTCGTCGACCAGTACGATATTTTGGTCTTGGATGGAAAATCCCATCTTCGATGCCTGAACCACAGGCTTCGGCCCAAGTGTGGACAGGTCATCGCGATAGAACGTGATATCCAGGGTTCCGACCGGAATAGGCACGCCTTCAATGCGACCGATCAGCTTTCCCAACCGCTCCGCCAGCGGCACTCCGCGGCGCCGGATACCGACCAATGCAAAAGCCTCGACTCCGCCGTTCTTTTCCACGATCTCATGGGCTAGGCGGACCATGGTACGATCCATTTCGGACGCCGACATCAGCTGCGCCTTTTCGCGAAGGCTGGTTTTTCGCACCGCGTTCTCACTTGTCATAATCGTTGCATGATACGCAGTGCTGGGTCCTATGACAAGCAGTCCCAAAAGTGCTCAAGGCGTGAGCACCACGAACGTCCCGGCTCTCGCCGTCATGTTTTGCGATCAGGTCTCGCCTTGTTCAATGGCAAAGGAACTCTGAGATGACGATGAGTGCTCCTCGGGTGCGCGTGAAGATCTGCTGTATCTCCTCGCCGCAGGAAGCGGAACTGGCGATCCGATCTGGGGCATCCGCGTTGGGCTTGGTATCTGACATGCCGAGCGGACCTGGCGTGATCTCCGATGACAAAATCCTCGAAATTGCTAACCATGTTCCCCCCGGAGTCGCGTCGTTTCTTCTCACCAGCAAACAGGACGTCGCATCGATCGTTGCCCAGCAGCGACGCTGCCGCACAAACACACTGCAGATCGTGGATCGCCTGCCTTCTGGATGCCATCGCGAGTTGAGGCGATCTTTGCCCGGAATTGGGATCGTGCAGGTGGTGCACGTTACCGGTCCAGAATCAGTCGACGAAGCGCTGACAGTGGCTTCTGAAGTGGACGCGCTGGTGCTCGACTCGGGCAATCCCTACCTCCCCGTGAAGGAACTGGGAGGAACCGGCAGAGTACATAATTGGGCATTGAGCCGGGCGATTCGCGAGCAAATTCCGGTGCCTGTATTTCTCGCGGGCGGCATTGGGCCGCACAACGTTCGACGAGCCATTGAGGAAGTGGGGCCTTTCGGTATCGATCTGTGCACTGGCGTCCGCACCGACGGCAAGCTGGATGAAGGGAAACTCGAATCTCTGTTCGCAAATCTTTGACCATCTCGAACCGCTCACGAGACAGGGCCGGATGGCTGCCCAGCTCCAATCCTCCAAATTTCTGTTATTCCCCATCTGCCGTACAATACGGGCGAGCGGGATATCGTTCGGGCCGCCAAAGAAGACTCGATGCCTGTCGAAAATAGTAGTATCCAAGGAATGGCGCGCGGTCTGGCCCACCCCTCAATCGAAAACCGGGGATCGGTTCCCGCTGCTCCCGTGGCCTATCTGTACGGGCAGGCCCTGCAGCCGAATTGTGGCATCCCTTTTAGTCTGGATCGGGTTAAGGCTGTTCGCATCAATACGAGTGCCGTCGAACGCAGGGCGCAGTCTCATGTCGCACGTCGCACCGCAAAAAAGGAATGGCAAGCGGCGTGGCTCCTGCGGGCCATTTCCTGCATGGACCTCACCACGCTTTCAGGCGATGATACCGAGGAACGGGTTCGACGTCTGTGTTCGAAGGCGCGGCAACCCATCAAATCGGAAGTGGTGAAGCGCCTGGGGGTCGAAGAACTTGGCCTGAAAGTGGCCGCGGTGTGCGTCTATCATAGTTTTGTCGAGACGGCACTGCGCGGGCTTGCAGGCAGCGGCATCCGAGTAGCGGCGGTTTCAACCGGTTTTCCCGCTGGACTTTCGCCTCTGCAAGAGCGTATAGCCGAAATCCGACGCTCGGTCGAAACCGGCGCTGATGAAATTGACGTGGTCATTACTCGGGCTCACGTCTTTGCTGGCAAATGGAGGGAGCTCTACGACGAGATCTGCCTGTTCAAGGAAGCCTGCGGGCGCGCTCACATGAAGGTGATTCTCGGCACCGGTGATCTGCGCACCTTGCGAAATGTCGGCCGCGCCAGCTTTGTGGCCATGATGGCCGGCGCTGATTTCATCAAGACTTCAACCGGCAAAGAGGCTACAAACGCAACCCTCCCCGTCGGCTTGGTGATGGCACGCGCCATCCGCGAATATGGCCACACCACCGGCATGGCTGTTGGATTCAAACCAGCTGGAGGTGTGCGGACCGCTAGGCAGTCGATGGACTGGTTGGCCCTGATGAAAGAAGAACTTGGTCCGTCCTGGCTGAGTCCCGAGCTTTTCCGCTTTGGGGCGAGCGGTATGTTGACCGATATTGAGCGCCAGCTTGAACACTGCGCTACCGGTCGATATGCGGCGGACTATCGGCAACCGCTTCCCTAACCCGCTCGCCATTGGGATCGTATATCCCGATTAAGGAATGTGTATGAGTATCGCCGACAAGCTGATGGCCATGGATTATGGGCCGGCGCCAGAAGACCCGAAAGAGGCGCTGCTGTGGCTGGAACGTCATGGGCGGCGTTTCGGGCATTTCATTCACGGAGCTTGGCAACCACCCGCCCTGGGCCAATACTTCGACACGACGGATCCCTCCACCGGAGAGACACTCGCTGCCATAGCCCAAGGCTCCGCAGCGGACGTCGATGCAGCAGTCGAAGCCGCAGGCGCCGCGTTTCCAAAATGGCACGCACACACGCCTCACGCCCGGGCGCGCTACCTTTATGCTCTGGCCAGGCTGGTGCAGAAGCATTCCCGCCGCCTGGCAGTGCTCGAGACGATCGACAACGGCAAGCCGATCCGCGAGAGCCGGGATATTGATATTCCGCTGGTGTCGCGGCATTTCTACTATCACGCGGGTTGGGCACAACTCCTGCAGCAAGAATTTCCTGGTTACGCGGCCTGCGGCGTCGTGGGGCAGATTATTCCTTGGAATTTTCCCCTGCTGATGCTGGCCTGGAAAATCGCCCCCGCCCTGGCCACGGGAAACACCGTGGTGCTCAAGCCGGCGGAGTTCACACCGCTGACTGCCCTCGCCTTCGCCGAAATCTGCCAAGAAGCCGGATTGCCTCCCGGCGTGGTGAACATCGTCACCGGCGATGGTTCGACCGGCGAATGGCTGGTGCAGCATGCCGGCGTCGCTAAGATCGCTTTTACGGGCTCGACCGAAGTAGGACGCTCGATTCGCAGAGCCACAGCCCAAAGCCAAAAACGGCTATCGCTCGAGCTCGGCGGAAAATCGCCATTCGTTGTATTCGAAGACGCCGACCTGGATAGCGCAGTGGAAGGGCTGGTGGATGGTATTTGGCTCAACCAAGGACAGGTGTGTTGCGCGGGATCGCGGCTGCTGATGCAGGAAAGCATCGCAGAAACGCTGACCGTAAAAATACGCGAGCGCATGAGCACATTGCGCGCCGGTCCCCCATTGGATAAAGCAATCGACATCGGAGCCATCGTCGCCTCGGTGCAACTGGACCGAATCAAGCGGCTAGTGGATCAAGGGATTGCCGAGGGCGCGACCTGCTGGCAGCCGAAGATCGATTTGCCATCGCGCGGTTTCTATTTTCCCCCCACCTTGCTGAGCAATGTGCATCCAACTTCGGTCGTGGCACAGGAGGAGATTTTCGGGCCCGTTCTGGCCGCGATGACTTTTCGCACGCCGGCGGAAGCCGTAGAGCTAGCCAACAACACCGCCTATGGTCTCGCAGCCTGCGTCTGGAGCGAGAGCATCAATCTGGCCCTCCAGGTCGCAGCGCAACTGAAGGCAGGCGTTGTCTGGGTGAATTGCACAAACTTGTTTGACGCGTCTTGCGGATTCGGCGGGTATCGAGAAAGCGGCTATGGACGTGAGGGAGGACAGGAAGGACTCCGGGAGTATCTCGAGCCGGCCTGGTTCCAACAGGCTCCTGCACTTCGCGCGGTGGCGCCCAAACCGAACCCAAGCCCCAATCGTCAACCCGAGTGGTCCGATCCGCCCATTGACCGCACGGTGAAGCTTTACATCGGCGGCAAGCAGGTTCGCCCGGATTCCGGTTACAGCGCAGAAATACGAGGCGGAAATGGCCGACGGTTAGGCGAAGCACCGCTCGGCAATCGCAAGGACATTCGCAATGCGGTTGAAGCGGCCCGGAAGGCGGAAAGCTGGGCCAAGGCGACAGCGCACCACCGCGCACAAGTTCTCTACTACATCGCCGAGAATCTTTCCCAGCGCCAAGAGGACATCGCCGGGCGCTTGTCTGGCGCTGTCGGGGAGGCGCAGGCGGCAGCAGAAATTGGTCTCGCTATCGAGCGAACCTTTTCCTATGCGGCCTGGGCGGACAAGTTTGACGGCGCAGTCCACAACCCGCCCTTCCGCAACGTCGTGCTTGCCATGAACGAGCCGATCGGAACGCTCGGTATTGTCGCCCCCGCGGACATGCCCTTGCTCGGCTTATGGTCTTTGATCCTGCCGGCCATCGCACTGGGCAATACCGTCGTCGCGGTTCCCTCCGAGACCTATCCGCTCATCATCGGCGACCTTTATCAGGTGTGCGATACCAGCGATCTGCCGGGCGGCGCCGTCAATTTCGTCACCGGCTCCTCCTCCGAACTCTTGCAAGTGCTGGCGGAACACGACGGCGTAGACGGCCTCTGGTGCTTCGGCGACCAAGCCAACTCCGCTGCCGCCAAGTCCTACTCCGTCGGCAATCTGAAGCAAGTGTGGACCAACGAAGGCCGCGCCATCGACTGGTTCAACCTACACCAGGGCGAGGGCCGCTGGTTCCTGGAACATGCCAGTCAAGTGAAAAATATCTGGATACCGTACGGCGAGTAATGCCAGCGGTGGTGTCGAGTTGGGAGGGCCGCCAGCTTTGACCGGACCACGTTCTCTGATCCATCCACCAGGCCGGCCGAACCCGCAGCAAACTCCCAACCCTTGCCTTGCTGGATCCTTGCGCCCACCATACTGCGTTTCTTCGCCGTGTCGCTCTAGAAGGCGAAGCGCAGTGACATTTGGACCTGACGCGGGCTGCCAATCGTTTTGTTTACTACTCCGAGACCAAATGGCGCGTTGTATAGGGTGCTGCCCTGGACCGGGAAGTCGTTGTAACCCTCATTCTGCGAAACGTCGTCAATCGGGATATCAAAGCTGGTCGTATTGGTTACATTGAAGACGTCCAGCGTGTATTTCATGTCGAGGCGGTCGGTGAGCTGTGTGTCCTTCACGAGTGAGATGTCTGCCCGTCTCTGCCAAGCCTGCCGGAAGATATTGCGCTGACCGCCGGTGAAATTAGTCTCAAAGGTATCTCCCGGTGGGATGCCGCCGTTCAGGTCGCCCGGGCTGAGCAGGGGCAGCGTGAAGCACGAGGATTTTAGCGCCGGAGTGTTGAAGGCCCCGGAGGCACCGGTGATTGCATTTTTCGGAGTGCAGCCGGCCGCCAACGGCACGATCGGGTTGGTAATGCCGTCGGAAACGCCGTAGAAAATGCTACCCACGGCTCCCGTGTAATCGATGATGCTGTAAGGTTGGCCGCTCTGGATCACCGTGATTCCCTGGAAAGCCCAACCGTCGGCCAGCTTGCCCTTCAACGAAGACTCGGTGAAAAACTTAGGTAGCTGATATACATAGCTGAAGTTGAAAACATGGGTGCGGTCAAAGTCCGAGGAGCCATAGGCTGATCGCAGGTCGAGCGGATTGTTGCCGTTGAAAAACAGGCCCATGCCGCTCTGCTCATCGAGAGCGTGCGAGTAGGTGTAGGAGAAGCCCACCTGCAGGCCATGGCTCATTCGCTTTTCAACATGGGTCTGTAACGCGTTGTATTGTGAAATGCCAGCGGCTTTGTAGCTTTCTGACTCGGCGGAATAGCCTATGTAGGGCACGCGTAGATCAGTATTCCCGCCTTCGAAAGTTGAGAGCATCGGTCCCTGGTTGTTCGGTAATAGAATCGGGTTGAAGGTTGTCGGATCAAGCACAGTGTAGCCATAGGTATATTGCTGGCCGTGAATGGGATTAGTTGGCGTAGCGATGCCCGGCTGGTTAAAAGGCAGAGGAATGACTTCATGGCGGCCGAGATTGCCGACGTAGCCAACCTCGATTGCCAGGTCCTTGCGCGGCTGCCATTGGATATCGAGAGTGCTGTTGATGGTATAGGGCAGTTTGTTGGCGCGATTGTAGGTAGCAAAGGAGAACAGCGGAGCCCCGGCGGTGATCGCCGCTGCATTCGGCAGAAAGCTCGTAATGTCGGCCGGATTGCCGGTCGGTCCCGGTCCCAACGTGGGGCCCCAGGGATTGGCGAGCGAGTAGCCGGAGGCTGGGTCGCAGGTAGGGATGAAGCCCGAATACAAGAACGTCGTGCCGCACTGCTGCGAGCTCACGAAAGGCGGCGCCTGATTCACGCCAAACGGGCCACCGGTAATTACCCCGGCGGCGTAGCCGGGAGAGAGATAGCTGAACAGCTCGCCGCGGTCATAGTAGATCCCGCTGCCGGCCCGGACCACAATCTTATTGTCGAATTTCTTCGGACTCCACGCCACGCCGATCCGAGGAGCAAATCCCCATTGGCGGCCCGTCAGCGTGGTCTTGCTTACGCCTTTGGTGGGAAATTGGGCGTTGTTGCCGGCGATGATGAAGCCGTTCGAAGTGATGGTATCGCTCGTTGCGTCATAGGAGTACAGCGACGGGTCAAAGTTGTAAAGGCGGCCGTATTTCTCCGAAAGCCCGCCATTCCAATCGAAACGTAGTCCCGCTGTCAGACTCAGGTTGGAACGGAATTGGAACTTGTCCTGCACGTACTCTCCCGTTTGCCCAGCGCGGTAGTACCGGTTGGCATTGCCCTGCAAGAACTTGGTGGTGGTGAAATCATCGTTGGTAGTCACCAGGCCCTGGACAAATTGCGAGAAATCGGCCGAAGCGATAATTCCTTGGTCGGTTCTTCGGTCGCGCGTGTTGAGTTGGGTGAACGAATAGCTACCGCCGAACGTGATGGTGTGCCGCCCCCTGTTCCAAATGGCATTCGCCGATGGCATGATGCGATTTTGGAAAACTCCCGTGAAAGGCCCTTGCGACGCGGCTCCCCCGCCGAAGCCGAGGAACTGGTCGTTCGATATGTTCCCGGTGTTGGCCGGGCCGAACAGTCCTAGCGGGTCCACGATCGTAATGCCAGGAAAGAAAGAGGAGCCGAACGTGTTGATGCCCGCCTGTTGCGGGGAGAAGGGCTGCGCGATCGTGCTATACACACGCTCGCGAAGGATTCCCACGACTTCCGCCACACTCAGATTGGAGCGTAGCGCTTGCGTATTGGTGAGTGAAGCGACCTGACTGCCGGCCGCTAGGTGCTGCGAGAAACCGGGCACGCTCGAATAGGCGTAAGGCGCAACGGTTGGGTCGTTCTGGTAGTAATACTTTGCCGACAAAGTGTCTTTGCTGCTCTGGTTCCAATCCACATCTGCGACGGCCTGATCGGAGGTGAAATAGGCGGTGCCAGGAATGATCGCGTTCTCCGGAAATGCGGGCGTGGGGGTGACGCCGTCATCCCAAGGAACCATATATTGTCCGTTCGGAAATTGGTACTGAAACAGCGAGAGTGCGATGGGATCGACATTGGCCGCAGTCAGGTTCGTGCCGAAATTGGTATTCGAAATGTTGGCCATGCAGGTCGCCAACTGCGCGGTAGGCCGGGTTGCGCCGCAATTGGCAGCGGTGAATCCTCGGGGAACTAGAACGTGTGACAATCCAATCTCTTGGTCGCCTACGTGAACGTGCTGGTAGCTAATGAAACCGAAGAGTTTGTCCTTGATGAGCGCCCCGCCGAGAGTGCCGCCTGCAGTATAGCGATGTAGCTGCGGGACATCCTCACTCGCTGGAATATTGGGGTCCTGCTTGTAGAAGAACGGTGCGGCGTTGAGCGCGTCCGTTCCGCGATGCACATATCCGCTGCCGTGCAGGGTGTTGGTGCCCGAGGCCGTGCTCATATCGATGTGCGCCCCGCTGGTCGAGCCCTGCTGGGCATCGTACATCGAAGTGTTCACGCGCAATTCCTCAACGGTCTCGGGAGCCGGGGTCGGCAACGCCTGGCCGATTGCCAGATAGACCGACGCCGTGCTCTGAATCTCCGCGGCGCTGGTGCTGGCCGCGTTGGCCACGCCCGTATTGTTGACGATGCGGGCGGAGCCAACCTGGCTGGTGCTTTTGCCATTAAACAAATTGCTGGCGTCGACGCCATTCAGCAGGAAGCTGTTGCTGGTATCGCGCTGGCCATTGGCCCAGACCGGCTGGTTGCCCAATCCGCTATTGGCGCCGGTTCCTCCGGGGAGTTCCGCATTCACGCCGGGGGAAAGAATGGCCAGGCCCGTGAAACTTCCCGTCGGGAGCGGAATCGCCTCGATCTGCGCCTTCTCCAGGATGTAGCCGTTGGTGGTGTCAACGGCATTGATGAGCGGACTCTCTTCGACTGTAATGGTCTGACCAACCTGGCCTATTCGCAAGCTGGCGTTCACGGTGACGGTTCGGGCTGCCTGGACTGTGATGGAGGGCACTTTTTGGGTTTCAAATCCGTCATGCGTGAAAGTCAAAGTGTAGGCGCCGATCGGAAGGTTTACGAAATCATAGCTGCCGCTGTCCCCAGACTTCTGGGTGCGGGTGAACTGAGTCTGGTCGCCCACAATGGTCACGGCGGTGCCCGGCAGGACGCTCCCGGTCGGATCAGTCACCGTACCGGTAATGCCGCCCAGAGTTTGCTGGGCCTGCAGGGAAGACCCGAGGAGACAGAGCGCGATCGCCAGTGAGAATGCTGAAAGCCTTTTTGCCATGAGTGCACCTCAAGAGTGGAAACAAATATCGGTGGCCGGAGCGCTCCAAGGCGCACTCGGGTTTGATCCTTGGTTCACCTGATTTTGCTGCACTGCTTCAAAGCAGGCTCGACTGTTCCGCTTCCCGGCGGAACCCGGCTTTTGTTTGGCGGAGAGTTGCACGACCCCTGCCCATCCGACTGCGGATATTCGGTAAAATTTACGCCACTTTCGCAATAAACGGAAGGAGCATCTCCAATGAAAATTTTTTTGCCGGGGATTACTTATTTTTATTCGGTGCCGACCCTCGGTGTTCCGCGCGTGCTCGACCGAAATGGGCCGGTGCAAGCTAGGAGCCACCCAGTTGTCCCTCGACCGAGCGGCCCCGCAGCAGAAACCACAGCATTCCTGCGCCAAGATAGGCGAGGTAGATATAGGGCAGCTTGCCGTAAGGGCCCTCCGGGACAGGATAGAGATTCCCCAGCAATGCCAGCAACATGGCGATGCCGGCGAGCGTCGAGATGACGCGGGTGCCGGGCCCGAAACCACCGTGGGAACGCAGATAGCCTGGCAGTGCAACCGAAACCAGCGCATAGGCAACGATGAACCCGTAGGTCGCGAGCGACCCCATCCAACCATAAACATCAAGGCCGCTCGCGCCCCGGTAAGCAAGCACGGCGACCGGAAGGAGGGCAGCGACGCCAGTAACGACCACGGCGCGCGTAGGCGTGTGATTTCGCACGTGGGTGGTGCGTAGGGACTTGTGCGCCAACCCGTTATGAGACATGAGGAGAAGCACTCGCGCGGCGGCCGTGATGCATGCCAGGGTTCCCGCAAATAGACTTACCAGCGCGCCGATATCGATGAGTACGCCTAGGAGGGGAACGCCGCCGACTCCCGCCAGAACTCTCATCGGGGCTTGACTGGCACCGAGGTCTTGGCCGGCCGCGTGAAAACCGAGCACTTCCGCGTACGCACATACGGTAAAGAAAGCCCCCGCCAGGAGCGCACTCTGAATCACCGCGCGCGGAATCGCCTTGAACGGATTGCGAGCTTCCGAACCCAACGTGGTCGCACTCTCGAAGCCCACGAAACTGAACAGTGCAAGGACCAGACCCAACCGCAAGCCGCTGCCCGTCATGCCCCGCAGGTGCAGCTCGTCCCAGTCCCAGTGCCAGCCGTTCCGCAGCAGAACGGCGGCTACCACGATGACAATCACGGAAACCGAAGCGGCTTCAATCCACAGCATCAGACGCGCCGAGATTTTCACGTCGCGCCAGGCGATCCACATGGAAACTCCGGTCACTAGGGTGGCCAGCAAGGCGGTGGAAAAAACACGCCCGGTGGCGTCGCGCAACAGCAGGTTGGCGTAATGATAGAAGCCGCCGATGACGCTCGATCCCGTGGCAACATAGGCTAGCAACAGGCTCCACGCGACGGTTGCGCCCAGCCAGGGTGGAAGAATCATCGAAGCATAGGTGTAGAGTGAGCCGGGCGAGGCCGAATAGCGGGCAAAGCGGGCGATGCACAGCGCGACCAGGAGCACGGCAACCGTCGCCAGCACATAGGCCAGCCAGGTTCCGTTTCCGGCCAAAGCACAGACCAAGGGAATGGTCGCGGCCGGAGTGGTCGTAGGAGCCATGGTGGAGACAGATTGCGCCAGGGTCTCGAGCGGAGAGAGAATTTCGCGCCGCAAGCCATAGCCTGCTCCGGGCTTGTCTTCTGCTGCCTGCAGCATGCCGCCGTGCTCCTCGATCTCCGAATGAGTTGCGGTAGTGTATAACATGCGGTTGCAGCAGGCTCGTGGCGACTGAAAGGCGATGCAATCGGCGTATGATGTTTCGGAGTGATGATCCTGCCGATCGTAGCTGTGGAGTTCGCTATGAAGCTTGACCGTGCAACCCTGAAAACTCTGCCCAAGGTCCTTCTGCATGAACACCTGGACGGCGTACTCCGTCCACAGACCGTAATTTCGCTGGCCCGGGAGAACGGGTACTCGGGACTTCCTACCGACGACCCGGAAGCGTTAGCCCAATGGTTTCATCAGGGAGCAAACAAGGGAAGTCTGGCCAAATATCTGGAAGGTTTTGCTCACACCATCGCGGTGATGCAAACCGAGGAGGCACTCGAGCGTGTCGCCTACGAACAGGTAGAGGACCTCGCCAATGATGGCGTGGTTTATTTCGAGACGCGCTTTGCGCCGCTGTTTCACACCAAGAAGGGTCTTACTCACCAGCAGATCGTTTCCGCCGTGCTGAAGGGACTAGAGCGCGGCCGCAAGGACTTTGGCATCGCTTCGGGATTGATTATCTGCGCCATGCGCAACCTTAACGTATCTCTGGAGATGGCAGAGCTGGCTCTCGATTTTCGCGCCCGCGGCGTAGTGGGCTTCGATCTTGCGGGCGAAGAAGGGGGATTTCCTCCGAAAAAGCACGTGGACGCGTTCCACTACATTCAGCGCGAGAATTTCAACATCACGATTCACGCCGGAGAGGGCTATGGGAAGGAATCGATCTGGCAGGCCATCCAGTACTGTGGAGCGCACCGAATTGGCCACGGAACACGCTTGATCGATGACATTACCGTGGCGGAAGGAAAGGTTGTAAAGCTCGGCGATCTCGCGCAGTATGTTCTCGATAAGCGGATTCCGATTGAGGTTTGCTTGATCAGCAATGTGCATACTGGCGCTACCCCAAGCCTGGCCGAGCACCCTTTCAAGATTCTTTATCAGGAAAAGTTCCGGGTCACTCTGAACACCGACAATCGCCTGATGAGCGATACCAGCATGACCCGCGAGTTCGAAGCCGCAGCCGAAACCTTTGGCTTGACTTTGGACGATTTTGAGAAGCTCACCATCAATGCCATGAAGAGCGCCTTTCAGCCCTACAGCCAACGCTGCGACGTCATTTATTCCGCGATCAAGCCGGGATACGCCCGGATTCGCGACGGTCTCTCGAAGCAGTCGCCTTTGCGGGACCGGCCGCGGGACTATGCGACGCGCGATTGACCGGACGCCAGCTTAGAGTCTTCTGTCCCGCGGAAAAGACTTTGCGGTTTTGTTATATTCCTGTCTCGGAGGTGCTCTCATGTCTCGCATCGTGCGTTGCGGTCTCATCCAGGCAAGTAGCGCGCTCGGTGGCAACCATGCGCTTCCCCAAATCAAGAAGGCGATGATCGAGAAGCATGTCCGATTGATCGAACAAGCCGCGAAGAAGAAAGTGAAAATCCTCTGCCTGCAGGAACTTTTCTACGGTCCCTATTTTTGCGCCGAGCAGAACATTCGCTGGTATGACCTCACGGAGAGGGTGCCGGAGGGCCCAACCACCAAGCTGATGCAGAGAATTGCGGCCAAGCACCGCATGGCCATTGTGGTTCCGGTTTATGAAGAGCAGATGCCCGGCTTGTATTTCAACACCGCAGCCGTCATCGATGCCGATGGCACTTACCTGGGCAAATACCGCAAGCACCACATCCCGCACGTGCACCCCGGATTCTGGGAGAAGTTTTACTTCACTCCGGGAGACCTTGGCTATCCCGTCTTTAAAACGAAATATGCTCAGATCGGCGTTTACATCTGCTACGACCGGCATTTTCCCGAAGGCGCGCGCGTGTTGGGACTGAACGGCGCAGAAATCGTGTTCAATCCCTCCGCCACCGTCGCCGGACTCTCGGAATATCTGTGGGAACTGGAGCAACCGGCGCACGCTGCGGCCAACGGCTATTTCGTAGGCGCGATCAACCGGGTTGGTACCGAAAAACCTTGGAGCATCGGCGAGTTTTACGGCAAGAGCTATTTCTGCAATCCGCGCGGCAAGATCGTTGCGCAAGCCAGCCGCAACCGCGACGAGGTGCTGGTCGCCGACCTGGATCTCGATATGATTCAGGAAGTGCGGAAGGTCTGGCAATTCTTCCGCGACCGCCGGCCGGAGACCTACGGACCGCTCACCGCGCAGACTGGAACATCGGCAGCAGCCGATTAGAACAGCGTTCTTTGGGCGCGGCTTGAAGGGCTTGATCGGCTGAGAACGGTCCAAGTTGGCGGCTGCGGTCTGGGCACCCGGGATATTTCAAGAAACCGATGAACACCCCCTCAGAGCTCCCGTCCTTATCCCTGCCTCCGTCGATCGAATCGAGTTCACTCTACAACCCAGACTTGGCGCCGACCAATAATAAGCAACGCCACTGGGGCACCTACAACTACGCTGCGCTGTGGGTCTCGATGTCGGTCAATATCCTCACCTACATGCTGGCGGCCGGCCTGATCCAGGGAGGAATGAACTGGAAACAGGCTGTGGCCACCGTGTTTATCGGGAACAGCATCGTACTGATTCCCATGCTCCTGAACTCACATCCGGGGGCGCAGTACGGCGTGCCGTTCCCGGTATTGGCCCGAGCTTCTTTTGGAGTTTTAGGAGCGAATGTGGCGGCAGTTCTGCGCGCCTTGGTGGCTTGCGGATGGTTTGGTATTCAGACTTGGATCGGGGGAGAAGCGATCAGCACATTGATTGCGACGTTGGCGCCCTCGTGGGCTCAGTTTCCCCACGGCACGGCGATCTGTTTTCTGGCGTTCTGGTTCATCAACCTGGCGGTAATTCTGAAGGGGATGGAGTACGTCCGCTACCTGCAGGGGATCAGCGCGCCCGTGCTTCTGGCGGTGGGCCTGCTGCTTTTGGGATGGGCGTACCACAGTGCCGGCGGTTTCGGCCCCATGCTTTCGACGCCTTCGCGCTTCCGCAGCTTCGCTGAGTTCCTGAAGTTTCTGGTTCCGGCGCTGAACGCGACCGTGGGTTTTTGGGCAACCGTTTCGCTGAACATTCCGGACTTTACCCGCTTCGCCCGCAGCCAGCGGCAACAGATGATCGGCCAGGCCCTCGGTCTGCCGGCCACGATGACCCTCTATTCCCTGGTCGGAATTCTGGTGACTTCGGCAACGGTTGTAATTTACGGCACTGCAATCTGGGATCCGGTGCAACTCCTCAGCCGATTTCATTCCCCGGTTGCGGTGGTGATTTCGCTGGCCGCGATCCTGCTCGCGACCTTGAATGTAAATATTGGCGCCAATGTGGTTTCGCCCGCCAATGATTTTTCGAACCTCTGGCCGAAGAAGATCGGTTTTCGCACCGGCGGCGTAATCACCTGCTTCATGGGAATCGCTCTGATGCCGTGGAAGATGTTGGCCAACTACAAGACGTTGATTTTCGGATGGCTGGGCGCATACGCGGCTTTCCTGGGCCCAGTGGCCGGCATCATGATCTGCGACTATTTTGTGGTGCGCCGACGGGTGCTGGTCCTGAACGACCTGTACCTCCGCGGCGGGGAATATGAGTATTCGAGCGGCTTCAATTGGGCGGCCCTCGGGTCCCTGGCGGTGAGCGCAGCCACAGCACTGGTGGGTCTGGTGATTCCGGCGCTGCGCACCTTATACGATTACTCCTGGTTTGTGGGCTTCACGGTGGCATTCGTGACCTACTACGGATGGATGAAAACTCGGGGGGAAACAAAACCGTCGCCTCGGGCAGAACCCGGCTGAGAGGCCTTTGCCTCTTCTCTCCTTCGATCTCAGCTGCACACGGCCTTCACTGTACACGTCCTGCGCTCGCCGTCGGGGTCGTACATCCTGCGATCCAAGACTTGGGGAGGCTTCGAGAAACCTGCGCTAGGACCTCGGTGTCTTCGACTGCTCTTGAAATGCGGGCAGGATCTCTTTTCGGTAGATTTCAAGCGTAGCTTCTTCCTCCCCGCACATCAGGTAGAGATTGAACTGGGTCACACCGACACTGGCCAGCCTACGGAGTTTTTCGCGGTGCGCCTCGGCCGGCCCGACGAGGGAAAAACGGTCCACGACCTCATCCGACACGAATTTCGAGTTGTCGCTCTCGACCTCGCAATGCTGCTGATAGTCGTAGCTGCCGCGATTGCTCACGTAAGAGGTCAATGCAGGCGGCAACTCTTCCGGTGGGTAGCGGGAAATCAGGTCCACCACGTGGTTCGAGACCAGGGCGGGAAACCACCTAACTCGTTGGCGCGCAACCTCTAGATCGTCGGAAACCCAGACCGGGGCGGCGGCCATGATCTCGATACTGTGTGGGTCGCGCCCCACGCTTTCGGCGCCCTTTTTGACAAAGCCACAGCACCACGCGATCAGATCAGGGTCGGCAAATTGCAAAATGACACCATCGGCAATTCTGCCCGCCATATCGAGAACCTTCGGTCCGTAGCCGGCGATCCACACCGGAGGCGAGCTGGTCGCCCAGGCGAGGCGCGTGGGCCGGCCTTCATATTCGACTTCCCGCCCGGCGGTAAGGTCACGAAAAATCCTTACGGCATCTTCGAGCTGGCCTGAGGAAACCGGCTTTTTGCCCATCACGCGCCGGGAACTGTCCCCGCGGCCGATGCCAAGTTGCATCCGCCCGCCGGAAACCAGGTTCAACGTGGCGAACAGGCTCGACGTCACGGTCAGATCGCGGACGGCGGGGTTGGTGACGCAGGTGCCTAAACGCATATTCCTGGTGTTGGTGGCCATCAGGGTGAGAAGAGGATAGGGCTCGAGCCATAACACGTGAGAATCGAAGGTCCAGCCGTACCCGAAGCCGGCCGCTTCAGCTTGGCGAGCGAGGGCAACGATTCGCTGGGGTGGCATGTCGGGCATATCGGGCTTGACGGTGAAGCCGAACTGCATGTCGCTGTCTCCTCACCCGCGAAAATCAACACTCCAGGGCCGCGATTTAGCATAACATTCTCGTCTTGATTCTCAGGAGGCACGGTCATGGGGTTCGACATCCTCATTGCAAATGGAGACGTGGTCACCTCAACCGACACGTACCCGGCCGACATCGCCATCCGGGGCGGCAAAGTCGATGCGATTGGCAAGAGCCTGCCGCGCGAAAATGCCGGCAAGATCATCGACGCCGCGGGCAAGTACGTTCTGCCCGGAGGAATCGACGTGCACACGCACCTGGACATGCCCTTTGGCGGTACCCATAGTTCCGACGATTTCGAAACCGGCACGCGAGCTGCCGCGTTTGGGGGAACAACGACACTGATCGATTTCGCGATTCAGTACAAGGGCCAGACACTGCGCACAGCTTTCGACACCTGGATGCAAAAGGCTGTTGACAAAGCTGTCTGTGATTATTCCTTCCATTGCATTCTCACAGACTTGGCAGATGCGCAACTGGCAGAAATGAACGCTCTGGTGCGGGAAGGAGTGACCAGCTTCAAAATGTTCATGGCGTACCCGGGCGTTTTTATGCTGGACGACGGCAGCATTTTCAAAGCCTTGCGGACCACCGCCAACAACGGTGGGTTGGTTTGCATGCACGCCGAAAATGGCAATGCCATCGACGTCATCGTGCAGCAAGCCCTGGCGGAGGGGAAAACCGCACCGAAATACCACGCCTTGACTCGTCCGACAACCGCCGAAGCGGAGGCCACCGCGCGAGCCATTGCATTGGCCGAAATGGCCGGTGCGCCGGTCTATATCGTCCACTTGAGTTGCCATGACGCCTTGGAAAAGGTGCGCGAGGCTCGCGATCGTGGCCTTCCGGTTTACGCGGAAACCTGTCCGCAGTACCTCTATCTTTCCCTCGAAAATTTCGACGTGCCCGGCTTCGAAGGAGCCAAGTATGTATTCACGCCACCTCTGCGCGAAAAATGGAATCAAGAGAAATTGTGGAATGGCCTGAAACGCGATCATCTGCAGGTCGTCTCGACCGATCATTGTCCATTTTGTTTCAAGGAGCAGAAAGAGCTTGGGATTGGCGACTTCACGAAAATTCCGAACGGCGGCCCCGGCGTTGAACACCGCATGAGCCTCATTTACTCGGGCGGCGTTCATCGAGGCCGCTTTAGCCTGAACCGCTTTGTCGAGCTGGTGTCTACAACCCCAGCCAAGCTTTTCGGCCTTTATCCCCGCAAAGGTACGATTGGTGTCGGAAGTGATGCCGACTTAGTGATTTTCGACCCGGCCAAAAAGCACACGATTAGCGCGAAAACCCACCATATGCGCGTGGATTATTCGATGTTCGAAGGCATCGAAGTCACCGGCATGCCGGTCATCGTTCTTTCACGCGGCCGCGTGATTGTGGAGAATGATCAGTTTGTGGGACGTCCCGGCGCCGGCGAGTTTCTGAAGCGATCGGCCTACACCCAACCCTGATCCGACACCGGCACCCGCGCGAGCGGTTCGATCGCGGAGGCTCGAGCTTGGCCTTCGAAGTCCGGTCCTTCGAACCTCGCTCCATCTAACCAGGCGTGACCGACAACGTGGCCAGGGTCTCCGCCAGCACCAAGGTTCCCCGAGTGATGTCTTCGGGCGAGGCATATTCATCCGGGCGGTGGCTATGCCCACCGCGACACGGAATAAACAACATTGCGGCGGGCGCAATGCGGGACATGAACAGCGAGTCGTGGTAGGCGCGGCTCACCATAGGCAAGAAATTGAAGTCATGTTTCGTGCAAGACTCTATCAGAGCTTCAACAACGGAGGCGGCGCAATTCGCAGGAGCATCGGCGTTGAGCAGCTCGGTTTCGAGCGTTACCTGTCGTTTTGCAGAGACCGCCCGGCATTCCTCCTCCAGTCGCTCCATCACCCTGTTGCGGCGCTCAAGATCTGTGTCCCGGACGTCAATGCTTAGCAAGACCCGGCTGGGAATGCTATTGACGGCCCCGGGGAACACTTCACATGTACCGACCGTAGCGACGGTATCAACCGCGCCGCTCGAGCGAGCTGCAGTCTCAAGAGCCAAAATCAATTCGGCCGCCGCGCACAGAGCATCTCGCCGGTCAGGCATCAAGACACCGCCCGCATGCCCTCCCGCGCCTTCGATCTTGATGCGCGCACTCGCCGGAGCCGCGATGCTCTCGACCACTCCCAGCGGAATCTTCTGACGCTCGAGGATGAATCCCTGCTCGATGTGCAGTTCGATAAACGCCTTGTAGTAACCGGTTGGGAGCTTTACCTCGGCGAGTTCGCCCCGCATCCCCGCTTTGCGACGAACTTCCTCGGTCGACGCGCCGTCGCGATCCGTCAGCTTTCCGGCAGCCTGCGGCGAGAGAGTTCCTGAGAGTAGCCGGCTGCCGAGACAGCCTATGCCGAACCTCGTGGGCTCTTCGGAAGTGAAAACCAGGAGCTCGATGGAACTGGTCGGATGAAAACCGGCTTGTTGCAACGCTCGGATTGCCTCAAGGCCGCCCAGCACTCCGACCACTCCGTCATATTTCCCCGCGTTCGGAATGGCATCGATGTGCGAACCGGTACCGACCGCGGGTGCAACGGGATCGGACCCGACCCAGCGCGCGAAGGTGTTGCCAATGGCATCCTGACGCACCGCCAGCCCCGCGGCTTGGCAGCGTGAGATGAGCCACGCACGGGCCCGTAGGTCCGAGGGAGTGAAAACGATTCTCGTGACCGCGGGCGGTTCGGCATCGGAAATCGAGCCCAGCTCTTCGATCTCCTCCATCAGACGCTTTTGGTTAACGGTGAAGCTCATGTTGTGTTCCCGCCAGCGGATGCCGGTTCCAGTCTTTGTAAATGAGGTATTTCGCCGGCACTTTGCCGATGGCGCCAAACCATTGCGGACAATAGGGGCCCATCCAGATGAAATCGCCCGCGACCACTGGATACCAGGAATCCCCGAGCCGATAGATCCCGCCCCCTTCGAGCATGATGAGTCCGTGCTCCATCACATGCATTTCGACCATACTGAGCGCAGCCCCGGGCTGGTAGACCATCGTGTTTACCGCGAAATCAAAAGGCACTTGGTCAGGAAGCAAACACTTCACTTGAAGGGCAGCGTCCTCTCCGAGCGAGTGCGAGGAAACCGAATCTTCGTTCGAGATGATCCTGCTCGGTGGGTCGACCGAGGCGAGAGGCTGGTACACTTTCTCGATCACGACAATCCGGCTGGGTTCGGTTGCCACAACGCGATGAGCGTAGCCTTGCGGCAGATACGCATAACCACGAACGGCGAGCTCATTCGGTCGACCTTCCACCTCCAAACTCAGAGCGCCCTCGAGAACGTACAGAAACCGCTGACCGGAACTGGGACCCAGTTCGCCACCGCCTTCGAATTCAGCGCTGTACTCGGCAAATCCAGCGCCGAAAGCGGGTCCCACGTGCACCACGGCGGAACATCGTTTCATCCCCGGCAGCGGGGCCCGCACGAACGTGTCGGGGGTTAAGAGAAGGTGATTCGATCGTTCGGAGCTTCGAGTCTCGCCGAGATTATGCACGGTGCATCCTTTTTTGAAATTCGGGCGAGGCAGCGAGCCGATCGAGCAGAGCGACTCCACATTCGATCGCCTTCGCTACATCCTCGACCTTGACCGATTCCGCGGGGTCGTGGCTGACTCCGCCCAGAGATCGCAGAAAAATCATCGCCGCCGGAATTTTCTCCGCCAGAACCATAGCATCGTGCCCCGCTCCGCTCACCATGCGGTGAACTTCACAGCCGCATCTGCGAATGGCGGCCTCAATCTGACCGACTAGAAACTGATCCATCAAGACCGAGGGTTGATCCATGAGGGTGTGGGTCCTGAGCGATAATCCGCGGCGCTGCGCAATCTCTTCCGCCCGGCGCGTAAGGTCGGCCACAGCCTTCACTCGGACCGGATCGGAACGGTGCCGCACATCCAGCGAGAGTCTGGCTTCGGCGGCGATGACATTGGCCGCTCCCGGCTTGGCTTCGATTTGACCCACCGTCGCCACCAAACCGGCAATGTTTTGGGCTGAGATTTCAACCGATAAGATCCACTCCGCCGCGCCCGCAATCGCATCATGGCGAAAATTCATGGGCGTGGTTCCGGCGTGGTTGGCGCGGCCTAGGAAAACCAATTGCGTTCGGCTCTGGCCGGCGATGGCCTCGACCGAGGCCAGCGGCCGCCCCAGCTGCTCCAAAACCGGACCCTGCTCGATGTGAAACTCCAGGTAGGCTAGGGTATTGTCTGTCATTGCCGCTTGCGCAATTTCCTCGGGATTTAGGCCGAAATTTTCGATCGCCCGTCGCACCGAGATGCCCTGCCGATCCTGCCGGCCCAACAAATCCTCGTCCAAACCGTCGACCAGCGCACGGCTCCCGATGAAGGGAGCGCCGAAGCGAACCCCTTCTTCTTCGGAAAAGCCGATGACCTCAATCGCAAACGGAAGCCGTCGCGCACCGAGGCCCTGCACGACCGCCAGGGCAAGAACCACACCCAGGACACCATCATAAGCTCCTGCATTCGGCACCGTGTCCAGATGCGACCCGATCAGCAACTGCGGGGCGTTAGCCGCATTCGCTGGATAAAGACCGTGCAAGTTTCCCACGGCGTCAATGCTTACTTTGGCTCCGAGCTCTTCCATCCAGGTCGTAATCTCGCGGTGACAATCGCGCATGGGAGGCGAAAGAAAAGTACGGCGCGTGCTGCCGACATCTTCACTGAACTCGGCAAGCTTTTGGCAGCGTGCGACGACTTCCTGCGCCAAGATGCCACTCGCAGCGAGCACTCGCGGTTACCCCTGCCGGCGAACGCGCGCTTCGATGCAGCCATGCGGTTCGTCGATCGGAACAAAAATCTCGTTCGGGTTGTCTTGCCCAAAGGGCGAAAGATCCACCAGCAGGCAATGCTTGTTGGGCATGGCTAGTTCGATCTCATCGACCTCGGAAACACTCTCCAGAACCGCGCGGGCCATGGCATGCAGAGTATGCTGCACCGATTTGCTTTCATGTCCGGCAAACGTGTCGAGCAGGGTCTCGCGTATGTTGGTTCTCAGCAAGGAGTAAGCCGGTGCAGGGTCGGAATAGTTCCAGGTGGCTTTAACCGCGGTTCCAAACAGGCGGTCTTTCATTTCGGGCAGCGTGGTCAAGGGGTCGCGGATGTAGCCTTCGAAACCCGATCCGGAAGTCTTCATGATCACTAGGTTTTCAAGACCCGAGCGCACCGATACCGTTCCTTGCTCGGTTCGGGCGACGGTTGTCGTTTGGCATTCCCCACTTGACTGTACAAAGGTTGTCAGATGCAATTTGCCTCCGGCATGGAGGTGCTCCCACTTCTTTTGTGAAATGGAAACCTCCGCCCGCGAAATCTGGGGATTGCGGCGTCCCAAGAACTCTGCCAGTTCCTGGGCAAATTCTTCAATGCATTCAGCTGCCGAATTTCGGGCCAGCGAATAGACCGTATTCTTCATGGTGTCGGTAGGCAGAATCTTGCTGTTGTCTCCGTCTTCGAAACAAGATGCAAAGTCTCCCTCCAGCAAGACCTGAACCGTCCATTCGCGAAACTCGTGCCGGCTGGAATTGCGCTTCACCTGCACCAAGCGAACGCGCGACTTACCGTATCGATTTTCCGCCAAAGCGATCATGAGTCTCAGCTTCCCCGGTACGTGGTATACCCGTTCGCGCTCAACAAAAGCGGTAGATGGAAATGCTCGTCGCCGTGCCGCACCTGGAACGTGATTTCCACCAGCGGATAGAGGCCCGCAGTCTTCTGGGAAGCGAAATAACCTGCCGTCTCGAAGGCCAGGCGGTAGAGACCTGGTTCGAGGACGTGATCGATCCCCAGCAATTGGGCGCAGCGGCCGTCCTGATCCGTGCGCGCCGAGGCCAGAGGTCTCCACGCTCCCGAAATCTCTTGTCGCTCCAAGCGCACGAGTACGTCTCTCACTGGCCTTCCGAGCGCAACATCGAGAACATGCGTGGAAACGCCGCTCATGCCTGCATCCACTTTCTCAGACGAATCTGCGTGATCTGACGCTGTTGCTCGGCCGCTTCCCGCAGTTCAGTGGCCTCGTCGTTATTCAAACGGCGCCGCAAAGCGGAGAGAATTTCCTCTGCCGATTTTCCTGCGGCGGACACGATAAAGATACGCTTGAACCGCCGTTCGTACTCGCGATTTGCTTCCGCCAGCTCACGTTTCACCCGCTCCCGAGAGGAACCGACATTCGCCTGCTCCTCAACCGACCATGCCGCCGCTTGCGGCTGCGCGGCGAGCGGAGCTTTCGACTCGCCGATCCGAGGATGGCTGTGAAAGGCCTCCCGCCAATCGGCTTCCGTGAGGCTCCGACAAGTCTCATCCGATGCCAGCAGCATGGATTTCTCCTCCGCGAAGGGCCGGCGGGCGGCCATTCCAAGCGCCCAAGTCTTCGAACCGCAACAAGAGAGTATCTCACTCGCTGCTTCCGCCAAGGGAATTCGGTTCCAACGTTGGAGCACTGAGTTCATGCCTTCTTTGCACTCAGCTTGCCGAGAAATTCGGAAACCAGATTGGCCGCGATCCAAGCACGATATCTGGCGGTTGACCGGATATCGTCAATCGGACGGATCTCCGCGGCAACGGCTCGCCTGGCCAACTGCGTAGTCTCCGGTCCGAGGCTCCGACCTCGGATCGCTTGTTCGGTTTCGGTGAGTCGAAGCGGGATCGGGGCCACACTCCCCAAAGCGATTCGCGCATCTTCGAGGATGCCGCCCGAGAGCCGCGCCAACCCGGCCATCGATACCTTGGAGATTGCTTGTGCGTTTCGCGCACCCACTTTGCGCCAATAGGAAACATACCCAAAGAAGACTCTCCGCAGGCAGATGGCTCGTATCAGTTCATCCGGGGCGAGCCTGGTTGTCTTGTAGGCGAGATGAAACTCCGAATAGGGGAGTCGTCGCTCGCCGCGCACGGAGACGAGGATCAGATCGGCCTCATATACCAGCAAAGCGGGCAGCGAATCGGCCGCCGGCGAGGCGTTGACAATATTCCCACCCAGCGTCCCTCGGTTCTGGTTGGCGACTCCGCCGGTCGCGCGGGCGGCATTCGCGAGCAAGGGGAATTCCTCGGCCACCACCGGGTGCTCGCGCAGATCGGTGTAGGTGCACCCGGCGCCGATGCGCACCTCCTCCGGCATGACTTCCATTCGCCGCAACTCAGGGAGATTCCAGACGCTCACCAGCTTTTGGGGGGAAGCATGCCCGCCCCGAACCGCACCATGACGTCGGTACCCCCGGCGATCGGGAGCCAGCGACCCGGCTCGCTTGCCAGAAGCGTCACCACCGACTGCAAACTGCCGGGCGCAATCAATTCGAAATTCGCTGGATCGGCCCTCATGAAACGTCCCCGCGGCGCGCCGCTACCGCGACTGCCTCCAAAATCTGGGCGTATCCGGTGCAGCGGCAAAGGTTCCCCGCGAGCCCTTCGCGGATGTCTTCGAGCGTAGGATCAGGGTTCTTGCGCAGCAGATGGAAGGCAGCCAGGATCATTCCCGGCGTGCAAATGCCGCACTGCGCGCCTCCACATTCGAGAAAGGCCTTTTGCAGTCCGTGCAGGCGGGTCGGTTCGCCAAGGCCTTCGATAGTTGTGATGCTCGCGCCGCTCGCCTGCAGAGCCGGGATCAAACAACTGTTGACCAAGTCCCCGTCCATCAATACCGAGCAGGAGCCGCACTCGCCCTCACCGCACCCTTCCTTGACCCCAGTCAGCTCAAGTTCGCCCCGCAGCACGTCCAGCAGTCGCTCCATGGGATAAGCGCGTACCGTATTGAACACGCCGTTCACGGTGAACGAAATCTCGTTTTTAGAACTGCCCGCGCGCGCCTGGCTCATCGTGCCCCTGCCGGATGACATTGATCCCCCAGGGGACCCGTGAGTCCGACGAAGATATCCTCCGGAAGCAAGGGAATCGAATCGAATCGAACTCCGAGGGCGTCTTCGATGCCATTGAGGATGGCCGGTGCCGGTCCGTCCATCGGCAACTCTCCAATCCCCTTGGCGCCAAAGGCGCCATGCACGTTTCCCTGCTCTTCAAAAAATACCCGAATCGAAGGCAGATCGGCCGAGGTCGGCATGATGTAGTTCGTCATCTGGCCGTTTTGCATGCGCCCGTCTTTCCAAACCACTTTTTCATACAGTGCGTAGCCGATTCCCTGGGCTACGCCGCCCACAATCTGCCCGGTCGCTAAGACGGGATGCAGGACTTTGCCCACTTCCTGAAGCGCCACGAAATCATCGACCGTAGCATGGTAGGTTGTCAGATCGACCGAAACCTGCGCCACGTAGACCGCCCAGGCAAAGGCTGCGTAGGCGTCTCCGCGATAGTGCTGATCGTCCCAGTAAATATTGTTAGGCTCCTGATAACGGGCGAGAGAGCGGAATCGTCCATGGGTGGCAACATAAT
This sequence comes from uncultured Acidobacteriaceae bacterium, assembly GCA_963770245.1. Lineage (GTDB taxonomy): Bacteria > Acidobacteriota > Terriglobia > Terriglobales > Acidobacteriaceae > PALSA-270. The sequence goes on along the minus strand of CAVYOX010000009.1, from coordinate 304,941 downwards.
CCCGGCAGGCGTCGCGAAACTGTTCGGGCGAGTATGTTTGGTCGAGCATCGTACTCGCAATCAAAGTCTGTTTGATCCCGAGCGCTGCTGACTGGACTAACTTGCCCACGATCATCGCCGTACGCGATGCAACGGTGGGTCCGCTGTTCGGTACTTCGACTGTGTCCGGCTGGCCAATCTCGACGTTCTCGTAGGGCACCCCCAGAGCCTCGGCCGCAATTTGACAGAGTATGGTCTTCGTTCCCTGGCCAAATTCCGCGCTAGAGACTAGCACGCGCACATTCCCGTTGGCGATTCCCTCCACTCCGACCACCGAACTCAAGTATCGTTCTCCCGAGCCAGTGAAGCCCGCTCCGTGCAAGAAAGCTGCGATGCCGATTCCTTTCTTAATGTTCGCTGAGGGATTTTCCTTTTTGAATTGGGCTTGCTTGGCGTGATAGCTCGAAAGTTCTAGGGCGCGGTCGAGAAGATTGCCCAGATCAATCTCTTCGCCGATCACCTGCTCGGTGGTGGTGGTTTGTCCCGCTTTCAAGAAATTCCGGCGTCGAATCTCATGGGGCGCAAGGCCAACGACCTGCGCGATGCGGTCCATGTGCCGCTCCATGGCGAACAGAGATTGTGGCGCTCCGAAGCCGCGAAACGCCCCGTGAGGGGGAGCATTGGTGGCGACTGCCCGGGCGCGGATACGAACACTCGGCCAGTAGTACGGTCCGCCAGCGTGAATGGTTCCGCGCGACAGCACCACAGAAGACAGGGTTGCGTAGGCTCCGCCATCAATGGTGAAATCGATTTCCCCGCCCAATATCTTTCCGTCTTGGCTGACGGCGGTGCGGTGGCGGGTGCGCGATGGATGCCGCTTGGTCGTCGCCGCCATGTCTTCCATGCGATCGTAGATGATCTTCACGGGCCGGTTTGACTTCATCGCCAAAAGCGCCGCGTGCCCTGCGATCATCGAGGGGTACTCTTCCTTGCCACCGAACGCCCCTCCGGTCTCCATTTGCACCACGCGAACCTTTTCCGCCGGCAAGCCGCAGAGTGTCATCAGCGCCTTGTGCACATAGTAGGGACACTGCAGCGAGCCCCAAAGCGTGATTCCCTGCTCGGGATCCCAGGCGGCAATCACCCCGTTGTTTTCGATATAGAGTTGTTCCTGCGCTCCTGTCGTGTACTCTCCTTCGACGATGTGGGCGGCCCCTTCCCAAATTCGATCGACCGAGCCCTTCTCAATCAAGTAACTTTTGAAGATATTGTCCGTTCCCCAAATGATTTCGCGACCTTGCTCGCTGTCTTCAATAGTGAATATCGCGGGCAAGGGCTCGTACTCGATTGACACGGCCGCGACGGCTTTCGGAAGCAGATGTTTATCCGAGTGGGCCAACAAGAGAACCGGCTCCTCGGGATGATTGATCACTCCATCGGCCAGACAGGGTTGGTCGTCAAGGATCAGCGCGATGCAGTTTTTCCCCGGAATGTCTTTCGCCGAAACGATCGCAAATTCGTTCCAATTGATCCCCGCGCCAAAATTCACGCTCTTAATCTTGCCGCGGGGGATTTGGCTGCGAATTGTTGCGCCGTACAGCATTCCGGGCAGAGTCATATCGTCGATGTAACGGGCGCGGCCGCTGACTTTGTCGCGGCCTTCCTTGCGCGGAACCGAAACACCGACAATTCGGTTATCTTTCACGGGAAAGCCTCAACTCCGGCTGCCAAGCGGCTGCCGCAGCAGGATTTGCAAACCTGCTCCCGTATTGTGAACGAAAAAGCATAAGAAACGAACATTGAAAAAGACGGATAGATCTTAATTCCGCGTTTTCGAGCGCTAGGGCCGATACTCACGCCCGATCGGCGTTCCCGGGAAATCGCCGTCCAGGAATACTGCTTTCCCTCTTAAGTAGGTCGCTTTGATCACGCCGCGCAGCTTCTCCCCAAGATAGGGAGAGATCTGATGGCGGTAGTGTAATTGTTCCTTGCTCACCACGAACTCCGCTTCCGGATCGAATATGACCAAATCAGCATCGTAGCCGGGCGCGATCCGGCCCTTTCGGTCGGCGCACCCGGCAAGCGCCGCCGGAGCCGACCCCAGCCAGCGGGCAATTTCAGACAGCGTGAACTGGCGCCGGCTGGCCTCGGTCCACATGACGGACAAAGCGACGGAAAGGCTTGCAACGCCGCCCCATGCCGTTCTGAAGTCTCCTCGATCAAGTAGTTTCATGGCCGGCGGACAAGGCGAGTGGTCGGTCGCCACAAGATCAATCACTCCATCCCGCAGGCCTCGCCACAACGCTTCGCAGTTTTCACGACTCCGAATGGGTGGCGCGCACTTGTACTGAGTGGCGCCGCGCGGAATAGCCTCGGCAGCAAGATGCAGATAGTGGGGGCACGTTTCCACACTGACCGGAAGCCCCTCCGAGCGTGCCGCACGCAGATCGACCAGCGCCTGGCTGGCGGAAAGATGCACAATGTGCAGGCGAAACCGGTACTCCCGGCACAGCGACAACAGCCAGCGAATCGCTAAAAGCTCGGCGTCAACCGGCCGCGATTGCAAATAAGTCGAGTACTCGGCCCAATCGCCGCCCGCTAACTGAGCCGTGGCCGCGTCCACCGGCCCGGCAAGTTCGGCGTGCACCAACAAGGGCAATCCAGTGCGCGCCAGGTGAGGAAGAGCAGCCCGCAACTGCTGCTCATTGACCATGGAAAAGCCCTCGATGCCGGGATGAATCAGGAAGCATTTGAATCCTCGAGCCCCCGCGGCCGCCAACCCTTCAATCTCCTGCTGGTTGTTAGCGACCACCCCGCCCCAGGCTGCCCAATCCACCCGGCACTTGCCCCGCGCCGCCTCTCGCTTGGCCTCTAATGCAGCCACGTGAGTCGTGGCCGGCAAGCAGTTCAATGGCATGTCCACAAGGAAAGTGTAGCCGCCCGCCGCGGCGGCGCGTGTTGCGGTGTGAAATCCCTCCCATTCCGTTCGCCCGGGTTCGTTGATGTGCACGTGCGAATCGACGAGTCCTGGCAGAATCGGGACCGCGCCAAAATCTCGGATCTCCACGGCCGGGGGCAACAGGGAGGGAGGAACAACGTCGCGAATTCTTTCCCCGTCTACCAGTACCGCTGCCGGCCGGACGCCGGCGGGTGTGACCACACGTTGGGAGAGGAAGGCTCGCAAGTTGCTTTTGTCGGACATCGCGCTGAACAGTTTCTCCCCGTGAAAGCCTATCGTTGGACTCGCCTTTTCGATCTCCGCGCCGGAGAAAAGATTGCGCCCGACGACACGGAAAAGAACCGCTATCCCTGGGGTCGGCTAGCTGGCTGCCAGATAGACATACCGCAGGATGAATAGGATGGTCAGAATCCAAACCAGCACATTGATTTCACGGATTCTGCCGGCTGCGACCTTCACGACCGTATAGGAAATGAGTCCCAAGCTAAGTCCGGTTGCGATGCTAAAGGTAAGAGGCGTAGCCAAGGTGGTGATGAATGCCGGCACCGCTTCACTAAATTCCTTCCAGTCGATGTGCGCGATGGACTGGGTCATCAATGCGCCGACCAGGATGAGCGCCGGAGCAGTGGCGTAGCCGGGAATCGCTGTTGCCAGCGGAGAACAAAAAGTCGCCAGCAGAAAGAGGGCGGCAACCGTAAGGTTGCTGAAACCAGTGCGTGCCCCTGCGGCGACACCAGCCGCGCTCTCAATATAGCTCGTCACCGTGGATGTACCGGTCAGCGACCCGAAAATAGTGCCCACCGCGTCGGCCACAAGCGCCCGCCCGACGCGAGGAATCTTGCCGTTCCGCATGAATCCGCCTTGCTCGCAAACGCCCACCAGAGTCCCCACATTGTCGAACAGGTCGACAAAGAGGAAGGCGAACAAGATCTCGAGAAAGCCTAGATGAACCGCGCCGCGAAGGTCGAGCTGGAGGAAAGTGGATGACGGATGCGGCATCGCGACCAGCGCGGACGGCCAGGTCGCGATACCGCGGAAAATCCCCACCAGAGTGGTTCCGAGAATGCCGATCAAAATGCCACCCTTAATGTTGCGCGCCATCAAGACGAGCGTGAGGACGAGGCCAAAACAAGCGGTTTGCACTTCCTTGTCCGCAAAGCTGCCGAGGCCAACGAAGGTGGCTGGGCTGGCCACCACCAGCTTTGCATTGCGCAATCCGACAAAGGCGATGAACATCCCAATGCCGGTCGCGGTGGAATGCTTCAGGCAATCGGGCATGCCGTTGACAATCTGCTCGCGGACCCGGGTCACCGTTAGCAATAGAAATACGACTCCCGAGAGAAAGACCACTCCCAATGCCGTGCGCCACGGCACATGCATGTTGAAACACACCGAGTAGGTGAAATAAGCGTTGAGCGACATGCCGGGAGCTAGGGCAATGGGATAGTTGGCGTACAGTCCCATCACCAGGGTCGCGGCGGCGGCGGAGATGCAGGTTGCGAACAGCGCCCCATCCGCCGGCATGCCGGTCTGGGCCAATATCTGCGGGTTCACGACGATGATGTAAGCCATCGTCACGAAGGTGGTGAGGCCGCCGAGCATTTCCTGCCGCACCGTGGTGTGATTCTCTGTAAGCCCGAAATAACGATCGATCAAATCGCTTCCCTCAAGTTTGTGTGACGGCGACAGATGACCTCGACCAGGATCCGACAGGGACCAATTCCGACACCGCTCAATAGAGTGTTTTGTCGGATTTTTCTTGCCAGGCGCGAAATCCCGCCAAGGCCTCCTCGCGCATCATTTGAACCATGGGAATGCCGCGCTCGGAGTGAGGCCGCGCAAACTCGTGATAGATGAATGAATCGTCGAATCCGGCCTGGGATGCGTCCGCTGCGACGCAGGCAAAATAAAGGCGCGAGAGACGGGCCCAATAGATCGCTCCCAGGCACATGGGACACGGCTCGCAAGACGTGTACAGCTCGCAGTCTTTCAGTTCAAAAATTCCAAGTTTCCGGCAGGCCTCGCGGATGGCGATCACCTCCGCATGCGCGGTCGGATCGTTGGTGGCGGTAACTTGGTTGGCGCCTTCCGCGACGATGCTACCGTCTTGCACGATCACCGCGCCGAAGGGGCCGCCGCGCCCCGAGCGGACATTTTCAACCGATAGCTCGATGGCGCGCGCCATGAAGACATTGCCCATGTGTACCATCCGTGCGGAATAGTCAACGGTATGCTGGTGCAGCAATCCGCGAACCGCGCAAGCCAGTCTACATGGACTCTATCGCAAACCGTTTCGCCGAGAAGTGAGTATATGCCGCTGCAGTAAATTCGCCAAACCGCTCCCGCTTCGACCTGCCGAGGGTCTGGGCCTCGACCACCGCGGTCGGCGCAGCCCTAGACAGGCCTCTCCCGGCGGCGGGAGAGGAATCGGCTGTTCCAGATCGGTTCACGGAGGACTTCTCCGGCGTCATGGGTCATTTTCGCGGAAGGCGGTCAGAACGCGACTCCATGTTGCCCGCGTCAAGGGTCCACCGGGAGGAGGCGGGTCGCGCGCACAATCACGGCCCGGCGCCGCATCGCATAGCAGGCTAGAATTGCGTCACCGGTGCGGTGGGATGAGGAGTCCCAGCGCGGCGCGCGGCGTAGCGATCCAGGATCTCGTCAAGTTCCTGGGAACGAATGGGCTTTGAGAGGTAGCCGTCCATTCCGGCGGCCAGGCATCTCTCGCGGTCGCCTTTCATAGCATGCGCGGTCAGGGCTATCACCGGGAGATGAAGCGGGCTGCCTCGTTCCTTCTTCCGAATCTCCGTCGTAGCTTCTAAGCCATCGATCTCCGGCATTTGTATGTCCATAAAAACCAGATCGAAGGTTTCTCTTTCGAGTACCGCCAATGCCTCGCGGCCGTTGGTGACGACCTGTACCCGGTGCCCTCTCTTTTCGAGCAGCCGGCTCGCAACCCGCTGATTCACTGGGCTATCCTCGGCCAGGAGAATTCGCAAGATCGTCGAAGGACGGCGGCTATCGCCCAGCGAGTAGCGGGTAATGAGGGTGCTTTGACCCTTTTCATCGGATTCTCCCAGCACTTGGAGGATCGCATCGCGAAGCTCCGATTGCCGGATGGGCTTCAACAAATAGGCGGAAATTCCGAGAACCCGGCAACGCAAGGTGTCTCCCCGATAACCGGCTGAAGTGAGCATGATCACAATCGCGGTGGATAACTCCGGCCGTTGCCGGATTCGTTCGATCAGGGCAAAGCCATCCATCTCAGGCATGTGCATGTCGGTCACGACCAGCAAGAAGGGATCGGCGGCGGCTTGCGCCGCCGCCAGGCGCAGGAGGGCCGCCCCTCCCCCTTCGACGAGCGTCGGGTTCATCTCCCAGCGCTTGAAAATTGCATTCAAGATTCGGAGATTGGTCCGGTTGTCGTCAACCACCAAGACCTTTACTCCCGCTAGAATTTCGGGCGGCACGAGCTCTCTGGTACTCGCCTTGGTTAGGTTTGGAACTTCGAGCTTGACCGTGAAATGAAACTGGCTTCCCTGTCCTCGCTCGCTTTGCACCCAGATCTCGCCTCCCATCATGGCAACCAGGCGCATGGAGATGCTGAGTCCGAGCCCGGTTCCTCCATACTGGCGGGTGGTCGAATTGTCAGCTTGGGAGAATGCTTCGAAAATTGACTTTTGTTTCTCGAGCGGAATGCCGATGCCGGTGTCGCTGATCGTAAAATGCACAATGCAGCTCGAGCCTGTCCGGCTCGCGACTTCCACCTTGAGAGCGACTTCTCCCTGGTGGGTAAACTTGATGGCATTTCCGACCAGGTTCACCACCACTTGGCGAAGGCGGCTGAAGTCGCCGCGCAGGATCTCCGGCACTTCGGGTGCAACCTCGCACAGCAGTTCCAGTCCTTTTTCATCAGCCCGCACGGCGACCGTTCTCAAAGTGGCTTCGAGGTCGTCACGCAGCCTGAAATCCAGGGCCTCCAAGTCGATTTTTCCCGCCTCGATCTTGGAGAAGTCAAGAATGTCATTGATCACGGTCAGCAATGCATCCGCTGACAGTTTTACGGTATCCAGATATTCCCGCTGCTCTGGCGTCAGTTCGGTCTCCAGCGCGAGATCGGTCATCCCCACCACGCCATTGAGGGGGGTGCGGATTTCATGGCTCATATTTGCCAGGAACTCGCTCTTGGTCTGATTGGCGATCTCGGCTCGCTCCTTCGACGCTTGTAGCTCCTCGGTCCGCTCTTCGACGATCAGCGCCAATTCCTCTCCGCGGGCGCGCAGCCGCTGGGTGTAGAGTCGTTGTCCGGCAATCGAAACCAACAGGACAGCAATCGGGCAGAACAGATAAAACCAGATGGTTTGATAAAAATGAGGCCGGAGCACGAATCCAACCGATGCCCCTTTTTCGTTCCACAGGCCGTCATCGTTGGACGCGATGACCCGAAAGCGATAGCGCTTGGGAGGAAGATTTGTGTAATAGGCGACGCGACGTGAACCTGCGTCAACCCAATCGACGTCGTAGCCTTCGAGCATGTATTTAAACTGGACGCGAGCTGGAATCCGGAAGCTTAGGCAGGTGTACTGGAATTCCAGGTTGTTGGTGCCGGCCGGTAGCTCCAGCTCGTGCGGCGCAGAGATCATTTTGCCATTGGCCACAATTGCTTCGACGACGACCGGAGGCATGAGCGTGTTCCGCATCAGGTGAAGCGGATCGATAATCACCATGCCTTTTTGCGTGCTGAACCAGAGTTTGCCGTCGCGCGCCCGAAATCCGCCAGGTTGCTCCGCGACGTTCGAAGCCTCGCTGGTCTTCATTCCATCTGGGGTTCCATAGAGTTTGGCTGAGATGCTTGCCAGCCGCCCATCCGCAAAGTCATCCAGGTCCTTCCCATAAGCCATGTAAATGCCGCTCGGGGTACTGATCCAGAAATTCTGCTGATTGTCAGTCAGAACGGTCGTCGGGTAGTCATCAAAGAGCCCGCTTTGCGCCGTGTAGCGGGTAAGCCGCCCGTCGCGGATGCGGAATCGAGTCAATCCGGTGATTCTGCCACCCAGCCAGAGACTTCCGTGCTGATCGTCAAATATTGAAGTGACGGGGAAATCGATCCCGGCCTGACGAGCTTGGTCGGGCGGTTGTCCGGTTACAAATTTGAATAGGCCTTTGACCGTGCCGAACCAGAGCACGCCAGATGAGTCTCGGTAAATGGTAAATGTGTAGTTGCCGGGGAACGAGAGGGGCGTGGTCTTGCCCTCAAAGGTAAAAGGCTGGGCCACATCGGGCTCAAATCGAAAAGCAAGGGTTTGCGAGGTCGCTACAATCAGGCTTTCATCGTCTTCCGCGATGGCCGACACGTAGTCGGAAAGTTGCCCGTGTGCTGAGTAATGGGTGAACTTTCCGTCCCGGTAGCCGGTCGGACCTTCCTTGTTCCCGATCCAGAGGGTCCCATCTCTGCTCTCGAACAATCCGTCGCCGAATGTCGACGGCAAACCCTGTTTGGAGGTGATGGCGCGAATCACACCGTCGTTGATCTGGGCCAATCCTCCACCCTGGCATAGGACATAAATGGTTCCGTCTCGCGTTTCTAGGGCGAGTGAGGTCTGGTTCGAAGGCAGGCCCTCCTTGGTCGTCAGGGTCGTAAATTTAGTATCGCGGAAACGATCTAGCCCGCTGGCGGTTCCGACCCACAGGCTGCCTTCCCGGTCCTCAAACAGTGAAATGACGCGAGCGTCGCTCAGGCCGTCCGTTGAGCCGAAAACGGACACCTGGCTGCCCGTGATCCGAAACAATCCGTCCTGCGTGGCAGCCCACGAGTTCCCGTCTGCGTCATTCAGGAGCGCATCCACTTCTCTGTGGATGGTTTCGGGCGCGACCTGCCAAAGCGTCTTTTTTTGGCGATCCATCTGAAACAAGCCGCCCTCGGTACCGACCCAGAGAATTTCATCGGTGTCCTTGGCCATTGACATGGCATTGGCCAGCTCGGTTGGGTAGGGGGAGAGCTTGTCGTCCGCAAAGCGATAGAGCGGAGTATGGCCCACGCCACTGATGAATACCTCTCCGGGATATTCGAGGAAGGCAGTGATCCAGCTGGTACCCTGTTGCAGCATCTTGATCGGGCCGTTCTGAATCAAGTAGATAAAATCATCTGAGCCGACAAAGACTTCGTGTTCTCTCGATTCAAACAGGATTCGAATGTCGCCATCTGGAAGGGCCCCTGCCGGGCGATAGTCCGTAAAGACGCTGTGGTTGTAAATCAGCGTTCTTGAGACCGTGCGAACCAGCAGATCTCCATCCGCTCCGATACAGATTGCCTTGACAGGTTCGTTGACCGCATGGTCGCCGACCACAGGGGTTATCAGTACGAAGCGTACGCCGTCAAACCGGACGAGGCCGGCCGATGTTCGCAACCACAAGTAGCCATCCGGACTCTGCAGGATCTGATAGACGGCTTCTCCTGGCAACCCGTTCTGCGACGTCCACAGATCATGGCCGTACTGATTGATGGTCTTGTGGGGATCGAGCCCGTACGCCGGTCCCGCGAAACACACCAGCACGACTAGAAGCCAGGAGTTCCGCCTGAGGACTCGGGTGCGGAAATAGCGCAGGCAGCACAGAGAACGCTTCTCGGGTGCAGCCAGGAGAGGTACGACCGGCAGAACCCGTAGGCGACCGAGCACTTTTGCAGGCGGTAACAGTGGACGAACTTCCACCTTTTGCATATCGGTCATTCATGGCTTTTTCTTTAGAGCGCGGTTTCTTGGTTGTCGCAAGGGCCATAGGCCCGGCGAGCCCAGGTACTGGAATGCGACACGGGCGGCTCCGAGACAAGGGCTAAGGGGGTGGTTGTAGGGCGATTTCACTGGCACGAAGCCGGTCAACAAGCCGCGGTTGCCGGCGTGAGCCGGGCAAATCCGGGTAGTGTCGCCTGCACTTATCGGATCTCGCCCTTGACCACCCGCAGGGCATCCGCCAGATCGGGGCCATCCCCTCGCGTGGCGCCGTTTCCTTCTGCCCCGGCGGGCAGGGTGTCGCCCTCGCCCGGTGCGAGGAACAGATTGCTCTCCAATCCGTGCTGCTTAGTGTAGAGATCGTAGTAACGGCCGCGCATGGCGTAGAGTTCCTCATGCGTGCCTCGTTCGACGATCTGGCCTTGCTCGACCACAAGGATCTGGTCGGCTTTTCGGATGGTCGAAAGTCGGTGTGCGATCACGAACGTAGTGCGGCCCTGCATCAAATACGAGAGCCCGTCCTGGATTAGCGCTTCCGACTCGGAATCCAGACTCGACGTCGCTTCGTCCAGAATCAGAATGCGCGGATCGGCAAGAATGGCCCGCGCTATCGAAATGCGCTGGCGCTGTCCGCCGGAGAGCTTCACTCCGCGCTCTCCGACAATCGTGCCATACTTGTCGGGAAAGGCCTCGGCGAATTCATCGACCCGGGCAATGCGGCAAGCGCGTAGGATGTCGGTTTCGCTCGCATCGGGGCGCGGGAACGCGACATTCTCGCGAATGGTGCCGTCAAAAAGGAACGATTCTTGCAACACAACCCCGAGCCTGGTGCGGTAGGAGTCCAGGGAGACACGGCTGAGGTCGACGCCATCGACCAGGATTTTTCCCTGGGTCGGCTTATGGAATGCCGAGATCAGCCCGATGATGGTTGATTTTCCCGAACCGGACGAGCCCACCAGCGCCGTGACCGTGCCATGCTCGGCGCGGAAAGAAACGTCCCGAAGCACGACGCGGCTGCCGTCATAGCTGAAGCTGACATGATCAAAGTCGACGTCGCCGACAATTTCTGCCAGCGGAATTGTCCTCCCAGGATCGTCGTCTTCCGGCTGCTCGGCCAGAATTTCGTGGGTCCGCTCCAGTCCGGCAACGGCTTCGGTCAGCTGGGTGCCGATCGAGACCATCTGAATGATGGGCGCCACCAGAAAGCCGAGGAACAAGGTGTAGGTAAAGAAACCGCCCACGGTCAGCGTGCCGGCCAGGATCTGGCGCGTGCCCACATACATGATAACTGCGCCCACCACTCCGAGCAGCACGCTCGAGGAAAGGCTCATGACCGAAGTCGCCGTCAGGGTGCGCATGACGTTGTCGAGCAGGCGCTGGACACCTTTTGAAAAGACCGAGTTCTCGCGCGCTTCGGCGTGATATCCCTTGATCACCCGCACTCCACTGAGAGATTCTGTCAGGCGACCGGTCACCTCAGCCGTGATCTTTCCGCGTTCGCGGAAAATGGGGCGGATGGTCCCAAACGCCTTGTTGAGCGCGATCCCGAAACACAGCAAGAAACCGAAGGCAAATAACGTCATACTGGAGCTGATGCGAAACAAGACCACCAGAGCGATGGCCGAGGTGATGAGTCCTCCTGTAAAGTCAACCAAGCCCGTCCCCAGGAGATTGCGGACGCCTTCGACGTCGCTCATGATGCGCGAGACCAGAGTGCCGGTCTTATTGGAATCATAAAAGGCGACCGGCAGGCGGCCGATATGCGACTGCACTTTCCGCCGCAGGTCGGCGATCAAACGCTGGGCCGCTTTCGAGAGCAACTGGGTGAGCGCAAACGACGTCACTCCCTGGGTTGCGGTTGCCAGCAGCACCAGCAGAACCAGCCGCGTGAGAAGTTCGATGTGGCGTTTGGCGATGACCGTGTCAATCAGAAACCTGGTGGAGTAGGGCAAAACCAATCCCGCAACACGATTGATGACCATCAGGACGAAACTGAGGGCCAGCAACCCACGGCGCGGACGGACCAGTTCCCACAAGTCGGGCAGGACGGCGCGCAGGGTTTGCTTGCTGAGTTTGCGCCGTGGGGGCGGAGCTGGACCAGAAGCCATTGGACTTTTGACGCGATTGAAAGACGCCGCGGTTCATTTTTCGCGCCGTCCGGGTCGGCCGCGCTTGACGTGCGCAGGCTTTCTGGCGGGCGCCGCTTACAGGCGGTAGTTTGCTGGAAGCCTCCGGTGAAGCCAGTGGGAGGGGCTCGGGAAGATTCGCAAAGCCAAAACGATTGATTCGGGATGAGTTAGGACGCGGTTAGGGCGCAGTAAGATTGCCGAACCCCGCCCCGCCACTGGCTTCGGGTGGAGCACAGGGCGGTCGCCGCGGGCGGCGGGCCGGAGGCCGAAAGTTAGGTGAAAAGAATGCGCTGATTGGGAGCGATGCTGAATTTTCTCTCCGCTCGGTCCGGTTGGACGATCGAGACTCGGCTGGTTTCGCTCGCAATGCCCGTCGCTTCCTCGAGACCGCCACGGGTATTGGTCAGCAGCCGAACCGTTCCAGAGACGGTGGCGATGGTCTTGCCGCCCAGCTCGAGCACGGCCGAAGCATGGCTGTAGGTGATGATCGCGTGGCTATGGAACGCCGTCAGGCGGAACACTGATTTCCCTGCCGCCGGAGAGCGCAGGTTCCACTCCAGGCGACTGCTTTCCTGGCGTGGGCCGGAGAGCCGCCAGAGATAATCCAGAAACACTAGGGCGGCGGGTGAGTAGCCACCGGGATCGGGCCGGGTGAAATCGCCAGTCCGCGGATCGATTTGCTGGCGAAATTCGGAGCGCCGCCGGATGGCTTCGATCCAGCGCTGCATCATCCAGGCGAGCTCGGCTGCTTTGCCGTAGTGCTCCATCCATCGCGGCGCCCGCAGCGCGGTGAGCGCCTGAGCGGCGCCGCCCCAGGAATTGCGCGGAATAGGTTTTACGAAGGCGGGATCATCGAGCGCGATCGAGGGCAGCGGATAAGGAGCCCAGAACGCTTTGGCGGAATGGATCTGACGTTCCCAAATGTTGTCAAACATCTGCGGATCCGCGACCCGCTCGCCGAGCACACGGGAAATCACGTCGCCCCGGATGCGGACAAAATTTCCGGCGGCATCGCGATCATAAAAGGCGCCGTCATCCAGGTCGTAGAGACGTTTCACAATCAGCGCCCCGATGGCTTCCCCGGACTCGGTCCAGCGTTCGGCTTCGCTCGGTTTGCCGAGCGCCCGAGCCATTTCTGCCAGAGCAACTCGACTGCCATAAACCGTTGCCGAGAGGTCGGGGCAAAGCCGAGGCAGGCCGGGAAGATTCGGACAGGAGCGGGCATCGGAATCGGGGCAGCGGTTGGGAATGCCCTGCCAGCGCGGGCTGTTGTCCTGTCCGGTGTCGTAGGTGCAGAAACCTTCGCACAGGCCGGTGCGCAAGGTATCGCGATACCGCCGCAGCCACTCATCCCAGCGGCTGCAGGAGGCATATGCCTTTTCGAGTAGTTCATTGTCGCCAAAGCGCTCCACCAGTTCCCAGGCGGTAGCCGCGATCGGAACTGCCATCTGGATCTGCCCGTAGCCGACTTCGCTGATTTTGAGGTTGCATGGCAGTTGGCCGTCCTCTTTTTGCAGCGCGAAAAAAGCCAGATGATTGTTTCTCGCGATGTCGGGGCGGATCACGCTGTACACCGCTCCCTCGTGGGGGGCGCACTCCAGCCAGACGCCGTGATATGCGCTGCCTTCGCCGAGAACCGGGGATTGGAACTGGGGCAACGTCTGGATGTTGGCGCGCAGGCATCGCAGGGCCGCTTGATAGGTTCCAAGCAAACCGGTGTCGGTGGTCGAGAAATCAATCAGCGGCGGCGGCGGGGCTGGCACTTGGCTGGCGGCTGCGCTCCAGACCCCCCGGGGCCCCAATGCCAGGGCTCCTGCCGCGAGCGTGCCGGTCTGCAGGAACCGCCGCCGATCCATGCGCTTTTTCGCCACCACCTTCAGAGGATTGCAGCTTCGACGCCGGATCGCAATAGCCGAGGATCCGTTCTCAACAACCTGCAGAGCCAAAGGGATGTTGTATGATCTGGGCGCCGGAAAACCGCAATGCCACCCCGGCAATTTCAAGGTGAACCATGGACCGGTTGCCCCCCTCAAGCCCAGGAGACACCAGCCGAGACCCGGCTCGGCCGGGCAGCGATCCGCAAGGCGACAGTTCTGATCTTCCGACCCTAGGGCGGATGGCGGCATCGACGACGGCGGGATTCCCCGGCCCCCACGATCCAAGCCTGGCGGTGCTCGGGCAGCGCTATGACATTTTGGGCGAAGCCGGACGCGGCGCTATGGGGCAAGTCTACAAGGCGCGCGACCGCGAGACCGGGGAGATCGTCGCCCTGAAACTTCTGAAACCGGAAATCGCCTCCGACCAGGCCATGGTCGACCGCTTCAAGCGCGAACTTTTGTTCGCTCGCAAGATCACGCACAAGAATGTATGCCGCGTCTACGAGTTCAACCGCATCGACGGCATTGCCTACACGTCGATGGAGTTCGTCGAGGGCGAAAACCTGCGGTCGGTGCTCAATCGCTTCGGCAGCCTGACCCAGCGCAAGGGGCTCGACCTGGCTTTGCAAATGTGCTCGGGATTGAAAGAAGCCCATGCCCAGGGCATCGTTCATCGCGACTTGAAACCAGAAAATGTGATGATCGACGCGCAGGGCAATCTGAAGATCATGGACTTCGGGATCGCGCGTTCGATGGAACGAATGACCCTGCTGACGGGAGCGATGACCGGGACTCCGGCCTACATGGCTCCCGAGCAAGCGACCGGCAAGACGGTGGATTATCGCACCGATATCTATGCCTTCGGGCTCATGCTGTATGAAATGTTTACCGGCGAGCAGGCGTTCCGCGCCGACAACGCCATTGCGCTCGCGCTGAAACAGCTCAACGAATCGCCCAAACCGCCGCGGCAAATCGAGGCCTCGATTTCTGCCGCCCTCGAGAGCGCCATCCTGCAGTGCCTGGAAAAAGAACCGAGCCAGCGTTTCCAATCCGTCGCGGAGCTCGAGAAGGTGTTGCGTTCCCAGTCGGGCTCACCGCCCCAGCCGTCGGCAACTCTCTCGGGTGTACCTTCGATTCCACCGACTGGCCCTGGGAGCCTAACCCTCCAAGCCTCCCCCCATTCCTCTCCCGCCCGGCCGGTCTCAAGAAGGGTTTGGGTCGTGGTCGCACTCATCCTGTTCGGGGCCTTCGCCGCCCTGGCAGGGCGAATGGCGTGGCGCGGCCTCGCGACTCGGCATGTTTCCGAGCAGAGTTCCCCGCCCGCCGCGGAACCGACGCCCGTGCCTCCGGGCGCTTCTCCCGACACGAAGACGGCGGCACCTGCGCCGGCCGCGTCCACCACCGCGGCCGCGACACCGGTAGCGCCGCCACGGCCAAGGAAATATCAAAAACACGCTTCGACGGAGGCGGGTCGAGCGGCCGCGGCACCTGCCGATCGAGGCGAACCTGCCGCTGCTCCGACCTCGACGCCAGTCCCGGCAGTGACCGTAGCTTCGACTGCGCCAGCGGTCCCCGAGCCCGCGCCACCGAGTGCGACTTCGGCCTCGGACGGGTCCCTTTCGGCGGGAGCGCAGAACGGTCCGTCTATGATTTGGGTGGGCCGTTTTGCGCGTGAGGCGGTGGCGCAAAATACCGCCAGCAAAATTGCGGACATGGGACTGCGGGTGAGTGTAATTCCACGTCATAACCCTGTGACCAACAGCGATTTCTTTGTGGTCACGGCCGGGCCGTTTGCGGCCGACAAGATCGACGGCACAGTCGAACAGCTGCGGGCCAAGGGATTTGTCAACGCCCGCCCGGCCAGGGGCAAGGCGCAGGCGGAACCGCGTTCGGCGCCGTGAAGACCAGCCGGCTCAGTTTCCTCGAGAGCCCTTCAGGTACCAGCTGATGGCTCGATTGAGCGACCCCGGATTTTGAGCGCCGGAGGCCCCAGGCGGAGTCGAACCGCCGACCAACGGTTTAGGATACCGCTGCTCTATCCAACTGAGCTACGGGGCCAGTAGGTTTGTTTGCATCAGTTTACACGCTACGTCGTGTCTTCTGCCTGTACAAAGGCTGTACATGCGTCGAAAGCCCTACCTAATTGCAGCATTGCATCATCTACGATTTGCCTACGAGGACTGGGAGGCCAGCATCGTAACAAACCTCAATCTTCCTCGTCTTTTGATGGCACTTTACAAGGTTCGGCAACCTTATTGTCATTGTCATTGTCGCCAGTCGTCTCGGCACATTCACCCTTTTCGTCGTAATCGCAGACGCGACCGGGGTGGGATTGTTTGCATTTCTGGCATAGTTGAGTAGCCATTTGTCCAACTTCCTCTTATCGAAGGTACGCCCTGCCGTTTGCTTGCACCCTCACGTTACGCGGTATTTCCATTGATGTATGGTCAGAAGCGACCACTTTGACAGAGCACGAACTGCGCTACAAAAGCCGCTGATTGCGAGGCGCATTGCTCACCACGGTGCCTCAACTGCGGCGGCTGGTCGCTCCGCAAGGAAGACCGCTGGTATTGCACGTGCGCCACTTGTGGAACACGTTCGATACCGGAGGAGTGTGCCCGGCGGGCCGCCACGAGTGGACTTCGATCCAGTATCTCTCTTTCCCCGCTGGCCGCCGCATTCCAATTGGTAGGCGCAGTGAATCGGGACAAATGCTTACTCGAACAGGCGATACAGGCCCGCTTCCGTGCGTCGCTGAGATACTGGCTACTGTGATGTTGACTTGAATCCGCCATAGTAGGTCAGGTAGACGCCGAGGACGAGCGAAATAGCCCCGTACACGTAGAAAAGCTCTTGGTAGTGAAGCTGCCTGAGAAAAAACCCTGCTTCTAACTCTGGTGGCAGGAACAAGAAGAACAGGCTCTTGATCAGCGTCATCCAACCGACGAGGGTGACGATCACCGCCAGCGCACCTCCCGACCAGATATTGTGCGTGAGAACCATCGCCAGCCCAGCGACCAACGTGATCGCACCAAGGACAAGCATCATTGATGGATCGCGAAGAACTGCTGTCACCGATTCCAAAGTCGCTTGTTTGCGGGTGATCATGGATAGCGCGACGAGAATACAGTACAGCCCAATCAGCCTGCTAAGAAAAAGCGTACGCGACAACATGGTGCCCTCCAAAACGAATCAGGGATTTGTCGGCCAAGCCATAGCGAGCAACGCACTGATGGCTCGGTTGAGCGACCCCGGATTTTGAGCGCTGGAGGCCCCGGGCGGAGTCGAACCGCCGACCAACGGTTTAGGAAACCGCTGCTCTATCCAACTGAGCTACGGGGCCACTTTGTAATCAACTACTTGCAACATATTACCAGTGGAACGCAAGGAGCCCGATCTTCTCCACATCGAATGCCGAGCGCTCGGTCTGTGTAAACCGTCTGAGTCTCATGAGCCAGCCTGCCCAAATGCTCATCTAGGTTCACAACCTCGAGCATGACTACCAGTTCGAACTACCAGAGAAGTGGCGTTTGCCAGGCCTTTAAAACGATGCTGCTGATCCTCAGGCAAGAGTGGGCTGGTCAGGCTGGCGCTGAACCCATTTGTAGACCCGAGCGGAATTCCTCCAGAAGTATTTTTCGGCCACCAATCGCGGTTTCGATACAAAGTATTCTTTCACGATCGACACAACTTGGTCGAGGCGGGCCGAACCGTCACTGTTTGGCCAATCGCTCCCAAACAACACTCGGTCCTCTCCGAAAATCTCGGTCAGATGATCCAGCCGCGCTCGATGCGTGTTTAAATCCGTCGCTATTGTTCCGTTCACCCTATGAATCACAGCCGATAGTTTGGCGAATATATTTGGACGCTTTTGCAGTTCTGCAAGCACGGTTTCGTAGGCGTCTCGAGTCTCCAGCGTTGGCTCAAGACTGGGCAGGTGGTCGAGCACGATGCGCAGATCAGGCACCCTGTCGCTGACTCGCACAATCGCCTGAAGCAAGTCGATTGTGGGGTTCGCGGTATCGAGCACCAGTCCGGCCCGCGCGAGAAGCTTGAGCCCGTCGATGAACTTCACGTTTTCTACCTGTCCCACGAAGTCATAGTTCCACAGGTTGCCGCAGCGGATGCCCCGATAGAGAGGATTCTTGTGAAATCGTTCCAAGTACTCCGGAAAATCCGGGTGCTCGGGCCGCAGATTTCCGACAGTCGCAACCATGATTGTTGCCGGCTGGGCCACCTCAAGAACCCAGAGGTTATCCTCGACCCAAGGACTCGCTTCGATCTCGATGGCACCCACAATTCCGAGCGGCGCCGCCAGCGCGCGATAGCGGTCGGGCAAAGCCACCTGGGGCGAATGTCCCTCGGGACCGGTATAGGGGGCACCTTGTGGGCGCCTTGGATCGAAAAGGTGAATATGCGTATCGATAATGGGGATCGGCGCCGGCGCAGTTGCAGATGCCGCTGCGAGGCTCGCCGCGCCGGCCAGCAAGAATGTTCTCCGGTTTAATGTCATTGCGGTCCGCTTCTTGATTCGCCTGGCAAAATTCCAAATTGCTCAATGTCGAGACGCTGCGGGTGCGGCGACCCAAAGGTTCCCCCCCGCGCCACTCGTTTGGCGCCGTTTCCTGGTTGCCCTCGACACGATGCCGATCAGCACTGTGGAGCGACCTCTTGGACGATGGTGGGCGACCCAGAATGCCGTATTCGCTGACGAAGCGTGCGCGACACTCGTCCGGGTATCCCGTTCGGAATCACCCCCATAGACCGTTTTGGTGCTGGACTCCCCGCGGTTGAGTAGCTCGCCCAGATCTTCCGCCAGCTGCGCCAGAACTTCCCCACTTCTTCCTATTTGTCCAACAACCCTCTGCCCCGCAGCCAGTTTGCCAGGAGAGTGGGCCATTCATCCAGAGCGGGATCGCTCAGCGCTAAGCCAACACTATGCGAGCTACTCTCGAAAATATGCATCTCGGCAGGCACTCCAGCTTTATGCAACGCCAAATAGAATGCAAAACTGTTCTCCGCCAGCACAGCCGTATCCCCGCTCGTGGTAAACAGAAACGTTGGAGGAGTCTGGGGCTTGACCTGGAGTTCATTGGAAAGCTCTTCGCGCAGCTTGGGGTCAGGATTCTCTCCCAGCAAGTTCATAACCGAGCCCTGGTGCGTGTAAGGCGCGGTAAAGGAAATCACCGGATAACCCAGGACCAGGAAGTCCGGCCGGCAACTCACGCGGTCAACGGGATCGGCGGCGGCTGGGTCGCCGGCGTCAAAATGAGTCGCCGCGGTTGATGCCAGATGCCCACCAGCTGAGAAACCCATCATGCCGACCCGATTCGGCCGGATACGGAATTCTTGCGCCCGCGATCGCACCAAACGTAGGGCTCGCTGCGCATCTCCCAACTCGATGGGATGATGATAACGCGGCCCCAGCCGGTACCTCAGAACAAAAGCAGTGATGCCTAAAGCGTTGAGCCAGTTTGCGACTTGCCGGCCTTCATGATTGGAATCCAGATGACCATAACCGCCGCCCGGTGCGACGACGATTGCTGTTCCATTGGTGGTCGAAGATCTCGGCAAATAAATGGTCAGCGTGGGCTTGTCACGATCCTCATCCCCCAACGCGCCCGGCGCGTGGCCTTCCCAGAGAGGGATGATTTCGGGTATTTCGACCTCCACCTCGAAACTCGTTCGCGGAACCTGCTGGCTGTTCGCCAGCTGGGCGGATGCAATTCCAACGCACGCTGCGAAGATCGCGGCTAGACAGAGGCTTTTCATTGAGGTGGTCCTTCCAAGCGCTCTACCAATTGGTGATCGAACCATCCGGCCGGAACTAGATTGGGGCACGATCGGTGACCGTTTCTGTGATTTCCGCAATTTGGGTGAGTGGTTTGCAGTCAAGCTCGACACCCAGACCTGGCTGATATGGTTTTCCGTGCCTGAAATCGAAACATACGGTTAATCGGGTGGGGAGAGCCTTACTTTTCGGCGCCGTCGTCATCCTGCATCCGCAAATACACCATGTACAAGACCACCGCCAGGTTCACGAATAGCAGAGACAGGTGGAAAAGACTCAGCCTGCGAATCAACTCGACGACCTCAAACGGCAGGTAGATCGCTCCCGAGATCAGAGCAATCCACTCCGCCCAAGCTCTCGCTTTCCACAGGCCATAGGCCTCCACGAAGCGCAAGATGGAGTAGACCAGAGCCACTCCCGCGAAAGTCCACAGTTTCTGGTCCGTAACCCGATTCGCGGACCGCATCAGCAGGCGAGACAAGCGATGGTCGGGACTGATGTGCAGCAGCCGCAGTAGATTTTGCGCGATTTCCGAGGTATCCCGGTGAAGCAACAGGAGCACGCCGAATCCCGCCGCCAGCACCATCAATCCTTTGCTGAGCTCGAACGAGGCAACGGCGCGTAGGACTTTGACTTGGCCGGCCCGCCCTCGCAAATCGAGAGCAGCCCGGAGCTGCGGGTTCGGTTTCATCTGGAAGTCGACCGTGGCATGCCCCTTGGCGGTCATTCTATCGGTGGAGGCCGGCATAAGATAGTTCAGCTTAGTGATTCCGGGCGCGGACGCTGGCCCGCAGCTCGGCCACAATCTCTTGCGCGGCCTCGCGGGCCGCCAGCTGCTGGGTCACATCGAAGGAAATGGCTCCGACCCGGGCGTGTCCGCCGCCGCCGTAACGTTCGCAGATCTTCGCCAGGTTGACCTCGGGCTCCGACTTTGCCCATGGATTCGAGCCCACGGAAACCTTCACCCGAAAGCTGCTTTTGCTCAAGCCCACGCTGTAGATCGACTCGGGATGAAGGTAATAAGGAACAAATTTGTTGTAGCCTTCAAAATCCAGATCGGTGACATCAAAAAAGACCGTACCGTCTTTCGATTCGCTGCGCTCCTTTAGGATTGATATCGACTGCTGGTGGCGTTCCATCAGTGGCGGCAAGAGCTCGGCGACGAAGTTCTCTTCCAGGATCTGAGCCAGCGGTTTGGTGGCCAAAAGGGGAATCAGCCGCGGCCCGAAGCTGTAGTCCCGCGACGACTCGATCACCATGGTCAGTTTCATGGCCGGGGCTTGCATTTCGACCGCACTGCGGGCGTCGGGATAAAGCGCTCCGTCCACGATGTCGGTCCAGTGGACAAGCTCGGCCACCGGAGCCGGATCAAACCCGAAATGTTCCTCGGCCACCATGGCAATGAAGCTGGTGCAGGACTTGAAGT
Source organism: uncultured Acidobacteriaceae bacterium (assembly GCA_963770245.1). Classification (GTDB taxonomy): domain Bacteria; phylum Acidobacteriota; class Terriglobia; order Terriglobales; family Acidobacteriaceae; genus PALSA-270. The sequence goes on along the minus strand of CAVYOX010000009.1, from coordinate 284,052 downwards.
CGGGATCATAAAATTTGCGATTGCTCTGGTCCTGTTCGAAATGGGCGGCGTCTTCTGGGGTTAGGAAGGCACTCTGATGGTGGTCGAACCACCAGGTGATTTTCGGCGAGCTGGAATACTTGAAGTCCACGATGGCGTTTTCTTCGCCGTTAAACTGGGCTTCATCAAATAGCGCGCCCGCGCGATGCAACAGGCCGGAAAAGACGAACTCGGCATCGCTGCGGATGCGCTCGCGGTAGAAGCGGGAAAACAAGGCCGCCGATGACGCCCCATCAAAGCATTTGTCGTGGTAAAAGACCCGAACTTTCAAACATCCTCCCTCGCCGTATTGCCGTCAGCGGTTTGACGCTTGCTGCCTCAACCTAAAACAAAACAAACAGGATGGCCATTTTCGACAGGTTCTGTCAAGCTGCGCAGCCCCCCAAAAAACAAGCCGGTCTCCGCTGCTCGGGGAGACCGGTCGTTGGAGACCAAACCGGGGCACGGCGGGGGAGGATGCCGTGACCGTTCCGGGCTAAGCGTTGGCCTGCTTCTCAGCGAGGTCTCCAATCACGGGCAACTTGAACATTTGGCCCTGGTTCGCCTTCAACAGGAGGACGATCCAGAGGATGAACAGACCAAGGCTCAGGGTCATCCACAACAGAAAGGCGATTAGGTGACCGAGAATCGGGATGAAGGCCAGCACCGCCGCAACAATAAACAGCCCCACCCATAGCACGAGTGCAGCCACGTGCAGGAAGATGTTCTGAAAACAATGGAACCGCACAAACCGGCTCTTGTTGTAAGGCTCGATCACCAAAAACAGGATGGCCGGAACAATGGTCACGTAGGCCAGCATACCCGCAACGTTGTCGGTCATTCCGCCGGTGCTGGCTGCGGATGGGGCGGCGACCGGGGACTTGCTGCTGCAAGCCGCGCACATCGTCGAACCGTCTGCTATCTGTGTTCCACACGCGCTGCAAAATGCCATGGTCCCCCCTCTACAATCGTGTCTCGCCCCGGGGCTCGAAGACGGGCGGATCCTCGGTTCCGAGGCGGGCTGCAACTTAGCAGAAACCCCTTCCTAAAGCAAACAGAATTCCGGGTCCCCCCTTCTCCAGGGTCCAGAAGAATCGCAGCCTGCTCTCGGGCTTCCTGGTCACAGGGCCTGGGTTTCACCTGCCGCCGGGGAGGTTAAGGTCGGGCGGATGCCTGCACGGTGGAGAAAAACCGGGAACCCGAACCGCCTCAACCAACTGGAGCGGCCGACCGCCCTACCGACAGGGTTCGTGTTGGCGTCCCGCTACCCTGGTTTTGATAAATCATGGGGCTCGGGGTCAAGCCAGGGGGCGCGAGCGGTCTTTGTTTCTTTACTCCTCGTGCTTCACTCCTCGTGAAAAAGCGGTCATTCCCCGCGACCGTTTGTCTTAGGTTGGCGCCGCGCCTAGAATCGTAAGTCCCATGACCACCGCAGGCATTCCTGTCGTTGCTCCCCGATCGGGTTGGCGGTGGTGGAAGGTCTCAGCTTTCCTGCTCGGTCTCGTTTTGCTCGCCGCGATTGGGATCATCGGATGGTTCTATTCAATGGCCAGATCCGCCCTGCCACAACTGGACGGCACGATCGGTGTCTCCGGGCTTTCAGCCCCGGTCACGGTCACGCGAGATGGGCACGGGGTTCCCACGATCGCGGCGGCCACTCTGGAGGATCTTTTCTTCGCGCAAGGCTACGTCACTGCCCAGGACCGGCTCTGGCAGATGGACATCCTGCGACGCGTCGCCGCCGGCGACTTGGCTGAAATCATCGGTCCCGACGTTATCGAGCATGATCGGCAGCAGAGAATCTTCGGACTGCGGGTGGCGGCGCGCAAGGCCATGGAAGTTGCCTCGACTGAAGATCGTCGCTATTTTGCCGCCTACGCAAGAGGGGTGAACGCATACCTCGAATCGCACCGCAACCGCCTGCCCCTCGAATTCCGCATCCTCCGCTACTCCCCGCGTCCCTGGATGCCCGAGGACAGCATGCTGGTCGCAGTTCAACTGGTAGAAGACTTGAGCGCCAGCCCTCGCGCCGCCCTGACTCGGGAGAAGATTCTTGCTCGCCTCGGACCCGAGCTTACCGGTGATCTGTATGTGAATTCATCCTGGCATGATCATCCCCCCACCACGTTGCTGCCCGGGGCGGCCCAGGGGACAGGCGATGGCGGTGAATCCCCCGTAACCGACTCGTTCGCCCGCGAGCGCAGCGCGTCGTTCCCCGCCCCGGAAACCTTGCTGGATTCGCCTCCGGTGATCGGTTCGAACAACTGGGTGGTGTCCGGCGCACACACGGTTTCCGGCAAGCCATTGTTATCGGACGACATGCATCTTGGTCACCAGATGCCCAACTTGTGGTATGAAGCCCATCTGCGCTCAGGGAACTTCGATGTCGCCGGTGTGACCTTGCCTGGTCTGCCCTATGTGATCGTCGGGCACAACCAACGCATCGCATGGGGATGCACCAACATTGGTCCGACGGTGGAAGACGCCTACGTCGAGACCTTCAATGCCGCGGGGCAATATCAGACTGCGGAGGGGTGGAAAACTCCGGAACATCGTCAGGAAGTGATCCATGTGAAGGGCGAGCCGGACGTGGTGCTCGATGTGATCCTCACCCGGCACGGTCCGATTGTCAGCCAATTGCAGCCGGGGGAGACCCGCCAACTGGCATTGCGCTGGACGCTGTACGACGGAATCCATGATCCTTTTCTTGAAGTGGATGCGGCGCAGAACTGGGAGCAGTTCCGGCAGGCGCTTTCGACCTTTGACGCCGCCGGTCAAAACTTTGTCTACGCGGACGTGGACGGCAATATCGGCTACCAGGCGGCGGCGAAGGTTCCCATCCGGGCCGCGGGCGATGGCAGCCTGCCGGAAACCGGCAGCGACAATGCTCACGAATGGATCGGTTACATTCCGTTCGACAAGCTGCCCAGCATTCTCAATCCGCCGTCCGGGATTCTGGCCACCGCCAACAGCCGGATCACGCCCGACGGCTATCCCTATTCGATCAGCACGGAATGGCAAGCTCCCTGGCGGTCCGAGCGCATCTATCATGTGCTCGAGTCAGGCAGGAAGTTCACCGCCCCCGACATGTTGGCGCTTGAAACCGACGTCCGCTCCGAAGCGGACCGGTATTTCGGGGAGCGCTTTGTTTACGCCGTCGACCACGCCAAGAGCCCCTCGGTTCGAGCCCGGCAGGCGGCTGACATCCTGCGCCAGTGGGACGGCAGAATGCTGGCCGACGCGGCCGCACCCACGATTGAGTCCGTGGCCAGGGGCATGCTTACGCGGTTGCTGCTCGAACCGAAACTGGGTCCGGCACCCCCGAACGCACGGGAATCCGATACCGCGCTCAACTGGACCAGCTATCGCTCGGGGATGCAATCGGTGTGGCTGGAGAACGTGGTTTCCCACCAGCCCGCACGCTGGCTGCCGCCGGGCTACTCCGACTACAACCAGCTCCTGGCAGCGGCGGTCGAAGCGGCGGTCGACTCGAGCATTGCCCCGCCGGATCTCAACGCGTGGCATTGGGGTGATTTCAATCCGGTGGAGATCGAGAACAAGGTCTTGCAGCGGATTCCGATCCTCGGTCGCTCGACCGGCCCGGGCGTGCGGCCGCAATCGGGCAGTGGATTCACGGTTAAGGGGGTGACCCGCACTCACGGGCCGTCGGAACGCATGACCGTCGACCTGTCGAATCTGGATGCCTCCACCCTGAATCTGGTAACCGGCGAGTCGGGGAATTTCCTCAGCCCTCACTATATGGATCAGTGGGACGCCTGGTACCAGGGCTACACCTTTGCTCTGCCTTTTTCAGAGTCTGCGGTTGAGAAGTCACGCAGGCATGAGTTGCGGCTTGAGCCCCAATAGCGATCAGCCGCCGGGTCCGCCTGGGAGCTCGCATCGAAGGGGCGCAGAACGGTTTCGCCGGGCCGCGCTGGGCGGAAGGCCTTTTTCAATCCACCAATTTCACGTCGACCGCATCCCCCACGATGACAATCGAACTTTGCCCGGCGGGGGGCACTTGCAGCTTGTCGGTGGTGGTGTCGTAGATGCGGAAGAACCCGCCCTCGCACAGATAGACCACATCGCGATTGGTGATCGGCTGGAGGCCGGTTACATCACCGTTGTCCGGCGGTATGACGACCGCGGAGTTGCTGGTGTTGAAAATCGACAGGCAGCCGCGGACTTCGCTCGCATTGTTGATATTCGAACAAGTGGTCGCCCCAATGAACAGCTGTCCGTTGTTGCTGATCTCCATCCGGTGGTGGTAGCCGTCGGTGATCGGGATCGGCATGGCACTCGTCACTGCCATTGATCCCAGATCGACGACATCGAGCGTGCCGCAGGTCGTGGCCGCCGTGCCCGATGGACAAGCCGTGCCTGGCGGCGTACCAGCCACGTAAAGCGTGCTGCCGTTCAGCAGACCAATGGTGGCGCCCGCGCCCGCCAGAGGGAGCTTCGCCGTCACGCTGACCGGATTCGCCGTTAAGTCGAGCACGCTAACCCCCGCAGTGGTACCGCCACATTCCGGACCGCACTCTAGAATGTAGGCTTTCGAATCATCGCTGCTGAAAATGGCCCACGCCGGATGATCGAAGCAACACACCGGGGTGCGAGGATCATCGGCGGTTCCGATCGAGGTCGGCGCAATCACCGTCACCACATTCGAACCCTCGCCAAAAGCCAACAGACGCGTGCCATTGTGGCTTTCGACGACGTAACGAGCCGCCGGCACCGGAATGGTCGCAGTGAGTGAGATGGAGGTCAGATTCATCACGGCAACCGCCCCTGGAGTCGCGGTTCCCCCACTGGCGACCGGGGCGGTCGGGACCGCGGCGTAGGCGGTCACGTTGTCGGGGCCAACCAATATGCTCTCGGTGAGGCCGGGGAGGGTGACGACCGAAGTGGCCAACGATCCGTTTGCGTTACTGACCTGGCTCTCGCTCAAGGCGTTCACGACCACGATGGAATCGTCCGAAGAGCTGAAAACCATCATGAGCTTTTTATTGGGAGAAAGAGCCATGAGGCCGGAATGGGCACTCGCCCCCGTCAAATTCACGTAGGAAAAGGAAAGCTGATCGAGCGATGCGTCCACAATATTCAGTACGTCTCCAAACGCCCCGGCCGTACCCGACGGAAACAAAGGGTTTGAGATAAAAGCCCGCACAGCGAGCCCGCTCGGTTTGGTGGTCGTCGTAGTGGTCGTGGTGCCGGTTGTGGTCGAGGTACTCGTGCCGTAGCCGGAGCTTCCGGTGCAGGAAATCAAGGCCAGGCTAAGCACAAAAAGGACGCCACAGGCAATCGCAATTCTTTTCAAACCCGAGACTCCGAAGAGCATGAAGGACAAAGATTTGGATGCAAAACACCGGATTATAGCAGAGCCTTGACTCGCGATTTTTTGGGGGTTGCCGAGCCCGCCACCCAGGATACAAAACAGGCCTTCATCTTGTATCCTCAGAGAACATGCCAGCGGATCTGATCGCCCGCCTGAAAACCTCCCCTGTCTTATGCGATGGCGCCACGGGCACCTTGTTGTACGCCAAGGGAGTCTTCATCAATCGCAGCTACGACGAGCTGAACCTATCCCAGCCCGAGCTGATCCGGGAGCTCCATCACGACTACTTGCAGGCCGGGGCCGAGATCATCGAAACCAACACTTTCGGCGCCAACGCGGTCCGGCTGGCCCGCCACAGCATGGCGGACAAAGTCCGCGCCATCAATCTGGCGGGGGCGGCGCTGGCCCGGGAGGCAGCCAAGAGCTTCGACGTGTGGGTCGCGGGCTCGGTCGGCCCGCTAGGGATTCGCATTGAGCCGCTGGGCAAGACCTCGTTTGAGGAAGCCCGGGCCGCCTTCCGCGAGCAGATCGCGGCTCTGGTCGAAGCGGGCGTGGACCTGATCATCCTCGAGACTTTCGGCTATATCGAGGAACTCCACCAGGCCATGCTGGCCGTGCGCGACGTGAACCCCAACATTCCTCTCGTCGCCCAGGTCACCATGGACGAGGAAGGCAATTGTCTGGACGGCTCGACCCCGGAGACTTTCGCTCCCCGGCTGAAGGACTGGGGCGCCGACGTGATCGGCTGCAACTGCAGCGTCGGGCCGGTGGCCATGCTGGACGCGGTCGAGCGCCTGCGGGCCGCGACCACGCTGCCTCTGGCCGCCCAGCCGAACGCCGGCATGCCGCACTCGGTCGAAGGGAGAAACATTTATCTCTGCTCGCCGGAGTACATGGCCAGCTACGCTCGCAAGTTTGTGGCGGCGGGAGTCCGTTTGGTCGGCGGTTGTTGCGGGACCACGCCCGAACATATCCAGGTCATGAAGTCGGCGCTGCGCGTAGGTGAAGCCCGGGCCAAAGCGACTACCGCGCAAGTGAAGGGCGCAGCCGCTCTGGTCGCCGCCCCCGCAATACCGCTCGAGCAGCGTTCCCGGCTGGGCGCGAAACTCGCGGCCCGCGAATTCGTCACCATGGTCGAAATCGTGCCGCCCAAAGGAACCGACATCCACAAGGAAATCGAGGGCGCGCGCTTCGTGAAGTCAGTCGGCGTGGATGCAATCAATATTCCTGACAGCCCACGCGCTTCGGCCCGCATGAGCAATCAGGCGCTCTCCCTACTGGTCCAGCAGCAAGTGGGGATTGAGGCCATCCTGCACTACACCTGCCGCGACCGGAACGTGCTGTGCATCCAGTCGGATTTGCTGGGTGCCGCGGCCACCGGCATCCATAACCTGATCTGCATCACGGGCGATCCGCCGAAGATGGGCAACTATCCCGACGCCACCGCGGTGTTTGACGTGGATGCCATCGGACTGGTGAACATCGTGCACAACCTGAACCGCGGCCTCGATATCGGCGGCAACCCGATCGGCGCGGGCACGGGCTTCGTGATCGGGGTCGGCGCGAATCCGGGAGTGCCCAACCTGGACGAGGAAATCCGGCGCTTCGAATACAAAGTGGAAGCCGGGGCCGAATACGCCGTCACCCAGCCGGTTTTTGACCTGTCTCTGCTAGAAAACTTCTTGCGCCGGATTGAGCATCATCGCATTCCCGTGGTGGCCGGAATCTGGCCGCTGGTCAGCGTGCGCAACGCGGAGTTCATGAAGAACGAGTTGCGGGTCTCGGTGCCGGATTCAATCCTCGAACGCATGGCCGCCACCAAAACCCCGGAGGCGGCCCGCGAAGAAGGAGTGGCCATCGCCCGCGAAATGCTGATCGCGGTCCGCCACATGGTGCAGGGTGCCCAGATCAGCGCCCCCCAGGGCCGTTACTCCTCGGCCGTCGATGTGCTCGAAGCGCTGTGAACCTCGCACCCGGAATCGCGGGTCTTCGTTGCATCTCGAAACCAGCGGAAGTGCAGTAGAATGGAGCCAAGGAGCGTCCGTTGCCGAAATTTGAAGACTGCCTCCAGCGTCTAGAGAAGATTGTGCAGGAACTGGAAAAGGGCGAAATCCCTTTAGAAAAATCTCTGACGCTTTTTGAGGAGGGAATGCAGCTTTCCGCCGTCTGCCGCAAGGAACTGGAGGAGGCGGAGGGTAAGGTCGAAATCCTGCTGAAGCACAACGGGAAGCTCCAAGCGGAACCGTTCGAGCCCCTCAGCACCGGCAAGGCGTCGGCTAAGAAATAGGCGCCAACCGCGTCGTCGCTCGAAGTGTCAATCCTGCGGCGGTTCGCACATCGTGAACCGGCTGCAACCAGCCCGCCGTTGACGACGGTCAAATCCCAGGGGGTTCCTATGCAGCAGCCTCGCAATGTAGTCCTTCTTCAGAGCGATCTCGGGGTGACCCAATCCCTGATTGCTCCCTTGTACAATTTTTTCGGTTCGGTTCGTGCGGCGCGGTCTTACTGCGATCTGCGAGCCAATCTAGTCGAGCATGGCGCAGACGTCGCCATCCTCGACCTGGAAATGGCGTCCATCTCTGAAGTGGGGCGTTTGTCCCATGATTTTCCGGGAATTTGCATTGTGTGCAACCACCGCCTGGCCGACGAGGAAATGTGGACGGCGACTCTTGGCGCCGGAGCTGCCGATTGCTGCCCTTCGCATGACACGCGGGGCATCGTTCGGGCTAGTCTCTGTCACGCGCCGCCCACGCATTCTCTGGCTGCTTAGGCACAGAAGCCGACCAACCAGGTCGCAGGACGCCCTAGCGGCGTCCTGTTTCTTGTCTCTTGTCCTTAGTTTCGCGGGCTTCTAACCCGGGCTTGTTATACTCAACCCTCATGCCCGCTCCGACCAAACTTGAGAGCGACGCCCGTGGATTTTGAAAGCATTCGCGGAATGGAGCGAGACTTCTCCCGGGTGATCGAGATCACTCTCTTCGCTCGAGGCCGCGAACGACGGAGAGGAAGACCCCGGTCGCAAACTGCATGGATCCTCTCTGGGCTGATGGTGGTCGGTGGGGGAGTGTTTTTCTTTCCCGGTGCAACTGCAGCGCAGCTCCAGCGCCCGACCGCCGAGGTCACGCCGCTTGTCGAGGGCACGGCTCGCCCCGGGTCATCGGTTCGCGTGGCGGTGAAAGTCTCTCTGCCCGAAGGCTTGCACACGCAATCGAACAAACCGCGGGAGGCGACGCTGATTCCGACCAAACTGACGGTCGAGGCCCCCCCCGGGATTACCGAAGACGAAATCGTGTGGCCGCCTTCGACCGATCTCAATCAGCCCGGAGCGGACAAACCGCTCGCGGTGTTCGAGCACGAGTTCTTCATCGGTGTCCGGTTGCGGCTGGCGTCTTCGGTCGCGGCCGGAGATCTGGCGATCCCCGTGAAGCTCCGCTATCAGGCCTGCGACGCCACCGTGTGCTACCCCCCAGCCACCGCAACGGTTCAGTGGATGCTGCACATCGTCCCGGTTTCGGCCGCCACCGTAGCCGATGCCGCGAACGCCAGTGTCTTCCGGCACATCAAGTTCGGAACCGGCGAAAAACCCGTTTTCGAGAGTTCGCCGGCGGTGCTCGCTTCTCGCCCGGGTGAAGCCCCGGCGACGCTTGACGAATTCACGATTCTCGGCACCACGGGTGGTTACCTGGGAATTTCGGACTTCCTGAAGTTCATTCACAACGCGGAAACCGGCGTTAAGGAGCGCGGCGCGTTCGAAGGGCGCGGACCACTGGCGATTCTGCTCATCGTGCTCCTTGGAGGTCTCGCGCTGAACCTGACGCCGTGCGTGCTGCCGATGATTCCGATCAATCTGGCGATCATCGGCGCCGGCGCCCAGGCGCGGTCGCGAGGCCGTGGTTTCCTGCTTGGATCTGTCTATGGCGCGGCCATGGCGGTGGTCTACGGAATTCTTGGGCTGGTCGCGATTCTGACGGCCAGGACGTTCGGGACGATCAATTCGTCGCCCTGGTTCAATCTTGCGATCGCGATCCTGTTTGTCGTGCTCGGCCTCGCAATGTTCGATGTCCTGCTGATCGATTTCTCCAAATACTCCAGCGGGTTGGCCGGCGGCGGCACTCAGGGTAGCGTCGTGCTCGCATTCAGCATGGGGGCCATCGCAGCGTTGCTGGCCGGCGCGTGCGTCGCACCGGTCGTCATTCAGGTGGTGATTTTCTCGAGCAATCTCTACGCGACTGGAACCAAGCTGGCACTGGCCCTGCCGTTCTGCCTCGGCATCGGAATGGCGATCCCCTGGCCGATTGCTGGCGCCGGCATCTCGGCGCTGCCCAAACCCGGAAAATGGATGGTGCGGGTTAAGCAGGGGCTCGGTCTCTTCATCCTCGCGACCGCCGCGTACTACGGTCACGAGGCATACTCACTGTTTTCGAACCGCTGGGTCGATCCGACCGCGGTCGCATCGAGCGTGCAGGAGCAGTTGAAGGCCGGGTGGCACTCGTCGCTGGCGGAAGGACTCGAGACGGCGAAACGCGAAAACAAACCGGTCTTGATTGATATGTGGGCAACCTGGTGCAAGAACTGTCTAACCATGGACAGGACGACCCTCGCCAGCAGCGACGTGAAATCGGCTTTGTCCGGCTATGTGAAGATCAAGTATCAAGCGGAAGATCCCAACTCCGAGCCCGCGAAGGGCCTGATGCAGACCTTCAACGCCGTCGGTCTTCCGACCTACGTCATCCTTCGCCCGAAAACCCGCGCCTTCTAGCTCACCCCGCAGCACGACTTGCTCTCGGTCGCATGACTCGTGTTGCCGGCCGCGTGTCGAGAATTTCATGTCGACCATAACAAGTGTTATTAGTCTGTATATGTTGTTATCCTTAGTTCTTACCGAACATCTCTAGTCGAGATACACGGACGACCCCAGTTACTGATTCTTGAATTCCAATTCCCATAAGTAGTACCTCCGGTATACGCTTTTTGGAAAGCGTCGAACCCGTCTCCTCGTCATCCCACAGGTCACTAACAGTGAGAGCTGGGGACTGTCAATGCCCTGGTTTCACGCAGTGTTGAGAGTGCTGGTTTCGTCTCCCGAGTTTACATACCGGATAACAGACCGCTGTGCAGAACTATAGCCTGCCCCGCGACTCTTTCGTTTGCGGTAGACAAAACATTTCTCCTTTGTAGCGAATCTTATTTGCCTTGCTTGCCATGGGCTTAGCCCGTCATGTCACAGTAGCTTGGCGAGGCAATTGCTCTTACGGTCAATATTCGACGACTTAACATTCGTAAAGAACTTTGGAGGTTCGCGTGGAAAACAGATTCGCTCGGCAAGGCGCGATCTTAGTAATTATCCTGTTGCTCCTCGCTCCTGGTTTGCTTCTCGGCCAGGGCATTGTGACCGGATCTATTTCCGGAACCGTCTTCGATCAGCAAGGCGCCGTCGTGTCGGGGGCCAAGGTGCGAGCTACGCAAATGGAAACCAACCGTGTATTTACCACCACGAGTTCCAAGGCGGGAGTGGTTCAACTGCCGTCCTTGCCTCCCGGCGGGTATAGCGTAGCGGTCGAAATGCCAGGCTTTGCCTCCTACGGAGTGCAGGGCGTCATGGTGGCGGTAGGCAAGGATACTTCGCTTGGCCTCATCAATCTGAAGGTCGGAGAAACCTCGGAGACGGTCGAGGTTCAAGGCACTGCTCCCCTGGTTGAGAATACAACCGACCAGCTCTCAGAGACCTTCGATTCCAAACAGGTCTCCGATGTTCCTCTCGGCAACACTTACGATTCCTTTGTGCTGTTCAGTCCCGGGGTTTCGACCGCCGGCAGCGGAGCTTTCAGCAACAACAATGGCGCGGAGCTTTCGATCAACGGCCAACGCGCGCGCTCGAACAACTATCAGTTGGACGGGCAGAATAACAATGACAACACGATCGGTGGTCCGTCCATCTTTTTTGGCAACCAGGACACCATTGCAGAACTGCAGGTAGTAACCAATTTCGACGCTGAATATGGTCGTAACATGGGTGGCGTAATCAACTACGTCACCAAGTCCGGCACCAACGCTTTTCATGGCACGGGATTTGAATTTTGGCAGGGCGATCACTTTGATTCTCTACAGAATCAGGAAAAATCGCCACTGCTTGGGTTCTGCAGCCCTGGGCAGAGTCCCTCGACGGGGTGCAATGAACCAGTCGTGCCCCAGTTCGTGCAGAACCAGTTTGGCAACACAATCGGCGGCCCCATCAAGCGAGACAAAGTTTGGTTCTTCGGGTCCACGAACTTCGTGCGGCAGCGTTCCTCCGGCGCTCCTTTTTCCTCCTCGGCTGCGCTGACCCCAACCGCGAACGGAATTCAGCAGCTGCAGACAGCCTTTCCGAACGACCCAGCGGTTGCGGCGCTGGCGCAATTCGGTCCCGCGACCCTGAAACTGGGGAACCCCACATTTAGCAACATTCAGGATGTTCCCGTGACCGCAAACGGAACCACGGCTGCGATCGAGATGGGAACCATTACACGATTCCTGTCACAGCCCTACAACGACTATGAGGCTACCGGGAGAGTCGATTTCCAGCTTACGAGCAAGGATCAGTTCTTTACCCGCTACATTTTTCAACAGAACCTTTCGACAAATATCGCGTTTTTCGGCCCCGTCCCCAGCGCGCAGGGACAGGTCGTCAATGTCCCTGGCCGTAACCAGCAGATCGGACTGGACCTCACTCATACCTTCAGCAACTCGTTCTTGAACCAGCTGCGCTTCAGCTACTCCCGGGCCTTTTCCGGATTTGAAGGGGGTGCATTCCCCAACTGCACTTTAGCGACCTTCGGCGAATGCGCGCCTCAGATCACGATTCAAGACCCCACCTCTCTCGGACTGGGCCAAAATATTGAATTTCCGCAGGGCCGCATCATCAACGTCTATCAGCTGCAGGACAATGCCTCCATGATTCGTGGCCGGCACGTGATGAAGTGGGGGGGTGAGTACGATAAGCAGCGTTCCCCGAATTACGGCCTGTTCAACGGGAATGGAGCTTTCACGTACGCGGACTTTAACTCGTTCATCGCCAATACGCCGGTACCAGCAGACACACTGGTCGCTTACGGACAACCGGTCTTGCGCTTCAAGGAAAACGATCTGGGGTTGTACTTTCAGGATGACTGGAGGATCAAAGATAACCTCACGTTGAATCTTGGACTGCGCTGGGATTACTACCAGCAAGCCAGTAATCTGCTGCACGACGAGAGCGTGGCCCAGCAGACCGGGTCGAGCCCTCTCTGGGACAATACGCTCTCGCAAAACCTGACCACGGTGCCAAAACTTCCCAACCAATATCACAATTTTGGTCCGGTGGTGGGTTTTGCTTGGACTCCGCGAATCCTAGGCAACGACCAGACCGTGGTTCGCGGCGGCTTCCGCATAGCCTATGATTTTGCTTACTACAACCTGGCCACCAATGTGGAGCAAAGCTCACCCTTCACCAACCTCGCGGACATTCCGAACGCGGCCGGAACCGGTGCCGCAGGCTTACCGAGTGTCGCCACGCTTGATGGCTCAAGCATTGCTGCCGCCCTGTTTCCTCTGGCGCCGAAGGGAAATCCCGGCTTTGCCACGGAACTGCAGTTCGCGCCCAACTTCCGCAATCCCTACTCCGAACAGTGGAACTTCGGCATCCAGCACCAATTCGGCAGCAGAGTTGCAGCGGAAATCCGTTATGTCGGAAACCACGATTTGGGCAATTTCCAGGAAATCAATGGGAACCCAGACCTTTTGCCGCTGATCGCCAATGGATTTGGCAAACTGATTCCCGCCGGGCTGACGCCGTGCACCACTCCCGGGATGCCGGGCTCGACCGGGACCGACCAGTTCGGAAATCCCGTAGGCTACGCCAACTGCAACTTCAGCCGGGTCATCGAATACTCGAACACCGGTTATTCCATATACCACGGCATGCAAAGCCAACTGCGGGTGCAGAACTGGCACGGCTTCACCGGGGAGGCTTCCTACACTTACAGTAAGACCATTGACAACGCTTCCGAAGCTTTTTCAACCAATGCGGGCACCGTTTTTGATCTTGCCCAAAATCCCTTTGACGATACCAAGGCCGAGCGGGCAAACAGCACCTACGATTTCCCCAATGTGGTCAGCTTGCTATGGGTTTACGACCTGCCTTTCCGACACCAGCAAGCGGGCTTCTTCGGGCGGCTCCTCGGTGGATGGGAGATCAACGGGAATTACCGTTATAGCAGTGGTCAGCCGTGGACGGTGACGCAGAGTGCAGGTCAGGGATTGTGTGATCCAACCGACTTCACCAACGGCGCGCTGGACACCTGTCGCCCGATCTTGAACAGCCCCAGCGCCCCCTTCGACTCGGTCGGCCAGTGCATGAATGCAACCGCGGGCGACTGCGGCCTCATCAACCTGAATACTGGGAATCCGATCGCCATGAGCCAGGCGCACTGGATTATTAACAACATAGCTGCCGCACAGTTTTTCGGCTCCCCTTTCCTCGGAGTTGGCCGGAACACGGAACGAGGCCAACCGATCAGCACAGCCAACATGGCGGTGTTCAAAAACACGAGGGTCAATGAACACCTCACCATCCAGTTCCAGGCGGAAGCGTTCAACGTTTTTAACCATCAATGGCTTGGCATACCGCTCGGCCTGAATGCCAACGACGCTGCGGCCAGCGTAAACGGCATCAACACGTTTGGCAATCTTGCGTTCAACCCCAACGGAGGAGATACGTTCGCCGGCAACATCATTACCGACGGCATCGGACGGCGCCGCTTGCAGTTCGGCGCTAAGCTGATCTTTTAAGAACTGATTACCTGGATACTTTGAGGAGGAGCGAGTCTGCTCCTCCTCTTCTTTCTCTTCTTTTCTTTCTTCATTCTTCTTCTTCTTTTGAGGACCCGACTGCGGCCCTCCGCATGACTGGCGGGGCATGGTTCGGGCTGCGCTCGGCCGCACGCCGGCCTGGGCATTCGCTGGCGGTCCTAGACACGGACCCAAAACCGTGCGGAACGCGGCAGGCTTTCTAAATCTTGGCTCTGAATTTTGCTCTCTGACTGTCGGGAGCCTGTGCCTTGCCTTGTTATACTCAACCTCCATGCTTGCTCCGATTCTGCAACAAGGCCAAGCGTTGACCGACGCGGCGCTCGAACGTCTTCTGCCCGCGGTCACAGAGCATCCTGTCTCGATCCATCAAGCGATGCGTCACAGCGTCTTTGCCGGAGGAAAGCGGCTACGGCCCGTTCTTTGCCTGGAAGCCGGCCGTATGATTGCTGGCGCCCTGCCTGCCGGCGTGGAAGAACTAGGCGCTGCACTCGAGATGCTGCACACTTACTCGCTCATCCATGATGATTTGCCGGCGCTCGATAACGACGACTTGCGCCGCGGCCGTCCCACTTGCCATAAAGTCTTTGGCGAGGCCATTGCCATTCTGGCCGGTGATGGGCTGCAGACGCAGGCCTACGAAGTGCTCTCCGAGCTCCGTTGTCCGGTGGAAGCGCGGGTTCGCATCATCGGAGAAATTGCGCGCGGGACGGGTACGGTGGATGGCATGATCGGCGGTCAGGTCGTCGATCTCGAAGCCGAGCGCAGCCTGCCGGATCTCCAGATGATCGAGTACATCCATCGTTCTAAGACCGCGGCGCTTATCACCGCAAGTGTCGTGAGCGGCGGTCTGTATGCGGGCGCCGCGGATGCATCTGTCGCCCAACTACGAGCCTTCGGCCAGTCGATCGGGCTGGCCTTTCAGATTGTCGACGACGTGCTCGATGTCACCCAAACTTCGGAACAGTTGGGCAAGACCGCCGGGAAAGATGCCGCCGCCCAGAAGGCGACCTACCCGGCGCTGTTCGGGATCGAGGAATCTCTGAAGAAGGCCGATGCACTGGCGGCGAGCGCCTGCGCGGCCCTCGCCAGCTTCGGGACGCGGGCGGCCACTTTGAAGGAGTTGGCGGTTTTCCTGGTCGAACGCAAGAATTAGGGCTCGGAGCCATCATGAAGGCCGTCGTGGCAGGGGCGCTGCTATTTTGCTGGGGGACGACTGCGATCCTGGCAGCCGAATCCTACCCCGAGCTCGTCCATCACTTCGACTACGATCAAAAAGCCCCTCTCGACATCCGGGAGGTGGGCGCGGAAACCCGCGACGGCGTGACCGTCCGCGATCTTTCCTATGCCAGCCCAAAGGGGGGCCGCGTCCCAGCTTACCTGGTTCTGCCGCCTGGCAGGGGCCCCTATGCCGGAATTCTCTTCGGACACTGGGCCAAGGAGGGGTCGCCCGTCCGCAACCGCAAGGAATTCCTGGATGAGGCGGTGGCGCTGGCGCACGCCGGCGCCGTGTCTTTGCTGATCGATGCCCCGTTCGCGCGGCCGGGATTCCGTTCCGCGCCGGACCCACTGAACTCCCAGGAGCCTCTCATCGAACAACAGCAGGTGATTGACCTTCGGCGGGGAGTGGATCTGCTCTGCAGCCGTGGGGAAGTCGATCCCGCCCGAATTGCCTATGTCGGGCACAGCTTCGACGCCGCCCTGGGCGGAATTTTGGCGGGGGTGGAGCGCCGCATTCAGGCGTACGTATTGATGGCTGGAACTTTCAACGTCGCCCGATACTTGCACTCGGAAGATCCTCGCATCGTCGCTCTCCGCAAGCAGGTGGGGGAACAGCAACTGGATCAGTATCTGGTGACCTGGGACTGGCTGGATCCGGCACATTACGTTGGCCACACAGCCCCGGCAGCCGTCTTCTTGCAATACGCGGAAACGGATGAGTTTGTGCCGCGGGCCCAGCGCCAACAGGACATCCGAATGTTCAGACAACCAAAGACCATCAGAATCTACGCAGGCACCGATCACGCCTTGAATGCCCAAGCCCGTCTCGACCGTTACCGCTGGCTGCGCCGGCGAATTCGGATCGACTCCCTGCCTGTGGCTTTTCTCGAGCACCTGCCAGCCACAAAATGAAGGCGGTTTCCGTCACTCTGGTCCCGCATCTCTTCCCCGCGGAACGCTACTGTGATAAAAACTAGGGATCGCGATGGGGTTTGCTCTAACCTCATCGTGTTCGACTTCCTCGCTATATCCCTAGTCGCCATCGCCGGCGCCAATGCCCGCTAGCGGCTGAGCCGTTTCTCGTGCGGGAATGGGGTCCGTCATTTCCTTACGGAACGCTCTCCATCAATCTATTGGGGAGCCTGGTGGTTGGCTTCTTCATCATCTGGACCACCGAACGGGGGCTGGCGGATCCGCGCTGGCGCCTGCTGGTCGTGGTCGGCTTCTGCGGGGCCTTTACCACATTCTCCAGCTACGCCTTCGAAACCATGTCGCTTTTCGAGCGCGGACAGTGGCCTCTGGCCTTGGCCAACGTTTCCGGCAGCAACCTGCTCTGCTTGTCGGCGGCGCTCGGGGGGCATGGCATTGGCGAGAGTGCTGTAAAATGGCAAGCGCTGTGGCGGCCCGAGTCACGATTGATCTGAATGAGGGCGACCCATGGCATGGCAAGCTGCTGGCGGTCGAGATCCTTAACTACTTGCGCCGGGAAAATGTGTACGCTGCCACTGCGATTCGCGCGGTAGGGGGATTTCTGGGACGGCACGTGGTCGAAACCGCGCACCTGGTCGACGCTGGCGGCAAACTGCCAGTGATGATCATCTTCGTGGACACCGACGAACACGTGAACCGCGTCCTTCCCGTCTTGAAAGAAATGGCTACCCATCGACTGATCGTGCCCGAGAACGTGGTGCTCGAGCAGGGTACCCTCGACTAACATGTTGCCTCGGCCGCTCGACATCCTGGCGATTGCTGCCCACCGTGACGACGTGGAGCAGACCTGCGGCGGCACCCTGCTGAAGATGGCCCAGCGTGGCCATCGCACCGGCATCCTCGACCTTACGCAAGGTGAGATGGGAACGCGCGGCACCGCGGAAGAACGCGCGCGGGAGGCGGATCGAGCGGCAAGGATTCTTGAAGTTTGCTGGCGGCAAGCCCTCGACATCCCCGATGGCAGGGTGGAAAACACCTGGGAAAATCGGCTGAAGGTCGCGCGGGTGATTCGCGAGCAGAGACCGCGGGTGGTGATCCTGCCCTACTGGCAGGGACGCCACCCCGATCACTACACGACTTCGACGCTCGGATATGAGGCCTGCTTCTTGGCCGGGCTGGCCAAGCTCGACACCGGCGCTTCGCCAGCTCCAGATGCCGACGTTCTGCCGAGGACCGGGAACCCGCAGGATGTCCCGCCCGACACCGCAGTGACCCCGCATCGTCCCTTCAAGATCGCCTATGCCACGCTTTATTACGACGTGAGGCCCACGTTTGTGGTGGACATCACTGAACAGTTCGAAACCAGACTGCAGTCCCTGCTTGCCTACAAATCACAATTCACGGATCAGGAGGCGGGAAAGGACGACTTCCCGGCGCAGGCAGAAATTCGCGCCCGCATCGAAGCCCTGGCGCGATTCTACGGAATGCTGGCGGGCGTGACCTACGCCGAACCGTTTTTGCAGAAAGAAGTCGGGCTGGTCGAAGATCTGACGCTCATTCCCGTGAAGTCGATTTAACCGAAAGCTGACTCCGCGCCCTGGTCACATGCCGCCGCAGGTCTTCGAGCCGGACAGGCCCGATCCCTGGTTTCCTGGCCATGCCTGGAACTTCGGAGCCGGAAAGGGGCGGCCCGAGCCCCCGGCCCCTTTTTTCTATTTTTTCACCGCCACCGCCACTCCATCCCGGATCGGCAGAATCGTCGTAAACAAGTCCCGCGAGTCGTAGAGGAGCCGGTTGAATTCCGCGATGGCCTTGGTGCGAGTGTCCTTGGAATTTTTTTCCGCCACCCGGCCGCTCCACAGGACATTGTCCGTAATGAACAGACCGCCTTGACGCAGACGCGGCAGGGCCAGCCGGAAGACACGGGGATAATCTTCTTTATCCACGTCGTTGAAAATGATGTCAAATTCCTGCTTTTGCTCGGAGAGCACCTCGAGCGCGTCCCCGGTTCTGATCGTGATCTGCTTGCTGACTCCCGCCCGTTCGAAATAGCGGCTGGCCTGCTTCGCTTTCTTCGGATCGCCGTCGGTATAGGTCACGCGGCCCTTTTCGCCCACCGCGCGCGCCCACCAGATGGTGGAATAGCCGATGGCGGACCCCAGTTCAAATACCGTTTTGGCTTTGGCGATCGACGCCAGCTGGTACAACACGCGCCCCACCGCGGGTCCGACGATGGGGACCTTGTGGCGGATGGCCTCCTCCTCCATCTCGGCCAGGACTTCATCCCGCGGCGGAAGCATGGAATAAAGATATTCATCGACTGGATTGCTCGTGATGTTATGGTCGAACCATTCGGGGCGGGTGTTAGCTGGCGGCAAACGGATTCCTCCTGGTGGATTGGACGCGTTGCTCTCCCGGACATCCGGAACTTCGCCGCAACAGTCGGCGGCACATGCCCTGTGCCCGTCCCATCCCACCTGGCCGCTCAAGAAGCGGTCACGCCCGGTTTCAGCGTCACGACTTCGATACCCGGCACCAGTTTCTCGAGCGCGCCGGGCGTGCCGACAAGGAGCCGAAACGTGCCGAAGTGCATGGGAATGACGGTCTTCGGCTGCAATAGGTTCGAAGCGTACGCGGCTTCGCGCGGACCCATCGTGTAATGATCGCCGATCGGCAGCAAGGCGAGATCGGGGGCGTAGAGTTCGCGGATAATCCGCATATCGCCGAACACGTTGGTATCCCCGGCATGATAAAGCTTCAGCCCGGTGGAAAATTCGATCACGTAGCCACAGGCTTCCCCGCCATAAATCAACTGGTCGCCATCCTGAATGCCGCAGGAGTGATCGGCATGGACCATGGTGACCTTGATGTCATCCAAGGTCTGGGTGCCGCCCTTATTCATCTCCGCCAGTTTCTTGACACCCTTCTTTCCCAGCCACCCGCACAACTCGGGAATGCCAACCACTCGGGGGCTGAGCTTCTTGGCGATCTCGACGGCATCGCCAATATGATCCCCGTGGCCGTGGGTGCAAAGCATGATGTCGACTTGCCGCGGGTTCTTCTCGCTCGGCGGGCACATGGGATTGCCCATGACCCAGGGGTCCACCAGAATGATCTTGCCGCCGGGAGTTTCGATGCGAAACGTAGCGTGGCCCAACCAAGTCAGCTTGATTCCTTTCAGGTTCATGGCTCTCTGTCCCTGCCCCCCTGGGCATCGAAGCCCTGGCCTCCGACACTCCCGGGACGCTGCCGTCGATCGACTGCGGCCGGCGCGCTCCCCCGGGGTCGCCGCACGTCAGCACCGAATGCCGAGTGTCGAATGCCGAACCCTTAGTTTAATATGAATCGCCATGGCCGAGTTAAAGGTTCTGATTCCGCGCGAGCGGATCGCCCAACGCGTGGCGGAGATGGGTGCTGAGATCACTCGCGATTTTTCTGGCGAGACGGTGATCCTCGTGGGCGTGCTGAAAGGCGCCGCCATCTTTCTGGGCGACCTGGCGCGTCACATCCAGCTCGACGCGACCTTCGACTTCATCGGGGTCTCCAGCTACGGTAATCGTCCAAGCCCGGCGCAGCAATTGAAGAGCGGCTGGGATTCGACCGGGGAAGTGCGCTTGACCAAGGATGTGGATCAGTCCATGAAGCAGCGCAACGTGATCCTGGTGGAAGACATTCTCGACACTGGCTTGACGCTCACCTATCTGAAGAAGATTCTGCTGGCGCATCAGCCCAAAGCCTTTCGCATCGCGACCCTACTCGACAAACCCTCCCGCAGGACCCAGCCCATGCAGGCCGATTACGTCGGATTCCGCATCCCCGATGAATTTGTCGTGGGTTACGGACTGGACTATGCCGAAATGTACCGCAATCTGCCTGATATCTGCGTTGTGCCGCGCGAGTGAAAAAGACCGGCGGCCGAGTTGTCGATCCCGCGATGCTCGGCATGCGCTCCAGCCTGGATGGCATGGAGAAAGCGAACCCGGCGCTCCGTAGCTGGCTCAAACGGCTGCTATCATGGTAGCGAGTGCCCACGAGCGAAATTCAATCCGATCTGAGTTCGAAGGTCGAGCCCCTGCTCCTCGAAGTCGCGGACGTGGTCAACACCACGCTCGACCTCGACACCTCTCTGCGGCGGGTCGCGGAACTGGTGCGCAAGGTCATCGACTACCAGATTTTTGCCATTCTTTTGCTCAACGAGAAGACTCAGGAACTTCACTTTCGCTTCCAAATCGGCTACCCTCGGGAAGTCGCGGAGCGAATACGCGTCAAGGTCGGCGAGGGCGTAACCGGACTGGCCGCGCAGCGTCGTGAGGCGGTGCTGGTTGGAGATGTGACCGCCGATGCCCGCTATATTGGTGCCGCTCCCGATGTCCGTTCGGAGCTGGCGGTACCCCTGATCCTGAAAAACCGGGTTATCGGCGTCATCAATATCGAAGCCTGCCAGCCCAATTACTTCACCGACGAGCACAAGCGTCTGCTCACCTTAATCGCTTCGCGCATGGCGGTGGGCATTGAGAATGCCCGCCTGCACACACGCACTTCCCGGCAAGCCCGCACCTTATTGCTGCTCAATGAGCTGGCGCGAGAATTTACCTCCATTCTCCACCTGGATGAACTGTTCAAGCACATCGCCGAACTGCTCACCCGGCTGATTGACTACCAGATGTTCAGCATTTTGCTGCTGGATGCCAGCGGAGAGAAGCTGCAGCACCGGTTTTCTTTGCGCTTTGGGGAAAACATCCAGCTCAAGCACGATTGCCCGCTCGGCGGGGGAGTGATCGGCTATGCCGCCGAGCACAAGGAAGCGGTTTTGGTTCCCGATGTGACCAAGGATCCGCGTTACGTCCTGGTGAACCCCGAAACCCGCTCTGAGCTTGCGGTTCCGCTGATCTACAAGGACCGAGTGATCGGAATTCTTGACCTGGAGCACACGCGCCGCGGTTTTTTCACCGAAGATCACAAGCGGACCATGACCACGCTGGCGGCCCAGGTCGCGATTGCCATTGAAAATGCCCGATTGTACGAAGAGATCGCACTCCAGGAGAAGCGCCTGGAGCGGGATCTGGCCATGGCGCGCCAGCTGCAGTCGCGGCTGCTGCCGCACTCCCGGCCGAAGCTGGCGAACCTGGACATTGCTGCCAAGTTCACGCCCGCCCGAGCCATTGGTGGCGACCTGTACGATTTCGTCAGTTACTCGCTTTCCCGCACCGCCATTGTGATCGGAGACGTCAGTGGCAAGGGCGCCCCGGCCGCGATCTATGCGGCTCTGGTGAGCGGGATCTTGCGCTCCCACGCCCCCATCGAGCCCGGGCCGGCGGAAATGCTCCGCGCGGTCAATTTTTCTCTCGGAGAGCGCAGGATTGAGGCCCAGTTCGTGTCTCTGATCTACGCTGTCTGGGACGATTCGGATCGCAGCCTGCAAGTGGCGAATTCAGGTCTACCACGGCCTATTTACTGCCACGACGGCAAGGTCGAGACCATCGAGGCTACGGGATTGCCCTTGGGATTGTTCGACGAGGTAGATTACGACGAACTCACCTTTTCGGCCAAGCCGGGAGATATGTTCGTATTCTTCAGCGATGGCATCCTCGACGCACGCAACCGCGCCGGGGATATGTTCGGGCGCAGGCGAGTGGAACAAACCGTTGCCCGGTGTTCGGCTCTGGAGGCCAATTGCGTGGTCGATTCCCTGTTCCAGGAAGTGGCTGAATACGCGGCCGGGGTCGAAACCTTCGACGACCAAACGGTGGTTGCCATCAAAGTCAAAGGCAGTACGGGAAAAAAGAAGTGACCGCCGCGGTCATTGAGCACCGGGGGCGTCCACCAGCGTTTTGCTACCGAACGCTCGGCAAGCGTGCCCCGCGGGATTCCGACGCCGTCCTGCACTGTGACCAGGTGCCTCTCAGCCGCCTGGCCGAGCGTTTTGGCACGCCCCTGTACGTCTATTCCGCCTCCACCATTCGCGCGCGCTTGCGGGCGTTTGACCAGGCTTTCGACCCGGCTCCGCACACCGCTTGCTATTCGATCAAAGCCTGCTCGAACCTCAGCATTCTGCGCCTGCTGGCACGCGAGGGTTGCGGATTCGACGTGGTCTCCGGTGGAGAGCTAGAGCGCGTGCTGCGCGTCGATCGCCGCGCCACCAGGAAAGTGGTCTTCTCGGGAGTGGGCAAAACCGCAGTAGAGATGCGCATGGCACTCCAGGCCGGCATACTGCTTTTCAATGTGGAAAGCCCATCGGAGTTGCAGGTCCTCGGGGAGTGCGCGGCCCGCCTGAAGAAGACCGCTCGCCTGGCTTTGCGGGTCAACCCGGATGTCCCCGCCGACACGCATCCCTATATTTCTACCGGCCTGCACCAGCACAAGTTCGGAATTCCGATCGAGCAGGCGCGCGCGCTGTACCGGCAAGCCGCCAGCCTCAAGTTTCTGCAGGTCAGCGGCGTGAGCGTGCACATCGGATCGCAGATCGCCGACGTGACCCCCTTTTCCGCCACCATGGAGCGGGTGGCGGATCTGGTGCGGGCGCTGCGCGGCGATGGCCACACGATCGACTACGTTGATGCGGGCGGCGGCCTCGCAATTCCTTACGAAGGTGGCGGCCGATCGGATTTTGGCGCCGGCGCCCGGAAATACGCGCGCGCGGTGCTTGGGCCCTTGCGCGGCCTGCGGGTGCATCTGCTGCTCGAACCTGGCCGTTCGATCGTTGGACCTGCAGGCGCTCTGCTCACCCAGGTGCTCTACAAAAAGACCAACGGCCACAAACGTTTCTTGGTGGTGGATGCGGCCATGAACGACCTGATTCGGCCTTCCCTTTACAAGGCGCACCACGAAATTGTTCCGGTGCGCGCGCCCGCCGCCTCGGCCAATGAGACGGTCGATGTCGTCGGGCCCATCTGCGAGACCGGAGATTTTTTCGCTCGCGACCGTCAGCTCCCGCGTGCCGAGGAAGGGGATCTGCTGGCCATCCTCGATGCCGGCGCCTACGGGATGGTATTGGCTTCCAACTACAACACCCGACCGCGGCCAGCGGAGATCCTGGTGGATGGAGACTCCGCCAAGCTCATCCGCCGGCGTGAGACCCTGACCGATCTGATCGGCCCCGAAGCCCCTCGCTCTCGCCGGACCTGAGAGCCGGAGGCGAGACTGCGGCTGCAGGTTTCGATGGTCTCGCTTCGAGGAAGCGATCTCGAGGTGTTGCTCACAGGGACCGGAGAAAATCGAGCATCGCCTGTTGTTGTTCCGGTGAAAGACCGTTGAACCTGCGGATCACAACGTTCGCTTCCGATCCCTGCGAACTGTGTTGTTGAATTGCATTCAACAGGTCATGGGTTCTTCCATCGTGCAGAAAGAACAGTCTCTGTCCAACCCCCCAAAGAGGAGCCGTCCTGAACTCGTCCGGACCTGCCACCCCCTGCGAAACTCCATCCGCCAGATTTGTACCCATGTGGTGGAGGGCAAAATCGGAAAAAGGACGATATTTCACATGACTCATCCCGGTGTTATAGGAATCGCTGGTCGTCAGGGTTTCCGAGTGACAGAGGGCGCATCCCACGTTTTCAAACAAGTCCTCGCCGGATTCGGTGTGGCTGGTGAGGGGCGCCGGAGTGGGCGGTGCCGATAACCGCATGGCATCGACAAACGCGTCCACGTCGGAACCGCCCGATTGTTCGTGGGTGTCTTCCGGAGTGGGGTTGAACTGGCATCCTTTTACCAGGTTCCGCTCGTTCGACATCACGTCATTGGTAATTCCCATTTCCACGTTGTAGGCCTCTCCGGCGAACACCGTCAGGGACTTGTTCTGGGCTTTCCAGCCGAACTTCGTGATGGTTCCATCATTCGCACTGGTATTGAATCGACCGCCGATTCCCACCTGCGCCCGCTGCCCGGCGGTCGCCGCCAGATTGGCCTGGAGCACATAGTCGGCTGTATTTTCTACCAATCCGAGTCCGAACAGGGGCGTGGGAATGCGGAATATTACGTTGTTCGCGTTGAGTTGGGCCGCGAAGTTGGGCTGGCGCAAATTGCAGCCGACAGCATCGCTTCGGCCGGCAATCGAAAACAGATTGTGTACTCCGCCGTCGGGTGTGCCGTCGCCATTCTTAATGAATCGAACCTCGCGCACCGGCCCATCCGGGGTAATGAAAGACGGGACTTCATTGGTCGCGCCGTTCGCCGAGGCCGCGACAATTTGCGGATTCGGCTGAGGCACCTGGGGGCTCGACGGGCTGGGGCTGGTTCCGAGAGTTGCCGGTTGCGCATGGCAGGAGCCGCAACTGTTTGAGTTGTACCCTGGCCCGAGTCCTCCGCTGCCTTGGGGAGTATTGGCTACGCCTTCGACCTCGTTGAGCTGCACAATGCCGTTGGCAAAGGCTGCCTGTTCGGTTGCGTTTAGGGTTGGATAGTAGCCTCCTGCTGCAGCCGGTCCAGGTCGCGGTCCGGGATCATGCGGGGCTCCCTGGGATGTTGCGATTGCAATTCCTGCCAACACGGTTACCATCGTCGCTGCCTTCTTCGAATGGGTCATTTCAAACCTCCATGCACGGGGGGAATCTGTACTTCCGGCGAGCCGGAAGCGTCCGAAGTGGCCATGACCATCTGAGCCGTTCGGTAGAACACGATTTCGGGGGCACTGACAGTGGCGTGCGTTCTAGCGGACAGAACAGTTGTGGGGCATTGGCCAGCATTCCAGGCAGCAATCTGCTGTCCACAGGCCTGGAAGATTGGAGTTTTGTAAAAGCAATGTAGGTTTGAATGGCGAGGCCGTCAAACCTCAGAAGTACATCGGAAGTAACCGGAAGTGCACCTGAGAAAAGGATTCTTGGGGTCGGAGGATCGCGAAACTGCGCCGAGCCTGGTCAACCCACGCCGCAGGCTTCTTCATCCGCGCGGGGTTTCACGGCGCGCTCGTCATGGGCTGCTCCCAAACAGTTTTCCCGCCGACGATGGTCCGGCAAACTCTCACCTCGCGAATCTTCTCCGCCGCGATCGAGAAAATGTCGTCACTCAGCAGAACCATGTCCGCCAGTTTTCCCGGCGTGATCGAGCCTTTTTCCTTTTCCTGAAACTCCGCATACGCCGAGCCTAGGGTGTAGGCCTCGACCGCCTCCGCCACGGTGAGCTTCTGGTCGGGAAACCATCCACCGGGATTCCGGCCATCGAGAGTCGCGCGCGTCACCGCCGCGTAGAGGGTCAGCATGGGGTTCAGCGGGGCAACGCTCCAATCGGTGCCGAAAGCTAGACGCACTCCATGATCGAGAAAGGTCCGAAAGGCGTAGCTGCGACTGGCGCGGTCGTGCCCAATGCGGGCTTCTGCCCAGCGACCATCGTCGATCGCGTGGTAGGGCTGCACCGAAGCGATGACGTGCAGCTGCTGAAACCGGTCAAAGTCCTTGCTCGCCATATGTTGTGCGTGCTCGATGCGAAAGCGGCGGTCGGCCTCGCCGTGCGCTTTGGCAACCTCGGCGTACAGATCGAGAACAATCGAGATCGCCTGGTCACCGATCGCATGGGTGCAGATCTGCAGTCCCGCGGCATCGGCCTTCATCATGCGTTCGAGCATGAGTGAAAGCGGGTGCATCTCGTCTCCCAGCAGTCCACGGTTTCCCGGTTGGTCAACAAACGACTCAGCAAAATAAGCGGTGCGGGATCCCAGCGAGCCGTCGGCGTAGGCTTTCACCGCGCCCATGCGCAGGAAAGGGCCCCCGAAAGCATGGCGGATTCCAATTCTGGTTTGGTCGTCCACCTGGGGGATGAGGGGTGCGACATAGATGCGCGCGGTCAGTTCCCCCCGCTCCAGCAGCTCGGAGTACGCTCGAATGTCGTCATAGTCCGGATTCATGTTCTGGAGGCTGGTGACACCGACCGAGGCCGCCAAAGCCAGCGCTCGCTTTACGGCTTGCAAGCGCTGCCCATCGGTAAGGGGCGGAATCACTCTGGCGGTATATCCCATGGCGGCGTCCCTGAGCACGCCGGTCGGATTCCCCCACGCATCGCGCACAATGACACCTCCCGGCGGATCGGGAGTCTTGGATGTGATTCCGGCCAGCCGCAACGCCACCGAGTTTGCCAATCCCGAATGGCCATCGTAACGGGAGAGGAAAACCGGAGTATCGGGAGTGAACCGATCGATCAATTCCTTGGTCGGCACTTTGGCCGGAGTCCATTTGGTCTCATCCCAATCACCGCCCAGAATCCATTGTCCTCGCGGGACGCGATGCGCCCGTTCGGCAACGCGTTGGGCAAATTCTTGCGCGTTGCCGACATCGTGAAGCTGAACATTTTCAAGTTGTGCCCCGCCCGCGACCAGATGAACATGAGCATCGTTAAATCCCGGCAGCAGCAGCTTGCCGCGAGCGTCTATCTGTCGGGTTGCGGGGCCGCGCCAAGCTTCGATCTCTAGGTCCGAACCGACGGCCGCGATGCGGTCCCCGAGAACCGCAACCGCCTGGGCCGTGGGCCGAGCTGGGTCGACCGTCCACACCTTGGCATTGACGATGATGAGATCCGCGGCGGGTTTCGATTGGGCGAGAAGGTTGCTGACGAAAATCAAGAGCAAACCGGACGAGGGGGAGAAAACACGCATGGGTTCCGATCAACCAGTGCCGACGGCCTACCTTTGGCCCCACTTCAGTTTGGTGCGCAGCACGTCAAAAAAAGTTCCGTGCACGCGCAGCAGTTTCACCTGATGCTGGGATTTGCGGCAGAGCAAACGATCGCCATCCTGCATGGGCATGCCCAGTTGACCATCCACGCTCAGGTAGGCTTCGTCTTCGCCGGTCTTGACCACAATCTCGATCTCTGCAGTGTCGCGCACCACCAACGGCCGATGGGTAAGCGAATGCGCCGAGACCGGTGTGATCACGAAGGCCTCGACCGACGGCATCAGGATGGGGCCGCCGGCGGCCAGGGAGTACGCCGTCGATCCCGTCGGCGTGGAAACGATCAGACTATCGGCCTGATAACTGGAAACGAAGGTTCCATCGACGGAAACTTCGCAATAGTTAAGCCTGGCGATGGTAGCCTTGCCGACCACCACATCGTTCACGGCATCGAATTGCGCCACGCAGGCGGCCTTGCGGATGACCTCACAGCGCACCATGGAACGCGTTTCCACCTGGAAAGAGTTCGCTTCCACACCCTCCAGACTGGGATACATCTCTTCCAAAGGCACTTCGGTCAGGAATCCGAGCGACCCCAGGTTCACGCCCAACACCGGAATGCCGGCCTTGGCGACCGCGCGCGCCGCAGAAAGCAGCGTCCCGTCACCGCCCAGCACTACCACGAAGTTGAATCGCCGATCGGCCATTGCCGAACGCGCCAGCACTTCGGCGCCCGCGGCGTAAGGCGCGGTCTCAGGATCGACCGCCACCTGATATTGATGCTGGCGAAACCAATCGAGCAGACCGGGAACGATGTCCGCCAGTTCCGGCTTGCCCGGCTTAGAAATAATCGCAGCAGCTTTCATCAGTGAACCGACCTTGGTTGGCGCCATGGTCAAACTGGAATTGTACAGAAATCCGAGCCCAACCTTCGAACCCGGGGCCCGACAGGAGGAAAAAATGCTGGCCGTCAGTAGGTTCCCGTCAACAGGAATTCCCGGTTGCCTTCGCCCCCCAAGATCGGCGACTCGATCACGTCGGTATGGACGCAGCCCAGGTGCTCGAGCGCCCGTCGGACTTTCTCGACTGCGGCCATTTGCAAGGTCTCGTCGCGCACGATTCCCCGCTTGCCGACTTGTTCGCGGCCCACTTCGAATTGGGGCTTGACCAGTACGATGATCCGCCGGCCGATTCGCTCCGACGGATTCCCCGAAAACGCAGCCGCGAGCAGCGCCGGCAGCACCAGAGTCGCCGAGATGAACGAGACGTCCATCACAATCAGATCCACAACTTCTGCCAGCTGTTCCCGCGTGAGATAGCGGGCATTGGTGTTCTCGAGCAAGCGAACTCGCGCATCCTGACGGAGCCGGAATGCAATCTGACCACGTCCCGTATCCACTGCAATGACCCGCGCCGCCCCATGCTGCAACAGGCAGTCGGTGAAACCGCCGGTCGAGGCGCCGACATCGAGGCAGACCTTACCCATGACATCGATGTGCCAGTGCTCGAGCGCCCGCTCCAACTTCAAGCCGCCGCGGCTGACATACTTCAACGGTTCTCCGAGCAAGCGAATTTCAGACTCAGCATCCACGCTTGCGCCGGCCTTTTCGAGCTTCTGCCCATTGACCAACACTTTGCCCTCGAGAATTAGCGATTGCGCGCGCTCCCGCGAGGCGACCAGGCCGCGTTCCGAAAGCAATCTGTCGAGTCTAACTTTCAAATTAATTTCCTCACGCGCGCTCGGCTTCACGCTCGCCGTCTGCGAACCCGCACCCCATCCAGTGCAAAGTGCTGAAAACAACTCTCGGTGAATGACTTGCGAAAATACTCCCCGGCTTTTACACAGTCTTTTGCACCGTGATGTTGAAAACATCAGGGGAAATTCCCGCCAGCGCAAAAGAAAAGCCACCCAAAATGGGCGGCTCGCTTTCCCAAAACGGGAAGAATCTAGCTGGCGACTTCCTCCAGTAGCTTCTGATCAATATCAAAATTGGCGTGGACGTTCTGCACGTCGTCATGTTCTTCGAGCGCCTCCATGAGACGAATCATGGTGGTGGCGTTCGCGCCCTCGAGCTTGATGTAATTCTGCGGAATCATGGTCACGCTCGACGACACCGGCTCAATTCCCGCTTTCTTCACCGCTTCGAGAACAGCTTCATACGCGGCGGTCTCAGTCAGAACTTCCCAGTTGTCGCCATCATCGCGCAGATCCTCCGCCCCGGCATCGAGCACCAAGGCCATCAAGTCGTCTTCCTTGGCGGCGACTTTCGCCACGACGATGTCACCTTTCTTGTGGAACATCCAGGAAACCGCGCCGGCATCAGCCATGTTGCCGCCGTTTTTGCCAAACACGTGGCGGATCTCACTGACCGTGCGATTGCGATTATCGGTATTGATGTCGAGCAGAATCGCCACTCCACCGGGACCATAGCCTTCGAGCGCGAACTCTTCGTAGGTCGCTCCCGGCAACTCGCCGGTGCCGCGCTGCACGGCACGCTTGATGTTATCGGCCGGCATGTTCTCGGCTTTGGCGGCGACAATGGCACCGCGCAGACGCGGGTTGCTGTCCGGATCGCCGCCTCCGTTTTTGGCGGCAATGCTAATTTCCTTGATCAGGCGGGTGAATATCTTGCCGCGCTTGGCGTCCAAGGCGCCCTTTTTGTGCTTGATTGTGGCCCATTTTGAATGGCCAGACATGGCGATACCTCGTATTTAGTGAACTTTGATGGCACAGGATTCGCCCACGAAAGAGATCGCTGAAATCACTGGACTGCCTCGCGGAGCCTCGAAACAATGCAGGCGAAGGGAAAGTATAGCACGACCGGCTCCAGAACCTTCCCCTCATTAGTATTTCGAGCCCTGGCGCTCGGCTCGGCTCTGGGCCGAGCCTTGAGCGCCTTTCCCCGCCCATACAATGCCCGCCCATACAATATCTGAGGCGCTCATTCGTCTACAGAAGTGGATGAAAGACTTGGCGAGCGCAGTCTGGATGACCGAACAAGACCAACGCATCACCGCTGCGTTCCGCCAGGAACAGGGCCGGCTGCGAAATTTCATCCGCCGGCGGGTGGCGGATGAGACCGAGGTGGAAGACATTTTGCAGGACGTCTTCTATGAACTGGTCGCCGCCTATCGGCTGATGAAACCGATCGAGCAAGTGAGCGCGTGGTTGTTCCGGGTGGCGCGGAATCGCATCATTGATCTTTTCCGCAAGAAACGGCCCGCCGCCTCGACCAACGATTTCCTGGATATTGCTGAGGACGGAGACCAGTTGTCGCTCGAGGATCTGCTACCGTCCGCCGATGCCGGACCCGAGTCCGCCTATGCGCGCAGCGTCCTGCTGGACGAAGTGGACGCCGCTTTGGACGAGTTGCCGAAAGAGCAACGCGAGGTGTTCGTCGCCCATGAACTCGAGGGCCGCAGCTTCAAGGAACTGGCCGCGGCCACCGGCGTGAGCGTGAATACCTTGCTGTCGCGCAAACACTACGCGGTTCTCCATCTGCGGGAGCGACTGCAGGC
The DNA here is from genome assembly GCA_963770245.1 of uncultured Acidobacteriaceae bacterium. Classification (GTDB taxonomy): domain Bacteria; phylum Acidobacteriota; class Terriglobia; order Terriglobales; family Acidobacteriaceae; genus PALSA-270. The sequence goes on along the minus strand of CAVYOX010000009.1, from coordinate 253,611 downwards.
GATTTACGACGAATTCATGAAAGGATGAGGACAAAACCATGGCAGGAAAATGGGCGCTGAGACTGTTCGGAGTTGCACTGTTCGTACTGATTGTGGCAGCTGGCATCGGTCAAGCGGTGCGGCAACTGTGGAACTGGCTGATGCCGAATCTATTTGGCCTGCATTCCATCACCTATTGGCAGGCGTTGGGACTGTTGTGCCTGTGCTGGATACTGTTTGGCGGCCTGCGAGGATGGCCGGGCCGACGCTTACACTCGCGGCACGGGATGAGAGGGCGCTGGGAACAGATGAGTCCGGAGGAACGCGAGAAATTCCGCCAGGGAATGAGCCGCCGCTGCGGCCGCCCCGACCCGCCCGCGGCCGCGCCCAGCGTATAGACAGAAACCGGTAGCGGGCGGCGTGGCATTCGATCCCGCTCCCCTTTTCCGCACGATCGCGGAGGTCGAGAATCGGTAGCCCGTGGCTTGCGCGCCGTTCGATCGGATCGACCTTCGAGTTCCACTCGAGGTCTCAGTCCTCCGAATCCGAGCAGCGGCTGATAAGATGCTGCGTCGGAGGGCAGCCATGCGATGGAGGACTACGGTTCTGCTGCTGTTGGCTTCAGCCGGTGCTTTGCATGCTCAGCAGTACACGCGCGGCGTCGGAGTCTATCCCGGCGATCCGAACGCCTACAACGGCGCGGAGCTGAAGCCAGACGCCGAAACGTATCGCAATCTGGCACTGCACCGCCCGGCCTACGCCTCGAGCAGTTACGACTACAATCTGACGGCCCAGTTGGTGACGGATGGGATCAGAGATACCCGACCGCCACAATGGGTCTCGACCGCGACCAGCGAAAACGGCACGCTGCCTAGAAATCTGCGCGAGCATCCCATCGACGACAATCCTGTCTCGAGTGTGAATTTGCCCGGAACGGGCGGCTGGATTCAGGTCGAACTGGGAGGGCGCGAACCTGCTCCCGAGGTCGACCGCGTGGAGGTTTTCACGCTAGTCCAAAGCAATGGCGGTGCGCCCCAGCCCTGGACCTGTGTGGTCCTCGGGTCTGAGGATGGACAGAGTTGGACCGAACTCGGTCGCACCACCGGCAGCGAAACTCTGTCTAGCCCATCCTGGTGGCGGGCAAAACAAATCCGACCATCGCTCCCCCTGTCTTCCCCGTCCCACAACCGCTTCTATCGGGTGAAGCTCGATGCCGGCAACGTCACTCAGTGGCGCGTCGGTGAAATCACGCTGTTTGACAAGAACCAGCTCCTCGAACTCGGTGGACCGTATAGCTTCACCAGCGCATGGAAGAGCTTGGGCAGTGGCGAAGAGTGGGTCTACGTCGATTTGGGCGCGGAGTGCACCTTTGACCATGTGCTGCTGTTCTGGATTCAGCGCGCCGCTGAGGGCGAACTGCAAGTTTCAGACGACGCACAAAACTGGCAAACCATCGAGGCGCTGCCGCACTCGGGCGTCCCCACCGATGACCTGCAACTCGCGACTCCGGTTCGCGGACGCTATCTGCGCGTGCTCATGACGCGTCCCGCATCGCCCGACGGTTACGTCCTGAGTGAGCTCGAAGTCTTCGGTCGCGGCGGTCTTGTACCACAACCACAACCCATACCGGTGGCAGGCCCCCACCTCCCTATGGAACTCGCCCGGGGAGATTGGCGTTTGCAGCGGAGTTCGCTCGTGAGGGGGGAGGGGGAATCCATTTCGCAGCCTGGGTTCGCGACCAACGACTGGTTGCCGGCGACCGTACCCGGCACGGTGCTGACGAGCTACCTGGACGACGGCGCCCTGCCCGACCCCAACTACGGCAGAAATCAACTGATGATTTCAGATTCCTTCTTCTACTCCGACTTCTGGTATCGCGACGAGTTTGTCGTGCCCGCAGTGGGCCCGGATCAGCACGTGTGGCTCAACTTCGGCGGCATCAACTGGAAAGCCAACGTCTTTTTCAACGGGACCAAATTGGGCAGCATCGCAGGCGGCTTCATGCGTGGAAGGTTCGACGTGACCCGATTGCTGCATGTCGGAGCCCCAAACGCGGTCGCCGTGTTGATCCGGAAGAATGCCACACCCGGAAGTGTGAAGGAGAAAAGCTTTGCCGAAACCGATTCGAACGGCGGTGCACTGGGCGCCGACAATCCCACCTACCACGCTTCCATCGGCTGGGACTGGATCCCCACCATACGCGGCCGGAATTCCGGCATCTGGGGAGATGTTTCCCTCACCCGCAGCGGGCCCGTAACCATTGAACGGCCCTTCGTATCGACGACCGTGCCCCTGCCCGACCTCACCCGGTCAGATGTCGCCGTAGAGGTGACCCTGCGCAACCATGAGCCGAAAGCCGTGGCGGGAACCTTGCATGGGCAATTCGGCAACGTTCGATTTGAGAAGCACCTCAACCTGCCAGCGGCTTCCGATGCGCTGGTGAAACTCGATCCTTCGACCATCCCCCGATTGCGGCTCAACAATCCCAAGCTCTGGTGGCCGGCGGGCTACGGGGATCAGAACCTGTATGCCGTGAAATTGTGGTTTGAAACCAGTCGTCACCGTGTGTCGGACGAGGTGTCATTCCATACCGGCGTGCGTCAGTTTACTTACAGCGACGAGGGCGGCGCTCTGAAGATCTTCATCAATGGCCGCCGCTTCATTGCGCGCGGGGGCAACTGGGGTTTTCCTGAGTCCATGCTGCGTTATCGGGCACGAGAATACGACGCGGCCGTACGCTACCACAAGGAAATGAATTTCACGATGATCCGCAACTGGGTCGGACAGACCGGCGACGACGCCTTTTATGAAGCCTGCGACAAATATGGAATCGTGGTGTGGCAGGATTTCTGGCTGGCCAATCCTTTCGATGGCCCCGACCCCGACGACAACGATCTTTTCCTGCAAAACGCAAGCGACACCGTGGAACGGATCCGCAATCATCCTTCAGTCGGCCTTTTCTGCGGCCGCAACGAAGGCGATCCACCCCCGCCACTCGAAGACGGCCTCACCCATTTGCTGGCCCAGCTCGATCCCGCAATCCGCTATTTTCCAAGTTCAGCCTCGGGCGTCGTCAGTGGAGGTGGCCCCTATCGTGCTCTGTCGGCTAAGTTCTACTTTTCCCAGCGGGCAACCAGCAAGCTGCACAGTGAACTGGGTATGCCGAATATCGTCACCCTCGACAGCCTGAAACAGATGATGCCGGAAGCGGATCAGTGGCCGCAGGGCGAGGATTGGGGCATGCACGACTTCACCGCCAAAGGCGCGCAAAATGGAGCCGCCTACCAGGAGCTAATTGAGAAAAGCTACGGGCCTGCCAGCAACGCCCGGGACTGGGACGAGTTGGCGCAGTTTGAGAACTACGACGGCTATCGCGCCATGTTCGAAGCGCAGAGCAAGAATCGCATGGGGTTGCTGCTCTGGATGAGCCATCCCGCCTGGCCCTCTTTTGTATGGCAAACCTACGATTACGATTTGGAGCCCACAGCAGCCTACTTCGGCGCCAAGAAGGCCTCTGAGCCTCTGCACATTCAGTGGAACCCGCTCACCGATGACGTCGAGGTCGTAAACTACAGCGCCGGCAGGGTCACCGGACTCACGGCACAGGCCGAGATTTTGAACCTGGACGGATCCGTCCCGTGGCAGAAAACCGCTACCACGGATAGCACCGAAGACAGCGTGACTACGCCCATTCGGATCGAGTATCCGCCGTCCGGCTTGACTGCGGTGCACTTCATCCGCCTGAACCTCCGGCGTGGCGGGGAGACGGTTTCCGAGAATTTCTATTGGCGAGGACTCGAAGACGGCAACTTCCGCGCGCTCCGCGATCTGCCCAAAGTCACGCTCGAAGCCTCGACCCGGGCCGAGCGGCAAAGCAGGCGATGGGTACTCATCACCACGCTGAGCAATGCAGGCAGCCAGCCGGCGCTGATGGTGCGGGTAAAGGCGGTACGGGAAAAGAGCGGCGATCGCATCCTGCCCGCTCTCTACAGTGACAATTACATCGCGCTGATGCCGGGGGAAAGGCGAACCATCCAGACCGAACTGGAGGACGCCGATACCCGCGGCGAACCCCCGCGCGTCGTGATCGAAGGTTTCAACCTCGCAGGGGTGTCTGAAAGATAGGTCGTCGCGCCCGGACTGGGGCCTCGGGGTTATGGGATCGAGATGGGGGTGAAGGGATGTTGAAGGGATGGAGATAATAGAGGATAGAGATGAGGGATAGAGATAAGGAAAGAACGTGCCGTCGGGAACCGGGCGGCGTGAGGACCATGCTCGCTGGCCGCGTCCATCCCTGACATGGACACTTTTCCCGACCGCGAACTCTAGGGCTGCGGTGGTGCTCTCCGGCTGCGGTAGGCATAAATCACCGCCAGCAGCGGGGGCGCCAGCAGGATTCCCCAGAAAGGAAGGAACAGACCGAGGGCCAAGGGAGCGAGAATCGAAGCCCACATCGGCACCCTGGCCGTGCGCTGCATCAGGTAAGGCTGCAGCAGGAAACCGTCCACCACCACAATGCCGGCATAAAGCAGCAGCACGTAAAGCGGATGCTCCCAGTCTCTCCACTTCAAGGTCGCGACCAGAAAGGGTCCGACCACCCCCAGCACCGGTCCCAGATGCGGAACAAACTGCAGAATGGCGGCCCCGAGAGCCCAGAAGGGAGCCCACGGGACTCTCAGAAAGTGCAGGCCCAGCAGCCACAAGAGTCCGACCGCCAGAGCGTCCTGGCATTGGGCGAAAAACCAATGCTTCAACGCGTTCCCGGCAAGACGAAGATGGCCCCGAAGATTCATTCTGATGACTGGGCGGCCGGATCCGGTTCGGGGCCAAGTGAATCAATTTCGACCCCACTGTAAACCCAACCCTGCGAAACTCGTCCATACTGATAGCAGAAGATGAGGCGCATGGGAACCACCCTGACAGCAACCTTGCGTCCGAGCTCGCGAGTGAATGCCGCGAGCATCGCGGACGAGAGCTTCGACGAGATCGTCCGTCAGCACCAGCGGCGCGTCTACCGGGTCATTTTTCTTCTGGTGAAAGATAGCGACGCAGCCGACACGCTGACGCAGGAATGCTTTCTGCGCGCCTACCAGAAGCGCGCCACCTTCCGCGGCGAGTGCGCACTGGCCACCTGGCTCCTGCGTATTGCCGTGAATCTGGTTCGCGATCACGGCAAGAACCGACGCATTTCTTTTTGGCGAAAGCTGGTTGGCCTGGAACAGGACTTCTCCGGCGACGGCACTCCTCCCCAGTACGCCACCCCGCAGCCTTCCCCGGAGCGCATTTTGCTGGCACGAGAAGCGTTGCAGGTGGTTTGGATCAAGGTCGCTTCCCTTTCGCCGCAACAGCAAACCATCTTCCTGCTGCGGTTTGCGGAAGAGATGTCGCTGGCCGAGATCGCGGAAGTGCTTCGACTCAGGGTTGGAACGGTCAAGGCGCAGCTATTCCGCGCGACCACCAAGATCAGGGAAAGCGTGAAGGAGTAGTCATGCAGTTGATACGCCATCTGAAGGACGAGGAATTGACCGACCTGCTGCTCGAGGCGGACCAGCGCGAGTTGCAGCACACCCTGGCGGCTGTGCCCGATCAGCTACGCTCGAGTACCGAGCGGCCGGAGTGGTTCTGGCAGAAACAACAAGCCGCGATTCGCGAGCGCGTTGGGGCGAGGCGGCACCCCGCCTGGCGGCTGCTGCCGGCGTGCGCCGGGGTGTTGGGACTGGCCTTCGTCGCAACGACTTTGCTCGATCACGGCCGGACGCCCCCGCCGCCCGCGTCCCAGGCGCAAAGCGTTTCGGATCAGGAACTGATGATCGCGGTCGAGCAAGCGGTGCAGACCGACATTCCGGATGCACTCGCCCCCGCCGCCCTTCTGGCGGATGAGATCAGCAACTCCCAATCTGGCTCCACGTCGAACCGATTCCCCAAGGAGAATAAGCATGAGAATTAGAGAGTTGGTCTGCCTGCTCGCGCTTCTATTGCCGGTTTCAGCCCTGGCCCAGGGGCCGGGCGGCCCGCCGCCCCCACGAACCCGGCCCCCGAGGAATGGGGAACCAGATGGGCATGCGGCACGAAATGGGAAAGTGGTGGCAGAATTCGGAGATTGCCAGGAAACTGCAATTGAGCGATGCCCAGATTGCCAAACTCAATCAGACCTTTTTTGACCACCGCCTGAAACTGATTGACGACGGCGCCGCCATGGAAAAGGAAGACTTGAAACTGCAGAATCTGCTCGATGCCGACGATCCCAGCGAGAATCAGGTCGGCACCGAAGTCGACCAGGTTCTGGCCGCACGCGGCAAACTGGAACGCGAGTACACCATGATGAATCTCGACCTGCGGAAAGTGCTCTCGGTCGCGCAATGGAAAGAGCTCAAGTCGATTCGCGAGGAACGAGGTCCCAGCCGTGATGGTTTCTTCCGCCAGCGAATGCCCCACGGTGCCGGCCCCCATGCTCCTGCCCCTCCGCGCGGCCCTGAAGGCGCTCCTCAGGCTCCACCGCCGCCGGGCGGCGACGAAATGTTTTAGCCCGCAGCTTGGCTTTTGAGCCGCCTGGCGGTCTCAGCAGGCGGCTTTTTTTCGTGCGAGACTCGCGTCCATGCAGCCTTTTTCTCATGGTAGACTCGCCACATATCTCTGCTCGAGGAAGCCCCATGAAATTCGGCGTCATCATCTTCCCCGGATCGAATTGCGACCACGATGCGTATTGGACGATCCAGAATATTGCCAAACAGCCGGTGACTTTCTTATGGCACGAGTCGCATGACTTGGAGAACTCTGACGTCGTCGTGGTGCCTGGCGGCTTTTCCTACGGAGACTATTTGCGCACTGGCGCCATCGCCAAGTTCTCGCCGGTAATGGAGTCGGTCCGCAAGTTTGCCGACGGCGGCGGCCTGGTGCTGGGCATTTGCAACGGCTTTCAGATTCTCTGCGAATCCGGCTTACTGCCCGGAGCGCTCACCCGGAATGCGGGACTCAAGTTTGTCTGCAAACCGGTCCACCTGCGGGTGGAAAATTCCGACACTCCCTTCACCAACGCTTGCCGCGAAGGCGAGGTTCTCGCCATCCCGATCGCGCACATGGAGGGCAACTACTTCTGCGACCAAGCCACTCTCGCCGAACTGCGCCGCGAGCATCGCATTTTGTTTCGATACTCCACTCCAACCGGCGAAATCACCCGGGAAGCCAACCCCAACGGAAGTCTCGACAACATCGCGGGCATTTCGAATCGCGGTGGCAACGTCCTCGGTATGATGCCCCATCCCGAGCGCGCTAGCGAAATGCTACTGGGCGGCACAGAAGGCTTTAAGATTTTTGAATCGCTGGCGGGCATCATGGCCGAGAAGTAAATTTCGGGCGCGTAATGCACAGGGTTTCCACAGCTTTCTTGCCGGGGTCCCCTTAAATCCCTTCTATCGTCCCCGCAACTCTGTTAGGTTGAGGTCCCCGTTTCGCTTCTGTGACTGCTGGCTTGTAATTCCTCGTGTGTCAGTGTGTTCCACGGAGGTACCCAGTCGATGATAACCAGGGAGATTCTAGACAGTCTTTCAGAAACTCTGCTGAGTGATGAGCGCATCCTCACCCTGCGGGAGCGGGAACTGCTGGTGAGCCTGCTCGAACGGGCGCGCACTCGGATGGGGACTGTCGAGCCCGCGCTGTCCGATCTAATTGCCCACACGGTTGGAGAAATCGTCGCCCAGAGGGCTTACGGAGTTTTGGGCGAAAGCATCACCCGCCGTCTGGGGCAGGTTGGCAGTGGGTACGGGACCGCGAATTCGGTCCCCCGGCTGGATCGGACCTCCGGAACCGGTCCCAAGCCCAGTCCGCTTCCACCCGGCCCCAACCCACCCGGGCCCCATCTGAGTCTCGGAACCGCGCCCAAGCCCAGTCCGTTTCCACCCGGCCCCAATCCCCCGGGACCTGCCATTGAGCGCAGATTGCAAGCTCAGTTCGAAGCGGTCGCCGTGGCCGAGATGCCGCGGTTTCTCGCGGCGGAGCCCCTCGTCCTCGAGGAATTCCTGGCTCCGGCAGAACTACATGCCTTATTGCAGCACACGCTTGATCACGAGGCGGAATTTCAGCTGAGTGAAGTGGTTTCGCCTGGAGCGGTTGGTTCGATGGTCGACCATGAATATCGCCGTTCTCGCGTGCTGATGAACCTGGGCGCGCATCGCGCCGTTGTGGTGAACCGCCTGCAATCCTGCTGGCCGCGCATTCTGTCGAAATTGGGTCATGACGAATTCGTAGCTTCTCAGGTGGAGGTGCAAATTACCGCCAGCAACGACGCCGACTTTTTTCACTGGCACAGCGACAACTGCCACGAGGAAAATGCTCCGCGAGAGATCACATTCGTCTACTTCTTCCACCGCGAACCGATGAATTTCCGGGGCGGAGAGCTCCGCATCTATGATTCCCGCTGGGAGAACGGAGGCTATGTGCCCATGAAAAACCACCGCACGATCGTGCCTCAGCAGAACCAGATGGTGCTTTTTGCCAGCTCACTGGCGCACGAGATCACCCCGGTCGAGTGCTCTTCCCAGGCCTTTGCCGACAGCCGCTTTACGATGAACGGATGGTTTCACAGGTAAACAACGCGAACTGGTTACACTGGATTGAACGGCTGATGGAGACCTCGGCCCCCCGTCCGCTGTCTGCGAGTCTTCCCCCGTCTCGCTTTTATTGCCGTCTGTCCGAACAGCCAGACCACCTGGTTCCCCCGCAGCGTTGCCAGGAAACCGGCAAGGACGGCTCGAGCCGGGGGCTGTTCGTCAACCCGGACGCAGTCTTCACGCGCAACGGCGAGTTGCCGGAAGCGCTTGCGGGCAACGCCCCTTGGCTTGACAATTTTGCACTTCAAGGACACCTGGTTTGGGTTCGAGAGTCGGGAAGCCATGCCCTCGATCCCTTCTGGCTGGGGACGGAGTGGGGCGAGTTACTGTGGGGAGCGCAGCCGGGAGATCCTGCGCCGGCTACTCTGTCACCCCAGTCGCTCCGTGTTCTGGCTACAGCGAACGTGCTGATCTCAGCCACCTGCGCTTCCGCGCGCAGCAAAGATTGGGTCGAGGCTACGTCCGGTCTCGCCAAGCGCTTCGAGAAGCAAGGCTATGCGCCGGTTGGCAACCTCATCCATCCCTTTCACGTGGCTGCGCTAAGACGCTATTATCGCTATCTGATCCGAACCGGTGTCTTAACCCTGGGAGACCATCAGAGTTCGCGCCGCTATGTCGTCCACAATGAGAGTGTCGCTCGCTTCTTCCACCATCAACTGACGAGCACCGTGGCCGCGATTGTCGGCGAGCCGGTCAAGCCCTCCTATCTCTATCTGGCTTCCTACCAGAGTGGTGCCGACTTAACCAAGCATACCGACCGTGAGCAATGCGAATTCAGCATCACCCTATGCCTCGACTATTCCCCCGAACCGCGGCGCGAAACCCGCTGGCCCATCCACCTCCACACTCCAACCGGCCGGGTTACCGTGTTCCAGGCGATCGGCGACGGCTTGCTTTACCGTGGCTGCGAACTGCCTCACTCCCGTGACCCGTTGCCACAGCCCGATACTTCTACCTCGATCTTTTTTCACTATGTGCGGCAGGATTTCTCCGGTTCGCTCGATTAGCAGGCCTGCGGAGAATCGATTGTGCCGAGTATATTTCCCTGCGGGATACTGGCCACTACCGAGCGACTGATTTTGCGGCGCTGGCGGCTGTCCGACCGCGTGCCGTTTTCTCGTCTGAACGCCGACCCACGCGCCATGGAATTCATGCCCGGCGTTCTCTCTCGAGCGAAAAGTGATCGGCTGGCGGATCGAATTGAGGCTCACTTCCTCGAGCACGGGTTCGGTCTCTGCGCCGTGGAATTGCGTCAGAGCCATTGCTTCGTTGGCTTTATCGGGCTTTCAGTACCAGGCTTTCAAGCGAAGTTTACGCCCTGCGTCGAAATCGGATGCCGACTGTCACCCGCGCATTGGGGTCAAGGTCTGGCCACAGAGGGATCGAGGGAGATGGTGGGTTCGGCATTTGATGTTGTGGGCCTCGAGGCCCTGGTTTCTTTTACGGCTGCGGGAAACTTGAGGTCGCGACGGGTGATGGAGAAGCTTGGAATGACTCGCGACCCGACCGAGGACTTCGATCATCCCCTTCTCCCCGAAGGGCACCCGTTGCGCCGCCATGTCTTATATCGGCTGCGCCGCTCAGAATTCCCCCACCGGGCTCTGACGGGGCGAATCGCGAGTGAATCGGGCTTTTTTCATGGCTCGCGAAGGTCTTGGTTTCAGCGCAGTCCGGAGATCACGTACAAAACCGAAAGGGTCTGCAGGTAGCTGTAGGCAAATTCCGAAGGCTGAGGCTCGGGGTTGGTAACGACCGGTCCAATCCTCACCACACCGGCGCGGTCGGCAGGGGTGAGTTCGCGCATCAGAGTCCTCTCTCCCGTGGCAATGTCCAAACGGTAGACGCTAACCGAGGGGGCACCGACCTGGTACACGTAGAGCGCCTTGCCGTCCGCAGACCACTCCGCAACATCAAAACCTGGCGTCGTAGGCGGAACCGGTATGGGAACGGGCGAACCCCCGTCCACCGGAAATAGAGTGAGGCCGTGGTTGGGGACCGTACCCACCAAATATTTTCCGTTCGGCGAAGGCAGGAGTGCTCGCACTCCTTCTGGGGTAATGGGCTCGGGCTTCCCTCCGCCCAGATCCACCAGAAAACTACGCCCCGGCCTCCCCGGCAGGTTGCCGTTTACCACGATACGTTTGCCGTCAGGCAAAAAGTGGGCTCCGCCATTGTCCAGATGCTCAAGCTCCGGCAAAGAAATCTGCTGCGGCTGACCGGGACCGATCGGAAATAGAGTGATGTGCTGGGGCGCTCCGGTGAAGATGGAAAGTGCCCATTTGCCATCGGGGGAAAGGCTTCCGACCGTGCCGTCGCCCAGTCGGATGGGGGGTGAGCCATCAATGTTGCGAATCGCAACCGCGTAATTCGGGCCCGCCGGCTGGCTGCTTTCCTCGAACAAGACCCATTGCCCGTCCTGGGAAATGTCCTTCGCCAAGCTCCAGTCGTACCAGGAAAGATCGCGAATCTCGCCCTTATCCTTGCCCGTCCACTCCATGGCCACGCGCTCGGTCTCGAGAGTGACTAGGACCCGGCCATCCGCGGCGATATCTTGCAGGGTGAAGCCTCCGGGAACAGCCAGCACTTTGCGGATCTTCCCGGACAGATCCACCGCCCAGAGGCTTCTGCTGGTGCCACTGTCCGGCGCGGCCGTGAACCAAATTTCGTCTCCCCGCGGAGACCAGGCCAAGCCGGCTTCGGACTCCCAGCCCGACGACAAGGTCTTCTTTTTTCCCCCCAGGTCGATCACACAGACCGAACCTCGATCGTCCCAGGTTGCCGGGTGATCCAAAAAGGCAATGCTGTCTCCGCCGGGAGAAAAACGGATATCGCTAATCCAGCCTGACGTGGGGTAGAGAACTTTCCCGATGGGATACTCAAGGCGGCTCTGCCCGTCGATATGATGGACCACCGCAAGCTCGCCTTGTGGGCTCCAGTCCGCCGCGCGAACGTCCTCCAAAAGCTCGCGCGGTGTGCCTCCAGCCAGTGGACTGCGCGCCAGCACTCCTCCGGTGAAAGCGCGCCGATCCGGCGTCCCATGCAGGACGACGGCCAGTTCGTTGCTGCGTGAAACCGTCAGCAAGTGAGCTGCAGTGAAACCCAGAGGGCGGGCCAGCGGAGAATCGCCCACAGTGGAATAGAGCTCGAGCGGCCGGCCGTTCCAGGCCGCCCCGTAAAGGATGCTACGGCCATCCGGGCCGAAGCGCGCCGAATAGATCGTGCCCCGCTCGAAGGTGATGCGCCGGTAGGCGGGATCAGAAGCCGGCCGAACAATGGTGCCCAGATAAATGCCAACCACCGCCAGCAAAGCCGCGGCCGCCACCCAGGCGAGCCATTTCCTGAATTGTTGCTTGCGCGGCCGGAAAACCACAAATTGTCGACTGGTTGCCTGGGAGGCGGTGCTCAGGGCAAAGGCCAAATCACGTGCCGACTGGAAACGATTCTCCGGCTCTTTCTCGAGACAATGGCGGACAATCTGTTCGAAAGCGGCCGGGGCGGGCGGGCTCGCCGGCGCCATTTCCGCCGGGTCTTCTTTGAGGACCGCCATCATGGTATCGGCTTCGGTGTCGCCAGCAAAGGCAGCCTTGCCGGTCAGCATTTCATAGAGGATGGCGCCCAGGCTGAAAATGTCGCTGCGCGGGTCGACAGGCTTGCCCCGGACCTGCTCGGGCGACATGTAACGCACCGTACCGAGGACCGACCCCAGCCTGGTTTGCGTGGCCATGGACTCAATCGAGTTCTGTTCTCTACTTTCCCCAGAGATCAGCTTGGCGATGCCGAAATCGAGGATCTTGACGTGGCCGTCGCGAGTAATGAACAAATTCTCCGGCTTGAGATCGCGGTGCACGATCCGCTTTTCGTGCGCTGCTACCAACCCTTGGGCGATCTGGGTGCCGTAGTCGGAGGTTTGGCGGGGTGAAAGCGGTCCCTGCGAAAGCCGCTGCCGGAGCGTCATCCCTTGTAGGAGTTCAGAGACGATGTAAGGCGCGCCATCATGCATCCCGATGTCGTAGACGGCAACGATGTTGGGATGGCTGAGGGCAGCCGAGCTACGAGCCTCTAGCTCAAAACGGCGGAGACGGTCCGGGTCGTTCGCGAAAGAAGGTTTGAGTACCTTCACCGCGACATCGCGCCCCAAGCGCTCGTCGCGGGCACGATACACTTCTCCCATCCCACCAGAGCCTATCTTTTCCAGAACTCGATAGTGACCGAGGACTTGACCAATCATCTCGAAGGGGGAGAGAACGCGCGTCGGAATCTTAGGCCCGGCCTTCGGGCAAGTCAACCGCACCTGCCCGCCGAGGAGTCGGGGCGCCAGTTGGAGATAACACCGGCGAAAGGGTATCCTGTCTAGCCGTATTGCGGCGGGCCATGGCTATCGGGTGAGAGCCGCCTCCGCTCATGGCCCGGCGGGAAGAGCGAGCTTTTGAGCAACCTCGGCCGCCAGATCATGTTCTAATGGAAGGTCCCGCATTTCCATATAGATTCCGAATGACTCGAAACCCAGCAGTTAACCCATCATCCTGCAGGCCGCCCTATGCCAATCGTCGTAGCCACCCGACGCAGTTCGGGATGCCTTGGGCCGCATGGTTTTCGCTCCTGCTGAGCCTTTTGGCGTGCCTGCCCGCAAAAGCACAAGAGGTCCCCGATGTTCCCCGACTCGAGGTTTTCGCGGGCTATTCGTACATGCGATTCAACAGCCAACCTCTGGGCTTCGCCGATACCTCCAATTTGAATGGTTGGATTGGGGCGATCTCAGGCAACCTGACTCGCGATTTCGGGGGAATCGCCGAAGCCACGGGGAACTACTCTCCTCATTTGAATGTGCGGGCTGTCCTTTTGGGTCCGCAGTATATTCACGCCAGGGGAAAGTTTACCTATTCCGCCCATGTCCTTTTCGGCGAAGCCAGAAGTTTTGACAGCGTCGGAACCGGTGCGGGTAGCACCGCCAGTGCGGTGGCGGCGGGAGGAGGGATCGATTGGGCGTTTCGCCGTCGCTTTGACATTCGCATTGTGCAGGCGGACTATCTGCATACGCGTTTGTTTCAGCTGTCGGAAAACAGCCTGCAGTTCTCGACCGGGATCGTCTATCGCTGGGGACGAATTAAATGGAGGCCTCAAAGACCGCCCAGCGCTCCAAAACCATGAGATTTCCTGCGCCAGCCGTTTGTGATTCCTGTTTTTGGGGAAGGAACATGATCATGCCGATCCGATGGACAGGCCTGCTGGGGATGATGCTCGCGCTGGCGGCTCTGCCGGGTTGCGGTGGAGGCGTGGCCAGCAATGGCATCCAGGCCGCGCCACACTCGATCTACGTGACGCTGCCGGTCCAGAACGCGGTGGCGGTGTACCGCGTGGGCGCTTCCGGAGGCCTGACCTCAGTTGTCGGGGGCCCCTTCACCACGGGCAATTCTCCCGCTTCCATCTGGGTGCATCCCTCCGGCAAGTTTGCCTATGTTGCCAATCAGGCGGAAAACGACATCTCGCTTCTGACCATCGATAATAGTACGGGCGGGCTCACCGAAGTCCTGCCGCGCACCCCCACCGGGGTGAACCCCACCTCGATGGCGATGGATTCGGCCGGTAGCTTGCTTTTTGTGTCGAACCAGGTGTCAAACACCATTTCCGTCTATTCCATCAGCGCCTCGAGTGGTGCGCTGACCCAGGTTTCGGGATCGCCTTTTGCCTCGACTCCCGCTCCGATCACGCTGGCGCTTACGCCCTCAGGAAAATTCCTCTATGTGGCCAATAGCGATTTGGCGGCGATTTCCGGCTACGCCGTATCTTCGAGCGGGACTTTACAAGCCATTCCTAGGTCTCCGTTTGCGGCTGGAAACGGGCCGTTCTCGATGGCGGTCGATCCCGCCGAACACTTTCTCTATGTCGCCAACACCATCGACAACACGCTGTCGGTTTTGGCGATCGCATCCACGACCGGTGCCTTGAGCACGGTCCCGGGATCGCCTTACACCACCGGCACATCCCCCGTTTCCGTCACGGTCGCCCTAGGCGGCGGCTATCTCTACATCGCCAATCAGGGCACGGGCAATGTTACGGCCTACGCCATCTCTTCAAACGGCGCACTGACGACGGTTACAGATTCGCCCTTCAGCGTGACCTCCGATCCCACTTCCATCACCTTGGACGCGTCGGGAACATTTTTGTTCGAAATTGATCAGACCGCGAAGACCATCACCGAATATCCGGTTACCGCGACCACTGGCTCCTCCGGAACCGCCGTCGTCGGTTCCCTGGGAACATCTGTAAATACTGTCAATCTGACCTCGCCACCCCATTCGATTTTCGCCGCGAAATGAGCAGGGTTCGCTAAGCATGGTGCGATTCGGAATTGTTGGCTTCGGACTTCACGCCGTTCGCCGCTTGATGCCGGGCTTCGCCCTCGCCACGAACTGCCAGGTGACTGCGCTTTCGCGGCGTAATCAGAGCGCCGCGCAAGCGGCCGCGAGGCGCCACGAGATTGGTCGGGTTTTCGCTTCCACCGCGGACCTGTGCCGTTCGGACGAAGTGGATGCGGTACTGGTCACTACCCCGAACAGCGCGCATCTCGACGATGTACTGGCAGCGGTCGCCGCCGGCAAGCCGGTGCTGTGCGAAAAGCCCATGGGCATGAGCGCCGCAGAATGCCGCCGCATGGTCGAAGCGGCGCGCCAGGCGAACGTTTTGCTGGGCGTAGCTCACGTGTTCCGCTTCGAAGAAAGTGTCCGCCGCTTCAGAGAGCGCGTGGCCACGGGAGAGATCGGCACCCCCGCCTTTGCCCGCTCCGAGTTCTCTTTCATGGCGGGACCCGATCATGGCCGCACCTGGATCTATGATCCAAGCATCGCTGGCGGCGGTCCGATAGCCGACATCGGGGTGCACTGCATCGATTCGCTGCGTTACATCCTGCAGGATGAAGTCGTTCGAGTCTCGGCGCGTGCCCTTCCCCATCGCCAGGTACCGGAGATCGAAGTTGCAGCGGCGCTGACGCTCGAATTTTCCCGTGGCACTCTGGGCACGGTGCTTTGCTCTTTTATCGCCGACTATCGTACTCCGCTTGAAATCATCGGGACGACCGGCTCACTGCGCGCCGACGATTGCCTGAATGTCGAGAAACCGGTGGTCCTCGAACTGCATCGTGGCGGGGCGAAGGTCGAAACCGAGACGGTGTCGAATCGCCTCGCCTATGCATTGCAGGCAGATGCGTTCGCGGCCGCGGTCGAAGGCAAGGCGGAGTTTCCCGTCCCTGGCGAAGAGGGCTGGCAGAACCAGGAGATTTTGGACGCCGCGTACCGCAGCATCCGGAGCGGTAAGGCTGAACCGGTGCCCCAGGTGAAGTAGCCCCCTCTCGCTCCCGACGGAATCCGAGTGTGAATTCTGACGTCCGCCGAGAATCTCGAGCTATCGGCGTGGGCAGGAGCTAGAGCGATTATCGGGGCGGGGTGCCCTGGGCCTGCACGATGGCCCAGTGCCAATCCTGGTCGGGTCGGAGTGTCGCGCCCAGACTTTGGCGGAAGATGGTGCTTGTCGAGGGCGCGGCTAAACCCTTGAGATGGTAAAGCAGCGTTAGGTCGGAACGTTTTTCCGCCGCCGCATCATCCCCCGCCACGGCGGGCACCAGTTTGGCCGAGCCGTAGCTCGACGCGTTGTTCGGGTCGGAGTGGCGCGCAATGGTCAGGCCAACGGTGATTTCCCGGATGGTCCAGCCCGTCGGGTTATAGACCGTGACCTCGAGCGAATCGCCGTGAATCGCCGCCGGACCATCCAACTTGGCCAATTCAGCGATTGGCAGGTCCTGCGGAACGAACGGGTCGGAAAGCAGCGTGGCGGACTGGCCATTAAAGGAAAGATTGCAGGTTACGTCGGGCGAGGACACTCGCAGGTCCTTCCCGATGCCCGAGAAAGCCAGTCGAACGTCGCCCTTGAGCCGGTCTTTCTCGGCTTGTTCCATCACTTGGGAGAAATTGTCGTTGTCAATGACCGTTTCGGGCGGGGCGGCCGGAGCCTGGGCCTTCTCCTTCTCCTTGTCTTTCCGCAGCGCTCGGGCAATATCGCCCAAGGGGGCGCTGTTGTCATCGGACTGCGCAGCCAGCCGCCCGGGGAGCAACAACCCGACCGACAATACGATGATCTCGACTCCGACCATCGGGATCCCCAATCTCGGGAAGCGTGAGTTGCGCATCATGGATCCTGTTCCCCTCGACCAGCCTTGCCGGCGGGCTGCGAGCCGCTTTTGTCGCCCTCCCATTGTGCCGCAAGCGGACGGCGTTCGGCCCCGCTCCTTGCCAGGCGCATTCAGTTGATCACTATGCGCCGGCAGGAGACTGGTCCAATTCAAATTCTAGTCAGTTGTGAGAAGAGAATGGGCGAGAGAAGGCAAACCGAAGTGCTAGAACCTTGGAGCGAACCAGGTTCGGCAAGAACAACAGCCCGTGCTTACCAGACGAAGTGCCACGCAACGGGACGGCGCACGCCCAGAACGGCAAAGTTCTTTTACAGCAAACCAGAAGAGCGGAAACGCGCAACCGGATCGGCCAGATGTACCGGTTGCCGCTTGAAAATCCACCGAGCTACCGCAATTCCCAGAGCCGCGTAACACAGATGAACCAGCTTCATAGCAACCCCGCTTTAGGGGAGTTCCGTGATTTCAACCTATCAAGGGGTGCTTGGTTGGGTCAATGAAACAAACGTGCCATATTGGGGCCGGGAAGTAATCCCCGGTAACCAGCTCTGGGCAAGGCTCCCGCTATCGTTACTACACCTGCAGAACGTCCCATCCCGGGCAACTAGTTCATACACAACCGGATTGACGAAGAAGCCGATGAAGAGGCGGGAGACCAGCCCGGCCACGATCACGATGGCGAAGGGTCGCTGGGTATCGGAGCCAATGCCGGTCGAGAGCGCCGCCGGCAGCGGATCCCAGGCAAGCGACCAGGGCTGCACCAGTCAAGGGTTACACCTGCAGCACGTCGCCCTCGCGCGCCACCATCTGGTAGAGCACCGGGCTCACGATACGGCCCAGGAATAGCCGCGAGATGAGTCCCGCCACAATGACGATGGCAAACGGTTTCTGTGAGTCCGAGCCCACGCCGGTGGAAAGCGCCGCGGGCAGAAGACCCAGGCAGGCGACCAGCGCCGTCATCATGATTGGCCGGAGGCGGATCAGCGAGCCGTCGAGCGTGGCTTGGCGGATGCCCTGCCCTTCGAGACGCAGCTTATTGATATAGGAAACGTCGATGATCGCGGTCTCCGCCGAGACGCCCAAGAGCACGAGCAGGCCGAGAACGGAGGAGACGCTGAAGGTGGTGTGCGTGAGCTTGAGCGCCAGCAGCGCCCCGACCGGTTCGGTCATCACCACGCCGATGACCACGGTGACCGGGAACTTGAAATTGCCGTAGAGCGCGAACAGGATCATGAAGATCAGGAGAACAGCGAGCGGGCCGATGACCGCGAACTGCTGTCGTGCGGCGACGTACTCGCTGTATTCGCCGCTCCAGTCCAGCCGGTAGCCCTGCGGCAGTTGAACTGACGACTGCACCGCCTTCTGCGCCTGGTCCACGGCGCGGGCCAGGTCGCGCCCCTCGATGCTGAACTGCACTCCGATGTAGCGCGAATTATTCTCGCGATAGATGAACGACGCGCCGTTGCCCTGATGAATGCTGGCCAGCTCGGAAATCGGAACCTGCTGCCCGGAAGGAGTGGGCACCAGCAGATTGCCGATGGCGTGCTCGCTCGAGCGGTATTCGGGCTTCATGCGCACCACCAGGTCAAACAACTGCTCGCCCTGGATCACTTGCGTGGCCGCCTGGCCGCCCACCGCGGCCTGGATCACGCCCTCGACGTCGGAGACATTGATGCCGTAACGCGCGATTTTTTCGCGGTCCACGTCGATCTGCACGCTGGGCTGCCCCAGCTCGCGCACCACGGTGAGTTCGGTGAAGCCGGGCACCTGCTGCAGCACGCGCTTGATCTCGACCGCTTTGTCTTCGAGCACTTGCAGGTCGGGGCCGAAGATCTTCACGGCCAGCGCGCTCTTCAAACCCGTGAGCGCCTCATCCACGGCGTCTTCGGCCGGCTGCGTGAAGTTGAAAATCACTCCCGGATACGCCAGCGACTTTTTTCTGCAGGTCCTTGGTCAGATCGGCCTTGTTGCGGATCGGCCCCTGGCTCCACGTCGCGTCCTTATAGGGCTTCAATCCGACGTAAAACTCGCAGTTGAAGAATCCGGTGGGGTCGGTGCCGTCGTCGGGGCGCGCCAGCTCCGAGCCGACCTCGGTGACCATGGGATAGGCCATCAGGATCTTGCGGATCTGGGGAGCGAACTTGGCTGCCTCCTCGAAGGAGATGGTGTAGGGCATGGTGGCGCGGACCCACATGGCGCCTTCGTCCAGGTGGGGCATGAACTCGCCCGCCGATGAAGGGAATCAGAAGCAGCGAGGCGCCGAAAATGACGGTGGCCAGAAGCATCGTAAGATTCGGGCGGTCCAGGCACCAGCGGAGTTCCGCGGCGTACTCGTCCTTCAACCACTCGTACGCGCGGTTCGCCTTTTCCTTCACCCCGTGGGTGAACCAGTAGGAAGCGAGCACGGGAACCAACGTAAGCGTGAAGATCAGCGAGCCGAGCAGCGCCCACGACATGGTTTCCGCCATGGGGTGGAAGAGCTTGCCGGACGGGCCGCTGAGCGCGTAGATGGGAATGTACCCGGCGAGGATGACGGCGATGGAATAAAAAATGGGCCGGTCCACGTCGTGCGCCGCCGCGATGATCACTTCGTGAAGTTTGTACTCCTGCCCGTGGCGCACGGCCAGCTCGCGGTAGATGTTTTCCATCATCACGACCGTGCCGTCGATGATGATTCCGAAATCGATGGCGCCGATGGAAAGCAGGTTCGCCGGGATGCCGCGTGCATGCAGGAAAATGAAAGAAAACAGCAGGCTCAGCGGAATGGTCAGCGCGACGATGA
Organism: uncultured Acidobacteriaceae bacterium; assembly: GCA_963770245.1. GTDB lineage: Bacteria > Acidobacteriota > Terriglobia > Terriglobales > Acidobacteriaceae > PALSA-270. The sequence goes on along the minus strand of CAVYOX010000009.1, from coordinate 234,065 downwards.
TCGCCGCGCGCACGCTGACCAGAAAGAAGATCAAGACGATCAAGACCAGGACCATGCCGAGCAGCAGGTTGTGCTCCACCGTGTCGATGGTCACCTGCACCAGGTCGCTGCGGTCGTAGTAGGGCCGGACTTTCACGTCATGCGGCAGGAGGTCGCGGTTGATCTCCTCGGTCTTCTCTTCCACTCCTTTGAGGACGTTCTGCGTCTGCTCGCCGGTGAGCATGAGGATGACGCCTTCGACCCGGTCGTCATCGTTCTGGAAACCGAATTCTCCCAGGCGCGGAGCATGGCCGATGGTGACCTCGCCGATGTCGCGGATGCGCACCGGCACGCCGTTGTTGTTCCCCACGACGATGTCGCCGATGTCTTCGGTCTTGGTCACCAGCCCGAGTCCGCGCACGTAGAAGAATTGCGAACCCTGCGAGTAAAAACCGCCGCCGGCATTGGCGTTGTTGGCGGCCAGCGCATTGAGCACTTGCGGCAAGGGAATGTGGTAGCTGTAAATCTTGGCCGGATCGAGCAGTACCTGGTATTGCATCACCGTGCCGCCGAAGCCGGAATCGTCGGCCACGCCGGGCACCGACTTGTAGGCGCGCTCGATCACCCAATCCTCGTACGTCTTCAGCTCCTGCGGCGTGCGGTCCGGGCTCTCGATCACGTAGCGATAGACGAGGTCGGACGGGCTCGACAGCGGCGCCAGGCTGCCGGTCACGCCCGCAGGCAGCGTGGCATCGGAGAGCCGCTCGAACACAACCTGGCGGGCGAAATAGTTGTCCGTGCTGTCTTCGAACGTCATGATGACGTCGGACAAGCCATAGAGCGAGATCGAGCGCATGAACACCATGTGCGGCACGCCGTTCATCTGCAGCTCGATCGGGCAGCGTGACCAGTCGCTCGATCTCCTCAGCCGCATGCCCGGGCCACTGCGTGATGATCTCGACCAGCGGGGGCGAAAGGTCCGGGTAGGCGTCCACGGGCATGCGCTGAAACGAGAGCACGCCGGCAACGACCACGAGCACCGCCAGCGTCAGGACCAGGAAGCGCTGGCGGAGAGCGAATTGAACGATGTGATGAATCATCTCCGGTCCTGTCCCCCTCAGTGCTGCAGCGAATTCTGGAATTGCAGGAAAAGGCTGCCGTCGCCGACCACGCGATCGTTGGCTTGCAACCCGGTGAGGATTTGCGTTTTCCCGTCCTGGGTTTCGCCGAGTGTCACGTCGCGCCGGGCGAACTGCGTTGCTCCCGGTCTGCAGATAGACGTAGGGCATGTTTTGTTCGTCGCGCAGCACGGCGGAGTTGGGGACGAACAGCGCGTTGGGAATCACGCCGGCCTGGACCTCCGCGGTCACGTACATTTCCTTCTTCAGGCGCTCGCCGGGATTGGGGGCTTCAATGCGCGCCTGCAGCGTGCGCGTGTTGGGATCGAGCGCGGGAGAAATGTATTCGATCTTGCCGCGCACCACGCCCGGATACGATTCATTGTCGATGGTCACCGGGTCGCCGACGTGCACATAGGCCACGTCGTTCTGGTAGATGTTGACGAGAATCCACACCGAACTCATGTCCGACAGCGTGAAACACTGCGTGGCGCCGGCCGCCAGCAATTGCCCCGCGGAGCACTGGCGGTCCACCACTTCTCCCGCCACCGGCGAGTACAGCGGAATTTCCGCCGAGGGAGGCTTGGTGACAATCGTTTCCGGGTCGGCTATGCCGAGGACGCGGATGGCGTCGGCGCTGGACTCGAAGTCCGCCTGCGCCTGCGTGCGGCTGGATTCAGCTTGCTCGAGGTCGGCCTGGGCAATGGCGTGGTGCGCGTAGAGGTCTTGCGCGCGGAGATAGAACTTGTCCGCGAGCTGCAAGGCGTCGCGGGCCTTGATGATAAGCCGAGCGCAGCAGAGAATAGTCCGGACTGGCGACGTAAAGCAGCGCCTGGCCGGCGCGCACGTGCTCACCCTGCACCACCACGACGCGGCTGACCGGCCCACCCACCTGGGTGATCACCGGCGTGGTCTTGAAGTCGTTGTACTCGACTGCGCCAGTCAGGCGGAGCGTGCGCGCCAGCGATCCCTGCTCGACCGTCACGACCTGGATGTGAGACATCTGGTCGGCGGGCAGCGAGAACAGCTCGGCCTTGGAGCCGGCACTTTCCGCCGTCGAGAACGAAGTCATCTTGCCGGCCTGTTCTCCCGCTCCTCCGCAACCGCCAAGCGCCACCAGGATCGCCGCTACGGCGGCCAGTGCAGCCAATCGCTGCCTACAGATTTCGCGGAGGTTCATGGCAGGTTCCTCGTTCCCACCGCCGATTTCAACTGCTCGAGCGCCGTCATATAGGAAGCCAGGGCTTGGCGGTAAGCCAACTGCGTGGCGCGATAGCTGCGTTCGGCGTCGAGAAAATCGAGCAGGCTGGCGGCGCCGCGCTGGTAGGCATATTCGCTGATGTCACGCGAGTCCTGCGCCTGCTTCAGGTACCCTGAAATGTACAGTTGCACCACTTCGTCGTTGCTCTTGAGGGCTTCGTAGGCATTCGATACGTCGCCTAAAACCGTGTCGCTGGTCAGTAGTTGCGTTTGCTGGGCCTGGGTCAGGGCGTAATTGGGTGCGCGCGATTTCGCCCTGGTTGCGATTAAAGATCGCCAGCGGGATGCTGAGAAAAAGCGAGGCCGAACTCACACCCCCGATGTGGGTGTAGTCGGCGGTGCCGGTGACGTCCTGTTTGCCATTGGCTTTGGCCAGAGCGATCTGGCTCTGGGCGGCGGTCACACCTAATTGCGCGGCGCGCAGATCAGGGCGCAGGCCGAGAGCCTTCGCCTGCAAGTCATCCACCCCCGCCTTCAGAGGTTGGTAAGCCAAATCGCCGATCACATCGAAGTTGGCCGGCACGGCGTCATTCCCGAGCAGTTCGCGCAGGCTGACCAGGGCCTGCACTCGCGCCAGGCGCGCCGAGGATACATCGGTCTGGAACTGCAGCAACTGCAGCTAGATCTTGAGATAGTCGCCTTCGCTGATGGCGCCGGCTTTGTATTGCGCCTCGCCGATGTCCACCGTCTGCTGGAAGCTCTTCAAGATCCTGCTCGGCAAACTGCAGGGTCGATTCGGCCAGTAGAACACTGACGAATTGCTGGCCAACGTTGAACGCCAGCGTGCGTTCGGCGTCGGCGACCTGGGAGCGGGTGACCGCCGTCTGATCCTTGGCGGCCTGCAGGCGGCGCTGGCGCTTGCCGCCGCGCTCGAACAGGTATCCGAGGCCGAGATCGAACTGCTGGCTTTCGTTTAAGTAGTCTTCGGAAAAGTTATTGGGTTGGAAGACGGGAATGAACTGGGCATCGCCGCCCAACGTCGGGTTGGGTCGGAGATTAGCTGTGATTTCCAGCGCCTGGTCCTGGTTGATCAGGGTGCGCTGGGCTAGGAGGGCATGGTTGTGGGCCAAGGCGAGATCAATGGCTTGGTCGAGGCTGATTAGGGTTGCACTTTGCCCCGCACTCGCTCCCGCCAGAAGCAGGAAAAAAGCCGTCGCAAGGGCCAGGATTTGGTGGTATTTTGACCGCATATCAGTTCAATTGAAAAGCCACTTCAATCAAGAAGCCATGTCCATCAAGAAGCCACGGGCTAGCACCCAACCTTGGCTTTGGAAGCCAGGCTCTCATCGTCGCAATTGCCTTGGACCCGCGTCCCGCCACCTCACCCCCACGGGAAATAGAGGGAGACGCATTGCCGGATGCAAGCCTGATCACAAAATGTGATCAGCGACGGTAAGGAGGAATTAGCAGGTGGGAGGAGGACGGACGTACAGCCGGGAGGAATGCAGAAGAGACCGGGGCCGGACCTGCGGAGGCCGCACCACCGCGCTGCGCAGTGGGGTCGGGAATAAACCGAGGAAAACGATCGCTGCAGCGGCGGACTGGGCCATGAGGCAGGTAAGACACAATGCGCCTTTGGCGGAGGCCGCGCGCAGCTCGAGCGAACCGCTGGCCTCGGTCACGAGCAGACCGCAAACATGTGTGGCCTGGACAGTGTTTGCCACCAGCAGCAACAGGATGCAAGTTGCGCCCAGCCATGCCGCCCAACCGGTTTTTTTTCCTCGGAAGCTCACAGTTTCCTGTTAGATGCAAGAATACCGCAAGTCGGAGCCACCAAAACGACTGAATCTTCATATGTTAGCACTTAAGGGACCGGCCTATGGTCTTTTACCCAGGAGCCTGGCCCGCGCCTGCGCGAGGGGTTTGCGTTCTTTCGGGTCCAGCTTGGGATAGGCGAGATTGAGCTCTTCGAGAGTTTCCACAATCGCCGCCGCCACCACCACTCGGGTAAACCACTTGTTGTCCGCCGGAACCACGTACCAAGGTGCGTGCTGGCTCGAAGTGCCGCGGATCATCTCTTCGTAGGCGTGCATGTAGTCATCCCAATACTCGCGCTCGTGGATGTCGCCGGCGGAAAACTTCCAATTCTTCTGGGGCGTGTCCAGGCGCTCGAGGAAGCGCTTCTTCTGCTCATTCTTCGAAAGATTCAGGAAAAACTTGCGAACTAGAACTCCATTGCGCCCCAGATAGCGCTCGAAGGCAGAGATGTCCTCGAAGCGCTCCTCCCATAGGCTCTTGCCCAGCAAGGAGGGGGGGATGCGCTCGGCGTGAAGAACGGCCGGGTGAACCCGGACGACCAGCACTTCCTCATAATAAGACCGGTTGAAGATGCCGATATGGCCGCGCTCCGGTACTCGCTGCATCGTTCGCCAAAAGTAGTCGTGGTCCAGTTCCTCGCTTGACGGCGTCTTGAAGGAGTACACCTGGCAGCCTTGCGGGTTTAGTCCTGACATCACGTGCTTGATCGCCCCGTCTTTGCCGGCGGCATCCATGGCCTGGAAGATGATGAGCAATGCCCAGCGGTCCTCGGCATAGAGTTTGTTCTGTAACTCCGCCATTTGGGAGATGCCCTTCTCCAGCAGCTCCTGGGCACGGTCCTTGGAATGCAGTTTTCCCGTGTCCGCAGGATCAAAGTCCTTTAGCCGGAACTCTTTGCCGTGCTCGATGCGGTATGGTTTCGCCAGCTTGGATGCCCAGCTCATCGGGGACTCCTCGGCCGACCGTTTCAGAGCGCAGGCCGGAAACTAAAGAGAGTCTACAACACCAAGGTAAACCGAAAGGCGGGAAGCTCCCTGTGGGATCGGTCCTCTGCAGGAGATTCGGAAGGGACGCGAGAGGGGGGGCTAGGGCGTTCGAGGAACCGGGGCGCAGGCAGAGAAATGCCCAAGTTTTGGGAAGCAACCGGTAGAGAATTCGAGAGGAGAACGAGGAGGCGCGGATCGAAGGGGGGAAGCCGCGTAATCTCTGGGATCTGCGGCTAGTCGCGTGCGGCCGGGAGGGTTAGGGGTAGGGTTCGATCGAGAGCTTCCGCAGCGGAGCGTTGCAGGAAGACTTCCAGCTTAGCTTTTGCATCGCCTAGGAAATTGGCGATCACACAGTCGGCTCCTGCCGCCATCAGGTCCGCGGCCGACTGGTGGATGGAGACTCCTACGCAGCGCAGCCCCGCTTCCCGGGCGGCTCGGATTCCGGAAACTGCGTCTTCGATGGCGAGGGCATTCTGGGGCCGAATGTTGAGACGGTGACAAGCCAGGCTATAAATGGCGGGATCGGGCTTCCCTTTCGCGACGTCGCCTCCGGTAATGACGGCCTGGAAGTGATGGGTTAAGTGCAATCGCTCCAGGGTCGAGCGCGCTCGGCTCTCGCTGGCGGAAGTAGCCACGGCGGTCGCAATTTTCCGCTTCTGCAGGTCATCGAGGAAGCTCACGACACCCGGGATAGGCTTTACCTCCATCTCCAGATCATGAAAGAAATCGTCCTTGCGTTTTCCGTGCTCTTCGAGTTGCGCGTCGCTGATCTCGCCCAGAAAGTAGCGCAGGATTTCAGCTCGCTTTCTGCCGTCCAGAATAAAGTCAAGTTCGTGGTTCGTCGCATTCCGGCCCAGGCTGTGCAGGAATTGCCGCCAGGCTTTGCGGTGGGCGGGATGGCTGTCAATGATGACTCCATCCATATCGAAGATCACCGCCTGCAACTGCAGGGCTCGGTTGTGAGGAGCATGGGTTGCCATGATGGGCCTAGAGTCCAGGCCAGGTCTGTTGCGCGGCCTGGTAATTCTCCATGGTTCCGATATCGAGCAAATACTCCGAAACCGGATATCCCTTGATTTGCCCAACCAGGCCGGGCAAGACATGGAAGCCCAGATCCAGCGGGAAGGTCGGCAAAATGGTGTCCAGCAATCCGGAGCCGGCCAACATCACGCCAGAAAAAGCCCAATTGCTGCGGGGCTGGGCGGGCTTCTCCACAAACTCGCGAATGGTGAAACTTTCATCGAATCGCACGATGCCGCAGCGACTCGGATCCGTCACCTGAGACAAACCGAGAGTAGCCTGGGGCGCAGTTCGGCGGTGGAAAGCAAGCATCTTCGTCAGGTTCACATTGGTCAGCACATCCGCGTACAGCACCCAGAAACACGGCTCGTTCGCCACCCAGTCGCGGTTCGCCACCAGAGTGCCGGCGGAGCCGAGCAGTACCGGCTCTTCGGCGACCTGCACGTGCAGCCCGTGACTCCACTGCGGGAGGGCGCGGCGCACCGAGTCGACGTGGGCGTGCAAATTGATCAAGACTTGGTCGATTCCCGCCCGGCGGCAGACTTCGAACCAGATCTCGAGCATCGATACCCCGCGAATGGGTACCAGACACTTCGGAATCCGGTCCGTCAGAGGCCGCAAGCGGGTGCCGTGGCCCGCGGCTAAAAGGAATGCTTTCACCCGGTCCTCATCATCGTTTTGAACAGTATCGGAACGGTGGAATGCCCTCTAGAACGCTGCCTAGGCGAGATCGGGGACGGCAAAGAAAGTCCAGCGCATGCCGGCGCGTTCGTCGCCATCGATGAAGGGATCGTTGACCAGCACTTGCGCTCCTTGGGAATCGAAGGAGAACGCCATCTCCTGGATACCTTCGGCGGCCAGCGCCTGGCGCACTGCAGGCTGACCGTCAGGCTCACAATAGAGGAGCAGAAAGCCGCCGCCACCGGCCCCTGTAATCTTGCCTCCTATCGCTCCATTGCGACGAGCCATTTCGTAGAGGTGGTCGATGTGCGGATTGGAGATTTTGCCGGAGACCCGTTTCTTCGCCTGCCAAGCCTGGTGCATAAGCTCCCCGAACCTGGCAAGGTTGCCTTTCTCCAGGACCTCACGCATGAGTCCTGCCAGAGCGCGAATCTCGTGCAGGGCCTCCACCGCGTCCCCACCCCGCACTCGGGTGGATTTCTCCTGTTCCGCCAGAATGGTCCAGGAGTGGTGCGCCGAGCCGGTAAAAAAAAGCATGAGGTTCGATTGGAATTCGCGCTTGATGGTCTCCTCGAGTTCGACCGGCTCCACATGGGTCGTTCCGTCGCGGTTGAATTCGATGAAGTTCAACCCGCCAAAGGCTGCGGCGTACTCATCCTGCTTCCCCACCGGGCGCCCCAGCAGGTTGCGGGCAATGTCAAAGGCCCCTTCGGCCAACGCATACTTCGAGAGGGGCTGGCGCAAGTAGGTGGTGAGAGTCTTCAGGACGTTCACGCAGACGCTGGCAGACGACCCCAGGCCGGTACCGGGAGGAATTTCCGATGCCAGAAAAAGATCGACGGAAACCTCGCCCGCCAGACTCTTCAGAACCGCCAGGGGAATTTCGAGACCGCCCTTCCCGACGTCCATGGCGGCGATGTCACGCCAAGTCTCGAATAGTCGCAGATCGGAAGAGATCACTTGCACTCGTCCGTCGGTACGCTTGCCGAGAACCGTGTAAAAGTACTTATTGACCGCGGTACTGAGTACGGCTCCGCCGAATTCCTCGTAGTACGCTGGCAGATCGGTGCCCCCGCCGCCGAAGCTAATTCGCACTGGGCTGCGCACGATGAGCACTAGGAACAACCTCCTCCAGGAGCTCAAGCGGGGTTTCCCGCATGGACTCCGGTTCTGGGACTAGCTGGGTCTCGCCTCGCTCGGACGCCGCGGGCTGCGCAGCCGTGAGTTCCGAATAGCTAAGCACGCGCAAGGCCAGAGTCCACACCGTCTGCAAGAGCAGCGAAATATCGGTCAGGGGAGAAGGATTCAAACGGTATTGCAGATCGAAGCGAGTTTTCTCTTCCGAGGAATTCTGCTCCCGCAGACCATGAACCTGGGCTAGTCCAGTCATCCCAGGCTTGACGCTGAGACGTTCTTGCTGCCACTCCGAATAGTGCTTCACCCGATCGAGTGATTCCGGGCGTGGCCCAACCAGGCTCATGTCGCCTCGCAGCACGTTCCACAGCTGGGGTAACTCGCTCACGCTTAGCCGTTCGAGCACCCGTTCAAGCAGAAGGCTGTCCGGCACTCCGCGTGGGACATTGAGGCGAAACATGTGGAAGGGCTTGCCGAACTCGCCGCAGCGCGACACACGTTCAAAAGCGCGCCCCCTCCGGTGCCGCAAGAAGAGCGCCAAAACTAGTACGATGGGCAGAGTGGCAATGGTGAGCAGCAGTCCGAGCGCCACATCGACCACTCGCTTGGCATAGAGCGCCGGAATCGAGGCAAAGGGTTCGCGCAGCTGGAGCAGAGGTAGTCCATCCAGATCGATGAGGGTGGGCTGGGACAAATACAATTCGTAAGGCTGGGGAATCAGGCTGACCTTGATGCCCCGTTCGCGGCAGAGTCCGGCAAGATTGAGAACTTCCGACCAGGCGGGCCGCGGCAAGGCCAGGACCAGTTCGTCGACCTTTTGGGCGTGCAGGAGCTCCACGATCCCGAGCGTCGACAGGGCGGGGGTCGGCCGCAAACCGGATTGCGCGAGATCCGCCTGCTCTGTCGTCGAATCATGCGGCCACAGGAAGCCCGCAACTTTGCAGAGCATCTCCGGATGGCGGGCGATTTTGGTGGCCAGTTCCCGCGCAACTCGGCCGGAGCCGGCAATCACGACCCGCGAAACCTCGCCCCGCCGGTAGCGGCGGCGCAGCAGAGAGCGAGCCCCCAACCGGACCACCACGAAACCCACCAGCAGCAAACCGCCGAAGTAACTCAGCGCCAGCCGGGACACAAACTGCTGCAACCCATACCCGAGCGAAGCCAGAACGATCATCAGGCAACTGACGGCGAGAAACATCTTCGAAACGATGGCCGGGAGGTGCCAGCCTCCGCGGAAGCCATCCAATTGCATCCAGGAGGACAGCAGGGTCCACAAAATCCATGCGGCGGCGAGGAAGATCAGCAAGCCATCGTTCGAAAAGCGCTGGTTTGCATGCCATGCGCTGCCATAGCGGAAGAATTCCGCGCCCAGCAAGGCGACAGCTGCCCAGGCGAGATCTGCCAAGAGGATCCAGGAAGCAAGGATTCTGGTTTTCATAAAGGGCAAAGACCGGCGCGAAGTCGGATCAAGCGGAGGCTGCTGAAGAAATGTGACAAACTTTTCGCCGGACGGCGGTGAAAACGGCGTGCGCCGCGCAGAGATGGAGGTCTTCGATAATCTGCATGTTGTCGGAGGGAACAATCAGGCACTGGTCGCAGAGCTCCTTCATTTTGCCCCCCTGGAATCCAGCGAGGCCCACCGTCGTGGCCCGCGCCTGCCGCGCGACCCGAAGAGCGTTCAGCACGTTTGCGGAGTTACCGCTGCAGCTAATAGCAAAGGCAACATCTCCCGGAGCAACGAAGTTGGCCAACTGTTCGGCAAAAATATCGTGGTAGTTGGAATCATTGGCCCAGGCGGTCATCATGGCCTCGTTACTGGTCAGTGACATTGCCCGAAACCGCTTCTTGGATCCGTTGACGGTTCCCTTCCCCAGATCGCAGGCCATATGCGAAGCCAACGCGGCGCTTCCGCCATTGCCAAACAGGTAGATGGTTCGTTCCGATTCGTAGGCTTGAACTAGGGTGGCGGCCACTTCCTCGATGGCTTCGAAAGGCAACTGTCCGGCGGTCGTCGACAGCAGCCGGAAATAGGATTCAACACTTGCTATCTCTTGCATTCGTTACTCCTTAAGGCTTGCAACCGCAGGGTTTCGACTTGCGTCCAGCCTCCCGCCAAACAAATCGCACAAGCACCGCTCGGTATCCGAGTCAGCCCACCGTGGTCAGAATCACCCCAGCATTTCTCATATCGGCATAAGCGTCCGGAACTTCTGTTGGCACTCCCCCGACGCTCTCGATCCACCCCATGAAGTCCTCCAAAATGACGGATAGGCTGCGCCGCGGACTCCATCCCAGGTGGCTCAGCTTGTCGATGCCGGAGACGCTGTGCCGGTTATCCCCTCGGCGATACTCCCCCGAAGTCCGAGGCTCGAGCGACGAGCCCAGCTTCTTGAGTACGGCGCTGGCATAGTCGTTGACCGTTGTGGCACACCCGCTGCCTACGTTGAAGGCCTGAAAATTAGCGCTTTCCTTTTCGAGGACGAGCAGGTTGGCGTCGACGACATCCTGGATGTGCACGAAATCACGGGTCTGGCAGCCATCCTCGTAGATGATGAGTGGAAGGTTCTGCAAAGCGCGGCTGAAGAAAATGCGGCAGACTCCCGAGTAATGATTGTAGAGCGACTGGCGCGGTCCTTGCGTGATGGAATATCGCAGCGCGACGGTGGGGATGCCGTGCAGCCAGCCGAGGCCAAGCGCGACTTTTTCCTGCGCCAGCTTTGAAACCGCATACTGATTGTACGGATTGTTGTGCTCTTCCTGGAGCAGCACTGGCCGGGCATTGTTCCCGCAGCGCGGACAGATCACTTCCCATTGGGCCGCGGCCAGTTGCTGCTGCGAGCGGGGCTGGGGAAGAAAGAAGCCGTGCTCGCGACATTCATACTGGCCTTCGCCGTAAACCGCCTGCGAGGAGGCCACGATGACCTTCCGCACGGGCAACCGGTGGCGCACGATCAACTCATAAAGCAGTGCCGTGCTGACCGCATTCACCTGCAGGAAACGGGAAAAGTCCGGCATGTAGTCCTGATACGCTGCCTGGTGTGAGACCACATCAACATCCTGCAACGCGGCCAGCAGAGTCGCCGGATCCGTGACTTCGCCCTGAATAAATTCAAGCTGCGGGGGCAAGTATTGTGGACGTCCGCCGGGATGAATCTTGGGATCCAGATTGTCCAATACCCGGACCCGGAAGCCTTCGCTCACCAGGCGATCGACCAAATGCCCGCCAATGAATCCCGCGCCACCCGTTACGAGGATACGCATGACTTGAGAGATACTCCTTGAAATGCAATAGCGGCTCGATCGCTGCTGGTTTTAGGGCCGGTCCTGAACAATGTCGCGAGGCAGCCGCGGTTATTTCCCAGATCCGGAGAAGACAGCCGCGACTGTCCTGCACAAGATCTTGGTGTCCAGCCACAACGACCAGCGGCGGATGTATTCCAGATCGAGGCGCACCCACTGGTCAAAATCGTTGACTTGGTTGCGGCCGCTTACTTGCCACAAGCAGGTGATGCCCGGCTTCACTGCCAGCTTCTGTTTCTGAAAGTCGGTGAAGCGCCGGTATTCGCTCTGCAGGGGCGGACGCGGACCCACCAAGCTCATGTCCCCCTTCAGAACGCTGCAGAGCTGGGGCAATTCGTCGAGACTGTAGCGCCGCATCCAGGAGCCGGCTGGAGTGATGCGCGGGTCTCTAGTTACCTTGAAGACCGGCCCGCTCATTTCGTTGAGGCCCTCGAGGTTAGCCTTGAGATCGTCAGCGTTCGACACCATTGAACGAAACTTGTGACTGAGGAATGGCATCCCAGAGCGACCCACGACCATCCATCGATAGAAGATCGGGCCCGGCGAGCTGAGTTTGACCACCGCCGCCAAAATCAGGAATAGTGGACTGAGCGAAATCAAAAGGATTGCCGAGCCCAACACGTCGATCATTCGCTTCAGCGCCAGACGCGCAGGGCTTCCCCACGCAGGAGAAAGCACCATGTCCGGGGAAGCGCTTGGCCCCTGTATTGCGGGGAACGAGGTCAAGTGACGGCCGATCTGGTGTCCATGATTGTGCGCGAAGGGTTACGCGATTGCGGCTCAGTTTCTGAAGGGCTGTCGTGAACTGTTTCCGCAGACGGCGAACAGAAGTTCCTGTTCGAAGCCGGATAGCACTTTCTCCTTGGCCAAGTCCGAAAGTGCATACGCGCGCGCGCTTCTGCCCAGCGTCTCGCGCAAACCCGGACTGTCTGTGAGTCGAGCAATCGCGGCGGAAAATGCGGATGCGTCTCCGGGAGGAACGACCAATCCGCGACCTTCTACCACTTGCGCCAGTTGTGTTCCGGCCCCTGCCGTGGCTACCACCGGGCGCCCGCTAGCCAGCATGCCGGTCAATTTGGATGGCATCACCAAATCGGCCGCATCTGCGCGCTGCGGAAGAAGATGGATATCGGCGAGATTCAGCAGATCATTCAAGCGCTCCCTGGGTTGAATGGGGAACAGCAGGACGTTGGGCAGCTGCGCCGCTAGGGCTGCCAACGCGGGCTTGCCCGGACCTTCCCCACAGAAGATGAAGCGTAGCGTCTGCCGTGGTGCCAAGATTTTGGCGGTATCTGCCAGCAGGTGCAATCCCTGTTTGCGCGCCATGGTCCCGGAGTAGAGGGCAACAACGTCTTCTTGCGAAATTCCCCACTCCGCACGCAGCGGACTAGGTTGGCAAAGCGGGAAAATCAAGCTCGTGTCTACCCAGTTCCGAAATAATATGCTGCGACAGGATGCGATCCCCTTCTTGGGGAGTTTCATCAGCATCTTTTCGGAAATGGTGGAAACCCGGTCGAAGCCTGACATACACTTTTTCTCAAGGGCACCGACTAGTGAGCGGAGAGTGCGAGAGGTCAGCAGCCCCATTTCGAAGCCGGCGTCGGCCTCGAAGTCCTGGACGTGAAGCCAGGTTTTTGCTGCCGACAAGCGGCCCGTAAGCCAGGCGGAAGGCGCGCAAAATAACGTTGGCTCGACCACCACGACTACTTCCGGCTTCCAGCTCACTTGGCGCAACATAATGAAGCTGCTGCTGAACGCGAAGCTGGCGAGATGCAGCACACGCATGGCCGCCGAAGGCCGGCGTGGAACCCAAACTGGGCAGCGGAACACGGCCAGAGCACCGGGTTGTGCGTCGGCCTCCACTTCGGCAATAACAACTTGCTGTACCTCGGCCGGTTCATGTTGCGGCGCCCGCGGCCTCGAACGAGACGGCGAGGTCGCCGCGGCCGCAGCCGGTTCTTGGATGCCGTACCGCCGCACACTGTGCGGAAAGTAATCTTCCCGGGAATAGCGCCACGCCGAATAACCTGGAGCGACCTGCCATGCCGGATTGAAAGGAGGCGCTGTCACCGCGCGCACTTCATGGCCCCGTGCCGCGAGCCATTCCGCCATTTCGCCGGTATACTTGCCGGTTCCAACCAGCTCCGGTGCGAAATTGATCCCGTAAATCAGGATGCGCACGCGATCAATTTTCCCGGGGCCCGATCAGACCCCCTGTGTGGCTATCGGAGAGGCTTGAGCAGAAGTCGAGGTACGTTTGGCACAACCCGTCTCGCAGATTGGTCCGCGGCTTCCATCCTAGATTAGCGAGGCGTGCGGTATCGAGAAGCTTCCGAGGTGTGCCGTCCGGTTTACTGCTATCGAAGCGAAGTAGAGGCTCAATCCCGACCACTTGTGCTACCAGTTCGGCAATTTCTCGAACTGACATATCCTGGCCACTGCCTATATTGACCAGTGGCGGGGTCTCTTGGCTGCCGGTTAGTTCGAGTAAGCGCTCCAAGGGCAAGGCTGCCAGAAAAATGCAAGCGTCGGCCGCGTCCTCGCTATATAGCAATTCGCGGCGCGGAGTTCCGGTTCCCCAGATTGTGACCTCATGCCGGCCGCCCACCTTGGCTTCGTGCATTTTACGAATGAGCGCCGGAACCAGATGGGCGTGGCTGCGGTGGTAATTGTCTCCGGGACCGTAGAGGTTGGTGGGCATGGCGGCCAGGAAGCGAGTGCCGTATTGTCGGTTGCAAGCCCAACACATTTCAATGCCGGCGATTTTCGCGATGGCATACGAACGATTGGTGTGCTCCAGCTGCCCACTGAGCAGTGCGTCCTCTCGCAGCGGCTGAGCGGCCAGCTTGGGATATATGCAGCTGGAGCCAAGAAACAGCAGCCGTTCGACGCCGCTACGCCAACATTGGTGAATAACATTCGTCTCAATCCGCAGGTTGTCGAAAATAAAATCTGCAGGAGAGGAATCGTTGGCCAAAATGCCTCCGACCCTAGCCGCGGCCAGGAACACATATCGCGGCTGAGCCTGGTCAAAAAACCGTTCCACTCCCGACGCTTCTTGCAGATCGAGTTCCTGGTGGGTTCGCAGCAGTAGATTGCTATATCCCATTTGCCGCAAGCGCCGAACCAGTGCGGAACCGACCAGGCCCGTGTGGCCGGCGACATAGATTTTGGAGGAAAGCTCCATACTTCACTCGTGATACTCGTACACCCGATAGCCGGAAGTCTTCATCAGTTGGTCTCGTTCGGCGGCCTGGAGATCAGCGGCCACCATCTCGCGTACTAATTTCTGGAAGTTGACCCGCGGCCGCCAACCGAGTTTGGTTCTAGCTTTCGTCGAATCTCCGATCAGACTATCAACTTCTGCAGGGCGAAGATAACGGAGATCGATCCGCACGATACAGTTCCCCCGCTCATCGTAGCCCTCCTCCTCAACCCCGATTCCCCGCCATTCCAAAGAAATATCCAGTTCGCGTGCAGCCGTTTCAACGAATTGCCGGATAGAGTGCTGCTCGCCGGTGGCGATCACGAAATCTTCAGGCTGATCTTGCTGCAGCATCAGCCATTGCATTTCGACATAGTCGCGCGCGTGGCCCCAATCCCGCCGAGATTCGAGGTTCCCTAGGAAAAGGCAGTCTTGCAGCCCCACTTTAATGCGGGCAAGAGCGCGGGTGATTTTACGCGTGACGAAGGTCTCGCCACGAACCGGGGATTCGTGGTTGAACAGGATCCCATTGCACGCATACATGCCATATGCTTCGCGGTAGTTGACCGTGATCCAGAAAGCGTAAAGCTTCGCCACTCCGTAGGGCGAACGCGGATGAAAGGGCGTGAGCTCGGTCTGCGGCGTCTCGGCGACCAATCCGTAGAGCTCGGAGCTGGAGGCTTGATAGATCCTGGTGCGCTTGTCCAATCCAAGAATACGCACTGCATCGAGCAAGCGTAGCGTTCCCAGCGCATCCGCGTTGGCCGTATACTCAGGCTGCTCGAAGGACACCGCGACGTGGCTCTGTGCCGCGAGGTTGTAGATCTCGTCCGGTTGTACCCGATCGACGACCCGAATGAGACTATTCGCGTCCGTCATATCACCGTAGTGCAGGAAAAAACGGCGGTCCGGAACATGAGGGTCCTCGTACAGGTGATCGACTCGGTCCGTGTTGATCAGCGATGAGCGGCGCTTGATCCCGTGCACTTCATAGCCCTTGGCGAGCAAGAACTCGGCGAGATAGGAGCCATCCTGTCCAGTGATCCCGGTGATGAGAGCTTTTTTCATGGGCTGATTGTTACGCCTTCCGCAGACTGGATCCTGATAGCTATCAGCTCCTCGGCCGAGAGCTTCATTGACAGAGCGTCCTGAGTGAATGTTTCTATACGACTGCGAATGCCAATGAGCCGCCGGGCACGGAGTAGATTTGCAAGCTCTGCGAAAGCTCCAATATGTATCTGGAAACTTCATTCAGGCCAACTCGTCCGAAGTCGTGCCATGCAATGACACCTCCTGGGCGGACACACCGTAAGGCCCTTTCAGAATCGGAGCGCACATAATCATAGGAGTGGGCGCCGTCTACAAAGAACAAATCGATGTTGTGTTGGTAGGGAGAGAAATCAAATTCTGCGCTGTCGCCAAACAGAAGCCGGATTTTCCTTTCCTGGCGAGTGCCGGCGAAATAGTATTCGGTCACCGGCATCTCGCAATGAACGTCGTCCATCAGAGTTGTGCGCAGCTTAGAGACCATTTTCGTATGGCCATCCTTGGGCAAATCCAACGTGAGAATTTCACACTCCGGAACAGTATTCATGGCCATATGCAAAGCCGTGTATCCGCGGAGGGTTCCGATCTCGAAGATGCGCCTTGGATTCACGCAATGACAAAGCTGGCACAGGCTGATCAGGTCGGTGGAGTAGGACCCCGTATCTCGCATCCAGCCTTCTTCGGATTGGAAATTTGCAATGGTAAGCTCATAGCTGCGTTCACAGGGCAACACCTCAAAAACAAACTTCTGAGGAATGCCCCTACGATTACCTATGGCCTTGTACAGAAAAAGAGATTCTGTCGCGTGGGCAAACATTTTCCTGGGCTGCCGCAGCAGAGTCAGCGAGGCCACCGAGCCGCCCAGTGCGACGTTGCGGCCAGAAATCCAAGCAGCCGACATTAGTTTGGAAAGCGACGCCATATTAAGAACTCCTTACACTGAGACTTCTGGACAGAATGGAGGTGCCGTCCTGCGATCCGGGGATATCAGCAGGTCGGCTTGCGACGACCACCAAACAGTCTCCCCGTCCCAGCCTATTTCCGAGGTAGAGCAGGGGAAACAGGACGGCCCTCGCTGCGAGTACCAAACTAAATACGAGCCAAGGGTTCCGCAGTTGACGGGTGGGCTTTCCCCGGCGGGCAAAGGCTCGCGCGATCAGCGAAGACGCTACCCAAAGTGCCGGAGTAATTTGGCGGATCTGCGCTTGGGTAAACCCAGTGTCAGTCAGCAAATGTGGCAGGCTTTGGGAAGAGAAGTGCACGACATGAAAAGGAACGTGCCAGTTGATCCAGGATGGGCCGAACAGAGAACGCAGCCAACTTCGGCTATTCGGACAGCTAATCCAGACTTGCCCTCCCGGCTTAAGTACTCGCCGAACCGACAACAACATCGCTTTCGGATCGAGCGAGTGTTCAAGAACGTTGGAGAGCACGGCCACGTCATAAGGAATCGCTGGAATGAAATCGTCAAGCACATCGGTAGAAACGCTAAACCCACGTTCCCTGGCAATGGCCGCCGCCTTCTCGTTCAATTCGAGGCCCTCTACCTGGTAGCCGTTGCGCGTGTAAATTGTAAGTCCACGCCCCTCATTGCAACCGATATCAAGGAGACGCCCTCGCCCCCTCAGGGTGTGGAAAGAAATATCGCCATCCAGTCGAACCCACAGCCGATACAGAACCGAGGAGAAAAACCACTCTCGGAGAGCCATATAGAGCGTGCCTCTCTCCCCCCGAAGTTGTAGTAGGACTCATACAGTTGCTTGATCTGTAAGGGAGCGGGAATGGGAAACAGTTGCTCCAGGCCGCATCGCGAGCAGTGCCTCGCTTCATAGCGGCCGTCAATTCCGAAGCGAGTATCAAAAAGCTCTCTGACGGACTCATCGAGTGGCGACGTACAAACGATACAGCGGGATTCTCTCGACGCCGACGCTCCGGCCTCGCTCTTCAGGACTCCGGCTGACGACTGGTATCCTGCTCCGTCCGAGCATGCCGGAGCGGCGCTGGGGTGAATGTATTCATTCATTTGGAGGATCGCCACCGGAAGAGCCACGGGACAGGTAAATCCGAAACCTCTACCAATAGCATCCTCCCTCAACCGCCTGGACATTCGCCGGGGTCTCGCTTTCAGAAGGACGGGTCCAAGCCTCATTGTAGAAAGCAGTGACTCGCTTATTTGTTTCCCAGCGCCGACCCTTGACGCCGAAGAGAATTTGGGTTGCCCCCCCCAGGTGGATGGCCCATGCCCCTAGATTCTTTGCATGCGCTACCAACGAAATCGACCAAGCCCCCGCGCCGACAATGGCTACATCAAAAGGCATAGCAGCTTCCATTCGCATACGCACGGCGTCGAGCGCAGCGAACCAATCGGGATATTCCGGGGTCGCCAGATACGCACTAAGTGGAACTCCGATCGCGCGAAGTTCGAAGTCAGGAAGCACGTCTGGCCGGCCACGCCAAACTTGCTGCCGGCGCTTGTATTGCGCTTCGATCGTGGCGGCAAAAGGGCTCATTACGATCACTGATTTTCCAGCCAGATGCCGAGTCCACGGTTGATCATGGTAGAAAGGCTCGATTGCGTTCAAATGCATCAAAGTTGCGTTGGGAACATACCGGCGGCGAGCGGCGTTCTCTCCCAAATTGAACCAAACAGCCAGAGCGTCCAGGCTGGTCAACGCTTTCGCATACGTCTGGCAAAAGCGCGAAAAGACGGCGGGTTCAGGCGGATAAACGCCCGCGATACGATATAGGTTCCGGACAACATAGCCCGGCCAAACTTCGCAGCGACCGCCAGGATCGGCTCGCCGTATGTAATGACGTAAAGCGGCAATCTCTCCCGCCCCGATCTTGCCCACTGCACCGGGCCGGCCGATAGAATCAGCTAAGAAATTATTTCCCTCCCGCGGCCCGAGAATCCGCGTGCCCAAGTACTTCGTGCGCTCAAGCAACCTCCGGTGTTGGCTTACAGGACGCGCTAAAGACTTGAGCGCGGGGTAGAGGCGATCAAGCAAACGCAACCTCCGGCTCTTGGTGCTGATCCCACCGCACAACCTTCTTGGTGATCAACTGCTCGACCTGTACCGGGCGACGATCTCGCCCGAGTCCTTGCAAGCGCCATCGCCAAGATCCTTGCATTCGTATTTCCACAAAGCCAGCAACTGGACGCACTCGGTATGCACTTCACGACCGTGCGTAGCCAGAAAAAGCACTGGCCGAAATTGCTGGAAAACCTCGCGAGATCCTCTCAGTGCCAGCAGTTCGGCCCCTTCGACGTCAATCTTGATGACGCTTGGGGGCAGAATCGTCCCTTGCTGTAGCAGGCCGTCGAGGGTTGCGGTAAGGACGTTGAGTTTGCCTCCACCTTCCAGACGACCCATGAAACTGTTGCCAGCTTCCTTAAACAAGGCGGGCCCGGTCACATCGGAGACCGCCAGTTCAAGCACGCCCGCGTTCCGTACCCCGTTTAATTCCAGGTGTCTCCGCAGAAACGCGATATTTCTGGGCAAAGGCTCAAACGCGTATACTTTTCCGGCAGTCGCCCGTTTGGCAGCCAACAACGTATAGAAGCCCACATTCGCACCTAAATCGTAAAAGACTGAGGTGGGACTCAATTCCTTCGCAATCTGCTTTTGTTTGTCGTATTCGTAAGTGCCCAGCCAATAGGCATGCCGAGCCGACCCCATGATCCATCTGCTTCCCCGCACTGGTCCACACAGCACCGGCACGACTTGATCCGGTGGCAGCCACGTCAAGGGATAGCGAGCCATTTTTCCAAAGATGCTGCGGGCAAGCGTCATCACTCGCCACGTTCCCGACAACAACACCTGACTGTGAAAAGGAGAAGCATTGCCTTGCAACAAAACCAACTCGAAGAGATCAAGCTGGGTTGGGGGATACCCTTGGAGTACAGACCCGCTCCAACTGCAAGACCCAGATAAGAAGCTGGGCCATAAGAAAGGTCACAAAGTTATCCTCGAAGGAGGACCGCGCATACCAAGCACACAGCACGAAGAGTACTGCCGATAGCAGCGCGTGTCTCTCAATGTTTCGCGTAACCTTGTCAGAGAGTAACAGGATCAATACGGTGATGGCTGGGAGAAGCAAGACACTGAAAACACCGAAGTTCGCATAAAGCTCGGCCAGTTGAGTTCCGCCCAAACTCGTCTCCTCTCCCGGTTCGTAAAGCTCTGCCATCATTACGGGAAAATTTTGGGGCTTACTCGGATACACGCTGCGCGGCAAAACAAATGTAACCGCTTTCGTGTAGCTTAACCCATAGAGATAGTCAAATTTACCTCCGAAGTCGTTAACCATGTGAAGCAACAGCATCACACTAGATCCCTCCGTTGTATTCATCGCAGTGGTCATCGCGCGGTTGCCGCGGTCCTGCTCCACATACGTCGGTAGCTTTTCGGAGAGCTCACCCAGGTCCGCCCGGAGAGATGCCCACGCGCTGAAGAACAGAAACACCAGTGGCGACAACACCATGAACACGAAGATGATTTTCTTGCGTCCGTAAGTCCAACAGGAAACGAGAACGGACAAACCGTACAGGGCGACAAAAATCCTGTTTCCTGACATCACCATCTGCAGAAGCAAGGCCAAGGCGATGAGCCCGCTGAATCGCCAACTGAACGTTCGCCGCTCCAGCATTAAGGCCGTATAGAGCGCCGCGGATGCCGTAAAAACAACAAAGTTCCCCTGGATGAGCTGGATATACAAAACATATCCATCTCCGAATCGTGTGAGAAAGTCAGACTGACGCAAATACCAATGTGTCACGAGAAAAGCGGTCATGCCACCAGATAGCCAGATGGTGATCGCATAGTCCAGCAGCGCGATTCCCCAAGTCAGCAGCATGGCTTTCTTGAGTCTTCTTTCGTTGAAACGAAGCGAATGCGAATCGTCTTTGCCGACTCGGTATTCTGGCGTGATGGCAATGACCACTTGGAACGTGAACAACACTGCCAGCCAAATCACCAGCATCGGAAGAAAATACGTGCTGTCCGAGAGGTTCACGGATGAGTATCTGTCATTCGATCCATAAACAGCCGGCTGGGTAAAGCCACCGTTTAGGACCAGCAGTGTCAGCGGTGCCAACAAGAAATATCCGAGACCCGCCATCCATCCGAGCGCCAGGGTGAGGGCTAGGCTTTTCCGGCAGAGCCGGCTGATCGCCTTCCAGTAGCTCCATTGCAGCGAAATGACCATTAGCAAGTAGACGATTTTCACAATTGACCGCGACGGGTTATCAATTTCCAAGGCGCTAGAAAGAACCCGGACAGGCCGCGCCAAGGAATAGATTCGGCGCATCGGGAACAAAGTGATTCCGCGTGTAGGCATGTACGGGGATGAGGAAGCAATTCCGGAATGCTCATCGGCTGAAGTAGTCGTGCTGCCTATCGCCCGGAAAATCGACCGGCGGACAATTCTCGAAGAGGCAGGCAATCACGGCGTAGTGAGTACTGAGTCCGGCTTCTCCAAACCCGAAGTTCGGGTACAGGTGTTCATAGACACCGTAGAGACTGCCCGCCGTTTGGCTGAGATCCACTCCGGTTTCACTCACCGAAATTCGCGGCAGCGCCTTGGTCAACAAACTCTTCCTTTACAGACGCGGACACCAGGCACAAACAGCCAATCCCTCCCGGCGATTGTTTTCGCCGGCCCACTAGAACTTCAGCTTTGTCGTTTACGACCAGTAGATCCAGCGCAACCAGCACAGAATCCCGGACCGCCGGATTGAAACGATCGAGTGGGAGCTTCATGCGTTCAATACAGTCTCGAAGAAGTCGACGTATTGCCGCGCCGTGTTCTCCCAAGAATAGGCACCGATGTGGTGGCGATTATGGGCGATCTGCAAATCGGCAGCCTGCTTATCATTCCACAGTCTATGGATCATCCGCGCCAGTCCTTCGACATCCAAAGGCTCGAACAGATTTAGCTTCAGCACTCGCGAGAGTTCCACATTGGGGGGTGTGTTGGAGGCTATGATGGCAGTGCCGGCGGCGGCGGCTTCCAAAATCGGCTGACTACTCGATTCATAGAGAACAGCGGTAATCAAATACGCTGCCCGTTGATACAACCCCACCAGGTCCTCAAACGGTACCTTCCCCAAGTAAATGACATAGTCCAGAGAGCGTTGCTTCACAAACTCTAGGATTTCGGCAGCTGCTGAATAAGCGGCACCGGTCAGAACGAGCGGAATCTTCACTCCGTGGAGAGTCTCGATTTCCTTCAACGCTTTTAGAACTGTGATGTGGTTCTTGTGAGGCCAAAGTTGAGCCGGATAGAACAAAAATCTGTCGGGAAGATCGTATCGACCCAGATTGGAATCGTGGTTGATGGGAGTAGAAAATTCAGTGATGTTCACCCCTTCCGCAATCACCGCGATTTGTTCTGGAGCAAGCTCACGAAAATGTGCCAGTAAGTCTTGCTTGATGAACTCGCTGCTCGCCTGGAACCAGTTCGCATGGCGGGCGCTGAGTCCATAGGTAATCTTTCGGCTCAGCCTTCTTCCCCAACTGAAAAACTCAGGATAATGAACGTGCTGGATATCATGCATGGACAATACGGTCGGTTTACGGCTGTTGAAGCTCTGCAACACTACGGTCGGGGTGTAGAGAATATCGGAGTCCGCCTCCATCTCTCGCTGAATCTTACCGAACAGAAGATCGCTGGCTCGTTTGTAAAATGCCGGGTCCGAAGCCAGCAAAGCGACTCGGCTAAGCCTCCTCTTCATTGGCAGAAGTGAGTCGTTCACGACTGCTACCTTCCAGCCAGGTTGGCTCCGGTATTGCTCGAAGAGATGTTGATTCCCAGCGTGAACGTACAGCTGAAAGCAGTCGCCGTTACCTTGCTTCGCAAATCCATCGATGAGTCCAAACGTAAAAGTATTGACTCCGCCGGTATAGGATGGATCAATTTGGAGGCAATTAACCCCTACTCGCATAGAAGGCACGAATCTGTTCGATCACGTAGGATTGTTCTTCCGCAGTCAAGCGAAAGGACGAGGGGAGAGAAATCCCTCGTTCGTAAGTTGATTCGCTGATCCGGAAGTCTTGGTTGGCAAAGCGTGCGGTTTTCCCGTCCGCGTAGCACGGTTGGAGATGGAGGGGATAAAAGAATCGTCTGGTCTGAATGTTCTGCGCGCGCAAGAATGCCGCGAGCGCATCCGTATGATCAGAGAGAAACGAGGTGAACCAGAAAACTGGTTCACAACGGGGGTCGATATAGACTTCCCGAAAACCCTGCAATCCGCGTAACTCTGCGCAATAGCGGTCCCGAATCTCTCGTTTTCTAGCGATGATGGCAGGAAGCTTTTTCATCTGGGCGAGCCCGACGGCGGCTTGCAGTTCCGTGAATGAAAAGTTGAAGCCGATAGTGTCGTGGATAAAAGTGCCTTTCTGGTCCCGACCATGATTCTTAAGGCGGTAGACGGCTTTGGCAAGACTGTCGTCTGGGGTAAGTATGACGCCGCCCTCTCCGCAGGTAACGGTTTTGTTGCCGTAGTACGAAAGAACTCCGAAATCTCCAAAGGTTCCCACATGCTGGCCCTGGAAAAGCACGCCAACTCCTTGGGCGGCATCTTCTACGATCTTGAGGCCATGCCGCGAAGCAAATGCAGTCACTTCGATCATATCGGCGCTCTGGCCATAGAGATGGACCGGCATAATCGCCTTCGTTCTATCGGTCACCAGAGAGGTTGCTCTGCTCATGTCGATACAAAATGTGTCCGGACGGATTTCGCAGAGTACGGGCCGCGCGCCCGCGAGAATCACCGCGTTGGCCGAGGCAACGAAGGTCAAGTCGGGAACGATGACTTCGTCCCCGGCACCAATGCCAAAGGCTCTCAGACATACGAAAAGGGCCATGGTCCCGTTACAGACCGCGATCGCATGTTTCGAGCGCGAAAGGTTAGCGGTCAAGCGCTCAAATTCCCGGGTCAAATCGTGTTCCACCAGAAAGGTGGAATCCACGACCCGCGCAAGCTCCTGCAATTCCCCACCATCGATCCACGGCTCTATCTGATTGATCATCGGCGGTTTGACGCTGCTCGCTGGGCTGGGCATGGTGGGCGATTGATTCCTGGGCAGTACTAGCTTGGCTGAGGACTTCGAACTGCTTGCGAAGAACCGGCCAGCGTTTCCTGCATGTAAGAATTGGCAAAAAACTCATGAAACGCCTGGACCACGAACTCCACTTCGTCATCCGTCATATAGTAATGACAGCCAATATAGAAACCCGACTGATTTACCCACCTGGCCACGGGGTATTGATTTTCCACTTGCCCAAATATCCGCCGGTAGATGGGCTGATTGAGTAAAGGAAGCAGATCCCTGGTTTCGATATTCAGGTTCTCCAGATAGTTGACTAGACGTTTCTTGTTCTCGTGGCGCAGCACGAGACCATACAACATATAAGAGTGAGTTCGGTCCGAGGGGCAAGTTGGAAGTTGCAAAACATCCGCGAAGGGAGCGAGTTCGCGGTTGAAATGTTCCGCAATTTTTCTTCTGCGCGCGAGGATCTTGTCAGCACGCGCTAGTTGCCCAATTCCAATGGCGGCCTCCATCTCCGTGCAGCGGAAGGAATGCCCCAGGTGAATGAACGAGAATCTTTTCTCGATGATCTCTTCGAGCAGGCTGCCTTCCGCGCCTTCGTCATCGCTGCAACTATAGTAAATGCTGTCGCGACCATGATTCATCAGACTGCGCATGTCTACGGCCAGGTCTGGCTGATTGGTGATCGCAAAGCCACCCACGCCGGTGACCAAAAAATGGGCGACATAAGTTGAAAAACAGCCGATCTGCCCCATGCTTCCGACCACCCTCCCCTTGTAGCGGGCGAACATGGTTTCACAGGAGTCTTCGAGGACGATGAGACTGTGGTTCTGAGCAATTTCTAGGATGGGCCCCATGGTCGCGGGCAACCCCAATAAATGCACGGGAATGACGGCTCTGGTCTTGGCAGTAATCTTTTCCTCAAGTTTCGCGGGGTCGAGATTGTAAGTCTGAGGCTCTACGTCAACAAACACCGGTGTCATGTGGTTATGCAAAACAATGTTGCTAGTGGCGACAAACGTAACCGCCGGTACAATCACCTCATCCCCATCCGCCCAGCCGTAACGCTGTTTGAGTGCGGCTAAGGCGACGTGAAGTGCGGAGGTGCCACTGTTCATGAAGAGACCGAAACGGCAGCCGTGACTCCCAGCAAACTCTTCTTCGAACCGCTTGGTCATGGGTCCATAGGTGAGACGGTTCGATTCTAGAACTTCATTGACCAGCTGTTTTTCGTAGTCGGAAATCACCAGACCGCCAACCCCAATTTGCTTTGGGAATTTTTCCATCAAGACTCCAGTCGACTCCTCAAATACCGTAACAACTTACGGGCGGGGGATTGGCTGTGCAGCCGCTTTATTTCCGCCGCAAAATGCGGCGGCACGTCTGCTCTCTCCGGAAATCGATAAGTCCGAGTTCTGCCCGCCGGCAGAGCCCGCTGCCTCAGAGTCTCGCGCTTACAGTGAAACCCCGATCCGTCAAAACCAATGTTGTAGACCATCGACGTGACGGGAAACAGTGCGAGCGCTTGGTGCTTAAAATGCACATAATCCCATCGTATCGACCAGGAGTCGAGCCGTCCGGCCATCTGCTGGAAAAGCATTCCCGTAAGATCATCGCCTCCCCGGTTGAAGAGATTTTGTTGTTCTTTGTGCTCCATGAAATCCGCAAAATCCGGTACTGACCACTCCGCCTTCGACCAGCGGTCCTGCCATGTTCCCCAGCCCCAGGAACTGCTTCGATAAGAACAAAAAGCGTCATAGGGGTAATCCTCGGAGGAATTGATGGGGAAATTGAAGCCGCTCACCGAGAAAACCCTCACTTCGTCCTTGTAGTGTTCGAGAGCTTCATTCATGAATCCCAGGAAATTGGGAGCCGTCAAAAGGTCATCCTCGACGACAATGGCCCGTCCAAACTGGGCGCAAACCTGCGTGACTCCGCCGATGACCGAGGCGGCCAAGCCAACATTCCGTTCCCGTTCGGCGATGGTCACGGAGCGAAACCCGCGAATTGTCTGGGCGTATTCTCGGACCTGCTGAATGGCGGCCTTAGCGTTTTCACTTTTGGCGCCGTCCGCAAATACGAATAGATCACTCTGGGGTGCCAACTCGTTCTCCGCCAGGGACTCCACGGTTCGCCTGGTGTGTTCGGGACGGTTGTAGACAAACAGTGCAATGGGAGACAGTTCCGAATGGTTGAAAGCGGAGATAGTCATGATAGGTCGGCCACTGTGGCAGGTATCTTGTAACAAGTATTTCCCAGGGCTAGGGCCAGCGTGGCCGTGTAGGCGGCCCCGGAAAGAAGCATTCCGTACACTGCCCCCCGCAGGCCCCAATGTCGAATTAGCGGAATTCCAAACAAGAAAGTGACACTGCCGCTGCACACATATGCCCAGAACACGAGTTTCGGTTTTTCCATGGACTTCAGCGCGGCATTCATCGTATGACCCGTCCCCATTATCAGAGGCAGCAAGCCGAGCATCGCCAACAATGGAGCTGCGCCGTCATAGCGACCGCTGTAAAGCAAGTGCGCCACCGCTTTTCCGAATACCCCGACACATACTGCGAAAACCGAGGTCATTGCTCCAATTCCGAGTGCGTACTTCTTCCACGTGGATAGCATATTTTCCATTTTCCCAGCCGCAGAGTGAGCCGCCAGCAGCGGAAGGACCAGATAGTTCAGGGCGATGAAAACCTGATCCGCTGGCGCGATCAGTAAGACCATGGCTTTCAGTTCAGCCACTTCCCTGACTGAAACTAACGCGGCCACCAGCCAGTAGTAGCCCTGATTCATCAATTGAAATACGAACGCTGTGGCTAGAACCCAGCGCATGTATTTCCAGTGCAAGCTCCAGTAACCCGGCTCCATTTTGAAAAAGGCCTCCGGGCTCTTCCCGAAGGGAAGTTTTCTGGCAAAGCCCGCGCTGGCAGCAACCCAGCCCACCGCGATTACCAAAAAGGCCCAGAAACTGTTCAGTACATGGGCCTTGGTCGCCAGCCAAAGTCCACAAACCACCACGACGAAGAAAACCAAGGAAGTTTTGGCTGCGAGGCCCGCCTGTCGTTGCACGTAGAAGACACGACGCTGAAAGACGCCCCACAAAAGAATGCTCACAGTGGTGGCAAGGCCGAGTAGCGATCTTGAAGCCATTGCCGGAGCAAACCGTTCGAGGAGCACATAGAGCAATAGCAGAGCGCCTGTCAACAACAAACCTGCGCCTAAGTTGATCCATGCCATCGACCGAAAGTATGCGGAAGAATGCAAACGATATCTTCCCGACCCATAGACGGTATAGGGTTCCAGGATGGCGGCATTGTGCAGGCCGGCCAAGAAAGTGAACACGGAATAAGAAAGCGCAAACAGTCCGTATTCTTCCTTGCTTTCGCCGCGCGCGAGAGCGACGTTGACCATGAACATGCCGCCGACCGAGAGTGCCTGATCCGCCAGGCTGCAAGCCACCTGATGCAATCGGTACGGGGCGAGAGCGCTGCATGCAGTCCAATCCAACCACTTCTTACGCTGATTCATCTCTCTCGGGACGTCGGATTAACCAAGCCCAGAAACCGTGAAGCCAGGTATGCGTCAGCGATCCCTGCGCAGACCTCCAAGCCAGCGTAGAACTGATTGTTTGGACAACTTCTGACGCCAATGCTTTCCCGGTATCTTGCGGATCAATCTGTTCCCAACGAGCCCGCCCCAGGAGCCACATGGCGCCGGCACCGCAAGCAGCAAAGGCGGACAAGAGGATGATGATCATGCGGGGTGGAAATGATTTCCGCCCGGGCACGCTGGCCGCATCCAGAACTCTTACACTGGGTGTGTCCTTGGCTTCTTGCACCTTAGCCAGCTCATATTCCTGCGTAAGGGTTTCATAGACCGCTTCCTGGATCTTGGTCCGCCGAAGAAGGTCTTCGTAGGTGACCCCGAGAAGGGGTAAATCGCGGATCGAGGGATACAGGGAACTTCCAGACTTCGCGGAATCACCAGCTCCACCGGCCGACTGCGCACCCAATTTATCGAGTTGCTGCCGTAGTTCCGTGATCCGGGCCTGCACCGAGCGCACTCTTACGTTGTTAGCTGTATAGATCTCCTCCAATCCTTTCAATTGGGACTCGGTGGCGATCAGCTGCCCCTGGAGGGTCGCAGCGGCCTCCACCATGGCTTTAGCCTGCTCTTTAATGTCGATGGCCGTGTTCTTACTGGCGAACTGACTGAAATCGCGCGAAGCTTGATCCAGATCTATCTTCACTTCTGCCAGCCTCTGCTGCAGAAACACTCGTTCCCGGTGTGCCGCTGACGTGGATAGTTCGGCAGCGAGGCGATTCAGTTCTTCTACGTACGATTGAGCGATGGCGGTGGCCCGCCGTGAATCGCGATCCGTCACCGTGATGCTGATAATGCCGCTTTTGTGGTCTTCGCCGATTCCCGTGTTTTCTTCGAGTTTCTGCGCTGCATCCTCTTCCAGTCTACGTCCATAAATCTTGTTGAGATCAAAGCGTTGTACCAACCGGTCTTCCACCGTGCGGCTGCCAAGAATGCCCACAAACAAAGCCCCTGAACTCTTGACATCCAACAAACTTCCCGCAACTCCCCCGACGCCGCTCCCGGTTTTCGAGGCAAGGGCTGCGAGCATGGCCGTGCCGGAGCTACTCCCGGAGTCGGGCGGCATCAATTGCACCGTCGACTGATACTCCTTGGGTAGCAAGAATGCAATTAGAGTTCCGGATAAAACACCGATAAGTGCAAGTCGGCCGATGAACCGTCGTTCCACCCAGAGCAGACGGAGTGACTCAACGAGCTTGTCCCGAACTCCCGTGGTTCTAAAGTGAGTCACGGCAACTTCAAAGTCTGGGTCTGGAGCGTATTGCGCTCGAGATTTGGTTTCTATCTGGGACATGTTCTATTTGTTTCTACTTGTGAACCCGCCACACAGGATGAAATGTCAACTGCAAAGAGGCTGTGATGTCAGACTGTACTGTCGATCGAAGGGCGGGGAAATACCATTTCTCGTACTGAATCCCGCCCGAAGCCGTCAAACCCGAAGCCAGCTGGAATGCGCCGTCCACGCCGAAGTCATTGAGATGACCGCCGCCGACGAGAAACTGATCCACTTCCTGGTGACGATATCCCAGTTGCAGATAACTCTTGGGAGCGAAGGAGTATTTCAACCACGCTTGTCCGCCAAAGGCTTGGCGCCCAATCCAGCTCCCAATCAGGTTGCCGTCATTGGTGTACCCGGAACGGAAGCGCCGGTCGAAATACATGACCCCCAACCCGGGAGAGTCTTTGAATCCCTCCACCCGAAGCTCTAGGTTTTTGAGCTTAGGAAACTGAGGAATGTAGAAACCCGGGTTCAGCATAGGACGAGTCGAACCAATCGGAGAGATCTCATCCCCAACAATCGAGTCGTTGTAGACGGTCAACCAATTCCTCAACCCCGGAACCCTATATGTGATGTCGAAGCTGGAAAAGCGTTTACCGGGATTAGTGGCGGTATTGGCGTTGTGACCGTAGTAGCTCGCGAGAAATTCGTGCCAATCAAAGGGCAGGCCCGGGCCGCCGAAGATTGCGCTGACACCCATGCCGAATTCCAGGTTGGGCGTGGGGCGAAAACTGATCTTGTTTTCGTGAATGAAGGGTTGTGGGCTGAGATTCGGTCCGACCAAGAACTGGGGGTTGAGTCCGGGATTCAAGCCAGCCGAGGCCGGCGGATTGTAAATCCAAGTTTGACCCGAAAGCTGTCCCACAAAGAAATCCATGCGGAGCGGCCCCAAGATCCGCGAAAGCAGCGGAATCTCAATGGGGGAGGAATTGTTGATTCGCAGCATCGTAATCGGGGCCGCGTTATTGCTGAGCAGCAGAGATCCGCTTTCTCCCGGGCCTAGCCAAAGACTTTGCCTCCCAAAAGAGACCTGTACGTTGCGCCAGGTAAAACCGACGGAGGTGTCAAGCAGACGAAATCGGTTGATAGTGGGCGAGCCGTCCGGTAAGGGAGTGACGCCACCGTCTGCCGCGGCCGTAGCGTCGAGGACCATGGGAGGATCCGATGCGACTGCCGGTGCGTGCTGATACTCTCCTTGCACAGAGAGATAAAACGGACCGGCGACCGCATGCGCCGTAAAACCGGTGACGTCGTTGAAGCCGTCCTCATACGGCCGCCCATAGTCGTTGATGATGGTCTGCCCAAAATGATAGCCATCGCGTAGCGGAGTTCCGGAGATTTGGGTAGCGCGGCTGTAGATGGAATCCAGGCTCGCCCCTAGGTTGACAGCGCCGTCAAGGCGCCGGGTTTCATCCTCGAACTCGCTGGCCAGCGCAGCGTAGAGGCGCTGCGCAGTACCGCTATCCTGGAGATCTTCCGGCAGGTTGTCGCTCGCTTCTTCGAGAAGACGTGCACACTCCATGCGCGTCCACGGGCGCATTCCGAGGTATCCGCCGTGCACATAGCCGAGCGCCTGGAGACGTTCGAGTGCAGGATAGACCCAGCTATCGAGCGGCACATTGGGCGAGCCCATGTTCTTCGGGTCTCGCGTGGTCTCGCCCTTAGACTCCGGCAGAAGACTGTCCCAAGACGTCCCTCCCAGTTCCGGATCGTGATGGGCGCGGTAAGTGCGGCGACCGAAGTACCACCCGAGCGCGCTGCCGATGGCAACGTCAGAAGCGAAGTGCTGCTTAGCCGTAACCCGGGTCACGGTTACCACCGAAGCCAGACCATAGGCCAAGATTTGGCTGAGTGTACCGGGGTACTCGTGCGCCCAGACACTGGCGACCGACCAGGCAATGGCCGCGTGTTCGGAGGGGAAGGAATCGCCTCCGTGAAAAAACGACCCGTGTTCATTGCCCTGATAGGGACGCGGCCGCTGCGTAATCTCCTTGAGAAAGTACGCCACCGCGGTACTGTTAATGGCAGCTTCGCTGCTGAGAAGTCCGGCTTCCTGCAGGTGGTCGTCATTGGTCAGGTGGCCGAGGAGAAAAGACGCAGCGCTCACCCCCATCATCGAATACACGGTGTAATCGGATACCTCTTTGCTGCGCTTGAGTTGAATTGGCGCTGCCGGCAGTTGCTTCGAGATCCAGCTGTCACTGGCGATCATGGCGCTCGTGAATCCGGCAAAGGGCGCAAACCATTTCCAGTCATCCCTGTGCAGATCGAGCGGTGCGGTCCAAAAAGCTTTTTGATCTTGGCCTAAGTGTTTCAGGAAGGGCGAGGTCAAGTGGTTCTCGGGATCCTCACCCGGTGGCAGCCAAGCACGGCTTTCGTTCCGATCGGTCTTATCGCTGAGCTTCTCTTTTTCCTTGGCCGGGGGAGCAACGACGGCCTGGAGCGCCGGAGAGGCCGGAGGAGATGGGTTGACTGGCGTTGCGTTCTGGCCCAACATGACTGAATTCATGACCGCGGTCAAAACCAAACCCATTCGAAGACTCGAACTCCGGTCTATCATGCGATCGCAAGGCTCAGAAGGTTCTCGCCACAGAGATGGCGATGCCCACCGCATAGGCCAGCTGAGCTCCCTCGAGGATGCTCTTCCAACGAGGATTGGCGCTGAAGGCCTTCTCGGGCACAACCACCAGGTCGCCGGGTTCGAGAGAGGCCTTTTCGACTCCACCGGTGAATAGGCCCGCTGCACCGCCGACCACCGACCCGTCTGCCCGGATCACAAAAATCGCTCTTTTGTTAGCAGAGTTGGTAGGTCCACCGGCTTGCTGCAGGTACCATCCCGCGCTCTTGCCTGGTTTGAAGGTGATCGCTGTCGGATTGAAGACGCTGCCATCTACCATGACCGTATTGGGTTTCTTCGGAATGTAGATCGAATCTCCAGCGCGCACCTGAATATCGGAAGTACGATCGACCCAGTTCTTTAGGTTGGCCGAGATGTGGATCACCAGGCGTCCAGAGGGAGGCGTGTTCTGCAATTTCTCGAGGGTTAATTGCCATTGTTCTAAAGCCGCGTTCTTCGCTGTTTTTTGGTCGTCGTCGCCGTCTGGGGCCGTCCTCAGCCCGGCTCCCTGATCGCGGATCTCTTGCATCATCTGGGCTTGGTTTCTCTCTTCGAGCTCCCGGACTTGGGCTCTCTCATAGATGGCCCCGTAGGGATAAGAATCGCTGCGCAAGCCGCCAGCGCGGGCTAGGATCGAACTCAGGCGCTCACCATCCTGAATACCGTAAACCCCGGGATGTACGACTTCCCCCTTGACTTCAATGCTGGCCCCCATGTCGTTCCAGCCGGTCAACTGCCGAACCGTGAGAACATCCCCATCGTGCAGACGAACGTCGGAGTCCGGCTCCCCAGCCAAAGCTTTGGCCAGTGGAACCATCCGGTGATCACCCACCACCTTGCTGTCCTCGGCCACCATGTACTGGGTCAAGTCGGCTTCTTCGGTGAAGGCGCTGCGTTTCAGACCTCCCGCCAAGCGGACCAGATCGGCCGCGCTCATGTCGTCGCCCAGCGGATACTTGCCCGGCCGCGCCACCTCGCCCTCGATGGTGACTTCCGGCGGATCGGAACGGTCCAGATCCTTGTGGATGAAAAGACGATCCTTCGGCTCGAGCAGAATGTTGTCTTTCGGATCGCCCGCCAAGGCCTGGGCGAGATTCACGCTGAGAACTTTGAGTTTGCCGTCGTCGGTTTTGCGGAAGATCTGCGCATCGCTCAGTTGCGCGTCCGGCGATGCCCCCCCGGCCAGATAGACTGCGTCCCGCAGATACGTCGCCCCATTGGTGACGTGGTCGCCTGGGTCGCGCACCTCCCCGGTCACGGTAATCACCGGCGAGTCTTCGAAATCAAAACGCCCGAATACGCGGATCGTGTCAAACGGTTTCAGGGCTACATCCTCACCCTTGCCGCTCAAGGCATCATCCAAATTGAAGGCCAGCACTTCGGGCGCGTAGTCCGGAGGATTCAGGCGAATGACTTCCGCGTGCTTCTTGTAAGGCTCGGGCAGCAGATCCTTGTAGGAGTGGATGACGTCGCTGACCTTCATGCCCTCGCGGTAAGCAAATTTGCCCGGCCGGAAGACGTGGCCTTCGAGATATACCGTCTTGTCCGCATAGGGCAGGATGGGAGAAATCTTGATCTTGTCGCCATCCTGAATCTGGAAATCCTCGAGCGCCTGGGTGACGGTCTGCTGATTGTTGTCTTCCGGAATATCCAGACGCAGCATGGTGCGGCTCAGGTGAGCCTCCACCCGCTCCACATCGACGTGGCGAAGCGTGCCCGACTGCAGTACTCCGCCCCCCAGTTCCAAAACTTCCGCCAGCGTCTTTTCCCCATGCAGCTCATACACCGCCGGGCGCCGCACCATGCCTTCCAGTGTGACTTCGGCACCGAGCGGTGGAACCAGAATCGTGTCTCCCGCTTCCAGACCCATCAGATCGGAGTGGGTGCCGTGCAGTAGCAGATCATAGACATCGACTTCCTGCAGCAGTTGCTTGCCGCGATAGTGCCGAATGACCCGCAACGACCCACCCGAAGTTGGACCTCCCGCCATATAAACCGCATTGAGCGGCGTCGAGAGGGCACTGACATCGTAAGCTCCTTGCCGCTCCACATCGCCGACCACATACACCCGCACACTGCGCAGGCGGGAAAGAGAAACATCCGCCTGCACATCCCGGTACTGGGTGCGCAGCTCCGTCTGCACGATGTGCTGCACATCTCCCAGGCTTTTTCCCGATACCTCCACCGAGCCCACTTCGGGTAACGCCACCCGGCCCTGGCGATCCACCACCCGCACCAGACGCTCCGACACCGCGCCCCAGAGTTCGATGCTCAAGCCGTCCCCCGGTCCAAGGACATATTCCGGGCCCACCGGCATGTCCATCGGGAGCCGCTCGAAGTTTCCCGTGCCATTGCGGAAGATGTCTGCCCCAAAGCGTTCGAGCACTGCGGGCCGGCCCGAGTACTGC
Organism: uncultured Acidobacteriaceae bacterium; assembly: GCA_963770245.1. Classification (GTDB taxonomy): domain Bacteria; phylum Acidobacteriota; class Terriglobia; order Terriglobales; family Acidobacteriaceae; genus PALSA-270. The sequence goes on along the minus strand of CAVYOX010000009.1, from coordinate 200,619 downwards.
GAGTACAGGTCATAGAGAGAGGGAACGTCGGCGTAGGGATTGGGCTGATGATGAAGCGCCGGTTGTGCGGGCCGACGCTGGAACGGGCGCGAGGGAGGAATTTGCCACGGCGTCGCCGTGGTCAGCCGGGCCTGTTGCGGGTATTGCTCCTGACCACCAGGTTGCAGATCATAGGCAGAGTTCGCGGATGTGGGCGAGCCCAGCCCGTACGCCGGAGCACTGCCTGATCCCGCGGCATAGCCCGACTCCGGTCCCGACCTCGGCCCGTCGGTCGCGCTACTGCCGTTTGCCGGCTGCCGCTCGACGCTGCTCGCTGCGAGAAGCTGAGGCGGTTCCCCAGGATCCATCCGTGACACTTGCGTCGACTCCTGCGACAAAGACTCGGGGTAGTCCCCGACGGGCTGCCCACCAGCCATCTCCAGTTGCGGGCGCGAACTGCTGGGCGCCGGGTTCAGGGGCGCGGGTTGCGAAGGATTCTGCCCATCCGGTTGCATGGGTGCATAGGCCGGCGGCTCAGTATAGGACCCGGCCGGTGCGGGTTGGGGATATTGCTGCATTCGGGACGGGGATTGGTAGTAGCGCTCCTCAATACCCTCATGGGTAGACCAATAGACCTCCTCCTCATTTTCCGTTCGCTTCTGATCACCCGCGGCCGCCTGTTTCGGCTGGTCGCGACGGGACACCAAGCCGCGCTCCAACTCCTGGCGGCTGGGTTTCGCGCGTATGTAGAAGCGGTCTTCGATTTCGTGGGTGACCAGCACCCGGACGTTTTCGTCTTGGCGGACAAGACGAAACAGCGACTCGTCGCTGAGGTCCTGGGGATCGAGCAGCCGTCCCTGCTCGTAGGCTTTTCTCACCAGCGCCTTTTTCACTTGCAGTACCAAACCAGGTTCGGCGCGAAGCAGAGTTATGATCCGATCAGAGGAAAGCGAAACCAGTTCCTGAGCCGCCTGCTCGGCGCGGGATTCAGCAGGGTCGATGGCCCGACTCCGATCGGGGTTGTTGTTGGTCTGGTTTTGCGCGTTTTGCGCGCCTGCGGGCGCCGCAACCAGCACGCTTACCAGGAAGACCACGCTCACCAGCTGCATGATCCTACGTATTTCGTCCTCACGCTTCTTCATGCAGCAGCTGCCTTTCGAGTGCCGGTTGGAGGCTCGCAATTCGGAAACCTGGTATGTCAGAGGTGTGGAGACCATTTTGGTGACGGCGGTTCGTGACGGTTTTACGCCGGTGGAATGACGACGCTCGTAAGGCCGAAGAGCACACGGCGCTTGGCTGGCTGAAGCATTTAGGGGTCTGGTTCGATGTCTGCCTCATCGACTTCGATGGCCACCGAGCGCTGGATCAACTGAATCGAAAGCACCACCCGGAACTTCTGCTTCCGGCGTAGCAGAATGCCTTCGAGCCCTGCCACCGATCCCGTACGAACCCGCACCCGCCGCCCCACCGTAAGGTAAGGATGCGGCTCCGCGCAGAAATTGCCCGCCAACCCGTTGCGCAGAGCTTCGATTTCGGCATCGGGCAGCGCCGCCGGTTTCCCACTGAAGCTCACCAGTTGCACCACTCCCGGCAGTTGCAACACCTGCAGGCGGTCGCGCAGCGCCATGTGCACGAATACGTATCCCGGAAACAGCGGAAGCTCCAGTTGCATCCGCCGATCTTTCCACCGCCGCACCGACCGATACAGCGGGAGAAAACAATGAATTCTCCGTCTATCCATTTGCTGGGTGACATGTTTCTCATGCCGCGGAGCGGTATAGGCGGCATACCATCGCGGCCACAGATATTCCGCCGGACACTCCGAATCCCCTATCCCTGGAATCGAGTCGCTCCTCTGCATGGCTTGCATTGCAGCCCAGCTGTCCGGCACCTCATCCCGCTCCTTCAGTTCCGCTGGCATGGCACAGCTCCGCCCCCTCAGTTACATATCCGATGTTCGCTAACCTAAAGCATCTACAACTACTTACTGCACATTCGCCGGTAACCACTGCCGCGGCTGCCCCCGCAGGCGATCCCACGAAAGTTCGTCAGAGTGCTCGCCCACAGCACCCTCAAAACACTGCTCACCAGAACCAATCGTCATTTGCTGAGCCGCCCCTTGCGCTTTCTACAAGCGCAGAATTCCTGCTCCGCACCTCACTCCGGGCACGGAAACGCAACCTTGCCGCCACGCGGCTCCTCCCCGTGTCGGAGTCCTGTTCTCTAGGTCTGCACCAATTCCGATCTGCTTCGTAACACAGTCAGCATCCCCTGTTCCGAGGTCTCCACCAGCTTGGAACGGATATCGATGATGGCCCAGTAAAAGACGCTGCGGTTGTGCTCCGCGCCCACGGCCAGTATCTTCATCCCGGGGTAACGACCCAGGAGAAAGCCGCACAACGCGGGCACAGCTTCCGGCTCGTCAAGACCCACGATCAGGTAGTCCGGGCGCATGCGCTCCACCATTTCGGTGATTTCGCTTTCGTCCTCGGTTTCGCCGACAATCTCAATGTCAGGCTGGTCCCGGATGGTTCCTAGGACCAGGTCCCGCATCAAGCGCGGCCGGTTTGCAACTAATACTCTTTGCTTTGGCACGACTCACTGCGGTTTAGCACCTCATCTGCCAAACGATTCCCCCAGAAAACATTGAGTTTTATGAGAAAACGTTGAGTTTCATATGCTGCTTTGGCCAAATATGTCCCGGACCGGGACAGAGAATCCCGAAATGAAATCCGGGATCATTGATCAACGATGAGCCGACATGGAACGGGTTCTTGCTGGATCCCCGGCGCGGATACCGCCCCTAGTCCCACTGATGCGTTGTTGTCAAGAGACCGCTGGGCTATCTGGTTGTCGATTGTTTCGAGTTGCAACGTCTGAGAGAGTCGGGAATCGGCGGGCCGATGAATCGAGCGTCATCGCCGCATCGTGCGACCGCATGGCCTCAAAAGCGGAGGATAGGGCATGAGCGGAGGTGAAAGTTGTTGCAGTGGTCGCGGACGACATGCAAATCTTGCCACACAATTAGTGAAACGGCGCGAATAGCTAATGTTGGAGCGATGTGCTACTGACACTGGCGAAGCTATCTTTTCCGTCAGTGGAGTGCCTCGGTCCACGAGAGACAAAGGTGAATTTCTCATTGAGGAGGGCCGAGGGAGGCGGGACGGATCTACGCACCGGAGTTGCCAAGGGAGGTAAGAAGTCCTACATCACTCCGGTTTAGGCGGCGCAAAAGGCACAAAAGAAGACCGCACTGCGGCAGCACAACTTAGCTCCGTGCAGCTCAAGGCTCGTACGGGACTGGTTCGGGATGCGGTAAATCAGCATTGAGTATCCAGAAGTGTCGCCCCGGGTAGTAGGCGATCAACCGTTTGTCCTCTTCGGGACCTAAGTCACGAGCCCAAATCAGCTTACTCCTGTCGATATCCGCGCCGTTGTAGACCCATTCGAGGGACGTGTCGTGATTGGGAGAGTACTGCACGAACAACACTTGCCCACCATCTCGCGCCATTAGCTCTTTCTGCACACGAGCACGCTCTACTTTCAACGGAAATGGCTTTCTTACTTCACGCCACGCCCGAAAAACGTTATTTCCAGCGGCACCGCAAAAAAGCACGCCAACTAGGAATGTCGCAAGAAGAGTTCCTGTCGAGGCTGTTGGCCAGCGACGTTCGTTGCACAGCCAGATGAGGCGAAAGACAAGAGCGATCAATGTGATAGTTACGGCGATTGCGTAATGCGCAAACGTAAATGATTCCAGCAAGAGCGGAACTGTGGACACGATAAGAAGAAACCAAAGATTTCCGACGCCGCCGTCGGTCCGGAAGCGGAATGAAAGAACCAGGATCAGAACTATCGCCAGGATCAACTCCATCACCTTTAGCCGTTCCTTTAACTCGGGAGGAGTCAGCGCCTTCTCGGACGCGAGAACCAACGACTGCTTTCCCGTGAGAAGATCTCTGCGTTCCTCGTACGATTCGACCTCCCACTGCTGATGGAACTTGCGCACCACCGGATTTGTGTCGAGAGTCGGCGTTGTTGGATTCTGAAACCAGAACATCGGCTGATAGTTGTATTGCTGCTGATGAAGCGAGTAGGGGAGGAGCAAGGCGTGGCCTGTCACGCGAAAGTCGTAGTAGGCCTGGAACGCCAAAGTCCCAATGCCGCAAACCACCAAGACAGCAATGAAAGAAGAAAGTCCGCTCGTGCTCCAATCACCGCCTGCGGGCAAACGACGGCGGACCACTTCAAAAAGCAACAATGCTCCTGCAGCTAAGATGAGGAAGGCCCCTTCAAATGGCCGCGTGAACCATAGAAGAATGATCCCCCCGGCGAGTGGCCACGCCACAACAAACCGACCTTGGCGCTCAATTCTTCCTATCGCCCCGAGAACCAGGGCCACACCGGCGGCGGCCACCGCACCTCCCCAATAGGATTCAAGCCAGTAGTTACCAGTACCGAATGCGATGGCTGTGAAAGACCCTGCTAGCAGCGCCATGCCGGACGGCATCCAGGCGCGAAGCATCCAAACAACCGCGCTAACAAAGAAGACATAGGCAACCACACAACCGAAAAATGGATGACCGAAGAATCGCTCGCCGATTGCCAGGAAAAATGCCTGCCCGGGAGGGTATTTTGACGCATAAGTTGGAATCGAGATCACGTGCATCGTCTCGAAGAATCTCCATAGCGGATGAGCTGGATTTGTTAGCCGCCAGTGGCTGAAAGTATCAGCTCCGAGTAGGTAGCTGAATTCGTCGTGGGTAGCGGGGTATGGGAAGGGTAGCCAGGGTAGCAACGCCAAGCGGAGCAACGCTCCCACGGCACCGGGCAAGAAGATAGTCCAACGCTGCCCTGCGAACCTATCTAGCCGGTACCAGCTTTCGAGCAGGGCCATTCAAATTCCTTCCGTGTGCGTCAAAATAGCAACCCCTCATCGTGGCGTCAATATGCAGCTAGAGTCAACACGCGCCTGATCCTTGGAACAAAATACTGCGTGTCTACGCTTTCCGCAGTTTTCTGATTGGAACTTCCCGCAGTTCCGCAACGCAAGCACACTGTCGAAGAATCGGCGACTCCAATTCTAGCGGCGGCGAAAGAATCTGGCCCAAGAAGCTGACCTCGTGCAAGGTGACCTTCGACGAGAGCGCGCCGGTTGACCGTACGAAGAAAGCCGATCTGATTCCGGGCGCTAGCAAGAACCCACCATGTATCTACTTAGTGAAGCTGCTGCGTAACAGCGGCACCCCTTGCCTGATCGCGGCTGGTAGACTGTTGTGCGCGGGTCTTGCCCCCCGTTTCTTCAAATCGATCGAGCAGAAGGGCTCGACGATGAGATTCGAGGATTCCGGCGGCTGTGCAGGTTTGCAGTGGCGGTGTTCCTGATGATCCGGAACCTGGATTCCCGCCAAGCCGCTAAGAATAGCGAAGATTCAACGATCGGGAGGGTTTATTGGAGATTCGGGGAGCGGTAGTTTTGATTACCGGCGCGGCGCAGGGGATTGGGGCGGCCTGTGCATCCTTGTTTACCGAGGCCGGCGCTCGCGTGGCTCTTCTTGATGTAGATGCGGAGCTAGGCGCTTCGGCTCCCGATGGGGCCTTGACGGTAACCGGTGATATTACTGAGGACGAGGTGCGACGGCGATTCGTGAACGAAGCCGTGGCTCGGTATGGGCGGATCGATGTCCTGATCAACAACGTGGGGGTGGGGCAGTTCGGGTTTCCATCGGAAGTGGACGTCGAAGTTTCGAAACGGATGTTCGACATCAACGTTTTTTCGCTGATCGCTTTGACCCAACTTGTGCTGCCAGAGATGCGGCGGCGGCGGTCGGGGGCGGTGGTGAACATCGGGTCGGTAGGCGGCGAGGTAGGGTTGCCGTGGGCGGTGATGTATTGCGCGACGAAGTGGGCGGTGCACTGCTATACGGACTCACTGCGGCGGGAGTTGATGGGGAGCGGAGTGCAAGTGTTGAAGATGACGCCAGGCATCGTGGCGACGAAGTTTCGCGAGCATGCGCTCGCGGGGGCGGCTCCGGCAGAGGTGGAAGATATAAGGCGGGTGGTAACGCCGCGGCAGATCGCGGAAGGAATCGCCGGGGGGCTGCGGCGCGGGGCTACAAAGGTCTACACGCCGAGAATCGGGATTCTGTTTCGAGCTTTGGATTACTATTTTCCGTGGGCGATGGACCGGTATTTGCGAGCCAAGTTCTGAGGACGGTGGCGAAAGGTAATGGCGACGAGGACGAGCAAGAAGGCGTCGCAGTGAGATGAACTCTGACCAAGCGGCGATGTCGGCGGGCCGGTTGATCAAACCGACAACCAGATTGAGTTATTGGTTAATGGTGCAAAGGAAAGCGGAGAGAGGGTTCAGAGAGTGGTCGTGGGGAATCGAGGGACAAGGGCACAGGCAGGGAAATGGAGAAATGCCCAAGTTCTTGGGGAGCAGACTCACAGAATGAGGTGGGAACGAGAAGGGGGAATCGGATCGAACTCGGACCGGCAGGTCGAGCCCCCGGATCTGCTGCTAGTCGCGCGCTGCCGCGCTGGCTACAGGGAGGGTTTCATCGAGAGGGTCGGCGGCAGAGTGTTCCTAAGGACTTCCAGCTTGGCGTTTGCATCTACGAGGAAATTGTCGATCACGCGGTTGGCGACGGTCGGGCATTTGAGCAGGCCTTGACGGCTTTCTTCCGCCGTGCAGGTTCGAGCGCGGTATTCCATACCCACTCTTGGGAGCGGATTTGCTGGAATGTGCATGCCCATGTGTTCGGGTGCTGTTGCGGCAGGGGTTCCCTCGATTAGAACAGATGCCCGAAAACGCAGCGAAGCCGCGGGAACTGCGGCAGGTATTTCGCGTGCGGTCTCAACGTGCCGAGTGGGCCGCGGTCAAAGTCTGTCAAGTCCGCACAATACTCGGGACAACCGTTCGGAAGCCAACTCTGCCTCCCTTACGTAATTCCAACTACTTATTGTTCTCGCTCCTGCGCAGGCGTTCCCCGAAAACTCGGTTCCACAGCCTACATCGAGAATACGAATGCCTCATTGGGGAGCATTGGGTTCTATGACTTTCTTATCGTAAGCAAGTGATGTATGAAGGTATGATCAGCTACTTTGCCTTCAGTGGATTATGACTTCGGCTCATAGACTGCAACGTCGCCTTTGCTTCGGTTATGAGTTTCTGTCTCTCATTCGGCATCAACCCAACATACCAAGCTAATACCAAGGTCAGGATAGCAGCCACGGCCAGGAGAAAGGCGAGTAGCCAGTAGGGCAAGAAAGAAAGTACTGGGTGCCAGAGCATTCCCAGGATGAGAACTGGCCCGGAGCACAACACGGGGGGGAGAATCGAGTCGCGAAAATACTCAAAGGCGGGTAGTTGGATCGCAACACTGCGCCGTATGGAGAAAACAAGGTTTCCCGCTAGACTTACAAACGATCCGATCAGTGTTCCAATCGCCACGCCCACCGCTCCTAGATAATAGCCAGCGATGAGGCTAGCCACAAGATTGGTTGCACCTTCAAGGAGCGGGACGAGGACAATATGGCGCTGCTCCCCAGCCCCGATCATCGCGATGGCGTAAGGAGTCACGCATAACCGCACGATGTTTGCGGCGACCAGAATCTGGACGAGCAAGGTGGCGTGCTGCGCATAGACGGGGCCGACCCACAAACGCAAGATATGGCCGGCTCCGAAGATGAGAGGGATGCCTGTGGCGAGCAGGACGAGCATCCCTAGCCGTGTTGCTGCCGACACCATGCGTGCCAGACCGGCACTATCTCCTCGCGCATGGAGCACCGCGGTCGGGGAGCCCATCGCGCTGAAGAGCGCACCGACGATTCCACCAAGGAAAGTGACTAGAGTCGCAGCGATGGCATAGTATCCAACCTCATAAAAGCGATAGACTCCTACGATCGTTAGGTCCAGTCCGGTTACAAGCACCAACCCAAATCCCCAAATCGTGAGGCTAGCGCAGTAGTCGAAGAGTTCGCGGGCGGCGGCCTTGGTCACACGGCCTACGGAAAGACTCATTGTGGGGGTAAGGCGACTCGCGAACCGTCGATAGACCTTGAACTGGAGTCCATACGAGCCGATATTCACGATGGCAACCGCAATCGACATTGCGACGATCGCTCCGCCGTTGCGCACGATGAGTATTAATAGCGTGGCGCTGATGAGCCGAGAGACTCCGATGATCGCCGCTGGAACTTCGTTGTGCTGGATTCCCACGAACACGCCTGCGAACACCGATGCAGGCAGACCTATACAGAGAGAGCCGCCCACAAGCAGAAGGGCTAGACGGACATCGAAGAGTAATGAGACGGGAAGGTGATGAAAGAGTCGGGGCAGGAAGAGTGCGAGCAGAACAAGGCTGAGAAAAGCTGCGCATCCGGAGGCCGCCAGGGTTGCCAGGGCCGTGCTGACTATGCCGTCGCGATGTCTTGCATCATTTCGCTCAGTTCCGTGGGCGACGAACCGGGCGACAGCGGTTTGAATGCCGAAGTCAAGATAGCCAACGTAGGCGCTCAGTTGCAGGATGAGCGCCCAGGCCCCAAAGGCATCCCTAGACATTGAGCGCGTGAGAAATGGCGGCAGGACCAGGGCCACTACAGCGGAGGCACCACCACGAACCAAATTGGCGGTGGCATTCTTCAGGACCAGCAGTTTCTCACGTCGGGTGGTCACACTCGGTCGCACTCGGTCTCTGCTGCTGAAGCAGACTTCGGACCTTGATTCGAGACCGTCATCTCCCGTTTCGCACAATGCCCAATTTCCGAATGCCAATCGACGACCGGAGGTGGATGGGGTAGTGCCATATAAATTCTTCGACGCAGCGAGGTCCGGTTATTGTACCGACAGGGTCAAGCTAGTTGACTGCATGATGCCACCGGTTGTGCCGCTGATCAGGATAGTGTAGGTGCCGCTCGGGGTTCCGTTCATAGTACGGCCGCCTCCGCCGGCATTGCCACTGCCGCCATCTCCGTCGCAGGTAAGGACGGCGATTTGGTCTGTCCCCGCCTGTGCTAGCCGGATTCGGAGACACGCTGCTTGGACGGCGCAGGCATGTCTGTACAAGTAAACTGCGCAGAATAGGCGTTCCTGACGGAGGCTATTGTACGGTCAGGCTGAAGGTTGCCGACTGGCTAATACCACCGGAAGTCGCGGTTATGGTCAACGGGTAGATTCCGGGGGGTGTTCCGGGAATCGGCGGTAAACCGGGGCCCACAGGTATTTTGGCGGATAGTTCCGAGCTGAGGTTCTGACCGCGCGGGGCGGTCGTGGTGATGACCACTGTCGCTGAGAGCGGATTGGCTCCCTCCACTGTCAGCGGATTCGGGGATGCGGAACAATAGGATCTAAGAGGAGCTCCACTGCAGGCGAGTTGTACGGCGCCGGAAAAGCCTCCCGAGGGCACAACCGTCAAATTGAACGTGGCAGTCTCTCCCGGAAATACGGTGGCTGATGCGGGTGATGCCGATACTGTAAAACCTCCAGACGCCACGGCGGGCGCGGGGCTCCATTGAGCGACAGGGGTCCAAGCCGAAGACGGGCCGGTGAGATCATTTCTGACAAAAGTGATTGACCCGGTGACCGATATACTGTTTGTACCTAATAAGTTAATGTTGCCGCCCGAACCAAATGTACCGGTGCCGGACAGCATGAAAAATGTAACCATTTCTCCCGGCCCGAGCGAACTTTGAATTGTGGTGATTGGTGTGCTCGACGGAGTCAACCCGACCGTGGAAGCACTTCCAATATTCAGAATGGTAGCCGGATCAAGTCCAGTCGTGATGCCGGAGGTGGGGGGAACGTTGAAGGTGCTGTGATCGTAAAAGAGGTTGTCTCGATAAATGATTTGCGAGAGGTTTGTCCCGGTAACCACGGAGTCGGGGTTGCCCAGTACCTGATTGCGCACGAAGACGATTCCAGACGCGAGAGTCGTGCCGACGTTCAGCAGATAGCCTGCACCATTGTTGGTTCCAACACCAAAAAAATTCGCGTCTGCGATGGTCACCCCCTTCGTGCCGATATTGGTGTTGTTGGTTATCGAATAAACTCCCCAGAGCTTTTCGTGATGCGAACTATAAAAAGAAATGCCAGCCGCTCCGTCGATTTGTACTCCCACGGCAGCACCTTGCGTTACCAAGCCTGTAAACCTGATATTAAGAGGATATCCGTTTATGCCTCCGGCCAGACCCCCTATATATATGTTGGTTCCGTCTCCGGCTGTCAGACCGTCGAATTCGCAATTGGAAAAATCCATTTCGAAATTGGCGCCTTCAAGCCTCAGCCCATTTCCTCCACCCGCGGTACGGAACACGTCAACGTTGTCAAAGTGAAGCCACTGACTGACCGCTCCAAAATTATTATTCGGCCCCTTCAAGTGGATTCCGATCCCGGCGAAGCCTTCTATGTCGAGATCCGCGAGTGTAGAATGCCACAAGCCGGAATTCACTAGCGAACTCGCGTCCAGGAAGAACCCATCTTCACTGCTGTTGCCGGTTGCTCCCAGGAGCCGGAACCCGGACAGCAATACGTCGGTCGCAGGCAAATTGTTACCTTGCGGCAGGACAAATACTGGGTTATTTCCATTCACGGATTGCAAAACGGTCCCATTGCAAGGTACTGCAGCCGTGCAGGTAATTGATCCGGCCACTCCCCCAGATGCACCCATCCCAATAATCTTAAACGCTTTGCGCAACGTGATTTGGGTAACATTGTAGGTGTATGGACCCAGATAGATTGTGATCGCCTTTCCTACCGGATCAATTGTCCCCAGATTAAGATTTATGTTGGGAGATCCGGCGTAAATTGTGCATCCATTCGCGGGGCAAGCCGCGATGGCATCGGGGACCCCGTTGGGAAAACGGTCGGCGAACAGAATGTTAGCGAGGTTTTGCAAACTGACCATGTTGCTGGAATCGGTGATTTGTGAGTCTACAATCGATGAGGCCGTGGCGAACTTCGGGATCGTATCAACCGTGCCTCCCGGGGCTGTGACGCTGGTGTCCTTCGCAGTAGGACCGCCGGCGACAACGCCTGTCGTTACCACCGCTTGGGACTTGGCGCCGCTCGGGTCGACAGCAGACTGGCTCACGGCATTGGGATATGCTCTGAGGAAAGCAGAGGGCGGCAGGCCCCCCAGGGTCTCCGCATCACCTGCTTTCAAAGCGTAGGGGACGCTCACCATCAAGACTCTTGGTTTTTCGGTCTCTCCTGGTAATGCCGCCTGCACACCTAGATAGCGCGAGTCTCCGGAGGAGAATAACTCCACTGGCACACCCCCGTTTGTGCTGGTCCCCAGCAGGACGGTATAGCGCCCCTGCTGGTCCAGTTGTACATTTTGTACTTCTAGCCACAGAGGCGTACCACCGGTGGGATTGGAATATATCGAAAACGTGATTCCAACGACGCCGCTGAGCGGGTTGCCCATTGCGTCCTTCAACGTGCCCGAAAACTTCACTAGGCGCGGGACGCAAGAAACGGAACCATTGGCGCACTGCGCATAGCCGTGTATCGCCCAAATCCCACATAGCGACACCAGGGCCAGAATCTTAGATCGCGACTTCATATCCCGTGGGCGTATTGGAGGCGGATGGTGAGACCCTGAGCAAGTTCGCGAATATGCCCTTGCCGCTCGACAACCTTTCCAAGCTAAGGACTGAGGAATTGAGCAATGAAGAGCCTGCTCAATCGCCTGTGCTGGATGCCGAACGCGCAGCTGGAACTGCCACAACCTCCGCCGGATAACCAAGCAATCGACGGTATAGTTTTTCGTGCTCCTTGACCACGTCACTCCAGCGGTAGTTCGCTAAAGCATGCCGTTTGGCTTTCTCGCGGAATTTCGCGACCAGGTCCGGGTTGTCCAACAGCATCCGCAACTGGCGCGCGAGGTCCTGAGCGCCCTCGGAGCCACGATAGGATAGACCGGCATCCGCAATCGCCTCAAGGTTCGATTGGGTATCGTTGACCAGAACACAATTGCCAAAGCCCATGGCCTCCACCAGCGACGGATGTGTACCGCCAATTTCGTCAGGCAAAACGAACAAGTAGGCATTTTGCTGCAATTGCTCATACCCTTCGCCGTAGACTCCGCCGGTGAAGACTATCCTCTTGTCCCTGGTGGACCGCAGAGAACGCACATAGCGTTTCCCCCAAGGATCATCGCCGACGATTACCAGTTTCTTGTCGGTGGACGTCTTCTCAAATGCCGCGATCAAATGGTGCACATTGTTTTCCGGAACTAGACGGCCGACGAAGAAGACGTACTCGCGTTCTTTCAGCTGGAATCGTTCCAGCCACTGCGTTCCAGATGTCCGCGTTTCTCGAATTCCGTAGGTAGAAAGCATCGGCTCGGCACCGTACTGTTGGCGGTAGTAACGCACTACTTCGGGCGAGTCACCAATTAAGGCGTCGCAGAACCATACCGCCAGCTGTTCCGAAAGACGCAGATAAAGACGGGCAGCGCGACTCCATTTTCGGCGCTGCCAGTCGGTCCCATCCACCGAGCAGACAGTTTTCATGCCGAACAGCCGCGGAAGTGGCGCGAATAGGGTATTCCCCGTAATGAAGTACTGGACAACGTCAACTCGGTGGAACAGGACGTGGATTGTGCTGAGCAGCGCATGCGTGATTGAGCTGAGATTCTTGCGGTTGATGGTGGGAAGAGTGACCAGCTTCACGCCCTCGTAGTCATCCCCTTCGTGGGCACTCAAACCAGCGCGGTTGTAGACGATTACTTCGTGCCCCAAGGCCACGAGACGACGAGAGATTTCATCCGCTGCCGTTTCAAAACCTCCATACTGAGGAGGAAGTGCCTTAAGGCCGATCATTGCTATTCGCATGCCAAACTGCCTCGCATAGCTCATAACCTCAATAAAACTGGCTTTTTTAGAAGAATTTTGATGCTAGCACGGTAAGACGAGGCCACGTGCAAGTGGAACAGTCAGAGTAACCAAGGCAGCTAACAATGGGTCGTCCGGAGAGGGTAGCGGCAACGCCTCGGAGCTTAAACGCTCTCATAGATGGCCAGGGTTTTCGCCGCGGCCGTACGGTAGCTGAACTGTTTGCTCCGGGCGAGACCCCGCTCGCTCAGACTTTGGAGCAGGGTCGGATCCCCTAGGGCGCGTTCGATCGCGTCGCCGATGGAAGTGGCACTCAGCGGGTCGACCAGCAAGGCACCGTCGCCGGCGATTTCCTCCAAGGAAGACCCGTGGGAGGTGATCGTGGGAGTTCCGCACGCCATGCTCTCGACAACAGGCAGACCAAAGCCTTCAAAAATGGAGGGATAGACAAACAACTTGGCGGCATTGTAAAGATGAGGCAAATCTTCTCCGGGCACGTATCCTAAGAACAACACCCGCGACTCCAATCCGTGCTTGCGAACGCAATCCCGAATCTCGCCGGCCTGCCAGTCTTGCTTGCCCACCAGCACCAGGTCTTCCGCAATGCCTTTTCGGTGCAGTCGGGAATACGCTTCCACTAGCCTGACCAGATTTTTCCTTGCCTGCAATCGTCCGGCGTATAGGATGTACGGGGAGGCCAGCCCGCACTTATTGCGAACATATTCGCGGCATGCCTCACGATCCATCGGGCGAAAATCGTCGGATGCGGCGAGATAGACCACCGTGATTTTTTCCGGCTTTACGCCGTATATTTCGATCAGGTCGCGCGCCGAAAACTGCGAGACCGTCACAATGTGGTCGGCTCGCTTTGCGCTCCACCGCACCAAGGTCCGTAAGGCACGGCCTTCCCAGGGGTGGAAGAACTCAGGAAACCGCTCGTGCGCCAAGTCAAAAATCGACACAACCGTCTTGCAGCTGCGAAACGGCGGAACGATATATTGCGCGTGAAAGACGTCCAGTTTTTCTTGCCGCATCCGCCAGGGAAGTCCGAATGGAATCCGTAACCCGCGAAGGGATGGGCGGACCTGCCTTAGGCTGAATCGGCCGTCCAGATCCTTCAGGAGGGGCATCTGGGGCTGCGCATAGTAGAGGACAAACTGGTGCTTCGAGAAAACCGTAGCCAGGCCACCGACGAGTTCGCGATAGTAGGTTTCATTCCCGCCTTTCTTGCTTCCGATACTGTGGATATCGATCCCGATACGCAGACTGGAATCCATGCGATCATCCCTTTTTGAAATTGGCGATCTGGATGCGGAATCATCATGGACAGCGGCGAGAGTGGAAGAGGTCATGTTCCAAGATCTTGCTTCACAAGATGACGGTTCGGAAGTCTTGATGGAACGCGTATTCGTAACCCTTAATTCGGCTAACCAATCTTTCGATCCAGGTTTTCACAGAGTAGCCGGCGTTTGCTTTCGGCCGATTGCAAGCAAGTACACCGGTCTCTCTTGCCATTTCGGTATGTAGGGATTAATGGCTAGCTCGGGAAAACGTCCGTCTTGTTCAGGGAATTCAGTCTCTGTGCAGATCCCACTGAGCGGAAGGGGTTTGAAACGTCGTACTGACCTCCTCACAACACTCCGCAGGTGCGTTCTGTCGAGGACTTTGACTGCTATGCTCTTCGCGACGCATGAGGGGTACCCCACATCGTGCTGCCCGTAGAGTTTACAATCCACAAAGTATCCCTGCATCAAACTTAACAGCTCTCCGGGTTTCATCTCAGCAACGTGGAAGGGATTTCCTGGGCCCCATTGGCTAATCTCTCGATTTGGGGTGGAACAAATCAGAAGGCCATTCGGACGCAAGACTCTCTTGCACTGTGCTAGAAACTTCCTGGGGTCGGTCAAATGTTCGATTGTTTCAAAGGAAACAACCAAATCCACGCTTTGGTCTGCCAGGCAAAGACTGGTTGCATCGCAAGCGGCAAATGTGCAACCCGCATAAGAAAACTTGGCGTACCGAATTGCCTCCAAACTCAGGTCCAGCCCAATGCAGCGAACGCCTCCCGCCTTCAGCAAACAATGTGTCCCGATGCCGATGCCACAGGCAACATCTAGAACCACCCGTCCTTTAGCGTAACGACCCGCAAAAGCGTATCTCATCTGGCTTTCGCGGAAGAGGGACTCTGCCGTCTTGCCGGGAACAATTCGTTCTCCAGTGAATTCAAGGCTCGACATTTTCGCTTCGCACCCTTATGAGGGTATTAATTTCTTCGATGTCTTGAAGAGAGATGGGGAGATTCCCTTGATCTGCCCATCAGAACCATCAAGCTTGACCATAACTCTGTCCTGGTTTCAACCTCGCGTCGCAATCCAGGAGAGTACCTCCTTGTCCTCATTGCGGGAATATGACCGATTCTTGAATGCTATTCTCGCTGGCCGCGATTGGCATCGTGGTGGCCTTCAGGGCGGCCGGCAGAACAGAAATACCCGGATGTAGCAACATTTTCCAAAAGGCGGCGATACCCTGGAACACTGCCCAACAGGAGCGGAAATCTCCGCGGCTAGCAGGCGAAAGGATCAGCTTAGGCAGGTAATAGCCGGTAAAGATCGGCCAAAATGTAATCCAGTGATAAGCCTTTGCATGCTTATGCATGAGCCAAAGAATATTTCTAGTTGAGGTGAAATAGCGCACATCCTCTCCCACATTTCGACGGGTGGCGAACCCCTCCTTATGCATTAGCTCGGCTGCTGGCGCATAACGGATCTCCCACCCCAATCTTCGCATACGGAGGGAAAGGTCAAGATCCTCTGAATTAGCGAAAAATTGCTCGTCAAACAAGCCGGCCTCCCGCAGAGCGTCGCACTTTAGCAGTACAGCACATCCTGTTGCCCAGTCCATGCTGCAGGCCGCGTCATACTGGCCGTGATGTTTCCCCTTCCAGCCGAGATGGCGCGGAATTCCATGCCACAGGCTGAATGCGCCACCGGCCCACCAAACACGATCGGGATTGTCGGCGTAGTAGATTTTTGGCGACACCATCCCCGCCTTGGGACTGCGTTCTGATTCGGCCAGAAGTTCAGCCAGAAGATTCGGCTTCACAACAGTGTCATTGTTGATCAGCAGGACATGCTCGAAATTCTCCTCCAGAGCCCGCCTCATGCCGACGTTGCAGCCCCCAGCAAATCCCAGGTTTCGCCCGTTTGCGGTAACCTCAATTTCGGGAAAGGCCTCTCGCAGGAATGCCACGGATCCATCTCGGGAGCCGTTGTCGATGACCAGAATCTTGAATCCATCGCCCTTCATCGCCAAAAGACTCGCCACGCAATCCTTGGTCATTTCGCGGCTGTTCCAGTTGAGTACAACAATCAATATTTTCAATGGGCAGATCTCTACGTGAATTCTCCTCACGAAGTGGGAGTCAACAACAAAATGTCCTGATAGCTCATATATGACGTCCGACCACACCATGAACCGTAGTGAACGGGTGGGAGCAGGTTCAGACCCGCGCTGTTGCACAAAGTCGCAAGACTCGTCTCGGGTATTCCAACTGCAGTCTCGGGAAATTGGGGGTCGAGCACCCGACAGCCGTCCAGCTCATGAAGCAACGGGATGGAGCTGTGACCGCGATGAACCAAGTCCAACGATTCATCATTCAAGAGAAAGATTGTCAGCAGACAACGCCCCGAGGGTTTCAAAACCCGACGTATCTCACCCAAGTAATGCCGAATCGAGAGTGGCAAAAGGTGCGTAAACACAGACTTCAGGAACACGAAGTCGAAGGTACTGTCCGGGTATGGGAATTGGAACGCCTCCGCCGACAGCTTCCCTTTGGGATTGTAGTGCTTGTTGAAAAGATCAACGTGAGCAAATTTGAAATTGGGAAACTGTGAGCTAAGGTGGCGGCTAGCCCAGCTGATGCCGATGGGGACTATGTCGAAACCGAAGTAAGCTCCCTTGGGACTTATGAACTTGGTAAGTCGTGAAGCCATGACACCTATACCACAGCCCACATCAAGTACACAATGATCGGGGAGTAGGCCGCCTAGGTCGATGAAATACCGCAAGAACTCCTCGTTTACCGCCGCATAATCCTCCTCTCCGCCGACAAACCAGAGGCCATGGGGAGGGATCAACGGGTCGCGCTTATGGGTAACTCGGTCATAGGTATCACGTGGAAGGTTCAGAACGCGGCGCACGAGAAGACGAGATCGAAACCCGGGGATCAGTCGCTTTGCAATTAGGCTCACTTTCATGCAGGAATAGGCTCCGTAAGTTCCCATTTAGCCAGGCAATCTGGGGTCAGCTGTGACGTCTCAAGCAAGGCAGCATTGCTTGAAACCTTAGTCGATTGCACAGTAAGGATCAGGGTTTGTGCCCAGGCCCTTCGCAACTCCTCTCGGCTGCGATCAAGGTGTCCGCACCGGGAACTCGTAGGAGAGAATTCGCTGCACTACATCCTCGGTGCATCCGGCAAACTCGCCGCGCCGACTGAGGAGTTTTGCCAATCGGCTCAAACTCGGGCCTCGGCTTCTTGCCCCATCCGGGCTCGCCAATCCACGTTGGGCGAGAGAGCATGGTTATCTAGATGGGTCGCGATGCCTGGAATCGGCACCCACAACTTTAGTTTTTTGCCAAACAGAATCTGCTTCCAGCAGTAGAACCAAGCCTTCGCCAGAATTTTCGCGTAGAACGTTTCACGAACCGAGTATCGTGCCATCGCGAACGGATTGAGAACACGATGCTTGGTCAGGCTCAACCATAAAGAGCAGTCAAAATTGCCCTTTCCATAGCTGCGGAAGACGTTCTCGTTGCGAGCGAGAGTTTCCTTGCG
Organism: uncultured Acidobacteriaceae bacterium; assembly: GCA_963770245.1. GTDB lineage: Bacteria > Acidobacteriota > Terriglobia > Terriglobales > Acidobacteriaceae > PALSA-270. The sequence continues at coordinate 182,966 of CAVYOX010000009.1, read as the reverse complement.
TGACAAGAATGTAAGGCATGTCGATGCGGCGGTTCTCCAGTGATGCGATGCGTAGGTTCGAAGCCATTTCGGTCCGCGATGCAGGTCGAGCTTATAACAGTCCAAATGATCATACGGCGAAACGAAGTGCACGTCAGAGTTCGCGCACAGAAACTCCAGCATGGCTGGAAACTGGTTAGGCAGATAAAGGTAATCGTCTTCCGCGAAATAAATAACATTCGCATCCTGTTGCTGAAGCAGAATATCAATTTGTCGGCCGAAGGTAGCGTGGTTTCCTTCTCCATCCAATCGGAGGATCACCAGATCTCTAGGATCTATGGACTTACGAAACAGTTCCTCATATTCCGGTGGACAACTGTCTAGCAGTGCCCACAACTTAAACCGCAAAGGGCCGAGCGATTCCTTGAAGGACTCCAGACAAACGCGGGAAAGCTGGTATTTGTTGTCCCCAAATGGCAAAGACAATGCACACTTGGCCACCTTGGGACAGATGCGGTAGGCCACGGCCAAATCATAGGAGCGCTCGCGCGTTGCAATCATGTTCTGGTAATGGCTTCGGATATAGGCCGCGAAGATTGAATCAGAGCGACCGCCGTCGCCAGGAGTCCGAGGTGCACCCAGGTAAAAGCCAAGATGGTTGCTTCGGTGGCTTGGAAGGTTATCGCATAGAGCAACAAGCCGGCCGAAAGCGCGATAAGGACCACTTTGGTCTGCGGTCCGGCGACACGTCCCGCCTTGTAAACCGCCGCAGCCAGCGAACCAAGGAATCCGATGAAAATGATGAGTCCGACCACGCCTGTGTCATGGAGAATCCGTACCGGCGTATTGCTCACCCAGCCGCCAGGATCATCGTTCTCCGCTCGCATTCCAGGAATATAGTCGTTCCAATCAAAAAATAATTGGAAGCTGGCTGTCCCGGTTCCCAAGATGGGGTGTGTTTGAACGTCCTGGACCGCAGCCGCAATCTGCACAATTCGAGTAAGGGTTGTACTGTCGGACGCTAGCTCGGCTGGATCAACCGTGCTAAACCGCTCTCGCACAAAGCCCAGGATGAATGGACTGGCGACCAACAGAATCAATACAACTCCCACAGCCATGGGGAACAGTTTTCGCAGCTGCAACTGGCCTTTTCTGAGTGCGATCCAAACCACAAACAACGCTGCCACTGGAAAAGCCAGGAATACCGAGCGCGCCAGACTTATGATTGTCCCTAACATTGTGACCGCAAGCCCGAATCCGTAGAGGGCGCGGCGGGGTTTTAGCATGAAACATGCCAGAAACATAATCGCGCAGCACGCTGTATAACTGCCGAACAAGTTGGCCTCATATTGCGTGCCGTAGACGCCGGGAATAGCGCCGTATTGATCCGCATCCACTCCGAATGACGTCTGCCAGAAGTGATTGGATAGAAAGCACAGGATGCCGTACGCAGATTCGGCTGCCCCGATCCACAGGAGGATGTCGAAGGCTCGCTGCAGCTTACGTTGATCTGTGACCAAGAAGCGAAGCAAAAAGTACGGACTGATCACGATGGCATTGAGCGCAGCCCACCTGAGAGTCAACTGCGGCTCTGGAGAGGTCAGGGCGGAAGTAAGAAAATTCATTCCTACATAGGCAAGCAGGAAAAAGTCGAAGGTCCGCAAATCGAACCGGGGAGCTCGCCGCTCTTTCAGAGCTTGGCCAGCGACGACCAGAGCAACGATCGCGATCGACAGATGTTCGGGGCGCAGATGAAGGCCCATCACGACCACTGCGATTCCAGGCATGGCGCTGCTTGCCGTCATGAGCAGCAAAGCCCCGAAGGGCCAACTGCTAAAAGCCAGCGCGGTGAGGGTGCCAGCCCCCAGCAGCGCGAGCGCCAAGAATCCGACCGGCGCGAGATTTTCCGTCGCCGCCAGCCAGACCAGCACCAGCGCTTCACCCGCAAGCGCCACATATTTCAAGAAGCGCGCCACTGAAGTCATCACAGGACAATCGATCAGTCGGCCAGGAGCCGAGAAGGTTTATTCTTCGGTGGAACGCCCACGGTCGGAACAATGGAATCAAGGACTCGACGGGCACACTCCGAGCTAGGATCGAGAGCCCCCCTCTTTTCGCTTGGCGAACCAGCGCGACACTGGGCCCTGGAATGGTAGGCGCCCCATGATTTGATGGCTTTCCCGAGACGCAGCACTCCACATCTCGTTCACCAGCAATTTGCCGGGACTCCCCTGATCTCCTTTCTGCCAGTACGCCGATCCCGTGATCCATGCTGCCGTAAGCGCAAATGACAGCGTGGTGAGCATGACAATGATCCACAATCGGGGCGGCCACGATTTCTTCTCGGGGACGTTCGCAGTATCAATTACTCGAAGCGTCGGAATCTCTTTCGCTTCTTGAATTCTGGCAAGCTCGTATTGCTGGTTTAGCAATTCATAGACAGTTTCCTGGATTCTCATGCTCCGGTACAGATCAGTCCATTCCACGCCCAGCAAGGGTAACTTGCGTATCGAAGGATACATCGGTTCAGGAGCGGAAGCATCCTGCGCCAGCGAGGCATCTGTGCCACCCAGTTTTTGAAGCTGACTCTGAAGCTCGGCGACACGTGCCTGCAGTGATCGCACGCGAACGTTGTTACTGGTATAGATTTGCTCGAGGCCTTGCAGTTCGGACTGGGCCGCGATGACTTGCCCTTGTAACACCGACGCGGACTCAACCATGGCCTTGGCTTGTTCCTTAATATCGGGCGCACTATTCTTACTAGCAAACGCGCTGAACTGCTGCTCCGCGTCCTCCAAGTCACGCTTCACTGTTACCAAGCGCTGTTCGATGAAAATACGCTCCCGGCGGGCGGAGGATGTGCTTACCTGGGCGAGCAACCGATCCAATTCCTCCACATAGGCCTGCGCGATGTCGCGGGCACGCTGCGGGCTTCGGTCCGTGACCGTGATCGAGATCACTCCACTTTTGCGGTCCTCGTCGACAGCAGTATTTTTTTCCAGAAAGTTGCGAGCATCCTGCCTGTACCGCATTGAGTAGATATTCCGCGTCCAGTAAACTTTCTGCAGGTCAAATCTGTCGACTATGTGATCTTCCACCGTTCGACTGTGAGTCAGGCCGATAAACATTGCGCCCGAGCCGCTCATGCCTAGAAAACTACCAGCCAGCGCAGGGAGAGCGGAAGCCACGTCCTCCGAACCTCCAGCTCTTCCGCCAAGAAGCGACAAGAGAGCTCCACCATTATTTTGCTGGGGTGGCATGATGTGCGCCGTGGATTCGTACTTCGATGGAATCAGGATGGCAATCAGGGTGCTCACAATGAGCGAACGAACGGTGACCCTGAAAAGCAGGCTTCGTTTGTCCCAAAGGAGCCAGCAATACGAGGTCCAACCGCCGCCCAACCATGGTGGTTCCGGCGCGTGTTCCTCCCGCGCATAAGAAAGGGTGACAGCCGCAATTCCCTCTCCCTCACGGCGCGGATTGTCTGCTCCGGAATTCTCCAACTTAGCCTCGCGCGATTGGGTTACATCCACGATGGTAAACCGTTCTCAAATTCCACGCATGGCGAAAAACGAAGTATGTAACAAAATCGCCAAATCCATGAAGAAACTGCGGTGCTGGATGTAGTAGAGATCATATTCCACATTTTCGTGAATGAGAAAGGCTCTATCTCCGCTCAGCTGCCATAGGCCGGTGAGACCAGGCTTCACTTGGAGTCTCTGAGTATGCCGGTCACTATATTGCTCTACGATGAATGGCATTTCGGGGCGTGGTCCGACGAGTGACATATGGCCCAGCAAGACATTCAGGAGTTGAGGAAGCTCGTCGAGACTCGTTCTCCGCAGGAAACGCCCTACCCGAGTGATTCTCATGTCGTCGGGGCTGCGGGGTGAATAGTCGTAAGGCGATGCGCTCGTGTGCATGGTGCGAAACTTGAACATCTTGAAAAGCTTCCGATTATATCCAACACGTTCTTGACGAAACAGTATGGGGCCCGCTGAATCCATTTTGATGATCAGCGCCAACAACAGATAAACCGGCGCACCGAGCAACAAAATCGCAAGCGATCCTAAGACGTCGCAAAGTCGTTTGAGGCTTTCATATCCAAGCCGGCGGCTAGGACTCTTGAAAGATGTCAAAAGTACGCCATCGATGTCTTGATAATCGACCCAAGGATCCGAAGGCAGGACATGCGTGGGGACGAGTGAGACTCGTGCGTTGGCCAGCAGCGCCTCGTTAATGGTTCGAATCAGGTTCTCGCGTCGGATGGAAGGGATTGCCACGATGACCAAATCCACGTCGTACCTCGAGATTAGCTCCGCATCGACAGATCCAGGCACGATGGGCGCGGAGCGCCTGCGTTCATACCCCATTTCGAAAACCGAATCACCCGCTTTCGAAGGATCGTCATCGACAAAAACGACCGGCTTCAGTCCCAATTTGGGGGATCGCTGTAGCGCGGAAAAGACTCGACGACCGGTGCATCCCGAGCCGTAAATCAACACATTTTCGTTGCCATATCCGCGCGAGTGAAAAAACCGAATGAGCAGGTACATCAAACTTTTTTGCACGAAAAGCCACAGCGGAACTAGGCTAAGGCACAGAACTAGCAACCATCGGGAGAACAGTAGATGGGTAAAGAAGCTGACCGCCAGCACCATCAGAAACGCCTGAGCGGAAACTCGAAGCACTTGTTCGGTCTCCCGTACGCGAAGCAAGCTGTTGCCCCCCCGATACGCCCCCACCCGATCCAACATCAGAACCATAACAACGGCGAACGCGAAGCCCGAAACCAGGACATTTTTGGCTGGGTAGTGAGCATGTTTGCCGAGCGCGAGCACGTCATACATTTTGTAACTGAGAGTGATTGCCGTGCTAACGGTTAACAGATCCGCGATCACTTCGCACAGAACAATGGCTCGGCGAAAACGGACTGCAGCCGCTCGCCTTTCGTTAAAGTCAGCAACCGCCGGCCTAACGGATAGGGTTTCTCGAGCGCGGCTTACTCCAACTGAAGAATGCATTTCGTCCTCGCGAATCTCAGCGGTGTGAGGCCAATTCTTTCGGGTAAAACGTCAATTGAAACGAAGCTGTGACATTCGATTGGCGCGTCGTGGCAAGAACCGGAAAACTCCATTGCTCATATTGCACGGACGCGGAAAAGGAGAGGTCAGAACGCAGCGCGAAATTTCCGCGCGCCGAATAATCCTCCAGGCGGCCGCCTCCGATGAAAGCCGTAGAGACTTCCTGCAACCGGTATCCCAGCCCAAAATCCGAGCGGCCGGAGAGCCGGTACGTCAGCCAGCCCTGTCCGCCGCGACCCGCGCGCCCGATCCAGTTCCCGAGCAAATTCTCGTTGTTGGTGTAGCCCGAACGATAACGCCTCAAACCGTAGTAGACGAATCCCGGAGCAAACTCGGTGGTAAGGGGTTCGTTGATACCTTCAGCCCGTAGTTCGAGTTTCGGAATCTTCGGCAGCTGCGGCAGGTAGATGCCGGGGTGCACCGTGGCGCGGCTCGAACCGATCGGAGAAATTTCGTCGACCGCGAGCGCGTCCCCATAGAAGGTGAGCCAGTTCCGTAGACCCGGCACGCGGTAACTGAAATCGGCCTCGGAAATGCGTTTGGCAGGGTTGTTCCCTGCCGTGGTCGGGCCAGTTTGATTGTGCACGTAAAAGGTTCGCAGAAATTCCTGCCACGTAAAGGGCAACCCGGGCCCGGCAAATTGAGCGGTAAAGCCCATTCCAAACTCGAAGTTGGAGGTCGGCCGGAAGCTGACCTTCCCGCCATCCAGGAAAGGCTGCGGACTGATGTTTCCCGGCCCCAATAATTGGCCGCCATTGAGTTCGAACTGCTGGCCCGCCAGCCGCCCGAGGAAGTATTCCACTCGTATCGGCCCCAAAACTTGGGAGACCAGAGGCAGGCGGAAAGGCACAACGTTATCGAACTTCAGCATCAAGATGGGCTCGGCGTTATCGCTCATCAGCAGCGATCCTGATTCTCCCACGCCCAGCCATTGGCTCTCCTTTCCGAATGAGATCCGAACGTTGCCGGCATTTACGGCAACTGAAGCCTCGAGCAGGTCAAACTGGTTCCGCTCGGCCTTGCCGTTCGGTACAGGAGTCGTAAGGTCGGCATTGGCAATGTCCTGCTGGACCGGCACGGAAACTGACGGCACAGCTGGCGCGTGCTGATACTCGCCCCGAATGTAGAGTGCCAACGGACCGGCCACCGCATGAGCGGTAAATCCGCTCACGTTGTTGAAACCCTCTCCGTAGGGCCGTCCGAAATCGTTGATGATGGTTTGGCCGAAATGGTAACCATCGACCAATGGCGGACCGGAGATGCTGGTAACCCGGGTGTAGACCGAGTCGAGGCCCACCCCTAAGTTGGCCGCCCCATTCAAGCGCGCTGTTTCAGATTGAAACTCGATCCCTAACTCGGTCAGAATCTTCGCGGCTTGGCCGTTTTCGTCACGATCGCCGGAAGACTGATCGCTGGCTTCTCCCAGCAACCGCGCACACTCCATTCGCGTCCAGGGGCGAATCCCTAAGTATGCAGTCTGGATGTAGCCTAACGCCGACAGTTTCTCGATGGCGGGATACACCCAGCTGTCCAGGGGAACATAGGGTGAACCCATATACTCCGGGTTGCGGGTCTTCTCTCCCACGCTCTCCGGCAAAGGGCTGTCCCAAGAAGTTCCTCCCAGTTCCCGGTCGTGATGGGCGCGGTAGACCTCGCGCCCGAAGTACCAGCCGAGCGCGCTGCCGATGGCAACGTCGGAAGCGAAGTGCTGCTTGCTGGTGATTCGGGTCACCGATACTGCTGAAGCCAAGCCATACGCAAGTATCTGGCTGAGCGTGCTGGGGTACTCGTGCGCCCAGACACTGGCCACCGACCAGGCAACCGAGGAGTGTTCGGAGGGGAACGAACCGCCGCCCTGAAAAAACGATCCGTGCTCGTTGCCCTGATAGGGGCGCGGCCGCTGCGTGATCTCCTTGAGAAAGTAGGCCACCGCCGTGCTGTTGAGGGCCGCTTCGCCGCTCAGCAGCCCGGTCTCTTCTAGATGGTCGTTGCTCGTCCAGCGCCCTAGAACAAAGGAACCGGCACTCAGTCCGATAAGCGAGAACGTGGCGTAGTCGGAAAGGTCTTTACTCCGCTTGAGTTGTTGCGTCGAAGCGGGCACCTGTTTTGAGATCCAGCTATCGCTCGCGACCAGACTGCCGGCGATGACGGCGGAGGGCGCCAGCCATTGCCAATCTGATTTCTGCAGACGTCCTGGACTCGTCCAGAAGAACTCCTGGTCTTTCAGCATGTGCTTCAGGAAGGGAATGACCAAGCGGTTCTCCGGGTCCTCCCCCGGCGGCAGCCAACCACGGCTGTCTTTCTCATTGGCCTTGTCATCACTGCGATCATTGACCACGCCCGGAGCGGGAGCCGCGGGTTGCGACGCTGGGGATGCCGGCGAAGAGGTGCTGGCTGGTTTTCCGTCCTGACCCCACGCTGCTGAGTTCATGACTGCTGTCAAAACCAAAACAACCCGGAGTCTCGCACCGCAGCCCATCATGCACCTGGGAAGGCTCTCAGAAGCTTCTCGCCACCTGGATGGCGATGCCTACGGCATATGCCACCTGCGATCCCTCGAGAATGCTCTTCCATCGGGTGTTCGCGCTGAAGGCCTTCTGCGGTACCACCACCATGTCTCCCGCCACCAGGTCAGCCTTGTCCGCACCGCCTGTAAGCAAGCCTCCGCCGTGGCCCACCACTGAACCATCCGCGCGAATCACAAACATGGCCTTCCGATTTGCCATATTGGTCGGGCCACCGGCTTGGCGGAGGTACCATCCCGCGTTCCTGCCGGGCTTGAAGGTGATGGCCGTGGGATTGTAGACGCTGCCATCCACCGTGACCGTGTTCGGTTTCTTGGGGATCAAGATGGAGTCGCCCGCGCGCACCTGAATATCGTTCGAGGTGTTGGCCCAGCGCTTGGGGTTGGAAGAGATGTGAATCACCAAGCGTCCTTCCGGCGGAAGATTCTGCAATTTCTCGAGCGTCTCCTGCCACTGCGCCAAGGCCGCCTCCTTGGCCAGCTTTTGATCCGGATCTGTGTCCGGGGCCAGGCGCAACTCCGCGCCCTGATCGCGTATCTCTTGCATCAGCTGGCCGCGATCTTTCTCCTCCAGTTCCCTCACCTGCCTTCGCTCAAAAACCGCTCCATACGGATAGGCGCTGCTGCGCAAGCCGCCAGCGCGGGCTAGGATCGAACTCAGGCGCTCGCCATCCTGAATACCGTAAACCCCGGGATGTACGACTTCCCCCTTGACTTCAATGCTGGCCCCCATGTCGTTCCAGCCGGTCAACTGCCGAACCGTGAGAACATCCCCATCGTGCAGACGAACGTCGGAGTCCGGCTCCCCAGCCAAAGCTTTGGCCAGTGGAACCATCCGGTGATCACCCACCACCTTGCTGTCCTCGGCCACCATGTACTGGGTCAAGTCGGCTTCTTCGGTGAAGGCGCTGCGTTTCAGACCTCCTGCCAAGCGGACCAGATCGGCCGCGCTCATGTCGTCGCCCAGCGGATACTTGCCCGGCCGCGCCACCTCGCCCTCGATGGTGACTTCCGGCGGATCGGAACGGTCCAGATCCTTGTGGATGAAAAGACGATCCTTCGGCTCGAGCAGAATGTTGTCTTTCGGATCGCCCGCCAAGGCCTGGGCGAGATTCACGCTGAGAACTTTGAGTTTGCCGTCGTCGGTTTTGCGGAAGATCTGCGCATCGCTCAGTTGCGCGTCCGGCGATGCCCCCCCGGCCAGATAGACTGCGTCCCGCAGATACGTCGCCCCGTTGGTGACGTGGTCGCCTGGGTCGCGCACCTCCCCGGTCACGGTAATCACCGGCGAGTCTTCGAAATCAAAACGCCCGAATACGCGGATCGTGTCAAACGGTTTCAGGGCTACATCCTCACCCTTGCCGCTCAAGGCATCATCCAAATTGAAGGCCAGCACTTGGGGCGCGTAGTCCGGAGGATTCAGGCGAATGACTTCCGCGTGCTTCTTGTAAGGCTCGGGCAGCAGATCCTTGTAGGAGTGGATGACGTCGCTGACCTTCATGCCCTCGCGATAAGCAAATTTGCCCGGCCGGAAGACGTGGCCTTCGAGATATACCGTCTTGTCCGCATAGGGCAGGATGGGAGAAATCTTGATCTTGTCGCCATCCTGAATCTGGAAATCCTCGAGCGCCTGGGTGACGGTCTGCTGATTGTTGTCTTCCGGAATATCCAGACGCAGCATGGTGCGGCTCAGGTGAGCCTCCACCCGCTCCACATCGACGTGGCGAAGCGTGCCCGACTGCAGTACTCCGCCCCCCAGTTCCAAAACTTCCGCCAGCGTCTTTTCCCCATGCAGCTCATACACCGCCGGGCGCCGCACCATGCCTTCCAGTGTGACTTCGGCACCGAGCGGTGGAACCAGAATCGTGTCTCCCGCTTCCAGACCCATCAGATCGGAGTGGGTGCCGTGCAGTAGCAGATCATAGACATCGACTTCCTGCAGCAGTTGCTTGCCGCGATAGTGCCGAATGACCCGCAACGACCCACCCGAAGTTGGACCTCCCGCCATATAAACCGCATTGAGCGGCGTCGAGAGGGCACTGACATCGTAAGCTCCTTGCCGCTCCACATCGCCGACCACATACACCCGCACACTGCGCAGGCGGGAAAGAGAAACATCCGCCTGCACATCCCGGTACTGGGTGCGCAGCTCCGTCTGCACGATGTGCTGCACATCTCCCAGGCTTTTTCCCGATACCTCCACCGAGCCCACTTCGGGCAACGCCACCCGGCCCTGGCGATCCACCACCCGCACCAGACGCTCCGACACCGCGCCCCAGAGTTCGATGCTCAAGCCGTCCCCCGGTCCAAGGACATATTCCGGGCCCACCGGCATGTCCATCGGGAGCCGCTCGAAGTTTCCCGTGCCATTGCGGAAGATGTCTGCCCCAAAGCGTTCGAGCACTGCGGGCCGGCCCGAGTACTGCGAGTACAGGTCATAGAGAGAGGGAACGTCGGCGTAGGGATTGGGCTGATGATGAAGCGCCGGTTGTGCGGGCCGACGCTGGAACGGGCGCGAGGGAGGAATTTGCCACGGCGTCGCCGTGGTCAGCCGGGCCTCTTGCGGGTATTGCTCCTGACTACCAGGATGCTGCAGATCATAGGCAGAATTCGCGGATGTGGGCGAGCCCAGCCCGTACGCCGGAGCACTGCCTGATCCCGCGGCATAGCCCGATCCTCGTCCGTAGTCTTGGCCCTCGCCCTCCTGGGGCTGGCGTTGCGCATTACTGGCGGCGAGAAGCTGGGGTAGTTCCCCAGGATCCATCCGCGGCATCTGCGCCGCATCCTGGGGCAAAGACTCGGGGTAGTCCCCGACGGGCTGCCCACCGGTCATCTCCAGTTGCGGACGCGAGTTGCTGGGCGTCGGGTTCTGCGGGGCGGCCGGGGGGGGATTCTGCTGATCGGGCTGCGTGGGCGGGTAGGCTGGCGGCTGAGCATAGGGCCCCGCCGGGGTTGATTGCGGGGACTGCGCAGGTTGCGAAACCCCGTAGGGGAATTGGTAGCGCTCCTCTGCGCCGTCGTGAGTGGACCAGTAGAGGTCCTCTTCGTTCTCGGTTCGCTTGTTCTGATCGGCAGCGGCCGCCTCTTTCGGCTGCTCCCGGTTGGGCCTCGTGACCAGGCCCCGCTCCAACTCCTCTCGGGTGGGCTTCGCGCGTATATAGAAGCGGTCTTCGATCTCGTGGGTGACCAGCACCCGGACGTTTTCGTCCTCCCGGACCAAGCGGAATAACGAATCGTCGGTGAGATCCCGGGGATCCAGCAGTCGTCCTTGCGCGTAGGCCTTTCTTACCAGCGCCTTCTTGACCTGCAGAAGCAAACCGGGTTCGGTGCGAAGCAGCCCAATAATCTGGTCGGGGGAAAGCGAAACCAGTTCCTCAGCGGCTTGCTCGGCGCGGGATTCAGCAGTGTCGACGGGCCGATTCCGATTGGGACTGTGATCCGCCTGAATTTGAGCGTTTTGCGCGCCGGCCACGGCCGCGCCCAGCCTGCCCAAAAACAAAGCTAGGATCAGAGCTAAAATCGCCGGCTTCAGCTTCAAGTTCGAGGCTGCTGCGCGTTTATGCTTCTTCATGACACATCTGCCTTTCGAGGGTGGCACTGCCGGTCCGCATATGAGGGGCTGGTTCGATGTCTGCCTCATCGACTTCGATGGCCACCGAGCGCTGGATCAACTGAATCGAAAGCACCACCCGGAACTTCTGCTTCCGGCGTAGCAGAATGCCTTCGAGCCCTGCCACCGATCCCGTACGAACCCGCACTCGCCGCCCCACCGTAAGGTAAGGATGCGGCTCCGCGCAGAAATTGCCCGCCAACCCGTTGCGCAGAGCTTCGATTTCGGCATCGGGCAGCGCCGCCGGTTTCCCACTGAAGCTCACCAGTTGCACCACTCCCGGCAGTTGCAACACCTGCAGGCGGTCGCGCAGCGCCATGTGCACGAATACGTATCCCGGAAACAGCGGAAGCTCCAGTTGCATCCGCCGATCTTTCCACCGCCGCACCGACCGATACAGCGGGAGAAAACAATGAATTCTCCGTCTATCCATTTGCTGGGTGACATATTTCTCATGCCGCGGAGCGGTATAGGCGGCATACCATCGCGGCCACAGATATTCCGCCGGACACTCCGAATCCCCTATCCCTGGAATCGAGTCGCTCCTCTGCATGGCTTGCATTGCAGCCCAGCTGTCCGGCACTTCATCCCGCTCCTTCAGTTCCGCTGGCATGGCACAGCTCCGCCCCCTCAGTTACATATCCGATGTTCGCTAACCTAAAGCATCTACAACTACTTACTGCACATTCGCCGGTAACCACTGCCGCGGCTGCCCCCGCAGGCGATCCCACGAAAGTTCGTCAGAGTGCCCGCCCACAGCACCCTCAAAACACTGCTCACCAGAACCAATCGTCATTTGCTGAGCCGCCCCTTGCGCTTTCTACAAGCGCAGAATTCCTGCTCCGCACCTCACTCCGGGCACGGAAACGCAACCTTGCCGCCACGCGGCTCCTCCCGTGTCGGAGTCCTGTTCTCTAGGTCTGCACCAATTCCGATCTGCTTCGTAACACAGTCAGCATCCCCTGTTCCGAGGTCTCCACCAGCTTGGAACGGATATCGATGATGGCCCAGTAAAAGACGCTGCGGTTGTGCTCCGCGCCCACGGCCAGTATCTTCATCCCGGGGTAACGACCCAGGAGAAAGCCGCACAACGCGGGCACAGCTTCCGGCTCGTCAAGACCCACGATCAGGTAGTCCGGGCGCATGCGCTCCACCATTTCGGTGATTTCGCTTTCGTCCTCGGTTTCGCCGACAATCTCAATGTCAGGCTGGTCCCGGATGGTTCCTAGGACCAGGTCCCGCATTAAGCGCGGCCGGTTTGCAACTAATACTCTTTGCTTTTGCACAGTCCTCTCCGCGGCAGTTTGCAGTATCAGCGGGAGGGGGAGAAAAGGTAAGGTTCAAATGCGGACTAGAGCCACAAGGGCAACGAGGTACCAAGTCTTGGTCCTATTGGAGTTCGCAAACTGCCCACATCACAAGCGTTGGTACCAAGAAAGTACCTGTTGTGACAAAGACGGGAGTCTCAGGCAACAACGCCGGGCATCCGGCACAGCTCGACGGCCGCTAGGCGGTCGGAAGCCCCGAGTTTCTGGAGCATGCGGTGGACATGATTCTTGATCGTCTGCTCGGAGAGATTCAATTGGGAGGCGATTTCCTTGTTGGTGAGTCCGCGGCCAATCAGCTGCACCAACTGCTGCTCACGCCGGGTGAGTCCCAGATTGTGTTTCAGGCGGAAACTCGTGGCATGGGAACGTTCAGCCGCCACATATTGAAAGAGGGTTAAGCAAAGATCGGATGGGCACACGGCCTGGTCGTTCGCCACCGCACGGACGGCGGAGGCCACCTCGAGGGCGGATGCATCCTTTAGCATGTAGCCGACAACCCCGTCTCGTATCGCGTGCAAAAAGGAATCCCGGCTGGCTTCCATGCCGATCATCACGACTTTGAGACCCGGAACAGCAGCACGTACTTCGGGGATGAGGTGCAAATCGGGCAGGGCAGCTGCGGTCGAATCGGACAGCAGAACATCGGGAGCCGCCTCGGCAACCTGTTCCACAACCTGTGGCGAGAATGCGCACGCCCCCACCACCCGGATGTCGCTTTTCTTGCTAAGAAGCCGGGTAAGAGCCTCTCGCAAAAGACGATTTTCCGCCAGTATGAAGACACCGATATTGATTTCTGACATTACGGCTGACCTCGTGCCTACCCATTAGTTCCCCCTCGAACCTTGAGCACTCCAGAAACCCAGCATATCTGCTTTTTGTCTGCTTATTTTACAAGTTTGGCATTAATTCTCTGTTAATCGCTAGCCAATTTTCGCAGTCGGTGACTTCCCCGATGGCAGCTATGTCCCAGCCGGCACGGGGGAGACCGGGTATGGGGCTTCTGATCGCTGCCATGTGTTTATGATGGTATAGTTTAACTCCAAATCCTCTCACTCTAATATCAGCAAAATCCGAAAAGAACCATACAGGTAATCTAGTAACATATCGCAAACCGCACCCCCGCCCGGGTGGCGAAACTGGCAGACGCACGGGACTTAAAATCCCGAGCTCCGAAAGGAGCGTGACGGTTCGATTCCGTCCCCGGGCACCAATGCTCCAGAACCCTCGTGATCTCGAGAAGTTTCGGCGTGCGACTCTTCCGTTGATTCAGTGCCGCAGCCCGGGGTTGCCGGCTGCGCGATGGGCCTGGCTTTCCATTCCCTCACCCGGCGCAAGGATGCCCTAGCAGAGTCCGTTCGCTTGCCGCCTGAAGATGGACGTGGCGCGGGCGGCAGCTCCTCTAAGCGGGCGCGCTGCTTGCCGCTGGCTCGCGGTGGGGACCGCGCTGTTGGCGCAGTTCAGATAGGAACGTTTCGCTCGGAAGGCTGCTGCTCTTTCGGAAAAGATCAAGCAGAGGGTCTTCGGGCGCTGCTTCCGGAGCTTGGCCGCTCCCCGGTCCATCCCCCTCCAAGCCCTCGGGTTGAACCATAATCTCCGGAACTGCTCCGGGGTTATTCATCAAGCCGTGGATGAATTTCTCGAGTTGCGCACGTTGCGCGGGAGTCCTTTTCAGGAACTCCACCCCCATTCCGATTTCCGGGTTGGCGACGCGCACGATGCCCTCAACTTGCACCTGAACATTGGCAACGGTGATCGCAAGACTAACCGTGGCTCGCACCGGGAACGGAGCGACCGTCTCTAGGTAGCCCGCACCCGGGCTGAGGTCAGTGAGCTGGCAGGGTACGGGGGGATCATCCTTCTCGATTTCTGGAGCCTGGCTCTCGAGCCACGACATCAGGTGTTTGCGGCTCTCGCTGGCCAGATCCACAAAGCGGATTCCCGCCTGCCGGGTGGAATTTGCCCAGGCAATTTCCGCGGCGCATTCAATCTTGTGCTCAGTTCCGGGTAGCGCGAAAGAGACAGTCATGGGGCCGGGATGAGTGCCGCTCGGGGCAGGTTGAATCGCGATTCCTCCTTCGCCCAGATCTGAGGTCACGGCGCGCTGCCGCCCTTGGCCGCCCTGAAACGCGACCGACACCGGAATTTCCACCGGGAGACGGGTATTGCGCCGCCGTTCGCATTTCATCAAGGCGCGAGCCGCCCGGAAGCTGGTCTTGGCACGCTCGTTCGAGAGCGGTTTATAGAGAACGAAGTGGGCTCCGAGGTCAAAGGCACTTCGCATGGCGCGGTCGCTGTCAAGGATCGCCACCGCAACCGCGCGCTTGTTGCAGGGCGCCGATCGTGCGCTCCGCAGCACTTGAGAGGCGACTCGCTCATCGGCACAATCGACGATGACGGCCTCGTAGCGCTGTCGGGTCAGCTTGTTGATGGCGGAATCGGACTCGGCGCAATGGTCGATCACGATTTCGAGATCACCCAGAACTCGGCGCAGAACGCGCAGGATCTTCTCGTCGGAACAGAGGACCAGCGAGTGCAGCTTCATCGTAATGCAACATCCCCAGGGTTGCGAAGCGCAATACAACTGCTGATAACAATCTAGTTACCCGCCGTTGAGGCGTCAATCGGTCCGTCGCCGACACGGGTTACGGGCGTAACCCTGGCCACTCCAAGGAAATGCCTTCCAGCCGACTTTGCACCCCAACTTGGTGCGAATTCGGCTCGGCCAATGGTTTCGTCGCCAGCCCGATCCAGTCGAGCTGTCCCGATTTGCACCCGGGCATTTACGGGACTTGATTCGGACCTGCCCCGCAATATTCAGCATCCAACCCATAACTAGTGAGATAGTTCATTTGGTTTGTGCAACTTAGAAGAAAACAAGGCGGATGGGGATGGGAGATTCACGTTGACTTGCGGACCGATTGCCCTTAGAATCAGTAGCTTCCAAACAGTTGAGATTCCTGATGAGGCTCTAGTCTGCCTGGGATCTGCTACTCGAATATCGTAAAGTGAATCTCTGACAGTACTTTATGAATCAAAATCGCTAATAAAGAAGTTATCTTGCAGCGAGGCATAACCGTTCATGGCGAAGCGACGCGGAAATCCGAACTGGGGGAAGCCCGAACCGATTGGGCCGATCACTCCAACCATCACTGAGTTTGAGCAGGTGGTGCGGGAGTATAAACTCTCGCCCGACCAGTATCTGCGCTCCACCCGGTTGCGGGAGTGGGCCCGGCGCAACAAGAATTCCAAGTACATCCCGGAGCCGCTGCTTGAGGCTTGGGGATTTGAAATCGAGTCCACGCTCTAAATCCAGGCTGTAGAAGCGAATAGGATTTTCAAAGACCGCTCTCGAGGCGGTCTTTACCTTTGCTTGCAGCCCGGCTTTGCTACAATTTGCCTATATGCCCCTCCCTTCTTTCACCGACGTTCCTGCCGCCATCGAGGAAATTCGCGACGGCCGGATGATTGTCGTGGTCGATGATGAAGATCGCGAGAACGAAGGCGATTTGACCCTGGCGGCGGAGAAAGTGACCCCCGAAACTATCAACTTCATGGCGAAATACGGCCGAGGACTGATTTGCCTGGCCATGACTGAAGAGCGACTTGACCATCTCCGCATCGGCCCCATGACCGCGGAGAATACTTCCAACTACGGCACTGCGTTCTGTGAAGCCATCGACGCGCGCGACGGAGTCACGACGGGAATCTCGGTCTATGATCGCGCCCGCACCATTCAGGTTGCCATTGATCCAGCCACTCGCCCGGCAGACCTGGCACGACCGGGACATGTCTTTCCGCTTCGTGCCCGCAAAGGCGGCGTGCTGGTGAGAGCGGGACAGACCGAGGCCGCAGTGGACTTGGCCCGGCTGGCCGGACTCATTCCCGCTGGCATCATCTGCGAAATCATGCGCGACGACGGAACCATGGCTCGGGTTCCTGATCTGATCGAATTTTGCCAAACCCATGGCATGAAGATGCTGACCGTGGCGGAACTGATCCGTTACCGCATGCAGCATGAACGCTACGTGCACCGGGTGGGCGAGGCACTGGTGAATACTCGCCATGGAGAATTTCGCCTGATCGCCTACGCCAGCGACGTGGAGGGCAGCGAGTCCCATCTGGCGCTGGTGCGCGGCGACATTGGTGTGGACGGCGGGCCGGTGCTGGTGCGGATGCACTCCCATTGCTGGCTGGGCGATGTGCTGGGCTCGGTCGCTTGCGACTGCCACGACACACTGGAAGGCTCGCTCGCCGCCATCGCCCGCGAGGGGCGCGGAGCACTGATTTATCTGCACCAGACCTCGAAGGGATTCTTCGTCGAGCCGCTGGGCGCGCGGACCGCCCTGACCTTTCATCGCGAACGCCGGTTGCCGTCCCTGCCCGAGAATGAGCGCAAGACGCAGCGTGAAATTGGGATTGGGGCGCAGATTCTCTCCGACCTGAATTTGCGGCGCATTCGAATTCTGACCAATCACCCGCGGCGCGTGCCGGGGCTAGAAGGATTCGGCATTGAAATTGTGGAGCAGGTGCCGATTGCGGCGCAGGAAGCAACAAACGTATCGGTGCCGTGAATGCCGGGGAATTGCCACACCACCCCTGCACATACCCCACAACCGCCGGTCGCAAGCCCTGGCCGTCTTGCATTTCAGGGGATATGTGGACCAACCGTGGGGCTCGACCCGGGGCCTGAGGAGTGCGGAGCGAGCGGGCGAATGGGCAGCAGAAAAACAGCCAAGATCCTTCGCGTCGCAGCCGATCAGGAGGGTTTGCGGATCACAATGTCATTGTCGTTGATAAAGAACTGTGCCGAGCACTCGCCGGAGCCGCAGATGACTGGCAGCAGACCGGCGATTTGTTTGCGCGTGATCAGGCCCAATGTGCCGCAGTTGGGGCAGGACAGAACCGCCCAATAGGGATCGTTCTTTTCGCCGACACGGCCGGCGTTTTCCAGAACGAAAATAGTGCCGGGCTGCATCTGCTCCGGAATCCATTCGCTCAGGATGTCTAGCTCTCCAACCATAGTTCCTCCCCCCGCCCGTGACCGCAACCCATTGGTTATGAAGCTTGCTTTCTTTCCTTAGGAGAACCTCGTCTGGCCGCTGCCGATTGGTTGCTCTTTTTGTTGCTGCGAATCAACGCACGCACGTGCTTCACGGTGTCGCTGAGGCAAATCGCCAGGATCGGCTGCCGTGAATTCTTCAGAATGTCCACAATCTGGCGAGCCGAGGTTTCAAGGTAAAGGTTCTGCCCGTCGGTCAGAAGGTGGTGGCTCGAAGTCTCGCGGATGGTTTCCGCCAAACGTTTGCCGAGTTCGCGTTCCAGGAATCGGATGACCTTGCGCACCCGCTGCAGAGAGAAACCCTTGCCTCTCAACTCGCAGATCACAGCCACTTCCGTGAGATCCTCGAGAGAATACAGTCGCCGGCGGCCCTGCCGGGCCGGAACCAGGATGCGGCGCTCGTCCCACCATTGCAGTTGGCGCGGGGTGATACCGGTGAACGCCACAACCTCGCGAGATGTGAATTGATCCTGCATACCCTGCCAGCAACCTTGGAACAACTCAGTAGCAAAATGTTTGAAACATTTTAGGCGTGAGCGGGCCAGTGTCAACGGCGGAATCGAGCGGAGGGGTAACCAGAGGAGTTCCAGGAGCAGAAGAAAAGGGACTAGCCGCCGCCAACAAAATGGACGATTTCCAGACGGTCGCCCTCAGCAAGACTGGTTACCGACCACTGCTCGCGCGGCACCAGTTCGCGGTTCAGTTCGACGGCCACGCGATCCTGTTTCAGGCTCAATTGCTCGAGCAGCGAGTCCAGGGTGAGGGCGGAGATGAAATCGCGGGGCTCGCCGTTGATTTCGAGTTTCATGGCGATCATTGTCACAGGGGGCGCGGAGGCTGGCAAGGCGGCAATTGCCGGCGCCGTGCCCGGGTTACTTGACTTCCACTCTCCGCAGCTGGAACTTGCGGGTCGCGGTGCGGCCAGAGTAGCTGGCTTGCACTAGGACGGAAGAATCCGGCAGCAGGGATTCATCCACGTCAATCCTCATTTCGGCATCGCCGACGGCATCGGTGAGAACCTGCGTATAAAAAGGTGCGGCGTCGGGACGGGCGAAGCGGACGGTGAGACGTGCTCCTTCGACTCCCGTACCATCATCCGTGACCCGCATTCGGAGGAACAGAACATGCTCGGAATGAGCCGAGTCCGCATTGAGCCAATGCACGTCCAGATGCCGGATCGCGGCCAGGGCCTCGCGGGAATCCTGCCGATCCAGAACGGTTTCGAGAAGTCCATCGCGGATCGCATTGAGCACCAGGCGATGCTGCTCGCGCAGAACTTGCTCCTTTTGTGAATCGCTGAACCCGCCGTCGGCCGACGCATCTGCGTAGGGAGTCGCGCGCTTACCCACGCATCGTCCGCGAACAAAGACCTGCGTCTGCAGCAGGCGTTCGCTCTCGCGAGCCTCGCTCTGCACGTGGTAGACGGTATCGCCGTGTTTCACATCTGTGTTGAAGCCGAAAATCATGCGCCTCTGCCCCAATCGAGCGAAACGTCCTCGGCCAGTTCATGATGCCTCAACAAAAGCCGGAGGCGCCGCTTGACACTATCAACTTGCGAATTCTAATCTAGAATGTTTAAGCAGTGCTGGTCCCGATTTATTATATAGCTCTCCTATGCCCGACGATTATTTTGCTCGCTACCTGCCTCTGCTGATTCACTTTGTGCTGGCCAGCGCACTGGCGGGGGCACTGGTCCTGCTGTCCCGGGTCATCGGCTACCGTCGGCCCACCCGGGCCAAGCTGTCACCCTATGAATGCGGCGTCGCCCCGGTAGGTGACGCCCGCGGGCGTTTCTCGGTGAAATTCTACCTGGTGGCAATGCTCTTCATCCTCTTCGACGTGGAAGCGGTCTTCCTTTATCCCTGGGCGGTCATTCTGCGCCAACTCAAACTGTTCGGTTTTTTCGAGATGCTGGTGTATATCGTCATTGTTCTGGTCGGCTTCTTCTATATATGGAAAAAGGGAGTTTTGGACTGGGGCGAACCCTCGGTGCTGCCGGGAGAGGTTCGCCGGGGTGAAGCGTAATGGCCTTGGCGCCCGCCATCACCGACCTGGAACAATTAAAGGAGCATCCCGCGATTGCCCGGTTACTGGCCTGGAATGCAGGTTCGGTCGAGGGCACAAAATTCGATCGCGGCGAGATCAGCATCACCCTCGAGCGATCGGCGTTGCGGGAAGCTTGCGTGCTCCTGCGCGATGATCCGGGTTGCGCCTTCAACTTCCTTTCGGATGTCACCTGCGTGGACTGGCATCCTTCCGAGCCCCGCTTTACCCTGATCTACCAGCTCTTGTCGATTCCCAAGAAGGAACGCGTGCGACTGAAGGTCCGGCTAGAGGGCAGCAGCCCGGTCATCGAATCGGTGACCTCGGTCTGGCCGGCGGCCGATTACTTCGAGCGCGAGGTCTTCGACCTGTTCGGCGTGCGCTTCGCCGGGCATCCTTATCTCCGCCGCCTCCTGATGCCGGAAGATTGGGAAGGCCATCCCCTGCGGAAAGATTATCCCGTGGAGGGCTATCGCTAGACTTGGTTATGGCCCACCTCACGCCTACTCCCGTGCTCGAGCCCGGTCAGGATCGCACCATGATCCTGAACATGGGGCCGCAGCATCCTTCCACCCACGGCGTGTTACGGCTGATCCTTGAAATCGACGGCGAAACCATTGTGCGGATGATGCCCGACATCGGGTATCTGCACACCGGAATCGAGAAGACTTGCGAAGCCAAGTTTTACCAACAGGTCGTCCCGCTGACCGACCGCATCGATTACCTTTGCCCCCTGACCAATAATCTTTGCTACGTGCTGGCGGTCGAAAAGCTTCTGGGGCTTGAAATTCCGCCTCGCGCCCAGTGGATGCGAGTCCTGCTAAACGAGCTGACCCGTATCAACTCGCACTTGGTCTGGCTGGGAACCCACGCCATGGACATCGGGGCCATGACGGTCTTCCTGTACTGCTTCCGTGAGCGCGAGGATATTCTCCGGCTCTTCGAGGCGGTCAGCGGTCAGCGCATGATGACGTCCTACTTCCGAATCGGAGGCCTGGCGCTCGCGCCCCCGCTCGACTTCTTCGGCCGCGTGGGGGATTTCGCCAAACGCTTTCCGGCCTGCGTCGATGAGTACGAGAATCTACTCACCGGAAATCCCATCTGGGTGATGCGGACCAAAGGCGTGGCCAAGATCACCGCCGAAGATGCCATCGCGCTCGGCGCGAGCGGCCCGACACTGCGCGGCAGCGGCGTGGATTTCGATTTGCGCCGCGACATGCCCTACTCGGGCTACGAAAATTTCCGCTTCAACGTTCCGGTCAGCCCGGACGGCGACGTATTTGCCCGCTACATGTGCCGGGTGCAGGAGCTGCGCGAGTCCATCAGGATTGTGCAGCAGGCGCTCGACGGGATGCCGGAAGGACCGATCAAAGCGGACGCTCCCAAGATTGTGCTTCCGGACCGCGAGAAGATGAAGACGCAAATGGAAGCTCTCATTTACCACTTTAAGATCATCACCGAGGGATTTGCCGTGCCCGAGGGCGAGGTCTATCAGGCGGTAGAGTCTCCGCGCGGCGAGATGGGTTACTACGTGGTCAGTGACGGTACCGCCAAACCTTACCGGGTGCACATGCGCGCGGCGTGTCTGGCCAACATGCAGACCTTGCCCAAAATGTGTGAAGGAAAGTTGCTGGCGGACGTCGTGGCAGCGATCGGTTCGATCGACATCGTTCTGGGAGAAATCGATAGGTAGTACTTCTGGAATCCGTTGGCGGCTCTCCGGTCCAAAGTTTTCTCTGGACTCTAGAGGACACCGCGGGCGAGGAGCCGAAACCCGAGCATGAAGTTTTCCGACCAATTCGAGCAGCGTTTCCTAGAGATGCTGACCCACTATCCGACACGGCGCTCGGTGCTCGTCCCGACCCTGCTGTATGCGCAGGATGAAGTAGGTTTTCTGAGCTCGGAAGCAATTGCGGAGATCGCCCAGCGACTCGAGTTGACCGAGCTCGAAGTGAACAATGTGATCAGCTACTACTCCATGCTGACCACCAAGCCGCGCGGCAAGTATAACGTGCAGATCTGCACCAATATTGCCTGCATGCTGCGGGGCGGTGAGGAATTGCTAACCCACTGCAAGAAGAAGCTTGGCATCGAACACAAAGGAACCACCCCGGACGGGCTGTTCTCTCTCGAGGAGGTGGAGTGTATCGGCGCCTGTAGTTGGGCGCCGGCGGCGCAGGTCAATTACAACTTTCACGAGAACCTGACCACCGCGCAGATGGACCAGCTACTCGAGGAGTACAAGAGAAAAGGAACGCAGTGACAACCGAGTCGGGACCCGCAGTTAAGGCGCTGCAGGAGAAAACTACCCGATCCCGAAACTGATCATGGCTGAATTGGTCTCCCATCCCGACGAGGTAAAGATCGTTTCCAAGCGCTTTGGAGAAGGCGCGCGGAGTCTCGACCGCTATCTCGAGCTCGACGGCTACAAAGCCGTGCAAAAAGCCCTCGGCATGGGCGCCGAGGCGGTCATCAATGAAGTGAAGAACTCCGGCTTGCGCGGGCGCGGTGGCGCCGGATTCAATACCGGCCTGAAGTGGTCGTTCGTGCCGAAACAGTCGGCCAAGCCGAAATATATTCTGTGCAACGGCGATGAGAGCGAACCCGGCACCTGCAAAGATCGCCTGATTTTCGAGCATGATCCCCACGCGGTGATCGAAGGTGTGATGATTGCCGGGATCGCGGTGGGCTCGCATACGGGATACATCTACATTCGCGGCGAATATCGCTATCTGCTTGAGATCATGCAGAAATCGATTGCCGATGCCTACGCCCGAGGCTTTCTAGGCAAGAACATTTTCGGCAGCGGATACGACTTTGACATTTATTGGCACGGTGGAGCGGGAGCTTACGAGGTCGGCGAAGAGTCGGCGCTCATGGAATCGCTCGAAGGCAAGCGCGGAATTCCGCGTATCCGGCCTCCTTTCCCCGCCGTCGTCGGACTGTGGGGCGGACCGACAGTGATCAACAATGTTGAAACCCTGGCCAGCGTGCCCCCGATCATCCTGGGCGGCGCGGATTGGTATGCCAAGCTGGGCACGCCGAAAAACGGGGGCACGCGTTTGTTCTGCCTGGGCGGGCATTTGAATCGGCCGGGGGTTTACGAGTTGCCCATGGGGTATAACCTCAAGAGAATGATCTACGACATCGGCGGGGGGATCCCGAATGGCCGCAAGCTGAAGGCGGTCGTGCCCGGCGGCTCGAGCACTCCGGTATTGACTCCGGCGGAAATCGACGTGCCGATGGATTTTGATTCGCTGGCCAAAGCCGGATCCATGCTGGGTTCTGGCGGCCTGGTGGTGGTCGATGACACGACGTGCATGGTGAAGTTCGCCCTTCGCATCATGAAGTTCTACCAGCATGAGAGCTGCGGATGGTGCATCCCCTGCCGCGAAGGGACCGATTGGCTGAAGAAGACGCTGACTCGCTTTCATGCCGGCGGCGGGGTGGAGAAAGACATCGACAACATCCAGTATCTTTCGGAGAACATGCTGGGCCGTACGTTCTGCCCGCTGGGTGACGCCGCCGCCATGCCCACGATCTCAATCGTCAAGAAGTTTCGCAAGGAATTCGAAGATCATCTGGAGGGCCGGCCCTGTCCCTTTGAAAAAACGGGAGCCGCTGCGCCGGTCCTGGCATAAAGCATGGAAACTGCCTACATCGCGGACAACCAGCAAACCCTTCTCAGCCGGTGGCTCGAAAGTGAGCGCCAGTTTACTGCGGCAGCGGCGGTTCCTGAACCGTGCGCTCGAATCCGTCCGGCAGAGGGATCTTGGTCCGGGCTCGAAGTGGCGGAGCACATCGTCCTCTCGGATCGGGAAATGCTCGAGCGTTATCGAGATGCGGGTGAAAACGCTCATCCCGTTCATCGGCATGCGGAGCGGTTCATTGCGGGGGTCGGCCGGGACCTGAGTAACCGACGGCAGGCACCGCCCCACGTGCACCCGACGGGACGGTTCGCGTCACTGGCCGAAGCATTGCAACAGTACAGCAGGAACCGGGCCGAGATCGTCCACCTGGTCGAGAGCAGCGACGAGGATTTCCGGACTAAACGCGCGCTGCACCCGGTGATGGAGATGGACGGCTATCAAATGTTTTTGTTGATCGGCGCGCACTCGGAGCGGCATACCCGGCAGATCGAGGCGGTCAAGGGGAGCGCTCGCTACCGGGCGGCGAATCGGCAACGCACGGCCGGCTGAGGACATTCATGGCAGACACAGCAGCAGGGGTAAACATCACCGTCGACGGAAAAGCGGTTACCGCGCCGAAAGGCACGCTGCTGATCGAGGCCTGCAAGACCGTGGGCATCGAAGTACCTTCCTTTTGCTATTACCCCAACTTGTCGCTGCAGGGCGCTTGCCGCATGTGTCTGGTAAAGATCGAGAAGGCGCCCAAGTTGCAGACCGCCTGCACCACCGTGATCGGTGAAGGAATGATTGTCACCACCGACAGCGATGAGATCCATCAGGCGCGGAAGTCCATGGTGGAACTGCTGCTCGGCAACCATCCTCTCGACTGCCCCGTCTGCGACGCCGGTGGCGAGTGCGAACTGCAGGACATGACGTTTTCCTACGGTGCCGCGGAGTCCAAATACATCGACGCCAAGAATCATAAGGAAGAGCAGCAGTGGTCTCCGGTCGTGTACTTTGACCGGCCACGCTGTATTTTGTGCTACCGCTGTGTGCGCGTGTGCAACGAGGGCATGGATGTCGCCGCACTGGGCATTCAGAACCGCGGCGTAAGTTCGGTCATCGCACCCAACATGGAGGACCACCTGGATTGCGAAGAGTGCGGCATGTGCATTGACATCTGCCCGGTGGGGGCGCTGACCTCAGGCGCCTACCGCTACAAGACGCGGCCCTGGGAGATGACCCACATTGGCACCACGTGCGCCCACTGCGCCGACGGCTGCAAGACTACCTTAGGTGTGCGCCGGTCTGATACCGGAATGGAGATTGTCCGCGGGGACAACCGTGACAAGAGCGGTATCAATGGCGATTTTCTGTGCATCAAGGGCCGCTACGGATTCGACTTTGCCAATCACGAGGACCGCCTAACCCAGCCGCTCATTCGCAAGGACGGACGATTGACGCCGGCCACCTGGGAAGAAGCGTTCCAACGGATCGGCGAACAATTCGCCGCCATTCGCGACCGCGAGGGCGGACCGACGATCGGAGTTCTCGGCTCCAATCGCACTACGAACGAGGAGAGCTATCTCCTGCAGAAGTTCGCCCGGGTGGTGCTCGAGACCAACAACATCGACCACCACCGCACGGCCGACTTCCCTGCTTTCGCTTCCGCCCTGGTCGGCAAACCCGAGTGCACGGCAACCATGCGCGACCTGTACAACGCGCCGGCGGTTCTGCTGATTGGCAACGATCCGACCGAGCAGCATCCGCTCCTCGCCTGGCAGATACGCAATAACGTTCGGCTGCACGGCGCGCGGTTCTACGGTTTGAACTCGCAGCCCATCAAGCTCGCGCGCCAGGCCGTCAGCTTTACAACGATTCCAGCGGGCACCGAGGGGAACTTGGCTCGGTTTTTCGGTGGAGACGACTCCGCCGCGGAGGCCCTGGTCACTGCCAGTGCCAGCCGCGAGAGCTGGACGGGTTTGCGGGACCGGCTTCACGCCGAGCAGAACTTAGTGATCATTTTCGGGTCGGAAATGCGCGGCGCGGATCTTTTCTCCCTGGTGAGATTCGGCTCCAGCATTCCCGGCGCCAAGTTTATTTGTCTCGGGGACTACGCCAATTCGCGCGGAGCCGCCGATATGGGTCTCTACCCGGACCTGCTTCCTGGCTACCATCCGGTCGCTGGCAGCAGTAAATTCCACCAAGAATGGGGAGGCGTTCCCGAAACTCCTGGCCACACGCTGCCGGAGATGATCGCGAGCGCCAAGGCGGGCAAGCTGAAGGCGTTGTATGTGGTGGGCACCAATCCAGTCGGCCGCTTTGGGATTGACCCCTTTGCTTTCGTTCGGACGTTTGTCGTGGTGCAGGACATGTTTCTGACCGAAACCGCGACTGTCGCCGACGTGGTATTGCCGGCTGCCAACGCCTACGAAAAGTCTGGCACCTTCACCAACACGTGCGGCGATATCCAACTGGTGAAGAAGGCGGGAGAAGTCAGCGGCTCGAAAAGCGACTTTGAAATGATCGTCCGGGTCGCTAGCGCCATGGCGTTCGACATACGCAAACTGGTTCCCTTCGGTGGCGGAACTCGTGCGGACATGGGGCAGTCGCGTGGAGCCCAGTCGGGCGAAGCCGATCGACACGCGGTGTGGTTGGAAGCCAACGGCCTCGAACCCAGAATGAGCCCCTTCGATCCCATGGCCATCCTAGACGAGATCCAGCGACTGGTGCCGGGATACCGAGTCTCGCGAAGGAACCTGCAGGCGGGCAATGACCAGCACACGACTCTGTCTGGGAGCGGCTCGAGCGCGGTGCAGTCGCCGGATTTGATTCGGCCCTCGAAAGATGCCTTGTTCACGTCGGGGACCCTCGGGCGCTACTCCCGCACTTTGAACGCTGTGGTTGAGAACCATCGCAAACTGGTGTCGGAAGCTAATGTTGCCGCCGACTAATCGCTGTTCATAGCCGTCCCATTAGCTGCGAAGAGTCGCGTCAGGTCAGAGAAAAAGCATTGAGCATCGGCATCTTCATCCTCGTCTCGCTGGTCAAGATTGTGATCGCGCTTCTCGTCCTGCTCACCGCGGTGGCGTACACCGTTTGGCTGGAGCGCAAAGTGGTTGGCCACATCCAGAACCGCTGGGGGCCCACGCGAGTGGGGCCGTTCGGATTGCTGCAGCCCATGGCCGACGGGGTCAAGTTTCTGTTCAAGGAAGATATTACGCCGCCGCACGTGCACAAACTGCTCTATACCGTAGCCCCCATGCTCGCCGTGGTGTTTGCTCTGACCTCGATCGCCGTGATTCCCATCGGCAACTTCATCACCCTCGGAGGAGTGCGGATTCCGCTCGAGATCACGGACGTGAACATCGGATTGCTCATTGTTCTTGGCATCACCTCGCTCGGGGTGTACGGGGTGGCGCTCGCGGGCTGGTCCTCGAACAGCAAGTACTCCCTGCTCGGGGGATTGCGGGCTAGCGCCCAGATGGTGAGTTACGAGATTGCCCTGGGGCTTTCCTTGGTGGGTGTTTTGATCATGGCGGGCAGCTTCAGCCTGCGGGACATTGTGAACGCCCAGGGCGGACTCTTCTGGGGATTCATCCCCCGCTGGAACATTTTCCAGGGCCAAATCGTGGCGTTTTTCATTTATTTGACGGCGGCCTATGCCGAAACCAACCGCATCCCGTTTGACTTGCCCGAGGCAGAAACCGAACTGGTTGCCGGTTATCACACCGAGTACAGCTCCATGAAGTTTGCCATGTTCTTTATGGCGGAATACGCGAACATGATTACCGTGGCCTGTCTGGCCACGATTCTATTTCTCGGCGGATGGCACGGACCACTGTTCGGTCCCGCGTGGCTACAGGCTCTCTTGCCGGTCGGATGGTTTCTGCTGCGGGTTTTTGGCTTCTTGTTTGTTTACATTTGGGTTCGCGGCACGCTGCCCCGATTTCGTTACGACCAGCTGATGGCGTTTGGCTGGAAGTTTTTGCTGCCGCTGGCCATTGCGAATCTGGTCATCACGGCTCTGGTGGTTGCTCTAATAGCTTAGTCGTTCGTTCAACAATCAATGCTTCATCTGATCCTATTTCTGATTTTCGGTGCGATCTGCGTAGCGGGTGCAGTCAACCTGATTGCACAGACCCATCCCATCAACAGCGCACTTTCGCTGGTGGTCGTGATGGGTTCGCTGGCGGCGGAATATCTGCTGCTGGGTGCGGAATTCGTCGCGGCCGTGCAGGTGATCGTCTACGCGGGCGCCATTATGGTGCTGTTCGTCTTCGTGATCATGCTGCTCAATGCAGGCAAGGAGGAACACACCCAAGGCAGCCGCGTGGCGCTGTTGATTGGAATCCCCGGAATGTTGATCGGCAGCGTGCTCATTGGCTGGGTTCTTCTGACGCACTCCGGCACGCGGCCGGTCGAGGTCGGATCTCTTCCCGGACCTCCCCGAATCATTGGCTGGCTCCTGTTTCACGATTTCCTGCTGCCCTTCGAAGTGACCTCCATTTTGGTGTTGATCGCGATTATGGGTGCCGTGGTGCTGGCGGCTCGGCCGGAATCCGCGCCGCCCGCGAAGAAGGAGGGTTGATGGTCCCGCTTTCGTACTATCTTTTGCTGGGCGGCATTTTGTTTGCCTGCGGCGTGATCGGTTTTCTGATCAAACGCAATATCATCACCATTTTTATGTCGATAGAGCTGATGCTCAACGGCGTAAATCTCTCTTTTGTGGCGTTCGCAGCCCAGTGGCATGCGCTCAGCGGGCAGGTGTTCGTTTTCTTCGTCATGGTGGTGGCCGCGGCCGAGGCGGCCGTAGGCTTGGCCATCATCATCGCCGTATACCGCACGCGGGAAACTTTGAACGTGGATCGCGTGAATCTGCTCAAACTATGACGCCGAATCTGCATCTCTGGCTGATCCCGCTCGTGCCCCTGCTGGGCGCCGCCATCAACGGTTTGGCGGGGAAGCGCTTTTCCCGGCAGACCGTGGCGGCGGTGGCGCTCGCGTTTTGTGGCGCGGCATTTGCCATGGCGCTATGGGTGGTGGCCGAGTTCGCTTCCTTGGCCACGCCCTACGTCGAAGTGCTTGCGCCCTGGATTCGCGCCGGCGGATTCCGCGCCGATTTCGCTTTCTACCTCGATCCTCTTTCGCTGGTGATGCTGTTGATTGTGACCGGCGTCGGCTTCCTCATCCATATCTATTCTGTCGGATACATGTGGGAGGAGGGCGGGTTCTATCGTTTTTTCTGCTACCTCAACCTTTTCATGTTCTTCATGCTGACGCTCGTGCTGGCCAGCAACTACCTGCTGATGTTCATCGGTTGGGAGGGGGTCGGGCTGGCGTCTTATCTGCTCATCGGGTTCTGGTTCACCAAGGATTCGGCGGCGGCGGCAGGTAAGAAGGCGTTCATCGTCAACCGGGTTGGCGATTTCGGATTTCTGATCGCGCTGTTTCTTCTGATCGAGCACTTCGGGTCGCTGGATTTCGCACAGGTCTTCGAGAGGATCGCGCCCCTGGGCGTCGAGACCGCCGGGGCCGGCCTGCTGACCGCCATTGCCTTGCTTCTGCTGGTCGGAGCCTGCGGCAAGTCGGCGCAGATTCCGCTGTACGTCTGGCTGCCCGACGCCATGGAAGGTCCGACGCCGGTCTCCGCCCTGATCCACGCTGCCACCATGGTGACGGCCGGGGTGTACATGGTTGCGCGCTCGCATGTGATTTTTGACCACGCCCCGGAAGCATTGACGGCCGTGGCCATGATCGGAACCCTGACGGCGCTTTTTGCCGCGACCATCGGGGTGGTGCAAACTGACATTAAGAAAGTTCTCGCCTATTCCACCATTTCCCAGCTGGGATATATGTTCATGGCCTGCGGCGTGGCGGCATACTCGGCCGGGATCTTTCACCTGATGACGCACGCGTTCTTCAAGGGCTTGCTCTTTCTTGCCGCAGGTTCGGTGATTCACGCGGTGGGCGGCGAGCAGGACATGCGGCGCATGGGTGGACTGCGCGAAAAAATACCCTGGACATTCTGGACCATGACGGCAGCGACGTTCGCGATCGCCGGATTCCCCCCATTTGCCGGCTTCTTCAGCAAGGACGCCATCCTGTTCGCGGCCTCGAAAGTCAACCTGGCTTATTGGGGAATCGGTGTCTTCACCGCGTTTCTGACGTCGTTCTACATGTTCCGGCTTTGGTTCCTGACGTTTTTTGGGGAATACCGCGGAGAGGCGGAAGCCCATGGCGGTGCTCCCCGGCAGGCGGGCGCACCCGCGCCCGGCGACCATGAGGGCCATGGCGATATCCACGAGAGCCCGCGCCTGATGCTGGTTCCTCTGGTGGTTCTGGCGCTGCTTTCGGTGATGGGTGGGTGGGTTGGCAACACACGCTTCGACAAATTTCTTTCGCCCGTCTTTCACTCTGAGGCGGCAGCCTACGGCACGCCGGACACGCCTGCGGCAACGCCCCCGGCACAGGAGCACGCCGCTAAAGATCGGTCGGAACTGCTTTTCACCACCATCTCGGTCGGCGCGGCCATCCTGGGCCTCTATCTGGCTTGGCTGCTGTACCTGCAGCGTCCCGAGCTGCCGCAGCAGATCGCCCAAGCCCTTGGCGGCTTCTACGAAGCGGTCGTCCACAAGTATTACGTAGATGAGCTCTACGCAATTCTGTTCGTCAAGCCGTTGCTAGACGGATCGACTCGAATCTTGTGGCACGGGGTGGATCAGAGCGTTATCGACGCCGCCCTGGATAACAGCGCCGACGGCGCCCGCGAGGTTTCCGACTCGCTGCGTCACATGCAGTCCGGCAACCTGCGTTCCTACGCCAGTTGGATCGCGCTGGGCGCAGCCGCGATCATCGCCTACATGATCTGGATGGGAACCCGATGAGCGCGCTCGACAGTTACATTCTTACCCTGGTGACCTTCATTCCGCTGTCGGGGGCGCTGTTGCTCCTGCTGCTTCCACGGCGCGACCGCGACATTCGCGTGTTTTCGCTGGCGGTCTCACTGCTGACGTTTGTCGTCTCGTTACATCTGCCGGCACACTTCCACCGGGCGGTGAGCGGGTTTCAATTCGAAGTCGAGCACGCTTGGATCCCGACCCCGAACATCCACTATCACATGGGAGTGGATGGCGTTTCCATGTGGTTGGTCGTGCTCACTACCTTCCTCACGCCGCTGTGCGTGCTGATTTCATGGCAGTCGATCCAGGAGCGGGTAAAGGAGTTTTTCATCCTTCTTCTGGTTCTGGAGACAGCGCTGATCGGTGTGTTCACTTCGCTGGATTTGTTTCTCTTCTATTTCTTCTGGGAATCCACGCTAATCCCCATGGCGCTGTTGATCGGCATGTTCGGCCACGGACGGCGGGTATATGCGGCAGTAAAGTTCTTCCTTTATACGATGATTGCGTCGATGTTCATGCTGGCGGCGATTCTGTGGCTGTATGCCAAGGTTGGCAGCTTCGATTTTGTCACCATCGAGTCGGCCATCCGCGGCGGGCAGGTGGAAAGCTACTTGAGCGCTGCGCCCTGGCTCTTCCTCGGTTTCTTCATCGCTTTCGCGGTAAAGGTTCCGCTGTTCCCCTTCCACACCTGGTTACCGGACGCGCATGTGGAAGCTCCGACAGCGGGATCGGTACTACTGGCAGGCGTCATGCTGAAGATGGGCACCTACGGCATGTTCCGCTTCAACCTGGGACTGTTTCCCGAACAATCCCGGGCCAACGCCTGGTGGATCATGATTCTGGCGCTAGTCGGCATCGTCTACGGCGCGCTGGTCGCCATGGTACAGCCAAACCTGAAAAAGCTGATTGCCTACTCCTCGATCAGCCATTTGGGCTTCGTGGTACTCGGCATCTTCAGCTTCACGCAAATCGGGCTGGACGGCGCCACCTACGTGATGCTGGCACACGGTGTTTCCACCGGGGCGCTGTTCATGCTGGCCGGCATTTTGTATGAACGACGGCATACCTACGAGATCTCGGAATTCGGCGGCCTTGCGACCCCCATGCCGGTCTACGCCTCGTTTTTTCTGTTTATTGTGCTGGCATCGGTGGGTCTCCCACTGCTCAACGGATTTGTCGGAGAATTTCTGGTTCTAAGTGGCGCCTTCCAGGCGCGCGCCGTCTACGGAATTGTGGGTGCCACCGGCGTAATCTGGAGTGCCTGTTACTTGCTGTGGATGTACCAAAGAGTGTTCTTTGGCAACGTCAAACACGAGGTCAATCAGACACTGCCCGACTTGAGCGTCCGGGAACGGGTCGCACTCTGGCCCGCAGCCGTGGCTGCCCTGGGGATGGGGGTCGCGCCCCTGCTGTGGTTGAATGCCATTGATCCCGCGGTGCAGGCCGTTCTAGCCCCGATCGCACAGCTGGCCAGCAAGGTGGTGGGCCAGTGAACTTCCACATACAGTTGGTCAATCACATTCCCCAAGCGGTTGATTACATTCGCATCCTGCCAGAGATCGTGCTCTCCATTTTCGGCATGGTCATCATGGTGCTTGACCCGTTGGTCGGTGAACGGCGCAGCCAACGGACTCTCGGAGGCATCGCGCTGTTGGGTTCGCTGGCCGCTATCGCTGCCACCCTGTATCAGGCCCAGGTTCCGGGTTATGCCTTCTCCGACATGGTGCGGGTGGATTCATTTAGCATCTTCTTCCATCTCCTGATCGCCAGCATCACCGCGGTGGTGATTCTCACCTCTTACGAATACATGGAAGTTCAACAGACCCGCGCGGGGGAATACTACGCCTTGATCTTGCTGGGCGCGGTGGGCATGAGCCTGATGTCCTCGGCAGTGGAGTTGGTACTGATCTTCATTGCGCTAGAGATCTCCTCCATTTCTACCTACATTCTCGCCGGCTTCCGGCGGCAGGCCGCGATCAGCAGTGAATCTTCCCTGAAATATTTCTTACTGGGCTCGTTTGCGACCGCGTTCTTTCTCTACGGAGTCGCGCTGATGTTCGGGGCCACGGGCTCAACCAGCATCAATGTCATCGCAGACACGCTGGGCACGGACATGGTTCCGCTTCTGGCTTACGCCGGCGTCGCCTTGATGTTTGTCGGACTGGCGTTTAAGGTCGCAGCCGCTCCCTTCCATATTTGGACCCCCGACGTCTACGAAGGGGCGCCGGCGCCGGTCGTGGGATTCATGTCCACCGCGCCCAAGGCGGCCGCATTTGCCGTCCTCCTGCGTATCCTGTTTGAAGCGCACGCTCCTGGGCGCCTGTGGCTAATCTGGCTCACGGCGGCGCTTTCGATGACGATCGGCAACATCTCCGCTCTGGTGCAGAGCAACGTCAAGCGCTTGCTGGCATATTCCTCCATCGCCCACGCGGGCTATCTATTGGTCGCCTTCGCCGCCCTGCCGGAAAATGGCATTCCCGCCGCGATGTTTTATGCCGCGTCGTACGCCGCGATGAATTTGGGCGCATTCGCGGTGGTCAGCCATTTGGCCGGCGCGGGGGAACGTCACGTCGCCCTCGAAGACTACGCCGGGCTGGGACGACGCGCTCCGCTGTTGGCTGCGACACTTACCATTTTCCTGCTGTCGCTGATTGGCATTCCGATTACCGGGGGTTTCTTCGCGAAATTCTATGTGTTCAGTGCGGCACTGCAGGCCAATCTGGTGTGGCTCACCATTATCGGCGTGCTCAATAGCGCGGTGGGCGCGTATTACTACCTGCGAATCATCGTGGTCATGTACATGCGCGAGCCGCAAGAAGAGATCCCGGTCGCGCCCATCCCGCTCGGACTCGGCAGCGCGCTTGCTATCAGCCTGGCGGCAACCATCTATCTTGGCGTCCTCCCCGGACGTGTTCTGGAATATGCGACGCGATCCGCGGCGGAACTGCTGCACTGATCCGGCCAATTCAGGCCTGGCTGCGTCCTCTCACTCGCCTATTCCACCGCCACCGCGATGTCGACGTAAGCGAAGATCCGTGCCGCCAGCACCCAGAAGGCGACCGTCTCCACCAGTGCCAAGCCAATGGGCAACCAGGACGGGTTTCCCGGAGACCGGAAGGAGGACCTTAGAACGGTCATCGTGAGTGAATACACGGGCATGATGTAGCTCCACTGATCCGACAGGAACCGGCTGGCCATCGCCGGCAGCGCCAGCAGCACCAGGGCGGTGGCGCTTACTCCAAAGAAGGGGTTCAGGAACGTCGAAAACATCAAAGCGACGGTTCCAGCCAGCATGCAGGCCGCCGTCACACCGGCCATCAGAAACCAAACCTCCGAGATAGGAAAGCCCGCCTGTCCCAGGGTCCAGCTCCCGGTGAGGCCGAGGGAGAAGCAGTATATCGCGCAAGCCATGGTCACGCCGAGCACCAGTCCGGAGAGATATTGCTGGCGCCCTACCGCCTTCGAAAGCACGGCCAGGATGCGCCGCGTCTTGCGCTCGTTGTAGATGGCCGATCCGCCGAAGAAGACACTGAAGAAAACCACATACACGGCCACCTGCTTAAAGAGAAAAAGCAAATCCTCGCGTTCGCGAACAACGTCGCCGACCAGTCCCAGAAAGGCAATCAGAAGGATCCAAAGTAGCAGGACGAAAATCGGCCAACGCTGTTCACGCACAAAATTTATGCCGATCAACAATGCGGGTTTCATGCCACGCCCTCCCTCGAAGAGGAATCTCCATTGCCGGTCACTTCCAAAAAAACCTCTTCCAGCGACCGTCGGACGGGATTGAGGCTGACAATTTCTCCGCCCAGGCTCCAGATGCGCTCGAAGGCTGCCCGTTGCGCGCCGAGCGCCACCGAGAAACGGACCATACCATCCCGAGCAACCGCCCCGGGGAACACCGTGGTCGCAATGCCCCGGGCCACGATTTCGCTTTCCCCCAGGGACTCGAGCAGGTCCGCTGTCCTGCCCAGACGTACCAGCCGCCCGCGATGCAGCACGGCGACACGATCACACACCAGCTCGACTTCAGACAGCAGGTGGGAACTGAGGAAAACTGTCTTGCCCGCCTTGCGCGCAGTGAGCAGCAACTCGCGAACCGCAACCCGGGACAGCGGATCAAGCGCCGACGTGGGTTCATCGAGGATGAGCAGTTCAGGATCATTCACCAGGGCTTGCGCCAGACCCACGCGCTGCAACATGCCGCGCGAAAATTTGCCCACGTTGCGATTGGCGTGATCCTGCAGACCGACCACCTGCAAGACGTCCCGTGCCCGCTTGGCCAGGTCGGAGCCACTCATGCCGTTTGAGGCCGCCATAGAAGCGGACCAGGAATTCCGCCTGGCGATGGTAGAGCGCAACGTTTTCCGCCAGGAATCCCACCCGGCGTCGGGTAGGGGCGTGGCCAAAGGGCGCTCCCAGCATGCGACCGCTCCCCCGGGTGGGACGCATAAAGCCCATCGCCAGGTGAATCGCCGTGCTCTTCCCGGCTCCATTCGGTCCCAGAAAGCCGAAGATTTCCCCTGCCTCCACTTGCAAGGTGAAGTCTTCTAGAGCACGTACGCGCCGTCCGCCTGGAAAGCTGCGGTACTCCTTGGTGAGATTGGTGAATTCGAGCGCGGGAGCCATCCGGGTATTCTAATGGAGAAATACACTCCACCGAGAGGGCTGGATCATCGGGGGCAGCGCCGAGCCCCGGCCACGCACTTCGAGGGAACACAAGGGCTGGAACTAGAGTTTTGGCCGGCGGCCAGGCGCGCACCGTAGGCACGATCCCGTGAGACCAAAATCACTTAAACACCGGCTGAATCGATTTTGCCATCTCCAAGGTGATGCGTTGTTTGCGCCGATACGCGAGGTTCGACATATGCGCCGCGACGGCCGAGCGGTAGCCGATGTCGACCGACGCATTCGGAGTTTTGCGCGTGCGCATGCAGTCAATCCAGTTCGCCATGTGATTTTGATCCGGAGTGTCCCCGGTTAGAAGTGAACCATCCGGACGATTCGCTTTTTCCGGGTAGTAGCGAATGGTTTCCGCCGACCTGCCGCTCACCATGTCCGTTGCTCCGGCCACATGCTCGACCGTGCCGTCGCTTCCGAGCAGATGCTCACCCAATCCATAACGGCTGTTGCTGAACGTAGACTGCCAGGTAACGACCAAATCGTTCGGGAAATCGAGAGTGACCGCGATCGTGTCCGGCACCTCTCGACCGTCTTTCTCTGAAAATACTCCCCCCGACATGGTCGCCGCCTCCGGCACAGGAAGGTCGAGAGCGCTCATGATCCAGGCCATCTGGTGCACCATGTTTTCCGTGATGTTGCCTCCGGAAAACTCCCAGAACAAGCGCCAGTTCATGAATTTGTAGGCATCGAAGGGCCGATCCTCGCGGCCGTCGAGGAATGCTTTCCAATCGACATTCTGCGCCGTGCAATCAGGGGGAACGGGACGCACCCACTGGGCCACGCCATGCGGGGAATTCCGGCTCATCCACGATTCCACCTGGGTAACTTTTCCGACCAGCCCATCCTTGATCCATTTTCGCGTATCGGCCAGTGCGCCCGAGCTTTCATGCTGCAGTCCGATTTGTACCACCCGGTCAGATTGGCTGGCGGCCGCTAAACAGCGCTCCGCCTCCGGGATGGACCAGGTCATGGTCTTTTCGCAATACAGGTCCTTCCCGGCCGCAAGTACGGCCAAGAAATGCTCGCAGTGCAGAAAGACGGGAGTTGCCACGATCACCCCGTCGATATCTTTCACGGCGAGCAGTCGCCGGTAATCGTCGAGGGTCTGAATGCCGGGAACCATCTGTTTCGCCTCGTCGCGGCGGCGACTGTAAATATCGGCGATGGCAACCAGCTGCGCGTCGGGAAGTTGCAGAACCTGCTTGAGCAGATCCTGGCCGCGGCCGCCGACCCCGATCATGCCCAGGCGCACGCGATCATTGGCTCCCAACACTCGCGACGGAGAGTACGCTAGCAGCGCCGCTGCCCCCATGGCAGCTTGTTTCATAAACCCACGACGGGTGTTCTCGACCATGTCACACCTCCGCTTGCGAAATGTTACCCGCGAACGCCAGGGCGATTGCTTGGTTCGAAGCCCGCTCTTGAGCATATCGAGTCACGATCCTGGCAACTCTGAGCCATGCGGGCGATGCCCATTCCCCGAAGGCCGACGTCTTCGGATCCTTGCCGACGGCTGGGGGCCCCTCATCACCAGTTCCACATGGTCCCGTCGAGCTTGCGGTTTACCGGCAAGTAAGCCCGTTCATAGGGGAACTTTGCCGCCAGTTTCTCGTCAAAGTCCACGCCCAGGCCAGGCTTGTCCCCGGGATGCAAATAGCCGTCCTTGAACCAATACGCGTGGGGAAAAACTTCATCGGTCTCCGGGGTGTGCCGCATGTATTCCTGGATTCCGAAATTGCTGACGGAAATATCAAAGTGCAAAGCCGCCCCCATGGTTACCGGAGAAAGATCGGTGGCACCGTGGCACCCGGTTTGCACGTGATACAGATCGGCAAACGCGGCAATTTTTTTCAGCGGTGTGATGCCTCCACCGCGCACTACGGTCATGCGCAAGTAGTCAATCAGCTGTTCGGAAATGAGGAGTCTTGCGTCCCACACGCTATCGAAGATTTCGCCCACGGCGAGCGGGGTGGTGGTGTGCTGGCGGACGATGCGAAATCCCTCCTGCAGTTCTGCTGTTACTGCATCTTCCAGCCAATACAGATGGTAGGGTTCCATCTCATTTCCTAGACGCGCTGCCTGGATCGGCGTAAGTCGATGATGGGCATCGTGCAGGAGATGGATATCGTCTCCGAACCTCGTACGCAGCGCCTTAAACAGCTTGGGAACGTGATTGAGGTACTTCTCTGACGACCAAGCGTTCTCCGGCGGCAACCCCTTTTCAGCTGGTTCGTAAAACGTCTTGTCTTTGGAAATCCCGTAGGTGCTGGGTAGTCCAGGAACCCCGGACTGGGCACGGACCGCCAAATATCCCTGGTCAATGTAGTTCGCGACCTGATCTGACGTTTCCTCCAAGTCGCGCCCATTTGCATGTCCGTACACCATTACGCCCGTGCGGCTTTTTCCGCCGAGCAAATTGTACAGCGGGGTGTTCAGCGCTTTCCCTTTGATGTCCCACA
Organism: uncultured Acidobacteriaceae bacterium; assembly: GCA_963770245.1. Lineage (GTDB taxonomy): Bacteria > Acidobacteriota > Terriglobia > Terriglobales > Acidobacteriaceae > PALSA-270. The sequence goes on along the minus strand of CAVYOX010000009.1, from coordinate 145,666 downwards.
GGGCCATGTCCACGGCAGCGATGGCGCTCATGGTCACCGGACCCTTGCGCCAATAGGCTCCGCGATATAGATACTGCCAAACGTCTTCCGTCTGGAACGGATCACGGCCAAGGAGGCAGGGGATGACGTGATCGGTGAGGTAGCTGGCTACCGCCAGCTCCCGGCCGTTCAGAGTGCAATCACCTAGGCCGTAGAGGCCTTCATCGGTGTAGATCTTGAGGGTCACAAAATTTCTTCCGGGAGAACAGATGAAGACTTTGGCGTCCTGAATCCTCATCCGCCCTCCTCACTGTCTTTAGTCAACGCTTCGATCTCCTTGTATGAAATGAGCCCCAAGTCGTGAAACCTAGAGCGCGTCAGCCTTCTGCAAATCGTCCTTCATGCCGGCCCAACTTTGACGGCTCGACGCCTCCGGAGTTCCGGCGCCGCGCCAGTGGGTCTCCAAGCTCACCGCGTAGCGATAGCCGTCGCGCTTGAGGGCCTTGAACTGGCCAACCCAATCAATCATGCCGTCCCCCATGGCAGCCCATTCGTCTCCCTGGCCGCCGGATTTCTTTGCGACATCCTTACAATGGCAGTGCCCGATACGTTCCTTGGGCAACAACCTGTAGCCATCGGGATAGGGCGTCTCGCCGCGACTCGCCGCGTTTCCAGGATCCCAGTTCAGCATCAGATGAGGGGATTTCACGGCAGCGAGCACTGTCGCTGCTTCCGCTCCAGTAGCGGTATTGCACGCCGCTTCATTTTCCAGAATCAGAATCAAGTCGTTCTGGCCCAGCTTGTTGGCCGCGCTCAGCAGTTTCTCATTCATGGCTTTCCGGTAGGGGGCGGAGTTCTCCAGCCGCCAGAAATCGAAACAGCGCACGCGATCGGTCTGGAAAATCTTTGCCAGCTCGATGCAGCGCTCAAGGACTTCATCTTGTTGCTCAAAGGTAAAGTCGGCGTTGAACTGATCGCGTTGGGGACTGAACTTGGACCGCGGCGCGCCCGGCCAATCCACTTTGAACAAGGGGCTGGCGATATCGGTGACGCGCAACTTGTTATTTTCCAGGATGTGCTTCGCTTCGGCAATCTCTTTGGAGTCAAGATTGAGCACATTCTTGTTCCACATGCCGCGCAGTTCGATCCAGCTCATGCCAAACTCGCGTGACGCGACCTCGCATGCGCGACCAAAGTCCTGCGAGATCTCATCGTTAATCACAGCAATTCTGAATGGCGATGCTGCCCCATCAACCGCCCAGGATGAAACCGAAGAAGCGACCGTCCCCGCCGCTAAGGCTCCCATTCCTCGAAGAAACCTGCGCCGCGGAACTCGATGCGGCATCGAATGCTCTCCTTCGCCTAGGGCGCTAGAGATCGGATGACCCGAACCCACGGCAGCAGCGCCACCGGGCACTGCACAGAATACTCCTCTTTGATCAGGATTGAAGCGCCTTGTTGCGTCTCGGCTGTGACAGGCCGAATGACAGGTTCTTAGGTCGCGTGCGATAAGAAAGACACAACCGACGCTCCTGGAGCAGAAACGCCGTCCGCTTGTCCGGCCCTGTGATTCGCGGGCTCTTCCAGCCTCACGTCGCAGAGCTCCGCCACCAGATTCCCGGCCCAGCGATAGATATTGTGTTCTCTCACTACTTTGCGCATACGCCTCATGCGGGCCACCCGGTCTCCCGAGTCCATCTCTAGCGCGAACCGAATCGCTTCCGCCGTATGCTCGATATCATAGGGATTGACCAGCAGCGCATCCGGCAATTCGCGGGCCGCGCCCGTGAAGCAACTGAGGATGAGGACTCCTTGCTCATCATGACGCGCCGCTAGAAATTCCTTCGCCACCAGATTCATGCCGTCGTGCAGGGAGGTGACCAGGCAAAGATCTGCAATCCGGTAAAAACGCTGGATTTCCTCGTGGTTATGTTGGCGTTTCAAGAAAACAATGGGCTTCCACTTACCAGTCTGAAACCGCCAATTGATGCGCTCCGACTCCGCCTCGACCTCCGCCAATAGGTCGTGGTACCGCTTGATATGAGTACGGCTGGGCGCACCGATTTGCACAAAGGTGAATTTGCCCTGGTATGCAGGGTATTTCTCGAGCATCTTCTCGATGGCAAGAAAGCGTTCGAGAATGCCCTTGGTGTAGTCCACTCGATCCACTCCCAAACCGAGAAAAGTGGCTTCGACTCCGATTTCACGCAATAAAGAAGCTCGCTCCACATAAGCGGATTCCTCCGGGGGCGGAGGATCGTCGGGAAACTCAACACTGATGGGAAAAGGTTTGACCACGGTGCGGTGGTCTTCCCGGTTCACGGCAAAATGTTCCCAATCGATGCGCGACTCTACTGCCCGGTCCACCGTTTGCAGGAAATTATTGCAGTGGGACTGAATATGAAAACCAATGAGATCGGCTCCCAGCAGGCCGTCCAGCAGTTCTTTTTGCCAAGGACAAATACCGAATGCCTCGGGACTGGGCCACGGAATGTGCCAGAAGATCGCTACGCGCGCATCGGGGCGAGCCTTTTTTACCAGCCGAGGCAGAAGGGCAAAATGGTAGTCCTGCGCCAGAAGCACAGGACGGTCCGTTCCCTCCATTTCCTCGAGTATGGCGTCTGCGAACTTGCGGTTGGCCTTTTGGTAGTGCTCCCAATCGGAGGCGCGAAACACCGGCCGGGTGTGCGCCATATGGCAAAGTGGCCAAAGACCTTCGTTAGCAAACCCGTAGTAGTATCCTTCCTCTTCTTCCTTGCTCAGCCACACTCGGCGTAATGTGTAACGCGGGTCGTCGGGCGGGACACCAAGCTTGTCATGCTCGTCGACAGTTTCGCGGTCCGCGTCGCCGCTGCCGTGTGCCACCCAGGTTCCATCGCAGGCACGCAGTACCGGCCCCAGCGCCGTTACCAGACCACTCGCCGGGACGATGGCTTGCACGGACTTGCCTTGCCGGACATGGATATAAGGCTCGCGATTGGAAACTACAAATAACCGGCTGTCCCCAAGCTTGCCGCGTACATGCACGGAAAGCCGGTCGGCGGTCCAGTAGGTTTCAGCTGCTTCGCGCAATTGGGCTTCTTTTTCGGCGGCGGAGCGGGCCGCGGAGAGGCTTTCCACAAAAGTTGCCATTTCATGGGCCAAAGGACGCAATAAGTCGAGATCTGGAGCAGAGGTTTTTGCCAGACCCTTTCCCGTGCGCAACGCACGCACCCATTGCGCCGCGCGAGCAATCGGACCCGCGATGCTCCAGCGCACGATTAGCAGGGTGATGAGGGCGATGAGCAGCACCTGGACGAGCACGCGCACGAATGTTTCACGCCAAATGCGGGCACTTTGGACATTGATATAACCGGCATCGTGCACGATCGCCAGGCCGGCGACCACATCTGCGCGTTGATGAAGAGGAACCGCGTAAATGTAGAGAGCAGCCCCTTGGGCGCGAATGAACTGGCCCGAGGTCTCATTCTTCGCGACTGCCTCCCCCACCACCACAGGCTGACCGCCGATCCGGTCCGCCAGTCCAGGAGTAATGGCGATCGGCTGGCCGCGAAGATCATAGATCGCAACGCCCGCCAGGTGTTGCCGGTTGCCGAACCGGTCCACGATCTTCTGAAGTTCCTTATGAGAGTCTTTGTGGGAATCTTTCTCCAGGTAGGGCTCGAGGTAGCCCGCCAGACTGTCTCCTAACACTTCAGCCCGCCGCTCCAAGTCCCGGCGAAGGCCGGATTTTTCTGAACGGACCTCGTAATACGAGGAGAATAGGGATACCAGGGTGATCCCCAAAATCAGCGAGATAATGAGACGAACCGTGAGAAGACGCACTCTTGGAGGATAGCACCTCGCCTGCCGTTCGAACTACGGTTTAACACCCGTGCCGTCAGTAGCTTGGGAGGGCAGCAGTAAAGCAGTGCCAGCCCGCGCCAGGGTAAAAAAAAACGCCCAGCCATGGTTCTTCGGAGATATCGGGAGGCGCTGCGGTTTTCTGCTCTCCCCGTCCATGAGAAACCCGCTGGCAGGGAGCCGCTTTCCGTAGGCAAAGGTTTGCCGTGCTAGAATCGGCAACGACTTTGTAAACCTCAGTGGACATTCGCGAAATCGCAAAACGGGCAAAGGTTTCCACCGCCACCGCATCCCGCGCCATCAATCGGGTTCCCACGGTGAATCCGCAGCTGGCTAAACGCGTCTGGAGTGTAGTCGAAGAACTGGGATACTACCCCAATACTCAGGCCCGGGCTCTGGTGTCAGGACGCAGCCGTATTTTTGGCCTCATCGTTTCGGAAATCACCAACCCGTTCTTCCCGGAAATTGTGCAGGTCTTCGAACGCATTGCCGTCCAGCATGACTATGAGATTTTGCTGACCTCGACGGGCAACGATCCGAAACGCATGGAGAGTTCGGTGCGGCGGATGATCGAGCGCCGGGTGGAGGGGGTTGCGATTATGACCTTCGGCATGGAAGAAGTGCTGCTCGAGGATTTGAAGCTGCGAAAAGTGCCGCTGGTATTTGTGGATGTCGGCCCGCTTCGCGCCCGGGTCAGCAATATTCGCATCGACTACATGCACGGGATCCGCCAGGCGGTGCAGCATCTAGCCGCTTTGCGCCACGAAAAGATTGCCTTTATCACCGGCCCGCGACGCATCAAGTCGGCGCGGGCTCGGGAACATGCCTTCCTGCACTCGATGCTCGAGATCGGCCTGCCCGCCGACTCGACATTGATTGTTGAGGGAGACCACACAATGGAGGGTGGTATGGCAGCGTGCGCACTATTGCTCGCCAAGCCGAACCGGCCCACGGCGGTGCTCTGCTCGAACGACATGACGGCGATCGGAGTCATGCGGAAAAGTTATGAGGTGGGCATCACCATTCCGCGGGACCTTTCTGTGGTGGGGTTCGATGACATCCGGCTGGCGCAATTCGTGTTGCCCCCGCTCACCACAGTCCAAATGTCGCAGAGCGAACTGGCACGGCTGGCCTTCCACGCACTGCTGACCGAGGTCGAGCGTGAGACGCCGGCCCCCGAAGGCTCCGAATACACGCTCAAAACCAATCTCGTACTGCGAGAATCAACCAGCTTAGTCGCGTCAGCCGCCAAGCGCAGTGCCGGCAAGCGACGCGAGACCCCGTCCAGCTAGCTTCCGGCGACAGACGCGCTCCCGCGGGGCCGCAAATCTCCGCCCGGTCCCGTCGCGTCCACGGCGCAGCCCGGCTAGGCCAGGGCAAAAACCAATTTGGTCACCGACGCAGGCGGAAACAGGTAGGTCAACTGGCGACCATTGCTTTCGACCGTCGTCGGTTCTAACGCCTTCGATTGCGGAGTGACCAGGTCGCGCTGCTCGAAAGTATTGTGGGCGCGGATGTCAGAATTGGTCAGGGTAGTCGCCATCGCCGTTTTTGCCGCACCCCCGCGAAAGCCGATTTCAGTTTCCCGCGCCTCACTAACGTGTGGATTTACGACCGTCAGTACCAGCTGTTTGTCGTGCAGAGAGGCCGATCCCTTCAATCCCCAAAGAGTCGCCGGCTTCCCATCGCGGTCGTAACTGATTTCGGGCACCAGGAAGACCGTTCGCACCGCTTGACCGCCCTGGTGAGCGGCATACATCGAGAACACATGCCCGACCGGAGTTACGCAAAACTTATCCTCATGAGCCAAGTACAGACTGTTCAAGCAATTGATCAACTGGGCACAATTGGCCATGGCGACTTTTTCCGGATTCCGGTTAAAGATATCTAGGGTCATCCCGCTGAACACGGCATCGCGAAGCGTGGGGGTCTGCTCCAATTGGTCCATCGGCGTCATCTCGCTGCCCGGGCGATACCAGGGCCCCCATTCATCCACCACCAGCTTGATGGTACGCTGCCGGTCGAACTCTCCCATGACCTGCCAGTGGCCGTCGACGAGGGACTCCAGTTGATTGCCCTGCCGCAGGAGCTCATACCAATCCACCGCATCGAAGTTGAGTGCATCGCCCTTGCCTTGGTTCCAGTCTGTAGTGCGTCCGCGGCTCAGGTTCCAAGTGTAGTAGTGAAGCGCCAGACCGTAGATGGCACGGAGCAGCTCTGGGCCTTTGCGGGTGATTTCTTCGAGAAACCCCCTGGTCCAATCCCAACCATCGTCACTGGGGCCTGACGCAATAAATGACAAAGTCTGTCCGTAGCCCGGCACCCAGGTTGTGTAGCGGCGAAATTCCACGGCGTACTCTTGCGGGGTGAAATTCCCTCCGCAACCCCAGGATTCATTTCCGACGCCCCAATAGTGCACGTTGAAGGGTTCCGCACTTCCCCCCGCCGCCCGCATGTCTGCCAAGGTGGTGCTGCCCGCGGGAGAGTTACAGTATTCCACCCAGCGGTCAAACTCTTCGGCGGGCAGGCTGCGCACATTTGCGGCGAGATATGGCTCTGCTCCAGTCAACCTGCAGAAGTTGACGAACTCATTTGTGCCAAACTCGTTGGGGTCGTACTTGCGACTGGCCGGGCCGGCCGCATTTTCACCTCCGGACCAGAAGTTTGTCCGCCGCGGGCGATGGTCGCGGGGCCCTATGCCGTCGCGCCAGTCGTAGCTATCGGCAAAACATCCGCCAGGGAAGCGCACCACCGGCGCCTTGATTTTTCGCATCTCGTCAATTAGTTCTTTGCGAATTCCGTGCACATTGGGCACTGTCGACTTCTCGCCCACCCAGATGCCGTCATAGACTACGCCGCTCAGATTTTCGGCAAAGTGCCCGTAGATATTGGGAGAAATTGTTCCCAGCGTCTCGCCCAGCAGGACTTCGATCCGAGATTCACTCCCGCTAGTGCTGCTGGCGCTGGCGAATGGCGAATATCTGGCAAACCATAGCGCTCCGCCCCCCACGATCGAATGGCGGATGAATTCCCGGCGTCTCATCATGGATTTCCCTCATCGCTCCAAGTTCGGTCTTGAGTTTAATGCGGCTTGTTCGCGGTCTCGGCGGAGCGAATCAATGCCGGCATTACGTCGGCCAGCGCACCCGCCCGTGAGTCGCCAAAGGCGAAGTATAGTTTCTTAAACAGTCGATGCAGCTCCTCGTAGACTCCCTGCTCGGAGACCTCGGGCTGGAAGAACGTGTGCGGCGGGCAGATCTTGTCCTGGGCTTCCTCAATACTCTTGAATGTGCCGGCGGCCAGAAACGCAAAAATCGCTGACCCCAGGCTCAGGACACTCTTGCTGGGTACAAGCACCGGCCGCCCCAGCACGTTGGCGTAAATCTGATTGAGCACCGGGTTTTTCTGAGGGATTCCGCCGGCGTTGATCACACGTTTGATATGCACTCCGTGCTCGGCCATGCGGTCGAGAATCACGCGTGTGTGGAGTGCAGTACCTTCAATCGCCGCGAACAATTCATCCTGGGCAGTGCTCTGCAAGTTCCATCCCAGCGTGATGCCCCGTAGGTTCGGGTTGACCAACACGGTGCGGTCCCCGTTGTCCCAGGTCATTCGCAGTAGACCGGTCTGACCGCCGCGGTATTTCTCCAGTCCTTGACTCAACTTCTGCACGTCGGTCCCAGCGCGAGTTGCAATCGCATTGAAGATATCTCCCACGGCCGAAAGCCCCGCTTCGATCCCCGTGCGCTGGGGATGCACGCTTCCCTGCACCACGCCGCATACTCCTGGAACTAGATTGACCGAGGGCGTGATTCCGATGATGCAGGTCGATGTGCCAACCACGTTGACCATGTCGTCGGTGCGGCAGCCCGCGCCGATCGCGTCCCAATGGGCGTCAAAAGCCCCGACGGGAATTGGGATGCCCGCCTTCAGGCCAAGTTTTCCCGCCCAAGCCGGCGAGAGCTGGCCTGCGATCTGATCGGACGTTGCAAACTCCCCGTCCAACTTCTCGCGAATTCCCGCCAGCAAGGGGTCAACTTTGACCAGAAATTCCTCCGACGGCAGGCCTCCCTGGGCAGCGTTCCAGAGCCATTTATGGCCCATGGCGCAAACACTGCGCTTTACTTTTCGGGAATCGTTGATGCCACATAAGGTGGCCGCCACCATATCGCAGTGTTCGAAAGCAGAGACAAACTCGGAACGCAGCGCAGGATTGTGCCGAAGCCAGTGCAACAGCTTGGAAAAACCCCACTCGGAGGAATACACGCCGCCACACCAGTCAATCGCTTTCAGATTTTCCCGGTGTGCCGCCGCGGTGATCTCCGCCGCCTCGCCCTTGGCGCGGTGATCGCACCACAAATAGTATTCGCCCAATGGCTTGAGATCTTTGCCGACCGGAATTACCGACGAACCCGTCGTGTCGAGAGCAATGGCTTCCACCAGCTCGCCAGAGATCCCCGCCTTGCTCACCGCTTCGCGGGTCGCGTCGGCCAGCGCGCGCATGTGATCGTCATGCGATTGGGTAGCGTACTCCGGATCTTCCCGTTTGCGGTGCAGCGGATACTCGGCGACCGCTGACCCAAGCAGTCCACGCGCGCTGTCCACGATGGACACCCGCACGCTTAGGGTTCCGAAATCGACACCCGCCACAATGGCCATGTCCAGCCCTCGCTATGGTCTTTCGTGCCAATACATATTCCAGCCCAGATAGCGGGTGGCCGCCTCATACACCGCATCTGCCACGGTAGACAGGTTCGCTGCCACGTGGTGCTCGAAGCCTTCCTCGCAAATGAAGTGCAGCAACTGCTGCAGGTTGGGGATTTCCACAACACCTGCGCCGCCAAAAGTGTTCAGCGGATCATCCGTGAATCTGCCTTCCCCTACGTAGCCCCGCATTTCGCCCGCCGTATCGTCGGTCGAGAAGCGCGCAAAGCTCATCTTCTCCGGCTTGATCAGTCCTACGCAGGTCCCGAACGTGTTCTCCTTTCCTACCGTCCCCGCAATGATTTCCTGGAAGTCCATCTTGACCGAGCGGAAAAAGTGCTTGGGGAGGTTCGAGCAGTGGAAACAGACGGCCTTATTCGGGTCCGACCCATAGTTATTATTCCAGTCGAGCAACGCTGACGGTGTCTGAGACGCTAGCCGCAGCGCGTGCATCCCTAACACACCGCAGATATCCACCTCACAGGCGCTCGACAGCAAGCTGTCGCTCATCATGCTCATGATTGTGCATGGCACCACGCCCAAGTTCTCTTCGATCGAGGTCCAGCACTGCACCGCGCTGATTGCCACTTCTGTCGCCGCCATCCATTCATCAACCACCGCGCCCAGCTTCGCCATCTTCATCAGCGCCGCCGCCGGCACGCTGCTCGAATCCACATATTTCTCGATCGAAGCCAGCTTTGCTTGCGCCCGATCGTCGTTGTCCTTCATCCGCTCGATGCGGCCCAGTACCTCAGATAAATCCAGCGTCTCGATCGAAATGCCCTCTGACTCCAGAATCTTCTCGCTGAAGCGCACCGTGTTGAACGCTGTGGGCCGGGCCCCAATCGCCCCCACCCGCAAGTTGCGGAAGCCATTGACCACCCGACACACCGAGGCGAACCACTGTAGATCTTTCGCAAACTCCGGCGAATCAGGAGCCTCGGTGTGCAGCGTGGTGACCGAGTAGGGGATTCCGTACTGCTTCAGATTGTTACAGGCCGACATCTTCCCGCAGAAACTGTCCCGGCGAAACGCGATGGTCATCTTCTTCGGATCATCCGGCGTCGCCTGGATCAGAACCGGTACCCGCAAGTCCGCCAGCCGTAAAGTATCCGCGATCGCCCGTTCCTCGCCGAAGTTAGGCAGGGTCACGATAATCCCGTCAATGCGCTCCCGGTTGCGTTTGAATAAGTCGGAGCAGCGCCGCGATTCCTCGCGGGTTTCGACGGCTCCGTACTTGCTCTCCTCCGGCGTCAACGCCACCACGTCGATGCCCGCCGCGCTTAGCACGCGCAGCATCTCTTCCCGCCCGCTCTTGGCTAAATGATCCGGGAAGAAACCACGGTTCCCGACAATCAGTCCCATGGTCATTTTTTTCTGCGAAACCATGCTCCTTCCCTTCTTGACACCGAATACGCCCGCGGACTGACTCTCCGTGAAGCGCAGTTACACATCGTCATTTCTGTCCGTAGTATGCGTCTTTTCCGTGCTTGCGCAAGTGGTGCTTGTCATGCAATCCACGACCGATTGGGGGAGCTTGCGGGTTGATGGTAATCGTGAAATAAGCCATGCGTGCGACAGCCTCGAGAATCACCGCATTATGCGCAGCCTCCCCGGGATTGGGCCCCCAATTGAACGGACCATGGTTCGCAACCAGCACTCCCGGAATCGCCGTGTAATCAAGGCCTTCAAAAGTCCGAACGATGGCGGTTCCTGTGTTTTTTTCGTACTCCAAGGCGACTTCCTCGTTGGTCAGTACCGCGGTGACGGGGACCGACCCGTAGAAGTAATCGGCGTGCGTCGTACCGAAGCACGGAATGGGCTTTCTCGCCTGTGCCCACGAGGTCGCGTATTCCGAGTGCGTGTGAGTCACGCCGCCGATTTTGGGAAATGCCTTGTACAAAACCACGTGCGTGGGCAGATCGGAAGAGGGTCTCAGCTTGCCTTCCACCACGTTGCCGTCAAGGTCGGTCACCACCAGATGCTCGGGTTGCATCTCGTCGTAGGGCACCCCGCTCGGTTTTATAACGATTCGCCCTTCTTCCCGGGAAATGCCGCTGGCGTTGCCGAAGGTATAAAGTACCAGCCTTCGCCGCACCAGTTCTAGGTTCGCCTCGAGTACTTCCTGCCGCAATCTTTCGAGAAGCATAGCGTGGAATCTTGCCTGTTATGAAGACGTTTGAGGGATCGCGTAATCGTTTTCCGATCTCAAGAAAAGTAGAGCAATCAGGACACTCTTGTCAAACAGAGGGCAATCCTTCGAACAAGGCAGCCAAACACCGTTCCGGAAGGCCGTCGAACCCAACTTGGTCGCCTGTATTTATCAGCTCATCTGGGCCCTTCCTCGCCGCAGGCGTCCGCCGCTAACCATTCTCGTTCCTGACGTTTTCGGCAGCAATATCGGCCACTAGGCTACCCTCAGTAGGCAAGCGAGCGCATCCCTTGTCATCGGTCGGATGTCGGGAGGACTCACAACAACCCCAGGCTAGCGGTGTGGATTCAAAAACCGAAGCACCCATCGGACACACCTCCGAAAGAAAACGTTTTCTATTGGGGTTTTGGCGTCAACAGCGAAGGGCGATTTTACCACGCAGCACCCGTGCGACCGTCTCAAGCACCCTGCAGCAGCTCGGGGTGGAACCGTTTCACAGCAAAAATCGCAAACAGGACGAAAACCGCCAGGACGACAAGCTGCACGACCAAGAATGGGGGCTCGGACTGGGTTGGAGCTAGTGCTTTCAGGGCTGGCGCCTTCTCGAAGAGCTGAAAGATCAAGACGAAAACATTGAGATAGAGCGCCATCACGGCCCCGACCACGTAGATCCAACGCCAAGCGCCAACGAAGTGCAAGACGTAGCGGGCTAGGATCGCAACCGCCAGCACCACGAGCGATATGATGGCGACCTTGTGAGAAGGCAAGAGGTGATCAAACGGAAAGCCGAAGCCGGTCACGCTGGTCAGCACGGTCGCTACTAGAAAGAGCGCACTCCAGGAATCGAGCCGCTTTGCCCTAAGCAAGCCAAACAAGACGACGAAGCCCGAGCAGATTCCCAGCAAGCTGATAGCGACGTGCACCAAGGTATAGGTCGAGGTCGACATGCCGAGAATCATCGTGTCCGCCTTCAGAAGCAGAGAGGCATAGTACGCCCCTGGCTTGGAAATTGCACCTGGGTTCGATGCGTCACATTCAAGGCGTCTTCAGTCTTGCTCTGGTCCGAAAAGTTCCGGTGTCGGCGGGAGCTAACAGTGTTCAGCAAGATCCGGCGCAATTCCGCGACCTGTTTGGGGAGTCCGATCTCGAGGGACTGTCCTTCCGGGTCCAATCTGAGGATAGGAAGCAACGAACGCTGCGCAAGAGGTTCATTTCCTCAGCGTGAGTGCGACTCGGGTCTGCCCCTGGCGGGACCACCACGTGAGGCGGGAGATGTCTGAGGTTCGCTCCATCCTATGGCCCGAGCTGGCATCCGGGGCTCTGCGTGAAACGAGGGGGCGTCTGGCTCGCGAGGTAAACCTGAACCGTTTCATTTCCTAGACCGCACGAAGATCAAGTGATGCACCTCTGGGTCGCGGATAACATGGCTGCGCAAACGTTGCTCGAGCTCATGATCCGCTCGTGTCTGGCGCTCGTGCTGACGCTGATGTTCTGCCCACGAGTTCACCAGGAATATCTCCAGAAAACGCTCCCCGGCCTCCACGTCGTGAAAGATTCCCCACCGCGAGGCGCCATCGCGCCGTCGGATGCGTTCATATTCATGTATGGCGTCGACAAACTCCGCTTTCTTCTCCTCTAGCACCGAATATTCGATGGTCACGAGCACGGGACCACGCTCCAGCTCTGGTCCAAGGTCGCTGATTACAACGGGCATACGCCAGTGGTTCCACGGGCTCAGATCTGAGGTCGCGTCAGGAAGCTTCGCGAAAAGCGCAAGCACCGTGGTCCCGATGGTCCCAAGACCGGCCCACAGGAGGGCGGCCCGAATGCCTGCTTTTTGGGCAACAACACCCCACACTGCACTCCCGAACGCCGTGCTGCCCTGCGAAACCAGTAGGAAGACTGCGAGCACACGGGCCCGAGCCCAGTCGGGCGCTAGATTTTGGATCAAGGCGCTGACCAGCGAAATGAAGAGGATCCAGGCTCCACCTCCGAGCAGGATCACGGGACCGAGTGTGCTCAGGCTGTGCAAAGCGCCGGTCGTCAGAATCGCGACCCCCAGGATGGCGACTCCGGACGAAACAACAACCTCGGTCGACCACCGGGCGCGGAGCGGCTGCATGGTGAGAGCGCCGAGAACCGCACCGGTTCCGAAACACCCCAGCAGCAGTCCGTATCCGGTCGCACTACTGCTAACGCCGCGAGCAACCGTGGGCAACAATGCAAAAAGCGAACTGGCGAAAAACATGCCTGTGCCCGTCCGCACCAAGAGGGCGCGGATCGGGGGTGAGTTGCGGATGTATCGCACCGCCGCTACCGTCGCCCCGGTCAGGGTTTCAGGCGGCGCGGTTCGCTTTCGAATCGGCCTTTTCCAACGTGCAATGACCAGGATAACTCCTAGGAAAGACACCACGTTCGCCACAAATGCCGCGGCAATGCCGGCGGCCGAGATCAGCAACCCAGCGAGCGCAGGTCCTACCGCTCGAGCCAGGTTGAACTCGATTCCGTTGAGCGCCGAGGCCGTCGCAAGATCCTCTTTTGGTACCAGCTCGGGAAGGACCGCACGCCACGTCGGTGTCTCAAAGGCATCTCCGGCCGAGAGAGCGAACGTCAGCGCCAGCAATAGCCAAGGGGTGATAAGACCTCCGATGGTAAGCACGGCGAGCGCAAGCGCGACGCAGACCATCCACCCCTCGGTGAACAAAATCAGTTTGCGGCGGTCGACGATGTCGCCGGCCGACCCGGCGGGAAGGGCCAAGAGAAAGAACGGAAGCGACGAAGCTGTTTGGGTGAGAGCGACATACATCGGCCCCGCGCCGAGCGACACCATCAGCCACGCCGCGCCAACGCTCTGCATGAAAGTGCCGATGTCTGAAACAACATCCGCAACGAGCAGATCGCGGAAGATTGGCAGCTGCAGCGGACGCCACAAACTCGATGAGGCCAGCGCCTTCAATTGTTTAACCATCGCTATCGATCACCGGGCCCTTCTTCTGGCGGAAAGCAAGGGAGGCTTGCTGCCTTCGGCGGCAAAAAGTCGCGGGCGTTCTCGAGGATATCAAGGTCAGGAAACAGTGCCCGTCAACGAGGCAATCCGATCCGAGCGCGGGGAGCATCAGGGCTGCTTCAGGAACGTTCCTTCCTGGAGTTCCGAGAATGCCTGTCGGAGCTGTTCCTGTGTGTTCATGACGATCGGGCCATACCACGCCACAGGCTCCCCCAGCGGTTTTCCCGAGACCAGAAGGAACCGAATCCCGTCCTCCCCTGCTTGCACAGTGACCTCATCGCCGCGATCAAAGATGATGAGCGAGCGGTTGTCGGCTTCGACGGGAGGCGACGTATCCAACCATTTCACAGCTTCGGTCGGCACTGCGAGAGGGCCCGACGCATTGCAGAACTTCCCGGATCCGGCGAAAACGTAGGCAAAGGCGTGGCGGGTGGTTTCCACAGGAAGCGTTTTTCTCTTGCCGGGAGACACCGAGACGTCGATGTAAATCGGTTCGGCAGCGATCCCATCCACCGGACCGGTCTTTCCCCAAAACTTTCCACACACCACCCGCACATGAGTGCCGTCATCGTCGGTGATCTCGGGGATATCGAGCGCCTTCACCTCCTGGTAGCGCGGCGCCGTCATCTTGAGCGCGGCTGGGAGATTGGCCCATAGCTGGAACCCGTGCATCCGCCCAGCCTGGTCGCCCTTCGGCATCTCTTGGTGAATAATGCCGCTCCCCGCAGTCATCCACTGCACATCCCCGGAGGCAATGGAGCCGCTGTTCCCCATACTGTCGCCATGCTCCACGGTTCCGGCAAGAACGTAGGTGATGGTTTCAATCCCGCGGTGAGGATGCCAGGGAAAACCAGCGAGATAGTCCTCCGGAACGTCATTGCGGAAGTCATCGAGCAAGAGGAACGGGTCAACGTCCTTGGTGTTTTCGAAGCCGAATGCGCGGCGCAGATGAACACCTGCACCTTCGAGAGTCGGTTTAGATTTGACAAGGCGTTTGACAGGGCGAATCGACATGTGTACCTCCAGCTCTACGGCATGTTGAGATCATGGCAGATCGTTTGTGTGTTCACATGGAGCGCAACGGCAGTAACGTTTGAGCATACTCCGATCGCGCCTGCCTTCCGCAGTTTACGACGATAAAGAATGCGCTCGCTGACAATATGCGATTACTTCTTGCGCTGGTTCTTGCGGAGCGCATCCATCATGGCGGCGATGCGCTTTTCTCGTGTCTCCGGCCTTTTCGCGTCCCCGATCTCCCTCACATATTCCTTCTGGTGGGTGAAAGAGAGCTTGGACCAGAACTTCTTAGCCTTGGGGTCGCCGGCAATGATCTTCTTGAGGTATCCGGGTACGTCGACCGTACGCTCGTCTTCATCGAGTGCCATGAGCACGCTGACGGTATCACCAGCCTTGCATTGAGCGCCGGTACGCAGTTGGGTGTTGACCACCATCATGTGGCCATCGCCCATATTCATCAGTGAACTGCGGAAGGGAAAGCCGTTGATTGTGCCCTTGACCGGTACTCGGCCCCTGCGGTGGAAAACCGCGACCACGTCAAAGGGAGGCTTCAATGCCGCGACGTTCGAACCAGCCCGACCGAGAAGCTGAACTTTGAACCTGTGCTGCGTCATGATGAGGACCTCAGGCTTGACTGCCTCAATCCATTCCAGCTTGAATTGCCTGTTAATCGAAAAGCGCCGTCGTAATATAGCGCTCGCCCGTGTCGGGAAGAATCACGACGATCGTTTTCCCAGCTTCTTCCTTGCGCGAGGCCACCGCCAGCGCCGCGTGCACAGCGGCGCCCGCCGATGCCCCCGCCAGAATGCCTTCCTCGCGAGCCAGCCGACGCGCACCTGCGAATGCATCTTCGTCGGTTACGGCAATCACCTCATCTAAGATTGAACGATTCAAGACCTCCGGAATAAACCCAACGCCGATCCCCGGAATTTGGTGATTCCGCGCAGGGCCGCCGGAGAGCATTGCCGCGTTCGCGGGCTCCACAGCTACGACGCGGACGTTTGGCTTTCGCTCCTTCAGCACTTCGCCGACGCCCGTAATTGTGCCGCCGGTACCCACGGCGCAGACGAACACGTCAACGACACCGGCGGTATCCTCCCAAATCTCTACAGCCGTTGTTCGCCGATGTATCTCCGGATTCGCGCGGTTCCTGAACTGGTCGAGCATGATCGCACCCGGAATTTCCTTAACGATCTGGTCGGCTCGCGCGACGGCATCGGTCATGAGTATGCCCGGGGTAAGCACGACTTCCGCACCCAGGTGGCGCAGCAGGGCGACCCTTTCTCTCGACATCGTTTGCGGCATCGTCAGGATCAGCCGGTAACCTCGAATCGCCGCGACGCACGCCAGAGCAATCCCGGTATTGCCGCCAGTCGCTTCCACCAGGGTCGTTCCTGCGCGCAGAATACCTTTTTGCTCAGCATCTTCGATAAGCGCAATGCCAACTCGGTCTTTCACGCTTCCGCAGGGGTTTCGCATTTCTAGCTTGCCAATCACCCGACCGGCCAGACCCTTCGCCACGCGCGCCAGTTCAACCATCGGCGTGCCGCCCACCGTCGCACTTAAATCGCGGAAAATCATTTTGCCGTATTGGTGTGATCCCAAAGCTCCGAACCCGGAGAGACTCTCGGCATTGGCAGTGGCCTCCCGACTGCATGGCCCGCTTAAAGGATACCCAGACCAGGTTTTTCTCTCGGGTTCCCCAAGACGTTTACCCTGTCCACCCGTGCGTCGGACTTTGATTTCAGTGCACTTGCGCGTCGCCTTCCGCGGTACGCGAGCTTACGAGTCTTGCGCATGGGATACCCTTGCAGCTATCGAATCATCGGCTTTTCCATCCACATCACATCCCAGTACTTGCCGAATTTCCGACCAACCTCCGTGAAGGTGCCGATCTGCTTGAATCCGAACCTTTCGTGAAGGGCAATCGACGCTGCATTCGGCTGTGCAATACCGGCCACGATTCGGTGAACGTCTTCCTCGCCAAGCACAGAGAACAATGCCTGGTACAACTGAGTGCCGATCCCTTTTCCGATCGCGTCGGGACTGCAAGCCACGCTGACTTCAACGGTGGTCTCATATGCCTCTTTGGTCCGGAAGGGGCCGGTTGCAGCGTACCCGAGGATCCCAATCTCGGCTTGTTCGGCTACCAGCATGCGATGACGACGCCCATCCGAATGATCGTGAAACCATGGCAGGCGCTCCTCCGGCGCAAACGTTCGGACATCGAATGTGATGTGAGTGTTTTGAACGTAGTAGTTATGAATTTCTGTGAGGCGAGGCAAGTCAGCCAAAGATGCAGGTTTGATGATCATTGAGCTGCACCTAAGACTTTGGCGGGAAACCAAAACTCTGTTTTTTCAAAACGATGTCGCTCACAACCGACGAAGTCGCCACCGCAGTCGCGCAGTCGAGCAACATCTGAAAGCTCTTCCTCTTTGGCGGGGCGCATGGCAATCATTCGATTCCATGATAGCTGCTCTTACTATGAGATCAACCCCGAAAATCTTTGCAGTAACCCTAGACATTTCTCGGGGGAAACCCGCCCGAGGTTGCAGGGCGCCCAAATACGCAAGATGAGTGCCGGCCGGGAATGCATACAGACGGAAGGCTGAAAGACTCGCTTTTCGAATCGGGAATATCCGGCGCAGGTTTCGGCTTGATGATTGGCAGCCCGGCGGGGCGGGAAGATTGCTTGCACCGCAAGGGGCCGCAGTCGCGGTTTCTCGGAGTACTGCCTGGGCGGGGTATTGGACGACCTCCGGCGCAAACTCTTCCGGAAGGCATTCCAACACCCTCGCTAAGGATGCTAGCTGACAGATTTTCGACTAGCGCTGTGCGACTACTTGGATCTTCTCACCGTTAGCGATTACCCTATTTTTGAAGGTGGAAGTGGATAGCTCGGATCCCCACTGGCCGCCGGTCCATATTTGCATGAGGGCATATTCGCCCCCGAGACTGGCGAACAGCAGGCTGGGTGGGTGAATTCTGTTTGGGGACTGCACGGTTCCCGTGCTGATCTCGATGGTGTTGTTACCGTTGAGGGTAGACAGGCGGTACATGGTCGAGGACGTGCTGAGGTCGCCAGCAGTTATCACATACTTGCCTGCGGGATATGCCTTTTGTCCTACGGTGAAGCCGAACGGAACGTTGACGACCATGCTGTGGCTTTGCGCGAATGATGGCGTCACGGCCGCGAGCAATAAGATAGTGCCTAGCAGAAAAGTCACTTTCCGACGCATTAAGACTGCCTCCTTGGTTCTTTTCTCAGGATTTGAAGACTAGGGGATGGAAGTTACAGTGGGATCCTAGCGTGTGCCTAGGGCGGGAGCGAGATTACGGCGGGCCACATCCGGCAACGCCATGTTCACACCCTGGGCGGATTAAAGTAACCGCCGCAGCTCTTGCAATTTAGGGAATTAGCGGAATTGAGGCACAAGGAAACACCGGGAGCATATGACGCATTACAGCGATTGAGCTACGCGGCAGTCATATATTTGCTCGCTCCGTTCAGCATAGCGACGTGAGTAGCGATGTCCCCGGCGGTTGCCGCTCGTTTCCCGTGGTATATCATGATCTTTCATGGACGGCAGGGCGCCCGAAGCCTACATTTCCTGGCTCTTTGTGCGTTCATCGTATTCTTCATCGGACACGTCACGATCGTGGCTCTGCACGGTTTTCGGAGAGAGTTGGCGCAGATTGTTCTGGGCCAGACGCACAATCAACACCTGACGCTGGCTCTCGTGTTGTGGCTAGCCGGGTTGACGGGCATCGCCGCGATCCACGTCGCGACCACCGTGTGCTCGCGTCGCCGCCGGCGCTTCGTCCAGAAAGCTACCCAGTCGATCACCGATCCGTTGCGCAGGCTGCTTTTCGGCCATGAAATCTCCGCGCAGCAATACTCACCTGCGGGCATCTCCCCTTACTTCTGGGTGAATGGCCGGCCGCCAACAGAGGGAAGCTATTTAGCAATGGCACGGGACCAACTCGCGAACTACAACCTGAAAGTCAGCGGATTGATTGATAGGCCCCTGAGCCTGACGCTGGCTGCCCTCCGCGCAATGCCGAAACAGGTTCAAATTACCAAGCATTGCTGCATCCAGGGCTGGTCAGGCATTGCGAGTGGGGCGGCGTATCTCTGCTTCACATCATCGGACTTTGCCATCCGGTTCCCGCCGCCCGCTACGTCGTTTTCTATACGTTCGACAACAAATCCACGTCGGAGCCACACGCCCAAGGACCGGGGATTCTACGGAACGATTTGCTTGGAGTTGGCGGAAGATCCGCAAACGATTCTTGCCTACGAAATGAACGGCCAGCCGCAGCCGTTTTTGCACGGAGCACCGCTCCGACTTCGAGTCGAAACACAGCTTGGATTCACCATGGTGAAGTACATCCGCGCGATCGAGTTTGTCGAGGAGACAACCATTGCCCAGGGCCAAGGCGGCTAGAGAGAGGATCATCAGTATTTTAGCCGGGAGGCGGGGATCTGATGCAAAACGTTGGTCCGTCCACTGTCTTGACGATTGGGCATTCGACGCGCACGTGGAAAGTCTTTCTCGACCTTCTGCGAGCACACCGAGTGGAGCGAGTCATCGATGTACGCAGTATCCCGCGTTCACGACACAATCCGCAGTTCAACCAGAAGACCCTTCGCACAAAGCTGCGGTCCGCGAGGATCGGCTACGTGCACTTGCGAAAGCTCGGAGGCTTGCGCCACGCGCGACGCGATTCTTCGAATATGGGGTGGCGTAATAGCTCGTTTCGTGGATTTGCTGACTACATGCAAACCTCGGAATTCGACATCGGGTTACAGAGGCTGATCAAGTTGGCTCGGCAAAAACGGAGTGCATTGATGTGCGCGGAAGCGGTGCCTTGGCGTTGCCACCGTTCCCTCATCGCGGATGCGCTGACTGTGCTCGGGATCCGCGTTGAGGACATCATGAGCAAGAACCGCTCTACGTTGCACAGTCTGACTTCTTTTGGGCGCGTGCGACACGGTCGCATCACATACCCCAGGAGCAAGGGCAGCCGGCTTCTATCGTCACGCGTTCGCACATCTCGGAAGCAAAACGGACTTACCAGGAAAGGTTGAATGTCGCGCCCTTTTTGCTCAGGAGACGCCAATGGATCTGCAGCTTTGTTACAACGCTAGCGAAGATACGTTTCCCTTGCCGTTACACATCAAACAGCTCTATGGCCCGTTTGGATTTCCGACGCGTTGCGACACCCATCGTCCGTACATAAGCTCCAATTTTGTGATGGGACTCGACGGTAGGGCTTCGTTCATGGAGTTGAAAGGCCGCGCTGGCGGCAAAGAAGTTTCAAGGAGCAAAGAAGATCGTTGGCTGATGGATTTCCTGCGAGCGCATCACGATGGCCAGTTGATCGGTGCGAACACGCTCCGCGAAGAGCCAGGCACTGACGCGCGTGGCGCGGACTACGGCATCGATGACGAGCAACTGCGGGAGTACCGAGAGCAGACTTTAGGCCTCGACAAGCAGAAGATCATCGTTCTCACAGGTTCTGGAAATATCGATGCCACTCTTCGCGTTTTTGATTCTCCGCGGGTTGAACCTTGGATAGTTACGTCTACAGCGGGAGAAAGCAACCTTCGATCGCAGCTCAAGGTATCAGGACGGAAGGGGCCCATTAAGATCGTCTCAGTAGGTGCTGGCAAGCGGGTTGATCTTGCGGCCGCAGCGCAAGTTCTATGGCAAGAGCATGGCGTCCGGACGCTGCTTTGTGAAGGCGGCCCAGCGCTATATGGCGAACTCCTCAAGAAACACCTAATTGATGAGGACTTTCGGACGATTTCGCTCCAAGTCTTGGGCAAATCTACCAAGCCGGGGCTCGACCGGCCGACGACGTACGGTGATCTGAGCTATACACCTGAATCTGCACCCTGGTTCAGATTGATAAGCCTCCATTACGCCCGGCCTTACCACGCTTTCTTTCGTCTCCGCTATGACGGTCCTAGAAAGTTTCGGGACTGACTGCCTGACCTAAGAAACGTTGGCCGGTCGTACATATGTGCTCAATACGAAGGTGTTTTGCACTCGCTGACTTCTTTTGCACGTGTGCGACGCAGTCGCATCACATACCCAATTAGCAAGGGCAGCGGCCTTCTATCGTCACGTTCGCACATCTCGGAAGAAAAAGGGACTGCCGGCGAGGAATGTGGAATGGCATAAGTCAAGCGCTTCTGTATCCCCTGCGATTGAGTGTCAGGTTTTCGCGAACGTGCGAGGCGTAGTCTCGCGGCCATTGTCACCAGATCGGCGAGAGAGTCGGCCTTCATCTTGCGCATCACCTGACCTCAGTGCGCCTTTACCGTGATCTCGCTGATATTGAGCTCGCCATGACTTGCCGTTCGCGAGGAGAGCGACGCGTAACAGTCCCGGAGCGCCCGCATCTCCGTCTCGCGACCAAGTGCGGCGTGGCTGCGCTCGATGGCGTTTCGGATGGTACTCAACACACATCGTCGCCGAATGGCTTCGTCAGGAACTCGACAGCGCCCACCTTCATGGCTTGGACGGACATTGGTATGTCACCGTGACCCGTAATGAAGATGATCGGCATGTCGATCCGATCGCTGGCGATGCGTTTCTGCAGATCGAGACCATTGAGACCTGGAAGGGAAACGTCAAGTATGAGGCAGCTCGGAACAAGGACTCGTGGGCGGCTGAGAAATTCCTGTGCGGACCCGAATATTTCCGGCCGCCAGCCTTCGAAAGAGTTCTCGCTGACGATTGGACACAAATCAAATATACCTCTCCGCAACCATACTCGAAGTTCGATAGTGTATTATCGGATTTCGATACAGCATTTTGATTTGAGCACGTGTAGGAGCTACACATCGCGATCTTGATAAGAAGGCAGAAGTGCCGATGAGGGGTCCCAGACTTTGTTCAAAATTAGCGGTATTGCTGCTTTTTACGCTTTCCGCTTCACGCCTATGGGCGCAGGGGCCACCGTACCAAACCGACGATCCGGTTCCGGTAGATCTGCACCATTACGAGTTCTACATTTTCGGCAGTACAGACGGAACTCCGGTGGAAACTGATTCAACGGGTCCGGCTTTCGAGTTCAACTGGGGTGCCATTCCCAGGGTGCAGCTTCACGCCATTCTGCCCTGGGGTTCCATCAACCCGTCGAACAATCCTGTCTATCTGCCCGGTGGCACCGGCCCCAGCGCCTTTGGTCTCACTGATATGGAACTGGGCGCAAAGATCGCCTACATCAAAGAGTCAAAGTACATTCCCCAGATCGGCACTTTTACGATGTTTGAAATTCCGACCGGTAGCTATGACAGGGGACTCGGCGTGGGAAAGGTTTGGTACAAACTTCCCGTCTGGTTCCAGAAGAACATAGGACACTGGCTCCTGGACGGTGGCGCCGGTGAAACCATCGTCCCACAAACCCAGTACCGCAACTTCCCGTATGGCGGATTCCTGATGAAATACACCTTTGGGGAGCGGTTTGAGTTAGGAAGCGAGGTCTTCACGCATGGGCGTGAAGGCTTCGCCACGCCGCAGACAGAGGCTTCGACGATGATTGATCTGGGTGGTGTATATCATCTGAAGCATCGCGAAGGAGAGCAGTTTTTGTTTTGCTACGGCCACTCTGTTGCCGGCCAGACGGAAAATTATGCCTACGTCGGCATGTACTGGACATGGGGAAAAGACAAGAAGAATCCGGACGCGGACAACACCTGGTTACGAGCGCCGATGCGCGTAACAGGATTTCCCTGACCCGCAGCTTGAAACGAGATTTCGCGGGGTGCCTGCAGTGAAGCAGATCATAAATGGAAATTACGACACGCGGCCTTTGGACTCTGATACACGGCATGGGAATCGTCGGTCTCTACTTGTTAGCCTGCTCGGGAGCGATTGTTGAGCTTTGTCGCCAAGGAACGCATTAGGGAGGTTGTTGATGGAACCAACAAACGCAGATTCCACACGAAAGCTCCTTCTTTGGAGCGTACCAATTGTGCTGGCACATTTCGTGGCCGTGATATGGCATTTGTTGTTGCTCGTCAAAGTTCAGCCCAGCACCCCGAGGTTCTTCCCTCCCTTGTTGATCCTGTTCAATCTTTTTCCGGCCGCCGGACTTGTCGCGCTCGCAAAAGAGTTCCGCAAATTGGCTGGACACTCCCAAAGGCTTGGGTCTCCTCTTCCTGATCCAGACCATTTGTCAGTTTCCCAGTCGGCAGGGGATTGGCGAGTCCGTGTTCGTTTACGGTAAGCTCACGCGGTGAATCAAGTCTTGAAAGCGCGGATCGGAGCGGAGGCGATCATAATCCGGACCCTGGTGTATGGAAAGCATAGCTGGCGAGTGGTTCGCAGGCCTTCTGCAGCCAGACGAAGGCCAGGTCTTTCTCTCCGAGGACCGCGTAGATTCTGGTGAGATAAAAGGATCCTTATATTGTTGCATGGAACGCCGCCGCAATTTGTCGGTGATTTCCAGCGCCTCTTGTCTTTTGCCCTGAACGGCGTAAACATGCCCTAGCTGCCCTTTGGCTAAGGAAAGAGTTCCCCAAGAGTTTATTTTCTCGACCTCGGCGATGGCAGCCGGACACAACTCTACCTGCTGAGAAGCCTGTGCCAGGTAGCGTCGCGCTTGGACAAATTCGCGGTATACGTGCGGTGTCTTCCGTCATCGGCAACGTGATAGCCGAGTCCAGGCCAAGACGGGCGAGCAGCAGGCTCACCTCAGACCCAGCCGGCTCAATTTCCCACAGCAGGCGCGACAACCCCAGCGGGCGTCCACGAGAAAGATAGGCATGGTCCAGCGCGCCGATTCGCTGAGTAACGACGCGGTTGAAGCGCCGAACCAAATCGACTTGATTTTGTGCCATTCTCTGACTATAGTCAGAGAATGGCATTTTGGAAAGGATGCCCCTATTAAGGTTATCAGCTGTAAACAACGTCATGGCGCGCAACATCTAGCAGTGCCTTTTCCAGACGAGCTGCGTCTAATCGGGAATGGGAAAGCTCTACCGGCATACGACAGGATTTTTAACGCTGTGGCCAGGGCAGATCAGAGGCCGAAACCAGCTGGATTCAGTGTGATTGTCTTCATATCAGTCCACTCGAGGGGGTCTGATGACCACGTTATTTCAGGATATGCGACACGGACTGCGACTGCTCTTGAAGAGTCCCGGTTTTACCATCGTAGCGGTGCTTTCCCTGGCTTTGGGCGTGGGCGCGAACACGGCGATTTTTAGCATCGTGAACGCAGTTTTGTTGCGTTCGCTTCCTTTTTCGCACCCGGACCGGTTGGTGAAGATCGTGGCCAACAATCAGGGGGTGGGGGCGCCGGATATTGGGTTCTCGGTTCCAGAACTGGACGATCTCAGAACAAGGGCGGGCGTCTTTGACCAGGTGACCGTTACCTGGCCAACCGACGTTAATCTGACAGGCGCAGAGCGTCCGCAACGTCTCGAAGCGCAGGGCGTCAGTCCTAACTATTTCTCCATGCTTGGCATTTCCGCGCACATCGGGCGGGTGTTTGGCCCGGGTGACGAGGCGCAGGGTTTCGCCGAAGCGGTCGTGATCAGCGATAGTCTGTGGGCCAGAGGGTTCGGCAGAGATCCTGGAATTCTGGGGCGAAGGGTGCAACTCGACAATGATCCCTACACGATTGTCGGCATTCTTCCGCCCGGATTCCGCCATCCGGGCAGAACGCTTGCGACGGATGTCGAAATATGGATAACCGCGGGATTCAGAGCCAATCCCTTCCCGAAACCTGATCGCAGCCTGCGGTTCTTGCCCGGAGCGATCGGACTTTTGAAGCCTGGAATGAGCCGGGAGCAGGCGCAAGCGCGGTTAGATGCGTTCGCGTCCCAGCTGCGGGCGGAGTACGCCACCGACTATCCGGCGGGCTCGGGCTGGTCGATTGAGGTGGAGCCGTTGCAGGAGTCGTTGGTGGGCAAAGTCCGGCCCATGTTGTTGGTGCTGACGGGCGCGGTGGGGCTGATCATTCTACTCGCCTCGGTCAACGTTGCGAATCTGCTCCTCGCCCGGGCTTCCGGGAGACAACGAGAGATGGCCGTACGTCTGGCCATGGGAGCAACCCGCTCGCGCATGATTTGGCAGTTGCTCACCGAGTCGATGATTCTGTCTCTGGTTTCCGGCATAGTCGGTGTCTTGACCGCAATGGCAGCTTTGCATTTTGTACAGTTTCTACCTGCCAGAATTCCCCGGCTGGCCGAGGTGCAGGTGGACTGGGCAGTGCTAGGTTTCGCTTTGCTGGTTTCCCTGCTTGCCGGGCTGGGGTTTGGCTTGGTTCCGGCTCTTCAATCCTCGAAAGCCGAAATTGCGGTAGCCATTCGAGAAGGAGCCCGGGGATCGGGCACGAGCGGCAAAACCAGCCGCTTGCGCGGTCTGCTGATCGCCTCAGAATCTGCCCTAGCGGTGGTGCTGATGGTGGGAGCGGGTCTGCTCTTGCGCACGTTTTGGGGACTGCTTCAGGAAAATCCCGGTTTCAACCCATCAAGAATTGTTGCTGCCAATCTTTGGCTGCCGGTACCCAACAATGCTGACATGGATCGCTACGCTAAGCCGGAGGTCTTGAACAGCTTTGTACGCGAAACTTTGCGGCGCATGCGCGCCATTCCCGGAGTCGACCTCGCGGCCATGACCACTGATTTACCAGTCACCCACTTGTCGCGGCGACGCCCCGTCAATATTGAGGACCGTCCGGAGGAATCTGGCAAAGGTCTGTTTCCTGAAATCACCAGTGTGACTCCTGAGTATTTCAAGGTGTTGCAGGCTCCGCTAGTACGCGGACGTTATTTCGCGGAAGACGATGAGCCCGGCAAACAACCGGTGGTCATCGTCGATGAAACTACGGCTCGCACCTTCTGGCCCGATCGCGATCCGATTGGGCGCCGTCTGAGCATTAAGAGCACCGTTCGCCTTAGGAGCGCAGCCAACCCGCCGTGGTCGACCGTAGTTGGAGTGATTAAGGACATTAAAAATGACGGTCTCGACCAATCTGGAGCTCCACACATCTATTCGCCGATCTACCAGGTTCCAGGAATCAGGTCTTTAAGCGTGACGGTCCGGACATCTTTGTCTGCCACCAGCCTGGAGCCGCAGATACGTCGTGAGATAGAGGCCATCGATCCCAATCTGCCGGTTTTCAATGTCCGCACAATGAATGAGGTCATCGACGGTTCCTTGGCTTCGCGCCGATTCTCCGCGGAGTTGGTGGGAGTATTTGCCGTGGTGGCGCTTCTGTTGGCGTCAGTGGGAATTTACGGTCTGTTGGCCTACATGGTAGGTCAGCGGGCGCACGAGATTGGAGTGCGCATGGCGCTGGGAGCCATGCCCTCGACCATTGGGAAAATGATTGTGAGCCGGGGCGCGGGTCTGGCCGGCATCGGAGTGGGGATCGGTCTGCTCTTGTCGGGGATCATGGCCCCGCTGATTTCCAGTTTGCTGTACGGAGTTCGGCCTCTTGATCCGGAAGTGTTTATCGCTGTGCCGTTGATCCTCATGGGGGTTGTACTTTTGGCGAGCTACATACCGGCGCGGCGCGCGGCCAGGGTGAGCCCGATCGTCGCCTTGCGCGAGAGTTGAAACAGTTGGGGTTCGGGCTATGCATCTTAGCCCGATCGAGGGGTTTCTGATGACCACATTATTTCAGGACGTGCGGTGCGGACTGCGGCTGCTTTTGAAGAGTCCCGGTTTTACTCACAATAATGATCGCATTCGGAAACGTTGGTTTGCCGCACCGATTCAACGAAAAATGAGGACAAGAATGAAGAGAACTATTGTGATCCCTGCCTTGCTATTACTCGCTGCGGTGGCTGCACAAACAACGTCCGGACCAACGAACAACCCGGTCAGCACCGCACTAAGAGACGTCCTGCCCGGCCGGCAGAAAAACACCGTCGCAGCCGTCGAAGCCATGCCCGCCGACAAATTCAATTACAAACCTAGCGCCGACCAGAGGACATTCGGCCAACTCGTCGTCCACATGGCCGAAACGAATTACCTGTTGTGCAGCAAGGCCGCCGCCGTCTCGGCTCCAAAGGTCGAGGACGCGAAAGACTCGGACTCGAAAGATAAACTGGTCGCCGCACTCAAGGCTTCCTTCGATTTCTGCTCCGACGCCCTGGCGAAAATGGACGATTCGAAACTGGCGGAGACCACAGAAGGATTCGGTGGAAAACAAGTTACACGCGCCTGGATCAGCCTGGTCTTGGCCGGAACTTGGGCGGACCACTACGCCGAAGCCGCAATGTATCTGCGCCTGAACGGGGTGTTGCCGCCGACTGCCAAGAAATAAGAGTAGGCAGCATGGCGTGCTTAGGTTGTGTAGGACGGGCGCCCCCAAGCCAGCTGTTACAACGGCGCAGCGTTATCCGGCTCCTTACGTCACGGTCGATGCCGGCGGCCGGGAGCTTGCGGCTCTTCTTAAGTGCCATCCGACTTTCGGGCTGCACGTCGTCCATCATGAGCGCATGCAGGAAACGCACCATAATCTTGCGACTATCGGCCTCTACGACGGCCTCATCCAAACCAAAATCAAAATGTGAAAGGAAAATGTCAGATGAACAAAAAGAAAGCAGGCATAGTATTCATTGCGCTCCTTACGTGTGCCTTGGCTGGTCAAGCATTGGCGCAGGGCTCGGAGATCGAATTCAAATCCAATGCCGATGACCTCACGAAAATTCGCAGCGTGTTGGAGGAGTTCCGTCAGGATATTATTCACAAGGACGCGTACGCCCTAACGAAGCTCATGCTGAACCCCAATATTCTCTTTCATTCCATCGACAACCAGGAAGCTGTTGATAGCGCCCGCAAATATAACGCTCAGTTCGATGGGATTGGCCCGAGCCGTCTAGATGGATTTGCGAAATTCCTCTCTACGTCGAAGGACAAACTCGAAGAGAAATTTCGCAACATCGAGATTCGCCAGAACGGTGATCTAGGGCTGGTGACATTTAATTACGATTTTGTCATCAACGACAAGGTTACCAATTCAGGCGTCGAACACTGGCAGGTGCGCAAAATTGATGGGCAGTGGAAGATCTTGTCCGTTACCTGGACGAGCTATGATCGCAGCTGACAGCCAACAGCGCTCCAGAGAACAAGGCGAGCTTGGTGATTGTGGCGGACCGCTGAAGAAGGAAAAGCGGATGGTGATTTCTGCGTTATCACTCTTCGTTGTCCTAACCTTCGCTCGCGGCATTGCCTCCGGCGCGCCCCAGGACCTGCTGGCGGCTGGCCGCGTGGATCAGGCAATTCTGAGTTTGCAGCCTAAGTCTTAGCAGGCAGAGGGGCCGAAAGGAAGCGTCCACATGGAGACTTTACTTCAGGATGTTCGCTATGGTTTGCGCATGCTGGTCAAGAAGCCCACATTCACGATCGTGGCTGTCCTGACGCTGGCGTTGGGAGTGGGAGCCAACACGGCCATTTTCAGCATCGTGAATGCCGTGTTGCTGCGTTCTCTGCCCTACCGCGATCCCGATCGTTTGGTACGAATCTTCTTTAACGAGCCCGGCGTAGGATTGCGGGACGTTAAGTTTTCCAAGCCCGAACTGGATGACCTGCAGACGCGAGCGGGTGTATTTGAAGATGTGACCCCGATCGCTGAGGGTAGCGAGAATTTGACCGGCGCCCAACAGCCCGAGCGTGTCGAGGGGGTCAATGCCAGTTTCAGCTACTTTTCCATGCTGGGTGTGATCCCGCAAATTGGACGGTTGTATGGTCCGCAGGACTTCACTCCTGGTTTCGCTCCAGAGGCCGTGATCAGCGATGGCCTGTGGCGCCGTGCCTATGGCGCCGATCCGAATGTTCTCGGCCGTACCATCCGGATCGACAATGATCCCCTTACAATTATTGGGGTTCTGCCACGCGGATTTCGCCATCCTGGACCGACGATTTCCGGCGACGCGGAAGTGTTTGGCGCCGGCGGATTCAGCGCAGATCCCTTTCCCCCGCCAATGCGTGGTAACCGGGGTTTAAGATCTGGAATCGGACGACTTAAGCCGGGCCTGACACTAGCGCAAGCTCAGGCGCGGCTCACTGCCATGGCTGCCCAATTACGCCACGACTTTCCCACCGATTACCCGCCGCAGGCCCAATGGACAATTGAGATTCAACCCTTGCAAGAAACTTTGGTGGGCAGTGTCCGGCCCATGCTGCTGGTATTGATGGGTGCGGTAATCCTGATCGTTTTCATCGTATCGTTGAACATTGCCAATCTCCTCTTGGCGCGCGCTTCGGGGCGACAACAAGAGATGGCGGTGCGGTTAGCGCTGGGGGCGAGCCGCGGCCGCATAGTGCGCCAGATGCTGACCGAGTCTATGCTGCTGTCGCTCATCGGCGGCGCCGCGGGAATCGCAACCGCAGTGGGTACTTTGGGTTTCATCCTGCGCTTTGTGCCATCGAACGTTCCCCGGCTCAACGAAGTACGAATCGACTGGGTGGTGCTGGCGTTCGCTCTGCTGATTTCCATTCTCACCGGCTTAGTGTTTGGACTTGCTCCAGCGCTTCATTCGGCAAAAGGCGCCCTCTCCTCGGCCATTCGTGAAGGCGGTCGAGGGTCCGGCTACAGCACTAAGACCGGCCGCTTGCGGGATGTTCTAATCGTCTCTGAACTGGCGTTCGCCGTCATACTGATGGTGGGAGCTGGCTTGCTGCTGCGTACGCTGCGGGATCTGTTGCAGGAAAATCCAGGCTTTAATCCAACTCAAGTTGTCACGGCAAACATGCAGCTTCCGAATCCCAACGATCCAAAGACGGATCCGTATCTCGATATTCGTGGCAGAGCCACCTTTGATCGTGAGTTGCTCCGGCGCATGAAGGCAATTCCGGGAGTGGAACTCGCCGCAATCACCTCAGCCCTACCGACCACCAATACCAACCCCAACGCGGTCGGTGGCTTAGCGAATGAAGGCTTAGCGATTGAAGATAGACCGGTCGAATCCTCGCAGGATCTGCGCGCCGAGAGAATTCGGATAAGCCCCGATTATTTTAAGGTGTTCCAGGCGACTCTCCTACGCGGCCGCTCATTCACCGAGGGCGATGAAGACGGCAAACCGCTGGTGGCCATCATTGATGAAAGCACCGCTCATAAGTTTTGGCCAACCCGCGATCCGCTGGGCCGCCGAGTGCGGTTCGGACGAGACCCTACCAAGCCGTGGACGACCGTCGTGGGTATTGTTAAGGATATCAAGAGTGACGGTCTCGACATCGATGGCGTTCCCCACATCTATGTTTCGACCTATCAAGATTCCAGCAAGCGACTGAGCGTGGTGTTGCGGACGTCTCTGCCCGCGACCCTGCTCGAACCACAGATTCGGCATGAAATCCAGAGCATTGATCCCGGTTTGCCGGTATTTAATGTTTCTTCTATGAACGACGTCCTTGATCGGTCACTGGCTTCACGCCGTTTTTCTGCCGACCTGGTGGGCGGATTTGCTGGACTGGCGGTGCTTCTGGCCTCCATCGGAATTTACGGCTTGTTGGCTTATATGGTCGGCCAAAGATCGCGCGAGATTGGTCTCCGCATGGCCTTGGGCGCCCGGCGGGCCGACATTCTGAAACTGTTCTTACGCAAGGGGGTCGCGCTTGCTGGCGTGGGAATCGTTGCCGGAGTCGTTGTTTCTGCATCGACTGCGTCCATGATGGCAAGTTTGCTCTATGGGGTGCGCCCCCATGATCCGGCTGTGTTTCTGATCGTACCTCTACTTTTACTTGCAGTGGCCGCGGTGGCTAGCTACCTCCCAGCCCGGCGCGCGACGAAAGTGAACCCGATGATTGCCTTGCGCGAGGCATGAACTCACCGGTTTACGGCCGGTTCATCAATGGCGTGATTTCGGTTACGCAACGCAGCTGAAAAATCCATATGGTTTAGCTTCCAACAATTGAGGAGAATCAATTTGAATGACCCGTTCGCACTTTAAACGGGGTGCCGATTAGTCGGCACACGTGCCGAATCTTCTGCGGACGCAACAGGCAGGAAGCGTGAGCGACATCTGGCGACAGAGAGGATTTAGCGTTTTCAGTCTTGTCGTCGTGGCAGAGATCGCCCCAATCAGCGCGTAGATGTCGTGAGAGAAATTCCAAAGGTGACGTATGGGCCTGCTCCAATGTTCCACAAAAGAGTCCGATCCGGATTCAGGCCACCCGTAAGCCAGACGCCGCTCGAGCCAGTTGCCTTCCAAAGAGTCTCTGACTATAGTCAGGGAATGGACGCAGCCGCCATATTACGGGTTAGGAGCTTTAATCGAACGGTCGCCGAGCGAATCGGCGCCGTGCACGACCGCTTCCTTCACCGGAAACGCCCCATGAATGAATCCCGGTTGATTTGGGAGATTGGCCCGAATGGGGAGGAACTGCGGACGCTCCGGGCGCGCCTGAGCCTTGATTCCGGTTACCTCACCCGCGTCATGGGTTCCTTGGAGAAACAGGGCCTCGTAACGGTTCGCTCTACCAATCAGGACGGTAGAGTGCGGCGTGCTCACCTTACCAAAGCAGGACTACGTGAACGTGTTGAGCTCGATAGGCGCTCCGACGACCTTGCAGTTCACATTCTTGAAATCCTAACGGATAAACAGCGCAAGCAGCTCACTTCCGCAATGGGCCAGGTGGAGCGTCTACTCCAGGCCTCTATGGTTCGCTTTGAAACTGAGGATCCCACCAGTGCTGACGCCATATGGTGCTTCGAACAGTATTTTGCTGAACTGAATGCTCGTTTCGAGTCCGGTTTCGACCCGGCTCGAAGCATATCCGCGGATGCACACGAACTCGTGCGGCCTCGCGGTGCCTTGGTCATCGCGCGGTTGCGTGGCCAGCCGGTCGGCTGCGGAGCCCTAAAATTTGCCGAAAAGCAATCTGCCGAGCTTAAGAGAATGTGGATTGCACCGGCAGTTCGTGGCTTGGGAGTCGGACGGCGGATGCTGAGTGAGTTGGAGCGCTTGGCCTCTAAAAGGGGCATTCGTCTCCTTCGACTGGAGACGAACCGTACCCTGAAGGAAGCGATCGCCTTATACAGAGGCTCTGGCTACGTCGAAGTCGGTGCGTTTAACACCGAACCATACGCTCATCATTGGTTTGAAAAACGCTTCAAACAATCTCCGGGGTCTGGCAAAGGGAAAGAACACCGAGGCGAATCACGGGCGTCGATGGGACGTAAACGGAGGACCCCTAATTGAAATCGAACGCTAACGAAAGCCGCACGGTGGTCCCGGGACGGATCTCCTCCCTTCGAGCTAATGCAGGTGCTCCTCGTTGTCGATCAAAGTTCGGCTGTTGGATCTAGCGTCTTTGCCGTGCGGTCGCGGTAGCCGACGTAGAAGACGAACTTGCCAAA
This sequence comes from uncultured Acidobacteriaceae bacterium, assembly GCA_963770245.1. GTDB lineage: Bacteria > Acidobacteriota > Terriglobia > Terriglobales > Acidobacteriaceae > PALSA-270. The sequence goes on along the minus strand of CAVYOX010000009.1, from coordinate 113,630 downwards.
CAGTCTCAGGGGAGGCTTGCGATCACCGCTGCCGATTGCGAGAATCACATGGTCAGGATCGCTGATCACCCGATCCAGCGCCTACCAGACCTTACTCCCGCGGCCTGGGTTGCCCAGCATTCGTAGACTCAAGCGACCGGGTTGTTGGCGTGACACAGTAAACGGCGATACATTTGCCGGGAAGGACAACAAGGGGAAGGTGATCACTGGTGGGGGTGCAATGCTCGGAGCTGGTTTCGGGTCACCCGCAAAAGTGGCTCTAACTGAGACTACAACAACAGTAACGCCGATCTTCGCACGGGCTTCCTTATTGCCGCTGCATGGAATTCGTGGATGAGGGCACGTTGAGTTCGCGCACCACCATTTCGCTCGGACAGCTGGGTGCCTCTAGACCATCAGTCAAGAGAAACCCTTGGAGCGCGATCGAATTGCCCCAAAGGGTTTCCAACGCCGATATGTAGTCGGTCTGAAGCTGGAACAAAGTCCGCTGCGAGATCAGAACCTGCGGGTACGCAGCCGCCATTCCGCCATAACTCTTCACATAGAGGTCGTAGGCTTTCTGAGCACGCGGAATCATTCGGCTCCGGTATTTCTCCACCATCGTGCGCGATGTCAGGTAGTTCTGTACTAGCGCTGCCGCACGTTCCCGCAGTACCAACTGGACACGCTCCACTTCTCGCTGGGCGCGTTCGATGTCAGCGCGCGAGGCCTGCACATTTCCCTGATTGCGGTTGAAGATGGGAAGTTGCACGCCGACCTCGGCGAATCCCTGCAAACCGATCGGCCGGTTAGTGGTCGCGTCCAGCTGCCGGTTTTGCTGAAGCCCGCCACGAAGTTGCAAATCAGGAATCGGTTCACGCTTCGCCCGAGCTAGAGATGCCTCCGCCCGAAGCACGCCCAACTCCGCGATTTTGACGGCTGGACTGTCCTGCAGCATCGCCTGCACCCATTGGTCGGGACTGTCTTCGGGCAGGTCTTCGAGATTGCCAGCGAGGTGTGTCAGCGGCATCACCGGCTGCCCGACGGTTGCCGCCAGGGAGCGCCAAACCCGCAGCTGCTTTTGCTCCGTCGCCAACACCGCCAGTTCTGCCTGCTCTCCTTCGACTTCGGCTTGCAGCACGTCGGGTTGGTCCGCCTGTCCAACGTTTCCAAGTTGATGGGAGGTATTCACTGCGTCTTCTGCCAGTTGGCTGAGCTTGCGGCGCAGGTCCACCATCTCTTGTGCGGCCAGAGCTTGGTAATAGAACAGGCGCACGCTGTTGATGACCCGAAGCCGTTGCTCCTCTCCTTCCACCTCCGCTTGCTTCTTTTCTTGCTCGAACACGCGCCGACTGAGTCCGAGCTTCCCGCCCAGAACGATGTCCTGGCTTACGAAGAAGCCCTGTTCCCCTCCACCCTGTGTTCCGCCTCGGATTTGTTCACCCTGATAGCCGACCGTGGGATTGGGATAGAGTCCACTTTGCAGTTTCCTTCCTTCGGCGGCACGAATCTCAGCTGCGGCCTGGGCCAGAGTGGGATTGCTGCTTTGAGCCATTTTCTCCAACTCACCCAAGGTGAGCCCGGGTTGGACGTTCTCCTTTTGCTGCGGCGCACTCGCGGCCGGTGCGTTTGGCATCGGCATGTTTGGCATCGACTGGTCTTGACCGAGCCCGAGTGTTGCCGCCGCCAGTAAAGTCCCGAAAACCACGGACCATGACGCTCGAGATAAATGTGTATTCATTGCGTTCTCCTCTTCAAGCCTGTTATCCGTGGTGAGGGTGTTCCATACCTTACATCGGCTCCGGCTTACTCTTCTGCTGCTCGCGTAAAGCCATCACCTTGTCGTACATGTCGGGCGGAAGCACTCGTAGGAAGGTCATCATCCCCTGCATAAATCCGCTCCACCCCGGACGAAGCCCGTAGTTCTCCGGTTTCTCCACCACCCTGTCCATCGCCATCGCTGGCCCCTCCATGAAAGCGTCCTGCGGAAATCCGGGAACCGAGTTGGCATCTTTGGCCAGTTCTGGCGCTGTCATCTGCATTCCTTCGTGCTGCATGCCCGGCATGGCGTCCCTGGATTGCTTCTCGGTCGCCCTGAGGGGTCCATTGCCTACTGTCTGATCGCGAGTGGAGCCCACACCCATCCCACGACCCAAACTTGGACCTTGGCCCTCGGAAATGGCGCGCCCATCGCGCAAAATCCCCATACCCTCTTCCATGCCCAAGCCCGCGGGCATGCCGTTGCTACCTCGGGTCATCGGGCCTACCACTGACGACATTTGGTTCATCATGTGGTGGGGAAGATGACAGTGGATCATCCAGTCACCGGGGTTATTGGCAACGAATTCGACATCGGCAGCCTCGGCTACCCCCACGAGAACCGTGTTCTTTGGGCCCCAAGTGGTTTTGGGCTGCCGTCCCCCTTCGGTGCCCGTTACGACAAAAGTGTGGCCGTGCAGGTGAATCGGATGGTGATCCATTCCCAGGTTAATGAACCGCACCCGCACGCGATCATTCAGCCGGACAATCAGCGGCGTGGTCGCCGGACCGGCCTTGCCGTTGAAAGTGAGCCAGTTGAACTCCATGTTCATGGAGTTCGGAATGGGATTGTTCGGAAGGATCGCGAACTCTTGCAAAATGATCGCGAAATCTTTGTTCACCGGCGGATCGTAGGCTTTCTTGGGGTGCATGATGAACGCCCCAATCATTCCCATCATCTCCTGCATTGCCATGTGCGAGTGGTAGAAGAAGGTTCCCGCCTGATGCAGTGTGAACTCGTAAACGAAACGACCGCCGGGCGGAATCGGGTCTTGGCTACTCCCCGGTACCCCATCCATGTCGATTGGGATCTCAAATCCGTGCCAGTGCATCGAGGTGGCCTCAGGAAGGTGGTTGTCCACGACGATCCGCACGCGATCACCCTGGTTCACTTGGATCGTGGGTCCGGGAGCGCTGCCGTTGTAGCCCCACAGGTTTACGATCTTGCCGGGGGCCAATTCCTGCTTCACGGGCTCGGCGATCAAGTGAAACTCCTTCGCACCGCCGGCCATGCGCCAGGGAAGTTCCGGAACGTCCGGCGTTTCAACCGACATGATCCGGCTGCCTCGCAGGGCGCTGTGGCTCGTGTGATCCATTTCCATGCCCGCTCCGTTCGCCTGCGCTGCTGCAAACAGGCGAGGTGCGGCCGCTAAAGTGGCGCCTACACCAAAAGTATTTCTTAGGAAATCACGTCTGTTCTTCATGGTTCTTCCTCTTTAAGATTTGGCGGACCCAACCGTCCCCAAAAACTCAATGGACATTGGATCGAAGAGAGATGCACGGCCGAGCAATCGACGTGAAGCCACTGCTGTGGCTATACCTTTGCTAGAAGGAGAGGGGGAAACTCAAACGCGAAGGATCGAAAAAGGCGCAGCACGTGCAGGGGGTCGGGTAGGTGGGCCGCTGTCCAAACTCCATGCGTCCATGAAATCGAGGGCCAGAAACTCGGCCATAGTATTCAGGACGACGGCACCGCTCCCGACCGCCGTCACCTGAGGAACAACTTTTCTCCAAACGTTGAGGCGTTCCGCCGTGACGCAGTTCATATGGCATGATTGCGACACCAACACCCCATCCATGGCCTCAGCACCTGGATGATTCATGGCTGAGTGATCGTGAGCCATTCCTGGCATGCTGTCTGAAGGCTGACTGCAGTGACGCTGACTCTTCGCTTGAGCGTGCCATTCGCACATGAGCGCGCAGACGCCAGCCGGAGTAATCCCGGCGAGCAAGACTGTCAGGAGAACTATCGAAGTTGCGGTTCTTCGAGGCACCTTCGAGAAACTGTAACGTAAACTGTATGAGATGCGCAAACTCAGATAAGGACTGGTAGAGCCTACTCATATCCTATCCCGCCTAACGATGAGGCCTTGCCGACTGCAGCAGGACGTGCCAGAATTTCCGGAGCACACATTAGCTGCGGTGGCCGGACGTTTGGCTCCTTTCCGTAATCCCCAATCCATATTCCGGTCAAGGGCCTCCGACTTCACTGTCCTTCGAAACGGGCATCGGGGAGACGTCATAGGCGGATGTCAGACGGGTTGGGGAACCGTCGGGCAGATCTCCTCGAAACATACTTCTGACCCGGAACAATTTTCGCTTTGCTCGTGATCCGGGACTTGACACGCGCCCACTCGACAAAATGAACACGGGTCAAAGATAATCTCGCTGCGATGCTGCGCTCGGCGGGCTTTCTCAAAACGAATCTCAGGATTAGCTTGGCGGGGCGCCCGCTGCCAAAAGTGAGAGGTTTTTGTCAATCTAGGGCGTGACTCGCTGTGAAAAGCCGTTAATCAAGGGTAAATGGAGTCTCTGGACCTGAACATCAACGTCGCATTCCACTAACGAACGCCCGGCAAATCGAAAAGCTCACGCCGATGAGTGCGCAACATAACTGGCGTCCATGCGAGTGAGGCGCTACCATACTGGGCCATCAGATTACGACGCTGGGGTCCCGAGTTCCGATGAGTTTATCAACTACGGAGAAGATTCAGAACGCGGTTTCGCAGGCTCGTTGGAACGAAGCGGTGGCTCTGCTGCAGACGTCTGATCCAGCCAAGGCGGTTGAGGCATTGGGCGAGCTTCCTTTCGAACAGCAACAATCCCTATTCCGGCTCCTGCCCGTGGATCTTGCCGCCACCCTCGTCGCTCAATTCCCCTACTATCACGCATACGTTTTGCTGCACTCGGTGGCGCCGGCTGAAATGCGCGCCCTGGTTGACAAACTCCACCCCGATGAGCGAATGCGCTTCTTCGACGAACTCCCGGAAGAGGCGTGGCAGCGGCTCATGGACGAACTGTCGAGTACGGCAAGTGCCGAGACTTCGGGTCAACTAGAGACGGGGCTTACGCCCGAACAGCGGCTTCAACCGCCGCGAGAAGCAATCATCGAGGCGCGGCAAATCGCGAAGTCCTTTGAGCAACCGGATGGAAGGAAGATTCAGATCATCGCTCCTGTCGACATATCTGTCGAGTCAGATTCGATCTGTGCTCTGCTTGGGCCATCGGGATCCGGGAAATCAACCTTGCTGAGGATCCTGTCGGGGTTGACAAAGCCTTCCGATGGCACGGTTCTGGTGCATGGCCAACCCCTGGACTGCAGCAGTCCAAGTATTGCCATGGTGTTCCAGAGTTTTGCTTTATTCCCTTGGCTAACCGTGCTGGACAACGTTGAGGCCCCGCTGATCGCACAAGGGCTCGACCACCCAGCCCGACATCGCTTGGCGCTAGAAGCGCTTGCCATGGTAGGTCTCAAGGGTTTCGAGAACGTCTATCCCAAGGAACTCTCTGGAGGCATGAAGCAGCGAGTCGGGTTTGCGCGCGCCCTGGCAGTGAGACCCGAGGTGCTGTTCATGGACGAGCCCTTCTCCGCGTTGGATGTGCTCACTGCGGAAAACCTCCGTGGCGAGCTTATGGAGTTGTGGATCAAGCATCAGATTCCTACCAAGAGCATCTTCCTGGTCACCCACAATATTGAAGAGGCGGTTCTGCTGGCGGATCGAGTCATTGTTCTTGGGAGCCATCCTGCAAGGATCCGCGCCGATTTCCGCATTTCGCTGCCTCGGCCACGAGAGCGGAGGTCGGCTGAATTTCTCATATACGTGGACTACATCTACAAAGTGATGACACAACCCGACCTCGAATTCGGCCCTTTCACGCAGTTGCCCTCCGTCCGTAAACCTTCTTTCCAAGTGTTGCCCCATGCCACCGCCGGCGGGATGGCGGGACTGCTTGAGTTCCTAAACGATCGCGGAGGCAAGGAAGACCTGTACCATCTCGCCGAAGAGTTGCTCATGGAAGTGGACGATCTCTTTCCCATTTTGGACGAAGCGGTCCTGCTGGGCTTCGCGGATTCGACAAAAGGTGAGGTACAGATTACTGCGGCGGGAAAGGAGTTTGCAGAGGCGGATATTGGTACACGAAAAAAGTTGTTTCGCGAAGCCGTGCTGAGTCATGTCACACTCATTCAACAGATTCGGAATGCTCTGGAGCGGAAGTCAGACCGGGCAGTTCCTCTGGAGTTTTTCCGCGACGTTCTCGATGAGCACTTCTCCCAAGACGATGCTCAGCGCCAAATCGACACGGCCTTGAATTGGGGGCGTTACGCAGAGATTTTCACCTACGACTCGGGAACTGGCAGGTTGCTGCTGAACGAATCCTCAGGTACTGCCAATTCGAGTGAGGCTATTCCTCTGCATTGAATGGCCCAATTTGGCAAAACGAACCCGCCCACTAAAAGCGATCGGTCGCAAATTTGTTGTGCAGGCAGTCTGTGACGGCCACGCGCGCAAAACTCGGATCGAGGCCGCGTGAGGACTCGGAATTGATGGTTTTCGCAACTTTAGGAATAATTTATGAACCTTCTATTCGAAATTTAGGGACTTTCGTATCCAATGATCTGGGATGATGGATTCCGAGCAAACTTTCCGGTTCGCTGGGATTCCGCTCTTCAATCAGAGGGATGGATGCTAAGGCTGTGTAGCGTAGCGACGCAACTAGCTAGCTAGCGGCAACGCAATCCAGATTTAGAAAAGCAAGGGTGAGAGGGTAGAATGCACCGCGCAGGATGACGACGGGAAACAAAACGAGTACGTGAGCAGATTCATTTGCGCTCGTTGGAAAGACTACTACTCTACTTCGGCAGGTGCACATGCGAAAATCGCTGATTCTTTGGCTGGTGATGCTCTTTTGTGCAATGGCCTCAGCTGGGTCGGCGCTGGCCCAGCCGGCCGCTGGCGCGGGATCCGCAACGCTGCAATCGAGCGACTCGCTGGAGAGCCGCCTGGTCAAGCTGCAGCAGCAAGCAGCGGAGGCAAAAAGTTCCGCGGACAACGCCTGGATGCTGACCAGTTCCGCTCTGGTGTTGATGATGACCGGCCCTGGGCTGGCCCTGTTCTACGGCGGCTTGGTGCGAAAGAAGAACGTGCTCGGCACCATGATGCAGAGCTTCACTCTGATGGCGCTAGTTACGGTTCTCTGGGCAGTGGTCGGATACAGCCTGTGTTTCGGGAGTGGAAACAGCTTCATCGGCGGCTTTGAGAATGTGCTGCTCCACCACGTCACCACCCAGCCAAACGCCGACTACTCGACGACCATACCTGAGCAAACCTTCATGGTGTACCAGTTGATGTTCGCTATCATCACTCCCGCCTTGATCACCGGAGCCTTTGCCGAGCGCATGAAATTCAGCGCCATGGTGTTGTTCATGACGCTGTGGTCCATCATGGTCTATTTCCCGATGGCGCACATGGTTTGGGGAAAGGGAGGCCTGCTCAACGCCGCGTTGGGCGGAAGGTTCCCCACACTGGATTTCGCCGGCGGGACGGTGGTGCACATCACCTCTGGTGTCTCGGCGCTGGTTTGCGCACTTTACTTAGGAAAACGCCTGGGCTATCCGCGTACCCCGATGCCGCCCCACAGTGTAGTGTTGAGTTTTATTGGAGCCTCGCTGCTGTGGGTGGGCTGGTTTGGATTCAACGCCGGCAGCGCGCTGGGATCAGGCAGCCTGGCTACCAGCGCTTTCGTAGCCACCCATTTTGGGGCCGCCGCAGCCGTAGTCGGGTGGACCGGCACGGAGTGGTTGCGCGGGGGGAAACCGAGCGTCCTGGGCGCTATTTCTGGCGCGGTAGCAGGATTGGTCGCGATTACGCCAGCGTCGGGATTTGTGACTCCAATCTCGGCACTGATCATTGGACTGATCGCTGGGGCTTTCTGCTACCTGATGGTAGCCAAGGTGAAAGTCCGGTTCGGCTACGATGACTCTTTGGACGCATTCGGTGTGCACGGGGCGGGCGGTACCATCGGGGCGCTGCTGACTGGGGTTTTCGCGGCGAAAGCAGTGAACCCGCTGGGGTCGGGTCTATTGGAAGGCAACGCGCGCCAACTAGGTAATCAGACAATCGGCGTCTTGATTTCCTGGGGGTTGGCCATTGTGGGCACCCTCATCATTCTCTTCGTCGTCGACCAAACGATCGGCTTGCGAGTCTCTGAAGAGCACGAGACGCAAGGGCTGGATCTCTCGCAGCACGGCGAGGAGGGATATTCCTGGGAAGTGCCGGCCTAGCCAATGCGTTTTGTTTGAGCCAACACGGTTTGTGAAAGGACCGGGAAATAATGACCAAAGTTGAAGCAATCATCCAACCCGCAAAGCTGGAAGCGGTGAAGAGTGCGTTGCACGAGATTGGGGTGGAGGGCATGACCGTGCTCGACGCGCGTGGCCATGGGCGGCAGAAGGGCCATACTGAGGTTTACCGTGGCCGCGAATACACCGTAGATCTCATCCCTAAGATGAAACTTGAAATGGTGCTTGCCGACAGCATGGTGGACAAAGTGGTGCAGGCTATTGTCAATTCCGCGCGCAGCGGAAAGATTGGCGACGGCAAGATATTTCTTACGCGTATTGAGGATGCAATCCGCATCCGCAACGATGAGCGGGGTGAATACGCGCTGTAGCTGCATGGTTGAAGGGCCACCCAATATCTCTGCTTTGGAGCAGCTTTACCTCGATCGCTCTGCCGTAGCTTTAGAATAGCTGGCGCTTATTCTCCCCTGGACTGCTTGGACTCGGGGAATTGCCTATCCAGTTCGAGGTTCAGTCCAGGACGTTAACTCGTGCCTCGCCCAGAAGTCCCAGCTGGCGACCTACGGTATGCTTGGCGACCAACTGGCGCAATGCATCTTCGTTGATCCCGCGGACCTTAGCCACCCTAGGTAGTTGGCGTGATGTCAGAATCAAGGCCAGAAGCAGAGGCTGTCACTAGGTCGATGGGTACGGGTGTGCCAGGATTCTCCGCTTGCGCAGTGGTTACATCGCCCTTCACTCGATCAACAAGTTTCCAGCGGTTGGCGCTCGGCCAGTGTAAGCAGCGCGTCGGCGAGCCAGTCGACGCACGCAACGCCGGTGAACGTATCGTTGACTGCGGGAGACAGCGCACGGATCGCGATCTCGACGACCTGCGCGATCCCAAACTCGCTATCTTGAGTTAGCGTGCGGTGACGGCCGATGTGAATTCCCCGATCAATTGCAGCTTCGAGCGTGCCGACCTTTTCGGCTGGAACGATTGCTGCGAGCGGCTCGCCGCGGAGCGCGAACTGGCCAGGGCGGAATCTCAGCACGATCAGTGCTTCCGCCGCGCGCGCGGCCGCGACCAGCACCCCGTGATCGACATGCTGCAGGTATCCGCTCTTCGGGCACGACACGATCGCGCCGGTCTCAGCCTGGCGCAGAAGTGCGGCGTCGTCTGGCGCGGCTCCGGTGCCCTCGCCAGGGCCGGACACGTGTGCTCCGCCAGCCGCGACGTACAAATCGTCGACGATCGCGCCGATCATGTCGGGGTTCTGGATCGATTTGGCAACCCGACGGCTGTAGTAGACGAGGAATCCGAAGCTGACCACGACGAGCATCCAGGCCGTGATCAGCGAGATTTGAGGGATGAACGTCGACTGCGGATCTTGACGCGTGACGAGGAAGACGAGGCAGATGCAAACGAACGTGCCCATGAACAGGCCGATCGTGGCCTGGGTAACCCAGTCCTGCAGGGAACCGGTAGAGCAGGCGCGGGCCAAACAGCGTCGAGACCATCGACAGCACGAGCAGTGCGACCGAGAAAATCAGCGCGAGCACGGTCGCGACCGCACCCATCATCGCCGCCAGGATCGCGCGCGCGTCGTCGATGCTGCCCATCGTCAACCACGACGGAATGCGAATAACGCCATATTTGTCGAGGATGTCCGGAATCAGGGTGATCGCGAACAGACCGACCGCGGCGAGCGAGAGCTGCAGCGGGATCCGCCAGAGGTTAATGTCGGGTTGCGAACGGAGCTTGGTAGGGCGCGGGGCGAGCATGCGATGTGAATTCCAAACGCTCTATCTTCCTAAGAGCAATCGTTCCAGTAGCGGCCCGAGGGCCAAGGCAGGAAGATAGCTCAGGGCCACCATGACTATCAAGCAGGTCGTGAGTAGCACTCCGAACACAAAAGAATGAGTCGGAAGAGTTCCCGACGAAGAAGGAGTGTTTCTCTGACGACCGAGGAGAGCAGCAAACGCCAATGCAGGAATCGCCAAGCCGAACCTGCCCACCATCATCGCTAAAGCTGTCGTGAGGTTGTAGAAGGGAGTGTTCGCACTCAGACCGGCAAAACTTTGGCCATTGTTGGCGACGCAGGAAGTGTAAGCAAACAGAATCCCCGTGAAACCATGTGGTCCGGTATTGACCGTCAGCCCAGACAGTCCCGCCCTGGTGCTCACCGCAATCGCAGTTAGTGGCAGAACGACCAGCGGCGCGGCCAAAGCGTAGAGCATGATCATTTTGTTCTCCGCGGGTCCTATTTTCTTTTCTAGGTATTCAGGTGTGCGCCCAACCATCAGCCCAGCCAGAATCACAGCAATCGCAGCGGCCATGACCATACTGTAAAGGCCTGTCCCCAGTCCTCCGAATACGAGTTCTCCCAGCAGCATGTTTACCAGCAATACCATGCCGCCGAGCGAGGTGTAGCTGTCGTCCATTGAGTTGTTTGATCCCGTGGCCGTGTTGGAGGTAACGACAGCCGTGAGGGTGGAACCACCAATGCCGAAGCGCACCTCCTTCCCTTCCATGTTCCCGCCAGACTGCAGGCGACTGTGTCGGGAATCCACGTTCCCGAGGTGGGGGAACCCTCGTTGTTCAAAGTGATGTACGAAGGCCAGTCCGCAGACGAAGAGCAGCAGCATCACACTGTAGAGAAGCCATCCTTGTCGAGGTTGGCCAACCATCCTGCCGAAGGTGTTGGTAAAGGCGGCAGGCAGGAGTACGATGGCCAGCATTTCGAGAAAGTTCGTAAGCGGCGTGGGGTTCTCATAAGGATGAGCCCCATTCGTGTTAAAGAAGCCGCCGCCATTTGTGCCGAGATTCTTGATGATCTCCATTGCGGCTACCGGACCCTGCGGTATGACTTGCTGCGTACCTTCGACGGTAGTGACGATGGCATAGTGGTTGAAGTTCATCGGAACGCCCTGCCAGACCAACAGCAGGGCGCCAATCAGTGCTCCGGGCAACAGGATCCACAGCAGGGCGCGTGTGAGATCAACCCAAAAATTGCCGAGCGTGTCGGAGAGTTGTCTGGCGAGCCCACGGATAAAGGCAACGCCCACGGCTAACCCCGCCGCGCCAGCCAGGAAGTTTTGCGCGCAGAGTCCTACCATTTGGCTGAAATAGCTCATCGTGTTTTCGCCAGCGTAGGCCTGCCAAGTCGTGGTCGTCGAGAAGCTGATCGCCGTATTCAGAGCCAAATCTGGTGATAACGGCGTCGTGTGGTACTGCGGAAAGAACCAGGGCAGAAACTGCTGCAGTCTGAGAATGCCATATAACAGGAGCGTGCCGAAAAAGCCAAAGAGCACGAAACACGTCGCATACTCCTTGCCGGACATCTCCCCTTCAGGATCAACCGCGGTGATGCGATAGATCAGCCGCTCGACAGGAAGAAAAAAACGATCAGGTACCGTTCGCTTCCGCGAAAAGACCCGATCCATGTACCCGCCCAGAGGCCTTACAAGGGCAGTGACGATGACGACAAATAACACGTATTGAATTGCGCTGTAGAAATCCACCAGCCCTACTCAGGAGCAGTCCGACCGAGGCGCCGTCAAACAATTACCGGGTCCCGGAACCCGCTATGTGCCCTCTGGCCCTGCTTGAAACATTCTAGTGGCCTGTCGCAGAGTAACCATTACTAGTCTGTTAGCATCAAAGCTGTCATGGCCAATGACAGCGAAATCTTACTCACTCAGCAACAACATTCCGACCTAAGCTCCATCGCTCAGTCTCGTTCTCTGCCCGCGGGATACGTGTTTCGTGCCAAGCTAGTTCTGATGCTGGCCGAGGGCGCATCCTTCAACGCCATCAAGCACCAGCTCCAGACCACGGCACCCACCATCAGTCGCTGGAAGCAGCGTTTCCGGCAACACGGGCTCGAAGGACTGGACACCTTTCATCCCGGCCAACAACCCAGCGTGCTGACTCCGGCTTTACGCGCCCGTATCCTGTCCGCCACGCGCAGAAAGCCCAACGACGGGTCGACACACTGGAGTTGCCGCAAACTCGCTTCCGTGCTGGGCGTCAGCAAAGACGCCGTGTACCGGGTTTGGCAAGAGGCAGGCCTCAAGCCACACCGTCTCGAACGCTATATGGCCAGCGACGATCCCGATTTCGAAAGCAAAGCCGCCGACATCCTCGGCCTGTATCTGCGCCCGCCGCAACACGCGGCCGTGTTCTGCATCGACGAGAAAACCGCGATTCAAGCCTTGGATCGTCTCGATCCCGTCCTCCCGCTCTCGCCCGGACGCGCCGAACGCCACGGCTTCGAGTACCGCCGCCACGGCACGCTTTCCTTGTATGCTGCGTTGAATACCGCCACCGGCCGCGTCCACGGAAAAACCGCCGCACGCCACACCAGTCGCGAGTTCGTCGCCTTCTTGCAAGAGGTCGTGTCCTTGTGCCCACTTGGGCAACAGATTCACATCATCCTCGACAATCTCTCCGCCCACAAAACTCAGGCGGTCCGCGAATTCCTGCAACAGCATCCGCGAGTCCGCTTTCACTTCACGCCCACGTACTCGTCCTGGCTTAACCAGGTCGAGATCTGGTTTGCCAAGATCGAACGCGAGGTCATCGCCCGCGGTATCTTCACCTCGGTTTCCGACCTAGCTCGCAAACTCCGCCGCTACATTAATGCCTACTCCGCCAATGCTCGACCCATCCAATGGAAATACTCTGACCCCACCCGCCGTGTCCGCAGTAACGAACTCACTGCGACAGGTCACTAGTGCTGCGTCGATATGTCCGTAAGGAAACAAGCTTTACCCAGAAGATCGCCTATCGACGGATCGTCTGAAAGCGGAACGAATAGCCGATCCCGACCAGATGATCTACCGCAGCCGACGACAGGCCCACACCGACATGGAAGTCAATCTGTTGCCGCTTGGTGATCTTTAGAGCTGTTCCAAAATGCAGCAAGTGCCGCGGCCCGCCAACCTCCGGAAAGTCACCCGCGTATTCGATAAACGCATCCCAGGGTTTCGTCAACTGCCGATCGAACAGAAACGTGGACTCGCCGGTCACATTTCGGGTGCGGCCCTCAGTAGGCCAATACACCGAGAACATTCCGGCCGCCGTCCAGTTTGTGGACAACGCGCGCGACCACGGCACTTGCAATCCAGGATCGTAGCCGCCGCTGGACACGCCGTTGGCGCCGGTCGGAAAACTGAGGAACAGGATTGCGGATACATCGAATTTGCCCGGCGTAGGGCCAAGCTGTTCCTTTACCCCGACCGCGAAGTCGCCGAACCCCGAGCCGCTGCCGGCGCTCAGGTTGTGAAAATAGTCCGGCATCGTGAAACGTAACTCAGTCCTGTTCGTGACACCAAAACGTACCAAGCTCTCCGGGTCGTCTAAGACGCTCTGCCCCTGGCTACTGGTTTCAAGGAAGCCGTTCTCCACCTGCAGGCTGCCGGCCGGGACCACCACGCTGGAGTTCGTGACTGCCGGCCGATCCGTTGCGATCGGTCCCGCTGCGTCAACGCTCGGGGGCTGATCTTGACCATGCAATGGCACCATGACGGCCAAAATGAATGCCGGTAGCGCTGTGGAAATGCGACGGATCATTGGGCCAAGTGGACAATCCTGTGTCGTCCTAGCAACCGCACTAGCACGCAGCGTTCACTTCCCCACATTTACGAGGTAGCTTACACGCAACCTCGATTGCCCCAGTTCCTTGGCGGTCCAACTGTCCTTTCTTGTCCTTATCCAGTCCGTCGAACTCCGCTTCCATAAACTTCATCCACTCTTGTTTGGAGATCTTGCCGTTTTTGTCGGCACCCATCAGGAGCATCAATTGCTTGACCTCTGCCTCTCCGAGCGCCAGCTTATCCTGCGGCTTCGGAGTTGCTGCCTTTTGTGCGACCGCAGCCCCCGGCATGGCTAAGGTCGCGACTAACACAGCGATGACTACGATAAACCATCAGATGTTCGTTCGCCTCAACATAATCGGCTTCTATGATGTCTGTTTTAAGCCGTTCTTACGCAGGCGCGAGTCGCTGGTTTTTTCCGCTGACGTACGTCGCCCCAGCGCAATTAGATACGGAAGCTCATGAATCTCGAATGAGAGAATCGTAATTTGTTTGTAAAGATGGACACTCCAGCGCTCTCCTCGATGGGTTCGCCCTGCCAGTCTATGCCGTCGATACGCTCCACCGCATTCATCAGGTTCGCGCGATTACGATTGCCTGGATGATCGCCGAGGCTGTTGTGTCTCTCGGCAGCCTCGACGGTACACAGCCCCGCGCTGCTGGCTTTCGGCGGTGCGGAAAGTCAGCCTTTGGGTCTGATCGACTGTCAATCATCAAGGTCGGAACCCACGATTTCCGATCCTCTTGTTAGCCTCTGCTCAGAACGCGGCCGCCGAAGACGTTTTCATAAAAATCAGCCGATCGGTCGATGTCGGCGACGGTGATGAAATGTGTGACGGTGAACCCGTCGCGCGGGGGCATCTCATAGCTCTTTTGTTGGATTCGTACGCTGCTCATTGACGACTCCAAATCCGATGAACAGTGCTCATCTGGGCGGGTGGCCCACACTTGCCTGATTTTCAGGCGGCATCAGCGAAAAACCGCCGAACGTAGTTTTCATCGATATTTGCGCCCTCCAAGTGTCGTCCCTTTCTCAATTAGCTCTTTCTGGGCGTCCCCGATTCTTATGCCGCTGAAACCGACTTCTTCTTCCCATCGAGTGCCGGTAGAAGAAGTTTCAGAAGCGCTTGATCAGAGAACGGGTTCTGACCTGAGATCAACCTCGCGATCCTGAAGGACGTAGCTCTGCCATGGAGCGACCACACTTACGTCAGCGCCCGCCGTACGCAAGGCAAAGTCCGGGTAGAAGAGAACCTTACCACCAATCTCAAGCGGTTCCCGCTGCTGCTCTTCCGCTGTCGAAAAGATAGTCATCTTATATCCGGAATAGATCCAGCCTTGAGCCTTTGCGTGTGCTCCAGCGGCATCGCCCGCCGACAGCGCGGCGACCACCTCCGTCGAATTCGGAAGCGCCGCGAGAAGTGAAATCGGGCCATGGCAGAGCACTGCCGTAGGCTTGGATGTTTTATGAAAGTGTCTCAGCACGGTGCCCGCGTCGGGATCATCGAGAAGATCCATCATCGGGCCATGGCCGCCGGGGACGAAAACAGCGTCATATTGATCCAGGCCCGATGCGATGACATCCGAGATACGAGTTGGATTTTTGAGCCCAGTCAGGGTGTCGCGGAATTTTAGATAGTCCTGAAGCTTAGCCTCGTCCCCACCGAAGAACTGGGCTATCGCTGAATTGACATCCATTTGCGGCGTGTTGCCTTTGGGGTTGGCGAAAGTGATTTCGTAGCCCTCCTTCATCAGGGCGCGAACCGGAACCGTCAGCTCGTTGAGGTAGTAGCCAGCGCCGGCATATACCTTGCCATCTTTCAAGGGCAAACCGTGACCGCTCGAGACTAGCACTAAGACTTTTCCTTTTGTTGTCATTTTGTTCTCCTCTTTGAAATCGAATTCTGTTCTCCTGAATATGAGCTAGCTCATCGTCCGCGGCTTCCTCCAAAGTGCGCAAGGACGGGCCACCGCGGTTGATGTGAGTTATGCCCCGGGGAATCCGAACATCAACCACGACTGATTGGCTACCCAATGCGGGTACAGCTCCGTCATCTGATCGAACAGGTCCTGGTCGGACGTCGCGGTTTTCTGCACCCGATCGAAGTCCTCGAGGTAACGCTTGGTGTCCTGGATTGCCGAAGGAGAGTCGGGTGCGCCAGGCTTCTTGTGACCGGCGACGACAATCGCGGGATTCAGGGCCGCTAACCGATCCAGGTCCGCGATCCAATTCTTTCGGCTCTCGGGGGTGGTGTCGCCGACGTACATGCGGCATTGGTTGTACACAACGTCGCCAGCGACGATCAGGCCGATCGATGGAACGTATAGAGACGTCGAATCGGGACTATCGGTGCGGCCCTGCTCGATGATGCGCAATTCGTGGCCCTCGAGAGTGAACGTGTCGTGCTCATAGGGCTCTGGTGAAACCAGCTTAGTGGCCACCTGCCCGGGAAACATCCGGCGGGCTAACCGCTCCACCGTGGGAGTGAAAGACATCTGCATGGCCTTCACTGTCTTCGGCGTTGCGATCGCCCGGGCGCCCGGGAAACGGTCGAGCAGAACGCTTAGACCGTAGAAGTGGTCGAAATGGGCGTGCGTTATATAGATGGTCTCGAGGTTGCGGTTGTGCAGAGCGACCCAATCCGCGAGAGCCTTGGCCTCAGCCACCGTCCCCATTGCGTCCACCAGCACCGCGTCGTACTCGCCGAAGATTAAAGTCGATGTGATCGGGTCAAAGCCGAGCGCTTCGCCGAAGGGCTTTGGGCGCTCGCCGACCATAGTCTTTCCCGGGGCGGTAAAAACATTCACACTAAGCGTGTTCAAGGCGACAGGCGCGATCACGCGCGCGGCCTCTTTCAGTTCGTTTGTGACGACCATCTGGTACTCCTTTCGATGTCAGAGCGAGTGACTGTTCAAAGCAAAATTGGCAGAAGCGCAACGATGAGGCGCAGAGTCGGCATCCCATCCGCCCCAAGTGTTAACCGTACGTGAGGGTAGTGCTCTGTCCGATCTCGATAATGTAGCCGTCAGGATCGCGGATGTAGCAGCGAATCTCGCCGTACTTGGGGATCGGCTCCGTGATGAACTCCGCTCCTCGACTTTTCCATAATTCGATAGCACGCTTGAATATCCGCAACGCGGAAATTCATAAAGCTGTTGATGTGATTCGGGTCGGGGACGCTGAGCGTTACCGTCGGCTTATCCGGGGTCGGCCCGCCCCCAACGTTCAGAATCATCCAGATATTCGCAAGCTGAAGGTACCCAGGCGCGTTGCCGTCACCCAGGCTCAGAATGCGAGCGCCGAAGACCTTTTCGTAGTAGCGGGCCGATCGCTCGATGTCGGCGACGGTGAGAAACTGCGCGATGCTGATCCCCTCGCGCGGGGGCATCTCATAGCTCTTCTGGTCGACTTGTACGGCGTTCATTGATGGCTCCTTTCGATACAGTGCTCATTACAAATACGGTGTTCGGAGTCCCGCTCCCTAGCGCGCAATTTGGCCCAGATAGTATCCGAGCCGATTTTCGACATCCCCCGGCTTGTGGAAGCCGCGCGCCATCAGCGCCTTGATCCCCTCCTGGGCGGCAGGTCGCCCGAGCGAAGCGATGCACGCATCCCACCCAGCTCCGAGCTCGACGTCCGGCGGCAGGCTGGTGTTGACCAGACGCTTGGTCTGAGCGATCGCCCATTTGTCGAACTTGGCGATCCGGGTCGCGAGCGCTTCAACGAACGCATCCAGCTAAGCGTCGGGCAGGGCGCGATTAATGTAGCCGTAGGCCTCGGCCTGGTCTGCTCTGATGTCTTCCGAGCTCAAGAGCACCTCGAGGGCGCGGTTTCGACCGATGAGTCGGGGCAGCCGAGCCATGGGGCCGCCGCCGGCGACCATCCCCACACCTACCTCCCATTGCGAGATGGTGGTCTTCTCGCGGCTGGCAAAACTCATGTCGCAGGCCAGCGTGATCTCGCTACCGTTGCCGGTCGCACGGCCGCGGATAAGTGCGATGGAGGCAACTGGCAGGCGGGTCAAACGAACGAGAAAGTCCGGCCAAGGCGGCAAGCCTGTAGGACCTTCCGGCATGCCGGTCAGCTTGGCTGTGAAGTCGGAGTGATTCAGGAAGTAGTCGTCGACCACACTATCGAAGACCACAACCCTGACCTGCTCATCAGCCTCCAAAGCAGCCATGACTTCCTGGAATTGCTTGACCATAACCGGGCCCATGACGTTGATCGGCGGGTTATCGATTGTGACCCGCCAATAGGCTGGCGACCGTCGTGCCAGGCGAATCTGTGCCGGGGCCGCAGGTGCTTTCATCTGTGTGAGTTTGTTAGAGGCGCTCATAGTTGCGATGGGATTTTCCTCCGCGACCATTGAGCCAGAAGAAAATGGGTCGCGCAATTGGACGATGGTATTATACTTTCGTATCGACCGCAGCGTCTCATGCCTGAGGCATATGGCTTTTCACGCAGCTAGTCCTGAAGGTCGATCAGTGAAGGAAGCTTACTTTCCCAACCGATACGAAGGTATCGCCGATACCATAGTCCAATTGTTTTACTCCCCTTATCTCTGGCCTAATTGCAATCGCTGAAGACCACGTTGATCGGGCTTAGTAAACTTCATTTGTGAGGAGAACACACCATGTCTGAACTTGTGACGAAATCTGTGGCGCAGGAGCAACAAGCACAGAAGATAGAAACACGCACTGCCGTGGCGCGTATCGCTGGCTTTGCCCTCATTGCGACAGCCATGGCAGCGCTCGCCGTTCTCGGCGCCGCAGCCCTTTTCGCGCAAGGCCAAGACAAGGACAAGGACAAGTACTCGCTGGTATCGCCGGGCGGAATCGCGTTCTCCGACTTCAGGGGATACGAGGACTGGGCTGACGTCTCCTCCGCCCGAACCACCGAAATACTCAAGGTGATCGTCGCGAATCCCACGATGATCAACGCGTATAAAGCCGGCGTCCCCGGTAACGGCCATCCTTTCCCGGAGGGGTCCATGATCGTCAAGCTCCAGTGGAAGTTGAAGAAGAGCACGGAGGCCCCTTTCGCCGTGGAAGTGCCGGACGTCTTTTCCCAGGCTTTCGTGATGGAAAAGGACAGCAAGAGATTTCCGAAAGGCGGCGGATGGGGATACGCGGTGTTCAACTACGACCCCGCATCCGATAAGTTCACGGCCGATGCCAAAAGCCCTTCAGACTGCGGATTCGCGTGCCATACGCCAGTGAAGGCGAAGGACTACATCTTCCACCCGTACCAGAAGCGTTGAACCGCTGCGTGCTTCGAAGGCAAGTGCCCGGTGCGGCGCCGCCGAGTGACACCATCAAGCAAGCAGCCTCAACGTTCCCCTCTGTCTAATCGTGCGACCGATGATGCGTTTTCTCGACATGCCGTCGGGACTGCGCCGGGGCGAACTGGCTGGGCTGAAATGGGAGGATTTCGATTTCAAAAACCTCCATGTAAGCGTGACTCGGTCACTGGTTGACCAGCACGTGGGCCCGGTCAAAACGGAGGCATCAAGAAAGCTGATGCCGATAGATGAGTACGTGGCTCATGATCTGTTGGCCTGGTATGAAGTGACCCCATACCAGAAGCCGTCCGATTATGTGTGGGCCACGGACGCCAACCGCGCTGGAGCCAAGCGCGGAAAACAGCCCTGGTTTGCCTACGGGCCGGATCACCACCACGCACGTGCCGTGAAAGGTGTCGCGCCGCGGCTGACGAAATCTGACGACATCCTTCGGATTGGCATTCGCGACAGCGGCAATTTCACCCACGCCCCTGACGCCAAATGAGACCGGAACAACTGCATCGGGTACGGGGTTCCCGCCATCGTCTGCGACTTTTACCATGACGTAGCTCAGGTCGTCGCGGCTGGATTTTATCTTCGTTCGATCCGGAGTTAGCACCAGTTCCTGAGCTTTCCCAGCCGTTCTGAACGTTGTAGATCATACTGAAGCTGACACGGCGCTTGTTCGCACTGGTTGAATCCGGGGGGGTACACTGTTCGCTTGACCGATTGCTGGTACAACTTTGGCTGCTGCTGCCGCCGCGATGAGCACTCTACGATTAAGGATCAAAGATAAGTTACCGATAACTGCTAACAGCATATTGCAACCAGAAATCCGTAACGCAAAGGAGCAGAGATGAATCGTAGAGCATTTCTTTCGAAAGCAGGCACTGCCGCACTGGCCACGGCTTTGCCAGTTTGGAAGCAGCGATCCGAACCCCCGATCGAACACCGCTTACCCGAGACCGATGCCGATTATCAGCGATCCAAGTCCTACATTGAAGAGCTTCCGGTTAACCAATACCACTGGGCTTCTGAACGCGCCGTTGACGCGTTCAATGACATGAAATTCGGGCTCAGGATCCACTGGGGAATCTACTCGATCTTCGGACAGGCGCATGAATCCTGGCCTTTTCTCTCTATGCCCTTCGAGCAGCGCCAGAACTATAACCAGGCCTACAAAACCTGGAACCCGCGCGAGTTTGATGCTGACGCCTGGACGAACCTTTGTCAGGAAGCGGGACTCAAGATGTTTGCGTTCACCACCAAGCATCACGAGGGCTTCTCCATGTTCGACACGAAGACGAGAGTGAAGAACAGAACGAACTGGACCGCCGCTGGCGGTCCGAAGATCGAGGACTGCGACCTCGCCTTTAGCATTATGGAGACGCCCTTCCGTCGGGATGTGGTAGGGGAGCTCACCGCCGCTGCACACAAGCGCAACCTCAAGATCGATCTCTATTTCTCTCATTCCGACTGGTACGATGCGGATTTTCGGCCGTATGGGTGGCATCCTCTTCAGGTTTCATCTTCTCCGCGGTTGTGGGGATGGACGGAGTCGGACGGAACGATCGCGGAGTTTTGGGATCGCATGAAGAAGCGCGTGGCAAATCGTTTGGTCATCGTGCCAGATCCCACTCCAGAGCAGGTGAGGCGCATGGTGGAGCGCCACAGAACTCAGCTCACCGAATTGCTCACTCGATATGGAACGATCGACATGATGTGCTTGGATATCTTCTGGGGTTCTACGGTCTGGCCCCAAATGCGCGAAACGATTCTCAAGATGCGTAGCCTTCAACCGGATGTCATGCTGCGTGCCCGGGGAATCGGCAATTACGGCGACTACTACACGCCCGAAGGATTTGTTCCGTCTTCGAAGGAAAGCACCAAGATGCCATGGTTCGTCATTTATCCGCTTGGATCGTCCTTCTCTTATGAGAGCGATTCCACGAAATACAAAGGTGCGAAGTGGATCGTTGACAACCTCGTAGACACTACCGCAAAGGGTGGCAACTTCATGGTCGGCGTGGGACCAAACGCCGCTGGGAGCTTTCATCCTACAGCCATCAATCAGCTGCGAGAGGCCGGAAAGTGGCTGCGGATAAACGGCGAAGGTATCTACGCGACCCGTCCCCGGCCCGGCTCGCTGTGGACTGACGGAAACAATCTGCGTTTCACCCGCAGTAAGGACAACCGTGCGGTCTACTGCTTTGCCCTGAGCTGGCCGGGCAAGGCATTGGAAATCACCTCATTCGAACCGAATCAAATCAGCTCTGTGGAAATGCTTGGATACCCGAAGAAGCTCGATTTTCGCTGGGATCCAGCACGCGGATCGGTCGTTTCGATTCCCGAGGACCTCCAGCAGGTATCGAATCGTCCATCTGATTATGCGTGGGGTTTCAGGATCTTGCGCTCGACGTGATCCAATTCACAACGAGACTTTCCGCTCTTGTTCTAAAAGGTCTTATGCTGGAGTAACCGTATCCTCTAACGACGATGCGCGAACTTTTATATCAATGCGCTCCATGTTGTCAAGCCTTTTTCGGGTAATGATAGCGGCCCTAATGCCAGTCACCGATAACGTGAGCGAGACCTAAGTTTCGCAGCAAGCACTCGAGATTGTGTTCTTAAACCCGAGCGGGGCTGGACCTCGCGTGCCGAGGGAGCGGCCGGCGCCGACTTCCCAGTTGTCCGCGCCTCCCCCTTGCCGAAGCCCACTTCGCTTCCACCTTACGTTGACTCAAAGCTGATTACTGCATAGGAGTGCTGGCAGATTGAAAATTCGCTCATCCTCGCGGATCTTCAATAGCTACACCAATTCGACGCCGCCAAAAACGCGCACTTTCAGCCCGTACCGCTTTGGCCAGTTCCCCGACGATGTCGCGATGCGGCCCCATTTTGAGCGCGTCCAGTCGCTCAGTCCGCTGTCGTACAACGCGAAGCCGTCGTGATGCTCCGCCACTGTAGCGAGAACAACCACGAGCAGACGCTTTGTCACTGGATCTCCTATGCCAGACAGGCGCCTTGCGCCAACGTCATTCGCGCCAAGGCACAGTTTTCCTCACCATTTGTGAACCGCGCAGATCCTGACAGTTGCACCAACTACTTAACCCAAAAGCCGACTCGGGCCACAAATGCGGTGGAGTTCCCCGGCCGTAGATTGCTCATCGCCATGCTTACCAGCAGAAGTTTCTCTCACCCGGTGGGGCGCCAGCGCGGTGGAGCGTCGAAGAATCAGATTCGTTTGAATGGAATATACCTCTAGCGAAGCTCCATCGCACTGAACTTCCACCGAGTCGAGCAACGCTTTGAATGCAATTGTCGCGATTCCGACCTGCGACATTTGTACAGTGGTTAAGGGTGGTGTCGTGAACTGTGCAATGCGAATATCATCGAACCCAACTACCGACAAATCCCGAGGGACATCGAGGGCGAGTTCAAACGCTTCCCGCAATACGCCGATTGCGGTCATGTCATTCGAACAGACCACCGCAGAGGGCTGGTCAGGCAAGGCAGCCATCGCTGACAGGGCTTTCATGCCACCTTCCATCGTGTGATCTCCCTCGATGAGCAGTTGCCGAGAGACGTCCAAACCGATTTCCTTCATGCATTCTTGAAAGGAAACTTTCCGTATCGTCGCAGTTTTCAAATGCGCCGGCCCACTAATGAAGGCGATGCGCACGTGCCCTAGGGCCGCCAGGTGCTGCACGGCCTGCCGAATACCGTGTTGGTAGTCAATATGGACAGTTTCAACCATCGGTCCCGGGCGATCGACATCGACCGCGACAACCGGCACATTATGGTGTCTGAAAGCCTCGATCAATGACTCTTCGTTCTCAAAGGTCAGGATCGCTACGCCGTCGACTCGGCGCTCGATCATTCGCCGGGCGGCCACATCAAGACGCCCGGGATTGTGCGCTATCGAACTCAGACACATCTCGTAATTGTGTTCCACGCCTAAATTTTCAAACGTTTGCACGATCTCAGGGAAAAAAGGATTGATAATCTCCGAGATCATCAGGCCGAAAATGCGGCTCCGCCCCGAAACCAGTGCCCGCGCGTGGGTGTTCGGGTAATAACCTACCTGCTCAATAACGTTCCACACTCGTCTCGCCAGAATAGGGTCCACTGTCGGCACCCTATTGATCGTGCGCGAAACGGTCGCGATTGAAACCCTGGCGCGTTTGGCGATTTCGTGGAGGTCCATTCTGTCACTGCTCTCTGTGCATTCGAAAAAAAGTGAGCTTCAGCTTCCTAGCGAAAGCCACGCTCAGAACGTCACGCGAAGCGCGTAAGCGTATTTGGCCGGGGGTTGCGCAGGAAGTTTCACGTGAAGCCCGTCGGGAAGCTGCTCGAATTGCAGTTTGGCATCGCTGCCCAATAGGGCGACGTTTTGTACTCGTTCACCGCCCACCGTCGGCGCGAGCGAGTGAATCACCGCTTCTCCGATTCGTCGGCCAGGCAAGTCCGATCGCATAAAGCGCACCGTCTTTACTGGTAAAACGAAAGTCCTCGGCTGTGTAGTTCGCCGTGTCGACAGGGAGCCCACCACTCATGCCCCGGAATCCTCGGAAAGGACACGAGTGGATTCAGACCACGAAAGGAATTCAAATCGCTTCCACAGAATCCCACCATTCGGACCTTCAGCAATATGTCGCCATCTCCGGCCACTGGTTCCGGAACCGTCTCGATCGATCCATGCCCTGGCTTGTGAAGTACGAGTGCCTTCATAGTTGAACGCGGATCCTCGAGATTAGCGATCAAAGCCTACGTTTTCGGGCCTTCCGGGGTCGATCTCCGGACCTCATTGCCGCCCGAAGCTGCTTCTCGGCCTGAGCATTCCAATATCCGCAGTCCAGTTCGAAAAACACGGATGTATACGGAATTCGCATGTTGGTTTTGACCACGAGCACTCGAAACAACTTGCCGGCGCGATCGAGCTTCGAGATGATCTCTTCGTGTGGAAGGACACGCACTTCGTGCCCCTTGAGAAGACTGCCGAGCCTTTCTCGGTACGAACGGATGCCCGGAGCGTCTTGCTCACGAACAAAGCTCAATTCGTCGTCTGTATAAATGTTGGGTCTGATGTGCTTGCATCCGCCGAGAATCACGAAGGCCCGTTCCAAAACCGTGGTCTGTTCCTCGTCGGCAACAATAGTCTCGATCGCTTGCCTCGACTGCGCCGGATATGCCGAGTCTGCGATCACGAGCCAGTTGCGATGTCCATAGACTTGTAGCCGATCCTT
This sequence comes from uncultured Acidobacteriaceae bacterium, assembly GCA_963770245.1. Taxonomy (GTDB): domain Bacteria; phylum Acidobacteriota; class Terriglobia; order Terriglobales; family Acidobacteriaceae; genus PALSA-270. The sequence goes on along the minus strand of CAVYOX010000009.1, from coordinate 89,424 downwards.
CAGAATCTCTTCCCAGTTTGCATTCATTTGAGTGCCAGTTCTTCATCCGAGCAAACGGCAACCTTGCCACACTTGCCGGAAGACATGAGGGCATACGCGTCTGCAGCGTCCTCAAGCGCAAAGCGGTGAGTGATGATATCGGCGGGATGCAGATTCCACCGTACGAGGCGCTCGACCAATTCCTCCATCAGCCAGGTCGAGGTCACCCAGGACCCATAGATGGTCTTCTGATCGTGAATGATGTCGGGGGACGGATTGAACTCAACCGTTCCTCCTTCACCTACGAAAGCAATTCTTCCCCATTTGCGCGTTGCTCGAATCGCTGTGGCACGCGCTCTTGCGTCGGCAGAGCAATCCAGCGCGCGTTCCACACCGGAACCCCGCGTGAGTTCCTTGACCTGAATCACGTTATCCGGACCCGCTGCTAGAACGAAGTCACATAGTTTGAGAGACTCTGCCAAACACAGTCGCTCGGGGACGATGTCAATTCCAACGATCATCTGGGCGCCGAGTTTGCGACACAACGCCGCAGCCGCGAGCCCCACTGGCCCGAGTCCGGTGATAAGCACAGAATGGTCGCCATTGACTCCAACCTTTTCGACCGCTTCGTATACCGTCCCAAAGCCACACGCAACCTGCGCACCGTCTGCGTAGGAAAGCTCGTCGGGTAGCGCGATGAGATCCTTCTCTTCCGCAATCATGTAGTCGGCCATTCCGCCGTCGCGCTGCCAACCGTACGCACGCCGGTATTTTTCACTTGTGCAGGAAATCATGTACCCACGTCGACAGTCGTTGCAAACGCCGCAGCCGGATATGTGATACACAATGATCCGGTCGCCCACACCAGAGCGCCGACAGCCAGGGCCAACCTCCACAATTTGGCCGCTTGGTTCATGGCCGGCGATGACTCCTTGATAGCCCTCCGGTCCCTTGCCCAAGTGCTCGTGGTAGATGCAACGAATATCGGAACCGCAGATGGTTGAAGCCTTTACCCTGAGTAGAACTTCGCCGTGGCCGGGATGAGGGATGGGCAGCATGCGGAGTTCAACTTTGCGGTTTCCGGGCAGAAATACGGCTCGCATGTTCTGTTCCATGTTTTCACCAACTGGAATTCACGGCCGGGTAATCTCACCACTCAAGTCCCAAAGATCCTCCCAAGACTGTCCATCCTTCCAGAGAAACACCTGACCCTTGATCAGCCGACAATTGCGGTCGATTGCGCTGATTTCACGCATTTCGCAGTCGGTCAATGGCTCACTCACGACGCCTTCGAGATTGCTGAGATAGTGGCTTCGGTTGGTCGAAAATGGAATGGGTATCTGTCCGCGCTGGACCGCCCATTTAATGCAGACGACAGCCGGATGTACTCCCAAGCGATTGGCAATCTTGACAATCGCCGGGTCCTGAGTCGGCACAGTATCCTCAGCTGTACGATCTCGCTCGGGCCGTCCTGGCGACCCGACGGGGCAATATCCGACCGGCACCATGCCGTTGGATCGGACAAAATCAAATAGCTGGGGTTGCTGAAAATGCGGGTGCAGTTCCATCTCATTTACAGCGGGCTTGATGCGAGCGTCGCGCAAGAGAAGCTTGAGTTTGGGGACCGTCATATTCGAAGTCCCTATGTGACGAACCAGCCCCAGGTCGACTAATTCCTCCATCTTTCGCCAGGTTTTCATGAATTCGGCGTGGATGTAAGGTTTCGCGTCCCTGCTGCGCGACGTTACATCGCACCCCGGTGGATGGAAATTCGGGAATGGCCAATGCACTAGGTAGAGATCCAAATAACTGAGTCTCAAGTCCGCGAGCGACTTTCGACACGAAGCGATTACGTCATTTTCGCCATGTTTGTCATTCCACAACTTCGAGGTGATCCACAGTCGCTCGCGTTCAAGATCCCTTCGCACTACCTGCTCGAGTGCGTATCCAATCTCGTGTTCGTTGCCGTACACGGATGCACAATCGAAGTGCCGATACCCAACCGCCGCCGCACGTTCTACCGCCGCTGCAACTTCACCTGCCGTAACATGGTCCGAGCCGAAAGTTCCCAAACCGATTGCTGGCATCCGGGCACCGGTGTACAGAGTCCTTTGGGGTACAAGTGCTGCATCAACATACCCGTTAATTAATGGTCCTGACGCGCTGTGAGGTTTCATCCTGAACGCCTCATGATTCCGTGATCGGAAGCTCGAGTCTTCCGAGCTGTGTTACGCAGTTCCCCGAGGCACGAGCACGGGGATCGGTACTCGAAAAGGACGATAATCGATAAAGTTACCGATGTCAAGAGACAGCACGGTGCCAAAGGAATTCCTGGAAGCCAAAACCTCGCAGCTTAGGGAAAAGCGCGTTGGCCCTTTCGCTAAAGTCATCGTAAATAGAGATCTTCCTGAGGGTTCTATATACTGAATAAGGATCTATGAGCACACGAATGAAGGACATTGCTAGGGACCTTGGGGTTTCGGTGATCACCATTTCCAAGGTTCTCCGCAATCATCCTGATGTAGGAGACGAGACCCGCGAGCGAGTTCTAGCCCGCGTCAAAGAGCTTGATTATCGGCCTAACCTGGCAGCACGCAGCCTCGTCACCGGACGAACCTATCTGGTAGGTCTAGTTGTTCCGGACCTGCTTCATCCCTTCTTCGCAGAGATCGCCAAGTCAATCTCCGATGTCTTGAGGGAGAGCGGTTACTATCTGATCGTATCGTCCTCTGAGGAAGACCCGAATCTTGAAGAACAGGAGATCAATCATCTCCTAGCACGCCGACTCGATACGTTGATCATTGCCTCGTGTCGCTCGACCGTCGACCTCTTCTTCCGAATTGAAAAGCAAAAAACGCCTTATGTCTTAATCGATCGCAATTTGCCCGGTCTTTCTGCGAACTTCGTTGGCGTGGATGATAAAGCGGTCGGGATGCTTGCCACCGGGCACTTGATCGATATCGGCTGCAAAAGAATCGCGCACATTCGTGGGCCGGAAACCAGTCCCAGCATTCGCCGCATGGAAGGATACAAGAGAGCACTGGCGCAGGCCGGAGTGAAAGTTGTTGGCGATTACATCATCACCGAACAGAAGGGAGATGTGGGAACGAAACAACGCGGGGCTGAGGCGATGAGCCAACTCTTGAGTCTTAAGCCAAGACCCGACGGCGTGTTCTGCTTCAATGATCCGCTAGCGATGGGCGCCATGAATTACGCGCTGGATCACGGATTACGCATCCCGGAAGACATCGCGGTGATTGGTTGCGGAAATCTTCACTACGACGATTCTCTACGGGTTCCACTTTCAAGCATCGACCAGCACAGCCGGCGAATTGGGGAGGAAGCAGCGCGTCTTACTCTCGGGATTCTCAGCTCGAAAATACCGCTCAAGCCTGAAGCCGTCGTCCTACAGCCGGAACTAATTGTGCGCAGGTCGACTCAACGTCGTGCAGCCAAACCTACGTCTTCGAAGCCACGGGCCCGGGCTTTGCCATCCAGGCAATACTCAAGCTAAAATCCGGCGCCTTGCCCTCTTCGACGCGCGGGAGTTCTGTCGGCCCCATTCCTTAGAAACAGCCGAATGGTCTGGTTTTGTTTTTTGCGCAACGGAAAAATCACTGACGGCATCTGGTGTCCTGAGTGTAAATTCGGTACAGTTAGCGATATTTAAGCGTTGCCGAATGTTAACGGACAAGTTAGAGGCAGCTTGTGATGGATAAGCCGGCCCTCGTGAATCGAAAGCCGTCGATCACCTGCATGGATCGTAGAACTTTCCTGACGTCCAGTGGGACCGTGGCATTCGGCGCTCTCCTGCCGCGCATCTCCCGTTTCCTTCCTGCGTCAAATATTCCCGAGCCGTTTGCGTGGAAAACCAATGACCTCATTTTTTCGTTCGATGTAATGGCGGGAAAATTGCGCCAAAAGCGTCTTGTTCCGGCAGGTATTGTCGCGTCTACAGCCGACAATTCCTCCTGCGCCGGCTCCCGCCGCGGCGGCGATTGCGGACGATCTCGAAAAATAAGGCTCCGGGTTCTCGCCGCAGCGGCTGGCGCTCCAGCATCCATACAGTAGATCGGGTTTATCGCTCTTAGCAATCCGCCGCGCACGGATTTCGCTTCCCCAGGATTGCGAGCGGAGGCAAAACGTGGATATATTGGTCGCAGCCGAAAAGCAGGAAACGAAGATTCCGGGTTAGTCCTTCCGGATCGGGGCTTTCCAGACGATCGCGGTTCTCGCGAGCAACTCGGATCGTCGTACACCTGATCGTCAGGCTGGAGTCCCGCGCATTGGAATCGGAGAAGGGGGATTCCAGCTTGAGCTGCTGGGCGCCAAGCATCATTCTGGCATTGGCTGGAATGGCATTCTGTGCGGCTGCCCAAAAGCGGCCAGCGAATGGGACCAGCCTGACAACCGCGGAGAGGCTCGAAGCAAACGGCTGGTGGCCGACGAAAGGAAGTCTGCCGCGCAGCTACTATTCTGGAAGCGCTGCCTGCGCCGAGTGCCACCTGAAAATAACGCTTCTCCAGCAGTCCACACCCATGTATCACGCCAGTATCAGGGCCGCGCAGTCGGAGATATTGAAAAATCATCGACTGCTCCAATTTAAGGAAGGTGGTTTCAGCACCTATGTCAAAACTTCGCCCGAAGGGTCTGCTTTCAGCGTGACTGAAGGATTCAATACTACCTCCTTGCCCGCGGTTTGGGCCTTCGGATTCAAGAATGGACAAACATATATCCTCGAGAAAGACTCCACCTACTTTGAGAGCCGTTTGAGTTTTTTCACAAAGACTCAGTCGCTGGACATTACCCCCGGACAGTCTCCTGAAGAGCCGGAGGACGTGGAAAGTGCGTTGGGCCGGAGGATGGGCATCGAGAGAGCAAAGGGCTGCTTCAGCTGTCATACAACAATGGCTGTCACTTCAAAGTTGTTTGAACCGGAGAAAGCAACCCCCGGAATCACCTGTGAAGCGTGCCATGGACCAGGAGCCGCCCACATCGAGTCCATGACCGGAAATGACCTGGAGCAAGCGGCGGCGATCGTGGATCCTGGCGACCTTTCGCCTTCTGATTCTGTCGACTTTTGCGGGGCTTGCCATAGCACGTGGGCGGATGTGGTGGAGGCGGCCGCTGAACCCGGTCCCGGGCTGTTACGTTTTCAGCCGTATCGTCTTGAGGAAAGCCGCTGCTGGGGAAAGAATGGCGATGCTCGGATTACCTGCGTGGCGTGTCATGACCCGCATCGGCCGCTTGTTCACGAACCGAGCGCTTATGACGCAAAATGCCTGGCGTGCCACGGCGTCAACACGGATTCGAACCGAGCGCATGCGGCCGGAACAATATGCAAGGCGGCGACCAGCAATTGCGTCACCTGCCATATGCCCAAGTATGAGGTGCCGCAAACGCACGCAGTGTTCACAGATCACAAGATTCGCGTGGTCCGTGCGAAATAGGCAAGTCGTACACGTTCGATATTTCCCGCTTGACCAATCAACTGTTGGCAAAGATGGCAGAAGCATCTCAACGACAGGTTCCGTTTGAGTTGTATCGTTGTATCTCAGGGCATTCAACGGAAAAAAGTACGTCGCCAAATCCACGTTGAACCTAAGACGCCAAGGGAAGAGCTTCGTGATTTGGTGCCAGCAAATCTACATCACTCATCAAGAGTGGTAAGAGGGTGCTGTCACTCCGACGCGGATTCCAAATGCGTGAACGAAACGTAGTTCTTTTCCGGGTCAACAAAAGCGTGATGGTGGAGGGCGATTCCTGGGTGATTGTTCCGGCCCGAGAAGATGGGAAGAGCGGCAGGGAGTTGGGAAAGTCGTACTATTAGTTCCCCAACGGTGAACGACACACCCATCACGTCAGACGGCCCTAGACGCTCGCCCTTCGGAGTCTTTTTTGAGTCATCCATAACTTTCCTTGGCCCGACTCGTCAGCCGTTCTTCTTCCCCTGTTTGCCCGCTTTGATCTCGTCTTTCCGTTCGGCCAGGTACGCGTCAATCGCACGGCGGATTGATTCACTCGCCTTTGCGCCTGTCGCCCGGTAAACGGCCTGCAGATCGGCAACCTGTTCGTCGGTGAGAAAGACCGCTGTGCGCTTCATGCCCTATCGTCCCATGTATATGCCTACCTGTCAACCGTGAGACTAGTCACCATCTCAGTGTTACTTAGGTGCTATTGTACGCCTATATGTTACCGTATACGATCGTGGGATGTCGGACTTCATTGTTCAGAACGAGGGTACGATCTTCCCGAGCGCAGACAACCGCAGGCCATCCGCTGCCACAACGAGCCGGAGTTGACGAGCCGGCATTTTCTGGCGTGGTACGTGGAGCGGCAGATCGAGTTGGTGCACATCCAGCCGGGAAGGCCGACCCAGAACGCGCACGTAGAGAGCTTTCACGGACGGCTGCGAGAAGAGTGTCTGGCGGTGAGCTGGTTTCAGAATTTGTTCGATGCGCGGCGTAAGATCGCGGCGTGGCGAACGGAGTATAAGGAAGAGCGTCCGCACAGCAGCTTGGGATACAAAACCCCGAAGGAGTTTGCAGTGCAGACGGCAAGCTTCTACACAGCTGAGCGTGGAGCAAGGGACTCAAACGCCGTCGGGAGTGGATTCTCTCAGAGAAGCCGCGGATCCGCGAACTCGAATGAGTTTCGAAAAATGAAAATGACGTGCTCAGATATCAATTCAAACCGAAAAAAGATAACTGTCCATCCATGCAAGTAGCTCGCATGATGCTCAGTTGTCGATGGGATTAATTTTAGGGAGTGCGTCGCAAACGAAGCCAATAAATATCTTGATGCGACACCGTGGCGCTCGACCTTAGAAGTTAGCCTTGCTTCCGCGACAAACCGCGGTCTTGCTTGTTCGCGCGCTTTTGCGTGGAGGCGCGGACAACCAGCTCAGGTTGCAGAATGACGTTCTCCGTACGCGGCGGAACTTTAGATTTGAGGATGCCCAGCGTCAGCCGGGCAGCTTCTTCCCCAATGAGTCGGCTGTGCTGGTCAATGCTTGAGAGCGGGACGCGCAACGACGAATCGTAATGGAGGTTACCACAACCAATGATCGCCACGTCCTCCGGGACCTTCAAACCGTGATCCAAGACATAGTCGATTGCACCCATGGCCAGTGGATCGTTATAGCAGAATATGCCATCCGGCCGCGGCTTCAGCTTGAGAAGTTCTTCGGCGGCCTCAGCACCATGTTGCCGGCTGTCGATGTCTACCTTTCTCTGACCTACGATATAGTCGCCGGATAGCTTCAACCCTTCTTGGATAAGGACCCGTTTGTACCCCTCGAGCCGCTGAATACCCGGACTGTTTTCGGGCCCCCGAATGTGCGCGATCTGCCGACATCCGACATCGACCAAGTGTTTGGTCGCCAGGACTCCCACGGCTTCGTCATCGACGCCAACAAAGTTGGCGGACAGGCCACGGAAACTACGATCGATCAAAACGTACGGTGTTCCTTGTTTCTCAATGCGGAAGAACAGTTCCACCGTAGGACGTGACGATGCCACGATCAGGGCGTCGAGCCCGCGGGCAAGGAGCTGATCGATCTCACGCTCCTCCAATTCCGGATCTTCTTCGGAAGACGAAATAATCAAGTAGTAGCCGTTCTTTCTCAGTATGTCGGAGAGGGCCTGAGCCACTTCATCGAAGAAGGGATGCAGCAAATCGGGAACAACCAGGCCGACCAAGTAACTACGCCCCGTCACGAGGCTGCGCGCAGCAAGGTTTGGACGGTAGTCCAACTCTTTGATTCGCTTGAGAACTCGCTCCCGCGTTGCCTCCCCAATGTCTGGGTGGTTCCGCAGCACTTTAGAGACGGTGACCACAGACACGCCGAGATTCTTGGCGATGTCTTTCATTCGCACACTCATACGTGCAATTGAGTATACAGATGGCACGCAAGAGAAAGCTTGCGATTCGCTACCTATAGCGCATACCCCCTTTCCACTGTGCGCCCGATCCAATGCCGAGAACCGGCATTTTGAACCCCCAATCGAATGGCCGATCGATTCTTCCTTTGCATCGAAAGCGATAGGTTGATCCGCACCCGCGATACCAATCCAGTACGCACGACATTGCTCTTGCCCTGCGCCTAGTTTTCTTGGATTGCCCCCGAGTGGATTTCCCGTACTGTCCTAATTTGAAATTAGGACAGTACCGGATTTCCACAGTCCTTGCCTTTTCACAAGTTATCGATTACTTTAATGATTTCGTCGGCGAAGAAAATGCCGGATAGAGCGCGGGGCGCAAAGCTGAGGGTCACGGAATACCGCAGGCTGGGGCACACGGACCTCGAAGTCTCGGTCTTAGGTTTCGGCGCCTCCCCTTTGGGCGATGTTTTTGGCACCATTGATCCCGCTGAGGGCAGATGCGCAGTTCATTTTGCGCTGGAGAGCGGTATAAACTTTTTTGACGTTTCCCCTTACTACGGCCTCACCCTGGCTGAGAATCGATGAAACGATCCCGGCCATGTGGGCTCGCTTGTTCTAAGGAAGCGGGCGCGAAATATGTCGTTCCGGTGGCTGAACATCACGACGGCTTCGCCATGTATGACAGCGGCCTCAGTGACTGGACGGCGGCGAAAATGGGACCGCACCGCGACGTCATCGGTGAGCTAGCCAAGGCCGTGCGGGCCGAGGGCCTGCACTTTGGCGCTTCCTCGCACCGCGTGGAACACAATTTCTTCCTAGGCGTAGGGCGCGCAATTCCCTCCGATATCAACGATCCGAAATATGCCGCGTTCTATGGCCCGGCACACACCTGGCTTGAAAATAAAAGCGGCACGCCCCTCTCCAACGATTTCACCTATGTTTCCTCCGCTTGGGCGGACGACTGGCTGGCCCGCGCCGCCGAGATCGTCGAGAAATACCACCCCGACATTATGTATTTCGACTGGTGGATCGGCCAGCCTTCCATTCGCCCGAACCTCAGCCGCTTCGCCGCTTTCTACTACAATGCGTCGCTCAAATATGGGGACCACGTGGGGGTCATCAATTACAAGGATTACGCCATTCAGGAACACTCCGCTGTCCTCGATCTGGAACGTGGCCAACTCGGCGATATTCGCCCGCTCTATTGGCAGACCGACACTTCGGTAAGCAACAAGTCCTGGGGCAACATCAAGGACGACACCTTCAAATCGCCCCAGTTCGTGGTTGACCAGCTCGTCGATATCGTCAGCAAGAACGGCAATCTACCGCTGAATATTGGCCCGAAGTCCGACGACACCATCCCTGACGAAGTGCAGCAGGTACTGCGGGATGTGGGTTCCTGGCTGAAGGTGAACGGCGACGCTATTTACGGCACGCGCCCTTGGAAGGTCTATGGAGAGGGTCCAACGCAGGTCGCAGCCGGTTCCTTCCACGACACCGACACAGCAACCTATACGGCCGAAGACTTCCGCTTCACGACCAAGGGCAATACGTTGTATGCGATTGAACTGGGTTGGCCTTCCGGTGGAGAGGCGGTCATCCATTCCTTGGGGACAGCGGTAGGCGGCCAGAAGATTGTGTCCGTAGACCTACTCGGTTCTGACGGCAAACTCCAGTTCCAGCAGCAGCCTGATGGTTTGCACATTCAGCTTCCGGCGCAAGAGCCGGGAAAATACGCCTATGCTTTCCGTGTGCGGTTTGAAGGTGCTGCGCAGTAGAGGGCGAGCGGCCGGGCCTTCTTTTCGGGCGGCTGGGAACCGACATTATTGCTGAAAAACTTGGTGCTCCTCCGCCGCAGGGGGTTTTCTGCCAAGTGTTATGATCCGAATGTAGATGAGTCAGAGACTCGGTAACGCAGTAGTACATTCCACTGTTTTCACTGTTGTGGTTGTTCTGATCGGCCTTGTTAACTGCGCCCTCGCCCAGGGACAGGGAATGGCGAGCGGCGGCGGCACCGCGGTTCCTGCCCGGCCGCTGCCCTCCGGAATGAAGCCGCCGGTTGTGACATAGTCCCCTGCGGTAATACACTTGATATGTAGCCTTTAGATCGTGGGCCTTAGTCAGGTGCGAAAAATCAATTCATCGATAAGCTGCCGGAGTAAGCCATACAACAGCTATCTCCTAACTTATCGATCTCCATCCTCATTTACGTCCGTTTGTCTTCAGGTCGGGCATTGTCCTTTGGATGATGCCCGACCCTTCCTTGATGATTAGAATCTGGTTGGAATCGACGTCGGTGAAAGTTTCATGCTCAAATCGCGTTCTTTCAGTTTCGAACCGCAACTTCCCCTTCGCTAATCTCGTGGTATACCGAGTAGCGTTCATGCACGATGCCCGACAAGGGCACAAACGCCACGGCTTGATTTTGTGAACCCGCGCGGAACGCGAGCTTTCCCGCCGCCGGTTCGAGCCAACTCGCCGGATCGTCGAGCTTGCCTTTGAATTGAAGTGTGGGCGCTGGCTCTTCTTTCTCTTCGGACCTGAAGTGACGGTACCACTTCTCCCGAGGCTCCTCTTCGAAGCGCGCTGCCAACACGAGGGGGCCGTACATCGCAGCCTGAAGATTTTCCTTGTCGGGCATGGGCGCTGCGTGCAATTGCATGGGAAGGCTCAGTTCGATGCGGTCTCCGTTCTTCCAGGGGCCACGCAGAACCAGGTAGCTGCTCGGATCCGCAAACGCGGGAATTGGACGTCCATTCACCTTCAGGCTGCCGCTTTTCGCCCAGTACGGAACGCGCAGTTTCAGATCCAGGTCAACTGGCTTCGCCGCCGTGACGAGCAAAGTGGTCCCTTGTTCTTCTGGGAAAGAGGTCTGTTGTGCTACGCGGATGCCTTTCTCTGGCCAATTCACCTCCGAAGCGATGTAGAGGTTGACGAGGATGGAATTGTCATCATGGAAATAAATCGTATCCGTCAGCTTGGCGAACTCCTCCGCGCACGTACCGCTGCAACACCAGAAGGAGTCGAAGGGCTTGGCATAGATTTTGGAGTAACCGTTTCCGAGCGGCAGGTAATAGACGGTTGTGCCAGTTTCGGGATCAATCGTTCCCATACGATGATTGAACAGCACGCGTTCGTAATAGTCCATATAGCTCGCTTGGGGTGACCAGGCGAACAGGTGCCGCGTCAGCTTCAGCATGTTGTACACGCAGCAATCTTCGGCGGTGTCCATGCTGAGTTCGGTCGAGAGCACGCCAGGCTCCGATCTCCAGAACTCCCAATTGCTGGTGCCTCCGGTACAAAATGAGCGCTCGCTCGTGACTTCGTTCCAGAAGTAATCGGCGATATTCCAGTAGCGTTTGTCCCCGGTCAGTTCGTACAACCGGGCGGCAGCGATTACCTGCGGAATGTGCGTGTTCACATGCAGACCCTTAAGTTCGTCGCGGTGCGCTGCCAGCGGATCGAAGAACCCCTTCTTATCGAAGCGTTTTGCCAGGTCAAGATACTCACGCTTTCCGGTGACGCCATAAAGATTCGCCAGCACTTCGCCCGTGCCGCCGTACTCCACCAGAAGCACCCGCTGCATTTGTTGTTCGCTCAGCGGATCGGACCAGTTCCGCACCCATCCCGCCATCTTCTCGACTGTATCCAGCGCGTGTTCGTTGCCGGCCAGCGTGTACATGTCGAGATGCCCGGCCATGATTTTATGCATGGTGTAGAACGGAGCCCAGACATTGACTCCGTCACGCAGGCGATCGAACCACTCCTGCGGGAATGCGCTGAGATAACCATTCTTGTGCTGCGCCTGGCACTTGGCCAGTTCAGCGACTATAAGATCGCCGTTGCGCTTGAGTTCTTCGTCGCCTGAACTGGCAAAGGCCAGCGCACAAGCCGAAAGGTAGTGCCCGCCAGTGAAGTGGCCGCGCAGTTCGCAATCGGGTTTTTCCCACTCGCCTAGTGGTTCCGCGGAAGATGGAAGCCCAGCAGTGAGCCGGAACGTGTGCATCAACCGGTCGGGAGGGAGGGTCTTTAAATATTTCCGATTGACCTCTGCCGCCGCGCTGAAGGCTCCCGGCTGGAGTCTTACATCCTTCATGGGAAATGGGATCGCTTGCGGCGCAACCAGCTCGCGGCCCATCGATTTTGACCTGATAGCAGCGACTGAACCTTGGTTTTCAAATGCGAACGCAGGCACGCGAAGTACCGCACCTGCACCGACGGCAGCGGCAGCAGCAACAAACTTACGGCGGCTGATGGTTTTCACGGCAAGCTCCTTTCGAAAGGCAACGTCAAGTATTGCTACTTCACCACAAATGAATAGATATTCACGCTAAGACGCGGAACGGTCATCGCATCGGGTACCGATGTGAGTTCTGCACTTCCACTCCAGGCTTTTGTCCGGCGATGATGGTAGTCTTCACGCTCGACGGAGCCATGCGCCAAACCTGGCCCTGGCTTGAATGCACGCACTCAGCCTCCAGTTGGGAGCCTCCTACCTCTCGACGGGTTGCATGCACGGCGCGCGTCTGCGGCTGCGCATGCAAGCCAATCGTCGGCACGGCGGACCTGTTCCCGGTAAGGTGGGGCAAGCCTACACGGGGCAGTTGGACCTCCCTCGAAGGCTGCTTGCCTGGACAGGTTATCCCGAGATCAGGCACGCCATGCGCGTTCTCGGGAACTCAACATTCAATGCTCCTTCCGCACCCCCGATCTTGATGCCGAGATCGGCGGGGTACAGAAGTTTCGCGTCTCTGGACGCCCACGGTATTTGCACTGTTTCTGGTCCGTCGATTCTCCAGACTGCTACCAGGGTTTGTTCCGAGGAGCGCATTCCCAAAACAATTGCCGCCCCAGAATCGGTAACGTCAGACGTGCCGAGAGGATAAAACGGCACCGCCGCAGGAATGTGCTTACGAAGAACTTGCCGGTAAACCCGGATGCCCTCGGCTACCTGTGCCCATGCTTCTGGGGCGAGCGAATCGAGGCGGCCGCTCTGGTGAATGCGGCACATCATGGCCGTAACCATGTTGAAGCTGGCTTGATTGGCGTCAGCTTTCGCCAGCGGGTAAGACCAGATTGCAAGTTGCTCCGGCAAAACCGCCGCAGACGCGCCCACCAAAATTGCGGGCAACTTCAGATAGTCTTCCTGGTCGGTCATCGATTGCATCTGAAGACGGCTGAGCATCGCGTAATCCATGCGCCCGCCTCCACTGCCGCAGTTTTCAATGATTAACTCAGGATACCGGTCCAACACTCCATTCAACCAGGCTAGGTGGGCACGGTTATGCTCGAGGAGGCCCTGCCCGAAGCTATCCGCGTTCAACTCGGTGCCTTGGAGCGAATCGACGTTGTAGTCCATCTTGAGGTAGCCGACGCCATAATCGTTCACAAGTCTTGCGATCACCTGATCGAGGTACGCCCTCACTTCCGGGTTGCGGAAGTCGAGCAGGAGCCGCGAGTTCTTCAACACTCTTCTGCCATGGCGCACGAAGAACCAGTTATCCGGTTTTTTAGCCAGGGAGGACTTGACCCCGGCAACCTCCGGTTCGAGCCACAATCCCGGAGTCATTCCCGCTGTCCTGATCTGATCGAGAAGGAACTTCAACCCGCGCGGCCATCGTGTCGGAGACGGCTCCCACGCGCCGATGGTTTGGCTCCAGTCTTCATGCAGATCGGCATACCATCCGGCGTCGATTACGAAGTACTCGCAACCGGCTTTTGCAGCAGCGGCGATCAGGGGCAACTCTTTCGCCTCGGTGGGGTCGCCCCACAGGCAATTCATGTAGTCGTTGAAAATCACCGGACATTGCAAATTGTTGTCGCGCGGTCTATCGCACGCGATGCGCCGATAGCGGGTCAATGCCACTACGGCGTCACTGAACCCGCCGCGCACACATCCGATCGCCACAGGAACAGTCTCATAGGTCTCCCCAGGCTTCAAATTTTTCCACGCTGCGGAATGCAGATCGTCCGGACCGCCGAGGTACGCGTAGACATCATCAGCGTAGTTGCTGCGGGCGGAAACGTTGGAGATTTCCCAGTACCATGATCCGTTGTGTTCGATCTGCCAGAACCAGATCAGGCCCAGCCTAAGGTTTTCGACCATGGCCATCGGCAGGTAACGCTCGGTTGACCAAGAGCCAATGCTTTCTGCCTGTGCTTCTGACCAGCTTGTGCGCTCGTTTTCGACGAAGCCCATCTCGGACGGCCGGAGGGTACGCCACTGCCCTTCAGCCATCCAGCTGTTCAGGGCAACATGGATGCGAAGTTCACGGTCGTATTCCTGAGGAGCAGCAAGTCCGTGGAGCATGGCTGAACTCAAGAACTCGAGACCGACAGGGGAATCCCCCTTATTGGTGACCCGCGAATAACGCCGGACCACTGGAACGCCGTCAAAGGCCTCATAGACGGACTCTATGCTTAACTTCAAGACCGGGTCCGTATGCATGCAGACCAAATGCTTGCCTCCGCGCGTGGACTCCTCCCGCCTTCCGGCAAAAAGCAACCGGGAACCTGGCTGTCCCACGGCGGATTTCATGCCTTGATCGGGAGAATCTTCTCCGCTGCATTGAAGTGCGATTTCGACACCGGAGGAATCGTCAGCTCCCGCCGACACGTGCCTGCCGCGACAAGCCGTTTTTGGCGCAATTTTCCAGCCGTTACTTCGAACGAGAAGATGAGATCATTCGCTTCCCACGCAAACCGCTCGGAGGTATTTAAGGCGGGGAAAAAACGGGAGATGCGCGGCACGAGAGTGCCGAATGCCGCGGCCCCACTGGACGTCAGGAAGGTTCTACGATCCATGCAGATAATCGGCGGCTTTCACTCACCAGCCGAGACTATGAAAGAGCGCGTCCGGTAAATGTCCATCGCAGAGCTGCCTCTAACCCTGATTGCCTGGAGTCAGCCTGTCAGTCAACGTTCGGACATGCCGAGTATCGTTAACTGTACCGAAATAACTACCAAAATACTAGACAGCGCAACAACGTTTTTGCGCGCCACGCACAACCGACTGCCTAGCTGTTTGGTGAGCAGCTTTGGATTCGAAGATCGTCCGCGATGGAGCAGGTGCAACTTGGTAATCCGGACGCCAACAATCTCCCAGCGGTACGTGCTTATGCTGAAGAGGGAAAAGCGCCTTGTTTTCAGGTCGACCTTAGGGCGGCATGCTAAGGCCGTGGCCTCGCTTTTGAAGACGCCGTTTTGCACCGCGCTGTGCTATACCGACTACTTTACCGGGTAAACTGCAGTGATCGGAGAGCAGGAGCGACCTTGCCGGAAATCGCTAAGCGCGCTAACGTTTCAATCGACCAGTCGTCGCCTGCGTAGTAGCCTGAACAGGTATGCGTCGTGCCTAGCGTGCTGGAGCAAGGTTGATTACTTTATTTCATGGGAGATGCCGTGAAGAAGATTTTGCTTCTGGTTGTTCTCTCGAACTTATGGATCGCAACTCGGACATTTGCACAAACGTCGACAATCAGTCATCCGGAGGCTCCGTCCCCCGATAATTTCTCGCTGGTTCTGGCGAACGCACCATTTCGCAATCCGTCGTTGCCCATGGCCGAAAGAGTCGATGATCTGGTCTCGCGCATGACGTTGGAAGAAAAAACCGAGCAAATGATGCATGCAGCACCAGCCATACCACGCCTTGGCATTCCTGCGTACAACTGGTGGAGTGAAGGGCTCCACGGCGTTGCCAACACCGGATACGCGACTGTTTTTCCTCAGGCGATTGGGATGGCGGCCAGCTTCGATCCTGAACTGCTTCATGCCGAGGCTGGCATCATCGCTACTGAGTTTCGCGCTAAATATAACGAAGAATTGCGCGCGAAAGGTTATAGCGGTTGGTTTCACGGCCTCACGGTCTGGTCTCCTAACATCAACATTTTCCGCGATCCGCGCTGGGGCCGCGGACAGGAAACCTACGGCGAAGACCCGTTCCTGACTGCGCAGATGGGCGTTGCTTTTGTAACTGGGCTCCAAGGCGACGACCCAAAATATCTCGAAGCCCTTTCCACCCCGAAGCATCTTGCGGTGCATAGCGGGCCGGAACCTACGCGTCATGTCGCCGATGTGCCTGTTTCCAATCATGACCTGGAAGACACTTATTTGCCGGCGTTTCGCGCCACAGTGCTTGCAGGAGCGGGATCGGCGATGTGCGCCTATAACTCGGTTGACGGCAAGCCCGCCTGCGCCCAACCCATGCTCCTACGGGAGCATCTTCGCAATGATTGGGATTTTCGCGGTTATGTGGTTTCCGATTGCGGAGCTGCCAGTGACATCTTTCGCAATCATCATTATGCGGAAACAATGCCGGAAGGCATGGCTGATGCCGTGAAGGCCGGAATGGACATCATCTGCACGTGGCCGGTGCCGGAAGTCAAACTTGAAAGCGCCGCGCTCCTTGCCGCGGTCCAGCAAGGCTTGCTCCCCGAAGCAGCCGTTGACCGTTCCGTGCGCCGGCTCTTTACGGCCCGCATGAAGCTGGGCATGTTTGACCCTCCGAGTATGGTTCCCTACTCCAGGATTACGATTTCGGAGAACGACACCGAGCCCCACCGCGAACTGGCGTTGAAAGCTGCTCGCGAAACGCTTGTCTTGCTCAAGAACAAAGATAATCTGCTTCCGCTGGGTACCAGGTACAAGAATATCGCCGTCATCGGGCCGAATGCGGATAGCGTGAACTCTCTGGTGGGCAATTACAATGGAACTCCTTCTCGCCCAGTTACCGTGCTTGCCGGGATTCGCAAACGCTTCGCCACGTCCAATGTCTTCTATGCGGAAGGTTCCTCGCTCACCGGTCCGCCAGTTACCCCAGTGCCGGCGAAGTTTCTGAAAAACGATTCTGGCACCCCGGGATTTTCCGCCGAATATTTTCAGGGTCGCGACAGGCAAGGTGATCCGGTTATCAAGCGCACCGATAACGATGTGAATTTTGTATGGCAAGATGGTGCCGCGCCGCAGCTCAAGTCCGATTTTTCCGTGCGCTGGCTTGGGACTCTAGTACCACCAACAACTGGGGACTATGAGGTCGGGTTTAGCGGCACGGACAGCTTCCGTATTTGGTTTGACAACCAACTCATCGGTCTGGCCTTTTTCGCCGGCGAAGGAAGAACCCAAACCAAGACGGTGCATCTCGAAGCGGGGCATGCGTATCCAGTAAAGATCGAATATTCGCAAGAGGGCAGCGCGGGTCACGCGAAGTTCGTGTGGCACGAACCGGGAACCAAGAAGGATTATCCCGAGCTTGTTCGCAAAGCCGACCTGATTATCGCTGTGCTCGGGTTGACGAGCGGACTTGAAGGCGAGGAGATGCCGATCAACATCCCGGGATTCCGTGGCGGTGATCGCACCAATATTGACCTTCCGCAAGCCCAGCGAGATTTGCTTGAAGACCTCACCGCGAGGGGCAAGCCGGTTGTGCTCGTGCTCATGAACGGGAGTGCCCTCGCGGTTAATTGGGCTGACGAACACATTCCTGCGATTCTTGAGGCTTGGTATCCGGGCGAGGAGGGCGGGACTGCGGTTGCCGAAGCGCTAGCCGGAGATTTTTCTCCCAGCGGAAAGCTGCCCCTAACTTTTTACAAATGCGTTGACCAGTTGCCGCCATTCGAGAATTACGACATGAAAGGCCGCACCTACCGCTATTTTACGGGCGAGCCGCTGTATCCCTTTGGCTATGGCCTGAGCTACACGAATTTTGCTTATAGCAATTTGAAATTCGATAAGGACTCGTTGGGCGCGAACGATGATCTGACCACAACGGTTGACGTGAGAAACACCGGGGGGGTGGCCAGCGACGAAGTTGTCGAGCTTTACCTGTCGCATCCCGGGGTAGACGGTGCACCCATTCGAGCCTTGGCGGGGATGCTCCGCGTGCGCCTGAATCCGGGTGAAACAAAGTCAGTGGCAATCCAAATTCCGAATCGCAACCTGAGCCTTGCCACCCCGGACGGCACGAGGAGGATTGTTCCTGGCGAGATACAGATCTGGGTCGGCGACGGTCAGCCCGTCGCACGCGCGGGCTTGGCCAAGGCCGCGGGGATTGCTGGATCGGTAGCTATCGAGGGCAGCACGATTCTGCCGAAGTGAAACTGCATATTTGCCCGGAGAGCATGCCTCGGCTATGAAGCTGGCAACCAAAGAGTGGAGACTCGATGCCCGACATAGGTTCACGATGAATCCCCGACCATTCATCAACCTCCTACTAGGATCGCCACGCGAACTTCCGCGCTGTCGGCAAAAGCAACCCAGCGAGTATTTGGCGAGCAGCTAAGCCGGCATCAAGGTGTGATTAAGGTTATCGCTCACCGTGGGGCAACCAAAAAAATAATCTTGACAAAGCCTACTGCTTTGGTAATAGAATGCGCAGACTTCGGTACAGTTACCGATAACCGACTCCGCTGGTCAACGCCAAGGAGGGCCTTTTCCGATGCCTAAATTTCGAAGTTTCACCGCTGTTCTGATCCTGGCTGTAGCGAGCCCGCTACTCCATGCGCAGTCGAGGAGCACGACAGCCTCACTATCGGGTACCGTCACCGACCCCTCCGGAGCCAGAATCGCGAAGGCGGTGGTAAAGCTCACCAACCCAGAAAATGGAATCATCCGAACCGACACCACCAGCCCGACGGGAGAGTTCTTGTTCGCCTTGCTCGTGCAGGGGAACTATACCCTCGAAGTCAGCGCACAGGGATTCACGACAACCAGGCAAACCGGGATCGTCCTCGCTACGGGAGATGCGCTGAACCTGGGGATCAAGATGACGATCGGGGCAACTCAGCAGATCGTAGTCGAATCGACTGGGCCGCTGCTTCAAACACAGGACGCCAGCATCAGCACCGAGGTCGAGAGCAAGCAAATTGACGAACTTCCGCTCAATCTCAGAAATGTGCTTTCCTTTGCATCGCTGGATTCTGCTGTGAACGTGCAAGGCGACCGGCAGTTGTTGGCAGCAGGTGGGAGTGAAGATACGGCCGACCAGGATTACTCCTTCCTGAATTTTGGAGGCGGCTACTTCGGGAACAACCTGTTCCTTCTGGAGGGCGGCTACGATGTGGCCCAAGGCTGGGGAGGAATCTTGTATGTGCCTGCCCCGGAGGACACGGCCGAGGTCAAGGTAACGAGCTACTCGTTTTCGGCCCAATACGGATTCAGCACCGGCAATGTGATCAGCCTTACCACCAAGGCCGGCACCCACGACTACCATTTCGTTGCCGACGAGTACATACGCAACCCGGATCTGGACGCCAACCTTTACTTCAACAATCTGAACGGCATCCCCAAGCCTAACGACCATCGCAATCAGTTCGGAATCGCCGGCGGCGGGCCGTTGTACATCCCGGGCATCTATAAACAGCGGAACAAAACCTTCTTTTTCGTCAACTATGAGGGATTGCGGCTCAACAACTCCGGCAGCTACAGCGCTCAGGTGCCCACCACAGCTGAGTTAGGGGGCGACTTCTCGGCGGAGCTCACAACCACACCCCTGGGTACGGATTGCCTGGGCCGGACCATCTATCAGGGCGCGATCTACAATCCCTACTCGTTATCCAACTGCCCGAACGGAAGCGTAGTCCGCAATCCCTATCCGGGAAACATCATCCCCACAACCGGCATTGGGGCAATCGACGCTCTGGCGCTAAAATTTGCCACGGGCAACTTCTGGCCGGCGCCAAAGAATCCAAACGGTACCTTCAACTTTAACACCCAGGCCAGTGCACAGACGACTTCCAACGAGTGGGGGTTTCGCATCGACCACAACTTCAACGAGAATAATCGTATCTATGGGCAATTCTCGAATAAGCACGAGGGAAAGGTCCAAACGTCGGCCTTTTACGGAAACGACGTCGCGGGGCCCTACGTGTTCGACCCGAACAACCGCCTGTTTGGGGTTTTAGGGTACTCTCACGTTTTCACGCCGACTTTTGTCCTGACCAGCGACTTATTCTTCATTCGCAATCCCGGAGGGAACGTTGTCCAGGGCTACCCGTTCAAGCCTTCCTCGCTCGGGTTGCCGGCCCAACTCGATACGTGGACTCCACAGTTTCCACAGGTTCAGTTCGGGAACACCTTTGGCGGGTCATTCGTTGCTCCACTGGGAGCGACACAAAACTCCGGCGAAGCCAGCTTCCCGCAGAATAACGGCAGCCTGACCGTAGACGTCAACAAAACCTTCAAGGCGCATTCCGTCTCGCTCGGGTATATGGGAGTTTGGCAAACAGACGACGGCGGCAGACTCGTCCCGACAGTATTCAATTTCTCGAACGCCATGACGGCGGGCCCTAACCCATCGCAATTGACGAACGGCACCGGAGACGCGATCGCTTCCTTTATGGCGGGCGCCGGCAATTCCGGAGTCGGTGCGGCCGGCTCCACGGGATTTAACGCATATCCGGCGCCGACGTACTACATGCATGGGATGTACGTTCAGGACGATTGGAGAGCGACTCGTAGGTTCACCTTGAACCTGGGCTTCCGCTATGACATCCAGATGCCGCCGACAGCGCGGTTTAACCAGCAGGCGTATTTCGATTTCAACGCCCTCAATCCGATCAGCGTGGCGACGGGGATTCCGGTTCATGGGGAAATCGTCTACAACACGCCGGGGAACCGTTCCCTCTATAACCCCAATTTGCATGACTTTGCGCCCCGCATTGGCTTCGCGTACGCCCTGATGCCGAAGCTGGTTTGGCGAGGCGGCTATGGCATCTATTACGCGAGAAACTTCTATAACGGCAATGGACCGGACCCCGGATATTCGACATCGTCGACGTGGACTTCATCGGCCGACGGGATCCACGTGATTTCGCCCCTCGCACAGGCATTCCAATCGGGACTTGTGCCGGTTACCGGGAACTCACTGGGAGGCCTGACCAGCGTGGGTCAGAACCCCAGCGTGCTGAATCCGCACCGCCCCGATCCTTTAACCCAGCAGTTCAGTTTTGGGTTCCAATACGCCTTCACTTCCAACGACGTGCTGGATGTCAACTACGTGGGGAGCCGGGGAAGACGCATTACCCTTGCCGGCATGAACTACGGCCAACTGAATCCACAGTATCTTTCGATGGGCACAGCGCTGAACCAGACTTTGCCCAATCCATATGCAGCCGCGTTAAGCTCCCTTGGGCTTCCCGCCATGAGCTGCCCGTACACGGTGGCGCAATCATTGATGCCGTATCCGGAGTTCTGCGGCGGTGTGGTAGCCGGGGACGAACCGCTCGGAACCAACAACTACAACGCGTTGCAGGCCAACTTCAAGCATCGTTTCCGCGCGGGGCTGTTGTTCACGGCCTCCTACACCTTCTCGAAGTTCCTCTCCGATGTGGGCGGCCCGGAAGAATGGGGTTCCATCAATGGCGACCAAGGTGGCTCGGGTATCCGCAACTTCTATGACTTGAAAGCGGATTGGTCGGTGGACGGCGACGATGTCCCTCATTCTCTGGTTTTGACCTATGTGTATGATTTGCCGGTTGGCCGGGGCAAGAAGTTCGGCGGCGGCATGAACGCGTTTGAGGATGCAGTTGCGGGCGGCTGGGAGGTGACGGGAATTACCACCGCCCAGAGCGGTTTCCCGATGGCGATCGGCTCCGGCACAAACTCCGCGTCCGTTTATGGCGGGAACCAGCACGCCGATTTGACCGGACAGTCGTTTAAGAGTGGCCACTGCGGCGGCACCAACGGGGCCCCCGTCATCCCTGTGGGAACGAAATACTGCTTCTTCAACCCGGCGGCCTTTGAGGCACCGCAGGACTTCACCTTCGGCAATGCTCCCCGCTACTTTTCCAATCTGAGAGCACCCGGATACGTGAACGAGGATCTGACGTTGGCAAAGTGGTTCAATTTCACTGAGAAATTGCGTCTGCAGGCCGGTATCCAGGTGTTCAACGCTTTCAACCACGCCAATTTCGGCATACCCGGCGCCAGCGTCGGGAGCCCCAACATGGGCGAGAGCTCGAGCACCCAAGGAGCGAGACAAATGCAAGGTGTGCTGAAGCTAACTTATTAGAGCTGGTATGCGGTGGACAATACTCCTTGCGCTGTGCACAGCGATTCCGCTCACGATTTCAATCGTGAGCGGAGTCGCTCTGGCGCAGGACCACGACCAAATGGTTCAATCCCTCCTGGCTGAGGCCCGCCTGGCACAGTCCAATCGGGATTTTTCCCACGCTGCCGAAGCGTATCGAAAAGTAGTCGCACTGGAACCCACGATTCCAGAGCTCTGGGCAAATCTGGGCCTGATGGATCACGAGTCGGGAAACCATTCGGAAGCGGTCAACAGCTTTCAGCAGGCCGCCCGATTGAATCCATCGTTGTTTGTTCCCCAGCTGTTCCTGGGGCTGGAAAACCTGCAATTGAATAAAGCCGACGCGGCTCTCCCCTATCTCGAAAATGCTGTCAAGCTGAACCCCAACGATTTGCAGGCGGCACTTTCGCTGGGAAGGACATATGAAATGCTCGACCAGCCCGGTCACGCAGCTGGTTCTTACCTCCGAGCGACCCGAATCGCCCCGAAAAACGGAAAGGCGTGGTTGCAACTCGGCACGGCATATCTCGAACAGGTGGAGAACGATGCTCGACTTATGACCTCGGCCTGGAATGACTCTGCGTACGTGAAACTGCGAGCAGCAGAGACCTTTGCCGACGAAGGCAAACTTAGTCCGGCCGAGAATTCGTTTAAAGCCGCAATCAACTCTGCATCGGCCCCTCCGTGCGCGCACGCTGAATTTGGAGTAATTCTCCTGCGTGAAGGCAGGGAAGCCGAAGCGCGAGAGCAGTTTGAAATCGAAACGAAGGCAGCCTCTCATTGTGGATCAGCGTCGCTCGGAATTGCAGTTGCCGACATCGCTCAGGGACATATGGACCTTGCGCTCAAAGAACTGACTTCTATCGTAATTGCGGATCCCGGTTTTGTTCAGTCAAGCCTGCCGCTTTTTCGCTCCGCAATATCGCCCGATCAGGCGCAGCAGTTCATTGCATTGGCCCGAAGCCAGAAAAACGACGGAAATCTGTCCCTTGACATCGGTTCGCTCGTCGAGCGAGTGCTCGTTTCCGGCGAGGTGTCGATAGCTGCCAATTTCGACGACGAAAATACGACTCAAAAGGCCCAGAGACCGATTGAATCCACCGCAGAGCGGCTTTATGAATCCGGGCAGTTCGCGCGGTGCGACGAAATCTTGAAACCGGCAATCGATACACTGACCCGCGCTCAACTGCAACTCCTCGCCTCATGTTCCTTCTCCACTGGGGACTTCAGAACGGCTTCCATCGTGGGCGAACGCTTGAAGTCCTACCCGCCCACTACAGTGCAGGGACTCTACTGGGAAAGCAAGGCTGACCAGAAGCTGGCGATCGCAGCTCTGGCACGCGCAGGCGAAATCGACCCTGACTCGCTGGGCCTGCACCTTCTGATTGGAAATGCCTTTCGGCAACAGCGCCACTGGAGCGATGCGGAAGGAGAGTATAGAAAAGCAGTGTCGCTTGCCCCGACCAGCCGCGCAGCGCGCCTTAGCCTAGGAATTGTGCTCTTTACCGAGTTGAAGCCCGACGAGGCTCTTGAAGTCGACAAGTCACTGATTGCCGAAATGCCGGAGGATCCTGAAGCCAATCTTCTTGCTGCGGAGATCCTCGTACAGGAACACAAATTCCAAGATGCAGAACCTTATCTTTCACACTGCCGGAACCTTAAGCCGGAACTCATCCCCCGAGTTCACATTCTGCTGGGGCAGGTCTACGCAGAAACAGGCAGGATTTCAGACGCTATCGCGGAATACAACTCGGGTATAGCGATCGACGAGGACGGGAGTCTGCACTACCAGTTAGCGCGCCTCTATCAGAAAACCGGAAATAAGAATGCGGCAGAAGAAGAAATACTACTATCGAAGCGGCTTCGCGACAAATGGGACAACCAGGCACACCTCGACCTGGGACAACCTTTGACAGGAACGAGCCTGCAGTAGCTTTCAGTAAGAGAAGAAAGCGCTCTGGCGCATGATCAGGGGTTGAATTTCGGGGATTGGTTCGAGTTCGCTGCTCCTGATGTCAGGTTTCAGTCAATTACCGCACGATATTTCATAAGATTGGGGAGTCATTCTTGAAACCTTCGACCTTTCTGCAAGCCCTTGCTTTTCTTCTGGTCGCTCCCCCCTTTGCAACTCAGGCTTCGTCGTTCAATTCGGACGGAATGAAACGAACTTCGGACGGTGTCACCCTGCATTCCTCCACCGGCAGTTTGCACGTCGCAGTGTGCTCCGAGCGAGTTATTCATGTAACGGCAAGCGCGACTGACGAGATCCCAAACTCGATCGTGCCCGCCGTCATCGGACCCTGCGGTGACACGCAATTCACCGTGTCGCCCACGGCGACTACGGTTTCCATCAGAACCAGGGCTCTCCGCGTGGAGATTGACCGCGCCACCAGCTCCATCCGCTACTACACTGCTTCGGGGGACCCCATACTCAGCGAGCAACCCTCCGCTGGACGAACCATCGTTTCTGAAAACACCGACGGAACACAAACCTACAACGTTCGCCAGGACTTTCTCCTGTCGCCTGGCGAGGCTTTGTATGGATTAGGTCAACATCAGGAAGGCTTCTTCGACTTTCGCGACATACCCATTCGGCTTCTTCAGGCGAATACCAATATCGCCATACCTTTCATGATCTCGACAAAAGGATACGGTCTGCTGTGGAACGATCCCGCTCTTACGGATTTCAATCCAGCCACACAAACGATTCAGGTCGGCCAGAATGGCCAGGCGGAATTTCAGTCAGGACCGGAAGGTGAATATGGTTTCCTGCTCAGCGGCAATTTTCGCAATAAACTGCAGCTTACGGTGGGCGACGACAAAGTTATCGACCTGAAGAACATGTGGCTTCCAGGGTCGGCGGGCGGCAAAATTCACCTTGCAGCCAACACCAGCTACAAAATAAGCGCCGAAACCGGAGGCAACACCCTGCTTGCAGTGCGTTTCCCGTCCGACACGATGGCCTTTCGCTCCGATGCGAGCCGGGCAATCGATTACTACTTCATATATGGACCGGAACCAAACCGTGTAGTTTCCGAATATCGCGAGCTTACAGGCGAGGCGCCGCTTTTGCCACGATGGGCATACGGCTTTTGGCAATGCCGGGAACGCTACTCAAGCCAGCAGCAGATTCTCGATACCGCTGCCGAATTTCGCAATCGTAAAATCCCCGTCGACGCCTTTGTGCAGGATTGGCAGTACTGGGGAAAGTACGGATGGAACGCGATGCGGTTCGACGAGACGGCGTACCCCAATCCTGCTGAAATGATGTCTTCGCTGCATCAGCAGGACCTTCACCTGGTCATCTCAGTGTGGGCTAAGTTTGGGGCAGAAACAGAGGTCGATCACCAAATGGTCGCCGCTCATCTTGTACTCACAAGCGCGGCAAGCACCGGAGAGCCGGGCGAAGCCAAGGAACGCGAGAACTGGGCCGATCTTTTCGATCCGAAGGCGCAAAAGCTCTATTGGACCGACATCGACCACAATTTATTCCGAGATGGCCTGGATGGATGGTGGCTCGACGCCTCGGAACCGGAAGGCGACCCGCTCAAAGACGACATGACCTTCCTCGGTCCGGGCAAAATGGTACGCAATGCCTTTCCGCTGTATGAGACCTCAGCGGTTTATAAGGGGCAGAGGTCAACAAGCGAGGACAAGCGCGTTGTCATCCTTTCCCGTTCGGCCTATCCTGGGCAGCAACGCAACAGCTCCATCTCCTGGTCCGGCGATATCTCGGCGAATTGGGAAACACTTCGCCGTCAGATTCCTGCCGGTCTTAGCTTCTCGATGTCGGGATTCCCCTATTGGACCACGGACATCGGCGGCTTCTTCCGTCCAATGGACCAATACACATCGGAGAGCTATCACGAGCTCCTTGTCAGGTGGTTTGAGTTCGGCGCCTTTTGCCCGATCTTTCGAATCCACGGATTCCACTCCGAGACAGAAATGTGGAAGTACGGTCCCGAGGTGGAAAAGATTCTCAGGCAGTACGACGAACTGCGCTATCGCCTGATGCCCTACATCTATGCAGACGCCTGGGGTGTTACCAGCCGCGGAGAGACGATGATGCAGGCTCTGCCGTTCGTCTATCCCAACGATACAGCCCTGCGCCAGGTGGACGACGAATTTCTCTTCGGCAATTCGCTTTTGGTGAGCCCCGTGACGCAGAAGGGCGTAACGGCTCGCAATGTGGTCTTGCCCGCAGGGGACGACTGGGTGGACTTCTGGACCGGTCAACGGTATCGGGGAGGCCGGTCGATTTCCAGCGATGCTCCGCTCGACCGCCTTCCGATCCTGATCAGAGCCGGCAGCATAGTTCCAATGGGTCCGGTGGTGCAGTCGACAGCCGAGGTTCAGGATCCGATCGAGATTCGTGTCTACAGCGGGAAAGACGCCGACTTCCAGTTTTACGAGGACAGCGGAGACGGTTATGGCTACGAGCACGGCGCCAGAACTGTAATTCCGATGCACTGGGATGATGGTCATCAACTCCTTGTTATCGGATCAAGAGAGGGGAACTTTCAGGGCATGAGGAGGCAGTACACAGTTCGCATCGTACAAGTCCGCGCTGGCCATGGCGTGGGGATTCAGCCGGACCCGGATTTCGATCGAGTCGTGAAATACGACGGACGTCGAATCGCGGTGAGGCTCGGCGGCTCCGGCAAGCCTTTGTGAACAGAGTGATCGCCAACTCTGCATTCGGCAGTGGTTAGTAAGGAACCGGAGTACGGAGTATCGCAGACCAATACGTTAATTAGATTTCGAAGGGCCGACATCCAAACATGAATCGCAGATCATTCTTAACCGGCGGACTTTCCATATTCGCACTGGCTCGCATGACATATGCGTTGGGAAATCCGCAGTTCTTTCAGGGAGAAGTTCCACAAGGCCCATTTCTGCCATTTTGGGAGTCTCTAAAGTCGTATCGTTGCCCGGACTGGTTTCAGAATGCAAAGTTCGGGATATGGGCGCATTGGAGCCCGCAGTGTGTCCCCGAACAAGGCGATTGGTACGCGCGAAACATGTACATACAAGGCATGCCTCAATATGAATATCATGTCAGGCACTATGGGCACCCGTCGCAGTTCGGTTACAAAGACATCTGCCGCTTATGGAAGGCCGAGCGATGGGATCCTGAGACGCTTGTCAAGCTTTACAAGCGGGCTGGCGCTGAATACCTTGTCGCCCTGGCTACCCATCACGACAACTTCGATTGCTGGAATTCGAAGCACCAGATCTGGAATGCGGTGAACGTCGGGCCGAAGCGCGACATTGTCGGGACCTGGGCGAAAGTGGCACGCGCAAACGGCCTGCGCTTCGGATGCAGTTATCATGGAACCCCGCATCGGGTTTGGGACGAGTTTCTTCCTGTCCGGTACAAGAGCGACACAACCGGAACACTCGCAGGAGTGCTTTACGATGGGGTGCAGACGATCGCCGACGGCAAGGGTAAGTGGTGGGAGGGCATGGACCCACAGAAGATCAATGGAAAGCCCCACCTGAAGAACACGCCCTGCCCGGAATTCGTGCAGCAGTTCCTGCTACGGATACAGGATGTTATCGACAGCTATAGGCCCGACATTCTGACTTTCGACGACAACATACAATTTGATTTCGACCGAGGTGGGAGGTTTGCTCCGGACTTGGGAGTATGGTTGGGAATTCCTGATCTCGCACCGCAAATCATGGCCTATTACTACAACAGAAACGTGCAGGCGCATGACGGCCGCCTGGAAGGCGTACTCGATTTAAAAATGGTTCCGGAGCCGGTATGGGGGACACTCACCCGCGACTTTGAAATGGGACTAGCCGACAGCATTCAGGAAAAGCCATGGCAGACCGAGGCGTGCATCGGGCATTGGCATTATGATCGAGCGGTCTTTGAGAACCATGCGTATCAGAAAGCCTCATTAATGATTCCCCTTCTTGTAGACATCGTTAGCAAGAATGGCAATCTGCTTTTGAACATCCCACTGCCTGGTCATGGAGAACCAGACAGCGATGAACTGGCGTTTCTGGATGAGCTTGCTGAGTGGCAGGAAATCAACAATGAAGCGCTAAGAGGCACGAGACCGTGGAAAGTCTACGGAGAAGGACCTTCGACCGAACTGAAAGGCGTCCCGGCGTACCAGCTATCGAAATACAAATTTGACCACACAGATATCCGCTTTACTGCCAAGGACGACATTCTTTATGCGATTGCTCTGGGCTGGCCTTCTGACGGCCGGATAACCGTCAAGTCACTCGCCAGTGATTACGCGAATTATCCAGCTCAAATTAGGAGAGTCGCACTCCTCGGATCGAAATCTGAAGTGAAGTGGACCCGGGGAATACAAGGCCTCGAGATTCAACTGCCCGATGGTCCGCCCTGTAAACATGCGTTTTCGTTCAAGATCCTTCCGGCGTAACTGGAATGCTGTAGGGGAGGGCGTGTTATTTCTAGCATCGACGACAGCCGGAAGCCCACGCCTCAGGCCAGCAAGATGCAGTATCGGGTACGTTGCCGGACCCAACTTCAGTTCGGCGAGCGAGCGTACACCTTGCGCCAGGGCCCGTAAGGAGCCGTTCGATTAATGGCAGCCCGCTTAAAGGACATCGCGAACGACCTGGGTCTTTCTGCTGTCTCCGTCTCTGGACAGGGTGGCACACCAGGCTATGCCTCGGCGAAGGGCGCACTTCTGGCTTTGACCAGGGAGTGGGCGCTCGAGCTTTTGCCCTACTCGATTCGCGTCAATGCCGTCATTCCTGCGGAAGTCATGACGCCCATGTATGACCAGTGGCTGAGCACATTTCCAAATCCGGAGCAAAAACGCCAAACCATAGTCGCGAAAATCCCTCTCGGCAAGCGGATGACTACGCACGGAGAGATTGCCGCGATGGTCCTTTTTCTGCTCTCTCCCCGCTCCGGACATGTGACGGGCCAACACATCTATGTGGACGGCGGGTATGTCCACCTGGATCGCGCCTTAACCTGACCCTCGCTCAGGCGCCTAAGGCATCCAATGGCTCAGGGAATTTCGTCGTTACCCTGTGCGACGAGGAATAGAAAGCGTTTTCCCTGGCGCACAGTCAAGGAGACAATCCGTGTCAATTCCTGGAATGTTTCGCCCACAGGTAGCGCTTATCGCGCAGACCCCCCTGCAAGGAGCAGACTGCGTGCAGGCAGAAGATAGTGAATGGGGATACCTTTTATGCAGCATCCGCAGCATTAGTTCCGGGTCAATCGAAGGCCGCGCGGTGTGGCTGGAGTAATCCGCCAGTACCGCTCTCACGCGTTCAAAATCAAGCATCGCGTCGAGTGCCCGCAACGGGCGATACGAGGGCACATGGTCCTCAAGCCGGAACTTGTAATTAACATCGCTTCGATGGGTAGGTCTCTCTTGTGACTGGCCGTCTCCCCTGCAAGCAATGCCTGTGCTTCGTCCAGTCACCTGTCTCGACGGCCTCTAAGCGTTACCGAGTCCGCTTGCGGCGAAACGTGATTAGGAGGACCGCTAGCCCGGCAACCGTCGCGATGGCGCCGCGGTAAGCCCACTGGATCTGCCCGGTCATGAAGCTTCCCGGCAGTACGTTGATGCCTTGTAGTATCCAGACGATTCCTCCTGCGATGAGTAGGATAGCCGACACTCGAACTACCATCCGCGCTGATTGTCTCCTTCTTGTTCTCTGGGGATGAGCCTTGATTGGGAAACTCTTGGCGCGTCTCTGCCCATTGTTTTCCGGCAGGGCCAAAAGCAAAGAGCCTCTTAAGTGAAAAGTGCAAACAGCTTCCTCATACGCTTTGCTACTGCACCGCAAATGAATAGATGTTCACGCTAAAAGCCGGAACGGTCATCGCATCGGGCACGGATGTCAGTTTCTGCTCCTCTACTTCAACTCCCGGCTTTTGTCCCACCGTGATGGTAGCGTCAACGCTCGACGGAGCCATGCGCCAAACCTGGCCCTGGCTCGCGAGCTTTACGCCGTTTATTGCGAGTTTCATCTGCTGCTCCGAATCTGACGGATTCAGTACAGCGAACGTGAGCGTCTTGCGATCGTCACTGAAGGCGGCGCTCACATCCAGTGGATAGGTGTCACTGCCCGGATTTACCGAGGGCTGGTCGCCGCCGGCAGGAAAAATCGGCTTGGGCTGTGGCGAATCTCCAGAGACTTCCACCGGAATCGTGCCGAAATGATCGCGATACATCTTGAACAGAAGGCCTGTCGGGTTCAGAACCGCATCGGTGCGGTTCTCGCTCATCATTGCGGTCGCAAACGTGAACGCGCCCAACTGATAGAGGCCGGAATGCCGAAACATTTCGTGGAACGCCCAGGCATAGGCCGGAACCACCTTGTAAGAGTTCGGCCCGCCGCCTATGTAGGCCCACTCGTCGATGGCGATTGGAACCGGCCTGGCTCGCAACCCCGTGATGAGTTTCAGATATTCCTGATAGTGTTCGTATTTGACGCGGACCTGCGTCGCCGCCTCGCGCTCCCACTCAATCAAGCTCAGCGGGCCCATCGGGACCTTCTTCTCCAGCTTCATATCGGTGTGCTGCGTGCCGGAGGCGTAGTAGTGCTCGCTGAGCATGTCGATGTTGTCGAGGCAGCAGGAAAGCAGGTTTCCGCTCCAGTCCGCCGCCGAAAGATAGTCGGGAACATACTGGCCGTTGATGCGTTTTGCCTGATTGGCTCCCTCCATGACGTCGGGCATAGCTCCGCCAGCAATCAGCGTGATCGACGGATCGACCTGCCGCATGGCTTTGGCAAACATGTTGTGCTTGATCTCAAACTGCGGCAGCGACATAGCGCCCATTTGGTAGTCGCCCCAGGGCTCATTGCCGATGCCCCAGAACTTGACGTGGTAGGGCTGCGGGTGACCGTTTGCGGCGCGCCACTTTCCCATCGGCGTAGTGGCCGCTCCGTTGGCGTATTCGACCAGTTCCCTCGCGGACCACTCGTCACCGAAACCGGCATTCACTGTGATGTAAGGCTCCACATCGAGCAGCCGGCAGAGCGTGACGAATTCATCCGTGCCCACATCGTTCGGCTGCACCGCATGCCAGACCGGGTCCCAGATGGGCGGGCGCTTATCGATATCGCCGACCGCGTTGCGCCACTCGTGCGCGGAAACAAAGTTTCCTCCGGGAAAGCGTAGGACGCCGAAGTGCAGTTGCTTGAGGGCGGCGACGACTTCCGCGCGAAAGCCTTGCACATTGTCAGCCGGCATCAGCGAAACCGCTCCCACGTGAAATTCGCCCGTACCAGTGCCGGTGATTTCCAAGGCCGCTTCGTCGCTGTCGCCCTGGGCCTGGAAGCGCAACGGGAACTTCCGATACTCAGGCCCGAGGGTGCGAATGACCACCGTCTGGCGATCGTTTGCATCTTTACCCCAATCCAGGCTTACTTTCACAACCGCGCCCGGCTTGCCAGCCAGGACTACGCGACCCGTATAGGATTTTCCTTTGCGCACGGCAAGCCCGGATTGCTGAAACCCGTGAGGTTCCTTTTCGTCGAGTTTGACCTCCGGAGTTTGGTCGCCCGTGTATGGATTCTTACTATCCATCGTCACGAATTCGTCGCCGCCAACCGGGACCCAATGTCGCGGCGGACCGCGGCGCCTCCACGCTGGAACAGGTGGCTCCTCAGGCAGCTTCGAAGTGACTGGATAGTAGAACTTGCGGTCCTCCAGCATTTCCGCCCAAACGCCTTCGTTGACGATATTTCCTCCATGCTCCAGAAACTGTCCATAAATGTATTTCGATATCGGAGGGCCGGTCTTCGAGGCGTCAATGGACGCGTGAACCGGTTGATTTTGAGCGGAAGAGAAAGACGAAAAGAAAAGCAACCCCAGCAGCAAAACCTGCTTTGCAAAGGCTGCACTCTTAAGGCTCGAATTCACGGTATGACGCCTCCTGGTTTGGACCCGGGCACAACGCGCGCGTCGGCAGGCAAAGGCACGGCCCGCCATCTTCGCGTTGTACCTAACAACAAGACACAAAAATCCGCCGAAGCTCCAGAGTTAGAGAGGACTGACCTCGACCTTCCCTGTTTAGAAGAGCCTTGGCGCAAAATCTTTGAGATCACGACGCCACGTCTGCCATTCGTGTGCTGTGCCGGGCGATTCGTAAAAAACGTGCTTGACGTTCGCATCATCGAGCGATGTGTGCAGCCTCTTGATTCCCGTACGCATTCTGTCCGGCTCCTCGGTCCCGACGCCCAGCCAGAGCAAATGCACTCTCTTTGCGAAGGCGGCCGGGTCAGCCATCGCGCCATTGTAGTCGGTCTTCACATTCAGGCTCTGGTTGCCCAGAACTTGCGGCCCACCCGCTCCACTGAATCCGCCGATGTAGGAGAACATGTCCAAGTGGTCGAAGGTGACCTGGAAGGTCTGCATCCCGCCCATCGAAAGGCCTGCCATGGCGCGGTTATCGCGATTCGCAATGGTCCGGAAGTGTGAGTCGACGTACGGGACGAGGACCTGAGTCAGGTCATCCTCAAATGCCGCTGTCATGTCCTGCATGGCCTTCATCATCTCGGGCGAGCCGAAGGGCTTTCCCGTCAAATCGGGGGCGGGTTGGCCGGCGCGCCGCGCGTAACCATACGCCATCACAAGGATCATCGGCTTGCAGCTCCCAGCCGCGATCAGATTGTCGAGAATGAAATTTGCGTGACCTTGCCTGATCCACCCGGTTTCGTCTTCGCCGCCACCGTGCTGCAGATAGAACACCGGATAGCGAACCTTCGTCTGGGTATCATAATTCGGCGGAAGATAGACCAGCGCGTGCCGCCAACCACCCGTCACCTTCGAGTTGTACCAAATCTCGCGGACCTGCCCGTGAGGCACATCCTGAGGCGAATAGAACGTGGTTCCCGGTTCCGGAATTTCGATTCCACTTGCATCCTTACCTCCACCAAAAAACGCATGACTGTTGGGATCGCTGACCTCGGCGCCGTCGATAATCAACGTGTAATAGTGGAAGCCGGGAACTAGGGGCGGGGTAGTAACAGTCCAGAATCCGTCCGGCTGCTTCTCCATGTCCAGTTTCGGCCCGCTCCAAAAATTCAGCCGCACCTTGCTGGTATCAGGAGCATTCACGCGAAACTGCGCCCTACCAGCTTTATCAATGCGGGGATATGCAGCATCCCACACGTTGGTCGCAGCGGGCTGAAAAGTGCCGGGTTCCTGCGCCCAACAAAGACTCGCGAATAGAAGCACCACGATACTAACCAGCTTCATCTCTAGCCTCTTCGTTCACGTCCGGATTCCGACCACGCCTGGCCTCCAAGCCGAGAAATCGTTTTCTCGCGCCAAGCAAGCGAGCCCGCTGAGAAGACGCGGCTCCCGCTCGCTTGTTTTCAAACATCGCATACTACGCTCAGGGAATATCGAAGTGAAAGTCGTATTTTTGAACGGGATGCATCGAATTGTTCGATATATTTTACCTATGAACACCACTCTCGATGAATGGGAAATCCTGCAAGCCGTCGTGCAATTGGGTGGTTTTGGGCCTGCAGCGGAGCATCTCAATCGCTCTCAATCCAGGGTCAGCTACGCCATCGCTCGGCTCCAGGAACGGCTGGGAATCCAGTTGCTGGAGTTGAAAGGCAGAAAAGCCCAGCTGACGGAAGTGGGCCGCGTGCTCCTTGCCGACGCCGAACCCCATTTGGCTGGATTTCACGAACTCGAGCAGAGGGCGCGATCGCTTGCCTCGGGTGGAGAATCAGAGATTTGATTATCGGTGGATAGCATTTTTCCCAACGATCGGCTCTTCGCGGCTCTCTCCGAATTCACCCGGCGATTCCCTTATGTTCACCCTAAACTCAGGCAAGCGACTTTTCTCTCGCCGGAGTCTGAGTTCTCCGCGCATCGCGCCCACCTTTGCGTTGCGGCCCTGATCTCTCGCGAGTGTTACGTCAAACCGATTCTCGAAATCAGCATGCTCGCGGTCGCCCGGCGGGACCACCCGCTCCACGCGCTTCCGCGGCCGCTATCCCGGATCGACCTGATCCAGCACACGGTCGTGACCATCGAAGGAGCTGCTTCTGGCATTCCGAAGCGCCAGCCTCGCGGTGCTGCTCAGCGCTTCCTGTCGGTCACTACAATCGAAGCCGCGATTGACGCTGTTGGCAGCGGGCTTTGTTTTGGCTGGCTGCCGCTCTACCGCATCCAGCCTGGCCTGGACAGCGGCGAATTGCTCCCGCTGGGCATGCCGGTTGGCGGCACCAGAGAGGTTCGGCTCAATATGGTCTGCAAGGATCTGAGCCCGGGCAGCCGGGAAGTCAATGCGCTTGCCGAACTACTCGGCATCAAGCGCGATTTGGAATTGATCTAACACGCCAAGACCGGCAACCTTGCTCACAGTTACAGGTCCTGACGCGCATTCTGGTTCACTGTTCAACCGAGACTACGGTCACCGACTTTGGCTCCAGCTTCAGAATCAGCTTGCCACCTCCAATCTGCGCGGAAATGGGCTTCGGCACGACCGTATGGGAAGCGACGAAGGTGTTGACGCTGTCAACCTTGGCCGCAGTCAGGGTTTCCCCGGACGCAGACCTCGCGGTGATGCCGGCAAGGCTGGCGTCGATTTCGACCGGCTGGTTGGGGTCGAGATTGGTAATTTCCAACCACAGTTTGCCACTCGGGTCCTTCGCTGCGATGGCATCCACGCGCGGCAGGGTGACGTCGCCGTTCGTGCAGGTGCCGGCGTCGAAAGTGACGGGAACAAACGTCGCGTCCTGGAACGGCACGTACATCTTGAAGACATAGTAGGTTGGGGTCAGAACCATCTTGTCTCCGTCTGTCATGATCATGGATTGCAGGACATTGATCATCTGGGCGATGTTGGCCATGCGCACGCGATCGGCATGGCGGGCAAAGATGTTCAGATTGAGCGCGGCGAGAATGGCGTCGCGCAGGCTGTTTTGCTGCACCAGGAAGCCCGGATTGCTTCCGGGTAACGGCGCATACCAGCCCCCCCATTCGTCCACGACGAGGGCGACCTTTTTCTCAGGGTCGTACTTGTCCATGATGGCCGAATGTTTATTGATAAGAGCGTCCATCTCCAAAGTGGATTTGATGATCTGGCTGTACTCGGCCTCTCCAAAGCCCACAGACGCATAGGAAGGTGGCCACTTCACCACCGTGTAGTTATGCATAGAGAGGCCGTTGATATCCCAACTCCATGTGTGATTCTGATAGGCCTTCATGATGGCTTCTGTCCACTCGGTCCAGCGGGGTCCGTCGCCGCCAGGGCCAACGGCGATCTTCAGCATCTGGCGCGTGTCCTGCTGCTCCGGATTAAAATTGCGGACGAAGTGGCTGTAAATCTTCATTTGGCTCAGGTAGTAGTCGGGTGTCATATTGCCGCCGCAATCCCAGCTTTCGTTGCCGACGCCCAGAAAGCCGACTTTGTAGGGAGTCGGATGACCGTTCGCGGCACGCTCCTTTTCGAGCGTCGTCGGCTGCGCGGTGGTCATGTATTCCAGCCATTCGGCCGCCTCCCGCGGAGCGCCGGAGCCGACGTTGACTGAGATGTACGCCTCGGCGCCAATCTGGTTGAGGAAATCCATGAATTCGTCTGTGCCGAAGGTGTTGGGCTCAATCACACCGCCCCAGTTGGGATTGAGCGTTATTACCCGCTGAGGGCCGATGCCATTGCGCCAGTGATATTCGTCGGCGAAACAGCCGCCTGGCCAGCGAACGTCCGGCACCTTGATGGCTTTGAGAGCGGCGACTACGTCGTTGCGGATGCCGCGCGTATTCGGGATTTTGGAATCCGGACCGACCCAAATGCCGTCATAAATGCCGTGGCCGAGATGTTCGGCGAACTGGCCGAATATGTTGCGGCTGATTGTCGGGCCGGCTTGGGAGAGGTCTAGGGACAACTCGACCTTGTCTGCGGCCAACGCAGGCGCAGTTAGGGTCATGGCGATAACGGCGAGACTAAGCAGAAGCGGACGCATGAGGAGCGACGCTCTTGCTACAAAAATGCTGAATGGATGTATCGGTTTTGATTTAAGGACAGTTGTGGAGGCCATTTGTTTTTCTCCGGAAATATTCACCTGCGGCTTGCCGCAGAGCGATGTGGCATGTCCGTTGTGCGAAAATCGCACGGAGCTTGAGAAATCTCTTACTAGCATACGCGCGAGCGCCAAAATGGCGACCTCGTGAGTCCGTGCCTTTGCTATCGCTGCCGAAGCCTACTGCTGCCTGGATTGTTCCTCCTCAATCACGATTGTCTTGGGTTCTGGACTTAGGCACAACGTTCACGAAATGTCTCACTGCGGCTTTTGTCATCGAAGTGGCGGCAATCGGTTACACCTAATCAATATGGTCTGTGGCTCTCGGTCATGCCTGGCCACGCATCGGTCCTGAAAGGACCGGCTGGCAATCCGGCACCGTTAAACAGGGTTGCTGCCGGATTGGACTGCCACGCGTAGCGCACCTCTTTCGGGTTGGGCACGGAAGGGGATGAGACGACGACTGTATTGCCCTCGATGCGCGCATCGGCCCAATACCATTTCTGGTCCTCTCCGGCGATCGAGAACTCCTCCAACTTCGGTCCTTTCGCAACTAGGCCACCATCTGTATGCGCAAAGCGCAGCCGGATCGAGCCGGGAAGGCGTTTGACCGAAGCGAGCGTTGGGCCCGAATACACCACGTGCTTACGGTAGCGTTTTGCCAAGGCGCAGAAGGCAAGGCCCTCGCCCACCGGGAGTTTGTCCTTGGGATGGAGATTGTCGGGATCTCCCGTGTCGATCGTCACTGCCAGGCAGGAGTTGCGAACGTGGGCGGCGGTGATCGACTGCGACTCCCGTGTTTCCGCCCATGTGTCTTCGATCGGGGTCGGACTGCGATGCCCAAAGGCTGGCAGGCTTACGATGTAGAAGGGGAAGTCGCCTTGTCCAAAGAGCTTTCGCCAATCGGCAATCGTCACGGGCATAATTCTGCGGTACTGGAATCCGCGATCCGAGTTCTGCTCACCCTGGTACCACAGGGCACCTGTAATCGAAAGCGGCGCAATGGGCGCCAGCATTCCTTCGTAAAGCACGGACGGCATGACCGGCCAGTTCTCAAAACCAATAGGCATGGGGTGCGGCGGACGGCTATCGACGCTCAGTTGGCCTTTCCATGGGGCCGCCAGCGGAATGCTTGTCTTATCTCCGAGCATCAGCCGCAACTCTTCGGGTTTGGCGAGAAATCCGCCTTGCGGCTTTGTCTTGAAGACGCGAATCGCCACGACGTTTTTTCCCGGCTTCAGCACACCATCGCGGATGAAATAGACACGCGGGTTCTCGACCCAGGCGCTGGCGCCGACCTCGGTTCCGTTGATGTAGGCGGTATCCATGCGCTCAATCGAGCCCAGAAACAATAAGGAGCGCCCTGCTGGAATCGGGTCCGGCAGCACGATCTCTCTCCGGAACCAGACCACTGCCGGCGTATCGGGCACGCCCAATTCGGAGAACCCGCCCGGGATCTCGACGGCCTTCCAGTTCGAGTCATCAAAGTCCGGAGCAGCCCAGTTTCCTTTGAGCCCGATGTCATACTGGTCATACCAGTGCATGACATAGTTTCCGTATTCGGGCGCGCCTTCGGCAGAGAGTTTGCCGAGTTCCGCCAATGGAATATCGAAGTCTTTGAGCGGGCGAAGCGCCGCAGCGCTCGTCCAGGCCTCCGCGGGAGTTCCGCCGACGGCATCCACGACCAGACCAATCGGAACATGGATCTCCTGCTGGACCTTGCGCGCGAAATAATACGCGACCGCCGAGATCCTGTCGGCCGTGTCGGGCGACAGTACTTTCCAGGTCCCCTCCACCACATCCGTATGGTGATAGGCAGGGTGACCCACAACCGTGAAGAAACGAATCTCCGGGTAATTGGCCGCCTTGATTTCCGCGTCGCTATTGCGCACAATGCGCAGGCTCACCTGCATGTTGGATTGGCCGCCGCACAGCCAGACATCCCCGACCAGCACGTTCTGAAGTTCCACTGTTTGATGACCTTTGATCGTCATCGTGTAGGGGCCACCGGCAGGTGGCGGCTGAATCTTCACCTGCCAGCGGCGGTCGGTTCCCGCAACGCCGGATGCAGTCTTGCCAGCAATCTCGACCCGGACCTTGTCGCCGGGATCTGACCAGCCCCAGATGGTGTTCGCCTTGCCGCGCTGCAATACCATGTTGTCGCCAAAGATCGGACTGACGAACGGGAGCGGTTTGACCGCTGCTGTAGGGGCATTTTGGGCAAAGCCACTACCGTACAGCGAAAATAGCAACCCCGCCACAGCGACGGCGATGAGGGCGCATCTTTTAATCATGGGTTCAAGACCTCGTTTTCAGCCGGTCGATAGGCTGCAGAGATTCGCCGGGCAGGTATTCGGCTTTAATATGTATGCGATAAGCGCCGGTCGAATCCTTCGCTGAGTTGTCGGCTATTGGCAGCCCGCCTTAAAACAGAGATTCTGGCTGAAAAAGGGCAGCACATGATTCTGGAAGCGGTCCGCCACTTTACTGGTGTGAGTGCCCGGAAAAACTTCGAAGCTGTTCGCGATTCCATACTTGTCTAGCACATCGTGCAGCTTGCCGGTATCGGTTCGCAGACCGTCTTGGTCGCCCACTTCGATGGCGATGCCGTGCTACTCGCACAGATTATCGATGTACAGGTCGATAAAGGCCAGCGGCGCGTTGGCCGTCCATTTTGCCAGAACATCCGGTTATGGTTCGCCGCCTTTGGTAGGCAGATCAAGGTAAAGTGGCAGATTCTTCGGATCGGGCGACCAGGCCGCCGCGGTGGCAAGCTGGGCGCGGGCAAAGAACGGGAGTTTGGCCGAATCTTCGGGCTTTGTCGCTGCTTCCAGAGTTTTTTCAAGCTCCGGGTTCGGGGGACCGGCGGGCCGGGGCGACAAGCAACACGGGCTCATGATGTAGAGGCTGCCGAACACATCGGGATGCTTCATGCCGATGCGGGTTGCGCCCTAACCTCCCATCTAGTGGCCAACCAGGCCACGGCTGCGTCGATCCGGAATCGTCCGGTAATGAGCATCGATATAGGCGACCACGTCGTGCGCAATGAGCTGCTCAAAGTCCGAGTCAGTACGCTCGAACAAGCCTCAGGAAACAACTCTCTGCCGACACAGGAGAAGAAGTTCGACGCCTTCTGCACGAGCAATGGACTGCGTCCACTTCAAACCTGCATCGACAAAGAATCAGCCCGTAGTGCCCTGCGTCCGCAGTTCCAGAAAATGCTCGCCTTCTGCAAGAAGCAGCACAAAGACATCTCCTGCGTCATCGTCGCCGACCTCAGTCGATTCGCCCGCAACGTTGTTGACCAAGGGTCGTGCATTGCGGCCCTTCTCACTCTTGGAATCAGGACCGTGAGCATCGATGAGCCCATCGTCGATAACACTGCGGCGGGTAAGCTGGCAGCGGGCATGATTGGTGTCTTCAATCAGTTCTTCAGTGACTCCCTATCAGAAAAGACGAAGTTCCGAATGCAGGCGGGTGTCAATCAGGGCCGGTGGTTGTGGGTTGCTCCAATCGGCTATCTCAATGAGACCGCGACGAAGCGCATTGTCATCGATCCCCAGCGTGCGCCGTTCATTCGGAAGGCATTCGAACTTCTCAACGACGGCATTTCCATCGGGGATGTCATTCGACAGGTCACTGCCCTCGGTCTAACGACTCGGAAAGGCCGAGCCGTCCCCAAGCAAACCATGAGCCGTCTGGTGAGAAATTCGTTCTACACCGGCTGGATTGAGAAGAAAGGTACGAGAGTGAGGGGAGCGCACGAGCCCCTCATATTGGAGACCCTTTTCGATTCCGTTCAACAGAGATTGAGCGGGCACGCCCCGCATGAGATTGAGCGGGATGACTTTCCGTTGCGCGGGTTTGTCCGTTGTGCGAAGTGTGGAAAGAATCTGACGGCGGGTTGGGTGACCGGGCGATCGAAGAAATACTCTCGTTACTGGTGCTGGACGAAAGGCTGTGGAGCAGTACGCATCCGTTCTGAAAGTCTCGTGGGGCAGTTCGCGACCCTACTTGGTCTCATCCAGCCTGAGGCGAGTCTCCTCGCGTCGATACCGACACTCGCGGCCAGGAGTTGGGACACCCGTAAAGAGCGCGTCGCGGCTGATTCGAGGTCTCTCATCCGGCGATTGGAAGACCAGAACACTTTGAACCAGCGGGCAATCAAGGCGAGGCTGATGGATGAGATTTCCTCGGAAGACTTCATGACGATGAAAGTGTCCATTGAAGCGGAGACTGAAAAGGTACAAAAAGAGATTACGGCCCTGGACAGTGAACGTTCATCGATGGAGGACTTGATGAGCCAGACTGAACGCGAGGTCATTGACTTCAGACAATCGTGGAACGTGGCAGGCGCGGAGCGCAAGCGAGAGATTCAAACGGCTCTGTTTCCTGAGGGGCTGGCGTTTGACCCCAATCCGTTCTACTTTTGTCCGCCTAACCCATCATTGATTCAGTTCCTTACGGATACTTTGGAGTCCCTTGGTCTTGTTGGCGTCCCCGACGGGATTTGAACCCGTGTTACCGCCGTGAAAGGGCGCTGACAGACTGGATCACGTTGTAATTACAAGGCACCGGTCGCACCGTAATGCCCTGTAAATAGCAGTAGGGAATACAAAGGAACCGAGGCTCTGTGTATCGTCTTTGTATCGCGAGTTTTAACCCAAAACTCTCGAACAAGGTGATCTGCGATGTTGGGAACGAAGCGCAACGACGATTTCGAGCCCTACCGGCAAGATGAGAAGGACTGACTTTGCATCGTCGAATTCTTGCCCGCCGATGGTGAACCACCCTTTTCAGGGCCAGTATCAACCGCTCACATCTCATTGAATCTTCGACTTTAGCCTCGATTTTCAGCACTCTTTTTTGCCGTTTTTTTGGAACAGTAATGGAACAGGTTCGGAACAGCTTCAGTCCACGAGCATAGTCCCCGTAAGCTCACTGAGTTTGTCCACCGCTTTTCGCTGCGACTCAGGCACAAATTGTTGATAGACCTGGAGAGTCGTTGTCACTCTCGCTGCCGCATCTGCGCTTGTGCATCCTTCACGTCGGCGCCGGCCAGTTTCAGCCAGGTCGCGTGAGACCGCCGGAGCACCTGCCAGTTCACCCATCCCATTCCTAGCTTTCGACCCGCCGGCCTGATGTGGCGTACCAGCGCATTCACCGCGGAGCAGATCACGTTGAACAACGGTGTAGTTTCAGGCCCCATCACGGGGTTATATACCCTGGACCCGTCCGGATCGGGCAGAGGAACAGCCACCTTGAACTCCCCAGTGTTCGGGAGCAGCGACGTGGTGTTTTACATCATCGGCCCGGGCAGCATCCAGGTGATGGGCAGCGACAACGTGACCGCTGATGCAATCGCGTTCCTGCACTTCTGAGCATTGCGAATCTGTGAGATAGAGAGGACTAAGATCTCGGAACATCGTGCCCGGCCAGCTTTTGTATATCGACAAAATCGGCTGGTGGAACGAAGGATAAACGATGGCATACCGACTCCCGTCATCGAGCCCCCGCGTGCGAACGTGGGCAACGCCGGAAAGGAAGTGGCGATTGGGTTTCCGTGGGTATCAAGTGCGCGTGGGGGGCATTCCTGGTCCTGCCCTCTCGCGGCGTCATGACGCAGGGTCATCCGATCTGCAAATTATGTAGGTAGGGAACGCTGGCTTTCATCATTTCCAGGTTCATTTCGAGAAAGTAATTCTTTATGCCGCCGGTTTTCGCAGCAGTAAAGATTCTCTTCCAATCCAGAGTATCCTGCCCCACCGGCATCACTTTCTTCGCTTCCGCTGACCAGCCTTGTACGTGCATTGAAATGAAGCGGCCGGGGTACTTCGTGAAATACTCGGCGGCGTCGTAACCGCGGCTGATTGTGGAGATCTGAAATTGGAACTTGACCAGCTCTGGATCGAGCAGCCCCAGCAATAAGTCATAGGTCCTCTTGCCGTCAACCATCGAGAGCTCAAAGCCTTCATTGTGAAGGCCCTGCTGGATGCCAGCCCTGGCCGATTGTTCGCCCATTTTGTTGTATTCGTCAGCCGCTCGCTTCACATCGTCCATAGTCGGTTTCTCGGGCCCGTCGAGGCTTGGCACCATCATTTGCATCAGGCCGACATCTTTCGCCCAGGCAATTCGGACTTCCTGATTGTCTCTGAGTTCCTTGATGCCGAAGTGCGAGCTCACGCAGGTGACACCTGCATCGCTCAGAATTCTCCTAAGCTCGGTTCCACTGTACTTGGCAAGACCAGCGAAGCCCGAGTCGGCGTAACCCACCGGCGAGCAGAGCTCAATGGTCTGAAATCCCGCTTGGGCGAGCTGCTTGATCGTTCCGGGGAAGTCCTTGGCAATCATTTCCCTGACGGGCCACGTCTGACATCCAATTGGCATGCCAAGCGGATTGGCGCGAAGCTCCAGTGCACCCGCGAAAAGAAGACCGACGGCGGCTCCTTGCGTCGCCGCACTCTTACAAAACTCTCTTCTTGAAATCGCAGACATTGGCGGCCTCCTTGGCGAAAAATTGATACAAACTGCTTGCTAGAGTTCCCACCCGGTTCGACGTTCTGGGCTCACGAACTTCTGCGCGGAATCGGAGTTAACAACTTTCAGCTGAGAGCGATCCCAATCGAGCCTTTGTCCGACACGGGTGGCTACGTTTCCCAGGAGCAAGGTCTCGGTGACCATGCCCGAGAATTCAAAATTCCCCCCGGGCTTAACTTTGCTTCCCTTGCATGCATCGAGCCATTCGCGTTCGTTGCCGCGTGACCTAGGCAGAGTTTTTGGTGGTTGTTTGTAGCTTTGCATCTTGGCCGCTGGAATAAGCTTTGGACTCCCGCCATTGAACGCGCAGAGAATTTTGCCGCGGTCCCCGACGAAAAGGAGGCCTTCATCCTCTTCTTCGCCGTCCCCCTTTAGCGGACGATCGTCCTCCAGTTCTTCCGGGCGCGGCGGCTTGAGACCACCGTCATACCATGTGAATTTAACGGGCAGCATATCGCCACGCGCCGGGAAGTTGTAATGGATGATCGAGGCCAGCGGGTAGGTCTCTTCGTAGCGCTCGCTGGAGCTTGCTTCCACACTCACGGGCGCTTCCAGCTTTAAGACGCGAAAAATTGTGTCGCAACTGTAGGGACCCATGTCGCCGAGAGCGCTACAACCGAAGTCAGTCCACCCGCGCCATACAAAGGGCAGGTAAGCGTGGTTGAAAGGACGTTCCGGCGCCGGCCCCAGCCAGAGGTCCCAATCCAAACTTTGGGGAACAGCTTCGGCTTCTTTCGGGCGTTCGAGGCCTTGGGGCCAGAACGGACGGCTAGACCAATTTGCCACCTCCCGCACCGGCCCGATAGCACCGTCCCAAATCCATTCACATAATAAGCGCGTGGCTTCTGATGCCTGGTTAGAAACCGCAATCTGAGTTGCCACGCCCGTTT
The DNA here is from genome assembly GCA_963770245.1 of uncultured Acidobacteriaceae bacterium. Lineage (GTDB taxonomy): Bacteria > Acidobacteriota > Terriglobia > Terriglobales > Acidobacteriaceae > PALSA-270. The sequence goes on along the minus strand of CAVYOX010000009.1, from coordinate 46,111 downwards.
CCCGAGCGATTTCAGCAAGGCGCCGGGCTTCATCGACGGTGTGCGTCAGAGGCTTCTGGCAAAAAACATGTTTGCGCTTTTTCATCGCAGCAGCGGAGACAGCAGCATGCAAGTTGTCCGTCGTGCAGACAACAACGGCGTCGAGGTCTTTCTCCTTCTCAAGCAGCTCGCGGAAGTCACCATAGGCCGAGCAGCCACGATACTGGCCGGAGCGCTGCTGAGTGCCGTAATAGGCGTCTACGATTTTCTGACAAGGTTCGCGGCCTGCAACGCCGCTCGTGACACGGAGAGAATGGGTCAACTGAATGGAATCGTCGGGACTGAGCCAATCCCATCCGCTATCAACACCCAACAACTTGCGGACAGAATTGCAGAACTCATGCGAATCCCACTGTGGATGATTCGCGCTGCCCTTATTGGGGTCGCAAACAGCGACACCCTGAACGTCCGGCTCGCGCAGAAAGTGAAGCATGACCCGGAGGCCCTGGGAACCGACGCCGATGAAAGCAATATTGACCTTGTCGCTTGGCGGAACATACCCACACCGCCCAACACCCGGCGCGGAACGATCGAAAAACCAATCGCCGCTGCGGCAGTTTGCCCTAAGAACCTGCGCCGCGACACCGCGCCCTCTGAAAAGCTGCGAGACCGAAGCCGATTCTTCACTGTCCCTCCCTAACCGCAGCTCACAGATACCGCATAAGTCTTGGCTGCGGGTTGCATTTTGGGGGTGAGTTACCACAGTACTGAACCTGGGATACTGCAACCGAACCAAAGGTCCTCATGTACGAAAGCTAGTAGTCACAGCGCACGGCAGATGATGGGGAGTACGGAGGTGATCGGCCAAGTTCCAGTTTCCGAATTTCCATAGATACGTCCGGAACCAGCCTGGGATCCGCATCTCCGAAGACAGCGAGTTGCTCTAAACGCGGCCGAGGACCAGCCGGTCGATTCGCCGGCTCACGTCGTGCAGGTATGCCTCGTCGCCGCCCTTGAGCTCGGCAATAGCGCTGCCGCCGTACCCTATTTCGGCTAGGGCCTTGCGCACCTCCGGCCAGTCCGCGTCACCATCGCCCAGATTAACCCAGGCATAGCCATCTTTCTCGCGCTTAAAGTCTTTGACATGAAGCTTGACTGTGTTCTTGCCAAGCGTGCGAATCCAGTCCTGCGGATATCCATAGAGCAAAACATTCCCGACGTCGAACCAGGCTTTGATCCACGGGCTCTGGAACTCGCGAATGTATTTGTCCATTTCGAGGGGACTGAGCAGGAACTTGTTCCACACTTCCTCGATGGCAATCGCGGTTTTCAGCTCTGCGGCCAGCGGAATCAGTTTCCGAATCTGCGCTTGCGAACGCGTCCAGGCATCGCGGTAGAAGGTCTGAGGATTCACCACCGCAGGAACGAGCAGTACCGCATCCGATCCCCACAGCTTGGCGTTGTGCAATGAGGTCCGCATTCCTGCGAGGCTTTTTTCCACGACAACTGGATCGCTCGAGGACAATGGGTAGTCCCAATGGTCCATGTTCATCACCGAGTCAATCCGTATGTTCGCCTTTTCGGCGGCGTTCTTGATCTCTTCTGCGGTGTTCTCGTCGGGGGTAGTGGGCGCCTGCACCACTTCAAAGCCCGTGTCCCGCGCCATCTTGAAGCGATCGGCATGGCTCAGGCCGGTCGGAAGCATGTCATAGACCAGGCCCTTCGTGATTCGGAGAGTTGTCAGCGGCGGAGTAGCAGTCGCATTTTGCGCTGCGCTTTCGGGCGCGGCCAACAAAGATCTCGCGAACCCGCCGCCAATGCCTGTGGCACACGCAGCTGCTGTGAACGACGATTTCAAGAACTTGCGCCGCGAACCACGACCCATCTGCTCACCTCCAGCCGGCACTGCGGCCGATTTCCAGGACAACGATTGAACCGCACTGCCCAACGTCACTTCAGCTTGTTGAGATCAACCTCAAGATCATAAACTTCTTTCGACTTCATGATGTTGTCCCAAGTGACCTCATGTCTCTTGTAAGCCGCCTCTCGGGCCATCATGCAGGAAATGGCAGATTCGGCTCCCTTGTCAGCCTGATTATGGAAGTTTCCACTGCTAATGCTTTCGACAAACGCCTTCTTCTTTTCGGGATCAGCCAACTCGAGGTTCGAGGTGAAATTTCCGGTGGCCGAAAAATTCTGAGGCTCGGTTGTATTGCTGCCGGGGCCAGTCCATTGCCATGGTTCGTCGCCCCAAATCCCCAGCGGCCCCACATAGGGAGACTGGGACGTGCCTTTGATCCCAAAAAACCGTTCGGTAACATCCCACCAGCCCTTTGCAAATTGGGTCGAGGTAAAGGTCACGTCGATATCGTTTGGATAGTGAAATACGACGTGATAGTTTCCATACACGTCCCCATCGTTGGCTGGGCGGCCCGCGCGACCGCCGCTGGCGGATGCCTTCACGGGATGCGCCTGCAGGATCCAGTTGCAAATGTCGATGACGTGAATATTCTGCTCCACAATGATGTCACCGGAAAGCGTGCGATCGTACACCCAGTTGCGGATGCGAAGCTCGGCAGGCGAGGCATCAGGTCGGGGCGGACGATCGAGGTAGCCAGTCAGATAGTGGGCTTCGCCACACACAATCGCGCCCAGCGCCCCGTTATGAATACGTTTTACTAGTTCCACGAACGGCGGGCAATCACGGATCTGGAAGCCCACATCAAGGCTTAGCTTGCCTTGAGCGCGCTTGCCGATTTCTGCCACCTTCAACGCGCCGGGCACGTCCACGGCCACCGGCTTTTCAAGATAGACATGCTTCCCGGCTGCGACCACCGCTTCTAGGTGCCGTGGATGGAAATACGGCGGCGTCGCGACTACGATCGCATCCACCTCCTTCGAGGCGGCGACTCGCTCGTATGCTTTCGGGCCCAGGAAGAGTTGCGACGCATCCAGGGCCGCGTAGCCCTTCGCCTGCTGTATTTGGTCGAAGTGCGCTCGGGCCGCATCGATCTGGTCCTGAAACAAGTCGGCCAGCGCGACCACGCGCGCGCCCCCGGTATCGACAAGAGACGATGCGTCCTCGGTGCCGCGTCCGCCACAACCCAGCAGGCCGACACGTACCGCTGAGTTGGCGGCGGTGCCGAATGCCAGCTTAGGCTTGATGATCATCACGCCCGCGGTAGTGGCAGCCAATTCCAGAAACCGCCGACGGTCGATCTTGTCTGACGAGTTCGGCGTTTGCTTTGGTTCACCTGCCATGTCTCCTCCTCGTGCCATGACTATCCGATTAGCTTCTCCAAATATGTCTTCGCAACGCGCACATCTTCCATTTGTTCTAGCCCAGATGTTTCTCGTTCGATGGTCACCGCGCCGCGATAGTTCAGCTCTTTCAACCGCGCAATAATGCGCGAAAAATCGACCTTACCCTTCCCAATCGGGACCTCCTCGCCGAGATCCTTCGGGTTGGCCGGCCACAGACCGTCCTTCGCATGAATTCCTTGGACATACGAACCAAGCAGCTCAATTGCGTCTACCGGATTTGCTTTGCCGTACAGGATCAAATTGGCGAGGTCGAAATTAACCCCTTGGTTGTCCGTCCCTACGTCCTGAATCATGCGCACTAGCGTGATCGGAGTCTCCTGTCCTGTCTCGTAACGGAAATTTTGGCCGTTGCGCTTGCAGTAACTGGTCACATCGCGGACTGCCGCCACCGTCTCCTTATATATGGGGTCGTTAGGGTTTTCTGGAATAAATCCGCAGTGTGTCTGCACGGCAGTGATGCCACACCGCTTGGCGAAGTCAGAAGCCTTCTTGATTTGGGCGATGCGCGCGTTGCGTGTCTCGCGCGGAACCAACCCAATGGTCAACGGTCCCTGGTAGAAATCCCAGACCTCCTTGCCTGGTCCGCCAACCACCAGAGCGGTTGGCTCAATTCCATACTTGTCCAGCGCCTGCCGAAGGGGCTCAACTAGACCCGGCTCGACCTCGTCCACGAACACCTGGGCTGTCGGCAGACCCAGGTCTCGGACTTTCGCCATGGCCGCATCAGGGTCCTTGTCGATACCGATGATCAGGCCAAGTCGCAGCGGCTTCTTGCCGTTGTTCGCCGCGACCGGGGGCGCTGACTGTTCCCGGCCGAGCTCTGACGAAATAGGGTGGGAGCCGGCGCCAGCACTCAAGCTGGCGAACGGAGGTCTCAACCCTGCTGTCAAAGCGCTTGCAGAGACTTGAAGGAAGACTCGACGGTTTCGTTTCATGAAGACGGCCCTTTAACACTCACAAAAATCGGGAGACTACCCGGATGCAGCGGCGCAACTCCGCTACTCTTCCTTGATGTAAATGTGCTTCCATCTCATCGTCAGAGAGGCGTTGAGCGAGCGCAAGCGAATGGGGTTGTTGTTGAAACATCGTGATTACAGACACGACCCGGTTCTGAGTTGAATCGAGCCCTGCAGCCTCATCCCAAACACGCATTTCTGCGCCGACCCGAACTGCGGCCCAACTACCTGGTTACGCGTACCATTACTTTAGCGGCAACTATTGTGCCTGTAGCCAGCCCAATGGAGCTCGTTTGTGACTTCAGAGAAGGGGCCCGACAAGAAGTGAACTCCACCTTGTGCTACCCAGTATGGGGACTGATCTGGATACGAACTCCACCAGAGAATTATACCGAGACCGGACCGATGTATACCGGGCTGCAATAACGGCGATGATTCTGAGCGAGTCGTCGCCTACTCCTCACCGGCCATACGCTCCCCTAATGTAACCTTCCAACTCCTGAATGGTTTGCGCCTGATCGGAGATAATCCACTTCACTAAGTCGCCGATCGAGACCACTCCAACCACCGCGTCATCCTGCACGACCGGTAGATGGCGAAAACGGTGGTTGGTCATAATGGCCATGCACTCATCAACGGTGTGCTGCGGACTCACAAAGACCACCGGGCTGGTCATGATCTGCCGGACCAACGTGTCCTCTGAAGAATGGCCCATGAGGATTACTTTGCGGGCATAGTCCCGCTCCGACAGAATGCCGACCAGTTTATGGTTAGAGATGATCGGCAAGGCGCCAATACCGTGCTCGCTCATCTTCTCAATCGCTTCATAGACCGACTGATCGGGCCCTACCGACAGGACCCTATTCACGCTCTCGCCGTGGAAGGACCAGGTCCAGCGTCGGGTTCAGGGACCAGCACGATCGACGGACTTTTTGGCCCATGGTCGGACGAATTTTCCACGTCCACGTGTCACGGAATATTGCCGTCTTTGGTAGCCGATCTCATTCTAGATGCTGACACCCACGGGCCAGTGCCATTTTGTCGGGACTGTAACGCGCGGCCGGATGTGATCCCCCACTTTTAGGACCGTCTTTGAGCCGCCGATCGTGAGGTTGCTATGGAGTTCAACCATCGTGTGTTTGGGATCGACCAGGTCGGACCCGTACACCTGGATTTCGTAGAGAAGAGAAGCGTGCGCAAGATCGTCCCACACCGCTGCCATGGGAAGCTCGTCAATCACTGGCCGGTTAACACATAACGTCCCACGAGTGAAGATTATCAGCTACACAATGAATTCATCGTGGCGAACAAATGACAAATTGTTCATGTTCCCTCATGCGGCCTGTCAGGTTGCATCAATTTAAGAATGCGGACGGTCTTATCGTTTTCATCTCTTCCTATGGTCTGCCGTTTGCTGGTGTCTGTTAACTTCCTGGTCGGAGGCGTGGCGGCGATTGGTCAGGAATCGTCAACGCCCCCGGATGCGCCGAGCTCAAGTCAGACTCAATCCCGTCCATCAAGCCCTGCACCGGGCGCTCCACAACACGAACCGAGCAAGAATCACATCTTCTGGATAGTCCCTAACTACCGTTCGGACGAAAACTCCACGGAAATCAAACCTTTAACGGCGAGGGCGAAGATGAAAGTTGCATTGGATGACTCTTTCGATCCGTCGGCGTTTCTAGTGGCTGGCATCTTTGCTGGGCTATCCATGTCACAGAAGCAGTACAGCTCGTTCGGAACAGGAGCGCAGGGGTTTGGCAAATATTACGGCGGGGCATTCGCAGATCAAGCAATTGGCAACATCATGACCGAAGGCCTCTTTCCAGTCGCTTTGCACCAGGATCCCCGTTATTTCGTGAAAGGAAAGGGCGGGTTTTGGAAGCGGACTGGATACGCCATCAGCCGGGAAGTTATCACTCGTGGCGATGACGGCCACAACCACTTCAACACATCAGAACTGGCCGGAAATGGAGTGGCAGCAGGTATTTCCAACGTCTATTATCCAGCCGCAGATCGATCATTAGGAAATACTGCAAATAAGTGGGGGCAACAAATCGCCTTGGATACGTTCTTCAATGTGGCAAAAGAGTTCTGGCCTGACGTGCGCAAAAGATTGTTCAGGCACTGATGGGCCAGAGACCAACAAACTTGGCAATGATGAGGCGCAGAAGGCTATCACGTTTCGACAATGAGAAATCCCACTTCTTGGAGCCGTGAGTCATGCCCTGGCACGCAAACGTAAATCAGACCCACGGGAACTCGTCCGCCTAACGTACCGCGCAATGGAAGCAGAGAGGACAAAGCTGGACATGCCACGAACAAATCCGATCTCCACTGACAAAGCACAGGCGTACGCAACGAGCGCTGACTTCTGCAGAGTTTTCGCAGAAGATACGGAGAGTATGCATTTGCTCTCGTTCTTGCTCATGGCCGATCACACAAAGGCTAAGGAGTGTTTTGTCTCTGGCTTGCAAGATTGCGTCAAAGGAAACTACGTGTTTCGAGACTGGGCGCGCTCCTGGGCTCGGCGGACGATAATCCGGAATGCAGTTCGTATGTTGGCGCCCCGTCGAAACCACTCCACCGCCACAACAGTATCCGCTGATCCAGTTAAGCGCAGGTTTGCGCGAACGCCGGAGGCCGATGCCACCATCGCGAGCATCCTCGGGCTTGAAGACTTCGAGCGCTTTGTCTTCCTAATGTCCATCGTTGAAAGGCATTCGGATCAGGATTGTTCCCTTCTCCTGGGCTGCTCCCGGCAGGATGTCCGTGAGGCAAAAATGCAAGCGCTACAGCACGTCGCGGAGTCAGCCAGGATACGCACTGTGGCTGGATCCGGGGTCGACTCCAACGATCATGAAGACGCACAAACGCGAAAGAGCGGCGCCGCACCTACACTTGTTATTGGTTTTGTGGGTGGTTTCGTTCATAGCGACGACCTTCGCCACTCAGAACCGCAAATCGCCCCACCGTTTGATGGCCATAAACGCAAAGCGTTTGTATAAAGATGCCAAGGCCTTTCTGAAGCTGCGCTCTACTCGGAACAGGGCAGTCTCGGGTGATCTCCGGCAGCGGTGGACTTCAGCGTGGAGCTCATCCTCCTCATTTGGATACTCCTAATACGTTGATGGTGGGGCTCTACGCCGGGTTGCAATTTCAACCCCTAATAATGATAGGATCAGCATTCACCAATTGTACTATACTATATGCCATGTGATAAGACAATTGAACAGTATACTATGCATTCTGGAATAAGCACTCAGGGCTATTGAGAAGGCTCTACACCCCGCTGCCGTTTTCCAACACCCGCGGACCCGTCCCTGGTGCTGGGTTCCACCTATTTGCTGACCTGCCCGAGCCGGATTCTATTGCTACGGCTGTGAAAAACTACCTAGGCTAGACTTAGCCACTACCAACAGCCTTGCTTTCAATTGACACCCCAGTGACTTTTTGGCACCATATTATCCCACCCTGAGGGGGCTGATCACAGTGCCCTCCCAGTTGTTTCCCCTGCTGGCCGCCTGTTGCTTCGAAAACCGCCGGAGCAAAATGGGGGATGTGTTTGTCTGATTGGTGTTTTCTGACAACGTGAACAAGTTAGGCAAATACGAGATCATTCAAGAGCTGGGCCGCGGAGCAATGGGAATTGTTTACCGCGCCCGCGATCCCATTATCAATCGCCTTGTGGCACTCAAGACTATCAGCAAGGGAGTGGCCGAAGATTCTAATTTGCTGCAGCGGTTCTACCGCGAGGCCCAATCCGCGGGCGGGCTGCAGCACCCCAACATCGTTACGATTTATGACATGGGTGAAGAGGCAGGCACGCCTTATATCGCGATGGAATTGGTCGAGGGTGAAAGCCTGGAACAACTGATTGCCCGCCAGCCGGAGCTCACGCTTTCCCTGAAGCTGACGTACGCGATTCAGGCTTGCCGCGCATTTGATTACGCTCATAAACGCGGCATCATCCACCGCGATATCAAGCCCGGAAATGTGATGCTGAACAAGGATGGAACCATCAAGGTCGTGGACTTCGGCATCGCAGGGGTCATGGAATCTTCCAAAACCCAGACTGGAATGCTCATCGGAACTTTCGCATACATGTCGCCGGAGCAATACCACGGCGACCATGCCGACGAGCGCTCCGACATCTGGTCTTTTGGAATTCTCCTCTACGAGCTTCTGAGTTATCAGAGGCCATTCCGGGGAGAGGCGCCAGCAAATCTGATGCACAGTATTTGCGAGCACGAGCCGAGCTCTCTCTGCGAAATCGTTTCTGAGTTTCCTGCTGAGCTGGACGCGGTTACGCGAAAAACACTCCGGAAATTGCCCGGGGAACGATACCAGTCGATGGAAGATTGTCTGCTTGATCTGGAGTCCATATGCAAGGGACTCCAATCAGCTACCGTTGCAAAGCTAGTGTCGCAGGGTCAGGACCTGGTACGGCAGGGAAATTACCCTGACGCTCGCGATGTGCTCCGTCAGGCTTTGCAGGTTGAATCGACGAATACACAGGCCCGCACCTTGCTGGATAAGGTCAATGCTGAACTGAAGCGCATCCTGATCCGGCCAAGAGCCCAACAATTCGTCGAAGCGGGATATGCTCTCCTCGAGCAGGGGAAAATCCAAGAGGCGAGGATCGAAGCCGACAATGCGCTGCAACTAGATCCCGCTTTCGAGTCGGCGCAAGCGTTGCAGCTCCGCGTGCAGCAAGAGTTTGATCGTTCGCAGTTGGTATCCCAATACTTGGAGGATGCCAAGTTGCGAATGGTCGAGGGCATGCCTGAGGAAGCCGAAGCATTTCTGCTAAAGGTTGTACAGCTCGAGCCATCCAACAAACTGGCGCCTGTATTACAGGAACAAGTCGCTAAGGAAAAGGCGGAACGCAAGCGGCGCCTACGGTTACTCGAAACCATGCAGCAGGCGCGAAGCTTGTGGACGCTGCAGAAATATGAGGACTGCGTTCAGCTCTTAAGCGAGTTACACCAGGAATTTCCTCAGGAAGAAGAGATTGTCCGGTTGCTTGAAACCGTTCGCGAAGATCAGGCCGAACAACACCGGCGGCAGATTTTGGAAAAAGCGCGCACTTTACTGACTGCCGGCCGACATGAAGAGTGCACTGTTTTACTCAACGAAATCCAGAAGCAGTTCCCAGCGGACGACGAAATCACCCGGCTCTTGGACGACGTTCACGAAGATCAAAGGAATCAGCAGCGTCTGCAAGGTCTGGCGCAGGCACGAAGATTGCTGGCCGGCCGCCAGTACGAACAGTGCATTTCTTTGCTTGTCGGCCTGCAAGTGGAGTTCCCCGCGGAAGACGACTTCGGGAACCTTCTGCAAACTGCCCGCGCCGAAGAGGAACATCAGCGCAAGCAGCAACGGATCGCAAAGGCCCGCCAGCTCCTGGCCGCACGGCGCTACCAGGAATGCAATGCCTTGCTGGCGGATCTTCAGGAACAGTTTCCCAAAGACGATGAAATAGCCAAGTTACTAAATACGCTCCGTGAGGAAGAAGCGGAGCAACGCAAGTTACAGACCATAGCGGAGGCGCGGAATCTGCTAGCCTCCCGCCGTTATGACGAATCCGTCGCGTTACTCAGCAAGCTGCGGGAGCAATATTCCGAGGATGACGAGATTGCCCGGCTGCTAGCCAGCGTGCGATCCGAACAAGCCGAGCAACGTAAGCTCCAAGACCTCGCAATAGCTCGAAATCTTCTAGGAGAACGCCGCTACGATGAGGGCATCGTTTTGCTCTCCAAGTTGCAGGAGAGCTTTCCTGATGATGATGAGGTTGGAAAGGCGCTCGAAACCGCTCGAAGAGATCAATCCGACCGGCAGAAGCAAGCCACGCTCGCAGCTGCTCGAGCTCACTTAGCCTCAGGGAATTTCGCGGACGCTCTGGCGTTGTTGGAGCCTCTGCGCCGGGAGTCTCGGACGGTAGAACAGATGCAATCGATATCTCGTAAAGCTTGCGGGCGCGGGTATTCTCTCCTCGCTTTTCGCAGACCCGAGAGACCCCGAATATTTTGAGGCCCCGGTAAGCGCCGCTGTAGCCGTGTACTTTCGCGGAGTGGTCTTGGTTTGCAGCGCGGGCAGAGGCACGGAAACGTGCTCGTGGACGGCCTGGCGCTCGTTGTTGTCGTCGGGGTGTTGCTGCCGGTATGGACCCGTGATCGCCTGCGCTGCCTCATTCGCCTTGAAGCGCAGATACCGAACTTCATGCTCGTGCGCCTGTTTCTCGTCCCCCAAGCCGCGGTAGCAAAGCATGAGATTATATTGCGCTTGCAGGTCTTCCGGATCGACCGCCAAGACCCGGTCCAGCACTTTTATGGCATCGGCATACTCGCGCTGCAGGAAGAAGATTCGCCCCAGGTCATTGAGCGCAACTCGGTCGCGGGGATATTGCGCGAGCACTGTCTGGAGATGCCGAACTGCGCCATCGTAATCTCCATCGCTGCGCAGGACGCGAGCGTAGAAGTAGTTCGTGCGCGCCAGGTCCGGGGTTAAGGCTAGCGCTTTCTCCAGAACCGAACGAGCGCTCTCCATGTCGCCTTCTTGCACGGCCGCGCGGCCAATGTTCGTCCAGCCATCTGGATTCTTGGGAGCGATCTCCGTGACTTTCTGGAAAGCGGCCTGTGCGCCTTTTAGGTCACCCTGCAGGAATAACCCGATGCCGTAGTCGTTCCAGCGCTGCCAGTCGTCGGCCTGCAGAACCTCCTTGGGCTTCGGCTCGGGACTATTGTGAGGAGCGACGTTGAGGGTCACAGTATCTTCTCTCCAAGAGCCACGATGGGAAGATCGGGAATCTCTTCTTTCTTAGCGGACACGCCCAGCAGAGGACCGGTGAATACGGATTTCCTATCGTCGAAAGCCGACATTACTTCGGGCTTAGGCTTCTGATTGGGATCCGGCACGCCTGCAAACGCGAACTGCGTGTTCCACCAGGCGAACTTGCGGTAACACAACCGGGCATGCAGCGTGATCCTATTTCCCGTGCTTTGCGGAATGTGCAGGCGATAGTGAACCGTATCCGCAGCGCCCGGAGGAATCAGATGCACGTAAACCACGGACCGGGTGGCCCAAGCATTGCGTTTGTTTATGGGATTGCCGTGCTCATCCACCTGTAGAGAACGGTAAAAGTGAGCGCCGGGCTCGACCGGACCATGGCCATTGTCTTCAACCATGCCACTCCAGAAGATGGTCTGGCCCTTGTCGTCGGTTCCTTTCAACTCCAGCCAAACATCGAAGGCATCCACAGTGTCTCCGGGAAAGAAGTGACCGATCTTCTTGGAAGGCCCGTTTCACGAATGGTTTTGCGTTTTTCCCGACGCAGGGACCGTGCGCGATGATCAGCTTGTCGAAGTCCCACGAAAGCAGCTTCTCGAGCGATCGCCGCGCCAGGTTTCGATTCGTGAAGGACAGCCTGATGTCGAGAGCGACTCCACCATGCGGCGATGCAACACCCGCCAGCTTGAACAGAGCATTGCGCAGGGTCTTACCCTTCACCATCGGATGAATTTGGATTAAATCGTCCAGAATGACCGTGCGCGATTGTTTATGAAGGAAGAGGACTTCTTCGATGAGCGGATTGCCTTTGAAGGCGAGTTGGTCAAGGTCCTTCCCCCACCTTGAGGTGGCGCGTCCCCCAGAATGCCGCCGAATGGCAGGTGCCCATTCTTCAAGGTAAATGGGGTGGTTCGTGGCGCCCATAGCTGTGCTTCGGGAAATAATGTGTGCCACGCCGCCAGCCGCCAGACGTGCCTCGGGGTTGCTGCAACAAGATATCTAACAGGTCCCAATTTCGTAATGGGTTCGAGCGCATCGGACGGCACGGACACAGGAGAATCCACCCATAGCGAACCGTCGGACACGCGACAGGATGGCCTGGATCTGCCCTCCATGGAGGAGCAAAGAGAAGAGGGTATCTTGCGCGTGGAAGATGCGATGCAACCATCAACTAGTCATGTCCTGGACTCTGAAGAAACCCTTGATCGTGCGCTTCAACGCCTCGACAAGAATGCACCCGATATTCTGCTGGTTCGGCTGCAGCCCACGGGATGGGGCAGTGCCACCAGACGAGAGCTCGAAACCATGGTCGACGAGGGCAAAGGCAGTCTGACCCTGAGTTCCGTGCTCGTTAACCGCCAGATTCCCTTCCTGCACCCTGATCACCCGCTGGAGACGGCATTGAGGTACGTGGATCGCTGGCCGCTCGTGCCCGTCGTGAGTCGTGCGGACTTCGGGAAATTGGAAGGAATGATTTCGCAGCACGACGTCCTGAAAAGGTATCGGGATTTTGGAGAGGCATGAAATGCCCTGCGATTGATGCCTTGCAACGCGGTGTTTGAGATAGCTGAGATCGAGGCAGCTGGTGTGTTCGCCTTGTGTTGGCTACAAGCATATGATGCTGGACTTGGTCCGAAGAGTTAGGTGTCAATAGTATAGGTGCCGCGAGTGAACCTGCGAGGAACAAGAGGTCCTGCAGCACAGGCTGTGGGGTCACAATCTAAATGCGCACGATGCAGAATGCCCCATGATCTAGTAACTGACGGACCAGCTCCACACAATGTCGCCACGAGCTTCTACCCCGAAAAGTGTTACGGAGTGCGACGTTCGTTGTCCACCTCGAGACCGAGCAATAGCGAACAGTTTTCGTTGTGGCACGCTGTCATAGTTCCCATTGAAGGCTTGTCCTGAGGGCAGGAGAGAGGCAAGCGCTAGTCGGAGTAGAGATCATGGTTGCCCATAACCCCCTCCACAGATCCGGACAAGCGGGATTACCGCATCCGGCTCTTACCTCAGGTAATGACGCCCATACGGCGCAGGGGATAAGGGTGACATATACGGGCGGGAGGCAACCAGCGGTCGATCAGGCGCCGCATCCGGGCCCAGAGCACGCGGGCATTCTGGCTGCGTCGCAAAAGGGTGCGATGCCAGAGCCGCCCACCTGGAACCGAAACATATGCAGCGCCGCGCCGTTGGTAGGCACGCCGTAGTAACGGATGTGTCCACCCACGACCGATCGCAGCCACGAGCCTACTTCCGGGATGGGATCATGCATGCGCCGTTTAAGTTCGGTCTTAACCTCACTCAACTTCGCTTGCACCCTTTTGCGAATCGTCTGTCGCAACACCGTGAACCGTCCATTGCTCCTCTTATTCCCGCAGATATGCGTGAAGCCGAGGAAGTTGAACGTCTCCGGTTTCCCTTCTCCGCGCCTCTTTCGGTTTTCGGCCGCCAACGGGCCGAACTCCAGCAGTCGCGTTTTCTCGGGATGCAGTTCCAAACTGAACTTTCGCATTCTCTCGATCAGTTCTGCCCAGAACCGTACGGCATCCGATTTCACCGCGAAGCCCACCACGATATCGTCGGCAAACCTCACGATGATCACGTCACCGCAGGCGTGTTTCCGACGCCACGTCTGAGCCCACAGGTCGAACACGTAGTGAAGATAGACGTTGGCCAGCAGCGGCGATGCACTGCCGCCCTGGGGCGTCCCTTCCTCCGCCCGTGTTCGTTTCCCCTCCTCCAACACGCCGGCGTTCAACCATTTTTGGATGAGCCGCACAACGCGTCGATCCGCAATCCGGTGCTCGACGAACTTCACCAGCCATTCGTGCGAAAGGGCATCGAAAAAGCCGCGGATGTCCACATCGAGTACCCAGTTCACGTTCTTCGTCAGCAGTCCGGTGTAGAGCGCATCCAGCGCGTTGTGCTGGCTTCGCCCCGGCCGGAATCCGTACGAAAAACCGAGGAAGTCCGTTTCATAGATGGCGTTCATCACTTCGACCGTCGCACGCTGGACGATTTTGTCTTCCAACGCGGGAACGCCGAGCGGCCTTTTCCGCCCGTCGCTCTTATTGATGTACACCCTACGCACCGGCTTCGCTCGATACGCTCCCCGCTGCAGCCTATGGGAAGAGATCCTGGAGGTTGTGCTCGAGGGTCTCGCGTAGTGCCGCCACGTCTCTCCGTCCACGCCGGGCGCGGCTTCCTTCTTCAGACAGAAGTAGGCCCTGCGCAGCGTTTCCGGGTTGTAGATGTGGTGGAGAAGCGCCGTAAACCGCGTCTTCTTATCCTTACTTGCTGCTTGGCGTACCCGCTCCAGCGCACTAGGCACGTCTTCCCGGCTCAGAGTCCGGGACGCGTTTTGCTGGGACAGGTTCCCTTTGGCCAGATCCCTTCCCTCCACCCCCTCCGCCGCCGGTTGCCCGGCCTTGTTCGAGGACTTCGCAGGTATTACGGATCTGTCCGACTTCCCGCGTTCGTTCATCATCGGCGTGCGTCCTTGGACTTCCCGATGCGTCCCCAGACATATTCCGTTTGGGGTGAACGCGGGATCTCCCGGTTCCCATGCGAGGTGCTTCGGTACGTGCACGGGGTCTGTGACCGCGCGGGATCCTGGCGCGCCTCGCGATATCGGTGCGCCGGGTGGGGCCTTCCGCTTTCTCCTACAGCGTCGGCATCCCGGAGTGAGTTTTCGCGGCTGTATACCCGGCCCGTACCTTCCCCTGTCAACGCTTCGACGCCGCCCTCGCGGGCGGCTCCGCATGACTCGAGGTCGGTATGGCTCGCTATGCTTTTACCGTATGACTCTTTCATTCACTACACCTCGCCGGTTTGACCGGCGCACAGGAGACAAAGAAATGTCGAAAGAAAACTCAGTTGTCGCGGTGTATCGCACGCATACGGAAGCGGATCAGGCGGTAAAAGAGCTTCAGCGCGGCGGGGTTGACATGCACAAACTGTCGATCGTTGGTAAGGGCTACCATACAGATGAGCAGGTAGTCGGCTACTACAATACCGGCGACCGCATGAAGTATTGGGGCAAGATCGGTGCCTTCTGGGGAGGCTTTTGGGGACTCTTGTTCGGCTCCGCTCTTTTCATGATTCCGGGGCTCGGCCCAATCTTGGCGGCGGGACCCGTCGTTGGATGGATCGTCGCAGCCCTCGAGAGTGCCGTGGTCGTAGGAGGCTTGGGTGCACTGGGAGCTGGCCTCTACAGCATCGGAATTCCTAAGGACAGCATTGTGAAGTACGAAGCAGCGCTCAAGACGGACCAATTCCTGCTGATCGCCCACGGAACGGCTGCGGAAGTGGCTAAGGCTAGGGACATCATCGAAACCACTCATCCCGCCGAATTTACGATGCATGCACCCGAAGCAGTAGCGGCATAGCTAAGGAAGACTCCCAGGCCAGAGCCGCAAACACCTGCGCTCTTCGAACGGCTCCTGGAAACGCTGGCAAAAGCGAGTGCACTTAAGGTGTTTCTCGTATGGATGGCGGGTCTTGTTGACAAGATAAACGAGGTAACTTCAGACCCGAATACCCAGTCCTGCAAATTCGATTGGTGGAGGCCAATATGGCAAAAACAGCAGTTGGTTTGTTTGAGAATCCGGGCTCGGTCGACGACGTCGTTCGCGATCTCGAGGCCAGCGGTTTCCCCCGCGAGGACGTCCGTATTTTGGGCGAGCCACGGGAGATGCCGGGCAGTGGACTTATGAGTACCCCGCACAGTGATTTTGAAGTGGCCTTGGTTCGTGATCTCATGACTTTCGGGGTCCTCGAAGCGGACGCGGAAGAGTATGTCCAAGGAGTGCGGCGAGGAGGAATCATGGTCTTCGCCACCAGTTCGGGCGACAAGGCGCAGGCGGCGACTGAGATTATGAACCGCCACGGTGCTGTGGAGATCGAAAAGATCAGCGCCTCGCAGCCGGAACTTCCGAGCGAGGACCACGGTGAGGCCCCTCACCTCCGCGATCCTTCTGTCCAAACTGGGAGGTCCCGCTCCCCCGGCTCTGGTGCTCGTCTGTTCGTGTGGTAGTTCTTTCACGAAAGACAAACACACTGGGAATCGCGACTGGGCTTGTATTATTTCGTTTCTCATTTGGCTCCGCCCAGTAGGAACAATTTGTCTCGCTGTTGATTCTGCCGAGGACGGGTGAGTTTTGATACGAGTGGCCGAGGGCTGACGTCCGTTTTGTTGGCTGCTTCTTGGCTCGGTCACGGCCAAGGTGGCCGCGTCGGACCCAAAGAGCGAAATCATGAGCGACCAAACCCGCGTCGGCCACCCGATCTACAACCTGCTGCCTACAGAAATCAAGGGCTTTGATTCCCTGGCGGAACTCGCCCTGGACATGCACTGGTCGTGGAATCATGCAACCGACGAAGTGTGGCGCCAGCTTGATCCCGAACTTTGGGAGATCACGCATAACCCCTGGGTTGTCTTGCAGACGGTATCGCGCGACCAGATCGAACGCGCGTTGGCCGATCCCGTTTTTCGCAAGAACGTTAATGACCTGCTGCGATCCAAGCGGCAGGCGGCGGAGAAGCCGGCGTGGTTTCAGCAAAAGCATCCGCAGGCCCCCGTGACTTGCGTCGCATATTTCAGCATGGAGTTCATGTTGAGCGAAGCTCTGCCCATCTACTCGGGCGGGCTTGGCAATGTGGCCGGTGATCAGCTCAAAGCTGCCAGCGATCTGGGTGTGCCGGTAGCCGGTGTGGGACTGCTGTACCAGCAAGGCTATTTTCGCCAGGTGATCGACAAGAACGGAGAGCAACAAGCTCTTTACCCGTATAACGATCCCGGACAGTTGCCGATCACGCCGTTGCGCCACCCGAATGGCGAGTGGTTGCGGCTGGAGATCGCGTTGCCTGGATACTCGGTCTGGCTGCGCGCCTGGCAGGCCCAGGTCGGCAGAGCGAAGCTGTACCTGCTGGACAGCAACGACGCGGCGAACTTTCCCGCTCATCGAGGGATTACCAGCGAGCTCTATGGGGGCGGACCGGAGTTGCGCCTCAAGCAGGAATTGCTCCTCGGGATCGGCGGATGGCGGTTGCTCCGTGCCCTCGGGCTCCAACCGGAGGTCTGTCATCTGAATGAAGGGCATGCGGCCTTTGCCGTGTTGGAACGTGTCCGCAACTTCATGGAAGAAACAGAACAGCCCTTCGAAGTCGCACTGGCCGCGACTCGAGTCGGCAATCTCTTCACCACTCACACGGCAGTGACCGCCGGCTTTGACCGTTTCGCTCCGGCTCTAATTGAGCAATACCTCGGCGGTTACGCGGAGCAGAAGCTCGGCATAACACTCCACGAATTGCTGGCTCTTGGCCGCGAGAACTCAAATGACTCGTCGGAAAGTTTCAACATGGCATGTCTGGCGGTCCGCGGGAGCGGAGCAGTTACCGGCGTGAGTCGCTTGCATGGGAAGGTGAGCCGGCACATCTTTCTGCCCCTGTTTCCGCGGTGGCCGGAGGATGAAGTCCCCATCGGACACGTGACCAACGGAGTTCATGTGCCAACTTGGGATTCGGCTCCGTCCGACGATCTCTGGACGGGAGCCTGTGGGAAAGACCGCTGGCTGGGGACAACGGAAACCATGGAGCAGGACATTCGGCGGGTCCCCGACTCCGCGCTCTGGAAATTTCGCACCGCCGCCAGCAAGTCTCTGGTTGAGTACGCCCGCGAACGATTATCTAAGCAACTGGCCGCGTCAGGCGCTTCGGCAGAGGCGGTCGACGGTGCGAAACATCTCTTTGATCCCGCCGCGCTGACGCTGGGATTTGCGCGGCGTTTCGCGACCTACAAGAGACCGAACTTGCTGCTGCACGACCCGCAGCGACTCCTTCGTTTATTGACGAATTCTCGGCGCCCTGTGCAACTCATCATCGCTGGAAAGGCCCATCCGGAGGACCGGGCGGGGCAGGCCTTGATCCATGAATGGATAAATTTCATCCGCCAGCCTGAGACGCGTCCGCACGTGATGTTCCTCAGCGATTACGACATGCTTCTGACCGAGAACTTGGTGCAAGGGGTGGATGTCTGGATTAACACGCCACGCCGTCCCTGGGAGGCTTGCGGGACGAGCGGTATGAAAGTCCTCGTCAATGGAGGCATCAATCTGTCCGAGTTGGATGGCTGGTGGGCGGAAGCTTACACGCCTGAAGTGGGGTGGGCGTTGGGGGACGGCCAGGAGCATGGCGACGACCCTGCCTGGGACGCTGCCGAGGCCGCCACGCTTTACGAACTACTTGAGCGGGAAGTGATCCCGGAGTTTTACACCCGAGACGAGGCCGGCATTCCCGCCGCATGGGTTGCGCGGATGCGGGAAAGCATGGCGCGGTTGACACCGCAATTCTCCGCAAGCCGCGCGGTGCGCGAATACACCGAACAACATTACCTTCCGGCCGCAGCCTCCTACCGTGAGCGCGCGGCGAACAAAGGGGCAGTGGGCAAGCAAGTGGTCGATTGGCAGCACGCAATGGATCGGAAGTGGGATTCACTGCGCTTCGGAGACGTGCGGGTCGAAACCAACGCAGATCGCCACATCTTTCAAGTCGAACTTGTTTTGAACAATCTCGACCCGAACGCGGCGCGAGTTGAGCTCTATGCCGACGGAATCGGAGGTAACGCTCCCGTGCGACAGGAGATGAAACGCGTTGGCCAACTGGCCGACGTGTCGGGCGGCTACGTTTACAGCGCGGCAGTGTCGGCGGCTCGCCCACCAACGGATTACACGCCGCGAGTGATACCTCAGCGTTCCGGAGTAGCGGTCCCGTTTGAATCCGCTCGAATTCTATGGCAACGATGACGAAAACGCCGCAGCGCGAGTTGCACGATTACATCTCGGAGATCTCCGAGCGCGCTGAACTTCGAGCGGGATCGCCTCTGCCATTGGGAACCCAGGAAAGAGGAGCAGGAGTTAATTTTGCGCTTTTCAGCCGCTACGCCAGCCGCGTTCGACTCGAGTTGTTCGACCATCCCGAAGACGCAACGCCCGCCCGGGTGATCGATCTGGATTCAGCGCGTAACCGCACCGGCGACGTGTGGCATGTTTGGGTGGAGGGGGTCGGTCCTGGTCAACTCTATGCTTATCGCGTGGATGGCCCTTACGAACCCAGCCAAGGACATCGCTTCAATGTTAAAAAGCTTCTCCTTGACCCCTTCGCTACCGCGATTTCGCAGCTGCCGCCGTGGAATTTTGCCTCGGCACTTGGATTCGACCAATCGGCGCCGGAGCAAGACCTGGCCATCTCGAAGCTGGACAATTCCAGCTCGATGCCAAAATGCGTATTCGTCAACGAGCCCTTCGAGTGGCATGGAGACCAGCCACTCCGGCATCCGTGGTCGAAGAACGTGATTTACGAAACGCATGTTCGCGGTTTTACCATTCACCCCAAATCGGGGGTGGACCATCCGGGAACCTATCGAGGTCTGATGGAAAAGATCCCCTATTTCAAAGAATTGGGAGTAACGGCGGTGGAACTGATGCCCGTGATGGAATTCAATGACCACGAGTCGACCGGCATCAATCCGCAAACCGGCCAGCCACTCGGGAATTACTGGGGCTATGATCCGGTGGCCTTCTTTGCTCCTAAAGCTTCCTACAGCAGTGCGGGAGGTTCGGGCCAGCAGAAGCTGGAGTTCAAAGAAATGGTCCGGGCTTTTCACCTCGCCGGAATTGAAGTGATCCTGGACGTGGTGTTCAATCACACGGCGGAGGGAAACGAACTGGGGCCGACGCTGTGTTTCCGTGGGATCGATAATGCCATCTTCTACACGTTGGCGGGCGACAAACGCCACTACATGGACTTCACAGGGACCGGCAATACTATCAACGCCAACCACCCCGTGGTGCGGGACCATATCCTAGCCGCGCTCCCTTACTGGATGGTCGAGATGCATGTAGATGGATTCCGATTTGACCTGGCTTCGGTTCTCGGCCGGGACGGCAGCGGCAAGCTGCTAGCCGATGCACCGCTTCTCGAAAGGATAGCCGAGGACCCGATCTTGAGAGACGTGAAAATCATCGCTGAAGCGTGGGATGCCGCCGGTGCATACGAGGTAGGCAGTTTCTCGGAGCGGCGTTGGGCAGAGTGGAACGGCCGATACCGAGATGATGTCCGGCGGTTCTGGCGCGGCGATGATGGGATGCTCGGTTCATTTGCTAGCCGCATCTGCGGGAGTGCCGACATCTATGCCGGGTCGGGCAAAGGCCCCGAGAGCAGCATCAATTTCATCACTTGCCACGACGGTTTCACGCTGAACGACGTGGTGAGCTATCGCTACAAGCACAATGAAGCAAACGGAGAAAACAACCATGATGGGAGCGACGCCAACTATAGCGAAAACTACGGCGCAGAGGGCGAGACGAAGGATGCAGCGATCGAGGCATTACGGAAACGCCAGATCAAGAACTTCCTGCTGACTCTACTAACCTCGCGCGGCGTGCCGATGCTGCTCGGCGGCGACGAATTCCGCCGCACCCAAGGCGGCAACAACAACGCCTACTGCCAGGACAACCAAACCAGTTGGGGCGACTGGAGTTGCCTGGAACAGCACAGCGAAATCGTTCGCTTCACCCGTGGCATGATCGCCTTTCGTCGTGCGCACCCGATTCTGAGTAAAGAGCAATTCTACAAGGATGCTGAGATTCATTGGTTTGCGCCGCAGGGAGGACTGCCCGACTGGATCGGCTCGCAAGAAAAACAGCTTGCCTGTTTGATCCAGGAAGATGAGCGCAACGCCTTGTGCCTGATGTTCAATGCCGGCTCCGATGCGGTTGAGTTCGGTCTGCCCCCCGTACTGCATGGAGCTCGATGGCATTTGGCCGTCGACACCTCTCGCCATGCACCACAAGATCTGTTTGGTCCGGGCGAGGAGCCCCCTTCGGAGGATCCACAAATGTACCACTTGAGTTCCCGATCCAGCGCCATACTTCTGGCGCGAGGGAGGAACTCCAAAGCGCCGCAGATGGCGTTGACGAAGGCCAAATGAAAAGAGCGATCCCCATCACGACGTTGTTTCTGGATATAGGAGGCGTGTTACTCACCGATGGGTGGGATCATCATGCCCGCACACGAGCGGCGAAGAACTTCAAGCTGGATTTGGCCGAGATGGAAGATCGGCATCATCTGACCTTCGACACCTACGAAGAGGGAAAGCTCACGTTGAAAGAATACTGAGGTCGCGTCGTCTTCTATCAAAAGCGACCGTTTACCCGGGCTCAGTTTCGGCGTTTCATGTTCGCGCAATCCAAACCTTATCCCGAGATGATCGAACTGGTCGCTCGGCTCAAGGTGCGGTGCGGGCTGAAGATCGTCGTGGTCAGCAACGAAGGGCGTGAACTGGATGCCTATCGGATTCGCAGGTTCAAATTGGATGGGTTTGTGGATTCTTTTATTTCCTCCTGCCTGGTGCACATCCGCAAGCCCGATGTGGACATCTTTCGGCTTGCGCTAGACATCGCCCACGCGCCAGCCGGGCAGGTCGTCTATATCGAAAACACCCCGATATTCGTCCAGATCGCGGAAGGTTTGGGGATTCGAAGCATTCTTCACACTGACTACAAGTCGACCCGCGCGAAACTGGCTTCTTTCGGATTGAAGAATGACGAAGCGCTGTATGATGAAACCAGCTGACCCGCGCATCCTGACCATCAATGGCGGCTCGTCGAGCATCAAGTTCGCGCTGTTCGAGGCCGGCGACTCCCTCCAAAGGATTCTGGAGGGCGGGATCGAGCGGATTGGACTGCCGGACGCCACCTTCCGGGTGAAAGGCTTGGATCAGGCAAATAACTTCTCGCGCCCAGTCACAGCGCCGGATCACACGGCGGCGGTGGGCGCGCTGATGGATTGGATCGAGGAGCGCACCGGGCGGAATACATCGACCGCAGTTGGGCATCGCGTGGTGCATGGCGGCCCGAAGTATTACGAGCCGCAGCGAATCACTGCGGACATGGTTGCGGAACTGCGACGCCTCAGCCCATTCGATCCTGACCATATGCCGGATGAGATCTTGCTGACCGAGGCGTTTCATCGTCGATTTCCTAATCTGCCCCAAGCAGCGTGTTTCGACACGGCGTTCCACCATGACCTGCCGCGCGTGGCGCAGGTGCTCCCGATCCCACGCCACTACGAAGCGCAGGGCGTGCGGCGGTACGGGTTTCATGGGTTGTCGTATGCGTTTCTAATGGAAGAGCTGGCCCGCCTAGCAGGATTGGAAGCGGCACAAGGCCGAGTCATTCTCGCCCACCTCGGCAATGGCGCGAGCCTAGCGGCGGTGCGTCACGGCAAATCCGTCGACACGAGCATGAGTTTTACGCCGACGGCGGGAGTGCCGATGAGTACCCGTTCCGGCGACCTCGATCCCGGGCTGGTTTGGTATCTGGCGCGCACTGAGAAAATGAGCGCCAAGCAATTCAATGAGATGGTTAATTTTCATTCCGGGCTGCTCGGCGTGTCGGAGACCAGCTCCGACATGCGCGACTTGCTCCAGCACGAAACGCAGGACGTGCAGGCAGCGGAAGCAGTTGCGCTGTTTTGCTACCAGGTCAAGAAATGGTTCGGCGCATTCGCCGCGGCTTTGGGCGGGCTCGACACGCTGGTGTTCGCTGGGGGCATCGGAGAGAACGCGCCCGCGGTCCGCGGCCGGATTTGCGAAGCGTTGGGATTCCTTGGAATCGAACTCGAAGAAAAGCGAAACGCGGCGAATGAGGGCGTGATTTCCGCGGCGGCCAGCCGGGTTGCGGTCCGTGTCATTCGCACCGACGAAGAACGCATGATAGCCAAAACCGTTTGCCAGGTTCTCGGCCTTGGCTGAAGTAGCCGTTCTCACCAGGAGCAGACATAATGCTGGTATCCATCGACAGGAACCGGCGAAACCGCAATCAGGCCTTCGCCCTTGCTGGCGCGGCGGCAATGACGTCCGGGGTTGCGGGCTGGTTTTGCCATCCTGCTCTTCTCGCTCTGGGACTCTCTCCATTCATCTATTGGTTGATTCGACGGCGATGCGTACGGCGATTGCGGATTATGGAACAACCGTTCCCTGCATCGTGGGAACAGGTGCTTCAGTCTCACGTCGCCTTTTTTCGAGCGTTGCCGGTCCATGAGAAAGCGCGATTTCGACAGCTGGTCAAGGTTTTCCTAGATGAGGTCCGGATCACGGGCATCCAGACCGAGATCGATGACACCATTCGGGTTTTGGTGGCTGCCAGTGCGGCGATCCCAACCTTTGGATTTGACGATTGGGAATACCATCGTCTGGGCGAAGTGCTCGTCTACCCCGAGTCGTTTGGAGAGGAGTATCAAACAACCGGAAGTTCCGACGAGAACACTCTTGGCATGGTCGGGCTGAAACAACTACGTGGTGTGATGATTCTGTCCAAACCATCTCTCCTCGCGGGGTTCGATACTCCATCCACCGGGGACAATGTGGGGATCCATGAGTTCGCGCATCTGGTGGAGCTAGAAGACGCCGAACAAGGCCTGCCTCCCGAGGTTCCCCGGCAAGCGGTCAGGCATTGGGTGGAATACGTTGCGCGAGAACTTTCCCATCCTTCCAGGAATCATTCCTACATCCGGGGTTACGCATATACCAACGAACATGAATTCTTTGCGGTTCTGGCGGAGTATTTCTTCAAGTCGCCGGACTTGCTCAAGAAAAAGGACCCTCAATTGTATGGGATGCTCCAGGAGATGTTCCATCAGGACACAGCATCCCTGATGAAACTTGCGTTCTCGCGGCGCACGCAATACGGTCGAAATGCCCCGTGCCCATGCGGGAGCAGAAAGAAGTACAAGGATTGCTGTCTTTTGAAAGCTCTTGAAACGGGACGGGCAGTCCTCAGCATTGGCCAAGAAGCAGCAGAATTAAATCCTGAAAACAGGAACTCTTTGCCCTGAACCGCTCCCCAGAATGCCCTTGCGAGACTGAGCACTCTTGCTCAGAAGAACGGCACTGCCGTTGTTAGAGTCGCATCAGAGAAACAATGACACGAAGAAAACGTTATCAATGACAACGGCTGAACCTCAATTCTGACGGCTACGAGTACCGCAACTCAAGGCGGCAGCACTCACTCAAAGATAGCGGCCCCTGATATGCGGATCCATTGATTGCGAAGACGCAGTCAGCAACTACCCAGGAGGGCGAACACAATGTTAACGAATGCCGTGCATTTGAAAGGTCTCGCGATCCAAGCTACGGACGGCGAGATTGGAACTGTAGATCAGTTCTATTTCGACGATGAAACATGGGCTATCCGCTATCTCACGGTAGAGTCCGGCGGCTGGCTTGACGACCGGCGAGTGTTGATCTCGCCAATTTCCGTCGTCAATACGGACTGGCAAGCCAAGCGGTTGGATGTGGCGCTAACCAAGCAGCAAGTGGAGAATAGCCCCAACATCGACACGCATCGGCCCGTCTCCCGGCAGCACGAGGCCGCATACCTCGGGTATTACGGATATCCCAATTATTGGGGCGGGACCTATTTGTGGGGCCCATGATATTTTCCATCGGGATTGGCTACTGAAGTCGCTGCTTCGAAAGAGACCCAGGCGTTGGAAAGAATCCAGAAAGAGTCGACGGATTCTCATCTGCGCAGTACCGAAGGCGTCACTGGCTATCACGTAGAAGCCTCTGATGGTGAAATCGGCCACGTGCAAGGCTTTGTCTTAGACGATGAAGACTGGGCCATCCGCTACATGGAAGTGGCAACGCGGAATTGGTGGCCGGGAAAGAAGGTCTTGATTTCACCTGCGTGGATTCAAAAGGTGAGCTGGACAGATTCCAAAGTTTGGGTCGGCCTCTTTCGAGACGCGATCAAAACGGCCCCCGAGTTCTTTGAGTCCAGGCCGATCACTCGTGAGTATGAAGACCAACTCTTCCTTCACTACGGCCGGCCGCCCTATTGGCTGCACGACGCGGAACACAAAGCTGCTCTTTCATTGAGCGGCGTTTAGGCCAGAGCACGGGCGTCCGGTAAAGCGCCGGGCCGCTATTTGTGCCGCCCGGCGGGTTCTACGCGTCCTTCCGTTTCTTTGAACTGGAGACGAGCAGGAAAACCAACAATAGGAGAGCAACACGCAGGTCCAAATCAATACCGACCATAATATCGAAGGTCATGAAGCGCTGGCCGCTCAGATAAGTGGCTTAGTGGAGAATGCCCTCAGGCGATTCAGCGATCACATCACGCGAGTGGAGGTGCACCTGAGCGACGAAAATGCCGGCAAAAGCGGCAACAAGGACAAGCGCTGCGTGATGGAAGCTCGCCTCGAAGGCCGCCAGCCCGTCGCGGTCACTGACCAAGCGGCTACCTTGAACCAAGCCGTTGACGGTGCTGCCGACAAGTTTGCCAGATTGATCGAGCATGCCCTCGGCCGGCTGCATGATCAACGGACTCAAAGGACTGACTCACCTCCTCACGAGCCGACATTCTCAGGCCAGTGATGAGCGACACCCGGATAGCCTGGGATCACGCGACAATGGATGAGAGCAGTCAAACACTGTATCCCCTACGATTCGAACCGATCTATCAGTATCGACTCTGGGGCGGCCGGCATTTGGCCGACCTGCTTGCAGCGCCGCTGCCCGGGCGACGGCCCTATCGGAGAAGCTTGGCTTCTCAGCGACCGCGATGACCATCAGAGCCGCGTTGCCGATGGACCGCTCAAAGGGCGCACTATCCGTCAACTGCTGGAGCAGTTTCCGGAGCAAATGCTGGGAAAGCTGGCCGGGCGCTTCCCCCGATTCCCACTGTTGCTGAAGTTCCTCGATGCACGTGAAATGCTTTCGGTCCAGGTGCATCCCACGAAAGCGAATACGAACCTGTTGCCAGCGGGCGAGACCGCGAAGACCGAAGCATGGGTCGTGCTGGAAGCCGGGACTAAAAGCCGCATCTATGCGGGCCTGAAGCCACAAACAACGGAAGCCGATCTGCGGCGGGCGCTCACCAACGGGACGGTGGCGGACCAACTCGCATGTTTAACTCCCAAGCGCGGCGACGCCGTTTTCCTGCCGCGCAGGCACGGTTCACTCTCTGGGCGGCGACGTCGTCGTATTCGAGATTCAGCAGAACAGCGACGTGACGTTTCGCTTGTACGACTGGGATCACGTCGACCCGAGGACGGGAAAGCCGCGTGCGCTCCAAGTCGATAAGGCGATCGCCTGCATTGATTTTGCAGAAGGTCCGGTCGGTCGGGTGACGCCCGTAGTGGAGGCGACGACGCCGGTGGAACGCGAGAGACTATTTCAGTGTGAACATTTCCGGTTATGGCGCCTGCGCGGAGGATCGCCGTTTTCCGTCGGCGCCGCTGGTGTACCGCGGGTGCTGGTATGCATCGAGGGCGCGGGGGAGGTCGAGCAAGGGGACGCCAGTCATGCCGTCGCAAAAGGCGACGTATTCCTCTTGCCGGCAGTGATCGGTGCATGTACCTTTCGGCCGCACGGTGCGGTGAACCTGTTGGAAATTGCACTACCGGAATGAGATCCCAAGAATTCATAGGATGGCAGCATAGTGAAAAAGCTAATTGTGTTTGATCTGGACGGCACACTTGCCGAAAGCAAGTCGGCGTCTTGATCCCGAAATGTCGGGACTGCTGCATGACCTTCTCGCGTATCGTCAAAGTGGCCGTGATTTCCGGAGGCGATTGGCCGCAGTTTGAAAAGCAAGTGGTCTCCAAGCTTCCTCATGACGAACGCCTGAGCGACCTATCCCTGCTTCCTACCTGTGGAACAAAGTTCTACCAATACTCAGGGGCTTGGAAAAAGCTTTATGAAGAAGATTTCACCTCGGACGGAGCGAGAGAAAATACTCAGCTCTCTCAAGAAGGCGCTCGGAATAGCTGGCTTCAAAGTCGAAAAGCTCTGGGGAGAGCAAATCGAAGACCGGGGAAGCCAGATAACATTTTCCGCCTTAGGTCAGCAGGCGCCGTTAGAAGAAAAAGACAAGTGGGATCCGCGATTATGCAAAGCGGAAGAGAGATCAAAGCGATTCTTGACACGTTGATTCCTGAGTTTTCTGTCCGAATCGGGGGCTCGACATCCATTGATATCACCAAGCCCGGCATTGACAAGGCATACGGAATCGGAAAACTGCGAGACCTCCTGCACGTTTCATTGAAAGAGATGATTTACATCGGCGATGCCCTGTTCGTCGGAGGGAATGACTATCCCGCCGAAAAAGCAGGCGTGGATTCCATTCCAGTCAAGGGTCCCGATGAGACGAAGCGGGTCATACAAGCAATCATCGCTTGCTTAGCAGATCGCGATCAGGCGGCGTAACTTTTTGAGGGAGATTGATGAGTGGGTTTGAGCTGCAACGCCTGGGAATGCTGATGGAGCCGCAGCCGGGCAATCCGCAAGAAATCGAAGGCGTTCTGAATCCGGCGGCCGCTCGTGGCCCCGACGGTGAGCTCTATCTCTTCCCGCGGCTGGTTGCGCGGGCGAATTACTCGCGTATCGGCATTGCACGAGTGCGGTTCAATGAAGCCGGTGATCCGGCAGGCGTCGAGCGGCTTGGCATCGCGCTGGAGCCGGAGGCCGATTATGAGCGGCGACCCGACGGCGGTGGAGGCTGCGAGGATCCGCGGGTCACATTTGTCGAACCGTTACGAGCGCTACGTCATGACCTACACGGCATTTTCGCCCCAGGGCCCTCGCATCGCTCTGGCCCTGTCGAAGGACCTCTTCCACTGGGAGCGTGTGGGGCTTGCGACGTTTGGTCCTTACCAGGGATCGAACTCGACGATGTGGACGACAAAGATGCCAGCCTGTTCCCCGTTGCCATTCCGAATCCGTCCGGACACGCGGAAGTGGCGATCCTTCATCGACCGCTGTTTCCCGGCACTCGTCCGGAGGAAACCGCCTGCCATCCTGTGTCCCGTAAGGTGGATCTCGATCGGGAAAGCATCTGGATTTCCTACTGCCCGATGTCGTTGGAGGCCTGCGAACCAAATCGCCTTCGGGCAGTTCAGCTCGCATCACCGGCTAGCGACTCCGGTGTCGCCCTGGGAGCGGCTTAAGATCGGCGGCGGCACTCCACCCATCCTGAGCCGCCACGGCTGGCTGATCGTTTACCACGGCGTCAGCGAACTGGGGGAGCCGGGTGGCGACGTGCACGAACTGTGCTACTCGGCCGGGGTGATGGTGCTCTCGAAAGAGCATCCGCAAATAATCCGCTATCGCTCGGTAGAGCCAGTGTTGAAGCCGGAGCTGCCGCAGGAATGCCACGGTACCGTCGCTCAACGTCGTGTTCCCTACCGGCATCGACAGGCGCGACGATCTTGGCTTGCCAAGCCGCTTCGACGTCTATTACGGAATGGCCGATAACCGGATTGGCGTAGCGCGCCTTGATGTGCCGGATTTCCTGCCGCCGGAAGGTAGTCGCCGACCCGCCACAGGCAAAGGTCTAGGCGTTCGGGAATTCGTAAACACCCCAGTTGTCATCCTGAGCGGAGTTGGTCCCGCGCCGAAGGCGTGGGGCCAACGGAGTCGAAG
The DNA here is from genome assembly GCA_963770245.1 of uncultured Acidobacteriaceae bacterium. Lineage (GTDB taxonomy): Bacteria > Acidobacteriota > Terriglobia > Terriglobales > Acidobacteriaceae > PALSA-270. The sequence goes on along the minus strand of CAVYOX010000009.1, from coordinate 17,575 downwards.
GACCCAGGTTGGCATCGTGCTGCGGCGGCGCTGCTACGGGGTATTCTCCCGGCGATGTGTCCGCCGCACTGTGGGAACGCCTGGCAGCACTCTAGAAGCATGACGCAAACCCGGGGTCTTTCGCTCTGTAGCTGCTCCGCGTTCGCGAAGCAGCTACTTCCCTCAGGATGACAGCGCACGGTGGTCTAGCTGTCGCTGAACACGCTTCCGCGAGGATGTCCCTTGGCCAGCGGCGGAGGAGTGCTCGGCTCGCTGAAATCAGCCGTCCAGTGCCAGTTCCTGATCTCCGGCATGTCTTCCAGGTGTTGTCGAATGTAGTCGTGGTGTTCGTAAAGTTTCCGGTCGAACATATCGACTACGTCTGAAACCTGTGAGCGCAGCCTGGAGACATACTTCAGTGCGTCGATGGCAAGGTGAAACCGGCTCATCCTATTCAGCACCACCATGTCGAAAGGCGTCGTGGTCGTGCCCTGATCCATGTAGCCGCGCACATGGAAGCGGCTTTCATTGGAGCGCGCATGAACCATGGTGTGAATGAGCCAGCGATTGTTGTGGAAGGCGAAGATGACAGGTGCGTCCTTGGTGAACAGCGCATTGAAGGACATGTTGTCCATCCCATGCGGATGATCGTCCGGCATCATCAGAACGCTCAAATCCACCACATTGACAACCCGCACCTTGATCCCGGGAACGTACTTCTGCAGAAGCCACGAAGTCGCGCAGATCTCAATGGTTGGCACGTCACCCGCGCAGGCCAGTACTACGTCCGGCTCTCCGCCTCCGTCGTTGGTGGCAAACTTCCAAGTGGACGCGCCTCGCGAGCAATGGTCGAGGGCCTCGTCCATGTTCAGCCACTGAAGCTGCGGCTGCTTGCCGCAGGTAACGAGGTTGACGTAGTTGCGGCTCCGCAGGCAATGGTCGAAGACGCTCAGCAGGCAATTACTATCCGGCGGATAGTACACCCGGATGGTTTCGCTCCTGCGAGCCAGTGCATTGTCTACAAATCCAGTCGCCTGATGGCTGAAACCGTTGTGATCGTTTCGCCAAGCATGACTTGTCAGTAGAACGTTTAAGGATGCCAGCGGTCTGCGCCAGGGAAAGTCGCGGCATTGCTCCAGCCACTTAGCGTGCTGCGTCAACATCGAATCCACGACTTGCGCAAAGGCTTCGTAGGAAGACCACATGCCATGCCGCCCGGTCAGCAAGTATCCTTCGAGCCATCCCTGACAGCAATGTTCGCTCAAAACCTCCATGACGCGGCCATCAGGGCTGAGTTCATCGTCAATCGAGACCGTCTCGGCCATAAAGCAGCGCTTGGTGGCCTCGAGGACGGAGTTTAAGCGATTGGAGTTCGTCTCATCGGGGCAGAACATGCGAAAGTTCGTTGGATTTAGCTTGAAGATGTCTCTGAAAAAATCTCCCAGTTTTCGTGGAGCTTCAGCGACAACCTGACCGGGTCCCGGAATTTCCAGCGCATAATCTGTAAAGTCCGGTATATCAAGCGCAGTCAGCAGTCGTCCGCCGTTCACATGAGGATTCCCGCCCATGCGGCGATCGCCTGTCGGCGCAAGTTCTGCTAGCTCGTCAATGAATCTGCCCTTTTCATCGAAGAGTTCTTCCGGCTTGTAGCTTCTCATCCAGGCTTCAAGGATCTTCAGATGTTCAGGGTTTTCGCGAACCGTTGCGAGAGGAACCTGGTGCGCACGGAAGGTGCCTTCGATTGGGATTCCGTCCACTTCTTTCGGACAGGTCCATCCCTTAGGTGTGCGCAGGACGATCATGGGCCAGACCGGCTGCTTCTTGAACCCGCTCCGGCGCGCGTCCTGCTGAATGGCTCGAATCTCGGCATAACAATCGTCCAGCGTTCCAGCCAGGAGTTGATGCACGACCTCAGGATCGTTGCCTTCAACAAAATAGGGTTTGTAACCACGTCCTATGTACAGAGCTTTCAAGTCTTCGTCGCTCGTCCGTCCCTGAACCGTCGGTCCGGAGATTTTGTAGCCGTTGAGGTGCAGAATCGGCAGGACAGCGCCGTCACGCACCGGATTGAGGAAGTTAACGGATTTCCAGCTTCCTTCGAGCGGGCAAGTTTCGGATTCTCCGTCACCGATCACGCAGGCAACGATCAGATCGGGATTGTCGAAAGCGGCGCCAAAAGCGTGCACCAGAGAGTAGCCGAGTTCCCCGCCTTCGTGCATGGAGTTCGGGACGTGCGGTCCGCAGTGGCTGGGTACCCCACCCGGCGTCGAGAACTTGCGGAAAAGCAGGCGCAAGCCATTCTCATCCGGCGTGATCTCCGGGTGGACTTCAGTATAAGTGCCTTCCAAATAGGAGCTGGCGTTGAGCGAGGGACCGCCATGTCCGGGACCGGCAATATAAATGATATTTGCATCATGCTCTTTGATTAAGCGGTTCAGATGAATGTAAATGAGATTTTGTCCTGGTGAGGTTCCCCAGTGCCCGAGCAGCCTGGGCTTGATCTGTTCCGCTTGGAGCGGCTCACGCAAAAGAGGATTCTCAAAAAGGTAGATCTGTCCGATGCACAGATAATTCGCGGCCCGCCAGTAGCGGTTCATCTTGTCGAGCATGTCTGGCGTGAGCGGACTCTTGGGCTTCGGCGCTTTGCTTGGCCCGTGGCCGTTGGCGGCGACGGCGGTCGACAAGGCCACATCGAAGACAAACTTGGAGGGCTTTGCATTCTGATCAGGCCTCTTTGGCCTTGATTTTGCGCCGCTATCCTGATTAATGCTGATGGTTTGCTCTTTAGTCGGCATTTTGATTCTTCCTCTCGATTTGTTCACCGAGGCTTAGATGCCCGGCAGCGGCTCGCAAACTTGGGCAATCGAGGTGGTGCGCGTCAAGTGTTCGACTTCGCAGCACCCTTCAAATTAAGAGACCGATTTCACGCTACTTCTTATTCGTAGCTGCTTGCGGATCGATTGCAATTCTAGCCGACGCTTTTCCGTAGTTTTGGGATATGCCATCTTCAGACCCAGGATTACATCAAGGACAATTCGGGAAACGATCAACCGAGCGTTTTCCTTATCGTCGGCGCGTACGACGTACCAGGGCGCGTGATGGGTGCCGGTGGCATGCAGGCAGTCCTCATAAGCCTCCATGTAGTCCTTCCAATATTTCCTCTCGTGAATGTCTGAGTGGTGAATTTCCAGTTCTTGTCAGGCTCGTCAATACGGCCGAGGAATCGCTTGCGCTGTTCTTCCTGCGAGAGGTGAAGAAATATCTTGATCGTCCGGGTCCATTGCGATGGAGGTGCTTCTCCAAATCCACGATGGAGTGATAACGATCCTTCCAGATGCATTTCTCGTCGCGCGAGTCTTCCGGAAGCCCCTGGCTGCGGAGAATCTCCGGATGCACCCGAACCACCGGCACTTCCTCGTAATAGGAGCGATTGAAGATGCCGATCCGTCCCCGTTCGCGAAGCCGGCAGGTCGTGCGCCAAAGAAAATCATGTTCCAGTCCCTGGGCGCTCGGCTGCTTGAGACTGCGTGCCGGATGGCGCCGTCCTTGCCGGCAGAGTCCATCCCTTGAAAAATCAGCAGCGCATACCGGTTAGAGGCGTAGTGAGGGCGTTGCAGCGAGCTCAACTCTTCAACATGTCTTTCCAGGAGTTCTTGATACCGCTTCTTCGATTTGCAGAAAGGCTCCATAATGGTCGGCAAGTGTCCGAGTTTGATCTTTTTTCCTGGCAGGACCCGGAACTTCTTGGAATGGATTTTCATCTTCTCCCTTCGGTGGTCACCAACTACACGGCGCCTGGCAAACCTGAGCTCCGGACGACGTTTACGCAGCCTCCGTATGTCCCTTCTGCTCTTGCCGAGTCTCGCGCTCCGCCTCAAGCCAATCTTGATTCGCTCGTCCATCCTGATGGCCTCGCTCCTCGTAGAGTTCATAGGCCCGTGCGGCGATCTGCCCTGTAAGATCGAGCGTCTTTTTGGCCAACAGCGGGGCGGCAGTTGGGTCAAAAATGCGATAGGCGAGCAGTTTCACGCGGTCATTGACTAGCGCCCAAGCCAGGGCGTAGCCCCAGACGAACCCCGCCCAGTGCCAGCCGAGGGGCGTCATGAACACGCCGTAAACCGCAATCAGAGTCGCCAGTATTTGCGTGCCCAGCACCGCTATCCACAAAGTTCGGGCCGGCCGTATAGACCAGAACGGGCCGCGTGTTCGCGTGAGGAAAATCGTCAAGTGTCCAGCCACGGACAGCTTCAGATACATCAGCGTCTGGATGTGGGCATGGTCGAGGTGAAACACGCGATCGGCAAGAAAAAACAGGCCGAACGCGGCCACGACACCGATGACGCCTAGTACCGTCGAGACCCCCAATACCAGGCGCATGTTCCAGGCCTCGGGCTTGTCCTTGTAATGAACGTTGTCATAGGCGATAGACAGGATGGCTCCGTCGTTGAGCACCGCCAGCATCACGATCATCACTGCGGTCACCGGATAGAAGTTAAACACCAGGATCGACAGCGTCATAAAAAACAGCACGCGCAGCGTTTCGGCGATGCGGTAGATCGCGTAGCTGTTCATGCGCTGGAAGATGCGGCGGCTCTCCTTGATCGCGTCGATGATCACCGAGAGGCCGGATGCCAGCAGCACAATCGACGCCGCGGCGCGTGCTGCGTCTGTCGCGCCGGAAACCGCGATGCCGCAGTCTGCTTTCTTCAGAGCCGGGGCGTCGTTCACCCCGTCGCCGGTCATGCCGACAATATGCATGCTCTTCTGCAAGACATCGACAATATGGAACTTGTCTTCGGGAAATACCTGGGCGAATCCGTCGGCTTTTTCGATAGACTCTGCGGACTGTTGATTCTTCGTGTCGCGCAATCCGCTGGCATCAAGGATGTTTGTGCCCATCCCGAGCTGACGCGCAGTTTCCTGGGCGATGGCTACTTGATCGCCGGTAACCATCTTGACCTTAACGCCCATCTGCCCGGCGCTCGCGATGGTTGCCTTGGCCTGCTCGCGCGGAGGATCGAACAATGGCAATACCCCCACAAACTGCCACTTGCCTTCCTGATCAGCTCGGGCCACGCCCAGGGAACGGAAGCCGCGTGCCGCAAATTCATTGACGGCTTTCTCGACAGCGGGCTTTACCTCACCAGCGTTGGTCGCCATCTCCAGAATCACCTGCGGCGCTCCCTTGGCCACCTTGAACTGTTTTCCATCCGCGGCTTTGACGGTGGCTTCCGTGCGCTTGTGCACCGGGTCGAACGGCTGGAAATGGACTACCTGATATTCTTTCGAAGCTTGATCGTTCTTTACTCCGCCGATCACTGCCAGATCGATGGTGTCCTTGTCCTCCGCGCGCGATGCCAGTGCGGCATCAAGGATGACTTGGTCTGCGAGGATACCGTTCACGGTGAATGGGTCGCCCAGGGTCAGCTTGTTCTGGGTCAGGGTGCCAGTTTTATCCGAGCACAACACATCCACGCCGGCCAGTTCCTCGATGGCCGACAGCCGGGTCACAATCGCTTCTTTTTTCGCCAGCAGACGTGCACCAACCGCCATGGTTACGGAAAGCACCGTGGGCATCGCCACGGGGATCGCCGCCACCAGAAGCACCAGGGCAAACTCCAAGGTATTGAGGATCGGGTCGCCGCGAAAGAGCGCCACAGTAATAATCAGCGCCACTAGAGCCACTGCGAGGATGATCAGGTAATCGCCAATCTTCAGCACGGCACGCTGAAAATGGCTGACGGTACGAGTCTCCTGTACCAGTTGCGCAGTCTTGCCGAAGTAGGTCTTCTCGCCGGTGGCGTAAACCATCGCGTCGATTTCGCCCTGGCGGATGATTGAACCCGAAAATACTGCCTCGCCAGGCTTGCGCGTCGCGGGCAAAGATTCCCCGGTTAACGCCGCCTGATCCACCTCCACTGGATCGCCCGCCAACAAGCGCGCATCCGCCGGCACGATGTCTCCCAGCCGCAAACGGATGACGTCGCCCGGCACCAGTTCGGATACCTTCGGCGTAACCCATTTCCCATCACGTTTCGCCTTGGCCTGCGTTGCCAGCTTGGCCTTCAGGGCGGCAATTTCGTTGCCCGCCTGATGTTCCTCCCAAAAGGCCACCACCGCGTTCGAACAAAGCAAAAAGAGAATGATGAAAAAATCCAGCCAGTGCCGGACAATCGCCGACAGAATGACTGCCCCTTCGATCATCCACGGAATGGGGCCCCAGAAATAAGTCAGGAACTTCAGGAACGGATTGTCTTTCTTTTCCGTGATCTCGTTAAAGCCATATTGCGCCAGCCGTTTCTGCGCCTCGGCTTGACTGAGGCCGCCCGGCGACGACCCCAATTTTTTCTCCACTTCCAGCAGGGGCAGCGATTTCAAATCGTCCTTGGCATCCGGCTTCGCATCGGGCTTGTCCGCATTCAGTTTCACGATGAATATCCTTTTATTCTTGCAATATCGACCGAGTTTCGGTTCGGAAGGGCCAGGGAAAATCGTGGGAGCGGCACTGCGAAAGAAGATCTCATGAGGGGTCTTGAAGTTCGAAACTCGTATGCAAACAGTATCTTGCCGCGGAGATGCCGAAGCTGTGCAGTTTTGCTCAAAAGGTCCGCTCAACTTGGAGACCGTGATGGCTACTTAGGAAAGCTCTCTGAGGACTGCACGATTCTCTTCCATGCGACAGAGCACTCAATTTAGGTGCCATATCCTCATGCTGCTAATGAGCAAAACGGAACAGATTGTTGCCGGTGCCGGTGCAATGCTGTCCTGGCATCCGAGTGCAAGTTGTTCTGCGCGACAGAGCCGCGAAGTCGCTGAATGCGATGAGAATGGTTCTCAGCCTCACGGGCTCTTCTGAAGAAATCCACGCTCAGCGAAAGGAGATCACATGAAATCGACAACCAAATGCGCCCATCCCGCTTGCAGCTGCACACCTACGGACGGGAAAAAACACTGCAGCACCGCTTGTGCCGATGCAAAAGGCATGTCGCGACTGACCTGCCAATGCCAGCACCAGGAGTGCCAGAGTAAAGGCTAAAGGCGCAGTCGAGTAGTCCTCAACATAAGTGCGCACAATTCTTAGTTCTTTTGGCCGATCCATCACAAAGAGAAGAGGCAGGGCGCTACTGTTGACAACTTCGATGACACTCTCGCCGGCCCTCGCTCCGCCAGCCTTGGATGAATTGTGTATCAACACGCTCCGCTTCCTGGCGGTGGACATGGTAGAGAAGGCCAACTCGGGCCATCCCGGGCTGCCTCTGGGCTCGGCGGCCATGGCTTACGCACTCTGGGATCGCTCGCTCAAGTTCAACCCGCGCGATCCTTTCTGGCCCGACCGGGATCGCTTCATTCTCTCCGCCGGGCATGGATGCGCGCTCTTGTATGCCCTGCTTCATGTAAACGGCTTTGACTTGCCGCGGGAGGAACTCAAGAGATTCCGCCAGTGGGGCAGTCGCACGCCAGGCCATCCGGAATATCGCAAGACCCCCGGCGTCGAAGCTACCACCGGTCTCTTGGGGCAGGGGCTGGCCAACGGCGTCGGCATGGCCATCGCCGAGGTGGCCCTGGCTGCTCGCTTCAATCGACGGGGTCACCAGATCGTGGACCACTACACCTATGTCTTAGCCAGCGATGGCGACTTGGAAGAAGGAATCTCGTCCGAGGCCGGATCAGATGCTGGTCACCTGCAACTGGGCAAGCTCATCGTCCTCTACGCCAACAACCACATCACGATCGAAGGCAGCACGGAACTGGCCTTTACCGAAAATCGTATGGCGCGTTTCGCCGCGTTCGGCTGGCATGTTCAGCGAGTCGAACAGAGCAACAACGTTGACGATGTCGCATTGGCGCTGAAGACGGCGCGGGAAGAGAGAAGCCGCCCTTCTTTGTCTGGTTCGAACCCACATTGGTTTTGGCAGTCCCCACAAGCAGGACACAGCGGCGGCACAATGTGCTGAACGAAGTACCATCCGCCTGGAACCGCCGACTGACAGCCCTTGCCATCTTCTGTCACGGCCCACCCGGACGGTAGCGTAGGAGAAGGTGCCCTGACCCGGGGATGATCGCTCGTTCCATCCCCTAGATATTTCGGCGGCAAGCCCCCGCCGGTTGGGTTTCCAGGCTGTACAGTCTGGGCAAAGCCGTGTCCGGAAGAAAATACCCAAGTTGCCATCAGTAGAAACGCCAGACTGCTTTTGCTCGTTTTCATTATTCGCGTCACCCGCTCTGTTCGAGAGTCTAAATTCCAGTGATTTCTAGCGGCGAAGTGGCTTCATTTCTCATGCGCCCCCCGGGCAAGATGCGGCATTCGGAGCCGCCTCAAGACCTTTTCATGGCCCGAGGGAGCCGTTTGGATTGCGCCAGCCTCCTCTAAAGAAGCGGTGACGCACCATGGTGTGGCCGAGCAAAAAGAAAAGGATTACCAAGATGACGATAAACAGGAGCTTTCCAATGCTGCTCCAGGATGACTTTGGCGCTTCAGGAGCCGTCATATCCAAACGAGTTGTCATCCATCCGCCTCTCCGCCCCGGCTAAGCTCGCATAATGCAATTGCCCCATCGAAAGAAGCCGCGTTCTCATGCGGCTCGAGGCAGACTACCGCGCAGGTTTACTTCCGCACGTGACCGTAGCACCTGCAGCACATGAGCTCGGGACACAATACCTTCAACCCGACCGTTCGACATCACCGGCAGCTGATTGACGTCTTCGCGCCCCATCGTTTCCAAGGCCTCCATCGCCGGCATATCGCGCGAGACGGAATGGACCTTATCCGCTGAGCGCATGACAGTGCGCACCGCGGTGTGCGGCCAGGCTGGCGGCTCGATGGCGCGCACTTCGTTAGGCGTTATCAGCCCAAGCAGGCAACCGTCCTTTACCACCAGGAAGCAGCGCCGACCGGTGCGGAGCAATTGTTCATGCACAAAATCCTGCACTGAAACCTCGGGATCTACCGTGTAGTGGTCGGTTGACATTACATCTTTCACACGCAGCCCGCGGAGAAGTGTACCCGCTTGAACCTGGATGTAAGTGGCGCTGGCCGCTTGCAGAAGGAACCAACCGATAAAGGCAATCCAAAGCCCCCCAAGACCTGCTCCCTGAAAGAACCGGAGAATTCCGAAAGCAATGAACAGGACGGCGATGAATTGTCCGACGCGTGCCGCCGCCCGTGTTGCGCGTTCAGCATCGCCCATCGCCCACCACAGAATGGCGCGCAGCACGCGTCCACCATCGAGCGGAAAACCTGGAATCATGTTGAATGCCCCCAGGGCAAGATTAATGTAGCCAAGCCATACCAGGAGCGCAATTCCAGGAGTTGTCGGAGAAGTCCGTGGAGTCCAGCCGGAAATTCTGGCAAAAGAAAATAGGATCAAGCCAAGAATTCCACTGGTAATAGGCCCGACAATGGCCATCCAGAATTCCGTCTTAGGGTCCGAGGCTTCCTTCTCGATTTGCGCAACGCCTCCCAGCAAGAACAGGGTGATCTTCTGAACCGGGATCCCGCGGGCCTTGGCAACCGCCGCGTGGGACAACTCGTGCGCGAACAGGCAGGCAAAGAAGAGCACGCCCGTGATTATGGCCGTGCTCCACACGACTGCGTCGCTCCAATCGTGGTTCACAGCGTGGAATTGCGCAGCCAGCGAAAAAGTGATCAGCAGCGCTATTACGAGCCAGCTGTAGTGCAGCCCCAGCTCGACTCCGAATACTGTGCCCAGCTTGATCTGCGATTTCATGGTTTCTCCCCGATCCTTTCCGCGCACACCGCATTGCGGTCCATTGATTCACCAGGCTTCTAATCCTTCTCGAAAGAGCGGGCCACCTTCTTGCCTGCATCTTCAAGCGCTCGTACTCTTCCAGTAAGCAGCTCACGCAGGAGAAATTAGTCCCTGTTCATCGACTCGGGCTAAAGCGCCTTTAGGTAGGCGAGGACGGACTCGGCGTCGCTGCGCGTCATTCGAAACCTAGGCATGGGCTGGCGAAGGGGCTTGCCGTTGGTCCAGATTCCGGTAGTCAGTAGCGTAATCATTGCAGCGTCGCTCCCAGGAGGCAGACCGGCAAGCCGCGGCGCCACAATCGGCCAGCCCGGCACAGCTTGGGCCGGCTCCAGAAACACCGGGGCGCCCTCCAGCCAGCGTGCGCGGTCCGCTTCGCCGTCCCTGCCTCGAGGTGTGTGGCAGTTACCGCAACCCGCAACACCCTCAACCAAGTACTTGCCGCGCGCGACGAGGTCGGCGTTGCTGCTGGTTTTCGCGGTCTCCTCTGCTGGCTTCTTTTCCTGCGCCGTCGCGAGGCATGATCCGCCAATGTTGAATAGCAGGAAAACGATCAACGATCCGGCGATCAAAGATCCAAGATTGCTAACGAAATTCGACAATCGAACTGGCATAACGTCGCACTCCCACTGGCGTGCTGTTTTCACTACGGCCCACCACGCGCGAGCCCCCGCTGAAAGAGCTCACGGAACCGGCGCCATACCTAGCAAAATACCAGTTCTTACGCCGCTGCGCCGGCCCGCTCGCTAGAACGTGGTGAGAGCTTGTGCATTGCAGCAGTGTTGGTCCGGCCCGTCACTCGCTCGATGGTCCGCACCAGCCCTTCCGGCAGTTCGCTCTTCATCACATATTCATCCACCAACCACAAGACCCGCTCTGGTATCTCGGAATGCCCTGAAAGCAGGATGATTGGCAGGTCGGGAAACCGTTGCTTAATATGGCAGCCTATGGCTTCCGCGTCCATGCCCTCCACTTTGTACTCCAGTATGACCGCGGACACCCGCGTTGCCTCCAGCATCTTCATCGCGGTGTAGCCGCTCGACGCGGTCTTGACGCGATAACCATGAGATTCCAGGGTCGTTTTGCTAAGCTCCAAAGCCTGTGGACGATCGTCGACGCACAACAAGGTGAAGGAGGAGTTCATTGCAATCTCCTTTGAACTTGGGCCTGGGGCGCCGTTGCCCGACAGGCATAGTACGCGAGCCAACAAGCCACCCCTGATGACCCATGCGATTTGAAACATCCCTGCAGCAATCACCGCACAACTTAAGGAGCGTGTCTGGTCAAAACTGCACACTCCCGCAAGGTTCCGGCGAGCGCGGTCGGGCTATGATGGACAACGACGATGGAGGCTAGGGGAGGCTGCCTCTTGGGCTAGCTTTGTGATAGCTGTAATAGGTCTCGTCCGCCATCTTTTGCAATTCAAAGTGTGTGCCGGGTTTCACCTGCGCCAGAAAACCTCCGATGGAAACCGGGCTTATAACACTAGCTTCGACCTTGACACACTGGAATGTCTTTTCGTCGATCCAGAGCTTGCCCTCCATGCCGGTCAACACCTTGGCCTCGTAGTTGGGAGGCTTATAGCCGTGGCGAGGTATCGCTTTGAACACATAAACCTTGTAAGACCCCAGCATTTGTTCGCCGATCAGGGTGAAGTCAAGGGCCTTGGTCAATTGATCCATCAGGAAGTGATCGCCCGCGCGTTCTTTTTCGTACTTCGCGATCCGCCGCTCCCGTTCTTGACCGGGATTCCTTCTGGCGTTCGACCTCCTCCGCTTCCAACTTCTGCTGTTCCTGCGCCTGCTGCTCCGGCGACAGCGGCTTGCCATTCACTGCCATCAGCCGCTCATAGGGAGAACCGAGGATCATGAGTTCTTCGAATGTCTTGGTTCCTCCACCTGGTTGGGCGTCACGCTCCAGGTGGTCGTAGTCGGGGGCGGCTTTCCAGTCCGCCGCGTTGGCCTCGACTGAATGTTGGACGATCGTGGTGACGTCCTGCTGAGCAGAGCAACCAACGATGAGCACAAAACTAAGAATCGCCTGCTTCATTCGTGCTCTTGGATGCAGAGGATGGCTTCTGCGGAGAATTACAAGCCTGCGTTTTTCATGCTAATCCTCGTGAAACACTGAATTTGCGGCTATCCGCCGGGTGAACAGACTGACGATCGAAATCGGGGAAGACGCAGGTTCCCGCTTCATTTTTCCCGGAATTCCGTCCACGCCCCGGTTTTCTCGTAATACACCCGCATGGTGCACTGCTTCGGTCCTACCAAACCAAAGGCGACCTCAGCCGGTTTCACAGGATTGTCGGTTTCCCCGAGTTGCATCGGTCCGCGCACCAAGTCTTGTTTCTCGTCGTACTTACTGCCGGCGGTAACGTTTTTGTTTACCACCAGAGTCCAGCTATGTTTTTGGGGAATGATGTACACGCTGAGTGCTCTAGCGGGAATCTCGGTGTTGTTTAGAGTAGTCGCGGTCTGTATGAATAGAAGCATCGGCGAACCGCCTACTTCCCAAACCTTCCCTTCGTGAAATTCCTGCCCGCCCTTCACGGGCAAGTTGCTGTGTCGGATCGTCATTTGGTTACTATGGTCAAAAGGTACAAGAGACCGAGGCTTTACCGGCCGAGGCCGCCTCTTGGCCAACGCTTGGCAGCGCCAATCGGCCGGCGAACACAAGGCAGATAGCAAACTTACGCATTGTTGATCCTCCCTCGCCTGGCTGATGCTGGGCCCAACCCCGCGCAGCTTATCTGGATAAGCCTTCGATGTCCAGCAGCGGCAAGGATGGGAAAGGATGGGATACCTTCTGCTGGAGAGTCCAAGGCACTCCAGTTTCCCGTCGAACCTGGGTCGCTTCGATAGATCGCCGGCAGGACGGATGCGAGCAGCCTCTGGGCTCACTTCGGTTGCCCTCAAACACCAGGACCAGCTGATGGCTGAACTTTGCCGGTTTCCACGGGAGTCAGATGCGCGGCAATTCGGCTTCGTGCTTTGCTCGATCCAATGATGAGAAGACGGTCATTCTCCTGTAACACCGAGTCCCGGTGGGGAAGCACCACATCCCCGTCTCGCAAGATGGCGATGATCTCCAGAGCGCCTTCGCCTGCCGCGTCATAACAAGACTGAACGGTCTTCCCAATGAGGGCGCTCTCAGGTCGTAGAACACCAATATTCAATTCCTTCCGGCCGGGCATGCTGATCGGTATTCCGGAATCTAAGAGAGCGACCAAGTCCAGGTGACCAATTCTGGCAGCCTGCGGAATATGGCGGGTGCCGAGAAGCTTGAGTGCCAGCTGAACATTCTCTACGTAACGGGAAGGAGATTGAGCGCGCCCGAGGACCTGCGCCTCGTACAGGCTGCTGTATTTCAGATGCGTCGACAGCTGCGTTTGCACCAGGTAGCTGAGCAGTACGGAAAAAGCCGCGGCCGGAAGCAGGCTGTAACCACCCGTCATCTCCGTGACCATCATTAAGGATGCGATCGGTACCCGGGCGGCGGCGCCGAATGTGGCCGTCATTCCCACGACCACGAACATGGCTGGAGGCAGGTGAACCAGCGAGGAGAGAAATCCGCCCAGCATGGCGCCCACAAACAGAGTTGGCGCGAAAACACCGCCGGAACCGCCGGACGAAACCGTCAACGCAAATGCGATGGTCTTTAAGAAGATCAGAATGAGCAGCAGCTTGAGTGCGAGCCGGCCGTCGATTGCTTCCTGTATCCAACCGTATCCCCCACCCAGGATTTGCGGGAATTTCAGCGCGATCAGTCCGACTCCCAAACCGCCGATGGCTGGGTTCAGCGCCGGCGGCAATGGGAGGGCACGAAAAGCATCGCGCAGCCGATAGAAGACAACCGGCAAGAGGGTTGCTATCAGGCCACCCGCGACCCCTAACACGCCAAACCAGGCATACTCCAGAGCGCGGAGATTGCGCGGAGCAGGGGGGAAGTAGAACAAAGGTCGCCAGCCAACGAACAATCCGTTCACTGCATAGGCGACGATCGAGGCGAGCATGGTATGAAGAAGCGCTCCGGTCTCGAACTCCATACTGCCGTAAAGCACTTCGATGGCGAAGAAAGCGGCCCCGATCGGAGAGCGAAAAATTGCAGAGAGCCCGGCTGCCATCCCCGCCAGGATGAGAACCTGGCGTTGTTCGTCCGGCCGATGAGCGATAGTGGCATAGATCGAACCGACTCCCGCGCCGATCAGTGCCGTCGGTCCCTCACGGCCAGCCGAGCCGCCTGAGCCAATCGTGATCGCGGAGGCCACCAGCTTCAGCGGTGCAACCCGGGCGCGAATGAAACCGCCGGCACGATGGAATGCCTTAACTACCGTGTCAGTGCCGTGGCCTTCCGCCTCGGGCGCCCATGTGTAGACCAGGATTCCTGAGAGCAACCCTCCCAAAGTCGTCGCCACGGGGACCAGCCACAGTCCGTGAGGCCCGATGACCTGCCGCAGCACACCGCCGTCCTCCGGTAATGCAGGAGGACGGTAACGAGCCAGCCAAGTCAAAAAGACGTGCGCGCAAAGGCGCAGTGTCCATGTGAAGAGCTGCGCGGCAAGTGCCCCTACCACGCCGAGGACTACCGCTTCAGCAAGTAACCGCGGTTCGCTCTCCTTTACCACACGACCCTCCGTACAATAAGGAGTCGGCAAGCGCTGCGCGGATGGAACATAGTTTTGCTCTGTTCTATCTCGCCGGAGTGTAACATTATAGATGGGCGGTCATCTGTGACTGGAAGCCTCTTCAACCGCATCCTTTTTGCGACCGATTTTTCACCTGACTCTACGGCCGCGCTGCCCTACGCCATAGCCATCACTCGACACTTTGGCGCGAACTTGTATCTCGCGCACGTGATTCCTCTGGATGCGTATGACGTGATTCCCGCAAACGAGCGAGATGCTGCTGTCGAAAACATGCAGGCTCACGTCGAAGAGCAGATGACCGGCCTGCGATCGACGTTGCTTCTCCGGGGGCTTCCGCACGAGGTGCTCGTCGATCACGGAGAGGTTTGGCCGATGCTCGCGGCAATGGGGGAAAAGCACGCGATAGATTTGATTGTGATCGGGACCCACGGGCGACGCGGCGTCGAAAAGTTGCTGCTGGGATCGACCGCAGAAGAGATTCTACGGTGTGCGCAAGAACCCGTGTTGATGGTGGGACCAGAGAGTTCGGTAGCCCCGGAAACCGAGGCCAGGTTCCAGCGCATTCTTTACGCCACGGATTTCTCCGCAGAAGCTGAGCCCGCGATGCATTTCGCGCGCCGTTTGGCCCAGGAATATGGCGCTGCGCTCTTTTTCTTACACGTCGTCGAGGATGTATGGAAAGAGACTATCTCAACCCGAGTAGACGCTGATGACTTTTTCCGCCTGAGCCTGCTGCAAAAGCACTGGATATTAAAACCGGAAGAAGGACCTACGCCTGAATTCCACGTCGATTTTGGTCCGCCTGCCGAATGCATCCTGGAGATCGCCGGAAAATTACAGATCGAACTGATCGTCCTGGGCGTGCGGGGCACGCGCCACTCGCGAGTGGCTGCCCACTTGCCCGGACCCACAGCCTACAACGTCGTTTCCCATGCGCGCTGCCCCGTATTGGCTATACGAGGCGGGCCTTCCCTGGAGAAATGAGGCGCGTTATTTGGAGGCCGTTTGCCTGCTCCTGTTGGACAAGGCGCAGCTACCCTGGGCAAACAGGGGCGAAGGCTGGATTGCGCGGGCTCCGTACCGAACCGCCAAGGCAATGCGGAAGAATGACTTGTAGACTCTTCTGGAAAGGGGAAATCAGCCAACCTCTTGGCTGCCGGCACAATCTAACACGGTGGCGCCCGAAATCTGGCCTTTGGGGCACTCGCTTGATAATTTCCCGCCATTTGAGCAACGAGTTCGCCCTCCTAATAATATTTTGTTGCGCCGCTATTCTTTTCTTTCCGGCCGCTAGGGGCCCATACTCCGCGGTACACGGGCCGGTGACAGCTCTGCGGTCTATCCACACAAAACTCAAGCTGTGGGTGATGATGGCACTGATGTCCTTGCACATTCTAGGCTGCCGTTTGACCGCCTGTGACCCCGAGTTGTGGATTCTCCGGCATAGCGTTTCATCGCTTCGACCATCTCCTCCCTGGCTCATCGTCGTTTTTCGCTGCTGATATCCAAAGGATCCTGACGCAACTTGCCGGGTCCAATCGCCCGACAACCCTCGTCGATGCAGCTTCAACAATCGGTAAGCACCGACGTTGCCTTTCTCGACGTTTTGAATGAGAAGTCCATTCCAGGAGGACAAGATATGGCAAACAGGCTCAAAATAAGTCCATTTTTCGTGGTGCTGGCAGGAGCATTCCTGCTGGCCGGTTGCAATAAGAAAGTGGCACAGTCTATGGAATCGTAGACCGGTTGCTGGGCGGCTATGCCTTCGGATGGCTTTACAATCGGCTAGCCTGAGCATCGGTGAGTCGAGGGTTTGTCGCGGCGTGCTTCAGCGAAACTTTTTTTGCGCTACACAGGAACGTTGCGGGAGCGAAACAAGGTCATCGGAACAGTTGAAGAATATCCCACAAAAAGCAAGAAACTGCACGAGGCGGTGACCAGATTGCGAGCAAACATTAACACTGATGGCCCAACGGAGTTGACTTCGATCGCCATGGCGAAGGCAGTGCAGCATTACAGCATCCACGAACTTGCCGACTGTGGCGCGGAAGGTAAATCCTACTCTACCCGCTCTAGGAAGACGCAGCTTCTAAGCCGGTGGGTTGTTCCCCACTGGGGGAAGGTGGAGTTGCGGGCCATCAAGACCGTCGCGGTTGAGCAGTGGCTGAAGACGCTAGTCACAACAAAGTTCGGCAAGCCTAAACTGCTTGCCGGCGGAACGAGAGAGAAGATTCGCGACGCAATGAGCAGTATATTCAACCATGCGATCCGGTGGGAACTTACCGACCGGAACCCCATCACTGGTCCGACAAAGCGTTCAGGAGTGCGCGTCTCCGCAAAACGAGAACGTACACCTGACATTCTCGAAATCCAAGAGATGCAATTGCTTCTGGCAGGTCTTGGTATCCGGGAAAGGGCCATGCTGTTTCTCGACATGCCATCCGGGCTCCGCCGAGGCGAACTGGCCGGGCTGAAGTGGGAAGACTTCGATTTCAAGAAGCTCCATGTGAGTGTCACCCGATCACTGGTTGACCAGCACGTGGGCCCGGTGAAAACCGAAACCTCAAGAAAGCTGATGCCGATCGACGAGTTCGTGGCTCGTGAACTGTTGGCCTGGCACGCGGTGACGCCCTACAAGAAGCCGTCCGACTATGTGTGGGCCACCGATGCCAACCGTGCTGGAGACAACCGCGGGAAGCAGCCCGTCTGGCTGAGCAGGGTGATGCGCGACTACATCCAGCCGATGGCCCGAAAGTTGGGCATCGAGAAGAAGATGTCGTGGCATACCTTTCGACACACATTTTCCTCGATTCTCAAGGGCAATGGTGAAGATGTGAAAGTAGTGCAGGAGTTGTTGCGACACTCAACGTCCAGGATGACGCTAGACACCTACACCCAAGCTCTCGGGCCCGACAAGCGGGCCGCGCAAAGCAAAGTTGTAGGTATGATCCGGCCGAAAGAGCGTGTATTTTCTGTGTATCGTGATGGAGATGGGGTTTCCGTGTAACTCATTGATTAGAATTGGCGTCCCCGACGGGATTTGAACCCGTGTTACCGCCGTGAAAGGGCGACGCCCTGACGGCTTTACAAGAACTTAGAGGGCGCAGGTGGTGCTGTATGTACCTCCAAGACACTGGTGGGAGCAGTAGGAACCGCTTATCGTTACATCATCGTTACATGA
>CAVYOX010000008.1:0-693828 GCA_963770245.1 uncultured Acidobacteriaceae bacterium | reverse complement strand
TAGAAAGGGACCATCGGGGACTTGTCCACGAAAGAAGGATGACTGGCCGAATGCTTTAGGAATTCCGGGCAAGGCAAAGGCGTATACTCCGCCCTTCAGGAGTGCTCGACGGTTCAAAAGATTGTTCCCCTCTCAGCTGATTTCGGGAGACCACTTTACGCATTCATTCAATCGTCTGGATAGCAAGAAGAAGTTCGTTCTAATGCAACCACGGAACTTCACGGTCCTAGGGATGCGGTCGGGAAAATAGAACCGCTCACCAGTGTCGAACGTCAGGTACTTGCGACCAGTCTGCTCGTCCCCTCACGGCCCGTGGCGGATCGCGACTCGACCTCTCTGTCCATTGCCTTACCCAACGCCTACTTCGCCATGCTCGGACTTCCCCCTATGGTCGTGCAGTCTTAGCTTAATCCGCCGAACCGCCGTATGCGGACCCGCATGTACGGTGGTGTGGGAGGGAGGCCGAGCGATCGTCCCCCCTATCCCGATGCCAATGATGCCGATGGTGGAATCCTCTCAGGAACCATCAATTCTACCCGTGCCCGGTGTCGCGTACCGCCGATCAATTTCAGCCATGATCTGCTCTGCCCACCGGACGGCATCGGCGATGGCGCTGATGGTCGCAAGAACCTTCCTTCCGCCGTCGTACTGCGCCAGCTTCCGCGCGCCAAAATCGACGCAGCGATCAGCAGCCCGCTTTCGAGCTTCGTCCATGCAGGGGCACCAAGAGAGCAAACTAACAAAAGCGGTTGCATGAGGCTAACAGCTTGAGCCTATCATATGCGTCTTTTGTTCGCCTATCGCACTGGCATAGCCCCCAAACGGTGTGTTGCTCGTTCGGGCGGCGCTGGCAAAAGGCACGCTGGGTTGGTCACAAGGGCACTGGGGAGGTTCAGACCGCTGAGGTGGGGGTGGGGGAGCCGATCCCGAACCTCGCTCGGACACCGCAGACGCATTAGTGCAAACGTCGAGGCTGAAAAATGTACTGCTTTTGTACTGCCGAAATATGATTAGAACGGTTTTCTGCGGTTTCTGTGGAAGTCGCGCCAGCAGTTAAAACCCACGCAACAACTCATTTTCCTTGTGTCGATGCAAAAATTGAGTACGATGATTGCGACGGTTGCAGTCAGGGGTTTGGTTAGAGCGCTACCTTGACACGGTAGAGGTCGCTGGTTCGAGTCCAGTCGTGCCTACCATTTCTTTCAATCACTTAGTTTTTCTGGCTTCGTCCCGCCAGGCTCCAAATGGCTTCATTAACCCGCCATCCTCCCGCAATCGGCTGCAGGCTCCGGTGCCGTCTCCAACTGCGCCAACCTCGCTGCGCGACAACTTCCGAGTAGCCGACGAGGACTAAGCCGCCGGCGCGGCGGACGCTACCGCGTGGTGAACCGGGATAGTTCAGGAACAGCTGACATAGTGTGGGTCATAGGGAAAGGAGATTCCTGTGACCCGTTTACGAAAAATGATGCTGGAAGAACTCCAGCGTCGCAACTACTCTGCCATCACCACGCGCAACTACCTGCGAGTGGTCGGCGATTTTGCCAAGCATTTTGGCAAGTCTCCCGACAAGCTCGGTCCCAACGAACTACGCACCTATCAAGCCTATCTATTGACAGAGCGTAAGCTGACGCCCGGCACGGTAATCAACTGGGTAGCGGCGCTGCGATTCTTTTTCGTCAAGACGCTCAAGCGGCACCAGTTCCGCGATTTTTTGCCCTACCCCGAGGACCGGCGTCGGCTGCCGACGGTACTGAGCCGGGAGGAAGTCGAGCGCCTGATCAATGCGGCCGGAACGCTTTTTCGACGCACGTTGCTGATGACGCTGTACGCCACCGGCATGCGACGCAGTGAACTCGCACGTCTCAAGGTCAGCGACATCGATAGTCAGCGCATGATCATCCGTGTGGTGCAGGGCAAGGGCGGCAAAGATCGTGATTTGCCTCTGAGCCCAGCCCTGTTGGAAACCCTGCGAGAGTACTGGCGTTGGCGGAAGCCGAGGCTGTACCTATTCCCTTCGCGCACCGGTAGGCACAGACTCGATCAGCCGATCTCAGACAAGACCGTCTGGATTGCATGTAGCGATGCCGCGCGTCGGGCCGGCATCCACAAACGCGTCACCCCGCATACGCTGCGCCACAGTTGGGCGACTCACTTGTTGGAGGCCGGCACCGACCTGCGCACCATCCAAGTCCTACTCGGGCACGGTGATCTGGAAACGACCGCCCAGTACCTGCATCTGTCGCAGCGGCACTTGCATGCGGTCAACAATCCGCTGGACAGTCTCTCTTTATCCAGCAGCGAGAACATCAGCCGCCGCTTTAGACGAAAAAGCGAAAAATGACTCGGCCCACCTTCGAGGTGGCCGACATCCTTCGCGTGCAGGGCGATCGCTTTCTGGATCGGTATCGATCCAGCTTTGGCTTTCAGCAGCTCAAAGCGTTTCGGGCCATCCTGCGCTGCCGCACCGCAGCGCTGGGCGGTCATCGCGATGCCTGCCCCAGCTGCGGTCATCAGGCTATCTCGTACAACTCGTGCAGAAATCGGCACTGCCCCAAGTGCCAAACGCAGGCCCGCGAACGCTGGTTGGCGACCCGCGAACGCGAACTCCTAGCTAGCCACCAGTTACTTCCATGTCGTGTTCACTGTGCCTCATGAACTCAACGTCCTGGCTTTGGAAAATCCGCGTTTGTTCTACGACCTGCTGTTCACCGCCAGCGCTCAGACCTTGCTGCAGATCGCCCTCGACCGCAAACACCTGGGCGCCGAGATCGGCGTCATCAGCATCCTGCACACCTGGGGACAGAACCTGCTCCTGCATCCCCACATTCACTGCGCCATCCCCGCGGGCGGACTCTCCCCAGATCACCGTCGCTGGATCCGCCCACGTTATCCTTTCTTCTTACCCGTGAAGGTCCTCAGCCGCGTCTTTCGCGGCAAGTTCCTGGCTGGTCTTAAGCGTCTTCACCGTCGCCACCAACTCTGCTGCGCCGGCCCAGCCGCCGCTCTCGCCGATCCCCGGCAGTTCGCCAAACTCCTCCGACGGATGCACCGCCACGACTGGGTCGTCTATGCCAAGCCCGCCTTCGGTGGGCCCATGCAGGTGTTGCGCTACCTGGGCCGCTACACCCATCGCGTGGCCATCTCCAATCATCGCTTGTTGAACTTCGACCAAGAGCGTGTCACCTTCCGCTGGAAGGACTATGCCCACGGTGGCAAGCAAGGCACGATGACTCTTGCCGCCACGGAGTTCTTGCGGCGCTTCTTTCTGCACGTGCTCCCCAGAGGATTCGTGCGCATCCGGCACTTCGGATTCCTCGCCAATCGCTACCGCACTTCCCGTTTAGCACTTTCCCGACAACTACTATTCATGAACTCCCCAAACCCTGCCCCAGCGGCTGGCCAAGCTTGCTCCGAGACTTCGTCCCTCTGGCATTGCCCGCGCTGCGGCGCGGCCATGATCGTGATCCAAAGATTTACGGCTGCGGAATTTTCCACATGCTCTTACTTCGATTCTTCGTAGCGTGTGCCCCACTGGGGGCTCAGGGATGTGCCCTGGCACACCGGCGCACTTCTCTGTCCGCTTCTTCTCCACCGCCTCTCCCGCACCTTCCCACATTCGCCAGCGCTCATCTCCGGCGCCACTCCTACCATGCCGAAGGCATTCCCAGCACGCCGCACTGCTCTCCCAATGCTCTGTTCAGATCCACGCTGCCGTTCAAATCCCATAGCGCACCGCGTCCGCCGCAAACGCCGGCGGCTTCCTCCTAGTCTCCTCATCGAAAACGCTCGGGTCGAGATCCCTCTTCGCCCCAAAAGTCTGGCCCGAGGCGTTTCCGATCAAGGCTAGCGACAACTCGCCAAGTGACATGGCAGTGATATAAAGTCCTCATCTGTTGGGCAGAAATGAACGGAGCGCGATTTTTGGCTCGCACGTCGAAGTCCCGTCGCAATACGTCCTTCTTCCCGCTGGACGACACCCTGTTTGCCGTCAAGCCTCGCAAGCCGGTTCCACATGAATTCGTGCTCGACGCGATCGCTACGCTGTCTCCCGAGACGCGTTCCATGTTCGGCTGCCTCGCGATCTACGTTCAGGACAAGATTGTCCTCATCCTCCGCGACAAACGTGATCAGGCGGCAGACAACGGGGTGTGGCTCGCTACAACCGAAGACCAGCACCGGAGTCTGCGGCGGGAGTTCCCCAACATGCGATCCATCCAAGTGTTGGGGAAGAAGGTGACGGGCTGGCAGGTTCTTCCAGCCGATGCGCAGGATTTCGAGGAAGCAGCGCTGCACGCCTGCGATCTTGTCCTGGCAGGGGATCCTAGAATCGGGAAAGTACCAGGGAAACGGCGAGCCTCAAGATCGGCGACCAAGAACGCAACAAAACCCTCGAAGCAGGCGAAGGCACCCAAGAGACCAGCGAAAGTTCGTAAGAGGGTGTGACGAGCGGCGTCCAGATCTCGCCATCGTTTTGCTATCCAACGTGCCCAGCCTTCTACCTTGTCGATTACGGGCAGCCTTACCTTACCGATTAACTAAGGGTTGCCGACAATCCGCCCGGAAACCTGATGAGGGAACACTTCTCTGGAC
Source organism: uncultured Acidobacteriaceae bacterium (assembly GCA_963770245.1). Classification (GTDB taxonomy): domain Bacteria; phylum Acidobacteriota; class Terriglobia; order Terriglobales; family Acidobacteriaceae; genus PALSA-270. Next base: position 689,238 of record CAVYOX010000008.1, on the reverse strand, counting down.
GCGATGGCCTGTAGTCCGCCGTCGCGCTACCGTACAAAAATATGGCTCTTCCGGCATTTTAGTGGCTTAGGGCGCGAGATCCAGACCGCCACAGTGGAACAGGATTGCGACCCGGAACACCTTACTGAATTAGGAGGTGTTCCTTTCCGCTGAGCGGCCTTTCAATCCAGACTCTGGCTAGTGGCTGGGCGGAACGAACCGACGAACTCCGTGAGTTGAACGCCGTAGTCGGCTGCGACCATCTCCGCGGTTTTTTCGCCGATCATGACGCATGCAGCGTTGGTATTACCGCTGACAACGTTGGGCATGACGCTTGCGTCCGCCACGCGCAGCTTGCCGACGCCCGCGACCCGGAGTTGCGGATCGACGACGCTGCCGATCCGGCAAGTGCTGGTCAAGTGGTACACGGTGATCGAGAAGTGCAGTGCGAGATCCTCCAGAAGCGCATCCCTCGGGGTTGTGCCCTGCTGGTACCCATGTTTTGCTGCGAGCAACGGCGGGGCCATCCATGGACCGATGTGTTGCTGCCCCGGCCAATGTGCCGCGATGTCGAAAGCGCGGCGCAGCGCGGCCACCATGACCTTCATATCGTGAGGATCCGCAAAGTAGTTCATGCGGATGGCGGGGTGAACGGCTGGGTCGGCGCTTTCGAGGCCGATTTCACCTTCACTGTGCGGCAGCACCGGATTCGCGAGCACAAGGATGCTGGTTGCATCAGCCGACAGACGCTGCGATGCATCGTCGAAGTACTGAGCCGTGTCCACGTGCAGGAACGTATTCCACAGCTCCTGCGTGTAGCCGCAGGGAATACAGGCGATCTGTACGTCGTGACTGTTGAGATCGCCGAGGCCGGTGGAGAACCAGCCCGCAGCATCATACAGCGACGAGGACACAAGTCCGCACCCGCTCGTCGCCCACTCGGTGATCCGCCGCTCAGCTTCCTGCTTGATGGCCTGCAGTTCGGCAGGCAGGTTCGCGTCGTCTGCGGGATCCTCGGGCAGAGGACCGAGGGGTTGGCGCAGGGCCGCGGGTCCCATCGAGATTGCGACTTCACTCATCGGCACGCCGGAGCCGGACGAATGGAAGAACAACGGAACCTGTATGTGATCCTTCAGATGCTTGCCGACATGGGGCGAATCGACCATACAGGAGACGCCCGCAGCCTCCAGTTCCCTTCGGGGCCCTATGCCGGACAGCATCAGGAGATGGGGCGAACCGACTGCTCCCGCGCTCAAGATCACTTCTTTCAGGGCAAACACAATGCAGATCGCACCGCCCGCGGCTCGATACTCAACGCCCTTGGCATGGATTTCCCCGGATGATTTCTCGAGGATGATGCGTGTCGCCTGGGCTCCGGTAATGATCGTAAGGTTTGTCCTGTGCTCGGCGTGGCCCTCTAAGAAAGCACGGTAGGTACTCGACCGCTTGCCGTTTCTGGTGCTGGTATGCATTAGCGAGACGACGCCTGCCGGACCGCCCCGGTCGCGGCCATTGTAGTCGCCGCGAGGGATCCCAGCGGCTTCAGCGGCCTCCACAAATTCCCGGGCGCCAACCAAGATTGGCGAACGGACGGAAACCCCGAGGGGACCGCTGGTATTGTGCGCTTCGGGATCGATCACGATCTCCTGACTCAGTGCGAGCCCCTCACTCTTGCGGAAGTAGGGGAGTACGTCCGCATAGCTCCAACCGGTGGCGCCGCCCTCAGCCCAAGAGTTGAAGTCTCCTGGATGGCCTCGGACCCACGCCATGTAATTGAGCCCGGAGGAGCCTCCGAGCATCTTGCCTCGGGGGACGGGGACCCGTCGTCCGTTAAGCCCTAGCCCCGCCTTGCCAGGGTCCGCCGTGTACATCCAGTCGGTGGCCGGATTTTTTTGCATGGCGCCGCACGCTACGGGCATCAACTCCACATCCGGAGGCCGCTCGCCAGCCTCAATCAAAGCCACCCTGCAAGAAGAATCCTCTGAGAGGCGTGCTGCGATCACGGCCCCGGCGGATCCGCCTCCAACGACTACGAAATCGAAGGTCTGTTGCATGTCATGCCTCCTTCGCCATTCCCCCGGGCGAGCTCTCCAGGCGCTGCCGCCCAAGATTTGCCGGGAGGAATTCAGATGCACCATCGGGTTAGGTACTTTGTATGATTATTCCTTCGTCCGCACGAAGCGACGCGCTCGCGCCCACATTCTCTCCAGCACGGTCAAGGTCTGTGGATAGCAGCAACCTCCCGGATGGGAGCGATACACGCGCCCGTTCATGAGCCAGATTGAGGGCAATCACGAGTCGTTGATCTCCTTGCCGTCTTTCGTACCTCAAAATGTTTCCCTGAACGGTCACCGCATCGATGGATCCATGTGTAAGGACCGGCTTGTCGCGTCGCAAATCAATCAGCCGCCGGTACAGATTCAAAATCGATCGGCGAGACTCGCGCAAACCCTCCACATTCAGGCGCGCGTGGTCGGCGCCCAAAGGCAGCCATGGCTTTCCGAAAGTAAAGCCTGCAAGAAGCGAGCCATCCCACGGCATCGGAGTTCGCTCAGGGTCGCGCCCCAATCCCAGCCCCGGCTCATTTTTCTCAGCCGGGTCCTGAACCTGCTCGGGGGCAATGGGAACATCCTTCATCCCAATTTCCTCCCCGTAATAAATGGTCGGCGTGCCGCGCAGAGTAAGCAGCAGCATTGCCGCAACCCGTGCCTGGGCCGAACCAATTTTCGACGCTATCCGCTGCTTGTCGTGATTTCCCAGGACCCAGTTCGGCCAAGCCCCGTGCGGCAAGGCCGCTTCGTACTCTTCCAGGATCTGAGCGATACTCGCCGCATTCCAAGCAGTCTGAAGGAGCTGAAAGTTGAACGGTAAATGTACGCCCTTGAGATCGTGCCCGTAATAAGTGACCAACTGTTCAATCGGCAGATAAATTTCACCGATCAAAACGCGATCCGGATACGTATCCGTTACTCTCCGCGTCTCGGCAACAATCGCGTGAACCTCGGGCCGATTGGCGGTGTAGAGCGGCAACAGCCGGTGGTGCGACGATTCACCCGGAACGTAGCCAGGATTTACGGGATTGTCTCGAAACTGATCGTCCTTGATCAGCAGCCAGAGTACATCCACCCGAAACCCATCCACACCGCGATCGAGCCAGAACCGTAGCACATCGTACATTGCTTGCTTCACCGTCGGATTTCGCCAATTGACGTCCGGCTGTTCCTTCAAAAAGGAGTGGTAGTAATATTGATTCGTCCTTCCATCCCATTCCCATGCAGACCCGCCGAAACGGCTGAGCCAATTGTTAGGGAGACCGCCCTCCGCCCCAGCATCTCTCCAGATGTACCAGTCTCTTTTCGGATTGGCGCGTGAGCTTCGACTTTCAATAAACCAGGGATGCTCGTTGGAAGTGTGGTTGGGAACGAAATCCAGAATGAGTCTGAGCCCTCGCCGATGCGCCTCGGCGACCAATCGGTCGAAATCCGCAAGGTTCCCGAAGACCCGCGCCACATTGCAATAATCTGTGACGTCATATCCAAAATCGGCCATGGGGGAAGGATAAATCGGAGAAATCCAGATAGCGTCGATGCCAAGGGTTACAACATGATCCAGGCGCCGAATGATCCCCGGAAGATCGCCGATTCCATCCCCATTGCTATCCTGAAATGAGCGGGGGTAAATTTGATAGATAACACCACGCTGCCACCACTTTAAATCCTGCATGCGCTCAGGCCCCTTAGATTCCCAAACTAATATCGCTCAAGGTAAAATCGACGCGCAAGTTGTAAGCCGTAACCTGAGCACTCCTTGTGATCAACGACCTCTGGTACAAAAATGCAATCGTCTATTGCCTGTCCGTCGGAACCTACCTCGACACGAACGATGACGGGATCGGCGATTTTCGAGGCCTCCTCCTCCGCCTCGATTACTTGCAGGGCCTGGGGGTAACGGCAATCTGGCTGCTTCCGTTCCAGCCCTCGCCGGGTCGCGACGATGGCTACGACGTTTCCGATTATTACGGAGTCGATCCCCGCTACGGCTCGCTGGGAGACTTCGTCGAGTTCACCCAGGGATGTAAACAGCGAGGCCTTCGTGTTCTGATCGATCTTGTCGTGAATCACACGTCAAACCAGCATCCGTGGTTTCAGGAGGCGCGCAAAGATCCGGAGTCCAAATACCGCGATTGGTACGTCTGGTCAAAGAAGAAGCCGCGAAACGCGAACAAAGGTATGGTCTTCCCTGGCGTCCAGAAATCCACATGGGATTACGATGACGCGGCAAAAGCCTGGTATTTCCATAGGTTCTACGATTTTCAGCCCGATCTGAATACTTCGAATACCGAGGTCCAAGCTGAAATTCTAAAAATAATGGGTTTCTGGCTTCAGTTAGGCGTCTCTGGATTTCGCATGGATGCCGTGCCGTTCGTCATTTCCACCAAAGGCGCTACTAATCGACGCCCCACCGAGCACTACGACATGCTTCGCATGTTCAGCGAATTTCTCACCTGGCGCGAAGGCGACGCCATCATTCTTGCCGAAGCAAACGTACTCCCTTATGTGGATATGAATTATTTCGGCGCTTCCGGCGAGCGCCTGCAAATGATGTTCAACTTCGAGGTGAATCAAAACCTCTTCTACGCGCTTGCCACAGGTGACACTCGTCCCCTCGTCAAAGCCTTGAAGACTACCAAGCCACGTCCCGCCACCGCGCAGTGGGCGCAGTTCTTACGAAACCACGATGAGCTGGACCTCGGTCGCCTGACGAAGAAACAGCGCCAGGCAGTCTTCGCCGCGTTCGGCCCTAAACCGAACATGCAGCTATACAAGCGAGGGATTCGCCGCCGTCTCGCTCCCATGATGCAAGGCGACCGACGTAGGCTTGAGCTCGCATACAGTCTGATGATGACGCTCCCCGGCACTCCAGTCTTCCGCTACGGAGACGAAATCGCCATGGGTGACAACCTCGATCTGCCTGAACGCAACTGCGCCCGTACGCCAATGCAATGGTCCAATGAACCGCAAGCGGGATTCACGGAAAGTGATAAACCTGTAATTCCCGTAATCACCGAAGGCCCTTACGGTTTCGAGCACGTAAATGTCGCCGCGCAGAAGCGCGATCCCAACTCCCTCATGGACTGGACCGAACGCATGATCCGCATGAGGAAAGAGGTTCCCGAGATCGGTTGGGGCGATTTTTCAATCCTCGGGACAGGGAAACCCGAGGTGCTTGCGCTCCGCTACGATTGGCGCAACAATTCCGTTCTATTCGTACACAATCTCAGTGCCATTCCCACAGAAGTCAAATTCCTGGCTGGCGCGAAAGTGGATGGCCAGCTCGTCAATCTCCTGTCGAACGATCACAGCACTCCCGACGCATCCGGCAAGCATCGCATTTTGCTTGAGCCCTACGGCTACCGCTGGTTCCGCATCGGGGGCCTCGATTATCTGCTAAAGCGCACCGAAATTTAGGCGTTAGTAAAAATAGGCTCTGAAAACAAAGAGTGCCTAGAAAAGCTCAATGCCCGAGTTAGGAGCTAGAACGAAGCCGCTGGCGCGGCGGACGCTGCGCGTGAGATAATCCGCCACGTATGAGGTGGTATTTGCGTCTCTTCTCCGCAGCCGTGGAAGTGCCTGCATTTACGTTTGGCCCCGAACAAAAGGCGAAAAAACACCCATTCAAATTCCATAGCCGGCCGCATCTCCCGCGCCCGCTGCAAACGCCAGCGGCTTCCTCCTAGCCTGCTCATCGAAAACGCCTCGGATCGACCGCAAGAACTTCGCATCGGACTTTGTCCGAGGCGTTTCCGATCAAGCCAAGCGACAATGCGGAAGTAATTCCCGAGACCCGATCACGCGGCTGCCGACTAATGCGTCTTCCAATCCATTCCTCAATCCATTGAAACTTCGCCTTACGCGTGTTTGCGAGGGTTTGGGTGGTCCCTGGCGGTGATTCAAGTTGTTGAGGGGATTGAATAGATGAGCTTTGACACGGTAGAGGTCGCTGGTTCGAGTCCAGTCGTGCCTACCATTTCTTTTCTGGCGATTTGTGCAGACCAGAAGCCGCCGGGCGTCATGCTGTTTCACTGCAACAGTGAATGGAAAGCCCTCGGCTGCTCCGCGCACGGTTCCGTAGCCGAGGCAAAGGATCGAGCAGAGGGCATTTATCCCTGACTGTCTGCCTGCTGGGTAGACGTGCATAATACCGAAGAGCAGGCCGAGCGGTATCCGGCTGACCTGTTTGGCGACGAGCGGTGCAGCTTTTGTGGCAACAGACCCAATCAGGTCGAGCAACTCATCCAAAGGGGCGAGGCACGGATTTGTGACCGCTGCATTGATGAGTTCCATGACACACGCACAAGCCCTCACCCAAGTAGTGCGGCCGCCGCAGAAGAAGCTCGCGAGCAGCACCCGGCGCTGAGAGACCCACGGAGTTCTTAGGCCGTGACCCAGATGGGGGTCAGGATGGCAGGCTCCAAGGAAACACTCAAAGACCACTTCGCCAGCGACCGCCAGATCAAGATCAGCGTGATCGGCAGGAAGTCTGGGAAGACAATCTCGATTCCGGTCTGGTTCGTCGTGGAAGGCGAGAAGCTGTACCTCCTGCCCGTGCAGGGTTCTGACACGCAGTGGTACAGGAACGTGCTCAAGAACCCTTCGATTCGGATTGACGCACGAGGCGTTGGAGCAGAATTCCGGGCAACGCCAGTGACCGATGCCAAAGCTGTGGAATCCGTGATCGAGCGATTTCGAGAGAAGTACGGGGCAGAGGACGTGAAGAAGTACTATTCGACATTCGATGTGGCGGCGGGGCACCAGACGCGTAATGTCGCCTTAGCACCTGTCGTTGAACTATGATTCATAAATGCCCGGCTTTGGACGACTACAGCCCTTCAGCAAGTTGCGAATGATCGTGATCTTGCTGCTCTTCCTACCCGTTTTCGTACTTTGGCGCTTCGGTGCGCTTCGGTAGGCGAAACCAACTGTTGATGGATCGATGGATCGCGATTTGACTCATTGATCGCGGAGCGAACTGTCGGAACGACGATCTACTTCGCTGTCGGCGATTGGATGTGCGCCTGCGCCTTTCTGCGAAGTTGAATCTCCTTGATCGTCACTGGGGCTAAGACGAGCAACCCGAAAAGAACGAACACGAGACCAGCTTGCCATTCCTCTGGCCACAACCGCCACAAGTAGACGCCTACTGCGCAGACCGCAGCACCGAAGAGGCAGATGAGTGAGAGGAGAAGGCGCTGCCACCTTGAACTCAACGGCGGTGTGACATCCGACGGCGCAGTGTGGGGAGCAATGAACCAAACCGCGAATTGCTGTCCACGCCACAGAAATACACCTATGTAGGCGCAACCGAGCACTGTGAAACCTGTTCGGAACAGCCAGATTCCAAGACCTACGCCGCCGACCGCCATCACAATCAGCGCAAGGATTTGCCACTGGCGTCTACCTATCATTCAGCCCTCTGATGAGGCATCGTATCAAAGCGAGCGACGGTAGGCGCGACATCGCCATGGCACTCATTGAGCCCAAGCAAGAGAGTCTAGAATGAGGCCGTGGAGAAGAATCTGTGACGGGTCATCTCTCGAAGGGTCTTTTCGCAGCTGCTTTCCTCTCGATCACCATCGTTGCTCTAGCGGGAGGCTGTAACCATCCGCGCTCGACGCCAGAAGATGCTACTGCAGCCTCCCATGAGGTTTCGCAGACACTTGTCGGAAAGCAGATCACCATTCGAGGGAAATTTTCATCACTGGTCAAAGGCGACCCGTATGTCGTGCTCGACAATCAGCAGGAAGTCTATATCGGACCCAGAGAATCTACGTTGGAAGACACCTACTCTAGAATGGACGGCAAACTCGTCGAAGCGACTGGCACTCTCAGGTTTTATCACAACCCCGCACCAGTAGACGAAAGAAGAGCAAGACAGCGAGAGCCTGATCATTTTTACTTTGAGGCGAAGACCACGCAACTGCGGCTTGTTAGCTATTGACACTAGTTCGCACATCTTGTGAGTGGAAGACTCCACCTTGGGAAGTCGCCGAAGCGCCGAAATGAAAGCGACAGCGGGACCACCGTAAGGACGGCGCCAATCACCACGAGCAAAACGCCTGCTTGAGGCTCTGGCTCTTCAGCGATGGCAGCGAAATATCTCGATTTCACTCATTGATCTTTTGAAGGGGTTTAAAACTCTCCAAACAACCTCACCAACGTCGCTCACTGTCCTGCGTGTGCGCTGTATAACGCCTGAATCTGCTTAAAAGTCTCTAGGAAGCTGCCGTAGATACTCTCCTCAGCGTCGAACGCTGCTTGATTGTGCGCTACATACTCCACCGCTGAAAGCAGCTCAGGCATGATGGGTACGATGTGTCGCGGCTGGGATTCGAGCTTTTCAACCACCAAGTTCCACCAAGTGAAGAAAACAACTCGCGGCGTCAGAATCGTAGGGTTCGAATCCACCGGACATTACGCGGTCCCGGAATCCGAGCATGTAATAGCGGAAAGGAATCTCTGGCATGCATCTCAAGTCCCCAGCCGCTTCGATTGGAATTTCGCCAAAGTACGGTTGCATCTCTTCATTCGATTTTCCGGCAAACTTCCCATGTGCCCACTCTTGGTCGAGGTCGCTTCGATAATCGCCCCAGTCGGCCTCAGTGAGGATGGATGACATCGGGTTCATACGTGTTCAGGCATGACTTTCCTTCGGCATTCCGAGTCTACTCGCGTGTGCCGGGCTGTCAATCGGCGATAAGTCGCTCATTGACCCAGTCCGACCTAACATTTCGCATCAATCGTGTTCCACGACAGGGGTGTGTACGGCACTTTTTGCAATTCAGTTTTTGACGGGAGGGCACCATGAATCGAGAACAGGCGGTGAAGGTTGTGCTGGTCTTGGGAAACGCGCCCGGATTATGTGGAGCGATGTCTCCCAATTGTTAAAACCGTCTCAGATAGCAACGCCCTCGGCGCGAAGAAACCGAGTCTTCCGCGATCGGATGGTCGGCCCTGCGTCGAGTTTTAGTGGATGCTAAGAAACGTCGGCAGGTTTTCTGCTGCTCGGCCTATGGCCCGAGCCAGGCTTAGTTTCGCGACGTTGTGGGCGAACACGCTGTTGATATAGTCAAGCTCCGCACCCGCCAGCGCTTCCTGCGATTGAACCAGTTCAACGCTATCGGCCACGCCCGCCTCGACACGCTGCCGGGTGAGATCGAGGGCCTCTTTGGCGACTTGGATATTCTTCTGCGCCACTTCCACTTGGCTGGTTGCCGCTTCCAGGTCGAGATAGAGTTTCCGGATTTCACTCTCTACTTCGAGTTTGAGATCTTCGAGTTCGGCGCGGCGTTGCGTTAAAGTGGCGTTGGCCTGCTCAATATCTCCCCCGGTCCGGCCACCCTCCCATATAGGAAACCGCAACGTGCCGGTGGCCGAAAACGTTCCGTGAGATTGGGCTGGATTGGTTCCAATCACGCCATAATCGGCGTTCACCGAAAGCGACGGGAGTCGTTCCGAGCGCGCGCCAGAGAGCGCGAGGTCGGCGGCGCGGACCTGCGCCGCGGCCGCCTTTATGTCTGAACGATGCCCGAATGCCTGTCGCAGGGCGTCATCCACCGTAATTGGCGGCGCAGTCGAGAAAGGGACGTCATCAGAGAGGTCATACTGATCGTTTGGCGGCAAGCCCGTCATCCGCGCCAGATTGATTTTTTGCTTCGCGAGGTCGTTTTGAAATGAAGTCACCCGCTGTTGTTGGGTAAGAGCTTGCACCTGGCTGCGGTCGACATCGACTTTGGCCACTACGCCTACATCTCGCTGCTGAGAGGCTTGTCGATAGAGAGCGTTGGCGGTATCCAGCTGGGCAAGTGCGGATTGCACTCTGGCTTTGTCGGCAAGGACCTCAAGATAAGCGCCCCCGACGGCCAATACCACGAGATCGCGAGAATCTTGCGACGAGAACCGATCTGCATGCAGGCTTTCATTGGCCGCATTGTAGTTTTTCCATGCTGTGAGATCCACTACAGTTTGCGAGAGTCGGGCCCGCAGATCAAAGTAGTTAAAGGGTCCCACGACACTCGGGATGGCGAAGCCTGGAATCTTAAAGCGGAAACCTTCCGCGGCCAGATCGGTCTGCTGGACGGTTTCGGCCAGGTCGCCGGTGAGGTTGGGGAGCAGTGCGCTGCGTGCCACAAGCGTTTGCCCGTGCGCCTGGCGTACGGCTTGGGCGAGCCCTACCGCACCCAGATTGTATTCAAGCCCGCGTTGGATGGCCTCTCGCAAAGACAGCTTGCCGGAAAACGGCTTGTTGGAAAAACCTGCCGTGCTTCCAGAGTAAGGACCCTGAACTTGAATTGTGGGATTGAGAGTGTTGACGGTGCTCGTTTGTCCGGGAACAGACGGCTGCGTGGCCGTCACGGAACCGCTTTGAGCGGTGCGGCCCGACAGAGGCAATTGAACGGCTTGCGTGCCTTGGGTTTGGGCGGGCGGCCCCTGCGCGGATGCAGATCCGCCAGCAATGCACAGACAGAGCAGAATTAGTGCGACACTTAGTAGTGTGGTCAGTTTCCTCATGGACAGTGGACCGTGCCTTTCCATTACTAACTAAGTTGCTTGCGAAATCGCCAGATGCTGAGCGAAACCAAGACGAAGGTGAAAATCAACAACCCTAGGAAATTGGGCAACAGCGCGGCGAACCCGCTTCCTTTGAGCATGCCGCCGCGAACGATGGTCGCGAAGTGGTGAATGGGATTGAAGACCGTCAAAGGCTGCAACCATCGCGGCATCGCTTCAACCGGATTCAAAGCTCCCGATAGAGAAGACAACGGAGGGTTGATGAAAAAGGCAGTCAGCTGTGCTTGCTGCGCCGACTTGCTGAAAGTTGCAATCACCGTGCCCAGGCTGATCCCGGACAAAATGCATAACATGCCGCCAAACAAGACGTAGGGCAAGCTGCCATGAAACGGGATGTGAAAGACGATTTTGAGTACCGCAATCGCCAGCAGCATCATGATGCAGAGCAAGGCAAACAGCGGCACGATCTTGGCGATGATGATTTCAGAGGTGCTTGCGGGAGACATGAGCAGTTGCTCCATCGTCCCAGCTTCGCGTTCCTTTACCATGGCCGCGGATGCTACCAATGAACTGTTCAGGATTAGCAAGAGACCGAAAACGCCGGTCGCAATGAACCAGGAATCGACTAGGCCAGGGTTGTAGATGAAGGCCGGCATGAGTTGCACTCGGCCGCGGCGGCTTATCTCGGACGGGGTGACTTGCTCAAGACCGGCATGAATGCCCAGGCTCGGCAGCCCCGCGGTGTACGTTTGCACTATGCCTTCCGCATAGGCCTGACTAATGGTCGCCGTATTCGCGTTGGTGGCGTTCAGCAGGAACTGGATCGTAGTGGAATGTCCGCGATGCAAATCCCGGGCATAGTCGTAGGGGATGACGACTCCTGCATCCAAGCGGGCCTGACTGATTGCACTGCCTAGCTGGTCCACCGAAAAGTAGTAGCCTCCGAGGCGGAAGCTTTTGCTCTCGGTGAGGGTCGCGACCAATTCCCGGCTCTCCGGAGTTGCGCTCTCATCGACCACTCCCAAGCGAACATTCGACACCGCCGCGCTCAGCGCAAAGCCAAACAACGTTAACTGCAAGATGGGAGGAAGAATCAGGGAAATCATAAGACGGCGGTCGCGCCGGATCTGGTTGAACTCTTTGCGGACGAGTGCGCGGACTCGGCGATCGAAAATGTTTTGAAAAGGATTCGTCATTCGATCACGCTTTGAGCTGCATACGGCGCATGCCGAGCCATCCCATCCCGTAGAAAACCGAGCCGATGATGCCGATGATCGCGACCCTCCACCAAACGGCGGGCCAGCCGCCGCCTTGCAGTAGCGCATCCCGTACCACCTCGATGTAGTAGCGGCCCCAGATGAACGTCGAGATCCATCGCAAACCCACGGGGATGTTCTGGATGGGAAAAATCAGACCGGAGAGCAGAAACACCAGGAGAAAGCCGCCCAGAGCGACCACTTGCATCGCGGCGACTTGGCTGGGAATCGTCGCTCCCACCATCGTCCCAAAGGCCGCCACGCAGAATGTGTAGAGAATCGTAGCGACGATGAAGGGAGTGGGGTCGCCCGCCAGGTCCAGACCAAAATACGTAAACAGGAGGACCAGCATGAGCACGCACTCGGCGAGCGCGACCACCATGAAGGCAAGAATCTTTCCCAGCAGGAATTCGTGGGCGGAGATACTGGAAACATAAACTTGGAGAATTGTCTTCTGCTCTCCTTCTTTTGCCATGGCGAGAGCGGCCAGCAAAGGAGGGAACATCGAAAGCCCTAGCACGAAAATCCCAGGACCGTAAAATTTCTTGGCGGAGAGTCCGGGGTTGTACCAGAGGCGGATGGCGGTCTGAACCGGCGCGGAATCCTGGGTGCCCGCGACGCGTTGATTGTAGGCGTCAGTTATCTCGCTGGCATAGCCCGACATGAGCTTCGCGGTATTGGCGTCCGACGCGTCCACCAGCAATTGCACGGGAGAATTCGTGCCTCGCGCCATGTCCCTTCCGAAATGCTCCGGAATGAGCACGGCGGCTCGGGCTGTGTTTGAACTCAAGGCCTGTTCCGGCCGACGATCGACCGGCCACGCCACGACATGGAGAGTAATGGAAGCGCGAATCGCGTCCACAAAATCGCGCGATGCGGGGGAATCGTCAAAGTCTTGCACGATGACCGGCAGATTGTTCACGGTCAAAGAAAGAGCGACGCTCATCAGCATCAGCAGGGCCAGCGGAAGCACCAGGGCAAGAGCCAGCGTCCGCCAGTCACGACGGATCTGAGTCAACTCCTTGCGGGCCTGCGCAACTACACGTCTCATTCTCGAGCGCTCCTTACTCTTCCGCTGTAACTTTTCCCTGCTGGCGGGCTTTCTCGATCACGCTGATGAATACGTCTTCGAGAGAAAAGGGTTCTTCGCGCGCGCCGATGACGCGGATTCCATTGCTCTCGAGCTTCTCCGTCGTCGTTCGCTTGCCAGCGTCAACATCTTCATTGGTGACGACGTGAAGCCGGTTCCCGAACAGGGAAACTCGCCAACGCTCGGTTTCGCTCTTGAGCACGTCGGCAGCGCGTTGCGGTTGGTCGACGATGAATTCCAGCAGATGGCCGGTTTGCGCGCTCTTGATGCCGCTTGGGGTTCCTTCCGCCACCAGTTCGCCGCCGGCCATGAATCCCAGGCGGTTACATTGTTCGGACTCTTCGAGGTAATGCGTCGTCACAAGGATTGCCGCGCCGGCATCTGCCAAGCGGTTGATCATCACCCAGAAAGCTCGCCGAGCAAGAGGATCGACCCCAGAAGTCGGCTCGTCGAGAAAGAGCACGCTCGGTTCGTGCATGATGGCAGCGCCGAAAGCGACGCGCTGCTTCCAGCCCCCAGGAAGACTGCCGGTGATCTGGTCTTCTTTCCCTTCAAGCCCCGAGAACGACAGGACCCAGCGGATTTTCTCGTCGCGCTCACTCTCCGGCACGCCGTAGACGCCAGCGAAGAAGCTGAGATTTTCCCGGATGGTCATATCGTTGTAGAGCGAGAATTTCTGCGACATGTAACCGATCTGCTGGCGAATGCGTTCCGAGCGCAGATTGCCTCGCTCGCCAGCCAGCCGCATGCTTCCGCTGGTAGCCTGAAGCAGTCCGCACAACATCCTGATCGTGGTTGTCTTGCCGGCGCCGTTTGCGCCCAGCAGGCCGTAGATTTCTCCGTAGCGGATTTCCAGGGTCACATTCTTTACCGCAGTGAAGGCTCCGAACTGTTTGGTCAGATTGTCTGCTCCCATGGCAGTTTGGCCGCGCAAGTTCGCATGGTCGTGGCGCCCGGGGAACGGTGACTCCTTCGAGTCTTCGCCTAACGCCCGCAGGCTGGCAACAAACACGTTTTCGAGAGTGGGCTCATCGACGCGAACGTCGCTAACGTGCAGGCCGGCTTTGCTGCTGAGTTCCGCCACGAGTCGGCGCGCTTTCTCCGGATCACGAGCCAGGACATCGAGACGGTCGCCAAAACGCTCGACATCCACGATGTCTTTCTGCGCGCCGGACACCTTTGACAGCACCCATTCGGCTTTGCTCAAGTTGTCGACGCGGACCTCTAGCCGCTTGGCGTCCAGACTCTCTCGCAATTCGCGCGGAGTGCCGATTTTCCGGATCTCGCCTTTGTGAATGAGCGCGACCCGATGGCACCTCTCGGCTTCATCCAGGTACGGCGTCGAGACCAGGATGGATAAGCCCTCGGCAGCCAGATGCGCCAGGACGTCCCAAAACTCGCGCCGGGATACTGGGTCCACTCCCGTTGTGGGTTCATCAAGCACGAGCACGCGAGGTTGAGGCACCAAGGCACAAGCCAGCGAGAGTTTCTGCTTCATTCCGCCGCTTAGCTGGCCAGCCAGACGGTCGGAGAAGCGATCCATGTCGAACATTTGCAGATACTGGCGGCCACGCTTGGTGATGTCTTCCGGCGCAACGCGCCGCAAATCGCCGACGTAGCGGATGTTTTCGGAAACCGTAAGATCGGGGTACAAGCTGAATGCTTGAGTCAGATATCCGGTCTGGGAACGTGCCTCGCGCGCGGGCTGGCCAAAAACCTCGGCAGATCCCGCGCTCGCTTCCATGACCCCGGCGAGGATCTGGAACGTCGACGTTTTTCCCGCACCATCGGGGCCGATCAAGCCGAAGATCTCGCCTTTGCCCACCTCGAAGCTGATTCCGCGAACGGCTTCGAGCAGGCCGTAGCGCTTCCAAAGCCCGGCAATTCGAATGGCGCTCGTTTCCGAACCACTGGAGCGACTTTGGGACGTAAACGGATTGGAGGTTGCGGTCGTCATTTGCGCTTTTCTTCCGGCCAGTGATCGCCTGCAACCAGAATCTCTCCGTCAGACGGCATTCCCGGTTTGGCGTATCCCAGTGCTCCTTTCAGCTGCAGCTTTACCCCAACGACCTGTTTCACACGGTCATCACGGAAATAGGTGTTCTCGGGAGTGAATGTGGCTTGCGGGTCGATGCGCGAAACGTATGCGTCAACCGGCTGCGTGGGATTCGAATCCAGATACACGTGCGCGGCCTGGCCAACTTTGACCTTGCCAATCTGTCCCTCGGGAACAAAACCTCTCAGGTACACCTTGCTGAGATCCAGCAGAGTGATGACCGGGGTTCCAGCGGTAATCACCTCTCCCGGCTCTGCAACGCGCGTTACTACGGTTCCGTCAAAGGGTGCTTTCACCGTTAGATCCTGGCGATTTTCCTGCGCCTCAGTGAGCTGCGCCTGGGCCTGACGAACACTCGCCATCGCGTCGGCAATAGCTGCCTGCTGCTGCGCGAGCTGCATGTTCACTCCGGCTACGCGGCGCTTGGCGCCGGCCACAGCAGCCGCCTGTTGGTCCGCTGTCGACACCGCCTGTTTTCCTTGACGCTCGGATACGGCTCCCGATTGCGCCAGCCGCGTGTACGCCTCTTTATCGAACTGGGCAATGTCGTGGGCAGCTTCTTGCTGTGCAACGTTCGCATCTTCCTGCCGCAACTGTTCATTGAGGACCGAGATCTGGTCGCGTGCGGACCTGGCCTTTGCTTCCGCTTCATGAAGCTCGGCTTGCGCTTGCTCCACGCGTGCCCTCAATTGCTCGTCATCGAGCACCGCGATGATGTCTCCAGCGTTCACGCTGTCTCCCTCGCGCACGCGGATTTCGAGAATACGGCCGCTCGTCTTGGGAGATACTGCCGAGTCATCCCCTTCAATTCGTCCACTGAGCTGCACGACGTTTGCCGGTATGGGTGGGGCGGAGAAAAAAAGTCTCCAAACTCCGAATCCGATGGCGCCGAGGATCAGAATTAATACCAACGGAACCATAAGGCGACGGGCCATGGAGCGGGGCGGCTTCGCCGTCACAGGCGCGGGTTGCGATCTTGATTGCGTTTGGTCCTGCTTGGGAAGAAGCTTCGCGATCACGGGTTGCTCCGCCATATCTAACCTCGCTTGCTCAGTGCTGTAGCTCGCCGGCCACCACAATTTGCTTGCCGAAGATACGCCAGCGAAAAGGCCCAGATATGTTCGGCGATCCGGTCCACTTGCTCCGGTGTCATCTCTAACTCTGGCCATAGTTGCGTCAGTAGAGGCCCGGCAAGAACATAAACAAGAATTTGTCCCATGACGCTGTGTGCGCATAGCCGGGTCTTCTCGTCCCTGGGAGGTAAATCGATGATGCTTCCGATCAATTCGAGCAGCCGCTTGTAAATCGGCCGGGACACTTCATTGATGACTCGCGACAGCGCCGGTGTGGGCTGCACAAGTTCGTGCACCATGATTCGAAACTGCCAGTCCGGCAAGTTCGGCCTGACCACGCTTTGCATGCGAGCCTTGATCACTGCCCGCAAAGTGTTTTCCGGCGGCGTATTCTGATCTAGCGCGCTGTGGATTGCCTCCACCCGGGCTGCCCGCACCGATTGCCGCAATACTTCGGTATACAGGCCTAATTTGTCGCCGAAGTGATAGTTGACCGCCGCGATATTGGCGCCCGAGCGCTTGACGATTTCCCGCACCGTGGCCGCCTGATAGCCGTGCTCGGCGAACACCTGACCGGCGGATTCCACCAGCTTCGCCGGTGTGGAAGCAGGGGTCACCGGTTTGGACAGTCTCCGTTTTCGCCTTCGAATCAATTTTACTGGCGACATAAACACGACCTTGAAACATCGATTTGAATCTTGCCAGAGCTATTTTGCTGGCTTCGTAATTGCGAAAGCTGTTCACCTTTGCTCACAATCTAGCAGCCACAACGCCACTCTGCGAGCCAAATTGAACAATGTTCTCTTTTGCACAGAAACGCCTTTGGTGAGTGGCTACGATTTTGGCGTGGATCACCCGCGGTCGAAGCATGCAGGCTCTGGCCCTCCTGGAGGTGGGCAGACATGAAGAAATGGATTTGTTCCGTCGCCGGATTGTCTCTGGCGCTGGCCGGCTCGCTGGCCGCATACGCACAAACGCCGGCCAACATCGTTAACATCGAAACCAACAACATCAAACCCTACCAGGATGGACCCTACGACAAAGTGGCTTCGGAGTATCCGGGATTGTCGCGGCAGTTGAAGGACCCGACGCACTTCGTGGGGATGGAGGCAATGACCGGCGCTTCGAGAGCGCTTTTCCTCACCGGCTACGACTCTTACGAAGCGCTGCAAAAGAACGAAGAGTGGATGCTCGGCGACACCGCGGCCGACGCTAAGTTTGACGCGCTGGATGCGCGCCAAGCCCCGAACGTATCCGAGGTTCACAACACCATTTGGCATTATCGCCCCGACCTCAGCAACAACGTGGCCGCCGCGGACATACCGCAAACTCATTACTGGGAGGTGCTCATCTTCCATATGCGGTCCGGTCACGACGAACAGTTCGAGGAAATGACGAAGCTTTATCGCGACGCCCATGTCAAGATCGAGCAGAACATCCCTTGGGCGACTTACGAAGCGCAGGCGGGAGTGACAGACGCCTATCTTGTCTTGGTGCCGATGACGTCCCTCAAGGATGAGGATATTGGCTTGGCGCATCAGAAGGATTTCGGCGCTGCGCTGGGTGAGGAAGGAACAAAGCGGATGAGCAAGCTTTCCGAGGAGGGCGTGACCAGCGTCGAGGAGAACCTCTGGATGGTGGTTCCGGAATGGAGCTACGTGGAGAAATCCTGGATCGAAGCCGATCCGCAATACTGGGGGTCGGAGGCGTCCGCGAAGCCCGCGACGAAACACGCCGCTGGAGCCGCGCCTACAGCCACACACTGAAACAGGTGGGATGCAGACTGATCTGCTGAAGTCCCCCGAGTAGCCCACAGAGCGAGAGAAAAGAGGGAGAGGAAAAATCATGTATAAACGAATTTTGACTGCGCTGTTCCTGGCATTTACCTTGGTTGCGTTGTGCCCTGCACCCGCACGTGCCACGACCACGTCCCCGATCGAGTCTAGCTACGGGCGTCGGCATCGGCATCGTCGGCACTACCATCACGGAGGAGTCGTAATACGTTTGCCTGGCAATTCTGACTGAAGATCGCCCCGCTAGCGGAAGAACGCGCAGTCGCCGATTGGTGTCTGCTCGCACGAGAGGTCTGCGAAAAGTGCAGGTCCGCTAGCGGGGAACTACTTGAATGACAGGGCGTAGGTCAGAACCGGTCACATCGGCGCGGCCGCCTATATAACGTTTCGCGCCGCCGGGGCCGTCTTTCCCCTGGCGCGTCAAGATCAGGTAATAGTAGCCGCGGTAAGGAGTCGGAGCGCCGTCTCGGCTCTCGGCATAGCCTTTGGCAACGGCCGCCGCGACCAGCGGCCCAATGTCCACCGCCTGCTCCATGATGTTCTTCATCTCGGCTTGCGTTATGTGCGAGTATTCGGATTTCACAGCACAAGTGGCGCACTCTTTTCCCGCGTGAACATCTTCGATCTCGAAATCATACCCAGTCTAACGGCACCGACGCCAATTGACCGCGTTCTCAAAACAAGAGGGCCAGGCTGGCGGCGTGTCCTTTTTCCCCTGCGCAGTCAGATGCCCTTCGATTTTCGTCAACTTGTCCGATGCTTTGTCGAGATTCCGATTTCATACTCGACCACCTACATGAAACTTTTGGAGTGTGTGCCCTAGGAGACTCTTTCGGGGGACTCTGCGGACCCGCAGATCATGCCACTTCAGCACTTCGTGCACGCACGTTGTGAAGCGTCGCCGGAGTGAGGTGCCTCTGCCTCCTGGGGATGAGCAATCCTGCTCAGACGAGGATCACGTGAAGTGGTAACGTCGAGGTGTGCTACTAGGTGAGTCGCCGAGGAGCCGGAGAGTCGCTTACCGCTTTGCAGGAGCGAGTTATGGTGAAGCGAATCGCACCAATCCGGGTTATTTCCTTTTTCCTGTTGGCCGCTTGCGGAGCGTTGTGCCAGAGCCAACGCCCTTCAGCTGATTTGCTCCAGAGGGACGGCTCAAGCTCACCCGAAGTGCAGGCCCAGGAGATGCGCACGTGGAGATCACTCCCTGATAGTCCTTCCGCGGTAAGGCCTGCAAAACCAGCAGAGAAGTTTCAATCGTTCATCGGTGAAGCGCGCTCGCCTTTAACCATGGATGCGGTTGTCATCAACTCGCGCGTAAGGCGCGGAACAGAACTGAAGCACTTCACTCCTGGGCTGCAACCCAGTTTTACCGCTCCCTATAAAGCGGTGTTTACTCAAGAAGACTCCAGCACCTATCTATATCCGTCGTCGCGCAAGCAGGCCCTGCTCTATCAGCCTTCGACCAGCAGCAGCTTCATGGGCCGCGCCACCTACGCAGCTTCGCGCATTTTTATCACGCGTGACGACTCCGGAAAGAAGAGACTGAACACTTCGTATTTTATCGGGGTACTGAGTTCGGTCGCTGTCCACAATGCTTACCGTCCATACTGGGCGCGCTCCCCTTCGGCGCCGTTCAACGATTTTGGTTCGACGATTGGCAACGACGCGAGGATCAACCTCTTCCACGAGTTTGGGCCTGGCATCCGGCAACTGGTAAAGGGCCACGCGCCGAAGTTGTTGCTTAGAATCGAAGAGCGCATCACCCGCGACCAGAACCTGAGGCGCTGAAACAGAATGGCATTTCCGTGGTGGTTATGACCGGCGACAACCCACCGCAAGATCCTTCTCCAGCAAGATGACTTTGGCAGCGTCTTTGGCCACCTCCACTCCGTTCATAACGGAAATGCCAACATCCGCGGTGTGCAGCGACGTAGTATCGTTGATGCAGTCCCAATCTACCCGACGACATGCCCACGTGCTTTAAGCGCGAGAATCATCCGGTTCTTCTGTTCAGGGGGCATGCGGGGGAAGATAGCGTCGGGCTCGGCCTGGTGGGCCAGTGCGGCATCATCGGTCGTATCCACCTGGTTGCCGGTGAGGACGCGGTCCGCTCCCAGCCCAACATCATGGGCGATTTTCTGGGTCACATAATTGAACGACGGCGTAAACGAAGGGCGGCGCTCCTTCGCCAGCATCACGAAGTACATCATTATGGGCACGAGTTCCAACTTCGGCAACAGGTTCAGCATGTCTGGGGCATCGCTGTTCCGCCATTCCGCCATTCCTGCCTATGCTGCCGACTCAAATACCGCTGAACAACTTCCTCTATGGCATATCCCAGATCAGTATCCCCGGCGACAACGTTGATCCCGCCCTGCTGCACCGCCCCAAGCGATGACAAATTGGGTTCATTCGCCAGTTCATGATGATCATAGGGCCCATCAGTTCCATCTATGATTTCCTCACCTTCGCGGTTCTCCTCTGGCTATTCCACGCTTCCAGGAACGCGCCGCTATTCCACACAGGATGGTTCGTAGAATCCCTGGCAACCCAGACACTCGTCATTCTTGCGATCAGGACGGCAGGCAATCCTCTGAGGAGCCGCCCCAGCCGGACGCTGCTGATCAGCGTGTTCGCTCTGGTGGCGATCGCCATTGTGCTCCCGTATACGCCGGTGGGAACACTTTTGCGGTTTACTCCGCTAGCAGTGTCGTTGTTGGGCGCGATTGCGGTTCTCGCCATGACCTACCTGCTGGGGGTACAGGCGGTTAAGTTCTGGTTCTATCGGCGGCACGCGCTGCGGTGACGAAGACTGAGTGGCCTAGCGGGAACTTCGGCTAGCGGTGCAGAGCTGCATTCTTAAGTTCCCCGCTGTGCCCGGTTCATTTTCGCCCCCAGATGTAGATGGCGGCCAAGATCAAGACACCCACAAGCCCAACAATCGACGCTGTAAGAAGCCAGATCCATATCACGGATGTATTTGGTTTCATGACAGTCTGTTTTTTCTTGGCCTATGGGCGCCTGTCGTCTCTCCCAATCAGCGCTGGAACAATGCTCCGGCGTCAATGAATCGGCCTGGGGCGTTACTCTCCGCCGCCCGGATGGGAAACGCCACGCGGGCCGGCTGCATGCGACTGGCGCAAGCTAGTACGAAGGTCCGCATGTAAGATTGTGCTACCCGGTTCCAGACCATGTGGCGTGCGTAGAGGTACGCACGTTTGCGCATAGCCTGGCGGGCCGCATCATTGTCCAACAGTTCAATTGCCGTGTCTGCAATAGCCGCTGGATCGTCGAAGGGAACCAGCGCCCCGCGCCCATCGCCCAAGAGTTCGGCGGCGTGCCAGTACGGAGTCGAAATGATCGCCTTCCCTGCCCCTAAGGCGTACGCGAGTGTTCCGGATACGGCCTGTGCCTCGAAGCGGTACGGCGTGATATAAATGTCGGCCGAACCGACCAGCCAAGCCATTTCCTGAGGGCTGACGAACCGGTTGTGGAAGACTACGTTTTCCTCAACTCCTAGCTTCTTGGCTAACGCCTGCAGCTGGAGGCGATAGCGATCGCCCTCACGCCGCCTGACCAGAGGATGAGTCGCACCAGCGATCACGTACACGACGTTGCTGTGGCGAGACAAAATGCTCGGCAGGGCCTGAATCACGTTTTCGAATCCCTTGTTGGGAGACAACAAGCCGAACGTTAGTAATACGGTCTTTCCTGGGGTTGAAAGCGAATCTGTGCGTGAAGCCGGTTCCGCAAACGGCAGGTCGGGGATACCGTGAGGAATCCGGTCGATCTTTTCGCCTGGCACCTTAAATACATCTTGCAGAAACTGAGAAGAGTGTTCGCTCATCACAATGAGACGATCGGACCGCGCGGCGATTTCCTGCATGACGATAAGTTGGCCGCAGTCTGGCTCACGAAGAACGGTATGCAGAGTGGTCACGACAGGCATTTTGAGGCGCTGCAGCAGACGCACTACATGGCTGCCGGCCTTCCCTCCAAAAATCCCATATTCGTGCTGCAAACACACCAGATCGACATTGCTGGAATTAAGGAAGTCGGCGGCTGATTGATAGGATGAGAGATCGGTCTCGGCTATCTCGAATCGCACCCGCGCAGGGTAGCTGTGGCCCGATTGCGGGTCATTCACGGCTACTACGAATACTCCAGCGGCCCCGTATCTAACAGCAATCGCATCACACAAATCCGTTGTGAAGGTCGCAATTCCACACTGTCGAGGGAGGTGGTTCCCGATTACCGCTATCCGCAGTGGAATCGATTGGGTTGGTATGACTTGTAAGAACGACGCCGACTTCTTTTCGAACACGAGGGCACTCGCTTTGCCGGGCAGCGGGAAGTTCGATTTCAAACTTACGGAGGGGTCGGACGCGGACATTGTGGGCTCCTTAACGGTGTGGTCCGGTTGGAAGGGGACCACACATGAGGTGAAGGCACCAGGAGGCTAGGCTACACCGGGACCTCCTGGTGCCGGCGACTCGTACTCAAACCGCACTTCGCCGTCCGCTCAGTAAATTAATGATCAGAACCACCAGCCCCACAACCAGGAGCAGATGGATCAGGCCTCCGCCGATATGCAAACTGAAACCCAGAAGCCACAAAATCAGAAGAATAATGAAAATGGTCCAAAGCATGTCAACCTCCCGTGCTCATTCGCGAGCACCCGAACGTGATTTCTCATCCCGTCCGCGCGAGAGCTGTTTCGCGCGAACGGATGAGAAACAAATGATGGACTCTGCTCCCACCCGAACATGCAGCCGTCGAGTGAAAGTCAAACAGCCGTAGATCGAGTGAGGAAGCGCTAGTCTTTGGCCTTGTCTTTCTCTCTGTCTTCTTTCCCTTCGGCTACGGCTTGAGCTTTTGCTCTGTGAATTTCCGTAAGGAAAGGCTGGGTTACGGCCGGAGCCGGCACTTTGCCCAACAGCAAAGCCCGAGTGCTGACCCTGCGCCCGTATATCGCGCGCCGGGAGTCGTTGTCCTGGCGGATCGAGGCGCCTTTCAACGTGAGCCCGGCGAACGCACCCTTGGCGCGGGAGTAGGTCAGGATCTCGGTATCCATCTTCCAATCTGTCCCAGCCTGGGCGTGCCGTCCAACTGGACCGGCTGCTGCTGAAGCGTCCGCTCCAACCTGGAAATTGCTCGAGAGCAGTCTTTGCATCCCTCTTTCATTCTGAATGATCATGACTAGGTCCACAGCTTCCACACCGATCTGTAGTCCCCAGCTTCCGCCCGAAATCGTGATGAACGCCGGCGCGCTCCAGCCATCCGCGGTGCGGCAGGTGGCTACACCTTTTCCACCTTCAGCTCCGAAGACAAATCCACCTTTGACCATGTGCGGTACCACGGCCACGCACTTTGCGTGTTCCAATACTTCTTCCGGAATTCCGTTGTCCGGCGCACCCATAATTGCGTGCATCACTTGGGTGGCGCTGTCCAGCCGGTCGGTGGCATCTTCCCGTGCCGACGCCGCCCAGCACAGCGTGCCGAGACTCACCATTGCAAGCAAAAACATTACTTTTTTCATGAGACAGCCTCATTTCTGTTCCTCTGCGCCGCCTCTGAGTTTTCGTGTGTAAGCTCGCGGACTAACCTGGGTAAGACATGCGGGCGCAGGAGGTCAATACAGACGTTAGCAAATATGGATGAGGAGGTCTGAGCAAGAATGCTCAAGCGTTCCTCGCGGGATTGCGGTGATAAACCGCATCCAATTCTGTTTCGGCACGAGCTCCCGGCGTGAACTTGTCTGGGGACTCATATTTCAGTCGGATGGGTTCGCCTTCGTGCTCCCGACTCCCGAAGTGTTCAATTTTGCTCAGACCACAGAGCGCCACGAGAGAACAATGTTGGCGGCCCTCAAAGAGGCTGAACAGCCTTAAGCTGCAGTTTACGAGCGGCCCAGGTGAGAATATGAAAACCAGTACGCAAGACAGGATGGAGGGTGGCTTTCACGAAGTGAAGGGAACCATCAAAGAGCAGGTCGGACAGTTTACCAATGACCGCGACTTGAAAAGCGAAGGGAAAGCCGAGAAAAAGGCGGGCAAGGTTCAACAGCGGATAGCCAGCGCGAAAGAAGCCGTCAAGAAGTTGAGAGGACGGCTGGCAGAGTTAAAGAAAACTGGATAGGCTATTCAGTAAAGAGTTGGCAAAGTTTAAACTCTCTTAAGAGTTTAAACTCTCTTAAAGGTTGGGGAAAGAACGTACCGCTGTCAAGCCTGAATCGGTCACTTGGGGAGTGCCGTCGTTTCCTTCGGCAGAGTGGCGAAGTATCGTGATTTGCTGATCTTCTTCAGTTGACTCTTTCAGTAGACTCCGAAAAGTAAGAACTAGAGAGCGTTGGTTGGCTTCTACTGGGTGTGTTTTTCGTTCTCCGCTTGTGGTCCGTTCGCGTCGTCTCCGCCGTTGTCTTCGACAGCAGCCGTGGAGACCTGCTTGCGCGAAGTCTTGCTTGCTCTACCGTCAGCCCGCCGAATCCCCGCCGAAGGTTTGTTGCTCTTCATTTCGCTGCCAGCTTGGTCGCCAACCTCCCGTCCGGCGCGCTTGGAATCGCCCCAGGTCGATTCAGGCCTGACACCGAGCCTGTCTGCCGTCCGGATATCAACTTGCCCAGTGATTGGCAAATGTTCAGCCTTCTGATAGGCGCGAAGACTGGTTCGAGTCCGTAGACCGAGGACGCCATCGATCTCGCCTCGGTAGTGTCCCTTCTCGCGCAGAATCTCCTGCATCTTCTTGACCTCGTTCTTGATGACGAAGCCTGCAACTCCGTCTTTGTTGGAGCCAGATCCTGCCGGGCTTCGCGGGAGACCTTGCACCAACATTCCAGTCGCCAACAGGGTAACGGCTATTCCGGCCCACACGATCTTGCTTGTGAGAAACATGGCTCCTCCTTATTCCAAAGTCCTGGGGCCGGCCCTGGCAGCCGCCGTTGATCCGAGCGCAGATTGCTGCCCGGTGCAGTCCTTTTAGGAAGGCCGAGCGCGGCGTCGGGCGAACCGGGTCTGAGTCGACCCGGTTCCGAGAGGGTAGTTCAGGACGTCTGGTTTTACGGATGAGCTGCCCTTTTTAGACATCGATAGATTCGCTCAAACGCCCGAGGAATACTGAGCAGAATGGCTCATGTCCTGCGCTAGCGGCCACAACTCCTGGTGACTTGGAACGTTCGCGCCCGGAGGATTTGGGGCTGCGTCCGGACAACGGTGGTAAAATACAGGTGGTGGTTCTCAGGCAGCAAGGAGGTGTCTATGTCTCCGGCTTGCCGACGCAACGATTCTCCCCGTAGCAAGAAAGTCGCCCGCGAAGCTCCCTTCGACCCGATCCTTCAAACAGCGCGTGCTGCCATCGGTCCCAGTCTGGTGGTCAGGAAGAAACGTGATTTCGACCCGCATGCATTCCTCGCAACCATTGGCGAGGGCAGAAAATCTATCCTGTTCCAGGCGAAACAAGCAATCTTTGCCCAAGGGGACCCTGCGGATGCAGTGTTTTATGTCCAGACGGGCAAGGTAAAACTCACCGTGGTTTCGAAGACTGGCAAGGAAGCCACGATCGGCATATTGAGTGACGGAGACTTTTTCGGCGAAGGTTCACTGGCCGGCCAGCCGCTGCGCATGGGTTCCGCAACCGCGATGACGGATTGCGCTATTCTGCGGATCGAAAAGAAAGCCATGATGGAAGCGCTTCATCGGGAACATGAATTTTCCGACCTGTTCGTGGCTTATTTGCTGGCGCGGAACATCCGTTACGAAGAGGATCTGGTGGATCAGCTTTTTAATTCGAGCGAAAAAAGGCTGGCCCGGATCCTGCTGCTGCTGGCTCATTTTGGCAAAGAAGGCGTACCCGAGACGGTCGTTCCCAAAATCAGTCAGGAGACGCTGGCGGAAATGGTCGGCACCACGCGCTCGCGGGTCAGCTTCTTCATGAACCGGTTCAGAAAATTCGGCTTTATTCATTACAACGGCGGGCTGCAGGTGCATAGCTCGCTGCTGAACATCGTTCTCCACGACTAGGCTCCCAGCCCAAGCGCGCGTATCGCAACTGCGAGACTGGGAACGCTCAGGCGTGGCAAATCCTGCAGGTTCAGGCCCTGCAAACCTCCAGGTGTAGGGGAGAGAGAATTTTATCGACATCCACCGAGGAGGATAGCAACAGGTCCAGGAAATCCTGGACGGCGGCCCACTGAACGCCAAACAGCAGCAGAAAGAGAACCAGCGCATGCAGAGGCTCGTGAGCCATCCAGATGAGCAACGCAAATTGCAACGCCCTTGTTCAATATTCTCCCTGATGTTTTTCTGTTCCACTATCGGGAAGTCGAAGGAGCAATGGCTGCTCACCTTCGCACAGCCATCGGCTGTGCCCGGCCGAAGGAGCATGGACAGACCAGAATATGGGCAATCTGCTTGAAAAGGCGCAGTGATGATGCGGACTCCACTAACTGCCGTTTCCTGAGAGCGACACCGTTTGCATGCTCGGTTGTGCGTTGGCCGTGATGTTCAATGTACCCATAACTAATTTCTCGGCTGAGGGCGTGAATACCACTTTGATCGTGCAACTCGCGTTCGCCGCAAGCGCCCCCGGGCAATTATTGGTTTCAGTAAAGGCTGAGGAACCCGCGATGCTGATGCCATTGATCAGAAGAGGCGTGTCGCCATTGCTGATCACGGTCACGGAGCTAGTGGAATTCTTTCCCACTTTCACCGTTCCGAAGTTGACGCTAGCAGGCTTCAGTTTGAGCTTGGGGTTGATCACGTTGCCCGACAGACTCACCTTCGCCGGGCTACCAGAGAGGTTGTAGGCAATGTTCAGAAGGGAGCTTCCGACGCCGACATCCTGGGCGTGCAGCTCCACCACGATGGTGCAGCTCTTGCCGGGGTTCAGGGTGCCGCCGCACTGCGTGGTGTATCCGAAGTCGTTCTTCGCCGGACCGGCGGCCGGAGTGAAATAAATGTTAGTAATCCTGAACGACGAGCCGCCAGTGTTCTTGACCATCACGCTCAGGTCCCGTCGGGTGCCCAGGTAGACATATCCGAAATCGAGCGCCGGTTGCGAGAGACTCAACTGGCCCTGGGGTGCTTGCAAACACAGCTTAAACGTCTGCTTGGTGCTACCCAGGCTGTTCGCCGCCGTAATCACGAAGGTATAAGTTCCTGTGGCGCTGGCTGTCGAGGCTACGCTCAACGTGCCCGTGCCGTCGCCGTTATCCGCAAAGCTGACGCCTGACGGCAAGGCGCCGGTCTCGGTCAAAGCCGGGGTTGGTGTGCCAGTGCTGTTTACGATGAACGAGCTGGCGGTACCGTCGGTTGCGCTGTCGCTTGCAGAGCTCGTGAATACCGGGAGTTGCTGAGTAATTGCCGTCGCGATGAACTCTGAGAAGTTCTTTGTCCTGCCGGAAATCGTGCCATCTAAGCGCGGGGTGGTGTACGAGAAAAAGATGTTCCGCACGTTATGGGAAGTTACGTAACCTCCCGTGCCCGTGCCGCTGACGGAAATATTGAAAGTGAAGGTGTTCACCGTCGCCGCCGTCGCGGTAACCGTGGCATTGAAGCCAGCGACCGAATTCCCAATGAGGGTAACGGTCTGTCCGACTGCGGTCGAGCATTCTCCCGCACAGGTCACGGTGGCGAAAGTGCCGTTCCCGACAACCGTCGTGATCGGGGAACGCAACGGATCGCCCTGCAGAAATCCGGGGGACAGCGGCTGGATGGTGTTGTTATAAGCCGTCTTCACCGTGATGGAGTCTTCCGGAGTGGTCGGGCACTGGGCTGGCGTGCTAGTCCCGTGTACGACGCAGGAAGTCGAATAGACCACGCAGTTCCCGCCCGTGCCGTCATAGACCTGACATTGAGTGCCATTGAAGACCGTGCCCGTAACCAGAGCGGAAAACTGGGCCGGAGTTATGGTTTGGGCGGTCACGATCATATCGAAGCCCGAAGGATCGACTCCCGTGGGATAAGTGACACCATACGTGTGAGTGCCGAATGGGAAAACGGTGGTGGTGCCGCCGGGCTGAAGCTGTTGCTGTTGGGTGGTTGATTCCACCGTGAGTGGGGTGACGGGGCTCACCACACTCCCAAGCGTCGCCGTAATGTTGGTGCTGCCGGGAATGAGACCGCTTGCCAGACCGCCCGTTGCGCCCGAGGTAATGCTGGCTACTCCGGTATTCGACGAGGCCCAGGTTACCGCCGTGGTCAGGTCCTGGGTGCTGCTGTCGCTGTAGGAACCGGTCGCGGTGAATTGTTGAGTGAGGCCCTGAGTCATTGCAGCGGGATTCGGGGTGACTGCGATGCTTTGCAGCACCGGCGACGAAGAAGTGATGGTCCAACTATAGGCTGTAGCCTGGCTGATGTTACTGGCGCTGTCCTCGGCTTCCACGGCAAAAGTATGACCGGTGACACTCAGCGACGAGTAGCTGATGCCACTCGTGCAGGCTGAAGGAGTCGCGCTGTCGAGACTGCAAAGGAAAGTGACGCCAGCTTGCGTGTCGCTGAAGCTAAAGGTCGCCGTGGTTGCGGTCGTCGGATTGGCCGGCCCGGAGACGATCATGGGGGCGGGCGGTAGAGTGGTGTTGATCGTCCAGTTGTAAGTCGTGACTGGGCTGGCGCTGCCGAAGGAATCCTCAGCTTCCACTGCAAAGGTGTGGGCGGTGCTACTGAGCGACGAATAAGTCACTCCGCTTGTGCAAGCGGAAAAACCTGCATTGTCCAGGTTGCACAGAAAGGTTACGCCGACTTGCGTGTCCGTGAAGTTGAAGGTCGCCGTGCTTGCGTTGGTCGGATTGGCCGGCCCGGAGGTGATCGTCGCCGCAGGCGGCGGAGCGTTCATATTGATCTTTGCCACGAAGGCGTCGGGGCTGCTCGATCCGCACTGGTTCAGGTTCGGACAGGATTCGCCTACGGTCGTTTGAATGTTGGTGCTGTTTCCCGCAATGTAAGCGTTACCTGCACTGTCCAGCGCTACGGCCTCGGGGGTGGTCTCGAATCCACCGAAATAGGTGGAAAAAAGCGTGCCGCTTCCGTCGGGCGTCATGCGCAGCAGGAAGCCTTCCGGATCGGTCGCCTGCAGCGGATTCACCAGCGTGAAACTCAACCCCTGCGTCGAACCAGTAACAACCGCCGTTCCAGACGCATCCACGGCAATGGCGTTCGCCGATGTGTTTCCGGTGTTTCCGTTGGTGCCGAGAAGGGCGGAGTACACGAGGCCAGTCTGCTGGTTGAGCTTGGTGACGAAGCCGCGTATTGAATTTCCGCTCTGTGGCTGCAGCGAGCCCGGAGTGGTCGGGAAATCCGAGGATTGCGTTTGGCCCGCCACGTAGATGTTGTTCTGCGTGTCGAGCGCGATTCCGTAGCCATAGTCGCTGCCACTGCCGCCAATCAGGCCGGAATAGACCAACTGCGAAGACCCGGTGTTGGCGAAGTTGAATTCCGCCACCCACGCGTCGTAGTTGCCGTTCCCGTTACTGCAGTTGTGACATCCGGCCAGAGAGGTTCCCGGAATGAGGGCAAACGCAGTATCGCTGGTCTGGCCGACGACGTAGAGGTTACTCGCGCTGTCCAGGGCGAGGCCGTAAGGGTCGGTGGAATTGGAGGACTCATTCGTCGCCACGGCGATTTCCGCTGGGGTCGGCCCGAAATAGGTGGAGTAGTCCAGCGCTCCTGTCGGACTCAGCTTCGAGATCCACGAATAGTGATCCGGATAGGGCCCGCCGTTCCCTACCGAACAGTAAGCCTCCGGAAACTGCAGATAGGCGTCCGCTGTAGTCGGGAAACCGAACTGGTTGGGCGGGGTGTTCGGACAGAGAGCACAATAAGTGTTTTCGGGAACCGACATCGTTCCGCCGACCACATAGGCTTCCCCGGAGGAATCAACTGTGACCGCGCTGGCCCAATCGTTTCCACTTCCGCCGAGATAGGTGGAGTACACCAACTGAGAGCCGGTCGGATCGAGCTTAGTGACGAACGCATCGCTCTGAGGGCCATTGCCGTTGCCGCCAGCACACGATGCCACCGCTGTGTACTGGCAGGTAAAGTTGTTGATGGTGGCCGCCGGGCCGCAGGTACTTTGGGCCGGGTTTTGTAACGGGAAGTCGGTCGAGACGGTCTGTCCCACGACAATGATATTGCCGCCGGCATCCACTGCGATCCCGTCTGCGTAAGTTCCGGTGCTCGAGCCACCGAGATACGTGGCAAATACCAGTTGACCGCTGCTGTCGAACTTCGCCACAAAACCGGTGTAGGTAGTGTTCCCTCCTGATCCGCCAATTGGCGCACTGGTAGCGGGTTGCAAGCCGCTCGAGGTGGTTGGCAAGTCGGTGGATGCCGTATTTCCCGCGATGTACACATTTCCCTGCGGATCCACCGCCAAAGCATTTGCAGAATCGCTGTTACTGCCGCCGAAGTAATACGAATAAAGCAATGACGGATCAATCACCAATTGGCGCCCGTGGTCATATGGTCCCAGGCTGAAGCCGAAGCCGCGTCCATCCTTGCTGAGAGCATAACGAGCCTTAACCGGCCGCCGGGCACCGCGGGCATCGAGCTGATAGGCGATTGGGCGGGCGAAGCGGACTGAGCCGTTCTCATTAATGAGGTCAAGATCTCCTGCGGAGGTAACCCGCGGGTTCCAGTTTTCGCCCGCAAGGCCCATTTCAAGCTGGCGCGGATTGGCGCCAGGGGACACACGGAAGTCGTATTCCAGTTGGCCGTTTTGACCATGATAGATGAGGTCAATACCGGGGAGAATGCTACGGTAGGCGACCTGGTGGTAGCTGGCGATTCCTCGCCGCCACTTCGCAGGATCACGGCCGATCAAATAATTTACCTTGGCAGGCAGTTCGTCCACGCCCTCGATGGCCACGTCGGGCCGCGCATTGCGCACCTTCAGCCGCAGCGATCCCGTTTGCTCTTTGTCTTTGGCGAGGGAAAGAACCGCTCCGCTAGCGGTTAACTGCAAGGTATAGCCATGGCCGCGCGCCGTGAATCGCACGCTGGTGTCTTCTTGTCCGACGTTGGGAGTAAATACCAATGGCAGCGTGGCAATGCTGAAGGTAGACGGTGTCGCCTGAAGCGGGACCGGCTGGCTTGCGCCCAGTGCCGGGTCGCGGGGCTGGATAGGGACTCCTTTAAGGGTTGGAGTGGTATGAGGCGACGACCAGAAGCGAGCCTCCGCGTCACGAATTGGGTCCCAGGCGGAAACGGGTGACTGACCTTGGGCACTGAGTTGAAGTATCGAGAACGCCAGCCCAACGCTCGCGACAACGCGCCTGCGAGTCATAACCTACCCTCCAGAACGTGCCCGGTCAGCGAGATTGCGACCGCCAAGCCCGAAGCATTTGCCGAGCGCTAGTGGCCTGCCTCGCCCCAGGCGAACTTGTCCACGGTTTTACGGCTGAATTGCGGGAGGGTCAACAGGTGTACCGTAGGGCTACGGTAGTTTACCGAGTCTTATCAATGACTTAAGAGGCGAACGCGGCGCTGCTGCTTTCCATTCCGCGCAGCCGTTCGGTAATATGCCGGACGGCCTCCGGAACCGGAAAATTCTCTGCCAGGTCGAGCAGGAAACCAAATACCACGCTGTCGTCGAACTTGTAGATTTCGTCCGCTTCGACGTCGCCCTCGGTCTCCTGCCGCTTGCACACAGCCTCTCGTAGGGCCAACAGCCAGGGTGACGGGCCACCGCACTCAGCGATCTCGATCCGCGCCGACGCGTAGCCGTCGCGAAAGCCGTAAAGCCAGCAATCCATGTGGCTTGCGGCCCCATTGCTCAGCGTCAACCCCAGAGGTTTCACGCCAATCAGCTCGGGCAAATCGGAGAGCGACAAGTGCTCCAGTAGTTCCTTGGGAATGGCCGCTTCCTGCTTGTCTTCCCGTATCAAGAAAGACTGCCCAGCCACCACAATTTCTCTTCCTCCATCCGGCCGCTGCAAGACGC
Source organism: uncultured Acidobacteriaceae bacterium (assembly GCA_963770245.1). GTDB lineage: Bacteria > Acidobacteriota > Terriglobia > Terriglobales > Acidobacteriaceae > PALSA-270. The sequence continues at coordinate 657,491 of CAVYOX010000008.1, read as the reverse complement.
GGAGTTGCATGAGGCTTGTCATAAGCGGAGAACCCCCGAAAAGTCAACGCAGCTACGGTTTGCTACGGTTATCAAGCATTTGTTTTCATGAAGTTGGCTGCCGTGACTGAACCGCGATCGGGCTCCGCCTAGAAAGGCCACCCGATGCCAGGGGCTGATGAGTCTGGCTTACGGTGGCCGGGAAGCGGGGGCGCGGAGCGATAGGCATTCGAAGGCAGGAGTGATCTGAAGCTTAAGACAGCCCGAAGCGCGCCGTTCGATCCCTTGGTCGAGCCATTGATCCATCTGAGCTTGGCCCCAGCCGCGCGGCCGGCGGCGACCACTACCGTCATCGCAACGCCGGGAAGCGCAGGTTCATGAATCAACCCGTGATCTTCATGGCCACGATCACGTCAACCAATTCCGGACGGCGAAATCGTTCCTTTCTATGACGCTGCCACCGCGGGTGGAACCGGATTTACGGCCAGGGGAGTCGCAGCTCTCCAAACCTCCTCGCTGACAGCCAAGACGCACACCATCAAAGCCACTTACTCGGTTGATAAGTAGCGAAGGGAGCCACTCCGGGGAACACCTAATCCGTAAAGTTATTGCAGCCTCGCGTAGTCCGCCTTGGCTCGCTTCAGGACGGGGATGTCGGGATCGGCATCTTTCCAGAGCGTGAGGAAATCTTTGTAAGCAGCCAGCGCGCGCACGCGGGCGGCATCAGCATCCGCTCCTTGTGAGGTTCTCGCTTCCAGGGCATTGGCACGAGCCACTCCCAGATGCGCCAGCGCTCCCGTCCAGCAGTTCCAGACGATGCCGCTGTGGTCGAGAATCTTCTGAAACTCGGCGGCGGCGGCCTTGCCTTGCCCCGCTGCCAAGTATGCCTCACCCCGCAGATACACGGGATAAAGGCAGGAAATATTGTGGACGAACTGGATTTGTCCCAACTCGACTGGCGAAGCCGCCTGCAAGGCATGAAGGGCGGTAGCGGAGTCTTTTTTATCCAGTGCCAATTGTGCCCGTATGGCAGGCAGCCAAAGCGATTGAATCTGGGTGTGCAGCGGAAAGCGTTTCCCTAAGTCTTGTGCCAAGGATTCGGCTCTTACAGTATCGCCCGCCATGGCTGACGCAATCGCGGTTTCGCTCTCGACGCCAGAACTCGTGGGAGCCAGTTTTAAGGCGTTGGCCGCTAACTGGCGGGCCTCCGCAGCATTGCCGTAAGCGGCTTGTTGCAGAGCAGCGTTCGCCACATAGATCGCCCCATTCTCTTTGCTATCCGCATGTACTGCGGAGTCGACGGCTCGCTTGGTCAGTTCCCGCGCCTTGCCGAGACGACCAGCGTAAGCCTCGGTGTCAGATGCGAGCGCGAGTCCCCAGTTTTCGCAATCGGCGTTGCCGGCTAGCCACCGTTGCTGTTCCAGCATCGCTTTGGAATCCTCGGCGAGAAGGGCAAGAGCATAGAGAATGGTGTGGAACACCGAATGATCCATTTTTCGCGCCTGCGCCTCGCGGATAATCTGCCGCGCTTCGTCAAAATGCTGCAAGGCGAGGGCATCGTTGGCGAGATTGCCATACGAACCTGCACGAATCGGCGCGAGGCGGATATTTTGGCGAGTGGCCTCCTCGGCCTTCTCATACTGTCCCTGGAAGGCATACACCAGGCCCAGATTGTTGTAGGCAGCGCTGCGAAGCGGATAGCTTGCAATTTGCTCCTGATAGGTACGAGCCGCTTTATCCAATTCCCCGGTTACGTCCAAATAGTAATCGGCGGTGATCTTTAGCTTTTCCCACTCGCTGGTGTGTACCCGCAACTGGAATGCTTTTGTGAAGTAGTCATTGGCCCGCCCTTGTTCACCGAGATTGCTGTAGTCATTGCCCACAGCCTCGTAGGCAACGGCAAAGCTCGGATCCAGTTCGACGGCGCGCTGATCGTAAGACAGGCCTGCGTGACCTTTTTCGTTATCGGCCTTTCTGCCAAGGCTGTACGCTTTCAGCGCTTCGAGCGAAGGCGTGGTGGCGTCTACCAAAGGAATGTCAAACCTCTGCACGGTAGCCAGTGACTCGCCCAGTTCGCCGCGCAGCTTGGACGCCGCGTCGCCCAGCACCTCCAGAATCTTCTCCCTGGAAGAGGCCGTCACCTGCTCCTGCGCCAGCGTGTCTCCGTTCTGGCAGTTCACCGCCTTTAATCCCAGCACGTAGTCGTCGCCCAGGCTGGCAATGGCTCCGGCAATATAGACCTTGCTGCCCGCCCGTTGGCAAAGCTCGCGGGTTAGGTCGGCGGTGAGTTTCGTGCCGGCAGGACGCGTCATTTGTTGCAACGTCTTTGCGACTTCGCTGTTGGAGAGCACATTGAGGAAGGGTGACTGCTGCAAGGAAATCACGAGCCCGGTCTTTAAAGTATCGTCAAACACCGGATCGCCGGTGCTGTTGGCAAAATCGGCCAAAACGATGGTGTCCTTGTCGGTCAGGCGGTTGGCTTGGCGGAAGCGATAGTAAAGGCCTCCCACCAGCAGTGCGGTGCTCGCTAAGACCACCACGGCGGCAAGGTTCCGCTTCGAACCAAGCGAGCTAAGCGAGGGGTCGGAGCTCCTCTGACCGGCTGGCCTGGCCATGTCCTGGCACAGGGTTGCCTGCGGCGGGGCAGCTGCGACAAAACACGGGGCATAGCCCCCTTTAGGCACCTCAATCCGGAGCGGATCCCGTTGCCCTTCGGCCTGGTAGTAGGCTTGCAGTTTCGCCCTCAGCCGCCGGGCCTCGAGGCGAACCACCGGATCAAGCCGCGGGTCATAGGAGGAGGGACGGCCAAAGACCTCCACGCCGATCCGATACTCCTTAAGCTGGGCGCTTTCGCCGGCCAGTGTACGTTCGACGACAAAGCGCAGGAAGCGGCTCAGCCGCTCGGAATTTTGAAAGGCCGCATCGGCCAGCACCGTGCGGAGGGCCTCACGAACCTCCGTGGCCGTGGGAGGCGACAACGGGTCGGTGGGTTTGGCACCGGTGTCCACAAAGAGACCAAAACGGGCGAGATATACGTCGGCCGTGGATTGTATCAGCTTTCCTGCAGCCCGGCGTCGGTGTAGTCAAAGCTCGTGCCTTCCTTAGTTCTTACGCACTCGTGCCCACAAGCGTCCGACCCGGCGGGGAACGCCATCGAGGTCCACGTTCACGTCCTTCTCCGTCAATCCCCTTTCGACTTCCGTGGCCGTGCAATTCGCAGCGGCAGACGTTCCTCCTCAAGCTGAAGGCCTACCGCGTCTTTCGTCGGGTCGGCCAGGTCGGCGAGCCGATCCGCCATGCCCATTACAAACAACAAGGTGGCATAGCTTCCAATCGCAACCCCGGGATTGCCTTTTTCGACCTTGACCAGGGTCGTCCGGCTTATGCACGCCCGTTGCGCAGCGATTTCTGTGCGAATACGCCGCCGCCGCCGTGCGTCACGCAGGTCATGGCCGAGCTTGCGCAGGGCGCGCGCGGCGGGAATGGGCAGCACGTCTGAGGGTTTCTTTTTGCGCATCGCTAACGTCCATTATTATAGTCATTATGATCTATAATGGATATAATTATGAACGTTACGTCAATATCCCGAATCAAGCGCAGACAGGTCCAGAAATCAGGGGTTTCCCTTCCGGGCTCGGAAGCCTTGTACCTTCAATCACTTTCTTCAATCATTTTCAATACCGTACTTCATTTTCAACGAAACACGATTTGCGTGCCCGATTTGGGGTTCTGTGGAGTAACATCCGGTCCTCGGACGGAGGGACCACGACGCCCTTCAGAAGACGGAACGATTGGAAACGTGTTACTTCTGACTCTGGCTTTGATTTAGCCAGTTGTTTTGTGGTCATGGACCGATTGGAGTTCCTCGTTCTGTATCCTCACGCGATGTACGTGAATGATGGATGGGCCATCGGCCTCTAATTTGTTTGCGACGATGTTTGGGGTGGCGCGACGCCTTTCTCTCAAAGCACGCCGGTCAGAGCTGCTTTATGTGGCCAAAATCACTGACAATCGACTGCGATGATCTCGCGGCCGAAATCCGGGATCGATTTGAGGAAAAGGCATGAGCCGTTTACTTTATGACGAGTCCTTCAGGCCCTCAGCCGCTTCCCGCGTTACTCGAGCGCGAGATGGCAAAACTGCCCATAGCTTGCGCGGGCAAAGATATCGCGTGAATTCCAGTCGAACCGAGTTGCTTCAGGAGGCGGGTGCCTTTCGCACCGTCACCGCCGCATCCCTCGAGAATCACGTCTATCACGGCGAAGGGGAGCGTTTCGGCAAAGACCTGCACAGTCTTAGAACCCAGGGCTTGTTGACGGTGCGGCCTAGTTCAAGGATCAACGGGGGCTACCTCTCGCTGACCAAGGCAGGGAAGAATCTTACCGAAGCCAATCTCGGTAGCAACCCGGATCCAGCAATCTATCCAGGGATTGTTAACAAGCGGGGTTTGCGGCACGATGCCGCGATGTACGATATGTATCGGCAAGAAGCTCAGGCCATCTCCCGGTCGGGCGGCACTGCGAAGCGATTGGTTCTTGATTTTGAGTTGGGAAAGCACGTGCAATCCAAGCTCGCCAAGATCCAACATCTTTCCCGGATGGAACGGGAGCCGCAAAGGCGCGAGATCGCCCGTGTCCATGGACTGAAAATAGTCGGTGGCCATATTCAGTTTCCGGATGTTCGCATTGAATTCGAGTCCCGCGACCAGAAGCCGTGCTCGGTAGATCTGGAGTGCGTGAACAGAAACTACGGGTCACGAGTGATTGCGGCCAACAGCGCCGCTGGCTTCAAACTCTGCAACCAAGACTATGGTGGAAAATCTGCGGAACGCGGCCAAGATCTCGTCGGCGAGCTGCTATCGGTATGAAGACTCCGGCTGGCCGTTATGGCATTGCGGATGCTCGGGTTTTCCTTCGATGCCCCGTCTTGGCTCTCAATGTTTCATTGGTTTCCCAGTGCGAGCTACGCGCACTGGGGTCGTCGAAGCGGCGCTGAGCCTTGAGTTGCTGCTTCGACGCTCCGGCGTCGGGATCGCAACTTGGCACAATCTAGTTACCTACGACTAGGAGTACCTCGCTCGGGCGTTGCCGGCCACGTCACAGAGACTTGAAAATAAAGCTGCAGTCAGAAGCTGGGAAGGATGCGAGTGCGTTTCGACGAAAGCGTTTCGATCTTGGTCAACAGCTTTGCCCACCGCTCTGCTGCGCTGGACCGGATCGTCATATTCATCTCCTCCAATTCCCTGGTGGGTGGCGCCCTGGTCCTCGCAGTGTTTTATTTTGTTTGGTTTGAGGAAGGACCCGACAACCGTCCGACCCTTAGAAAACGAGACATTCTGCTTTCCACGCTGCTCCTGGCCATACCCGCCCTGCTCATGGCTCGGTTGCTCGCCTGGAATCTGCCTTATCGCATGAGACCTATTTTTTCTCCGGAACTGCATCTTCGCCAGGCCTATGGTTTCGACCCTAGTTCTCTTCTGTCCTGGAGCTCATTTCCGAGTGACCATGCCGTTCTGTTTTTTACCCTGGCGACCGGGGTGTCATTCGCCAACCGCAAGGCTGGCTTCCTGCTTTACCTGCACGCCGTCTTTTTTGTCAGTCTGCCGCTGATATTTCTCGGTATCCACTATCCGTCCGACATTCTGGCTGGGGCTGTGCTGGGCTGTGGATTCGGCTCCTTGGCGAATTGGCCGAGCCTGCAGTCCCTGGTCCGCCAGCCTGCCATCCGCTTGCAGACATTTTCAGCGGGGCTGTTCCACGCCGGCTTTTTTTATCTGGCGTATGAGACAGCCAACCTGTACGCCGAGGTGCGGCAAACCGCCGTCGGAGCATGGCAGCTCCTCTCCGTCTTGGCAAACCACTCTTTTCGGTGATCGGCCGGTTTTTCGAACTGGATCTGAAATACGAAGCCCGGCATGGCGACCACTGCGCCGCTCAGTCTTCAAATGGGTCCTCCTGTTGGTCGCGAGGGCCGTGCGCTTTCGGTCTGCCAGTGCGAAGATATTCCGCCAGGATCGGGCCGACGTCGCCCAGGCAACACGATTCCCGGTTGCTGGACTTTGGGGAGCCGCCGTCAGAGTTTCAACCTTCGAAAGCCAACGACTGAGCTCTTCCCGGTGATCGCGCAACCGAGCAAACCGCTAGCGTCGAGAGAGGCGGTCGACTGCGTGCAGCCATTCAAACGGGAACGCGCGAAATCCGAGGTCGAGGTCCAGCTCGAACCCCCAGCTGCCCGGTTTTTTCTTCATTCCTTTCGACGGGCTGCCTGCGAGCTATATCTTTACGGTCTTGCCGGTACTGGCCGCCTCGTAGATCCTGGTCATGATCTTGAGGTCGCGCAACCCTTCTTCCCCGGGCGTAAGCGGCTCCTTGTTGTCCATCACGCAGCCGGACATGTGGTCCATTTCGAGCGCAAAGTGGTTACGTTCGGCAAGATCGGGTTCTTCCATTTCTTGGCCGCGTCGAATCCTCATGCGGAGGCCGGTGTAGCTGGTGGCAGGCTCCAGTTCGAACCAACCCTCGGTGCCTACGACCCGGTAGTGATTCTGCCCGGAATAGCCGTAGCTCGACGTGCAGTTCGCCTGCACGCCGCTCGGAAACCGGAGCTGAAAGTTAATGGTTTCTTCCACCTCCTTGAAGCGCACGTCTCCCGGCGAGTTGAACATCATGGCATTGATTTCCGTGGGTTCTTCGCCGGTCAGGTAGCGCGCCGCCTGCAAACTGTAAATGCCGATGTCCATCATGGAACCCCCGCCGGCCAGCGCTTTGTTCAGGCGCCATTGCTTGGGGTCGCCCATATTGAAGCCGTGATCGGCGAGAATAACCTGCGTGGGGCCGAGCTCCCCGGAGCGCGCCAGGCGGATGGCTTCCTGGTTGACCGGCTCGTAGCGGCAGCGGTAGGCCACCATCAGTTTTCGATCGGCCTTGCGGGCGGCATCGATCATGGATTGGCACTCGGCGGGAGTGTTGGCCATGGGTTTTTCGGAAAGCACGTGTTTGCCGGCCTCAAAGCCGCGAATCGTGTACTCCGCGTGCATTCCGTTGGGCAGGACGATGTAAATGATGTCAACCGCTGGGTTATCGCGGATCGAGTCGTAGTTCTGATAGTTGTAAATGTTCTTTGGATCGACGCCGTAGCGCAGCGCCAGCTTGTTGGCCTTCTCGGGATGTCCGCTGACCAAGGCCACGACCTTCGATTTCTCGCACTCGGCAAACGCGGGCAAGATCTGGTGAATCGAAAGCGAGCCGAGGCCGACGATGGCCCAGCCCAGCTTCCGGCCCGGGGGTTCCGGGACGACCAGTTGGGCGGAGGCGCGCCCGATGAGAGTGCTAGAAACATTGGCGGCCACCAGGCCCGCGCCCACAGTGGTCAGGAAACCTCGGCGTGTGATCTCTTTCTTTCCTGCGTCTGACATCGTCAGCGCTCCTTTTCATCGCTCGTCTTCATCGTCCGCCGGCATGTTCATTTTTCGCCGGCTGCCAGCTGCCGAGGAAACTGTAAAGGCTCGGTGCTTGCGAAGCAAGCCTGGATTGCCCCACCTAGATTGACCCTCGGAACGACGCCGGGGAACGAAGCTGGGATTCGAACCGGGACCGACGAAGGACTTCACGCGGGTTGGCCCTCGGGCCCAGGCGAGGTCTGTTTTTGTTTCAGGCGGGCAGAAAAACGGTTCCCGTGGCCCGGCCCTCGGAACGCCTGTCATGAGAATGGCAACCGCGAAAAAGGACAGAAAATGACGCTAAGGTTCGGCGCCGCTAGGAACCAGGAACTCGCTCGGAGACCGGGGAGGGTAACGGCCGATAGCCGTCGCGAGTGCGGATGTGACAGCTCTTCGAGCGTTCGCCGACCACCCTCACGGCGATGGCGCGCCATCCCCGATTGGGATTGGGCTGGGGGTAGTAGCTGATGGAGTAGAGGTGTGCTAAATCCTCGCGGATCGAGGCGAAGGCTTTCTGTTGGTCTTTCCAGTCCTTGGCAAAGTAGGCTTCGCCGCCCGTGGCGGCGCTCATGCGCCGGAAGACCGCACTTGAAACCGGGTCGAGCCTGGCATCGCGAGTGCTGATCATGTAGATGGGAATGCCTTCGGATTGGGCCAACTCGGCCACATCTTCGGGGGGCACCATACTGGAATTGTCGGGGCCGTTCGAAAACACGACCACCACTTTTCGGCCCGTATACTGACCGGCATCTTTGACGGTCATGAGCAGCGCATTGTAGAGAGCAGCATCATCGCCGGCCACGGCGGTGCGAACACCGCGCAGTACCTGAAAGCGGTCCGCGGTGAGTGACGCCGAGCGGGAAAGGTCGCGGCTATAGGAGTAGAACGCCACCCGGTCCGGGCCTTCGAGCGAACGCACAAATTCCGTAATCGCGTCCTGGGCAAAGACAAAGCCCCGATACATATAGTTGCTGGTATCGAAAAGGATGAAAACATTGGCGCCGACCATGGCAGCGCTCATCGAAGGCAAGCCTTGCGGGGCTTCCGGCGAGCTGTCGGAGGCAGGCTCAGGGGCTGGGGCTGCGGGCTTCTGCCGGCCATCCGGTCCCACATCGACCAGAGTTCTCGTAGCCTCGTTGCCTTCGCCGAAGTTGGCAATTCTCTGAGGAATGCCATCCTCGGTCACCTCGAAGTCCGAGGGACGAAGGCCGTCGACATAGTTGCCCTTGCGGTCCATGACCGCCACGTTCAACTGCACCAACTCGACATTGACCCGAATATTCGGTTGGCTTCCCTGGGCCATCGTCCAGCGGACGGTTCCACTGAGCAGGAACGGCAGCAGCAGAAGGATGAGAGATAGAGAATTTCGTCGCGACATAACGAGCTGCTCCTCAAACCAAAGCACGATCGACCTTGCGCCTTAACTGGGGCCGTTGGTCTGCACCGAGGCAATCTTGCCCTGGCGAAATTCCTCGCCGGTTTCCCGCATGGCACGCAGAATCGCCGGCCAATCTTCGAAATCAGTAGCAAAAATCTTCTCGATCATGCGATGCGTCAGTTGCGGGACCAGGCGGTTCAGCATCACCGGAGAGTATCCCATTTCATCTGCCAGGCGCGCCCAGTATAGGTTATTCGAATCCCAGGATTCGGCCAGCAGGATGCTGCCGTAACCCATCAGAGCCGGGAAAGGTTTCACGTCCAGCAATTCGCGGGCGTAACTCTGCGCGAGCGCAGGGTGCGGCACGCCAAAATCCCGGGACAAGCGTTCCCAACTCACTTCCGCGGCATCGCGGTGCGAAAGACCGTCCAGTTCCTGTCCGGCGACCCCCCAGGAATCGGTCTGGGACGGGAATTCCCGCCGAAACTCGGCGGCCAAATAAAAAGTCTCCCCCGGCATGACACCGGCCAAAGCTTCTTTCAGATGCCCGGCCGCCAGCTCGTTCTCAATGCGCTCGGAGCGTTCAGGAGCCAGTCGATCGCTGAGGATTTTCATCACTGTCTGCCGCAGCTTCGGGTTGTCGGCAGCCGCGTTCAGGAGCTCTTCTCCGGTGCGCTGGTAAAGGGTGACGGCGTGCAGTTCGATCCGGCTCACGCCCCACCAGCGGGGCAAAACCGCACTGCTCATGAGGCCGGGCACGAGCTCCGGCCAAATCAGGGCCTGGACGTTTTCGGGAACGATGAAATCCTGCTCGGCTTTCGCCAAGACGAAAGGCAGATTGGCCAAGGAGCCAGCCAGGTGGGCGCCTCCCGCGGCCGGCAAGCCGGAGCCGAACAAGGACGGCACCTGCCACGACTGCGTCTTCCCCACCGTCATCTGTCCTGAAAAATCGTGGGAGCGGACAAACAGCGAGTTATTGTGCAGCATCTGCGCGCCGGGTGGCTCATAGTAGGCGTAGTTCAGCCCGACCAGAGTGTCGCGCAGGAAGGGGGTCAGTAGGCCTCGAGCCTCGGTTAACTCCTTCGCAGAGCTGGGCGACTTGATGATCTTGGCCAAGTCGGTTTTCGCCTGCAAGGAAGTGTGGCGATTCGAGGGAACTCCCGGAGCCCATTCCTCGCGCTCCCCTGAGGTAAACATGGTGCGGGGCAACTCAAACTCGTGCAGCTCTCCCGCGAGCGGAAGCAGACTGTCGGCCGTGGTTTTTCCTTGCGCCAGTTGATTCAAGCCGTCGCCCAGGGCAAACAGAGTGTCGAAAGAAGCCAGACGCTGACCGACCATGACCGAACGAATGGCGTTTGACAGATCTCCCCGCACCTGCCGACCATCGCGGCTGGTCTGATTGGGACCGGCCAGCACATCAATGAATTCGTCCTCGGAAAGCGCGCTGCGGTCCGCTGCCGCCTGAAATAGCGCGCGCAGCGAGGCGTGTCCCGCGTCAAACAGCTCAACCGAAGAGTTGACTTGCGTGAAGGGCTGAATCACCTTCTGCCAGGAATCATTCAAATCCTCACTCGAGATCTCTCCTTGCCGGGCGAGAATCTGCCAGAGACCGATATTGGCCTGAAACAGGCCAATCGCGTTCGCCCGCACCCCGGGATTCGACACGTGATCAATTGACTGCATGACCGAGAGAAAGCGGGTGATCGAGTCGTTGCCCAAACCGGGAAACTCGGAAAAAATCAGATACTGATCGCCGAAGCGCGAGAAATCGCTGGCCAGCAGACGGACGGTTTGGGGGCTGAGACGTTGCTCGGGAGAGCGTCCCCGGTCCATTTCACTCAGCATCAGATAAACCTGGAGCGGAGCGTCGCTGGATTCCTGCCGGGAAAACGCGAACATCGCTTCGACCAGCTGTTCCGGGGTGTGCAAACGGCTGGCTTGCTTCACCCAATCCCGGCCCTCCCGGGAGTCGTATTTCTGATGAATAATGTCCTGCCAGACCTCGAGATTGCCGGGAACTTGCGGCTCTCCGTTGGGCCCGAGTTCGAGCCGAGTCATGAGCAGGAGCGGCCCCGCATCCGGCCGGAACACGGGAGCGATGGCGCTCGGAGAAGTATTGTGGCCCCGCAGAGCCTCATAGAAAAGCCGGAGGTGGTGAGGTTCGGTGAAATAAGTTTGCTGGGTTTGGCTGATGCGCGACAGAGCGTCAAAATAAGCCGCCAGCCAACCCTCGTCTCGCGCCAGTAGCCGGCTCACGAATTCAGACGGTGAGTCGGGACTCGCGCCCACCAGTTCCTTCCATGCCGATTCCGCCGCCGCCCCACCCGGAACGACGACTCGTCCGGAGCGGACCGAAATGTGCGAGCCATAGAAATCCAAAGCGGCGGGGGAGCGAAGCAGTCTCCGTAGGCCGGGAGAGGCTTCGAGCGTGACGCGAGTTTCCTGGTCCAGTTGCGACATGCCCCAGTAGAGACGGGACAAGCCGCGATTGTGCAGGAGAGATTCGAGGAGATCCTCTTTTCCCGCCTCCGAGACATTCTTGTCGTAGGCCGTCCATTGGCGCGGCGTGAACAGCACCGGCACTTGGGTACCGGAGTAGGGGTCGTTGAAAGGTTCCCCCTTGCGCAGCTTGCTTTCGAGGTCCGCCAGCGGGAATCCGGAATCAATGGTCAGAAAAGCCCTTTCCGCATCCTCGGTTTCAAGCGACAGGCTCTGCCCGCAAGCTTCGTGAAACCGGTAGCCCAGAATCGTCAGCAGCGCTTGCGCGTCGTCACAGCCGGAAACATGAATGACGTTCGCCGGTCCGGCCAGCGCCTGCAGTTCTTTCGCCTGGTTCACGTAGCGTTCGAGCAGGATGAGAAATTCCGTGGGACTGCCGGGCTTTTCCTGGGAGCCGTGATAGCCCTGGATCTCCACGTTGCGCGCGAGCAGCGGCAGCACGTCCGGGAGAGAGACTTTCTGGCTGATGCCGGCCATGCGAAGAAAGGAACGGAGAGAACCTGGGATGGTCAGAGTGGATGCAGAAGATGCCGAATCAAATCTGCCGGAGGACTGCGCCGGGATCGTGGCCTCGGCTTGTGCGGTCGGAGCGGCATTGGTGCTCTGCGCGCCGGCGGACAGCGAAAACATACAAGAGGCGATCGAAGCCGCAATCAGAAGGCAAGCAAGACGAGAAAACGATTTCATGGCGGAAGACCTCCCCTGAGTTGTTCGGCTGACTCTGGCGATCGCTGCGGCGAATTGCTTCGCGCACTCGCTGGAGGCGGCATTATACCTAGATCGTTACGTTTGTTCTGTCTCCGGATTGTCAATTCAACCGGGCCAAGATACCCCATCCGGCAGGCGAATCCAAGGGGCTTTTAGTCCCTTTTTCACCGCCCATTGGCCGTGATGCCGCATACGCGTCTATATTCTTCGATTTCTACCAGGGTGGGGGTTTTCCACAGGGAACGAAAGGGCAGGATGAGGGGAATCGCTTATTGGCCAGTGCCGGATTGGGAATGGGTGGGAGAGGGAGCGGCCGGCAGATGCGCCGTGTCCCAGCCGCCTCCGAGAGCCTTGATGAGGGCCACGCTATCGACCATGCGTCTTCCGGAAAGCTCGACGGCCGCGCGCTCGTCGCTCAAGGCGGCACTCTGGGCGGTGATGACCTCGAGATAGGTGGCCACGCCGCCCCGGTAACGGTTGTTGGAAAGGGCGAGCGAGTGCTCGGCCGCGGCCACGGCGGCGGCTTCTGTCTGAGCTTCGTTCTCGAGGATCCGCAAGCCCGCCAGACTATCTTCGACCTCCTGGAAGGAGGTGAGCAGGTTCTGGCGGTAGTTGGCCACCGACTCGTCGTAGGCAGCCTGGGCTTGCTCGGAAATGGCGCGGCGTTGGCCGCCATCGAAAATGGTCTCGAGCGCAGCAATGCCCGCCGCGGCAAAGCCGCTCGGGCCGGTGAGCCAGTTGGTGATGGTGGTGCCTTCAAAGCCGCCGCTCGCAGAGAGCATGAGCGAAGGGAAATAGGCAGAGCGAGCCACGCCGATTTGGGCATTGGCAGCGGCCACGCGGCGCTCCGCGGCGGCGATATCCGGGCGGCGCTGTAACAGGTCCGAAGGCAATCCGGGCGGAGTGACCGGCGGGGTCAGGTCGAGCCCGGCCGGCGGCAGAGTGAAGGTCGATGCCGGTTCGCCGACAAGTACCGCGCAGGCATGCTCAAACTGGGCGCGCGCGACGCCCAAGTCAATCGCCTGGGCGCGAGTCGTTTCGAGCTGAGTCTCGGCCTGAGCCACGTCGACTTGCGAGGCGATACCGCCCTGGTAGCGATTCTCGGTAAGCCGCAGCGCCTGTTGGTAAGCGGCGACGGTCGAGTCGAGCAGCTGGATTTCCGCGTCGAGAGCCCGCGCCTGGAAATAATCGATCGCCAACTCGGCATGCAGGCCGAGGCTGATCGATTCGAGATCCCCGGCGCTGGCTGCGGCCGTGGCGCGGGCGGCTTCCACGGTGCGGCGCACTCGTCCCCAGAGATCGGGCTCATACGAGGCATCGACTGGGAGGACCAAGTCGGTGTAGTCGGTGGTAGGGGAGACCAGGGGACGGTTCTCGGACAGCCGGTTCCGGGTTGCCGAAGCCCCGGCGGTGACCGTCGGATAGTAGCCCGCGCGAGCCAGGCGCACCAGAGCGCGAGCCTGGAGGAACTGGGCCTCAGAGGCCTTGATTGTCTGATTGGAGACGTTGATCTTTTCTTCGAGGCGGTTCAGTTCCGGATTCTGGTAGATCTCCCACCATTTTCCGCGCAAGACCTGGTCGGCGGGCTCGGCCTGCTTCCAGTGGTCCGGAGTCTCCTTATAGGCGCCCGGTAGAGGAGCCGAAGGCCGCGAATAGCGGGGCCCGACGACGCAACCCGCGAGCAGCCAGCCGGCCAAAGTGCAAAGCGCGGCCGGGAGTAGTCTCCGCCATTTGCCTGCGGTTGTCGGCCGATCGGTCACTGCCCTCCTCCTGCCTGGGAGGCGGCCACCACCCGGACCTTCTGCCCGCTTTCGATCGAATCAGGCGGGTTGATCACGACCGCCTCATCGCCGCTCAAGCCAGCCACCACCTCGACCTCGGTGCCGAAGTCATGACCGATGGTAATCGGCCGCAGTTCGGCTTTTCCGTGATCGACGACGACCACCCGCAGGCCTTCGGAGCGGAAGATCAGGGTGTCGACCGGCAGGATCAGCGATGAGGCGGGAGAGGGCAGTTTGAGATGAACCTCAGCGTAGGCGCCGGTCAGCAGCTCGCCGCTCGGATTGTTCACCGCGATCTCGACGAGCAGGGTGCGGGTTGCTGGATCGATGGCATCCGAGGTGCGGACGAGCTTGCCCTGAAAGCGGCGGCCGGGAAATTCCGTCAGCGTGAGATCGGCGGTCAGGCCGGGCTTGGCGGCTTGCGAGTAGGCTTCGGGTACATTGACATAGACCCGCAGCCGGCCGGGCTGCGCGATATGGAACAGCTCGGTCCGGGTTCCGCCGCTGCTGCCGGGATCGATGAGCGCGCCGATATCGGTATTGCGGGCGGTAATCACGCCGTCGAAAGGGGCATAGATTTTCTCGAATGACTGCAGGTCTTCGAGCCGCTTTACGTTGGCCTGCGAGGACTGCACGATGGTTTTCTTGGCGGCGTAGTCGCTTTCGGCGTTGTCGGCATCCTGCTTCGAGACCGAATCGGTCTTCAGCAGGCCGGAATAACGGTCGGCCGTGATCTGGGCGAGGTGGACGTTGGCTTCGGCGGTGGCCAGATCAGCGCGACTCTGGTGAAGTTGCTGGTCGACTTCCGGGGTGTCGATCTCGGCCAGCAACTGGCCGGCTTTGACGTGGACGCCAATGTCCACGGTCCAGCGTTTCAGATAGCCGTTGGTGCGGGCGTAGATGGGGGCATCGATATAGGCCTGCACGCTCGCCGGCAGCACGACTTCTTCGGCCGGGGCGGTGTGCCGGGGATGGGCCACGCTGACGGTCGGGATGGCCATCTCCGCGGTTTCGGTCTTGAGCGTCGCGCGGGCCTGAATACGCGGCAGGATGGCGAAGATCACGAGCGCTGCGAGCGCGACCACCGCCAAAAGGACCAACCACCATCTCCCGCTCGCGCGCCGGGGAGGGGGTTCCGACAAAGCTGCCGCGTTTTTTTCTGGCTCAGTTTGCTGCTCGGTCCTCATAAGGGTTGCTCCTGAAACTCTACACCTGAACCCTGGGTTAGTGTTTCCGCGCCATCAGGCTCGACTGGCTGCGCCGTCCGTGCAACACGCTGAAAAAGACCGGCACGAAAAATAGGGTGGCAACGGTCGCAAACAGCAGACCTCCGATGACGGCGCGGCCGAGCGGCGCATTCTGCTCGCCGCCTTCGCCCAATCCGAGCGCCATCGGTACCATGCCGATAATCATGGCCAGGGCGGTCATCAACACCGGTCGAAATCGGGTGAACCCGGCCTGCAGTGCGGCGCCCAGAGGATCCTTGCCTTCCGCCATCTGTTCCTTGGCGAAGCTGACGACCAGAATGCTATTGGCCGTGCCTACGCCGACGCACATGATGGAGCCGATCAGGGCGGGCACGCTGATCGTGGTCCGAGTCACAAACAGAAACCATACAATTCCGGCAAGCGATGCCGGCAGTGCCGAGATAATGATGAAGGGATCGAGCCAGGACTGGAAGTTCACTACAATCAGCAGGTAGACGAGAATAATCGAAAACGACAGGCCGCCCAACAGGCCAAAATACGCCGAGTGCATGGTCAGGATCTGCCCGCGAATGATCAGCTGGGTGCCCCGCGGCAGTTCTTTCTGGCTGTCCTTCACGATCTTTTCTATATCGGTCGCCACCCCGCCCAGGTCCCGCCCTTGCACCGAACCGTAGATATCGAGCAGGGGCTGGATGTCGTAATGGGAGACTAGACCCATTCCTGAACCGCGGTGAATCGAAGCCAGGCTCGCGAGAATCTCGGGTTTCGCGCCGCTCGGTCCCGAGACCGGGATATTTTCGAGGTTCTGCAAGGAATCGAGGCGGTACTGGGGAGTCTGGGTGGCGATCATGTAGCTCACGCCGCTTTTCGGATTGAGCCAGAACTCGGGAGTGGTCTGAAAACTGCCGCTGAGCGAGACCAGCAGGTTGGTGGCGATGTCACGCTGGGTGAAACCAATCTGACCCGCCCGGGTGCGATCCACATCGATATGCAGATAGGGCTGATCGAAGGGCTGCTGGATGTGCAGGTCGACCGTTCCCGGGACCTGCCGGATGCGCTCGAGCAGCTTGTCGGCGAATTCCCGGTTGCCGTCCAGGTTGTAACCGACCACCTGGATGTCGATCGGAGCCGGCAGCCCGAAGTTCAGGATCTGGCTGACGATGTCGGCAGGAAGAAAGGAGAAGGTCACCCCGGGAAATTCCTCGGGCAGCCGCAGACGCAGGTCGTGAATGTACTGATCGGTCGGTGCGTGGTCTGGGTTCAGGCTGACTAGGATGTCGGCGTCGGCCGGCCCGATGGGAGCGGAATTGCTGTAGGAGAGGTTGATTCCGCTGTAGGGAAGACCGATGTTATCGATGACCGTGCCGATCTCGCTCGCCGGGATATGCTGTCGAATGGACTGCTCCACCAGGTCGCAAATGCGGGCCGTGTCCTCAATACGCGTGCCGGTGCGGGCGCGCATGTGAAGCTTGAATTGGCCGGCGTCCACGGAAGGGAAAAAATCCCTGCCCAACCAGGGGACCAGAAACGCCACCGAGGCCACGCATCCGACGGCGAAGATCAGGAGGAACGCTTGCCGGTGGTGAAGACAACTGTCTAACCAATGCTGGTAGCGCTCGCGGAAGCGCTCGAAGCTTTCCTCGAATCGGATCTGCAGGCGGACCAGAGGATTGCCGCTGGGGGCGGGTCGCTCACTGCCTTCGGGCTCATGGCCGCGCAACAAGTACTTGGCCATCGTAGGCACGAGTGTGCGCGAGAGCAGATAGGAGGCCAGCATGGCGAACACGACCGCCTCGGCCAGAGGAACGAACAAGTAGCGGGCCACGCCGCCCAGCAGAAACATGGGCACGAACACGATGCAGATGGCGAGCGTCGAGACAAATGCGGGAATCGCAATCTGCTGGGCGCCGTCGAGGATGGCGTGCTCAACCTCCTTGCCCATGGCGAGATTGCGGTTGATGTTCTCAATTTCAACCGTGGCGTCGTCGACCAGAATGCCGACCGCAAGCGCCAGCCCTCCCAAGGTCATGATGTTGATGGTTTCGCCCAGCATGCTGAGGACGATGAGAGAAGTGAGAATCGAGAGCGGGATCGAAATCCCGATGATGAGGGTGCTCCGCCAATTTCCCAAGAAGATCAGGATCATCAGGCCGGTCAGGCAGGCGGCAATCACGCCTTCGCGAATCACGCCATTGATCGAAGCGCGCACAAAAAGCGACTGATCGGCCAGGGGCTGGATCTCGAGGTCGGGCGGAAGCCCGGCCAGAATCTGCGGCAGCATGGCCTTGATGCCGGCAATCACGCTGAGGGTGGAGGCGTTGCCGGCTTTCATCACCGTCAGCAGGGAGGCCCGGTGCCCATTCACCCGTACGATATTGGTCTGGGGCGGGAAACCATCGCGAACGTGGGCCACGTCGCCGATGTAGATGGTCGTATTACCGACCGTCTTGATGGGCAACTGGTTCAGTTCGTCGACCGTCTTCGGACTCCCGTTGATATCGACGTCATATTCAAAAAGGCCGATCTTCGAAGTGCCGGAAGGCAGGACCAGGTTCTGATCGCTGATGGCGTTCACCACATCCATCGGCGAGAGACCCTTCGACTGCAGCGCCGCCGTGTCGAGATCGACCTCGACCTGACGCTGTTTCCCGCCGTAGGGAAAGGGTATGGCGGCTCCCTGTACGGTCACCAGGCGAGTGCGGATGAAGTTGACGCCGTAATCGTTGACCTGCTGCTCGGAAAGTGTCTTTCCCGAAAGGGCAAGTTGAATGATGGGCACGCTCGACGCCGTGTAGGTGATGACCAGCGGGGGCGTCGTGCCCGGCGGCAACTGCCGCAGTTGGGTCTGGGAAATCGCGGTCACCTGCGCGATGGCCTTGTCGATTTGTGCGTTCGGTTGAAAGAAGACCTTGACCACCGCAACGCCGTTCAACGACTGCGACTCGATATGCTGGATGTCGTCGACGAGCGTCGTGAGCGCGCGTTCGGTCTGGAAAACGATGCGGTCCGACATGTCCTGGGCATCGAGTCCTTGATAATTCCAGATGATGCTCACGACCGGAATATTGATATTGGGTAAAATGTCGGTCGGCGTATTGAGGATGACGAGCGGACCCAGAATCAAAAGCAGTAGAGCAACCACCACGAATGTGTAAGGCCGTCGAAGGGCGAGTCGGACAATCCACATAGTTTCCTCAGGGTGAAAAGCAATTTGACGCGCCTGCCCGCGCGCTCAACCCAGCATGGTGCATACAAACAGCTTAGATCATCCCCAAGCTCTGTCCAGTAGGGTAGGTCGAACCCTGCGACCCGGAACCACGATCTTAGTAAGCTATTTGATTCAGAGACTTAGATGAGAGATGCAAGGGTTTTTACAACTAGAACCTCGGGCCCGCACCCGACTGGCGAGCGATATAAGCGATATATACGAGGAAGCCCTCGGTCTCCCAGCAAACTGCGCTCGACTGGAGCCGCCATGGCAGCGAGGTAAGGATACCCACTCTGCCGGGCCAGCTGGCCTTAAACTCTGGCTAACTCTTTACGTCAGTGTTCGGGTTCTTGGTTGGCTCCGCAGGAGTGTCTTTCATGCCGTCTTTCAGGGCACGAATGCCCTCGCCAATTCCCTTGCCGAGTTCGGGTAGTTTCTTCGGTCCGAACACCAGCAGGGCAATAAAGAAGATCACTAGCAGGTGCATTGGCTGAAAGAGACCGTCAAACATAGGAACCTCCACGCGCTTCGAAAGCGGACCCTCTAACGTTACTGAACCAGGGGCAGTGCCGTCAACAGCCGTCTGCGCCAGGTAAATGCTCCAAGATAATGTCACCCCCTAACTGCAACGAGACTTTGTCACCCTATTTAGGGATGGTGACGATGAGTCAGAGAGAGTTTCAACGCGTGAAAGTCATTGAGAATGCAGCAGGCAGGAGGCTGAGCGTACGCGAAGCCTCCCGTCTACTGCAGCTGAGCGAGCGCCAGGTCCCTGCCGGGATCATACTTTACCGATGCTTGGACCCTTCGTCGTACTTGCCAAGTTGCTCGAACCACGGGAGCCTAGCACGAACGGGACGGCCGGGCGGCCGTCCCGGAACCGAAGCCGACCGTCCTCGGGGATTCGAACCGATCGGCCGAGCACCGCGCCTAAGGGCGGCCCTGTTGCTGACCTCAAAACCGCACGCAGCGGTGCGCGCCCAGCACCTGGCCGTGACTCTCGGACCGGATTCGGTCTTCGGATTCGGTCTTCGAATTCTGGTCTTGGCTGACGAAGCAGCCCAGGAGTTCCGGGAGGCTTTGCCGACTGGGCGCCTAGGGCGGAGAGTCCCTTCGACCTTGCGGCCTGCCGGATGGCGCTCGGCCTCTAGGACCGTTGGCGGAACTTGAAACGCCCACCGGCATGGTGCCCGGTCAGCAACTGTATGGCGGGCGAAATAAGAGTTGATCCGCCTGCTTAAGACCGAAACCCGCCGAGGGTCTCATCTCAGTCTGACACCTCAGTCTGACACCGCGAATCCTAGCGGATCGCCGAAATCTCTGAAATGTCGCGCCATCTTTGGTGTTCGGTCGCCGGGGTTTGGTAGGCAAACTGCTGTGTACTTTTGGGCATATTCGGGGACTGAACTGTCGTACTTAACGGCGGTCCGGCCGATAGTCCTAGAATGACTTGGAGTTAAGTCCCGAGCGAGCACCGTCCAAGGCCAGGAAGCTGCCATATGAATCCTACAGAATCGACGTCGGTCGCCGGCGGGAAGCCCATCGCCCCCACCATTTTTCCTCCGGCCGGCGGAGCGCAGCACAGCACTGGTAACAACGGCAATAGCGATGAAGAAGCGGTCGTTTCCCCAAAGGCCGCCGCGACTCGCCGCGGCTACGGTCTGCCGTGCGCCAAGTGCAGAACCTACTATGCTGCTAATCTGGCAGTCTGCCCGGTATGCAAGAGCCCGGAACGCGTTCCCCCGGTAATCGGCTCCCTTCCGAGCCTGGACCCCGAGATCGAACAGGCTCCCGATGACGCGGTCCTCGAGGAAGAGCGCGAGCGTTTCTTGCAGGAATTCAAGTCCCACGTCCAAACCGGGGAGATGCAAATCAATGCATCGGAGAGTTTTCGTTGCAATCTAGAGGAAAACCACCGGGGCGGGTTCGAGCCGGCAACGGTGTGCCAAGGCTGCTACGAACACTTGCGGGAACGGGCAGATCTGGCCGAGGCCGCGCTGCTGATCGACGTGAAGGAAGCGGCCCAGCTGGTCTACGATGCGGTATGGTCGGACCCGTCGGATCCGACCAAAACCTATCAAAACGCTGCCCGGGCGCTGCTCAACGAACTACGTCGACGCGCCGGAATTTCGGTAGTTCTCGGGCCTTTGAAGACGCTGACGGACTAGCTCCCTAACCAAGCGTCCTCTACTGGGCCTTCAAATGAACCCATTTTCTGCCGGCGCATAAACGGTATCCATCGTCGCCCGCAACCATCTTCAGCGGCACGGGATGAACCAGTTTCTCGTCCATCTGGGCGGGAACGGTGAACAAATCGTCGGCTCCCACATCCATCACCGTAAACTTGCCATCCTTCGAGAAGCCGAAGCCGTACTCGCCGGGGGCCAGTTCCGTTCCTTCGATCTCTAGCTTTACTTCTGTGATGAGAAATCCCTGATACTTTGCGGCGATTTCGCTCGCATAGCCAGCCGTGTCCACGAGACCTGCCAGAACCAGTTTGCCGTCAGAGGTGCTGAATCCTGCTGAATTGCGCAGTTGCACCGTGGCCGGTTGTCCGCGGAAGAAATAGGAGGGCGGAACGACGCGCTTCAGATTCTCCGCGTCGACCAAGCCGGGCTTCAACTGCTGTGCCATCAGGAGAAAACAGGGCAGCAGGCAAAACCAAAGAACCGCCAAGTACCTCTGAGCCGGGTGTTTCATCGTTGCTTGTCCTCCAGCCGGGAATCGTTTTTGAGTTACGCGAGTCTTATCCGTACCAATTTGATCTATGCCAATCTACACTTACACTCGGTCCACCTGCAACCAAACCGGCTTCACGGGGATCGCCCGTTAACCGCCGTCCGGGCCGGCAAAACGCAGTTTCCCGAACGCGCTCGCCACATGAAAATTGGGCTGGGCGGTGCGGGTTGGCTGCCAAGCCAAATAAGCTCGCGGTTCCTGGGATCCCTCGACCCGGTAGAAGTTGGCCCGCCAGATCGCTCGCGGATCGAACTGAGCCGTGAGCGCTCGCATGGGAACCGCCATCTCGGCCGTCCAGGTGCGGGCTCTCTCGTCGGCGATCACCGAGCGCTCGAGTCCGCTTTCGAGATCGCGGCGTCCGCCAGGAAAAATATCGAGATCAATCCACATGCCGTTGGGGCTGACTTCAAATTCGCGGTAATGACCCTGTTCGGAAGGATCGGGCTGCAGAAACGCTTCCGCCACATCGCGATCCCACAGATGATCACGCCGACCGCTAGGCTCCGAGTCCGCAAACAGGAAGAGTTCGCGGAAGCGGCACTCGAAACGCAAGTACAACTTTTCCGGGCACCACAGTACCCGAACTTGGGTTTCGCGGCCAGGATCGGGGTTCTCTCCCCGCCAGTCGTGGGAGAAGGCAGTCGGGCTGGCACTCGACCAATCGGCTGCGGGATGCGCCGCATCTAATCGAATTTCGCGGGGGAGGCGGCTAGCGACGATCTCCTGCGATGGCTTAACATCGAGCGGGCTGTCGTCCGGCTTCGTCATCGGTCGCGATTGAGCGCCTGCGGAACGAGCAATATGGTAGCTGAGAGAACGAAGAATTTGCTGGCTAATCCAATCAGGATAGGCTGAAAAACAAAAACAGTTTGAACGCAATATCCGGATAGCGGTCGCTGGCCTCGGGGCCTTAAGCTGTGAATCATGATGACCAATGCGATACTACTCGATGTGACGGACGCGCCGCAGATGGCAGACAGTAGCGAAAACCGCCGTTGGCAGGCTGTCCTCGGTCGCGACCCGAACCAAGACGGCAAGTTTGTCTTCGCCGTTTCCTCGACCGGCGTATATTGCCGGCCTTCGTGTCCGGCGAAGCGCCCACGCCGGGAGAATGTGGCTTTTTACCGCCTGCCGGAGGACGCGGAAAAGGCGGGCTATCGCGCCTGCCTGCGCTGCCGCCCCCGGGCAAGCGGCGGCCACGGTCCAACCGAAATGGTGAAGACCGTCTGCCGTTATCTCGAACAACACCTCGATGAACCGATCACCCTGGCACGGCTGGGGAAGGCGTTTCAGCAGAGCCCGTTCCATCTGCAAAGAAGATTTAAGGCAGTTCTCGGAATCACCCCGCGCGCCTATGCCGATTCTTGCCGAATGAATCAGTTCAAGCGCAACCTGCAAGCCGGTCATTCCGTGACCCGTGCCATGTATGACGCCGGGTACAGTTCGAACAGCCGGCTGTACGAACGGACCTCGTCCCAACTCGGGATGACCCCGGACAAGTACCGCCGCGGAGCCATCGCCGCGCCCATTCGCTACACTTGCGCCGATTCTCCGCTCGGACGCATGCTGATCGCGGCCACCGACAAGGGCATTTGCACCATCCAGTTCGCGGACTCGGACCAGGAGCTCGAGCACGGGCTTAAGCGCGAGTTTCCCTTTGCCCTGCGCAAACGCGACGACCTGGCGATGGGATCCTGGAAACGAGACTTGCTGCGCCAAATGCGCGGCCAGAAGTCAATTGGCGCATTGCCTCTCGATATCCAGGCCACTGCTTTTCAGCGCCGGGTGTGGGACTATTTGCAGTCCATATCGTTCGGAAGCACTCGCTCCTACGGCGAAGTTGCTCGAGCCATCGGCCGGCCGACGGCGACGCGTGCGGTCGCACGGGCCTGCGCAGCCAATCCCGTAGCCCTGGCCATCCCCTGTCACCGCGTGGTGCGCGAGAATGGAGACCTGGCCGGCTATCGCTGGGGCATCGAGCGAAAAAAGGCTCTGCTCGATCTCGAGCGGAAGGGCGTTGCTCCCTAGAAAAGGCGGAGCCCTTCACAGGCTCAGACCGCTTCTCTTCGTGCTTTCCCGCATTTGGAATCCAGCCTTCGAAATCTCGACCACTCCCGAGTTATAATCCGGCCGCCGATCGAGTGCGTACTACACCTGGGTGAAGCTGCCAGAGACGACATCGGGCGGGCCATGAACGGAAAGCAGCATAGTGTATTTGTGACCGGCGGAACTGGATACCTGGGACGTCCGTTGATCACGGCTCTGCTCGAGCGCGGGCATACGGTACGTGCCCTGATTCGCGAGAAATCGCGCAACAAGCTCCCGCCCGGTTGCTTGGCGATTCCTGGCAACGCCTTGGACGGGAGTTCCTATACTACCCAGATCCGGCCAGCGGATACTTTTGTGCAACTGGTTGGAGTGGCTCACCCCAGTCCGGCGAAAGCCGCTCAGTTCCGCAACGTGGATCTGGTTTCGGCGAGTGCAGCAATCCGGGCGGCGAGCGCAGCCGGGATCAGACATTTCGTTTACCTGAGTGTCGCGCAGCCGGCGCCGATGATGAAGGCGTACGTCGAAGTCAGAGCCGAATGCGAAGCCATGATTCGCCAGAGCGGCTTAAACTCGACGATGCTCCGTCCCTGGTACGTGCTCGGGCCGGGACACCGCTGGCCCTATGCGCTCCTGCCGATGTACTGGCTGCTCGAGCAGCTCCCCTGGACCCGTGACGTCGCCTGCCGTTTGGGCCTGGTTACGCTCGAACAAATGAAGCGCGCGCTTGTCGCGGCCGTGGAGAATCCCTACCAGGGAATACGCGTCCTTGAGGTCCCGCAAATCCGCGCTTCCGGCGCGGCTTTCGAGGCGGCGGTTCAACTTATCCGCTAAACGCGAAGCGCATTGGACTTCACCATACCAAAGTAACGGCATGAATTACGAAAGCGCATGCCCGGGGGACATCTGTTCGCGCCGTCTTGCGAGTGAGATGTTGAGCTCTGAGAAGGCCGCGAACTATGGCACGAGAAGACTATTTGGACGACATTCACCTGCGGGTCATGCGCGTAACCGAAGACTTGCGCGCGATTCAGCGTGAGTTGAACTGCGCGGCCATGGAGGCGCCCAGCGACCCGGAGCTGATGGAAGCACTGAGTCAGTTGCCCGAGATGGAGTCGCTCCAGGTATTGAAATCAGCAGTTGACCAGATGCGCCACTTCCTTTGGTTTTACATTCAGGTGATGACCAACGAAACTGAAGCTGGCGATAGAATGCGGCAGAGCATTCGCCAGAAACCTTCCGAGGATGTGGTGATCAGTCCGGAAGCCGCCTTCCTAAGAAAGTCGCGTGCAGCCGCGGATAACGCGCTTCTCCGTTATCTTTCCGACGGCAAGAGCCGCAAGCCGAATTAAATTCCTCAAAGTTCTTGTTCGATCGTCGTCTTGACGGAATCGCCCGAGGTCCCGTGAACGACCCAGATCAGGTTGAACCGCGACGCGGATCAAGGATGAATGCAGCCGGTTGGGCCGGTCCGTGCTGCACTGCAATGCCATAGCCGCAACGAAATGCAACCTCTGCGGCGTCCGTCACCGAGGGAATGCCGACTAACGCTTGGCCGATGCGCCAAAGTAGTTCGGCTGCTCCGGGATCGCGGCGCCGTCGGCGCGTGGATCGGATGCCCCAAAATTGATGCCAGTTTTGCTGTCGTGAAGGATTGCCTGACCCCGCCCCATCAGTGCTGTGTAGTTGCTGTGCACTTGCAGCACGTGTCCCATCTTGGTCAGTGCTTCGAGGGTGGTGGCCGTAACGCGCGACTCGATCACGATTCTGCAGCCGAGCTGCTGGCGATCGGTAAAACGCGGTTCTTCGATCGCAGCCTGGATATTCATATGGTAGTCGACGACGTTAGACACAAATTGCGCATGAGCGAGCGGCTGATTAAGGCCGCCCATGATGCCGAAGCCAATGTGCTGGTCGTCCCGCTGCATGAATGCAGGAATGATGGTATGAAACGGGCGCTTTCGGCCGGCAAGCGCATTGGGAGACGCGGGGTCAAGCGAGAAAAGGCCCCCGCGGTCCTGTAAGGCAAATCCCATGCCCACCACGGTTACGTTCGATCCAAAGTTGTTGTAGTTACTTTGAATGACGGAAAGGATATTGCCTTGACGATCGACGACGGTGAAGTAGGTGGTATCGCTGCTGCCGAGCGCCCCGGGGGCTACGGTGCAATTCGCTTTGGCGGGATCGATGAGCGAGGCGCGTTTTGCGGCGAAGTCCTTTGAGAGAAGCTGATCGACCGGAATTTTGCTGAAACGCGGATCGCCGTCGTATGCCTTCACGTCGGCATAGGCGAGCTTCATGGCTTCGATTCGGGTGTGCAATTCACCCGGACTGTGCGGACCGGCGGGATCGGGTTTGAACCGCTCCATAATATTGAGCATTTCAAGCGCTGCGATGCCGTCCCCGTTGGGCGGGAGCTCGTATACTTTCCAATCGCGGTATTTCGTGAAAATCGGCTCGACCCATTCGGCGGAGTATGAGGCGAGGTCATTGGCGGTCAAGGCTCCGCCGAGCGTTTCGGAGGTTCTGAGGATGGCTTTGGCGATTTCTCCCTTGTAGAACGCGGGCTCGCCCTGGTCGGCGACCAGCGCGAGCGCGCGGGCGACATCGGGATTGCGAAACACCTCGCCGGTCTCGGGGACCTTGCCCCCGGGGAGAAATACGCGGCGGCTTTCTGTATTGGTCAGCAAGCCATCGTGATCTCCATCCCACCAGTCGTGAATGATCTCCGCCAGCGGGAACCCATGCTCGGCATAAAAGATCGCAGGTTGGAAGAGATCGCGCCAGGGCAGTTTTCCCCAGCGATCATGCAGCTTGGTCCATCCGTCGACCACGCCCGGAACGGTGACGGAATCGATACCGAATTGGGGCATCGCCGTGATGCCCTTTTGGTGGAGATGCTCAATCGTGAGAGCCTTCGGTGCCCAGCCGCTGGCGTTCAGGCCGTAGATTTTGCCTGTCTTCGCTTCCCAATAAATGGCAAAGAGATCACCGCCCATGCCGTTGGAAGTGGGTTCGGTGACGTTGAGTACAGCGTTGGCTGCGATTGCGGCATCGATGGCGGAGCCGCCCCGTTCGAGGATGAGCGCCCCGGCTTGTGAGGCCGAAACCTGACTGGTGGCAACCATACCGTACTGCGTGGCGACGACGGAGCGTCCATAGGAACGGTCCTGGGCGGACAGGTTGAATGTGGTCGATAGGAAAACGAGAAAGGTGACCGAAGGTCTGAGTGCGATCATGCGTCGGAGGCTCCGGATCGAGATACGCTACTGAATCGGTGTGTCTGCGACGAGGCTATGAGCCTATCACTTGAAAAGCAAGGCAAAGGAAGGAGCAAAGGCTGATGCATCCTAAAGTGAACGGCCCCCGGAACCAACGGCAGAAATCTGGGTTATTGCCAGCAGGGCGAGCCACCCTTTGAGCTTCGATTAAGACGATGGAAATGCATGCCTACTCGGATTAGTAACGAAAAACGCGCATGGAGCCGTTCAGTTTCCCACCGAGCCATCTCATCCTGGAATTGTGGCGCTATGCCGACTTGTCGTTCCCGATCCACATTAGCTCCTGAAAGAGTTGGCATTCTCTGAGGCCCACTGCCTGAGAGTGATTGGTTTGCGTCCTAGAACACGCTCGACGTCATCGGTGACCCTGGCTAGACGACCCTCCCTAATGGCTCGCCACAACGTGACATGAGCTTCGGTCTCCTCTGGAGAGCTGCTGATCCTGGAGTATCGCTGTCGCGCTTCCTCGTCCGATATTGCGTGGAATGCCAAGGGCTCACCGATTGCTTCCGCGATTGTGGCGGTCGCTTCCCCGAATGTCAGGGATTCAGGGCCGGTGATCGGTATCGATTGGCCCACATAGGTCTGGCTGATTAATGCCTCAACCGACACCGCCGCGATATCGTCAGAGTGGATGAACGGGCGGCGTCCATTCGCGGTAGACGACCGAACGACCTTTTCGGTCTTGATGGAGTGCGCCCAGGCAAGCAGATTTGCCATAAAACCGGTGGGACGGACAAATGTGAACGGAATTCCAGTGGCCCGGATGGCGGCCTCGCCCTTCTCGTGCCAGGCTCCGATCGCAAGACCGTGCTCGACGTCCAGCGACGAAAGCTTGACGATTCGATTTACTCCTTCTTCCTTGGCATGCAGGGCAGCTGACTCGTCTCGCCGCGGAATCTCGGGACCAACATTGACCAGATAAATCGTCTCCGCTCCTTTGAGGGCATCCCGGATGGAAGCTGGTTCGGCAAGGTCCCCCACAAAGACGTCGACGCGTTCGCCAAAGAGGAAACGTGCTCTAGCTTCATTGCGCACTAGCACGCGCGGACGAATGCTGCGTTTCAGCAAGTGTTCTACGACGCGGGAGCCGACATCTCCCGTGGCGCCTGTAATCAAGTGTCTCATCGTTCCTCGATTCCGGTGAACGCGTCCTGTTAATCGCAGTTGCGCTCAGCACATAAGAAATAGCTTAAAGGCGTGAAGAGCTTTGTCTACTCGCATGTTCAGCATCGGCTATGTTCATCACCGTTCAATGGTTTACGCAAGAATTTGAAGGAACGCTCACATTTCCATCTACACTGGTCTCGTGAAACCAAAGGCAAAGAAAACCTCAGTTCGCCGCAAACCAACCCAGGAGCGAGCTCAGGTGACGGTCGAGGCAATGCTGGACGCGGCCATCAAACTTCTCAAACGCGGGGGCGCTTCTTCGATTACAACGAACCGGATCGCCGAGACTGCAGGCGTCAGTATCGGGTCCGTCTATCAATACTTCCCA
Source organism: uncultured Acidobacteriaceae bacterium (assembly GCA_963770245.1). Classification (GTDB taxonomy): domain Bacteria; phylum Acidobacteriota; class Terriglobia; order Terriglobales; family Acidobacteriaceae; genus PALSA-270. The sequence goes on along the minus strand of CAVYOX010000008.1, from coordinate 629,728 downwards.
AACAAGCGGGCGATTTTTGTCGCCCTTCACGATCGGCACATTCGCCAGGTTGATAGCGTGATGCAGCGCCGAATGGGCGAAAGCGCAGAGGCGACGCTTGAGGGGCTAATCGCATCCTTGATCGACGGCATGATCGAGGCGCACATGTTTGATCCGGAGTTGTCAGACTTGCTGCAGGCAGAGGTACCACATCGTCCTGACGGCACGCGCGACTTCGCGGTTCGTCTTCATGGAGCTTTTCGTACAGCGCTTGCCTCACATGCAAGAGAGTTGGGCAGAAGAATTGATCTCGATACACGGGCTTTTTTTGTGAGCAATATGGTGGATGCGCTTGGTCATGCTATCGTGCTTCGGCGACCGCTCGGGTCATCGCTCTCACGAGCAAGGGCCGAACTACTTCGAGCAATTTTGGCTTATCTCCGACACTGAGGTTGCTAATTAGCCTGCCGACGATCCGCAATAAACAGGATAAGGCTGTTGCCGAAGCTTCAGTCGCTCAAAACTGAAGTTGAAACCAGCTGGATTCCATGCGTTCCGCCATGGTCGCGTCTCCATGCTCCAAGCCAATGGTGTGCCGGGTGAACTCGTGAAGCTGTGGCTGGGGCATTCCAACTTGGAAACCACGTCCGATTCCACCCACGTTCCTGAAGAGTTCCGGCGCGAGGTGGCCAAAGCCACGGGACTGTTCTCGAAGGACGTTGGTCTCAATGGTCCCAACTTTCAGGATTTTCCGGGGACAGGACTTGTGATGTAACGTGTAGTAGAATGAAGGGACTAACCTCAGTCGGGGAGTGGCTCAGCCTGGTAGAGCACCTGGTTCGGGACCAGGGGGTCGGAGGTTCAAATCCTCTCTCCCCGACCATTTTTTCTCTCGCTCTTTCAATTGTTTACGCACCTACTGTTGCTTCACGGTTTTCGGTACATTTCGGGACGCTCGGTACAACTGAGGGCAACTCGAAACCGAAACCGCACTGTTCCGCCCACTTTCTGCGGAACTGAACGTCCTCTTTGATCTTGTCGTAGAGGTCATCCATGGAATTCCCGCGCCTGGCTGATTCCTTGGATTGCGGGAGGATCATCGCAACTGGATCGCGTGGCCGACATTCGGCGATATGCAGACCAACACCTGCCCGCCGACGCGCGTCAGGACGTAGAGGCCGCGGTAGCGTCCATTCGGCTGAACATACGACTTCGAGAGCTTGCCATCCCGCAGATCGATGATTGGGTTGCAGAACCCTCGCGCGCTCAATCTGCGTCGGTTTCACAACAGCGAACAGCCCAATCGTTAAAATAGTCGTTAGGGTCAAGGATAATGCTGGTAACACCAGTTACTGGACGTATCTCAACAACAATAGAGGTGGGAGCGGTAGCTTCACTGTTACCGAAACCGACCCAATGGGCAATACGATCGTCCACACCTTTCTTGGAGAATATGAAGTCCAAAGAACGACAGATGTAAACTTAGGTCTTCTTGCGGATCGAATCACCTGCTATAACGGCGCCAATTCGACGCAAGATGCCTGCTTGACCACTGCCCCTACCCTTCCTATCAAAGAAACTGACGCTTATAACTTTCTCTACAATTCGAGCGGCGGCTACTTTAGCTATTCGGACACGATCGCGACTCCCGCCGCCTCAGACGGTTGCGTCGTGGCATGACAAGCCGACCTACAGCAGGACCAGGGCGGAGCACAAGAAGCTGTACGACGCGGCGGTCAGCGAGTACCGCGAGGCGACGGCATCAGCGCCGACCGAGGGTACCGGCGACCATACGAGTCCAACTGGGGACATGGAATCCGGGCAAGTCGCAGAGGGCCGCCGGTATTAGGAAATGGGGGCTAATTCCAATCGGGAAAACCCGACAGCCCTTCATGTGACAGCTTCATGAGAAGGTCAAGAACGATGGAATTGATCCCGATCCCCGGTGCCGAAATCTACTACGACGGGCATTTCCTTCCGCCGGAGGAAGCGACCGATTTGTTCGCAACCCTGCTGAGGAAGTGCGCTTGGGAGCGGCGCAAAGCCTCATTTGGAAATGCCGTCCCCCGCGACGAAGCCTACTATGGCGATCCGGGAACCCACTACACATACTCGCGGCGGCTGTATAGGCCGCTGCCTTGGCTGCCGGAACTGCTCTCCCTGAAACTCCGCGTAGAAGAAGCCACTCCGCTTGCGGCCTATGCCAATTTGTCCTTGCCGAGGACCGGCTACAACGCGGTGCTTTGCAATCGCTATCTGGACGGAAATGACAGCGTCGCGCTCCATGCGGACGCCGAGCCGGAGATGGGGCCCGTGATCGCTTCGCTAACTCTGATCGCCTCCGGTGCGGATCGCCTGTTCCTGCTCCGGCGAAAGGACGGCTCCGTCGCATTTTCGGAGCGGTTGCGGCATGGCAGCCTGCTGATCATGGCGGGGGACACGCAGAAGAACTTCAGGCACGAGGTGCCCAAGGAGCCGGGCGTGACTGGGCCGCGCATCAACCTGACGTTCCGGCGCATAGAGCACAGATAGGCTGGTTTCGTTTTCAAACGCGGCGATTCGCATGTGCCCGCGTGCCATCCAGACTGATTCATAGTACCGGGGCATGTGCGCCCTCTGCATGACCCCGAGAAATCGTCATTGGCTGGAAACCGCTCGAAAGCAATGCGGTCGAACTTCGCACGGCCTCGCCCCGCGCACCATCGACTTGCTGCCGGAAACCGACCGCACCACCAGCAAAACCAGCGGCAAGAACGGAACCCCCGGCAATAGTGCGGGAGGTCGCAAGGGGAAGCCTGCGCTGCTCAAGGTCGGCGACTACCGCGAGGGGCTTGTGTTCGTGGTCGCCAAGGTCGAGAGGCGGACCTCTGAGTGCCATCCAGAAGTCGTCCATTGAGCGGGCAGCGGCGAACGGTCACACCGAAACTGTATGGACGCTACTCGCGGCCGGCTCCGATGTCCGAGCGCGTAACGGCGCCGCCTTGCGGCTTGCCATGATCGACGGACACTCGAGAACCGCATTGTTTCTAAGCCCGTGGATACGCGAAGACGGTGACCAGCCAGCCTGAAGAGTCGGGATACCCAAAACCGCCCATCGATCTCTTTCTCTCTCGAACTCAACGCCGCAGGCAGTAACCTTTGCTTTTCCGCCGCTCGGCGAAAAAGAACGTGTACGGTAGTACTCTTTGTGCACGCAGTCCATCACTGGTAGCGTTCGGGAACGGCGATGAATTCAGGTGTTCGCCGCGAGAAAGTGAAAGCCAAAAGGGGTAGAGGGAGTCATGGCAGATTTAAACGAGGCGCAAAACTCCACATTCTATCGAGTCCGGATCAAAGACGGCCACGATGCGGTTGGGTTGTTGGTCAGTACGGCGGGCAAGCGCTGCATCCCGTCAACCCAGTTTTGGCTTACCGTCGATCCATGTGCCGCCTATCGCTTCCCGCATGATGTCGCACTGCGCGTGCAGGTACGGCTTGGGAATGTGGGGTTCACGACGGTGTTGGAGGAAATGGATTAGTCCTCCAGGGATTGAGTTGCCACCCACTCCAGCGAGCCCTCCAACGCCCAAGCTACCCTGCCATACTCCGCCAGGTTGCTTTTTGCCTGCCTGATTTCGCGTGCGGGCTCGCAGTCTGGACCAGCGCTGGCGCTCAGGTCGGCTGCGATCTTCCGCGACTTGGTTTGATCCAGGCTGGGCGGCGATACGCTGAAGGATCGATGGGTACCTGCGGCAGAAGATATTTTTCCCTCGAGCATGAGCAGTATGCGCGGTCGCTCTGCAAGCTAATAAGCGACACGAGCGTTCAGGCTCGGGGTCGCCACTCAGGGACGCCGCAATCTGGCTCTTCCCTGGGAAACACCGGGCCGCTATTCCAATGAGCGCGGCGGTCCCTAGTGAGGCGGCACCCTGCGCTGGCAGCCCAGAACGGCCTCACCGCGACCTCGGTGTTTTGAGGCACCGAAAGAGCGGAACTAACCGGGGCGTGTTCCTCCGTCGTTCGGGTTGGTGGACATTGACGGGAACATCTGGATGGGCGCGCCAGAGAATTCTAAACGAAGTCGCCGGCGAGGTCCGCAGCCGCCTCGACGCTCTCCGGCCGGCCGTTGGTCCCCTCGCTCCCGCTTGCTGCCCTCGGTGCGATGAGGCTCCCCGCAAGGTTCCGCGTTCCTATGTTCCCAACTTGGGCAAATTGTGGCCGCGCGGAGTCGCGCCGCCGGGGCAGACAAACAGGTAGCTCAGAACTCCAAGCAAGTCTGAAAGGCGACAATGCGCGGACTGAGGCGGTCACAAAAGATCCCTGTAGCGCTCCAATGCGACGCGAACGAGTTGGCTGCGTTTCCGCACTTCTGTCTTCGCGAATAGGTGTTGGAGCGTGTTCTTGACCACATTCTCTGAGATGTTTAGGCGGGACGCTATCTTTCTATTTGCCAGACCCTGTGCAAGCAGCCGGAGCACGTCCGATTCGCGATTGTTCAGAGCGGTCCTCGCTGGATGATCGGATGCAGCCGAATTGGATTCTGCTGTGGTGCTCCGTTCTTCCGTGACGTCACCGACGATGGCGGCTAGCTTAGGGGTCGGGCCTTCTTTATAGCCGGAAAACCACACATCCGCCAAGAACGACTTTCCGTTGCCTCGATGCCCCCGGCATTGCATCGATGCCCGGAACTGTGGTCCCTCTTCCCAGCGCAATGCATAGTGTAGTTCGGGCAAAAATGCCGAGATCGGCTGCCCGATCAAATGTCCATCCCGAGGGGCCATGAGGTCAACAGCCGCGCGGTTAGCGAGTTCGATGAAGCCGTGCTCATCGGCCGTCACAATTGCGGCTGGACTCGTTTCCACTAGGACGCGTAATTGCTCCTGAGACATTAGTCTCAACCGCCGGTTGCGCAGGACTTCGGAGATGAACAGTCCGAAACTGACCAGTGCTAGCGCTTCAAAGCTCATACGAATGGGAGCTTCCGCCGGGTTCAGGTGGCTGAATTGCTCGTTAAGCAGCATACATGCGATGCCTGTGAAAGCGATTGCCCACTGTGGCAGAAATCCAGCCGCAAGCATAATTGGAAATAAATAGAGAAGACCCAGTGAGACGTATAGTTTCGTCCACCAGTCCACGACCGTGATCGCCAGGACGAGGCCCACGCTGGTGAGCAGACCGACGTTCCGGTTTCGCGGTTCCCAGATCCATTCCAAGCTCAACATAGATCTCGATTCAATCGGTGACTGTTTCGTCACTCGCTGTTCCTTCCGGGTCCAATCAAACGATTGCCTGCAAGATTAGCGTTTTCGGCATCAAGGGATCAGTTTCTTGCCTGGCTTCCTCCCGCGCTTCTTTTCCGTCTTACGGCTCTCAAGCAACCGACGACCTGCGTAGAAGATCAGGAAGGCAACAAAACCCAGCCACAGCAGAAGCAATACACCCTCGAAAACGCTTTCTCCCCGACCAAGGAACACATCTGACGGAAAGAGACACGCAACTCCGGTAACGACGTGAGGGACCCGGTAAGCGCGCGACACTCTAAGGTGTGTAAACCACCGTAGGGGAGGCTGAGAATCCTATCTTTTGGGCTTGAGCAATCTCTTTAGATTGTTCTAGGCTATCCTCCGGCTAATTCCTGAAGGGGAGCGTAAGCATCGGTGTTCTCTAGCCCGGGACCCGTCGAGAGACGATGTAAGTTCTAGTGATCCCGAAGGCGCGGTACCAGCGCACGAACAAAGCTCTGCGTTCAGGAGCCAAGTTGGTGAGCCGTTGCGATCCCCAGATCGTAGCTGCCCGACGGGGTGAGGCCGCAACGAACATTCCGAGCGCCATGGCCACAGTACTTACTAAAAGGTCCGTTGCCATTGAGCACCAGGGTGGAACCAGTACCTCTTTCATAGTCAGCTCTTCGGAATGTCGGCACGGTTCCACCAGCCGCCGCCGAGAGCCTGAAATAAGGCGGCAGTGTCGGCATAACGATTCGACTGAGCCTGCACAAGGTTAACCAGGGCTTGCTGATAGGCTTGTTCCGCACTTAAGAGCGCGAGGTAGTTGGCGTAGCCGGATTCAAGCTGTTTCTTGGTCAGGTCGAGGGTGACGCTGGCTGCATCTTTTGCAGCTGCCGCGGCCCCTAAGGCATCCGCGTCCTGTTGGAGCGCAGCCAGCGTGTCAGCGACATTCTGAAACGCGGTGAGAACCGTGCTGCGATATTGTTCGTCGGCCTGAGTATACGCGGCTCTCGCGGCGCGCTCCCGATGCTTGAGCGTACCGCCATCAAAGATGGGCTGCGTGACGCCTGCGGCTATATCCCAAAAGCCATTGCCTCCCGAGACCAAATGGCCGAGGACCACCGCCATGCTGCCGGCATTCGCAGTCAGCGCGAAGCTCGGGAGGCGGTTCGCCCGCGCAATTCCAATCTGGGCGCTGGCAGAATGTAGGTTCTCCTCGGCCTGGCGAACATCCGGACGTTGCTCCACGAGTTGCGAAGGAAGGCTTACTGGCAGTTCCTGCGGCAGTTGTAAACTCGACAGCTCAAACTTCTCGGTCAGATCCTGGTTGGGGAATCCGCCCGACAGCGCAGCCAGCAAGTCCCGTTGTTGAGCCAATTGCTTCAGCAGTGGAGGCAAGGTGGCGGCGACTTGCGCGAGCTGCGATTCCTGCGCCGCTACATCGAGCTCACTCGCATACCCCTTCGCATACTGGTCCCGTAAAATCTTAAGCATGTTGGTGTTGATGGTGATGAGCTCATGGGTTGCGTCAATCTGCCCCCGCAATTGCGCTTCTTGAATGGCTGCGGCAGCGACGTTTGCGCTCAGCGTGATGTGTGTCGCCGCCAGGGCAAAACGCGCTTGCTGTTCCTGCGCCTGCAACGACTCCACGGTTCTCCGGTTCAAGCCGAAAACATCCGGGACAAACGAAACGCTGACCTGCGGCGTGTAGAGGCTGTAATTCAGGGCACTGGTATTGGTTACGGGAGAAATCTCAGCCGATGACTTCGCCCGGCTCGCCGAAAAACCGCCATTAACACTGGGATAGTAAGCACCCCGTTGGGCCAGCACATTCTCTCTCGCAACTAACAATGACGCCTGCGCCGCCTTGAGGTCGGGATTAGCTTTGAGCGAGCGCTCAATCAAGTCGTTGAGCGGCTTCGAGTGAAATAATGTCCACCACTCTCCTGGAATATCCTGGCCTTCGACTAGGTGTTGCGCCTCTCCGCCGCCCACGTCGCTCGTGCTGCTGGTGGTCGAAATGGGAGCAGGCGTATAACCTCCGACATCCGGAGCAGCGGGCCTCTTGAACCTAGGCCCAACCGCGCACCCTGCCGCGAGCAGTAAGGCAGAGATCGTGATGAAGCAGGTCAAGCGCGATTTGCGAGTGCGAATCATGCGAGTTGGTTCCTTAAGGCTTGCGGTGCATACGAGTACCATTGATCGCTACGGTATTGCTGCTATTCAAGTTCGCCGATCCACCCGCCGATCCACCAACGACCGCCGAGTTGGGTCCGCGATGGCGGACGTTGTTGCACGATGGGTTGAGCGTTGCTGCCGTAGGCCGGACGGTGCCTGGCGGCCGAACAGGCATGGCGATGCTGGCTGTTTCGTTCTGAATCAACCCGCCTTTAGCAGCAGCACCGGAATTGCCTGAACCAGGCTGATGGAGATTCGCGGCATTTCCAGGTATGAAACGTTTCCGGCCGTTTGGAAGTTGCTTAGGATGATTTGCCGCGGTTAGGCTTGCACGGCTGCGCGGATGATTCTTGTCAGAAGCGTGCCGGGGATATCTTTGTTCGTTAGAGGGATTTTCTGCGACGGGTGTGGTCGCGGAACTCTCAGCCGACGTTTGTTGGGATAGGGCCGCATAACTTGTCCCAGGCATCAACGCGGTCAAGCTCATCGTCACAATTAGGCTCAGAAACAGAAGGGGAGTGACCTTCATAGCAATTCTCCTGATGGTGGGTGTGGGTGATTATCACGGCCTAGAAATATCATTCTCAGCGCAGGCACAGCGAGAAGCAGCATCACGGGGCCGACCAGCATGCCGCCCACAATTACAGTGGCGAGCGGACGCTGCACCTGGCTGCCGATACCCGTGGAAATTGCCGCGGGAAGCAGGCCAATGCACGCTGAAAGCGCGGTCATCAGCAGGGGGCGCATGCGGGTGGATGCGGCGCGGTACATCGCATCCACCGGCGCCAGACCGTGAACTCTTTCCTGGTTGTAAAAAGTAATCATCAGGATGCCGTCCATGACAGACACGCCGAAGAGCGAGACGAAGCCGATGGCAGCGGAGATGCTGAAATTGAGACCGGAGACATAAAGAGCCAACACGCCGCCAGCAACCGCGAAGGGAATTCCTGCGAGCGTCAGAAGACAGTCGCGCAAGTTATTGAACAATGTGTAGAGTAAACCGACAATCAGCACGAGGCTGATCGGCACAATGATTTCCAGGCGTTTCCTGGCTTCCTGCAGGTCTCCGAACTCGCCGGCCCAAATCAGCCGGTATCCAGAGGGGAGTTGCACGTTCTTGGCGATTCGCTGCTGCGCTTCTTCAACAGTGCTGCCAAGGTCGCGGCCACGGACGCCGAACTTGACCGGGATGAAGCGCTGCACGCTCTCGTGATAAATCCAGGCCGCTCCTGTATCTAATGTAATCGTGGCCAGTTCGCTCAACGGTATGTAGGCATTGGCGACGCTGCTGGTCTGATAGGCCACTTTGATGTTGCGAATGTTATCGATGCTCTCGCGGTATTCAGGCGTATAGCGGACGACGAGATCGAACTGCCGCTCGCCCTCCAGGACCTGTGTCGCCACCGCTCCGCCCATGGCCGCTTGAATGACCGTGTTAACATCGCCGGAATTGAGGCCATAGCGCGCGGCCTTGGCACGATCGACCTTGATGTTCAGGTTGGGCTGCCCCAGCACCGGGAAAATGCCTAGGTCGGCGATGCCGCGAACCGCGCTCATTTGGTCGCGGACCTGCTCGGCCAGCTTCGTCAAGACTTCGAGATTGGGGCCGACGATCTTGACCGAATTGGAGCCTTTTACACCCGAGATCCCTTCCTCGATGTTGTCCTGAATGTATTGGGAGAAATTGAAGACGACTCCCGGCAACTCGTTGTTAAACTCCGCTTGAATCTGGTCGGTTAACTTTTCCTTGGTCAAGCCCCCTGGCCACTCGTCAAGCGGCTTCAGCGGCGCGAATAATTCGACATTCGAGAATGGCGACGCATCGCTGCCGTCGTCCGGCCGGCCATGCTGCGAAACCACCGTAGTGATTTCGGGATGTCTCAGGAGGACTTCGCGCATTTTTCTGGAGGCGGCCTCGCCGTCTTCGAGCGAGAGCGTGATCGGCATGGAGGCACGAATCCAAAAGTTGCCTTCTTCCAAATGCGGAAGAAACTCGCTGCCGAGCTGCAATCCCAGAAAAGCGGACAGCGCAAGAAAGGCGATGCCCATGCCAACCGCGAGAGGACGGCGCTTCAGCGCGAAGCGCAGCGCGGGATTGTAAAGACGGTGCAACAGCCGGACAACGATCGTTTCGGTTTCCTTCACGTGCTCAGGGAGCAGCATGGAAGCGAGCACGGGCGTGATGGTGAAGGTTGCAATTAACGCCCCGGCTAACGCGTAACCGTAGGTGCGCGCCATGGGGCCGAAAATCTGACCCTCGATTCCCTGCATGGTGAAAAGCGGCACGAAACCGGCCACCGTAATGAGCGCCGAGAATAGAACCGCCTTGTCCACCTGCAGCGCGCTGATCAGAATCAGCCGCAAACGATCCGTCCATCCGTTGGCTGACGCTTCGTGTTCCAGGGTTCTGGTCGGGTCGGGCCCCCAGGCACCTGCCGACAAACGTTGGAGCAGACCCTGTCTTTCTTCCTGGTTTCGTTGAAAATTGCGAAAGATATTCTCGACCAGGATCACAGCCGAATCCACAATGATGCCGAAATCCACGGCGCCCACCGACAGCAGGTTTGCGCTTTCCCCCAGAATCACCAGGAGAATGGTGGCGAAGAACAGCGCGAAGGGGATGTTCAAACCAACAATGACCGCGCTACGCAGATTGCCGAGGAAAATCCATTGGATCAAGAAGACCAGCACACATCCGAATATCAAGTTGTGCAGAACCGTGTGGGTAGTGATGGCGATCAGCGAGGAGCGGTCGTAATAAGGAACAACCTTGACTCCCGGCGGCAGACTCCCGTCGTGATTCAACTTGTCAATTTCATCTTTGACCTTTGGAATCATGTTCGCGGTCTGCTCTGTACGCCGCATCACCACGATCGATCCAACGACATCGCTCTGTTGGTCGCGGCCTAGAATTCCGAGTCTTGGCCTGTAACCGATCGAGACCTTCCCGATGTCCTTCATCAACACCGGGACGCCGTTGACCTGGGTCAGAACCACATTCTCGATGTCGTCGACCTTATAGCCCTGGGCCAAATCGTCACTGCCCCCGTCATCAATCAGGCCGACACCTCGAATATTGATGGACTGCTGGCCAATGTGGATTTCGCGTCCACCCACGTTAATGTTCGCGTTGCCCAGCGCGTTCAGGATTTGGGGCACAGTAACGCTGTAGGCTTCGAGCTTGTGCGGGTCTACCTCGACCTGAAATTCCTTGGTGGGGCCGCCCCAGCTGTTGATGGCTGCGATGCCGGGAATAGTCAACAATCGGCGCGCCACGATCCAATCTTGAACCGTGCGCAGATTCGTGATTCCGAAATGCTTAGGGCCGACGACCTGATAACGATAGATTTCGCCCGTCGAGCTGTTGGCTTGGATGTTCGGAACCTGGCCGCCTGGCAGGCTAACGTTCTGTTGCATCGCGACCGAAGCCTGGGCATAGGCGAAGTTATAGTCCACCCCATATTTGAAGCTGACGCGCACAAAGGACAGGCCATAAAACGAAGTAGAGCGGATAACGTCGATGCCGGGCGTGGTGTAGAGTCCAATTTCCGTTGGGCGCGTGTAGTAACGTTCCATCTCCTCGGCAGAGAGGCCCGGCGCCTGCGCGGTAATTTCCAAGATGACGGGCGTTGGGTTCGGATACGCCTCGATGTTGAGCATCTTGAAAGCAATGAGCCCCGTGCCAGCAAACAGCAGCAAACCCACCACCACAATCGGGCGGCGGCTTAGGCAAAACGCGATGAGAGACTTGAACATGGGCTCGTCTTCTAATGAAATGAAAGTGGCATTAAATCTAGTCGGTTGGTGGCGCCTGCAGCATGTTGCTAAGAAACACTGCGTTGTCCCCCACGATGAGTTCTCCGCGCTGCAAGCCATCGAGAACTTGAACCCGGTCGCCGTGTCGCAGTCCGATCTTGATGATTCTTTGTACAAAATGGTGGCGATCGGTTGTCACCCAAGCGGTCATCGTGCCATCGGCTTCGCGGACCACGCCATTCGCGGGTACAGCGATGGCTTCCACCGGGCCGTGGACGCGAATGACGAAGTTAGCGAGCATTCCGGGGCGTAGTTCATCGTGGGGATCCGCGATCTCGGAACGGATCGTTACTCGATGAGTGTTCGGGTCAACCGTCGCGTAGATCTTCGAGACCTTACCTTTGAACACGCGGCCGGGATAGGCCATCACTTTGACCTGAACCGGCTGGCCCAGGTGAAAAAATGACAGCTCGCTTTCGCTAACATTCGCCAGCATCCATTTGATTGTCACGTCGGCGACCGAGTAGGGCGCCGGCAGGTTCCCCGGTTGCACCAAGAGCCCCGGTGGCCCGTTGAAGGATGTGATCTTGCCGGAAATGGGGCTGCGTACGACCAGCGCAGCATCTGTCCTGCGCGAAGCGATCATTTGATCGATTTCCGCATCCGTCTTGCCAAAGACGAGGACTGCATCTCGTGCCGCTTTGAGAGCGCCCTCAGCGGTTTGTTGATCCGAGATCGCCTGTTCCTTCTCGCGCTCCGCAATACCGCCAAGGCCCTGGACGCGCGCCAGTTCCTTGTTGGTCAGATCGAGAGTCGCAGCCGCGCCAATCAGGTTTGACTCCGCCTGAATAAGGTCGGGGCTTTTGATGGTATAGAGAGGTTGATCCTTCCGAACACTGACGCCAAGTTCCACAAAACTCTTGATGATGGTTCCCTGATAAGCCGGGAAGACTTGAACTGACAGGTCGTCGGCAAAATCAATGTTGCCGACCGCTTCCTTCTCAACGGGAAACAGGTACCTTCCCACCGGCTCGATCTTGATCGAGTTCAGTTGGCTGGGCGACAGGTCCAGGGCCGTTTCGGACGGGGAGGCATTGGATTTTGCGCCTGATTCCTGCGGCGTATTCGCGTTTGCGGCCTGTCCACGACCACAGCCAGATTCCAAAAGTCCTGCTGCGACAATAATCGCTGTGGCCGCCACAAACACAACGGCGACAGTCTTGCTGATGTGAACCGGATATTTCATCATTTTCGTTCGACCTTCAAGCCTTCCAGACAAGCTCAACCTCGAAGGATGCAGTACTTGGATGTGCGGATTATTCTGCAAGGCACTCAGTGCGAAGGGAACCCTATCTTGAGGCTCCAACGTTATCTTTAGGCGAGCTGGGAGCCTATCTTTTGGCTAGTTCTTGAGAAGGCAGTTTCCTGACAGGCGAAGATAGCGCACCATTAGAATGGCCATGAAAAGAGTGGCCATGAAAGAGCCTCCGCCGATTTACGCACCACCCGTGAAAGATCTACAGTCCATCTACGCACCGGTCAACCGTGCCCGACTGATCGTGGTTGCCGGTCTCTTGATCGCAGCGATCGCAGCGGTTGACTGGGCGACGAAGCCCTACATCTCCCTGGGGTTTCTTTACCTATTTCCTATCATGATTCTCGGTGGGTTCCTTTCAAGGACTCAGATCGTCGGAGTTGCACTAGTCTGTGCCGTTCTTCAGGAAGCTTTCAGCAATTTGCCTGAAAATGAAGCTGTGGTTCGCTTGCTGTTTAGCTCGGCAGGATTTGTTGGTACGGGGCTGTTTGTTTCGGAGCTGGTCCGCAATCGCCGAATTGCGATGACGCACGTCGAAGAACTCGAAGGACAGATCAAGCTGCGCCAAGACGCAGAGGAGCAGTTGCGTTCCCTTGTTGAAAGTAGTCCGGCTGCGATCGTCACAATTAACTCCGGCGGCAACGTTCTGTTGGCAAATGAAGCGGCCCAACAATTGCTCGCTCCTGAAGGAAAGCCCTTGCAAGGCCAGGAAATCAATTCTTATCTCCCAGCTTTGCAAACCGTCCTCAAAACCCAACAGCCGCGGGTATTCCGGACCACTCTGCAGTGCACAGGGAAAAGGAGCGATGGAGAGGTTTTTCTGGCCGGTGTTTGGTTTTCGACATACGGTACGATATCGGGCCCACGCCTCGCGGCCATCATCGTCGATCTTTCTGAGGATCTGCGGAATCGCGAGGATCTCAGCCTAGACTATCTATTGAAAAACACGAGAATTCTGATGAGCGCGGTGGCCCATGAAATTCGGAACCTCTGCGGTGCAGTGCTTGTCGTGCATAAGAACCTCTCCCGAGTTAAGGAGCTTGAATCGAACGAGGACTTTAACGCCTTGGGGAACTTGATCCAGAGCCTGGAAAGAGTGTCGGCATTGGAATTGGGTTCCACCACGTCTCAGAATGGCGAGGTGGTTGAGCTTAGGTCTGTGCTGGACGAATTCCGGATACTGATCGAAACCGCCTATCACGAATCAAAGATAGAGATGCAATGGGATGTGCAGGAATCATTGCCATTGGTTTGGGCTGACCGGTACGGACTCATTCAGGTTTTTTTAAATCTGGCGAAGAATAGTCGCCGGGCCATGGCGTCGACCGGGGTGAAGCAACTTCGAATTGCGGCGCGAGAAGAGAAAGGGACAATCACAATTCGATTCGAGGACACGGGAACGGGCATCGCTTTGCCCGAAAACCTATTCCGGCCGTTTCAGCGTGGCGCCGAGTCCAGCGGTCTCGGGCTCTATGTTTCTAGGGTGATTATGCGCAGTTTTGGCGGGGAACTTTCTTACGAGCCGAGATCGGAAGGCTGCTGCTTCGCTGCGGTCTTGCCCCTGGGCGTCGCACACGAGGAGGTGGCAAATGCTTGAAACTGCGGCGAGCACCGTCCGCCTCTTGTTGTTAGACGATCACACCTTGTTTCGCGAGAGTGCAAGTCGGCTCCTCGCTGCAGAGCCGGGATTCGCGGTGGCTGCCCACTGCGGCACAATCGAAGAGGGTTTGCAGATTCTGCGGCGCAAGGCGATCGACGTCGTGCTCCTTGATTTCGATCTTGGCGGGAGCGATGGCCGGCAGTTTCTCCGATTGCTAAAGGAACAGGGATTCCAGGGAAAGGTTTTGGTTGTGACGGCAGGTGTGGATGCGAGCGTGGCTGCGGAGCTGATCCGTTCTGGGATTTCCGGAGTTTTTCTAAAACACGATTCCGCCGCATTGCTGGCACAAGCAATTCGTGACGTGATGGCTGGCAAGGCGTGGTTAAACCAGGAGCAACTGCAGACTGCCTTTAGGAATGAGGTCGGAACGCCACCGGACAATCGAACACGGCGATTCACTGAGCGGGAACAGCAGGTGCTCTCATGTGTGTTCGAGGGCCTTGCGAATAAAGAAATTGCGGAGCGAATCGGAGTGTCGGAGAGCTCGGTCAAAGCCACACTTCAGCAGCTCTTTTCGAAGACCGGCGTCCGGACGCGCAGTCAATTGGTGCGTATCGTTTTGGAGCAACATCGGGATCAGCTCTAGCACGGGAAGCCGTAAGAGGGTCGGACATGGCACACAGGGGACTGCGACGCAGCGTTTTACCACTGGTCTTGCTCGCAACCATTGTCGCGGCCAGATACGGAAACAGTTCAACGCCTCCGCCCAGTTCGTCAGGCGAAGGTCAGCAGATCGGAAAGATCCTCAATGTACGAAAAGTTTTGGCACACCGCTATTTTGTCAGCCACTATCTCCAAATCCACTATTATCTCCTTTATTTTGCAGTGCGCACTTCCGACCAGACATATTGCGCTGAGTACGAAACTCCTGTCCTAGAAGAGATCGATGATCTGTTTTCCGCGAAGGACAAAGACGTCGAGTTTGTACTGAAAGGCAAGAATCTCACACTAAGAACACCGCAGGGACGGAAGTTCAAGGCCCGTTTAGTGGAACAAAAGCAGTGTTAACGGCATGGGGACAACAACGCTTCGGCATCTGCCTGCTTGCCCGGATATTCCTCTCCTCAGCCGACGGAAGATAAGAACAAGAAGAGTGCCTTACTGGATCTCGTCCACTGGACGCTGACTTCTGGCCAAAAGAAATGTTCTGCGTTAGGATACGCGCCCTTGCCGATGGACGTCGCGAAGCGCGCGCTAGAGTCCCTCGATGCAAAGTGATCCCGCGTCTCTTGCTGAATGCCGCTAGAACTCCACGTGCGCCCGGAAGGTGGGCACGACGACCGGGCCGCGGTCGCGATTGTAGCCGGGATTCACGACGTACTGTAGTCCGGGAGCGAGATAGATTCCCCGCCAAACGTGTGCCGTGTAATACGATTCGACGATGTTCTCCCGCCCGTAGTTTAATCCGCCATCTCCCAGCAGAAAGCCCAGTCCTCCCAGCCGTAGGTAATTCTGGTGATCTTTGTTGATCCCATTCGACACGAAGGCAACCCCGGCGCGGTCTTGCTTGCGATGCCACATCCAGCCATTCATTCCCACGCCTTCGAGGAAGGTCGAATCAATCTCGGTGTAGGCAAATGACTCGGTTTTTCCGTTGTCCCATCCCCAGCGGGCGAAGGCAGTGACGTTCCGGGTGAGATTCTGTTCTAGATTGACGCCAAAGCCATATTTGCGCGTGACGTGCCAGGGATGGTTAGTGATTTCTGGGATTGGGACCAAGCCTTGTTGAAACTGAGCAATCGCATCGCGATAGATGCCCATATTTGCATAGTTCGTGTACGCCAATAGTCGGACGACGCCACCTTTTTTCGGCAGGACGCCACGGCGCAGCTCGTATTCCCAATTTTCCGCATGAACCTGCCACGGCCGCCACACCAAGTCAATTCCGTTCGCAACTTTCGGCATTAGCCCTTCCGCAAAGCGGAAACCCCAATTGCGGTCCTCATAGTCCGCTACGATGCCGACGGTATAGCCACGCGTATCAGCGGCGTAGTCCCAGGCACCGTTGTTGTCAACCGACCAGTTGGTGAACTGAAGATGCGTGTCGGAGCCGACCGAATTCAGGTCGAAGAAATCCGGCATGCTGAACTTGCCGAAGCGAATTTCCAGGCGGCGTCGCGGCAACTCGCCGAACAACGAGAGAGAACTACGCTGGTTCTCGACCTTATCCTTGCTCAAAGCGAACACTTTGTGGATCACGGCGCGGGCCAGGTAGGGCGCTTTGCTCAGCAGCGGGTTGCGCACGATATCAAGGTCCGTATTTCCCGCCAGTCCCAGGCCGGTGCTGAGCGCCGAACCGCCGGCTTCTTCGATGTCAACCAGAACCTCGGTAGAAGGGTTGAGTTCGACGCCGGTATATAGCGTCAAGATCCGCGAAGTGGCTTTGTCAAAAGTTGCCCTGAGGCTGTTAGGCCCACTATAGTCGGCGGGAAAGCCGGGATGAGCCTGGAAGATGAAGTTCGCCTGCCCGGAGATCCAGAAGCGCTCGTCCCTGAAGTGCGGCAACATCGATTCAGGGTCGCCGCTGCTGGGCTGGCTGGCTGGATCGTCCGAGGTTGCGGCCGCGGCGCCGCCATTCGGCTGAGGCGCATCAGGCTGCTGGCCGAACGTAGGGAGGGTACAGGCCGCCGCGGCGACTAGCCACCAGGCGGCCAGAAGCATTGCGATCCGACCCACCGATTTAGGACCTACGGTTCTCATACCCAGTCCAATCCGATCAGGATGCACTTCGTGCGTTAAAGGAATGTAACAGTTGCCGTCCCATTGGGCCTTGGCTTAGTGCAGCCGGCCCCGTATCATTCGGCGACCTCGTCTATTCAAGAATGCGATGTTTAAGATTCATGACATCGCGATAGGGAACAACCCCCAGAATGATGTCGTTTTTATCCGTAACGGGAAGCGCCCGGAAACCATAGCGGATAAACGCATCCGCGGCCTGCTTCATGGTGCTTTCCGGGTTGCCGCCGGCATCGTTATCCGCGACCATGACGATAATGCCGGGACCGGCGATGATGAGGTACAGCCTGATCGTCTTCAGGATCTTCTTGTACCGGTAATAGAATATGGAAAGAAGATTCACGTGCCTGGCCTCGAATTAAGAAAATCGCTACCCCGACCTGCGAGCCGGGAGTTGGATTACCCGGCATCTTGGGGGTTGGATACCTCGTAGCGTTCCCTCACAAACCGTGGAAGGAATGGGGGACTGCGCAACAGTCCAGCGCATCTGGAGCCTTCGCTTGCCCTGTTCGTCGATGACCACGACCCATTTGAAGCTCAACGGCCGCTTGCAATCCTCGGCATGTTCCGTGGGCTTGACCTTCCAGTCTTGCTGTTGGGCCGCGCCGACGAACGGCATGGTCATCGCTACTTCTGGTGCAAGTAGAGTGGTGCGCATTGTCGTTTCCTCCTTTCCTTCGCTTCCTGCGTTCCGGTTCCCACTACTTTTCACGACGTCGTCGGGGGCGTTGGGCCTGAATGTCCTGCCGGTTGACCGGCATCATTCTCAAACACGCGCTCCTGGCCTTTTGTTCTTCACCCTGAGCCTTGTTCCCACGTAGCGGCGCTAAACGTTCGAGTTTGGAATCCCCGTGCAGCCGTTCAAGCAGGACAGCAATCACCGCTGCCCAGAATGGAATCAGCGCAACGGCAATCCAAAACTTGCCAAACAAATGCACGGGGAACCCCCGTCACGCGGACTAGGACCCTTACGCTTAGCACAGCTCTACCGCGGCTGAGCGCATCGTGCAGTTCGCGCGTTTCAATTTTGCGAAGGAAGAAGCTGCCTCGCGGCACGGGCCTCGATCCCTCTCATTCTTCAGTTGTCAGGCGGAAGAAGCAGAGGTGAGGCGGTAGGCAGGACACAGACGCTTATCGGAACACCAGAGTGCTTCTTTCTACACCGGGAAGCCGCCGACCGTTCTCGGGGGCTTGTATTCACTGCTTGTTTTCATACGTCCTTTGCTTAGCATGTTTCGGGAGGCCTAGCTTTCCGGCCCCGACTCATATATAGTACCCCCCTATGGTACATGTCAAGAGAAAAGTAGGGGATTGAAAAAATTTATGAAAGACAAACGCCCAGAAATCTCCACGGAAAAACAGAAGCTGCTTTCTCGGATAAAACGGCTCGCCGGGCAAATAACGGCTGTCGAGCGCTCTGTCACTGAGGGGAACGAATGCGCGGACATCCTGATGTTGCTGGCGGCGATTCGGGGTGGCGTGAACAGCCTGATGGCGGAGATCCTGGAAGATCACATCCGGCTGCACATCACGCATCAGGATCGCGGGACAGAATCGAACGAAGAGTTGACCGAGGACCTCATTGGGCTGGTGCGCGCGTACCTGAAGTAAGCCTCATGAGACGAGAACGCCAGTGGGTTGCTCTATGCCAAGTCCAAGTTATCTGGACTGCCGGATCCAAGGCTCCATCGGAGCTTCTAGTGCTGGTGCTCCCCTCCCCCATCGTGGTGGCGAGGGTCATGCCTTCTGAGTTTGAACGTGCCAGTAGCGAGGCCGACCGTGACCAACCACCAGCCGAAGAGAAGGGCGAGTATCAGGGACAATGAAGTGATGCCCATAATACGCCTCGTAAAAGAGAGACTAGGCGACCGCAACCGCTTTGTCAGTGACCCAAATCACAGGTGGCGCTAGGGAGGTCCAGAGACTTTCTGCGTTCGTATCCGGAGGCTCTTCAGGCCTCGTTCACGAAAAGGGAGCGGCGAGCTCAGGATATTTTCGCGCCTTGAGCATCGGAGGAAGGCTCGTGGGCGAGTTGGGCTGGCATGCGTGCGTGGGCGCTATTACCGTCGCGTTAGTGGCCACGCTGGAGCGCCGGGGCATCCGAGACGCGGCTTCGTGGATTCCGTGGTATTTCCCGACAGTCGAAGACTATGAAACCCGGCTGCGGCGGGCTGGTTTTGTGCCGCAAAGTGTACAACTGATTCCGCGCCCCACCCCTCTGCCAACCCGAATGCGCGGATGGCTGGAGACATTCGCCAATCCATTTTCGGCCGCGTTGCCGTGTGAGGAGCGCGGCGGCTTTCTCGATGAAGTTACGGCGTGCTCAAGCCTGTTCTCTGCGATGCAAACGGGAAGTGGACAGCGGATTACATTCGCCTGCGCTTTGCTGTAAAAAAACCTGACACGAACTCACGTGTTCGCGTCAGGGTAGGGTAACTTAGGGGCGATATTCCAATTCTCACCGGGTCATGCTAATCGATTCGCCAGCGACCGCCCAGCACTGCTGTTCCGGTGGTCGCCGCACTCGAGTGTTATGCGGACTGACAGAAGCCTTGGCTGCCATCATCTATTCAAGCTCAGTAACGAGTTTTCCGACAATTAGGTTAGAAATGGGGATTGATGTTTAAAGTCGCTAGCTGGAATTTGAATTCTGTTCGCTCTCGGCTGACCCATGTCACGAGATGGCTGAAAGCTCGCGAACCGGATGTGTTGTTGCTACAAGAATTGAAGGGAACGGAATTCCCGTCCGAAGCCTTCAAGTCGCTCGGCTATGACAGTGTCGCGGTGACGCAGAAGGCCTATAACGGGGTTGCCATTCTGTCGCGACATCCGATGGAGACGATTGCTAAGGCTCTCGTCGGCAGGGCGACCCAGCTCATGAGCGGTTGGGGACTGAAGTTTTTTGACTATGACAATGACGGCAACTTAGACCTCTTCCTCGCCAACGGAAATCCTGACGACCTCATCGAGTCTTTGCATCCGGGAGTTAAATACCAGGAGCCCCTACTTCTTTTCCGGAACACTTCCAAGGGCCTTCAGAATGTAAGCGAGCAGAGCGGCCCGGTGTTCAGCAAATTTCTTTCGGCTCGCGGACTGGCCCTCGGCGATTTCGACAATGACGGCGCGGTGGATGTCCTCATTTCTGTGAACGACGCTGCTCCCCTTCTGCTGCGGAACAATGTGGGGAGTGAGAATCATTGGCTTGGGATCAAGCTGGTGGGCACGAAATCGAACCGTGATGCCGTAGGCGTACGCGTCACCTACCAGTCCGGAGATCTCAGACGAAGCCGCGCGAAAGTGGGCGGGGGCAGTTTCTTATCCGCACACGATCCACGCCTCGTCCTGGGTATCGGAAAACAGACGCGAATCGACTGGGTGGAAGTGAGATGGCCCGAACCTAGCCACCTGATGGAACGGTTCACGGACTTGCCGATTGACCGTTACATCTCAATCGTGGAAGGCCAGGGAAAGTGGCAATAGCTGGCAGAACAATTTTGTGCGGACACCGGAGCGGCACCGCAGCACCCTGAAATAATTCAAGGCAAGGGTTGCCGACGTCGCCGTCCAGAATCCTGGGTCCAGAATCCTGGAATCCAGAATCCTGGAATTGACTTCGGGTGCCCCACGGCTGCATCCTTGTTGACCAGACTGTGGGAACCGTAAAGATCGGGAAGACCGTCTCTCATTACCGCATCACCCAGGAACTGGGAGGCGGTGGCATGGGTGTCGTTTACAAAGCGCAGGATACCCGCCTCGGCCGTTATGTGGCCCTCAAATTTCTCCCCGCCCAAATCGCCAACGATTCCCAAGCACTGGAGCGGTTTCAACGCGAAGCCCGTGCCGCTTCGGCGCTGAATCACCCCCACATCTGCACGGTTTACGACGTCGGAAGTGAAGGCGATGAGCACTTCATCGCGATGGAGTTTCTCGATGGGTCCACGCTCAAGCACCGCATTGGCATACGTCCTCTTCCCACCGAACGGATCATAAATCTGGCGGATCAGATTGCCGATGCGCTCGATGCAGCCCACAGCCGTGGCATCGTGCACCGCGATATCAAGCCGGCCAACATCTTCGTCAGCGATCGCTGGCAAGCGAAAGTCCTCGATTTCGGCTTGGCTAAGATGTCTGTGAGACACGAAGTGGCTGCTGAGCCGGTGCTTGCTGGGGCGACCGCGGGACCGACCGTCGCGGACGAACGCCTAACAAACCCCGGCACGGCGATGGGCACCGTGGCGTACATGTCGCCCGAACAAGCGCTCGGCGAAGAGCTCGATCCTCGCACGGACTTGTTCTCGTTTGGGGTCGTGCTTTATGAAATGGCGACTGGCAAACTGCCGTTCCAGGGCGTGACCTCCGCGGCATTGTTTGATTCCATCCTGCACAAGGCCCCGAGCGGGCCAATCTCCATCAACCCTGGCTTGCCCTGGGAATTGGAGCACATCATCAATAAGTGTCTGGAGAAAGAGCGGGAACTGCGCTACCAGACTGCTGCCGAGATCCGCGGTGATCTACGCAGGCTTCAGCGTGATGGGAGTTCCCGCCACACAACGGTGCCGATTGCCGTGAACTCGTCGGACGCGGATCAGGCCACACGGCCGACGACGGCGAAAGCCGCAGTCCGGCCCCGACTGATAGCCGGTATCAGCTTGGCCGTGGCACTCGTCGCTTTAGCTGTTGGCATCTACCTAGGTCGACTGCTTTATTTTGCGCCGTTGCCGTCTCCTCCGGTGTATCACCAAATCACTTTCCGCCGCGGAAGTATTCGTGCAGCGCGCTTTGGCCCCGACGGCCAAACCCTTTTGTACAGCGCAGCGTGGCAAGGCAACCCCAGTGACGTCTATACCGCCCGGCCCGAAGCACCAGAATCCCGGTCCATGGGACTGCCGCGGACCCAACTCCTCTCGGTTTCTTCCAATGGCGAAATGGCCGTGTTGCTGAATGCACGTTCGATTGGGACCTGGGTTGTCACCGGCACACTGGCCCGAGCTCCCCTCATTGGGGGTGCACCGCGCGAAATCCTGGACAACGTGCAATGGGCCGACTGGACACCTGACGGCAAAGACCTCGCCATCGTTCGCGATATGAACGGACGCAACCGGCTGGAATACCCGCCGGGCAAGGTACTTTATGAATCGGGAGGCTGGATCGGCAATCCGCGCATTTCGCCGAAGGGAGACCGTATCGCCTTCATTGATCATCCTATCGAAGGCGATGATGGCGGATCGGTGGTCGTGGTGGATTTGAACGCCAACAAGAAAGTCCTGTCGCGGGACTGGTATACGGTGCAGGGCCTGGCGTGGTCACCCGATGGCACCGAGGTCTGGTTCACGTCCAGCAAGTCAGGCATCGACCGAACGCTGTCCGCCGTCACTCTTGACGGGCACGAGCGGCTGGTTACCCGAATGCCGGGCACATTGATGCTGCTCGATATCTGGAGCGACGGCCGCGTGTTGCTCACGCGCGCCAGTTGGCGGCGTGAACTGATGGCAATGGTTGGGAAAGAGGCAAAAGAGCAGGACCTATCCTGGTTCGATTACTCGTACCCCGGGGACCTTTCGAGCGACGGGAAGAAGCTGCTGTTCGATGAAGAGGGCAGCGGGGGTGGCCTGGCTTATTCGAAGTCGGGTGGACTCACGTATGCAGTTTACGTTCGTAAAACCGATGGCTCGCCCGCCATTTTGCTGGGCGAAGGCGCCGCACTCGCTTTGTCCCCCGATGGCAAATGGGTGGTTGCTCAAGCCCCCGGCTCTCCTGCCCAGCTTCGACTTCTCCCTACTGGGGTGGGCGACGCCAAACTGCTCACGCATGACTCCATCAATCACGCTTGGGCTCGCTGGTTTCCTGATGGTAAAAGGATATTATTTTCTGGCGACGAAGCCGGTCACGGTCTGCGCCTCTACGCCCTGGATCTCGCATCGGGCAACGCTAAACCGATCTCTCCAGAAGGGGTAGTCGGCACGGCCTATGCGATCTCGCCCGATTCCGAGCTCATCGCCGCGATCGGGCCCGATCAGCAGGGCTACTTGTACTCAGTGGACGGGGATCCGCCAAAGCCGATCCCAGGCTTCGTAACCGGGGAGCAGCCCATCACCTTCAGCAACGATGGAGGGCTTTACGTGTACCAACCTGGTGAATTGCCGGCGCGTGTATTCCACATCGATCTCAAGACCGGTCAGCGCACTTTGTGGAAGCAGCTGATGCCCTCCGATCCCGCCGGAGTGGTGACGATTGGTCCCATTCTGCTGACACCCGACGCCACAACCTGTGTCTACGGCTACCACCGGACTCTCTCCGACCTGTATCTGGTAGAAGGCCTGAAGTAGGCAGTTTCCTAATGGAAGGTTGACCAAACCCAACGCCTACCCGGCGAGCGTTCGTCCGCGATGCGGTTCTACCAGTCCCAACCCTTCAGGCTCGATCTAGTCCCCGAGACTACTGCTGACTACCGCATCCAGCCGGCTTCTTGACCCGCGAACCCGAATGACCGTGAGCCATCGCAACCTTTGGGCTAACCAGCAAGTACCCACCCCTGAAATGCCAATGGGAGTACGACCAAAGTGTGGGCGGAAGTTCCGTAGTGCTGCAACGGACTTGCTAGGATCTGAGAGTCTCCATTCTTGGAGCCTACTATGAGACGATTTGTACTGCTTTTTGGATTACTGGCGCTAATGACAATTGCCCTGGCCGGCTGCGGCGGCGGCAGCAGCAGTAGTAGCAGCAGTACGTCGTCCACTCCGCCGGTGCTGCAGTCGATCACCGTCAGCCCGGCTTCGGCTTCGATCACGATCGGTGGCACCCAGCCGTTCACGGCCACTGGCCACTACAGCGACAGCAGCACCCAGAACCTGACTTCGAGCGCAACTTGGACCTCTTCTGTTCCGGCCGACGCGACGATCGCTGCGGGCCTGGCGAAAGGACTGGCGGCCGGAAGCACCAACATCACGGCCACCGAAGGGACCATGACCAGCAGTCCGGCAGCCGTGCTGGCAGTCACGGCGGCGCCCGCGGCGACACTGCAGTCGATCACCGTCAGCCCGGCTTCGGCTTCGATCTCGATCGGCGCCACCCAGCCGTTCACCGCCACTGGCCACTACAGCGACGGCAGCACCCAGAACCTGACTTCGAGCGCGACTTGGACTTCTTCGGTTCCGGCTGACGCGACAATCGCTGCGGGCTTGGCGGAAGGAGTGGCCGCCGGGAGCACCAACATCACGGCCACAGCGGGAAGCGTGACCAGCAGTCCGGCCGCCGTGCTGACCGTGACCGCGGCGGTGACGACTGGAAGCGGGAACACCTTTTACGTTTCGACTGCCGGCAGTGATTCCAACCCCGGCACGCTAGCCTCTCCTTGGCTAACGATTCAGCACGCGGCCAGTACGGTGCAGGCTGGGGATACGGTTTACGTGCTGCCGGGCGTTTACAGCGAGTCGGTGAACATTGGGGTCTCCGGTTCCGCTGCGGCAGGTCCAGTGACCTTCGCGAGCTACCTCGGTCAGGCCGGTGTAATCGTCGACGGCACGGGGCTTACACCCCCGACCTCAGGCACACAGGGTCTGTTTAATATCGTGAATCAGAGTTACGTCACCCTTCAGGGCTTCGAGATCCGCAACTACACAACTGCAAACGCCAACGCCACTCCGGCCGGAATCTGGGTAACCGGCGCAGGCAGTAACATTCAGCTGCTGAACAACCTGGTGCACAACATCACGACTACTTCGGAAGCGAGCGGCAACGCTTTCGGCGTTGCGGTTTACGGTTCGAGCGCATCGGCCTCGATTGACAGCATCACAGTTAGCGGGAATCAGGTTTATGACCTGAAGACCGGCAACAGTGAAACGGTCAACGTGGATGGAAACGTAACCAACTTCACCATTTCCAACAACATTATTCACGATGACGACAATATCGGGATTGATGCCATTGGGTTCGAGGGGGTGGCGCCCAGTCCGTCGGTCGACTTCGCCCGCGACGGGGAAATCAGCGGGAACACAATCTACAACATCAGCGCCATTAACAATCCCGGAGAGGGAAACCAATACGATGCGGACGGCATTTACTGCGACGGCTGCGCGAACGTCGTCATCGAGCGCAATTTGGTCTACGCGTGCGACCTCAATATCGAAGCGGCCAGCGAGCATTCTGGCCATTTTGCGCAGTATGTCACGATCCGCGACAATGTGGTCTACAACGCTAATTCTGTGGGCATTTCGATCGGTGGGTATGCCAGCAGTGTGGGCGGTAGCCAATATGTTGCCATCGTAAATAACACGCTGTTTGAGAATGACACCAAAAACACCGGGAGCGGCGAGGTTCAGGTGCAGTACTACGCTACCAACAACGTATTCGAAAACAACGTTGTCTATGCCACCTCCCAGGGTTTATTCCTCAACAACTACACGAATTCAGAACCTGATCCGGTGAATGTGGATCATAACCTCTATTTTTCTTCCGTGAGCTCGTCGTCGGCCGAGTTTCTCTGGAATGGCACCGACTATAACGGCTTTTCTTCGTATCAATCGGCGACGGGAGAAGACCCCAACTCTCAATATGCCGACCCGTTGTTCATGAGCGTGACGACGCCTAACCTCGAAGTGCAAGCGGGTTCGCCTGTCAGCAATGCAGGCAGCACTCTCGGCAGTCTCACTTGCAGCACCACGACCGGAGAAACTGGCGATTACTGGGGATGCCCGCTCGTGGGCACAGAGGATTTCCTGGGCAATCCGCGAGAGCAAGGAAGCAACATCGACATCGGCGCATATGAACAGTAGCATCGCCAGTGCAGTCCCGGGAGAATGTCCTGGCACGTCGTCCTCAGGGTCACAGACTGCAAGCCTGACGAGGGCGGATCGCGCAGTTCTTGAGCCCCGGAGGTCTGTCGGAGGGCTTACCGATGCCGACGGACAAACTCACAAGGCGGAGTGACGACCGCTCGTACGCAAAAGAAGACACGCCGGGCAGCAACCCTGCCGCGGCTGAGTGGGCTGACTGCGGGCCTGCGATCGGATCGTGGGCGTTGCCTCGAGCGACCGTCAGCTGGCTCACTGTTCGACCACCATCTCAACGCCAACTTTGCCATGACAATGTTTTTCCCATAGCAGGGGCTCCGTCATCGGACCCGCGACCAGCCTGTTCCCATTTGCGGTGACTACTACCGCGTCACGCATGCCTGCGTATGAGAGCCTGGGGCGACTGTCGGAATGTGGTGCCGCCGACAGTCCTTCTGGCTTGCACCTTTGCGAGATATCGCCTACTTTAACGCTGCCGGTTTGGCAGATCCAGTGCCAGGAAGGTAAATCCTTGATCCCCACAAAAACATCCGGTTCGCGTCTGCGGACTCTAGAACAGACTTGCCGCTGTTCGTTTCTTCTCCTCGCCGGAACTTTCTTCTTTTTTCTGGCTGCAGTCTCACGGGCACAACTCGGCAAGCCTTCGACGGCCTGGAACCAAGGCAGCTTCCACATCGAGCGTAAGGGGGTCGTCGAGCGTTCCGACATCATTCTGCAGAAGCCAAACGAGCAGCCGCGGCAGGCGATGCCGATGGGCAATGGTCGCCTGGGTGTGGCCGTCTGGGCGCAGGATGGATACACCGCGCAGCTCAATCGCGGAGACACCTTCCCGCTGCGGTTGTCGCCGGGTCAGGTGGTCGTCCCTGGGCTGAAGACGCTTACGCAGGCAAGCGATTACTCCGCGCGGTTGAACCTCTATGACGGCGAATTTCAGGAGCATGGCGGAGGCATGACCGCGACCACCTATGTGATGGAAGCGCTCGATGTCATGGTAATCGATGTCACCGGCGCGGATACCAAAACTCTCCAGAGCGCAGAGCTCAAGCTGTGGTCGCCTCGTCAACCGACGGTTAGCGTGCGGGGCAAGGTCGGCATCCTTGCCGAAACCTGGCTCGACAACCGGGAGGCCGGAGCCAGCGGGGAAACCTTCGGGTCGCTGGCCGCGATTACCGCCGAGGCGCTCGATGTGCACATCGAAAAGAGCCCACTTTCGATCCGCATCGCCTTCCGTCCCCGCCCGGACGGATCGTTTCGCATTTTCGTTGGCTCGCCCGCCTGGCGCGGTGGTGACGCCGTCTCTGCCGGCTCGACTCTGATCGCAGC
The DNA here is from genome assembly GCA_963770245.1 of uncultured Acidobacteriaceae bacterium. Taxonomy (GTDB): domain Bacteria; phylum Acidobacteriota; class Terriglobia; order Terriglobales; family Acidobacteriaceae; genus PALSA-270. The sequence continues at coordinate 602,785 of CAVYOX010000008.1, read as the reverse complement.
CGCCAAAAAACTCTCCGCCCAGGCGCACCGTGCATGGTGGAACAACTTCTGGCAGCAGGCCGGCTTGATGAAGCTTTCGTCGCCTGATCATGCCGCTGAGTACTTCGAAAATCTTCGCATCATCGATCTGTATACCGCAGCCGCCGAGAGCCGGGATCGCCTCCCAGGTGCCCAGGCGGGCATTGGCGATCTCTTCTCCTCGATCTGCGATCACCACCAGTGGGGTCCGTCCGCCTACTGGCACTGGAATCTCCGTATGCAGGTTGACGCCAACCTCGGCGCCGGCCTCTCCGCAATGAACGATTCCTACTTCGCCCTTTATAGAGAAAACCTGAGCCATGAGATCGAGTGGACCAAGCGGCATATGGCAGGTCGCGCCGGCATCTGCGTACCGGAAACCATGCGCTTCAACGGGCAGGGCTATGAAAACGAGACCTGGATTCCGGCTCCCGCCATCAACTGTGGCGAGGACTCGAAACCCTACTACAATGCCCGCACGATTTCGACCGGCGCAGAGGTTTCCTTGTGGGTTTGGCAGCAATATCTTTTCACCAACGATCGCGGGTTCCTTGCCAAGAATTACCCAGTGATGCGCGACTCGGCACTGTTCCTTCTCGCCTACGCAACCCACGACCGCGATGGTTCGCTCCACACCTTTCCCTCGAATGCCCATGAGACCAACTGGGATGTTCATGATCCGACCACGGATATCGCGGCGACACGCGCCCTGTTTCCCGCGGTGGTCGAGGCCGCAACGATCCTCGGGAAGGACGCCGAACTGATCGCGCGGTTGAAACGCCAGATTCCTTTTCTCCTTCAGTTCCCGCTGGTCAGCCTATCCTCTCCCCAGGTGCTTGCTCCCGCGGCCGCCGACCTGGCCGACACGGTCATTACAGCCAGCACCGATCCGCTGGCTGAGACCCACAATAGTGAGAACATCGGGATTGAGCCGGTCTGGCCTTACGGCCTCATCGGCGACGACGGTCCCTTGCACGCGCTTGCCGTCCGTACCTTTCTGAATCGTCCGAACCAGAACAACAACGACTGGAGCGCAGATCCGATTCAGGCGGCTCGCCTTGGTCTGGCCAGCGAATTCAAGTCGAGCGAGCTCGCCCTCACGGAAAAATATCAGGTCTATCCCTCAGGTCTCGCGGGCTTCGTGGGACCAGAGTTCTACGTCGAGCAGGTGGGCGTTTTGGCGGGTGCGCTGCAGGCCGCGCTGGTTCAGGACTACGACGGGCTCGTGCGCATCGCTCCCGCATGGCCAAAAGACTGGGAGGCAGACGGCACGGTTTATATCCGGCATGGGGGTAAGGTGAATGTTCAAATTCGCCAAGGCAAGATTCTGACGGTTGGCATCGAGGCGGATTCGTCCGAGAAAATACGGATTCGCAGCCCCTGGCCGGGCCAACCCGTCGAGGTGGTGGATGCCCGTAGTTCAGCGCTCGTGGTGCCCGCGAATTCCGATGCGATCTTGGCGTTGGTTCCCCAGGCAGGAAGGGCCTATCTGGTGAGACTCGCGGCTAACAGCAACAGCGATCTACCGTTCGAGAAGGTTTCGGGCACCCCTGCAACCGCGCCGAAATCCCTCGGCTCCCGCATGATTGGAATACCCAGGTAAGACCTTCATGAGTCATCAGGAGATCCGGCGCACAGCTCTGGTCACCGGCGGGTACCAAGGCCGCCCAGGCTTGGCTACTCGGTCCTGGGCGTTCGAACTCGGCGCCGCCGGCATCACAGTCAGTCTCATTGCCGGGCGACGGAGCCGGTCCGGTCACGGGGCAGAAGTATGCCGTGAACGGGGCGCATTCCCGACCTAGCCCCGCCCGGCAAGTCAGCTCAGATCGAGCGGGTGGAGTGAGATATTCGAAGGCCCCGGAAAATCCGGTGGTATGGGGATCGTGACCCTCGCCGTAGCTGCCCACTCGACGCCACGCGCGAAAAGCGTCTGGAATCCTACGCAATCGAGGTTGGGGCTCGGTTCGCCGACCCATGTATGCCCTAGCATGGTGGTATAGACGCGCCCCTGCCCATAGCGCCGCACCCAGTCCATGGGCTCATTGGCTTGAGAAACGGGGGAATGCGCATAAGTCAGAATCGTCAAGCCCTCCGCGGGCCCATGCTGACCATGCGTCAGTTGCTCAGAGGGATGCATCCAAACTTTCGGCATATTCCGCGTGATCGGATGGTGGGTATCGCGAACGTGTATCTGAAAATCCATTCGGTCAGGATGGCCGGGATCGAGGCCCGTTCCTTGCGGAATAAACTCAACCTGGCCGCGATCGGAAATTCTGATCCCGCGGCCATACGTCTTCTTCCTCCAGCCCAATCCGATCATTTGGTTGTAGGCCGCCCACGGCAGGAAGGCGTTATTGGCGGCGTGCAAGACCACTAACCCGCCCCCGCCCCGCAGGTACGTTTCAAGCGCTTCTTGGACCCGATCGGGCCACTGAATTCCTTGGTCAGATTCTCCTCCGTTAAAGTTATTGACGATCACGTCGTAACGCGAAAACTCCGGTTTCCAAAAACCCCACTCCTTCGGTAAGGCCTCCCGTGGTGGACTGGTAGAAACCTCAACTGCAAAGAGGCCAGTGCGACTGAGAATCCTGCTGATTCCGGCCGTCGCCCTTCGCCAGTCGTGGTTGTTGATGCCGTCTACGACGAGAACTTTCAGGGGAACGGCGCGACGGTGAACTGTCATCAGCCCCGGCAGCGCCAGCGCAAGAGAATAGCTAAATTGTCGTCTTGAGAGCATCATCGGACTGCTATCTTCCGCTTCTGGCCCGTCCCCAGGGGGTCAAGGCAAGCATGGGAAAGGGCCATCATCGCAGATCTTTACGCCCCAATGGCGACAAATCCTGAAACTCATCGAGAAGCGGAGTTCGACGCTCTAGACCCCTGGGTCATTTGGTCTGGCTCGCACCTGCGTCAGATGTGTCGACCGAGTCTAGTCTGAGTCCCGTTTGCTGCTTCTCCACTTCTCTGTGTTCCAATTGGCCGGCGACCTGCAGTTCTTTCTCTGATTCATCCTTGCGGCCGAGGCGGGCATAGGCTAACCCCAAGTAGTAATGTGCCTGCCGTATCGAAGAGTCGGAAGCCACTGCGCGCTGCAACAATGCGGATGCGTCTTCGTAATCCTTTTGCTGGAATTTGACGCGGCCCATGCCAGTCAAGGCTCCGGCATGTTTCGGATCGCGGTCCAAAACGTGGCTGAAGCGACCGGAGGCGCCGTCCAACTTGCCCTGGTCAAGATCCATCATCCCCAGCTGAAAGTAAGATTCTGTTTGCGCGGGCTGAAGAGCAATGGAGCGTTCGAATTGGTCGTGGGCCGCCGCGCCCTGCTGCAGAGATTCCAACACGAAGCCCAACGCGTAGTGGCCGCTGGCATCGTCAGGACGCAGTCGCAAGTATTCCTCGAAGCTACCTTTTGCGTCCTCGAACTTGGCCAATCCGATCTGCGCCCTGCCCAACCCGTAGATGGCGTTCGGGTCGTTATTCCGCTCGGCCAGCGTTTCCCGAAAAGCTTGCGCTGCGTCCAGGAACAGGGACATCTGCAGTGCTACCATGCCAAAATCGAATAGGACATTCGGATCTTTCGGTCCGACTTTGCGAGCCTGGATCAGAAACGCCAGGGCTTTTTCGAAGTCATGCGCTCGAACCGCCGTTCTAGCTTCCTCGCGCCAGGCAGCGAGCAATGCACTATGCGCGTCGATCCTTGTTGGATCAAGCCGGAGGGCTTCCTGAAACTCTGGGACGGCGTCGCCCTGACGATTGGATTGCGCATAGAGAACGCCCAGATCGACGTGCGCGCTTGCGAAATCGGGCTTCTGCTCGATCGCCTGCTTGAACAATTGTTCCGCTGCCTCGGGATGGTGTTGTTGGGCGCGGACGATGCCGAGCAGATTCAATGCGCGGTACTCCCCGGGACTGGTGCGGAGGACGGCCTGAAGTTCGCTTTCGGCAACGTCTAGGTTTCCCGCGGCGATCGCCTGGGCGGCGTCTCTCAGAAGAGAAAGGTTCGACGGTTGGGGAGACGCAGCCTGCGCGCACGCCCCAGCAGCGGAAAAGCCGCCTAGCAGCATACAGAGGAAGACCCGGCTCATCTTCATTCCCGGAATCACCATCTCAACCGGACCGATAGGACCAAACGCCGTGCAGACACTGCCCGAGTTCTGCCCAGGGCGAAAGCCGATGATTCCACTCACCTTACCCCCGTGGAGTTTATTTTCGACCTGGGTCCCCAGGCGCCTCCGCGCCCCCGGAGTTTGCGCCCGGTGAACGCATCAGGTCCTCGGTGAGTTTGAACTCCTGAGTGGCTAGATCGGCCTTGCCCAGGCTGCGATAGATTCGGCCGAGTAAATAGTGAGAGGGCGGGTCCTTCGGATTCAACCGAACCGCTGTCTCCACTTCCTGCTCCGATTCCCGGTCGCGGTGCAAGCTGAATAAGGTTTTCGCCAATTCATATCGTACCTGCGAAGACTTGGGAGCGATTTGTGCCGCCTGTTGAAGCGGGATAAGCGCCGCCGCAGGCTGATTCAACTTAGCCAGCAGTATGCCTAGATTCAGGTACGGTTGCTCAGAATGAACGAGCGATCCCTGATCGAGTTCTATTGCTTTGTGATAGGCGGCGACCGCCGGCTCGGTTCGGTTCACGGCTTCCAGGCTCAAGCCCAGATTGTTTTCGGCCTTCAGGTTGAGGGCATCACGCTTCAGGACTTCCTGGAATGCCGCAATGGCTTCGTCAAACCGATTTTGCTGATAGCGGACACGCCCGAGATGGTAGCGTGCTTCGATGTTATTGGGATCCACCTCGAGAGCCATTTCAAGATAATGTCCTGCGTCGGCATAGTCATTCAGCAAGACATAGTCGAGCGAGACGATCTTCAGGTCGTCCGCGGTTGGAGTTCTGAGCTTCGCCCCATCGGTAAACCGTTGCAAGGACTCCTTCGGCCTGTTTTCGCGAAAGCGAACATAACCTAGAAGATAGACCGCGTCATCGGATCGGGGATGGGTCAAGAGATAGGACTCGAGAGTGGTGCCGGCATCGTTGAATCGCCCGAGGTTGACCAAGCACTTCGCTTGATACAGCAGGGCATCCGTTTGGCCGGGCTGCTGCTTTTCGAGTGCCGCAAAGGCGGTCGCGGCCTCCGGCCAGTTCTGCTGGCGGAATAAGACCATGGCCCGATCGAAATCGCTCGTCTGGCAGAAAGACCCGCCCGCGAGCGCGACCGACACCGCGATAACAGTAAGCAGCGACCTGCATCGCTTGAGCATTATGCCGAATCCCTCACTTGGTCGATGGCGCCGGCTCGGTCACGGTAAGAAACTGATCCGCCTCAACGTCTTTGAGCGTCTGGGTGATGCCGCTCGGCCAGCGTATGCGAGTGAGCTTCACACTCTTCGCCATGCCCAACCCGAAATGCACGCGCGGATCACTCGATGATTCGTAACTGCTTGCAGTCGTGACAGTTGCGTACTGCTTGCCCGCCTCGGTCGTGATTTCAACCTGCGCTCCGATTCCGTCACGATTGCTCTTGGTTCCGACCAGCTTGAGCGTAATCCAGTGGTGGGACGTCGGAGTTTCATTTCTCAGTATCCAGGCCGGACCGTCGTTGGAGGTTATGACTAGGTCGAGTCGGCCGTCATTGTCAATGTCGCCAACGGCCAGGCCGCGGGCCGCCCACCTCTCGGTGAAGACGTCGCCTGACCCAAGAACAGATTTGCACCCCGCAGATGGGGTTTCAGCGCAACGCTCTTGCCGAGGGAGGCAACCGCCTCATCGAAGCGCCCCTGCTGCAAACGAACCAGCCCGAGGTTGAAGTAGGCTTCGGCGAACCCAGGCGCTTCGGCAATCACTAAGGCAAAATCGGCCGCAGCCGCCTCCCACTGCCCGTTCCGCATGGCTGCGGTGCCTTGGTGAAACGCTTTCTCAGACCCTCCGTCCTGGGCGGGAAGCAAAGCCGGAATAGCGAAAGCAAGGAGCGAGCTAATAAACACAGCTGTTCCTAGCAGATAGCTCGACCCCGCAGTTTGGGTCGTATTCAAAGTGAAAAAAATCTAGTACTTATGTACTAGTGTTGTCAAGGCAAAATTTTGCGGAGGGTGGGAGTTTGAGAAATCGTTTGCTCGCATGCGCTGCTCCTGCGCTGATAAGGCTCTTCGAGTCCCCCCGGGGCCTGCTTTTCGCTACTTGGCGCCCGACGATTGCCGTTTCCCCGCGTCCGCGGCGAGCCGGTCATAGACACTGGGCACAATTCCCCGGCCTTCTTCGATCGCGTAGAAGCGATCAACCGCCGGCACGGTGACACGCTCGATGGCCCCACTGGGCCAATGGATTTCGACGGCTTCGACAGTCGTGCCTCCGCCCAAACCAAAGTGAACCCGTTGATCGTTCGAGGAGGCGAAACTTCCGCCACTCAGTACGTCCGCCCGCTGGCGCATGCCCCCAGCCGTGAGATAGACGGCAGCTCCCACAGCATCCCGCGGACTCTTCGGACCGCCGATTAGCTTGAGGCCCACCCAGTGGTTTTTGTCGGGATTGACATTGCGCAGCAGTATCGGCACATCATCCAGCTGATTGATCACAACATCCATTTTGCCGTCGTTGAAAAGATCGCCGAAGGCCGCGCCCCTGGCTTTCAGCAAAAGGGCCAGTCCGCTGCCTTTTACCGGAGGAATAACCTCAAATTTGTCCCCCTTGAGATTGTGGAAGAGCAGGGGCCGCTCGCGAAACGTCGTGCCCCAGCCGCTGTTGTCGACCTCCGGATAAACATGTCCGTTGGCCACGAAAATGTCTTTCCAGCCATCGTTGTCGTAGTCCACAAAGCCGGTTCCCCAGCCGAGAAAGGGAATCGTCACCTCGGCAATGCCGAGTCGGTAGCTGACGTCGGTGAAATTGGCATCGCCGTCGTTGCGGTAGAGCGGGTTGTAGTCGTCGGAGAACACGGTGTTGTACAGATCGAGCAGGCCGTTGTTGCGATAGTCGCCAACGGCGATCCCCATGGAAGCAGTCTCGCGGCCGTTCTCGTTCAGCGCATAGCCGGATGCGTAACTGTCATCCTCGAAGGTGCCATTCCCCTTGTTCAGGTAGAGATAGTTGGGAGTCGAGTCGTCGGCCACCACCAGATCGACTTTCCCGTCATTGTTCAAGTCGGCGAACACGGCGGTAAGGCCGTAATATCGGTTGGGATCGCCGACGCCTGCTTTCTCGCTGACATCGGTGAAGGTGCCATCTCCATTGTTGTGGAAGAGGTGATCGGGCTCGCCTTGGAGGCCCCGCGGGCCACACATGACGTTGATGGCGCGAAATCGGCAGGTCGAGAAGGCCACCTGGGCACTCCCTGGCAGGGGCGGATGCGCCAGGTCCCAGTGGACGTAGCCCGGCACAAAAAGATCCAAGCGACCATCGCCGTCATAGTCGCCGAAGGTTGGGCCCGTGGACCAGTTCCCCAAGGTCACTCCCGCCTTTTCGGCTACGTCGGTGAAAGTGCCATCGTGATTATTGTGGTAGAGCCGATTCTTCCCAAAGTTGCTGACGTAGATGTCCGGCCAACCGTCGTTATCGTAGTCGCCGACGGCGACGCCAAAACCCCAGCGGTCGTTGGTGACGCCTGCCTGCTTGGAGACGTCGGTGAAGGTGCCGTCGTGGTTGTTATGGAACAGCGCTGCATGCGGCGGCTCGGTCTTGCCCGACATCGCGTCGTAAGTTGAGCCATTGACCAAGTAAATGTCCAGCCAGCCGTCGTTGTCGTAGTCGAGCAGGGCGACGCCCGAGCCAACCGTCTCCAAAATGAATTTCTTCTGCTCCGTGCCCATCACGTGCCGCCAGCGCGTGAGTCCAGCTTTTTCAGCCACATCTTCGAAGACGACAGGACCGCTGTCCACAAATCCGCCGGCAGTGATCGGGCGCTTCTCTTCATCAAGTACGGGTGCGTAAGCGCCACCGGTTGATACAGCGCCTTCGCTCTGAGGCGGAGGTGCCGGGTCCGGAGCAGAGGGGGCGTTCTGCGACTGCGCAGGCGCGCCCAAAACGGTCACGCCCGCCATTCCAGCCAAGAGAACTGCGAACACCAAGTGAGACCCAACCGCTCGGCAAAGCGCCCTGCGGACCTTCATAGAAAGGCTAGTATAGCTTGGAGAATGGCGGCCAACTTCCGTGCGTGGGGCCGGTCTTGCTCTGGCAAGTTGGTCTGGCAAGTTTGGTCTGGCAAGTTTGGTCTTACAAGCAGGACATTCGACCAGCTGTTCGGGATAGTAATGCCCAAACGATTTGCGAGCCTTAAGCGGAGAATACTGCAGAAGTACTGGGAGAATCGATGGGAGGCTTACCGATGCGAACGCGGGTTCTCGCCTCGCGTGAGCTGCTTGATGAGCCATACTTCCTTGGGGTCGTACGGGCTGCCGTCTTTGCGGAAGATGTCGTGGAACCACACGGAGGGTTCCGCGGTATACGGTTTCTCCCAAGAATCCCAGGGATAGATGGTCTGCGTTTTGCCGTTCACGAATCCCCAGTTGTAGGCAGCTACATGCTCGGCTTTGAGCATGGGCAGTATCGATTCGAAGGTGCTGCCGAGCGGCCGCGCCATATATTCGGTGCAAAGGATGGGCCGGCCATAGCGGCGCAATGATTCGATGCGGCGTTTCATCGCTTGCGGCGGCTCGTAGCTGTGAAATGTGATGACGTCGGAATTTTCGAGTTGGAAGCGCTCGACCGCGGTCAGATGCGCGTCGCTCGACCAGTCGCCGTGCCAGACTCCACTGGTGAGCGGCTGCGACGGTTTTCGGCCGCGGGCCCAGGTCCATTCCGCTTGCAGTAAGGCGAGGGCGAGCTCCGCCTTATTCGGAAGCTCCTCGGCTTTGTAGGGCGGGTTCTCATTGTCGGGTTCATTCATCAAGTCCCACATCAGCACCCGGTGGTCGTTGCGGAAGTGGCCGATTACCCCCACGACGTAGGGCTTTAATTCCTGGTCCCAGCGCGACTGATCTTTTAACATTTCTTTCCCGGGCGCCTGCACCCACCCGGAGTTATGCACGTGGGGTCTCGGTTCCCGCTGCTTTCCCGTCGCGGGCGACGGATCCCACACCGAATCGAAAAGCACGAACGTGATTCGAATGTGGTGCCGATCCGCGACTTGAAGAAATTGGTCCATACGATGGACGAGACCCTGAGGATCTTCCTGCCACACCAGATTGTGCAGGAACACCCGCATGGTGTTCATGCCCAACCCTTCGGCCCAACCTAATTCACGATCGATCGAAGGAAGATCAAAGGTATCCCCTTGCCACATTTCCAACTGGTTGATCGCCGTGTGGGGAATGAAATTACTTCCTACCAACCAGGGCTGATGGGAGTACCAACGGTTGGCCTCGATCACCGGCCACGGGCCGGGCTGTGAAGCCCAGGCCGCCGAGCCCACCCACCAAAGCATCAGGATCGCAGCGGTTTTTCTCAGCATGAATTTCCTGGAGTTACGGCCATGTCGAGCCGCGTGGCTACGATATCACCTTCGGGCACCATTTCAGTTGGCCCGGAATACCCGCCAAGCCGGCGTGCACAGAGTTCCCGGAGGCGAACGTCTTGCCGTGCTAACACGGCGGTAGGCTTTCCCTTCGGCCACTGCGAACCCCAGTTTGGGCCGGCTTATGCCAGCGAACCAACGAAAGAGTCATTTACTCGGGCATGCTATAGTTTCCCCAGCCGGAGCTGCGGGCGCGCGGGGCGGCGGTTCTTTATGGGCGGCGATGTTTGTCGGAGCCTGGCAGGGATACCGTGGGACTTCGATTGAACACGTGTATGCCTTCTCGCTTCGAGCCCCTGGCCGCCGAAGTTGCGACGCTCGCCGTGCTCCTCTCGGCACTTTTCGCCCCCGCTTTTGTTCGAGCCCAAACCGACTCCCCCTCCTCGATCGGCCTACGCATTATCGTCGTCGGCACGGAGTCGGAAGCGCAGCAAATCCTCGATCGCCTTACCAAAGGCGAAGACTTCGCCATCCTGGCGCAGGCGAAATCGACCGACGCCACGGCCAGTGAGGGCGGTTACATGGGAAAGATCGATCCGGCAACCCTGCGCGCTGAATTGCGCGCCGCGCTGCAGGGACTGAAGCCGGGAGGAACTTCCGGAATCATCAAACTCCCGTCGGGCTATGCCATTTTGAGGGTTCTCGGCGCGGGGGATTCCGTCCAGCCGGAAAGCTCGAACTCACAACGGATTCTTCCGCTAGCCGCCACCGGCAGTATTCGCTATGGACCGAGCGTGGGCGGTAAGGGGGAGGCCGACCTGGCCTTCCGCAGCTTTTCGAAACCTGAGGGCTGGAGTCAAGACCTCGAGCAGCTGTGTGAGATTCGCAGGAAGTCTCTTTCCACCATCATCGACGAACTGGAGAAGAACCAGCTGTCGGTGAGCTCTGAGGGCTCGCCGCAAGGGACTCCGCTTGATCAAATCGAGACGCACTATGCTCTGGCGAATCTTTATGCCTACAAAGGAGTTATGGATAAGGCGGTTGACGAGTGGCAAGCCGCCTATCAGATTGCCACGGCGCAGCTGCCTGGGGCCATGCCGGAACTGGAAGAAGTGCTGGGCGTCGCCTACCTGCACAAATCCGAAATGGAAAACGATGCCTACCGGCACCCTGGGGATCGTTGCATTTTCCCACCGCGTTCGAGCATCCGCTATCAGAAGGCTGGCGACTCTGAAAAAGCGATTGAGTATTTCCTGAAATATCTCGTGCGCAAGCCCGAGGCGCTCGACGCAAGATGGCTCCTCAACCTGGCTTACATGACGCTCGGCGGCTATCCCGACCAGGTTCCACAAAACTACTTAATTCCGCCTTCGGTGTTTGCATCCCGGGAAAATGTAGGGCGTTTCGTAGATGTGGCGCCGGCCGCGGGCATCAATACCTATGACGAGTCCGGAGGCCTCATTGTGGACGACTTTGAAAACAACGGCCTTCTCGATATCGTCCTCTCCGACTACGATCAATGCGCGCCCATGCATTTTTTCCACAATAACGGCGACGGCACATTTACCGACCACACTTTGCAGGCGGGGCTGGCAAACCAGCTGGGCGGCCTGAATATGCTTCAGGCCGACTATAACAATGATGGCTGCATGGACATTCTGGTATTGCGGGGAGCCTGGGAATTTCCGCAGCGCAAATCTTTGCTGCGCAATAATTGCGATGGCACTTTCACGGACGTCACCGCGGCCGCCGGACTGGCGGAGCCTGCCACCAGCACGCAAACTGCGGTCTGGGCCGACATTGACAATGACGGTTTTCTGGACCTGATTGTAGGCAATGAAAACGGCCCCCTCCAGCTTTTCCGCAACAATGGGAACGGCACTTTTGAAGATATCTCGCATGCCGCGGGAGTGGACCGGATTGCCTTCACGAAATCCGTAGTGGCCGCCGACTACGACAACGACGGATACGTGGACTTCTATGTTTCGAATCTCAACGGCGACCACTTCCTTTACCACAACAATCACAATCGAACTTTCACCGAGGTGGCGCTCGAGGCGGGCGTCCAAAAACCCTGGCAAAGCTTCGCAGCCTGGTTCTTCGATTACGACAATGACGGCTGGCCGGACTTATTTGTCACCAGTTATTACGTTTCCGTAGATGAGTCCATACGCAGTTACCTCGGCCTTCCGCCGAACGCGGAAACCCTCAAGCTTTACAAGAACATGGGGGACGGCACTTTCAAGGACGTCACCCGGGAAGTTGGCCTGGATAAAGTCTTTATGCCCATGGGCGCCAACTTCGGCGATATTGATAACGACGGATATCTGGACATCTACCTCGGCACCGGGAACCCAACCTACGGCTCCTTGCTTCCAAACGTGTTGTTGCGCAATCACGACGGTAAGTACTTCGTCGATGTCACGGCTTCTTCCGGCACTGGCGAACTGCACAAAGGACACGGCGTGGCCTTTGCCGACATCGACAACGACGGAGACGAGGATCTGCTAGAAGAAGTTGGTGGCGCAGTTCCCGGAGATGCGCACGCCTTCCGCCTCTTCGAAAATCCCGGCAACGGCAATGATTGGATCAGCGTGCATCTGGTCGGAGTCAAGAGCAACCGGGCAGCGATTGGGGCGCGCATTCAAGTAGTCGTCGAAAACGAAGGGGCCGGGCAACGATCGATTTATCGCACCATTGGCAGTGGAGGTTCCTTTGGGGCTTCGCCTCTGGCCGAGCACATCGGGTTAGGAAAATCGGCGCGGATTCTAGACTTGGAAATCTGGTGGCCCGCGAGCAACACCCGCCAGCACTTCGCCAACCCGGGCAAGAATCAATTTATCGAGATCAAGGAGTTCGCCAAGGATTACAGCAAATTGGAGCGGCACCCTTTCCGCTTAGGGGGCGCGAATCGCGACCGGACACTGTTGCCAAAGCCCGCCGCGGAGAATGCCAGTCCGGCCAAATAGCATGACGACCATCTTCCAGACAGATGCGTGCTGGATGAGGCGTGGCCTCTTCCTGATCGCCGTATTGTCGCTCATGATCGCTTATGGCCGGGCAGCAGAGAAGTATGACGTGACCGGCATTTTGCTGAAACTGGACCGTTCCCATCACACCATGACGGTCTCGTGCGAGAGCATTCCCGGCCACATGGACGCCATGGTGATGTCTTTTGCGGTGCGGAACCCCAAAGCGCTCGATGGTCTACACCCGGGCGCGAGAGTCGCATTCACCTTGGTCGAGGAGAAGGATTCGTTCTACGCCGACGACGTTCATGCTCGTCCCTTCGACAGCCTGGAGCTCGATCCGACCGCCGCCCGCCGCCTGAAGCTCCTCGAGAACCTCATGGCTTCACCCTCGCCCGCGGCCCGCCCTCTGGCCGTCGGCCAGCGGGTACCCGAGTTCTCGCTCACCGATCAGAAGCGCAAGCGGGTCACTCTTTCCGACCTCGCCGGCAAGGTGGTGGCGGTAACTTTTGTTTATACGCGCTGTCCTTTTCCTAACTATTGCTTCCGCATGTCCAATAATTTCGGGCAACTGCAGGCGCGATTCAAGAAGCGCATGGGCGGGGACCTGGTGCTGCTGACCGTGGTCATTGATCCCACCCATGATCAGCCCGACGCTTTGGCAGACTACGCCCGCATCTGGAAAGCCGACCCGAGCGCCTGGCACTTTCTCACCGGACCTTTGCCCGATATCCAGCAGCTAGCCAGGAACTTTGATATGAGTTTCTATCCGGATGAGGCGTTGTTTGTTCACTCCTTTCACACCGTGATCATCGATCGCCATGGAAAACTAGCCGCGAATCTCGAAGGAAACGATTTCACCGCCGAGCAACTGGGAGACCTAGTGGAAAGCGTCCTCGCGGGCTCAAATGATTAGCCCAGTCCCCTCTACCTCGGGCGAGGTGCAGGACGTACAATGAGCCCGGGGCACGACTTCGGTCGAGCTCAAGGAGCATCATGAACTCTGGTCTGGGGGCTCCAGGTAAACGATTTCTCATGCTGGCATCGGCGGCAGCCTTGTTGTGTCCCGCGGCTTATGCCGCACCGCCCACCCCGCCGAACCGCGCTCCGGTTCAGGCTGAATTGGTCAGACCGCTCGAAGCCGGCCGGATTAAACCGGGCGATTCTGTTTTGGCCAAGGTCGCGGTTGAGTGGAAGAGCGCGGATTGCGCCCTGCGCAAGGGATCGGTTCTCCGGGGCCGGATCGTCGCTGCGAGTGAGCGCTCAAAAACCGCGAAGAATTCAGAGATTGCTGTGCTGTTTGAAACCGCCGAATGCGGCGGACGGGCGATGAAGGCGTTTCCTTTGACGGTCAGCGCGCTGCTAGCGTCAGATCCTCGTGATGCCGACCTGTACGAGGGGCAGCAGAGCCAGCCGCTGAGCGAAGCTGTGGGGTTGGGCCTCGGCGGCGGAGCAAACGCCGGGTCCGGCGGCTCCGGGGGCAGCGGGAGCGGCATGAGGAGTGTCTTCGCAGCTGCCGCAACCGCCTACGTTGAACCGCCTCGGTTCAAAGCGCCCAAGGCGGTGTTACCGGGCCAAGTCATTGGCATGGGCAGCCTGAAACTGAGCGTCGGAAGCGGTCCGGAGGGGAGCTCGGTGCTGACGGATGCCAAGCGCAACGTGCGGCTCGAAGCGGGCACACAGCTGGTGCTCGTGCCCAGCCTGAAAGGGCAAACCTTGGCAGCTACAGTAGCGAGCGCCGCGACTTCTGACTCAGTTTCTATTCCTTCTTCTATGCCCTCCCCGCCTGCCGCGACACCATCGGATCAGAACCAGCTTTCAGATGAAACGGAGATTTGCACTCCTCCGCAGTGCAGCATGGCGCTCGCGAGCGCCGAAGCGAAGTCGGGCACGACCAAAGCCAGCGCAACTTTATCGGTCAAGGAACTAGGATACCCGTCCCGCCCTGTCCGGGAGATGATGGGTTTTGATTACGACGCCGCCCTTGCGTATTTAGGATCCGACGAACTCTTTTTCACCTTCAACCGCCATCAGTTGGTGCCGCGGGTTGGCCTGGAAGGTTCCTTCAGCACCCTACGCATCGTTCGCGGCGCCGTGATCAACCTGGCGACGATGAAGGTCGAGACGGTGGTTGATTGGCGCATTGCTGATATGAGGCGCTATTTGTGGCCAATCGGACACGACGGCGTGCTCATCCATTCGGGCAGGGAATTGCGCATGTATGGCCCGAGGCTAAGATTGGAGCATGAGATTTTACTGGAGGGGCCGCTGGCTTATGTCGAGGTCTCGCCCTCCGGCAGCTACATTGTGGTCGGGGTTATCGAGGAGCGCCATACCCCGGCGATCCACCACCAGCTGGAGGAAGCCGAAAACCGCGAACCGGAAGAGGATGTGAAAGTGAAGGTGCTCGATTCTGACTTCCGCACACTGGCCACCGTGACCCGGTCTTCGAATGAAGCTCCTCCCATCCTTTTGGATACGGGCGAAGTCCGGGTTTCCCACCATCGGCAAAGATCGCTGGCGCATTGTCGAGTACTCCTGGAGCGGGGAGAGGCGTGTTGTCGCCCAGGTCACTTCCACTTGTCGGCCCGAGATGACGAGCTTGCCGCCCGATCTGCTGTTTGTCGTCGGCTGTGATCGGCAGGGCTCTGGGAAGTGGTATCGCACGCTGCAGCCGGATGGGAAACCCGTGTTGAAAGGCTGGTCTCCTTCGACAGAGTTAGAGCACACGGCGGCGGGCAGCCCGGCCAGCGGCCTGTTTGCAATTCGGGTGGCCACAGCAACCAACCCGACGGTCGACGATGCAGTCTTCCATGCCACCGACCTGCTGAGTGAGTATGTTGGCGTTTACCGCGCCGGAAATGGCCGCCGATTGTTTGCCGTCGATATTCCTTCGCCCGTGCCGTCATGGCAAACTTTCGCCCTTTCCCCGAACGGCGATCAACTCGCGGTCCTGAGAGAAACCCAGATTGACTTCTATGCCTTGCCCGGGCCGATCGAAGCGCAGAAGTAGTCCGCTCAGTCGCGCTTCCGCAGAAAACTCAGCGAACCTCCCACGCCTGCACAAATTCAAGGCGCTCGTGAACCCTGGTTTCACCCGGGCAGCAATGAATTTCGGTCGTCCTGCTCACGCAAGCCATTGATCAAGGTTCGGCGCTGCGCTGCCCTCGCCAATCCTCCGTTGCGCTCGCCTTCTCCTTCCATCGCTGAAGGTTCACCCCCATCACGAGCAGCCATAACATCAGCGAGGCCTCCCCGACCAGACCGGAGGCCAGATTGTAGGGGGACAGATAGTTTGCGAGCGGCGGTGATAGAAAGGTCAGCCAAGCTAAACCGGCAAACGCCACGAGCGCGCCCAGAATTCGAGGCAGAAAGGCCGACCTCCACATGAGGTAGCCGATCAGAAGGCAATAAAACCCGTGAAATACTATGCCGATGTCGACGCCCCGAGGAGTCCATCGAAGAGCCTCGAAGGCGCCTCCCACGAGGTTGCTGGACGCCGCGAGCAGAGAGAGGCTCCTCTCCACCGGTTTAAGGAGGTAATAGAGGAGCAGGGTCACAACGACCATGCCCGAGACCTCGATGAGGTCGGCTGCCAGGTCGACTGCCGAGCCCAGCCTGCCGCGAACGAAGAACTCGTTAAACGCAGCCATTAGTACGCTGAGCAAGAGAAGGACACCGGCAAGCCTGGCCTTCAGACGCGGCGACGCTTCTCGAATCCGTTTCATCATTACTCGAGCGCTCATACTCGTTCCTCCTACTGCGCGATCGAACCAATTGCGCGCGAGCCAAATCGCTTTCCGGATGAAGGCGTGGCCGCACGGCGAAGGTCATCGATGGCTGCTCTCATGCTGCGCCGGCCTGCTGCTTCCATCGTGAAACGTTCACGCCGATCACGAGGAGCCACAGACAAAGCGATAGCTCCGCGAGGAAGCCGAGGACCAGAATATAGGGCGACAGATACCCGGCAAGCGGCGGCGACAGAAAGGTCAGCCAACCGAAACCCGCGATTGCCATCGGCACGCCCAGAATTCGAGGCAGGAAGGAGGACCTAAGAATGAGGTACCCGATCAGGAGGCAATAGAATCCGAAAAATACCAGGGAGGTGCTGACGGCTTGAGCATTCAGGTCGAGAAACATCAGCGCTAGGGCCCGCAACTGTTCCGCCTGGAATACGCTCAAGTACTGGCCTCCTCCCAAAACGACTAAGGGGGCGAGTTGCAAGAGGCCACCGAAAGCCTGGATGGCGCATCCGAGGAGGCTGAAAAACGCCGCGAGGAAAGAGAGACTTCGATTCACGGGCTTAAACAATTCATAGAAGAGAGCCGTCACCGCGACATAGCACGCGGTCGCGACCAGGGCGGTTGCCAAACCCAACCGATATAAAGGCTGGTGCGCCAGGATGTTGTTCGCCGTAGCCGCGGCGTCGCCCGACACTACGAGCCCTCGTACCAGGAACTGGGCGAATACCGCCGTCAGAAAGTAAAGCAGGTAAACGACGCCTGTAATCCTGGCGCCGGGACGCAGGGGCACTTCTCGAATCCGTTCCATCATCACAGGCGGGTTCATACTCGTTCCTCTTTATGTGGTTCTTGAATCAATGGGAATCAGATCGGTTCCCGATAGCGGCGCAGGCGGACCGCCGCGGCCAGCAAGGCCGCGGCGACCATCAGCCCGACCCACACACCCGGGCTGCTCAGGAACCTCCCCGGAGCGAGTTGTGCCAGCGGAATAAAATGCGGATCGATCGGGGCGCCACTCTTGTCCTTGAGGTCGAAAGCGCCCGCAGCGAATCCAAACACTCGGTCTTCGAGCAGCAAGCCGAAATAGGAAGTGTGGAACGCGATCTTCTCGAAGACGCCGATCGCGAGCGGCGGCAACACGGCCCATAAAAACGTCGCGCGGCGCGCCCAGCCTGAGACCAAGAGCAGCCACATGTAGATTGGCGCATGCCAGAGCGCCAGCACAGCCAGTCCGTAGAGACTCACTAGTTCCATTTGGAACAATGGCAACTGGGTCCAGAGCGTCCCGGCACCCCCACCGCTCATCAGCAGGACCGCGGTGGCCAGCAGTCGCATGATCCACTGCATGGTAACGATGATCGTGAAGACGAGCAGCGGCAGTACCACAAGAGGAATGCTCGCCTTCGATAGCACGGTCGTAAGATCCGAAACCGGCAGCGACTTCCAGAACAGGATGCTGCGATCGCGACGCTCCCCGTGCAGAGCGTCGAGCGAGTAGAAAATCCCGACGAGGAACGCGGTCAGGGTCAGCAGCATCGCCGCGTGGCTGTAGGTCTCGGCGAGCGCGATGCGCTGGCGCGCCGGCTCGAGCGCCGATGTGGCGCGCATGTGGCCCGGCAGCCAAATCAGGCTGATCAAGAAGCCGAGCATAAAGACGGCGGCGGCGGCCAGCGGCGCGACATAGATCGAACGGTTCTCCCACAATTCGCGCCGCACGGACCAGTACATCGGTCGGGTCGCCGACATGGCTGCGGGCGCGACGACCTGCGGGTCGAAGGACTCCCGCAGTGCGTTCGATGGAGAATTCATAGGGCCGCTCCTTGGGTCTCGCCCGCCTTGTTGCCCAGCTGATTTCCCAACAGGGCAACAAACAAGTCGGCAATGCTCGGCGTACGCAGGTCGCCAAAGCCATCGAGTTGGTGACGATCGACATGATCGAACAGCAAGATGCTGCGGCCGAGCATCTGGCGTTCGTGAATCGGCTTGAGCGCTCGTGCCTGGGCGAGATGCTCGGCATACACCATCAATTCCAGATATCGCGACTCGAATTCTTCCATGCTGCAATTGAGTACGATTCGACCGCCGTTGATGAACATGACATCGGTGAGGACGTTTTGGATCTCTTCCACCTGATGCGTCGTGACGATGATGGTGCGGCTGCGGTCGTAGTAATCGTTCAGCAGCGAATCGTAGAACTGCTTGCGATAGAGGAGGTCCAGGCCAAGCGTCGGCTCGTCCAAAATCAGCAGTCTCGCGTCGATGGCCATGACCAGCGCGAGGTGCAGCTGGGTTACCATACCCTTCGACAATTCCCTCACCTTGCTGCGCTGCCGGATGGTGGTCTTGCCGAGAAAGCCCTCGGCCTTCGCGCGGTTGAATCGCGGATGGATGCCGGCGACGTAGTCGAGCGCTTGCGAAACCCTGATCCACCGAGGCAGCACCGCGACATCCGCAATGAAGCAGACATCGCACATGAGCTGATCGCGCTCGGTCCAGGGGTCGCGTCCGAGCACTTTCAGTTGTCCCTGGTACGAGGTGAGGCCGAGAATCGCGTTCAGCGCAGTGGTCTTGCCCGCGCCGTTCGGGCCAATCAGTCCGAGGATGCGGCCGTCTTCAACCCGCAGATCGATGCCGTCGAGCGCGATGGTTTTACCGAAAGCCTTGCGGAGGCCGCGTGCTTCGATGACCGTCATGGCTTCGGCTCCTCTTCTGCATCATCGGAAGGCGACCGGCGGGTCGAGGCAGCCTCCAGCAATTCTTCCGCTTTCAGGCCGAGCCGCTGAATGGTGGCCGAGACCCTGGGCCATTCTTCTGCGAGAAATTTCTGGCGTTCGCCCTGCAGCAGCAGTTTGCGCGCGCCGGCATTGATGAACATGCCCCGACCTCGCTTGCTCTCGACCAGTTGCTCGTCGACGAGTTGTTGATAGCCCTTCAGGACCGTGAGGTGATTGACTCGATATTCGGCCGCCACGTTGCGCACGGAGGGCAACGGATCGCCTTCCTTGAGCACGCCGTCGAGTATCATGGCGACGACGCGGTCGCGCAGCTGACGGTAGATCGGCTGATTGTCGTTCCACTCACGGTCCATTATGGGTTTCCAGATCGCCCTACCCCAGATCGCCCTACCAAAGATACGCTTCTCGTCATTTTGTCCGCAGCAGGTCGAAGTGCGCCTGGACAGGCTTGTCTCCAGGCATCATGTAAGTCCAGTCCTCGGTGTGATGATTCGCGTCAATCACGGTAAAGACCGCATGGTGCATGTGTCCGTACTGGGTACTGCCGTCGACGTCGAGAAAGGCGAATTCCACCGTTTTTCCGTCCGGCGACATCTTGCCCGCCATGCGAGGCCGATTCCCGGCATCACAATAATGTGTCAGGAGCAGACGGTCCCCGTCCAGATAAAGCATGGTGATCGGATCGTCGGGCCTTCCAGCTCCCGTCATCTCATGCAGGAGAGCGTGACCCATGGAAGTCGCGCGAAGCGACACCTGCATGAGCTTGCCTTCTAGTTCGGCTTGCTGCGGGATGGTGGTCACGTGGCCTTCCCACGAACCCGCTAGGGTTTTCAACTGGTCGAAGGACTTTTGCGCGTCGGATTGGGCAAAGGCCAGAGTGGAGAGCAACATCAGAGCAACGGACAGCAGAAGGCGACGGCATTTCATGGTTTCATTCTCCTTGAAGTGTTCAGTGGCGAGGAGCTGCTACTGAATGACTGTTGTTATATACTGTTATAGTTAACTATAACAGTAATAATATGTCAAGCTTTTTCTCAGTTCCTTTCGTTGTCTGCCGCCATCCCAATAAAAACAAAAGGAATATCGCGCCCGTGGGCGCAAGACCGCATTTCACTGAGGCGGGAGTTCGAGCCTGATCGTCCGGCGGGCAACCCATCCTTGTGGTCAACAACGTCGACCTTCCCCAAGCCGGCGTTCGAAGAAGCCGCGAACGCAATTCGGGCCTGCGCGGAATCTGGTACCGCAGATTGAGCTCGCGGCGATCTGCCGTTTCCTGAATCACGCCACAGATGGCGAGGAGTGGCCACCGTAGTAGCAATGAGCAAAAGTCGTGTCCCGCAACTTGTGAACCCGGTTAGCGAGAGTCCCCCATGGATTTAACCCATGGTGGAATCTGTTTCCCCTGGGAAAAACGGGCCGGGTTACCAGCCGACTCACCCGCGACTCCAAGCTTTTCTCGGTGGCAGTGGGGAATCTCGCAAGCTGTTGATTTCACGGACGTGCAGAGTACCGGCGATCAACTTCTACTCGCACGTTCCCGGCTCCGGTAACTCTGCGGTTTATTTGCTTACGCTGCCACTCGATCCGCCGAAACTGCCGGTTCAGGACGGTGGCGGCACATTCAATTTCGAACTCCATCCCGCATTCTGGTTTGGAATGAATATCTGTGATACGCAGTCTTACCCGGAATACACGGATAAGTGCGAGCCGGACACGGACGAAAACATTTTTGACAGCGCCGATCCGAACTCGCCGCGGTTTATCGGGAAGCACCCCGGAACAGCTTTCCTGGAGCTGCAATTCTATCCTCCCGGATGGGTGGACTCACCGCAACTCATTGATCCCGTGAATTACTTCGCAGCCCTGAATATTGACAGTCTGGGACTGAACGGCGCCACTGGCGTTCTCGACAACCAGGATTGCCTCAACCGGGTCGGCGAAGAGCCGGTTAACTTTGCCGTGATAACCACGAACGGCGTGCCGCTTGCACCTGCCAACCCGCTGGGAACCAATTTTGGCCGGAGCAATCCAGATTTAAATAACGTTCTTACCATGGCGCCGGGCGATCAGATTTTGGTCATTCTGCATGACACGCCCCACGGCCTGCTGGCAATTATCAACGATCTAACCAATGGACAATCGGGTTTTATGGTCGCGAGCGCTGCCAACGGTTTTGGTCAGGTGCTCTACCAACCCAACTCTCCGACCTGCAACGTTGCGCCCTACGACTTCCACCCCATGTATTCCACTTCCAATTTGCACACCGTCACGCCCTGGTCGGGTGGAACCGACAACACGACCTTTTCCGATGAGATTGGCCACTTTGAGTTTTGTGATGTTGCTGATCCCTTGACCGGGAATTGCCTGGTACCGGGTAAAGAGGAGGGCTCGGCTGGATCGGACGCCGACGACACTTTCTGCGTTTCTCCTGGCGGGCCGTTTCTTCCCGGGCCTCCGTTCATTCAGGTGGGTGGCTGCGGCCAGGCTGATCTTGACTATGACGGCCAGTCTTACGGTTTCAACTGGCCAGGAACCTTTGCCGACAAGCGGAAAGACCAGCGGTTGCACCCGCAACCCATTCGTTTCGCCAGCCCGCTCTTTCTTGATCCAGACGACCACTTGCAGAATTATGATCGTGTGGCGTTCGAGACCGACATTCCTTCGTTCGATCCCAACTGCAATATCGTCACCGGTGCGGGCTGCAGCGTGCCTGCTCAGGGGATGCAGTTCTATCCTTTCTACACGGTCGGTCAGTCTCCAGATGATGGAGCTTGCCGGTGGCAGTTCGGTGGAGGCCTAATTCCCGGGACCACCCGCAACTTTGGCGGCGACCCCACCGACGCCTGGGGAAATCTCTTTAGCTCGTTGTTTCAAACCGGCCCGTCTAGCGCTGAGAAATTCATCACTAACTTTCGCCACCCTCTGGCGGATAACCCTTGCCGGTTGGATCCGGACGACATGAAGGACAAAGTTTCCAAAGCCATGCGGTAAGGATATCGCTACGACTGCGTCCGGTGCGGCGGCCAATCGCGCAACGACTGCGGCGATTGGGCCGTCGGATCCCTCTGGCCTGCCAGGCGCTGCGGAGTTTTGGCTCTTCCGGCATTTTAGTGGCTTAGGGCGCGAGGTCCAGACCGCCACAGTGGAACAGGATTGCGACCCGGAAGTTGTTCTTGTTACGGAAACCGCGGGCGGTGTACTTGACCCACTGGATCTTGGCATTGATGGATTCGCTGGCCGCGTTGGTCACGCGATGGCGGAGGTAGGTGATGATGTTCTCGAAACGTCGCTTTAGGGTTCTCGCCACCTCGAGCATAGGCCGCAGACGACTGCGCACAGCCCAACCATGCCACCAGCGAAAATGTTTCCGCGCCGGTCGTTCGTATTGATAACTGAACAACGCCATCGCAGTTTCTTTCAGGGCCCAGGCCCGTGCGGTCTTCAGCCCGCTCTGCCGTAACGCTGCAAAAGCTTTGCGATCGGCTGCTTCCATAGCCGCTGGATTCCGCAGCCAGTCGTACCGGGTTCCCGTCAGTCGGTCATCGCCCGCCGCTCGCAGCGTCTGGTTCTCCTTGCGTCTCACCTTGTCCACCGCCTCGCCCAGATGCTTGGCGATATGGAACTTGTCGTACACGATCTTTTTGCTCCCTTCCTTCAGGTGCTCGCTCACCGAAGCCACATAGGGATCCCACATATCCATTGCGATGGCTACGATGCTGTCCCGTTGCGCTTCCGTCAGCGTCTCCCAGAATCCATCCAGGCTGGCTTGGGTACGATCCTCCGCCACGTACAGCACCCGCGACCGTTCCAGGTCATTCACCAGGGTGAAATACTTGTGCCCTTTGCGAAACGCTTTCTCATCTACTCCCAGCTCCCGCAAGGGCTCCGCCTGCCTTCGCTGCAAGCCTCGCTCCACCGCCCGCTCCATGATCCCGTGGATTTCATCCCAGCTCAGTCCCAGTCGTTCCCCAACCGCCTTCTGGCTCGCTGCTCCCAGCCAGTCAATCACCAGCCGCTCCAGTAGAGCCGTGAATCGGCTCGAGGGTTCTGCCCACGGTAACTTCACCACTCGTACCCCATGCTCGCCACACTCGCTCCGCGGCGGTCGAGCGTGCAGAATGGTTTGATATTGGCAGGTGTCTAGATGGCGCCATTGCCGCTCCTCTTGATGGTCATGCAGTTGGCACCCTCCTCCGCATTCCGGGCACGGCCAACTCTCCATCTCCTGGTGCTCCAGATAGACGTGTACTTCGCCCTCTGCCACCTTCAGTTCCACTCGTTCCACCCACCAGGGTGCTTCGATTCCCAGAATTTGTCGGTACAGTTCTCGATCTTGCATTCCCCGATTGTCGCATCTCGAGTTCTTCACCCACTACAAAGCCGGAATTCCCGGAGTTTTTTCTGCAGGTCGCGCGCAATTGCTCGGCGGTGGTCGTACAGGTTAGTTACCGCCTGAGGTTTGAATGCCTTAAGTTAGCCAAACATGGCCGCGACGGCCGAAACGAAAGATAAAGATAAAGATGAAGATGGGCGCGAGCAGGGGTAGCGTCAGGACTGGTGCGCCGAGATCAAGGTCGCTCTCAATTGGTGCCTCGTAGCTCTCAAGTTAGTCTGACCTGGAAGCCGAGAGGCCCAATGAACTGCCGCCATCAAAAAGGCCGATATTCGCTCCTTCGGCGTCGGCTCGTTTGTCAGTAAGAATAGCGGACCCACGATAAGACTGATCTGCGGCCTTGCACTTCAAATCGGATCAGAAGTTTCTTGTCTTTGCTCTGTGCGCTGAAGTATACCTGATCGCTACCTGCGTCTTTCCCACCCGTAAAATCAAATCGATCCGCCTGCTGAAGAACTTCCGTTACGTCCAAGACGTCCGCCTGAGAGGCCAGCACCTCAAAAGCCACGATCTTGTTGTCGGGACCAACTACCAGTTGGGCTCGCTTGCAAAAATCCGGAGCGAGCGGAGGGCTAACCGTAAGATGATCCGGTGAGCCAGCGATCCGGCTGACGCCAGATTCGGACTTCGCCAGAGCCTCCTCCACTGGCATGCGCGCAAAGGCCGTGAGTTCGGGGCTAACGCTACACATGAGTATGTCATCCATGGTCCACTTCTTGGTCTGTTCTTCGATCTGCTCTCTGAGTTCAGCTATCAACTCCTTGGTCGCATGATCCACGCGCCAGCTGCCCCACCGTCTGGAATCGTTCCACAGATTTTCACCTGTCCTTCCGTCCACGACAGTCATGATCGTGAAGTCAATGGAGACCGGTCTTGTATCGGGGCCATCGCGAGTGAGGTAGTCCCCAAGATACTTGTTGCCGGAAAACAGGAAGACCAAATCGGCCTTATCCCGTTGGTGCACGATCTGGAAGCGTCCCCAGCGTTGCAGTTCTTGGAACGCTCTGCGCTCAGCGACGGCCAGGCCCCGCGGACACTCGCAGACAATCAACACAGACTTTGCCTCCATGATCTTCGGAGACAAACGAGGTTTGGCGACGGCCGAGGGAAGCAGTCCCGTCCCGGCAAGGATGATGAGGAATTGGGCCGACCGCTTCATGACTAGCCTCATATCAATCTCCACCCCGATAGCGACCTCGCGAGAATTGAGCCTTACGATTCGCCCGACTTCGTTTTGCCTTTCGAGTGGGAGGGAGCGTCCGCTGCTGCTGGAGGCGACCGCTCCACGATAAAGCGCTCCGAACGGCGGAGTGGCAAGTATCCTAAGGATAGTAAGCTCTAAGCTTCTCTGCCTCAAAAAAATATCACGAACACGCTGAGCAAGCGAATTTCTTGCTTCCGCCGTACGGAGGACAATCAGGCCGAAGGACTGGCTGGGCTCCGACTCGAGCGGTCATTTTATGCGAACATTCCCCTGAAGAAACCGCTCACGCTCAGTCTTTGCCTATGAGGCGGCTTTGCTAATGCTCTAGCAATGGTATTGCAATCAAAAGCGATCCTTCACCGCTCGTGATTTACCTGATGCGCTGTACCGTGCCGCCTGACTGGGGCGCATCTTTGCTCCTTGTGCCGCTCCGGGCTGGTAGTTGTCCGAATGACACCTTCGCCATATTCCTGCTACAGGGAACCAGAAGTCACACTCAGGGAATTGTTTCATCGCATGTTTGGCGTAGGATTCATGGAGGCGTCAGCCTTCTACGGCCATCAAATTCATGTAAGGCAGCTTAGGCCATAGCGAGCAGCCTGAGATGACGAGCTCATCGCAGCCAGGCCGATTCCGTGCAACTGATGTCATAAACGTGCAGGCCCACGCGTCGCTGGTGAAGGAAGAGCATGAAGCCGGCAAGAGAGGATTCCGCATGCACAGCGCCAAGAGCCATAGATTCTGGCATTCCGCCACTCGTGCCATCCCCGGCACCCTGCTGGTAGGACTGGTAACTTTTATTTGTTACGGGTTAGACCTGAATCTAACAACCACCGGCTTCCTTTATTTGATTGTTGTAGTATTACAATCCCTCCTCGGCGACTTCTTATCCTCTGCCGCTGTTTCCATCGTCGCGGATCTTTGCTTGAATTTCTTCTTTGTTCCTCCGCTTTTCTCGTTCAGAGTCAGCGACTCCTCGGACACTTGGGCCCTGATCTCTTTTTTGATCACGGGCTTGGTCATCACTCGCCTCACGACTCAACTGCGCCAGGAAGCGGAAACGTCCGAGCTTCAGCGCCAAGAGATGAAGCTGCTGTACCAATTGGCGCAAGGGTTAGTCGCATTGAATCCGCGAGAGGAGATGTTGAAGAACTCTGTCTTGCTGTTTCGTACGGTGTTCGGCTTGCAGGCAGTGTGCTTATACGATGGGATGAATGCGAAACTTCACTGCGACGGCGATTCCCAAGCCGGTCTCACCGACCGAACCAGGGCGGCTTACATCTCGCAGCAGGACAGCGATGATGCGGTTTCCGGAATTTTCGCTCGCCCTCTTCGCGCAGCAGGAGACACAATGGGAGCGGTTGGATTCGAAGGCCTGCATGACGCCGAGCTGATCGCAGGCCCGCTTACGGCGCTTGCAGCTGCTATGCTCGAGAGAGCGCGTGTTTTTCGCGATGCCAGCCAGGCAGATGCTGCAGCTCAGGCAGAGGTGTTCCGCGGGGCCGTCCTCGACGCCCTAGCTCACGAATTCAAAACTCCTCTGGCCACTATCGTCACCGCTGCCGGCGGCTTGCGTGAAACCGGCGGCCTGCGTCCCGAACAATTGGAACTGGCCGAGATCGCGGAAATGGAGGCCTCACGCCTTGGCCGGTTGACATCTCGGCTGCTCCGAGTCGCCCGGCTGGACAGAGAAGAAGTAAAGCCATTACTGGAGCCAACGGACATGGTCGAACTAGTGACCCATTTGTTTGATCAATACGCCAAACGCTGGACCGACCGGAAGCTATCGTTGACCAAGGACGTGGCGTCCGCTGAGGTACTAGCCGACGGTGAGTTGCTGCGGCTGGCGGTGCGCCAGTTGCTGGACAACGCCTGCAAGTATTCGCATTCGGGCTCCGCCATCAAGATTGCGATCGAATCGCAGCAGGAATTCGTAGCCCTTCGAGTCTGGAATAGCGGAAGCGTGATCGCTTCGAACGAACGCAATAGAGTCTTCGAGCGCTTTTATCGCGGCACGGAGGCGCGCCAAGTGACGCCCGGTTCCGGTCTCGGTCTGTATGTCGCGCGAAAAATAGCGCAGGCGCACGGCGGAAGCCTGGACTTGGAAAACGACGCTGCTTCTGACCTTGATGGGACGTCATTCCGCCTGGTGATGCCGATCGCAAGGAACGATTCTGACGACGTCGACAAGACAGCTTAGTCCATCGTCGTGCCGGCGAGACTTGTTGGCCAAGGTTGCGCCCCTGCCTATCTCTTCAACAGTTCAAACTCCTTAGGAAATCTTTACGGATTCTTCATGTCCGAGGCTCTATCTTCAAAAAGACGGGGCTCGGTTGCGTCAACTCGGCCTCGTGCGCAGGATGGAGGCTTTTCCAAGACCATGATTATGGCACCGCGCCCACTTCATGTACTGGTGGTCGATGACGAGCCCGCTTTGCGCAAAGTATTTCGCACGTCACTGACCGCCAGCGGCTTTGCCATCGAGGAAGCACGTAGCGGGGAAGAAGCCGTCGACATCCTGCCTCAGCACCCTTTTGATTTGGTGCTGCTCGACATCAACATGCCAGGGATCGGTGGAGTGGAGGCCTGCCGCGAGATTCGCGCGCTCGCTCCCAAGGTCGGGATCTTGATGGTGACCGTGCGAGATGCAGAGAATGACATGGTGCGGGCTCTGGAGGCAGGCGCCGACGACTACGTCACAAAACCGGTTCGCTTTCGCGAACTGGTGGCACGAATGCGGGCCGTGATCCGCAGACTCGAGGCGGATAGCGCAATCCAACCAACAGTAATTCGAGTAGCCGATCTGGAGATGGATCTTGAGCGCCACAGTCTGCGAAAAGCTGGGGGTCTAATTCACCTGACGCCGACAGAATTTGACTTACTGGCGCTACTCATGCGAAACCAGGGTGCGCCTCTCACCCACGCCAAATTGCTGCGTGCGATCTGGGGGCCGGAGTACGGAACAGAACTCGACTACCTGCGGTCCTACGTCAGAACGCTTCGTAAGAAAATCGAAAACGATCCCGCGAGCCCAAAATACATCATCACCGAACCCTGGGTGGGTTACCGATTCTGCGACCCATCCGATCCCCGGTTCTCGGCCGGCGCCGACGAATGAAGCTGGCCCAGAGGCGAGGATAAGAGCCTTAGTGGGATGTAGCTGAAGTACCAAAGTAACAAGCCCCAGCTAAAATTTTTATGCAGCGGAAACAAACATTTTATGGAGATTTGTGAAAATCTTCACGTTTTCTCCATACCCTGCGATCTATGTTCACCAATAGAGCTTGCGACCATAGGAACCTCGGCCTCGAGTTTCGAAGGAGACGAACATGAGGACTATCTATCGAGTTATGTTTTTGGCTAGTTTTTTAGCATTGGGCATGACTGCTGTGCGCCCTGCCCATTCGGCGAACACCGAAATCACACTTACAGGAACGATGAGCTGCGCCCGTTGCCAGGGTATCCAACCGATGCACAAGGGCTATACGCAGTTTAGTTGGGCTCTTCAGTCGGTGAGCGAGGGTGACGACATCGTTCTGGTTACCCAGGACAAGGTTTACAAGCTCCAAGGCGACAAGGATCGGCTTTTGAAATTCATGTCTGCCAGGGTAAAGGTAACTGGACTTGTGGACGGAACTACGATGGACGTAGCGACGATTGGCCGTGCCACGAAGGGCGAGTAGCTCGGACCGGAATCGACGTGCCGAAGGCCAGGCGTGTCTCCGGCGGGTGGCATCATTGGTGGGCGCCGCGTAGAACTCGCCCACTCTTTGACGCTTGAATGGAGGCTTCATAGACACGCACGAGACTAGGGTTGTAAACCGCTAACGAGGATCCCGGGAGGGATCCTCGTTGAGCTTGGCAGCCTGCCGGCACGCTCGTGAAACACGGCCCTGGGATTCTGCGTGTATTCGGAGATAGTCAAAAGTTTTATGGGATCCAGTTAAAGTTTTAATGAAGATTTTTCACGAATTCTTCATGGCCGGCATTTTACGGTTCAATGGGTGAAGCTTTTCCAAGTCGGACCGAGTAGGTATCTCATATGGCAATAACCACCGATCGAGAAGATTTGGAGCTCAGCCTTCTGCGCACGTTTCTCGCTGTAGTTCAGCACGGAAGTATGGGCCGGACTGCGGCAGCGGTCTCTAAGACTCAACCAGCAGTGAGCCAACAGATGCTGCGGCTGGAAAAAATCATAGGCCGGAAGCTATTTTCCCGAAGCCGCGGTGGGGTAAAACTGACCGGTCACGGCGAACTGCTAGTGGCCTACGCCAATCGGGCCGTCGATCTCAATGAAGAGGCGCTGGCACGCCTTCGCGAAGAATCCGCCTCTGGGCCGGTTCGCCTGGGGCTCAGCGAGGAGACGGCACTTGCCGGCCTGACGCCGGCGCTCAAGCGTTTCCAGAGATCTCATCCCGATGTCGAGTTGATGCTTACGGTAGCTGGGCCAGCAAAACTCGACTTTCTGCTTACCCAAGGTGAACTGGACTTCATCATCAGTGATCCCACTCGGATTGCAGGCCTGCCGGTCATTGCGTGGAGATCGCGGCTGGCATGGTTTGCTAGCACAGATCTCTCTATCGATCCGTTCAAGACCTTGCCCCTGGTCCTGTGCGAAAGCGCCGGCTCGTGGCGCGATGAAATATTGCTTTCTTTACGCCGGGCCGGCTGGGACTGGCGAGTGGTGTTTGAAAGCGCCGGCCTGGACGCGACCCTGGCAGCGGTCGAGTCTGGCCTGGGGGTATCGGCGCTGCTGCGCGAAACCGTGCGGAACACGGGGATCAGAGAAGTCAAGCACGCCAGGCTGCCCGTTCTTCCCGAAGTTCGATTTGGGCTGTTTCGTAGCCGGACCGCAGCCACCAGAGCCAGGGCCCTAATGGAAGTGGCCTTGGCAACCGCACTCAAAGCCGCGACCGGCCATCGCCTTCCGCATCCCGCGGAAGTGCCAGGATGGACCTCCGATGAGAACGGTCGTCAAGCTACTAAGAGACTGCAGGCGATCCTCGACTAACATCTTATAGATATACTGCAGCATACTGCATCGGTTGGTGGACGAGCGGTACCAATGCACAAGCCTCTTGTCGTGCACGCTAGCAAAAGTCCCCTCTTGCGCGGCTCCCGACGACGAACGTTGTTCCAGCCTATTTAGAACCTACCAATTTGGAGTATTTCATTTCTTAATAAACATTTTATGCAGTCTTTATAGGATCCTTGCGCGTTGACGTGTTGAATGAGGATTGAGTCGCAGAAAGAAACAATCAACAACCTATTCGAAAGTACGAATACCTGAAATGCCAAAGTCGCCAAGGCCAAGAGGTAGGTTATGACACGCAGGGTGGTCATTAGCAATAACTTATGGCTAATAAGTTATCGCAACAAAAAGAATTATCTATTGGACGACAACCAATGCTCCGCTTACCTTGTGTGATCTCTAATTGCGAATTAGGGCGATATGGCGCGGCAAATGATGGCGATCTCGCAGGAGGCGATCAGATGAAGGGCAGAGCGACCGAAATGACGACTATTCTTCGCAAAGATGTCAGCACCTTATTGGTGATCATTTGCGTCTCGGTGTTGTTCGCGCGCAGCGCGCAGGCGGGCACTGAAGTCACCCAGGGCACGCCAGGGCTCGGTAGCGTTTATGGGGTTACTCGCAACTCTCATGGACAGCCGTTGGCACGGGTGAAGGTTTTCGTGCACGGCGTGGAAGACAACGATGATCGCAACGTCATGAGCGGCTTAGCCGGGACCTTTGTGGTGGAGAACCTCAAGCCGGGACACTATCAGTTGGTGGCGGTGAACGAAGAGTTAGCCAACCCGCCATTGACCTCGGTGGATGTGGCGGCCGGCGAAACTGTGCAAGCGGACGTCACCGCGGCGAACGGTGCGGTCACGACGACCCCAACGCTAACCCCACGACCGAGTGTCACAGACTCGGCAGTATCTGACGCGGTGGCAAAAGAACTGGAAGCTTTGAAGGCGCGCATTGAGCAGCTCGAATTGCAACTGAAGGCCAATGCCGCCCCAGAACCGCCATCCCCGGCCGCGGCTGGGCCTGTGGAGAGCGCAAATGCTCCCGCGCCGGCTCTGGGACCAGCCGCACCAGCCGTGCCCCAGACCGAGTCCGTGGCGACCCCGGCGGCAAAACCCGAAAAACAACCCCCGTCGGTGCCTTTTGCTTTCGCTGATTGGTCCTGGCTGAACGGCAGTCCTCACAACAAGGACGCGGTGTGGGATTCGAAATTCTTCACTCCAGAAATCCGCTTTGACACCGACTTCGTAAGTAGCTTCAACCATCCCGCGGATGACACACTGGGCGGCTCGACGGAGATCTTCCGCTCAAACGAGATTCAAGTGGAGCAGATCAGCGTAGGCGGCGACTTCCACTGGCAAAATGTTCGCGGCAGGCTTCTGACCATGGGGGGAATGTTCGCCGTCACCACACCGCGGAACGACGGCAGTGTCGGACGTGGACAATGGGATCTACGTGGCGCCTACAAGTATTTTGCTGAAGCCTACGGCGGCTACCACTTCGATGTGAACCACGGGCTTAACGTGGACGCGGGTATCTTCGTTTCCTATATCGGTCTCTTCAGTTACTACAACTTCGATAACTGGGCCTACCAGCCCTCGTACGTATCGTCCAATACGCCCTGGTTTTTCAATGGGCTGCGCATTCAGTGGTTCCCCACCGACAAACTGAAAATTGAGCCTTGGATCATCAATGGATGGCAATCCTATGCCAGGTTCGGCAACCGGCCCGGTTTGGGCGGGCAGATTCTATACCGTCCGAAGCAGTGGATTTCGCTGGTCTTCAACAACTACGGCATGGGCGAAGATACGCTGGGACTGAACGGCGGCCGCTCGCGTATCCACACCGACGACAGTGTTGAGGTCAAGTACTACGACAACCCGAGTAAGTTCCTCGACAAGATGGCGTTCTCCCTCACCGGTGATCTGGGATGCGAATACGGTTCAGGTGTGGCCTGCTATCAGAACAAAAGGACCAATGGCCAGATCTATGAATACAAGCAGGACTTCGCGGGTTGGATGGCTTACAACCGCTTCTGGTTTAAGAAGGATCTGTATGCGATAACCCTTGGTGGCGGCGTGCTGGATAATCCGGGACGGTACCTCACCCTGTTGCCTCCGATCAACGGGGCGGATGCTGTTTCCGGATCGCCATACTTCCCAACCTTTCCTGGGTCACAGTACAAAGCCTGGGACAATACCGTCAGCTTCTATTACATGCCCAGACAGTACATCTCGTTCCTCTGGGAGTTCGGTTATCGCCACGCGAATCAGCCTTACTTTACCGGCCGTGGTGGAATTACGCCTCCGGGCGGCAACAATGGCTCGCCTGCCGACTATGTCTGCAATGACGGAAGTTCGGCCGGAATTGGGTGGGCGCCAGACCCCAACAACCCCACCAACGTGCTCGGCTCTAACCTCCCAGTCGCCCAAACCAATTGCGGTTCGCACGGCGGCGTATGGTTTCCCGACATGCGGAAGGATGAACCCAGTCTCAGGATGGCCATCATGGTCAAGTTCTAGGTCTCTATGTTTCGCTCTCGGTCTTCTTGGTTGAAGACAGGACAACGCGCGACCTGCCCCCCGAGCGGCATTCGGAGACTTAGGTCTCCGATGCTGCTCTGCGTCTCCTCCCCCGGGGTTGGGCTGCGGGAGCGGCAGGACGGTTCTTATGAACACTTTATTGTTCGTTCACTCCGTCTTCATTCTGCTTGTGATGCGATGGTCAGGCCGAGCCAAGACACTCAGGCGGGTGATGAGCGGGTGAGAGGTCAAGCATGTGCCGCAAGGGGACTAGACCCTTATGAAGAACAAAGGTTGGGAAATCTGTTTTCTCCTTGTCTCCATCCTTTTACTGCTGGCTCTGAGCGGCTGTAGCGCGAAAGCGGATCCGGCGGCGGAAGCGCCACCGCCCGCTAAAGTGATTCCGGGCGTGGACGTCACCTTCTTCGCGGTGGAGCATCCGGAGCAGTATCCGATCGTAACCGCGGCCCAATACCAAGCCTCAGCGGAGTTGGTCGCCACCGGCGTGGTGCTTCCGGACATCTCGCGGAATGTACCCGTGATTACGTTGGCCTCCGGTCGCGTTGTAGACATCCGCGCACGCCTCGGCGACACCGTGGAAAAAGGCCAAGTCTTGCTGCGCGTGCGCAGCGATGACGTTGCGGGAGGTTTCGACGCCTATCGCAAGGCCGTCTCCGACGAGCTTCTCGCGCGAAAGCAGTTGGATCGAGCCAAGGACATGTATGCTCACGGCGCCATCGCTACGCAAGACCTCGAGGTCGCGCAAGACACCGAAGATGACGCCAAGACTACCCTTGAGACCGCAACTGAGCATCTTCGGCTCCTGGGCAACGATCCCGACAAACCCAACGGTATCGTGGACATTGTCGCGCCCATCACGGGCGTGATCACCGATCAAGAAGTTACGATCGCGGCGAGCGTGCAGTCCTACTCATCGCCGAACCCATTCACGATTTCGGACTTGACCACGGTATGGATCGTTTGCGACGTCTACGAAAACGACATGGCCAACGTGCGGCTGGGTGAAACTGCCAACATCAAGTTGACGGCTTATCCCGACAAGGTTCTCAAAGGCAGGATCAGCAACATTGGGTACATTCTCGATCCGAATATTCGCACAGCCAAAGTTCGCCTGGAAGTACCCAACCCAAGCGGGATGATGCGTCCGGGCATGTTCGCCACGGCCACCTTCTTCAGCCAGGAGAGGCATACCTACACGTCCGTGCCGGCGTCCGCGGTCCTGCATTTGCACGATCGCGACTGGGTTTTCGTTCCTGCGCAAGGAAAATTTCGCCGAACCCAGGTCACCAGTGGCGCGCAGTTGCCGAATCAGATGCAAGAGATTCTAAGCGGGCTCCAGCCCGGCCAGCAGGTCGTGTCCAATGCGGGCACCCTGCAAAATGCAATCGACAATGAGTGACGCGGAAATCACAGGCCCAGGGAAAAAACAACAGCGATGATCCGCAAACTCGTAGACTTCGCGCTAAACAACCGCTTCGTGGTGATCACCGCCGCCATCCTGGTGACTTTCGCCGGGATCCTGTCCTTCCACGACATGCCGATCGAGGCCTATCCGGATATTGCAGATAACTATGTGACGATCATCTCCCAATGGCCCGGGCGTTCCGCCGAGGAAGTCGAGCAGCAGGTCACCATTCCCATCGAAATTCAGGTCAACGGAATTCCACATCTTTCGGCGCTGCGATCCGAGTCCCTCTTTGGCCTCTCGTTCATGACGCTCATCTTTGATGACGCGTCCATCAACGACTGGAACCGCCAGAAAGTTCTCGAAAGGCTCACCCTGGTTTCGATGCCTCCTGGCGTTCAGCCTCAAATAGGAACGGATTGGAGCCTTACGGGTCAGATTTATTGGTACACGATTCGGAGCACCAATCCGAGTTATGACCTGATGGAGCAAAGGTCGATCGAAGACTGGACCCTGCTCAAGGAATTCAAGTCAGTGAAAGATGTCGTAGACGTATCCGACTTCGGCGGCACGGCCCGCGAATACCAGGTGCGAGTGGACCCCAACAAGCTGGTGGCATACGGACTCAGCATCGGCCAAGTGGAGCAACAGCTCGAGAATAACAACATCAACGCCGGCGGGAGTTTCGTGGAGACGGGCTTGCAGCAGATGAACGTCCGCGGACTCGGACTCTACCGCAATCTGCAGGATATTGAGCAGACGGTGTTGACCACAAAAAACGGGACGGCGATTCGCGTCAAAGACATCGCGTTCGTTGAGATGGGCCCCCGAATTCGATTGGGACACATGGCGAGAGCGACCCATCGTCCGGACGGCGTGATCGTTGATGAACCCGATGTCATCCAGGGCAGCGTGCTGATGTTAAAAGGCGCGGAGGAAGGGCCCACGCTCGAGGGGATTCACGAAAAAGTTAAACAGCTCAATGAGCGCATCTTGCCTGAAGGTGTGAAGCTCATTCCCATGCTGGACCGCAGTGATCTGCTGCACTACACGACGCACACGGTCTTGGACAACCTGGGGGAAGGGATGATCCTGGTGACCATCATCCTCTTCGTCTTTTTGGGCAACGTGCGTGCCGCCTTCATCGTGGCGCTGACCATTCCATTCTCGTTGCTCTTCGCCTCGATCTGGCTTGACCTGAGTAAGGTCCCGGCAAACCTTCTGTCGTTGGGGGCACTCGATTTCGGAATGGTGGTGGACGGCGCGGTGGTCATGGTGGAGAACATCGTTCGCCACATGAGTTACCGGCAAAACCAGAACGGTCCGTCCTCGTCGGGGCGCATCACGACCTTGATGAAAAGCCCGGCCCAAGCGATTCGCGAAGCGTCGCATGAGGTGCAGCGGCCGGTATTCTACGCCATCGCCATCATTATCACGGCGTACATGCCGATCTTCACCCTGCAACGCGTCGAGGGCCGGTTATTCAGGCCGATGGCTTTGACCGTTGCTTTTGCTCTGCTTGGCGCGCTGACTTTCTCGATTTTGGTGGCACCGGTTTTGGCCAGCATGTTGTTTCGCGGCGGAGTCAAAGAATGGCAAAACCCGGCCATGGCCTACCTAACCAAACAATACCGCAAGCGGCTGCGCTGGTGCCTCGGCCATCGTGTGCTTACGGTTGGCATCGGCTTGGCGGCGCTGGCAGTGAGCCTATTCCTGGCCTTCAGCGGGATCATCGGTTCGGAGTTCTTGCCCCATCTCGACGAAGGCGCGATTTGGGCCCGTGGTGCGATGGCGAACAGCACAAGCCTCACGGAAGGGGAGCGCTTTGCTACCCAATCTCGCCTCATCTTCGCGTCGTTTCCCGAAGTTACCACGGTCGTCTCGCAAGCCGGAGCGCCCGACGACGGAACCGACACGGGAGGATTCGGCAATACCGAATATTTCGTCGACTTGAAGCCCAAGGATCGATGGCGGCCTGTTTTCCATAAGGATAAAGATGAGCTGATCGCTGCCATGAATCGCGAGCTTGAGAAATATCCCGGGGCTTTCTGGAATTTCTCTCAGCCCATTGAAGACAACGTGGATGAAACGCTGACCGGCACCAAAGGCGGACTTGCGGCCAAGCTCTACGGGCCGGACTTGGACGTTCTCGAGGAAAAGGGCGAAGAGATCAAGAATGTGATGGCCCAGATTCAGGGAGTCAAAGATCTGGGGCTGCAGCGCGATACGGGCCAGCCCAATCTCGATCTCACCGTCGATCGTCAAGCGGCTGCGCGGTTTGGCATCAATGTGGCGGATGTGCAGGATGCCGTTCAAACCGCCGTCGGCGGTCTTCCGATCGGCCAAGTCCTGCAAGGAGAGGCCGTCTACAACTTAGCCGTGCGTTATCAGAAACCATATCGGGATACGAAAGAGGCGATTCAGGATATTCGCCTTCTTTCCCCTTCCGGCGAGCGCGTGTCTCTGGCGCAACTGACGAGTGTGCAGGTCAAAGATGGTGCCTACGACATCTACCGCGAAAAAAACTCGCGCTATGTCGCCATTCGGTTCGAAGTGCGGGACCGGGATCTGGGGTCCACCGTCCAGGAAGCCATCGCCAAGATCGACCAGAACGTGCAGTTGCCGCGAGGCTATCACCTCGAGTGGGCGGGAGAATACGAAAGCGAGAAGCGAGCCGAAGCCAGATTGCTGGTGATCGTGCCGCTCACCATCCTGATCATCTTCATCATTCTCTACACCATGTTCAAGTCGGTGAAGTGGGCACTTCTGATTCTTACCAACGTGGCCATGGCCCGGGTCGGCGGACTGGTGGCGCTGCTGGTCACGGGTACCCACTTCAGCGTGTCCTCTGGCGTCGGCTTCCTGGCGCTTTTCGGCGTCTCGGTGCAGACCGGAGTCATCATGCTGGAATACATCAATCAGCTGCGCGCCCGCGGCTACACCATCACGGACGCCGCGATCGAAGGCGCAGTTCTCAGGCTTCGCCCCATCATGATGACGATGCTCGTGGCAACATTCGGCCTCCTGCCAGCGGCTTTCTCCCATGCCATCGGATCCGATTCGCAGCGGCCGTTCGCCATCGTCATCGTCGGAGGTTTGATATCCGACCTGGTGATGAGCATCGTTCTGCTGCCCACGCTCTACGTGTGGTTCGCCAGTGAACGCGACGAACTGCCGGAACCGGAGGGGACCGTTGAGGTCTAAGAAATCGCAATCTCGGCTAGGAAGAATCGGCCTGCATGGTGCGGGCGCGTTTGTGATGGTCGGCCTCCTGTTCACGCGGCTCGCGGAAGGTCAGGTCCAGGGTCCGGTCCGGATCACACTCGACGAAGCCGTTCAGATGGCTCTGCAGCACAATCACAACCAGCT
Organism: uncultured Acidobacteriaceae bacterium; assembly: GCA_963770245.1. Taxonomy (GTDB): domain Bacteria; phylum Acidobacteriota; class Terriglobia; order Terriglobales; family Acidobacteriaceae; genus PALSA-270. The sequence goes on along the minus strand of CAVYOX010000008.1, from coordinate 565,934 downwards.
AGCCATGATGACCACGATTCAGCAGAGCCAGGCCGAAGAGATCACGCAAAACCTGCGCCCCAATCCCGCGCTCTTTGCGGACTGGGAGTATTTGCCTCTCGGCTCGCCAGCGCATCAAAACTCGACCCTATATTCAGGAGTGTCTACACCCGATTATCTGAACAACAACACCGAAGGCGACATCGGCCTCAGCTATTTGATTGAACGTGGCGGAAAGCGCCATGACCGCCTGCAGGCGCAGAAGGACATCACCGCCCAGACAAAATCGCTGGTGGCGGATAACGGGCGCGGTCTTACGTTTCAGGTTGCTACCCTGTTTTACAGTGCCCAGCTTGCCGAATCGACGCTCGAGCTTGCCGAGAAGGATCTGAAGAGCTTTCAGCAGACCGTTGACATCAGCGAGGCTCAATACAAGGCCGGCGGCCTCAGTGAGAACGACTATCTGATGATCAAGTTGCAGCTGTTGCAATTCGAAAGCGACGAAGAACAGGCCCAATTGGCTAGAGTCCAGTCGCTGTCGGACCTGCGGCAGCTGTTGGGATACGAGTCGGTGTCTGCGGATTACGACGTTGTCAGCTCGTTTGAATACCAACCGGTGAAGGTCAATCTCGATGACTTGCAGCTGAAAGCCTTGCAGAATCGCCCGGACCTGCGCGCGGCCCAACAAGGCGTGACCGCTGCGAACAGCCAGTTGGTATTGCAAAAGGCGATTGGCAAACAGGATGTGACCGTCTCGGGCAACTACTCGCACGTCAACGGAATCAATGCCGCAACGTTCTACGGGAGCATTCCGCTGGCGATCTTTAATCGCAACCAGGGCGAAATTGCGCGGGCGCGCTTCGTCATTACCCAGGCAGACGAGCAGGAAAAAGCGACGAACGGTCAGGCCCTCACCGACGTGTACGACGCGTACCAGGGCCTGCGAAGCAATGACAAAGTGGTGCTTGCTCTACATCTCCAAGTATTTGGACGTGGCCTCGCGGTCGCGCGATATCAGCGAATACGCTTACCACCGCGGCGGCGTCAGCCTGCTGGTTTTTCTGGATGCCGAGCGCAACTATCGCGCCACGCAGCTCGCCTACCGGCAGGCGCTGGCCTCGTATTTGTTGGCGCTCGAGCAGCTTCGAGAAGCCGTGGGCGTGAGGAATCTGCCGTGATTGGTCAGCCCGACGAAACGATTGGCCGAAGGAGTTGGATCCGTGAACAAAGAAGAGGTACGAAGCCGGATCGAGCAAATCGGAATCATTCCAGCGATTCGGGTGTCCTCCACCGAGGACGCTCTTTTCGCGGCGGAGGCGGTTTCCCGCGGCGGGATTCCGATCGCCGAAGTAACCGTAACGGTTCCGGAAGCGCCCAAAGTGATCTCCCACCTTGTGAAGCATGTTCCCGGAGCGATCGTTGGCGCGGGCGGCATCTCGGATGTAGAAACGGCGCGCCGCTGTTTGGATGCCGGCGCCCAATTCCTGGCGAGCGATGGGCTTGATCCTGAGCTGGTGAACTTCGCCGCGAAGGAAAGTGTAGTCGTGATCCCGGGAACACTCACTCCGAGCGAGGTGCTCAGGGCGTGGAAGATGGGGCCCGATTTCGTCAAGGTTGTTCCCTGCGCGCCGGCTATGGGCGGCGAAAGCTATGTCCGGGCATTGAAGGCGATGTTTCCCAATGCGCCCCTGATCGCCGCTGGCGGGATAAATCAACAGACCGCGTCCAGCTTCATTCTGGCGGGCGCCGTGGCGCTCGGCATCGGGACGGAGCTGATTCCCAGGGAGTCCATCCGGATGCGGCAGGCGGATCGCATCGGGGAGTTGGCGCGCCGGTTTATCGGCTTCGTCAGCAACGCCCGCAGCTGGTCGTTTGGCGGCTAGAGGACTGCATGAAGGTGGATCCGCAAAGGAAAGGACCCCATTGCGGGTGAGCGAAAGTTCGGCGGGAATAGGACGCCGCTTGGGCGGCGAAACGTTAGAGGAGGGTACAAATGCAAACAGAAATAGGTAATGGCCTTTCACAGGCAGGGACACATGACCCCGCCGAAAACTCCGTGTTTGAGACTATGGTACGCATCGAGCACGACCTCAGTGATGTGATTGCCGCCTTGGCTCTGCTCGGCGTCAAGCGCTGTTCCGAGTGCAAGCAATTTTTCCGTTCCGCCGACCCGGGCGCGCTCTTCGAGAATGGGCATATCGTCTGCTACAGATGCATTCCCGATTGGTGGTCTGCCTGCTCGCTGCGCCTGGCGGTTGCGGATCGAGAACGGCTTGAGGCGAAGCTGGCGTCCTGGTTGCGCAAGCACCACCGGGCCGAAGTCGTCAAGGAGACTCCCGGCAAGGTGCTTGATACCAGTGGCGCCGAGTTCCAGATGGTGGCCAAATGCGCGGAGTGCGGGGGCACGGGAAAACTCATGGAGGGAGAGCGCTGCCGGTTCTGTAATGGCTTCGGAACAGTGCGGATCGTAGTGCCGAAATAAGGTCGCTGCGACACTCGGAGTTCGGCGAACTGGGTTGCCAGGAAAGAACCGAAGAGAAAGCTATGCCCGAAAAAACGACGGCTGAGATGAAGCCTACTCTAGGGCTGACCGGGCTCACCATGAACGCTATGGCGCTGATTGCGCCAGGCGCCTTCCTTTGGCTCACCTTTGCGGGGCAAGCCGCTTATGGTGCCACCACGCCGGCGATGTGGATTGGCATCGTGTTCGCTCTCCTGCTTTGCCTGGCTACCGCGGTCTGCTACGCAGAGATGGCGAAGCTGTATCCCGGCACCGGGAGCTCGTATTACTTCGCCGAGCAGTCTTTCCTCAATCACGACACAGCCTGGCCGTACGCACGCCTGGCCAAATTTGTCGTCGGATGGGGCTCGCATCTCTACTACTGGATTTATCCCGGCGTCATGGTCGGTGTGATCGGAGTCATCTGTGGCTACTTGGTGGGCACGCTCTGGCCGAACTTCATGAGCGCGAGCAATCCCGGGCCCGCGTTCATGATGCTTATCGCCATCGTAGCTGCCTTCGGCATAGCATACATCGCTCATCGAGGCGTCACTGGTTCCACATCTGTAAACATCGCCATCAACATCATTCAGATCAGCGCGCTGATCGTATTCTCCATCATGGCTCTTGGTTACCGCATCAACCATCCGCCGGGCAGCATGGCCTACCAGTTCGATCCCCAGACCAGCACCGCTTTCAGTTGCGAGTTCGCGACCACAAGGACCACGGTGAATGGGCAACCCACAGACACCATTGTTCGTGCCGCAGACGGAATCCCCCAGTGTGCCTTGGACCCCACCGGGAAACCGGTACCTTATCGCATCAGCTATCCGCAGACGGATTCGAGCGGTGGATTTCTTTCTCACCCCAACGCCGCATCCGTCGTCGGCATGCACAAGTTTGGTTGGATGTTTGTCCAAGCCACCGTTGCCATTTTGATCCTGGTGGGATTTGAATCGGTTACCTCTATGGGAGCCGAGGCGAAAAATCCCAGGCGAGACGTGCCCATCGCAGTCATCACGTCGCTGCTGGTGCAAGGGGCGTTCTGCTACTTATTCGAGTACTTCGCGGCGAACTATTTTCTCAACAGCGGTTACACCATGCAGAATGCGTCAGGATCAGCCGCGCCGATCGGCGACATGATGATCATGGTAGGAGACGCCATTTTCGGCTCCGGACGAGGGCGAATCTTCATGCTGTGCGAGGCCTTCACCGTTTTTTTCGCGCTCATCGGAACCACGCTCTCCTGCGTGAACACCGGAGCGCGCGTAACCTACGCAATGGGACGGGACCAGGAGGCGCCTGCGAACTTTGGCCTGCTGCACTCCAAGAACCTGACGCCTTATCGCGCCATCTGGGCGCTGGCGATCATTTCCGCTGTGGTGGGGTGCCTCACTGTGGCGGTTTACTTCGGCGACAGCTCTGCACCATCCGATGCCGCCATTCAGGCTCTTCCGCCAGGCCTTTGGTCTAGTGTCGGATACACCACGCATGCCAAGATGGCGGCGCTGCCCAATACGTTCCTGACGGTCTCGTTAGCTTCCAACTTCGGCACGTTTCTGCTGTACGCCCTCAGTTGCGTGATTTGCATGGTGGCGTATCACAAGCACCCGAAATTTAGGATCATCCGCCATCTCGCTGTTCCCCTGTTCGGCTTGTTTGCCAATCTGGCGTGTATGGCTTTCTATTTGATCGGCCCGTTCTTGGGGTACGGGACGAAGATGGAGCCCCTGTTGGCCCTGAGTGTGGCAATCATTTGGGCAGCTTATGGATGGCTCTATTTCGCACTCTCCACACGCGCGAAACGGACAACGCTGACCGGGAGGCGGGCGTCCGATGCGTGATCCTTTTTCGGCCCGGCAAACGTCCTGACCCTCGGGTTTAGCGGCCGGGAGCTACGAAATTCGAGAAGCCAAACCCAATCCCATGAGCCAGACCGTCAAATATCTATCGACAGCTATCAGATATATTCTTGTTGCGAGCCTTACTCTAGCCGCGGTCTCGTGGGCTCAAGCTCAGCAGGAACAGTCCCAGGATTCTGGCACTAGCACCGACTTGTGGATCATGCCAGGCTCTGATTTCGATAGGCCCGGGCTAACCGCGAAAGCCAACTACAACATTGGAATCGGCCACACCTTTGCCTTCCTCAAGAAGGATCCGATAGGGGACGAGGTAACGTTCGGCTACACCTATGAAGATGCCGGCTCAGGCTTCTGGCACTCACAGTTCGGCTCAGACACGGAAAGTCTGGGGATCATGAAGAACTTCGGACTCCCGAAGACAAAGTGGGTTACTGGCTATACCTGGATTCAGCTAGGCGTTACGAGCTTTACCGGAACCGCCCATGTTCAGAACGATCTTTATGACGGTGAATCCCTTGGCGCAATTCTCCATTTCAACAAACACAATTCCATCTGGATTCAAGAGACCTTCAATAAAGTTGTTACCGTTCCGTGGTACACGACAACAAGCATTGGATATACCTGGAGTTGGTAACGGGCCGCGCTATAGGTGTCGCCGGTCTCCAGAGCACTTCTGGCTTGTCGCCGCTGGTGTGAGAGGTCCGATTTGACACCAGTTGGAACACTTAAGCGCAATCGGTAAAATGGGGCGACTCGTCGACCACGGGGTGTGACCAGGAACCACGACAGCAGCCCTGTGCGTCGACCGCCCGCGGTTGGGTAGCCCTCCGGAGGCGTATCGTCGAGTCTCTGGGTCAGCTTATCGACGGAAGTCGCTTGGTTACACTCTCGCAGCTCTTCTGCTCCCGATAAGATCAACGAGAGCGACAAACATGGGGAAGCGCGACGACTTGAGCCATCGGCTATTTGATCTTGCCGTTCGCCAGTCGTGGACTCCGTCAACCATTCGGGGCTCTGACGGGCCCACTGGATCGCGATGCTGTGGAATTGCAGAAAGCCGAGCGACTCGTCGACCAAGGCGCGTGGCCAGGAACAGGAAACGACAGCAGCCCGGTAGCCGACCGCCCACCGTTGGTTAGCCCACCGGAAGTGTATCGTCGAGTCTCTGGGCCAGCTTCTCCACTGAAGTCGCTTGGCTGAACTCTCGCAGCTCTTTGTCTTCTGCGATGTGGGTGAGCCCCATGTGGGCACAGATCGCACTCACCATTTGCAGGAGTTTGGTGATCTCTTTTTCGGCAATGAGATCAACCTGCAAATTCAAGTGATCTCGCCGCTCCGCATGTTTCGCCATGCGATTTTGCCGCATGAGTATAAAGCTTGAAAGAACCACCGCCTCGACGGCGACAATCATTCCGAGCAGCGGGAACGGAAAAGGGTCAAATCGCGGGATGCCTTGAACTCCCTGGGCGTTCACCAGAATCCAAGCGAGCACAAGTAAGGCGTGGATCATTACAAAGACCAGACTTCCAGCAAAACCAGCCACTTGATCGCCCGCCCGCTCGGACAGTGTTCTCTTCTCGAGGAACGCCTGCTCTTGCTTCGCGATGGAATCAATATGCGGCTGTGTGTGTTCTGAATTCTGCATACCCCGCTCGTAGCCGGCGCATCGATCCATAAAAACACAACTGCCTTTGGTTCGTTGCATTACTTAGGGTCGTGTTGGCGAACTGGCTTGCGCGAACGTTCACCCAGCGGGCGGGGCAGCAAAGGGCACGCAGAAAGGGGAAAGGCAAGTGTACAAAACTGACCATAATCGACACCTGAAATCAGACATACTCTTTTCACCATGTCCAACACCAGCGAAAGACGAGAAATAACCGGGCGGGCGAACGCGAAAGAAGCGGAGATCATTCAGAAGTCCAAGGAGCTAGTGGCGAAAACCAAACGGTTTTCCGCGATTGCCGACAGCAAGAACCTGGCCCGCCGCACCCGAGAACTGAAGGGTCCACCCCGCGGACGGGAGACTCTGCCATAAAGGTTCACGTCGAGAGCATCCGGCTCGAGGAATTTACGGTCCGGTCGAATGATATTTGAGTGCTGCAGGTGCTTGCGGGCACGAGCTGCACGAGCAGGAGGATGGTGATGAGAGTGCGTAGTCCCAATAAAGCGGTTCTAACCTGCATTGTTTCGTGCGCGATCGCGCTGGTGTTTGGTCCGGTGCGGTTGCAGGCCCACCCCCTTCAGGATGCACCTCCGGCCCAAAGCGAGCCGCAGGCCGAAAATCCGCCCTCAGCGCAGGACCAGCCGCAACCCGCGCAGTTGACGCCGCAGCAGTTGCAGGAGATGGTGGCGCCCATCGCGTTATATCCGGATGCGCTGGTCGCCCAGATTCTCGCGGCGTCCGCGTATCCCACGCAGGTTGTTGAAGCGGAACGCTTCCTGCAGCAAAACCCGAACCTGAAGGGCGCGGAACTGGGGGCTGAAGTCGACAAGCAGGGTTGGGACCCGAGCGTCAAGGCTCTGACGCAATTCCCTTCCGTGCTTGCGGATATGGATAAGAACCTCTCCTGGACTTCGGCGCTGGGGGATGCCAATTACAACCAGCAAGCAGCCGTCATGGACGCGGTCCAATTCATGCGCGATAAGGCGCAGGCTGCGGGCAATCTGAAAACCACACCGCAGCAGAACGTGATCTCCCAGGGCAGCTCGATCGTCATTCAACCGGCGAATCCGCAAGTTGTGTATGTGCCGGATTACGATCCCCAACTGGTTTACGGGTATCCCATGGGGCTTTGGCCGGGCTTCTATCCCTGGTGGGGTGTTCGGGACCCCTATCTTTCTTTCGGGGTTGGATTTGGCATCAGTCCCTTTTTTGGATTTGGCTGGGGCTGGCATGCGTGGGGCTTTGATTGGGGCCATCGAGGACTGATGTATGGCGGCGCGCGTTATGGGTTCCAGAGCCACGCCTTTTACAACCGCAGCGCCTACTTGCGCGGCAATTACCGCGGGTCCGCGTCGTTCGCCCGCGGCGACCGCGGCTTGCGCGGTTATAGCGGCCCGGCAGGCCGTTCGTCTGCTCCGTCCGCGCGCCCGGGGGTTCGCCCCGGCGCCTTTGGAGGGATTGCGCACGGGGGCGACGCACGAGGCTACTCCTCGCGCGGACAATCGAGCGTAGGTGGAGGATCGCGCGGCGGGGGAGCGACGCGCGGAGGCGGTGGAGGGCATGGAGGCGGTGGGCATGCCGCCGGGGGCCGCCGCTAGTGCGGCGTCGACCACCGGAAGACCCATCGGTCCGAGCGACAACCCCAGTGCGGGAGGAGATGACAACCATGTTCTACGATAGGCGCAATTTCGAAACACTCCATTCGGGCGTCGCCGCCAGGCTCGCTGCGGTTGCGATGCTCACGGCCGGGATTGCATGTTTCCCCTGCCTCGCCGCCGCTCAACCGCCCGACCAGAAGACTTTTTCATCCGCCGCAGAGGCGAGCCGGGCGCTGGTGGCAGCCCTGCGGACCGAGGACCAGTCGGCCCTGCTGAGCATTCTCGGCGCAGACGCGAAGAGTATCGTCTCCTCCGGAGACGCCGTCGAAGACAAAAATGACCGCGATCAGTTCATCGAGAAATATCGACAGATGCATCGCTTAGTCACCGAACCAGATGGAAAGACCACGCTCTACATCGGGGCGGAAAACTGGCCGGCGCCGATTCCTCTCACCCACAAAGGTGGATCTTGGTACTTCGATACCGCTGCCGGCAAGCAAGAGATTCTTTATCGAAGAATCGGAAAAAACGAACTGGCCGTGATCCAAGTGTGCCGTGAACTGGTGGACGCGGAAAAGGAATATCACTCGCAGGCCCACGACGGCGGCTCGGACCAAGAATTCGCGGTGAAATTCTTCAGCGATCCCGGCAAGCACAACGGGCTCTACTGGCAGGCGGGTTCTGGCGACCCCGAGAGTCCGATTGGGCCGCTCGTGGCTTCGGCGACCGCTGAGGGCTATGCCCCGGATCAAAATCAGAAGCCAGAGCCCTTCGAAGGCTACTACTTTCGAGTTCTGAAAGGGCAGGGAGCGAGCGCGCCCGGCGGCGCCCGCAGCTACATGGTGAACGGAAAGATGACGCGCGGATTCGCGTTCCTGGCCTATCCAGCCGAGTACCGATCGTCGGGAGTCATGACGTTCATCGTAGATCAAGACGGAATTGTTCGCGAAAAGGATCTCGGCCGCCGCACTCCCGAAATCGCGAAAACCCTGACGCGTTACGAACCCGATCCAACCTGGCGCAAGGCGGACTAGCGCCGCCGCGGAAAACAGACCGGGTACCTTGTCTTGGCCGATCCCGCCTGACCTCTTTGAGTTATGAGGGCTTGGCCAGCTATCCGCGCGAAAGAGCGATGCTAGAGGGAGGCTACTCCTATGGGTCATGATGGTCTAGTCACCAGATAGGAACATGACGACGAACTGCCTAGGCAGAGGTTCGAATAACAAATAACAGAAGTGCCGACCTGTCGGCACTAGTGCCGACAGGTCGGCACCTTACGCCACGCCTTCATTGACAAGGCAGGATTTGTCGAATGGCCATTGTCGTGCCGTGATTCTCAGCAAACAGCACCGGGGCAGGCGCAGCGTTGCGGTTGATTGTGAGGTCTTAGTGCAGTTGCCTCTGCCACAAAACGAAAGCCTCCGTCTCGAAAGTCTGCATACCTTTCAAATTCTGGGAACATCCTGCGAGAAAGTGTTCGACGAAGTCGTTCGTCTGGCCGCTCTCATCTGCGATACTCCAGTCGCCGTCGTCACTTTCGTAGATGAGCAAAGAGTATGGTTTAAGGCGAAAATCGGCCTTGACTTGGATGAGATTCCGCGAGATGGCTCGTTCTGTACCTATGCCATTTTGCAACCAGACGTCCTGATCGTCCCTGATCCCCTCTCTGACGAAAGATTCATGAGCGGTCTCTTGGTGAAGCAAATCGGGATTCAATTCTACGCGGGGATACCGTTAATTACCGATGATGCTCACTCCCTAGGTACGCTGGCGGTGATGGACCGAGTGCCGCACCTCATGACCGTGGAGCAGAACGATTCCTTACGCATTCTCGCTCGCCAGATGATGCGGGAGCTGGAACTACGACGCCCAAGAGAAACTCAATCGCGGCACGCGAGACTTCACCTCGCACTGCCCCTGCAGCGTTCCGTCACTATCTTGATCGTCGAAGACAACCACGACCTTCAAAACCTTCTGCAACGCACTCTCCAAGGGGCCGGGTTCTCCGTCCTTGCTGCCGCCGATGGCGCAGAGGCACTCCGCTTGTGCCAGCAACACGATGGCACAATAGACCTTATCGTGACCGATATTGTGACGCCCTGGCTCAACGGCCTTCAGCTGTCGGAGCAGGTTCGTGCGGCTCGCCCCGAGACCAAGTTCTTGTTTATCACCGGCTTTGCTGAGGAATTTCCCGAATTGCACGAACTGATCAAGACCGGCGAAACCATTCTAGAAAAGCCTTTTCTTCCTTCGGAACTCCTGCGTAGAGTGGAAGATATGCTCAATCAGGGGAAGGCAGCCACAGGTACCGAAGGATAGATCGGCGGATCGACAACTGCAGTCGAAAAGATTGTCTTCCGGCTCCCCATGTCCAATGTGTCGTTCCCGCCGATGGGTTGTCGCTCGATCACGCTCACGGGGTTCAATCACGCGGGTTCCTTCTTCCCTCTCTGTGCCCCGGCGCGTTTTTCGCGGCAAGTTCGTGGCCGGGCGTTAAGTCCGCCTTCCAGCCCAGCCGGCTCCACCTCTCTGGGGACCTGACACTCCTGGCTCGGCCGAAGGCGTTCGCTTCCTGGTTGAGGCCACTGTTCACAAAGGACTGGGCCGTCTACCTAACCAACTCTAGGTGGCCCGGAGCATGTACTCCAGTGTCTGAATCGTCACACCCCCATGGCGTGGCCATCTCCCAACCATCGACTCGTCGACTTGCGATGTGCCGACTAGTCGGCAGGGGTGTCGAAACTCGACATACCTGACTGCGAGAATCGGGGCATTCTGTCATCGAACCTCCCAAAAACAAAAGGAGTTCCCACACTGTGGCCGTCTCGTCCGTTACGGAACTCCAGTTGCTCACCAGTGATTGAGCCCGAAGAGTTCTCCGTTGTCCCCCCGGTGTGAACCGGGCTAACGGGATCTTAGCCGGGCTCGCCACCTGCAATCGAGAGGGAGAGACGATGTAAGGTCCGAACTCGGCTCATCTATTCTTTGAAGGGGCAATGCTGAATGAATATTCTGCAAGCATTCGGAGTTTTGCTGTTGGGGGCGGGCTTGGGAGCACTCTTGATCTGGCTTCAGCAGACTGCCTCCAGAAGGCAGTTTCGACAAGAGCTAGAGACCCAAATTGATCAAGCTCTCCTCGGTCAGTTGGGTCGTCAAAGGCTGCATAACATCCCAGGAAAGCGTGAGCCTGGGCCAGACCTTTGGTCCTGAACCTTTGTCGGAAAGCCACCCACAAGGCGCCGGCAGTCATCCGGCGGGGTGAGACTTCACTTCAGCTCCCGCCCGTGCGGGGGTGTATCTCAACGGAATAGGTCTTGCACAGAACGATGGCACCCCTGGCGAGGGGCAAGCGGTCTGTGAAGGACGTCCAAGCTCACCTCCGGCACTCCAGGGCCGACCCCACGGCCAAACGAGTACATGCAAGAACTGCCGGAGAGTGTTGGGCGGATGGTCGAATCGATGTAGGAGCAGTTGATGGACGGTCACACGGCGGCGGCTGCCGATTTGCTACCAAATGCTACCAATAAAGATGGGGGACGGGGGGGCCGAAGCACGCCAACGATTCGAAAGGAGCTTCTTCGGCTCAGTTTCCGCTTTGCCGACAAGGACCAATCCGCCGGCGCGGCGGACGCTACCGCGTGGTGAACCGGGATAGTTCAAGAGCAGCGGGTTCAGGGATGTGCTCCGACACACCGGGCGCACTTCTCTGTCCGCTTCTTATCCACCGCCTCTCACCCAACTTCCCGCATCCGCTAGTGCTCATCTCCGGCGCCACTCCGACCATCCCGACGGCATTCCCACCACGGCTCACTGCTCTCCTGAAGCTCCGTTCCGATCCACGCTGCCGTTCAAATCCCATAGCGCACCGCGTCCGCCGCAAACGCCAGCAGCTTTCTCCTAATCGCCTCACCGAAAACGCCTCGGGTCGAGATCTCCGCCCCCCGAACTCTGCCCCGAGGCGGTTCCGATCAAGACTGGTGACAACCATGTAAGTCTTTCCAGAGAAAACACAGTTCTGCTGGCGCGCCCTAGAAGGAGCGCGCAAAACGAACCTGCGAGAACCCATAGCTCGAATCTCGTTTCGGACTAGAGTAGTCGTTGCGAGTGATGCCTAGTCGCTGCATCTTCGATTGCAAAGTGGTGCGCTTTACGCCGAGGCGATGGGCTGCCCCTCTGGGTCCGGAGATCAAACCGTCAGTCTCCCGCAGCACACGGATGATGAGTTCCCGTTCCGCGCCTTCGAGCGAGTTTTCCGCGGAGCCCGAATTAGGGCTCGCCTGCAGCACCGCGAGCGGTGCTTGCAGTGCCGTCCCTTCCGTGAGAATGACTGATCGCTCGATGAAGTTTTCGAGCTCCCGAGTGTTGCCCGGCCAGTGCCAATTGATCAGGGCGTCCATGGTCTCACTGGGGATCGTCTCAATGCCACGACCCATTCGGTGGGCAAACTTCTGAACAAAGTACCGCACCAGCAGCGGGATATCCTCACGTCGCTCGCGCAGAGGGGGCACGCGAATCGGGAACACGTTCAAGCGATAGAACAAGTCGCTGCGAAACTCTCTCTCGGCGACGCTCCCCGGCAAATCTCGGTTGGTAGCGGCGATCAGGCGCATATCTACCTTGGTGGTCCGCGTCCCTCCGAGTCTTTCGAACTCCTGGTCTTGCAAAACCCGCAACAGCTTGGGCTGCAATTCGAGGGGAATCTCGCCGACCTCATCCAGGAAGAGCGTACCCGTATCAGCCAATTCCAGTCGCCCGATTTTCTTGCTGACAGCCCCGGTAAATGCTCCCTTTTCGTGTCCAAACAATTCGCTTTCCAGCAGCCCGGTGGGAATGGCGGCACAATTCAGAGCCACAAAACTTCGTTCCTTGCGCTTGCTGGTGCGGTGGATCGCTCGCGCGATGAGGCCCTTGCCGGTTCCGGTTTCTCCCAGAATCAGAACCGTGGCATCGCTGGCGGCGACGATCGCGACCTGATCCAGCACCCGCTGGAGTGCCGGACTCTCCCCGATGATCTCCTCAAAATCCCGGTTCGTGCGGACTTCACCCTTGAGATAGCTGGTCTCCCGTTCCCACCGGCTCCTGAGCTGTTCGACCTCGCAGGTGGTGCGCGCGTTTTCTAAAGCGATGGCCAGCTGAGCGGCAACCTGGTTCAGAAGTGTCAGGTCTTCATTCTTAAAGGCGTCTGCCCGGGTGCTACCGAGCACCAGAACTCCCAGCGGACCCTTGGGCCGCAGCAAGGGAACACAACAAAGAGACTTGAGACCCTCGGCCAGCAGGCTGTCTGTCATCCCGGCGTCAAACCCTTGCATTTCGTCTTTGGTGAAAATCAGGGACTTGCGCTGGTGCAAGGCCTTGCCTCCCGGGCCTTTCGCCGCGCTGATCTCGACGTCGGCGCCCAATATCTTGCGCAGGGGAAAATCCATTGCTTGGCGGACCAACTGCCCGCTCTTCTCATCACGCAAAGAGAGGGACGCGTATTCTTGCCGCAGAACCCGACGCAGACAGGCAGAGACCTGGGGAAAGACCTGTCGCACATCAAACTTTGTGGCCAGCACACGGCTTACCTCCATCATTACCTGCTGCCGCTTCTTCTCCTCCCGCAAGCTCTCGGAGACGCCACGGAGCGATTCTTCGAGTCTCTTTCGCTCCGTAATCTCCACTGCCACAATGCCGATTTGCGTAACCTTGCCCGTCGTCCCCTTGATGGGAATGTACTGCTCAATCCGGTGGGCGGGTTCGGTCCGGTTGGGCAGCATGAAGCTGATTTCGAGATTCAAGACGGGTTGCTGGGTCGCCAATACGCGATTGAACTGCGGCTCAACCAGTTCGGCGAAATCGCCCAGCACTTCGCGGACGCTTTTTCCCAAATGCGCTTCGGCGAGTATGCCATTCATCTCCGCCAGCGTGCGGTTGACCGCGAGAAAGCGGAAGTCGGTATCCAAAATGCAGACGCCCACCCCGGACGCGCCGAAATAAGCGGCCAACAACTGTTCCGAGTCGATGAAGGATTCAGGAGCCGCCGCCGAAACCGGGTTGTTAGCCTGCGCGCGATCCGAGTCAGCCACGGTCGCGGAGCCCTGCGGCCGGCGGCGGGTGCTTGTGACCGCAAGACTTGAGGCGAACGCCTCGCTGAAATCTAAGAGTGGCCAGACGCTCATGTCCTTTTCCTTCTCCCACAATAGTTAAGCCACAGAAAACACAGCTGGAGGGGATCCCAATGTCCGAGTGTCAACACTGTCAAGAGACAGAAGATTCGACACATCCGATCTCGCCAAGTTGAGATCCCGCCAAGCCTTCGGTGGGCCAGGCTGTATTTCACGGTCAAAGACGATTTCTGAGAAGCCATTGGCTGATCGCGCACTCCCATGCCTGGGGGATCAATGCAAATGGTCTGCCGCTTGGTATCAACCTTGTAAGTTAGAGAAACTACAGGGATAGCCTGTATCAGGGGGGCCGCCGAGTGGTGTCGGGTGACAGTCGAACCGCGTCCGTGGACGCTACACTCCGACTGGGTTGTGCGTTTCTTGATGGGCCGCACAAGTCTACGAGTACCCAATGAGATCAGACATGAGCACGCACAGTGCCGACTGGCTTAGTTCGGGACCACCACTTCGGAAATTCTGGCCGGCGCGGACTGGTTGAGAAGTCTGGGAGTCACCCACTTGTTCGGCCTCGGCCTAAATCCCTTTCAGGAGAGCTGGTCCGGGAATCCAGCGGGACTAATGTTCAGCTTTTTCATCTTCGAGTAGAGGGTCGGGCGTTTCACTCCCAGCCGATTGGCTGCACCGAATGCACCCCCTATCACTCCGCCGGCCTGTTTCAGCGCTTGAAGGATGAGCTCGCGCTCGACCTCTCGCGACACCTTGCCGGAAGACAACTTCGCGTTACTTCTCAGTTCCCCAAGCGGAACCCTCAGGACCGATGAGGTCGTCAAAATTACGCATCGCTGAATCAGGTTTTGCAATTCTCGGACGTTCCCCGGCCAGCCCCAATTCAGAAGAGCTTCCATTGCTTCGGCAGGCACAGTCGCAATCGACTTCTTCTCTTCACTTGCGTATCTGGACACGAAGTAGCGCACAAGGGCAGGAATGTCAGTTTTTCTCTCCCGCAGAGGGGGAACGTAAATCGGAAAGACATTGAGTCTATAAAACAGGTCCTCGCGGAAGCGACCTTCGGCGATACTCCGATGCAAGTCCTGATTTGTGGCAGCGATCAACCGGACGTCGACTTTTATGGTCCGGTTACTGCCGAGCCTCTCGAATTCCCTGTCCTGCAGCACCCGTAATAGCTTCGGCTGAATTACACCCGGAAGATCCCCTACCTCATCCAATAGCAGCGTTCCTCTGTCAGCCAGTTCCAATCGACCCACGTGCTTGTTGATTGCCCCGGTGAATGCTCCCTTTTCGTATCCGAATAGCTCGCTTTCCAACAAATCTGTCGGAATCGCAGTACAGTTGATGCTGACAAACTTATTGTCGGCCCGCGGACTGAGTCGATGCACCGCGCGTGCCACTAACTCCTTACCGGTACCTGTTTCGCCAAGCAGCAGCACCGTCGCGTCAGTTGCAGCTACCGTCCTCACCTGGCGCAGCACTTCTTGTAGAGGCGCGCTACTCCCTAGCATTTCCTGGAAAGCTTCGTCCTCACTCGTGCAATCCCGCAGGTCAAAATCCTGGGGTTCTGGTTCGAGCCTTGGTGCTGCGGCCGAGGGGGTTGGGGAGCAATCGGTCGGCGCTGTACGCCCATCGGATGAAAGCGCGGTGTCCAGGAGCTGAGCGATGATCGCAGCCGTACGACGCAAGAACTCAAGCGTCGCGTTCGTCTTGGGAATGATGTGCAAACTGCCAAAGCCGATTGCTCCTAGCTTATTGCGACGTGTGGTCAAGGGAAAGACATAGTAAGTACGAACCCCGAGTCGGCGAAGCGACTGTAGGAAAACGGGCAACTTGGGTTCGGTATCCAAGTCTTGTACAAGTACGGATCGTTGGTTCTTCCAGGCCCATCCGTTTGCACAATCGTGCGCGGGAAGGCATTCGTATCGGCTCTCCGCCTCCCCCGCCTTGCAGACGTTCAGGCGAACGATTTCCGCACTTGGATCGTAGAGGGCCCAGGTGACCACGTCAAAATTCAAGGCATGATGCAAGCGGAGTGCCAGCGCCGGGAAAAAAGCCTTTATGGCGCGCTGACTCAGTGCAAACTGTGCCAGATTCAGTAAATTGAGATACTGGCTGACCGTCAGTTCTGAGGACTGAACGGAATCAAACGCAAGTCCTCGCTCCGCCATACTGCTTCCCAGCCAATCTAGTCCTGGAGGACAATATTGAGAAGTGAACTGTGAACCTGCAGCCCGCTGCTGCCGTCGTAGTCCACGAAGCCCAGCTTTCTGAACCGATTCATGAAAAAACTGACCCGCGACCGGGTCGTGCCCACCATCTCGGCCAAAGTCTCCTGACTGATCTTGGGGATTACCGTCTCCGGGACGCCCGCTTTGCCGAAATGGGCCAGCAACAGCAGAACCCGGGCCAGTCGCTTTTCGCTCGAATTGAAGAGTTGGTCGACTAGGTCTTCTTCGTATCGGATGTTCCGCCCCAATAGATAAGCCACGAACATGTCGGACAAGGCGTGCTCGCGGTGGAGAACCTCCATCATCGCCTTCTTCTCGATCCGCAGCAGGTTGCAATCCGTCATGGCCGCCGCAGAGGCCATGCGGAGTGTCTGACCGGCCAGGCAACCTTCGCCGAAAAAGTCGCCTTCACTCAATATGCCGATGGTTGCCTCCTTGCCCCGGTCGGACACAACCGTGAGTCGGACCTTGCCTTCCTGGATATAAAACACAGCGTCCGCGGCATCGCCCTGCGAGAGGATCGTTTGCTTTCTGAGAAAGAGCACGACGGTCCTGCCCTGGCCGATGGTGGCAAGGAATTTCCTGGGATCGAAATCGAGCTTTTTCCGCAAGGGGGCCGTCGCTACCATAATTCTCCTGAAAGGGAGAGCTATATTCTCGAAGAATTATGCGAGAAAGAGCTGCCCCAAAACTGTGCACTTTTGCTCACATTTGGGTTTATGGCCGGAGCCGACTGCGGGCTATCTAGGACTGTTTAGATTCTTGGGATTACGGTTGAAAATCGCAGGCCCGGAATTTCCGAGCCCGTCCCTGGGCTTAGGCTAGGCTAAACCTTCTTGAGCCGCGGTTGTCCGAGTCTCATACGACCGTCTCCATCCCACTTCACCACCGCGTCCTCTTCGTTCGCTTGCTCAACTGTGCCGAATTTCCCGGTCGGCCTTCCGAAGTCGCCTAAGCCTTCGACGCGATCTCCAGGATTCAGTTCCTGGTCGATGGCCTGCGACTCGGCGAGCGGTGGCCTCTTCGCGCGTTCGGAGTCAGGAGCGGCGCCGCGGTGCGACAGGGGTGGTTGCGGAGCCTTGGGCAGTACGGACTTTGGTTCTTTGCTGTTATGGGTCATGGCCTTACGGTGTTTCCTTCCACGGAACGGAGCACGGGGATTACGCCGTGTCCTGGGTTGGTCCCCTCCATCCCAATACAGCATAGGCTCGGGAGAATAGTCTCCGCTGGTCCAAACTGCACGGTTCTGACATTAATAATTCTTGCTTGCGGCGGTCTTCGTACCGGCCCTCCGTCCAGCGCCATCCGCGTATCGCGCGCTTGCCGAGCGGTCGTGCCGTTGCTCGACCTCCGGTAGTCGAAAATTGACTGTTCGATGGCTCGCGTGCGCAGTTCAATGGGGTGACTCTCGGTTCAGCGATTCCATCTTGACGGAAGTAGGCGGATGAATTCCAATTCATCTTGTCATTTTCCAGCAAGTGCCTGCGAACCCAGCAAGTTGCGACTGAGTCGCAATACAAGCGATGGGAGATTTGCCATGCAAAGTGTCGCGCTTGTTGCGACTGAGTCGCAACTTGGAAGGTCGGAAAACGCCACCGCGATCACCCGACCGTCCCTGATGAAAGAACTGGCTCGGCGGGGAGTGCGCATGACCCGGCAGAGACGCCTGCTGGTTGCCATTATTCAGGACTCGCCTCGGCATTTGGATGCGGCCACGCTGCTCGAGCTCGCCAAGAAGCGGGATCCCGGCATCGACCGCGCTACGGTCTATCGAACCATCGCCTTGCTCAAGGAGCGGGGATTGATCGATGAGTTGGACCTGATGCACATCGAGGGCGAGAAGCATTACTACGAGGCGAAGACGAGTCGGGACCACGGCCACATGGCTTGCTTCCGCTGCGGTGCCATCATGGAATATGCCAGTTCGTCTTTTGAGAGGCTGAAGCAAGAGATCACCAAGCAGAGCGGGTTTCACATCCGGGTGGTTCGGCTCGAAGTAGGTGGATTCTGCAAACGCTGCGGAAAAGCTGCCAGCTAGGCTGTTGTGTAGGAGCTTGATGCGACGCGGACGCAACTACAGGTTGGCGACAACCGTTTCTTGGCAAAAGCGCAATCAACGAAGGATGTTTGGAGGATCGAAACGGTCCCCACGGCAAAGCCTTTTCGCGAAGGGCCGTGGGGACCGAAATCGGCAACCCGACGGGCTGACGACCGCAGCGATTATACGGGAGCTAGCCAAGGGTTTCTAAGGAGAAACGCCTGATGGCTGGTGCCCCGAAGAATGGTGTCTTTGGATTAGTTCCTTCGCCCTCAAACAGCTTCCGGAGTATCGCCCTGTCTCTTGCTTTCGTATTGCTCATGCTCTCCGCCACTGTGTCCTGGGCGGGCGCTGGTGGCAGTGTCTCCGGCACAGTGAGAGATGCCAGCGGCGCGGTGCTTCCGAAGGCGACGGTGACCGCCACCAATATCGACACCAGAGTCCGGCAGACGGTCGAAACCGATGACCAGGGTTTCTATGCGTTCCCCAGTCTTCCCGTCGGTCACTACGACCTTGAAGTCCAGGGCGCGGCCTTTCGCCCCTATCGCCGAACGGGGATCGTAATCGACGCCAATAGTCGATTGACCGTGGATGCGGTGCTCAAGGTTGGATCCAAGGGCGACGTGGTCGCGGTCACCGAAAACCAGCTGCACGTCGAGACCACCAGCACCCAGATCGGGGAGGTCATCACCGGCGAACAGATGGCAGGCGTGCCGCTCAACGGACGAAGTTTCACCGACCTGCTCGCCCTGCAGCCCGGCGTGGCTCCCGTCACCTCCGTCACCTCCGACACCGTGCAGGATGTGGGGGCGAGCGTGCTTTCTCCCTCCGGCGATCTGAATCCTGGCACCATCTCCATCAACGGCCAGCGGGAATTTGCCAACAGCTTCCTGGTGAATGGGAGCGATGTCGAAGAGGATGTCAACATGGGCGCCGCCATCATCCCCAATCTGGACTCGATCGCCGAGTTCCGCATTCTCACCAATAACTTTGACGCCGAATATGGTGAGTTCAGCGGAGGCCAGATCAACGTCGTCACAAAATCCGGCGCCAATACCCTGCATGGCGACGTTTTCGAATTCCTGCGCAACACCGATCTCGATGCCCGCAACTATTTCTCTTCCGAGCGCGCGGTATTCGACCAAAACCAGTTTGGCGGGACTCTCGGCGGTCCGATCCAAAGGAACAAGATCTTCTTCTTCGCGGACTATCAGGGAACTCGATCGACCAAGGGGGTGGACACGGGGCAGATTCCGGTGCCTTCACTCGAGGATCGTACGGGCAATCTGGCCGATCTCGAGAATTCCTTTGTCACCACCGACGCCGCGGGAAACCCGGTCCCGACGACGGTGAGCGGGCCGTATTGGGCGGGCCGGCTGTCCGAAGAGCTGGGCTATGCGGTCTCGCCCGGCGAACCCTATTACGCGTCCGGATGCAACCCGGCGACCTGCGTTTTTCCGAACGCCGTGATCCCGCAAAGCGCCTGGTCCGCGCCTGCCACCGACCTGTTGAAATATATTCCAACGCCCAACCAGGCGAACGGCACTTTTTCGACTTCCGCCTACAAGCAAACTTTGCGGGATGATAAAGGAGCCTACCGCCTGGATGCCAATACCCACTGCGGTCTGGTGTCCGTCTACTATTTTCTGGATAACTGGTCCCAGAGCAATCCCTACCCGGTCGCGCAAGGGGGTGCGAACGTTCCGGGTTTCAACGCGCTGTACACCGGCCGCGCGCAGTTGCTCGACCTGGGCGCCACGAAAACGCTGAGCCCGACGGCGCTGAACGAATTTCATTTTAGTTACATGCGAGACGCGAATGACCTGGGAAAACCCGTGGGGGGAACGGGTGTCAGCCTGGCCTCGCAGGGCTTTGAGGTAGGCCCAGGATCTGCGGGAATCGTGGCCCTCTCGCCCAAGACCGAAGGGGTGGAGAGTGTCGGCTTCAACAGCTTCACCATGGGCACCAACACCAATGAGTTGAACCAGACTGGGAACACATTCCAGTGGCTCGACGACTTTTCAAAAGTCCTCGGAACTCACACCATCAAAGCCGGCGGCGAGTTCCACTACGATCAGGTCAACGTCAATGCGATCGCTCAGTTCAACGGCAGCTTCCTGTTTTTCGGGACCGAGACCGGCTCCGACTTCGCGGATTTCCTGCTGGGTATTCCCAGCCAATACAACCAAAGCCAGCTGCAACCTTTTTATGGGCGCAACCGGTACCTGGGTCTTTTCGGGCAAGACAGCTGGCGTCTAACCCCGAGCCTCACCCTGAACTATGGTCTGCGCTGGGATCGGATCGAGCCTTGGTATGAGAAGTACAACCAAATTGCGACATTTGTGCCGGGCCGGCAGTCGGTGGTGTTTCCGGGAGCTCCCGCCGGCATCCTTTATCCGACCGACCCGGGCGTGCCCCGGACCTTGGCGCCTCCGGGGAATCGCGATTTTGCTCCCCGCATCGGATTGGCCTATTCCCCCAGCGTTTCTGGGGACGGCGTGCTGGCGAAAATATTGGGGGGCCCGGCGACGACCAGCGTCCGCGCCAGCTACGGAACGTTTTTCACCGCCATCGAGGCCCTCACCATCGGCGTGATGAGCGCCAATGCCCCCTACGGGACTACCTATACGAGCCCCGCTCCTCCCCTATTTGCCACTCCCTTCGTGACCGCGGCCAGCGGCCAGAACCTGGGCCAGGCTTTCCCGGTCAGGCTCGCGCCTTTGAACAGCAGCGCCAGTCATCCCGACGCCGGCGTTAATTGGGCCCAGTTCGAGCCCATTACCGGGCTGCCAAACTATTCGACCAGCAACCGCATTCCCTATGCCGAGGAATACATGTTGTCGGTCGATCGCGGACTGGGGACCCACACCGTCGTCAGCGTGAACTACGTGGGCACCCAGGCGCACCGCCTTCTCGTGCTTGAGGAATCGAACCCTGGCAGTGCGTCGCTCTGTTTGTTCTTGAGCCATCCCGCGAACCTCGCGCCCGGACAGACTCCCTGCGGCCCGTTCGGCGAAGACAGCACCTACAGAACCGCCGCGGGGCAGGTCTACCAGGGAACGCGAGGGCCTCTCGGATCGAACTTTGGCAGCAATGCGAACCAGGCCACCATTGGCAATTCCAGTTATAACGCCTTGCAGATTACCCTGCGTCACACCAGCAAACGTCTGAATGTGCTGGCCGGATACACCTACAGCAAGTCCGAGGATGAGTCTTCGAATCTAGGGGAAGAGGTGAATCCCCTCAATCCTCGCCTCAGCAAAGCCTTGTCGGCCTTTGACGTGAAGCAAAATTTCGTCGTGAGCTATAACTACCGACTCCCCGTCGAAGCGTTCTTGCGGGCCTCGAATCGCTGGACCGAGGGGTGGGAGCTCTCCGGGATTACCCGTTTCAGCAGTGGATTACCGGTGACGCTCGTCAACTTCGGCGATAACTCGCTGCTCGGCTCCGAGCCCAACGGCATCAATAACTTCGGTGTGGATGAGCCCGATTTCACCCCCCGCCCTCTCGATCTGAATCACAATCCCCGCAAGGGGCAGCATTATTTCAATACCTCCCTGTTCAGCCTGAACGCTTTGGGTACACCGGGCAGCGCCAAGCGGCGCTTTTTCTACGGCCCGGGAATGGGCAACTTCGACATGGCTCTGCTCAAGAACGTGCGCCTGACGGAAGCGAAATCCCTGCAGTTTCGGCTTGAAGGGTTCAACCTCTTCAATCACGTACAGTTTTTCGGACCGCAGGCCGTGGACGGGAATGTTGATAGTTCCACGTTTGGTCAGGTGGTCAATGCCGCCCCGCCTCGACTCGTCCAACTGGGCGCGAAACTCCTGTTCTGACGCGAGATCCTCAACGTGTACCCTGTCGGTCTCCTCACAGTTGCGCGAAGATCGGATTGAGCAATCCTTACTGGTCAGACCGTGTCCTACCAAGCAACGAGGTCGGCGGAGGCTTCGATTGATGCTTGACAAAGTCTATTTAGTTAGTAGACTTACAAGGGATGATCGGGAATCGGCGAGTTGCGATGAGAATTTCTCAGAGAGGACTGGACGCTTTGCCGGCGCTGACCGTGCTTGCGCGGTATCCCGCCGGGATCGTCAAGAGCGAGCCCATCATCGCCGAGGAGAACCTGTCCAAAACAGTTTTGCAGGCGATTCTTCTGGAGCTCATGCGAGTGCGGAGCGTGGACGACAGCATTCGCGGTGCCAACGGCGGCCACCTATCGAAAGGATCGCCCAAGAAAACTTCCCTAGGTCCAGTGATTTCGGGGATTGACGACCCGCCCGCTCCGTTTGCCGATCAAGAGTCCCTGTGCGGGCTGGTTAGTACAGATTGGAAGCATCGTGCCCTGGTCCGCATTCCTCTCACCATCCAGAACGGCAGCGCAAATACCCTGGACCATACATCCTTCTCCGATCTCGGTTGTTGTCGCCGCAACTAGTTTCCCGTCGCCGTTGGCCCATTCGTAATTTCCAAGGAAATTTGCTTTTTCGGCCCATCATTGTTCGATTTTCGCGAGTTGTGAGTTTCATACGATCCGGGAACCAGGCCCGAGGAGGAAAACCTGATGAGCATGGCAACAACACAGGAATGGCAGCACGACTTAACAACGAGCGAGCGAGAGGTTCTGCGAGAGTCTCGCTAGCGCCACGGGGTGTTCGCTATGGCTCGGTGGTCCTCACGGTCCATGACGGGCGCATCGTCGAATTGAACAAAACGGAACGGATTCGAAAGAGTTCCGCCTAGCCGGACGCGAACGGCCCGACCCCTACAACCGGAGGGTTCCCGGAACGACCCGGCCAACCGACCAGTTCTCTGGAGGCTTGCAGCCAACCATTTCAGGAGACTTTCATGACGACCCGCACCAGATGGAAATTAAAGCGAACCGCTATTGCAGTGCTCGTAGCTTTCCCCGCATGGGCTGCCTCGGGTGGAGGGACCTTCGCCGTCGCGCAGGTTAGTCAACCCGTCGAAACCCAGCCAGCCCTACCCGCAACCGCCGCACCTGCGTCTAGTCCGGAGGTAGCCGCAGAACTTAAACAGCTACGGCAGAGTGTTGAAGCACAGGCGCAGGTGTTCGCCGAACACAGTCAGGAACTGGAAAGCGAACGAGCCGCCCTGCGCCAGGAGATGGACAGGATAGCAGGACTGGAGGAGAAGCTCGGCATCACGCCCGCCGGAGCTTCGGGTGCTCCCGAGTCCGCTCGCGTTGGCGAGCATAGCGTAAACGGTGGTAACGGTGTTTTATCGTCCGAACAAAATCCTCAGGGCCAGCCACCCGTCAACATTGTTTCTCCCGAAAATCCCCTCTCGATCAAGATCGGAAAGGCCGAATTTACGCCCGGCGGGTTCGTGGACCTGACCGGAATTTTCCGCAGCCGGGACGTCGGCAGCGGCCTCGGCACGAATTTTACGATTTTGCCGTACTCCAATACTCTTCCTCTAGGTCAGCTATCCGAATTCCGCCTTACGGGGCAAGGCTCGCGTTTGTCCCTGAAGGTCGAGACCAAACCGACTCGATCAACTGAGGTCACCGGCTACATCGAGAGCGACTTCAATGGCTTTGAGCCAGCGAACTCAAACATCAGTACCAAGAGCGACAGTTTCCGGCTGCGCCTTGGATTCGTCCAGCTCAAGGCCGGTAAATGGGAACTGGTGACGGGACAAACATGGTCCCTCCTGACGCCTACGAGAGTAGGGCTATCGCCATTCCCAGAGAACGTCTTCACCGCCCTTCGGCTGGATACGAGCTACCTGGCGGGCTTGGTCTATGACCGGCAACCTGGGATTCGTGTCGTATATCATGCGGCGGACTGGTGGTCCTTCGGCGTGGCTCTGGAAAATCCCCAGCAGTTCGTGCCGAGTTCGGTCCTCTTTCCGACCGATGGGTCCACGAACTTCTTTTCGTCTCAGTTCGACAACGGGAGCAGCAGCACGAGCGCTGCAAGTTCCGCCGTCAATCCCACGGTTCCGAACCTCCATCCTGACGTCCTGGCAAAAACGGCCTTCGATTGGAGGCTCGGCGGGAAGTTGTTTCATGTGGACGTCGGAGGGATAGCCCGGAGTTTCAAGGTTTACAACAATCTGGCAACGCCGGCCGCTACCAACACGATTACAGGCGGTGGTGGCGGGGTGAATGCCAACTTCGAAGTGCTGAAGAACTTTCACCTCATCGCGAACTCGTTCTACGGTGACGGCGTGGGTCGCTACATCGGCGGCTTGGGACCGGACGTGATCGTGAAGCCTGACGGCAACCTCTCCGCGATTCGCGCGGGATCCGGAGTCGCCGGGTTCGAATGGCAGACGACCCCTAAGTTCCTGGTCGACGGCTACTATAGCGGCGCCTACTTCTTCCGAAACTACGATCTGACAACAGCGGCACTCGGTACTCCTTGCCGTACTTCGTATTGCGTGGGCTTTGGATTCCCCGGCTCAGCGAATACCAACAATCGCGATTACCAAGAGGCCACGATTGGATTCATACCCACGATCTGGTCGAGCCCAAACTACGGAAAACTGCAATTTATCTCGCAGTTTTCCTATGTGGTCCGCAACCCATGGTTCGTGGCAGCCGGCAGTCCGAAGGATGCGCACATTTTCATTGCCTACGTAAACCTGCGCTATATCATTCCGTAAGCAGACGGGGCTAGCGCGGCCTCGGGAGATCAAAGACTCGGGTCGCTTGCTGAATTCTGATGCTCAGTGAGCGATCCGGGACCTCCGTGGAACCGATTGGCTTCGACATCTGCCTCCGAATCGCGCAAGGGACGCACCGAGCAGCCAAGGACGCAGTGTGCACGCCAACACTCCTGCGGGCCAGTCCCACTGCGCCCAGGAATCCAGCGGCACACAGCAAGCAAGGGTTGAAATGGCAATGGCTACGGCAGGACCTCCCTTTTCCAACACCTCCCTATCCGCGAGTAGCCCATTAGATTCCCGTGGTCTGATAAGTCAGAACTGCCAAACTCAACCGGTAGTCATAGCCCGCCTGCGCATTGCTGATCTCGGCCTGGGTCTGCTGCAGCTGGGCTTGGCTCAGTTCAACGATGGAGCCGAGTCCCAAGTTGTAGCGAGATTGCGCGAGATTGAGCGCAAGACTAGCCTGCTGCAACAATTGTTGGGTCACAGCCAGACGTTGATACCCTGTGTTCGCATTCAGCCAACTGGCGCGTACATCGCGCGAAATCACGTTCCGCAGATCGAGCAGCCGTTCTTCGGTCGCTTGCGCCTTTAGCTTGGCCTCATGGGCCCGGGCTGTATCGAGAAAGCCGTTAAAGAGGGGGATCTGGACGTTGGCACCGACGGCCGCATAGGTGTTGTCGAGCGCGTTCGGACTCGGAGCAACGGCTGGGTTCCCCACGGGCGTGTCTCCGACCGCTCCAACCGCACTGATCGTTGGGAGGAGCAAGTCGCGTTCTGCAGTTTGGAATTTTCTGGCGGACTGGTACTGGAACTGAAGGGAAAGTATTTCTGGACGCGTGGAAAAGGCAGTTGCAATCAAATCATTCACATTGCCGGGAGGAGGTGCGATGGGGCTCGCGTCCTCGATCAGTTGAAAACTCTGCGCCGCCGGATATCCCAGCACCATAGAAAGCGTAGCCAGGGTGGCGTCTTTGTTGCCCTCGGCGTCGAGCAGCAAAAGCTGAGCTTGCGCCAAGTTGACACTCGCAAAACTGTAGTCCAGTTCCGATTTCAATTTGCTCTTGAAAAGAGCGCCTACCTGATTGGTGACGGTCTGCCGTTCGCTCACCGTTTGCTCCGCGACCGTAAGCACGGCCTGCGCCTGCAGGGCGTTGTAAAAAGCGGTATCGACGGCCAGGAGGATTTGTTCCTTGGTGGCCAAGGCATTTTGGTTTTCCGCTTTCGCCATATAATTCGCGCTCGAGACCAGATTCGCGGTACGCCCAAAATCGGTAATCAATTGAGTCACCATGGCCCCGGCGGCCGCCCGCTCATAGATGATCGGGTTATTCAACGCGCCGGCGGTAATGCGGCTTCCGGACTCTGCGTCCGCAGCGGTGAGATTTCCCGTTACGGTCGGCCAAAAGGCGGAGCGTACCTCGCGCGTAACTTGCCGCGAGGCCAAAGCGATCAGCCGTGACGCCGAGATCTGCGGATTGTCCTTTATCGCCAGTGCCTCTGCCTGTTTCAACGTCAGAGACAAGGGAGCCCCAGGGGCGGGCGGAGGCGCCTGTGCCCCCAAGGGCAACGGAGAAGACTTCTGATTTGGAGCCGCCTGCGGCATCGGTGCCGAAGGTAAACCTTGGGACGCCGGCGGTTTGGTTAGTCCCTGGGCCAAGCCGCGCACCGACTGGATCGCGGCCAGCGCGGAGAGCAGCAAGAGCGGAACCAGATGGTGGCCTTTTTGCTTCATCCGACGAACCTTTCGCAAGTTAAGGTTGACATGCAACCTGTGTCATTGCGCTACCTCGGCCCGGCTGGCGGGTTGTGCCCCTTCTCGTCGTCCATAAACCAGCAGATATGCCGCTGGCACGATGAATACGGTGAGAACTACGGAAACCGTCAAACCTCCGATGATGGCTCGCGCCAGCGGTGCATATTGTTCGCTTCCCGTTCCGAGCTTCAGCGCCATCGGCACCATGCCGATGATGGTCGCTAGCGAAGTCATCAAAATCGGGCGCAAACGCACCCGGCAGGAAGTGACGACAGCCTGCGCCACGGATTGCCCTTGTTCCTCCAGACGGTGAGCGAACTCGACAATGAGAATGCTGTTCGAAGCCGAGATGCCCACCAGCATAAGGATGCCCATGAGCGACATCACGTTCAGCGTGGTTCCGGTGAGCGGCAGAATAATAAGCACGCCAATGAAGCCCATGGGAATCGCGAGCATGATCAGCAGCGGATCAACAAACGACTTGAATTGCGCCACCAGAATCAGATAAAGAAGAACGACGGAAAGCGAAAGACCAATGGCAAAGCTGTGGAACGATTCCGTCATGCCATTGACCATCCCGCGCAGTTCCACGCGGACGTTCTCCGGGAGTTTCATCTGCCCAACCGTTCCCCGAACCTCATCCGCCACCTTTCCCAGGTCTTCGCTCGCCGGGGTGACATACACGTCGATCACGCGCTGAATCTGGTAGTGATCGACCTCGGTCGGGGTCTCGACTGTTTCGAGCTTAACCACGTTATCGAGCGTCGTGGGCTGCTTGAGCTCAGGAGCGCGGATCGGGATATTCGTTAGGTCGGCAAGATCATGGATCGAAGCATGGCCCTGTTCGAAGTATTGGACGGACAAGAAATAGTCATTCCCCGTCTTGTGATCCACCCAATAATTCGGGGCGATCATGGTATTAGAGTTCAGCGCCGTGATGATGTTATCCACCACTTCTTTCTGGGTGAGCCCCAGTTCGCCGGCGTGCACGCGGTCAATGTTCAGCCGCAATCCAGGATAGTTCAGATCCTGCGGGATGTAGACCTGGCCGACGCCGGGGAGCCGCCGGACACGGCTGGCGAGACCCTGGGCGGTGGCGAAGATCTGGTTGAGGTCTCGGCCGCTGACCTGAATATCGATCGGCGCCGGCATTCCGCTGTTCAGAATGGCATCGACCATGGAGCCGCTCGAAAAGAAAGTCCGGATGTTTGGGTATTGCGCCGCCAGCGCCTTTTGCACGCGCTCCATGTATGCAAAACTGCTCCGTTGATGGGGTTCTTTGAGCGCGACTTGAACGGTAGCCGTATAAGGCCCCGCGTTGCTCGTGTAGAGCGCGGAAAAGTCCGGAACCACGCCGATGTTGGAGACCACCATTTTCAAGTCGGCGGCGCCCACCTGCTCCTTGATCAGGTCCTCGACCTTCTCGACGTATTGCTCGGTCACCTCGAGGCGGGTCCCGGTCGGCACTTTCAGGTTAATGGCGAACTGTCCCGCATCGGTTTGCGGAAAAAATGCCAAGCCGAGAAACGGATAAATGGCCAGGCTAAGAAGGAACGCGCCGCTCAGAAGCGCCACGGTGAGCCCGGGTCGCACCAGCGCCCGCTTAACCCAGTACTCATAAGAATCCAAAAGGCGGTTAAAGTGCCGGTTGAATTGGGCGGTGAACCGGTCCCAGCGGGAATGGCTGGCGGTGGTAGAGGGTTCAATCTCATATTCCTCTCCCTCGGGTCCTGCGACATGCGGCATCGCCTTAAGAAATCGCGAGCAAAACAACGGAATCACGGTCATGGCTACGACGTAGGACGCGAAGAGCGAAATCACCACGGCAAGCGCCAGCGCGGAAAACAGGAACTTGCTGACGCCGTACAAGAAAGTCACCGGGAAGAAGACCACCACCGTGGTCAAAGTGGCTGACAGCACAGCCAGGTTCACCTCCGACCCGCCGATCTCGGCAGCAGCCGCGGGCGCGGTGCCCATCTCCAGATGACGGAAAATGTTTTCGAGCGAGATCACCGAATTGTCAATAATGCGGGAAAAGGCCAGCGCGAGCCCGCCCAGGATCATCGTGTTGACCGTGCTGCCCATCATGCTGAGCACCACAAACGTGGCCAACGCGGAGAGGGGGATCGAGAGAAAAACCGCCGAGGTGGCGCGGAAACTTCCCAGGAAGATGAGAATCATCAGACTGGTGAGGAGCAGTCCGATCAAACCCTCGTGCAACAGAGTCTTGATGGCTTCCTTCACGAATGCCGACTGGTCAAAGACCACGGTGGAAACCAATTGTTTGGGAATGTCGTAGAGATGGAGGATTGCCTCGCGGATGCCTTCGACGACCTGGATGGTGTTGGTGTCGCCTCCCTGCTTCATGATGGGAAGGTAGACAGACCGTTGTCCATCCACACGCACCAGGTTGTACTGAATCTGATTGGCATCCTCTGCCTTACCGATGTCATCGACCGTAACCCACGAAGTTCCGACGGTTTTGAGCGGAAGCTTCGACAACTGATCCATGTTGTCAACCAAGCTGTTCGAATAGACGTAGTAGTCGAGGGGCCCCACCTTAACGTCGCCGGCCGGCAGAATCAGGTTGGAATTGTTGAGCGCATCGACCACATCCATCGGGCTCAATTGCCGGGATGCCAGCTTATAAGGATCGACGTACACCATGATCTGGCGGTACTTGCCGCCGAAGGGCGGCGGAATCTCCGCGCCTTTCACGGTCGCAATCTGGTTGCGTATCGAGAACTGGCCGACGTCGTGAAGCTCGGTTTGGTTCAGACCCTGGCCCTTGAGCGTTACCAGGCAAACCGGCAAGCTGGAGGCATCGAACTTCAGAACCACGGGCGGCAAGGTTCCCGGAGGCAGGCGTTTCAGGTCGGCCAGAGCGAGATTGGAGAGCTCGGTGACGTCCGCATCGGCATTGGTTCCCGGCTGAAAATAGACTTTGATCATGCTCACGCCGAGCAGTGAGCGCGACTCCATGTGATCGATGCCGCTGGCCAGGGTAAAGAAACGCTCCAGCGGGTTGGTGATGTCGACCTCAATATCTTCGGGCGGCATCCCGGAGTAGAAGGTCGCCACCACCACCTCGGGCAGATTGATCGTGGGGAACAGATCCACCGGCATGCGCGCCACACTGGTGACGCCAATGACCGTCAAGATCAGACAGACAACGATAATGAAGTACGGATTACGAATCGAAAAACGCGGCATCTTGGTTCACTCGGGGGAGAGTCCTAATTCGCGCCCTCCCGATACTCCATCACCTGCACGATCTGGGGATGAACCTTTTCTCCCGGCTTTAAACCGCTGCGATCGCTGACCACAATTCGTTCTCCGTCGGATAGACCCGAGACCACTTCCGCGTCGTTGGCGGTTTGTAGTCCTAGCGTGACTGGCCTGTCTTCGAGCTGATCCTGGCGGTTGACGACCATCACGCTCGTCCGATCCCCTTCGTGATTGATCGCCTGCAAAGGCACGGTTAGCACGTTGTCTCTCTGCTCGAGAGTCAAATCAGCCTCGGCGTATACTCCCGGCACTAACAAATGTTGCGGATTGGCTACGTCCACCTCGGTATGCATGGTGCGCGTGTCTTCCTTCACATCCACGGAAAACCGGGCGACCTTGCCGAGGAAAGTTTTGCTCAACGAGGGCACGCGAACATTGACGGGATCGCCCACGCGGATGTAGCGGACGTAGGATTCCGGAACCGGAATCACCAGGCGGAATAGGCTGTCCTGGGATAGCTTCACGATCGGCATCGCCTGCGTACTCGAAGCCGTGCCGGCTTGCACCAGGGTGCCCAGATTGGCGTAGCGCTCCGTAACCACACCTGAGAACGGAGCTGTGATCTTCGAATATTCGTATAAGGTCTGATCGTGGACGAATTTCGCCTTGGTGGCGGAGAGGTTGCTCTCGGTCGCTCGCAGAGCCGCCTGCGCCGACTCGATTTGAGACTGCGCTGCCAAATCCTTGCCCTGCGCATCATCTACTTCTTGCTGCGCCACGATGCCGGGCTGCGTCTGAAACACGCTGTTCAAGCGGCTGTCTTCGAGCTGAAGAGCCTTGCCTTGGGCCTGATAGCGCATCAGTTCGTGCTGCGCCCGTGATATTTCGTCCGACGCGTTGGTGATTTGCGCCTGATCCTCCTGCAACTGATCCTGCAATTCTGGGATCTCGAGAGTGGCCATGACCTGTCCGCTTTTCACACGCGTTCCGTAGTCAACGTAGAGTTTGCTGACGTAGCCGGCTTCTTTGGCGTAGACATCGATTTCCTCGAAGGGGACTAGTTCGGAAGACAATGTGATTTGCCGGCTGAGAGTTTTCTTGACCACCGAGGTCACGCCGACCGTGGCAGGGGCACTCGCCTCAGCGCTCCTACTGTCCCCGGCACAGGAAGACAGGCCGACTGCGAGCAGCGCCGCGAGGCCTGCGGTTACGCGGAAGAGGGGAGCGTTGAGCGGGCCCGTTCGCGGGCGTATTCTACCGCCAAGGTTGCAATTCTGATTCATAACGAGCCTTCTCCGGCATTGCGGCCGAAAATTCCCCCTAACTCAACTCCCCGAGCACCTGACGCAATTTATCCACGGAAAAATCGCGCGAGCGGCAAAAGTCAATGAGCTTTTGTTCTGTCTGTGTTAGCTTGGCCGCAACGGTCGGGATTTCTGAAGCGACCTCCTTCGGCACAGTCAGCAATCCGTGACGATTGCCATGCAGAAGATCCCCGGGGCGCACTTCCAATCCGCCGACCTTGACCGTACATCCGAAGTCGAACAGGTGGGCATAGGCGTGCGACACCGCTACATTGCCTGCAAACAGATGCAGTCCGAGCTTGCGGATTCCAGGCAGCTCTCGCACTGCACCATTGGTTACGTATCCCACGCACCCCAGAGCCATGAGTATCGCGGCGTGGCCATCTCCAACCAACGCTCCGATTCCTGCGGGTTTGTCCATATCCTCCAAAACAACGATCCGCGGCGCGGGTATCTCGAGAATGCTATTCCACCAATCCGTCCGGTCACGAAACCTGCGTCCTACCACCGGCGGCTGTCTGCTCCGCAAACGGGCGGTAGCCGCATATCCCACCATGGGAGGAGCGTCCTCGAACACACATCGAATGCTGGCATCGGCGAATCCGGCATTGCGAAGCCTCAGGTCAAAAGTCTCGATCGCATTCGAAACCATGCAGGTATCAAGCTGGCGAAGAGCATCTAACTTCTCCCCGATCAGCACGGGCTCAAGAGCCATGCGTCCTCCTTCAAGGGCTTCGAATGGAGCCCCAAACCCGTCTCGATCAGTCGCGTTGCCAAAGTCACCGGCAACAATCGAGAAGGCTCTAATGTCGGCTCTAACAAATATTAGATATCTATTGGCTTGGAAAGGATTAAAGGAAGAATTTCGAGGAAGGAGGGGGTCGGTTATAAACGTTCTCATCCAAAAGGTGATTCTGGATGCGGATGTCTAGGCTGGCCACGCGGGGACCGAGATTTGCAGGCTTCAGAATGCTGAAACCCACAATCGGTGCAATCCATTGGGCCGCATCCCTATCGAGATGCTGCGGCTTGGGTTCCAAAGATCGGCGCTGCAGCGACTTTGTGACTTGAACTTGATTGCCAGTATGAGTTTGTGAGGCGGCTGAAACCCAGTAACGGGTGGCCAGATTGAGGGTCAGCGAGCAGATAACCGCGACAATCAACAGGCCGAAATAATCACGCGCGCCCATCGAACGATCCTTCAGCAATAGCATATCGCGGTTCGCCCCAATTAAAGCGATTGTAGCACACAGCGCGGCGTCACTTGGTGGTTGCCGGGCAATCTTGGAGGACGCCACAACGACGCTGTCGGGGGGCTTTTGCGCTTTGCTGTCGGCGCAGCGGAAGCGGGAACCGGCGCCACATCAAGGCGACTAGCACCGCAAGGCGACTCACTGAGGAAAGAAGATCCTTTCTGTATCAAATGCGTAGGACCATCACTTCCGTGGCTTTGATGAGGGCTACGGCCGTCTGTCCCGCCTTGAGATGCATTTCCCTTGCAGAACGGGCAGTAATGATCGAAGTAATATGCTGGCCGCCAATCGAAATCATTATTTCCGCCATCAAACCGCTGATGCGAACAGCCTCTATCCGTCCCACGAGCTGATTGCGCCCACTGACGCGGCGGACCACCTCCGTGCGATCCTTCTCCGTTCTGCCTCGAGTTCGGAAAAGGAGCCTGTCGATTTCACTCTGCGGGATGCGATGGTGGCCTCCGGCTGTCCGGATGCTACGAATCTGCTTCTTGTAAATCCACTGCTTGATCGTGGGGAAGCTGATCCCCAATTGCAACGCCGCGTCGCGAGGTTTCGACAACTCTCCGCTCTTCGCCCCAAACTTGGCCTCAAACTTGGCATTCTTCGGCATCCGAGCGAAATCGTACAGTCATCGCAGGCTAGGGTCAACACGCCAGGTTTTCCGTCAGTACAGCGGTCACACGCTGGTATACCTTACGCCGGGCCTCGTGCTCGGCAAGTTTCGCCTGTGGCATCGCCTCGGATGCACCGTCGTCGTCGGCAGTGCTTTTCCAGCATGCCCGGGCATTCATTCGACCGAGGACAATCATTTGTCGACCGCCCCCGGATCCCGGGAACAATTCCGACCGTCGCCAATTCGATTCCGGAAAGAGTTGCCGTTCGTGACTCGTAGTAGAAATCCACTATTGCTTCACCAGGCGTGGTTGGCGAGAATCCGCAACCAGACTTAGGGACTCGTAATGAGTCTGTGGTAGCGCCTCCGACCGCTAGTTATCGCGCTATGCGAGGCCCTCTCCAGTCCCTTCGCGCTCTTGGTCGGGTAGAGTTGGCCTCGTTCTTGTCGGTCGTCGATGACCAATACATGTGGATGACCAATGCATGATGACCCATACATATCGTGAATCAGGGAGATTGGCATGAAGTTGCTCACGTCGACGGTCTGTAGTCTCGCGGTTCTTTTTGGAGGAGCCAGGCTGTCCGGACAGCAGACCCAGACACCCGCGAGCCAACCTCCAGCTTCTACAACCCTCGAAGCACAATCGTTCGCGCCACCACAGGCAATGGCGCCGGCTCCACGAAAGGACCCGTCACCATCGCCGAAACACAAGCTTGGCCCACTCGAGGTTTCCATCAACTGGCGCGCCCGGGCGGAGGGTTGGAATTGGTTTCAGGGCAAGACCGGGAACAGCGACTACGGTTTCTTTGACTCACTGCTGCGGGTGGGAATCGGTCAAACCGGGGAACGCATTGATTGGTTCATCGAAGGCGAACAGCCCTCCATTCTTGGCCTGCCCAATAACGCGGTGGTGGCTGCTCCGCAAGGCCAGCTTGGGCTGGGAGCAAACTACTATGCAGCCAATAACAACCACACCAACACGGCGAACGGCTTTCTGAAGCAAGGCTTTGTGAACTTCAAGCATCTCGGACCAGCCGGCCTGAAATTGGGGCGCTTTGAGTATTTCGACGGCGCCGAAGTCAAACCCACCGATCCCCTACTGGCAACGGTGATCCAGACGCGGATTACCAGCCGCCTGATCTCGAACTTCGCCTTTACCACAGTGCAGCGGAGCTACGACGGCGCCACGCTTTCTCTGAATTCGCCAGAAAACAACCTGACCTTTTTCGCCTCGCGGCCGACGCAGGGAGTCTTCCAAGTGAAGGGGATGGACGAACTGGACGTGGACCTCTATTACGGAGCCTATACCCGTTCCCTCAAAACCCAGCACAACGCGGGGGAACTGCGCATTTTCGCATTGGGCTACATCGACCACCGCACGCTCGTGCTGAAAACCGACAACCGTCCCACCGCACTTCGCGCGGCCGATTTTGGCAAGATCGAAATCGCGACCTGGGGGGTCGACTACGCTCACGTCTACAACTCGGAGAGGGCCGGGAAGTTCGATTTCCTGCTCTGGGGGGTGGTGCAAAACGGCTCCTGGGGAAATCTCGCACAACATGCCGGCGCATTCGTCGGCGAAGGGGGATGGCAACTGCCGGTGGCAGTTCTGAGGCCCTGGTTTAGCGCCGGCTACTCCTACGGCAGCGGCGACGACAATCCCAATGACGCACGCCACGGCACTTTCTTCCAGATATTAACCACGCCGCGGCAGTATGCGCGTTTTCCGTTCTACAACATGATGAATAACGAGGATTTCTACGGTACCCTGAACCTGAATCCAGTGAAGAAGCTGGCGCTGCGATCGGAAGCGCACGCCATGCGACTGGCCGACGCCAATGATCTTTGGTACTCGGGCGGGGGCGCGTTCCAGCCGGGAACCTTTGGATATACCGGCCGCCCCAGCAACGGCCACCGCGGTTTCGCCAACGTCTGGGACCTCAGCGCCGACTATCAGGTGACCCATTCTTTCAGCACAACCCTGTATTACGGCCACGCCTGGGGCAAGAGTGTGATCGCGGCGATTTATCCGAAGGATCCAAACGGGCAGCTTATTTTCCTGGAGACGAATTTTCACTTCTGAGCTGCAAGCTGCAAATCCACCCCCGCTCCCGCCTCCACCGCGACCCACCGGCGGAGCTCCTTTTCGAGGGCCCAAGGAATGTCAAGCTTCGAGAACTTGTCGTCTGATCAGACCTAGAACTGAGACCCTACAAACTGCTGGCATCGGAATTCCTCGTCGAATCCATGTGGAGCACCCAGAGTTTGGACAGTAAGAGTCGCCAGTTCTGCGGAATGCGGTGCGAGTGGCCAGCCGTATGAGCAGCCAGCGAGCCGCAATGGGGGCACCTGGATTGCCAGAATCTCATCCTTCTGCATGTGCCCTACCGCCATCCGGGGAACCCCAGACTCAAGCTTGACGGCGATTGCCTGCCGTGTTTGCCGATACCGACCGATATCCATCGGTTTGTCAATACATGGGTTTGTCAATACATGATTCACCCGATATTCAACGGATATTCATCATTTGTTAACAATTGACGGTTAGGATCACCCGTCTGTCACAAGTCGGAGCCTACCTGATGGCTCGGTAATGGAATGTATCTTGTTCTCTCGTGGAGGAAAAATGAAGCAGGTTATGGCCTTGGCTCTGATGCTCGTGCTCGCAGCGAGTGCTCTTGCGGCACCACCCCAGGATGCGATGGCTCCTCAGACTGCCAGCAGCAAGAAAAAGCCTCATGCGCGGACCGCCGCCGTTGCCGTTTCGCAGCGCCTGGACGCCATGCAGCAAGCGATCGATGCACAACAGCAGCAGATTCAGCAACTGCGGCAGGAAGTGCAGAGCCGGGACTCGCAGATTCAGCAGCTGCAACAACAGAATGAACAAGCGCAGAATGCGGCTGCCCAAGCCGGGCAAAAAGCAGACGCCGCAGCTGCTCAGGCGAGCGATCAGCAACAGGCCGTGGTGGCAGTGCGCAGCGATCTCTCCGACATGAAGCTGAATATCACCAACACCGCGCTGACGCTGCAAGATACCCAGAAGAACCTCACGAGCTTAGAGAGCCCGCTGGCGCTTCACTACAAAGGAATCGCCATCACGCCCGGCGGTTTCCTGGCTGCTGAAACCGTGTGGCGCCGCGGGGCAACCGGCTCCGATGTCAATACCCCGTTCAACTCGATTCCATTTCCCGGCAGTTCGCAGAGTCATCTTTCCGAGTTCTATGCATCCGGCCGGCAATCGCGCGTTTCTATGCTGGCAGAGGGCAAAATAAACAGCGCCAAGCTGAGCGGCTATGTGGAGGCCGATTTTCTCTCCGCCGGGATCACGTCGAACAACAATCAAAGCAATAGCTACACCCTGCGGCAAAGGCAGGCGTGGGGGCAGGCTGCTCTGAATAACGGCTGGAGCTTCACCGGCGGACAGATGTGGAGCCTGGTGACAGAGACCAAGAACGGCGTCGACAACCGCACCGAAGTGTTGCCCATGACGATTGACGCACAGTACCACGTCGGTTTCAGTTGGGCCCGGCAATTTGGTTTCCGGGTGTCCAAGGATTTCGGCAATAAGATGTGGATGGCGTTTTCGGCCGAGAACGCGCAGACTACGGTTGGCGGCGAGGGTGCCAAGAACAACTACCTGCTCGGTGCGGCGGGCACGAGCGGGGGTCTTTACAATCCTTCCTCCACGTATGCGTTCAACCAGATGCCGGATCTGATCGGCAAAATCGTCTTCCAGCCGACCCAAACCTCGCACATCGAAGTCTTTGGCATCGTTAGCCGTTTCCGTGATCGTATCTTCCCGGGCGCCACCGCGACTACCCCCACGGCTGCCGGCGCCTTTAACGACTCGAGCGCAGGCGGCGGGGCCGGCGTCAATATCCGCTCCGATCTTTTCGCGAAGCACCTGGATGTCGGCGTGCATTTCCTCGGGGGCGAGGGCGTGGGCCGCTACGGCACCACCTCTCTGTCGGATGTGTTCGTTCGCGCGGATGGCGTGCTGGTTCCCATCCGCAGCTACCAGGCTTTGGGCACCTTGGAGTATCACGGGAAGAAACTGGATATCTATAGCAACGTCGGCGGGGAGTATGCCGGCCGCGACTCCTTGAGCGCAACCACCGCACTCGGTTACGGTTCGCCCTTGCGAACGGGAGCCGGTTGCTACAACGAAACGGTTCCCGGCACGGCAGTAGGTGGCCAGCTTCCCGTGTCCTCGGCAGGTTTTCTTCCTGGGGCACTGGCCAACTGCAACCTCGACACCCGCAACATCCTCGAGGGTACGCTCGGATTCTGGTATCGCTTTTACAGTGGCCCGAAAGGCCGCCTTCAATGGGGCCCTCAGTTCTCCTACCTGGTTAAGAACACCTGGGCAGGGGTAGGCCACAACCCAAGCGCCACCGAGCCAATGATATTTACCTCGTTCCGCTATTACCTGCCCTAGATCGCCCGCGTCTCCGGCACGACCCCGATTGGGACTCGTGCCGGAGGAGGCAGGTGACCCCCCATATTCGCCGGCGGGCGCCCGGCGGAATCAATCAGCCGGATCTGGCTGGGCTTGCCGGTGGCCGGCAAGAGGACTGTCCAGGATACTCACCGCAATTCGCAAGCCACCCTGGTCCGCAGTCATCCGGCAGAACCCGCTCCTTGTGCTCTCGCGGTCGTAGAAGGCAACAATCGGAACCAAGACTTCCGCTAGACCACGTGCAGTACAATCTCCCCGAGGAGGATTCATGACAAAGCTCAAGGGATTGGCGTCCATAGTATTGGAGTTGCGGGCGGAGAGAACGAATCTGGTAAACCAGCTCCGGCATGTGGACGCGGCTCTTTCGGTCCTGGGGAAGTTGAACGGTGGAAGTTCCTATACCAGTCCGCGGCGTCTGTCGGCTGCGGGCCGCCGAAAGATTAGTCTGGCGCAGAAGGCGCGCTGGGGAAAGCAAGCTGCCAAAGGCAAAGGGCCTGCAGCGGGAACTAAGCGGAAGCTCTCGGTGGCAGCCCGCAAGAGGATCGCCACGGCGCAGCGGGCACGATGGGCACGGTTCAGAGCCGAGAAGAAAAGCTGACAACTCCACCGGCCAACCTCTGCCTAGAGAGCACAGTCCCGGAGCATTCGAAATTCAGGGATCGCAAGATCGAGCGAACGGGGGTGGAGCGCCTCCCCATCTGATCGTTCACACACCTGGTTGCCAAAACCGGAATGGCGCCCGGTGCTCTCTGAATGCCTGCGGCGGGTTGCGTTGCAAACCCTATTCTCCGTAAGATCTTCTACCGCTGCGGGCAAGCTCCAAGCGGTCTTGCCAGTGGGGAGGAAGTAAAGTTGCGCTGGCGGATTGCGGTCCTTATCAGTGTCGCGATTGCGATTAGCTATCTGGACCGGCAAACTCTGCCGGTTGCCATCCAGGCCATCGGGAACGACATTCCGCTCTCGAACGGTCAGTTCTCCAGTCTGCAATCGGCGTTTCTCATCGCCTACGCGCTGATGTACGCCGGTGGCGGGAAGCTGGCGGATGTTCTCGGTACGCGCCGGGGATTCGCCGCCATCATGGTCTTCTGGTCGCTCGCTTGTGCCAGCCATGGTTTGGCCACGACGTTTGCGATGCTGGCGGTCAGCCGCTTCCTGCTTGGTGTGGGGGAAGGCGGCGGGTTCCCTGCCGCAACGCGCGCAGTATCAGAATGGTTTCCGGTAAGTGAAAGGTCGACCGCCATGGGAATCATCAATGGTGGTACGGCGGTCGGAGGAGTGGCGGCGCCTCCTCTGATTGCGCTTCTGTTGACCTACACCAACTGGCGGATGATCTTCTTTTTCGTGGGCGCAATCGGTTTGCTGTGGACCGTCTGGTGGTGGCTGACGTACTTTGCGCCCGGACAGGACCCGACCGAGTCCCGAGCGCAGCGGAACGAGCCTTCCGCCATCCCTCTGCCATCTTCTGCGGCCGCGCCTCCATTACGCTGGGCTAAACTGCTTGCCATCCGTGAAGTTCGTGGCCTCGCGACCGCGAAGTTTCTGAGCGACGCGGCCTGGTATTTTTATCTTTTTTGGCTTCCGAAATATCTCTATGACGCACGCGGTTTCGACATCAAGGGAGTCGGCGTGTTTGCCTGGATTCCTTACGCCGCCTCAGGCATCGGTTGCCTGGCTGGGGGATGGTTTTCGAGCCGTCTGGTCGAGCAGCGGTTTTCCCTGAATGTTGCGCGCAAGACCGCACTTGGGGTGAGCGCTCTGGTGATGCCGTTTATTCTGTTTGTCCCCCATGTGTCGGTATTCTGGGCGATTGCCCTGTTCAGCCTGGCCTATTTCGGCCAGCAGTCCTGGTCCACCCTGGTGATGACTCTGCCGGTCGACATTTTTCCGACGAATACGGTGGGCGCGGTGGCGGGGCTAGTCGGCTTCGGGGGCGCCATGGGCGGGATCGCTTTTGGGGAACTGGTCGGCTATCTTCTAGACCACGGTTTCGGATACGGGCCGGTCTTTGTGCTGGCCAGTACGTTTCATGTGATTGCGTTCTTGGTGATTCTGCTGACCGTCCCGTCGGTGGAGCGATGGAACGAGGAGCTCGTTTTCGGGTAGGAGAGCGATGAAAATCAAAGAGATTCGCACGCGAGTTGTCGAATGGCAAGGCAAGACCGTTCCTTTGCCACCCCACTTTTGCACCAACCCCGTGGACTTGCTTTCTCTCCCCAAGACCGAGGGTTCGATGCAAACATTTACGTTTCACAGTTGGCTGATCGTCGAGGTCTTCACCGACGATGGATTGGCCGGCGTCGGTAATTGTGCCCTCGCGCCCCGGGTCAGCAAGCAAGTGATCGATCTCTACCTGCGGCCCATCCTGGTCGGAGGCGACCCCTGGGACCTCGAGTTTCTCTGGCAGCACATGTATCGCAAGACCATGGCGTTCGGCCGCAAAGGAATCGGGATGGCTGCCATCAGCGCGGTGGATATCGCGATCTGGGACATTCTGGGCAAGTCGTCCCGGCAGCCCGTGTATCGGCTGCTCGGAGGAAAGACCAAGGCCCGCATTCCAGTCTATGCCAGCCGACTCTATAGCGTTGCGCTCGGTGATCTCGCCGCCGAAGCGCTGCGCTACAAGGACGAAGGCTACCGGGCGATGAAACTTCGTTTCGGCTGGGGCCCGACCGATGGCGCCGCCGGCATGCAGCATAACGTTGACCTGGTGCGCACCGTGCGGCAGACGGTCGGCGAAGGAATCGACGTGATGGCGGACGCTTACATGGGATGGACGCTTGACTACGCCAAACGCATGCTGCCGCTGCTCGAGCCATTTCATCTTCGCTGGCTGGAGGAGCCGGTGATTCCGGACGACATTCGAGGCTATGCCGAGCTGAAGTCCTACGGACGAATGCCGATCGCCGGCGGCGAGCACGAATTCAACCTGTATGGCTTCCGCGAGTTGCTGGAGGCCCGCGCGGTCGACTACATTCAGTTCGACACCAATCGGGTCGGGGGCATCACCCAAGCTCGCAAGATCTCTGCCCTGGCGGAAGCCTACTCGGTTCCGGTGATTCCGCATGCCGGCCAGATGCACAACTATCACGTGGTGATGGCCAGCTTGAACTCGCCGATGGCGGAATATTTTCCCGTGGTGGACGTCGAGGTGGGCAACGAACTGTTCTGGTACATCT
This sequence comes from uncultured Acidobacteriaceae bacterium, assembly GCA_963770245.1. Classification (GTDB taxonomy): domain Bacteria; phylum Acidobacteriota; class Terriglobia; order Terriglobales; family Acidobacteriaceae; genus PALSA-270. The sequence goes on along the minus strand of CAVYOX010000008.1, from coordinate 525,519 downwards.
TCGAAGGCGAGCCCAAAGCCAGCGGAGGATACATTGATCTCGACGAAGGTGTCGCCGGCCTCGGTCTCACGGTAAACGAAAAAGCTTTGCAGAACTTTCAGGTGATGGAATGATTCGGATTCGGCACATGCGATGACGCGACTGATTCAAATTCGAAAAGGGAATGTCCGCCGGGTGGTGCTGGTCGAGGAGCCCCACCTGCGCCCGCTCGGCGATTGCGAGACGACGTATGCGCTGGCCTTCGCCGCTCTCGAGTCCGGCCGCAGCGTAAAAGAACTGGTTCGCCAGAGAGTCACCGACGAAATTCTGGACTACGACCCGATCTATCAAGGCCAGTCGGACTGGCGCGTGCTCCCTCCCATTGACCATCCCGAGGAGCCCGCCCGCTGTCTGATTTCTGGAACCGGGTTGACCCACCTGGGCAGCGCCCGGGGTCGCGATGCGATGCATGCTGCTCCCGGCAAGGATAAGCCCGGCAAGGATAAGGATAAGAATCATAATGATAAGGATAAGGACAAGGACAAAGACAAAGATAAGGACAAGGATAAGGACAAACAACCGACCGACAGCATGAAAATGTTTCAGTTGGGCCTCGAGCGCGGGCGTCCGGAACCGGGATCGATCGGAGCCGCGCCCGAATGGTTCTACAAGGGAACCGGCACGATCCTGCGCGCCCACGGCGAAGCACTCGATATTCCTTGCTATGCGGAAGACGGCGGAGAAGAGGCCGAAATTGCCGGAGTCTACCTCGTCGATCGCGCTGGCCGGCCGCGGCGACTTGGCCTGTCGGTGGGCAACGAATTCTCCGATCACCGCTTCGAACGGAAGAATTACCTGAACCTCGCCGCCTCGAAGCTGCGCTCCTGTGCGCTCGGACCTGAACTGGTTCTCGATCCAGAATTCCAGTCGGTCGCCGGGGAAGTCGCGATCGAACGTGCGGGCGCCGTTCTTTGGCAGAAACCGATCCGCACCGGCGAGGCTGAAATGTGTCACAGCCTGCGAAACATCGAGCATCATCATTTCAAGTTCGAAGCCCACCGACGCCCGGGAGACGTTCACGTGCACTACTTCGGGGCCGACTGTCTGAGTTTCGGCGATGGCATACGGCTGCAAAATGACGATGTGATCGAGATCAGGTTTGAGAATTTCGGGCGCCCGCTGCGGAACCGAGTCCGCGCGGCCGCTTCGACGCCAACTCTGGTTCGAGTGACCCCCTTCGATTGAGCGAACCCATGACAAAACCGCGGGTAACCATTCTTGGGCTGGGAGTGATGGGAGCAGGCATGGCGGGACGCCTGCTCTCGGAGAAGTTTCCTCTGACGGTCTACAACCGCGGCCCTGAGAAAGCCGCTGCTTTCGCCGCTGCCGGCGCCTTTGTAGCGCCCTCGCCGCGCCAAGCTGCGGCGCGCTCTGAAGTTGTCCTCAGCATGGTGTCCGATGACCACGCTTCGCGGGCGATATGGCTGGGGGAAAACGGTGCCCTCGCGGGCGCCCTTCCCGGCGCGGTTCTGATCGAGTCCAGCACGCTGACGGTTCGCTGGATCAAGGAACTTTCTCTGGCCGCAACGGAGCGCGGCCTGCACCTGCTCGACGCCCCGGTCACCGGCACCAAGCCACACGCAGCTTCTGGGCAACTCTTGTTTCTGGTTGGAGGTTCCGCTCAGGCGCTCGCCAAGGCGCGCGAGGTTTTTGCCGTGCTGGGACGCGAGGCCCTCCATCTCGGTCCTTCGGGCAGTGGAGCCCTGCTGAAGCTGGTCAACAATTTCTTGTGCGGCGTCCAGGCAGCTTCATTCGCCGAAGGCTTGTCCCTGGTTCGCAGGAGCGGTCTTGATCCCGAGAAAGCGCTGGCGGTGCTGATCAACGGGGCCCCCGGAAGCCCCTTGATCAAAACCATCTCCGAGCGCGCGGCGGCTGGCAACTTCACCCCAAACTTCCTGCTGCGGCTGATGGCAAAGGACCTCGGCTACGCCGCGGAAGAGGGCATTCAGCATGGGGTTCGGTTAGAAACCGCGGCTTCCGCGCTCGCAGTGTTTCGCCACGCCATGGCAGCCGGCTACGGTGAAATGGATTTTTCTGCCGTCATCGAGTCCCTGCGACCACCGCAGGAAGGGTGAGATTCGCCTTCGGTTCCGTCTATTGGTTGACGCCGCTGGCCAGAAAACCACCATCGACCACCAGGAGGTGGCCGGTGACGAAGCTCGCGGCGTCGGATGCGAGGAACACGGCCGCCCCGGCAAGTTCATCGACTTGCCCAAAACGCCGCATCGGCGTGCGTAGCAGAAATTCTCGGCCCCGCTCGGTCCCGTCGAGCAATTCGGCATTTAAGTCGGTCCGCAAAACGCCGGGAGCAATCGCATTCACGCACACTCCGGAACTGGCCCATTCGATGGCGAGAGACTTGGTCAGAGAAGCGACGGCGGCTTTGCTGGCAGCATAGGCGGCAACCTCATAGAGCGCAACAAAGGACGAGAGAGAGCCAATGTTGATGATGCGGCCATACTTCCGCTCGAGCATGTGCCGGCCGAATATACGGCAGGCGCGCAAAGTCCCGTTCAGGTTGGTTTCGAGAATCGCCTGCCACTCGGAGTCCGGGAAATCGAGCGTGGGCGCGCGTTTGGTCCGGCCGGCACAGTTCACCAGAATTTCGACGCTGCCGAACTTCGAGCAGACCGACTGCAGCAGGGCGGCGAGACTGGCGTCGTCGGTGACATCTGAAACCTGTGCCAGCGAACGACTTCCGAGGGCCTCAACCATGGCGGCCGCACTGCGCACGTGCTCGGCGCGGCGGCCGGAGGGACAAACGTTCGCCCCCGCCTGGGCCAGCGCCTTGACGAGAGCCAGCCCGATGCCGCTGGTCCCGCCGATGACTACCGCGGTTTTGTCGGTCAGATCAAGCAGGGGATGACCCATAAATGAGAAGACCTCGAACGCGCCAACCGGGCAGGCCTGAGCCACAGGGTAGGTGATTGGGTGTTCAGAGCTACCCAAGGCTGAAGGGATGACGCCGAGATGAAACCTCGACTGCCGGTCCTTTCGGCATACCCGCAAGACGTCGAGCCGCATTATACAGAATCACCCGCCAGCCATTGTGGAGTCGCTGAACCCTGGGTAGTGTTCTAATGGGGCGTTGTGGATTTTATTCGCCGTCCGCGTCGTGAGGAATGGAGGGGCGGGCAACGAACGGAAGCGGCGAGTTCACTCCCCGAACCGGGAGGGATTGCTCGAGGAACTGCTGCGTGAGCGCGACCGGTGGAAGCCTTGCTGTCGGGGGCCTCCTCCTGATCCATTCTCGGTCCGAAGGATCGAAGCTAGTTCGTCTGGGCCCAACAGAGCGCTGCTCCCCCCGCCACCCCGGCGTCGGCTCCGTAGCGCGCCTTGAGCAGCGGAATCTCCCGGCAGCGTGAGTTGATGCAGTAGTTCGGAAGGCGTTGCCGGATGGTGTCAAACAGGGGACTGAGCATCGAAGCCACGCCGCCTCCGATGATGATCGCGTCGGGCTCGAGCAGGTCCACGATGTTTCCCAGCCACAGGGAGAGCAAGTCGATGGTTTCGAGCAGAATCTCATTGGCCATCGAATCTCCCGCGACGTACGCCTGACCAACCATTTCGCTGGTCACCGTCTCGATGACTCCTTTAGCCAGGCCGACGAGCGCCGAACCGCGAGCCGGCTCGGCCGCCAACTTGGCGCGTGCCCTTCTGGCGATGGCGGGTCCGGAGGCGAGGACCTCAATGCAACCTAGTTTGCCGCAGTTGCAACGCGGCCCGCGGTAATCGATGCTCATGTGTCCCCCTTCGCCCGCCGCGCCGGTGCGGCCATGGTGGATGTGGCCGTCGAACACGATCCCGGTTCCAATGCCGGTGCCGATGGTCGCATAGAAGAGATTGCGATAGCCGGAGCCCGCGCCCCAGCGAGTCTCGGCTAGGGCGGCCGCATTGGCATCGTTATCCACCCTCACCGGCACTTCATAGTTTTCGGAAACCTTCTCCGCCAAGGGAAAATCGCGCCAGCACGGGACATTCGGAGGATTGATGATCACGCCGGTCGTCGGGTCGAGTGGGCCGGGCGCGCAGATTCCAATCCCGCGAATCAGACCCTTGGTTTTCGGATCGTCGGCGAACAGTTCATCGATGGCCAAGATCACAGAGGCCAGGCCGGCGGCCGCAGTGCTCGTTGACGCCATGGGCGCGCGCGTGTGACCGGTGATTTGACCCTGGTGGTCGACCAGGCCAGCCGCGATCTTTGTGCCCCCAACATCTACGCCAATGACAAGGCCATCTCGAGCCGATACGTCTATGGTCACTGGTTCCTCCGGCTTGCTCGGACCCTGGTTCACGCTTGCCTGATCTTACGCATTTTCCCGCCTGATTCCGGCACGCCTTGCTTCTGGCGCGCTGGCTTCTGCCCGGTTGCGTCCCGCCAGCCGATCGCCTAGCCCCGCGATCCGAGGATTGCGACCGCGTAATTACGACCCATGATCGCGAACATGATCGCGCTCTCTGGTTGGGCGATTTCGCTGCACCCGAAACCTGCTCTTATGCGGCGGAGTTTCTCGCCCGCATATATCGCGCCAACCCGTCCTGCCAGCTCGGCAGCCGAACCTCATAAGCTTCCAGACTCTGCGGGGATAGCACGGAATACTTCGGGCGCTCCGCCGGACGAACGAACTTGTCGCTGGTTGTGGGGCGTACGACGGTCGGCAATTCCGCTGCCGCCACGATCTGGTGCGCGAATTCAAACCAGGTGCATTCTCCGCGGTTGGTCGCATGCACAATGCCTCGGGCTTGGCGGAGGCAAAGTTGGCTGATGGCAAGGGCCAGGTCCGGGGCGTAGGTCGGAGATCCGTGCTGGTCATCGACCACGTCAATCGATGGCCGGCTGGCCGCTAACCGCAGAATGGTATCGGGAAAGCATCGACCGCTCGTCCCGAATAACCACGAAGTGCGCACAATGCAGGCCTCCGGCAAGATCTCGGCGATTCGAACCTCCGCGTCTGCTTTGGACCTGCCATAGGCGCTGCGCGGGGCTCGCGGGTCGTTGGTTTCGTAGGGAGTGGTTTTTGTGCCGTCAAAAACGTAGTCCGTGCTTACAAACAGCAGGCGCGCGCCCGACTGCTTCGCGGCCTCGGCCACGTGGGTGGCGCCGCCGGTATTCACGGACTGGGCCAGCTCTTGGTTGGTCTCGCAACCGTCCACGTCGGTGTAGGCCGCGGCCAGCACAATCCAATCCGGACGCGTGCTCCCGACTGCCTCCCGGATTTGCCCCGGGTCCCGGATGTCAGCCTGCTTCGAGCCGAAGCCGTGCACTTCATGGTGGTCCCACACCTTCATCAGGGGCTGGCCTAGCAGGCCGGTTGCTCCGAAGATGGTGACTCGCATGGATTGAGCAACCTGCGGTTCTAGATTGGGGGCAGCGGCCTGGTCCTCGGCAATCGTGATCCGGCATACTGCACCCAGCCGCACTGATTGTAATAAAAAATGCTCGAAATAAAAAAGGTCGGGAACCTTCTGGCCCCGGGCTTCAGTTTTGCGCGCGGCCGCCGACCGCCCCGAATGCGTCCCGGGGGGACCGGGACCGAGGGCAAGCCTTGTCGGTGCTTACAAGTGCCGGTAAATGGCTTGCGGAATGGGGAACGTCCGTTCGCTGAGCACCGTGCCCAGCACCTTGACATTCGCCGCTTGCAAAACCTGCTTGGCCTTTTGCGCCGTCACTCGCCGGGTTCGGTGCGCTTCAATCACTAAAGCGACTCCGTCATTCAAGCCGCCCATGATGGCGGTCTCCGAATAGAGCCCGGCCGGCGGGGCATGCAGGACGGTGTAGTCGAAATCCAGGCGGAAATCCGACAGTCTCCGTTCCAACCAGGCATGCGAAAGGCCGCCTCCACCTTCGCCGAGCAGCAGGCGGAGGGGAGCCAGCCAGAGTTTGCTCGCAATGCGTCGAGCCGAGTTTCTGAGTGCACCACGTCCGTCCCCGCCGGAATCAGCGGCCGGAGCCTTTCCGCCGAATAAGTTTTCGAGCTCTGGATTGTGAGGATTGGCCTCGATAACGCATACGCTTCCCGAAACCTGGGATGACAAGACGCGGCCAACTTCCAGGCAAATCTCTGCCACCTTGGTGTACGGATCGACTGCGCTGAAGACCACATGCCGCGCCGGTTTCGGCCAGCCCGGAAAAAACAGCTGCCGCACCAGCCAACGTATTTGTTCCTCGGCGAAGCCCACGGGATTCCACGGGGCCGCTTCGACGGTGGCTCCCGGGAATCGTTCGAGCGCAGCGTTTCTAAGAATCTTTCGCCTAGGCGCTGGTTGCAGCCGATCGGTCAGTGTGCTCATGGATTCCTCGCGGGGTGAATGCTTTGGCCTCGGCCAATGGTGGTTTCAAGGGATGGGGTTCGCGAGCGGGCGCTGCTCCAGGCCCGGACGGCGCCGTTCTCCGTGCGCCTCTGCGCGGTAACGATGCCAGAACCGGAGTGCCCAGATAGGCCACCACCTCGTCCGGAGTGTGAAACGCCGGGTGCAAACGATCCACCAGCAGGGCGATCGCGGTACTGAAGGTGCCCGCGAAAACCAAACCCAGGCACCCGAAACTGAGAGCCGACTGCGTGGGCAAGGCGGGCGCCGTGGGCTGCTCTGCAATCATGACGTTGAGGATGCGCTGCTGGTCGAACCCCTCCCCCATTTTTGCCGCCTCGCGTTCGCTCCGATCGAGAAAGTACTGGTCCTCGGCGGCGCTCAAGGCCTTCAGTAACTCGTCTTGCTGGCCCGCGCGATCGCCCAGGGGATGAGCCGCGCGACTGAGGCTCGGCAAGGCATGGTCTTGCCGCCCGGGAACCGCGGCCCCTCGATCGCGGTAAAACTCCGCCAGCTGCCATTGCGCTTGCTCGAGAAGGCGCCGCGATTCGACAACCTGCTGCTCCAAGAAATTGGATTCTCCCGGCGGACGATCGAAGCGTGCCTGGCGCGCTAGATACGCGCCGGCCAGGCACCTCAGCACGGTCGCCGCCTGCGCCGGATCGGAGGACCGGTAGGTCACGCGAATCAGCGTCGTCTTTCGCACTGCCGCCACGCTGAGCCGACTGTCCAGACGACCTACCGCCCGAGACCGTCGTTCGTCGTCGGTTTCTCCCCACAGTCTCGAGAAAAAGGATGCGCCTAAATCCAGTCGCGCGGCCTTCACCACAGTGCCGAGAATCTCCTGGTCGTGAAGCAGTTCCACCTCGGAATTCAACTCTTTCTCCGTTACTTCAAGCGGTTCGAGTCGCGCTGCAGCCGGCGCCCAGCTGACGACTGGGACGATCGGGCTGTGCCGCACCAGCACCGACATTTCCGCTTGATAGGCGGGCGCAAGCAGGCGGTAGAGAACCACCGCGAGCAAGCAAACCGCAAAGCAAGCGAGCGCCAGGCGTTGGCGCCGACAGATCACCGCCAGCCAGTCGCGCCGGGTGGAGGAAGGTGTGCGGGACGATCTGGGGATGAGTCTCAGTTCCTCGGGCATAGGCCTCCTCCATCGGCGAGCGATGCGGCTTCCCGCAAGAACCGAACCGTCGGCCGGAAGCGGCCGATCTCCGCCATCGAGTTTTGTGGCACAAAGATCAGATCGCCCGGCTCGAGCGGAGTATCCTCTCGCAGGCTTCGGGTGTTCATGGTGTATTTCACATTGAGCCAACAAGTCTCCATCCGTTGGTCGGATCGTCGCCGGAACAGCAACACTCGCGAAGGCCTGGCCTGATCGGTTCGTCCCCCCGCCATCGCAATTGCCTGATCGACGGTCGTCTGCGCCCGCCATTTGTACTTGCCGGCGCGCATGATCTGGCCGGTGATCATGAAAGAGGGTTGATGGGAGTCCTCGAGGACCATCGTGACCCCAGGATCGTGCGGCGTGGCCGCATATGCGCTCCGGATCGCCTCCCGCAGGTCGGGAACGCTCGAATCCACGCCGACCAAGTCTGGCAACCCGTTCCGCATCGTGAAGGCGTCCGGCAGCGTGCCGGCGGTCTCCTGGAACTCCGGAGTGAAAGTGAAGTCGATCTCGAGCGCGTTCGTCTTGCACAACCGGCAGAGCGGGCGGCGTTCTCCCGTCAGGGCTGGAATCCATGTGCCGCCCGCTTTCCCGGATTGGGTGGTTTGCGCAGGCCGAGAAGCCTCAACGGCTGCTCTGGGCGCTTGTTCCCCGCGCGCGGCCACCATCAAAACCTGCTGCAGGGACCAGCAGGCAACAGCGCTTACTAGGCATTGCAGAGTCGCTTTCATCATTGGGTTGCGCTCCTCGGCTCCCGAGCACTTGAGTGCAGGACCAATTTCGCCCTTCTCGAACCTAGGCTCCGTGCCGGTTAGGGACAAGACATGGGAAGTGTTGTCCACATAAGTAGGCAACGGTCGCCACTCACTGATCGGTGGCGGGAACTGCAGGCTGCGGGTTCCGAGGGCCTCGATAGCGGACGATGGGCGGACCCGCCGGGCGAGCTCACGGTGGGGTGGGGAAACGGATTCGTATTCCTTCGGGTACGTCCCTCAAAGTAGACTGTGCGGGACGCCGCTTGCCCGTTTCCTCTTGCGGAACGATTTCGGCCGAGGCGTGTCTTCTATCGGCGCTACAACCACTTACGCGGGACGGGGCCGAGCGACCCCAGAGGCTTAATCGCCCCCGGTGCCACGGTTTTCCACAGCAAAGAGCCTTTCGAGCACGGCCTAGGTCACAGACTTCGAGCCGATCTTCACTTAGGGTTTTTGTGTAGGGATTGCCAGCGAAGTCGCACCAGTCTGTCCCGGGGCTTTATGGAATCTGCAGGCGTTCGCGCGAGTGCGATTGGTGTCCTGGTTATTGATTCCAACCAAATGCAGAGCCAACTTCTGGTTCGCGCCCTCAAGCGACGGCCGGAATTCGGGGTCAGCTCGTGCGGGGTGGAAATCGATGCCATCCTGAGCGCGGTTGTCTCCTCGCCCGTGCAGGTAGCGATCATGAATGCCGAACACTGCCGGGAGGGCAGCCACGACATGAGTGTGGTGCGGCGCCTCCACCTGGCTCATCCCGAAGTGGCGAAGATCCTGCTGATCGACACCCACGATCGCGCGGTGGTGGTGAACGCTTTCCGCTCCGGTGCCAAGGGGCTGTTTTGCTTCTCCGACAGCCCCTTCCGGCTGCTTTGTAAGTGCATCCAAAGTGTCCATGAGGGGCAAGTCTGGGCCACCAGTGAGCAACTGCAATATCTGATCGAATTGGTCGCCCAGGTGCCGTCGCTCATGGTGATGAATTCGAGCGGAGTCAAACTGCTCACGCCGCGCGAGGAGCAGGTCGTCGCTCTGGTTGCTGACGGGCTGTGCAACCGTGCGGTAGCGCTCGAGCTCAAGCTCAGTGAGCACACCGTCAAGAAGTACCTGTTTCGCATTTTCGATAAGCTGGGCATCTCCAGCCGAGTGGAACTGGTGTTGTACGCGGTGAATCATGGCGGTCGGCTGCAAGCGGAATGGATTCCCGGGTTGAGAACCTAGGCAAACCCGGCCGGCGGGAGGTCCCGCGCCGGGACTGATCTCCACCTGCCTCACGCAGAAGGCCCAAATACCCCGCTCAGCCCGCCGACTGTGAGCTATAATCCCGTGCGAACTCGCCTTTTTTTCGCAGTCGAGCGCTCGACCGGCCTGGGGCCGACCCTCGGATCTGCGACAGAGGGTCCAAATCTTGCACCCGGCAGCAACCCCTAACGCCAGAAACGCGGCTGCGGAGTTCCGCAACCGAACGCCAGCACATGAGGAGGAACATATGGCAACGGCTCTGAAGATCGTCTCCCCGGAAAACACAGTTACTAACTTCGTTTCGCGGACACACAAACTATTCATCAACGGGAAGTGGGTAGAAGCGGCCTCTGGCCGAACCTTTGCGACTTACAATCCGGCTACCGGCGAGGTCCTTGCACAGGTGGCGGAAGGCGACAAGGCAGACATCGACCTGGCCGTGAAGGCGGCCCGAGCCGCTTTTGACGCCGGTCCGTGGCGCAAACTCAGCCCGTCGGAACGGGGGCGGATGATTTGGAAGCTGGCTGACCTGATCGAAGAGAATCTGGAAGAACTCGCCGAAATCGAAACCTTGGATAACGGCAAGCCGCTTAAGATAGCGCGGGCGGCCGATGTTCCGCTGGCGGCGGACCTGTTTCGCTACATGGCGGGCTGGGCCACCAAGATCGAGGGCAACACCATCCCGATTTCTGTGCCCTACACGCCCGGAGCCCAGTACCTGGCGTACACGGTGCGCGAGCCCGTGGGCGTCGCCGGCCAGATCATTCCCTGGAACTTCCCGTTGTTGATGGCAGCCTGGAAACTCGGCCCGGCGTTGGCCACCGGATGCACCGTGGTTCTGAAGCCGGCAGAGCAGACGCCGCTCTCGGTTTTGCGTTTGGGCGAACTGATCCAGGAAGCCGGCTTCCCCGATGGCGTGGTCAATATCGTCCCGGGCTATGGCGAAACCGCGGGAGCGGCCCTGGCGGCGCACCCCAAGGTGGATAAGATCGCCTTCACCGGCTCGACCGAAGTCGGCAAACTCATCCTGCAGGCAGCTGCCGGAAATCTGAAAAAGGTGTCGCTCGAGCTTGGCGGCAAGTCGCCGAACGTCGTCTTCGCCGACGTCGACCTTGATGTCGCAATCGCCGGCGCGGCCAGCGCGATCTTCTTCAATCACGGACAGTGTTGCTGCGCGGGCTCGCGGCTCTATGTGGAAAAGAGCGTTTTTGACAAGGTCGTCGATGGCGTGGCCGCGCAGGCCAAGAAAATCAACGTGGGATCGGGATTCGAATCTTCGACCGACATGGGACCGCTCGTCTCCGAGGAACAGCTCAACCGTGTCTGTGGTTATCTCGAATCTGGATTCTCCGATGGCGCCACCGCGCTCGTCGGCGGGAGCAGGCTCGGCGACAAGGGGTATTTCGTCAAACCCACGGTGCTCGTAAACACCAACGAGAACATGAAGGTCGTGCAGGAAGAAATCTTCGGACCCGTGGTCACCGCGATGCCCTTCAGCGATTCCGAGGAGTTGATCACACAGGCCAATGACTCGATCTACGGCTTGGCGGCAGGAATATGGACGCGGGATATCAAGAAAGCTCACCGGCTGGCGGCGCAGATGCGCGCCGGCACGGTGTGGATCAACTGCTACAACATCTTTGACGCGGCTCTGCCCTTCGGCGGATACAAGCAGTCGGGCTGGGGACGCGAAATGGGGAAGGATGCCTTGGAGATGTATACGGAAGTAAAGGCAGTCTGCTCCTCGATCTAGCGGAAGCATGGACATAGGACAAACGGGCGCGGCCTTCGGGCCGCGTCCCCAAGTCTCATTCTTCTTCCATTGCCCTCTTTCCGGCCCATTCCCGGGCAGGCACTTCGACGAAACCTCGGAATACTTGGTTCCTTGACCATGGATCTGCATCATGGCTCCGAACCATGGCTCCGACCATGGCTGGGAACCATGGCTCGGAAGGGGGCCTGAACCGGGGCTCTCCGGAGCGGAAACTACCCCGGAGCAACGCAACCCTGGCTTCTGCTCGCCCTTGCCTTTGTACCCAGTTTGCCATGACCAGCCACTTTGAAACTGCCCCGAACCCCTGTATAAACAGGCGGAGGACTGAACTCTTGCCAGGCTCCCGGTTCCGGCCGCGTCGTTGGACTGTGATTGCCTCCGGCTTGCTGTGCGGGGTGTTGGCCTTGATCGTCGCCTTCACCGATCGCGCGGCTTTTTTCAGTCCCTTGGCCGCGGTTGTGGTAGCTGCCGTCGGGGCGGTCGCCGTCATGTTGCAATTGCGCTTTCGCAACCGCCGCCAGGCCACCGCGGTGCACGCCCCGCTGTGGCTCAACCTTCTGGGCATCGCGTTTGCCTTAGCTGCTCTGTTCGCCGACCATCTCCGCATTACCCCCCAACTGGGTCAGTTGATGGCGCTCGGAGCCGTGGGGAGTTTCGCCATCAGCAGCGCGGTGATTCTGCATGCGTTCCGCCGAGACCGGGTTACCTCGAAGGAGTGATTCCAGGCTCGCCAGGCCGGCTCAGTCAGCTTGGTCCCGAGTTTTGTTCCGAGCTTGATCTCAGAGAATCGCGGCTTCCGTCCGGCCGCCAAGGCAGGAAGTGTATGGAGCGGGAGGTTTCTGCGGTCGCGAGGGTGGGTGCGACCGTCGTCACTTGGCCGGCGGGCCGCGGAATCCGCCGCTCGAGTTCCTTCCATCCTATTTGCCAGTGCCACCAGGCGAGCAGACCGGCCAACGCCACGACGCCGGCGACTAGCCAAAAGAAGCGCCCGAGAGCTGCCTGATCGCGCCTGCGGCGACTCGACGGTGGAGCCGAGGTCGTTCTTTCCCCGGGGTTCGAATTGGCGGCCCGACCCCCATCCGGCCGGGTTTGCAGCCGCTGGCGGGCCCATTCGCGGATCACGGCTTGCTGGTGGCGGGTTAAGTCCTGGAACTCGAAACCGCAACGTAAGGGAGAGTGGTAGCGCACGACCGCCTTGGTTTGCAGGCCTAACCCGAGGTCGGGCAGCAGAAATTCCACCCCGACCGCGTCCGCCACTCGAACTTCGCCCGCGACCACTGCGGAGATGCCACCTTCCCCCAGATCCATCGAGCGCCCCGGAATACTGTAGGCTGTCCCGGAACGCATCACCGTCACTCGCACCGGAACCGCCAGCGCGCAGCGGGGGACGCGCCGGCGTGCGAATGCCCGTAGGGGGACCCGTTCTGGCGTACTCACGCTTTCCCTTCGGCGCTCATGGGCGAATAACCTGCAACCCGTTTTTCTCCGAAAACGGGAGAAATCCAGGCCTGACCAGGAATTTTGCCGTGAGTATAGCACCGATGGGAGGCCGCTCGGTTTACCAATGGCACACGCTGGGGGATAGCCTGTAACTTGTTTAAAACCAAAGCTTATATGGAGATTTATGGGACGCGGACGGGCAGTTATGGGGGCGCTGAGGGAACGTCTTCCCCAAGGCAAAAGAGCGCTCGCGAAGGATACTCACCCCCTGCTTGGCTGCCGAAAAAGCGAAGTTCCCTACTGATTAAGGCCAGCGTTTGGCGGTATCTTCCCAGCCGGCCGCTCGCGCAGGTTGCGGGGCATTGACGGCTGGCTGGGGAATCCGGATCGGCTGCTGGGTGGCGCTCGCCAGGGTCGGCTTGTTGTGGTCGGTTTCGAGGCTCGATTCCTTGTCATCCGACAGCAAAGGCGCGGCCACGCGCAAGGCCTCGACTTCCTTTTCGAGCCGGGTTAGTTCGAGCTCTTTCTGCCTCAGAACTTCGTAGACATTCTTCATAGCGTTCGGCACCTGAGAAAAAACGACGTTAGATAATAACGAATTATCCGCACTTTATGCAGCGGTTACCCTTTTGTCAAGGAATTAAGCGACCTCTTTCGAAGGGTTCGGCCATGGTTTTCCGGGCCGCCGCTTTTGGAACTCCGAAAGGCACCCCCCCAGTCCAGACGCAAGTCCAGATGCAGGTCCCAGATGCAAGTCCAGGTGCAACCCCTTCGAGCCCGGTCGCGAGCGCGAACCAAGCCCGCGTTCCCCCAACGGGGTTGCCTTGGCAAGACTCGCGACCAATAGATTTTACAAACCCCAGCCATTACTTTTCACAAATTCCGCGTCTAACCGAATAACTCTGGGCTCTAGGTACCTAGGGTTCTAACTGCATGGTGGGGAACTGCCGGGGCAGGAGCCGGGGAACGAGTTGGTCTGACTGTGCGTATCAGAACTCTAGGGCGGCGCACTCTTCGTTTGGCCATGGTCCGGGGGGACCGCAAATCGAGGGCGGCGGTAGTGGAGGAAGTCATGAGCAGTGAACGGGGTGAGGGCAGCGGGACTCGAAACAGCGGCCTTCCCGGTAGCAGTGATCCGCATGTCCAGCAGGTGGTCAAGGTGGCGCATGAAGAACTCAGCCAACTGATGCGCCAGCGAGCGCAGATCATCAAGCGCATCGGTACCGTCAAACAGACCATCGTGGGGCTGGCCAACTTGTTCGGCGATGAGGTCCTCAGCGAAGAACTTCTGGAATTGGTGGACCGCAAAAGCAGTGGGCGCCAGCCGGGATTCACCAAAGCCTGCCGGATGGTGCTCATGGAATCGGACCGGCCACTCGGCGCGCGCGATGTGTGCCAGCGAATTCAGCAGCGCATCCCGCCCCTCATGCTGCGCCACAAAGACCCTTTGGCTTCGGTGACCACGGTGCTCAATCGATTGGTGGAGTACGGGGAAGCGAGGTCTGTCGTGGGGCAGAATGGAAAACGAGCCTGGGAATGGGTGGCCGACCCGCCGCGCGAAACCTTCGCGGTGATCGCTCCCGAAAACGCCGTGTCCTAAACAAACCGCAAGTCGTAGAAATCCAGTCCGAGTCCCGCGGGCCGCTCGCCGCACCTACCCCGGGGGCAATAGCATGCCTTTTTCGAGATGCCGGGTGACGTGGGCATAGGATGCGGCGTGCGGGTCGTGCGTCACCATCACAATCGTCTTGTTGAAGCCTTCATTCAGCCGCTTCAAAATCTCCAGCACTTCGGTAGCGGAATGGCTGTCCAGGTCGCCGGTCGGCTCGTCAGCCAGCAATAGAGTGGGATCACTGACGATGGCGCGGGCGATGGCCACGCGCTGTTCCTGTCCGCCCGAGAGCTGCTTGGGCAGATGGTTCACCCGATCCTCCAGACCGACGAGCTTCAGCGCGGTCATGACGTGCTCGCGACGCGCGGCAGCGGAGAGTTTGGTCAGCAAAAGCGGCAGCTCCACATTCTCAAACGCGGTGAGAACCGGAATGAGATTGAACGTCTGAAAGACGTATCCGATGTGCGTGTTGCGCCAGTGGGCGGACTGCGAGTCGCTGAAGCGAAAGACGTTCTCGCCGAGGACCAGTAACTCGCCGGCCGTGGGGCGGTCGATCGCGGCGATCATGTTCAACAATGTCGTTTTGCCCGAGCCGGACGGGCCCATGAGCGCGAGGAACTCGCCTCCCGCGATTTCGATCGAAACGTCGTCGAGAGCTTTCACTTCAAACGCATCGCGTTTGAAAACCTTGCTGACGTTGCGCACCTGCACGACTTTGGTTTGCGTGGCAACGTTTGAAACCGTAGCTGTGCTCATGATTGTCCCTTAATCTTGATTTTGTCTCCGTCTTTCAAACTGGGTGGTGCAGTGCTAATGACATTTTCACCTCCGACCAAGCCGCTGACCAGAAAGCCGCCGCTGCGCTGGGATAGGACTGCGACCGGGCGTAGGACCGCTTGGCCATCAAAGGCGATGAAAACGACTTTCTTGCCCCCTTGATCATGGACGGCGGTGGCGGGCACGAAAACGCCCTTGGGTTCGGTACTCGTGGTCTTCGGAGTTTCGTCCGCCAGGAATTTTACGGTGGTGTTCATTTCCGGGCGCAAATACGAATCGGGTTTGAGGATCTCCACTTTCACTTCGACGGTGGCCTTCTGGCGGTTGGCTTCGGGCGACATTTCGGCGATCACGCCGTCGTATTTGCGGTCGGGAAAAGCGTCGACGGTGATGATCGCTTTCTGGCGGGGGCTGAGCTTGGCAAAGTCATCCTGGGCGATATCGAGGTCGGCCTGGATATCGTCGAGATCGGCCAGAGCCACCACTTCACCCTGGGGACCGCCTTCGGCGCCGCTGGCAAATTGGGCGGTGACCAACTCTCCTTTTTCCGCGGTGCGCTCGAGAATCGTGCCGCTCACCGGCGCGCGGATGAGGGTGGCGTCGAGCTGCGACTTGGCATAGGCCTCCTGGCCTTCGGACTGGACCAGGTTGCCGCGAGCGCGCGCGATTTCCTCAGCGCGCGGGCCGATCTTGACCAACTGAAAGGCCCGCAGCAGGGAATTGGCCCGCTGCTGATCGGCTTGGTACTTGGCGGTGGCGTCGTCGAGCGACTGCCGCGATACCACGCCCTGGCCGAAAAGCTCGTGGGTGCGGTCCAGAGTCGACTTATCGTCGGCGAGAGTGGCCTGGATTTCATCAAGATTATGCTGCGCCTGCTGGATCTCTTCCGGCCGGGAACCGTGTTCGAGTTCATCCAGATAGGCCTGGGCAGCTTCGGTTGCGCCTTTCGCCTGGTTGTACTGGGCGCGGAATTCATCATCTTCCAGGCGGACCAGAACCTGGCCCTCCTTCACCTTGTCGCCTTTTTCGACGCCGATCCATGCCACCCGCCCGGTCACCTTGGAGTTTACGTTGATCTTGTGGTGCGGGATGATGTAGCCGGTGGCGGAAAGAACCACCCCGGCCGCATCACTGCTTTCGGCCGCGGCGCGCACCACTTCCACCTCCGTGGCGTCGCCCGAAAACAGGCGGTAAGCCAGCGCCGTCAAGCTCAACAAAGCGACGATCGCAATCCCGATGAGGATGGAACGCCGGGCCCAGGTCGGAGGCTCGCCCCGCCGCGCGCGCGCGATCGATCCGCAAATCTTGTAGGTCGTCGTGTTTGGTGTCGATAGCCATAAGTATCTGTTCGTAAGACGTATTTTGCGGCGACTTGGTTCAGCCCATCAGTCGCGCAAAGCCGCCAGGATCTCCTGATCGCGAGGCATTCCAGGCCGGTGCAAATCCGCCCAAAATGCCCATAGCAAAGCGAACACGACGGCCGCGGCCGACCACTCCCGGCGTCATGCGCAGCGCGAAGACGACCTCGCTGAACGTCACTTGGTTCTGAGTCCCGGTCGTCATGCCATTGAACGGCAGCATCAACAGAATGCCGCCACTGCACCGAAGAACGAGAACAAAACCGACTCGAGAACAAACGAAGTCAGTATGCTCGGCCGGGAGAAACCGATCACCCGCAAAGTGGCGATTTCGCGCGAGCGGTACGCCACCGCGGCGTACATGGTGTTCATGGCGGCAAAGCTCGAGCCAATCGCCATGATGATGGCCACAAACCAGCCGATGAACTTGATGACGTTGCCCGAACTGGTTTGCTTGGCGTAATAGTCGGTCTCGAGCATGCCATCGAGCTTCAAGCGCTGATCATCGCTGACTCGGTGTACCAGGGCGTCGGCCGAAACCGGGTCGGTCGCCCGCAAATAGGCGGAAGCGAAAGCGCCCTGGCGGTCAAAATCAGAAGCCATCTGGTTTACATCGCCCCAGATTTCAGATTCGTAGGCCGAGCCGCCAGCGTCAAAAATTCCCACCACCTGCCATGAACCCTTGCCGAACTCCAGCGTATCGCCCACGTTCGAATGGGCAAAACGCTTGTGAATCGATTCGCTGACCACCACTTCGCGCTGGCCGGGAGTAAACCACCGTCCCGCCACCAACTTCACCTTGGATCGCAGCTCCAGTCCATCCGGCATCATTCCCCGCACCGTAACATTGGTTTCGCCGGTGGCATCCTTGCGCGGAAGCACGATCACGACCACCCATTCTCCGGAAGCCAGGGGCTCGCCGTGGCTGTCGGTCGCAACTCCGGGCAGAGTCTTGAGCGTCGGAAACAGCTGGGCATCGAAGCCCCCGGACAATTCGGCGTTCGATCCCTTGCGCATCACGAGCACGTTGAGCGGGTCGCCGCTGGTGACAAAAGCACGCTGCAGTCCGGCGAGCAGCGCCATCAGAAAGATGGCGGTCGTGACCGTGAGCGCGATGCCGAGCGCGGTCATGATGGTCAGGCCCTTGCGCAGCTTCAGGTTGCGAATGTTATAGCTGATGGGGATCGCCATAAAGGTTCTTTTCTATCCGACTATCCGATCCGACTATCCAATGTGCCGCAAGGCCTCGACGATACTGATGCGCGAGGCGTGATAAGCCGGCAACCCGGCGCTCACCAGGCCGACCGAGGCCGCAACCAGGAGCGCCACGAGCATCGTCGGCAGAGTCACTTGGAACTGCATGGGAACGCCGATCGCAGCCGGGGAGTGCGAGATCCACTGCACCAGGCCGGCCGCCGCCAGCACGCCGAGCAACCCGCCGGCGAGAGCCAGCGCGATCGACTCGCCGACAAAAAGCGTGAGCACGCGGCGGCGGGTGAATCCGAGCGTCTTCAGCAGAGCCACCTCACGGATGCGCCCGCGAATCGAGATCGCCATGGTATTGGCCGAAACCAGCAGGATGGCAAACACCACCGCCGCGCAGATGCTAAGGATGAAAGCTTTAACGTTACCCAGCATGGCAACGAAGGAAAGCCGGAAGGCGTGTTCGTTCTCGGTCTTGGTCGGGTTGGGCGAGTTGCGAAACATCTCGTCGATGGCCTCGGCCACGGCGGGGACGTCCTTTTCCGAGGCCACCCGGGTATCGAAAAAATCCGCCTGCGTTTTGAACCAAGGCAGGGCTTCATCGAGGTACTGGCTGTTGAAGTACAGCGAATGAGGCGCCGGCTGCATCACGAACAGGGCGCGAATGGTAAGTTCAGGATTCACCGGGAAGTAGGTGCCGACAAGTGTGATCCGGTCGCCGATTTTCCAACCCAACTTCTTGGCCAGCTCGACGTCCACCAGGGCGCCGGCACGGTCCTGCTGCCAGGCTGCCAACTGGTCGGCGGGCACAGTCTTATCGGAAGCCACTTTGAGATATTCCTGGGGGTCGGTGGCGAACTGGGCGAAAGTATTCTCCGGCCGGTCGTCCTTGTATTTGCCCCCGAAGTAGGTCATGGGCGCCACCGCCACCACGCCCGGCAAAGCGCGAATTTTCTCCCGGTAGTAGCCAGGCAGCAGAAAACTGAGCGAAACCCGGTGACGGGTAATCACTCGTTTGGCGGAATCGGGCGCCCCCTGGTCCAGATAAAAACTGCGCCACATGGTCATCATCAAGGTGAGCAGCAGCAGGGAAAAGCCGATGCTCGCCACCGTGAGAAGGCTGCGGCGCTTGTGGGCAAAGGCGTTTTTCACGACAAAGCTGCTCAGAGTCATAACTCTCAACCAATGTGGCGCAGACCGTCCACAATGCCGATGCGCGAAGCGTTGTAGGAAGGCACGATGGCGCTGAGGAACCCGACCAGCACCGCCACTCCCCAAGCCACCATCATCGTTCCCGGGTGCACTTTCAGGGCGTCTCCGAAAAAGCCGCCGGCCGCCGCTGCGGCCAGGCCGCCGAGTCCAAAGGCGGCGAGCGAGCCGAGAATGCCTCCGGCGAGCGATAGGGTCACCGCTTCTCCTACGAACAGCGACAGGATGGTGCGGCGGGTGAAGCCCAAGGTCTTGAGCACTGCCACTTCCCGGGTACGCTCGCGGATGGACATGGCCATGGTGTTGGCCGAAACCAGCAAGATGGCGAACACCACCGCCATACAAATGCTGAGAATGAATGCCTTGACGTTTCCCAACATCGAGACAAAGCCCAGCGCAAAGGCCTTTTCCGTCTCCGTCTTGGTGGGCTGTGGAGAGTTGCGGAACATCTCGTCGACTGCGCTCGCGATCTTCGGAACGTTCTCGGGAGACTGCGCCAGAATGCTGAAGAAGCCGGTTTGCCCCTTCAGGTAAGCGACCGCTTCTTCCACATATTTCTGGTTGTAATACAAGGAGTTGGTGGCGGCATCGGGAGTGTAAATGCCGCGAATCGTCAGCTCGAGGTCTACCGGAAAGGTAGCTCCCTGAATGATGATGTGGTCGCCCACCTTCCAACCGTACTTTTTGGCCAGGTCAGGATCGACAATCGCTCCCGCCCGGTCTTTCTGCCAGGCTTCGAGCTGGTCCGGTGGAATTTTCCACTCCGGATAAACCTTGAAGAACTCGTCCGGGTCGGTGCCAAACTGGGCAAAGAAGTTCTGCGACTTGTTGGCATCCTTATAGTTGCCGCCAAACCAGTTCTCGGGGACGACCTGCGCCACTCCCGGGATGGCGCGGATTTTCTCCCGGTAGTAGGCCGGCATTTCAAAGGTCAGGGAGACCTTGTGCCGGGTGATCAGCCGCATGGCTGATTGCGCGCTTCCATTGTCGACATAGAAGCTGCGCCAAATCGACATCATCAGGGTAAGCAGCAACAGGGAAAAACCGACGCTCAACATCGTCAGGATGCTGCGCCGCTTGTTGCGGAAGGCGTTTTTGCTGACAAAGCGAGTCAGGGTCATGACAGAACTCCGCGGGGAACCGGGGCACCCAAGCCAAACTTGCGAGGGTCAAGAATAGACCATTCGAACCGACCCCACAACCTGGTCACTCTGGCGCCACCGAGGGCGAGCGCAGGGCCTTCCGAGTCCGCGTAACTTAATGAATTGGTTGGTAAAGCCATGTCGCCCCCCGCCGGCCGTCCAGCGCGCCCGCCCCTGATTGCGATTATTCCCATCCCCGGACGAGCCTACCAGTGGGGATCGTCACGCGGGCTGGATGACAAATGTCACCCGGAGAGTGGCGCGCTCCTTGAACCGGGAGCGGACAGGAAGCCAAGAAAGCATGCCAAGATTCCGAGATCGGCTGCCCAATCGGAATCCCTGGACCGCGGTTCAGGCCCCCCGGCCTGGCGAGCTACCGTCGGGCATTGCGCGATCTTGCCCTTCTGATCTTTGCGAGTACCTTCGTAACTCCCGGCCTGATTCAACCGGAGCTATCCTAACGGTGCCCTCCTCAAGGTTCCGCCCGGATTTACCGTGGCATTCGTGGATCGATGGCGGTTCGAACATGAGTCGAGGTTAAGCACAGATGGCGGACAAAATCGGCCGGTTTGAGATCCTCAGTGAAATTGCGCGCAGCCAGTCGGGGTGTGTCTACAAGGCCTCGGACCCGGACAGCGGGCAGACGGTTGCGCTGAAGGCGATCCCGCTCGACCTGCTCAAGGAGCGGGCGGCGGAACTGATGGAGCGCGTTCTCGCAGAAGCGGATACCACCAAGCCGCTCAGCAGCCACAACATCGCTTTGCTCTACGGTGCGGGTGACATCGAAGGATATTTCTGCGCGGCGATGGAATACGTGCAAGGAAAAAGCATCGCCAACATGCTGTCCCGCCAGGAAGGCTTTTCGGTTTGGGATTTGCAGGACATTGCGCGCCAGACCTGCCAGGGCCTCGACCACGCCCACGCCCACAAGGTCGTGCATTACAGTCTTGAGCCCGGCAAGGTCCTGGTGTCTTGGGACGGCACGGTCAAGATTTTAGGATTCGGAATTTCCGCCATGGGAGCTTGGTCCGCCCAGGCCTCCGGGAACGCGCCGGAAACGCTGCACTATATGTCGCCGGAACAGTTGCGGGGAGAGCCGCTCGACGGCCGTTCGAACCTGTTCAGCTTGGGCGCGATTCTCTATGAGATGGTCACCGGGCGCAAAGCGTTTGGCGCCGAGGATGCAGATCAGCTGCGCCAGGAAATCATGGTCGGGATGCCGGCGGCGCCCGCCCAGATCATTTCAAAAATCAGTCCCGCGCTCAGCGAAGTGATCATGAAGGCGCTCGCAAAGCTGCCCGAACAGCGCTACCAGACCGGGCAGGACCTGGTCAACGATCTGGAGCAGTGCAAGGAGGGCGCAGCCAAGGCCTCCGCCAGCAAGCAGGCCGCGCCCGCGGGCAACCTGAGTGCAGCGGAGGAAGCCCCCGCAGTTTTCGGCAAGAAAGTTGCCGCCGCCGCAGCCGCGGCGGGATGGAGCGCATCGAGCTCTCGCCTCCCGGAAGCTGCCGCTCCCGACAGCCCGGACGGAGGGAAGCAGGTTTCGGCCAACCTGTCGGCTGCCTGGCCAACCCAGTCGGAAACCGAAGTCTCGCCTCCGCCTTCGAACGGAGACGCGAACCCGGCGGGCGCAAGGCGCCCGCGCAGCTTTTCGGATGTCGATGAGCTACCCCCGCTGACAACAGCTTATGTGTCCCCTCTCGCTCCGCCGGAGGTAATTCCGCACCCGCCGGAGGCGCCGCAGCCAGCCGCAAGCCACCGTGTTTCACGAGGCGGAGCCAGCCGAGAAGAGCAAAACGCCGCCCAAGGAAATGGCCCGGAATGCGGTGAAAGCAATCCTCAAAACGCCGCCGAAACTCTTTCTTTACTCCCTCGGCGGGGCCGTCGTCATTATCCTGCTCGTGGGGGGATCGATTTTCTACCGCAATCAGTCGGAGAAATCCCAGGAGATGGCTGCACCGGCGCAGGCAGCCACTCCGGCGGTCAGTTCCCAGCCCGCGCCCGTAGCCCCCGAAAGCGCCCCGGGCGAGCCGCCTCCGAACGTGCAAATGGCCACCCCGGTTGAAGCCGGACCGTCGTCCTCATCGGAACGGCGGGCGGTGATCTCGGTGGCGCCGAAATACATCCGGCACAAAGCGGCTAAGGTCGTTCCTCCGGTCCCGGTGGTGATTCCCGGGCAGTTGACGGTGAGTTCGAACCCGGCAGGAGCGCAGGTTCTCGTGGACGGACATCACAACCCAAGCTGGCTAACGCCCTTCGATATGACCGGACTCGCTCCCGGCCAGCACTTGGTCGGCATCAGCAAGCTGGGCTACGCAGCCGAGACGCGCACCATTCAGGTGGCCTCGGGCAGCAAGTCATTTCTCGAGATCCAATTGGCGGCGCTGGCGGCCACTGCCTCGGTCTCGAGTGTGCCTCCCGGGGCGCAGGTTTATATGGATGGCAAAGACACCGGGCGAATCACGCCGGCGATGGTTCCGGTGGATCGCCTCGGCGGCCACACCTTCCTGGTCCGCAAGCAAGGCTATCTGGATGAAACCGCGACGGCCACCGTGCAAGCCGGCCAGACTTTCCAGTTCGCGCCGGTGCTGCAGGCCCTGGGCAATACGGACGACATAAAAATGGTGGGGAAATTCAAGAAAATGTTTGGCGGCGGCGAAACCGCCGGCATGGGCATTGTCAGCGTCAAGACCCAGCCCAAGGGCGCCCAGATCGCCATCAACCGCCGCATACTCGACAAAGCCTCGCCGGTCGAGTTCTACCTGAATCCGGGTTCCTACGTGATCGATATCACCGTGAGTGGGCATAAGAGCTTACATCGCGTGATCAACGTCGAACGAGGCGGCAAGATGGCCATCGACGAAATTCTGGAACCAGAATAAGCAATCCATTCGAGGACCCTGCAACCGCTGTCGGTCGCGGCGCGAATGGCATGGTTGGGCGCGAATGAGACGCCGATCTTCGGTCCGCGATTTCCAACTCCGCACGCCTGAATTCATCAACCCTTAACACCGCGGCAACAAATCCGAAACATTTCCTCCCTATGCTTGCGCACAGTCTCGCTTAGGCGGGGGGCCCGAAAGCCCAAGCGCAGCCCCGTTTGCAATGGATTTCGCGAAACGCACTCGGTCGAACGCATGTCTAGGTCCGCGGAGGACAAACTTCATGTTGCAGGAATTAATGATTTCCGCTTTCAAGAAAGCGATGGCGGTGTTCGTGGCCTTCACGACGATCGTCGGGACCACCACCACATCGGCGTTCGCCGCTTCCTCGGGCGATGCATGCGCAACCCCGATCCAGCACGTCGTGATCATTTTCCAGGAGAACGTTTCCTTCGATCATTATTTCGCAACCTACCCTGCCGCCATGAATCCCCCGGGAGAACCCGCGTTCCGCGCTGCTCCCCGCACGCCGAACATCAATGGTCTTACCTATGGGCTTCTGACCGAAAATCCCAACCTGAATCCGCTCAATCTGGCCGGGGCTGGCAATCCTTTCCGCCTGGACCGCTCGCAGGCGGCCACCAACGACCAGGACCACGATTACATGCCCGAGCAGTTGGCCTTTGACGCCGGCCTGATGGATTTGTTCCCCCTCAACACCGGGACCGCCGGCCCACCGCCGGGAGCTCCGCCCGAGGCCACCACGACGGGTTTGGTCATGGGCTATTACGACGGCAATACGGTCACCGCCTTATGGAACTACGCGCAGCATTTCGCCATGAGCGACAATTCCTACGACACCAATTTCGGTCCTTCTACCCCGGGTGCGATCAATCTGGTTTCTGGGCAAACCAACGGCGTCATTCAAAGTCTGAATGGCACAGGCAACGTGGTGGACGACGGCAGCGGCGGTCTGACCCTTTACGGCGACGCTGATCCGGTCGGCGATACGTGCTCCACCTCGACCGGCAATACGGTCCAGCTGGGGGGCGCCAACATTGGCGATCTGCTCAACCAGGCGGGCCTCTCCTGGGGGTTCTTCGCGGGCGGCTTCAACCTCGGTCGCACCAATTCGAATGGGACGACGGGATGCAGCCGCAGCACGACCTCGGCCATTACCAACACCAAGAAGGCCGACTACATCCCGCACCATCAGCCGTTCCAGTACTATGTGTCGACGGCCAATCCGACCCACGTCCGTCCGACCTCGGTGGCCTCGATCGGTCACCAGGGCGACGCCGCCAATCATCAATATGACATCCTGGACTTTTTCGCCGCGGTGAAGGCGGGGAATTTCCCGGCGGTCAGCTTCCTGAAGGCGCCGGGCTTCCAGGACGGCCACGCCGGTTACTCCGATCCGCTCGACGAGCAGAATTTCGTCGTCGGCGTCATCAACTTTCTCGAGGGCACGCGCGAATGGGAACATACGGCGGTGGTGATCGCCTATGACGACTCCGACGGTTGGTACGACCATCAAATGAGTCCCATCGTGAACTCTTCAAAGACTGCGGAGGACGCACTGTCAGGCCCAGGCGCCTGCGGCACCGGCGCCACGGCTCTCCCGGGCGTCGCTTCGGGCACGACTCACGCGCAAGGACGGTGCGGTTATGGACCGCGTTTGCCGCTGCTCGTCATCTCGCCCTGGGCCAAGCACAACTTTGTCGACCACACCATCACCGATCAAAGTTCGATCATTCATTTCATCGAGGACAACTGGCTCGGCGGCAAGCGCATTGGCCAAGGGTCTTTTGATGCGCTCGCCAACTCGCTCGTGCAGATGTTCGACTTCAATCAGGATCCGTCAGAACGCCGGCTCTTTCTCGATCCGGCGACCGGCGAAGTCATCCACGGGGACCACTAGACCGCATTTCGGCAGGCAGCTGTAGCGGAAAAACGGCTCGATCGCGAACGGCAAGGCAGAAGCGGTAGATTTTCCGCTGCTGCCCTTGCCGTTCTTTGTTCTTTGCTGGTTGTATGATCTCTAACTCTCGAGAGACGAAAGAGTCCGCGTGATTACCCGAAGAAGGTTCCTCGAGCGCTCCAGCTGGGCCGCCGGGGCGCTGGCCCTGAAGCGCAACCGCCTGATCCCTGCGCTCGCCCAACCGGAAACGCACCACCCACCGGCAACCGCCGCCGCCGCACTCGACCCGAATACGCTGGCAAAGTTTGTTGATCCGCTTGCCTTTCCGCGCATTGCCCAGCCTGACGGCTACCGGGCGGCTCCCGCGGATCCCCAGAGGAAGGCGCCGTACTACAGGATGGCGATGCGCGAGACCGAAGCCAAATTCCATCGCGATCTGCAAGCAACGCGCGTCTGGACGTTTGGTTCCTCCGCACCCGGCCCGAGCTTTGAAGCCCGCAGCGGGGAAGGAGTATGGGTCGAATGGGCGAATGAGCTGCCCGGCGAACATTTCTTGCCCATCGACCACCATCTCCACGGCGCCGAAGCCGATCAGCCGCCGGTCCGTACCGCGATCCATTTGCACGGTGCCAAGGTTCCTCCCGAAAGTGACGGTTATCCGGAGGATTGGTTCGTGCCGGGGAAGTCCCGACTCTACTATTACCCCAACCAGCAGGACGCGGCGATGCTCTGGTACCACGACCACGCCATGGGTATCAACCGGCTCAACATCTATGCCGGCCTGCTGGGAACATTTTTCATTCGTGATGGCGTCGAAGACTCCCTCCATCTGCCCCGGGGCAGGGCGGAGATTCCCTTGGTCCTCTATGACCGCATGCTCACCCGCGAAGGTCAGCTTCTCTATCCGGTTTCGGACAAGCCCCATGCCCCTTGGGTCCCCGAGGTCTTCGGCGACGCCATACTGGTGAACGGAAAGCTGTTTCCCTATCTCGAAGTCGAGCCGCGGAAGTACCGTTTGCGCTTGCTAAACGCATCGAACGGCCGTTTTTACCATTTGTCATTCTCCAGCGGTCTCCCTTTTCATCAGATCGGCACCGATCAAGGTCTCCTGCAGGCTCCGGTCCCGCTCCTAAGCTTGGCCCTTGCTCCGGCGGAGCGGGCGGACCTGATCGTCGATTTCTCCGCCTCCCCCGGAGAGCAAATTGTTCTCAAAAATGATGCCGGGGTGGTGATGCAATTCCGGATCTCGGGAAATCCGGCCGACGACCCGAGTTCTTTGCCCGCGGTGCTGCGGACCGTACCTAGAATTCCGGAAGCGGAAGCCGTGCGGACGCGCCTGCTGACGCTCGATGAATACGACAACGGAGTGGGCGAACCGATCCTGATGTTGTTGAATGCCTCCCATTGGAAAATGCCGATCACCGAAAAGCCGATCCTGAACTCAACCGAGATCTGGACCTTCATCAATCCGACCGACGATTCGCATCCCATTCATCTGCACCTGGTACGCTTCCAAATCCTCGACCGCCAGCGCTACGAGCCCTGGACCTACCAAACCACCGGCAAGCTGAAATTCAGCGGTTCGGCGGTTCCCGCCGAACCGAATGAAGCGGGTTGGAAGGACACGGTGCGCGCCGACCCCAGGATGGTAACCCGCATCATCGTCCGGTTTGAGGGATTCACCGGACGCTACGTCTGGCACTGCCACATCCTGGAACATGAGGACAACGAGATGATGCGGCCCTACGAGGTGATCGCCGCGCCCTAGTGGCCAAGCTGAGCCCGATGCAGCCGAGGCTCGGCCTCTGCGGTCTGAACTGGCCTAGTAGCGGCCAAAGCTCCGCACGTAGCCCTGCTGATAGCCGCGGGCATACTGGTTCCTGTAGGCGTCCCGGTCTCCGTATTCGCCACGGTAGCCGTGATCTTCGTGGGAATATTTGCCGCGGGGATAGGGATCGTAGGGTTTCCGGTGAGTAAGATCCTGGCGCGCCACCCGCGATCCGTCCTGAAAACCCATGTCCCAGCCGACCCGGATTCTCGGGTGGCCGTGGCCGGATTCGTCGCGATCGTAGTAGCTGCGGCCGTCCTGTGCCCGGGCGAGTCCGCTGCTCGCCATGGCCACCGCCAAAACCAGTGCTGCCGTTTTCAAGTTTCGCAACATGACGTCCTCCTGCCGGGATTCCTCCGATCAATTCCTTGTTCTGGTTCCCGGCTTTGTTGCTGATGGGATGCCGAGAAGCTCGACGAACGCTGCATGCCGGGCGAACAAGTTTCGCCTCGCCGTGAACCCAACGCGCCAGCGGACGATCGTTTTGCCAGAAACTTTTCTCGCGCCTGCGGGTTGCGTCCACGCGCCGAATCCGCGAGTGTTAGACTTTCTGCTTTCCCGGGTGGCGGTGGGATCGGTTGAGGGAAGGTCTTATGGAGATCGAGCGGGTGGGAATCGTCGGGGCGGGCACCATGGGCAATGGCATCGCGCATGTCTTTGCCTGCGGCGGATTCCCGGTGACGTTGTGCGACCTGGAGCAGCGCTTACTGGATCGCGCGCTCGCGACGATCGGACGGAATCTCGACCGCGACCTAGCCAAACAGAAAATTACGGCAACCGAAAAAGCCGCCGCGTTCGGACGGATCGAAACCGTAGTCGATCGCTCGAGACTCTCGATCTGCGATTTGGTGATCGAAGCGGCCACCGAGAAGCTTGCCATCAAAGCCGAAATCTTTCGCGATCTGGATCAGCTTTGCCGCCCCGAAGCGATTCTCGCCTCGAACACATCCTCGATTTCGATCACTCGGCTGGCGGCTCGGACCCGGCGTCCGGGAAAAATCATTGGCATGCACTTCTTCAATCCCGTGCCGGTGATGAAGCTGGTCGAGGTGATCCGTGGCCTGGCTACTTCCGCGGAAACTTTTCAGATCGTGCGTGACCTCGCGCTGAAGCTTGGCAAGACGCCGGTCGAGGTGAACGATGCGCCCGGCTTCGTCTCGAACCGCGTGCTGATGCCGCTGCTGAATGAAGCCATGTTCGCGGTGATGGAAGGGGTCGCCACGCCGCAGGCGGTCGACGAGGTCTTCGAGCTGGGCATGGCGCATCCCATGGGTCCGCTCGCGCTGGCCGATTTCATCGGCCTCGATGTCTGCCTGGACATCATGCGGGTTTTGGAGGAGGGCTTCGGCGATCCCAAATACCGCCCTTGTCCCCTGCTGATCAAGATGGTGGATGCCGGGTGGCTGGGGAAGAAGAGCGGGAAAGGGTTCTTTGAGTACGCGGCAGACCCTTCTGGCTAACGATCGCTACTAGGTTTTTCGAGCTCTGGTGACGGGCAAAGTTTCATGACTTCCGAATTACAGCCCGGGCACGACACCAGCATTTACATTTTCGCAGCGGTGCTCGGCCTGAGCGCCGGATGGCTGGACGTCAAGGTGGGCGATCTGCTGCTCACGGCGCTATTCGTGCTCGCCTCGACGATGCTGCTGGGGGCGCTGCGTCCGCAAAAGCCCTGGCGGTGGGTGCTCGAGCTCGGCGCTTTCGTCCCGGTGATGCATGGGCTCGCTTTCCTTTTCATGACGCAGAAGCCTGACCGGGCGCACATCTATGAATCATTCCTCGGATTCCTCACGGGCTTGGCCGGAGCCTATGGCGGAGCAGTGGCACGGAAGGGAATGGACGAGCTGTTCCGAGAGAAATAGCGATTTGCTGGCCGGCTAACCAGATAGTTACTCCCGTTTCCACAGCGGCAGCGCGTATTCTCAAGCACATGGGAGTCTCGCTTTCGGTGCTGGCCAGCGGCAGCCGCGGCAATAGCGCCATCGTCGCCAGTGTGGGCACGCGCATCCTGGTCGATGCCGGCATTTCCTGCCGCGAGATCTTCAAGCGCATGAAAGCCGCGGGCGATGATGCGCACCGACTTTCCGCCATCCTGATCACCCACGAGCATTGCGATCACGTATACGGTCTGGCCACCCTCGCCAAGAAACTGAAAGTTCCCGTCTTCATGACAGGGGCCACGCACCATGTCTGGGTGCGAGCCGTGTGTGAACAGAAGGGCGAGCGTCCGGACGACAGCCGTCTGGAAGTGTTCGAGTCGGGGCGTAGTTTCCAGGTGGGCGACATTCTGGTCACGCCGTTCACCATTCCGCACGACGCCGCGGATCCGGTGGGCTTCACCTTCCGCGCGGAAGGCACAAAAATCGGCTTTGCTACCGACCTCGGATACCTGCCGGCGAGCGTGCGGGACCACTTGCGCGGCTCGGATGTGCTAGTCATGGAATCGAACCATGACGTGGAAATGCTGCGCGGCGGACCCTATCCCTGGTCGGTGAAACAGCGGGTCATGAGTCGCGTCGGGCACCTTTCGAACGAGGCCCTCGCGGAATTCTTCGCCGGCGACTATGATGGAGGGGCGGCATACGTTGTGCTGGCGCACATCTCCGAGCAGAACAACCATCCTGAACTTGCCCGGGGGGCAGCGGAGAAGGCCTTGGCTTCCCGTCAGACTCTGCTACAGAACCGGGTGCTATTGGCCGCGCAGGCAGAAGCGATGCAACCAATCCGGCTGTAGTTCATCTGTAGTTCCATATGAGTCAATGCGTCGATCCCATCGTGGGCAAGATCCTGGCGGGCTGGCGCTACGATATCTCCGGCATTGCGCCGGAGATGCGCAGCGACTATGAGCAGCACTTCGCCGCCTGCGAATACTGCCGTTCGCGGCAGCGCCTGCACCGCACCATTGATCTTTCTTTGATCGCTCTGGCTTCGCTTTCTGCGGCAGTGTTTCTGCTGGCTTTCGGAGTGATCCGCCATTTTGGGCCACGCCACGCCTTCTGGCTGGAACTGGCGGCGCTCGCAGGATTCGCGCTTTCCGCATTGATCTGGCTGGGCGTCGCCGTCGCCACTCCCGCGCCCATGACCGTGGTGGATGCCGCCCGGCTCGGTGCCCGCCACGTGCACGACCACTTGCCTCCCGAGATCCGCGATCGTTTGCCCGAAGAACTGCGCATGAAAATTACCGGTTCCTAGAAGGTTTGGGCACGACCTCCGGACCTATCCGATCGACCTCTCCGAACCACACTCCGATCAACCGAAGAGCCGCGCTAGTTCTTGACGTGGCAGGTCGCCAGCCCGCGCTTCTCGAGGTATTGCTGGTGATAATCCTCAGCCTCGTAGAAGGTGGCTTGGGGAACGATCTGGGTTACGATCGGCTTGTGGAAGCGGCCTGATTTCTCGAGCTTCTCCTTGGAGGCTTTGGCCGCGGCTTCCTGTTCCGGGGAGTGGAAGAAGATGGCCGAGCGATACTGGGTTCCCCAGTCCGGGCCCTGCCGGTTGAGCTGAGTGGGGTCATGGTTCTCCCAGAAGACATCGAGCAGCTGGTTGTAGGAGATTTTCGCCGGGTCGAACTCGACTTCGACAGCTTCGGCATGTCCGGTGCGATCAGTGCAGACGTCTTGATAGGTGGGCTTGTCGGTCTTCCCGCCAATGTAGCCGACGCGGGTTGAGGTGACACCCGGCAGTTGGCGGAAGGTGGCTTCGACTCCCCAGAAACAACCGGCGGCAAAAGTGGCTGTGGCCATGGCAGATCCCTCTTCGATGAATTGTAACGGCTCCGATTAGATGTTGCGAGCGTCGCAAAGTGACACATTCCCCGCTTCCGCCCCGCAAATTGGGGCTTCCCAAAATCCCGGCCCGCAGCTAGGATGTCGAGCCGGCGTTCGATCTGCCGGGAGGTGAATCCATGAGCGTTTCGGGGGTCAACTTGTGGGCTGTGCTGGCGGCAGGGGTCGCCGCCATGATTGCGGGATTTCTCTGGTACTCGCCGCTGCTATTTGCTAAGCCCTGGATGGCTTTGATGGGTTATGACCCGTCGGATAAGGCCAAGACGGAAGAACTACAGAAGGGGGCGGGCAAACTCTATGCCCTGTCGTTTGTCGCCAGCCTGGTCACGGCTTTTGTGCTCGGAAAAGTGATCCATATCAGCACCGTCAATACGGCGTTATACGGGGCGAAGATCGGCGCCGCCCTGTGGCTGGGATTCGTGGCTACGGTCCAGCTCACCGACGTCCTGTTTGCCAAGAAGCCGGCGAGGCTTTATCTGATCAATACCGGCTATCAGTTGATCTGTTATCTGACGATGGGGGCAATCCTCGGGATGTGGCCGCGGTAGCGCCCGGCTTCAGTTCGAAAAGCGCGGATGGCGCTGGCTATTCCGCTAGCATCCCGCCCGTCAGGTCGCGCAGGCGCTCAATGCGGTGCTCGACCGACCAGGCGGTGAGCTCGTCGACGATCTTCTCGGTGGCACGGGGGTCCCAATAACTCGCCGTGCCGACCTCGACCGCGGTTGCGCCCGCCAGCATGAATTCCACGACGTCGGCCGCGGTTGAGATGCCGCCGAGGCCGACGACCGGAATCTTCACGGCTTGCGCGGCTTCGTAGACCATGCGCAGCGCAATCGGTTTGATCGCCGGCCCCGATAGCCCCGCCGTCAGATTGGCGATGCGCGGCTTGCGGGTCTCGGTGTCGATGGCCATGGCGACCAGAGTGTTGATCAGGGAGATGGCATCGGCTCCGGCATTCTCAGCGACCCGCGCCATCTGTTGAATGCTGGTCACGTTGGGAGAAAGCTTTACAATCAGCGGCCGCCGCGCCGCCCGTTTGGCCGTACCCACGACTTCATCGAGCGAGCGGGGATCACTGCCAAACTGGATGCCCCCATGCGGCGTGTTCGGACAAGAAACATTCAGCTCGTAGGCGGCGATGCCCTCAGCCTCGTTCAGGATCTGAATGACGTGCTCGTAGTCCTCGCGGGCGAATCCGAAAACGTTGGCGAAGATCACGATGTTATTGATGCGGCGTAAGCGGGGCAGTTTCTCCGTCACAAAAGCTTGCGCTCCGACATTCTGCAGTCCAATGGCATTCAGCATGCCGGCTGAGGTTTCAAACAGTCGCGGCGGCGGATTGCCCGCCATGGGTTCTCTCGACAGTCCCTTGACCACGAAGCCGCCCAGCTTGTCGAGGTGCACGACGTCCTCAAACTCGAGGCCGTAGCCGAAGGTGCCGCTGGCAGCGATGACTGGGTTTTTGAGCTGAATGCCGCAGAGGCTGACCCCGAGATCCGGTTGGCGCGGCCCGGGCGCGGCCGAGCCGGTCATCGCGGACCCTCGTGGCCCTCAAGGACAGCGGGCCGGATTTCCCCGGGATATCGGGAGGGATAGGACGGCATGTCGGGCGGTTGAGTGGAGCTCTCGGCGCGATGGATGGGCGTGATCGCCTCGGTCAGGACCCGGCCGATCGCACTCGATGGAGGGTTGATGCCGAGCAGCGAGGCCAGAGTGACTGCCAAGTCCACAGGTTCCGCATGCGTGCGGTAGGACCCGGGTTGGAAGGGGATGCCATAGAAGGCTAGCGGCACGTGCGTGTCGTAGTTATAGGGAGAGCCGTGGTCGGTGCCAGACTCGCTCCCCACCAGGTAGAGACGAGGAACCGCGAACACAAACCAGCCGCCGAGCGGAGAGTAGCTATGTTCGTAGCGGAGCCCGATCTCGCTCCCCGGCACCTCGCCTTTCGCCAATTGCGAGCGCGTGTAGTAGCCGCGCATGCCGCTCTGGGCGAGAGCCTCTCCCACGGCACGTTCGGCGTCTTCTTCTTTCATGCGCACGGCGGCAAAGGCATCTTCATTCAACCAGGCCAGGGGATAGCTGAAATTGCTGACGTAGTCCGCCGGATGCCCGGGGGAAAGCTTCGCCGACAGCAGGCGGTTGAGTTCGCTGCGCTCCTTGGAGTCGGAAAGCCCGGCTGCCGGGATGTGGAGCCGATTGGCAACCGCGGGAAGGGGGGCCACTCCATGGTCCGCCGACAGCGCAATCCAGACGTTCGCCAGCCCAATCTGATGCCCGAGAAAATTGAAGAAGTCGGCCAGTTCCTTGTCGATGGCGAGCGCCATGGCTTGCATCTCGGGCGCGTCCGGCCCGACTTCGTGCCCCAAAATGTCGTTCGGCGATAGGCTGATGACCAGCAGATCAGTCGCCGGACCGTCTCCCAGCTTCTCGTAGGTGATCAATTCGCGCGCGAATTCGAATTCGTAGTCGTTTCCCAAGGGCGTCGAACCAACCAGTTTGTAGAAATCAGCCGCCTGCCCGGGCTCGGGCTTGGTCGAGCGCAGAACCTTCCCCTGATCGTCCTTCCACTCCTGGTTCAGGTATTTCCCCATGCGCTGGCTGTCGTTGAAGCGCTCGACCCAGCGGGGGAGCTCGCTGCGGTAGAAAGTGGATGTAATCCAGGCGCCACTTTTATGGTCGATCCAATAGGCTCCATCGCCCGCGAAACCCGCCGGCAGCACCGCCGCGCGGTCTTTCAGTGCGATCCCGAACACGCGGGACTTGCCTTGGGTTGCGAGCTTCAGTTCATCGCCCAGGGTGTCGGAGAGCAGATTGTGGGGCGAGGCCCCCGGCTCGCTGCCCGGGACGCCAACCAGTTTGGTCGCGTCATCCTCAACCGAGGTGACCATCCGTTTTTTTTGCGGGTCCCACCATTGATTGGCCAGAATGCCGTGACCATCGGAATAAGCTCCCGTCAGCAACGTTGCGTGTCCGGCCGCGGTAACCGTGTTCGCGTAATCGAAACTGCAGTCGGGGAAGTAGGCCCCGTGGTCGGTCAGCAAGCGGAACCCGCCTTCGCCCAAATGATCCCCATACCGCGCCAGGTAGTCACCGCGGAATTGGTCAATCACCACGATCACGATCAGCTTGGGACGTGCGTTGTAAGCGGAGGCGAAGCTGACACCAGCCACGCAGAGCCCAGACACAATTCCGGCGGCTATGCTCGCGAGGGGGAATCTCATCGCGGGGTAGTTTACAGCCTGCGATGAAAGAGGCCAAGCGCGGCGCCGGGAACTGTCAAGACTCGATTGAAATGTCGCCATCGTTAAGTCGTTAGAAATGTCTCCTTTTTGTGGTTCGTGATAACCCCAAAACCAAGAAAACAGGAAAACTGACGGACCATCAGCAACCTGAAAAGGGGACATTTCTATCGAGTTAAGAACGGGGACATTTCTAACGAGTCTTGACACATTCCCGGTGGATTCCTTGACACCGCTCTCCCGCGGCCTTTATGCTCAAACGTTAGGTTCGAGGGAACTTAGATCCCTTGGGTATGGTTCCGCGGCCTGGGCGGCATCAGGTGAGGTGCCGATGTTCATCGAAATTCAGCAGCTGGAAATCCATCCCATCGACTTCGAAGAGGATTTCCGCCCGGGTGTGATCGACTTTGGACCGGAGCTCGAGCAACGGGGCCCGTTGCACAGCGCCGGACGCGCCCAACTGGTCGAGGAGCGTCACGGTAAGCACCAGACAATCAAGGACATCCGCCTCAACGGGGATCTGGCCGCGAGCTTCGAGTTGGCTTGCGCCCGCTGCCTGGAACCCCTGGTCCAGGAAGTCACCCGCAGCTTTGACTTGTTGTACCGACCGCTGGGAGCGGACGCCGGCCGGGCAGAGCTTTCAGTCACTACCGCCGAGGCTGAGATAAGCTACTATGAGGGTGACGGCGTACTGCTCGAGGACGCTTTGCGTGAGCAGGTGCTGCTGGCCGTGCCGGTGAAAGCAATTTGCCGCGAAGACTGTAAGGGCTTGTGCCCACATTGCGGCGCGAATCTGAACGCTGAACCATGCTCCTGCGCCGAGCCCATGGAAGACCCGCGCTGGTCAGCACTCAAAGAGATTCGCGGCAAATTAGAAAGATAGCTCGGTTCTGCGCGAGCTCTTCGTTCGGCCCATGGGGGCTTTGCAGGAGAAGCGAAAGCCGATTTACGAGAGGAAGTTACATGCCAAATCCAAAACGGCGGCACTCCAAGAAGCGCACCAGCACACGGCGTGCCCACGACGCACTCACCAGCCGCTCACTCTCCGAATGTCCCAACTGTCACGAACGCAAGCTGCCGCATCGCGCCTGCCCCAAGTGCGGCCACTACAAGGGCCGCGAAGTTCTCGATGTCAAGGAAGCCAGCTAGCCGCGCAATTCCATGCCAAGCGTCATAGCCTTGGACGCGATGGGCTCCGATCGGGCGCCAAAGCCCGAGATTGAAGGCGCCATTCAGGCAGCCCGGCACCACGGCGCCCACGTCGTGCTGGTCGGCCCGGAAGATATAGTGCGGGCCGAACTGACGCGCTATCCCCTCGCCGTCAGTCTGCCCATCGAGATCGTGCACGCCAGCGAAGTCATCACCATGGAAGACAAGGCAATGCAGGCAGTCCGCGCCAAGCGGGATTCCTCGCTGCGCGTCGGCCTGCGTCTGGTGCGCGACGGCACTACCTCGGGATTTGTGACCGCCGGCAACACCGGAGCCGCCATGGCGACGGCCAAGATGGTGCTGGGCGCGATTCCGGGCGTCGACCGGCCGGCCCTGGCGGCGGTTTTTCCTACCGCCATCCGCACCGTTGCCATCTTGTTGGATGTCGGCGCCAACGTCGACTGCAAGCCGCACAACCTCGAACAGTTCGCGGTGATGGGGGAGATCTATTTCCGCAGCATGTTCGGTACGCGGCGTCCGCGCGTGGGCTTGCTCTCGATCGGCGAGGAAGAAAACAAAGGCAACGAATTGACGCGTGAGGCTTTTCAGCTCCTGAAGCGCCTTCCCCTGAATTTCGTGGGCAATGTCGAAGGGCGCGACCTGTACGGCGGCGAGGTTGACGTGATCGTGACCGACGGATTCGTCGGCAATGTCGCCCTGAAGACTTCTGAAGGCGTGGCCAATCTGGTGCGCGCAACCTTGAAAGAAACCCTGAAGACGACCATCACCCGGCAGGTGGGATATCTGCTTTCCCGCAGCGCCTTCTCCGATTTCAAGAAGCGGCTTGACCATACCGAGTACGGCGGCGCTCCTCTGCTCGGAGTGAAAGGCGTTTGCTTTATCACCCACGGATCCTCGAATGCAAACGCCATCAAAAATGCGATCCGGGTGGCGGCCGAGTTCGCCGAACGGCCGATCAACGACAAGATCGAAAGGGAACTTGCAGCCCTTCGGCCGGCCACCGTAACTACCTAGTGCCCTCGGCCCGCGGGCTTCCGTCGGATTCTGTTAAGTTGTCATTCCGGGACACCGGAACCGAGCGGACCGATTCTCATGACCACCTCATCCGCAAGCGCCAACTCGATCGCTTTTCTGTTTCCCGGCCAGGGATCGCAGGCGGTCGGCATGGGCAAGGAACTGGCGGAAAAATATCCGCTCGCCCGCCAGACTCTGCTGGACGCGGATCAAGCCCTGGGCTATGGCCTTTCCGAAACCTGCTTCGATGGACCGGAAGAACGGCTGCGGCGCACCGAGATCACGCAACCCGCCATTCTCGCCGTGTCGGTGGCCGTTGCGCGCATTCTGAGGGCGAACGGCTTTGCACCCGCCTTCGTTGCCGGACACAGCCTGGGAGAGTATTCGGCGCATGTCGCCGCCGGAACCATGGATTTCCGAGACGCCCTGCGGGTGGTCCGCAACCGCGGCCAATATATGCAGGAGGCGGTTCCTGTGGGAATCGGCGCCATGGCCGCCATCCTGGGCATGAATGGAGAGGCTGTCGGCGCCCTCTGCCGCGAAGCGGCGCAGGGCGAGGTCTGCGAGGTCGCCAATTTCAATTCCCCCGAGCAGATCGTCATTTCCGGCCACACCGCCGCCATCGAGCGGGCCGCGAGTCTAGCCGGCGCGCGGGGCGCGAAGAAGGCCAAAATCTTACCGGTCAGCGCGCCCTTTCACTGTTCCCTGATGAAGCCGGCGCAAGATCGTCTGGCCGCCGATCTAGGTTCGCTCACTCTCCGCCGGCCCGCCGTAGCCGTGGTGTCGAATGTCGATGCCGCTGTGCTCGCGGACGCCGAAGGCGGCCGGGACGCTCTGATTCGCCAGGTCACGGCCTCAGTGAAGTGGGAGCAGTCCATACGGTTGCTGATTGCTCGCGGGGTTCGGACCTTCGTTGAAGTCGGACCGGGGAGAGTCCTCTGGGGCCTGATGCGTCAAATCGACAAGTCCCAGACGGCGCTGTACGTGGGAGACGCCGCTTCGCTCGAGAAAGCGCTCGAGCATTTCGCCACCGTGAGCCCCGGATTCCCTCGAATGGCCGTTCAGTAGGGTGAGAAGCTCAGCGTTTTGTCCGACTTCTCCACCCAGATCCGGGCATGCTCGGAGCGGCCGTTTACCACCACTTCCACGATCACTCCGCTGCTGCCGCCTCGGGGAGTCCCGGAGGCGTAGATTTTGTGCGAGTTGACGGTGCCCCACTCTCCCCCCGGCCCCCAGTCGTTGTAGAAATCGCCGTAAGGATACTGGGAATACTTCTGCGCATGCTGCTTCCAGCCGGGGTCATGCATCCAGATGCCATAGGCATCCTCGTAATTTTTCTGCTGCAAGGCATCAAAGAACCGGTCGACCACGTGCTCTTCGGGCCAGTCGTGATAGGCCCAGGCCAATCCGCCGACCACCAGAGCCAGAGCAATAATGGAGATGATGCGAATACGCCGGCGGCGGTCGCGGGCAGGGTCATACTCATGCGCATCGAGCAGGGTCATCGCTGTCTAGCATAATCGATTGTGGAGGAGAACAGAAAGCTCCCGCCGACCTGACCACCGATCGGCCTCGCTTCCGGCAACGACCGCCCGCATCCGAACCTCATAGGGTCCGTTTGAACAAGGGAATGGCTGCACCCAAGGTGACGACGGCAAAGATTGAGAGATACATGATGTCGGGCCAGATGGCCGCGAATCCGGTCTCCTTGAGGAGCAGCGACTTGAAGCCGTGGACCGCAAAGGTGAAGGGATCGACGCTGGCCAGCGAACGCAGCCACCAGGGAAAGGCCTGAATCGGATAGATCGCGCCGCTCGGGAAAAACAGCAGGGTGTTCAGGATGCCAAACGTGGCCCTCGGCACCAGCGGGTCTTCGACCCGCACCATCAGCAAAAACATCATGGTATTGAAAGCCAGCGAGGTCATCAGAATCATGACCAGCAGTCCGAGAGCGGTGGCCGGGTTGAACAGCGTGCCTACGCCCGACAAAAGCGACCCGATGACCGTGATCACGATTCCGGTCATCACCGCCTTGATCGCGCCCGCAGCGTTGAGCCCGAATACAAGTTCCGCCTTGGTGATGGGGGTGACCAGGTACCCCTCGTGCACGCCGCGCGCCTTGTCGTCGATATAGAGCATGCCGCCGCCGATCATCACCGAAACGAACATCGCCAAAGTGATGGACCCCGGCAGCAGATATTTCATGTACTCGATATAAGGATAGAGTTCGACGACCTGCAGCGCGGTTTGTTGCAACATGCGCGGCTCGATGGCGGGATTGTTCAGCGCGTTGGTCAGGTCACTCAATTCCCCTTCGAGGGTTGAGCTCATGAAGTTATCGCTGTTATCGACGACCAGCGAAATCCGGGGCTCATCCTGCTCGTACACCCGCCGCGAGAACTGGGGCGGAATAATCACCGCGCCTTCGATCTTGCCGTTGCGCACGTCGTCGGTCGCCTTTTTCTCGTTGTCGTAGTAAATCGGCTGAAAGGTGCGCATGTTGGAGCGGACCGAATCAAAGGCTTCGCGAACCTTCAGCGCCTGTGCGCCGCCGTCCTCATCCACCACCCCCAGCCTGGCGTCGCGGATCTTCCCGCCAAATGCGTTGCCCAGCACAATCAGTTGCACTAGGGGAAAGACCATGGCCACCAGCATCAGCGCCGGGGAGCGGAAAAACTTCCGCATTTCACGTTCGACGATCGCCAATGCCCGGTTCATGGCTGCAACCCCGGTCTCGGGGGCATCACGAAGGAGTAGGATTTGACCAGTTCGTCCCTCAGCTGCCGCCCGGTGTAGTGGACAAAGACGTCGTCCAAGGTGGTGTTCTGCACGGAAAGCGACTTCAGCCCAACCCTGGCCTGAACCGCCGCCTCTACCAGTTCGGTGGTGGTATGCGAGCCGTCGGAGGTCAAAATGCGGTACATGGCGGCCCCCTTGTGCTCGACCGAGGTCACCCCGCTCATCCCCCGTAGGCGCAGCTCCCAGTCGTCGGGCACGTTGGTGAATTGCGCTTCAATCACGTTTGAGCCCGGTACGCTGGCTTTCAGAGCCAGGGGGTTGTCGAGCGCCACCAGTTTGCCATGATCGACGATCGCAATGCGGTCACAAAGCCGGTCGGCTTCATCCATATAGTGGGTGGTGATGAGGATCGTGAGTTTCCGATGGCTCTTGATATTGGTCAACATCTCCCACACCGCCACGCGAGAGACCGGGTCCAATCCGGTCGTCGGTTCATCGAGGAAAAAGATGCGTGGACTGTGCACCAGGCCGCGCGCGATCTCAAGCCTCCGCCGCATGCCCCCGGACAGGGTCTTGGTTTGCGCATGGCGCCATTTGGTCAGGTCCACAAGCTCCAGCAATTCGTCAATCGCCGCTCGGCGGGTCTTCGCCGCAACATCGTAGAGCTTGGCGTAGATGCTGAGGTTTTCCTCGACGGTCAAATCAATATCGCTGGTCAGCGCCTGAGGAATTACGCCAATCACGCGGCGCACCTCATCCGGATCTGTGGTCACGTCGTAACCAGCAATGACGGCCCGCCCCGCAGTGATGGGGATGAGCGTGGTCATCATACGAATGAGCGTAGATTTTCCCGCGCCATTTGGCCCCAGCAACCCAAAGATTTCCTCTTCTTTGACGCTGAAAGAAACATCGTCGACGGCGGCGAAGTCTCCGTACTTCTTGACGATGTGTTCGACCGCGATGGCATTCGGTTCCGCGCCTCCACTCGCGCCCGGACCCTTCGCCCCGACGGCGGGGCGCGGTGTTCCATCGGTATGCAGGTTGGCCCCGGTGGTCACGGCTGCTGCTCCGCGGAAGCGGACGAGGGGCCCGGGCCTCCCTGGATCTGCTCAGGAGACACCAGCACGTTGGCAGTCATGCCGGGAACGTAAGCGCCTTTGGGATTTTCCAGACGGACCTTGAGCACGATGGTTCGGATATCGCGCTTGCGCCGGTTGACGTCGCGCTGCGTGGCGAAATCGGCTTCGGGGGATTTGAAGAATACTTTGCCGGAAGTGATCGTACCCCCCGGCAACTCGATGCGCAGCGTGTCGCCCAGAGCGATGTGGTCGGTATAGGTTTCAGGAATCGCGGCCCGCACCCAGGTATCATTCGGATCGACGATGGTCACAATCGGCTGCCCCACGTTTAACACTTCGCCCTGGCGGGCGGCGCGCACCGAGACGATGCCCGCCACCGGGGCATAGATCTTGGTATAGCCCAGGCGAACCTGCGCTTCTTTCTGCAGTTCCCGGGCATTGGCCAGGTCCGCTTCGGTCGACTGGACCGTGCTCTCTGCGGCATGGGCCTGGTGGGTATTGGCTTCGGCCATCTTCAGGTCAGCCGCGGAGGCGCTCACCTGATCCTTCAGCGACTGCACCACCGCCTGCTGCGCGGCCAGGTTCGTCTCCGCTTGCACGCGATCCTGATCGGAGGCAACCCCTAGCTTGGCCAGTTCGATGGCGCGGCGGCTGTCGCTTTCGGTACGCTGCAACGTAGCTTGGGCCTGCAGCAACTGGGCGCGCGCCGACCCGAGCTTCGCCTCGGCGTTTACCACGCTGCTGGCGGTCGAGCCTTGCGTTGCCTGTTCGGTGGCCTCCATCTCCGAAACCTTGTGCGTGGAACTGGCGATGGTCGCAGCCGCGGCTCGCTGCTCGGCCTCGAGTTCAGAGGCGTCCAGCACTGCAATGAGGTCCCCCTGCTTGACGTGGCTTCCTTCATCCACCAGCAACTGCGCCAGGCGTCCTTGAATCTGGGGGCTGACGATGACTTGATTGGCGTCCACCGTGCCCACCAGAACCAGGTCTTTCGAGCGCGGCGTCGAAATCAGATAGTAGGTGAGCGATATGAGGAAAATGATGCCGATCAGGATCCCGATCTTGTTGCGGCTACTCACTCTTGTCCTCCTCGCGCCGAGGTGTTCCCGTGCAGAACAATGCCGCGGAGATGAAATCGACCACCGCGGCCCGGCGCGCCGATATACGCTCCGGCGACATCGGATCCGCCCCAGTCATGAGGCGCACCACGGGCGCGCTGTTGAAGTAGAAAATGATCACCGAAATCATCGAGGGAATGAACTGCATGGGGTCCACGGCGCGAAAATCCCCGCCCGCCCGGCCTTCGGCCAGTAGCGTTACGAGCTCCCCGTACAGTGGCCGAAAATATTTCTGGACTACGCGCTCGAGCTGCGTGCTCGCGCCCCGCCCGGCCCGCATCATCTCTGCTTGGACCAGCCGAGGATACAGGGGATGGGCGGCGATATAGTCAAAGTGCGTTTTCACGTAGGCCAGTATTCTCTTGCGCGGGGGAAGCTCGCGCGCAAGAACCTCCAAAACGGCGACCGTCAGGCCGGCGAAAACCTGGTCCAGGACCTCGCCGTAGAGCGCCTCTTTGTCCTTAAAGTAGTAGTACAGCAGCGCTTTGTTCACCCGCGCCGCGCGGGCGATGGCATCGATCCGCGCCCCGGCTACGCCCTCCCGCGAAAACTCCCGCACCGCCGCTTGCAGGATGGCGGCCCGGCTCTTTTTCGGATGCCCGCGGGAACCCAGGTGCGACTTGGAGGGTACGGTGGCCATTAGCAATTATTAATTAACCGGTTAGTTAGATTATAGAGCAAGAATCGGCGGGTGGGCAAGCCTTTTTGCTGGCGAAAATGTTTAAGACGGCGAAACGGTCGGACGATGCGGCCGGCAACCCATTCCCCGAATGGGAACTAGCCAGCCCCGCCGGCGATCGAAGGTACCAGGAGGATCTCGTCTCCGTCGGCGAAGGCGTAGCTCGCGCCCCCGAGGAAGCGGATATCCTCTTCATTTACATAGACGTTCAGGAATCGCCGGATCTGACCGGCCTCATCGCGCAGGTGCGGCTTTAGGTCGGGGAACTGCTGATCGAGTACCGTGAACAGCTCCCCCAGGTTCGCCGCCGAACAGGTGATCTTCGCCGTGCCCGCGGTATGGCGGCGCAGCGCCGTCGGAATCTGCACCGTGATGGTCATCTCAGGCGCCCACCGCCTCGGCCACTTCGAGCATCCGGCCCAGATAGGCCTCAAATTCAGCTAGCTTGGGCGCAATCGGTGCTTCCGCCTCGTACTGGCCGGCGAGCGCATCCGTCGTCTTCAAACCGTTGCCGGTGATGCACAGCACCGTCGTCTGTTCCGGCTTAATGCGTCCCTGGCGATAGAGTTTGCGAGCACAGCCCACGGTCACGCCGCCGGCGGTCTCGGTGAAGACGCCTTCGGCTTCCGCCAACAGTTGCATGGATTCGACGACCTCGACATCGGAGACATCCTCCGCCCAACCGCCGCTCGCGGTGATGGTCTGGATGGCATAGTGGCCGTCGGCCGGGTTGCCGATCGCGAGCGAGCGCGCGAGCGTGGTCGGCTTCTGGGGTTCGATATCGGTGTTTCCCGCCTTCACCGCGGTCGAAATCGGTGAGCACCCGGTGGCCTGCGCGCCAAAAATCTTGACCG
This sequence comes from uncultured Acidobacteriaceae bacterium, assembly GCA_963770245.1. Lineage (GTDB taxonomy): Bacteria > Acidobacteriota > Terriglobia > Terriglobales > Acidobacteriaceae > PALSA-270. The sequence continues at coordinate 483,192 of CAVYOX010000008.1, read as the reverse complement.
TTTTCGGCTCGACCAGCCCCAGCCGGACCAATTCGTCGAAGGCCTTCTTGATCTTGGTAATCAGCGATCCGCCCGCCATCGGCACGACGATGTTATCCGGCAGCCGCCACCCCAGCTGCTCAGCAATCTCAAAGCCCACGGTTTTCGAACCTTCCGCATAGTAGGGGCGCAGATTCACGTTGACGAAGCCCCAGTGATGCTCGTCCGCAATCTGCGAGCATAGCCGGTTCACTTGATCGTAGCTGCCGGCAATCCGCACCAGCTTTGCCCCATACACCTGCGTGCCGATGATCTTCGCCGGCTCGAGATCGGCGGGAATGAAAATCCAGGAATGAAACCCGTTGCGCGCCGCCTGCGCCGCCACGGAATTGGCCAGGTTGCCGGTCGAGGAACAAGACACCGTATCGAACCCGAAATTGCGGGCCTGAGCCAAAGCCACCGCGACCACGCGATCCTTGAAACTCAGGGTGGGCAAGCAGACGGCATCATTTTTCAAATAGAGGTTCTTCGCTCCCCACTGTTTCGCCAAGCGGGGCGCCGCGAGCAGCGGCGTGAAGCCCGCCGGAACACTGGGCTCGTAGTTCTCGGGCAGCGGCAGCAACGCCCGGTACCGCCACATGCTGGGTGGGCCCTGCGCGATCTTCTCGCGGGTGAATTCGCCGCGGAGAGCGTCGTAGTCGTAGGCAACTTCAAGAGGGGAGAAACAGTCTTCGCAGATCGAACGGGGCTGGTTTCCCCAGGTCTTGCCGCATTCGCGACATCGCAGTTCGTAGTTCATCAGCCACTCTCTCTTCGCGAAATCCTAATCTTCGCGAAATCTGAGCAGCCGGGGGACGAGCCGGATTAAGAGCCCCCAAAAAGCGAAATCCTCTTTCCCTGTGAGGCGGAAAAGAGGAACGAGATGCTGGAACTCGGCACCCCGAATCTCATGTTCCCCCTTTGTAGGGCGAGAGTTGACACCAGGCGACCGGAAGTTTCCTTCCGATCCGGTTGTCGTGGCTTCTCAGGGCTCGTCCCTCAGCCACTCTGCATGAAATCCAAGGTCTGCTCCGAAGAGCAAACTTGTTGATCATGGTAGCGGGAGAATGGTGGTTCCGTCAAGAGACTTGCCCGGTTGTGTCGTTAGCACATGATATGTCCGGGTGGATTAACAAGTGAAGTGTCCGCTTTGCAGGCGGTGAGAGTAAGAGATCATGCGAAGCATGATCTCTTACACGCAGGCCGCGATGGAGCGGGCAATGAAAGTACAGGAAGTGATATTGCGAGCATTAGCCAAGAAGATCACCTGGTTGCAAGCGGCCGAGATTATCGGCATCAGCGACCGGCACATGCGGCGCTGGCGGGAGCGCTACGAAGAGTTCGGGATTCGGGGTCTGTTTGACCGGCGACGGGGGAAGCCGTCGCCCAAACGCGTGGCCGTGGCCACCGTGGAAAAAGTGCTGGAGTTGTATCGCGACCGCTACCCGGATCTGAACGTGCGGCACTTTCACGAGAAGCTGGCGGCCGAGCACCAGATCGAGCTCAGCTATAGCTGGGTAAAGGGAATGCTGCAAGGGGCGGGGCTGATCACCCAGGGTCGCAAGCGCGGGCCCCATCGCCAGCGCCGTCCCCGGCGGCCCTTGCCGGGCATGTTGTTGCACATCGATGGCAGCCCACACCGCTGGTTTCAGGACGAGCGCTGGCATGACCTGCTGGTCATCCTGGATGATGCCACCAGCGAGGTCTACTACGCCCAGCTAGTGGAGGAGGAATCCACGCTCACGGTGATGGCAGGGCTGAAAGAGGTGATCGAGCGCAAAGGCCTGTTCTGCGCCCTGTACAGCGATCGTGGCAGCCACTTCTGGCTGACCCCGAAGGCTGGGGAAGCGGTCGATCCCCACCGCCTGACCCAGGTGGGGCGGGCGCTGCGCGAACTTGGGATCCGCATGATCCCCGCCTATTCTCCGCAAGCCCGGGGTCGGAGTGAGCGCAACTTCGGCACCTGGCAGGGACGCTTGCCGCAGGAGTTGCGGTTGGCCGGTTGCACCACTCTGGCGCAAGCCAACCGCTTCCTCCGCCAGCGTTACATCGCCGAGTTCAACCGCCATTTTCAATGTCCGCCGGCGGCTCGCGGAACTGCCTTTGTGTCTTGCGGAAGCCGCGATTTAGAGCGTGTCTTCTCGCTGCAGTTCGAGCGCACGGTGAACCGCGACAACACCGTGAGCTTTCAAAATCTTCATTTGCAAATCGAGCGGGTGAAGTGGCGAGGCACTTTGGCAGGCTGCAACGTTACCGCACACCAGCACCTGGACGGGAGCCTTAGTCTCAGCTTCGGTCCGCACTGCCTCGGTCGTTACCATGCCGACGGCGCCCCTCAAACCTCAGAAACCGGCGCTTCTACGTTGATGGGCAATGGAAGGGAAACTGCCCCCTTCCATTGCAACCCCATCCCCAAAACCAACACCACCGATGCGATAAGGATTCGACCTTGACTCAACCGGACACTTCACTTGCTACCAAAAGCGGACATTTTGACTTGCTAAGAACAGAGACTTGCCCGGTTGGGACTTGCCATTTGGGAATCGGCCGGCCTGATTTGCCACTGGCTATGATTCCAGCCGGCAGTATTTGCCGAGCGGTTTGTGCTTCGTCGCAGCTCCGCCGGGGATGTAGATGTCCAGGTTGGGCAATCTTGATCGATACCTTCCTGCGTGAGTCTCACCACAAAACATTCGCCAGACTTCAACCTTGTGCACGAGTTCTCTGACAGAAAACGCACCAACCCAAACTGGGGCAGGTGGGGCAGCACGAGTTGACGGCGAGGCTTTCGCTATGGCAATATGGCGTTACGCGACATGTCGTTAACCGTAAACAGGGAAGTCTTGCCTCTTACCGAACCGGTTTTACTCATTTTACTGAGCCTGGCCCAGCAACCGCGCCATGGCTATTCCATCCTGCGCGACGTGGAAGAGGTGAGTGCGGGACGGGTCAAACTGAGCACCGGCACTTTGTATGGGGCGCTCGGCCGTCTGCTCGAAGACGGCTGGATCGAGCCCTTCGAGGAGGATGAAATCTCGCGCGGCCGCAGAGCCTACCGCCTTACCCCTGCCGGTCGGCGCAATCTCCTGCTCGAGGTGGACCGCATGAAGCAGCTGACAAAGCTCGCCGGTCTGCGCGTTGCGCGGAAGGAGGTTTGACCCGTGTTCACGCTCTATCGCCTGCTGCTGTATCTGTATCCGCCGGCGCACCGTCGCGAGTATGGCGACGAGATGAGGGCAGTGTTCCTTGAAGCGAGCGCGGACCCAGGCACCAAGCCATATGCCCGCCGCGCCGCTTTCTATCTCCGCGAAATCACAGGCCTGCTCCGCGGCGCGTTCCACGAACATATCCGTTTCCGCTCCCATGCAGGCTGGCTTGCTCCGAGGAGGTTCGCCATGGGTTCCGAGTTCCGTTTTCCAAAGTCCACCACAGCTCTGATGTCGGTCATTCTGGCCGGCGTGATTCTGGCCATCGAAAAGGGAAAAGCGGTGCAGGCTTCGCTTCCCTTCACCCATCCGCGCCTGCCTCCGATTCGCTCCATGCCGCCCACTTTCCCGCAGGCGATCGGGATCATGTTCGCCGCCGTCTACCTCCTGGCCATCGCCGCCTGGGCGGTCTTATTTGCGTTCGGCCGATCCGGCATCCATCGAATTTCGGAGCTGAGCGTCGAGCCCAGCCAAAAGTAACCGGGCCGCCGAGGCGACGTCTCCGGAAAAACCGGCAGTCCCGACCGCGGCGCGCTAGGGGTCCTTCACCGGCTGTATTGGTTTTTCATCTTCTCGGCGTGCCGCTCCAGGCCCAACTGGATCAGGCGCTCGATCAGCTTGGGATAAGGCAGCCCGGAAGCCGCCCACAGTTTGGGATACATGCTGATCGAAGTAAATCCCGGCATCGTGTTGATCTCATTGAGATAGATTTTTCGGTTCTTCGGGTCCAGCAGAAAATCCACGCGCGCGAGGCCCGAGCAGTCCACCGCCTTGAACGCGGCGATGGCCAACTGCTGCACGGTCTTGGTCTCCGCCTTGCTGAGTTTCGCGGGAATGATCAACTGCGAACCTTCATCGAGATACTTGGCTTTGTAATCATAAAACTCCGTACTCGGGACAATCTCCCCGGGCACGGACGACTCCGGCCGATCATTGCCCAGCACCGAGCACTCAATCTCCCGCGCTTTCTGCTTTTTTCCGCCTACGCCCTGCTCGATCACGATCTTGCGGTCGAACTTCGCCGCTTCCTCAATCGCCGGCCCCAGTTCCTGGCCGTCATGCGCCTTCGAAATTCCGACCGATGAGCCGAGATTCGCCGGCTTCACGAAGACCGGATACTTCAACTTGCTGGCGACCAGCCGCTGAACTTTTTTTGCGCTGTCTTCCCACTGCGAGCGCAGAACCGTCACATGCTTCACAATCGGCAAGCCGGCGGCCTGGAACAGCGCCTTCATGATGTCTTTGTCCATCCCCGCCGCCGAACCGAGAACGCCCGCGCCCACGTAGGGAATGTCCGCCAGTTCGAGCAGCCCCTGGATGGTTCCATCTTCCCCAAAGGTCCCGTGCAGCACGGGAAAAATGACATCCACATTGATCGCCCGGTCAGCCGAGCGCCGCGTGAGTCCCGCCGAGCCAGAGGCATCGCTCTGGAACGGCGCGAGCGCTCTCCCTTCCCGATGCTGCGGCTCCGGGGGCACGACCACCGCCTCGCCCCGGGCCAGGACCGCGGCCCCGGCCGTCGCTTCCGGATCGCCCGCGCGCAGGTGGGCGGGTGCGTGGCCGGTGTTCCCCTCGAGCAACCGTTCCGCATCTTCGGCGGTCACCCATCGCCCTTGCTTGGTGATGCCGATGGGCACGACCTCATATCGGTTTTTGTCGATGGCGTTTGAAACCGACGCCGCCGAGAGCAGGGATACCTCGTGCTCCCCGCTGCGCCCTCCAAATAGAATGCCGACTCGCAGTTTCTTCATGACTCTTTCAGTCTGGACGGCCACCGTAGTCTGCGTCAATCGCTGTCCTGGTTCCTGTAGTCATGGTCCGCAAGTAACTTCCCGCGGAAAAAATACCCAACCGAACGACATCGGACCGCGGCGGCCGGGATGCCCATCGTTCCGCCTGCCATAGCTTGCCCCTGGCCTGGTGGGTTAGCATGTCTGAGAATCGACAGCCGACATTTCCATGGCCAAGAAAACCGCGCCCCCGAAACCCGCAGTCCGCCATGCCAACAACCATGGTCCCAAAGCCGCGAAACCGGCGAACTCTGCCACCCGCACCTATACCATCCCCGACCACCGCCTGGAGAAGCCAAACTTCTCGGTCCGCCAGGTTGTCCAGGGCGGCCAGGTGCGCTACGAGGTCGAAGGCAATCTCAGTACCCCCGTGCCTCCCCTGCGTAAATCGAAGTACCTGAGCCGGCAAGAGCACATCGAGCTCTACCGCTGGATGCTGCTCAACCGCAGAATGGAGCAAACCCTCGAAAACCTCTACAAACAGGGCCAGGTCGTGGGCGGGGTGTATTTCGGCCTCGGCCAGGAAGCCTGCTCCTGCGCCTCCGCCTATGCGCTCGATCCAGACGATTGGTTCGCCCCCATGATTCGCAACCAGGGCGCGCTGCTGGTTCGCGGCTTCCCGGCCCGCGACACCATGATGCAGTACATGGCCAAGGCCGGCTCCCCCACCAAGGGCCGGGACGGCACCTCGCACTTCGGCGACATCGACGAGCGCAACATGGTTTCGCCGATTTCCATGCTCGGCGACCTCATTCCTGTGCTGGCCGGAGTTGCTCTCGGCGCCCGCCTCCAGGGACGCGAGGTCGCCGCCCTCACCTGGATCGGCGACGGCGGGCAATCGACCGGCGTCACCTACGAAGGCCTCAATTTCGCCGCCGTACAGGATCTCGGCCTCGTGCTCGTGGTCGAAAGCAACCTTTGGGCGTACTCCACTCCTTCGGAAATGCAATATAAAGTGAAAGACCTCGCCGAACGCGCCATCGCCTACGGCATTCCCGGCGTCATCGTCGACGGCACCGACGCCTGCCAGGTCTATGACGCCGCCCGCGACGCCGTCGAGCGCGCCCACCGGGGCGAGGGCCCGACGCTGATCGAAGCCAAGATGATGCGCATGAAAGGCCACGCCATCCACGACGGCGCCGACTATGTGCCTAAGCCGCTGCTCGAGTATTGGCGCCGGCGCGATCCGATCGCCCGCTTCGAGAATTACCTGGTGAATGAAATGAAATGGCTGACCGTGGCCGCGAACCGAGAGCTGATCGCTCGCGTGGACGAGCAAATCGAGCGAGAACGCGAAGCCGCCGTCGCCTCCCCCATGCCGGTGCCGGAGTCTGCGATCGGCGGCGTGTACTGCGAGGACGGCTGTCACCAGGTCAAGCCGAAGTACGGAATGCCGAAAGTACGCCCGGCCCCGACCGGCGCGCGGCCGCACCAGACCGATGCCGCGGTGCACCTCAAGTGAAGCCGTCCCCCGGCCACGGTCCATTCAGAGAAGAGTCGGCCAAGCGAACCGGAGGAGCCTTTCGAGGTAGTCCGGGCAACAATCCACTGGAGGCGAGAATCTATACTCCCATGCGCTTGATCCCGCGCGTCTTTGGCTTTCTCGCTTTGGTCCTAGGACTGGCTGGGGCTGGCGCCGCCCAGCAGGCCGGCTATCGCGATCTTACGGTCTCCTGGCGAGCGCCGGAGGACCACATTCCGACTCCGTCCTCCGCCCTCTGCCCAAGTATCCGCTCCACGGTTTCTGACGGAGATCCCCGACAGTCGCCGGCCGCCCCGGGAAAACCGGGCGATAAGCTGGAGTTCACGGTTCGCCAGATCGTTCCCTCGGATCTTCATATCGGCGATAATTTCACCGCCACCGTGCGGCTCAAAAACGTCGGTGTCACCCAGGTTCCGATCCCCTGGCAGACTGACGGCGAACAGGTGGTCCGGGTTTCAAAAGATGGCAAGCAAGAAATCTATGAGGTGGCAGACGTCGCCTTTCGCCTGAAAACCGGGGACAAGAAACGCGCTCCCATGTTTCTTCAATCCGAAGGCGCTTTGTTCGCCCATCCCGACGACCACGCCAACTATCTCGCGCTTGCGCCCGGCCGCTGGGTCGACATCAAACTGAAAGGCGCCGTGGTTTGCGGCCTGTCGGACTGTCTGATCGAGGCCGAAGCCGATGATCACGCAGTGCTCACCGCCTGGTGGTACCAGCGGGTCTTGACGCACCACGTCGAAGGCTGTCACGAGGATCACGGCGCCTACACCGTGCGCGAACTGGATTCATCGCCCTACCCTCTCGCCATCCACGGTCCGGCAACCCTCAGCGAGAGTAAAATCCCTAACTAAGAACCCATGCCACAACTCAGTTACCTCGAAGCCATTCGCCAGGGAATCTGGGAGGAAATGGAGCGCGACCCCTCGGTTTTCTGCTTGGGCGAAGATATCGGCATTTACGGCGGGGCGTTCAAGGTCACCCATGGTTTCATCGACCGCTTCGGCCCCGAGCGCGTCATCGACACTCCCATCGCCGAGTCCGCCATCGTAGGCGCGGCTTTCGGCGCCTCGCTCACTGGGCTGCGCCCGGTCGCCGAGTTTCAGTTCATGGATTTCATTGCTTGCGCCATGAACCAGATCAGCAACATGGTGGCCAAAACCCACTACCTCTGGGGGGCGCCTGCGCCCCTCGTTCTGCGCGGTCCGAGCGGTGGGTACGTCCACGGCGGCCCCTTCCACTCGCAGAATCCGGAGATGTGGTTCGTGCACAATCCCGGCCTGAAGGTGGTGTGTCCGGCGACTCCCTCCGACGCCAAGGGTCTTATCAAGGCTTCCATTCGCGACAACAACCCGGTGGTCTTTTTCGAGCACAAGTACCTTTATCGGCGAATCAAAGAAGAGGTGCCGGCCGAGGATTACATCGTACCTCTCGGCAAAGCCCGCACGGCCCGCGAAGGCCGGGATCTCTCGATCATTACCTACGCGGCACTGGTGCACACGGCGCTCGAAGCCGCCGAAATCCTGGCGCGCGAGGGAATCGAAACCGAAATCGTGGACCTGCGGACGCTTTCCCCCCTCGACCGCGAAGCCATCGCCCAAACCGTGCGCAAGACCAATAAAGTCATCCTGCTGCACGAGCATTCCCGCACCGGAGGCATCGCCGGCGAACTGGCCGCCATCATCAACGAAGAAGCCTTCGACTCGCTCGACGGCCCCATCGTCCGCATCACCGGGCTCGATTCTGCGGTCCCTTTCTCCCCGCCGCAGGAGGAATACTTCCTGCCCAAAGTCAGTGACCTGGTGCGGGAAGCGCGCCGCCTGAAAGCCTATTAGAATCAGCCCGGACAATTGCTCTCGGCGGTCCGGGCCGAGTCCAGATCAGTCCGAACCAGATCGGCCAGAAGGTGACGACGATATGGAAGAGCTACAAGAAGTCCGCGTGACCGTGGCAACGTTTTCTAACGAACCGGAGTATCTGCTGGCCCGTATGCGCCTGGAATCTGCCGGCATCGAGTGCATGGCGCTCGATGAGAACATGCTTCGCATTGCGGGCTGGCATTCGCATATACTCGGCGGAATCAAGCTGCAAGTCCGCGAGTCCGATGCGCGGGATGCGCTGGCCATCCTGCACGAGACCGCCCCGACCGATAACCCGTAGCGTGCGGCGAGGGCTGGAAGACGCCGCAGGAGGACCCATGCGCAGCTTCATTCTAGGAATCATCGTCACCCTGCTGGTTGTTGTGCTGGGGGGACTGGCCTTCGCTCTTCTGGGCTTCATGCCGAGCAATGCCAACGCCAATCCGTCCCACATGGAGATGCGCGTTGCCATGCACGCCCTCGACGCTTCGATGGACCGTCACGCTCCCCGGCTGAGCAGCCCCATTCCTCCGACCGACGACAACCTGATCGATGGCATGAAGATCTACACCATGAACTGCGCCCTCTGCCACGGCACGCTCGACAACAAGCCCAGCCCTCTCGAGCACTCTTTCTACCCGCCCGTGCCCCAGGTCATTCTCCACCCTCTCGACGATCCGGAGTGGCACCTCTACTACGCCATCACGACCGGGGTCCGCTACACCGGCATGCCCTCGTGGAATGGTGCCCTGAGCGAGCAGGATCGCTGGAAGGTTACTGGCTTCCTCTCGCACCTGGAAAAACTTCCCCCCGCGGTACGGGACTACTGGAAAAAAGCCTACGGTGTTTCCCCGCAGGCCGCTCCGATGGACAGGAAGGACATGGAGGGCATGGGGAAGGGAAGCTCCGCGAACCATTGACGGCTTCATGGGCCGGTACAAAGAGGCTGGGATCTCCCCGGAACGCGGGACCTCGATCGAACACTTAGGGAGCGGGCCGGCTTGATTTCCCCACCTACCGCATCCGTTTATCATGCTAGCGATGGCTCGACCGGCCCGCATTTGGATTTACCTGTTGCCGCTCCTGCATCTCTCGGCGTGTGCCATCATCGCGCTGGGGCACTTGCTGTCTGGTGTGCACTACCTCATCTATGTGGACTTCCCGTTTTCCTTGCTGCTCGTGGGCTTAGGGTGGCGCAACGACAATTTCCTGTTTTGGTTCGCAAGTCTGGGGACGCTCTGGTGGTTTTTTTTGAGCTGGGCCGCCTATCGAACCTTTCATACCGGCTGGAAATCAGACTGACCGACAGCGGTAACTTGCTCCGGTTCGCTGCCCCACCCCGGCAAAATATATAATCCAGGTTCGCGCGCCTCCGAGAGGATGCGAGCGGAATCACGCGGAAGGAAACTATGCCGACTGATGTCATCATGCCTCAAATGGGTGAATCCATTTTCGAGGGCACCATCACCAAGTGGCTGAAGAAGCCCGGTGACAAGGTTCAGCGCGACGAGCCGTTGTTTGAAATCTCGACCGACAAAGTGGATGCCGAGATTCCCGCACCCGCCTCCGGAGTTTTGCAGGACATTAAGATCGGCGAAGGCGCAACCGTGCAGGTCAACACCGTGGTTGCGACCATTGCCGTCGACGGCGAGGCCGCGCCCGCGTCCCCGAAAGCGGCTCCGGCTCCCGCCGCCCCGGCAAAGAAGTCAGCTGCGCCGCCCCCCGCTCCCGCCCCGACCCCAGCCCCAACTCTAGCCGCGGCCTCGGCCCCAACTACATCCCCGGCGCCCAAAGATGCCGCTCTCTCGGCGCCGGGGGAAGAAGACGATCACGCCCGCTCTTCGCCCCTGGTCCGCAAGATCGCCCGCGAGCACAGTGTCAATCTCTCCCAGGTGACGGGCACCGGCCTCGGCGGCCGCATCACCAAACAGGACATCATGGCTTTCGTCGAAGGCCCGGCGGCCGCGATCGACGCTCCTCCAGCTCCGGTTCCCGTGTCCAGTCCCGCCCCGGTCGCGAAACCGGCGCCTCCTCCGGCCATTCCCGGCGATCTGGTCGCCATGACCCAGATGCGGAAGATCATTGCCCAGCGCATGATCGAGTCGCGTCGCACCAGCGCCCACGTGCATTGCATGTTCGAAGTGGATCTGTCGCGCATCGTCCAGCTGCGCAACAAGTCGAAAGCCGCCTTCGAACAGCGTCACGGCGCGCGCCTCACGTTCATGCCGTTTTTCGTGCGCGCCGCCGTCATTGCTCTACAACAGTTCCCCATCGTCAACGCCTCGATCGAAGAGGAGAGCATCCGTTACCATCGCAAGATCAACGTGGGCATCGCCGTGGCTCTCGACTGGGGACTCATCGTGCCGGTCCTCAAAAATGCCGGCGACCTCAACTTCCTCGGCCTGCAGCGCGGCATCGCCGATCTCGGCGAGCGCGCCCGCAGCAAGAAACTCAAGCCCGAGGACGTCGAAGGCTCCACCTTCACCATCACCAACCCCGGCCAGTTCGGCGCCGTTTTCGGCCTGCCCATCATCAACCAGCCGAATTCCGCCATCCTGGGCGTGGGCGGAATTACGAAAGCCCCGGTCGTGGTCACGGACGAAAACGGCAATGACTCGATTGCCATTCGTCCCCTGGTGCACCTGACCCTGGGATACGACCATCGCTTGATCGATGGCGCCGTGGCCGATCAGTTTATGGCCTTCGTCAAAAAAACCCTGGAGAACTGGAGCGAGGACCTCGGCTGATTCGCCCTGAACGCGCCTGCTTAGCCGACCGGCGATGGCCGCCAATGAAAACGCCGCCCCATGGGGCGGCATCTGTCTCCGGGAAAGCTCCTGGCGAATGAAGCCTGTCTTAGGGTCCCATCCGCTTGGTCGTCGCTAATTCCCGCTGCTCGAGGAACCTCTCCACACTGCGCACGTACACTTCCGGAAAATCCGCCGCTCGCCGTCGGGCCGCGATCAAGTCCATGGCTTGGTCCAGCCTCCAGCTCAGCGAACACAAAACCGCCAGCGCCATCATGGGTGCCCGGTGAACTCCGGCGGCACAGTGGATCAGCAGCTTGGTATCGGACCGGTCGAGCGCTCCCAGGGCAAAATCCACGCCCCGCTCGAAGACATCGCGCGGTTTGGGCTGAAAATCGTCATCAATCGGATTCCACAGCACCTGAATCTCATGCGGCTCGGCCAACGTGGAATCGTCAAACTCAACCTGCATGTCGAGAATGTGCGTCACTCCCGCCCGCGCCACGACCGCCATGTTGTCTGCGTTCCAGATCCCGCCTCCGACCGCAATCCGGCCGGTGATCCAAGTAAAATCCATCCCAAGATTCCCGTACTCTTTCTCTTTGCTCGGATTTGGCGCAGGATAGTCCCGCCCGCGTGCCAGCAGCGCCGTCTCGTTCGACTGCCCCCCGCCGGCTAGGATTCATTTTACGGCATCCCCGCCGGCCAACTCTCTCGCCGCCAGGTAATCTTTTCGATGCGCCGTGCCACAACAGGATCTTCCCCCGATCCTAGGTGCTGGGCAGCAGGGGTTCGCGCCCGCTTGCCGGGTAACGCCTTTGGCGGAGACGGCGCAAACCCCGCTGGGTATAGCCTGCGGATTAGTCCGAATTTCTTGACCCCTGGCGGCCGGCCGGAATCGGTCGCCATGCGCGATACCCCGGTCCACCTTTCGATTTCGTTTCCGCGGTAGGCGGATCGCCGACCACCGGGCAGACCCATTCGGGGCGCGAAGCTCGCTATAACCCGGTGCTATACTCCCGGGCTATGAAATTCAAGGTTCTGCAGGACAACCTGCGCAAGACCCTGCGGTCCCGCATCGCGGCGGGCGAGTTGACCGGACTCCGACTGGCCAAGGAGACCGGATTTAAGCAGGCTCACATCTCCAACTTCCTCAATCGGAAGCGCGGCCTGAGCATCGAGGGCATGGATAAAGTGCTCAAGGTGCAAGCTTTGTCCGTGCTCGACCTGATCGATCCCGGCGAAGTCAACAAACGCGCCAGCATCGTTCCCCCGAGCCCCGACGAGTTCGAAAATGTGTTTCTGGTGACGGGCGCGGTTGCCGCCACCCAACCCCTGATCATGAGCATGCGGGTCAAGGAAGTGTTAAAGTTCAAGAAGAGTTTCCTGAACAAGCTCGGTCCTGCAATCGAAGGGCCCCGGGAGCACTGGGAACGCTTCGTGCTCATCCGCATGGACGCCCACGAGGGGGCGAGCATGTATCCCCGCCTCCTGCCCGGCGTTACCGCCCTGATCGACCGCCACTACAACTCACTCAAGCCTTACCGTAAGGGAGAGTCCAATATGTACGCTGTGGCCAGAAACGGAACCTGCACCGTGAAATACGTCGAAGAGGTCGGCCGCCACCTGGTTCTTCGTCCTCACAACCAAGCCTACCCGGTCGAAGTGATGCCCCTCGCAGACGGCAAGACCGCGGCCGACTACCTCATCGGCCGCGTCTGTTACGTAGGAATCGAAACCTAAGGGGCAGACCCTGCCAACCCCGAACGCTTTCTCCATCCTTCCGCTCGAACCACCTTGGAGCCCACGGAAACAGGCCCGCCGCCCGCATCATTCCGGCAGTTTCTGCTCGCCCTCGATGGTGAATTTCCCGCTGACCACGGCGGACGTGGCGGTGGGCTGTCCGCCGCCCAGGCTGAGTTGATATTCACCGGGAGTGACCAGGCGGTCGCCCGACAGATTCACCAGGCTCAGGTCGCGGGGATTCAGCGTGATCTTGACATGGCCGGTTTCACCCGCTCGCAGGTGGATACGCTCGAGACCGCGCAGCGCGCGAATGGGTGCACCCGGGATCTGCGGGGGCGTCAGATAGACCTCGACCACTTCGTCGCCGTCGGGTCCGCTCTCGTTTTTCACCTCAACCTGTGCGGTCAATGGATCTCCGGCCTGCAACCTCTGGCTCGAGAGCTGCAGGTTGCTGTAGCGGAACTTGGAGTAACTGAGGCCGTAGCCGAACGGGTAAAGCGGAGAACCGTGGAAGTAGCGATACGTGCGCTCGGTCATGGCGTAGTTGGTGAACTCCGGCAGTTGGTCCACGCCCTTATAAAAGGTGACCGGCAGCCGGCCCGCGGGATTATTGGCGCCTGCCAGGGTCTCGGCAATCGCGGCTCCGCCTTCTTCGCCCGAGTACCAGGCATCCAGAATCGCATTGGCGTTCTGCTCGGCCCAGTTCACTGCGAGCGCGCTCCCGTTCATCAGCACCACAACCAGCGGTTTACCCGCGGTCTTCAGCGCCTGCAGCAGCTTTTCTTCCTCGGCCGGCAGATCGAGACTGGTACGGTCTCCGCCCTGAAAGCCGGGAACTTCGACGTCCATCTCCTCGCCCTCGAGGTCCGAGGTGATGCCGACGACGGCCACCACCACGTCGGCCTGGCTGGCCGCCGTCAGCGCGCGCTCGAGGGGATCGGGGATTTCTCGCATCCAGATCAGCTTGGTTGCCAGCCCTCTTCCTCCGAGCGATTCCAGGCGGACCGCGTATTTATGTCCTTGTTCGAGCTGTAGGTCCACGGTTTTCGGGCTCGGCCCGTGCAGCTTCAGATCCTCGACCAGGAGCTTGTCGTCGAGATACAGCCGATTCATAATCCCGTGCACGCCCAGCCGGTAGGTGCCGGATTCGCTGGGCGTCAGCCAGCCTGTCCAGCGCACAAACAGGTTGGTGATTCCGGGGGGCGCGACGGCCGAGCTGAAATCGAAATTCACGTCGCGGTCGATGCGGGTGGCGAGCGGAGCACCGGTGAATTCGGCGCTTGAGAAAAACTCCGCCTGGAGTCCCGCCTGACCGTCGGCATGGGTGAGCACGGCAGCGGGCACGGGGATGGCCTGGCGCAGAAAATTGGTTCCGGGTTCAAAGCTGATCTGGGCGTTCGGGAATTGCTTGCGCATCCCGTCGAGCGCCGTGGTGGCGCGGGAAGGGGTAGCGTTGTAGTTGCCTTCGAGCACGCGGATTTCATCCGCCAGCGGGCCCACCACCGCGATGTTTTTCACCGATCGAGCGAGCGGCAAAGTGCCGTCGTTTTTGAGCAGGACCATGGTCTTGCGCGCAACTTCGAGCGCGAGTCGGCGATGGGCTTCGCTGTCGTTCTCGGCGTCCGGGGTCTGGGCGTACTTGACCATTTCCGGAGGATCGAACATGCCGAGCTCGAACCGCGCCCGGAATAAGCGCTTCAGGGTGACGTCGATGTCGCCTTCGGTGAGCAATCCTTGTTTGACGGCATCCAGATAGCGGACGTAGTCGCTATTCCCATCGGCCGGGGTAAAAAAGTCGGCACAGTCGTTGTCGGTGCCGGTTTTGAGCGAAACTGCCGCCGCCGCCGCCATGGTTCGGACGTAGTGGTGGCCGCGCTCGATGTCGGCGACGGCGTCGCAATCCGACACCACATATCCGTTGAAGCCCCATTGGCCGCGCAGCGTGTGTTTCAGCAGGAAGTCGTTGGCGCAACCGGGCTGGCCGTTGACGCTGTTGTAGACGCACATGACCGATCGGGCTTTGCCTTCGACCACGGCGTCGCGGAACGCCGGAAGATAGGTGTCCTCCTCGTCGTGCTTCGAGACCGGCACGTCAATCGTGTGGCGCGACGGCTCGGGGCCGCTGTGCACGGCGAAGTGCTTGGGCGTCGAGACCACCCGCAGATACCTAGGATCGTCGCCCTGCATGCCGGTGACGAAGGCCACGGCCATGCGACCGGTAAGGAACGGGTCTTCGCCATAGGTCTCCTGCCCGCGGCCCCAGCGCGGATCGCGGAAGATGTTGATGTTCGGCGACCAGAAGGTCAGCCCTTCAAAGATCCTCCTGCGTCCGGCGCGCACCGCCATGTTGTATTTGGCGCGGCCTTCGGTGCCGATCACGATCGCCATGGTATGGATCAATGGCGGATCGAAGCTGGCCGCGAGGCCGATGGGCTCGGGGAAAACGGTGGCCGTTCCGGAGGCGACGCCGTGCAACGCCTCGCTCCACCAGTCGTAGGCCGGTACATTCAAACGCGGGATGGCTCGCGACTGGTTCACCAGCTGGGACGCCTTTTCTTCGAGCGTCAGGCGGCCCACCAGATCCCTGACCCGCTGCTCGATCGGCAACGCGGGGTTCAGGTACGCGGGTTGCGAAGCAGTCTGCGACCACAGGCTAGCTGCGAGCAGCAGGCCCAGGAGAACGGCAAGCATCCGTTCGGGACTTCTCGACATGGTTTCCTCAAGCGAATGGAATGGGAAGGGTGAAGAACCTACACCCGGACCTTCACGCCCGGGGGTTGCCACCCGCGGCGTCAAAGGCAAACAAGGCATCTTAGGCGAGATTCCGCCAACAAGCCAGCTGTGCCGGCGCGGAGGCGCAACTTGAGCGGGAACGAACGGCCTGAAGGGCGCGCGCGAAAGCAGGAGGTTCACCCGCCATCGGGATACAATCCGCGGCATGGCTCCATCTCCCCTGTTTCATCTTCCACCTCGCATCGCGCGCGCGTCTCCCCTTGTTCTAGAATCGAATCTTTCCCTCTCGTCATCTGTCGTTAGGTAAGGAGCTCCCT
This sequence comes from uncultured Acidobacteriaceae bacterium, assembly GCA_963770245.1. Classification (GTDB taxonomy): domain Bacteria; phylum Acidobacteriota; class Terriglobia; order Terriglobales; family Acidobacteriaceae; genus PALSA-270. Next base: position 467,293 of record CAVYOX010000008.1, on the reverse strand, counting down.
TTGCCCGAAACCATTTATGACGTCGCGATCGTCGGCAGCGGCCCGGCGGGATATACGGCTGCGATCCGCGCCGGCCAGTACGGTCTGAAAACGGCCATGATCGAAAAAGACGGCTTGCTCGGCGGCACTTGCCTGCACGTGGGCTGCATTCCGACCAAGGCGCTGCTATTCAACGCCGAACTCTGGGACCAGTTGAGAGATGCCAAAGAATTCGGCATCGAAGGCGTGGAAGCGCGCAAACTCAACTGGGCCGCGGTACAGGAGCGCAAGACGAAGATCGTCAGCAAACACGCCAAGGGCCTTGAGTTCCTGATGCGCAAGAATAAGGTGGATACGGTGAAGGGGTATGGCCGGCTCACCGGTTCGGCCGAGAATGGCGTGCATAGCGTCGAAGTCAGCCGTGCCGGCAAGGCCAGCTCGCTCAAGGCCAGAAACGTCATTCTGGCGACGGGTTCTGAAGCCCGCATGATTCCTGGGCTTGAGCCAAGCGACAGCGTGCTCACCAATATCGAGATTCTGAATCTGAAGACCATTCCGAAATCCCTGATCATCGTCGGCGCGGGCGCCGTGGGCGTCGAATTTGCTTCGATTTTCCGTTCGTTCGACGCCGAAGTCACCCTCCTCGAAATGCTCCCGCGCTTGGTTCCGATCGAAGACGAAGAGGTTTCGAAGGAGCTGGCGCGGGTGTACCGCAAACGGGGCATCAACTTCCACACCGGCGCGAAGGTCGAAAAGATTGAGCCGACCAAAGCCGGAATCGGGGTGACGTTCACCGTCGACGGCAAACCGCAAAAGATCGAAGCGGAGAAAATTCTGATCGCGGTCGGGCGCAAGCCGCGCACGGAAAACATTGGCCTTGAAAGGACTGGCATCAAGCCGGACCGCGGTTTTATCAAAACCGACAGCTGGATGCAGACAGCGGAGCCGGGAGTCTATGCCATCGGCGACATCGTGCTCGGCACCCCGCAACTGGCCCACGTGGGTGCGATGGAAGGCATCGTGGCCGTTTCGAAGATCGCCGGCAAAACGGCAAAACCGGTGAATCCCGAACATATCCCGAACGCAACCTACTGCCATCCCGAGATCGGCAGCGTCGGGCTGACCGAGACCGGGGCGCAAGAGCACGGGTATAACGTCAAGATTGGCAAGTTCCCCTTCACCGCCAATTCGCGGGCCTCGATTGTCGGCGCTCACGAAGGCTTCATCAAGATCGTCTCTGACGCTGACTACGGCGAAATTCTGGGCGTACATATTATCGGTCCGCAAGCGACCGAATTGATCGCCGAGGCCGTCGTCGCCATCGAGCTCGAGGCCACGGTCGAAGACTTGATGTGGACCATCCATGCCCATCCCACCCTCGCCGAGGCTATGCTCGACGCCTCGAACAGCGTCCATGGGCTGGCGATCAACGCATGAGGAGCGGCCCCTCGGCCTCAGCGCGGATCGGGAACGGTCGGAGGAAGAAGTTTTGATATCGGTCCTCGAACTCGGCACTGTCGAGTACTCGCGTGGCCTGCGCCTGCAGCAGAGGCTGGTCGGACTTCGGAAGGAAGGCCGCATCGGCGATGTGCTGGTTCTGCTCGAGCACCCCTCGGTCATCACCCTGGGGCGGAACGCGCAAGCGAAGAACCTCGTCGCCTCTCCCGAGTTCCTGCTCGAGCGTGGGGTCGAGGTCTTCGAGTGTGATCGCGGCGGCGATGTGACCTTTCACGGACCCGGTCAGCTGGTCGGCTATCCCATCTTTGATTTGCGCGGGCTCCGCTCCTCTGGGGGCAAGCGCCAGACCATGGGCGCGATTGAATACGTCCGGGCGTTGGAAGAGGTTCTGATTCGCACCTGCGCGGACTTCGGTATTGCGACCGGGCGGATTTGCGGGCTGACGGGAGTTTGGACCACCCCGGACCAGGCCGGTGCCCTAGGCTCGGGGCCGAAGCCGGCGGAAGGGAAAATCGCCGCCCTCGGGGTGCACATTTCCCGCGCCGTCACCTCGCATGGTTTTGCTTTGAACGTGGATACCGATCTCAGCTATTTCGATCTGATTGTTCCCTGCGGAATCTCGACCAAGCCGGTTACCTCGATGGCAAAGGAACTGGGGAGAAAGGTGTCGTTCGAGCAGGTTGCCCAGTCCGTCTCGCGCCATTTCGGATTTGTGTTTCAGACGCAGATGCTGTGGCTCGAATCGCTTGACGCCCTCACCGGCGAACCGAGCGATGTGCCGCTCCAGGTTCCACAGCAACTGCGCCAATGGCACCAGGAGAGAGGGAACGAGAAGGGCACAGAGAAAGAGAAAGAGAAAGACACGTTCTGGGCCTAGCCCGGGCGAAGGGCAGCTGGGCGCCGCACAACTCTAGGGATAGAGCCGATGCAGCATGCGGGGGAATGGAATGGTTTCTCGCACGTGCTCGAGACCGCAGATCCAGGAGACCGCCCGCTCGATTCCCATGCCGAAACCGCCGTGAGGTACGCTGCCGAATTTGCGCAGATCGAGGTACCAGCGGAACGCCTCTTCGGGCAGGCCATGCTCGCGAATGCGCTCGAGCAGCAAGTCATAGGACGCCATGCGCTGCGAGCCTCCAATGATTTCGCCATAGCCTTCGGGAGCCAGCACGTCGACACACAGCGCCAGTTCCGGGCGCTCGGGATCGGGCTCCATATAGAAGGCTTTGATTTTGGCGGGATAGCGGTGCACCATGACCGGCTTCTCAAACTGCGACGAAAGATAGGTCTCATCCGGAGAGCCCAGATCGCCGCCCCATTCGAACTTGGTTTCGAGGGCGCCCTGGGCGTGACCTTCCGCGAGCCGGTGGACCGCTTGGTCATAGCTGATTCGGGGAAACGGAGCGGTGATCTTTTCGAGCTTGGCCAAGTCGCGCCCGATGGTCTCGAGATCATTGCGCCGTCCCTCGAGACAGCGCTTCACCTGAAATGAAATCAGCGCTTCGGCCAGATCCATCAGGTCGTCGAGCGTGGCGAAAGCCATCTCCGGTTCGACCATCCAAAATTCTGTGAGATGGCGGCGGGTTTTCGATTTCTCCGCCCGGAAGGTCGGGCCGAAGGAATAGACCTTACCCAAAGCCATGGCCGTGGCTTCGATGTAAAGTTGGCCGGATTGCGTCAGGTAGGCTTGCTCATCGAAGTAATCCACCGGAAACAGCGTGCTCGTGCCTTCGCAGGCGGCCGGGGTCAGAATCGGTGGATCGGTCAGGACAAAGCCACGGTCGTCCAAGAAGTCGCGGGTGGCGCGGATGATTTCCGCCCGTATTCGCAGAATGGCAGCCTGCCGCGGCGTACGCACCCACAGGTGGCGATGCTCCATCAGGAAATCGACGCCATGTTCTTTCAGAGAGATGGGATAAGGATCGTTTTCGGAGACCCGCTGCACCACCTGCACGCTGCTCACGTCAAGCTCATAGCCACCCGGTGCCCGCTTGTCGGCGCGGACCTTCCCTTCGACGATGACGCTCGATTCCTGCGTCAGGCCTTTGACGGCCTCAAATACCTCGGGAGCAACCGCGCTCTTCGGCACAACTCCTTGAATCAGGCCGGTGCCGTCGCGAAAAATGGGGAACAGCAACTTTCCGCTCTCGCGCAGGTTGTAGAGCCAGCCCCGAATGGTTACGGTCTCGCCTTCGTGGGCGCCCACTGCAGCGATGGTGGCGATGGGGGAGGGCATAAATTGTGAGGATTGGGTCGTTGGGGGAATCTCCGGCCGGCTCCTTAGCGCTTTTTCACGGACGCAATCCCCCCATTTTCCAACCACTCCGTGGTTTAGACGGCTTCGAGCTTCTTGAACGTTTCTCCCATCTTGTCTGCCGGATTCAGCTTCTCGTCACCCTCGATCTCGAGCAGCAGGGGCGGGGTGTGGGGCGCCGCACGCAGCAGTTCAATCGCTTGCTTCCAGTCGATCGTACCCTGGCCCGGCCAGAGATGAGAATCCTTGTCTTTGGCATTGTCGTGAATGTGGGTGGAGCGGATGAGATTCTTGAGCGTATCGAAGGCCTGCGGTATATCGCTCATGAGGTGAGCATGGCCGACGTCAAAACACACTCCGACATCCTCGAAGTGCGCGCCCTGGATGAACTCGACGAGCTTTTCCGGAGTGGACAATTCGTTGGGAATATTTTCCACCAGGATGCGCACACCGAGCGGTTTGGCAAAAGCCCGCAGGTGCTCGATCGAGGTCATGGCCGCTTCCAGTTTGCGTTCGTCGAAGGACTCGCCGCTGGTGCCAATATGCTGGATCAAGAACCGGAAGGGAATCTGCTCCGCCAGCTCGAGCGCACGCTTGATCTCATCCATGGCCTCGACGCGCTGCCCCCGGTCGATCGATGCGATATTGACCGGCGCGCCCCCGGCGCGCCCCCATTCGTAGTCGGCGTACAAGGGCGAGTGCACTGAATTCAGCGGGATGCCGCTGGTACGGAACCAGTCGGCGATTTCGCGCACGTGCTGTTTGCGGTTGGCATAGTCGAGATGCTGCCGCGCGGCAAAAATTTCAAAGGCCTGCGCTCCTCCCCGCACCAGCCCATCGAGCAGCCCGGGATGCAGCCTCTCTTTCACATAGACGTAGGTGGACATTGCGTTCAGCATCTTTTGTTCCAGTCGCTTGGTTCCGTCTCTTCGTGGGAGAGCCTTAGTAGCTTTAACATCCTACCTTGGTTAGAGACAAGTCCGCGTGAGTTTGTCAATCCAAGTCCCATCCCGGAGGTCATGGCCTCGGCTTCCGGCTCTTTTTCCGCGCGCCTGATTTCGGCCGTTTCAGCTTGGTTTTCGCCGACACCATGGCGTACGATTGCCCGAGCCAAGCTTCGAGTTCCCGCGCGGGCAGCCGATCGATCGCCTCGATCAGCACCCATGGGTAGCGGCCCAAGTAGGGAGCGGGCCGAATTCCTTCCCTCTCCAGCAATTCTTCGAACGCCTGGGGCGCGCTCTTGAAGCACAGATGTTGCGGAACCGAATCGAGACCCACGATGGCGAAGATTTTCCCGCCCACTTTGAAGCATAATTCGTCACCCCACTGCAGATTCTCTTTGGCTTGCGGGAAAGAGAGACAAAAACGGCGGATGTCCTCGAGTTGCACTGTGTAGTTTTACCATTGAATCCGGTGCGCAGGTTTTCGAATCAGAGAGCACCGTGGAGGCAAGGATGCAGACCAAACAACTGGGAAACTCCGATTTGCAGATCACCCCGGTGGGTTATGGCGCCTGGGCCATTGGCGGTTCGGGCTGGCAGTTCGCCTGGGGGCAGCAGAACGATGCTGATTCGATTGCCGCCATTCATCGCTCCCTCGAATTGGGAGTCAACTGGATTGACACCGCCGCCGTCTACGGTCTTGGCCACTCGGAGGAAATCGTGGCGCAGGCGCTCAAGTCCTGGCGCGGTCCGCGGCCGTATGTTTTCAGCAAATGCAGCCGCCTCTGGAATGAAAAGGGCATGCTGCACGGAAACCTGCGCGCCGATTCCATCCAGCGCGAGATCGAGGCCAGCCTGCGCCGGCTGGGCGTCGATGAAATCGATCTCTACCAGATTCATTGGCCCCCCAACCCCGATTCGCCCGAGCTCGAGGAAGGGTGGTCGAAGCTCGCCGAGCTCAAGCGCGACGGCAAAGTGCGCTGGATCGGCGTTTCGAACTTTAACGTCGACCAGCTGAAGCGCTGCCAGGCCATCGCGCCGGTCACCTCGCTGCAGCCTCCCTATTCTCTGATTCACCGGGAAGTGGAAACCGATACCCTGCCGTTCTGCCTGCGCGAGGGAATCGGCGTGATCGTCTATTCCCCGATGGCTTCCGGGCTGCTCACCGGGGCGATGACCCGGGAGCGTGCCGCGGCGCTGCCGAAAGATGACTGGCGGCACAAGCATCCCGACTTCAACCCGCCCAATCTTTCCCGCAACCTGGCGCTGGTCGAACGGCTGCGCGAAATCGGGAAGCGGCAGGAACGCTCTCCCGGCGAAGTCGCGATCGCCTGGACGCTCGTGAATCCCGCGGTCACGGGAGCGATTGTCGGGGCTCGCAACGCCCGCCAAGCCGAGGGCGTGATGCGGGCGGGAGACTTGCGGCTGAGCGAGGAAGAGGTGAACGAGATTGCGGCTTCGCTCGGTCGGGTCGCCGCCTGAAGCATTAAACCGAGCTAGGAGGCGAATCGGGCGCGCAGCAGTGCAGTGCAGAAGGAACGACCCGGGGACTCTCGGTCGGACCTCTGCGGTCGATCGGGCTGGCTAGACCTGATCTCGGGCCTCGCCCAGAGTCACTCGCACGTCCATCTTCTTTTTGCCGCGGTAGAGGGTTACGCGTACGGTATCTCCGGCGCGGTGATTATTCATGATCTGCGCCAGATCCTGCTGGTCCTCGACCGTCTGATCATCGATCGCAACGATCAAGTCTCCGCCCAGCTTGATCGGATAATTCCCCAGCAGGGCCTGTTCGGTGCCCCCGTGGAGCCCGGCGTGGTCCGCCGCTCCGCCTGGAGTCGCGTCCACAATCAACAAGCCGTAATCGGCCGCCAGGCCCATCTGCTCCGCGAGTTCAGGGGTGACGGGGATGGTCCTTACCCCTAAGGCCGGACGCCGGACCCTCCCCAGGGTCAGCAAATCATTCAACACCGCCTTCGCGGTATTGATGGGAATGGCAAAACCGATGCCGGCGCTTTGTCCCACATTCGAGGCAATCATGGTGTTGATGCCGATCACTTCGCCGTGCCAGTTCAAAAGCGGACCGCCCGAGTTCCCGGGATTGATCGAAGCGTCGGTCTGGATCGCTTCGTCGATGGTCATACCGTCCGGCTCCTGCACCGAGCGAATCGAGCTGACGATCCCCCGCGTCAGGGTGCCCGACAGTCCGAAGGGGTTGCCAATGGCATACACCTTCTGCCCTACCTGCAAGTTCCGCGAGTCCCCGAGTATCACCGGAGTGAGGTCGGCGGCTTTGATCTGAACAATCGCCAAGTCATGCGAGCGGTCGGTTCCGACCACCGTGGCGGCATATTTCCTGCGGTTGTGTAGCGTCACTTCGAGCTGCCGCGCCTCCGCGATGACGTGATAGTTGGTGAGAATGTGGCCCTGTTTGTCCAGAATGAAACCCGAACCCTGGCCCTCCTGCGGCACCATCCCATAGAAGAAGTCAAAGGCCACCGCACGCGAGGTGATGTTCACTACCGACTGAATGTTCTTGCGATAAACGCTGATGTTGTTCTGCTCTTCGGGGTCGAGCGATTCATTGCTCGAGGCTTCCGTGACCTCATCCCCGCTCGGATGGCTCGGCCAATCCGGGGGCCGCAGCTCGCTCGAGCGTCGACTGGTGAAGTAGAGAAACGCGGTGGCAATGAGCACGGCAAAAACAACCGGCCTCAGCACTCTCATGGCTCTAGAACCTTCCCTCGGAATTTCCCCGGCAATCTCTCAGGCACTCTCTTCTGCTCTCTGGTTTCTTAGTGTTCTCTTAGTCGTCTGCGTCTTCTTTTTTTTCTTTCCGTTCGTAAGCGCTGGCCGCGGACGCCTTCCCGGTCCTTGATTGTGCCTAAAGCGTCTCGGTTGCCCGCTGCAGCTCCCGAAACACGGTCTCCACTTGCGCCCGGGTTTCCGCGAACGATCCGGAGTTGTCGATCACATAATGGGCGGCCTTGATCTTCGCTTCGTCCGAAAACTGAGCGGCCATTCGGCGCGTTACCTCGCGCCGCGCTGTCTCCTGGTCCACGTTCAACCGGTGCGCCCAGCGTTCGATGCGCTGTTCGGGCCGGCAAGTCACCACCACCAGTCGGTCAAAGCTCTGGGCTGCCCCCGCTTCCAGAATGAGCGCGGCTTCCACCAGGGCAATGGAGTGAGGATCGCGGCGGCCGACTTCCTCCATCCATTCCTCCTGCTTCCTCACTACGGCGGGATGGACAATCTGGTTCAGTTCCTGGACCCGCGAGGGCGGGCGGCCGTCGTTTTCGCCGCCCGATCCGAACGCCGCCTCGGCCAACTTCGGCCGATTCACCCGCCCGTCCGGGTCGAGAATTCCAGGGCCAAAATGCCGGACCACTTCCTGGTAGACGGCTTCGCCCGGCTGCATGAGCTGATGAGCAATTTCATCCGCCTGGAGAAGGTAGGCGCCCAGGGCAACAAACATCTCGCCCACCATGGATTTCCCCGAGGCGATGCCCCCGGTCAGGCCGACGCGGAGCGCCCCTGCCGGATGCGGTCTCATGTCCGCGACATCTCGTGCATGCGATTGGCCCGTCGCAGCCTGGCTGCCTTTACCGTATTCGCCATCAGCATGGCGATGGTCAGCGGTCCCACCCCGCCCGGCACCGGCGTGATGGCTCCGGCAACCTCGGCCACCTCCGGATGCACATCCCCCACCAGGGTCGAACCCTTGGCCCGGAATGTCTCCTCCCGTTTCCGATTGCCGGCAAACAGGCGCTGAAACTCCCGCTCGTCGGTCACCTTGTTCATGCCTACGTCAATCACGGTTGCGCCCGGGGTGACGTAGTCGCGCGTGATCATCCCGGGCCGTCCGATGGCCGCGACCAGAATGTTCGCCCGCCGGCACACCTTTTGCAGGTCGCGGGTCTTCGAGTGGCACACCGTAACCGTCGCGTTGTTGTTCAACAGCAACATGGCCACCGGCTTTCCCACAATGTCGCTGCGCCCGACAACCACCGCCTCCTGGCCGGCGATCGGAATCTGGCTCCGCTCGAGGATCTCGATCACTCCCGCTGGGGTGCAGGGCACCAGTCCCGGACGCTGGGTCGACAAGAACCCGACGTTCACGGGATGAAACCCGTCTACATCTTTTGCCGGATCGACCGCCATCAACACCTCCTTGGCGTCCACTTGGGAGGGCAACGGTAGCTGCACCAAAATGCCGTCAATCTCGTCGCGCCGGTTCAGGCTCCCGACGAGCGCCAGCAGTTGCTGGGTGGAAATCGTATCCGGGGGCGTGAGTTTTTCGCTGTAGATGCCCAACTCCTCGCAGCTCTTCACCTTGCCGCGGACATAGATTTCTGACGCCGCATTCTGACCGACCAGGATCACGGCCAGACCAGGGCGTATTCCCGCCGCCCGCATGCTTTCGATCTCCGCCGCCACCTCCCCCCGGATTTGGAGGGCGATCTTATTGCCGTCAAGCAGAATAGAAGCCATGAGTCCTCATTTTCCCTGTCCCATGCCCGATGCCATGCCACATCGGGAAACCCTTATCGTACCGCATGCGGGAGCATCAGAGCGGAGCCGGTGAATCGGTGGGCTTTCCGGTTTTTGGCCTGCAGGCGTAGAATTCCCCACATGATTCCCAAGGATTTGCTCGATCTGCTGGTCTGTCCGGCCTGCAAGAAGCCGTTGGTGCTGCAAGGGGAAGGCCAGAGCTTGAAATGCGGCGCCTGCCGCCGAGTCTATCCCGTGCGCGACAGCATTCCCATCCTGCTGATCGACGAAGCCACCCTCGATCCTTCCTGATTTGTGGGTCTTACCCCACTCTAGTGCCAGTCACGTTTCGTCCCATAACGACACAGAGTGTCAATCTCGAGACGCCTCCCGCCGGCTCCCGGTACGGGATTCTCTGCCTCTGGTTTCGGGGCAACTTCCCGTGTCGAAAGGGGTTGATGAAACTAGAAGGCCTCCTCGGACGTATATCCGAGGTAGGGCTCAGAGCACGGCAACCAAATTGCATGCAACGTTGACTGGTGCTTGTGAGTCTAATAGGCAAGATGTGGTAGAGGGTCGGAGTCGGAGGTGATGACGGCCATGCAAATGAGAGAGACGTTTTCCGCAACCGAGTTGACGGCCTTGAGAAACGATCTGTTGCAAGGGTTGATCGATTCCCATGAGGCTGCAGAGCTGCTGCAGATCTTCCTGAGCGGGCGGGGATTCGGAGTATCGCCGCAACGAGCGCGCGATGCCGCCAGCCGGGTGGAAATGGCTGGCTGCTCCTTGCCGGTCCTGCAACGCGAGTTGGAGAACCTGGCCCTGGTGATGTAACGAAGTCGTGAGGTAGCCATGGCCTGGGGTGAGAAACGACCTAAGAACCAAGAGCGGTGACAAAAAGGAATCTCCGGGAACCTCGGAACCCAGTCGCTCCCCGAAGGTGCATAGCGAGAAACAGCCGGGCGAACCAGCCCGGCATTCTTGTTTTTGGGCTGCAGTCGCCGGTCCGCACGGGTCCTTCGTCGGTCCTTCGAGTGGCTTTGCTTGGTTCTGTCCTTACTGTTACCCGATTTTTACCCGAAACTTTCCACCCGGATCCTGAGGGAAGATGGCAGCGGGCTTCAAAGACCCTGATGCTCAATTCACCCGGCAAACCGCAACCCTGCGATTGCGGTAGGGGCAGTCCATCCCCTCGACGCCCGGTCGCTCGACGACGATCCAATCCACGCCGAATTCCTGCTTGAGCCGGCGAAAATCCTCCACCCCGAAACCTGACCAGCCATCCTGCGCGCGCACCTGGTCACGCCAGAATTCCGCGAGAGCCGGAAACATGGTGACCGCACCGCTGTCCTTGCGGCGGTCGGCCAGCCGGGAGCGTTCCGCTATCGCGCGAAATCCGTGCTGATCTTCCCCGGCCAGCGTCATGACGTTCGGGTCCAAGGCAAAGTAGGCATCGGGCGGAGTGTGCTCGCGAATCCACACAAAAGCCTGCACCCAGTCATTGGTCGGGGCGGCATTGGGCCACTCGAGGTGCGGCGTCGCGGGGAAAAGCTCGCGCTGCGCAAGAGCCATCCCGGTGCACAGGGGAATAAACAGCAGCAGCCATCGCCCGACATGCCTCTGGCATACGAATTGCGCCAGCAACCCTCCGGCAAAAACAAAAAGCAGGATGTACACCAGGTGCAAATAGCGCATGGGCTGCAACTCGGCAAATCGCGCCATACCCGGCGGAACGCTGATGGCCACCGATACCGCAAAATAGAACGCCGCAAACCCGAGCAGCGCGCGACATAGCAAATCGAGCACCGGGAGAGCCTGTTGGCGCGCGATGCGATGGAACCACCAGACGAGCGCCATCGGCGCCGCCAGCCCCAGCCGCTCATACCACGCCCAGCGCAGCAGGAAAAAATACGATCTGGTTTCGAGCACCTCGCGGTAGGCATCGGTCACAGGCGGAAAAAAAACGATGGGCCACCCGAGAGCTGCACTGGCGGCTGGCGCCCGCGAACCGATCTCGGTCCGGCTCATCCCGACGACCAGTGCCGCATACGACAGACCGAACACCGCCATCAGGGGATGAATCAGGACGGCGAAGACGGCCCAGAGAGCGGCCCGCGCGAGCTTGCGTTCGAGCGCATTGACCAGGATGAAGATCACCGCCGGAGCGGAAAGCGACCGGGTGGTCAGATATTGGTCCATGATGTAGAGCGAAGTTCCGGCGACCGGAATGGTCAGCAGAGATGCCACCAGGGCCACTCCGCCCCAGGGGGCCAGAGGATCGCGGAACGCTAGCCGCCCCAGCCGCCAGCAGGCCACCAGCAGGAAAAAGATGCTCAGGAACTGCCAGGCGAACAGTCCCCACTCGAGAGGCAGATGCGTGATCCGGATGGATTCGGCGATGAGATTTGGAAACAGCGTCAAGTGCGCGTGCGAAGCAAAAAATCCGCTGTTGTAGGGGTAGAGCGCGGGGTTTAACTGCTGCTTGATCCCGGGAACGTAAATCTCCCCGTCTTCGACAAAGGGATGATAGCCATGCACGAGGATTGCGCCCGCGGCCAGGATCAGCAGCAAGACATGTTGGGTCGGACTGGGTTTGCTGTTCAAAGCTTAACGGGGTCGCTTCGAGATGGTCCGGGCTTCAGCGCTTTCAGCCGGTTCGAGTGCCGGCGGCACCAGGAGCATAATAGGTTGCAGTTCCCGGCTCCAAGCGGCGGCCCTTGTCGCTGAAGATGCGGAACTTCATCACCCCCATCCGCTGTAAGGCAAATTGCAGTGAGGTCCGCATGACTCCCAAACCGTAGGTCACGCTGCGCGCGAAGTTGATCGAAGAAGCCTCCGCGAAGTATTTGGTCGGGCAGGACACCTCGCCGATGCGGAAGCCGAAATAGGCGCACTGCGCGAGCATTTGGTTGTCAAAGACGAAGTCGTCGGAATTCTCGAGCAGCGGCAACGCGGACAGCAGTTCGCGGCTGAAGGCGCGATAGCCGGTGTGGTATTCCGAGAGCTTGATGCCGAGAAACAGATTCTCAAACGCAGTCAAGAACCGATTGGCGAGGTATTTGTACCGCGGCATCCCGCCGCGCAGCGCCTGCCCGCCGATGATGCGCGATCCGAGCACCACGTCGTACACGCCATAGGCGACCATGCTGGCCATGGCGGTGACCAGCCGGGGCGTGTACTGATAGTCCGGATGCAGCAGGATGACCACATCGGCTCCGGCAGCGAGCGCTTCCCGATAGCAGGTCTGCTGGTTGCGGCCGTAGCCGTAGTTCCGGTCATGCACAAAACACTGCAAGCCCAGGCGAGCCGCGGTTGCGACCGTCTGGTCGGTGCTGTGATCGTCCACCAGCAGACACACATCCACGAGTTCAGGAAGCTCCCGAACCGTGTCTTCGAGCGTCTTCTCCGCGTTGTAGGCAGGGAGAACCACCGCCACGCGCCTGTGGTTAATCATAGGGGTGCATGCTGCCGGTCATCTGACTGGGACAATCATAACCGTTTGCCCGCCGCTCGCCAGCCGCGGTCGGGGTTTGACGCTTTTCGACAGCGCACGCTAGAATAGTCCAGTTTGCCTGTACTCGCGGTTCCGTTCTGGGGCCGCCCGCCAAAGTTGCCGAGAGCGCCGACGCGGAAACACAGCAAGCATAGAAAAATCAGCAGGTTTCCGGATCGCGCCAGGACTATCGATCACCACTTCCAGCTGCTGCGGCCGGCACAGGATTGACGGAGGCACAAGTATGTACGCGGTCATCCGCACGGGTGGAAAACAGTATCGGGTCGCTCCGGGTGATGTGATTCGGGTTGAGAACCAGGGCGACGGCAAGGACGGCAAAGTCGAGTTCAGCGATGTGCTCGCCGTTTCCGGCAGCGCGGGCCAGATCGCCAAGCCGCAGTCCGAGGCCCTGGTGACCGGCGAGGTCGTCGAGCAAGGGCGCGGCGCCAAGATCCTGGTGTTCCATTACAAGCGCAAGAAGCAATACAAGAAATTGCGCGGCCATCGCCAGGGATATACGGCCGTCCGGATCACCGAAATTGCCTTCGACGGGCAGAGCTTCAAGGCGCCCGAACTGCCGAAGAAGCAACCCGCGCCGAAAAAGGCCCCAGCCGAACTGGTTGAGGTGCCAAAGACGGAAGCCAAAGCGACCGCGGCGCCGGCCAAAAAGAAAACGACAGCCAAGAAACCGGCGCCCAAGAAGGCCGCGCCGAACAAGAAAAAGTGACACGGCTCGGCCAGGCTCGGCCGGGACGGGCGCCAGGTTCGCCCGCACACGGTTGCTGAAAGAGAACATTCGATGGCACATAAAAAAGGACAAGGCACTTCACGAAACGGGCGCGATTCGAACGCGCAGCGGCTGGGCTTCAAGGCTTTCGGCGGGCAGGTGGTTCCCGGCGGCACCATCATCGTGCGCCAGCGCGGCACGCGGGTGAAGCCGGGCCTCAACGTCGGTCGCGGCAAAGACGATACTCTGTTCGCCAAGATCAGCGGCCGCATCAAGTTCCTGAACAAGGGCAGCATGGGCAAGTTCGTCATGGTCGAGCCCATCGCGGCGAAGTAGGCGAGGACAGGGAAAACTCAAACGCTCGGGTCCGCGCGGAGTGTGCGAACGCGGTCTGACGCCTCGGCTCGAGCCGGGGCTTTTTCGTGGGCCGAAGCTCGGGGCCTTAGGCCTTCGTCTCTCCGGACCACCGCTCGGAGGACCGGTCCGGAAGCTTCCGAGAGTTCTGCGGTTCATTTTCTGATATTGATTTCCGATGTTCATCGACGAAGCCACAATCCGAGTGAAGGCGGGCGACGGCGGTAACGGCTGCATGGCTTTTCGGCGGGAGAAGTTTGTTCCGCGGGGAGGGCCCTCGGGCGGCGACGGCGGTCGCGGCGGCGACATCATCATGGAGTCGAGCGAACGCCACAACACGCTGGTGCATTTCCGTTTCAATCCGGAATACAAGGCCGAGCGCGGCCGCCACGGCGAAGGCTCGAACAAAACCGGCCGCGAGGGCGAAGATGTGCTGCTGAAGGTCCCGGTCGGGACCATTGTCTTCGACGAGGACACGGGCGAAAAGGTCTACGACTTTTCCCGGCCCGACGAGCGCGTCGTCGTGGCCCGCGGCGGACGCGGCGGACGCGGCAATGCGCGCTTTGCCACCCCGGTGCACCGCGCCCCCCGCGAACACGAGGACGGCCATCCCGGCGAGGAGAGGGTCTTCCGCCTGGAATTGAAGCTGCTGGCGGATGTGGGACTGGTGGGATATCCAAACGTGGGCAAGTCCACTCTGATCTCGCGCATTTCTGCGGCGCGGCCAAAGATTGCCGATTACCCCTTCACCACGCTGCAACCGAATCTGGGTGTGGTGATGGTGGGAAAGCCGCCGGCCGAGAGAAGTTTCGTGGTCGCCGACATTCCGGGTCTGATTGCCGGCGCGCACACCGGGGCGGGGTTGGGCACCCAATTCCTGCGCCACATCGAGCGCACGCGCCTGCTGGTTCACATGGTCGATGTGTCGGATGGGAGCGGCCGGCCCGATCCGGTCGAAGACTTCGAGGTCATCGACCACGAGCTGGCGAGTTTCGGCGCCGCGCTCGAAAAGAAGCCGCGGCTCATGGTCGCTTCAAAGATCGATGTCGCCAACAAAGGTAAGCTGGCCCAGCTGAGGCGCTACTGCAAAAAGCATGGAATCGAGCTATTTCCCATTTCGGCGGTGACCGGCAAAGGCATTGAGGAATTGAAGTACGCGATGGCGCAAAAAGTCGACGAGGTGAGGGCGAGCCTCGCCGTGCCACCCAGTGCCGAGGCCAGTCGCGAGGCGAGTGCCGAGAAAAGTTCTTAGGCACGGGGCTGGCTTTTGTTCCGCGGCCGAGGGCGGCTAGCGAAAATTGCGAGGCGGCCGTTCGCCGGCCGCCTCGACCTGGCCTCGGGACCGAGGACAGGGTCCGCTAGGCTGGGCAGTCTAGGCCTGCGCAATCTGCGAGCCGTGCTGAAACCGGTATTGCAGGATCTTCGCCGCCAGCGACGGGACGCCGGTGCTTTCTCCAGGTTTCAGATTGCGCACGACTTCTCCACGGCAGACCACTTCGGCGGACGACAATCCCGCAATTTCCACCGGCAGCACGAGATTGATTTCGAGCTGCACGTTGGCTGGAATCATTTCCTCCGCCTGGAATAGCATCCCCGAGCGGCTGATGTTTTCAGTAGTCCCCTTGCGCCAGTTTTGTTCGCCGAGCTGGCGATACTTGAGCGGCAAGTGGAGATTGAAGCGTTGGGCGCGGAAGGGTGAAGTCTTTTCCCGGCCCCGGATGGGCGGATGAAGCAATGGACGAGCAGACATAAAAACCTCCAGGGGGAGTGCCGTATCGATCACCTCCCGCACCTTGGCTTTCAAAGCGGGGAGGGTAAAGGGCTTCTGGAGCAGGTTGACGCCTGCGTCCAGCACGCCGTTGTGGCCGATTGCGTTTTCGGTGTAGCCCGACATGAAAAGCACTCTGATTTCGGGCCGCACCGAAGACATGCGCTGAGCCAAGTCGCGCCCGTTCATTCCCGGCATGATGACGTCGGTCAGCAGCAGGTGAATGGGGCCAGGGTGAGTTGCAGAAAGTTGTAGGGCGGCTACGCCGTGGTTCGCATCGAGCACGGTGTAGCCCAGATTCTCCAGATACTGGCGAGTCAGGTGGCGCACGGTGTTTTCGTCCTCGACCAGCAGAATGGTTTCCCGCACCGCCTTCGCGGCGTCGCTCGAAGCCGCAGTTTGAACCGGGATCGGTTTCCCGGTGGCGCTGACGCGCGGGAGATAGATCTTGAAGGTCGTGCCTTTGCCGATCTCGCTGTACACCCAGACATAGCCTTCGCTCTGCTTGACGATGCCGTACACGGTCGAAAGCCCGAGCCCGGTGCCCTTGGTACCCTTGGTGGTGAAAAAAGGCTCGAAGATGTGAGCCTGGGTCTCGGCGTCCATGCCCATTCCCATGTCGCTCATGGCGAGCATGACATACTCCCCCGCCTTCACCGGAGAATGGGTGCGGGCGTAGCCTTCGTCGAGGGTGGCATTGGCGGTTTCGACGGTGAGCTTGCCGCCTCGCGGCATGGCATCGCGGGCGTTGACCGCCAGGTTCATGATCACTTGCTCGATCTGGCTGGGATCGGCCTTGACCGAACCGACGCCCGATCCCGGGATCATCACCAGATCGATGTCTTCCCCGATCACGCGGGTCAGCATTTTCAAGTTCTCGGTGATGACCGCATTCAGATCGATAACCTTGGGCGCGAGCATCTGCTTGCGGCTGAAGGCCAGGAGCTGGCGCGTGAGGTCGGCGGCGCGCTCGGCGGCGCGGGCAATTTCCTCGACCAGGCCTCGCTGTTCGGCATCGGAGCCGGGGCGATCGGTGAGGAACTCGCAGTAGCCGGAGATCACCATCAGCAGATTGTTGAAGTCGTGCGCAATGCCGCCCGCCAGCCGTCCCACGGCTTCCATCTTCTGCGATTGGCGCAGCTGGGCTTCGAGCGCCCGCTGCTCGGTCACATCTTCGGCAAACAGTTCAAAGAAAGTCGCATTGCCCTCGCCCTCGATGGCCCGTCCGGAAAGGCGCATCACCACCGGCGTGCCGTCTTTCCGCTGCCAGTGCGCGTTCAAGGCCTGGAAGGGCTGGAGCGAGCGCAAGTAGTCGGCGAGCGTGAACCACTGCTGCGAATCGGGGTGCAGGTTGGCCAGATTGACGCCAATCAGTTCCGCCGCCGACTCGTAGCCGAGTACGGTCATGAGCGCGGGATTCGCATCCCGCAAGATGCCCCGGGCGTCGCAGCGGCAAATGCCGTAGGGAGCGTTCGTCACCAGGGATCGGAAATTGCTTTCCGAGCGCTGCAGTCCCTGTTGCGCTGCGCGCAGGGCGTAGTTGAACCAGCAGATCAGCACGGCCACGAAGACAAACAGGCCCAGATCGAGCAGTGCCTGGGGCTGGCCGGCTGCCGAGCGCTCTCCGGTCAGGGCAAAGTACGCGCTCACGGTCAGAGCAAAGGAGGTGGCTGCCAGACCAGGCTTCCAGCCGCCGTACCATGCACTGATCATGACTGCGACGGCAAAGACCAGGAGGCGGCTTTCGACCACGTTCGAGAGGAGAAATGCCGGGATCAGCGCCAGGATGACGCTGAGGACTGCAACGCCGTAACGCAGAATGGGCGCCCGAACCGGACGGACATCGTAGCGTGTGCGAAGAAGGGGGAGTTTCACTCGCATACAATGCGATCCTAGTTCCCGAAACGGGACGAGCGCGAGTTACGCCAGGCCAGCGCGGCGGGTGCCCAATTGGCGCTGACCGTGGGAGACCCTCGGCAAGGCAACCTTTGGCTCGAATCCGGCAACCGGCGCGGGATCGGCGGGAATCGCGCTCGGGGCAAGGCAGGCCGAGGGCGAGCCCCGGAGTTCCGGAAAACTTGCGCAAACCAGCGCAAAAGCAAGAAACTAAGAGCGTTCCGGATGGAGAGCGGGGAGAGGGCGGCAGTGCAAAGCAGGCGCGAGCCATGAATATCGGCATTTTCGGTGGAACTTTCGATCCGATTCACCTCGGCCATCTGGCCCTGGCGCGGGCTGCCCAAGAGCGCTTCCAGCTGGGTCGCATTCAGTTTGTTCCCGCGAACCTTCCGCCGCACCGCTCCCAGGCGACGACCGCCTCCTACTTCGATCGGTATGCCATGGTGGCGCTTGCCACCTTGGGACAAAAGGGCTTCTTGCCCTCGCTGCTCGAAGCCCCCGACCCGATGACCGCCCCCGAGACCCTCAAGGGAGCTCTCGCCGGCCGCGGCACGTCCCGCCCCAACTACAGCATCGACACTGTGCGCAAGCTCAAGCCGACGCTCGGGAAAAGCGACCGCCTCTTTTTTCTGATTGGGATTGATGCCTTCGAACAAATCGCCAAATGGCGGGAGCCGGAAGCGCTGCTCGGCGAATGTGAGTTTATTGTGGCCAGCCGCGCCGGATATTCTCTGGCCGACGTGGCCAATGCTCTGCCCGAGACCCTGCGTCCGGCAGCCGCCGTATCGAAACCCTTCGCCAAGCAGCCGGCCAAAGGGGACTTGGTCTTGACCGGGGCCACCATCCACCTGCTCGATGGCGTCCACAACCCGGCATCGGCCACCGCCATTCGCGAGGCGGTTCGGGCCAAGCGTCCCCTGGGGCGATTTCTCGATCCCGCCGTAGCCGAATACATCAAGAAAATGGGGTTATATGGAAGCGGCCGTTAGCCGCCGGCGGCTGCCCGGCTTTTGCCGGCTGCGGCCGCCGGCCCTGCTCCCTCGTCGGCTACAATGAGAGCGAAGTCCCAGGCCACCGAACAAAACGACTGCATGAAGAAAAACGACCTCAAACGCCAAGTCTCCGAAGCCATCAGCGCCTGTCAGGAAAAGAAGGCGGAAGCCATCACCATTCTCGAACTCGAAAAAGATTCAGGCGCCTTTACCGACTACTTTGTGGTGTGCAGCGGCAGCAACCCGCGTCAGGTCCAGGCCATCGCGGACCAGGTCGAGGAGCGCCTGGAACAGGCCGGCATGCGGGTCACCCACGTCGAGGGCTATAAGCAGGCGGAATGGGTCTTGCTCGACTACGTCGATTTCGTGGTTCACGTGTTCTCTGAAAAGGCGCGCCAGTACTACGATCTGGAACGGCTGTGGAAGTCGGCTCGGCGAATGGAGCCGGCGGAGTTGAAAGCCCGGACGGCGCGTAAAAGACTCGTGCCTGCGGCCCCGCGAAAGAAGCGGGCGTAGCCGCCGGCGACCGGGGGTCTTCTCCCCGTTTCCCGCATGAGCTGCGAAGATTCCAACCCGACCTGGAGTGCATCCTACCGCCTGGTGGCCGCGGAGAAGTGGAAATCGAAATCGGCCGCCCTCGGAGGCGACCTGACCCGGGCCCTGGTCGAATATGCTCATCCGCAGCCGGGGATGAGAGTGCTCGATCTGGCGAGCGGCACCGGCGAACCAGCGATCAGCCTGGCGCCTCTCCTCGCACCCCTCGGCCAGGTCACCGCGCTCGATCGCAGCCCGGAGCTGCTTGCAATCGCTCAGGAGCGAGCCCGGCTGCGCGCCCTCACCAATTTTTCTATCCACCAGGCGGATGCGAACCGGTTGCCCTTCGCCGAGGCCAGTTTTGACCTGGTCACCTCCCGATTTGGCGTCATGTTCCTCGAGGAGGAGGCGCTCAGCGAGGCTTATCGGGTGTTAAAGCCCGGCGGGCGGGCTTGTTTTGCCGCCTGGGGTCCCTTCGAGCAGCCCTACTGGTCAAGCACCATGGGGGTTGTGCACCGCCATATCGGGGGACCGGTGACCGCGCCCGGATGCAATCTGTTTAAGTATGCGCGACCCGGAAGCCTTTCGGCAGCCTTAGGGCGCGCCGGATTCAAAGCCCACGAAGAGACGAGGGACATTCCCTGGACCTGGCCGGGAACACCCGAGGAGGTTTGGGAACAGGTGCAGGCGGTCTCGACCCCCTTCATCCCGCTATTGCAACGCGTGCCCCGAGCCAGTTGGGAGTCGATTCATGCCGAGGTGCTCGCGGCCATTGGTCGCTATGCGGAGGGCGATTCTGTGAAGTTCGGCGCCGTGGTGGTGTTCGCCACGGGCACAAAAGGGGAAGGACCGGCGTCCCGGCTCTGATTCCCCTGGGACCTCGGCGCGCGCTGTGATTAAATTTCCTGCGTGAAGCTGACCGTTGCCTGGATTGGAAACACGAAGCAGCCTGCGATCCGGTCCCTGGCGGAGGAATATCTGAAGCGGTTGACCCACTATGCGGAGGTGGAAGGGAAAGAATTCAAAGACGAATCGGCCATGCTAGCTTGGAACGGCCGGGGCGCACGCTCCAAAACCAAAGCCACCCTGGTGCTTTTGGACGGCGGCGGAAAACAGCTTTCTTCCGAAGAGCTGGCGAAATTTCTCGGCGATCATCGCGACCGCCATCCCGGGCCCCTGCTGTTTGCCGTGGGTCCGGCCAGCGGTTTCAGCGAGGCGACGCGCCAGGCGGCCACTCTGCAGTTATCCCTCGGCCGAATGACCCTGGCGCACGAGTTGGCACGGGTGGTGCTGCTCGAGCAACTTTATCGTGCCTTCACCATTCTAAACGGCCATCCTTATCACCTTGGGCATTGAGGC
The DNA here is from genome assembly GCA_963770245.1 of uncultured Acidobacteriaceae bacterium. Classification (GTDB taxonomy): domain Bacteria; phylum Acidobacteriota; class Terriglobia; order Terriglobales; family Acidobacteriaceae; genus PALSA-270. Next base: position 447,050 of record CAVYOX010000008.1, on the reverse strand, counting down.
GAGATCTGTACTTTCGTGATATTTGGGGGCGGGCGTCCGATAGACTAGAATTGTTCTCCACCGGCACCCAGGGAGCAAAATGTTATACGCGAAGGAGCCTTCCTCATGAAAAATCCTAACGAAGTACTGCGGATGAAAGAGCAGGAAATCTTGAGAATCAAGATCGAGATTGAAGCCCTGCGGGTTACGGCGCGCTTGCTGAGCGACGAGAACTCGGCGGGCGCCGGGTCGCCGCAGCGGGACCAGCGGCAACTGGTCGAAATGCCCTAGGCGCGGTCCGCCTGCCCCGCGATCGCTCGATGGATGGGTCGAGGGTGACGCATGCCCCGGGGGCCGTGCCGCCCGCATCCCGCGGCCACCCCCTCCTTCCCCGGAGTCTCATCCTCCGCGCCCGCTGCCCTGAACGGGTACAATCGATACACTGACCCCGTATGTCCGATATCCGTCGTGGTTTGATTATGGTGAATACCGGCCCCGGCAAGGGCAAGACCACCGCTGCCATGGGAACGGCGTTGCGGGCGGTCGGGCAGGGCATGCGGGTGCTCATGCTGCAATTTCTCAAGGGCTCCTGGCACTACGGCGAACTGGACGCCGTCCAGGCCTTTGGCGACAAATTCATCATGAAGCAAATGGGGCGCGGTTTCGTAAAGATGGGAGCAGAAAAGCCGGATCCCGAGGATGTTCGCATGGTCGGGGAGGCGTGGGCTGAGGCCGATCAAGCGATCTGCTCGGGCAGCTGGGATCTGGTCATCCTCGACGAGATCAATTACGCCGTCAGCTACGGCATGCTCGACCCGGCGAAGGTGGTCGAGAGCCTCAAAAGGAAACCCGAAATGGTGCATGTTATCTTGACGGGCCGCAACGCGCATCCGACAATTGTCGAGCTGGCCGACACCGTCACCGAAATGCGCCAGGTGAAGCACGCCTACGAGAAGGGCGTGATGGCACAGCGAGGAATCGAGTACTGATCGAGAAGTTTCGAGTTGGGGCATAGCGGTTGAACCTGCAACCGCGAAATCCGAACATCGCCCGTTGATCCCATTGCTATGGTTTGGTTCAAGCGCGAATCCGGCGACCTGGATGGCTCGGGCGAAAAGAAGGTGCGCACCGAGGGGCTGTGGGTGAAGTGTGAGCACTGCCGCCAGATCATCTGGAAGAAGGATCTCGAGGAGAACCTCAACGTTTGTCCGAAGTGCGAGAAGCACTTCCGCATTGACGCCCGCACCCGCCTGATGCAGCTCCTCGATGGCGGAGAGTACGAGGTGTTTGACTCCGACCTGGTTTCGACCGACCCGCTGAAATTTGTGGACCTCAAGGCCTACTCTTCGCGCCTGAAACAGGCGCAGACCGATACCGGCCTGAAGGACGCGGTGATCAACGCCCGCGGCAAGCTGAACCGGCGCAGCGTGATTGTGAGCGCCATGGAATATGCATTCATCGGCGGCAGCATGGGCGCAGTCGTAGGCGAGGAAATTACCCGTGCCATCGAAAAAGCCATCGCGACCCGGGATCCGCTGGTGATTGTCTCCGCCTCGGGCGGGGCGCGCATGATGGAAGGCGTTGTCAGCCTCATGCAGTTAGCCAAAATTTCGGCCGCGCTGGCGCGCCTGGACGAGACCGGCGTGCCCTACATCTCGGTTTTGACCGATCCGACCACCGGCGGCGTGACCGCCTCTTTCGCCATGCTCGGCGACCTGAATATTGCCGAGCCCGGAGCCTTGATCGGCTTTGCCGGTCCGCGCGTGATTGAGCAGACCATCCGGCAGAAACTTCCGCCGGGCTTTCAGCGCAGTGAGTTTCTGCTCGAGCACGGCATGCTCGACGCGGTCGTGCCCCGCAAACAGTTAAAGCCATATCTGGCGCGCGCTCTCGATTTCATGACGGCATCTTCGGTCCCCGGGCAGGCCTCCGCCTAGCCCCATCGAACCAGGATCTTTCCCGCTTCAAGCCGCGGCAGCGACCCGCCAATGGCAGGCCGTCGAAACCCCGGCGCTGAAGCTGGTACGCTAGGCACTGGCCCACTGCCGAGCGATTTGGGACCAGCGACCAAACCAGCGAAGACGATCCGCAGCCACCGCCGATGTCCTACGAAACTGCCATCGCCCGCATGTACTTGCTCGGTCACGAGCTGACGCAGACCCCATCGCAGAAATTCGATTTGGCGCACATGCGGGTTCTGCTCGAGGCGTTGGACCATCCCGAGCGGCGTTTCCCGGGCATCTTGATTGCCGGCACCAACGGCAAAGGTTCGACGGCGGCGACTCTCGCGGCCATCCTCGCGGCCTCCGGGTTGCGAACCGGCCTCTACACGTCGCCAAACCTGGTCCGCATCAACGAGCGCATCCGGATCAACGACCAGGAAATCGGCGATCACGAGTTTGCCTTGCTCCACGATGTGGTGGACCGCACGGCCGAACGCCTGGTGAGTGAGGGCGAGCTGCCCTGGCACCCCAGCTTTTTTGAAATGCTGACCGCCATGGCATTCGAATATTTCGCGCAGGGGAGAGTGGAGATCGCTGTTCTCGAAGTGGGCATGGGGGGTCGTCTCGATGCCACCAACGTGATTGAGCCGCGGCTGAGCGTGATTACCGACATCTCGCTCGACCATCAAAAATACCTGGGCAATACGGTGGCGGAGATCGCACGCGAAAAGGCGGGCATCATTCGGCCGGGGGGAGTGGTGGTGACCTTGCCCCAACAGCCTCAGGCCAATGATGTAATCGGGAACACCATCCTCGATCTGAGGGCGCAAGCGGTGAGCGCTGTGCCTTATGTTCCTCCGGTCAGTCCGGGCAGCGGGTCCTACCTGGCCACCCGGGAGCGGGACCATGGGCAGGAGTCGATTTTTGCTCCGGCTTACGTCTCGCGCTATCCCTTGCAGGTGATGGGAAAACAGATTCAGGTCGAAACCCCGCTCGTCGGACGCCACCAGTTGAGAAACGTCGCTCTGGCCATTGCTGCGGCCGAGGAACTCGGCAGGCAGGGTTTTCCCGTGACCGCCGATTCGATCGAGCGCGGAATCGTCCGGACCCACTGGCCGGGGCGGTTCCAGGTGATCCCGGCCAGCGGGGGCTGGCCGGAGACAATTCTCGATGTCGCCCACAATCCCGCCGGCGCCTGGTCGCTGCGCTCCACCCTCTCGGCGGTTTACGAGGACCGCCCGCTGACCATCGTGTTCGGCGCCATGCGGGACAAAGCGATCGGAGAAATCTCGGAAATTCTGTTTCCGCTGGCGGAACGGGTGATCGCGACCCATGCCGACAGCCCGCGCTCCGCCAGCGCGCAAGAAATCCGGGAAGCCGCGGCTCGCACTTCGACCGAGATCGAGGAGGCGCCCGAAGTATCGTCCGCCCTCGAGCGGGCGCGGGCCCATGCCGGCCCGCAGGGCCTGGTGGTGGTGACCGGATCGATTTACATTGTGGGGGAGGCGATGCGTGCGCTAGGCGTGCGCATCTAACCAATCATGCCGTTCCGAGAGACATCGCCGGACGGGGTTGAGACCCAAGCCAAGACCGCGAGCGCGGTGGCGGCGACGCTCGACGAGGTCGCGCACCCTTCCTCCGCGCGCCAGTACGGCCTGCTCAGCCGGCTGCGTTCCTACTGCCTCTTTGACCCGCTGATCTGGTTGTACACCGTTGTCCTAGGGATCATCTCGCTTCCGCTTACGCTGCTTTCGAATCGGGAACGCGCTCTTCATGGTTTCTCGCGTACCTGGTCGTGGCTGATCATGAAAACCATCTCCTCTCCCGTGAAAGTCACGGGACTTGAGAACATCGATCCTTCGCAGCCGCATGTGTACGCGGTGAATCACGCCTCGGCGCTCGACATCCCGGTGCTTTACGTGTACTTGCCCTTCCTGTTTCGCATCGCCTTCAAGAGCGAACTGCTCGCCTATCCGATTGTCGGCTGGCACCTCAAGCGCTCCGGACAGGTTTGCATCGATCAGCAGAATCCCTCGCGCTCGATTGGCAGCATTCGCGCGGCGCTCAAAGGACTGAAGGCCGGTTTGCCGCTGGTCATCTTTCCGGAGGGCGGACGCACGCCGGACGGCGAGATCAAGCCCTTCCTTCCCGGCGCATTTTTTCTCGCCATCAAGGCGCAGGTGGACATCGTGCCGGTGGCGCTGGTGGGAACCTACGAACTGCTGCCCATGAACACCTACCACATCAAGTGCCGCCCGCTCGAGATGAGGGTGGGCAAGCCGATCTCGACGGCGGGGCTCGCCCCGCGCGATCTCGAGAGCCTCTCCGGCAAAGTGCAGAAGGAACTGGAAGGCCTGTACTACGGCAGCGGGTCGTCCGCATGACCTTGCAGGGCCCTTGATTTTCCTCCGTAACCTTTTCTCCCTCCCGGCCGTTATCCTTAACTGAGAACGCAATCCGCGGAGAATCGTTGAAGGATCGCAAAGGACAAGAAGCGGACGAGCGCCTTCTGGTGGAAGCGGCGCAGCGTGACCCTCTCCGCTTTGCGGAGCTCTACGAACTTCACTTCCATCGAGTGTACGGGTATGTCATCCGGCGGGCCGAAAGCCGGGAGGAGGCCGAGGACATCACCTCCGAGGTGTTTCATCAGGCGCTGGCCAAAATCCGAAGCTTCGAGTGGCGCGGCATCCCGTTTTCCGCCTGGCTGATCCGGATTGCGGCCAACGCCGCCAGCGACCGCCGTGAGCGCAGCGCGCGCCAGAGCAGCCAGCCGCTGCCGGATGATTTCGCAGGCGGCCATCCCCCCGGCGAAAGCATCGAGAACCAGGCTGTGCTGGCGCAACTGGTCGAGAGCCTTCCGGCCGAACAGCGCCGGGTCATTCATCTGCGCTTTGTCGAGCAAAAGAGCATTCGCGAGGTTGCCCTGGAGCTCGATCGCAGTGAGGGTGCGGTAAAGCAGCTGCAGTTTCGCGCGCTCGAGAAGCTGCGGGCGCAGATGGGGGGTGCCGATGTCTAAGCGCTCTCTCGGCCCGAAACCAGAGATCGAGCAACTGCAGCAGGCGGTCGAGATCCTGCTGGCGAAGCCGGGCTCTGAACCCCCGCCGGCTCCCCCTCGCCTGCTGGCTTTGTTGCGGGTGGCGCGGGCCCTTCGCGATCTACCGCGGGAGAATTTCAAAATCCGTCTGAAGGCTGACTTAGAAAGGATGGCTGCCTTGGCAACTACAACCGTATCGCCCGCCGCAGTTCGGGTCTCGGTGGCCCCTCGCCTGGCGTTCAAAGACCCCGCTAAGGCGATCGAGTTCTACCGGAACGCTTTCGGCGCCAGGGAGAGGATGCGCTTTGAGACCGGAAGCGGCATCGCGCACGCCGAAATCATCATCGGCGACTCGCTCATCATGCTGGCCGAGGAGTGGCCCGAAGGCGGCCGTTTGAGCGCCGAGACCCTGGGCCGGTCGCCCGTCACCCTGGCGCTCGATGTTGCCGATGCGGACGCCTTTGCGGCGCGTGCGGTGGCCGCCGGCGCCAAGCTCGCGAGCCCCATCCGGGACCAGTTCTATGGCCGCCGCGAGGGCGTGCTGCTCGATCCTTTCGGGTATACCTGGGGGGTATCGACCCGAAAAGAAGAGCTGTCGGTTGAGGAGATGCACCGCCGCTTCCGCGCCCTGCGCGAAAGCCAGCCGAAGCCCGCAGTCGATCCGGTTCGCCCGGGATTCCGCACCGTGACCCCCTACATTGTGGCCGACGACGCAGCCGGCCTGATGGAGTTTCTCAAACAGGCGTTCGGCGCCGAGGAAACCCATCGCAGGATCGGCTCGGCAGGCGGCATCCATGCCGAAATGCGCATCGACGATTCCATGCTGATGATCGGTGGCGGAGGTCCGGGGCTGTCCTGGAGAGGGGTGGCCAGTCCAGGGGCATTTCACATTTATGTTCCTGACTGCGATCGGGTGTATGAGCGTGCTCTCCGATCGGGCGCGGCCTCGATCGCCGAGCCCGCCGATCAGGCCTATGGGGAGCGCTCGGGCAGCGTGCAGGATGCCGCGGGCAACCATTGGTATGTCGCCACTCGCCACGGGGAAAGCCACAAGTGGCGGGGTGCGCCCGCGATTCAACCCTACCTGCATCCGCTGCGCGCCGAACCCATGATTGATTTCTTGCAGCGGGCATTCGGAGCGCGGGCATTCGAACGCCATGCCTCCCCCGAAGGCGTGATCCATCACGTCACGGTGAAGGTCGGCGACGCGTATCTGGAGATGGGGGAAGCCCAGGGGCCGTATCAGCCCATGGCGCAAACGTTCTATCTCTACGTTCCGGATGGCGACGCCGTCTATCGCAATGCCCTGGCGGCGGGGGCGATTTCGCTTTTCGAGCCCGCAGACCAGGTCTATGGCGACCGCAGCGGCGGGGTCAAGGACGCGTTCGGGAATACCTGGTATATCGCCACGCACCTGAAGGACGTGACCTCTTAAAGAGCCGGCATCTCGGAGAGCGTCAAACCAGAGTGTCAAACCTGGTTGTCAGACCTGGTTGTCAGACCTGGGCGTCAGACCTGGGCGTCAAATCAGGGCGCCTGGGTCTTCGCGAGCCATGACCTGGGCTTCTGCAGTGGTCGCCGTAGCACCCGCGCTGCTCCCGTATAATTTCCGGCGGAGGTCCTCATGAAATCCCTCGTCCGAATTGTGTCGGTGCTGCTGGCTGGGATCCTGTGTGCCGGCGTCATGCCAGGTCAAACTAGTTCCGCTCCGACCATCCAGGAAGCCGAGGAGTTCATGAAGCGCGCCGAGGTTCGCTTGAGCGAACTGAGCGTTCAGGTCAACCGTGCCGGATGGGTAGAGGACAACTTCATCACCGACGATACCGAGGCGCTGTCCGCCGAGGCCCAGGACCAGGCCACCGCGGTCACCACCGAGCTCGTCGGGCAGGCCAGGCGCTTCGAGAAGCTGAAGATGCCTCCTGAACTGGCGCGAAAGTTCATGTTGCTCCGTCTGTCGCTGACCGCGCCCGCTCCGAAAGATCCTGCGCTGCGCAAGGAAATGACCAAGATCAGCACTTCGCTCGAAGCCGAATATGGCAAAGGCAAGTACTGCCGCAAGCCCGACGATTGTCTGGACATCACCGCCATCGAGCGGATCATGGGGAGCAGCCAAGATCCGAGCGAGCTGAAAGATCTCTGGCTGGGGTGGAACAAAGTCGGCGCTCCCATGCGCGATCGCTATGGGAGATTCGTTCAACTCTCGAACCAAGGCGCCCGCGAAATCGGCTTCCGGGATACGGGCGCCATGTGGCGCTCCGGCTACGACATGACTCCCGATCAGTTCAGTGCCGAGATCGAGCGGCTTTGGCAGCAGGTTCGCCCCCTCTATCTTTCCCTGCACACCTTCGTTCGCGCCCGGCTCTCCGCACACTACGGCCCCGGCGTGGTTCCACCGGATGGTCCGATTCCCGCCGATCTACTCGGCAATCCCTGGGCCCAGGAATGGGGCAATATTTATCCCCTGCTGGGCATGCCGGCCAACAGCAGCGGCTACGAGCTCACTGAATTGCTGAAAGCGAAGCCGGTCGATCCCCGCGGGATGGTGAAGTACGCGGAAAACTTCTTCGTCTCCATGGGATTTCCTCCCCTGCCCCAGACCTTCTGGGAACGGTCGCTGTTCACCAAACCCGCCGACCGCGACGTCGTCTGCCACGCGAGCGCCTGGGACATCGACAACCAGGACGATCTCCGCATCAAAGTCTGCCTGCAGGTTCGCGATGTCGATTTCGTCACCGTTCACCATGAACTCGGCCACAACATGTACCAGCGGGCCTATGAGAAGCAGCCATTCCTTTTTGAAAACGGCGCCAATGATGGCTTTCACGAGGCCATCGGAGACTCCATCGCTTTGGCCATTACCCCGGAATATCTGCAGAAGGTGGGGCTGCTCGATCAGGTTCCATCGGCCGATGCCGATATTCCCCAGTTGCTGAAGCAAGCCCTTGACCGGGTCGCCTTCCTGCCCTTCGGCTTCACCATCGACCAATGGCGCTGGAAAGTATTCTCGGGCGAGATCAAGCCGGCTGACTACAACCAGGCCTGGTGGGACCTGCGCCTGAAATATCAGGGCATCGCGCCGCCGGTCGCGCGCAGCGAGCAAGACTTTGATCCTGGCGCCAAATATCACATCGCCGCCAACGTGCCGTATGTGCGCTATTTCCTGGCCTACATCCTGGAGTTCCAGTTCTACCGGGCTTTGTGTCATGAGGCCGGCTACACCGGACCGCTGAACCGCTGCACATTCTTTGGCTCCAAAGAGGCCGGCGCGAAATTCGAGAAGATGCTCGCGCTGGGCCAGAGCCAGCCCTGGCCGGATGCGCTCGAAGTCCTGACCGGGCAACGCCAGATGGACGCCAGCGCCATTTTGGAGTATTTCGCCCCGCTTCAGAAGTGGCTCGACGAACAGAACAAAGGTCAAAAGGTCGGATGGTGACTTTTTCGTCCGCCGATCGTCGAATCTGGTTGCGGGTTCTCGTCTGGCCTTTGACATGCGCCTGAGGGGTTGGGTGTATATTGAAGCCCTTTGCACCGAAACCGAGGTTCATCGATCGGGAGGACTATGCGCTTTTTCAGAGGCTGTGCTGTGCTAGCTTTTCTCGCTGGGATGGTCGGAACCGCCGCCTCGCAGGAGGCGCCGAAGTCCCAGCCTCCGGTGTGGAGTTCGAAGCCCGACATCCCGGCATTCGAGAAGATCGAGAATGACAGGCTGGCCGCCGCCGCGCGCTCGGTCGAGGAAATCACCGCCGTCAAGGGAGCCCGGACCGCCGACAATACTCTGGTTCCCTACGACGAGGCCCTGCGACAAATCAATGCCACGACCTACTTCGCGGATCTGATGCAGCAGGTCCATCCCGATGCGACATTCCGCGATCACGCCACCGCCATGTTGAGCAAGGCGAGCGCGGCCAGCACGGCGCTCTCCTTGAATCGAGACGTCTACCAGGCGCTCGCCGGTCTCGACGTTTCCCAGGCCGAGGCCGCGACCCGTTACTACCTGGAGCGCCAACTCCTCGAGTTTCGTCTGGCGGGCGTCGACAAAGACGACGCCACGCGCGCCCGGCTGAAAAAACTCAACGACCAACTGACCGATGAACAATCGATGTTCGATCGCAATATCAGCGACGGCAAAAATACTGTCGAAGTCAGCGATGCGGCAGAGCTGGAGGGCTTGCCCCAGGACTACCTGGACCGCCACAAGCCGGGGACGGACGGCAAGATTCGCATCACGACGGACTATCCTGACGTTCTGCCCGCCCTGAGGTTCAGCAAGAGCGACAAACTGCGCCGCCGCCTGTGGGTGGCCTTCGACACGCGGGCCTATCCGAAAAACCGCGATGTTCTCGAGCAGATGATGCAAACCCGCTACGAGATTGCTACGCTCCTGGGATATCAATCGTGGGCTGACTACAACGCGGCCGATAAAATGATCGTAAACGGCCCGAATATCGCGGGCTTCATCGAACGCGTGGATGCCGCCTCGCGCCCTCTGGTGCTGCGTGAATTCCAGATGCTGCTGGCGGAGAAGCAGAAAAGTGATCCCCATGCTGAGGAGATCGGAGACTACGAGACCTCCTACCTGAGCGAGCTCGTGCGCCGCACCCAGTACAATTTTGATTCGGAGTCGGTACGCCGCTACCTGCCCTACGGGCAGGTGAAACAAGGAGTCCTCGACACCGCCGCCAAACTCTTCCACCTCACCTTTCGCCAGGAGGAGAACGTCCCGGCCTGGGATCCGGCGGTCGAAACCTGGGATGCCATCGACGACGGCAAGGTGATCGGCCGTTTCTATCTGGACATGCATCCGCGTCCGGGAAAATATAGCCACGCCGAGATGGCGCCGGTACTCGATGGAGTTCGCGGCAAACAGATTCCGGAAGCGATCCTGGTGTGCAATTTTCCGGCCCCTACCGCCGCTGATCCCGGCTTGATGGAGTTCAGCGATGTGGTGACGTTTTTCCACGAGTTCGGTCATTTGATGCACTGGATCCTGGGCGGCCAGCAGCAGTGGGCCGGCATCAGCGGCATCACCATGGAAGGGGACTTCGTCGAGGCCCCGTCGCAAATGCTCGAGGAATGGATGCACAGTCCCCAGGTGCTGGCTTCGTTTGCCCGCGATTACAAAACCGGCGAGCCGATTCCTGCGGAGCTGGTGGTCCGCATGAACCGGGCCAGCGCCTTCGGGCGCGGAAGCTGGGTGGCCAATCAGACCACTTACACCGCCATCTCCTACGACCTGTACAAAGGCAAACCGCAGGACGCGGATCCGGACGCGGTGTGTGCCCAGGACGCGGAGCGCTACTCTCCATTCACGCCTTTGCCCGGCACCCACCTGTACGCTTCCTTCGGACATCTGGCCGGCTATTCTTCCGCCTACTACACCTATCTTTGGGACAAGGTCATCGCCGAAGACTTTTTCGTGCAATTCGACCACGACAATCTTTTGGCAGGCCCCGCCCCCATGCGCTATCGCCACGTTGTGCTCGAGCCCGGCGGCTCGATGTCGGCCAATGACCTGGTGAAAAATTTCCTGGGCCGCCAACAGAGCATGACCGCATTCCAACGCTGGATGGGGGAAGAGTTCGCCCCCGCCTCGGACGGAGCCAAGTCCGGCCATTAGGATTCCCCGCCCAGGCCGGGACTCTCTCGCCCAGGTGCGTTTTCTGACTCACGGCCGCCATCCCCAATGGGGTGACAAACGCTCGTTGCAGTTAGCAGGTGACCTTATCTTCGAGCATTTCGAGGTTGCAGCCCTGCGTTGCAGCCCTGCGTTTGACCCTTTCCAAATCCCTCCCATAAACTAAAAGATTCAGTCGAGAACCGACCGCAACTATGGCCGAGAGCATTCATGTCAAGCTCCCCGACGGGAGCGTCAAGGAAGTTCCCTCGGGAACGACCGCCCTGGAGATCGCGAAATCCATCAGCCCGCGCCTGGCCGATGACGCGCTCGCCGCCAAGACCGACGGCGATCTGATCGATCTCGCTCGTCCGCTCGAAAAAGATGTTGACCTGCGCATCCTGACCCAGCGCGATCCCGAAGCGCTCGGAGTCTACCGGCATTCCTCCGCGCACTTGCTGGCGGCGGCTGTCCTCGAGTTGTTTCCCGAGACCAAGCTCGGGCACGGCCCCGCCACCGAGAGCGGATTCTTTTACGATTTCTACCGTCCCACTCCGTTCACTCCGGAGGACCTGGAAAAAATCGAAAAGAAGATGCAGGAGCTGGTCCAGCAAAACCTTCCCTACGCCCGCGAATTCCTGCCCCGCGGCGAAGGCCTCGAAAAGTTCAAGGCCGAAGGCGACTTCATGAAGTGCCATTTCATCGAGCAGTTCACCCGGCCCGATGAAAAGATCTCGGTCTATAAGACCGGCAAGTTCCTTGACTTCTGCCGCGGTCCGCACATTCCTTCGACCGGCAAAGTCAAGGCCTTCAAGCTGCTGAACATCGCCGGCGCCTACTGGCTGGGCGACGAGAAGAATGCGCAACTGCAGCGCATCTACGGGACCTCCTTCTTCTCGAAAAAGGATCTCGACGAATTCATCCGCCAGCAGGAAGAGGCCAAGAAGCGAGACCATCGGGTGCTCGGCCAGCAACTCGATCTTTTCTCCATTCAAGACCTCGCCGGCCCGGGCCTCATTTTCTGGCATCCGAAGGGCGGCATCATCCGCAAAGAGATGGAAGACTGGATGCGCTCGGAATACCTGAAGCGCGGCTACTCGCTGGTCTACACTCCGCATGTGGCGCGGCGCCAGCTGTGGCAGACCTCCGGGCATGAGGGCTATTACTCGCAAAACATGTTCGACGTGATGGAGCTCGACGACGCCGAATATCGCCTGAAGCCCATGAATTGCCCGTTTCATATTTTGATTTACCGCGACGCCCTGAAGTCGTACCGCGACCTGCCGGTGCGTCTGGGAGAGTTGGGAACGGTCTATCGCTACGAGCGCTCCGGGGTCATGCACGGCCTGCTGCGGGTGCGTGGATTCACCCAGGATGACGCTCATATCTTTTGCACCCCGGAGCAGATTGAACCTGAAATCGAAGGTTGCCTGGAGTTCGCGCTCGATGTGTTGAAGGATTTTGGTTTCACCGATTTCGTGACCGAGCTTTCCACCTGGAATCCAGACGACCGCAAGAACTTCGTCGGAAGCGAGGATCAGTGGAATCTAGCCACCCGCTCCTTGGAGAACGTGCTCGAGCGGCGGAAGATCGCCCATAAGATCATTCCCGGAGAAGCGGCGTTCTACGGCCCGAAGATTGACATCAAGCTGGTCGATGCCATCGGCCGGCTTTGGCAGCTCTCGACCATCCAGTTCGACTTCAACCTGCCGCAACGTTTCGACTTGCAGTACGTCGCCGAAGATGGCTCCCGCCGGCAGCCGCTCATGGTGCACCGCGCCTTGTATGGCTCGGTCGAGCGTTTCTTCGGGGTCCTGATCGAACACTACGCGGGCGCGTTCCCGGTGTGGCTGTCTCCCCTGCAGGCGGTGATGATTCCGATCAGCGAACGCCACGCCGACTACGCCCGCCGGGTGGCCGCCCAATTGAAAGCCGTGGGGGTGCGGGTCGAGGTGGATGCCCGCAACGAGAAAATGAACGCCAAGATCCGCGAGCACGCCATGCAGAAAGTCCCGTTTCTCCTGGTGGTGGGCGACAAGGAATCGGAAGCCGGCAAAGTCAACGTCCGCACCCGCGGAAAGGAAAAAACCGAGGACATGCCGGCGGCGGAGTTCGTCGAAAAGATCAGGAAATTGATCGCCGAGAAGGCCGCTAGCCTGTAAGGGGCGGGGACCGCCGCCTTCGGCTCTCCGCGAGCACAAGCCCAGCCGGCCGCGATCGTCGGTCCGGTGCTGGGCCGTACAACTGGGCCGTTTTCTGGGCGTAACCTGGGGCTCGATGGTCGCGGCTCGATGGTCGTGGCTCGAGGTCGTGGCTCGATCGGTTGCTGCTCGACTTTCGACCACAATCTGATACTCTTCCTGCCGTTTCGCTTCAGGGAGGATCTGCGCCATGAAACCAAGTCTCGTATTGGCCATCAGCCTGTTTTTCAGCGCGAGCGCGGCGCGAGCCGCCGGCCCTTTCGCGGTGAGCTTCGAGCACAACGTGTCGCTCAAGCTACGTGACGGCATCACCCTGCGCGCCGATATCTACCGTCCCCAGGCGGAGGGCCAGTTTCCCGTGCTGCTCGAGAGGACTCCCTATGACAAAACCGGCGGCACCGCGTTCGGCCTGAAAGCTGCCGCGCGCGGATATGTGGTCGTCATTCAGGACGTTCGTGGCCGCTATGCTTCCGAAGGCGAGTGGTACCCATTCCTGCACGAGTCCGACGACGGCTATGAAACCGTGGAGTGGGTGGCGGCTCTTCCTTATTCCAACGGAAAAGTCGGGATGTTTGGCGGGTCCTACGTGGGGGCGACCCAAATGCTCGCGGCTATCGCCCATCCGCCGCACCTGGCCGGCATTTGTCCGGTGGTCACGGCCAGCAACTATCACGAGGGCTGGACCTACCAAGGCGGGGCATTCGAGCAATGGTTCAACGAGTCGTGGACTTCCGGTCTGGCCCAGAATACGCTCACCCGCCGAGTGTCGGCCGCAACCAATGCCACCCAGGGAGACGCCACACTTCCCCTGGCTGGTTATCCTCTGTTCAATTTTTCCGAGCTTCGCACCCCGGAGCTCACGGGCTCGCTCGCCCCTTATTTCCTCGACTGGCTCGCGCATCCAAGCTACGACGACTATTGGAAACGCTGGTCGATTGAAGATCACTACCCGGATATCACGGTCCCGGTTTTGAGCATTGCCGCCTGGTATGACATTTTTCAGGGCGGTTCCATCCGCAATTACATGGGTCTGCGGGCGCGGGCCGGCAGCGCGGCGGCCCGCAAGGGACAGCACCTGCTGGTGACGATCGGCGGTCATGCTGGCAACGGCCGCAAAATCGGAGACGTGGATTTTGGCAGCGCCGCCGCTGAGTACGACGAAAACGACATCACGCTTTCCTGGTACGACTATCTTTTCGAGGGGGTTCAGAATGGTTTCGCCCGCAAGCCGGTCCGCATTTTTGTGATGGGCGCGAACCAGTGGCGCGACGAAGATGACTGGCCCCTGGCCCGCGCCCGCAGCACTCGCTATTTCCTGCACTCCGAGGGCCGCGCCAACTCGCTTCGCGGCAATGGAACTCTTTCGCCGGCAGTCCCGGCCGCCGAACCCTCGGACCACTATGAGTACGATCCTGCGAACCCGGCATCGACGGTCGGCGGACCGCTGTGCTGCGACAGCCCCCATCTCGAACCGGGCCCGCGCGATCAGCGTCCGGTCGAGGCCCGCGACGACGTTCTGGTCTACTCCTCCGCCCCGTTCACCGAAGACCTCGAAGTGACCGGCCCAGTGCGGGTTGAGCTCTATGCCAGCTCTTCGGCGGTCGATACCGATTTCACCGGCAAACTGGTGGATGTCGGCCCGGACGGCTTTGCCCAGAATCTGACCGAGGGAATCATCCGCGCCCGCTATCGCGATTCCCCGGAAAGGCCCGGCTGGCTTGTTCCCGGACAGGCCTACAAGTTCTCGCTCGACCTGTGGTCAACCAGCAACCTGTTCCGCAAAGGGCACAGTTTGCGGCTGGAGATTTCGAGCAGCAACTTTCCGCGCTTCGACCGGAATATGAATACCGGCGAAGACCCAAAGACGGCCGAAAAGTACGTGTCGGCGAACAACGTGATCTACCACGATTCCGCGCATCCTTCGGCGATCCTCTTGCCCATCGTGGCGGACAAGTAGTTGTCGCTTGCGGCGACCCTGGCTCATTCCCCGGCCGAGCCCCGGGGCTCGAGGTGGCCGGCGAAACTAAAGTCATCGTCTTCTCCTGCCCACAATTGGCGCTCGGCAGTTCTCCGTTTACGATGACTGTGCATGGCTAACCCCTCAAACATTGCCACCCGCCCGGCGGGCGTTGCCGGTCCGACAGGTACCGCTGCGGCCGCAGCCGCGCTCGCGTCCGGCCCGCTTCCCACCCCGGCTTTGCTGACCGCGATGCTGCAAACCTCCTCAAAAATCAGTGATTTGTTTCTATCGCCGGGAAAGCCGCCCATGGTCGAGATCAACGGCCGGCTGGCACCGACCAGCCCCCGCGCGCTCTCTGCCGACGACACCCGCCGCATCGCTGGTGACCTCATCGGAGACAACAAGCACGCGCTGGCGTCTCTTCGCGAGCTGGGCTCGTGCGATGTTTCCTACAGCCTGCCGAACTCCGCCCGATTCCGGGTGAACATTTTCATGCAGCGGGGCAGTTGCGCGGTCGTCATGCGGGTGATTCCGAGCAAGATCCCCGATTTTGCCAGCCTCAACCTGCCGGACGAACTCAGGCAGATTGCCGGCCTCCGCAATGGCGTCGTGCTCGTGACCGGTCCGACCGGCTCGGGCAAGTCGTCCACTCTGGCCGCCCTCATCGACCTCATCAACGAGCAGCAGTACTACCACATCCTCACCATTGAGGATCCGATCGAATTCCTGCACGCGCACAAAAATTGCGTAGTTCACCAGCGCGAGCTGCACAGCGATACGCCCAGCTTCGCCTTGGCCCTGCGGGCCGCTCTGCGGCAGGCTCCCAAGGTGATTCTGGTGGGAGAAATGCGCGACAAGGAGACCATCGAGATTGCGCTCGAAGCCGCCGAAACCGGCCATCTGGTCCTTTCCACGCTGCATACCATCGATGCTTCGAAGTCGGTCGAGCGGGTCATCGGAGTTTTTCCCCAGAACGAGCAAGACATGATGCGCAATCGCTTGGCGAAGACCTTCCGCTACATCGTTTCGCAGCGCTTGATTCCCCGCAAAGACGGCAGCGGGCGAATCGCCGCCATGGAGATTCTGAAGTCCACGCTGCGCACCCGCGAGTATGTCGAAAAAGGCGAGGGAGAGGGAAAAACCCTGCTCGATGCGATGCGCGTCGGCGGCACCGAGGGCATGCAGTATTTTGACGGAGAGATTGAGAAGCTGATCCGCGCCGGAGTCATCGATTTTGAAACGGGCATGGCCTATGCCACCAATTCGGGCAACCTTCGCCTGGAGCTGTCCGACGTAGCCGGCTCCGAGCCCGATCCGCTGCTCGAAACGACACCGACTGCTGCGAGATGAGGTGTTTGTGAAGCGACCTGCAGCCATGAACATCGGCGTCATTTCAGACACCCACGGCTTGCTGCGCCCGGAGGCGCTCCGCGCCCTGCGCGGATCGGACCACATCATCCATGCCGGTGATATCGGCGATCCGGAAATCCTGAAGAAGCTAGAGGCCATCGCCCCGGTCACCGCGGTCCGGGGGAATATCGACCGCGCCGAGTGGACGCGGAAACTCCCGCCGACCAATGTGCTCGAACTGGGCGGGGTCGCGATCTATGTGCTGCACAATCTCGAGGAGCTTGACTTGAAGCCGGAGGCCGCGGGTTTCGCCGCGGTGATCTACGGCCACAGCCACCTTTTCAAGCAAGAAGTCAGCAATGGCGTTCTCTATTTCAATCCGGGCAGCGCCGGGCCGAGCCGGTTCCGCTTGCCGGTCACGGTGGGGAAGTTCGTGGTGAAAAACGGGGCCGTGAGCGGACGGATTGTCGAGCTGCCTGTTTAGACTGGAAGCCTGGCAAAATCGCCGGGTAGAGCGCGCTCGATGCCCGGGGTTCATTCTGCCGCGGTTAATCTGAAGGGGCAGACCACCGGTCTTACCTTACCGTCCGTTATCGTCCCCCGAGCTTTACAATCCCTGCAGTGTCGATTTCGTTTCAGATTGAATTCCGTTCCGGGACGGCGCGTGCCGGCCGCCTGCTGACGCCGCACGGCGAAGTCGAAACTCCTGTTTTCATGCCGGTCGGAACCCTGGCCACGGTGAAAGGCGTTTCGCAAGACCGGCTCGAAGAACTCGGAGTTCAGATTCTTCTCGGCAACACCTACCACCTGTACCTGCGCCCCGGAGTCGAGCAGATCCGCAAACTGGGGGGCCTGCATCGCTTTATGTCTTGGCCGCGCGCCATTCTGACCGACTCCGGCGGCTTTCAGGTCTTTAGTCTCAATGAGCTGCGAAAAGTCAATGAGGAAGGGGTAATCTTTCGCTCTCACCTCGATGGCTCCTCCCACTTCTTCAGTCCGGAGAGCGCGATCGAAGCCCAGATCGGCTTGGGCGCGGACATCATCATGGCCTTCGATGAATGCACCGAATATCCGGCGGACCCGGCGCGCGCGCGCTCGTCGATGGAGCTGACCCTGCGCTGGGGGGAGCGCAGCAAGCGATATTTTGAGCTGCACCAGCACGAGGTCCCCTGGGGCGGCCATCGCGTGCAAGCGGACGCCCCCGCAGGGGGCGAGCGCAGGGGCACGCAAGCGCTCTTCGGCATCGTGCAAGGTGGCATGAATTGCGCCCTGCGCAAGGAATCCGCCGAGCGCACCTTGGAAATCGGTTTTCCGGGTTACGCGATTGGCGGGCTCAGCGTGGGCGAGCCGCGCCCGCTGACCCGAGAAATCGTCGCCGCCACGGTCGAGCATCTCCCCGTCGATCAGCCGCGCTACCTGATGGGCGTCGGCACGCCGGACGAGATTCGGGAATACGCGAACCTCGGCATCGACATGATGGATTGCGTGCTCCCGACGCGCGCCGCCCGCCACGGGCTGCTATTTACCTCCGAGGGCAAGGTCTCGATCAAACAGGCGCGCTATGCGGCAGACGATGGTCCGCTCGATCCGAACTGCGGCTGTCGGGTTTGCACCCGCTATTCGCGAGCCTATCTGCGGCACCTCTATGCCTCGAACGAAGTCCTGGCGCAGGTCCTCAATACCGTCCACAATCTCAGCTTCTACCTTGACACCATGCGGGGGGTGCGTCATTCTATTGCACTTGGGAGAGGGGCCCGTTTTCCTACTGTGTAGGCTCAGCGAAAACCATCGCTGGCCAACCCCCGGTTGGTACCTGAAGCTGAAGGAATGTCCGGCTTGCTACCTGAGAGCTCTCGAGGTGAATTGCACAGGGCCAGAGGCAGCCGCGGGCACGGCTGCGGTTCGGTCGAGGAAGGATCGGTCTTCCGGTTTTTGTCGGTCGCTTCGTCATGATGGTTGAGCCCTTACTCGCGTTGCAGGTCGGTGGGTCGAGCTTGCTGACCTTCGCTCCCCTGATCTTCATTTTCGCAATCTTCTACTTTCTGCTGATCATGCCGCAGCAGCGCCGCCAGAAAAAATGGCAGCAGATGCTCGGCGAGCTGAAAACGGGCGACAAAGTGGTGACCACCGGCGGGTTGCGGGGTACGATCGTGGCCCTGAAAGACGATGCCCTGCACTTGCGAGTGCCCCCGGACAACCTGCGTCTTGAGGTAACCCGGGCCTCGATTGTGTCGGTGGCCGGCGACGAGGCAACCAAATAGTGCGGCGGGAAATCAGACTTCACGCCCCCGGGAACTGAGTTCAACAGTCATTTTTCGTCATGAACAAGAATCTGGGTTGGAAATTAGCGCTTAGCATCGGGTTCCTGCTGGTTTGCCTGTACGGCATCTTCGGGACGCCGCAGAGTTGGACCGGCCACGGGTTGCTGGCCGCCCTGCAGGAACACATCCACCTCGGGCTCGACCTCAAAGGCGGGACCCACCTGATCCTGCAAGTGCAGGTCAACGACGCCGTCAATGTCGAGACCGACAATGTCGTCGAGCGTCTGAAAGACAGCTTCAGCAAGCGCAAGATCCGTTATCAGGACATCGAGAAACCGGATCCCGTCAACAATCCCGACCAGATCGTGATCAAGGGCGTGGGGCCGGACTCGAGCTCGGATTTGCGCTCGATTGTGAGCGACACCCTTCCGGAATATGACTTGACCTCCGGGGCGGAGAATAACTGGAACCTGACCATGAAGGCGCAAGCCCTGCGCGATCTGAAAGACCGCGCCGTCGCCCAAGCCATCGAAACCATCCGCAACCGCGTGGACAAGCTGGGAGTAAGCGAGCCCGTGATTCAGGAACACGGTCTGGGGCAGTATCAGATCCTCGTGCAGCTGCCCGGCGTCGATGATCGGGGACGGGTGAAGCAGATCATGCAGTCGACGGCGCTGCTGGAGATCCGGCAGTCGCTGAGCGGCAATCAGTCCTACCCCGATGAGCAATCGGCTCTCGCGGCCTCAAATGGGGTTTTGCCGGCGAATGCGGTGCTGCTGCACGGCCAGAGCATGCCCGGCGCCGGGGGCGAAACCCGCGACGCGGTCTATATCATTTCCCGCAGTTCAGCGGTCGCCGGCCACGACTTGCGGGAGGCTCGCGTCGAGCGCAGTTCCTCGACCAATCTGCCCGAAGTCAGCTTCTTTCTGACCGCCGAGGGTGGTCGCCGTTTTTCCGCCTTCACCAGCGCCCATGTGGGGGACTATCTGGCGGTCGTTCTCGATAACAAGGTCATGGAAGTGGCCGTCATCAAGAGCGAGATTGGGGACAACGGAGTCATCGAAGGCCAGTTCACCGATGAGCAAGCCAAGGACCTGGCGCTGATTCTGAACTCGGGCGCTCTGCCGGCCGGCATCCGATATCTGCAGGAGCTCACCGTCGGCGCTTCGCTCGGAAGCGATTCGATCCGCGCCGGGGTTGAAGCGGCGGTGATCGGTATGCTGGCGGTCTTGATCTTTATGCTCGTGTATTACCGCGGAGCCGGCATCAACGCCGACCTGGCGCTGATTCTGAACTTGATCATTCTGCTCGGGTTCATGGGGTATTTCGGGGCGACGCTCACCCTTCCCGGAATCGCTGGCGTCATCTTGACGGTGGGCATGGGCGTGGATTCGAATGTGCTGATTTTTGAGCGCATCCGCGAGGAGTTGCGCAACGGCAAAACCCCTCCCTCGGCCGTCGAACAGGGTTTCGGCCACGCCTGGATTACGATCGTCGACACCCACGTCACCACCATCGTTTCGGCGGCCATCCTGTTCATGTTCGGCACCGGCCCGGTCAAAGGGTTTGCCACCACACTGACCTTTGGGCTGCTGGCGAATCTGTTTACCGCAGTGTTTGTCTCGCGCATGATTTTTGATTGGGTACTCGGCCGTCATCAGAGAGGCGAAGCTCTCAGCATCGGATAGTTCTAAGGGCGAGGTCGGCTGGCACGGCTCGTAAAATGCCGGCGCTACCCAGGCGATGTGCGGCTTTTGAAATAACTCGGAAGGGGCTCGACCAAGCGTGGAATTTTTTCGCAACCCGAACATCGATTTTCTCGGCAAGAAGTGGTACTTTCTCGCTTTTTCGCTGGTCTTCAGTCTGGCGGGCGTGTTTTCGATGCTGTTCTGGCATGGCATCCCTCTGGGCATTGACTTCCGCGGAGGCACCCTCGTCCAGGTCAAGTTCTCGCATACCCCGAACGATGACGCGATTCGCGCCGCCATTGACCGAGCCGGCTTGCACAATTTCCGCATTCAGCCCGCGCCCGACAATGAAGTGTTGATCGACCTTTCGCTCGAGGAGACCAGCGAACAGGCGCTTGATCAGGGCAAGACGCGAATTATTGACGCGCTTGAGGGCAACGCGCCGGCAGGAAAGCAGGATCTGAACAATGCCAGTTCGTTGACCCTGGCCAGCTATCTCCTGGACAAGGATCCACTGCATGCCGGAACCGACGCCAATCAGCGCTACACGGCCCAGGCCGAGGCCATCGTGAACTATCGCGACAAGGTCAAAGGCGGTGTGCTCGGTTCGCTCGGCGAGCTGCAAGGCGCGGCGGACCCGGCGGTGGTTCAAGCCTTGCCCGACGGCTTCTACCTGTCCGATTTCGGGGTGCAGAGCGCGAGCATCGTCGGACCCCAGGTGGGCCAGCAACTGCGCGGACAGGCCATTCGGGCTGTGGTCTACTCCCTGCTCGGGATGCTCGTGTACCTGGCCTTCCGCTTTGAGTGGATTTATGGGGTTGCGGCCGTGGTGACGGTGTTTCACGACACCCTAATTACGGTCGGAGCTTTCTCATTGACGAATAAGGACATTTCGCTTACCGTAATCGCGGCCATTCTGACCCTGGTGGGTTACTCGAATAACGACACCATCGTCGTGTTCGACCGTATCCGCGAGAACCTGAAGCTGATGCGGCGGGAGAAGTTGTCCGATATTGTCAATCGAAGCATCAACCAAACCCTGAGCCGTACCGTGTTGACAGCGGGTTTGACGTTTTTGACCGTGCTGGCGCTGTATTTATTTGGGGGCGAGGTGTTGCGGGGATTCTCCCTTGCTCTGGTGATCGGCATCTTAATCGGGACGTACTCTTCGATCGCGATCGCCGCCCCGATCCTGGTGGCGTATCAGGATTGGCGGTCGAATCGAGGGAAGCGGCCGGTGATTGGTCCGGGCGGCGCCGGGAATCGGTCCTCGGGCGGAAGCAAGGTCTCTGGGCCGGGCTCTTCGCCGACCGCGGAGAAGGGCGCAAGGGCGGGAGTAACCCGCTGATTCTGTACTTGTTTAGGGTGGCAACCGGCGGATGCGGCTGGCTGCTTCCGGCAATTTGCGGAAACGGGAGCAAAGCGTTGAGAGACGGTGTCTAAGAGTACGTAGGGTCTGTGCAGGAGAAACCTTATGTTTGAAGACAGCCTAATCGAATCTGGCGGAAGATTAAAGACCAAACGGGGCCTGACCACCACCATTTCCTTTCTGTTCGAGGCCGTGCTGCTCGGCGTCATGATCCTGATCCCGCTGCTCTTTACCGACGCCTTGCCCAAGACGCAATTGCTGACCTTAATCGTGGCCCCCCCGCCGCCGCCACCGCCTCCGCCTCCGGCGGCAGCTCCAGTGCGCATCGTGAAGCAGGTCCAGACCGACATCATCAATGGACAGCTGCGCACTCCCACCAAGATTCCAAAGAAAGTCGAAATGATTAAGGAAGACGAAGCTCCGCCACCGGTGATGGCAGGCGTGGTGGGCGGAGTGCCGGGGGGCGTGCCCGGCGGACAGATGGGTGGTGTCATCGGTGGCATCATCAGCTCGACTCCGGTGGCAGTGCCGAAAGTCGCGGCCCCGACGCGCGTGCGCGTGTCCCAGGGCGTGACCGAGGGCATGGTGCTGCGCCGCGTACAACCGAATTATCCTCCGCTCGCGCGCCAGGCCAGAATCCAAGGCGACGTGATCCTGCAAGCCGAGATCAGCAAGGAGGGGGCGATCGAGAACCTCCGCGTGATGAGCGGCCACCCGATGTTAGCGCCGGCGGCCATTGACGCCGTGAAGCAATGGCGTTACAAGCCGTACTACCTGAACGGCGAGCCGGTGGCGGTGGAGACTCAGATTACTGTGAAATTTTCGCTGTCCGGGGGGTAGAGAAATACCCGGCGAAGGCTTAGTCGCCGCAGAGGACCGCGGGTGTGCTCGCGGGGAAGACGTTTTCTTCCCCGAAATGTCGGCCCGCTTCGTCCGCGACGACCAGGGGTTGAGGTCAGTGATTTTGATTTGACGACTTCCGAGGAGGAGAAAGCAGCTCATGTTCGCAGCCAACTTAGTAGCACATACCGCAAGTCACGCTTCCACCATGGCGGCCTGGTTGTTCCAGGATCAGGGCGCGGTGGGTTGGGACCCGATTTCGCTCTGGCACCAGATGGGCTGGATTGCGAAAACCGTGGTCATCATCCTGTTCGTCATGTCCGGTTGGTCGATCGGCGTTATGATCGACCGCTGGCTCGCATTCAGCGCGGCGCGCAAGCAATCCAGGGCTTTTGCCCCCGCAGTAGCCGGCGCGCTGCGCGATGGCCGGATCGATGAGGCCATCAAGGTCGCCGAGCGCAACAAGAAAAGCCATCTGGCCAAAGTTGTGACCGCCGGCCTGATGGAGTTCCGGGCTCACCAGGATAGTGGGGAGATTCCGGGCGAGACCATTGAGGCTTCGAAGCGCGCGCTCGAGCGCACCGAAGCCATTGTCCACGCCGAATTGAAGCGCGGCCTGGGCGGCCTGGCCACCATCGGTTCGACCGCTCCTTTCGTCGGACTGTTTGGCACGGTCATGGGCATTCTGAACGCCTTCCGCGGCATTCAGACCGAGCACGCCACCGGTCTGGCTGCGGTTGCGGGCGGCATTTCCGAGGCACTGGTGACGACAGCCATCGGACTGCTGGTCGCGATTCCGGCGGTCATGATGTTCAATTATCTGACCGGCCGCGTGGAAGCGTTTGACGTGGAGATGGACAACTCCTCGAGCGAACTGATTGATTACTTCCTGAAGCGGCGTGGAGTCCGTCGAGCCTAGAACCTCCTCACCGGCCCTGGGGATTTAGGACCAGGGGCGAGGCTTGCTGCGGCTTGAGTTGCGGTCCGGCGCCGGGATCAACCCCCGGCGCCGGGCACACTGATCGCCAGGCGTGAGAACTGGCGGAGCGGGCGCGGGTTTTGCGCCCAGGAGACGAGTACCTCTATGGCAATCGCCAAGCGTAACGAAGGCGCCAAGGTCAACTCCGACATCAACGTCACTCCCATGGTGGATGTGATGCTGGTGCTGCTGATCATCTTCATGGTGATCACCCCCATGTTGCAAAAGGGTGTCAGCGTGGACTTGGCAAAAGTGAACAACCCCGAATCCATGCCCGACGCCGATAAGGAAGACGCCCTGATCGTGGCCATCATGCGGGACGGCATAGTTTACTTTGGAAAAGAGAAGACCACCCCCGACCAATTGACCGACAAGATCAAGGATCGCCTCGCCAGCCGGACCGACAAGCGGGTTTTTGTGCGCGCCGATGCCCGGGCGAAATTTGGTGTGGTGGTCGAAGTGGTGGATAATGTCCGCGCCGCTGGCGTCGACGATTTGGGTCTGCTGACCGACCAGAAAAAACAGACCACAGCTCCGGTCCCCCCACCGACGGGCGGGCAATAAGGAGATCAAATATGGGAATGGGAATCAGCTCGGGCGGTCACCCAAGCGCGAACATCAACGTGACCCCGCTCATTGACGTACTTCTGGTGCTGCTGATCATCTTCATGGTGATCACGCCGCTCACTCCAAAGGGACTGGATGCCTTGGTGCCCCAGCCTCCGCCGCCCAATGCGCCCAAGAACGACACTCCGGATCGCACCATTGTGGTGCA
This sequence comes from uncultured Acidobacteriaceae bacterium, assembly GCA_963770245.1. Taxonomy (GTDB): domain Bacteria; phylum Acidobacteriota; class Terriglobia; order Terriglobales; family Acidobacteriaceae; genus PALSA-270. Next base: position 423,057 of record CAVYOX010000008.1, on the reverse strand, counting down.
GCTGATCGATCGGGGCGCGGGCCAGGATCCGGGCGTGAAGATCAACCAAGACGATGTGACTTGGGACACTCTGCAGGGACGGCTCACTGACATCTACAAGACCCGCGCCGAAAAGGTGATGTTTGTGAAAGGGGATGACAACGTTCCCTTCATGGATGTGGCTAACGTGATCGACATTGCGCACGCTGCGGGCGTGGACAAGGTTGGACTCATCACCGCGAAGATCGAGTCGGGCCAATAGCCCCATTGCTGGGGAGAAGATCTGGCGCGGACCGGGGCGAGAAACTCTGGCCCGGTGGCCCCTAGCTGGGGGCCGCGCCGGATTGCAAGGGAGACGCATAACGCGATGAAAACAAACGCACGGATGCTGGTATTGATGGCGGTGGGCTTGGCGATAGTCTCCGCTACCGGCTGCGACAAGTTGAAAGCCCGCGACCAGTTGAACAAGGGCGTGCAGGCCTATAAGAACGCCCGTTACGAAGAAGCGATTGACCACTTCCAGCAGTCCATTTCGATGGACCCCAGCCTGCTCAACGCCCGCCTCTATCTGGCTACGGCTTATACCCAACAGTACATTCCTGGCGCCGACACCGAAGACAACAACCGCATGGCCCAGCAGGCGATCGATGCCTACAAGTCGGTGCTGGAAAAGGATCCGAAGAACATCACCAGCATCAAAGGCATCGGTTATCTGTACCTCAACATGAAGAAGTTCGATCAGGCCAAAGAGTACTATCGCAAGGCCACCGAGCTCGATCCGAACGATCCCGAGCCCTACTACACGGTCGGCGTCATCGATTGGACGCAGGTTTACCAGCCGCGCATGGAAGCCCGCGCCAAGCTCGGCCTGAAGCCGGACGAGGCCCTCAAGGACAAGAAGGTCTGCGCCGCACTCAAGCAAAACAATTCGGCGCTGGTGCAGGATGGCATGGACGCGCTCAGCAAGGCACTCGATCTGCGTCCCGATTACGACGACGCCATGGCCTACATGAACCTGATGTATCGCGAGCGCGCCGACTTGGAATGCGACGACGCGGCGGCGCGCACCGCCGACTTGAAGAGTGCCGATGATTGGGTGGATAAGACGATGGCCACCAAGAAGGCGAAAGCCGCCAAACAACCGGGCGCACAGGGCATTACAATGGATCAGAACAACAACTAGTTCCCGCGTCTCCTGAGAAACCAAGAGAAGCCAAAGGCCTCGAGCAGTTGCTCTGAGGCCTTTCGTTTGCGGCCTCTTCGAGGGCGCCGGGATCGGGCGAGGAAAGGCTCGCCCATCTGATCGCGGAATTACCCTTTTCGCGAACTAGCCTAGGTAGAATGGCAGCTTCGGCGCCGTGGGGCCGGCACGGGCGGCAGGCTTTTCCTGAGCCTACTCTGAGCGGTCTGGTGTAACGCCTTTGATTTTCGCATCCTCGTTTCCGAATCATGTTTAAGAAGATTCTGATTGCCAATCGGGGGGAGATCGCGGTGCGAGTGATCCGCGCCTGCCGCGAACTGGGGATCGCCGCGGTCGCGGTGTATTCGGATGCTGACCGGGCGTCGGTGCACGTCAGCCGAGCGGATGAGGCCTATGCGATTGGGCCATCCGCGGCCGCGGAGTCTTATCTGAACATCCCGAAGATTCTGGACGCGGCAAGACGCAGCCGGGCAGAGGCCATCCATCCCGGTTACGGATTTCTTTCCGAGAACGCCAGCTTTGCCGAGGCCTGCGCCCGGGCGGGCGTGAAGTTCATCGGTCCGCCGGCGGCGGCGATGGAAATGATGGGGTCCAAGACGCGGGGACGCCTGGCGATGGAAAAAGCCGGGGTTCGGTTCGTGCCGGGCATTTCCCACGGGCTGGCATCGCTTGAAGAAGCGGTAGAGCTCTCGTCGAGAATCGGATATCCGGTCATGCTCAAAGCCGCCGCCGGCGGCGGCGGCAAGGGCATGCGCCTGGTCGAAACCCGGGAAGGGCTGCGATCCGCCCTGGAATCGGCGCAAAGCGAGGCCCTGCGGGCCTTCGGCGACGGCGAAGTGTACCTGGAGAAGGCGATTCTCAATCCGCGCCACATCGAGATGCAGGTGCTGGCCGATGAACACGGCAATATCGTCTATCTCGGGGAACGCGAGTGCTCGATCCAGCGTCGTCATCAGAAAGTCATGGAAGAAGCTCCTTCCCCGATGGTCGGTCCGGAATTGCGCCGCCAGATGGGCGAGGTCGCGGTGCGGGTGGCCAAGGCGGCAGGCTACGCCAACGCCGGCACCGTGGAGTTCCTGGTGGACCAAAAGCAGAATTTCTATTTTCTGGAGATGAACACCCGGCTGCAGGTGGAGCATCCGGTCACGGAGCTCGTCACCGGACTGGATCTAGTTCATTTGCAGATCCGCATTGCGGCGGGAGAACCCCTTCCTTTTACCCAGTCCGAGGTGAGCCTGCGCGGCCACGCTATCGAGTGCCGTATTTACGCCGAGGATCCCGACAACAATTATTTCCCGAGCCCGGGCAAAATTACCCTGTTGCTCTCACCCTCAGGTCCCGGGATTCGCGAGGACAGCGGCATCTACCAAGGCTGGACGGTGCCGGTTGAGTACGATCCGCTGCTGGCCAAGCTGACAGGCTATGGCAGCGATCGGAGAGAGGCCAGTGCGCGCCTGGCGCGCGCCTTCGAGGAATACTTTGTGGGGGGAATCAAGACCAATCTTTCTTTGTTCCGGCGTATTCTGGCCGACCCAGATTTCCAGGCCGGCAACCTGAACACCGGCTACCTGGATCGCCTGTTGCGGTCTCGGCCTCAAGCGCCCGAGCCGCCCAACACCGAGGTGGCGGCCATTGCCGCCGGAGTATTTGCGCTGCTCGACCCGCCCTCGGACACGCAGGCGGCTGATGCTGGTCGGACCACGGCGTCCCTTTGGAAAAAAATGACGAGAAGCGAAGCCCTGAACTGAGGAAAACCCAGAACCGAAACCTGGCACCCCCAACTGGTCCCATGATTTACCTCGTCAGCATCGACGGAAAAGACTACCGCCTGGAACTCGACCGGGTGGAGGGCCGCTGGCAATGCCGGCTCGACGGCCGCGAAGTCCAGATCGACGCCGTGCTGCGCCAGCCCGATGTAGTTTCGCTTCTGATCGCGGGCCAAGCCTACGAAGTCAGGCGTGAGCGCATTGCCCGGGATACCCATCTGTCGGTGGGAAACGCGCGCTATGCCGTGGAATTGCGCGATCCGCGTTCGCTTGGCGGACGCCAGTCCGGTCGTCTAGAGCAAAAGGGGCCGCGAAAGCTGGTGGCGCTGATGCCCGGAAAGGTGGTGCGCGTCTTGGTGGAAGAAAAGGCGGAAGTCGAAGCCGGACAAGGCGTGATCGTCGTCGAAGCCATGAAAATGCAGAACGAGATCAAGTCGCCGAAGCAGGGCAGGGTGGTGAAAATTGTGGCCCGGGTGGGCGCCAGCGTAAACGCCGGGGACGTGCTGGCGGTGATCGAATGAGGCCCGGTCCGGCTACTGCGCTGCTCCGTTCCCGTCGATGATCCCCTGGGCGTAGAAGTTCTCCACCTTGGCCTGGTCGCGCAACACCTCGTAGTAAGCCGCTTTGAGCAGTTGTTCCCGGCGGTCGCGAAGCTCGGCGCGAATGGCCTGCTGCACCCGCGGATCGGAAAATTCTCTCTGTCCGGCGGGTTCCTTGGCAATCAGCTTTACCACGCGGAACCCGATCAGTTGTTTGCTGGCCGGATCCATCACCGTAATCATCGAACTGTATTGGCCGGGCTTCAAGGTGAGGACCGTATCCCGGGTGGTGGGGTCGGTATTGCGCAGGGCCGATTCCGGCGTGAAGCCGAGGTCTCCGCCGTTGGTGGCGGTTTCGGTGTCCTCGGAGTAGTTCATGGCCAGGGTGCCGAAGTCGTCCCCGCTATCGAGGCGATTCAATACCATTTGAATCTTCTTGCGAGCTTCGGTTTCGTTCTGCGCCTTGTTGCTCTGGTTGCGCAGCTGAGGGTTCGGGATCGGAGTCACGAAAATCTGCGCCAGGTGGTATTGCGGCTCGATAAGGTTGAATTCGGATTTGTGGGTGATGTAGTAGTTCGTGATGTCCTGATCCGAGACGTTGATCTTCGAAGTGACTTCCTTGTTGAGCACCTTCTCGACGGTCAGAGCCCGCCGGATGTCGCGCTTGAAGTCTTCCTCGGTAATCTTTTTTTCCGCCAGACGGGCGGTGAATTGCTCGGTGGTAAAGGGCGCCTTGGTTTCACTCAGTTTGCGCTCCACCTCGTCGTCGGTGGCCAGCAACCCGAGTTTCTCGGCGCGGCGCATCAGGATCTCGTTATCGATCAGCTCCCGCAGAATATTCAGGCGCAAGCTGGCCGCCTGTTCGCCGCTCGGCTGCTGGTTCGATCCGGCGGTCTGGTTCTGATAGTATTTTTCCAATTCCGAGCGGTAGATCTTGTGGCCGTCCACCACCGCGGCTACGTCGCCGGCACCGGACTTGCCTCCGCACCCGAACCAGGCGCTCGAGAGGGAGGCGGCAATGAGAGCCGCCAGGCCGGGCCAAAGTTTCGAGCGCTTCTTCAATCCATCCTCCACGCGAGCCCGGGGCCGCGCACTGCACTGTTTCGGGTCACATCTACCCGGCACACCTCGGTGGCGGCCCGCATACGAATCAGTTGCTCGGAACTGGAGCGGCGGCGGACGGCGCGCCGGGATGCGCTGGCGCGGCGATGCCCGCCTGCTCGAGAGCCCGGTCGAAGACCGCGCGCAACTCCGCAATCGGCCGCGCTCCGTCCAATTTCTCTCCGTTGACGAAAAGAGTCGGAGTGGCTTCGACGCCCAGGGTTTCGGCTTCCTTCATCGACGCCTTGACCGCGTCGTCGTTCTGCGCCTTGACGCAGGACGCGAGTTTTCCCGCGTCCAGGCTGTGCTGTTGCCCCTCGAGCATGGCCACGCGGTCCAATTCCGAGAATTCGGCATCGCGGTCTTTCACCTTATTTACGCTCTGCTGATTGGCGTGGATGTAGTCGGCAAAATCCCAGTATGCCTCCGGACTCTGGGCCGCCATGCAATTGGCGTCGACTGCCGCGTGCATGGCCCAGGGATGGATTTCGACCAGCGGGAAATCCTTGTAGATGAACTCGACACGGTCTCCGTATTCCTTCAGCAGTTCGGGAAACAGCGTCTGATGCATGTGGGAGCAGAACGGGCATTCGAAATCATCGTAGTTGACGGCCACGACTTTGGCGTTCTTGTTGCCCCGCGTCGGCCGCCCGCTGACATTGATCTTCCTCATCAGCTCGGCGTACGGATCCTGGTTGAGATCGAACCGGGTCAGCCGAATCAGGGTCTTGTCATCTCTGGACAGGAGGAACTCGAAGTCCTGCTTCTTTTCGCCCCGGTCGAAAGTGATGGTCAGAGCGTCGAAGTTGGGAAATTCGCTGGGCTTGGTCGCGCTCACCAGGATCTTCACATCGGCGGGAATGCTGTAATAGCTGCGCACCTGGCGCTCGATGCGCAGATCAATAGCGCTAGGCGCCGACTGCGCCGAACAGCCCAGACAAATAAGAAGAAGCACCAGAATGGAACGCCGCAAAAGGGCCACCAAGAACCGCCTGTTCATTCGAATTAGCAACGATTATCTCACAACAAACCGAGAGAAACGGCTTGTAATCCGGGCCTGCGAGACGTTCGCTAGTGGTTTCGCGGCGTCGATCAACGGCCGCGTGCGAGCTGATCGGCTGAAAGCAGCGAATTCATTGATCCCGAGCGGAACCCTTCGAGGTCGAGAGTCACGAACTTAAAGCCCAGCGCTTTGAAGATGCGGACCAGTTCAGCCGTCATTTCAAGGTCGAGCGCGCGCGCCAGTTCCTCGCGGGCAACTTCGAGACGAACCATCTCGCCGTGATGGCGCACCCGGACCTGGCGGAAACCCAGTGCGCGCAGCGCGTCTTCGCCTCGTTCGACCGCGCTAAGCGCTTCGCGCGTGACCGGACGCCCGTACTCGATGCGGGAAGCCAGGCAGGCCGAAGCCGGCTTGTCCCAGACGCGCAGGCCGGCGGCGCGGGCGAGGTCGCGGATATCCTGCTTCGTCAGTCGCGCTTCGAGCAGGGGAGCGGCGATGTGGTGTTCTTTGGCCGCACGCTGGCCCGGGCGGAAGTCGCCTTGATCATCCCAGTTGACACCGTAGGCGATCGAGTGGAAGTCTCGGGCCTCGCGAAACTCCTCCATCACCCTAAACAGTTCGTCCTTGCAGTGGAAACAGCGCCAGCCGTCGTTGCGGGAGTATTCCGGGCGATCGAGCTCGGCGGTCGAGAGGACGGCGAGCGGAATCTTCTGCTCCGCGGCGAAAGCGACGGCATCGGCCAATTGCGAGCGAGCTAGGCTGGGAGAGTCGGCGATCACTGCCAGCATGGCGTCCCCGAGGAGCTGGTGCGCGGCCCATGCCAGAAAGGCCGAGTCCACTCCGCCCGAATACGCCACCAGAGTTTTGCCGAGCGCACTCATCCCGCGCTCGAGCGCGGCGCGTTTCCCGGCGAGATCGTTCGGGACCGAGGCCATAGTGCCTATCTTACCAGCCGCCTTGCGCTTTGGATTACGGCCTGTGGATGGCGACTGGATTGCGACTGCACGGCGACCGTTTGGGTTTCGACCATGGGACTTCGTCAGTCGATTTCGACCGTCAGGGGGCGGTTCGTGGTTTGAGGGTTGGTTGGTTTGAGGGCCGGGCTCTGCGAACGGCATTCCCCGGAAACGCTCTAGAACAGCCTTTCCTGCCGGCGCAAATTCCCCAGGGCGCCGATATTGGCGAGGGTAAATGTAAAGCGGTACTGATTTTCGTTGCGTACCGATCCGAGAGCGAAGCGCCGGTATTCGACGTTCATCCCGCAGCAGTTCCAGTTGTAGGCCGTCTGCACGGAAGCGTACTGCAGGAAGCCCAAATGAGCGTCGAAGCCGATGTTGGCGGCGCCGGTGAAACCCCGTTTATCGGTATGACCGTAGCCGAGCAACAAGCGCAGCTGATCGAACCGGGTTGGGGCCGGCAAGGGATTTAGAATCGCCGTCTCGGTCGGGGTCTGCAGAAAGGCGTCACCGCCGCCGACGGTAAACATGCCAAAGCGGTAGTTGAGCAGCGCCGTGCTGGCATTGATGCGTCCTTTCTTGGCGTCATAGTCAAGGTCCCATTCCGCATCGGCGCGGGAGGTGGGCTGGATTCGAAGGCGGGAGACCAGGGGAGAGAAGCGGCGGGCGTCGTTGAGAAACGCGATTCCTGTCAGATCAATGGTCGCGGCCAGGACGTTGCTCGTTCCGGGGACGAGCGCACCCCCGAAGGTTGGATCCAGATAGTACTTCTGCGCCAACTCCCAAGTGACCACTTCGCGTACTGGGGGTCCGGGCTGGCAGGGCGCCTCCTCGGGCATGGCCTGCTGCTCCCACGGAACCGGGCTCTCGGGCGCCGGTCCTCCGACCACCAACCCCGGCATGCCCGCCGGTGGGCATTTCTCCGCTTGCTCCGAGGTGCGCTTGGCGTAGAGCCGGTTGACCACTCCGTACTCCAGTTCGTTGGTATCGCTCACAATGTCGCGTTCGTCAAACCGCAGAATGCTCGAGAAATGGTTCACTCCGGTCACGTAGCGGTAGACCGCGCTGGGCTCGATGACGTGTTTCCATTTGCGTCCCAGCACGGTCGTGCCGAAGACGCGTTCGACCGCAGGCGGCCGCAGTTCGAGCGAGCCTTCGAGAGCCTTGCGATTGATGGGTTGGCTCGAGGCCACCCCGAGCGTACCCGAACCGGAAGGCAAAAGTTGTTGACTGTAGAGAGTGTCGCGAAGAGAAATCGCCGGGCGCAACGACCAGCCGTCAAGAACCAGGGGCAGCGAAACGCTCGGATTGAGGTCGAGCCGGCCGACCAGTGTGGCGGAGCTAAATCCGGGTTCACTGCGGGAAAGCCCTCCCGCCTCAGCGTCGTACGACCAGTAAAAGGGCGAGTGGGCCAGCTCGCGGTCGACGCTGCCCAGCTCGACGCTGGGAGCATGCGTGATACTGATGACGTCTCCTGCCGTGGTGCTCTCGAAATTCTGGTAGCGCTCTGTCAGCAGATTGTTGAAGAAACCGTTGGTGGTGTTGGCCAGGAAGGCCTCAGACTTTACTTCCGAGTTCACCGCCTGGGTGAATACCTCGTTGAACGCGAGACGATAGACATAGGAGCTCAAGTAATCGATGTTCGCGACCCCGCGAAAATGGTGGAAAAACATGCCCTGCGCATCCAGGCGGGCTTCCTCGCCGCCCTGATTCATCCTTTGCGGTCCGTAGCCGCGGTCGAAGACCGCCGTGTAGTTGAGGTCGACGAAGGAATCATCGCTCGGGCGGGCGCGAAACTCGCCATGCGGCGACCAGCCGCGGGCGGAAAAATATTGTGCGCCCACTTCGACGTCCATGCTCCGGTTGATGGCCCAGTACATCGATTCGCCCACAATCTTTCCTCGGGTGGAGGAGGTTCCGAAATCGGGCATGGAAAAGCCGGACTGCCGTACTTTTTCGATGGGGTGGGTGGCATAGGGGAAATAGAAAATGGGGATTCCCAGCAGGCGGAAGCTGCTGCGGTAGATTTGCGCATTGCCGCCCGTGTCGACAATCACTTCGTGCGCTTTGAACTCCCATTTGGGGCGGGGCAACTCGCAGGTCGTAATGGTGCCGTCATAGACCACATAATGGTTGGGGCCTGTTTTCTCTACCATTTTTCCGCTGAAGGCAAAGGGGTTCGAGGAGGTCAGCATGAGCCGGGTTCCGCGCATGTGCATACCGATGGTTCCGTGCACTTCTAGAAAACGTCCCACTTCGGTTCTGGTGTTATAGGTAGCGTGGCTGGCCCTTACGTGCTCGTCCTGGAGCTCACCGTCGAGCACAACGTGGCCGTCGGCGACGGCTTCGCTGGTGGCGGAGTTGTAAGTGGCTTCATCGGCGTGGAGCGTGTAGGTTCCGTAGTGAATCTCGACCTTGCCGTGAAGTTTCGATACCGGACCTTGGTTTTCCTGGGTCACGGCGCGGATGGTTACGTTTTCGTATGGGGGCGCCGGGGAAATATTGGGCACGGTTTCAGCTGCCGCCCCGGAACTTGCGGAAAGCAACTGGCTGGTAACTAGGGCGTGCGCGAAGAGCAGATGACAAACCAACGCCGCCGTGATAAGGAATCGTGTGCGGGAAGTCATCGGAACCGCGAGAACTCCCCGCCTGCCAAGTCCAAGCAGGGGCATCGTGAAGTTAGCACGGCGTCGGCTCGAGAGGCAAAGCGCTGAGTGCTTGGTTTTTCACGAATGTTCCGGGCGCTCGTGGGGTGTCGGCACAAGGGATCACAGTCCAAGGGTCGCGCGCGATCGACTAGTGAGGTTTGCCGCTGCACTTTGTGCTCCTCCCGCTTCCACTCGCTCCATGATGCCTGATGCAGGATGCCGGATGAAAGATGAAAGCCAGATTCCAGCCCGATGCTGAAGCCAGCGTTCCAGCCGAGCCATTGCTGATCGATCCTGAAGCCTATGATGCGAGCGAACAGCGGTTTGCCGCCAGCTTGGAACAAACAGGAGCTCGCTTTGTCCTCGAAGCGGACACCAGCGCGGGCCATTCCGTAGGGATGCAACCGATCCGGTTGCGCCCGGAGGCTGGTGACCGCGGCGAGGGTTCCGCCCCGGTCACGGAAAGCAATCCCGCCCGCGTCGATTCTTCCCCGGCAGAACGTACTCCGGCCGATGGGTCCGAGCGAGAACCCTCTCCGCGCAGTCCTTCTCCGGGCAATCCTTCCGAGCCCGATCCTACGCAGAAGGACCTGGCGCCGCCTTCCTCGGACCAGGCAGACGCAAGCCCCGAGGGAAGTCCGGTATCGGGACCGCGGGTGCCGGCCCATCCGGTTGCCTCCGAGGATCTGGACTCATGGCGCGAGGAAGTGGCGGCGCGGCTGAACAAATACCGGGCACGGCGGCGTCCGCGGGAACCGCGCTATCCTTCGTTGCGTTTGAAATTTGAGCCGACCGAGCCGGTGTGCAGCTCGCCGGTTCCGCTCGCAGCTGCCACCCGGGGGGCGACCGCCGTGGAAGCGGCGCGCGCGGTACCGGCGAGAGCAGAAGCGATCGAAAAACCGGTTGCCCATGCCGTCGAAGTCCCCGCGAGTCCGGCCGACAGCACCGCCCGGATCATTCCCTTCCCGCGTTCCGCAACCGCACCGCCCACGCCTCTTGAAGAACTGGCCGAGCCGGTGCCCGGCCGCCCGCGAATTCTCGAAGTTCCCGACGTTGCGCCGCCCGCGCCCGCGCTCGGTGGCATTCTGATCGAACCCCCGGAAGAGCCGATGGAGAGCCGGCGGCCCGGGTTTGAAGTTCCTTTGCAGTGCGCTCCGCGGCTGCCGCGTCTGCTGGCGGCGACCACCGACGGAGTGTTGGTGCTGCTGGCGACGGCCATCTTTGGCGGGATTTTTTTCAAGATCACCGCAACCGTGCCGCCACTCAAACAGCTGATGGTGCTCGTGCTGTCCGGACTGGGAATCGCCTGGGTGGGATACCAGTATCTGCTGCTGGTGTACACCGGAACCACGCCGGGCTTGGGGATCGCCGGGCTGCGGCTAAGCCGCTTTGATGGCAGTCGAGTACCGCGGCGAATCCGGCGCTGGCGGGTGTTGGCCAGCGTTTTGTCGGGCTTTTCGTTTGGTCTCGGGTACGCCTGGTGCGTGCTCGACGAAGATCAGCTCAGCTGGCACGACCGGATCACACGAACCTACCTGGCGCCCCGAACCCGCGTCGCCCACTCGCACCCTGCCGACTAGGCCGAAGTCCAATTTGGAACCGATCGCGGCTCTCGCGAGTCCCCGCGCCCCCAAGGATTTCTCGAAGAGGAAACTTCGATAGGCGCCCAATTCCCTGCTATGTTAGATTTCTAGACTTAGTTCCCAACGGTCTCTTCATCGGAATGTCTACTTCTGAAGTCTCCAAACGACCCGCGGTCAAGGTGTTCGTCGCCACCACGGTGATGCTGACGTTCATCTCCTTCTGGCGCGCTTCCGCCATCGTTCTTTCCGATCTGGCTTCCTCCGCCTATTACGCCGGCGGCGATGCCGAGAAGGTGATCGGCAAGAGCGCCCCCTGGTTCATTCTGGCCGTGATGCTGTTCAGCTATTGCGTGCGGGCGCTTTATATCGAGTCGAGCGCGATGTTCGTGCGTGGCGGCGTGTACCGCGTGGTTAAGGAGGCCATGGGCGGCACGCTGGCGAAATTCTCGGTCTCGGCCCTGTTGTTTGACTACGTTCTCACCGGCCCGATCAGCGCGGTTTCGGCGGGCCAGTATCTGGCAGGCTTTATCGAAGACATCGGCAAGTATCTGCATCATCCGCTGGTGTTCTCCGAGGACCATTTCTCTGCCGCTTTCGCGGTTCTGATCGTGGGGTATTTCTGGTGGAAGAACATCCAGGGCATCCACGAATCGAGCGAGAAGGCGCTGCAGATCATGGCCATCACCACGGTCATGGTGGTTCTGCTGATCTTTTGGTGCGCCATCACGGTCTTTCACGCTCCCATCCAGTTACCGCCCAATCCGCTGCGTCCCGGGGTGGTTCCGCTCAACAAGGAGTCGCTCGGCTGGCTGAACGGGACCTGGATCAGTCAATTGACGCTGATCATCGTGTTCGTCGGATTCGGACATTCGGTGCTGGCCATGAGCGGCGAGGAGACGCTGGCGCAGGTCAACCGCGAGATCGAACACCCCAAGCTGAAGAATCTGGAAAAAACCGGGCTGGTGATTTTCGTCTACAGCCTGCTATTCACTTCGTTGGTGTCTTTTTTTGCGGTCATGATTATTCCCGACAAAGTGCGGCCCGACTACTTCGCCAACCTGATTGGCGGAATCGCGATGTACCTGGTGGGGCCGACTACGCTGAAGCTGTTGTTTCACGGATTTGTGGTGCTGGTGGGGGTGCTGATTCTGGCGGGCGCGCAGAACACCTCGATTGTCGGAGCCAACGGAGTGTTGAATCGCGTGGCGGAGGATGGTGTCCTGACCTCCTGGTTTCAGAAGCCCCAAACCAGATACGGCACCAGCTTTCGCATCATCAATCTGATTGTGGGCATGCAGCTGCTCACCATCATTCTCAGCAAAGGGAACGTGTACGTTCTGGCTGGCGTGTACGCCTTTGGCGTGATCTGGAGTTTCGCCCTCAAATCGATGGCCGTTCTGGTGCTGCGCTTCACCGAGCCCGCAAACCGGGAATGGAAGGTGCCGGGAAACATCCACATCGGAGGTATGGAATTCCCGCTGGGGCTCGCGGCGATCTCGGCCGTGCTGTTCATGACCGCGCTGGTCAACCTGTTTACGAAATCGCAAGCCACGATTGCGGGAGTAACTTTCAGCGTAGTTTTCTTCGCCATTTTTACCTACTCGGAGCACCGCGTGCGGGCCGAACGCCACGGCAAACCGGAGAACCTGGACCAGTTCCGCGTATACGGAAACCAGGAACTGGGCAGCCAGGCCCTCGGAGTGCGCGCCGGCAACGTGCTAGTCGCCGTCCGTGATCCGAAGAATCTCTACTATTTGCGCGAGATCTTGCGCCGTACCGACACCACCCGGCAGGACGTGGTCGTCATGACCGCCCGCCTCTACCACTTGGAACACTCCTTCAGCGGCAGCCCGGTGGTTGACGCCACTGAGGTCTTCGATCACTACGAGCAGGAGCTGTTCACCACCGTAGTTGCGGTGGCGGAAAAAGAAGGGAAGCCGGTTTCGCTCCTGGTGGTTCCCGCGAGCAACGTATTCGACGCGATTATCGGGACCGCGCAACGGTTGGACGCCGGCCGCGTGGTCTGCGGGCTTTCCAACAAACTGAGCTCCGATGAACAGGCCAAACTCACCGGCGATGCCTGGGAGAAGCTGCCGGAACCGAAGCCGCGTATTATCATGGAGATTTATTATCCGAATGGCGGCATCCACGAATACCCACTCGGGCCGCATACCCCGCGTCTGCGCGCCCAGGATGTCGAGTTGATGCATCAGGTCTGGCTCGACATCACTTCGGATCCCAAATACGCCGGTGCTCACCACTACCACATCGTGGCCTTGGCACTCGAGGAACTGCAGCGCGAGTTGAAATGCGAGCAGCGGGCCGCGTTGCTGGCCAAGCTATTGGACGAAATGCACCGCGACGACTCAGCCTCCAAGGCGAATTGAACGGGGCCGTCTGACGAACTCCCGGGCGTCTGCCAAGAGCCTTCCGGTTTCGCTCCTGTTACCATCACTCTGTGAATCTTAATTCCAAGGTTCGTGTGCGCTTCGCGCCCTCCCCCACCGGGCATCTCCACGTCGGCAACGCGCGGACGGCGCTGTTCAACTGGCTCCTCGCCCGGCAGAAAAGCGGGGTCATGGTACTGCGCATCGAGGATACGGACCTCGAGCGCAGCCAGGCCCGCTTTGAGGACCAGCTCATCGACGATCTCAAGTGGCTGGGACTGGACTGGGATGAAGGACCGGATGTGGGCGGACCCTTCGGTCCGTATCGCCAGTCGGATCGCCTGCCGGAGTATCGCGAACAGGCGGAGCGCCTGCTGAGCGAGGGCAAAGCCTATCTGTGTTTCTGCACCGAGGACGATCTGCGGAGGGACCGCGAGCGGGCGATGGCCGAGCATCGCGCCCCGATTTATTCTGGCAAATGCCGGACGCTCGACCGAGCGGAGGCCGAGGGGCGCCGGAGGGCGGGCGAGGCATCGGCCATCCGGCTCGAGATTCCCGAGCATCCCATCCGCTTCCACGACATTGTGCACGGGGATGTCGAGTTCTCGAATGAAGTGGTCAGCGATCCCATCATCGTGCGCTCCAGTGGAATGCCGGTTTACAACTACGTGGTGGTGATTGACGACGCCCTGATGAAGATCTCGCACGTGATCCGCGGCGACGATCACCTTTCAAACACTCCCAAGCAGGTGGCGCTCTATGAAGCCCTGGGCTGGCCGGTGCCGGAGTTCGCCCATCTTTCGACCATCCTCGGAGGCGACCGCGAGCGGCTTTCGAAGCGGCATGGAGCAACCTCGATCGCCAGCTTCCGCGATATGGGTGTCCTGCCGGAGGCGCTCGACAATTACCTGGCGCTTCTCGGCTGGGCTCCGAGCGGCGGAACGCGAGAAATCTTCAGCCGGGAGGAGTTGGTGAAGGAATTTTCCCTCGCACGCGTCACCCCCTCCCCGGCCGTGTTTGACATGGAGAAGCTGTACTGGCTGAACCGGCATTCCATCAAGCAAGCCTCTGCGCAACGAATCGACCGGCTCGCCCTCCCGTACTACACCCGCGCCCTCGGCAAGGAGATGGCCGGCGCTGCCATGGCGGGCGCGGACATGGCCAAGGATTCGGGCGACCGCGCGATCGATGCCTATCCCTGGTCCCCCGATGTCATCGACTGGTTTTCGAGCGTGACTCGCCTGCTCGTGCCCTCGGTCGACCGGCTCGATCAACTGCCGGATCGCGCCTCCTTCATTTTCCACTACGATGCCCCAGCTGCCCTGGCTGCCCCGGACAACCGTGAAACCCTGGCTTGGCCAGATACCGATGCGGTGATCGCGCGCTTTACCGTCAAGATTCTCGAAGATGAATCGGCTCGATCGGCGCAGCTGACTCCGGAATGTTTCAAGCATTTGGTCAACGAAGTCAAAGCGGAAACCGGCGCCAAGGGGAAAGAACTGTTTCACCCCATTCGCCTGCTCGTGACCGGCTCACACTCTGGGCCGGAGTTCGACAAGCTGATCCCGATCCTCGAGGAAGGCAGCCGGTTGGCCTTGCCGAACCACGTGCTCAGCACGTGGGAGCGTGTGCAGGCGTTTGCCAAGGCAAAAGGGAAATAAGGTTGCCCGAACTCGCTCGACGGCGGGGACTTTTCGATTCCTGTCCCCCGCTTCAGGCTGTCTTTTTGACATTGTGCTCGAGCGCGGCTTTCAGCTCGGTGTGCTCGAACGAATATCCGCCGGCGATCAGCTTCGCCGGTTCCACCCTCTGGCTGGCCAGCAGGAGTTCGTCCGCCATCTGCCCAAAGACCAGACGCGCCGCGAAGGCCGGCATCGGAACGATCGCGGGTCGGGAGAGCACGGCGCCGAGTGTCTTGGTGAACTCTCGATTGGTAACCGGTCGGGGCGATACCAGATTCACGGGGCCAACCACGCTACCCGTCAAAGCGTGACAAATGGCGCCCACCAGGTCCCGCACGTCAATCCAGCTCCACCACTGGCGGCCGTTGCCCAGGTTGCCGCCCGCTCCCAGGCGGAAGGGGGCCAGCATTTTCTGCAGCGCGCCGCCATCCCGGCTGAGCACGATCCCAATGCGCAGCTGTACCGTGCGGATGCCGGCACGCTCGGCGGGCTCCGCCGCTCTCTCCCACGCCCCGCAGACCTCGGGGAGAAAGCCTTGGCCAGGCGGAGAGTCTTCGGTCAGGACCTCATCGCCGCGATTGCCGTAATACCCGATGGCAGAAGCCGAGACCAGCACCCGCGGCCGCAGCGGCGCTTCGGCCAATGCCTCTGCGAGGTGGCGCGTGCCTTGCACTCGACTCTCGAGGATGCGGCGCTTCTTGGCGTCAGTCCAGCGGCCAACCACGGATTCTCCGGCCAGGTGAACCACGGCTTCGAAGCCGGAAACCGATGGCGACCGCAAAGGCTGCGCCGGATCCCAAGCAATCTGGCCTGCCGCGGCGTTGGCGCCGCGAACCAGGCGCACGACTTGATAGCCCCGTTCGACGAGAGCGGGCAGGAGCGCCGCCCCGATGAGTCCGGAGGCGCCGCTGACCAGAATGTTTCTCGGGGAGGCGTTCATGGCACCTTCACTGTAACAACTCGAGCCAGCCGCGCCTAGCGGAAGCGAGGGCGAAGCTGGTACGCGTTCTGAAACAGGAATCCATTCGAGAGTTTCAGGTCCCGGGCTTTCCGATGGTTGCCGGGAGCAACCGATGGAGTTTTCAACCGTCTCCAACTCGTGCGCCGAGCGCAGTTTGCGCGCTTCGAGCTGCCCAACTGGACCGGGAGCCAAGGGCCTTTGCTCAACCTCGGTTCGGCTGAGCGTTTTCGTCCGGCGCGCGGTCCCAACAACCTACGCTGGCCGCTCGGAGCAACCGCCGGTCGCAAACGCCGGCCCCGCCTCAGTGGACCACTTTCCACGGTCTATAATCTAGTATGGCGACACTGCGCCAACAGATCGCGACCAATGTCCTCACGGTCACCAAGTTCCGCGACCTTATGCGGATGGTGCGGGACAACCGTCCGAGCGACGATCTCGAAATCATCCGCAAAGCCTACGAATTCTCCCAAAAGCATCACGCCGGGCAGACCCGCGCTTCCGGCAAGCCCTACCTGGTGCATCCGCTCGAAGTGGCCTTGGTTCTCGCCGAGATGAAACTGGACCCGGTGGCGGTGGTCGCCGGCTTGTTGCACGACTCGGTCGAGGATACTTCGGTGACGATTGTCGACATCCGCAAGGAGTTCGGCGAGCAGGTAGCCCATATCGTCGAGGGCGTTACCAAGATCAGCAAAATTGACTTCGCCACCCGCGAGGAACAGCAAGCCGAGAATTTACGCAAAATGATGTTGGCCATGGTGGACGACATCCGGGTGGTGCTGATCAAGCTGGCCGACCGCCTGCATAACATGCGGACGCTCGAACATCTGCCGCACGACCGCCAGCAGAAAATCGCGCAAGAAACCCTCGATATCTACGCCCCCATCGCGCACCGGCTGGGCATGGGCAAGATTCGGGGCGAGTTGGAGGATCTGGGCTTCCGCTTTCTGGATCCTATCGGCTATCAACAGGTGCATGATGCGGTCGAAGCTCGGCGTAAGCCCGGGGAACAGTTCCTGGCGCGAGTGGGCGAGACTTTGCGCGACAAGTTGAAAGAGGCGGGCATCACGGCTACGGTCGAAAGCCGCATCAAGCGCCTCTATAGCATTCACAAGAAACTGCAACGCCAGCACATCAGCGCGGACCAGGTGTACGACCTCTGCGCCATGCGTGTGATTACCCAGTCGGTGCAGGATTGCTACGCGGTCTTGGGCATCGTGCACAACGTGTGGCGCCCCGTCCCCGGGCGGATCAAAGATTTTATCGCCATGCCCCGGCCTAACTTTTACCAGTCGCTGCACACCTCGGTGATCGCCGAGGACGGCATGCCGTTTGAAATCCAGATTCGCACCGAAGAGATGCACAAGATGGCCGAGGAAGGCATTGCCGCCCACTGGAAATACAAAGACGGCCCGGTTTCGGCGCAGGATGAGCAGCGGCTCTCCTGGCTGCGGCAGGTGGTCGAGTGGCAGAGGGATGTTTCCGATCCCAACGAATTTCTTTCCACCCTGAAAATCGATCTTTACCCCGAAGAGGTCTACACCTTCACTCCCAAGGGGAAGGTGGTGGTTCTGCCGCGGGAGTCGACGCCCATCGATTTCGCCTATTCCATTCACACCGAAGTCGGCCACAGCTGCGTGGGCGCCAAGGTGAACGGGCGCATGGTGCCGCTGCGCCACAAGTTGCACAGCGGCGATATCGTCGAGATCATCACCCAGGCCGGACACAAGCCCAGCCGCGACTGGCTGGCAGCGGTGAAGTCTTCGCGTGCCCGCAACAAGATCAAACACTGGCTGAATCTTCACCAGCGCGAGCGCGCGATTGAGATTGGCCGCAAGCTCATCGAAAAAGAAGCTCGCAAGTATCATGTGGCTTTCAAGGAGATCAAGGACGAGGCGTTGCTGAAAATTGCCTCGGACTACGGCCTGGGTCGTGCCGACGACCTGATGGCCGGCATTGGATATGGCAAATACTCGGCCCGCCAGGTGCTGGGCAGACTGGCCCCGGCCGGTTCCCAACCGGCGCTCGAAGGCGAAGAAGACAAGGCGGGCGGGATCTCTAGCGTCGTGCGGCGGGTCTTCGGCGGCGACCACCACAACACCATTCGGGTAAAGGGCCACGACGATCTGCTGGTCTATCGCGCGCGCTGCTGCAACCCCATTCGAGGCGAAGCCGTGGTTGGTTATGTGACCCGCGGCAAAGGTGTCGCGGTGCACTCCTTGAATTGCCCGAACGTGGTGAATCTGATGTATGAGCCGGAGCGCAAGATTGACGTGGAATGGGCGCGCGACGATGAGACACCGGCTTCCTATCCCGTGAAACTGACCGTCTTCTGCGACGATCGCTTTGGCATGCTGAAACAGATCACCGGTGTCATCGGCGACGCCAAGACCAACATCCGCAATATCGAAGCGCGAACGAACAATGGCCAGGCCAGCGTTGACGCGGTGCTCGATGTGGCCGACCTACAACACCTGGAGCTGATCATTGACGGGCTGCGCAAGATTGCCGGCGTACACGATGTGCAACGGCTGCAAAAAATCTAGTTACCGCTAATCGCATTGACCGCGACCAAACCCTGGAGGATTCATGCGCGAAGTAATTTCGACCCACGATGCTCCGCAGGCGATTGGGCCCTATTCGCAGGCCATCAAGGCGAATGGTTTCGTATTCGCCTCCGGACAGATTGCCATCGATCCCGCCACCCAACAGCTCGTCGCGGGCGACGTGGCTGCCCAAACCGATCGGGTCCTCAAGAACGTATCGAGTATTCTGAAGGCGGCCGGTACGGGACTCGAGAAAGTTGTCCGCTCGACTGTGTTTCTCAAGAATATGAGCGAGTTCCAGGCGATGAACGAAGTCTATGGCCGGTATTTCAGTGCCTCCCCGCCGGCCCGCTCAACCGTCGAAGCAGCGCGGTTGCCGAAGGATGTGCTGGTGGAAATCGATGTGATCGCTTTGGTATAAGCTTCGAAGACCTTGAAGGAGTTCCGATGCTGAAAATGATTGCCCTGCTCTGGTTGGTGTCTGCCGCCGTGGCGCAGAGTGGAACCACTGCCGCGAACACCATGAAAAAGAACACGCCGCCAGCGCATTCGGGGGCCAACGGCCCGACCAAAGTGAGCGGAGAGCCGACCAAGGCCGCCGACGGTTTGGAGTACTGGGACATCAAGGTCGGCACCGGCGCGGTCGCCGAAGCCGGACAGACCGTCATGGTTCACTACACCGGGTGGCTCACCAACGGAAAGAAGTTCGATAGCTCGGTCGGTAAAGCGCCATTTGAAGTGACGCCTCTCGGCAATGCCCCCGTAATTAAGGGGTGGAACGAAGGCATCCTCGGAATGAAGGTCGGCGGCAAACGCCAGCTGCGGATACCCCCCGACTTGGCCTACGGCGCGGACGGCTATCCCGGCGCCATCCCGCCGAACGCCACTTTGATCTTCGATGTGCAGTTGCTGTCGGTACGCTAGACCGTCCAGACCCAGGCGCGATGGAGAGACGGCAAGGCCCAGCGAGTGGGTCTTTTCGGCTGTGTTTTCTGCGGTTTAGCTCGAGTGGATTGGCTCGGCGCGGTTTAATTTCAGGGGATGAGGCGCTAGGCTTTGACCACTTTGCCGCTTCGCAGGCAGCCGGTGCAAACGCGGATGCGCTTGGTAGCGCCTTTCACTTTGGCGTGGACCGGGCGCAGGTTGACGTTCCAGCGCCGCTTGGTCACGTTATGGGCGTGGCTAATGTTGTTGCCGAATTGCGGCCCCTTGCCGCAGATATCACAAACTTGCGCCATGACTGCTCCCGAGAAGATCAGAACTCAATGCGTGAACCTGAATCTTACCGGATTTTTGGTCCTTTCGACAACTCGAGTTGCGGCGGCTTTCGATTGCTCTCTCTGACGAGCTGCCGAAACCCTGTTTCTGCTGCGGTCTTCCCGTGGACCTGTCTGCTTCCGAACGTGAGGTTTCCGCGAGCGGACACCTCGTGATTTCTGAACCGCTGGGTCGGCTTTGTTGTCTAAGTACGGCGTGGTGTCATTCCTGGTGGGCCGCAGGACGCAGGAAATTGGAGTCCGAATTGCTCTGGGTGCACAAAGAGGTTCCATTTTACGAATGATTCTTGCCAGCGGAATCTCGCTGGCGGCGATACGAATCATGATGGGTACGGCAGGGGCCTATGTGCTGACCCCATGGATGGGCAACTTACTGATCGGCGTCAGCCCACGAGATCCGGCGGTTTTTCTTGCCATCGCGCTGGTATTGATCAGCGCTACGCTGGGGGCGAGTTGGATTCCAGCCAGGCGCGCAACCCAGGTCGACCCGATCGAAGCCCTCCGGTGCGAGTGAAGCCAGGGGCGATCGGTTCGTGCGATACTGAGATTCATGGCGGGCGCGGCAGATCCCAAATCGGTCAAAGTAAATCTCACGACCGGCGCGGGCGTGGACATCGATTGGAAAGACGGCCATCGTTCGCACTACCCGTTCGCATTCCTGCGCGACGCCTGCCCCTGTGCCCTGTGCGATGATGAGCGCACCAAGAGCGGGCGCGAGCCCGGAGATTCGCCAGCCCTGGCGCCCGGGGCACTCCCCATGTTCAAGCCCGCGGTCAAGCCCCTGTCGGCCGAGGGCGTGGGCAAATATGCGATCAAGTTTCATTGGAACGACGGACACGAGTTGGGAATCTATTCCTGGGAATTCTTGCGCAAGGTTTGTCGCTGCGAGCAGTGCCAGGCCGGACGGCTGGCGGCCGCGATGAAATAGATTTAGCAACGAAGTCTGGCCATGAAAGAAGAGCAATTCAGCCGAACCGCGTACCGCGTGGCCATACGCCGCGCCTCCCACCAGCTTCTCGACGATCCCAAGATATTCGACGACCCGCTGGCCCTGCGCGTCCTTGGGCCGAAGGCGATTGCCGAATTGCAATCGGATTCCCGCGAGGACAGCCATCTCTCCCGGGCGCTGCGCGCCTTTCTGGTGGTGCGAAGCCGTTTTGCCGAAGATGAGCTGGCGGCCGCGGTCGAGCGCGGCGTCCCGCAATACGTGATTTTGGGCGCTGGCCTTGATACTTCCGCCTTGCGCGCTCCCTATGCCGATCGCGGCCTCCGCGTCTTTGAAGTGGATCATCCGGCCACCCAGGCGTGGAAGCGGGAGCGCCTGGCGGGGGGGGCGATTTCGGTTCCCGCGACCCTGAGTTTTGTTCCGGTGGATTTTGAGCGCCAGGACTTGGCGGCCGAGCTGTCGCGTGCCGGATTTCAGCACCAGGCTACGTTTTTCTCCTGGCTCGGGGTCACGCCCTACCTTTCCCGCGAGGCCTTTGATCAGACGCTCGCATGGATCGCCTCGCTGCCGGCGCCGAGCGGAGTGGTGTTCGATTACGCGGTCGATCCATCCTCTCTGAACCTGGTTGAGCAGGCTGCCTTGCGGGCTTTGGCCGCGCGGGTTGAGTCCACGGGAGAGCCGTTCCGCCTGTTTTTTGTTCCCTCCGAACTGACCGAGGATCTCTACGCGATGGGATTCAGCCAGGTCGAGACCCTGGCTCGGGACCAGATGAACGGTCGCTACTTCGAAGGTCGCCGGGACAGTTTGCGCATCACCGGTGAGTTGGCGCAACTGGTGAGCGCGCGGCGTTAAGCGTGGCCAGCCATCGATTTCGAGCCGCGGATTCTGCGGGGGCGGACTTCAGGTCCCCAGAGGCCGAGTCAACGCAGACCGAGTAAAATAGAGCCACAGGTTCCCTTGTCTTTTCTCTCCCAACTCAACCCGGAACAGCGCGAAGGCGTCGAGACCAGCGACGGCCCATTGCTCATTCTGGCCGGCGCGGGCAGCGGGAAGACGCGCGTGATCACCTACCGCATCGCCCATCTCATCGAACACCTGGGCGTGATGCCGGAATCCATCCTGGCGATGACCTTCACCAACAAGGCCGCGGCGGAGATGGTCGAGCGCGTGGACCGCCTGGTGGGCGGACTGTCGATCGCCAAGCCCGTGATCTCGACCTTCCATTCCTTCTGCGTACGGCTTCTGCGCCGCGACATCGAAGCCCTGCGCATTCCGTCGACGGTTCACGGCCGGCCAGCCATCGGCCACACCAAGAGTTTTGTGATCTACGACGAGACCGATCAGCAGCAAGTGGTGAAAGGCGTGATGCGCCGTTTGGGGATTGACGACAAGCAGACCACACCGCGCTCCGTGCTGTCCCATATTTCCTGGGCCAAGAATCACATGCTCGATCCGCAGGAAGTCTACCTGCAATCCTCCGATCCGAAGACCGAGCGCGTGGCCCAGATTTACCAGGAGTACCGCAAAGAGCTGGGCAAGGCGAACGCACTCGATTTTGACGATCTCCTGCTTGAGTCTGTGCGTCTGCTGAAAGCCCGATCCGAAGTCCGCGAATACTACAACCAGCGTTTTCAGTACATCATGATCGACGAATATCAGGACACCAACCGTCCGCAGTATGAGCTCATGCGGCTGCTGGCGGGGACGCGACACAACGTCTGCGCGGTGGGCGATGAGGACCAGTCGATTTATTCCTGGCGAGGGGCCGACATCCGCAACATTTTGGAGTTTGAGAAAGATTTTCCCGAGGCCAAGATTGTGCGCTTGGAGCAGAACTACCGTTCTACGCAGAATATTCTGCAGGCTGCCTCGGCGGTGGTGGCGAACAATATCAAGCGCAAGGGCAAGAATCTTTGGACATCGCGGCAGGGCGGAGCCAAGGTCGGCTACTACGAAGCTCCCGATGGGGAAAACGAAGCCCTGTTCGCCGCCGACTACATTGCGAAGTATCTGCGTGCGGCAGCGGGCGAGGACGAGACTCCGCGCGCGGCGGTCCTCTACCGCACCAACTCGCAATCGCGGCTGTTTGAAGAGGCCATGCGACGCTATCAGTTGAAATACAACGTGGTCGGCGGATTTTCGTTCTACGAGCGCGCCGAAATCAAGGACATGATCTCCTATCTCAAAGTCATCCAGAATCCGGATGATTCGATCTCGCTGTTGCGGGTGATCAACACTCCGGTGCGCGGAATTGGCAAGACTACGATTGAGACTTTGGAGCAACTGGCGCTCGAGACCGGACTTTCGTTGTGGCGTGCAATGGGGGAAGCGCTTCGCCGCCAGCTCTTGCCGCAGCGGGCGCGGGCAGCGGTGAGGAGCTTCCAGAGCCTGGTCGAGGATGCGCAAGCCATGCTGGTTGGCCGCTATGTCGAGCACCTGGAAGAAACCGCCAGCCCTGAGTCTTCCCCGGGGGCGGACTCTTTTGAGGATGTGCCGGCAAGCGAAGCCTCAGCCCCCGAGGGCGAAGAAGCTGCCGACGGCACCGACTTCAGCCCGGGCAACTTCAGCTTCGAATTTGACGAACCCGAGAATGCCCGCGAAGAGGAAGCCGGTGATCCGGCCGAGGATGACGTCGTCCCGCCGGCCGGGGCCTCGTCGGGCTCCGAACCCACGGCAACTCCCGATGCCGGCACGCCCCCCGAAGGCCCGGTCGCCGCCAACACCGCTGCGATTCTCAAGTTCCTTCTCGACCGCACCGGCTACATCAAGCAGCTCGAATCCGAAGACACGCCGGAGGCTTACTCGCGGGTTGAAAACCTGAACGAACTGGTGAACGCCGCTCTGGATTCACGCGACCGCGGCGAGACGATCGACCAGTTCCTCGACCATGCGGCGCTCGTGAGCGATGTCGATGCCTACGATGAACGCGCCCAGATCACGCTGATGACCTTGCACGCGGCGAAGGGCCTGGAGTTCCCTCTGATATTTTTGTGTGGTATGGAAGAGGGGCTGTTCCCGCACTCGCGCACCTTTCTGCGCCCGGATGACATTGAAGAGGAGCGGCGGCTTTGTTATGTGGGCATGACCCGGGCTATGAGCAGGTTGATTTTGACCCGAGCGGTGTATCGCCGCCGCTACGGAAACGACCAGCCCGAGCCCAGCGTGCCGTCGCGGTTTCTGGAAGAAGTGCCGGCCGAACTACTCGAAGACCTGGGGACCCCCAGACGGTCGCGGGCCCGAGTCCCCGCCTCCCAGGGATCCATCCCGGCCGAGGCCAGCCACTATTCCTACGAGGACGAGGATCAGAGCGCTAGCTGGAATTCGCCGGACCATGGGCGCCAGGTCGCCTCGTACTCCGGGAAAAACCACCACTCGATCGATAATATTGCTGAGTTTTTCGCCTCGCGAGGCAAGAAATTTAGCGTTCCCAAGATGCCGGCTGCACCGCCCCCGGGCCGGAAGGGATTTCGTCCCGGGGAGAAAGTCCGGCATCCGAAATACGGCGAAGGCACGGTCTATCACCGCGAAGGGGAGGGTGAAGAGGCCAAGATTACGGTACAATTCCCTCGCTTCGGTTTGAAGAAGCTGGTGGAGAAGTATGCGCAGCTGGAGGCGGTTAGGATCTAGCGAACACCGAATCCAGCTCGTCCGAGGAGAAGCAGACTGCACTCATGGCAAACACATCGAAGTTGAGCAAGGAAGAACGCAAGAAATCCAAACGCGCCTCCCGCAAGAAGATGAAGGCGGAAAAGCCCAAGAAGCCGCGCGACTATGCGCGCGGATCGAAGAAACGCAAAGTAAAGAAATTGGCGCGCGGCCAGGCGAAGCGGTAGTCGCCGCCGTTCGTCGCTCGAAGTGGGTTGCGGTGCCGGCAGGATGCCGGCACCGAGTCTGGGGGTGGGCCATGGGCCCGCCCCCACTGGCATCACAAACCTCTGGACCCCGGGGGCTCCGCTGGCCAACCAACTGTTTGCCCGGAAATCCATCGACAAGCTCATCGCCGACGCCGAAGACCCGGAGCACCGGCTCAAAAAGTCGCTTGGCCCTTGGTCACTGACCGCTCTCGGCATCGGTGCCATCATCGGTTCGGGGATCTTCGTCCTCACCGGCACCGCGGCGGCCGGGGAACACTTCGAGGCGCCATCCCTTCTGCATGCGCAAGTGCTGGACTTGCTCGCAAACTTCCTGCGCACCGGCAGCACGGCGGGAGCGCTCATGCACGGACGTCCTCCAGCCGGTCCCTCGATCGCAATCTCATTCCTGCTGGTGGCGGTAGCCTGCAGCTTTGCCGGCTTGTGCTACGCCGAACTGGCTTCGATGATCCCGATCGCCGGCAGCGCCTACACCTATTCCTATGCCACGCTGGGCGAAATCTTCGCCTGGATCATCGGCTGGGACCTGATCCTCGAATACGTGGTCAGCAACGTTGCGGTGGCGGTCGGATTCAGCGGATATTCCAAGGCACAACTGGCTGCTTTCGGCGTCAATTTGCCCGATAAGTGGTCGAGCCCGGTGTGGGCCGCGGGGCAATGGACGGGCGCCTACTTCAATCTGCCCGGATTTCTGATCGTTTTCGTTCTGACCCTGCTCCTGGTGCGTGGGGTGCGCGAGTCCGCGAAAGCCAATAACGTGATGGTGGCCATCAAGATCGGCGCCATCCTGACGTTTTTGCTCGTCGGCGGCATGCTGGTCCATCCCGCGAACTGGAGGCCCTTTGCGCCTTCCGGGTTCGGTGGAATCGTGACCGGCGGCGCCATCGTTTTCTTTACCTACATCGGATTCGATTCGGTCTCGACGGCCGCGGAAGAGTGCAATACGCCGCAGCGTGACTTACCGTTCGGGATCATCGCTTCGCTGGTCATTTGCACCATCCTCTACATCGGAGTGGCCGTCGTGCTGCTCGGCATGATGAAGTACACGACTTTTGTTTCCGGCCCGGCAGCCGACGCTCCCGTCGCCTATGCGCTGGCGCAGCTCGGAGCGCGCCCCTTCTATCGCTCGGTCATCGTGCTCGGAGCCCTGATGGGGATGATTTCCTCCCTGCTGGTGTTTCAGTATGGGCAGGCCCGCATCTGGTATGCGATGTCGCGCGACGGCCTCCTCCCCAAGCTGTTTTCCGCGGTTCACCCCAAGTTCCAGACGCCCCACTGGTCGACCTGGATTGCCTGTTTCGCGGTTGGAATCCCGGCGGGATTGGTCGACATCGGAGACGCTGCGGATCTCTCAAACATCGGAACCCTGTTCGCCTTTGTGCTGGTTTCACTGGGTGTGATTTTCCTGCGCCGCCGCCAGCCCGACCGCCCGCGGGCGTTCCGCGTTCCCTTGGTTCCGTGGTTTCCCCTGATTTCGGTGGTGCTGTGCGGGGGATTGATGACCGGGCTGACCGTGATCACCTGGATCCGCTTCGTCGTGTGGTTGTTCCTCGGGCTCTGCATCTACATTTTCTACAGCCGCCACCACAGTGAGTTTGCCGGGAAAGCTTGAGTTCTCCCCAGAATTGACTGTCCGGTTCGCCGCCTTCGTCTAAAATCAATCCATGGCGCTGGCTGGATCAGGCCCCGGTTCGTTTGTCGCTTCCCTCCCCAAGGCAGATCTTCACCTCCACCTCGAAGGTTCTATCGATCCCGGCACTCTGCTCGAACTGCGGAAACGTCATGGCAAGGAGGGCACGCTCGCGGAGCTGGAACAGCTTTACCGCTATCGCGACTTCCCCGGTTTCCTGCAGGCGTTCAAGACGGTGACCGAAGACCTGCAGACGGCCGAGGACTATGAACTCATCACCTACCAGCTGATGAAGAAACTCAAGGCGGAGAACGTGCTGCACGCCGAGGTCTATGTGTCGGTGGGCATCTGCCTGTACCGCCAGCAGGACTTTGCCGCCCTGTTTGAGGGACTGGAGCGCGGCCGCGACCGCGGTCAGCGCGAGTTTGGCGTCTCCTTGCTGTGGATTTTTGATGCGGTTCGCCAATTTGGAGCCGAGGCTGCGCGGTCGGTGTTCGAGCTGGCCGCCACCTACCGCGACCATCAGGTGGTCGGAATCGGAATCGGCGGCGACGAGCAAAAGGCTCCCCCGGAGCTTTTCCGCGACGTCTATGCCTATGCCGCCGAAAGCGGACTGCGCCTCACGGCCCATGCCGGCGAGTATGCGGGTGCGGAGTCGATTTGGGGGGCGTTGAACCTGCGCGCGGAACGGATCGGTCACGGTCTCACCGCGGCCCAGGACCCGGAACTGGTCGAGGAACTGGCGACGCGGCAGATTCCCGTCGAGATATGCCTTACCAGCAATCTGCGCACCGGGTGTTGTACCACGCTCGCTGAACATCCCGTCCGCAACTACTTCGACCAGGGCGTGATGATTACGCTGAACACGGATGATCCTGCGATGTTCGGGACCTCCCTGACGCGGGAATACCAGCTGGCGCAGCAGGCATTTGCGTTCACCGACGAGCACCTGCGCGAGCTGGCGCGCAATTCCTTTGAGGCGTCTTTTCTTCCGGCGGAGAGAAAGCTCCAGTTCCTGAATCTGTTTGACGCCGCGGCGGCCAGATGAGAGCCCATCGGGAAAATGCGTGGATCAAGGGATGGAGTTCAACCTTAAGCCGGTGGGATGACCGGAGGATTCCCGGCAAATCGCAATCCTCAACCTGAAATTCCGTTCTATCGCCCATGCCCCAACACATCGGCATCGTCGCTTGCAGTGCGGAAGGCGCGGCCTTGTGCTATCGCACCATCTGCCTGGAAGGCGCGGACGTGCTCGGTTCGCATAACCACCCGGAAGTCTCCTTGCATACCTATCCCCTGGCCGAGTATTTGAAATTCATTGCGCTCGGGGACTGGGCGGGCGTGGCCGAGCTGATGATGTCCTCGGCGGAGAAGCTGGCCCGGGCGGGGGCGGATTTCCTCATCTGCCCGGACAACACCATTCATCAGGCATTCGATCTCGTCGCCCATCGCTCGCCGCGTCCCTGGCTGCACATTGCGCAAGAGGTGGCCGCGGAGGCTAGGCGCTGCCGTTTCAAGAGGCTGGGGGTGCTCGGAACGAGTTCCTTGATGGAAGGCCCGATCTACGCGGAAATCCTGAGAAGGGCGGGGCTCGAATCCCGCATCCCGGGCCCACCGCAACGCGAGAAAATCAACCGGATTATTTTCGACGAGCTGGTCAATGCGAGATTCCTGCCGCGGTCTGCTGCCTACTTCACCGAGGTCATTCGCACCCTGGCCGACGAAGGCTGCGACGCCGTTGTGCTCGGCTGCACCGAGATCCCACTGCTCGTGATGCCGGAGTCCTCCCCGCTGCCGACCCTCGATTCCACCCGCTTGCTGGCGCGGGCGGCGCTGAGAAAGTCGGTGGAACGCTGATCGACAGGCGTCCCTAGGGCCGCCTTCGGCCCCCGAACCGGGCGGGGGGCGGGTCCGCGCCATGAGACTCCCGCCATTCGCCGTTCGACGCGCAATTGTCACCAAACGATGGTGAAAATGCGGCCCTCGGCGAAGGGCTGTGCTCTAATGGAACTATTCATGGCCTCCAGCCGCACCCAGTTGCGTCGCCGTTTGAAGGGCTGGTATCGCGATCTGCGCGGGGCGCGCGAGGTGGTGCGGGCGATCGTATCCCCCGATCATCCCTTCCTGGCGCACATCATTCCCATCCGCCGCTGCAATCTCGCCTGTGAGTACTGCAACGAGTACGACGATTTCTCGAAGCCGGTCGCGACCGAGGAAATGTACCGCCGGGTGGATAAGCTCGGCGAACTGGGCACGTCAGCGGTGACCATCAGCGGAGGCGAACCGCTGCTGCACCCGGAACTCGACGAAATCATCCGCCGCATTCGCAAGAACGGGATGAT
Source organism: uncultured Acidobacteriaceae bacterium (assembly GCA_963770245.1). GTDB lineage: Bacteria > Acidobacteriota > Terriglobia > Terriglobales > Acidobacteriaceae > PALSA-270. The sequence goes on along the minus strand of CAVYOX010000008.1, from coordinate 394,641 downwards.
CTCGGGGCTCATCACCAATGGCTATCTGCTGGTCGCCGAACGCATCGAACGGCTGAACCGGGCCGGCCTCGAATGGCTTCAGATTTCGATTGATAACGTCACCCCCGACGAGGTTTCAAAGAAGAGCCTCAAAGTTCTCGACAAGAAGCTCGAGCTTCTGGCCGAATACGCGGACTTCCACGTGAACATCAATTCCGTGGTGGGCGGTGGCGTGTGTAATCCCCAGGACGCGCTCACGATCGGCAAGCGCGCCTTGGCTCTTGGTTTCAGCTCGACCATCGGAATCATCCACGACGGCGGCGGGCAATTGCAGCCGCTGACCGACGAAGAAAAGCGCGTCTACCAGGAAATGAAGGCGATGGAGAAGAGCAGCTTCACTCGCGTCAATGCCTTCCAGGACAATATTGCGCAGGGCCGTCCCAACCAGTGGCGCTGCCGCGCGGGAGCGCGCTATCTCTACATTTGCGAAAACGGGCTGGTGCACTATTGCTCGCAACAACGAGGCTATCCCGGCACCCCGCTCGAGAAGTACACGCTGGCTGATATCCGGCGGGAATATGTGACCGAAAAGTCCTGCGCCCCGCACTGCACCGTTTCCTGCGTGCACCAGGTTTCCGCGCTCGATTCTTGGCGCGCCCCGCAGCATCCCGCTGCCATCGGCTCGGGAGCGGGCAGTCTAGTGCAGATCGACTAAGCCGATCGATGGTTCGATCGCCGCCGGAGCGTGCCGCGCCGCCTGACCGGCTTCACTTTTTCTTCTTTTCTTCTCTTCTTATCGGCCGAATCCGCTGGCCTGGGCCTCGTGCTCGCGGCCGCGGCTACTTTTTCGGCTGCGCGGAGGGCGGAAGCAAACCGTTCAGCCGAAGGTATATCGCAGCCATGCCGTAGTGATCGGCCCAGCTGCTCGCGAGCGCGAGAAACGCCCAGGCGCGAGGCTTTGGTTTGCCGTCGAAGCCTTGGATGGTATCGCCGAGTTTCGAATCGTCGGCTTGGGCGAGCGCTGTGCCGCAGAAATCAAACGACGCCTGGATTGCGGCCACCAGCTTGTCCTTGTCCTCGGTTCCGCTGAGCTCCTCCACTTTCGGTCGGGGGACATCGCCCACATTGGCGCAGAAAAAGTAGTTGCTCTCGGCGATGTGAGCCGCCAGATGACCGAAAGACATCTGCTCCGGAGTTGGTTTAAAGCTGAATTTGTCGGCCGGCATTTCCTGGAAGGCTGCCACCGTGTTTTTTTGGCGTCCGGGCAGGGAGTCCCGCAACACGCTGGTGACCGGGTTCTTGGTCTGGGCGAAGGCGGTGGCAAAGAGCAAGAGGGTGACCAGAACTAGGATCGGTTTCATAGCGACTCCTCGAATCTGTACGGCTGGAATCTGTACTGCTGGAATCTGTACCGCCGGAATAAGTACCGTCAAAGCGCAAAACTATCCAAGGTCGAAAACCGCCGGCTGACTACGAGAACGCTGCGGCCAAGCCCGCACCCGCTAGCTTGTAGAGGAGATACCAGACCGCGACGATGACGATGGCGGTCGAGCGCTTCATTTTGCTGTTCGATGCGAAGCCGATGCCCATGACCACGATGTTCCAGATCACGAACACGTCAAGCGCCGAGGCCATGCCGTAGAGGAACTTGCCGCCGGTCGGGTCCATGAAGTAGGCCGGGTTGGTGGCTGCCGGATTGTTGATGTTGAAACCTTCCCGGTCCACCCCGGCGAACATCGAACCGATGGCCAGCAGCACTCCGATCGCGCCGGGCAGACTGCCATACACCACAATGGCATAGGCCCTCCCGAAACGCAGGTCGGCCGCACCCGCTACTTTGAAAGTCGCCCACAGGACGGTGGCGATGAGGAGAAAGAAGAACAAGTTGAGCGCGGGAATCAAATATCCGATATAGCGGGTGACGGCGGCGCTGATCCTGATTTGTTGCGCCTGGACGGCGGGCGAAGCCTGCTCGAAGTTGGCGCTCCTTTTCGCCGATGCATTGATCTGGTTGTGGGCCACTTGGTCGAAGCCGATCTGCCGGCCGACCACGAACATGAAGGCCATTCCGATGATCGAAAGCAGCAGCCACGGCGCCCACCAGCTCGCGCTGCGGCGCAGATCGGTGAAGGTTTTGCTGGGCGCAATGAAAGTATCGACAATGCGCGCACCTTCGGATAACGGAACGGGTTCAGGAACGGGCAAAGGGGTGACAGGCAACGCGGCCATGAGACCTCCGGAGAGACTGGAGGGGAATTCTAGCCGCAGACGGGTGCAGAAACAAGAGCCGTGATGGGGTGGGCCAGCCGCGGGCAGCAGCTCGATCAAAGCCTGGCGACTCGATTCCATCCCCGGATGATACCGATCCCCGCGCCCATCCGATTCCTATGCGACCACCTCCGGGGTGGCTTCTAGCAGGCTGCGAGTGTAGGGATGCGCGGGCGCGAGCGTGATTCGTTCGCTGGGGCCGATTTCGACAATTCTCCCGCGGTACATCACGGCAATGCGAGTTGCCAGATAGCGCACCACGGGCATGGAATGGGAGATGAAAAGATACGTCAAGCCAAACTCGCGCTGGAGTTCGGCCAGCAGGTTTACAATCTGCGCGCCTACGCTGACGTCAAGCGCGGAGACCGGTTCATCGGCAACGATAAACTTGGGGCGAAGCGCCAGCGCTCGGGCGATACCAACCCGCTGGCGCTGGCCACCGCTGAACTCGTGCGGAAAGCGCCGCAAAGCGGACTCATCGAGGCCCACGGCGCACAGCAGTTCTCGGACCCGCGCGCGGCGGCCGGCTCGGCTCAGGCGCTCGTGAATCGCCAGAGGCTCGGCGATCACATCTTCGACCCGCATGCGGGGGTCGAGTGAGCCGAACGGGTCCTGGAAAATGATCTGCATGTGCTGACGCAAGCCGCGCATCTCGCTTGGACTGGCCCCCAGCAGGTCTCGCCCCTCAAAGTTGATGCTGCCGGAGGTTGGCTCGATTAGGCGCAGCACCAGGCGCCCCAGCGTGCTTTTGCCCGATCCCGATTCCCCGACCAGACCAAGAGTCTCGCCGGGATCAATGTCGAAGGAGACGTCATCCACCGCGCGTACTTCGCCCTTCGCGCCTCCGCCGAAAATAGATTCGCCGAGGGGAAAGGTTTTGGTCAGGTTGCGGATTTCGATGAGCGCCACTCAACCGATGTTAGCAGAGGGCCAAGGGACAACGGTTTCGCTCCAGCGGATTCGAGGGGGCGTAGGCAACACAGACTGCATTTGGTTGCTATTGCAGTGCAATCAAAGGAACTGCCAATAACGCCGTGGCCATGCCCACCAGCCTCCATCGGCTGAAGCGCTCCTTCAGCAGAACGTGCGCCAGCAACACGGTGACGGCGGGATAGAGCGAGCTCAGCACGACCACCGAATCCAAGCGTCCGGTTTGGGCGGCGCGGACAAACAGGGCGCTACCGGTGACGTCGAGGCAGCCGGCGAATACACCCAAGCTCACGATGGGCAGGGGAATGCGATGGAGATTCCGGGTCAGCAGCGTCACCGCGCCGGTCACGGCAAGGGAACAGAGCCGGGAAAGCAGCGCAATCCAGATCGCCGAGCCGGAGCCGGCCTGCTTCATGCAAAGATAGAAACCCGCAAACCCAATGCCCGCAAGTACCGCAAACCCAAGTCCCGCCGGCCGGAGCTCGCCCTCGGAGCGGGAGATCAGCCACAGGCCGGTGCCAGCCAGCCCGAATCCAACCACCGCTAACGCGCCCGGCATGCCCGCGGTGATCATGCCGACTGCAGCGGGAATCGCGGCGCTGAGCACAGCCGCCACCGGGGCGGTGATGCCCATTTTCCCGGCGGCCAGCGCGCGGTAGAAAATCGCCAGCGAAATGCCGCCGAAAAAACCTGCGGCCAACGCCCATTCCGCGCTGCGCTGCGCGAGCGGTTGAGAATGGCGCGCTAGCACCAACAGCAGCATGAAAATGGCACCACTGCCATGCACCATGGCGGTGAACAAAAAAACGCTGGTGCGGCGAGCGGCGTACCCGCCCACAAAATCGCTGGTTCCCCAGAGCAGAACCGCCGCCAAGCTGAAACCCGCGGGCACGAGTTGATGAGTTGGCGCCATCGAGGCTTTTCCGGAAGGCAAGAGATTAGCACGCGATAAGATAGTCGCTCCGCATCTCCGGATAACACTGAGGGTAGCGGCTCTGCGCGATCGTTGGTCCGGTCGACCATGGTTCGTTTGATCGTTGATTTGATGGTTGATCGGTGGATCTTGGTCGTCCGGTGCTTGGTCAGTTTGCATCGGTTTCGAACCGAACTATGCCGGCGTGGCTGATTCTCGGGATGGTCGGGGGGCTGCTCGTCGTTGCCTTCCTGGCCAATCGTGTTTTCCGGCTCACCCGCATTCCCGATGTCGTGGTGTTGATGGGGCTCGGGCTGTTGCTGGGTCCGGTTCTCGGACTCGTCAACGTCGAGAAGCTGTCAAGGGCGACGAATCTGCTCGGAACTCTGGCCATTATTCTGGTGCTTTTCGAGGGCGGTCTGGAACTCGATCTGCGCGACACTCTGCACCATTTTCCCGGCAGCCTGCTCCTGGCTTTTCTGGCGTTTGTATTCAGCGGAGGCCTGGTTGCGCTGCTGGTGAGCAAGGCACTCGGATTGCCGCTGACATCCGGGTTACTGGTGGGGGCGGTGCTCGGGTGCACCAGCAGCACGGTCGTCCTGCCTGTGCTCCAACAGATGCAAATGGAAGAACCGGTCAAAGTGACCCTGATGCTCGAAGCCTCCTGGGGTGACGTAATGGCGGTGCTGACCGTGGGGCTGATTCTCGGAACCAAGGGACAGAGTGGTCCGCTCGCCCTGAGCCTGGCGCATGGGTTTCTGCTACAGGTCGGAGTGGCCTTGTTGTTTGCGGTGGCGGTCGGCGTATTGTGGTCGCGTTTGTTGCACGTTCTTTCGGAGCAGCGCTTTTGGCAGGTTCTTACCTTCTCGATCGTGCTGGTGCTCTATGCCGGGATGGAAGCTTTGGGCGCCAATGGTTTGATCGCGGTGCTCGGCTTCGGGCTGACGCTTTCCAACTTTCCCGGCATTGATCCCGGGCTGGGCTTCCGGCATCTGATTACCACCGTCGCCCAGTCGCAGCAGGCGCTGCTCACCTTTCACTCCGAGCTGGCTTTCCTGGTGCGCACTTTCTTTTTTGTGCTGATCGGTGCGGTGGCGCAGTTGGCGACCTTTCGCGAACATCCCCTGTTCATGGCAGCTATTCTGGGCGCGCTTTTCCTGGCGCGCTGGCTGGCGGTAATCGCCAGTCGGTGGTCCTGGCGCGGCATCGGAGCCGAGGGTCGCGATGCCATTTTGTGGATGCTTCCCCGCGGTCTGATCACGGTGGTTCTTGCGATCGAAGCGACCGAGGCCCGAGGCAGCGAACTCTCGTTTCTGCCCGGTCTGGCTTTTGCCATCATCCTGGCCACCAACCTGTTGCTGGTATTCGGAAGCCTGCGGGGCCGGCGTAATGCAGTGATTGCGGCCGGGGCTGGCGCACCGTCTGCGGTTCCGGCGGCGTCGGCCGCAGCCGGGGGGCAGACCGCCACGGCCCATCACCGCCGCTGGTTCCTCGATGCCGTATTGCTTACGCTTCTGGCCGTGGCCGGTGTGGTCTGGTGGTACGGGAATCAGCCGGTTGCGTCGCGTCCGCCCCGCGTGGAAAAATGGCTTCACAGCCATTTGCCCGGCTCGAAGTAGGCTGGGCGGGCAGTCCCCCAAGACCCGGACTGTGAGCCCATCGAGACCGCAATCGAAGATGCCAGAACGCTTGGAGACGGAAGACTGCGACCGGTCTACGGAGGCAGAGTGGCGAGAAAGCTGAGAATGAGTCGAGGCCGAGTGGCGGTCCTGGCCATGCAACAAAATTCCCCGGCTGGCTGTCTAATAGCGAGTAGGTTCCTTCCAGGTCTGTAGTGTCGCTCCCATGCCCCGACTTCCCCACCGACCACGGTTTTCGCCCGCCACTGCAGCGGCAGCGCTCGCCTGGCTGCTCGTCTGTGCATGGTTCGGACTGGCGCCGCTTCAAGCGCAAGTCGGTTCGGGTCCGCAGGCGACTGCGAATGGTGCTGAGACCGACCGGTACACCCTGACTGGCACCGTGGTCAATTCCGCCACCGGCGAACCGATCCGGCGGGTTTTGGTCGAATGCTCCCTCGACTCCACCCAAGCGATGCTGACCGACGGGGAGGGTCGCTTCGAATTCGATGATCTGCCGGAAGGGCAGGCTTCGATCAATGTTCGCAAGCCCGGGTTTTTCAGCGAGCAGGATCTGCATCAAGGGCAACTGCGCAGTCCGATGGCGGTGACCATGGTCATGATTGAGATCGGGCCGCAGATGAGTCCGGTTGTGCTGAAGCTGTACCCCGAGGGCGTCATCACCGGCCGGGTGGAGGCGGACGGCGAACCGGTGGATGGCATGCCGGTCAGCATTTTCAGCATGCAAGTCGCGAGCGGCCGCAAACGCTGGACCAAAAGCGCGGCGACGAGCACGGACGAAGACGGAGACTTCCGGTTTGCCGAGCTCGCTCCCGGCGCTTACTACGTGACTGCCGGTCCCCAGTGGAACCACGACACGCCTGTGGGAGGCGGAACCAAGAGGGAAGAGGGATTTTCCGAAGTGTTCTATCCCGATGCCGCTTCGATCGAAGCCGCGACGCCGCTTGAAATTGCTCCCGGCCAGCAAGCCGAAGCCGATCTTTCTCTGAAGGCCGAGCCCCTCTTTGAAGTCTCCGGCACCATTGTGGGAATGCCCTTAACTCCGCCGACAAACGTGCAGCTGGGGAGCCGCTCGGGCGAAGGTTTTACTCCCACGAAAATCGACCGCTCAACCGGGAAGTTCCAATTCCTGGTGCCCGCCGGCTCTTACACGCTCGAGGCGCACACCCAGAATGCCGACGGTTCAACCCTGAACGCGGAACTGCCTTTGACGGTTGCCACTGACCTCCCGGGCATTCGACTCGCCCTGGGACCAGGAAATTCCATGCCCGTGTCGGCCCGGATTGAGTATGTGAACCCACCTGCCGAAGGGGAAGCCATGGCGGGAGACGCGCAAGCGGTCAACGTTCGCCTGAGTTCGAGCGCAAACGGGTTGGCCTCGCTGGACTATTACGCGGCATCGGCGAATTCGAAAGGCCACGGACTCGTGGTCCGGGACCTCGAGCCGGGGAAGTATTTCGCCGAAGTTACTCCCTCCTATGGCGGCTGGTACGTGGCGTCGGCCGTGAGCGGAGCGACGGACCTGTTGAGCGACGATCTGACGGTGCTGCCCGGCGCTCCGCTGCAACCGATAGAAATTGTCCTGCGCAACGACTCCGCTACCCTGACCGGAACGGTTTCATCCGAGGGCCACGACGAGTCGGGAGCGGTTTTACTGCTACCCCGACACGGACAACCGAAGGTGGAGTTTACCCATCAGGGGAATGAGTTTCAATTCAGCCAACTGGCGCCGGGTGAATACGACGTTCTGGCGCTCGATCGCGTTGACGGAGTGGAGTACACCAATCCCGAGAGTCTCAAGGCCTATCTGGTCCAGGCCAGCCACGTTACCCTGCTATCGAATGGCAAAGCGAGCGTCAATCTGGAGTTGATTCACGTCGGACCGTGATTCGGACCAAGGCATGGCGGTGAAGAGAAAGTGAAAATAACTTGCGGAGTCATCTTGGCGGTGATCGTGGCCATGGCCACCTGGGCGCAACCCTCGACCCCGGCCGCAACCGTGCGGCCGAGTTTCCGCATCAGCGGAAAGGTGCTCAACGCGCTCAGCGGACAGCCGCTAGCGCGCGCCGCCGTCATGATCGGGCCGGCCCAGGGGACGGAATCGGCCCAAGCGACGGAATCGGCCCAGGGGACTGAACCGTCCGCGCGCGTGCTCACGGGCGATGACGGGTCTTTTCAATTCGACGGCCTGGCTGCGGGAAAATACTTGCTGGTCGGGCAGGCGCGCGGATTCGCGCGGCAGGGGTTGGATGAGCACGAGGGCTATTTCACCGCCGTTGTGGTTGGCCCCAACTTGCAATCCGAGGGCTTGGTCTTTCGTCTGCGTCCGGACGCTTCGATTGCGGGCACGATTACAGATGAGCAGAATGAAGCCGTGCGGGGCGCACAGGTGATGCTGTTCCATGCCCAGCTCGAAAACGGTCAGCCGATCACCCGCATGCAAACCCAGGTCTTGAGCAACGACCTCGGCCGCTATCGCTTCGGCCACTTGCTGCCGGGCACATATTTTGTGGCCGTTATTACCCACCCGTGGTATGCGCAGGGCCTGCAGAGCGCCCGGCGGAGCGGGAGGCTTTCGACCTCAGGACAAGGACAGCAGCCCTCTCCCAATTCTGCTGCCCCCGATTCTGCTGCCGAAGATGCGGATCGCGAACCGCAGAAACCGCCGGTGCCAATCGCCTCGCCGCTCGATGTCGCCTACCCGGTGACCTTCTGGGTGGGCACCACGGATGTGAGTCAGGCGTCTCCGATCATCCTGACGGCGGGGGATCGAACCCTGGCGGACGTGGTCCTGACGGCGGTCCCCGCGCTGCACTTGCGCATCAAGGGGGTCAATGGCGATCCGGCTCAGGGGTATAGCGCGACTCTGGTGGAGCATTTATTTGATGGCAGCACCATCCAGGTGGCCGGTGAAAGTTCGCGGACGGGCAATGAGATCGAGATCACCGGCGCGCCCCCGGGGCAGGTTGAATTGAATTTCGAGTCGTTTGGCAAAAATTCCGTCAGCTGGTCGCAACCGATTGACCTGGCGAATGATACGGAAATTAGCGCCGCAGAGGGCTTGGTCGCCCCCCCGATCAGCGGCGAGGTTCAGGTGGACGGGGAGGTGGCGCCCGAGGGAACTTCGATCGCGTTGCTCAATCGCCTCTCGGGCGTTTCGGTGGGGGCGCGACTCGGACCGAAAGGCGAGTTTCAGATCGCAGACTCGGGTGTAAAGCCAGGCACTTACACGGTCTTGCTCAATGTCCCCGGCGCCATCCTGCGCGAGGTTTCCGCTTCCGGGGCCAAGGTGGTTGGCCAAGCGGTTGAGATCAGCGGGGGGGCGCCAGTCCACCTGGTGGTGCGGGCTTCCGAGAAGCTGGGACGAGTGGAGGGGACTGCGGTGCGCGCTGGTAAGCCGGAAGGGGGTGCGATGGTTGTTCTCGTTCCCCTGGATGCAGTGAAGGACGCTTCGCTCATTCGTCGCGACCAGAGCGACAGCGATGGGACCTTCACGCTGCCCTCAGTTTTGCCCGGTCGCTATACGGTAATCGCCATCGCCAACGGCTGGGACCTCGAATGGAGGAGTCCCACGGTGCTCAAACCCTACCTCAAGGACGGCGAAACGGTGAACGTGACGGCTGGCGGAAAGCCCAAAGTGCAGGTCAAAGTGCAGTAGGCTTTGTCTAACACCGTCGCTTACCCCCGGCACCCAATAGGGGGACTCGACCGAGCCGGCTCCTATGGGGGGACGGTGATACGCGCTCTATCTTGAGGCCGATTCGAGCTAGCCCAAATGCTTGCGAATCCTACAGCTTAAGGGAATGCCCACGTGGTAGAATCTGCCTAATTCCGCTTGCGTGGAGCCCAGGTTGATAGAGCTAGCACCCTCGATTTTGGCGGCGGATTTCTCTCGTTTGGCGGACCAGGTACGGGCCGCGAGCGAGGGTGGGGCCACGGTCATCCATGTCGATATCATGGACGGGCACTTCGTCCCCAATCTGACGGTGGGACCGCCGGTCGTGAAATCGCTGCGCCGGGCGACCAAGCTGCCGCTCGACTGCCATTTGATGATCGAGGATCCGGACCAGTACATTTCCGCCTTTGCGGAAGCCGGGGCGGACTGGATGTCGGTTCATCAGGAAGCGGACCGGCACCTGGATCGAACCTTGCATCTCATCAAGAGCCACCATTGCCTGGCGGGTGTGGTGATCAATCCGGCGACCCCGGTCGAGACCCTCAACGAGGTGCTCGAGATCGTCGACTACGTGCTGGTGATGTCGGTGAACCCGGGATTTGGGGCGCAGGAGTTTATTCCGAACGCGTTGAACAAGATCCGGCGGCTGGCGGAATTGCGCGCCGAGCGTGGGCTCAGCTTTCGCATTGAAGTGGACGGCGGCATCGCCCACGACACCGTGGCGGAAGTGGTGAGGGCCGGGGCGGAAATCCTGGTGGCGGGCAACGCCGTGTTCGGCCACGGCGATCCAAAAACAAACGCCCAGCTGCTGCTGAAAGCGGCAACTGAGGCGGCTTTACAGAGAGTGTAGCCAGTCGCTCCTCGACCTAAGCTCTCGACTCATTCGAGGTTTCTTATGTTACGTCGTCCCCCGGTGGTGGTTCTTTTGGCAATGCTGGTCTGCATGGCCGCGTGCACCAATAAGAAAGTCGTCAATCCCCTGGCCAGCGTGGGATCGAAGCAGCCGGACAAAGTGCTGTTTGACCGGGCCATGGACGCCATGAAACACAACAAGTTCGACGTGGCGCGGCTGACCCTGCAGACCCTGATCAACACCTATCCGGATTCCGAATACATTGCCCGGGCGAAGCTGGGAGTGGCGGATTCCTGGTACGCCGAAGGCGGTTCAACCGCCATGGCCCAGGCGGAAATTGAGTACAACGACTTTAAGACCTTTTTCCCGAACATGCCCGAGGCCGCCGAGGCCCAGCTGAAGATTGCCAACATCCACTACCAGGAGATGGAGAAACCGGACCGGGATTACACGCACGCGCTGCGCGCGCAGGAGGAATACCGCAACCTGATCATGCAGTTCCCGGACAGCAAGCTGGTGCCAGCCGCCAAGCAACGCCTGATGGAAGTGCAGGAAGTGCTGGCGGAACGCGAACACATGGTCGGACGTTTTTATTACCTCAAGGAGACCTATCCGGCTGCGATCGCTCGCCTGCAGAGCGTGGTAGAGAAATATCCGCTCTACAGCAAGGCGGATGAAGTTCTGTACATGCTCGGAGAGTCGTATGAAGCAGAAATCAAAATGACGAAGACGCATCCCGACTGCGTGACCGCGAATCCTCCGAGGCCGGTCAACTGCATCGGAGAAGGCATCAAGGCTCGCCTGGCCGACGACTTCAGCAAGAAAGCGGCAGAAACCTATTCGCGCATCTTGACTCGCTATCCGGTCATGGACCGCTCTGACGATGCCAAGGCCAGACTGATCGCGATGCACCAGCCGGTCCCGCGGCCCACCAAGGCGGCGTTGGCGCAGAATAAGGCGGAAGAGGATAGCCGTCGCGAAAGCAGCCTGAAGACGAAAGTGATTCGTGGTTTCAGCAAACATCCGGACGTGGCCCAGGCCTCAAGAGTGGGCGATCCTCCTCTGGTCGATCCCGAGCCGGTCAGCGCCAAGTCTGTGGTCGAAGACGTAAACCGCAGCATGGTCGCCTCCGCCCCCGCGACCACGGAGAAGAATGGGGCCGCTGTGGAGATGATTGGGACGGGCGCGCCGCCCGCTGGCCAAGATGCTCCACGTTCGGACTCCCCTAACCCGCCCGCTCCGCCCGCCGTGGCACCGGAAACCGATGCGCCCGCCGCGGCCCCGCCAGCCGGCAACGAGCTGGCTCCGAATGTCCCAGCAGACGCGAACGAGCTGAAACCCAATGTTCCCGACGACAGCAGCCAAGCCCTGCCTCCTCCCCAGCAAGTGAACGAGATATCGACCGGTGGAACACCGGGCAGTACGAGCCCCCCAGCCGACGCCAATGGTGCGAAACCGCCCGAGGCCTCGCCCCCGGACCAGCAACTGGCGGATGACGCGGCGATCTCTTCTAGCAAGCACAAGAAAAAGAAGGGTTTAAAGAAGGTCGTTCCGTTCTAAATCAGGCCTTCAGAGGCCCTTGGCGGAGCGGAAGGGCAAGCGCGCCCTTTTCGCCCCTAGGCCGCTCGGCCAGGTTTGTCCAACTGGTTGCTGTCCGCTGGTAACCTCTTTACTGGCTTATCTTCATTGACTTACCCCTCCCGACACGTTAACTTCGCGCTATCTCCCCTTTTTCACCAGAGGAAATTCCTTGGCGCAAAAGATATTGCTGGCCGACGACAGCGTGACCGCTCAGAACATGGGGCGACGGATCCTTAGCGAAGCCGGCTACGAGGTGATCACGGTCAACAATGGCTCGGCGGCACTGAAGAAAATCGCCGAGCTCAAGCCAGACCTTATTATCCTCGACATCTACATGCCCGGTTACGGGGGACTCGAAGTGTGCCAGCGGGTGAAAGACGACCCGGAGACGGCGCGCATCCCCGTGCTACTCACCGTGGGCAAGCTCGAGCCGTTCCGGGCCGACGAAGCGCGTAAGGTGCATGCCGATGCGCACCTGGTGAAACCCTTTGAAGCAAGCGAGCTGCTCACCGCACTCGCCAAGCTTGAGGACAAGATCGTACCCCGCGCTGAGCCTCGCCCTGAGCCCCGCCAGACCGGGGTTCCCGGGAAGAGTTCTACGGCCGGACAGCTGAACGCCTCCACCCGAGGTGCGGATTTTGGCGACAAAACCTCGGGATGGAAAAGCCGCCTGGCTATTCCTGGCTTATCCAAACGATCGGAACCGGAGACGCCGGCACCCGCGAAGACCGGGTTCCGCGATTTCCAGCGGGTGGAGGATCAAGGTTCAGCCGAGGCGCCGGCGCCCGCTGCAACTCCTGCCCGGACCGTGCAAGACATCACGGCGGAAGAAATGGCAGCGATTAGCGCGGCCGCCGCTGCCCTGAGAGAAAAGGCTTCTTTGGCTGAATCGGAGCTGGCCTCGGGCGCCACTGGCGGGGAAGATTCTGCCCGCAGTGTGGCCGCGACAGCGGAAGCGATCCCTGAACCCGTGGTCGAGGTTGCGTCTCAGCCGGCAGTCGCGTTCGAAGCCGCGATCCTGGGCAACGCCGATCAAGAAAGCGAAAACGAAAGTCTCGCGGATCGAACGAGCGCTGAAACGCAGGTGCAGACTGCCGAAGAGCAGGCACCGGTTCAAAGCGTCGCGGATACCGAAGTCGTGGCTGCGCTCGAGTCTTTGGCACCGAGCAACGGCGATCGGGAGTTCGCGGACGGTGTCGGCGACGCGCAACCAGTTGTGCAGGACCGGGTCGAGGAGCCGCAAGAAGTGCCGGTAGGTGCGGTTGCGGCGACTGCGGGAACCGGCGGTTTGAGATGGATTGCGGAGGAAGTCCCGCTGGCCGAGGATGACGCTGCTTTTATCCTCGAGCGCGAGATGCAGAAGGTCTTCGCGGCTCTCGCCGAATTGAATGTAGAGCCGGAGAGTGTGGGGCATGTTCCGGCGGCGGATTCGAGCTTCAGCGCCTCTGCCGATCCATCCCCTGCAGCCTATCCAGAGCCGGTTATTTCGCAGACCGAGCCCGATTCGGTTGCAGCTGTCGGAGAATCGTCCCCAGAAGTTGTCGTGGTAAGCGCCGAACCATCGCTTCCAGTCACGGCTGAAGCCGAGAATAACGTGGCGTCCGGAAGCATCGAACTCGAGCCAGCAGTGGAGGCGGCGGTCAGCCCGGAGCGATATGCCAGCCAAGAGACGCCTCCGGAACTAAGCCAGTCGGCCCCGTCAGCGGACGTCGAAGTCGTTGCCGAACCGGTCATGGAGACGCAAGGCACCGAGACGCAAGACACCGAGACTCAAGACGTGGAGGGTCTGGGGAAGACCGGCGAATCGGAGCCGGCGCCCGAGGCGGCGGAACCCATGACCATGGCGGTAGCCAGCGAGACTGTGGCGGAGCCGGAACCAGAGGCTGCGTACGCCGCCGCTGCGGCTGCCTCCGCGGTTGCCTCGTTCCGGTCCATCCGCCCGGTGGAAGCAATATCCCAGTCGGTTCCCGCGCCCGTGGACCGTGGCGGCGCCGCTGCTGCAGAGGTTCCTGCAAACGGGGCGCCGGAGCGTGAAGCCGAACTGGCGGCCGCGTGGGCGCAGTGGAGACAGATCCGTGATTCCATTGGCAGCCCGTCGCTAGCATCCCCGGCCGCGGAGAGCACCTTGGCCGCGGAGCCCGCCTCAGGATTCAAGGACATTCAACGGCCGGCACCGGCGCAGCCGGCATCCCATGCGACGTCTAGCGAGCCGGCAGACCCGGCGTCGATTGCCAGCATCGTCGACAGCATGCTGGCCGAACTCAGGCCCAAGCTGGTCGAAGAGATCGCCCGGAAGATGGGTCAAGATAAGAAGTAGATTTCGACCCAGCGACCCCTGCCTCCCAAAGCCCGCCATATCGTTCCATGTCGGAAACCTGGCCTCCGCCCGCTCTGTGAAAAATTGAAATACTCGGAATTCTGAGTGACTAGCCAATGCAATCATCATCCCGCATAAAGAGAACCTTCGAAGAAGATCATACCGAATGCTTAGGCCAGCGCTTATACGACATTTCATGGTTGCGACGACAGTGATTAGAAAGTCGAGAAAACGTTGAATGTGTTGGGGAGGAGCGTTTAACATTGCGGTGTATGTGCAGAAATATCAAGACCCTCTTCAACTTCGATCCGCCCGTTACTGACGAAGAGATTCGCGCGGCTTCGCTCCAGTTCATACGGAAAATCAGCGGTTTCAACAAGCCGTCGAGATCAAACGAAGCCTCGTTCCTCGCCGCAGTGGAAGAGGTAGCGGGCATCTCGACTCGCCTTCTCCGTTCGCTCGCAACCACCGCCCCGCCAAGAAACCGCGAGGAAGAGGCGGCAAAAGCCAAGGCTCGCGCCGCGGAGAGATTCGGGGCTTGAGTCTCCAGAGATGCAGGATTGCCCTGCGATCAGGCGACCACGCTCGTGGGCATCCACAAACACGCAATGGACCTCGTCGGGCATAACCCCAGGAGTGCGACCTACTGCAACACAGTCATCCGGCCCTCTAGCGCACGCCATCGCTGTTTCAAATCGAGAGTGCTCTCGTGTGGATTTCCCGCTGGAGTCACCAGTTTGCTACCACTGGCCACTCAGGTCAAGCTCATCACTGATGTGAGAACGGATCGTGGGAATCAAATAGCGTTTTGTGAGGGCGTAGAGAAGCGCCGAGAGTGCACCCGCAGCTAGTGAGGCGAGCAACGATTCAGCGAAGCTCATATTTCTGCTCTCCTCCATGTCAATCTTACGATCAACCATGCTAGGTAAAAACGGCCCGAGGTGAACGGCATCTTTCATGTTGCAACCCAATTCATTGAAAGAACCTCCGCCTGTTCGAGCACAGTCGCCGTCGCCTTTTCCTGCTTGTCGGGGGATAGCCATACTTCCGAAGGATGCGCTTGACCATTACGCGCAGGTATCCAGACCCGATTCGCGGCGGCAAATACGTAATCCAGGCCAAACGATACACGAATACAGTCGACGTGAGCGCCGTCAGAGATTTGTGCGCTGTCGTTCACAAAGAGGGCGCCTCGAGAGGAATACTCGTGACGACGAGTACCTATGGTGCGGACGCTTATGCGTTCGCCAACAATGAGCCTGTCACACTTCTGAACGGCGCTGAATTATTAGGGTTGTTGAAGAAGCACGGATATACTTTCCGAATAAATCTTCAAGAAGCCCGACAACGCTCGCTAAGAGCCACCGTTGTGTGCAAGGCATTTCTGGCGAATCAGGACTTGGCTGCCCTGGTCTGACTTGTCGTCCTCCCCCGCTCGGAAGTGGAGTAAAAGTTAGGGAGGCAGTGATGTCGAATTGGAAAGAGGAGTTTGTCAAGTGTCTGGAAGGATCAACTAGCGGGCAATCACTGCTGGAGAAAGCGTTGGCCATGAAGGCAGAAAACATGCCAGAGCACATCTACAGATATCAATCGGATGTCGACTTTCGCCGGGATAGTTTGGCAAACGACAAAATCTGGCTCGGGTCACCCGACAAGTGGAACGATCCATACGACTGCGAGTTTGTAATCTCGAATGCGAGCATAGGGTGCGCAGTTTGCCAGAATGGCACAGCAAGTATCTCCACCGTTGGGTTACGAGTGAAGGCTTTGCGAGGCAGCGGCTGCGACCGGTAGCTTCCGGCTGTGCCAGTAACCCAATACCGCAAAAAGAAGGACGGCCGGCACGCCGGTCAGTCCGCAAGCGATAAAGAAGATGCCGTAGGCATGAATGAGGCCGTGGGTGGCGCTCAGACTTTCGACCTCAGCGCCCGAAAACCCCTTCAGAATCTTTCCCAGCCAGGCATAGGTGGAACTCAAGAGCGCATACTGCGTTGCGGTGTATCCAATGTTGGTGAGACTCGACATGTATGCTACGAGCGCAACGCCTGCAAAGCTGATGCCGAAGTTATCACCTGCCATGACCAGAGCGAAGAGAGGAATGGTCGTGCCCGCGAACGCGAGGGTCGCATACATGGCGATCGCAGCAGCCTGCAAAATGCCCCCGATGATGAGCGCGCGCATGTAGCCAAGCTTCAGCGAGCAGAATCCGCCCGCTGCGATGCCTGCAAACGTAGCGATGAGTCCGATTGAGCCGCGCACCGCTCCGACTGTTTCTTTCGAAAGACCGATGTCGTGGTAGTAGGGATTCGCCATCGGACCCATGATGAAGTCCGGCAACCGGTACAGACTGATTGCCGCCAACATCACAAGCGCGAGCCAGCCATGTGCGCGGAAAAAAGCGATGAACGGTCCCACCACAGCGTCAAAGAAACCGCGCCACGTCCAAATCGGCGCTTCGCGTTCTTTTCTATCCATCACCGCATCCGCGCGCTCCGGTTCCTTTGCATACCAAGTCGCGATCATTCCAACCACCATACATGCGCCGTAAATATCGTAAGAGATGCGCCAGCCTACGGCCGCTGCCACGATAAGGATAAGGGAATCCGTAGCCAGGAGCGCAAGACGGTAGCTGAACTGATAGGCGGACGCGAGGAGGCCTTGTTCTTCTCCATCGTCTGCTGATTCAATTCGCCAGGCGTCGACCACAATGTCCTGTGTCGATGAGGCAAACGCGACGACCAGCGCCAGAGCGCCGAGCCGGCCGAGCCCGGCTTTCGTGCCAGTTCCGCCCATCGCGGACAGCGCCAGCCCGACGAGGATTTGCGAGAACATCATCCATCCGCGCCGATGTCCAAGCCGCTTAAATAACGGCAAATCGACGCGATCCATTACGGGCGCCCACAGAAATTTCAGCGAATAGGCAATGCCTACCCAGGAAAGAAACCCGATCGCCGTCAGGGAGTTGTGTTCATCGCGCAGCCAGTAGCCGAACGTATTGCCGACCAGGAGAAAGGGGAGGCCGGAAGAAAACCCGAGCAACAACATCGCAAGCGTTTTGGGCCGCAGGTAATCGGCGATCCGGTGCTTGTGCGGACTCACGCGTTCATTGTCTACCGGAGCCTCACGAAACTCAACCATGTGCTCCAGCCGTGCCGGGCTGGCCGCGCCACGCACATCGATCCTATTGAAAGCTTGCGGCTCGAAAAGCTCCACTCACTCCTACTGGTCAGCATCGTTGGACTGATCGTGTGGGTTGTACAACACAGCAGGCATTCCGCTGCCGCGTTGGCTTAACGCCGGAAGACGAAGGTTCTCGTCAACTGTTCAAATCAGGCGATGTCACTCAGAACCTGTCAACGAGTGACATCGGATTTATCACCAACCACGGCGTCATCAGCCCTGCTCATGCCGCATCGTCGTATGCGAGGGAAGATGACAGCTCACGGTAAGCGTCAGTCTGCTGCCGAAGGGTTGCGGCCACTTGGTCTGCGGTGCCAACGGCATCTGCACCTGCAATGAAGCGCCGTGGCGGCTTTTCCTGACCCGAGATCGTAATCAATGCCTGGGCAAGTTTGGCGGGATCGCCGGACTGCTGGCCGTTGTAGCCTTTCCAGAATTCCATTTGCTTCGCTCTGCGCTCGTTATAATCCTCAATGGTCCGCTCTGCGAAATTTGTAGATTCTTCCGTGAGGAGTTCCGTGCGGAAGAAGCCCGGATTGACAGTGATCGTATTGATGCCAAACGGTTCGACCTCAGCCTGCAGCGACTGCATCCAGCCCTCAAGGCCGAACTTCGACGCGGCGTAGGCGGTGCCGAACTCAAAACCGATGAGTCCTGCGGTCGACGAGATCGTGATTATGAGCCCTGAACCTTGCTTGCGCATAACCGGCAGAACGGCGCGGGTTACGTTCATCGGGCCGACTAGACTGGTCGACAACTGCCGCTCGATCTGCTCCGGCGACAATTCTTCAAAAAATCCTGCATAAAAGTTTGCGGCATTGTTGACCAGCACATCTATGCAGCCAAACTGGTCAACGGCCGCCTTAACCGCGGACTCCGCGTCGGCAGGTTTGGTGATGTCCAATTTCACGACCAGCAGTTCGGCGGATTTTCCAAGGGCCTTGGCCACTTTGTCAGTATTGCGGCCGGTAGCGACGACTTTATGGCCGCCAGCCAAAGCCGCCTTGACGATATCCACGCCCAAGCCGCGGCCGGCGCCGGTGATGAGCCAGACTTTATTGGTGGCCATGGTTCCTTCCTCCTGTATTGACCTGACCGATTTTTTGTAGCCTGGAGATTGTAAGGGATAGTTGACGAAATCAGGCGTTAGCACGAGCTTGCGCCATTTCTTCGCCTAGAACCAGATCAATGAGCGGGGGGGTGTAGCACTTTTGCCGTCGCTATACACTACCCCTCCACTGGTTTGACCCTTGTTTTCAAGGGCCTGTAATATCAAGACTCAGCTTCTAGCACTTAGCTTTTAGCCAGGCCAGCCCCGCATCAGCGACAGGGCAGCCGCTCCGGCGCAAGCACCGTGGCTGAGGCTAAGGACGAACCGCGAAAGGCTCTGGAGCTGTCCACTCATGCCTCACGACCTGCCTAAATCCTACGAACCGGGCGCGATTGAAGCGCGCTGGGCCAAGTACTGGATCGAGGAGAAACTCTTTTCCGCGCCCACACCGGCGGCGGGCGAGACGCGCCCGGTTTTCACGCTGCTGCTTCCGCCGCCGAACGTCACCGGACGGCTGCATATGGGTCACATGTTCGGCCAGACACAGATGGACATCGTGGTGCGCTGGCATCGCATGCGGGGGTTCTTGACGCTGTGGCTCCCGGGGACTGACCACGCTGGAATCGCCACGCAAATGATGGTCGAACGCCAACTGGCCAGCGAAGGCAAGAAGCGACGTGACCTGGGGCGCGAGGCTTTTGTTGAGCGCGTGTGGGAATGGAAACGGCACTATGGCGGCGCGATTCTCGATCAGATGAAACGGCTCGGGACCTCGGTCGATTGGGATCGCGAGTACTTTACGATGGACGAGAATCTCTCTCGCGCAGTGCGCGAGGTTTTCGTCCGGTTGCACGAAGAAGGCCTGATTTATCGCGGGAAGTACATCGTCAACTGGTGCCCGCGTTGCGGAACGGCGATTTCCGATCTAGAGGTGAAGCACGAGGAGGTCGCGGGAAAATTGTACGAGATTCGATATCCGGTGGTGGGAACCAAGGATTTCATCACCGTGGCGACGACGCGGCCGGAGACCATGCTGGGCGATACCGCTGTCGCTGTGAATGAAAAGGACGAGCGCTACCAGCATCTGCACGGCAGGAAAGTTCTGCTGCCGCTGATGAATCGCGAGATCCCGATCATTACCGACGAGCTGGCGCAGCCGGAGTTTGGAACCGGTGCGGTGAAGGTGACCCCGGCGCACGACCCGAACGACTTCGAGGCTGGACTGCGGCATAACTTGCCGCAAATTGATCTGCTGGATGAGCAAGCCCGCACGAATGAGAAGGCCGGCCCGTACGCTGGCCTCGATCGCTATGCGGCTCGCAAGCGCGTACTCGAGGACCTCGGCACGCAGGGATTTCTGGTTGGCGAAAAGGACTACACGATCGCTCTCGGCAAATGCGACCGTTGCGGGACCGCGGTTGAACCAAGGCTTTCAACCCAGTGGTTCATCAAGATCAAGCCACTGGCGGAGAAAGCCACGGCGGCGGTGGAAAACGGCGAGATCACGATTGTTCCGGACAACTACAGGCAGATCTATCTGAATTGGATGCACAACATCCACGACTGGTGCATTTCGCGGCAGTTGTGGTGGGGGCATCGCATTCCGGCCTGGCATTGTTCGTGTGGGGAAATCATGGTGGCGCGGGAGACCCCAGCAAAGTGCGCGAAGTGCGGAAAATCGGAACTGAGCCAAGACACCGATGTTCTCGATACCTGGTTCTCTTCCGGCCTGCTGCCCTTCACCACTCTGGGCTGGCCGCAGAAGACGCGCGATCTCGAAGTTTTCTATCCGACGACGTTGCTGATTACCGCTTACGAGATTCTGTTTTTCTGGGTGGCGCGAATGATCATGTTTGGCTGCCACTTTATGCCAGGCCACAAGCAGGACCCTATGCTGAAGCAGGCCAGCGGGTGGGGCTCTCAGAAAGACGACAGCGTGCCGTTTCGACAGGTCTACATTCACGCTCTGGTGCGCGATGCGGAGCGGCAGAAGATGTCGAAGACCAAGGGCAACGTGGTGGATCCTCTAGAGATTATTGAGCGGTTTGGCACCGATGCAACGCGGTTCACGCTGGCAGCCATGGCTGCCCCGGGAACCGACATCGCGTTCAATGAAAGCCGGACCGAAGGCTATCGCAACTTCGCCAATAAGATTTGGAATGCGGCGCGGCTCATGTTCATGAACCTGGACAGGGTGGCGCCAGGTCTGCGGCCTGGCCCGGGTACCGGCTCCCGGACCCAGTCCGCAACCGGAATTGCGGGGTTTGAAGCGGGAACTCTCGAAGATCAATGGATCCTCTCTCGCTTCAGCCGGGTCACAGAGGGCGTGAATGACGCGCTCGCGACCTACCGTTTCCACGAAGCCGCGAACCGCATTTACGATTTTTTCTGGGGCGATTTTTGCGATTGGTACCTCGAGCTGATCAAGCCCCGGCTGGCCTCGAACCTAGGGGTTGAAGCGCACCAGGCCTGCGCGAACCTGGTAAATCTTTTTGAAGCCGCGCTGCGGCTGCTCCACCCGGTGATGCCGTTCATCACCGAAGAAATCTGGCAGGCGATGTATGAGGGCGCGCCGCCACTGAAGTCGATCGCCTTGGCCGGGTTCCCGCAGCCGGATCAGAGCCAGGTGAATCCTGCTGCCGAAACGCAGATGGCAATCCTGCAGGATTTGATTGTCAGCATCCGCAACCTGCGGGCTGAACTCAAGGTAGAAATGAAAGCCCGGGTTCCGGTGGAACTGTTCGCCCACGACCCGGAAACTGCTGCCTGCATTTTGCAAAATGAGGAGGCCATCCGGCGGCTGGCACATGTGGAAAGTATCACGTTTGTCGAACAGTTGAAGGCCAGACAGGCTCCCTCGCGCAGCACAACGCGTTTCGATGTGCACGTGGTCTACGAGAAAAAGATCGACAGTGTTGCCGAGTGCGAGAGGCTGAGAAAAGAGTTGGAGAAAATCGAGAAAGAGATCTCGAACGGTCAACGCCAGCTCGCGAACGAACAGTTCCTCGCCAAGGCTCCGGCGCAGGTCGTCGAAGGCATTCGCAAACGGGCACAGGAGTTGCAGATACTACAGGCCACGACCAAGAGTAAGCTAAAAGAGCTGGAATGTTGAAATGATCGGGAGCCGGGTTCTCGCCCGGCAACTGAGTTGGACGGGCCAGTCGCACCGTCCCGGCACAATCGTTATGGACTGGAATAGTCGGCGTATCGCCGCCATCATTGAAAACGCGCTGCTCGAAGACCGGGCTACGCGCGATGCGACCAGTTACGCCTGTATTGATCCCAATCAGCGGGCTGCGGCGACCATTCTAGTCAAACAGGAATGCATTCTGGCGGGTCTCGGCTGTGTTCCCCGCATCCTGGATGTTTATGCGGCTCTTGACGGGGCGGTGATCTCGCACTATGAAGTGACCAGCCATCCCGAAGCCTTCGATGGCGTGCGCATGCACAGCGGACAGCCTGCGGCCGTGATCCGGCACAATGCGCGGGTCATTCTCTCCTGCGAACGCGTGATTCTCAATTTCCTGCAGCGGCTGAGCGGTATTGCCACCCTGACTCGCCAGTTCGTCGATGCTGTTTCCGGCACCAAGGCGAGAATCCTCGATACCCGCAAAACCGCGCCCGGCCTGCGCATGCTGGATAAATATGCGGTGCGTTGCGGGGGCGGACAAAATCACCGGCTGGATCTCTCCGATGGAGTGCTGATCAAGAACAACCACATCGCTCTGGCCGGCGGAATCGTGCCCGTGCTCGAACGGGTGCACCACAACCGGCGGGGAACACAGCCGATCGAAGTCGAAGTGCGCTCGCCGCTCGAGTTGGAGGAAGCTCTGGAATACGGCGCGGAGGCCATTCTGCTGGACAACATGCCGATGGGGGATGTGAGACGCGCGGTCGAACGGGTCTCCCGGATGGAGCGGCGCATTCCCTTGGAATGCTCGGGAGGGATTACGCTCGCGAACGTCCGCGGTTATGCCGAAACCGGAGTGGATTTTATTTCCGTGGGCGCGCTCACCCATTCGGCTCCGGCGGTCGACTTGAGCCTGCGGATTGCGCCGGCCTAAGCAATTCCCGCTCGTCTTATGGCCGGCGATCATGGGCGATTGTGGTTTCGGCTCGGGTACCGCATAATTCCCGGATCAGGAAAGCATCGACAAGCCGAGAGGCAAAGGCACAAGTGCCGGCGCCACACAAAGCGGGGACGAACAGTCCCACGCCCCAGAGAACCGATCGTCGTCTGGGTAAAATCATCCAGCTCTTGGTGGACCATGCTACGGTCGTGGTCAGCGGCACCAAGATTGCAGAAGAGCTCAGCGCCAGCCGCTCGGAAGTCTGGCGGCTGGTGCAACAGCTGCGCACCCTGGGTGTGGAAATTGCCGGCCACCCGGCCACTGGCTATCGTCTGAAAGCGGTGCCGGATCTGCTGTTACCGGACTTGCTGCTGCCTCTGCTGCGGGGCACGATCTTCAGCCAACACGTTCACCACTATTTCAAGATTGGGTCCACGAACCTCGCGGCCATGGAGGCGGCCGCGAGCGGGGCGCCCGAAGGCAGCGTTTTCCTGGCCGAGCAACAAACGGCAGGCCGAGGCCGAGGCGGGCATTCATGGGAATCCGCGCAGTCCGGAATCTATTGCTCGGTGATGCTGCGACCGGCATTGCCGCCTTCAGATGCGCTCACTCTTTCGCTGGCGGCCGGACTGGCGGTGCACGCCGCGGTCGAGCAGATCGATCCGAGGATTGTGCTGGATTTGAAATGGCCGAATGACGTGCTGATTGAAGGGAGGAAGTTTTGCGGCATTTTGACGGAAATGAACGCGGAAGCTACGCGCGTGCGTCACCTGGTGGTTGGAATCGGAATCAATGTGAACCAGACGAGTTTTCCGGCGGAACTTCAGCTCATCGCCACGTCTTTGCGAATCGCCACGGGCCGGGAGTGGTCTCGGGCGGAACTGTGCGCGGCTTTGTTAAAATCGCTGGACCGCGAGTATCGCGATCTGCTCACGAAGCCGGGCGCGCAAGAATCGATTTTGCAGCGTTTCCAGGCGCGATCGTCGTCGGTGCGCGGGCAGCGGGTGCAAGTCGAGGAAAATGGCGTGGTCGAAGGTGTGACCGAAGGCCTGGACTCCCGCGGGTTCCTGCGACTGCGCACCGCAGAGGGACTGCGGGTTGTGCTCAGCGGCACGGTAAGGCCGAAGTGAATTTCGCCGAGCCGCCAAAATTTCCATGCTTCTAGTTCTCGATGTGGGGAACAGCAATACGGTGCTGGGTGTCTTCGCGCAGGAGGCGAAGGTCCAAGCCGCGCACAACGACGGCGCGGCCGTCGAGTCGCCACATTATGAGCGATTGATGGCGAATTGGCGCGTGGCGACCATCGCCACGCAGACGGTGGACGAGTACGGCGTGCTTTTCCGCAATTTGTTCGCGATGGCCAAGCTCGAGGCCAGTGAAATTCGCGGGATCATCATTTCCTCGGTAGTCCCGCCACTCGATTCTACGTTGCGCGAGGTGTGTGAGACCTACTTCAACAGCCGGCCGCTTTTTGTCGAGCCAGGAGTGAAGACCGGCATGCCTGTCCTCTACGACAATCCGGCAGAAGTGGGCGCGGATCGTATTGTGAATTCGGTGGCAGCGTTCATGAAGTATGGCGGGCCATGCATCGTGGTCGATTTCGGAACGGCGACCACCTTCGATTGTGTTTCCGCCAAAGGAGAGTACGAGGGCGGCGTGATCTGCCCGGGCATCGGGATCTCGGCCGATGCGCTGTTTGAGCGTACCGCGCGCCTGCCTCGGGTGGATATGCGAAAGCCCGCGTCCATCATTGGCAGGACGACGGTCGGGAGCCTGCAGTCTGGTCTCTACTTCGGCTATCTGGGCCTGGTGGATGGGATTCTCGCAAGGCTGCTCGAGGAAATGGGCGAGGAAACCAGCGTGGTCGCCACCGGAGGATTGGCTTCGCTGATCGGTACCGGATCGAAATACATCAAACAGGTGGATGATTTTCTCACGCTCGAGGGCCTGCGCATTATCTGGGAGCGCAACGCAGTCGCTAAGCCGGTCCGTGAGCCTGCGCCCGCCAAGGTGCAACGCCAAAGCTCTGCCCCATCCGAGCGGCCGCCGTCCAAGCCCTGGCCCGGCAAACCACGTTCCCGTTGATTCGCTGTGGACAACTACTTCAACTATTTCACCGAAGTCGAGGAGCAGTTTCAGCGGTGCCGGGGGGGAAGTCTATTGCTCTCCGCGTTGGACTGGGCGCTGATCGAGACCTGGAAAGAGGCGGGTATTCCGCTCGAGGCCGCGCTGCGCGGTATTGCTGCGGCGTTTGCGCGCTATGACCAGCGGCCCTCCAAACGCAAAGTCAATAGCCTGGCATATTGCGCGCAACAGGTTCTGGCGGCAGCCGAGGAAATGAAGGAGGCCGCCGTGGGCGCGGTCCGTCCCGGGAGTGAGACTCCGAGGCCAGCCGGGTTTGAAGCCGCTGAAATTGCCGCTTTTCTCCGCCACAACGCGCAACAACTGGACGCTGCAAAGCTGCCGGAGGGAAAAGGAATCTCCGGCCAAGCCTTGGCTGGAGAAACGGCGAGGAGTCTGCGCGAACTTGCCACCGTCATAGAGAGAAAGGACTTGCCGCGTCTCGAGGATCTTGAGCGGCGGCTCACCGTGATGGAAGAAAAATTGTTTGCCGTCGTGCTGGCTGCGACCTCGGACGACGTGATTGTCGCGGTGCGTGCGGAAGCAGACCGCGCCATGGCTCCGTACCGGCGTAAAATGCCGCCGGGGCAAATCGAGCAACTGCAGAAACAGTACGTACACAAGCGCCTGCTGGAAAAATACGGGATCCCGAGGCTGAGCTTGTTCTATCTTTGAAACCCCCAACCCTGTCTGGTTTCCCGTTTCCCGGCTCGCGGATTTGCCTGGCATAGAATCATCCCTTGAATCTGACCATCGAAAAACTCGTGTATGGAGGGGATGGACTGGCTCGTTTACCCGCCGATGAACTTGGCCCCGGCAAGGGCGTGTTCGTACCCTTCGTTCTGCCAGGCGAACAAATCGAAGCCGCCCTCGTCGAACAGAAGCCGGGCTTTGTGCGTGCGCGCCTGGACAAGATTGTGCAGGCATCCGCCCACCGCATCCCGCCGTTCTGCCCGTATTTTCAGCGCTGCGGCGGCTGCCACTATCAGCACACAAGTTACCAGTACCAGCTTGAGATGAAGGTCGCGATTTTGAAGGAGAACCTCCGGCGGATCGCCAAGCTGGACTTGAATCTGGAGCTCGGCATTCATCCCTCTCCGCCCTGGAACTATCGCAACCGCAGCCGCTTGAAAATTCAGACCGCGCCGGAATTTGCGCTGGGCTACTTCAAGCTCACCTCTCACGAGTTGCTGCCGGTTGAGAACTGCCCGATCAGTTCACCGCTGATCAACCGGGCGATTGCCGCGTTCTGGGAATGGGGACGGGCTGGGCAAACGGCGCGCGGGCTCTATGAGATCGAGTTCTTTGCCGATGCCGAGGATTCGCAGCTCCTGGTCGAACTGTACGGCGGCCCCGAGCTTCCCGCAACGGCAGAGCGATTGGCGGAGGAACTTCAGGCAACCCTTCCGCAAGTTGCAGGTGTGGTCGTATTCGAAAACTCCTCTCCGCCTCTATCCAAGCAACCAGGCGGTTGGCCCAGGCAGACTGGAGTGTCTGGAGCGGGGGCCCTTGTCTACCGTGCCGAGGGGGCAGCCTACCGTGTGAGTGCGGGGGCGTTTTTCCAGGTCAATCGACATTTGGTGGGGGAGTTGGTGGGTCTGGTGAGCCAAGGCCGCGCCGGCACAGTTGCGCTCGATCTCTACGCCGGAACCGGACTTTTCTCCTCCATCCTATCCCGAGGATTCGCCCAGGTGATCGCGGTCGAATCGTCACAGATTTCCTACGCTGATCTGGTCCACAATTCGCCAGCGAATGTGAAGGCAGTTCGAGCCAGCAGCGAACAGTACCTGCAGAAAGCTTCGGGCAAGGTGCGGGCTGACTTGGTGGTGATCGACCCGCCGCGGAGCGGGTTGGGAACGGGCGTGCTGAACAGTTTGGTGGAATGGGGAGCGCCGCGCCTCATCTACGTGTCCTGCGATCCAGCGACACTGGCCCGCGATCTAGGGCGTTTATTGGCTGCGGGCTACTGCGTGGAGCAGGCGCACTTGGTGGATTTGTTTCCGCAGACCTATCACCTGGAAAGCGTGTTCCATCTGACGCGTTAACCGAAAGTCGCGGCCAGCCGAAGGCGGGACCGACAACCGCGGAAGGAAGTTCTGCGCGGGATGGAAGAATTCCACACGACCGCTGCGGCTCTGGCCTGGACGCGGTCACCAGTTCTTAATCTTGATGAAAGGAGGGTCAACCCTTGGGGGCCGGATCTTTGCCAGACTCGGCGTCGACGACTTCGAAGTCTTCGGAGTTGTCTCCCGGTGCGCGCCGGTACTCCTCAATGACACTCCGCGCTTTAGCGGCGTCTTCTTCCCGAACCAGAATGATGGTCCCACCCACCCCGGGAAGAATATCCTGTGGAGCGTCCAGGGCCGTGACATCGGTCTGAATGCCCTGGGATTCCAGCAAGCCGCGAACCACCATTGCTTCGGACTCCTGCTCGGCATCGAAAATCCGCGTGAGCTTCTCGTTTGGCTGCGGCCGCTGGTCTCGGCCCCGGTTATCGCCTGTACTGTCTGCCATGGTTCCTCCGCTCTGGTGATTGTACCCCCCGGCTGCTCGCGGGCACACGACGAGTGACAAAAGTCCAGCGTCCTGAGGCAGTTGCCGCGCTGGTCTTCGCTCGCGACAATAAGGCTGGCCAGTCGGCGCATCGCGGTTGCCGGGCTTCACATCCAATCACGAGAGAGGCGGTTTTGCCCGAAATGAGGATCGATCCATGATGGAGCTGAAGCGGCCCCACGGCATAGATTCGGGCGAAGCCGCGGATGAGGCCCGAAAGATTCGTCGCCTGCAGGTCATGATGAGCATGGTCATGTCAGTCATCGGGCAGGACCCCAACCTAACCTTGGAAGAAGCCTCAGAACTTGCGGCGGGTGCTCGCCGTGCCGCTCTTGCCATGTTCCCCGGCAAGCAACTGGCGTTCGATATCCTCTACAAACCCCGTCTGCAGCGGCTGATGAACGAACGCTACCGGCTGCAATAGCTGTAAACGCGGAACCTTGACGAGATTCCCAGCCCCTCTTCTATCGTAACGAACAAGTAAATACCGGAGTCTCGGCAGCCACTTTCGCCTGCCAAACCAAGTGTGCGCGAGGCCTCGCGCATGTGACTAGTGACGTGCGAACGAGAGGGTGGCGGGGTTAAGGGCCGGTTCTCTTGCGGGTTCACTGAACGCGGCTCTATCGTATGGGTCAATGAGAAAAGGGTTCCCCCAGTTTTTTAGACCAGTTCCAGAAAAACTGAGCGAGCTTTGGCGGCACGGCCGATTCACCGCCTACTGTTGAAATGCTGCTTGCACATTTTGACCAGAATTTTTCTCCGGCGAGCACCACGGCACTGCCAGTCGCTGGGGATATCAGGGGGGAACAGTGATTCGGCGCTACCCCGGCCGAACATTGACCGCTCGATATCTGCAGAACTAAACTCGCCTGCTAACCGAGGCCCTTCATGACACGTTTCGTTCTCTTGTTGGCTAGCATTTTGCTCTTGTCTGTGGCCGGTTGGGCGGATGAAGGCGAGCACCCCGAGGACCTGACGGCAGAGCAACTCGGGACCGTGCATTTTCCGATCTCCTGCGCCCGACCCGCGCAGGAGCCGTTCACGCGGGGTGTCGCGCTACTGCACTCGTTCTGGTACGAAGAAGCAGGGAAAGCCTTCGCGCAGGCGGCGAAGGATGATCCAAGGTGCGCCATAGCGCATTGGGGCGTTGCCCTGAGCCTTTGGCACCAACTGTGGAATCGTCCAGACTCGCCGACCATCAGCAGAGGCGCGGCCGAAGTGAAGAAGGCCAAGTCGAGCCCCGCGAAGAACAATCGGGAGCGCGACTACATTGCTGCCGCGGGAGCGTTTTATGCGGGTTCCGGGAGGCGCCGCTATGAGGCCAGGGTTACCGCCTATTCTCAGGCCATGGAGCGCGTCTATCGGCGCTTTCCCGAAGACCACGAAGCGGCGGCTTTCTATGCGCTTTCTTTAATCGATTCCGATCGGAAAAAGGCGGCTGCGATCTTAGAACCCCTTTTCGCCGCCGAACCCAACCATCCAGGAATAGCTCACTACCTGATTCACACCTATGACACGCCGGAAATGGCGGGGATGGGACTGCCCGCGGCCCGCCGCTATGCCAAGATTGCCCCCGCGGCTCCTCATGCGGTCCACATGCCGTCGCATATCTTCGCCCGCCTCGGACTATGGCAGGAGGATATCGACTCCAATCTTGCGTCCATCGCGGCAACGGAAAAGGCCGAATCCATGCACATGGGCGGCGAGGGACATCAGTTCCACGCTATGGATTTCTTGGTCTACGCGTATTTGCAAACCGGACGTGAGGCTGAGGCGCAACGCGTCGTTGAGAAAATCAACGCTATGCCGCCGATCGAGGACATGTACGGGCTCGGCGATAACCCAGAGATTTCCGCTTTGGTGGCATTGGAAGCGAGTTACGCGCTTGAAATGCATCACTGGGCAAACGCCTCCTCTCTCACCCTCGTCCATGGCGCGGAATTGGCAGACAATTCCACGACGTACTGGGCCCGCGCCATCGGAGCGGCCCGCAGTCACAAACCGGCTGAGGCTCGCGCGAACGTGGATGAGATCGAAGCCATTCGCAAGAAACTACTGGAACAAAAGAAGCCGCAGTTCATGGTGGATGGAGTGGACCGCGAGCGCCGGGAGGCCACGGCTTGGACCGAATACGCCGAGGGCAAGCAGGATAGCGCAATAAACCAGCTGCGCGCGCTGGCTGACCAGGATCGAGGCACCCTCGAAGCAAGCGATGAGCTCCCGGCACGCGAGATGCTCGCGGACATGCTGCTGGAGATGAGCCGGCCGGAACAAGCATTGGCAGAGTACGAAACCGACTTGAAGCAAAATCCCAATCGTTTTGACGGGTTGTACGGCGCTGCCCGCGCCGCGGAAATGGTAGGCCAGCATGCCCAGGCGAAAACCTACTACACCCAACTGGTAAAGCAGTGTGCCGGATCGACTTCGGATCGTCCAGAGCTCGGCTGTGCAAGAACGGCGCTCGATGGTCTAACTTCGGCGGGTAGGCAGGATGGAAAACCCTCACCCTCCTTAACTACTAACTAACTGGTAAAATGCGTGTGGGGAACGGTTGGCGTAATGGATATTTCCACTTACGACTCGGTCCGTGGAGCGAGACGACAACGTTCCCAAGACCTTGGCGCACTCAAGAGCTATGGCGTCACGGGCACGTCAACTGCGCTGCTCCGAAAATCTTGAGCTGCGAGCCGCCGTCAGGGTTCATATTCGAGAAAGACCCGGTCCCCGCGAGAACCGTAGCCGTTCCAGTGAAGCCCGGCACGCATTGCGCCAACCCGTTCTGGTCTACCGTGGCACCCGGGTTTATGTTCCCTACGCACCTGCCGCTGTTTGAACCAACGCACCACGTCACATCATTGCTCGTGAGTTGCACGGGCGACGGGGGCTTACTGAAAGCGCCGGTAGCCGCAAACGAAACCTGGCCGTTGGGAAAGTTCTGCGCATCCGCCGATGCCGGAGCCATGGCGACCGACTGCAACTGGCGGCCGCTGCCGCAACCCGCGATCCCGAGCATAACCAGGGGCAGTACCAGAAGGAACAGTGGGCGAGAGCCGAAACAGGTCATGGCAGTCTCCATTCTAAGTCGTTTTCCAAGGGGATGCCGGGGCCAGCAAATCTGTTGCCTGCCATGCCTTTCGTCGCCGATCCAGGAGCCTTCTACGCCACCCTTGTCTTATTGCCTAGGGACCGGTGACCCATTGATTGTTGCCCAAGCATGCATTCCCTTAGTTTCCCGCGTTCTTGATCACTGCCCCGCCTTTCATCACGAACACCACTTTTTCCATCACGGTGATGTCCGCGAGCGGATCGCCCTCGACGGCCACGATGTCTGCAAACTTTCCTGGCTCCAATGTTCCGATGTCGTCGGACCGTCCGGTCAACTCAGCGCCATTGATGGTCGCTGCGCGCAACGCATCGATTGGCGTCATGCCACCGCGCACCAGCGCGCCAAACTCCTTGGAAACCACATCCGGATCGTCATCCACTCCATAGGCAATCCTTAGATGATGTTCCAACGCCCGGTGAAACGCCGGCGCTTGTTCCTTCAAAATAGCCACGCCCTTGGCGAGACTGACGGGATCACGTCCCTGGGAAAGACCGGTTTCCATGTCGTGCTGAAAACAATACAGAGTCGGAACCAGCCAGGTGCCATGCTCTTCCATCAGTTTCGCGCCTTCTTCGTCCAACATGGTGCCGTGTTCGATAGAGTCCACGCCGGCGCGTACGGCCGCTTTGATGCCTTCGGTACCCTCGGCGTGAACCATGACTTTTTTCCCGGCGCGATGCGCCACTTCGACCGCTCGCGCCATTTGTTCCTGGCTGAGTTCCTGCACCCGATAGTCGCTGATCGGGTCCATTACGCCCCCTGTCCCCATCAGTTTGATCCAGTCCGCTCCGAACTTGATGTCTCGTCGCACCACCCGCTCCACATCATCCACAGTGTCAGCAATGTTCGGCCGGGGCAGCAATCCGGCATCCGGCGCCAGTACGTTGGTATCGCCATGTCCGCCCGTAAGCGAAACAAATTGCCCGGCCGAAACCATCCGCGGCCCTTGGATCAGGCCTTGTTCGATGCTGTCCCGCAGGGCCAATTGCGCGTAGGACGGATCATCTTCGCCCGCCTCGCGCAACGCGGTGAAGCCGTGGTCGAGCCAAACTTGCAGGTTGCGTACACCCCAGATGGCTTGCTGCGCCGACGACATGCGCAAGGTCCCGGTCGAAGACTGGTCTTTGGGATTGCCGAGCACATGCGCGTGTGAATCAATCAGCCCCGGAACCACCGTGTATCTGGAAAGATCAATCACCGCCACACCGGGGGGCGCGGACGGGGTGATGCTTTTGATTCGGTCTTTTGTTACGACAATGTATTGATCGAGAGAAACCTTCCCGGTTCGCACGTCGATCAGCCGGCCGGCGCGAATGGCAACCGTCGGTACGGCAGTACCCTGTTGCCCCTGCAGCCAAAGGACGGAAAGAGCGAACAGGGCCAGCATCCCCATCCAGCCTCGGAACCAATGTGTTTTCATTTGTGCTCTCCCGTGCATGCAAAACAGAACCAACCGAACTGCAGTGGGGCCTCAGAAACATCCATCATCGCATCCCCATCCACTTGGCGACCAACCCGGCAATGACAACCAAGGCGCCCAGCAGCGCGTTGTATTCGCGATGCTTCCGGTACAAATCCCAGGAAAATGCGTGGGGAGTCTCACCGAAACGGCTCAGGCGCGGAAACAGGATGGGCACGTGGTTGGCATAGTTATCGAATTCCCGAAATCGGCTGCGCAGGAATCTTTCCTCGGCACGAATTACGGGAACATAGATTACGGCGAAAAAAAAGACGATGACGACGGCAATCCACCAGCTCCGAGCTGCCAGTGCAAATCCGGCTCCGAGGATCAGAGAGCCCAGATAAAGCGGATTGCGGGTGTGCGCGTAGGGGCCGGAGATGGCCAGTTGTTCGTTTTTCTCGACGTGTCCCGAAGCCCAGGCTCGAACCAGCAAGCCCGGAAACGCGACCCCGACGCCGAGCACGATGGACGTGCGCGTGGGTTTTGCCAGCCAGATGTATAACACGGCGAATGCAAAGCCGAGCGGCACGCGGATGATGCGCGCAATCCGGGACCAGCTAGCCATGGCCTTCCCCCAGCAATTGGCGGGCGGCGCGGACGACCTGGTCCGAACTAATTTCGAGGATTCCTTTGTCCGGTTGCGCGCGGCGGGCGTGTGAAGTCGTGCTGGCCGGGCTGCGCAGCACGATGCTGCGGCCTCCGAACGGACCGTTCCGCGCCGGGTTCGTAGGGCCGAAAATAGCGACCACGGGGATGCCCCGGGCGGCTGCGAGGTGCAGCGGGCCAGTATCGCCGCCAATGAACAGACGTGCGCGACCCGTGAGCGCGATCAATTGTGCGAGGGAGCAGACCCTGCCTTTGGCAGCGCCACCACTGGCCCCGACCGCTTGGTCGAGCAGTTCTTGCTCGCCGGGGCCGACATTGATCAGGGATTTTAGCCCGTCAGAGGCCAGTTGCCGGGCCAGGTCTCCGTAGCGTTCGGCAGGCCAGCGCTTGGCACCCCAGCCGGCGCCTGGATTCAACAGGACGAAATCGGCGATGCCTTCCTCCCGCAGTTGCCGGGCGCAGGCCTGTTCGGCGGTTTCGTCGTAGGGAAATTGGACGGCCGGCAACTGCAAGACGCGGCCGGCAACCGCTTCGGCCAAAGAAAGATTCTGCTCGACGACATGGGTTCCGCGGGCAATCACCTGGCGCGTGTAGGCCATGCTGGCCACATTTTCGCGGGGCTGCGCCACGCCATAGATCACCGGGGCCCCAGACCAGCGCGCTATCAGGGCGGAGCGCGCCGCGCCCTGAAAGTCGACGGCCAGCTCATAGCCGGGAGCGCGCAGTTCGCTCAACGCGGCGGCTATCTCCTGCCAGGCCTGAAGCGAGCGCCGGGACTTCCGCCATTTTGCGGTGTTCACCGCATGAATCCGGTCGACCAGCGGTCGCTGCGGGGAGCGGGGCCCGGAGCGCGGGGTGGGCAAAGTGCACAACAGCTCGGCCCAGCGTTCTTCGACGACCCAGCCCATCGACGCCGCGGGGAAGGCTTGGCGCAATGCAGTCGCAGCGGGCAGCGTGTGGATGATGTCCCCCATCGATCCCAGCCGCACAATCAGCAGACGCTTTAGGCTTTCGGGCGTCCCGGAGGGTTCGGGCGGGCTCGCGCCAGGCGCTTGCATGGTCACCGCGTGCGCGGCCCGAGCCGCGCACGCATGATTTCACTCGCGGAGTGGTTCTTGGGATCTCCGACAATTTCGACCCGGCCTCCGCATTCGACGACAACATCGTGCTCGGGCACGGTGGCGGCAGTATAGTCGGTGCCTTTGGCCTGAACGTCCGGTCGGATTTCGCGAATCAGCTCCCGGACATCAGGCTCAGGGAAAATCACCACCGCATCCACATCTGCAAGCGCCGCCAAGATTTCGGCGCGTTCTTCCGCCGGCATCACAGGACGGCCTTCCCCTTTGAGCGCCCTTACCGACTCATCCGAATTGATGGCCACGACCAAACGCCCGCCCAGCTCCTTGGCGGAACGCAGGTAGCGCACGTGGCCGACGTGTAGCAAATCAAAGCAGCCGTTGGCCAGGGTGATGGAATCACCGTTCCTCCGCCAGTCCGCGATGCGCTCGCGCAATTGCTGGCGATTTACGATTTTGCCTTTGGCTTCTGCGCTCAATGGGATCTTGTCGTAGGCGGAGCCTGTTCTAGTGCAACCATGAGTTCTTGCGCCGAGACCGTTGCCGTACCCCGCTTCATCACCACGATGCCGCCGGCGTAGTTGGCCAGATGCGCGGCCTCTTCCGTGGTTGCGCCGGCCGCCAGAGCCGCGGTGAAAGTCGCAATCACGGTATCTCCCGCGCCGGTGACGTCGGCGACCTCGTCCGACCCGAAAATGGGTATATCCACGGGCTTATGTCGTCGGCTGAAAGCGACCATGCCATCGCGCCCTCGGGTAATCACGAGGGACCGCAATTTCATGCGCGACACAATCTCTTCGCCCGCGGTTCGCAGCCGCGACCAGTTCTGCCCAATCTCGAACCCGAGCGCTTCCTCGACTTCCGGCTCATTGGGCGTGGCCGCGGCCACGCCCGAGTATTGCAGCAAGCGGTGGCGGGAGTCGAGGACGACCGGCACCCCTTTCAGATTCCCTTTTTCCTGGATCGCGTTCAGAATCGCGGGCGTAGCCGCACCGTAGCCGTAGTCTGAAATCAGCAGCGCGTCGGAGGCTCGCGCGAACCCCCGCGCCGCCAGCACCAGCTCGCGCTCGAGGCGATGGTTCGGCTCAGACTCCGGTTCGCGATCGACGCGCACCACCTGTTGCCGCCAAGTGTGCGTCATGCCCGCCAAAATACGGGTCTTCGTGATCGTGCGATAGCTTCTGTCTCGGAGGACCCCACGGACCGGAATGCGCTTGTGGCGGAAACCACGAAGCAGCAGCCGGCCCGGTTCATCATCGCCGACCAGGCCCACCGGAAGCACGTTGACGCCCAGGTCCGCGAGGTTATTGACGGCATTCGCTCCGCCCCCCGGAACCACCGTGCGCTCGCGATGTCTGAGGATCAGCACCGGGGCTTCGCGAGAGACTCGGGAAATCTCGCCGAAGATGAATTCATCGGCCACCATATCGCCGGCCACCGTCACCGTGATTTTGGGAAACGATTCAACGATCCTCCGCAGGCGTTCGGTCTGTTGGGAATGCTTGCTCATCGGGGCAAGAGGATTTTCTCATGCGCAGCCATTCGTTCCTTCACCACGCGCAGGAGGGTATCGACAGCGTTAGGTGCATCCGACAGCTTCATTCTGACCTGGACCACGGCCAAAGGCTGGAGCGCGGACAGATGGGATCCCAGGTTGATCGCATCTTTTTCGGTGGTGATAAACCCCCCGCCTTCGCCCACCCGGCACAGGTCCAACAGTTCGCGGATGTCGCGTTCGGAGTAGGGGTGATGATCGCGATAAAAGGCCTCGGCCACGGGTTGAATGTTGGCGGTATGCAGCTGGCGGAAGAAGTTTTGCGGGCGCGCAATGCCGCAAAAAGCCACCGGTCGCGCCGGGGTGTGCAGGACCGAGATGCCGCGCCGTACCTGCCAGGTCAGCTTTCCCTCGACCGGGAACGATCCGGAAGATGCGCCGCTGACCAGAACCACGGCGTCGGCGCGCTTCAGAGAGCGCAGGGGCTCGCGCATGCGCCCGCGGGGAAGCAGGCGGTCGCGCGCGTCTTCCGCCGTGACCATCACAATATCGAAGTCTCGCGCCAGGGCGCGATGCTGAAACCCGTCGTCGAGAATGTGTAACTGCGGGCCGAATCGATTCTCGGCGAAGCGACCCGCCTCATATCGGTCTTCGCCGACCACCACGGGAACCTCGAGGCGCCGGGCCATGAGCACCGGTTCATCTCCAAATTCGTGGGCGGACCCGGCAGGATCGACCAGAGCCACGCCGCGTGTCTTGCGTCCGTATCCGCGAGAGAGAATGTCGAACTTTACTCCTCGATCCTTCAGCAATTCGCCGAGCAACACCACGAAAGGCGTCTTGCCGGAACCGCCGACGGACAGGTTGCCAACACTGACCACGGGCCCGCGCAAGCGCCGGGCACGGAGAACTCCCCGGTCGTAGAGCGCATTCCGGGTCCGCACGCCTGCGCCGTAGATGCCGCCCAGCAAGGTAAAACCAGAAAAACTCATTGCGGCAGCGTGGCGCGGCCACCATCCCTTTCGCAGATTGGGAACTGAAGCTCCAGCAGCCCTTCAAGGGATGCAAGGGTCCGTTCGGTCGCGCCGTTTTGGGCCCGCACGGCCTCGACCGCGAGCTGGCCGAGGGCTTTGCGTTCCACCTCGTTCGAAGCCAGTTGCAAGAAGGCCAGGGGAAGCTCCGCGGGTCCGACCACGCGCACCGCGTCGCGGCTTTGGAAGGATTCTACAACATCACGAAAATTCTCCGTGTGCTTTCCCACCAGGATGGGGACTCCGTGTTGTGCGGGCTCGAGAATATTGTGTCCGCCGCGCGGCACCAGGCTGCCGCCGACGAAGGCCATATCGCCTAGAGCGTAAATCGCGGCCAGTTCGCCGATGCTGTCGAGCAGCAGCACGCCGCCCGAAATCGGCCCGCTGCTCCATTCTGACCTCCGCCACCACCGAACCGCCGACGCTTCGAGCAGTTGCCGAACCTCCTCGAAACGCTCGGGATGGCGCGGCGCGAGCACCATGACGGCACGCGCATGGCTGGCCAGCACAACTTCGAAGGCGGAGAGCAGCAGGGCTTCTTCCCCCTCGACCGTGCTGCCACAGACAATTACGGGTGTAGCTCCGGCTTGTGCGAACGCCGTACGGAGACTCGAAACAATCGGCAGGGGCGCCGGAAGGAAAACATCGAATTTCAAGTTCCCAGAGACCTGAACCCGTTCCGCGGGGGCACCGATTGCCAGGAGGCGCTTGCGGTCTTCTTCAGTTTGCGTCAGGAAGAGGCTGATGGGCTCGAGCACTCGAACCAGAATTCTGCGCCAACGCCGGTACCCCGGCCAGGAGCGGTCTGAGATGCGCGCATTCACGACCGCGATACGGGCGCCACTCGCTCGTGCCAGCCGTAGAAAGTTTGGCCAGAACTCGGTCTCCGCAATGACCACTAACTCCGGCCGCAAGTGCCGGAGATAAGGTCGGATGGCGAATCCAAGATCCAGCGGGAAATAAAAGACGTTTTCTTCACCAAAACGCTCCCGCGCCAGTTTCTGTCCCGTATCCGTGGTGGTTGAAACCACCACCCGATGCTGCGGAAGCCGCCGCCGTAGCTCCCCGACCAAGCCGCGGATGGCAAGAACTTCGCCGAGGGAGACGGCATGGACCCAGATGGTTGCCCGCAGGGGTTGTTCGGCCAGCCGATCAGGCACCCTCCCCAGGCGTTCGCCCAATCCGTCGCGGTACTTGCCGTGCCGTAGACCCTCGGACAGCCAATAGGGCAGAGTCACCAGCAAGCCCAGCGCCAGCAGCGCACTATAAGCCCAGTACATGAGGACTGGGACATTCTACCCGCTGGGCCGGCGCCCAGGGGTCCAGGTAGCGCTCCGAGAGCGCACCGCATCCTTGTATCTTTATAATCAGATTGCCATGTCTCGCTGCCGGCCAACCACGGTGCTGGTTCGTTTCGTCATGGGAATCTTCGCCGCCATTGGTTTGTCCATCTTCTGCCTGGGGGCCAAACAGTTCGTCATGCCGGTGCCGCAGTCGGCCAAGACCTACCCGGCGCGCGACGAGCACCGCGATGAGGCGGTTACCCTTGCTCTCGATCCCTATGACATGGGGGATAAGGCCAACATCTTTTCCGTTCGTTATAACCAGATCGGCATGCTACCGATCCTGCTGGTCGTGACTAACGATGGCGACCAACCGGTCTTGCTTGCCGGCATGAAGGCCGAACTAGTCACCGTAGACCGGGCCAAGCTTTCGCCGGTTACGCCGGACGACATCGAGCGCCGGCTGTCGCACCCCTCGACGAGCGCGAACCGGTATCCATTGCCCTTTCCCACCAAGAGAGCCAAGGGCGGTGTCAGCCAAGAGACGCGGGAAGAAATTGAGAACGCCCAGTTCGGGGCCAAAGCCGTCGAGCCTCACAGCACGCAAGCCGGCTTCTTGTTTTTTGATGTTCAGGGCTTACCCACGCCATTGGCCGGCGCCCATTTCTATCTCACGGGCGTAAAAAACGCTCAGGGACACGAGTTAATGTATTTTGAGGTGCCGCTCGAGAAGTACCTGAGCCCTCCAGCCAAGCCCTGAGTCCACGTCTTTTCCGGGGATGGGTTTCAAGGCCGGCCTGAGGGACCGAAGGCCGCACTGCGTGCCGCCAGGCTCAGTGTGAGTTCTCGTACCAATGCTGCCAGGCGGTTGGGTTCATCCCAAGATTCTCGCCGGAGATGTCCTCGAGCGCGTGCACCGCCCAGTTCTTCTGATCTGCGGTGAGCTGTGAGTCGTTCAGCCCACGAACCAGGCTTGCGGCTGCAGTCATTCGCTGTTCGTGGGTGTACATGCCGGACTCCGCCAGGCCGCAGGCGGCCTGCTCTTGTACCAGGGCAGACGGATCATTGCGAAAACGGTCAACCAGCACGGGAATCGTTTGGTCGGTCCCAAGGATTGCCAGACCGTTCACCGCCGCCATTCGTACTCTGGCGTCAGGGTCGCCGAGATAAGACTCGATGATCTCGGCGGTTTGCTCGGGAGCGACGCCCCGGTTCCCGAGGCCACCAAGACTCCACAAAGCCCAGGCGCGTTGATCGCGAGTCCCGGCGGCAGTCTTCAGCAGGTTCAGGCCGGTTGCATCTCGGGGGATGCCGTCCATGGCGAGATCCGCCTGCAGGGCCGCCTGGCGCACGTGCACATCGTGCTGGTCGAGGGCAACCGTGATCAGTTGATTTGCTCTCGGCGTGCGCCGCGTCTTGCCAATCCAACTTTCGGACTGAGACAACACTTGTTCGGCAGCAAGGGAATCGCCGGCGGCAACCCGGGCGAGAAGTCCTTCGGCTTCGGCCTGTGCCGTCGGGCTCGGGGGTCTCGCATTGGTCAGGCTGGTACTTGCCGGCCTCTGCGCATCGAGCGACGCAATCAGCCGCTTGCCGGCAGATTGCAGCCCCCAGGCCAGCAAAGCACTGGCTGCGATGAGAGCCAGGAACCAAACCACGACTGGCGCGCTGCCCACGAGCCATGAATGCGGTTGGGTGGGCGCATTGCCTACGCCGCTCGGGGTCTGTTCGCTGCCGCTTTCCGCTCGCACGACCCGCGATTCTCCGGCAGAATCAGCTTGGCCAGGATTGGGCACGGAGGAATCCGGAGGTTGAAGGTTCGAGGGCACGCCACAAAATCCTATGGCGGCGCCCGGCGCCTCACAAGTTACCTTGGACACTAGAATTCCAGATGAAAGCGGAACCCTGGAACCCACACCGGGCCGCGGTCCCGGTTGTAACCCGGGTTATTGATGTGCTGCAGATCGGGTCCGACGAAAAACCCGCGCCACAGGTGCGCGGTATAGTAGCTCTCGACAATTTTCTCTCGGCCGTAGTTCAATCCGCCATCGCCCAGCAGAAAGCCCAACCCGCCCAGCTCCAGGTAGTGCTGGTGATCGGCCGAAATTCCGTTGGTCACAAACGTTACTCCCGCCCTGTCCAGTTCGCGATGCCAGCCATACCCCGCCCAATCCGCGCCCATCTCGACCGTGTTGTCGACTTCGGTGTAGGCATAGGATTCGTGCTGGCCCTCGTTCCATCCCCAGCGGCCATAGGCCCTCAGATGATGGAAAAGATCCTGCTCCAGGTTCACGCCAAAGCCGTATTTCACCGTGGTTTGTAAGGGATGGGCCGTAATGTCCGGCAGCGGCGTCTTCCCCGCGAGAAAATTCTCCACCGCCGTGCGGTAAACCCCCATGTTGGCGTGATTCACAAAGGACAGCAGGCGGATGCTCGTATTCCGCTTGCCCCCGAAGCTGGGATGGAGTTCCAGCTCGAAATTCTCCGCGTGAGCGCGGCGCAGATTCCACACCAGATCAATGCCATTGGCGACCTTGGGCATGAGGCCCTCCGCGAAGCGGAAGGCCCAGTTGCGGTCGTCGTATTCGGCCATCACCCGTCAGCTCGTAGCCGAGAAACAATGTGGATACATTCGAGGTGGCGTCTTGCGCGTGCGAAGCCAAACTGTTGGCGCCGCTGTAGCCGGCCTCGAACGACGGGTGGTATTGAAAAATGATGTTGTCCTGCCCGGAGATCCAATAGCGTGAAGTCTCCGAGTGCGGAAACATGGTGGTTGCGGGATCGTCGCTGGCCGGCTGATTTTGCGCGGCGTCCGGCGTGGCCGCCTGGCCATATGCCGACTGCGCCGCTGCCATCGGCAGCATGGCCCACACGCTCCACCAGAGAACTACTTCCAGTTTCCGGAGGATTGTTCCTTGGATCTTCACTCGTTTGCTCCGGCACTCTCAGAAATTATGCGCTCACGCTCGACTGGAGCGGGACCCGCGCCAGTTCGGGCTTGGCCAACCCGCCGCGTATGCATTGTCGTAAACCATAGTACATCAATATTATTTAACTATAATTAACCTAAGGGCACGGGCCCGGCGGACTGAAGGATCGGTCGCCTGCCTCGCTGGCTCCGCAGCCTACCTTCCGCGGGGGGCTCACCGAGCCTATCGCGGCTTGGTTAATGTAGAGTTACAACTCTGGCCTGCGTCCTCGGGGGCGAGCGAAAAGCCGAGGCCGGCGACAGGCTACAAAATCGGTCAACCCTTCCTCCTATACCGTAGTGGGGTATACTAATGTCAAGAAAAATGCATACGGTTAAAGACAAAGCCAAGCTCATTTTGCGGGTGCGCCGTATTCGAGGCCCGGTGGAGGCCATTGAGCGTGCACTCGAAGCCGACCCCCGAGTGCTCCGACCTGTTGCAGCTCATCACCGCTGCCCGCGGCGCCATGAACGGTCTGATGGCTGAGTTGCTCGAGGGGCACATCCGGTTCCAGGTTCTCGATCCGGGCCAGAAGACAAGCTCCGAGCAAGCCTTGGCCGCCGACGAACTGGTCGACATCATCCGTTCTTACTTGAAATGACGGCGGGGAGCGGGGAGGGCGTTAGGAGGCCCGATTTCCGCCAAAAAAGAGGACAGCTCGGAGCCCCCCGAAGCTGTCCGTAAACCCTCCCGGTTAGAAGGGCGTACTTCGATCACGGTACGATCAGCCTGTTTCAGGATGATTGCAGGGCTGTGAATTTCCCATGAATTTAGCACTCAGGGCGGATTCAGTCTTCTCGCCCGGCGCTTCCGAAAGCCCGCTCGTTCGCACGAGCCTTCCCAGCTAAGTCCTGTTGCTACTATACTTACGCCTTTCGTTCCCGGAGCCCCATGGCCCGCAAGGTTGAGAAATCACGGGAGCTGCAGAAACGCGCCGAGCAGATGATGCCCGGCGGAGTGAATTCCCCGGTGCGAGCGTTTGGCGGGGTGGGCGGCGATCCGCCCTTCATTGTGCTCGGTCAGGGCTCGCACCTGCTCGATGCCGATGACAACGAGTACATCGATTACCTGGGCTCCTGGGGACCTCTGATTCTCGGTCACGCCATGCCGGAAGTCGTCGAAGCAATCACCGCGGCGGCGCGCAGCGGTACTAGTTTCGGCGCTTCGACGCCCTCCGAAGCCGACTTGGCCGAAATTGTGCTTTCGGCGTTCCCCCACCTGCAAAAAGTCCGCTTCGTGAATTCAGGCACCGAAGCCACCATGTCGGCCATCCGCCTGGCGCGCGCCTACACCAAGCGCAAATACATCGTGAAATTCGAGGGCTGCTATCACGGCCACGTGGACGCACTCTTGGTGAAAGCCGGTTCCGGATTAGCCACCCTCGGCATTCCCGGCTCGGCGGGCGTGCCCGAAGAGTTCACCCAGTTTACGGTGGCTCTGCCTTTCAACGATGCAGACGCGGTCGAGCGAGCCTTCGCGAAGTTCAAGCACCAGATTGCCTGCGTGATCGTTGAACCCGTGGTTGGGAATATGGGCTGCGTGCCCGGCTCGGGCGACTATTTGGCAGCCCTGCGCTTGATCACGCAGCGCGAGAAGGCGGTGCTGATCTTTGACGAAGTCATGACCGGGTTCCGCTTGGCCTTCGGCGGAGCACAGGAGCTCTATGGGATTCGTCCCGACCTGACCACCTTGGGCAAGATCATCGGCGGCGGATTGCCCGTGGGCGCCTACGGCGGCCCCTCGGAATTGATGGATCTGGTAGCGCCCCTCGGCCCAATGTATCAGGCGGGAACCTTGTCCGGGAATCCATTGGCCATGGCGGCAGGACTGGCCACCCTGAGCCACCTGCGGGACCATCGGGCCGAGATCTACCCGCGCCTAGAAAAATTGAGCGCGCAGTTAGTGGATGGAGTGGGGGCCGCCGCCAAGGATGCTGGTGTGACTCTCGCGAGCAACCGTGTCGGCTCGATGTTCACTTGGTTCTTCACCCCCGGCCCGGTTACGGACTGGAGTTCCGCCTCGAAATCCGACACCGACGCTTTTGGTCGCTTCTTCCGCGCGATGCTCGACAACGGCGTCTACCTGCCGCCCTCGCAATACGAATCGGCATTCCTGAGCGCTGCCCACACCGAGGACGACATCCAAAAAACCATCGCTGCCGCGAAAAAAGCGTTTCAACCGGCGCATCGTAGTGGGCCGAAATCGACGGGCAAGGGCTAGCCGGCGCGGGAGCGGGTCCCAGAGTCCGTCGGCGTCGCTCCGGGCTCTCGCCCAGTCGTGGTGCGCCTCGCCGTCATCGCTTCCTTCATGGCCGGAATCGTCACAAACTGGCGACCCTCGCTTTTGTACTTCGCGATCAGCCGATCGGTCGCAGTTACGGTTTGGGACCGGTCGGCGCCCATCTCGAGGTGGCCGCCGTCATGCAGCAAGATCACGTCTCCGCCACGAACCTGGTTGGTCACTTTCCGCTCGATCTCGTCCGCCGGTGGCGCATTCCAGTCGTACCCGGTGACGCTCCACATGACCGGCGCCAGGCCCATCTGGCGCGCGATGCGAAGCACCCCCGGCCGCCGTCCGCCAAAAGGAGGACGAAACAGGTTCGAGGGCTCGCCGATCACATCGCAGAGAGCCCGCCGACACCGTTCGAGGTCTGCCCTGACCTGAGCCGCACTTCTGAAGATCAGCAGAGAATGATTGTAAGTGTGGTTCCCGACGACGTGGCCGCCCTCGACCACGGCGCGGACAATATCCGGCCTCTGCTCGGCATACCGGCCGATGAGAAAAAACGTGGCGCGCACATCGTGCTTGGCCAAAACCTCCAGCAGGCGCAGCGTGTGCGGGTCGTTCGGGCCATCGTCGTAGGTGAGAGCCAACTGCTTTGATCCGCCGCCGCTCCCGGTGAAAGTGCTGCCGTACCACTGCCCGGTGGGGGACATCGACTGATAGCCGGCGGATGCGGCAGCGGCAAGACCGGCGGTCGTGATGAGGTAGGCGAGCATCCCGAGCCGATTGTAGCCGCAATTGGGACGGGAGATTGCAGATTTCAAATCCCTCCATCCGACAGCAGTCCTCGGTTCCATCTGCAATCGTCAATCTGCAATCGCTGCCGCCTGTTAACTCTTCTCGCAATTGCATGCGCGCCTCTGCCGGGATATCCTGCCAAGCGAACCGCAATTCCCTCTGACCCATGGCCAATCTTTTCGAACTGCCGCGCTACATCGCGGTCGAAGGTCCCATACGAGTCGGGAAGAGTACGCTGGCGCGCGTCCTAGGGGAGCGCTTGAATGCGCAGCTGGTCATGGAAGCCGAGGAAAATCCATTCCTGGGTCCGTTCTACGAGGGTGAGCGCGGAGCCGCGTTCCAGGCCCAATTTGCTTTCTTGGTCCGCCGATTTGAGCAATTGCGCACCCTCGATCTGGGCG
Source organism: uncultured Acidobacteriaceae bacterium (assembly GCA_963770245.1). Lineage (GTDB taxonomy): Bacteria > Acidobacteriota > Terriglobia > Terriglobales > Acidobacteriaceae > PALSA-270. The sequence continues at coordinate 351,062 of CAVYOX010000008.1, read as the reverse complement.
CGCGCTCGCAAAAAACAGTGGTGGCGGATTTTGTCTTCGAGAAGGATAAGCTATTTGCTTGCCTCAATCTCACCGACCAGGAACTCGACACTTACAATCGGTATTACAACTACTTCCGCGATCAGATCCCGACCCCGGACCTGGTGATCTATTTGCAGGCCACCCCCGAAGTGCTGAAAAAACGCCTGAAGAAAAAGAACGCATCCGGCGAAAAAGCGATCAGCGAAGACTATCTGGAAGAGGTGGTGAAGGCCTACGAGCACTTTTTCTTTCACTACACCTCGTCCGACCTGCTGATCGTCAACACTTCTGAAATCGATTTCGTGGAGCGCAACGAAGACTTGCAGGAACTGCTGCGCAAGGTGTCCGCGCCGATTAAGGGGACACAGTATTTCCTGCCGCTCGGCAGCCAGGAAGCGGCCAGCGCCTAGAGGCCCCCCGGGCTTCAGAACCCGGGCTTCGGAACCCAGTATCGCTGTGCTTCAGTCGACAGAATTCTGGGCGAAACGCCACCCTCTCCCACCCCACTAATCCTATCGACCAACGACCGATTGTGGGTCTAGAATAGCGGCAGTGGCGTCCACGATGTGGACAGGCTCCATCCGCCAATGGCGGAGGGGCACTGGAGGAAATCGTGAGTCTCGTTCCGCTTGGCGAACCTCGCCAAAAAGTTACCACCGCGGTCCTGCGGCAGAAAAAGCTGAGTCACGAACCGATCACCTGCATTACGGCCTACGACTATGCCTCTGCCCGTCTGGTGGACGAAGCTGGGATCGACGTTGTCTTGGTGGGCGATTCCCTAGCGCAGACCATGCTCGGCTACGAAAACACCCTCTCCGTCACCATGGACGAAATGCTGCACCATGCGCGGGCGGTGCGGCGCGGCGTGAGGCACGCCCTGCTGATCGTCGACATGCCCTACGGTTCCTATCATGTGGACGCCCAGGACGCGGTTCGAAATGCCACCCGCTTTGTGAAAGAGGCGGGGGCCGAGGCAGTGAAGATCGAGGGTGGCGAGAGCAGGGCTGAGCTGATCCGCCGGATCATCGACGCCGAAATTCCTGTGGCTGGCCATATCGGCTTGACCCCGCAGTCGGTGAACCGTATGGGCGGATACAAAGTGCAGGGAAAGTCCTTGGCCGAGGTCGAACAGCTCATGCGCGACGCTGTGGCTCTCGATCGTGCCGGCGTGGCCACCCTCTATCTGGAAGGCATTCCGCGCGAAGTCGCGGCGCTGATCAGCAGCGAGGTCAGCGCGCCCACCATCGGGATCGGAGCCGGTCCGGACTGTGACGGCCAGGTGCTCGTGTTCCACGACATTTTGAACCTGACCTTTGGTCCTCCGGCCAAGTTCGTGCGCCGCTATGGCGATGGGGCGGCGCTGATCACGCAGGCGGTCGAGGCATTCCGCGCCGATGTGAGGGCGCGACAATATCCGGGCGACGAAGAGTCCTACCACTTGCCGAGAGAGACCAAGCAAGCGCTCGAAACCGTGCTCGAACGCAAGCGGGCGTTGCGGCGTTAGAGGCCAACATCCGAATCCGCCCGCCCATGACGATCTGCAAGACGGCCGCGGAAGTGCGCGCCCACCGCCGGGCGCGCGGCCAAGGGAGCAGTCTTGGCTTTGTACCCACCATGGGCGCACTGCACCAAGGCCATCTTTCGCTGGTACGCGCCGCCCGCGAGCACTGCGACACGGTTGCCGTTTCCGTCTTTGTCAACCCCGCGCAGTTTGCGCCCCACGAGGACCTCGACCAATATCCACGCCCTCTCGAACGCGATCGCGAACTGCTGTCCCAAGAGGGCGTCGATCTGCTGTTTGTGCCTGCGAACGAGGAAATGTATCCGCCGGGCTCGAGCACCTGGGTCCTGGTGGACGGCTTGGGCGACAAACTGTGCGGTCGGTCGCGGCCGGGACATTTTCGCGGCGTAACTACGGTGGTCGCCAAGCTATTGCACATCGTCCAGCCGGATTGTGCTTTCCTTGGACAGAAAGATGCAGCTCAGGTGGCCATCATCCGCCGCATGGTTCGCGACCTCCACCTGCCGGTCGAAATTCTCGTCTGTCCCATTGTGCGCGAGCCGGACGGTCTGGCGATGAGTTCCCGCAATGCCTATCTGGACCGGCGGCAGCGCAATTCGGCGCTGGTGCTCCCGCGCTCGCTGATGCGGGTGCAGCAGGATTTCAGCGCCGGGGAACGGAATGCCGCCCGCCTCATCGGAGCCGGGAGAGGGACCTTCTCCCAGGAGCCCTCCGTACGGCTCGACTACTTTGAAATTGTGGACCCACAGACGCTCGAGCCATTGGCCGAGGTCGACCAGCCGGCGCTGGTCGCAGTGGCTGCCTTCGTAGGGACAACGCGACTGATCGACAACCTGGAGCTTCCGGGGTAGGAAGGCGTCTCCGGGTGATTTCGCGGCTGCCTCCTGCCACCAGAAGCCGAACAAGGCCTCAAAGCGAGTCTCTCAGTCACTGCTCAGGAGCTCTTGGTCGGGAAACAAAGGGGTTGCCGGCAATGAGGTAACGCAAAGGGAGAGCAGAGGCTTTGGTGATCCCGATGCGAGGGGTGGTCAGCACGCGATGCGGGCGAAACCCATCGTCTGCGACCCACAAACCAGAGGCGACGCTCGCGAGGTCTTTCCCATTGTCACGCTCCCGAGTGATTCCAAAAGCTTCCGCCAACCGTCCCGGTCCGCTGGTGAGTTTTCGCAGATCGCGCGCATGGTCCAGCGTGACTTCCCGCAGTCGGCTCATGGCTTCGATTCCGGCAAGCGGCTCGAGCGCGCGAAACAGAACGCCTCCCGCTTCTCCATCGGGAAGGCAAGACACGTTAAAGCAGTAATGATTTCCGTAGATGAAGTAAACATAGGAGTGGCCGGGCGGCCCGAACAGCACCTCGTTCCGCGCGGTGCGGCCTGCGGCGGAGTGGGCGGCGGCGTCCTCGGCTCCTAGGTAGGCTTCGACTTCGACGACCCGTCCGGCTAGCAATTTGCCGTTCCGGCGCCGCACCAGCACCTTCCCCAGCAGGTTACGGCTGACCTCCCGCGGGTCCCGGTTGTAGAAACTCCGGGGCAACGAATTGCGGAGCTCAGCCTCGGAACTCAGGCGCAGCGATGCGGCTGGCATCGAGCTACGCTGCACCCTTCATTGCCATCTTGAGATAGTCCAGAACTTCCTCGGCATGGCCTTGGGGCTTCACTTTGTGAAAGATGTGTTTGATCTTGCCGTCGGAGCCGATGATGAACGTCGTACGCGCTACACCCATCACCTTCTTGCCGTACATGTTCTTTTCCTGAATCACTCCGAAAGCGTTGCACACGGTCTTGTCGGCGTCGCCCAGCAGGGTGAAGGGCAGGGTGTATTTTTCCTCAAACTTTTTCTGCGCCTTGGGAGTGTCCGGAGAAATGCCGAGAATGACCGCGCCAGCTTTTTCTATCTTCTTGTAGGCGTCGCGGAACTCACAGGCTTCCACGGTGCAGCCAGGAGTGTCGGCGCGGGGATAGAAGTAGAGGACGACGTAGTTTCCGCGAAAATCCTTCAGTGAAACTTCTTTACCGTTCTGATCGGGCAAAGTGAAGTCCGGGGCCTTATGATTGATATCCATGGCAGCATCTCCTTTGGCTTCTCGAACGTTATATCGCAACCGCTGGCGCTCCGTCACGCTGGCGGCGCTGGCTTTGTTTCTGGCGGCACTTGCGGCCGCACAGTTTGCCGGGCGACCGAAGGCCGACAAGGGACCGCGCGCGCTCGCGCTGCTCGAGCTGGCGCCCAATGGCAAAGGCCATCTGGTTCCCGTCGTCATCATGATCGACGGGGAGTTTTACGACGCCAGCGCTTATAAAGCAGCGCCCGTACCCATGGCGCTTGACACCGGAACCGTGTACGAGGCGGAGCGAACCGGCACTTCCCTGGGCTTGTTCACCGTAAGCGGCGCGCTGCAGGGGCCAAGCAAAACCTGGCTGGGGGCGGGAACATGGCTGCCGGCGGGATCGGCTCCTCGTAAGACCGCCCAGAAGGCCGAATCCAAGCCCCGCGGCATTGACATGGACGAGGAAAACAAGCCTCCCGTTCTGCATCGCCGTTCCGAGCCGGAAAGCCCCAAGCCCGCTGCACCGCCCGCCCAGCCTAACTCTCCGGCCGCGGCGCCGCCTCCGGCCACCACACCGCCCGCGACCTCGGCGCCACCCGCTGCTCCGGCGGCTCCGCCGCCCCCAACTGCCGCGCCTGAACCAGCGGCTGAAGATGACAGCAACCGCCCCGTCCTGCGGCGAGGCAAGCCTTCTCCGCTGCCGAATGATGACTTTCCCGCCGCCCCTGCGCCGGCTGGGCCGTCGAGCAAGGCTTCCGCGTCGGCAAACTCAGCGCTGGCTGCGGTCTCGACCGGCGGCGTCCAGGTCATTGCGGCGATTTCAGATGCCGATGGCCCAGAGCCCCATCCCTATACTTATCCCATGAAGCCGGGGGAGGAGGATCAGTTCCGCAAGAAGACTCTGGCGTTGGCGGCGATTGAAATCCGCGCCCGCGTGCAGCAACTCGTGGCGGCAACAGTGGGCGCCCCGCCGCCCAGCCGCGCTCCTCATGCGGGCAAAACCGCGCCCGCGGCCCAATCCCTGCAACCCATCTTTGGCGACGTGCAGCTTCACGTGTTCGACCTCTCCAGCAGCAACCAGCCGGTGCTGGTACTGGCCGCGACGGCGCACATGCCGCCGGGGCGAAACACTGGCCCGCCGGGTCTCGAATACGCCATCACGCTGGTGGCTCGCAGCGACATTTATGGGGACCTGCACAAGGTCTTCTCCGCGCTGACTGACACCGCGCACCTGGATGTGCTTGCGCGCTATGACCTGATTGATGCCGTCGATGCCGATGGGGACGGCCGCGGAGAGTTGCTGTTTCGCAAGGTTTCGGACGGCGGTAGCGCGTTTGCGCTTTACCGCGTGATTGGAAACGAGCTGTGGCCTCTATTTGAGGGAACCCCCGGACTGTGACTGCGGACCGGGCATGACCAGGGGCTGATGTTTCCGCGGGACGATTTGCTGCAGGGAGGCCCGGTATTCTGAGCCCCACCCGTCGTGAATTCGTGAGATCGGTGTTGGGGGCGACGCTGGCCGCCCGGCTGGATACTTGGAGCGGAACGAACCTGTTTTCCGCGGCACCGAATGTGAGTTCCGGCATCGCATTCCCGAAAGATTTCTGGTGGGGTACGGCAACCGCCGCCTACCAGGTTGAAGGCGCGTGGAACGAAGATGGCAAGGGCGAATCCATTTGGGACCGCTTTGCCCACACTCCGGGCAAGATTAAGAACCTCGACACCGGCGACGTGGCCTGCGATCACTATCATCGCTATCGCGAAGATATCGCGCTGATGCGAGCCCTGAATCTGAACAGCTATCGCTTTTCTGTCTCCTGGCCGCGCATCCAGCCTTCGGGCTCAGGACAACCCAACCCCAAAGGCTTGGATTTCTATCGCCGCCTGGTCGACGCGCTCGTCGAAGCCGAGATTCGCCCCTTCCTCACTTTGTATCATTGGGATCTGCCGCAAGCCTTGGAGGAGGCGGGAGGCTGGCCGAACCGCGAGACCGCGGACCGTTTCGCGGACTACGCCGCGATCGTGGCGCGAGCTTTGGGCGGACGCGTTTCCGATTGGATTCTGCTCAACGAGGCCGTCGTTTTCACCACCGATGGCTATCTCAACGGGAAGAAAGCGCCGGGGAGAAAGAGCCTGCATGCCACTCTGCAAGCCTCGCACACCGCGAATCTGGCGCAGGGCAAGGGATTCCGCGCCTTGAAAGCGGAACAGTCACAGGCCCGCGTGGGTTCGGCATTCAACATGTCTCCCTGTGAACCGGCGAGCGCGTCGAAGGAAGACAAACTGGCGGCAGAGCGGGCGCACCGTTACCGCAACCTGTGGTTTCTCGAGCCGGCGCTCAAGGGGCGCTATCCCGACGCCCTGGCTGTGCCCTCCGACTATTGGATGGGAGTGAAATCCGGCGACATGGAGCAGGTTCGCGCCCCGCTCGACTTCATCGGCATCAATCTGTATGACCGAACCGTCGTGTCCGCGCCCGGCGCGACCGAGCGTCTGCTCAATCCCCAGTTCTGGCTTCTTCCGGCCAAACTCGGCCAAGGCACGCAGGGTCCCAGAACGGCTTTCGACTGGGAAGTATGGCCGAAAGCCATGTATGACATGGTGACCCGCATCACCCGGGACTACGGCCGGCCGGCGATCGAGATTACCGAAAATGGCTGCTCGTATGAAGACGCTCCCGGTGCGGACGGACAGATTCACGATCGACGGCGCCTGGACTATCACCGCGAGTACCTGCGTGAACTGGCCCGCGCCATTCATGACGGCGCCGACGTGCGCGGCTACCATGCTTGGAGTCTCGTGGACAACTTCGAGTGGGAAGAAGGCTTCCGCCAGCGTTTCGGGCTGGTCTATGTGGATTTCAAGACGCAGAAGCGGATCATGAAAGAGTCCGGCCAGTGGTATGGGCGCGTGGCGGGGGAGAATGCGCTGCCGGCGGAGTCTGGGGTGCTGTGAAGCAGTTCTATTTTTGGGTTAGAACCAGCTGACCGTTTTCCACCCTGATGCCGCCGACATTGTCCGGCAGCTTCATCCGGTCGTGCTGCTCCGCTAACCGCTGCTGCAGAGCGCCATTCACCAGTGAGACGGGGACATTCAAGTCGCCGACTTTGAATTCCGTGGGTTCGAAGGTGGCATAGCCATCTCTCGATCCCAAATGGCCGGAGACGGTGATCCAGACGTTCTTGCCGGCAATATTGACCAAAAACTGCCCGTGGGCCTGATCGCCATCGAAGCTGATCTGCTGATCGAGGATGTTCGGCATGGATCCGAGATCGCTGCCCGGAGCGGCCTGGGCTGCGGCGGCGGGAAGAGCGCCCGAAGCCTGTGCCAGGGCAGCGGTAATCTCATCCGAAGTGATGTGCACCTGCGCTGCCGAAGGCCGGGGCGAGGCAACCGCAGGCTGCGACTCTACCGCCGTGCTGGCTTCCGGTGCGGCGACCGGAGTGGAAAACTCTGCCGGCTGGGCGCTCGGCGGAGGCTGGTCGAGTTGCGCAATTTTCTCCTGAAACGATTGCGCGTTGGCCGCGGCCTGGGCAGGAGTTTGCTGCGTCACGACCGGGGCGGGCCGCTTCAGCACCAGCACCAGCGCGACCACCGATGTGACCAGCGTGGCTACGCTGATGATGCGGTCCAGCTTCCACTTTTTCATGGCTGCTTAGGGCCCCCAAGCTATGTTACCCGGCAGACGACCGGGACCTCAGGTGACCGAAGTCACCACCCGAGGGTTACCGAGCTCGGCGTGGGAGCGGGCCCCGGTCGTCCCCATTCACTCTAGCTTTTTGGCCAATAACTCATTGACTAATTGGGGATTGGCTTGGCCCTTGGAGGCCCTCATCACCTGGCCAACAAAAAATCCCGCGACCGTTTTCTTCCCGCCGCGATACTGTTCCACCTGCTTGGGATTGAGGGCGATGACCTCGTCGATGATTTTCTCGAGAGCCGAGGTATCGCGCGACTGCTCGGGACGGCCTTCCTCGGCATACACGGCGGGAAAATCCTTACCCCGCGCAAAGCACAGGTCATACAGGTCTTTGAGCATCTTGCCGGAGATGGCGCCGGACTCGACGAGGTCGGCCGACTCCGCCATGCCTTGCATCGAAATCGGCGATTGCTCGATTGCGAGGCCCTTGGCCTTCAGTCGCCCCATCAGCTCGCTCTGCACCAGGTTGGCCACGCGCTTGGGATTCTTGGCGGCCTGGGCGGCGCTTTCAAACTGGTCGGCCAGCGACTGAGTCAGCGTCAGCACGTGGGCATCCTGATCGGTGATGCCATAGTCAGAGATCATGCGCCGGCGGCGGGCTTCGGGAAGCTCAGGCAGCGTAGCCCGAATCGCCGCCTGCCACTTCTCATCGACCACCAGGGGCAGAAGATCGGGCTCGGGAAAATAACGGTAATCGTGCGCCTGCTCTTTGGAGCGCATTCCGTAGGTCTTGCCTTCGCTCGAGTTATAGAGGCGAGTCTCCTGCGTGATCTGGCCGCCGGATTCGACGACCTCGACCTGGCGCTCGATTTCGTAGACCAGCGCCTCGCGAATGAAGCGGAAGGAATTGACGTTCTTGACTTCGGTCTTGGTGCCGAACTCTTTCTGGCCACGCGGACGCACGCTGACGTTGGCATCGCAGCGCAGCGAGCCCTCCTCCATGTTGCAATCGCTCACGCCGGTATAGAGGACGATTTCCTTGAGCCGGGTGAGGTATTCGTAGGCTTCATCGGGCGAAGCGATGTCCGGTTCGCTGACGATTTCAATCAGCGGCACGCCGCTGCGGTTCAGATCGATGGCGGTATTCTCGGCGGCGTCAGGGAACCCCTCGTGCAAGCTCTTGCCCGCGTCTTCTTCGAGATGCAGGCGCGTGATGCCAATCCTCTTGGTCCCTTCGCGTCCCGAAATATCCACCCAGCCGAATTCCGCCAAGGGCTTGTCGTACTGCGAAATCTGGTAGCCCTTCGGCAGATCGGGATAAAAGTAGTTCTTGCGGGCGAAAATCGAAGTCTCGTTGACCCGGCAGTTCAGAGCCATCGCCGCTAGCGTGGCGAACTCAACCGCCCTCAGGTTGAGCACCGGCAGGGCCCCGGGCAGACCCAAGCAGACCGGGCAGACATTGGTGTTGGGGGGATCGCCGAAGCGGGTCGAGCAAGAGCAGAAAATCTTCGTCGCGGTCAGCAACTGGACGTGGACTTCGAGTCCGATGACCGGCTCATAGTTGGCGAGGGCCGCGACGGAAGTCTCGGGCGTGGTGGCCATAGTAACGATTATAAAGGCTGGGGCGCGATTTTGATTCCCCTGCTAAACTGAAACTGCAATGGTCCTGCCGTTCGTTCGCGATCTCTTCGCGGACGTGGAAAAGTTGCCCGCTTTCTCGCGTGTGGCCTCCCATCTGAAAGAGGCCACAGGGCGTATTCGTGTCTCCGGACTGGTCCCTCCTGCCAAGGCTCTGTTTTTGGTTTTGCTGCAGAGATCTGCGGGTCGGCCACTGGTCGTGGTGGTTTCCGACAACCACGCTGCCGAAGATCTCATCCCCGTGCTCGAAGCTTTCCACGAGCTGAGCGGCGGAACCGACCCGGGGTCGATTGTGGGGTTGCCGGCGCGCGATGTTCTGCCCTTTCAGAATCTGTCTTCGCACCCGGAGATTCAGGAGGAAAGAGCTGCCGCTCTATGGAAGATCGCAACCGGAGCAGTCTCCATCGTGGTTTCGCCGGTGGCCGCGACCGCACTGCGCCTGCGTTCCGCCGAGTACTACGCCGAGCTGGCGCGGGTCGTGCGGAGAAACGACACGCTCGACACCGAAGCGCTGCTCGGCCACTTGACCACGGTCGGCTACAGCTCGACCGATGTGGTCGAGATGCCGGGGGAGTACGCTTTGCGCGGCGGCATCCTGGATGTGTATTCTCCTGAGGCCGACCGGCCGGTGCGGATTGAATTCTTCGGGGATGAGGTCGAGTCCATCCGCAAGTTCGACCCGGCGACGCAGCGCTCCTCAAACCCGGTGGACGAAGCTTTGCTGCTGCCTCTCACCGAGACTCCAGTCAGCGAGCAGCTTCTGGGTGCCATCCATGCCCGCCTATCGGGCCAGGGCATCGTCGGAGGCGAAGAGGTCGTCGAGCAGGCGGTACGCTCCGCCGGCTTGAGCGTGTTTCCCGGCTGGGAATTCTACGCGCCCGTCGCGGGCGCCGACCGTACCGTGTTCGACCTGCTGCCGAATGCGGTGGTCCTGACCGACGAACCGGAAAACCTGAAGCGTGAGTTCGACCACACCTGGTTGCGAATCGAAGAGGCCCACGAGCGCAGCGGCGTGGGCAACCTGGTACGGCCGGCGGACCTGTTTCTAGCGCCCGAGGAATGGCGAGCCAAGCTGGCCGCACTGCCCGGCGCGGATGTCGAGCATCTCGGCCTCGAGCGCACCGACGGCAGCGAGTCGGTCGATTTCCATTCTCAGCCCGCGCCGCGCTTCCATGGGGCCATTCCGGCAATGCTTGACGAAGTGAAAAAACAAATTGGGGAAGGACGACGAGTGCTGGTGGCTGTCCCCAATACGGGCGAGGTCGAACGGCTGGCGGATGTGTTCAGCGAATACGGCGTCTCCTTCCGCCTGGGAAGTCGGACCCGCGGCGGCGAAAGCTACGCTGATGAAACCTCGTATTTCTCCGGCGAAATCTTGGCCGCGACCCTGGCCAAGGCTTATGTTCCTGACGGTGTCGTGCTTCCCGATGCCGGCCTCGCCATCTTCGGCGCGCGCGACCTGTTTGACGAGTCTGACTCGGTCGTCTCCCGTCCGCAGCGGCAGAAATCCAAGACTTCGGCGTTCCTCTCCGACTTCCGCGATCTGCAGGTGGGCGACTACGTCGTGCACGTCGAGCATGGGATTGGCCAGTACCAGGGTCTGAAGGAAATCAACCAGGGCGATGGCAACGCGGAATTCATGCTGCTCGAGTACGCCGAGGGCGCGCGGCTCTACGTACCGCTCACCCGCCTCGACCTCATCCAGAAATACCGGTCCTCGGAGGGCGCCCGTCCGGCGCTCAATCATCTGGGGACCGCGGCCTGGACCAAGACGAAAGCCCGCGTCCGCAAAGCCATGAAGGACATGAGCGAGGAGTTGGTCAAGCTCTACGCCGAGCGGAAGACGGCCGAAGGCCACGCTTTTCCCGCCGAAAATGAATGGATGGGAGAGTTTGAGGATGCCTTCGAATACACCGAAACCGGAGACCAGGACCTGGCCATTGCCGACGTGAAGCGCGACATGGAGTCGCCGCACCCCATGGACCGCCTGCTCTGCGGCGACGTGGGCTACGGCAAGACCGAAGTCGCCATGCGCGCGGCCTTCAAGGCGGTCAGCGATAACAAACAGGTCGCGGTGCTTGCGCCCACGACGGTCCTGGCTTTTCAGCACTTTGAAACCTTCAAACAGCGCTTCGCCGCCTTTCCGGTGACCATCGAAATGATCAGCCGCTTCCGCACTTCGAGGCAACAGAAGGAGATTCTCCAGAAGACAGAAGCCGGCAAGGTGGATATTCTGATCGGCACGCACCGCCTGCTGTCCCAAGACGTGAAGTTCGCCGATCTCGGGCTTCTGGTGGTGGACGAGGAGCAGCGCTTTGGCGTGCGCCACAAAGAGCGGATCAAGCAGATGCGCAAGCAGGTGGATGTCCTCACCATGTCGGCGACCCCCATCCCGCGCACCTTGCACATGTCGATGGTCGGCCTGCGCGACATGAGCGTCATCGAGACGCCCCCCAAAGACCGCATCGCCATCCAGACCGTGGTCGCCGGTTGGGACGACAAGTTGATCCAATCGGCCTTGGAGCAGGAACTGGAGCGCGGCGGCCAGGTTTATTTTGTGCACAACCGCGTGGATACCATCTGGGAAATCGCCGCCAAGCTGCAGGAACTGGTGCCCGGGGCGCGCATCATCGTAGGCCACGGCCAGATGTCGGAAGGAGAATTGGAAAAAGTGATGCTGAAATTCATGCATCACCAAGCCGACATCCTGGTCGCCACGACCATCATCGAAAACGGCCTCGATATTCCTCTCTGTAACACCATCCTCATCAGCCGCGCCGAGCGCCTCGGGCTCTCCGAGCTCTACCAGTTGCGCGGCCGCGTCGGCCGATCGGACCGCCGCGCCTACGCGTATCTCCTGGTGCCGACGGAAATCGAGCTGACTTCGGTGGCGCGCCGGCGTCTCGCGGCGCTGAAGGAATTTTCTGACCTAGGCGCCGGCTTCAAGATAGCGGCCCTGGATCTCGAACTTCGAGGCGCGGGAAACCTGCTGGGTGGAGAGCAAAGCGGCCACATCGAGGCCGTGGGCTTCGAGTTGTACACGCAAATGCTCGACCGCGCCGTCCGCGAGATGAAGGGGGAGGCGGCGCCCGACGAATCCGTGACCCAACTCAACCTGGGACTGAATATCCGCATCCCAGTGGACTACATTGCAGAGGAAAACCAGAGGTTGCGAATGTACAAGCTGGTGGCGGGCGTCGAAACCGAGACGCAACTGAACGACGTAGCCGCGGAGCTGCGCGACCGCTACGGCGAGCCGCCGGCTGCAATCCGCAATCTCTTGGAGTACGCTTCGCTCAAACTGCTGTGTCTGCAGGTGGGCGCAGCCGCGATTGACCGCAAACGCGACCTGGTGAGCGTCAAATTCCGCCAGAACGCGTCCATCGATCCCGGTAAACTGGCGCGCTTTGTGTCCTCGCAACGGGGGGCGCAGTTCACCCCCGACGGGGTGCTCAAATTTTCGCTGAAGGCAACCGCCGCCGACAGCGTGCTAAGTTTGCTGCGGGATCTGATCGAAGAGCTGGCGGGACCAGTTTCCCAGGATGCGTCGAAGCTGGCCACCTGACAAATCTCTCGCTGGGACTCGAACGAAGATAAAATCAAACATTGGTGGGCAGGTTGTCCCACGACGGGGCGAAGCAAGCATGAAAATGAGAGTCCGCAAAGCTGTCTTTCCGGCCGCGGGTTTGGGTACGCGTTTTCTGCCCGCCACCAAAGCCCAGCCCAAAGAGATGTTGCCGCTGGTCGACAAACCCATCATCCAATACGGCGTGGAAGAGGCTCTGGCAGCGGGTTGCGACCAGATCATCATCGTCACCGGCCGCGGCAAGCAGGCCATAGAAGACCACTTTGACGTGAGCTATGAGCTGGAGCGGATGCTCGAGGATCGCGGCAAGACCGATCTGCTCGAGATCGTGCGCCACATTTCTGACATGATCCACGTGGCCTATGTGCGCCAGAAAGAAGCGATGGGTCTCGGCCATGCCGTGCTGACGGCGCGGGAACTGGTGGGCGACGAAGCCTTTGCCGTGTTGCTCGCCGATGACGTGATCGACGCCGAGGTGCCTTGCCTGAAGCAAATGATGGAAGTCTTCGATTACACCCAGTGTTCCGTTCTGGCCACCCAGGTGATCGAAGGCGCCGCCATTTCTTCCTATGGCGTGCTCAAGACCAAACCGGCCGACGGAAAATTCGATGGGCGGCTCTTTGAGATCGTCGACATGGTGGAAAAGCCCAAACTGGCGGATGCGCCCTCGAACCTGGCGGTCATCGGCCGCTATATTCTGACTCCCACCGTCTTTGAAACTCTGGCGGAGATCAAGGCCGGCGTCGGCGGCGAACTTCAGCTCACCGACGGTCTGCGCATGTTGCTGCAAAAGGAAAAAATGTATGGCTATGTGTTCAAAGGCAAGCGCCATGATACCGGCGACAAATTGGGCTTCCTGAAAGCCACCGTGGAATTTGCTTTGAAGCGGCCAGACCTGGGCGAGCCCTTGCGCAAATACTTGAAAGACCTGAAGCTCTAGTCGCTCGCGTCTGGCTCATAGGCTCCCCTGCCGATCCGACTTTCGAGCCCGCGAGGAACCCGCTTCCCTCTCACCCGGCGAGGGCAGTCTTCAGCTTCCGCGACTTCTGCTCTACCCCGTCGGCCAGCTTTTCCTTGTGCGCCGCCATCTTTTTGGTCAACTCCGCGCTCGCGAGCGCCAGAATCTGGGCCGCCAAAATGCCGGCGTTGGTTGCCCCGGGCTTGCCGATCGCAACGGTCGCCACCGGAATTCCGGCTGGCATCTGCACCGTCGCCAGCAGGGAGTCGAGCCCATTCAAGGAAGTCGAGGGAATGGGTACTCCGATCACGGGCAAGGAGGTATGTGCCGCAATCACGCCGGCCAGATGCGCCGCCCCGCCCGCTCCCGCGATGATGACGCGAATCCCGCGCGCGGCGGCCTTACGCGCATATTCCGCGGTTCGCTCCGGCGAGCGATGCGCCGAAGTCACGTCCATTTCGTAGGCAATACCAAAATCTTCGAGCGCCGCGGATGCTTCCCGCATGATATCGAGGTCGGAATCACTGCCCATCACGATCGAAACCAGTGGCTTGGTCATTTCCACCCCTTTTTCCTGCCCCCGCGGTTTCCTCATCCCGCGGCCTGCATCTAGGTCTTCTTCAGAGCGCGCGCCGCAATGTCCTTGCGGTAGTGCGCATTCTCAAAGCCAATCTTTCGAACCGCGGCATAGGCCCGTTCTACCGCCGACTCCAAGTCCGGGGCCCGGGCACTCACTCCCAGCACTCGCCCACCCGCGGTGTAGTACCCTCCATCCCGCCGGGTGGTGCCGGCATGAAAAACCTTCACCCCGGCGATTCTTTCGGCCTCCTCGAGGCCCATGATTCTCTTGCCGGCTTCGAAGGTTCCTGGATAGCCACCCGAAGACACCACCACGCACACCGACGCATCGGGCGACCACTTGAAGTCTCCCTCGCTGGTCCGCCCCTCGATCGAGGCCTCCAGCGCCTCGGCCAGATCGCTCTCGAGACGCATCAGAATCGGCTGAGTCTCAGGATCGCCGAAGCGGCAGTTGAACTCGAGCACCATCGGTCCGCGCGCCGTCATCATCAGGCCGCAGTAAAGGACGCCCTTGTACTCCGCGTCCTCCTGCTTCATCCCGGCCACGACGGGCCTAGCGACGTGGTGCAAGAGCCAGTCGCGCATCTTGTCGTCCACAATCGTCTGGGTGGAATAAGCGCCCATTCCGCCGGTATTCGGCCCCGTATCCCCGTCCCCGATCCGCTTATGGTCCTGCGCCGCCACCAGGGGCGCGACGCGCTCGCCGTCGCTGATTACCAGAAAGGACAGCTCCTCTCCCTCGAGACATTCTTCGAGCACCACGCTCAAGCCGGCTTCGCCCAGCCGTTTGCCGCTCAACATATCGGCGGAGACCGAGATCACCTCGTCCTTGCTCGGGCAGATCACCACGCCCTTGCCTGCCGCCAAGCCATCGGCCTTGACGACAAGGGGAAGATGAAAATGTGGCAGGGCCTGGTGAATCTGGTCGAGCGAATGGCAGATGGCATAGTGCGCCGTGGGAATGTGGTGGCGCTGCATGAATTCCTTGGCGAAACTCTTGCTCGATTCCAGCTGCGCCGCCGCCTTGGTGGGGCCGAAGATGCGCAAGCCGCGCCGGGTGAACTCATCGACCACGCCCAACTGGAGCGGGGTTTCAGGTCCCACCACGGTCAGATCCGGTTGAATCCGGTGGGCCACGGCGAGTAGCGACTCGACACTTTTTGCGTCGGCAGGCAGGCACTCGGCCTCGGATGCGATGCCCCCATTGCCGGGCGCACAGTACACTTTGTCGACACGCGGAGACTGCCCCAGTTTCCAAACCAAGGCATGCTCTCGTCCGCCGCTGCCAATCACTAGAACCTTCATAGGGCCGGAGACATAAGGTTAGGGGCGCGCAGGAAGCCATGTCAAACCCGGGGAGACGAATCGCGCGAAGCTAAGCAGCTTTAATTTGGACCTCGGCTTGCCGACGAGCCCGCTCGACCACGCCAAAGCAACTACAGCCAAACCCAAGATGATCGAAGACGGCTCCCGGAACGATGCACCTAGCACCATCACGATATCTCCGGCGAAGCGGATGTCTTCTACCGTTCTCGTCATGTGGCGTTTCAGGAGGGTGCCCGCAGCGGAGTCTTTCTGCGCTGCAAGCTTGGCGAAACTTCCGATCCGGCCGCCGGCCGGGAGGAGCTTCCCGATGGATAGTTAAAATGCGCCATTAACTACGCTTAACCCGGCAGTATAATCTGGCAAGATGATCACCGTCTCCAAGGAAGACTATCTCAAAGCCATCCTGCAGGCGGAAAGCGAAGGTGAGGCGGTCATTTCCGCGACCCTGGCCCACTGGCTTTCCGTGTCCCCGCCGGCGGTGACCATGGCGCTGCGGCGGCTGAAAAAGGACGGACTGGTGCGGGTGCGCGCTGATGGCCACGTGGCCCTGACGGCCACGGGTCGCAGGATCGCGCGCCGGCTGAGCCTTCGCCATCACCTGATCGAGCGCATGCTGTCGGAAATGTTCGGCATGGAGTGGTACAAGGTCCATGATGAGGCGGAGCGCCTGGAACACGCCGTCTCGCCCGACTTTGAAGCCAAACTGCTGGCCTGCTTGGGTCGTGGAGGGGCTTGCCCGCACGGCAACCTCAGCGAAATGGAGAGTCCGGACAGCCGCCGCCGGCGAGGTCTGCTGCTCTTGGCGCATGCCGAAGCGGGGAAGAATTATCGCGTCAGCGGCATCTACGAACGCGATCGGCGCCTGCTGGAATTTCTTGAAGCCCGGGGCATCCGCCCCGGAGCAAGGTTGAATATCGTCGAGCGCAATTACGACAAGACCCTCACGCTCAGGAGCGAAGCCGGAACCATCGCCCTGGGCGGCACCGCCGCGGAAAAGGTCTGGGTGGCGGCCGCCGATCGGCCCCCTCGGCGGAGTGCCACGGCAACCTAGCCGCGGCCCGGACACTGGCTGTTTTCCCTCCTGCGGGCGCAAAAGTCGTTAACCATGGTTCATATGCTCGTGTATACTTCGGCTAATATGGTTGGCCGGGGCCGTGGTCCGAGATGAGCGAAGGTCTGCAGACGCGAACGCCTTCCCGCCGGACCCCGGGCGATGAAGTCGTCGTCATCACCCACGAAGACGTGGATCGCGCCCATGACCGTGTCCGAGTGTCGGCCGCGCGCGCCCAGCGTGGCTTTTTCTCCGGGGCGCGACTGCTGTGGTTGCTGATCGGGCCGGGTGTGCTGGTCATGCTGGGAGAGAACGACGGGCCCAGCATGCTTTCCTATGCCGCCACGGGCGCGAAGTTTGGCGTCGGTTTTTTCATTCCTTTTGTAGTCCTCACGTTTGGCATGGCGATCGTAGTCCAGGAGATGACGGTCCGCCTGGGAGCGGCCACCCATCGCGGACATGCCGAACTGATCTTCGACCGCTTCGGGCCGTTCTGGGGATGGTTCTCGATGGTCGACCTGGGAATCGGGAACTTCCTGACGCTCATCACCGAGTTCATTGCCATACGCGCCGGCCTGGGCTTTTTCGGCGTGCCCCCCTGGGCTGCGGTGCTCATTGCCCTGGTCGTCCTCTACTCGGCGCTGATGAGCCATCGCTATTGGACCTGGGAGCGAATTACCCTGGCCGGGGCGGCATTGAACCTGGTGTTTATTCCGGTGGCCCTGCTGGCCCATCCGGACTGGCACTCGGTCGGGCATGCGCTCCTCGCCTGGAGTCCGCTCCCCGGCATGAGTAAAGATACTCTGCTCATTGTGCTGGCCGATATCGGCGCGACCGTAACCCCTTGGATGCTGTTTTTTCAGCAGAGCGCCACGGTTGACAAGGGGCTTACCACCAAAGACATCCGATTCGGCCGCATTGATACCGTATCGGGAGCGACCTTAGCGAGCGCCGCCGCCGTGGCCACGATTCTGGCGACCGCCCCTTTGTTTGCGCATCGCATGAGCGCGGACAACTTCCAAGCCGCCGAGTTCGCGCAAGCACTCCAGCCCCTGATTGGCAGAGTTGGCGCATCGCTTTTTGCGCTCGGCATGGTCGAAGCCGGCATCGTGGCGTCCATCACGATTTCAACCTCCTCGGCCTACGCTTTCGGAGAAGTCGCCCACAAGCCCCATAGTCTGAACCTTCCCATGAAGGAAGGCCGGCCGTTCTATGCCGTGTTGTCCTTGTGTGCGGCGGCTGCGGCGGCCATCGTCCTGATTCCAGGCTTGCCCCTGGTCTACGTGGTCCTGGTCGTGAACGTGGTCGCGGTTCTGGCCATGCCGCCCGCCCTGGTTTTTCTGTACATGCTGGTGAACGACCGCGAGATCATGGGGAACCTCATCAATCCGCCGTGGGCGAACCTGCTGGCCGGGGGTGTGGTTTTGGTCTTGACCACGGCGGGTATTCTTTTCGGGATCAGCGTCATTGCGCCGAACGTTTTCGCCTTCCTAGGCGGGACGTAGGAGAACTGTTTTATGGCAAAAGAACCAGCACCCGAGGCCGGCGCCAGTTCTGATCAAAGCTGGGTTCTATCCTCGCTCGAACACGATCAACTGGTGACCGCCAAGAAGCATCACATTCCGTTGCGGCGTCTGAAAGGGCGTGAATTGCTGGTCCTATGGTCGCTGCGCATCTATCTCTTGTTCATGCTGGCTGTGGTCAGCTACCAAGTGTGGATGACCATGCGCTAGCCCGTGGCCGGTTCGTCGGTTTCGCAGCGACGATTTCTCCGGGCACGATCCGCCGCCCCAGCGCGCCGACCCCCACCCTACGCAATCCCCGCCAGAACGACTAAACTAGAGACCGGTCTGCCGCGGGGACAGAGGCGCCTTCGTGCTGGTTCCTCCAGCCCCCCGGGCAGAAAGGCCATCCTCCATGAACAGTTTCAACAGCCGCTCGATCCTTCGCGTGGGCAACCAGGAATACGAAATCTATCGTCTGGATGCGCTCGACCAGCAGGGCATCTCGACCCGGCACCTTCCCTATTCGCTGCGCATTTTGCTAGAAAACCTGCTGCGCACCGAAGATGGCCGCAATGTAACCGCCGAGGAAATCCGCGCCCTGGCTGCCTGGAACGGTAAATCGAAGCCGGACAAGGAAATCGCCTTCACTCCCAGTCGTGTGCTGCTGCAGGACTTTACAGGTGTGCCCGCGGTCGTGGATCTGGCCGCCATGCGCGATGCCATGAAGCGCCTCTCCGGCGATCCCAAGCTCATCAATCCCTTGCAGCCCGCGGAGCTGGTCATCGACCACTCGGTGCAAGTGGATGAATTCGGAACCCCGCAGGCCTTCCAGCTGAACGCGGAGCTTGAGTTTCTACGCAACAAGGAGCGCTACGCCTTCCTGCGCTGGGGCCAGACGGCTTTGCGGAACCTCGCCATCGTGCCTCCCGATACCGGCATCGTGCACCAGGTGAACCTTGAATACCTGGCTCGCGTCGTTTTCGTGCAGGAATCTGAGGGGAAGCGGCTAGCGTATCCAGATACCTTGGTGGGCACCGACTCCCATACCACGATGATCAACGGACTGGGAGTGCTCGGCTGGGGCGTAGGCGGAATCGAGGCTGAGGCTGCCATGCTCGGCCAACCGGTTTCGATGCTCATTCCGCAAGTGCTAGGCGTGAAGCTGACCGGCCGACTGCGGGAAGGCACGACTGCGACCGATCTAGTGCTCACGATCACCGAGATGCTGCGCCGGCACGGCGTGGTGGGCAAGTTTGTCGAATATTTCGGACCCGGCCTCCGCGATTTGCCGTTGGCCGACCGAGCCACGATCGGCAACATGTCGCCCGAGTACGGCGCGACTTGCGGCATCTTCCCGGTCGACCAGGAGTCTCTCACCTACCTCCGCCTCACCGGCCGCTCCCCCGAGCAGATTGCCTTGGTCGAAGCCTATTGTCGCGAGCAGGGCTTGTTCCACGATCAGAACTCGCCCGCGGCGGAATACTCCGAGCTTCTGGCCCTCGACCTGGCAACGGTGGAGTCGAGTCTCGCCGGCCCCAGACGACCACAAGACCGGGTGCTGCTCTCTGAAGCCGGCGAGTCATTCCGAACCGCGCTGCCCTCGCTGATCAAGCCGAAAGCGAGCGCCCAGACTGCCGCGGCCTCCACTCGTCCTGCGAACGGCAACGAAAAACGCTGGGAGCAGGAAGGAGGCAATCCCGCCTCGGTGGGCGTCGAAGATCCGAATGTCCACGAGCATGTCTCGTCGGATGTAAAGTCTCGCCTGCGTCACGGCAGCGTGGTGATCGCGGCGATCACGTCCTGCACCAACACTTCGAATCCGTCGGTGATGATTGCCGCCGGCCTGCTGGCCAAAAAGGCCGTCGAAAGGGGCCTTTCGGTCGCCCCCTGGGTGAAGACCTCGCTCGCCCCCGGCTCGAAGGTGGTGAGCGACTATCTGGAAAAGGCCAGCTTGCTGCCGTATCTCGAGAAGTTGAGGTTTCACGTCGTCGGATACGGCTGCACCACCTGCATCGGGAACTCCGGGCCTTTGCCGCTCGAAGTCTCGCAAGCGGTAGAGGAAAAAGACCTGGTTGTCGCCTCCGTACTCTCCGGCAACAGAAACTTCGAGGGCCGCATCAACTCCGAGGTTCGCGCCAACTACCTCATGTCGCCGCCGCTGGTAGTGGCCTTCGCCCTCGCCGGCCGCATCGACATCGATCTGCGCAAAGATGCTCTGGGCAACGGCAAAGACGGCAAGCCGGTCTATCTCGCCGACCTGTGGCCGTCCCAGAGCGAGGTCGAGGCCACCATGCAGAGGTCGATTTCCTCCGACATGTTCCGCCGCAGCTACGGCGAGGTCTATCACGGCGACGATCGCTGGCGTAACCTGCCGGTCCCCAAAGGGGAGACCTATGCCTGGGATGAAGCCTCCACCTACATTCGCCGCGCCCCCTATTTCGACGAGATGACGCTGAAACCCGCGCCCATTGGAGATATCCGGAACGCCCGCGCGCTCGCCGTCCTCGGGGACAGTGTGACCACCGACCACATCTCCCCGGCCGGTTCGATCAAGAAGGACAGCCCGGCCGGGAAATATCTGATGGACCGGGGCGTCAAACCCGCCGACTTCAATTCCTACGGTTCACGCCGCGGAAATCACGAAGTCATGGTGCGCGGTACCTTCGCGAACGTCCGCCTGCGCAACGAAATGGTCCCCCACCTCGAAGGCGGATTTACCCGCCATCTCCCCGACGGCGCCGAAATGTCGATCTTTGAAGCTTCGGAGAAATACATCGCCGAGGGCGTTCCGCTGGTCCTCATGGCCGGCAAGGAATACGGTTCCGGCTCCTCGCGCGACTGGGCCGCCAAGGGCCCACTGCTGCTCGGTGTGCGCGCCGCGATCGCCGAAAGCTACGAGCGCATTCACCGTTCGAACCTGGTCGGCATGGGAATTCTCCCGCTGCAATTCCTGGCGGGAGAAACCGCAGAATCGCTCGATCTGACTGGCCTCGAGGTTTTCGAGATCACGGGGATCCCCGAGCTGGTCGAAAAATTTGCTCCCGGCCGCGAAGTCCGGGTGCGAGCCACCGCCAACGGCAAGACCAAGGAATTCGCCACCCTGGTACGCATCGACACTCCACAGGAAGCTCAGTACTACGCCAACGGCGGAATCCTGCAGTATGTGCTGCGCCAACTGATGACGGCGAAACCCCGCATGGTCCACGCCTGATCCGCGAAGGGTTGCCCGCGACCACCTTCGGGTCGATCGGTTCCCGGTCGGGGTTCGATCCGACGGGGCGGACCCGTCCTTTTTTGGGAAGCCGGGTTCGAGGGAATCTCGGCGAACGAGCGACGGCGCAAGTGCAGGCGCTCCCCCAAGTCCGAGTGCGGTTCGCGGATTGGCGCTCGCCTAGGCTCAAGCGAACGCTGCCAGCGAGCGCCCCGCAGGGCGCTGCTATAATCAAGAATTGTCCCCATGCCAAGAAAGCGCTTAATCCGCTCGACCACGGTTCTCTGTGTCCGCCGGAACGGCGCCGTGGTCATGGCAGGAGACGGCCAAGTCACGCTCGGCGAAGCCGTCATCAAGCACACGGCCAAGAAGATTCGCCGGCTGTACCAAGACAAGATCCTCGCGGGATTTGCCGGCTCGACCGCCGATGCCTTCTCCCTTTTCAGCCGTTTCGAGTCTAAGCTCGAGCAGTATCACGGCAACATCGGCCGAGCCGCGGTGGAACTGGCGAAAGACTGGCGCACCGACAAATTCCTGCGCCATCTGGAGGCCCTGTTGCTGGTTTCGGACAAAGAGCAGACATTTTTGCTGAGCGGCCAGGGAGACGTGATCGAACCCGACGGCGGCATTGCCGCGATTGGCAGCGGCGGCCCCTACGCGCAAGCCGCCGCCCAGGCTCTGAGCGAGCACACGCAACTTTCTGCCCGCCAGATTGCCGAAGAATCCATGAAGATTGCCGGCAGAATGTGCATCTATACGAATGACAAGGTAACGATTGAAGAGCTCTGAGTGCCAACTCCTCGCCTCCCAGTTCCCGGTCGCCAAACCTTGTGCGGGCTTTCTGAGCCCTGAGAACTGAGACCCGAGTACTGAAGTTATGGCCATTTACCTACCCGCCACCGCCGAAGAACAGCAGGCCTCGCTCGACGATCTCACGCCGCGTGAAATCGTCACCGAGCTCGACAAGTATGTCGTCGGCCAGAAGGCCGCCAAGCGCGCCGTGGCCATTGCCCTGCGCAACCGCATGCGCCGGCAAAAGCTCTCGGCCGACATGGCGGAAGAAGTCATCCCCAAAAACATCATCATGATCGGCCCGACCGGGGTAGGCAAGACCGAGATCGCCCGCCGTCTGGCGAAACTCGCCAACTCGCCGTTTCTCAAAGTGGAGGCTTCGAAATTCACCGAGGTCGGCTACGTGGGCCGGGATGTCGAGTCCATGATCCGCGACTTGGTCGAGATCGCGATCGAAATGGTGCGCGAAGAAAAGCTCGAAGACGTGGCGGACAAGGCTGAACTGAACGCCGAAGAGCGCCTGCTCGATGTCCTCCTGCCGCCGCCAGCGCCACCGTCGTCTGTCCGCCCGGCCGAGCCGAATCACGGTGGTCTGATCTTAGAGGGCGCCGCTTCGTCTTCCTCCGGGGATTCCCAGTCCCGCACCCGCGAGAAACTGCGCCAGCAACTGCGCGAAGGCAAGCTCGATGACCGAACCGTCGAAATCGACGTCCGCGAACGCAGTTTTCCGTCCTTTGAGATCATCTCCAACCAGGGCATCGAAGAAATGGACGTCAACATTAAGGACATGCTGCCCAATCTTTTCGGCCAGCGCACCAAGAAGCGGAAGATGAAGGTCAACGAGGCCTTCGAATACCTGATTCAGGAAGAAGAGCAGCGCCTGATCGACATGGACCAGGTGACCCGCATTGCCATTGACCGAGTGGAAGATTCCGGCATCATCTTCCTCGATGAGATCGACAAGATCGCCGGCCGCGAAAGCGGCCACGGCCCGGATGTTTCCCGCGAAGGCGTGCAGCGCGATATTCTGCCCATCGTCGAAGGCACGACCGTCAACACTCGTTACGGCATGGTGCGCACCGACCATATTCTTTTCGTGGCGGCGGGAGCGTTCCATGTTTCAAAACCGAGCGACCTGATCCCCGAATTGCAGGGCCGTTTTCCCATTCGGGTGGAGCTGCAGTCGCTTACCATGGAAGATTTCATTCGCATCCTGACCGAGCCGAAATCTTCGCTGGTGAAGCAGTACATGGCTTTGCTCGAAACGGAAGGGGTGAAACTGGAGTTCACCCCGGACTCCCTGGAAGAAATTGCCCGCTTCGCTTTCCGGGTCAATGAAGGAACGGAAAATATCGGCGCTCGCCGCCTGCACACCATCATGGAACGCGTTCTCGATGAAATCAGCTTCGACGCTTCCGAGAAAAAAGGCGAACACATCACCATCGATGCGGAATACGTCCGCAAGATGCTGGTGGATATCGTGAAAGATCAGGATCTGTCGCGCTATATCCTGTAAGGGCTTTTCCTCTCCCTTGCGGGACCATTCTGTTCTCCGCAGATCTGTCAGGGTCGCATGAAGCCGCACATCTGGAAGTTTCTGCTCCTGGGAGTGATGACGAGCCTGGTCAGCGGCTGTGCTTCAAGCGGCCCGCCGCTGCCGCCTTCGCTCGAACTGCCGAGGCCAGTCACCGACCTGCGCGCCCTGCGCAAAGGCGACAAGGTCTATCTTGCCTGGACAGTCCCCACCCAAACCACCGACCGCCAAAGCGTGCGCGCCTTAGGGCCCACTCTCATCTGCCGCAGCATTGCCGCCAGCATGACCGACTGCGGAACTCCAGTGGCTGAAGTCGCCGCTTCTGCGGCTGAAAACAACCTTCCGAAAGGTAGGTCCGGGGCGACGGCGGGCGCTGCCAGCTTTGTCGATCGCCTCCCTGCGGCGCCCGCGGCAAATCCTCGAGAGGAGGCCACCTATGCGGTCAAGGTGCTGAATGTCGACCATCGGGGCGCGGGCTTGTCGAACCTGGTTCGTGAACCCTCGGCTCCCGCGCTTCCACCGCCCGGCGGTTTCGGCGCGGAAATTACCGCGGACGGTGTGCGGGTCACCTGGACGTGCCCTCCGGCGCCGGGCGAGCCGGCCGGCGCACAGTACCGGCTGCGC
Organism: uncultured Acidobacteriaceae bacterium; assembly: GCA_963770245.1. Classification (GTDB taxonomy): domain Bacteria; phylum Acidobacteriota; class Terriglobia; order Terriglobales; family Acidobacteriaceae; genus PALSA-270. The sequence continues at coordinate 327,028 of CAVYOX010000008.1, read as the reverse complement.
ATTTACCGGCGTCTGCTCGGCAGTCAGGCTGACACCAAAGTCGCGGAGCCGGACCTTCGGAACTGCCAGGGGCCGGCGGTGCTCGACCAGACTTTCGAGTGGGAGAAAACCTACGACTACCGTGCGGCGTCCGTGGTGGCGCTGGTCGGTCCGGGCGAGGCCGAAATGGAGATTGAAGGGGATGACACGCCGGCGGTTCGGGTTTTCGCCCACGATGTTTTTCCGCCCGCGGTCCCGACTGGACTGCAGGCAGTTTTCTCCGGGGTGGGGCAATCGCCTTTCATCGATTTGATATGGTCGCCCGACACCGATGCCGACCTGGCGGGATACAACCTCTATCGCCGGGAAGAAAATGGCGAACCGGCAAAGGTCACATCCGAACCGGTCAAAGCTCCGGCCTACCGGGACCGCAACGTACAGTCCGGCAAGCAATATTTCTATTCAGTTTCGGCGGTCGATGTTCGCGGCAACGAAAGCGCCCGCTCGGAAGAGACGAGCGAGCGAGTTCCATAGAACCAGCGAGTTCCGGTCGTTGGCTGCTGCCGCCAATCTGTCGCTTGCATCCGGGTCGTCATGGGGCGTTTTTTCGGGCGTTGTGTTTATATAAATCGATATGAAATATTGCCGCTTTCAGCTGCAGGGTCTCGAACAATACGGTCTGGTCGAAACCGTTGCCGGCCGAGAGGTGATCAGCCGCCTGCTCGCCCCGCCCGAAACTGCCGCCGGCGACATGGACGACTGGCCGAGCAAGCGGACCGACCAGCTTCCGCTCGAGGAAGCGGTGCTGCTCGCTCCTGTCCGCCCCTCGAAGATTGTGTGCGTGGGCCGGAACTACCGCGAGCATGCCGCCGAACTGGGGCATGACGTTCCGACCGAGCCTTTGCTATTCCTGAAGCCGCCATCCTCTCTGCTGGCGCCGGGCGCGAACATTGTTCGGCCCAAGATTTCGCAAAGAGTTGACTATGAAGGCGAACTCGGCGTCATCATCGCCAAGAGCTGCCGTCACCTCGGCCCCGATGACGATGTTCGCCCTTACATCCTCGGCTACACCGCCGTCAACGACGTAACCGCGCGCGACCTGCAGGAAAAAGACGGGCAGTGGACCCGGGCCAAGGGCTTCGATACCTTCTGCGCGGTGGGACCGGTGGTGGTCAGCCGGCTCGACCCCTGGGCCGGCGTGGGCGTCGAAACCCGGGTGAACGGCCAGGTTCGCCAGCAAGGCACGACCCGGGATTTCATCTTTCGGCTGGAGGTTGTCCTCCGCCATATCGCCGAGGTCATGACCCTGCTTCCCGGGGATCTGATTGCTACGGGAACGCCTAAGGGCGTAGGGCCGCTCGTCGCCGGAGATCGGGTCGAGGTCGAGGTCGAGGGTGTGGGGACGCTCGGCAATCCGGTTGTCGATGAGTAAAATCCGGGAATCGGGGACTCGGTCGTTTTCAGGCCCCAGCCGGTTGCGCCCAATCGCCCGATGGACCCGATTTACAAATCCGGCTCCCGGCCCTTCCGCTATTGCTCTTCTGGCCTTATGCTGTCTCAGGAAGGTGGCGCGCTAGAGCAGCGGTTCCATCCTGTAAGTCATGAATCCATTTCGTCTCTATGCCTTGGTGCTGGCGGTCGTGGTCGCCGTGTTGTTGACCTATTTCTTGTTTCGCCGCAAGCCGAAGACCGCGGTGGAGCTGGAGCGTGAGCGGCGGCTGTGGCTGGACCAGGTCGGACGTATCACCGACGGCAGCGTCATCGATGTCCAAGAAATTCCGGGGGATAATCACAAGTCCGCGACCGTGCTCATCTACCACTATGATGTGGCCGGAGTCTCCTATGAGTGCTCCCAGGAAGTGACCTACCTGCGCCCGCTGATCAACCTGCACTCCTGCCGCCTCGGCCTACCCACCTCGGTCCGTTACGATCCGCAAAATCCGGGTAATTCGCTGGTGGTGTCCGAGCGTTGGATCGGGCTGCGGCAGTAGGCGGGAAGCTCCGCAGTCCTTAGAGTTTCGAGAATCAGAGTTTCGAGAATCAGAGTTTCGAGAAAAGGCCGCCGGAGCCACGCCCAACTAAGGCTAGCGGGGCTCGGTACCGGCTCCCATCTCCTAGATGGTTTCAACCGGCCGGGGTTTCCAGCTAGCTTCCCGCCGAGAAACCGCCCGTGTGTGCCACGGTCAGGCGAAGATATTTGTGCGGGTTGACCGGAATGTCGTTGATGCGGACTTCGTAGTGGAGGTGCGGCCCGGTCGAGCGGCCGCTGAGGCCGACGAATCCGATGGTATCGCCGCGGCGCACGTGCTGCCCGGAAACCACGGCAAAGTTTGCCAGGTGGCCGTAGCGGGTGGTAACGCCATGCCCGTGGTTGATGACGATGGCCCTTCCATAGCCGCCGAGAAAGTCGGCAAACTCTACCACTCCATCGGCGGGGGCGAGGACAGCGTGCCCATAGGCCGTGGCAATATCCACCCCGCTGTGAAACGCTCCTTCGCCGTTGAACGGATCAATCCGCTCGCCAAAGGACCCGGTGATTTGACCTTCGACCGGCCATAGGTCGGGAGCAGAATTTGCCGTGACCCAGTCGGCGGTGGTCACGTCGCGGGTAAGGCCGAGCGAAATGCCATTGGTGGCGGCGCCGCTGAGCGCCGTATATTTCAGGGCGTAGAACTGGTCGATCGAGGAGTGAATCTGGGCATCGCGAAGGTTGTCGGAAGTCCGCGCGGTCAGGATCGAGTCCGATTTCAGCCCGTAGAGGGAGGAAACCTCACCGGCCAGCGATCCGAGCGACGCCACCTGAATATCTCGCTCCCGGGCCACCTGCTCGAGCTGTGAATATTGGTTCGTGAGCTGGTCTTTTTCGGTCCGCAGCTGATTAAAGTGCGAAACCTTGACCAGCATGCGCACGTAAGAGCTGGCAATGCCGGTCAAGCTCAGGGCAGTAATCGCCCCACCCACCAGAAGCACGTAAAGGTAGTGCAGCGGGATCGGGACCTTACGCAGCTGCCCGTCTTCGCCGCGCGCAACAAAAAGGATGTAGGAGCGCTTTCGCAATATTTCCTTCCATTAGTAATCAGCGGTGGAACCGTTTCGGGACGGCTCGCGGTTACGAGGGCCCCGAGGTTTCCATCACTTGAGTTCGGGCCACTTCTCACTCTGGGGGTGAGCTGCGGTGCGCCCGTGCTTTACCGGAACTAGGTAAACGATCCCAGCACCGGACGGCTGCAATCCTAACCGGATACAGCACTTAGTACCGCCGATGGCCTCGGCAACAGCATGCCCACGGTAACAAAGTAGGTTCTCCCCTGTCAATGGCTCGACCGACGGTCTACGGGATTACGGAGGGAGGGACGTACTTCTGAGTCTATTACCTGTACCAACGAGGGAAACTTTCGGCGGTGTTGGGCGCATGATTGCTAAGGAAAGGCCGTCTTCGAGTGACCTCGGCGCTCGCCCCCGGCGCAAATGGCTGCACGCGTGCTGAGGGTCGGAATCTGGCGCGATCCCCGGGCATCAGGGCTTGCGCGCAGCGGCCACGCGCGGGAGGTGTCGCAGGTCGGGAATGATCTGAACCTCCTTCCATCCCCTGAGCAATCGCCGGACTTCGGCCACCACGGAGCCGCTGATTTCCATCACCAGCCAGCCCCCGGGTTGGAGGGCGGCCTGAGCCGCGGGGATCAGCCGTTCGATGACCTCGAGACCCGTGGGACCGGCGAATACGGCATGGCGTGGCTCGAACTTGCGGACTTCAAGCTGGACTTGGTCCTTTTCCCCCTCGCCCACGTAGGGAGGATTGGAGACGATGAAATCGAACGCGGCAGGATCCAGTCCTTCGAGCAGGTCGGCTTGGTGGAACTGGATGCGCTTCTCCAGTTGGTGGCGAGCGGCATTGGCTTGGGCGATCGCGAGCGCCTCGGCCGAAATATCGGTCGCGTGAATCTCCGCGGAAGGTAGTTCACTGGCGAGAGCCAGTGCGATGCAGCCCGAACCTGTGCCGACGTCGGCCATGCGGGGATTCAAACGGAGTCGGGCGAGCGGCAGCACCGTCTCGATCAGGTGCTCGGTTTCGGGGCGCGGGATCAGCACGGCGGGCCCCACCACCAGGTCCAGGCCCCAAAACTCCTGGTGTTCGGTGATGTATTGCGCTGGAATTCCGCGCGAGCGTTGGGCGAGGGCCTGGTCGTAAAGGCGGGTCTCCTCGGTCGTAAGTTCCCGCTCGGGGTGGGCGTGAAGATAGGCCCGGTCGCAGCTCAGAGTGAACATGAGAAGCAGTTCGGCGTTCCGTCGTGCTGAAGGCACCTGGGCGGTGGTGAGGCGGGCGATAGCGGAGGCGAGAGCGTCGCGCAGGGGCACGGGTAATTTAACCATAGGGGACACAGCCATATACAATCCCATGCTGGTGAACGAAATCGAAAATGAAACTGCCCGTGCATTCGGCGATCCGGAGATCCGGCAACCGGCCCGCCCCCAAAGGGGATTCTTTGCCGCTTCGCTTTGCGGCTTAGACTCGGGCGCTATAGTCTAGAGTTCGAACGGCCGATTCGCTGACCGAATGCCCCGATCTCGAGGTCCTGCCGAGATGCACCGGGAAGTCCTTCTCGAAAGCATCGTCCGCGACGGTCGACTCGCCATCCGCAGCCTGCGCCGCGATTGTAGAAGCTCACTGCTGGCGATTGCTGCCCTCGCCCTGGGGATTGGCGCGACCACGGTTATTTTCAGCCTGTTTTACGGGGTGTTGCTCAACCCTTTCCCCTACAAAGATTCAGACCGCCTGGTAACTTTCGCCATTGAGAATCTGACCAATCACGGTGGAAGCACGGGGCGCAGCTGGTTGAGCTGGCAGGAATTCGTGAGTTTTCAGGAACAGAACCACATTTTCGAGGACCTGGTCGCATATCACGGCGGTCGGGTAAGAATGTCCCTTCGCGATGGAAACGGGCCTGGTTTGTATCCCGCGGCCCAGGTCAGCGCGAGCACCTTTGATTTCTATGGCGTGCCCCCGCTTCTCGGACGGGCCCTCAGTTCCCAGGATGGAAAGCCCGACGCCCCGCCGGTCTTTGTGATGAATTTCAGAATGTGGGAAACCGAGTTCGGCGGTGATCCCGGCGTTCTCGGCAAAACATTTGTTCTGGACGGACGGCCGAGAGCGCTTGTCGGCATCATGCCCCGGGCATTCAACATCTACAGCGCCAGTGTCTGGATGCCGATGGTGCAGGCTTCCGAGTTCGGCACCGGCACTCTGATTGGACGTCTCAAAACCGGCGTCTCCCTCGCCGCAGCCGCGGCCGACCTCGACCTCATCGCCCACCGGCTGACGAACGCCGAGCAGGGATTTGTGCTGAATCCCGATCGCTATCGGATCGTGGTCCATACCCTGCTCGATGAGACCGTCGGAGACTTCAAGGTGGTTCTGTACGCCCTGCTGGCCGCGGTTTTCATGCTGCTTCTGATGGCATGCACCAACGTCGCGAATCTGCTGCTGGCAAGAGCTACGGCCCGGGAGCGGGAAATCGCGGTACGGGCAGCCTTGGGGGCAAGCCGCCTGCGTTTGGTTCGTCAGCTTTTGACGGAGAGTCTGGTGCTTTCGGTCGCGGCCTCGATCGCCGGCTGGGTCTTTGCATGGTTTGCCTTGCAAGGCCTGGTGGCAGCCATTCCCCCGGGTGCGATTCCGGGAGAGGCTGCCATCGAGTTGAATCGGCCAGTCTTGTGGTTTGCTCTGGGCATCACGGCGCTGACCACATTTCTCTGCGGGGTTGCGCCTGCGCTTCATGCCACCCGAGCCGATTTGCAGCCCGGGCTCACAGGAACTGCCCCAGGAGCGAGCGGAGGAATTCGGCGCGGGAGACTGCGCGGGGCCTTGCTGGTTGCAGAAGTGGCTCTCTCCATCACGCTCCTTACCGGCGCCGGACTGATGATGCGCAACTTCTTCGGACTCATCAACACCCACCTGCCCTTTGACGCCACAAAAATGTTGTACGTAACCTTGGATCTCCCGCACGACCGCTACGACAGCAAACCAGACCAAAAACCTGCCTTTTTCAAGACGATTTTGCCGCGGATCCAAGCCTTGCCCGGCGTCGTCTCCGCCACCGAGAGCTGGATGTTGCCTCCCGACGAAGGCATGTGGTCCGACGTCACCATCCCCGGCAAGCCGCATGTCGATCGCTGGACGACCGATTTCCAGCTCTGCACCGAAGGTTATTTCCGCACTGTCGGGTTGCAGTTGCTGCGGGGACGGCTGCTTTCCGAAGACGACGTCGATCGGGCGCAGCCGGTAGCGGTCGTCAACGAAACTCTGGCTCGCCAGTACTTCCCCGGCCAGGACTCCATCGGGCAGAGAATCAAGTTCGAAGTCTTTGACCGGCCGTTTCTGGACGCTCCGCGCAACACGTATTTTGAGATCATTGGGATCGTGAAGGAGTTCCACACACGCCCCACGGGGGCTGCATATCTGCTTCGCCCGGAGGCGTTTCTTCCGCTCAGCGTGGCGAACCTCAGCCATTTTCCGTCCATCCTGGCCCAAACGGCGGTCGAACCACATTCTCTGCTCAAGCAAGTGCAGCGGGAAATTTGGGCCGTGGATCCCGAAATCGCTGTCCGCGCCTCGGGATCGATTGAAGACCTTCTGCACAGCAATTTCGAGCAGCCGCGCTTCGAATGGATCGTGCTGGCGAGCTTCGCCGGGGTTGGCCTGCTGTTGGCTGGGCTCGGTGTATTGAGCGTGATGGCCTACGCCGTATCGTTGCAGACCCATGACATCGGCATCCGCCTGGCCCTCGGCGCCGAGCCGAGGGACATCCTGCGGATGGTGCTCAAGCAGGGTTTCGCCTTGATCGCCGGGGGGATTGCGATTGGCCTGGCGGTGAGCTTGGGGTTGACGCGCTTTCTCGCCAGCCAGCTCTGGGGGGTTTCTGCTTTCGATCCCTGGACCTTGGCCGCTGTCGTGGTTACGATTTTGTCGGCAGGCCTGGCCGCATGCTTTTTCCCGGCGCGGCGGGCGACCCAAGTGGATCCGGTCACGGCGCTGCACTACGAATGATCCCTGGGGCTCGCCGCCCGAGCGACCCTGCAGGCGCGGTAATAGTCACCCGTTTTCGCCTTTCAGCTTCTCCGCCTCGTAATGGCTCATCAGGGCTTCGATCAAAGGCTGAAGCTTGCCGTCCATCACCTGCTCCAACTGGTGGATGGTCAGGCCGATGCGGTGGTCGGTGACGCGATTCTGGGGGAAGTTGTAGGTGCGAATTTTTTCACTGCGGTCGCCCGACCCGACCATGGCCTTGCGCTCTTTGGCGAGCGCATCCTGCTGTTTCTGCATTTCCATCTCGTAGAGGCGCGAGCGCAGCACGCGCATTCCTTTTTCCCGGTTCTTGATCTGCGATTTTTCGTCCTGGCAGCTGACCACCGTGTTGGTCGGGATGTGCGTGATACGCACGGCAGAATACGTCGTATTAACCGACTGGCCGCCGGGGCCGGAAGAGCAGAAGGTGTCGATGCGCAGGTCCTTGGCTTCAATCTTAACGTCTACGTCTTCGGCTTCGGGCAGTACAGCCACCGTCACCGCCGAAGTGTGGACGCGTCCTTGCTGCTCGGTCGCAGGCACGCGCTGGACCCGGTGGACGCCACTTTCGTACTTCAGGCGGGAAAAAACGCGCTGGCCCTCAATAATGGCGATGACTTCCTTCAGGCCGCCGACCGAGGACTCGGAAGTCGACAGCACTTCCACCTTCCATCCCTGGGTCTCGGCGTAGCGGGTGTACATGCGGAACATTTCGGCGGCGAACAGGGTGGCCTCGTCGCCTCCGGTGCCGGCGCGGATTTCAAGGATCACGTCCTTTTCGTCGTTCGGATCCTTGGGAAGCAGTAAAACCTTGAGTTCGTCTTCGACTTGGGCGACGCGGGCTTCGAGTTTGGTTAACTCCTCTTGCGCATAGGCTCGCATTTCGGGATCTTTTTCATCGGCCAGCATGGCCCGGCTTTCGGCGATGCCCTGGGTCAGGTCCTTGTATTCGCGGTACTTCTCCACCGTGGGCGCGATTTCGCTGTGGGCTTTGGCGGCCTTCTGGAACTTCAAGGAATCGCCGATGACGTCGGGTGAAGACAGGGCTTCGTTCAGCTCCTGGTAGCGGGCTTCAATCTGGTCCAGTCTTTCGAACATAGCAATTTTTCCATGGAGACGTGGGCGGCCACGTCTCGGCAGTTCCGCCAGCCAGACTACATCCAGCTAGCTCTCGGGCGGTGGTTGGGGCGTCAATGAGGGTCAGAAACGGCTGGCAAGTTTCGCGGCGGGGCCGCCTAGGCAATCACCAGTTCGCCGCCACGCTGCTTCTCGAGCGCCATGGCTTCATCGAGTGCGGCGATCGCGCACTCCGCCTGATCGTCGGCCGGGGGCTGGGTGGTGATGCGTTGCAGCCAGAGGCCGGGCGCGGTCATCAGGGCAAACAGCGATCCGCGATGCTTGGCGGCGAAACGGATGATCTCGTAAGCCAGGCCGGCAATGACCGGCAGCAGAGCGATGCGCACCGCGAAACGAGCCCAGAACGTGGTCACCGGAATCAGAGTATAGGCCCCGATGCACAGGATCATGACGGTCATCAGAAAGCTGGTGCCGCAGCGCGGGTGATACGTGGTGTATTTCTGCACGGCGGGGACTTCGAGCGGATCGCCGTTCTCAAAGGCGTAGACGGTTTTGTGTTCGGCTCCGTGGTATTCGAAGACGCGGTGAACGTCCGGCATCCGCGAGACTCCCCAGATGAAGAGCAGGAACAGAGCGAGGCGTATGACGCCGTCCACTAGGTTGAAAATGATTTGTCCGCCGAAGATCGGGTTCACGCGCTTGAGTTCGGTCGCCGCCACCAGAGGAACGAACTTGTACATGAAAATGAAGAAGCCGACCGAGAGCGCGATGTTGACCGCAGCCACCCAGCCGCTGATTTCGAGTTTCTTCTTGCCCGAGTCTTCCGGCTCGCCGGACTGCAGCTCTTCCAAGGCGACGTTGCCCGAAAACTTCAGGGCGCGGAAGCCGAGCGTCATGGCATGGCCGAGGGTGATGACGCCGCGGATGACGGGCCATGCCATCCAGGGGTGTTTTTCGGACAGACGCTCGAGGGGCTCACTGTGCGTAACCACCTCGCCCGACGGCTTGCGACAGGCAATGGCCCAGGCGTGCGGAGAACGCATCATGACGCCCTCGAGCACGGCTTGCCCTCCCACCAAGGTCTCCTCGCCGCCTTCGAGAGCGGGCAGAAGCTGAACCGCCACCAAGAATCGCCACATTGTGCGCAAAAAACCCATAGATATTGGATGATCCTTCGGCCCCAAGCGGCTCGAACTGTAGGGTACCACAGCTTGGCAGTTCGGTTAGGATGGGCTGGAAGTCAGGCTGTTTGGCGGACTTAGGGCGTGCGAATCCCCGTCTTGAAGGCCCTAAGCGCAACCGCCGGCCGGACTTGGGCGCGAAGGTATGCAAAGACTGGCCGAAACCTGTGAGCGGGTGGCTGCGACCAGCAAGAACCTGGAGAAGATCGCCGCGGTCCGTGACTACCTGCACGCGCTCGCCCTCGACCAGGCGGCGGTTGCCGCAGTGTTTCTGTCGGGCCGGCCTTTTCCGGTGAGCGAGGAGACCACTCTGCAAGTGGGCGGGACTTTACTCTGGCGGATCGTGGCCGAGATTTCCGGCAAGACTCAGCAAGAACTGACCGCGGCGTACCGCAAACTCGGCGATTTGGGCAAGGTGGCAGAAGCCCTGCTGCCCGCACCTGCCAGCGCGAGCGAGCTCCGCCTGAGCGAAGTCGAGGACAGATTCCGGCAGATTGCGGCGGCGCGGGGGCCCGCGGCGAAGAGCGCGCTCGCGCGGGAGATGCTTTCGCGGGTTCGGCCGATCGAAGCCAAATACATGGTGAAGATCATGACCGGCGATCTGCGAATCGGGCTGAAGGAAGCTCTGGTCGAAGAAGCGATCGCGAAAGCCTTTGGGGCTCGATTGCCCGAGGTGCAGCGCGCCAACCTGCTCTTGGGGGATATCGGCGAAACCCTCCGGCTGGCGTCTCGAGGCCAGCTCGGCGAGGCCCGCATGCGCCTGTTTCATCCCCTGGGTTTCATGCTCGCGAGTCCTGCCGAGTCGGCGCGGGAAGCGCTCAGTTATTTCGAGAATGCTTGGGTCGAGGACAAGTACGACGGCATTCGGGCGCAAGCTCATTGTGCAGGCGGCGAGGTGAGGATCTTCTCGCGCACTCGGGATGAGATCACGGAATCATTTCCGGAACTGCCGGATGGTCTGGCGGGGATCGCTGAGGATGTGATTCTCGACGGGGAGATCGTGGCCTGGAGCGAGGTGGCCGCCGAAACTGGCGAAGGCGGCAGGGCGCTGCCGTTCCACGTTTTACAAGAGCGGCTGGGGCGGAAAAAAGTCAGCCGCGAGATGATGCGGCGGGTTCCCGTGGCCTATCTGGTGTTCGATGTGCTGTACGCGGCGGGTGAGCTGCTGATCGATCGGCCGTTGCGGGAGCGGGGAACGACTCTCGATCGAGTGATGGCCGAGGCGAGAAAACCCTGGGACCACGAAGGGCGCGCTTGGCCGGTGCCCCAGGCGGGGTCCAGCCGGCAGACGCCGCAACTCGTTCAGGGGCAGCTCGCATTTGCCGGGGGAGAAAAGCTCGCAGTCAGAGTGGTGCGCGCGCCTGGGTTCCGCGCCTCGTCGCCCGAAGAGCTTGACGCCCTGTTTCAGGCCGCGCAGGCGCGAGGCAACGAAGGGCTGATGATCAAGGACCCCGAGTCCGGGTATACGCCGGGGCGGCGCGGGAAATCCTGGCTGAAGCTGAAACAGGCATTGGCGACTCTGGACGTGGTGGTGACCGCGGTCGAGTACGGGCACGGCAAGCGCATCGGCGTGCTGAGCGACTACACCTTTGCGGTGCGCGACGGCGAAAGGTTGTCAAATATCGGCAAAGCGTATTCCGGACTGACCGACGCCGAGATCTCGGAGATGACGCGCTGGTTTTTGGCACATACCCTCGAGGATCAGGGTTTCCGGCGGGTGGTCGAGCCGAAGATCGTGCTCGAAGTGGCGTTCAACAACCTGATGCGTTCGGACCGACACGAGAGCGGCTATGCCTTGCGTTTCCCGAGAATTGTGCGCTTGCGGGCGGACAAACGACCGGAAGAAGCGGATACGATCGAGCGGGTGCGCGAGATCTACGAGAAGCAGGGGGAATGAACCCGAGCGCCCCACCGCTCCGCGAGTGCGCTCGTTCCGCAATGCCGCGCAGCCGAGTTAAGCCGACCCGGCCCGAGGGGTTGCCGGGGATACGGGCGAGGGAAGCAAAGAAACCCAGGCCGAGTTGCGCCGGGAAGATTCGACGGCGGCGGAGATGAACCGCATGCCCGCGACCCCGTCCGCAATCCCTGGGACCAGCAGAGAAGAGGGATCGGGCCGACGCCCGGCGATGTGTGCGGAAATCTGCTCAGCAAGATCGGTGTAAAGCTGGGCGAAGGCCTCGAGGTAGCCTTCGGGATGACCACCGGGTACGCGGCTGGCATGGGCGGCCACTTCACTGGCACCCGGCCCGCCGCGGCGGATCAGTTCGGGCGGCTTCCCGAAGCGCGAGAACCGGAGAGCGTTTGGTTCCTCCTGCTTCCATTCCAGGCCAGCCTTCTCACCGTACACTCGCAGGCGGAGATTGTTCTGGTTGCCCGGGGCCACCTGCGTGGCCCACAACATTCCTCGCGCTCCCTGGTTGAAGCGCAACAGAGTCTGTACATTGTCGTCGACACGCCGTCCGGGGACAAAAGTCGAAAGCTCGGCAGCGATTTCTTGGCATTCGAGGCCGGTCACAAAGCAAGCCAGGTTGTAGGCGTGAGTGCCGATGTCTCCGAGAGACCCCCCGGGACCGCTCTGGGCCGGGTCGGTGCGCCAGACCGCCTGCTTGTGGCCGGTGGTCTCGAGCGCCGTGGTCAACCAATCTTGCACGTAGTCAACCTGGACCACGCGAATGGTGCCCAGTTCCCCTACCGCTGCCATCTGACGGGCCTGCCGCACCATGGGATAACCCGTGTAATTGTGGGTCAGACCAAAGATCAGGCCGCTACGCCGCACCGTCTCGGTCAGGTCGAGGGCGTCGGCCAGCGTGGTGGTGAGTGGCTTGTCGCAGATCACGTGGATGCCGGCTTCGAGAAACGCTTTGGCGGCCGGGTAGTGAACATGGTTTGGGGTCACGATGGCCACGGCGTCGATCCGGTCGCGTCGCTTGGCCTCGGCGCTCGCCATGTCGATGAAACTGCCATAGGCGCGATCGGGCGTGATGTGGAGATCGCGGGCACCGGCGCGGGCGCGTTCGGGATCTGAGGAAAGCGCCGCGGCGACCAGTTCGTAGCGATCGTCAAGCCGGGCAGCGATGCGATGCACCGCTCCAATGAAAGCTCCCGGCCCTCCCCCCACCATTCCGAGCCGAAGGCGGCGGGTCGCCTCAGGGCGCGGCCCTGATTCTGCAGTCATCTTCATGATCATGATCTCGTTCTCTCCTCGATCCAGATCCCTTCGATCCGGCTCGTCTGCCTCCGCCTTCGCGGTATCCAGTTCCGGCGCATGCAGTCTGCTCAATCCAGACCAAGCATCCGGCGGTTCGCCGCCTGGTCTGCGCCCGAGCCGGCAAAGTCATCGAACGAACTGGTGGCCGGATGAATGATGTGGCGCAGGATAAACGGCGCGCCCTCGGCTGCTCCCTGTTCGCTGCTCTTGATACAACACTCCCACTCGAGCACCGCCCAGCCCTCGAAGTTGTATTGGGTGAGCTTAGAGAAAACCGCGCCGAAGTCAACCTGGCCATCTCCGGGGGAGCGGAATCGACCCGCGCGATTGGCCCACGGCTGATACCCGCCATAAACCCCCTGGCGTCCTGAGGGATGAAACTCGGCATCCTTGACGTGAAACATCTTGATGCGGCTGTGGTAGAGGTCAATGAACTGGAGATAGTCGAGCTGTTGCAGAACGAAATGACTGGGATCGAAGAGCAGATGGCAGCGAGGGTGCTGGTCGAGGCGCTCGAGAAACATGTCAAAGCTCGCGCCATCGTGCAAATCCTCACCGGGATGGATCTCGAAACACAGATCGACACCGGCCTGATCGAAGGCGTCGAGGATCGGACGCCAGCGCGCCGCCAGTTCATCAAAGGCGGTCTCGATCAGTCCGGCGGGCCTTTGCGGCCAGGGGTAGACGTAGGGCCAGGCCAGAGCGCCGGAAAATGTGGCGTGCGCCGCGAGCCCGAGATTCGCTGAGGCTCGGGCTGCGAAGCGCAGCTGTTCGACGGCCCAGGCTTGTCGTGCCCGCGGATTGCCCCGCAAGGGCTCGGGCGCGAAGCCATCGAAGGCCAGGTCGTAGGCCGAGTGGACGGCCACCAGTTGACCCTGCAGATGGGTAGAAAGCTCCGTGATCTCCAGGCCAAGGCTCCGCACCAGGCCTCGAACCTCGTCACAATAGGTTTGGCTTTCTGCCGCGCGCTTCAGGTCGAAAAGGCGGCCGTCCCAGGAGGGAATCTGAACCCCCCGATAGCCGAGACCCGCTGCCCAGCGAGCGATGGCCTCCAGGTTGTTGAATGGCGCCGTATCCGCCGCGAACTGCGCCAGGAAGATGGCCGGTCCCTTTATCGTTTGCATGTTGGTTTTTGCCGCAACCACCGAATGCCGAATCGAGCGCCCACAGAATATCAGTGGCTGTGATGATGTTCTTCTTCGCTCACCGGGATCACGCAGCGGTGCGCCACTTCGCAGACCACATGTTCAAACTGGATGGTGGTGTGGGCGATGCGGAATTCCTCATGCAGGCGCTCTTTCACATCGCGCAGAATGCGCTCACTCACCGACGGCGGAATATCGGCGATGGAGATGTGGCAGGAAAGAGCGCGCGTCTCCGAGCCGATATTCCATACGTGCAAATCGTGAACGTCATTGACCCCCTCGACGGAGCAAATCACGGCCGTGACGGAATCGAGCTTCATACCGCGCGGAGTGCCTTCGAGCAGGATGTTCAGGGTCTCGCGGACGATGCCGAAAGCGGACCAAAGAATCAGTAGGGCGATCGCGAACGAGAGGGCGGAGTCAATCCAGTTGCGGCCGCTTACCAGAATGACCCAGCCGCCGACGATGACGGCGGCGGTTGAGACGGTGTCGCCGACTTCATGCAAAAGCGCGCTGCGCATGTTGACGTCGCCGCCGGAGCGGTAGAGCAGCCAAGCGATGATGCCGTTCATCACCACGCCGGCGGCAGCCACTCCCATCATGACTCCGGGCCGCACCGCCCGGGGATGCTGCACCCGTTCGAAGGCTGCGTAGAAGATGAAAAAAGAGACCACCAGGAGCGAGACCGCATTGACCAGCGCCGCCAGCACGCCGGCGCGGTGGTAGCCGTAAGTCTTGGTAGTGCTCGGCGGGCGTGATTGCAGATACACCGCCACCAGCGAGAGCAGCAGGGCCAGGAAGTCCGAAAGATTGTGGCCGGCTTCCGAGAGCAGTGCCAACGAATGGGCGCGAATGCCGGCCACCACCAGCAGCACGATGTAGGCGAGTGTCACCGCGAGCGACACCTTCAGGACTCGCGAAGCCCGTTCACCGCCCTGGCCGTGCATGTGCATGCTTTCAGTTTAAGGGCCCCGGACCAAGGGTTCAAGGCAGGGTCTGATTTTCCGGCCACAAACCGGCTGATCCCGGGACACACCGAACAGAATCTCATCTCCAGACGCCTGTCGGCTTCACGCTCGGGCCATCGACCTTCTGGCCCTCACCCGACCCGCGGACCGGTCGCGGGGCGCAGTCGCCGGGCGCAGTCCTTGATCGAACCCAGGATCGAACCGGATGCCGCTCCATCAAAACCCGCCTTCGGCGAAGACTGCAGACTGCATCTCGTTCGATTGCAGTCGCTTAAAGGATGACCTCCGGTTGCGCTGCGATTGACCGCCGGTGCATTGGCGCGCACTGCTTTCCCTGGCAAGGTAGCCCGCAGACAGCCAAGCGGGCTGAGGAGGCGAGCGAAATGGGAGCTCCACTCGTTGAGTTTTCGGAACCAGCGAATCCTAGGGTGCTCGGGGAACTGCGGCGGGCGAAGTTTCAGATTGCCAATCGGGTGCAAAGGAGTCTGGTGGCGCGGGCCGAGAAGCGGGTGCTGGTTTGGCTGGCGGAGCGCATGCCCCGAGCCATCAACTCCGATCATTGGACGCTGCTCGGGCTGGGAGCGCAGGTGATGGCCGGAGCGAGCTATGCGCTAGCCGGCGGGAATCGCTGGTGGCTGCTCGCGGGGATCGGGTTTCTCGGGCTCAACTGGCTGGGCGACGGCCTCGACGGAACGCTCGCGCGGGTGCGGCAGAACCAACGGCCGAGATACGGATTCTATGTGGACCACATCCTAGACAGCTTCGGCGCGGTGGCGCTGATGGGTGGGCTCGCGCGATCCGGGTATATGCATCCTTTTATCGCCATTGGCTTGCTGGTGGCATTTCTGCTGCTTTCGATTCAGTCGTATCTGGCGACTTATGCACTGGGGGAGTTCCGGCTGTCGTTCTGGACTCTAGGCCCTACGGAGTTGCGCATTCTGCTGGCGGCGGGCAATTTAGCGCTGCTGCGATGGCCGGTGATTTTCCACGGACGGTACCGACTCTTTGATATCGGCGGGATGGTTGGTCTGATGGGCATGGGGGCGATGCTGGTCTTCTTCACGGCGCGCAACACGCGGCGCCTCTATCGCGAGGAGCGGATCCGGTGAGCGCGACGTGGGATGCGTGGCCGAGCACGGTGGAGCGCTGGCTGAAGTTCACGGCAGTCGGGGGAATTGGAATCGTGGTGCAGTTGGTGGTCTTGGCCGGGCTGCAGAGCGGATTCGAACTCGACTATCTGCTGGCGACCGCAGTCGCCGTCGAGGCGGCTGTCCTGCACAATTTTCTCTGGCACGAGCGGTTTACCTGGCGCGACCGCCGCACCGGGAAAAGTTTGCGGCGACTCGTCAAATTCAATCTGGCGACGGGAACGTTCTCGATTCTCGGCAACTTGGCGCTGATGAAGCTGCTGGTCGGCGAACTGCATTTCGAGTATTTGCCGGCCAACGGGATCGCGATCGCAGTCTGCTCGATGGTAAATTTTCTGGTGAGCGACAGATTTGTATTCGAGGCCGGAGTAAGACCGGAGCGCGAGCCTTGAGAATTCGGGTGCGTTCAATCCCTATGGCCGTGGGCCTCGCGGTCGAGCGACCAAATGTCTTCGGGCTTTTGCTCGAAGGGGTAAATATGCACCATCCAGCCAAAGATCTGGGGGATAAAATTCCCCCCGGCGGCGGAGCAGGCGTCCGCGGTGCTGATCGAGCCAGCCAGTCCGAAGCGCGGCTTCGGTCCCCGCATTGCGTTTCTTTTGTCCGGCGGGGGAACACAGAGATTCAGGTGGGCGTGCCACTGCGCGATACTCAGCGGGATACGCTCATTCAGCTCGTCTTCTGAGAAATTCTTGGGCGCGGTGTACATCACGCCGATCAGCCGATAGCCGTCGCCGCGTTTCTCGTAAAGCAAGGACGTGGGATGGTCGGGATTAAAACGCAGCGCAGCTTCGAAGCCATAGCGGTAATTGGTGAAGTGATACTGCTTTTGCGGAAGGTCCGGCAGAAAAATCTTAAAACCATCTGCCAGCGCGGTTTTGTAGTCCAGGTATTTCCCGGCCACCTTGCGGGCAGCTGCGACGACTTCGGCGGCACGCTCGGAATCGCCGGGCTGGGGATGGCGCAACCCGGTCATCTTCATGTGCGGGCCCATGTCCGTATGCCGGTTTTCCATCGCATGCATGGCGTGAGCACCCTCTTCGGCCTCCATGCCGGGCATGTCCTCGAGGGCAGAGGGTTTCTGGCCAGCCATGTTCCTATTCGGCATGGCGTTGGCGCCGTTTTCAGGCTTCTGCTCTTGCCCCCAGAGGACGGAGGACGGCAGTGCGGAGAACAGCAGCAGACCGGACAGGAGAACGGCATATCGCCTGGACAAGGTTTTCCCGCCTTCCTCTCCTACCAACCCCGCCCGCCAGGAATTGTTTTACGAATCTTCGGGGTCCGCTTGCCGGTTACAGAAGTCATCGCTTCTCGCAGGCCACGACTTCCGGGTTGGATTGAGCCAGCCCGACCGCGGCCAGAGCCTGATCGGCAGCCTCCTGGCCGGAGCGAACACAATCGGGAAGGCCGATGCCGCGATAGGCGTTGCCGGCCAGAGACAGACCGCGCAACTGCCGGCGCAAGCCTTCGATGCGCTCCAGCCGATCCAAATGGCCCACGGCATATTGCGCCATGGCACCTCTCCATCGGTACACGCGGGTGAAGCGCGGCGCGGCGGTGATGCCGAGGATCTGGCGAAGCTCGCCGCCCACGATGCCGAGGATTTCTGCGTCCGGAAGGTCCAACACCGCTTGGTCCCCTGAGCCCCCGACGAAACAGCGGAGCAAGGCACGGTCCGGGGGAGCGCGGTGAGGGAACTTGTTGTGCACGAAGGTCGATGCCAGCATGCGTTTGCCCTCGCCGCGCGGGACGAGGAATCCGAAGCCAGGGGGCAAGCTTCGGCGGACCTCTTGCCCATAGCCGAGGGCGACAGTGACCGAGGAACTGTAGGGGATGCTGCGCAGCTCGGAAGCGAGACCGGCGCCCACGGTCTCAAGCAGCGCGGCGGCCGCTGGAGCGGGGATGGCGATGACGACCGCGTCAAAAAATCCCGACTCCCCGGGGGCCAAAACCCTCCAGCCATCGATTTCCTGTCGCAGTTCGTGGACCGGCGTGTTCACTCGCTGCGAAGAGGACCCGAGGCGCGCGGCCAGTGCGTCCGCCAGTTGTTGCATCCCCCCCTTCAGAGAAGTGAAGATTGGCCGCCGGACCTCAGGCGGCGGGGTTTTCTTGCGGGCCGCCAGCATGGCGCGAGCCAGGCTGCCGTAGTTTCTTTCCATCTCGAGGAAACGCGGAAGCACGGCGGGCGCGCTGAGTTCCGAGGCTGCGCCGCCGTAGACCCCGGCCAGCAAGGGGTCGACAAGGCGCTCCACAATCTTAGCCCCGTAGTGGCGCTCTACGAATGAAGCAACGGTTTCATCGGGCCCCAGACGAGGTTTCGAAAACCACTCGCGAGCCATGCGAAGTTTCGTGCTGAAAGGGAATAGCGGAGAAAAAACCGTGGGCAGAATCTTGGTCGGCACCATGAACATCAGCCCGTCGGGCATGGGCAGCAGCCGGCCCTGGGTCGCGATGTAGGTTCTGCGCTCGGCATCGTTAGAGCCGATCAACTGATCGGAGAGTCCGAGCTGGCGGCAGAGATCGGCGGCCCAGGGTTTCTCGGTCAGGAAGGAATCAGGGCCGGCTTCGACCCGGCAGTCATCCAGGCATTCGGTGAGCAGTACGCCGCCCAGGCGCGCACTGGACTCGAACACGACATACTCGAGCGGCGCGCCCGCCGAGCGGCGCTGTTCGAGGGCGAATGCGGCGGAGAGTCCGGAGATGCCCCCGCCGATGATGGCGATGCGTTTCATTGGTCGGTCCTCGAGACAACCCATCGGCTTCACCCCGCGGCGGCCGCCCGTGCCGGGCTACGGTCGAGCTCGGGACCGAACCAGCTCCGCCAAGGCTGCGATTAGCAGGGGCGAATCATTGAGCGAGTCAGCTCGCCATAGGCGCATGCTTTCTTTTTCCGCCAACTGTTTGAAACCGATGTCGATATCGTAAAGTACTTCGACGTGGTCGCAGAGGAAGCCGATGGGCTGGATGAAGACGCCCCGGCTGCCTTGTGCTTTCCAGCCTAGAATCGCTTCTTCGACGGTCGGACCGAGCCATGGTCCGCCCGACATGCCCTGGCTCTGGAAAGCAAAGTTCCAGGCGATGGCTTCGAGCCCGGCCGCGCGCGCCACCAGACGAGCGGTTTCCTTGGCCTCCATTTCATAGGGATCGCCGTCGGTGACGGTACGCTGGGGCACGCTGTGGGCGGTGAAGATTACGGGCACCGAAACTCCCATTTCGCGCTCGGCGCGGCTCCAGCCTGCTTGAAGCTTTTCGGCAAAGGCTTGAATGAGCAGCGGATGTCCATGCCAGGACTCGACGAAATCGACGGCAAACGGAACCGGGTTTGGGGTGGTTAGCGCGGAGCGGTAGAGGCCGACGCTGGTGCGCGAATTTTGGGGCGCCAAGCAGATGACAACCGCCGATTTGACGCCGGCAACGGCCATCGCGTGAACTGTGTCCTGGATAAACGGTTTCCAATTACGCATGCCGACATAGACCGGCAGCTTCAGCTCTTCCCCCAGAAGAGCTCCCTGGCGGAGGGTCCAGCGGGTCAGGGGCGAACGGCCAATCAGGCCGTAACGATGTTTCACTTCTTCGACCACCTGGCTCGCGAGGGGTCGCCCTCCGGTGACCCGCAGCAGAAATTCCGGCACGTCGTCGACCGAATCGGGGCTGCCGTGGGCCAGCAGCAGAACTGCGGTTTCTTCGGAGTCGGTCAAGTCCTGCTCCTAGCGGGTGGCCGGCGCTGGCATCGCCCGGTGCTCTTGCACGAACTGGGCGAGGGCCTTCACCTTCTCCACCGGAGTATCCGGCAGAATTCCGTGACCTAGATTAAAGATGTGCCCGGGGCGTCCCGCGGCGCGTTGCAGAATGTCGCGAGCTCGCGAGCTTAGTTCGTTCCAATCGGCAAACAGCAGGACGGGGTCGAGATTGCCTTGCACCGCGCTCCGCTGACCGAGCATCCTCCAGCCCTCATCGAGCGGAACCCGCCAATCCAGGCCCATCACCTCGGCGCCGGTCTCGCTCATCGAGGGCAAAAGCGCCGTGGTCTCGGTGCCGAAATAGATGATGGGTGCGCCGCTTTTCTGTAGCGAACGCACCAGTTCCGTGGTGCGGGGAAGCACGTAGCGGCGATAGTCCTCGACGCTGAGGCAGCCCACCCAACTGTCAAAGATCTGAATGACATCCGCTCCGGCCCTCACTTGCTCGGCGGCGTATTCCGCGGCCACCGCTACCAGCTTACCCAGTAGTTGGTCCCAGGCGGCGGGGGAGGAATACATCATCTTTTTGGTGTGGACGTAGTGGCGGGAGCTGCCGCCCTCGACCATGTAGCTGGCCAGGGTGAAAGGCGCGCCGCAAAAACCGATGACCGGCAGGCGTTTCTCAAAATGCTTCGCCACCAGGCGCACGGCTTGGGAAACGTATCCCAGGTCCGATGCGCGGTCGGTGCGGAGCCGTCCGATGTCTTCTTTTTCTCGCACCGGCCGGTCGATCACCGGCCCCTCGCCCGCCGCGAAATGAAAAGGCAGGCCCATGACTTCGAGGGGCAACAGCAGGTCGGCAAAAATGATGGCAGCGTCGACGCCCAAGGCTTCCGCGGCGGTAATGGTTACTTCCGCCGCGACCGCCGGCCTCTTGCAAATTTCGATCAGGGAATATTGCTTGCGGAGGGCGCGGTATTCGGGCATGTAGCGGCCTGCCTGGCGCATGAACCAGACCGGTGTCCGGTCGACCGGCCGCGACCGGCAAGCCTGCACGAAGCGGGATTCGGGGGCCGACATCTGGGTCCCAATGTAGCATTTTCGCCGGAACCGCCGCCTCAAGAGCCCAGGATGGCGGGCGCTGCCCCCCGGAACCGCACCGAACCAGGGTCGCCGCCCCCGTCGGATGGCCGGCGAAACTCGATTGCTCTCAAGCCTTTACCCTGACGGGGTTTCCCAGGATAGGAATGAGCCGCCTTTGTTCCACTGGTGTGCAATGTTTTCGATAAATAGGCGCTTTTCCTTGCATAACCGCAGCATTTCGAGGGGGGAGTTTGGCAGACCGAATGCACTGATGTGAGTCACACAGTGGTTGCGGTAAGCAGCGCAAAACAAAGCCACCGTAGAAACTAGGGAGACATCCAATGACGAATCTTCTGAAACGTTTCATTCCTCTAGCAGCCTTCTTATTGTTACTTTCCTCCGCTGCAATGGCCGATTCTTCATCGAACAATGACTTCTCGGGTGGTTCGCAAAACCCGGCCTTCAGCCAAGGTGATTTGTACAACCGAAGCCGTTGGGATGAAAACGGTGGACGAGACGGACGCCCGCCGATTGCGGTGCCGGAACCGTCATCGATCGCGTGCACCGGGATGGGACTGCTGGGAGTTCTCGAGGTGATCCGCCGCAAGGCTCGGCTCTAATTCCCAGGTAATTTCTTAGATGCCGGCCCTGCACAGGGGCCACGCCAGCCCGGCCGTCTCGACCGGGCTTCCCAGGCATCAAGAGAGTACCCTCCAGTTTGCCCCAAATCAGCTTATGATTTTGGAGTCACAACCCCGGAGGTACTCTCATGGCAGCGAGTCAGGTAGTTCTCTATTTCGACAATCAGAACGACGCCTTGCGATTCACCCTGGCTGCCAGTTCGGTGATTTCGGCGGATGAAAAGCAAATCAATGAAGCTGTGGCGAAAATCGCCCAGGGACTCTGCAAGGCCAGCCGGATCACAACCGAGGGTTCTTTGACGGCTTCGCCGAGCGAGCAGCTGCCTTCGCCGCAACCGGCGGAGCATCGCGCCTAATCCCCGGCCGCGTTTCCCCGGCACCAGCCGCAAAGCTCCCTGCTCCCGCGGAAGTCGGCACTTCCAACCGGTCAGCGCACTCCGAGCAGAACTTCAATCGTAAGCTGGTCCAGGCGCTCGTAGGGCAGCCGCTTACGGAGCATGGCGTCCTTGTCGAAGACATGCTTCAGCAGGGTGCCAGAACCTTTTTTGGAAAATCCGCCCACCGGAGGCGCGCCCTGGTCGGCGGAAATCTCTTTGAGAATGGCCTGAATTTCCTTGTCGGCGTTCCAGCGCTCGGCTTTCTCTTTCAGCATGAGATAGGTCCGCATGCAGCCAATGGCAAAGTCCTTGACGCCCCTGTAGTCTTCGGTGCGGTAGGCATGGGCGTCGAAGTGGCGGGAACCCTGGTATCCGACATCTTCGAGGAACTTCACCAGGAAAAAGGCCGATTTCGGATTGGCGGCGCCGAAGCGGAAGTCTTGGTCATAGCGTCCGGGCGCCTGATCGTTCAGGTCGATGTGAAACAACTTGCCCGCCTCCCAGGCTTGGGCTACGCCGTGCGTGAAGTTGAGTCCAGACATTTGCTCGTGCGCCACCTCCGGATTCACCCCCACCAGTTCGGGATGGTCGAGCGTAGGGATAAAGCCGAGGTAGTGACCGGTAGTCGACATGTAGATGTCGCCGCGCGGTTCATTGGGCTTGGCTTCGAGAGCGAAACGATACCCGTAACCCTGATCGAGGGAGTACTCGCACAGATAGTTAACGGCTTCGCGCAAGCGCTTTACGGCTTCATCGGGTCGACGGCAGGCATCGGTCTCGACTCCTTCCCGTCCTCCCCAAAGCACAAAAATCTTGGCGCCGAGTTCGGCGCCCAGATCCATGGCGCGCAAGGTTTTCTGCACGGCGTAGGCGCGTACTTCGGGATCATTCGCGGTAAAACCGCCGTCGCGGAAGACGGGGTGGAAAAACAGGTTGACGGTCGCCATGGGGACGGTCACTTTGTGCTTGGCGCAGGCCTTTTGGAATTCGCGGACAATACGGTCGCGTTCGGCCGGCTTGGCGTCGATCGGGACCAGGTCATTGTCGTGCAGGTTCACGCCCCAGGCACCGGTCTCGCCGAGCATAGCGACAATGTCCACCGGTGAGATGGGGGGACGAACCGCGTCGCCAAAAGGATCGCGCCCGCGATTGCCAATGGTCCAGAGTCCGAAGGAAAACTTGTGTTCCGGACGGGGATCGTACTTGCCACTCTTCATGAAATATTCCTCTCCATTTCGCGGAGTGTGAAGTCCTCGCGCGCTCACTACGGATTCGCTCACTACGGATTAAAGATCGCCCGCGTAGCCGGATAAACACGGCGATAGGCGGAATAACTCTGGTTCATGATGGCCACCGCCTCCGCTTGCGGGGGAACGCGTTTGGCCACGCGCACCACCGCCGCGCAGGCCGCATCGACCGTAGGCCAAAGCCGGGCGCCGACACCGGCCAGAATCGCAGCCCCGTAGGCCGCGCCTTCCTCCGCCTCGACGATTTCGATTTCGCGGCCATAGACATCGGCCTGAACCTGCCGCCAGAGCTCGGAACGCGCCCCGCCTCCGCCCAAGCGAATGGTCCGCACCGGAACGCTCATTTCGGCAAAGATGGTGAACGAATCGCGCAGACTGAAGGCGACGCCTTCGAGAATCGCGCGAACGATGTGCGCTCGAGTGTGCGAGGCGGTCAGGCCGACCAACGCGGCGCGCGCGTGGGGATCGAGGTGAGGGGTGCGTTCACCCATCAGATACGGTGTCCACAGCAGGCCCTCGCAGCCGGGAGCGATGGTGGACGCCTCCTCCCCGAGCCTTTCGTAAGGATCGCGCCCATCGGCGGCGCCTGTGCCGAACTGGTCGCGGAACCAGCGCAGCGACAGCCCGGCGGCTTGCGTGACTCCCATCACGTGCCAACGCCCCGGAATGGCGTGGCAGAAAGTGTGCAGCCGGCCTTTGGGATCAAGCGCGGGGCGGTCGGTTGCGGCGAAGACCACGCCGGAGGTGCCGATGGTTGCGCTGACGGCCCCGGGGGCGACGATGCCCATGCCCGTGGCTCCAGCAGCCTGGTCGCCCGCGCCCGCCACGACCGGTGTGCCGGGCCTGAGACCGGTGGCGGCCGCGCCCTCGGCGGAAACTTTGCCGCATACATCGGGAGATTCAAAAAGAGCGGGCAGAAGACGCTCTTCGATTTCTCCGGCCTCGAGCATCTCCGGCGACCAGCGGCGCTTGGCAACATCCAGCATGAGGGTGCCGGAGGCGTCCGCCATATCGATGGCGCGATCGCCGGTCAGGCGAAAACGAACGTAGTCCTTGGGCAGCATGACCGAGCGTACGCGTTTCCAGTTGTCGGGCTCGTGCTCCTGGACCCAGAGAAATTTGGTGAGCGTGAAGTTGGTGAGGGCCGGATTCGAGGTCAGCTGGATGATTCGTTCCGCGCCCATCTTGCGGTTCAATTCGCGACACTGGTCCTCGGTGCGCACGTCGCACCAGATCAGAGCCGGACGCACCACCCGGTCCTTGTCATCGAGCATGACCGCGCCGTGCATCTGGCCGGAGAATCCGACGCAGGCAATGTCATCCCCGCCGAGGCTGGCCTGGGCCAAGGCTTTGCGCACCGCCAGCCCGCAGGCGCGCCACCAGTCTTCAGGCTGCTGCTCGGCCCAGCCAATTTTCGGCGAACTGAAGGGGGCATGTTCCTCGGTGGCCGACGCCGCCACCTGGCCCTGTTCGTCGATGACCAGAGCGCGCGTGCCGCCCGTGCCGATGTCTACGCCTAGCAGTTTGATGATTGGCTCCCGCGCTCGATCATGAGCAGAAGAGAAACGAGTTTCGGTAACGTTAACGACAAAATGGCGCGAACAACAATAAAACCCATCACCGCTTCCGGCATCGCAGCCGGATTTCTTGTCCGGCGGAAGACCCAGGGCTGATCTTGGGGCAAAAAGCGAGACGTAGAGTTTACCCTAAAACTTGCCTGACGCTCGGGGCAATTCCGGGGGGAGGCGATAAAACTCCGCCGTGCGCTCTCGAGGACCGAGACCGGAGGCCAGCGAGGTCGGCATTTCCGGTAGTTTCCGCGATCGATTTCCCCCCGTCGAGCGCTCCTGCGGGTGTTATAAAGCTAGCGATTCCAGTTCGTCCATGGAGGCCATATGCGTCTGGCTGGTTGCTTGGTCTTTGCATTGGTTCTTGCCGGAATCGGGAACGCGCAGCAGACGGTTCCCGATTACCGCAATCCCAACCTGCCCATCGAACAGCGTGTGGCCGACTTGTTGTCGCGGATGACGCTCGAAGAAAAGGTCGACCAATTGGCCCCCGGACGCTCCCGTGCGGAGCTCGAAAAAGACGATTCGCCCGAGGCCAAGCAATTGCGCGAGAAAATGCGGGAGCTGTTCAAAAATGATTCCACGGTGAGTCCTCGCGACGCCGCGGCTCTGCGCAACGGAGTGCAGAAGTACGAGCGGGAAAAAACCCGCCTGGGCATTCCCGTGATTTTCTTTGGCGAAGCGCTGCACGGCTACATGGCGTACGACTCGACGAGCTTTCCGCAAGTGCTCGGGCTGGCCAGCACGTGGAATCCGGAACTGGTGCGGCAAGTGTTTACCGCCGCGGCCGATGAAATGTCAGCCGCGGGCACCAATCAGGCGTTCACGCCCGTTCTGGATTTGGCTCGAGACCCGCGCTGGGGCCGCACCGAGGAGACCTACGGGGAAGATCCATTCTTGGTGTCCCGCATGGGAGTGGCCGCCATCGAAGGATTGCAAGGTACGTCCTTTTTGATCGATCGGCATCATGTGCTGGCGACGGCGAAGCATTTCGCGGTGCATGGCCAGCCGGAAGGCGGCACTAACACGGCGCCGGGCAACTATTCCGAGCGCGTGATCCGCGAATCGTTCCTGCAGCCGTTCCAGGCGGCGGTCGTGGAGGCGCATGTGGGGAGCGTCATGGCTTCCTATAACGAGATCGACGGCATCCCCTCGCACATCAATCATTGGTTGCTCGACCGTGTGCTTCGCCAAGAATGGGGTTTCCGCGGATACGTGACCTCGGACGGCAACGGCCTGCAGATGCTGATTGAGACGCACCACGTGGCCGCCGACAAAGCGGAGGCGGCGCGAAAGGCGCTGGCTGCGGGAGTGGACTTCGACCTGTCCGACGGCTCGGTCTATGCCACGCTGCTCGACCAGGTCCAGCAGGGGATCGTCCCGGAGAAGGAAATTGATACCGCGGTTGCCAGAATCGTCCGGGAGAAGTTTCGCCTGGGGCTGTTCGAAAATCCCTATGCTGACCTGGACTACGTACAGCAGACCGTGAACAGTCCGGTGCATAAGCAGATCGCATTGCAGGCGGCCGAAGAGGCGATCGTGCTGCTCAAAAACGACGGCCGTCTGTTGCCGCTCGATTTAGAGAAGATTAAGACCGTCGCCGTCATCGGACCGAATGCGGCCGAGGTTCACCAGGGCGGGTACAGCCGCGACCCCGGGCCGGGCAATAGCATCAGCATTCTCGATGGCATTCGCCAGCGCGTAGGACCCGGGGTCAAAGTGATTTACGCGGAAGGCTGCAAAATCACCACCGGCAAACAAGGATGGGAGGGGTGGTACGAAAACAAGGTGGAGCAACCGGATCCCAAAACGGAAGTGGCGAGCGTGCGGGCGGCGGTCGAGGCCGCGCGCAAGTCGAACGTGGCCATCGTGGTGGTGGGCGAGAACGAGAGCACCAATCGCGAGGCCTGGTCCGAGGAGCACCTCGGAGACCGCGATTCGTTGGATTTACTCGGTTCGCAGCAGGCCCTCATCCAGGCGGTGGTTGAAACCGGTACCCCGACCGTGGTCTTGCTGATCAATGGTCGTCCGCTGTCGATCAACTACGTGAAGGAGCACGTGCCCGCCATCCTCGAAGGTTGGTATCTAGGGGAACAGGGGGGAGTCGCGGCGGCCCATGTCTTGTTCGGCGACGTGAATCCCGGGGGAAAACTGCCCATTACGTTTCCGCGTTCGGTGGGCGAGTTGCCGGATTACTACAATCACAAGCCTTCCGCGAACCGCAGTTATCTGTTTGCCGGACGGCAACCGCTTTTCCCGTTCGGATACGGACTGAGCTATACGACGTTTCATTTCGACAATCTTCGGGTTGAGCCCCAAACCATTGGAACCGGCGGCAATGCCACCGTGCGGGTGGATGTGACCAACACGGGGACGCGGGAGGGCGATGAAGTGGCGGAGTTATACGTTCATCAGCGCGTGGCGTCGGTCACGCGTCCGGTCGAGGAGTTGAGAGGGTTCCGCCGGGTGACGCTCAAGCCCGGAGAGAAGACCACAGTCGAATTCCTACTTACCCCCGAGGCGCTGTCGTTACTCGACGTCAACATGAACCGGGTGGTCGAGCCGGGAACATTCGACTTGCTGGTCGGTCCGAGTTCCGTCCAGACCGAGAGTATCCCGCTGCAAGTGGTCAGCCGCTAGTCGCCGGGCGAGCGCTTCAGTCGGACCAGCGTTGCGGCGCGCGATCCCAGCGGTGGGCCTTGAGGGTTGCGAGCACCATCGGATCGAGCGGGCCCGCATCGCTAGTCGCGATGTTTTCTTTCACGTGGTCCGGTTTCCTCATGCCCACGATGGTCGTGCTCACGACCGGGTTGGAGAGGATGAATCGCAAGGCCACCTGCGGCATGCTCAGGGACGGGGGCAGAGCGTTCCGCAATTTCTCCACCCGGGCCAGCGTTTTCGGAAGATTGTCGGGACCGAAATAGCGGGAGCGCCAATCGCTCCCCGGGAACTTGGTTTCGAGCGTCATTTTTCCTCCCAGGCTGCCTTCGTCGAGCGGCACCCGCGCGATGACGCCGATGTTGAGCTCCCGGCAAACCGGAAACAACTCGTTCTCCGGATTCTGGTCAAAGATGTTGTAGATGACCTGGACCACATCGACCAGTCCGCTGCGCAGGGCTTGGATGCCGTTCTCCGGTTGCCAGCGATTGAGGCTCAGCCCAAAGAAGCGAATGGTCCCGTCGCGCTTCAGTTTCTCCACCGTCTCGCGAAATTCTGGTTCGTCGGTCCAACTATCCTCCCAGACGTGAAACTGCAGGAGGTCGATCGATTCGACGCCCAGCTTGCCGCGGATGAGGCTGGCGTACTTAAGAACATGCGCGGCCGGAAAGACGTCGCCGTATCGATCTTTCGGAGAGGCGGGCCATTTCAAGTTCATCGGCGGAATCTTGGATGCGGCCGCGAGGCGTTTCCCTTTGTTCCCGGCCAGGATCTGCCCCAGCAAGTGGTCGCTTTTTCCATCGCCGTAAGCCCAGGCAGTATCGAAAAAATTGCAGCCCAGGTCCACAGCCGTCTGCATGGCTCGCAAGGATTCCCGATCCTCGGAACCGCTCCAGCCGCTCATGCCCCACAACCCATGTGCAATCTCGCTGACCTCGAGGCCGGTGCGTCCAAGCTTGCGGTATTTCATGGTTCTCCTAGTAAAAGCGCCGGGGGTGTTTCCCGACTGTAAAGGCCCGCCTCACGCCGAGACCACGCGCCTATTTTCTCCCCGCCATGTCGAGATAGAACTTCTGCAAGACGTAGAAAGCCTGTTTGCGTTGGCCGCGGTTTGAAATCAAACCCTTGCGGTTGTGAAAGTCCTGGACTCCGGCCAGCATGCGGCGCGGAGAGCGAAAGTCCATCAGCACCCAGGGCGACATGCCGGCGAGCGCGGGGATGCGTTCGACCATTTTGAGCTGGTGCTCGAACAGGTTGGCCTGATATTCCTCGGTGAACCGAGTATTGAGGTCGCCGTGGTACCCGTAGACCGCGCCCCCGCCAAACTCGCTGAGGATCAGCGGCTTTTCGTAGGCCATCTTCCACTCGGTATGATCGGCGTCTTCCGGGCGACCCTCATACCAACCCAGGTACTCGTTGAGGCCGAGCACATCCAGGTATTGTCCGAGCGGGTCGTTGAGCGATCGGATACCCTCGCCGGTCTTGTCGACATGATTCATGGCGGAAGTTATCAGGCGGGTGTCGTCGAGGGTTCGCGCGTAAGCCGCCATCGCTTTCAGGAACTCCAGGCGACTGGGAGACGGGGGCGTTTCGTTCGAGAGAGACCACAGAACAATGGAGGCGCGATTGTGATCGCGAGCGACCGCGTCCCGGAACTGCTGCTCTGCGTTCTCGAGTGTCGAGGGATTGTCCCAAGCGATGTTCCAATAAACGGGAACCTCCTCCCACACCAGCAAACCGAGCTGATCGGCGAGGCGGATCATGGTTTCGTTGTGAGGATAGTGGGCCAGGCGGACGAAATTGCATCCTAGTTCTTTCACCCAGCCCAGCAGGACGCGATCGTCTTGCTCGGAAAAGGCACGGCCGTCGCGGAACGGAGCTTCCTCGTGCATAGCGATGCCGCGCAGAAAAATGGGCGTTCCGTTGAGTAGAATCTGGGTGCCTCGGGTCTCGATCGTGCGGAATCCGATCTGATCCTCGACGGTGTCGCCGGCGGCGGCGAGCACCACGCGATAGAGCTTCGGGTCCGCGGGCGACCACAGGCGGGGTTTGGCGGGAAAGCGGAATGCGGCATAGCCGGTGGCGTCGGTGGTGAGGGTTTTCTTGAAATTGATCTCGGCGATGTCGAGGGTCACGGTCTGAGGCTGGCTTGCGCCCTCGAGCCTCACCCAGCCGGCGATTTCCTCGGTGGAGCCCTTGGCCAGCTGCACCGAGTAGTCCTCAAGGAAGGTTTCCGGGAGCACGACCAACCAGACGCCGCGGGTGAGGCCGCCGTAATTCCACCAATCCGAGTTGAGGGTGGGGATTCCGTCCTGATGCCGGGTATTGTTTACTTCCACCACGACCGTATTGTCGCCGTCGGCGAGCTCGCTGGTAACCTCGAAATCGAAGGGCGTGAATCCCCCGACGTGTTCGCCCAGTTTCTTGCCATTCAGCCAAACCTGAGCTTGGTAGTTGGCTGCTCCGAAATAGAGAAACACGCGGGTGTGCGGACGCCCGCGATAGGAGAAATATCTCTGGTACCAGAGCGGGCCTTCGTAGAAGAGCAATGATTCGCGCTGCGTGTTCCAATCTCCGGGCACCTGCAAGGTGCCCGAAGCATCGAAGTTATATTCGACCAGATCGCTCGGACTCTTGGCCTTGGCATTTTCATAGAAGCGCGAGCCCAGGCCGGTTTCGTAAGGGTCGACGATGGCGTTCCAAGTTCCATCCAGACTGATCGTGGTTCTGCCGGGAAGGTTGGCGATGAGATGGGCAGAGGGCGGCTCGGCAGACGCCGGTCGAAAAAATAGAATGGCAATCGATGCCGCAATGATTGTCCGCATGATGCGGTCCCTTTCGACATCCGATGAGTGCGACTTGAATCCATCGACCGGCGGCGCAATCCACCGTCCAACCCGGCCGCAACCCGCTTGCCACCGACCCGCGGGAAGGAGTCGCGAGCCCCAGGATTATAGCTTGCGGGGATTCGCTTCACCGAAGGCTTTCGCAACGCCTGGCGGTTTTGGATTAAACTTACAAGTCCACTCCGAACCGAGGAAGCACAAAAATGCAAATGAACGAGAGATTCAAGAGCGCGGTTCTGGCCGGGATCGCGCTGACGGGAATTTTGGCTATGGCCATGACCGCGATGAGCGCCCAGTCCGCCATGAGCGCGCCACCCGCCAAGACCGATCCCGCGAACGCCCCGAAGACCACCGAACAAGTCTATAAGAACATCAAAGTGCTTACGGGAGTGCCGGCCGATCAGTTGATTCCAGCGATGCAGTTCATCACGGGATCGCTCGGAGTGGGGTGCAGTTTTTGCCACGTGGAGGGCCACTTTGACCAGGACGATAAGAAACCCAAAGAGATTGCGCGCAAGATGATGACGATGATGTTCGCCATCAATAAAGACAATTTCGCAGGCCATCGCGAAGTCACCTGCAATTCCTGCCACAACGGTTCGCCGAAGCCAGCGTCGATTCCGGTGGTGGCCGATGAAACCGTAAAGCCAATGGCGGTTGCGGCCATGGGGGAGGCGCCGGATTCCGAAAAAGTCGATCTCAGCAAACTGCCCTCGGCGAGCGATGTGGTCGATAAATACGTGCAAGCGATCGGCGGAGCTGCCGCCATCGAAAAGATTTCCAGCCGATTGGAGAAAGGCACGGTCAGCGGTTTTGGCGGGCGCAAGTTTCCCCTGGACCTGGTGAATGAATCTCCCGACAAGAGTGCCGTGGTGACCCACTATCCGAACGGCGATGGCGTGGTCGGCTACAACGGCCATGAGGGGTGGACCGCCTTCCCTCACCGCCCGTCGCGAGACATGGAAGGGCCGGACCTAGCAGCTGCCAAAATCGATGCCGACCTCCACTTGGCCATCGACTTGAAGAAGATGTTCCGCGAATTGAAGGTCGGGCCTCCCGAAAAAATTGGAGACCATGAGGCCTATCAGATTATCGGCTCCTGGGAGGGGCAGTCGCCGGTGGAGTTTTATTTCGACGAGCAGTCGGGGCTGCTGGTGCGCCAGGTGCGCTACGCCGAGTCGCCGCTCGGCCTTTACCCGACGCGAATTGACTACACCGACTACCGCGATCAGAACGGCGTCAAGATTCCCTTTGCCTGGACCACCGCGCGGCCCAGTGGGAGTTCGACGGTTCAGCTGGACTCGGTCGAGCAGAATGTTCCTGTCGACGAAGCCAAGTTTGCCCGGCCGGCCCCTGATCCGAACCCGCCACCGCACCCATGACTGGCTTCTGAGCCGGCCTGGCAGAGGGGGACGTAACTCCCCTAGAATCAGCTTCCCCGTTTGGAGTTGGAATTGGCGCTTTTCGCGAAACAGGCCTGCAGGTCTAAACCCGACGCTCGAGCGGGCCGGCAAAAGCAGTCGATTTGTAAATAAAATGTCAATAGTCGGGGCGCGGCCGTGCGGGTGCAGGGACTGGTAGTAAGCTTGATCTGCAGTCCCGGCAATATCTTCTGCGGGATTGTGGAGCGCCCATGATGAGAGTCGAGGGAAGCCGGGGTCCCGCTGTGCAGCGTCCCCCAGCCGCAGATTTTTCCGGCATGGATTCAGGCACCATTCCTACCGAACGAATCCTGGTGGTCGAAGATGACCACGCGGTGCAGAAGGCGTTGAAGCGCCTGTTCGAAGCCGAGCAGTTTACCGTCGAAATCAGCCCCGACGGGAAGTCGGCGCTCGAGGCGTTTCGCCGCCTGGCGCCGGCGGCGATCGTGCTCGATTTGCGTTTGCCCGCGATGTCGGGTCGGGACGTCTGCCGCGAGATCAAACGGCAGGCGCCGACCATCCCCATTATCGTTCTGAGCGCCACCAGTGACATTTCTGACAAGGTTCTGCTGCTTGAAATGGGCGCAGACGACTACGTCACCAAACCCTTCAGTCCGCGAGAGCTTTTGGCCCGGGTGCGGGCAGCATTGCGCCGCTCGGTGCGGACCGGAACCGGAGACGTGGTTTCCTTTGACGGCATCTCGGTGGATTTCACCAAAATGGAAGTCATGCGCGCCGGGGAGTCGATCGCGCTCACCGCGCAGGAATTCAAGACCTTGAAATTCCTGGTGCAGAATCCTGATCGCGTGATCACCCGGGATGAACTGCTCAATGAAGTTTGGGGCTACCAGAACTATCCTTCCACCCGCACCGTCGATAACCACATTCTGAAGCTGCGGCAGAAGCTCGAGAGGGATCCGGCGAACCCGGTGCATTTCCGGACGGTCCACGGCGTGGGCTACAAGTTTGTGCGTTAGCTGGTTGCTGATGAGCTCGGTCGAGTCTTTCCTTCTGAAAAGCCGGCCCTTTCGAATTGCCTTCCGAGTTTCAGCAACAATTTCGGGGATCGCGGAGAAGCCCGCATGGCGAAACTTCGGATGCGCACCAAGTTTCTGCTTTCCCTTCTGCTGATCACAACCGGCCTGACCTGTACCAGCCTCCTACTGGTACGCCACCGGGTGCAGGCTGAGGTCAAGCAGGAAATTTTCGCGGACCTGCGCAACTCCGTCAGCACGGTCCAGAACTTCCAACGACAACACGAAGTCACGCTCACCCGATCCGCCGAGCTGCTGGCGGATTTACCCAACCTGCGGGCGTTGATGACCACCCAGCATGAAGCCACCATCCAGGATGCTTCCGCGGATCTTTGGCGCCTGGCGGGCAGTGACTTGTTTGTGCTGGCGGACCGCAGCGGGAAAGTGGTGGCGCTGCACACCGTATCGCCAGGCTTGACCCGAGACATGGCGCAGGAATCGCTCGGCACCGCGTTGAACCAGGGCGGCACCGACTCCTGGTGGTTCGGCGATGGACATCTCTATGAAGTTTTTCTCAAGCCCATCTATTTCGGTCCAGCCAGGGAGAATCGTTTGCTCGGAATCCTGGTCGTCGGTTATGAGATCGACGACCGAGTGGCGGCGCAGGTCGCCGCCAGCCAAGTGGCCTTCTACTATGGCGACGTCATCGTCAAGAGCACGCTCGCCTCCTCGCAACAAGCGGAACTCGCGCGCTACCCCGTCGTGCGCAACCCGGCTGGGGTTTCGGTCCCTGAGGAAGTGCGCTTGGGGAACGAACGTTTCCTAGGGACGTCGCTGCAATTGTCGAGCGGAAAAACGCCGGTCGGACTCATGCTTCTGAAGTCCTACGATCAGGCGACTGCATTTCTGGACGAGCTCAACCGCCTTTTGCTGGCCCTGGGGTTGGCCGCGGTGGTGGGCGGCAGCGTCCTGGTCTTTGTCGTCTCCCACACCTTCACCCGTCCGCTGGGCAATCTGGTGGCCGGCGTGCGGGCCCTCGAAAAAGGCGATTTCCACTATGCTCTCGATGCCCGCGGAGGCGATGAGGTCGCGGAAGTGACGGGAGCTTTCAACCGTATGCGGACCAGCCTGCGAAAAACCCAGGAAGAACTGCTGGAGGCAGAGCGCCTGGCCACCATTGGCCGCATGGCCAATTCCATCTCGCATGACTTGCGGCATTCGCTCGCGGCCATCGTGGCCAATGCCGAGTTTCTCTGTGAGAGCCGTCTGTCGTCGGAGCAACGCGAGGAGCTTTACCAAGAGGTTCGGGTCGCGGTGAATCAGATGACCGATCTGATCGACTCGCTTCTGGAGTTCTCCCGTACCCGGGAAGCACTGCGGCCGATCTATGGAAGCGTCCGGGACACGGTGGAGCGCGTGGCGCAGGCGGTCCGCACCCATCCCGAATTCCATCAGGTTGACATTACCGTCCATGAGGAGGGCAACAGCACGGGCTGGTTCGACGCGAAGAAAATGGAGCGTGTCTTTTATAACCTGCTGCTCAACGCCTGCGAGGCCGTCTCGCGGGGGCGGGGACACATCGAAATCGATTTGCGCGAGGCGCAGGATGGCGTGGAAATCCGGGTCGCGGATAACGGACACGGAATACCCCTCGCCATCCGGGACAAGCTCTTCGAACCTTTCGTCAGTGAGGGGAAGGAAAACGGCACCGGTTTGGGCCTGACGGTGGTGCAGAAGATTGTCCAGGACCACGGGGGGGATGTGATGGTGGAGAAAACCTCGGAACAAGGAACGGTCTTCCGGCTGCGTCTTCCGCTGGCTTCATCCCCTGCCGGCAACCCGCCGGGCCGTGCCGAGAGCAGGCTCCCCTTGCCGCCTCTGGTGCGGGCAAAACCCGAACAATCGGAGTAGGATTTCCCCACCGGGAACAAGCCGGATCTAGGCAGCCGGCCTCAGGGTGATGAGCAACCCTCGATTGGGTTACTTCCAAGGTCTT
Source organism: uncultured Acidobacteriaceae bacterium (assembly GCA_963770245.1). Lineage (GTDB taxonomy): Bacteria > Acidobacteriota > Terriglobia > Terriglobales > Acidobacteriaceae > PALSA-270. Next base: position 292,771 of record CAVYOX010000008.1, on the reverse strand, counting down.
CTTCGGGAGGCGAATTGTGAGGGAAGGGAATCGTTTGTCTGGCTGGATCCGCGGATCCAGCGCGACCGCGTTGTTTCTGTTGGCGATCAGTGTTTGGGGGTGGGCGCAAGAGCCTGCCCAGCCGGCGCCAGCCGCGCAGCCAGATTCACTGGCCTCCGCCGTCCACGATCTGCAGACCCAAGTGCGCGAACTGCGGACGATGGTCGAGGAAATGCGCGCGGAGGCGGCACAATCCCGCGCCGAAAGCGCAGAATTGCGCCGCGAGCTCGAAGTGACTCGGGGTTCGCTCGCTCCCTCTGGAGTTCCCTCGCCGCCCCGTGCCGGCGATTCCTCGTCGACCGAAGCTGTCAGTCCAGAGGGCGAGAACCCCGGGGTCAAGCAGCGTCCTCGATCCTTGGCTGAGCAAGTCTCCGCGCTCGAAGACTCATCCCAGCTTCTCGAAGACAAAATTGATCAACAGCATCAGACCAAAGTCGAGAGCGCGTCGAAATACCGGGTGCGGCTCTCCGGCATTGTGCTGCTGAATCTGTTCAGCAATCGGGGAACAACCGACAACCAGGACTTCCCGAGCTATGCCGAGCCGCCCAGTTCTTATTCTTCCAGCGGCGATTTCGGCGCCACCATGCGGCAGTCCGAACTCGGCCTGGAAGTCTTTGGCCCGCGTTTGGCGGGTGCGAGGACCATGGGAAACTTCCAGGCTGATTTTGCCGGCGGCTTTCCCAACCTGTCCAACGGCGTGGACAGCGGCCTGTTCCGGCTGAGGGTCGCCAGCCTGCGCTTGGATTGGGAGAACAGTTCGATCGTGGCGGGACAGGATAGTCTGTTTCTCTCCCCGCTTTCACCCACTTCGTTCGCTTCCCTCGCGCTCCCCACCTTTAGCTATGCGGGCAATCTCTGGGGCTGGATTCCGCAGGTCCGCCTCGAGCACCGCTTCGACCTTTCCCCGGGGCAAAACCTTACCCTGCAAGCGGGTATTCTGGACAACCTGACCGGGGAACCCCCCTACGTGGCGACTGGCCGCTTCCCGGATTCGGGCGAAGAGTCGGGCCAGCCTGGTTACGGCGCGCGGGTGGCGTGGACGGGAACGATTCTTGGCCAGCCTTCGACCCTGGGCACGGCCGGGTACTACAGTCGACAGGACTGGGGCTTCGGGCGGCGCACTTCGGGCTGGGCTGGCATGGCCGACTGGGAGGTGCCCTTCAGCCGCTGGGTCAGTTTTTCGGGTGAATTCTATCGCGGGCGCGCCCTCGGTGGCCTGGGCGGTGGGATTGGCCGGAGTGTGCTGTTCAGTGGCGACCCGCTCGATCCCACCACTCAGATTCGTGCGTTGAACGCGATGGGGGGGTGGTCTCAGCTCAAAATCAAGGCTCTCCCCAAGCTCGAGTTTAACGGAGCATTCGGTGTGGACAGTCCGTTTGCGGCCGACGTGCGGGCATTTCCCGCGAGTCAGAGCTATCTCGATCCCACCCTGGTTCGGAACATGGCTTCGCTCGTAAACTTTGTCTACCGGCCCCGCTCCAACTTGCTGTTCTCGACCGAGTACCGGCATTTGAAAACCTCTCACATTGACAGCGATGTGTATCCCGCTGGGCAGGTGAACCTGATGATGGGAATTCTGTTCTGAGCATGGCCAAACTCTCGCCCGATCGCCGTTGGCTGGTCGCGCTGCTGTTGGGCGCAGGTCTGGCGTATGCGCAGGATGTGACCCTGACGGCGCACGTCGTCTCGGTCAACGTCGGGAACAGCTCAAGAGTGCACCGGGCCGGCGAGGCCGTCCTTTGGCTGGTTCCTGCGGGGACTTTGGCCGTGCCCGCTTCGCCCGAAAAACCGACGGCTCAGCGACCGCAGTTGATTCAGAGAAACAAAACCTTTGATCCCCACCTATTGGTTGTGCCGGTCGGCTCGGTCGTGGAGTTCCCCAATCGGGATCCTTTCTTTCACAACGTTTTTTCGCTGTTTGAGGGCAAGCGCTTCGACCTGGGGCTCTACGAGGCGGGCAGCACGCGCCAGGTCAGGTTTGACAAGGCCGGTATTTCCTACATTTTCTGCGACATTCATCCCGAAATGAGCGCGGTGATCATTGCCCTGCCCACTCCCTACTACGGGATTTCAGACAGCCGGGGCCAGGTGGTGATGCCGAATGTGCCCGCGGGCCGGTACGCGCTTCATATCTGGTACGAAGCCGCCTTGCCCGAACAGCTGAACGCCATGACTCGGGAGATCGAGGTTTCGCCCAACACCTCAACCCTGGGAGTGATCCGGCTGAGCGCGGTCAGCCTGCAGTTGGCACACAAGAACAAGTACGGCCAGGATTACGATCCGCCCACACCCGACAACCCAGCTTATGTGCGGCCCTGAACGGTGCATCCGCGCGCCAGAGCGGTCTCGCAATTTTACAAACATTTGACAAATGAAGGATGGCGAAATGACAAGAGTCGGCCGCCAGCCGATATAATTCCTACAACATGAACGGGTCGCCGCTGCTGACTCGTTCAACATTTGATCCCGGGATCTCGTTTTTGATTCGCTGCTCTGTGATGAGTGCGTGGGTCTGCCGGTGAATTCTCTCAACTGGCAGGCCACGGCTCTTCCCCCGCGTTTGCGTTCTTCTGACCCAGTCCTCGCATGGCGTCTGTGACCTCTTGTCCTCAACTTCAACTTCCGGTCTTCGTTGATGCTCTCGCGGGGGATGGCATCGACACGCGCGTGGAGCGGTTCGCTAGGGGAGCGAGAAATGGGCGAATCCTATGGCGCGAAATGTGAAGTGAAGGAAACGGGAACGGCGCACTCGCGAAATGAGGAAATGTCGCCCTGAAACGCAACCGCTCCCAGAAATCCTGGGGCGGGGGAGAACGAACGCAGCTTCCAGCCGGCCGGCCCCGGCGTCATCCCGGGTACGCGAAGGATTGCAGGCTCTGGGCCCGGGGCGGGCGAAACCTCGACCTCTGCCAGGTTTTCACCGATGCCCTCGCCGGTCGCCTTGAGGAACGCTTCTTTGCGAGTCCAGACGCTGTAGAACGCCTCCATCCTGTGCTCCGGAGCCAGGGCCCGGATCAGTGCCGATTCGCGCGGAGAAAAATAGCGGGAGGCCAGGTCTTCGAATTCGGGAAGGGGACGGATCTGCTCGAGATCGGCGCCCAGCGGGCAGACCATGGTTACCCCATACAGCGCCAAATCGGCGGAGTGCGAGTCATTGAAATGAAGGCCGAGCGAAGCGCCGCTCATTTCCGGCTTGCCCCACCGTCCGTAGCGGAATTCGATTTCGGCGGGACGGGTGTTCAGATACCGGCCGAGAAGGATGCGAAGAATTCCGCGGCGAATGATGTAGCGATCACGATCCCCGGAGAAATGGAAGCGCTCGGCCCTTTGCCGCTCCGCCGCTGAGAGCAGCGCGGAAAGGAGCGGGATTTGCTCTCGGAAGGCGCGCATGGTCGCGCACCACAGGTGAGCGTGGCCGCTCGCCAGGCGGACCTCAGGCGGTGGAGGCGGCCAGGAAAGAGCGGGAGCGCTGGCCGGCGGATCAGCCCTGGCGGCCCGTCGAAGATTGTCGCCAGCACCCGGCAGCTTGACGCTCATGGCTATGCCAAAATGCTTTCCGCCTGATCAGCAGGATATTTCATCGGCAGTGCTTTTCGGTCCACCTTGCCGTTGGCAGTCAGGGGGAACTGATCGAGGAACACAAACGCCGCCGGCACCATGTATTCCGGTAATTTTGCCCGCAGGAACTCGCGCAGGGCGGCGGCTTCGATGGGTCCGCCGACGGTGACGACATATCCCACCAAGTGCTTTTCTCCCGCCGCATCTTCCCGCACCACGACCACGCACTGCTCGACGGCTTCGTGCTCCTGTAACTTGGCTTCGATTTCCCCCAGCTCAATGCGGTAGCCCTGCATCTTTACCTGGGAGTCCTCTCGGCCCAGGAACTCGATGTTGCCCTCTGGCAGATAGCGTCCCCAATCGCCGGTCCGGTATAACCGCGCTCCGCTGGTTGGGTGATGAATGAAGCTGCCGCTGGTCTTGTGGGCATCCCGCCAATAGCCCCGGGCTAATCCGATCCCTCCAATATAGAGTTGTCCGGGCACCCACACGGGGCACGGTTCCTGCGCATGATTCAGCACATGGAAGGTCTGGTTCCGCATCGGCTTGCCGTAGGGAATGCTCTTCCACCTGGCATCTACCTGCTCGATGGGGTAGAGAATGGACCAGATGGAGGCCTCGGTCGCGCCCCCCAAACTCATGATGTTCGCCTTCGGCAAAAGCTGCTGAATTCGGCTGGGCAATCCAACCGGAATCCAGTCGCCGCTCAGCATGATCACCCGCAGCGACTGCCCCATCGCCTCGCCCTGCTCGGCTTGTTCCGCCAGCAAGCCCATTAGGGCGGGCACCGTGTTCCACACGCTGACATTCTCGGCGACCAACAGTTGGGCCCAGTGGGCTGGGTCCTGCGCCCGTTCGGCAGCCGGCATGACGATCGTCCCGCCCGCGGCCAGCGTGCCAAAGATGTCATAGACAGAAAGATCGAAGTCCAATCGCGAAAGCGCCAGCACCCGGTCCCTCGAATCGATGCCGAAGCGATGATTGATGTCGAGCACGGTGTTCACCGCGCCACGGTGGTCGATCATCACCCCTTTCGGCTGCCCGGTCGAACCCGACGTGTAGATGACGTAGGCCAGGTCTTCCTGTTTTTGCCGGGCGCGTGGAACCGGAGCTCGGCCCGCCACCGGGTCCAGGCCGTCCACGGTCAACACTTCGACTTCGTGGGGGACGCTGACGCGCTCGCGGACTGTGGATTGTGTCAGCACGACCTTCACATCCCCATTCTCGATGAGGTAGCGTTGCCGTTCCGCTGGCAACTCAGGATCGATCGGCATGTAGGCGCCACCCGCGAACAGCACGCCCAGCACGGCAACGACTTGCTCCCATCCCTTCTCCATCACGATGCCGACAAGCTGGTTCGGCTCGAGGCCCCGAGGCAGCAACTCTTCTTCCACCCGGCAGGCGCGGTCATAGACTTCCGCGTAGCTCATGCGGCGAGCGGGCGTCGAGACCGCGATCTCATGCGGGCGTTCCTCGACTTGCTTCAGAAACAGCGTATGCAAGAACTCATCGCTTACCGGAGCGCTCGTGTCGTTCACCTCTTGGATCCTCCGGGCCTGCCCCTCGGGAAGGAGTTTCTGAGAGTTCTCCGCCAGAGTACGGCTCCAGCTGGAATCCTCCGCTGCCAACTGTTCGAGCAGCCAGCGATAGGCCGGGAACAGATCGTCCAGCAGGCCGGCGGGAAACATCTCCTCCACCACGTCCCAGTGGATCAAGAGCGCGCCCCGGTCCTCTTGCACCATGCAGTCCAGGTAGGCCTCGGGGGTTTGGGTGATGGCGTAGACGGTCTCACCGAGGCCGCCCAGCCATGATGTTTCGTCGCCTCCAGAACCAAGATTCAGCAGGCTGGTGAAAGCCACCGGAGCAATCGCTTTCGGACCGACTCCTTGAAAGCGCGCCAGTTCGCGCAGGACGCGAACGCCGCTGAAATAACGATGCTCCAGGTCTCGCCAGAGCTGTTCCTGCTGATGCCGGGCGCGCGCCTCGAAGGTCTCCCCTTGGGCAGTGTCGACTTCGAGCAGATCGACCGACGTAAAATCGCCCAGAATCTCGTTGGCCTGGGGGTGTAGGGGCAAGCGGTTGAATGATCGCAGCTGTAAGAGGAAGCTCGGACTCTTGCTCCAGAAGGTGAGTGCTTCCGCATAGGCTGCGAGCAGAACTCCGGCGGGGGTGAGGTTGAGGCGAATGGCTCTTTCTTTCAGGCTGCGCCAGATCGCGGCGTCGATGCGGGCGCTGCGGCGCCGGTAGCGGGGGGAAGTTGCCGAGGCCGGACTGGCGACCACTGGCAGCTCGGGCGATGGCGGCAACCTGGGAACGCGCTCCAGCCAGTATTGCCGCGATTCGCCAAAGGCGTCGCTGGTTTGAAAAGTCTGGAAGGCACGCAGGTAGTCGCGAAAAGACAGGGCCAGGGGGGGCAGAGCCCGGTCGGGATCGCGGTACAGCTGGGTTAGTTCGCTGAAAATGATTTCAAGACTGCGGCCGTCGGCGATGAGGTAGTCGATAGTGCCGTGCAGGCGGGTGAGCCCGCCCTCGAGCAGGGAGGCGCGAAACTCCCATAGAGGCCACTCCTCGCTCGGATGCGCGCGCCGGGACATGATTTCCCGCAACTCCTCGAGGCGGGCTCGAACGGCGGTTCGATCCTCTCCCCGCAGGTCCAGATGCTCCACCGGGTACGCCGGTACCTGGGGCAGGATCTGCTGCCGTCCATCGGGATAGACGACAGCGCGCAGCATGTCATGGCGCTCGATCAGTTTTCCTAGAGCCGCCGCGAAACGCTCGCCGTCCCAGTCCGCTACGTCCACTTCAAAATAGTAGCGGCCAGCGCTGCTCTGCTCGACACCCGCGCGCCGTCCGGTCCAGTAAGCCTGCTGGACATCGCTCAGCGGGAACGGCTGATATCGTCCCGCGGGATCCGGATGCAGCTCCGGCAAGGGCACGGTCTTGGCAGCGCTCCCCGACCGCGGGGCCCGCCGACCCCGCACTGATTCACTCTTGTTCACCCAGGCTCCAGTTCACTCGCGCCCATCCCTGGGCGTGGTTCAAGCGATGCTTGCCGAACAGAGGCGACTAAAGAGAAACTCCACGCTTCCACGGAATGAAATCATCCTGGCGCAGCAACTCAGCCTTGGTTTTTTCGCCGCTGGCGATAGCGATGACTCGCGCGAGGATGGCTTCGCCGGTCTCCTCGAGAGTCTGGCTGCCGGAGACAATGGCCCCACAATCAAAATCGATGATATCCGACATCCGGTTCGCCAATCCCGAGTTGCTCGAGAGCTTCATCACCGGCGCGATGGGATTTCCGGTCGGCGTCCCCAACCCCGAAGTAAACAGAACGATATTCGAGCCCGCGCCCACCTGCGCCGTCACTGCTTCTACGTCGCTTCCGGGAGTGCACAGGAGATTCAATCCCGGCTCAGTTGCGTACTCGGGATAGTCCCGCACGTCGGCGACCGGAGAGGTGCCGCCTTTTTTGGCGGCTCCGGCGGATTTCATGGCGTCGGTGATCAATCCATCCTTAATGTTGCCGGGCGACGGATTCATGTCGAAGCCCGATCCGACGGCTTTCGCTCGAGCGGCATAGGCTCGCATGAGGTGAATGAACCGATCCGCCACGCCACTGGTCCGACTGCGATCAATCAGGTTCTGTTCCACGCCGCACAATTCGGGGAATTCCGCCAGGATCGTTTTCCCGCCGAGCGCCGCGATCAGGTCGGAAACATGCCCGATCGCCGGATTTGCAGTGATCCCGGAAAAACCGTCAGAACCCCCGCACTTCAAACCGATGGTCAGCGCGGACAAGGGAGCAGCGGAGCGCGTGGTTTCATTCGCTCGAACCAAGCCCAGGAATGTCTCCCGGATGGCGTCTGAAAGCATGGTGGATTCCAGCCTGCTCTGCTGCTGGTCAAAGACCAGCAGGGGTTTCTCGAAGCTGCCATTCCTTTTCGCGATCTCCTCGCGCAGAATGGCAGCCTGGGCGTTCTGACACCCCAGGCTCAGGATGGTCGCGCCACAGACGTTGGGATGATGAATGTATCCCGCGATCAGACCGCACAAAGCCCGCGCATCTTCTCGGGTCCCGCCACAACCCCCCTGATGGGTAAGAAACTTGATGCCGTCCACATTGGGAAATAGCTTCTTGTTTTCCGCCGCGGCCGGCGTCTCCCCGAACTGAAAGTTCTGGATCTGATCGATTCTCCCCTCGCGGTAAAGCTTGGCAAGGTTGGCGACCTGGCTGCGATATTTCTCAGCCGGGGCGAATCCAAGTTCCCTTTCAAAGGCCTCGCGCAGCACCTGTACGTTTTGGTTTTCGCAAAACACCAGGGGTACAACGATCCAGTGATTGCGGGTGCCGACCTGTCCGTCCGATCTGCGGAACCCCTGAAATGTTTTCCCTCTCCAACGTGAAACATCCGGCGGGGTCCACGAGTAGTCCGAATTCTTGCCGCGAAACTCTGAAGCCTGATGCTCGATATTCGACACGGTGATGACTTCGCCTTGACGGATAGCAACGACCGCCTTCCCCACTTGGACGCCGTACATGGTGACCTTTTCTCCAGGGTTGATGCCGGCGGTGGCAAACTTGTGCTTGGCGGGCACATTCGAGACCAGCGTGTAGGTCTGGCCGTCGACTGGAATCTGCTCGCCCTTGGTCAGGTTTGTAAGCGCCACCACGACGTTGTCTTCGGGGTGGATTCTCAGGGCTCGGTGCGGTACGGCCGGGGTGTCATTCATGGCTATGGCTATGTTACCGCGCAATGCGGGCTCCGGCGCCGCGCATCACCTGGGTTACCTCTTTCAAGGTGACCATGGTGGTATCTCCCGGTGTCGTCATGGCCAGCGCTCCATGGGCGGCTCCGCACTCGACTGCCCACTGCGGCCCCTGTCCGGCCAGGAAACCATAGATCAATCCCGAGGCGAATGAGTCCCCGCCGCCCACCCGGTCGAAGATCTCCAGATTCTCCCGGTCCCGGGCCTCATAGAATGCCCCATTCTCGTAGCAGATTGCGCCCCAATCGTTCAGCGTGGCGGTCTTGGCTCTGCGCAGGGTGGTGGCCACCACCCGAAAAGGGAACTCCTTTACCGCGGTTGCAATCATATTCCTGAACGCCACTTTTTCGACATTCGAGACCTGCTCGTCAAGTCCAGACACCTCAAAACCGAGGGCGGCGGAAAAGTCTTCTTCGTTGCCGAGCATCACATCGACCAACGGCGCCAGCCGGCGGTTGATTTCCTGAGCACGCTTCTTTCCGCCCATCGCCTTCCACAGGGATTCGCGGTAGTTCAGGTCGTAGGAAGTGATCGTGCCGTGCTTGCGGGCTGCCGCGAGCGCCTCGAGCGCGACCTCCGGTGTGGTTTCAGAAAGTGCGCAGAAGATTCCGCCGGTGTGAAACCAGCGCGCTCCGAACTTGCCGAATATTTCGTCCCAGTCGATATCGCCGGCTCTTAACTGAGACACCGCAGTGTGGCCGCGATCGGAACATCCGAGCGCGGCTCGAACCCCAAATCCTCGTTCGGTAAAGTTAAGGCCATTGCGCGCGCGGCGGCCAACGCCGTCGTCGGCCACCCAGCGGATGAGCGACGGATCCACTCCGCCTTGGTAGAGAAGATCCTCGAGCAATCGCCCAATCGGGTTATCGACGATCGCCGTCACCACCGCAGCCTCCAGGCCGAAGCAGCGTTTGAGACCGCGCGCGACGTTGTATTCGCCGCCACCTTCGGAGACTTCGAAGCTGCGCGTGGTCCAGATCCGGCGGACACCAGGATCGAAACGCAGCATCACTTCTCCCAGGCTCACCAGATCCCAGCGGCATCCTTGTTTCGTCTTGACCGTCAACGGCATCGTTCCCCCCTCAAGGTATCGTCCGCTCACGATCCGCGATGAGCGGGGTGGCCGACGTCATAAGAAAATGTGCGTTCCGACTCATCGCACCAGCTTGGCTGTCAGACTGGCCGGCTCCAGGCGCGGAGCCAGAAGCTGAATGATGAGCAATGCCGTCAGATAGGCTGAGCCGGAAAGAATGAAGACGGGTACGTAGCTGCCGGTGAGTTGCAGCAGGAACCCGGTGAAGGTGGCGATGCACATTCCGCCGACCGCGCCGGCACACCCGCCAATTCCGACCACGGAAGCGACCGCGCGCCGCGGAAACATGTCCGATGCCAAGGTGAAAAGATTCGCCGACCATCCCTGGTGGGCGGCGGTGGCCAGACTGATCAGAGCCACCGCTCCCCACAGGTTAAGAATGTTGGCGGCGGCGATGATGGGAACCACGGCAACGGCACAAACCAGCATCGCAGTTTTGCGAGCGCGATTCACGGTCCATCCCAGCCGGAGCAGCCGGGCTGGAAGCCAGCCGCCGAAGATCGAGCCTAGCGTGGCAGCGTTGTAGATCACAATCAGAGGCAATCCCAGGCCGGTCAGGCTGAGGCCGTGATTGCGGGCCAAAAACTTTGGCAGCCAGAACAGGAAAAACCACCAGATCGGGTCGGTCAAGAATTTGCCGACCGTAAAGGCCCAGGTCTGGGAATGGGGAAACAGCTGCAACCAGGGAATCTTCGCGGTGGCTTCGACAGGATCGCTCTGGATATGTTTGAGTTCGGCGGGGGAGAGCCGCGGGTGCTCCTGGGGCTTGCGGTACATCACCAGCCAGCAGACCACCCAGACCGCGCTAAATACCCCGGTGAACAAGAAAGCAAACTGCCATCCCAGGTGAACCGCAATCCAGGGTACGGCCAGGGGCGCAATGGTGGCGCCGATATTGGTGCCGGAATTGAAAATTCCGGTCGCGAGGGCTCGTTCTTTCTTCGGGAACCACTCCGCAATCGTCTTGATCGCGGCGGGAAAATTGCCGGACTCGCCCAGCCCGAGCGCGAAGCGCACCACGCCAAAACCCAAAGCGGATCGAACCAGGGCATGCGCCATCGCCGCCAGGCTCCAGAGGGAGATGGCGACCGCATATCCGATGCGAGTGCCGATCCGGTCGACCAGCTGGCCCATCAACACCAGGCCAATGGCATAGGCGGCCTGAAACGCGGTCACGATATATCCGTACTGGATCTCGTTCCAGCCGATTTTGCTTTGCAGCAGCGGAGCCAGGAGCCCCAGCACCTGCCGATCCACGTAGTTGATGGTGGTAGCAAAAAACAGCAGTGCGCAAATCGTCCAGCGCCGGCGCCCCAGCTTCAAAGGCGTGTCATTCGCTACGACGACCTGAGTTTTCTCCGCAAGGCTGGGGCGGTCATTCATGGCGTCGGCGTGATGATCCGTTCCGGGCATCGAACTCGAACGACCGATGGGTTGCGATCGGTTTCTTCCTCCGAGGTCGGCGAAGAGGATAAGAGTAGCATTCTCGCGACGGCGGCGCGGGCGAACATCGCAGTCCCTCAACCGGGGGCAAGAAAATGGGTCGCAAGCCCTGGGGCGAGTGCCTTCGCGGGTGGGCGTCACCGGGGTTGCGTTCTACCGGTCGCGAACCCCCACCACAGACGGTTCTAGGCTCGAGGCCACCGCGGGCAGCTCAAAATAGGCGCTGGCATTGCCGTAACAAATATTCCTGACCAGCGTCCCGATCAGTGTCTCATCCTGAGGAAGCTGTCCGCGCTCCATTTCGCTGCCCAGCAGATTGCAGAGCACGCGACGGAAATACTCGTGACGCGGATAAGACATGAACGAGCGGGAGTCGGTCGTCATACCCACAAATCGCGACAGCAGCCCGCATTGCGAAAGCGCATTGAGCTGCCACTCGATGCCTTCTTTCTGGTCGAGAAACCACCATCCGCTCCCGAACTGAAGCTTGCCCGGAACTCCTTCCTCCGGAAAGTTGCCCATCAGTGTGGCCATCGCGTAGTTGTCCGCGGGATTGAGGTTATAGACAATGATCTTCGGCAATAGTTGATCTTGGTCCAGCCGGTCGAGATACTTGGCCAAGGGCGCCACTTGTCGCCAGTCTCCGATCGAGTCAAAGCCGGTATCCCGGCCCAGGGTCCTGAGCATGCGCGTATTCAGGCTGCGGGCGGCGCCCAGGTGCAGTTGCTTGGTCCAGCCTTTTTTCGCGTCGAGGCGGCCAAAGAACAACATCAGAAAGCTGGCGAACTTGGCCCCTTCCTCGGCGGTCACGTTCCCGCCCGCGCGAACCTTTGCGAAGATGCTTTCGGCTTCCGCCTGCGTGCAGGAATCGGTCGGGCAGTAGTCCAGTCCGTGGTCGGAAAGCCGGCAACCCTGCTGATGGAAACAGTCGTGGCGCTTTTCCAGGGCATCGAGAAAATCGGCAAGTTGAGATACCTCCACGTTCGCCGCCGCACTGAGTTTGTCCGTCCACTGATTGAAAGCTTTCGGATCGCCGGTTTGGAGCGCCTTGTCTGGGCGGAAAGCGGGAAAGACCCGGGTGGGGAGTCCGGAGGCGGCAATCTGCTGATGGTATTGCAAAGAATCGGTGGGGTCGTCGGTCGTGCAAACGGCCCGTACGTCGAACTTTTTCAGGATTCCGTGGGCGGTACAGTCTTCCTCGAGCAGCCGCCGATTGGCTTCCTTCCAGGTCTGTTGGGCGGTCGCTTGGTCGAGCAGCGCATCGATTCCGAAGTATCGTTCGAGCTCAAGGTGAGTCCAGTGATACAGAGGATTGCGCAGGGTGAAGGGAACGGTCCGCGCCCAGGCCATGAACTTTTCATAGGGCGGGGCGCTGCCGGTGCAAAAGCGCTCGGGCACGCCGTTCGCCCGCATCGCGCGCCATTTGTAGTGATCCCCTTCCAGCCAGATCTCAAACAGATTGGCGAATCGCCGGTTCTCTGCAATTTCCTGGGCGGGAAGATGGCAGTGGTAGTCAAAGATCGGTTGCCCCTCTGCGAACTGGTGATACAGACGCCTGGCGGCTTCGTTGTCGAGAAGAAAATGCTCTGTGATGAATGCCATGCTTGCCAAAGCTCCCATCCCGGCGAAGGCCTAATATCCGGTGAACGGAACCTTCCTGCCCTGGTTCAACTTCTTAGAAATCAGCGGGTTCTCGGGCGGAGGGGCCGGGGTTCCCACCCGTTGGTTCGCGGCCAAAATCCCACTCGCAAAGCGAGCGGACTTCTCCCTGCTGCGCGCAAGGATATGTCGTTTGGAGCGGCGAAATCAAGCGAATGAGCCCTCTGGTGGTGGTGCCGTTTCGCGTCCCCAGGCACCTTGGTTGGTATTTCCTCATTTTTTGGGGGGGGGTGCTTGGGATTTGGGAAGAGATTTCTCAAGTTCCTGCGTGCGCTCTATCGCCCGCTTAGATTGCTCACGGACTTGTTTTACCCAGTGCGGCTCAAAAAAAAGATTTGGCTTAAAGCCGACGACAATCGTAAGAGTGTTAGGCGGGATTGCGTGTTCGACGCTAGGGATTCTGTGTTTACGACCGAGTGGGCGAGCCATAGTCTCCCAGTTCTTGGCCAGCAGGTATGTCTCGAATGCTCGGGCGGTATCTTGGCATTTTTCCTCAGCATCTATTTTGCCCCTCACTTCTGGGGAAGGAGGAAAGTGGGAAGGGAATTCTGGAGGTTCATACCCAATACTAACGCCGTCAAAAAAACCATCGTATAGCTCTGAGTTTGGGACAATATCCGTAGTCTTCCATCAGCGCACGATCGGTTTGCGATTCACGTCTATCAATGCCTCAGGTAATTCGCTGGACGGATAACGGGCGTGCGATTTCTGTGAAACTGTGTGCCAAATGCTAAGCTTCTGATTCAGGGATCGATTGCGTGCCTACAGAAGCCGCAGTTACCGCAAAGCCGAGAGGCGAGCTGGCGATGCGCGATGCGCGCTTCGCCATGCGGCTGTCGCTGATGATTGGCTTGGCCATGCTGATCGGCAAGACCACAGCCTATTTCATGACGCATTCGGCGGCCATTTTTTCCGATGCGGCCGAGTCCATCGTCCATGTGATCGCCGTCGGGTTTGCCAGCTTCAGTCTTCGGCTCAGCGCAAAGCCAGCCTCCCGCCAGTTCCTCTATGGTTACGAGCGGATCGGCTTCTTCTCCGCTGGATTTGAAGGGGCGATGATCGTGGTGGCTGCGATCGCAATTCTCTTTGAGTCGATCCGGAACTGGATCGCTGGCCTGCAGCTGGATCACCTGGGGGCAGGCGCACTGCTGGTCCTGCTGGCTGGGATACTCAATGCAGGTCTCGGTTACTATCTCACGCGAACCGGCCGGCGGACCAATTCCCTGATTCTTGAAGCCGATGGCAAACACGTCTTGACCGATAGCTGGACCAGCTTTGGCGTCGTGGGCGGACTCGGACTGGTGCTGCTGACGCACTGGAAACCGTTCGATCCCTTGGTGGCCATCGCGGTTGCCGCCAATATTCTCTGGTCGGGAGGACGCTTGGTGTGGCGTTCGGCAATCGGGCTGATGGATTATTCTGATCCCACAGCCGGTCACAAGATTCGCAACACGCTGGACGCAATTTGCTCGGAGCTGACCATTCAATACCATGGCGTACGCTTCCGCACGACCGGACACCGCCAGATCATCGAAGTACACTTATTGTTCTCGCGCCTGACCTCGGTCAGTGAGGCCCACCGCCTCGCAACCATTCTCGAAGAGCGCCTGCCGGCCGAACTGGGGATGCCTGCTGAAGTCATCACTCACCTAGAGTGTTTAGAAGACCATGCCGATGTCCACCGCGAACAACACTACACCGGGAAACCTGAGTAGACCCTGTGCAGTGCTTCGGGAAGTGAGCGAGGCCGCGTGCGAAGGCGGTATTTGCAGCATCGCGGGAAGCCAGGCACCGCAAAGAATCAATCAAGCATGGGTGCCCAATCTGAGTGGTGCGGGGAACTTCCGGACAAGGGTCGACGTCGATCACCACCAGAAATCGCCTCAATTTTCGCGCGCGATTTTTTTTGGGCCAATGCTGCCTGCGGTCGCCCGAGGCAGGCGGCGGTGCCACTTCCGTCCGAAATACCTCGGAACCACCCCGCCACCGGTCCTTCCAGGCGAGGACGGAGCCGGTGCTACGAAGAATAAACCTGGCGTTTGCCGAGGCGCGAAGCCAAGCGGCCGGGCGTCCCATCTTTCGAAGCGCTAGGGGAGCGCGCTGGGGGTCGGGGTGAGGGCAGACGAGGTCGGTTTAGTGGTCGGTGCCGCTTCCGAGATGCATGTGCGAAAGCAATGAGCGTGGTCCGTTGTAGAAGAATTCGCGAGCGATGTTTTCTGCCGCAAAACCCGCCAGGCTGTAGCTGCCCAGTTCCAATGCATCCTCAGCGCGGTAGCGACCCGGATACCATCCATAGACTGCGGTCATGGTGCCGGCATAGGGAGCAACCAGAGCAGGGAAAGAAAACACTCGATGACCATCTTCGCCGCGACGCGCGGTGACAGTCGAAATCACCGCATGACCCAGGCGGCGAAACGCCCCTTTGCACTCACAGCGGTAGTACAGCGTGTCCTCCCGGAAGGCTTCGGCCATCGCATAGCGAGTGGTCGTCGTGACTACCGCAATACCGAAGTCGGACCCGAATCGCTCGCTGTATGCCTGGGCGCCTTGTCCCCACTCCCGCGGAGAGTTGTACGCCTGGTTCACCCCTGCGACCAGAGCAGCGCCCACGATCGGATAGGGGCCAAAGGCGTCAAAGAAATAGTTGCGGAGTTTCGTTTTCTGGGGCGGTCTGAAATACGTCAGATCCGGCAGCAGAGGGGTGGGAGTGGCTGGCAGGATGGCCGCACTCGAGGAGCTTCGCAAAGCGCTCGGCACCTGCGCCTTCAGCAGCGGGGGCACAGCCGCCAGCGCGAGCGCAAACAGCAGCGGGGAAAGTCGACCTATCTTCAACCGCATTGGTTCTCCGTGGTGACGGCCGGGCGAATGATCGCGAAACCCGAAATTTACTTCTGGGGTTTCGTTTCTGCTGTGGTTCCAAACGCCGATCTCCTGGCGGTCCGGAAGCTTGCACCCGATCCCCGGTGCCAGGAACTCGCAGGACCTTGGCTTCAACCACTTCGTCCGCTCAACAGGTTCACCACCAAAACCACCAAGCCCACAACCAGGAGCAGATGGATGAGAGCTCCGCCGATATGCAGGCTGAACCCGAGGAGCCACAAAATCAGAAGAACAACAACCACAGTCCAAAGCATCTCAACCTCCAGTTCGCGCGCGCGAACCCGAATCTCCTCATTCCGTCCGCCAGCAGCTGGTCGCGAGCGGAACGGGGCTCATGATGGACGCGCTCCCAATCGGACGCGTCGGCGGAATGACCAACCCCGGGCGATCGAGTCAGCAACCCAATCGACAAGGCAGCACGCCCAGGTCAGTTCTAGGCTAGCAAGCCAGAACCCAAGCGGTCTGAGCAATAGCGCTCACACGGGCCACGGGTCCGAGTTCTCGGCACTGGCCTGGCCGAACCCATCGAAGGCGGTGTGACGATCGCCCGCCGAGGTCTGGACCCCCGGTTGGGCAGGACGAGTTTGGCTGCACCAGATTGGCGGCACCAGATTAGCGACACAAGGTTCGTGCCGAAGTGGTTATGATGAGAACACCAAAAGTGGTTATTGCCTGCGGCTCCCCGCCCGAGCAAGGTTTAGGGGTCCATGCGGGTGGCCTTGCCAGCGCAGGGTGACCGCTTGCAGGAGCCTGCAATGATCAAACCCATCGCCCTCTTGGTTCTGGTTGGATTCTGGGCCTCTGGAGATCGCTCCGGGGCCGCCGCCGATACCAGTGCATCCCCTCTGCTGGTCGAGTTGTTCACCTCGGAAGGTTGTTCCAGTTGTCCGCCTGCCGATGTCTGGCTGCAACAGATTGATGCGGCCCAACCGGTCCCTGGAGTGCGCTTGATTGTGCTCAGCGAGCACGTGGACTACTGGAATCACGACGGATGGAAGGACCCGTTTTCCTCAGCTTTCATCAGCGACCGGCAGAGCGACTATGTTCGCGCTCTTGGGCTGAAGAGCCCCTACACTCCGCAAGTGATTGTCGATGGAAGCTCCGATTTGCGGATCAGCGACGCCCAGCAGGTCGAACAGACTTTTCAAAAAGCTGCGACCATTCCTAAGCTTCCGATCCGCATTCTCGCCGCAACCCGAGACCCGAAAAACTCAGACATGGTTCGCGTGCAGGTGGAAGTTCAGGGGAATTCCATAAACCGCAACGCCGATCTCTACGAGGTCGTCGCTCTCGATCATGCGGAGTCTCAAGTCTTGCGCGGTGAAAATAGCGGGAAACATCTGACCCACGTTGCTGTGATGCAAAACCTGACCAAGATTGGCAGGCTTGAGAAGGGAAAAAATTTCAGCCGCGAGGTTGAAACCAAGCTCAAGCCTGGCACCGATCCGAGCAATGTCCGGTTCATCATCTTCGCCCAAGAGGCCGGTCCTGGCCGAGTGCTCGGAGCGGCGCTCGAAGAAGGCATCCACTAAGGCGGCACTCGATGCTCGGTGAGCGATGCCCAAGATAAGGAGGCTGGCATGGTGAGGCTGGCATGGTGAAGATCATTCTGCTCGCCCACGCAATTTCCGCTGCCAGGCATTCGATCTTTGCAGCCAGTCTGCCAGCCTGGATTTCAGGAGATGTGTTTTGGCCCTATTTTGCGGGCGCTGTGGTCTCCGCATTCGGCCTACCTCGAGTCCTCAAGGACATGTCGCGAGCGCATGGCTTCGACCGGATCCCGCCCTTCGGCCGTCTGTTCCTTGCCGTTCCGATGGCGGTGTTCGGCGCACAGCACTTTACCGCCGCCATCTTTGTGGCGCGCCTGGTGCCATCCTGGATTCCGTGGCATCTCTTTTGGACCTATTTCGTGGGGGTTGCTCTCATCTCTGCCGCCCTCAGCATCGTGACCGGGAAACACGCGCGTCTCGCGGCCGCCCTGTTGGCCATCCTGCTTTGTCTATTCGTCGCCCTGATGCACATACCCGCTTTGGCCAGTGACCCGCACGATCGAATTCGGCTGGCGGTGGCGCTGAGGGATCTGGCTTTTAGCGGAGGCGCTTTGGCTTTGGCAGGAACTCGACCCGCGGCCTCGCGTGCTCGCCCCACGAATGGGATCGTGACGGTCGCGCGTTTCCTGCTCGCAATTCCGGTGCTCGTGTTCGCGGTCGAGCACCTTCTGCATCCCGGTTTCGCCCCCGGTGTTCCCCTCAGCAAAGTGACGCCCGCGTGGATTCCGGTGCGCCTGTTCTGGTCCTACTTCACCGCGGCGGTTTTCATTCCTGCCGGGATTGCTTTGGTTGTCAAAAAGCAAGCGCGGCTGGCCGCGAGCGGAGTGGGAATCGCGGTTCTGCTGCTGGTGTTGTTCATTTACCTTCCCATCCTGGTTGCTAGTCCCGCCGACATTGCCAACGGCCTCAATTATCTCGTCGACACCCTGGCCCTCAGCGGCAGCGCCTTTGCAGTTGCCGCCGCCTTGCCAAAACCGCACCCCAGCCTGGCCGACGGGTCGGAACTGCGGGTCCAAACGGCGATGGATGCCGGAGCGGCCAATGCCGCCTACGAAGGCCGGGAACGAAATCCGCGGGCGTGGAGTTGAAGGTCGTGTTCGAGCTCAGAATCAAATTCCGCGCGCTGGCCAGATGCGCCAGATTGGTCGCGGGAGCCCTGGCTCTCGGTGCTGGCTTGGTTTCTGCCCAGTCTTCACCGCCCCAGCCCATGCCAGCCGGTGCGCCTGCGCTTCGTCGAGCCGATGCTCGAGCCACCGGGGCATCCGCCGAGGATCTGGAGCGCCGCGCCGACCAGTTGCGCGCCGCCAAGGACTACTTCGAGGCAGTTGATTACTACCAGGGCGCCTTGTCTCAAAAACCGAATAGCGCCGTGCTCTACAACAAGCTGGGCATCAATGAGCTGCTGTCCGCGCGGTACCAGCAAGCCCAGAAAGATTTTGAACGTGCGACCAAGCTAGACGCTGGTTACGCCGATGCCTTCAACAATCTGGGTGTACTCGAATACGTGCGGCGACGATATAGCCGGGCGATCAAGCAATACCAAAGGGCGATCGCTTTTGATCCTGACGATGCTTCGTACTATGGCAATTTAGGTGCGGCGTACTTCGCCAAGAAGGAGTGGGACAGGTCCATCGAGGCGTATGGCCGGGCGGTAGACCTCGATCCCGGTTTTTTCGGGCGCACCTCGAACGGCGGCGTCGCTGGACAGATTTCCTCTCCCGAGGATCGGGCGCACTTTTCCTACGTGCTGGCCAAGTTGTATGCGAAGAATGGCTTGACCGAGCGCGCGCTCGAATACCTGCGCCGCGCGATCGAGGAGGGCTACAAAATCGACGGAGTGTACAAGGATCAGGACTTCACCGCTGTGCGCAAGGACCCGCGCTTCCTCGCACTCATGGCTTCGCGTCCGGTCTCCATCCCGCAATAGCCGCCTTCGATGCTTAGGCTGGGGTGAGCGCGCTGCGCAGTTTCCGGACGGCGCGGGGCATCTCTTCTGCCGGAGTACTGCCAAAACCCAAGATAAATCCCTGCCGCGCTTTGCCTAAGTAGGACGGAGACAGAGGCCATAGCCAAAGTTTCAAACGCGCCGCCCGGTCAGCGGTCTCGAGGTCGCTGACCCCTCCCGGTAGCAGGGCAGCCAGGTGCATTCCCGCCTCCGCGCCAAGAATCTCGAGGGGCGGGTCCAGTTCGGCACCGATGCTGTCGACCAAGGCGCTCCGCCGCTCGCGATAGAGGATCCGCATCCGGCGGACGTGGCGCGCAAAGTGTCCTTCCCGGATGAAGGCCGCCACCACCGCCTGGTAGAAGCCTGGCGGCCCCAGATCCATCGCCCGGCGGACGGCGTAGAAGCGATCGATCAAATCCGCCGGGATCACCACGTAGCCAAGACGCAGAGAAGGGAAAAGAACCTTGCTGAATGTTCCGATGTAGATGACGCGCGCATTGCTATCGAGTCCCTGCAAGGACGCGATCGGCAGGCTGTCGTAGCGATACTCGTTATCGTAGTCGTCCTCGATAATCCAGGATCCCGAGCTTTGCGCCCAGTCCAGCAATTGCAGACGCCGCGAGGCGCTCATGGTAGCCCCCAGCGGGTACTGATGCGAGGGAGTCACAAAAGCCGCCCTGGCCTTGCGGCACAGCTGAATGCCGGCGGCCACATCGAGGCCCTCCCGATCGACCGGAACCGGCACCAGCCGGCATCCCGCCATGGCCAGAACGTCGCGCGTCAAACTGTAGCCCGGCTCTTCCACCCAGACCCGGCTGCCCGGATCGAGCAGCACGCGAGCGGAAATCTCGAGAGCCTGCTGCGAACCGCTGACAATCATGATCTGCTGCGCTTCGCAGGCGACCGCCCGCGCGGTTCTGAGATAGGTGGCGATGGTCTCCTGGAAAACTCTGGACCCCATCTGGTCGCCGTAGTGAACTGAGCTGGCGTCCATCCTGCGAGAGTGACGCGCCACCAAGCCCGACCAGATCTGGAACGGAAACTGATCAACCGCCACCTGGCCCACCCCGAACGCTCCCCAGCCGCGCCGCAGGACCGGCTCCCCATGGGGAAGAATCGAAGAACGAACCGAGACCGGCCGCGGTCCGGAGAGAACTTTGGCGAAGCGAGCGCCTTTTGCTTCCCGCGGCGAGACTTGGTCGGGTAAAGAACTACAGACCAGCGTTCCCGAGCCGACGCGACTCTCGAAATAACCCTCGGCCAGCAGTTGAGCATAGGCATTCAAGACCGGCATGCGCGAGATCCCCAAGTCGGCGGCGAGCATGCGGGTGGAGGGAACTTGCTGCCCGGGGCGCAGCCTGCGATCCACGATCCCGGTGCGATAGGCATCGTAGATTTGCCGGTGCAGAGGCTCGAGCGCCTTCCGGTCGAGCGCGATGATCGGCAAGATCGCAGAGGCCACTCGCTTCATTTCTCATGCATCGTAGTGGTCATATTGAAATCACGTCAAGTGGGTATTGTCTCAGACCGCTTTCTGGGACAACTTATTCCCGTGGTATGCGCTTTCTCTAAGTCGAGCAACCCAAAGTTCACAACCCATGAGATGGCAGCTTGGGGCGCGGCGCGGAACCGCGGTTCCGCGCCTTGTGGCCGCCGAGGTCCGGGGATCTCCCCTGAAGGAGTTACACATGAAACCTTATTCGTCTAACGGTGCCCCCAGCGGTCTTCTGGCTGCCAAACAGCGCAGCCTGCGCTCTTTCCTGATTCTAACCGTGCTGCTGGCGGGCGCCTCGCTCTCGGCCTTCGGCCAGGAGGCCACCTTGGTCGGAACCGTGACCGATCCATCGGGATCGGTCATTCCCAATGTGGCCATCAATATCACGAGCAGCGATACCGGGATCACGCGCAGCTTCACCAGCAACGACGCCGGTCAGTATGTTGCCCCCGATCTTCCCATCGGCCGCTACAACCTCAAAGCCGAAGCCTCCGGCTTTAAGGTGGCGGAGAAGACGGGCGTCGTGCTGAACGTGGGCGACCGCACCCGCATTGACTTTGCCCTGACCCTGGGTGCGACCAAAGAGACCATCACCGTGGAAGCGAACGCCGTGCGGGTGCAATCGGACTCGGGCGAAGTGAGCGACGTCATCACCGGGCAACAGGTGACTCAGCTGGCCACCAACGGGCGCAGCATGTACACCCTCGAGGCCTTGACGCCGGGAGCCTCGAGCCTGCAGATGGACTTCCAGGTCCCCACTTCGGCGGGTGGCGACGCCAATGTGAGCTTTAACGGACTGCGGGAAGGCCACAACATCTTCTTGATCGATGGCGGCGAAGACGACGATCGCGGCGGAGGCGGCGGTTCGAGCGTCATGCCTTCGATGGACGCGATCGCGGAGTTCCGCACCCTCACCTCGAACTACAGCGCCGAATATGGACTGTCCTCGGCCGCGACCATCACCTCGGTGATCAAGTCCGGAAGTAAGCAGTTCCATGCCGCGGCCTGGGAGTTCGACCGCAACGATGCCTTCGACGCCCGCAACTACTTCAACGCCGCCCCCGCCAAGATTGCCGAGTTGCGCTTCAATACCTACGGTTTCAATGGCAGCGGCCCGGTTGAGTTCAAACCGAGCGACAATCCGAAGACCTTCTTTTTTTACAACATGGAATGGCGCAGCCTGGTGCAGGGCGGCTCCTACAACCAAACCGTTCCCCTGCCCAGCACCTACGGCGGCAATTTCGGCGGGACCCTCATCAAGGTGCCGACCGCAGCCCAGCTTTCTCCCGCGCAACAGGCGAGATTCACCGCCGATGGTTTGGTGCTGGGAGCGCCGTTTCCGAACAACACAATTCCGACCAATCTACTGGATGGCAATGCGCAAGCCCTGTTGACCGCCGGGATTTTTCCCGCCCCCACGAACGGCGCCCAGTTCCAGGGCACGCCCGCCTCTCCCACCAACGTGCGCGAGGAAATTGCTCGCGTCGACCATACTTTCAACGAGAAGCTCTCGATCTATGGGCACTTTATCGCCGAGCAGGTCTCCCAGGGCTATGGGACTACGCAGTGGAGCGGGGACAATGTGCCGACCGTCGGCAATACCTTCGGCAATCCCTCCTATAGTTATGTCATTCACACCACCTATGCCATCAGTTCGACCCTGCTGAACGAGGCCTCTTTCAACTACAACGGCAACCGCATCCATATCATCCCGGACGGTCTGGTCACGGCCCCGTCCGGCTTCGACTTTAATCGGGTGTTTTCCGGCCCCAACGTCGACAGCCGCATTCCGTCGATCGACCTGAATGGCAGCACCGGCGCCTTCTACACCTCGAACTGGACGCCCTGGAACAACACGGCCGACGATTATCAACTGCGCGACGATGTTTCCTGGACCAAGGGAGCGCATCAGATCAAGTATGGTTTCAGCTGGGCCCTCTATAAGAAGGTTCAGGACCTGTTCGCCTTCACGCAGGGCAACTTCAACTTCAACGGTCAATACACGGGCAATGACTTTGCCGATTTCCTGCTAGGTTATGCGCAAGGCTATAACGAGTCCGCGGTAAAAGATAGCGGCCACTGGAACAACGTTTCCTGGGCCGCCTATGTGCAGGACAACTGGCGCGCCACCCACCGGCTGACCTTGAATCTTGGACTGCGCTGGGATGGAGTGCCGCATACCTACGAGGCCAACAACCGGATGGCGAATTTCTATCCCAACTTGTACAACCCGGCCACCCGGCCTGTCTTCAACTCGGACGGCAGCATCAGCAGTTCGAGTCCAGACCTGATCACGAGCACCAATCCAATTCTTTCGGGCATTCAGTTTTACGGGAACGGTATCGGCATCGCCGGCCAAAACGGAATCTCCAACGGTCTGGTCGAAAACCACTGGGCGGCTTTCGGACCGCGCATCGGCTTCGCCTATGACCTCACCGGCGAAGGTAAAACCGTGCTGCGCGGCGGATTTGGCATCATGTATGAGCGCATCCAGGGCAACGACATGTACGATTCTGGGGCAAATATCCCGTTTAGTGAAACCGTCGATTTCAACAACATTCTTCTCGATAATCCGAAAACCAACATCCAGACCGGCCAGACCATCAATCCGGCGATTACGGTGGCCAGTATCACGGGCATGAGTTCCGCCGAATATCAGCTGCCGGTGAGCAATCAGTACAGCTTGGGCATTCAGCAGGCACTCGGGGCCAACTCGGTGCTGTCGGTTTCTTATGTGGGGAACCAGAACCGGCATCAGAACTTCTTTCAGGAGGCCAATCTCCCGAACCCCAGCCTCCTGCCCGCCATCCAAGCCGGTACCGCGGGCCCCTACAATCAGTTGGTCCCGTATCTGGGATTCAACGACATCCGACTGGCCGAAAACGAAGCCAACTCGCACTACAACTCGCTGCAAGTCGAGTTGCATGCCCGGGTGGCCAAAGACCTGACCCTGCAGACTGCCTATACCTATGCCAAGGCCATTGATCCGACCACCGGAGGCGGCAACAGTTTCGACCTGGACAACGTTTCCAATCCCTACGCGGGCTGGAAGTACGACAACGGGCCGTCGATTTTCGACCGCACCAATGTCGCCTTCGTCAACTTCGTTTACGATGTCCCGTTCCTGAAAAACAGCGACAGCCACCTGCTGAAAGCCACCGTGGGCGGATGGGAAGTGTCCGGAATTGTCACCATGGAGTCCGGAGCTCCGCTGAATATCGGACTAACGGGCAGCAATATCACCAGCATCATTCCCGAGTCCTCAAACCGGCCGAACCTGACCGGGACCATCTCCTATCCCCACACCGTGAACGAATGGTTCAATCCCGCCGCCTTCAGCGATCCGGCGCCGGGCACCTGGGGCGATCTGGGGCACGACGCGTTGCGTGGTCCAGGGCGGGACAACTGGAACCTGGCTCTGTTCAAGAGCTTCCTTATCAGCGAAGCGCGCGGCAGTCGCCTGGAAGTCCGGGCGGAGAGCTTCAACACCTGGAACCACACCCAGTTCGAAGGCAACGTCCAGAACGGCGGCATCAGCACAAACTTGGGAGCCAGCAACTTCGGGGCGGTGACTTCGGCGTTCGACCCGAGAGTGTTCCAGTTCGGAGCGAAGCTGCTTTTCTGACGGAGGTGGTCCTGAAACCCTCAGCCCCGCTCGCTTGTCGTGAGCCGGGCTGAGCCGGCCGAAGGAACGGGCGAATGGAGTCTCGGTTGCCCCTGCCGGAGGTTCGGCACCCCGGATGGCGGCGGTCTTAGGGCTCCTCGGCCGGGCCGAGGAGCGGCGTCTTCACGGGAGCGGCAGCGCCGATCGACTCGGTGACGGTGTTGCCGGCAAAATTCGAAACCCACAGGTTGCCGCTGCCATCGATGGCCAGGGCGAAAGGCAGGCTCAATCCCGCGGCTTGGCCGAAGCCCCCGGCGGGCGAGACCGCAGAGCCGGGTGAGGTACCGTCTGCCCCTTCCAGTTCGGTGATGGAATTGCCGTGGTAGTTGGTCACCCAGATATTGCCTTTTCCGTCCACTGCAATCCCTTGGGGACGAAGCAAGCCACCGCCCGTGTATCCGTTCGAGAGCACGGTCCCCGCGGCCGACAGCTCACTCACGCTATTACCATAGAAATTGGCGACCCAGGTATTTCCATGCCCGTCGATGGCCAGGGCGGAAGGGCCATTGCAGCACGGTACCTGAGAGACCTGCGATCCGTCCGACGAGATGCTGGTCACTGTGCTCGCGCCCTGATTGGCCAGCCAAGCATTGTGCTCGGCGTCGATGGCGATCGCCACCGGGAAATTCAGCTCTCCGCTGCCATAGCCCGGGGCGCTCGAGAGCGCGGCCCCGGCCTCGGAGAGCACGGTCGCGGTCGAGACTCCATAGTTTGAGATCCAGATGTTGCCGGAAGAATCGGCGGCTACCGCAACCGGAAAATCAACCCCGCCGCCAGAAAAGCCGCCGCTGCCAGACAGGATCTGTCCGCTCGTACCGAGTTCGGTGACACTCCCCAGGCCTCCGTTGACCGATCCCGGGCTTTGCTGGTTCGTTACCCACACATTTCCCCCGGCATCGATCGCGAGACCGTAGCTTTCATTGAGCCCGCCGCCCGTGAAGCCGGCGGAGGGGGACAAAGCCTTCCCTTGCGGCGAGAGTTCCGTGACCGCCCCGTAGTAGTCGGCGATCCAGATGTTGCCCGCCTGGTCGATCGCCAAAGACGCCGGCCCGTTCAAGCCGCCACCCGAGTAATTGACAACCATAGTCCAGTCGGGAGGAGCAGCGCTCAGGCTCGGCTGGAAAGGCGAGCCGACGGATTGAAGGTTGAAGACCGCAACCGGGTTCTGCCCCGGGTTCAGGGCGATGTCCAAGGCCGCATCGATCGTATCCGTCGGCTGGGTGCCACCGCTCGGAGTCACGGCGGCGAACAATTGAGCGCATTCCCCAGTGCTCCCGCTCGAGCCCGTGCAACGGTTGAGGATATTGCCCAGCGTGTTCAGCTCCGACGTGGGCGCGACCGCTCCTGCGGGAAGCGCCGGGCCGGGCGCGGCGCCACCGCTGATATTCACCAGATTGTTCACCATGGCGAATGCATTGGCCAAACCTGGGGCGTTGCCGCTGCTCGTGCCTACGTTCGCTCCCGGGCTCATGAACTGAGCCAGCGCCCAAACGGAAGCGGCTGTGGTCACTTCGTTGATCGAGACGACGGTCGAGGCGCTCACGCCCGCGCAGGGGCCGAGGGCGACCATCAATGCCAGAGCGGCATTATTGGTTCCTGCCGCCAGTCCGGGATTGCCACCCCGAGCCACCAGATAGATCGGCGCCGACGAGGAGGGACAGGTGAAGCTGGTGGTGACCTTGAAACTTCCAGTCGAGTCGGTCTGGACCGGGGTGGAAAGCAGGGCCGTCGCCATCGCCCCATACCCGCTGCTCGCCGCCGCATAGATCTGGACCAAAGCGCCCGACACCGCCGCCTGGCCGCTGTGAACCACTCCCGCGAGAACTACTGCGGCGGGCGCAGGCGGGGCCGAAGGCGGAGGCACGGACGGAGACGACGGCCCGGCGCTGGCGACCGGGCTTCCTCCGCATCCTGCTAGAGGCAGGACCGAGATCAGCAACCAGCCCGCCCAACTGGAGTGGAGTCTTTTCATGGTGGCGGGTGAGAAGCGAGCCGGCGCCGGTGGTTCGGCGCGCCTCGGTCCCTTCGGCTTCACGGCTCTTGGCCGAGAGTTTTGTTTTTGACCGCCAGGGCAAGAGGAGTCACGACCGGTGCCGCCGCGCCCACGATCTCTGTCACACTGTTGCTGCCGGCATTGTTGTTGCTGACCCAAACGTTTCCCGAACCATCAATGGCCAAGCTGAAAGGGGAACTCATTGCTCCCCCGATAAAACCTGTGCTGGGGGAAAAGGCCGCTCCGCTGTTGTTCAGCTCGGTCACGCTCTTGCCGGGAGTGGCAGCCGGGCCCGTGTTGGCCACCCAGACGTTGCCTAGTCCGTCGATGGCGATACCCTGGGGAGTGTTGAGACCGCCGCCGGTGTAATTCGCGACCGCGGTACCGTTGTTGTTGAGTTCGGTCACACTGTTGTTCGCGGTGTTCGATATCCACGCGTGAGCAGCACTATCAATCGCGACGCCCCAGGATCCATCTTGCCCGCCGACGCTGTAGGTCCCGACCACTGCGCCGCCACTGGTGAACACTTCCACGTCGCCAGCAGGCGGTATATTGTCGGTCATCCAGACATTGCCCGACTTGTCGATGGCGATATTGAAGAAGTTATGGTTTCCATTGCCAGGGCCGTACGGTGAGCCCATCTGCGCGACGCCGGTATTTTGGAATGCGCTCGTGGATTTGAAGTTTGCCGTCCAGACGACGCCAGCGCCGTTGACCGCCAGGCCGAAGGGTTGGTTCAGCCCGTTGCCGGTATAAGGCGAACCGGAAATGGCGCTGCCGGTGCTCGAGAACCTGGAGACTGCACCTCCGTTGACGATCGCATCCGTGACCCATACATTGCCCGAGGTATCCATGGCGATGCCCCAGGGAACATTCAGGCCGCCGCCCGTGTAACCCGCAGCGCCAGAAATCGCGCTGCCGCTACTCGAGAGCTTGCTGATGCTGTTGCTGCCGCCGTTGGCTACCCAGACATTGCCCGAGCCATCGACGGCAATGCTCTGGGGCTTATTCAGCCCACCGCCAGTGTAGTTGATCGCCATCGTCCAGTCGTTCGGGGCCGCGGCCAGTGTCGGCTCGAAGGGCACAATCCCGGTCACCAGGTTGTACAGCGTGCTCACGTTGTGTCCGGGGTTGAGCGCGATATCGAGCATGGCGTCAATGGTGTTAGTGGGCGCGCTCAATCCGCTCGGGGTGGCATCGGTAAACAGGGTGGTGCATTCACCCGCCGGGCCGCTGGTGTTGACGCAGAGGGACAAAAGATCGGCCAGAGTGTTCAGCTCGGCGGTCGGCGCAGTCGCTCCGGTGGGCAGGCTCAGTCCCGGGGCTGTTCCCTGAGCGGTATTTACCAGGTTGTTCACCGTAGCAAAGGCGTTGGCTAGGCCTGGCGCATTGGTGCTGGTCGCGCCGAGCTTCGTGCCCCCTCCTGTACTCATGAAGGGCGCAAGAGCATAGACCGAGGCCACGGTCGTCACTTCGTCGATGAAGATGAACGTCGAGGAATTCAGGTTGCCGCAGGGGCCGAGCGCCGCCATCATGGCGAGAGCGGTGTTGTTCGTTCCCGGGGCGAGACCGGGGTTGCCACCCGTGGCCACGATGTAGACCTGGGGGGAACCGGATGGGCACGAGTAATCCCCGGTAATGGTGAAGTTACCCGCCCCATCGCTGGTTACGGTTTTCGTCAGCAAAGGCGTGGCGGCCGAACCGTAACCGGTAGCACCTGCGGCATAAAGCTGAATGGTCGAGCCCGAGACGGCCTGCTGTCCGCCGTGCACCCTGCCCGCAAGAGTGATGTTAAATCCGGGGTTGCGAAGCCCGCCGCCGCAGCTTGAAACCATACTAGTCAGTACCCAGAGGCCAGCGAGAACAGATACCGCCCGCAGCGCTGAACTTCGACTGGAGGAACAAAAAAAAGACCCCTGCGCGGGCCACATCCAAGCCGATCGGTGGGTAGATTCTAACTTGGGCTCCGCAAACAAAAGACAGCTCTCCTAGTTTGAATCTAAAGTCTGAATCTAAAGCTGTTACAGAACTAGAACAGTCGCGAGGATAGCCGAAATTTCTGTGCGCAGTAAGCTAGAATGTAGCGGGAGTCAATGTAGTTAATAGGAAACCTGCGCGTTGGTATTATCCTTCTGGTACATAGTGATTCTGCACACTGCGGGGTGCACACTGTGGTGAAGATGGGTTAGCCAGGAGGTCGGACAATGACGAGGGTTTATTTCCGCTACGCGTATCTCGGGCTTTTCTTGTTGGCCGCACTCCCGCTTCACGCGCAAGGCGGTTGCGTTGATTCTCCGGAAAACCCCACGGCCATCCTTGGCCTGATTGGCGCGGCCGGCGCCTGCTACAGTCCCCTGAAGAAAAAACTGACCTCGATGCTCAGCCGGCGGCGGGACCGCTAGTCCGCCGATCTTCCCAGGGCGAATGGCATCGAGCCTGCAGATCCGCGAGCGAGCCTCCTTCCCCGACACCGAGTGGCGTCAACCGGCGTGGCGGCCTCTGCTGCCTTGGCTGGTCATCGGCTTTTCCGGATTGTTGTTGGTGGCTGGGGCGCTGCTCTGGCGAATTTGGACAGCCGACGCCCTGCGTTCGATTGGCATGTACTTTCCCATCGTGAGCGTAGTACTGATCCTGCGCATCTGGCGCGGGCTGGGTTGGGAGACGCGGGGCAGTTGGTGGGGTTTGCTGCCTCTCTACTATGCGGTCATCATGGCGCGCGAGGGTGGCAATGCGTTACAGGCGGTTGCCTTCACCCCGCGCATCGCGGTCACGCTCTTACCCCTCGGACTGACCGTGTTTGCCTATGCCAGTGGAGTGGTCTTGTTGCTCGGAGGTGTGCGGGTGTGGCGCGCCGCCCTTTTTCCTATCGCGCTGCTGTTGTTTGTCAATCCCGTCCCCAAGGCATTCGAGCTCGTCGATCTGCCCTTGCAATTTGTCTCGGCACACGCGGCGCAGTCTTTTGCGCTTGGCCATCGGGGTTCATCCCGACGTCAATCAGCTCCGCCTGATGTTCGCTCCCGGTTTTGGCATGTTCATCGCTCCGGGCTGCGACGGGATTCGCGGCGCCGTGACCCTGGGGTACCTGGCCCTGATCCTCGGCTATCTCTACCGCTTCTCGATGCGGGCACGAACTTTGTGGGTGATCAGTGCAGTCGCTCTCGCCTATGTCTTCAATCTGATCCGGCTGTGTTTTCTGGTTTTATTTTATCGCCTCGCCCTGAGCTTTCCCGGGCTGCAGCCCCACGGAGAGGGCGCGGACTACCTGATCGGCGGACTGCTGTTCCTTTCGGCAGCTACGCTATTCGCGCTCGTGGTTCGTTCAAAGCAACAGGGGCAGCCAGGAAGTAGGGCACCGGATGCGATTCGGGCGCAGCTCGGCCGGCGGTGGAACGGCGTGCGAAAAACCGAGGTGAAGAACGGCCCGTTGCACTGGCAAGGTGCCGTACTTTCGCTGGTCGTCGTGGCCTCGTGCTTTTCCGCAGTGCGCGAACTGGCGGGCATCGTTCGGGGCCAATCCGCTCCCGATCGGTCGGAGCTCGCGACCGCGGAGGTGCTGCCCGAGCAAATGGGCAAGTACCGCTTGCTGCGAACCTGGTCCGAGCAGGACTGGCTCAGTCACCTGGCCTACCGCTGGGGAGCGTATTCGAACGGTGATCCGGGAAACGAGATCGACGTTGCCCTCTGGCTCGGCCCGGGAGTGCACTATCCGATCGCCTGCCACATCTCCTCGGGAGAGCGGCCGGCCTGGGAAGAGGTTCGCTCCCTGCCCACCGCCCTGGGCGGTTCGGCGACGTTTGCCTTCTACTTCTACCACCAGCCCGAGGGACAAACGCTCGAGGCCACGACCATATGCGACAGCGGAGGATGCAACGAACACCTTCTGCTCCCGTCCCAGGCAGGGTTTGCCTTTGCCGGCATGGGAGTAAGAAGCTTCTTGTTCCGGCCGACTTCGACGCCCCTGCCAATCGTCATCCGCACCCAGTCCCATGACCTCACCACCTCGTCTGAAAACACCAGAAGCCGGATGTTCGAGGAAACCCGGGATTTCATCTC
This sequence comes from uncultured Acidobacteriaceae bacterium, assembly GCA_963770245.1. Taxonomy (GTDB): domain Bacteria; phylum Acidobacteriota; class Terriglobia; order Terriglobales; family Acidobacteriaceae; genus PALSA-270. The sequence continues at coordinate 262,632 of CAVYOX010000008.1, read as the reverse complement.
TGAGTTGAATACCTACGCTTTGGTCCGCTTCGCCGAATCCAGGAATCGTTAACCCAACTCCGAGGGTGCAGGCTGGTCCACTCGTGCACCCCTCCTTTCAAAATCTATCCTGGGCTGATCTGGCCATCAGCTCAAGGTCACCGTCACCCGCGCCGCGCTCGCGGCCGGCACGTAACCGGTGAAGGTCTCGCCTGAGACGACGAGGCCATAGGGAGACTGCGGGGAAAACGAACCGTCGGCATTCACCGGGCTTCCCTGGATAGTGACGCCGGAGGTGGCGGCGAGCGAAGCGCCGGTCAGCTCTTGCAAGGCGGCCGACTGGACCGTCGAAGGGCAGGTCACGGTGAACTGCAGATTTTCGGTCGCGTCTTTATTCAGCAGGATCAAGCTCAGTTGGGTGGGCGAATTCTCGACGGTGTATGCGCTGGTGTTGAGCGAGCCGGCGCTGATGCTCGTAAGCCGCAAAGGCCCCTGCCCGGCGAGCGTCGAGAGCAGAACCCCATAGTATTCCGGGCGGGCTTCGACGACCGTGCCATTGTTGTCGGCGATCGGAGTGTATCCGCTGCCGTTTCCGCCACCGTGAAGATTTAGCCCGCCACCGCCGCCCTGCGCGATGGTGAACAGGTGATCGAGAACCCAGAGCGCCGAGGCATAGGAGTCGCTGACGTTCGGGGCGCCGCCGTTGTAGAAGGAGTTGGTTTCGGCCATGCGATAGGGAACCCCGACAGCCGCTGCCGCCACCTCGAGAGCGGATAAGTAATGCTGCAAATTGGTGTCGGGATAGCTGATCAACTCTTGGATGTTCGAGGAAGCGTCCTGACCGTTGGCGCGGTAGTAGTGGGCCGACAACAGGACGATGTTCTTGCCTTCGGCTTCGGCGAAGGAGCTGAACCAGCTGGTGTTGTCTGCGATCACCGGCCCGGTGAGTGGAACCCCCGGGGTTTGCGCAAGAATCGCGGAACGGAAGCTCTGCCACCGGGCAAGGTAATCGGCGAAATCCCAGGACGAAGGGAAATAGTGGCCGGGATAAAGGTCCACTTCGTTGCCGATTTCGATGCCGAGAAGACCGGGGCCGAGGGCCTGCGCCGCATACGCCACCTCGGCGGCGGCCATCGCCGGTGTGGATTGCGCGAGATTGACGCCGTAGAGCACCGGCCAGCCTGCAGCCGAAACAAATGCTGCCAGGCGGGCGACGTCGGCCGGCGCGGTTTCTCCGCTGGTCTGACCCGGACCCGCCGGATTCCAACTAGTTTCGTCCACGCTGTTGCCTCCGATACGGAGGGTGCCTTGCCCGAGCCTTTTGCAGAGCCCGATGAGATCGGCGTTGCTCGAGGAAAAAAGCGGCTGCGAAAGTTTGCTTTTTTCATAGCTCAAGCCGACGAATTGTGCGGGCATGGTCCCCGATTGCGCGCTTGCAATCGAGATCGTGGCCACGGTGACGGGGCCGGGTGGAATCGGCTGCGCTGCCAGGGCGGGAGCCGACGGCGGGCCGCTCGAAAAGCTTGCTCCGGAGCACCCAAACAGCAGCGAGCCCGCCGCGACTGTGCCCAGGGTACTGAAGAATTCCCGGCGGGACAGGTGCTGGGCCGTGGCACAACTGCTCGGATCGTGCTCTTTCGGGCGCGTCATTGGCGTTCACGCTTCCTGCTGCAGCGAGAAATCGAGTCCACAAACTGGCCCACGGAGAGAACGGGCCAGGTTTTCACGCCGCCGAGCTGCATGGGCTAACCCCAGAACGCTCAACAAGTCGCGTGCCGGGACGGATCGCAGGCCGAACCAAGCAAGGCCCTCGGCCCTCCGGGAAACCAGCGTGCGACCGATTGACGACCAGCACGGTTTTGGCGTTACATCCCAGAGGGCCAAGGGCGCAGGCAGAACGACGATCTCCGGGAAACGATGAATCCGGCCGCGCAAGCCCCGGAAGCGGGGGGAACGAACCGCTGCAGAGCAGCTGGCTGAACTGACCGACGGCCTAGGTCCGCACGTTGTGCTCGAGGCCAGCGGAGGGACGCAAACACTTCTCGCGGCCGTCGAAGCCATAGCCTTTACGGGCAGAGTCGTGTATATCGGGTATGCCCTAGAGCGCGTGGCTGATGAGGCCCGTTGTTTCGTGCAGAAGGAGCTGGACATTCTCGGATCTCCGAAGGCCTTGCCCGAAGATTTCGACGCCGTGATCGGCATGCTCGAACAACGCCGCTTTCCGGTCGAGGATACCGTCCGTCAGATGATTTCTCTTGAAGAAGCGCCGGAAGCGCTGCGCTCCTGAAGCGATGAGCCTTCCCGGGTCAAGAAGGTCATGGTCTGGCTGGACGGGGTCGGTCGCTTGGCCCGGCGCTTTTGTAATATGGTGCACTCTACGATGCCAGTCTCAAATACCGTAGCTTCAACCGAACCGTCGCGTGGGCATGGACTGTTCCCCGCCGGGCATCTGCTGCCATTCTTTCTGGTGACCGGACTGTTTTTCCTCTGGGGAGTCCCGAACAACCTGAATGATGTGCTGATCCGGCAGTTCATGAAGTCATTCGCGCTCAATCGGCTGCAGGCGGGCCTGGTGCAATCGGCTTTCTACCTGGGCTACTTCTTGTTGGCCATGCCGGCGGCCTTGCTCATGCGCAGGCTCGGGTACAAGGTGGGATTTGTCATCGGGCTGTCGCTTTTTGCTCTGGGGACATTCTTGTTTTGGCCGGCAGCCATTGCCGGAGAGTATGGATTCTTCCTATTTGCGCTTTTTGTGATCGCCAGCGGGCTGTCCTTTCTGGAGACCGCTTCGAACCCCTTCATCGCGCAATTGGGGGACCCGGAAAGCTCGGAACGACGGCTCAATTTTTCGCAGGCTTTCAATCCGCTGGGCTCGATCAGCGGCGTCCTGATCGGTACGATCTTCATCTTCTCGGGCGTCGAACTGGGTCCCGAGCAGATTAATTCCCTGAAGGCCCAGCACCTCTACGACGCATACCTGCGCTCAGAAACGCTGCGCGTGGTCAAACCTTACCTGGTGCTCGGAGCGATTGCAGCGTGCTGGGCTTTGTTGATTTTGCGGACGAAGTTTCCTGCCATCCAGAGCGAACACGAAGAAGGCGGCGATCACGGCCGTGTCCGGGACTTGCTCAGGTATCCGCACTTTCTGTGGGCGGTCGCGGCCCAGTTCATGTACGTCGGCGCACAGGTCGGCACTTGGAGCTATTTCATCCAGTATGTCCAGGATTCCACCCATCAGCCCGAGAGAGTGGCCGGGTATTTCCTGACCGGTACACTGGCGGCTTTCGGCGTGGGACGCTTCACCTCGGCTTACCTGATGCGGTTCGTCGCCCCCAGTAAACTGCTGGGCATTTACGCGCTGGTGAATATTGCGCTGATCGCAGTGGGCGTGCTGCTGCCCGGCTGGCTCGGATTGTGGGCGGTGTTTCTCACCAGCTTTTTCATGTCGCTGATGTTCCCCACGATCTTCGCACTGGGATTGAAACGACTGGGGCCGAACACCAAAATCGGCGGTTCCTTGATTGTGATGGCCATCGTCGGCGGGGCCGTGCTGACCCCGCTCATGGGCCTGGTGGCCGAGAACTATCACAGCATCGCGCTGGCCTATCTGGTTCCGGGAACGGCGTATGTGTTTGTGGCAGCCTACGCGTTTTTCGGGGCCAGGGCTGGGCATCCGGCAGAAACCGGCGGAGCGCAGCTCTCCGGGAATCGCGGCGTCTAACCTTTGCCGGGTTCCGGCGCCGGGATGAGGGCCGCGCCCCATTTCTGCGCTCCGGAGGGTTGACAACCCAGCCCCGGATTCCCACATCTATCCGAAATGGGTTACGAGGGGCCGCGAACATTTTCCCCAGGAAAACTTCGCCGGCCTGCCGGTTCCGATGGATGGATTCGAGCTTTTGAGGCGGAGCGTGGCGCACCCACCAGGCAGCGGCTTCTCCGCGGTTCCTAACGCATTTCGCGGGGTCGTATTGCGCTTCCAGCGCCCCCCCGGTAGCATCTTGAGAAATGGCCCCAAGCGTCAGAGAAGCGGCGAGTCACAAGCGGCAACTGGTCATTGGGGAAATCATCACCTTCGCCTACGACACGTTCTGCACCAACAAGATACGCTTCGCCTTGACCGGGCTCGGGATGGTGATCGGTACCGCGGCCCTCATCTTAGTCGTCACCATCGGTATGACCGGCAAACAGTACCTGTTGGGCCTCATTCAGTCCATCGGCTCGAACGAAATCTGGGCGGAGTACGAAAGCGGCGAACAGCGCATCAATGGGAGCCCATCGGACTTCTTGACCATTGACGATATGCTGGCCGCACAAAACCAGGTACCGGGGATCGTAGCCGCCAGCCCGGTTGTCCCTTTGGGCGAGCGTATTCCGTTCGGCGCCGGGAAGGAACGCGATGTTCATCTGCTCGGTGTCTATCCGAGCTATAGCGTGATTCGCAATTTGGTGGTGGTTGCGGGACGCTTCATTGATGTCGAAGATGAACAGGCTCACAACAAGGCCTGCGTCATCACAGTTTCCATGGCCCAGCAAGTGTACGGTTCGCCGCAAGCGGCGGTTGGCCGGATCATCAAGCTGAGTGGACTGCCGTTCACCGTCATCGGTGCCTTCCGGGAGCGGGTAGATACCTTCGGACAGACCGAGGTCACCGATACCACGATGGTGATTCCCTATTCGGTGAGCCGGTACTTCACCGACAACACCAACGTAAGGCTGCTGTACTTTTCCGTAGCCGATCCTTCCATGGTGGTGCCGGCTACTCTCCAGATCAAAAATGTTCTTCAATCTCGACACCGCGCCGAGTCTGTCTACAGCGTATCCAACCTGTCTCAGTTGGTCGACCTGGCGGACAAGACGGCCAATGCGCTGACCCTCGTGTTACTCGGGGTCGCTGCCGTGGTTCTGCTGGTCAGTGGCATCGGAATCATGAATATCATGCTGGCCACCGTCAGCGCCCGGATCCGTGAGATTGGAATTCGCAAAGCGCTCGGTGCGACCAATCGCGAAATTCGCTTTCAGTTCCTGTCGGAGGCGATTTTGATTTCGGTGGGCGGAGGACTCATCGGCGTAGTGGTCGGACTTGCGATTCCGTATTCGGTGCGTTTCCTGACCCAGTACCGCATCCCCATTTCCGGCCTTTCGGCCATCGTGTCGATTGTCGTGTCTTCGCTCGTCGGAGTTCTATTCGGCACGGTTCCGGCGGTGAAGGCGGCCAAACTGGATCCGGTCGAAAGCTTGCGGTACGAGTGAGCCGTGCCAAGAGGGGAAGGTCTGTGGCTTGTGTTTTTACGAACGTTCTGCTTGACGGTGGTGGCGGCTTTGCCGCTGGCTGCCGCCGACCAAGCGGCTCATCGACTGCTCGATCAGGGCCGTGTGGATGACGCCTTGGCCTTGCTCGAGAATCAAGTCCAGAGCGCGCCCGAAAATGCGGAAGCCCACAGCCTGCTCTGCCGGGTTTATCTCACGGTGGATCAATGGGACCCGGCCATCGCCGCCTGTGAACGGGCGGTAAAACTCGACCCCGGGAACAGCAGTTATCATCTTTGGTTGGGGCGGAGTTATGGCCAAAAGGCAGAGCACGCCGGTGCTTTATCCGCGGGTCACCTCGCGCTCAGCGTGCGCGACCAGTTCGAAGCCGCCGTCCGCTTGAACCCGAAAAGCGTCGACGCTCGGGCTGATCTTGCCGATTTCTATCTGCAAGCCCCCTGGCTTTTGGGCGGAGGGACCCAAAAAGCTGAAAACCAGGCGCAAGAATTGGCGAAACTCGAGCCCGCGCAGGCAGATTTGCTGAGAGCGCGAATCGCGGAGAAGAACAAGGATCTCTCTGCCGCCGAGCGCGAGTATCAGCACGCCATTGAGGATAGCGGGGGGGCGGGGGGCACCTGGCTAGCCTTAGCCCGATTTTATCGTCGGGTCTCCCGTTTCGATGACATGCAACAGGCCATCGGGCGCGCCACGGCGCCGCAACTGAATCGGCCAGACCTGCTCGTCGGTGCGGCTGAGATCCTCATGCAAGCGGGTAACCTGGAGGGAGCTGCACACCTGCTCGAGCGTTACCTGTCCTCCCCGACCACCGTCGAAGATGCGCCCGTATTCAAAGCCCACTACCAGCTCGGAACCGTCCTCGAGCGCCAAGGGCATCCCCAGCAGGCGATCGCGCAATACCAGGTAGCGCTCTCTTTTGCCAGGAATTTCGCGCCCGCACGGAGCGCGATCGAGCGGCTCGGTGGCTCCGCCCCGAGCGGGGTGGCCCACTGAAAGCTTCGTCGGCATCGAAGTTCCGCTTGTTCCCCGAGGGACCTCTCTGAAACGCAAAGAGCTCGTCATCCTTCTGCTCCTCACCGTCCTCGCCCTAGCGGTTCAGGGCTACCACCCTTACGCCGAAGACGCCGAGACCTATCTGCCAGGGGTCGAGAAATTCCTTGATCCACATCTGTTTCCCTTCAATGCGGCGTTCTTTGAGGATCACGCTCGGGCGACGCTTTTTCCCAAGTTGATGGCGGCTTCGGTCCGCATCACCCATTTGCCCCTGGACTGGACCATGTTCCTGTGGCAAATGGCTTCCATTTTCCTGTTTCTGCTGGCTGGCTGGCGATTGAGCGCCAAGTGCAGTCCTGATCCCCGCGCCCGATGGGCCGGAGTCGCCCTGTTGGCCGTGCTTCTGACCTTGCCGGTTGCAGGAACGGCGTTGTACATCATGGATCAGTACATGAACCCGCGAAATCTGGTGGCGTTTGCCACGGTTTTTGCCGTGACCCGGGTGCTTGAAAAAAGGTACCTGCAAGCCGCCTTGTTCTTGACTTTTGCCGCCGCCATTCATCCCCTGATGGCGGTGTTTGCGATCTTTTATTGCCTTCTCCTGATTGCGCCATGGAACTTGTCCGGTTCCCGAGAGGTTCTTGCGTCGCTGCTGCCCTGGGGAGCGCTGTTTCAGTCCTCGAGCGCCTACCATCAAGTGGCGCTATCGCACTCCTACGATTACCTGCTGCGCTGGCGATGGTTCGAGTGGTTGGGCATTTTCGGCCCGATCGTCATCCTGGGATGGTTCGCCGATTGGGCCCGTCGCGGGCAACGGAATGCGCTCTATCAGCTCTGCGGGGCAGCGATCATCTATGAACTGGTCTGGTTCGGAGCCGCTTTGCTGTTGTCGATTCCCCGGCGTTTTGAGACCCTGGCCCGTTTCCAGCCCATGCGAAGCTTGTACCTGCTGTATGTTCTTCTGTTCTTGTTGGGGGGTCTCCGTCTGGGGGAACACGTCTTAAAGGGCCGGTTGTGGCGCTGGGCCCTGCTGTTCGTGCCCTTGAGTTCGGGAATGATTCTGGCCCAATGGAGCCTGTTTCCCGCGAGCGCCCACGTGGAATGGCCCGGGGCCCTTCCGCAAAACCGGTGGGCGCAATCCTTCCTGTGGATTCGGGAAAACACGCCGGTGGATGCCAGGTTCGCGCTTGACCCGTCGCACAAGAACATCCACGGCGAAGACACGGACGGGTTCCGCGCGCTGGCGGAACGCAGCATGCTGGCCGATGCCGCCGAGGACAGCGGCGCGGTCACGATGTTTCCTCCGCTCGGGGAGGAATGGTCGCACCAAATCGAGGCCGAGAACGGCTGGAAGAGTTTTCAGGCGCGGGACTTTCATCGCCTGCGCACGGAGTTCGGCGTGAATTGGGTCGTTCTCCAGCAACCCGGCGTGGCCGGGCTCGAGTGCCCGTATCAGAACCAGGTAGTGCGGGTCTGCCGCCTCTGAATCCGATTCCGCGGTTGACGCCCTGGGGTTGGTTCAAACTGGCGCCCGCTCCGGGACTGCGATCGCCTGGAAAATGGGGTAGAATGCGTGGCTATGTCTTTGTTTCAAGAGGCCACTGTCGACCGCCGTCCTCGCCAGCTGTCGGCCCGCGGTCGCGGCTCTGCCCTTCGGCCGTTCCCCTGATCGCCCCAACCGGTTTCGCTAAACTCATGAAAGCATTTACGGATCTGCACCTCAAGACGTATCTCTCCATTCTCATCATGGTGCTTTTCGGCCCCTTGGGAAATGTCCTGCTGGGCAAGGGCATGAAGCGAATCGGTGCGGTTGCGATCCGCACCCCTGCCGAGCTCATTCATACCTTGCTCTTGGTATTTAGCTCGAGCGTCATATGGCTCGGCATTGCCTCCCTCATTACCTTCTTTGTCACTTATATGCTGGTACTTTCGTGGGCCGACTACAGCTATGTCCAGCCGGCCTCGTCGATCGCATACGGCGTCGTGGCTTTGCTCGGCCATTTCCTGCTGAAAGAAGTCATCACCCCCACCCGCTGGCTGGGAGTGTTGTTGATTTGCCTCGGGGTGTTCATCGTTTCCGGCACGCCTCCGCGCACGACGGAGCAGGTGTAATGACACGGGAAGTCATTCTGCTTTTTCTCGTGGTGTGTGCCGGCACGGCGGGGGAGCTTTGCGTTTCGCGAGCCATGAAAACCGTCGGGGAGGTGAAAAACTTTCATCCTGCGGCTTTGCTTTCTGTTATTCTGCGGTGCATTCGGCTGCGATGGATGTGGCTCGGCCTCGCGCTCATGGCCACGGCCTTTTTTTCCTTGCTCTGGGTACTTTCGCTCGCCAATGTGAGCCTGGTAGTGCCGGTGACGGCCCTGAGTTACGCGGCCGGAACCGTCGGCGGGAAGCTCTTTCTTCGGGAACGGGTGACGCCAAAGCGTTGGGCCGGCATCCTATTGGTATCTGTGGGAGTTATCCTGGTGCTGGTGGGCCGAAGCTAGTGGGCCGAGGCTAAGGAAGCGCCCTCGCCAAGGGCGCCGGGAGGCCCTTGCGAACCCTCCCGTCGGCGACCTGGGCTGGTCTGCGTTTCCGCTGGTTCCCGGGTTGGCCCTGCCGCAAGCCACCGGCGGGGAACGAAGCGGGAGGTGAAATCACTTGTGTGGAATCGTGGGTTTTACCCACCGCAATTGGGCTCCTGATCCCGACCGAATTCGCAGCGCGGCGGCGACGCTCATTCACCGCGGACCCGACCAGCAGGGCGTCTTCGAGTCATCCACCGTCTCTCTGGGCGCGGCTCGCCTGAAAATTATCGATATTGAAGCCGGCGAACAGCCCATTCTGAGCGACGACGGCGACACCGTCATCGTTTTTAACGGGGAAATCTACAATCATCAAGAACTGCGCGCCGAACTCGAAAACCTCGGCCATCGTTTCCATTCGCAGTGCGACACCGAAACCGTGCTGCACGCCTTCCTCGAATGGGACACCCGCGCCTTTTCGCGCCTGCGGGGCATGTTCGCCGTGGCCTTGTGGACCGCCTCCACCCGTCGCCTGGTATTGGGCCGCGATCGCATGGGCATCAAGCCCCTCTACATCGCGCGTCGCGGGCAAGATCTTTTTTTTGGCTCCGAGTTGAAGGCGATTTTCGTCCACCCCGAAATCGAACGCCAGCTCAGCCTGAACGGCCTGGACTGCTACCTGGCCCTGAACTATGTGCCTTGCCCTTGGACCTTGGTGGAGGGTATCGAGAAGCTTTCCCCGGGTACCTGGCTGGAGTGGCAGGACGGCAAGATCAGTTCCGAACCGTACTGGGAATTGCCCGTTCCATCGGCGCGCGACTGGACGGTCCCGGACGCGTGCGAGGCGCTTGACTCCCTCCTGCGACAGTCCATTCGCGAGCATCTGATCTCCGATGTTCCGCTGGGCATGTGGCTGAGCGGCGGCGTTGATTCCTCGACCATCCTGCACTATGCAGCGACGGAGTCGCGCACTCGGTTGAAAACCTTTTCCATTTCCTTTCGCGGCCGCAGCTTTGATGAGACCGATTACATCCGCCAGGTGGTGGAGCGCTACGGAACCGAGCATCAGGAAATGGACCTCAACCCCGATGTCGATCTGGTCGGAGCGGTTGAGGAATTCGCGTATTTTTCCGATGAACCGAACGCCGACGCGGGAGCGCTTCCGGTGTGGTTTCTCAGCCAGCTAAGCCGGAAAGACACCACCGTCAGCTTGAGCGGCGAAGGCGCAGATGAACTGTTCGGCGGATATATCACTCATCGCGCCAACCACTTGGCCCGCCAGCTGCGGCGGCTGCCCCGACCCTTGCTGCGACTGGCGCTTGCGGCCATCAGCCCCTGGCCCGTTTCCGATGAGAAAATCAGCTTTGAGTACAAGCTGAAGCGATTCCTTGAGGGGGCCGCCATGACCCCAGCGCGGGCGCATGTCTTTTGGAACGGCACATTCTCGGACCGGCAGAAGCAAGCCCTGCTCGCCAGGAAACTGCCCCACGCTCTCGATCAACTCCTGGCACAGTGCGATCAGCTTCCGACTGCGGATCCATTGTCCCGCCACCTGTGGTTTGATCAGAAGTATTTTCTTCCGGATGACATTCTGAACAAGGCCGATCGCGTGAGCATGGCCCATTCCCTCGAAGTGCGCCCGCCTTTTCTCGATCATCGCATCGTCGAATTTGCGGCTTCGATACCTGCGGACATGAAAATCCGCGGCTCGCGACAGAAGATACTCTTGAAGGAATTGATGAAGGGCAAACTACCGCCCGCGGTGCTTCACCGCGCCAAGATTGGATTTGATATTCCCGCGCACGAATGGCTGCGAGGCCCGTTTCGCTCGCTGTTGACCGAAACGCTGCTTTCCGGCGCATCGCAGCATGCCGGCCTGTTTCGGCGAGATGCCATCGCCTCTCTGGTCGATCATCACCTCCAACGGAGAGCTAACGTCGGGTACCATCTGTGGGGCTTGATGATCCTGTTTCTTTGGATGAAAAAATGGCGAATACGGTCAACCTCACTCCCCTCGATCGATCAGATCGGGGTCGAAGCAGCGAACCCCTGGATCACGCAAAAAACCGGTACCTATACCTAGGTGTTCTGCTCGTCGGCGCGGCAGTTTATTTGGGAACGATCGTTTCTCCTCCTTCCCTGATGGACGATGTCGACGCCGTACAAGCTCAAATCGCGCGCAACATGTTGAGCTCCGGCGACTGGGTCACGGCCCGGCTGGACGGTGTGGTCTACCTCGAAAAGGCGCCTCTCATCTACTGGGCCATCGCCCTCTCCTACATGATTTTCGGAGTGCACGACTGGGCGGCACGGATTCCGATTGCGCTCGGGGTGCTGGCGCTGTGCTGGTTGACTACCGGCTTTGGCATTTGGGCCTTCGGTCGACGTCCGGGCTTTTACGCCGGATTGTCGATGGCCACCTGCGTTGGCCTGTTTCTATTTACCCGAGTCCTGATCCCGGATGTGATGCTCACCTTCACCGTGGGTCTGGCCCTGTGGGCGTTTCTCCGATGCCTCGACGAGCAGGAGCCGCATCCCGACGTCTGGGCCTTCCTCTTGGCCTTCAGTTTGGGGGCAGGTCTGCTGTTAAAGAGCTTGATCGGGATTCTGTTCCCCATCGCCGCCGGCGCTCTCTACTTACTCCTCACACGCCAAGGGTTTTCCCCGGCGATCTGGAAGCGGCTGCATCCGGCTCGAGGCCTGCTCATTGTGCTGCTCGTGGCCGCGCCGTGGCATATTCTGGCTACCCTTCGCAACCCTCCCTCCTTTGCCTTCACCCTGCACAGCGGGCCGGGAGAGTATCACGGCTTCCTTTGGTTTTTCTTCGTCAACGAGCAGCTTCTCCGCTTTCTGAATCTGCGGTATCCGCGCGACTACAACACGGTTCCGCGACTTTACTTCTGGGGGGCGCACCTGCTCTGGCTGTTTCCCTGGAGCGTCTATCTTCCAGCGCTAGCCCGGCTTCGCTACCAGCCGACGGACCGGGCCGGGCGAACCCGCTTGCTGGCCCTCTGCTGGACGGGCTTCGTCCTGGTCTTTTTCACTCTCTCCACCACCCAGGAGTATTACTCGATGCCTTGCTATCCTGCCCTCGCGCTGCTGCTCGGCTATGCCATGGCGGAGGGAGGCGAATGGATCGGGCGTGGAACTCGGGTGCTGGCGAGTATTGCCGGGGGGGCGGCGCTGCTGACGACCACCCTGGTGGTCCTTACCCGCCACCTGCCCGCACCCGGCGACATCGCCCATGCACTCAACCAGAGACCTGGGACCTATCTTCTTTCGCTCGACCACATGAAGGATCTTACCTTCCCGTCTCTGGCGTATCTGCGGTTCCCTCTCGCGGTGGCCTCGCTGGCCTTCCTGGTGGGGTTTCTGGCCACCGTCAGAACGCGGGGAACGCGCGCTTTTCTGGGCGCCGCCTTGATGATGGTTTTATTTTTTCACGCGGCGCGTCTGGCCCTTGTGATCTTTGATCCATACCTGTCATCGCGCGCGCTGGCAGAAGCGCTCGAAAAGGAGCCCCCCGGAACCCTGATCGTCGACCATCATTACTACACCTATTCGTCCATTTTCTTTTACACTAACCGGACGGCCCTTCTGCTCAATGGACGATTCAATAACCTTGAGTACGGCGCTTACGCCCCGCAGGCTCCCGATGTGTTTATCGATGATGCCGGCTTCAAGAAGCTCTGGCTCGAACCCGAGTGCCGCTATCTGGTGGCCAGCCCGGCGGCAGCAGCCCGGCTGAAAGGACTGGTGGGAGAAACGCTGCATCTGGTGGCTGAAAGCGGTGGAAAACTGCTTTTGACCAACCATCCGCTGGCGGCTTCGTCTGTTTTCCAACTACGGCCTCCGCCTGCGAGCGCGCCGCAACCTCGGCCCACCGAGACCCAAAGCCTAGGAGGAAGGATCGAGCCAAGGCACGCGGTCGTCAGTTTGCTGCCTGCAATCCTGCGCGAGCAGCGGAATTTTCAGGGAGCTTCATTCCTAATTCAGGGCTGGACTTAACAGCAACCGTCGAAAGAGTTACACAACTTTACAGAATAACCGCTTAAGATTCTCACTGACGGAGGGTGCAATGAAGATCGGCGTGCTGGGTGGAGATGGCTACTGTGGCTGGGCGACTGCGTTGTATTTGTCCGCGCGGGGGCACTCGGTTTCGATTGTCGACAATTTTCTTCGCCGGCAATGGGACCACGAACTGGGCGTGCAGACCCTGACCCCGATTCAACCGCTGTCTGACCGCCTCAGAGTCTGGCACGGACTTACCGCCAAACAGATTGAACTGTTTGTGGGCGATGTAACCGATTACGAGTTTCTCTCTTCCTACCTGCAAACCTTTGAGCCGGAAGCGGTCGTGCATTTCGCCGAACAACGGTCCGCTCCCTACTCGATGATCGACCGCAAACACGCAGTCTTCACCCAGGTCAACAATCTGGTTGGAACCCTGAACCTGCTGTTCGCGATCCGGGAATTTAATCCCCAGTGTCACCTGGTAAAACTAGGAACCATGGGGGAGTACGGGACGCCCAATATCGATATCGAAGAAGGTTACCTCACGGTCGAACACAATGGCCGACGCGACGTTCTTCCCTATCCCAAACAACCCGGATCCTTCTATCACCTTTCCAAAGTGCATGACAGCCACAACATCATGTTCACCTGCCGGGCCTGGAGGTTGCGTGCGACTGACTTGAATCAAGGTGTGGTATTTGGAACCGTGACCGACGAGGTGGCGCTTGATGAGGTGCTGATCAACCGCTTTGACTACGACGAAGTTTTCGGAACGGTGTTGAACCGGTTTTGTGTGCAGGCGGTAACCGGGAAGCCGCTCACGGTTTACGGGAAGGGCGGCCAAACCCGAGGATTTCTGGATATTCGCGACACGGTTCGCTGCGTTGAAATCGCTTGTCTGAACCCCGCGCTCGAAGGCGAATTCCGCGTTTTCAACCAGTTCACCGAACAGTTTTCGGTTCTAGAGTTGGCGCACCTGGTGCAAACCGCCGCCGAGAAGCTGGGATTCAGGGTGGAAATCAGTCACCTTGCCGATCCCCGGGTTGAGGCCGAACAGCACTACTACAATGCCAAGCACTCGAAGCTGATCGAGCTCGGCCTCGAGCCTCACCTTCTCTCCGATTCCCTGTTGGACTCGCTGATCAATATCGCCGTCAAATATCGCGACCGGATCGATCTCTCAACCATGGCTCCGCAAATCAACTGGCGCAAACCGCGCAACGAGCGTCGCTCCCAACCCGCCGGGGGGGCCGCCCTCAATTTGTCCGAGGAGCGCTTTTCCCGCCCCGAGGGGCTGCAGGAATGGAGCGAACCGCGATGGGTCGCCGAGGACTGCGAAACCGCCGGCGCCCAGTCCAATCCGAGCCCCCGCTCCGTGCCCAGGGCATTTCCCTGACCCGCACGAGATCTGGGCGGGACCGCCGGCTCCTTCACGGATTAGGGACTACAGGTTCGAGCCTGCCGTTGCGGATGAAGTATTCCTGGTCACGCCAGCGGATGCTGTTTCTTCCGAAGCTTCCCACCCAGAGAAAGAAGGCCACCGCGTCCCATACCACCACCAGGGGCATTCGCCTCCAGACTCCGGGGTGCTTCAGGCCCCGGATACCGATCAACCAGGTAATCGCAGAGCGCAAGCCAAAATAAGCCCCGAGATAGCCTAGAGCCACGCCGGAGGTGGGATGCAAGGCAACGGCGGCGAGCGACCAGGGCAGTCCCTGGGTCAGCAGCAAACCCAAATGCCCCCAGGGGCGCATATGCCGCATCACCACCAACCAGCGCATTCTCTTGTGCAACAGATCCGGGACCGATTGGTAGTCCGCCACCGTCGCGATGGTATAGGGCAGAAGCTTGACCTCGTAGCCTTGTTCGGCGATCAATCGGCCGACCAATAAATCATCTCCCGGGCGGTTCTCGATCGCCTTATAGCCCCCGAACTTTGCCAGGCAACTTCGCCGGGTGGCGATGGTCGTACCCAGCGCAAACTTGACTCCGTCGAGCTGTTTTGCCACCAGAACGCCGGCATAGAAGTCGGACAGCATACTGATATTTTGCAGGCTTTCCGCGAACCCATGTTCTTCGATCGGCAGATAAAAGCAGGTGACCGCGCCCACCTTGGGGTCGGCGAGCGGAGCCACCACGCTGCGCAGGTAGTCGGGGCGCGCGCGCACGTCGCTGTCGTTGATCACGACGATCTCATGCCGTGCTTCCGCCACCAGGCGATCCAGCTTCTTGACCTTGTCGTTGGTTCCACTGCCCCCGGCCTCCAACAGAATACGCATCGGCTGCTCGGGGAAGTCGCGAGCCAGCTTCTCTAGGACCGGGACTGCGGGATCGTCTCGACTGCCTACGCAGAAAAGAAGTTCATAAGCCGGGTAATCCTGCCGGCAAAAACTGGCGAAGTTTTCATAGGCATCGGGATCGAGACCGCGAATCGGCTTTAGGTTGCTGATCGGAGGAGTGAAGGCCGCGTCCGGGCCGGGGGTGGGCGCTTGGTGGAAGAATCGCCAGGAACTAAATAGGACGATCAGGTAATAAACAAAGGGAATCAGCGCCGCCGCGAGAAATACATCGCCGAAAACCCTCATCGGGTACCGTTCCAAAGAAAAAGCATAACCTTCGCTCGACCGAACCGCCAGTGGTTGCGCTCGGCCGGAGCCTCGAGGACGACCAAAAGCGCGAGTGGGATGCTCGCCTGGCCGCCGGCCTAAACCGGAGCGCATGCTCTGCCCCGATCTCAGTGCCGGCCGGTGGTGGAAATACAGGCTGAACCGGAACTCCCACCGGGTGGATCGATCGAATGGGGTTGGATCAGGCTTTGAGCAGGCACATTCTGACGGTCGGGCCCCGTTCCCTCAGACCCGGCGTTGCCGGGCTGATCTTTAGGGCAGGACCCGACGTCACCGTAGCAGAAAGGTGGGCCAATTGCCAGCCCGGCCGCGGTTCTTACCGCTGCACTCCGAGTGCCCGTGGGGGTCGCCGAAGAGAGGATTTCCGCAAGTCTGCCGGCGCTGTCGAAGAGCCCTGCCGGGCTATGAAACGCCAGGTTTGTGGGGACGCAAGTCGACCTAACCGAACGATTGCACCGCTTCGTCGTCGCTTTCAAACACTTCAAACAAGTTCAGCACGGCTACAAGCTTCAGGGTCTGCAGCACCATTTTCGAGGGGTGCACCAGCTTGATCGAGCCGCCCCGCTGTTTCATCGCCGTCAGGCCCCGGACTAGGACTCCAATCCCGCTCGAATCCATGCTCGGAACCTCGGCCAGGTTGAGAACAATATGGGTCTCGTCGGCCAGAAGAAACTCATCGAAAAGGTTGCGGAGCGCATCGGCTTCCGGGCCGAGCCTGAGATTCCCCCGCAGGGTCACCAGTTGGGAATCAGACTGCTTGCGAGCGCTAATGTCCAAGATGTGCTCTCCACCCGGTCGAGGTCGAAAAGGGCGGCATTCTACCGCTCGCGCGAAGTCGAATCCGTCAAATCGCGAATAGTAATAACATTGACACTGGTCAACTGCTTTGTTACAGTGCCCGTCACGTTACGGCAATGCACCGGAAATTGCAAGCGCAGCGCCTCTTTTGCCCGTTCCGAGTTCGCGCTTTCTTCGAATCACGAGAGCATTCTGATGGCGACTCAGATACCGGATTCGTCGCTCTTACTGAGTGAGTTCACTACCGGACTGCTCAGCGAACGTGAAGTGGTGCCCCGTGCTCGCTGGATCGCCGCCAAAATTGCCGAACTCCTGCCCGGCCTGGCGGTGGTCGTCTATGCGGTCGAAGACCAGGAGAACCCGGAATGGACCGCCAAAGCGATTCTCGGAGAGATACGGGTGGCGCACGGCCGAGTCCCGTTTGAGTCGGGAACGCTCGGCGAACTGGCCAAGACGCGGGAGCCTTTCGCCTGTGAATCGAGCGCGCTCACTCGCGAAGATTACTCCCATCTCGACATACGGCGCACCCTGATGGCCCTGGCGTATGTTCCGCTCATCGTCCAGGAAACCCTGGTCGGAGCCATCGAAATCGCCTCCTTCGAATTTCCCCTGGAGGAAGCCACGCTGGCATCGATCTTCGAATTGGTCGAGCCGGCGGCCGTGGCCATCGCGGCGGCGCTCAGCTATGAGCGCGAACGGAATGCGAACCTGCGGTCCATTTCCCGCATCGCGCAGCTTTACGACATTGAAAAAGTCCTCAACTCCACCCTCGAAATGGACGAATTGCTGCCCATCATAGCCTCCAAGTTCGGGGAAATCCTGAACGTTCAGGCGGTGAATTTCTGGATGGTGGAGGGCGGCGGAAACCTGCTGCTGGTGAGCCGTTCGGGAGTCGATCCGGGAGTCGCGGAGGGAGCTCTGCAAGACGCGACGGGAGGCGTTCCCGGCGAAGTTTCCGAGAGCGGCGAAGCCGTGCTGATCGACTCAAGCGACGATCCGCGCCTCGAGAAGCGCAATGCCGGGGTCGAAGAAGGCACCGCCTTCTCCTTGATGGCCGCTCCGGTGATCGATCGCGAATCCTTGGTCGGCGTGGCGGAAGTCATCAACCGCATGGACGGCCAGAGCTTTGACGAAGATGATCTGTCCCTGCTGGTCGCGCTCTCGGAAACCGCCGCCGGTGCGCTTCATAACGCTAACCTTCTGCAGGTCGAGCGCAAGGTAGAAATTCTCGAAACCCTGGTCACGGTCAGCCATGAGATTACCTCTACGCTGAACCTGGAGCGCATGCTACAGACCATTGTGAACGCGCCGCAAGCCGTGATCCCCTATGAGCGTGCGGCCATTGCTTTGGAGCAGCGCGGGCGGTTTCGCCTGAGCGCCATCACCGGCCGCGCGCAGGTGAATGCCGAAGATCCGGAAATTGCGCCGCTGAACGAGATTTTGCAGTGGGCGGCGCTTTTCGGGGAAGAACTTCACGTCAGTCAGCGCAACAATGAGGTTGACGACCCGCGCGAGGAGACCCGCGCTAAGTTTCACAAGTATTTCGAGGAAACCGGCATGCGCGGGTTCTACGTGACTCCTTTGGCCGACGACACCGGCCGAGTGGGCGTTTTCGCCATGGAGAGCGCCGATCCCGATTTCTTGTCTCCGGCACAGTTGGAAATCGTCAAGGTTCTCGCCGGGCAGGCCACCGTCGCGCTGCGTAACGCCCAGATGTACAAAGAAGTCCCCTTCATCTCCGTGCTGGAACCGGTGCTCGAGAGGAAGCGCAAGTTCATGGCCATGGAAAAGAGGCGTCGTACGCTCAGCCTGTCGCTGGCTACGGCGGCTGTGCTTTTCCTCGTGTTCGTTCCCTTGCCCATGCGGATCGAGGGCGACGCTGTGGTGGCGGCTCTGCACAGCGCCCAGGTGCAGCCGGAGGTCGAGGGCGTAGTCCAGAAGGTTTTTGTCCATGAGGGCCAACCGGTCGTCCGCGGCCAGGTCCTCGCCGAGATCGCGGCCTGGAATTACCGTTCGGCGCTCGCCGCCGCCCAGGCCAGTTATCAGACCGCACTGCTGCGAATGGACCATGCCCTGGCGAGCGCCGATGCCACCGAGGCCGGGATCGAGCGTGTGCAGGCGGACTATTGGAAAGCTGAGGTGGCCCGGGCCAGTGAATTACTGGACCGCACGCAGCTGCGTGCCCCGATTGATGGCGTACTCGCGACCCCCTATGTCGAGAACTTCGTGGGGCGACGGTTGCAGTATGGCGACAGCTTCGCCGAGATCGTAGACACATCGCGGGCGATCGTCGATGTAGCGGTCGACGACACCGAAGCCCCGCTTCTCCGCGCCGACCAACCGGCGGCGATCAAACTCAACGGCTTTCCCATGCGGACCTTTCGCGGCGATGTGCTGCTGGTCAGCCCCAAGGGCCAGACTCAGGGGGGCAATCATGTGTTCTTCGCGCGGGTTGCGATTTCTAATCCCGACAATTTAATCCGCGCCGGCATGGAAGGCCGGGGCAAGGTGCGTGTGGGCTGGCGTCCGACGGGGTACCTGCTGTTGCGCGGGCCGGCGCTCTGGATTTACTCCAAGCTGTGGGCGTGGTTTGGGTGGTGAGGCGGCAAGATGCAGGGAAGGGAACGATGAAAAACCGGGTCACGGTTGCGCTGTTGATTTCTGGGTCTCTGCTGCTGGCCGGTTGCGGTGAAACCGCCTCGCGCGAGGCGGCGGCGGCTCCGTTGGCATCGTCTGCGCCTGCCCAGGCGAGCCCCGCGGCCGTCGACGACGCGTTTGTGGCCTCTGGCCCGCTCATCGTGGAGCATCAGGTGGATGTCGCGGCGCAACGGGACGGTATTGTTTCCGCCATCTTGGCCGAGCCCGGAACCCAGGTAAAGCAAGGCCAGGTGCTGGGGCGGTTCGACGACCGCCAGATTTCCGCTGACGTAGAAGCCGCCCGGGCCAAAACTCTGAGCACCGAGGCGGACCTGAAGAACTGGCAGGCCGAGGCCAAAGTGGTGCAGTCCGACTTTGATCGCGCCCAGAAAATGTGGGAATCCAACATCATTTCCCAGCAACAGCTGGACCATGCCCGCTATCAGGCGGAGTCCGATCGCTGGGACGTTCAGCGAGTGCAGCAACTGCTGGTCAACGCCCAGCAAGCCCAGCGCTCGCTCGAACTGGAGCTCGAAAAAACCCTCATCACCGCACCTTTTTCCGGGATCGTCGCCCGCCGCTACATCCGAGCGGGGCAGGAGGTTGCCAAAGGAGACCGCCTTTTCTGGGTGACCGCCGAAGCGCCGCTGCGCGTGCGCTTCACGCTGCCGGAAAGGTTTCTCGGCCGGATGAAGAAAGGCGCCCGGTTCGCCCTCACCACACCGGACCTACCCGATGAAAAGCACATCGTGCGGGTGATCGAGATCAGTCCGGTCGTAGACCCCGCGAGCGGGACCATCGAAGTGCTCGCGGAACTGATGGGCAACCGGGGAGAACTTCGCCCGGGCATGTCGAGTACCATCCTCATTCCCAACCCGCGATGAATATCACCCAGGCCCTCAACGCCGCCTTGCCCGAGTTGCCCGCGAAGCTGATGGGCCAGCGCTATCCGCGCGTGCATCCTGAGGTCGTCTCCGGAGAACACATTGAAGACGGAAAGTATGTGGTCCGGGCTTTTGTTCCGGGGGTGGACGCAATGTTCACCTTTTCGCCTCAGACCTGGAACATGATCCAGCTTTTCGACGGCCAACGCTCCTATGAGGATGTGGCAGAAATTTTGACTCAGCAAACGGGTGCGCCATATTCCGTGGACGCGGTGCGAGACTTCGCGGCGCAGGTTGAAGCGATTAATTTCTGGTACAAGACTCCGCAGGAAAGGAACATCAAGCTGATGCAGCGAAACGTCAACGAGCGACGTCGGCTGCAGCAGAAAAAGAACCGGTGGGGTGACCTTTCGCAGATCACGTTCCCTGCCGTCAATCCAGACCGGTTCCTGGGATGGGTGTACCGGCGCATCCGCTTTATGTATACGCCGTGGTTTACCGTGCTTACGCTCATGGTCTTTGCCTTTACGGGCTGGATCTTCGCCAGTCACTGGAGCGAGATCTGGCATGACACGCTGCAGTTCTATAACTTCACCGACAAGTCCTGGCTGGACGTGGCCGCCTTCTGGGTGATCGGCTCCGTGTTGCTGTGCCTTCACGAAATCGGTCACGGTTTGACCTGCAAACACTATGGCGCGCGAGTGCCGGCAATGGGATTCCTGCTTATCTTTCTGACCCCGGCGTTTTACACCGACACCACCGAAGGCGAGATCCGAGGGAATCGCTTTGAGCGCTTGATGATTGGGGTGTCGGGGGTATGGTCGGAACTCATCCTGTGCGCCCTGGTCACGCCGATCTGGTGGGGAACTCCCCCCGGCTCTCCCCTCCACAATTTTTGTTACACCATCATGCTTCTGACCGGCATGGCGGTGGTCCTGATCAACTGGAACCCGCTGATGAAACTCGACGGGTACTACATACTCTGTGACCTGTGGAGCCTCGGGGATCTCAAGGAGACCTCCACGCTGTATACGTCGGCCTGGGTGAAGAAAAATATTTGGCGCCTCCCCGTCGAGGTGCCGTATTTGCCCAAACGGCGCCGTCTGGGCTTTGCGTTTTATGCGGTGCTCTCCGGACTGTACAGCTATTCGGTTCTGTACTTTTTTGCCGGTTTCGTGGGAAACATTTTTCGCAACTTCAACCCTGAGTGGGCCTTCGTGCCCGAGATAGGAACCGCGTACCTGATCTTTCGGGGGCGCATCCGTACCTTGTACAACTTTATGAAATTCCTCTACTTGGATAAGAAAGACCGCGTACAACGGTGGTTCACGGCGCGGCGCAGAGTAGCGACCGTAGCGGTGGTGGTGATCTTTCTGCTCCTGCCTATTTGGCATGAGTCTGCCGAAGGTCCCTTCGTGCTCGAAGCCGAGAACCGCGCCACCCTCCGAATCCTGGTGCCAGGAACGGTGACCAATGTGAATATGCAAGAAGGACAGATGGTCACTGCCGGTGCGTCGCTGGTGAAACTCCGCAATCTGCCTTTAGAGTCCAGGTTGGCCCGCAGCCAGGCCGACTACGAACTGGCCTCGGCGCAAGAAATTTCCGCCGTGGCCCACTATAAAGACTCGGGCGCCGCGCTGCAGGACCGCGAACGACTGGCCGAGCAGACTCGCGAGTTGTCTAGCCAAGCCGCGAATCTTGACCTCACGGCTCCGATTGCAGGGGTGGTTGTGACCCCGCGCGTCAGCGACTATCTGGGGGCCTATGTTTCCGCGGGCACTGAGATTGGCGAGATTGACGACCTCGAAACCCTGCGGGCCCGCATTTACATCTCCGAACATGACATTTCCCGTTTCCGATCCGCTTCTGTTGACTGGCTACAGATCGATGGTATGTTCGGAAAATTCAATGCACAGGGGGCGACTATCGCGCCTGCGTCGGCGCCGCCCGCGCCCGGCCTCATCGACCTGACGAAGTATGCCGGCATGAGCCCGCCCAAGTTCTTTGTGGTGGACCTGACAGTGGCGAATGCCGACCGAAGGTTGGCTCCAGGAATGGTGGGTACAGCCCGCCTCTACGGCCAACGGATGACTCTTGCGGGACTCATGACCCGGGGGTTGAAGGATTTCTTTGGGCGGAAGATCTGGTGAATGAAGCGAGGGCTGCCCGAAGGCAGCCCTCAAACCTTAGGGCTTCGCGACCATGCCAGGCTTCGCAACCATGCCAGGCTTCGCAACCATGCCAGGCTTCGCAACCATGCCAGGCTTCGCAACCATGCCAGGCTTCGCAACCATGCCGGGCTTCGCAACCATGCCGGGCTTCGCAACCATGCCGGGCTTCGCAACCATGCCGGGCTTCGCAACCATGCCGGGCTTCGCAACCATGCCGGGCTTCGCGACCATGCCGGGCTTCGCGACCATGCCGGGCTTTGCGACCATGCCGGGCTTCGCGACCATGCCGGGGTGGACGGAACCGGCGGCAAGGCTGCCGGCCACGAAGGCATTCTTTGTGGCCTTCAGGTTCGTAATCAGGGACTTTTTCTGGATTGCCATTTTAAGATCTCCTCGAAAGTTTTTGTTTCTAATATGTCTCGATCGCTTGCTGCCGATCTGTCCTGGAACATAGCAAGACGGAGGCCAAACCCCACTCCAGTGCAGCCAGAAACGCTTAGCCCATAGAATCAGGTGGATAGGAGAAATAGCAGGCTTTCGGACGGACCGCCCGCCGCATCGGATTTCTTCTATGGTCATAATTTAACCCATGGTGGGTTAAATTTTAACCTAAACCTCACTCCGGCTGCTGCAGGCCGTATTTGCGGCACAGGTATTTCATCTTCTGAGGAGGAATGCGAAGCAAGGCCGCCGCTGCGGACTTTTTCCCTCCGGTCCGCTGCAAAGCTGCCTGCAAAAAGGCAATTTCGATGCGGGAAATCTCTTCGTCAAAGGAAACGCCCTCCTCCGGGATCAGCATAGATTCCCGTTTGGTGCTGCTGGCGTACAGAATGCTCTGCGGCAGGTGTTTCAAGCGAATAACGGGATCCGCAACCATCAGCACCAGCCGTTGGACGAGGTTTTCTAGCTCGCGTACGTTTCCCGGCCAGGCGTACTCATCGAGAACCTCCACCACCTCGGGATCGATGGATTTGAGAGCGATCTCGTTGGCCGCGCAGTAGATCCGCAGAAAGTGGTCAGCCAGCAGGGCAATGTCGGACTCACGCTCCCGCAGCGGCGGCAAGAGAATGGGCACTACATTGATGCGATAGTAGAGGTCTTCGCGGAAGCGTCCCGTGGCCACGAGCTGCTCCAGATCGTCATTGGTGGCGGCGATCAGACGGAAATCAATTTTGCGCGGCGTCTTGCCGCCAATGCGGGTCACCGTGTGGTCCTGCAAGACTCGCAGCAGCTTGCTCTGCAAACCGAGACCGAGGGTCGAGATTTCATCCAGGAAGAGGGTGCCGTGATCGGCCAGTTCGATGTGCCCGGCCCGCGCTGTATCCGCCCCGGTGTAGGCCCCGCGCTCATGACCGAACAGTTCGGTTTCCACCAGATTGTCGGGCAGAGCGCCGCAGTTGAGGCTGATGAAAGGCTTGTCGCGTCGGGCGCTGTGGTCCACCAGGGCTTTGGCGGCCAGTTCCTTGCCCGTGCCGCTTTCTCCTAGCAAGAGCACGGTCGTGCTGCTTTTGGCCACGCGGGTAATGGCATCGTACACACGCTGCATCGCCGCGCAGCCACCGATCAGGCTGCCAAAGGTGTATTTCTGTACCAGTTGTTCCCGCAACTCGCGACTCTCAATCTCCACACGGCGTTTGCTGATGGCTCTTTCAAGCACCACCCGCAGCACGTGCGCGTCAACCGGGGCCTGGAAAAACTCGTCGGCGCCAGCCTCTTGTGCCTTCAGCCGTTCTGCCCGGCTCTTCGAACGAGTAAGCGCGACGATCACCAGGTCGCGGCTGGCGCCCCGCAACTCTTGCAGGCGAGCGACGGCTTCGTTCATGTTGGAGGCGATCAAGTCCAAGTCGAGGATGGCGGCGTCGATCGAGCTCTGGCGGAGCGTCTCCGCCATCTCCTCGAGACTGCCCACTAATACGGTTTCGAGCGACGGGGTTAGGACTTGCTGGAATTCCGAGAGCGCGTCCGCGTCGGTTGTAAGCAGCACCACGCGGCTGAAATCCCCGTCGGGCGCGGCTGTTGAAGCCTTCATGGATCTCCCTGAAAAGCCCACCGTGAAAACGGAAAGATTATATGCGAGAGCACGTCTCGAGTGCCGTAACCCGGCGGCCCTTTGCGACGGTCACGGGGTCGTCCAACACGGCCGCGGCGGCGGGCGCGGTGTTAGACTTTTGAGCGTGATGGCGCGATGGCTCGAAACCGCCGTTCTGATCGGAGTGGTCATACCGGCAAGCGGACAAGGGATTACTCGTCCCCAGGTACCCGCGGAACTGAAGGCTCCTGCCAGCGAGGAAGTGGTCTTAGAGGTCCACGCCTCGGGATCACAGATCTATACCTGTCAGCCAGGCACCGACACCCTGTTCGTTTGGACGCTGAAGGCACCGGATGCCGAGCTGCGTGATCAGCAAGGCACGATCATCGGCCGCCACTACGCCGGCCCCACCTGGAAACATAAGGATGGAAGTGAGGTCACCGGGAAGGCCGTCGCCCGGGCTGAGTCACCGGATTCAGATTCTATTCCGTGGCTCCTGCTGACCGTCACGGGCCATTTGGGGGATGGCGTGCTCAGCCGTGTCTCGAGCATCCAGCGCATCCACACCCATGCCGGGCTGCCGCCGCCGGCCGCCGACTGCAACGCCTCCAAGCAGAACGTCGAAGTGAAGAGCGGCTACACTGCCGATTACTATTTTTATGCGCCGCCGAGATGAACCGCCCGGGCTCGCAAAACCTCTCCGAGAAGCCTGCGGTTTTGCCGATGTCTCGCCGCATGATGTCGTAAACTGCAGGCATTGCCTGGTTGCGGGCGGTGCCCCGAGCCAGGCGCGGTGTTTTCGCACGGCGGTATCGTGATGGGCCGGCGGTTAGAGCGCGGGAAATCAGTCGCCTGGAGAATGCGGGCCTCTTCGACACTTTCGCATACGGTGCCTCGAGAAGGAGATCTGTCTTGAATAAAGCAAGCCTTTCTGTCCTTGGCGCAGCCATACTGGCCTGTTTCGCGCGAATGCCCGCGCACGCGCAGGTCGGGGAGTCAATTCCATTGTCGGCGGGTAGCACCATCCCGGCAATGTTGGAAAAGGGGGTTGATGCGCGCAAGAATAAGATTGGCGATGAGGTCACCGCCAAGACCACAGAAAATGTGAAATCAGGGGGACAGATTGCCGTGCCGCGGGGCTCTAAGATTGTCGGTCATGTGACCGAAGCCAAGGCCAGAACGAAGGAAGAATCGGAGTCGGCCGTAGGCATCGCCTTTGATCATGCTGTTTTGAAGGATGGGCGAGAGATCCCGCTGGCGCTCGAGATTCAGGCGATAGCGCCCGCCCAGTCGGTGAGCCCTTCGGATATGGCAGAAACCCCGACGATGGCAAATGAGTCTGGCGGAGGAGCACCGCCGGTCCCGGGTCCCGGGGCACCGATGGGGCCACGGGCCGATCCGAATGCGGGCACCCCCGGTCGAGTGAGTTCGACGAATTCCGCATACGGTGCGCCCTCGGGGCTTTCCCCGACGGGCGGGCTGACTCCCAGTTGTCACGGCGTCCTCGGGATCGACGGGTTGGAGTTGAGCCCGGAGACCGCAAGCGCAACCGGGGGATCGGTGATTCTTTCGCGGCGTCGGAATGTGCATTTGGACGGTAGAACCCAGCTGATGCTGCGGGTGAGCGGAAGATAGTCTCACCCACCGGGTTAACGCCTTGCGGCAGCATCCACGCCCCGTCAGAGGGTCCGGTTCCCAGACCCTAGTGTGCCTCCAATTCCATCACCTGAATGGAATAGGGCGGCAGAGTGTGAGAAAACTGGCGGGCCGCACTGTGGATCGTGCTTTCGTTCGGAACAATCCTCCTGGGAGCAAGGATCGTGTTCGTGGTCTGGGCTGTGCTTGCGCTCATGCTGACTATTTTTCCGTTCTTGCTCACTTCGGAAACCCCGGTCAGCCGAATGGTCAGAGGTCGCGGAGATGCGGTTGCGTTCACCATCTTCAGGTAAAGCTTTCCGTCTTTAGAGTCGCGCGTGACCGAGTAAAAGAACCTCAAGGCGGCGCCCGCAAGCCTGGCTTCGAGGATCTGATCGCCAACATGGTTACTGAACATCACCTGGGCGTAGTAGCTCGGGGAGCCATAGCTCGTCAGTGTGTCGTAGCCGATCAAATCGGATTCCCATTGCATGCCACCCGTATTCACATTCACGAATAAGGGTGCGTAACAGGACATCAGGATGATGTCGCTGTTCCTTTCCATGCCGGTCATCCAGGCTGCGTCCCCCAGCGCGGCATTAAAATTGGGCGTTGGACTCCCTTCGCGGGTAGCCCACTCCCCGACAAAAATCTTGGGCCCCTGCCGGTCTGTTTTGTCATAGTGCCCCACATCGTCAAAGAACTGGGACGCGGAGTGATAGAAGTGGTCATCGATTACATCTGGGGTGACACTTTTGACCGGAGTTGTGGCGATCAATTGGAGTTCGGGATATTTTGCCTTGATCGCCTTGTAGAACTGAGCGAAGCGGCCATCATAGGTCCCGCTGCCGTCATGGTTATCTTCATTTCCAATCTCGACATAGGTCAGGTGGAACGGTGCGGCATGGCCATCCCGCGCCCGTTCGGCACCCCATTGGGTACTCGCGCTGCCGGTTAGGTATTCGATCTCATCGAGAGCCTCCGCGACAAACGGCTCCAAATCCTTCCCGGGCTGCACATACTCCTGCCTTAATGAATAGCCGGCGTAGACTCCCAGCACCGGTTCCATCTGGAGGTCTTCACACCACTCGAGAAACTCGAGCAGCCCCAGCCCATCTGAGGAAAGATAGTTCCAGGGACTCGGATGCGTAGGGCGATCAACCAGCGGGCCGACGGTCTTTTCCCATAGGAAGCGCTCGTCGATATGGTTGCCTTCCAGGTAATTTCCGCCGGGAAAGCGCAAGAATGCTGGGTGCAAAGCGGCCAGCATTTCCATCAGATCAGTGCGGTTGCCGTTCACCCGGTCATGGTAGGTGGGCGGAAAAAGTGAAACCAGACTGAACCACAGCTTCCCTGGTTTTTCCGCGCTGAGCACCAGTCGGTTGTTGGCAGAGGGAGTGTGGGCGCCGGAACGAAGCGTAAAGCTGTACTGCTTCCAGCCGGAACTGAGGGTTGGCACCGTTGTGGATGCCAAGACTCTGGCCGTGTCGTTGTCGATAAGTCTCACCGCGATCGGACCGATGGACGGATCGGCCGCCTTGGCAAAGAACGAACCTTGGTAGATCGTATTTGGCCGAACGGGAATGCCCCAGAAACCTTCGTTCGCGATGCCCGCCGGCTCCGCGGCGGTAGCGCTGCGGATGGTAAGGGCTAGACTCAGCGGCAGAGCGCGGCTCGGCCCAGTGGAACTATCGATGGTCATCGATGCATCGGAATTACCCGACTCATAGACAAACCAGTGGAAGGGCTGACTGCGCCGGTTGTCCTGAAAGGCGCGGTTTCTCACCAGTTCTGCATACAGGCCGCCATCGTAGGAGTAGTTGATCTCCTCCGTCATCAGGCCATAAAGCAGCGGGCTCACTTTGCCCTTAACCTGGTGTATATCAATCGACAGCGTAGGAGGCTCGGAAGCGCGAGCTGAGACAACAGTTGTGAGCAGAAGGGAGACAAGGAAACAGAGGGCCTGCGGACGAGGCGCGGGATGCAAGGGTCGAGCCTCCTAAGGGCAGCTTCCCAACTCCGAGTTGGGGAAAGCTATCGGCAATCCCGTAAGCCTTTTTCGTCAAACGCCTACAGAATTACCCGGTGAATATACACGAGTCGTTCGAAGCGGAGAGCCTGTTCCACGGGAGAGCATAAGACCCCTGGCTCCGGTGACGCGGGAGGATGCAGACCGCATGCGGCTCACTGAAGACATGCGCGTCATCTTGGGGGATGATCCAATCGTACGATTGCTCCGAACCGTGTGCTGGAGACGCTCGCCCGCTGTTATCCCAGCGGTCCATGAATCGCCGAGCTCAGGAGACGGGTCTCGGCACCGGGCACAGTCCGTCAAATGCGGCTGAATCTGCACCCCATGCCTAAGACTCGCCCGATGCTGCCCGGCGCCGGGGAGGCATGGTCCGAGGACCCGCAGCCGGCAAACCGGAGGCTTGAACACCAAAGCCAGCGCGAACACCCGGGCGCATCCACTCCTCGAACGGATTTGCGGAGGGGTTCAGCCGGCCGGGATTCATGATGTTGCCCGGGTCAAGGCCGCGTTTGATAGCCCCAACCGCCTGCACGCCCAGCGGGGAAATATCCGCAGCCAACCAAGGCAGATGCTCGGTGCCTACGGCGTGGTGGTGGGAGAGTGTCGCTCCGCAGTCGATGAACGATTGCTGGGCGGCCCGTTTGACTCGAAGATACTGCTCCATTTCTCGTCCCGGCTGTTGTCGGAAGCCGAAAGTGAAGTAAACGCTAGCGCCACAGTGGTAGGTGTGGCTTATGTGACATCCAGCCCAAGGACGCACTCCGCTTTCGAGGATGCTGGCGCGAACGACAGACATAGTCTCCCGGTACATGGGTAGGATGTTGCTCCACACAGTCGAGGTTTCGCTGACGTCGGTCGTGACATCATGATCGAGCAGAAAATCGCGGATATGAGGAAAATCGTATTTTGTCGCTTCAAACGACTTCCCCGTGGTGGCTCCCAGGCCGATGGCACCGAATCGCCGATAAATGGCCTGCACTTGGCGTAGCTGGCGAACCACTCCCCCTTGCCTGCCTTCAAAAGCAGTGAGCATCAGACAGGTGCGCGGCAGCGCAAACCCCTTCACGCGGAGATAGCCTTTGAAGAGGCTGCTCACGTTCTTCGAAAAACGGGACGTCGGCGGCTTGAACGCCAGCGACAGAGCAGTCTTGTCGGGATCGTTGAGCCGCACCATCGCGGGCATACACTCCTGGCGCACGCATTCATGCATCGCCTCAATGCCGCCTTCAAATTCTGGGAACAGATAGCCGGTCACCAGTCGCGACTCCGCCCGGGGGTGGACTCGCATGGTGGCTTCGGTGATGACGCCCAGCGTCCCTTCACTGCCCATGCAGAGGTGATTGATATCGATGCCATTCGAGGACTTAGGCACGGTTCGCGTCGCCAGCACGCCATCCGGGGTCACCATGCGCAAGGCGATCACCATATCCTCGACATTGCCGTACTTGTCGCTCTGCATTCCTGCCGACCGGGTGGCGATCCACCCCCCTAGAGTGGAGTGCAGAAACGAGTCGGGGAAGTGACCGAGCGTCATCCCGTATGCGCCCAACTGCTGTTCGAGATCCGGCCCGAAGATCCCGGCCTCGATTCGCGCCGTGCAGGACTGTGCATCTACGGCCAGCACTCGCCGCAGGCGGCGCATATCAAGCGAAACCGCCATGCGCCGGGCCTCCATTCTTTCTAGGCAGCCGGAAATATTCGATCCGCCCCCGAAGGGGATGATCATGACGTCGTGGTCGGCTGCGGCTCGAAGGGTCAGCAATACGTCACGCTCACTTTGGGGATAAACGACCAGATCGGGAGCACCGGGAGCGAGGCCGTGACGCAGGCGGAACAGATCGCGGAAGCCTTTGCCATAGGCGTGAAGCACACGCTCCTCGCGATGATCCGAGATCTGGCTGGACGCGAGCGAGGAAAGCAATTTGGCGAGAAAGTGCTGGTCGATGACGGCGTCGGGGAGTTCGACAGCCTTGAGACTCCACTCCCGCTTGCTGAAACTATCTCCCTCGACCCCAAGCTGGGCCATCGCATAAGGCCAGAGACCGGGATGAGCTCCGGCGTTAAACTCCACATCCTCGCTCCCCCAACCCCACCATTTCATGTGCCTGGGTTCGTAGGCCATCATTGTCCCTATCCTTACTAGGTCCCTATCCCGGCTTGCGGTCACGGCCAGCCGCCGGCGTGACGGTTGCCTTTGACTCGAGGTCCAGGGCCGAGCAGCTGCAGGAGCTTGGTCGGGCGCAGGTTTCGTGCCGTGAACTGGGCTCGATGTTATCCCTTTTCCAGGGCCCGGGCCACCAGGTCCTGGACTCGATATCCGGGGCTGAGAAGCTGAATGCTCTGGGCTAGCCGCTCGACCGCCGAGCGTCGTCGATTTCGAAGCGAGACTTCGGTCGAGGAGGGCGCCACCAGAGCTTCCCCAAAGCGCACTGTCAGGTGACCTGGCTGGGGCACCGACCTTCCTTTGGGCAGAATCTTGTGCGCCCCCTCGATGAATGCGGGAACCAGTGGCACGCCCAGCTCGACCGCAAACATGCCGGCGCCGGTTTTGAGCGCTTGCATCTCGCCGTCCGGAGATCGTGTGCCTTCTGGGTAGAGGATCAGGATTCCCCTGGTTTGCCGTAAGAACCGGCGGCACATCGCCAAACAAGCGGCGAGGGATTTGGGGTGGGGTCGGCGCTCGATCGGTATCACGTTCATGAACGTCGACACCAGCCAACGCACGCTTCCGGCATGGAAAAAATAGTCACTGGCGCCGAGCAGAGCGAAGGTGCGAAAGCGGCGCCCGCTGGCGGTCATCAAGGCCGCGCTGTCAATGTGGCTGGTGTGATTGCTGCACAGGAGGAAGGGTCCACCAGGCAGGTGGTGCCGTCCCTCCACCGCGAGCGGGCAATAGCAGGAGAAAAATGTCCGGCAAAACCCCTCGAACATTGCGCTGCCGATCGCCGGCGCCAAAAACGCGCTATCCGATTTTCGCCCGCCAGTCATTCCGTCAGCATATATCAGATGAGAACGCTCTCTTTCGAGTGTGTCCTGATCCTCTGCCGGCTCGTGCGTTTTCCGCGGTCTCATCGTGGGGTAAACCGGTCGCTTCTCCCAAGCCGGAGGTTGGCAAGCTGCTCGACCGCGGCATAGCAATGTAGCGCACAATTTGAAGTGGAGTCCTCGATGGTGCCATTTTGCAGCGCATTTGTGGCTCGCCTGCCAAGTGCTGCCTCGGTCGATTCCCATTTCACGCCGGAGAGGTGGCGGAACGAACCCGCCGGATTCGTATACACAAAATAAGAATTCCGGCGAGCAGGAGATTGGCCAGCAGCCAGGCCAGTCCGGAAACAAAGGAGCCGGTTCGCGTCACCAGGTAACCCATCACAAAAGGGCCGACAAAACCTCCCAGGCTTCCAATGGAATTGATGAGGCCGACGGAAGCGGCAGCAGCGGATTCGCTGAGAATGGTAGTGGGGAGGGCCCAGAAAGGTGGCTGATAGGAGTGAATGCACGCGGCGAAGATGACAAAGAAGACAAGCTGAGTCCAGATGTGAGGAATGGAGGCGATGGCCAAGGTCAGAGAAGCTCCACCCAGAAATAGTGGGACCGCAGTGTGCCAGCGCCGCTCTTGCGTGCGGTCGGAATGCCAGCCGCTCCATAGCATCGCCATCAGCGCTACGACGTAAGGCAACGCTACCAGGAAGGTCACCGCACTGGTCGAAAGTCCCGAGGCCCGCTTCAAGATGGTCGGAAACCAGATGATGAACCCGTAGATGCCTGTGCTCCCCGTGAAATAAACGGCCGTCAGCAAGATCACGTCGCGGTAGCGGAAAGCCTGCCAGATGGTGAAGGAGCGCACGGCCGTCTTTCCCCGTTTTTCACGATCCAATTCGGCGGTGATCCAGTCGGACTCCTCCTTGGGCAGCCAGGACGCCTGGCTGGGCCAGTCGGTGAGATAGAAAAGCGTCAGGACTCCAAAAATAACGGCGGGAACCCCCTCCAGGATGAACAACCAGCGCCAGCCTTCGAGGCCATACCATTGGAGTTTCAGAATCTGGCCCCCGAGTGGGGACCCGAAGATATTGGAAATTGGGATGGCGGTCATGAACACGGCAATGGCCGTGGCGCGATCCTCGTGGCGGAACCAGTGCGTGAGGTAGACGAGGATGCCGGGGAAGAATCCTGCCTCCGCGGCGCCCAGTAGAAACCTTGCGGCGTAAAACTGATGAGCGGTGTGAACCAGTCCGACGAAGACGGTAAAGATTCCCCAAGAAATCATGATGCTGGCAATCCAGCGACGCGCGCTCCAGCGTTCGACGATGAGGGTTCCAGGAATCTGCAGCAGGACGTAGCCGATGAAGAAGACCCCGGCGCCAAAGCCGAACACTCGGTCACTGAAATTCAAGTCGCGGGACATTTGTAGGGCGCCGTACGCCACGTTCACCCGGTCGAGGAACGCGAGGATATAGAGCAACCAGAGAAACGGAAGCAGGCGGCGGCCGATGCGACGTCGGGCACTCTCGGCGACAGTCAAGGTCGGAAGCAGACTCATCCGGCCGCGGCCACCACCGAGACTGCCGCCGCAATGGCCTCCCCCATGTCGCGGGTGCTGGCTTTGCCGCCGAGATCAAGAGTGTGCACCTCCGGTCGGGCAAGCACCGTCTCGAAGGCCTTTTCGACCGCCCGCGCCGCTTTCGGTTCGCCGAGATGATCGAGCATCATGGCGCCCGACCAGATTTGCGCCACTGGGTTGGCGATCCCCTTACCCGCGATATCAGGGGCCGAGCCGTGCACGGGCTCGAACATGGAGGGATAGGCCCGTTCCGGATTGAGGTTGGCGGAAGGCGCGAGGCCGATCGATCCGACCACCGCCGCGCCCAGGTCTGACAAAATGTCGCCAAACAGATTCGAGCCCACGACCACATCGAACCAGTCCGGGTGGTTCACAAAGTGTGCCGTCAGAATGTCGATGTGATAGTGGTCGACGCGCACGCCGGGAAAATTCTTGGCCATCCGGTTGAAGCGTTCATCCCAGAAGGGCATGGTGTAGACGATGCCGTTCGACTTGGTGGCCGAGGTCAGGTGGCTTTTGCGAGTGGCTGCCAGTTCGAAAGCATAGCGCATGATGCGGTCGCAGCCGAGGCGCGTGAATACGGTCTCCTGCAGAGCTAGCTCGGCGTCGGTGTTGCGGTAGAGGCGGCCGCCCACTTCGGAGTATTCGCCCTCGTTATTTTCGCGGACGATGCAGAAGTCGATTTGGCCGGGCTGAAAACCCTTGATCGGGCAGTGGACGCCCTTTATCAAACGGGCCGGACGCAGATTGACGTACTGATGAAACCCGCGCCGGATGGGGATCAGCAGCCCCCACAGCGAAATATGGTCGGGAACGCCGGGATATCCGACCGCGCCCAGATAGATGGCGTCAAAGCCGCGCAGCTGCTCCAGGCCATCTTCTGGCATCATGCTGCCCGTCTTGAGATAGGTTTCGCAGCTCCAATCGAAATGCTGCCAGGAAAAATTTATGCCATAACCGCGCCCGGCCGCCTCGAGGACGCGAAGGCCTTCAGGAACGACCTCACGGCCGATGCCGTCTCCCTCAATCACCGCAATCTTATAGTTCTTCAAAGTTCCTCACAGTGGCCGGGAGGTTCGCCAAAAAGCGCGAACAGCGGCCACGGGCCAGCGGCTCCCCGGAAGCTCTCCACGATCTGTCCAATCGAGGAAGCCATGCTTCCTCCGAGTCGTCCCGGCCGCTGTCTCGGACCCAGCCATGGGGAGAAGAATACTCTTCGCAAGGCTCGAACCTGAGGCAGGATTGTAAATCCTGCAGCGTTCCGCGTGACCTTCAACGAGGCCGACCCTCGTGGGCAGCCCGCCTTCGAGAATTAGGCAGATAGTCGTCTGCGCCTTTCAGGTCTGGGATACAATCTGGGCGCTGGAATCGCCGTCCCGCCATGCCTCGCCGAAGACGGAGCGGCAGGTAAGCGCAGATTGCTCAAGGAGCTCGACCTCACCGCCTTCTCAGGTCGCAACGCCAAATGACCATCACGTCCCGCAGAGTGGCCTCACCCCGTGTGGTTTGCATCGACGATCTCCGTTCCATCGCGCGCCGCAGAATTCCGCGAGCGGTGTTCGACTATCTCGATGGCGGCGCCGAAGGCGAAGTCACCCTGCGGGAGAATTGCCGCGTGTTCGAGGACGTGACTTTCCGGCCACGGCAAGCGGTTGAGGTCTCAAGCTGTGATCTGGGCACGCAGGTGCTGGGGTTCAATCTCTCGCTTCCTTTCCTGCTGGCCCCGGTCGGTTACAGCCGCCTGATGCATCCCGGTGGCGAAGTCGCCGCGGCTCGCGCGGCCGGAAACGCCGGCACCGCCTACATCCTTTCGACCATTTCCGGCCACAAACTCGAAAACGTCAAAGCTGCCTGTTCCGGACCGGTTTTCTACCAGCTTTATTTGATGGGCGGCCGCCCGGCGGCGGAGGCCGTGATCGAGAGGGCACGCCAGGCTGGATTTGCAGCGCTGGTGGTGACGATCGACACGCCGGTCTCCGGAATCCGCGAGCGCGATTACCGCAACGGCATGAAAGAGCTCATCAGTGGAGGGTTGCTCGAAAAAAGCGCCCACCTGCCGCAAGTGTTTTCCCGTCCGGCATGGCTCGCGAGTTTTCTGTTCGATGGCGGTCTTCCCGCACTGCCCAATGTCGTCGTGCCCGGCAAGGGGCCCTTGCCGCTGGTTGATATCAATGCCGCGCTTGCGGCTTCGGCGGTGAGCTGGAGCGACCTGCGCTGGATTCGTGAGCTCTGGCGCGGCCCCATCGTGGTCAAGGGGGTCCTGAGCGGCGACGACGCGCGCCATGCAGTCGATGAAGGGGCGGCTGCGATCTCTGTTTCCAATCACGGTGGCCGCCAGCTGGACTGCGTCCCAGCTGCCCTGCGCGCCTTGCCCGAGGTGGTCCGCGCCGTGAACGGACAGGCCGAAGTATGGATGGACGGAGGCATTCGCCGCGGCGCCGATGTTGTCAAGGCTCTGTGCCTGGGCGCGCGCGCTGTGCTCTGCGGCCGCGCCTACGCCTACGGATTGGCGGCGGCCGGCGAGGCAGGAGTGGATCGCGCCATTGAAATCCTACGCACGGACTTAGGGCGCACTCTGCGGCTTCTCGGATGTCCGGCAACGGTCGCGCTCGACCGTTCTTACGTGAACGTTCCCAACAGTTGGGATGCCGGCGGGTGGCAATCTTAGGGAGCCTGAACGAGAGGTGAATATCCTGGGGCCGGTTGCTGCAACCGACTGAGTTTCGCATGGAGGCTGTCCTGCAGTGGACTCAAGTTTACGATCCGTTCGGCCGCTGGTGGCTTTCCACCATCGTCGCCGCTCTCCCCATCGTTGTGCTCCTTGGGCTGCTGGCTGGACTGAAAATCAAGCCGCATTGGTGTGCCATGGCCGGGGCCATGACCGCGATCGGCGTGGCCATTGTCTTTTTCCAGATGCCGCTCTCGCTGGCGGCGATGAGTTTCGGTTACGGGGTCGCCTTCGGCATCCTCAAGATTGCGTGGATCGTGCTGGCAGCGGTTTACCTCTATGACATTTCGGTCGAAACCGGACAATTTGAAATCATGAAAGAATCGATCGCCGGAATTACCCCCGACCGGCGGCTGCAGGTTCTTCTGGTCGCGTTCTGCTTTGGCGCCTTCATCGAGGGCGCCGCCGGGTTCGGCGCGCCGGTGGCCATCGCCGGCGCTTTTATGATCGGACTTGGTTTCAAACCGTTTCAGGCGGCGGCCTTGAATTTGATCGCCAACACGGCGCCCGTGGCCTGGGGCGCGATCGGCACTCCAGTCCACACCTTAGCCGCGGCTGCGTCTCTGCCGGAATCCGATCTCAACGCCATGATCGGCCGCATTCTTCCCTTTACCGCCGCCATCGTTCCTTTCTGGCTGGTGCGCACCATGACGGGATGGGAAGAAACGTTTGAGGTCTTTCCCGCAATCCTGGTGGTCGGGTTGTCTTTCGCTTTCACCCAGTTCTTCTGGTCGAACCATGTGGATAGCAACCTGGTCGATATCATGGCCGCCGTGGTATCGATGATTGCCATGGTTGCGTTTCTGCGTTTTTGGCAGCCCAAGAAAATTTGGCGTTTCGACTACGACGCCGCCTTAACCGTGGCTCCTCCATCCACCGAGATTTCCGACAGTGCCGGTGGGCAGTGGCGCGCCAGAGATTTCGACGGCGTCGCTCCGGCCCGCACCTATTCCCCGGCGCAGATTCTCAGAGCCTGGATGCCTTTCGCCATCCTCTCGCTCTGTGTGTTTCTCTGGGGACTGCCACCGATCAAGCTGGCCATGAATCGAGCGACGACGCCCGCGTTCCAGGTGGTGCTGGCCAACGGCAGGCCCCGCCCCGGTCCGCCGGGATGGGACGTACCTTACCTGCACAACGCCGTATACCGGGCTGCGCCGGTCGTGCCTAAGCCCACTCCCGAAGCCGCCAGATACGATTTCAATTGGTTATCGGCCACCGGCACGGGTTGTTTTTTCGCCGCGGTCATTTCCGGGCTGCTGCTGGGATTGAATCCAGTACAGCTCATGCGGGTATTCTGGCGGACCCTGAAACGAATGCGCGTCGCGATGATTGCCATCTCGTTCATGCTCGGTCTCGGTTACGTCACCCGCTACTCCGGATTGGATGCCGTGCTGGGCTTGGCCTTCACGCGAACAGGATGGCTTTATCCTTTCTTCGGAACATTTCTCGGCTGGTTGGGAGTGGCGCTCACCGGCAGTGACACTTCCTCAAACGCGCTGTTCGGCAGCATGCAGCGCATCACGTCGCAACAACTGGGCATTGACCCCATCCTGATGTGCGCCGCCAACAGCGCTGGCGGAGTCATGGGCAAGATGGTCGACGCACAATCGATCACCATCGCGACCGCCGCAACCGAGCAGGTGGGCAACGAAGGAGCTATCTTCCGTTTTGTGGCCTGGCATTCGGTGGCGCTCGGGGCGATCGTGGGAATCATCGTGATGCTCTACGCGTATGTTTTCGCTTGGTTCGTGCCCCACGGCCTACAATTTGTGAAATAACCCGGGGCGCTGCCCTGGCTGTACTGGGAAAGTCTTTGTGCTGGGGGTTCCGTGATACAAAGCATTCTGCGCCACAACCACGGTCGCTTGGGGCCTGCCCCCTACCTAAGGCGTCAGTGAGGCCGAGGGGGAACCATGGCTCGGGAGCTGTCCGGACCGGGAACCTATGTGACAGTTGAATTGCCGATTCATATATCATTGCGCTGAACAGCGGAGGCCGCCATGAAACGCCTTTTGGGAGACGACAGCAAAAAGACAAATAGCACGCTCACCCGGCGCCGGTTCTTGGAGACAACCGTCGGCACCGTCGTAGGGGGCAGTCTGCTTCCGTATGCATGGGCGGCCGAGTCCAGAAACGGCATTCCGTACCGCACGCTGGGAAACACAGGCGAAAGAGTTTCCTGCATCGGGCTGGGGGGGTACCATCTCGGCAAGCAGAGCGACGAGCAGGAGAGCATTCGTATCATCCGGAGCGGCCTCGATGAAGGCATCAATTTCCTCGACAACTGCTGGGATTACAACGGCGGCGAAAGTGAAGTCCGCATGGGCAAGGCCCTGCGCGATGGATATCGGCAGAAAGCGTTCTTGATGACGAAGATCGACGGCCGGACGAAGAAGGGATCGGCCAAGCAGATCGATGAATGTCTGCGCCGGCTGCAAACCGATCATGTCGACCTGCTGCAGTTTCACGAGGTGATCCGTGACACCGACCCCGCTCAGATTTTTGCCCCCGGCGGCGGAATGGAGGCGGTGGTCGAAGCCAGAGAAAAAGGGAAAGTACGCTACATCGGATTCACCGGACACAAGAGCCCGGACATTCACCTCAAGATGTTAGAGACCGCATTCGCCCAGAACTTCACCTTGAACACGGTGCAGATGCCGCTGAACCTGATGGATGCGCACTATGACAGCTTTGAAAACAGAGTACTTCCGGTGCTGGTGAAGCACAACATCGGCGTGCTGGGCATGAAGCCGATGGGCGACAGTCTGATCCTGCAGAGCAAAACGGCGACACCGGTCGAGTGCCTGCAATACGCGCTCAATCTGCCGACGAGCGTGGTGATTACCGGCTGCGACTCGCTGCCCATCCTCGAGCAGGCGCTGAGAGTTGCGCGGACGTTTCGCTCCCTGAGCCCGGAGCAAGTTACCGCGTTGCTGGCCAAGACGGAAAAAGCCGCACAAAGCGGCGAGTACGAACTTTATAAAACAGCGCACAACTTCGATGGGACGTTCCACAATCCACAGTGGCTGGAATAGGTGCAGTCTGCTTCCCTGAGGAGGCGAACTGAGCGTTCACTCTGCGCTTGCCGACCTTGGGACTAGCCAAGCAAGGCCGCACCTGGCATGGCCGGCGTCTGGCGATACGCACGAGCGCTGCTGGAAGCTCCGTGGGAGTTGTCCGTTGGAGCTCTTCGCTGCATGAAATCAACCCGCTACTTTTGCTGTTCCTAGCGGCAGCAAAGGCAAGGATTTGGGCGACGAATGAGGCCAGAAACGCTTTCGCGTGAGATGAAGCGCGCGGCAGTATTCTCCGGGATCGAATTTGTTGCTTCGGCCTTGCATTGGACTGGATGGCTGGTGGCGGTGTTGCTTGTGGACCTCGCCGTTTCCCCAGCACAAATGCCCGCTGCGAACACGCAAACTCCAAGCCGACTCAGGCGGGGAACAGTCCTTGTGCCGAAGCCATACCCGCCCGCCCTGGTCCAGGATGGAAGCGCCGTTTTTCAGCAGAATTGCTCCTTTTGCCACGGTCGGGATGCCGGCGGCGGAGAGAGCGGGCCGGATCTTACGCGCTCCGAAATGGTGACCGAGGATGTAAATGGAGACAAGATCGGTGCCATGGTACGCAAGGGACGCCCGGAGAAGGGTATGCCACGCTTCAGTTTTTCTGATCGGCAGATTGCCAGCCTGACGGCCTTTATCCATACCCAGCAGAACCACGCACTGACGAAAAAGGGCGACCGTAAGGGTGTTGATGTCTCAGATCTCCAAACCGGAAACGCCGTGGCCGGCGAGCAGTACTTCAACGGCCCGGGAGGATGTGCGACCTGCCACTCGCCGACGGGAGATCTGGCTGGCATTGCAACGCGATACCATGGCCTTAAGCTCGAGGAGCAGATGTTGTATCCGGAAAATGCGAAATCCAAGGTCACAATCACTCTTGCTTCAGGGCAAATGCTCAGCGGCACTCTAGCCTATCTCGATGAGTTTACGGTTGGACTGATTGATGCGACGGGCGTGTATCGATCTTCGCGCACCAGCGACGTGAAGTACCAAATCGATGCACCGGTGAATGCCCATATTGACCTGTTCAGTCGCTACACCGACGCTGACATCCACAATCTGATGGCATATTTGCAAACGCTGCGCTAGCCCTTGATTTCGGCGCGTTGGTTCGAGGCCCGACATGAATTTTCTGAAGGCTGCAGTTCTTTCTGCCGCGAGTGCCCTGATCGTGATTGCATCGAGCGGGTGGACGCTTGCGCAAGAAGTGGATGCGCAAATGCTTTTGCATCCGCCACCGGACAGTTGGCCGGGCTATCACGGCGACTATTCCGGCCGACGTCACAGCTCGCTCACTCAGATCACGCCGCAGAACGTGAAGAATCTGGCCCTCGCCTGGGCCTTCCAGACAGAACAGCTCGCTCAAATCAAGTCCTCGCCGCTGCTGGTGGATGGTATTTTGTACTTTACCGTTCCGGACAACATTTGGGCCGTCGATGCGCGCTCCGGCCACGTGATCTGGCATTACACCTACCCACCGAACAAGGGCCTGCACATCGGCCATCGCGGCGTGGGAATGTACAAAGGGTATCTTTTCTTCTTGTCACCCGATGCACAC
The DNA here is from genome assembly GCA_963770245.1 of uncultured Acidobacteriaceae bacterium. Classification (GTDB taxonomy): domain Bacteria; phylum Acidobacteriota; class Terriglobia; order Terriglobales; family Acidobacteriaceae; genus PALSA-270. The sequence continues at coordinate 223,155 of CAVYOX010000008.1, read as the reverse complement.
CTTCTGTCTCTCAACGCCAAAGATGGAACCGAGCGCTGGAACGTCACGGTCGCCGATGTCACCAAGGGCTACTGGACAACCATGGCACCGCTCATCGTCGGGGACCACATTCTCGTGGGTGTTTCCGGCGATTTCGATAACTTGAGCGGCTTCATCCGGTCGATCGATCCGGAGACGGGTACAACCCAGTGGCAGTGGAATGCCACTGCTGATCCCGGAACCCCCAACCAGCCGACGGGGGGAATGACGTGGATGACGGGGACCTATGATCCCGATCTCAATCTCGTCTACTGGGGAACTGGAAACCCGACTCCGGTCCTCAATGGATCGACGCGGCCGGGTGACGATCTCTACACCTGCGCCATCGTCGCCTTGAATCCCGATACCGGCAAGCTGGTGTGGTCCTTCCAGCCTTCTCCGCACGATACCCACGACTGGGATGCCGTGGAGACTCCAGTGCTCGTCGATCGAGACTTCCACGGACAGGCGAAGAAGATGCTCATGCAGACCTCGCGCAACGGGTACTTCTTCGTTCTCGACCGCACGAACGGCAAGAACCTCTTGACCGCACCTTTCGGACCTGTGAACTGGTCGCTTGGAGTCGATAAGGAGGGCCGCCCGATTCCAAACCCCGCCAAGGAGCCGGCGCCCGACGGACGCCTGGTCGCCCCCGACGAGGGAGGTCTTACCAACTACCGTTCCCCCAGCTTCGACACCAAGAACGGACTGTTTATCGTCGATGCCCACCCGAGCTACAGCATCTATTTTGCCAAGCCGGCTGATGGAACTTACGGGTGGGCAGGGGCGGACTACGGCGTTTGGGGCAAAGGCGTGATCGAGGCCATCGACTATCAAACCGGCAGGATTCGTTGGAGCCATGAACTTGGGCCCGGAGGGTCGGGCGCGGGAGTGCTGACGACAGATTCAGGACTCACCTTCACCGGCGACGCCCAAGGGAACTTCCTGGCCTTGGATTCAGGCGACGGCAAAACGCTTTGGCATGCGGGTTCAGGCTCCGACATCCAAAGTTCCCCGATCACTTACGAACTCGACGGTCGCCAATACCTGCTGACCAGCAGCGGCGGCGTTCTGTTCGCTTGGGCGCTTCCGCAAGCCCTGTGAGATGATTCAAGAAGGCATTACTTCAGTGTTTCGAAAGGATTGGGTTGGCCGGCGCTGTCGCCGGTGAGCGTCACAGCTCGGTGCCGCGGGCGATCTTGTTGGCTTCTGCGGCGGCGGCAACCTAGACACGAATCGCGATCCCGGCTTCAGTTAGCGTTTTGCCGAGTTCTCCGGGATGGGCCTCTCCGGTTTCACCGGCGGAGGGCTCTTTGAGGTTGGGCTTGCCGAAGCCGGTTCCAGTGTTGCCTTCATTCCTTCGAGCCAGAGTCTCGCCTGATCCAGTTCCCCGCGAGTTAGCAGGTGTATATACACGCGGCTCATGAGTCCAAACAGTCTTCGGGTCAATGCCTGCTTCTGGGGTCCGGGCTGCAGGCTTTGGTACTGCTTCTCCTGGTCCAGTACCTGCTGCACCAGCTCCGGCAGGTAGCTGTCCGACTTCGAGGACTGCAGCGTGGTCACGCCAAGCACCTGCTTTCGGAACAATCTCCTCTTGCTTCAGCAACGGTCCGGCCCACAGCATCCAGTCAGCCAGCGCTTCCGAGTCCCGGCCGCCGGTCTGATCGTCGCCAGCGTCTCAGGCAGTCGCCGATGAGCCCCTGCCGCTGCTGTCTGCAGAAACTCTTTCGAACTGCCCCCAATCGCATCATAGAAGCATTGAAGCATTTCCGCCATCCGCGCAATCGGAGTTCCCCCACCGGGCGCCTGCTGGATCGCCGGGGCGATGGTTTTCAGATGCCATCTAGCTTTCCTGGTTCAAGGAAAAAGCGTCGGAGAACAAATTGCAGCCAGGTGGGTGGCTTTTTTGGGAAGGGACCCTCAGAGAAGCGGGTTACTTGAATTGTCGCAGCCAGGTGGCAAAGGAAGTATCAGGAGAAGGATTGGTGGGATCTCCCGCCTGCCCCGATTTCGGCAGTTCCAAGCCCCAGACGTTGATTTCGGTTCCGACCGCCTTTTCAATGGCCACCGACTCAACCCCCGCCCGCCGCTCCTCCGGGCCAACCTGCTTGGACCATATAACGCGAAACCGCCCTTTGTTGTGCCGGTGCTGCAGGATCACGACCGCACCGGGCTGGAGCGAAGTATGGAGTCCCCCCAGCTGCGCCCCGACCGGACTGATATCAATCGTGTGAGCGAACGTAGCTTCGCGGTCGTCGGTGCCCTCCAAGCAGAGGCGCAAGGGCAGGACCATCTTCGTCCGTATATAGCGCTGTTTCCCAGCACGCAGCATCGGAGCACCGTTTGTTCCGAGCTAGAATAACCGCTTGGCGGAACGCTTCTCGGAGACTACGACTGCCCTCTGCGCCAAACCAAATTACAGACGGTCATGACCTTCGAGGGTGAAGGGGCGGCAAAAGGCGATTTGTAGTTCGGTCGCGGAACAAATGGGAAGCTCGGCGAAGGTCCTTAGGTATTTCAATCGCGGCTACGCGGTCTGGGAAACGGTCGATAAAGAGTCGAGTTCAGTATCCCAGTGCACGATGCACACGATTTGGAGCTAAAATCCCATTCCATCGGTGAGTGCCGGAGAGACTCAAGGAGGGCGCTTGACCAGGACGATGGGATGCGTCGTTCTATTTTTTCTTTCGTGGCTGCCAATTCCTGCGAGCCTTGCCCAGTCGGAGACAAACCTGGCCCGGCTAACGGAGTTATTCGCCCATCCGCCGGATGACTGCCGGATCATGGTGCGTTGGTGGTGGTTCGGTCCAGCGGTCACCAAACCGGAACTCCAGCGCGAACTGGAACAGATGAAGACGGCGGGCATTGGAGGCGTGGAGATCGCCAACTTGTACCCGCAGGCCTTGGATGACCCTCAAACCGGTTTCCACAATCTGCAATATCTTTCGGACGAACATATTGATGCCCTGCGCTTTGCCGCCGCGAAAGCCCGGGCGCTTGGCATGCGCGTCGACATCACCCTGGGAAGTGGCTGGCCCTTCGGTGGACCGCACATTCCCATAACCCAAGCCGCGGGCGAAATGCGAGTGGAGACAGTTGCCATTCCGTCTGGGGCGCTTTCGATCGCGACACCCGGCTTGGCAGCGGGTGAGCAATGGGTCGCGGCATTCTTGGTTCCTGGTTCTGGCGGCGGCTTTATCTTCAAAGAAGCGACGCAAGTTCCGATGCCGGTGATCAAGAATGGACGTCTGCAGGTTTCTCCGGGCCTGAACGGCCCGTACAGCGCAGTTTTCTTTATCTCCAGCCGAACCGGCATGATGGTCAAACGGCCAGCGGTTGGGGCAGAAGGCTTCGTCCTCGACCACTATGATCAGGGTGCCATCGAGACTCACCTTCACGCGGTCGGGGATCGGTTAATGGAAGCCTTCGCCGGTCATCCTCCGTATGCGGTGTTCAGCGACAGCCTGGAAGATTATGGATCCAATTGGACGGGCGACCTGTTACAGCAGTTCCGCCAACGGCGTGGCTATGACCTCGCTCCTCATTTGCTTGCCCTGATCGCCGATACCGGTCCGGAGACATCCGCCATCCGACACGATTGGGGGAAAACCCTCACCGAGCTCGCGGACGAGCACTACCTCGCACCGCTGCATGCATGGGCGATCCGACACCACACGTTATTCCGCTCGCAAACCTATGGATTCCCTCCAGTCACGCTCTCCAGCAACCAATACGCAGACCTTCCTGAAGGTGAGGGCAAGGCAACCTGGCTGATGTGGCGCCAGTTCTCCGATACCCGCTGGGCGGCGTCGGCAGGCCATCTTTTCGGCAGGCCCGTCATCTCTTCGGAAACCTGGACTTGGCTGCATTCCCCGGCCTTTCGCGCTACGCCGCTCGATATGAAAGTGGAAGCGGATTTGCATTTCCTGCAGGGGATCAACCAACTGGTCGGGCACGGCTGGCCCTACTCGCCGCCGATTGCCGGGGAGCCAGGGTGGCGCATGTACGCAGCCGGCGCCTTTAACGCCCATAATCCTTGGTGGTTCGCCATGCCGGACCTGGCCGGATATCTGCAGCGCGTGAGTTTTGCGCTGCGCCAAGGCAAGCCGGCCAACGATGTGGCGTTGCTGTTGCCTAACGATGACGCATGGGCCAGTTTCACCGTCGCTCGCGAGTCGTCCTCATCCGTGACCACACAGACCGGCTTCAATACGCGCGGGGAAGATGTGAGCATCGATGAATCCATGCAGAGATTGCTGGGGAACAGCGTGATCGCGCAGATTCTCGATGCGGGGTTCAACCTGGACTTTATTGACGCGGACGCCGTCGACACTCTCGGTGTTCGCTATCCCGTGCTGATCCTTCCCGGCATCAAGCGCTTGCCGGCTGCCACCTACCGGAAAATCGAGCAGTACGCTTTGCACGGGGGAATCGTCATTGCCACGCGGAGCCTGCCTTCGACGGCTCCAGGGCTGTTAAACGCAGAGCGCGACAGCCAGCAGATACAGGAAATCTCCCAACGCTTGTTCCGCGACAAAGGCGCCCTGGGTCATTTTGTGGAAGATGAGGGTCAGATCGGAAGGGCTGTCGCAACCTATCTCGAGCCGGACGTAATTTTTGCTCCGAAGGCTCCAGAGATCGGGTTCCTTCACCGCCGACTGAGTGCCGGCGACCTGTACTTCATCGCGAATACCAGCAACCAGCCGCTCAGGGAGCTGGCAAAATTCCGGCAAACCGCGAAATATGCCGAGTGGTGGGATCCCTTCACCGGCCGGGTCTCACCGGTGGCGAATCTGTCGAAGATCGAAGTCTCCTTGCGGCCCTATGAATCGCGGCTCATCTTTTTTACAAATTCCGTCATTAAGCCAGAGCCCTTAAGGGTTTCGGGTCCGCCCTCGAAGGTCCTCGATCTCTCCACTGATTGGGACCTCACTTTCAACGGCCTGAATCAGACCATCCACATGGCCACTCTCCACTCTTGGAGCGAAGAGGAGCCTTTCAAGTATTATTCCGGACAAGTCAGCTACGAAAAAGCAATCGAGCTTCCGACCAATCTGAGCTCGGGGGCTTCCCTGGTCCTCGATTTCGGAGAAGGCACGCCGGTAGAGAAGCCTGATCCTTTGCCGACATTTAACCTCCGTGCCTTTTTCGAGGGACCGCTCCGAGAAGCCGCGGAGGTCTATGTCAACGGCAAGCGCGCGGGCGTGGTATGGCATCCCCCATACACCGTCGAACTGAGATCATTCCTGAAAGCGGGAAGGAATGACCTGCGCATCGTCGTCGGCAATACGGCGATGAACTCTCTGGCCGGAAGCGCCCTCCCCGACTATCGCCTGCTGAACGATCGCTACGGGGAACGGTTTGTTCCGCAAGGCATGGATAATCTGCAGCCCTTACCGTCTGGTCTCCTCGGGGGCCTGTGGCTGAGGGTGACCCCTTAAGCAAACCGATTGCCATCATTCACTCGCGCACATGCGGCTTTGGAGCGAGACCCTCGATCACATTGCCCTTGATCTCACTTTGGTTGTGAATACGCGGCCGGCTTATTGGACTCCGGGGTCCCAGCCGCCGAGAAAGGTTCCGGTGTCGAACTGAGCGGCTTCGGCAGCCGTCAGGAGTTTGGTGTGGAAATCGCGCTCGCCCGCGTGTGCTCCGGGTCCTGTCGAGTTGTACTCTGCGTAGTAGGCAGTTTCCAGAGAATGGGTTTCGCCCGGGTGCCACTCCCGCCAGCCTGCGGGAAGGATCTGAGCGCCCATCTCTGTGTTAAGAAAGATGACTTTGGCATAGGGGCGCCAAGGTCGCCCAAGCCAGATGTTGGTAGCGCCCGGCGCAGCTGTCAGCGTGCAGTGATTGAAGACAAAGCCACTTTCCTCGGTGGGATAGTGCATGGATTGCGCCGTGAGAAAGCCTTCTGAGTGAGGGGTGCTGTGAATCTCGCAATGGTCAAAGACGGCTTTGCTATCGCCGAAGATGAACCTTCATGTTCAATTACATCTGGTCGAAAGCAATCGACGATGGAGGAACCTATCGCTCCGGCTATGCGATCCCGGCGGCTTATTCAAACGACGGCCGAGCATGGGCCGCGGACCGCATCGAGCGCAGCCTTTCGACGACCGACCAGCCCCAACACATCATTGAGACCGGTGTCTGGGCGCTGCCGTTCGGGGCACAAGGCCTGGGCGGGGGAAACCGAGTGGTCCGCGCCCTCGCCAGCAACTTCAAGTTCTCCGAGATCGTGCAGATCTACTCCGGCTCACTCCTGGCCATCACCGGGTCCGCCTGCCAGGTCAATCCGGCCGAGCTAACCTGCAACCCGACTGTTGCACCTGGCTTCAATGGTCCCGGGAGAATCAACGGTAAGTGGGGCCAAGGCGCCACCGCGACCAGTTCCTCCTAGCTATCTCACCGCCCCTTTTGGTTGGCAAAAGTGCTCCGCTGCCAGTCGCCCGTTCTCCATGGCGATCACTTCGTATCCCGCACGCTCTAGTATTCTCTGAATCAGGCGGCGCGTCATGGCGTCATCGTCTGCGATAGGAATCTTCAAGGCGTCGTCTCCCCCGCGCCAGCCGCCAGTTCCGCGAGAAGAGTTCCCACTTCTCGGTGTAAGGCCAGCAACGCATCCTGTAGCCCAGTTTTGTCTCCCGTGTTACCGATCTCTTCAAGGCGTGATGCCGCGGAAGCCGCCCGCTTGGCGGAAACGCTTGCCAGCATTCCTTTTAACTTATGACCGATCGTTCTTACACCTTCCATATCTTCCCGCGGTACAGCCTCCCGAAGTGAATTTTCAAGACCAGGAAGCTCCTCCTTAAGAAGGTCAAACAACTCGCTCATCAATTCGCGGTCATTGTCCACACGATTGAGGAGCTCAGGGAAATTAATCGCATGATCTTGGGAATTTTCACCGTGCGAGGCCATTTTCTCTCCTGAATATCATTCGGAATCTCCTTCTTGAGTCCCAACGCGCCAATACTCGAAGCGCATCTCGTGCGGCTCTTAGACTAAATTGAGATGTTCTGTGTAATACTCGGCTTTAATACGATCAATTTCCCTGGCCAGCTCTTCCCGGCTGATGGGTTTGGAAACATAGCCATCCATGCCTGCGGCCAGACAACGCTCTCGATCCCCGGTCATGGCATGCGCCGTCATGGCCACGATGGGCAAGTGTTTGCCGGTGCCCTTTTCCTTCTCCCGAATCGCCGCCGTAGCCTCGAAGCCATCGATGTCGGGCATCTGCACGTCCATCAAGACGAGATCGAATTCGTTTTTCTCTACAGCCTCCAGAGCTGCGCGTCCCGTGCCCACCACCACCGGAGCGTGACCTTGCTTCTGCAGCAGTCGCACCGCCAATTTCTGGTTCACCATATTATCCTCGGCCACAAGAACTCTCAGCCCGGACGTTTCCGCTGATAGAGAATAACGGGTCACCAAAGCCGGTGACATGACTGGCGCCTGCTGGCGCACGACCACACTTCGGACAGCTGCCAGCAATTGCAGCTGATCGACTGGTTGGGTGAGGTACGCCGCAATTCCCAACTCGCGCCAGCGTTCCGCATGGCTCGGCTGACCGCCAGAGGCCAGTATGAGCAACGGTACGCCGCTCAAGGTCGGGTGCTTCTTGATTTGCTCCGCCAGCTGGAAGCAGTCAGGTCCCGGGATATCGCAGTCCAGAATAAGCAGATCGAAGGGCGCGCTGGCCTGTTCCAGTCGCGCTATGGCTTCAACCACACCGGCCGCCAGCACTGGTTTTATCCCACTGGACCGCAGCATTCCCGCCGCCGCATGCCGGTTCAGTGGGTTGCGGTCAACCACCAGGACCGACAAGCCGCTCAGATTAGCCGCGCCCACCGGCTCCGCCCATTGCCCGCTGCCGCAGGTTTTCACCAGGGTGGTGAAATGGAAGCAGCTGCCGTGCCCCGGCTCGCTGTCCACCCAGATTCGCCCGCCCATCATCCCCACCAATTGGGCGGAAATGGTCAAGCCTAATCCCGAACCGCCAAACCTGCGCGTTGTAGAGCTGTCGGCCTGCGCGAATGCCTCGAAAATCTTTTCTTGTTTTTCCACCGAAATGCCAATGCCAGTGTCACGCACGGAGAAATGCAGTAGCGCCTGTTCCGCTTCCCTGCGGTCCAGTGCCACCTGCAACTCAATCTCACCCTGGCTGGTGAACTTGATGGCATTCCCCAGCAGGTTGATGACGATCTGCGCCAGGCGCACCGGGTCGGCGACAATGCCGTCCGGCACAGCCGAATGCACCTCGCAGCGCAGCCTCAGATGTTTCTGCTCCGCCCGTATAGCCAGCGGCTTCATGATGTGAGCCAGCCTCTCGCGCAGCTGGAAGGGCACCAGATCCAAATCCAGTTTGCCCGCCTCGATTTTGGAAAAATCCAGAATATCGTTGATTACCGTCAGCAAGGTTTTGGCCGAAGTCCTCGCCATCTCGAGGTAGTCGCGTTGCTCCGTGCTCAAGTCCGTGTCCAGCGCCAGTTCTGTCATTCCCAGCACCCCGTTCATTGGAGTCCGGATCTCGTGGCTCATGTTGGCCAGGAATTCGCTCTTGGCGCGATTCGCCATCTCCGCCACTTGCTTGGCGGTTTCCAGTTGCGAAGTACGCTCGGCTACCCGGCTTTCCAGTTCGTTATTGAGCTTGCGGATTTCCTCTTCCGCCTGGCGCCGTTCGGTCACGTCGCGGGCGTTCATGAGCACGCCATTGACCGCCGCATTTTGCAGCAGGTTGCGAACGCTCGATTCAAGGATTCCCCAGGAGCCATCTTTCCGGAGGAATCGCAATTCCAGAGTGGTTATGTTTGTCCCGCCTCCCGTCTGGGCGGATGCGGCTAGCAGCGACGCTACATCGTCCGGATGAATGAAATCGGATACATTCCGGCCCAGCAGGGCCTCTCCATTACCCAGAATCCTGGCGCACGACGGACTCCCATACATGACGCTGCCTTGCGCGGTGATTACCGCGATCAAGTCATCGGCATTTTCAATCAGCGACCGGAATCGCGCCTCGCTGCGCCGCTGGGCCTCATAGAGGTCGCGCAGTTGCGCCGAAGTGTGGTTGAATACGCGTGCTAGATCTGCCAGTTCATCCTGACCCGTGACTACAACCAAGTGTTCGAATTCGCCGCGGGCCAGGGCCCGCGAACCCTCCACCAGGCCGGCCAGCGGCTGGGCAATGCGCTGAGTCACCGAGAAACCCAGCGTGCCCGCAGCAATCATGGTTGCCAGCGCAGTCAGGATCAGGGTCAGCATTGCCTGGCGAATAGCGCTGTGAATGTCCGCAATCATCTCGGTTCGTTCGGCATTGACTTCCGCATCCACCTGCTCCACCAGAGTGCTGGTGATTTGGCTGATGGCCTGCACCTGCTTGCCGAATCGCAACTGCAGCGCATCCCAGTCGCCGGTCTTGGCCAAGGCCAGCATGATGTCAGTCTGGGTGGTGAGCGAGATGCTGACGCTCGACAGCATCTCTGCCAAGAGGGCGTGCCGCTGGGCATCACTGGGGTTGGCTTCGAGCGCGGTTTTCGCCTGCTCGGCGGCCGCCAGCACGGACTCCCGCAGCGGTCCGGCTACAGTCGCAAACTGCTCGGCGGATTGCGAGTCCACCGCGTTTCGCAAGCGTTCAGAGAAAGTCAGCACGCTGACATGCACGTGCAAAGCGGCGACTGCTTCCACGTCGATTTCCGACATGCGCTGCGCTTTGGTGCGGATGTCGTTGAATTGCCACAGGGAAACCGTTACTCCCGCCAGCATCAAGAACCCGACGATGACGTAGGACAACGTCAGCCGGGTACGGATTCGAAGATGCCCATAGTACATCCGAACTCTCGATCAGCTGGAGGGACCAAAACCACGAGTGCGTATGCCGCGCGTAAAGCACTCGCTTGTGGGCCGTCCCGCAATACGCAGTTCAGCATCAGCCACGAATGCCCCTCTGGAGCAGAGCGCGTCGCATCATGGCGACAACGATCCCGCCGGGATGGGCGTCGTCGTCGCCCGAATCGGTAAGCCGGTTAACTTGACCAGGGTTTTCTGCAGTTCGGCCATAGCTTCGGCGGGGCTCTTTTCTCCGGTTAGAGCCGCATGCACCGCCTTGGCGTAGGCATCGGAAACCGCGGTGTACTTCCTTCCGGTAACCGCCGCCGGTCGGGCGACCATGATGCGTGGCAAGGCGTCCTTCAGCCATGCATAGTAGGGATTCACTTGTAGTACTTCCGGGTCGTCGTACAAGTCCTGCCGGACTGGAGTCCATCCCAACTCGCGCGTAAACCGCAACTGTGCTTGGCGGCTGGTCAGGTACCGTACGAACTCGGCCGCCTCCCGAGGATGGGTCGAGTATTTGGAGATCGATAACTGCCATCCTCCGAGAGTGCCGGTATGACCCACGCCTCCGCTAGGCAGATAGGTGACGCCAAACTTGCCGCGGATTTTGGAATCGGACTGGTTGGAGATTAAATACGCGTATGGCCAAGAGCGCATGAAGGCGGCGCGACCCAATTGCCAGAGGTTGAGAACGTCCTCCATCCGGTAGGCGACCACCCCCGGAGGCGAAATCCTGCCCACCCAGCCTTTGGCTCTTTGCAGCACCGCGATGGTCTGCGGATTATTCACGCTGATGGTGCCGTCGGGCTCAATGATGTGTCCGCCGCCCGACGACGCTTGCCATTCCAAGGCGGTATAGGTCAAGCCTTCCCAGTCCGCTCCTTCCCACACGAATCCCCAGAAGTCCTTGACTCCGGCAGCCCTTTCGCCGGCCTGAATGACCGACGCCATCTTGGTCAACTCATCCCAGGTGCGCGGCGGCCGTTTGAATCCATGCTTTCGCAGCAGGTCGCTGCGATAGAACAGCAACCCCACATCCGTGTTATTCGGAACCGCAGCCAGTTTGCCGTCGAAGGTAAGATTCCGGAGGATTCGTGGCATGTAACTTTTCGCATCATCTCCCACATAGGGCGTGAGGTCGATCATGTCCTCGGCGATTCCCGGAAGCTCAATGATGTCGCTCTCGTAGATGTCGGGGGTAACCGAGTGCGCGTCGAGCCACATCAGATCCTGGGCCCGGCGCTGCGCCAGCTCTTCGCCGAAGGGTAGCGTCTTTACGACAATGCCGGTTTGACGGGTAAATTCGGCAATCGCTTCGGGGCCAAGCCTGGAGGGAGCGTGCCAATCGTTCAGGCAGGAAAAAGTGAGGATCACCGGTTCGGTTTTGTGGCCACCTACCCATCTACTGCCGCCATCACAGCAGACCAGAGCGAGCGCCAGCAGAATCGGAACCAGGCGGTGCAGCACGCGCATACCAACCCGAATGTGTTTGCTCTCCGCAGAAAGAGTTGTGGGTTGCGTCATTGCACGACCGTTCCCGACTCGGGACTCATCAAGTTAATAGCCGGATTTCACTTTGAGGGCGCTTGCGCTTAGCCTACGGGAGGGAGGCAGAGACGGGCACGCCATCTGCGATGGGAACTCCTGACTGTCGAGCTTGTCTGTGATTCTCCACTTCTGTTCCCGCGTGATCTGTAGCTGAAGAATTCTTTGTCCCAGGTGAACGAGAACCGGGAGTTCTTCCGGCTGAAATGACCTTGGCGACGTAATCATCCGCCCCCGACGCCAGACCTGCAACAATATCAGCCGAGCTATTTCTTGTGGTCAGAAGGATGAGATAGTTGGTACTCTGGTTGAGCGTTGTCCGTACTTGCCTGCATATGTCTGGGCCGGTCATCCCCGGCAGCACCCCGTCAAGGAGGGTATTAATTAGGATCCTGGTTGCGCTTCAGCATCTCCCATGCCCTTAGCCCATCCTCGGCAATCAGCAAACTTCGTACGCATAACCTTCTCGAACTTCTGGCCACATAAAAAGGCTATGTGGCCATTACATCTTGCTCTCAGGTAGCGCGACTGTTCGATAGTGCTCAGACTGGAAGAGAGCAGAGGTACGAATGGCCACTGACCTATCGGCGTTCTAGTCTAAGCCAGGAGCGGCACAGGAGTTGCTGCGATTACGATTGCCGGATGTTTCTCGACGGACGCCCCGGGGCGACGGAGCCAAGGCATGGAACGGCGGACGGCGCCGATGACCCGTCCATTCCAGAGGTTATCGTGCTGATCCACCGGCTCCTGACGAATCGCACCACCAGAGAATGCGGACTTCACCTCACAAGGATACTTTCGCAAAGGTGGGCCACCGGCTACCAACGAAGCCGCCCCGCCCTGTCTCTCCAAACAACGGAGAGACCAGGACGGGGGCGCCCGGCTTTCTCTTCTGCATTCTTCTACTCGGTCTGCTGCTGCAGTACGAACGTACCCCTTTCGTACATGGCCGAAGTCCACGGCATCCGCAAAGTGAACCGGGCGGAGCTGGAGCAGCGGTTGAAGTTGATGGTGAACGAGGCGCTGGTGGAATCGCTGGCTGCGATGTCACCCAGTACCACTGGATAGCTCGATGGGGGCGTGATCACCGGCCCACAAGGCGGACCTGAAACCTGGGTAAGGGAAAGTCCGTTGATCTGCGTGGCGTAAGCGGTGCCCGAGCTGGGATTGTTCGCGCTGATCGTCCACACGCGCGCATTCTTCGGCCCGGTTCTCGAAGTGATTTGGAAGTTCAGACCGAAGCCGGGCAATTGGCTTGGTTCTTTAATAATTCCCCAATAGGCGGGCTTGGCCTGCAGCCCCTTATCAAAGGGTAGCGGTTCATCCAGCCGGCTGATGGGGAAGCTATCCAGCCAGGTATCGTCGTCAGCCAGTCCCCAGAAAGTGACAGCGTCAAGTATTCCTTTCAGCCGCCGGAAGGCCTTGAAGTAGTGATAGTAGAGCCAACCTTGTTCCGCGATGATCGACGGCGGAACAGCGCCACCGTTGGCTCCGTAATTGGAAGTATTGTCGCTCGACAGGTAGGTGCTGATATCCATTTCCGTGACCTGTTGATGCAGGTTCGGGAAGGTTCCGTGGAACTGCACAATGGCATCGGCAACCGCGTCGACGGTGGGTGAGTCGATGTGCACGTGGGTTTCGTGTCCTACGCCATCGATGGGAATACCCCGACTTCGCAGGTCTTTAACCACCTTGATCAGGCAGGCCAGCCGAGCGGGCTGATCGGTGTTGTAATCGTTGATAAACAATTGGGTGCCAGGCGGGGCATATTGCCGCGGCTTCCAGAGCGATGTCGATATAGCTCTTGCCCAACACGTTATAGAACGGTCCGTGCACCAGGCAATCGGACTGCGTTGGATCGATCGGCTCGTTCACTACATCCCACACGTACACCTTGTCGCCAAAGTGCGTTACTTCGTTTTGAATGTGCTCCTGAATGTTGGCGGTCACCGTAGCCTGATTGGCGGGGGAGTTGGTTCCGTCGCCCAAGGCGTAGGAAGGAGTCTGCGCGCCCGTTGCCCACACCAGGTTTTGCCCGCGTATCTTCATGTTGTGGCACACGGCTTCGCCAACTTCGCTGTCGGCATTGCCGAAGGTGAAGGTGCCCTTGGTGTTTTCCACCGAGCTCCACTTCATATGGGCGCTCTTCGTCGTCTGGTTTTTCCTGACAATAGCCGGGATCGTCGACATGCCTAAATCATTGATAGTGCCAGCTCTCGTTCTCTGCGGCCTGCTGATCGGCCCTTTGATCCTCATCATCGGATCAGTGCTGTCGTTGCGGAAGAGGTCTTCTCGAACGGGGTCGATCCTCATTGCCATTGGCTGCTTAATCTTGACTGGCTTTGTTGTCTACAACAGCATAGCCGGGATGCAGCGACAGCCACTCGAAGCTCCAACGCCTTACTCGTTCTTCGCCGTACTTCTGCTACTAATGCTTCTGTCGGACGTTGCAGCTTACAAAATATTCAGGGCTACTCTGTGGAAATCAGACTGACCCACTATGTGTGCCGCGAGTACACCAACCGCAAGGGGGTGTGAAAACTGCAAGAGAGATGAGGGAAGGTCCCTCGGAAGCCGGCGATCAGGAGCCGGCTCCAAACCACTGCGAGCTGCTGGCGTTAAGAGCGTTGGTGGTGAGCGTCGCAGGAAAAGGCGGGAAGTAAAACCTGTCAGGTGAGATCTGGAGAGACGAGCGCAAGCGAACCACTGATGACGTGCCGAAATTCACAGGACGATGTCGAAACCGGGGGGAAGGTAGTGGCTCCCGGGACGAGTTTGGGCGGAGCCCTGAAGCCCGGCCCAAGCGGCATCCGGCTTGGAGGTGGCGTGAATCCAGATCAGGCTCTTTTGTGGAACGCGGGAACCTGTCGCTCCAATGTTAAGGGAGAAGCTCAAGTGGGAAATCCCTGCAAGGGCAAGAGTACCGATGTGGAGAACAGGGACGGAGCAGTCCGTAGTAGGGATGAAAGCTCGGTAATAGGGCTGGACCGAAGGGACTGCGGTAACCCGCCAAGGACAGGTGGCCAACCGGCAACGGGAGGAGCCACATGACCAAGGCAAAGCCGTTTGACATCCCGAAGCGGGAAGTCTGGGAGGCCTTCAAGAAGGTGAAGGCCAACCAAGGAGCGGCCGGAGTAGATGGGCAGTCGATCGCAGACTTTGAGATTGATCTTAAGAACAATCTCTACAAGCTCTGGAATCGACTGTCCTCGGGAAGCTATCTCCCCCAAGCGGTGCGGCGGGTGGACATTCCGAAGGCGGGGGGCGGGACACGGCCGTTGGGTATCCCAACGGTGGCGGACCGAATCGCGCAAGAGGTTGTCCGTCGGTATCTGGAGCCTCGACTGGACCCTTTGTTCCATGCGGACTCCTACGGTTACCGACCAGGCCGCTCAGCGATCGATGCCGTGCGCACAGCGCGTCAGCGCTGCTGGCGATACAACTGGGTGCTCGACCTCGATATCAAAGCGTTCTTCGACACGATTCCGCATGAGTTGCTCCTCAAGGCATTGCGGGCACATACCGACTGCCGCTGGGTAATGCTCTATGTAGAACGCTGGTTGAAGGCGCCTGTGCAAAGGGAGGATGGCTGCATTGAGTCTCGGAATGCGGGAACTCCGCAAGGATCGGTCGTGAGTCCAATCCTAGCGAATCTGTTTCTGCATTACACGTTCGACTTGTGGATGACACGGACCCATCCCGCTGTTCCCTTTGAACGGTATGCGGATGACGCGATCTGCCACTGCCGGACTGAGTCCGAGGCCGAAGCCTTGCGCATCGCTCTTGCGGAGAGGTTCGCGGCTTGTGGGTTGGTGCTTCACCCGCAGAAAACGAAAATAGTCTACTGCGCGGATACCAACCGCAAGGGACGCTATCCCACAGTCCAGTTCGACTTCCTCGGCTATACGTTCCGACCGAGGTTTACGGCCTGGCCCAACGGAACCTATGGCGTCTCGTTCTTGCCCGCGGCGTCCCAAGGAGCGCTCAAGGAAATGCGTCGGGAAGTCCGGCGATGGGGTCTCCAGAACCGGACCGACACGGCCCTTAATGACCTGGCCCGAATGGTAAATCCTTACATCCGGGGTTGGATCAACTACTACAGTCACTTCTACAAGTCGGCGCTGCATGACAGTCTGCGCCGAATCGACTTCCATCTGAGGAAATGGGCTCGCCGCAAATACAAGCGCTTCACGCAAAAGCCGAAAAGCGCGCGTGAGTGGCTCACCCGTATCATCCGGAACAGCCCAGAGCTTTTCGCGCACTGGCCGCTTCTTCATGCCAACAGCCGGATACTGGGAGCCGGATGAGCCGAGAGGCTCACGTCCGGTTCTGAGAGAGCGCGGTGGTGAAACTCCGCCGCGCCACTCGCCCTAACAATGTTTTATTACTTTCTTGACTACCACTACCCAAATACCCAAACTGAACGTTCTGGCTTCCACCCCTGGCCCCTGCCTCGCCGTTTATGCTCTTCTCATGCGGCACTTTTGCGACGGAAAGTAGCTAAGACCAACTGATTCATTTGGCGCAAAAGCACAGCGGTCACCCTTCATAGTCAAAGGTCGCTCTGATGCCGGCCACCTCGATTACGTCACCTGCTTTGAGCTCCTTTTTACCGGCGTTGATTTCTGTATCATTCACTTTGACCTTACTTTTTCTTCCAGCGCCTACGATGTAGTACCCATCCTCTCGCAGCTGAATCGAAGCGGCGATACGCGGAGCGAACCACCTCTTTAGCCGAATGCTGGCCATCTCCGATTTTCCGATCACGCTGAGCTTGCTTGAAAGCACATAATGCCGCCGGTTCGTCTTACCATCGACCACCGTCAGGGTGCCGATTTTTCGCCGCCCGGCAATCCCCGCATCGGCAGCGGGTGGGTTTTCACCGATACTATGCACTTGCAGCCCCGTGGCACCCGCGGCAGAAGCTGCGGCGGCTAGCTGAGCGCGCATTTTTTCGGCGCTTCTCGTGTCCAAGACCACTGTAAGATCGAGCTGGCGCGGTCTGGCTTTGTCTAGCTGCTGTTGCAAAAACACGCTCCGGTCCGCAGTCTTGTGCTGTGCAGAAACATTCTCGCTGTCCTGGGCATTAAATGCGATCGTATGCTTGCCGATCAGGACTACATCTCCATCCTGAAGCACGACCTTGGTGACGCGGCGATTGTTGATATATGTGCCGTTAAAACTTTCGGTATCTTCGAGAACATAGTGGTCGCCCTCCCAGTAGACCTTGGCGTGATGTCCGGATACGGCGGGATTATCAATCTGGAGGAGGTTATCTGGCTGGCGCCCAATCGTGACCACCCCGACTGAAAGAGTGATCTCCCGTATCACGCGTTGCTCAAACCTAAGATATAGCTTTGCCATTGTCAGTTCCCCAAGTCCGAAATTTGCGAAGACAAGTTTGGTACCACCGTTCCTCGACAAAGCGGATGAGCAAGCAGGTGATATTGTCGTCGCACTCGGCCTCTTTGGCCAATTGAATAAGATGGTTGCAGGCGTACTTCAGGTCCACAGCGGCCGTGACTACCTCCAGAATCACTTGGTCCCCCAGCACCCTTGTCAGACCATCGCTAACCAGCACGAAAATATCGTCCGAAGCAGCGATCATTTCATCGAGGTCCGGCTCCACGATCTCGGCAGGACCCAGCGCACGAGTGATTATGTTCTGCAGAGTCGATTTCTCGGCGTTCTCCGGAGATATCAAGCCCAGCCGCACCTGCTGCATGACAACCGAATGGTCCTGCGTCAGTTGTTGAATCGCGCCTTCGCGAACGAGGTAAACGCGACTGTCACCAACATGTCCAATCGAGACAAAAATGTCGTCCACAAGAACACAAGCGATGGTTGATCCCATGCCAGCCTGCTCCTGGTCACGACAGGCTGCTGCGCGAATAGCTTTGTTGGCGAGCTGGATGGCTTCGCCTAAGTTCCTGGCGCGCTGTGAAACGTTCTCTGGCGACTTGGTCAGAGGAAGGGCCGAGGCTTTTTGGGGCCCTTCCTGGAAATAGCCAAGCAGCGTCTCCACCGCGATTTTGCTAGCGACCTCACCCGCAGAGTGTCCGCCCATGCCGTCGCACACGACAAAAATGCCCCGGCGGGTGTCATAACCGAAATTGTCTTCGTTGCCTTCTCGAACGCAGCCCACATCCGTTTTAGCAGCGACTTGAATGGCAAATGACATAACAGTCTCCGGAATATCTGCTCAAAAGCCTTCGCCAAACTCGCAAGCGCACGGTCTCTTACTTCTCAGAAGCTCTTGTCAGGTTCGCTTCACCACCCGGTCTCGATTCCGTATCGGTGGTCGACAGTTACTTCCAAGCCAATCGCATATCTGAATTGTGAGCCGCGAACGCGATGGTCAGTGTTTTCAGCTCGTTCGCCTGAAACTGACCTGCAATCGTCTTGGTTTCATCACAGTGATCGTGCTCCGAAACCACGTGAACTTCGACAACATGCGAGCCGGGCGCAAGGCGGATCGCTTCCGATACAGTTCCCCGTATCGGCTGGAAGGGGAGCTTACGAACACCGGTTAGCTGTCCTCGATACGCAAGTTCGCCATCCACCGAGATCGAGAGGGTGGCCGAGCGGAAGGAATGCTCGCCAATCGTTAACAACGTTGCCTTCGCAGCCGGCTGCGCCGGGACGGGCAACTGCACCGAGACAGTCGACTGCACTGTGGCGATCGGCTGTATGGTAGCAGTCGACTGCGCGGTCGCAATCGGCTGCACCTTGGCTGACATAAGTGCAGCATTTTCCGTTCTTGCAGACGCCAGGACCTTGCGAGTGGGAGTGCCCGCTACGCGTGCTGCAGGACGGGCGCGAGCCGACTTATGCTTGGCCTGAGCAGGGGGAACTGATGCTGGCATTGCTGGGATAAGGGTTGCACGACTCGGTTCGACGACGGAGTTCGAACTCTTGAGACCCTCCTGTCCACCTAAAGCAGTTCGTCCACCGGCTAGGTGGTGGAAACCAATGGCGGCAATCAAGACCGCGGAGGTGGCCAGCCCGAGGCGCCATTTTAGGCCGAAGCGCCTGCTGTCTCGCAGCCACTCCAGTGAAGACAAGTGCTGCAGGAATTGGTTGCGTGCATGCATTGTCCGAGCCGCGACGGAACTCAGCACCATGGAGGCAGCCCGGCCGATCCGTTGGCCTGTGACTCGTGCTTTGCTAGGACCTTGGTTTGGCACTACCAGGGCTTTGGGAGGCTCCCCTTGAAGCAGAAGTTTGAGGTCGAGGGCAAACTCCTTCCCGCTCTGGTAGCGCGCAGCTGGATCCTTGGCCAAGGAATGACTTAGCACGGCGTCGAAATATGGGTGCAACTTGGGAATGATCTGCGTGGCCGGAGTCGGGTCTTCGTAAACCAGCTTGAAGGAGACGCTGGCCGCATTTTCGCCAGTGAAGGGTTTGACGCCAGTTAGCATCCAATAGAGAATGATCCCCAGAGAAAACAAATCGGACCGACCATCAACGGGGGCCCCGAGGAATTGTTCGGGAGCCATGAATGAGGGCGTGCCGAGTACCTGCCCAGGCACTGTGAATTCTGTCAGAGCGATTTTCGCGATCCCGAAATCTGCGATTTTGGCGAAACCTTCTTCGGTAACTATCACATTGCCAGGTTTGATATCGCG
Source organism: uncultured Acidobacteriaceae bacterium (assembly GCA_963770245.1). GTDB lineage: Bacteria > Acidobacteriota > Terriglobia > Terriglobales > Acidobacteriaceae > PALSA-270. Next base: position 204,139 of record CAVYOX010000008.1, on the reverse strand, counting down.
GTGAACGATGCCTTGCGCGTGAGCGTAGTCGAGCGCCTCCGCGATTTGCTGCGCTAAGGCAAGGCTGGTTTCGAGCGGAATCCGCTGAGAGGGTAATTCCTCCGCGAAGGTGTCCAATCTTTTCCCTGGCACATACTCCATAACAATGTAGGGAGTATGAGAGACCGGGTCCTCGTCAACGTCGTAAATGGTTACAATTCCGGGGTGAGACAGGCGACCTGAGGCCCGGGCTTCGCGAATAAATCTCGTCCGAAACGCTTCCGCTTCGCTGGGACTGTCCCCCGAAATAGTGATGATCTTGATGGCAACGACGCGATCGATTCGAGGATCGTACGCCTCATAAACCATGCCCATCGCGCCTCGACCAAGCTCGGCAACGATCTGATATCGGCCAAGGCGCTTTGGTTCCGCTAGCGCGGGTGTGCCTTCGGAAGCTTCGTCCGCTTCTCGAAGATCGCGATAACTGAAAAGTTGCCGTTCCTCGAATGACTGATCGTCGGTCATCGCTTCATGATCCGTAGGGTAGGCCGCGCCTGATAGATCGGCCCTGTAGGCTCCGTCTCTTTGCCGCTTAGCGTCAAAGATCTGAAATCCCTGTAACCTGTGCAAACGCAGCCCTGCTATTGAAAAATACCCTCGTGAGGGGCGAACTAGGGCACTAAAGCTGTTACAGAGCATTACCGAAGTAATCCTTCGCAAGTGGGCAGTGCGGACAAGGCCCTTGGATCGCTTGTTTGTTCGAGGGGCTGCATTCTCAGTTTTGGTGGAATTGTGTTCAATGCTGAATGAGATCGGCGAAACTGAAATGCTCGAAGCGCTCCTCAGCAGGCACGGCAGCGATAAGGGCAATGAGGCCAGCTTGGGGAGTGGCCCGCTCGCAGGCCTCATGCGAAGGTCTAAGCCGTAGCTGCTGCTTCCATGATGTTCGACGTGGGCTTTGGCAGCTTCGGCAGTGTGGTTTGGCGGTGTGTTCGTGGTGTCCCGGGGCAAGGATCGGCGTGCCCGCTTTTTAGTCTTTGCGAAGGCTCTTTCCGCTCGTTGCGAGTGCTCACAACCTACTGCAACTAAAAGGAATGGCGGAGAGGAAGGGATTCGAACCCCGGTGCAGGTGATAGCCCGTACGACAGTTTAGCCATTGTCTGCTCGGTTGCGCTGCCCTGCAATTCCAAGGATTCACAGTCGTAGTCGCGCATCAAAACTCACCGGAAGTCACCTCATTCGTCACTTTCGGGGCGCCACTCGGGACATTCAACTTGCGGATTTCCACGCGCGCGAAGGGAGAGGACCCGGCCAAAGGTCAGCGCCGTCAGTCCCGGCCGCTAGTGGACCTCCCGAGTCTTCTATTGACAATCGCCTGAGAACAGGCGAAAAACAGGCTATGAAATAAAGACTTCGACCCTGCGATGGGTAAGGCGACAAGGTGGCAGAAGGGACGGCCCAGCCCAAATCCAGGTGGGCATCCGAGAAGAACGAAGCTTACCGATGCTTTCAGAGGCGTCCATTGCTGCGAGACAAGCAGGTACGCAGAAATGATAGCGCGGCGCTGAGAGCGCGCGGGAAACCTCAGAGTTCTCACCGAAAGACTGAGGGTGCGGATCGAGCTTCGAGAATTCCGGGTCTGGCCCAGACATCGCCATGTGGGGTTAGCGCGTTGTGCGCACTATCAGGCGACACCAGGCGAATCCTTCCACGGCTTCCACGGCGGGTGCAAACGGAGGGGCATCGACGGAGACGATGGCAAGTGTGGTCTGGGAGCACTGCCTCCAGAGAAAGAAGGTTTACTTGAGATTCGAGGCCTAGATTTGGAGCTCGGTCGATGACCGTCGAGCGCTTGGCACCGATGAGCGATGCGACGCCTGGCTTCCGTTTGGCAATGCTGGCGGACGATGTGACCGGAGGGTGCGATGCAGGAGTGCAGTTCAGCCTGCGCGGCGTGGCAACCCGAGTCTACCTTGACCTTCCCCCGGAGCCAGCTGCCTTTGCCGGGGTTTCGGTGCTGGTTAATCATAGCCGGGGTGGCACTCCCGGGGAGGCTGGCCGCAAGGTTCAAAAGGCATGCGACTGGATCGCGGCAGCGGGCATGGAACTGTGTTACAAGAAGGTTGACTCGACCCTCAAGGGCAACGTGGGGGCTGAGCTGGAGGCGATCCGACACAAGTTTCCAGATCGTCTCATTCTGGTCAGCCCATCGTTCCCGAAGATGGGACGTATCCTTTTCGATGGTTGGCTGAGGGTTGAGACGGGTGAACCCGTTGATCCCATCCATGTACCCTCGCTACTGACGGGCCAGGGAGCCTCCCAGTTGACGCATATCCCCCAGCCTGCGGGAACTAGCGCGGGTGGCACGCTGATGGAAAGCATTCAGGAAGCCCAGGCCGCCGGAGCTCGAATCATTGTCATTGATGCCGTGTCGCAGAGCCACCTTCGGGCGATTGCAGAAGCTGCCGTTCAGATGATTCCGCAACCTTTGCTCGTGGGATCCGCTGGGCTGGCGGCTGCCTGGAGCGAGTTGCTGCTCAAGCCGATGAACCGCGAAGTGGACGTAGCAAAGGAACCGGCAAGTTGGTTGCCGCGGGTCTCTGCGGCTTCCGTCACCATGACGGAGGTGGCAGGTCCGGTTGTCCTTTGCATTGGGTCGACGAATCCCGTGACGTGTCAACAGGTGCAGCGCTTGGCAGACACCAAGAAATGCTTGACCTTTGACTTACAACAGGACGATCCCAATCAAGCGCAGGCTGCGCTGGCGGGGGGCGACCACCTGGTTGTTCCTCTCCCTCCGGGTTCGGTCCACATCGGAAATCTCCGTCGCTTGCTTTCTGCGACTCTGAATACCTCTCTCGGGCGGGGACTATTGTGCTCCGGCGGAGACACCGCTCGGCTGGTGTGCGCCTCTTTGGGAGTTCGGGTGATTCAACTTGGCAGTGAAATTCTGCCGGGCTTACCTTGGGGAAGGCTGGTAGGTGGCCCGGCCGACCGCTTGCCCATTTGCACGAAGGCTGGGGGATTTGGGAACCCAGAAGCCATTTGCCAGGCAGTGAATTTTCTCGCGGTCCAACCGCGATTCCAGGGGACAAAGTGACTTCTAAAATTCTTGATGCCGCCCAGTTGGCCCAGTTGCAGAAGGTCGATTCAGCCACCATTGCCAACGTAATCGAGCTGTTTGATTTCCGCTCCTACGTGGCGGGCTACAGCAACCTCAGTCTCAAGGCCATTTATCCAAAACTGCCCCCTGCGGTGGGCTATGCCGTGACTGCCACATTTCGGGCGGCTTACCCAGCCGAAGCGGGCGATTCCTACGGCGGCATGCCGGAATTGATTGCCCAGGCGATGGCCACGCCAGCCCCCCGGATCGTCGTCTTCCAGGACCTGGATGACCCGCCCTGCGCTGCCACCTATGGTGAAATAATGGTGACGACGTTTCAGACGTTTGGCTTCTCAGGTTTGATCACCAGCGGCGCCGCACGAGACATTGAGCAAGTAGATCGCCTGCAGTTTCCTTGCTGGGCTTCGTCGGTGATTGTGTCACACGGCTACTGCCGTTTCCCAGACGTCAATGTGGCCGTGACCGTGGGAGGCCTGCAGGTGAAGCCGGGCGATCTGCTGCATGCCGACGCCAATGGGATCGTGAATATTCCGCATCAGATTGCGGCCGCGGTGGCCGAGCTGTGCGAGCTTTACATTCAGGCCGAAGAGATCATCCTGCAGTACCTGCGAGGTCCCCAGCCGACAGTGGCGGGATATCGCGAGGCCGTGCTGAAGGCCAAACAGTGCATGGCTGAGCTGAAAAAGCGCGCTCGTTTGCTACTGGAGTCAAAGCCATGACCCCGACTGTCCAACCCACGATCGCAATTACCATGGGCGATCCGGTTGGCATTGGTCCCGAGGTCATCGTCAAGGCTCTGGCGGATCCCAGCCTGCTGCCGATCGCCCGCTGGGTGATTGTCGGTGACGCGGACATTTGGCGACAGACCGTTGCCACACTGGGGATCGATGTTCCGGCCGACGTAGTTCCGCAATTGCAGGATGCGAAACCACGGTCGTCGACCGTGTTCCTTGATCGGCGCCAGCTCCAGGGCGTGCCCCTGCGTGCCGGGGAGTTGAGCGCGGCGTGCGGCCGGGCGGCGCTGGATTACGTTCGGACAGCCACGCTGCTTGCCCTGCATGGCGAGGCGGATGCCATGGTCACCGCCCCACTTAATAAGGAGGCGGTGGTTCTGGCCGGAGTGCACTTCACCGGCCATACCGAATACATCGCGGAGTTGTGTGGGGCAGCCGACTCGCGAATGCTGCTCGTCAATGATCGGCTGCGCGTGGTGCACGTGACCACTCACTGTTCGCTTCGCCAAGCCTGTGAGCCGAACGTGCAGCGTATTCTGCGCACCATTGAGCTGGGACACGAGAGTCTTCAGCTCCTAGGGTTCCAGTCGCCTCGCATTGCGGTCTGCGGATTGAATCCCCATGCCGGGGAGAACGGCCTCTTCGGGAACGAAGATGCAGCTTTGATTCTTCCGGCGGTTCAGGCGGCCAAATCTGGCGGCATCGACTGCCAGGGCCCCGTTCCGGCAGACACGCTCTTCACCAAGGCAGTTCGCGGAGAATTCGACCTGGTGGTCGCCATGTATCACGACCAGGGACACATTCCGATGAAGCTGATGGATTTCGAGAATACGGTGAACGTTTCTCTGGGCCTGCCGATTATCCGGACGTCTGTCGATCACGGCACGGCCTTCGATATCGCAGGAAAAAATCGTGCCGATGCCAGAAACATGAAGGCCGCACTGAAGCTGGCCGTTTCAATGGCACAGCGGAGAATCCAAGAGCATTCTTCAGGCCGGGCGTACTTCCCTTAAAACCCAAGGACGGGAATGAGCGGATGGCCGGTGAGTCTGGCGTTGCGCTCGTAACTCACTGCTGCCAACCTCCGCCTAGGGCATCATAAAGTTGAACGAGTGCTAGGCGCTCATTCAATTGAGCCTCGGCAAGGTTAAGCTCGGCTGCGAAGTAGTTTGTTTCGCTTGTCAGCACCTGCAGGTAACTCGCACTCCCGTTCTGATACAGGATTTTCGAAAGCCGGTCAGCATCTCCCGTGGCGGACGTGAGTAGCTCCTGCTGCTCGCGGAATTCGCGATTCTTTTGATATGCGATGAGCCCGTCAGAAACCTGCTGGAACGCGCCAATGATCGTTTGCTTATAAGTGAGCAGGAGTTGTTCCCCCTGCGCCTGGACAAGCCGCGTACCCGAACGGAGTGCTCCAGCCTGAAAAACGGGCTGGGTCAGCGATGCCACCGTGTTCCAGAGACCGGCGGACCCGGTGAAGAGCTTGCTAAGCGAGTAGCTTTCGAATCCTGCCGTCCCGGTAAGGGAAATACTAGGAAAGTAGGCAGCTTTGGCGACACCAATATTGGCATTCGCGGACATTAGATTGGCTTCTGCCTCGCGGATGTCGGGACGCCGATCGAGGAGCTCTGAGGGCAGCCCGACCGGTACGGCGGAAGGGAGCGGTTCGTCCGTGAGCTTAAGGCCGCGAGCTATCGGCCCAGGATTCTCCCCAAGTAAGTTGCTGATTGCATTTTCTTCCTGTTGAATCTGACGTTCCAAGTCAGGGATTCGCTGCGCTGCCGTGTAGACGAGTTCTTCGGCTTGGCGCAGGTCTAGAAGGGAGGCGGATCCATTAACATTCAGCACGCGCGTGAGGCGGAGTGAGTCCTGACGGGAAACCAGGGTGCTCTTCGAGATCTCTAGTGCCAGGTCTAGCTCGCGCAGTTGAAAGTAATCTGCGGCCAAGGTAGAAACTACGGAAGTGATCACAGCCTGGCGGCCCCACTCGCTCGCAAGCAAATTGTCGCGGGCGGCTTCGGTCTGCCTCCGGTACTTACCCCAGAAATCCAGATTCCAGATGACGGACAAATCAACTTCTGCCACATTCGCTTCATAGGATGGGAACGCACTGGCGATTTTCGGATTGCGCTCGCTATACCCTTGAGCGCCAGCCGCCGCCATCGGAAACTGGTTTGCGCGTGTGATGGCAAGCTCGGCCTGCGCTTGTAGAACGCGGGTTGCGGCAACGCGCACGTCGTAGTTTTGCTGTACCGCGGTGCGAATCAACCGTTCTAATACGGGGTCCCGAAAGACCTCCCACCATTTTTCGTTGCCAAGCGAGACCGTGGCTGGCTGAGGCGATGAGGTTGCTGATTGAGCGCGATAGACATCGGGAGGATTGACTTTCGGCCGGTGATAGTTTGGACCAACGGCACATCCGGCCAACAACCAGCAGGCTAATGCGAAGCAGATCCGCAGTCTCTTCGTCAATCGCCCTCCACCGGTAGCTCCGTTCGAGGCAGTGGCGGGAGGGCAGATGTTCTTTTCGCGCCCGATAGCTTTTCGACTAAGCAGAAGATCGCCGGAACAAAGAATCTGCCGATGAAGGTCTCCGCTGCCATGCCTCCGATCACCGTCGTCCCCATGACCTGGCGCGCGACCGCTCCTGCTCCGGAGGCTGTCCAGAGCGGTACACAGCCGAGGAGAAAGGCAAACGAGGTCATCAGAAGTGGCCGTAGTCGAACCCTGGCCGCGCTAAGTGCGGCATCGACTAGGGACATGCCTCGCTCATAGTCCTCCTTGGCAAACGCGACGATCAAAATGGAGTTCTTGGCCGCCAAGCCGATTAGCATCACCAAGCCGATCTGGGTATACACATCGTTTTCGATTTGCACCATGTAGCGAGGCACAAAGGCAGACAGCAGAACACGGCGCAACCAGAGCGCTCCCAGGGCGCCGAAGACCGCCACCGGCGTGCTCAGCAGCACGCTAAACGGTAGGGACCAGCTCTCATAGAGCGCCGCCAGGATCAGGAAGACGAACAATAACGAGAAGCCGAAGATGACCGAGGGCGGGATTCCTTCGCGCGCCTTTTGCTCTTGAAAGGACATGCCCATGTAATCCAAGCCCATGTCGCGCGGCATAGTCTGCTTGAAGACTTCTTCCAAAGCCGCCGTCGCCTGGTCCGAGCTGTAGCCCGGGGCGGCGCTACCATTGATCTGCGCCGCAGGGTATTCGTTGTAGTGCATGATGAACTCGGGGCCCGAACGTGGCTCGAACTTGGCCAGGTCCGATATGGGAACCATTTGCCCGTGATTGTTTCGGACATAGTAACGGCCGAGGTCCTGAGCAGTCGTGCGGTAGGGACCGGCGCCCTCTACATACACCTGCCACTGTCTCCCAAACCGATTGAAGTAGTTTACGAAGTATCCGCCCATGAACGCCTGGATCGTCTGGTAGAGGTCCGCGATTGACACGCCGAGCTTGAGCGCCTTGTCGCGGTCGACATCGATAAACTGTTGCGGCACGCTTGGCAGGAACGAAGAGCTGATACCCCCAATTTCCGGGCGCTTGCGAGCCGCAGCCACGAACCTGTTGACACTGGCGGCAAGATAGGGAACGTCGTGCCCGCCCCGGTCCTCAAGGACAAGCGTGAAGCCACCCGAGGTGCCGACGCCGGGAATAGCCGGGGGAGAGAAGCTGAAAGCGGTTCCCTGCGGAAGACTGCTTAGCTTCTGATTTAAGCTGTTCTTGATTGCCTGGTACTGCTCGTCCCTCTGCTCGCGTGTGCTCCAAGGCTTCAAAACTACGAAGAAGAAGGCGTTGTAACTGGTCTGGACATAGCTCAACAAACTAAAGCCGATGACGCTGGTGGTGTACTCGACACCGGGCGTATTGGCGAGTACCTTCTCCACCTCTCGGGCCGCCCCGTCCGTACGTCCGAGCGAAGCCGCATTGGGGAGCTGCATGTTCACAAAGACGTATCCCTGATCCTCGTCGGGAAGGAAGCTCGACGGGAGTCCTCTGCCAAAGAAAGCCGCGGCCACACCGCACACTGCAAGCAGCACCAGCACCCAGGCTCCCTTGCGAATCATGCCGGCCGACCAGCGGACGAAGCTATCGGTGGAACGGTCAAAGTAGCGGTTAAATGCGTCAAAGAATTTCTGGAGCGGGTTGCGACGCTTCGCTGTGTTCGGCTTGGGCTTTGGCCGCAGCAGTAACGCAGCGAGCGCTGGGCTGAGGCTGAGTGCATTGAAGGCGGAAATTACTACGGAGATCGCGATGGTCATGGCGAATTGCTGATAGAGCCTTCCGGTGATGCCCGGAATGAAGACGGTGGGCACGAACACCGATGACAGGACCAAAGCAATGCCGATCACCGGGCCGGAGATTTGCTCCATGGCTCGAAGCGCCGCATCCTTCGGAGCGAGACCTTCCTCGATATGTCGCTCGACGGCCTCAACGACGACAATCGCGTCATCCACAACCAAGCCAATGGCCAGGACTAAGCCAAACATCGAAAGCGTGTTGATGGAAAATCCAAACAGAGGGAAAAAAGCAAAAGTTCCAATCAGCGAAACCGGAACCGCCAGCAAGGGGATCAGCGTAGCGCGCCAGCCCTGCAGGAAGAGGTAAACCACCAGGATGACCAAGCCCAGGGCGATCAGGAGCGTGATCAGGATTTCCTTCATGCCTTCCGTTACCGCGCGCGTCTGATCGAGGGAGACGACAAAAGACATGTCATTCGGAAAGCGACTGCTAAGCTGGGCCACCAGCTTCTTTACTCCTGCCGCGGTATCGACGGCGTTCGAGCCTGGCAGTTGGTAAATGGCAATCACAGCGCTGGGCTTTCCGTTCAGGCGGCCCATTAAGGTGTAATACTGCGCGCCCAGTTCGACCCGTCCTATATCTTTGACTCGCACCACGCCGCCATCCGGATTTTCGCGGACGACGATGTTGCCGAACTCTTCAGGTGTCACCAGGCGTCCCTGAGCCTGCACGGCATAAGTGAATTCTTGGCCAGGCGGAGCTGGTTGGCCGCCCAGCTGCCCGGCCGGGTTGACCGTGTTCTGCGACTGGACTGCATTAATCACGTCGGAGACTGTGATCCCCAGCCGAGCCAGGGTGTCCGGATTCAGCCAGATCCTGGTCGCGTATTGGCCTGCGCCGAACACCTGTACATTTGCAACCCCCTTAACGCGCGTAATTGGATCGTTTAGGTTGATATAGGCGTAATTGGCGAGAAATTGCGCGTCGTAGGTCCCGTGAGGTGAATACAACGCCACCAGCATCAGCGGTGCCGACGTCGATTTCTGCACGGTGACGCCATAGTTTGCAACCTGCGACGGCAACTGCGCAGCGGACTGCGTCTCGCGCATTTGCGTGAGAATGAGGTCGGTATTCGGGTCGGTGCCGACGGCGAAATCAACCACCATGGTCATCTGGCCGTTGGCGGTCGCGTTTACCGAATACATGTAGTTCATGTTGTCTACGCCGCTCATCTGCTCTTCGATCGGCGTGGCCACGGACTGCGCCAAGGTGTTCGCATCGGCACCCACAAAGGTGGCCTGAATCTTGGTTTCCGGAGGAACAATGCTGGGAAATTGTGCGACGGGAAGCGTGAAAACAACAATTCCGCCCACGATCACCGTCAGAATGGCAATGACGATCGCCACAATGGGCCGATTGATGAAGAACTTCGCCATGGATCAGTTTGCCTCGCTACGAGCGGGGTAGGGTTTCGGCGTAACGACCATGCCGTCCCGCACTGCTTGAGTTCCTTCCGCCACGACCTGTTCGCCCAGCTTCAAGCCCTGATCAATGATCCACATGCTCCCCACTCGCTCTCCCACCTGAACCGTGCGGACGGCGATCTTGTTGCCAGGTTGAAGGACTGCCAACTGGAAGCTCCCCTGCAGTTCCGTCACCGCGCGCTGCGGCACGAGGAGCGCCCCGTTTCTCAGTTCGGTGACCGAGCGAACACGAACAGTTTGGCCGGGCCGGAGAATGTCACCTGGATTGGGGAACGCGCCCACGATCTGGATGGTTCCGGTTTGGGAGTCCATCTGTCGGTTGGCAAAGAGAATCTCACCCTTGTGAAGGTACGTCTGGCCGGTCGGCAGGACGAGCTCAAGAGGAACCGGGTGAGTGCTGGAAAGTAGGTTCACGGTGCCAGGACCAACCCGACCGGCAATCCGCAGATACTCGACTCCACTGATTGGGAAATAGACTTTGATGGGATTGATTTGGGAAACGCCCGTGAGCACGGTCGCTGGAGTGACGAGGTTTCCGACTTGCGCCTGAGCAATACCCGCGATCCCGTCGATCAGCGAACGCACTGTCGTATAGCCCAGATTCAGTTGGGCCTGCTCGACGGCTGCCTGACCAGCCTCGACAGAAGCTTGTGCCGCAAGCCTTGCTTGGGTGTCATTGTCCAACTGGCTTTGAGGAATCGCCTGTTCCTGCGCTTCGGGGATATCGCGTTTCACATTGAGTTTCGCGGCGCCTAGCTGTGCCTCCGCCTGCGCTAGCTGCGCCTTGGCTTGGTCAAGCACGGCCTGAAACGGGCGGGGATCGATCTCAAACAGCACATCTCCTTTGTGAACAAAGGAACCTTCGCGGTAGGGTTGCTTGATGAGATACCCGGTAACCTGCGGCTGTATTTGCGCATTCACATATCCGTCCAGTGTGCCCACCCATTCGCCATAGATCGGGATATCTTTTTGAATCACGCTGGCGACTTCCACCTCGGGAGGGCGAGCTGGCGGAGCTGACAATACCTTCTGGTCGCATCCGATCGAAGAAACAATGGTAAGGACACCGAATAGAAGACTGGCAGGCCTCCAAATTCTACGGTTTATGCTGTTCACTTCGTTTCCCCTCCCCTGATGCTGAATCCCATCGCCCGATGCTTCGCGTGGCTTCCTCCGAAGCAAGCCTTCAAGGCTTGAGTTTAGGTACTAAATATCCAGTCAAAACTGACTTGAATTCGTCGATGATTGCGGTTCTCTCGTCAGCGTCGGTCCGCCCATATAGAATCAGCAGCCCTCGGCTGACTTGCTGGACGACGGAAGCAATCCGCAGAGCGGTGGCTTTGGACATGTGAGTCTTGTGTGAAATCAGCACCTCAGCAATTCGCGCGCGAATCAGCTCACGTCGTGCCTGTGAGGCTGGAGGAACGTCCAAGAGTGCAAGCAAGGCAGGATAATTTTTCATGATCTCAATCTGGAGTCCGACCAACCGGCTGGTGAGATCCTCGGCGCTCATCTCTGCTGCCTGGCGGCCAAGAGAGATCCAGGATTGTTCAATGTTCCTGATGTAGTGGTTGCGCAGCGCCTCTGCGACGGCCAGCTTGTGCGGAAAAAATTGATAGAGCGACCCAACTGATGAACCCGAGCGTCTGGCAATTTCGCTCATGGTCGCTCTCTCGTATCCAACTTCGGTGATCACCGATGCTGCCGCACGCAGAAATCCATTTACCCGGCGGTGACCACGCTTCTGTTGAGGTATCCGCCGTGGCGCAATAGACGAATGTGAGATCACATTCGTATTCTATAATGTGAAACTGAACAACGCACCGACGTTATACATGCAGCGCGCGTTGTCTAGCAAAACGGCAGTAGGAAGGTGTCTTGACGTGTAATGGCACGCCCTCGACACGGTGCTGGAAAACTCGAAGCCGCGTGCGCAAGCGGGGAAAAGTGGGTCTTCGGGTTCGCCACCGAGCCCGGTGTCGAGTCCTGAACGTTGAGCACAATAAAAGCCAGACTTTCGGCCTTAAGAAGTTGGGTCCCCTTGACTTAGTAAAATGGTACCATCGCGTCCGATTATGACAACAAATCGACATTCCTCTGCATTGCTCCTTGCGCTCTTTTTCGTACTGCTCCCTGCTGCTTCGGCGCAGTCCGGAGTTACCTCGACGCAGCCCATGGTGCTGCATGCGGCGCGGTTGCTGGAAATCGACACTGGACGGTTACTAAGCCCCGGCGAGGTGTTAGTGCAAAACGAGCGGATTGCCGAGGTTGGCTCGGCAGTGACCCATCCAGCTGGGGCGGAAATGATTGATTTAGGCGACAGTACTTTGTTGCCGGGCCTGATTGATGCACACGTCCACCTGTTCCTGCATCCTGGTGAAGAGGATTTGCAGACGGTGCAAGAATCAGTGCCACAACGAACCATTTTGGCGACCTTGGCGGCTCGAGCTGATCTCATGGCAGGCTTCACCGCGGAGCGTGATATGGGGACCGAAGGAGCAGGTTCGGCCGATACTGCGGTGCGCAGTGCGATTGATCAAGGCCTGATTCCGGGACCACGCCTGCGCGTCAGTGGTAATGCGATAGATATTCTTGGCGGGCACGAAGATGCTCTTCACTACAATCCCGAGCAGCACGTGCTCCCGAATGCTACCTATGCAAACAATGCGGCGGAGCTAGTGACGGTGATCCGCCAACAGGTCAAGCAAGGCACCGATTTCATCAAGATTTACGAAACCGGACCGGACTCGTTACGGGATGGCTACCTGTTAACGCCTTACCAATATACCGAGGCCGAACTCAGCGCCGCGGTGCAGGAGGCTGCACGCACCAGCAAGGCGGTCGCTGTGCATGCCACCGGGGAGCCAGGTGCTTTGTATGCCGCACGGGCCGGCGTTGTCTCCATCGATCATGCCTATCAACTCAGCGACGAGACCATGCGGTTGATGCGCGAAAAACAAATCTTCGCAGTGCCTACATTTACGATTTCCGAGTACTTTGCCGATCACGCGGCTTCGCCAGCGCAAGCGGCGCGGGAGCGCCAGTTGCTCGACTTGCATGCCCAGGAGTTTCGCAAGCAGCTTGCAGCCGGGGTACCTATCGCAGTTGGATCGGATGTTGGGCCGTTTCCGCACGGCACACAGGCCCGCGAGTTCGTGCTCATGGTGAAATATGGCATGACGCCGCTGGCTGCGCTGCAGGCCGACCTGCTCAACGGCGCAAAATTGCTTGGTTGGCAAGGGCAGATCGGAGCACTCAAGCCAGGCTACTTGGCCGACATCGTCGCTGTTCCCGGCAACCCGCTACAAGACATCGGGGTTTTACAACAAGTGAAGTTCGTAATGAAAGGCGGCGCGGTATTCCGGAGATGAAGCCGGGTCACAACCTCCGCACCTTCGCGTGCCAAAGCACAACAAAGACACGGGCTTAGTCACCCCGACCTCCGCAGGCAATCCAAGGGCTCACCCCGCTCAGCCAGGTAGAAACGCTGGGCACTCCAGTTCCCAACTCTTCCGCTGCCACCACCCCGCCACCCCGTTCACGCGATGTCGATCGATGCTGTTGTGCCAATCGGCAACCGGGCTACGATGAGCGTGCCTCTGCCGTTGCTGCCAGAGCTGATTTCCAAGGTGCCGCCAAGTTGCCGGATTCTTTCACGCATCCCTCTGATCCCAACTCCGACCATGCCAGTTGACTCCATCGCAGATCGCTTCTCCAGCGGTATGCCCTTGCCTTTGTCTTCGACTTCCCCGCGGACATCGCTGCCAGAGCGGTAAATATGAATTCTAGCCACAGGGCTTCCGGAGTGGCGGTGAATGTTGGTGACAGACTCCTGCACTATCCGGAAAATAGCCGTTTCCACTTCCTGTGAGAGTCGCCCGAAATCATCGGGAATTTCCAAATCCACTCTGATCTTGCTGCGATCCGCAAAACCGTCCAGGTAGATGCGCAGAGCCGACGCGAGTCCTACTTCATCCAGCAGTGGCGGATGGAGCAGATGAGAAATGGTACGCACTTCCGTATTCACTTCGTCTATAAGGCCGAGACTCTCCTTGACCACCTTGACCGAATCAGGACCGACTGTATTGGCCTCGCTTGCCAAGCGAGTTAGGTTCATACTCAAGGCAGCGAGGATCTGGCCGGCGCTGTCGTGGAGCTCGCGAGCAATGCGCCTTCTTTCCTCATCTTGCATCTTCAGTAGCCGACCGGAAAGATCACGTAGGCTTTCTTCTGCTCGCTTGCGTTCGGTCATGTCGCGAATGGCGCTCGTGACCAGCACACCCTCCTCCGTCTCCAGAGGGCTGAGGCTGATCGCCACCGGAAACTCGTGGCCATCTTTGTGCAAACCATACAATTCCATACCTGCGCCCATCGGCCGCACTCGCGGTTCGTTGAAGAAGCCGGTTCGGTGTTCGGGATGCAGGCCGCGAAAACGCTCCGGCACCAGCATCTCAACTTCCAGCTCCAGCAATTCTTCCCGCCGGTAACCGAACAACTTTTCGGCCTGGGCATTGATCAGGACAATCTTGCCCTCTCGATTCACGACCACCATGGCGTCGGGCGCTGCCTCTAAGAACCCTCGGTAACGGCGTTCGCTTGCGTCTAGCTGCAACCTCTGAGCGGAGAAACGCCGATCCACAGCCGACGTCACCACAGCAACGCCGAGAACCAGCAAAGTAACGGCGGTGACGCCTGCGATGCCCAGTGTCGAGGTGCTTACGGCATGGGTGGTGTCCGGCACTACTGTAGAGGGCGTAAACCGAGCTGCAGCCATTCCCGTGTAATGCATCACAGGGATGGCCGCCCCCATCACTATGACGCTGGCAGTCTTCCACCAAGCGAAGGCTTTCGCATCTTCCCGAAAACGAAACGTGAGCCACAGCGCGACCAACGAAATTACGATGGCGAGCACAACTGACAAGATAAGAAGTCGTAGGTCGTAGGAGCACATTGCGGGCAGCCGCATCGCCGCCATACGGTGTAGTGCATCGTGGCGATGCCACTGCCCATAATTGCGCTGCCAGCCAGCGCGCGAGGCCAGCCCATTTTCTTCCGGCTGACCACGAATAGAGCCACGGCAGCAGCGAAAACGGCCGCAATGAGCGACAGCAAGACCATCGGCCAGTCGTAGAGCACCAGCACGGGTAAGCTGAAAGCCAGCATTCCGATGTAGTGCATGGACCAAATGCCCACGCCCATGGCAGTCGCCCCGCCCGCCAGCCAGATAAGACGAACCCGGCCACTTGCGGCTGTTGTGCGCCCAGCGAGGTCAAGAGCGGTGTAGGAAGCAAACACCGCAATCAAGACCGAGAGCGCAACAAGGGGGTAATCGTAATGACCGATCATCGCTTCAGCGGTCACTGATCATCTCTGGACACGCCCTTTCTGAATCCGTCGTCCCTTGGCGAGAGTGCATCTTCAAGCGAGATGATGTTACAAGAAACCCGCCAACCGAAGCAGAGTTTCGGCTTGCGGGGAGTGGTGCAGTTGGATTTTATTCCCTAGGAAGAGTGACAGGAGAATTGCGGAAAGCACGAAAGCGGACCAGAACTCGCAAGGCAGGAAAGACGACAGCATCACCCTGAGCGCCGATAGAGGTCGCGCGCCATTCCGCCAGCGACGACAGTTCCACTCAGCCCTCTAAAGGGTCGCGGATTTACTGGGGCAGTCTACTTCTTGGCGACGACGAACTTCGCCTCCAGCCTCTCGTACACTTCCTCAGCCCGGCGCAGGGCTTCCTGCACGTTATCGCAGATGTTTTCTTGCTCCGACTACCTCGTCGAACTCGGCCTGGTGGATCAACTGAGAGGGCTGTTCGCGGGCGCCGCAGAGAATCAGCGTCCGTTTGCTGGCGTGCAGTTGTTTGGCGACTTCTTCCAGGGCGAAGAGGCCGGTAGCGTCGAGGGCTGTCATGTTGCGCAAGGCGCAGGATCACGACCGGCGGCAGCTTGTGCAGGTTCTCGGTGACGACGGAGATTTTGTCCGTCGCGCCGAACAGGAACGGGCCGTGGATGCGGAAGATGGTGGCGTAGTAGGGAATATCTTTGTCCTGCAGGATGTGCATGCGGCCATCTTCGACGTAGTCGTCGGTGACCTGCGAGACAGTGGTGGTTGCTGCCACGCGGCTGATGAAGAGCAGCGCGGCCAGGATCATGCCGGCCTCGACGGCCACAGTGAGATCGGCGAAGACGGTCAAGGCGAAGGTGACCAGCCAGATGCTGATGTCGGTTTTGGTGAGCTTGAGCAGTTGCGGAATTTCGCGCCACTCGCCCATGTTGTAGGCCACGATCATCAGGATTCCGGCCAGCGCGCACATCGGAACGTAGCTGACCAGCGGTGCGGCGAAAAGAAGAATGCACAGCAGTGTAAGGGCGTGGATCATGCCGGCGACCGGAGACTGCGCGCCGGAGCGAATGTTGGTGGCGGTGCGGGCGATGGCTCCGGTGGCGGGCAATCCGCCGAACATAGGGGAGAAGATGTTGGCCACACCCTGTCCGATTAACTCGACATTCGGATTGTGGCGGTCGTTGCTCATGCGGTCAGACACGACCGCGGACATGAGCGATTCGATCGCGCCCAGCATGGCTACGGTGAAGGCCGGGCCGAGCAGCCCGTGGATCAAGTCGATTCGGAACTTGGGGATCACCAGGTGCGGCAGGCCGCTGGGTATTCCGCCAAAACGGGTTCCAATCGTTTCCACCGGCAGCTTGAAGAAGTACACGGCCAGCGTTCCCAGAAGCAGAGCGACAATTGGCCCTGGTATACGAGCAGAAACGCTGCGGCAGACAATCAGCGTCAGGAGCGTGAACACGGCGAGCGCGGTAGCCTCGTAAGAGATGGTGTGAAAATTGCGAGCAAGTGCTTCCATACGCAGCGAGAACACGCCGGGGACTTTGTCGAGATGCAAACCGAAGAAGTCTTTAATCTGTGTGCTGGCGATGAGGACGGCGATGCCGTTGGTGAATCCAATGACCACGGGGCGCGGGATGAATTTCACGCCGGTGCCTAGTCCGGTCACGCCCATGATGACGAGGAGGACGCCAGCCATCACGGTGCACACGAAGAGACCGTCGACGCCGTGAGCGGCGACAATGCCGGCGACGACGACGACGAAGGCACCGGTGGGTCCGCCGATCTGAGTCTTGGATCCGCCGAGGGCGGAGATCAGGAAGCCGGTGACAATCGCGCAGTAGATGCCGGCTTGCGGCGTGAGTCCTGAGGCAATGGCAAAGGCCATGGCCAGCGGGAGAGCGACAAGGCCGACGGTGATTCCAGCGATCAGGTCGAGCAGAAATTTGTGGCGATTGTAATCGCGCAGACAGAGTACAGACTTCGGAAGCCAGCGTTCTTCCAAGAAAACACGCGCCATTTTCACATTATCGCAGGGGTCGGGGCTGTCGGGTAGAGGAGTAGGGGACCATTTTCACGTGCGGGAAATCAAATGCCACATCTTAGGTCTATCCCTCTGGTGTGGTAGTGGCTTGCCTCAAGCTCATCTTGAGTGCGTAGCATTCCTCATGCACGGCCTTTCCGTACTCATCAGTCTTGCTGGTTTCGAGCAACACTGGTTTGTCGCACAGAGAGCACCGTGGGAGCTGAGGTGCGTTCGGCACGACCTGTCTGGCGTAGCACGATCGGTGATCCTAAAACTGCGAAATCGAGAGCGCCCGTTCCGTGTTTCCGCAGCTTGCCTAAAGGATGGATGCACGTCGCAAGAAGTGTGGTAATCCGGTTGCGGGTCCGATCTTCGCAAACTCGGTTGGATATCCGCTTGATGCCATGTGCAGAATCGCGGGAATGTTGTCCTGCGTCCATTGAATGGCAAATGGGAAGCTGGCGATCAGCACGACCAGCGTATGCGGGTTCACCGCGTACACCTGCTCTTTTTCTGCTCTTACAAACTTCTCTATTCGGCTTCAGGCATACCACGGAGGCCGCTCATTGAGCCGATGTCAATGCGAAAGAATACAGGCTCAATTGACAGATCGCTGGTTTGTTCGCGCCTTTCCGCCAGAGGGTTTTGCCAATATCGAGAATACTGCGCGAGTTGTTCGAGCGCATGCTCCCGCTGAGCAGTGAATTCTGGCTCACGTAGTTCCGAGTACGTTCCAGTCACGATCACGCTCATCCAGTTCGACTGATTTCCTATTTCGTCCGCTTGCAGACAAACCTTGGGATTCTTCCGCATCCACTCAATCTTTTTCCCAACAGTCGAAAAGACGTAGATGCAATCGGGCTCGTACGAAAAGGCAACCGGGACCACATACGGTTGGTTGTCCAACGAACATGCCAGCCTTCCGATAGGTACCCGTTTCAACAGCTCACTGCATTCTTGTTTGGATATTGCAATGATACGCATGACGCCTTCTCTCCTAACAAGGCCGCTATTGACAACCAGCCAGTCTGAACTGCTTTGCACATTACGAAAAATTCCCATTACGCGGTGGCCAGGTGGTGGCGACCACCGCCGAGTTGGTCTTCGGAGAATCTTTGGTCGGGCTGACCTCTAGGGTTTTGCCCGCCGCCGGGATTCTGCGTCGCCTCCGGACAACAGCACACCGAACGTGGCATCTTTTTCTGAAACCAGCTTCTTGAGGAGCAAGATCTCACGACAGCCCCGAAACCGACCGGGTACTCAAGCACGTAAGCAGAATTGCAATCATCGCAGAAGCCAAAAGTGCCTAATGTAAGGGTTTTCAAGGAGGCTGTTTCCTGACCGATCGTTGGAGAAGCGAAGGAATCGTCCCTGGCGGTAGTTAAAAGGCCTGTGGCACTCCGGATTGGCGAATCGCGAGAACATTGTTATTTCACCTCAACATCCTTACCGCTGCCCCTTCAACATTCATCAAGGCAGAAATTATAGGCCTAATCTGGAAACAACGTCGGCTCCAAAAGATCCGGCCAACACAGTCATCCTAAGTTGTTGTCGGGTAAGCCTCGATTATTCGGCTTCCTGTGTTCTGAAATGAAGCGTTTTAGGAACGGTTGAGAAGTGGAGCCTCGCCGACCTGTCAGCCACCGCATACCATAAAATCTGCAGCGCGCGCTTCGGAAGGACCCGTTTCCGGAAAACATCTGGCACAATAAACGTGTTTCGCTGATAGGTCCAGGTGAGGAAGCTTAAAGCCGCACACCGTTGACTGGGCGCAGATCGAACGCTTCCTCGCGACCACGGTGATGTGGGGGTAGCAGGATCAGGTTCCTTCTCTTTTCTTGTTCTTGTCGGCCGACTCTACACTTTTTTCGTTCGCAGTCTTTACGTTTGGCGCTGCGTCGATGTCCTTCGCTTCACTGGCCGTCGCCGTGGGAATAGCTTCATGCAAGGCGTCTTGATCCAGCGGATGTTCGGCACGATAGTGTTCCACCGGAACCTGCCCGTCCCACCAAGCCCAGTTCATGGGATAAGCATCCGGATCGAGGAAAACCTGGTAGAAGTGCCAGACTAAGATGGCCAGCGTAGCCAGCACCGCCTCGTAAAAGTGTACTGCCGTGGCCACATCGAGCCACCAGCGCGGGAAGTGGTTTCCTACCGCAACCTCGGCCCATAGCATGATACCGGTCCCGGCCATCACGACAGTGCCCCAGATCAGAGCCCAGTACTCAGCCTTTTCCGCATAAGTGAAGCGCCCGAACGCCGGTTTCTCAGCGGAGAGGCCAAGATGGTAAGCCAGATTCTTCCAGAGATCGCGTGCATCGTCGATGCCGGGCCAAAAGTCCCGCAGCATACGCCGCCCTTGGTCGTCTAACGCGGCGTAGCCGAGATGGTAGAGTCCGGACGCAATTAGCACCACCCCGGCGATTCGATGAACGGCGCTGCGCAAGCGTTCGTTCATCCCCAGCGCCAGATATTTGAACCACGAATCTGGAAATTTGAGCGCGAACCCGGTTATCACCAGCACCGTGAAACTGGCAAACAAGACAGCATGCTGAATGCGCTGGCTGCGGTCCATACGGGTTATGGTTCGTGAGCCCTTGAGTTTGCGGAGAAGAATCGCTTTGAATCTCCACAGGACGAAGTTGTGAGCCAGCATCGCGGCCATCACCGCAAGGATGAGGATCACGTAGAACCGCCGCACCCAGCGCACGACTACGCTGCCCGTATCGGCACCTAACGGTGCATTGACGTGCACTTTGGCGGCGACAAACTTCGCGGTCGCGCCGCGGTGACATTGCCCGCAGGTCTTCACCAGATTGGCAGGATGAACGCTGGACCGCGGGTCGCTCGAGGGCAGGATATTGTGCACCCCATGGCAGCTGGCGCAGTTGGCCACGATGATGGATCCACGCTGCGCCGCTAGGCCGTGGTAGCTAGCCAGATACGTGGATACTCGGTTGCCGCTAAAGCCGAATTCCTCCGACAGCCGGACGCCCTCGTGGCAGCGGGCGCAAGCGTTTTGTGCCAGGTTTTGCGCGGAGACAGAAGATGTGGAATCCGTATGCGACTTGATGGAGTGGATGCCATGGCAATCGGTGCACACCGGCGCCTGCCACTCACCACGGGCAAT
Organism: uncultured Acidobacteriaceae bacterium; assembly: GCA_963770245.1. Taxonomy (GTDB): domain Bacteria; phylum Acidobacteriota; class Terriglobia; order Terriglobales; family Acidobacteriaceae; genus PALSA-270. The sequence goes on along the minus strand of CAVYOX010000008.1, from coordinate 184,062 downwards.
GGCCTGTCCGTGAATGCTCTGGTCGAACTCCTGTTCCACCGGGCCGTGGCACTTGCCGCAAGTGGCGGGCACGTTGAACTTAAAAATTGAAGACTTGGAGTCTCCGGCGGACAGGATGTCATGCGCGCCGTGGCAGTCGGTGCATACCGCGGCTCTCTCGACGCCATTGGCGACCGCACGCCCATGCACGCTGGCCTGGTAAGCCGTAAACGCTTGGGTGTTGCCGCCTCCGGCCTCCATCACCAGTTTCTGGTTGTGACAGTTACCGCAAGTGGCTGGAATGTTGGCATGATTAGTCCGCGATTTTGGGTCGCTTGAGGGTAGCATTTGGTGCGGGCCGCCGTGGCAGTCCAGGCAGGCGGCGAGCGGGCCGCCACTCTGCTTGGTCTTCGCGTGATAGCTGCGCTCGTAGGCTGCCTGTTCGTCACTGTGACAAGTTGCGCAGGAGATTTTAGCCGGCGTGTTGGCGTGAGGCGCGGTCTTTACGTCGGTGTGGCAATCCACGCAGGAAAACATCCCGCCGTGCATCGAACTCTTGAACTTATCAGGATCGACATACAAGCTGACCGGTTTTCCATTAACGTCCTTGGTAAGGCTGGAATCGCCGTGGCAGGCCAGGCAGTCTTCGTTGGCAGGATTCTGCGCAGCGAAGGAACCTGTCCCCATCAGCAGGACCGATAGGACCGTGCCCACGACCGCTGTGTGCTTCATGGCAGCCGGCTTACCTTCATTTGCCAAGTTGGCGAATGTACGTAACGAGGTCCGTGATTTCCGCCTCTTTCAAGCTCTTCCCATACCCAGGCATCTTGTTCTTACCGGCGGAGATAATGGTGGTGAGCTCAGCGTCAGTTTCTTTTTGCACATCGGGGGAAGAAAAGTCATGCGCGCCCATCTTCTTGCCTACAGGCGTGTCGCCCTTGCCGTCGGCGCCATGGCACATGGCGCACTTTGCCTTATAGGTTGCCGCTGCGTCGGCAGCTGCCGGAGTGCTGCAAAAAGCCAGACCCGCTGCCAAGACCGCCAACATCAGACCGCGAAGTACGTTGACTTCCATGCTTGCCATTTCATATCCTCCTCTTGCAGTTTTTTGACCCGAGTCGTCTCGATTTTAAATTGTAATGGTTGATCTTGGCATACGTGATTGTCTCGTAGGTTTTCCAATTTGGGAATTGCGTCCCGTCGGTATTCGTCGATGACACGAGCATAGGTGCTCAGGATGCACGTGCTGGAGTGCCCGATGATCTGTTCCACGAAGACCGGCGATACCCCTTCGTGAGTCAATCTTGACGCCAGCGTGTGCCGCAAGTCATACAACCAGAAATATTCGATGCCGTCATCCTTCAGCGCTTTCGCCTAGCTTCGTGGATTGACCTTCTAGGCAGCCTACACCCTGGGCAAGTCGACCGATGATACGTCGTCTTTTGGGAACGACAACCCAAGCGGTAGCTGCTGGCCAGTTCAAGAATGGCGCGAAAACCGGGTGATTCGGATCACCGGTGGGGGTGACCCCAGGTACCGCCGTTCCCTCGTAGCAAAGCACACAATATCCATGCGTGGAGGTGGAAGCAACCTCTAACGCAAGGCAGGTCGGAAGGCCTCCAGGAGGTTACGTATGACAGCGTTGACCCTTCTTTTGATCGCTCTCGCTGCGGTTGCTGTCGGAGTTATGCTCGTTCGTTCCATTCCAGTTTTGAGTACCTATGTCACTTTCCGTGGCAAACGGCTCATCACTTGTCCAGAGACCCACAAGACAGCAGCTGTCGATGTGGCTGCGGGAAAGGCAGCCCTAACCGCAGTCTTCGGCGAGCCAAAGCTGCGTTTGGACAATTGCTCCCGCTGGCCCGAGCATAAGGACTGCGGTCAGGAATGTTTGCAGCAAGTGGAGGCCGATCCTGACAACTGCCTGCTATGGAACATTGTGTCCAACTGGTACGAAGGACAAACCTGCGTTTATTGCCGCAAACACTTTGGCCGGCGACAGCATCTGGATCATGCCCCAGCGCTGCTGGCTCCGGATGGCACCACGGCGGAGTGGAATGAGTTCCGGCCCGAGCAGCTTCCCGACGTCTTTTCCACGTTCCAGCCAGTCTGCTGGAACTGTCATGTCGCAGAAACGTTTCGGCATGTGCATCCGGAGCTGGTCACTGACAGGCACCGTGTTGTTCACCTCACTAGATGACCGTCGGGATCAGGGCGCGCCAGAAGAGGAGCATTGCCGTGAGAACTATCACGCTTGTTGTGGCGGTTTCCCAGCCCTCTTGATCACGCTCTTGCTTGCTACAGCCGGTGCGCAGACCGAAGACAGACGCGAGGCCTTCACCGTGAGGAGCAGTGCGGAGAAACGACGGAGTCGTCATTATCACTGGCGTTACAGACAAGGCGCCGATCGAACTGCAGTGCAATAAGGGCTTTTCAGGCTGCATACCGCTCAAATCGGGTGACTGCGTATGGCCCGTTTGCCCAAGAACCACGGAATGAGATGGTAAGCGATGCGGAGCACGCGCTCTTACCGGCCAGAATCCCTGCGCGATACATGCGCAGCCCGGCCGGGCCGTTGGCCGCATCGAGATGAGCATTCCCAAGCGCATTATCTTCAGCAAAAAGGTCTATCTGCTTTCTAACCTTCGCTCACCTTGCACGCTGAGCCGCTGCCATTCCCCGACGAGCCGATGGTGACACAGCCCGCTTGGGTTCTATGTCCTTAGACGTTGTGCCCTTCGAGGCGTCCGCTTTGCCCAGCGTGTTTTCTGCGCGAGGCTAATCTTCTTGCGGATCGCTTGCCGACATCGTGCGCGTGCCATCCGAGGAGCCGCAGTACGCGCCCACGAACGCCCTGAGCGCAACATTCGATGGTGACAACTATTCTTACTCGGTCCTGTTCCTTCTCCAACTGCTTCACAATCCCAAACAAGTTCGTCATTGACTGCCTGCTCGTGCCGGATTGTCCAAACGGGACGGACCCCGGCAGATGCCAAGAGATCAACCACGTCCATAGACCTACGATGCTCAGAACCTCAGCTCAACTATGGTTGTTGATTCTTGGGCGGCAGCTTGGTATTTCCATATTTTTACCGCTTTTAGCGCAGACTCTGCCAATAGAGGGTGACCGCCAATGTATTCCAATCGGCGCACCGCGCCGTCGGGACTAATCCATATCTTGAGCCTGACAGTGCCGTGAAGGTTCATCTTCGTTGCAATAGATGGATATTCCGGTTCTTCGCGGTGAACAACCTTGCGCTCCAGATCGCTGGCGCTCGCGCTGCTGGCTAGAAGTATTATGCAAAGTAAGATGTGCTTCAGTTTCGTCATTGCTGTCCCGGTTTCTCGATCTGAGGTGGTGCTAAAAAGTGAGCTTCACAGCTAGCTGAATCAATCTCGGATCTTGCGCACGGCTTACCTGTCCAAAGGAGCTTCCATCGCTAATGTTTCCATCGGGATTAAAGAATTGTGTGTGGTTGAATACGTTGAAAGTTTCGGCACGAAACTCAAGTTTCATGCTCTCTCGCACCGCCACGAGTTTGTGAACAGCCAAGTCCAGATTAGTCGTGCCTGGGCCGCAGCATATGGTGCGCGGCGCATTGCCGATATGGCCTAGGGCGGCATCGACGAAGGACGAGGGGTCGAAGTAGTAGCCACCGGACCCTTCTGGATCGAGGCGCCGCAAGGGCGCGATCTGGTTTGGCTCGCCCGGTGTTTCGAAATCAAGGCTGCTCATTAGCTCCCGATCATCGCTTGACGTTAAGCGAATCGGAAAGCCCGATTGAAGCGTGAAAATGTTGCTGAGGGCCCATCCATTGGCTAAGTGTCGGGTCCAATTCGAAATTCGCCATTCGGGAACCCGCCAGTACCCACTGACCACTAGCCGGTGACGCGCGTCGAACAGGGAAAGAGACCGCGAGCTTTGCGGGTCGATCGGATTCACGGAGTTTTCGAAACTGGAAGCATTGTCGATCGATTTGCTCCAGGTGTAGGAAACCAGAAACTGAAGTCCGTGCGACAAATGCTGATTCACGAGAGTCTGGAAAGAGTTGTAGGACGAGTTGGCAACTGGCATCTCCCCGAAGATGCTTCCGAACACCGGTATCCCGTCCGGCGGACAACCGGCACCCGTGGTGGGTTCGCAGAGCGGGGAAGAGTATTTGCGAAGTCCAACGAGCGTGACCGGATTAGCATTGGGACCCGTTACGGTCGGCACAGAACCGTAGGGCAAGTGCAGGGTGACGCCCGGAGGAATGGCACCGGCGGGAATGAAGTAGGCATTGTCAGCTCCAAATGGACCGCAAGACAATCCTGGGATTTGATTCAGATCGAGACACGTTTGTGGAGTCCCGAAATTCTGGTCTAAGCTGGCCAGGAGTCGGTGTCCCTGAGAACCGACATATCCAAACTGCCAGAGCGTGCCTCGCGCCAGCTCGCGTTGTACGGTTACGTGATAATGGACAGAATACTGATTGCGCAAGGTGTCCGGGAAATTTCCGTATAGAGTGATGGGACGAAAAGCAGCGAAATCAACCGGTGAGCCTGGTTTTGGATCTAGGAATCCGTGGAATGGATTGGGCGTTATGGAACCGTCCTGTCCTAGAAACGGTGTATTCAGAAAAACGTTGCTTATAGAAGTGCTGCCACCGAACGGTGGCTGAGCAGTAAAATTTTCTCCGAGCAGCAGTTCCTCGTTGCTGTCGTAGAACATTCCCCATCCCAGACGCACGCTGGACTTGCCCTGCCCACCCGAAAGCTTGGCTAACCAGCCTGTTGGCCAGTCAGGCGACCAAGCCAAGCCCAACCGCGGAGCGAAAGCCCGCAGGTAGTTGTTCGTAAGTCCCGCAGGCACTCCCGCATCTCCCGGAAAAACCATGCCTAGCGGGAATACGGAGCGGCCGGGTCCTTGCGGGGAGCAGTCGCTGCTACCGAGAGAACCGAGCACTGGATCCGACGAACTCAAGACGCAAGGGTAAATTCTCGTGGCTTGTCCAGGACGGAAGGCCTGAATACGGTGTCCGGCATCGGCCTGAGGCGTGTTCCATTCCCAGCGGAGTCCATAACTGAGTGCAATGTTGGGTCTCAGTTTCCAGGCGTCTTGGGCGAAAAGATCAAACTGCGTAGCTCGGACGTCCACCGAGTTGGCTGCGCCTTGCGTGTAAGTCTCTGGGAGACCAAGGAGATAGTTGGGTATCAGGCTGCTGAAACCGACGTCGTTGGGACCACCCCCAGTGAATATGAACCCGCCACTTACGTCATAAACGTACAATTGATCCAAGCGCTGGTTGCGGATGTCGGCTCCGAACTTCAAGGTATGCTTGCCCACCATTCGGGTATACGTGTCCAATCCTTGGTAAATGTTTCCTGTTTGGGAAAAGTTTCCCCCTTGGTTGTTGCCAAAAGCAAAGCCACCCGCAAGAGACACAAAGGGAACGCCCTCGTAATTAGCTCCGTACCCAGGCGTAATCCCAAGGCTTGGGTTTGCCGGATCGGAAAAGCACTCGGTTGCTGGGACAACGACACACGAATCTTGCACCAGATTGGTCCGTGCCGGAGACAGTAGCTTGCCCTGTCCCTCCCGGTAATAGACAAACCGGGCCTCGTTAATGGTACTTGCCGTGATCGTCCAGACATGAGACAGGTTGAGTTGCTGAAACCGATCCCGAGTTACATTGCCAAATCCCGGCAGGTTTGCTCCGCTCGCCGTGAAACGAGAGAAGGGCTCGTCGTCAAAGGCGTCCGTGCCGTAATAGTAGAGACTGAGTTGCTGCTGACTCGTCAGGTTATGATCAAGGCGGAATGTCACCTGGTCCTGGCGGACTTTCGCAATGGGTGCAGAGCGGAATGTATCGCTTCCCACATTTGCCCGGGGAACAAACTGGTTCAGCAGATCGACAGCTGTTGGATCAAAGCACTCCGACGGAATTCTGTTGCCAGGGAAAATAGCCGTATAGGGCGAACCGGCGACAATCGGGGCGCCCCCACGTGCCTGAACAGCCGCTGCGCATCCGCTCCGGGTGGTTAGGGCTTCAGCGACAGTGGCACTGTTGAGCATGCCGGAAAATGCCGGCCCGGCAGAAAAATCCCCTGTGCGCTGCTGCAACGTCGGCACGATCACGGAATCGGAAGTGATACCCTGACGCACTCGTCGGCCTTCATAAGAAGAAAAAAAGAAAGTCTTACCGCGCCGTAACGGGCCGCCGAGGGTGCTGCCGAACTCGTTCTGTTTGAAATCCGGCGTTGCCGGGTCGAAGTAGCCTCTCGAGTTCAGTATGTTGTTCCGCAGAAACTCATATGCGCTGCCGTGAAAGGTAGCGGCTCCGGACTTAGTTATCACGTCCAGCACCGAGCCGGAGTTGCGGCCCCAGGCTGCATCGTAGTTGTGGGAGATGACACGAAACTCGCTGATGGAATCCGGCGATGGCTGGATGGAAGGAGAATTCAACATCTGGTCGCCAGCGTTTCCACCATTCACATTGGAATTGTTCGAGCGAGAACGCCCTCCGTTGACGGAAACGACACCCGGATTGTCATTGCCGAAAAAGAGATCCGCGCCCAGTGTGCCTTGTACCCCTGGCTGCAACTGAAGCAGGTCAAAGGTATCGCGAGATTTGAGGGGAAGCTGCGCAATATAGAGATCGCCGATTACCACACCCAGTTCAGCGTTCCCAGATTCGATCACTGTGGCATTCCGGGTGTCAAGCGAGCCCGCCGAACCTTGCTTTCGTGAAAGAACCACATCAAGATTTACTACTTCCCCAATGCTGGCACGAACACCGCTCGCTTCAAAGGGCAGAAAATCGTCAGCCTCTACCTGCAGGTGATAGGTACCGATCGGCAAGGAAGCAAACTCAAACTCGCCCGCGTCGTCGGTGGTTTCGGCGCGCATGAAGGACGTATCCTGGGCAGTGATAATCAAAAATGCACTAACCACTGGCTTGTGGGAGGCGTCCGAGACTTTGCCTCGTACTTCGGCAGAATTTTGCCCCCACGCAGGAGCAGCAAAGCATGCACAAAACGCGACAGCGTTCGTTAACCTGCGGTGGAACCGTTTCATTTCTTCTAGATTCTGGGCGTTATCTGCCCTCAACCGTTCCTAGTCCATCTTCGATACATAGATCCCGCTACCCACTATTCAAACCAAGCCAGCGGCTGAGCAAGTAGGGATGTGCTTTGCCTTCCTCCATTCTGAGTCTGAGCAACACTGAGCACTAGAGAAATGGAAGCCAGCCGCGAGAAATTAGGTCAAACTTTCCCAATTCGGTCCACACTGACCTAAGACGAAGGCCCCGTTTCCCAACGTTATGGGTTGGACAGAGAGGCGGCCCCGTAGGGGAACGTGCTGGGCTGGAAGAGGCGTTAGACCCTGCTGGTGGAGGTGGCCCAAGTCACAGTGCGCAGCATCTCGGAATGGCGCAGCATCGCCCTCGGTTATTACCGAGCTTGTCGCTCAAGGTCGTTATCTAAGGAAGCTTCCAGCTTTTGGAATTGTCCGGCCACGAACTCCGGGAGCATCTCTTCCGGTTTTCGTGACAGCCAGTCCTGTAGTTCGGACTGGTGCACGTCCGAAATAAATGCGAAGCGAACACCGAGACGGCCCGATTTCAACCAGCAAATTCTCGATTCTGCCAAGAATGGTCCTTTGTGGTCCGGTAGGGTGAACTGAACCTGCACTTCTTCTTCGGAGCTGAGCGAACGAATGTACTCACGGCCATGCCCCTTCGCCCTTCGCTGACGTTTACGCTGTAGCAGCGAACTTCCGGCATGCTTTGTCTCAGGATGGTGATGGGGATAGAGATGGGACACCCGGAAGTAGCGCCGCCGTTCCCTCAGTATCAGTCCGTCTCCAGTGCTTATGACTACTTTGTAACTACTTTTCCCGAAGTTTTGAAGTCGCTGCGGCCCTGTGCAGTGGGTTGGGTGGAGCAAGTAGACTGGCAAACAAGAAGCGTAAGAATCTTAAGAATCTATAAAACGAAAGAGTGAAAGTTCAGGAGAAATAGACTGATCGCTCGGTCAGTAAAAGTAGCTAAATGCCTACCTGTGAGTGAACTGGCGGAGAGAGTGGGATTCGAAGCCTCGGTACAGGTGTTAGTCCGTACAACGGTTTAGCAATTGGCTGCTCTGTTGCGCTGCTCTGCAATCCCAAGGCCTTACAGTCGTACTCACGCATCAAAACTCACCAGAAGTCACCTCATTTGTCACTTTCGGGACCACCACTCGGGACAGTGAAAATGCAGTCGAAAAGTTCTGGCGGCTACGACTTTTCGCAAAGAATCACTCGCTTCAGAAGCTTGGCGCTGTCCTCATACCGCCGCTGCGGCGGGTGATCACGGGTCTATCTTGACATCCACATGCTGCTGGCCTAGCTTCACATGGGGTAACAGTACCGGTACCGTTCTCCAACGCTCATTTGGGATACTACATGCGGGCCTCAGACATTGCGAAAGCAATTCTCACAGACAGCCACTTTTGGATACCGGTGGCAACCTTAGTCTTTGGCGTTATCGTGCTGATGGAGATCCATTAGGTCTGCTGAACACTCTTATCGCAACCTAACCTCAAATCGAGATGCTGACGCCAATGCACACTCGATCGCTGCACGGCCTGGGGGTCCTCTGCGGTCTCACAGCAGGAGTGTGGCTGGGGGCGGCCGAGGCTCCGACGAAACTTGTCAACTCAGGATTCACGCCCATTACAGTCTCACTCTGCATGGTCGCGGGCGTCTTCACAGCACGCTGGACTCTCCCAACCTTGCTGAAAGGTACCGCTTACGTATTTTCCGATTTGTCGCAGAAGAAGCACCTGCTTGTTTGGGCCCTGCTGGCCGGAGCGCTGTGGGCCGTTGCCAACACCCTGACGATCTTTGCTATCCGGGACGTAGGACTTGCGATCGCATTCCCGATGTGGAATACCAACGCGCTAATCGGCCTGTTGTGGGGCCGCGTTCTATTCCGCGAACTAGACGGCGCCGATCCTGGAACGATTGCGAAAGTTATCGGAGGAGCAGTGTGTATCGTCCTTGCTGCGATCTTGCTTGGGTTCAGCACGCTTCACGGCAACTCCGCCTCCACATCTCACAATGCACCTGCCGGGATATTGGCCGCTCTGGGAGCGAGTCTTTTGTGGGGAACGATGTATGTGCCGTATCGTAAAGCATACTTGAGCGGCATGAACCCGCTCTCTTTTGTTACGGTCTTCACCGTGGGAGAGATGGTGACCATGTTGCTCCTAACCTGGAGATTCGACGGCGGCTTCCACGCGACTAGTCTGCGCCTCACGCAGGGAGCCCCTTTTGTTTTTTGGCTTTTCGCCGGCGGTTTTGTATGGGTCATTGGCGATCTGTTCCAGCAATTTGCAGCCAAGTATCTTGGCATCGGTCGCGGTATTCCGCTCAGCAACACAAATCAGCTCTGGGGACTTGCATGGGGTGCCCTTGTCTTCGGAGAGCTCGCTTCGGCCGACGTCCTGCACAAAGCAATGGTGCTAAGCGGATCATTGGTGATGATCGTAGGCGCGCTCTGCATCAGCACCGCCAAATCGTCATTGGGAGAGCACTCAACCCGCCGAGAAGCTCTGGAACGTGAGTGCTCCCGGTATGGTCTGGACTACAATCAGGTCCTGTTAGCGCAAAGCGGAGAGGAATTCGGAGATCGTCCGGAAGAACGTCGATGGTGGGATATTATTATCATCGCAGCAGCCGCCACCGTTTTTTTATACTTGGGATTCCATGCCGCTGTCCCCTCTCTGATCATGAATCTGCGCTGGGCTGCGGCGCTTGGTGGCGTTCTCGTCATCAGTTTCGTTTTTTGTGGTTATCGCCTCCGTCGCGACACCCACTTCTCCTAGCCAAGCTTTGCACATTCGCATCATTGGGCGCTTGCCTGCGGAGGGAGAGCAGGAGATCTTTGGCCATCGTCGAACCCGGTGCCCCGGGTGCTCGACTTGTGCTCCAAATGATGGCAATAAGGCTGAGGATCCTGTGCAGGTAAAGTAGCTAAATGCCTACCTGTGAGTGAGTGGCGGAGAGGGATGGATTCGAACCCTCGGTACAGGTATTAGCCCGTACAACGGTTTAGCAAATGAATCGTTCTCGCCGCCCTCACTCGTTTTCAAGTACTTACAGTCGGAGGCGAAGCCTCTAAGTCGGGCTCAAAGCCTCTCATTCGGCAATTATTGTGCTCCGCCGAATCGGAGCCCCCCTCTGGGCTTACGGCATTCCGATTTCAAACATGTTCGTTTCCCTTGCCGACGACCCAGAGCCCCTTTATCGGGCGTTGGGTAGGCGCGAACACCGCAATTGGCTGGTACCGGCAAAAGCGTAAACCGTCGGCGTCACCTGATACCAGGTCGACGCCACATTTCCACATAGGATCTGATCGTTGCCGATGATCGTACCGGTCACTCTGTTCCAGGGTCTTGGTCCTCAACCTTCTCCGGCAAACTGCGGTGCTGTTCGGACCGCCCAGAAGAAGTGTGCTCAAGCGGCCACTGGGCACAATTTTGAGCACAGTTTTCGCGACGGACGGGAGGGGAGGAGTAGCCAGGATGTTCGCCTCTGGAATCCCTCCCCCTGCTAGCTTGGAGTCGAGAGCGCCCTACCGCCGAAAACCCCGCCCAAGCGAAGCTTGGACGGGGCACCCTCTGGAGGTAGAGACGCACGCGCTAGGTGGGCCACTCGCCCAGTCTTGCTGCCGACGGCGGCGTACAATGCAGCAGGAACGAGGCAGTGTTATAGCCCATACGCTAAGGAGACGAGCATGGCGACGGTTACCATGTCGGCGCAAGAGTTATCTGCGATGGCGCCAAGACACGAATTTTTTGTGGGCATTGATTCCGATGGCTGCGCTTTCGACAGCATGGAAATCAAACATAAGGAGTGTTTTTGCCCGCAAATCATCAAGTACTGGGACCTGCAAGCGATTTCCAAGTATGCCCGTGAGGCGATTGAATTCGTAAATCTCTATTCCAAATGGCGCGGAACCAACCGTTGGCCGGCGCTCACTTCGACTTTAGATTTGCTGTGCCAACGCCCTGAGGTGGCGCAACGCGGTTGTAAGGTCCCGCAGGCGAACAAAGTGCGCGAGTTTATTGCATCTGGGAAAGCTCTCAGCAACGACGGCCTGAAGGAATACATGGCGGAGCATCCGGATGCGGAACTCGAGCATGCGCTGCAATGGAGCAAGGCGGTGAATGCGGCGGTGGCCGACATCGTCCACAACCTGCCGCCGTTTCCGTATGTACGCGAAAGTTTGGGTCTTTTGCAAAAGAGCGCTGACGCTGTGGTTGTCTCGGCCACTCCAACCGAAGCGCTGGTCAAGGAATGGCGAGTGAATGACATCGATAAGTACGTTCGAGCCATTGCCGGACAGGAGTTAGGAACGAAAAAACAGCATCTCAAGATGGCGGCCGCAGGACGGTATGCTCCCAATCATGTGTTGATGATCGGCGATGCTCTCGGCGACTTGGATGCGGCCCGCGCCAGCAACGCTTTGTTTTTCCCCGTTAATCCCGGGCGTGAAGAAGAATCCTGGGAGCGCTTCTGCAAAGAGGGCTTGCAGAAGTTCATGGCCGGAGAGTTTGCGGGAGCATACGAATCTGCCCTGATTGCGGAGTTTGATAAGCTTTTGCCTTCCATTCCTCCGTGGAAGCACTAGACCGTGATCGGCACGGTCCGATAGCGAGAACCACGTTGACCATAGGCAGAGGCGCGCCTGACACATACCTCGGCAACGACGATGTGCGCCAAATCGTAACTCAGGCGTTCGAATCGAAGCGGCTGGATGGCAAGCGCGTGATGGTCCTTATTCCGGACGGCACGCGGAGCATGCCCATGCCCCAGATGTTCGCCCTATGTCAGGAGATACTTCGCCCGCGAGTGAAGGCGCTGGACTACCTTGTTGCGCTGGGCACGCATTCGATCATGAGCGACCAGCAGCTCGGCAAGCTGGTCGGCGCGCCGGTGGTCAAAGGCAAGGCCGGCGAAACTCGAATTTTCAACCATCACTGGGAAGATCCGGCGACGTTTGCAACCCTCGGCATGGTACCCGCCGCCGAGATTGCGAAGATCACCAATGGCCTGATGTCGGAGGATGTTCCGGTCACCCTTAATAAATTAATCCTCGACTACGATCACATTATTATCTGCGGACCGGTTTTCCCCCACGAGGTTGTCGGGTTTTCTGGAGGCAACAAGTATTTTTTTCCTGGGATTGGGGGCGCGGAGATCATTAACTTCACGCACTGGCTGGGGGCCGTCATCACCAATTACGAGGTGATTGGAGCAGGCTACACGCCTGTGCGCGCGGTGATTGATCGCGCGGCCGCGCTGGTTCCGGTGGAGACATCGTGTTTCGCGTTGGTAGTCACGCACGACGGTTTAGCCGGTCTTTACTATGACACTCCGCCCGAGGCATGGAAGGCTGCCTCGGCGCTCTCCGCCAAGGTCCACATCCGCTGGGTTGATAAACCATACCGGCGTGTGCTTTCCGTAATGCCTGCGATGTACGACGACCTGTGGACCGCTGCTAAAGGCATGTACAAAATGGAGCCCGCCGTCGCCGATGGCGGGGAAGTGGTCATTTACAGCCTGACGATCGATGAGATCAGCTACACCCACGGCAAGATCATCGATGAGATGGGCTACCACTGCCGCGACTACTTCCTCAAACAGTGGGACAAGTTCAAGCGCTATCCCGGCGGGGTGGTGGCGCACTCCACTCACGTGAAGGGTCTTGGCACCTATGATGCCGCCACGGGCGTGGAGAAAGCCCGCATCCAGGTGAGCCTGGCGACGCGCATTCCCGAAGAGCGCTGTCGCCGCGTCAATCTCAACTACATCGATGCGGCCAGCATTAATATGGAACAATGGCGCAACCGCGAGCACGAGGGCGTGCTGGTGGTCCCGCGCGCCGGTGAAACCTTGTATCGCTTAAAGAAGAACAGCGCAGCGTCTGCGCCCTAGGAGAGAGCACGTGGCAGCGAAAATCGGCGTGGTCGGACTCGGCGTGATGGGCGGCAATCTTGCTCTGAACATGGAACGTCATGGCTTTCCGGTCGCGGGTTACGACCTGGACGCAAACAAAACCCGCGCGTTCACAAACGGCCCGGCAAAGGGAAAGAATATTGTGGGTGTTGATTCCCCGGCGGCGCTTATGAAAGCCCTGGAGAAGCCACGACGCATTCTCATCATGGTTCCCGCGGGCGCGCCGGTTGACAGCGTCATCGATCACTTGAAGCCGCATCTTGAGTCCGGCGACATCCTCATGGACGGAGGGAATTCGTTCTTCCTCGACACCGAACGGCGCAACAAAGCACTCGAAGCGGAAGGATTCCGGTTTATTGGAGCGGGAGTGTCCGGCGGAGAAGAGGGCGCGCTCTGGGGGCCAGCCATCATGCCGGGCGGGCAACGTGAGGCCTGGGAAGAGGTCGCTCCGATCCTTCGCGCCATGGCGGCGCGCGCCGAAGACAACGAGCCGTGCGTCGAGTACATGGGACCACGGGGAGCAGGCCACTACGTCAAAATGGTGCACAACGGCATCGAGTACGGCGACATGCAGTTGATCGCCGAAGCCTATGACCTGCTGCACCGTGGGCTGGGAGTCCCCAATGCCGAACTGCACAGCATTTTCAACGAATGGAATCAGGGAGAACTCAAAAGCTACCTCATCGAGATCACGGCAAACATTTTTGCGAAAGAAGACGAGGAAACCGGCAAGCCCCTGCTCGATGTGATTCTGGATGAAGCCCAACAGAAAGGCACTGGGAAGTGGGCGAGCCAGAACGCGCTCGACGTGGGAGCAGCCATTCCCACGATCAACGCCGCGGTGGAAAGCCGGATCATCTCGTCGCTCAAGCCGCAACGCGTTGCCGCCAGTAAGATCCTTCGTGGACCGGCTCTTTCATTCCAGGGAGACAAACAGAAACTGATCCGGGCGGCCGAACAGGCCCTGTATGCCAGCAAGATCACTTCCTATGCACAGGGTTTGGCTCTGATGCAAATCGCCTCCGCGGAGTACAAGTACGATCTGCAGCCCGGCGATATAGCCAAGATCTGGCGTGCTGGTTGTATCATTCGCGCAACCTTGTTGAGCCAGATCACGGCAGCGTACAAACGGAATCCCTCGTTGACCAACTTGCTGCTCGACGACGCCTTCCGCGACGCCGTCGCAAGCCGTCAGGAAGCATGGCGTCTGATGATTCAGACTGCGGTGGGCATGGGGATTCCAGTATTGGCCATGAGTTCATCCCTGGCCTACTTCGATGCCTACCGCAGCGAGCGCCTGCCGGCAAACTTGACACAGGCGCAGCGCGACTATTTTGGCGCGCATACCTACCGGCGCATCGACAGAGACGGCTCATTTCACACTGAGTGGTCCAGCAACGAGGTGCCGAAGCAGCAGGGGCAGCGAGGGTCACCCAGCCGCCCCACTCCTGCAGCGTAGATGAAACAAGGGTGAAACAATCCTTACGCCGTTCCTGGAGTTCTTCAAGTATTTGAAAAGATTGGTCGGGGAGAGAGGATTTGAACCTCCGACCCCCTGGTCCCGAACCAGATTCTACGCCTTGTTGAAGTTTGTAGAATTTTTGTTATTTCTAACTGATTGTTGTTAAATGAGTTGCGGACTTGGCGCTGAGGCCTGTTGAAATCTGTTGAAGGCTGGGGCTTTCGCAGCCTCAATCTTGCCTACAGTCCACGACGCCGCCTTGGGCTGGCCCGTCTTCGTTCGAGTGCGCCGGGGATCGAGTCTGCCTCACACGAGCGGTTGGTAGAGATATTCTTGAAATCCCACGAATGCCTTGCTGAAGGAGTGCACTGCGGCCGAGGGTGGTGCATCTTGCAGAATGCAATCGCGGAGCGGCTGATCGGCTCGATTCGAGTGAGGGTTTGGATCACGCCACGATCCCCAGTGCACGATGGGCGGAGCAACGATCCCCGTTATAACCGCACCACCACTTGTGCGCGGATGGCGGGTGAGCCCATGCTCAGCGCAAGCGAAGTGTCTTTGACCCAAGCGCTCCTGCCCCTAGAAGACGAACCGCAACGCAAACTGAATCTCGCGCGGGGTTCCCGTCCCCACCGGGCTGACCGGGGTGGTCGTGTTTACCGTCTGGATGATGCTGCCGAAGCCTGAACCGGTGAAGTCCGCTTGCGGCAGCCCGTATTGCGGATGGTTGAATACGTTGAAAAACTCGGCGCGAAATTCAAGCCGCGCCCGTTCCGTCAACGGAATCTGTTTTCCGACTCCCAGGTCCATCTGCCATGCGCCCGGCCCTCGGGCCACATCCCGCGGCGCATCGCCGAATGTGCCCGGCGCCGGTATGGAAAACGCCGCCGGATTGATCCACTCCGCGATCGTGGGGCCGCCAGGCGGAGTGAGCGAAACTCCGGCCACGAGATTGGGGCGCTGATCGGTGGTGTTGCCGTCGGGCACAGCGGAGGCCGAGCGATCAACCGTAACATTCACGGGAAATCCCGTGCGCGCCACGAACATAGAAGTCAGCTCCCAGGAACCAGCGATATCGCGCCACACTCCCGGCTGGTTCAGGTACGGTTTGCCCGGCCCGAAAGGAAGTTGATATACCGCATTAGCATTGAATACATGGCGCACATCCCAGATACCGCTGGCGCGTTCACACTGCTGGCAAACTACGTTTTCAGGGACCAACGAGTCGCCATCGCCGCTGCCATCGGAACCGTTGTCGATTTCATGCGACCACATATAGTTGGCCGAGAGCAAAAAGCCGCGCGAAAAAGTACGCTTCGCCGCGACCGAGAGTCCCTCGTAGTCGCTATTGTCTTTGTTACCGCGCCAGCTTACTTCGCCGAAGGCCGGGTAAGGACGAGTTCCGGTAATGGGATTGACGACGTTCACCTCGGAAAGTGTCAGCAGATGAGTGCCTTCGCTCCCCACATAAGACACGGTCCCCACAAAATCCGCCGGCAGCGCTTGCTGCACCGAGAGGCCCCATTGCGTGACCGAAGTATCCTTGCGCCGGCGGTCGTCGTCACGCGGCGAAATGATCCCGGTGGTATCGGCCAGGAACGGAGTAATGGGATAGCTGAGAGTCGGGATGGTCTTATTCGATAAGGAGTAGGCGTAGACCTCGTTGCTAATAGGAAGATTCTGATCGTCCAACTGGCCGTCCTCATGGTAGATGCCAAAGCCAGTGCGAACCACGGTATGCCCGCTCTTGGTCGGGGCCCAGGCCAACGCAAGCCGCGGATCGATGTCACCATAATTCGGCTGGCCGAAGCTGGCACCCACTCCGCAAAAACCTTGCGGTCCGCAGGTGGCGAAATCGAAGGGATTGGCTCGGCCCTGGACTTCATGAAAAATATTGAAAAAGCTGTAGCGTGCCCCTAAATTCACGGTAAACGTCGGCGACCACTTGAATTCATCCTGGACGTAGCCGTAATACTGCGTCTTGCGCAGGCCATTGATGGGCAGAGCCCCGCTGAGACTGGCGGTGCTTACCTGATCAGCATCGAATGCGGCCGCGGAGGCAAATGTGACCGTTCCGCTTTCCGTGTTTCCCTGGTTCAATTGAATACGCCGAATCTCTACGCCGGCCTTCACGGTATGTCGCCCTCTTACCCAGGTGAGGTTGTCGATTTCAGAAAATGAATTACCCACGCCGGTGCTTACCTTGTTGTTGTTTAGAGTGGTAAGGCCTGCAATCGAGAATGAGTAAGGCAATCCCGTGTGATTGAGGTCGGTAGTGTCTGCCGTGCCGCGATTAAAGCCGAACTTGACCTCGTTCACCAGCGTCGGAGAAAAAATATGCAGCAGTTCGATGGCGCCGTTGACCGGACCAGAAGTGAGCTGCTGTTCGTCCTCAAGATAATTTCCCGAGCTGGCGAACGGTTGAGTGTTCACCGCATGGTCAATGTTAAACCGGACGTATGCCGTGGTTTCATCCGAGAAACGCTGGTCGAGACGGAGCATGGCGGAGTTTTCGGTGACCACCTGTGTTCCTTCGCTGGCGAATTCCGCGATGTCAGGATTACTCGTCAAAGTCTGCCCTTCCGGATAAGCGTTGAGAATTGGAATAAGGGCTGGGGACTGTGCTGCGACCTGGGCACGGAAGGCGTCGCTGGGGACGAAGCCGAGCAGCGGGAAACCCCAATGCTGCCGGTACCCTTCGTAGGCGAGAAAGAAGAAGGTTCGGTCACGCACGATGGGCCCGCCCACTGAAGCTCCGAACTGATTCAAATGAAGAGGCTGTTGCGCGCTATCAGCAGGAACCGGTTGCAGGGCATCGAACACGTTGTTGCGAAAAAATTCGAAAGCATCGCCATGAAGCTGATCGGTCCCGGAGGGAGAAGTTACGGCCAGCTGTGGCCCTCCCGTGGCTGCGGACTCCGCTGTTGCCAGCATCGAGTCAACGCGAAACTCCTGAATCGTGTCGAGCGGAATCGCCAGACGAACGTAAGGCTGCTGCGGTTGGTTGATGATATTGCTGGCGTCGATGCCGTCGTAAGTAAAATTGTCGTCATCGCGGCCTCTGCCGGCGAATCGAACCGAACGTTGATTACTACCTCCGGTATCGACTGCGCCGGGAGCCAGCATCGTCAAGGTTGCCCAATTTCGGCCATTCAATGGCAGCTCCCTGGCCTGTGCTTGCTCGATGCGAGTGCCGAGGGCGTCGGAAGTCTCATCCATTTGCTCGGAACTGGCCGATACTTCAACGCGTTCCTCAATACCCGATACCTGCAGGGTTGCATTCAGCGTGCGGGTCTGGTCCAAGGCCTGGATCACATTCTCGAAGCTGAGAGGTTTGAAGCCTTCGTGGCTGAAGCTAACCGTGTAAACTCCGATCGGCAACTCGGGAATGTCAAAGGTTCCGCTGGAAGAAGATGTGGTTTCTCGACGGAGCCCGGCGGCATTGTGCACCGCAGTGACCTTCGTCTGCGGCAAAACACGCCCGGAGGGATCCCTAACCGTGCCATTTAATCCCGCGCGGTCCACTTGTGCCAGCGACGAACCCGTTAGACACAGGATGAAGCCAACAAGACAGAAGACTCTACCGGCTTCCCGAATTCGGAGGCTTGAAACGTTAGCGGCGAAAAAGCGAATTTTGTAAAGCCGACGGGACGAGCTCTCGCATATTTTCATAATTGATGTCCTTATCGAATCCGCGCGTAGCCCCGCAGCACCGATGGGGTCTCACGTCAATTCCAAGGGAGCACGCTCTTGACAATCCCGGAACCTATTGATATTCCATGGCACCGCGTGCGACCGGAGAGTACTCCTCAAGTATTAATAAGGCTTAACAGGCAGGTTAACTTTTGGAGAATGGCATCGATCAAATCAATCTATTACCGGCGGTAATTGATCAACAAATGTGTGTACTATTTTGCGGTCATTGTTAAGGCACGATGAATTCTGGAGTGTGTTGCGTTGACTCACTGAATTTCGAGCTGTAAAGTCGTTGTTCTCCATTAGAGGTCCGTCTGGTTCAGCGTCGAAAAAATGGACTCGGACTCGCTTCATTCTTTCTTCGAAACTGCTTCCCCGGCCCAGCTCGGGCCGTTGGAGCGAGAAGTCCTGCACGCGGTGTGGGCGCGAGGATCAGCCACGGTCCGTGAAGTGCGGGAGGATGGCAAGATCTGGCAAACGTACCCCACGATCATGACCACCATGGACCGTCTCTTCAAAAAAGGACTGCTTACCCGCGTTCCTGATGGAAGAGCGTTTCGCTATTCGGCGCGGTATAGCCGAGAAGAATTGGAGCGCGTCACGGCGGTGAACGGCATCCGGCAGCTTCTGGGAACGGAGTACGCTTCGCTGCACCTTTCGTATCTCGTAGAGGCGGTCAGCATGCAGGATGAAAAGTTGCTCGATGAGTTGCAGTCGCTCGTGGAACGTCAACGTGCACAACTGAAGAAAGGAGAGCCGCAGTGATATTTGCGGCCCGGAGTCTTCTTGTTTCTCTTGCATTCTTCGGAATAGTGTACGGCACGATGTCTTTGCTGGTTGTATTGGCATGGCGGGGCATAAGGCGCATGAGCCGAAACTGGCTGCTCGAGGGCGCGTCGCCCGACGAGGACACGGCAACGTTCGTTCTCGCCTTGTGTTCGCTGGTCATCCTTACTGCTGGCTGGCTCCGCCTGCTGAGGACACAGGCGAGAACGACACGCGCAGTGACTCAGTGGTCGATGGGAGCGGCGATCACAGGCAGCCATGCTCGAAGGCCTTCGCTCAGCGCCTCGAGCGGCGCCCCACCGCTAATTCTTGTGGGTTTCCGGAAACCGAGGGTGCTGCTCTCTGACTGGCGACCACGGCGCTCAGTGAGGACGAACTGCATGTGGCAGTCCGGCACGAATTAGGGCACGGGCGGTCGTGGGACAACCTTAAGAAGGTGCTGATTAGTTCGACTCCGTTTCCCGGGACTGACAGCCTAGAGAATGCCTGGCAGGAGGCGGCTGAACTGGCCGCCGACGGTGCTGCGGTAACAAATCGTCAGCAAGCTCTGGACCTGGCTGCGGCGTTGATCTAGCTTTCCAGATCGGCGACGCAGTGCCCCAAGGCCTTAGTCGTCACCGGATTGCTCGGCCCTTCGTCTTCGATCGGCCTGCGCGTAGAACGTTTACTCCAGTGGCGCATGGCTGGTCCGCGTTTCGAACGCATCTGGTTGTGGACTCTTCTTCTCTTCACAGCGATCATCGGCATTGCCACCAACTACGTAGCAACGCTGGCGATCACCGCATCGCTTGACCGAACTTCTCGTGCCCTAAATCGAACCCTCCAATGAAGTCTAGTCTTCATCGGGGCTGTTCATTTTCGCGGCTCGCGTCGCAACCATGCAGTGATTCGGATCACAAGTGTGATCTTTATTTCATTTCTTGCACAAGATTCATCAACTGTTCACACGGGCGTAACCCGCCGTTCACGTAACCGGACTATTTCATGATGCATCAAGTAACTTCCTGTTCGGGTCGCGGTCCGCTGTTGGGGTGGCTGGGTAACGCCAGCACAAACCGCATGGGAGCAAAAGTCTTGGTAAACATGTATGCACACCGTAGGCATTCAATCTGCTCGATGATCTCGTTTGTAATATACGTCCAGATGAGACGGCATCAACCAACGGTAATGCAAGCCATTCGGTAGCGATCGCGGAGACGACATGTCTCTGGACCAGAGCAGTTTTCTGTGAGATTCACGTTCGAGGCTGGCGACTCGTGAGAATTCTGGTTATCGAAGATGGAGCCAAGACCGCCAAGTTCTTGAAGAAGGGACTTGGAGAGGCAGGTTTCGTCGTCGATGTCGCCGGAGATGGATTGGATGGGTTGCACCTCGCGCGAGAATTGCCGTTCGATCTCGTCATTCTCGACGTGATGCTGCCAGGGCTGGATGGCTGGCAGGTTCTCACTCGCTTGCGCCAAGAGGGCCGGCGCACGCTGGTGCTTTTTCTGACCGCTCGCGATGGCGTACATGAGCGGGTACGAGGGTTCGAACTGGGCGCGGACGACTATCTGGTAAAACCGTTTGCCTTCTCCGAATTACTGGCACGGGTGCGATCGCTGCTGCGCCGTGGGCCACCGCGCGCGCAAGAGACGGTTCGCTTGGCCGACCTTGAAATCGACTTATTGCGCCAGCGTGCCATGCGCGCCGGTCAGCGGCTGGATCTGACTTCCAAAGAGTTCCTTCTTTTATCCCTGCTGGCGCGGCGCGCGGGCGAGGTGCTATCGCGAACCCTGATCGCCGAAGCGGTCTGGGACATGAACTTCGACAGCGACACCAATGTCGTGGACGTCAATGTGCGTAGGCTGCGCAGCAAGGTGGACGATCCTTTTCCGTTCAAATTGATTCATACCGTTCGGGGCGCCGGCTATGTCCTGGAATCCCAGCAGTAACCTCGCGAAGGTCTCTCGCGTGTGGGGAACTTTGGCCTTCCGGTTAACGGCAGGCTACGCGCTCGCCGGCTTGTTTCTGGTGTCGTTCGCCACAGCCAGTCTTTATTTAGTGCTTATGAGCGAACTGGAGAAAAGCACAGATTTGTTCCTCGCGGACAAGTTACACGTCCTGCGCACCATGTTGCGGGAGAGACCGGACGACCGAGAAGGCCTGCAGGAGGAAGTTGAGCTGGAATCGGCCGCGCGGCGATACGAGCGATTCTATATTCGGGTGCTGGATGAACGAAACACGCCCCTGTGGATGACGCCAGGCATGGCGGATCAGTTGGACTTGGCGCAATTAGCACGTCTTACCCAAAACCACCCGGATCGCACCATTCGAATGAAAGGCAGGGATGGCCAAGCCTTTCGCGTGACCAGCGCATCAGCGCCGGTCGGTTCCCCAGCCACTCAAACTGACACCATTCAGATCGCGATTGATGTCTCGCAAAAACAAGAGTTGCTGGCACGCTATCGGTTTTGGTTCTGGGTCATCCTGCTGGCGACCTTCGCCATTTTTCCATTGGTCGGATACCAGATTGCACGGCACGGCATTCGTCCGGTGGAAGAGATGGCAACGACTGCGCGCCACATCAGTTCGACGAACCTGCGGGAACGCATTCTTCCGGAGGGATATCCGTTCGAGCTGGCATCGCTGGCCAGTACCTTCAACCAAATGCTGGATCGGCTGGAAGAGTCCTTCGAGCGCATTTCGCGATTCTCGGCGGACATTGCGCACGACCTGCGCACGCCGGTGAATAACATTCGCGGCGAGGCGGAAGTTGCCTTGGCCCGCTCCCGAAGCGCCGACGAATATCACAACGTGATCGAGTCCTGCCTCGAAGAGGCTGTGCGCTTATCGGACCTCATCAGCGACCTCCTATTCCTGGCACGTGCCGAGAGCCCACTGACCCATTTGCGTCGCGAGCGGGTGGATGTGGGCGAAATGCTGGGTGGAGTGCGGGAATATTACGAAGCCTCGGCTGCGGACGGCGGAGTCTCGCTCACCACTACTGTCGCCGGCGAACCGGTCACTGCCGAACTGGACCGCACGCTCTTGCAGAGGGCAGTGGGCAACCTGGTCTCGAATGCCTTGGCACACACGCCACCAGGCGGAGCCGTTGTGTTGGGGACGAAGGCCGAGCTTTCCACGATAAGCATCGAAGTCTGGGATACAGGCGTCGGCATTCCGGCGGAAGCGTTGCCGAGGGTTTTTGATCGCTTCTTCCGTGTTGACTCGTCGCGTTCCCAGGGTTCGGGAGGCACTGGCTTGGGGCTGGCGATCGTGCAAAGCATTGCGCAGCTTCACGGCGGTAATGTGGAAATTTCGAGCCAACTGGGACAGGGCACCCGGGTCACGCTCCACATGCCGGTCTCCCCCGCCAGATGACAAAAATGTAATCTCCGCGTCATGCTGGCGTTTGCGCTCCGCCGCTAGGCTTGCAGTCCTCAAGGTGCATCAGGCTCCTACTGAGAAAAATCCTAACGAGGAGAAGCGTATATGTTGCGAAAGTCCCCACCCGGTAATTCAAGGATCAATCTTCTGCGTCTGCTCGTCGGTCTGCTGGCGGCGGGGCTGAGCGTTCCCGCGCTCGCGCAATCCTTGCCGTTCCCGACCTACCAAGTAGGCGCGAACCAGAACGGGTCGCAGGGCCCGGACTACCCGTCGACCTTGCCCAACCCGTGGGTCGTCAGTAACGGGCAGATTATCACTCCCGCCGGGACGCTGGTGTACCTCGGCACCACGACCCGCGCCAAGGCCGTCGCGCTCAACCCCACTGGCAATCACACCGCCGCCGTCCTTCAGATGGGCGCCCCACAGGCCGTCACGATCTTCAACACCCAGACCGGCGCAGTCCTGCAAACCTACAAGCCGTTCGGTACTAAAAGCGGCAGTTCCAACGGAATCGCCTATACGCCGGATGGCCTACACCTGCTGTTCAGCCAGGACAGTAGCTATGTGGCGATCGCCAGCGTCAGCCCGACGGGCTTGCTCTCAGACTTCGCCCACGTCAGCGTTCCGATGGACGTCAACGCCGAAGGCGTTCTGAGCAACGTCACCTGCTTTCCGAATAGCCCTGGCGGGACCACCGGCAGCATTTTGATCCCGTGCGGCCAGACCGTCTCCATTGTGTCAGATGGGACACACACTTCCTATCCTCTCGGCATCGCGATCTCGAAGGATGGCAAGACCGCTTACGTTGTGTTGGACAATAACGATACGCTGACAAAAATCGACCTGACTGCGGCGACGCCGGTCGAGGGCCCGGAGATCCGCGTCGGTAACGTCCCGCACAGCGTCGTGATTTCGCCGGATGGCAATACCGCCTACGTCTCCAACGAAGCCGGCCGGATTGCTACCAAGAAGGACTTTCAGGGATACTCCAACGGCACCCCAGTCGTCGCGCACTATCCGACTGGCTCCACGGCCACCGGCACCGTTTCCGTGGTCGATCTGGCCTCGTTTAAGGTCACCGGCAGCATCGAGACCGGTCTGCACCCGACCGGAATGGCCTTCTGGGGCAAGTACCTGTTGGTCGCCAATGCCTATAGCGACAGCATCTCAGTGATCGACACGACCTGCAACCAAGAGGTTCGGAAGATCGATCTCGGGCTCCCGATCGGCGTGCCCGGCGAAGGGTCAGCCTACGGCGCCGGGCCGAACTCGATCGCCGTCGATCCTAAGGAAGATGTTGCCTACGTCGCGCTTTACAACGCCAACGCGATCGCGGTGGTCGACCTCAATAACAGACTGGGGGTGGAGCCCCGTCATCGGCATGATCCCGGTCGGCTATGCGCCGAGCTCGGTTGTGCTGGACACCGTGGACAATGCGCTGCTCGTTGCCAACGACAAGGGCATCGGCACCACCGGCTACGGCGTGGCAACCCCTCCGACGAATACGCCCGAAAATTCGTTTCAGACCAGCCACGGCGTCTCCGACTTCGGTACCCACCAGGACCTTGGCACCGTCAGCATCGTCCCCGTGCCGAACCGCTCGGCCCTGTGGACGATGACGCAGCAGGTCTTCCAGAACAACCACTGGGATCTGGCGGAAAATATCTGGTCGGCCGCCGGGGGCAACCGGCATGCCAAGCCGGCTCGCAATCCCGAACAGGATCGGCGATCCGTCGAAGATCAAGCACGTCTTCGTGATCATCCGTGAAAACCGCACCTACGATCAGATCCTGGGCGACGTGGCCGCCGGCAATGGCGACCCCTCCCTGGCAGTCTTCGGCGACGACTGCGACCTTCGGCAGCGTCACGCCCAACGCGCACGCGCTGGTGCAGCGCTTCCCGCTTTTCGACAACTTCTACGACCCGAGCCGGCAGTCGGCCGACGGTCACAACTGGATCATGCAGGCCATGGCGCCCTACTCCGACGACATCCAGTCGCCGGACTGGCTCCGCGACTATCCCTCCAACGGCGGCGATGCGCTTGCCTATCAGAAGAAGGGCCACCTGTGGGACGTGGCTGCAAAGGCCGGCGTCTCGTTCAAGAACTACGGCGAGTACATCGAGTACAATACGTTCAACCCGCCGCAGGGTTGCACCCCGCCCGCCGGAGCTGCCTCGAACTATTGCGAGCCATTATGGATCGACTTCTACAACGACATACTTGGCTTACGAGTCTGGCGCTGAGAGCCAGCTCTACAACTACAACACGGTCGCCTCGCACTCCCCGCTCCCGAACCTGATCAACAACACGGTCCAGAACTACCCGCAGTTCGATCTGGGCATCCCCGACCAGTTCCGCTTCGATATCTGGAATCAGGATTTCCAGAACGACGTCAAGAACGGTACGGTGCCCCAGTTGGAATTCATGTGGATCAGCTCCGACCACACCGGCGGCCCGCCGACCGCGCAAGCCATGCAGGCCGATAACGACCTGGCCCTTGGCCGCTTTGTCGACGCCATCAGCCACAGCCCCATTTGGTCCTCTTCGGCGATCTTCGTCGAGGAAGACGACGCGCAGGACGGCGTCGACCACGTCGACGGTCACCGCAGCCCGGGCTATGTCATCAGCCCCTACGTCAACCAGAAGGTGAACTCCGATGGCACCGGGGCTGGAGTACCCGAAGAAAGCACCTTCTACACGCAGGTCAACATGACCCGCACGATCGAGCAGATTCTCGGTCTGACGCCCATGAACCAGTTCGACCTGGTGGCCTCGCCGATGAGGACGCTCTTCATCGACAACCCGCCCAAGGACAACTTCCTGCCGTGGACGCACGTGCCGAACGGGATCCCGCTGAATCAGGGCGTTACCCAGACTCCGACTCAGAAGATCCAATGCGCGGTTTGTCTTGCCGCCAATACCAAGGTGCATCCGGCCGCGGACACTGCGGTCGCTCAGACCCTTGCGACCGAGAGCCCGGCGGTTAAGGCTCTGCGGGCTGGCTGGCTCAAGAAGAAGGCGGAGATCTTCGCCGGCAAATATCACATTCCCGACTCCGAAGACCCGGACACCGTCAACCACCTCGACTGGTACGAGGCCACCGGGTTTACGCGGCCCTATCCCGGCGAGAAAACGGTTCGCCCGCCGAGCGACTTCAACAACCCGGCACCCACTAAGGGTGATGACGACGACGACTAAAACACGTTCCGACTACAACAGCCCTCTCTCCGATGTCAGGGGAGAGGGTTTTTTGTGCACGCCTCAAACGCAAGGTCCCCTGTGCTGCGCAAAAATTCGTTTGCGGCAAGCAGAGGGTGCCCAGGAGATTGCGTCCACGCAGCCGATCGCGAACGGACCGGTTTGCCTTGGTCCCAAGCCTCGGGCGTCCTCACTGAGTTTCTTGGTTTCGTCCGCCGTGCTCTTCGTTTCGGACACTTTCGAGTTGTTGTTTTCTTCCGACATCTTTTTCTCCTCCAAATAAAAATGCCTCAAATTGCCCTCAGTCCAGGCATAAGTTGCCCGAAGAGGCTAGTGACACGTGGACACTGCCGACCCGCTCGAGATATCTGAGGACGCAACTAAGACAAAGAACTCAATGTTTGGAATCAGAAACTTGCGGGAACCGCGGGAATTTAGTCAACCGAATCAACTAGATATAGTCGGGGAAAGAAGATTTGAACCTCCGACCCCCTGGTCCCGAAACAACAACCGATATGCTAAATTGTTGATTCGTTTAGGTTGGTAGCGCGTTTAGTAGACCCCTTTTACCCGGTTTTCGGCCCACAGCCACCTTCCTGACCACCAACGGCGCGAATCAGCTTAACGTCGGTGTCGTCGCCGGCGGCTCAGGCTGCATTGGACTCGTAGGCACGACCAGCGGCACGTCGACTATTTGTGGCCCAAATGCAGGCGGCGGAGGCGGATCGGTCACCAATCCAATCGTATTCAGTAACGCAATCCAACTCCCAGCTTTGAACACGGCCGCCATTCAACCATCCGGCAGCGCCGGCGGACTCTACATGAATACCCAGGACTCGGCTTTATTAGTCCCACCGGTACCTATCAATTCAGCCAGGTGCGGGCGGAATCGAAATCTCGTCAGGCTGGCCCTACGCGATCTCCAGCACCACCAGTTCTCTTGGGACGCCTGATATCGGATGGTCGCGTTGCGCGGCTGGCATTTACTAGGCGATCGCATGCGGGTATCCAGATATCAACGATGCCGCCCGTCCGGGTTCCGATCCGGTACAATTCCCATCCATGCGATGAACCACCTATGGACAGATCAAGCACCGCTTGGATCGCTCGATGAGTATTGGTTTCCGTCACAGTTCCCATTACAAAGCTTTCGAATGGCTGCCGGTCTTCCCCGTAGTCGTCGCATCCGCCAGTGCACCGCGATCTCAAACCCGGAAAGGCCATCTCAAAGGCCGCCGACTTGCCCGGTGCCGTCCCGCGGAATAAACTTCGAGAACGTTGGCTACCCCACACCATCCCGAAGCCGCCATGATCGGTCAAACGCTCGGCCGGTACCAGATCGTGGACCGCCTGGGCGAAGGTGGTATGGGCGTAGTGTTTCGCGCCAGGGATCCGCGACTCGAGCGCGACGTCGCGCTCAAGGTAATTAAGCAGGACGCGCTTCACGACGAGGATTCGAAGCGTCGGTTCAGACTTGAAGCCCGAGCTCTTTCGCAACTCCTCCACCCCAATATCGCGACGCTGTTTGATTTCGACTCGGACCGCGGTCTCGATTTCCTTGTGCTCGAGTTCGTGCCCGGCGAGTCGCTGGCGCATACCCTCCTGAACGGTCCCCTCCCCGAGACCCGAGCCCGCGCCATCGCACTCGATGTCACCGAGGGCCTCCAGTCAGCGCATGAAAAGGGCATCGTCCATCGCGACCTCAAGCCCGGGAATATCATCATCACGCCGCGCGGCCGCGCTAAGGTACTCGACTTCGGCCTCGCCCGGGTGACGCCGGGAACCGGGAGCCTCACGCAGTCGAACTCCATCAGCGGCCCGTCCGCCCTGGTCGGCACCGTCCCCTACATGTCCCCTGAGATGGTGCGAGACGGCCGCGTGAACGCGAGTTCCGATCTCTACGCGCTGGGCGCACTGCTGTTCGAGATGACGACGGGGAGGCGCCCATTTGTCTGCGACGATGTGTTCTCGCTTCTCTACCAGATTGCCCACGAGCCCGCGCCCCTCCTGCGGGTAGTGCACCCGGGGCTCTCGGCCGAGCTGGAGACAGTGGTGGCGCGCTGTCTCGAAAAGGCGCCGCTCCGCCGCTTTTCAGACGCGGGAGCGCTGCTTCGCGCCTTGCGTGGTGATAGCTCAGACGACGGTCGGGGATTGCCCACCGGAGCCTCTTCGTTTACAGGCAGGGCTCCTGGATCGGGTACGCAAAGGTGCATTCAATCGCTGGTGGTGCTCCCGTTCGAGAATCGCTCGGGCGACCCGACCCAGGAGTTTTTTGCCGACGGGATGACCGACGCGCTGATCGCCGACCTCGCGCAGATCGCGGCGCTGCGCGTCATCTCGCGCACCTCGGCAATGCGGTTCAAGGGGATCCATCCGCCGCTGTCCGAACTCGCGCGGGACCTGCGCGTGGATGGCGTTGTCGAGGGCTCGGCGCTGCGGGTCGGCGACCGAGTGCGCATCACTGTGCAGTTGGTCGATGTGGCGAGCGACCGGAGCTTGTGGGCGAAGAGTTACGAGCGCGGTCTTACCGACATCCTTGCTCTTCAGAGCGAGGTCGCGCACGCGATCGCCGACGAAATTCGAATCCAAGTGACACCCGACGAACAAGCGCGACTGCGATCCAAGGGGGCGGTCAATCCCGCGGCGCATGTCGCCTATTTGCAGGGATCGTTCCTGTGGAACCGGTTCACTGGCGAATCGGTGAAAGCGGCGATCGCGCGTTACGAGGAGGCACTCGCGATCGATCCCAACTACGCGGCCGCCTACGCCGGCCTCGCCGATAGCTATATCATGCTCGCAAACCACCACATCCTCCCGCCGCGCGAAGGCTATTCGCTGGGGCGTAAGGCCGCCGAGCGGGGGCTCTCACTCGATGAGTCGCTAGCCGAACTCCATACCTCCCTCGGTTGGATTCATCGTCTTTTTGACTGGGATTGGCCGGCCGCCGAGCGCGAGTCCTTGCGGGCGGTGCAACTTAACCCCGGATATGCGTTCGGACGAAGCCGATATGCGCTACTGCTATCGGGGATGGGGCGCCACGAGGAAGCCATTGCCGAAGCCCAGCGGGCGCACGAACTCGATCCTCTGAATCTGGTCACCTACACTGTAGTGGGCGATACTCTTTTCTACGCGCGCCGCTTTGATCGCTCGGTAACGTCGTACCGGAAATGCCTCGAACTGGACCCGACCTTTGGAGCGGCCCACACGGATCTCGCTCGCTCGCTGGAGCAAGTGGGGCGCGCCGACGAAGCGATCGAAGAGTTCGTGCGGGGGACCACCGGGCCGGATGGCCTGCCGCGGCCCTCATCCGGCCTCGCGATCCTCTATGCGCGCGCCGGGCGGCAGGACGATGCGCGTGCCACTCTCGAAGCAGTCCAGGCTCTGGCGCAGAAACAGTTCGTCTCGCCCTACGGCATCGCTTCCTACTACGCAGTCATCGGGGACAATGATCGCGCGCTCGATTGGCTGGAGAAGGCGTACTCCGAGCGCGATGGAACGCTGGTGTGGCTCAAGGTGCACCCGCGGCTCGATGGGCTGCGAGGTGAGCCGCGCTTTCGAGAACTGCTTGCCCGCATGCGGCTTGATTCCTGAGCCGCCGCGGAAGACGTTTGCTTTGGCGGCCCGGAGGTGGGGATCGGGAAGCCGACTTAACAGAACTAATCCTGTAAGGAGGCCACACCCAGATCATTTTCGGTTTCACCCGACGCAATCACATCATGCCGGCTTGCCCTAAGGCTGGATGCACATCGTAAGAAGTGTGGTAATCCGGTGGCGGGTCCGATCTCCGCAAACTCCGTTGGACATCCGCTCGACTTGAACGCTTGCTATCAGCGGGAAATGAAAGACATCCTCAAGCGCGCTGGGCTATGCTGGCACGGCTGGCATGGGTTCGCAGGGGCTTGGCATCGAATCTGAACCGCTTGGGCGTTGATGATTCGGTGATCCAGCGCATTCTGCGGCACAGCACGGTGGCAACCCACACAGAACCACTACATCAAGATCGCATCGCCCGATGCGATCGCAGCGATGAGGCAGTTCTCTGAAGCCTTATTGTGCTCCACTTGCGCTCCAAACGATGGTGATAAGGTCAAGGGTTCTGTGCAGTAAAGGTAGCTGAATGCCTACCTGTGAGTGCGTGGCGGAGAGGGAGGGATTCGAACCCTCGGTACAGGTGTTAGCCCGTACAACGGTTTAGCAATCGTCTGCTCTGTTGCGCTGCTCTGTGATCCCAAGGCCTTACAGTCGTACTCACGCATCAAAACTCACCGGAAGTCACCTCATTCGTCACTTTCGGGACACCACTCGGGACAGTGAAAATGCAGGCGACAAATTCTGGCGGCTACGACTGTTCGCAAAGAATCACTCGCTTCAGAAGCTTTTTGACTTTCGCAGCATCATTGATCGGAGAGCTTGGTAAATGGGAGTAACGCCGGAGGAATTGGCCCAGACCTATCCGCGGCTTTATCACATGGCTGACGCTCAGAGCTGGGAGAGCATCCAAAAACACGGCCTCCTCAGCACTTCCTCATTGCTTGACCTTTTCGAAGTGAAGGGCCAGCAACGCGAGGACATTGAGATTCGCCGTCGACCGGAGAGTGTTCCAATCGTTCACGATAAACATGGCCGTGCCGTCGTACGCGATAACAAGCCGATAATCGAATCCAAGTTGCGATCCGCCTTAAAGGACTGCACACTCGAGCGGTGGTATCGCCTCTTGAACAAACACGTCTTCTTCTGGCTAACCAGGGAGCGCTTACGAACCCTGCTCTGTGCTCGCACTTACCGAGATCACCCGCATGCGGTTCTCACGCTTGAGACGCTGCCGTTCGTCAGAAGGTATGAGCAGAGGATCGTGCTCTCGCCCATGAACTCCGGCAATACGCAGCCCTTTGCCCATGAGCGAAGCCCCGAGACCTTTAAGAAGATGCGAGATTATCCTTTCCAAGAAAGGGCCCACCGTGGCGACTATTACCAGGTCGTAGAACTGGCGGTTGAGGGCGGTGCCGACGTGACGGAGTCGGTGCTATCAGTTGACCTCATGCAGTGCACTGAGGACGGCATGAAGGTGCTGCGAAACATTTACCGAAGGTAGTCAGTCCTATGACGTTTACCTCGTTTCGGGACCTGATTTCGATTCGCCAGATTCTTGGGGGGCGACGGCCTGTTTCGGCTTCCCAAGACTGCCAATCGTTAGAGAACACGACGACGAAGAGGACGTTTACGGCCGTTTGTCGATGTGGCGTGCGGTCGGTCTGAGCACGGCTCGGGTCGCCATCGTCTTCAAAGTTCCAAAAGTTTCACCAGGCGCTCTCGCTCTGAGGGTGATCTTCAGTCCGGTTGCATATTCGCCCGAATCCAAGGTCCACGCAGTCATTCAGGAAGTGATGGATAACATCAGTACGAACCGTGAGTTTCTCGCATCGACAGAGCGCCAACTGGTGGTCGGAGTTATCGTCGCCATGTTGCTGGCAGCAGTCACCTGTCTGAAGCATGAAGGTTTTCAGGAAGAGCGTGAATGGAGAGCTATCTATTGCCCAAAATTCCATTCTGCCCTGATGGAATCGACGATCAAAGTTGTCAGCGGAGTTCCACAGATCGTGTACCAGATTCCCCTGGACGCATCGGTCGCCCCCGATCTTGCCGATCTCGATTTTTCGCGCGTCTTCAACAGGCTGATTCTCGGCCCATCGCCCTATCCGTGGCCGATGGGTAACGCGTTCACGGAAGCTCTAGCGAAGGCCGGAATCCCTGACGCACAGGAGCGCGTTTGCGCCTCCGATATTCCCATCCGAACCGCTTGAGCGCCATCGACTTGAGCCCGCCGCCAGAGGCGACCGCATCCTCCGGATATGGATGGTGACCTGTTCCTCGAAGAACATCCGACTCTAAGATCGGTGACGGGATGCACCGAAGCGCGACCCGCAGTCCAGCGGTAACAGATGGTGCGGCTGTCACCGCGGGCGCATTCGACCCAAGGAACTGTGACGAGCGGCCTTTTTCTTCGGGTGACGGCGCCCCCCTATGGTCTAGTGCACAGGTTTTTTCAACGGACTTCGTTTGGCTTTTTCGACGGGGCTTCTCCCGCTTGTTTTGAAAGAGATCTTTCATCGGCTTCTTTCCGAAAGGTCTAGCGCAAGCGCCGAATTGAGCGTGCAATGGCTCCTTGGGCGCTGAAACCAACGTTTAATTCCACTGTGTCGCCTTCACGATAAAGACTGGTACCGGTGGTTCGCCAGAACACTGCCTCGAAGTTGGCGGGCACGGTAACGATCAATCCCATCGCGCCAGCAATTCGCCGGACCTTTCCTTCGAACACTACGAGTCGATGATTGGGATCTCTCCACAACTCTCTTATTTTGTTCCGCTCCTGAGGGCTGATAGAAAGGTTCTTGGTGGAGGCAAACTGCTTTTGTGCGTCCTCGTAAAGCCCTTGCATAAACAAGTAGGACGCAAGTTCGACCATCAGAGCCACGTCTCCTTTGTGGTGTCGAAGCGCTGCCTCGTAGTAGCCCCGCACGGATTGGATGTTTTCGCCAAGAACCCGGCGGAGTCTCGCGATCGACCTCTGGATACGCCAAGACGTCGGATCTGATCGGGCGGCCTCCACTGCGACCTTTAGCGCAGCCTTTGGATCACCCCTCTCTTCCTCAAATTTTATGAGCAGTTGTTGCAACCGTGCGTCCTTAGGGCTCTTCGCGACGGCTCGTCTCACAATCTTTAGCGCATTGTCGAGCGACCCGAGCTGTTGTTTCACCTTCGCCAATTCGGATGCAATTATTGGAGATTCTTCGGTAGCGTCGTAAGCATCTTCGAGGAGCGACAGCGAAGCTATCGTCAACTCGTCTCGGAGTTCCTCGTCCTTCGCGCGCTCTATGTTCTGCCTGATTATGTTTAGCTTGCCTATGTACCCGTACGGATCGCGACGGTCACGCGCTATTCCTCCTTCGAACAGTTTGTCAGCCTCCGCTATGAGCGCTTGCCGTTTCATCGCGTCTTCGGATCTTCTCGCCGAAAGTTCCAGCGCGAGACCGAGAGTGTTCTGAAACGCGGGATTCCTGGGATCTATTTTCACAGCTCGCCGCGCGAACTGAACCGCCTGCTCAGTATCACGCATCTCGCGTTCAAGTATCGATCGATGCTGAAACACGTATGGGTTCCCGGGCAGTATCGTGGCGATCCGCTCATAAACCGCCCTCCTCATTGCGTGTTCCTCAAAGGTGTTGACAAGTTCTTTCCGTCTGATGACTTCTGTAAGTAGGCGCATGTCCTCTGGGAAGCCAGGGTCGAGATTCGAGAGAATGTCGTTCAACACTTCGAATTTTTTCGCGTCATCTGGTGCAGCTTGAGCAAAGATTATCGAGGCGATTATCGGATGCCGCGCCCGCAGCCTGAAGCCGATGTTGTGTCGCGACGACCCTGTTTCATCGCCTGTAATCAGGACCCCCTCGGTCGGCGTGAGAATATCCGGCCCGAGTTGGTCATACCTCAAATGCATTACTCGGATTAGTGTTTCGTATCTGAGCGCTAGGTCAAGTTGGCCAACGGCTGAAACATGTACATACGCATTCTTTGCGTTGGCTGATGGTATTTTTTCGAACTCGTTCCTGACGATCTGGTCGAATGAGTTCCTTGTGGTTAGCTCCCTGAGTGCGACGAGGAGGTCTTTGTCAGCCAGTGCAGTGAAATGAGCGAACTGTTCATCGCGCGGTACTCCGGTCAACTTATCTAAACAGCAGTACTTGTCTAGCGCGTCCAAGATCCCGTTTATCTCATTCTCGGACAAGGTGCCCAGCTCAAATTCTGCTGGGTTCAACTGCGTCGAGGAGGAGGATTTTGCGACAAGCCACTGATTCTTGCGCTCTTCCAGAATCACAGTAATTGGTAGCTTTTTCTGCTTCAGTTCCTCCCAGAAAAAGTTCAACTCTCTGATGTGCTCGCCCGCAAAATGAACGACTACGACGAACCGCCGTGGGTCATCCTTCCGTATTTGGGGGGTCAACACACGGATATCAAGGGGAGTTCCGGGAATGTGGATAAAGACGGGATTGCCGAAACCCTCTGCTATATCGTATGCAAGGGTTCGGACGAGAGTCGTTTTTCCCGTTCCCGCCGGTCCAGTGACCAGAATCAGACTTGGCCCCACATCGGGATCGGTGAGTTCCGGAAATATGCTTTCCAAAATCGAGTCATACACATCCCGATGAGGTGCCACTCTGTCGCGTATAACTGGCCACGAGGGCTCTGCTCCTCGGAAGAAGGCGGATGGATTGCCAGGTCCGTTGCAGTCACCGGGACGAAGGAGGTAAAACGAATCGCCAGCCTTTTGGAAGCGAGTCGTGGGATCGACATTCAGGTACTCGACGGATTTTCTCAGCAGAAATGGCACGACCTCACACTTCTGCGAGACCCAAGTTTCCTTCAGTTGAATCAGGAACTCTACCGAATCAGCCTTTAGAAGCTGGATGTTGTATTTTTCCTTCCAAAAGGATTCCTGAAGCGGCGAGAAATCGTGCACTACAGCGTAGCTGCGAGGAAGCGTTTCAGCTCCGATTTCGTTGCGACAGTCGTCAAGTATGGCGCGGAAGTTTTCGTCGGAGAGACCGTAGCCTACGAAAACGAAGGTGCGACTGAGCAAGTCCGTCCGGAGCCTTGCAAAAAGAGGGCGTTTAAATTCTTCGTAGAACCGATAATCGCTTTTGGTCAGGATGAGGCGCCCCTGAGCGGTGTTCGCGAAATCTATGCTTCCATGGAGTTTGTAGTAGAGAATGTCAGACTCTGAAAACGATGCGAGGGATTCGGTCGAGGTCAGCACAACTTTAACCACGCCCGCTGGCGTTATCGTGTGTTCCTTTGCTGCACGCTCCACGAGCAGGTCGAAATTTGTTGTGTAGATTACATCCCAGGGGAGTTGGATAAGGGCTAGATGCGCCGCCCCTGGTTTGAACTGGGCCAGTTTTTCGTAGAGATAGTCATTGACAGCCTTTGGCCCCAGTTTATGGCGAGCAATTTCGACAGCTTCATCCAGCGGAACTTGTGTCTCGGGGCTACCGAGCAGATCTTTGCATAGCAGTGCGCTTAGATCTCTTGCAAGTGGACAGTTGTCGCCCGCGTCCGACTTTATTCCTGCATTTACTCCAGCACCGAGGAATAAGACGGCCGAGCGCTCGACCAAGTGGTCACAAATGCAGTGCATCGCCTCCAGCGCGATATCAGACTGTACAACGCGCGACTCAGTATCTGGCATTCTTTTGCTCGCTGAACGCCTAGGATACTCCCCGACGTGCACGCGAAGCCAGTCCGACCCGGACACGCATCCAATCTCCAGCCACAAAGCAATGATAGGCACTTCACGGTTCCAGCTTTTTCTCGTTCTCCTCTTCTCCCGGGCTGGGCCCTTCATGCGTTGATCCGTCCTGCCTAACGGCGCGTCCGGAGAGTTCCAGCGATCCGCTAGCCTGAACTCCCAATCCATTGAGGGTTGGCGATCCGGAATTCTAGTGCAGCGCCTCGATCTGCTGTTAAACGCGAGAATTTGCTGGAAAAGCGTTGCCTATAACGTTTCCGTGTCGTACCAGCGATCCGGTGAAACACTTCGGTGAAATGGCCCTGATTGGCGAACCCTATTGCGAGCGAAACGTCGACGATAGGCCGACCAAACAGAGGGCTCGCGGCACGCCGCGCGCGGATACAAAGTCCGACCTCTGCACACCACAGACTCGCCGCGCGGACTTCGAAAGACTGCGCGATCCCAATTCTCTTCCGCTACTTCCGTCTCGAGAAATTGCGGCCGGTTCCGAATCGGTAAGGAACAGCACCTCCGCATCGGAGACTGCGCTCGGGCACTAGATAAGGCCAGCCTGCCCGTGCTACAAACGAACATCGCGTCACATATTTCTGCGATGGTTGCGTAACCATCACGAGGATAACGATGCAGAGACTGAGAAAAGAAAAACCCGTCAGCCTGGGACGTCATCGGCGCACCTGCACGATCTGCGCCCACGCGGAGCGGTTCGAGATTGAACAGGCGTTCGTCACGTGGGTTAGCCCTGCCACAATCGCGAAACAGTATGGGCTCGCGGACCGGGCCAGCGTCTACAGGCACGCCCACGCCCTCCAACTTTTCCCGAAGCGTCAGCAAAACATTCGTGCCGCGCTCGAGAGGATCATCGAGCGAGTCGGCGACGTTGAAGTGACGGCTTCGGCGGTCGTCGCCGCTGTCCAGACGCTCGCCAAGATCAACGCGGCCGGGCGATGGATCGATCCCACAGAGCAAGTCAGCTTGCATCGATTGTTCGAACGGATGACGCGCGAGGAGCTTGAGATTTACGCGAGGGACGGCGACTTGCCGAGCTGGTTCATCGAACTAACGAAACGAGAAGGGAACTATTCTTTGCCGTGATTAGGCGCTCCAAGCCGCTACCGTCGCTTCCCACGGGCCTTCGGCCCGAAGACGCACCGCTCGGCTCGCTCGAATCACGAGCGGCTGTCCGAGCCTGGTTACTAAAGAACCGGAAACGCTATCAGATGATCTTCTCCTGCAATGACGCTAATCCGACGCCGCTCAATCTGGAAAACTCCACCTGCGACAGGCATATCTCGCCGGACGGATCGCTCATTGAACTCGTTATGCTTGAGGGGCGGATCGAGGATCTGACGGAAGAGCAACTACTAGCCTTCATTGATCGATATCCGATTAGGCGCAACACGACTGCATAGTGAAAAAACTCGAAGCCCTTTTGCACCGCATAGTGCGGCTCGGCTAGCCGCAACAGGTTCGGGTGTGAGCAATCTAAGGCTTAGCCTGGCACAGACGGGTTAGGCTACGGTAATGTAAATCGAAAAACATTACGCGACCGATCCTCAATCAAGTCTCGTTCGGCCGATTCAGAGTGTCCAGCGAAGCGCAAATTAGGGTGCTGGTTCTTGTCGAGCGTATTCTGGCTAGGCGCAGCGACTTTGGTGCAGCAGCCGCTTTTACAAGACCATGAATCTCCCCGAGAATATCCCGCCCGCCGCCCCTATCGAAAGGCAACAATCCCGTGTCGCCAGGGTAGGCGAACTGGTGCAGGTCCGCTCGCGACGTTGGCTGGTCGATGAGGTCATCGAACCAAAGATCCTCGGACAGACTTGCGTTGTCCGCCTCTCCTGCGCCGATGACGACGCTCAGGGGCAGTCCCTAGACGTTCTCTGGGATTACGAACTCGACCGTTTGATTCTCGAGGAAGAAGGCTGGGCCGACCTCGCGGCCAAGGGCTTCGACCAGCCGCGCCAGTTTGCGGCGTTTCTGCATACGCTCCGGTGGAACTGCGTGACGGCCACCGACCCAAATCTCTTTCAGGCGCCATTCCGCGCCGGAATCAAGATCGATGCCTACCAGATGGAACCGCTCCGCAAAGCGCTCCGTCTGCCGCGCGTCAACCTATTCATTGCCGACGACACGGGCCTCGGCAAGACGATCGAGGCCGGTCTCATCGCCCGCGAGCTTCTCCTTCGCAAGAAGGCCAAGACCATCGTGGTCGCGACGCCGCCCTCGGTCCTGGAGCAGTGGAAGGCCGAGCTTGAGGAGCGCTTTGGCCTCGTGTTCGAGTTGCTCGACCGGGCGTATCTGACGAGGATGCGACGCGAGCGCGGCTTCGGCGTGAATCCGTGGCGCACGCACAGCCGCTTTCTGATATCCCACAACCTCCTGATCGACCCGGTCTACGCGGATCCGCTGCGTGAGTGGCTGGGGCCATTCCTGCCGGGGAGCCTTCTGATTCTCGACGAGGCACACCACGCCGCGCCTTCGAGCGGTGGGCGCTACGGCATCGAGACCAAGTTCACGCGCGCCGTGCGCGATCTCGCCGGGCGCTTCGAGCACCGCCTGTTCCTTTCTGCAACTCCGCACAACGGCCACTCGAACAGCTTTTCCACACTCCTCGAGCTGCTCGACCCTTACCGCTTCACGCGCGGCGTCAAGGTACGAGGCAAGAAGGTGCTCGAAGATGTGATGGTTCGCCGCCTCAAGGAGGACATCCGGAACGTTCAGGGCGGGTTCCCGAAGCGGAACGTCGATCGCGTCGTGATCGACGGACTTCCGGAGGACGCCCCCGAGCTCGTGTTATCCCGCCTGCTCGACGAGTACCGGACCGCGCGTGAAGAGCGCTTTGCAAGCACCACGCGCCGCGCGCAGGCCGCCGCGGGCCTGCTCGTGGTCGGCTTGCAGCAGCGTCTCCTTTCTTCGATCGAGGCCTTTGCACGCAGCCTCAAGGTGCACCGCGCAACCGTGGAAAGGCAATGGGAGAAGGGGCGGGCAACCGATGCCGAGACTGTCACCGCGAGCGACAAGGACGCGGACCTCTTCACCTCTGCGCCCGATGCCGACGACGAGCGCGGCGAGTGGACGCCGGAAGAGCTCGAGGCCGAAGAGGCGGCCGAGATCGAGGCTGTCACCGCCACCGCGGAGGCCGAGTCGCCGCGCGATGCAGATGCAGAGAAGCTCTGGCGCCGCGAACAGGCACTCCTCGACCAGATGCAGGAGATCGCCGAGAAGACGCGCTACCTGCCCGACGCGAAGATCCGACGGCTGATCGACTGGATTCGCGAAAACCTGTGCCCCGACCTGCCGCCCATCGGAAAGCAGGCGAAGGGCTCGCCGCCGACATGGAACAATCGGCGCGTCCTCATCTTCACCGAGAATCGCGAGGGCACGAAGCGCTACCTGAAGACGATCCTCGAGCAAGCGATCGAGGGCACCGACCGCGCCGACGAGCGCATCGAGGTGATCGACGGCCTCACCAGCAGCGCGCGGCGCAAGGAGATCCAACGCCGGTTCAACACCGACCCGGCGAAGGATCCGCTGCGCATCCTGCTCGCGACCGACGCCGCCCGCGAGGGCCTGAACTTCCAGGCGCATTGTGCGGATCTCTTCCACTTCGACCTGCCCTGGAATCCGGGCCGCATCGAGCAACGCAACGGTCGCATCGACCGCAAGCTCCAACCGGCCCCCGAAGTGCGCTGCCACTATTTCGTGCTCCCCCAGCGGGTCGAGGACCGGGTACTCGAGGTGCTGGTCAGGAAGACCGAGACCATCAAGAAAGAACTCGGCAGCCTCTCGAAGGTGATTGACGACGACATCGAGCGCCGTCTCGGACAGGGCATCCGCCACCGCGACGCCGAGCAGTTGGCGCGCGAGATCGAGCGGGCGGACCTCGACGCGGAGAAGAAGCGCGTCTCCGAGGAAGAGCTCGAAGCGGCGCGCGAGCGCCAGGAAGATCTGAAGGCGCAGATCGAGCGCTGCCAGAGCCTGCTTGAGGCCTCGCGCACCTGGACCGGCTTCGAGGCGGCGCCGTTCCGCGACGCGCTGTCCTGTTCCCTTGAGCTCCTCGGTGCCGAGCGGCTCGCGAAAGCGACTGACGACGCGGGCCGGCCAGTCTGGACATTCCCGCCGCTCGACCGTCGCGCGGAGACCGACGCGAGCTGGGCCGCGACCCTCGACACCCTCCGCGCACCACGCAAGCAGAACCAGAAGCTCGCGGACTGGCGGCGCGAGGCGCCGATTCGGCCAGTCGTTTTCGAGGACGCGGGCGTACTCACCGAGGACACCGTTCACCTGCATCTCGAGCAGCGCGTCGCCCAGCGCCTGCTCTCGCGCTTTCGCTCCCAGGGCTTCATCCACCACGACCTATCGCGCGCGTGCCTCGCGCAGGCCACCGACTCGATTCCGCGCGTGATCCTGCTGGGTCGTCTTTCGCTCTACGGTCAGGGCGCGGAGCGGCTGCACGAGGAACTGGTGCCGATCACAGCGCGCTGGATCGAGCCGTCCCAGCGCAAGGGGTCGCTGGCGGCCTACGCGCGGGAAGCGGAGGCGAGGACGCTCGACCTCCTTGAGCGCTCGCTGGGCGGCCGCGGCCTCCAGATGCCTGGGACGGCGATCCAGCGCAAGCTCCTCGAAGCGGCGCCGCGGGACATCGAGGAACTGCTGCCGCAGCTCGAGCCGCGGGCCGCGGAACTGGCGGCGCTTGCCGTCGAGAAGCTGCAACAGCGCGGCGTGCGCGAGGAGAAGGATCTGCGCGAAACTCTTGAGCGGCAGCGCGAGCGAGTGCGCGAGGAACTCGCCAAGAATGAAAGCGCGTTTCAACAGCTCACCCTAGATTTCGAGGATGAAGAGAAAGCGCCAGCTCGAATCAGACATGCGCTCCTGGCGCAGCCGCCTCGAGCAGTTCGAGCGCGATCTCGAGCGTCGAGCCGCAGCGCATTCGGGCGTTCTACGACGTACGAGCACAGCGCGTCGAGCCGGTTGGGCTCGTCTATCTCTGGCCGGAGACGAACTGATGGCCAACTCCAAAGCTCGATCCCGAAATCCTCGCGCACCTCGAATGGCTCGGCTTCGTCCGGCCGACAGGTCTCGTCGTGTCTGCCCCTGCGCTCGTCCGCGCCGGAGCGATCCTCGACCGGCGCGACGCCGAGGGGCAGCGGCTCCTGCGCGCGTGCGTCGCAGGAGCGCATGTTCGAGCCCAAGGAAGGGCCAGTCGCCATACCTACCCGACTTCCGCGCGCTTCGCCGAGTCCGTCCTGGGCTGGAGCTTCTCTCCGAAGGGTTACGCAGGCACGACGGAGTGCCCGATCCCGACCGAGCTCGAGGTGCCGCTGCCGGACTACGGCGAGACGCTTCGGCCCGACTTCGCGGTGCGCGAGCTTGAGCCGAAGGATGGCGCATCGCCCTGGCAACTCCTGGTACGGATCCTCGAACCCGGCGAGGACTTCGACCGCGTCGTGCGCGGTCACGGCCAGCTAGAGGCCTCGGCTCACGGCCGCATGGAGAGGCTGTTGCGCCAGACCGGCGTGCCCGCGGGCCTTCTGTTCAACGGCCGCGCGTTGCGCCTTGTCTCCGCGCCGCGCGGCGAAAGCTCGGGTTGGCTCGACTTCCGCGTCGCGGACATGGTCCAGACCGCGGGCCGGCCGATCTCGACGGCGCTGCGCCTGCTGCTCGGCCAGGCGCGGCTCCTATCACTGCCGCGCGCGCAACGCCTCGGCGCCCTCCTCGAGGACAGCCGCAAGTTCCAGAACGAAGTCAGTGAGAAGCTGGCCGAGCAAGTGCTGCACGCCCTCTACGAACTGTTGCGCGGATTTCAGGCCGCGCACGACGCCTCGAAGGGCGAGCTCCTGCGCGAGCCGCTCGCCGAGCACCCCGACGACGTCTACCGCGCGCTGCTCACCGTCATCCTGCGGCTCGTATTCCTGCTCTACGCCGAGGAGCGGGACATGCTGCCCGACGACGAGACGTTCCTGCGCTACTACTCGCTCGCCGGTCTCTACGAGCGGCTGCGCGAGGACGCGGCGCTATTCCCGGACACGATGGACCAGCGCTACGGCGCTTGGGCGCAGCTCCTCGTTCTCTTCCGCATGATCCACGACGGCGCCGAGTCCGGCGCGATGCGGCTGCCCAAGCGCCATGGCGTGCTCTTCGACCCTGACCGCTTCACGTTCCTCGAAGGTCGTTCATCCGGCGGCGTGCGCCACGAGCCACGAGCGCATCGAGCCGCCGCTCGTTCCCGACGGCACGATCTACCGTGCGCTCGAAAAGCTCCTCGTCCTCGACGGCGAGCGCATTTCCTACCGCGCGCTCGACGTGGAGCAGATCGGCTCGGTCTACGAGACGATGATGGGCTTCCGGCTCGAGACGGCGACCGGCCGCTCGGTGGCGATCAAGGCGCAGAAGAAGCAGGGCGCGCCGACGGCAGTGGATCTCGAGGCGCTGCTCGCCGAGCCCGCGGCCAAGCGCGAGAAGTGGCTTCAGGATCGCGCCGACCGCAAGCTCACCGACACCGTCAAGAAGGTCGTGGCCGCGGCCGCGACGCTCGAGGACCTGCACGCAGCGCTCCTGCCTGTAATCGACCTCGCTGCCACGCCCGACCTCGTGCCGAAGGGCGCGATGGTGCTTCAGCCGAGCGAGGAGCGGCGCCGCTCGGGCTCGCACTACACGCCGCGTGCGCTCACCGAGCCGATCGTGCGCACGACGCTCGAGCCGATCCTCGCCCGCCTGCGCGGGGAAGATGGTAGGCCGCCCCGGCCCGCGCAAATCCTTGACCTCAAGATCTGCGACCCGGCGATGGGCTCGGGGGCATTCCTCGTCGAAGCCTGCCGTCAGCTTGGCGATGCGCTGGTCGAGGCCTGGCACGCGCACGGCGAGGTGCCTGCGATCCCGCCAGACGAGGACGAGGTGATCTATCGCGCGTCGGCTCATCGCCCAACGCTGCCTCTACGGCGTTGACAAGAACCCGATGGCGGTGGACCTCGCCAAGATGTCGCTCTGGCTGGTGACGCTGGCGAAGGATCATGCGCTCACCTTCGTGGACCACGCGCTGCGGCACGGCGATTCGCTCGTCGGCCTCTCACGCAAGCAGATCGAGGCGTTCCACTGGGATCCCGACGCGCCGCGATTCCAGGCGGGCTTCGAGACGATGAGGGTGCGCGAGCATGTAGCGAAGGTCGCTGAGCTGCGCAGGCGTATCCGCGAAGCGGACGAGAGCGTTTCCGACTGCCGAGCGGCGCGACCTCTGGGACGAGGCGCTGTCCGAGCTTGGCAAGGTACGACTTTTCGGGGACCTAGTGATCGCGGCGTTCTTCGAGGGGGAGAAGCCGAAGGAACGAGAGGCGCAAGCGAAGCGAGTACGCGATCGTGGTCGTGAACGGCGAAGCGAGCGCTACCGCGGCTGGCTCGAGGAGTGGCGGCACGCCGAGCGGCCGCTCGCACCGTTCCACTGGGAGATCGAGTTCCCGGAGGTGTTCGATCGCGACGAATCCGGGCTTCGACGCGTTCGTCGGTAATCCGCCGTTCGTGGGTGGAAGCAAAATCACGTCCACGCTCGGCGAAGCATATCTCGACTGGCTTAAGCTTCTCCACGAAGAAACCACGGCAATGCTGACCTCGTCGCTCACTTCTTTCGGCGCGCGTTCGACCTGATTCGCAGGGACGGGACCTTCGGTCTCATCGCCACGAACACCATCGCGCAGGGCGACACCCGCGCGAGCGGCCTTCGCTGGATCTGTCAGCACGGGGGCGAGATCTTACTGCGCGCGAAAGCGCGTCAAATGGCCCGGCCTCGCCGCCGTCATAGTGAGCGTCGCTCCACGTGGTGAAGGGAGCGTTCCGGGGCCCGAAGCGCCTCGACGACCGCGAAGTCGCGACTGATCACTGCGTTCCTATTCCACCGCGGCAGGTCACGACGATCCAGCTAGGCTCGTGCGAACGCTGGACAAGAGCTTCATCGGCACATAAGTCTATGGTCATGGGTTTACCTTCGACGATACGGACACGAAGGGCATTGCCACGTCCATTTCCGAGATGCAACGTCTAATCGACGAAGGATCCCAGGAAACCGGAGGTTGATCTTCCCTTACATTGGCGGCGAGGAGGTGAACACCAGTCCCAGCCCACGCCCACCACCGGTACGTCATTAACTTCGGTGAGAGAGCGAGTCGGAAGGCGACGCCTTGGCCAGACCTGATGGCGATTCGTTGAAGAGAAGGTGAAGCCGAGCGATGAAGGCCTCCAACGCGAAAGCGCACTTCGAGAGTATTGGTGGCAGTTCGCCGAAAAGCCGCCGCGACTCTATACGCGCCATTCGCCGGCTGGAACGTGTCTTAGTCGCTCCATTACCTCAAGCAAGCTTGCCGTTTGCTCTTGCTCGGCCAAAGCGATGGTTTCGCACGACGACACATGTGCTTTCCTGTTCGAGACTTCGGTCCTTCGCCAGTGCTTCAAGTCCCGACATTCACGAGGTCTGGGTCGCGGTTCTTCGGTCGACGATGAAAGACGACCTCCGCTACACGCCCTCCGATTGCTTCGAGACCTTCCCCTTCCCGAGACTGGGAGACCCACCCCGCCCTCGAAGCCGCCGGCAAGGAGTACTACGAGTTCCGCGCCGCGCTGATGGTCCAGAACAACGAGGGCCTGACCAAGACCTACAACCGCTTCCACGATCCCGACGAGCGCGACCCGGACATCCTGAAGCTCCGCGAGCTGCACGCCGCGATGGACCGCGCCGTCCTCGACGCCTACGGCTGGACCGACATCACGACCGACTGCGAGTTCCTCCTCGACTACGAAAGCGACGAGGAGGAATGGGGCGACAAGAAGAAACC
This sequence comes from uncultured Acidobacteriaceae bacterium, assembly GCA_963770245.1. Classification (GTDB taxonomy): domain Bacteria; phylum Acidobacteriota; class Terriglobia; order Terriglobales; family Acidobacteriaceae; genus PALSA-270. The sequence goes on along the minus strand of CAVYOX010000008.1, from coordinate 140,463 downwards.
CTGGCGCTACCGCTGGCCGGACGACTTCCGCGACGAGGTGCTGGCGCGACTCCTCGAGCTCAATGCCGAGCGCGCGAAGGAAGAGGTCGCTCCGGCGCCGCTGCGGCGAAGAAGGGCGGCAAGAAGGCGGCAGCGAAGCGCGCGCCCAAGCGCATCGGACACGGAGGACCTTTTCTCATGACCGCACGAACTAAAAGCGACGTGCCCGCAACCTCCTTAGAGGTGCGCGAGCGGCTGGTCGAGGCGCTGAAGCTGGATCTCGTCGGTCCTTGGGCGGGACATGCGCTCGCCGAAGAGCGGCTGCCGGGCTGGGTGCGTCCATCGAACTGGTACCTGACCGGGTTCCTGATTCCGTCGGGCACGCCACCCGAGAAGAGCGCCGACGTCGACGAAGACGACGACGTCGACGAAGTCCCTGAATCGGCAGGCCTCGCCGAGGAGTCGAACGAAGAGCGCAAGGCCGCCAAGAAGGGTTTCTTCCCCTCGTCGATGGGCCTGAGCTTCCTCGTTCCGAAGGAAGCGCGCGGCATCACCGTGATCGTACGCTGGGGCGACTACACGCCGACGGAGATCGAGGGCGCCGACGGCAAGCCCGTATCCATCTGGCAGCGACAACCGCGCGAGGAGATGGTTGCGGTAACGCTCACGGGAGCCAAGGATCCGGTCGTGCACGATGTTCCGGACTCCGGTGGTCTCCAGCTCCACGTCGTTGAGCGGCTGATCTCATCGAGACTCGTGGAGCACATTCCGCAGGGCACGCGCTCGGTCTCGGTCTTTCTTGTGAACCATCGCGCACCGGACGAGGAGAAGCCCGACGTCGCCTACGCTTTCCAAGCCGAGATCGAGGTGCGCGGCGACTCATCCCTTTGTCCCGCGACCGGACTTGCGCGGTGCGCAGGCCGCCGAGTGGGACGATCAGGTCGCCGATCTCCACTACGCCGACACCCCCGAGTACGCCACCGGCCACGGCGTCTCGGCCGAATGGGAGATTGTGGACGGCGCGTGCCGGCTGCTCCGCAGTGCGTGGATTCCGAGTGCGCCGAAGTGGAAAAGACAGCGACCGTTGCCGTGCCCGGCGTCGAGTTGTCGATGGACGCACTCGGGGCGCTCGCCGATGGCGCCGCCGTCGAGACAGCGCTTCGGCCGCTCGTGGATCAGTATCGCGCGTGGATCGAGGCGCGGCGGTTGACCATCGCGACGCTGCAAGGAAGTCGTCGCGAGACAGCGGAGGAACTCGTGCGCTTCGCGGGTATCGCCGCCGATCGGATCGAGCAGGGCATCGCGCTTCTAGCTCAGGATGCGGAGGCGCTCGACGCGTTCCGCGTGGCCAACCGTTCGGTGGCGTCGGGCGCTCCGCAAGCGTCTCGGTATCGAGACCGCCGCGCTGGCGCGCATTCCAGCTCGCCTTCCTTCTGCTGAACCTCCCGGGCCTTGCCGACCCGCGTGATCCCAACCGCGCGACGGTGGACTTGCTGTTCTTCCCGACGGGCGGCGGCAAGACCGAGGCCTACCTCGGGCTCGCGGCGTTCGCGATGGTGCTGCGCAGGCTCCGCCATCCCGGCGAGAAGGGTCGCGCCGGTGCCGGCGTGAGCGTGATCATGCGCTACACGCTGCGACTGCTTACGCTCGATCAGCTCGCGCGCGCCGCGGGGCTTGTGTGCGCGCTGGAGCTCGAGCGCGGAGAAGGACGTGCGCGCTACGGCGAGTGGCCCTTCGAGATCGGTCTCTGGGTGGGCAAGGCGGCGACGCCGAACATCCTCGGGCACAAGGGAGACGGGCGATCGGACTCGGCGCGCACCAAGGTGCGGCAGTTCAAGGCCGACCCCAAGGGCAAGCCATCGCCGATCCCGCTCGAGAACTGCCCGTGGTGCGGGACGCGCTTCGAGCCGGATTCGTTCGCGCTCCTGCCGAACGACGACCAGCCGCGCGAGCTGCGCATCGTCTGCACGAACTTCGAATGCGACTTCACGCGCGACCGGCCGCTTCCCATCGTCGCCGTGGACGAGCCGATCTACCGGCGGCTCCCGGCCTTCCTGATCGCGACCGTGGACAAGTTCGCAGCGCTCCCGTGGGTCTGGGCAGGCCGGCGCGCTCCTCGGTGGGGCGGAGCGGTACGACGCGACGGGCTTCTATGGAGCCGCAGAGCCGGGCAAGGGCACGCGCCTCGCAACGCCGCTCCCGCCGCCCGACCTCGTGATCCAGGACGAGCTGCACCTGATCTCGGGACCGCTCGGCACGATGGCTGGACTTTACGAGGCGGCCATCGAGGCGCTGTGCGTGCGCGAAGATCGACGGTCGTGCGGTGCGGCCCAAGATCGTCGCCTCGACAGCCACGGTCCGCCGGGCGCAGGACCAGATTCAGGCACTCTTCGCGCGGCCACTGACGCAGGTGTTCCCGCCGCCGGGGCCCGACCGGCGCGATTCGTTCTTCGCGCAGACGGTTCCCGTCATCGGAGACGCCGGCAAGGCTCTATCTCGGGATCGCCGCGCAGGGTCGGAACCCGAAAGTCATCATGCGCAAGGCGTGGCTCGCCCTGATGGGCGCCGCCGAGCGTGCCTACCGCGACGCCGGCGGGCACAAGAACGAGCAGAACCCCGCCGACCCGTACATGACGGTGCTCGGCTACTTCAACAGCCTGCGCGAGCTGGGCGGCGCGCGTCGGATCCTCGAGGAAGAGGTCCAGAACACGATCAAGGCCTACGGGGCACGCAAGCGGATCGGCGAAGAGCGCGGCCTCTTCCAGGACCGCAAGACCTTCTCCGAGGTGGTCGAACTCACCTCGCGCGTTTCCACCGACAAGGTGGCCGAGGCGCGGCGGCGGCTCGAGGCGCCATTCCACAAGATCGAGCAACGGGTGGACTGCGCGATCGCGACGAACATGATCTCCGTGGGCCTCGACATCCCGCGGCTCGGGCTGATGGTCGTTCTCGGTCAGCCGAAGACGCACGCCGAGTACATCCAGGCCACGAGCCGCGTGGGTCGCGACGACGAGCGGCCGGGACTCGTGGTCACGCTCCTCAACATCCACAAGCCGCGCGACCGCTCCCACTACGAGCGCTTCCGGCACTACCACGAGACCTTCTACCGCTCCGTGGAGGTGGCCAGCGTCACGCCCTTCTCAGCCCGCGCGCTCGACCGTGGCTTTGCCGGCGCGCTCGTGGGGCTGGCACGTCACGCCGAGCCGGAGCTGACACCGCCGCAGGGAGTCGAGCGGATCGCGGACGTGCGGGCAGCACTCGAGCGCCGGCTCCTCGACGCTTTCCTCGAGCGCGTGCGCCAGCAGCCGTTTGCGGACGAAGCCGAGCGAGAAGAGCGTCTGCGCAGCGTTCAGAACCGGGTCGTGGATCTGCTCGACTCCTGGCGCAAGATCTTCGACGACTACCACGCCGCCGGGGTCGCCATGCAGTACCAGAAGTACGAACTGAAGCAGCCCCGGCCGCTGCTTCGGGAAATGCTCGACAAGGACTTCGAGTCCGAGCACCACCGGAAGTTCCGAGCCAACCGCTCGCTCCGCGACGTGGAGCCCGAGGTGAACCTGTTCCTGAAGGATCTGAGCGGCATGCAGGTCGAGGACCGCACATGAGCCGAAAGGCACACGGCCAGATCCGCCGCGGCCAGGTCATCACCACCTACGGGCCTGGCGCGCTCATCGACCTGCCCAGGCACTCGGCGATCGTCGGCGGGCTCGACACCTGGCCGAAGACAAGCGACCTGGAGGAAATTCTTGAACCGCGGCTCACGCGCAAGCTCCAAATCATGACGGGCGTTCACGGCGCCGACGGCTCTTCGCGCCGCCGCCCGATTCGAACGATCCCCGCGAGCCGGCGAAGGGCATCGGCGCGTGGCGCTTTCCGGAATGGTTCGTCGTGCAGGAGGCCAGCGGCAGCGAGGAGCGCGAGCGATCCCGCCGCCTGGTCCATCGCAAGGCGCTCGACGACAAAGGACGGTTCGACGGCCGGCCGGTTGTGGCCACTCGCTTCGTGCGCGCATGCCCGAAGGGACATGTAGACGATCTCGACTGGCGGCGCTTCGTGCACGGCGCTGAGAGACACTTGCCGGCGACAGCTCTGGCTCGACGAGCGCGGTACGAGCGGCGACCTGGCCGATCTCGTCGTGCGCTGCGAGTGCGGCAAGTCCCACGCAGCCTCTACGAGGCGACGCTGCTTGAGATGAACCCGCTTGGCACGTGTCGCGGCGCGCGGCCATGGCTCGGCCGGAACACCGAGGAAGACTGCAAGCTGCCGAGTCGCCTGCTGATCCGCACGGCATCCAACGCCTACTTCCCTCAGGTGGTAAGCGTGCTGTCGCTGCCGGACCGCGGAACCGCGGTGGAGACGGTCGTCAGAGAGCTGTGGGACGATCTCCAGATCGTCGAGGACGCTGCAGACCTCGCCTTTCTGAAGAAGAAGCCGAAGATCGCGGAGAGGCTCGCTCCGTTCAGCGACGACGAGGTCCTCGCGGCGATCCGCGAGGCGAAGCGCGGAAAGGCAGAAGAGAAACCCGTCAAGCAGGTCGAGCTGGAGGCGCTGCTCGCTGCGCCCGAGGGCTTTGGCGACGACGTACCCGTCGATCCGAACTTCCACGCCCGTCGGCTGCCGGATCGAGCTTGGCGGCGCTCCAAGCGCAGCGACGGCATCGAGGCCGTCATCCAGCTCCACCGCTTGCGCGAGGTCCTGGCTCTGGTCGGCTTCACGCGCTTCGAGGCGGTGACGCCGGACATCAACGGTGAATACGAGACCGACGTCGAGCGCGCGCAGATCGCCCTCGAACCTGCGTGGTTCCCTGCGGTGGAGAACCGAGGAGAGGGAGTGTTCGTCCAGCTTCGCGCGGAAGCAGTAAAGAGCTGGCTCGCGCGACCGGCCGTGAAACAGCGCCTCGATGACCTCGCGAGCGGTCACCAGCGCTGGCGAAGGATCGCAAGAGCAAGCGCCCATTTCCTGGTGGCCCGTACGTGCTGTTGCACACCCTCTCGCACCTCCTCATCCAGTCGCTCGCCATGCGCTGCGGCTATCCGGCCAGCTCCATTCGAGAACGGATCTACGCCGATACGCGAGACCGAACGCTTCGGTGTTCTGCTGTACACGGGAAGCCCCGACGCGGACGGCACCCTCGGCGGACTCGTGCAGCAGGCACGGCACATCGAGGACCATCTCGCGCAGGCGCTGAGGATGAGCGCGCTCTGCTCGAACGATCCGATCTGCGCCCAGCACGTGCCGGGCGAGAGTCTGGAGAGCCGCTGGCTCCATGGCGCCGCCTGCCACGGCTGCGCGCTGGTGGCCGAGACCTCCTGCGAGATGCGGAACGACTACCTCGACCGGGCACTGGTCGTGCCGGTTCTCGGTGTCCCCGACGCTGCCTTCTTCCAGGCCGTCGCGATGATCGACGCCCTGCTCGATCTCCCGTCCCATCTCCGCGAGCGGCTTGCAGCGCTCTTGAGTCCGGCCTTCTGGGCCCGTCTCCCACTCCCGCTGCGCTCGGCTCGGTGCTGGGCAACCGAGAGGGTGCGGAAGACGTCGTCGCGTCGCTGCTCGAACTCGGGCGGCTCGGGATCTCGGGGCCGGCCGCTGCCGCCTGGCTTCGGACCATGCACGGGCCGCAGCCCGGACTCCGAAACCCGACCTCGTCTGGTCGGGGCCCGAAGTCCCAGGCTTGCACGCTCGGGACACCAGACGTGTGTACGAAGAGTTGCTCGGCTCTGCCGAGCGCTCGATCTGGGCGAGCACCTACGCCTTCTTCGACGGTCCCAAGGCATTCGAGGTTCTGGCTCGACGCATGGACTCAAGGCCCGCACTGCGCGTCACGCTGCTGCTGAACATCCAGCGCAAGAAGGGGCGACACCACCGCTTCGGAACAACTGGTGCGCGAGGTTCGCGGATCATTTCTGGAAGACCGACTGGCCCGGATCGTCGCGTCCAAGCGTGTTCTACGATCCTCGAGCGCTCGACCTGGAAGGTCCCGGCGGCGTTCTTCATGCCAAGGCTGTTGTCGCCGACGACGAGGCGGTGTTCGTGACCTCGGCGAACCTCACCGAGGCTGCTTTCGACCGGAACATCGAACTCGGTGTTCTGATTCGCGACCGCGCATTCGCTCTCACCGTCGGCGGTTACTTTCGGAGTTTGATCGACCGCGATCTGCTCAAGCCTTTGCCGTTAGCATGACAGAAACGTCAAATGGATTTGAGGTGGTCAGCGCAATGTCCATGCCCAGGGCCACCCTCCCGGTCGCTGACGATGTTTGGTCTCGGTCTCGATCAGACCATCGAGGCTGTTTGGCGGCTTCTTCTAAACAGGGATCGCCGAGGGAAGCGATGACGAAACCAGCCTTGGACTGGGAAGGGGGTTGGGCGCCCAGTTTGAGATGCTACTGCGTGATCCGAATTGGAAGTGTCGAGCCGCGCTCAAGTGGGCAAATGAAAATCGCTGCGATCTCACCGTAGTCATGGAGCTCGTTGCCGGATGCACCCATCCCAACGCAGACGAGAACGAGTTTACACGTCGAGTAAACAATGGTCTCAGAGAGAGGCTTCGTCGTCTTGAAGAACTCAATAGGCAAATCCGGGAAATGCAAGAAGAGACGGCTACGCCCAAATGCCACCTTGGTTGGACGCGTTCTGGGCCTTGGGCCGTGGAATTACCTGTTCGTTGCTAAGCGGAATCCTACGCCAAGCTATTGAATAGAGACAACTTAGTAATGTTTCGCGTTTTCGTGGTTAACTCCAAGATTTCCGTTTAACGGAAAAACCGATCCGCCAACGGTCTTTGCCACCTTGGTGTTGGACACGTTCTGGGGCTTGGGCCGTGGAACTACCTGTTCATTGCTAAGCGGAATCCTGAACGCCAAGCTATTGAATAGAGACAACTTAGTAATGTTTCGCGTTTTCGTGGTTAACTTCCAAGATTTCCGTTTAACAGAAAACCGGATCCGCCAACGGTCTTTGCCACCTTGGGTTGGACACGTTCTGGGGCCTTGGGCCGTGGAACTACCTGTTCATTGCTAAGCGGAATCCTACGCCAAGCTATTGAATAGAGACAACTTAGTAATGTTTCGCGTTTTCGTGGTTAACTCCAAGATTTCCATTTAATGGAAAAACCGGTCCGCCAACGGTCTTTGCCACCTTGGTTGGACACGTTCTGGGGCCTTGGGCCGTGGAACTACCTGTTCATTGCTAAGCGGAATCATACGCTAAGCTATTGATGACAGCTTAGTAATGTTTTATCGTTTTCGTGGTTAACTCCAAGATTTCCATTTAATGGAAAAACCGGTCCGCCAACGGTCTTTGCCACCTTGGTTGGACACGGTTCTGGGGCCTTGGGCCGTGGAACTACCTGTTCATTGCTAAGCGGAATCATACGCTAAGCTATTGAATAGAGACAGCTTAGTAATGTTTTATCGTTTTCGTGGTTAACTCCAAGATTTCCATTTAATGGAAAAACCGGTCCGCCAACGGTCTTCCAGTTGGCCGGATAGGGATGCACAAAGTAGTAGGAAAAAGTGGAAAAACGGGTGCTCTAAGCCGTCTAAAATGGCTCTGAGCCGGATTACTCGTCAACGACGGCCCGCGAGGACAGGAGCCTGTACGACAGCAGCAGATCCGCGAAGAACCTGTTTGCGACTTCTGATCCTGAGTATAACTAGATCATCTGCCGGGGCAAGCGATACGACTTACGACCAACCAAGCCATCATCGTAAAACTTCTGCACGACAACTACCTCCGCGGCTTTCCGGTTGTTAAATCAGCCGCTATACAAGACAAGATAAGATTGGTGGAATCACGAGTCGTCCCCAGGATTCCTTCAAGGGCCCTCCGCTTTGGAGACGCCTAAATTGTTTGTGTTCGAAAACGTACAGGCTCAGTCTTCCAGATCAATAAGTTAAGAGCTGAAACGTTCACTTAATCACCAAATATCCGCGAAATACCCCACATCTCACCCCATCTGACCATACCGAAGACCGTACCGACCGTGCTAGCTTCGTCCATAACGAGGCGCTGATCCCGATCAAACTCATCGCCCGGAGTTGATAGCTGAGACAAAAGCCGCTGACGTTCCTGGACAAGAAAGCGTCAACGGCTAAAGGAATGAACGATGCCAGTATCATCGAGCAAGCACACCCCGTCAAGAATTCTGGATAGCGGCGACGAACCCGCTCTCTGGCCCCTACGGAAAAACCAGCGCCAACGAATCCTAGATCTACTGATTGCAGCTTGCGGCCGTGGAAGTGCCGTCGCCGGAACTGGCGAAGGTGTCGCTGCAATACTGCGCCCGAATCTCGGAACTGCGAGAGGCGGCTTTCATCATCATCAGCCGCGTCGAGGCCCACGGCGGCGCGAACACCGGGTTTTTCCGGTTGCACCAGTGCCCCGGCGGGCAGCGATGACGCGAGCGCCGCAAAGACAGCTTGGCCCGATGCTCGTGTCGCAATCGGAGCCGGCAATCCAATGGCGAGACTATGACCGAATCGCGCCGGGTATATATCCCGCTTACTGCCGATTTGCCAAACCTACCGCGACCCGGGATTCAAGCGCTGGACCTGCCTAGTTCGCTTCGATGTGTTTTCCGCTGACTTGACGCGAGTTCTTGCCTGCGTGCCGTTTTGGATGAACCTCGGGGCGCGTGACAAGCCTCACGCGGGACGGCGAAAGAGGTACTTCAAAGAATGGGTGCGGGCCAACGGTGAGCCGCCCGCGAGGCAAGATCGTTTGTCACCAAAGGTGTTCACCGGGCGGATGGCCCGGATCGAACTTGGCGACACAAAAGGCGACGCTCCGTATTCCGTGGTTCGAAAGATTGTTTCTTGGGAAACAGGTTCTGCTCGGGTCACTCAGTCATCAAGTCACACAGTCAAGGAAGGCAAGGGCTAACTGGAGTGGCAAGACGGAATTGTAGGAGATGAATGGCAAGGGTTTCGGCCCTGGCCGGGGTCGAGGGTTGTAGTCACTCACATCAACACACCCAGGGGACGGGCGTTCCATTTTTCGGTTCGCCCGTCAAAGGCAACGGTACAAAGAACAGCGGTTAGCGTAACCGCTACACACCTCTAGGTGACGGAAAACATGAGCCTAGAAACGACTGATGTCCCATTGATGTCCCGAGCAGGGGGAATCGGCGCCGAATTGATTGATTCGGTGGAACTGGCCATGCGGTGGCGAGTCCCGGAATCTTCGGATTCGGAGTCACACGCGGGCTCGCACTCCGAGAGAACAGCGGATCCCGTGCGTTCGGTTGGACGGTATGTGAGGTTTCTCTGGGGCAGCGCCGAGTTGGAAGGGTGGCTTGAAAAACAGCGAGGTTGAAGGTAAGCGAACTAGCATGAGAAATTTTTCTGATGAAAACGCGGCGGACCAGGCGTAAAGTAAAAACGTGCCGAGCGCTGCGCAAACAGCGCCCGACACTGACCGACGCGCCTAAACGTGGTAGGAACGGCGGCTTTCTGAAGTGTAATTCATAGCTTCAGAATCCCACCATTTCAGTCCCACCATCGCAGCTCGTCTGGTCTCAACTTCTTGAGACAGGAGCATCTCCATGAGAAAACAACGCGGGCAGATCATCCGCATCGGTAATCGCTGGTACGTCCGATATTGGGAACGCCGGAATATCGGCGGCACGGTCGAACGAAAGCGAGTCACCCACGAGCTGGGGCAGGTCACGACCCGCGGGAAGCGACCAGCAGCAGACATTAAAACCGAAGCCGAGCGGCACATCGCAACCGTTCGTAGTGGTACTGTCCCCGCCGACCGAATCGTCACCATCGGCGATTTTGTCCAGCAGGTTTATTTGCCTTGGATAGCGGAACACAAGCGGCCCTCTACGGCGAAGGGTTATCGGGACGTCTGGGAAGATCATCTCAAGCCATTCTCGGAAGAGGTTTGGTTAAAGGACACGCGGACATACCACGTTCAAAGTTGGCTGAACCAAGTTGGAGCGGGAGCTCAGCCGCAACACTCTGAAACACGTCAAGAGCGTAGTCAGTGGAATTTTCACTCTGGCGAAGCAGCAAGACTACTTCCAAGGGGAGAACCCTGCCCGCGACTCCGCCATCAACCCAAAGTCCGCAGAACCGCAGGAAACTTATGCCTACACGCTGGAGGAGATCCAGACCCATTCTCACCCTGCTTCCTGAGCCGGCGGCAATGGCCTTCGCAGTGGCGGCATTCATGGGGCTACGACACGGCGAAATCCAAGGTCTACTCTGGGAAAACTATCGCGACGGGGAATTGTACGTTTCTCGCTCTATCTGGAATGGCCGCGTCTCGGACCGAAAGACTCGCAAGGGCCGCGCGCCTGTTCCCGTCATTCGACAGTTGGCGGATCGGCTGGACATGCATCGGCTTCGCTCAGGAAACCTCCTGAAGGGCCCGATCTTCGCCAACTCCGTAGGCAATCCCCTGTCGCTCGGCAGCGTGGTCAACCGCGTTATTCTCCCTGCGCTGAATCGGTGCGAGGCGTGCAGGAAGAGCGGAGTCAAACCATCAGGGCGCAGGGCATCCCTACAAACGTGACAACAGCATGCCGGAGTGGCACGGCTGGCACGCGGCGCGGCGAGGACTGGGAAGCAACTTGTACCGTCTCGGCGTGCCTGACATCGTGATTCAGCGAATCCTAAGGCACGCAAATGTGAGTACAACCGCGACGTACTACATCAAGACGGCTGCACACGACGTGCGGGATGCCATGGCAAAGTTGGAGAATCAAATTGCAGAGTCGAGCCAAATCAAGCCGGCCGCCATGCGGGGCTCAGATCTAGCGCCGTCGGAGCAAGTGCCCGCCCTTCAGTAGAGCATGGGTAGTCATCGCAAGCCAGGACGCGGGACCCCTGTCGGTCGTTACGGGCAGGGCTCAGACGAATGGCCTCGTCGATCACCGTTCCAGGCCGTCATTCTCAGGCATGGTTGGTCATTTCACTTCCCCGGTCGCCTAGTCACACAGACAGGTCGAGCTACCCGTGCTTCTGCCACCCAATAGCCATCAGGCTTTGCCGCAATTCGTTTTCGAGTTTCTCCTACTCATGTGGTTTGACCGTTTGACCTTACCTTACGCGCGGTGGGCGGCACACCCTCGTGTCTAGTCACCGACTTCACCACGATTCCCTTCCTTACCAAAGTCGGCTGTTTCAATCTCCTGCTTCGTAGCCCTCAAGAGTCTAATTGCAAAAGAGCGCTGGCCGCAGAGCGCAACCCTTTCGACGAGGTCAAGCGTCGCGTTTGGGAGTACTAGCCATTCGCGATCCAGTAACGGCGTCGGTGGAACAGCCTTATGCTCAACCAGGTGGCCATATCGCTGAATTTCTCGGCGAATCGTCGTCTGGTATCTTGTCCGGAACACCGGATGCAATCTAGACCAACCGCCCGATACAGCAGTCAGTAACGAGCTGATTCGACTCAGTTTTCGCTTTGTGGCCCTAGCACCAAAGTGCACCAGCGATGGCCATGTGGCTTGTCCTTTTATGCATATTCCGAATTGCGCAATGTGAGTCGCCAATTCGGAGCCGAGCCAATCTTCATCGCACATTGAATGTTCGGGCACCCAGAGAAGGTCTAGGGCTAAAGTCTTTAAACGGGGTCCGCGACCGGAGCATAGTACATCGAGATCAGAGTCGTGACCCTCAATTCCCGCGGCGCGAGAGCCAAAAACTATGATCTCCGACGCTGACTCAAGCAAGGACTTGGCGGGCTGTCCCGCCCCTTCAATCCTCGATGCCAGAATTCTCGAAAAGTGGCGGACGGGTTTCATGTTCTCTGATGTAGTTTCTCAAACCTGACACTATGTCATCTAAGACTGACTGCGCTTCTTCCATGTCGTCCGGGTCGACATCTCCGAAATACCCGTTGATGAGGTTCCCAAACCTGCCTGCCGCAACACTGAGATCTGACTCCGCCCCAAATAGAATCTCCATCAATGAACCCAAGCCCGCGTCTCTGTCTTCTTGAATTTCAATGGCCTTGTCTTTCAAAACGGACGAAACGGCTTCAAATACAGCCTCTTCGATCGACTCGGGATCATCACTATCCCAACCTTCTGAGACCGATTCTAACCCCAGGGCGAGCCTCTTGGCAGCCTCACGGAGTGCTGCCTCGGGTAACCTTCGGACCGCCCGGTTATTGTGCGGGCTCTTTCTCTTTTTTTTCCTTCGCATGCTCGTCGCTACAATTCACGTTGCCTGAAGTCTCAGCCGTGCGATCATTCGGTAAACTCGTATTCTGAATAATTTGAACGTGACCCTCGGAGCTGTCTGTGGTTGCGGTGGGTTGATGTAAGAATGCAGCAACACACACGATGGCTATCGTCTGTGCTAGGTAGAACCAAAGGTCGGCTTTAAAGTACTTGTTTGCTTTCCGTCCAATCTTCGTACGGAGGAATCGCCACCAAAGTCGTTCAAGGCGCCCGTCTCCTTGAGATTGCACGGCCTGCTCGCGAAGGTAGTGAGCTACTCCCGGTGCATACTCAAGTCGATCAAATTCTCGCAAGCGAGATCCGTTAGCGGTCTTGCGTAGAACGTTGGAGATCGTCGATTCGATCTGAAGAACACGTTTCACGTACGACCGCGAGAGATCCGTCTGTTTCTTTTCGACAAAAAAGAAGATGACGACGAACGCGAACAATAAAGAGAGCACTAGTCGAATCGGGAGAGCCTTACTAGAAGTTCCTGCTAAAACGGTAGCGACAACGAGCGTAAGCGACCAACCCTTAATCGTGAATCGAAAGGCGCCGATTTTGTCGATCTTATCCTGCAGAATCTTGTACTCATCGGCGATCTGCTGAATCAGCTTTTCGCGCTCTTCAATCAAACTGCTAATCCTCGCCCGTAACGTGTCGACACTGGCTCCCCACAGCTCAGGATACTACCACCAGGACGGTCTCGCGTTGCACCGGCTTGCCTGGCTGAATGAACTTCAACCGTATACCGCGTTCCTCGCTCCATGCGGCTAGGGCCCGACCACGAAATTCCGGCCCAGAACGATCATGGCGGCAGACCTCTCTCCGCCGCCGCTCGATCCGGCACCCTGGTTTGTGCGTGCGAAGTTGTCGACCAGAGCAGAAGTAACACCGTCGTGTCAGATGGCGGCGCATAATAAAAGGTCCTCTCCAATCATCATTTCTTCGAAAATCAGACGCCCCGGGGAGACAGGCTCGGTATGCTCGGCTGAGTAAAACAAGTGACCTAGAAGGTTTGAATCAAAGGGGGGACCGCTTGGGTCCGCTCACTCCAAGTGCGGCGTCTGTCCTCGATCGACAAAAGAAATTGCTTTGGTAAGGCCCTAGGCCCTTCCGCGCACACACGCGCTTTCGCCCGCCTGAGGCGTGTGCGCGGGTGCGTCTGAGCGAGCGCGTAAGCAGTATTATTGCGCACGCCCGAATGATGTTCTTGCCTACTGGGGCACCGAGCCGTCGGATATTTGTGAGAAGACCATATCCTAATGTCGGTACCAGCCCCGAAGCGGACGGCGGATTTAGAGTATGCGTGGTCGCGGAATGGGTTGCCTGGGCGCAAGAACAGAACGTCACGATATCGAAGCCTAGCCAGCAACGCGGCAAACATAGAACAAATCCTCTGATAACATGCTGGCGAGGCGAAGTTGTTGCTACCGATTGTGCACGCCTATCGTGATTGTGGGCCCCAGTCCGAGGTGACGAGGTGGAAGCCTCGACGTGTTTCTTGTACGCTCCGTGCCAACCACGCTGACGAACCGGGGAATCTATATGTGGTGAAGTTCCTTCAGGGCCAAACGGGTGCGGCCGCCCTAATCAGTGAAGTGATTTGCACTTCATTGTACCGTTTGGCAGGGCTTGCGACTTTAGATCCTGTGATCGTTTGCGCAAGTGGGAGTTTTGCAGCTTCCTACCTGGGCAACACTCAGATCCCGTATAATATTGTGCCGGGCGATCATTTCGGTACAATGCACAGAAGTGACGTTGAAGCCGGTCCACCGCCTGATTACGATGACCTAGCGGACCCCTCCCAAGTCATTCGACTCTGGGTGTTCGACTCTTGGGTGAACGACATAGATCGCGAAAGGGACGGCAACATTCTATTGACCCTCGCCGGCTCCGGCAAATTCGATATTGTCGCAGCGGATCAGTCCGACTGCTTCTGCGGTGCGGCGACATTTTGCTCCGCCGATTTTACAGGCGCAATGTCAAAAGCGAAGCGGGCACCGTCGGTTTCCTTTCTGCCGACCATCATCTTTCATAATGGTGGGCCTGCAGCGATTCGAGAAGCCATCAAAGAAGTCAGGGACTCTATAAGACATATTCCATCCGCTGTAAGCCTTGTTCCGCAGCAGTGGTGGAACATCTCGAAAATTGACCCTGGACGAATTGAGAACGTGCTAGTCTCAAGGGCTCGTCGGCTTGAGGATATACTTAAGCCAGACGAGTGGGCGATTCCTGATGCCGAAAAGGCCTTACTGCTGTAACTATGCCGTCCTTCGCTACGTAAGAGATGCGAAGCGTGACGTGTCAACGCCAGTGGGTGTCGCGCTCTGGAGCGAAGAGGCACACTGGGTCGGCACACGCTTTTTGTCGCCAGGGGAAACCTTGGCAACAATCGCCGGACAAGACTATGCATTTATTCGCCTTGTCGATCGCAAAATAAAAAACTGGCTTAGAACCGGACGTCTTCCTTACGATGAAAAGCAGTTATCGCCGGTTACCGATCGTTGGTGGCGGCACCTTCAGAAAATCCTCATTCATAAGGTCAGAATAGGTGAGCCTCGACCTATTGAGTGTCGCGACCCCGCCAGCGAATTGGAAATCATCTTTCGGTCTGTTGTCGATGCTCGACTTTTCGTCAACATCGGTTCGTCCTCCGCTTCTCCGAGGCGTCTTGGGAACAACGTTCCTTACAACTTATCGCCAGTGGAAACTATCATATTGGCATCCGCGCAAGGGAAGCAGAAGCAGTTCTGGAATGTTTTTGAGGGCAATGAAGCCTCGGTAAGTGGGTTTGGAGGCTACGCGACAATGGCTCCCAATGTCTGCATAGGCGTCGGCTCGAAGAGCCTACCGGGAGCACTGACCTCGGGCTCCCTTGAAGGCAGTGGAATTTGGATGGGTGGGTTTGGAGGCTACGCGACAATGGCTCCCAATGTCTGCATAGGCGTCGGCTCGAAGAGCCTACCGGGAGCACTGACCTCGGGCTCCCTTGAAGGCAGTGGAATTTGGATGGGTGGGTTTGGCGGCTATGCGATGATGGCTCCCAACGTCTGCACAGGCATCGGCTCGAGCAGCCTGCCGGGAGCACTGACCTTGGGCTCCCTTGAAGGCAATGGAATGTGGCTGACCGGCTCGTTCAGCCACGCGACGGCCTCTCCGGTCGTCTACATGGACGACGGCCCAGATAGCGCTCCAGTCACGGAACGTCCCCTTGTCTCGTCAGCTCTATAGCCAGATCTCTCAATTCTACAAAAAGATCAGGGAGCCTTTCGCGAGGCAAGCCTACGCTGTTCTGGGCATCAGTGCTGATATCCAGGTCAATGCGGCAACTCACCGTCCCAGGAGCGAGGTCTTGTTGGATCGCCGGGCCCGGAGTTAGCCTGAACCACATAAATTGAGCTACCGACCATCTGGAAAGCCTATTGATACTGAGACCATCGACGATCGTCGAAGTCCTTGGACGATTGATTTGGTAGAGGAGGTCCTCCGACCGTTGCGGGTCAACTCGAAGAGCTGGAAGGTATTCTGCGAGTCTCTGATAGCCAGCCACCTTGTCCCGCACAGGTTGGTGCACGATTGCAGCAAAGGCGAGGCGAAGCAACGCGGGACAAGCGGTAAGCCAGCGAACCATGAATCCTGAGAACACTTCCGCGGCGTCCGGGAATGGCCCTACCCACGGCGTTTCCCGCGGAATCCCTTGCTGCACTCGTGGCGTTAGAAACCAATCCACTCGACCATGTTGTACTGACAACGTGAGCGTGCGGTCGCCAACTGGCCCAGCTTCCTGCAACTCTCCCCTGCCCGGCTTCGCAGTTCTAATCTCTGGCTGAGCACCGACCAACTCCGACCACCATCTCGGCTCTACCACGGACTCGAGGGGAGCGAGGAAGCCGGTCAACCTGAGCGACTCAGTTTGTAGCTCGGGGGGGGGATCGACTCTTACAGCTGTTTGTTGGGCCATGGTTGCGAGATGCTGAAACTCCGTGTCAGCCTACCCTTCCAATTCGATAAAATCGCGGCCACATTATAACGGACAAAAAGCTGAATAATCTTCGTCCCAGCCGAAATGGCAGAGTAGCACGTCGCCCACATGTCTAAGATCGCTTCGTCTGTTCCCCTGCGGAAGCGGGTTGTCGACTAAACACAACGTAGAAGGGACAGTCGGCATTCTGGCGGTGTCGCGGAGGGCCTGCCTCGTATGCCATAAATGTATGATATCTCGCTAGGGGCCGAGCCTTCCCGTTACTTTGAAATGTATGGTCCGCCGCCCGAATGCAGTTTGATTGTGTTTTTCGTCCTCCTTAGTCCTTTTGCAGACTTCTGAGAAGCAAATCTTAAGCTACTTCGTCGAGCTGGCAACCGCAAGGGCAGACGTTGGGGATAGTTTCTTCTCTCGACAACACCTCTCTACTAGTCCTGGCCAACTTGTTTGCTGTGGCGACGATCACGACATCTGCTTTCCAAGCCACTGATCCAAGTCCCAGATGAGACGATCCTTCGCGTTTGCCATGTAACACTACAGCTCGCAGTCGACCATTGTTCCGCCACCAGGCCCAGCCACCCCGCAAACTCTCGCCCCATGTGAAAGGCGGCTCCGTTTCCGATCGCCGATCTGCCGTCGTCGCTACCAGGGACCTACCCCAGGGATCTGCTGCAGTCGAGCACAAGTTTCGTCGCTGCTGGCGATCTTCCCGAGATCTTCACTTAACCTTAAGCCACCTGTCGCGCGCGAAAGCAAAGTTGGGGACACCGTCGGGACACCAGATGGGGCAAAACCTTTAGAAATTGCTGCCCTTCGAGAAGACACAAAGCGAGCTAAGTCGCTGCCGTTGAAGGATCTGGCGGAGAGGGAGGGATTCGAACCCTCGGTACAGGTGTTAGCCCGTACAACGGTTTAGCAAACCGCCGCATTCGGCCACTCTGCCACCTCTCCGACCTTTGTTTGCAACACCTGAGCGCACGTAGCCGAGGATTAGTGCCCTTTCCGTGCCCCCTAGCACATAACTGGGAGCTCGGAGCGTTCCTTAGATTATGTCGGCCAAGGTGAGGCACCAAACGGGGCAGATCATCCAACGCTCCAGCATATTCTACATCAGATGCTAGACACGAACCTCGAGGCCGGAAAGCAGCTTCTCGTCGCCGGGAAGGCTCTGCGAGAAGAAGCACGGACATGGGTGGGCTTGGGGCAACCGCTGAAAGCCGTTCGCTTTCGCGACCCAACTAATCCGGCTTAGTCGGCGGCGATCTTTTGGCCGCCAACCTCGTCCCAAATCCGGCGGGCGTGGGTTTCTTTTAGCGGCACGCTGCCGAATCACGAACGTTAGTGCGGCCACAATCATCGGGTAGTAGAGTGACCGGCGTAGATATTGCCGGTAGCAGCGCATAGAGAGAGGCCAATCAGGGGCAGCAAGCCTCCGAAAACCCCATTGCCAATGTGATAAGGCAAGGAAAGTGACGTGTAGCGCACCTTCGCCGGGAAGGCCTCAATTAAATAGGCGGCGATGTGTCCATAGACCAGGGACACAAAAAGCACCTGAATGAATACCTGCAGCACCTGTCTCAACTGGGAATTGGTTGCGGGGCTCGCGACCATCCCAGTGGCCGGAAATATTTATCACGAGGGCCCCGGATTGGCAAGCGGGCAAAGCGGCAGGGAGCGGGTTTGCTGCCGCCGAATTGCTATCTTCGCGCCCTGTGGCATTGTACTGAAACATGGCAAGCAAAGTCACTCTAGATGGCCGGCGGATATCTCACGGCTGCGCGAAATTGGGCTATGCGATGCTGCGCTTCAACCTTGCGTGCGCAGGGCCAGCGGCCTCGACACGATTGCGGCCGCCCTGCTTGGCGCGGTAGAGCGCCTTATCGGCGGCCTGAATGACTTGCTCCACTTCTTGCGCGCCGCTGGGTTCTGCCACGCCCATGCTGGCGGTGACTGAGAGTTCTCCGGGCGCAGAGTGTAGGGGAGCGCGCTTAGGGCGGGCTGTTTTTCGGCGACTGGACTTTCTGCGGTCGTGCCCCGGCAGCGGAGCGTGGCGGCGGTCTTTCGCCGCGCGCGCGCGAAACACGCCAGTTTCGATTTCGCTTCGCAGCCTTTCCAAATGGGGCAGTACGTCCTTGATAGATTTTCCGGGAAACAAAACGCAGAATTCTTCTCCGCCCACGCGAAAAGCCTGGCCGCCACCGCTCACCCGCGCCAGTTTCGCAGCCACCATGCGCAGGACCTGATCGCCAGTCTCGTGACCGTAGGTATCGTTGAACTTCTTGAAATGGTCAACGTCGACCATGGCAATGGTGTAGGTATCTTCCAGCCCGAGCAGAGCATCATTGAAGGCGCGACGCGAGGGCAATTCCGTCAGTTCGTCGCGATAGGCTAGCGCGTACGAGTTTTCAACGATCGAGCCGGCCAGGATCAGACCCCCAGTGGCGAGGTATGCGCTGGCCGCGCGTCCGAGGCCGCCGGCCTGGAGGCTGAGGAACGCGGCGGTCAGGGACCACAGGAGACCACTCTCGACCGGCTTGCGATATACCAGAAAGCGGTAGAGCAGGACCACCATGGCAACCCCGAAAGCCAGCCAAGACAGCTGCGGGATTCTTGTCCACTGGAATAGACGATGATCGACGAGCGCCGGATGAAAAACCGCCGGCGCTGTGATTTCCTCCGGTCGACAGAGAACGGCGACGAATACCGACTCGATGAACAGCAGGCCTAGCCGGGAGGCATTGGCGGGGATTGCCAATCCCCGCTCCCGCATCAGCGACACAATCACGAAGTTCAGCGGCAGCAGAAAAGCAACAACTTCAAATGCGACTCGGCCTGGACCGCCGGACGCTGCCCGCCCCGCGGAAAAGAACCCGAGCGCACGGTGTGCCAAAAGCAAGACGATAAGTGCGAACAAAACCCGGCTGGAATGAAACCGCCAGGCGAGCAAGATTCCAGCTGCGAAGACAGCGTAGGAATAGAAGTCGACGGCGGCGGTCGAAAGCGGAACAACTCCGGTCTCGAGCAGCACAACCGCAGCCAGGAGCAACACCCCCCCGGGCACGAGCAGGGCCTTTAGCGTTCCTTTGGTCCAAAGGTTCACCTGCAATGATCTTCCCTCCAGACAGAAAAACCGGATCGAGCAATTATCCCCGGCAAAAGGCAGCGCGAGTGAGTGGCGCAGCAGGTTCCGGGTGTGCGGCAAGAGCGGGTGTTCTGCAGAATGCGTGCGGTTTTGCCAAGTCCCGCTTCCGTATCCGGTCCTAATACGGGACCCCGATACCTTCGTGCGGCGCTCAACATCTTGCCGGGACCGGGTTGCCGGCTTAAGAATCAAAGTGTTCACATTAGAGCAACCTTATGCGCATGCTAATCGCGGAAGACGACCCGGCATTGGCCGGATTCGTGAAAAAAGGGCTGGAAGCGGAACACTACGCCGTCGATGTTTCGGCGGACGGTGAGCGGGCTCGCGCTCTGGCCAGTGAGTACAACTATGACCTCGTGGTGCTGGACTTGAACCTTCCCCGTCTGGATGGAGTGGCGATTCTGCGCCACGTGCGTACCCGAAAACCGACAATGCCCATCCTGGTGCTGACCGGACGGAATCGCGTCGAGGATCGGGTGCAATGCCTGGACCTCGGAGCGGACGACTATTTGGTCAAGCCTTTTTCCTTTACCGAGCTTTCCGCCCGTATTCGCGCCCTGTTGCGCCGGAGCCATTTGCCGGCGGAATCGGTGCTGGCGGTCGACGACTTGAAACTGGATCGCGTGGAGCGGCGCGTAGAGCGGGGAGGGCGGCGGATTGAGCTAACCTCAAAAGAGTTCGCGCTGCTTGAATACCTGATGCGCAACGCCGGAAGACGGATCACGCGGGCCATGATCATTGAGCACGTGTGGAATCTTTCCTTCGACACCTGCACCAATGTGGTGGATGTCTATATCAACTACTTGCGGCGCAAGGTCGATGACGGTTTCGGCAAGCGGCTGATCCATACCATCCGGGGGGTCGGCTATGAACTGAGCAGCCGCGCCGGGGCTGGGGAATGAGGCCGGTTCTCGCGAAACCAGGAGGAGTCACAGGCTGTTCGGAAGACTCGCAATTGGTCTCCGACCTATTTCACGCTTTGAACCAGCCCATCACGGCGTTGCGTTGCTCGCTGGAATTGAGCTTGCATCGGCCGCGCACGGCGGAGCAGTACCGCGGCACGTTGCAAGCAGCCATGCAGCAGGCTGAGCTGATCGCGGGCTGGGCGGTCGGAATTCGCGCCCTGCTGCAAGCGGATGACGCAGGCGATGACCTCCAGGTCTTGACGCTCGACAGTTTTCTGCGCGCCGCTGTGGCGGACTTGCAACCCGTGGCGGAATCCTTGCAACTGGAGTTTGGGCTGCATTGCGATTCGGCCGGCTGCGTCCTGTTTGAACCGCGGCGGCTGCAGCACGCGCTTTCTGGCGTCTTGGATGTTGCCATCGCCCAGAGTTCCGCGGGTTCCACAGTGATGGTCGACGCCCGCGATCGCGATCGCGAGGTTGTGATCGTACTGGCGACCTCCCCCGGCGACGCGGGATTGGACAGCGGCTCGGAGTGGCAGTCACCGAAGGATGCAGCGGGCCTTCTGCGACAACGGCTTGGCCTGGCCATTCCGCGCCGGATCGTGGCCGCTGCGGGCGGAAGCCTGCAGGCCGAGACCAGCCGAGGCGCCTTGCGCATCGAATTGTGTTTGCCTCTGGTTCCGGCGCTCGTGTGACTCCCTCGGGGGCTTTCCATTCTTTCCCGTTTTCGCCGCCTTTCCCAAAGGCGAAACGGATTTGTCCACAAAGGAACTTTCTAATCCAATTCTCATCGCGTTCTAAGCTTCCCGGAATGAAATCGGTAACATGACGAGTTCAGCGATTCTGGCTCCGCCCGAAGGCGGGGTCCTGGTGGCGAGTGCAAGTCTTTCCCTCCGCGAACAAGTGCGGCACAGTTTCAACGACCGGCGCTGGCCGGTGCAGGAGGCCACGGGCGGTGCCGATGCGCTGCTCAAACTGGAGACCGGGAATTGGCAAGTGCTGTTTTTGGACCGCCGCGTACCCGATCTTGATGCGGAAGAACTGACCCAGATCGTCCAACGGCGTTTCCCTGGACTAGAAGTGGTGATGCTCGACTCCGAGAATGTGCATGTCCTGCCGGTTGCCGGCGCGGGCGCGCTCCGTCCGCATTGGCGGCTGAAACCTCTAGAAATTGTGCCCTCGGCGGTAGTGGAAATCACCGCGAGTTTGCCGTGCAGAGAAGCCGAACTCGAACTGAGGGCGGAAGCTGCGCTCGAGGACGCGCCCTTACCAGGAATGATTGGCTGTACCGATGCCATGCGGCATGTGTACCGGCTCGCGCGCCTGGTGGCGCCACGCCTCACCACGGTGCTGATTCTCGGTCCGACTGGCACAGGAAAAGAGCTGCTGGCGCGGGCTCTGCATCGCCTGAGCCCGCGCGCTTCCCGTCCCTTCGTGGTGGTGAATTGCGCCGCCATTCCCGAGACTTTGCTGGAATCGGAGTTGTTCGGCCACACCCGCGGCGCTTTCACTGGCGCCGTGCAAGCCTCGACCGGGCGCATTCTCGCGGCACAAGGGGGCACCCTGTTCCTCGACGAAGTAGGCGAGTTGCCGGTCAGCCTGCAGGCTAAGCTGCTGCGCTTCCTCGATCAAAAAGAAGTGCAGCGCTTGGGCAGCGCAGAAGCGGTCCGGATCGATGTACGAGTGGTGGCCGCGACGAACGCCGACTTGGAGCAACGCGTTCGGGAGGGCAGGTTCCGCAGCGATCTTTACTATCGCTTGTCGGCTTTCCCCCTGGAGCTGCCGCCGCTCAGCGAACGCGTCGCCGACATCCTGCCACTAGCGGAATTCTTCCTACGCCATCTCGAGCCATCCGGCGCTGCTCCGCTGGCGCTCAGTCCGCAGGCGGTCCGCATCCTCGAAGCCCACGCTTGGGATGGCAACGTGCGCGAACTGCAGCAGGTCATCGAGCGCGCTGCGATATTGGGCGACGGGGCTAGCACGGTTCTGCCCAGCCATCTCTATTTCTTTTCCGGAGGGCGCAGACGGCTGGTCGCTGAGGGAACGATCCCTCGCGGGGAACTCTAAGAAGAATCTTAGCCGGCTGCCTTCCCGGCTGGCATGTCCATTGCACTGCTCAGTCCATCACATGGCATTCCAGCTCCAGCGCAGGTTTCCGGAACCGACAACGATTTCAGTCGACCAGATGTATTTGGCTGGGCCTTTGCCTCGTTCAGGGAGGGGACTGCTCCGACCCTCCATTCCAAAACTGACGGTGCCGTCACCGGGCGAGATCCCACCCGCCCCTCGGACGCCGCCAGTGCGGGTGCCGCGATGAAACGCGGCGAGCCCGTAGAAGTCGAGGTTGATGGACCCCATGGCCGAAGTCAGCAAACAAGCCTATAACGCGTGGGAAAGCGAAGAAGAGCGGGAGCGCCTGCTCATGGAACAACTGCCGCAAGTGCGTTACATCGCGCGCCGCATCCATGAACGTTTGCCCCGCCACGTTCCGCTCGACGACCTGGTGCATGCCGGGGTGGTCGGACTGATCGACGCACTGCACAAATTTGACCGCGGAAAGCACGTCCAGTTCGGCTCCTACGCCAAGTTTCGTATCCGAGGGGCGATGCTCGACAGCTTGCGCGAAATGGACTGGAGTCCGCGCGACTTGCGGCGCAAGGCGAGGCGTCTCGAAGAAGCGCATGTCAAGCTGTGCTCCGAACTGGGCCGCAACCCTTCAGAGCCCGAGTTGGCGGTCGAATTAAGTATGGACTTGCGCGGCTTGCAGCTGCTCCTGGGAGAAATTCACGGTCTCGAAGTGGGCAGCCTGCGGGTGGCCTCGCCGCGCGATGGCAAGGAGGAGGATCTCTGCGAGTATCTCCCCGATGACCCCAAGGAAACTCCGCTCGTGCTGTGCCTGCATTCGGAAATGAAGCATCTGTTGGCCCAGGCAATCGCCAAGCTGCCGGAAAAAGAACGGCAGGTGCTGGCTCTCTATTACTACGAAGAGCTGACGATGAAGGAGGTCGGTGTCGTACTGGGCGTGGGAGAGTCGCGCATCTCGCAGATCCATTCCATGGCTCTGGTACGGTTGCGCGCCCGTCTCAGCGAACTGACCAGTGGACAACCCCTGGGGCCATACGCTGTCGGCGCCGCAGGAGGAGCGTGAGCTGGCAAGAGATTCGACGCAGGCGCGGTTTAGCGCCCTGCTGCACCGCGTCCGGGGAGCCAGGCGAATGGCGGATGAGGGACGTGTGAGAGCCGCCTGAACGATTCCTAATGGGCCGCCGATGCTTGAATTGCAAGCACAATTCGAGATCAGGAGGTGGCGATGAGAATCGACCCAAGAACCAGAAGCGAGCGGGTCCAAGATACAACTCCAGCTCAACCGACGGGCCCCAGTTCCCCTGCAGCGGCGGCAACCTCCGGTCGAGCCGAGCCCACGGGCGAGCGGACACAGCCTTCCGGCGATTCGGCGAGACTGCAGTTGCTCGCCGCTCAAGTGAAGGCTCTTCCCGAGACCCGGCAAGAGAAAGTGGGGCGGCTCGAGCCCGCGGTGCGGGACGGCAGCTATCAGGTTTCACCCGAGCAGATGGCAGAGGTAATGATTGCGGAAATGCTGGCGCGTCGGGCCGCCGGCGAGGGGGCGGACTCGCCAAGAATGCTTCCCGACCGATCAAGTGGCCGAGAGTCCAGAACCCAGAGCGCAGGTGCTTGAGTCGGCAAAGAGGCAGCGCTCCCGAAAGGAGACCTTGGACCGGACTCGCTTCCTGCGGGATCTGAAAAGCCTACCTGCCAGCAATGCTCGCCCCAGCGTCCTCGATCGCTCGAAGGAACGACGAAGTCTTCTACGATCCGGATTCGGCCTGCACCCACGGGACGGTCGGCACCCGGCGAATGGCTGCAGGACATGCAAGCCAGCGCCCGTCGGGGAGGGGCCACGCTCGCACAAGATCGGACACGCAGCCCGGGATGCCGCAGGGCGCGATCCTGCGATGAACCAACAGTCGCCGTTCGAGCGCGTTGTGACTGGCGGCAGATCCCGAGCCGACACTGCCGGCTAACGGCCAGCAGCACGTTTGGCCACGGGTAGTTCGATGGGCGCTGCCGCCAAAACCTGTCTGACTTTTTGCATCAACGACTCCACCGAGAACGGTTTCGGCAGATAAAACACGCCAGGCTCTTCCAAGCTGTGTCTGGTCACTTCATTGTCAGGATAGCCTGAGATAAACATCGTCTTGAGCGCGGGATGTAACAGGCGCAGGTCCCGCGCCAGCTCGCGGCCGTTTGTGCCCGGTAAAACCACGTCGGTCAGCAGGAGCTGCACTTTTGCTCGCTGTTGCCGGAAGACTCGCATCGCTTCCGCCGCGGTTCGAGCCCCGAACACCTGATAGCCGCCGAACGACAACACTTCCGCCGTAACCTGTCGCACGAAATCCTCATCTTCTACCAGGAGGATGGTTTCGCGGACTGGATCCATCCCCGCGCGCTGCATGGTCAGCACAGGCTCTTGAAACATCTCCGACTCCGACCGAGTCGAGCTCACGGTAACCTCCGATCACGCTGTGCTATTGCACATTCTCTTCCACCCCCGGCCGCGCTCGGTCCCGAGCCTCTCTTTTGGCAACTGTCAAGCTCGGTGGGGCAGCTGCGGGCTAGAAGGGAACCGCCCGGGTCCGCGCTCCAAGTGCGCAACGGGTTGAGAGTTAGCAGCTGCGTTCAGCCCAGTTCGGCCCCGGCTGGGAACCTGAGATTCTGCGTCAGGCGAGGAAGATGAGGGGCGGGCAAGCAAGCTTGCAGCCGGGGCCAAGCTTCTCGCTCGGGTTCTTGAGTCCCATTTTCGGGAAAAAGCATCCGCCACGGCGGGAAGCAGTGCCGAATCGGAAGGGAAAATCAAGCGGAGCGGTGGGATGGCGCCTATCGAGTGCGAGCCAGCAGGGTGCGGTAAGGATCGAGGACGACCTTTTGTGTGCCCGTGGGGGCGGTCAGGTGAAATGCGGTTTCCGGCCCATCGGCGAAGACCTGTCCGAGGAGGACGCTCTTTCCCCCCACCGTCCCGTAAACCGGAACCAAGGTCACCAGATCCTCGGGGGCCTCGCTTTGCCGGATGGTACCACTGATTCTGGCTGAGCCATCCCGCTCGACGTACTTCACGTCGTGCAATTCCAGGCGCGGAATCGCCGTACCGTTGATCCATCCGTTGTAGAACCAGTCTAGGGATTTCTGGCCCTCGTACCACAGCGAGGGCGGCAACTCCTCTTCGAAAACCCGCAACACATCCCGAGTCGAGATTGATTTTCCCTGATATCGTTCCCTCAGCTTGCGCAGTGCCCGCAGAAATGGTTCATCCAGGTTCTCCCGCGCACTCGCACGGTGCCCGGTCCGTTTCGATTCGGCATCGCGTGTCATGGTGCGCAGCATATGAAAGAGCCACGTGCCGCGCCCGTAGCTAATTGCCTGATAGCCGGTGGGAAAAGGGGAGCACGACAGGCGGATTCCCAAGGTCACCGGGCCGGCCTCCATCAGCGGCACGCCATCCTTATTCTTCTGCAACAACTTGTCCCGGTAGCTCTCGAGCACAGCGCGAAATTTTGCCGGATCTTGCGATTCGAGTTGCATCAGGGAGCTGTACTCGGCCAGCGCTTCGACGATCCACTGATCCCGATATCCTTTCCACACCACCAGATCGCCCCACCACTGGTGTGCGGTTTCGTGCGCGATCACCAAACTA
Organism: uncultured Acidobacteriaceae bacterium; assembly: GCA_963770245.1. Taxonomy (GTDB): domain Bacteria; phylum Acidobacteriota; class Terriglobia; order Terriglobales; family Acidobacteriaceae; genus PALSA-270. The sequence continues at coordinate 114,571 of CAVYOX010000008.1, read as the reverse complement.
CTGCGTGTGTCTTCGAGGGAGCTGACGTGCAGTTGCGCTTTCTCCTCGGGGCTCAGGAAGGCAAAGCTCGAAAGGAAGATGAGCCCTGGCCATCCCTGACTGAGCTCGCCCGGCATCTGGGTCAGGGCCAATTTTCCGTAAGGGTAAGGACCAAAGCGGCGGGCAAAGAATTCCACGGCCCGCGCCGACTCCTCGGCCACGTGCTGCTCATTGAGCGCCGGGGAAGGAGGCGGCGGAGCATCGATGGTTGCCTGGTCGCGGGGCACAGTGACCACGGTCGGCAACGCCGGTATTAGACCTGCAGCCGGGGCTTTCGGAAACGTGCGCTCCATCCCGGATGTGGCGTAAACCTCAACCGCCACGCTGCCGGCGTGAGCGGTCGCGTGCGTGTACTGCCCCAGATTGAATCCTGCAAGAGGCATGGGCCTTTCCGAAATCCAGCGCGACACCTGATCTCCCGCGGCTCCGCTCGAGGTCGCCGATGGTCTGCCAGCGCCAGGAGGAGAAACCTCCGGGGCGTGGCGCTGGCCCGTGGCGAGCAGCGTCCAACCGGCCGGATAGCGAAACTCCAGGTCGAAGTTTGACATTGCGGGCCCGAAGTTGGGATACCAAGTCCCGCGTGCGCCAACGTAGAGCAGCCCGGGTCCCGCTTCCGAAAGCACTTCGCCGCGGTACACGAAGCGCAGTTCCAAATGCTGTCCAGCTTGGAGCGGCTGGGAGAATACCACCACCACCAGGTCATTTCCACGGCGGGCACGTTCGGTGCCTTCAAGCGCAGGATTATGAATAAATTCGACCGGATGGCCATCCGCTTCCACCCGCTGGATGTCGAGGAAGCGGGACAGCTCGAAGGTCAGCGCGCGCGCCCCGCCTTGATGCACATCGATTTGCAGGGTCGAGTCGGCGTCCAATTCCGTGGGCGGCTTCACGACGGCACGGATTTTATAGCTGGCAATGTTCAGAGAACCGATTTCGCCGTCTTCCTCTACGTCGAGTCCCGCATCTCCTGCGTCTCGAGCCGGGGACCCTCCCCGTTTCGAACTGAACGACGTCCATAGGTCGTAGTAGCTTTCGCCGTGAACGGTCTTCAGCTGGCCGGCCCGAACCTGTTCCGCAGCGGCCGAATCGTAGTAAAGATCAAAAGCTCCCAAGTTCCGTCCCTCCACGCGGGCGTGCAGCATGCGGTCCGGCTCGGCTGTGGCAGCGGGCGGGAACTCTGGAGGGGAAGCTTGCCCCGCGACCGGCAGGAACCGACTGAAGCTGACGAGCAATCGCAACCCGTCGATCGATGCCAGGTTGCGCGCAGTTTCGTTCCAGCGTGCGACGAACTGGTCGGAATGCTCCTCGGGCCTAAGGAGTGGCCGCAGCTCCTGGTAGGTGTCGTCATTGAAGCGGAAGTAGGCGGTGACGAACTTCTCTTCGAGGATCGCGGCCCCGGTGAATAGCACCATGGAGGCTCGCTCCACCTGATCGGGGGGCATTACCAGAACGTCTCCATCTCCCTCGAAAAAGGCTCCCGTGACCCGACCCTCGACGTCCTCGGTGAAGGCAATGGTTCCATCGTCCAGGCTGATCGCAATGGCATCGCGATGGAAGCTGACGTCGCGCGCATGGTAGACGCGGGCTTTGTCCAGCCCGACGCTGCGCAACCGCAGATACAGCGCTTCCGCTGAACTGGGGGCCACCGATGTGGCGCCGGAGGCGGGCGATGGCGGAGGCGGAGCGGATTGCGCCGCCGCCTGCATTCCAACCCCAAGCAAGAGCCAACTCAACAGCAGCTCCCAGCGAACTCCCTTGATTACCTTTGTCACCTGCGCCCTGAACTCCTGGTGCTCTAGAATGCGCCTCAGTGCATTCCTCTGTCATCTTTTTCCTGCGGTCGATGCTGTTCGTGTCGGCGTGCGCGGTGGTCTGCGCTTCGGCCGACGTCATCCACCTGAAGAATGGACGCACCATCTGGGCGGACCACGTCCGGCAAAACGGCAACCACGTCGAGTATGACCTGGGAGATGACTCCTATGCCATTCCGCGGTCTCTGGTCGACCACATTGAGTCTGGCGGTGTTGCTCCAGAATATGCCTCCTCGGGCTCCAATTCCAAAGTCGGCGATGAAGTTCCTGGGTTTGCTCCGGCAGGCATCCTGAACGGCGAGCCCGGCCTCTCCGAAAGAGTTGTTCACGACGGCCAAGTCGATCTGGACGCTCTCCATACCCTCGAGCAAGGCGACCCCGGTACGGCCGCCATCGCCTATTTCATCGCGGGCAAGTATGAGTTCGATCACGGTGATTTTCCCAAGGCGCGCCCCTATTTCAAAACCGCTCTGCGCTTCGATTCCGAGAATCCAACCATTCTGAATTATCTCGCGGCGCTGCTGGTGCGGACCGGCAACGCCGCCGAGGCAATGCCCTATGCCGAGCACGCCGTCCGCGTCACTCCGGATTCGCCCGACGCGCTCGATGTTCTGGGTTACGCTCAGTTCGCCGCCAACCATACCCGCGACGCCGTCCGCACTTGGAAACGCTCTCTCGAACTGCGTCCCGATGCTGCCATCGAGCAATTGCTGGCCAAAGCACAGCGCGATGCCGCCGCCGAGTCCGAGTACAGCGAGCGTGAGAGCATCCACTTTACCCTGCACTACGAAGGTCAACAGAGCTCGGAAGGGCTGCGCCGGGAATTGCTCGCCAGCCTGGAGTCGGACTATGACGACCTGGTGCGCGATTTGGGCGCCGCTCCCCGCAGTAGCATTCAAGTCATCCTCTATACCGGTCAGGCGTTTTTCGATGTGACCCAAGCGCCGTCCTGGACGGGCGCGATCAATGACGGCAAGTTACGCATTCCAATCGAGGGCGTGGGTTCGATTACCCCGGAGTTGGCGCATGTTCTGAAGCATGAACTGGCTCACTCCTTTATCAATCAGATTTCGGCGGGACGATGTCCACAGTGGCTGCACGAGGGCATTGCGCAAGCTCTCGAGCCCAAACCACTCGCCAATGGGCGCCGCCTGGCGGAACTTTTCCAGGCGCAGCGCGAAATTCCCTTCAACGCGCTCGAAGGCAGCTTCATGCGCTTCTCGCCCGTTGAGGCCGTGCTGGCCTATGACGAATCTCTCGCCGCCGTCCAATACATCGACGATACCTACGGGGTCAGTGAATTGCAGCGCATTCTGCAAAAGCTTGCCGAAGGCAGTTCCACCGAAGCCGCGCTTCGCGCTACGATCCATTCCGACTACGGACAGTTGCAGACCGCAGTCGGCAACTACCTGATCAGCAAATACGGAAACTAGAGCTCGGGAGGTATGGCCGGTGGCTTCTCGATCGGCCTGGGCGCAAGCCTGCTCTGGCGCTTCCCGAAGCGGCGCTCCCGGTGCGGCCGGGGCCGCGAGCTCCGCCTGGCTGGCGTTCGATCCTGCGCAGGTCCTCCGAGATACGTCCTCGCGTGCCCCGAATCCTGCACTATGTGCTGGCCCGTCTGCACTTCTCTGTGTTAACTTCACCGCTCGGCAGGGTCCTATGCACTCCCGGTTCACACGCAACCAAGCACCGCAATCTGCGCCCGAACTGCCCCTTCACTCGGAGGTCCCTGAGCTGCGCGATGCCGCCATCGCGGCCCTCTACTACGGCCAGCGCCAAGCCGGCGATTTCTATGACTTCCTCCGCGTTCATCCGCAGCGGGTCTTGTTCAGTCTGCTGGATGCCGCCGGAAGTCTAGAAGACACTCGCGCCATCCTATCGGCCGCGCAGCGCACATTTCGCACCCTGGGAGCCACGCTGTTCGCCGAGGATGACATCAACGAAGCCGACGCCATGAGCGAGCTTTGCCATCAGCTCAACTGCACCGTGCTCGACGCCGCCAAGGGGGTGCACTCCTGCCCCGGTTTTGCCGGTTGCTACAACGACGGACTCGGGATCCTTTGTTATTGCAACGCCGGTCACACGCCGGGCCTGGTGCGTGACAGCACCGGGGTAGTCGAACTCCCTGCCACCGGCCTTCCCCTCGGGCTTTTTTCCCATGCCACGAGCGATGCTTTCATGGTCGCCCTGGAACCGGGCGCAGATCTCCTCCTGGTTTCTCGCGGAGTCGTCGAAGGGAAGCGCCACGGCGAGGAATTCGGACTGGATCGGGTCAAGGAACTGTTTCAGAATACGCTCGCCGACAGCGCCAAAGAAATCTGCATGAGTGCCCTCGACGGAATTCGACAGTTCATGGGCACGGCTCCGACGCATGACGACGTTACCGCCCTGGCCCTGGCTCGCGCCGCGATGGGCGCTCGGGCGAAAGGCGTCCTGGCAAAGTCCCCGGCCTAGCGGCTGCGCTTTCTTCCCCGCGGCAGGGGCCGCGCGGGCTGCTGGTTAGCCGCGGGGGCGAGCTCGTCGGCGGTCACGAAGATCGGCTCGATGTCGGTGGGCAGGTCCTGCAAGTGATCGAGCGCTTTCTGCACCGCGGGCCGAATTACGCCCAGCTCATCGAGCATCTTCTTCGCGCCCGCATAGTCGCCCCGGGCTTCGACCGTCAGGAGATCGTGGTCCAGCGCAATCACAGCATCCCGGACCTTCCCCATGTTCACGCCGAAAGTCCCGTCTTCGTTTTGCACAAAAGCCCCTTGATCGAACAGAAAATTGAATTGCATCGCCATCCCCTTGCCGTGGGCTTCGTTCAGGCCAAAGCGAAGGCTGCGAAAAGTCGAGGCCAGATAGGTCGCGTAAAGCTGCCGCTGGGCGGCGTCATCAGAAGCCAGCACCCTGGTCAGCCCCATATCCTGCGCGTGATCCATCATGTACTGCAGCGCGAACAATCCCGTCACATCGGCCTTCGCTTCCTCGATGGGGGCAAAGATCTCCTTCAGTTCTTCCCTCGGCGTGGTGTCCCGTCCCTGCAGTTTGATCTGGTGGGGCCCGAGGCCGTGCATCAACTCATGCGCCAGAATGTGGGTAAAGAAGGAGTCGAAACTTACGTCCACCACCGCCGACTTGGAAAGCGTCCTCCGCGCGATCGGCAGCAGCACGCTGCGGAACTTCACTTCCTGCACATTTTTCAGCATCACCCGTTTGCTGCCCTTTTGCTGGACCACGCGATCATCGTTGGGCAGGTTGTAGGCTGCCGTCTGCACTCCATGAGCACCGTCGCCGGCGCTGAGAATTTCGTCCCCCACCCGAATCGGCGCCGCCGCTCCCAGCTTGGGATTGCGGTACTCGGGATCGAGCGGCAAATGGTCTTCGATCTCCTGCAAATGCAGCGTGAATGCCGAGAGCTTGGCGGTCTCCTGTTCGTCGCGAAGGTTGACGTAGGCCTCAAAAGCCGCTTTGTAGCCAAACAGTTCGTCGTTGTAGGTCTCGTAGGGCCCGATGGTGATATCGATCGGCGCATCCAGGTCCATCCAGGCGAGATCACTCTCGTAGTAGTCGTTCGACGAGAACGCGTCGGCGCGCGAGCGGAGAAAGCGCTTCAGCGAGTCGTTGTCGGTCAACTCCGCCGCCTCCTTGAGCAGACTGGCCGCCCGCGGAAGATTGTCTTGGTAGGCCTCGCTGTAAGGAATGGCCACCAACGACCTAGGCCCGCCTGCGCCGGCGTCCCGCCAGCGAATCACGGTAAAGAAACTTTTCGCCTGTTCTTGATCTTTTTCGGGCAGCCCCGCGACCCAAGCTTCGAAATCCCGCTTGCTCATGTCTCCCGGATAGAAGTTCGCGCCCAAGGGTTTGTGAGGCGGGACTCCCGGCAGGAAGGCCTGGTTCTGGTCAATGCCCGACCACGGTCCTTTGTTGAGCCAGAAATAGTGCAAGCGCGCCTTCCCCAGCGGGGTTCGGTCCTTTTGCAACTTGGCGTACAGTGCTACGTTGCCCTTCCACAACTGCTCGAGGAAAACATCATTCAGAATACGGGAAGCTTCAAGCAGCTTGAGCAGCGCCTGCCGGTCCCCCGGAGACAGGCTCGAAGTGTCCACTCGCAACGCCGTGGGGGCGAAGCGAGCGGTCATTTTCTCCAGTTCTGCCAGGCCCGGCGCTGCCGCCGCGTGCTTCTGTGCTTGCGCCAGACTCGTCATCCCTCCGCAAAGCAATACCAGAAAAGCATAGCCGATGATTTTCAACCCCACCTCCGCGGTCCTCGAGCTTCAACCAGCCGGCAAAAACGCATTATGATAGCAGGCCGACCTGGCGGCCATAGGACTTCCGGAGGTACAATTTAGGCGGAAGTTCCTCGCCAGCCCGGGTTTCGGGTTGCGGCGTGCTTGGGAAAAACCTATGCCAAAGCTGCTCCCCTGGTCGGTGATGATTGGCTTGCTGGCTTGGCCCGCTTTCGGGGCGGACCCGGTCGTCGAAGAGATCGTCGCCCGCGTCAATAACCGCATCGTGACCCTCACCGAGTATCAGCGTAGCACGGACGATCTGAAGCAGGAGGTGCAGCAGCAGGACCCAGCGAACGCCGACAAAGTGTTCGCCGAACGCCAGAAGGACGTCCTGCGCGACCTGATTGACCAGCAATTGCTGCTCGATCAAGGCACCACGTTGGGCATCACCGCAGATACCGAACTGATCAAGCAACTGGACGACCTGCGCAAGCAGATGCACCTAGAGAACATGGAGGACCTGCAGAAGGCCGCCGAGGCGCAGGGCATCTCCTACGAGGATTACAAGCAGAACTTGCGCAACCAGATCATCACCAAGGAGGTCATCGGCAAGGAGGTCGGCTCCAGGCTGAACGTGACCAAAGAGGAAGAGCAGCAGTTTTACGACCAGCACAAGACTGAAATGGAGCACCCGGAGACGATTCGCCTGAGCGAGATTCTGGTCGCTACCTCAAAAAAGGACAGCCCTGGTCCGGTGGACGATCCCCAGCAAATCGCCGCTGCCCAGGCCAAGGCGAATGATCTGGTCGCCCAGATCCGCAAAGGCGCCGCTTTCGAGGACATCGCCAAGAAGAACTCCGACGGGCCGACAGCGGCGCAGGGCGGCGATCTCGGCTATTTCGAGCGCGGCCAACTGGCCAAGGAGCTCGAGGACAAGACCTTCGCCATGAAGCCGGCAGAGGTCTCGGATGCGATCCGCACCAAGCAGGGTTTTGTCATCCTGAAAGTCTCCGAGCATCATCCTGGGGGTCTGCCTTCCTTTAAGGAGGCCGAACCTCATTTGCAAGACGCCGTGTACATGCAGAAGCTGCAACCCGCGCTGCGTGCCTATCTGCTGAAGCTGCGCGAGGATGCCTTCATCTATTACAAGCCCGGCTTCGTCGATAGCGGCGCCAGCCCGAACGAAACCGGTTTCATCGAAACCGACGCCAAAGATGTAAATGCCAAGAAGCTCAAAAAGAAAAAGAAAATACCGCTCTTTTAAGAGCCTGGCCAAGACTGCGGCGTTCTGACCCTCCCGTGGCCTCGAGCCAATTGCGGCGGGGCGAGGCTGGCGAGGAACTCACTCGGTTCCACGCGGCCGCAGCGGGGCCGTCGCAGCCATGGATTTTGGGTGGCGCCCGGCCCTTCGCCCCTGCGATAATCGCTGTCACAAGGGGGGCTTCAGCTCCTGAGGTTTCGGGGATTCGACCGCGAGCTCACACCGCATGAAGGAATTTTTCATCGCCGATTGCTGCCAGCACGAGAACAAGGTCATCACTTCCACCTTCGTCGTCGTTTCCAAGCAGGTCAAGCCTAAGAAAACCGGAGACCCATATCTGGCGCTGACGCTCGGCGACCGCAGCGGCCACCTGGAAGCCAAGATGTGGGACAACGTCGAGGAAGTCATCGACGGCTTCGAGCAGGACGACTTCGTCAAGATCAAGGGTCTGCTCAACAAGTATAAGAACCGCTTCCAGATCACCATCCACAAGCTCCGTCAGCTGGGCGATTCGGAAGTCGATTTTGCCGACTATCTGCCGAAGACCACGAAGGATATCGGCGAACTTTGGCAAACTTTGGCGGGTTTCGTCGCCACCTTTCAGAATCCTTTTCTCAAGACGCTGGTCGAAGCTTTCATGGCCGACGCGGAACTGGCAGAGGCGTACCGCACGGCCCCCGCCGCCAAGACGCTGCATCACGCATTCATCGGCGGCCTGCTCGATCACGTGGTGTCGCTGTCGAAATCGTGCGACCTGATCTGTCGCAATTATCCGCAGATCAACCGCGACCTTCTGCTCACCGGGGCCTTCCTGCACGATATCGGCAAGATTCATGAGCTGGCCTACAATCGCTCGTTCTCTTACACCACGCGCGGTCAACTGCTTGGCCACATGGTCATCGAACTGGAAATGTTGCATGCGAAAATCGCTCTTGTGCCGGGCTTTCCCGCCGACCTCAAGACTCTGGTCGAGCACCTCATCATCAGCCACCATGGCCATTACGAATTTGGCTCTCCCAAGCTGCCCATGTTTCCCGAAGCGCTCGTGCTGCACTATCTCGACGATCTTGATTCCAAGATGGAAAGCATGCGCGCCCACTTCGAGCGGGAGGCGGGTTCTGAAGGCGCCTGGACCAGCTACAACGCTTCGCTCGGTCGTCCGCTCCTCGATGCGGCAAAATTGCTCGCCAATAAGGATGACGCCAAGCGGGACGGCTCCGGCAAAGAAACCGGGAGCGGTGCGGGAAAAGCGGGGTTGCAGGATTCTGAAGAGACGGACTCGGCCGGGGGCACGCCGTCCCTGTCGGGTTTCGATTCCGCGGAACGGCAAGAACCCACTTCCGTTACCGTCGCCGGGCCTCCCCAAAAGATTTAGGCCGACCTCGGACAATGTACTTCTGTTCCCCCCAATTCACTTGTGAAAGCCGGTTCGCCCGCCTTACTCTGGGTACGCCCATCCGGTTGAGGAGGAAGCGATGCGAGTGCGCTTGACAGCGCTGTTTTTGACTCTGTGCCTGTCCTTCGCCCTTTCGGGCTGCAGCAGCAAACCCACCGGTGCGAATGGTTCGGGCGACACCAGCTCCTCGAGCACCACGAATCTACCCGCCTCCGCAGGTTCGACGAAAACACCGCCTCCGCCGGCGACGCCGCTGGTGGTTCCCGCCGGCACCGAACTGACGGTGCGCCTCGGGCAAACTGTGGGCTCGAAGATCAGCCAGCCTGGGCAGTCGTTCTCGGCAACCGTGGCGCGAGCCGTGGAAGTCAATGGGCAGACCGCCATTCCCCAGGGCACAACCGCTTCCGGAACGGTGGTCGACGCGAAGGCGCTCGGGCACATCGCCGGTGGCGCACGCTTGCAACTGAGGCTGACGTCGCTGAGCATCAACGGTGTCAATGAACCGATCAAAACTGTCTCGCTCGTTCGTGCCATCAAGGGAAAAGGCAAGCGGACCGGAATGATGGCCGGCGGCGGCGCTGGCTTTGGCGCCCTGATCGGGGCTCTCGCTGGAGGCGGCAAGGGCGCAGCCATCGGCGCTGCGGCGGGCGCAGGGGCCGGTGCTGCGGGAGGCTCTTTCACCGGCAACAAGGAAATCGTTTTGCCGGCGGAGTCCGCTCTCAGCTTCAAACTTGAGCAACCGCTCGAACTGAAATAAGCTGTTCCCTCGCGGCCCTCCGTTGAGCTGCCAGGCGCGCCGTTGCCCGCCGAACCTCAGAGCTGAGGGCGGAAGGCCCCCATGGTTGATTTCGCCCGTTTCCAGGTGCTCACCTTCGACTGCTATGGAACCTTAATCGACTGGGAAACGGGCATCTTCTCTGCCTTGCGTCCGATCCTCGCCCGACACGGCAAGACCATCGCCGATCCCGCGCTCCTCGAACTCTACGGCGAACTAGAAGCCGAGGCCGAGGGGGGCCCGTTTCACCCGTATCGCGAAGTTCTGCGGTCGGTCGTGCGCGGGCTGGGGAACTGTCTTCGCTTCACGCCCACCGAGGAAGAGCTCAACTCACTGCCCGAATCGCTGGCTCACTGGCAGGCCTTTGGGGATACGGTCGCCGCGCTTCGCCAGCTCCAGCAACGCTATTCGCTCGGCATCCTGTCTAACGTCGATGATGACCTGTTCCGCTCGACCGCCCCGAAACTCGGCGTCGAATTCGACCACGTGATTACCGCGCAACAGGCGCGCGCCTACAAGCCATCGCTTGCCATCTTCAAATTGGCCGAGCAAAGAATCGGGGTCGCGCCCGAGCGATGGCTTCACATCGGGCAAAGCGTGTACCACGACGTCATCCCAGCCCAAGCGCTCGGCCTCGCGACCGTGTGGGTGAATCGCCCCTCCCGCCGCTCGGGTGTCGGCGCCGTAAAGGCTGGCTCCGCCCAGCCTGGCCTCGAAGTCTCCACGCTCTGCGGATTGGTCGATCTGATAATCGGGCGCTAGGGCTAGTCGGCCTGGTAGACGATGCGCCCTCCTACGATGGTCGCCACCACTTTTCCCGTGAGCTGCCAGCCATCGAAGGGTGTGTTGTGCGACTTGGAGTGGGACTTCGCTGCGGCAAAAGTCCAGCGCTTCTTGGGATCGAAAATGGTGAGGTCGGCAACGCTGCCGCGAGCGAGGGTGCCCCGTCCGCGCAGGTCAACCACCCGCGCCGGGCCGGCCGTAAAGAGCTCAACGATCCGCGCCAGCGGAATCCCCTGCTCGCGATGCAGCCGGGTCACCGCCAGGCCGACTGCAGTCTCGAGGCCGGTGATGCCGAAAGCGGCCCGCTCAAACTCGATGCATTTCTCGTGCATGGCGTGGGGAGCATGGTCGGTGGCGATGGCATCCACGGTGCCATCTGCCAGGGCCACGAGAATCGCTTCGCGGTCCGAGGCCGAACGCAGCGGCGGATTCATCTTGCAGTTGGTGTCGTACTCTCCTACATCGGCGTCCGTCAGCGCAAAGTGGTGGGGTGTGACTTCGCAGGTGACGCGGACCTTGCCGCGTTTGCCCCGGCGCACCGCCTTCAGTGCCTCGGCCGTCGAAAGATGCGCCACATGCAGACGCGCTCCGGTGAACTGCTGCGCCAGCGCCACGTCGCGCTCGACGATGGAGGCCTCGGCCGACGCTTTCATCCCGCGCAGTCCCAGACGGAACGAGGTGGGACCTTCATTCATCGAGCAGCCTTCGGTTTCGCGGGTATCTTCGGCGTGCTGGATGACCGGAAAACTTATTTCGGCCGCCAGCCGCAGGGTCTCCCGCATGATGCCGTCGTTGAGGATGGGCTTGCCGTCATCGGTGACGGCCACCGCGCCGGCCCGCTGGAGCGCGCGAAAGTCTGTAAGAGCCGCCCCTTTGCTCGCTTTGGTGGCGGCACCGACGGGAAAGACATTGACCACGGCTCCATGCTGCGGCTGTTGGATCCAGGTAACCCATTCTGGCGAATCGACCACGGGCTGCGTGTTCGGCATCGCGCAGACGGAGGTGAAACCGCCGGCTGCCGCGGCCGCCGTCCCCGTGGCAATCGTCTCCTTGTAGCCCTGCCCGGGCTCGCGCAAGTGAACGTGGAGATCGATGAAGCCAGGGGCAACGATCAGCCCGCGCGCGTCGAAGTCGTCTGCCGTGCTTCCCCGGATCTTGTTCGGGGGTGCAAGTTCGGCCACACGTCCGTCGCGCAGCAGGACGTCCATGGGCGAGTCGATCCGAGAGGCGGGATCGATGACGTGTCCCCCTCGAATCAGCAGACTGCTCGATCTTCGCTGGTTCTGCTTCATTTCGAACGGCCGGCCTCTGAACTTCCCTTCCCCGTGAAGCCCGCATGTGTCGACAGGCGTCGTTCGGCGCCCATCCGCGGGACGGAAATCGATCGCCTCAGCGCGCCTTCCCCAAGGCCTTGGCCAGGATTGCCATGCGCACCGGAACTCCGTTGCGCACCTCTTCGACGATGGCGGATTGCGGGCAATCGGCCACTTCCCAAGTAAGCTCGAGGCCTCGGATGATAGGGCCGGGATGCATCAGGAGCGCGTCCGCCTTCGCCAGCTTCAGCCGGGCCATCGTCATCTGATAGCGTGCGACATAGTCCTGCACGCTGATTTTCTGACCCGCCAGGCGTTCCTTCTGGACTCGCAAGACCATGACGACATCCGCGCCATGGACCGATTCCTCCACCGTCCGGCTGATGTGCAAGCCGGGGGCGAGGCTCGTAGCCAGCTCCGGGAGAAACTCCGGGGGCCCGCAGAGCGTGATCTTGGCTCCGAACTTGCTGAGCAGGTGAATCGCGGAGCGCGCTACCCGGCTGTGATAGATGTCGCCGACGATGGCGACTTGTAATCCCTTGAGGGTTTTCTTGTGACGCAGGATGGTATAGGTATCGAGCAGAGCTTGCGAGGGATGTTCGTGCATGCCGTCGCCGGCGTTGATGACCGGAATATCCAGGTGCGAAGCCATCAGGTGAGGTGCGCCGGCACGGGGATGGCGAATCACAATGACGTCGGCGCCTACGGCTCGCAGGGTGTAGGCTGTGTCCAGCAGCGACTCGCCCTTCTCGATGCTCGATCCGCTCGAGAGAACCAGCGTAGTCATGGCGCCCATCGACTTGGCGGCAACCTCAAAAGAACTGCGCGTCCGCGTGGATGCCTCGTAGAAAAGAAGGAGCACGCGTTTGCCCCGAAGGAGCAGGCGCGGCTTGAGCGGGTTCATGCGGCGCGCCAGCTTGAGCAATCCGAGGATTTCCGCCGGCTCACAATGTTCGATCCCCAGCAGAGAACCGTGCGCCGCCTTCGCCCGGGTTGGAGACAGTTTTTGGCTTGTACTCATGGTCCGGGGCAGGGCCCCCAAAGCCCTTTGGACTCCTCCGCCCCTAGGTTCGTTTCTCCACCAGCAGCACTTTGTCCACGTCGTCGACCTCGCGCAACTGCACCTTAATGATCTCCTGGTCCGTGGTTTGCACTTTGCGGCCCACAAAGCTCGCTTCGATCGGCAGCTCGCGGTGGCCGCGATCGATCAGCACACACAGCTGAACCTTCCGGGGGCGTCCCTGGCGGAACAACGCATCCATGCCAGCGCGCACCGTGCGGCCGGTATAGAGCACATCATCGACCAGAATGACGTTCTTGCCGGTGACGGGAAATCCAATTTCGGTCTTTTGTACAACCGGTTTGGGGCCTAGGGTGGAAAGATCATCGCGATAGAGCGTGATATCGAGCGTGCCCACCGGCACCGGACTCTTCTCGATCCGCTGAATGAGTTGCGACAAGCGCTCGGCCAGAGGAACGCCACGCCGCCGGATGCCAACCAAGCCTAGGTCCTTGGCCCCGTTGTTTTTCTCCATGATTTCGTGGGCCAGGCGCACCAGGGTGCGCTCGATCTCCGACTCAGACATCAGCTGAGCCTTCTCGTGCAAACCGGTGGACCGGGGGGGCAATTTCGGAGGCATGGACGCTGCATCATACGCGGGCGAAGCCGTCTGGAGCAAGACAGAATCGCACGGTGCATCGCCTAAGTGCTCCCGAATCAATCCCCTAGGCGAGTGGGTCGGCGCCCCCCCAATCGGCATAGCGCTGATTTCATGGCCCAGACCTTTCCCCCCTTCCGGGAAGCCGCTGCCGGGGGCCATCCGGGGAGCGAACCGCCCCCGCCTTACAGCCGGTCCTTGCGGTGCAGCATGGCGGCGCCGATCGCTCCGCCGAGGCTCGAGACCATCAGGAAGACGATCAACATCATGATCACTCCCATGATTAAGACCAGGTCAAGGCCCTGTGGAGTCTTCAAGTACTCGAACAATTGCTGGGCCTGGGGATCGGAGTTTCGCGCCGCAGCTTGCTCGACCGCCTGGCCGAGCGCGGAACGAAACTCGCTGCCGGCACGAAAAAGTGCTGTCAGGAGCCCAAAAAAGACGAAAGCGAGCGCTCCGCTAACCGCACCCAGGCGAGCCCCCGTCCCCGGCCCCGGATTCGCGCTGGGGACGCGGCGCCGGTAAAACAGGACAGAAAGGAATCCCGCCGCCAGCATGCCCAGGCCAACCGAGGCGCCCAGCGGAATGATCATCAGGATGGCGGCAATGACTCCGGCGCGAGCCGCCGAAGACAGTGCCTGCGGCCAATCGATGGGCGCGGCGGGAAGGACAGAACGGGAAGAAGACGGATCGCTGAGCGGGGTTTCCGAAACTGCCATGGTCTCGGTCGTTGTTCCGCCGCCCACGCGAATCTGCGGCGCGCTGCATTGCGGACAGAAAGCAACGCCATCCTCGACCGCGGTTGCGCATCGGTAACAGGGATGTTCCACGGAGTTTCAAGGTACAGCAGGGCAGCCGAGCGAGGCAAGAACGGGGAACCGGGCGCAGATCGCTTTCAAATCGTGTCCTTCCCATGGGTTTGGACATACACCAAAGTGAACTCGGAACCCTGGTCTCGAGGCTTGATGGCCACGATGCGCTGATTGTCGCGGCTGCCGGCTTTGAGTTCGACATTGCTGCCGGTGTCGGGCCCGCAGGTCAGCTCTTTGGACATGCTCTTTGAGTCTCGCTCATAGCTCACATCGTTCGTGTGGCATTCGAGGACATCGCCGTACTTTTTCAGAGCCGTCTTATAGTAGGAGATGAGGGCGGAAGGGGTAGCGCCGGACTCGTAGTCGACGGCGACCACTTTCACGCCATAGCCCATGCCTGAAATGTCGACATTGGCGCTCTTGTCCTCGCCCTCGCCCGTCTTCTCTCGAACATGAGCCCCGGGATAAACGGGAATGCCGGTATCGCGCGCGTCGGCGCTCTTGTCGACGTGAATTCCGCCGAACGGAGTGTTGATGTCGACCTTCTTGTCCTGGCCGCTATCGTCCTTCTTCACACTGATGCTGCAGGCGGGCAGCCAGGCCATTAGGACCAGAGCCAGGGCCGATGGGATCCACGATCGGCTGGCGCACCCAGCAGGTGCCGGCCGTCTAGTGATTCGCATGGGGGCCTCCTTTTGAAGCCAGAACTGCGGGAACTTCGATTCCGGTGCCGCGCTCGGCGACGCCCGGAATGCTGACCGGCAAATGACCATGAATCGCAATTTCTCCGAACAGAGCTTTCACCACGCTGACTTCTGAAACCGCCGCGTTCGAGAAAGTACAAACATAATCCTCAATCGCGGGGAAGTCTTGTGCCAAATAAGGGTTCCCCATGGCCAGGACGACGGTTTTCTCAGCGTCATGGGCGAGTATTTGCTGCAGGAGGGCGGCGCTGGCTCCGGCGAGCGCAACCGAATTGACCAGACCGTTGGCTCCCTCGATGGCTTTACCTGCCGTCGGAACCGAGTACGCCGCGGCGACCACGGTTCGGGCGTCGTGCACCGCGCTGAGAATTTCATTCGACTCGGCGCCGGCGATTCGCGGATCGACATAGATGACATGAGCATCGGGCACACGGTCTTTCAACTGAATCTCGAATTCGCGTCCGGCTGCCGTGCGCACGTCCTCGGTGAAAATTACGGCTACGACTTGTTTGTGCACTGCCTCTAACTTCTGATACGGAAGCCCGCCGGCAACAGTTCCGGATGGTTTCAGCGGTAGAATCTTGCCGTTGTCGCGCACCAGGGTAATGGCTTCGGCGGCGATCTGCTGGCCAAGCGCCAAGTTTTCTGGCCGGCCGACCAGGGTCGAGACCTGGTCGATGTCCACCAGGCGATTCTTCTCCAGACCCAGGGATGCTTTTGCTTTCAATATCTTAAGGACCGAGCGATCGAGGCGCTCCCGGGGGATTTCACCGCTCCGGACGGCCTCGAGCAAGGCCTGATAGGACGCGTCAAGATCCGCCGGAATGAGCAGAACGTCGTTGCCAGCCTTGAAGGCGTCGACGGCGGCGCGGCCGATACTCGAGGCGTAGAGACGCGTGAGACCGGCCATGTCGAGCGCGTCGGTGATCACCAGTCCCTGGAACCCGAGTTGGCGTTTGAGCAAATCGCTGACGATTGCGGGCGAAGTGGAGGCGACGCGGTTCGAATCGGGCTCGAGAGCAGGCACCGTGACGTGCGCGACCATGACGGAATCTACTCCCGCCGCGATCGCTTGGCGGAAGGGCGGGAGTTCCACCGACTGCAGATGCGACATATCAGCGCTCACGCTGGCCACACCGAGATGGGAGTCCGTCAGGGTGTCGCCGTGCCCGGGGAAGTGCTTGGCCGTAGTCATCATTCCGTTGGCCCGCGCGCCGCGGATATAAGCAGCGACCAGGTTCCCGACCTGCTGCGGGTCGGAGCCGAAAGAGCGCGTGTTGATGATGGGGTTGGCGGGGTTCGAGTTTACGTCGGCCACGGGGAAAAAATTCCAGTGCACGCCGATGGCGCGAGCTTCCTGCGCGGTGGTTCGGCCGAAGGCTTCGGCGTAATCGAGCTTGCCGGCAGCGCCGAAAGCCATGGCGTGAGGGAACTCGGTCGCCCCATGGAGGCGCATGGTGAGGCCGCGCTCGAAGTCGGCGGCGATCAGCAACGGCAGTTTGGAATCCGTCTGCAGGCGATTCAGCAACTCCGCTGCCTCATAAGGCTGAGTGCGATAGAGGAACGGCGGATCGTAAGGCACAGTCATGGCAAACGATCCGATGTGATATTGGCTCATGAGAGCGCGGAGTTGAACCGATTCCGGGCTATCGATGTTGAGGTACTGCGCCCGCACCCAGATCATGAACACCTGCCCGACCTTTTCCTCGAGTGAAAGCCGGTGCAGGGTTTTCTCCGCCCACTTTTCCCCTTTGCGATCAAGATGGACGGGGCCGGGTGGACGATATCGGTTTTGCGCAAGAGCACGGGCAAAGGGCAGCAACAACAGCAGAAACAGAAGCATGCGCCGAGGCATGAGAAGACGATAGCAGAGGACCGATGCAGGCGGAACCGGCTTCGTGGGCCGGACCTTCCCCGGGCTCCGGCCCACCCTTTGCCGCTCGAGGCCGGGCTCGATCGCGGGAGGATTGGCCGGTTCCCGGGCCGGTTGGCAATGGAATGTAAACCCGGAATGTAACCCCGGAATGTAAGAATCGTTTTCCGCCGGGTCAAAACCTCTGGGCTCGGAGACCGGCATCAGGAAACTGGGAGCCGCGTCAGAGCCGACCCTGGAGGTCTGCGATTTCGGCGAAGGCCTGGCGTTCGATTTCCGGGTCGTCTCCGAAGCCGGGGAGCCATCGAACGTCGGGTTCGCGGCGGAACCAGGTCATCTGACGCTTGGCGTAGTTGCGATGGGCTTGCTGGACGGCCTCGAGAACGGTTTCCGACCCTATCTCGCCGCGCAGCAGTTGCACGACCTGCTGGTAGCCGAGCGAGCGCAGGGGCCAGGCGGCGTCCCCATATCTCGCAAGCAGGCGCTCGGTTTCTTCGATCAGTCCGGCAGCGAACATCTGCTGCGCCCGCCGGTTGATGCGCTCGTAGAGCGGGCCACGGCCGGGATTCAGACCGAGGCGCACGATGCGAAATCCCTCGAGCGAAGTGCGCCCCTGTTTCCAGCCTTCGCTCATCGGCTGCCGTGAGCTGAGGCACACTTCAATGGCGCGGATCAGCTTCGGGGTGTCGTGGGCGTGGATTCTTCGAGCGGCCGCGGCGTCCAGACGCCGCAATAGCCGATGCAGGTAGAGAGAGCCTCTGTTCTGCGCGCGCTGGCGCAAGCGCTCGCGCAGCTCCTCCGAGCGCTGCGGCCCGGGAAAAAGACCTTCGAGCAAAGCCCGGAGGTAGAGGCCGGTTCCCCCCACCACGACTGGCAAGCGTCCTCGGGCGCTGATTTCTTCGAGCAGGGCGCGGGCCTGGCGAGCGTATTCGCCGGCCGTCATCGAGGCCGTAGGATCGACGAAATCGAGCAAATGGTGGGGGACGCGGGCGCGCTCGGCGAGGTTCGGTCGGGCCGTGCCAATCTCGAACTCGCGGTACATCGCGACCGAATCACAATTTACGATCTCGCCGTCGAAGTGCTCGGCCAAGGCAAGCGAAAGAGCGGTTTTGCCGCTTCCGGTGGGCCCCAGCACCACTACCAGCAGAGCAGAGGATGGCACGGTCAGAACGCGCTCCAGGGGATCAGATTCCAGGAGCGGGACCGAGCGAGCTTCGGATGCAGCCGAGCCCTGACCGAGACGGCGAGTGCCGGGAGGGTCGATATCGGGAGCGCCTGTCCTCTTAGGCGCGACTTCGGCTGGGGTTCGAGGTTCAGGGCTGGCACCAGAACATTGTAGCGCCGGACCGAGACACGGTTGCCTGGGGTCCCCATGCACTCGCCTGCGAACGCCGCAAAAACGAAAACGTCCCGGACTCTGTTTTGAGTCACGGGACGCTCGTTGAACAGCCCCTCCCCCGAAAGTCTGCTCACGACTAACTTAACGGGTCGGGTCGCGGATGGGAATGGCCCGTTCGGGCCAGTTACCCAAAGGATGCCCAAGGGGCTTCTTTCGCAGCGCGATCCGGGCGGGAGGCGTGCAACCCGGCTAGCGGGGAGTCCATATGCGAAACTGGCCGCTGCAGTGCAGCACGCTCAACAGGTAAAGCATCCCGTCGTAGTAACGCAGTTGTCCGGACGGGACCGGAGCATCCCATAGAGCCTGCACAAAGTCTTTCGCCGTGGCCTCGGTCGCTGCCAGGCTGGCCACGGCGTTGGTGGCGAGCAGGCCCGTCGAGTGGCGAAAGGACAGCTCCTTGCCCGCGAGGGTGTAGACATCACCATAGGTCGATAACCCCTGCGCTCGAAAAAACATCTGGATGCGGTCGCTGAGCAAGGGCTCCTGCGGGGCCTTCCGCCACCAGGACCAATCCACCGACCAGTTGCTGGCCGTACGCCAGGAATCGTAGCCGAAAACCGTCGACTGGGAGAACCGCGTAGAGTGTGGCGTGCCGTCATAGTTGGCATAGGCGGGCGCGAGTCCGGTTTCGGGGTTGGTGGTCTTCACAAAGAAAGCCCGGCTGGCCTCGGCGGCCTCCGCCCAGAACTCGCGATCCGCGGGAGGTCCCCAGCGCGCCCACAGTTCATAGAAAGCCGGGAGATGATACGAAGGGTCGGTGAAGTCGCCGCGGTTTACCACCGGAACAAAGCGGATCATTTTGCGCTCTTCGTCCACTTCGTTGCCGACGCTCCGAATACCGAACCTCGTAGGCCCGGTCATGACTTCCCGGTGCCGCATGGTGGTCAGCAACTGGTCGGCCTGGGCCTTGTAGTTATAAATCCCCCCCCCGCTGCCCCAGCGTGCCGCTGCGAAATACAACGACATGACGAAGTACTCCTCGCCATCCGGTGCTGCCGTTTCTTCGTTCGGTGTTCCATCGGTTTTGCACGACCAGGAAAAATAGCCGTACGACGGATGACGAGGATCGCCAATGTACATGTAGGTCTTAGCCCAGTTCCATAAGGCGTCAAACTCCGCCTTCTTGTTGAGCTCGACCGAGATCATCATGCCGTAAGACATGCCTTCGGTGCGCACATCGTGGTTATTCCAATCGGTGAGGTAGGCGAGCGGTCCATTGGCGTTGGCGCCGGCGGAGAACACCACCGACTCGGTTTCGGGATCCCCATGGAACAGCTGCTGATAAGCGGCGTCGATCTTCGCGGAGATTTCTTTTTTCGAGTGTCCTAGTTCAGCAAAAAGGTTGCGATAGTGTCGCGTCGAAAATGCCCCGGCGCCGTCTTTGTTGGTCCCGGCCCGGGCATCCGGCTCCGCGACCGATGCCAGGACGCCCACCAAGACGAGGAGCAGGGAAACGGTGGCTCGGTTGGATTGCCGCCCCCATCGTCGATTAACCCAGGGTCGATTAAAAAGTCTCATGTGGTGGTCGATACCTATTCTCGATCTTAATGACGCTCGATCGGTATGCGCAATTGGACGGGAGTGCCGAGCAGGTACGTCCGCGGACAACCGCTGCGGGATCGCGAGGGTTCGATCCCGCCGACGCCCCGATGGACCCACGGGATTGATGGCGGTTGGGGGTCCGGCCTGGGGGCTCGCCCATGCTACACTGCGCTGCCTGGAGTCCGCATGAGCAACCAACTGACCCGGCGCCGGTTCCTCTCGGTCGGAGCGGCGGCCAGCGCCGCGGCTTTCCCCACCTCGGACATGTTGGCCGGCGCTCGCTCGGCCACCGAGATAACCCAGCGCAAGTTCTATATGATTCTGAGCCTCGCCCGGCTCGGGTTTCACGGCAGTTTCCCCGAGGCCTTAGAGCTCACCGTCAAGCACGGTTTCGAAGGTCTCGATCCGGATCCAGCCTATTTTGCAAGCCTCGGCGAGGACGGGCTCAGCCGGCTCCGGGATGACCTGCAGGCCAAAAATCTCAGATTCGGCGCGGCCGGCCTGCCGGTTGAGTTCCGCAAAGACGAGGAGGCGTTTAGCGATGGTCTGCGAAAACTCCCGCCGACGGCCGCGGTCCTGGAGAAAGCCGGCATCTCGCGGGTTAGCACTTGGATTCTGCCTTGCAGTAACGAGCTGACCTACACGCAGAACTTCCGCCAACACGCCAGCCGTCTGCGTCAGTGCGCGCAGATTCTCGCCGATCATGGTCAGAAGCTCGGTTTGGAATACGTTGCACCGCGCACCCTGTGGCGCAGCGAGCGGCAGCCCTTCCTCCACTGCATGAGCGAAATGAAGGAGCTGCTGGTTGCCATCGGGACCGACAACCTGGGCATTCAGCTCGACAGCTGGCATTGGTTTAACGCCGAAGAGACAGACAAAGATCTGCTGACGCTGCGCGGTTCCGACGTACTAACCGTCGACCTCAATGATGCCCCGGGTGGCCTCTCGCTCGATGAGTACCGCGATGACCACCGCGAACTGCCGGCTGCGACCGGCGTGATACCCATCCAGCAGTTTCTGGATGCGCTCGTTCAGATCGGCTATGACGGCCCGGTTCAAGCCGAGCCGTTCAACGCCGCCCTGCGCGCCCTGCCCGTCGACCAGGCCTGCGCCGGCGCTAGCAGCGCCCTGAAGAAGGCCTTCAGTCTGATGGGAACTGTCGGTGGTGGGGGGAGGCCGCGTCCGGGTGCGGCCGGGGGATCGATGATCCAGCCGGCCAAGGCAGATCTCCCGCGTGTCTACCCCGGCGTGGAATGCTAAACTACGCCTCGTCCTCCTCCCTTATGCCCATGCCGCACGCCAGTCCTGCCGGGCGGGTTGTCCGCTTTGGAGTCTTCGAGGTTGATCTCGCGACAGGCGAGTTACGCAAAAGCGGCCGGCGGATCCGACTCCAGGAACAGCCTTTCCAGATACTGGCGCTGCTGCTCGAACGGCCGGGCGAGGTGATTACCCGGGAAGAAGTTCGCCAGAAGCTGTGGCCTGCCGATACCTTTGTCGACTTCGATCACAGCCTGAACACCGCCATCAACAAAGTGCGGGAGGCATTAGGCGATTCCGCCTCCAGTCCGCGCTACGTGGAGACCTTGGCGCGGCGTGGCTACCGGTTTCTGGCGCCCGTGGAGCGCGCCGGGCAGCCGGCTGTGGCGCAATCGGCCGGCGGGCCGCAGGCCGAACCGAAAATCAGCAAAACCATCCATCCCGAACTGGAAGTCCCCGTCCCGCGCCGCGGCTTGACGCGCGGACTGTTCGGCGCCCTGCAGCTGATGTATCTGATTTTCTATGTGGTGGCTCTGTTCCGCTGGCGCGACGTGGATGAAGTGGCCGGGGCCTTTCTGCCGGGGTGGGGATCGTTCGCCATCGTGGTGGCTGTGCTGGTGACGGCGGGGGTAGGGATTCCCCTCCGCTGCTATCTGATTTCGGCCACCGCTTTCGACTACCGGCGGTTGGGAGAAAAATTTCAACGGATGTTCCTGTTCGTTCTGGTGCTCGACCAACTGTGGGCCGTGGCGCCATTTCTGCTGGCCCAGCAAATCGGATTTGGTGCTGCCTTTGCCGCGACCGCGGCCCTGCTCTATGTACCTTTTTCCGAGCGCACGCTGATTAAAATGGCTTACGCAGCGAAGGACGGCGGGACTGGATGAACCGCACCCCGCGGGCTCGACCGCCGGCCCGCGGACTGTCGCAATCGTTTCGGGAGGACGACGGCCGAGCCGGCGCGAGGGTTTCGAACCGGGACTCACCCAAGCCGATTTGCGTCTGAAATCACTGCGGACGGACGGGCGTCCTCGGGCACCCATGGTAGCGAGGAAAATGGATGCGAAGCGGGCGAGCGGTTATGGCGGTTGTGGGGTCCTTGGTGACGTCTCTCATGGTCTCCGCCCAGAGCGCGCCGGCCGAGCATCAGCCCGCGCTCGATGTCAGCTCTATCGATCCGCGCGTCGATCCCTGCACCGACTTCTACGCTTACTCTTGCGGGGCCTGGCTCAAGAACAATCCCATTCCGGCGGATCAATCGAGCTGGGGCGTGTACTCCAAGCTGCAGGATCAGAACCGGCAGGTGCTC
Organism: uncultured Acidobacteriaceae bacterium; assembly: GCA_963770245.1. Taxonomy (GTDB): domain Bacteria; phylum Acidobacteriota; class Terriglobia; order Terriglobales; family Acidobacteriaceae; genus PALSA-270. The sequence goes on along the minus strand of CAVYOX010000008.1, from coordinate 92,431 downwards.
CGCGACATCTTGGAAAGCGCGGCTATTCCATCTTCGGACCGCACGGCCGCGACGCGGAAGATTGGCGACTACTATGCCGCCTGCATGGATGAGCGAGCCGTGGACAAGGCCGGACTCACGCCCTTGAACGAACCGTTGCGGCGGATTGACGGCCTGCAGTCGAAGCAGGAAATCGCAGGACTGGTGGCCACCATGGTCGAGGACGACGCGCTGTTCGATTTCCGCTCTGACCAGGATTATAAAGACTCCTCGCACGTCATCGCAGAACTGGACCAAGGCGGGCTGGGTCTGCCCGACCGCGATTTTTATCTCCTCGAAGATCCGAAGTCTCTCAAACTGCGCAAAGCCTATCGGGCCCACCTCCGGCAAATGTTTGCCCTGCTCGGAGATTCTCCTCAGGCGGCGGCGGCCGAGGAGAAGCGCGTGATGCGTTTGGAGACCAGCTTGGCCAAAGGCTCGATGACTCGCGTCGAGCGACTGGATCCGCAGGCAATCTACCACAAGATGAGCGCCGCGGATTTAGCGGCTCTCGCTCCTCGGTTCGACTGGAACGCGTATTTTGCCGGCGCCGGTCGACCATCGCTTGAGTCCTTGAACGTGACGGCGCCTCTGTTCTTTAAGACCCTGAATGCCGAACTGCGGAAGGAAAACCTGAAGAGTTGGAAAGCCTATCTGCGCTGGCATCTGATCCACGCCGATGCGCCCTATCTCTCCGGATCGTTCGTCAAGGCCGATTTCGACTTCTTCGGCAAGACCTTGCTGGGCGCCCAGGAGATCGAGGCTCGCTGGAAGCGCTGCGTCGACAATGTGGATAACGATCTGGGCGAGGCTCTCGGCCAGGCCTATGTGGAACGCGCTTTCAGCCCTCTCGCCAAGCAGCGCGCCCTACGCATGGTCGAGCAGATCGAAGCCGTCATGCAGCGCGATATCGATTCCTTGCCCTGGATGACGGCCGGGACCAAGCAACAGGCCGAGGAGAAGTTGCACGCCATCGCCAACAAGATCGGGTATCCGGACCAATGGCGCGATTACAGCGCGCTCGAGATCTCGCGCGATGACGAAATGGGGAATGTCTTGCGGGCGCGGGAATTTGAATTCCACCGGCAATTGGCCAAAATCGGCAAACCCGTGGATCGCGGAGAATGGGTCATGTCGCCGCCGACGGTGAATGCCTACTATGATGCGCAGCTGAACGATATCAATTTCCCCGCCGGCATCCTGCAACCGCCCTTATTCGATGCCGATTCCGATGACGCGCCGAACTACGGTGACACCGGGGGGACCATCGGGCATGAGCTGACCCATGGTTTCGACGACCAAGGCCGGCAGTTCGATGCGCAGGGCAATTTGCGCGACTGGTGGACTCCCGCGGATGCCAGACAATTTGCCAAGCGCACCGCTTGCGTCGCCGACCAATATTCGCAATACACGGCCGTCGACCGCCTCAAGGTCAACGGAAAGCTAACCTTAGATGAGAACGTGGCCGATCTGGGGGGACTCCGGCTCGCCTACCTGGCGTGGCGAGAGCAAACGACCGGGCAAGCGCTCGCGCCGATTGACGGGTTCACGCCAGAACAGAGGTTCTTCATCGGCTACGGGCAGAGTTGGTGCACGAACACGCGGCAAGAAACCCTGCGGGTGCGGGTTACGGCTGACCCCCACGCGCCCGAGCCAGACCGGGCCAACGGTGTGGTCTCGAACCTCCCGGAATTCCAGCGGGCCTTTCACTGCAAGCCGGATTCACCCATGGTGCGAAAACAGCAGTGCCGGGTGTGGTAAAGATCGAACGAGCGCTCACTGGAGATCGGATTTATCCGGGTTGTAGTAGAAGTGAAAGCGCAGCGCGAGGTACTTGCCCTGGAACTCGCTCGGCAAGGGGGGAAATGGATTGGAAGCGGTGATGCCGCCCCAGGCGGCGCGATCGAGCGCCACATCGCCCGAGGTTCCGGCCAGATTCATGCTGGCCACGCGGCCGTCCTTGAGGATGGCGAACTCGATCGACACTTTTCCCTTCTTCATCAGCGGCGCTCGCGCCGCTTCAGGAATCAGGTTGTACCAATTGATCTTCACGTCGTGCAACACCCGGGCCAGATAGGGACCAAAGTCCACCCCCATGGTGTCGCTAAGAACGTCCATTGGGCCGATGGCCCCGGTTGCCCTCTTGCCTTGACCCAGGCCAAAGTCGCCACTATCGCCGCCGTAGCCGCCGCGATTGGCCGCCGCGGCGCGTTCGGCTTGTTCAATCGCGGACCCGGCCGACACGCTTCCGGTGTTGAAGGTGGGTCTGGCCGGAGCGATCGCCGGGCTCTGCATTCTCGGAGTCTGGTCCGAATCGGTCGCGGTTCTCGGAGTTGCTTCCGGCAGCTGCGGGGTGGGCGGAGCATTCTGCGCCATGGCGGGCGGGGCCGGCGGGGCGGGTTGCGCCGGTGGACCGCCCCGTCCGGGTGCTCCCGGGCGCGAGCTGTCGAGGATCTTCCGCAGTTCCTTCGTGTCCAGTTGGGGAGTGCGGGAAGTTGCCATCCGGTCCTTGTCGGAAATGATGTTGGTTTTCGGTCTCTGGGCAAGTTTCTGCGCGTCCGGCGGCAGTTCCAGGTAGGTCAAATCTTTTTGCTGCAAGTCGTTGGGGACAACGACCAGGTTCCGGTGGGGGAAGTATTTCTCAAATTTGGGCGAGTTTATGATCAGGATAATGAATACCAGGTGCACCACCACCGACATCCAGAAGGCTTCCCGCTTCTGGGACCGCGATAGGTCGTCCTGCAGCTGAACCAGCAGCGCAGGGACATCATGCATTTCACGGTAGGCGGATTCCCAGCGGCGTGCGTCGTAGAGATCACCGCCCTCCGGGAGCGGCGGCGATGACTGCCGAGAGGCGGAACTCCGTGGCGGAATTTCAGTGGCTGGCATCGAAACCGTTGGCCCAGTCGATTAGAACCGACCCCTATACCTTTAGTTGCTGGCGAGCAGAACTTTCCGCCATTGCACCCAGAGTGCAACCGTGCGGCCTGCCCTTCCCGGGCTCGTGGCGGCCCCGTCCTTCTATTTTCGCACTTTTCGGGCAAATCCGCGAAAGCCTGACGGTACAGGGACTTGCGGGCCGCACTCTGGCCGGCCAACGAAAAGGGTACATCGAATTCGGGCGGTTCGCTGTCAAGAAATGTAAAGCGCTGGCAGGGGCCGGAGATCTGGATATCGACCATCGCCTGGCTCGGTTTCAACCGCCGGTTCTGAGACGGTCCAGGTTCACTCGCGCGCCGTGCTCCCCGATGGCTGCAACCACCGCGAGCGCCACCGCGAGCGCCCGCCGGCCATCCTCGAAGGTGACCAGCGGCTGCGAGCGGGTGCGTACGGCATCGAGGAAAGACTTGAGTTCGGCGTGCAATGGTTCTTCGGCCACGATGGGCGGTTTGCTAACCTGGATTTGGGGGTTGACCGAAGGGGTTCCCGCGCCTTCGCTTGGTTCCCCTACGGTAAAGATCAGCACATCCTGGCGGCCGTAGTCGAGCGAAATGTATTGCTTCGGCTGAAACAGGCGCAGCTTGCGCACGCGCTCGGTCGAGACCCGGCTGGCGGTGAAGTTCGCCACGCAGCCCGACTCGAATTCCATGCGCACGTTGGCGATATCCACCTTAGAAGAAAGGATGGGCAGGCCGACGGCGCGGATTTCCTTGACCGGCGAATTCACGAAGGCAAGCACGACGTCCAGATCGTGGATCATGAGGTCGAGCACCACGTCCACGTCGAGCGAGCGCGGCGTGAACACGCTCAGACGATGGACCTCGAAAAACATCGGCTGCGTGACCAGCGGGAGTGCAGCCCGCACCGCCGCATTAAAACGCTCCAGATGTCCTGCCTGGCCGATGCGTCCGAACGATTGCGCAAGCTGGATCAGCGCATCGGCTTCGGCCAGGGAGGGCGCGAGTGGTTTTTCGACCAAGACGTCCACCCCCGCTTCCATCAGAGCCCGACTGACCTCGAGATGGCGGAGGGTTGGAACCGCGACCGAGGCTGCCTGCACTTCGCGATGCGCGGTGACGAGCTGTGCGATCGAACCAAAGGCACGGCAGCCGAATTCGCCAGCCAGCGCATCGGCGCGCGCCAGGACCGGGTCCACGATCCCCACCAACCGCACCGGCTCGCCCTGCTGCGCCAGTTGCCGATAGACGCGGGCATGATTGCGTCCAAAGGCGCCTGCGCCGACGACGGCGACGTGGATGGAGGTGTCTTTATTCAGTGGGCGCTTCTCGGCTCAGAACCTTCTTGATTTAATCACAAGCCGCCCGGAGGACGAGAAACGTTCACCCGAAACGGGGAGAGACAAAGGCCTCGGCCATCGCGGCCGAGCACCGCTCCCCGATCCGAATCCCGCCTTACCTAGGACGCTTTGAACTTCTTGAGCAACGCGATCTGTCCGGCATGATAGAGCTCGTGTTGCGTAATCCCGATGAGCATGTAGTAGAAGGTGTAATAGTTCTCGCTTTTGCCCGGAACTTGCTCCTCGAGGCGTGAGTCAGGAAAAGCGGCCACGATCTCGACCAGATCATCGTGAGTTTTCTTGGCCGCGGTCAAGGTCCGATGCCACGCATTTTCGCTGCCATCCGGGATGGCTGGAAAATTCTGTTCGTCGGTCAGAGTAACGGCAGCTCCCCCGGTGCGGCGACGCACCACATCGTCCCAGGCGGCGACGTGCAGGACGAGCTCCCAGATGCCATGGGCATTCTGAATGGGGCGCGCGGCGGCCGTCCTCGCACCCACCCCGGCGAGAATTTCGAGCAGCGGGTCGCCGTGCCATGCCGGACCTTCAAAGGCGCGGCGCAGCTGATCAGCCAGACGAGCAGTTTCGGACATGGGAAGAGTCTCCTTCAAAGTTCAGCTGGGGTCGGCCTCGATCGCGATCCCCGCGTCATTCGCCGCCTCGAGGACTCGGTCGCCATCGAGCAGCAGGCATTTCCCCGCGTTGACCGCGAGGCAGCTTGCCCCGGCTTGGCGCATGACCTCGATGGTTCTCACCCCCACCACGGGGACGTCGAAGCGCATATCCTGATTGGGCTTGGCGATTTTCACCACGGTCAAGGCGCGGCTTAAGGTCGAAGCGCCCGGTTCGAGAGTGGCCATCAGCTGGCCGGCGCGCGCAATGGTGGCATCGGTCCCTTCCATGGCTTCGACGGCCACACACGCGGCTTCGGCAATGACGACGGTTTGGCCAACATCGTAGTACGCCAGATGGCGGGCCACCCGGCGTCCATAGTCGATGTTATTTTGCTCCGCTTCGGTCGGCGCACGCCGGGTCAGGACTCCGGACTTCGCGAGCAGAGGGAGAAGCAGTGCCGTGGAGTTTTCGAGCACGATGCCTTCCTCCGCCAGAACTTTGGCCAGCGCACCCAGCAGGGAGTCGGTATTCCTCGTGCCCAGCGAGAGCAGCAGCTTGGCCAGTCGCCAGTCCGGCCGGATGCCGGAAAAGATCTGCTTGTGCTTGACTTGTCCGGCCATGACGGCGCGGCTCACGCCCGCTGTTTTGAAAGTCTCAATGAGCTTGGAAAGTTCGCCGAGCGAAAGCCAGTGAACCGCAACGGCGCCGTGCGCCTCGATTTCCGGGAACGTCTCTTCCTTGATGGCGGCCACCACCACATCGAAGCCCTGAGCCCGCGCCGCATCGAGCACCAGAAAGGGGAAGCGGCCGTTGCCGGCGATCAGGCCGAGTCGTTCTCTGGGGGCGGGCATCGGGGACAGTGTAAACGAGTTATGGGAGAGCTGCCGTGCCGGCGGCTCGCCGAAGCCCGCCCGGCGGCCGAGGAAGCTGCCGGCACTACTTGATTACTCCCCGCTCCGAAGCCTCGATAAACCGGATCAGCATCTCCACATCTTTCCCGGCGTCTGCCTCCGCCTTCAGCTTCTCAAGCGCCTGCGAAGTGTTGAGCTTGGAAGCCAGCAGAACCTTGTAAGCATGATGAATCTTGCGAATGCGTTGTTTGCTGAAGCCCTGGCGCTCGAGCCCAATGGCATTCAAACCGTAGGCATGGGTATCGCGCGCCGCCACGGTTTTGGAAAAGGGCAGAACATCCTTGGTGATCGTGGTGCCGCCCCCGACGAAGGAGTGGGTTCCGATGCGGACGAAGTGGTGCACCGGGCAAAGAGCGCCCACCACAGCCCACTCCTCGACCACCACGTGGCCGCCAAGCGTCGCCCCATTGGCCATGATGACATGGTCGCCGATTCGGCAGTCATGGGCGATGTGGCAATAGGCCATCACCAGGGTATGGCTGCCCACGCGAGTCAGGCCGCCGCCTTTCGAGGTCCCGCGGCTGATCGTCACGCACTCGCGAAATTGGTTGTGGTCGCCGATCTCCAGACGGGTGGGTTCGCCCGCGTAGCTCAAATCCTGCGGCGCCATGCCAACGGCGCAGAATGGATAAAAGCGGTTGTGGGCTCCGGCCTGGGTTGGGCCTTCGATCGCGACCTGCGAGATGAGCTCGCAACCCTCGCCCAGCTCCACCTCCGGGCCAATCACGCAGTAGGGGCCGATCTTACAAGTGGGGTGTACCTGAGCCCGGGCATCGATGATGGCGGTGGGGTGGACGTTCATCGCGGCGAAGCACCGGGTGGCGAATGCGGACTGGGAAAAATGGCCGACACGCTGTTTTCTACTCGGATTCCGCGGTCTCGTCGAAGCCGCGCCGGGCGCGAGAGCGATCCACGAGCTGGCACTTTACGCTGGCCTCAGCCACGCGCTGCCCGTCCACCGTGGCCACGCCCTCCATGCGGACCGCGACCATCGGTCCGACGGCGCGCCACGCTTTCAGCTCGACCTGAATACGCAACTGGTCGCCTGGAACCACGGGACGACGGAATCGGGCGCGTTCAATGCCGGTGAACATGATCAGCTTGTCGGCGCGGTCCTCGATTTCGGTCAGCAGCAGCGCTCCACCCGCCTGGGCGATCGCTTCGACGATCAGCACACCCGGCATAATGGGCATATCGGGAAAGTGGCCGGCGAAGAAGGGCTCGTTGATGGTGACGTTCTTGAGCGCCACGATGCGCTGTCGGCGCACAATTTCCGTCACGCGGTCAATCAGCAAAAAGGGAAAACGGTGAGGCAATATCCGCTGGATGTCCTGAATATCGAGCACGGTTTTCTCGGGCGCGACGGTTGCGGGTTGTGCGCTATCGGCCATTCTAGTCTCGCGTGGAGCGAAGATTATACTGTACCGCGTGATCCGGAAGCGGGGGACGAGGGCTGAATCGTTCCACCGATCGGAGAGCAGACACCGCTTGCAGGCGAGCCCATGAAGAGTATCCCGCCCCAGTCCGCGGCCCGGCCCGCGTCAACCGCGGCGGTCCCGCTCGAATATTTCGAGCGTCGCCGGGAACAGATCGTCCAGACCATCCGCCAACTGGTCGAGATCGAATCGCCAAGCGACAACAAGCCGGCCGTCGATCGCCTGAGCGCGTTGCTGGCTGCCAAGTTCACAGCTCTCGGCGGGCAGGCCAAATTCCGCAAATCCACCCAGTATGGCGACCACCTGCAGGTCGATTTCGCGGGCGGGAACGCCGCTAAGCCCGTGCTTCTGCTCGGCCACTCGGACACCGTATATCCTTTGGGAACTCTGGCTACGATGCCCTACCGGGTCGCGGATGGACGCATTTGGGGCCCGGGAGTGCTCGACATGAAATCGGGCATTGCGCTGATGCTGGCGGCAATCGATGCCCTCCGGTCTGTTTGCCGTGAGCTGCCCCGCCCGGTCACGGTGCTGCTGGTTTCTGACGAAGAAGTGGGCAGCGCCTCCTCTCGCCCGATCACCGAAAGTCTGGCCACGCAATCCGCTGGGGTGTTGGTACTGGAGCCTTCCTTCGGACCGCAGGGAGCGGTGAAAACTGCCAGGAAGGGGATTGGCGCCTACACCTTGAAGGTCACAGGAAAAGCCGCGCACTCGGGCCTCGATTTCGAGCAGGGTCAGAGCGCCATCCTCGAAATGGCCAGACAGATTACCCGGATTTCCGGGTTGGTGAATCTCGAGCGCGGCCTCACCTTGAATGTGGGCCTGGTCGAAGGGGGCACGCGGGTGAATGTGATACCGGCGGAAGCTACGGCCAGGCTGGATGTTCGCGTTGCGCGCCCGCAGGATGCTGCCGCCATCGACCGCCGCCTGCGTTCGCTGAGGCCCTTCAACCGCAAATGCCAGCTCGAGATCGAGGGCGGAATGAATCGTCCGCCGATGGAGCGGACCCCGGGCGTTCGAACCCTCTACCGCAAGGCGGTCGCAATCGCGAAGCAGTTCGGCTGGAGTCTGGGAGAAGCCTCGGTCGGAGGCGGTTCCGACGGCAACTTCACCGCCCGACTGGGAATCCCCACGCTCGATGGATTAGGCGGAGTGGGCGAAGGCGCACATGCCCCCCACGAGTCCATCCTGATCTCGGAGTTAGCGAGACGGGCGGCGTTGCTGGCCGGCCTGATCGAAAACGCCTAGATCTTTGACTCCGGCTGCCGCCTGGCCTAGAATTTCCACAAGGGTGCTTGGGTAAGGCAACTGGAGGATTTATGGGTGAAGGACTGTTTCAGCCACTGCACATTCTGCTGATTGTGGGCATTGCATTGCTGCTGTTTGGGCCGAGCAAATTTGCCGATTTGGGAAAAGGTCTGGGCGAAGGCATCCGCAACTTCAAATCGGCCGTGAAAGACAACAAGGACGAAAAAGACAAGGAGCCTGGCAAGCCGCCATCTGGTCCCGCGGCCTAGCGTCTACCCGGAACTTGGGTCCGCCGATTTGCCTTTGGCTGGGTACAGCCGGCGGTCCCCACCGCACCCTCGGCTCACCCCGCTCTAGATGGAACCGTGCTCACGCAGCATACGAAAAACCAGGGTTACTGGTAATCCCACGACGTTGAAGTAATCTCCCTCGATCCGGGAAATCCAGCGCGAGGCGATGCCTTGAATCGCGTAAGCGCCGGCCTTATCCATCGGCTCCCCGCTGCGGACGTAGCTGGCGAGGTCCCGCTCGGAAAGTCGCTGCATCACGACCCGCGTGCTCTCGGATCGAGTGTCTTCAAACGCCCGCGCGGCGGCCGATTCCCCCGGTCCCATCAGACATACGCCGGTGATGACTTCGTGGGCGCGCCCGGAAAGCAGACCAAGCATGCGCGCCGCATCCGCCGGGTCTCGCGGCTTGCCAAGCATGAGGCCATCCACCACGACGATCGTATCCGCGCCCAGCACGAGATCATGCGGCCGCAGGCGCGATACAGCGCGGGCTTTGTCTCCCGCCAGGCGTTCGGCACAGTCTTTCGGAGACTCGCCGGAGAAGGGAACCTCGGACACCGCCGCTGCCTGTACCGTGAACCTGATATCTGCGTTGCGCAGAAGTTCCTGGCGGCGGGGCGAAGCAGAAGCCAGAACCAGCGTCGGATTCAGTCGCTCCCCTGGCGTGAGGCCTCCATTCCTGCAAGACCGATCAATTCCATGCGATTCCCGAAGGGATCGTGAATATAACATCGCGCCACGCCCGCCATGGTGTCGTCGGTGATCAATAGAACTCCGGCGGCGCGCAGTTTGGCGGTCAGCCCCTCGTAATCCTGACAGCGCAATGCGGGATGGGCTTTTCTGGCAGGATGAAAATCTCGCTCGACCCCCAGATGAATTTGCGCGTCCCCGCTGGCGAACCAACAACCTCCGCGGCGGGCCAACTCCCTCGGCTTCGGCCGTTCCTCCATCCCGAGCAAATCGCGATAGAAAGCGCGCGCTCTTTCCTCCTCGCCCGGCGGCATGGCGAGTTGAATATGATCGATGCGGGAGAAAGGCATCACGCCATCATCGTATCGCAGATGCCGGAACGGGGAATCGGGCGTCGGCGAGACCGTAGAAGGGCGAACCACTCGTGCTCCTCCTGTTAGAATCACACATTGACCGCTGTCGCCATGGACGCCGCTTTCCTCCGCAATTTCGCCATCATTGCGCACATCGACCATGGCAAATCCACCCTGGCTGACCGACTGCTCGAGCTGACCGGATCGCTGACCGCGCGCGAAATGCAGGCGCAAGTGCTCGACTCGATGGACCTCGAACGGGAACGCGGCATCACCATTAAGGCCCACGCCGTCCGCATGATGTACACCGCCCGGGATGGCCAAACCTACCAGCTCAATTTGATCGATACGCCCGGCCACGTGGATTTTTCCTACGAAGTCTCGCGCTCGCTGGCGTCTTGCGAGGGCGCGCTGCTGATTGTCGATGCTTCGCAGGGAGTCGAAGCCCAAACCCTGGCCAATTCCTACCTTGCCATCAACCATGGCCTCGAGATCATTCCCGTCATCAACAAGATCGACCTGCCGAGCGCAGATATCGAGCGGACCAAAGAGATGATTGAAGGCGCGGTCGGCCTCGACGCCTCCGATGCCCTTCTGATCAGCGCCAAGACCGGCCAAGGCGTGCCGGAGGTCCTCGAGGCCATTGTCAAGCGAGTTCCTGCTCCCAAGGGAAACCCGGAAAGCCGGCTGCAGGCGCTGATTTTCGACTCCTGGTTTGATCCCTATCGCGGCGTGGTCGTGCTCACGCGTGTGTTTCAAGGCACCCTCCGCAAAGGGCAAAAGATTCGTCTGATGTGGAACGGACGGGTTCTGGACGTCGAGACGCTGGGCGTTCTCACCCCCAAGCCGGTCGAGATCGAAGAACTTCGCGCCGGCGAAGTCGGTTTTCTCATCGCCAACATCAAAAATATTGCGGACACAAAAATCGGCGACACCATCACCGATGACGCGAATCCCGCCTTCGAACCCCTGCCGGGCTTTGAAGAGATCAAGCCCATGGTTTTTGCCGGTCTTTATACCGTGGACGCGCATCAGCACACCCAACTCCGCGAAGCTCTCGAAAAGCTCCGCCTGAACGACTCGTCTTTCTTTTTCGAGCCGGAAAGCTCGGTGGCTCTGGGCTTCGGTTTCCGTTGCGGCTTCCTCGGCTTGCTGCACATGGAAATCATCCAGGAACGACTGGAGCGCGAATTCAATCTGGAACTGATTACCACCGCACCCGGGGTGCGCTACAAGATCACCAGGACCGACGGTACGCTCATCGAGGTGGATAATCCCTTCCGCTGGCCCTCGCCGAGCGAAATTGCCAAGATCGAAGAGCCCGTGATCCTGGCGACCATCCTGACCAACGAAGAGTATGTCGGGGGAATTCTCAAGCTCGTCGAAGAGAAGCGCGGCCGGCAAAAGACCTTCGAGTACGTCAGTTCGTCTCGGGTCATGCTGCACTACGAGCTTCCGCTCAACGAGATCGTGCTCGATTTTTATGACCGGCTTAAGTCCGTCTCGCGAGGCTACGCTTCGCTCGATTACCACCTGGCCGACTACTGGGAGTCGCCCATGGTCAAGCTCGACATTTTGGTGGCAGGCGAGCCCGTGGATGCGCTCTCGATCATCGTGCACCGTGACTTTGCCTACGATCGGGGAAAGGCGCTGGTCTCTAAAATGAGAGAACTCATCCCGCGGCAGATGTTTGAAGTCGCCATTCAGGCTTCGATCGGAGCCAAAATTATTGCCCGTGAAACGGTCCACGCCGTGCGCAAGAACGTGCTGGCGAAGTGCTACGGGGGAGACATCACGCGCAAACGCAAGCTGCTCGAAAAGCAGAAGGAAGGCAAAAAGCGCATGAAGCGTATCGGGCGGGTCGACATTCCCCAGGAAGCGTTCCTTGCCGTGCTCAAGGTCGGCGAAGACAGCCAGTAGGCACGAGTGCCAAATCCCCAGTAAATTCCGGAGTTTTCGACCCCTTAGACCAAAGGACTTATCCCCGGAGATGTGCAAATCTCAAGGGTTGCTTGAACGAGCCACTCTCCGGGAAAGATTCCTAACACACTTGGCGGAAACCGGCTAACTACCTATGCACCTTATGACTTAGCTCCGGGTCAACCGAGTACCGTAGACCGACTGGACGGTCACTCCTTGGGCGGTGGCGATGGGCTGACCGCGACTTCCACAAGCTTTCCACAGTCCTGAGCCTGTAGCTAAGCCGAATCCTCGACACCGGCGAGACGCCCCCGGGCAGGCTCCAAAAGGACGTTTTTTCAGACAGTTCGCGCTGTTTCGGGCGACCTATTCTGGCGGCTCCATTCCGTCTGGCAGGGTGGATTCAAAGCGAGTGGAATTTTTGATGAAGGCCAGTTGCACTTTGCCGGTCGGACCGTTGCGCTGTTTGGCAATAATCAGCTCCGCTCGGCCTTGCAGGTCGGGGTCATCCTGCTTATAAACCTCCTCGCGGAAAATGAACGCCACTACGTCGGCGTCCTGCTCGATCGATCCTGATTCGCGCAGATCCGCCAGTTGCGGGCGGTGGTCGCCGCCCCGACTCTCCGGCGCGCGGCTCAACTGGGAGAGTGCGATGACGGGGACGGTGAGTTCCTTGGCCAGGGCCTTGAGGCCGCGCGAGATAGCCGAGACTTCCTGGGTGCGGTTCTCGAAGCGCCGGCCGCCACCCGACATCAGCTGCAAGTAGTCCACAATAATCAAATCGAGGGCGCCCCGTTTCTGCTTCAGTCGCCGTGCCTTGGCCCGCATCTCGCTGAGCCCGATCCCGGGCGTGTCATCGATGAAAATGGGGGCTTTCGCCAGTTGCTCCATGGCGCGCGCCACCTTGGTCTCGTCGTCGCGCCAAAGCGAGCCCGTGCGCATCTTATGCGAGTCCACTCTGGCTTGCGAGCACAACAGACGCAGCAGCAGCGCTTCGCGCGACATTTCGAGCGAAAAGACGCCCACCACCTTGCCGTCTTCGACGGCGGCATTTTCGGCGATATTCAGCGCAAATGCGGTTTTCCCCATCGAAGGGCGAGCCGCGATGATGATCAGATCGGAGCGCTGCAGCCCGCTGGTCATCTCGTCCAGATCGCTGTAGTGAGTCGCCAGGCCGGTGATGCGCTGGCCGCGCTGCAGCAGGGCATCCACCGAGCCGAACGATTCCTTGACGATTTCTTGCACATCCATGAAGCCGCGCCCAATGCGCTTTTCGGAAAGCTGAAAGATGGCGGCTTCGGCTTCGCTCAGGATCTCTTCCGCGGGATCGCTCTGCTCGGCGGCGCGCGCAATCGCCGCATTGGCGGCATGCATCAGTCCGCGCAGCAGCGCCTTGTCGCGGACAATCTGAATGTAGTGCTCAATGCTCGGGCGGTCGGGCACGCCATCGAGCAGGCCGGAGATATAGCCCGCGTCCCCGACCGCTTCTCGTTCTTTATGGCGGTCCAGTTCCTCGACCAAGGTAATCAGGTCGATGGCGCGTGAGGATTCGGCCAGGTCCACCATCCGCGAATAAATCCGGCGATGGGAGTCGAGAGAAAAATCGTCCGGCTTCAGACTCTCCGCAGCTTGGTTGTAGGAGAAATTGTCGAGTAGAATCGCGCCCAAGATGGAGCGCTCGGCCTCGACGTTAGCCGGTAAACTATGCGCAAGACTGTAGTCGGTAGTCGCCAAAATTATCGATCCCCGGTTCGGAACCACGCCCCTTGCCAATCCCTTGTGCACCGCGCCAGACCGCTCTCTTCGACCCGACGATAAAGCAAACGGGTTCGCGCCCGCCCGCGCTTGTCATGGCCGAAACCCACCCCTCGTCGCGGCCCGAGTATAGGCGAATAAACAGCGAATATCAAGAGGCATCGCGAAGCCCATCCCGGGGGTCTTCGCCATCGGCCCTCAGGTCTCGCCATCGCGTGCGGCCGGTCACGAGAAATCCGGAACGCAAAGTTGCCGCAAAATAAATGCGGCCCAGGCCAGCCACCCGAGCCGCATTGCCCGTGGACGTCAAGCGAGCTCTGCCAGGTCAGCCATCCGCCGGACCGTAGTCCGCGAATCCCGACCCGCAGGAATTGCGATTGCAGGCGGCTCAGTCCCATTTGGTGAGGAGGACTCGGTGAGGAGGCCGCAACGCCCAGGTGTCCGAAACGCGCCAGAGCACGTCTTTGGAACCTCCCAGCAATTCACCCTCGAGAACCGCCGGGTACCGCCAGCTCTACTGCAATCTCCAAGCAGTCTCTGCAGACATCTCACGTTTGCATTGTTGAGTACTGTGCTTGAGTGCGAAGACGACCGCAACAAGAAATCGGCGCGCGGTTGTGAAGAAGCTGTGCAGGACCGAGATTCCTTGTGGAAAGCCAAGGAAAAAACGAGTGAAATTCTTCGCCGCCGGTCTGCGCGGCGCACCCAAACGGCCGGCTGCAGAGGGGCGCTGCTCCGCCGAAACTCGGGGCTTCGAAGCCTAGTCTCTGACGCCATCCATAAAGGCGCGCAGCTTGCGGGAGCGGGAGGGATGGCGCAGTTTGCGCAGCGCCTTGGCTTCGATTTGGCGGATGCGTTCGCGGGTTACGGCAAACGACTGGCCGACTTCTTCGAGCGTGTGCTCGGAGCCGTCTTCCAGCCCGAAGCGCATCTTGATGACCTTCTCTTCGCGCGGGGTCAGTGTGCGCAGCACCTGGCCGGTTTGATCTTTCAGGTTTACGTTGATCACGGCTTCGGCGGGGGAGACCACGGCGCGGTCTTCGATGAAGTCGCCAAGATGCGAGTCTTCCTCTTCCCCGATCGGGGTCTCGAGCGATATCGGTTCCTGCGCGATCTTCAGAACCTTTCGGACCTTCGCCACCGGAATGTCCATGCGCTTGGCGATTTCCTCCGACGTAGGCTCGCGTCCCAACTCCTGCACCAGTTGACGCGAGGTGCGGATGAGCTTGTTGATCGTCTCGATCATGTGGACGGGGATGCGAATCGTGCGCGCCTGGTCGGCAATGGCGCGCGTAATGGCCTGTCGAATCCACCAGGTGGCATAGGTGGAAAACTTGTATCCCCGGCGGTATTCGAACTTGTCGACCGCTTTCATCAGTCCGATGTTGCCTTCCTGGATGAGGTCGAGGAACTGCAGCCCGCGGTTGGTGTACTTCTTGGCGATGGAGACGACCAGGCGCAGATTGGCTTCGATGAGCTCGCGCTTGGCCTGCTCGGCGTCCATGTCGCCCTGGATGATTTCGCGCTGCGTGCGCTTGAGTTCCTGAAAGGAGACGCCGGCTTCGCCTTCCTGCTTCTCCAGTTCGGCGTGAATGGTGCGCGCCTGGCGCTTGTGTTCCTTGCGTTGCTCTTCGCTGCGGGTGGCCTCGGCTTTCTTTTCCAGGTTCTGCGCCTGGCGGTCGAGCGAACGCATGCCGTCCACGGTCTTGTTCACGCGTTCGATCAGGCGTTTGCGCTCGTTGTTGGTGAACCCGAGATTGCGGACAGCCAGCGAAACGCGCACGATGGCGCGGGCTAGCGCAATGCGGTAGTGGCGGTAATCCTTGGGGCGCTTTTTCTGCGAGACCGTGGCAAATTTCTCGGCCACCTGGGCAGATTTCTTGTAGGCCTTGGCTAGTTCGTCGATCTTGCCGGTGAATTCTTTCAGGCGGTTCTGCAGAATTTCGTCGGTGATCTCTTCCTCATCGAAGGTGACCACCTCTTTGATGGAGCGGACGCCCTTTTTGAGGTCTTCGCCCATGGCCAGCAATTCATTGATGACGATCGGCGAACGGGAGAGCGCCTTCAATACGCGGAGCTGCCCGCGCTCGATGCGCTTGGCGATTTCTACTTCGCCTTCGCGGGTGAGCAGCGGCACCGTCCCCATTTCCCGCAAATACATGCGGACGGGGTCGTTGGTTTTCTCCATGGCGCCGGGCGTGAGATCGAGCTCAACGTCCTCGCCCGCCTCGTCCTCGTCGAATTTCTTGTCGAGCGCGGCGGAGGGAAGCTTCGGACCTTCGAGCACATCGATGCCCTGCGTGCTCATGGTGGTGAGCAGGTCGTCGAGATCTTCGGGAGAGTGCACATCCTGCGGGATCAGGTCATTGACCTGGTCGTAGGTGAGATAGCCCTTCTCTTTTCCCGCGTCGATCAGCTTTTTGATGTCGTCGAACTTATCTTCAAGAGCCAAGAAAAATTACCTTTATCGTCCAATGAAGGACGTCGAAAGACGTTGAATTCGGTGGGAACGTTGCAATTGCGGAGTTGAGCGCCGACACAAACTTTCAGAGTATAGCACAAGCGCGCCTCCCTGCCCCGTCAACCATCTGGACTGGGAAATCCACGGCCGTCTTATGTCCTGCCGAACTAATAACTTAGATGCTATCATCCCCGGTTTAGTTTCACCCTCCGAATCTTGCTCACAACGCAGGGGCACTCTGACTATCGTCCATTCGGCCGGGGTCCATGAGGGCGCGTTTCAGCCGCAGCTTTTCCTGCAGCAGGGCCTGCAACCGGCTCGCCTCCCCACTGGGTGTAGCCTGTAACTCGCGTTGAATCAGCTCCAATTTGCGGCGATATTGAATGCGCCAAAGCGCCCGCACCGCCCCTTCCAGCCGCTCGGGGGTCAGATCTTCGTCCTCCTGGAGCAGGATGGCAGCCAATAGACTGCGCTCGGCCTCGGGCAAGGGCAACTCCAACGGATTGCTCAGCTCCGGAGGTGCGTTGAGCAAAGCGTCGACCAAGGACTCGGTGGCCAAGCCACGGTGAAGACGCTCGGTTTTGAGCACGAACTGGGCCTGGCGGCAGGGGTCGAAATCTTCTTCGGCGCCGTCGCGCGCGGAAACGTGAGCGGAGGATTGGATTTCCGTCGCCGAGGCCAGCGCCCGGATCAGAATGCGCTCCGCGTCGGTAATCTGCGCGGCCACCGGTGTCTTGAGGTTGCTCGTGGACCGGCTGGCAACGGCGTGCCTTAGCTCCTGGCGCAGGACGGCGGAATCGATGCCCAACTTCTGCGCGATTTCCTGCGCCAATTGGTCGCGCACAATCCGGCTCGGCACTCGCTGAATATGCGGCAGCAGGTGATTCACCGCCTTCACCTTGCCTTCCGCGCTGCGCACCGGGAACGCGGTGCGGGCTCGTTCGATCAGATAATCGAAGTAGCCTTGCGAATTGCGCAAGGCGTCGGCATAGGCATCCTTTCCTTTGTGGCGGATGAACAGGTCGGGATCAAAACCGGGCTCGAGGGTGAGCACCTTGACTTGGAATTCTTCCTCGACCAGCAATCCGAGGGTGCGCTCGGTAGCTTTTGCGCCCGCCGTGTCGGGATCGAAATTGACGACGACATTTTTGCTGAAACGGCCGAGCAGCTTGGCGTGCAGCTCGGTGAATGCCGTGCCAGAACTGGCGATTACATTGTGAAATCCGGCGGCAAATACCGAAATGCAGTCCATCTGGCCCTCGACTAGAATGGCATAGTCCAGCTTGCGAATGGCTTCTTTCGATTGGTCGAGATTGAATAACACCCGCGATTTGGAGTAGATGGCGGTCTCAGGCGAGTTCAGATACTTCGGTCCGGACTTCTCGTCGGCGGAAAGGGTGCGTCCGGTGAAGGCGACGACCTTGCCGGTCTCATTCACAATCGGGAACATCACGCGGCTGCGGAACTTGGAGTAGATGGTGGCAGTCGCGAACTTCCGACTGCCGGGCCCCGGCTCGGGCGCAGGCTTGTCATCCGGCGCAGCTTCAGCCTTGTCTTCCCGAGCCGGGCCGAGGGATCTGGCCTCCGGCTGCCGACTGACAAGGGACGACGAACGACTGTCCTCCTGCTTCCAGGAAAACAATCCGCTCTCGCGCAGCACCTCCTCCGGGAACTCGCCTTTTAGGCGATCGCGCAGCAGAAATCCGGAATCTGGGGCATAGCCGATGCGGAAAGCTTTGATCGTTTCCTCGTTCGAGCCGCGCCCGGCAAGATATTCGCGGGCTTTGGCCCCTTCCGGCCGCCCCAGGCACTCCTCGAAAAACAAGGCTGCGCGCTCGTGGACCTCAAGCAGCACAGTACGCAGTTTGGCTTCCTTGGCCTCCGCCGGACTGCTGTAACTGGTCTTAGGAAACGCGATACCCAACTTCTGCGCCACGGCGCGAACCGCCTCGGGAAAAGTAATGTTCTCGATCTTCTGCACAAAACTGAAGACGTCCCCGGAGGCCTGGCAGCCAAAGCAATGAAAGAATTGTCGCGTCGCATGCACAGAGAACGAGGGAGTCTTTTCACCGTGGAAGGGACAAAGTCCGGAGTAGTTCTGAGTGCCGGTCTTTTTGAGCTTGACGTAGTCGCCCACAATACGAACGATGTCCGCCTGCTGCTTGACCGTGTATGCGAAATCGCCGGGGTTGGCCATCGGGGCTCGGACGGTGGTCCGCTGGAATTGTGGGCTAGAAAGCCAGCTGATAGGAATATACCGGAACCAGATGCTGTGGAGAAGCTGTGGAAGGCGGCGTTATTCCGTTGATCCCCTTGGAAAACGGGGGATTAACGCTTGCCCTGGCCGTGCCTGACTCGAACCATCCCGACCTGCCTCGTGGATTCTGCGGGCAAGTGGACTGAGGCCGCGGGCCGGCCGGCTTCGCGGCGGATGGCAAATGACGGCAAACCGAATGGCAAACCAGAACCTCAGCCCAAAACCTCAGCCCAGAATGTCAGCCCCGGATGACCAACATGACGAAAACTAACAATAAGGAAAAATAACAATAAGAAGGAGGATCGACTCGGGTGCGACTTCGCGGGCGGAGGCGAGCACCAAGCTCGAAGCTAGCGGAACAAAAACTGTGCGATCGATGCGCCGGGCTTACGCTCGGCCCTTCTTCGCCACGGTTGCGGCTTTCGCTCCCGCAACTTCCCAGGGGCGTTTCGGTCGCGCGGCTTCGGGCGTGTCACGGTCTTTTACTCGGTCGTAATGATAGGACTCGCTGACCGTGCCTAGCGATTCGTTGTACAAGCTCGGCAATCCCAGGCCTTCTTTCAGCTCTTCGGTGAACTGCTGCAGAGCCTTCAAGTGGTCGGCGGTGGCGGGGACCTCGGTCTTGGCGGTCTTCAGGAACTGCTGATAGCCGCGGTTTATCAGTTTGGAGATTTCGCTGCCGATCAGGTATCCCGGATAGGCGAAGATCTTCACACCATCCCCGTCCTTTTGGATGGCGGCCGAACAGTTGTACTTTTTCAAGAACACGCGGCCCTGCATGCCGGGGGCCTCGATCAGATCGAAGCCGTGTTCCCGCAGCCAGCTCAGCGCTTCTTCATACGTGGGTTGTTCAACCTTGATTGCCATTTCGCTGTGTTCGGTCCCTTCTGTCTGCCTTGTGCCGTTAGATGCAAGTTCTTTGGAGAAGGCTCCGCGGAACATGCACCGAACCTCTTTTATAATCGATCCATCGCGCGCTGGAGTCTGAATTCGTGGTTTACGTAGGTTACGATAGTACCGAGGGAGTTTAATCGAGCGCGCCGCAAACCATGCCCAGCGTACGGCAAAAACTCGACGAAGCGGCCAACTGGGCGGTCGACCCAGCGGGCACCGAACCCACGCGTTTGCTCGGCCAGCGCAACCTGGATCGCATCGGCAACACCCCGCTGCTGCGCCTGGAGCGCTTGACTCGCGACCTGCCCGGAGTTCAGATCCTCGGCAAGGCGGAGTGGTTGAATCCCGGCGGATCGGTCAAAGATCGGGCCGCCGCCAACATGGTGAACCAGGGCCGCAGCGGCGGACGCTTCAGCCCGGGCAAGGTCCTGCTCGACGCCACCAGCGGAAACACCGGCATTGCCTTTGCCATGATCGGCGCGGCAGAAGGGTTCCCGGTCACTCTGTGCATGCCGGAAAACGTATCCGGCGAGCGCAAGCGCATCCTCCATGCCTACGGGGCGAACGTCATTTATACCGATCCCGCCGACGGGTCGGACGGGGCGATTCGCAAGGCGCTGGACGTCTACGCGCAGGATCCGGACAAGTACTTCTATGCGGACCAGTATTCGAACGATGCCAACTGGCAGGCTCACTACCATGGCACGGCCAACGAGATCTGGCAACAAACGCAGGGACGGATCACGCACTTCGTTGCCATGCTGGGCACGAGCGGAACGTTTATGGGCAGCGCGCGCCGACTGAAGGAACTGAATTCGAAGATCCGCTGCATCTCGCTGCAACCGGACTCGCCCTTTCACGGCATTGAAGGCGCCAAGCACATGGCCAGCGCCATCGTGCCCAAGATCTACGACTCGGCACTCGCGGACTTGGATCTGGGCATTTCCACCGAAGACGCCTACCGGATGGCCAAGCGCATGGCTCGCGAAGAAGGCCTGCTGGTGGGGATTTCGGCGGCAGCCGCGGTGGTCGGATGCCTCGAGGTCGCGCGCCAACTTCCGCCGGGGGAAGCCGCGGTGTTGGTGACTATCCTGGCCGACTCGGGCGACAAGTACTTGAGCGAGCGATTCTGGGAGGAAGACTGAGAGATCGTCATCGAGCCCGAAGGCAGCGAGAGACGCCCCCTCTCGGGTGATGTCCCGCGGCGGTCGTCGAGTCTGGCTGATGGTTTTCCGCGCCGCGACCTCGGCGTGACCGGTTCCTGATGCTAAAGATTACGAACAAAGAATACACGGCCGTCCGCCAGCACGGTGAGGAGACCTATCCCAACGAATGTTGTGGCGTGCTGCTTGGCCAAATGAAGGACGACGGCACGCGCGTCGTGACTTCGGCTGCCCGTTGCGGCAACACGCGCAGTGACTCTCCACAAAATCGCTACCACATCGATCCCAAAGAACTGGTGCGCATTCAGCGCGAAGGCCGCGAGCGCGGAGAGGATATTATCGGTTTCTATCACTCGCATCCCGACCATCCGGCCCTGTGGTCGCCGACCGATCTGGCCGAAGCGCACTGGTTTGGCTGCTCCTACGTGATTACGGCGGTGGCCAAAGGCCGAGCCGCGATGACAAACTCGTTCGAGCTGACGGGGTCTGAGGAGAACGATAAGAAGTTGGTGGATGAGAAAATAGAGGTTCGATGATGGGCTCGATTCCCGCCCTGATGCTTCTGCTGATGTTCCCATCTTTTTCCTTTACCAAACAGGTGGTCACGTTTCCTAGCGGTGGCCTGACATTATACGGTATCGTTTTCAGACCCGAGGGCAAAGGCCCATTCCCCGCTGTCATTTATAACCACGGTAGCTATAAGGATCCGACCGAGGCGATCGAAATTCTCGGCCCGGTATTCGCAGCGCGGGGATGGGTACTGTTTGCACCCTAGCGACGGGGGCAGGGACTGAGCGCAGCTGAAGGGCCGTTTATCGGGGATGAAATCGCAGCCGCTCGCAGGACCGGCGGCCTGCCCGCTGCGGTCGCCACCATGATCCATTTGCTAGGCACCGATCACCTGAACGATCAGTTGGCCGCGCTGGCATGGTTGAAAACTCAAGACTTTGTGGCGCTTAACCGGATTGCGGTTGCGGGTAATTCGTTCGGCGGGGTGGAGAGCGTGCTGGGCGCGGAGCGAGGCAGCTACTGTGCCGCCGTGGACGCTTCGGGCGGCGCGGAAAGCCGGACGCTGTCCCCCGAGCTGCAGGATCTTATGACTCACGCCGTGCGCAACTCGCGCGCCCCAATTTTCTTTTTTCAGGCGGCCAATGATTATGATCTATCGCCCAGCCGTGAACTGTCAGCCGCCATGAAGAATGCTCGAAAAGCCTATGAGGTGAAAATCTATCCAGGGTACGGTGCCTCGCCCGCGGAAGGCCATAGTTTTGCTTACCGAGGCAGTTCTGTGTGGGCCGACGACGTTTTTGCCTTCTTCGAAAAACATTGCAATCGGGTTCCTTAGCGGGGGCTTTCTCCTGCCTCCCAACCCGCCTTTGGGCAAACCATGTCCATCATGGCCGAGGGCGATCAGGGGCTGCATCTTTCGCGGCGTCTGTGGCATCATGTAAGCAGCTATGAGCAAGATCCATATTCCCACGCCGCTTCGTCAGTATGCCGGCAAGCAAGCCGTGGTCGATGCCAAGGGTGGAACGGTGGCCGAAGTACTGTCCAGCCTGGTCGGTCAGCATCCCGACCTGCGGCGTCACCTCTACACCGATGAGGGCAAACTTCGCGCCTTCGTCAACGTCTACCTCAACGACGAAGACGTGCGCTACCTGCAGAAAGAAGCCACTGCAGTGAAGGACAGCGACAGCATTTCGATCGTGCCTTCGATTGCCGGAGGCTGCGGTTGGACTGACGACGGGAAGGATTTTCGGGTTGTCGAAGGGACTCGGGCACGCCGCGCTTGTTGTTGCTCCTCCTGTGGGTAGCTTCGCGATTGATCAAGCCGGAAGTTGGTACATTCTTCAATTCCACCGTCACCGAGGTTCCAAATGGGCACCACGATTGCAATCCCGCCGCAAGCGGCTACCCTGTCGAACGAAGAAATCCTCCGCTACTCGCGCCACCTGATCATGCCGGAAGTGGGCATGGAAGGGCAGTTGAAGCTCAAGCAAGCGCGCGTGTTGTGCATCGGGGCGGGGGGGCTCGGTTCGCCGCTGGCGCTCTACCTGGGAGCGGCCGGCGTGGGCACGCTCGGCATCGTGGACTTCGACGTGGTGGACTACACGAACCTGCAGCGGCAGATCATTCATTCGACCGCCGACGTGGGTCGCAAGAAGCTCGATTCCGCGGCCGACAAGCTGAAGGCCATCAATCCGTTCGTGAACGTGCGCAAGATCGAGACTCGGCTTTCGAGCGAAAACGCGCTGGAGCTTTTCCGCGATTTCGACATCATCGCCGACGGCACCGACAATTTTCCCACCCGCTATCTGGTAAATGACGCCTCGGTGATCACCGGCAAGCCCAATGTTTACGGATCGATTTTCCGCTTCGAGGGGCAGGCCAGTGTTTTCGCCACGCGGGAGGGCCCTTGCTACCGCTGCTTGTATCCTGAGCCGCCGCCGCCGGGATTGGTGCCTTCCTGCGCCGAGGGTGGCGTGTTAGGAATCCTGCCGGGACTGGTGGGCGTGATTCAAGCGACCGAAGTGGTCAAGCTCATTCTGGGCAAAGGCGATCCGCTGATCGGCCGCCTGCTGCTCGTGGACGCGCTGGCCATGAAGTTTCGCGAACTCAAGCTGCGCAAGAACCCGGAGTGCCCGGTCTGCGGCAAGAATCCGACCATCACCAAACTAGTGGACTACGAACAGTTTTGCGGAATTCGTGGTGAGGAGCAAGCCGTGGAGACCAGCACTGCCGACATACCGGTCGAAGAACTGAAGCGCCGCTTGGACAAAGGCGACGATATTTTCGTCCTCGACGTGCGCGAGCCGCACGAATATCAGATCTGCAACATCGGCGGACACTTGATCCCGCTGGGCGATCTGCCAAGGCGCGTGAGCGAACTCGATTCCAGCCGCGAAATCGTCGCCCATTGTCGCTCCGGCGCGCGCAGCGCCAAGGCAGTCGAGTTCCTGCGGCAAGCTGGATTCAAGAAGGTCCACAACCTGGCGGGTGGAATTCTCGCCTGGGCGGATCGCGTCGATCCGAAGATGCCGAAGTACTGAAGCCGGATCCGGCATCCGTTCTGGCCATCGCGAGCAAGCCCGCTTACTCGATGACTCCGAAGGTGTACATCTTGCCCGAGGCCGAGAGGCTGGCAGAGGAAACTCCTGGCGGTAGGAATCCATACTCGCCTTTCGCCAGTCCCTTGAGGACGATTCGCCAGACGCGGTCCCCGACTTTTTCGGGCGCAAAGGAAAGTGCGTTTCGCTCCGCCCCTCCCGAGGAGTGAATCACGCCTCCGGTCGTGGCCCGAAACTCGCGGCGATTTTCTTTCTCATACAATTGCAGCAACTGGTATTCGGTTGCCGACGTGCCTTCGGGCGTCTTGATGATGAAGATCACCGGTCCCGCTAGCTGTAACGGACTCTTGGCGTTCATGACTTTGCCGTTCACATGGCCCTTGTCCAAGCCGAGAGTTGCCATGTGTTTCACTGCGCCCCCGCTCTGCCAGCCAACCAGTTCGGGATCCACTTCCGCCAGCCTGCCCTTAAGGATGACGTATACGCCGACTTCCTTGGGCAAGCCGCGTTTATCGAAAGGAGGCGGCGACAAGCTGGCGGCGGGAGCAGTTTCTGGCGGGGCTGCCTCCGCTGGCGCGGTCTCGACCGGAGCGGTCTCCCCTCCGCCGGCGGTCGCCGGATGCGGATGGACCATGGCGCGGATCACATCATTGGAAACCTTGGCCGCTTTGAGCGCTTTCAGTCCGGCAACACTGGTGTCGAAATCAGTGGCGGTGGCGGTTTGAATCTTTTCGATGATGACGTCATCGGGCAATCCGAGTCCTGCCATTTCGATGACATCCTTGTTCGTCATCTTCTTGCTCAATTGCTGGGCGGGGCACAGGGCGGTGGCGAGGAGCAAGCTGAGAAGGGCCAAAGCCAGACGGCGCATAACCTTAACTCCTCGATTGAAATGCCCGCTTCAAAGGCGAGAGGCCAAACCAAGGCGAGCAAGTCTAGACCACGATCTGCGTTCTCGCAACATTGTTGACCGGGCCGGGGTGGCCCGGTGCGCCGCCCCCCGAAAATCAGAAGCGAAAAATCAAGAAAAGAAACGAGAGGAGCGCTGGCGCGCTCCCCTTGTGGATATCACGGACAGAAAAACCTGCCTAGCGGGCGCTACCGCTGCTGCCACCTGGAGCCCCGGTGTCTTCGTCGATTGCCAGAACGTACTTTCTGCCGGAAAGACGGATCTCGGCCAGCGAACGGCTGCCGTTCCCGTCTCGGTTCACCACAGATTCGTTGCGCTCAGAGGGATGATCGACGTTCACCACGCGCGCCCGAGTCGTGACCACAACCTTGTTGCCCTTCAGAACATTCAGCTGCACGCTCGGGCCGTCGCCCTGCCACGTCAGTTTGTAGTCCCCGGCCGCCAGTTGCTTCCCGCCGATCGAGGCGGGGCTGTTAAGTTCGAGAGAACCTTTGTCGGCTGCGAAAGCACCGGCTGCCAGCAGAACCGACAGTCCAAGCAGCAATCCCCGGAATGTCTTTGATGCCGTCATGTAACTCCTTATTCTTTCCCGAAAGCGTCGGGAACCCGATTCATGGCAGCCCTGATCGCTGGTGGAAGAACTTGCATTTCTACCCACAAGCCCTACAATGCGACCTCAGGGTTAAGCGAAAAGAGCCAGACCGAAAGGTCTCGCACTTTCTGCTCGGGGATTGGGCTCACCTGGGCCGCCAAACCGAAAGTGAACCAGTCCCTTTAACCCTGAATATCCCTGTGCCGACCCGGTCCGCTGCCGGCCGGATCTGCGAACGCTAGAAGTAATACGCTTGCGCCGCAAGAAAGTTTCACTGCCTTTCTAGCCGCAATTATCAGGTTGGACGCAGTCCGCTGGGGATTGTTAGCAGCGCCGTGCGGCGCCCGTTCAGCAACAGAGAATGATTGTTTTGTTGAGGGTTCGCGGCCAAACTGGCGCGAGTTCGGTCGGCCGGAACACGGAAACGCGCTTCTAACGATTCTAAGTTCGCGCTCCCAGGATCATCACTGGAGTATGAGGAGCTGGCTTCGAGCGCTGCATCGCGCAGTGCAGGGTCAGGGGGCGATCTTCAAGACCACTTTGCCAAAGTTCTTGCGCTCGAGCAGCAACCGGTAAGCCGATCCCGCCTGTTCCATCGCGACCACCCGTCCTACCACGGGATGCAAGTGTCCCTGGGAAGTCCACGCTGAAAGGCGCTTCCAGGCCTGGTCCATTAAACTGCGCTTGGCGGAGAGATAGCTCAGCCATAATCCATGCACGCTCGCGCCTTTCGCGTACAGCGCCCCGGCGTCCAGTACAGCGGGTTGTCCGGTGGCGGTGCCATAGGCAATGACCCGGCCGAAGTCGCGCAGACAACGGATGCTCTTGGCGGTGTGCTCACCGCCCAACATTTCAAAGACCGCGTCCACGCCTTCGCCGTGGGTCAGCTCCTTGATCGCTTCCTGGTAGTCGTGCTCCTTGTAGTTGATGCCATGTTCGAGGCCGAGCGGTTTCATCCGAGCCAGCTTTTCATCGGAGGAAGCTGTCCCGTACATTTCGATTCCGAGCAGTTTGCCAAGTTGCACCGCGGCGGTGCCCACTCCACCGGCGACGGCGTGGATCAGGACCCGCGGCTGCGGCGCGCCCGTTGGCTTCTCGAGCAAGCCTGCTTTCCAGTATGCAAAATATGCCGTGAAATAGTTAACTGGAAAGGCCGCGCCTTCTTCCATGCTCCAACCTTCGGGTACGGGCCAGAGCAGCTCGGAGCGCGCGGCAACGATCTCGGCGAATGCGGCCCACTGCGTGTATCCCATCACCGTCTGTCCGCCGCCTTCCAACCGACCGCAAAATTCCCGTCCAGCCACCAATGGAGGTTTAGGCGTTCCCGGATAGCCGCCCTGCGCAGTCATGATGTCGGCGAAATTTACGCCGCCCGCTTTCGCCTGAACCAGCGCCTGGCCTTCCCCGGGCACGGGATCGGGGACGGCGCGTACCTCGAGAACTTCCGGGCCTCCTAAGCGGCTGATGACAATTGCTTTCACGTGATCCGAGTGTAGCAGCCGGCCAGCGGGCGGCCTTTCGGTCGAGAGTCGGCGGCTCTTTACATCAGGTATATACTTCCCCTGCATATTTTACGTTTCCGGACAGCACTTACGTCCGGGGGCGGAGCCGCCATCTCATTCATTCATCGGCTCCGATTTACCGTCACTGGCAGCCGGTCGTCGGGCGGTCCGGCTGGCCGGGGGGGGCCTTACCTTGCGGCAAGGGCCGCAGGCGGGTTCTGGGGGGAGGTCCATCCGTGGACTTAGTTCTGGTTCGGGTTTTATTTGTCCTCATTGTTACGGTCACCTGCTATCTCATCCAACCGTTTGCCCTGCCGGCGAAGCTGGACGCTGGTGTCGGCGCTCTGGTCGGTATTGCCATCGTTCTTTTTGAGTGGAACTTACGCCGCATCAGTCTCACACGCCTGATCGGAGCGGCTATCGGCAGCGTATTGGGCATTTTCGGGGCCTATCTGTTCGCGCTCGTCATCCGCAACAGCCTTCCCCCCAGCCATACCCAGAGTTTCCTGCAAATTATGGTTATGCTCCTGATGGCCTATGTGGGACTCGTGGTCGGAGCCAACAAGGGCGACCTGCTCAACCTGGCGGCGCTCGGGGGTATTTTCGGCGGCGAGAAGCAGTCGCGCAGAAGCTACAAGATCCTGGACACCAGTGTCATCATTGACGGTCGCATTGCCGACATTGCCGAAACCGGTTTCCTCGATGGCGTCATCGTGATTCCGCAGTTCGTGCTGCGTGAGCTGCAGCTGGTCGCCGACTCTGCCGACTCTCTCAAGCGCAACCGGGGCCGCCGCGGGCTGGACATCCTGCAGCGTCTGCAGAAGATCGCCTCGGTACAAATCCAGATCGTGGAGGATGATTTCCCCGCCGTTCGCGAAGTGGACTTGAAGCTGATCGAGCTCGCCAAACTGTACGAAGGCAAGATCATCACGAACGACTTCAATCTGAACAAGGTGGCACAGCTGCAGGGCGTCGAGGTGCTGAACATCAATGAACTGGCTAATTCGCTGAAGCCGATTGTACTGCCCGGCGAAACCATGAAGGTCTTCATCCTCAAGGAAGGCAAGGAATATAACCAAGGCGTCGCTTACCTCGATGACGGTACCATGGTGGTCGTCGACAATGCCCGCAAGATGATCGGCAAGACGGTCGACATCTCCGTCACGAGCGTGCTGCAGACCACAGCCGGAAAGATGATCTTCGGCAAATGGGATGACCGCGTGGCTGCGCGGCCGGAGCCGCGTCCGCCAGTTGCCGCCGTTGCCGGCGCCGCCAGCGCGGAGCCCAAAAAGCCGCAACCTTTCCTGACTGAACATCCAGCCGAATAGGGCGGGGCGGGTGCGTCCGAGCGGCCCGGGCCTACTGGGCCGCGGCTGCCGTCACGCTGAGGACCGCTCCGTCGAGCGTGCCCTGAATGCGCGCCCTCTGGCCCGCCAATCCGTCGAGCACGGCCGGACTGCCTGCCAAGATGTAGCTGGTCTCGCCGTCGATCAGCATGTACTTGGCTCCGTGCCGGACACAGGAGCGAATGCATTCGGCGGGATCCTCGGCGGAATCTTGCGAGTGTTTTGCGCCGCAGCGGGAATCGGTAACCATTCCCGAAAAGACCTGGTCGGCGGATGCGCTGTTCAATGGCTGTAGGGAGGGGTCGAAAGATGGGGAGCCGGCAAAGGCCCAGGTGGCGCCGGCCACCAGCAGCGCAAACGCCAGTCCGGTGAGCAGCGCCGCGGTGAAAGAGTAAGTCAGGAGCCGGAAAAAGGAGCGACTTGGCTTCTCCATGGAGCCCTCCCTAGGAGACTCAGCCGGCTTTAGATGCCATTCCCCCGGGCAACGTCGAAGGGCGCTTCGCTTTCGAAGGTGCGCACGAGTCGCAACTCGGCTGGTAATTACTTTTCATGACTGAGGTCACGGTAAGTTCTTTGCCATCAGAGGACTGGTCGGCAAAAGTGCCCCCGGACCACTGCCTCCGGTATCGGCCGGGAACTAAATTCACCGAACCGACGAAATCCGGAAGCGGCAGCCGGGTTGAGTATGGGAAAGCGGAATCGGGGCGGCTGTGGGTATATTCTCGTTCTCGGCTCGCGATCGGGTTCTCCCCTGGTCGGCGTCACCGACGCCTGCGAGATTTGAACTACCCAGTCCCGCCCCGTATACTGACAGCCCGCCATGAAGGTAGTTGTGATTATTCCCGCGGCCGGTCTGGGCACGCGCATGAGTTCTGCCCCCAGCGCCCGAACGAAAAACATAGCCCCATCCAAACAGTTCGCCGAGCTGGCCGGCACGCCCATCCTCATTCATACCCTGCGCAAGTTCGCTGCCTGCCCCGACGTGACCGAGATATGCGTTGCCCTGCGTCCCGGCGAGATTGCCGGCTTTCGCAGCCGCCTGGAGCAGGCCGGCAAAGATATTCTGCAGAAAAAGCTGCAACTGGTCGAAGGCGGCGAACACCGGCAGCAGTCGGTGGCGCATGCACTGGCGGCGGTCAGCGCCCTAGCGGACGATGTCGTGCTGGTTCACGACGCCGTGCGACCGTTCGTCACGCCCGAGATCATCGCCGCAGTCATTCGCGCGACCGAGAAATACGGGGCGGCCATCGCTGGAATGCCCGCGGTCGACACCGTGAAGCAAGTCGAGCGCACGGCGGAGGGCGCCCTCGTCAAGTCGACCATCCCGCGGGAGCGCGTGGTTCTGGCGCAGACGCCTCAGGGTTTTCGCTACGCTGTGCTGAAACGGGCCTTCGACGAGGCTACCGCCGACGGTTTCATGGGAACCGACGAAGCTTCGCTCGTCGAGCGTTCCGGCCATCCGGTGGCGGTGGTGATGGGCTCGCCGAGAAATATCAAGATCACCGCGCCCGCGGACTTGGAACTGGCCGAATTCTACTTGCGAAAATGAGCGCGCGACCGAATTAGGAGTGTGTGCCTGTGGCCAACCAGCAACGACCGACGACGAAGGATCCTCCAGAAACTCGATCCTCGAAACCGCGAACTCGCATCGGCTATGGCTGGGATTCTCATGAGTTCAAACGCGGCATCCCGCTGAAAATTGGGGGTGTGACGCTGCCGCACTCTCGCGGTCTAGGCGGGCATTCCGATGGCGACGTTCTTCTTCACGCCATCACGGACGCCCTGCTCGGCGCGGTTGCCGCGCCTGACATTGGAACCCTGTTCTCGCCTTCGGACTCCGAGTGGAAAGGTGCGGATTCGGCCATTTTTCTAGCGGAAGCGCTGAAACGCGTGCGACAAGCGGGCTACGCGGTCCTGAATCTGGACTCCACCCTGATTCTGGCCGCGCCGAAAATCGGACCGCACTCGGCCCATATCCGTGCGCGGGTGGCGGAGCTGATGGGGCTGCCGGAAGGCTGCGTCGGCGTCAAGGCGAAAACTCCGGAGGGCATGGGTACCGACAATGCAGCCATCGCCCACGTGGTCGTGCTGCTGGAAAAGAGAACTACCAGACCTTGACCATCAGGCGCGCGGGCAAGAAACTGAGGCGGAATTGCTAAACTGCTTCAAATTCTCCCGCCAGCTTCTCGTGCCGAGCCTCGGCGGCCTCAATCAGCGCTCGAAAAACTGCTCGCGAGCTCTCGTCATCCTCTGCCGATCGTTCCGGGTGCCACTGCACGGCCAATACAAAATGCTCGGGCGTCGTGCCCTCGATGGCTTCGATGATGCCGTCATCCGGACAGCGGGCCACGACCTGCAACCCATCGCCGACCACATCGGCGGATTGGTGGTGGCTGGAGTTGACCGGGAGGAGCACCCTGTCCGTGGCGGACACCGCCGCGGGTTCGGCGGTCGGTCCGCTCCGGCTGAAACCCCGTCCTTCGACAGCCGGCTCCGATTCGATCGATCGTGCTTGGGCAACGATGTGCGCCAGCTTCGACTGCGGGTCCAACTCGACCGTGTGCGCGACCGGGATGGTGCGTCCTGCTTCATGATTGATCGGCGACTCAATGTGCTGCAACAGCGTCCCGCTGCGATAGACGTTTAATATCTGCAGCCCGTAGCAGATGCCGAGCACCGGCTTGCGCATGTTGTAGGCATCTTGCAGAAGCAACTCGTCGACGGTGTCGCGGCGCGGATCGGCGGCATCGGTTTTCGGATGGCGGGGGGCGCCATACTTCGCCGGATCCACGTCGGCGTTGCTTCCCGGCAACAGAACGGCGTCGCAGCGCTCGATGAGCTTCATGACCTGGGCTGGGGCCTGGTCGAGGGGAATGCGTACCGGCTCGCCGCCCGCCATCTCGACTGCATGTTCATACTGGGGCAAGGCCCGCTCACCATATTTCTGGTCGCTCGAGTGAGGCAGGGGAATCGCAATGCGGGGCCGCATGGACCCATTGTAGCTGCAAATGGCTGGGTCTTCGCAGCGGAACTAACTCGCCCGTTCGATTCGGGCCAGCGTTTTGGCCTGCCGGTAGCGTTTGATTTCGAGCACCGTGACCGAAATCAGGACTACCGCCGCCACCACGGCCGCCACCGGCGCAGCGATATGCCGATAAGCACCGGTCATATCCGGGCGAGCGCCGCGCCACCATGCCAGGGCTAATACCCCCAGGATCCCGAGCAGCAGGCTGACCGCAAAGGAAAGCAACGTCAGCAAAAACGTCAGCAGCAGGACCCGGGGAGGAATCAAGTACCAAAGCGGGCTGCGATCCGGGGTTGGGGCGGAGGCCATCACGGTTAGGCTACAACATTTGGGTCCGGGCCTGCTCCGGCTCGCTCGGGCGACCCATCGATGGTCGCGGAGGGACCCCGATCGGTCGGTTCGGAACGGTGCGCTACAATAGCTTCTATGTCTCAAGCCACGCCGGTTATTACGCGCCCACCGGCAGAAGTTGTCCGTCAGACTCCGGTTTCGCAAGCCCCAAATGGCATCTGCTACGCCATCGCCGGGGAGATGACCGTTTCCTCCTCCGACCTGGAACGCATGGTGGCGGCCGTTCCCCTGGTGGCTGCGGCCACGCTCGAACGCAAGGCCTACTACTTTGTTCCGCTGACGGTGAACCAGGGCGACGAAACCGTAATCGCGGACCGCTACGATGTGGCGCTCAGCGACAATGCCGTTTGCCATCGCAATCTGGATCTGGGCGACTCGCAATGCGTGTTCATCTCGACCCGGCTGATGGACGATAAGTTTTCTGTCGCCTTCGAGTTCTATATCAACGTGGGCCACGCCGTCGTCGAGCGCGCGGGCGTGCCGGAGGCTTTTGCCGATCTGGTCTGGAAGCAGGTTGAATCCAAGGTCCGAGGCGAAACCTCGCTCGATGCCTGGGAGTCGCGCAAACTGGCCACGGTGCCTGGCCCGGATGCCGAGAAATACAAGAACGAATACTTCGCGGCGACCTTTTCCGACGCCATTTCAATTTATCTATTGTCGTTATTCCTCGACGTGGATTACTACGATCTACGCGAGCGCGACTACCCGCTGCTGGCTCCGCAGCAGATGGCCGAGAGGCTGCGGAAAGTGGCGGAGCTGTTTCCGGCGAATCCGGGCTTTGAGTTCGCGGTGTACTACAAGCGGAGAACCTGAAATTGGCCAAGGCTTCAGTTGGCCAAGAATTCCGGATGATTGACAGGCATTCGGTTGGCGCCTAGCCTCTCGAAATCGGGCGTTCAGTTCCCCAATTGCCCGCCGGGCTGGTCACTTCTTAGTAGCACCGAGATCTCGGGTTTGGTCGGCGAATACCGCACCACAACCATCCGGCCCTTCCAGCCGGAGATTCGCTCCTCGGCACGCCCTTCGCTGCGCGCCCCGATGCGGTGAAAACCAGAATAGTAGTCGCGGTTCGCCACGTAGGTGTAGGTAAACTCGCCCACCCACGGCTTGAAGTGTCGGTTTTCCGCGGGCCGAGCGGCGAGGCGCTCGATCACGCCTGGAGCGGACGGCCATGAGTGCGCACGGC
Source organism: uncultured Acidobacteriaceae bacterium (assembly GCA_963770245.1). Classification (GTDB taxonomy): domain Bacteria; phylum Acidobacteriota; class Terriglobia; order Terriglobales; family Acidobacteriaceae; genus PALSA-270. Next base: position 60,203 of record CAVYOX010000008.1, on the reverse strand, counting down.
GTACGCGAAGCCAGGTCCAGAGGCCGCTGCCAGCGGCCGCCGCAAGAAACAAAATGTCATGCCAGAACGGCAGAAATTTCCATGGGTCGAAGGCTTTCACAATTCGCCAGGTTAGCGCAAAGTGGCTGAGAAATCGCAAATCTGCAACCGAAACCTTACAATCATGTCCCTGATGCCCGTCACCGTTCGATCCTTCGCGAAGATTAATCTTGGCCTGGCGATCGGCCCGCTGCGGACAGATGGCTTTCACGATCTGCGCACCGTCTATCAGACGATAGCGCTGCACGACATGGTTCGCGTGCAGGTCTCGCGAGGCGCGGGCATTGAAATCCGCTGCGCGGACCCCCGCGTTCCCCGAGATCAATCGAATACCTGCTATCGCATGGTCGAACGAGCGATGGCGGGGCTGCAGGCACGAGGCCGTGTGGTTATCGAGATCGAGAAGCGGCTGCCGGTGCAGGGCGGCCTCGGCGGCGCTTCGGGGAACGCAGTGGCTGCGCTGCTCGGTTTGGAGCGGGCGCTGAAGAAGCGGCTTTCGGGTGCCGAGCGGCTCGAGATTGCGGCCGAAGTGGGCTCGGATCTGCCGCTTTTCTTGGCCGGAGGCACCGTGCTCGGCGTCGGGCACGGCGAGGAAGTCTATCCCCTGCCCGACTTGGCTCCGGTTCCCTGCGTGATCGCGACTCCGCAGTCGGGGGTGTCCACTCCCAAAGCGTTCGCGGATTGGGATCGTCTGATTTCGGCGGGGCCGGTCGGACTGGGCTCGAGCTGGTCAGGCGAGCCCGCCCGTAGCCCCGTGACCGGTTCCGATGCCACCTCGCACGCCGCACTGAAATTGACGCCCTCGTCCCCCTCCGATAGAATGTTGGAGCTTGGTCGCGCGATTTCTGCGGGACTGAGCGGTTCGTCCCAGGGCAGATTTCATCCGCGTAAAGCCAAAACTGGGAGGGCCAACTCCGGTGTCCCTGTGAGCCAAGGCAGGGGCCGGGCCGAGACACCGCTTCTCGACCTCGTCCGTACCGGGATCGAAAACGACTTTGAACGGGTCGTCTTTCCTCAATATCCCGAATTGCGCGAGGTCAAGAGTGTGCTCGAACAGGCGGGGGCGCTCTATGCCTCGCTGTCGGGTTCGGGCTCGGCGGTCTACGGGCTGTTTCGGTCCCGGACCGCGGCTGGAAGGGCTGCTGTCAAGCTGCGCGAGCAAGGCATACGGTCGGTGATCACGACGACTGTGACGCGCCCGGCGTACTGGAAGAAGATTTTCGATTGACAATTTTCGATTGCCGATTGGGCCAGGTTCGGTACACTGATCCTGCCAGCCAATCGTCGATCGGCAATTGAAAAACTTAATTCCACTGGGCCGTCGACTAATGGTAGGTCAAGTGCCTTTGGAGCACTTTGTCTAGGTTCGAATCCTAGCGGCCCAGCCAGAAAAACCAGCTGTCAGCTGGCAAAGCCTAGCTTTCCGCTGGTGCCCGAGGGCAGAAGGGGTCGGTTCCGGCGGGTGGCTGGAAGCTGACCGCTGAGAGCTACTATGGCAACTCTTGCGACCGCAACCGACAAGAAAATCCAGGCTGGCCCTGACGAGAAGTCGGAGCGCAAGCCGCAGCGCGCCCGGGTGGACGACAAGTTCAAGATCTTCAGCGGTTCGGCGAATGAGCGCCTGGCCGACGATGTTTGCGAGTTCCTGGGATTGACGCGCAATCAAGCCCTGGTGACGCGCTTCAAGGACGGCGAAGCCTACGTACAGATTCAGGAGAACGTGCGCGGCGCGGATGTGTTCGTCATTCAGCCCACATCGCGCCCCGTCGACGAGCACCTGATGGAGCTGCTTTTGATGATCGATGCGCTCAAGCGGGCCTCGGCGCGGCGCATCACCGCCGTGATCCCCTACTATGGCTACGGCCGCCAGGATCGCAAGGATAAGCCGCGGGCGCCGATCTCCGCCAAACTGGTGGCGGACTTGCTTACCACGGCGGGCGCTGACCGGGCGTTGTTGATTGACCCGCACGCGCCGCAAATTCAGGGATTCTTCAATATTCCCGTGGACCCGCTATTTGCGTCGCCGGTGCTGGTGGACTATTTCAAGAAATTGACTCTGCCGAACCTGACGGTGGTCTCCCCGGACGCGGGTGGGGTGGAGCGCGCCCGTTTCTTTGCCAAGAAAATGGACTCGGCGCTGGCCATCGTCGACAAGCGCCGCGTTGAGGCGAACGTCGCCGAGGTCATGCACGTGATCGGTGACGTGCAGGGCCGCACTTGTCTGGTGATTGACGACTTAATCGACACCGCCGGCACGCTGGTCAAAACCGCCGCCGCGCTGATGGAAAACGGCGCCAGTGAGGTGTATGCCTGCTGCTCGCATCCGGTACTTTCTGGCCCGGCGGTCGAGAACATTTCTCAGTCTTGTTTGAAACAAGTGGTGGTGACGGACACCGTTCCGCTCAGTGAAGCGGCCAAGAACGAACCCAAAATTACCGTACGTACGGTTGCGGGTTTGATCGGACGCGCCATTCAGGCGATCCACGAAGAAGCCTCCGTCAGCAAGTTATTCTTGTAAACCGGGATCAAACTATGGCCACAGCAACAGAAAAGAATCTTTTGGAAGCTCAGCCGCGCACTCCAGGAAACAAGAACGCGGCGCGGCGCGTGCGCCGCGGCGGCAAGGTCCCCGGCGTGCTCTACGGGGCGGGGAAAGAGACCCTGTCGCTCAGTCTCGATCCGCGCCAGGTGGCCCGAATCCTGAACTCCCAGACCGGGTACAACACGATCTTTGAACTTGCCCTCAACGGCGGCGAACGCACCCAGGCCATGATCGTGGACTGGCAGTACGAGCCGGTGAAGGGCGCACTTCTGCACATCGACTTGAAGCGCATCGCCATGGACCAGAAGCTCAAAGTAGAGGTGCCCATCGTACTCAAGGGCGAAGCTGCCGGCGTCAAGCAGCAAGGCGGCATTCTCGAACAGGTTCTGCGTGAGGTCGAAGTCGAGTGCTTGCCGGGGGACATTCCGGCGTCCATCGAAGCCGACGTCTCAGAACTGGTTTTTGGCAAAGTGCTGCGGGTCGAGGATTTGCCGCACAGCGACAAGGTCAAGTTCTTGACGGATGCGAACCAGCCCGTGGCCCATGTCATCACCGTGAAGGAAGAAGAGGTGGCAACGCCGGAAGTGGTCGCTGCCGAAGCCGGCACCACTCCCGCCGAGCCCGAAGTGATCAAGAAGGGCAAGCAGGAGGTGGAAGGCGAGGAAGGTGCCGAGCCTGCCGCGGAAAAGGCCAAGCCCGAGAAGGCGGAGAAAAAAGAGAAGAAATAGCCGTGGGCGGCGGAGAACGGGTGTTCTCCGGAGCCCGCTCCGGTCGGAATCGATGGGTTCGGCGGTGGCGCATCTCGACGGCTTTGCCCGGGGAGACATTGAGAAGGCGTGAAACTGATTGTCGGGCTGGGCAACCCGGGTATCGAATACCAGTTCACGCCGCACAACTTGGGGTTCCTGGCGATCGACCGCATCGCCGACGATAGCGGGGTGGAACTCAGAAACCGCCAGTGTCACGCGCTCACGACCCGTGCCGTGGTGGGCTCGGAGACGGTTCTTCTGGCCAAGCCAGAGACCTTCATGAACCTCAGCGGCACTGCGGTGCGGGAGTTGGTGGCCAAGCACGAAGTCAGGCCGGAGCAGGATCTGATTGTGATTTACGACGAATTGGACTTGCCCTGGGGCACGATTCGTATCCGCCCGCGGGGCAGTTCGGCGGGTCACAACGGCATGAAGTCCATCATCGGAGAACTGGGCAGCCAGGAGTTCCCCAGAATCCGGCTGGGGATCGCGCCGGTAACCAAGATTCTGAAGCCGTTTCGCAAGGCGCAGCTCGAGCAGGTGAATGCGGTGCTCGGTATCGCCGCCGAAGCGGTGAAGGTGATTTTGAGCGAAGGCTTGGCGGCGGCGATGAACCGCTTCAACCGCAGAGCCGGTCCCGACGAAGCGGAAGAAAAAGATTAGCCACGGATTAACACGGATGAACGCGGATCGCAGCTTGGACCTGGGTTGATCCGTGAGAATCCGTGGCGGATGGGGAGTGAAGCATGAATCGCACCTATGAGCTGATGTTTATCGTCCGCCCCGATATGGCGGAGGAAGATCAGGATAAACTGATTTCCACTCTGGAGACCGTAGTGACAACTTCCGGCGGGCAGGTCAAGAGCGTCGAGAAAATGGGCAAGCGGCGCTTGGCTTACACAGTCCGGCGCTTTCACGAGGGGCTCTACATGCTCCTCACAGTCGAGGGCGGAGGAGGTCTGATCCACGAACTGGAACGCCGCTTGCGGGTCACCGAACCGGTCATCAAATTCCTCACCGTCCGGATTGACGAGGAACAGAAGCGCCTGGACAAAATCAAGCAGCTACGGGAAGTGCGCCGCAAGCCGGCTCCGACGCCCGCGGCGGAGACGGGCGGCGAAACCGCCCCGGCCACGGCATAGAAAAGCAGGTCGTAAGTTCTTCGGTCGCCAGTCTTCCGGCAATCGCGGGCGGAACCTTGGCCCTGGCCGCCGAGATGGACAACCGACCACTGAATCACTCAAGGAGCATCATGACTGACGAAACCCGATCCACAGCATCCGCGGGCGAATCCGCTTCCGGCCCAGACCGTCCCTCAGGCGGCGACCGTCCTTCAGGCGGCGACCGTCCCTCAGGCGGGGATCGCCCCGCCGGGGGAGAACGTTCTTTTGGCGGCGGCGACCGGGGCGAGCGCCGGCCACCCCGTCCCGGAGGTCCGGGCGGCCGCGAAGGCGGCCGCAAGTATTTCCGGCGCAAGAAGGTTTGCAAATTCTGCGTAGAAAAAATTGAGGCGATCAACTACAAAGACGTGCGGTTGCTGGCTCAGTTCGTGGCAGAAAGCGGCAAGATCGTACCGCGCCGTCTAACCGGCGTGTGCACGCCGCACCAGCGGCGCCTGTCTTCGGCGATCAAGCAAGCGCGCAACATCGCTTTGCTGCCGTTTGCCGGCCGCGCATCGTAGGCGATTGCTCCGATTTTGCAGGGGACGCGCGCCCTCGTCCTCGCCCGGGCCGCCAGCGCGGACCGCCAAACTTTTTGTGCATGACGTAGGAAACTCAAACGGGAGTCATCTCATGGAAGTCATCCTGAAAGAAGATGTCGCTAAGCTCGGTTCGCGAGGCGACGTCGTAAAAGTTGCCGAAGGCTATGGCCGCAACTACCTGCTGCCGCGCAAGCTCGCGATCGAGGCCTCCAAGGGCAATAAGACGGTCATCGAGCAGATGAAGGCCGCCTCCGTGCGCCGCTCCGCCAAGGAGAAAACCCAAGCCGAGGAGCTGGCCAAGCAGTTTGCCGACGTTTCGCTGTCGTTCGAGCGGCGATCGGCGGAGCACGATCAGCTATTCGGTTCGGTGACGTCGGGCGACATCGCCGACGCACTCGAAAAAAAAGGCCTCAACGTCGATCGCCGCAAGATCCAGCTGCACGAGCCGCTGAAGACGCTCGGCGAGTTCACCGTCCCCATCAAGCTGCACAAGGATGTAACCACCCACGTCAAAGTGCTCATCGAGAAGGAAGCGGCTGCGGTGTAACCCGGCTGTGTGGGGCGGGCGCCTCGCCCGCCGTACCGGCCATCGTAGCCATCGTAGAAGCGCGAAACCGTTACCCAAGCTGCGGCCATCGATTTACTCATCATCGATTTACATCATCGAACAAACTGCGGGGCGCGAAAGACCGGCCGGTCGGAAGGTCAGGCTTCGCCTTGCGGTCTAGACCAGCAGATTCCATGAGCGGATGCTCACCGGAGAAGTTGTGTGGAGGGCTTGGTCGGGGCGCATTCCTGGGATATTCTCCTTGAACTCTTGGGGTCCGGACTCCAGAAGGTTCGCTGCCATGTCCGGTGGCGAAAGCTTAGCCATGGCCCAGTTTGGAGTTCTCCGCGCGCTTGAGTCTCGGCGAATCCCTGGGATCACTGCTCACGGTCCGCCCCGAGCCCCGTCTATAGCAGTGGCGGCCGGGAGGGACGGCGATCGAACCCGGTTGAGCCAAGACGTTGATTCGAGGGCAAGCAATCATGCCGGCCGATGTTTGGGCAGCACCTTTTACGGTTGGCAATTGTTCCTCCGCGGCCGCCGAGCGCGTCCCGAGGGAACGTGGCAACGGAACCCTGGACCCCGGCGCGCGGGGCTCCATGTCGGGGCAAAGTCTGACCCGTATTGACGATACCGCACTGGTCCGGGAGGCGCAGCGCGGCAACGGCGCCGCCTTCGAGGAACTGGTGCGGTGCTACGACCAGGCCGTGTTGCGGCTGGCCCTGCATCTCACCGGGTCGGAACAGGAAGCCCAGGACATTTACCAGGAAGCATTTCTGAAAGCCTTCCGAAACCTGGGCAGCTTCCGATTTGAATGTTCCTTTTACACATGGATCTATCGCATCGTTTCGAATCTATGTCTCGACCACTTGCGCAAGAAGCAGGTGCGGAAGGAAGATGCACCGGTCGCGGTTGACGAAGAGGGCAGAAGCTACGATGTTCTCGAGCAAGTGCCCGACGTCCGGGCGGCCGCCGATCCGGAGCGCGATTTGATGAGTCGCGAACTGGCCGCGCGGATTCGTCGCGCCCTCGACCGACTGTCAGCGCGCGAGCGCATGGTGTTCGAGTTAAAGCACTATCACGGCCTCAAGCTGCGGACGGTGGGAGAGATCTTGCACACCACCGAAGAAACCGCCAAGAATACGTTGTTCCGTGCCACGCAAAAATTGCGCGGCGCCTTGGCGGACATGCGATAAGCGGCAAAGCCGCGCAGGCCAGTCCGCTCTCGGCTGTCCGGCCGAGTGCCGCTGGGGTCTTTTGGGGGAAGGGTTATGAAGTGTGACTGGGTCCAACAGAGCATTCTCCTGTACGTCTATGACGAACTCGCGGACGATGCCCGCTACGAACTTGAGCAACATGTGGCGCGCTGTGCTGATTGCTCCGCCGAGCTGAAGTCGGCGCGCGAGTTTCACACCAGGTTTTCGTCGGTCCCGGTGCAGGATCCGGCGCCCAACTTGCTGGCCGCTTCCCGCATGCGGCTCCAGGAATCGCTCGAAACTGCCGAGCCCGGTGGCTTCTGGCATCGCCTGGTGTTCGATCCTACCGCCTGGCTGCGGCAAGTTGGCTTTTCCCCGGCGCTGGCAGCGGCCATCCTCATCGTAGGTTTCGCTGGCGGTGTCGGTACGACCTACAGTATGCTCCGGCGGCCCGGAGATCTGACGCCGCCCCCGACAGGCGTTTCGCCGCTCGAATCCTCGATCAGTGGCATTCGCTCGGTTTCCGAGGAGCCGGGGTCCAATCAGGTCAGCATCAAGTACGAGACGGTCTCGACCGAGGAAGTGCAGGGTTCGCTCAACGATCAGCGCATTCAGCAGTTGCTCTTGTTTGCCGCGCGCAATACCTACAACTCGGGGGTGCGCATGGACTCGGTGGACCTGCTGACGCAGAGCCCAAACGATCCGAATGTCCGCGAAGCCCTGATTTACGCGCTGCGCTATGACTCGAATCCCGGGGTTCGTCTGAAGGCGGTCGATGCACTCGGGTCCTGCGTGAAAACCGACGTCCGCGTGCGCGATGCCATGCTGGAGGCGCTCGTCAACGATTCCAATCCCGGAGTCCGGACCGAAGCCTTGCATTCGTTGCAGCCGGTGCGCGCCGACAGCAGCGTCCGCGCCGTTCTCCGACGTTTGTCGGGGAGTGATCCGAACCTCTACATCCGCTCGCAAGCACGGACGGAATTGGCGCAGTTGCCGGAGATCGATTAGCCGCAGTGGAGGTACTCGCTTGGCGGCCGTTGTCCGGGCTGAGCCCGGTGGAAGGTGCGTGTTGAAAAAATTGTTCAAGTTCGGATGGTGGCTGCTGCTGGTTCCAGCCCTGGTCGCTCAGGAGGGCCGCGTCTATAGCGAAGGCGGCCGTTGGGCGCAAGAGATCACCGGTTCCCTCAGCGGCGCTCCCAATCTTAGAATCAAGGTGGATGCCGGTTCGGTCCGCGTCGAAGGCGGCTCCCAGTCGGGCATCACCTACGTGGTCCACAATCGTGCCTTTACCAGTTCCGAGGACAAGGCTCGCCGTGAGTTTAGCCACTACAAGATCAGCACCTTCCTGCGCGGAGACACGGCGTGGCTGGTCGGCGAGTGGCAAGGAGGAAAGCCCCAGAGTTTTTCCGGTGAGTTTGTGGTGAATGTTCCCCGCGAGCTGGAATCGGTGAAAGTGGAGACCGCCGGCGGCGGCGTCACTGCGAAAGGAATTTCCGGCCGAGTGGACGCCGCGAGCGGCGGGGGAAAAATTCACATGGAGGACATCGGCGGCTCGGTGCACGCTGCAACCGGTGGCGACGACATTGAAGTTGGCTCAATCGGAGGCGACTTGAACATTCAGACCGGCGGTGGTCGAGTGTCGATCGGCGCGGTGAAGGGGACCATCAACGCCAGCACCGGCGGCGGAGACATCGTGCTGGTCTCAAGCGACATGGGGGCTGTTCTTCAGGCCGGGGGCGGCAACATTCTGGTCAAACAGTGCGGAGGAAAGCTGAAGATCTCAAGTGGCGGCGGCAATATCGATGTGGGCGACGCTGCCGGTCCGGTGGAGATCGAAACCGGGGGTGGGAGCATTCGCGTCGGGTCGGCGAAAGGGCGGGTGCACGCCGAAACCGGCGCCGGCCGCATCGAGCTCGGCGGAGTTCCCGCGGCCCAGGTAGAAACCGGAGCGGGAGCCATCGTGGCCAAGTTTGTGGCCAACGACCAGCGCGCCGACTCCACCCTACAGACCGCCGCCGGCGACGTGACCGTCTATCTGGCGCCGGAGCTGAACATTTCGGTGCGGGCCTCGATCGAACTGGCAAACGGCCATACCATCCGCTCCGATTTCCCCGCGATTCGAGTCACCGCGGTGGGCGGACAGTGGGGCCCGAAAACCATTACCGCCGAGGGCCGTTTGAACAATGGCGGTCCGCTTCTGAAGGTGAGCACGATGACCGGCGACATCAATTTCCGGTCCAGCCAGTAAGAGTGAGCATTAGAACCGGGAGAAGAACAGAAAAACCCGACGTCGGAGGATGAACATGCGGAACTTGATTCTGGCAACAACCGGCATACTGATCGTCCTGGCGGCCACCGCCTGGGCCCTGGGTTCTTCTTCCCTGCAGCCGAGCGAAGGCATCGTGTACTCGAGCGAAGAGCTTTTCGACGGCAGCTCGTATCTGGGCGTGGACACGCGCGACGTCACGGCGGACCGCCTGGGTCCCCTGCAGCTGAAGGAAGAGAGCGGCGTCGAAGTGACCATGGTCGACCAGGATGCTCCCGCGGGAAAGGCGGGCCTCAAGGAACACGACGTCATCCTGAGCATCAACGGCGCGCCCGTCGAGAGCGTCGAGCAGCTGCGGCGCATGATCCGTGAAATCCCCGCTGGGCGCGTGATATCGATCGGGGTCAGCCGCAATGGCCAGGCTCTCGCCCTGAAAGCTCAACTTGCCAAACGCAAGGGTTTTGGTCCCGAGGCCGGAGAATTTAAGTTCACCATGCCGACGATCCAGGCCATGCCCCCGATACCCCCGATGCCCGATATCGACATGCCGATTTCGATCGAAGTGGTGCATTCCTCCATGCGTACCGGTCTCATGGTGGAAAACCTTACCTCCCAGCTGGCCGATTTCTTTGGGGCAAAAGGCGGGAAGGGAGTCCTGGTGCGCTCGGTCGAGAAAGGGAGCTCCGCCGAGAAAGCCGGCTTCCACGCCGGTGACGTAATCGTCCGGGTGAACGACGAGACGGTCAACGATGCCGGAGATTTCAGCCATGCTTTGCGCAATGGCAAGGACAACACCGCCAAGGTCGGCATCCTCCGGGATAAGAGGGAACAAACCATCACCCTCCAGCTGCCCGAGCGCAAGCAGTCCGATTTCTTTGAGGAGAGTTTTGGCTTGCCGCAAATCAAGGCGGAAACCGAACGCGAATTGAGCGCCATGGACTCGCAGCTCGCCCTGATCAAGCCGCAGGTCGAACTGGCAGCGCGTGAGATCGAACGCGTCAAGCCCGAGCTCGAGAGGCAGGCTCGAGCCTGCTCCCTCCAGCAGAAAAAGCTGACCGATGAGCTGGCGAAGATGAAGGTGCGCGTCCACGGCCAGCAGGATCAGCTGCGGCTCGAACTACGCGACCACTTGCGTATGTTGAAGGGACACCAGGCCGATATCTAGGTCTGCCGGCAAGGTCGGGGTTTCCGGTCGTGGCGGAATCGAGTTTCTACCCCGGGGTCGCGCTTTTGCGCGCCAAAGGCGCCAGCAGCACCCGGTTCCTCCCGGCCAGCTTGGCGCCATACAATCCCGCGTCCGCCGCCTTGACCAGTTCATCCCGGGTGGTTCCGTGATCCGGAAAGCTGGCGGTGCCTGCGCTGATGGTGACCGGTCGGGGTACCCCTGGAAACTGCCAGGTTTCCACCATGCGGCGCAGCTTCTCGGCTACGCCAAAGGCATGCTGGGGATCGGTTTGGGATAGAAGAATGGCGAATTCCTCGCCTCCGAAGCGGCACACCACATCGATTTTCCGCAGCTGCTGATGGAAAATTGACGAGACCTGGCGCAACACCTCGTCTCCCAGCAAATGCCCGAACTCATCATTGAGGCGCTTGAACTGGTCGATGTCCACCATGATCACCGCCATGCCGATATTGAATCGCCGGGCGCGCTCAATCTCCTCGGTAATGCGCAGTTCGAAGAATCGGCGGTTGAAAATTCCGGTCAAACCATCGAGGTAGGCCAATTGTCTGACCCGGTCGACGTAGTGCGCGTTCTGGATGGCGTTAGAGCAGATGTCCGCAACTGACTCAAGCGACTGCTCGTCGTTGGCATTGAATGCGCCCATCTTTGCGCTGTCGAGCACCAGAACCCCGAGCGTCTGCCCGAACGAGACCAGCGGAATGCACATGCGAGCTGCCGTCTCCACAAAAAACCCAGTGTAGTCGGGGGAGATGCGCACATCATTTTCAATCACCGTCTTGCCGGTGGCCAGGGCTCGCCCCCAAAGGCCGGCTCGGGCGGGTAGTCTTCCACCTTCCGGAATGCGCGGAGTGAGATCGCCATGGTGGGCCCGCAGCACCATCTCATCCTCCTCTTTTAAGAGCACGGAAACATGCGAGATCGGGAATGCATGCTGAATCAGGGAGCATACTTTGGCCAGCAGTTCCTTCAGATCGAGCACGGCGGTCGTTTGTTTGGCGATGGCATTGATGGCTTCCAGTTGCGCCGCCCTTTGCCGCTCGAGCGAGTACAGCCGTGCATTCTGCAGGGCCATCGAGGCCTGGGTGCAGAACAACATCAACAAATCAATGGTTTCCGCGTCGAAGTGGTTGAGATTCCCGCTCTGGCAGTGCAAGACCCCCACAACCTGGTCCCGGGCCAGCAGGGGCATGGCCAGTTCGGACCGGGTCCCGCGTACCGATTCGATATAGCGCGCATCCTTGGTTACATCTGGAGCATAGATCGGACGCTTCTCCCTGGCCGCCGCGCCGATGATGCCGGTCCCGAAAGGCACGCGAAGTTTTTCATTTCCTTCATCCCAACCGATATGGCGGCGGACGTAGAGTTCCTCCCGGTTCTCCTCCCGCAGCAGAATCGCGATGTTTTCGAGGTGAAAGTAGTCGCGGACGATCCTCAGGATCTGCTGCAGGACCTCATCCAGATCGAATGTGGACAGCACCGCCTGGCCAGCGTCGTAGAGGATGGCGACCTTCTGCATAGGACTGGCCGGATTTTAGCCTGTCCTGGCAGGGTTACTGAAGTTCCTAAAGTAACCAGCCAGCCGAACTGCCGGATCCGATTCATTTCGGTCGATCGTTCCGGTGGCGGCAGGGGTCGCATGCCGCTGATGGCGAACGATCGGGACGAAGCTGGGTGAGAGTGTCCAATCAGGATTGATCCCGACCTAGAGTTTGCGGGAGGAGTTGCGCCTTCGCCGCGAGGCGGTCTTAATGAGTCCAAAGATCACCAAACAAATCCAGAAGTCCACCACCATCCCGAGGTCGAGTCGAGGGGCCACGTGCCGGGCAGCCGGCGGCAAATACGGCACCAGCAGGAAATAGACGGCATTGCCTGCCAGGACCGCCACCAAGGCATGAACAAAACTCGCTGCGCCGGATCGAGTCACCGCCGAGCCTCATTCGGGATCGTCGTCATAGGCCAACCTACCCGAAATACCGGCCATTCGCCACCTGCTAACATCGTTCCGATGCTCGAGTTGTCTACTCCCGTGCAGTACGTCAAGGGCATCGGACCTCGCCTTGCCGAGGTGTTGGGTGCCAAAGGCATTCACACCGTCGACGACCTTCTCCATTATCTGCCGTTTCGTTATGAAGATCGCCTCAACCCGCGGGGCATCGCGGAACTGCGCGGCGGGGAAATGGCAACGGTCATCGCCGAGGTCCGCAATTCCGGTTTCTTGCGCACTCGTCGCATGCCGATTTTTCAGATGACGGTCAGTCAGGGAAGAGCCCGGCTCAAATGCATCTGGTTTAACGCCTCCTACCTGCGAGACCGCTTCAAGGCCGGGCAGAGGGTTGCCGTCTACGGCAAGGTGGAGGAAGACCTTTACAAAGGCGGCTTGCAACTGGTCCAGCCCGAGTTCGAACTCCTCGACGACGGCGAGGATGGTTCTGCCGACGGAGAAGAAAAGAAGGTCGTGTCTGGGCTCGAGGTGGGACGAATTGTTCCCATCTACGAGTCCGCCGGGCAGGGGCGCCTGACCTCACGCTGGTTCCGCCGCGTCATCCGCACCGCGCTCGAGAACCTGTCCCCTGATCTTCTCGATCCCCTCCCCGCTGCGGTCGGCCGCCACCTCAGCCTCAGTTCGCCGCGCGAGGCGCTGTGGAAGGTTCACTGGCCCGACGCCGGCGAAAGCCTGCAGGATTTGCACTCCTCGCGTACCCGCGCCCACATCCGCCTGATCTTCGAGGAGCTTTTCTTCATCGAACTGGGGCTCGAGCTCAAACGCCGCCAGCAAAAGGCGCAGACCGGAATCGCCTTCCGCCTGGACGATTCGGTGCGCGCTGCCATCAAGAAAATGCTCCCCTTCCATCCCACGGGAGCGCAGAAGCGCGCCCTCAAGGAAATCGCCGCGGATATGTCCGAGCCCTTCCCCATGCGGCGGTTGTTGCAAGGGGATGTGGGATCGGGCAAGACCTTGGTTGCCTTCGAAGCCGCCATCATCGCCATCGAAAACGGCTTTCAGGTTGCCCTCATGGCCCCCACCGAAATCCTTGCCCAGCAGCATTATTTTTCCGCTCGCCGCATTCTCGAAGACGCCGGCTACCGGGTAGTGCTGCTGACCGGCTCGCTCGAGGACGACCACAAGCGGGAGATTCGCCGCCACATCGCTCAGGGCAATGCCCAGCTGGTCATCGGCACGCATGCTCTGATCGAGCAAAACGTCGAGTTCGCGAGACTGGGCTTGGTGGTGGTCGATGAACAGCACCGCTTCGGCGTCCTGCAACGCTTCAAGCTCATGAAGAAAAGCGGCGAGCCGGATCCGGGCCCCGGGGCGACGACCCCTCCCCCCGAGCCCGACGTTCTGGTCATGACCGCCACGCCCATTCCCCGCACTCTGGCTCTCACCCTCTACGGGGATCTCGATGCCAGCATTCTCGATGAAATGCCCCCAGGTCGCGTTCCCATTGTCACGCGCAGCGTCAAGGACGACCGTTCGCCCGAGGTCTGGGACTTTGTACGCAAGCAGGTCGCCCGCGGCCACCAGGCCTATGTCGTCTATCCGGTGATCGAGGAAAACGAGGAGCGGGAGCTCAAAGCCGCGATCAAGATGTACAAAGAACTCAGCCAAAAAATATTTCCTCAGCTGCGCGTGGGTCTCCTGCACGGGCGCCTGGAGTCGGGGCTGAAAGAGCAGGTCATGCGTATGTTTCAAGCAGGCCAACTGGATATTCTGGTTTCCACCACGGTCATCGAGGTCGGGGTGGACGTGGCTAACGCCACGGTTATGGTGATTGAACACGCCGAACGCTTCGGCCTGGCACAACTCCATCAACTGCGCGGCCGCATCGGCCGCGGCGCCGCCAAGTCGTATTGCGTCCTCATGACCGGCGGCAAGGTTTCTGAGGAGGGCGAACGGCGCCTCGACGCCATGGTCCGGACCACGGATGGCTTCCAGATTGCCGAACTTGATCTCGAACTCCGCGGCCCCGGCGAATTTTTCGGCACTCGCCAGGCCGGGATGCCAAGCTTCCAGGTCGCGAACCTGATCCGTGACCGCCAATTGCTCGAGGCTGCGAAGCTCGAGGCGTCCACCGTTCTCGCCGGTCCGAATGCAGAGTTCTCGCAGGAAGAGATCAATCGCGCCCTCAGCCACATGCGCACACGCTGGCAGGGAACCTACGGACTCGTCGAAGTGGGATAAGAGATCGTTTCGCCGACCAAGCAGGCGCCCCGCGCCGCCGCCCTCCCCTTTTCGATCGCTTGCCCTTTGGCCTAAACACGGCTTGAAATGGGATAATCATCGGCCATGAAAAGCGCGGCCAAGGGAGCTCGCAAGACCCCCGCCAAGGCTGACCTTTACCTCCAGCTTCCCTCGGTCGACGAAGTTCTGAGGGGTGCGGAATTGGCGGCGCTAATCGGCCGGGAGGGCCAGGCGACCGTGACCGACGCGGTGCAGGTAGTCCTGGCCCGCATGCGAAGCGAAATTTCCGCGAATCGGATCAATTCCTCGCGTTTGGAGGTTGCGCTTTCCGCATTGGCTGCCTCGGTCGAGCACCAACTGCGGGCGTCGCAGCGCCATTCGTTGCGCCTGGTCATCAACGCAACCGGCGTCATTCTTCACACCAATCTCGGCCGGGCGCCCTTGCCGAGCGCCGCCCTGGAGCACATACAGGAGATCGGCCGCGCTTATTCGAACCTCGAATTCGATCTCGCGACCGGCGAGCGCGGCGAACGCGACGTCCATGTCGATCGTCTGTTCCGGCAATTGCTCGGAGGGCATGCCGCTGCCGCGGCCAGCCGAAACCTGTCCCTGGCGAAGTCGAGCCAAACCGGCCGGGCTGCCCATCCGGCGCCCGCAGCCGTCTCCACCATCGTGGTCAACAACAACGCCGCAGCGGTGCTGCTCGCGCTCAATACCCTGGCCGAAGGCGGCGAAGCCATCGTGTCGCGCGGAGAGCTGGTCGAAATCGGCGGCTCCTTCCGTATTCCGGAGGTCATGGCAAAGTCGCACGCCATCTTGCGGGAGGTCGGATCGACCAACCGCACTCGCCTGGCGGATTACGAACGCGCCATCAATGACAACACCCGCCTTCTGCTGCGCGTTCATCGTTCGAATTTTCAAATCACGGGATTCACCGAACAGCCCCGCCTCGATGAACTGGTTCGCTTAGCGCGGCGCCGCAACCTGCCGCTGATGGAAGATCTGGGGAGCGGCGCGCTTTTCGATCTGAGTGCGGTGGGTGTGAAAGGCGAGCCCGGCGTGCTCGACAGCCTGCGCGCCGGCGTGGACGTCGTCACTTACAGCGGCGACAAACTGCTGGGTGGTCCGCAGGCGGGAATGCTCAGCGGAGGCAGCGACCTCATCGCCCGCATGCGCGCCAATTCGCTGTTCCGTGCGCTACGCGTGGACAAGCTGACCTACGCCGCGCTTGAAGCCATCTTGCTCGCCTATCTGAAACACGACCACGACGCCATCCCGGCGGTGCGCATGATGCGGCTCTCGAAGGCAGAAATTAGCCAGCGTGCCGAGGCCATGGCGAAGGAAATCGAAGCCGCACTCGGGTCTGTCGAATTAATCGACGGCGAGTCGCTGATCGGTGGCGGTGCTGCGCCCACCGCCACTCTGCCCACGCGCCTGCTGGCCGTGGCTTTTGAAGGTATGACCGCGCACGCTCTTGCCGCCCGCCTGCGCGCCGCCGACCCGCCGGTCATTGCCCGGGTGGCCGATGGCCGCCTGCTCTTCGACCTGCGCACCGTGTTCCCGGCGCAAGACAAAGCCTTGACCAAAGCGCTTTTTCAAGTCGCAACCAAATAAGAAATAAGGTATAACTCCACACGCAACAAAGTTGAGGTGGAAATCTCGGACCACGAGGATCGATGCCTATGAAGTTGAGTGCGCTGCTTCTCACCGCCATTGCGACGTCCCATATTACCGAGATCGACTGGCTGGTCATCGCCGCCTATTTCGGCGTTCTGCTGTGCGTGGCCTGGTGGGTGGTGCGTAAAGGCAAGGATTCTGCTGCCGATTACTTTCTGGCCGGCCGCAACCTCGGCTGGTGGATCATCGGCGCGTCCATTTTCGCCTCCAATATCGGCTCCGAGCACGTGGTTGGTCTGGCCGGTGCCGGCGCAACCAGCGGCGTGGCCCTGGCGCACTATGAACTGCACGCCTGGTGTCTGTTAGTCCTCGGCTGGGTCTTCGTTCCGTTCTACATGCGTTCCAAGGTGTTCACTATGCCGGAATTCCTGGAGCGTCGCTTCAGCACAGCCTCGCGGTATGTTCTCTCGATCGTCTCCATCATCACCTTCATCGTCTCAAAAATCGCGGTTGGCATCTTCGCCGGAGGCGTGGTCTTCGGCACGCTGCTCCCCGAGTTGCATTTGCGCATCGGCTCGACTGATATTGACAGCTTCTGGATCGGCTCCGTGCTGGTCATTGTGCTGACCGGGCTGTACACCGCTTTGGGCGGCATGCGCGCGGTGGCTTACAACGACGCGGTTCAGACCTTTGTCCTCATCCTGGGATCGGCTTCGCTCACCATCTACGGGCTGGTGAAACTGGGAGGAGTCAGCGAACTCCGTTACTGGTGCGGTTCCGACATGTTCAATCTCTGGAAGCCGCTCATTCCCGCCGGCGTGCAAGGCACCTGGTCCCCGGTGGTCGAGACCAACGGCGCCGGTCAACTGGTGAGGCAAGCCTGGTATTTCAACGGCAATTACCCCTGGCTGGGAATGCTGTTCTGCGCCCCGATCATTGGCTTGTGGTACTGGTGCACCGACCAGTACATCGTGCAGCGAGCGCTCGGCGCCCCCAATGAAACCGTCGCCCGCCGGGGCTCGATCTTCGCGGCGTTTCTCAAGCTGGCGCCGGTCTACCTGTTCATCGTTCCGGGAATGGTTTGCTTCGCCCTGGCCAAGAGCGGAAAGATTCCTGAACTGGCCTCGATCCTCGGGGCGAACGGCCATGCCATTCCCTCCGCTGCCCAGGGTGCGTTCCCCTTGCTGGTCGAATATCTCCTGCCGCCCGGGCTTCGCGGCCTGGTGGTTGCCGGCCTGCTTTCCGCTTTGATGGGATCGCTCGCCGGAGTATTCAACGCTTGCTCAACTCTGTTCACCGTCGATCTTTATCAGAAGTGGAAGCCCGCCGCCAGCCAGCACCAACTGGTCCGCACCGGCCGGCTCGCCACCGGGATCATGGTGCTCATCGCGCTGGCCTGGATTCCGGTCATCAAGAATGCCCACGGCCTTTACGACTATCTGCAGGCCGTGCAAGGCTACTTGGCCCCTCCCATCTTCGTGGTGTTTTTCTTCGGCGTATTCTTCAAGCGTCTCAACGCCCAGGGGGCGCTTTGGGCGATGATCGTGGGTTTCGTGTTGGGGATATTCCGCATGCTCGTAGATACTCCGGTCACGCTTGGCCTGGCAGGGTTCCAGGATGGCTATCCCCAGGGGTCCTTCCTGTGGATCGTGAACAACACGTACTTTCAATACTTCAGCGTGCTCATCACCCTGGTCTCGATCCTCGTGATGGTAGGCGTGAGTTATATGACTTCGGAACCGGATTACCTGAGGATCCAAAATCTGACCTTCGCCACTACCACCCAGGAAGATAAAGACGCGACCCGCGCCGGTTGGGATTGGCGCGAAATAGCGGGTTCCACGCTGGTGCTCGCCTGCATCATCGGATCATATGTGTATTTCAGCGGATAGAGGGGCGGCTCAGGAACTCTCAGCCGGCCAGGGGTCCAAGCCAACCATGATCCTCTTCGACGATCCCCCGGATTCGACGATCCCGCGGACGGGCTGCCTTTTGGTTTAGGCGTCGGCGATGGCTTCCGCTCCCAGTTCGGCGAGGGCGACGTCCTCGGCGGAAGAGAGGCCGCTCACTCCGATGGCGCCGACGACCTCGCCGTGCTTCCATAGCGGAATACCTCCGCCCCAGCCAACAAAGCGCGGGTCTCCGTAGTAGGCGATATCGAAACCGGTGTCGGGGTGGCGGACTCGGTCGCCAATGTCCTGCGTGGGCTTTTGGCAGCGGGCGGCGGTCCAGGATTTGTTGCCCGCGATTTGGATCGAAGTCAGCGGGGCGCCGTCCATGCGAGCCAGGGCCAGCAGTTCTCCGTGGGCGTCGGTGACGGCGATGACCGCAGCTTTTCTTAGTTGCTGTGCTTTGGCGACGATGACGTCGATAATTTCCTTGGCTTCAGAGTACTCGATGGTGGGGATGGTTTTCATGGGCGCGCTCCTGCGGTCTCCTATTCAATCATGAAGCCTTACTCCGAGGCCAATCTCCCATCTACGCCCGAAACCGGTGGAACTTTCGCGTGGTAGACTTTGGTCCCTGTTGGCTGCGAACCTCGACGGGAGCGACACATGAAACCCGCAAAACTTACTGTTCCGCGCTCTTTTTTTTTGGCCTTGCTCTTGCTCCCTGCGCTCGGTCCGGGAGCGGATGCGCAGTGGAATCCGCTGAACCCGGTCACCAGCGTCGAGCAGCAAGGTGACGGGGTTCGCTTCGCCATGAAAACGGGAACCTTGAAGCTCGAAGTGGCGAGCGACGCGATGGTCCACGTGTTGTATTCGCCGACCGGATCGTTCCCCGAGCGGCAGGATTACGTCGTGCTCCGCAATCATTGGCCGGTGGATCGGTGGACGGTGCAGTCGACCGATGACACGGTCACCCTGGCGACTTCTCGGCTGCGAGTGGTGGTCACTCGCAAGGACGGAACCATTGCGTTCCAGGACGCGGCGGCGAAGAAGTTGTTCGAGGATTTTGGGCGGACGATGACGCCGGTCGAGGTCAATGGGGAAAAAACCTATCACGCGGAGATGTTTTCCAACCTTTGGGGATCCTACGAGGCATTTTATGGGCTGGGGCAACACCAGTCCGGGGCGTTGAACTATCGCGGCCAGTCCGTTGATATCTCAGAAGACAACACCAACATCAGCATTCCATTGTTCCTGTCGACCAATGGCTACGGGATTTTCTGGAACAATACCTCGCACAGCCGCTTTAATAACCGTTTTCTAAGCGCGCTTTATCTCAGCTCGGAGGTCGCCGACGTCATCGACTACTACTTTATCTACGGACCGGAGTTCGACCAGGTGATCGCGGGATACCGAGCATTGACGGGCCAGGCGCCGCTGTTTGGCAAATGGGCGTATGGCTTCTGGCAGTGCAAGAACCGGTATCAGACCCAGGAGGAAATTCTGGGGGTCGCCCACAAGTATCGCGAGCTGCACATGCCGGTCGATGACATTGTGCAGGACTGGTTCTGGTGGAACGTGATGGGCGAGCCCACGTTCGACAAGGCGCGCTATCCCGATCCCAAAGGGATGTTCGACGATCTGCACCGAAATCATTTTCACGCCATGATTTCGGTGTGGCCTTTTTTTCGGCCCGGCTCGAAGACCTATGACGACATGGACGCGCGGGGATTCTTCATCGCCAAAACGATCGTCGGGGGTTTTCACCCCGCTGGTCAGGCTCTCTATGACGCCTTCAATCCCGAAGCGCGAAAGTATTACTGGAACCTGATGAACCAGGGGTTGTTTCAGATCGGCGCGGATGCTTGGTGGCTGGACACCGATGAGCCCGAGACCGAAGGCAGCGAGACCAGTGTTCTCGAAACCCACAAGACCGCACTCGGCAGTGGAGCGCGCTATGTGAACCTGTATCCCCTGATGCACACCGCGGGAGTCTACCAGGGGGAGCGCAGCCAGGCGGAGCAGAAGCGGGTCTTCATACTCTCGCGCTCCGCCTTCGCCGGGGAGCAACGTAATTCCGTTGCCGTTTGGTCGGGGGATGTCGACTCGGATTGGACCTTCTTCAAGAAGCAGATTCCGGCAGGGTTGAATTATTCCATGTCCGGGCTGCCCTATTGGACCACCGACATTGGCGGGTTCGTCTCCGGGAACCCGAATGACCCGGGGTATCGCGAACTGTTCATTCGCTGGTTTCAGTTTGGTACGTTTAATCCGATTCTGCGGGTGCACGGAACCCGCAGCACGAATCAAAATGAATTGTGGTCCTATGGACCGGATGCGCAGAAGATTTTGCTCAACTTTGACAACCTGCGTTACCGCCTGCTGCCCTACATTTACTCGCTGGCCTGGATGACGACCCAGGACGGGTACACGCCGATGCGCGCGCTGGTGATGGATTTCCGGACTGATCCGCGGGTCGCGAACCTGGCCGATCAGTTCATGTTCGGACCGGCAGTCCTGGTCAATCCGGTCACCGATCCCATGGCGAGTGTGCGGTCCGTCTACCTGCCGGAGGCCGAGTGGTACGGTTTTTGGAGCGGAGTAACGGTCCGCGGCCCGGTGGCGATCGCTGCGCCGGCTCCGCTCGACCAATTGCCGCTTTACATTCGGGCCGGCTCCATTTTGCCCCTGGGCCCGGAGATGGAATGGTCTACCGAGAAACCGGAAGATCCGATCGAGCTGCGAGTCTACCGTGGCGCCGACGGCGACTTCACCCTCTACGAAGATGAAAACGACAATTATGACTACGAGAAAGGCGTGCATGCCACCATCCCGCTTCACTGGGATGATGCGAAACAGCGGCTCACCATCGGAGATCGTGCCGGACAGTTTCCGGGGATGCTAGACACTCGAACCTTTCAGATTGTGTTCGTGGACGAGAACCACGGAGTCGGCATCACCGCGAGCGACCGTCCCGACAAAGTTGTCGAGTACGGGGGGAAACAGATCACGGTCACTCCCTAGGCTGCGCGAGGATCGGCGGTTTGCTCACGCGGCCAAGTTCGCGCGCGCCCGGGGGAGTGGTGGCGCCCGGGCTCCCTGCGGCTTTCGCCGATCTTCCGTGAAACTCCAGGCTAATAAAACCATGAAATTCCAAGGCTAGTGAAATTCCAGGGTGACGAACCGGGCTGGCTGTTTCCCCACGTTCATGACCGTGTGGGTAACACGGCCCGCAAGCCACCGCACATCTCCGGACTTGAGCCGCATGGGTGAAATGCCTTTGCCGGCTACGCGGTTTTCGAGGTCCAGGTCGGTGACGGCCACCAGCAGCTGAGGGCCGGCGTGATGATGGCTGGGGATCATACCGCCAGGCTGCAGATCAGTCTCGGACACACGCACGCCGTCTTTCACGAACATGATGTGTTCGGTGCCACCTTCGAGGATGTGTAGCGCGCGTTCTTCGTCCCAGCTCGGTGGAGGGGATCGCCGCGCCTTTTCGTCCCCCAGGAGCTCGACGGTCAAGTTGCGAAAAGATGTGGCGCCCGTGTTTCGCACCGAGTGGGCAAAATTGCCCTCCGCGAAGGCGGTTTGCCCGTCCTCGAGTTTCACGCTCACCGCCGGCTTGCCTTCCACCTGGTTCAGGAGTTCGGCCGAACCCAGGTTTACGGAAATGTAGTCATGGCGGTGGTCGTGCACCAGGGTGGCGCCGCCCGGCGGGATCTCGACTTCAAACACGCGCACATACGGGTTTTCAAGCGCCAGATGGTGGTTCGGTTCGGAGGTGATTTCGACTTTCCCACTGGTTTGTGCGGCCAGACAAGAGATGGCCAATAATGGTGCTGACCAGAATCGCCTCATGGGGCGTGATTCTAACATTGGACAGAGGGCTCGGCTCTGCGATCCCGGCGATGAGCGACGACGGGCGCGTCCTCGTGATTTAGACTCAAGGCGATGGCGGAATTGGGAAAACTTCTGATTTTCTTTGGCACGATTCTGATCACGGCCGGCGCGCTTGTGTTCTTTCTCGGGAGGACCCATCTTCCGCTCGGACGCCTTCCCGGGGACCTGGTTTTTCGGGGTAAAAACACGACATTCTATTTTCCCCTGACGACCTCGATCGTTTTGAGTCTACTGTTGTCGTTGTTCTGGTATTTGGTTGGGCGCTTCCGCCGCTAGCCTCGTTGCGCCGCTGAAACCCTCACATTCGGAAAGAACCCGCGCCCTTTCGGCTCAGCGGCCAGGCTATGGCCACGGATCAACCACGACTGTAGACTTCCTAACATGGCCTTCGCGGATCAGATGGGGTTTAGCTTTAAGCCGGTCGATCGCCGTGTCTGGACGGTGCGCGAGCTGGTGGCGGCGGTGCGCACCCACATCGAGCACGAGTATGGCGACACCTGGGTGGAGGGAGAGATTTCAAATTTCCGGGCCCACGATTCGGGGCATCTCTACTTCACTCTGAAAGACCGGAGCTCGCAACTGAGTGCGGTGATGTTTCGATCGCAGGCGCGGCTGCTGCGGTTTCGTCCCGAAGATGGCATGCAGGTCGTGGCGCGCGGTCGGGTCACCATCTACGAAGATCGCGGGCAGCTCCAGATTTCGCTCGAGTACCTGGAGCCGAAGGGCGCAGGTGCGTTGCAGATCGCGTTCGAGCAGCTCAAGGCCAAGCTGGAGGCGGAAGGCCTGTTCGACGCCGCCGGCAAGAAAGCGATCCCGGCGCTGCCCGGGCGGATTGGGGTCGTGACCTCGCCGCAGGCCGCGGCCTTGCGCGACATCCTGAACATTTTGCAGCGCCGCCATCACAGCGCGAGCGTGTTGATCTATCCGGCTCAGGTGCAGGGGGAGATGGCGGCGGACGAGGTGAGGGCTGGAATTCGCCATTTCAACCAGGCGCGGAACGTGGATGTGATCGTCGTGGCCCGCGGCGGGGGATCGGCCGAAGACCTGGCGGCCTTCAATGACGAGGCGCTGGCGCGGGCGGTTGCCGCCTCTCGGATTCCGGTGATTTCGGCGGTCGGACACGAGACCGACTTCACGATCATCGACTTCGTAGCGGATCTGCGGGCGTCCACGCCGTCGGCGGCGGCGGAGATGGTGATCCGTTCTCGGCAGGAGATCGAAGAACAGGTGCGGAGCTTGCAGCAGCGGCTCGAGAAAGGGCTGCGCTATCACCTGCTTATGGCGCGGCAAAGCCTAACGGAATTGGCGCAGCATGGTGCTTTTGGCCGAATGATGGATCTGATTCACCGAGGGCAACAGCGGGTGGACGATCTGGGTTACCGGCTGGCGCACGCCGAGCGCGATGCGCTCGAGGGCTGTCGACGGCGGCTGGAGATTCTCTCTGGGGCGATAAGGCACTACGACGCTCGGCGCATTCTGGCGGGAATGGGCAAGGAACTGGACGCACGGACTGCCGTGATCGTGTCTGCGACGCGGGAACTGCTGCGGCAGCGGCGGGCCCGCTTGGAGCATGGTCTTGGGCAACTGCAGGCGCTGTCGCCGACCGCGATCCTCGAGCGCGGGTACGCCTTGGTGTTTGACCCTTCCGGGAAGTTGCTGCTCGATTCGGGCGGGGTCCGCAGCGGGGAAGAAATCTCAGCCCGCCTGGCGCGCGGCACGGTGATCGCCATCGTCAAGCGCAGTGTCTAGGGGCGCTGGGCTGGGGTCCGGGCGCTGACTCCGGCTCGACCCCGTTCCCCCAGCGCGGATTCCCCTCCGGGCTCCGGCCATCCGCCGCCGGTCGGCTGGCCTCGAGCTCTAGATTACAATGAGGTTTGGCTGTCGGCCCTGCGTGCGGGATGGTTTGAAAGGGGTTTTGAGTGCCGCAGTTTTCCGCGCTGTGGTCACACGTGTCGGTGGTTTCGATCCTCGACATCGTGTTGGTCGCGATCATCATTTACGAGTTCTTGGCCCTCATCAAGGGCACCCGGGCTGCACTGATGCTCGTGGGAGTGGCAGCGCTCGCTCTCGCCTTCTATTTTTCACGGCTCGGTGAGCTGGCCACCTTGAATTGGATGATCAGCACGTTGTTGCCCTACGCGGTGTTTGCCCTGATCGTGATTTTCCAGGCGGAGATCCGTCAGGCCCTGGCTCGGTTGGGGCGGCGGCTTACCCTCAGCCGCACTTCGGCGTCGGAAACCGATGCCTACGACGACATTGTGCTGGCGGCCAACCTTTTTTCCCAGAATCAAACCGGCGCACTCATCGTGATCGAGCGCGAGATCGGGCTTCGGACCTACATCGAAAGCGGAGTTCCGCTGGATGCGAAGCTCTCCTACGATCTGCTGGCTACGATTTTCCGTCCCAGTGCGCCACTGCACGATGGCGCCGTCATCGTACAGCACGACCGAATTGCGGCGGCGGCTTGCTTTTTGCCTCTGTCCATGAATCCGGTGCTGTCGACGCAGATGGGCACCCGGCATCGCGCCGGAATCGGCGTCACCGAAGAAACCGACGCCATTGCGGTGATCGTTTCCGAAGAAACCGGGGCCGCGAGTCTGGCAGTGGGAGGAAGGATTGAGCGCGACCTCTCGATCGAGCAGCTGCGGGAGCGGCTGGGTGTCTTGTTAAGCCGTTACGTAGCACCTTCGACGTTGCCCACCCCGATCACCAGCGGGAATGAGGCCGGAGAAGGGATTGAGCTGGACGACTCGCCGGCCGAATCGCGCGCCCAGGACGCGCGCTTCAGCCAGGAGGCGGACCGCTAAATATGAAGGATTTTTTTCGCCGCCACGTGCTGCACAACTTCAGCCTGAAGCTCATCTCGCTCGCCTTCGCCGTCGGGTTGTGGCTGGCGGTGGCTCAGGACCACACCGCGATCGTACCGGTTGAAGTTCCCATTGAGTTTCGGAATATTCCCGAGAACCTGGAGATCAGCTCAGAGCACATTCCTCAGGCGCAGATCCGGCTGCGGGGGCCGGAGCGGCTGGTGCGCCGTCTGCAGCGCTCTGATGTCGATCTGCAGATCGACTTGACCGGCGCCAAGCCGGGCGAGCGCACTTTTGATTTGACTTCAGAGCAGGTTCATCATCCCTACGACCTGGACGTCGATCTGGTCGTCCCCAGCCAGCTTCATCTAGTGTTCGATACGCGACTCACCCGACAAGTAGAGATTCACCCCCGTGTGGTCGGCACCTTCGCCGGGGGATACGGCATTGGCCGGATTGTGATCGATCCCCCGGTGATCAACATCACCGGCCCCAGCAAGCGGGTCGAGGCAGTGGAAAATGCGATCACCGATCCGGTGGACGTAACCGGCACCATGGAGCGCGGCACTTTTGTGACCCACGCCTACGTTTCTGATCCCATGGTGCAGGTGGTGGACCCTGCTCCGATTCGCGTCACGGTTCTCATGCAGAAGCAGTCGGGCGCGAGCCCGACACACTGATTTCACGGAGCAGAATGACTTCCCAGGCGCGACAACTTTTTGGCACGGATGGAATTCGCGGGGTGGCTGGCGAATTTCCTTTAACCATGGAGAGCACCTATCTGATTGGCTGCGCGCTCGGCCATGATCTGGTGCGGAGTACTCCGCGAGCGCGAGTCGTGATCGGCCAGGATACCCGAGAGTCGAGCTCCTGGATCGCAGATCAACTGGCGCTGGGGCTGGCTTCGTGCGGATGTGAGGTTCACAGCGCCGGCGTCATTACGACCCCAGGCGTCGCCTACCTGGCTCGCGCCCTTGGGTATGCGGCCGGAGTGGTGATCTCGGCGTCGCACAATCCCTGGACCGACAACGGCATCAAGGTTTTTTCGGGCGACGGCTACAAATTGCCGGATGCACATGAATTGGCCATCGAGCAGGAGATCTTCGCCCGGCTGCGGGACGCGCAACCCACACTATCATCCTCTGCCCAGCCCGATCCCAGCCTGCCCGGCGAGGCGAAGCTGCGTCACGCCTACATCCAATGGCTGGGCCAGAGTGTGGGCGCGGATCTGAGCCGGCTGCGCGTCCTCGTGGACTGCGCCAACGGGGCTGCCACTGCCGAGGCTCCTGAACTGTTTCGCGCCCGCGGCATTCAGGCATTGTTCTCCTGCGCATTGCCGGATGGCAAGAACATCAATGCGGGTTGCGGCGCCCTGTATCCCGCTGCCGTGGCCCAGGCGGTTGCGGAAAAGCCAGGCAGCTTTGACCTGGGGATCACCTTTGACGGGGACGCGGACCGGGTTTTGTTCAGCGATGCAGAAGGACGGGTGGTGAATGGCGATGCCGTCCTGCTGCTCGCCGCTCGCGATATGAAGACGCGGGGAACGCTGACGGGTTTGACCGTGGTCGCCACCACCATGTCGAACATGGGCCTCGAGATCGCGCTGCAGGAGTCGGGCATTCGGATGCTCCGCGCCGCGGTGGGCGACAAGTACGTGCTCGAGGAAATGCAGAAGGGTGGTGCGACACTCGGCGGAGAGCAGTCCGGGCACATCATTTTCCGCGACGGCGAGGCTACGACCGGAGACGGGCTGCTGACCGCGCTGCGCGTGATGGAGATCATGGTGCGCACCGGGCGTTCGCTCCGGGAACTGGTGAGTGATCTCAAGGTTTTTCCCCAGACCATTCAAAACGTCCGGGTGCGGGAGAAAACGCCATTCCACCAAGTTCCGGAGATTCAAGACGCCATTGCGTCCGCGGAAAATGAGCTGGATGGGAAGGGACGCGTCGTCGTGCGCTACTCCGGCACCGAAGCGCTCGCCCGCGTCATGATCGAAGCCGAG
Organism: uncultured Acidobacteriaceae bacterium; assembly: GCA_963770245.1. GTDB lineage: Bacteria > Acidobacteriota > Terriglobia > Terriglobales > Acidobacteriaceae > PALSA-270. The sequence goes on along the minus strand of CAVYOX010000008.1, from coordinate 33,578 downwards.
TCGGAACAGAAGATGATTCGGTTGGCCGACAACATCGCCCAGGCGATTCGAAGTGCTCTCGGCGGCAACTCCTGACTCCTGCGCCGGGCCCGCTCAGCGCTGGGACTCATCTAACAACTGCTTTAGATACTGCTGCCACACGGCAGCCCAGGTGTGGGTTCCGTGACCGTGCGTTTGCTCGGACGCGGGGATTAGCACAAAATGGGCGTTTTTCACCCGCTTGATCTCACGTTCCGCGATCCCCAGCTCCGGCGGATTGATAAAGTCGTCGCCCGAATTCACGAACATCACCGGCACCGAGATCTTTTCCAGTCCCGGCGAGGGATCATAGTTCCGCGAGGCGCTCACCGCGTACAGCAAATCGTTGGCATCGGTGGTGGCCGTCACTCGCCGGATCATCGCCTCGAGATAGTGATCGGCGGCGTCCCGCGTAGGAAAACCCTTCTGCATCTGCAGCGGCGCGCTTCCCGCGATCAGCAACATATCTGCCCCGATCTCTAAGGCCGCCCGCGGTTCGGCGCTGTATTCTCCGTTCTTCCAATCCGGATCCCCCCGGATGCCATCGATCACCATCTTGCGCCAAAGGCGGTTCCTGCCAGCGATTTCGACCGGCAGGCAGGCCAGCGGCATGGCCGCATCCATGAAGTCGGGGTAAGTCTCGGCCCAAATCCAGGAGTGCATGCAGCCCATCGAGGTACCCATCAGCAGACGCAGATGGTTGACCCCCAGGCCCTTCTCGAGTAGTTCGTGTTGTGCCAGGACCATGTCGTCATACTCGTACTGAGGAAAGTGCGCGTGCATTCCGTCGCTCGGCTTGCTGGACTTTCCATGGCCGATGTTGTCGGGAAGAATGATGAAGTAGCGGCTCGCGTCGAGCAATTGCCCAGTTCCAAACAACACGCCGGCAAATTGTGAAACCAGAAAATTTCGGCCGGAACCGCCCGTGCCATGAAGGATCAACACGGCGTTCGTGACCTGGCCATGGGCATCGCGGACCGGTTTACCCAGGGTCGTGTAATGCAGCCGCAGCTCGGGCAAGGTTTCCCCAGATTTGAAATGGAAGTCATGGGCGATGTAGTCGCCCTCCTGCGGCGCCAGACCGGCCGTCGCCTGCTGGGCGCGAAAATCCGCAGCCGTGATGACCAGAAAGACCAGCAATCCGAGATTTGCCATCCGCCCCGGCCAGTTCATCGTAGTTTTCTCCCGGTCGCAAACTCAATTCTCGAACTCTACTCCCCGGGCGCCGCGTTGCCCGCTTTCTGGGCCGCGATCCAGGCCGAGACCCGCTGATCGAGCACGTCTAGAGGCAAAGCGCCCCCGTTCAGGACTTCGTCGTGAAACGCTCGAATATCGTACTTGCTGCCCAGTTCAGTTTTCGCGTCTTCCCGCAGCTTCAGGATTTCGAGCTGGCCCAGCTTGTAACAGAGGGCTTGCCCGGGCCAGGCGATATAGCGGTCGGTTTCAGCTTGCACGTCCGGCTCCGCTTCATCGGAGTGCTCGTGGAAGTAGTCCACCATCTGCTGTCGCGTCCAGTGTTTGGCATGCACGCCGGTGTCGACCACCAACCGGATTGCCCGCAGCATCTCGTTCGAGAGCCGTCCGTAGTCCGAGTAAGGATCCTGATAGAAGCCAATGTCTTTGCCGAGGCGTTCCGCATAGAGCGCCCAGCCTTCGATGTAAGCCCCGTAATCGGCCTGCTGACGGAAGGCGGGCAAATCGGACAAAGTCTGCGCAATCGAAATCTGCATATGGTGGCCCGGAACCCCTTCGTGATAGGCGGTCGCTTCCACTTCGAGAAACGAACGATGCTCGAAGTCGCCTGTGTCCACATACACGATACCGGGCCGCGAGCCGTCGGGCGTGCCCTGCTCATATTCGGCGAAAGGGGCGTCTTTTTCGCGATACTCCTGCGTCGGCCTAACTTCCACTTGCGTCTTGGGCAGCATGCCGAAAAGTTTTGGCAACTCGGGCTCCATCTCGGCGATATAAGAGCGAAATCTGTCGACGATTTGTTCCCGGGCGGTGGGGATGAGCTTGGGATTGGTTTTCAGGGCCACGCGAAAACTCTTGAGGTCGGCAAAGCCCAACTTGTGGGCAATCGCCAGTTCCTCACCCTCGATGCGCGCGACTTCCTTCAGGCCAAGCTGGTGAATTGCCTCCGGATCCAGGTCGGTGGTAGTCATCTCGCGAATCGCGAAGCGGTATCGAGCCTCCCCTTCCGGCAACGCCCAGACTCCGGGTTCGTTTCGCCCCAGCGGGGCATAGTCTTGAGCGATAAAGCGAGCCAGCTTGATGTAGGCCGGACGAACTTCGCCGTCGACCGCCGCGAGAATCGCATCGTGCAGGCGCTGGCGATCGACAACCGCCACGGCGTCCGGAAAATGCGCAGCCGGCAGGCCGAAAACATTCGCCTCTCCGGCCGGCTCCGCGATCGACCTGCACTGGCCGACCGTCTTCTCCAGAAGAAAGCGTGGCGGCATCAACTTATCTTTTTTGCCTTGCTCGAGGACTGCGATCAGATCATCGATGACTGCAGGCATTCGGTGCAGGCGAGCAATGTAGTCCTCGTAGTGTTTTGTCGAATCAAACGGAATCAGCGCGACGAACTCCGGTATCTGGAGTTGTAAGCCGCCTACTTGATCGACAGGCATTTCATACCTTTTGAAATCGATGCCCTTCACGCGTTCTTTCAGATTGCGCAGCATCAGCAACTGACTGAGCTTGTCCTGCTCCGGGAAGGCGCTGGTGTCGACCGCCTGGAAGCGCGAAATCCAGTTCAGAGCATCTTGTTTTCGCACCTGCACGTGCCCGAGAGAAATGTCGTCCCAGCGATCGTTATAGCGGTAATCTCCAACAGTCGTCGCTTGCTCGGGACTTTCGCGCAGTTCGTATTCCCATTCTTCGGCGAGCATCTGCTTAAAGCGTGCGCGGCGCGCCTCGAGGCCCGCGCTATCTTCCCCGTGCGGATAGGCAGTCGTAGACAGGAAGATGAAGGAACAGAGTGCGGCAAGCATGATGGCCGTGGTTCGCCCTGGCAGATTCAATGGAGCCTCCAGCGGCGGGCCCATCGCGACCCGCGTTGTTTTCCGGTCGGAGGAGGTTCAGCCCGCAGAATGAACTAAATTCTACCCCACATGGTTTTTTGGAAAATGTTTTGGCTACTCCTGCAGAACCTGGTGGACTAGATGAATCACGATGGAACCTTCGCCCACCGCCGATGCCACTCGCTTCACATTCCCCGAGCGAACATCTCCCACGGCGAAGACGCCCGGCAGAGTGGTCTCGTAAAAGTAGGGCAGACGGGTCAGGGGCCAGTGCGCCTGCGCCAGGTCCTCTGGGCTCAGATCCCGTCCCGTCCGAATGAAGCCTTTTTCGTCAGTGGCAACGCATCCGTTGAGCCACCGCGTGTTAGGGACCGCCCCCGTCATGAGGAATATATGCCGGATGTTGTGAGTTTCCACCTCTCCCGTCTGTCGATTGCGCCATTGTACGTTCTCCAGCTGGTCGCCCCCTTCGAGAGCGGTGATTTCGGTCTGGGTGCGAAGGGTGATCGCGGGACTGTCTTCAATGCGGCGAATCAGATAGCGCGACATGGTATCTGCCAACTGGTTCGACCGGACCAGCATGTGCACGTGTTTGGTGGTTTGCGCGAGATACACGGCCGCTTGCCCAGCCGAGTTACCCCCGCCGACCACCACCACCTCTTCGCCCTCGCATAACTGTGCCTCAAGAAAGGTGGCGAGGTAGTAGACGCCCAATCCTTCGAAGCGGGCCAGGTTTTCCAGGGGAAGCCGTCGATATTCGGCGCCGGTGGCGATGATGACGGTGCGCGCCAGCAGATCCGTGCCACCATCGATCTCGACCGTGTAAGGCTTGCGGTCGCAGCCCAGTCGTGTGGCGCCGCGGGCGATCATCACTTCGGCGCCAAATTTCTGCGCCTGCAGGTAGGCGCGGCTCGCCAGTTCCCGCCCTGAGATTCCTGTGGGGAAACCCAGATAGTTCTCGATTTTTGAACTCGACCCGGCCTGTCCGCCGGGCACGTTGGTCTCTAGCACCAGCGCGTCCAGTCCCTCCGACGCCGCGTATACGGCCGCCGCCAGTCCCGAGGGCCCGGCGCCGACGACCAGCGTATCGCGCACCGAAGTCGCGTCGATGCCCTCGTTGAAGCCAAGGCAATCGGCGGCTTCCTGGTTGCTTGGGTTGCGCAGCGCGACCTTTCCCCGGCAGATCAGAATCGGTACTTCTTCAACCTTCACCTGGAATCGGTCAAGCAGCGCCTGCACGCCGGTGTCCCGGTCCAGGTCCATGTAGGAATATGGATGCCCATTGCGACTGAGGAACTCCCGCAGGCGCAGGGTGTCGGCGGAATGGCTCGACCCAACCAACACAACATCTCCCAGTTTCCGGGCGATGATCTGCTGGCGCCGCAGGATGAAGGCGCGCATCAGAATCTCGCTCAGTTCGCTGTCGGTTGCAACCAGCGCGCGCAGGCCATCGTGGTCGACTTCAACCACCTCGCCAGGCTCACTCATACGCGCGCGCGCCAGGCTGCGATGGCCGGAGAGCGTTTGCAACTCGCCGGTGAACTGGCCCGCCCGGTGAACCGTGATCAACTCTTCCTCACTGTCCTTGAGACGGACGACGTTCACTTCGCCTGAGACCACCACAAAGAACCCTGCCGTCGGCGCGCCGGCTTCGATGAGCACCTCGCCAGCGGCGGCTTGCCGCCTCTTTCCGTGCGCGGCGATGCGAGCGATCTGTGCCGGAGTCAGGGTGGGGAATGTCTGGGCTTGATTCTCAACCGAATCCGATAGGGCCCGGGCGCGTGTCTCCACCATAGAAATTGCTCCTTCCATTCAGGATTCTGGCCGTGTCTTCCTTCCGTAGGGATGCCAGGGAGCCACGTCTCTACGGCATTACTCGAGCGCAAGATTGTCTCTCAGATGCGCAGGCACGGTGGGGGGATTCATCTCGGTGCGCTAGACCGCGAGATCCGCGATTCGTATCGCATCGACCGAAGGCCGCACCTCGTGGGTGCGGATCATGTGAGCTCCCTTCAAGATGGCCGCGATCTCGGCCCCCAATGTGCCCCAGAGGCGATCCGCGACCGGAGCATCTTTGCCGCCCCGCGCCACCGCTCGGCCGATGAATGACTTCCGCGAAATTCCGACCAGCAGCGGATAGCGCATCTGGTGAAATTCATCAAAGCGCCTGAGAAGCGGATAGTTTTCCTCGAAATTCTTGCCGAATCCGAATCCGGGATCGAGGATGATGTGGTCGCGCTTCACGCCCGCCAGAACCGCGGCGTCTGCCCAATCCCGCAGTTCGCGCTTCACCAACACCACGATGTCAGAGGAGGGCGGTTGGGTACGCCACTCTTCGGGACGGCCCCGCATGTGAACCAGTACGGCTCCGCACTTCAATTCCGCAAGCGTCTTACGCATCTGCGGGTCCCAACGGAAACCGCTGACATCATTCACAATCTCGGCTCCGGCCTTCACCGCGGCCCGGGCGACGCTGGCCCGGTAGGTATCGACCGAGATCAGCGCCTCCGGTCGCTTCTGCTTTAGCGACGCGATGACCGGGATCACCCGGTCCTGTTCTTCTTTTTCAGTCAGCGCCGCAGGGGCCGGGGCATCGGTCTTGGCGGCCGGAGTCGCGCGCTTTCCCGCCTTGTCGAGGGGAGCACCCACCTTCGCTCCCGGCCGTGTGGATTCACCGCCCACATCGATGATGTCGGCTCCATCCTGTAACAATTGCAACCCATGCCCGACGGCGCGGTCCCGGTCAAAATACAAACCGCCGTCAGAGAATGAGTCGGGCGTGACGTTGACCACCCCCATCACCAAGGTGCGCTTCCCCAATTCCAAGGATCGGGCATCCAGTTTCCACTCAAAGACCGGCCGCATGAGGCCGATTCTAAACTAGTTGGGTTACTTCTCCGGTGCCAACGGCGAGGGCTTCAACCTTGCCCTATTTCCGGTGCTACAATCAGCTTTCTTATGCGCCGGACGCGCCCGTTTCGAGTGGCCGCTTTTTGCCTGCTCCTGGTGGCGCCGCTCTACGCCGCTTCGCACAAGTCAGCGGCAACGCGCATCGAAGCAATCCTCTCCGAACCCGATCTGGCCCGCGGATTCTGGGGTATTGAGGTTGTCTCCCTCAGCAGCGGCCGGGTGCTTTACGAGCATAATGCCGACAAGCTGTTCACCCCGGCCTCCAACACCAAGCTGTTTACCACCGCCGCCGCTCTGGCGCTGATCGGACCGGACTACACCTTCCGCACGACGGTAGAAACCAACGGATTGCTCGACAAGCACGGGCGCCTGACCGGCGATCTGCTTCTCGTCGGACGAGGCGATCCCAATCTGTCCGGCCGCGAGTTGCCCTATGCCCTGCACACCGAACGTACCGACCATCCCATCGAGGCGCTCGAACAATTAGCTGACGAGGTGGTGCAGAAAGGTGTGAAATACGTGGACGGCGACGTCATCGCCGACGATTCTTACTTCGCTTTCGAGCGCTACGGCGAAGGTTGGAGCCAGGACGATCTGGTGTGGGCCGACGGGGCTCCGGTTTCCGCCCTCACCACAAACGATAACGTGGTCTTCGTCAATATTCTGCCCGCCGACCGCGCCGGCGAGCACGCTTTCGTCAACATCACCCCCTTTGCCGACTACTACCACGTCGACAATCGCATGATCACCACGCCGGCCGGCACCGGCCGCAGGATCTTCATCAACCGTGAGCCCGGCTCGACAGTCCTGACCATCTGGGGCAATATGCCGCTCGATGATGCGGGCGCGAACGAGGCCCTTGCTATTGAGGATCCGGCTGAGTTTGCCGCGGGTCTATTCCGCCAACTGCTGGAAAAACGCGGCATCGTGATCTACGGCCAGCAGCGTACGCGCCATACCGACCTGGCAAGCCTGTCCACGTTTACCGTCACCGCCCTGGCCCCGGCGCGCGGCGGTGCCGAGCCCTCGCGCGCGCTGGAGAACCAGCCCCTGGTGCTGGCCAGCCATGAATCCAAACCACTGATGGAAGATGTCAGGGTGATCAACAAGGTCAGCCAGAATTTGCACGCGGAGATTTTGCTGCGGCTGCTGGGCCGCGAGAAGGGAACCGCGGGCACCGTCGAAGGCGGACTGGAAGTGATGCGCGGATTCCTGAATAACGTCGGCGTGCCGCCCGACCAGTATGTTTTCTACGACGGCTCCGGACTCTCGCGCCAGAACCTGGTGACGCCGGGCGCCGTGGTGCTGTTGCTGCGCTATGCCGCTCAGCAAGCCTGGGGTGCGAGCTTCCGCGACACCCTGCCGGTCGCGGGCGTGGACGGATCGCTCGCCGAGCGTTTCACCGATGAAGACCTGCAGGGGCGCGTGCGGGGCAAAACTGGATCCTTGGGAGGCGTCAAGACGCTTGCCGGTTATGCCACCACCGATCGCGGCGAAGAAGTCGCGTTTGCCATCCTGAGCAACAATCTCAGCCTGCCCAGCAAGCGGGTCACCGACGCGATTGACGAGGTTGTCGGGGCAATTGTGGACGACGGTCCCGCCAAAAAGAAGAAGTAGCAGGAAAGTCTGGCTGATTTCGGGCGCGACGGCCGACGCCCCAAGGGCTATCTCGTCATCCGCTTGGCCTGTCGGCTCCGCATGGCCCGCACCGCACCCGGACCCGTGCCCGTGGGCGGCTTGCGCATCCCGTCGAGCAGATCCTTGAGGACAACGGCGTTGTTGTGTTGCTCATTCTTTGATCCGAAGAGGAGGGTGAGATTCTTGGGTCGAGCGGCCATGCGGTAGAGCTGGTTGAGGGCCTCGAGTGCCTCCGGCTGGGTCAGTTCCTTGAGATAGCGCTTGCGAAATGCCAACCACGCCTCGGGGCGGGCGTGAAACCAATGTCGCAAACCATCTGACGGTGCCAGATGGCGCAACCAGGCGTGGAGCGCGGCCCGGTCCTTGCTCACTCCGCGGGGCCAAAGGCGGTCCACCAGGACTCGGGTGCCGTCTCCCGGCGCCCGTTTGGCGTAGATTCGTTTCACCCGAATTCGTTTGCTCGCGACTGGCATCGCTGTACCCTATTATTCTAACGTGAACCGCGCTGCGACTGAGGAACCAATGAAATCATGGGGCTATCGGCTCAATCTTAAGTCCGCTATGGTTTCGGTTTCAGTGGTTCTTTGGTTTTCATTTACCGGATGCACGGCGGAACGGCGCAAAAGCGATGCCGAATTAGGGCTCAATTCGCAGCAGGCGGCCGGACGCCGGGTCTTCGACGAGCGATGCGCCCGTTGCCACGAAGCCTATTCTTCCCGCGGGAAAAAAGGGCCCGGTCTTGGCGGACTATTCAAGCAGCAGTATCTCTCGAAGAGCGGTCTGCCGGCGAATGATGAGCAGGTCGGAGACATCATTCGCGACGGCCGCACTGACATGCCCGCCTATGGAGAGGTGCTGACCCAAAAGCAGATGGAGGATCTGATGGAGTACCTGCATACCCTATGATCCGCCGCCGGCCATCATTCCAAGTGACGTTAACCCCGACCCACTGCCGTTGACTTCCACCGCTCCCGACGAGTAGATTTCTCCCACGCTTTATTTTGGTTCTTTCACAATTCTTTGGTTCGCGCGTCCTCATCGCCGTGGTGAGGAATTGGGAAGCGGGTGAAAATCCCGCGCTGCCGCGCAACTGTAAGCGAGGAAATTGCAGCCGGCCACTGGGGGATCCCCCCGGGAAGGGCGGTTGCCCTGACGGACGGTCGAGAACCGCCCTTACTCGCAAGCCAGGAGACCGGTGCGAACCGCCCAGACCAACCCCTTTCGCGTGCAAAGGAGGAGTGAATGCGTTTCTTTGCTGGTCTCGTTTCCGTCCTTGTCTTCGTGACGGCAGCTTCGGCCGCCGAGCTCAAAATCAAAGTCATTGATCCCCAATCTGCCGCGGTTGCCGGCGCCCAAGTCGAATTGCTCGAACCCGGCGGCACGGTCCCGCTCGGAGTAAAAACCAGTTCTGCCGAAGGGCTGGCGGTCTTTCGTACCGCGGGCACAGGCCCCTATGCCGTTCGGGTGCTTGCCCAAGGTTTCGCGGCCCAGCGCAGGGACGTGCCGGCTTCCTCCTCGGGAGCCGTTACCGTCCAGCTCCGTCTGGCCCCGGCCGCGGAAACCATCGTGGTCACGGCAACTCGCAGCCCGGTTCCGAGCGAATCCGCCGGCGCCGAAGTCGAGAGTTTGAGCAGCAACCAGCTGCAAGTCATGAACCCGATTGCGGCCAACGACGTTTTGCGTTTTCTCCCCGGCGCGATCGTCGACACCACCGGCCAGCGCGGCGGACTGGCATCGCTTTTTGTGCGCGGTGGCGATTCCACCTACAACAAAGTGATCGTCGATGGCGTCACCATCAACACGCCGGGAGGCGGTTTTGATTTTGGAACCCTCCCCCTGACCGAGGCCGACCACTTGGAATTCATGCGCGGCGCGCAGAGCACGTTGTACGGTTCCGACGCGATGACCAGCGTGGTGCAGGTCTGGACTCGCACCGGCAGCACGCCGATTCCTGAATTGCGTTTCGGTGCCGACGGCGGCAACCTGGGAACCGGGCACGGCTATGCTGCGCTCGCCGGGGCCCGCGGCCGCTTCGACTACGACGTGTTCGGCGATCAGTTCAACACCGGCGGCGAGGGAATCAATGACGCCTATTCCGATTCTCTCGAGGGCGCTAATGTTGGGGTTGCGCTCCGCGATCCAGTTTCTCTGCGCGTGCGATTCCGCCATTCCAACAGCCATACTGGCGTGCCCGGTGAATGGGACTTCAACGGAGCGCCGCTTGAACCCCCGGACCCAGGGGAGTGGTCGCAACTGAACAACCTGATTGGCAGCGTCGAACTCACCGTGGTCGGTCCTTCCGGCTGGCAGCACCGCTTCACCGGATTCGACTACAACTATCGCTACACCGATGTGAACCTCGACGGCGACCCAGCTCGAGTGGATGCCTTTGGAAATCAGGTCGACTTTCCGTCGCACCAGGTCGATGACATCAATCGCGCGGGTTTTGAATACCAGGGCGACGATTTGGAGCGCAGCTGGACCCACACCACTTTCGGGTTCCGCACCGAGGATGAAAACGGTTTTCTCGGCGACCTCGATTTTCCGCCGCAGACACACGGCCAGCGCCTGAACGACGACGTGTACGGTCAGCAGCAGGTTATTCTGGGCCGCCTCTCGGTGATTGCCGGCGCGCGCTTCGTGCACAACAGCGAATTCGGCAATGCCGCCCTGCCTCGGGTGGCGTTGACCTTGCTGGCATTCCGCGGCGGCGAGACATTCTCCGGAACTCGTTTGCACTTTTCCTACGCCACCGGATTCAAGGAGCCCGGGCTCGACCAGACCTTTGCCGGCCCGCCCTTTTTTGTCGCGAATCCCGGGTTGAGGCCGGAGCGCAACCGGGCCTTCGAGGCCGGCTTTCAGCAGGGCTTCCGGGGCGGCCGGTATGCGCTGACCGCAAGCTATTTCAACAATCTCTTTCGCGACCAGATTGAGTTCGCAACCGCCGACCCGGTGACCTTTGCCGGCCAGTACTTCAATGTGAACCGTTCTATCGCCCATGGCGCGGAACTCGAGCTGCAAGCCAAGATCACCTCGACCTTGTCTTTGAACACGTCCTACACCTATACCTCAACTCAAATTCTCGAAGCTCCTCTGTGCACCCCGGCGAATTTCTGCGACACCGTCTACGATGCCGGGAATCCATTCTTGCGGCGTCCCAAACATTCGGGCAGCCTCCTGCTCAGTTATCTGGGAAAGCGCTGGGGAGGAAATCTCGGCGGAAGTTTCGTGGGCCGGCGCTTTGACTCGGATTTCCTGGGTTTCGGAATCGATCATGCGGCGGGCTATGTGCGCGTCGACCTGGGCGGCTGGTACGCCGTGAATTCCCGGGTGACGGCCTACGCGAATGTCGAGAATGCTTTGGATAAGGCGTACAACGAGGTGGTCGGATATCCAGCTCTGCCGGTGAATTTCCGACTGGGCCTGCGCTTCAGAATCGGCGGGGAGTAAGGCCCGCTCAGGACAGCGGACGGTCTCCGCAAGGGACCAACGGCATGAGAGCGGCGGATTTTGTTCCCTGATACTTGCTGCGAGCGATCATCAGCTTCTCGAGTTCCTGGCTGTTCAGCGGCTGCTGGCGCCCGAGGAGGTGGGTCACCAGGGCGATCTGGGCAAAGTGTTCCACCGTTTCCATCTTCATGTAGGCTTGCTGCAGATCGGCCCCGTAAGCCACCACCCCGTGGTTCGACATCAGGATGGCATCGTATTCAGGAATCAGCGGCTCGAGCGACTTGCTCAGTTCGGGCGTCCCCGGCGTTCCGTACTTGGCCAGCGGAATCGAGCCCAATCCGATGACCACCTCGCAGACCAACGGCTTGTTGAGGGCCATCCCCGCGGCGGCAAAGCCGGTGGCCGTGGGCGGATGGGCGTGCACCACCGCTTGCACGTCGGGCCGCAGCCGGTAAATCAACAAATGCATGGCGATTTCGCTCGATACATCCCGGCGCCCTGCCACGCGATGGCCATCCGAGTCCACGATCACCATGTCCGATGGCCGCATCATGCCCTTGCTCATGGCAGTCGGGGTGGATAGAACCCGCCCTTTGCCCAGGCGCACAGAAAGATTGCCGTCCATGGCGGCTACATATCCGCGCTCGTGCAGCATCCTGCCGAGGGAGACGATTTCGCGCCGGTATCGGGCTTCGCAACGCATGATAGAGGCGGCCGAGGGCCAACGCGCCTTTCGCGTATCGTACCTCACATCCTTGGGCGGAAACAATCATGTTTACACAAATTCACGCAAGTTCATGGGACTGTCTCGTCCCCGCCTGTGGAGAAGATCCTTATAATTCCCCTGCGTGCTGGTTTCCGATTTCAACTATTTCCTGCCGCCCAGCCTGATCGCGCAAGAGCCTCTTGCCGACCGAGCAGCCTCTCGTCTGCTGGGGGTGAGCCGGGCTACGGGAGAGCTCTCGGACCGCGGGTTCCGCGAGTTTCCCGAACTATTACGTCCTGGCGACCTGCTGGTTCTAAACGATTCGCGAGTCTTTCCGGCGCGCCTCTATGGGCGCAGGGGCGGAGAAAAACTCGGGCCGGCAGGCCCGCACAACCCCGCCGCGCGAGAATTCGCGCGCGGCCAAGTAGAGGTCCTGCTGACCGAACGAGTCGCCGAGGAGCCAGACGAATGGGAGTGCCTGGTCCGCCCCGGACGCAAGATCGGCATTGGCGAGCGACTGCTGTTTGGCGACGAAGGCGAACTCGAGGCCGAGGTGGTGGCTCGCGGCAGCTTCGGAGAGCGCCGGATTCGATTTCGACCCGTGGCGGACTTTTTTGCCCGGCTCGACCGCCTCGGCCATGTGCCGCTGCCGCCCTATATCAGCCGGCTGGATCTTCTGGCAGATCGCGAGCGCTATCAGACGGTCTATGCGCGCGAGCGCGGTTCGGTAGCCGCCCCCACCGCCGGCCTGCACTTCAGTCGGGAAATTCTCTCGCGCATCGAAGCCCGAGGCATTGAAACCGCCCAGATCACTTTGCACGTCGGGCTTGGAACCTTCCAGCCGGTGCGCGTCGAGCGCGTCGAAGATCACAAGCTGCACCGTGAAATCTGCCAGATTTCTTCCCCTGCCGCGGAGGCCATCAATCGCACTCTCGATGCGGGGCGGCGGGTGGTTGCCGTCGGCACCACCAGCGCGCGGACGCTCGAGTACTTCGCGGCGCACTCGGCAAACGGCAGAGTCCAGCCCGGGACGCTCGAGGCGGATATTTTCATCTACCCGGGATACCAGTTCCGCGTGGTCGGGGCGTTGCTGACCAATTTCCATCTTCCACAATCCACGCTCCTCATGCTGGTGTGCGCGTTCGGGGGAAAAGAGCATGTGCTCGAGGCCTACCGCTACGCCGTCGAGCACGCCTACCGGTTCTATTCCTATGGAGACTGTATGTTCCTTGAGTAGGTAGGTGCGATCCCACCCCCCTCCCAAAAGCGGCAGCCCGAAACCGGTGTCTTGAGACTGCGGGCTGCCAATGGCTGTTAAACTTACCCGTTGCCCGCCAAGAAAAAAGCCGCACTGGCAGAAGACGCAGTCTCGCCCAGGTCTGCGCCCCTCTCGGTCCCTCGCGGCCGGGACTCGATCTTTCTGGTCGACGCGATGTCGTTCATCTTCCGCGCGTATCACGCCATGGCGCGGCAGCGGGGCATGTCCACCAAGACCGGGCTCCCCACGGCGGCAATCTATGTCTTCGTGAACATGCTGCGCAAATTGCGCGACGATTTTTCTCCCAAGTACTTGGCGGCGGTGTTCGACCTGTCCGGGCCCACCTTTCGCGATGAGCAGGCGAAAGCCATCGCCAGCGTCCGCCGTTTCGACTCGAAGACGCAGACTTTTCAGGAGATTGCCTACCAAGGGTACAAGGCCAATCGCAGCGCGATGCCCGCCGACCTGGCGCAACAGTTGCCCCACATTCGCCGCGCGCTCGAAGCTTACCGCATCCCCATCCTTGAACTCGCGGGCTATGAAGCCGATGACGTGATCGGTACCCTGGCGCGGCAGGCTGCCGAACGGTCCTATTCCGTGTTTGTCGTGTCCAGTGATAAGGACATGCTGCAGTTGGTGAACGACCGGGTCCTGGTGCTCAATCCTCCGAAGGAAAATCTGATCTGCGACGCGGCGAAAGTAGAGGAGATTTTGGGCGTCCGACCGGAGCGGGTGGTCGATGTCATGGCCCTGCGGGGAGACTCGATCGATAACATCCCCGGGGCGCCCGGCATCGGCGATAAGGGTTCGGTCGAATTGGTCAGGCGCTTCGGCACGGTGGAGCAGGTGCTCGAGCACGCTGCCGAGATCGAAAAAAAGACCTACCGCGAATCGCTCGAGAACAATCGCGAAGCCGTGACGATCAGCAAGCAGCTCGTCACCATCGACTGCCGTGTCCCGATCGAGCTGAACATCGAGGCGATGACGGCCGGCGCCCCCGATCTCGAGGCTCTCCGCGAACTGTTCACCGAACTGGAGTTCACATCGCTGCTCAAGGAACTCCTACCCGTCGTAGCGGTGACCGACGTTCAGTACGGCGCGGCAAAATCGGTGGCGGATGTCGAAGCTGTGCTCAACTCGGTTCCTCCAACCGGCGCGCTGGCCATCGCCACCGAAGCCGAGATGCCGACGCCAGACCAGGAAGAGGAACAGGAAGAAGACGCGCCCCAGGAGACCTTGCTGCCCCTCGCCGCCGGGCTTTCCCGAGAGGTACGGCCCCCGAATCTTGCGATCTCCGCCGTCCCCGGCATCGCCCTGACCATTTCCGGGGACGCCGACGCCGCCCGAGCGCGCCTTCGCGCCGCGCTGGCCGACGCCGCCATCCCCAAAAGCGTGCACGACTACAAAGCGGCGATTCACGTGCTCGATCCGCAGGGGATCGAACTGCGCCATGTGCAGCACGATTCCATGCTTTATTCCTACCTGCTCGATCCCACCTACTCGTCGCATCGGCTCGGCGACGTGGCTCTGCGCCGGTTCAATCTCAAGCTCAGCGGAAGCCTTCCCGAATCCGCCGACATCACCGGCCGCCTGGCGGCTGTGCTGCGAGCGGCAGTGGAAGAGGCCGGCCTCGAGAACTTGTATGCGGAGATCGATTTGCCTCTGGTCCCCGTGCTCGCCCGTATGGAACAGGCCGGAGTCAAAATCGATCGTTTGGCGTTAGCGGAAATGTCGTCGCGTCTCGAGCGGGAGGTTGAAGCGAAAGCCAAGGAAATCTACGAACGCGCCGGAGTGGAGTTCAACATCAACTCCCCCAAGCAGCTGGGCGATGTGCTGTTCAACAAACTGAATCTCCCCAAGCCGGTGAAATATGGGAAAGGAAAAACCATCTCGACCGCAGTGGATGTCCTCGAAGGACTCGCCGCCACCCACGAGGTGCCCAGGCTGGTGCTTGAATACCGCCAACTCTCGAAGCTCAAATCCACCTATGTGGACGCCCTGCCCTTGCTGCTGAATTCCGCCACCGGCCGCCTGCACACCACCTTTGGGCAGACCGGCACGGCCACCGGAAGATTGTCCTCCGCGAACCCCAACCTGCAAAACATCCCCATCCGCACCGAACTCGGCCGCGAAATTCGTGCGGCATTCACGGTCGAGCCCGGTCATGTGCTGCTGGCTGCCGATTATTCGCAAATCGAGCTGAGACTGTTGGCCCACTTTTCCCAGGATCCATTGCTCGTCGAAGCCTACCGACGCGGCGATGACATTCACACCTTGACCGCCTCGCAGGTGTTCGGCGTGCCGCCACTGCTGGTCACCTCCGAGCACCGCCGGCAGGCCAAGGTGGTGAACTTTGGTATCGTGTACGGCCTGTCCGCCTTCGGCTTATCGCAACAGCTCGGCATCGACCCCAGTGAAGCCCGGCACTTCATCAACGCGTATTTCGAGAGGTACAAAGGGGTGCGAGCCTTTATCGATAAAACGCTCGAAGATGCCCGCCGCGAACAGAAGGTAAGGACGATGTTCGGCCGGGTGCGCCCCATTCCTGACATCAACAGTCGGAACGCCAACCTCCGGGGCTTCGCCGAGCGCACCGCGGTGAATACGCCTTTGCAAGGCACCGCCGCAGATTTGATCAAGATCGCGATGATTCGTATCGATGCCGTGTTGCGCGAACGCGGGCGGGGATCGATCATGACGCTCCAGGTGCACGATGAGTTGGTGTTTGAAATTCCGGAGGCGGAGGTCGATAGCGTGAAGCGGCTGGTGCGGGAACAAATGGAGAACGTCCATCCTTTGACCGTGCCTCTGCTGGTCGAGATCGGGGTGGGAGCGAACTGGCGGGATTTGGAATAGGGCGAGCGCAAAAAGAGAGCAGAACCGCGGGAGGTCGTTCTGCCTAGAAGATTTTCCGGGAGTCCAGCAGGATGGTCACCGGGCCATCATTCGCCAACTCGACTGTCATCGCCTCCTGGAAACGACCAGTTTGGCAAGGAAGGCCGGCGGCGCGGATGCGTTCGACGAAGTATTCGTAGAGCTCCCGGGCTTTGGCCGGCGGCGCCGCGGCGTCAAACGACGGCCGTTTGCCGCGGCGCAGGTCGCCGTACAGGGTGAACTCGGACACCACCAAGACTTCGGCCCGAACCTCGGCGGGAGCCAGACTCATTTTTCCATTCGCATCTTCGAAAATGCGCACGCCCGAGATTTTCTCCGCGAGGTAGTCGGCGTCGGTGCTGGAATCGGTGCCCCCCACGGCGAGCAAGACCAGGATCCCGCGTCCGATCTTGCCGATGACTTCTCCATTCGCGAAGACTTGGGCGCGGCTCACACGCTGGATGACGGCTCGCATAGCAGCCAGTTTCCGGGTTGTGCCTTCCGCTTGCAAGTCGAAACGCCCGAGGGTCTCCGCTTCCCCGCTCGGTTCGACCGCGAAAAGGTTGACCGCGGCGGCGGGCTGCCGTTAGGATTCGGTGGGGCGATCGTGGATCTGCAGTAACCAACTTCCACCGTGCGGAACTGTTCCTTTACACCCATTCGTGCCCCCCAGTACACTACTCCTTCTCCTTTTCAGGCTTCCGGAGGGACGGGGGTTTTTATGGCTAGCGACGGAAAGAAAGAAGTCGTTGAAAAAGTAAAGCAGCTCATCTCCGAACAATTGGGTGTGGATGAGGCGGAAGTCACCCCCAGTGCCTCGTTCGTGGACGATTTAGGCGCGGATTCCTTGGACCAGGTCGAACTGGTGATGGCGCTTGAAGAAGCCTATGATTTGGAGATTTCCGACGCGGATGCGGAAAAGATCCTGACTGTGCAAGATGCCATCAGTTACATCGAGAAGCACGCCAAGGTCAGCAAATAACCAGCAAGCGCCGGGTAGTCCGGCAGGACAGCCGCGGACAGCTGTCTCCATTCTAGCTCGGGTGGGCGCAGAGCCCGCCCCAGACCAGCAGGTACGAGGAGGAACATGGCAGCCGTTGACGAAAAAGTGAAGCAGATTATTGTGGAGCAACTGGGAGTAGACGAGGCCGAAGTGACGCCCACTGCCTCGTTCGTGGACGATTTGGGCGCTGACTCCCTCGACACCGTCGAACTGGTCATGGCTTTTGAAGAGGCCTTCGAGATTGAAATTCCCGATGAGGACGCGGAGAAGATTCGCACCGTGCAGGATGCGGTCGACTACATTGGGAAGCACGCGAAAGGCGGGAAGTAGTTGGGACGCAGAGTCGTAGTTACAGGCATTGGCCTGATCTGCGGCGTGGGAAACACCACGGAAGCGGTCTGGCAGAACCTGCTCGCGGGCAAGAGCGGCGTGGCCCGGATCGCGCAATTTGACCCCTCTCAGTTTGCCTGCAAGATCGCGGCGGAAGTCAAGAACTTCGATCCCTTGCTGTTCATCGAGAAAAAAGAGCTGAAAAAAATGGGACGCTTCATCCACCTCGCCCTGGCGGCGGCGGAGGAGGCGATGAAAGCCTGCGGGCTTGAGGTGCCCTCGGACCTGGCACCTCGCGTGGGAGTGCATATCGGGTCCGGCATCGGCGGCTTCGACGTCATCGAGCGCGAGCATTTAAACCTGTTGCATGGGGGGCCACGCCGGATTTCTCCTTTTTTCATTCCTGCGGCCATCGTCAATCTGGCGGCCGGACACGTCAGCATCCGCTACAACGCCAAGGGACCGAACGAGGCCACCTGCACTGCCTGCACCTCGAGCGCCCATGCGGTGGGAGACGCGTTCAAGATCATCTCCCGCTGCGCGGCCGACGTCATGATTGCGGGCGGGACCGAGGCGGCCATCACTCCCATGGGGGTCGGTGGTTTCGCCGCCATGCGGGCGCTTTCGACGCGCAACGATGAGCCCGAGAAGGCCAGTCGGCCCTGGGATTCGGGGCGCGATGGATTCGTGATTGGGGAAGGCGCCGGCATTCTGGTTCTAGAGGAATTGGAATTCGCGCGGCGCCGGGGAGCCAAGATTTTGGCGGAGATTGTGGGCTACGGCATGAGCGGCGATGCATACCACATTACGCAGCCCGCGGAAAATGGCGACGGCGCCTACCGCGTGATGCTGAATACGCTCGAAGACGCCAAGGTGCCCCCCAGCCAAGTGGGTTACATCAACGCCCACGGAACCTCGACCGACATTGGCGACCGGCTGGAAACCGTAGCCATCAAGCGCGCCTTCGGCGAGCACGCCTTTAAGCTGGCGGTGAGCTCAACCAAGTCCATGACGGGGCACTTGCTGGGCGGGGCAGGCGGGCTGGAAGCAGGCATCACCGTACTTGCTCTGCGCGACCAGATCCTTCCGCCCACGGTGAACCTGGAGAACCCCGACGCGGATTGCGACCTGGACTATGTCCCGAACCATGCCCGAAAGGCCGAACTGGAATATGCCATGTCGAACTCTTTTGGCTTCGGGGGCACAAACGGGGCTCTGCTGTTCCGGCGCTGGAGCGAGTAACCCCTCCGAGCGGTTACCCTGGCACCCCTGCCGGGTGGCGGCATTCGTTAGATTCTCCTAGGAAAACCTGGGGTCACTCGGCAGGTCACTTCTCCCGCAACTCCATTCAGGACAATGACAAGCGCGCGTGGGGCCATTGCCCAGAATGGCACTTTTGTCTTTTGTAACTGTCCTTCCGATCCTATGCGAACCGGTCCGAGGCAGGCCAGAATAATGGAGGCTCAGGACACAAATGCCCACGGCTATGGACAAATCGTTTGAGACTGTTGCTTCGTCAATGCTTCTCTCAAGAAAGGCTTCCGCCCGGGTGGCTCTGGTCGATATCAAGGAATCGGGCAGAATCCTGTTATCCGAGTGTTTCAGGCAGTTCGGCATCGAGGCGGTCGTGATGAGCGCAGATGCGCCGGAACGTCTGAAACACGAGAAATTTGCGGCTTGCGTGCTCAGCCTGGTACCGGGCGTCGAGACCGTCATGGAATCGGTGCGCACCTCGCCCTCCAACAGCCGGATGGTGCTCTATGGGCTGGGAGGTAGCGTGCAAGAGGCAATGCGGTACTCCAAGTACGGCATCAATGCCGTTTTCAATGAGCCGCTCGAGCGGCCGGCGGCCCTGAAACTGGTGCGGGCCACCCAAATGCTCGTATTTCACGAGTTCCGTCGCTACGTGCGCATCCCGGTCATCACCGAGGTTTCAGTTGTCACCTCCGACAGCCGCCGCTTTTCGGCCACCAGCCAGGAGATCAGCTCGGGAGGAATGTCCCTGCAAAGCGGTGAGCTCGTCAGCCTGGGCCAGGCCGTCGAAATCTCCTTTGCCTTGTTGACTTTGCCCCGGATTTGGGTTCACAGCACAGTGAGCTGGCGCAAACCGTCTGACAAGAGCTTTGGCATCCGCTTTGATCCCAAGGACGACCGCCGTCAGCGCATCAAGGAATGGATCGACGCCTATCTGGAAAACTAACGGCTCATTCGCTGCTGTGAGGTTTTGCCGACCGGCCACCAGGGAGGCAGGTGCGACCGGACAGTCTGTTGCGGTCTTCGATCTGCGGGTCTGGAAGCGGGGAAGCGGGGAGCCCGGGGAGCGAGCGGCGATCGTTCTCTGGGGCGCGAGGTCGAGGGTTCAGCCCGCCGGGCCTGGCCGCCGGTTTCGAGAATTGACCAGGCTCCTGTAAAATCAGATGTGTAGATGGCTGCAACCCCTCAATTTGTGCAGATCGACCTGGCTTCTCCGATGCGGCAGCCGAAACCTTCCTGGCTGCGGGCCAAGGCACCGGTCGGCGAGCAGTTCCACCATCTAAAAAAGCTGGCGCGAGGCCTCAACCTGCACACCGTTTGCGAATCGGCGCAGTGCCCCAATATCGGTGAATGTTGGAACCACCGCACCGCAACGTTCATGTTGCTCGGCGAGCTCTGCACCCGACGCTGCGGTTTCTGTGCCGTGCCGAAGGGGAAACCCGGGCCTCTCGATTGGGACGAGCCCCGTCGCGTGGCCGAGGCGGTGGCCACGCTGGGCTTGAAACACGCGGTCGTGACCAGCGTCAATCGGGACGACGACAATCTCGGGGGAGCGCGGATTTTCGCGGAAACCATCCGTCAGATCCGACAATTGTTGCCAGGGTGCCGGGTGGAGGTTCTGATTCCCGATTTCCAAGGCCTCGAGCAAGCGCTCTCGATCGTGCTCGCGGCCCGCCCCGATATCCTCAATCACAATACGGAAACCGTGCCTCGGCTTTACCGAGTGGCGCGCTCCGGAGCGCGTTACGAACGCACCCTCGGGCTGCTCGAGAAGGCCAAGAAATTCTCTCCCGGCACGGTCACCAAGAGCGGGGTCATGGTCGGCCTCGGGGAAACCATGTCGGAACTGCTGGAGGTTTGCCGCGATTTGGGCTCGCGCGGCGTGGATATCCTCACGGTGGGCCAGTACTTGCGGCCCTCACGGGATCATCTACCGATCGCCCGCTTCTACACGCCGGATGAATTTCAATATCTGAAAGAGGAAGCCTTGCGCTTCGGGTTCCGCCACGTGGAATCCGGCCCCATGGTGCGCTCCAGCTACCACGCGCACGAACAGGCGGATGCCACCTCCCCCCAGAGCGCGTGAAGATCGCGTGAACACCAATTGCAGCCATTGCTCGCTATGACGACGACGCCGTCAGAACCCACGATCGATGATTATCTGCGCAAACGATTGAAGCCCGTCGAGGGCGCGATTCCGCGGCTGCCGGGAATCGACATGTACGGCAACTCCATTCCTGCAGGCAGCGTGGGCGGCGATCTGTTCGAGTACCTGAATTTTCAGCAGCGCTACAATATCGATGCGCGCATCGCGCTAGCCGACAAACTGTCCAAGCAATATCTGGAGCCTCTTCCGAAGGGTGCGATCCCGCGCAATGCGGTGGACGAGCACGTGCAATGGCTGCAGTCCAAAGCCGAATATAGTCCGGCAGACGCTGCGGCCTACCGCAAAGCGAAAAGCTCGGAACAGCTCAGAGTTGCGGAAAACCTGCAGGAACTCTACACCACCGCGGGCGTGTTGCTGGTCGATGCGCAAGGGCACGGAATCATCGGGGCGAAGATTGCATCGACCGTGCATGATACCTTTCATGCCTTCATGCTCTCCGAACTCGATCGCTACGGGAGACCGACCACCGATCTGTTCGAGAAGCTCAACCTACGCCTGGCGCAGTCGGTCACGGCCCGCAACGCCTTGGGCTGGAAAGACGGCAGCTCGCGGGAGATTGCCACACTGCTCTATGGCGAGATACGGCCAGGTGGACATTTCCGCTTCGTGAACTTCGGCCATCCGCCGCCCCTGGTGTTCTCCGCGAAATACGGAAAGTTCATGGAGGTTTGCAAGGAGCGCATGGTGCAATTTCTGGCGCTCGGCCTGGAGATTCCCGAGGACCATCCTGACCGCAACAAATACTTCTCCATGAAGCTGAGGAAGAGACAGATCGACTCCTCGGACGTCGCAGAAATTACGCTCATGGGCCAGGGCGACATCCTGTTCTTGTACACCGACGGCGTTTACGACGGCAGCGACGAACAGGACCGGGGGCAGATCGAGCGCATCATCGGGCAACACAAGGATCAGTCGGCGAAAGAGATCTGCAATGCTGTCTTGGACTATGCCCTCAAGCAGGATGAGCACCTGCGCCAAATCGACCAGCCGGACGTGATCGATGACAAGACCGTATTCATCATCAAGAGTGGGTGAACGGGCGGCAGCCCAGGCCAAGGATAGGGGCGGCATCCTGCCGCGAGCGGGTCGGTGGATGTCGCCACCC
Source organism: uncultured Acidobacteriaceae bacterium (assembly GCA_963770245.1). GTDB lineage: Bacteria > Acidobacteriota > Terriglobia > Terriglobales > Acidobacteriaceae > PALSA-270. The sequence continues at coordinate 11,839 of CAVYOX010000008.1, read as the reverse complement.
GCCGCTAGGCAAAAACCTCGCCCGGCAGAGCCGTCAAGGTTCGCGATGCCAATGTGTTCTGCACAATCCGTTTGGGCAGTTCGGTGACCGACCAATCCACCCGCTTGCGTTCGATGCGCAACTGCAGCGAGCGCTCAATCTGCCTCAGTCCAAGAACCTCGGCTCCCGCGACTAGCGTCGAAGCCAGGCCCGGGCAACCCATGCGCCCGGTGCGTCCGACGCGATGGATGAAATCTTCCGCCAGGTTCGGCAGATCGTAATTGATTACGTGCGCGACGTCATCCACATGCAATCCGCGGGAGGCTACGTCGGTGGCGACCAGAATCTTGAAGCGGCCTTGCTGAAATCCAGCCAGCGCTCCGTTGCGTTGCGACTGCGACCGATCGCCGTGAATCATGGCCGCGGAGAAACCATCGCGCATCAATTCCTTGGCCAGCCGCTCGGTACTGCGCTTGGTGCGCGCGAACACCAGGGTTTGCCCCTTCTCGGAATACAGCAACTGACGCAGGACATCCATTTTTTCGGTGGGGCGCACTTCGAAGGCCTGAAGCTGCACGCTTTCCACCGGTTTGAGGACTGAGCCGGCAGCGACCCGAACCGGGTCGCGCATGGAGTCATGCACCAGCCCGGCGACCGATTGCTCCATGGTGGCCGAGAAACAGAGCGTCTGCCTGCGTTGTGGCAGCACCTCGACAATGCGACGGATGGCGGGCAGAAAACCCATATCCATCATGCGGTCAGCCTCATCGAGAACCAGGATCTTCAGCTGCCGCAGATCGACCAGCTTGCGAGTGATGAAGTCCTGCAGCCGTCCCGGGGTGGCGATGACCAGACTCGCCCCGGAGCGCAAGGCTGCAATCTGCGCTTTTTCCGAAAGGCCGCCAATCACGAGCGCCGACTTCGACAGGTTCCGGCTGCGAAGGTTCTCGTACTCGGCGTTGACTTGCATGGCCAGTTCGCGAGTGGGCAGCAGCACCAAAGCGTGTATCTGGCGCACCGGTTCTTGCTGCAACCGTTCGATGATGGGCACCAGGAAGGCCAGGGTTTTGCCGGTTCCGGTCTGCGCCGTGGCCATGACGTCCTTGCCGGCTAGGGCATGCGGGATGGCTTGCGCCTGAATGGGGGTGGGAGTGGTAAATTGAGCTGCCGCCAGCTTCTGCTGTAAAGCAGGAGAAAGCGGTAGGGCTGCAAAAGTTGTCATTCGAGCTTGAATTCTTTCTGGAGGGGCGTGTCGTCAGACACTCAGACTCTCGTCATGGGTTCCCATGCCGCTCACATTAATTTTGGGTGTTGAACTAAACGGCAGGCAGGAAAAGCGGAAGGTTGATCGGATCCAACGACGGATCTAAGCCCACAACTGATCTGATCCAAACAGCGGATCACCGCGTGACGAGCGAACCGTAACAACGACGACTCACTGAGTATAGCAGAGTGCTGATCCCGGCACCAGGTGCGATCAGAACTTTGGTGTGGTCCTGACCAGTTCCCCTGGCATCTCTCCGGGGACCGGACCACGGTCCTAAGGCGTTGCAGACGATTGCAGGGCTTTAGCGCTGGACCGTTCAAAACAAAGCCATAAGCCGAGCCCCAGGGGTTGAAACGACCAGCCGACCTAGAAGACCTTGACGCGAAGGGTCAGATACTTCTTGGGATCTTCCCGAATGGCTTTTACCAGTTCGCGGGCCTCGACCAGCATCTGATTTGAGTTGTTGTAGAGAGCGGGATCCTGCAACAATTTGCCCGCCGTGCCCTCCCCGGCAGCCAGTCGGTCGGTGATGGCGGAGAGCTTGTCTATCGTGTTCTGCAACTTGTTGGCAAACTCCTGATCCTTGGCGAGTTTGCCGATCGCACCCTTACCCGCCTGGATGTCGTCGGTAAGCTGCTTGACGTTTGCAATGGTCTGGTTGGCGTTGTTGTAAATGGTCTCGTCTTTCAGAAGTTTTCCGGCCGTTCCTTTGCCCGCGTTCAGGTCGTCGATTAGGACATTCAGCTTGTCGATCGTGCCATTCGTCTTATTGTAGAGAGCATCGTCGGAGATCAGTTTCCCCAACGTGCCATTGCCTTGGGTGACCTCACCGATCAGTCCCTGCAGCTGGTTCACGGTGGCATCCAGTCGGTTGTAGAGCGCAGGGTCATAGATCAGTTTGCCTACAGAGCCGTTGCCGCTTTCCACAAAGGCGAGAATGCGGTCGATCCGCTTTTCCAGAGCATCCAGGTTTTGCAGCGTTCCCTGGCTGGCTCGGACCACGTCCTCGAAATCGGCCACGGCGTGGGAAGGTAGCTCGTCTCCGTCCTGGACCTCGGCCCCGTGAGCCTGGGCACTGTCGATATCGATATAGGTTTCGCCCAACACGCCGGCGGTCGAGAGTTCGGCGTTAGAGTCTTTGCGCAGGGTTTCGTGGTACTTGGTGCTGATCTTCATGGTTACTTCGACCGGAGTCAGCTTCCGCTTCGGGTCCGATACAACGCGAATATCATCGACATTACCGATATCCACCCCGTTCAACCGCACCGGGGCGCCATGGCGCAACCCGCTGGCGTTATCAAAGTACGATCGCAGAAGGATTTTGGGGGTGAAAAGGCCGCCGGTATTGCTCATGAGGAAGACGAGAACGGCCAAAGTGATGCTGGCAAACAGCACCGTGAGCCCGACCTTGAGCTGGGACCACTTCAACTGCTTCTGGCTAGGCACGTTCTCCCCCGAGCAGCGCCGTCACGAAAGGCTCTCCATGGTGGATTCTGAGCGCGATGACCCGTGAAGCTGACGAAATCATACCAGACCGCTAGCAGGGCTTCACCTTAGGCGCCTCGGCGGCGCAGCGTCCCGGTCAGGAGAAGGGCCATGAAATAGGCCAGAGCGCCGCACGCCAGGGTGACGTTAAGACCGTATTGAATCGCGATGACCATGGCCAGAACTGAGCCCAGAACGCTCGAAGCGGCGTTCATGGCCCAGGCCCATTCGACCGCGTTCTCACCGGCTTGATTGGTCTCGGCGCGGGAGAAATCCGGGGCCGGGAAACTGGCTAAGGCCTTCAGGCCGGTGGGAAACGGCATTCCCATGGCGAACCCGAGAGGTGCGAGCAGGACCGCGCTGACCAGAAGTTTCAGGACGAAGGGCAAGCCCACCAGCTCATTCAACAGTCCCGGGAGAATCCCCACGTAAAGCAGCAAGACCGCCACGATCCCGAGCAACGCCAACCAGGCGCTTCTGGACTGGCCGAGCCATTGCCGGGAAGCCAGACTTCCTCCGCCGCTGGCCAAAAGGAGCAGGAATACGACTACCGTCAAGGCGTAGGTGGGATGACCGAGAAAAAGGACGAAGCGCTGGATGAAAGCAATTTCCACCAGAATGTAGCCCAGACCGACGGCAATGAAATACAGCAAACGCATCGCATGTTGTCGGCCGCCGCCGCCACGCACGGCCAGCGGGACGATGAGAAACGCCACGACCGCCAGCAGAGAAATGAGCAGCACCATGCCGAGCACGGCAACCCCTAGATTGACCTTCCAGTCAATTCCCTGCTGCAACCCGGCCTGATGAAAAAGCTGGCTCAGTTTCACGGTGAAGAAAAAGAAAGGGGCGTTGTCGTTCACCGGGGCGACGTTGTAGGCATATTGGCGGGCGAAGGCGTAGGGATCGTTGCTCGCAATCAAGTGGGAGAATGCGTTATCGCCGGGCTCGGAGGGCAGATAAAGCGCGGCCAGGTCCCGGTTCTCGAGATGCTCGCGGACAGCCGCTTCCTCCTCCGGAGTAAAGGCGCTTTTCTTTGCTAGCACGACCACCGGGATCCCGTCTTCATCGAGATCGCCTTCTGAAACCACGATGAAATTCCGGGCGGGATTCTCGACGCCCAGACGGTGAAGCGCTTCGATGGCCACTGAAACCACGCGCAAGGCCTCGCGTGGCTGCTGGAATTCCCAGCGGGTGATGGCGATCATCCCCTCCGGCTTGAGGTGTTCGAAATATTCCTGAAACGCTTCGACCGTGTAGAGGCTGTTTTCGCTCAAGGCGAAGGCGCCGGCCGCGGTCGAGGCCCAGGTATCGACCAGCGTCATCTGCACCACGTCATATTGCCGGCCGGCATTGCGGACGAAGGAGCGTCCGTCGGTGACGTAAATATGCACGTCGGGACGTTCATACAGGTGATCGGCGTAATCGGCGTAGCGGCCGCGCATGATGGTGTTCGCGATGATGGGATTGATTTCGATCCCGGTGACATCGGGGCTGCCATTGGCCACGGCGCGCAGGATGTCCACACCGCCGCCCGGACCGATGATGGCGTACGCTCCATGGGGCCGCAGCACATTGGCCAGTGCCGGAGGAGCAGCCATCAGATTCTTCTGCCACGCTGTACCCTGCCACTGCCGGGGATCGGCGTTCATGATGTAGGTGGAAGCGTCGGCGTCGATGACGATGGCCTTGGCGTTGCCCTGGTCGTCGACCTCCACCCGCGAGATTGCATTCCAGCGCGCGAACTCCACCCAGGAAGAGTCGCGCAACACGCCCTTGGCGTAGATCACGTCGATCATGCGCCCCGCATGGTTGGCCCCGACGACCAGCAGCAGAGCCGCGGCGAGCAGATAGGTCAGCTTCCGCATGCCACTGGTCGTTGCCCACACCGCGCCGGCCGCGGCAGCCACTGCGCCGGCGAACAAAATGGTGTTCGGTCCTCCCAGGAAATTGAGCAGCGGGACAATGCCCAGGCACGCCAGCGCACCCCCGGTGAGATCCGCTCCGTAGAGGTGCGGGATGTGAGCCGATTCGCGCGCGAACACGATCGAGAATTGCAGGCCGGTGACGAAGAAAGGAATGGCGGAGACCAGGTACATCGCAGTCAGACGAAGAAAGTTTTGCCGCGACAGCTCGAGAGAAACGGGAATGCGCAGCACGACTTCGAGCACACAGGGCACAATCAGGGCATTGGCGGCCGAGAGCCCGGCCATGAGCTGGCGGGTTTCAAAGCGCAGGAGCCGCCGCTTGCCCAGATAGGCGAACACTCCCCCCGCGCCCAGACCGAGCAGCGCAATCGAGATGGCCAGGAAGGCGAAGTGGTAAAAAAGCACGACGGAGAATAAGCGGGTCAGCGCCAGTTCGAGCAGCAGCGCCGAGAAACTCGAGAGCCCGATTCCCGCCAGCAGCACGCGGTTTCGAGCCTGGTCTCGGGCGGCCGCTGGAACCGCGGCGCGGGTTTCACTGAGGGCGGGCATTTGGCGTTTGGTGCAAGAATGCGACAGTCTACCAGAGGCGGGTTTCGGGCTCGCGCATTTCCGCGATTTCAGTTCTCCAGAATCACTTGTGCGATGGCTTGCTCCGCGGTGTGGGACAGCGACAGCGCCACGTGTTTTGCGCCCAACCGGGCGGCGAATTCCGCTGCCTTACCATGGAAGGCAAGTGTCGGCCGCCCTCCCGGCTGGCGCTTCACTTCGAGGTCGCGCCAGCGTACTCCGTGGCTCCAACCGGTGCCCAGGGCTTTCATGGCGGCTTCCTTGGCCGCGAAGCGCGCCGCATAGCGCTCCGCCCGGTTGGCTTTGGAGTCGCAGTAGAGGATTTCGTCCGCGGTAAAGACCCGGCGCAAGAAGCGATCGCCGAAGCGCTGAATGCTCTCGGCGATGCGCGGCACTTCCGCAATGTCGATGCCGGTCCCGACGATCATCGAGTCAAGGTAGCACAGCCCCGGGGTTCAGACGGTTCAAACCCGCCAGTAGTCAGGCCGCCAACTGCGGACCGCTTTCTTGATGTCGCTGCAGGAAAGATTTTCGCGCAATGCCCGCTGGACGAGGCCGGCAACTTCTTCGTCCGAGGCAAAGCGCAGTCCGATCAGTTGCTGCTCGGTGAGTGCGGCGATCCGCGGACGGTCCGGTTCCCCGAGCAGCGCGGTCAATCGCAATCTCTCCTCCAGCCGAATGACCCGGTCCTGGACCTTGAGCGCATTGGTCCGAATCTTGGTCACGGCCAGGAGCGCCGCCATGGCGAAAACTACCTCCCAGGCCGAGTGAAAGCCCGGATGTCGCACCAATGCGACCACGCTCGCCACCCAGGAGGCGACAAAAACCGGAAGAACGAAAAAATGGAACGGGGGATCGAAGCGGACGTGATGCGCCAGATCCTGCGCAGACTTCTCAGCCATAGCGTGCTCCTCGAGGTGCTTCGCTTGCCAGCCTGCGGCGCTGCCTCGGACGCGATGCAAGCGGCCGAAATGCGAACCTGCAGGGCGGTGGCAGTCTAACCCATCTGCCCCAAGTTTGCTTCCTTCGGCCTACCGCAGATCGGGCTCACGATCTGGGCCGAGATTCTAGAGTGCTGTCGGTCGAACGGCTACCGATCGTGATCCGGTGATGAGAAATCGCCGCCCTTACCGGCGAGCAGCGCAAAGGGAATCAAAAGACTAAACCATGGCGCGGCAAAAAAACGCGGCGGTGAACCCTCCCCCTTGCGCTCTACGGGATGCATCTGGTATAAAGAATTCACCGAGAGCAGTGTGTGTGGCTAGCTGGACGAATTTGTCGAAACTCTCGTCGCTTGTCCAGCATCTAAGCAAATACAGGTTAATCCTGCAAATCGGCTCCGGCCACGGGGCATTCATTCGGGGACAGAGTTCCTCGAAGGGTTTAAGCGTTTTTCGCGAAGAACCTCCAATAAGGGTCTTTTTCCAAGTTATCAACTTCCGCCTGCGCTCGTGCTGAACCAGCCGTGTGCCGAAAGGGCACTGGTGTTTGTGCGGAGGTAGCGGTCCGTTGCGCGCTCCGAAGGTCCTCCGAGAACTGAGGGCCGACAAATGAGAACTGGTCTCCAATGTGGAAAAGCAGTGGAAATCCCACTGCTGCAATGGATTGACAGTCAGCGCCGGAAGCAGATAGCTTGTACAGGTTTCGAGGACAGGCGGAGTCGCACTTGTGTGTCTCCGCATTGGACTGAAAGCGCGCCGCTCAGGCGGAAGGCGATTCGGTTCTTTGACAACTAGGTTGAACGTGCCAGTCGTGAGAGGAAGGCTCGGGTGAAATCCGAGCGATCTCACAAGATAGAACCACCATTTCTTTCGAGGAGATGGTGGCAGTCTGCCAACTACCCGTCGGCAGACAACAGGTTTCAAATGAGAGTTTGATCCTGGCTCAGAATCAACGCTGGCGGCGTGCCTAACACATGCAAGTCGAACGAGAAAGTGGAGCAATCCATGAGTAAAGTGGCGACCGGGTGAGTAACACGTGACTAACCTACCCTTGAGTGGGGGATAACCTCGGGAAACCGGGGCTAATACCGCATAACATCTCTGGATCGGAAGAACTGGAGATCAAAGGAGCAATTCGCTTAAGGAGGGGGTCGCGGCTGATTAGCTAGTTGGCGGGGTAATGGCCCACCAAGGCTTTGATCGGTAGCCGGCCTGAGAGGGCGCACGGCCACACTGGAACTGAAACACGGTCCAGACTCCTACGGGAGGCAGCAGTGGGGAATTTTGCGCAATGGGGGAAACCCTGACGCAGCAACGCCGCGTGGAGGATGAAGTCCCTTGGGACGTAAACTCCTTTCGACCGGGACGATAATGACGGTACCGGTGGAAGAAGCCCCGGCTAACTTCGTGCCAGCAGCCGCGGTAATACGAGGGGGGCAAGCGTTGTTCGGAATTATTGGGCGTAAAGGGCGCGTAGGCGGTGCGGTAAGTCACCTGTGAAACCTCTGGGCTTAACCCAGAGCCTGCAGGCGAAACTGCCGTGCTTGAGGGTGGGAGAGGTGCGTGGAATTCCCGGTGTAGCGGTGAAATGCGTAGATATCGGGAGGAACACCTGTGGCGAAAGCGGCGCACTGGACCACTTCTGACGCTGAGGCGCGAAAGCTAGGGGAGCAAACAGGATTAGATACCCTGGTAGTCCTAGCCCTAAACGATGGATGCTTGGTGTGATCGGTACCCAATCCGATTGTGCCGTAGCTAACGCGTTAAGCATCCCGCCTGGGGAGTACGGTCGCAAGGCTGAAACTCAAAGGAATTGACGGGGGCCCGCACAAGCGGTGGAGCATGTGGTTCAATTCGACGCAACGCGAAGAACCTTACCTGGGCTCGAAGCACAGTGGACCGGGGTAGAAATATCCCTTTTCGCAAGAACTGCTGTGGAGGTGCTGCATGGCTGTCGTCAGCTCGTGTCGTGAGATGTTGGGTTAAGTCCCGCAACGAGCGCAACCCTTATCGTTAGTTGCCAGCGGGTTATGCCGGGCACTCTAGCGAAACCGCCTCGGATAACGGGGAGGAAGGTGGGGATGACGTCAAGTCCTCATGGCCTTTATGTCCAGGGCTACACACGTGCTACAATGGCCGGTACAAACCGTCGCAAACCCGCGAGGGGGAGCTAATCGGAAAAAGCCGGCCTCAGTTCGGATTGGAGTCTGCAACTCGACTCCATGAAGCTGGAATCGCTAGTAATCGCGGATCAGCACGCCGCGGTGAATACGTTCCCGGGCCTTGTACACACCGCCCGTCACATCACGAAAGTGGGCTGCACTAGAAGCCGGTGTGCCAACCCGCAAGGGAAGCAGCCGTCCAAGGTATGGCTCATGATTGGGGTGAAGTCGTAACAAGGTAGCCGTAGGAGAACCTGCGGCTGGATCACCTCCTTTCTAAGAGAGAACGTCATGGCACTCACGCGGCTCCTTCGGGAGATTAAACATGCGTGGGATGTTGCCATGTACCCTGTCTTCGCTTCGCACCTGTAAGTGAAGATGGGAGCCTCGTTCGGACCTCTCTTTCTCGAGTCCTAACCGCTCGATGGTCAGGCTGGGCTTAGCCCGGCCGCACGTTCAACCTTTGTCCTCGAATCAAATTCGGGCACTCAACGTTCAGCCTTCAGCGCTCCCTCCGACCGGCGGATCGCTTTGGGCCGGGGGTTGACTGCGACGTTGATTTTGGGCTCCGGGACTTCTGGTTTATCCTAAATGTTCTAAGGAAAAACAACCGGGCCTGTAGCTCAGGTGGCTAGAGCGCACCCCTGATAAGGGTGAGGTCGGTAGTTCAAGTCTACCCAGGCCCACCACGCAAAGCAGCAGTGAGGATTCTGCGGTTTGGCCGGGCGCCAACCGTTGCATGCTGAAGTCGGGGCTGTAGCTCAGCTGGGAGAGCGCCTGGTTTGCAACCAGGAGGCCACCGGTTCGATCCCGGTCAGCTCCACCAGATTCTCGCTGCGGGTGAGCGGAGAACGAGTGCTCTCGATCGCAGTGAGCACGGGAGAAACTGGGCACGGGAGAAACTAAGCACGGGAGAGACTAAGACTAGAGGAACTGTTCAGCCTAACGTTGGGCGTCAATTGCGGCAACCGTGAATCAGTTCACGGTTTGAGGAAGCTCGCTTGGCGCCGAACATTGGGTTGGAGCAATCTGGGGGTTGCACACCCCTAGGTTGGGAAAATCCATACTCGCTGAGGCGAGGTGATCCAGCGCAAGCTGGTGAGGACGATATTTGACAACTGAATAGATTGGGCAATCTACAAGGCTGTAAATTTTTATGAGTGCCTGAGAGAAACCTGCTGGTGTACGCAGCGCGGATCGCTTCTGGACTGGAGTGCCCTTGGTGGCGAAAGCGAAAGCGATTGTCACCGAGAACGCGAAGGTGCGCGAAGCGAACCCTATGTTGCGTGCGAGGAGCAGGAATATTAGGCCCATACGATTTACCAGGCGCGGGGTGGTGAGCTGACGAGCGAAAGGCCAAAAGCCGATCGCTTCGGGCGAAGCCACCGTGTGTCGAGTAAATTTTATGGTCAAGCTACTAAGGGCGCATGGTGGATGCCTTGGCAGAAGCAGGCGATGAAGGACGTGGCAAGCTGCGATAAGCCTCGGGGAGCCGCAAGTAGGCTTTGATCCGGGGATTTCCGAATGGGGAAACCCACGGGGGTAAAACCTCCGTACGCCTCAATGAATCCATAGTTGAGGACGAGCGAACCCTGGGAAGTGAACCATCTCAGTACCAGGAGGAAAAGAAAGAAACCTCGATTCCGAGAGTAGTGGCGAGCGAAATCGGAATTAGCCCAAACCAGTCATACCTTCGGGTGTGGCCGGGGTTGTAGGGTCGGCAATAGTAGAGTTACCAATCTGGTCGTTAGCTGAAGCCCGCTGGAAAGCGGGGCCATAGAGTGTGATAGCCACGTAGGCGAAAACGGACCAGACTCGAAGCCGATACCTGAGTACCGCGGAGCACGAGAAACTTTGCGGGAATCTACGGGGACCATCCCGTAAGGCTAAATACTAGCTTCTGACCGATAGTGAACCAGTACCGTGAGGGAAAGGCGAAAAGAACCCCTGCGAGGGGAGTGAAATAGTACCTGAAACCGTGTGCCTACAAACGGTGGGAGGACTATGCGGCGCAAGCCGAAAGTCTGACCGCGTGCCTATTGCATAATGAGCCGGCTAGTTATTCTTGTCAGCAAGGTTAAGCGTAAGCGAGCCGCAGCGAAAGCGAGTCCGAATAGGGCGAATCAGTTGGCAGGAATAGACGCGAAGCGGGATGATCTACCCTTGGCCAGGCTGAAGGTGGGGTAACACCCACTGGAGGGCCGAACGGGTGTTTGTTGAAAAAAGCTCCGATGAGCTGAGGGTAGGGGTGAAAGGCTAATCAAATTCCGTGATAGCTCGTTCTCTCCGAAATAGCTTTAGGGCTAGCCTCGTGTGATTTGTCCTGGTGGTAGAGAACTGAATGGACTATGGGGCTTTCCAGCTTACAGAATCCAATCAAACTTCGAATGCCAGAGAACAACCAACACGGGAGTCAGACGGCGGGGGCTAAGCTTCGTCGTCGAGAGGAAAACAGTCCAGATCGCCTGCTAAGGTCCCCAAATTCAAGCTAAGTGGGAAAGGAAGTCGGAACGCCCAGACAGCCAGGAGGTTGGCTTAGAAGCAGCCATCCTTTAAAGAAAGCGTAATAGCTCACTGGTCAAGCGGTCCGGTGCCGACAATATAACGGGGCTCAAGCTTGGTACCGAAGCAGCGAATGCATCACTTCACTGTGGTGCGTGGTAGGAGAGCATTCTCAACAGTTTGAAGCCAGACTGAGAAGACTGGTGGACGGTTGAGAAGAGACCCTGCCGGCATAAGTAGCGATAACGGAGGTGGGAACCCTCCGCGCCGAAAGTCTAAGGTTTCCTGAGAAAGGTTAATCCGCTCAGGGTCAGGCGGTCCCTAAGGCGAGGCCGAAAGGCGTAGCTGATGGACATCCGGTTAACATTCCGGACCTCCCTTGTGTTCGTTATCACGATGGGGTGACGCAGAAGGATAAGCAGGCCGTCCTATGGCTATGGCGGTCGATGCGTGTAAGGTGTTCTCCGTAGGCAAATCCGCGGGGAAGTTATCACTGAGACGCAAAGCAGTAACCCGTATGGGTGAAAGCTGCCGATTCCACACTGCCAAGAAAAACCTCTAAGGAGAACGTAAGGGAACCGTACCTCAAACCGACACAGGTAGACGAGGAGAATATCCAAAGGCGCTCGTGAGAACAGTTGGTAAGGAACTCGGCAAATTAACCCCGTAACTTCGGGAGAAGGGGTGCCGCATTAGGGTGCAAGCCCGAAGCGGCCGCAGAGAAATGCGCACTGCGACTGTTTAACAAAAACACAGGTCTCTGCAAAGTCGAAAACGACGTATAGGGGCTGACGCCTGCCCGGTGCCGGAAGGTTAAAGAGAGAGGTTAGCCGCAAGGCGAAGCTTTGAACTGAAGCCCCGGTGAACGGCGGCCGTAACTATAACGGTCCTAAGGTTAACGAACTCGCTAGCCTTAGTAAAACTGAACCATATGCGGGAAACTCCTCACACAGCCGATCAGTACTCGCTGTCCTAGTGGGCAGCAGTCAAAATCTGACGGACACGGGG
>CAVYOX010000007.1:0-318543 GCA_963770245.1 uncultured Acidobacteriaceae bacterium | reverse complement strand
GTAAGCGTCAGAGGAAACACATGGTTGACAGATTTGAATCCGCAGCCGGGCCCGACTTCGCCTCGTCACCAGCAATTTCTCAGGCGGCGCAACGCACGATTTCGGCAATTATGTTATGTGTTCGCGTCGTTCGCGTTCTATTGTGTCCGACTCTCGTCGCCTGCGTTCAGATCGGCCACTCGTCATGAGTCAACTGCAGGAAGGGAGCGGCGTCGAGCCCAACCCTTTAACGCCTATATTCTTCGCGGGAAATTCCGAGCCTCTGCATCAAAGACTGCAGAGTTGTCCTTTTCATCCCTAACCGAGCCGCGGCTCCATGTGGTCCATCTATCACTCCTCCCGCTTCGCGGAGAGCGCGAATAATATGTTCGCCCTGCACACTTTCTATCGTGTCCGACTGCAACCCATCGGTTCGCGGCTGCAGTTCTTCCAGCGGAGCACTGAGGGTTAGGCCTTTGGATAGAATGACGGAGCGCTCGATGAAGTTTTCGAGTTCTCTCACGTTTCCCGGCCAATCCCAGCTTACAATCGCATCCATGGTTTCCGGGGAGACGGTTTCTATCGGTTTACTCATGCGCCGGGCGTACCTCTCGACGAAGTGGTGCACCAACATGGGAATATCGCTGGGCCGTTCGCGCAACGCCGGCAGACGGATAGGAAAAACGCTAATGCGGTAGTAGAGGTCGCTGCGAAATTGCCCCTCGGCCATCCGAGCGGCCAGATTGTGATTCGTAGCAGCGATCAGGCGTATGTTAACCCGGATGGTCGCGGTGCTGCCCAGCCTCTCGAATTCGCCATCCTGCAGGACGCGCAGAAGCTTCGGCTGCAAGTCCGGGGGAAGGTCCCCGACTTCGTCCAGAAGCAGCGTTCCTTTGTCGGCCAATTCAAGCCGACCGACTTTCTGGTTTATCGCTCCGGTGAATGCTCCCTTCTCATGGCCGAATAACTCGCTTTCCAGCAGCCCAGTAGGGATTGCCGCACAATTCACTTTGATAAAGCTCATACTTTTGCGTGCACTCATGCCGTGGACGGCGCGGGCGATCACTTCCTTGCCCGTACCGGTCTCACCCAGAATGAGAACTGGGGTATCGTGGGGCGCCACCGTCCTGGCTTCTTCCAGTACCCGTTTTAGTGCGGCGACTCTCTCCTACGATTTCTCCGAAGTCGAAGTCGGCAGTCATCACCGTAGTCTGTCCACGGTGCTCACTCTCAAAGCGCGGCGAATTCCATCGAGTAACACATCATCCCTGAACGGCTTTTCGAGGAAGTCCACAGCTCCAGCCTGGACCGTGCGGGTGCGGGCACTCTCGTCTGGATAGGCAGTGATGAAAATGATCGGTATCCTGCAACCTGCTTGCGCCAAATGTCTCTGAAGCTGCAAGCCATTCAAGTGCGGCATTTGTTGGTCGAGGATTAAACACGCCGTGTCGAACACGTGAGTGGAGAGCAGAAATTCGCGGGCCGACGAGAATGTTGCGACCGCAAAGCCGAATGAGCGGATCAGCCTCTCCATTGCCCGGCAGACCGATTCATCATCGTCTATGACCGAGACGACAGGAGTTTCTGACGTGCCGCCTTCCGGATTAGTCGCGGGAGTGCTCATCTTCGTCTCCCACTCTGCCTTCACTCTCAATGTTGAGCGAATCTCTTTGAGCAAAGATTTCTTGCCGGATGGCTTGCGGAAAAAATCAATTGCTTCGGCCGCAAGCGCGTGTCCCTCATCAGGGGAAGCAGTGATGAAGGTGATAGGGTTATGGCGGTCCGCCGATGCCATGTGACTTTGCAGCTCAAGTCCACTCATGCCTGGCATATTCGCGTCGATAATCAGACACGCGGTGTCGCCGATGCGCCTGTAAATGTTAAATTCCTCCGCCGACGCGAAGACCTCTACCTCAAAGCCTGACGACTTGACGAATTTTGCCAGCGCGAAACGAAACGATTCGTCGGCATCTATTACCGCGATGATGGGAGTGTCTGACAAGGCCAAACCTGCCTTGCAATCCAAGAAGTACCACGGAGAGGGTGGGCGAATCTATTGGGCGTTCAGTCGGATGGGCTACACCTTGGAAGGCATGGGCTTTACGAAAGTTTAGGACATTCTGACAGGAATCCCGATTCTTTCAGCCATCCTCACCAACTCGGCCACGGACTCGGCACCCATCTTTCGCATGAGTTGGCTACGGTGAACTTTGACTGTGGCTTCTGAAGTGCCAATCTCGGCGGCGATCTGCTTGTTAAGCAGGCCGGTGATCACCCGAGGCAGCACTTCTTGCTCGCGTGGAGTCAGCGATTCGAAGCGCTGCCGCAAGGTGGCGATCTCCGCCTCTTGCCGGCGTCTCACGCGGTCCCGCTCCAACGCCTGATGGATCGCATCAATCAGATCCTGATCGTTGAAGGGTTTGGGCAGGAACTCGACGGCACCCGCCTTCATGGCGCGCACGGTCATCGGGATATCGCCGTGGCCAGTGATAAAGATGATGGGGATGTGGACTTTGGCCTCGGCCAATCGACGCTGGAAATCAAGCCCGCTTATTCCCGGCAATCTGACGTCCAGGATCATGCAACTGGGCACGTCCGGCCGCGGCCTCTCCAGAAATTCGTGCGCCGAGCCGAATAGCTCCACCTGCAACCCGACGGAGCGGATCAATCGCCGCAGGGCTCTGCGGACTGAATCATCATCATCGATCACGAACACGATACTAAGCGGCTCGTTCATCCGAAGTGTCTGCCATTGGAACGGTGAATTGAAAACGCGCCCCGTGTAATTCCCCTGGCGCGGCCCATAGGCGGCCACCATGGGACTCTACAATCGAGCGGCTGATCGATAGTCCCATTCCGATCCCCTGAGGCTTGGTGGTAAAGAATGGCTCGAAGATGCGATCCGCGTACTCGGGACTGAGTCCTGTTCCAGAATCTTCAACCTGAACCAAAATGCCTTCTGGGTTCTTTGCCGACCGAATCAGAATTTCTCGCGGCCTGTCCCCGGACGTGCGTAATGCCTCAATGGCGTTCATGATCAGGTTGATCAAGACCTGCTGCAACTGCACCGGATCGCCCTGCACAGGTGGCAGGTCAGACGCAAGCTCCGTGCGTAAGGAAATACGGTTCCGGTTCAGCTCGTAGCGCAGCAGAACTATTACGTCTTGAATGACCTTGGTCGATGTCTACCTCGGTCGCTCTCGGGGCGCCCCTCATCAGCAAGCCACGAATCCGTGAAATTACCGCGCTCGCTCGCGTGCCGTCGTTCACAATCTCTGTAATTGCCCCTCGTAATTCATCGGGATCCGGAGTCGCACTGTTCAGCTGGCGCAAGGAGAAGTTGGCGTTTGTTACGATCGCCGTAAGGGGTTGATTTACCTCATGGGCAATGGCGGCGGCCAGTTCGCCCATCGCCACTACGCGGGTTACGCGGGCGAGATCCTCCTGCGCATGACGCAGTTGCTCTTCGGCTCGCCTTTGCTCGGTGATGTCAATACAGGAGCCAATGTATCCGGCAAAAGAGCTGTCTGGATTAAAACGTGGCACGCCTATATCGGTGACCAATCGAAATTCGCCGTCGTGGCGTCGGAGGCGATACTCCATCCGGAATGTCTCCCGACGATCAAAGGCTTGAGTGTACGTATCCAAACAGCTCTGCAAATCCTCCTGATGGACGTCCTCCGCCCAGCCGTTGCCAAGTTCCTGGTCAATGGATCGGCCGGTGAAGTCCAGCCAGGGCTTGTTGAAGTAGGTACAGAGTTTGTGAGTCCCTGACATCCAGATCATCACTGGAGCTGTGTTTGCAACGAGGCGAAAGCGCTCTTCGCTTTCGCGCAACTGAACTTCGCTTTTCTTTCTTCGCTTCCGCTGCCAGAGCAACCCGAAAATGAGTAGGGTCTCGGCGAATATCACAACGATGCCGGAAATGATGTACCGCTTGTAAGCTTCCCAGACGGTGGGCTGTCGATTCAGCACGATGCTGCCGGGGGGAAGGTTCTTTTCGTTCATCCCCCAGCGCTTGAGTGCCCGCCAGTCGAACATGTAGACGTGGTTGCTCGTGACGACGGGGATGTTCTGAGGATTCTCGCCGTTGAGAACCCGCACAGCCATCTCTGCGGCGACGCGACCGTCGTCGGCCCAGTTCACCAGATCGCCCCCCACTGTTCCCGCCCTAAGATCCACATCGTCCATTACAAAGACAGGAGCGTTCGCAGCACCGGCGACCATCGGTATCGATTGAGCTGAATCGACAAAGCGGGCTCCCGCTGTATCTTGCGTGATTGCAGTGTGATAAACAATCGTATCGCTGGGTAGCTGCTTGAGCCTCTCAAGCAGGGCGGGCATGGTCAAGTCGAAAAGATACGTGAATTCAAGCTTCGATTCGTAGTTGTGGAACCTCTGCTTAGCGATGGCTTCGAATCCTTCGTCAAACTTGCCCACTCCACCGATGACTACCACGTGCTTGGTGCTGGGAAGCAGTTGCAACGCCGCATTCAGGGTTCCCTCGGGGTGCAACTGGGCCAAAACACCAGTAGAAGGGATGCCGTACTTTAGCTGGTCCGGAATTTCACCCCAAATTGCGCAGAAGATAATCGGGGCACCCTGGAACTTGTCGTACAGCTTGGCGATGAACTTCAGGGACTCTGGCCCAGCGGCAATGATCACGTCGGGCTTGCTGGCTGAGTATTTTTGAATAATCTCTTCTCGAAACCTGTCTTGGGAAACTCGGTCTGGGAATAGGGTGAAGTCCAGGCTCTCCTCGTAGAGCTCGATCCGGTACGGAGATTTTTGTAGACCAGCGAGGACTGCCTGATCGACTTCAGCGAAGCCAGGGGACGAGACAACGCCAAGGTCATTAATAATGAGCACTCTCCGGACTTCCCTCATTGGCGACACTGCGGTTGACCGCGACACCAGCAAGGCCACAGCAATAACAGAAAGGATGAGCGTGCGCCCCGCCGCTCTCGCGGATTCCAAGAAGTGGGATTGCCCGGGATTGGACCGACCAACGCCTCTTCGTCTCCGATGCCAGAGCAACCCGAAAATGAGTAGGGCTTCGGCGAATATCACAGTGATGCCGAGGATGATGTACTGTTTGGCAATGGGGCCACCGCCCAACCATGCCAAGCGAGCCCGGTCGCGTGCAGCGGTTACGCGTCGCGCAAGGTTGAGAGCCGCATAGGACGCAAAGATGGCGATGAACACTGAGCGCGCCACTTCGCTGTAGTCGTAGTAACTGGCCATTGCTGTGTTGTTGGAGACGAGCACAAAATCTCCTTGGCCGAGGATTTCGGGATCCCGTTGGCTTCACGACGGAATCGTTAAAATGACGTAGAGTGCCTACTGAGGGCCCCCGCTGCGAACGAGAGTCTACATCAAAACCTAAGGAGTATGCAGGGAAAATGTTGTGAGTCCGAGCTTGGAATATTGCAAATCGCAAGACTCGTGCATTTTGCCCCATCCAGTCTTGACAATCGCAAATTCCGGTGTAATTTCGGTGAGAACCTTGTCTTGGCGTTATAGCCTCACATTCGCACCGCGCACTGGGCATGTGGTTGGCGTTGCGAGGAGTGCACAATTCCAACTTGTCAGAGAGGACGGGAGTGGTTCAGCAAAAGTGTGAGCATTCCAGGAGGGTGACTGGTCTGCTAGATTTCGATTTTGCTCGTTCATCGGCTGCGAATGGACCGCGGTATTCCACCCTAGTCTCTGTGGCTGTGTGTGCGGACTGCGGACACATCGAGTTGTACAGCAAGCTTCCCGGGTTCTTGTGCGAGTGGCTAACCGGTGCTGAGGATAAAGCGAAGGGTGGGGGGGTAGGCCTAGCGATGAGAACTGGCCACGGTCAGCGTTCGACCAGCTGCGGTCAGTCCTCTGGTCGAATAATGCGAAGATGCCGCCACACCTGAAACTAAGTCGCCTAGCGAGTTACGACAAATCGAAGTTCTCATTTTATCAGCTGGGATTCGTACCGGCAAACGCGCTTGTGATGAACGAGGTCGACGATGGTACTGAATCTCAGCAAACAGGAAACTAATGGGTTATTGTGGCAAAATCCCTTCGCGGCTAATCTATGAATGTCGGGCGACCCACGCAGCGGGAGTAAGGTCTGGGAGGCACCGGATCGGGAGATCGGCAATCCCGGGGAGAACCGCGGAAAAATAGTTGCCTACCGGAACCTTCAGCCTGCGACAGCTTTCCACGACAGACAGAATCGCTGCAACCTTCGGTCCCGCCAATGGGCTGCCGATTTGTATCCAGTTCTTTCGACCCAGAGCCACGGGACGCATGGAATTTTCCGCTAGGTTGGTACTTAGCTCTAATTCGGGATACTCCAGGAAGCGGGTGAGCCTTTTCCAGAGCGTGAGCGTGTGGTGGCAAGCCTTCCTGAGTGAACTGGAAGGCAATGTAACGGACTGCGCTGACTCGATCTTGCTACGAATATCATCGAGAAGAGCTCTCGCTGTCTCCTGACGCCGGATATGGCGCGCCGCCGTACTCAGCGTTTTGCGGCGAGCTTCCGCATCGACGGCAAACAGTTCGTCCATTCGTGCCACAATCGGGGTTGCAACCGGATCTCGGGGATTTAGCTGCACTGCTTCGAAAAACTGTCTTCTTGCATGAGACCAACAAGCTGCATGTACCATTCTCGGGCCGCCGATTTGGTCATACGCTGCATAGCCGTCGGTTTGGAGAATGCCCTCGAACTGTCCCAGGAACCGCTTCGGCCCATCGCGTCCGCGACCCAAACGGAAATCGAACACCACGCTTCCTCCGGGGCGACTATATTGCCAGAGGTACGCTTGGTGGTTCTTACCTCGGCCCTCGCGCATCTGCACATCAACTGGGGTTTCATCGGCCTGTATGTAAGTTCCGCTAATCAACTCCCTTTTCATCGCGGCGACCATCGGAATTAGCAACTCGCCGACTTTGAGTACCCACCCGTCCAGCGTTGCGCGGCTGATTTCCAAGCCGAGGTCCCGCGCCAGAATCATGCTCTGCCGATGCAGGGGCGTGTGATTGCAATATTTGCCGACGACCGTGTCGATGACGATCCGGTCACTCGCCAGGCACTTCTCGATGATCCGTGGCGGCAGGGGCGCTGATACCACTCCGAGATCTTCGCACGACCGGCAAGCCCGTTTCTCTCGCTTCGTGATCAGTACGAAGTACTTCGCCGGCTCAATATCCAACTGGGAACTCTCTTCGTAGCCGATCACCACGGTTTCTTTTCCGCAGCGTTTGCACACCCGCTGATCCGGAGTACAAGGCAGAATCCGCTCAACGCGAGGAAGATTTGCCGGCAACTCCTGGCGGCCAGGATGCTCGGCCGACTTCTTCGTCGAGCGATGCACGGGCGCGTGCTCACTCTCCGCCTGCTCGGTCATTTCACTGATGACAGGCTCAAGCTCGAACAATTGCATTTGCGCCTGCGAAAGTCTTTCTCCGCTCGCACCATACCTCTCGATCCGCACCAGCCGCAGACGCTCTTCCAGCATACGAATCCGCAGCTCCGCGTACTGTAGCTTGCTCTTCAGTTGTGCGATGAGTTCTAGATCGGCTGGTGCGGAAGGAATCGAAGGCGCACTCACAATGGGTTATTGATTTACCAGAATCGCTCGAAACGTTCAAGCAAGTCAGGCGGCAGCATGTCCCTCTGGAGGAGCCTTCCGGTACCACCGCTTGTGCTTAGCTTTGGTCAGATCGACCCCGCCCAACAACAGCGAAAGCTCTTCGTGACTCAGGACGACCTTGCCCTGCGCATCACCGGATTGCGGCCAGGTGAAACGCCCTTTCTCTAACCTCTTGGCACAGACCCAGAGTCCGCTCCCATCCCAGACGAGGACCTTCAACCGATTGCGCTGGGCGTTGCAGAACAGGAATAGATGCCCACTCAGAGGCTCACAGTACAATCGGTCCCGGACCAGACCGTACAGTCCCTCGAACCCCTTGCGCATGTCGGTGACCCCGGCGGCCAGATAGATCCGTGTGGCTGGGCCCAGTCCAAACACGGCTTACGCCCGCTCCAGCAAACTCACCAGGCGCTCGAACGTATCGGTATCAAAATCAGGATGCACCTCGATCCGGCGCCCGCCCGGCAGCACCACGGCCAGCCCACAACTCGGTTCGTGCTGCTTCGGCGATTTTCTGGCGGCCAACTCCACCGGCACCAACCGGCCGGCCGAAGAAGCTGCTGGGCTCTTTCTCTTCCAGCGTTGCTCCTTCAGGTGCCGATTCAGCGTACCGAAGCTCAACCGCCGACTGCGGCAAAACTCGCTCCGCCGCATACCGCTGGTCACAAACTCGGCCACTAACTCCTGAACTTCCGCGCGTGTACGTCGTTTGCGTGATGAAACCTTCTGTTCTAAGCTCATCCGGAAACTTCAACACAAACCCTTTCCCTGGAACAGGTGTGTTGCTCAGACGCTTACGTTGTAACTCGCCAACATTCAACACGCACCTCTGAGGTGTGCATAACGAGTTTCCCAGTCCAAGATGGGGTCAGCAAGTCTTTGACTGGGTAGGGGCGCAGTGAAGGTCGTGAACCGTAAGAAACTTGAACGCTCCGCCAGCGGGTGCTACGGGGTTATTCAACAGTACAATCGTGAGCTTGGCTTGAAATAAGTCCCGAAGCGAAGACTAACCCTGTGTTCAATTTGCCGACTCGAAAACTCGAAAGCGTTGTCGTTGACAAATCCCTTTACACTTGGAGCTCGCGCCCTAATCAGGCCATTACGAACCTCGATAACTTGGCCCTACGGATGGTAATAGAGCATTGCGCCTTGTAGGCAACGAAGCCCCGTCTTCGGAAGCGATTCATAAAAAAACTGATTCGGGACCGGGTTGTGCCAACCATTTCCGCCAGTTCTTCCTGATCGATCTTCGGAACGACCGCCTGCCGTTTGCCTCCGTTGCCCAAGCTAGCCAGTACCAGAAGAACTCGGGCCAGCCGTTTTTCACTGGAGTTGAGAAGCTGATCCATGATGCCTTCTTGGTATCGACCGATGCGGGCAAGCACATAATCGATGAAAAATGTCGCGAAGGCTTTTTCGTATTGGATCGCACGCAACATTTCTTTTCGTTCAATCCTAAGTATTGTGCAATTTGTGAGCGCCCTGGCTGACGCCGTGCGCCGGGGCCGAACTCTCGCTATGCATTCCTTACCTGCGAAGTTCCCCGGGCCGAGCAGGCCAATTGTGCTTTCTTTGCCCTGAGATTCTACCGTGAGCTTCACCGCGCCCTCCAAGATATAGAAGACAGCATTGCCCGGTTTGCCTTGCTCAAAGAGGATCTGTTTTCCCAGGACATGTAGAATCGTCCTGCCCGGGCCGGCTTTCGAGAGAAAAGTCTTGAGATGAAAGATCGGTTTTTTCTTGTGAGCCTGGCGCAACTGCTGGTCTGTCCGCCGTTCGCTAGCATCCAGGAGGCAACCATAGATCTCGGCCAGCTCACCCCGCTCGTCGAACGTTCCGGCAGCATTCTCCACGGCGTGGACCAAGCTGCCGTCCTTGCGGCGGAGTTCAGCCTCGTTGTATTCGAGCCGCCCCTTCTCCTTGAGGCGCCCCAGGAATACGTCTCGCGACGCACGGTTGGGATAGAGTGAGACCAGATCAACTTTCATTGCCTCTTCGACCGAGGCAAAACCGAGCATGCGCGCGAAGGCTGAATTGCATCTCATCACCTTTCCATCTGGGCTTGCGACGTAGCTGCCCGCCGGATTTGCCTCAAAAAAGCGCCGCGTTTTCTCCTCGCTTCGGTGCAGCGCATCCTCCGCTTGCTTGCGCTTAGTAATGTCACGAATGTTGCATTGGATAACCCTCGCCCCACCATCCAATCCATAGACGTTGCTAACAAATTCCACGGCAATGGACCGGCCGTCTTTGGTTTCAAGCGGGAGAGATTCATAGCGGATATACTCTTTTTCTTGCAACTCTACAAAAGCGAGCTTGCATTCCTTGATGTCTTTGAACGGCCCAATCTCCCAGAGTCGCGTCCCAATAAACTCGGCATGAGAGTAGCCCAACAAATTGACCAAGAATGGGTTAACGTCTGTTATCTGCCCTGTCTTCGCGTCGAGAATCAGGATTCCGTCTTGGGCGGTTTCGAAGAGCCGGCGATATCTAAGCTCAGAAGCTCGTAGCGCCTCTTCCGAGTGCTTGGGTTGGGTTTGTTCCTGCATGGCTTACCTCTGGTAGACTGCAGCCGGGCCTTTCAGCCATTCCCCCAATGCCGCGGACGGCACGACAGCCAGGCCACGCTCATCATGCCTGCCGCGAGGATACCGGTCGAGCGAATTGGAAAGGACGGACCGAAGATCCCAGTGAGCTAGTAAAACTGTCGAGTCTTGGCGAGATCAAAACATCGTGTAGTAAATACACTAATACGACTCTTGTCTCGTTTTCACATTCAGCGAGCGCTCCCGAGGGCAGTATCATGCTTCGGGCGTCTGAACACTGATCAAAAGTGATCGGGCATTACGGAAAATCAGCATTCCTTGACTCCGCTCTCCTGGAGATTTCGCGGCGGATCGGGATGTTGGTAACATATCGATGGATCATCGAAAGTCGCTCCACTAGTCGGTTCATGCAGCCAGCCTAGAAAGGCACGATCAGCCGCTAAGCCATGAAGAAGCAACCTCCTCGCAAGGGCGTTCACCGTTCAGGAATGCAGGATCGGCGAAATCCTCGTTTCTCGGGGAAGCTTGTCAAGCTCTACGAAGACGATGCCGTCGTGGCCCTCAACAAACCTGCGGGACTTCCGGCTGTGCCTGTAAAAGGCTCCAACACACCGTCCGCATGGTCTCTGCTTTCTGCAGAACTGAAATCGAGGAGCCAACAAGCCTTTGTCGTGCATCGCATCGATCGTTTTACCTCTGGAGTTCTGCTCTTTGCAAAAACCCCACGGGATCGAGACGCACTCGTTCGACAGTTTCTCGGCCACAGTCCGGTGAGGCAGTATCTCGCAGTGGTTCGCGGACATCTCCGCGTCAAAGAAGGGACGCTCGTTCACTACTTTCGACGAGAAGGAATGTTTCAAAGGTTGACCGCCGAGAGCGGCTCCCGAGCGGCTCGTGCTGAACTTCGGTATTTCGTCGAACGCCGTCTACGCGCCGCGTCGCTCGTCCGAGTTACGCTGGTGACGGGATTGCAGAACCAGATCCGAGTGCAGTTTTCAGCGATCGGCCACCCGGTCATCGGCGACAGAAAGTACCACCAGGTGGAAGCGTTGGAGCGGCGAATCGCTCGCGTCGCTCTTCATGCAGGGCATCTTCAGTTCGTTCATCCACGCTCGGGACACAGCGTCTCGGTTGACTGCGGACTCCCCACAGACTTTCAGTCTCTTCTTCAGGCATTATCGCTGCCCACGCTTCCGCGCCGGTGAGTTTTCCAAAAAGGCAGTTCGCAGCCGAGCTCAACTGTGCCCAATTCTCCAATGGGTTTCCGAAGCTACCCAAATCATCGACGCGATCTCCGGGAGTCGGTTCCTGGTCTGTGGAAGAGGACTTCGGAGAGCGGTGGTCTCTTGGCAGGGTCTGAGTCAGGGGTCGCCCCGGGGCGTGACTGGGGCGGTTGCGGAGCCTTACGCAGTTTGGGTATCGGATTTATTGATCATATTGTCATATTCCATTGTTTTTTTCCAAGAGGCCGGAGCAGCGCCCTTCGCGCCAACTGTTCATCTCCTCGATAGATACAGCGTAGGCTTGCAAAAGCATGGTTCGGCTGATCCACACTGCACAGTTCTGACAATTAATTTGGCCAAACGCCGTAGCTCAGGTGTTGTTGGGTTGATGCAAACAGTACAGCGGGAGGTCCAGAACGTTCTCCCCTTCCTCCGTCAAGCGATGCAGGAGTTGTTCGTTCGGGCAAAAACTCGCGGCAAGGGGCAGGTCTCCGTTGTAGTCCTCGGTGCACCATCGAATGCCGGAATCCCGAGAAGGCGACTTTGCGTCCCCCCATCCGAGATTTCTGGCGCCGAACAACGTATACTCGCGAGTACTCTGATCCTTGCCTGAAGAGATTCGAAAATGCCAGACGAAGAGTGGATCAAAACACTTGATGACGGCAGAAAAGTGAAATTCATCTACCAAGAATTGCCGGGAGACGGAGCATTCATCACCGCTCAGCTTGCAGGTAATGAGGTCGTCTATTCTGTCGTATTGACCCAAGCAGGAAACCCGCTTAGTCATGAGAATGTTGAAAGTCATTTCGAGGGCGAGCTTTCGAAGAAGTAATAACGCTCCCTTTACAAAAGCCAGTTCAGCTTCCATCTTACCGCATGCATCCGAGTGTAATCCTGCCAGAAGTCCAGCAACTCTACAGTCTCAGCGGCCGTCTTGACTCGCTGGCGGAGCAACACTCCCTCGTCTCATAGGGCGCTAATCGGCATTTCGGGAAGCGTTCGTAACACCGCACCTCTGAGCGGAAGTGCTGATCGCGACGGAAACGGCGCCGCTCTCCGGCTTAGATCCGGCAAGTGCCTGATTTGCGCGGTGCGCTGTCTTCTTGAGCTTTGCTTCTGGGATTGCCGAGCGGAAGCTTAGTTAGTCGTCGAGAAAGAGGCAGCAGCTGTTCAAGCTGAGGTCCAAGCGTAAGATTTCTGAGGATATTAAACCTTGGCGAAGTTTCTCGCCGCCTGCGACCTTCATTGGTAGGCGAGCGGATTCGATAAGACACCTTGCGGCTACAATCCATGACGCTCGTGACGACTTCGACCAGTGCCCTGCCTCACAGACCCCGGCAATGGGACGGTGCAATAGGAGGAATATGAAGGCTAGGCACCGGCGTCGCGAATATGGACGAATTTGACGAGTTTTCAGTATCATGGGTCAAGCATCTAGAGCGGGCCGGACATGCTCCGACTTCGCCAACCGAGCGCAAAGCGCCACGGTGGAACGTCTAACGGGCGGATGCGGCGACGGGAGGTCGCACCAAATACGACGACGCACTTTCCCAGTTCCCCGGCAGGACCATTGTGGTTCGCTGCGATAAATGCGGCATTGACTACGATGCCCGTTTCGTTTCCAACGAGGTTCAGCACAATGGTGCTAATCATGTCATGTTCTTCGATTGCCCGAACGGGCACCACTGCGAGGCGCGGCGGCTCGAAGAGTCCCAAGAACAGGAGAAGTCAGAGCTTGCCCGGAGGTCAGAGCGGATTTGGATAAAAGGGCGAGAGAAGCGTTGCTCAGAAGGACCAATGACGAGTTGCTTGCGCCCGCCCTGAAGTACGGCTTAGACCCGAGCAAAACACGGCTTCGATGAGACGAACAGCGAAATTCTATGGCTCAAGAAAAATGTCGACGAAGCCACTCCGAAGCCCCAGCCAAAACCGAAACGATCAGTTGCGTTCTACTGGTTCGAACGGACAGGCCTGACGTTAATCTTTAGTTGACTCAAGCTTGTCTGCACGAATTTACCCAAGTCTTCAGATGCTTGCAGTAGCGCCTGATCTCCGCCCGATGCTGGCTGCCGAATGCATTGCAGATCTCCACTAGTCTTGCTCGCGTAGCTAATCTGAGTGCGCGTTCCGAAGGAAACCGATTTCGCGCAGGCTCCGGTCGGAATTCTGTTAACATCGCCGATCACCATAAGCAGGCGCCGTAGCGTTTTTGTATCGATCGTTCCGGGAGAAAACTGCTGCGATCGCGGTGGCTCAGTCCGAGAGTCAGAGCTGCCGCCGCTGATTTCTGCCGTGGCGCTCCCGTCATTTCGTATCACAACTTTGTATGCGCGCGTGTTGGTTGAGCTCGATTGAATTATGGTTGCCAGAATTCGGTCAACGCCCTGCTTCGTTTCCTGGCCCGTCGTCGCCGAGGCTTGGCTCCCGGACGCGACCGCGCGCTGAGCGGCCGGCGGGCTGCTTCGGAGCAACCCTGCTAACGCGAGAGCTAACGGAATAGTTCTAACTAAACCGGCAACCACAGGAGGATTATAAAACTCCTCGCAGGCTAAGGTTGCCGCGCGCCAGTGTGCCGGGATCTTCAGGTGGCGTGCTATCGTTTCGCTAATTCAATCGGGAGTTCCCCCAGCGGGTATACACTTACGAGTTCAATCCACTCGGGTGTCCCATTCCAATGTAGCCTTAAGATGGACGAATTTGTCTCTCTTCGAGAGATCGAAGACAGCGGGAATCTGGCCGGACTTCACATAGGGCGTGTGCGCGCCAATGCGCGTCATGCCTTTTTCGGTCTTCACCACACCACTCTCGCGAAACTTAGGCACTTCGCCTGCCGCGTAGCTGAGCCATTTGCCCCGTGATTTTCTGGTCTGCCGGCTTCCAGTCCGCCTTTCCGGATTCCCGCGCCGCATTGTTGGACTGGCTGGCCGCCAGAATCCGCATCCTCTTGTCATAGGCAAGGTGACCCAGCCCACGGCTACCCATCGGCCCAGGTTTGAAATGGTTCGCCTCCACACTGCTGGCCGAATCGCAAGAGTCGAGCACGAAAGACATCTCCCCGGCATCGATCCACCGTAGCCACTCGGCCAGTTCGTTGGCGAAGGTCGCACTTTTGAGCATCGCGTCATCCGCGGCCCCTTGCAGTTGCTCTGAAAGTCGGAAGGAAAAATGTTGAACTGCCCGTCTTTATCGCCGAGGCAATGGACCGGAGAAGCTGAGGAAAAACACTTCGTCCGGCTTAGTTTGGCAAACTGGAAATCCAGACTGAGGTGCGCTAAGATGTCGGTACTTTGGCCAGCCGCCTGGCATCAATACACCTTATTCAGTGTGCCATCTCGTCGAACTTAAGAAGGTCGAAAGGATAAGAAAAAAGTGAGAACGAGCAAGAGAGGTCGCACTGGGCTTGCCGTTCCTATTTGCCTCGTCGCGCTATGTTTTTTCTCAAGTCCAGCGGCAGCCCGAAAGCGATTTCAGGTATTGCATAAGCATGTTCGCCCTGGCGTTACCAACGGCCAAGCCGCGCGCGTCGGTCCGATGTCAAAAAGTCAACGCATGAGGCTTGCGATCATTTTGCCACTTCGCAATCAAAGCGAACTGACGAACCTATTGAACCGGCTTTATGACTCATCGAGCCCCGATTACCGGCATTTTCTTACTGTCGCTCAGTTCACGCAACAGTTTGGCCCCACGAAGCAGGATTACCAGGCTGTGGTGAAGTTCGCCAGATCTAAAGGTTTCAGCGTGACCGATACACCTGCGAATCGCCTGCTGGTGCATATTAATGGCACAGTGTCACAGATCAACAAGGCTTTCCATGTGGCGATGACGACCTATCGCCATCCCACGGAGAACCGTACTTTCTATTCCCCGGACCGTGAGCCTTCGCTCGACCTGAGCGTCCCGGTGACGCACATTGCGGGGCTGAACGATTTCTCCTTACCACGTCCGAAGTTCAAAAGGGCCCCAGCGAACTTTCGCCGCAACAGCACTGGCTCGGGAGCGAGTGGTGCGTACCTTGGTAGCGACATGCGTGCAGCCTATTACGGCGGCTCCGCTCTCACAGGCAGTGGCCAGGCAGTGGGGCTGTTGGAGTTCGACGGCTACAACTTGAGCGATGTATCGGCGAGCTTTGCAGGACAGCCCAATAGCGTTCCCATTCAGAACGTGCTGCTCGACGGCGCCAGCGCCGGCTCAGATGGCGATGATGGGGAACAAGTTCTGGATATCGTGCAGGCGGCGTCCATGGCTCCCGGGATGAGCCAAATTCGCGTCTATATCGCTCCAAGCACTTCGCAAATCGGTGTCGGCGACGTTGACATATTCAATGAAATGGCAACCGAAAATGTCGCCAAGCAACTCAGCTGCTCGTGGGGATGGAATCCGGATGACACGGCGCAGCTTGACCCGATATTCCAGGAATTTGCTGCGCAAGGCCAGAATCTTTTCGTGGCATCTGGAGACGCGGGAGCGTTCACGGGGTCGAACTCGACAGACAATAGCTATCCGGCGGAATCCGTTTACGTGGTGGCCGTCGGCGGAACGGATTTGACCACGAATGGCGCAGGCGGTCCTTGGCAATCAGAAACGGCATGGCTCGACAGCAGTGGCGGCCCTGCCGACGATGGCTTCACGATTCCGAGTTGGCAGGCCGGCGTAGCCAATTCCTCCAACCAGGCTTCCACGACGATACGCAATGTTCCGGATGTGGCTGCGGAAGCAAATACTGACAATTATCTGTGCGATCAAGGATCCTGTACAGGAGACTATGGCGGCACCAGCTTCGCCGCGCCGCGATGGGCCGGCTTTCTTGCGCTCGTCAATCAACAAGTGGTGGCCAACGGGAACTCAACTTTGGGGTTTATAAACCCAACCATCTATTCAATTGGTAAGGGTGCCAGCTACAACGATGTCTTCCACGACATCACCAGCGGAAATAATAACAATGGCGATGGGAAATCGTACAACGCCGTCGTTGGCTATGATCTTGTAACCGGATGGGGAAGTCCGAACGGACAGAATCTGATCAATACCCTAGCTGGATCTTCGTCGTCAGCTTCACCCTAGAGGCGTCGCCATCAAGGTTACCCAACCCGACGCCGGCATCAGCGGCGCCACCGTGACAATAAACTTATCCGATTCTTTCTAGCTCTTGGTGCAGGCACAGATCCGCAAGAGATTCGTAGCCATCAACGGAGGGCTGCGTCATCTATTCGGATTCAGGGTTTTCTGCACATCTTCTCATTCGCTCTGTTTCTTGCGGCCCACCGAGACGAGCGTTGCGTCGGGATCTAATGGGCTTGTCGCATTCGTGGTTAAGCGCAGCTCACGGTCAACCAGAGGACATGCAAAGCGTTGCTCCCTGGTGTCTGCGGCTCAACTCGCTGGATCAATTTAACAGCCTGGAGGCCCTCAAGAGAGCGTAATCGAGGTTGAAGGAGTAGCGGAAGCCTCGGTGATCACTGCAAAAGCGGCCAGCGGTTATCACTTCAAAACCAAGAAGAACCTTGATCCCTGATTCTTCCACCCCCACGATCAGCATGGTCGCGAGGAAGCGCTCGATCTGCGCCCAGTCAACGGTGTGCGGTTTTAGGCTTCTTCATCTCGACCTATCAGCGAAACTACGTTCCGGGCATGCGAGATTGGGCAGCATTGAAGTGGCAGTACGAGGGACCCCGGTAATTTTCAAGCATCGATAACAGGCCTCTCGCTAACTGAGGATTCCGGGTGAAGTCGCGATAATGTAAGAAATCGGGAGCCGATCACATTCATGCCACTCACACAAGTTTTATGTCTTGGCGCTCTAAGGGCATAAGAGGAAGTCGGATCCGCTAGCGATGGCTGCGGCCCTCGAATGCCGCGAGCCGATACTCGCGGAACTCGGTCACATCAAAAGCGTCCTCTTCGAGGGCGGCTTCTTCCTCCGCCCACTCCTGCGATTCGGCCCCCTCCAGTTTTTTCAACAGTTGTGTGGCACAAGCGACGCAACAGAAGCCTGTGGTCTTTTGTGGATTTCCGTTCTGGTCTAGCCAATGGTAGTCGTAGCTGAATATCGGAGGCAGCAAAGCGCAGACGGTGCACACTTTAGGCACCTCGTGCAGAGGATCAAATCCGGCGAAAAACAGGCTGTCGATCATATGGCACCTCCAGTTTCACTCTCTTCAGACATTCAATTACAGCTTTCCGGGCCCCTACAGACAGTGACTCCAGCCACCGCCTGACGTGAGCGACATCACACCCACCATCGGCCGTGACCTCAAGTTGGTGACTTGCCAGCGCGCTCTGCCAACCATCGCTGATACGCCTTCCAGCCTGGGCACCAACGAGTGTGCCAGCGCCAGAAGCGGGCGCGCCAGGAATTGGGACGCTCTTCCGCGTAGCGCTTGAAACCACAGTTTTCGCATTTGGGTACCGTGTTCATGTCTCGATCTCCTTAGATCAGATCTACCTCACCATTGCCCGGTGGTCAGATACTCGTGAATGGAGTTTGCGGCCCTGCGCCCAGACCCCATAGCCAGAATTACGGTGGCGCTTCCGGTGACGATGTCGCCTCCGGCAAACACGCCTTTTCGCGAGGTGCGCTGGGTTTCGGAATCGGCTTGGATGTAGCCGCGCCTGTCCGTCCCCAGACCGGGAGTTGTGCTTTGCACAATCGGATTAGCGTTTGTGCCGATGGCGATCACAGCGACCGAAATGGGCAGATCGAATTCAGATCCGGCGATTGGAACTGGTCGTCTTCGACCCGATGGGTCCGGGTTACCGAGCTCCATGCGTACGCAGCGGATACCGCCGAGCCAGCCTTCTCCGTCGGCCAAGAACTCGACCGGATTCGTCAGCATGTGAAAATCGATGCCTTCTTCCCGCGCGTGTTTCGTCTCCTCCGCGCGCGCTGGCATCTCGGACTCGCTGCGGCGATAGAGTACGCAGGCTGTGCGTGCCCCCAGACGCAGCGCCGAGCGGATAGCGTCAAGCGCGGTGTTTCCGCCGCCGATCACAGCCACGTCTTTCTCGTGCAAATCGATCATCGGCTCGTCATAAGACGGGAACTTGTAAGCCCGCATCAAATTGACTCGCGTCAAGAATTCGTTCGCGGAATAGACGCCGTTCAGATGTTCGCCGGGAATATTCATGAATACGGGTGACCCAGCCCCCGTGCCGATGAAAACCGCGTCGTAGCCTTCTCCTTCCATAAGCTCGTCGATGGTCACGGTTCTGCCGATGACGACGTTGGTTTCAAACTCCACTCCCATGTCTCGCATGTAATCGATCTGC
Organism: uncultured Acidobacteriaceae bacterium; assembly: GCA_963770245.1. Classification (GTDB taxonomy): domain Bacteria; phylum Acidobacteriota; class Terriglobia; order Terriglobales; family Acidobacteriaceae; genus PALSA-270. The sequence goes on along the minus strand of CAVYOX010000007.1, from coordinate 299,898 downwards.
TCGCGAATGATCTGCTTGGGAAGACGAAATTCTGGGATTCCATAGACGAGAACACCCCCGAGTTCATGCAGCGCCTCAAACACTCGAACCTTGTGGCCCTTTTGCACAAGATCTCCAGCCACTGTCAGCCCAGAGGGCCCGCTACCCACCACCGCCACTTTCTTTCCACTGGGAGGAGCGTCAGGCAGGTTGCGAATCCCCATACGCTGCTCATAGTCAGCAACGAAGCGCTCGAGGTATCCGATCCCGAGGGGCTTCACCTTCTTGCCCATCACGCAACCGCCTTCGCAGTGGTCCTCCTGCGGGCACACGCGGCCTGTAATCGCGGGCAGAACATTGTCCTCGCGGATCTTGGCAGCCGCAGCCAGGAAGTCGCCGGCCACGATCTGCCGCACAAACTCGCGGACCTTTACCCCGACCGGGCAGTGATCGGTGCAAGCGGGCCTGGCGCATTCCAGGCACCGGATCGCTTCCTGACGCGCGAGTTCCGCGCTGTAGCCGAGATTCACTTCCGTGAAGCACCCGGCCCGGGTTTCTGGCGGTTGCTCGGGCATAGGCTGGCGGGGAACTTTCATGCGCTGCTTGAGCGGCAACACATTCAGCGAAGGCTTGACGGGTTGCGTCATGTTCTTCTTCCGCCGGTGGCGCAGACGGGTTCTCTCAAAACGTCTGCGCCACTCTCGACTCGTGGTTGATGCTCACAGTGGAATTTCTCCATCGCCTGCCGCTCCTGTTTGCGATAGGTCGTATTGCGCCTCATCAGCAAATCGAAGTCCACACGGTGCGCGTCGAACTCGGGTCCATCCACGCAGGCAAATTCGCTCCTGCCCGCTACTAGCACCCGGCACCCTCCGCACATTCCCGTGCCGTCAATCATGATGGGATTCAAACTCACGAGGGTTCGGATCCCCTCTCCGCGCGTTATGTCCGCCACCGCTTTCATCATGGGGATTGGACCCACCGCCAGCACTAGGTCGATGGGCACACCGTTCTGGATCAATTGGCGTAGCTTGTCGGTAACGAAACCCTTATCTGCGTAGCTCCCGTCGTCCGTGGTCACCATCAGCACATCGCTGACCTCGCGCATCTCAGGCTCGAGAATGACCAGTTCCTTGTTGCGAGCGCCTACGATGGAAATGATGCGATTCCCCTTGTGCTTCAGGGCCGCCGCCGTGGGATAGGCCATCGCGGTGCCTACGCCGCCGCTCACAACCACGACCGTGCCGAACTTTCTAATCTCGGACGGCTTTCCCAGCGGCCCAACCACATCGAGGATGTAGTCTCCTGCGTTCAGGGAATTGAGCTGCTCGGTCGTCTTGCCCAACGACTGCACCACGATGCTGATGGTGCCGCACGCCGCATCGGAACTTTCGATGGTGAGCGGGATGCGCTCGCCTTGTTCGCGAATGCGCACCATCACAAATTGACCAGGCTGCTGTTTGCGCGCTATGCGAGGCGCATTGATCCGGAACCGCTTAATGCCCGGGGCGATGAATTCGGCGTGGAAGATATTGAACAAGCGAGCCTCGTGAACGAGCTGCAGCTTTGATTGTTTGGGAAGTCGGAGCTGCGGGCTGTGACCAAGATCACACACAATGTGATGCCCCGTCACAACATCAACATCAATGTCTCTCCAAAAGTACCGTATTCGCATTCAAGTTTCGATATGTAGCAGCCGCATCATTTCGGCTGCCTCGGCCCCGGCAAAACCCCTCAAGAAGGGGATGTTCGTTGTCGTGGGAGGCATTATGAATACATCGGTCCAGGTCAGCGATCCGAGCAACGTATTGCGCAGTAACCGCATGCATTTCAATCTGCAGGCGCCCGAGGGTGGCTGCTACGCCAAATGCATCCGGCTGTCGCAAAAGAACGAGCCGCAGATCTGGAATGCAATCCGCTGCGGTTGCGTGCTGGAGAATGTGGTGCTGAATCCCCGCACCGGCCTTCCCGACTATGACGACGAAAGCCTGACCGAAAACACGCGCGCGGCTTACCCAGTGGATTTCATCGAGAACTGCACGGTGCCCGGAATCGGCGGACATCCGCGCAACGTCGTATTTCTCACCGCCGATGCCCTTGGCGTGCTGCCTCCCATCTCGCGCCAGCCATCGGCGAATGCCCCAGCTCAGGAAAAGCCAACGGGCGGTGGCTGCATTCGGCTCCGGAGACGCTCTGTAGATTGCGGGGAAGCCATGGAAGGGTCGTTACGAGTAACCGTTACCTGCGACTCCCACAGGCGTTGAAAGAACGCACGAAGGCGGGCTAAATGGTTCAAAAATTGAACGAGTGGGACCCCGCCGTTTCAATCACTTGCCGAAACTTCCCATAGTTTTTCCTGCCAGCTTTCTCCTTGGTCTCTTAGGACCACGACTCGTCGATTATTCGGGCTGGGAAAAGGAAACCTTCACAGGTCGATGGCCACGACTTCGTGATCAAGTATCGAGGGCACTTTGAGGGTCAGCTCAGAGCCGTTGCGCTCGACCTGCGGGGTCGTCTCGGCAACCAGCAAATGGGTGGCCTTCGCCTGCAACCCATCCGCCAGGCGGACGTTCACCTTTTGCTCGCCGACGGGAAAAAACTCTCGGTAGGGGCCTTTCATCGCCATCGGGTTGGTCAGGTTCACCAAATGAATGACGATGGCGTCCCGATTTCGCCACGCGGTTACGTCGAGAAAGCCCGGCCCGGAGACTTCGATCATCGGGGTCTCATTCGTAACCCACTCGACGGTGTTGCGCAGAAGCTTGAAATGGTCCACGGCAAGCACTTCCCAGAAGGTGCGGTCGATGTCCCAGGGAAAATAAGCCACGCGGCCGGCGGGTTCCCGCAGATACACACCGGCGATCGAGGTTTTCGGCTCCCGAGGGTACACCTTTTCCATCGGTAGGTCGGGGTAACTCGGAATCAGCGTCAGCGGCGCGGGGGCAAACTGGTCAGTTGGCTCGACCTCCAGGCGCGAAACGCCATTGATGACCCGGGGAGCGTCCTCCAGCCCCTTAAACAGCGGGTGGTGCGGCGCCGCTTCATGTTCCAGACGAAGATAGGAATTCAGCATCGGCCCCTGGGCGCGGCCGCTCCATGTCACGCCAAACAAATCCGCCAGGCCGAAGTCCTTGCGGCGGCCGCCCCAGGCATCGTAGAGACTGGTTTCGTAGGTGGCGACCACGCCGCCTCCGTTTTTCACGAATGCCCGAAGCTGGTCGCATTGTGCCTCACCGAGCGCCGCGATGTTGGGCAGTATGAGCGTCTTGAACTGACCGACGTGCGCCATATCGAGCCGCCGGTCGTGCACCATTTCGAACGGGATACGCGCCTCGACCAGGGCCTGATACCACCCGAGCGTATGATCTTCGACTTTGGCCGCAGCCTGTGTCCCGCCATAAAACCACGCCGTCTGTTGCGAAAAGACCAGCGCCACGCGCGCCAGCGGCGTCTGGTGCCGCAAATAGGGCTCCACCTTGTGGGCCCACAGGTAAAGGTCCTCCACCCCCTTCAGCCAGCGTTTGTCGTGCAACGTACCGCTGAATTTGCTGAACCACGGACGCATGCCGTTGGCGATCCCGTCGAGAGCCCAGATGCGGATTTCCGCATCGCTCTGCACGCTATCCTTCCAGCGATAGGCTTCTTCCAGGCCAACGCCGAACAATCCGATGACGGGTTTTCGATCCACCGTGGCCCGATATTCCTTTCCCGTCTTCCCCATCGCCCACGGAGCGGCCAGACCGTGTCGCCCCTGCCGGTCCGCGACCAGCATCGGCGCCAATGCGCCGAATTGCTGGCCGTCCAGCGAACTGAGCGCCCCGCCTCCATTGTTCGGGATGACGCACGAGTCAGGATTGATGGTCCGCACCGCGGCGTCCCAGAGCCGCCACAACTCGAAGAGCCGCTGTTGCCGCCAGAGGATGTAAGCCCGCCTCCCCGGGTCCTGCGCATCGTCGGTCCGGGGCAAATCGAACCCGGATGCGGCCCTGAAATTTGCCCGGCAATGTTGACAATAGCACTGGCCGGATCCGTCCCAGCGGTTGACGAATACTCCGTCGACGCGATAGCGCGACATGATCTCTTTGTGGACTTCGGTCATGAATTCGAAGTTGTAGGGACCCAGCCCGCACGTCACCCACATCTCGGGCGACGCCCAGTGGCGTCGCGGATTGCCCTGCGCGTCCACGGCGATCCAATCGGGATGCGCGGCTTGAACATCGTCGTAGGTCGCATGCGGGTCGGTGCGCACGAGCACCACCAAGCCAAGCTTGCGGCACCCGGACACCAGATCGCCAAGCACGTCGCGGCCGCCGAGCCACTTGCTCGGATGATGGAACGGAATTTGCGTCGGGTAGTAGGCCACGCATCCGCCGCCACTCAGGCAGGCAGCCGTGGTCTCGGTCCGCCGGAAATAGTCCAGCCAAAAGCCAAGGTCAAACTTGCCGGGGTCGTCCTCGACCAGCGTGAGCTGCGCCCAGCGCATCGGTTTGTCGATCCACGAGGGAGCGGCAGCAACCGGGGCCGGGGAAGACTCGTCTCCTCGAATCAGGCTGGGGGTGAATTGCGCGAGCGCCGCGGCCGTACCGGCGACGGTGGTGGTTTGCAGGAAGCGTCTGCGAGTACAAGATGGTGTGGTCATGGAAGGCCGGATGAAGCAAAGGCCGTGAAGAGTTTACTCGCTCCGCAGCCTTCCCCGGCAACTCGCTCAATGCTTCGAGGAGGTGTTCCTCGACGAACCCTTTCGAAACCGACAGAATGTCTCCATATCTCCCGACGGGTGGTTGCTTCTGACCGGCGGGCCGATGTCGATCACCGGCTCGGCGACCCATGGCTCTAGCAGGCTGCTGAAAAAGTACTCCCAATCCACAGCCAATTATGATACGAGAAGGCATGCGAGGAGAAGATCAGCAGCAGAATCACATATTCAGTTACTTGTCTCCCGAGATGCGCGTACGGAAAGATCATCCGCTGCGCGCCATCCGGATGATGGTGGATGAAGTACTCACCCAGCTGTCCCGACGATTCGACACCATGTACGCGAGTGTAGGGCGGCCGTCGATTCCGCCGGAGAAGCTGTTGCGCGCTCAGTTGTTGCAGATGCTGTATTCGATCCGCAGCGAGCGGTTGCTCATGGAAGAAATGGATTACAACCTTTTGTTTCGTTGGTTTGTAGGTTTGAACGCGGACGACGAAGTCTGGGATGCGACCACGTTCACCAAGAACCGCGATCGCTTGCTGGACGCCGACATCGCCAAGGAGTTTTTGGCCCGGGTGGTGGCCCAGGCGCGGGCAAAAGGTCTGACTTCGGATGAGCATTTTACGGTGGATGGCACTCTGCTGGAAGCGTGGGCCAGTCAGAAGAGTTTTCAGGCGAAGGAAGGAAAGCCAGGGGCACCCCCCGATGATCCGGGCAATCCGACGGTGAACTTTCGCGGCGAACGGCGCTCGAATGAGACGCATGAGTCGAGGACCGATCCCGAAGCGCAGCTGGCGCGCAAGAGTGAGGGTAAGGAGTCGAAGTTGAGTTACAGCGGGAATCTGCTGGTGGAGAATCGCAACGGACTGATCATGAAAGCGGAAGTGTTCGCGGCCAACGGGACTGCGGAACGCGATGCGGCGCTGGTGATGCTGGAGCAGATTCCGGGTGGGAAACAAGTGACCGTAGGCGGAGACAAGGGCTTCGACACGCGGGATTTCGTGGCCGAGTGTCGGCATCTGGGAGTGACGCCGCATGTGGCGCAGAACCTGGGGCGGCGCGGTGGCAGTGCGATTGATGGGCGAACGACACATTATCCGGGATATCGTCACAGTCAAAGGAAGAGGAAACGGATCGAAGAATGCTTCGGTTGGCTGAAGACGATCGCGTTGCTGCGGAAAGTGCGCCATCGCGGGGTGTGCAAAGTGGACTGGATCTTCACCTTCGCCTGCGCGGCTTACAACTTGGTGCGCATACGGAACCTGGCCACAGTTCCGGCGGGGTAGGTTCAGGTCGAAGTGCGTCCCGAGGAGCATGAAGTTAGACCAAAAGGTCGCAAGAGCACCAGAAAAATCAACCCTCTCAACATCACAAACGATGAGAAGCAGAAAGAAAACCGTGCTGCCGATCAATTTTTCAGCAGCCTGCTAGCGATTCGAGATGCGGGGGCAATCCCGTGGCGGCCGATGCCTTGCCTCCCCCCAGATAGGTAAACAGTTTTTCGCTACCCCTTGACATTCGCCTTCCATTCGCCAACAATCGGGCTATGGCGATCACCCGACGGCAACGGCAGGTTTACGACTTCATCTCTGAGTTTGTGCAGAAGAACGGCTACTCGCCTTCGTTTGACGAGATTGGCCAAGGAATGGGGCTCAGTTCGCTGGCCACGGTGCACAAACATATTTCCAACCTGGAGAAAAAAGGGCTGCTCACCCGCGATTACAACCGGAGCCGCTCAATCGATCTGCTCCCACCCAAAGGTCGGCTGAAACAAGCTATGTCGGTGAACACCACCATGGTGCTGCCACTCATGGGGAGGATCGCTGCCGGACAGCCGATTGAGGCGGTGCAGAATAATGAGACCATTTCGCTCGCCGACTTTGTTCGGTCGAAAGAAGTGTTCGTGCTAGAAGTGCGCGGCGAGTCGATGCAGGATGAGCACATCCTGGACGGGGATTACGTCCTGGTCGAGAAAGCCAAGACGGCGCATAACGGAGACATTGTGGTCGCGCTGGTGGATGGGACCGACGCCACGCTGAAACGGTTCTACCGCGAAGGCGACAAGGTCCGCCTTCAGCCTTCGAATGCCAGCATGAAGCCGATTATCGTGCCGGCGGCTGTAGCCCAGATTCAGGGCAGAGTGATCGGGGTATTGAGAAAGTACTAGGGTGAGAAGATTGCGGTATCCAGCCGGGACAGACCTGCGGAAATGTCTTGGAGCCGCCGTGCCACTTTCTTTAGCAGAGAATGCTGCACGCAGGGGCTCGGACTTTTACCCTGGTGGGCTTAACTCCCACTGAAACACTTCGGCCTTCTTCTGGACGTGCAATTGAATGTCCAGGTTCCCTGGGTTCCGCTTCAACTATTTAGCACTCGGCGATCGCCGATTCCCCGGGTCGGCGGCGAGCCGGTCATAGACACTGGGCACAATTCCCCGGCACCTGCTGATCGATCACGCCGGTACCCTGTGGGCCACCCAAGCGACCATCGCCGTCATAGTCGCCGAAGGTTGGCCCCGTGGACCAGTTCCCCAAGGTCACTCCGGCCTTTTCGGCTACGTCGGTGAAAGTGCCATCGTGATTATTGTGGTAGAGCCGATTCTTCCCAAAGTTGCTGACGTAGATGTCCGGCCAACCGTCGTTATCGTAGTCGCCGACGGCGACGCCAAAACCCCAGCGGTCGTTAGTGACGCCTGCCTGCTTGGAGACGTCGGTGAAGGTGCCGTCGTGGTTGTTATGGAACAGCGCTGCATGCGGCGGCTCGGTCTTGCCCGACATCGCGTCGTAAGTTGAGCCATTGACCAAGTAAATGTCCAGCCAGCCGTCGTTGTCGTAGTCGAGCAGGGCGACGCCCGAGCCAACCGTCTCCAAAATGAATTTCTTCTGCTCCGTGCCCATCACGTGCCGCCAGCGCGTGAGTCCAGCTTTTTCAGCCACATCTTCGAAGACGACAGGACCGCTGTCCACAAATCCGCCGGCAGTGATCGGGCGCTTCTCTTCATCAAGTACGGGTGCGTAAGCGCCACCGGTTGATACAGCGCCTTCGCTCTGAGGCGGAGGCACCGGGGGGCTGGTCGTAGACTGGGCCTTGTTGATGCTCTGCGAATGGGCAGCCGCGCCTACAATGGCTACGCCCATCGTTCCCCCCAAGAGAAGAGCTAAGGGGAGACGAGAGCAAAGCGCTCGACACAGCGCCGTGCGGATCAACGAGTTCATAGAAAGGCCCATATAGCTCGGAGAATGGCTAACGGCTCCCGCCGCGTTTCGCCTGTCTCAGGCTTGCCAAGAAGGACATCCGCCCAGAATCGATGCGAGCGGTTAAAATCAGCAGTTCCATTCATTTTGCGAGCAAGACATGGAACTCTTGGGGAGCACAAACGAGCATCGACTCATTCCAACGATACGGCCAGGCTATTTCGTTGTCGGTCCTCCGGCCGCCACGATCCCGCTGCCTTCCCGGATGGTAACTATCTGGTTGGCTTTCACCTGCGTGAATCGTTCGAGTTTGCCCGTCGTAGGCCACTTCACCTCGATGAGATCTATCGTCTGAGTTTTCCCGAGGCCGAAGTGTAATCTCAGGTCGCCTTGGGACATCACACTTGATCCGCTATGGACCTCGTCCATCTGAACATGATGGCCGGTTACGACGCGCACGCGCGCACCGATTGCGGTGCGATTGCACTTGGTCCCGTTGAGCTTAATTTTGATCCAATTCTGCTTGTTGCCGCCATGGTTGCGCAGGAGTGAAGGCAGGTCGTTCATGTTCAAAATCAGCACGTCGACTCCGCCGTCGTTGTCGTAATCCCCGAACGCTGCGCCGCGACTCGAAAAATGCTCACTGATCCCTGGACCCATCACTGACGAAACGTCCTTGAATTGACCATTGCCCATGTTCCGGTACACGATGCGCGGATTTTTGTAAGTCTCGCCAACCTGGTGGCCAGCGACTTCCGGATAGACGTGGCCGTTGACCTGCATCAGGTCCGGCCAGCCGTCATTGTCGTAATCGAGAAAACCGCAGCCCCATCCCACATACTGGCTGTTGACTGCGATTCCTGACGGGAACGTCACGTCACTGAACGCCCCGTTGCCGTTATTGTGGTAGAGATTGCAAGTGTCATCTGAGAAGTTCGTCTTGAAAATATCGAACCACCCGTCGCAGTCATAATCGGCGACGGCCACCCCCATCCCTGCCTGTTCGTGGCCAGTCTCGCTGTAGGCGCAGCCTGCGATGACGGCTACGTCAGTGAATGTCCCGTCGTGATTGTTGTGGTAGAGGATGCTGGGCTCGGAGTCAACGGCCACGTAGATGTCGGGCCATCCATCGTTGTCGAAGTCATAGGACACCGCCGTGATGGAAAAGCGAGGGCCGGGCTTCAGGATGCCCGCCTTTTCTGAAACATCCGCGAATGTCCCATCCCCGTTGTTGTGATAAAGAACGTTGGTGTCGCCCCGAAGGCCGCGGGGGCCGCACATCACCGGAATCCCTTTCCATTGGCAAGTCGCGGGTTCGCCAGAAGAGAGAATTTGCGCCGCGTCGAGCTCGATATAATTGCACACAAAAAGATCGAGGCGTCCATCCCGGTCGTAATCGAGGAAAGTGCAGCCGGCGCCCCAGTGAACCTGCTCGTTGTACAGACCAGCCTTGCGGGTTACGTCGGTAAACGTGCCATCGCCGTTGTTGTGGAACAGGACGTTGTGTCCCCAGAAGCAGCAAAACAGGTCATCCCAGCCGTCGTTGTCATAGTCGCCCACGCAGACTCCGGTCTGCCACCCGGTGCGTGCCAGGCCAGATTTTTCGGTCACGTTGCTGAATGTGCCGTCGCGATTATTCTTGAACAACTGGGAAGTCGGCGTTCGCCCCGGCGGCCACTTCTCGCCCAGGCGCGTTCCGTTCGTCAAATAAATGTCGAGCCAGCCGTCGTTGTCGTAATCAAAAAATGCCAGCCCACTTCCTTTAGCTTCAATGATATAGCGCTTGTGATCGACTCCACCCCATACGTTGGGAATATTGAGACCGGCTTCCCGGCCGACATCGATGAACTGTACCGTAGATGTTCGATTCGCAGCCGGGGCCGATTGGAGGACCACACTTTGTCTCCACCTCCACAGCGGAGTTGCCAGCGCATCCATGAGCGTACTGCCGAAAACAAGGAGGGAAGAACCAAGGAAATGCCGCCGGTGGAAATTCATACTTGTGATTTCTCTACATTCGAGTGGATGTTGTTCTGCCCCGCTTCCCGCGTCGAACCTCTGCGACTGCAAACGCCCCCTCTGAGGTTATTACTTTCCGCTTGCAATTCTTGGAAACTTTCGAGGCACAATTCCTGTTCCTTCTTGGACCGCAATGATCTGATCGATTGCTACGTTGCTCAGACGATCAACCTGGCCGCTTGGCCAGGCGACTTCAAGAGACTCTATTTTGGTCCTCTTCCCCAGCCCAAAATGGATACGAGGGTCGCTGGCCGACATGTAGCCCATGCCGCCCTTGGCCTGTTCTACGTGGGCCACGCCTTCGGAGCTCAGTTTCAGCGAAGCCCCGATTCCGTCACGATTCGATTTCGTTCCAATCAAGAGAACCGTCAGCCAGTGATTGGTATTCCCGCCGTCGTTGCGCAGCAGCGAAGGATAGTCACCCCTATTATTCGTGACAATGTCAATGTCTCCGTCATTGTCGTAGTCGGCCGTTGCCAGTCCACGGCCAGCCACGGGGCGCATGAAGTCGGGGCCCAGTGAATCTGAGACTTTCTCGAACCGACCCTTCCCTAAGTTCCGGAACATCAGCAGCGGCTCTTTGTACGAAACCTCACTGTGATACAACTGAACGTTGTCCAGCATGGCGCCATTGAGTTGCAGGATGTCGGGCCATCCGTCATTGTCATAGTCGAGGAACTTCATCGACACACCACTGAGATGCATGGCCTTGTTGCCGATGCCGGAGCGATAGGTATCATCGGTGAAGGTTCCATCCCGGTTGTTGTGGTAGAGACGGTTCAATTCAAAATCAAGATGGGTGATGTAGATGTCCTGCCAGCCGTCGCCGTCGACGTCGGCGGCATCGATACCCATGCCTGCTTCATAACGCCCCTCTTCGCTTGCCGCGATGCCGGAATATAACGAAACATCTTCAAAGGTCCCATCATGCTTGTTAATGAACAAGAAATTCGGCCACGAGTCATTGGCGATTGCGATATCGGGCCAGCCATCGTTGTTGAAATCGGCGAGCACCACGCCCATGCCTTTCGATTCGGGCTTGCCGACGCCGGACGCGTCGGAGACATCGGTGAAGGTTCCGTCGTGATTGTTGTGGTATAGCTTGGTTTTCTGTCCTCGGTAGTTTCCTGGATGACAGTAGGAACGATAGCCGGGTCGGTGTTCGCCGCACCAGATATTGGTTTGGGGCGTCCACTCAATGTAGTTTGTCACGACCAGATCGAGCCAGCCGTCCTTATCGTAATCAAACCATCCGGCGCTGGTTGACCATCCGCCTTGATCTGCCACGCCGGCTTTGGCTGTGACATCGGAGAACGTTCCATTCCCATTGTTGTGATAGAGAATAGCGTGGTCATAGCCGGTTACGTAGAGATCAGGATAGCCATCATTATCAAAATCCCCGACAGCAACTCCCTGACCATAATGTCCTTCGCCACCCACGCCGGCTTTTTCGGTGACGTCGGTGAAAGTCCCGTCACCGTTGTTGTGATAAAGCGCGCAGCGCAAGGGATGCGGCGGCTGGTAAATGTCGGTCGCCGCGGACTGGACGAAGAACAGGTCCATCAGCCCATCCTGGTCATAGTCGAGCCAGGCGACGCCGGTGCCCATGGTTTCTAGATAGTACTTCTGGTCGGAGGTAGTAGAGTCCTGCTTGAACTTGAGGCCGGCGGCCTTGGCAATGTCGGTAAAGCTGACCGGAATACCAGTCGATGACGGAACAACGATCCCAGTTTCGGCAACAGCGCGACGCTGAATCATCGTCCCCAGGGCTGCGCAGATTAAAACGGCGAGTGCGAGAATCCCAATGTTCCGTGCACGGACCGAATCAGACCTCTTTTCCAGCCTGACCTCCCCGAGAATCGAAGCCAGCTGCACCCTTATCAGGTCCAACCCGAGTCGCCGTCGCATTCCCTTGAGGTTTAGAAATGACCAGAACTTAAGCGCCACATGAAGGTATTTGCGTTGTATGTTAGCATATTACGGTTCCGAAGGGGATCGGTTCACAAAACGGCGCAGCCTCCAAGAACCGGGATTCCCCAATTCTGACCCTTTCCTGCGCCAGATCGGCTTGAGGACAGGCTGCTCCTCCGGGTGTGATGAGCCTGCAAACGGGCTGAAGATTGTGCACCGCCGCAAGCGGCAATCTGAAATCAACCGGGACGAACAGCAAGAAGACCTCCCTGAGTGTCCCTCTGATGGTCATCTTGTTTGCAGCGCAGGCAACAATCCGCGCCCATCTGCTGAAGGCGCGGCGTTGGCAGCGAACAAGACCCAATTAGTCGCTTTCCAGAAAGCCGCGTGGAATGCACACTCTTACAGGTTAGGGTCCGGAGCCGTATTTACGCTGGTTCGAAAACTTGATGAGCACACTCGGGAGATCGACACCGCCGTTGATGAGGGCAGTTCTAAGCTAGCGAGTCGTGAATCAGTGCTGGATCGGAGGCGGACAGTGCCAAGGAAGGCCCTACGGTTAGCGATCGCGCTCTTTCTCAGTGCGGCAGCGAGCAGCAGCTTCGCGGGAGTCACCAAGCTCTACGTCAGCAACAGCCAAGGTGACGACATCACAGTCATTAACCTCGCGACTGACAAAGTGGTCGGGGACATCCGTGTGGGCGAGCAGGTTCATGGCCTGTGCGCTCCAGCCGACGGACGAAGACTTTTCACCACCATCGAGTCAGAAAATAATCTGAAAGTGATTGATACCTCGACGGATACGGTCGTCGATACCATTGCTTTGACGGGACGGCCGAACCAGTGTGCCTCCACGCCCGACGGCCGCTATGTGGGTGTGCCCATCCGCGACGGAAATAGCGTGGACATCGTTGATACCGCCAAACACGAGGTGATCAAGGTTCTGCCGGTGCGGCTTCCGCACAACTGTTATGACGCCGATAACAACGACGCAATGTTTGTGTCCTCGATGGGTAGTCATGAGATCGATCTGATCGATCTGAAGAAAATGGAATACGCGAGAAAGATCCCGGTTGGCGGCATTCCCCGTCCCTACGCGGCATCGAAAGACGGGAAGAGACTTTACGTCGCGCTCACGGATTTTCATGGATTCGTGATCGCGAGTATTCCGGAGCAGACCATTGTGGCCCGCGTTGAGCTGCCGTCGGCGCCTCCCTCCACTTGCAAACTCGAGCCGCACACCCCAACCCACGGGATCGAGCTATCGCCGAACGGCAAGGAACTGTGGGTGACGAGCCTGGGTGATAGCGGGCTGTACGTCTATGACGTCGTGACCAAGCAGCTTTCGTCGGAGATTCACATCGGCGAATGCCCCAACTGGATCACGTTTTCACCGGATGGCCGCTACGGCGCCGTGAGCAACAGTGGCAGCGATGATTCTTCCATCATCGACACACGCACGCGACGCGAAGTGGCTCGCGTGAAAGTCGGCAAGGGCCCCAAGCGTCTACTCGCCGTGACGGTCCAGTAACCGCGTTTCAGTCATCGGCGGAGCCCGAGCAATCCCGAGCCACTTGGCTGCCTGACATCTTTGGATGGGTCGGGATTCTCGCCTGAGGCGGGGTGACGGGGACTGGTTCCACCATCTTAATGCCAAGCCCCTTCGCCCCGGCACGCGGTCTTAGGGAAGGGCTAATTCGCGGGCGCGGGCGATATCGCCACGGGTGTATTTTGTAAACCCCGGAAAGGATGATGAGTCCGGCCATGAGGTTGAGCACGGAGGAACTGGCGAAGACGGCCTTCAGGCCGTAGCTGCTCTTGAGGACGCCGGCGAGCAACACGCCAAGCGCGCGGCCTAAACCATCAGGAACCCTCCGTTAACCTCAATCACCTGTCCCTGAATAAAGCGAGCGTCCTCGGAACAGAGAAACACCACGACATCCGCAACGTCGGCTGACGTCCCAAGACGGCCCGAGGGCGTCGCCTTCACGACACCCTCAAGAGCCTGGGGAGAAGAAAACTGCTTATGGTAGTCGGTATCGATCGTACCGGGGGAAACAGCGTTGATGCGGATTCCATGCGGCGCAAATTCTCGCGCCAAGCCCTTTGTCATGCTGGATAGCGCAGCCTTGGCTGAAGAGTACGCCACCGCCCCGATGCCGCCCCCAAAGCGTGCGGCGACGGAGGATATGTTGACAATCACTCCCTTTTTTCTCTTGACCATGCCTCGCAGGACCGCTTGGCTGGTGAGAAAGGCACTCGTCAGGTTCAAAGTGAACACTCGACTCCAAAGTTCTTCTGTAAGGTCGAGGAAGGCGGTCCGTTGAATCAGAGAGCCCGCGTTATTAACCAGGATATCGAACGCACGATTACGCTCCTCGAGCGTGGAAACGAAATGCTCAATCCCCTTGCTCTGGCTGAGGTCAGCCTGGACCAGTTCAGCCTCGCCTCCAGAAGCGCGGATTCTATCCAGCAATTTGGCGCCTGCCTCATGGCTCGTGTTGTAATGCGCCAAGACAAATGCCCCGCGGGAGGCCAGAGCAAAAGCAGTCTCGGCTCCGATACCTCGACTTGCCCCGGTCACAACGGCTGTCATCCCCTTAAACCGCTCATCTATATTATTCATGACGTTGCTCCAAAGGTGCCCCAGGAGAGCCGAGGGCGAATTGGGCTCACCAAGGCCCAGAGAATACCCGCACAGATCAGTGGCATGGTACCGAAACCGATAAACACAGGCAGGTAAGAGAAGTGATCCACTACCAAGCCGGTAAGCAGGGCAAAGACCATGCCGCCAAAACCCGACCCCATACTGGCCAGGCCCCAGATCGAGCCCACGACATTCTTGGGGAAAACATCGGCGGGACAGGCGAGCATGACGGCATTCCATCCCGTGTATCCGAGCATGGCGACGGAAACGAGAGCGATAGACGAGCGCACGGACTGCACTAAGATGGCTGGGATGGCGCTGGTCATTAGCAACGCGAAAAGCGTGACGGTACCCTTGCGGGCCAGATTCAGTGAAAACCCTCGCTGGAGGATCAGCGCGGAGGTCCAGCCGCCTAAAACGTTCCCCAGGCCCGCTACGGCAAAAGGAATCCAGGCATATTCCCCGATCGAAGCCATGCTGAAATGGCGTACAACTTTCAGATACTCGGCAAACCAGAAGATGTAGAAATACCAGACGGGGTCCAGAAAAACTTTGGCCAATGTGAAGGTCCACACAAACCGGATGCTAAACAGCTTCCAGGGTGAAATGGTAGGCGGAACAAGTTCCGCCTTTGCCGCCTGCGGTGTGTGGTAAAGAAAGGACCAAACGACGAGCCAGACCCACGCTATCGCTCCGACCAGCAGAAAGGCCAGCTTCCACCCAAATCGGAGGGTGATCCACACCACGAGCGGCGGAGCTACGATGGCTCCTATTGCGGAGCCGTTGTCAAAAACTCCGGAGGCCAAGGCACGTTCTTCGGTGGGGAACCACTCCGCTACCACCTTTACGCCGGCCAGCCAGTTGCCAGCCTCGCCGATGCCAAGCAAGAAGCGGTAAACACCTAGTGACCATGTTCCTCGAGCCAAGGCATGTAGCATGGCCGCAGCGGACCACCAGGCCATTGTCAGGGCAAAGCCTACACGCGTCCCGAGGCGATCCAATACGGAACCGCAAAGACCGTTGGCCACAGTGTAAGCCAACATGAAGGCCGAGATCACGCGGGCATATGCCTGGTTCATCATATGGAACTGGTCGATCAGAACCGGAGCCACGACAGAAAGGGTCTGTCTGTCGAGGTAATTGATGGCAGTGGCAAGAAACACCAGTGCAACCATCACCCATCGAAGAGGGGATGGATCAGTGGGTTGCATCAGGCCAGATCCAGATGAACGAGTTCATAGATGAGAACTTCAGGAACCTTCACTTCCACCCAACCACTCCGTATCGTCCCCGAGGCGGCGGCCCCACTCCATGGCAGCGTCACAGATTTTACGGAAGGCTTCCGGGAAAACCGTATGCGGACATTGACGTTCTGAATGGGCAGGAATTCCTCCTGTACGAGAAGTTTCCCCCAGATCTTTTCGGCATCGGCCAACCAGTGGAGGTGACGTCCGCCAAAACTCCGGAACCGCCGGGACACGAGTTGAAATCTCAGCATGCATCAGAATCACGAAGTGAACAGTATTGTCTCTAAGTCCCGAGGAACTGAGTTCCGTCAAATTTCAATCTTCGGCCACCACGGGTGGTTGCAGTCGAGCCTTTGAGAGTACAAAGTAAAGGAGGAACCCAACTACAAAAGAAGTTAAAGGCGCGGGTCGATCAGCCTTAACCCAAGTCGGAGGTAATCCCGGAATGTGGTCAGCAATCCCGACCAAGAACCCAACGCTCCAAGCAATATAACCGGCCCAGTTGATTCCCTCTCGGGGTCCGGACCAGCGTCTTCCAGCCAAGATATAGTCGGCGCACATGGCACCACAAATGGGCCCAAAAGACGCTCCTACGATTGAGAAGAATCCTACAAGGTTGTTGGCAAGGCCACTGATTGCAAGAAGCGCACTCACAGTGACCGCCGCGAGCGTCGAAATGCTGCGGGGAATTCTAGGAAACATCGTACTGAAGCTGTTAGACGCTATAAAGGTCGAAAAACAAGTGGGCACGAGTGAGGCTGCAGCAAACAGGAGAAACATGATAGGCGCCAAGGCCCCCACACTCGCAATAGCTCCGCTGTAGCTGTACGTATTCGCTGCTTGCCTTCCAATCGACCCTGCTACCGAAAGTATCGCCAGCCCACCCGCGACGAGAACCCCTCCGACAATGCCGAACACCCCAGCCAGTACGATGTCTCTGCCATTCCGGTTGTTCATGCCGAAATCAGCACCCGCCGCGCCAGCGGTGGCGAAGAATCCGATAACAATGGTCACCATATTAAGAAACCCGCCCCATGGATCGCTGTGCACAACCGTGTAGTGATCGATCCCAACCCTGTTAACCCAGAATACGATCACCATCATGACGAGCGGTACCCAATTAAGGAACTTAGCAACTCGTGCTACGTGTTTGATACCGCGAATAGCGACCCAGGCCAACGAATAAATCCAAAGCAATACAATCACAGAGAAGGCAATCCTTGAACTGAGATGCAGCCCTTTCATGATGAAATCGGTAGCAACTGACGCTATGGCGCTTACCCACCCCACCTGCAAAAAGCCCATGAGCAAGCCAGGCATCAGGTAGCCCCCTTTGGTTCCGAACGTTGAGGCTCCGATCACATAGAGCGGCCGCCCGGTTTGCATACCCAGCATGGCAGGAACATAGTAATAAAGTCCGAAACAGAGTAGCCCCGCTACAAGCAGTGCTCCCACGCAAATGCCGACGCTTGCTTCGCCAAGCGTAGGGCCGGCGAGGGGTAAATAAAAACCCACCCAGAGAAAAATCCCTGCATAAGTGGGGAATGTGTTTTTGTACCAGGGAACCCGTTGAACGGTGGGAATTGGGCGCGTGAGCCTTATATAGTTTGGGATCAACTCTTCCTCCCATCTCTAGTTACTAGAGTCTTACCTGCTCGCGGAAAGCAACCGAATCTATAGAACCACGGCCCCAGTCAGTAAGTCGCACGATAATTGAGCGCCGAGGATGAGCCGACCCGTTGCAACCATTTTTTCGCTTCAGGCAAACGGCCGGTGTCAACCATCATGCGCCCGATCTAATAAGCCGCGGTACTATCATTGGGATTGAGTTCTTATCGTCGTGAGCCACGCCTGATCCGGGCCAAACTTTTCGATCGTATTCGAGAAGACCTTCCACGCCCATTCCGGGATTAAATGACCCATGATCGCGGATGGGAAGCGTGTTGGCAATCGGAGTGCCTGAACGTCTACGTCTCCTGTGACCTATCTTGCGCCGCACGGGTGCGAATCGAATAATCCAGTTCGTCTATCTCCCTAATGTAGTACGAGATGTCGCACGGACCGGTGACAATTCGAAAGGTGACACTCTACTCCAAGAGTCACGGATCATTCTGAACGAACACAGGCTCCCTCCAACCACAACCGCACCTGAACGCCCTCCCCCCACTGCGAAGCATCAGCGTACGAACGAGACATGGGGTGAAAATCGGACTCCTTGAATTGCGCAGTCCTTACCGATCTCCGTCGAGATTCACCCCTCCCCCCCGCAGGCCTATTTCAGGAGAGGGATTGTATTTGCGGCCGGGGGATGCGGCAGCGACTCCAGGAACGCACAGATGTCGGCCAAATCCTGATCCGAAACGACCTTTTTGGTATAGGGCGGCATCGCACCGGCGGGGCTGCGGACATACTGGGAGAAAGCTTCATAGGGAAAAGGGTCGGGACCAAGCCGCGGTCCGGTCGCCGGCGAGCCCTGGGCTTCGCGGCCGTGGCACTCATAACAGCCATATTTCACATAGACGCGCTTCCCCCTGGCGGCATTTCCGGTTGGTCCGCCTGAAGACCCCGAAGGGTTGGCCGCATTCTGCGAGTTCACGCGGGTAGCGACCAGAATCAGTGTCATCGTAACCGTCAGGATGACTACGTATCTGCATCTACGATACGTTTTCATGCCAACTCCTTAGCGCGGCTGAGTGACCACATCGACAAGCGCCGGCTCACCCCGTTTGACGACGGCAACCGCACGGCGGATCGCCGGGCCAAGCTCACCCGGATCCGCTATGGGACCCTCCGCATAAATTCCCATACTCTGCGCGAGCTTCGCGAAATCGATATTGGGGTCGTCCAATTTCGTTCCGATATTGGCCCGGTCAATCCCCCGATTGTGGCGATCGGCCATGCGCTGTACTTGCATGACTTCTTCATGGTAGGCGCGATTATTGTGCATCACACTCAGCAAGGGGATGCGATGATGTGCGGAAGTCCACAAGACTGCGGGGGCATACAACAAGTCTCCGTCATCCTGAATGTTGACTGACAGACGGCCATGTTTTCGGTTCGCGAGGGCGGCCCCCACCGCGGCGGGAGCGCCGTAGCCAATCCCGGCCCCGCCCGAGCCGCCGATGAACTGGTAATATTTCTCAAAAGCCCAGAGCCGCCGCGGCCAGCCGGAGACATGCAGGTCGCGCGACACCAGCGACCAGTCTTCGCCCTTAATCGCCCCCCACAACTCGGCGCTTACGCGCGCGGTAGAGATCGGGCTCGCGTCCCAGGCGTACGCCGCGTCGGACCGCGCCTGCTCATCCGCCTCCTGGTGTGCGGCGGCCAGCTTCGCGCCCCGCTCTTGAAATACTCTTTTGCGGTCGGCCGTCATTCCCTTCTTGATTGCCTCAATGAGCGCCGGGACACTCGCTTCGGCATCGGCCGCGATATCGACATCTACCGGCGTGAACCGCTGGAAATCCTGGTAATTCGCCTTCGTATAGAGGTCGCCGGCGGTGATGCTGATGAGTTTTGCGTCGGATTTGATAATCGGATGAGAGGTACGATGTAACTGGTCTCGGAAGGAATTGACGGTGCCCCAAAAATCGGCGAGTTCAAGACCCAGGATCACGTCTGCTTCCGCAACCACGGCGTATTTGCGGGTCGATTGATTCAAGGGATGGCGAGTCGGGAAGTTCGACCGTCCGCCCTGATCGATGACCGCCGCCTGGAGGAGCTCCGCCAGTTCCACGAGTTTGTCCATGCCAGCCTGCGAGCGTGCGGCACGATCCGCAACGATTACCGGATTCTCAGCCTGAACCAGGAGACGCGCGGCCTCGGCGACCGCGCCCGAATCGCCTTGCGGCGGCGCGGGGACGGTGAGTTTCGGAATGCGGAGCTCGGCGGTTTCCGGGATCGGGTTTTCCTGAAGTTCGCTGTCGGCTACCAGCAGGACCGGCTCCATCGGCGGCGTCATCGCAATCTTATAGGCCCGCACTGCCGACTCGGCAAAAAGCTGCAGCGAAAGCGGAATGTCATCCCACTTTACAAAGTCGCGCACAATGGCTGCGGCATCCTGAACGCTGTGGGCCCACTCCGCACCCGGCGCTCGCTTTGCAGCGTCCATAGTGTTCCCGACCATGAGGCAGACCGGCACGCGGTCACAGAATGCGTTGTAGATAGCCATGGAGGCGTGTTGCAGCCCGACCGTCCCGTGCGCGAACACCAACAGAGGTTTTCCCTCGATCTTCGAATAGCCGTGGGCCATGGCGACCGAGGACTCTTCATGGCAACAGGTGATGAATTCCGGATCCCGGTTGCCACCGTAATTGATCACTGACTCGTGCAGTCCCCGAAAACTCGAGCCCGGGTTGGCGCAAATGTATTCGAAACCCAAGGATTTGATGACGTCGACCATGAAATCAGACCCGGAGCGATCTGTGGTAAGACCTTCGGCGCCGGCCGCCGAGGTATTCTCTGCCGCCGGCGGAAAGGGGGTCTCTGGCCCTGCACCTCCGGGTTTGGCGAAGACGGTGTTCTCCTGTGCCGCCAAGGTCGCAGCGCCGACAACAGCACCCTGCAAGAAGCGCCGCCGGTCAATCGATCTCGCCATATTTTGCCCTCCGGCCTCGTCTTCCTCACAATCGAAGTGGCCGGGCGACCCGAGAGTATCCTACCTGGTTGAACCTCACGCTTGACGTTGATCCTCCGGAATTCCGGACGCGTTGCGGGCCCTGCTTTAGTGTGAATTCCCGTTATTCCTAATGCTTCAGTTCGCCGATCAGATCAGCCGAGACCTTAGGAAAGGGCGAACCGCCTTCGCATGACCCTGTTCATTTCCGCTTCATTCCGACGCCGAATTGATTTCCTGCCCGCACCACCTTCCCGTCTGCAATGGTGAGTTCAAGTAATTTCTCGCTCTGCACCGGACGGCCGTTTTCATCCTGCAACGTCGCTACAATCTTCTTGGTGGCTGCATCGATGATTTCTCCGGTGGAAGAATAGGCGAATCGACCGTCGATGCTGAAGCTGATCCAACCGGGCATGTCGCGGAGCGTGACGCTGCTCATCTGCCGAGGCGGCATCACCGTCGCATCGAAGATGTGAATCATGAAGTTGGCTCCGTCCGCCACCCAGAGTTCCTTTTCATCGGGAGTCAAAGCAATGCCGTGGCTCGGGCAACTATGCCGCTTGACGGGGCCTTGTTGGTAACCCTTGACCGGGACGCTTTGAAGTTTCCGGCCGGTGCGCAGATCGCCCACTTCGAACCCCAGCAGACCATTGACGTTTACAAAGCAGAGGGTGTGGCTTCCGTTGACAGTGAATGGGCGGACGGGGCCGGAAAATGGACCAATCTTGAGCACCACCTTATTACTCCGGGTATCAGCGACCGAAAGAATCGGAGACCTCAACCCGGCCAAATAGGCCTGTGTGCCATCGAGCGAGTAGATCGTATTGTGCGAACCGGAGTCGGTCTCAACCTTTTTGATGACGGCGCCCGTGGTCGCGTTGACGACGTTCCAGAAATTTCCTTCGAGCTGGGGTACGTAGAGCGTCTTGCCGTCCGGGGAGATCGCCAACCGGTCGCAGCCGCCTTCGTATGCTCGATCCCATAACACTTTGCCCGTGACGGCATCCAGAGCCATCATGCGAGTGAGGGTTGTAACGTAGACCCTGCCGGTCTTCGCGCTTGCGGCTATGCCCTTAACGTTTTCAGGCTCTTTTCCGGGCGGGACAGTCCAGGTGGGGATGCGCTTCACGAACCGGAATCCGTCATCTATGTCGAAGACCAGGATACCCACACCGCCATACTCAACGTCGTTCCGAATGCCCGGGCTAGCGACATATAGCAGGTGCTTTTCTTTGCCGGAGGCCGGTTGGCCCCGCAACAGCAAAACTGCGGATAGGACAGCAAACAAGCCACTCGCGAACGACCGGAGTCTATTGGCGTTCATTCAACCCTCCGAAGCGGGGAATTTGGTTTCGCTCGGCGTAAACTCCTAAAGTCGGATTCAAGCGTTTCGGTCGTAGTTACACTGCGTGAAAGGTTTCAACCTTATAGGATAGGCAGTTTGTCTCCAGCTTCGGCCAGACTTGCTGATGCAGGTCGGTTGCGACCCACGCCTTCTGTGACGGTTCATCCTGAAAAGCAATCACGAGTCTGTATCCGTTTTGATCCGTGGCGGATTGTAAGAGCTGGACTTGGCCAAAACCCGGCTGTGAAGAAATCGCGGGCCGAAAAATTTCTCTGTAAGTATCTTCTAATATCCTGGATGAATCCGAACGAGCCTTAAGATCCACATGCAGAACAAACATAGACACCTCACATTGGCAATCGGAACACATCAATGGCAGTTTGCCCCATTACCTGGGCCCAGACGTCGGGTTTGAGATCCAGAGCCTTATACTTGGCAACCTCGACGGGTATGTTTCTAATGAGGTCCGACCCCATCATCACCCGTTTGCTGCCAATCGTTGAAATCATCCACTCGATGTCGTCCACAATACACCAGGAAGTTTCCAGGTACAGGTTCGAACATTCAGAAGCTGCCACCTGCGCCTCGGCAGAGAACACGGCAAACCCAGCATGGGCCAAGACAATCTTCAATGAGGTGTATTTGCGCGCCGGAGGGATGCACAGGGCGGGCAGGGCAAAAGGTACGCCGGGCCCGGTATGGACCATGACAGGGATACCAAGGTCGCTCGCGGTCTGGAAGACAAAATCAGCATCCTCGCTTAACGGATTGACGGAATGTCCGATCGTATGAATCTTAACTCCAACAAACTTTAGCTGCTTGACACATCGTTCGACCTCCCGTCGATAGGCGTCGTGGTCCTGGTGCGGAGTCAGGCTCGCCAAGCCGTAAAATCGGCCGGGATGCTTGTGGCATAGTTCTGCTATTTGATCGTGCGTCTTGACCGCATCGCGGGCACCCGGGTAGGGCTGCACAATGGTTGCATCAATGCCATTCTCATCCATGCTTCGGATCAAATCGTGTTCTTCATTGTTAAGCCCAAACACATGACATTTACCCAAATGAGCATGAGCATCAACTATTTTTGCCATATTAGGTCTTACCGCCTCCTCGGGTTTGATGGACTCTTCCCCACACTAAATCATTTTCATTAGCCACTGGACCGCTCGCTTTTGAAGTTTTACGTATTCCGGAGCCCACATCGCGTGAATGGAGTGTCCCACGGCCGTAAAAACCACTCTCCCTTTTCCGTACTCGTGCGCCCAACCCGAAATGGATTTTGTCCCGTGATCCTCGTATCCGAGACCATCGACGTTCTCAGCTTCAAGAAGAATGTTCTGCTGATCTTTGTCGTAGGCGACGTAGTGCTGCTCATCGTTCACCATGAAATCCTCGATCCCCTGGGTGATGGGGTGGCTCTTGTTGACAACGCGTACCTTAAAAGGCCGCATAGTCGGATGGCCGATATACGCTCCTCCCTGGACCTCCCGGTATATTGGAGAAGAAAGTGAAACGTGACTATTGTTGTGTAGGGAGTAAAAGCCATTGCCCTCGGAGACAAAATCCCGGACAGCCTCTGCCTGCGCTTGCGTGATCCAGTCCTGGCCTTTTGCCTTTGGAAAATCCGCCGGGTTTTCCATGCCTTCCTCATAACAAGTATAGGCATCAGGCCCGAGATATCCTGCCGGCCATATCCAGCCGTCCCGGAGGCAAACGAGGAGGCTGTAACCTCGAAGACGATCCCGCGAAAGTTGGTCGTACAGGATCGTATAGTCGATCGGCACCCCCAACTCAGAAAACAATCGATCCAGGCTGACGCGAATGTAGTCTGGGTTATGGAATCTATCGCCGATCAAGGCAAGTACCCGAGGTTTAGGCTTTCCGGCGTCTTGCGCCACCGTGGGGGCGCCCGCCCCCAAAATAGTGCCCGCGCCTATCGCTGCGGCGCTTATCAGCAAGCGCCGCCGTGAAAGGGAGTTACGTGGGTGTGGATCAGTGGCACTACTTTGCTTCGGGGCTTTCTGCCGTTGCTTTTCCGGTATCGTCATTGCCGCTATTTCCCCCCCCCAATGGATTGGGATTTTTCTTGTTATGCTCAAGAAAAACTCTCATTTGTTCTTTGGATAAATCTTCCTGACCAAGGCTACGGTAGACAATGGCCATTACGTAACGAGGCTCATTCATCGACGGATCAAGCTCCAGCGCCTTGCGCAGCGAACTCACTGCCTCCTCATTTTGTCCCAGTTGCGCCTGGGCTTTCCCCAAATCGGCCCAGGCGTAAGCATCCTGCGGATACTCCCGAAGTAAAGAGTGAAGAATGGGCAACGCTTTGCCAGCAGAATGCTCCTTCACATAGAGCTGGGCCAGCAGAGCACTGGCAAGCCGATTTAAGGGATCACCTGCGATTGCCGCGACAAGCTCTTTTTCAGCATCTTTAAACTGCAGATCTTGGGCCAACAAACGTCCTGCCGCAAAGTGGTCTCCTCCCGCCCGGTACTCGCGAAGCGCTTCTTGGTCTGAGCGCTGTGCCTCATAAATCTGGCCTCCAATTCTATGGGCATATGGTGACTTCGGCGCCCCTGCCAGAGTGTTCTCAAAACATTGATGGACCAAGGCGGTCAACTGATCGTATCGATTGACGAGCTCCGGTGGCGTGGTCGCACCTGCTTGTTGGATCTTGTCTCGCATGTGCGCCGTCTGCACGGTGTCCCCTTTCCCTTCAGCCTCGCGAAGCGCAATCCAAAGGAAAGCAGGGGAAGTTGATCCCATTTGGTTGGCCTCGTTCGCCATCAGCCTTATTTGTTCTAGCGCAGCGGCCCCTACCGCATAGTTCAGTTCGGGGTTTCCGGGAAACATCTTGATCGCCATTTGGCCATCAGGCGGACGAAACTGCCCTAGCGCAGCCTCGCTGCGGATGAGATAGAGCCATGCCTCTTGATTGTTGCCGTCTACCTTCAAGGCGCTGAGGAGATCTTCGGCTGATGCCTTGAAATTACCTAAACTATATTCGGAGATGCCCAGGAACAACTGCGCTCCCACCATGCCGGGTTTGAGTTTGAGGCCATCGCGGAACACCTGGACAGCCAAACGAAACTCCTTGAGACGAAAGTAATCGAGCCCAAGATTGGTATAGGCTTCAGGCAGAGGGTAAGCTTTAGTAATCGCCTGGTAATCAGCCGCCGCATCGCGATAGTCGCCCCTTTTTTCGGCCTCCCTTGCCGCCCCAAACCGGCTAACAACCCAGGGCGGCAGACTCTGTGCTACCCCCACAGCCTCCAGCAGCAGACTGAAGGAAACTAGAAGGATTACTCGCCCACCTTTGGGTAACCTCATGGCCGCCGCTGCCTCACCCATGTGGTCGTGGACCAGAAGTAACGGACGTCATCACTTGAACATATTTTTTGGCGTTCATGTTACCACGATATCGTGCCCGAGATCTGCCCAATCCGGGGAGCCAAAGCGCTGGAAATTTTCCCAAAACTGGGGTTGTTTATGTCTTCAACGGGGGCACCGAAATTGACGTTGTTAAGGAAGTTGAAAAACTCCATTTTAAGCGCAAAATTAACGTGCTCTGTGATTGGGAACTTCTTCATGAAGGCTGCATCCCAGTCCTCTATACCGAAGTCATATATCTGGCTGAATGCCCTGGGAGCGGTGCCTAATTGAAATGGCGGTGGCGCCACAAACGCGGCTGGATTTAGATATAAGTCCGTTGCCGGGTTGAAGCTTGACCTGCTATGAACACCGTAAAACGGCTGACCGCTCACTACATCGGGACGGACTCCTCCAATTGCGGGCAGGCCTTCCTCAGTACTTATTGCCTGTGGGTTGCCACTCTGAATGGTAATAATGCCCGCTATATTCCAGCCGCCAAAAGCCCGATCTACTATTTTGTTGTTAAGATTAAGTAACTTTCCTTTGCCGATTGGCAATTCATATGAGTAGGAGCCAATAACGGCATTCGGCACCTCCTCTAAAGCAACGGCCTTTTCAGCCCGCAAGTTGTAATAGTTCTGCGCCCCGCCAAGAAATATGCTGCCTCCCGCGCCATCTTGGTCCGTGAGGTTCTTTGACAATACGTAGGACACCAGGAAGGACAATCCGTGCGAGAATCGCTTCTGAGCCTTAATCTGAAATGAGTTGAAAGTATTGTTGCCGACCGGGTCAGAGGAAAGACCGATTCCTCCCGGATACTGAGGGTAAGGAATCAGAGATTGTGCAACCGATCCAGTGAAACCCGCGTAGGGGACCTTGATTCCAGCCGCCGCGGCCGCCGCGGAGTTCGCCGGTTCCTCCAGGAGGGATCCTAGACTCAGAAATTGTGGGTTCATCTGGTTATAGTTGAGATTCCCTGACAACAGATGATGGTTGTTCGTACCCACGTACATGGCATCGACCACAATACCACCCGGGAACTGGTGTTGGACTCCAACGTTAAAGTTCTGAACCATCGGCAACCTTGCCCCTTGAGGCTGCATCCACTTGGTGGATCCGCCATTGCCAAAGGTAGGGTCAAAGAAAGGACCCAAAGGCACTGTTGGGTAGCCTACCGACCAATTGAATGCGGGGGTAACTCCGCCATTGGGACTGTTTATCGTATCGGTTGCGAAAAATCCCTGCTGATTGAGAAATATGGCTGGACCGGAGTTAGTGTCATACATAATGCCGTAGGCGGCTCGCAGAACAGTGTTTGGCGTAGGCGAATAGGCAATCCCGAGTCGAGGCCCGAATCCTTTGTGCCAAGCGTCGGCAAACTGGCGCTGGCCGCTACGTCCGGATCCGGTGCCGGCAAAAACCAACGCGCCCAGCAAGCCTCCTGCCCCGGAGTTAGGCAAATTAGGGTCAAAATTGGCAATGCGATTGTCCCGATCAGTAATGGGAGAATTGTAGTCCCATCGCAAACCATAAGAGACAGTTAGATTACGCCGTGCCTTCCACTTGTCTTGTGCGTATAAGGCGTAATACGGCATCACCATTGCTTGCAGGGGTTCCTGGCCCCAGATCCCCGTGTCTACATTGCCCAAGAGGTAGCTAGCCGCGGCAAAGCCCGTTCCTGCCGCTGCCGCGTCAGGTAAAGCCGTCTCTTGAGGCGCAAAGGTAAAGGTCCCGAACTGGTTATTTCCGGGCCCCGCCTCCTGAAGCGCGAGGGTATAGTAACGGGTTGTGTTGAAGCCAAACTGGAACTGGTGGCTCCCGTGCCCCCATGTCACGTCATCCCCGGCTTCCTCATCATTGTGCCTGGGACCGTTATCGAAGCCTCCGATACCGAAATAGTAGCCACCGGCGGTGATGTTTGCCTCGCCCGACTGGTCCAAAACTCCGCCCAGACCCGCCTTGGCGTTCAGGTCCGATCCCGAGGTCAGACTCGTACTGCCGCCTTCAAAAGTGTAAAAAGTCCAACGGTTGCCTGACAGGACCACGTGGTTTAGCAACGAAGGTGTGATCGTCTTGTCCCAGTTGATGATGAGCCGGTACCCGTGGTCGATTACTCGGGTCCCGGACAAGTCCTGGCCGAACGGGCCGTCATTCAACTGATGTTCCCGCATAAAGCTAAAGCTACCCGACAGACGGTCACTGCTAGAAAGGTTCGTGTCAAGTTTTCCCAGGAACTGGTCGGTCGAGGTGGTCGCCGTTGATGTCCCGATAAAGTTATTCGTGAGGCCGGGAAGGTTCGGGGCGGGAAACAAAGACGCAATGTACTTGGAACTAGCGTTGATGCGATCCGGACAAATAACGTTTAGTACTCCGTTACACGAGAACTGCTGGCGAGTAAAGCCGCCAGCGCCGTCTGGCGCAGTTGTTGCCGGGTCGTAAATGACAGGGAGGCCAGCAGCCGAGAAATCGCCGTTCTGCATGGCGGGAGTAAGAAGGCTATAGATCGAGGCGTTGTTGGAACTCGTCAAGCGGAATCCATCGTAATAGCCGTAGTAGAAGATTTTGTCCTTCTTGACAGGTCCGCCCGCCTCCGCCCCGAACTCGTTCTGGTCCACTACATCACGCTTCGTTTCAAAATAGTTCTTTGCGTCGTAGACCGCATTTCTGTTGTACTCAAACAGCGAGCCGTGCATAGCGTTTGATCCCGACTTGAAAACGTACGTGATAGCTCCTGTGGAGGTTCGTCCGTACTGTGCGTCTACGTTGGTCCCGATCACTTGAAACTCCTGGACGGCAAAGCTCGGGACGGTCATTTGACCCCCTTGAATGCCAGACGCGAAGCCCACAGGCGACACGTCCGCGCCATCAATAAGGACTTCCTGGTCCAGGCCGACGCCACCGTTCAGGCGGGCGGAAAAGGAGTTCCCTTGATAGCCGGGTGTCATTCGCAGAAAGTCTGCTGAGTTTCGCATGCCCGATGAGACTTCGACGGGAACATTGCTAACCAGACTGGTTGGGACCGTCGTTTCACCAGAAACCTCGGTCGGAGCCAGCAACGATGTCGCCGTTACTTCAACCGTCGTGGTAGTTGCTCCAACCGAAAGAGCAAGGTCGAGTCCTACGCTGCCGCCCACGGTGACGTCGATGTTGTGCTGTAGGAGTTCCTTGAATCCAGGCTTGGTGGCGGAGATGTCGTAGTTCCCCAGGGGAAGTTGAAGATTGTAGTATCCGTCGGCATTCGACTGCGCGGAGGCGGTGGTGTTCTGGGCAATATTCCGAGCCGAGATCTGCGCACCCGCAATCACGGCGCCAGACTGGTCCCTTACTTGGCCGCTGACTTGACCGGTTGATGCCTGCTGGCTGAACACGAGTGCAGGAACAGCCACCATGACGAGCAATATGAAAAGATGTAACGTGATTCGAACCTGCAGCCCGCTGGACCGCCGGAGAGAGCCTGGGCATAACTCCGCCCTTTGAACCAAATTCAAAAAGCGCTTCGCTTCGGGACTCATGAGCATCCTCCTCTGAAGGCTATCTCGCCGTTTCGGTCGATCGCTTCTGCACCTAAAGATGCGCTTACAAAAGCAGGCTTTAAGTAACATCATCTTCCGAGCACTGTCAAGAAAAATCACAATGCGCCTAGTTGTTTCACATTATGACATTTGACTTGGAAGGCGCAAGCAGCTTTTTCGACTGTTCACGAGGTTGCCCGGAACCCCGTGAAACCGATATCTCAGCGACTTCGGTCGATCGCTTCTGCACCTAAGATGCGCGTAGAAAAACAGGCTGTAAGTAACATGATCTTCGGAGCACTGTCAAGAAAAAAAATCACAATGCGCTTGGTAGTTTCACATCATGACACTCGGTTTGGAAGGCGCAAACCGGCACGAGTTGCCAGCCCAACCCTCTGGCCGGTGCTTTTGAGCTGACGTCGGCATTTTTTGTAGCGCGTTTCGTGTCTCGCGAAAATGCTATCGTCGTAGGTTTGCCCGGTTGTGATTCGGTGATCGGTGATCCGGGCAAACTTGTGGGCACTGGCAGTGATGGCCTGTGGCGAACCGAGCTTGACCCGCATCCGGCGATAATCGACGCCCAGCGCCGAGTGGCAAAAATGCAAGGTGTAAGCGGCGAGGCGGAATGCTTTGGCCGCACGGTTGTTGACTTTATTGATTCCGACCCATAGAACCTTACCACCACTGATATCGTTGTCGGGACCTAGTCTAATCCCGGAGCAACTTGCAGGAGATCCGGTGGGATCTCCATTTCGCCCGGTTGCGCGGGAGGTGCGGATTGTTGCCGAGTTGTTTCCGCCGGTTCAGGCGCGACCTGGTCAAGCCGGTTCACAAAGCATACGTTGGCGCCAAAATCAGGTGGCGGTAGGTGTCGACTGTAACTTGGATAGAGCTGTGCCCGATCTCTTCTTTGACGAAGACAATCGAGGCGCCGTTTTGGAGGAGTAGCGACCCGAAGGTATGGCGGAGATCATGAAGGCGAATCTTGCGAATGCCGGCGTTGGCCAACACCGGCAGGAACAGGCGATGGCAGAGGTTATTAGGATCGAGTATCGCTCCTTCGGGTGAACGAAAAACCAACGCACCGGCGCCGAGTGTTGGCGACGCGTTGACAACGATTATGTGACCGATGCTATCTTGGCCGCCGCCAAAAACGACACTGGGACAAGATGCACCGCGCGCGTCAGGAGTTGGATGTGTATGTTGCGGGCAAATTGCAGCTTTTGGTTCCGAGTCAGCGAGTTTGATTTCCGCTGCCGTCATCGTGAGTCAGAACCGTCTGCACCAGGTCGCCGAGCTGGTCCGCGGTGAATCGGTTGCCTTCAATATTGGCCACCAACTTTCTCCGCCGATCGATGATGGCAGTATGCAAAGAGTGGCTCATAAGCCCTTCATTCGGGAAATAGTCCACCCCAAACAGGTTGGTGACGTGCTGAATGTCAGGATCGGAACCTGTAAGAAAGTGCCACGTTGCGGGATCGGCCTTCCAAGTCCTGGCATAACGTGCGAGAACGTCGGGCTGATCGCGACGCGGATCGAAGGTAACGGTTAGGAGTACCAATTCCCTGCCCATCCGCTCCTTGAAGCGCCTCTGAAGCACACCAAAATTATTGGAACTGCGGAAACAGAAGTTTGGCAGAACGCAACTCGTATAAATAAAGTTTATGGCCACGACCTTGCCGGAGAATTGTGAGAGTGTGACGGGATGGCGATCTTGGTCGATCAACGTGAAATTCGGGACTCGTTGTCCGATGGCTAGGGCTTTTGCCGAGGTAGATTCCGGATGGGAGAGTTGATCCAGGAGTTTCAAGCGGCGGGCTGCGAGCGGGTCCTGTTCCACGCTTTCGTACTGGCGAATCTGGAGATGTTCGGCGTAACTCGACTCCTTCTCCACGACCAGGATAAAGTTCACCTCCACGCCCGGGGTCAAGCCGTCCAGATCTTTGACTTTGTGAACCTCGAACGGCATGACCATCGCATCCATGTAGCCAAGAATGCTTTGACAGGAGACCACGAAGGTCTTGTGGGGCTGGTCGACGTTCAATACCATCCCCGTCACCGGATACTGCCTCTCTGCACAGCCAACACCCGCGCTGGGCAGGAGCAATACTACGAACATGGCCAGGCGTTTCATAAACTTCGTTTCTTTATCGCCAAGCGACGGATCTCACCTGCTTTGTGCGGGACTAGGATCGGACTTCCTAGCAACCGCCGGGGCCTTTCGCTCTGCGCCTCCCAGCCGAACTGGCGGCCGGTCCAACTTGGCGTACTCCTGAGAAAACTCCTTGATTTCCAGAAATTGGTTCTTACCCACATTGGAAAAATGCTGCCGGGTGTTGCTGGTCGGCCACCAGATTTCCAGGTCGACGATTCGTGCGTCCTTGCCCAGACCGATGTGTTGCTGCAGCGGAGACGATCCGAAAGATCCTCCGCTTCCGACCGTACGGTAAATGGAACGTGTTCCCTGGCCGTGGTTCTCTACCGTTACCTTGATCCGAGCCCCAATCGCCGACCGGTTGGTCTTTACTCCGACCAGCTTCAAGCTGATCCAGTCGTTGCCGTTTCCCGGATTCTCGAATACACGGAGTGTGTGACTATCGCCCGGCGTTGCCCCGCCAATCTCGGCAAGGATGTCCTCGTAGCCGCGATTGTCCAGATCGGCAAAGGCGACACCGTGTCCTCTGTGCAATTCCCCGGTTCCCGAAGATGCAGTTACATCCACGAAATACTTTCCGTCGTGATTGCGAAGCAGAACGTTGGGAACCAGCGACCCATACGAGGGGTTTCCAGTTCCGAGGTAAATATCAAGAAAGCCGTCGTTATCAATGTCTCCGAAATTCGCGCCCATCGGCAGGAAAACTTTGTCGAGACCGACTTCGGCAGTCACATCCCGGAACGTGCCATTCTTCATATTCTTGTAGAGCTTTAGAGTTGTAGCGTTGTGAGGAAGGCCGAGATAGGTACGCACGGTCTCATCCACCGAGAAGAAGTAACTCGTGACGAATACATCGGGCCAGCCATCGTTGTCATAATCGAAGAACCAGGTTGCGAAACCCTTACCCGGGCCCGGGACGCCCGCCTGCTCTGCGACCTCGGTAAAGGTGTTGTCGTGGTTATTGTGGTACAGAAAGTTGTTCCCGTTCAGGTTAGATACGTAAAGGTCCGGGTACCCATCGTTGTCGTAGTCGCCCGCCGCCACGCCGGTAGTGTACATCATCTTGTCCACGCCGGCGGAATGGGAAATATCTTCGAATGTGCCATCCCCTTTGTTGAGGAAGAGTTGAGCAGGCTCGTTCTCGTTGCCCACAAAGAGATCAAGTAGCCCATCGTTATTAATGTCAACCCAAACTGCGGACAGTGCGCTAGTCGGTACTCCCAGGCCGCTTGCGGCCGTCACGTCGGTGAAGGTGCCGTCGCAATTGTTGCGCAGCAGAGATTTTCGTTGTGCGACCTCCCAAGCGCCGCGCAGAACCAGAATGTCTGTGCAGCCGTCGTTGTTGTAATCGGCTTGCAGGATGTTCAGGCCACCCAACTGATCCGCCAGTCCCGCCTTGGCGGCTTGGCTGGTAAAGGTCCCATCGCCGTTGTTGTGAAAATATTGCATAGGACCACAACTATCCCAGTTCGACGTCACCACATCGAGGCGTCCGTTGTTTTCGAAGTCGTCCACGATGACTCCGCCGGCCGCGGAGAAGGACTTCAGTCCGGCCTGGGGAGCGACATCGAGGAAGCGTCCTACATCCTCTGCCGATGTAAAGACAGCTGGCGGAATCAGGTACTCTTGCGGGACTTTCTCCGGGTAACCTCCCAGCGTACTATAGGTGACATTGAGGAGCCATTTCACTTCGAGTTCGTTGGGCCGCTGTTGCAGATACCTCATGAAATACCCGACAGCTTTCTCGGAATCGCCAGTCTTCGCATATGCACTGCCAGCCCGTACGGGCCAGATACACCTCTCACCGGGTGTACGAAAGATATGGTTTTCCATTTCAGACTTGTGCAGGTAAGCAATTCCGAGCGCTTCGTCCATATCAGGCACCGCAGCCGGGACGTCCGACTCAGCTATCTGATGTGCATCCTCGTACTGTTCGATAGCCTTATCCATGTTGCCTTGGTAGGAATAGATCTCTCCCAGGGAGAAGTGCACGCTCAAGACATCGAGCGGAAGTTTAGATTCCCGAGATTTCTGGTTCGCGGGCGACAGGAAATGTTCCAGCGACATTTGCTCTGCGGCAAGCGACTGCCTGCGAACCTCGCAAATCTTACGCGGATCCTTGTTCCAGTCCGGGTCCTTATCGAATTTGTTCAGGCCGAGTTCTGCTTCTGACAAACCGCCGATAGCGAGCGTGGACTTCACGCTCCCGCTGGCGAGCGTGCCCGCATTTCCCCCCATAGTCATATTCGGGTTACGACTCGCCGGCATTTCTTGCACCACTTTCAGGATGGCGTATCCCAGCGGGATCCGTACTACCTGGCTGATCTGTCCAGGGCCAACACCCTGCAGGGCGTCCCTCAGCTCCGGACGTAACATCGAAGGAGCAATCTTCCCCATGAGGCCGCCGTCGTCGGCAGTCGAGTCGATCGAGTTTATCTTCGCGAGCAGGGCAAAGTCCTGTCCCCGCTTGAGGCGGTCAAGGATGTGTTCCGCCTCCTCGGGAGAACTCACCACAATGATCCTCAACGTAACTTCGCCCGCAGGCACGCTTGACGCGGGGGGGGGGATTTTGGGAAAGAAGCGGCATACAAAAAATGGACGATGCGGCCACAGCTAACAGCAGGCTTCCACTTTTTCGAAAACAATCTTGAAACATCATCCCACAACCCTGGTCGTCCCCGGATATCCTAGCCTTTGATGATGTCATGAATGTTCTCTAATTTCCAGGAACTTCATGAGTTCTTGAAAACGCCGAGCTCGGGCCGTACTCTTTTATTAGGTCCTACAGGATTTCCGACAAGTCCTAACTCATGAGGTCGGCCATATGCCAAGGAAAGGTGTGGCCAGTCATGACTCCCGCCGCCACTACCCGACAAAGTGAAGTGCCCCCGTTGGCACTTCACTACGAACAAAACGGAGAATCCTTCCCGTTCACTGGTTTCCGGATGGCAGGTTATTGCGCTTTAAGGCAGGCTTGCCAGAACTGTTATCGCCATACTGTAGGTACGACTTAATAGTCTCTGATAGATGATCCAGAGAATCTATGCTGAGAATTTGCCTCAGAGGCTCCGAAACCCCAATTCTTCGGAAAGGTCTTTGGCAGTTTGCATGACGGTGCCACTTAGGCGGCCAATGGTCGCATTGGTCATGCGAAATGCAGGACCGGCGACGCTGATGGCCCCAACCACCTTCCCTGAGTAGTTACGGACTGGCGCCCCGATACACTTTAGTCCGGGTTCGAACTCTTCGTTGTCAATGCTATATCCCCTCTTCCGAACTGTTTTCAGCTCCTTCATAAAGACCGATTTCTTCGTAATTGTGTGGGGAGAGTGCGTCGCGAAACGAATCCGGCCAATTACGGCGAGACATTCGTCCCGTGGCAGAAAGGCCAGTATCGCCTTGCCTAAAGCCGTGCAATGGGGAGGTGCATTACCCCCAATACTTACTCCCAGTCGCAGGTTCATTGACCCGTGTGCAACTGCAACGGAAATAATCTGACTATTGCGCAGCACTCCCATGTAAGCGGTTTCACCTGTCAGCGATACAAGCCTTTCAAGGTAAGCTTGCGAAGCCTGGGCAACGTCGACGTCTGTAAGTGCGAGCATTCCCAGGTGGAGAATCTTGGTGCCAAGCCTGTATTTCCCGTCGCTTGGGGCGCGCTCCACATATCGATTCTGTTCCAGAACTTTGAGAAGCCTAAAGACGGTACTCTTATCGAGTTTAAGGTGTTTCGAAAGTTCTGCGACCCTCACCAGCGATCCTTTTTCTGCCAACGCGTCCAGGATCGCGAACGCTCGATCGAGGACCTGGACATGGTATGAGGTTTTTCTTCGCATGGCTACCCGGTGGCTAACGGCCAATAAACGTAACATTCTAACGTGAACCCGGCGATTTTGTGGAGGGCAGCGTGTCGATGCTCGGCGATAATGTCACTCCTTAACTGCAACCAGACTTTGTCACCTGATTAGGGACAGTGAACATGAGTCAGAAAGAGTTCCAACGAGTGAACGTGATTGAGAATGCAGGCGAGAGGCTGAGCGTGCGCGAAGCCTCCCGCCTGCCGCAGCTGAGTGAGCGCCAACTACAGCGCCTCAAAAGCCGTTATCGGAGCGATTCCGTCGGCTAGGTTCAGCACGGGAATCACGCACGCTCATGACGTGGGTGGTTCTATTCCCCAGGAGCAGTTGATCTTAGAGCCTGGCCCGCGGCAAGTACCCGAGCTTCAACGATTTCCATCTGGCGGAAAAACCGAGGAAGGGCCCGCCGTCAGCCGCGAGACTGGGCGCCGCCTCTTGCCGGCTGCGAAACTGGCTTCTCCGTAGAACCGCCGGCCTCGTCAATACCGCTCCCGCCGACCGCCCTGCCCACGCTTTGGCATGACGGCGCTCACCGATGCCAGCCGTCATGACCGTGATGGCTGGCTCGAAGGCCGCGGCCCCGAGCTCACTCTCGTCGGGGTTCAGGATGACGCCACCGGCCCGATCCTGGCCGCTAGCGGGACGACCAGCCGAGATCCACGCGGCTCGCGATCGTGAAATCGTGAATTAGAGCAGGCACGTAGATAACGGCCACTTCGCGGGCAACACCCAGGGTCTTCGCCGTTTGCCGTAGGCGCAGCTACAATGACCTCGCGGGGTGAAACGGAAGCGGGCTCTGCCCGGAGGCAACCCTGCTGAATAACCGGGTGGGGCTCATCGAGCCGAGGCTCAGCCGCGCCGGAGCCAACCCTCGCGCTGTGTACGGCGAGGAAAAAGCCGCCGGATGATAGACCCCCATGCCCCCGCCCCGAAAGGGCGGCATAGGCAGCCATCCTCATCACCATTACACGCTGAGTGCCCTGAATCCGCGCTACTTTCTATCCCCGCTGGCCATGGGGACAGAATTCTCATTACCGGAACGCAGCAGGTCCTTGGTGAGCTCGAACTGCTGCACCGACAAATCGCTTTTCCCCAGGGTGTGATAGATGCGGCCCAGCAAATAATGCGAAGGAGCATCTTTGGGATTGAGCTGCACAGCTGTTTCGACCTCGCGCTGGGCGTCCTCTACCCGGTTCAAGCTGAACAGAGACTTGGCTAACTGATAGTGAACCTCTGCGGATTGTGGGGCAATCTTCTGCGCTTTGGCCAGCAGGAGCAAGGCCTCTCGGTCGTTGTTGTGTTTGGCCTGCAGGATGCCCAGGTTCAAATACGGCTGTTCAGTGTGAACCAATGAACTTTCGTCCAGTGCGATCGCTTTCTGGTAAGCGGCAATGGCCTGATCGACCTGATACTTCCCTTCCAGGCACAAACCCAGGTTGTCCTCCGCCTTCACGTTGCCGGGATTGCGTCCCAGAACTTCGCGGAAGGCGGCGATCGCGTCGTCCAACCGATTCTGCTGGTAACGGACACGGCCGAGGTAGTATCGCGCGTCCAGGTTGTTGGGATCCATTTGCAGAGCGATTTCGAGATAGTGACCGGCATCGACGTAGTCATTCAGAAGAACATAATCGAAGGAGATGATCTTCAGATCATCCGAGGTCGGAGTTCTTAGCTTGGCGGCGTCGGTAAACCATTGCAGCGATTCTTTCGGCTTGTCTTCGCGAAAAAGGACGTAAGCCAGCAGATACACGGCATCGTCGGAGTGCGGTTGGCTTGCGATGTAGGCTTGCAGCGCCTCGCCAGCGTCTTTGAACTGCCTAAGGTTGGCCAAGCATCTCCCGCGATACAGGAGCGCGTCGGTCTGGCCCGGTTGCTGCTTCTCCAATGCCTCGAAAGCGGAGGCAGCTTCCGACCAGCGTTCCTGATGAAACAGATTCAGTGCCTGATCGCGCTCGGTGGTTTGGCAAAAGGAAGAGCTCGCGAAGCAGATTGCAGCTAGGGCAATCCCGGCCACGTGTTTCTTGATCATGGCTTGAGCCTCCCATTTCGCTGCCGGCACCGGTTCCGTAACCGCCAGAAACTGGTCGGCCTGTACGTTGTTCAGCGTCTGAATAACAACGAAAATCCCAGGCCGTTCGTATGGACCAAAGACGCGGAAAACCTTCAGCGCATTATCGAGGCGACGAAAGAATATCAAGCGACGCACCCACGCAAGCCGAGAAGGCGCCGCCGGCGCCGCCCGGATCGCAATACTATAAATAACTAACTGGACGATGTACTAGTCCTCCAAAGTAAAGAAATGCTATGACTAAACACTAGCGCAAACCGCCGGTACCGGGACCTACCCTGATGCGTCATGAAAAAGACGACAGTATTGCTTGCAGGGTTGTCCACAGTTCATACCAACGCCCGAGAATGGACGTTGACGAGCTCATCTAAGCCGCCACATCACCAGCGCTTTGATCTGCCGCATCTCGCACTAGCCCTCGGCGGACTCCATCCCCGTTGGGATCGCCTATGTTCGCCCAGGCCATGCAGCAACCGTTTGCAAGAGGCGTGCCGTAGTTCTGCGCCGAGAGCCGAGTACAAGAGCCGAGCAGAGGAGCAGCGCGGCCGGCACTTCTTTGCTCGGGTCAATGGACGTCGCGGAGTAGGAGCGAACCGCTCACCGAACAACAGCTTTCCGACCTTAGAGCATCGCTCGGGCTCGCTCTCTGCCCGCGGGATAAGGGTTTCGTGCCAAGTCGATCCTGATGCTGGCAGAAGGTGCGTCTTTCAACACGATCAAGCGCCTATCATCCCGGCCAAAAGCTCAGGGTGCTGACCCCGGCTGCGCGCGCCCGCATCCTGTCCACCACGCGGAGAAAGCCCAGCGACGAATCCACGCCCTGGAGTTGCCGCAAGCCGTCCTCGGGGCCAGAACACACTTCATTTTTTGCTCCCGAATTTCTCGCGCACTGCCGCGCGGAACGTTTCGCCCGCCCGATCCATCGCGTCGCAAATCTCCGACGGCGATCTGCCGGCGGTGTGCGCGGCTACGATTACCGTCTGGCATTCCCTGGCGTCCATGAATCGCGTTGCTTCCAGCAGCCCCGGCTCATCGCCGGGCGGAATGGCGAGGAACCCGTGTTTATCAGCATGGATCAATTGCCCGGGCACAATGCGCCGCCCAAAAACCTCGACCTCTCTGCCCCAGCGGATCGGACACGAGTGTGCGCGGCCTGCGCACAAACCCCGCGCCAGCGCCTTGAATCCGGCCTGTCCCATTTCGTCAACATCGCGGATGCCTCCGTCAATGATTGTGCCGACGCAGCCAACCGAACGGTGAAAGTTACTTGTCACCTCACCCCAAAACGCGCCGAGCAGTCGCGGCTTGTCGAGGTCTTGCACGACGACGATTTTTGGACCTGGGACTGAGGCCACATAACGACGGTATTCGCTCCAGGCGGAGGGAGTTTTCTGTTTGTGCGTGGGGTCGCTGGGCTGGATCACAACCGTGACCGCGTAACCTATCATCGGTCCGAGAAAGGGCATGAAATCTTGCGTCGGCTCAAGATTGATCGCCTCCCCGACGATGTCCCGCCGAGTGATCTGCTCCCAACCATTGCAGACGGCGCCCGTGCTCCACCGCCGCAATTCATTCAATTCGCCATCGGACAATGCGGGTTGCATTTATCGATTCGTGGATACTATCATGACCGCGCCGCAACGCACGCAGTAACCCCGGAGACTAATAAGAATGATCGCGGTCCTTCGCGAACACCGGCGATGGCTGGTGGCCGGGCTGCTGTTTTTCATCTCGACAATCGCTTTTCTCGACCGGCAGACCCTTTCCGTCCTGGAAAAAACGCTGGAGGAGATTTTTGGTTTTTCCGCGGCCGAGTATTCCTACATCGTCATGGGTTTTCTGATGGCAACCGGACTCGGGTATTTATTCGCAGGAGGGATTGTTGACCGGTTTGGGGTGCGGACAAGTTTTGCGGTCGCCTTGACGGTGTGGTCTGTCGCCGCGGTTGCTCACTCCCTGGCGACCGGATGGATTTCGTTCCTGGTCCTGCGGGTTGTGTTGGGATTGGGGGAAAGTTTCTATACCCCTGCCGCCGCCCGGGTATTGAGGGATTGGATTCCACAGCGCGAACGGGGAGTTTGCTGGGCGGTGTTTTCCACCGGGAATTTTATCGGTGCGATGATCGCGCCTCCGCTGGTGGCTTGGCTAGCACTCCATTATCATTGGCAATTCAGCTTTGTCATCACCGGGGCGTCGGGTTTCGTGCTTTTGGGCGTTTGGCTCTGGTTTTACCATTCTCCAGAGCGGCAGCCTGGGTTGTCCGCTGCCGA
This sequence comes from uncultured Acidobacteriaceae bacterium, assembly GCA_963770245.1. Classification (GTDB taxonomy): domain Bacteria; phylum Acidobacteriota; class Terriglobia; order Terriglobales; family Acidobacteriaceae; genus PALSA-270. The sequence goes on along the minus strand of CAVYOX010000007.1, from coordinate 261,011 downwards.
GCGGACGGTTATTTTGCGGGGCCGCGGGTCAAACGCTGTCACACAGGAAAACATCTCAATCTTTCGCCTGCTGTCCCAGCCTGTGGTCCGCAGTTTCTTTTTCACACGTTTCCTCACGGATCCCTTTACCTTTTTTTTTCTTTTTTGGCTTCCCGCCTATCTCCACACCTCCCACGGTTTCTCCCTAGCAAAGACCGGCATGATGGCCTGGATTCCATTTCTCGGGGCCGATCTTGGCGCGTTGACCGGTGGGGCTGTCTCCGACTGGCTAATTCGCCGTGGAACGGACCCGCGCCTGGCCCGCCGACGCATTTTGTTCGTGGTGGCGTGTCTGACGCCGCTGACTTTGGTGGCGGTTCGGGTTGGCTCGGCCCCGCTCGCGGTCAGCTTGATCACGCTGGTCATGTTCTTGCAAGCCTCCTGGAACACCAACCTGACGACACTCATCATTGAATCCACTCCGCCACAAAACGTCGCCCGGGTGGTGGCGCTGACCCTGGTGGGCGGCACCGTGGGCGGCGGACTTTCAACGCTGCTAACCGGACACGTAGTCAAGAACTTTGGGTATATCCCGGTATTTACGGCCCTGGGATTCACGCATCTGACAGCCTATGCGCTCATGTCCATCAGCTTGCGGAGCCTGCACGGGCGCGCAAGCCCGAAGTTTGCGAAGTAGTCGAGCCATTTCCCGTACGGCGATGGTCCTTCCCAGAATCTCTACTAGCTTGATTCGAAGATCGGAACCAGGTATGTGGGGAAGGCGCACGGGTCCGCCCTCGTGAGGGGTCCGTCCAGTTCCTAAGACAGCTCCTCGGTACGGTTCCAAGGTTCGCTGTAGCAGGGGATATGTCGGGTCGGCGACGAATCGGAACAAGATCCGCTCGAATGCAGACTTGCGGGCGAAAGGTAAATCCCAAGCCGCTACTTGTTAAATTGAGCTCAATGCTATGCTAAATGCCATGAGACGACGCAGCGAAAACAGTCAGTTTCCGTACCGAGCTCAGGTGCTTGACCGTTCCTTCGCAATTCTGGATGTTCTTGCCGCAAGCACCGAAGACCTGAGCTTGGCCGATATGGGAAAGAAGTTGAATCTGCACAAGAGTACGTTTTATCGTCTATTGAGAACCCTCGAACGCCACCGCTTCGCGGAGAAGGACTTTGGCACAGGGAAATACCGCTTGGGATCCAAGTTGTTGCAATTAGGAGCTCGAGCAGTGGCGCGCTTTGACCTCGCAACCATTGGTCGTCCTTATCTCGAAAACCTGAGTGGCCAGAGCGGGGAAACGGCAGCCCTCGGAGTTCTCTGCGATGGTGAAGTGGTATCCATCGCTGTTGCCGAGGGCCGGCATGTATTGCGGATGCACGTCACGGTAGGCGGTAAGGCTCCAGTCCATTGCTCCTCACTGGGGAAGGCAATTCTTGCCTTCCTTCCCGAGCCGGAGGTCAACATGATCATGCGTAAGCACGGCCTGAGGGCTTACACCCGGCACACAATCACCCGGCGCTCGGAGCTGAAGGCCGAACTTGCACAAGTTCGAACGAGCGGATTCGCAGTGGACGACCAGGAGCTCGAAGTTGGACTTAAATGTATTGGAGCTGCAGTCCAGGATCACTCCGGCAGGGTCGTAGCGGCGATCAGTATCGCAGGTGCCGCCCTCCGCCTTACCAGGAAGCGCGTTTGTCTCTTGGCCCCTTTGGTGGCGCGGATGGCTTCCGATTTTTCAGGCAGCCTGGGCTACCGGCCAGGGGCCATGGTCTCGCCGGATAGCCAAGCCTAATGGCATCGCCAGACTTAGCCAAGACGGCCCAAAGCCAATCTGCCTGTGCGCCGGACCAACCCGCGAGGTGTTGTGACGCCACTTCGTCCCCCGCCGCTCCAAGCGCGCGATCCCGCGCGGCGGAGAGCCTTTTCCCAGGGTGCGTCACGAAATCCCGCAGGTAGTAGCCGTTGCCATAGAGCCGCCGCCGAAAGCTGCTTCCAGACTCGCCTGGGTCTGCCCGTACACGTCCCCCAGAAACCCTCTTTCATCTCCGCCAGAAAATGTTGGAAATGCTCCGGGATGGGGATCGTCTTCGCCAGCGGGGTGTAGGCCTCCTTTCCGGGAACGGCTTTCGCTTGCCAGGCAAAAAGCCAACTTACACCCTCGCCTTTTACACCGTCGAATTTGCGTCATCGAAAATTCTTTAACATTGACGCGAACCGGGATTGAGGGAACAATAGCAGCCGTTTTTGGGTCAAAAGGAAATTCCAGTTACGATGGCGTGAGTCGTATAGTGGCGGATCTTTCCCCAAGTCTGCGCATGAAGAAGTCGACTCAGCCAACTGAAACTATGGGGCATGCCGATCTTGATTTCACATTGCCCATGGCCCGTTAAACAGTCGGCTGCGGATTAGATCGCCATGCGTTGGTCGCTACTAGAACGATGGATCCGGATCGCGACTATTTTTGCGTGGTGCTCGATCGCCGGGGCAGTGGATTCATTATCCACATCCCCGCAGTCCCACAATGCTACGCCCGTACGAGAGGCTGATGCCATTTGCTCCAAGTGCCACCAGGATATTTTTCGCAAGTATCTTGGTACCCCCATGGCGAATGCGAGCGGGCTGGCCTCCGATCGTATCTTTACCGGACGATTCCGGCACGTACCGTCTGGAATCGATTACCGAGTATCCAACAAGGATGGGTCGCTCTGGCTGAACTATTCGCGCCCCGGGGATCCGGGCCTAGAAGGAAGCCAAAAGCTCGATTATTTTCTGGGGTCCGGGCACCTGAGCACTACGTATCTCTACACGATCAACGGGTACCTACTCGAGTCCCCGGTTGCTTTCTATGGCCAATCCCAAGCCTATGACATGAAGCCCGGCTTGGGCGATTTGCGAACACTGCCCCCCGCTTTGCCCATGACGCGAGATTGTATGCGCTGCCACATGAGCGGCGTGCAACATGAAGATCCAGGCACGCGCAACCATTTTCAAGGACTACCGTTTCTTCACGGCGGCATCACTTGCGAGAGGTGTCACGGCGACACCACTGCCCACGTCATGAGTTCAGGTAAAGCTCCGGCAATCAATCCGGTCAAGCTTGACCCGGAGAGGCGGGATTCCGTTTGCATCAGTTGTCACCTCGAAGGCGATACCCGAATCGAGCACGCTGGACGGGAGGTTGACGACTACAAGCCAGGCGAGCGGATTGCAGACTACCTTTCCTACTTCGTCTACGCCGGCGACAACATGATGAGCCGCGGCGTCAGCGAGATTGAAGAACTAACCCTCAGTAAATGCAAAATAGTCAGCGGTGACCGCATGTCGTGTATGAACTGCCATGATCCGCACTATTCACCACCGGCGGTGGAACGGGCGGCATTCTATCGGAGCAAGTGCTTGGTCTGTCACAAGGCAGCGAAGTATTCCACATCTCATTTCAACGACAATCCAGATTGCACCAGCTGTCATATGCCAAAGGGCAAAGTGGAGAAGGTTCCGCACGTCGCCTGGACCGATCATCGCATTCGACAGAATCCCGATCCGCTTGAAACTTCCGAACCGTCGCAGGCAGATCGGGAGTTGGTTCCGTTTCTCCAGGAGAACACCAGTCAACGCGACCTCGCCCTTGCATACTACGACTTGGGGGAAAACGCTGCTCAGGCGGGCAGAGCGTGGACGCAGCTGTTGGCGGCGAAAAAGTCCGATCCGCATGATCGGCCGGTGCTTACTGCTCTCGCATATCTCGCTGAAACCCGGGGAAACAACACGCTGGCAATGGAACTCTACCGTGAGGCGCTCAAGCTCGATCCAATCGATGTGACAGCCACCAACAATCTAGCAATCCTGTTGGCAAAGTCTGGACAACTCACCGCTGCCGAAACTCTGTGGCAGAAGACCTTCGATCGCAACGAGGACATCGACGAGCCGGGAATCAATCTTGCATCAGCGGACTGTATGCTGGGCAACAAGGATGCCGCCCAGCGGGTATTACAGCGGGTATTACTCTACAGTCCAGATCAAAAAGTCGCTCGCCTAAAACTTCAGGCGATCCAATCGGGCCAAGAAACCTGCGTGGCTCCCAGTCTTCAGTGAAATGGCAAGAACTCAATATGCTGAAAACGTCCAGCGGATGGAATGTATCGCTACCCGAGGCGTCGGCGGCCTGAGCCTTGCTCACTGCGGGGGCCAGGGCGTCCACTACATTTTCAAGAATCAACAGGAGCAGTTCACGCACCTGTGGGCGAGAGAGAACGGTGCGTGTCGGCCAAGCGACCCAGGCAAGACTCCGACCCAGCAAGCTGACCAGTCGCTGTTGTGCGGCCGAGACCGCGCGGCCGCTCACTGGGCAAACCGTTCCTTTTGAAAGCGCTCGGTACTCAAAGTCTATTCCCGCTGCCAGCAGCGGGAATAGGAAACCATCTCCTGACATTGGTCGTAGATAGTAAACGAAGAACGCCCGCCTTCTGGCCGGGCGCGCTTCCCGAGGTACTAGGGGCTGACGGCTTCGGCCCTCACCCGGGATGCTTTTCGAGCGTCGGTTGCCCGATGTGCTTTTCGATCGCTTGCTGAATGGCTTCCTTCGGGCGGTAGCCGACCAATTGCTCGACCACCTGGCCCCCTTTGAACACCAACAAGGTAGGAATGCCGGTGACTTTGTAGCGCATCGGCGTGGCGCTGTTGCGGTCGACGTCCATCTTGCCGACCTTCAGCTTGCCTTCGTACTGGTGGGCGAGCTCGGCGACGATGGGAGCGATGGCACGGCAAGGTCCGCACCAGGTCGCCCAGAAGTCCAATAGAACGGGTTGTTCCGACTTCAGAACATCCTGGTCGAAATTCGAGTCATTTACCTCAAGGATCCCATTGCTGGCCATTATTTGTCTCCTCAGTCGCGGACCGACGTGGCGCAGGCAGCGCTGCCCTAAATCCCCACCCCGTGAGCATTCTGCCCCAATCCGGCTTCTATCCTAGCACTTGTATTCGATGCAGGTCCGCGCGAGAAGTCGCAAGGCCAGTTCGGCGGTTGGTCGTGGGCCCGCGGACTTTGGTGCGCGTGGGTGCTTCGAAAATCGTCCGCATCTCCGGCGAGTCGACGGATGGTTGGAGCCCAGCGGCCAACCACCCGGGCGCTCGTGGCGATCGATCCAATAAAAAAGCGCCCAGAACGATTAAGTTCAGGACGCCTCGGCAGGGCAGCCCTCCCCCAGAACTGCCAAACCACGATTCGAATACTAGGCTGAGGGGACAGAAGTGTAAATGTCACTTTCGTAATCGCGGGATGTGTCGGCGGTAACCGCCGCGAGCGGCGTTGAGTAATCGGTGATTTTTGGAGACGGACGGCGCTAATCCATTGGGCGCTAATGATAAGTGCGCCCCGAGGGAACGGATCGACAACTGGTTACCCTCGTCTGGGCCGCCTCGAGCGTAGTCGCGCGGAGCGAGTGCTCTACCTCAGTTGCCAGCTCTGGCCGGCGTCGGCAGTGATCCAGATTTCATGGTTTGCGGTCGTGAGTTTGCCATGCTGCGGATCGGTGAATTGAAGGGCAAGGATGTCAGCGACCAGGATTCTGCCGCCGGCGGAGGGTTCAACTCTCAGCCAGTGCTGTCCGCTGTCCGAGGAATGGTAAAGAGCACCGGCCGAGCCTCCGATCCACACTTCCGGACCCAGAGCAGACAAGGCGCGGAAAACCACTCTGCCCGCGACGGGAACGGACTGCCATGTCTTACCGTTGTCGAAGGAACGCAACAGTAGAGTTCCATCGGAGGAGAGAGTCCAGCGGGGCATGATGGAGTCACCCGCGGCTTGGATTTGCACGGTCTGGTTTCTTGCGATCATGGAACCGCCGACGATCCCCTTCGGGGAGGCACTGCCGTTCGGCGGCGCGGGAGGGGCGAAATCCTTGGCCTCGGCGCCGGGATAGACCACGGCGGGAGCGGCCGACTCCACTTGCACCGTCTCACTCATCTGCCCTGGGCTGGTCCGCAAGCCTTCCAGCTGCTGGCCCGTGGTCGGTAGTTTCTTGTCGGCTTGGGGCGGGGCGCCCTTGGCAGCAACAGCGGGCGCCGCCCCTGATTCCCTCATCTGCGATTCGAACCTCGCCATTCCGAAGCCGGATCCCGCGCTGGTGTTCGCGGTCTGCTTCTGCAGATTATCCAAGGCGCGCGATTTTCCGGCGGACGCCGCACCCCGGGCAGACCCGCGACGAGGCGGCGAGGGTTCGACGCGAGCAACGATCTGTTCGGCCTGATCGGAAGCCTGGGGTTGCTGGGAGTATTCATTTGGCATGGGCTGAGACCGAGTCGGCTTTAGAGCAATCAGATCTCCCTTAGTAGCGAGCGCATGACGACCTAGGATCACCGCTCCGCCGACGACCACCAGACAGGCCGCGGCCGCGGCCCAACGCAGCCCCGGCCTGCGCCCCCAACCGGCATGGGAGGGCAAGGCTGCTCCAGCTGCATCCGCGTGCTGCAGCTCGTATGGCGGTAGCGAGAGCGAAACTATCTGGCGGCAATCGGCACAATTTGCCAAATGCTCAAGCAGCGGAACGCGTTCGTGCTCGCTCAGTGACCTCTCGGCAAAGCCGGCCAGTAGGTCGGGATCAGGATGGACCCCGCCCTGGGCGGCTGCCTGGAGACGCTGGCGCACGAGTTTGGGTAGCGGTTCCATAGTCCTAGCAAACGATATGCCGACAAACGATCATCCTCATCCGCAGCTTCATCCCGTTCCGTCTCCGGTTTGCGCTTGAATCTTCTCCTCAGGGAACGATTGGGCCTTCACTTTTTGCGTGAGGCTCCTAACATTCACCTGCAGGTCGCGCACGTCGATCTCCATGGCCTCTTCGGCCTGCCGGTGACTCATGCCCTGGCCGACGAGCGCAGCCACGATGCGCTTGCGCAACGACTTGGCGATTTTGTCCAGCTTGCGGCTGACGGTCGATTCGTGCACGCCGAGCAGGCGCGCGATGTCGGCCAGGGTTCGATCGTCCAGATAGTAGGACGCTAGCAGGAAACGATCTTCGGCCGATAAGCCGGCCAGCGCGCCGGCGGTTGCGGCTTCCAGTTGGGGATCCACCACGGCGGCCGGCGGAGGATCGGGAGCGGCGAACTGCGTGCCGCCTTCACTTTTCTCCTCCAGACTTACCAGGGGTCGCTGGCGGCGGTAGCGGTTGATGTACTCCTGTCCCATCACCGCGCGCAGCCAGCCTTCGAGCGAACCGCGACCGGTGTAAGAAGCCAGTTTGGACACCCGTTGGCCATCGTGTGAGCCGGTGCCATAGAGATCGGCGTAGAGCGAGTCGGCCAGCTCGCGGGCGGCGGAGCTCTCCTTGGTGATGTAGGCAGCGATGTCATAGAGCTTCCCGCGATAACGCAGAAGAAAAACGTCCCAGGCAGGTTCGCTACCGATTGCGCACGCGCGGGCGAGGGCCAGATCCTCGACTCTCAGACTACGAAGGAATTCTTCCAATTCGTGGGTGCCGCCTGACAAGGCTCCCAAGGGGAGGTACTTGGCGACAACTTCCTTGAGGATGTCGGCAAACTGGTCCCGGCTTAGTCCGAAATCCTCGCCATGGCTCTTTTGATAGAGATCCAGCATGACGGACTCCAACCCGGCGGGGAACTGCACTACGGATTGGACACCGGACTCCGTCATGGGGTTACAGCCACCCCGGATCGTATCAATTATTGGATGCAAGAAACCGGGATTTTCCGTTCCTTAGACAAGGCAGGGCGGCTCCCAGGTTCGGAGTGGACTGGTTCCTGCCAGGGGTCGGAGCCCATTCTGGCCGTCGGCAGCAGAGGCACCTGTTTGGCCGGACGGCGGGGCGCCGACCTACAAGTCTTTCGGAGGCACGCGATGAATCTCAAGCTGTGGATACCCCTTCTGGGGCTGGCATCTCTGGCCGCGACCGCATTCTTTCCCCGCTCCACCGCTCAGGCCGGCGAAGTTCGATCCGGGTCGGGCTACAAAGTCCTCGAACCGATTCGGCACGGGAACCTGACCGTCTTTCCGGTGGTTGCCGCAACGTCCTACGACACGCACCAGTTCCTCACCCTCGATGAAGGAATGCGCTCGGGCGAGGTTGTGGTTACCGAATACGGCAATGTGCAGCCCTTGCTGCGGGGTCGCACCATCCGACAGTCTCACGAGGGGGCTGAGGTGAATCAGTTGGTGCTAGTGAACAACTCCAAGCGCCCCCTGATTCTGCTGGCGGGAGAGATTGTGACGGGAGGAAAACAGGATCGCGTGATTGGCAAGGACCGCATTGTCCCCGCCGAGAGCGATCCCATTGATTTAAGCGTTTTTTGCGTGGAGCCGGGACGCTGGACCTCGACCTCGGCACAGTTCGGGTCGATGGGATCGGCCATGGCCCAGCCGGCGGTTCGGGCCAAGGCCATGGGTCCGAAAGACCAGAATGAGGTCTGGTCGGAGGTTCGCAAGCAACAGGCGAAAATCTCGGCCAATCTGGCCAACGAGGAAGCGATTGCGATCAACGGCACGACTTCCTATGCCCGGGTCATGGGGGATAAAGCCGTCGAGCAGCAGGTGGATTCTGTGGCCGAACCTGTCGAGCGCAGCTACCAGAGCCTGATCGGGCAACTGCGGGATCGGAATGCGGTGGGCGTGGTGGTGGCGGTAAACGGCGACATCGTCTGGGCAGACGTTTTCGCCAGCACCAATCTGCTCGAGAAATATTGGCCGAAGCTGGTGCGGTCGTATGCGGCAGAGGCCATCGTCACCAAGACCGGCGGCCGTGAAGTCGGGATGAAGTCGGCGCAGGAATTTCTCGACAACACCGAGGGCCGCCGCGAAACCGTGGAGAGTGAGCCCGGCCTCTATCGCCATACCGAGATCGCGGGCCCGGGGTTCACGGTGTTCGAGCTGACTTCCCTACTGCCGAAGACCGGCTTTGATCTGCATCTGGCCAAAATGGCGGAATAAGACGGTGGCGGTTTGGCCGATCTCCGATGGCCGATGAACGAGGATTGTCGCCTCCCAGCCCGGGCCGGTTAGCGCGCCGAAATCCTCCCTGCCCGCCAGCCGAATCGGGCATGCCGAGAGGCCGTCCGGTGTTCCCGGTCCTTTGTAATTTCCTCGCCGACCAGAGTATCTTGTAAGACGAGTTTCCGAAACCGAGGACCCCGTGGACATGAAGCGAGCGGTTCGGGCGGCAGTGCGCGGAGCAGCAGTCGTTTCTTTGCTGACGGCGTTGGCCATGGCCGGCGATTCGGGCTTCCACCTCCTGAAAACATACAAGGTGGGCGGGGATGGGGGATGGGATTATCTGCGGCTCGACAGCGCGTCACGCCATCTTTATATCTCGCGGGGCACGCACGTCTTGGTCATTGACGCCGATTCGGGCGATGCCGTGGGGGAGATCCCGGATACGGCAGGAGTGCACGGCATCGCGCTTGCTACCGAGCTCGGCCGCGGCTTCACCAGCAACGGACGGGAAGGCACGGTCACCATTTTTGATTTGAACACCTTGAAGCCCATTACCAAGGTCAGCGTGGGGGAAAACCCCGACGCCATCGTGTACGACCCGATCACCAAGCGAGTCTTCACGTTCAACGGTCGAAGCCATGATTCCACCGCCATCGACGCCGTCAAAGGTACCGTGGTCGGGACCATCAAACTGGACGGGAAGCCCGAATTTGCAGTCAGCGATCAGAGCGGGGAAATCTTCGCGAATATCGAGGACAAAAGCGAACTGGTGGCGATCAATCCGGCGAAGTTGGAGGTCAAGTCCGAATGGCCATTGGCGCCCTGCGAGTCGCCGTCGGGGCTGGCCATCGACCGCAAGAATCGCCGGTTGTTTGCCGGCTGCGACAATAAAATCATGGCCGTCGTCGATGCGGACAACGGCAAAGTGCTCAGCACACTGCCCATTGGGCGGGGTGTCGATGCGGCGAGGTTCGACCCCGAAACCGGATTGGCCTTTGCCTCCTGCGGGGAAGGTGTGCTGACGGTGATTCGAGAGGAGTCGCCGGATAAGTTCAGCGTGCTCGAGAATGTTCCAACCCAAGCGGGAGCTCGCACCATGGCCCTGGACGAGAAAACTCACAATGTTTTTCTGGTGACGGCTCAGTTTGGCCCGGCGCCAGCACCGACAGCGGACCAACCCCATCCTCGCCCCCCCATTCTTCCGAGCAGCTTTGTGGTGCTGGTGTTCGGCAAGTAGGCAGTAGTGCGATCGGACGCTGCTTCGACCGGCATGAACTCACGGCGCAACATCGTAGCTCGGGCGATTGTTCTCCTGCTGCTTGCGCTCGGCCCAAGTTTCGCCCCCGCCTACTCTGTATTGACGCACGAGCAGATCGTCGACTTTCTGTGGACAGAACAGATTCAGCCGCTCCTGCTGAAGCGTTTTCCGAGCGCGACCGCGGAGGATTTGCGCAAAGCCCACGCCTATGCCTACGGCGGCTCGGTGGTGCAGGACATGGGGTACTATCCCTTCGGCAGCAAGTATTTCAGCGACCTCGCGCACTATGTCCGCAGCGGGGATTTTGTTGAGGCACTGCTGCGCGACTCCTCCGATGTCAATGATTATGCTTTCGCCCTCGGAGCACTGGCGCACTATGTTTCCGATAACACCGGCCATCCCGCCATCAATCGTATCGCCGCCATCGAATTCCCCAAGCTGCGCGCCAAGTATGGCGCAGAGGTCACCTATGCCGACGATCCGAAGGCCCACATCCGCACCGAATTTGGCTTCGACATGGTGCAGGTCGCTAAGAATCGCTACACGTCAGACCGTTATCACGATTTCATCGGCTTTGCAGTATCCAAGCCGCTGCTGGAACGAGCTTTTCTTGAGACTTACGGCCTGAAGCTCGAAGACCTCGACGGAGACACTGATCTTGCCATTGGCAGCTTCCGCCGCGCCGTGAGCGTGCTTATTCCAGAAATGACGCGCGTGGCTTTGCTCTCACGACACGATCAGATCGTGAAAGATACCCCGAATTTCGATAAGAGAAAATTCCTCTACGACCTTTCGCGTGCGGACTATCGTCGCCAGTGGGGAACGGTGTACCGCCGGCCGGGAATCGGAACGCGAATTCTCGCATTTTTTCTGCGTCTCATTCCGAAGGTGGGCCCGTTCAGCGCGGTGGATTTCAAAATTCCAACCCAGCAGACCGAGGACATGTACATCCGCAGCGTGGATTTGACGGTGGATAGCTATTCCAGCTTGCTGCGGCAGCTCGGTCATGGACAGCTCGACCTGGCGAACCGCGACTGCGATACCGGACGCGACACGCGCGCCGGCGAATACGTGCTGACCGACCGAACCTACGCCCGTTTGCTCGATGACCTTTCGAATCGCAGCTCTACTCCGGTGCCCGCCGAGCTGCGCACCAACATACTGAATTTTTACTATGACCTGAACGCGCCCATCGCCACCCGAACGAACAAGAAAGCGTGGCGGAGACTGCTCGCCGAGTTATCCCGCCTGCACCTCCAGAGCCCCGAGCCGCACCCCGAAAAGCCGCCTGTTGCCAATCCGTGAACCTCGGGCTGAAAGCAGCCGGGATCGCCCGGCGGCTCCTGTAAACTAGGACCCTTTGTAGGACCCTGATTCTCCGAGGCCAGCTTTCCATGAGCACTGTCGACGACAAGTTTTACCAGGCGAGAATCACGCAGCGCGCGGATTTTGGTCCTGACCTGTGGACGATACGCATCCGGCCTGCGGGAGAGTTCCACTACCTTCCCGGGCAGTACGCCACGCTCGGCCTGCAGGGCGCGGAAAAACGCGTGGAGCGGCCGTACTCCATCGTGTCATCGCCATATGAAGGCGAAGTCGAGTTCTTTTTCGAACTCGTCCCCCAGGGCGAACTGAGCCCGCTGCTTTACAAATTGCAGCCCGGGGCAGAAATGCTGATGCGGAAAGTTCCGAAGGGCCGCTTCACGCTCGATACCAGCCGCGGGCGCACGAACCATCTGCTGGTCTCGACCGTGACCGGCGTCGCGCCCTTCGTGAGCTATGTCCGCACCCTTTACAAAGACTGGAAGGACGGCAAGTTCAGCGGGGAGCAGCACCTCTTTCTGCTGAACGGCGCCAGCCGTTCCTGGGAATTCGGCTATTCCGAGGAACTGGAGAAAGTGGCGCGCGAGGCGCCCTGGCTAAAATATGTGCCCACCATCAGCCGTCCCTGGGACGATGCGAAATGGCAGGGTGAGACAGGCCGCGTGGACGACCTTTTGCGAAAATATACAGACCTGTGGGGCCTCGAGGGAACCAACTCGGTGGCTTACATCTGCGGGCATCCGCAGATGATTGAGAATGGCAAAGGAATCCTCGGGCGCATCGGCTTTGCCAAGGAAGTGCTAAAGGAAGAGGTTTACTGGATCCCGCAAAAGCACATCGCGACCGCCGGAGACGAATTTTAGCTTTCGGAGGGCGCGAAGCACACCAGAACCACTAACTCTTGCGTGATGTCGTGGAAGCGGTGCTCGACGCCCGCCCGCACGAAGATTACGCTGCCATCTGCCACCGCTTGGTCCTCGGATCCCAGGAGCATGCGAGCCTGTCCGCGGACCACGTAATACATTTCGTCCTCGTTGTGAGGCCATTGCGGGTCCGTGGCGCCTGCGGGCAGCACATAGAGGCCAGCGCTCATGGCCGCGACCCGCAGGAATTCCAGGTATGGTTTCCCGCGTTGGCCCCGTTGCTGCTCGAGTTGGGAAATCTGAAAGAAGCTGGATAAAGTCGTCACTCGAACGCTCCGGCGAAAAAAATAGCAGTGTACTGGCGGACCAAGTGTTCTTCCTGCAACGTGCCTTCCGGCCGGTACCATTGGTAGATCCAGTTAATCATTCCGAGCAAGGCAAACGCGGCCGCCCGCGGGCTCACCGTGCCCTTGGACTTCCGTCCCTTCTGCACTTCGGCGATCAGGCTTTCGACAAAACGCACGTAGTCCTTCTTGCGCCCGTTGATGCGGCGGCGCAGCGGCGGCGGCAGGGGATGGTTCTCGTGCAGCATGACCGTGATTTCGCGGTCGCGTTCCCGCAGCACTACGCCGATGTGCAGTCGGATCACCATGCGCAGGCGTTCTTCGGGATCGGCGATTTCCCGCACCCGGTCGATCACCTGCTCCTGCGTGATGTCCATGGCATGGTCCATCAAGTGAAACAGGATTTCGTCCTTGCTCTGGAAATGGTGATAGAGGCCGCCCTTGCTCAGCTTCAGGGCGCCGGCAACGTCGTTCATCGAAGTGGCGTCGTAGCCGCGTTGCTGGAATAGGCGGGCGGCAGCCTGCAGGATTTCGTGACGGGAATCGCTCGTGGCTTCTCGAGCCATTGGCAGGACAGCATATACGTGAGCGACCGGGATTGCCAAACTTGCAACTGTTTTGGTCTTGACAGGGCCAGTCGGGAAAGTTAACATTTCCGTACTGACCGACCGGTCGGTCTGCTGGGAGGTTTCCCAGCGGCGTCGCAGAAGCGCTAACTGCAACAAAACAGAAGCCCAGATAAGCTTTCTGTTTTACATTGAGGAGACTCCCGTGGCCACTGTTTTCTACGAACGTGATGCTAACCCCAACGCCCTGAAGGGTAAAACCATCGCCATCATGGGTTACGGTAGCCAGGGTCACGCCCAGGCCCAGAACCTGCGCGACAGCGGCTACAACGTGGTCGTCGGACTCGACCCGCATCGCGGCAGCGCAACCCAGGCCAAGGCGGACGGAATGACGGTTCTCGCCCCGGACGAGGCCGCCAAGCGTGCCGACTGGATTCAGATTCTCACCCCCGATGAAACCCAGGCGGAGTTCTACCAGGCAGCCATCCTACCGGCGCTTCGACCGGGCAAAATTCTGGGCTTTTCCCACGGTTTCAGCATCCATTTCAAGACCATTGTTGCGCCCCCCGACGTGGATGTGGTGATGGTGGCGCCGAAAGGTCCCGGCCATCTGGTGCGGCGGGTTTATAGCGAAGGCCGCGGCGTACCCTCACTCCTCGCGATTCATCAGGATGCCAGCGGTCATGCCGAAGCCTACGGTTTGTGTTACGCCTACGGGATCGGAGCCACCCGCGCCGGGGTGTTGAAAACCAGTTTCCGGGAAGAAACCGAAAGCGATCTGTTCGGCGAGCAGGCAGTGCTGTGCGGCGGCCTGACCTCGCTGATGAAAAAAGGCTTCGAAACGCTGGTGGAGGCAGGCTACGCCCCCGAGATCGCCTACTTCGAGTGCATCCACGAAGTGAAGCTGATCGTCGATCTCATCTACGACGGCGGACTCGCGCGCATGCGCTATTCGATTTCGAACACCGCCGAGTATGGCGACTTGACGCGTGGTCCTCGCGTGGTACCGGATGAGACTCGTACGGCCATGAAAAAGATTCTGGCCGACATTCAGTCGGGGGACTTCGCCCGCGAGTGGATCGCGGAAAACAAGAGCGGGTGCAAGAACTTTAACGCCCTGCGGGAAGCCGAGAAGAACCATCCGGTCGAGGAAGTCGGAGCCCGGCTTCGCGCCATGATGTCGTGGCTGCCCAAGGAACAGAAAAAGTCCGCGAGCGCGCCGCAACCGAAGGTTGTCAATGCTTAGAGGAGCCGAGATCGTTTTGAGCTGTTTGCGCGCCGAGGGCGTTGACCTGGTGTTCGGCTATCCGGGCGGAGCCATCATGCCGTTGTACGACGCACTCGATGGCAGCGGAGTACGGCACATCCTCACTCGCCATGAGCAGGGCGCGGTGTTCGCCGCCGAGGGCTATGCCCGCGCCACCGGCAAAGTGGGTGTCGCCATGGCCACGAGCGGTCCGGGCGCGACCAATCTGGTGACCGGAATTGCCGATGCCAAGATGGATTCGGTTCCCCTGGTGTGCATCACCGGTCAGGTACGCACCGCCCTGATCGGCACCGACGCCTTCCAGGAAACCGACGTCTTCGGCATGACCCTCTCGCTCACCAAATGGAGCCGCCTGGTCAAGACCATCGAGGAGATTCCCGCGGTCATCGCGGAGGCTTTTTACTGGGCGCGCAGCGGCCGTCCTGGCCCGGTGATGGTAGATATTCCCACCGACCTGATGAAGGCCCACATGGAGTTCTCAGGGCCGGTGAAGTTTACGCCGCGGCCCCGGCCGGCGGAGGACGGTCGCGAGCGGAGCTTCACCAAGACGCTGATCGGGTTGCTCGAAACCTCGAAGAAGCCGGTCGCGCTCGTCGGGGCGGGAGCCAAACTTTCTGGCGCCATCGCGGAGCTGCGCAGCCTGCTCGACCATCTGCAGGTTCCGGCCTTCGCCACGGTTCACGGATTGGGAGCGATCGAGCCGGACGCGCCGTATTACCTCGGTATGGTGGGGATGCATGGCACCCACGCCGCTAACATGGCGCTTCATGAAACCGACTTGCTTCTGGTCTTCGGCGCGCGCTTGGATGACCGTGTCACCGGCGAACCCTCACGCTTCGCGCCTGAGGCCCGCATCGTCCATTTTGAAATCGACCCCGCACAGCTGGACCGCGTGCGCGCTTGCGAGCTGCCGGTGGTCGGCGACCTGGCCGAAACGATCCCCGCGTTCCATGACGCGGTCCGCGAGGCTTCTCTGCCCAACTGGAGTGCTTGGCGCGCGCTCGCCGGAGGACCCGAGCGGGCCGAACTGGACCCGCGCGGTTTGGCCCAGCCGACCATTCGCTTTTTAGACGAGCTTTTCAGCCGTTTGCCCAGCGACAGCGTGATCCTGGCTGATGTCGGCCAGCATCAGATGTGGGCGGCGCAGCGTTATCATTCGGCTTCTCCGCGCGGCTTCATCACTTCCGGCGGCCTGGGAGCCATGGGGTTCGCTTTACCTGCGGCCGTCGGCGTGCAACTGGCCAAGCCCGAAACCACCGTGGTTTGTGTCTCGGGCGACGGCGGCTTTCAGATGAACATTCAGGAACTGGCCACGGTGCAGCGTCTCGGCCTGCCCATCAAGATGGTCATCGTGGACAACAAGTACCTGGGCATGGTGCGGCAGTGGCAGCAGCTTTTTTATCAGCGCAACTACGCTGAGACCGACCTCAGCGACAACCCCGACTTCGTAGAGATTGCCAAGGCCTATAAGATTCACGCCTGGAACCTGCGCGAAGATGCCATGCGGCAGTTTCCGGTCTCCGATCAGACTGGGGATTTGCTGGATCGTTTCCTCGATTCCCCGAAGCCGGAGTTGCTGGTTTTCGATTGCCAGCCTGAGGCCAACGTCTTTCCCATGGTCCCGGCCGGCGCAGCGTTGTCGGAGATGGTGTTCGAGGAAGAATGATTGGGCGGCGCTAGAGAGGCCCGAGGAGAACAAATATGCAAGGTTTTCAGGTTCACTATCGCAATACGCAAGGCACCTTGATGCGCATCCTGACCGCGGTTTCCCGACGCGCCGTCGAACTCACCTACGTTCACGCCCAAGCCGAGTCCGACGAGCAAACCTGCAAAGTCACGCTACTGCTCGAGGTGAACGCCAAGCAGGTTGGACAACTGCGCCGCGACTGGTTCGCGATTGTGGATGTCACCGATGTCCGCATCGGTTCGGCGGAAAGCATCACGGACCACGCTTCCGCTTGGCCGGGGGCGACGCCGCACCCGCCATCTCCCGCCACCCATCCCACCGACGAAACCATTCGCGTCGCAAGAGCGTAGAACTGGGCGTAGGAACATCGGCAATCTTGGTTAGGAAACGGGGCCCCCATTTCTTGCTCGCGTACGGGCGGACCATTGAGATTCTGGTATGAACAAAAGAGCCTTCCTAAAACAATCTCTGGCCCTGGCGACAGGCAGTATCATGGCGCCCCTGATGAGGCCTCTGATCGGCGAGCCACCCGAAGCTCGAACCAATTGGGCAGGCAACTTCCAGTACAGCACGGAAAATCTGTATCAGCCGAAGACGGTTGAGGAAGTACAGCACGTCGTCAAGAAGTGCAAGAAGCTTCGCGGCCTGGGCACCCGGCATTGTTTCAACCAGATCGCCGACAGCCCGGCAAATCAGATTTCGGTCAGAGCGCTGAATAAGCTCGTGAACATCGATCGGCAGGCCAGTGCGGTGACCGTCGAAGGCGGCATCAGCTACGGCCAGCTGTGCCCTCCGCTTCACGAAGCGGGCTATGCCCTGCACAATTTGGCTTCCCTACCGCATATCTCTGTCGCCGGAGCCTGCGCGACCGCCACCCACGGATCGGGCGTCAAGAACGGCAATTTGGCAACCGCCGCGCGGGCGATCGAATTCGTGAACGCCAATGGAGAACTGGTCGCTTTATCCCGGGAGAAAAACGGCGACCGCTTTCAGGGCGCAGTGGTGAGTCTGGGCGCGCTCGGGATTGTCACCAAACTCACGCTTGATGTGCAACCCACGTTCTGGATGAAACAAGTGGTCTATCGAAACCTGCCGGTCAAAGCCTTGGCCGCCAATTTCCCGGCCATTGCCTCGAGCGGCTACAGCGTAAGCCTTTTTACCGACTGGCAAAACCAAAACGTCAGTCAGGTGTGGATCAAGAGCCGCGTTGCGGAAAGTGATTCCTCTCAACTCGCGCCGGAGTTCTACGGGGCCACCTTGGCCACCAAGAATCTTCATCCCATCGAGAATCTCTCGGCCGAAAACTGCACCGAACAGATGGGCATTCCAGGGCCCTGGTATGAGCGTTTGCCGCACTTCCGGATGGGCTTTACCCCGAGCAACGGACACGAGCTGCAATCGGAATATTTTGTGCCCATGGAAGACGCCGTCGAAGCCATACTCGCGGTCTACAAGATCAACCAGGCCGTCTCTCCCCACCTGTTGATCTCTGAAATTCGCACCATTGCCGCGGACACTCTCTGGATGAGCCCCTGTTACCAGCAGGCTCGCGTGGCCCTTCATTTCACGTGGAAACCGGATTGGCCGGCGGTGAAACAAGTGCTGCCGGTCATTGAGCAGACCCTCGCCCCTTTTCGGGCTCGGCCGCATTGGGGAAAGCTGTTTACGATGTCTCCAGCGCATTTGCAATCCCTGATCCAGAGATTGCCTGATTTTCGACAATTGCTCGAACAATACGATCCCCAGGGAAAGTTTCGGAACGAATTCGTCGATGTCAATGTGGGGTAGCGGACTGCGGCTCAGCCGGCGCCCGTTCTTTGTCATCGTCGACCCCTTGTCGTAGTCTTCTATGCCTATGGACCTCAAACATCGCAGTCGCGGTATTACCGACGGGCGCGACCAGGCTCCGGCCCGGGCCATGTTCAAAGCCATCGGATTCACCGACCAGGACCTCAGCCGTCCCATCATTGGCGTGGCCAACACCTGGATTGAAACCATGCCCTGCAACTTTCATCTGCGTCGCCTTTCGGCCAAGGTGAAGGAAGGCATTCGCGCCGCCGGCGGCACGCCTATGGAATTCAACACCATCGCCATCTCGGACGGCGAAACCATGGGCACCGAGGGCATGCGGGCGTCGCTTGTGAGCCGCGAGGTCATCGCCGATTCCATCGAACTGGTCTGCCGCGGGCAGATGTTCGACGCTGTGGTCTGCGTCGTCGGCTGCGACAAAACCATCCCGGCCGCGGCGATGGCCCTGGCGCGCCTGAACCTTCCCGGCCTCGTGCTCTACGGCGGCACCATCGCCCCCGGCGTTTACAAAGGAAAAGACGTCACCATTCAGGATGTGTTCGAAGCCGTGGGCGCCAATGCCGCCGGAACCATGACAGAGGCTGAACTCTGGGAACTGGAAAACGTCGCCTGTCCGAGCTCCGGGGCCTGTGGCGGCCAGTACACGGCCAATACCATGTCTACGGTGATGGAGCTGATCGGCCTGTCGCCGATGGGGTTCAACGGTGTCCCTGCCATGGATGCGCGCAAAGATGAAATTGCCTTCCGCGCGGGCGAAGTGGTGATGAATGTTCTGAAGCGCGGCATCCTGCCCCGTGACATTCTCACCCGCGTCGCTTTTGAGAACGCCATTGCCGGCGTGGCCTCGACCGGAGGCTCCACCAATTCCGTGTTGCATTTGCTGGCGATTTCGCGCGAGGCCGAGATTCCCCTCGAGATCGACGACTTCCAGAAAGTCAGCGAGCGCACCCCCCTGCTGGCCGACCTGAAGCCCTCGGGAAAATATGTCGCTGCCGATATGGACAAAGCCGGCGGCATCCCGCTCATCGCCAAGCGACTCCTCGATGCCCACTGTGCCGATGGCTCAGCCCTCACCGTTACCGGCAAGACATTTGCCGAAGAGGCCGCCAACGCGCGGGAAACTCCCGGCCAGCCGGTGATCGCACCGCTCGATCGCCCTTTGAAGAAAACCGGCGGTCTGGTAATCCTCAAAGGCAACCTCGCGCCCGAGGGATGCGTAGCCAAAATCAGCGGCCATGAGCGCCTCAGCCATCGCGGGCCAGCCCGTGTCTTTGATTGCGAGGAGGATGCGATGGCCGCCGTCACCTCGAAGAAGATCCAAGCGGGCGACGTGGTCGTGATTCGCAACGAAGGCCCCAAGGGCGGCCCCGGCATGAGAGAAATGCTCAGCGTAACCGGCGCTCTCGTGGGCGCAGGTTTGGGCGGATCGGTCGCCCTGCTGACCGACGGCCGTTTCAGCGGCGCCACGCATGGTTTGATGATGGGACACATCTCGCCCGAAGCCGCGCTCGGCGGACCCATCGCCGCCCTGCGTGAGGGCGACACGATTCACATTGATGTGACCCGGCGCCTGCTCGAAGTGGAGCTCAGCGACGGACAGATCCAGCAGCGCATGGCGAACTGGAAACCACCCCAGCCGCGTTATCCCACTGGCGTGTTTGCCAAGTACGCCGCCCTGGTCACCTCGGCGGCGGAGGGTGCGATCACGAGGCCCACACCGACATAGGACCGGCGGAATGGAGGGCTATGACCCGCCATGCCCGGGGCACAGATGCACCGGTCAGACCGGCCTGCAAAACGGCAGCCGTGATCCCCCCCTGCCGAACTTCGGGCCTTCGCGGATCACCGTCCCACTTGAAATACTAAACTGAACCGTTCAGTATGCTTCGACCGGCCGCAGCGAGGTGCAGCCATGATCCGAGTGGAGAACCTGGTAAAGACTTTCGACGGCGTCACCGCCGTGCAAGGCGTCACGTTTGAAGTCGCCAAAGGAGAGATCTTTGCTTTCCTCGGTCCGAACGGCGCTGGCAAAACTACCACCATCAAAATGCTCACCACGCTTCTCCGCCCCACCAGCGGCACCATGGAGATTGACGGCCTCGACCCCACCACCCAGCAGCAAGAGGCGCGCCAGCGCTTCGGAATCGTCTTCCAGGACCCAAGCCTGGATAACGAGCAGACAGCCTACGAAAACATGGAACTCCACGGCGTGCTGTATCACGTTCCGCGCAAGCTGCGCGCCGAACGGACCGAGCGTTTGCTCACCCTTTTCGAGCTTTGGGACCGGCGCCACGACTATGTAAAGCTCTTCTCGGGGGGAATGAAACGGCGGCTCGAAATCGCGCGCGGTTTCCTGCACACTCCCAAGATTCTTTTCCTCGACGAGCCCACGCTCGGCCTCGATCCGCAGAGCCGGAACCAGCTGTGGACCCATGTAAAGCATCTCAATGAGACCGAACAGACCACCGTCTTTCTCACCACCCATTACATGGACGAGGCGGCGCGCGTGGCCCACCGCATTGCCATCATCGACCACGGACGGGTGGTGGCTCAAGGTACGGTCGACGAGTTGAAGCAGCAAACCAAGAGCGATTCGCTCGAAGGGGCCTTTCTGGCGCTGACCGGCTCTTCCTTACGCGACGAGGGAGCGACCTCAGCGGACCGAATGCGTCAAGTGGCGCAAATGTGGAGGCGATAGAAGATGAGCGCGATTTACATTCTTTGGCTACGCGAACTGAAACGCTACGTGCGATCGCGAGTGCAGATCGTGGTTTCCCTAGGCCAGCCTTTGCTCTACTTGCTGGCTCTCGGTTTCGGCCTAGGACCAGTTTTCCAAAAGGCCGGAAGTGGTAGCTATCTTCAGTTTGTTGCGCCCGGCGTGGTCGGAATGACCGTGCTGTTCAGTTCGGTCTTTTCCGGCATTGCCATGCTGTGGGACCGCCAGTTCGGATTTCTGAAAGAAACCCTGGTTGCCCCTGTTCCCCGCCTGCACATCATGATCGGGCGCACCTTCGGCGGCGCCACGGTGGCGATGATTCAAGGAGCATTGATCCTGGTGGTGTGCCTCATCGCCGGTTTCCGCCCGCAACACTGGCTGGCGATACCCTTCGCCTTTCTTTTCGTGGCCTTAATCAGCGTGGTATTCGCCGCCCTGGGGACCTCCATTGGATCGGCGATCAAGGACATGCAGGGCTTCCAGCTCATCATGAACTTTCTGGTGATGCCAATTTTCTTTCTTTCGGGAGCCTTGTTTCCGCTGAGCCATCTGCCGTTGGCCATGAACGTGATCACCAAGCTCGATCCCCTTTCCTA
This sequence comes from uncultured Acidobacteriaceae bacterium, assembly GCA_963770245.1. Classification (GTDB taxonomy): domain Bacteria; phylum Acidobacteriota; class Terriglobia; order Terriglobales; family Acidobacteriaceae; genus PALSA-270. The sequence continues at coordinate 239,655 of CAVYOX010000007.1, read as the reverse complement.
TGGGGTGGATGGTTTGCGGGGCGCACTGATCGGCCAGTGGCACTTTGGCTTCATGCTCGACATCTCCATGTTGGGGATTCTTGCTGCGGCCTTTCTCGGGATGGGCGCCTACATGTTCTCCAGAATCCAGATATAGAGATGGCCAGACAAAAAAGTGCGAAGGCCCATGGCAAGGTTCTGGAGGCTGCTCTGGACCTGTTTGCTGACCGCGGCATCGACGCAACCAGCATGGATGCGATCGCCGAAGCCTCCGGCGTAAGCAAAGCTACAATCTACAAGCATTGGCCGGATAAAGATGCTCTCTGCCTCGAAGTGCTGTCCCACCTGCACGGGCTCGATGAAGAGCCTCCCGTTTTCGACAGCGGCGACCTGCGGGCGGATTTGATCGCGCAACTCAGCCATCAGCCAGCCGAACAGCGCAAGGATATGAAGGAGCGCCTCATGCCCCATCTCATGGCCTATGGGGCGCGTCACCACGCCTTCGGTGAACAGTGGCGGGGCCGCGCGATCGAACGTCCTCTCAGCCAGTTGAAACAAATGCTGAGGCGTGGAAAAACCAGCAGCATATTGCGCCGAGATCTGGATCTTGACGCAGCTGCCGCCTTGCTGATAGGACCGATGATGTATCGCCACATTTTCGGCAAAAGCCTCAAAACCAAGCTGCCCGCCGGTTTCGTGGAATACGTCGTCGATGCTTTCTGGATGGCGCACGCGGGAGAACATCCGCCATCAAATGCAAGCGGCAAACGCAAGAGATCGCGGTAGGAAATTGGAGTCAGCTTCTCCGCTCTGAACCGTTTCCTCGGTCAATGCCCCAACAGCCGCTTCAGAGACGCCGCTAGTTCATCCGGCTCGAACCCGAAAGGACCCGGCCGGCTCTTGTAGACCACTCGGCCCTTGGCATCGATCAAGTAGATCCGGTCGGGCCAACCGGTATAGGCCTTCTCCACCGTATTGTCGAAGCCATCGAGCACGGCAGGAAACTTGATGCCCAGCTTGCGCACACACGCGCCCGCCACCAAGGCACGCTCCTCTTCGTCCTTCGGACTGGCGAAGACCACTTTCTCCTTAATATTGCTTTGCATCTGCCAGACGTCGCTCGGGTGCGCTTCCAAGATGTAAACGGCAAGAAATGACACTTGGCCGTTATATTGCTCGTAGAGCTTATTGAGGGCGGGCACCTCCCGCCGAAACGGCGGTCAAGTGTAGCTGCCGAACACCAGCACGACCGGTCCTTGCGAGGTGAGCGACGCCAGTTGCACGGTACCGCTTTTGTTCTGCTTGATCAGCGAGAAGTCGGGCGCCGGATCGCCCGGTTGCAGGTGACCGGCCCGGGCACGCAGCCACGCGGTTTCAAACGGGAAGATCAGGAATGGCACAGGGCCGGGCATACGGGCCATCACCCTCCCGAAGGTCTCTGGCGGCTGCCGCATGGCCCACAAGACGAGTCCTGCGAAACACGCGTACAGCATCCCGAGAACCACTAGAATCTGTAGAAGGAGCTTCTTGTTGGGCAAGCGAAACTTGGGCAAGCGAATCTTGGGCACCCTGATCCTCGCGGCAATCGCATCCGCGGCGCCAGCTCGAATCCCGGGCGTGCAGCGGACTTCCCGGTCGCCGTCTTTTTTACCTTTTACTGATTCCTCCGTCCATCCTCATTTTCCACTAGAGGAAGTTCAGGGGTGGCAACGACGGGCTCGGACTGCGGCCTTCTCGGATACTGCTAAGTCGTCGAGATTCCTATAGTTATCGTCTGGATGCCGGCGAGTAATCCGACCCGGTTGGCGGCAACGGGTAGGCTATGATTAGCTACTATGGCGGTTTACCTCATCACCGGGGTTGCCGGCTTCATCGGTTCATCGCTGGCCCGCGCGGTACTCGCGCAAGGGGACGATGTACGAGGAGTCGACAACTTCTCCACCGGAAAACGGGAAAATATTGCCGAGATCCGCAATCGGATCGACTTCCGTGAAGCGGACCTGCTCGACCTCAAGGCCGCGCGCGAAGCCAGCCAGGGGATCGACTACGTATTCCACGAGGCAGCCATCCCCTCGGTACCGAGATCCGTACTCGATCCCCTGGAAAGCAATCACGCTAACCTGGACGCCACCGTCCACCTGCTGCTGGCGGCTCGTGACGCCAAGGTCAAGCGACTGGTCTTTGCGGCCTCGTCGGCGGCCTATGGTGATTCCCCAACTTTGCCCAAGCATGAGGCCATGCAGCCGACTCCCATCTCTCCCTACGCGGTGGCGAAATTGGCCTGCGAGTACTATCTGACATCGTTTTACCGCTGCTATGGGCTGGAAACGGTTTCGCTGCGTTATTTCAATATCTTTGGTCCGCGGCAGGATCCGAGCTCTCCCTACTCCGGCGTGCTGGCCCAGTTCATTACCAAGATGCTCAAGGGGGAACAGCCAACCATTTTCGGTGATGGAAAGCAGAGCCGCGATTTCACCTATATCGACAACGTCGTCGAGGCGAATCTGCTGGCTTGCAAAGCGCCGGCGACAGAGGTGGCCGGTCGGGTGTTTAACGTTGCGACGGCGCGGGGGGTTGATCTGAACGAGACCTTCCAGGTGCTGAAGAAACTGACCGGCTACACGGGCGAAGTGAGGTACGGACCGGAACGTACCGGAGATGTGAAGCACTCCGTGGCTGACATTTCGCGGACCGAGAAACACCTCGGGTACAGACCAAAAGTGAACTTCGAAGAAGGTTTGGCGCGAACCATCGAATGGTACAAGGCTGAATGGGCAAGCCCCCCGCGCCAGCCGCTAAGCTAGCGGATTTGCCCCCTTCGGCCAGACCGCCGTCTGAGCGTTGCCGAGCGATGACAGCAGAAGTACGAACAGCGCGAGCTTCGGCGCCGGGTGCGAGATCCCAGTGGCAGTGATGCGCATTGAGATACCCTCTCGAGACTATTCGGGATCCGCTTGGATCGCGTGCCCGTTGAAGGCGATCATTGGGGATGGTTCATTACGTCGAAAACAAATCCCGTGTTATTCAGGCTGAGGGGGAGGGCATAGCTTGAATAGAGCAAGTTGTAATTCGCGTCCAAAGAATGAATCTGATAGTTAAGAGCCTGCGTTGCCCCGAGACCCTCCTGATCGAAAGCCACCAAATTGGTTCCCACATCCGGGAACGTAACCTGGGCGTTGGCGATGACTTCCACCCAGTTCCAGTCGCTGCCCGATCCGTTGTAGCGATAGAGGTGTGAGCCGCCGCTCGAATTACTCTCGATCATGTATTCGGCCCCGATCGAGAGCTGACTGTTTTGATAGCCAGTGGCCAGATTCTGGTCGGTATCGAGAAAAATCTGCCAGACCGCGCCATTCACAGCGCGCCAACGGAAAGAGACCCGCCCGTTCACAATCGCATCGGAGCTGTCGGTTGACTGTGGCCACGCGGTGGCGAAGGGCGCCTGCACGCCCTGCTGCTTCACCGCGGTTGCTTCGGCGGCCCAATACACGGGGATTTGGTTATAGGCATTGGTTGCGCTGTCACTGATGTAAATCCACCCGGCATTGCGCGCCTGCGCAAGATTGATCGTGGCCTGCATCTGAGCCTGAGGGACTCCCAGAATAACGTGCCAGAAACGGTCGGCTGGATATTGGTGGACCCAGGGGTAGTCGACGTAGCTGGTTTGGTAAGTGGAGAACGTGGTGTTTTCCCAGTTCATCAGGATATTGGTGACCGACATCCAGCAGTCGCTCGGACTGTAGGTGCCAGGATTCATCACCGTGATGCGGGCACCGACCTTCTGGCGGACATAGTTGTTGAGTTCCTGAAAGTACAAATAGTTGGTTGGGAAATAGGCGTTCGTAGCGTTACAGTCGGTCGGCGCCTCGTCGAAGAAAATCCCATCCACCAGGTAGTTCTGATACACGGCATCAATTCTCTGACGTATGGTGGCGGGATTGCGTGCACCATAGTTGGTATAGGTATACCCCAGCACATAAATGCCCTGCTTGCGGGCTTTCTGGATCGCAGCATCGATGCTCGAGCTATAGGAGGTGTTGTCGCCACTCTTGAGGTCCACGATCATGATGCCGACCGCGCCGGGTCCTTGCGCAGCCCAGCCATTCCAAACCGAAGTGCCCGGATTCTGATACGAAGGAACCGCAATGCGGGATTGACCTTGGGCCAAAGGCAGTCCGGCGGCACCGAGCAATGCCGCGAGCACAAAAGTGGAACTCCAACGAACGATGCGCATGAAAAATCCCCCTGGCGCAGGGGGACTGCGCGCATGGCAAACTCTACGGGAGAGGCAGGGCGGCCACAAGGGGCCGAAGTTCGTGCCCGGCGATAGGACTGGGAGGGCTGGCCAGAATGCCGGGGCAGTGGGCTTATGGTGTAGGGGTCAGCCAGGAAGTTTGGCCCCGAGAGAATAGACCCCTATCCGGGTGTCAATGGAAGGGTTGCGGATCACGCCCTCCATCCAGGATCCCCGCTGAACCCTGGTGCAGCGGGGGAACCCTGAATGAGGAGGAGATGCTTCTTCCTTAATACTGACTTCCGATCTGACTACTGCTGATAGGCACCGATGTCGATGCCGCTGCCCGGGGCGCGCGTATTTCCGGCAAAGTCCAGCGTGCCTTCGATGGTTGCCCCCAGGTTGTTACCTCGGTTCACCGCAGGCGAGGTGGATTCGACCTGCAGGTTCGGTGTGGTTAGGCTCAAGAAGAGCGGATCCGCATATTGTGAGTGGCTGTCCTCGCCCGTCGCCGACTGATAGGAGGAGAAGCCAGGGTGATCGGTGCTGTTCCAGAGGAAATCGGCCGAGGCCGAGTTCAAGGAAGAGAAGTAGAGGTTGTAATCCACCGCCAGCGGAGAAGGTTCGCTCGTGGTGTAGTTGTTGATGAACAATCCCTGGGACGAGGCGTACACAATGTTGTTCTCAAATAGGCAGTTGGTGGCATAGTACTGCACCTGCAGCTCCCCGCTGCCGGTGTTCTGCGTATCATTTTCAAATAGCGTGTTGTTGACAATGGTGATGTGGTCGCTGCCGCCCACGTTGCTGGCGTACCCGCCGATCGAAATGCCCACCGAGTTGCCGTGGTACACCACATTGTTGCGAATGGTGACGAAGCTGGATACGTGGCCGGAGTGCTCGCTGGCCGCTTCGATATTGAGGTCATTGTTGTAGAGCAGGTTGCGCTCGACGATGATCTGCGAGCCCCCGTCCACATAAATGCCGTCGGCATCCAACTGATTGCCTTCGCCAGGGTTGTTGATGGCGCTGATGTTGTAGACCGTATTCCCGCTAATGCTCCCGCTGCGGGCATAGTCGTAGGTGGGGCTCGAGGAAACGCCTTCGAAACCGATGGCGTCGATCCCGATGTTGTCATTGTCGTGGATGATGTTATTGGTGATGGCAAAATTGGTGACGTTACCGTCCACGTTCACCGATTCGCTGTTTCCCGTCTTCAGGTCATACACCTGGTTTCCGCTGATGGTGAGGCTGTCAATCGATGCCGGCGCACCACTGCCGTAGACCGCGATGCCAAAGGCGTTGCCGTTTTTCTCCGAGGTGGTGGTGATGTTGTGCACGAGGTTATTCAGAATCTGCACGTTGCTGCCCGAACCCGTCACCCAGATTCCGGCCGGAACGGCGTTGGCGTCCGAGGTCGTGTAGTTGCGGATCTCGAAACCTTCGATGGTGACGTAACTTTGACTCACGATGTTAAACAGGCCCTGGGTGTCGGAGCTCGAGGGGGTCAATCCCGTCCCGTCGACGATGGCGGTTTCCCCGGGATAGCTCTCGAAGGTGACCGGACCGGCCCCGGCGGAACCAGAGACCGCGATATTGACCGACTCGCCGTAGACGCCGGCGCGTACGAACACCGTATCCCCGGCCTGCACTGTGCTCGCCGCATGTTGAATGGTGCGCCAGGGAGAGGCCAGTGTGCCGGAGTTGGAGTCATTGCCCGTGGTCGCCACGTAGAAGGAGTTGCCGCCTCCGGGCGCTACCGCGGCCGTGACGGCCAGCACCGCGACCGGACTGCTGGTCACACCGGACACGGTGGCGGTCACATTGGTGCTTCCCGCCGCCAAGGCTTTGGCCAGGCCCGCCGTAATGGTCGCGTCGGTCGGAACCGAAGCCGCCCAAGTGGCGAGCGAGGTCAGGTTCGAGGTGGTGCCGTCGCTGTAGTGTCCCGTCGCCGTGAATTGCTCGGTGGCGCCCACGGTGATCGAAGCCGAACTGGGACTCACGGTGATCGACTGCAGCACCGCCGCCGGAGCGGCCGTGACGGCGAGAGCGGCTGAACCACTGGTGATTCCTGACAAGGCAGCCGTGATGCTCGTGCCGCCCGCCGCCACTCCTGTGGCCAGGCCCGCCGCGACGGTGGCGTCGGTCGAAACCGAAGAATTCCAAGTCGCGCTCGCGGTCAAACTCTTGGTGCTGCCGTCACTATAGTGGCCGGTGGCCGTGAACTGCTCGGTCGCGCCCACGGTGATCGAAGCGGAACTGGGGCTCACCGTGATCGACTGCAGCACCGCCGCCGGAGCTGCCGTCACGGTGAGAGCGGCTGAATTGCTGGTGATTCCCGACAGGGCGGCCGTGATGCTCGTGCCGCCCGCCGCCACTCCTGTGGCCAGGCCCGCCGCGACGGTCGCGTCGGTTGAAGCGGAAGATTTCCAAGTCGCGCTCGCGGTCAAACTCTTGGTACTGCCGTCGCTATAGTTGCCGGTGGCCGTGAACTGCGCGGTGGCGCCCACGGCGATCGAAGCCGAACTGGGGCCAACCGTGATCGACTGCAGCACCGCCGCCGGAGCTGCCGTGACGGCGAGAGCGGCTGAACTGCTGGTGATTCCCGACAGGGCGGCCGTGATGCTCGTGCCGCCCGCCGCCACTCCCTTCGCCAGGCCGGCCACGACGGTCGCGTCGGTCGGGGCGGAAGAATTCCAAGTCGCGCTCGCGGTCAAACTCTTGGTGCTACCGTCGCTATAGTTGCCGGTGGCCGTGAACTGCTCGGTCGCGCCCACGGCGATCGAAGCCGAACTGGGGCCAACCGTGATCGACTGCAGCACCGCCGCCGGAGCCGCGGTGACGGTCAGAGCGGCTGAACTGCTGGTGATTCCCGACAGGGCGGCCGTGATGCTCGTGCCTCCCGCCGCCACTCCCTTTGCCAGGCCGGCCACGACGGTCGCGTCGGTCGGGGCGGAAGAATTCCAGGTCACGCTCGAGGTCAGACTCTCGGTGCTGCCGTCGCTATATTTGCCGGTGGCCGTGAACTGCGCGGTCGCGCCCACGGCGATCGAAGCCAGAGCCGGGCTGACGGTGATCGATTGCAGGACCGCGGAAACAGAATTGGTTCCCGATCCGAACCCTGACAGAAATATTTTCGCGACTCGAGGTTCGCCCATGCCGGCATGTCTTGCATAGGTGATGGATGCGTTCCCGTTGAATTTTCCCGCGGTTGCCGGCGTAAAAGTGACGATAAAGCTTGCGCTTGCCCCGGGCGTCAGAGCCAACGGCAAGGTCGGAGAAGTGAGCCGGAACGCCGTTCCACTCACCGTGGCATTCTGAATCATCAGGCTTCTCTCGCCGGAATTAGTAAAAACCACAGATTGCGACGGCGTACCGCCTTGGGCAACGCTGCCGAAGTTGAGGTTGCGGGAGCTCAAGCCTTGGCCGAAGGCGAGAGCTTGTAATAGGACGATAGAAGCGGTCGTAAATAGAAAAAATGCGATCGTGCGCTGCTTGGGGGAGTAATTTTTCACGGTCGAGCCTTTCCAGCGTCAATTTGCGCTGTGCCGAGTAGAATTTGGAACGCGCTCGCCCGAATCTGGCGGCCCTGAGGTCGTTTTTGGGCCATGGCCGAGAGTTTGGGGGAGTGCATCTGTTCCCACTTTGAGCCTGGACAGCGTTTCTGGGGAGGTGTCAAGAGTACGTAGAAGCCGCGCCAGAGACCGTGTCCAGAAGTAACGCGCGGGGTGTCCATACTAGGTTGGCGGGTGAAAACACGGTCAACACACAGGCGAAAACCGGGACCACGGGCTCATTACTAGTAAGATAATGACTCTTTCGTGCCATGGACTAATCTCTCTCCCCAAAACGTCTCCGTTTGCGGCGCGAAAGGTGGCCTGGCGTCCGAGGTACTATTCTCTTCTTGTAGGCGGGTGCCGGTGCCCCTAAAGTGTTATCAGGGGCGTGAGCTGTATCTCCATTTTGGCCGGCAGAGAGTATCATTCCTCCCTCGTTTACTGATGTCTTCGCTTCGTCCATACGACTGACGGAATGATTGGAGTGTGCGTCCTGCTTGTTCGGTTGGGCCTGGTGATCATGACGATGTTCGCAGGATCAAGCTTGTTCTTCGCGGAGAGCCCGGTCCGGCCGCGAAGGCCCGCGCGGCTCGCGGTGTACTACGGCTATCCCAGCCTGGTCAACCAGTCCGCGGGAGCTGTGGAGAAAGCGGTTCGCGTTTTCAGCGGGTACGACGTCGTGGTGCTTGGCGATGGTATGGAGTTCCCGGATCGGCAGCCCGGCCGTTACCCCGAGGGGGATCCGGCAGAGCATCGCAAGGCCGGGCAGATCATCGCAGCCGCGAAGCGCCGCAATCCCCGAACGCGCTTCTACGGATATGTCTGCCTGGGAGACATTCCCGGCTCCGCGGCAGAAAAGAAGCTTCTGAGTGCTCGAGATCTACGCGAGCGGATCCGGTTGTGGAAGGGCATGGGCGTGGCTGGAGTTTTCTTGGATGAAGCCGGCTATGACTGGCCGGGTGTGGATCGAGAACGCCAGAATATGGCGGTTCGATATATCCATGAACTAGGTCTCAGCGCCTTTCCCAATGCATTTTATCCCGAGGAGTTGTTCAGCCTCGATGATTTGCGCGGCAAGAACCCCCACCACCTGCCTCCGGCGCTCGATCGACGGGACCTTTTCCTCCTCGAATCCTTTCAGGTGAAGAATGGGGAGTACGAGGATGCGGCCGAGTGGCAACGGCGTCTGCTTCCGGCTCTCAAGTATCGCGAGCAATACGGATCCCGCATCTTCGCTACCACGACCTACGCGGAGAAAGAATCCTTCCGGCCGGACAAGTTCAACTATGCATGGTGGAGTGCGTGGTTATATGACCTCGATGGCTTCAGTTGGGGAGAGCCCAACTTCGCCGCCGTCAGCGGCATATTGCCGGATCGCCGGTGTTCTTCTGCCGGGCGCCTATTGAGCGGCGCCAGGCTGAAGGACTTCGAGCCTCTCTCGAGCGTAGGTTCCGACGGCATACGGTTCTGGAGACGAGCGGGCCCTTCTCGGGTGGTCATCGACAGCGGGGATCACTCCGTCCGGCTGGTTTCATCGCCGGCAGCGCAAGAAGCCGGCGAGGCGACCGGCCACCGGCCTCCGCCCCCGGCCGTGGCTTTTGACTGCGGAGCAATCCAATGAAGGGAAGTCCAGAAGAGTTACTCGACAAGGTTCGAGGAGTCTCTCCTCAAATCGCCGATGCCCGCGAAGTCGCAGCCCTGATTGAATCCCTCGGCTACAACGACCGCTCGGTTGGACGCTGGGGCTTTTCCGACGTTTTTTCCCTGGCAGAACACATCTTTCTGCGTTTCCCCCCGCACTCGGTTCCGGAACCGCTCGCCGCCAGCCACCGCTCGTGGCGGGTTCTGCTCATGGAAGCAAAGCTGGCGCTGCGCAAGTTTTCGTTGAGTTTCGCTTACTCGATTCCCTGGATGGCTCTGCTGGTTTTGGAATACTTGCGCCCCAACGCCCTGCAGGTTTCGCCCGAGTTTGGCGGGGCATTGAGTCTCTCGCTGATCGCCAGCCTGATTACCACAGGCGGATTTATCCAGATGATCTCTCGCAGCGGCAATTTTTACTTTGGGATGAAAGAACCGTACTTGGCTCGCCGCTGGTGCGAGATGTTGCTGAAGCTGGGATTGGTGAGCAGCGTCGTTTGTATGTTCCTGGGAATCGTCTTAGGGGTCTACTTTCGCGCGTTTTCCGCCGGCTATCTGATGCTCGCCGCCGTCAATTATGTGAGTCTGAGCCTTCTGTGGATGCTGTGCGCGGTGATGTCGGTCCAGGGAATCGCCTGGTGTATACCGCTGATTTTTGCGGCCAGCGCCACCACGGTCGCCGCGATAAACCTGCTGGCTCATCCCGGAACCATCGTTCTGCTGATGCTGTGCCCCGTCGTCGCCGTGGTGTGTGCGACAGCATGCGTCTGGGCATCCTTCCGTGCCGTGGAGAAAAAGAACCCGGACGCAAAAGGCAGCGCGCGGCCGCGATCGAGCGTCGCCTTCATTTCACTGGCGCCGTTTTACCTCTACGGGACCGTGTATTTCGGCTTTCTCTTTGCCGACCGACTCACGGCCGGGACCGCCATTCCGTGGGTCTCCGGACTGAGCTTCGGAATCGACTCGGCCTACAAGAGGGGAATGGATCTGGTGCTACTGGCATTTCTGATTACCGCGGCCCTGGTCGAGGTGCTGAGTGATGCCTATTTGCGCTATTGGCGCCGCCTGGCCACGGAGCTGCCTCAAACCGGCAGCGACCAACTGGTCGGCAAACTGCGCAAAAGCCACGCGAAGAACATACTGGCGATCTTCCTTGTCTTCGGGGTAATTGCGGCGGCTGCCTGGTTCGCTTTTTGCCACTTGCCTGGTCAAGTGACTTCCGCCAAACTATTGGAAACCGCCGCGCTCGGCGGACTCGGGTACCTTTTGTTAAGCATCGCCCTGTTCGAAAATGTCATTCTAGCAAGTGTCAACGCGACCTCCCTGGCTCTGCGGGCGGTGGCATTGGGATTGGGGGTTAACCTTCTGGTCGGATACGGGCTCAGTCACTTGCTGGGTGTGCAGTACGCCGCTGCCGGATTGCTGGCGGGATCAGCCGTGCTTTTCTGGCGATGTAACGTGGCAGTTCGGCAAGTCTTGCGTCATCCCGATTATTACTTTTCGATTTCCTAAGCCGTATGATTTTGGATTCGCTCAAAGCTACCTGGATACTCATCAGCTTTGCACTGGCATTTTTGTGGTATCCGACTCGCATTTTCGCCCCCCGGCAGAATCGCCCCCTGGCCCTTAGAATCGGAGGCAATGGCGCGCGCATGGCGCTCGCCGCAACCATTGTGGTGGTCTTGCTAACGACTCTGAAGGCTCTGACTGCAATCACCCTCATATTCTTGTTTGTCCTTGGTCTGATGGTCGCCTGGCTGCGAAGCCATGGCTGGGCGTTTCGGAAGACCATGCAGGGCCTGCAGGGCACCGTCCTTCATCTATTGCGCAGCGTCGAAGCTCAGTCTTTCGGCTCACGCCTGTTGTCCATTCGCTCCCGCTCGAGCGACACTCCCTCGCCCTGGAGGCAGCACCCGCGCCGATGGGCGCAATTCCTGGAGCGCAGAGAACTGCCGGTTGCGTGCTTCGCCGTAGTCCTGTTGATGACCTGCGCTCTACGTTCGAGCGTGGCACTGCGGGAACTTCGCTTCGATCAGCCGGAACAGTACGGCTCTCTGCTACATGCCCGGGAAGCGCTGCTCAACTTAAACCCAGGAGGCCGTCCTTTTGTATTTCCCGCGTTGATTGCAACCACATCGTTGATCAGTGGTGTCGATCCCATGCAGGTGACCCGTTTCCTGGCTCCGATCATCGGAATATTCTTGGTCGTGGCCGCGGGATTGCTGGTTCGAGCCTGCACCCGTTCCGCAGCAGCTGGGCTAGCCGCCATGTACTGTCTGGGAGCCTCTGCTTTTCCGCCGGCGAGACATGACGCCGTCGTAGCGACTTCGGTCACGCAAAAGCTTTATGGCATTTTTTGGGCCAGCTCCCCGGCCGCCACCCGGGCCAGCACAGAGTTGGAACTGGGACTCGCATTCCTGCTGCTAGGTTTGGCTCTTTTGGTGGACTTGTACCGGAACTCGGGGACCGATTCCCTGCTGGATCTGGCCTGCTGCGTGTTTTTGGTTGGGATCATCTCGCCGTTTTTGCTGTTGATCCTGGTAATCGCAAGTACCGCTCTGCTGTTTCGGCCGGCGCTAACGCTCCCCGCTCTGTTTCTTTCCTGCTATGGCTTGGCAGCATACTCCACCTTGACCGTGGGAGATGCGTTCACGAATCAGGCTTTTAACATCTTGCCGCTGGCGGCGGCCCTCGGGGTGGGCGGTTTGATTGGCCTTATGGCAACCGTGCTGCGTCATGGGACCGGGGCCAACGCCGAAGCCGTTCTCCTGATTGCATGTCTTGTGGTCGCCGTGGTTTGGCTGCCGCCGAACCAGCCTTTCGAAGAGCCGCTCGAATATGAGGCTGCCGCCCGCAAGACCGAAGAAATCGCCTTCGAATTTCCCCGACAGAAGTGGCTGGTGGCCGCGCCCGTCGAACAGCTCTCGGAAACTTTCGGGTATGGCGGGTATGAAGACTTGGCGGGATTTGTCGACAAGTATCGGGACCGAGTCTCCGCTCCCGAGTTCCGATTCCAGGACGCCCCGCAGGACTTATTTATCTATGTAGAGAAGACGCCGTTTCAGATTTTTCCCCGGGAGCCCGCTTCCGTCTCCTTCGGCGTGCTGATGGACTCTACCTACCGCAGCTATCGCTCTCCTGCTGGCCGGGCGAGCCTGGAGTCGGCCGCGCTCGAAATGTGCGAGAGCTACCGGGAACACCATTCCGATGCCGATGTGTATTTTGAGGATGACAACTTGCGGATCTACCACATTCATCGGCAAACCCCGTTGAGCGCCGAAGACAAGAACTGACAAGTCGAGGACAAGAACAAGAATCCGGGCTTCGCAACGGAGGCGGTTCTCCGTTCGACTGCCGAGAGCCGGCGAGCCAACCCAGCCCCCTAGGGCTGAGTGGGCGGCGCGGCGGGGGGCAAGGAGGCGGGATTGGTGGTGACGTAAGGCACGGTTGGCAAGTGGCTGACTTCGCCGCGCAGGGCATCTTGGATGTCGATGCTGGCATGGTCGAGCAGCAGACCGGTCGAGCGGTCTAGCTCCACCTGCGATTTCTCATAAGCCGCCATGGCCGAGACCAGACCCGAGGCCGCCGTGGCCAGGGCGCTGCTTTGCTGCAGCACCAGCGTGGTGGTCGAGGCTCCCAGGCCGTATTTCTTCTGTTCCGCATCGAGTGACTGGCGGGCCAGTTCGACCGCCGCCCGGGCCGCTTCCACCGCCGCCCGGTTCTGCTGCACGCTGAATTGCGCCTGCCGCACTTCGATGCGCACCTGGTTTTCGATCTGCTGCAAGCGCACCTCCGCCTGCCGGTATTCCAGCTCCGAGCGCACCTGCGTGGCTTCCCCCAGCCGATTGCGCAGCGGCACCGTCAGCGTCACCCCCACTCCTTTGTCCGGGGCGCTCGAGTTGACCAGCTGATTCAACGCGTCCCCGTAGCCGGTGGACGGCAGACTGCCCGGCGGCGAGCAGAATCCCAGCAGCTCCGGGGCCGTGTTCGGTCCGCAGGTCGCGGCCGGATTTTGCGATCCCCCCAGTCCCGATCCCCCGTAGTAGGCAAACAAGTTGACCGTGGGCAGCATGGCATTGCGCACCGACTTCAGGCTCAGCCGCCGGTTCGTCAGATCGATGCGCGATTCCGCCAGCTCCGCCCGATGTCCCAGCGCCTGGTTGATCAGATCCTCGGTGGGCACGATGGGCTCTTGCGGCGGCAATTCCATGGTCGAGGTCGGAATCACTTCCGCCCCCGCCAGCGCCGCATCCTGCAGGTTCCGGCTGAGCGCATTCTTCATCAGCAACTCCGCCAGCTCCAGATTGGTCTCCGCCAGCGTCAGATTCTGCTGGTCGGTGGCCACCGTGCTCTGCGCCCGCACCACTTCGATCGGCGCCAAACTGCCAATGTCCACTTGCTTCTGCGTGTCCGAGAGCGTCTTCTGCGCAAACGTCAGCGATTCCTTCTGCACCCGCACGTTTTCGTACTGATACACCAGATCCCAATACATGTTCTCAATCTGGTCCACCGTGGTGATGACTTGCTGCCGGAACCCCACATCCGATTCCTCGCGGTTATTCTTGGCGATCCGAATCCAGCGCGTGTTCGGCGCCAGCCCAAAGCCCTGCAACAGCGGCTGGGTCAGCTGGAAGCGGAAGTTCGAGGCCAATAGCGGGCTGACAAAGGTAAACGGGTTGTTGCTGACCACCCGCGAATTGCTGAACCCGACCGACAGGTCCGTGCCCCAGGTGAATCCTTGCGAATAAGAGAAATTGTAGGTCCCCGTGTTCTGGAACAACACCGGCACTCCGGTGAAGGCACTGCTCGACAGCTGCGCCGAGTGATCGCTTTGCACCGTCCCGCTCAGAACCGGATCGAAACTGGTAATGAGCGGACCAATGCCTTCGGTGTTGCTGGTCAACCCGTTGGTGCCGGCGCCCGCTCCCCCCGAACCGGGATTGGTCCCCCCCGCTCCTGAGCCGATCTGGCCTCCTAGGCCCCCCACTCCGCCCCCGGGCGTGTTCTGCACCACCCCGAGCGGGGTACCGAGGATCATGTTGGCTCCGGATTTGGCCCGCAACACGTCGGTGTCGGCGATGCTCAGGGTGTAGCGCGCTATCACCAAGTCCAAATTGTTTTCGAGCGCCAGGGCCACGGCGTCGTCCATCGACAGCATCAGTTTGCCCTCGTGCAGCAGTTGCCCAATCCGCGGCGTGTTGTTCAGATTGGCCGGCGGCACATGCTGCGGCATGTAGGGCGCCAGGGGATCGGGAAAATGCGACCAGCCCTTGGAATAGTCCAAAAACGGAAACTGCTTCTGCGGCGCCGCTGGGGCCGTTTGCGGCTGCGGCGCATCCGGCGTCTGCGCCCATCCCGCCCCTGTCGTTCCACCGGCCAGCACCAACCCCATCAACCACCGGACTACCTTCATCCTGCCTGCCAATGCCATTGCTGATCTCCAGGTATTAGGGCTGTCGATACTGTAACGTGCTGGTTTCGCTCTTTGGAATCCCTGGCGAGTGAAACCGCAAACGGTAGTAACTATAAGAGATTGAAAACATAGCCCAATGAATCGCTTCTTTGGCGCTCGCGAGGCGCGGCGGTGACCCTGCTCGGATAATTTTGCGATCCGGGCCTGCCGCCTGTGGGCTGTCGAACTGCCGGGGTTACGCGGGTTTGAATCCTAACCTTTGAAGTTCTTGCGGGTGCGAGGGGAATTGCAATGGATTGGTTCGGTGGGGCGCAGATAGCAGACGTTCGCCCGCTCTAGTGAAATCGGTTGGCCCTTGTTGGCAGCGGATAAGCCGGGTCTTGCTCGGCTTATAAATTCGATTTCCGATCGAATGCCGGCACTACGGGGTCGGTCGCATATTCATCGAGATCCGGCGTTTCGCCTCGAGAAGTTGCTGGGGAGTCAAGCTGCCTACCATCCGGTCACGGGCTTCGCGGCTTTTGGCCACCATTCCCTCGCTGGTCAACCGCGCCGTTTCAAACCAAACATACGCCGAAACTGGGTCTGTCGGGCAAGCCTTGCCTTCGCGATAAAGACAACCCAAGTTGAACTGCGATCCAGGGAATCCCAACTTCGCGCCCTGCAGAAGCGAGTCCAAGATCTCCTGCGTGTCGGTCAACGAATGGTGTTCCATTTCCGGGTTGGCATGTTTTTTGACCAGCATGCGCTGACCGGAAGCGTACAACACCACTTCCACTCGGCTGGAGACGCCCAGCTTGTCGAAGATGTGAAAAAGGTAATTCTTCACTGTGTGCTCGCTGATTTTCAGGCGCTTGGCGACTTCCCGATTGCTAAGTCCCTCCGCCAGGCAACGGACGACGTCCTGCTCGCGTTGCGTCAGCAGATCGGTTCCATTCGCGTTGACCAGTCGGGGAGGCACGGCATAGGTCAGAGCCTCGAGCACCAGGCGCATTTCTTCGGTGTTGGCCCAGATCTGGCCCGACTGCACCCGTGAAATACACTTGCACAGACTCTTGATCGAGCCGGACCTGCTGAAGACCCCTTGCGCCCCTGACCAGAAAGCCTCGACCACACGGTCGCGGCGGGAAGAATCGAGCAGGGCGATGAGCTTGATCTCGGATTGACTCGCACGCAGCTCGCGCATGATCTTAAATCCGCTGCCGGGTCCCTCTTCCAGATCCGTGCTGATCAGCAGCACCTGCGGCTTATTAGCCGCGATGGCGTCGCGTAATGCAGAATCGCCGGTCGCGCTCCCGACCACCTCGATGGTCCGGTTACGAGTCAGTGCGCCGGCCAAAAGTTCGCTGTTCATCTGATTGCTGTCAGCAATCAGCACTCGGATGGGAATACCGAATGGCTGCGGGTTCTGGCTCTCGGGAACTAGGCCGAACTCCCGGTTCGTCACAGTCAGACTGGACATTTTTGATCCTCCACGGAACGACAAGGCTTAGAACCTCTGCCACAACAACATCCTGACTATCGAGTGGGGGGCTCCGAGAGGACTCCGGGGGAAATTCGTGGGAGCAGGGGCCTCTTCTACAAGCTCAAGACCTCAGTGATTGTCGCCGATTCCACCGCGTCTGTCAACTAGCTTTCTATGTAGTTACTCTTTAGTTATGGATCTCGCTATCGGCGCGGATAGCGGGTTCCAGCCTTATCGCGAACCTAAAGACCCGTTGGATTGTAGTAACTACTGAGTTACTATTGATGAGTATCGACAACGATGATTCGCGATAGGCCGCTAGGATAATGGTTTCTTGCTGTTACTTAATGATTAATAATGTAATATTTACTCACCCATTCGTGCTACAACCAATTTCTCTTAAACCAGTCTCTCCACGGAGGCACGAGAAACAGCGTGCGCCCCGGAGTCTTTTGAACGGGCCGCGAAGTGTTGCCATGGCTTGTGACCATCCGCTTCTTGTGGCTCCGCCAGGAACCGCCTAAGGTAGTGGAGTCCGAAAGGCCGGTGGTTCCGAAGCGAAAGACCGGCGCCGCGACACTCCCCCCAGCTAAGAGCACAGTGCCTTCCAGGCTACGTCGACCAGCAATTTTGGTCGAGGCTGAGCCGGCGATTCCCCCAAGCATTGTGGCAAACGAAAGATCCGCAAGCTTTAACCAGAAAGCAGGGACTGAAAAGCTGCAATGCTTTGTTGTTGCGCAACCCGCGTCAATACTGGGCAGTGGCCGCATGTAGCTGGCTTACAGGGCGTTAGTAGATAGGCGCAGATTGGTCTTAGACGTGCATTCAAGTGGGGAGCGGTAAGGTAGTGCGCAGTCAGCTGTACTAAGGAGAATTGTTCCATGAAAAAAGCTTTTAGTACTTTTCTTTTCGCACTTGTCCTCTTGGCGGTAATGCCCTCGACGATGAGAGCGGACACCATTGTTTCCACCATGGCTCCTTATAGCGGCGCCTTCGAATTTCCCGGCACCGCAGTACCCCTGGGCGTTTTTTCGGATCCTGCACTGACGGCGGGCAGCGTTACTTCCGCCACCATCAGCGGGGCCTTCGGCGATTCCTTCGGCGACGGCACGGCGGCACTCGATCTGTTTGCTGACGGAATCTTAGTTGCCAGCAATACGTCAGAAAACCCCGGAGTCTGGAGCTTCAACTTCGACCCAGCCGATTTCAGTTTGTTGGAAGCTGGTTTTGTAAGTCTGTCCGCGATCCAGAACGACTACGGCTTCATCAATTTGGACACCACGACGTTGACGATTACAACTGCGACTTCGACCGTCCAGGTTCCTGAGCCCTCCAGCCTCGCTTTGCTGGGGATCACTCTGCCGTTGCTCGTTGGCAGCATGCGGCGAAAGCTTTTCGTAACCGCATAGTGAGCGAAGCTACACGACGCCTCCCCGTCGTGGGCCTACTTGATTTGTTTGCACCCAGGTTCTTGCCTCGGGAGACGAATTCTCCGGGGTCAACTCATCCTACTGACTTGCGAGGTCGCTATGAAATGCCAGGTTCTCTACTCTCGGATTCGTGCGTGTACGTTGTTGGCAGGCTTGGCGGTGTTGGTCGCCCTGGTCCCGAGCGCACATGGACAGACCGTGACCATTGCTCCCACTTCCCGCGCACTCGCGTTTAGCACTTCGCAACCAGTAGGCATAACTAGCGCCGCGCAGACTGTCACCATGACCAACGCGGGCACAACCGCGGTGACTATTTCAAGCATCGCGAGCAGCCTGCTCGATTACACACAAACCAACACTTGCGGCACTTCCTTGGCGGCTCACGCTTCCTGCACGGTGAGCATTGTCTTTGCGCCCACCGCGACCGGCTCGCGGCCAGGCAGACTTACGATTACCGACAATGCCACCGGCAGCCCACAGACCATCACTCTGGCGGGCTCAGGGTCACTCGCGACCTTGACCTCGATTGCGCTCAGCGGCAACGCCACCCTGACTCCGGGAGCGAAGGAGCAATTGCGGGCGACCGGCACTTACACCGGCGGCCTGACCGCCGACTTAACCGGACTCTCGACCTGGACCTCGTCCAACACGGGCGCGGTTACGGTTGGAAGCACAACGGGATTGGCCACCGGCGTCGCGACGGGCAGCTCGACAATTACAGCGGCAGTGACGGGAACAACCGTCAAGGGCACCGGTAGCCTGAGTGTCTCAGGAACCTCAGCTCCGCCTTCCATCGCGATCTCAACCACCACCCCCAGCATCATTGTTGGTGGCACCGCGCAGTTCACGGTTACTCTCACCAACAACGGCGTCACCCAGACCCTGCCGCCGGCTTCGGTCAAACTTGCATCCAGCAACCCGGCGGTGGCGACCATCAATACCTCAGGCGTGGCAACAGCTCTCGTTGCCGGCAACACCAGCATTACGGCCACGCTCGCCGGGGTACCAGCCAGCGCCCCGTTCACCTTGACGGTAACGGCGAAGACAGTGACAAGCGTCACCTTGGCGGCGCCTGCGACGGCCATTTACCCTCTGGGCACGGACCAGTTCACGGCCACCGTCCACTATAATGACGGCACTTCAGGGGCGCCGGCGGCGAATACTGTGACCTTCGCTTCCAGCAGTCCGGCGGTCGCCACCATCAACGGCGGAACCGGGCTCGCGACCGGCGTGGTCACCGCGGCTGGCGGAACTACCAATATCACTGCAACCGTGACGGGCGGCCCGACCTCGGCTCCCTTCGCGCTCAGCGTTCGGGGAGTGTCGATCGTGGTCACGCCGGCGAACCCGGCGTTCCCGTTGGGACTCGCCAATGCGGCGCTTGCTTTCGGACCGACCAATAACTCCCTGCCATTCACGGCCGCGGCAACCTACACTGACAACACGCCGGCCAACGTCGCAATCACCTGGAGTTCCTCGACCACCACCGTTGCAACCATCAGCAGCACCGGCACCGCCACCGCCCTGGCCCAGGGATCGACCACGATCAGTGCGGCCTTTGGTCCGGTCGTCGGTTCTACGCTTCTGACGGTGCAGCCTGCGATCCTTGAATCGATTACGGTGGCGCCCAATGGGATTTCCTTGGGGCTCAACGGCACCGAGCAGTTCACCGCCACGGGCAACTACAGCGACGGCAGCACGGGGCCCATCACGACTCCGGTCACCTGGACCTCGGCGCAGCCGCAGGTGGTCAGTGTCGGCAGCACGGGTTTGTCGAAGGTGCTGGCCGCGACCAATGTCGCGGTGGCGATTACCGCCAGTTCCGGGACGGTCGCTCCTTTTGGGTCCACGAACACAGCTTTCGTGAGCGCGCTCTCGACTCTGCCGGTGGTCTGCCCCTCGCCAACCATCGACCTGAAGCTGCTGGTCATCAACAATGCGGCGGCGGGCTATGCCGACTTCCCTGCCATTCAACAGATTCTCAACTATGTCGGTACACCCTACGATGTGGTGGACGTGAGCAGCACTCTGCCGGCTCTGTCGAATGACACCGCCTGCCATGGGTTCTATCAAGGCATCATCTTCGCGTTCGGCGATGATATCTACAACAACTCGGCCATGAACTCGACGTTGAACTCCTATCAAGTCAGCTACGGAGTGCGGCGACTGAACTGGTACACCAATCCCACGGCCGATTTTGGCCTGAATAACGCGACCGGCACCTTGTCGGATACGCAGACCGACGCAGCCAACTTCACCGCCGCGGCCGGCCCGATCTTTTTCTACGCGAACACCACAACACCGGTGACGATCGCCAACGCGTTTGCCTATCTGACCACACCGACCACTCCGTCGGGCGGGGGTACGGTCACACCGTTGCTCGTGGACGGCGCCGGCAACACGCTGTCGGCGATCACGCAATTTTCCGATGGCCGCCAATACCTGAGCCAGACCTTTGACAGCAATCCATTCCTGATGCACGACCTGGTGCTGGCCTACGGGCTGGTAAACTGGGTGACCAAGGGCGTCTTCCTGGGCGATTACCACGTCTACGCGACCCAGGAAGTGGATGACTTTTTTATCGATGACTCGGAATGGATCCCGAGCACGACCTGCCTCACCAACCTGGTCACGCGCGACCGTACCTTACCCGATTCCTCCAACCTGCCGGTGTTCCGGCTGGACGCGTCAGACATGGCCCAGCTCGTGGCCTGGCAGCAGACCAAGCAAACCGACCCCCTGCTGAAGCAGTTCCAGATCACTCTCGCCTTCAACGGCGTGGGCACGGTAGGGAATGGCGACTG
This sequence comes from uncultured Acidobacteriaceae bacterium, assembly GCA_963770245.1. GTDB lineage: Bacteria > Acidobacteriota > Terriglobia > Terriglobales > Acidobacteriaceae > PALSA-270. Next base: position 219,138 of record CAVYOX010000007.1, on the reverse strand, counting down.
GACCGGCCTCACGGCTCCGATTGTCTCTTCTTCGGCGGCCAATGGGGTGGCCAGCTTTACCGCCCAGGACTTCTCCGGCTTGCCCGGGCAGTCCGTCACTGTGACCGGCACCACCAATGGTGGCGGCGCACTGAACGGAACCTGGACCATCGTTTCCGAGACTTCGAGCGCGGCGACTACTCCGGGGACAACCACGTTCACGGTGACCGTTCCTTCTACCATCACGGCAGTGGCGGCGGCCGAGCGGGCAGCCACCGCGGCAGTGCCGGATGACCTGGTCTCGAGTCTTTCGGGCTACCAGGGCTCCTTCTACTGGATCAGCCACACCTACGATCACCCCAGCACTCTGAATGGCCTGCTGCAGTCCAGCCCAGCCGGAGATATCGCCAACAATCCGCCGGTCGATGACATCGACCTCGAGATTCTGACCAACCAGTACGTGGCGGGCAACGGCACGACCGGCAGCAACTTGGATCTCGATCCGAGCGATGTCGGAATCAAGCCGCTCAACCTGACCAACTTCAACCCGGGTAACATTGTGACCCCGGGGGTGACGGGGCTGAACGATTCCAACGTCCCGGGTTACTTGTTCAACGATGGCATTCGCTTCGCGGTGAGCGATACCTCGGTTGTGGCCACCACCAATCCGCCGAACAATAACGGGCCGAATCCCTCGCCCAATGTGGGCATCGTGAACAGCTACGCCAATGGGATTTACGAAGTACCGCGCTATCCGAATGACGTTTTCTACAACACCGCGAACTGGGCCGACGACGGCGCCGAATTCGTCTGCATTTACTCCAACTATGTTCCCCCGGGCTCGCCCGCCGGAACCGTGCCGGTGGCGGTGCCGCCATACAACACCTTCACTCCGGCGCAGATCCTGGACTTCGTCAGCTCCAGCTTCGTGGTCAACATGCTGAAAGGCGACATGGATCCAGAGATGTTCCACCAACCCGATCTGCATTTCTCCGACAACGGAGCGACCCTGGGGATGACGGGAAGCCACATCTCTTCGTTGATCAGCGACACCTACGATCAGACGTTCAGCAAATACGAGGCGCTGTACATCCTGCCGGTGCTCACGCCCACGCTTGATCAGATGGGAACCCTGATGCAGAACCGCAACTCCTTCAACTTGTCGGGAGTGACGGCTAGCATCATCGCAGCGGGCACGGCGAATGCCCAGCTCACCATCACCATGCCGACCTCGGCCGCGGTGCCGACGGCCATCATTCCGGTCACCGGCCTCACCACCAACGGAGGCGTGGTCGGGAACGGATATGAGACTTACGGAGGACAGAATATCTCGCACATCAACATCACAGCGGGACAGACCATCACGTTCCCGCTGCAGTAAGGCATAAACCAGCACCGGCGGTGGCGGAGGAGGAGCCGATCACACTCTCCTCCGCAACCGCGCAAAGCAGCACCACGGCCCGCGAGAGAGGCAGTTCCATGAGTCGCATATTCGACGCTCTGACCATCGCACAAGACGAGGCCATGGACCGGGTAGGGTCCTCATTGTCCACGCCCGCGTTGAGCGATTCGGATCCGTGGGGGGAAACGCCCTCGGGAGATGTCGACTTCTTCCGCCAGGTGAAGCACCGTAACCCGGAACTTCCGGGACAGGTGGCGGTCCCGTTCCACAAGATCCGGGGATACTTGCTGCTGGCGTTTTTGGCCATCGGGCTGGTGGTGGCGGGAACGACCTACGCCTCGCGTACGGGCGGGATCGGCGCGGCGCGGGGCAAGAGTCCTTACGGGGTGGCATTTGAAAGCACGATCCGCCCGGCCAGCGAAGTGCGGATCACCTCCGATGCCATCGGCACAGTGTCCGAGATTCTGGTCAAGGTAGGAGACAAGGTCGACAAGGGACAGCCGCTGCTGCGCCTGAGCGATGCGGAAGCGCAATTAGCCCTGCAACAGGCGGCGGGAGAGCGCGAAGCGGCGCAGGCGAACCTGGATAAGTTCCGGGCGCGACTGGCGGACGTGAACGCCCGCGTGGCCGTCTCCCAGGGGCAACAACAGCAGGTGCCGACGCGGCAGTGGCGAGATTCGCCGGAAAGGGCACAGGCGGCGTACGACGAGGCCCTGACCAATTACAATCGTACTCACGAGCTATTCGAGGCGGGCATCGTGGCCAAACAGGAACTGGACGCGCGCACCACGGAGTTGCGCTTGGCCAAGGACGACCTGGACAACTCGAAAAAGCTGGCCAGCGCCTCCGCGAAGCTGCAGCAGGACCAATTGGAGCAAGCGGATCTGCAGGCCAAAGTCGAGCGCCAGGAAATGCAGGAGCAGTTGCGGCAGGCGGAGCTGAAATATCAGCAAGCCAAGCAGCGGGTCGAAGGGACTCTGGTGCGCGCCACCGCGAGCGGCGTGCTGGCAGAGGTTCCGGTTCGCCTCGGCGACCGGGTTCCTGAAGGCACCATTCTGGCCCGTCTGGCGCAGCTGGATCGCATGATCGCAGAGGTTCCCGTGGCCGCCGAGATGATCGCCGGACTCCGAACCGGACAATCCGCGCTGGTGAACCTGCCCTCCAACCCGCCCCGCCAGGTGGAAGGCAAAATCCACGTCATCAACCCGCTCCCCGAGGCCAACATGACTCACACCGTCGAAGTGCAATTCGACAATCCCACCCTTCTGCTGTTGGCGGGCCAGCCCGCGGAAGTCAGGTTCGTCAAACCCTGAATCACCTGTGTTCTCAGTCAGTGCACAGACTCAAAGTTACCCGACTAGAGTTCGCGCTGCCGTCTTCGATCCGGGGAAACGAACTCGGTTTAGGATCGGTGCTATCCACAGAGCAACAGTTCTATTTTTCGAAAGTCCTTGGACCTGCCTGGGATTGACGGATCCGAATTCTTGCGGCGGCTGCGGTCGCTTCTCGATACCATCCGCCAGTCACGGTCTCGGAGTCTTAGCGCTGCGCGTAGTATCCAGTCCGGGTGCGTGCGGTGAGTCCAGATTTGCCGATCTTGACCTGAAGGCTGTGGTACTCATCCGGATGATCAGCCGGGGGAGAATCAAAGGTGAGAATGTAAAACGCGGTGGCGTCCGCCACACAACCCGCAATCGAGCTCGCGATGTCATTGCTCGAGTTGAGAACTCGCCCGCCGCTTTGAGCTGCGAGCACCTGCAGCCCAAGATTGCCGTTCTGCACCCTGTTGGCCGAAGGCACACCTTTGAGGAAGCTCTGGTAATAAAACGTTTCGGGACCTCCCGCGTCTGCCAGCCCCAGCGGATCAATGCTGTAGAGCGTGATGCGCGCCTCTCGCAGTGCCGCAGACAGCTCGACAACCATGCCGAAGATCGACTCTTGATCCTTCTTGCTCAGCTCCACGTTCGCCCCGGAAAGCAGCGGCCATCCTGGACTGAGCCAGATCAGCAATTTTCTACCCGGCTGTGTTGCCTCATAGGAAGCGAGTCCTTCGAGAGTGCGGAGGGAAATCCGTATGCGATCCACGCCCCCGTAGAATCCTTGCGACCTGCCAATGGAGCGCAGGCCGGACTGACTGGCATTCAGAGAGTCCGCTAAGGCGTTTCCGTCGCTGGTCGCCACGGGCTGAACTTGGGGCGAACTATCGGTAAGAAAAACCAGAGACATCGGGATCGCAAGGTGGCCGCCATCTTGGCGCAGAAACTTCTCGATCTGCGGCCGCGCGGAGCCCAAGCTCTGGAATGAAGCGTTGACCGCATCGGCAAGCAAAATGGCTTGCTGCGGGACATCAGCCGCTTTGCTGGTTGCATCGACCGCGCGAAACGACAGAATCGTCTGCGGCTGTTTGTCATCGAGAAGGGTAAAGTCCTGCTGCTGCAAACCCCGCACAGGGTGCCCGGACTTGTCGGTCACCACCACGTCGAGTGTAAGGCGGCGATCGGCGCCGGCCGCCTGGGGGGTCGTGCCTTCTGCCGGCGGCGTGACCTGCCCGGGGGATACGTCCTTTTGTGCAAATCCTGGCAAGGCAAAACAACAGAAGAGGGTGAGCAAGACTCGAGACAAGGCGCGCAAGTTCACCTCCTGTTCGATGATCCCAATTTAGAACGACCAATATTGTAGCAGCCGTTTCGCCCCGTCGCCGACGACTGAAATCGCATGCTCGCCTGGTTTTCGGGGGTGCTATAGAGGATCGAGGGGGCGAATGGTTTCTTGTAAAGGCTTCCCAATCTTTGCCCCCACGCTTTCTTGCCACCTAGCAGACCGAAAGCGTGCGACCGTCACCGCTCGTAAGGCGCTATGTCCCTACGAGGCTTGGTGCTCCCCTGCGGTCTAAAGTTCGGCTGCGAGGCGGCCGATGCAAGAAACGGACGAACAACCCCACAGAAGATCTGGGCTGCTGGCTCGCACCATGAACTCCGAACCAAAGCATAAGAGAATTGCGGCCCTGCACGACGAGATGGATGCGATCCATTTTGCCAACCGATTGTATTGGGACCAGAAAAGTCATGGGCGCGACGCTGATGCCGAGCATCAGAAGCGGCAGAGCCGGTTGGAGGAAATCAGGAAAGAACTCTCAGAATTCGGCATGTAGCGTCTGAGGGTTTCCGCAGCCTTGATCAACTCACCCGAGTGGTAAGAACTTTGGCCGAAACGACTGTGGGCTCGCACGGACCGGCTCGCACGGACCCTGGGGAATTCCTACTCCGTCTTTGCCCCAGAGGATGTTTCTGCCAGCCTTCGCAGCCGGTCCGTGACATTCAGCAGCGCCCGGCCATCGTGATACGCCGCCTTCCAGATCCGTCCTTTGCCCGGGTTGACCGGAAGGCCGTCGGGTCCGATCATTTCATACACTCCGTGAAATTCAGCATCGGTCTGGTAGTGTTGAATGAACTGCCATTGCCGCTGAAAAGCCTCGAAGTACACGTTTGTCTGCTGCCCATACTTTTCGTGCATCAGCAGCAAGGAGTTGAGGCCCTCCATTTCCACCCACCACTCCTTCAGCTTGGATTCGGGCTTGCCGAAGGTTGTGCCCTCTTGAAAGAATCCGCCGTAGTTGTCGTCCCAGCCATAAGCTAAGGCATGATCCACCAGCATCTTCGCCATGCGCTCGGTCCGTGGATCGTGCCCATGGCCGAGAACATCCTCCGCCTCGAGCATCAGATAAGCGGTCTCAATGTCGTGACCATAGGAATCGTGATCCGGGATGGGCCGCCAATCGCTGGTGAAGTACAAATTCATCACCCCAGGCGCTACGCAGATCTTGTCTCGCACGACCGACAGCAACTCCTCCAGGCGCTGGCGTACCGTGTCGTCCTTCCACACCGCGTAGAGCTGCGTGATTGATTCGAGCAGGTGGATGTGCGTGTTCATGGACTTGTAGCCAATGGGGAAACCGCCGAGAGGAATCTCCTGGATCGTGGCGGTATGCGGATCGGCCTGGACGACTTTGCCGTCCCGCGTCAGCCATTCGAAATAGCCGCCGTTGGTGGCGTCGTGGGCATGCTCGTCAATCCAGCGAAAGGCCTGTTGAGCAAGCTCCAGAGCCTTGGGGTCGTGGGTGGCCTGGTAGGCTGCGGCGGCGCCATAGATGCCAAAGCTTTCTCCGTAGAGTTCCTTGCCATCGGTATAGAAGGACGTGATTTGCCCTTTGTCATCGAGACCCCAAAAGAATCCTCCGTCTTGTTTGTCCCACAGGACGTTGCGCAGAAACTCCACTCCGTGTTCTGCGATCGGCAGGTATTGCATCTTGAGGTCGGGACGGCGCATGGCGACCTCGGCCGCGATCCAGGTCATGCGTCCCTGAAAAACCGAGAACTTTCCTTCGCTTCGGCCGGGTTGCCAATCGCGGGCAAAGGCGGAATGGAATCCGCCGTTCTCCTGGTCAATGGATCGCGGAAACCAGACATCGAGCACGTCCCGGTGCAACATTGCCTCGGTCTCGTCGGCGAGTTTCAGATAGTTGTCTCGGTTCGGCCGGACGTAGGCAGCTTTCGGGAGGACCGCGGGCACCGATGCCGACTCCTGCGACTTAGTCTTCAGAGAAATGGCGCACCCGAGTGCGAATACCACGATGATTCGCATCGACGACAGCAATCTGGGGCGCGCCACGGGCCTCCTTGTCGGCAAAAGACTTGGCTGCAGGTCGGGAACATTGTACCTTTCTTACTGTCGAGCGCCCCCGGGCTCTGCCTGCGCGCCGCCCAACCCAAGATCATTTGGATCCAGGCACAGGTAGTAGGGTCGAATTCTGTATCCCTTTGCCTTCGACGATGGTGTAAATGCGATCCGCCGACAGGTCGTTCAGAGTCTCCACATTCCCGTTTGGCCAGCGGATTTCGACGGACTCGAGGTGGCTTTCGCTGCCCAGGCCGAAATGCAGCCGCAGATCATTTTGCGAAAGGTAGCTGGCGCCTCCGCGCACTTCGCTGAACTGGCGCAGCCGGCCGGCTTGGACGGTTACGCGGGCCCCGATCGCGGCTCGATTGCTATTTGAACCGACCAACTTGAAAAGTACCCGATGATTGCTGTTGCTGAGGGTATTCAGCAACAGTGAAGGTGGTTCGCCGAGGTTCAGGACCACGATGTCGACATTCCCACGGTTGAAAATATCGCCAAAAGCCGCACCCCGCCGCGACGCGGGAGGTGCGGCGCTAAGACCCGCTTGCCGGGAGACTTCGTCGAAGGTTCCGTCGCGGTTATTGCGATACAGCTGCATGGGCTGGCGATAGGGCGCTGCATTGACCGCGAGATCCATTTGGGGGTAGACGTGGCCGTCGGCCACGAAGATATCGAGCCAGCCATCATTGTCCATGTCAAAAAAACCTGTTCCCCACTTCACCAAGGGATAGCTTGGCTGTCCGACCTTCGAACTCAAACTAACATCGTCAAATCCCCGTGCGGCAGAATTGCGATACAGGGCATTGGACTGATCGGCGAAGGTGGTTACGAAAATGTCGAGCAGGCCACGGTGGTCATAGTCGCCGAAGTCGACTCCCATATTGCCTTGTGCTTGCCCGGAACTGCTGAACGCAACGCCGGAGAGCGCGCCAACTTCTGTAAAGGTGCCGTCATGACTGTTGTGGTACAGGTAGTTGGGACCCGCGTCGTTGGCCACGAACAGATCGGGCCAGCCATCGTTATCGTAGTCGGCCCACACGGCTCCCAGCCCATAGTATCCGGCAGAATCGTGCACACCGGCTTTCATAGAAACTTCTTCGAATGTACCGTCCCCCCGGTTGTGGTACAAGAAATCGGTCTCGCCCTCCATCCCCCAGGGACCGCACTGCACCGGCACCGTCTTGTAGACGCAATGCTGGCCCTTGCCGAACTCGGGGAGGTGATCGATATCGAAGTGAACGTAACGCGCGACGAACAGATCTACGTTTCCATCGCGATCGTAATCCCCCCACGCTGCGCCTGTGCTGAAGCCGCCGCCACGCACTCCAGCCTTTTCCGTGACGTCTTCAAATTTGCAGTCGCCACGATTCCGGTAAAGCACATTTCCTCCGTATCCGGTCACATATAAGTCCAACCACCCGTCGTTGTCGAAATCGGCGACGGCCACACCCATGCCCCAACCCCGGCGAGTCAGCCCGGCGGATTTCGTAATATCGGTGAACTTTCCGTCACTCCCCTGGTGATAGAGAGTGACCATGGGATCGCCGCCTTGGCGGTAGCGGTCGATGGTCGAACCGTTGACCGTCACGATGTCCAGTCTGCCATCGTTGTCGCAATCGAACAGTCCGACCCCGCCACTCATCGATTCGAGGATGTACTTCTTGTCTGGCGAAGAGATGTGTGAAACCGTCAGACCGACATCCGGGGCAATATCCCGGAATACGGGTGGGGGGGAGAGCACGGGCGGCGAAGCGGTCAATGGGCGTTCAGTGGATGGGGGCGAGTCTAGGGTCTCCTTTCTCTGAGGAGGACCGTTCGGTGCTTGACCGAGAAGCAGAACGGGCGCAGCGGCGAGGGCTGTCAGGGTGAGGATCGCGCCATCAAACCAATTCGACATCTAGACCTTGGTTGCAACCGTCACGCTCGCTGTTTTCAGCGAAGGCGAGGCCGCTCTCAGTCGAATCTGACCAGGCCTGCCGGTTGATCGCACGATCGCCAAGGAGAATCCGTGGAAAGCGCGACGCCGGTTGGACCTATAGTCTTCGTGACTTCTCGGGTCCCCGCTATCTACGCCGATGAGTTTCCCATCGCCGTCCAGGTCGAAGGTGATCTCATGGTCCGCATCGGGCACAACCGCACCCTGGTCGTCGACGATCCGAACCGTACAATGAACCACATCGCGACCATCCGCTGCAATAACCTCCCGGTCTGCGGACAAGTCGATGGCCGCCGGTTCTCCGGTGGTCGAGACCTGGACGGTGGCCGCAACCTTTCTATTCCTGGTTCCTACGGCCCGGAGTGTGCCCGATTCATACTCCACATCCCAGGACAAATGCAGATCGGCTGTGGTCCGCAGAACTTTCGCCCGATCCGGCAGGGTACCGTATCGCAGTTCCATGCCTAGGCGAGGAAATTCGTATCCTTTCACTCCAAGCGACCGTCCGTTGAGGAACAATTCAACCGTGTCGCAATTCGTGTAGCAGCTCACCGAAATGGGTTGCCCTTCTCTGCCCTTCCAGTTCCAGTGAGGGAACACGTGAAGAACCGGCTTCTCTGTCCACTGACTTTGATAAAAGAAGAAACCGTCCTTCTTGAATCCGCAGGTATCGAGGACTCCGGTGGAGGAGCCTTTCATGGGCCATCTCGCCTCGCCTAGATGATCGATGCCGGTCCACATGAAGTCCCCAGCCACGTAGTCATACGTGCTGACAAATTTCTCTAGCTGTTCCACGTCGATGTTTCTTCCGCGCAAGAGCTGGAAAAAACTATCCGGCGTGTTGCCCGGAAACAGTTCGGGATACTCGCCTCGAATGTTTCCCATCGATTCACTTTCGGTACCGATGAAACGCCTCTGGGGAAAAGCATGGCGATCTATGCTGTAATACTTCTCCCTCCTGTCGCGCCACCGGTCCACATAGTTGTAGCCCACCACGTCGAGGAGCGCCAGGAACTCGGGACGCGCGGTGTTCGAAGGGGGTTCGGATGCAATGCGGTCGCAACCAGCAGTTACTGGACGGGTGGGATCTTCGCCGTGGAAAACCTTGAGCAATTTTCCGAGAGTCTCCGGACCCTGCGGATCAGACTGATCACCGATCTCGTTCCCTGCACTCCAGAGCACGACGGAAGGGTGATTCCGGTCGCGCCTCACCAGGTTCTGTACGTCACTCTCGTACCATTGGTCGAAGTAGTTGGCGTATCCGTTGGGACCAATCTGGCCCTTGGGCACCTTCCATTCGTCGAACGCCTCATTCATGACCAGCAATCCCATGCGGTCGCACAGGTCGAGAAATTCTGCCGCGTATGGGTTATGGCTGGTACGGATGGCGTTGCAGCCCATCTCGCGCAGAAGTTCCAGCCGTCGCTCCCAGACCCTCTCTGGCACCGCGGCTCCCACGCAGCCGCCATCGTGATGCAGGCACACACCATGGAGCTTCACGTGCTCGCCGTTCAGCATAAAGCCCCTATCCGCGTCGAAGAGGGCTTCGCGGATGCCGATCGGCGTATCGTACTCGTCCGCGATTTGGTTTTGCGCCTGCACCGTACTGCGGCCTTGGTAGAGATACGGATCAGTCACGGACCAAAGGTGGGGCTTGTCCACACTCAGCTGCTGCACAAATTCGTGTTCCGCCCCGGCCGCGAGCTCCTCGCTCGCCTCAGCACTCTGGATCACCTTCTCCTCATGATCCAGCAGGCTGGTGACCAGCTTGCAGAGAACCGAAGTCTTACCCTGGTTTTGTATCCTGGTGCTCATACGAAGGGTCGCTGCGTTGTTCGATATCTGGGACGCACTGACGAAAGTGCCCCAAGGGGCGACGTGAACCAGGTTCGTCGTCAGCAACCAAGTATGTCGATAAATGCCGGATCCGGAGTACCACCGGCAGTTGGTCTGATGCGAGTTGTCCACTTTGACGGCAATCAGGTTCTCCTTACCGAAATTGACATGGGGTGTGAGGTCATAGAAAAAAGGAACATAGCCGTAGGGACGTTTGCCCAGCCACTGTCCGTTAATCCACACCTCGCTGTTCTGGTAGACGCCATCGAATTCGATCGTGAGCTCCCGTTCTTTGTACCCATCGGACAGGCGAAAGTGCTTGCGATACCAGCCCATGCCCGTCGGCAGATACGCACCACAAAAACTGGAGGGCTCGCTTTCATTGAAAGGACCTTCGATACTCCAGTCATGGGGCAGGCCGAGCTCGGTCCAGTCCGAATCCGAAAACTCGGGCATATGGCACCCGGGAAAATCGCCGCGGCGGAACTTCCAGCCCAAGTCGAAGCTCTTCCGGATTCTTGGCGCAACCGCTTCGGGCCCGGTGTCCGCGTAAGCGGCACCGACGAATGAGGACGCTGACGCCAGGGCAGCGGTGCTGACTGCTCCCTTGAGCAGTTGGCGCCGGTTCAGAGAGCCTTCGAACACGCCGTCTTTTTTCATCAGTGCTCCTTGGGCCGCGAAGTGTGTCGCGAGCGAGCGCGACCACTCTCTCGCAAGATCTTCTTGCCTTCCCTGCACCCGCCCTTCAGCCAAGACATGTCATCGCCCGCCGAGCGCATCCAATGCCGGGAGCGGTGTGGAATAGTTGGGATCGTTCACGTTCGTGCTGCCCGCGGCGTCGGCATTGTCAAAGATCGTCAGTCCGTTCCAGACGTAGATCGCATCCGGCTGATTGGTGCCGCCATTGAATAGTCCACCGCTGAGCCTGGGTATGTTGACGCCCGCTGGGTCCCAGTAGGCGAAGCCCGATCCTAGGTTGTTCGGCAACGCCTGTTGCACCGACTGAAGATCGCGCAGGAACTGCGCTTGCAGCTGCGGACTGGGCGGGCTGTACCAGGGATCATTCGACTGGAAACCATTTTCGTAGTGCTCTCCCACCTCAATGAGGAAGATAGGTTTGCCAATGTTGTTGGCGGCCGCTACGAGCACGTCCTGCTCCACGGGTTGGTGGTTCGGATTGGCGGCGGCCGCCTGCGCATCGGTCAAGGGACCCTGAAAAAGCGGATAGTAGCTCTGGCAAATCGCGTCATAGGGGATGCTGTTTTGATTGGCCAGCGTAAAGAACTGGGTCAGATCCCATGCCGGGGTGATGTGAATGCAGGTCAGCGGGACGGCAATTGCGGGGCCCATCGACGTGTCGGCCGCGGCGTCCCGCACGGCTTGCATCGCTTGTATCTGCAGGGCCGCAAAACCCCCGAAGTTAGTTCCCGTCGGACTGCCGATCGAACCCAGGAAACCCGTATCCACTTCGTTGCCAATCGACACCAAATCGGGCATGGTGCCGCTCTGGCGATACAACATGATCTCGGCCTTAACGTAGTTGTAGATGTCGGTTTCCAGCTGATTGAGGGTGTGGCCAGCCCACGCCGGGGGCACGCTGGCCGAGCCGCCACCATCGAAGAGCAATGTCAGTTCGAGACTCAGGCCCAGGTTCTTGGCCCGCTTCGCCAAGTCGAGGTCCTGCGCTTCGGTTTCGGCAAAGCAGGCATTACCGGTGCATCCCGACTGCGATGGGTTGGCATAGGGAGGCGCCGAGCTCGGCCTGACGCGCACCAGGTTGACACCGTGGTTCTTCAGAATTTGAAGAACGTCCTCCTCGACACCTGCATCCTTCCACCACGTCAGTCCGGTCGAGATACGGGCGGATTCCTGCTTTTCGAGCAGCGCATTGTCCACGCCACGGAAGAAGGCGGGCCGCAGCAGCCACTGCTGGCTTTGCGTGGCGCTCCCGGAGAGCTGTGTCTGCTCGAGAAATGCCCCCGCAGACGCCGATGGCACATCCATCAGTAGGTTTGTGCTGTCGTTTGCAATGGTGTAGTAGCCGTTGTTGGTCGGGGAGAGGGTCCACTGCTGGCTGGTGGTAGAGGCCAGGCATGCATTCTGCACGACATACAGCACTCCGGAAACGTTCGCGCTGTCGGCACACAGGCCGTTTTGCACATTGCTGATCTGCCAGCCTCCCGAAACTTCCGTGAAGGTCCACCTTTGGCTCGTGTTCGTGAAGCTTTGCCCCTCCTGCCGCAGGTGGTCGCCGACGGTCGTCGAGTTGCTATTGAGGTCAACCTGCAGATCGCTCGGTTGATTCAGAATGTAGTAGATCTGACCGTCGATCGGAGTAATGTCGGTAGGCTGCGGTGGTTGTTGACTCGGCCCGGCCACCATCAGGTTGGCTGAAGCGGTCTCTCCGTTCCCGGCTTCGATCGAGGTCACCGCACTCGTGGTGTTTGTCTGCGCGCCCGACGCCGTGCCCGTTACATTTACCGCAAAGCTGCACGAGGCGCTCGCCGCCAGGGATGCGCCCGACAAACTGACGCTGCTCGCTCCCGCAACCGCTGTCACTGCTCCGCCGCCGCAGCTTCCCATCAGACCACTCGGTGTGGCCACCACTTGCCCCGCTGGCAGCATGTCGGTAAATCCGATCCCGCTCAGAGAGGCCGCGCTATTGGGGTTGGTCAGGGTAAAGGTCAGCGATGTGGCGCCGTTCAACGGCACGCTGGCCTCACCGTAGGCTTTCGTGATGGTTGGTGGTGATTTGACGGAAGGCGAAGAAGGAGACGGAGTGCCAGGGGAACCGCCGCCGCAACCCGCGCTCCAAAGCAGGCTCAGAAGGGCGCACAGCGGAGGCACTCCCGGAGTCGATCCCGCCACGGACCTTCGCCACGCGCTATTGAGCATTGTCCGACCCCTCGTCGGCCTCCGGTTTGGGCTGGCGGTTCATCTGGTGATAGAGCTCTTTCACTTGATCCTTCGTCTTTTTGATTTCCTGGAACAAGTGCATCTCCTTCTCTGCTTCGTCGGTGAGGTTAAGGTCCCGGCAGGCCAACGCCAGACGATAGTGCGCCTCGCCGTTCAGCGGATCAGATTGCACGGCCATCCGCAGATACTTGATGGCCTCTTGCGGCTTCTCCTGCATCATCCAGAGCTTCGCCAGGCCCATCTGGGCCTGCACTTCGTTCGGGTTGAGTTGGTAGGCTCGCTGGTAGTGCGCGAATGCCTGGTCGGGTTTGGACTGCGCCGACGCGATCCTGCCGAATTCGCATTCCGTCTTGGCGGTGTCGCCGTCAACGGCCACCGCGGCTTCTAATTCCTGTTGCGCTTCAGCCTGCGTTCCCGCATCGGAGGGTGACGACTCTAAAATGGCCTCCCCTAATTCAAAGTGCACGCCCGGCAGCCGCGGATCGATCTCGAGCGCCCGTCTGTAGTGCTCGATTGCGCCTTTCAGATCCCCCCCATTGATCAAACGCTCGGCGATCACTTGTTGCATGCGGGCCGAGCCGGGCGCAAGCACGGCCAGCTTATTCAGCGTGTCATCGGCCAACTCGGAGTAGACGCGTTGTGCCATGAATAGAACATCCAGGTTGTCAGGATCGAGATCCACCAGCGATCGCATCACCGAGGCCGTGGCACCGGGGTCGCCCTGTTGATCGTAGAGACCCGCCAACTCCAAGCCAACCTGCAGGCGCAAGCGCTTGTCTTTCAGCTTGGCAAAGGACTTCTCTAACAGCGCGCGAGCCGAGGGATCCCCCAATCGTTTTTCACAAATTCCGAGCAGAGCCTGCGTTTTCTCGAGAGACGGCTCAATGGCCAGGGCCTTGCGCAAAGATTGGGAAGCATGCCGATAATCGCGCTGAAAAAACGCGATGACGCCTAAGTTTGTGTACGCCTCGGCGTTTTTGGGATCGAGCGCCAGAACAGCATCGAATTCCTTGACCGCGGAGTTCGGATCGTTCGCCTTGAGGTACTCGGCCGCCTTCTGCAGGTGATCGTGAATCGCCGCAGCGCGGGAAGTTCCGGTTTGTGCGGCCATGCCCGCAAGCGCGGTTGCTAGCAGGGTAAAAACCAAAACCAGCGGTTTGCCGCACAGGCCACCAACCGGGTCTCGAGCCAAGGTCGGAGAAGGGCCAGAGTGAAAGGCAGATTCGTGAAGGTTACTGAATTGGGGCTCTTTCATGGAGGAACGAAACCTGTCGTGAGGTCCGAACGGCGAGCCGCAAGGAGCTTCTCACCGTCTCTCTATCATGATCGCCCTCTCACCATATCAAAGCATGACCGATCGGAGCGGTCGGAAATTCCAGGCACCGTCAGGGCGCAAGAAATAGCACGGGGTCGGCTGTTCGGGGAACCGCGAAAAATTGCGGGGTGCGAAAGAGAAGCTGCTTCCGCACCCCGCAGTGATCAGTTCGTCGCACTCCAGCGCTGGTCTCAGAATGTAAAGTGAGCACCCAGTTGTATGATGCGCATGTTCGAGTTAAAGCCTGCGGGATTGGTGATTGTGCCGGCGGTCGAATCGGCCAATGCGCCCCCGCTGGTGTAGCCAACGTTCGCGTCCGGGTTCGCGTAGTTAATATGATTGAACGCATTGAACGCGTCGGCCCTGATGTCGATTCCCATCCTCTCGCCAAGACGGAACTCTTTCCCGATACTGAAGTCGACGTCCGCGAAACCCGGCCCAATGAGGGTGTTGCGTCCCGCATTCCCAAAGGTCCCGGGGGCTGGGTTGGCGAAGGCTGCGGGGTTGAACCACTGGTGGATGGAAGGATTCGACACGTGGGGGTCGCCTACCTGCTCGGGAAAGAGGTTGGCGCCGCCGCCGGACGATAAGAACGAAGCTAGCCCCGGATCAATACCCGTCGCGACAGAGCCCTGAATCACTGGGGTGAACGGAACTCCCCCGTGCCACTGGAAAATCGTGGACACGCGCCAGCCGCCCGCGATCTCGTCAGCCGGCCCGTGAAGAGCAAACTGGCGCCCGTGGCCGAAGGGCAGCTCGTAGACGACCTGACCGACCAAGGTATTCGCGGCGTTAAAGTCCGACAGACCATAGTTGGCGGCCGGATTATACGCATTTTGGTAGACATCAATGCCCGATCCGTGACCGCCCCCGGTGCCGGTATCGAGCGATTTCGACCAGGCGTAATTGACCTGGAAGTTCAAGCCATACGACATCCTCTTTTGAAGGCGCAATTGCAGCGCGTTGTAGTTCGAGTATCCGTCGTAGATTTGAGCTTGGATATAGTTGAATACGGGGTTGGGGTTCCCGCAGTTATAGCCCTTGCACCCCAATGCGCTCACCGGCGCCTGATTGATATCGGTTGCGAAGTTCAGGTTCCTCCCGCGGGTATAAACATAACTGGTGTCGAGCAAGATGCCGCCCGTGAACTCGTGCTGAACCCCCAGGATGAACTCCTGCACGTAGGTGGTCGGCATATTACGCGGGTAGTACTCTACGTTGCTAAAGTTAGAGATGGTCGACGAAAGAGTCTGCAGCGTCGGATAGACGACCGTGCCGGCAGGTGGCCCAACGGACAGTTTCCACGGAGAGCTGCCGTTGACGAAGCCCCCATTGCCGTTGTTGTGGGGATTGAAACCCAGGCCGAGAGCCCCATCGGTGTAATTTTCGGCATCGCGGGGCGCGTCAAAAATACCGTAGCTCGCCCGGAAGGACCACTTGTCGCGGGGTGACCAGGCAACACCGATGCGGGGCGCGAACTCCCTGTAGTCGCCGGCTTGGATGGTGTTCAGGTTGGTAATCGACCCTCCATAGACGGTGTCGCCTTGCCCGCCAAACAGCACAGCCCCGCGGTAGAGGCCGCCGTCTGCGGAATTAGGCAGAAATGGGTCGTAGTTACCGAACCGGTTGTTGTTCACGCCCCAGCCGGACTGCATCTGCCAGCGCAGGCCCAAGTTTAACGTCAGGTGCGATGAGACTTTAAAGTCGTCGCTGCCGAACAGCGCCGAATTCCACATGTGCGCCGTGGTGGGGTCGGAGTCGAAAACGAACCATCCATACACGTTGCCAGAAAGAAAGTCGGCGTAGGGGACCCCGGTGACGCTTCCGTTGAACTCGAAATTACCCGAGCTGATATCTCCCCAGTTTGTATAGTTCTGATAAAACCTGTCGTACTCGCCGCCTACCTTGAGAGTGTGCCGGCCGTGAATGAGCGTAACGATGTCGGAGACATTGTAATTTCCCTCGCCCAGAACGGCATCGATGTTGCCGTTCTCGCCGCATCCAGCGCCCAAAGCAGCGCAGGTAGAGCCAGAGTTCGATCCTCCTATGTCAATGGTAATCTTGGGAAACACATTGGCCGGAGAATTGCTGCCGTAGGCCGGCTCAAGGCCAAGCGTGCTCGGATCATTCTTGCCCAGAGAAGGCGGCTTGTACTTATCAAGCTCCCGACTTGCCCCCACACGAAATTCGTTCAGCAGGGTCGGACTCATCGCGTAGGTGTGGGTGAGTTGGCCGGTCAGATTGTCCGTATTCCCGTTCTGATACGACGTGGCGTCGCTCGGAAACAGAGGATCCGCGGGGACATAAGACACCACGTCGGGGAAATAATTGAAACTAAACGAGAGTCTTTGTTTGGCGGAGAGATTGTAATCGACCTTACCCGTGTACCAGGTCGCTGTGCTCGGACTACTACCGCTGAACTTGTAATTGTTGGTCAGCGGGCAGGTTTGCGGAGTGCCCGCCGATACCGTCGCTGGACCGGGGCATCCCGCAACCCATCCCGGAGCGTTTGCGCCCGGAAAGTAGCTCTGCAGCTTCAACGCCACGGCATCGGGTGCCGCCAAGAGCATCCCCGTGGGGCTAAAGGCCGGCCCGGTGGCGCCCGTGATCCCGAAAAAATCACCCGCCTCTTCGGCAGCCGTCGGATAAGTATAGTTTGCCCCAGTGGGGGAAGTCGCAGGGTTGCGTTGGTAGGCGAAAAAGAAAAACAGCTTGTTCTTGATGATTGGTCCACCTACGGTGCCGCCATAGTTATTCCAGTGCTCCACGGCCTTCGTCCCGGTTTGATTAAAAAAGCCTCTGGCGTTGAACGCAGTGTTCTGAACATATTCAAACAGGCTGCCGTGAAATTGGTTCGTCCCGCTCTTGGTGATCACGTTAATGGAAGTGAGACCGCCGCCATACGATGCGGGTGCGTTGCCTGAATTGACGCTTACCTCGCCGATGGCATCAACCGGCATGATGAAGTTGCTGCCGTTTTCGTCTCGCGGAGCGGTGGCCGACGACCCGTCAACCAGAAAGTTCAGATTGTATTGCTGCGTGCCGTTGACTCCGATGGCCTGGCCGTTGGCCATGCCGCTTCCTCCGCCATTATTCACCCCGGGAATCAGCTGAGTCATCTCAGCACGCCAGTCCGTGCCCACGATAGGCGCCGTGCGGATCGCCTCGGTGCTGAGGTTCACGTGCTGATCCGAGGTTTCCGTTTCGACCAGCGAAGCCTCTGCGTTCACCACGACCGATTCGGTGGTGGCGCCAACCTGCAGGGTAGCGTCTACTGCAACGGTCTGGATTTGCAAAGTAAGCCCCTCACGCACAAAATTGCGGAACCCGGCCTTCGAGAAAGTGACCTTGTATTGGCCGACGGGAATGGAAGGCGCGTCATAAATGCCGTCGGAGTTCGTGTTTGTGACCGTAGAAACTCCGGTTTGCACGTCGGTGATGGTCACCGTGGCTCCGGCGACGACCGCGCCTGAGGAGTCCACAACTGTCCCTTTGATTTCTCCGGTGTTCGCGCTCTGTCCAAATGCCAGACCGGTGGTTAAGGTTGCGGCCAACAGCAGCAGCCCCATACGGCCATAGTTGCCAATTGTTTCCAATCTCGTCACGACGCCTCCTCAGCCTGATTCGCACTCAGACCAACGCCCGAGCTCACGTTCGATCTGCCCACGCGAAATCTTCCGGCACAAACCTGCGAAAAGAAACACATCTACCCGCTACTGGTGGGGAATCCTATGCTGAGCGAGCGAACCCGCGAATCCGCCAAAAGTCGTATTCACGAAAAGTATTTGGCTTGACAACAGATTACGACCTATGGAGCGGGCTACAGGTGAACTAAACCACGCTGCAGGGCCGTAACCACGGCCTCGGTACGATCACTGACGTCTAAGCGCACGAGAATGGCGCTGACATGGCACTTTACGGTGGCTTCCGTGATGCCCAGTAGGAAAGCGATGTCTTTATTGCTCTTTCCGCTCGCGAGCAGGCGTAGCACCTCTTGTTCTCGGGCGCTCAAGTCGGAATCCGGCATGCGCGAGGCAAGAGCGCGCGCGACCGGCGGCGGCAGGAAACGTCCTCCCTTATGCACCCGCTGCAGCGCTTCGACCAAGGTTTGATACGGCATACCCTTGATCACATAGCCTTGCGCCCCGGCTTCCAAAGCCCGATGAATATCTGCGTCGCCTTCGTAGGTTGTCAACACAACAAACCGTGCCCCGGGGTGAGAGGAACGAATGGCGCGAATGGCATCTACGCCGCTCATGCCCGGTAGCCTCAGATCCATCAGGGTCACGTCCGGTTTATGTTTGAAAAAGAGGGTAACCGCTTCCTCTCCGCTGTCGGTCTGCGCCACGACCGTCATGTCGGAGCGCGCATTGACGATGGAGGCGACACCCACGCGCATGAGTGGATGATCATCCACAACCATGACTTTGATTTTCTCGACATTGCTCATCGTCATACCTGAGGCCCTCCGCCGGCGATAGCCGATCCCTTGCGGGGAACCTGTAAGGTCAATTCCGTTCCCACTCCCGCTTGGCTCTTGAGCGCGAGCGTTCCACCGATGCGCTTCACGCGCTCGCGCATACCGATCAACCCATAGTGGCCGTTGGACGATGCCGACGCCGTGGCCGGGTCAAACCCCCGGCCATCGTCCCGCACCTGCACGCTGAATTGGTTCTTCCCAAAATCAATGCCCACCTGCACTTCTCTGGGCTGCCCGTGACGAACGGCATTGTGTAATGCCTCGCGCACCACCATCAGCAGTTCGTGGGCTGTCGACTGGTCCAAATCAAATGGCCGTCCCGCCATCCGATACTCCACCGGCACTCCAAATTCACGGCTGACTTGCTGGGTCATGGTCTCCAGTATCGGGCCAATAGTGGTGGCGGAACCATCCGCGTGCCTCAGGTCCCAGACCGCTTCTCGGGCCTCGTTGATCGTAGTGCGCAATTGCGCGCGCGCGCAGCTCAACAAGCTATCCTTGTCCGAGGGTTCGGTCTCCGCCAGACTAGAATGTGCCTCGAGCAGCGCCGAAACTCCTGCGCATCCTTGAATCAGCGTATCGTGCATCTCCCTCGCCAGCCGGTTCCGTTCGTTCAATACCGCCTGAAACTGCGCATGGACCTGACGGATGCGGATTTCATGGCCGCCCCACACTGTAGCCCCGAGCAACATCAGGCAGCAACCCAGAAACCAAGGACTCCGGTAAAAATGCGGCCTCTGGACGATTTCGACCGATCGTTCTGAGATCTGCCCGGGGTTATTCATCTCAAATGCTGCCACGCGGAAACGATAGCGTCCCGGCGGAAGATTGGTGTAGTACGCCACCCGGCGCGAGGACGCATCGGTCCAATTCTTGTCAAAACCGTCGAGCATGTAGCGAAATCTCACTCGTTCCTGCGACCGCAGCTGAATGACGCTGTAGTGCATTTCGATTTTGGCGTTGTCCGGCTCCAGAGAGATTTTCTCCAGGTCCGGCACTTCAATTCCGTCCGCCACCACCTGGTCGATCACGGCCGGGGCCGGAGCAGACGGCTGAGTTTGGTCTGGGATGACCCGCACTGGGCCCTTGTTGCTGGCAAACCAAACTTCGCCTTGTGAGGTGACTACCCCCCCGGGCTTCTCGGCACCGTACATCTGGGTGGTTTCCAAGCCGTCGGAGATGCCATACAGCGTGAGCGAAAGGGGATGCGTCGGGTCATCCGCAATGATGTCCAACTCTCGCCGGCTGATGGCGGAGATTCCGTTCGGACCACTGATCCAGAAATTTCCCCGGCGATCTTCGAGCATTTCGTAGATGCTGTTGCTGGCGAGCCCTTGAGCGGTTGTGTAGTGGGCTAGCGTCCCAAACCGCCAACGATAGAGGCCCCCAGTCCGCGTGCCAAACCATAGTCCGCCGTCGGAGTCCTCTCGAATGGCCCAGATCTTTTCATTCTTGAGGGCTTCGGTCACCGCATCTTGGACAAAGCTGCCGGCGTGTAAATGGCTGATTCCACGGTCCGTTCCAATCCAGACATCTCCGTTGTGGTCTTCCCACAACGAACGTGTGCTGAAATAGCAAAGCCCGTCGCGCTCCTGGTAGTTGGTGAACCCGCCGCCCCGCCAGCGGCTTACGCCTTCATCGGTGGCGATCCACACGCTGCCATCCCGCCCCTGCAGAAACGCTCGCACGAAATTGTTAACCAGTCCGTCCTTGCTCATGTAGTGGACTAGCTTGGTGCCGCTCTCGCGGAATACCCCTCTGCCCTCGGTCCCGATCCAGAGCGTACCTTCGTTGTCCCGGAACACGTTTCGTACGCGCACTTCGCTGATCCCGGGAAAGCGGATCTCGGTTGCCTTGCCATCGTGGAAGCGAAACAGATTCGCCGCCGCAATCCAAAGATCGCCATTGTGGTCCTGGTACACGGTTTCGGCGTCATAGTCTCCGGCATCGGGCAAGGCCACCGCCTGGATTGGGGTCTTGCTCAGCCGCAGCATGCCGGCCTGGGTGCCGATCCAGATGTTTTTCTCGATATCTTCGAACAGGTTCAATGCGGTATTGCTCGGCAGATTGTTGGGGGCTGTAATCTGGGAGAATCTGTGCTCACGATATTTATAGATCCCGTGGCCAATGGTTCCAATCCAAAGAGTGCCATCCGAGGTTTCACGAAGAAAACGAACCGTTCCGCTCGTGTCCTTCACCCTACGGAAGGAGTCGGACCCGGCAACCATTCTGTACAAGCCTCCGATTGTGCCCACCCAAAGGGTTCCGTCCCGAGTCTGGGCGATGGACTTGACCCGGTTCTGGCTTCCTTCTCCCTGCAAGCGGTATTCCTGCGCCGTGCTGCCGCTGAGGCACAACAGTTTTGAGCCCCCCGCCCATAAGCGCCCTTGGCTGTCCTCGCGAATGGCGTGCACCGCGACCAAGGGGACGCTATTTCCGTCGTCAATCCGTTCGATCCGCTCGCCCGAGAATCGAAATAACCCGTCGTCGGTCCCGATCCAGATCAGCCCTTGGCTGTCCTGATAAACGGTACGCACGAAGTCGTTGAGTAGACCATCCTTGGCGGAGAAGGAGCGGAACACACCATCCTTGTAGCGAATCAGGCCGCCGCCCTCGGTGGCAATCCAAAGTGTTCCGTCGCGCGCAACCGTCAGATTGAAAATATTGTTTTCGGTAAACGCGGGCGTGTTGTCGCGGTCATACAAGACCAGTCGCCCCCCATCAAAGCGCAGCAACCCTCCGGTGGTTCCGATCCAGAGGTATCGATCCTTGGTCTGGGCGAATGCCTGGACCGTCTGTTCCGGAAGGCCGTCCTGCATCTGCCAGATGCGATCGGTGTAGCCGGCAGGAGGGTCGTCCAGCGCCGGGGCGCTAGGAGACAGCGCCAAAAGACACAGAAATACACCCGCGGTAAGAGCGCGAACCATTGCGGTTTTCTCACCCTTCCGGCTGTGGATTATATCGTTAGCGCAAGATCTAGGGTAATACTGAATTTGCGAGCGAACGACCACGGTGCGCGGCATCTTGGTGTCGAAGGATCGAGGACCTCCCGTCTACTGGACCGGAAAGGTTCGATCGCCAGAGCGCCTAGCCTGCGGTCCGCTCGTATTCCAATCCAGGGTCTTCTCGGATGCTATTTCTCCTGTGGGGCGAACCAAAGCGAGATGCAATTGCAACTTCTGGGTTTGGGCATTGCTCCCCACCACGCCCGACACGGATTGTGTACTGCTCAAGTCGGCCAGCCGTCGCTCCCCGCGGGAGAGCAGTTTGGTGTCGTCGTAGATTTCCCAGCTCAGCCGGTACTCATGTAAGGGGTAGGACGGAAGGCTATTCAAGGAATTGGGCTTCACCGTAGCGGTAAAGGTAGCGGGTACATCCTTCTCGCTGTTCCACCAGACGCTGACCGATGCCGGAGCATTCATCTCTTTCCAGATGTAGTACGACGGCTTTCGTTGACGATGCTCGTCCACCACGCCATGATCGACATATCCTTCTTCGAGGCCCAGCCGCACATTGCGCCGCGATTTGTAGTCCTGATAACACCACAGGATCGCGCCCGCGATCCAGTCACGCCGCGCCATTTCCGGCATTTGCTCCTGAATGATTTTCACCCTCTTGCGGTCGGCATCTTCTTCGTCTTTGGCAAAAACCCCCGACAGACCAAACTCAGAGACAATCACCATCTTGTGGGGAAACAGGCGATCCACCTTGTCGAGCGATGCTGAGAGCTCGTTCGCCGGTCCGTGCCAACTGCCGAAATACTGGTTCATCATGAGGAAGTCGGCGTCGTTGGCGGCGGAGTCTTCGGCCTTCTTCAGTTTGGGCAAGTTGTCGTCCGCGTAACTGACAAAGCGTCCGGGATCCAAATGGTTGATAAAGTCTCGCATCGCGCGGAAGTAAGCGATGCCGCCCGGTGTTCCGGTGTCGCTTTCATTGCATACACTCCAGGCAAATATGCTGGGGTGATTGCCGGCTTGCTCAATCATTTCTTGCATTTGCTGCTTCGCCAGCCGCATGACTCCAGGATCGCTTAGCTGACTCTCGCTGAATTGCCACAGCGGGATTTCCGGAATCAGCAGTATCCCGTGCCGATCCGCGTAGTCGAGGATGAACGGATTTTGCGGATAGTGTACCGGCCGAGTCAGGGTCACCTGCAACGACTTCATGTCATCGTAGTCATAACGCATCGTACCCGGGGTTTCGGCCAGTCCTTCCCACTGAGACTCTTCATGCCGCGTCAGCCCCGTAAGCCGTACTCGTTCGCCGTTCACCAGAAGGTGGCGGTCCCGAATCTCGATCTGCCGCAGCCCGAAGGTCTCACTTTGCTGATCGAGCACCTCCCCGCCCGGGTCCGCAATCTCCACCGCCATGCGGTAGACATTCGGATGGTCAATACCCCAAAGCTTGGGAGCATCGATTTCGAGAGACAAATCGAGTTCGGTGTCTGCGGGCACCACGGTGACGGGACGCGTTTGCATGGCCGCAATCCGGTTGTCCGGGTCGTAGGCGGTCAAGCGCACAGACAGACCCCGGCTGCGCTCGAACCGACTCGTCAGGTAGATCTGATCCTTGACTACCGCGCCGCCCGCACTCATCTGACTGCGGATCCTCTGCCGCTGAATTTCAATCGGCCCGGCTATGGTCATCCAGACATCGCGCACGATGCCGCCGTAGTCCCACCAGTCATACCAGGCATCGTGAGGAACCTGCTGACGCATGGCGAAACCGGGGATGGTCTGCTCCGTGATGCGATTGTCAATTTCGACCGCAAGGTAATTGGTGGATAGAAGACGGGGGGTGATATCCAAGGCATAGGCTGTATAGCCGCCTTCATGACGGCCAACCTCTACGCCGTTCAACCATATGCGAGAGGAATAGAATGTGGCCCCGAAGTGCAATTCCACATGCCTGCCCGGCGATGGCGCGGGCACCTCGACCGTGCGGAAGTACCACGCCTTTCCGAGGTAGGCGTCATGCCTTCCGATATTCCAGGTATGCGGCACATTGACAGATTCCGTGCCGGAAGGCAGATGCTTCTGCCATCCCGCAGCTTCTCCGGCATCGTGCGCGTCGATGCAGAACTGCCAATCGCGATCCAAATCAATTCGGCTGGAGGCCAGAGCGGAGACACACAAAACTGACAGCAGGATGACGGTTCGAACACTTCGCTTCATGAATCCCCTAAATTTATGATGACCAACAATTTGCGCTGCAACGATTCGCAGGCTGCAAGCTCCCGATTTGCCTGGGTTCTCAAAACCTGCGGGGCCGAACCATTCCGACCGCGGGAACTTCCGAGCTCTAGAACCGCGAAAATTGGGCGGCCGGCAACCGTATTCTGCCCTTGATTGCCACCCTGATTGCTACCCCTCGAGCGCCCTCGCGATCTTAGCCTTTGGGGAACAACCTCGAATCC
Source organism: uncultured Acidobacteriaceae bacterium (assembly GCA_963770245.1). GTDB lineage: Bacteria > Acidobacteriota > Terriglobia > Terriglobales > Acidobacteriaceae > PALSA-270. The sequence continues at coordinate 195,181 of CAVYOX010000007.1, read as the reverse complement.
TACGAAAGTAGGATTGGGCAGAATCGGTGGGCGACTGGGCAGCGTTCTCCGGGGACGACGCAACCTAGCCTTCGACCACGCTTGGGCCGGGAGTCCTAGAGGCAAACGTCGTGTCGAAATCCGTTACCGGGCGTCGATTGCGGCTGGCCCTCAGGGCACGCTCAGTGTTCGACTGTCACTTCGTACCAGGTGGTCGCCGGCGCTCCGACCCGTATCTCCCAACCTTCCCCGTTTCTTGCGGCGCGAATCAGTTCCCCGGTCGGCTGGCCCGATCCGTCGAGCGGCTGCGCGGAAACCGCACGGGCGCGATCCAGTCCCCGCAGGCTGATCCGGCCAACCACCGGCTCAATCAGAGTAGGCGAGGCGCCCCAGTCGGTCAGGCTGCTTCGCCGTGGGTTCCATTGCATGTCTTGGTTTTTGACCCGCGATCCGGCCGTCAACAACAATTTGGAGGCGTGAGAAATCGGCTTCGATTCAAGGGAGCTGATCACAATCGTGCAGAATCGATTCTCGACCTCCGCCGACAGATTGCTGACGGACTTGCCGTTCGCCCTCACAAATCCAATCAGCGCCTGAGATCGCGGAGTATCCACGGTCACCAGTCCGGTCATTTCTGACGAGCTGTACCACGCCAGCTGGTTGGTGTCGGAGACCATGGGATCGGAGACTTTGGGTGCCGCAAATGGTCGGGTGGGTGCGTCGTCGAGCGAGAGAATGCGCGAGCCGTGCTCGAGCGGCACGGTCAGGGGAAATCCGGGCGTGAAATATGGACGATCGGTCGCCGGCAACAGCAATGCACTGTCGAAAACCTGATCACGGCTGTAGGAGCGCACAACGGTGGAGTTGGCGACGCTCACGTCCGCTCGCAGGAACATCAGGGCTCCCGCGGCCAGTTCCGGCATTTTGACCGGATCGAGCGAAATATCGAAGGCATCTCCAATATAGGCTTTCCAGTCGGTCGACGCCTTGGGCTCAAAGGTATACCAAAAGATTCCATCCCAATCCTGGAAGTCGCCGTAGGCGGCAAGAATCGGAATACCCTCGCTCGCCCAATCGTTCGGGAACGGATTGTTTACCTCACTGACGGTATAGGGTTTGCCGGCAACCGCCGTACGAGACAACTCGACGACGGTCGAATTGTATGGATCGTTCACCATGGGGGCCTTGACCTTTTGTTCCCAGTCGTGTTGCCAGTAGGTATGGCCATCGGTCGAGTCGAACGATGAAGTCGCCAGCAGCAAAGGATATCCGCTGCTCACGTGGCTGTGGTCGGCGGTTGCGATAATCACACACTTCACACCCAAGGTGGCTGTCAGGTAGGCGCGCATGTCTTCGAAGTACCCGCGCTCGGTGTCGAGGAAGAACCGAGATTCCGTATAGAATCTGTCTTTCGGGGCCGCCTCGATCTGCGCCCTACCCTGGAGCAGGGGAGCGGGGTCCTCTGCGGAGACCCCGGCGATGGCCCTCAGCTTTTTCCGGTCTTCGGAATTCAGGTTCTTTTCGAGCCATTGATTGTATAGATCGGTCAGTTCGCGGTCGTAGTACGGCGTCGGACCATGAGAGCCCACCCAAAGCGCGTTCTCATTGTTGATCTCGACGATGGCAACCGCCGGATCGTTCGAGTATTCCAATTTGGAGTAGGGGTTGAGGTGAGCTAACAGCTGCTTCGCATATTCCTTCTGCAATTCAATCAGTCGATGATCGTACAGGCTGATGCCTTTGGCTCCTTCGTGAATTTTTTCCCAGTCCTCGACCCCATCCCCCGCTTTGAATGGCCGTCCCACCAGGAGGTTGAAATCGATGTAGATTCCCTGCTTCTCGAGCTCGGCAATGAAGTAGTCCTCACGGTCGAACTGCTCAAGATCGAGGCCCCTGGTGTCGTCGCGTTTGCTGTCGATCAATCCCCGGGGCGTGGGCAGATCGAGAAATTGAAACCGAACTGCGTTCACCCCAAACCGGGCGAGCGTAGCCGCCCACAGATGGGCGTCTTCCTTCGAAGGCACCATCACCGAGCCTTTGCTCCAGTCGGTAACGTTCACCCCCCAAAAGCGGATTCGTTTTCCGTCGCCGGTTACAAGATGTCCAGCTTGTGCGCGGACGAATCCGTGCTTCCCCGCCGGCCGGTCGAGCAGAAACGAAACATCCACCGGCGAGGGAGCGAGCAGCGCCTTCCGATGATCCAGGGTGAAGGGTTGCAGCCTGACGTCGGTTTGCGCCAACAGCCCAATGGCCGAAAGCAGCAGCCAGTTCAGGAACCAACCGATACGAAGACAACGAGTCATGGAAAATGCTCTCTTTTCCCGCGCGCAGATCACTGGTGTTTGAGCGAACCGGACTTGCGAAACATTGCAAGGTTGGCAGTCAAACCGATCGATGGTAAATCAACCCAGCCGGCATTCGCCTCCACCATAAGTATGAGCAGTTTCTGGCGCCCGTGTGCTTGAATTGTGATAACGTCGCCCGGTCAAGATGACAGCCGACATTTGGTCAAACTGCCGAACCAGGTGAGAAATGAATCGACGAAGCTTTGCTCAGACGCTTGCGGGAACGATGGCGGGAGCTTACGGCTTGTCCCATAGCCCCGATTTGTTCAGCCAGGACTCCATCGCTCTGGCAAACCCAGCTGTTGCCAGCCCAGATCGGGAAGTTTCCGGAGCGCCCTTCCAACTGTCGGTCATGCTTTGGACGGTTTTCACCGATCTGCCTTTCGAGCAGCGCTTGGAAAAAGTGGCGGAAGCGGGATATCGCAACGTGGAATTGGTTGGCGAGTACGACAAGTGGACCGAAGATCAATTCCAGCGCGCCAATCGAAAGCGCAAAGAACTCGGCATCACCTTCGATTGCACCGCCGGGTTAAAGCACGGCGTCAGCATCCCGGAGCACCGAGAGCCGCTGCTGGCCGAGCTACGCCAAGTGCTGCCCATCATGGAGCAAATTGACTGCCCGAGCATGATCCTGCTGTCCGGCAACCGCATCCCAGAACTGTCTCGCGAGGCCCAGCATCAGAGCTCGATCGACACCCTGAAAGCAGCCGGGGCGCTGGTGGAAGGCAAGTCAATCAACGGCAAGCCGGTCCGGCTGCTGCTCGAAACCATCGATCCCGAGGAAAACCCGCGATACTACTTGACCGAAATCCTCGAAGCGCTGGAGGTGGTTGAAGCGGTGGGTCACCCGCAAGTGCAGCTGCTTTACGATTTCTACCATGAGCAAATTACTGCGGGCAATCTCATCCGAAAGTTGGAGAAAAGCATCCGGAACCTGGGACTGGTGCACATCGCCGACGTGCCCGGCCGCCATGAGCCGGGCACCGGCGAGATTAACTACCAGAACATCTTTCGTAAACTGGCCGAGCTCAACTACACCGGGGTGGCTGCCATGGAATTTCATCCCAGTGGTGATCCCGTCATGCAACTGCGGGCGGCCCGCGAGATGGCGCTGCGCGCGGGCACTGGGGCGCTCGCCAGCAAGGCAATCCCGGCTTGAAACCAGAGGTCGGGGAAGCAAGGATCGAGTCTGGAGCGAATGAAAAGGCGTTTCGCTCGATGGTTCCGACCGGCCACAGAAAGCGTAGAGCAGAACAGTCGGACAACGCCCGGGCCCAGGTCGTTGCTCGACACTCCGCGTGGAGGCGCCAATCTGTGACCTCCTCCCGGATTCCGCTTTCCCGCTATCTTGCCCTGGGCTTGACTCTGTGGGCGGTTCTTGCCTTGCCCAGCCGCACTCTCGGAGCACAGAGTCAGACGAAGGGCGTGACCCCGGAGGCCGAAAACCAAGCTCCATTCCGGCTGCGAGCCGCCAGCAATCTGGTTGTGGTTCGGGTTGTCGTGCGCGACCCACAGGGCAAGCCGGTAGATAATCTCAACAAGGAAGACTTTAAGCTCTTCGACCGGGGCAAGGAGCAATCCATTGCCCAGTTTGAAGTCGAGACTGCGCTGCCGCCATCGCCGTCTTCGGCTGTCGCCCTCGCCCCTGCAGCACCAGGGTCACAACCCGCACGGCCCAGGAAATTTCTGGCTTTGTACTTCGACGACCTGTACACCTCCGCCGCGGACATGATGCAGGCGCGCGACGCGGCCGATCGTTCGCTCCCGGCGAACCTACAACCGGAAGACCGAGTGGCCATCTTCAGCTCCGCAAAAATGCTCTCCGACTTCACTGCCGATGGCAAGCAGATTCACGACGCTCTCTCGAAACTCCATGTCAGCCGAGGCTCAATCCGTGATTGCCCAGACATCTCCGACTATCAAGCGCAGGAAATCGTCGATTCTGGAGGCAACCCATCGAACGATGCGTTCGAGGTCGCTCTCGATGAAGCCATCCATGCCTGTCGGATGACCACGATCGAAGCCTTGCAAGCGGTTCCAGCAATGGCGCGAAGCGTGGTGGAGGAAACACAGATCCGGTCGCGAACCAGCCTGCAAGAACTTGAAGGAATCGTCGAGTACCTGTCGCAGATGCCCGGCCAGCGCACCATCGTTTTGGTTTCGCCAGGCTTTCCGTCCCAGAGCGAACAGCGCCAACTGGACCGGCTGATTAGCCGCGCGCTTCGCGCGCAGGTGGTCATCAGTTCGCTCGACCCAAAGGGATTGGCGCTCCTGATGCGCGAAGCGGATGTCACCCGGGCGTACTCTCCCCTGTCAGGCCAACTCGTCGGCGCGCAGAGAGCCTTGGATTGGGGACGAGAGGCGGCGGCTACCGATGTGCTGGCAGAAGTTGCCCAGGGCACGGGCGGAGAATTTTTTCACAATAACAACGACCTGAAAACCGGGTTTGGCGGGTTAGCGGGCTCGCCGGTCTATTACATTTTGGCCTTCGCTCCCACCAACCTGAAACCGGACGGCAAGTTCCACGTCTTGAAGGTCACCCTAGCTGAGACTAAGAGGGGCCTAAACATCCAGGCCCGCCATGGCTATTTCGCCCCCAAGAACGAGGCTGAAGCCGAAGCAGACGCCAAAGAGGGGAACGCCTTTGACGCCGAGGTTCGGGCCCGAGAGCAGATTCGACAGGCGATTCTCTCTGACACCAAGGTGCGTCAGCTTCCGGTCGCATTGCAAGGGAAGGTTTCTGGAGTGATGGGTCAGAGACTAGAGCTTTCCTTGTTCTCTCACCTCGATGCCAGGCCCCTCCATTTCCACAAAGAAGGCGTGCACAACCTCAACACCGTGACGTTCGTCTTTGCGGTTTTCGATCAAAAGGAGAATCTGGTGGATTCCAACAGAGGCGGGCCAGGGTGAGCGTTCTCGACTCGCAGTTACCAGCCTTTTTCGAGGCCGGAGTCGAGGAAGACGTGACTTTCCAGCTGGAGCCAGGAGGCTACCGGATCCGTGAGGTCGTGACCGATTCGGAAGACCATCAGATGACGGCGGCCTCCTACAACGTGAAAATACCCTAGCTAGCTAGGGGTTTCTTCCATGGAGATCGAGGTGGTGAAAATGCAAACCGCAAACCTGCTTTGGCCTCAAGTCTGCCGGACCATCTTTTGGTTGGTGCTCGCTGCCGGCCCTGCCCTTGGCGAAAATCAGGCGATCCTACTCTGGCCAAACGGTGCGCCGGGTTCGGAAGGCAAAACGGCGGAGGAGACCGTGCGAGCGAATGAGAACGGCGAGCACATCGTATCGAACATTCACCGTCCTTCGATCACTCCGTTTTTTCCTACGAAAGATAAGGCCACCGGCGCGGCGGTCATCATTGCCCCAGGTGGCGGACATCGTGAACTCTGGATGGATCACGAAGGCTACAACGTCGCCCAGTGGCTGGGCGAGCACGGCGTGGCGGCCTTCGTTTTGAAATATCGTCTGGCGCGCGAAAACGGTTCGACCTACAGTGTCGAGGGGACCGAATTGGCAGACATCCAGCGTGCCATCCGTCTGGTGCGCAGCCGCGCGCCAGAGTGGGGCCTCGATCGAGAACGCATCGGCGTCATGGGCTTTTCTGCCGGGGGCGAGCTGGCGGCAATGGCCAGCACCCGCTACAACTTTGGCACCGAGGGTGCGCCAGATCCGATTGAGCGGGAGAGTTCCAAACCCGCCTTTCAGGCACTGCTTTATCCAGCGATTCCCCGCGACATGAACCTCTCGAAACAGACGCCGCCCGCCTTTCTTGCCTGTGGCGAGGATGACCGGCCGGACATCGCGCAAGGACTTCCGGAGCTCTATCTCTCTCTCAAACGCGCTGGCGTGTCGGCGGAACTTCACATTTTCGCCCGCACTGGACACGGCTTCGGTCTGCGGGCCAGCAATCGACCTCCGGTTTCCGAATGGACTGAGCTTTTCCGTCAGTGGTTGGACATCCAAGGACTGCTGAAGCACAACTGATCCGGTCGCGTGCGATCGCGGAAAAACAATCCAGTAAACGTGTACTGCGGGGCTGTCGAAAGCTGCTTCTCTGCACCCTTCTGGCGGAACGAGGCTCGGGTCCCGAGGCAAAGTGGTTCGGCAAAACAATCTCACAACTCCATCGCATGCCTCGAGAAATCAGGCCACGGAGTGCGTGCTTAGTCGCTCGGCCGCGACCCGTCGATGCAAGATCGCGTCCGCCACTTGTCCCTTGACGTGGCGCGGCGTGCAAGACTAGATTGGCAGCAAGCGTTTACTTTCCGCCTAAGAGGTGGCCGGAGAGGTTCTTAGACGGTGGAAGGATGAACGATCCACCCCTTGCAACGCCGTCGACCCGGGAGCGCGGGCTTCCGAGAAGCGGTGGGAGAATGGGTTGTGCGCCACTGCAAAGATAGAAAGATAGATAGAAGAAGAAGCGCTGACGCTGACGATCTTGATTTCCATGATCTTGATTCCGATGATGGGGCGGCACCGCGCCCCTCGCGGGCCCTCTCTCTCCCCCACAAACACTCCAAGAACTTGGTGTGCAAGGCCCTAGGTGAAAGAGGACTGAATGATTGATTTCGGCAATCTGGAAGTCTGGTTTGTCACCGGAAGCCAGCACCTCTACGGGCCGGAGACGCTCGCGAAGGTGGCAGAACACGCCGCAGCGATCGCTGGGGCACTGGGGGCATCACCGTCCATCCCGGTGAAGATCGTGTGCCGGCCGGTGATGACCAGCAGCGAGTCGATTCATGAGTTGTGCCTGGAGGCCAACCGTTCGCGGAACTGCATCGGGCTCATCACCTGGATGCATACCTTTTCGCCGGGCCGCATGTGGATTGCGGGTCTGCGCTCGCTCGATAAACCGCTTCTGCACCTGCACACACAGTTCAATGAGGAATTGCCCTGGTCCACCATCGATATGAACTTCATGAATCTGAACCAGTCGGCGCACGGCGACCGGGAGTTCGGATTTATCGCCGCCCGCATGCGGCTCAGGCGCAAGATCATCGTGGGATACTGGCAGGATCGGGCGGTGCACGCGGAGATGGGTTGCTGGATACGGGCCGCCTGCGCCTGGCACGATGCCCGGCAACTGAAGATCGCTCGTTTCGGTGACAACATGCGGAATGTGGCCGTGACCGAAGGCAACAAACTGAACGCGGAGATCCAACTGTGCTATTCGGTCAACGGCTATGGCGTGGGAGACCTAGTCGAGCAGGTTCGGCAAGTAAAGGACTCCGCGATCCAGGAACAGGTTGCGGAATACGATAACACGTACGCGGTGGCGGAAGTGCTCGCTGCCGGTGGAAGCCGGCGTGAGTCTCTGCGGGAGGCAGCTCGCATCGAGCTGGGGCTGCGGCATTTTCTCGAGCAAACCGGGTCGCACGCCTTCACCGATACGTTTGAGGATCTGCATGGTCTGGCGCAGCTCCCGGGACTAGCAGCGCAGCGCCTAATGGCCGATGGGTACGGCTTTGCCGCTGAAGGGGACTGGAAAACCGCTGCCCTGGTGCGGGCCGTCAAAGTTATGAGTCACGGTCTCGAGGGGGGCGCGTCATTCATGGAGGACTATACCTATCACCTGGGAAACGGCGGCCAGGTGCTGGGGGCGCATATGCTCGAAGTATGCCCCTCGATCGCATCCGGCAAGCTGTCGGTCGAGGTCCATTCCCTGGCGATCGGGGGAAAACAGGACCCCGTTCGCCTGGTGTTTACGGCAGCCTCCGGGAAAGCGGTGAATGCCTCGGTGGTAGAGTTGGCCAACCGCTTCCGGATGATCGTCAATCCCGTGAAGCTCATGCCGCCCGAGCATCCTCTTCCCGCCCTGCCAGTGGCGCGGGCGGTCTGGGAGCCCGAGCCGAACCTGAAAATTGCGGCCACGGCCTGGATCTCGGCAGGCGGCTCGCATCACACTGCCCTCAGTCCGGCATTGACCCCGGAACACCTGGAAAACTTCGCCGCCATGGCAGGCATGGAATACCTGCTGATCGACGGGGACACGAAACTGGCGGATTTTACCCGGGAACTGCGCTGGAACGATCTCTACTACCACATGGAAAACGGGTTCTAAAGGGCGAGCGTATCGCTCGCCGGTCGCACCTCCTTCTCCGCCAACGACGACCCCAGCGAGGGGGGGGCGGATCAATGCTCCTTCGCAGGTTACTTGTCGGCCGGCACAGTGGCCGCTCCCTCTGTCGGCTTAGTCTTCTCGTGCGCGTTCTCGATCTTCTGGGAGACCGAATCATTGGCTGCTTTGGTCAGGGTCTTGGTCTTCTGGAACTCGGCGTCTGCCTCATCTTTTCTTCCCATCGCCTGGTAAAGCCGCGCCAACCGCCAGTGAACCTTCACATCCGCGGGGCTGAGCCGTGCCGCCACTTTCAGTTCCCGCAGTGCGTCCTGCCGGCGACCGGCATCGGCATCGAGGATGCCCAGATCAAGGTGTGCCATTTCTATTGCTGGATCGATCCGGATCGTCTTTTCCACCAGCGGACGGGCCACCTCGGGGTGGTTCAGTTGCATGTCGGCGTCCGCCAGATAGGCTAGGGCTTGAACGTGGTTGGGCACGTTGGCCAGTTCGGCCTGGAACTCCTGCGCAGCCTCCGCGAACTGGCCTTGGCCCCACAGCAGGTAGCCCAGACCGAAGTGGACATTGGGCTCTTGGGGGTTCGCCTTGACCGCGGCCCGGAATTGCTGCGTAGCACCGAAATGGTCTTGCATCTCGTCGAGCGCCTCGCCGGCCAGCATATCGGCTTCGGCCGACTCCGCGTTCAATGTCAGAATCTCGTGATAGACATCGAGAACGCATTGATACTGCTTGGATGCGAGGCAACTATGCGCCAAAAGAAGACGGAAAGGCAGGTTCTGCGGTTCGCCGGCCGTGGCCTCTTGCAGATAAGGAACCGCAGCCGCGTATTCTTTGAGGCCATAATGGGCCATTCCGATCAGCACGGTCAGGCGCTGCGCCTCAGGGGACGATGAGGGCTCACGCTTGAGCAGTGCCTCAAATGTCTGGATGGCTGGCTTCAACTCGTCGGCCTTGAAGAGCGCGAGGCCAAGGTTCAGCTGTAAGCCGGGCATTGCCGGATTGAGCGCCAAGGCCTTGCGATAGAGGGGCACGGCCTCCTTGTAGTGTTGCTGGCGGGCTTCGAGCAAGCCCAAATGGGCGTAGGACTCCGGGTTCTCGGGCCGAACCTTCTCGAGGGCGCGCCAGGCAGCTTCAGCCTCGGAATTCTTGCCCTCTTGCTCGAGAGCAAACGCAGTCCGTCGCTGATTGTCCACATCCGCGGTCGCTTGGCCCAGGCAGGTGGCAGCCGCCAGCGCCAGGATCGTTGTCAGGGTCAGGGTGATTCCTAGGGGCACAACCCGCATCACGCGCATCTCCTCCATTGCATTCTCGCTTGCCGGGAGACCGGCGCGCAATATGGGCATAGCTCGCAGGCAAGAAATTCCAGGAGCAAAAAGATTGGGCGCGGAGGGAATTTGCCCGCCGCGCCCAGGTTAAAGGTAGCTCGACCTCAGAAGCTTAACTTCGCGCCCAGCTGCAGGGTGCGAGGATCATAGGTCGAGGTCACGGCTCCAAAGTTGCCGTCGGTAAAGCCCGTGTCGACACCGTTGAATTCCGTGTGGTTGAAAGTGTTGAAGGACTCGAACCGCATTTCAAATTTCACTCTTTCCGTGATGGCAAAGGTCTTGAATAGAGAAAGGTTGAAATTGAATAGTCCCGGTCCATAGACTGCGTCTTTCCTGGAAGTGCCAAAACCTTGATTCGTACCGCCCATCCAGGGAGCCACGGGAGCCGCAAACGAGCTGGTGCTAAACCAGGCATTCACGGTCTTTGGGTAGGTGACCGCCGACACTAGGCTCGCACGGTTATTAATGGGGGTGTCCGCGCCGCCGCCCAGACCAATGGTATCGGGTCCATAGCCAATGGCAATCGGCGTTCCCGTTTCTATGACCGTAATCCCGGAGAACTCCCATCCTCCCAGGGTAGAGTGCAGCAATGAGTTGGAAGTGTGCGCGAAAAACGGCAGGTTGTAGACGTAATTCGCGTTGAAGACGTTACGCCGGTCGAACGCTCCCGACCCACGGTCATACTTCAGGTTAAAGGGATCGGAGATCGCGTTGAGATCATTGCTGACCTCGTCGATCTCGTGCGACCAGGTGTAGGCCAGTTGCACGGTAAGTCCATGCCGGTTTTCGACGCGCAGACCGGCCTGGAGCGAGTCGTAGCTGAAGTTGGTCTCGTTCTCCTGCTGCTGAATGCCGGCGAAGCCAGGAAAGATTCGATATTGGTTCGCGTTTAGTGTGCCGTCGGCGACGCCCTCGCGAAGGTCGTAGGGGTTCGCCGGGTTGTTAGGATCGGTCAAAGGCAGACTGTTAATCCCCCGGTCATCGCTCTGATCCCAGCCTCGAGAGCCGACATACTGCAGGACGGCAACGACTGCCGGGGCGAGTTGCCGCTGCAAACCCAGGCTGAACTGGGCGGTGCCAGGTGGCCGGTAGTTGTATTCCAGAGTTTGCATAATCGAGGGAAACGTCTGCGTGGTGGTTGCTCCAGTCAGGGCGCTGGTGTTTGGGCTCGAGAAGTAAACGTTGGTAGCGAGGGGCTGATAGGCAAAGGGCGGATTCAAAGCAGCGTTGTACACGTCGTTGCCCTGAACGCGCTCATAGAATATTCCAAAGCCGCCGCGCAGTACCGTCTTTCCATCTCCCAACAGGTTATAGGCAAAACCGACTCTCGGTTCCCAAGTGTTGTAGTAGTTCTTCACGTTGCCAATGGGGAAGCCATTGACGCCGGCCTCGCGGATGCCATTGAGATAGAAATTTTGACCGCCGAACGTGGTGAGTGAAGCCGGGTTGAGCGTGCCAGCCGCAGTGACCGGATTACCGAGCGCCGCGTTGTAGTCCGCAGTCACGAAATTCGCGAACTGGTTATATCGCTCATAGGCATGTGGCAAGCCGTCGAAACGAAGTCCGAGGTTGAGGGTCAACCGGGGAGTGATGTGCCAGTTGTCATTGCCGTAGGCGCCGTAGTTGTTGTTGACCCAGTGCTTGCCAGCCAGAAACTGCAGCTGTTGAAATTGGGAGGCATCACCGAGCAGGAAGTTCACATACGAATCGTCCGAAAACGAGGTGTTGTTAAACGTGGCAGTGCCCTGGGTGTTGGCCTGCAGTTGCTGATTCTTGGGATCGTGCAACCAACTGGCGCCAAACTTAAACTGATGGTTCCTGTGGGTCCAGGACAGATCGTCCCGGGTCTCATAGCCAAAATAGGAGTTCTTCCAGGGATAGTAGCTTGACGTCCACGTGGTACCGTACGGCGCACCCAGGTCGATTTCCGGCAGGCGGGCGCCGTCATTGAGGGAGAGCGGGAAAAAGGATGTGGCCGTCCAGCCGCTGGGCTGGGTAAAGGAGCCGCCGACGCCGGCGACAGGACTGAGGTGGATGGTGTTGCCGCTGAAAAGGAAGGTGGTTTCGTTGAGCAACGAAGGCGAATACGTCTGCGTCAATTTGAGAGTCGATGACCAGGACGGGTTGAGCATGGACGTGCCCACCGTCGGATAGTCGTTACCAGGTCCCCACAAGGGCGGGTAGTAGGTCTGCGTGACCGCGTCGTGGAGGTAATGGCCCATCAGCTGGAACTTGCTGTTAATGGTGTGGTCGATGCGAACCACGTCTTCCCGAACGTTGGTCGGTTGAGGAATGGACGAGAGGTATTGATTGGTGCCCAAATTCGGCTTGGGGAAGGTACCCGCGTTCATTTCGAGGACTGCGTTTTGGTCGATCAGGTTGGCGGGAATCGTGTTCCCGGGGAACGGACTTCCGGGCGTCAAACCATCGGTCGCGTAGAGAGCCAATTTTGCTGGATCCGTGGTCGCGGGAACAACCGGGATCTTCGTGTCGCCGGGCGGAAGGACATAGGCCAATGGGTTGCCGGCGCTGGGAAAATCGGCGAGGGGGATGGTGTTTCTCACCTGGGGCGTACTGCCCTGGATGAGCCGGCGCCACTCTTCATTCACAAAGAAGAACGTCTTCTTGCCGAGCGGACCGCTGAAATTGCCGCCGGGTACATTCAGCCGGAACTCGGGCTTCGCCTGATGCGCGGCGTTGACGAAATAATTGTTGGCGCCGAAGTCCTCATTCCGGTTGAACTCCCACAAGGATCCGTGGAATTGCGAGGTGCCGGACTTGATGACCATCAGGATGGTTCCGCCCGAGCCGATGCCGTAGTCGGGTCCGTAGTTGCTATCGAGCGTCTGGAATTCAGAGAGCGCATCAATCGAGGGCAGGGAGCTGAAGCAGCCACCACAGCCACGATCATTCAGCTCGCCTCCGTCCAGAAGGTAGATGTTGTGGGTTACGCGGGTACCATTGAAACTGATGCCGTTCGCGCTGGTCAGAGCGTTCACCCCGCTGAAAGACGGCAAGTTGGTGGAGGTTCCCATTCCCAGGGCGGCCAGGGAGGTGACATTGCGGCCATTGGTCGCCAACTGCGATACCTGTTGGCCACTGATCAGATTGCTGACCTCGTTGGTTTCCGACTGCACCTGCAAGGCGTCCGCTTCGACGCTCACTGTTTCTTGGGTGTTGCCGACCTTCAGGGAGACATCCTCTTTCAGAGTCTGATCGACGTTCACCTGAATGTCAGTTTTGGTGTACTTCTGAAAACCCTGCACGGATGCTTCGAGCGTGTAGCGACCGACACCCACGTTTGGAAAGAGATAGGCTCCAGCCGTGTTCGACGTGACCTGTCTTATTTGACCGGTCGCAGTGTTGGTGAGAGAGATGCTGGCGTTCGCCACCACCGCTCCGGTGGCATCCGACACGGTTCCGGTGACAGAGGCGTTATCCTGCCCCCAAGCACCGGTTGCGAGGACTAGGAGCATCGCGACGAACGCGAACAGCACTGCCAGAAAACTCCATGCCGGTCTTTTCGCCCCCGAAAACCTCGGGATACGCCGACTCTGGATCGTGACATGATTCATAGTTTGCCTTCCTTTCCCACGCTTATGTGTCCCACCCTTTTGGGCCGCGATCGCTTCAGCCGTCGTTTTCGGATCTGCTGTGCAAAGCGCGTCGCGAGGCGCAGCCGCAAGCTCTTGATCAGTAATCGTTTTCTCGGAACCGGAAAATTTTTATCTCCTTTGCTATGAGCTTGTCAAGACGTATTTTCGAAGCAGCGGCAACAGGGCGTGTTTTCACGTGAAAATCGCGAGGCCGTACCTCTATTTGCAACGTATTTGCAATGGGTGCAGGGCCCCGGGCCTCACCGCCCTGGAGATCCCAAGCGCTTCTCGCAGACCGCGGAATCGGCCAGTCTAGAGAGCATCCTGAGTAATCGTTTTCGTTCTGCCTGCCTATGGTTCCGACGGGCCCTTCCCGTTGCCGAGCCGTTTCTGGGAGGGACGCACGTAACCCTTTACTCATTTGAGACTTCGGGGCGGCGCTTCGCGGTTCGGTTGGCTCCGTTCCTCGGCAACTCGCGTCCCGCAGACTGTCGCGGCTCCTCGCCGAGGCTCAGGGCCGCTGCACACTGGTAGCCTCCGGGGGTTTCGATGAAACCACACCCGCGCCTTCCCGTATGGCATAGAAACGGTCGGCGGACAGGTTGGTCAGTGTCTCCACCCTCCCGTCGGGCCAGAAGACAACTGCCTTATCAACCCGGGCATGCTTGCCCAGCCCAAAATGGATGCGCAGGTCGTTCTGCGACAGGTAACTGCCGCCGCTGATCACTTCGCTCAACTGCACCAGGTCGCCGGCTGTCGCTCGCACACGTGCGTTCAAAGCCAAACGATTACTCTTGACTCCCTCCAGCTGAAAGCTGATCCAGTGATTCCGCGGACCGCCCTCGGGACGCAGAATCATGGGCCTGCCCACCAGATTCTCGACCACCGCTTCGAGCTTGCCATCGTTGAAGAGGTCGCCCACCGCCAATCCGCGGCTGACCTGGGGAACCTGGATCGCTGCTCCTGCCAGCTTGCTGATGTCCTTGAAAGTTCCGCCATGCTGATTCAAAAACAGCAGCTTGGGCTCCAAGTACCTCAGGTTGGAATGGAGGCTGTCCACCTGCGGATACACGTGTCCGTTGACCAGGAAAAAATCCGCCCAGCCATCGTTGTCGAAATCGACAAACGCATCTCCCCACCCCACATACCCGCGGGTGCCCTGCGCAACCCCCGAAGCCATCGAGATATCGGTAAAAGTCAGGTCTCCATCATTGCGATAGAAGGCGGCGTACTCGTTGTCAAAGTGCGAAATCAATAGAGACATGCGTCCGGTATGCTGAAAGTCGCCCAGGGCAACTCCCATATTGGCCTGGGCAGCGCCATCGGCATCGAGCGCCACCCCGGAAGAAAAACCCGCGTCCACGAATTTGCCCGCGCCATCACTCCGATAAAGATAGTTCGGCTGGCCGTCATTGGCGACCAGAAGATCCAGTTTGCCGTCGTTGTCCAAGTCCGACCAGAGCGCCGTCAGGCCATAGCGGTGCTCCGGATCACCCACGCCAGATTTCTGGGAAACATCGGTGAAGGTTCCATCCCGGTTGTTGTGGTACAGATTGTCCGGAGATCCCTTTAAGCCGCGCGGCCCGCATTGCACATCGATGCCCAGATATTTGCAGGTGTCGCTCGAACCAAATGCCGCCATATCGTTCAAGCGAAAATCCACATAATGGGCCACGAAGAGGTCGTCCCAGCCGTCGCCGTCATAATCCCCAAAAGCAGCTCCTGTGGCCCACTCGGTGTCGCCACCGAGCCCGGCACTTTTGGTCACGTCGGTGAAGGTGCCATCGCCGTTGTTGCGATAGAGCACCACCCCGCCAAAACAGGTCACCAGCAGGTCAGGCCATCCGTCGTTGTTGTAGTCCCCTACCGCCGCCCCCATGGCCCAGCAGGGATACCCCACGCCGGCTTTGTCCGTTACATCGGTAAATGTCCCATCGCGATTGTTGTGATAGAGCGCGCTGCGCGCCTTCCGACCCTGGAGAGCCATATCGACGCTCTGGGCATTGGTGAAATAAATATCAGGCCAGCCGTCGCGGTCATAATCGATCAGGGCTACGCCTCCGCTCATCGATTCCACAATGAATTTCTGTTCAGGGCTCGAGAGATGTTCGAACTGAATGCCGGTCGAAGCTGTAATGTCCACCAATTCCGGATAGCTCCCGACCGGTCCGCTCGCAGTTCTGTCGGGCGATTCTTTTGCGCTTTTATGACCCGCCCCCGCTGTTTGCGGGTACGAAGGCTGCACTTGTCCGATCCCTGCGAGAACCAGACCGAGGACAAGGAGCACCGTTCCCGGGCTGACCCATGCGGCTAGAAGACTCTTCACGATGAGGACTGCGGGAGCGGTGCTTCGCGGTTTGAGACGATTTCTCATCGGTGGCCTGCGCCCGGGGATTTCAACCCGGCATGGAGGTTCAAAATCTAGGGTTGCGCTTGCGGTTGTCCGGCACGCGCCATACGGGACGCGGGGAAAGCTGACGTCCTTTCATCCTTCTAGTCGGCCGCCTGCCGGAACCCCACTGTAGCAGCAGAATTTCCTGCCGCTTTTCTCAGCCACATCACCCCTCTCCGGCCGCGCCAGCCGGCGAAGGCCTGACGGGCAATTCGCGAGAAGCCACCTCACGCTATTCTGTTGCCCTGGCGTATCCCATGCCTGCGAGAACACCGCGCATGTAGGCAAAGCTGCTGGCGACCCCCGGCAACGGATCATCGGCGTGCACTTCATATTCGAGATCCACGAACCCTGTGTACTGGGTCGAGATCAGAGCTTCGAAGATCGCACGCACCGGCATCGCGCCTTCTCCGACCGCGACCTGGCTTTCCTTGCTCCGAAAATCGGTTAGATCCTTCATGTGCACGTTATAGAGCCGCGATCCGACGGCGTGGATAGCCTGCAACACATCGGTGCCGGCGCGCACCGTATGCCCCACATCGATGCAGCATCCAATGCGGGGGTCCAGGTTCCCGATGCCCTTCAGAACGTCGAGCGGCGAAGCCCATAGCTTGTCCTCTGGACCGTGATTGTGAATCGCGACACGGATGTCATACTGCTTCACAAACCTCTCGATCCGCGGCAAGGTCTCGGGCGAGGGGTCGCCGGCAACCACTATGGGAATGCCCGCTCGCTTGCAATACTCGAACTTGGCGTGAATGTCCTCATCTTCATTCTTTGCGAAGTAGATCACCCCGGTAGCATGGAGCTGGATGCCGGCGGCGGCATAGTCCGCCAGTGCTTTCGCTTCCTCTGGCGGGTCGATCGGCAGATGATCCTTCACATCTTTCGGGTTGAGGGTGGTGAGGTTCAGCTGCTTCATGAAATCGATCAGCTGCGACCGGGTAAAGTTGCGGAACGTGTAGCTGGCGAGTCCGAGCCGCACGGGCGACGCCCGATCGTTCGCGACCGGAGTCTCAACCGACGCGGAGGCAGAAGGGGCTGAAACCAGCGAGGCGGCTGCCGCCAGGGCACTGGAGCGGACAAAGTTGCGACGGGAGAAGATGGTTTCCATCGAGCAGATACCCCCTTGTTCTTTAATATTTCTTACTCGACTCTCTCTTCGCGAGAAAGAGTGGTGCGGTTCAAGGGCGACGCTAGCCCAGGCTAGACCTGGAGTGCCCAACCATTTTCGCGTTCGCGGCGCCCGATCGGGTGGCCGGGTGGGTCATGGAGGATCATAATACGGACCCTCGATCAACCTGGCTAGGGCGGATCTTGGGGTGGCCGCCTAAAATAGACAGCATCGGGCGACTTTGGTTACCACTCGGGTCTTGGTAATGCCCCGACCAGGATGCCTTCCCGGAGAAGAAAAATGAACCGTACCCTTGGCGCCGTGATTTCGCTCCTCACTTGCCTATCGTTTGGTCAAGACCAGAACCTCGAGCCCAGGCAGGGTCCACCCCGAACGCGGACCGACAATGTCCGGGAAGTGCTGCACGGCGTCACCGTCACCGACCCCTACAGGTGGCTCGAAGATCAAAACAGTCCAGAGACGCGAGCCTGGATCCAGGAGGAGAATTCCTACACTCATTCGTTATTGGATCGGTGGCCCGGACGGCAACCGGTGGAGAAGCGACTCAGCGAATTGGAGAAAGTGGAGAGCGTTCGCTCGCCTTTTGAGCGAAACGGTCGCTATTTCTATCGCAAGCGCCTGGCGGACCAAGAACTCTACGCCATCTACATGCGCCAGGGTGACAGCGGACCGGAACAAGTGCTGATCGATCCGCAACCGATGAGCCCGGACCATTCCACCAATGTCGACATCTTCGACGTATCGCAAGACGGCCGCGTCCTGGCCTATGTGATTCGTGCCGGAGGCAAGGATGAGACCGCCGTACATTTCTTCGATGTCGATGCGCGTCGCGACTTGGCGGACCGTTTGCCCGAGAAGGTCTACTTTGACCTATCGTTCCTGCCCGATGGCAGCGGTCTTTACTACTCCTTGATGGCTGAGGATGGACCGCGGGTCCGGTTTCACAAAATGGGGTCTGAAGCGGCCACCGATCTGGAGGTGTTCGGGAAAGGCTACACCAAGGAAGCGGCGGTAGTGGCTGACCCTTCAGAAGACGGCCGCCATTTGATCATTCAGGTGTTGCATGGCTCCTCCGCCGACAAGACCGAGATCTGGTCGCAAGACCTGACCAAGAAGGGACCGATCGAGCCTCTGGTGAAAGATCTCGACGCCAGGTTTTTTGCCTTTCCCGGAGGCGATCAGTTGTTCCTGCACACCAACTGGAAGGCCCCGCATGGGCGGGTGCTGGCGGTCGATTTCGCTAACCCGGCTCGCGACCGGTGGCGCGAGGTCGTCCCCGAAAGCGACACGGCGATCGACAATGTGGCGCTCGCCGGAGGAAGAATTCTCGTCACCTATGTTCGGAATGTCAGCTCTCAGATAAAGATCTTCCGGCCCGATGGAAAACTGGTGAGTGAGATGTCGTTTCCGGCTCTTGGGTCAGCTTATGATTTGCAAACGAAGTGGGAGAATCGCGACGCCTTCATCCGCTATTCCTCCTTCGCCATCCCACCCACGATCTATCGCTATGACACCGCCACGGCCCAGCAGTCCGTGTGGGCACAAGTGAAGGCTCCGGTAGACAACTCAAAGTTTGAACTGCAACAAGTCTGGTTTGCCTCCAAGGACGGCACCAAGGTTCCCATGTTTCTGCTGCACGCCAAAGGCCTGCAGCTGGACCGGTCCAGTCCAACGTTGTTGACGGGGTATGGCGGCTTCACGGTCAACAACACGCCAGACTTTGATCCCGATGCCATCCTATGGGTGGAGCGAGGAGGAGTCTATGCGCTGGCCAATCTGCGGGGCGGTGGGGAGTTCGGCGAGGCCTGGCACCTGGCCGGGATGAGGGATAAGAAACAGAACGTATTCGATGATTTCATCGCTGCTTCGGAATGGCTGATCCAGAACAAATATACCCAGCCGTCGAAGCTTGCCATACTCGGCGGCAGCAATGGCGGGTTGCTGGTGGGAGCGGCGCTGACCCAGCGCCCGGAATTGTACCAGGCCGTTGTCTGCTGGCATCCTCTGCTCGATATGTTGCGCTATGACAAGTTTATGGAGGCGCAGTTTTGGGTTTCGGAATATGGGTCGGCGGACGATGCCGAGCAGTTCAAGTGGCTCTATGCCTATTCGCCCTACCATCACGTCAAACCGGGGATCAAGTATCCCGCGGTGTTGTTCATGACAGGAGATGGCGACACCCGCGTGGCACCGCTCCATGCGCGCAAGATGGCGGCATTGCTGCAAGCCGATACCGCCTCGGATCGTCCCGTACTTCTGCGCTATGAGCTCACCGCCGGACACTCGGCCGGTCGATCCGTCACGCAAAGCATCGGCGATTCGACCGATGAGCTGAGTTTTCTGTTCTGGCAGTTGGGCATGGCTCCGTAGACGGCGCAGGCGCTCCAACCTCTGCCTCATTGGCGCCGCAACAGCATGCTGTTCCCAGGCACCCCGTGTCCTGCGGGAGCGCTCAGGCGGAGCTTTTTTGGGGCGGGAATTGAATACACAGATATGGCGCCGCTTGGCCACTTCGTCGCATTCGGGCTGTACTGGACAAAGGCCATGCCGACGTCCTGGTACGCGACTAGCCACTCTTGAAAGCTCGTGTCCGCACCGAGCCCGTCTGCGAAATAGTTCGATCCGCTGTTCCGCCGTACCCGATGCAGACCAGCCGGCGTCTCGCGCTGCGCTTATGGTCTGAGGGGTCTGAGGAATCCCACTTGTTGGTCGAGACTCAGCAATTCGTATACTGTGCTCGATTAAAAGGCCGCGTAGCCGAGCATTTTCGTCACGCAGGCGTCTTACCTCCGCCACGGATGCCTCAAGGTTCGGAAACTCGTTGTCAGTTTTGCTCAAGTCAAAGACCTGCCTGCACGCGCCGCCACTTGACTCCAAAATGATCGCACATCGCCGGCTTCCACTATGCGCTGGCTTTCGCGTGTAGAGCCAAAGTGGGATGGTTCCTAGTAGTGGTAACCAAGGCTCTAGCTACTCGCACGTGACGAAGGGAAGTCGCTGCGAGGAGCAGTTGGCGGAGGGAGTCGAACCCTCGTGTGATCTGCGACGCGGGAACTTGACCCCCAACATGCCTGCTAGGCTAGATGGAGCGATACTAGCAACTCCGTCGATCAGAGAACGAAGTGGTCCGCGGGAAACTCGATCCAATATCTCTAGCCTGGATGTATTCGACTTTGGGTCTGAGGGATGAGGCGTTTCGCTGGCTGGATCGCGCTATCGAGGAACGCTCGCCTCAAGTCGTGTCGTCCGGGTGATGCTGGAACTCGATAACATTCGGTCTGATCCGCGATTCGAGACAGCGCCCCAGAATGATCCCAATGATCTCTTGCCCCCAAACTTACACAGTGACTTTCACAGTTTCACATCGCGTTCCAGGTATATCGTGTTTTATCAATACTTAACTGGCCGACGCAGCGGACTCAAAATCCGCCGACCTTCGGGTCATGGGGGTTCGCCCCCCCTCCCGGCACCAGCACAAAACCCCAAAGAATAAGCGACTAGCTGGTGCTAGCTCCCGCATGAGATGCCTCTGAAGCAGACGCAGCGGACTCAAATCCAACATATAACCAACAGTGTTAAATCTATCCAACTGAAACAGTTAGGTTTACTGACAAAATGCTGTAGTGAGCATGGCTTACACATCTGTTACACATTTTTAGGTTCTCCCGCCACTTCTAACAAGGGATGAAGACGCGGAACAACGCACCACTTTTGGCGGCGAGATTCACGCCTATGTCCAAACAACAGCCTGTGGTGCTCAAGCGTATTTCGCAGGTAAATAGTCGGCGACCAAGCCAAGGCTTGAGCCGGGAAGTCGTAGACGGGTGAAGGGATGGTCCAGACCGCAAACCGGACACTAAGGCCTCGCACGGCATCGGCGGCGGCGAAATCCGCAGGGCCTCAAAAGGCCTGTGAGAGTTGACTCTATCCAGCGCGCACCATGTTTTGCTCCGGCGTTGAGTTGTCGCCACCGACATCGATATGTGTCATCACTTCCTGGTATGTAATGACGTATTGCAACACCTGCATCCACTGCTCCCCGAAGACCGCGAGAATCGAGTCATGCCCACAAGCAAGACATTGGCGCAGCCACAAGACGGTCGCCGAAATGGACCGGACTTCCGCCATCGTAGAGAACCACTCCTAGCTTGAAGTTATCGCCGTAAGCGTCCGCCAACTTTCGGAGCCCTTTGAAGTCACCCGCAATCACGGTAGCGCTCGCCTTGACTTCGATACCAACCAATGCACCACTCCCCGTTTCGATCACCAGATCAACCTCGTCCTGATCTTTGTCCCGGTAGTGGTACAAAGCGCAGCTCTCACCGAACCACGACGCCTGTTTCAACACCTCAGAGAAAACAAATGTCTCCAGCAGCGGTCCGAAGCTTGAACGGTCTTTCGCGATCCGTTCCGCGGTAGCCCCCAAGAGCGCGCCGAGTAGTCCGGAATCCAGGAAATGCAGCTTGGGCGTCTTTACGAGCCGCTTCAATTGATTCTGAAACCACGGTTCCAACTTTCGGACAAGAAACAACTGCTCCAGAATAGCGACATACTTTCTGGTGGTCTTGTCGTCAAACCCAACTTGGCCGCCCATCTGCGTGAAATTGGTGAGCTGGCCGGAGTGGCGGGCGAGAACCTGCAGCAGCCTTGGCATGTGATCAAGCTTTTCCACGTCGGCAACTTCGCGGACATCCCGCTGCACGATGGCTCTTATGTAATCCCGCGCCCATGTTTGGCGTCGCTTTGGATCTTCACGCCGCAGCATTTCGGGGTAGCCGCCAGTCAGCACGGCTTGTACCAGGTCTTTGCCGATCATCAACTCCGCGGGTTTGCCGAGTTTGCTGTCGAACGCTGCTTTGAGGAAACCCGGCTTTCTGCCTCGGATTTCAGCCCGTGAGAGGGGCAGAAGGCCCACGATCTCCATGCGGCCGGCTAGACTCTCTGAGACTTGAGGCAGAGTGAGAATATTGGCGGAGCCCGTCAACAGAAACCGGCCAGCTCGGCGATCATCATCTACTGACTTTTTGATAGCCCGGAGGAGGTCGGGAACTCGCTGTACCTCGTCAATGGTGGTTCGATCGAGCGCGCGCACCAGCCCAGTTGGATCGCTGCGTGCCGCAGCCAGCACCGTGTCGTCGTCCATGGTGATGAATTCGCGATTACCCGCGACCAAGTCGCGGACCATTGTGGTCTTGCCGCACTGGCGAGGCCCCGTAACCATGACGACCGGCGTGTCCTTGAGCGCGGTCGCCACCAGTTCGGCGGAAAAGCGGGGAAAGAGCGGGTGATTGGTATCGTCCATGCCGGGTGGAGGCTCCGTCCAATTCGGATTGATGGTTCGTCTATTTCGGATTATAGGCTCGTCTGATCCGGAACTGAAACTGAACGGTTCCGGGACTCATTCCGGCTCGTGGCGGGCATGTCCCTGGGTAAGCGCGATACAGGGGGGCCTACCAGATCGAGCCTGTATCTTCCAATCCGGTTCCTTTCATCGCCCCCGGTCGTTACAGCTTTGCCTTAGTCAACCGGGCGAATCTTGCCTTGAGCGGGAGCGATCATCGGGGGCCGCCCATCGATGCCGCGGTCGAATCCGACCCAATTGTTGGCACTCCGCCAAAACGACGCTCCCGGCGGTCAAATTCTTCGAGTGCGGCGTCCAGGTCAGCCCCGTCAAAATCGGGCCACATCCTGTCCGTGAACAGAAGTTCAGCATAAGCGGATTCCCACAGCAGGAAATCTGAGAGACGCTTTTCACCGCCGGTGCGAATCAACAAATCGACCTCTCCGCCTTGCCCGGTCAAAGCCCGCATCAGCAAGGGTCCGAGCAAATCAGGTGAGGGTGGTCCTTGGTGCGAGAGAGCGGCAGTCGCGTCGGCAGCGGCACGCGTAATGGAATCACGCGACGAGTAGTCGATGGCAACCCGCAGAAGAAGGCGGCGCCCTGCGGCGGTTGCGCATTCCGCCTTGTCGATCTCGCGCAGCACCGATTCTGCCAAGCGATCGCGTCGACCGATGATCTGGAGCCGCGCACCGCGCTCCCGGAGTCGCTCAGCCTCTAGTCGCAGGAAGGCGCGCAGCAGCCAGAAAATGCCCTGCACCTCCGAAGCCGGCCGCCGCCAGTTGTCAGAGGAAAACGCATAGAGCGTGAGGCGACTGATGCCCACCTCCAAGGCGCGCGCCACAACCCGCCGCACCGCGGCCACCCCGGCGCGATGTCCAGCGACGCGAGGCCATCCGCGCCGCGTCGCCCAGCGTCCGTTGCCATCCATAATGATGGCCACATGCAGTCCGTCGCGCTTTTTATTTTGCATGGTGACCGTTACCTTGCGCCCGCAGCATCGGTTTCGGGAGCTGCGTCCTTACTGCGGCGGCGCAACTGGGGCAACGCGAATCGCCGCGAAGCAGCGCTGCAGGCCGGTTCTCAATCGGCGTGTTGATCTTCTCGACCCAGTTCCTGTTCTACGGCGTGACCCTTGGAACCAGCGGTGGGGTCTGCGGTTCGGAAGTGCCTCTTACCGGAAGCGAGCTATACCAGTCGATCTCGCGGGTGAAGTACATGGCAGCTGCCACCGCCAGGAAACTGGCAATCGCGCCCACCAGCAATGCGTTGTCTTCGAGCCGCAACAGCATGTAGATCAACCCATAGAGCAAAGTAAAGCTGACCAAAGCTCTTATTCCCTGCAACCTGCTCGAGAATACCCATCCCGCATTGGCCGAAAGCAGCACCACGGTGGCAGCACCAGCCAACAGAAAGCCGAAGTCGAAGCCGATTCTTTCGGCAAGGGCTAACAGGAGCAGATAAAAGATGATCTGGGCTATCCCCACCAGAACATATTGTGCGGAGTGAACGCGCTTGCCGGTCGTAACCTCAAATACGAAGTAGGAGAGGAATAGCAGTCCCAAGAACAGGGCTGCATATTTGAGGGATCGGTTGACGGATTGATAAGGATCTGCCACTTCGATGAATGAAACACCGAGCGCCGTCAGGTCGAGCCCGGTGATTGAGTCGCTCTGCCCTTCGGCACGCACCCCGCGGGCGATGAAGGGCACAGACCACTCCGCGGTGAAGCCATTTTTGGAGACGGTCCGGGTGATGGGCAAGAATCCTCCGTCAAATCCTGGACTTGGCCAATCACCCTGCATTGTGAGTTGAGTCGTCTTGCCGTAGGCAAGCACGGCAATTCGCTGTGCACCGGAAAATCTCAAGGCGGAGGTTACATCGAATTGCGCATTTGGCTTGGCAATGCCTTCGGCCGGCGCACCGAACAGTGTCAGCTTGATGTGTTCGCTCTGATCTCCCCCGATGGATATGTCCTGCGCAATCTCGGCCGGGACTAGCGTCACGGTTCGTCCATCCGCGGTCAACATGGCATCGGCCAGAGCTCCGCGTGCATCGCTAACCCCAATCACGATCTCGGCACGGCTCCAGTCGAGTTCGGCGCCGTGCGGGAGCGCAGCGGGCACTGCGGTCAAGTCGAATGTCGCGTCGAGCTTCAAATCTGCTTGGAACACCGACACCTTGAAAAGCGAACGGCGTCGCTCTTCCGTTGCGGCCTTGACAACAGCCGCAGCTCGTGCCGGAAACACCAGGTACATGCCGTGCTTTACGGAATCAACCGGCGATTGCGGTGGAATGCTGTAGGGGATGGCAAGGGTCGGCCCGAGAAAGGTTTGCTGGCCGCCTACATGGCCACTGATCTCTCGAATCACCTCTGCCGCTCGCTTGGTCCTGTCTTCCACCAACCCGCCAACAAAGAGCGCGGGGATGGTCATGACCAGAGCCAGGCCGCACACTACGATGAGTTTCACTCCCATCGACCGGGACTTGATCCTGGCGGTCAAGCCCGATTGCAATATCGAAAAGTCGCTCACCGGGTTTCGCCCCTGGTTCTGGAAAGATACTTTGCAGCGCAAAGTTACTGCGCAAAAAAAAGCGCCTCAGGCGGGTCGAGGCGTAAGGCCGCGTATCAAACCGGACGCCGATTCTTCCCTGCTTCCCTTCGCCGCATCCCGCACCACTTGCTCAAGCGTAGAAAGGTATTCAAGATAGCGCTTGCGGCCGGAAGCGGTGATGCGGCAGACGGTCTGGGGACGATTGTGGTCATGTCCCTTTAGAATCTCGACCATCTGGCATTTTTCCAGCACGCTCAAATGCCTGCTCAAATTGCCGTCCGTAAGTGCGCACAACTGTTTGAGATCGCCGAAGGTCAATCCTTTGGGATTGCCAATCAAACAAGTAAGCACGCTGAGCCGAGCGCGCTCATGGATCACACGCTCCAGTCCTTCGTATGCGAAGCGCGCTGCGCTCGACTGATCCTTAACTTTCATCGCCACCCTCATGAGAACTGAAGAACAGAATCCCCGCGACTAGCAACTGCCCGGCTCCGTAGGAAATCCCCATCGTCCAGGGGGAGAGAGCGCGGCTGTCGGCCAACATGATGCTTGCCAGCCCGGTCAGCAGATACCAGGTGCCCGCCGCCGCCATGAGGTGCGGCAGGAAGCGACACGATGCAAACACGCCCAGGCTGAAGAGGACCTGCCAGAGTCCAGGAAGCATCCACAGAGCCGACGGGACATAGCGTACGAGCACAATCGTCAGCAGTGCGGCCGCACCGGCTGACGGGAGGAATTGCTCTACCGCCATGTGAATCATCTCATCCGCCATGCCCGAATGCAGGCGTTGTGTGCGCGTGACCGTCTGCACGCCGATCAGGCTGGCCGAGATCGCGGCGGTCAGAATCCAGATACCCAGGTAGGAGGCAATATGATTTGCCGGATCCGGTAGCCAACGCGCCTGCGCTGCAGCTGCCGCCATCGCGAAAACACCCGTCGCCGCTAGAGTTGCGGGGCCGTAGCCGCGAAACTCCGTGCTGCGCGCCATCTGCAGGCGTATGCTGCTGATTTCTCCGAGCGCTTTGTTCAGGTCGTTCATGCGCAATTAACTTTACACTGCAAAGTAACCCGCTGAAGCGCCGTTGTCAAGAGCGAAATGTCCTATGCCCCCTGGACGGTCGATGGCTTTCGCCCCATAGATCACATAGATGATGAGGACTCGGCTGATTTTCGATCCGTGCTTTCCGTAGGAGAAACCGCGGACGGGGTAAGCGGCGACTCACCATCCGAGGCCGCAACTCTGACCCATCACTACTATTTCCCGAACCATGCAAAGCCCCCGCTAGTTTCCGAGAGCCCGTCGACCACACCCCCACCTAAGTAACTCCTGATGCCGCAGGAACTAAGGTCGCCTGAGCTTTCTTGAACAGACTTCGAGATTTCCGCAGAGAGAGAGTCGAAAGTGAAGGACCTGCAAAGAGATTCCCAAGGTTTCCCAGCCGACCTTCCCTGGCGAACGATGAACGCCATGGCCCGGAGGGTTGCATTTCACAAGAACGAGGGACGTTATGGCTAATCCGATGAAGAAACATCGAGGCGCGAGAGACGCCACCACGGCACTGCTGGCACTCTTCGAGCTTGCGTGGGGGACGGCCGCAGCGACCACGGCAGCGGGTGCGAAGGATCGTCCCGTGATTGTACGGATCTATGACGGTGCCTTCGTTGGCGGATCGAGCGCGCTTTATCCACTGACTTACATGGCCCTCGCTGGCGATGTGGTCGTCGTATTGTTTAACTATCGCCTCGGGGTCCTCGGCTTCATGGCCAACCCCGCTTTCGACCCAAGTTCCAACAGAAATTACGCCTTCGAAGATCAGCGGGAAGTGTTGCGCTGGGTCAAACAGAACATCTCGACATTCGGCGGCGATCCGGGCAACGTAGGGAATCTCAGTCTGCTGATCCAGCAAGATCAAACCGCCAACGCTGCGCCATCTCCACCTCTCGCGCCCAGAACGCGCGAGAAACGGGCACGGGCAACAGCCTACGGCGTGGTTCCGGTCACGACGATTGAAATCGCACCGTTTCCCGTGGCGGCCTTTCCCGCGGAGGTCAAAGTGCCATCGCTGTTGCGGGTGTAGATTGAGACCGTGTTGTCATTTCCATTGGTCACATAAATGAACTTGCCGGAAGGATCAATGGCCACGCCGTCCGGGTTGCCTCCGGATCCGAAGACAACTGGCGCAGTGGGCGTCAATATCCCGGAGTTGACGGTGTACATCGAGACGCTGCCATCCCCTCCATTCGGGACATAGGCAAACTTGCCGGAAGGATCGACGGCCACCCCTGCGGGCTCGCTTCCGGTTGCGACCTCGGCAGGCGTATTCGGCGTCAGGATCCCGGTGCTGGCGTCAATGGTGTACATAGAGACCGTTAAATCCGCTCCGTTTGATACATAGGCAAACTTGCCGGAAGGATCCACGGCCACTCCATCGGGATTAACTCCCGTGGCAACGGTGGCTGGAGTCGTCGGCGTTAAGCTTCCCGTGCCCGCATTGACGGTGTACATCGAAACCGAATCGTCAGAAGAATTCGTCACGTAGACGAACTTCCCGGAGGGATCCACGGCGACCCCAATCGGGGCAAGTCCCGCGGCGATGGCGGGCGGACTGGTTGGCGTTAAGTTCCCGGTGCCGGAGTCGATGATGTACATCGAAACCGTGTTGTCAGAGGAATTCGCCGCGTAGAGGAACTTACCGGAAGGATCCACGGCCAGGTGAAAAGGCCGGGCTCCGGCCGCTACCGTGAGCGGTGTATTCGGAGTTAAATTCCCGGTGCTTTTGATGGTGTAGATGGAAAGCGTGCCGTCATCGGCATTCGAGACATAGGCAAACTTGCCGGAGGGGTGCGCGGCTACCCCGTAAGGGGCATTCCCGGCCGGGCTCGTAGCCGGCGTTGTCGGCGTCAGGTTGCCGGTGCAAGAGTTTACGGTATAGCTCGAAACCGTGTTGTCGATCGCATTGGTGACATAGGCAAATGTGGATGGCGTACAGGATGGAGCGGAGGTGGAAGCCGAGCTTCCTCCGCCACAACCAAAACTCAATACGGTCAACCAACCGAGAAGCGCAGTTTGCCAGCACATTCCTCGCATTGGCTCCTCCACTTTTTCCTTGAATACAGATTCGCAAGGCGTTTCGTTTCCACCAACCACGGTCTGAGACGGGTGGCCCGGCCAAGCTGGCTTGGAAAATCGCTTAAGCTGAAATGCAGAAAAACTTCGTCGGGGCACGGCATAGCGAATTCATTTTCGAGCAGGCCAAAACTTGGTGCCGGGAGGGGGGGGCGAACCCCCATGACCCGAAGGTCGGCGGATTTTGAGTCCGCTGCGTCTGCCAGTTCCGACATGATAATGAACAACTTAGCTAAGAACTCCTGTAAAACTGTGTAAGTAGATGTGTCGGTATTTGGGTATTTTCCGCACCTTACCCCGCTTCAGAAATCCCCGCGAATCGAGAACACGTGGCGCCCCGCCGCTGTGCATGTCATATCATGTTGCGGCAAAGTAGCAGCATTCATCCTAATTTATGTTCACGCGAATCATAGCTTGTCTTCTCTTGACCCTGATCTCGGCCCAAGGCTTGTCTGGCGCCGATTTTGCCATGAAGGTGACCGACAAGAATTACCTCGATACTCAAGGTTTCAGCGTTTTTCTTTACGACAGCACGTACCATCCGGTTTTTGTGGACCAAAAGAACACGGCCATGGAGATGATTCTCCACGGCCGGCGCATCGCCACCAACGGCGACGTGCGCCTGATGCCAACGCCCGAGCAGTGGGACCTGGTGGCAACTCTCAAAGATCGCCATGCCGACAAGGCGAACAACCGGCTCAGCGCCGACCTCGCGTTCCCGACGTTCGACTTCAGTTACACACTGGAAGTGGCAGCGGAACCAGGCGGCGTGAAAGTCAGCATCAATCTCGACAAGCCGCTGCCGCAGAAGCTGGCTGGGCGGGCAGGCTTCAACCTGGAGTTCCTGCCCTCGATCTACATGGGCAAGGCTTACCTGGTGGACGGTACCAAAGCCGGCATCTTCCCGCGTACGCCGAACGATCCGATGACGCAGGTTTTACCCCTGCCGGATGAACCGAAAAAGGCGTACTACCTGGAAGACTGGGATAAGGCCAAGGGATACACGCAGCCCTTGCCATTCGCCGAGGGCAAGAGCATAACTCTGGGCATCGACGACGCGCTGGCCCGGGTAAATGTGGTATCGGATACAGCCAATCTCATGCTGTTCGATGGACGCAACCGTGCACCAAATGGCTGGTTCGTGTTGCGTTCGCTGATCCCTGCAGGCAAGGCCACCGGGGCCATCGTGTGGCACATCAGACCGGAGGTGATTCCGAACTGGACGCGGCCGCCGGTGATCGCGCACAGCCAGGTCGGTTATGCGCCGGGCTTCTCCAAGGTGGCGGTGCTCGAACTCGACCCGAAGTACAACGCCCCGAAGACGGCCAGAGTGCTTCGCCTGATGGAAGACGGATCCTACAAGCAGGTATTCGAGGGCCCGATCACGCCTTCGACACCATGGCTGCGCTACGTCTATTCCAAATTCGACTTCACCCCGGTGAAGGATCCTGGCCTCTATGTCATCGAGTACGCAGACCAGCGTACGGCACCCTTCCCCATCTCAAAGGACGCTTACGCCAACATCTGGCAGGACAGCCTCGACCATCACCTCGCGGCGCAGATGGATCACGTTTCCGTTCGCGAAGGCTACCGCGTGTGGCATGGCGCTTCGCACCTCGATGATGGCCGTATGGCGCCAGTGGTCGGGGAGCAATTCGACGGCTGGAACCAGTCGACCGCGACCGACGGGAAATACAAAGGCGGCGATCACATCCCTGGGATGAACGTGGGCGGCTGGTACGATGCCGGCGACTTCGACCTTGAGGAGCCGGCGCAACTGAACGTGATTCAGAGTCTGGCTCTAGCATATCGCGAATTCAATCTCAAGTACGACGAGCTTACGGTGGATGAAACCGCCCGGGAGGTTGAGATGCACCGTCCCGATGGCGTGCCGGATACGGTGCAGCAAGTGAAGCACGGTGCACTGCTCATCCTGGCGCAGTTCCACAACATCGGCCACGCCATCCGTGGCACTCACGAGCCAGATCTGCGTCAGTACACACAGGTGGGCGACGGAGCGTCGAAAACTGACGGTCGCATTTACGACCCGAAGCTCGGCCTCAACGAGACGAAGGGCGATTACTCCGGCAAGCCGGACGATCGCTGGATCTTCACTACGAACAATCCCTTTTTTCAGTGGAATGCCATTGCTGCGCTGGCTGCCGCTGCGGATACGCTGAAAGGCTGGGACGACGCATTAGCGAAAGACTGCCTCGAGACCGCTGTCAAAGCATGGAATGAGGAGAAGGCTCACCCAACGCAGAATTCGGCCGGCGGCGGCTTGGGCGGGGCGGCTCCGGCAGGTGCGCCCGGAGGTGGTGTGCTGGCTGCGTCTCAGGGTGTGGTCTCTGGCGCTCAAGGCGCTCGTAACCCAAGCGGCGGCTCAGGCGCTCCGACAAGCTCTGGCGTTACTACTGCACCAACGGCTGCGCCGGCCAGCCTCGGCCGTGGCCGATTCGGCGTCGGACTGGAATGGGCTGCGGCTCTGGAACTGACTATCGCAACGAATGGTGCCGAGCCATACAAGTCCCGTCTGCAGGAATTATTCCCTCAGCTGATCACTCCGGAACAGATGGACTTCAATGGTTGGAAAGCCGTCCGGGCGTTGCCTTACTTGGGTGCGAGCGCGAAAGATCAGATGCACGAAGCGGTGAAAACATACATGGCAGGTTTGGACAAGCGGCTGGACGAGACGCCATTCGGCGTGCCCCCTAGCCTCGGCACCTGGGGCGGATCGGGTGCCGTGGTCGACATGGCCATCCGAATGTATTTCTTGCACAAGGCGTTTCCGGATCTCGTGGGCCCTGAATACACACTTCGCGCCGTCAACTACATTCTCGGCACGCACCCGGTATCCAGCACTTCGTATGTAGCTGGCGTCGGTACGGTCTCGAAGATGATGACGTACAGCAACAATCGCGCCGACAATGCTTACATCCCGGGCGCCGTGATTCCAGGATACATCATCATCAAACCGGATTTTCCGGAGTGCATCGACGACTTCGGATTTCTGTGGTTTGAGGATGAAGCCGTCGTGGCCGGGTCGGCAAGCTGGGTCGTGGCCGGCAACGCTGCGAACGCAATCATTAAGGAATCGAAGTAGGCCCAGTACTAAGGGCGCTGGAACAGGAATAGTCTTGCTCGATGCGGCTCAAAGGGTGAAGGTTCGATGATTCCTGGTCTTCTCGGCAAGCTTCAGTGCCATGTCTACCGCCGTCATCGTCGCCTTCCAGTCTGACCGTAAGAAATCAGTCCCATTTTCAAGCTCAGTCTGCGCCGACCACATGGCATCTCGGCCCATCTTCTACCCGCATTGGTTTAGGAGGAGTAAATGAAGTGCTTCGAAGGACTCGTCGGCGCCATTCTGATATCGTGCCTCGTCCTCATGATCTGCCCCGCGATTGCGCAGGAGTCTTCGAGCTATCCCTATTTGAATCCGAAGCTCACTCCTGAAGAGCGCGCGGCCGATCTCGTCCACCGCATGACGCTCGAAGAGAAGGCTTCACAGCTTGTGAATCAGGCACGGGCCGTTCCGCGCTTGAACATTCCTTCTTACGATTGGTGGAGCGAAGCCCTGCACGGTGTTATTTCCGATGGTGTTACCGAATTTCCCGAACCCATCGGTCTTGCCGCCACGTTCGATGTGTCCAGCATTCATGAGATGGCAACCGCCATCGGCATTGAAGGGCGAATCAAACACACTCAACACGAGCGCGCTGGGCACTCCAACATTTTCGAGGGCCTCGATTTCTGGGCGCCCAACGTCAACATCTTTCGCGATCCCCGCTGGGGACGCGGCCAGGAAACCTACGGCGAAGATCCCTTCCTGAGCGCTCGGTTAGCCGTCGCGTTTGTCACAGGTATGCAAGGCGATGATCCCCATTATTACCGCGTCATCTCCACGCCCAAGCACTATGCCGTTCACAGTGGTCCCGAACCCACTCGCCATTTCACTGACGTGGACGTCAGCAAGCACGACGAGGAAGACACCTACTTGCCGGCATTTCGCGCGGCCGTCGTTGAGGGCAAGGCGGGTTCCGTCATGTGTGCTTACAACGCGATCAATGGCGAGCCTGCGTGCGCGAGCCAATTTCTCCTGCAACAGACTCTTCGCGGCGCGTGGCATTTCGACGGCTATGTAGTCTCTGACTGCGACGCTGTGCGTAACATCTTCAACGGCCACCACTACCGCCCGACGCAGCCACAGGCCTCGGCAATCTCAGTGATCCGCGGCATGGACAACGAGTGCATCGACTTCGCAAAAGTGAGTGACGATCACGATTACAAACCCTACATCGAGGCCGTGCAGCAGGGATATCTTCCGGAAAGCTCGGTCGACACTGCTCTCATTCGTCTCTTTACGGCTCGCATCCGTCTCGGCATGTTCGATCCACCCGCGACGGTGCCTTACATGAACATCGACGAGAAGCAACTTGATAGTGCAGCTCACCGCGACCTTGCGCGTCGTATCGCCAACGAATCGATGGTTCTGCTTAAGAATGATGGCACCCTTCCTTTGAAATCTGCCAAGCGAGTCGCCGTGGTCGGCCCGCTTGCCGATCAAACCTCTGTTTTGCTCGGCAACTACAACGGCAGCACCTCGCACACAGTCTCGGTGCTGGAAGGAATGAAAGCCGAGTTTCCGGAGGCAAAGATCACCTACGTGCCCGGCACTCAGTTTCTTTCGAATCGGGCAGATCTCGTGCCCGCGTCCGTTTTTACTACTCCGGATGGCAAGCCCGGCCTCAAAGCCGAATACAGTTCGCGCCCCACCTTCGATGCCAAGTCGACTCCTCTCACTTCGCGGGTTGAGTCCTCCGTAAATCTGCATGAGAGCAATGTCCCCGAACCGGCGAAAGGAATTTCCGGCTTGTCGGTGCAGTGGACGGGATCTCTCAACCCCACGGCAACCGGCGACTATCTGTTGGGACTCAGCGTCGACGGCTTCGGTCGGCTGTCAGTCGATGGCACGGAGATTACGACGCTCTGGGGCAAGAACATTAATCTGAGCCCGGTTCACCTCGAAAAAGGTCACCCCGTACAGATTGAGGTCCGTTACGGCCGCACCGGAGAGGGCAAGCCAGAAGCGAAGCTGCTGTGGACACGCGTTAACAATGTGCCCGATCCTGCGGCAGTGGCGGCTGCAAAGAATGCCGATGTCGTCATCGCCGTCGTCGGCATTACCAGTCGCCTCGAGGGCGAAGAGATGCCTGTGAGTCAGCCCGGCTTTTCCGGGGGCGACCGCACCAGCCTCGATTTACCGACGCCCGAAGAAGATCTGATTGAGGCACTCGCCGCAAGTGGCAAGCCACTCGTAGTCGTGCTGATGAACGGCAGCGCACTCAGCGTGAACTGGGCGAAGGAGCATGCCAACGCCATCCTCGAATCCTGGTACTCCGGCGAAGAAGGCGGAGTCGCTATCGCTGAAACCCTCAGCGGCAAGAACAATCCCGCTGGACGCCTTCCTGTCACCTTCTACAAAGATGTTCGTCAACTTCCGCATTTCGAAGATTACTCAATGAAGGGACGCACCTATCGTTACTTTGAGGGTGAACCACTCTGGCCGTTTGGATTCGGCCTCAGCTACACAACGTTTGCTTACAGCGACCTCACGCTGCCGGAAGTTGCCGTCAACGCAGATGATCCACTACACGCCTCCGTCACAGTCGCGAACACTGGGAAAGTTGCCGGAGATGAAGTCGTCGAGCTGTACCTGCAATTTCCGGAAGTGTCCGGTGCGCCGCGGCGCGCACTCCGTGGATTTCAGCGCGTCCATCTCGATCCCGGAGCAAGCCGGAAGGTGGAGTTTCAGTTGAACCCGCGCGACCTCAGCATGGTCACCGATCTTGGGGACATCATCGTGGCAAAGGGCAAGTACACGGTCTCTATCGGAAGCGGTCAACCCGGAACAGGAGTTCCTTCAGTCAATGGGAATCTTGAAATCAAAGGACAAATCATTCTGCCGGAATAGTTTTTAAGTTAAGAGATTGAGGCGATATGCATAGCAAATTCTTTAGAAACATGCTTTTGGTGTTTGTCTCTGCTAGTTGTGCGTGGGCGCAGGAACCGAACTCCTGCGCGAAGCTGACAAACTTCAAAGCCGAGAATGTTGAAATCACCAAAGCGGCGGCCATTGCTGCCGGAACCACCGAGGCCATTCCCTGGAACCAGACTCGCACTGCACCTCTGCCTGCATATTGCCGAGTCGAAGGTGTCATGAACCGACGCACCGGAGTCGACCGAGAAGAGTTTGGAATCACCTTCGCATTGGCCATGCCCGACCAATGGAACGGCGACTTGCTGATGCAAGGTGGGGGCGGTAGCAACGGCATTGTACTTGCGCCCCTTGGATTGAACGCTGCTGGAGACACGCCTGGACTCATACGCGGATTCGCCGTTGTAAGCACGGATACAGGTCATAAGAGCCGCCACCCGGGATTTGATTTCGGTTTCGTGCGCGATGAGCAGGCCTATCTAGATTTTGCTTACCTCGCGAATGCCGAAGTCGCTGCATTAGCCAAACAACTCATCGCCCAACACTACGGCAAACCGGCTGCCTTTTCGTACTTTTCTGGATGCTCCACCGGCGGGCGCGAAGGCATGATTCTTTCGCAGCGTTATCCAACGGTTTTCAATGGCATCATCTCCGGCGACCCCGCGATGCGCACTGGATTTTCCAATCTCGCGATCGGCCGATGGATTCCCATTGCCTTCAATCAAATTGCTCCGAAAGATGCAAACGGGAAACCAATCATCGAGCAATCGATTACTGACAATGATCGCAAGCTGATCAGGGATGCTCTCATCAAAAAGTGCGATGCCAAGGATGGTGTCGCCGACGGCTTAATCTCCGATCCTCTCGGGTGCGACTTCGACCCTGAGATTTTGGCGTGCAAAGGCGAAACGAATAACTCCTGCTTGGCTCCGGAAAAAGCGGCTGCCATCAAGAAGGCCCTGGGAGGGCCGAAGACGTCGAGTGGAACCCAAGTCTATGCTGGATTCCTTTACGACACGGGCATCACGAACGGGCCGCCGTTCCGAGGATTGCTTTCACCCGGACCCGGCATTTTCGGGCCTGCGACGACGGACATGACAATGGACGTTGATAAGGAAGCTCTGTCGGCCAGCCAACCGCTCGTGGATTCGATGTCCACGAATTTGACAACCTTCTCCGCGCACGGAGGGAAATTGATCTTCTACCACGGCGATAGCGATCCGTGGTTCTCGCCTCTCGACACGTTCGATTACTACAAGAAGATGGCGGCTGCAAACGGGAGCCTCGACGCCGTGTCGAAGTGGAGTCAGTTCTATTTCGTTCCGGGCATGAGCCATTGTGGGGGAGGGCAGGCGCTGGATCAGTTTGATTTGTTGGGCGCAATGGTCAACTGGGTCGAGAAGGGAACAACGCCTACATCAGTGATCGCGACCGGCAAGGCCTTTCCTGGGCGCAGCCGGCCGCTATGTCCCTATCCGAAGCACGCACAATACAAGGGGCAAGGAGACACGGAAGACGCAGCCAACTTCGAATGTCGTTAAATTTTGTTACTTCTGCTAAAAGGACATCGCTTCTTATGCGTTCACTTCTCCTCGGCTTCACGCTGATCGTTCTGGTTATCACGGCGCCGATGATGGCTGCCCAGAAAGTTGAATTGTCGATTGACACATCCAAAACCGGCGCGAAGATCGACCGCAACATTTTCGGGCAATTCGCAGAGCATCTCGGACACGGCATTTACGAAGGCATTTGGGTCGGGCCCGATTCCAAGATCCCGAACACTCGTGGCATTCGCAACGATGTTGTGGGCGCCCTGAAAGCGATCAAGGTTCCGAACGTTCGTTGGCCCGGTGGCTGCTTCGCCGATGAGTATCACTGGCGTAAGGGCATCGGCCCTCAACGATCAGTAACTCTCAACCCCAACTGGGGCGGAGTGACTGAGGCAAACACGTTTGGAACGCATGAGTTCATGGACTTCATCGATCAGATCGGGGCGGAAGCGTATATCTCCGTCAATGTCGGTTCCGGTACTCCCCAGGAGGCGGCCGAGTGGCTGGAATACATGACGGCCGCAGCACCGACCACGCTGGTAAAAGAACGTGCCGCCAACGGGCATCCAACTCCATATAAAGTCGCCTTGCTCGGCATCGGTAACGAAAGCTGGGACTGTGGCGGCAACATGACGCCCGACTACTACGTTAGCCAGATGAAGATCTACAGCCGCTTCGTAAGGAACTTCAATCCGGCGCAACAGGACAAACAGCAGATGCTGAAGATCGCCGTCGGTCCGGGCGGCGACGGCCCGCGATGGACCGATTGGACGGAAACCGTCATGAAGGCCTATCAGCAACACACGTGGAGCTGGGACATCAACGGACTCTCCATGCACAACTACACGGTGGTGCACTGGCCGCCTTCTTATACGTCGGTGGGGTTTGGTGAAACTGAGTACAGCCAGATCCTCAAATCCACTTTGGAGATGGAAGGTCTCATCAGCAAGCACTCGGCGATCATGGACAAGTATGACCCGGACAAGAAGGTAGCGCTCATTGTTGACGAATGGGGAGGCTGGTACGCGCCGTTGCCGGGCAGCAATCCGGGGTTCCTGGTCCAGCAGAACAGCCTGCGCGACGCCATTCTCGCGGCTCTGAACCTCAATATCTTCGCTCGTCATGCCGACCGGGTACGCGGCGCTAACATCGCGCAGATGATCAATGTGCTGCAGGCAATGATCATCACAGACAAAGAGAAGATGGTCCTGACTCCAACCTATTACGTCTTCAAAATGTATGTGCCGTTTCAGGACGCAACATTCGTACCGGTGACCTTCGACGCCGGTTGGTACACACATGGAGCTGTGGCTTTGCCGCGCCTGGACGCGATCGCAGCGAAAGACGCGAACGGCAAGTTGTGGCTGGAGATTACCAATCTCGACCCCAACGAACCGGTCGAAATCGAGGCGGGTCTGGCGGGTATTACGGCAAAATCAGCGAGCGGAGAAACTCTGACAGCGCCGAAGGTGGACAGTGTTAATACTTTCGACGCAGCTAACACAGTCATGCCGAGGCGGATCTCAGCGACGGTTCAGAGTGGCAAGCTGACTCTGAAGCTGGAGCCCAAATCTGTAACCGTCGTCTCAGTCGAGCAGTGACGTTAACTGGATTCGGCGGATTTCAACTCTGAAGCTCACGGCAGGATTATCCGGCAGCCAGCGCTATGGTTCACATTCGATGACAACGAAGGAGAAAAACATGCGGCGATTAGTAATACCGATCTTATTATCTTTGAGTCTTTGTTGGGCACAGGAATCAGGCAGTTTTCAGCCGTCTACGACGAATGTCTGGGCAGCAGAGTATCCGCGGGTTGACGGTGCCGGCAGAGTACAGATTCGCGTGAAAGCTCCGGATGCTACGAAGGTCCGACTGAACTTCTGGAGCGGTCCGAAAGCTGGACATGGAGAAACAGCAGGACGGATTCTGGACCATCACCACTCCCCCGCTTGTTCCCGGTTTTCACTATTACACCTTGATCATCGACGGCGCCGAGGTCAGCGATCCCAACACCCACGCCTTCTTCGGAGGAGGTAAGCCTGCAAGTGGCGTAGAAGTTCCGGAGCCGGGATCTACCTATTATTCGGCGCAAGATGTGCCGCACGGTGCGGTGCGGGAGGTCTGGTACAACTCGAAGGTGACGGGAACCTGGCGGCATGCCTTGGTTTATCTGCCGCCCGATTACGATACGAAAGCTAACGTGCGCTATCCAGTTCTCTATCTGCAACATGGCGCCGGCGAGGACGAGACCGGCTGGGTGCGTCAGGGCAACGCGAACTTCATCCTGGACAATTTGATCGCGGCCAAGAGTTGCAAGCCGATGATCGTGGTGATGGCCTACGGCTACGCGCACCGCGCGGGCGAGGCGCCTGTCGATCTGTTCGCAAAAGGGTTTGGATCACCAGAAATGCTGAAGGCCATGCAGGACATGGCAGCGGCGTTTGAAGATGATGTGACGCAAGCTCTCATCCCCTACATTGATTCCACCTTCCGCACGTTACCCGACCGCGAGCATCGTGCGATGGCAGGCCTCTCGATGGGAGGTATGCAGACCTTCCAGATCACGCTGGATCATCTGGATCTCTTTTCTTACATCGGCGGCTTCAGCGGAGCGGGCGGGATGCTCGTTCTCGGGAATCGCAAACTGGATCCCAAGACCGACTACAACGGAGTGTTCGCTGATCCAGCAGCATTCGGCAAGAAAGTGCACTTGCTCTGGATTGGCGTAGGAACGAACGAGCCGGAGAGAATGCGCGCAGGACTCCAGAGACTGCATACGTCCCTACTGGAAGCAAACATCCAGCACGTCTTCTACGAATCACCTGGTACCGACCACGAGTGGCAGACCTGGCGCCGCGATCTGAAGGATTTTGTACCGAGACTCTTCTGATCCAGCCCAGGCTCGATGGTCGAGGCTCTGGGACCCTGAGAGTGTGGAAGAGGTGTGTAAGCCATGCTCACTACAGCATTTTGTAAGTAAATTTACTATTTTCAGTTGGATAGACTAAACGCTCGTTGGTTATATATTGGCGAAAAGTCCGCTGCGTCTGCTGCGCAGGTTCATCGCAGGCGGAGAGCGAGCCCAAGTAGCCGCGTATTCTATGGGTTCTCGAAATGGTGCCGGGAGGGGGGGTCGAACCCCCATGACCCGAAGGTCGGCGGATTTTGAGTCCGCTGCGTCTGCCAGTTCCGCCATCCCGGCTCTACGTGGAAGTACTTAA
The DNA here is from genome assembly GCA_963770245.1 of uncultured Acidobacteriaceae bacterium. GTDB lineage: Bacteria > Acidobacteriota > Terriglobia > Terriglobales > Acidobacteriaceae > PALSA-270. The sequence continues at coordinate 156,541 of CAVYOX010000007.1, read as the reverse complement.
TTTTAAATGCTATTTAACGTTCTGTTCCTTTGTAATCCAAAACAAATGAATGTGAAACTGTGCAAGAAAGTGTGAAATTATTCGCGGATTTCCACAGGTCCTTGCCATTTGCCCATGAAGCGCTCAACGGCATTCTCGGGGCTATGATGCCCCCGGCCCACAAGTCCTAAGAGAGCGCCGTACGGACATTTTACCACTCAAGGCTACATACCAATTCCCAAACCCTGCCCCTGCTGCGGTCCAATCTCCCGCTGCGGCGCAATTGTTTGATCCTGTTTCGGCTCCGGCTTCGCTTCCGGGGCATGCACACTTTGCTGAGAAACGTCGTGCCCTAGGGCCGCGCCGAGCTTCTCGCGGGCGTGGGTGAAGAGCTGCGCATCGTAGGCTCCACGTGACACCGCAACGTAGGCCATGCGGTTGTTGAGCAGGTCTTTGGCGCCCAGTTCGGTATCGACGTGGATCAACACGCGGTCTGCGGTTTGCCCCTGGCTGGAATGACTGGTGACGGCATAGCCATAATCGAGATGGGGATTGAGCGGGGACCGAGTTGTATCTGGCGACCTCCGTAGGGCAGAAGTCCGGGAGAGGAGACCAGGTGTGACGGACTTTTTCCGGTCACTTTTTCGTTGCCAGGAAAGAAAGGTTTGGAAGGACCCAGTGCGCATCCAGGAAGGTGCCTCCCTTGGCGAGTGAGGTCTCAGAGCTACGTGGCACGTTGTAAGACGTAGATGGCCCAGGGAGCGATCCTCGTTTCGCTCACCCAGGAATAGGGCTCGTCGCCTTTGGCCAGAGGCTTAAAAACCTGAACCGCTTCGAGACCTGCTTCCTGGTACACCGTTCGATACGATTCTTCGGTCCAGAGGATGTCCTCGACCGGCCTCCGGTCCTGGTGATCGGTAACCACAATGCGCACGAGATCACCGCTGCGTGCAAGCGCATTCTCTGGAAAGTCTTTAGTAGTGAAGGAAGCCCATTCATGCGTGTAAATCTCGGGTGACGAAACCAGATTGACGATGGTTCCTGTGGGCGCCAGTAGCCTGATAAGGTCGCGAAAGATCCTTGCCTTCATTCCTCCGGGAACGTTGTCAAACGGGAACGCGCAGAACACCAAATCGAACGAGTCAGCAGCCAATTGTTCGAGATTGTCACCTGGCACCAGGCGGTAGTCACCAGAAGGATCGGTGACCTTCGCGATACGGAGCATGTCCTCTGAGATATCGACTCCGGTCACGTCGAATCCCAGTTTCCTCAGCAAGCGTGTCGACCTGCCCGTGCCACAACCGAAGTCGAGCGCTCTTAGGCCGATTACATGCGCGCTCAGAATCTCAGGTAAGTCGCGGTACGCCAGGTAGTAGGTGTTGGCGAACTCCAGAGTGGCATAGGCGTTGGCACGGTTTGCATCCTCGTAACAGTTAACCGAATTCACCGTTTCCTCTCATTCCTCATTCGCACGTGCGTTCCTGAGTCGATAGTTTAGAAATTCCAGCGGGCCATTGCCAAGCTTTATATTGGTCCCCTGACTGGCCATTGCCGGTGTCCAGATCGGATGACGGGCGAACCGGAAGTAGCTGTTGAACTCAGGAGATAGCGCGCAGAACCCCGCCAGTGAGTTAAATCGCGAGTAGCCCCTCCTGGGGTATGTATAATGCCGCTGCTTATTCGCTGCCAAGCACAGTCGATCGACTTGGAGGTAAACGATGACGATGCGTGACGCGTTCTTCCTGTTTGTGTTCTTTATCTGCCCAGTTCTAATTTGTGAGGGTGTCGCGGCTCAAAGCAGCGGCATGACGATGACAAGTACCGAGCCCACCCGCTCGCCGGGGCAGACCCGCACTTATTACATCGCCGCCGATGAGGTGACGTGGGATTACGTCCCCGGCAAAACGGACGGCATCACTGGCAAGCCATTCAGGGCAGTCGGTCTCTTCGCAGGCGGTACAAACCCAGGCGCAACGCCCGTTGAAAAGGCAGTGTCCACATCTTACGTCAAAGCCCTGTACCGCGAGTACACGGACAGTACCTTCAGCACTCTGAAACCCAGGCCCGCAGAGTGGGAGCATCTGGGCTTCATGGGTCCATTGATCCGCGCTGAAGTCGGAGACACGATTCGAGTCATCTTCCGCAACAATGGCAGCAAGCCCTATTCCATGCATCCGCATGGTGTCTTCTACAACAAGGACTCTGAGGGCGCGCCGTACGATGACGGCACCTCGGGCAACGATAAAGCTGACGATGCCGTGCCCCCGGGGGGCACACACCAGTACACGTGGCAAGTGCCGGAGCGCGCCGGTCCAGGACCCGGAGACGTCAATTCAGTGATGTGGATGTACCACTCACATACGGACGAATACCGAGATGGCAACAGCGGACTGGTCGGTCCCATAATCATCACGGGGCGCGGGCAATCGAAGCCGGATGGTTCGCCGAAGGGTATCGACCGCGAGTTTATTCTTTGGTTCTCGCAAATTCACGAAGAGGATAGCTGGTACGTCGACCGCAACATGCCAACTATCGAGAAGGATCAGGCGATCCCGTCGCCGCCGACAAGTGCGAGCGCGACGGTCACATATCCGTACTTCGTGACGTTTTCGATTAACGGGTTTTCACACGGCAGCATGCCACTACGGGCGCTTACCATGCGCAAAGGCGAACATGTCCGTTGGTATCTGTTCTCCGGAATGAACGATTTTGACTTCCACACCCCCCACTGGCACGGAAATACGGTAACCATCAGCCAAATGCGAACGGATGTAACTTCAATGGCCCCGATGCAGATGATTACGGCTGACATGGTGCCAGACGATCCGGGTATCTGGCTTGTTCACTGCCATGTCTCTTTCCACAATACGGCAGGTATGAACGCCCGCTATGTGGTTACGCCGTGAGAACAGCTCGCGATCCTCAGCGAACAAGTTTCTGGCGGGCTGGCCGGGCGATGGAGATTTAATAGTTGATGTAACCGGGCGTTATCGCTCAGAACCGGTCCAGGAACCACTTTGAGCCAGCATCTCACAAGCTCCCTGGTGTAATTTTTCCCGATTGAACGTTCTAGACACATGGCCGAACAATCAAAAAAGAACGCCGGACTCAGGAGCATCCTGCCGAGGCAGGAATTGGTCAAACGATTCGGGTCCGCCTTGACGCTGGAAGAATACGGCAAGACAGCTCTGAAAGCTATTGCCGATAAGAACCCGGGAGTACTCCATCACGTCGCTGCCAGCGTTTGGAATAGGATCGTCCAAAAGAAATGGCATCCTGTAAATCCGAGACAGTTTTCAGAGTATTTCGATACAAGAAATCCCAAGTTTTACAAAGCACTCTCAGAGTCTTTGGGCGCCGAAATCATCCGGGACATTTACTACGTAAAAGGCTGGACCTCGCGATCGAAACGCAAGTCTTCGCTTGCCGTTGAATTGCTCGTTGCATGGGTATATCGGAACGATCTTCTCCTAGCCGACGTCACCTTTATGGACCCAGCAAGGCCAATCCCGGATGGAGAGCCTAAATTCGCTCTTCAAACTCATAAAGGCCTCGGCCTTTTGTCTCCCCTCCTAGCTAACATGCAGTAAAGCCGAAGAGCTTGGGTGTGAGCAGTTGACCTTGACGGCAGGAACCCTGGACCAGGTGAACCTGTTTAAACAACACGGCTTCGTGGTCGAAGACGGTGAAGTTGGCCGCCGTGGCCTCAATTGGGGCGTCGGAGTTCCGATGGAGCGAGACGTCGTCCAAATCACCCTATCGCAAGTGCGCCGGCGTGAACCACTTGGATCCACGCGAATGATCCCCGCTAGCGCACCTGTCGATAGGGTACTAAGATTTTCGCCAACTGATCACTCTCCAAGAACCGGCACGTGCGGTTTCAGGAGTCAAAGGCGTTCGAGCGTGTCAAGAGTGTCTCATCCGCGTTCAGAGCTATACTGCCAGCCAGAAACTCATGATCGCTCTACGCAGGTTGCGGATTGACGACCTCGACGCGGTTCACGGCTTGATCTCGAATATGGAGGTTGTCCAGTATATGCTGTTTGCGGTTTGCTCTCGGGAGGAGAGCGAGAAGTTTCTAACAGAGTCGATAAATGAATCGCCATCAGCCCCATGGCGTTCTGTCGTGCGCGCGATAGTTAGCGGGCCCGGCGGCGAGTTAGTCGGCCTATGCGGCATAGTCAACCTCAGAGGCAACAGTGATGGTGAAATTTGGTATCTGATTAATCCCGAATTGTGGGGAAAGGGAATCGCCACAAAGGCCGTGAGAAGACTGCTAGAGCTTGGATTCTCAGAGATGAGCCTGCACCGAATCTGGGCGACGTGTCTTCCGGAGAACCCAGCCTCTGCACGCGTGCTGGAAAGAGCAGGTATGCGTAAGGAAGGGTTTTTGGTCAAGAACCTCAAGATTCACGGAGAATGGAAAAGCAGCTGTCTTTACGCGATCCTAGCCGAAGAGTGGTCCGAGTCTGCGCAGTATCCGGAAGTCAACTATTAAAATCAGGCGTCTCTCCGAGGAGCGGGATACCCACTCAATAGCTCGATGTTCTACTTCACACCATCGCCTGTTCCGGGCTTTCCCGCGTGCGAACCGAACTTTGTTAGCTTTCCGAAATCCCATTCCTTGTGTGATTTTTTTCGCGCCGACAGAACTAACCGGCGTCCGGCATGATCGCCTGGCCACCCTCATGAACAGTGAAAACTACATCGGGCTGGACGTTCGTCAAGCACCGATCTCGGTCACTGTGCTCCGCACGTCGCCGAATACGTGGTGCCCATTCTATCGGGAAATGCGTCGGGAGGGTTGACGACCCGGCTGATATTTCGCGGATCCCTGGTTGCCGGAATTTAAGTAGAATCGGTTCGGTTCGCATAACGCTCGCCATTGTGATGGGAGGGGGAGCATGCGGAACGGCACGCTGTTTCGCGTTCCAACCGGGGACACGCAATGAGACGTTCGCAAAACCTGTTCACAGCTTTTGGCCTGACCCTGCTAATGACGGTGGCGTCCTGCGGCGGCACCAGCGACCCCTGCCGCTCACCCCTCCCCTCCTCCCGCCGAAACCTCCAGCTCGGCGACGGAATGCCCAAGATGGGCGAGTTGACTGCAACTGCGGACCAAAAGGCTGACTATCTTGTCGGGCAGATGACCCTCGACGAGAAGATTCAATTGGTCCACGGAGGCGAGGCGCAGAACCAGCAGGAACCGACCGTTCCGCGCGGTGGCAATGGCTGGATCGCAGGTATTTCTCGGCTTGACATTCCCGATCTCTACTTCGCCGACGGCAGCGTCGGTGTCGGCAATAACGTCGGACCAGCGATCGCCCTTCCTTCTTCGATCGCCAGCGCTGCCAGCTGGGATCTGAACGAGGCCTACAAATATGGCCAGGTCATCGGCGCCGAATTACGCGCTTACGGCATTAACGTGAACCTCGGAGGCAACGTCAATCTGATCGGCCGGGAGCCCCGCGACGGTCGCACCTTCGAGACCAAGGGTGAGGACCCGATTCTGGCCGGCCAAATCACAGCGGCGCACCTCAGGGCAATCCAGGATCAGTACGTGATGGCTGGTATCAAGCACTTCGCCCTCAATGACCAGGAAACGGACCGCTATAGTGCCGATGCCATGATCGACGATCGTTCCGCGCGCGAGAGTGACCTGCTCGCTTTCGAGATCGGCATCAAGGATTCGAATGTTCAGTCCGTAATGTGCTCCTACAATTTGGTGAACGACACCTATGCCTGCGAGAACTCCTATCTTCTCAATGCTGTTCTCAAAGGAGACTGGGGGTTCGCGGGTTTTGTCATGTCCGACTGGCATGCCACGCACAGCACGGCGAAGGCGGCGCAGAATGGACTTGATCAGGAGCAGCCTGACGACACCTATTTTGCATCGAGTCTCAAGCAGGCAGTGCAGAACGGCCAAGTCCCCATGGCGCGCCTTGACAACATGGTGCATCGAATCCTGCGTGCCATGTTCGCTAATGGCCTCTTTGACCATCCGGCCGCCCGTCAGCCCCTCGACGCGGTTGCCGATGCCGCGGTTGCGCAAGAGATTGAGGAACAGGGCGCGGTCCTGCTGAAAAACACGGGGGTGCTGCCCCTCAATGGCACGAAGCTCGCCTCTATTGCAGTGATCGGGTCACATGCTGATGTCGCCGTGCTCTCGGGGGGCGGTTCGGCCCAGGTGACTCCTGTCGGGGGACCGGCTCTGACCGAAGGTAATCCTTGCCCGCCCTGCTGGGCGCCAGTGGTTTGGGATCCCTCCTCCCCTCTCAATGCGATCCAGGTCAGGGCGCCCAGCGTCAACGTGCAATTCAACGATGGAACGGATGCTACCTCGGCCGCCGCACTGGCCGCTTCCTCGAACGTGGCCATCGTCTTCGTCAGCCAGTGGGAATCCGAAGATATGGACTTGCCCAGCCTGAATTTCACTGATGTGATCCATTCCATTCCTATCGATCAGGATGCTTTAGTGAGGGCCGTCGCCGTCGCCAATCCTCACACGATTGTCGTCCTCGAAAATGGCGGTCCCGCGGTGATGCCGTGGCTCGCCGACACGAGTGCGGTACTGGAAGCCTGGTACCCAGGACAGTGCGGCGGCGAAGCCATCGCGAACATCCTGTTCGGAGATGTCAATCCGTCGGGCAAACTCCCCATGACATTCCCCGCGAGCGTCAATGACCTGCCCCGTCCGGTCGTCGCTGCGCAGCCGCCTGACTCGACTTCACCATTCCCTGTCGATTACACCATCGACGGGTTCAACGTGGGCTACAAGTGGTATGACGCCAAAGGTCTCACGCCGCTCTTCCCCTTCGGTTACGGGCTCTCGTACACAACTTTTTCGATTTCGAATGCGCAACTCACCGCGGTTCCGTCGGGGAATAATCCCAGTTTTCAGGCGAGTTTCGACCTGAAGAACACCGGCACCAGCGCGGGTGCCGAGGTCGCTCAGCTTTACCTGGGATTGCCCGCAAACACTGGCGAGGCCAAACGTTTGGTCGGATGGCAAAAGGTGTCTTTGATTCCCGGCCAACAACAGAGCGTGACGATCCAGGTTGCCGCCGGTGACTCGTCGCATCCTCTTTCCTATTGGGATGTCAACGCGCACGCCTGGCTGGTCGCATCAGGAACATATACTGTTTACTTGGGTAACTCCTTCGGGAATCTCACTACGGTTGGAACCTTCCAGATGCCGTAGATAACAGTCGCGTATTTCTGGGCACGGTCGAGCAGATCTCGGCCGAAGGAGACACCAAAATTCATGCAGATTTTCTTTTCGGAGAGATGGCTGTCATGATCTTGGCGGTGTATTCAGCGACCAAGCGGGCCATGCTTCGACTCGCGACTGGCGCCGGCCGCTCAAGATCCCGCACCAAACGCAATCGCGGCTTACCAGCTAAATCCGCCAGCCCAGGGCAAAAGCCTCGAGACCGCGCGATCGTTCGGCAACCTAGCGGCGGCCTCACTGCTGAGTGGAGTTCGCCGCCAGACCGTTCCACACCAGATTGGTGGTCAGCTTGAATACCTGATGAGGGACGAGATCGACCACGGTTTCAGAAGTCTGGTATCCCGGTAGGCTGATGGTAATCTTCCGCCGCCCCGGCGCAACCAGAAGACCTCTTCCCGCTCCCTCGAACTCGGCCACGTGGCCGAGCAGAAGGCCATCGACAAACACGGCGGCACGCACCGGCTCGACTGCCAACTTAATCTCGGCCGTCACGGTGGGGTAGGCCACCTGCAAGTCCTTCGCCATGGTCACGCGCACGACCTGTTTGGCGCCGGGCGCCACGGTCACCTGTTCGGAGAAATTCTGGTAGCCGGCTTGGCGCACCTCGATCTGATGTTCGCCGGGTAAGAGCAAAATCTTCTTAGTCCCTTTCAGTTCCTTCAGATAGCCAAGGTACTGTCCATCAACCCACACGCCGGAGTCTTTCGCGACCTTGCCGGCACCTTCGAGTTGAATCTCCCCCAAAACCTCGTTCCGCGCGTACGAGGTCGGGGTGAGGACCCAGATCGTCGCAAAAATCAGAATGTAGGCCCATCGCCTCTGTCGAGAATAGGGTGCCATCGTGATAGTCCTCCCCTTCTGAATCTACACCCACCAACCCCACACCCCCCAGTAGCATCCGAAGTACCCAGGGGCTCATGTGTTCTCGCGGGATGGGCCGTTCGGATGTGGACTTTCTGGCGGTTCGGACCGAAATTGGTCGGGCTGGTTTTCCACCGGAAAAAATTCCACGGTGTGCACAGGCTTTTGCGTTAGAATTTGACTTAGCTTAGTTGAGCGCCCTCGCCGCTCGGGCAGGTAAGTGGCGCACCACGATAGGCCCCTTCCCCCCAAGGAGGTAGGTTCATGTATCGGCCTTACGCCAATGCTGCGGCTAGCTCTGACCCGTTCACGGATGTAGAGTCCACCATCCGTGGATTGAGCCAGGACTTATCCACGTCCTTCAATACCGGAAACTACGATCAGGCAGCCGCTTTGTTCGCCTCCGATGGTCAGTACATGCCCCCCAATCGGGAGCCATCCCAGGGCTCGAAAGCGGTAGAGCGCATGATGCGGGAATTTGGCGAGATGGGGTATCAGGATTTGCGTTTTGAGACGATTCGCATCATGCACTCCGGAGACATGGCCATTGAAACCGGCCGTTACAGCCTGGCGGTTTCGCAGGCCAACGGCACGGCCGTGGCGCAGCGGGGGAAATACGTCCGCGCGTGGCGGCGGCTGGGTGCCTGGCTCATCGTGGCTGAGTGCTGGAACAGCAATATGCCGTTCGGAAACTAGCGAACCCCATATGACCTGTTAAGACCTTCGGGGTGCCCCTGGGCGGCTCGCCGCCTGGCCGGCGCTGGCGCGCTCTCATCGCACCCTCAAGCTTCGAGCCTCCCTGACCTGACACACAACATCCCCTCCGTCTACAATGTCGGGGCACACTATTCCGTTTCCATGACGAAGGAGATCCGAATGCAGCGTAAGGCCAGTGCAGTTTGGAAGGGCGGATTGAAGGACGGCAAGGGCGCAGTGTCGGCAGACAGCGGGGTACTGTCGAACACCCCCTATTCATTTGTCACGCGGTTTGAGAATGTCCCGGGCACCAATCCCGAGGAATTGATCGCCGCAGCCCACGCCGCCTGCTTCTCCATGGCGCTCTCGGCGCAGCTGGGCGGAGCAAACCTGACTCCCGCCAGCATTTCAACGAGCGCCACGCTTACTCTCGAGAAGTTAGATTCGGGTTGGGCGATTACGACGGTTCATCTTGATGTGGTGGGACGCGTGCCGGGCGCCGACGCGGCCGCCTTTGAGAAAGCGGCGAACGATGCCAAAACCGGGTGCCCGGTCTCGAAGGTGCTGAACGCCAAGATCACGATGAACGCCAAGCTCGAAGGCTAAGCCACCGACCCGGGTAGCCGGCGTTCTGTGGGCGATCTGGATACTTGGTTGCGATCGAGCGGGGCGCCGTATGCACGGTTTGACACCTTGTCTTCGCTCTGTAGAATAGATTTGCAGTTCTTTCCTGCTAGGCGGACCGTAAAGTCTGCCGCACTTATTTTTTGCCATCGTGGCGGAATTGGCAGACGCGCATGGTTCAGGTCCATGTACCCGCAAGGGTGTGGGGGTTCGAGTCCCTTCGATGGCACCACCACCTGAGAATCGGCTTTCTCGCCGGCAACCTCTCGGATGCGCCGGCAATCCATAGCTTGTGAACCGCCTTCGCGTCATCGCAGTGCTCGCTCTGCTCGCCCTCGGTGTGCAGGCTTCGGCGCAGAGCATCCAAATCGAGCCCACGCAACCGGCAGCGCCGCCGAATGCCCCTTCGGCCTCGATCAAACCCTACCATGCCATCACCCCCCGACAGCGTCTCCAATGGTTCGCACAAAGCACCGTCGGCCCGGAAACTCTTGCCGTCGGGCTGTTCAGCGCGGGCATCGGAACCGCCCGGGACGCCCCCCGGGAATACGGTGGACACTGGGTAGGCTTTGCTGACCGCTACGGGATGCGACTGACCGGAGTCTCGACCGGCAATGCCATGGAAGCGGGGCTGGGCATCATTTGGGGGGAAGATCCACGTTATTTCCGGGCCTACCGCCAGAACTTCGCGGGACGAATCAGGAATGTGGTGGGGATGAGCTTCCTGGCCCACAATCGCAGCGGCCAGGTCTCGCCCGCGTACGCCCGCTACCTAGCCATGCCCGGAAACAACTTTCTCTCCAATACTTGGCGTGCGGACAGCGAGGCCAATAATCGGGCCGCCGCCGTGCGCACGGGCTTAGGGTTCCTGGGCCTGATGGGAAAGAATGCCTTCACCGAGTTTTGGCCCGATGTCAATCGCCACGTCTTCCGCAGGGCGCAGTGAAACCGGGGGGAAAGCCCGGCGGCGCAAGAACTACTCCGTCCGGGATAACCCTCCGGGACGGCCCTCCAACCGAAGCAAGCGGCGATCCGGAGGCAGGCGCAGGCCTCTCGGATGGGCTCCCGTATAATCAATACTCGCCGTGCCCGCCAGCCTCGATCAGATTGTGATTGCCGCACGCCGCCGCGTGGCTGAAAGCAAGCGCAGGTGTGCTCTGCGGGAACTGGAAAGACAAGCGCAAGCGCATACCCCGCGCGGCTTTCGACGTTCGCTGGCAGCGCGCAGCCGGACCGGCGTGGCCATCATCGCGGAGCTCAAGAAGGCTTCTCCCTCGCGCGGGGTGATTCGCCCCGACTTCGATGTTCCGGGTCTTGCCCGGGAGCTCGAATCCGCCGGCGCGGCGGCCTTGTCGGTGCTGACCGACGAAGAATTCTTCCAGGGTTCGCTCGAGAACCTGCGACTGGCTTCGGCCGCCACCCGGCTGCCGTGCCTGCGCAAAGACTTTATTCTCGATCCTTTCCAGCTGCTCGAAGCTCGCGCCCACGGGGCCGATGCCATCCTGCTGATTGTGGCGGCCTTGTCCGAGCCAGAATTAACCAGCCTGGCCGGCGCCGCCCGCCAGCATGGGCTCGACGTTCTGTGCGAGGCTCACGATGAGAAGGAATTGCAACGCGCGCTCGATGCGGGTTGCGATTTAATTGGGGTAAATAGCCGCAATCTCAGAACCTTCCAACTGGATTTGGGGACGGCCTTCCGGCTGGCCGAGTTGATGCCGAAAGAGGTGTTGGGCACGGCCGAAAGCGGCATTCAGAGCGCAGCCGACCTCATTCGCCTGCGCGCCGCCGGTTACCAGGCGTTTCTGATTGGCGAGTCGCTGATGAAAACGCCATCCCCAGGAGAAACGTTGCGTCGGTTGCTGGCCGAGACCGAGCGCGAGCATTCGGTCGGAAGCGGCAGAAACTGAAGCCCGGTCTCCGGGCAGCGCGCGACCGAGAACTGGGCCTATGACCTGGGTCAAGATTTGTGGCATCACCAACCTCGAAGACGCGAAGATGGCGGTCGAAGCCGGAGCCGACGCGCTTGGATTCGTGTTCTACCCGAAGAGCGCCCGAAACGTGACCTTAGAAAGCGTACGGGAAATCACCCGGCATTTGCCCCCCGAGGTCGAAAAGCTCGGAGTGTTTGTCGGATCCTCTGCGGAAAATCTCTTCGATTGGATGGGCCGAAGCGGCCTCACCGGATTGCAGTTCCATCTTGCCGCGGGCGTCGACTGGACTTCGGCGCAGGCACGCCGGATTCCGCCCGGGGTGCAGACCTATCTGTCGATGCCCGCCGGATGGTTGGTGGAGCATGCGGCGAGCTGGCTCGCGGGCCTCGAGCATGGGTCCGGGAATCCGCCGGCTGTTCCCCTGGCGGCCCGCGGGTCGAATTCCTGCCGAGCGATCGTTCTCGACTCCGGGAGCTTCGAACAACCAGGCGGGACCGGAAAGGTCTTCGATTGGCGGAAAGCCATCCCCATGGTGGAGCAAATCAAGCCAACCGTGAATGTCGTGGTCGCCGGCGGCCTCACGCCCACCAATGTGAGCGAAGCGCTCGGTATACTGAAGCCCTGGGGCGTGGATGTTTCCTCGGGCGTCGAGAGGGAGCCCGGCAAGAAAGATTCCGCAAAAGTCCGCAGGTTTATTTCGGCAGTTCGGCAGGCTGATAAGAACGCGTAAGCCATGGCAAGCGCAAAACTTCGAGCGAGGAATGGAAATGCCCGGTCGCGCGACGGCGTATCGGGCGGCGCCCGGAGCCCCCTCGGGGTCACCGGGATCGGGGCCGCAAAGGTTTCCTCCGGCCGTTTCGGCATCTACGGGGGCCGCTACGCCCCGGAGATTCTCATGTCCGCTCTCGAGGAACTGGAGCGCGCGTATGAGAAAGCAAAACGCGATCGCAGTTTCCATCGCCGCCTCGATCAACTTCTTGCGAGCTACGCTGGCCGCCCCACACCTCTATTCTTCGCCGAGCGCCTCACCCGCACCCTGGGAGGAGCAAGGATCTATCTCAAGCGGGAAGATCTGCTCCACACCGGCGCGCACAAGATCAACAACTGCCTGGGACAGGCGCTGCTCGTTGAGCGCATGGGCAAACACCGCATCATCGCCGAAACCGGCGCCGGCCAGCACGGCGTCGCCACGGCTACGGTCTCGGCCCTATTCGGATTCGAATGCGTGGTGTACATGGGCACCGAGGACATGCGGCGGCAGGAACTGAATGTCTTCCGCATGCGGCTCCTGGGAGCCGAAGTACGCGGCGTGGACTCGGGTTCGCGCACTCTGAAAGACGCCATCAACGAGGCCATGCGCGACTGGGTCACAAACGTGCGCACCACCCATTACTTGCTGGGCAGCGTACTCGGCCCGCATCCCTATCCCACCATGGTGCGCGACTTTCACAAAGTAATCGGCCGCGAAGCCCGGGCCCAGGTTCTCCGCGCGGAAGGCAAGCTGCCGGCCGCCATCATCGCCTGCGTCGGCGGCGGCTCCAATTCGATCGGGATCTTCCACCGATTCCTGAAGGATGAGAAGGTGCGATTGATCGGCGTCGAGGCGGGAGGGCGCGGGGACCAGCTCGGGGAGCACGCCGCCCGCTTCCGCGGCGGCCTGCCCGGCGTCCTGCAGGGAACCTATTCCTATGTATTGCAGGACCCCGCCGGACAAATCGCGAGCACGCACTCGATTTCCGCCGGACTCGACTATCCTTCGATCGGTCCCGAGCATGCCTGGCTGAAGGACTCCGGCCGCTCGGAGTATGTCGCGGCCTCCGATTCCGAAGCCCTGGCGGCCTGTACACTGCTGGCGCGCACCGAAGGCATTATTCCAGCCCTCGAATCCGCCCACGCCGTGGCCGAAGCGGTCAAACGCTCCCCCGGCATGAAGAAGTCCGAAGTGGTGATCGTGAACATTTCCGGCCGCGGCGACAAGGACATAGGGATTTTGCGGGAGAACCTGAAACTGGATTGAGTATGGCTGATGCAGGATGGCGAGGGATGGCTCCTTCCGCCGCATACCGTTCCCTCCTCCATCACGACTCAGCAGCAAACCATTCTGATGCCGCTTTCTTTTGAGCGAAAACCCTCCCTGGTCGCCTACCTCACCTGCGGCGACCCGAATCTCGCCACCACCCGCGACATCGTGCTGGCTGCGATCGACGCAGGGGCATCGGTCATCGAACTCGGCGTGCCGTTTAGCGATCCGCTCGCCGACGGCCCGGTGATTCAGCGCGCCAGCGAACGGGCCCTGCGCCAGGGCACCACCCTCGAGCAGGTGCTCGCCCTCGCCCAGGAGATTCGCCGCCACTCCTCGGTCGGTCTCATCGCATTCACCTACTTCAACCCGGTGCTGCGCCTGGGGCTTGAAGCCTTCGCCGCGGGAGTTCGAGACGCCGGCATGGACGGCGCCTTGATCACCGATTTGCCGGTCGAGGAAGCGGGACCCTATTTGCACGAGATGCGGCAACGGAACTTGGCCACGGTATTTCTGGCCGCCCCCACCAGTTCGGAGCGGCGGCTGCAGCGCATCGTTGACGCTTCGAGCGGATTTGTCTATGCCGTCTCCCGCACCGGCGTGACCGGAGCGCGCCCGCAGTTGACCACGGACGCCGAGAAACTGGTCCGCCGCCTGCGCCGCCATTCGCCCTTGCCCATCGCCGTAGGCTTCGGCATCTCGACTGCCGAGCAATGCGCTGCCGTCGGCAAGTTCGCGGACGCGGCGGTGGTCGGCAGCGCGATCGTCGAGACCATCGAGCGCAACCCAGGCAAAGAACCGGAGTCTGTGGCACAATTCATAGAACAGCTTTTGGTCGTCAGGCGTCATTCGCCGGTCGCCCGTCCTTAGCCCCCAGTCGTCGGCCGCAGGCGGAGTATCTCCGGAGGATCCGAGAATCCATTCGGAGCCGGGGCAGACGACTGCGCGCCGCCCGGACGACCCCCGGACGACCGAAGACCCGACCGACTGACCGCTGATGCTATGGACATCGCAGATTGGCGCACGAAAATTGACGAACTCGACCGCCGGTTGGTGGATTTATTGAGTCAGCGGGCGCATGCCGCCCACGAGATCGGCAAATTGAAGAAGCCTGCGGGCATGCCCATTTACGAGCCTGACCGCGAGCGCCGGGTGTTTGAGAATGTGCGCCGGGAAAATCGCGGCCCGCTTTCCGATCGTGAGTTGCTGCGGGTCTATGAGCGCATCATGGATGTGATGCGGCAGATTCAGAAGGAAGAAATCGCCCCTCAAGGTCCCTCCGACGGCTCCGGCGACACCGAACTCGAATCGGAGGTCAATGACTAGCCGGCGCGAGCCTTCGGTCCTCGGTCATCGGCCGACCGACGTTTTGACGTTTGGCGACTGAAGACCGACGAGCATCCCTATGATTGTGGCCATGCAAGAACTCGCAACCGATGAGCAGATCCAGGACGTGGTCGAACACCTGATCCGCATGGGGTTTTCCGTGCACCGCACCACCGGCGAGCGCCAGACGATTCTCGCTGCCGTAGGAGCGCGCACCGATTTTGACACCCGCAACCTCGAAGTGCTGGCCGGCGTCGAGCACGTTCACCGTATCAGCGCGCCTTACAAGTTGGCGGGACGCGCCTTCCGCCCCGAAGGCACCATCATCGAATTCGCCAACGGACTGCGCATTGGCGGTGACCAGGTCGTGGTCATGGCCGGACCATGCTCGGTGGAATCGCGGGAGCAGCTCTTTACCGTGGCGGAACTGATTTCGAAAGCCGGCGCGCGCGTGCTGCGCGGCGGCGCCTACAAACCCCGGAGTTCTCCTTACTCATTCCAGGGCATGGGGGTGGAGGGGCTCAAGCTGCTGCGCGAAGCCGGGGACCGATTCGCCATGCTGGTGATCAGTGAAGTGATGGAGATCTCGCAGATCAGCGTCATGCTGCCCTACGTTGACATCTTCCAGGTGGGCGCGCGCAACATGCAGAACTTCAACCTGCTGCGCGAACTGGGCAAGGTGGAAAAGCCCGTCCTGCTGAAGCGCGGCATTGCCGCCACACTCGAAGAGCTCCTGCTCTCAGCCGAATACATTATGGCGGGCGGAAACTACCGGGTGATCCTGTGCGAACGCGGGATCCGCACCTTCGAAACCTATACGCGCAACACCCTCGATATTTCGGCGATTCCGATCATCAAGAAGCTTTCGCACCTGCCCATGACTTCCGATCCATCGCATGGAACGGGGCTGCGGGATAAGGTCCCGCCCATGGCCCGGGCCTCGCTCGCAGCGGGGGCCGACGCCCTGTTGATCGAAGTGCACCACAATCCTGACAAGGCTTTCTCGGACGGCGCGCAGTCGCTTTATCCCGAGCAGTTTTCCCAGTTGATGAATGAGCTGCGCATGATCGCGCCCGCCGTCGGGCGCAAGATGGCATAGCCGCCGGCCATCCCGGGAAACACCCGCCCGGGACCGGGGAGAAGAACCAGGCCGTTCATGGATGAACCCACCCACGTCGCCCGACCCGCTGCCCAGTCCGGCGATTCTCGCGAGGCCGATTCCGGCCGCACCCATCGTCTGGACCTCTGGCTCACCACTCTGGTCGCTCGGGCGGGAAGCGACCTGCTGCTGGTCCCCGGCGCCCCGCCCTGCATGCGCTTGGAAGGCGCCGTACAAAGCATCGAGACCCAGACCCTCGGGGGCCCGGAGATCGAGGCCGCCGTCCTGCCCGCGCTCACGCCCCGCGCGCTCGAGCAATATCGGGAGACCCACATCGGCGATGCCGCATACTCGTTGGCCGGCCTCGGCCGGTTCCGTATCAACCTCCATCACGAGCGCGGCCGTGCGGCCGCCGCCATCCGCGCCCTGCCGTCCCGAGTGCCCTCCCTTCCCGAGCTTCACCTTCCGGCGGGCGTCGAATCGCTTTCCCACTTGGCCCGAGGACTGGTGCTGATCGGAGGTCCGGCGGGATCGGGGAAGACCACGACGCTCGCGGCACTGATCGATGCGATCAATCAGCGCGAACCCCGTCATATTGTCACCATCGAAGATCCGATCGAATACGAACACGCGCATCTGCGCAGCTTGGTCGAGCAGGTGGAAATCGGCAGCGATGCCCCGGACTTTCCGACCGCTCTGCGGGCCGCGCTGCGTCAGGCGCCGGACACGATCGTGGTGGGGGAAATGCGCGATCCGGAAACCATGCGCATTGCGGTGTCGGCCGCCGAAACCGGGCATCTGGTTTTTTCGACCTTGCACACCACCGACGTGGCTTCGACCATTTCCCGCATCTCCGACTCTTTCCCCGGCGAACGGCAAAATACCATCCGCCAGGAACTGGCGATGGGGCTTGCCGCCGTGCTCACCCAGACTCTGCTTCCGAGCGAGCGCGGAGGACGCGTGCCGGTCGCCGAGTTGCTGGTGGTGGGCTATGGCGCCCGGCAGCACATTCGCCGCAACGCATTGCAGCACCTTCATCAGGAAATCACCATGACCAAGAGCAAGGGCTCGTTCAGCCAGGAGGAATCGCTCGTTCAGCTGGTGCGTCAGGGCCACATCGAACGCGAAGACGCTCTGCTATGCGCCATCCATCCCGATGACCTGGAGCTTCGCCTGAAGGCGGAAGGGCTCAGCTAAGACCGGGGCACGCCGGGCGCGAGCCGGCATGGGCCGCGCCGCTCGGAAAATGGACTCAGTTTACAATTCAGGTTCACGGGATCACCCTCAGAGTGGTCGGGTGACACCTCATCCCCATGGCCATCCGGCAAATCACCGTCATCGGCACCGGCCTCATCGGAGGCTCCCTCGGTCTTGCGCTGAAGAAGCACCGCTTCCTCGGCCGTATCGTGGGCTGCGATCGCGCCCCGGTTCTCGAACGGGCACGCGAGCGGGGAGCGATCGACCAAGGTTACACCGATCCCGGCGACGCCATTCGCGGCAGTCAGGTGATCGTGCTGGCCGCCCCGGTCGGCGCCATTCTCGATTTGATCGCGCGCCTGGGCCCCGGGCTCGCTCCGAAGACGCTCCTCACCGATACGGGCAGCACCAAAGCGGAAGTTCTGGGGCGCGCGACCGCCGTATTCGGCAAGACGACCGGCCGCCGCTTCCTCGCCGGACATCCCATGGCGGGCAAGGAACAGTCCGGCATGGAATTCGCGGATGCCGATCTGTTCCAGGGCGCGGCCTGGCTTTTCACTCCCGCCCCGGGCCAGAACATCTACAGCGGCCTGAGCGGAGAGTTTCTCGAGTGGGTGGAAGCGATCGGCGCACGGGTTGCCGGCATGGACGCCGCCGAGCACGACCAGCTCTGCGCCTGGATCAGCCATCTGCCGCAAATGATCTCCACCACCCTGGCCGCCGCCCTGGTCGAGGAATATGGCGAGGACGCGCCCCTGCTCGAAGCCGGCGGCCGCGCTTTGCGCGAGATGACCCGGATCTCGGCCAGTCCCTACTCCATGTGGCGCGACGTCGCTCTCACCAACCGGGCGAACATCGCTCAGGCCATGCTGAAACTCGAACAGCGTCTGGCTCACGTCCGCGAAAATCTCGGCACCCGCGAACTGGCGATGGAGTTTGAGCGGGCGCACCAGCTGCGGAAGAGTCCTGCGGTAAAGAAGATAAAGAAGACATAAAGAAGAAGAGGTAAGAGAAGAAGAGGTAAGAGAAGAAAACCGGCTTCTGACCGAATCCCCAGCTGGGCCCACAATCAGGAATCGTCGCTCGACGATTTGATTTAGAATCGTTTCCCGATGAATCGAGTCGTCGCCAATGCGGACGAAGCCGTGCAAGATATCTTTGACGGCGCCACCCTGATGGTCGGCGGATTTGGCCTGTGCGGCATCCCGGAGAATTTGATTCGCGCACTGGTTCGCAAAGGGGTTAAAAACCTCACCACCATCAGCAACAATGTTGGCGTCGACGGCATGGGCATGGGTTTGCTGCTCGCCGCCGGACAGATCCGCCGTCACATCGGAACCTACGTCGGCGAAAACAAGCTGCTCGAAAAAATGGTGCTCGAGGGCGCAGTGGACCTGCAGCTGGTCCCCCAGGGGACCTTCTCTGAACGCATCCGCGCCGGCGGGGCAGGCATCCCTGCCTTCTTTACGCCGACAGGCGTCGGCACGGTGGTGGCCGAAGGCAAAGAAGCCCGTGAGTTCGAGGGGCGCATGTATATCATGGAACGCGCCCTGCAGGCCGATTTCGCGCTGGTGAAGGCCTGGAAGGGCGACTCCTGGGGCAACCTGGTCTACCGCAAAACCGCGCGCAACTTCAATCCCATGATGGCGACGGCCGCGCGCGTCACCATTGCGGAAGTCGAACATCTGGTCGAAGTCGGCGACTTGGAACCGGACTCGATTCATACCCCGAGCGTGTATGTGAAGCGTATCTTCGAAGGCGAGCGATACGAACGGCGGATCGAGAGGAGAACCGTCAGGGGGGCCCAGTAACTCGGGGCGGCGGCGTCCCGCCGGGCGCAGCCCCCAAACCGTGTCCAGACATGTCCACTCCCGCCAAACCCGGCAAAGACCTCGAAAAACGCGACCGCATCGTCAAGCGCATCGCAGGCGAGCTGCGCGACGGCTTCTTTGTCAACCTCGGCATCGGCATGCCTACCCTCATTGCCAATCACGTTCCGGCCGGCATGCAAGTGATCCTACAAAGTGAAAACGGCATGCTCGGCATTGGCCCCTACCCGATCGAGGGCCGGGAAGACGCCGACCTGATCAACGCCGGCAAAGAAACCGTCAGCGAGCTGGCGGGCACCTCTTATTTCTCCAGCGCCGACTCGTTCGCCATGATTCGCGGCGGTCATATCGACCTCAGCGTGCTGGGCGCGATGGAAGTGGATGAGGCAGGCAACATCGCCAACTGGATGATCCCGGGGAAAATGGTCAAGGGCATGGGCGGAGCCATGGACTTGGTGGCTGGCGCCCGCCGTGTGATCGTGGCCATGGAACACACGACTCGCGAGGGTCACACGAAGATTCTGAAGCAATGCACGCTCCCGCTCACGGGGGTGAAAGTGGTCAACACGATCGTCACCGAAATCGCCGTCATTCAGGTCACGCCCGC
Source organism: uncultured Acidobacteriaceae bacterium (assembly GCA_963770245.1). GTDB lineage: Bacteria > Acidobacteriota > Terriglobia > Terriglobales > Acidobacteriaceae > PALSA-270. Next base: position 137,141 of record CAVYOX010000007.1, on the reverse strand, counting down.
CGGCTTGGTGCTCGAGGAAATGGCCCCCGGTTTGACCGCCGACGACGTGCAGCGAGCCACCGAACCGAGGCTCATTCTCAGCCCGCACCTCAAGCCCATGGAAGGGTAAGCTCGAGCGTAGGGAGGATCGGCCTGAGTTTGTCTGGTCCGCTCGGGCGCTGATTCGGGACAAACTACCTTGGGCCCGTCACACCCCTCGCCCGCGCCGCCTCAAACTCATCCCCGTGCTGCCAGCCGATGAGCCTGGGCAGGCTGGCCGCTTCCCACCCCAGCGCAAAGCCAAACCGCGCCATGACCGCATCGCCCATGAAGTCCATCTCGGGATGGTACTCATCGCTTGGCTGGTGATAGTGCTTGGTGGTGTACTCTTCGGCCTGCTGCATTCCCCACGCCGCATCGTGTCCTTTATACTTCACCCCTTCGCTGACGGAAAAGGCTGGAATGCCCATCCGTGCCAGGCTGAAGTGATCCGAGCGGTAGTAGTAGCCGGCCTCCGGGTGGGAGTCGGGACGAACGGCCAGCCGGAACTCCTCGGCCGTGGCTTCGACTGCGGAATAGAACGTCGTCCGCTCGGCGCCTGAGACTTCGATGTCTTCGGGGATACCGAGGGGGGGCAGGTCATCATAGTTGAGATCCAGCGCGATCCGATCCGCTCGAATGGGGGGATGCTTTCCCAAGTATTCTGAGCCGAGCAATCCCTGTTCCTCGGCGGTCACCGACGCAAAGATGATGGATCGCGCCGGTCTCTGGGCGGCCAGGGAATAGGCATGCGCCAGTTCGAGCAAAATGCCGCAGCCGGTCGCGTTGTCATCTGCGCCGTTATAAATGTTGTCCCCGGGCATATCCGGACGAATGCCCAAATGATCGTAATGCGCGGTGTAAATCACCGCCTCGTTCTTTAGCACCGGGTCCGAGCCGGGCAGCATGGCAATCACGTTGTTCGACAAAAAAGGACGAATCTTGCTGACCATTAGCGCCTTCAACCTCACCGGAAGGACCAAGGGATGAAAACTGCTGGAACGGGCGGCCATCATCATCTGGTCGAGGTCGAGCCCGGCCAGCGAAGCCAGTTGTTTCGCGACCTCCAGTTGCACCCAGGAAGCCACTGTCAGCTTGGGCGTGTTCTCGATCTTGAGATAGGACTTCTCCCCCGAATTCGAGTTCCGCACCACATCCCACGGATAGCTGGCCATGTCCGCCTGGTGAATCAGAATCACGCCCACCGCGCCTTGGCGCGCGGCCTCTTCATACTTGTAGGTCCAGCGCCCATAGTAGGTCAGCGCCCGGCCCGCGAAAAACTTCGGGTCGTCGGAGGGGGGCTCGTTCACCAGCATCAGCAGCACTTTGCCGCGCACGTCGACGCCTTTGTAGTCGTCCCAGTGATATTCCGGCGCCTCGATCCCGTACCCGACATACACGATCGGAGCATCCACCTGTGATCGAGACTGCTGCGTCTCGTTGTAGCCCACATATTGATCGAGCAATTTCAGATCGAGCGCAGCACCCTTCTCCGGCTGGAGAGAGAACGTGGTCTCGGCGAGTGTCGTCACTCCGACCAGGGGGACACTCTGCATGTAGGTTCCCTTGTCGCCCGCCGGCTTCAGGCCATCGAGGGCGAATTGGGTGCCAATATACTCGGCTGCAATGTCGCCTCCGCGCTGTCCGGTGCCGCGGCCTTCGAGCAAGTCATGCGACAAGAATCGCACGTGCGCCCGAATGCGTTCCGGATTGATCTTCTGCATGGCGGCGACGGCAAGGCCGGAAAGCCGCACCGGGACGACCGGCGACCGCACCGGTTTCGGCGGCGCCGCGGCGCGCGCGAAAACCGCGAGAATCGCCACCAACAGAATCAGACGTTTCGGCATCCGGCGGGGCTCCTTCGAGCGAAATCAAATCATTCGGAAGGGCTCATTGTATGGGAACCAGAGAACAGCTGAGAAGCAAGATTCGGCGATGCGGACCGCGTCCGCCAGCATGCTGGCCCAAATTCTGGTGGGTCCCGCAACCTGCGGGCTAGTTTCTCGATCCTCAACCCGCGCGGAAATCGGCAACCTGCTCGCCCGGCTGGAACACCGGCACAAGTTCATCCCCGGCAGCCGCGGCCGCCCTGCCATTGATCTCCAGGATGTCCTGGCGCGACCAGCCGACGCTTACGAGCTCAATCGTTTGATCCTGCGCAATCCAGAAAATGGTCGGCACGTTGGTCAGCCCGTAGGCATTCGAGACGACAAAACGGTCGGGGTCCTCAAGCAGCACGGGAAAAGTGACGCCGTACTCTTTCAGGAAAGCCAAGGTGTCTTTCTTGCCGTTCTGTGAAACCCCCACCCAGGTCAGGCTGCGGTTGCCATGCGCCCGGTAGATGCGCTCGAGAAAGGGGAAGGCATACTGGCAAACCGGGCATGAGATCTTGAAAAAGGCGGCCACGACCGGACCGCGGGCCAAAGCCTCGCGCAAGGAGAACTTCTCACCCTTGATCGTCGGCAAGTGGAACTCCGGAGCCGAAATTCCCGCGGACAGGGCGGCCATATTTAGGTCCTCCTCATGCTTTCCCCTCTATTCTAAGGAAGAAACACGGCCAGATGCACTCCCGGGGAAGAAATGTCTCGGTTATTCCTCAAATCCCGCAGCCCGCAGAATCTTCCGCGCCAGTCCGGTCAGCGGCAGCGTCCAGACGCGGCGCTTCAGAACCCATCGTCCCTTGGTTCCCGGGCAGGCTCGGGCCTGTCTGACCCGGACCAGGTAATCGGTCGTGGTGATCGAATGTCGCAGGGTGAGCCAAACGCTCGCAGGGCCATCCTGATTCGAGATCTCCGGCAGCTCCCACATACCCGGCATCAGCGATGCCTCGGCCGGCCGTTCGATCAGGAACACGCAGCCCTGGTGGCAGTCGAGCGCATAGTGAATCTCTCGCTTTTTCTGCCGCGGCTTCGGCCTGCGTTTTTCGCCATCGCCCTGGGTGGCGCAGGAACCAAACAGCGGACAGGCCAAACACAGCGGCTGGCGAGGGAGGCAGACCGTGGCCCCTAGTTCCATCATCGCCTGATTGAAATCTCCCGGCCGGTGGGCGGCCAGCAATTCTCCCGCCGCCTGCCACCGACCCTCCGAGGCCAGAGGCTTGTCGAGCAAGCGCTCGAGGACCCTTCGAACGTTGCCATCGACGACTGCAACCGGCTCGCCGAAGGCGATGCTGGCAATGGCGGCTGCCGTATACCGTCCGATGCCGGGCAGCTGGCGCAGCTGCTCGGCGGTCGGGGGAAACTTGCCGGCGTGCTGGCTCACAATTTCCTTGGCTGCCGCATGCAGCATTCTGGCCCGGCGGTAATAGCCTAACCCGCTCCATGCCGCCAGCACCGACGTTTCCCGCGCCGCAGCCAGCTTCTCGATCGTGGGAAAACGCCCGAGAAACACCTGGTAGTGTTCGAGCACGGCCGCCACGCGCGTCTGCTGCAGCATGATCTCGGAAAGCCACACCCTGTAGGGGTCGCGATCTTGCCGCCAAGGCAAATCCCGCCGATGGGTGTCGTACCAGGCGAGCAAACTCCGGCGCAGCCGTTCGCGTCCGCGAGCACTCCCCGGTGTCAGTTTGCGCTGCGCTATCATGCCGTGGATTTGGTGGTTCTCCGTCGGTCGCCGTCATCGCGGGTCAGGGGTCGAGCTCGGAGTGCGGCCTGGAGTCCCTACTGAAGTCCGCAGACCGCCCGTGCCACCCCCCGCTAGTTCCCGGCCGGTCCAATCACGGCATGGGCAATCGCCATCCAGCCTGGTTTCTGCTGCTGCCAGACCGACATCATACGGACCGGGGCCGCCGGCAGGGCCTGACCTCCAACCCGACCCCGCAGCGTGACGGTATAGGTCACGACCAGGGTCTGGCCGTTCAATTCGGTCTGGAAATCTCCGAGAGAGCACTCCTCCAACTGAAACTGCTCGAGGTGAGCGAGGGCCGCGGCGCGATCGAGGCGCCCATCCGCGGGAGTCGAGAAAACGTAGTTACCGGCCAGATGCCGCTCCAGTTCGTCCCAGTGCTTGGCTTCTACGTCTTTCCAATAACTGCGCTCCAGGCCTTCGCCGCCGGTCGCATCCCGCCAATGGCTCACGGGATGCTCTCCCCAGACGGTGCAGCCCGACAGCCCGAGCACCGCGCTCAGAACGAGAAACGCCATGCCGCGATTCCACATTCCCGTGATTCTAGCCTAAATCGGTCTGGGGGTGCCGGTCCCGATGCGCCGGGGTTGACCCCTCGCTCCCGGCAGGAAATAATGATGGCTCTCTGGCATCTGCAAGCTGCGCGTGACCTTTTTCGCATGCCAGTATTTGAGGTACAACCATGAACGACTTCAACCGCAAGGTGGAAGAGGCCGCCGAGCGTCTGGAACACGAGTCGGCGGAATTCGTCAAATACTTGAACGACGAGGTCGTCCCCGCCGTGCGCCAGCATTCGACCAAGGCGTTGCGTGTGGCGGCGGAAAAACTGGCTGCGCTCGCCGACTACATGGATCAGCACAAGGCCTCGGGCAAGTGAGCTATCGACGGGACGGCCGCCCGGTTTCGACGCCGCACCTCGTCCGGGCTCCCGCTGGGTTCGCTGCCCTTGCCATCGCGGCCCTCTTTGTTCCCGTTCTTGTTTTTCTACTCACCGGCTGTGGCGGGCCGAAACAAGCCCGCGTCCTCGTCCCATCTCCGCCCGCGCTGCCGGCGCCCGAAACTCTCCCGGCCCCGCCGCTTCCGCCAGCGGCTGAGCCCCGGGCCCAAAAAGCCGGTGCTCCCGCCGCCGAGAGCGCGGAACCGATCTCGGTCCCCCCCGACACCCATCCCCTCTCGGTTGAGACCGGTTTAGCCAGTTGGTACGGTGCGCCCTACCACAATCGCCGCGGCTCAAATGGCGAGATCTATGACATGAATGCTATGACCGCGGCCCATCGCACCCTTCCCCTCGGCTCGATTGTGCGCGTCACCAACGTCAAGACTGGCCACGCGGCGTTGGTCCGCATCACCGACCGGGGACCATTCATTTCCGGCCGCATCCTCGATTTGTCCCTGGCCGCAGCGAAGCAAGTTGACGTGTGGCTGCCTGGTGTCGCCCTGATTCGAGTCGAAGTGCTCGAGACTCCGGTCCCACTGAACGCCGGCGGACGTTGGGCGGTGCAGATCGGAGCGTTTGACGACGAGGACGCCGCCAACCAGCTGGTCGACCGCCTCAGCCACCGTTACCGCACAGCCCGGGTGCTGCGATTCAGCAGCCCCACCGGGGACTGGTGGGTACGGGTCAGGGTTCTCGATGACGACCGCCAACGCGCCGAAGCAGTCGCTCACGACACCACCACAACCGAGGGAGCTATCTTTCTGGTCCGACTCGATTAGGAAAGCCGTCCGGTTCAGGGTTCCCCTCTCGAGGTAACGTTCGGGACAGTCGCCACCAGCGCCATGGCTGATGACGCCCGATGACCAAAGTGCTTTGACTCCGGGCCCGGAACCATGGACGATGAAGGGTCGGGAGGCCGTCATGCGCCATCGTGTCCTCGCTCTGCTCCTAGTCAGTTTCGTGCTTGGCCAGGGCTCGAGCTATGCCCAATCGCCGAGTCCGGAACGGCTGTTCGAGCTGGGCATGAATGCGTTGAGTGGTGTGGGCTCGGGTCGCGACGAGCAAGGGGCCCTCGGGTATCTGCGGCACTCCGCCGACCTGGGATACCCGCCCGCCGAGGTCTTGTTGGGCTATTTTTACGATACCGGAACCATCATCACCCGGGACCCGGGACAAGCGGCGTCCTGGTACAAAAAAGCCGCGCAACAGGATGATCCTGTGGGCGGGTGGCTGCTCGGCCGTCTGATTCTTTCGAGCGCGGTCCCGCGCGACTTGAACGAAGCCAATCGCTGGCTGCAGAAATCCGCGGCGCACGGTGATCCCTTTGGCGAATATCTTCTGGGCCGGGTCAAGCTGGAGCGGGAAGATTATCCGGCGGCCGCGAACTGGTTCCGCAAGGCCGCCATGCAAGGCCTGCCCCAGGCGGAACAGCAACTCGGTCAGCTCCTCAAGCAGGGGCAAGGCGTGAACCTGGATAAGTCCGAGGCCTACACTTGGCTGCTGATGAGCTACGACGCCGGCAATCAGTCCGCAGCGGTCGCCACCGCCTTGGCGCAACTCCAGGCCGAGCTCGGAAGCGCGCAACTGGATCAGGCCAAATCCAAGGCCCAAGAACTCGAGCAGACGGCAAACCGCGTGGTCACCGCCCGGGGATGCACCGGCTGGACGGGCGAGCTCGACATCATGCCCACGCCACCTCCGCCCGACATCCAGAACTTCTGTCGATAGGACTCGACCCCAGGCCTCGGCCATCCCCGGCTTCTGTCATCGGATCGGTCCGCATAACTTCTACCGAGAATCCCCGGACCTACTTGCGCCCACCTGTATCGTTGGGAGGCTAGTTTGCTTTATGATCGACCGCGGAAACCTGGCCAACAATCCCATGAGCGATTGCCTGTTCTGCCGCCTCATCCGTGGCGAAATCCCCGCGAAGAAGGTGTATGAGGACGAGCACACTTGCGCCTTCGAAGACATCAACCCGCAAGCCCCGACACACCTGCTGGTGATTCCCAAGAAGCATGTCGTTGGTTTGAAGGAAGCTACTCCGGAAGACGCCGAGTTGATCGGCCGCTGTCACCTGGTAGCCGCGGACCTGGCACGTGCGCGCGGCATCGAGAACGGCTACCGAACGGTATTGAATGTCGGTCCTGGAGCAGGGCAGTCCGTATTCCACCTGCACGTGCATCTTCTCGGCGGCCGCAGCTTGAGCTGGCCCCCGGGTTAAGACAAGGGACGCGTGCCGCTAGGTCCGAGGCCTGCAAAGGGGTCGTCGGAGGGAAATCACTCTGGGGCAAAGCCTCAGCCATTAGAGCGGCAGAGCAGATGAAGAAGCTACTCGACCGTTTCCTCGTCCGGGGCGCCGTGGCGACGCAGGAGTTGCGGCAGGTTTTGCGAGAACGCGGAGCGCGGCAGGACCATGTCGCACCCCACTTCGTGGGCCTTCTGCTTCAAGTCGCCCTGCACATGGGACAAGAAACCGATGATCGAAGTTCCCTTCTTCAGCTTGGTCTTGAGCTTGGGAATGAGGGTCAGCGGCTTGGCGTTGACGTTGTTCATGTCGAAGATGATCAGCGACGGCTTTTCTTCGCCATTTTGCTTCATGTGGTCGAGCAAGTCCTTTTCCGCTTTGCAGAATTCGACCCTGACGTTGAGCTTCCGTGCCGTTTCCTGAATCTTGGCCTGGAAAAACAGGTCGTCGACAAAGGCAAAGATGCGCGAGTTGGCGTCTTCGCGGTCCCCGGGCAAGGGCTCGGGATCGACCGGTGCATAGGAGGGGGCGAAGCCGGGGTGCATACGGCCAGGACGTCCGTTGCCGCCGTTCAGTGCGGCGCGGTAGCTGTGGTCCATGGGAGCACTGTAAATACCGCCGTGCTGCTGGCGGTCGCGGCCGGGCTGGCTGCCGGGGTTTGGGGGGCGGCGTCCTCGCCGCCGTCTGCCTCTCCCTCCGCCTCCGGAGGGACGTCCTGGTCCTGCATTCATAGTTTTCTCTTTTTGCGGTCGCCGATGAATCCCTGCGCGAACCGATTTCTAGCCTGGTGCTACCGCCCTCTGGGTGGTGCCTCGCCTCGCACACATAGAGTAGAAGCGTGCGCGGAAAAACCCAATGCGGCTGGAACTCACTCGTGAAATGTTTTGTATCCGTTTGGCGCCTGGAGTCTCTTGGGCGCGGGGGCCAGCTAGGGAGCGTGGCCACTTTTGGGAACAAGATAATGGTACCGCTCACAGGAGACCCAGTGCAAGGGCAAAGTCAACATAATTTTGCACAGAAGTAACCACAACCGCTCGAACCGGTTGCGCAAACGAGCACTTCCCGGCAGGGTTCGAGCGGCAAAATTAAAGATTGGCGATCGAGGATTGGCGATCGAGGATTGGCGACTCGAAGATTTTCGACTCGAAGATTTTCGACTCGAACGTTGAGCCATTCGCTTCGAACTGAATCGCAGAGGTTCCGGCCTGGCTCGCGAATGGTCGGCGAGCGGTCCATACCTCGGTCAATCCACTCGCAGAAATGGAAACCGCACGGTCTATGGGGTCGCTGACATGGCGTCGCTGATGGCCTTGCTATGGGAGAGAAATCGGACTAGAGTTGAGACTGAAGCACATAGGCACAAGCGGTCGTGACCCGCGGAGGACGAGCCCGCTTTGATGTCGCGCCGAAGGGCAAGAAGGTCATCGGCGAATTTGTCTTCGACTTGCTTCGGAAGTAAACGAGCCACGCCTCGCAAGACCGGTTGACTTTGTCCTCAGAACAATCCACCCGAGCCAACCAACTCGACGTGAGTCCCTGTTACTCGAGAACCTCACTGACTGGAGTCTCCGGATCGGTTTGTCCGGCTGCGATTGGGCAGCCCCGGGCCGCTGTTGAATTCTCTACAGCCGCTCGAGACCGAACCGGGTAGAGGCCAGCGTTTTCCTCAAACAAAACATTGAACGCAGCGTGCTGCGAGTCGCTCTTGTCGTGCCGTGCGGGTATTGAAGCGTAATGTTCAATGCGCTTCCCGGCCTAGAACGGTTTCGAGAGTGTTCTTCGGGTCAGGTGTCCACCGATGAGCCGACTCCCACAGATCAGGAGAGACTCATGCCGAACGCCTCGTTCGATCCCAAGATCTTCCTGGACCGGGCTGGCCCCGGCAGGAAGCTGTTGCAGTACAAAGACCGGCAGGCCATCTTTTCGCAAGGCGAGGCTGCCAGAAGCATCCTTTACGTGCATAAGGGCCGCGTCAAGATGACGGTCACCACTCCCAGCGGGAAGGAAGCCGTGGTGGGATTGTTTGGACCGGGGCACTTCTTCGGCCACGAATGCCTGGCCGGGCAAAAACAACGCATTGCCACCGCCGTCTGCATGGGGGAGTGTTCCGTCACCCGACTCGAAAAAGCCGCCCTGCAGCGCGCCTTGCGTGAACCGGCCTTCGCCGATCTGTTCATGACCTACCTGCTCACCCATATTATTCGCGTCGAGGGGGACCTGGTCGATCACCTTTCGAACTCGAGCGAGAAGCGCCTGGCCCGCAACCTCATTCTGCTCGCCCGCTTCGCCAAAAACGGCAAGCCCGATGCCGCCCACCTCCCCAAGGTGTCGCAGGAAACTCTGGCCGAGATGGTGGGTACGACGCGGGCGCGGATCAATTTTTTCATGAACAAATTCCGCAGGCTGGGGTTTATTGAATACAACGGAGGCCTGACGATTAACCGCTCCCTACTGAACGTCGTGCTGCAGGACTAGCGCCCCAAATCTGCTGTGCAGTATTGAACAGACAAAAACCCGAAAACCGCGTGTAATAAAAGACCACTTAGTTTGGTCAGACCGTTCGGGCAGGCTTGGCCAAACGGGATGTGCAAATGGATGTGCAAATGACGTCGATGCAACAGCCGCGGGACACCATCCTCTGCATTGGAAGCGATGCCATAGCCCTGCATTTCCGTGCTTCCTCGCTGAAGCATCAGGGCTACCAGGTGCTGACCTCGATCAGCGGCCATTCTGGGTTAAACCTGATGTCCGAGGAAGTTGTGGATGCCGTGGTCATCGACTTCGATCTCGATCACCTGCGGGGTCCCCAGGTGGTGGCGGAAATCAAGCGCCTCCGGCCGAGTACTCGTGTCATTCTGCTATCGCAGGATAGTGAGCTTCCCGAAGGCACAACCGAGTTCGTTGACAGTGTGGTTGCGATCGCAGGCGAGCCCGAGTCGCTCTTGAAGGCGCTCGCGGCGGTCCTGCCGCAACGCCCAGGCCAGAGCGTCTAGCGAGGACTCTGCCCATTCCTCGGCGTCTGCCCCTTGATCGGATGTGTTCTGCCCCGCACCCTACTGTACGGTCACCGCCACGTTGGCCGTGGTCGTGATGCCGCCGGCTGCGCTCGTACCGGTCACGACGACCGTATAGGTATTGGCGGGCGTGCCGGGATCGGTCTGAGCACCGCCGCCGCCACTGCTGCTACCCCCGCCGCAACCTACGCCGACCGCAAGACACACTGAAAACAGCAGTCCCACGATAGCCATCCAGCGGCGCCGCCGCGAGGGAAGGCCGATCATGAAAAAGCCGGCGAATAACGCTCCCCCGCTCCCCGTCAACCAGCCGATCCGACCGTGCGGCCGGGCATCCGCGGTCCGATTCGACCTGGCGAGGGCATGAGGCGCCGTGGTGGTCACGGTCATGGTGGCGGTCCCGCTGGAAGTTCCGCTGATGGTGACCGGAGTGGTCGATCCGAAGGAGCAGGTGATTTCGACGCCCGCCGGTGGCGCGCAGGTGAGGCTAACCATACCGGTAAAGCCAGTGCCGGGAACAACGGTGATGGTAGAAGTACCGGAACCGCCCGGGGCGCTGATCGTCAGCGCCGGGCCGGAAACGGTGAATCCGTTGACTATGGTTTCGGTTATGGTCGCCGAGGTGGATGTCGAATAGTTGGTGTCCCCGGAATAGACTGCCGCTACGGAGTGAGCGCCCAGACTGAGTGTACCGGTTGAATAAGTGGAGGTACCGTTCGCAATTGCCGCCGCGCTGCCGACGTTGCTGCCGTCGATCACAAACTGCACTGTCCCGGTAGCCGCCGGGCCGTTCGCGAGCGTCGGCGTAACCGTGGCGGTGAAAGTGACGTTGGCCCCCAAGGCCGCGGTCAGGTTCGAGGATGTAGTCACGGTGGTCGTCCCAGCGCCCACGAATCCGGGCCAGGCTTTGGCCAGGCTGTCTACGTCGAGCGAGCCGAGACCGGTGGCCAGGTCATAGCCGGCCTTGGCCGAATACCCGATCTCAGTCGTGCCGGCAGGGCAGTCGACGGTTCCTGAAGTGCAAGGCACCATGTTGTTGCCGGTCGTGATGTCGTGAAAGGCCGCCGGAGAGCTGGCCGCCAGAGCATAGAGCTCCATGTTGGCGTTGCCCAAGCCTTTAGAGTTCGTGGCCTGGTTGAGGATGGCCAGAATGCCGGCGAAAACCTGCGCCGAGACGGAGGTACCACCGAAGGGGTTCAGGTTCCCGCCGGCGCTTTCTCGGAATCCGACCACGCAGCTGCCTTGCGCGCACACCAGATACGGGTCATGGGCATTGGAGGCGTTCAGTGCGATGTCCGGCACATCGCGCTGGCCATCGGCCGGGGTCAAGGCCGTCTGCCAAGCCGGTTTGGTAAAAAAGGTGCTTACACCGCCCCCGCCGGCGGACATTTCTCCGTCGGCCACCGTGTCATTCCAAGCCATCTCGGGAATATAGGACAGGGCCGAGCTGATGTCGTCGGTTCCGGGGGTTGCACCCCAGTACTGCGTCGCCGTGAGACTGGTTGGGTCCCCCATGAATTCGCTGCCCCCGACGCTTGTGACCTCGGGAATAGCGCCGGGAACGTCGACCGCCAGCCCGGAGGTGGCGCTGGTGTTGTTGGGGTCGCTCGCGCTGGGCTCGCAGTCGGCAGCGCCATCGTCCCCGGAGGCCGCACTGACGGTCTGCCCCTGGCTCACCCCCTGTTGCACCAGCGTGCGCAAGCTTTGCGCGACCGTAAGCGCCGGCGTACCGATGTTGGCCTCGCAATTGCCGTAGCTGATGCCGATGACGGGCGCGCGGTTGTTGTCGATCGCGTCGGCCAGCGCATCGAAGGCACCGTTGCCCGTGGACCCGGCATAGTCATAGAGGACAGTCGCCCCCTTGGCCACCCCCCCCGACCATTCCACATCCAGATTGGCTTCGTTCAAATCGGCGGTGGAAGTCACCGACGTCCCTGTATTCGGCGTCAGAAACAGCGTCGGAGCTTTGGCGGGCAAGCCGGCCGCGCTGCGGAAAGCGGCGTCGTCGCTGAGGTTGATGGCCGTTTGTCCCATCACCGCGATGGTGATTCCGGTGCCGTCAAGACCCAGGTTGTAGAGCGGCGTCAAGTCATAGATGGTGGCAAAATCACCCGGCGTCATGAAGTGGTTGCCCGAAACGCTCGAGGTGAAATGGGCGGTCGGCCGGGCGCGCGGCCGGGGGCGAAAGTTATCCAGGCGGCGGAAACCGAGAACCGTAGAGGCAAAAGCCGCGGGGACCGAGGGTTCTAAGGCATTGGCGAAGTGCGTCTCGCCGTTCACCAGGTAGCTGTGAATCTCGGTGCGAAAGGCGGCTTCGACCTGGGCGGCAGTTCCGTCAAAGGCCACCCGGGTGGCGCTGCGGGACACTTGGATTCGGCTGAACCCTTGGGTCCCGAGCCAGGTGGTCACTCGATCCAGGTCATTCTGGCTCATGCCAAAGCGTGCGGCGTACTGCTCCGGCGTCAACCATTGGTGGTAGTTCGGGGAAGAGACATCCTGCTGCTCGGCGATCAACTGATCGAGGGCGGCCTGCTGAGTGGGCGACAACTTGAAAGAGATGGTGACCCCCTGCATCTCCATCCCGGGATCGACTCTGCCCTGGTCGAACTGCGCCCGCGCCCAAGGATGAACATTGCCGGGGAGTGCCGTCATCTGCCCCTGGTCGATGGTTTCGAGGATGCGATCCGGGGGCGCAGTCTGGGCCCAGGAAACGGCCGCGGTCACCGACAGCAGCAGGCACACGAGAAGACACGAGGGCACGGGGATCACCGAAGTCCTTTGCATTCCACTCCTCAAGAATCAGAAATGATGGCGGCTTTTTCAATCATAACTCCGAGACACGATCCGGAGTTGCGGTTCCACCGCTTTGTAATCAGAGGGGTGCAAACTTAGGACGGTTGCCTGAGATGAACCTTGGTAACCTTGATTTGCCGAATCGAAGGGCTCTCCTCGCGGTCCTAGGGGACCAGAGAAACCCCGCACCAACGAAATGTGTAGGATCTATGCCCAGCCGATTCAGCCACTTGGCCCAATCGGTCCCGGCCCGCGCGAGCCGAGTGCAGAGGGAGCGCCACCGGCTCAGGCTGACTCGAACCGCGGCAAGGTGACTTTCACCAGGCACCCGAGCGTGTCGGTCCGGTTCAGCAGTTCGATCGAGCCTCCGTGAGCCTCGGCGATCTGCCGGCACAGCACCAGGCCAATTCCGCTGCCGGCTGGTTTCGTGGTGTAGAAGGGTACGAATGCGTTGCTCGGATTGAGCAAGCCGGGACCGTTGTCCTCAATGGTGAGAATCAAGTCTTTTTCCCCCAGCTCCCAGCGCATGACGACTTCGGGTTCCGCCGCCGGCGGCCGGGCGGCGAAGCCCGGGCGCGGGGGGTTCGCCGGGTTCACGGGTTCGCGCACGGCTTCGACGGCGTTGCGCACGAGATTGATCAGCATCTGCTCAAGTTGGTCGGCATCCACCATCAAGTCAACCTCAGGGCCCGGAGCCACCCCGACCGGCATGCGGGTTTCAAGACTCGCAACCCGTTGCACGATCGGCGCCAAGGCGCTCTTGCGCAAAACCGGAGGAGGCATTTGCGCTAATTGCCGGTAAGCCTGCAGGAAGCGATTGAGGGAAGCGGCTCGAGTTTCAATGATGGCCAGCCCGCGCTCAAAATCCTGGCTCTGCTCGACACTCATTGGAACCTGCGCGATCCGCGCGATCAGGCTGCCCGCGATCGACTTGATGGGGGCAAGCGAATTGTTGAGTTCGTGCCCCAGGACCCGGATCAGTCGCTGCCAGGCGCTGCGCTCTTCTTCCCGCAAGGCCCGGCTGACATCCGATAGAACGATCAAAGTATGCGGCACGCCTTTCTGGCGGAAAGAGCTGCGGCGCACCAGCCAGCGCGCGTTCGGACTGCTGAAGTGCAAAGGAACCAGGGTTTCGCTCTCAGCCGCCAGGCATGGGCCCAGCCCAATATCTCCCGCGGTCCGCCCGAGCAGCCTCACCGCCGGCATTTGCAGCAGGCGCTCTCCGGCGGAGTTGACCAAACGCAAAACCTGGTTGGGGTCGAAGGCAAACAGGGGCACTTCGATCTCCTCGACCACGCGGCGCAACAAGGCGGTGGCTTCGATGGCCTGAATCCGCCGTTCCGCCAGCAAGTCGGCCAAGGCATTGACTTCAATCGAGAGCTCGCCGAGCGCGTCATCCGGAACCGCGCCGCGGGCGCGGAAGGAGTAGTCCTCTTCGCGGAGGGAGGCCACCACATTCGACAGAGTCTGCAGCGGACGAGTCACCTGCTCCTGCAACGCCATGGCCAACACCCACCACAGGAACAGCTCGATGAAGAAAACGGTGAGTTTCGATTCGAGCGTCCAGGACTGATACCAGATGAGCACACCGCCGACCCCCAAGCCGGGCAGGGCCACGAATAAGGAGTAGAGGCTTACCCGCCGCTCGTAGAGGAGCCGAACCCGCTGGCCTGGAGGCTTTCGCACGCCGGGATTGGGCTTCCCGAGCGGGCTAGAGCCCATATTTCTCCATTCGGCGATACAGGGCTCCGCGGCTCAGCCCCAAAGCCTCCGCGGCCTGGCTCACGTTGCCCTGGTAGCGTTGCAGGGCCTTGCGGATGAGCGTGCTCTCCACCGCCTCCAGACTGAGTTCTTCAAGATTTTGGGCCTGCGGCCGCAGGTTCAATCCCAGGTCGGCCGACTGGATCTCATTGGTCCGGCACATCAGAATGGCGCGCTCCAGGGTGTGCTCGAGCTCCCGCACATTCCCCGGCCAGGCGTATTGCAGGAGCAATTGCAGCGCCGCCGCATCAAATCCGTGAATCGCACGCCGGTAGCGGGAGGCGTAGCGCGAGAGAAAATGCCCGGCGAGGGCGGGGATGTCTTCCCGGCGTTCGCGCAGCGGAGGCACATGAATTTCGACCGTGTTCAGGCGGAACAGAAGGTCTTCCCGAAACTGGCCGGAGGCGCAAGCCGCGCTTAGATCGGAATTGGTGGCGGAAATCACGCGCACATCGACCCGCCGCGTACGCGAGGAGCCGACGCGCTCGATTTCTCCCGATTCCAGCACGCGCAACAACTTGGCTTGCTGGCGGAAGGGCACGTTACCGATTTCGTCCAGAAAAATCGTGCCGCCATCGGCCAGCTCAAAGCGGCCGATGCGGTCTGCCCGCGCGTCGGTGAAGGCGCCCTTCACATGGCCGAACAGCTCGCTTTCAAAAGTCCCCTCCGCCAGAGCCCCGGTGTTCACGGCCACGAGCGAGCGCGAAGCCCGCGGAGAAAGCGCGTGCAGCGTTTTCGCGACCACTTCCTTGCCCGTGCCGTGCTCCCCGGTGATCAATACGTTGGCTTCGGAGGGACCGACCCGGGTGATGGT
Organism: uncultured Acidobacteriaceae bacterium; assembly: GCA_963770245.1. Lineage (GTDB taxonomy): Bacteria > Acidobacteriota > Terriglobia > Terriglobales > Acidobacteriaceae > PALSA-270. The sequence continues at coordinate 121,932 of CAVYOX010000007.1, read as the reverse complement.
CTCAAGCACCAATTGCATGGCGGGAGCTGCGGCGATGAACTCCGGACGGCCTTCGGCGCGGAGCAGCCGGTTTTCCGCCGCCAACCGCTCCGCCTCACGAAGCGCGCGACGCAGCTCGATCTGAGTCCTTAGCACGGTCAGCAGCCGTTCGTTTTCCCACGGTTTCTGGATGAAATCGCGAGCCCCGCGGCGCATGGCTTCGACCGCCAGCGCCACATTGCCCCAGGCGGTCATGACGATGACGGGAATGGCCGAGTCCAAGGCCACGATCTCGGAGAGCAAGTCGAGGCCTTCCTGGCCGGAGGTGGTATCGCGGGTGTAATTCAGATCGATGAGCAGCGCATCGTAACTCGCGGTGGCCAGCGCCTCGCGAGCCAGAGCCGGCGAGCGCGCGGTTTCCACCTGGTAGCCCTGGGGGCGCAACAGGATCTCAATCGCGTCCAGAATGTGCTGCTGGTCATCGGCGGCCAGAACGCGGGGCGGCCGCTCCTGGCTCCTTTTGATGGGGGCAGCGAGGGATGTTTCTCCCGGTTTGGCCGGAGCGGGCATGGGGGTTCTAGGGGGCCGGGTTGCTGATTGTACCGTTTATCGCATCCTGGATCTTGATTCCATTATGTTCCAAAGTTGCCCCGGTGGCGCGGTCCAGTTCCACTTGGGCTTTTTCGTAGGTGGTCATGGCCGTGACCAAATCCTGTTCCGCGACCGCCAGATCCTGTTGCGCCGTCATGGTCTGGTAATTCGAGCCGGCCCCCAGGGTCTGCTCCTTCTTGGTGATTTCGAAAGTGCGCTGCGACAGGTCCCGAGCCTTGCGCGCCGCGTCCACGCGGGCGCGACTTTGCTCGAGCGCGTACTGCGCGTTGCGAACCTCGATGCGGATCTGTTTCTTCAGTTGCTCCAGGCGCAATTCGGATTGGCGATATTCGAGCTCGGAGCGGAACTGGTCGGCTTTCGCCACCCGGTTGCGCAGCGGAATGCTCAGGTTCAGACCGACAAAATAATCCGGGGCCGAGTTGTTGACGGACTGCTGCAGGGCGCCGCCCAGATCGGTCGGCACAGAGGAACTGTTGGTCCCGGTGAAGGCCGGATTCAGGTCGCCCGCCAAACCGGTTCCTCCATAAAACGCTTCGAGGGACAGCGCGGGCAGTAGAGCGTTCCGCGCAGCTTTGCGGCTGATCTGGCGGTTGTCCAGATCCACCGCGGATTCAGCCAGCTCGGGGCGATTGCGCAAGGCCTCAGAAATCAGATCCAGGATGGGCTCCGATTCCGGGGTGGGGGCGACCTGCATCTGATCGGTGGGAATGACCGGCATCTCCTCGAGCACGGGATCGTCGAGCGATTTGGTCAGGGCATTCTTCATCAGCGATTCTTGCAGCTGAAGATTGGTGCGGGCGACGGTGAGATCCTGGTCGCGTTTGGAAACTTCGGCTTCGGAGCGCATCACGTCCATGGCGGGGACGGCCTGCAGCTGCAGTTGCTTCTGCGCGTTCTCGAGGGTTTGCTCGGAGAACGCCAATGACTGCTCGTTCACTCGCGCCTGTTGATAGGCGCTCACCAGATCCCAGTATATGTTCTTGATCTGGGTCACGGTCTCGATGACCTGGTCCTTGAAGGCAACGTCGGAGATCTTCTTGTTGTTCCGCGCGATACGCAAGTAGCGCAAATTGGGCACAAAGCCGAATCCGGCGAGCAGTTCTTGCTCGAAGGTGATGCGAATCTGCGAATTCAGGACCGGCGACAAATTGGTGAAGATGCTGTTGGTGGTCTGCCGATTCAAATTGAGCCCGACGGAAATACTGGTTCCGGTGGGAAAAGCCTGAGAGTAGTTGAAGTTGAATTGCCCGGTATTGGTTTGCAGGGTAGGCACGCCGTTGAGCTGCAGGTTCGACAGGGGAAGCGTCTGGTGTTCCTCGCCGCCGTTGGCGTTGATCGAGGGATCGTAGGGGGAAACCGTGGTGCCGGTGCCGAGCGTGGATTGCACCAGGCCCGAGGCGCCCGAACCCGCACCGCCCGCGCCTCCGGTCGTGCCGCCCGCGCCCGCCCCCGGGGCTCCCGAGCCCAGACCTCCCACGCCCCCACCGGGAGTGCCCTGCACCACGCCTGTATTCACCCCCCGGAAATATCCGCCCGCCTGGGTGCGCAAAACGTCGGTATTCGCAATGGGGACGTTGTAGCGGGCGATCGCCAGATCGAGATTGTTCTCGAGCGCGAGCTCGATGGCATCTTTCAGCGACAGGTAGAGCTTTCCGTCGCGGATCAGCTGGTCGAGACGTGGCGAATTCGCCAGCTGCGGCTCGGGAACCGTGTCCGGCGCATAAGCCCTCACAGGATTCCGTGACTTCGGCATTTCCAAACGAAACGGCTGCGTGGTTTGGCCGAAGGCAACCGTGATGGGCAAAATCAAGGCGCTCAGAATACAAAGGACGGGCAGAAATCGAATCCCGCAACGGGCGCGACCGATGGGCTTCATCGCGTAGCCGCCTCGCCGTAGGGCTCGAGCGCCGGATTGCTAGTGTCGCCGACCAGCCAGCCGTCGCGTAGTTGCAGGGTGCGCGATCCATAGGCCGCATTGGTTTCGGAGTGGGTCACCTGCACGATCGTCGTCCCTTTTTGATTCAGTTCGCGGAAAAGCTCCATAATCTCCTTGGCCTGCGCGGAATGGAGATTTCCGGTAGGCTCGTCCGCCAGCAGCAGCAGCGGCTTGTGGATCACGGCGCGCGCGATTCCCACCAGTTGCTGTTGCCCGCCGGAGAGCTGGTTGGGAAACAGATCCTTCTTGGCGACGATCTGGAAACGGTCGAGAGTATCGGCCACCATGCCCTGGCGCTGCTGCCGGGGAATATCTTTGTAGGAAAGCGGGAGGTCGATGTTTTCCTGCACCGTCAGGTCGTCGAGCAGGTGATAGCTCTGGAACACCATGCCAATGTTCCGCTTGGCAAGTTCGCCGCGCTGCTTGCGCTTCATCTGGTGAACCGCTTCTTCGCGAAACCAGTATTCCCCTTGCCAACCGTCATCGAGCAAAGCCAGGGCGTTCAATAAGGAAGATTTTCCCGCTCCCGAGGGGCCCATGATGGTGATGAACTCGCCTTCTTGAATGGTGAGATTGATGCGGCGCAGGACCCAAGTCTGTCCGGCAGCGATTTTGTAACTGCGTTCGACGTTTTTTAGTTCGATCATCCGATTCTCGATTCTTGAAACATTTCTGACTATCCGTAACGCCGCGCCACCATGGGAACGGCTTTGGCGGCTCGCCGCACCGGCACGAAGCTTACTAGGGCTGCGACCAAAGTCAGCAGCGCAACCGAGACGTCCAGGGTAAGGGATCCTGGGGCTTCAGCCCGAACAGCAGCGAACTGGGGCTGCGTCCCGCAACGAGCGCAAGGGGAGTGCCGATCACCACCCCAATCGCGAGCAAACCTCCGGCTTCGCGCATCATCATGGCCACCACTTTGCCCCGATGCCGACGGCCAGCACGAACAGGGCCGTAGCCGTAAACCCCTCGGCTCTTCGCCATCTGCCGCAACCCATCCCGGAGGTCGTGAACGAATGCGTTCATCTCAATCCTGGCCTTCTACTGATAGCGCAACGCCACCATGGGATCGACCTTGGTGGCGCGCTGCGCCGGGGAATATCACGCCATACATTCATGACCCTCTCCTGGTTTCCGCAGACCCTCGCTGTGGGTTCCGAGGTTCTTCACTCATAACGCAGCGCCACTATGGGATCGACTCCCATCGCTCGCCGTGCCGGCAGGTAGGCTGCTGCCAGGGTCACCATCGCAATGATGATGACGGCGACCGCAAGCGTAACCGGATCCGACGGCCTTAGTCCGAACAGTTGAGCCTGCACCAGGCGGGTGGCGGCGAGCGTCGCCGGAATGCCCAGAACAACTCCAATTCCCAGCAGCCACATGGATTCTTTCAGCACCATCCACAGCACGCGGTGGGCTTGCGCGCCGAGTGCGATCCGGATGCCGATTTCGTTGGTCCGGCGTACGACGTTATAAGTCATGACCCCGTACAGGCCGATCGAAGCCAGCGCCAGAGCCAGCAGAGAAAAGAAACTGGACAGTTCGGAGATCAGTCTTTCGTTGTCCATGAACCCGTCCACCTGCTCGCTGATGGTTTTCACATCGAGGATCGGCAGATTGGGATCGACCTCGGCAAGTGCCGACCGGACTTCGCCGGTCACGCTGGCCGGGTCGCCCGTCGCCTGCAGTTGCAGACGATAGGCGAATTTATCGTCACCCGTCAGCTGCGCCAGCGGGAGATAGATCATGCGCTGCGCCTGCTCGCGTGGGCTGTTGTACTTGGTGTCTCGAACCACCCCGACAATCTGCCAGGAGCCGGTAACTGCCGGGTCGGCGATCGAGAACTGGTGTCCGAGGGCATCGCCACGCGGAAAGAAATGGGCGGCCATCGTCTGGTTCACCACCACCGCCTTGGTCGAAGTTGCGACATCTTGCGACTCGATCGGCCGCCCCTGTAGCACAGGTATGCCAAGAGTCTCGAAATAGCGCGGCGACACGCGGTTGATCAGAGTGGAGATATCCTCGTCCGGCGCCGGCGTGTATCCCTGAATAAAAATAGGAGAATCCCAGCTACCCGCGCTGATCGGCGGACTCCCGGCCAGAGCGGCCGACCGTATGTCCGGCAGGGCGTCGAGGCGATCGAGAATGCGCTGGTAGAGGCCATCGAGCTGTTCCGACTTGTATCCCGCGAACTTGGCATTGAACTCGACCAGCAAAACGTTGCGCCGGTTAAAGCCGAAATCCTGATTCTGCAAATTCTTCAGCGTCCGCAGAAATAAACCCGCGCCGGCCAGCAGCACCAGGGACAGCATCACCTGCGCGGTGACCAGGATTTTGGGCAGCAGCCGGCCCGCCCGCCCGCCCGAGCCCGCCGCGGTGCGTGCCGTCCGATTGAGCGCTGGAGCCGCGCTCAGCCGCGATGCTCGCAGGGCGGGCGCCATCCCGAACAGAATTCCGGTAAGCAGCGAAACCCCGAACGTGAAGGCCAAAACGCGCAGGTCCGGCGCGGCCTCGAGAGCCGTGTGCTGGGCTCCAGCCACCACGAAGTCAATCAGCAGTCGCGTTCCCCAAAACGCCAGCAGCAACCCCAATACCCCGCCGAGTGAAGAAAGCAGCAGAGTCTCCGTGAAGGTTTGCCGAATGATGCGCGAACGGCTCGCTCCGAGAGCCAACCGCGTCGAGATCTCGGGTTCGCGCGAGGCTGCCTTGGCAAGCATGAAATTCGCCAGGTTGGCGCAGGCAATCAGGAGCACCATCACCACCACCCCCGACAGAATGGCTAAGGGCTGCGCGTATTGTTCACGGAGGTGGGAAAGACCGTGTTCCGCCGAAAGCAGCTCGACATGAATTTGCCGAATTTCCCGCATCCGCTTTTCGGAAATTTGCCCGCCTTCCCGGGCGACCATGAATTGCTGGACTTGGCCCGTTACCCAGGCCTGGGCCTGCTCGACACCGATGCCGAGCTCGCGCCGGCCGATCAGATGAAGCCAGAAAAGCCCGTGCGGATTCAGCAACGAAGGCCGCACCATCGCCTCCTGCTGCATCGTGATCGGCAGCCACATGTCCGGCGAATCTTCATTCAGTTCCACGCCATAGAACCTCGCCGGCATCACCCCAATCACGGTGAACCGCGTCCCGTTGATCGCGATCGTTCTGCCAATCACTCTGGGATCAGCGGCCAGCGCCTGCTGCCAATAGCGATAGCTGACCACCGCGACCGGATTGCGTCCCGGAACATCCGCATCGCCGGGTAAGATCGGCCTCCCGAGGACCGGCTCCGCGCCCAGCACGCTGAAGAAGTTCCCGGAAACCAGATGGCTGATGGCCTGGCTGGCCGGCCCGCCCAAGGCGCCCGACCGCACGCTGACCGTCACTGGGAAACTGGCAAACCCGCACACCTCCTGGAAGGGCTGGTGCTGCTGCTCGATCTGCTTGTAGAAATCGTAGGGGAAAATGTCCAGTGCCCCGCCGACTCCGTCGACGGTGCCTCCGTCAATCGCTTTTCCGAAGGAGAGGAGTTGCTGCGGTTCCCGCACCGGGAGCGCTTTGAGCATCAGTCGATTGATCGGCGTGAAGATGGCTGTATTCGCGCCAATTCCGAGAGCCAGCGAAAGCACCGCGACTGCGGTGAATCCCGGGCTCTTCGCCAGCATACGCAAGCTGTAGCGTGCATCCTGGATCAGGCTTTCGATCATTCTGGTCTCCGACTCATGGCGCCGTCCCACTCCGGGGATCGTCCTTCGCGGCCCGCTTAGAATCCCTGTAAGGCAAGATCCCGGCCTAAGGCGACGATCATCGGCACCCCTTCTCAGTCATAGCGCAGCGCAATCAAAGGATCGACGCGCATGGCCCGGCGCGCGGGCAAATAACAAGCCAGCATGGTGACGGCGGCCATCGAGACAGCCACACCCAGGAACGTGACGGGGTCCATCGGGCTGATGCCGTAGAGTTCGCTTGACAGGAATCGCGTCAAAAGAAATGCGCCCGTCAGGCCCAAGGCGATCCCCAGCAAAGAAAATCTCGCGCCTTCCCGCATCACGAGCCATAGAATATTGCGGCGCTGGGCGCCCAGCGCGATGCGGATGCCGATCTCGCGCGTGCGTTTCGCCACCAAAAAAGAGAGGACGCCATAGATGCCGACCATGCCCAGGATCAGGGCCAAGCCGGCAAAGGCTACAAACAGGGACATGGTGGAAGCCGGCGTAGATACCGCGTCCGAGACCACCGCGCCCATGGATTTCACTTCGCTCACCGGGACATCCTGATTCAGGTCCCCCACGATGCGGCGAAGCGCCGCTCCCGCTTGTGATTCACCCAAGCTGGTTCGCAGCGCGATCGTCATTTCCGCTGGAATTCGCCCATCTTCCAAACTGGCTCTCGGACTGAAAGGCACATAGACCGTTCCCTTGATCCATTCCGGGAGATTTCCTTCAAGGTCATAAGCGCGTACGTCGGCAATGACTCCGATGACGGTGCGCCAGTCCTTTTCTCTCACGAACCGGATGTGCTTTCCGACCGCATTCTGGTCAGGCCAGAACCGGCGCGCGGTGCTGGCGGTGACCACCGCCACGGGAGGATTGCCCGACATGTCGGCGGCGCTGAAGCTTGTCCCCGACAAAACCGACATTCCCATCACCCGAAAATAATCGGGGGTTACGACGTTCAGCCAGAACAGAGGGGAGGTCTCGGAAGGAGGAACCACAAAGCCTTCTGGATCGATGGATCGCTTGGTCACCCTACCCCCAAGCGGAAGCGTGTTCACCAATGCAGCCCCGTCAACTCCAGCCGAGCCCTGGACCTGCTCGAGTGCATTGCGATAGAAACTGAGGCAACGCGCGGAATCGCTGCAGAACGCCTCATTGGGCGTGATCCGCGCCGTCACCAGGTGTTCAGAGCGGAACCCCGGATTGAGGTGGGAAAGCGTCCAGAAACTCCGGATCAGAAGTCCGGCGGAGACAATCAGCAGCACAGCCAATCCGATCTCAGCTACCACCAGCGAAGCCCGTAACCGCGGCGAGACCGCGCTCGCGACCCCGCGGCCGCCCGCTCTCATGGTTTCGGTCAGGGCAGCGCCCGTCGACCGGAGAACCGGAGCGAGTCCAAAGATGAGGCCGGTGAGGATGGTGATTGCAGCGGTGAAGGCCAGCACCTGCCAATTGAGGTGCACCTCCGCCAGGCGCGGTGTTGCGGTGGGCAGTGTGACCTTGACTAAAGCGAGGCCGGCTGCGGCAACCGCCAGCCCGAGCAAGCCGCCGAGAGAGGCGAGCACTACGCTTTCGGTGAGAAGCTGCCGGGCGATGCGCTGCGGTTTCGCGCCCAGAGCCGAACGGATGCCCATTTCCTTTTCTCGTGCAGCAGCTCGGGAGAGCGTAAGGTTGGCAACATTGGCGCAGGCAATCAACAGAACCAGGGATACCGCGCCCAGCAACAGGAGGAGCCGCAGGCGCATGTCCGCCACCATGCCGTTCTGCAAGGCGATGACGCTGACCGAGGCGTTCCAGCTTGCCGGCATGGTCCAGGGAAACAGAGCCGGGACCTGGGACTGAAAAAGTCGAACCTCCGCCTGCGCTTGCGGCAGGGTGGAGCCGGGACGCAGCCGCCCGATGACCGGCATGAAATCGCCCGCCCAATATGCCTCCAGGTTGCGGGGATCGTTGTGCAGGGGAATCCAAACTTGTGTCTTCGGAGATGGAAAATGAAAATCCGGAGGCATCACGCCGAGGACCTGGCGGCCCGCGCCTTCAAGTTCAATGGAGCGGCCAACAATCGCCGGGTCTGCTCCGAAGCGCTGCTGCCACAACGCATGGCTTAGAACGACATAGCTGTCTTGTCCGGCCAGGTCCTCTCCGGAGGAGAACGCTCTCCCCAATTCCGGCCGGACCCCCAGGATGGAAAACATTTCAGCCGAAACCATGGTGCCGGTGAGCCGAACCGGCTCGCCCAGGCCGGTGAGATTGAACTCGTGCCCCTCAGCATAGGCGGCGACATCGATCGTGCGCATCTGCTCGCGCATGGCCACAAACGCACCGCGCGGGTAGGTCCCGGTTACGCTGATTAATTGCTCAGACCTGGAATACGGCAAGGCACGAAGCAGGATTCCATCCACCAGGCTGAAGATCGCGGCGTTCGCTCCGATGCCGAGGGCCAGCGTGATCACCGCCACCGCAGTGAACCCAGGGTTTTTCCGTAACAGGCGCAAACCGTATTGGACGTCTTGCCAGAAGGTCTGCATAAATTCTACTGGTACCCCCGCGCCACCCTGGGGTCGACCCCGGGTGCGCGGCGGGCGGGAACGTAGACTGCCGCTGCGCGGCGAACCTTTTCGAGCGGCCCCCTCATGCGTGCAGGTCCGCCATCAGCTTTTTCAGCTCCTCTTCGGCGACCACCTTGCCGTCGAACAGATGCACCTCCCGCTGCGCATGCTTGGCGAAGCGGGGATCGTGCGTCACCATGCAGATGGTGGCGCCTTCGCGATGTAGATTTTGCAGCAATTCCATCACCGCTTCGCCGTTGCGAGAATCCAGGTTTCCGGTAGGCTCGTCCGCCAGCAGGATGGAAGGACGTCCTCCCAACGCGCGGGCAACGGCGACGCGTTGCTGCTGACCGCCTGAGAGTTGCGAAGGATAGTGGCGGATGCGGTGCGCCATCCCCACGCGTTCGAGCGCTTCCATCACCCGTTTCTTGCGCTCCGCCGACGGCATTCTCTGCCGGTAGGTTAGTGGCAGTTCGACGTTTTCGTACACCGTCAGATCGCCAATCAAGTTGAAACTCTGGAAAATGAAACCAATCTCCTGATTGCGGATGCGCGAGCGCTCGGCAAAGTCCAGATTTTCGACCGGCTTGTCGTTCAGCCGATATTTTCCCCCGGTCGGAGTATCCAGCAGCCCGATGATCGAGAGCAGGGTTGACTTCCCGCAGCCCGAAGGCCCCGACATCGCGACGTATTCACCTTTGTCAATCGAGAGGTGCACACCGGAGAGCGCGTGCGTCTCAATTTCGTCGGTGTAGAACACCTTGGTCATATCCTCGATCTGAATCAGCGGCAGTGTTTCAGTCATGGCTTCGCCCTCAATTTTTGTAGTTTGCGATTTACTCAAGCTTGACCCGGTCCGTGCTGTCCCAACGCGACATGTCGGAGAGGATTACTGTGTCGCCTTCACGCAGTCCATCAATCACTTGGATCGAATTCACCGACGCCCGCCCCACTTTCACCGGAACACGCACCGCGCCGCCGCCATCCGGATCGAGCTTGAACAGGCTGATGGTGCTGCTCTCTTGCCCGAATGCCGGGCGGCCGACGTAGAGAATATTGTCCAGACGCTCGAGGTCGACCGTTCCATCCACGCTAAGGTCGGTCCGCGCGCCGTTGGGGAGATCGCCGGTGAGCTTGATGTCCACGGTGACGGTGCCGTTCTCCACCGCAGGATCAACCCGCATCACCGTTCCGGAAATGACCCCGTTATGGGTATCGACCGAGGCCGGCTCGCCAATCTGCACGTCCCGCGCCTGCGTCTCTGCGATCTTCAGTACGGCCATCAGGTGATTGGGCGCCACCACTTTCGCCAGCATGGTTCCGGGCGAAACCCGTTGCCCCACCTGCAAGGGCAGATCGACCAACACGCCGTCAATACCCGCGCGTACTTTTAAGGCATCCAGCTGCTTTTGCTTGAGTTCAAAAAGGGTGCGCATCTGGTCAATTTTGGCCTGCTGCTCGGCCAATTGCGACTCGATGGCTTTCTGGTTGACGGCGATTCTCTGCATTTCCAGATCGTTTCGAATGGTGAGTTCGTCGGCTTTGCCCTTGGACGACTTGTACGCCAGGCCAGAGATGACGCCCATGTCGAACAGAGCTTTATCGGTTTCCCCCTGCAGTTTGGCTTGCTCGTAGTCGGCGGTCACGGTCGCGGCGCTGGCTTTCAGGTCCATCAGGGCGCTATCGAGGGTCACGCGTAGGCTTTGAAAGGCGGCTTCTGCAGCCTTCATCTGGAGCTGTGCATCGAGCGCCGCCTGCTCGACTTGAGGATCGCTCATCTCAACCAGAATCGAGTCCGCCTTCACTTGCGAACCCGGCAGCATGCGAATGCGCACAACCGTCGCCTCGGTCTCCGCCGGAATTTGGCGGATGGCTTCCTGGGTCGGAGTCAGCGTGCCCAGCCCGCGCACCTGGCGCAGCATGGATCCCCGTTTCACCGTGTCCGTCCACACCGTTCCGCGTTCCACCGAAGGCGCTGCCGGCTTCAGCCGCAAAACCGCCGCCGTGGTGGCGACCACCAGCACCATCACAACCGCCAACAGGATTATCTGGCGGCGGCGCTTCTGACGTTTGAGATCGGGACGAGCGATATCCATCATGAAACCAATGGGCACCCGGCGGACCACACCGTCATAGACGATCAAGTGACGGAAACGTCAAGAGATACAGTTCCTCTGCCACTCTCGCACGAGGCCGCAACTGTCCCCTACTGGACCAGAGTGTCCGGGAATGGACAGTTATGGGCGCCGAGCCATGGGGCACCGAGGGTCGGCCGGGTGGAAGCCGTCGATCGGTTGGGGCTCAGGTGACGGCGGGAATTTTTGGGTCCCGGGATTATGGACCCTAGGATTTAGGATCCTAGGATTTAGGATCCTGGGATTTAGTTGGATGCTGGGATTTAAGAAGGTTGTCCGATCAGTACGACTGGTCGCTGCCTTGCTTCATTCCTTCCGGCGACCGTCATATCCCGCAGTCCGAACCCGACTCCGATCTTCTTGAGGAATTCGTTCGGAGGAGTGCCGCCGGCAAAGATCCAGACGAAATCGTTGGGAATTAACTCCAGCTTGCCGTTCAGCGACAGAATGACGGCGTCTTTCCGAAACTCGACGGGCAGGGAGTTGAAGATCACGCGGATCTTTCCCGTTCGCGTGTTTTCCTGCAAACGCTTGGCGTTGCGTGCCTTGAGGCGCATGAAAGCATCTCGTCGGTACGACAGGGTGACCCGATTGCCCTCCTGTTGCGCCAGCCCCAAAGCCGCTTCCACTGCGCTATCGCCACCCCCGACAACCAGGATCCTTTTGTGCTTGTAATGGTCCGCCTCAATCAGCCGATACATGACCTTGGGAAAATGTTCGCCTTTGACTCCGAGCTTCCGCGGAGTGCCGGCGCGACCTAGCGCCAGGACCACCGCGCGCGCGCGGTATCGCTGGGTGGCGGTCATCACGCTGAAGATTCCGTCGGTGCGCTGAATGTCCTCCACTTTCGCGTCGGTACAAACATTGAAATCGGCCCGATTCAAGACCATGTCCCAGAAGGCCAAGAGATGCTCCTTGGAGAGTTCCGTCTTATCCAGCTTCCCGTACATGGGAAACTCCAGGGGAGTCGTGGTGACTACTTTCTGGCGGGGGAACTTTGCCACCGTCCCCCCCACCTCATCCCGCTCGATCGTGATATAGCTCAGCCTTTTTTCAATCGCACGCAGCGAGGCGGTAATGCCGGCGGGGCCGGCCCCGACGATCAAGACGTCGTAAACACCCGGGAGGGACGGCGTCCCTCGGAACCGGTTGGCAATGACGTCAAGCGAACGCCGCCCCTGCTCCAGTGCATTCTTAATCAGACCGAGCCCGCCGAGTTCGCCGACGATGAACAGGTTCTCGATGGTCGTCTCGCACTCCTCGGTCAGGTAAGGCATGTCGGCGCCCATGCTCGGACCGGCCATCACCATGGTGATCGCGCCGACAGGACAGGCCTGGGCACAAAGCCCATGGCCGATGCAGCTTTGTCCATTGGCGATGACAGCTTTGCCGCCTACCATGGTCAACACGTCGCCCTCCGGACAGACCGTGGTACAAGCGGCACAGCCGATGCAGTGCGCGGCGTCAATGTGAGGATAGAGACCTTGAGGACCTCCCGACGACAGTCTTCCTTTTTCCGCAATCCGGCGCGCCAACTCTTCATGCTTTTTGAGCTTCTTGAGGTATCCGCGCACGAAGAACATGGCGACCCCGACGGCCAGAATCACGGTGACGAAGGTATCCATAGGGCAAGCCTCAGAGAAAACCAAGCAACATGGCCACCACAATGTGCAAAAGCGCCAGCACTGCGAAGGCGTAGCTAAATGGTTTGTGCACTACATGCCACAGCTTGAATACTTGCTGAGCACGGGAAAGAAACAAGATGCGCCGGGCAAGCACTGCGCGTTGCCGCGCAACCCCGATGACCCATTCGAGTTGCGGATCACGGCCGGGCAGCAATCCGCCGAGAGAAACAATGGTTTGACCGACTCCCATGCCCCGCGCCCGCACGCGAGCAATGCGGAACGGGCGAGCCAGATCGGATGCCGCCATGTAGGCGAGAGCCAGCAGGGGCGACCAACGAGACGACTGCCGCGGACTGGGCAACCGCAATAATCGCCGCAAATCGGCCTGGGGGATGACCTTCTGATGGGTCAGCACCCCGCCAAACACTCGGACCGACACTTCGGCGGAAGCCACGCGGCGCGGAATCTGGGCGTAAAGGTAGCGCCCCACAAAGCCGCTCAACGCCACCGCCACCATGACCCAGAATGCAACTCCCGCCAATCCGCGAAACTTGAAGGACGAGTGAAAAGCGATGCAGACCGGGGCGGCGATGCCCAGAACAACGTGATAGTCGAGCCAGTGTCGGGAATCGCCTTGTTTTCGCAGCCAGGCCCAGCGCTTGCGCAGCGGATACAGAAAGATGCCGCAAAACAGCAGAACGCCGACGAGGCCCAAATTGATCCCAATCACTCCGCTCGGCTTCAAGAGATGATGCTTCGGGGAAAACGGCCGGTCAACCTGGGTGAGGGTGTAGTAATTGGCGCCGTAGAGCGCCAACCCGGCCATCAGACCCGTCGCTAGCAGCGATACGGTGATGATCCGCCTTCGATGCTGCTCTTGTCCGGCGGCTGCCAGGGCGATGCCTGGTGGCGCCAGAGCGGTATGCGCGGTCATTTCGGTCCCTTCGCATTGATGCGGTATCCGAGACTCAGATACCACTGGGTGTAGTTCAATGGTTCGCCCCGACCGATGGTGTATCCGCTCTGCAAGAACGAATGGCCGCCGAGGTTGGTGTCAAAGGAAGTGTCCAGAAAGAGCGAGCTACGATTCACCGTAAAGGGAGAGTCGAGAGTCTGAGCGCCGACCTGGGCGTCCAAATTTATGCGGTCGCCGAGGTGACGCGACAGCGAGAGCACCCGGTAGTCACCTCGCGCAAAGGAGCTGTCAAACTTTGCATAGCGCATGTCAGCGCGGATGCCGGTATGCCAGATCTCGCTCCAGGCGAGTCCGAACATCTGGTTCAGGCTCCTCTGTTGGTCGCCCGTCTTGTCGCTCTGTCCGATGGTGGTGTAAACGGTGAAGTGGCGCGCCAACTCCACGTGTACCCCCGCACTCACCCCCTGGTAAAGCAACTTGTCGACCAAACCGGTTCCGATGAGTGCGGTAGCGGCGGTTGGAACATCGCGAAAGTAGTTGTGATAGATGTCGAAGGAGATCCGCGGATGCGGCTGGATGTGCAGGCTGAGGTAACTGCGGCTGATTCCGGTGCCCGGCTTGATTCCATCCGTGGTGACGCCTTGCGGAGAATCGACGATCAACGAGTGATCGAGAGAAATGTATTTCCGGTAAGACAGGCCATTCTCCAGGAAGAGATAAGGCCGATCGAGCTGCCATTTCAGCATGCTGAAGGCCATGCCCGCGGTACTCGAGTAATGGAAGTCTTCGTAACTGCCGCCCGCAACGTTCACGAATGAGCCCCCAATTTGCTGATCCGGCTGGTAGTGCCACGAGGTTGGGTCCGGAGTCGAACCGAAAAAAACTCCGGTGGTCACGCCGTGAGCCAGGCGGCGGCCCACGTATCCTCCGTCGATCGTGTCCAGGCTGACCGCCCAGGGCAGGTAAAGACGTCCAAATCCCGCCACCCACTTGGAGTTGGGATTGTCGTAGTACAGCTGGATGATGTAGGTCCGATCGAGATAGTTCTCGATCGTCTCTTCCTCAGGCTGCGAATTGCTGGTCAACCGTTCACGCATGTACCCCTGCAGATTCCAGTAGGTTCCGGCAATGCGCGTCATATCCGCGCGGAAGGAAAAGCCAAGCTGGCTGCTGCTGCCCGGGGTCGAACCGCTGCTCTGAATACCGCTGTAGTCCAGTCCGAAGCGGGCTTGAATCCGGCTGTCTTCGGGCGACACCGGGACGCGCAGTTTGGCCTGTCGCGGTTCAGTTTCCGGCAATACCGCCGAGGCGGTCGTGCCCGTCGCATGCAAAGAGCGCTCTTCGCCGAGCTTTGCGGCATCAGCCGCCGAGAGATAGGCCCAGTCGCCCGGCTTCAGATCGCGAGTGGGTGTACGAATGTCGGTTACGGCCGAGGTTTCCGCCACCGAGACGACTTGCAACTCGGCAACGATCGGGCCTTGCGGGCTTGCTGCATCGGAAGATGGAGCGGCGCCGCGCACCTCGAGCTTCATGCCTTCGGCCAAACCGGAGCTGCGGCCGCCATTCAGATAGGCGGCGCCTTCCGCCACGTATTTCAGCTGAAAGGAAGTTCGGAGCTTCTCATTGGTCGGCGTCGGAGTTTCTCCCGAGGGCGCGGTTTCCGGTTTTCGATTTGCGCTGCCGGCTTCGCCGGTCGCGAATGACGTAGATGGCCGCCCCGTCTTATTGTTCTCGGCCGCCGAGGGGTTCGCTGCGAACGTGGGCCACAGCCTCCCCAGCAGCCCACCGTGTGCCGCCGGGACGGCACCTCCATTCCGCTTCTCGGACCCCGCCAAACCTTTCTCCGTAGAGACGGTCAAAATGAGACCGTTTCCTGCGGTGGCAAGTTCGTAAGGATGCGCCGCATCGAGATCGACAACCATGCGGGTAATCAGCGGACTGGTGCTGTTCAGCCCGACACGAATCCGTTTCACCCCGTTTCGGTTCACCGCAATGCGCCGCTGCCTGGCGCTGGCCGTTGTATTGGGAAGGTCAACCACCAAACGGTCGGGGCTGGTCGCGACCGTGAGCGCGGGACGCACCGGGGCGGTGAGACCAACCTCGATTCTTACTTTGCCGGCGCGACGGATGACGCGCAGGCTTCGAATTTCAGCGGTGCCGCCCGCGGTTTGTGCAAGGCACGCCGACGTTGCCAGCAGCAGGATGCCGAGTTCTACAATCGCTTTCACGGAAAGCAGCCCTCCACAGCTCCATGTTCCCCGCTCCATTCGCTCCGTTGCTCTTGAAAGTTTCGATCTGGTTGCTTCATTTCCGAAATCTCGCGTGCGGCATAGCGGCGATCATCCAGCTGTCCATGCTGTGACACTCCAGGCACTCCATCGAATACCCCAGCGCCTGGTGGTTGGGGGCGGTGGTCTTTTGGTAGACGCTCAGATGGCAGCTGTTACAAGCCGTCGATAATCCCTGACGATTGAACTGTCCGACAGCACCGAGCTTATGACAGGAATAACAGTCCACCACAGCATGGGCGCCGATCAGAGGAAAACGGTCCTGGTGCTCGTTGATGGAATGAATGGACACTTCCCAGCCGTTGACCCGGTGGCAGCTGTCGCATTGCGCTCCATTCTTTCGCCGGTGCAGGTCGGCGTGGCAATCCTGGCAGTTGCGACCCACGTTGGCAAAAACTGGATTGACGTGACACTGCTGGCACGCCACTTTGGTATGCATGCCGCGCAAGGGGTACCCGGTTTTGCCGTGATCGAATTCCGGCTGGCTGCGAATCGGTCTCCACGCCGAGGGGCTGTGACACTTCTCACAAGCTATGTTCAGAACGCCATGCGGACTGTGAACCGCAGCGGCGGGAGGGGTTTCGGCCCGAGCAGGCGCGGCAGAGGCCATCTGCAATAGCAAGACTGCGAAGGCCAGTAACCCAGTTCCCGACAAGACCCGTCTCCTTCATGGAATGCGCCGTTCCTTGGTCCTCGGCAACCTGGCGCCCTGGAACCGTGGCAGGATCATTCCGAGCGCTCTCTGTGTCGCGGCAGATTGTGCCGGTTCCAAACTCTAATCGGCGCCTCTCATGGTCTCCGCTCGCACATTTCCTGTACATATGTTCTTAGTACAGTCCGTGCGTACAGCGTCTTTAGTCCAATGCCACACCCGACTTCGGTACCTTAGCGCCGTGGCAAGCAGAGCACTCGGTCGGCGTGGGCCGGTAGAAAAGGACAGTTTTCCGGCCGACCGTTCGCGTCAGTTTGTGGCACTTCTCGCAACCCACGTTGCGATGCGCGCCTTCGAGAGCAAAAGAAGTACGCGTGTCGTGGTCGAACAGCGACGGTTTCCACTTCGCGCTGTCGTGACACTCCGCACACGGTGTGACTCCGGCCTTCGCAAATTGCAGTGCATGGACGTCCGCGTGGCAGGCCTCGCATCTCGTGGGCGCGGCCTTGAAATCCGCGTTCGTCAAGCCGGCTTTGGGATTCGGGGAGCGATGGCAACCGCTGCACAGAGTGGTCCGGTGAGCACCGACGAGCGGGAAGGATGTCCGGGAGTGGTCGAAGCGCGAGAAGTCCTTCCATGATTCAGTGGAATGGCAAGACTCGCAACTGAGCGGAGTTCTATGCTCTCCCTCCGGCCGCATGAGGGAGTTCAGTTGCCCTCGGTGCGGATCAGCATGGCAGGTGGTACAAGCAAGGTTCTGCCAGTGATAGGCCGCCGTAGGCTTCGGCTTGAAATCAGCGGCCAAAGTATGGCAGTCGCCGCAGGCAACTGCCACATGGCTTCCGGTAAGCGGAAAGCGCGTTTGACTGTGCCGGGCCAAGCTGAAGGTCGACGGCATCAGTCTTTGCAAGGTGTGGCAATCCTCGCAGCGATTGAAGTGCGGGGCGCCCCCAAATTGCCCGGCATGCGGGTCGCGATGACAATCGGTACAGCGCTCGAACTTCAGCTTGAACAAGGTGTCGGTGCCCTTGGGAATGTGGCACTGGGAACAGGGCACCGCGGCATGCTTGCCCTCGAGCGGATACGCGGTCGCCGCGTGTTCCCGCAGCCCGAATCTGGCCGGCTTGAAGCCTTCGACGGTGTGACAAGATGCGCACTCGCCCCCATCGATGCGCTTGGCGAACTGTCTACCATGCGGATCAGGCCGGTGACAATCCATGCATTTCTGAAAGGCCAGCGGCTTGTTGAAGTCTCCTCCCAGGTGGCACTGCATGCAGTCCACGGCAGCGTGCCGACCGAGAAGGCGGAACTTGGTTCTCGAGTGGTCAAAGTCTTGCCCCAACTCTGCCGCGGACACCTTCTTCCATCCCGCCGTGCTGTGGCAAGACTGGCAGGTCGCTTCGAATCCTCCGCGATGAGGATCAGAGTGGCAATCCGCGCAGCCGCCAAAGGCGAGTCCGGTGTAGCGCGGCTGTTTGTCCTTCCCCGGAAGATGGCACTGCTGGCAAGCGACTTCGCTATGCAGACCGGTGAGGGGATAGCGGGTTTTGGAGTGGTCGAACCGCCCGATGCGGATGGTTTTCCAATTGTTGTCGTTGTGACATTGCAAACAGTTGGAACCAAGCTGCCCCTTGTGTTGGTCTTGATGGCAGGTGGTGCAACTCGGGGAAACTCCCAGAAATGTCTGGCTGAGATTTTCGACCTTGATGGTGGCGCGCTCGTTCTGGCCAATATGTTCCGCACGGTGACACTGCGTACAGGACAAGCCGGCATGCTTGCCTTCGAGAGCGTATCCGGTTTTCCGGTGATCGAAGGACTTGATGTCCCACTGAATCAAGCCGAAGCCTTCGCCGTTATGCTCGGAGTGGCAAGTCGCGCACTTCAGGCTTGCGCCCGGAGTGATGTTGAACGAAGCGTGCAACCCTTTTCGGGCACTGATGCGCGAAGCAATTTCCGCGTGGCACTGCAGGCACTTGAATGCCGGTTTCCCGGTGGAAATCTCGTGGCAGGCAGCGCAGTCGGTCATGCCACTGAGGGATCGATGGGCGCGCGACAGCGCGCCCGGAGAAATCTGGGCGGAGAGAGGAAGCGCCATCCACAAAACACACATCACGATCCACCCCAGAAGATTCCTTCTTGCGTGGGTGACGGTTTCAGGCGTCACGCAGATGTCGAGAACTGTGATGGTGGCATCGCGGCCACCGCGGATGGCTGAGGTTCGCAACAGCTCGGCCCTTCGTGCGACAAAATGAGAGTCCGGGCAAAATCAGGGGACGTCTCCGTCCCCTGAGAATGCCGCAGCTTTACCACCGTAGCTCACGGCGGCTACGCCGCATTAGTTGGTGGTCGCCGCTTTCACGGCGGCGTCGTCGGCGTCCTGATCCTGGCGATCGTAGGGTGCCAGTTGTCGTTTGCATCGGTCGTAGGCCGGCAGGTCGATCGTCGCGCTCACGGCGACGCCAGTCATATCCACGTTGACCGAGACCGGGTCAGGTATGTGCACCAGATCGCTGCAACCCAGAATGTTGTAGCTGGCCATAAAGCGCTGGGTTACGAAGGTGAACAGATTGGAGGCCGAAGGCACCGGGGAGGGGCCCGCGGTGAGCGCAGCCTGATTCAGCAGGAGCCGGGAAGGGGCTATTCTCAGCATGTTCCGGCAGTAGCGCGCGGTGTCGGCTTCCCCAAGAAATCGGGCATCGGGTTGATCGACGCCCCGTCGATACGCGTTCACTTTGGCCAGATCCGTCGCACCGCTAGCATCGAGGACCATGGGATCGCCGGCGGGGATGAGCCCAACCGCAGCTCTCTGATAGGCTCGCGCCTGCAGTTCGTTCAGCGCCAGGCCCGGAAGCTTTTGGCCGGGATCTGCCAAATCATCCACCTTCCAGGGTGTGCACCCGATGGCCGGATCCAAGAATCGGTCGAGAAGCCCATTGTCGCTGGGGTTCCCGAGTATCGTGGCCCCCACCATGGCGGCCTGATTGGCCTGGGTGTTCTGCGCCAGCAGACCGCCCGAGCTAATCAGATAGGTGACGGGCAGGTTGTCGCTCTGGTCCTGATCGACCACGAAGAAGTCCCGCACCGTGGGGCAGATCTGGCGATCGCTGGCAAAACCCAACCGTGGAACTCGCAGTCTGCCTTCGCGAATGGCCCGGTTCGCGGCTCTGAAAAAAGCCGGAGCGTTGCAATACGAGTACTGTCCGAAATTGTTGCCGGGGAGCCCGTTGACGCAATTGCTGGCCTTCAAGGCGGCGGCGCTTCCTCCCTGAATCAGCACGTTGCCGTTATATCCAAACCAGAGCGCCACGATGGCGTGTTCGGGAAGCTTGGGGACAACAGGGGCGGCCACCGGCACCGAGCCCTGGTCAATCACCAATGGGTTGTAGATTGAAACCTGGCCGGTGGCCGGATCGAAGATCGCCGCCTGAACAAAGGCTGACGAGACCGAGTTTGTTTCGTGACATTCGAAACTCCCGTCCGCGGGATTTGAGTCGGTCGGGAGCAAGACGTACGGTGTCGCCAGCCCCTGCGCGGTAAGCGGGGCATCGGGCACGACGATCGTACAGTTAGGGTTTTGAGCGAGCACGAGTCCAGGGGCAATCAAAAGGCCGATGAGGCACAGAGCTTCAAATAGATGGCAGCGTTTCATGACACACTCCTCCATGCAAGGTTTCTGACACACGCCGGCCTAAACGGGAATGTCTTAATGGGAGAAAGGGGAGGTTTTTTCCCAATGTTCGAGCCGGTCTGCGCGGGGAACTGTTTCACGAGCGACGTGAACGCGACAGCCTCGCGGAACTGACGACCCTTGGGTCGTCGCACTCTCTGGCCACCACACTGGAAGGTAGGCCGAATGTAGAGTCGAAACAACAGAAGGTCAAGATGTCAGGAAGTACATACCAGGAAGTACAGTCTGCGCGCGGGAAACCATCACAGCCGCACGCGCATTCGGACAGATCGCACGCGCATCCGGACAAAAGAGATCCTCTCGGAAACCCCGACTACCAGCAGCAGCCGGTCCGGGACTCCAGTCGAGGTGCCGGCAAATTTGGAAAAGCGTTCTCTCCGTTGCGCGGTCGCGGCCAGAGCGGCACGTCGCTAAACATGGTGCTGCGCTTGGGGACTCAGGACTCCTTAGTTGAAAAAGTGGAAAACGTGGAATTGTCTAAACCAGATCTGGCCGGTATACTGTTCGGTCATTTCTCCAGGCATGTCGGGGGGCTTTCATGGATTCAATCAGCCAGAGTACGAAGTGGACTCCGCACGAGTTGAAAACCGCATCGATTCTTTACGAACGCCGAACCGAGGACCTGCAGTTGCAACAGCTTCGACTTCGCCTGCAGAAGAAGATGCGGGAAGAAGAGGACCGGGCAGCGGCTTCAACCGCCGCATAATCTCTTCACCGACGTGTGCCCTTAGACGGCGTTCGCGGGGAAGAGACTTTCACGCGCTTTCGGCTAACGGGTCACCTGGCACACGTTGATGCCTCGAAGCATCGGCTGATCCCATTTCGCTCTTGCCGTCCGCCAGATGGATGAAAAACGCCTGCGCGCTGAAGTGGTGACCGTTGCGGCTGAGTCTGGAACTACTGGCCGGGTGAGCGCGACCGTAGGTCCCATTCGCACGCAGAATCCGAGTCTTGTCGTTGTCTCTAAGATAGTTCTCGAGGATTTCGTCAAAGATTCGATTGCGAAGAGAGCCGTCTTTGACGGGAAAATTCACCTCAACCCTCTCATAGAGGTTGCGCGGCATCCAGTCCGCGCTGCCCAAGTACAGGTCAGGCTCCCCGCCATTTGCAAAGTAAAAAATCCTGCTGTGCTCCAGAAACCTTCCCACAATGCTGCGCACGCGGATTCTTTGGCTGACACCCTTCACGCTGGGACGCAAAGCGCAGGCACCGCGTACGATGAGATCGATCTCAACGCCGGCGCGCGAGGCCCGGTACAGCGCCTCAATCACCGGCTGATCGAGCAGCGCGTTCACCTTGGCGATGATGCGCGCGGGCCGCTTGCGCCGGGCGTGGCTTGCTTCCCGATCGATCAGCGCGATGCAGTTCTTCGCCAAATCGATGGGCGAGACGAATAGAGGTTTGTAGTTCGATTGTTCCGAGCGGGCGGTGAGGAAGTTGAATACCGCGTGCACGGCGGCGGTGACTTCCCGGTCGCAGGTTAGCAGGCTCAAATCGGAATAGAAGTGCGCGGTCGACGGATTGTAGTTGCCCGTCCCCAAATGAGCGTATTGCCGTATCTCTCCGTCAGCGTCCTGACGGGCCAGCAAAGCCAGTTTGCAATGGGTCTTCAAACCCACCAGGCCGTGAAAAACCTGGACTCCCGCTTCTTCCAAGGACCGTGCCCAGCGAATGTTCGAGGCCTCGTCAAAGCGTGCCTTGAGCTCGACCACAACCGTCACTTCCTTGGTCTGGGCTGCCTCCATGAGGGCTTGCACAATGGGAGAATTTTCGTTCGTCCGGTAAAGCGTCTGCCGGATCGACAGTACCTGCGGATCGCGGGCCGCGGCCTGGATGAAAGAAACAACCGGCTCGTAGGAATCGTAAGGATGATGAAGCAGAATGTCCTGTCGGCGAATCATTTCGAACAGATTCGACACCTTAGGCGCGAAGCTCAGGCTTTTGGAAGTAAAGGGCGGGAACTTCAGGTCAGCACGCGGAGTCTGTTCGGCCAGGGAGAACAGGCGGGAGAGATTTACCGGTCCATTGGTCTTGAACACTTGGCTGGGCAGGAGCGCGAATTGTCGGGTCAACGGATCAACGATTTCCGCCGGCGCGGTGGCCTCGATTTCCAGTCTCACCACGTCGCCTTTGCGGCGGCTGTGCAGTTGGCTGTCCACAAGTTCGAGCAGATTGCGGGACTCTTCCTCATGCAGATAAAGGTTGCTGTTGCGAGTGGCACGAAACGCGGCAGAGGAAATGACTTTGTAGCCTTTATAGAGGTTGCGAGTGTGGGTTTCGATCAGGTCGTGCAGGAATATGTAGTCCATGCTCCCGTTCTTGCCCGGAACGGGCACCAAACGCGCCAACTTTCGGGGCACGGTTATCACTCCCAGGTAGGTCGCTCCCGGCTTCGCGGGGCGGCGCAAATGGAACGCAACGCATAGCGCCTTGTTGAGGACGTGAGGAAACGGATGGGAGGGATCGATCGTCACCGGGGTCAGAATCGGGTCCACTTGGCGGGTAAAGAACAGGTCCATGGCGTCACGGCTGGCGCGGTCGAGATGGGTTACCGACAAGATTCGTATGCCCTCGCTGCGCAGGGCGGGAAGAAGTTGTTGGTTCCAACAGGCGTACTGAGCGTCCACAAAGGAGTGCAGTTCTCTGGTTAGGCGTTGGACTTGCTCTTCTGGCGACAGCCCGTCCGGGCCGGTGCGCGGATTCCCATGTTCGACCTGCTGGAGAAGGCCGGCGACCCGCACCTCGACGAATTCGTCCAGGTTGCTGGCCGTGATGGCCAAAAACTTGACTCTTTCGAGTAGGGGGTTGCTCTCATCCAACGCTTCTTCGAGAACCCGGCGGTTGAATGCCAGCCAGGATTCGTGGCGATTGATGTAGTAGCGCGGATCGTCAAGGCTGGGGCGGCCCATGGGGGAGATCTCCCCCGGCATGGTAGCGCGGTATTGTTAATGGATTGTTACTGTGCCGTATTTCGCTTTTGTTTCAGATGAAGCGGTGTTAGCTTCACACTCTCGCGGAACGGAGCAAGGGCTCAATCTGCCGGTGAACTGATCCGGCGGGTCGCGAATCGTGAAGTGTGGAATCGGGGACCATGGAAGCCAACGAATACGATTTGGTCGTGATCGGAAGCGGCCCGGCGGGCCAGAAAGGCGCCATCTGCGCCGCCAAGATGCGCAAGAAAGTGGCCATCATCGACCGGAAGACCACGATCGGCGGCGTCTGCGTTCACACCGGGACCATCCCGAGCAAAACCTTGCGGGAAGCCGTCCTATACCTGAGTGGCTTTCGGCAACGGACCTTTTATGGCCGTGGCTATGTGGTGAAAGACCGCATCTCGATGTGCGATCTGAGTTTCCGCGCACAAGCGGTCATGGCGCGTGAGATTGAAGTGATCAAGTCACAGCTGCGCCGGAACTATGTAACCACTCTCGAGGGGGACGCCAGACTACTCGACGCCAATACTGTTGAAGTCAAAAGCGAGGACGGTTCGCAGTTGGTTCGCGGTCACCATATACTGCTCGCCTGCGGGACCCGGCCCGCGCACCACGCTGACATCCCGATCGACGGCCAGCGAATCTTTGACGCTGATCAGGTTCATGGTCTCGAAGAAATCCCCAGAGATCTGATCATCGTGGGCGCTGGCATTATCGGTCTGGAATACGCCTCCATGTTCGCGGCCTTGGGGGTGAAGGTCACCCTGGTCAATCAGCTTCCCGTTCTGCTGGATTTTGTGGATCGGGAAATCGTCGAAAGCCTGTGCTTCCAACTGCGACAGCTGGGAGCTGTGTTTCGGCTCGGGGAAAAGGTCGTTTCGGTCGGATTCGATCAAGAGCGCGACCGGGTCTTTGCCAAGCTGGCCAGCGGAAAAAACATTCACGGCCAGGGGCTGCTTTACACCATCGGCCGTCAAGCCAACAGCGATCTGCTGAATCTGGAATCGGCGGGATTGAAGGCGGATGGGCGGGGCAAGCTGTCCGTCAATGAACATTTTCAGACCACTGTTCCGCATATCTATGCGGCCGGAGACGTGATCGGATTCCCCGCCCTGGCCAGTACTTCCATGGAACAAGGCCGTCTCGCCAGTTGCCACATGTTCGGCAAGCCCGGCAGAATGCCTCCCAACCTCATTCCATATGGGATTTACACCATTCCGGAAATCTCCATGGTAGGGCAGACCGAAGAACAGCTGACGCGAGAGAACATCAACTATGAAGTGGGGTTGGCCCGCTATGCGGAACTAGCCAAGGGGCAGATGCTGGGAGATGAGCAGGGCTTTCTGAAGCTTGTCTTCGATCCTGATTCCCTCAAGCTGCTGGGCGTACATGCAATTGGCGATCGGGCGGCGGAAATTATCCACATTGGCCAGGTCGTCCTCACCCTGGGAGCGGGCATCGAGTATTTTCGCGATGCGGTATTCAACTATCCCACCCTGGCGGAAGCCTACAAGGTCGCCGCGCTGGATGGATTGAACAAGCTTTAGGCTGACGTTCTCCTTGATTAGAACCGGCCTCATAAATGGTATCGACGGCAGGCTTGGCTCGCTTTCTACAACTGTGCTTAGAGAATAGAGCCAACATCAAACATACGGCTGTCGCAGCTCAACTTGGCGTGCGTCGATCTGGTCTCCAATCCGGCCACGGGGGCGCGATACCATTGAACCTCAA
The DNA here is from genome assembly GCA_963770245.1 of uncultured Acidobacteriaceae bacterium. Taxonomy (GTDB): domain Bacteria; phylum Acidobacteriota; class Terriglobia; order Terriglobales; family Acidobacteriaceae; genus PALSA-270. The sequence goes on along the minus strand of CAVYOX010000007.1, from coordinate 97,184 downwards.
GTACGCGATCATCTGACCCATGTGTTCGTGAGCGTGCGCCAGCAGGCGTAAGTAGACTCGTCGCACCGTTGTCTCTTCGCCAAAGAAATGCAGGTGCCGGTCGAGTTCGGAGTCGCTGGCTTGGTTGAAAGATTGGTTCACGGCCTGCAGTGATCGCTTCAACAGGGCCACGGCCGCATTCTTTTCCCGGACGCTGGCCGCCAGTTCGTCATTCCTGCGGATCAGGCCAGAAAACCGTTCCTGACCATCGGCTGGGACTTGCGCGTAGAGATCCATCGGAGCACCTACGCCAATCACGTCTAACAACATGAAGTTGCCGGTCGCAACATGGACAAACACCTCGCTGACCGTGCGCGCTTTTGTATCCGGACGCCAGTCGTATTTCTCCGGTGGAATAGCCTCGGCCATCGCCAGGCTTTGCCGTATTGCAATTTCGAGTTCCCACAGGAACTCGCCCCGGAACCCCGCGATTCGAGTAGTCACGGGCTTCAGCATACTTGAACCGGCCTAGTCCTACGTACAAATGTCGCAGCAAGAGCTTGATACATCCCAGTCGCACCATACCGAAGAAGTTCTCGATCTGGTATTCCCAGCGGATGACGACGAGTTTGCCTTCGTGCGGTGAAGCACTTTCAACACTAACGGCGAGAGGACATGAGACTAATGTCACAGCGAGAACTTCAGAACACGGGAAGCCCTAAGTAGTACCAAAGGAATGAGTTAAACACCGTTGCCAGAACCGCGAACCCCTGAATCAACACGATCGACAAACGCATAGAGTCCCAGACAGGTCAAGAATATCACCCCAGAGAAAATAGCCGCCGGCAGCGCAGTATGGTGATTTCCTCCCAGGAAGGACTCGAGAGTGGCGCTCAATAACCAGATCTGAACGATCAGCAGAATGGCAATCAAAGACATCGCCCCCGCGATGGCTGTCAGGCCGCGATTTTGAGGAGGCAGGTCGCTTGAAGTCCGCATGGGTTTAGCCTTTTACCTCGACAGCAACCAATTGCCCGCCACGGGCTTCGAGAACAATGCGCGGCAGAGGGCGCGACGGGGGACCTTGTAGGACGGCGCCGGTCTTGATCGAGAAGAAGCCGTTATGGCACGGGCACTCCAACCTGTTCTCCGCCTGCGAATAGTACACAGCGCATGACAAGTGAGTGCATTTCTGGCTGTAGCTTACGTATTCGTCCTCGCCCGTCCGGATCATAATGCAGTGGTCTTCTGTGGTCGGGTAGCTGAACAGTTTTACTCCGCCCACTGGAATTTCGCCAAGTTGGGCTACAGGTTGTTGCGGGTAGATGGGAGCCTTGTAAAAGATCGAACGAACGAGGATCCAGATATTCCCCACCAACATGCCAAGGCTGGTCAGCACGAGGAATTTGGTGAGTTGCCGACGCGTGACGTAGCGCTCGTCCGCGGTGCGAACTGAGAACTCTTCTTGCCAAAGCGGTTCGCTACTCCCTTGTCGCAACCAGTTCATGTTGCCCCTCCCACATGTAGTCCACAACATCAAAAGCGATGGCCGCACGGTCGGCTGGAGCCATCATGAAAACCTTCGTCGTGATCTTCTGGTTGCCGAAATAGAAAATGTTTGTCGGTTTCTCGCGACGATTCGCAATCTCTTCGGGCCTGACGTAGGCCAGTGCCTGGCTCGGACAAACTGTCGCGCACATGGGCCGCTTACCGACAGAAGTGCGGTCGTAGCACATGTCGCACTTCATCATCTGCTGCTCGGGAATCATCATTTTCGGGATGCCGAAAGGGCAGGCTATGACGCAGTTGTTGCAGGCGATGCAACGAGGCTTGAGGGCCGAAAAGACAATCCCATCTTCGCCTTTCTTAATCGCATCCGCTGGACAGACCTGCGCGCAGGTGGGTTCGTCACAATGCCAGCACACGTACGCGGCGGAGCTGATGCTCTCTTTCCGCTCTATAAAGTCGAAGTTGATCATCGACTTTCCCCGGTGGGTGTCGCATTCCTCGCACGCCTGCAAGCAGGAGCGGCAGCCAATACAACGGGAGGGGTCGACATAAAATTCGTACCCGAACACTAAGCACCCCCCCGCGATGCGCCGTTTTTGTGCGCGTCACGATCATCCGGAGACGGGTCGGGCCCCTTCGCTCCGCCAATCCTGCACGCCGAAACCTTGAATTCCGGAATCTTGCTCCGAGGATCGAGAGTCCGATGAGTGAGCCGATTTGCACTACGTATGCCAGCCCAGTGATATGGAATGAAAACCGTGTCGGGGCGGATGGTCTTCACCACCATGGCGCGAATGGTTAGATCGTCGCGTCGTGTCGTCACCGTCATCCAGTCGCCGTCTTTAATCCCATATCGTTGAGCCAGGCGGGGATGAATCTCCGCCAGAGGTTCCGGATTCTGGTCCACTAGTGCCCCGATACGCCGGGTTTGAGTTCCTGACAGGTACTGGCTGACTACGCGGCCTGTCGTTAGGAACAAGGGATACTCTTCATTGATCGGATCTCCGCTGGGTCGCCACTCCGTCACGTTGAAATGCGCTTTGCCGTCATGGGTATAGAACTTCTTGTCGACGAAGAGGCGCGGCGTTCCGGGATGGTCGAGCGATGGGCAGGGCCAAAAAATACCCATCTCCCGATCCACTCTTTCGTAGGTGATGCCATAGTAATCGGCTACACCACCCCGCGAAGCGACACGCAGCTCTTCCAAAATGTCGGCAGGGTTTTTGAATGGAAAGTACTGGCCGCGGCCCAGCCGGTGCGCCAACTCGATGATGATGTCGGAGTCGCATCTCGCATCGCCCGGCGGATCGACGCTCTTCTGCCAGTGAATGACGCGCCCTTCGGTACTGCAAGCGAGCCCGTCCTCTTCCTCTTGCAAGCTGCCAGCCAGAACGACGTCCGCATGATGCGCGGTCTCTGAGAGAAAGAAATCGAGCACCCCGAAGAATTCTAACTTCGACAACGCCTCACGCGTGAAGTTTGCGTCCGGAAGTGAAACTAGCGGGTTGAAACACGTGGACAGCAGCCCCTTAATCTCACCGCGATGAATTGCATTCATGATTTCTTGTGCGCTGTAGCCCGGCTGGGGGAGTTCGTCAGACCGTATGCCCCAGACACCTGCAACATACTCGCGAGCGGCGGGATCGGTGAGCGAACGCTGGCCGGGAAGTTGGTCACACTTCTGCCCATGCTCACGCCCGCCTTGGCCGTTTCCCTGGCCCGTAATCATCGTGGGACCTGCGCCGTCGCGCCCGATGTTGCCGGTAGCGAGTGCAATATTAATTACCGCCAGGCAGTTCTCCACGCCTTTAGACTGGTGCTCCAGTCCCCGAGCATGCATCATGATGGCCCGCTTTGATTTGCCAATCCAGCGCGCGGCTTTCTCGATGGACTGGGGCGGCACGCCCGTCATCTCAGCTACCCTGCGGAGATCCCACGCCTTTGCAGACTCGGCGACGGCTTCAAAACCCGTAGTGAATTGCTCGATGAAATCCCGGTCTTCCAGGCTGTCCCGCAGAATGACGTGCAGCATTCCCATCAGTAGCGCGAGATCAGTTCCCGGACGCAGTGGAAGATAGAGATCGGCATTACGCGTTATGGGGGTCATCCGGGGATCGGCTACGATAAGCTTGCCGCCTTTGTCGCGACAGCGCCAGATGTAGTCGGTCGTGATCGGGGCGCAGTCGCCAATATTCGCGCCGATCACAAACAGCACCTCTGCTTTGGGGATTTCACTCCATGGAATTGTGCTTCTGTCGACCCCGAACGCGAGTTTGTACGCCGTTCCAGCAGAAACCATGCACAGTCGCCCGTTGTAGTCGATGTGACGAGTGCCCAACGCCACACGGGCAAATTTACCCAGCAGATAGGATTTCTCCGTCGAAAGCGATGCGCCACCATAGATGGCAATTGCGTCTTTGCCATACTTCTCCTGGATGTCACGCATCCGGCCGACTGTGAAGCTCAAAGCCTCGTCCCAGGTCGTGGGGCGAAATCCGTGATCGCTGCGCATCATTGGCGAGAGCAGACGATCAGGATGGTTGCCCTGGAGATAGCGCTTCACCCCTTTTGGACAAAGCATGCCGCGGTTAAATGGGAACTCCTCCCACGGCTCGAGCCCGATCACTCGATTGTCGCGAACCTTCAATTGGATTCCGCATTGCTGTCCGCAAAAGCAGCAATGTGTTTTCACCAGATTCTCCGCGGGGTGGATCGATTCGTCGTTCCAACCACCGGGCGGTTTGTAGTTCAGATGTGGCCCAAACTTTTCTTTGAGGATCTCTTCGGAGACAGGAGCCTTAGCCATTCGCTTCCTCTTTCAACCTCAATTGCGCGAGCGAAATTGACTTGCGCTTGCAGGCTGGACACAGTTCCTGCCAATTCCCCACTGGGCCCGGCATCGAGTAGTTGAATCCGACTTGCGGTAGCACGCGTTCGAGGTCGTCAACATGCATACGTGATGCGTAGCGCTCACCGCAACGGGCACAGATTGCACCTTCACCCTCTTCGCCTGCGCGTTGGTACAGTTTCACGCCCAACTGCGCGGGTCGCTGAAAAATGTGGAAAAACTTCCCAAAAGGAAGATAGAGCAAAGCCGTAATTACTGTGACGGCGTGCAAAATGGCGATGAAGTCGTAGAAGCTTCCTGCCAGCCACTCCTGGGACACCGTCAGGGCCAGCCCGGTGATCGAAATGGCAAACAGCAAAATTAGCGGCCAGAAGTCCATGGCGAACGTCTGTACCGCGCGCGCGCCTTCATCCCGCATACGTCGCCACAGGGAAAGCGCAATTCCGCCCAGAACCAGAAAAGCTGAAATATCGAGTCCGTGAAATAGAAGCAGCGCAGTAAATGTATGCAACCGGAAACTGCCCGCGGCAAACCCGAACAGGTGGGGAACGTACGTCATCTGGTCGTTCGGGGCGCTGGTGAAATTAATCCATCCGAATACCAGCGGAAACGTGATCAGCATTGCCAGCACGCATCCCCAAAAGATCATCTGATGCATGGCCCAGCGCAGTCTGGAGCGTTTCGCGATGAATGTCTGGGCAAGCAGGTGAGTGCCTACCGTCGGTACTAGATTGCCGAAGCTTCGAATTATTCCTCGTTCCTTGAACAGTTGCCATCCACGCTGCCAGTACACGTACGTGGGAGGCTTTCGTGTCCAGACGGAGTAGTGATAAATCACACCCCAGGTCGCGAAAATGATCGCGAACGTATAGATCACCAAGGCAGGATCGAAGTACTGCAGATTGCGTGAGCCCAGCACAATGGCGGCGATCAGAACACCGGTCAACAACGTGGCCCAGGCCCCCGCCCGGACTTTGTCCGCCGTGCGCTTCAGAGTGGGAGGAAGCTTCGCTGCCAGGGCTTCTTCTCTCGGCAAAAACACCCGGCCATTCATCCACCACAGAACGCAGGCTACTGCAGAGAGCATAAGGAAGCCCGGCCAAACCACACCGAACCGGTCGCGAAACATGCCCAAGAGCAAAGGCGGGAAAAATCCGCCCATCCCACCCATTGCACCTACCAGTCCGGTGACGGTAGCTCGCTGCGTCGGAAAATATCGAGGCACAAGTTGAAATACTGCTCCGTTGCCGATGCCGAGCAAAGCGGCACATCCCAGCGCGCCAACTGTGAACGGCAGCATCGATTGCACCCCGAGCAACAATCCGAAGCCAGCCATAGCCGGCAAAATCCACGAAAGTACTCGCGAGCCGCCAATTCTGTCCGACAGCCATCCACCCAGCGGCCGGCATAGAGTAGCTAGAACGACGAATCCGGCGGTTCGAAAACCCGCATTCTCCGGCTTGAGGCCGAATTGATCGCGCAGCAGCGTTGGCAGATAAATCGAGAACGCAACGAATCCGCCAAAAGTCAGAAAATAGAGAGCCGCTAGCGCCCACGCCAAAGGTTCGCGCGCGAGCACGCCGAACATCTCTGAAAATCCCATGGGCCGTGCTGTCTGCGGAGCGTTTCGAGCAAAGATGACGAACACACCGGCCCAAACCAGCAGGAGGACGGACATTCCCCAATACACCGTGCGAAACCCGTATACCGCAGCCACGACGGGGCCGAGGAACACCGCCGCCGATTGGCCAATATTCCCCAGACCGTACACACCGAGCGCGCTGCCCTGGCTCTCCATGGAAAACCAGCGGGAGACGTAACCGACACCAACGGCAAATGAGGAACCCGCCATTCCGAGAAGGAATCCGATGATGAGCAAATTCCCGTAGCTGGTGGCAGCCGGAACTAGAGCCACTGGCACAGCGACAAAGAACATCAGAACCGTGAAAACAGAGCGGCCTCCGAAGCGATCCGCAAGCATTCCTATGGGGAGGCGGGCCAGGGCACCCAGCAAAACGGGAACTGCGACCAGGAAAGCGGTTTGTGTCGCGGAGAGGTGAAACTGTTGGCGAAACTGAGGGGCGAAGGCGCTGATGAGGCCCCATGCCGCGAAGCAAACCGTGAAAGATACAGTCCCAAGGAGCAGATGCCGCTTCTGTGAACCTTGAGAACGCTCCACCGTCCTACTCCTCGCCGATTTCCCAAGAATTCTACTCTTAACACCGCGCGCCGCGTGTTTAGTGTCGTTGAACCGACCGGTCTAAGCCTTTCACCTCGTAAGCGTCAAATCTAAGTCCGCGGGGATGGAGGAAGGCACACGAACGTAGCGAACAGATTAGCCGCAAACAATGTTACCGCGGTCATTTCAATACTGATCGGCAATAAATTCCAAACCTCCAGAAATGCTCCGGCAGCAACATGAATAGCAGCCCAGTGCTTATATAGAGCATCAGCAGTCGCGACAGCAGCGTGAGCGGTCGACCGGCTTCCTTTCAATGCGCATTGGCAGTGCGGACACGGCTCTGCGCTCCGGTTAGTGCACTTTTTCCATCGCAATCGCGCGCGGAAACAGAATATTGTTCTCCAAATGAATGTGCTGGTAAAGATCGGCCTCAAAATCAGTCAGCGCTTTGTACAAGGTCCGGTAGCTGATGCATGCCTCAGGCGGTGCGGTATAACCACTGCTGGCCTCCCGCATGGCACGCAATGCGTTGCCGGCGGAATCGTGCTCACGCTCCATCATTGAGACGGGGTTTTGCACGCTGCCAAACGGCGACGGCAGGACCGGTTCCTGCTGGATAACGGCCTCCTCCATCCTCACTATGTATGGAAACAGCACCATCTCTTCTTTCATCATGTGTGTGGTCAGCTCTTGGACCAGGCCATGAAAACTAGCTCGGACCTGTTGCAGTTCGGGATGGTTCTGACCGTGAACCGAACAGACCTTGTCGAAGAGAAGAGCGAGGCGAGCCGTTTCCTCTCGTGTGTACTTGTGGTGTGTGGCCTTGATGTGGGAGATGAGGTCGGACATCGGCTCCGTCTGCCACGTATGATCGGTTTGCACGGCGCGCGCCGGGTGGTCAGCCATCTCCAACGAATCGATCACCGCGTCCATCGAAAGGTTGGCCGCGCGGCAGGCTTCTTCGAGCGACTTGTTGCCACCGCAGCAATAGTCAATACGTAGCTTTTCAAAGACTCTCGTGGCAGCGGGGTTTTCCAGGGCCAATTCACGAACGGTTTTCTCAGCGGTCATGCTCATTGTCTTCTCCTCGCGACCCAGCTCCCTGCCTGGGGCCGCGCTTGATGTTCTAAGACTAGCGGAGCGTCAGAGCTCTGCCGATGACTTTTGTCACGGGGGCGGGAATGGCAGGAACAAACGAACAAGACCCGATTATCGGGGAATCAGAGAGGCGGGCCGGTATCCGACAGGTTCAGATGACTCGGAACTCACTCGGGGGAGTCTATTTCGGCTTCCAAAGCCTTCAAATTGGAAATCGTTACGGTGCGGCCGTCGATCTTGAGCATCCCTTCTGCCTGTAGGCGGGAAAGGTTGCGAGAAACGAGCTCTCGGACGGTGCCAATCTGCGAGGCCAACTCCTGATTGCTAATGGGCAATGTGATTTCCACGCCTGTGCCAGAACGCTTGCCTTCCTTTTGCGAGAGCCGCAACAGAAACGAAGCAAGGCGGTGACGTACTGTTGTGAATGAAAGCTCTTCGATAATACCGACCAGTCTGCGCAGGCGAGCACCGACCACTCGCAAGACCTTCAGTGCCACCTGGGGATGGGCTAAACACAGTGCCTGAAAGTCCTGTTTGCTGACAAAAAGCAGGGTCGCATCGTCGATCGCTGTTGCCGATGCCGGATAGCTTCCTCCATCGAAAACCGGAAGCTCGGCAATAGAGCCACCCGGACCATCGATGCTGAGCACCTGTTCGCGACCGTTGGCCGAACTCTTGAAGATACGCACATGGCCGGACTCGACGACATAGAGTCCAGAACAGGGCTCACCCTCGCCAAATATGCTTTCGCCTGTCGAGTAGTGACGCTGCACTGCACGCTGCACAAGAAAACTTGATTTGCTCTCCGTCAGCCCGGAGAAGATCGGGACCTTTGCGAGCGTTTGACCAGGAGGGAACGTGGATTCAGACACAATGGCAATTGTACTGGAGCTCGGGGATGGGGAAAATGCGGTGTTCGGGCCACCCTAGCGCTGAAGGCTAAATGATCCCGGCGTTTTCCTGAGGAGACGCCGAGGCCTTTACCTTGGGAGCTGTGCGAACGTCTGACGACAGAAAGCGGTCGTCCCTGTAACCAGGATATGTGATGCACCTGCGTCGCACGCAAGCAAAGGAACTCAGAGAGTGTGGTTGGGAACGGTTTTTGCTCATAATGTCCTCGACACGGATTCCGAGCACAGTAAGGGCATCCGCGATGTGGGAACGGTGGCAACGCCAAGACACCGCTTCCGCGCACGTCAATGCGGTCCGCTTTTGCCGCGCCAACTTGATCAGCCTCTGTATCCCTGCGTTGAACTCCGAGGCCTGCATGTAGTCGGCAAATCCACGGAACGAGGATTTCTGACGTTTTTCATGCTCTGCACCAAGGACCAAATGGCCATTCGAACGAACGGCCTCTTCAGCTCCAAGATAGACGCGGCCCGATTCATCACGAACCTGAACCAGATGATTCACGGTTTCGTAGCCGGCAACCTTATCGTCGGCTCCGTGGTGGCCTTGTGATGTGCCGCCGTGAAAGGCGCCATACCTCTCGGAATCGCCCGCGGACTCTTGAATTTGCTACGGTTCCTCCGACTGATCGCTGCACTGGCTCTTCCCTTTGCGGCAGCCCCCCTTCAATTCAACACACCGGGACCATACATTGTGATCACCCTAACCATTCTCTTCCTGCATGTCGTGTCGGCAATCTTCTTATTCCGACATTTGTTGCGAATCGCGTGAGTATCGGGCCGGTGGCGGCGACAATTGGGATTCTCTTCTGGGGCTGGTTGTGGGGCGTGATGGGCTTGCTGTTAGCTGTACCGCTTACAGCATTCATGAAGCCGGTCGCGGATTTGCATCCGTGCTTATGTCACTTGTCCAACATGGTGGCACTAACGCCACCTCCGACTCCGCGCTGGCTGCGCTACAGCGAAACAGCTTTGGAACGGGCAATTCCTGACTTGCGCCCTCGCGGAGAAAAAGTTTCTACAGGGCGCTAACCAGGTGAGAACTCGGGGAAAACCAACGGGTGCCCTCATCGTATTTGGCGCTCCGCATCCACATGTATAACAACTGTCGCGAAAAGTGTGCAAATTTGACCAGCCTTAGCCAGCGCACATCGGCGATCATCGCGGTGGCTATGGGAAGATGATAAGGATGTTTAATTACCCCGGACACAGAACGATTCTGTGCATCGACGATGATGACGGCATGCTGCGTTATCAAAAGGCGCTGTTCGAAAGACGTGGATATCAGGTGCTCACAGCCGGCTCCGCCCGACAAGGCCTAAGAATTGCGGCAGTCTGCGAGGTTGCTGCCGTGGTCGTCGACTACCACATGCCCGAGATGAATGGTCTTGAGTTTGCGACCGAAATAAAGCGCCTCAAGCCGCACATGCCAATAGTCATGGTATCCAGTGACGATGCTATTTCAGAACCCGCATTGAATGTGGTGGATGCCTTCGTTTCTAAGTTTGAAGCGCCCCGCCGCTTGTTGCCGGTAATCACTCGAATCTGCGGTGAAACTCCCGCCCGGTTCCAAGAAACCCAAATCACGGCCTGAGCAGACATGCCCACAGCGTTTTTGCTAGGCGGACGAATCAAGAGATGCAGCCATTTTTTCGCCGCAATAGGTTTAGAAAAACTCGAAAAACAATCCCGCACATTGAGCCTACAATGCACGAACTCCTTCCGGCGGTGGAATATGGAGCGCGGAACCAAGCCGTGTTTGACGCCGAGAGCCGTACCTACTGCGACTTTCTAGAAAAGCTGTCGCACATCCAATCGCTCTACGCCCCTTAAAGCACTGGGTGCTGTCGCACTCGCGATTGCGCTCACAACTTTCGATGAGCGCGAGACCTGATTTCGACAGTTATCGTTCCGCGTGCGCGATTTTGGGAGTAGTATGCAAGTGCCATGAGCCGCGCGACGAACCTCCTGCTGGGCTTCGCAGTGATTATCGTCGTTGCCGCTTTGGTTGCAGCAGGGGACAAGGGACGTAATGTCGCCGTTGTCGGTATTTGGCGAGGCGAATTGGACAACTTGCCCGCTGTGACGCTGAACATTACCGATGAGGCCGGTCCGTTGCAAGGGGCCATGCTGTTTTACCTGATCCGACGGGATGAAGGTAAACCGCCCACATCATCCCCCGGAATCCCCGAGCCGCTGTTTAACCCGCAATTCCATGGGAAGAGTCTCACATTCCAACTGAGTCACCGGCATGCTCACGCAGACACCACATCAGACCCACCAGTCACGTTCCGCCTCGAATTGACTGGACCTGATGAGGCGAAGCTGATCCGCGTCCCGCAAGACGGACCTTCGTACCTGCCGATGGTTCGGGAAAAACGCTAAATACACGGACTGAATGTTCCGCAGCAAGAAAGTGCCGTTGTGTGAATAGATACCCTCCCGACTCAAAGACAGGTGAGAGACTTCCTTTACAATATCGACATTCTTGGCTCATGAGGTGATGTGATGATGATATTGCGGACAATTAGGCCCAAGAGTCTCTGCGGAATATTAACCGTGGCCTTGATCACGTGCGGCTGCACCTTGGGCCAAACCAGATCAGCTCCAATAGACCCAGGCGTGCGCGGTGGCGCGGCGGGTGCGGGCGGGCCGCTGCAGGGTCTTACAGCGGACGAGACTGCGTTCTTCCTGGACGGCCAGACGAGGTTCGCTGAAATCGAGGTGGTAAACAAGGGCGCGAACAACGGCCTTGGGCCGCGCTTTAACTCAAATCAGTGTTTCTCCTGCCACTCGCAGCCCAACATGGGTGGAACGAGCCCGGCGAAAAATCCCTTGCCCGAAGTTGCCGCCTTGGATGGAGCAACGAACGCGGTGCCCTGGTTCATCGTTCCAAACGGTCCCATCCGCGAAGCGCGGTTTAAGAAGAGCAACGGCAACGCGGATGGCGACGTGCATGACCTCTTCGTGATCACGGGGCGAGCTGACGCCCCCGGCTGCAATATCGCCCAATTCGATTTTCTGCCCGCGGGAAATCCGCTTACGGGCAAAGGCGGGAATCAAAATATTATTTTCAGAATCCCTACTCCTGTCTTTGGCGACGGGCTGATTGAAGGGATTTCCGATTCGGCCATCCTTGCCAACCAGCAGGCCAACGCATCGGCGAAGTCGGAGCTGGGTATTCACGGACACGCGAACGCGCACCTCAGCGGAAACGTGAATCTCAGTGCCAACGATGGAACTATCACCCGTTTCGGGTGGAAGGCGCAGAACAAATCCCTCCTCATGTTCGCGGGCGAGGCCTATAACGTCGAGATGGGAATTTCGAACCAGCTATTCCCGCAAGAGCGCGATGAAACACCCGGCTGTCTCTTCAACTCCACTCCCAACGACACGCTTAACTTCACAACCACTCCCTCGACCACTGGCAACTCGAGCGGCATTTCGAACCCCGCGGTCATTTCGGACATCGAAGCGTTTGCCAACTTCATGCGGTTGCTCGCTCCACCCGCGCCCGCTCCACCCACAGGGTCCAGCGAAAAGGGACGCGACTTGTTCGGGAAGATTGGGTGTGTGCACTGCCATACACCGTCGTTTACCACCGGAGCGATGATTGCGAGCGGCTCCGGAACCAGTCCGAGTGCAGCGCTTTCCAATCAAACGGTGAACCTTTTCTCCGACCTGCTTGTGCACCACATGGGCAAAGGCCTGGCCGACGGCATTACACAAGGCGGCGCCGGCCCCGACGAGTTCCGAACTGCTCCTCTCTGGGGCGTCGGACAACGCGTCTTCTTCCTCCATGATGGGCGCACGTCCAACCTGGTCGACGCCATCAGGGCTCACAGCAGCCACGGCAGCGAGGCCAATAAGGTCATCGAACACTTCCATAGGCTGACCGTTCAGGAGCAACAGGAAATCATCGATTTTCTGCGCTCGCTCTAGCCAGATGCTGTCGAAACAATGCCAAATTGCCGGTGACCGTCGTCTTGGTGATTCCGCTGATCGGCGTCTGCGCCATTTGAACCGTTGCACCAGGGTAAGGCTGCCCATCGTGCCGAGGATGATCAGACTGACCCCGCTTGGCGACGGGACTGTTGTTCTTGCCGGCCTCATACCACGTACAAGAACGGCGGTCGACCGCTGGGTCGGATGGCGGAAGATGCATCTCATCACTGGGATGCTCCCCGACGCCGACCGAAACGCCGAGCACGCTGCCCACCTGGCTTTGCGTCAGAACTGAACAGGCATCGTCTCCGGCCCAAATGCAGAGGTGCGAGTGAAAAGTATTATGAGGAAGGCTCCGATCGTCAGGGCAACAGTGGTTTTTAGGAGCATGTGTTATTCTCCCGCTAAGAAATTTGCGCACACTGTATAGGGAACGGGATGAACAGCCTCAAGCGAAATGTGAAGCTGCTCGCCGCACCGTCCAGACGTGAGATCGAATCAGAGGAATATCCGACCTTCGCTTAGTAAAGACCAAAAACAGCCCTGGCTCGCTTACGCAACGTCATGGAAAAGTCATAAAAACGGCGGTCCCAGAGCAGCTTATCCTCGAAAGCGTCCACGGAAAACGGCCACGCTATTTTTCGTGGACGCTTGGTAATATGACCTTATGGGCGTTCTTCGATCGCTCTGAAAGGGCGAACACCGAGTTCGAGGTTCAGAAATTCCTGTTCTTTACGCCGACGTCTTCATGTTTGGCAATCCACCGTCCAGTCCGTAAAGAGGAAGACTTTGTAAGAGTCCTTCCCAAGCGAAAGGAAATTATTAGGTCGGTGGGCTTGGTATCCTGCAAGATCAACTCTCTTGAAGCGTCAAAGCTGGACTCCAAGTGCGTCTTGGTGAAAGCAGTCTGGCAAATGCGGATTCAGCGCGGTACAAGAGAAGCCGTAGACCGCCAAAACTCCATGACATATATCCTGTCGGCGGTCGGTGATTCCTTTCAGATTGTTTTCCAAGTTGACCACCAGGATTTGATGAAGAAAGTGCGGGACTTGGGTCTGGAATCTTAGCGTACGACGGAAAACCGTATCGAGGATTGCTTAACAAGCCAAACCCACGATACCACCTTCCACTCGGAGGTCCATTCGTGAATCGCAAGGTAGTCGTCGGCTTGATCGCATCGGTGCCTTTTCTCGCGCCAGGGCAGTTGTCTCCAGCCCAGCGGACCTATCCGCACCCGCAGCTCCTTTCGGTAGCAGGCACGGCGGAAGTTGCGGCAAATGGACCAGTCCTCCAATACGTCCCGGGCTCGACTATCAAGCTTCAACAGCTCCTCCGTGAAGAGGACAAAGAGCGCCATCAGCCGACGCTAAGCCGCACCCTCACGCGGTACGGTATCGAAGGCACCGACCTCGGCTATTCCTTCGAGCACGAAGGTCGCGTGTATTTTCTTTTCGGCGACACCGTGGGCCGTTTGCGCCACGCCTTCGACACAATCGCTACAACGGATGCGCTCGATCCCGAGCCCGGTGTTCGATTGGATTTTCTGACCGTCGGCGACGACTACCTGACCATACAGCCGCCCGGCATCAGCATGGGAGCATTTGAAGTGCCCGTGACTGGCATCAGCCTCGGCGGCCAGATGTACGTGGCGGTCTCCACTGATCATTCCGAAGACCGAACCACGGATCGCTCCGTGCTCACGAAATTCACACCCCCGGCGAAGTTCCAGCCGCTGCGCACGATCTCTCAGCTTCCCGAGGGGCATTTCGTCAAAATGTCAGTGCACACCGATCCGTCCCATGGCGCGGGACTGCCTTCAGGCGGGCCGTTCATCCTTGTCTGGGGCACAGGGCGCTATCGCCAGAGCGACGCGTATCTTTCGATTGTCCCGGCGGCGCAATTTGAAACCGGCAAGGGGACGCGGTATTTCACCGGTGCCGACGCCGCTGGCACGCCGCAGTGGAGCGAGAAAGAACCTGATGCCAAAGCCATCGTTCAGAACGGCACGATGGGCGATCTTTCGGTGACATGGTGCAAGGATCTGGGTCTGTGGCTGATGACCTACGACAGCCGACCACTCGCGGCGGCAGGGATCGAGTTCTCCTACTCGCGAACCCCGTGGGGGCCGTGGAGCGAGCCCCAGATAATTTTCAATGCCGTGCGCGATGGTGCTGCCGGGAAGTTCATCCACATTCCGAACAGAAATCCAGCGGATGGGCTGGCCGGGCCGGTCATTGGAAAGGGCCAGGCGAACCCGGAGGCAGTCCACGGCGGCGCGTATGCTCCTTACGTGGTGGAGCGCTGGACGAAAGTGCAAGGTTCGGAGTTGAGTATCTATTACGTTTTGTCCACGTGGAACCCGTACGTCGTCGTGCTCATGAAGTCCCGCTTGCGGATCGAGTAGCCGCTCGCTGAATCAGGAGATCGAGGTGGTCATCGCTATAGTCGCCGGCTTCAAACTTCTCAGTTCCAACTGACACAGCTCGGATTGAATGACCGCAGTAAACCGTCAGTTACGCTCACGACTCCGGTCAAAGATCAACGAGTGCGAAGGCGATGTACGACGGGTGGCACGACCCAGAGAGAACTACTACCTTCCTACCCGTACGACAAAGGTCAACTCGTCATTTTCATATCGCCCGGTACCGTAGTCGAACAGTCGAACTGAGCGTGTACGCCTTGTGGCACGAGGTCGTACAGCTGCTGAGATATGCAGCTTTCAAGTCAGCATCAGCGCAGCAACTGCTGACTCATTTCAGCATCGCACTGACAACTTCCGACGTGGCCGAGAAATGGCTTGGAAAAGGCCGTCCGAGGCTGACAGTCGGAGCTGCGCTCCAGTCACTCTCCCAACGGCTCAGCTTCAAACCGCGGGAGTTCAGCAAGAAGGCCATCGCCCTCGCGGATTCCCCGATGAACATTGAAGGCCGCCACCCACCTTTTGCGGAACCGGATCAGAAGGATGGGAGTCACAAGGGTTGCCAGAAACGAGATGCCCAATGCAGTGATTACCATGGCCGATTACGTTTCTTTTCGTAATTTAACGATGCGCTCTTTGATGGGATTCTGCATGACGATAGGCGAGCAGGGCAAGAATCTCCGTAGGCGCTTGGCAGCCAGCGACCATCGATACTAATTGCTTAAGCTGCTCTCCCGTTAGTGTTGGATGGCGGGCTGCCAACTAAATCCTGTCGGAGTCGTTCCATTTGTGCCGCCGCTTCGTTCATCTGCTCAGCGTATTCGTGCCCTTGTCGTGGAAGGAACCCTCCATAGTTCTCCAGCAGCAGCCGGGAGTTCGTGTTGATGGCAACGATGTTGGAACGCGCTTGGCCGGAAAGGGCAGACGTCAGTTTTTCTAACTGCAAATCCCGCACGGCTAGCTCATTCATGCTGTGAGCGGCTTCTTCTCCGAGCAGTCGCCAATGGCGGCGGATCAGTCCAAACAGACATGCCGCTACCACAAGCAGGACAGAATTGGTGATGATGGTTACCGACAATACCCTCTTCAATGCGGCAGTTCTCTCTGTGTCGAATCTCGCGAAATTATTGTTCTCCCCTGAGGATAGCGAAGACGCGATGCGCCGAATCTCATCCATGTAGTCCTTGCCTTCGTCTGTATCGACGAGCTTGAATGAGCGATGGCGATACCCTTGTTGGCGCAAACCGATAGAGCGTTCCATCTCCGCCTGCTTTGATCCAGCCAAAGACTCCAACTGCGACTCCTGTGATTGTTCGCCTTGCGTCCGATTAGCGAGCCCTGCACGGAGGCTGACAAAATCTATTTCGATCCTGCCCTTCGCGTCAGTGTAGGGCAGCAAGTACGCAGGGTTCCCGGTCAGCAGGTATCCGCGCTGACCTGTTTCCATGTCGGTGACGTCTTTCACAACGCCGGACAATTCCGCTTGGATCACAGAGCTTTCAAGTGTGAGCGCCGCAATGTTCTCCACCCGTCTTAAGTGGTTGACGGCAAGGTACGCATTCCACGCAATGAGAGCGAGTAACGCGGGGACACCTATTTGCAGCGCAGCTCTTCGAATCATCTAATTTGCCGCCCTTCACGTGATGTTGAGTGCACCCTCAGTCGTGATTCGACTGGCTTTGCAAATCTCCTCCGCAACCCTGACGGCTGCCTTGCTGCTGTGGACGGAGCCTTCTGCTGACATTACCGAACTGGCCGCCAGAGTGAAAAGCAAAGCATCCTGCTGCGTGGCGAGGTAAAGCACAACTTGATTCGCTGCCATGTGCGTAGCTCCTGCTGATTGTTCTTAGCGGATGATAGGCCGATTGAGCACAAGAACGAGGTTATCTCTTTTGGTGCGCCCTGCGATGTGTATTCGAGTCTGCCGTGGGCGGCCCTCGCAGCCCCTCTTGTCATTTGCGTCTGGCTGGTCACAAAGTCCTCGCTCCCAGTCCCTAATTTTGGCGGCCTTTCACCCCCTGCTTCGCCTCGACCTCGAAAGGCCCACGAGTATACTTTCTGAGCCGCGCCATCGACATCCATTTTGCGGGGTAATCTTCACCCGCGAGAGAGTCGCAGCACCATCGCAGCGCTCCCTGCCAGCCTACGCCCCTTCGCTCTCTCGCCGCCATTGCAGGGCGGGGATAGAGTATGAAGTAGCTCAAGTCAAAGCTTGCCCGTTTCGCAGTCAGGGATTGGCAGCGGCTTGCTGCTCGGCAATGATCGTGGGAGGGATTTTCGCAGCACGGAAGGGAGTGCAACTTGTCATTCGTCGGCAAAAGAGCACTGAACTGGCTTGCACTTCTATCAGGAATTCTATTTGGAGCGGCCTGCCTTGCTGAGTTTGGCGCGGTGGATGTCTATCCGGGTGCCAAGACTGGAGCACTCTGGATACGGCTGAGAAGGCCGAGACCGCGAACGCGAACTAGCTGAGTACATCCGTCAAGCGTTCGGGAATGCATATCGGCTCTCGGATGCAAACTGGAACAAGCTTCGTATCGGTAGGTTCTACAGTCCTTGGCACCACAGGAAGGAAATCGAGGGCTCCAAGGTGCTGATGTTCCACGCCAAGGACGATCCGAACGTTCCCTATGAACGCACCAGACTGTTCACGGAACTTACTGGAGCCACGTTGAAGTCTCTCATGCGCGGTGGGCACATCAGCACGGATTACGTGGTCAGAAGATATTGAGTGCAGATCAAGAATTTCTTCGAGTCGGCCTGACGATGCGTAATGCCGTTTAGACGCGAGTTGACCACCAGAGTAGCGCAATAAACAAAATCTGCATCGGAGCCCGCAACCAAAGCGGGGTTGGCGGTTTGCCTCGCAGTGTGACGCGGCGCTGTGCCGCATTTACATTGGCGATGAACATCCCGACGAGGAGCGCAATGAGACAAATGCCCGCAAGCCTGCGAAATTGCGGGAGCACCAATCCCGCCGCTCCGAGAAGTTCCAAAACACCAGTGATATACACGATCAGCAGGGGGCGCGGAAAAGATGACGGGATCATCTGTGCTAGATCATGTTTCATCTTGTTGAAATGAGCCGTTGCGGTGAAGACGAACATCACGGCCAAGGCGTACAGAGCGGAATGCTGCAACGAGGCAAGAACATGCACACCGGCCACCCTATCGCTCGAAAGAGCAGCCACGCTGCCAGCAATACGATGAGAACGAGCATAAGAAAGCCGAATCCAAACCGTGACCCAAAAGAATCCTACAGTCGCCGAACTCCTATCCTCACTAGCCAGCCAACAAAACCTCGAACGATCCGGTATTGTCCCGCATCAACCCCATCGCGGCGAGAACCCGCCCCAGCGCCATGAGCGGTCGAAACATCCAGTACTTCCGTCGAATAGCCGCCATGGCGCGTTCGTGCTCGGCGCGGTCGGCGAGGAAACGAGCGTTGCCCTCGAACGTCTCACCACCGATGGACAGCCTGATCTTCGGAGTCTTCTGGACGTTGCGCACCCACTGGCGGTTCAGGTTCGCGGTACCGAGGTAGAGCTTATCGTCATCCAGAACGAACCAAATCGTGACTTCGTGGGGCTTCCCGGTCTTGCGCCCATAGTGGGTCAGGGTCGTGGTCTGCTTGCCCGCTACCCCCTTCAGTCGCGCAAGTGCGTTCGGTTCCATAGAGTCTCGCTTCACAGGCGGCTGACAGCCGCGCTCCTGCTCGCCATATCGGTCGAGACCGACGAGCGTAGTATAAACACGCAGTCGGCTTGGGGGAAAACGTAGACTGCAGCCGATGCAACCTGGCTACGACCGGATTACAACGACCATTGAACGCGAGTGGCTGGCTTTCAGATTTTGGGGGAATCCGACCAGGCCGAAGAGGATAGGTCCCACTAGCATTCCCCTCAAGTCAGTGCACCTTGGCGGTGTAGCTCAGATGGTTAGAATCTCGAAAATGCGACATCAGGGCCATCCAACAGACAAAATAAGAGGTAAGAGGGGGCGGGATGGTTCGCCCCCAGCAAGCAGCGCCAACTCAGTTCTTGTCCAAGTAGATCGGAATCAGCGATTGAAATGAAACCCCGATGTCACCCACTCAGGCAGGGCTAGCCATATGATGACACCACTGACGAGTGCTATCGTCAGGGCAACCCACTTGGTGTGAGGTCTTCGCATTTGCTTATTCTGGTTGAACCGCCGAAGAGCCCTCCCCATTTTCACTCAGAAGCCTTTAGGTTCGTCGGTCGCAGGCATGCCGGAGTAGTGAACATGAACTAAGCGCCAGCCATCTTGCAGCTTTTGGTATACCTGCGTTTCTCTCCCGTGGGTCGTAATGGACGAGCCGTCCTTTCTGAACTTGGCCATGAAATCCCAATAGAATTCAGCCCAAGCAGAGTCCCCGTAGACATGCACGGAAATATCACGAGGGGTCAGCTTCCGCTCGGAGAAGGTATCTCCCATCAAATGTCTGTACACGTTCTCTTTGATCTGGTCGAAGCCGTGCTCGTGACCCAGTGGGTGGATGAACGACACATCGGGAGAATCGAGCCAGACCTGTGATGCCAATGTTGTGTCGGCTTCATCAACCGACCTCGCGTACTTGGAAATCATTTCTCTAATTTCGCTTTCATCGCTCGTGCTGTTCGTCTTGGCACGTTGGGTTTGCTGCGAGAACGCGCAGATCGTCAAGCTTAGTATGCCGAAGACCACCGCGAGGCAGTACAGGCTTGCAGCATGGCGTTGTCGGTGGTGCATGGATTCACACCTCATTCGTTACCTCCCACACTCCGCAATCCAAGTACCCCCTCCGATCCTAACGAACTCGTAGGTAGTGGCTCAATTAAAACCAAATTGAGCCACTACCAACTCGTAGCATAGGTTGACCGCACCGCGTACGGTAGGTCGCGTTCGGCGAGCTGGACACTTAGATATTCGTAGGCAAGAAGAAACGCTCGGCAATTTTGAATGCGATCCACCCTGCACGACATCCATCGACGCCTTGGCTCGAACGTTGGATTTCCATGCAAGGCAGGGCTGGCCGCTCGCCCGACCTCAAGTCAGTGGTGGGCGCTATAGGATTCGAACCTATGACTTCCACCGTGTGAAGGTGGCACTCTACCGCTGAGTTAAGCGCCCACTGCGTGCGGTAAGTTCCTCATTATACACGAGTTCCCGACCTACTTCGCGTTCACTGCATGGTCTCTGGCTGCCGCATTCGCACCCGTATTCCTTCGCCTGGGAGCAAATGCTGGAGAACCTTCTCTTGCGCGGCACGCTTCGCTTTGCGCCGGGAATGCGAGTAGCAGAGCGTCATGTCCATCTTGGCATGGCGCATGATCGCCTGAACCACAGCGGGATTCTCCTGTTCGTCATGAGGAACGTCGCCAGAGAATGCCGCCCGAGGTTGTGGAAGCCGAACCGCTCCACAACTTCGCCATCGCGGTCGTAGGTCACGCCGTCCTCGACCCTGATGACACCCGCAGCTATCGCAGCCGGACGAACATAGTCCTCGAGTAGTTGTGACCCGCCGCGGGGCTGCTCGCCGTGTAGCTTCTCGAGACGGAAAAACGAAGCCGTCGTCATCCGCGTACATGGTTTCCCGCCTCCAAGCTGCGAGAGCGTCGAGCAGCCGTTGAGGAGCTTCCACCCCTGATCGGGACAGCTTGGTTTTGGCACCCTCTACAGGTTGAGATGGACGAACGTTTCCCGAATGGCAATCAAGCCGCGCCATAAGATATTTCGCCATCTCAGTCCAAGTACCTCGCTGATGCGCAGCCCGCATGTTGCGACCAGCAGCGCAAGCTCGTACACACGTTGGGGCGTCTACATTCGCCGATTGGCTAGGTCTGAACCTGGAAGCTTGGGCAGGTCTCGGTCGTGGCAAATAAGATCACTCCGCCCGCATTTGCGATCTGGAGACCTAAGATTTACCGGGAGGAATCTCTTCTGCCCGGCTCTGCCACCTAGTTCAAATTGTCAATGATTCCGATGTTCTCTTGGAGGACGGGCTGGGTCTGAAAGACGATGTGGCGTCCGTCGAGGGAAACATCCGACTGGTTCGTTGTGTCCGAGTGAAAGTAGGTGTTGTTATAGAGGAGCGGGATAGTCCCTGGCAGGCGGGTCATTCCGGAGCCGTCCCACTCCATCTTCCACAATTCTCCCTGGAGATCGTTCTTGCCTTTCAGGGCATAAATACTGTCGTTCACGTCGACCATGTAAGCCGATACCCACCCGCGAAAGACGTGCCGGGGCGCTGTCTTGAAGTCAGTGACCCAGATTCCGGTATTCGGATCATCTTGCCGGTGCGCGCCAACCGAGTAGGCGACGGAAACGCCATCACTCGACCACCGCACCTCGTATGCATTGGGGACTGCGCCCAGCGTCACACTTTTGCCATCACGCAGATCGAAGGCTGTCGCTTGCCCGCTCGTCTTTTGGTACAGCAATCTGCCGTTGCGGCCCACGTCAGCCATGCCGAATGAGCCAGGCAGGATGCTTTCGGGCGCTCCGCCGGAAAGGGCAACGCTGCGGTACTCGCCGTCGGCTTTTCCCCCAGTCTCCGCCGAGAAATACACCAGCCGGTTCCCGTCGGGCGTCCAGTGGGGGAAGATGTTTATGCGAGCATCCCGCACCAACTGCACCGGACTGCCGCCACTGGAGTCGGCCACGCCGATGCTTTCTCTTTCGGCGCCCTTAAGATTGGTGAAGAAAGCGATATGCTTCCCGTCCGGCGAGTACGCTGGGCCGTATTCATTGCGGGCCGGGTCGCTGGCCACTACACTTTCGCTCTTACCGGCCGGTCCGGCCTGCGTGTCCCATTGCGCCAGCCCCACATTCGAGCGCAGCGTGGCAAAGACCAGGCGTTTGCCGTCGCCTGAAACATCCAGTTCGGCATCGTCGCCTTCGCCCGCGGTGACTTGTACCGGGCCTTTGCCGTCGCCGCCGATTTTCCAGATATTCAGCGCGCCGCCGCGGCTGGAGGCGAAGTAGATGAAGCGGCTGTCGGGCGACCAGGCGGGCGAGAGAGCCAGCGCCTCATCATGGGTGAGCACCCGGACCTTTCCCGTGCTGAGGTCGGCCACGCCGAGTTCGCCGTGCGGACCAAGATCGCGAAGGGCGAAGGCCAGGAGCTTCCCGTCCGGGGACACGCGTAGCTCGGTTGCCGACTGAGGGGGTTCCACGCGCACCAGCAGATGCGGATTTTCGCCGGCGACACTGCACGCCCAGACCGAGCCGTCAGCATTCTCGTAGAGGAGCGAGTGACCGTCGGGCGTCCAGGTGGGATCATTCCCATTCGGCACAATCATTCGCGGTGAACCGCCCAGGGCCGAAACTTCCCAGACATCCGTCAGTCCGGAGTCGTTCAGTTGCGCATAGGCAAGTGTGCTTGCGTCCGGCGACCACATCGGCCGCGACTTCATGGCATCGCCGCGGGTCACCTGCACCAGTTCGCCGCCGCGCACCAGGCCCACGTAAATGTTGTAGTGCCCGTCGCGATTGGAGACGAAAGCTAGCGAACGGCCGTCGGGCGAAAGCGCCGGCTGCGCCTGCACGCCGGCGAAACTGGTGACCGTGCTGAAGTGCATTGCCCCGGGAGCTGCGTCCGGACGCGTTGCCCACCAGGTGACAGCGCCGGCAAGTGCAAGCCCCGCGACAAAGGCCGCGAGGACTAATGGGATTGGATTGCGGGACCTCTGCGGTGTATTTGCTGCGGCTGCTTCCTCGCTCTCGTCACCATCTTTGCCCGCAATCGCTTCTTCAATCGTGATGCGGCCCTCGCCGATCGCCTGCAACCGCTGCTTCGGATCTTTGCGGAGACAACGTTCCATGAGTTTGCGGACAGATCTTGGCGTGTTGGCCGGAAGCGGGCTCCAATCGGGCTCGGACTTGATGATCTCCGCCAGCGTGTCGGTCACGCTCTCGCCGCTGAACGCCATCTTGCCCGTCAGCATCTCGAACAGAACGCAGCCAAAGGCCCAGATATCCGTGCGGCGGTCGACCGGCCTTCCCTTGGCCTGTTCCGGAGACATGTATGCCGCCGTGCCCAGGATCAACCCGGCCTGCGTGGCCAGTTGGGTGAACGTCGGCGAACTGGAAATATCCGAGTCTGAGCCCGTGCTTTCGAGAGCTTTGGCCAAACCGAAGTCGAGCAGCTTGACGACGCCACCAGCTGTCACTTTGACGTTGGCCGGCTTGACGTCGCGATGAATGACGCCGCGTTCGTGCGCGTACTCGATCGCGTCGCAAATCTGCTTCGCAATGGGAAGGGCTTCTTCGACAGGCAGGGGCCCGGCTGCGATGCGATCTGCAAGCGTGGGGCCCTCGATCAGTTCCATCACCAAGCCGGGGTGGGCGGAATCCTCGAAACCATAAATGGAAGCGATGTTGGGATGATTGAGCGACGCCAGTACCCGAGCCTCGCGCTCGAAGCGCTCTAACGTGGTTCGATCTCTGGCGATCTGGGACGGCAGAACTTTGATGGCAACCGAGCGGCCGAGTTTGGGGTCACGAGCCCGATACACCTCGCCCATTCCGCCAACGCCAAGCGGAGCGACAATTTCGTAGGGACCGAGTTTCGTGCCAGAGGCAAGGGCCATCCGTGAGGGACATTATACCGAGGTTCACTTGTCCGTATAGCGGCAACAGGGTCGGTCAGTTGGCGAAAAATCCATGTCACTCAGAACTCGGTCAGTGAGCACAGTGGCGGATTTGCATCAACGACTCGTCAGATCGTTCTCACTCACAGCGAACCGGATCGCTGGCGCGGAGTGCAGCAGCCAACCAAGGAAGGCGCAGGATATCGGGCTCTGGTTTACCTGTCGTACATCTCGTAGTGCGTGGAGCACGGCTCTAGCTCCAGCAGGAAATCTTTGTCGAAGTCGTAGTATTTCGCCACGCTGATGTCGTGTCCGGCAAAGGCGCGGATCGCCTCCTCGGACTCCCAGAACATGACCATCAAAAAATGTGCGGTATCGCCCTCCATGCGGCGCAGCGCGTAGGCTCCCTTGTTGCCGGGCGTCGAACGGTAATCGGGTATGGCGACGGTTCGCATCAAGTTCAGGTACTCGTCGCTCTTGGCTGCGGGGGTTACGCCATGCCAGATTCGGGTGACCATGCGGAACTCCATGTTCGTCTTTTGCGCCCAGAATACTTGTTATAGCCCCTTGCGGAAGTGCACACATCGGTCCACAACGTCGAAACCCAACGATTCATGCGCTCGCTGCGATCCCTCGTTATCGATCAATGCGTCCGACGCCATCTCCAGGCAGCCTTGGGCCCGAGCCCAGTCCTCGGCCGAACGCATCAATTCCCCGCCGACCCCCCGATTTCGGAACCGTTCTTAGACAAACCAGCCTTCGACGAACCCGACCGGCCTTGCGGGATTGCACCCGTCAGCGTGTGAGCGCATTCCAACTTCGAGGAAGCCAATCAATGCACCACTTTCGTCCTCTGAAACTAGAATCACCATGGGCAGAGTCCCGATCATCGGATGGCTCAAGACGGCATCGAGTTCTCTGAGATGCTCATCGACTCCAGTGTCCGGCCAGAGCAACGCCCGCATCTGCGCCAGTGCATTTCGATCTGAATTCCGCGCAAGTCGGACTCTTGCTGGCTTCCTTAGGTATAACCGACGCCGGTTTCGCACGAGTGCGCAATCGCCTAGGCCAGTTGGGCAAGTGCTTGATGGGTGGCGAAACCGTGCCTTTCAACACCCGTGGATTTAGAGTGCCACTTTTTCCGCGCTGATCTCTGGGCGCGACTTAGCGCTTTTTGCAGCACCCGCACTGGCACCCGCACGGCTCTTCGGCCTCTAGGTATTTTCAAGTACTTGGCAGTCCCCGTAAGCCTTGTTAAGTTGTTGAAAGCATTGGATCGGGAAGAAGTGTGAAGGTGGCACTCTACCGCTGAGTTAAGCGCCCACTAGGTGCGGTAAGTTCATCAGTATACACACGTTCTCTATCTACCGTCGTTCTACTGAATCGCCTCCGGCTCCGGTTGCAGCGTTGCAGCCTCCGCCTGCCGAGAACATTTTGCGTGATCTCGCAACCATGTGTGCTGGGTTTGGTTGGCAGTTGGGGCCCTCTTCAGAGTTGCGCAGTGACGACCGGATCGCTCATTGGGATCGCTTCTGTTCTATTCCTGCCGTTGTTTTTTGCTCGGTATAAAGCCTTGTCGGCAACGCCTAAAACTGTCGTGGGATCCTTCGCGGCAGAAGCATCCGCAGCGGTAACACCGAGGCTGATGGTGATGAGACGCTCCCCCGCGGGTGTGGTGACCGGGGCTCGAGAAATCAGATTTCTGATTTCTTCCCCTCTTCGCGTCGCAGACTCCAAGTCGCACCCCGGCAAGATCAGCAGGAATTCTTCGCCTCCATAACGGCCTGCGCCATCGTAGGGCCGCAGGCTGAGCGTCAACCTTTTCGCTACCTCCCGGAGCACGGCGTCTCCTGCCAGATGTCCCAAGGAGTCATTGACAGCTTTGAAATGATCTACATCGACCAGCAGGACCGCCACCGGGCTTTTGTTGCGCCGGCAACGAAATAGCTCGCGGTCGAGGAAGGCAAGACTTTCGGCGCGATTCAAAAGACCGGTCAGCGAATCCCGAGTGGCCGCGAGCAGCAACGATTCACGCGCGCCGACCAGTTCCTCGTGGAGCTCAAGGAGCCGCTTGCCCGCCATGAGACGCAGCCTTAGTTCTGGGTGATCAAAGGGTTTGGCAAGGTAATCATCGGCTCCGGCCTCAAGAGCCGCAATCAGATCCGCCTTTTTGTCGCGCGCGGTGAGCAGCAGAGTATAAATGTAGCTTCCACTGGCAGGCATGGCTCTGATGCGCTGGCACAGTTCAAGGCCATCGATATCGGGTAGCATCCAATCGAGGAGGGCAAGACGCGGACCGTCGGGCTGACGAAGAATCTCCCATGCCTGTTCGCCGTTTTCAGCAACGACTAAGTCGAATCCCCAGCCTTTGAGCAGGTCCTCGATGAGGGCGCGATATACTTTCGAATCTTCCGCCAAAAGGATTTTCATGGCTAACGCGATAGATCGGTTAGGACGCTGCCTCCCGGACGCCGCAATTGACGCGTGCAAACTTGCGCGGCAGACACTTTTCTTTTGGCTCTTTTGGCCTACAAACTGCCAGCAGATTGCTGGAGTGTGGCCTTTTCGGAGAGTACGCTCAAATGGGTGCAGGTCACAGAACCGAAAGGTCGTGCTCCTGTCGGCGAGGGCAGCCCACTGTGCTAGAGGCCGCCGATCATCGATCGTCGATCAGCAATGCAGATTAAAAGTTCCTTAAGGATCTGCCAACGCGGGGGAGTGGATCGAATACTGAACCTCCGGTGACGCAGGTAGAGACGTCCCAGGCGCGTTGGCGCAGCCATGCAACCACAGGTTTTCTTTGCGCGACGATTGCGATCGCCCACAATCTCGCTTGTCATAGCCTATTACATCTTGCGAGACGGAACTCGTTACCGCGATCTGGGGCCGGACTAGTCCGGGGGGAAAGAACGACAACCCTCCAATCGCGCAATGCTGCGCTTCCTTTCGGCGATCAGCACAGCAAATTGGTGACGGCGACAGCGCCTCGAAGCTCGGACGAAAATCTCACTCCGCGCCTGTCTTACCGCCTGATTGCGGGCGGTTGCTTGGCTCGGTGTCGAAAGCTACCGATGTTGTGGTGATCAAGTCGGTCGATCAACCCTGCCCAGGCACCGAACGCAAGGCGTTCGCTCTCGCCGCCACCCGCCTGCGATATTAGCTACGGATGGTCCGGGTGGTCCCAGTCATGCTCAGTGTGCCACTGGTGCGAATGGCCGTCCCACCAGCCGTGATATTCGCTCCAGCAGTGTTCTCTTTCCGCGTTCAGGTCGTGCCGCCGGGCCTCGGCTTGCGGGCTGTGCTCGCCGTGATGGCGTACGGCCTCGTCTAGTTTCGCTTCCGCTTTTTCGATGCGGTGCTCACACTTGACTCGGGCGTCCTCCGCGTAACTGGGGCGCGGCGCAGACAGCATGAGAACTGCGCTTACAGCCAATGCGGCGACCGCTGTCTTCCAAAGTTTCAGATAACTGGGGGGTGCGTTCAAAGTAGCCTCCTTAATTAAATGGTCTGACCGTCCTTAGAATAACTCCGCGGGTCAAGGGTTGCCTTCCGCCCACCCCGACACGAGATCGACACCCGACACCCGATGGGACAGATCGACCAAAATCTCCTGAGGACATCGACCCCGCCGCAAATGCTGCGCAGCCGGCGGGGACTCAGTCCAAGAACGAAGCAACGCGGGGCGCGGAGCGACCTCGACTGCAACTGGGGCCCGCGCGGGATACAATTTCGACATTCATTCTCCTGGATGGGCTCTGTCATGTCCGAGCAGTTTGTCTTTTCCGATCTCCGCGAGTTGTTTGCCAAAGCAAACGAGGAGAAGTCTGGCGATCAACTGGCGGGCCTCGGAGCACGCTCGGAAAGGGAGCGCGTTGCGGCAAAGAGGAGACTTGCCGATCTGACGCTGCATGAGATTGTGGCCAATCCGGTCATCGAACCCGCCCACGACGATGTCAGCAGGCTCATCCTCGAGACCTTCGACCACGAGGCTTTTCGCTCTGTCCAAAGTCTGACCGTCGGCGAATTCCGTGAATACATTCTGGATTTCGCAACCAGTGATGCGGATTTCAAGCGCCTGCATAGGGCAATCATTCCAGAGGTGGCGGCGGCGGTGACCAAGATCATGAGCAACAAGGACCTGGTTCTGGCGGCAGCCAAAATCCGCAACGTTACCCGCTGCCGCAACACGCTGGGGGAGCCGGGAGTACTTGGAATTCGCATTCAGCCCAATCACCCGAGCGACGATATTGGTGGAATCCTGCTTTCTACCTTCGAAGGGTTGCTGTATGGATGCGGCGACGCTGTCATCGGGGTGAACCCGGCCGCTGATTCGGTCGAGACCGTGCGCACGATTTTGGCGGCTCTGGGCCGCCTGGTCGAGGCCTATCAGGTCCCAACCCAGACCTGCTGTTTGGCGCACATCAGCACCCAGCTTGCCGCATTGCGGCAGGGCGCGGAGATCGATCTTCTCTTCCAATCGATTGCCGGCACCGAGGCAGCCAACCGCAGCTTTGGGATCAGCCTGCACATGCTCGATGAGGGCAGAGAGCAGGTGCTTGACCAACACCGCCGCCGAGACGTTCCCTGGCTGGGGCAGAATGTCATGTATTTCGAAACCGGCCAAGGCAGTGCGCTTTCCGCGGGCGCCCATCACGGAGTCGATCAGCTGACCCTCGAGGCGCGAGCCTACGGCGTGGCGCGCGTATTTGAACCTTTCCTGGTAAATAGTGTGGTCGGCTTCATTGGCCCAGAGTATTTGTACGACGAAAGGCAGATCATTCGCGCCGGACTCGAAGACCACTTCATGGGCAAGCTGCTCGGCCTGCCCATGGGCTGCGACGTCTGTTACACGAATCACGCCGCTGCTGATCAGAACTCAGCTGACAACCTGTTGTTGCTGTTGGCGGCAGCGGGCTGCAATTATTTCATGGGTGTTCCGTGTTCTGACGACGTGATGCTCAACTATCAGTCCACGAGCTATCACGATGCCTTGGCAGCGCGCCAGTTGTTCCGCTTGCGGCCGGCTCCCGAGTTCCTGGCGTGGCTCGAAAGCATGGGAGTGTACCAGGATGGGCAGCCAGCGGTGTTGAGTGCTTCGCGCCGCGGCCGATTGCTCGAGGGACTGGAGTCGTCGTTGCAGGGGAGCATCTGAATGGCCGACAGCCGCGACCAATTCGGTGCTCCGGCCGGGCCCGATGAAAAGGACCTCGCGCGAAACGACTGGCCGGAGATTGTCCGTCGGGTGCGGGCCCGGACGCCTGCCCGCCTTCTAGTTGGCCGCGCCGGAGCCTCCTATCGGACCGACACGCAGCTCGATCTGCGCGCGGCGCACGCCGCGGCCCGAGATGCGGTTCGCGTGGAACTCGACCTGGACAAGCACTATGGTGCGGCGTTCACCGCTCAGTTTGGTCTCTTTGAGGTCACTACCTTGGCCGCCAATAAGGAAGAGTACTTGTTGCGCCCCGACTTGGGGCGGCAGTTTAGCTCGGAGTCGCGTTCCCGAGTATTGCGGCATTGC
This sequence comes from uncultured Acidobacteriaceae bacterium, assembly GCA_963770245.1. GTDB lineage: Bacteria > Acidobacteriota > Terriglobia > Terriglobales > Acidobacteriaceae > PALSA-270. Next base: position 68,184 of record CAVYOX010000007.1, on the reverse strand, counting down.
CATGGAAGCCCAGATCTGCAGATCGTGCTGGGAGACGGACTATCCGTCACCGCGGTCTCTTTGCAAGGTCCTCCTGTATTTCGTCTGCTCGAGGAGGGTGCAAAGGCGCGAAAATGGAGCGTCGGTCAGGTGTTTGCGATTCGCCATTGTCGGGTGGGCATCCTCAATGAAATTGGGGAATTGCTGGATCCGAAAGTCGTGGTCCTGCTTATCGGCGAACGTCCGGGTCTGGCGACGGCGGAAAGCTTGTCGGCCTATATGGCCTACCGGCCGGAAAAGTACCATAGCGATGCCAACCGAAACCTGATATCAAACATTCACTCTCGCGGCGTGAACCCGCAGCAAGCAGCCGTCCGAATCCTCAACTTCGCGGCACGCATGATGCGGACCCATACCAGCGGATGCCAACTGCCCGAGGAGTTCAGTCCCCCGCGGGAACTGGGATGATGGGGAGGCCGCGTGGGCTCGGGATGATCAGGGTGAACTCGCTAAGCTCGCTGGATCCGTCCAGTGCTGGCCAAGGCGGCCGCAAGACCCTACAGCATTGGGTCCCCAGTTCGATTTTCCCGCGCTACGGGATTGGGCGGCAAGGCTGAAATCAGCAGCGCGACCACGATGCCCAGCGCGACTTCGAGGAAACGATGGAGTCCGACTTTCCAAGCGGATTCTGCGCTGTGAATCAGCATGACGATCGCCACCGTGACACAGGCAAGGCGGTAGCTCTGATCCAGCCGCAAAACTGCGCACCCTAAGGCGGTCAGGATCGCGGCCAAGCCAAACGACCAGAGATGGCTGCCCCAAAGCACGACAAAAACCGCCCCGGCGACTGCCCCGATTGCCGTGCCGATGAGCCGGCCCGAGGAAGCTTGCACGGTCGCGCGTACGTCGGCACCCATCACCACAAAAGCGCTGATCGCGGCCCAATAGGCCTGCGGTAACTTCAACAGCTCGGCAACGTAGAGTGCCACTACGCCCGCGATCCCGATTTTGACCGCATGCAGCAGACGTTCAGCCGTCAATCTTGGTTCTTTCTTCGGCACTGCGGGCTGGCCCGGACCATGCTCGTCCCATCTTAACTCTCGGCCGGACGCCGGGGAGTCCGGGGCTGGTCGCGTTCAGGTTTACGCTCGCGGATGCCCTGTCGAAGCTCGGCCGGGATCTTCTCCGCGTGGTCAACCTGCTTCAGCCGCCGGCAATGGCCCCGATGATCAAGAACGGCTCCGTTCCTGACGCGACCGCCTCGGGCAGTGGAGCATCCGGGGGTTCGTGCGAGAGATCTTCTTCGCAGGCGAAAAAGCGCAAGAAAGGCCGGCGCTGTCGCGTGACGTGGTCGCGGATCGTACCGCGCAGCATGGGATGCCGAGCCTCGAGCGCATCGAGTAGCGAGCGCTGCGTAACCGGAACCGGCACCTCAAGCTCCACCTCGCCGTGCACCTTGGCCAGCGTCCGCAGATGTGTCGGAAGTACGACTCGAATCATACTCGCATCCTAAGAGGAGCTAATCTCATGGGCGCTGTGCCCGGGTTACCGGTGAGATAAGGGAGGCCTACGAAGAGCACTCAATGCGGAAAAAGCATGGCCCCCGCTTGGAGCCCCACTTTGGCCGGATGAACGCCGGCCCTTCGGCAGTGGCGGCCGAAATCAGTCTCCCTGCAACCACCAGTTCTCTCCCGATCGAGAGGATAGTCTAACCGGATCGCCGATCGACCTCCAACCGAGGATCCGTTTCGATTTCATCGGGGAAAATCATCGGGGTTGCGAGTGACGGCAGCCCTTCATAGGCGGCTTGAGAGCTTCCAGGGTGAATCATGGCAGCGTCTGCACCTCGACCGAAAGCACGGCGGGAAGATCGCGAACAACGGGAGCCCAACTGTCCCCGGCATCGGCCGAGGCGTACACCTGCCCGCCGGTGGTTCCGAAGTACACGCCGCATCGATCGAGCGAGTCGACGGCCATGGCGTCGCGCAACACGTTCACATAGCAGTTGCTCTGCGGCAGGCCATTCGTGAGCGACTCCCACTCGTTTCCGCCGGTGCGACTACGGTAGACGCGCAGCTTTCCCTCGTGCACGTAGTGCTCCGAGTCGCTCGTGATAGGGACAACATAGATGGTCTCCGGCTCGTGCGCATGAACGTCGATCGCGAAGCCGAAATCGGTCGGCAAGTTGCCGCTGACCTCGTGCCACGATTCGCCGGCATCGTCGCTGCGCATGACGTCCCAGTGCTTCTGCATAAACAGCACACCCGGGCGCGAGCGGTGCATGGCGATATGGTGAACGCAATGGCCGACGTCGGCAGTCGGGTCAGGAATGTGTTGCGATTTCAGTCCGCGATTGATCGCCCGCCACGTCGTGCCGCCGTCGTCGGTGCGGAAGGCACCTGCCGCCGAGATGGCGATAAAAATCCGGCCCGGATCGCTCGGATCGAGAATGATGGTGTGCAGGCACATGCCGCCCGCACCGGGCTGCCATTTGGGGCCCGAGCCGTGTCCGCGCAATCCGGAAAGCTCCTGCCAGTTTTGCCCGCCATCGGTTGAGCGGAACAATGCGGCGTCTTCAATTCCGGCATAAACCGTATCCGGATCGGTAAGCGACGGCTCCAGGTGCCACACCCGCTTGAACTCCCAGGGATGAGGCGTGCCGTCATACCACTGGTGCGTACCGGGAACGCCGTCGTAGGCGAACTTGTTGCCTACAGGCTCCCAGGTCTCGCCACCGTCGTTCGAGCGCTGGATCGTCTGCCCGAACCACCCGCTTGACTGCGATGCATACAGGCGGTTCGGGTCGGCTGGCGATCCCTTGATGTGATACATCTCCCAGCCTGCAAAGTGTGGTCCGCTGATGTTCCAGTTTCGGCGGTGGCCGTCTGACGTCAGGATGAATGCGCCCTTGCGTGTGCCCACCAGTACCCGTACTTGGCTCATATTTCGCTCCTCCTCCGCTTGGTCTTATCTCGGTGGAATGAAACTCGCAGTTCCCCTCCGGGCGAGGATACTAGCGCCAGGGCGCCTATCGTCGGCAGGGGTTCCCGCCCCTAGAGGTCCCCTGGAGCGATAACCGTTACCCGGCCTTCTCGCAGTTCACCATCCAGGGAATACCGAAGCGGTCGACGACCATGCCAAATCGCTACGCCCAGAAAGTTTCCTGGATGGGCATGGTTATCCTTCCCTGTTCCGCCAGCGCGCAAATGTGCGATCCGCCTCCGCCGGTCTCTTGATCTGGATGGAAACGGAGGAGCCCTGAGGTTTCTGAAAATGATCCGGGGGAGCGTCACAACCCATCAGCACCTGGTCATCCACAACCAGGCTAGCATGCATGATCTTGCTGCGCCATTCCGCGGGCACCTGTTCCGCTGCTGGCGTACCTTCGTGGGGAATCATGGCCTGGATTTTGCCGCCCAAACACTTCTCATAAAACTTGAATGCGGCCTCGCATTGGCCTTGAAATGAAGATACGGATGCACTCGCATGATGTTCTCCTTCCATTCGTCCTGATTTTATAACTTGGAGCCGGGCTTGTGAGGGGGCCGTCTGAGCCTGGGCTCTACGGTTAGTCGATCGGGAGGCCCCGAAATCTATTCCCTCCAGCTGCTTTTTTTTTGGGCGGTTCCCGACTCCTTGCTGAAAAACACCAAAGTACTGCAGAAGTATCTCGGATTCAGCTAGGAATACGTCAGGACGATGAAGGCCAAGCCGTCCAAGAAGGCAACCTTGATCGTCACCGAGCCCAACTTCCATCAGACGGGGCGCCGCCATAACCTCCCGGTCAATCGGTTGCAAACCGGTTGACGCAGCATGGTAGCCTAGGGGGAGCCATTGTTGGGGCAAGCTGGGCGCGGCCTCTTTCTCGTACTGCCCGCGAAAGACCCGGATGACAAGCGATATCAGACGCGGCAAATCGCCCGTATCCCATTCTTCCGAAGGGACTTCCGGCCTTCCCACCGAGACTGGCGAAGCGCAACTTTCTCCTCCCAACCGGGTTCAAACTGATGTGAGTAGTGTAGCCATGGATCGCGGGCTGCTCGCGATGGCGAGCGTGCCTTCTGCGGTGCGGAGCGGAGATGCCGCTCCCGGCGAAGGCGACGGTGACGCGGAGGTGATGCTCCGAGTCAAGGCCGGGGACGACTCGGCGTTCCAGTATCTGGTCGAAAAGTACCGCCGGCCGATGGTGAATTTTATGTACCGCATGGCGCATAATGCGGCCGCGGCGGAAGATCTGGCGCAGGAAGTTTTCCTGCGGGTTTATCGTTCTCGCGAAGGTTACGAAGCCAGTGCTAAATTCACCACCTGGCTGTATCGTATCGCGACCAATCTGGCGGTGAACCATGCCCGCGACACGCGGAATGAGCGCCCGGAAAAATTGGTCAGCCTGGATCAGCCAGATGACGACACCGGCCTTACGATGGACGTGGCTGACGGTTCTCTGACCGCGGAAGAAATGATTTTGCGGCGCGAGCGGCTGGCCGCCATCCGGCAACGGGTGCAAGGTCTGCCGGAACGACAGCGGATGGCGGTGGTCATGCACAAATATCAGCACATGGACTACCGGCAGATCGGGGAAGTGCTGAAGCTGAGTGAGTCGGCAACCAAGTCGCTGCTGTTTCGCGCCTATGAAACGTTGCGCCAGCAGCTCAAGGATTTTGTTTAGGGGAATGTTTATGAAGTGCCGTGATATTTGCGAACTGATGCCGGACCTGGCCGCCGGGTCGAACGCGCTTACACCAGAAACCGAACAGCATCTGCACGCCTGCGCGGAATGCGCGGGCAAGCTGGAGGGGATCCGCCAGACCATGGCGCTGCTCGATGAATGGCAGGCGCCTGAGCCTTCGCCGTATTTTGACGTGCGCCTGCAGGCGCGCCTGCGGGAAGAGGCGGCAAAGCCGCCATCGACAGTCTGGCTGCGATGGTTCCATAGGCCAGCGCTGGCGGTCTCGCTGGCCCTGCTGATGGTCATGGGCATCACCATGTTCCGGGGCGATGGAAAGGGGCGGTCGCCGGTGGAAGCCATGGCGGTGCAGACGGTTCCGGGAACGGCCGTCGGCGACCTGCAGGCATTGGACAAGAATCATGATTTGTACTCGGATTTCGACGTACTGGATGATCTCGAAGTGCAGCAGAATGTCGGAGCCAATCCCTAGATAGTTGGCAGCGCCTGCCAGGACGGGACCTGAGCGCCGAAAAACGGTAGAGACACCTAGTGCTGAATTTGCCTGTCACTTCAGAATTGGCGGAGCAACCCGCGGAGCGACGACGGGGTTCAAACGGGGGAGTGTGTGTCAGATGTTACAGCGCAAGTCCATGACGGCCTACGTAGCGGCGATCACTGCCGCTTTGGCCATGGTTTGTGCCACGCCGGGCATGGCGCAACGGCGCAATGCAGCGCCGCCACCGCGGCCTCCGCAAAACCGTCCGCAGGGGCAGGTGCGTCCTCCGTCCGCGATGAACCGGACGCCGCTTCAGGGCCATCATGCCGGACAGTGGCTGCGCCAATATAAGGATCTTCCGCCGGAGCAACAGCGGCAGGTGCTGCACAGCGATCCGCAGTTCCGCAGTCTCCCCCCCGAGCATCAGCAGCGGCTCGAGGATCGCCTGCAACACTTCAGCAACCTGCCCCCCGAACAACAGCAGCGGGTATTGAACCGCATGGAAGTCTGGGAGCACTTGACTCCGGAGCAGAAGCAGCAAGCGCGGGGACTTTATTCGCAAATGAGGAATCTTCCCCCGGAACGACGCCGCATGGTGCAGGATGCAATCCGCGATTTGCGCGGCATGCCGCCCCCCCAGCGCCAGCAAATCATCAACTCCGATCGTTTCAGGAGCACGTTCACTCCCCAGGAGCGCGATCTGCTGGATGGAGCTGCTAGGCTACCCCTCGCCCCCCCGGCTGAGCCTCCGAACCCCAACGTGCCGCGTCCCCCCCACTAAGTGGGCGGCTCCTTACCCAATCTGGCGCACCTGAAATTGGACGAGAGTTTTCTCCGGAGGACGCTAAAGCAGGGAGGATCATGCCTACCGAGCGGGAAACGGCTCTCTGCATCTATTTTGGCGGCAGCAAATCGTTCGTTGCCAACACATAGGTCGTAAGCTTGTCGAGCTTGAGATTGGAATGGCTGGAAGTAAGGGTAACCGCCCCGTCGCCATTGCGCGCGGATTCGACGTTCTTCATCACGACGCGGTGGTGCGAAGTGACCGAGGCAGCCGTATCCGGTACCGTATCCGATCGGCTGTCCGAGTCACCACCCGGAAAGGGCTTGTAAGCCGGTGAATTCGGATCCGGGTAGGCGCCGGCTCCGTTCCAGGTCCTGCTCGGGGATTGCGGTGGACCGTACCGCAGGTCCCCGCCGGGCACGCTCATCGAGGGGTAGCACCATGCGGTCAAGAAAACCTTGACGGGCGCTGTCCCCTTCTTCCATTGCACCGAATCCATGCGGATGGCCAGGCGCGACGCATCGGTTGCGGACTTCGCGACCGACTCGATCACTTCTCCGCTAAAAACGGCGTTCCTCGGGATCACAGCACCATCCACCAGCGTGGCCACGGTGAGTTTGGCGCGAACCTTCGTTCCGACCGGGGTGTTACCGGCCGTTACGTTTTGCTCCATGATCACAGGAAACTCAGGCGCGCCCGAGGGGGCGGGAGCAGCGGGAGTTTGTTGCGCAAGCAAGGTAGTTGAGCAGAAAACAAGGAGTGCTACGGGCGCGACTGCCATCCCTCGGGTGAACATCTGCGTCCCCTTTGATGAACCGGCGTGACGCTCAGGAAACCAGATACCTTTGGCGGGTACGCAACGGCTCTTGCGAGCCAGTATAACTCCCCCAGAAACCAGATGGAGATCTTAAAGTTCGAGTCCTCGGAAGCTGTGAGAGAACTGGGACAGGTCCTCGCTGGTTATTTCCGCAGCAGATTTCTGGCGAGGAAGAGCGCATTGGCCGGGCGCTCAGCCAAACGACGCATCAGATAGGGATACCAGGCAGTGCCGAAGGGAATGTAAACCCGCGTGCGCCAGCCTTCCCGTACCAGACTCTGCTGCAAGTCACGGCGGATCCCGTAGAGCATCTGAAACTCGAAAGCATTGCGACGGATGTTTTCGTGGACAGCGAAGGCCTTGGCCTCGCGAATGATGCTTTCGTCATGCGTGGCCAACCCGTGGTAGACCCCGCTCTTCATCAGAATCTTCATCAGTTTGATGTAGCTGGCATCCACTTCGGATTTTCGTTGGAAGGCGATCTCGGGCGGCTCTTTGTAGGCGCCTTTGCACAGACGTATGCGGATGCCCTCGGAGAGGAGTTTCGCGACATCGCTCTCGGAGCGGCGCATGTAAGACTGGATGACCGCGCCCACACAGCCCTGATTGCCGGGCCCGCGGTGAAGTTGGCGCACAAGATCCAGAGTGCGCTCGGCGTAGGAGGATGCCTCCATGTCCACGCGGACGAAATTTGGCGGAGTCATGCTGGCTGCTTTGGCAACCAAGGCGGACACTTGGTCGTAAGCCAGGGTTTCATCCACTTCGAGGCCCATGTGGGTTAGCTTCAGGCTGATGTTGGCGTCGAGGCGACGAGCCCTGATTTCATCGAGCAAGCGGTGGTAAAGCTGGGCGCTGGCGCGAGCTTCCTCAGCATTGCTGACGTTTTCGCCTAGGTTGTCGATCGAAACGCTAAGTCCGGACTGATTGACGGCCTGGGCGGCGCCCAGAACATCTTCCGGCTGCGTGCCGGCGACAAAGCGACCGGAAAGCCGGCGTCCGAGCGACGAGCGTTCGGCGACCGCTCGAAGTGAGCTACTTCCCGAAAGAGAAATGAAGAGCGCCCTCAGCACGGCATACCTGGGTGGCTCAATCGAGTGAAAGCAGACCTGCCGCGCTCGGGCTCAAGGATCACAGAAACCTTGTATCATAAGCGGCGATTCTTGAGCGGATTGGTCTGAGAGGAAGCGGAACAGACGGGGACGGCTTCGCGAGCGGGAACCATCAATTCTCGGGATCGAATTTCACGACTACGGGTTCTTTGGTCTCGTGCGCGGCCTGCACCCATTTCCACTTGCGCACTGCATCTGCCGCGGCTTGGGCCAGCACCGGATGTCCGCCCTTGATCTGCAAGGACTTTACGGTGCCATTGGGCGCCACGAGGACCTCGACCCTTACGCTGCCTCTCAATCCCATTGTCTTCGCCATCGGCGGGTACTCCGGCATCACCCGGTTCAGCACCTTGCGGTTGACTTCGGTGTCGTCTTGCTGGGCGAACGACGAGTGCACACCGACGAGAGTCCAACAAACGGCCAGTAGGGTAAGGCCAATCCAGTGTCTCATGGGCTTAAGAAATTAAAGCTTACCCAAGACCACGGAGATGATGAAGATTACGTTGGTCACATCGAGTTGCCACAGCACCTCGGGGAGCGGGGCCGAGCGCGCCGACCCAGTCCGAGCGGGAGGACTTTTCGTTGCCCGGCATGAGAAACAGGGTTCGCCGGAAGCCCTTGCCACTTCAAGGCTGCTGTCCCTCATCGTCGAGGAATTTCTCTACCTCGAGAGCGGCCATGCAACCGGAGCCAGCGGCCGTGATGGCCTGCCGATAGCGGCGATCCTGCACGTCGCCGCAGGCATAGACGCCGGGCACCCGAGTGAAGACCGAGTTGGTGGTCACCAGATAGCCTTCCGAGTCCATGTCCAACTGGCCTTCGAAAATGCGGGCGTTCGGAATGTGACCAATGCCCAGGAACATGGCGCTGGTCGGAAAGTCCCAGACTTTGCCGGTCTTCAGATTGTGCAGTTTGAGGGCCGTGACCTCTTGTTGGGAAACGTCGTAAACATCTTCGATCACGGTGTCGGGCATGAACTGGATCTTTTCGTTCTTCTGCGCGCGCTCGAGCATGATCTTCGAGGCACGGAACTGGTCGCGGCGATGGATGAGGGTGACTTTGGTGGCAAAGCGAGTGAGGAACAGCGCTTCTTCCATGGCAGAATCGCCGCCACCGACCACGACGATTTCCTTGCCCGAGAAAAAGAAGCCGTCGCAAGTGGCGCAGGAAGAAACACCGTGTCCGATCAGAGCCTGCTCGCTCGCCAGACCCAGCCAGCGAGCGGACGCGCCGCTGGCGATGACCAAAGTGCGCGTCAGGATGGTGTCCTTGCCGACTTTCAGAGTGAAGGGGCGCTTGCTTAGGTCGGCAGAGGAGACATGCCCAAGCTGATATTGGGAGCCAAAACGGCCGGCCTGCGTGCGCATGTTTTCGATCAGCTCCGGGCCCTGGATGCCGTTGGGGAACCCGGGAAAATTCTCCACCAACGTGGTGAGGGAGAGCTGCCCCCCGGGCTCGTGGCCTTCGATGACCAGCGGTTGGAAGTTGGCGCGGGCTGTGTACAATGCGGCGGTGTGGCCGGCGCACCCGGAGCCGATGATGACGACGTTGCGTAGGTTGTCCATAGAGTTCAAGGGTTAGATTGCGAATGCCAACTTTGGTCGCAAGATCACGCTCCCGGCAGCGCCCCCGAGGCTTCGACCGGCGCCAACCCCAGCCCTGCCAAGCTCACTTCTGCGGCTGCGGCGCCCTCCGCAATTTCGAATTCGGTTTCGTTTTTGTGCCTTCGGCTGCACCCATGCGGGATAATTCGTCCGGCACCGTGCGGGGCGCATCGAGCAGACGGCGGTAATTCGCCACAATGGAAGTGGCGCTCTGAAACAGCGGCTCATACGCGCTTTGATCCGGCGGCGGCCCCCCATCCGTCGCGGAACAGCGGGCCAGCACCACGCTGGACTTGCCGAAACGTTCCAGCTTGATATGAGAGGCGGGCGTCTCTGAGGTCAGCATGGCTTCTGGCCGGGTCACCGAAGAGGCGCTGTCTTCGATCGAGAGTTCCATCAAATCCTTAGGGTCTCGAACGTGAAAAACCAGGGTCTCCACCATGTCCTTCGCGTCCACGCTGAAGGAATATTGCACGGTGGAAAACAGGGCCTGCACTGCGAACTCGCGGCGGATGCGAACCCAAGTGGCGACGGCGGAGTCGGGAGACACATGGACATTCGATCCCGGCTGCAGAAATCCCGGCGGCTCTTCAAGACTCGACTTTCCGCGGTCGACTTCGAAATCCACGCCAAACAGCGGCTGGCGGGGAACGCGTCCCAGGGCAGAAGCGATCTCTTTCTGCTCTTCCGCAGACGGCGAGCACACGTTCAACACGTTTACTTTTACCTTGGGCGGGGGTTGTGACGGCTGTTGCGCAGCGGCCACCGCCCCCAGGATGAGAATAATCGAGGTTGCCAGGATGTGTCGGGGCACGTGAGGGATTCTAGCAGGAGGCACGGGCTGGAATCCTCGCTGGGCGGCCTAGATGTTGCTGCCTCATGCCTCCGAGCAAAACACCCATGGCTGCCGATGCCGGGGACTCGAGGATCCCGGCCCTGGTTCCGATCAGGGGTGTCGACCCAGAACAGGCCCAGGCCGAGCCGGACTCGGGGGCGGCGGCGCGCGGCCGGCGCTAGTTATTCTCGCCGCCGGCGCGCTTCCAGGACATGAGCTCGCCAATGGTTGAACCGCCGGTGCTCGAGGCAGGGTGCTTGTAGGACTCGACCTCGGTGCGGGAAGCTTCCTCACCCACGGCCTTGATGCTGAGGCCCACTTTTTTCTCTTCCGGATTCATCTTGATGATCTTGTAGTCGTTTTCCTGGCTGGGCTCGAGATGCATGGGCTGCCCGTTGCCGTCGACGGCTTCGGAATTGTGGCAGAGACCCTCGATCCCCTCGGCGATTTCGACAAACGCCCCGAAGGTGGCCACGCGCAGAACCTTGCCGTGCACGACGTCACCCACATGGTGTTGCTCGAAGAAAGTCTCCCAGACATCGGGCTGGAGTTGTTTGACGCCGAGTGACAGACGGCGCTTGTCCGGTTCAATCGCCAGAACCACGGCTTTGACCCGATCGCCCTTTTTCAGCACCTCAGAAGGATGCTTGACCCGCTTGACCCAACTGAGATTGCTGACGTGCACCAAGCCGTCGATACCGTCCTCGATCTCAATGAAGGCGCCGAAATCGGTCAGATTGCGGACCCGGCCTTCGACGGTGGCGCCGACGGGATACTTATCATGCAGCGAGTCCCAGGGATTGGCTGCCAGCTGCCGCATGCCGAGCGAGATGCGCCGCTCCTGCGGATTCACGTTCAGCACCACGGACTCGACCTGGTCGCCCACATTGACCAGTTTCGCGGGATGCTTCATGCGTTTGGACCAGGTCATTTCGCTGACGTGAACCAGGCCCTCGATGCCTTGCTCGAGCTCTACAAAGGCGCCGTAGTCGGTGACGCTGATGACGCGTCCGCTGACCCGGGCGCCGACGGGATAACGATGCTCCGCGTCCAGCCAGGGGTCGGGCGTAAGCTGTTTGAAGCCGAGCGACACTCGCTGCTTTTCTTTGTCGAACTTCAGCACCTTGACCTGAATCTGGTCGCCGACATTGACCAGGTCGCGGGGATGGGTCAGCCGGCCCCATGACATATCGGTAATGTGCAGCAGGCCATCCAGGCCGCCCAGATCGACGAATGCGCCGTACTCGGTGAGGTTCTTGACGACACCGGTCAGCACTGCGCCTTCTTCCAAATGCTCGAGGGTCTTGGATTTCTTCTCGTTTTGCACTTCTTCCAAGACCTGCTTGCGCGAGACCACAATGTTGCCGCGCTTTTTGTTCAGCTTGATGATGGCGACTTCGAGCAGCTGGCCCTTGACCGCATCCAGGTTGCGTACCGGGCGCAGATCCGCTTGCGAGCCCGGAAGGAATGCGCGCACGCCCATGATTTCTACCGTCAGGCCGCCCTTAATGCGCTCGATCACCACCGCCTGAATGGGACGCTTCTCCTCGTGCGCCTTCTCAATTTCGTCCCAAGCGCGCAGCCGCTGCGCCTTCTGGTGGGAAAGCCGGATGTAGCCTTCCTCGGCTTCGCCCTTATCGCGCATCACGTCGATTTCGTCCCCGGGCTTGAATCTGGGGTTGCCTTCGTGATCGAGCACTTCGGCCAAAGGCAGCATGCCCTCGGACTTGGCGCCGATGTCCACGACGACGTGCGTGGAAGTAAGCTTCAACACGGTACCTTTGAGCGTCTTGTCGTCGCTGGCAGCTTCTTCGCTCTCGGTGGTGAACGTCGCCAAAGCCGCGGCGAAGTCATCTGTGGGTACGCCATGTTTTTCGTCCTGGCTCTCGACCGCCTCGGACGTCTCAGGGTTAGCAGTGGCTAAGATTGGGCCCTGCGAGGAGCCTGCGGTTTCCTCGGCGGCTAGAGCCAAGATCGCGGATTCCAAGTTGTGGGCAGTGCTGTCGTCAAACAAGATGATGGCCTCTCCGGTACATCTCGCACTTCGTGCGGGACGGATGCGGGCGGTTTAGCGCGGACTGCTGGCGTGAGTCTTAGGTTGTGGTGGGCCCGGTCTGGCGAACGGGCTTGAACAATTTCCAGCGGCCGGACGTTACAACTGCGACCTGCATCCAAAGGGAACTTCTCGACTATAGCAACCGCTCACAAACAGTGTCAAACACCAAACGCAGGCCCTTCCGAACGGCCCGAAGCCATGTGAATGCCCGGTTACAGGCGATTGCCCCCGATAGGATGTGGCGGAGAAACGGCGGCTGCCCGCGAGGTTCCGAAAGGCGGAGTAATCTGCTACTCTGCGGTGCCATGGATTATCTTTGGACGCCTTGGCGTTACGCCTACGTTACGACCGGCGGCAAGATCGCGGGCTGCGTCTTCTGTGACCTACCCAAGGAAGGAGACGACCCGAAAGTCGGTATCGTGCACCGTGGGGAGCATTGCTACATCATTCTAAACTCATATCCTTACACCCCGGGACACGTGATGGTGGTCCCCTACGAGCACTTGGATGAGTTGCAGAAACTGCCGCCGGCGGCCGCCCAGGAAATGATGGCGATGACGCAGCGGATGGAGGGAATCCTGCGTCAGCTTTATGTTCCCGATGGAATCAATGTGGGGATGAACATCGGCAAAGCGGCCGGGGCCGGAGTAGCGGGGCACATCCACATGCACGCCTTGCCACGCTGGGTGGCGGATGCGAATTTCGTGTCAGTGGTGGGCGAAACCCGACTCTTGCCAGAAACGCTGGGGATGACCTATCAGAGAATCAAAGGGGCTCTCCGCTAGCCCGGGCCCTTCCTCCCGGACCGATGCGCGCAGTACGCGATCACGCGCTGGATTCACCCAGGATGCGCTCAACCCAGCAAGTTTTTTAGGTCCTTTTCAGCGATGACCTTGACTTCTAATTCCTTGGCCTTTTCTAGCTTCGATCCTGCCTCGGTTCCGGCCACCACGTAGTCGGTCTTCTTGCTTACCGATCCGGACACACGCCCGCCAGCGTCTTCGATCAGCTGCTTGGCTTCTGCGCGCGAGTATTGGACAAGCGTGCCGGTCAGCACGAATGTCTTGCCGGCGAGTTGGGTGCCGCGCTGCTTTTTCTTCCCGGTGAAGTTCAGCCCGGCCAACTGCAACCGCTTGACCAGTTCGCGGTTCCTGGGTTCCTCGAAAAATTCCCGGATACTCTGCGCAATGCGCGGACCCACCTCATTGACTTCTTCGAGCTGCGCCTCGCCGGCGCTCATCAGATCTTCCATCGAGCCAAAATGCTCCGCCAGGAACTGCGCCGTGCGCTCGCCCACAAAGCGAATGCCCAAACCGTAAATCACCCGTTCGAGCGGAAGCTTTTTGGACGACTCGATTTCCGCCAGCACATTTTGCGCGGATTTTTCGCCCATCCGCTCGAGTTCGAGCAGATCCGCTTTGGTGAGCTTGTAAACATCCGCCACGTTCTTGACCAGGCCGCGATCGCTAAGCTGGTTCACCAGAGCATCCCCCAGCCCGTCGATGTTCATCACACCGCGCGATGCAAAGTGCAGGATGGTCTCGCGCAGCTTCGCTGGACAGTTCGCATTCACACAGCGATAGTCGACCTCGCCCTCGCTGCGCACCACGTGGGTCCCGCATACCGGGCAGTTCTCCGGCATATGGAACTTTTTTTGGCCGCGAGGGTGGTCTCGGTCCTCGACCACCCGGGTGACCTTGGGGATGACGTCGCCGCCGCGCTCGACTTCCACCCAGTCCCCGATTTTCACGCCCAGACGCTCGATTTCATCCAGGTTGTGGAGGGTGGCGCGGCTGACGGTGGTGCCGCCGATTGGGACCGGCTTCAAGGCGGCTACCGGCGTGAGTTTGCCGGTGCGGCCTACCTGCACGAGGATGTCTTCGACCCTCGTGATGCCGGCGCGGGCTGCGTATTTGTAGGCGATCGCCCAACGCGGAGCTTTGCCGGTGTATCCCAGTTCATCCTGCAGCGCGGTGCGGTCCACTTTGATGACGATGCCATCGATTTCATAGCGCAGGCTTTCGCGCTTGCCTTCCCATTCCCCAATGAAGGCCCAAACTTCCTCGATATTGTTGGTCAGTCTGCGATGCGGGTTGACCTTGAATCCGGCGGCGGCGATGGCATCCAAGGCTTCCCAGTGTCGGTCGAAATAGGTGCGGCCGTTTTCGAGCAGAATGTAGGCGAAATAGTCGAGACGGCGCTCGGCGGTAACGCTCGGCTCCAGCTGGCGGACAGTGCCGGCCGTGGCGTTACGCGGATTGGCGAATTGGGAGAGGCCTTTTTGCTCGCGTTCGTCGTTCATCTTCTTGAATGCCGCCAGCGGCATGAGCATTTCCCCGCGTACTTCGAAGTCCTGCGGAATACCCGCTTGTTTGAGCTTGTCTTTTGGAATGGAAAGCGGAATGGAGCGCACGGTGCGGACGTTCAAGGTGACATCTTCGCCCGTCGTGCCATCGCCGCGGGTGATGCCGCGCACCAGCTTGCCGTCTTCGTAGCGCAACGCGAGCGACATACCATCCAGCTTCAGTTCGCAAACATATTGAATGTCCTGGCGGCCGCTGAGCTCATGGACGCGGCGCTCCCAACTGCGCAGTTCGTCTTCGCTGTAAGTGTTGTCGAGGGAGAGCATGGGCGAGGAATGCCGCGCCTTGCCGAAACCCTCCCGCGGCTTGCCCCCGACGCGCTGCGTGGGTGAGTCGGGAACAACGAGCACAGGGTTCTGAACTTCGAGCTGCTTCAGCTCATTCATGAGCTGGTCGAACTCGGCGTCGGTGATTTCCGGAGCGTCCAGCACGTAGTAGCGGTATTCGTGGTGCCGAATTTTCTCGCGCAGGGCTTCGACCTGCCTGCCCAAGTCCTTCTTCGGAGTGGCCATCGGGGGCATTATAAAGCGGCGCCACGAGCGACGTTCCCGGCAGTCCTCGTGCAGGGGGAGAAGGGCCGGCCGCACTGGCCAGCCCTTCTCGCTTCGAACCCTACACCAAGTCCTCTACCTTCAACGGTCGTGCCCCGCCCTTCCAGGCGCTGCGAAACTGGTCTTCCACAAAACCGGCGTCGTAATCCCGGCCTTGCGCCTTGAGGGCCTGCTCGAGGCCAAACAGAGACCGCGGGTTGCGGGGGTTGCGGTCAAGGTCGGCTCGGAAGACGCGCTCCGCTCCCGCAGCGTCGCCGTTCATCAACAATGCTGCCCCCAGCGATTCCCGGACCGGAAAGAACCAGTCGGGCGGTTCTCCGTACTTGAGTGTGTCCTGTATGGCGACGGCTTGCTCGAGCTGGCGAACGGCACCAGGATTGTCTTTGTTTGAGAGTGCGATCTTTGCGCCCAACACATCCCGAGCAATGGTGAGGATGTCCTTGGTCTTGTTGTTGATTGGCATCTGGAAGATCTCATCCGCGGGCGTATTCTTCACCGCTTCGTCTAGGAAACTATGCTCGGCTTCCGCCTGAGTGGCTCGGCCGGTTCCTGCCAGAGCCAACCCGCGGGCGAAATGCCAGAAGACCGTGGTGGTCTTCATTGCGGGATCGGGCTGCGGCAGCTTGAGAATCGCCTCCCACTTGTGGAAACGGATGTCGACCGCCATGGGGATGGTCATGAAGCCCTCGAGGGGCGGCATCTGCTTGACGTGCGGCCCCACATGGGCTGCCAGCAGTTCGGCTCCCTTCTTGGCTTCGGCATAATCGCCATCCATGGCGGCACACATGGCGATGAAATGCAGGTTGTGGCTGTAGTACATCATGGAGTAAATGCCCTGCGTCCCGCTGGAGGCAAGGTAGGCGCGGTCGACGGCGGCGGCCTGCTCGTTGGTCTTCACCGCAGCTTCATAGTCGCCGGTGCGGATGTACACATGAGCCGGCATGTGGACAATATGCCCGGCCGCGGGAGCGAGTGCCGCCAGCTTGTTGGCCGCGGCCAACGCCCGCTCCGGATGAGGCGAGGCTTCGACGGTGTGGATGTAGTAGTGGAGCGCGCCCAAATGATCCGGATCACGGCGAATCACGGACTCGAGGGTGGCGACGATTTCCTCGGTTCCGGCTTCCGGCGTGCCGTCGGGATGCCACAAGCCCCAGGGATGGAGATTCATGCCCGCCTCGGCAAATAGAGTCGCCGCATCTAGGTCGTCCGGGAAGCGATTCATCAGCTCACGCATGGCGTCGTGATATTGCTCGGCGGCTTTCCGCAGATCGGCCTTGGGGTCGGCGGGGAAGCGCTTCGCCATCGCCTGGATGTAAGCCTGTTCGCTCGGCGATGCGTGAGCGGAGAGATCGACAGCCTTTTGAATCTCCTGGTGCGCTCGCTTGAAGCGCTCGGCTTCGGCGGGATCGTTGTAGTTCGGCCCCACGGCTTCCGCGATGCCCCAGTGGGCGATCGCGAGGGTGGAATCGAGCTCCGCGGCACGCGCGAACGAACGCGCCGCCTCGTCGTGATTGAAGGCGTAAATCAGGCGCAGACCCTGATCGAAAAACCGCTGGGCCTGCAAGTTGCTGGTCGAAACCGGATGATGGAGATTGCCGAGACCCGACATCAGCGTCGCCGGCTTGGCGGAACGGTGGGAATGCTCCTGAGCGAAAGCCGGCACCGACAACACAACCGCAAGCAAAATGGAAATCCGGTGGCTCATACGGATCCTCCTCCTCTTGAATTGTGTGAACTGGAAAGACCGCTTACGAATGGCGCCCCAAGTGATTGGCCGTAGCTTATTCGAAAGCGAGTAAAGGAGCAACCGAAGTCCGATTGGGGTGTCCGATTGGCGACAACGTCTGCAATGTCGTGGGTGGAAAACCGCGACCGCTTGCGAGCCAGCCTCAGGCCGCCGTACCCTCGAGCCATGGCATCAGCCCACCGGCCGAGGCTTGCACTTGCTCCGCACCGCCTTAGCCCTCACCGATCGCCCTCACCGCTGATCTGCTCTCCCCAGCACTTTCTGAGACACCACCCAACGCCGAGATTTGCTATTCCGGCAGTCCCAGTCGCCGCATAAGGTCAGAAAAGCGCGCATCGGAACGAAGCGGATCAAACGCTGGGTAGCGGATGGCAAGAAGCAGCTCGATGTCTTCGCCGGCATATGATTTCTCCAGGCACTCGAGAGTCCTTTCCCGATCGTTGGCGATCGCGAATGCGACTGCCTGAGCACTGCTAAACTCCTGCTTGGGAAGACCGGCGAGCGACGATTGCAAATAGCCTTGGGCATCCGCGCTCCACGATCCCGGGGCGGGATAGGCCTTCTGCAGTTCAGTTAGCGCCTCCGCAAAATGTCCGGTTATGGCGTACAACTGGGAAAACTTGAAGTGGCCCGGTTTAAAGGTCGGATCGCGTTCCACGACTTTCTGAAACTCGGCCAGGGCCTCGGGATAGCGGTGAGCCATCATCAGCGTCGCGGCGTAGTTTGTCCGAACGATGGCAGAAAGAGGGTCGAGCGATAAAGCGACGCGGTATTCCGCCAGCGCCTGATCCAACCGCTTTTCGGGCGCAAGATAAACGCCCGCATAAAAATAATGGGCATTCGCATTGTTCGGATTCAGCTCAAGCGCGCGCCGAAACTCGCTTTCGGCCTCGTTCCATTTCCAGGCAAAGGCGAGAGCGCTGGCCCGCGCGCAATGCGCCTCCGACAGGGAATCGTCTAACTCGATCGCCTTGCGCGCCGCCTCATCAGCCAACAATTGCGCTTGCCGGGAATTTATGCCGATACGATAACTGGGCGCGACATTGTAGGTGTCGGCGAGCCCGCTATAGGCGAGGGCATAGTTCGGGTCGGCCGCGATGGCCTGCTGAAACAGATCGATACTTTTCTTCAGGCCTTCCGGGGTGCGCCCGTGCCAGGCCTGCCTTCCTTCCAAGTAAAGGCGGTAGGCCTCGGGATTGCTGGTCCCCGCTCTGCCCAGCTTCTGTTGCTCGTTCCCGCTGAGCCGGATTTGCAGACTGCTGGAAATATCGCGCGCGATGTCGCCCTGCACCTGCGTGATGGCAGCCTGTTTGCGCTCATAATGCGACCCCCAAAGCTCGCTGCCATCGAGCGTACTGACCAGATCGGCCTGGACGCCGATTTCATCGCCGCGTTGGGTGACGCGTCCCATGAGCAGGGCGCCCACCTGAAGCGCCTGCCCGATCTGCCGCGGATCATCCTGGCTGCCTTTGAAACGAAACGCGGTGCTGCGAGCCATGACCTTGAGGTCTGGAAGTTGGGAGAGCGTGTCAATCAAGCTTTCGGTCAGGCCGTCGCTCAGATAATCGTTGCTTGGATCCGCAGTAGCGTTGACGAAGGGCAGCACGGCCAGGGAACTGATTCTCTGTGCGCCGGATCTGCCGCGCATGAAGTACAGGGCGGCGGCCGAAGCCGCCATCAGCACCACCACCGCGATGCCCGCCCTGCGATACTTTCGGGAATGGCCCGGTGCCGCCGGAATCGAAACCGAGCTAGCCGACCGGGCGGAAACGCTACCCGTTGAGGAAGCGCCCGCCGAACGCCCGGAGTCTAGATCGCGTTTCAGGCGCACCAAATCGGTGCGCACATCGCTTGCATTCTGGTACCGCAGGTTGCGATCCTTTTCGAGCGCCTTGTGAAGAATCCGTTCCAGTTCCGGCGGCAGGTCCGGGTTCAGGCGCACGGCGGAAACCGGCGCTTCGTCAAGAATCGCTTTGAAGATCACCGCCGAACTCTCACCGCGGAACGGGAGTGCTCCGGTCGCCATCTCGTAGAGCACCGTACCGAATGAAAACAGGTCGCTGCGGGCGTCAAGTTCCTTCGCCCGCGCCTGCTCCGGTGACATGTAGGCCACCGTGCCCAGGGTCGATCCCGGATTGGTCAGTTGAGCTTCCATGGTGCGGGTATGGTCGTCCTGGCGCGCTGCGCCGGCCGGTTCAACCTTGGCCAACCCGAAGTCCAGAATTTTCGCGTGTCCGCGCGTGGTTACAAAGATGTTCGCAGGCTTGATATCGCGATGAACGATGCCCCTGGCGTGCGCGCTCTCCAACGCGTCCGCTATTTCGATGGCCAGCGAAAGCAGCGTTTCTGTATCGCTCGGCCGCCCCGCGATCCGGTGCTTGAGCGTGACGCCCTCCAGAAACTCCATGGCAATGTAGGAGTGGTCGTCGCTCTTGCCAATTTCGTAGATGGTGCAGATATTCGGATGGTTCAACGCAGAGGCGGCTCGCGCTTCGCGCCGGAAGCGCTCGAGGGCCTGCGCATCCCGCGCCAGGTCATCCGGCAGAAACTTTAGCGCCACGAAGCGGCCGAGTTCGGTGTCCTCGGCCTTGTAGACGACGCCCATCCCGCCCCCGCCAAGCTTTTCGAGGACCCGATACCGCGCGATCATCTGGCCAATCATGCAGTTCGGTCATGGTAGGGAGATTGCCATGACAAGTCAACGAAGTGCGGGGATGCGTGACCTCAAGCTGCGGCCTCGACGATACGGCGGCTAACGCTGGCCAGCAAGCGGTCGCATTTTGCTAGCAACACACAGCTCAGACACTCCCCGATGGGGACGGTCGTGCGTTTGAAATCTGCAGGCCTATGCATACGGCCTGGGCTGTGGGAGACTGGACGCATGCCAAAGCGCAAGTTGCGGATCGTGAAGCGAGTGAGAAATGTTCCGGTGCTCGGAATCTGCGAAGCCTGCAACAGGCAGTTCACGGGCGACCCCAACATGGGCAACGCGCAGTCTGCGATTCAGGAACAGTTCAACTCACATCCCTGCAAGCCTCCCGATGCCAGCCCAAGCGCTGTCCCGACCGCAAAAAAAGCTCCCGCAAAGACCTAGTCGTGGGTTGGGACGGGCGCGCCCATGGTCATTTTCGCCGGGCTGAAAGCCGCTTGCCGGCAGCATCCCCAAGGATGCCACAAACCGAGGGCCGAGGGACCGAGCCGTCCCTGGCGTGAAGGATTCTGGCCTATTGCCTTCCTCAGCACACTCCTCCGGTCCCGGGAAGCTTCAGCCCGGCGTCGCCCAGCCCGCCTCGCTCGGGCTTCCAGTACAATCCAGCTTCTGTCTTTTGTCTTTTATCTTTTATCTTTATCCACTCCCATGAAGAAGGTAGCCCTGCTCTACAACCCGCTGGCCGGCGGTCGGCCGAAGCGGCGGCTGGCCGACGTGAAAACCGTGGTTGCGGTCTTGCGGGAAGCGGGGGTCGAGGTGATCGCAAGCCCTACCCGAGTCGCCTCCGACGCGACTCCGCAGGTGCGCCAGGCTATCGCCGAAGGCTGCGATACAGTTTTCGCCTGTGGCGGTGACGGAACCGTGCACGATGTCTTGCAGGCCTTAGTGGGCAGCCAGGTCGCGCTAGGAATTATTCCCCTGGGCACGGCGAACGCGCTGGCGCATGACCTCCGCATTCCGTTGTCTTCAGCTCGGGCCGCCGGCGCCGCCCTGACCGCAAAACCCAAACGCATTGCAATCGGTCAAGCCACCTATCAGGACCTTGCGGGGAATCTGGCATCGCGCTATTTCACGGTGACCTTGGGAGCTGGCGTAGATGCGCATCTATTCCACGAACTCGATCCGCGGGTGAAGCTGCGCTTGGGGATGGCTGCGTATTATGCCCAGGCGACTTGGCTGTGGCTCACCCACAGAATGCGGAGCTTCGCCGTGGAGGTTCGGGAAGCAGACGGGAAAACCCGGCAGGCGGAGGTTTCCGAACTGCTGGCGGTGCGAATTCGCAACTTTGGCGGCGTGCTGCGTCAGCTTGCCCCGGGAGCGTCGCTCGACCGCGACGATTTGCGACTGGTGCTTTTCCGAACTCGCAGCCGTCTTACTTATTTGCGTTACATAGTGAGGGGCCTCGTCGGTGCCCGGTGGGAGATCGACGGGATCGATCTCGTCCATGCTGCGAGCGTGGTCTGTCGTCCCCTGCCTGGGGCTGAGAATCTCCCCTTCTATGTGGAAGCCGACGGGGAGATCCTGGGGACGCTGCCGGTCGAGGTCCGGGTCGTTCCCGATGGCCTGACGATTCTGATGCCGGAACCGTGAGTCGGTAAAGGCAGGCTCCGGAGGGCGAAGGATGCACCCCGCAGGTGGGCGCCAACATGCGTTCGCCAGGTCTGTGAATTGCTTTCGCGCCCGATCACCAGTTCACGGCGGTAAACTGATAGAACCAAACTGACAGGAGCAACTGACAGGAGCAATAGGAACGACTCTTCGACCTTGGAACCCATCACTCATTTCCTGACCGGCGCATGTATGGGCCGAGCCGGCCTAAACCGCAAGACCGCACTGGCCACCGCCACGCTGACCCTGGCAGCGGAAGCACCGGATCTTGACATCTTCGGCAATCTCAAAGACCCGGTGTTTGGTTTCGCCCACCATCGCGGCTTCACCCACTCCTTTCTCGGCCTGGTGCCGGTATCGGCCTTGGTGGTCGGGTTCATGTACCTGGTGTGGCGTCTGCGGGGACGCAAAACCAAACATCCGAATTTGCCGCCGCGCTGGGGACTGCTATTTCTGTTCTCCTATCTAGCTGGGTTGACCCACCTGCTGCTCGACTTCACCAACAACTACGGCATCCGGCCGCTGTGGCCATTTTCGGAAAAATGGTATGCCTGGGATATTGTTTTCATCGTGGAACCGGTCATCCTCATTCTGCTGGTCGGCGGTGCGGCTTTGCCCGCGCTACTCTCGCTGGTCAACGATGAGATCGGCGTGCGCCGCCAGGGTCCGCCCGGCCGCCTGGCCGCAGGTCTAGCGCTGGCCGGGGTGGTTGGTCTGTGGGGGGTGAGAGACTACGAACATCGCCGGGCCGTCGATGCGCTCGAGGCACGGTCGTATCAGGATGCCGATCCCATTCGGGTTTCGGCCTACCCGCACGCGTGGAATCCGTTTCAATGGTCGGGTGTGGTTGAAACCCAGAATGCCTTTGCTACCATGCTGGTGGATTCTGCGATTCCGGATGTAGACCCGGATGGGCAAATGCGGATCCACTACAAACCGGAGGAAACCGCGGTCACGATCGCGGCCAAGAAGTCTTACTTGGGTCGAGCCTTCCTGGATTGGGCGAAGTATCCCCTCACGGAAACGGAAACCCTCGATCGCGCACAGGGGGGGTACCTGGTTCGTTTCCTGGACTTGCGGTTTGGCGACCCCGACCGGAACCGACGCACTCCCCTGAGCGCCAGCGTGGAGCTCGATGGCAGTCTCCATGTGGTGAGCGAGAGTATGGGCCTCGGGAGCCGGCGAACCCGGTAGTCCGCCCCAGATCCACCCGCCGCCTTGACGCGGCACCGTCCAAGCGCCACAATCATGATTCCAGATTATGGTTCCAGATTGTCGAGGTGATTATGCTGGCTTATCTATTTGTGCTGTTTGCGGTCGCGGTCCGGTTCGTTCCTCATCCTTGGCAATTCACCCCGGTGGCGGCATCGCTGTTGTTCTTTGGCGCGCGCGGCTCGCGACGCCAGATGTGGGTGCCGCTGGTGTTGTTCCCGATCTCCGACCTGCTTTTGAATAAGTTCGTCTATGCCTATCCGTTCGGCTGGGACCAGCTGGTGATTTGGGCCTGGTACGCGGCCATCCTCTGGCTGGGCACGGGCCTGCGCGAAAGGCAGAAGCCTTTGCCGGTCATTGGAGCGGCACTCGGCAGCTCCATTTCTTTTTTCCTGATCAGCAATTTTATGGTCTGGGCGGCCGGCACAATGTACCCCATGACCCGGGCCGGTCTGGCGACCTGCTATGAGGCGGCAGTTCCGTTCTTCCGCCACACCCTCGAAGGAGATCTGCTGTTCACCATCCTCATGTTTGCTGCGCCGCTGGTACTGCATGCCTTGGCACAGGCTTTCCACAAGGAAGGCGATGGCACGGCAGCCGCCTAGAACCTGAAGGTGGCGCGCCTAAAAAGCTACGCCTCGGAGATCGCCGAGGCAGTCAGGATTCGGGTTAGGACTCCACGGCCTTATCGCGCGGGGGCGTTGGTGCTTTCCCCGGGCGCCGCGCTCCCAGCCAGATCAGAATCCCCAGAACCACCGCACCCAACACCCATCCAAGGTGATGTCGGAATAGAGCCCCGGTGAGGTCCACGATCTGCGGGCCGAACTTCAGCGTCAGCAAAGCCAGAACCAGAAAACGTACGAAGCGCCCGGAAAAGATGGCCAGCAGAAAGTGGCTGAACTGCATTTCGGAAAGCGCCGCGGCCAGGACGAAAAGCTTAAAAGGCGTCGGCGGGGGCAGCATGGCGGGAACCATCAGACTCCAAAAAGGATGCTGGTCAAAAGCACGGTGAAGCTTATCAAACCGCTCCGCAGAAATGCGCTTGCGCAGCACCGCTTCGCCCCCGGTGTACCCGACGAGGTACAGCACGATACTGCCGAGCGCAGAACCGGCCGAGGCCATCAGCACGTACAGAAGGAAGCGGGCGCGGTTTTGATACACGTAACCGGCGACCACAACATCCATCGGCAGGCCGAGGGCGGCGGCGTCCAGGCCGGCGATGACGAATACGCCCCAGGCGCCGAGAGGCTTGAGCAGGATCCAGAGGAACGCGGTATAGCGGGTGAGAATGTGCTTGATCGTGTTCAACAGGCCAGTGTAGCAGTGTCGGCAGGCAGTGACTTTGTCCTAGAAAAAACCAAATGCTAGGTGTGCTTGGTGTCTCCGCTGAGCAATTGCAGTGCGTGGGGCACCAGGTCAATGACCGCTTCGAGCGACTCGACCGCGCCCTGGGGGCTTCCTGGCAAGTTCAAGATCACGGACTTTCCCCGGACCCCGCAAACCCCCCGGCTCAAGGCCGAGAATGGTGTCTTCTTTGCGCCTGCGGAGCGCATGCGTTCAGGGACGCCTTCGATCAGGCGGTGGCACACCGCGCGCGTCGCTTCCGGCGTGACGTCGCGCAAGGCTATTCCGGTACCTCCGGTTGTGACCACCAGGCGCGCTTTCCGGGCGAGTTGAATAAGTGCCTTGCGGATCGCGGTCTGGTCATCGGCCACGATCTTTGTGGCCACAACAGAAAACCTCCGCCGGCTGAGTGCTCCGACCACCGCAGGTCCGGAAAGATCGGCCCGTTCGCCGCGAGCGGAAGAATCGCTGACCGTGAGGACGGCTGCGGTCACGCGCTCAGGAGTCGAGGAGGACATCGTCTTCTTCCTCCTCCGGCTTCACGTCGCCCTCGTCGCGCTTGGATTCGTCGAGCAAGCGTAGACCTTCCATGAGCAGACCCTGCGTGTTCAGCTTTGTGGTCTGTTTGGTGGTTTTGCCTTCGAAGTCCACCTGAAAGTTGCCGCCGGCCCAGAGTAGAACTTTAAACACCGCTGGATCTCCGACGAGGTCGCCGTAGGCAGCATGGGTCACTTGGCCCTCGCTGAAATACACTTCGCACTTTTCCTTTTCCTTGGTCAAGGTAAGCAAGCAGCTCTTGCGGCCCATCTCGAGGGACTGCATGAGGTCAATCACATTCATTTGCGCTAAGCTGCCACGCAGGACTCCGTCGGAGGGAACGGTCTTAGCCATCTTTTCGAGCGCGATCTTGTCAATCACGCGCTTGATGCGCTTGATTGCTTCCTTGAGGAAGAACGGCTTCTCGATGAAATCGTCGAGCGGTTCGTGATGCGAAAGCCTGTCGCTGATATCCGCTTTGGTGGCGAGCAAGATGACGGAAATGCCGGCGGTTGCAGGGCGGCCCTTGAGCCTCTGCGCCAACTGGTAGCCGTCCATGCCGGGCATGCGATAGTCACTGACCAACAGGTCGGGAGGATCGTCAACCGCCTTGAGCAGCGCGTCCGCCGCGTCGCCGGCGACGCTTACGATGCTCAGCGGAGTGAGCGCGCCCTGCAGCATCCCCAGTACCATCGGGTTGTCATCGACCAGCAGGACTTTGACGTTGTTCGACATGCGGGGCGCTAGGTCCCTTTCCGGGGGCGCAGGTAATCGCCGCTCTTTCCTCCGGACTTGCGTTCCAGCACGATTTCGCGGATGACGATGCCCTTGTCGAGAGCTTTGCACATATCGTACACGGTCAGCGCGGCGACGCTGGCCGCCACCAGCGCCTCCATCTCCACGCCGGTCGCGGCGGTGGTCGTAACGGTTGAGGCGATCGCGACGCCATTTTCGCACAGGCGCATACTCACATCAACGTGCGTGAGCGGCAGAGCATGACACATGGGGATAAGATCGGCGGTGCGTTTGGCCGCCATGATCCCCGCCAGCCGCGCCACTTCAAGCGGATCGCCTTTGGGATTGTTGGGCAAAGCCTTGAGCACGGCGGGCCGCAGCGCAACGAAAGCGCTGGCCTCGGCGGCGCGCTTCGAGGGGAGCTTGGCGGAGACATCCACCATTTTGGCCCGTCCTCGACGGTCGTAGTGGGAAAGCTTGTTGGCCATGGCGAGCTTTCTATCTTACACGGCGGGCATGATGGGCCGAGCGCAGCGTCCGAGGTGAACGGGAACTGAAGAGCCGGGAGCGGGCATTCGCGGCCGGCGAACTAACGCAACACCAGGGCCACCCATTCGCCTGCGGGAATGCGCTCGCGATCGGGGGGAATCACGATATAGCAATTGGCCAGAGCCATCGCTGCAATATCTCCCGATCCGCGCCAGGGCGCCAGATCGACCTCGGCAGCTTCGAACTCTCCAGAAAGAGTCGCCGGTAAGAACCGTCGAAGTCCAGTCTTGGTCTTGATTTCGGATTTCAACCTGGCGTGCAGGAAGACCAGCTTGCTCGGGGGCCGGCCGGCCAAGGCTTCGAGCAGGGGCCGAACGAAGAGTTCAAAGGTCACCATGGTCGAAACCGGATTTCCCGGCAACCCGAAGAAATACTTGAATGACTCAGCAGTAGGATTGTCTCCCCGCGGCTCGCGGTCGCCGCGGTCGGGGCCACAGGCGATCCGTCCGAAGACAACCGGTTTGCCGGGTTGAATCTGTGCGCCGGTGAAGAAAAACTCCGTCCGGAATTCTCCGAGGACTTGCTCCGCCAGATCGTACCTGCCCGTCGAGACCCCGCCAGCGAGCACGAGGAGGTCAGCCTCCAGCCCGTCCGAAATCAGTTCTCGCAGGCGCTTCGGTTCGTCGGGTGCAATGGGAAGCAGGATTGGCTCTCCGCCGGCGGCTCGAATCTGCGCCGCTAGCGAGTAGGTGTTCGAATTGCGAATCTGGCTCGGCCCGGGATGCAGGTCGATGTCAACGATTTCGTCGCCGGTGGCGAGCACCGCCACTTGAGGTTTGGCATAGACCAACAGGTGCACTCTGCCGACCGACGCCGCCACGGAAATGGCGGCGTAGTCCAAACGCATTCCTTGCGAGAGCACCCGATCTCCGCGCTTGGCTTCGGAACCTACGGCAACAACGTTGTCCCCGGCGGCGATCCCCTTGGTGATTTCAACCCGATCCCCATGACGGGATGTGTGCTCGATCATCACGACGGAGTCCGCGCCCGTCGGGGTGGGAGCCCCGGTCATGATGGCTGCCGCCTGTCCGGGCTGCAACTCGGGAATGCTTTCTGGCGCGGCTCCAGCCTTGATTTCGCCAATGACGGCAAGGCGGGCGGGCAGTTCGATCAGGTCGGCGCCGCGTACCGCATAACCGTCGCGCGCGGCCCGACGGAAAGGGGGGAAGTTGCGGTCCGCCGCCACGTTCTCGGCCAGGATGCGGCCGCCGCTGTCGAGCAGCTTCACCAATTCCTTGATGCGCGGCCGCAACCGTTCCGCGTGTTCCTCGACCAGGTGGCGGGCTACTTCAAAGCTGGGAATTACCGGCTCCTGAGGATTTGCGGCCATGCAGGAGATGATAGCGGCAAACTCCAACCCCAGGGTGAGAATTAGGCTGAGGAGGAAGGAGCAGCGCTCGCCGTGAACCAAACCGACAGTGTCACGGGAACGCCCGGTCGCTTTGAGCTCGTCCGCTTAACGGCAGGCGGTGCGGGTCGCGTCCAGACCCAAGTCTTTCTTCATGGAATTGAAGTTCATGGCGTTCGCCTGAGGACAGAACTGGCTCGGATCGAGGTTGTACTCCACTTCGAAGACCGCTTTGTGGGCGTGAATGAAGGGGAGCACTTGGTCGCACTCGCGGAACTCGAAGCATTGCTCGTCAATGGCGAAGTCGAAGGAAGAAAGCAGGTCGCCCACCTGGTCGACATCGTTTTTTAGGGCGACGCTGAGACCGAGGGCGTGCACGGTCTGGGCAATCCACTGGTTGTAGATCAATTGGTCCTGCGCCGTGAGAGGAAAGCCGGTGTGATTTGAGTAACCGTCGAGGTTGTCGGGCTCGACCGCAGCAAACCCCTTGTCTTTGCACATTTGAAAGCGCGCCGTCATGATGGGTCCGAGGATCGAAAGCTGGCGGATGTCCAGCCACTGCTCGCCCCGCCACCCGTTGTTCGCACCCAGCACCGAGGCTGGAAATGAACCGGCGTCCGGCCGCCAGTTCTCCCAGGTGCCGGCATCGATGTAGCACACGCCATGGGTATTCTGCGCATGCATCGCCCGGACCAGCAAAGCGGGGGTGTCGAACCCATCCACGTCGTACATCTGCACATTCACGAGCTGAGTGGCGCGCGGAGGAGCGGAAAGCTGCCACTGCCAGGAGGTGACGAGCGCTGGAGACCAGGGCGTCGAGTTTAATCCTGGAGCAGGCGGCGGAGTTGCTGCGGTGGGCGGAGTCGGGGTGGTGGGTGTGCTCGGCACCGGCGGAGTGTTCGCCGCCAGGTTGGCTCCCGCCCCGGCGCATGCCATCACGGCTCCGCACGACGAAAGGACCACCGCCGAACCCAACCAAGCGAGCGCCCATTTCATCGTAGGAGTCTCCTGCCGGCGAGGACGGAGTAGCGCGGTTTGAGACCTGCCAATTGACGCCGATTGTACAATTTCGGGGGGTATCGAAGGAACCGGATCCTTCTTCTCTAAGCCTTGCCCAGCGCCAGTTGCAAGCTCAGTGGATCGGTGGCATAGCTCAGGGCGGTATCCTGGCTCATCACCCCGGCTCGGACCAGTTTCTCGATTTCCCCGTCAAAGTGCTGCATGCCTCCGGCGCCGCCTTCTTTCATGATTTGGAGAAGGGTCTGGCGGGAGCCGTCGCCGTGTTCCAGGCAATCGTGAACCCGCGGACTCGACTTCAGGATTTCAACCACCGCCACGCGGCCGCGCCCGTCATTGCGCGGGATGAGCCTCTGGGAGACAACATAGCGCAGCGTCTTGGCCAGACGGCCGCGAACCGCCGACTGCTCACCGAAGGCGAAAGCACTCACCAGGCGTTCCACCGTCTTAGCGGCATCGACCGTGTTCAGGCTCGAAAGCACCAAATGGCCGGTCTCCGCCGCTTCCAGCAGCATTTCCGTTGTGTCCCGGTCCCGGATTTCACCGACCAGGATGACTTGCGGAGCCTGGCGCAGCGCGGCGCGCAGAGCTTGGGCGAAACTGGGAGTATCGCTGTGCAATTCCCGCTGATGGACCGTCGAGCTCTTGTGATTGTGCAGAAATTCGATCGGATCCTCGATGGTGATGATGTGGCAGGTTTGCCGCTGGTTGATGAGGTCCAACAGCGCGGCCAGGGTCGATGACTTCCCGGATCCGCGCGGACCGGTCACCAAAACGATGCCGTCGCGAAGATTCGCCACTTCCTCGAGGTGCGCCGGCAGGCCCAGGATGGCGAAGTTCGGCACATCGGTTGGAATGACTCGCATCACGACTGCGCAGCTGCCCCGCTGAATAAATATGTTGACCCGGAATCGTGCCATCCCCGGCAGCCCATAGGAGACATCGCACGACCCCTGTTCCCGGAGCATGACAATCGCCTGCTGATTGTTGCCGATCAGATCGGAAGCGATGTGGCGGGTATCGTCAGAGTTGAGCAACCGCATTCCCGGAGCTTGTATCGGGATCAATTGGCCGTGTAGTCCCACCTGCGGCGGACGTCCCGGCGAAAAGATTAAGTCGCTGACCTGGCCGGCAGCCCGCAGCATCGCCATTAACAGCGCATCGGTGGCGAGTGCGCCGCGGCTCGAAGGGGCTTCGAGTGTCGCCGAAATCTTTGCATTGCCGGGTGCTGCCATTCAGCTTCCTCATGGAGGGCGCAACGCGGACTTGGGGAGGAGGTCGACGGTGCTGGGACGAAGGCCGGGCTCGTCCCCTCGATTGCCTGACTGGCCTTACTCTAGCGAAAACTGCCTGCAGCTTCTACGAAGAACGTCTAGTACAACAACCTTGGTAACGTTTTGCGGACCTGATCGCGGATTCCCCGACACCCCCGTCGGAGCGAGTGGCGCGGGCGCTGTCCATCTCGCCCGGGAAAGGGCCTGGCCTCGGGGGAACACGAACGCCGCCAAGCCCTCGTGCCCCTGTAATCTCGCTCGAAGGCTGCAAAAACCAGAAGCGCCCCTTCTCAGGAGCGCTTCTGGTTCTTGCCTGCCGTCTTGTCTAGCGGTGCGAGCTCTAGGTTGCGCGCAGCCCCAGGGCCTGGGAGAAGCCGAGGCTATTTCTTTTTCTTGGTGCCGAAGGTGGTCTCGACCGGAGCCCCGATGCTTGCCAGCATTGCCTTTGCTTCGTCGGCGTGCGGACCGTTCGGCTGCAGCTCCAAATACTTGTTGAAGGCCTCGGCCGTTCCCGGAGGGGCAACCATCTTGTCGCCCTGCAGGGTGGCCCCGCCGATAAGATTCGTCGCTTTCCAGTAGTAGGCCTCGGCCCTTTGCGGATCTGCCGCGATCGCTTTGTCAAAGGCGTCGACCGCCGCCTTTCGCATGACCGCATCATTGCTCCCGTTGGCGTTGGTCAGGACGGCGCCGAGGTTGAAGTAGTACTGGCCGGCGCCCGCAGGATTCAGTTGCGCCGCGTGATTGTAGGCCTGGGCTGCCGCATCCGAGTTGTTCGTCCGGGCGTACGCCGAGCCCATATTGTTGTAGTAGGCGGCGAGGGTCGCAGTATCAGCTTTCCCGCCGGCCTGCTGGGCCTTCTCTGCGAGATCGATGGATTTTTGATAATCGGCGACGGCCGACTGGAGTTGCTTGGTTTTCTCCGCGGGATCGGTCTGCTTGTCGGCCGAACCGCTGTACGCATCGGCCAGTTTGAACCAGATCAGATCGCGGGCGGGATCGATCTGCGAGGCTTCGGTCAGAATACCGATCGCCGTATCATAGTCTTTGGTCTTCGAGGCATCGTTCGCCGCCGCCAGCTTCTCATTCAGCGTCTTGACGGTAGTGACTTCTTTCAACTGCTTCTCGTGCTGTTCCTGGGCCTGCTTGAGCTGCTCCGGGGTCATGCCTTGCTGTTTGGCTTCCTCGGCCTGCGACTTTTTCAAATCGAAGTCCAGAGTATTCTGGTCGAGCGCCACCTGGTAGTTCTTGACTTCATCGAGTTTCTTGCCATCTTTGGTCAACGTGACCAAATACTTGCCTGGCTGCAAACCCAGCGAAAAGTACTCGCCTTTTCCATTGGTCTTCAGTACCAGCTTGCGGCCATTGTCGAGGCTCGTGTAGGTGACCTCGGCGGCGGCGATCGGCTTCCCGTCCGCATCCTTGCACGCACCCTGGACCGATCCCAACTGGGCAAAAGCGCCCGGGATACAGAATCCTGCGACCAACGCGATCAATGCCATCTTGACCAAAGATTGCTTCATTTCATCCTCCCGGCTCACAAACAACGATGATTCTTGGTGAGTTCTTGATCAGTGATTCCGGGAACCCGCGATCCGCGAAACCTTCCCCGAATCAACCATCAGGAAATCAGCATTCTCTACGCCTCCCGCGCCGCCAGCACATAGGGAATCGGATCCGCCTCCCCGCTTTCCTGAAATGCCCGCAAGCGCAGCACACAACTGTCGCACACCCCGCAGGCCCGGTCTTCCCGGCTGTAGCACGACCACGTTAAATCGAAGGGCGCGCCCAATTCAAGGCCGAGCCTTACAATCTCCGATTTCCGCATGGCAATCAGCGGGGTCACGATTCCAATCCGTCCTTCTTTGGTGCCCGCCCTCACCACCTGGTTGAAGGCTCGATAGTAGGCCGGGCGGCAGTCGGGGTATCCCGAACTATCCTGTTCCACGGCTCCGATGTATATTTTTTCCGCTCCCAACACCTCGGCCCAGCTCACCGCCACAGACAGAAAGTGCGCGTTGCGGAACGGCACATAGGTTACCGGAACAGCAAGCCCAACGGCGCGGGATTCGGGTACGGCAAGGCTCAAGTCGGTCAAGGCCGAGCCGCCGATGGCCCGCAGGGCCTCGTTCCGCACTACCAGCCGCGTGCGAATTCCCAGACCATCGCAGATCGCGACAAACGACCGCCGCTCTTTTTCCTCGGTGCGCTGCCCATAGCTGATGTGCAGCGCCGCCACATCATAGTCCTTTGCGGCCAATGTCGCGCACACGCACGAGTCCATACCCCCGCTGAGCAGGACCACCGCTCGAGGTTTTGTGGAGGCGGTTGGCATGGCGGCTGAGAAGCGAGCGCTACGCGGTTTCTGGGCGCTCAAGAACCAAGAATCGGCCGGTCCTAAACTCCTTTCATTGCCGGGTCCCAAATGAACTTATGAATCTGCAGGCCCAGCCGCGCCGGCACGTTGTCGGCCAGCATCCACTCCGCGAGTTCCCGCGGATCGAGCAAGCAGTGACTGGCATCGCGCGCGCCCCTCGAGTCCTTGCCGAACGCCGGTGAGAAAAGCACCGCATTCACCCTCTGGCCCAGGTCGTGGCGCTGGGTAAAAGCTCGTGCGAACTCATAGTCCGTGCGGTCGCTCAGCACAAACTTCACTTCGTCCTGGGCCGCTAGCGTCTCCAGATTCTCAATCTGAAAAGTGTCCGGCTCTCCCGAGTTTGGACACTTCACGTCCACGATTTTGACCACGCCTTTCGGCACACGCGCGAGCGGACGTTCGCCGCTGGTTTCGAGCAGAACCGTGTACCCTTCGCTGAGCAATCGCTGCATCAGCGGAACCAGTTCCCGCTCCTGCAGCATCGGTTCGCCGCCGGTAATCTCGATCAGCCCGCCATCCGGCCACAATTGCTCGACTTCCCCCAAGACTTCTTCGATGCTCATGCGGCGGCCGCCGGTAAAGGTGTATTCGCTGTCGCACCAACCACAGCGCAGATTGCACCCGGTCAGCCGCACGAAGACGCACGCTAAGCCGGCGTAACTGGATTCTCCCTGGATCGACTTGTAGATTTCGGTGATTTGCATGGGCGCATCCGCGAACCGGCCCAGCTGGGCTAGGACTCCGAATAAGTCGCCGTCGTCGTATCCGTCTCGAATACCGTAACGTTTTTCACCCGCACCCGGCCCTGGGTGAGCTGCCGCAACCGGGAATTGCTTTCCTCGTAAAAGTACTTGGCCAGATTTTCCGCCGAAGGATTCAGCACGGTAAACGGTTCCACGTCATTAATCATTTGATGATCGAGCCGCTCGATGGCATGCTTCATGACCTCGCGCAAATCCTTGAAGTCGAGCAACAGTCCGGCCTTATCGAGTTCCTGGCCGGCGAGGGTGACCCGCACCTTGTAGTTGTGACCGTGCGGATTCTCGCACTTGCCCTTGTAGTTGCGCAGGTAGTGCCCCGCGGCGAAACTATCGTCAACCGTGACCTCGAACATGCATTCCCCTGGCAAGCCTAGCGACCCAATCCACGCCAAACTGGACGACCCACTATTCTAACCCGTTCGAGGAAAACGGCTGCGGTCAAGGCAGCGAGAAGTCTTTGCCCCGGAAAATTCCGAGTGCCGCCCGGACCGCCTGGTCACATCTGGTCAAAGACGGTTGTGGCCCAAGGCGGCTCAGCCCTTCGTGAGGGAGGTCTCAGCTCGAAAAAAAGTCCTCCACGTCCTTGATCTTGGTGGTCTTGCGGTAGTTCGGCAGGCTCTCGACAAACACCCGCCCATACGGCTTCTTCAGGATGCGGTTGTCGAGCAGAGCCAGTAAGCCGCGGTCGTCGAGAGAGCGGATCAGACGCCCGAAGCCCTGCTTCAAGGTGATCACCGCCGCCGGTATCTGGTACTGGAAGAAGGCATTGCCCCCCTCGGCATCGATCGACTTCACTCGTGCCGCGACCACCGGGTCGGAAGGAACGGCAAACGGGAGTCGGTCAATGATGACGCAACTCAGCTGCTCCCCCTGCACATCCACGCCCTGCCAGAACGAGGACGTGGCAAATAATACCGCGTGGGGCGTGAGCCGGAATTCCTCGAGTAAGGCATTCTTCGGTGCATCCCCCTGCAAAAGCATAGGGAACTCAAGCTGCCCCAACAGGCGCTGATAGATATCCTTCATCTGCGCGTAGCTGGTGAACAGCACGAAAGCACGTCCCCGACTCATTTCCAGCAGTCGCCGAATGCGATCGGACGCCTGGGCGGCAAATTGCGGAGTACGCGGATCGGGCAGATCGGGAGGAACATAGAGCAACGCTTGCTTCTGATAGTCAAAATGCGAGGGCAGCACCGACTCCCGCACGAACTCGAGCCCGAGCCGCCGCCGCATGTATTCAAAGCCTGCGCCCACGGCAAGGGTAGCCGAGGTCAGCACGGCACAGTCCAGCTTGTCGAACAAACAAGTTTTCAAAATAGGCGCGACATCGATGGGCGTGGCTTGCAGGTGAACGTTCACCTTGTCGCGCCCCCCCCGCCGGCGTTCGATCCAGAACACGGTATTGGGCTCTTCCGATTCCATCAGGAACCCGAGTTGCACCTGCAGTTCCCCCAGCCGACGCGTGAAGTTGTAGAGGTCGTCGGGCTTCGAAGGCACGCCCTCAAGCTCGGAGTCCAACCGCGAGAGCGATTGCTGCAACCCCAGAAACTCGTCACCGTTTTCTTCCAGGAACTCACGCCGATTTTCAAAGGCGAAGCGGCCTTCTGCGGGTGGCAGCAGAGCGAAAAACAACGATGAGCGGTCGCGCAGGCTTTTCAGAGCTCGGGAGAAGGCAGACGAAAGCATGTGATTGCGCTGCAGCGATGCCTCCACGTCGCGGCACAGCTCGTCGATCCGGCCGTTGCTGACGGAGACGCCGAAGTAACTCCCGGCCACAGCTTCCAGCTCATGCGCCTCGTCGAAAATCACGGCGCCTACCTCCGGCAGAATGCCGGCATCGGGCGCGTATTCGGACTGCTGCTTAATGGCCAGATCGGCAAAGAACAGATGATGATTGACGATGATGAGGTCGCTCTCGCTCGCCCGCCGATGCATCTCCGTGATAAAGCAGTTTTCCCAGGCGCTGCACTTTTGGCCCAGGCAAGCCTCGGAGCGCGCGTCAAGTTTGTGCCATAAGAGACTGGCTTCCGGCAACGAAGCCAGTTCGGCCCGGTCTCCGCTGCGGGTAACTCTCTCCCACGCCGCGATGGCGCGATAGTGCTCAATCTCCTCGAGACCGCTCAGCACGGGCTGATTCGTCAGGTCGTAGAGCTTTTTGCGGCACAAGTAATTGTTGCGGCCTTTCATGTAGCAGACGTTCAGCTTGCCTTCGCCACGGGGAAAGAGCGCTTGCTCAAGAAAAGGAATATCCTTGTAAAAGAGCTGTTCCTGCAGGTTCTTGGTGCCGGTGGAGATGATGATCCGTTTGCCCGAGCGAATAGCCGGCACCAGATACGCCAGGGTCTTGCCCGTCCCTGTGCCGGCTTCCACGATGAGATGCCGCTTTTCTTCAAGCGCTTGCTCGACCGCCTGCGCCATCTGCAGTTGTCCCCTGCGGAATTCGTAAGCCGGATGGGTGCGCGAAAGCACACCGCCCGGAGCAAAGAACTGGTAGAGCGAACCGTCCTGTCGGTTTGTCCGGGGCGCGACCGAGGGCACGGGTTGGGAGGGTAGGGCCACCGAGTCTCTATAATAGCCGCACCGCACAGGTAGGCCCAGCCATCCCTTGGGAAGCGGGCGATTCTCGAAAATGCGACCCCGGCCAAACCATCCATCATGACCCGGCTTAAATTCAACTCGATGTCCGACGGCGTCGCGGTGGGAGTTCCCACGGTCGCCATCGTGGGCCGCCCCAACGTCGGCAAATCCACGCTCTTCAACCGCATCGTCGGCACCCGACGAGCGATCGTCGGCGACGAGCCGGGCATCACCCGGGACCGGCTGTACGGCCAAGCGGAATGGCGCGGACGTGCTCTGCGCATTGTCGATACCGGGGGCATTCTTCCTGATGACAAGGACTTCATCGTCGCGGAAATCTTTCGCCAGGCAAAGGTAGCGCTCGAAGAAGCCGACGCCATCATTTTCGTAGTGGATGGCCGCACCGAACTCACCGCTCCCGATCTTGACTTGGCCCGCCTGCTGATCCGCAGCGGCAAGCCCGTGTTTCTGGCGGTCAACAAGGTGGACACCGAGAAGCAGGACAATCTCACCGATGATTTCCATCGGCTGGGCATACGGCGTCTGCTCCCCATTTCTGCGGAGCACGGCCGAGGCGTCGATGATCTGCTGGACGCCATTCTCGCGGTGCTGCCTCCCGCCGCGGACAAAACCCCGGAGGAAACCGAGCCCGCCGCCCCCGATACCGAGGAGGCACCGTCCACCGAGCCCGGCGAGATCAAGGTTGCCATCATCGGCCATCCCAACGTCGGTAAATCCACGTTGCTGAACCGGCTGACCGGGACCGGGCGTGCCATCGTTTCCCCGATCCCCGGCACCACGCGCGATGCCGTGGATGAGGTCGTCGAGCACGGCGGCCGGCGCTTCCGCTTCATTGACACCGCCGGCATCCGTCGCAAAGGCAAGACTCACCTGATGGCAGAGAAGCTTTCCGTGGTCATGGCGCGCAAGCATCTGGAAGCTGCCGACATCGCACTCCTTGTGATTGACGCCACCGAGGGGGTCAGCCAGCTCGATGCCGCCATCGCGGGATATGCCCACGAGAGCGGGCGCTCGGTGATCATCGTGGTCAACAAGTGGGATTTGTGGGGCGGGGCGGGCGCGACCACCCCGGGGGAAAAAAGCCGGACCGGGGCGTCCGCGCCGCACAAGCAAATGGCCCACGAGCGCGAAGCCTACGAAGAACGGCTGCGCCACGGACTCAAGTTCCTCAGCTACGCGCCCGTGCTATTTGTCTCCGCCACCACCGGGGCTGGCCTCAAGGAGATCTTTCGCACCCTGGAGAAAGTCGCCAGCGAGCGCCGTAAACGCATCGGAACCGGAGAAATGAACCGCTTCCTCAAGCACGTGGATTTCGAGCGCGCTTCGGTTCCGATGAGCGGGCGGATGAGGATCTATTACATGACGCAAGCTTCGGCCTCTCCGCCGACGTTTGTTCTTTTCACCGACCGCAATGTGAAGTTACATTTCTCCTACCAGCGCTTCTTGGAAAATCAAATCCGTGATGCGTTCGGTTTCGTGGGCACGCCGATCTGGATCAAGAACCGGGCTCGGGGGCGGCCAGACTAGGAGCCCCCGCCGATGCCCCTGCGATCCGCCCCTTATTTTTGCGACCGCCCCCCGCCAGATTCTGCCGCCGTCAGCGCTCGGTGTGAACCAGACCCCGGCTGGCTCAAATCTCCCCAAGTTCAGCCGCCCACGGTCTCCGGGCTCGAATCTCATGGCTTTTCCTTGGTCAGCAGCCCGACGGTCAGCAGCCCGACTTTTTGGACCCCGGCGGCATGCGCAATATCGATCACTTCGGCCACATATTCAAAATCTACGTCCTCATCCCCTTTCACGAAAGCCACCCGCTGCGCGCGCCGCTTGAAGATGTCTTGCAAGCGGCCATCGAGATCTTTCCAGCTTACGTTGTCCTGATTGATTTTGAGCGTTGGAGACTGGTCGCTGCCGCTCCAGACCAGCTGCACCACGATGGTCTCGTCCGGCGACCGAGGCGGGCTCGTCGCGTCCTTGGCCGGTTGTGGAATCTCGGCGTCCAAGCCCTTGTCCTGCGACATGGATACCACCACCATGAACACAATAATCAAAACCAGCAGGACATCAATCAAGGGAGTGATGTTGATCTGGGCCGTCGGAGAACCGTTGCCTGCCATGGAGAACGCCATCGGAGTCGCTCCTGTTCAGGCACGCGCGTGTCTGAAGGATTCGACACCTGATCGCTCGAGGAGGTTCCCGCGACCGAAAATCCATTGCGTAGCCAAGGCACGGGGCTGCGCTAAGATGATGCCATGAGTGGAACTCTGATCGTGACCGGGGCGAGCCGCGGCATTGGTGCGGCGATTGCCAAGCTGGCCGGCGCTCGAGGCTTCCGGGTGGCGGTGAATTTCGGGAGCAGCCAGGCTGCGGCTGGCGAGGTTGTGGATGACATTATTTCTGCCGGCGGTCGTGCCGTCGCCATCGGGGCCGACATCGGCTCCGAGCCAGATATCGTTCGACTCTTCGAAACTGCGGAGCGGGAACTCGGGCCGATCCAGGGACTGGTCAATAACGCTGGGGTGACGGGTGGGTTCGCGCGCGTGGAGACGGTCACCGCGCAAGCTCTGGCGAAGACATTCGCGGTCAATGTGGTGGGCGCGATCCTCTGTGCCCGGGAGGCGGTACGACGAATGTCGACACGAAATGGCGGAACTGGCGGGGCCATCGTGAATGTTTCTTCCCTGGCCGCCCGAACCGGTGCCGCCGGGGAATGGGTCCACTATGCGGCATCGAAAGGCGCCATTGACAGCTTCACCATCGGACTCGCCCGCGAAGTGGCCAGCGAGGGAATACGCGTCAACGCCGTCGCCCCGGGGCTGATCGCGACCGGTCTTCACGCAGCCAACGGAGCAGCGGATCGTCTGGATCGGCTGGCGGCATCGATCCCCATGAATCGCCCCGGCACTGCGGCCGAGGTGGCGGAAGGCGTTCTTTGGCTGCTTTCACCCGCAGCCTCCTACTCCACCGGCAGCATACTCGATATCGGCGGCGGACGAGGATGACCGCGCGTTGCCACTGGCGACTTCTTTTCCCGTTCCGCTCGTTCCTCTTTTCGCCGCCAGCCGGATGCCTCGGTCCGCGCGCGAGACGACCCGATGGGGTGCGGCACCGAGATCTTCGGCCCTGGCGGCGCGGCCTGGATGAGCCGTCCGGGCGACGGGGTCTCTGGGAGGGCCGACTCACCGCCACCCCGGCGCTCAACCCCGGCGCTCAACCCCACGCGCTCAACCCCAGGCGCTCAACCCCAGGCGCTCAACCAATGAGCAGCGGTTCCGGAGGCGGCAGGGGCGGTGGCGGACCCGGGGGTGACAGGGGAGGTTCCGGGTGGAGCAGGGCAGCCAGCGGGGGATAGCGCGCCGCGAAAAAGTAAACGGAGTAGGCCGGGAAAAACACAATCACGGGCACGGAAATGAGCGAAAAAACATACAAAATTGCGCCCGCGAGCATACTGCCGACCACCACCGCGACCGTAATGGTGTAGAGATTCCAGCTCAGCCCGGCTGCCTTTCCCCCGAGCACCGCGACCACGCCGATCCCACCCACGGGGATCAGAATCAACAGAAAAACGATGAAGGTCGCCATGCTCATGATCACAGCCGCCGCGACCGCCATGACCACCTTCATGGCCAGGTAGCCCGCGTATCCGAGCTTCTCGCGGTTCATCATCGACAGAAGGCGGCGCCAGGCCTCGAAGGCGCCGATATCCTCGATCGCCATTTGCGGAACCACAAAATCCTTGGTCAGAACAGCCACGACTCCCAGGCAAACCACAAACCCACAGAGGAGAAAAAACAGCACAATGCCACCGAGGATCAGGGCTAGGACATGGTCTCCGGGGTGCGCGAGCCAACCCATGGCAAGTCCGAAAGCGGCCGGAACTCCCACCAGAATGGTGAAGCCAACCGCGCTCGCAAGAAACAGCAAAATCTGCCAGCCAAAGTAGCGCCATCCCGCCGGCTGACGGCGATGCCAACCTTGCCGGATTCGGCAACGCTTTTCTACCACGCTGTCAAACAAGATGAACCGCATTACGCTGTTGAGGTAGACAAACAGCAGGGCGAGCAGCAATCCAAATACAACCAGAGCGCCGATCGCGGCGGCGAACAGCAATGGATTCGCGGCTGCCATGCCGGATGGGATATGGTGCGTCCCGCCCCCATGCGGCCCGCTAAAAGGGCTACTGCATCCCCCGCCGGAGCTGAGCTCCCCGGCCAACAGTCCCACCAACGCCAGCCTGGCCCACTGACTCAGGCGAAACGGCTCCAGTAACTGCTGTTTGGTGTGCTGGAAGGCGGGGCTGATGGCATCAAGCGCTGAGATCGGCACGCGGGGCACCTCGTTGTTCGGCGGACTTGTGCAAGTTACTGCGATCCGGCGGACAGGTCAATGGGATGGTCGAGGGCGGGGGCCTTCCCGGCCGATCGGAAATTCCCGCCCGCGTCGACCGCCTGGGCCCAGCCATCAAATTCCTTCAATGCCAGATCACACTGCCCGCGGTGGCGCAGCTGCCGGTCGCGAATCGGTTTCTCGAGCGTGGGCAGCAGGTCAAAGGTGATGTTGGCGGGTTGAAAGCTCTTGGCGTCGGCGTGGGTGATGTAATGCACGAGCGAACCGAAGGCGGTGGCTCGCGGAGGGACAATCGGGGGCGTTCCCGCGGCCAGCGCAGTCGCTTGGATCCCGGCGATGAGTCCGGTGGCGATCGATTCGACGTATCCTTCGACGCCGCAGATTTGGCCCGCCAGGATCACGAGCGGATGGGCTCTCATCTGCAGCGTTTCCGAGAGCAGACTGGGCGCATTGACGTAGGTGTTGCGGTGAATCTGCCCATAGCGCAGGAAGCGCGCATTTTCGAGTCCAGGAATCAGCCGCAGCACCCGGGCCTGTTCGCCGAACTTCAAATGATTCTGAAAACCCACCAGATTGTAGGAATCCGCCCGCAAATTCTCCTGCCGCAACTGCACCGCGGCGTAAGGGATACGGCCGGTGCGCGGATCTTTCAATCCCACCGGCTTCATGGGGCCAAACCGCAATGTATCGCGTCCCCGGCGCGCAATCTCCTCGATCGGCAGGCAAGCTTCGAAGTAATTCAGCTTTTCCCAGTCGCGCTGCTCGACCGACTGTGCGGCCAGAAGCGCATCACAAAAGCGATCGTATTCCTCCTTCGCCATGGGACAGTTGATGTAGTCGGCCGAGCCTTTGTCATAGCGCGCCGCCAGATACACCTTTGCCATATCAATCGAGTCCGCTTCGACGATCGGGCTGATCGAATCGTAGAAATAAAGTTGCGAAGCTCCGCTGAGCCGTGCGATCTCCTGGGACAATGCGTCGGAAGTCAGCGGACCGGTCGCGATGATCGTGACCTCGTCTGGGTCAAGGTGCGCGACTTCTTCCCGCCGCACGCGGATCAGCGGCTCGGACGAAATTCGGGCGGTGACCCGCGCGGCAAAGCTGGCGCGGTCCACCGCCAGCGCATGCCCCGCCGGCACGGCGCACTGCCGTGCCAGCTCGAGCAGCAGGGACCCCGCCCGCCGCATTTCTTCCTTCAACAGCCAGGGCGCGGTGTTTTCGCTGTCGGATTTAAGGGAATTCGAGCAGACCAGTTCCGCGAAGTCGCCGGTCTGATGCGCCGGCGTGGACCGCTGGGGGCGCATTTCGTACAGCTCCACGCTGAGGCCGCGGCGCGCACATTGCCATGCCGCCTCCGAGCCGGCCAAGCCAGCGCCGATGATGCGAATGCGCTCGATCACGGGGCCTTCGACGTGGCCATCTGCAGCGCATCTCCGATCAGGCACACCGCCTTCCACTCATCCAAAAACGTCGCGCCCAGGTTCTTATAGAAATCGATCGCGGGCTTATTCCAATCCAGCACTTCCCAACGCAGGCAGAAGTAATCTTCGTCCCAGGCAACAGTCGCCACCCGCGCCAGCAACTCCTTGCCGATGCCTTTTTTGCGCAACTCCGGGCGCACAAAGATGTCCTCGAGAAAAAGACCCGGTCGCCCCTGGAACGTCGAATAGAACTCGAAAAACAGAGCGTAGCCGGCTGGCTGGCCGTCCCATTCCGCGATCAGCGCGCGAAATTTCGCGTGCGCGCCGAAGCCGTCGCGCAACACGTCTTCTTCGGTGATGATGGTTTCATGATCCAGGCGTTCATACTTTGCCAGTTCATGGATCAGGGTTTTGAGCAACAGCGCGTCGTCGGCCGTGGCAGGACGAATTGAGAGCATCGTAAGCGACTCCGTACGCACAGTGAGGCGTCAGGCGGCTATTATATAGGCGCACCCGACGGAGGACTTGTGGCCCGTATTTCGCTGATCGAACCAGAAAACGCTGCTCCCGAAGTCAAGGAGATCTACGAGCAGAAGCTTCGCGGCAAGCCCGGCAATGTGCAGAAGGCCATGGCACATCGGTCGGAGGCGCTCAAGAACTTCTTGAGCTTCTATGCCGCGGTCGGCCGTTCACTCGATCGCAAGCTCTACGAACTCATCTATATTCGCGTCTCGCTGATCAATCAGTGCGGCTATTGCCTGCAGCATCACCTGGCGTCTTCGAAGCGGGTGGGCCTCACGGGGGAGGACTGGGAAGCGCTCAAGGGGGGCAGCTACCTACGGGGCAGCGAAAAAGAGCAGGCGGCGCTCGCCTACGCCGAGAAGCTGACGCGCAGTTTGCATCGCATCAACGATGCCGACTTCACCCCTTTGAAGAAGCATTTCACCGACGCCGAGATCGTGGATCTGCACCTGCTCGTGGGCTTGGCCAACCTCACCAACCGGTTCACCGACCCCCTCGGACTCGAGCTGGAGTTTCCCGAAGAGCGGCTTTGAACCAAGCGTAGAAAAGCCCCAAGCAGAGCATCCCCGTGATTTTCCGGGGAGTCGCGCGCCCCGTGTCGGCCCAAGCTCTGGGGTTCAACTGGCAGGTCTCCAACTGGCAGGTCAAAGAATGACTCTCTCATCCCCGGTCCGCCTGGTCACACGTTCTCGGTCCAGATACTCGAGCAGGGGTATCGCGTACTTGCGGCTGACTCCCGCCAGGTCCTTGAAACGGGCCACGTCAATCTTTGGCCGCTTCGCCTTCTCTTCCGCCATACGCTTGCGCAGATCCTCTAACGCCTCGCGGTGAAAAACCAGATCGTCCGAAATTTTCACCAACACCTTTTCCCGCAACAGCAAGGTGACGATTTTCTGACTGCGAATCCCGTCGATCTTCAGTCCTGCGAGAACTTCGCGGAGGGCCGGCACTGTTAACCCAGCCGAGCGAAACGCCTGTTCAATCACGGCCTTCGATTCCGCCTCTTCGTCCTTCATGACAATGCCGCGCCCGGGCAGGCGCACGAGGTCGCCGCCGAGCTCCAACTTCTTCTCTCGGGTGAGCGCAGCCAGTGCCACCGCGAAACCATCGGACCCGATTCCGACTCTTTCCCACAAAGCATCCTTGTTGATTCCGGGCGTCAAGGGATTTTGCTGGTGGTAGAGGGCGACCTCGGCCAGCAGCGAGCGTTCTAAGACCGCGATGGCCAAGGCGTCAAAGAACGAATCGCCGATCCGCAACGCCTCGCCTCCCCCCAGCAATCCTCGAACCTGCGCCTCGATCGCCTCCCGGCTCCAGCCGGTCTCTGCGACCAGTTGCCCGAGCGAAATCCCGCGCGGCCCGCGCCTTGCGATTCTGGCCGCCAAAATCCTGCCCCGATCACCGGCCGCGAATATCCGGTGGAAATTCTGCGCGATTTCCTTTTTCATTTTTGGCATGGGCGCAGAGTCCACGACCACTCCCCCTCCGATCGTCATCACGGGCGACAATTGCCGGATGATGAAGCGATCTCCGGGCAGCAACAGCGCCGGCTGGGCCAGGCGAAGTTGCGCAAACGTGTCGTCCCCCGGTGCAAGTGGTTCTTGGCCATACAGGGCGACGGTGGCGACCGACTCCGAGGTATAGCCATGAACGTGCACCCGGGCCCGGTCTTTCAACGGTCTCGCCGACCGCAATAAGGACAGCTTCACATCCAGGCGGGAGGCGGACTGAAACAAGTGGGGGGGCGCGAGCGTCATTCCACGGGCCAGGTCCTCGGTCGCTACGCCGGCCAGGTTCAGCGCGGTGCGTTCGCCGGCAACCGCTTTTTCGGCCGCTTGTCCGTGCACTTCGACACCGCGAACGCGGGCGCGTCCTGGTTTCGGAAATATCTCCAACTCTTCTTCTCTCTGAATCGCGCCCGAGACCAGGGTGCCGGTCACCACGGTCCCGAATCCTTTGATCGAGAAAACCCGGTCAATGGGGAGGCGGGCAATGGCCTCTGAATCCCGCGCGGTTATTTCTCCCGCGGCCTCGACCAGGGCTTGCTGCAGGTCTTTGAGGCCCGCGCCGGTCCGGGAGCTTACCGCGAGGATCGGCTGGGGTGGGCCGAGAAACGAACCGCGCAGGAAATCCTCCACCTCCAGCCGCACCACATCGAGCGTGTCGCGGTCGACCAGGTCCGCCTTGGTCAGCACCGTAATGCCCCGGCGCACCGCCAGCAGGCGGCAGATGTCGAAATGCTCCCGCGTCTGCGGCTTGATGGATTCATCCGCCGCGATCACCAGCAGCACCAGGTCGATGCCCGAGACTCCAGCCAGCATGTTGCGCACAAAACGTTCATGGCCGGGGACGTCCACGAAGCCCAGTCGCAAGGTTTCGCCCCCGGGCAGCGGCAACTCCAAATGGGCAAACCCTAGGTCGATGGTGATGCCGCGGCGCTTTTCTTCTTCCAGGCGATCGGCGTCGATTCCGGTCAACGCTTTCACCAGAGCGGTTTTTCCGTGATCAATGTGCCCGGCGGTGCCTACGATCACTGATTTCATTGGCGGACAAGTATAGTCGGCCGATTCCCCGGCCAAGGGAGAGAAAAATTTCTCCCCAAATCCTCTCTACCCAGGCCAGCTACGAAATGCGACAATGGTTTCTCCGGCCTCCTATGACTGCCTCCCCCACCCTGGCCATCACCTCTCAGCTCATCCACGAGCACGGCATCACGCCCGAGGAGTACGAAAAAATCAAACTGCTGCTCGGAGGGCGCGAGCCTACGCTCACCGAGTTAGGCATCTTCAGCGTGATGTGGAGCGAGCATTGCTCCTACAAGTCTTCCCGGGTGTACCTGAAGCGCCTGCCCACGCGCAGCCGGCGGGTTGTACAAGGCCCGGGCGAAAACGCGGGAATCATTGACATTGGCGACGGCTGGGCCTGCGCGTTCAAGATCGAGTCTCACAATCATCCCTCCTTCATTGAGCCTTTCCAAGGCGCCGCGACCGGCGTGGGAGGAATTCTGCGCGACATTTTCACCATGGGCGCGAGGCCGGTCGCCGTCATGGATTCCCTGCGCTTCGGGCCGATCGGAGTATCGGGCGCCCAGGCGGGGCCGGACGGGGGCATCTCGGCTCCGGGAAAAGCCGAGATCGCCAGGAATCACTCCGTGCTCGAAGGCGTGGTCAGTGGAATTGCTTCCTACGCAAACTGCTTCGGGGTGCCGAACCTAGGGGGCGAGACCAAATTTGAGCCTTGTTACTCGGGCAATCCTCTGGTAAATGCCTTTGCCCTCGGCCTGGTGCGGCGGGACCAGATTTTCTACGCCAAGGCCTCTGGCCAAGGCAATCCCGTCATTTACGTCGGTTCCAAGACCGGCCGCGACGGCATCCACGGCGCCACCATGGCCAGCGAGGAATTCAGCGAGGCTTCCGAAGGCAAGCGCCCCAACGTGCAGGTGGGCGATCCGTTTCTCGAGAAGCTGCTGCTCGAAGCTTGCCTTGAAGCCATGCAGAGCGGCGCGATTGTCGGCATTCAGGATATGGGCGCAGCCGGGCTGACCTGCTCCACCTGCGAGATGGGCGCCCGCGGCCAGGTGGGCATTGAAA
Source organism: uncultured Acidobacteriaceae bacterium (assembly GCA_963770245.1). GTDB lineage: Bacteria > Acidobacteriota > Terriglobia > Terriglobales > Acidobacteriaceae > PALSA-270. The sequence goes on along the minus strand of CAVYOX010000007.1, from coordinate 23,233 downwards.
TCGAACTCGACCGCGTGCCCCAGCGCGAAACCGGCATGACGCCCTACGAAATCATGCTCAGTGAGTCGCAGGAGCGAATGCTGCTCGTGGCCGAGAAGGGCCGCGAAGAAGAAGTCTTCCGCGTCTTCCAGAAATGGGGACTCGATGCCGTCGAAGTGGGTCGTGTCACGAGCGACGGCACCATGCGGGTTCTCGAACATGGTCAGGTCGTCGCCGAAATTCCCAACCAAGCGCTGACCGACGACGCGCCGGTGTACCGGCGTGCGCTCGAACGCTGGGAGCCGCCGGTGCCGCGGGAAATGCCCTCGCACCTCAAGCTGGGGCAGTCCGCCGATCTTACCGAGGACCTGATGCGCCTGCTCGCCAGCCCGAATATCTGCAGCCAGCGCTGGGTCTGGCAGCAATACGATTCCATGGTTCAGATCAACACCGTCGAAGGGCCGGGCTCAGGCGATGGCGGCGTGATCCGCATCAAGAGTTCTGACCCCGGCGGCGCGGAGCGTGGCTTAGCCATGGCGCTCGACGGCAACGGGCGCTGGTGTTACCTCGATCCCCGCCTGGGCGCCATGCACGCCGTGGCCGAGGCCGCTCGCAATGTGGCCTGCACGGGTGCGACACCGGTCGGCGCGACCAACTGCCTGAACTTTGGCAACCCCGAGAAACCCCACATCATGTGGCAGTTCTCCCAGGTCATTGCTGGAATGACCAAAGCTTGCGAGGAGTTGGAGGTCCCGATCACGGGCGGCAACGTCAGCTTCTACAACGAGACTTTGGGGGAGGGCATCTATCCTACGCCGGTGATCGGCATCGTGGGCATTCTCGAAGATGTTGGCCGAGCCGTGCACCCGGACTTTCGCGAAGCCGGTCGTGCCATCGTTCTCCTGCGTGCTTCCGAACCGGGCGACCAAACCGACGCTCAGTCCGAGTTCGGCTCCTCCGAATACGCCAAGGAAATTCTGGGGACTCTCTGGGGCTATCCGCCGGAACTCGAGCTTGAAAAGGAAGCTGCCCTACAGAAAGCGCTGATTGCCATGGCCGAGCGGAGACTCCTCGAGTCGGCGCACGATTGCTCGGAGGGCGGCCTGGCCATCACCCTGGCCGAGTCGGCCTTCGCTAAAGGCATTGGAATGAGCGTCGATTTGCCCTCTCACGGTTTGCCTTCGGAGTTTTCCCTTTTTGGCGAAGACGCCAGCCGAGTGGTGATCTCGTGCGACCGCATTCATCTGTCCGGAATCCAACAGGTAGCGGTAAAATATGGCCTCTCCCTCGACGTGATCGGAGAGACCGTTCCGGCACAAGTGCAAATAAAATTGGACGGCCGAGTGCTAGTGTCGGCGAGCGTGGCCGAGCTGCGCGAAGCTTATGAGGGCGCGCTCGAGAAGGCGCTGCGGGTGGAGCCGGAAAGGGTAGCGGCCGACTGACCGGTTGCCGATTCCGAGGGGAGCGGGGAGCGCAATGCCAAAGTTCGACAAGTTCCGGGAGGAATGCGGGGTGGTCGCGATTCATGCCCATCCCGAGGCCGAGAAGCTCGCTTACCTGGGTCTGCACGCGCTGCAACATCGCGGCCAGGAATCGGCCGGCATCGTCACCTCGGACGGGATGTCGCTGCACGCCCACCGGGCCATGGGATTGGTGGCCGACATTTTTCACGAGGAAGAGCTCAACAAGCTGCACGGCACACTCGCCATCGGCCATACCCGTTATTCGACCGCCGGAGATTCGTCGCTGCTCAATGCCCAGCCCATCATGGTGCAATCGAACAAAGGCGTCATGGCGCTGGCGCACAACGGAAATCTGGTGAACGCCCAGGAGATTCGCAGCCGGCTGGAAGGGCAAGGCTCGATTTTCCAGACCAGCAGCGATACCGAAGTCATTGTTCATCTCATCGCGCTCTCCAAAGAGCACACCCTCCCCGAGGCCATCGCCGACGCGCTGCGCCGCGTGGAAGGCGCTTTTTCGCTGGTCATGATCAGCTCCGACCGGATTTTTGCGGCGCGCGACCCGCGTGGCTTCCGTCCGCTGGCCATGGGAAAAATCCCGGCCGGGGGCGGGGAGAAGCACGACGCCGTCGTCTTCGCCTCCGAGACCTGCGCTTTTGATTTGATCGGTGCCACCTTCGAGCGCGATGTAAAGCCGGGGGAACTGGTCATCGTCGGCCCGGAGGGCGTTGCCTCCCGTTTCTATTCCCCCGCGGCACCCCAATCGAGCTGCATCTTCGAGCACGTGTACTTCTCGCGTCCCGATAGCATGGTGTTCGGTCGGGCGGTGCAAGAAAGCCGCGAAAACCTCGGGCGACAGCTGGCGCGCGAAGCCCCGGCGGAAGCCGATATTGTCGTTCCCGTACCCGACTCGGGCGTGACCGCCTCGATGGGATATGCCTCGGAGAGCGGACTTCCGCTGCGCTTCGGGTTGATCCGCAACCACTATGTCGGGCGCACTTTTATCGAGCCGCGCCAGAGCGTGCGCGATTTCGGAGTGAAGCTGAAGCTGAACCCGGTGCGGTCCTTGCTCGAAGGCAAGCGCGTGGTCCTGCTCGACGATTCCATCGTCCGCGGCACCACCAGCCGTAAGATCGTGCGCATGATCCGCGGTGCCGGCGCTACCGAAGTGCACATGCGAATTTCCTGCCCGCCGACCATTTCGCCCTGCTTCTACGGCGTGGACACTCCCTCGAAGAAGGAACTGATCGCCGCCAACAAGACGGTCGATGAAATTCGCGAGTTCATCGGTGCCGATTCGCTGGCCTACCTATCGCTTGAAGGATTGAAGCAGGCCTGCGGCGACGGCGAGAAAACGACCTACTGTACCGCCTGTTACACGGGGCGCTATCCCACCCACTGGGTCGATGTCGAAGACATCCAGCCGGCTGCAGTCGTCAAACGTTGATTCCCTTGCGGGCGGGCCGAGCGTCCGCCATAACCGGATTCTGCGGTCGTTGATCGTTGCTCATTGATCGTTGATGGGTGCGCTGCGCCCTCTGCGCTCCGCCCTCTCGCAACTTTCTCTGGCATCCCTACGCTATAGTGGATCCTTGCCCCTTGCTGAAAAGGCCCTGATTGCCCGCATTCGCCGCCAGGCGGCCGGCCCATCCCGGGTCCCGACTGGAATCGGCGACGACTGCGCCGTGCTGGGCTTGCCCCGCGACCATCAGGTTCTGATCACCACCGACCTCAGCCTCGAAGGGGTCCACTTTCGCCGTGACTGGCATCCCGCGGAATCGGTCGGCCATCGCTGTCTCGCGCGCGGCCTCAGCGATATTGCGGCCATGGGAGGCCAGCCCGTCGCCGCTTTCCTTTCGCTCGCCCTGCCGCGCAACGTTCCCCAGAGCTGGGTCGACGAGTTTGTGCACGGACTGCTCGCTCTCGCCCGCAACTTTGGGGTAAGCCTGGACGGCGGAGACACCGCACAGTCTCTTCACGGCATTCTGGCGGATATGGTGGTGCTCGGTTCCGTACCGAAGGGTACGGCAGTTCTGCGATCGGGCGCCCGACCGGGCGACCGCGTTTATGTGAGTGGGGCACTCGGAGGCTCAGCCGCCGCCCTTGAGCGCCTGCTGCGGGAACCAAAGCGCAAGCTCAATCCCGGCGAGTTCCCCGAGCAGTTTTTTCCCCAACCGCGGATTGCATTAGGCCGACTCCTCAGGCAGAGAGGCTGGGCTTCCGCCATGATCGACTTGAGCGATGGGCTTTCGACCGACATCGGACATCTGTGCGATGAGAGCGAAGTGGGGGCGGAACTACAAGAGGAAGCGATTCCGCTCGCCGCGATTGGCCGGAGCCGTGAAAAAGTGAGTCTGAGCGCCGCCCTCGATGGCGGTGAGGACTACGAACTGTTATTCACCGCCTCGCCCGAGCAGCGCCTGCCCTCCCGTATCGCCGGCATACCCATCACCCAAATCGGCCGCATCATAGGCGCCAAGAAGGTCATGCTGCTCGCCCGGCAGCACAGTCGGCGCGCCCTGAAACCGCACGGCTGGCAGCACTTGGTGTGATGAGCGATGAGCCATCTACTGACTGCGGAGGTCGCGGCCGCCCGCAGAGCCCTCGCTGGTTGGGCGGGCTCTATGCCCCTAGGTCACTCCTCAGTCTCTACCCTCCGCCCTGCCAGCCGGGTTAGAGTAGCTCCATGCAGTGCCTGAAGCGATTCGCCCCAGCTGCCCTTTTCCTCTTCCCCTTCCTCCTTCTCCTGGCTTTGCCTGCCATCGCTCAGCAAGCCAACCCCAAGCCTGCCGCGCCCGCCGTCGACGACGCCCTGGTGCAAAAGCAATTTGGATCGACGTGCAAGCTGGTTCCGGGACCTCAGCCGCTGACCGGCGACCTGGATGGAGACGGGATCGAGGATCTCGTCGTCGTCGCCCACTGCACCAACCCTCTGCTCGACACCGCGGAGGATAACTTCCAGCTCATCGACCCCTACAACACTTTCTATGGATACGGCGACACCAAGATCACATCGCAGTTTGGATCCGAGGATCCCCTGACCCGCGGATTGGTTCTGCTCGTGATCCACGGCGCTGGCCCCGAAGCCTGGCGGGCGGCCACTCCGAAAGCGAAATTTGTCATCATCAACCTTCCCTTCAAGCAGGTCATCATCAGAAAACTGACCCTGAAAAAGAAGGTGGTGCTCGGGATCTATGCCGAAGAGAGCGGCGCCGATAACATGACCTCAGTGGTTTATTGGGATGGCAAGAAGTACCGCTACGCGCCCTTGGGCTCGGGTATGGAGTAAAACGTCGGCCTCTGTCGGTCAAGGACCGACCCGGGCTCACAAGGCGAAATCGGCGGAGTATCGTCCTAAACTCATCGAGCCCTGGGCTTCTTGCTCGCGGCGGCTCGGGGCCGATCGAGTAGCCGAAGCGTTCTCCCGGCGAGGAAAGCCCCGGCGCGCCTGAAACTATTCGAATGGAACTCGCCCCGCGCCCGCTATAATCCACCGCCATGGACATCGAACCACACCTGTCCGAGCTCAAGCGGCGCAACCGGCTCGCCGAAGAGGGCGGCGGCGCCGAGCGCCGGGAACGCCAGCACAAAGAGGGCAAAATGTCCGCCCGGGAGCGGATTGCCTTCCTGCTCGACGAGGGCACGTTCGAAGAGACCGACAAGCTGGTCACCCACCGCTCGAACGACTTCGGCCTGGCCGAGCAGAAATACTATGGCGATGGCTTTATCACCGGATACGGCCGCATCGAGAGCCGACTGGTCTTCGTCTTCGCCCAGGACTTCACCGTCTTCGGAGGTTCGCTGTCGGAAACCAACGCGGCCAAGATCGTAAAAATCATGGATTTGGCGGCCAAGACAGGCGCGCCGGTCATCGGCCTCAACGACTCAGGAGGGGCTCGCATTCAGGAAGGCGTGGTTTCGCTGGCCGGCTACGCCGACATTTTCTTGCGCAATACTCTCTATAGCGGGGTGGTACCGCAAATTTCCGCCATCCTCGGTCCGTGCGCCGGCGGCGCCGTCTATTCCCCCGCCATCACCGATTTCATTCTGATGGTCGACAAGACTTCCTACATGTTCATCACCGGGCCGGACGTGATCAAGACGGTTACCCACGAGGAAGTCACCAAGGACCAGCTGGGCGGCGCTCACACTCACAATCAGATCTCCGGCGTGGCGCATTTCCTGGCTCAGGATGACGCAGAATGCCTCTCCATGGTGCGCGAGTTGCTGAGCTTCCTTCCCTCGAACAATCTGGACGATCCTCCGCGTAAGCCCTGCGCCGACCCGATTGACCGCGCCGATGAAAAGCTGGACTCGATCGTCCCCGGCCAATCCAACCTGCCCTATGACATGAAAGACGTCATCCACCTAGTCGTCGACGACGGCTATTTCTTCGAGGTGCAGGAGCATTATGCGCGAAATATCGTGGTCGGCTTCGGGCGCTTGAATGGACGTTCGGTGGGCGTTGTGGCCAACCAGCCGGCGGCTCTGGCCGGCACACTCGACATCAACGCATCGCTCAAGGCGGCGCGCTTTGTCCGCTTCTGCGACTGTTTCAATATCCCGCTGGTCACCTTTGAGGATGTCCCCGGCTTCCTGCCCGGCACCAATCAGGAATACGGCGGAATCATCAAGCATGGGGCCAAGCTTCTGTTCGCTTTCGCCGAAGCCACAGTCCCGAAAGTCACCGTCATCACCCGCAAGGCCTACGGCGGAGCCTACTGCGTGATGGCTTCGAAGCACATCCGCACCGATGTGAACTATGCCTGGCCGACGGCAGAGATCGCAGTCATGGGTCCAGAGGGCGCGGTGGACATCGTCTACAAGCGCGATCTCGAAAGCGCCCCAAACCGCGACGAGATGCGCGCCAATAAGATCGAAGAATTTCGCGAACGCTTCGCCAGCCCCTATGTCGCGGCCGAGCGTGGCTTCGTCGATGCCGTCATCCTGCCGCGAGAAACCCGCGGAAAACTGATCCGAGCGTTGCAGATGCTCGAGACCAAGCGCGACAAGAATCCGCCCAAAAAGCATGGCAACATCCCGCTGTGACGCCCCCTGGGCAAGAGCCATTCCCCGCGGGCAGGTTCGGACGGGGGGACCGGTGTAGTTCCTTCTGCATGTTTCCGCGCCGTCGGAGGGCCGCCGCGATAGAATGCCCAGGCCGCAGGAGGCAGCCATGAAGCAACGGTATCGATGGTTCATTCTTCCCCTGATTTCGGTCGTCGGAGCTTTTGCCCAAGACCCCGGCGCCGCCCTCGCAGCTTTGCCCCAGCCCAAGAACTACGTGTTGAAACGGGCATCGAGCTACGATCGCAGTGGTGGAAACGCGGATAACCGGCAGATCGCAACCGGCGAGACTCTCGCTCTGCTCGATGAAGCCGGTCCCGGCGTCGTCAGTCACATCTGGATTACCATCGCCAGCCGCGACCCCCACCATCTGAAGGCGCTGGTCTTGCGCATGTACTGGGACGGTGAGGCGACGCCGAGCGTGGAGGCGCCGATCGGCGATTTCTTCGGTCTCGGACTGGGCGAATATTTTCTCTATCAATCGACCCCGCTCCAGGTGGCCCCGGAAAAAGCATTGAACTGCTTCTTCCCCATGCCCTTTCAGAAGCACGCGCGCATCACGGTCACCAACGAAGGCTCCGAAAGAGTGGATGCCTTCTATTTCAACATCGACTATCGCAGCTACCCCCAGCCTTTGCCGGCCGACACTCTCTACTTCCATGCCCAGTACCGGCAGGCCGCTCCCAATAAAGGCTGGACCAACCAATGGCGGAGCAACGGAGACGCCCTGGTGAACCAGAAGAAAAACCTGACGGGAGAGGACAATTACGTGTGGCTCGAGGCCACGGGAAAAGGACACTTTGTCGGCGTGACCATGTCGGTGCTAGAAAACCAGGATGGGTGGTGGGGCGAGGGCGACGATATGTTCTTCATCGACGGCGAGACCACTCCCTCGATCAACGGCACCGGTTCCGAGGATTATTTCTCGGGCGCCTGGGACTTCGGCAGCCACCCGTTTTCCTATCCCTTGTTCGGAGCTCCGGTAAAGGGAGACGAGTCGGCGGGGAGCCGGTCCTCGGTCTATCGCTTCCACCTGGATTCGCCCATCCCTTTCACCAAGTCGCTGCGCGCTTCGATCGAGCACGGACACGCCAACGTCCGCTCGGACAATTACTTCTCGGTGGCCTACTGGTACCAAACCGAGCCGCACGGGGCGTTCCCCCCGCTCCCACCTCTCGATCAGCGGATTCCCCGGTTGTATTCGGTGGGCGGGCCGGGAAATGCGGGGAAATGAACCATTGGCGGATCGAGCCGCCAGCCTGAGGGTTTGCTAACTCGATTTTCGTAGTCCGGTTTGATCTCACACTGCTAGAACCGCATTAGGCGGGGACCACATCCACTCCTTGAGCTTCTCCTTGAAGTCTTTAGTCGTTTTCCTTGTCTCTGTCTTTTTCCTTTTTCTTTGCCGTTTCCTGGCGCGAGCTTCCGGGGAGAGAGTCTCGGCATTTTCCGTTGCCCTCGGTCGGCATTTTGTTTTGGCTCGGGCGGGTAGCGAAATAAAGTGTCCCCAGCTTCTGGATTCTGGCATGGAGGAGTAACCAGGGTGGGAGTGGTCAAAAATCAAGAGTCCCGAGGTGGTGTTGAGCCTATTCGTCTCGGCCAGTAGCTCGCTTTAGACCCTTGCCGACCTGACCTCGCAGCTTCCCTTGCAGGACGCTACGAGCGATCTGTACTTGGGCTCCGGGCTTACCGCCAACCGGATAAACCGATTCAACGCCTCGGGACTCTATCTTGCCTTCGACTTGTGCTCTCGTTCGCCTCGACCAGCGCTTAGCTACAGACCCTTGCTGACCCTCTCTGCCTGACCTCGCGGTCCGTAGAGTGATCTCGCTTGGGCCCCGGACGCCGCACCAACCGGGAAAACTTTAGAACGTGTCAAAGAACGATTATGGTTTTACTCCTCCTATTCTCGGAGTCAACGAAAACCGCGTGACTCTATCTGCTTGCTCGTCAATCGAGTGCAGCTCGTCCACAAGGCGGTGACCAGAACTTGGTGCAGCCGTCCGCAGGAGTTTGGGCCGCCGCCGGGCTGAACCTGCGATTTGCCGCCATTTTCGCAGGCGCGGCGCCTCCCGCAGCTTTCGAGCGGCCCGCCTTGCCTTGTGAATATGTCCTCAGAAACCTTGCTGGACAAGGGTTTCGCCAGTTGGGCTGCCGCCCGGTCTAGGCACCTCCGGAACTCCCCTGCTAGGATACCTCGGTGCCTCCCTTGCTTGATGTCAGGCATCTCACCATCCAGTTCCCCGCGCCAGATCGGGGGGCGCGGACGCCCTCGGCTACGACCGCCGTCCGCGATCTCAGCTTCACCATCGCGCGCGGCGAGGTTCTCGGGTTGGTCGGCGAATCCGGTTCCGGCAAATCCCTCACTTCTCTCGCCCTGATGCGCCTGCTGCCGCCGCAGGCCGAAGCCACCGGAGAAATTGCTTTCCGCGACGGGGATGGCCCGGCGCTCGATCTGCTCCGAGTTCCGGAACACGACATGCATCGCCTCCGCGGTTTGCGGATCGCCATGATCTTTCAGGAGCCTTTAACCGCCCTGAACCCGGTGATGCGCGTGGGCCAGCAAATCGCCGAGGCCGTCAGCGCACACGCCGAGGTGGAAAAACGGGAGGCCTGGGAGCGGGCGGTCGCCGCCATGAACGATGTCGCCATCGCCGATGCCCCCCGCCGTGCCCGCGATTATCCCCACCAGCTCTCCGGAGGAATGCGCCAGCGCGTCATGATTGCCATGGCCATCGTGAACCGTCCCCAGCTGCTGATTGCCGATGAACCGACGACCGCGCTCGATGTCACGATTCAGGCGCAGATTCTCGAACTGCTGGCCGAACTGCGTTCCCGGTTCGGCCTCACCCTGCTGTTTATTTCGCATGATCTGGCCGTGGTGTCCGAGATCGCCGATCGGGTGGCGGTGATGTATGCCGGCAACCTGGTGGAATTCGGTTCGCGGCGCGACATTTTCCGCAACCCCACGCACCCCTACACCCGCGGCCTCTTGCACGCTGTTCCCACGCTTGCGACCGACCGCCGGCACCCGCTCGAGACCATTGAGGGAACGGTTCCCCCCTCGCACCTGGTACCGCCCGGATGCCCCTTTGAGCCGCGCTGCCAATTACGAGTGGAGGACTGCCGGCGCGCCCTGCCGGCGCTCGTCGAGGTAGCGCCCGGACATGTCGTACGCTGCCCGGTGGTCACCGTTACCCGGTGATCGCGAGATCCCGTGGCATTTCCTCCCGCCCGTTCTATAATTCACCGGGTTCCCCGGAGGCTTGTGCGCATTCTCCTTTTGAGTGATATTCATGGCAATCTGGAGGCGATGGAGGCGTGCCTGGGCGCCGCTCCGGCGCATGACCTGATCATCAATCTGGGTGATCTTGTCGGCTACGGCGCCAGCCCCAATGAAGTCGTCGAACAGTCGCGCCGCCGGGGCAAACTCTTCGTGCGCGGCAATCACGACAAGGCCGCCACCGGCCTCATCGACCTCGAGGGCTTCAATCCCCTGGCCGGCCTTTCCGCCTTCTGGACCCGGACCCAACTCACGGCCAACAATCTGGAGTGGCTGAAGGCCTTACCCCAGGGCCCCCTCCAGATAGACGGCCTCCCCGGCGTTCAGTTCGTGCATGGTTCGCCGCTCGACGAGGACGAATACGTGGTGACTCTCCAGGATGCGCTCGCTCCCCTGCTCAACGCCTCGGTTGCGGTGACCTTCCACGGCCACACCCACCTGCAAGGTTATTTCTCGAGCGACGGCCTGACGAGCGACGTCTTCCGCCCGCTCTATCAGACGGTTGGCCAATCGGAAACCCTCGAGTTTCCCCTGCGGGAGGGAGTTCGTTACCTGATCAATCCCGGATCCGTCGGTCAGCCGCGCGATGGCGATTGGCGCGCCGCGTTTGCGCTTCTGGACTCGCGAACTCGCATCGTCACTTTCTGCCGCGAACCCTACAACCTGCAGGACGCGCAGAACCGCATTCAAGCCGCCAATTTGCCGGAACGCCTGGCCACCCGCCTGGCGGTCGGAAGGTAAGGGCTGCCGCGGTGTAAACTTCGGGGATGTCTCCTTCCTCTTCCCGTTCGACGCGCGGACTGACTGTTCCCGAAACCCATGAGTTATTCCGCCCGGCCCGCGAAAATCCTCCCCCGAATCACCTCGTCGCCTATAGCGATGGCGGGGCTCGCGGCAATCCCGGCCCCGCGGGGTATGGGGTCGTGGTCAAGGACCGGTCGGGGCACACGGTGGCGGCGCTCAGCCAATACCTCGGCCATCAGACCAATAACTTCGCGGAATACCAGGGCTTGATTGCCGCCCTCGAGTACGCACTCGCGGCCGGACCCAAAGCGATCAAAGTCGTGAGCGACTCCGAACTGTTGGTGCGGCAGATCAAGGGCATTTACAAGGTGAAAAATCTCACCCTGCAGGAACTGCATGGCAGGGCCAAGGAATTAATTGCGCAACTGGACTGGTTCGCGATCCAACATGTGCTCCGGGACAGCAACCGCGAAGCCGACGAACTGGCGAATGCCGCCATGGACCATGGCAGGGGACGGGCGGGCGGCGAAGAGCGTGTGATCGACCGCGGAATCCGAAACGCTATCGTCGCGGGGGCCTCGCCCGCGCCTCCGGCGGCCGCGGGCTCCGGGGAAGCGCAAGAGTTCGAAGGCACGGTGCTTCAGGGCGGCCTCATTCGCCTGCACCATGGCGAATTGCCTGAAGGCGCACGGGTCGAGGTGCGCTTGAAGAACTGGAAGAAATAGATCGCGGCCAGGAGTTTCCCGGCGCGAGCCCGCCGAGGGCGGGGCGCGAGCGACCGAGCCTCCGGAGCCTGGCCCCCCCTCACACCCTCAATTCGACCACCGTCGCCCCCGCCCCGCCTTCCTGCTGGGGCGGCTCGGTCACCGAAGCCACGTGAGGATGTTGCTGCAAGTACTGCCGCAAGGCCTTGCGCAGGATGCCCATGCCGCTGCCGTGAACCACCCTCACCCGTGCGAGCCCTGCCAGAAACGCATGGTCGACAAACTTTTCGACTTCCCGCGTGGCATCGTCAACGGTGCGCCCGATGACGTTGATTTCCGAGGCCACGTTCTGGTCTTCATTCTCGAGTGAAACCGAAATCCCCCGGGCCCGCGCTGCTTTCACCGGGGAATCCGCGGCCCGCCCCAGGACTTCGCCGATGTCATCGCGGGCGACTCTCATCTTCATGGCGCCCACCTCGACTTCGAAGTGGTTGTCGTCGAGACGGCGGGAGACGACCCCCGCCCGTCCGATCGACTTGAGCTTGACCCGATCCCCCTCCGCCACATGCTTCGCCACCTGCGGCTGGGCGTTCGGATCCCCTTGGTCGGCGCCGCTCGCGTGTGCCACCACGGTCGAATCAAACTGCTCGCGAAATTCACGCCGCAGTTTGGCGATGCGGCGCTCGGCGTCTTTTGAAAGCTTCTGCGCCGCCGCTCGATCCTGGACGGCCTCGACCGCCTCGCGCGCCCGATATTCAAAATCGCGCAGGACGCTCGCGAGCTTTTGCTCCATTTCTTTGATTTTTGCCTGCTGTTCCTTCTTTCCCTCGCTGGCGAGCCGGGCCTTGTCGCGCTCCAGTTCCTGTTCCCGCTGGCGCAGCCGGAGCCTTTCCGCCGCCGCCTCTTCCAGTTCGGCATGCAGCCGATCCAGAAATTGGCCGACGTCACGCGCCTGGGTGCCCAGCCGCGATCGCGCCGACTCGATAATCACAGGATTCAGCCCCAGTCGGTGCGCGATGTTGATCCCGGCGGAAGCGCCCGGGACGCCCACCCGCAGTTCGTAAGTAGGCTGCAAGGTGGATTGATCGAAGCCGACCGAGGCATTCACCACTCCCGGAGTGTTCGCCGCATACACTTTGAGCGCAGTGTGATGCGTCGAAATGAGGGTGACCGAGCCCACCCGGCGAAAATGCTCGGCGATCGCCACGGCCAACGCCGCCCCTTCCTCAGGGTCGGTCGCCGATCCGAGTTCATCGAGCAGCACCAGAGAGTGCGCGGTCGCGGTACGGGAAATGAAATCGATATTGGTGACATGCGCCGAAAAGGTCGAAAGATTCTGCGCAATGGACTGGTAGTCGCCGATATCCGCCAGAACCGCATCAAACACCGGCAAATCCGCCCGGTCGGCGGGCACGGGGACGCCCGATTGCGCCATCAGAGCCAGCAGGCCAGTGGTTTTGAGTCCCACGGTTTTTCCGCCCGTATTCGGACCGGTGATGATGAGCTCGCGCCGTTCCCCTTCCAGTTCGATCGTGACCGGAACGATCGGCTGGTTCTTCGCCTTCAGATTCCGTTCGAGCAGGGGGTGGCGGGCGTTGGCCAAAACCAGCACGGTTTCTTCCGGGCTGCGAAGCCGAACCTCGACGCAGTTGTATTCCTCGGCAAACCGCGCCTTGGCAAACTGCAACTCCAGCTCCGCCAGGACTTCAACCGCCGCGACGATCTCTTCGGCATGCTCTCCGATCCGGGCGGTCATCTCGAGCAGAATGCGGTGCATCTCCGCCTGCTCTTCATCGAGCAACCGCACCATCTCGTTGTTCTGCTCAATGGTTTCGAGGGGCTCGACGAACACCGTCTGGCCGCTCGAGCTGGCCCCGTGAACCACGCCCTGCACGCGCCGCTTGTGCTCCACCTTCACCGGGATCACAAAGCGCTCGCCGCGAATCGTGATCAGCTCCTCCTGCACCCCTCCGCCCTCGGCCAGCCTCCGCAGATAGCCGCGTAGGGACTCCTGAATCAAGCGCCTCTGCTTTTCAATCTCCCGCCGAATGCGCGCCAGTTCCGGGGAGGCGCGATCCTCGAGCGTGCCGTCGGGCAGAATCTTGTTGCGAAACGACCGCAGAAAGTCCCCGAAGTCGACAAGCGAGCCGGACAGGAGTGCGACTGCGTTCCAGGCGAGCTTCATGGTGGCCGGCGGGCTGAGCGAGACCTGGCGCCACTCGGCGGCTCGGTCCACCACCTGGACGACGTCGCGAATTTCCCCCGTTTCCAGAGCCGCGCCGGCGATCCGCGACTTCTCGAGCCGTTTCCGGATATCCAGCAAGCCGGAGAACTCAAACCGCCCGCCCACCCGCCGGAATTCCCGGATCTCGCTCGTCAGTTGCTGCTGGTTCCGAATCCAGTCGCGATCCGAGGAAGGCGCAAGGGCCGCAATGCGCTCCTCGCCGAGCGGCGAGCAAAGGTAGCCGCGCAGCAGTTCGCGCAGCGCTTCGAACTCGAGCGCCCGCCCGCTGGCCTGGGCAAGTAAGGTCGGAGGCATCGGAATTCATGTTACAGGACTTGCTCTGCTAGAATCAGCCCACGTGGGGACGGGCGACTCCGCCCTCTGACATCTCTCATGGCTTTTCCCACAACTCGCCTTCGCCGCCTCCGCCAGACCGAGCCGCTGCGCTCGATGGTTCAAGAAACCCGCCTCAGTCCCGAGGCCTTCGTCTACCCCCTGTTCGTTTGCCCCGGGGAGGGGGTTCGCAAAGAAGTGCGCTCCATGCCCGGCGTGTTCAATCTTTCTGTCGATGAGGCGGTCAAGGAGGCCCGGGAAACCTATGCTCTGGGCATCCCCGCCGTCATCCTGTTCGGCCTTCCGGAAAAAAAAGACGAGGTCGCCACCGGCGCCTGGGCCGAGGACGGCATGGTACAACAGGCGGCCCGCGCCCTGAAACGCGAGGTCCCCGGCCTGGTCTTAATCGGCGATGTCTGCCTGTGCGAATACATGTCGCATGGGCATTGCGGGATCGTACGCTCGATCCCGCAATCGCTGGGCGCGGCGGTGGCGGCTCCGCCGGCAGCTGAGGCGGCTTACGAAATCGTCAACGACGCGACCCTCGAACTGCTGGCCCGCACCTCGGTTTCGCTGGCCCGCGCCGGCATCGACATGGTCGCTCCCTCCGATATGATGGACGGCCGAGTCGCGGCCATCCGCCGGGCGCTCGATGCCGCAGGGCAGGAAAACACCCTGATCCTCTCCTACGCCGCCAAGTTCGCTTCCGGCTTCTACGGACCCTTCCGGGAAGCCGCCGACTCCGCGCCCCAGTTCGGCGACCGCCGCTCCTATCAGATGGATGGCGCCAATCTGCGTGAGGCCATGCGGGAAATCGCGGCCGACATCGAGGAAGGCGCCGACCTGATCATGGTGAAGCCGGCCCTCCCCTACCTCGACGTGATCGCCCGCGCCCGCGAGCGTTTCGACCTTCCCCTGGCCGCCTACCAAGTGTCCGGCGAATATGCCATGATCGAATTCGCCGCCCGCAACCACTGTATCGACCACGACCGGGTGATGATGGAGTCGCTCGTCTCGATTCGCCGCGCCGGGGCCGGCATCATCCTCACCTACTTCGCCAAGGTGGCAGCGCGCTTGCTCGCTTGACCCCCCGCGACCGGGTTCCACTCTGTACAATTTGTGCAGACCCGTTCACCCAGGGTCGAGGCGAACGGGAGGAGCCATCGGTTTGAACATTCTGCTCAGTGAGGTCGAGACTCGCGTTCTCGGTTCGTTGATCGAAAAGGACATCACCACCCCCGACTACTATCCGCTGTCGCTGAACGCGCTGGTCAACGCCTGCAACCAGAAAAACAACCGCGATCCCGTCATGCATCTGGATGAAGACGCCGTCCGCCAGGCCTTGGACGTCCTTCACGACCAGCGCCTCGCGGGCCCGACCTCGAGCGCAGACAGCCGGGTCCCGAAGTATGAGCATCGCCTGCAGGAAGTCTTCAATTTCACGCGCGGCGAGACCGCCGTCCTGTGCGTGCTGCTGCTGCGCGGCCCGCAAACTCCGGGCGAACTGCGCGCCCGTAGCGAGCGCATGCACCGTTTCGAGGATCTGACCGAAGTGCAATCCACCTTGCAGCGCCTGAGCGAACGCGAGCCCCCTTTGGTCAGAGTGCTGGCTCGCCAACCCGGCACCAAAGAGGCTCGCGCCATGCATCTGCTGGCGGGAGATCGGGGAGAGCCGGAGGGGGAGGGGTGGACGACGGCGGCGCGGACTTCCTCGTCCGGCTCGGGCAGCCGCCCCGCGCCCGAGGGCGAGCGAATCGCTCGCCTGGAAAATGAAGTGACGGATCTCGCGAGAGAAGTGGCCGAGCTGAAACAGCAGCTGGCCAGTTTTCGCAAGCAATTTGAATAGGGAATGGTCGCTCCGACGGGATCAGGCCGCGGCGCGCTGGCTCTGCGGGGCGCGTCGCTTGCTCCCCAGCCGGGACTCCCGCCGGGTCGCCAGGATGAACAGCAGAGCGCATCGCTTCTCCACTCGAACTTCTTCGACCGCAGTCCGCTGGGGCCGCAACAAGCGGTGCGTGGTCACCCGAAACCCCGCCTCGATCACGTGCGCGCTCAACTCCTCGAGGCTCGACTTGGCATACAACGGGTGCACCTCGCGGTGTTTCGGGTAGGTGGTGATGAGCAGCCGCCCGCGTCTTCTTAAAACCCGATTGGCTTCCGCCAGCGCGACCGCGGCCTTCAGATGACCGAGCGATTCCGGCAGGATTACCGCATCGAAGGAACCTGCGGCAAAGGGCAAAAGGTGGCCATCGCCCTGCACCAGCCCGGGGTCCCCTCGGCGGACCGCGGTTTCGAGCATTTCCAAAGAGAAATCCAGGCCAATCACCCGGTAGCCGAGCTCCCGCAGGCTCCTCTCGAGTTCCCCGGTTCCGCATCCGACCGAGAGGATCCGCCGTCCCCCTTTCGGGAGCTGATCGATAATCCACCGGCGCAGCACCGGATATTTCCAGGTGTCGGTTGAGTAGGAGCTCTTGCGCCAGCCCTGAACCCCCACCCGGCGGTAAAAGTTTCGAGTCCGCCGAGGCCGCTCGCTTTCGGCATTGCTGGTGGTCAAAGGACTCTCCCCGTCCGGCATGATGCAATCCCGCATCGCGTTCGCGGCCACTCCGCTTGGTCCTCGAGTCTAGTTTGCGCTCCGCGTTTTGTCATCCCGAGCGTGTCCGGCCACCCACAGCGTGTCCGGTGCCCCACGATGGCTGGCGCGCCTGCTCGAACAAAGCACATGGAATCAATGGATTTTTGATGGCCGCCCCCGTGCTCCTATCGCTCCCGACTGGGGAACCAGCACACAGGAGGATGGTATGTCACATTTCACGCAACTCGGCTTATCCGGAGAACCAGACAGAAAACCAACAAACCAAACCGCGCGAACGAATAGGGGAGCGGCGCCCGGCCGCGGGTTGAGCGAAAACCAGCCCGGCGACCGGAACAGCCGCAGCCGTCATTACAGCCAAGCCCAGAAGACCGCAACCGTCATCGGCTCTCTGATCGCGACCAGTCTAGTGGGAATCAGCTTGCTCGAGAGCAGCGGCTGCTCGAAGGCATCCGACAAATCCGCCAGCATCAGCGCGCCCAGCCAGATGGCGCCGGGCCCGGCCTTGCCCGCTCCCTCGGCTTCCATGCAGACGGCGGTGACGGGTTCCCCGACCAAAACCCCGACCCGCAAAACCCGAATCCAGCGGACGCTCATCGCCTCGAGCTACACCAATCCTCTTTACGGCGTTTCCTTCCGCTATCTGAAAAACTACAGCCTGAAGGAAGGCGACAAGGCGAACGCGGAATGGACTCGGCTCGAACCGATCGCCATGAACTTCGTCGAGCCCGGCGGTTCGACTCTTACCATGGTGGAGTTGCCGAATCGCCTGTATGCGGACACGGACTTAGCCTCCGCCTTTTTCACGGTCAGCGTGAACACCGGCCTGAACCGGGCGAGCTGCGGACAATTCGCCTCTTCCAACCCCGGCCCTGTTCGAGTGGAGGCTTCCGGCGAGAAAGGGGATCAGGCGGCGCCGCCCGCCGCGGCTTCCCCGGTCGCCACCTCCTCGATCGAAGCCGCGAAAGCAGAGCCGCTCGACGGTCCCTCGACCGAAGTAGAAAGCTCCGGCGACCGAGGGGCGAAGCACGCCGATACGAAGTACTATCACGTGTTCGAGAACGGGACCTGCTACGAATTCGCCCTCGGATTCGAGACCACTGCGGCCGACAAGGCCGCCGGCCCGATCAAAGCCGTCGATCGCAGCCAGGTGTTCCGCAGGTTGAACTGGATGCTATCGACCGTGAAGATCGAGCCCGCCGGCGTCCCCGATGAGGCCACCAAGGCGCCGATCACTCCCGCCCCCCTAGGGAAGGACTAGACGGGAGAGCGATCCGGCGGCATCGATCATAGGTACCGATACAGAGGAAGAGGAACGGTGAAGAGGAAGAGGAAGAGGAAGCGGAAGCGAGAGCATCCCTAGGGCCACGCGGAGGATCGGTTCGCCGATCCCTCGGCGTGGCCTTCGGGTTCAGCCATGCGCGAGCGCGGAGGCCCTGCCTTTGGGTTCCCGCGGCCAAACCGAAGGCCACGCTCATTTCCGAACGTGGCCCCAGGGTGATCTAATTTCGGTCTCGACGTTCCTTCTCAGAACTGATTCCAGAGGTACTGGTTGTAAACCTCGTGGTGATACTGGACTTCCTCGGCCTTCACCCGAGTCCCGAGCAGCCGCGGACAGCGATCCGCCGCTGCCTGCTTCAGGTCGAGATAGCGCCCTTTCACATCCTCGCCCAGCAGGGTCGTGATCCAGTCGGAGTTCCGGAAATCATCCATCGCGGTGTAGATGTTGTCCGGCAGGTATCGTTTCGCCTGCCGCAGGTTCTTGATCTTCGCAATCTCGCCATCGAGGCCGGCCTTAAAGATCGAAAACATCACCAGGTAAGGATTCGCGTCCGGCCCGACCGAGCGCACTTCGACGCGCATGCTCTTGTCATTGCCGATCGGAATGCGCACCATCGATCCACGATCAACCGCCGACGCCATGATCTGGTTCGGCGCCTCAAAGTGTGGATCCAGCCGCCGATAGGCGTTGACGCTGGCATTCTGGAGCAGGCAGGTATCATTGCCGTGGGTGAGAACGCGATCGACAAAGGACCACCCGAACTTGCTCAGCTTGTCCTCGCCTTTCGGATCCCAGAACAGATTCTTGCCTCCCTTGGTGACCGAAACATTGGTATGCATCCCCGTGCCGTTCACCCCGACCACCGGCTTCGGCAGAAACGACGCCGTCATTCCCAGCTTGGTCGCGACTTCGCGGCAGATCAGCTTGTACAGCTGGATCTGGTCAGCCGCGGCCACCACTTCGCCATAGCCGTAGTTGATCTCAAACTGTGAGGGCGCGACTTCGGGGTGATCCTTTTCGTTCTGGAAGCCCATGGCGCGCTGCACTTCGGCTGCAGTGTCGATAAACGACCGCAGCGGATCGCCGGGCAGCGAATGATAGTATCCGCCGGTGTTCACGTATTCGAACCTGCCGGTTTCGTGATAGTGCTGCTCGGCATCCACTCCCCGGAACAGGAAGCCCTCAATCTCATTGGCCGCGTTCAGCGTGTACCCTTCCTTTTTATGCAGCGATTCGGCATAACCCTTCAGCATGCCGCGAATGTCAGCGCCATAGGGTGTCCCTCCCTTATCGATGACTTCGCCGAATACCAGCACCTTGCCTGAGCCAAAGAAATCCGCCGGCGCCCAGTAGAAGGCGGCCCAGTCGATTCCCAGCCGCAGATCGCTCTCTTTCTGCGCGGTAAACCCGCGGATCGAAGAACCGTCAAAGGTAAGGTTGTCCCAGCTCTTGATGAGAAACTTCTTGTCGTAGTCCAGCATGTGCAGGCGACCTTCGAGATCGCTGAAGAGCAGGGTGACCGCCTTAATCCTTTTTTCATCCGACAGGTATTTGATCCGCTCTTCCTGAACCTTATGGGCAGCAACGCGGTTCTTGCGTTGCTCTTTGGCATGCAAATTTAATTCTTCCAA
This sequence comes from uncultured Acidobacteriaceae bacterium, assembly GCA_963770245.1. Classification (GTDB taxonomy): domain Bacteria; phylum Acidobacteriota; class Terriglobia; order Terriglobales; family Acidobacteriaceae; genus PALSA-270. Next base: position 3,933 of record CAVYOX010000007.1, on the reverse strand, counting down.
TTCGCTGTACGATAAAGCCAGGAAATCTCGCAGTTCGTTCGACATGGAGCTCCTTGGTGAGAGCCGTCTGGGCGGCCCGATTTTGGAAGCGTTAGATTACGCGCGCCGACCCTTCAAGCGCCAATCGAAATACCTTATGAGGTACATCAGCCATTTTTATGCCAGAGGGGGCGGATGCCTGGGGGAGGAAGGGCGCATGGTTTGCGTGTCGGATGCGCCTCGGCCGCGGACCGCATCCCGCGGACCGCGCAATATTGCATCGCTGGAGTGGCCGCCGGCATCTTCCCTGGTATCTTCACCTTTGTCTTTCATTTTTCTATCTGTTTTCTATCTGTCTTTGGTTTATGGAATTTCGTCAGCTGGGTGATTCCGGGCTTAAGGTTTCTGGGCTCAGCTTCGGCGCCGGCACCTTTGGCGGTCGTGGCGACTTTTTCCAAGCCTGGGGAGCAAGCGATGTGGCCGAAGCCACCCGCCTGGTGGACGTCTGCCTGGAAGCCGGCATCAACCTGTTCGACACGGCGGATGTTTACTCGAAGGGACTGTCGGAAGAGATTCTGGGGAAAGCCCTCGCCGGCCGCCGCCACCAAGTCTTGATCTCGACCAAGGCCACTTTCCGCATGGCCGATGGCCCGAACGATCTCGGCTCCTCCCGCCATCATCTCCTGGCATCCTGCGAGGCCAGCCTGCGCCGCCTGGGCACCGATTTCATCGACATCTATCACATGCACGGCTTCGACGCGCAAACTCCGGTCGAAGAGACGCTCCGGACTCTGGACACGCTGGTTGCAAGCGGCAAGGTCCGCTACATCGCCTGTTCCAATTTCTCGGGATGGCATTTGATGAAATCGCTCGCCGTATCGCAAAAATACGGCTGGGCGCGCTATTGCGCTCATCAGGTTTACTATTCGCTCATCGGACGCGACTACGAATGGGAGCTCATGCCGCTGGCGCTCGATCAGAAAGTCGGCGCCATCATCTGGAGCCCGTTAGGATGGGGACGGCTGACCGGGAAAATCCGCCGGGGGCAGCCTTTGCCCAAGGTCAGCCGCCTGCACAAGACCGCCGAGCAAGGCCCCCAGGTCGCCGACGACTATCTCTACCGCGTCGTTGACGCGCTCGACGCAATCTCCCGCGAGACCGCGAAGACCGTTCCGCAGATTGCCTTGAACTGGCTCTTGCAGCGTCCCTCGGTCGCGAGCGTCATCGTCGGCGCGCGCAACGAAGAACAGCTGCGACAGAACCTGGGCGCCACGGAATGGACCCTCAGTCGCGAACAGATCGCCCGCCTTGATGCGGTGAGCGAACAAAGTCCCGCTTATCCCTACTGGCACCAGCGTCAGTTCGAGCGCAATCCGAAACCAGTGTAGGGCCCGCGCGCGGGCTGCTCGCCCCGGTACTCCTGGCGTAAAATGCTGACACGGAATCACGGGTTGCGGGAAAATGCTTCAGGACCTCAAGTACACCCTCCGGCTTTGGGCCGCCCGTCCTTGGCACACCGCATTCGCCATCGCTGCCCTCGCGATCGGCATTGGCGCGAACACAGGTGTGTTCAGCATGGTCAATGCACTTCTGCTGCGCTCGCTTCCATTTCGCGAGCCGGACCGCCTGGCCCTACTCCATGAGTTCTTTCCACCCCACACGAGCACCCAGGAGTTTCACGATTGGCGACAGCAGAGCACCTATCTGGCCGACGCTGCGCTTTTCGAGGAAACCGATGTGAATCTTGGCGGAATGCGCGTCGGGAGTCGGGCTCACGTCGCTCAGACGTCGTGGAATTTCTTCTCCGTGCTGGGCGCGCAGCCGGTGCTCGGAAGCGGATTTGCCCCGGATGAGGAGGTGAACGCAACAGGGTGGGGATTGCCCGGACCGAACGCCCGGGCGGTGATCGGTTACGGACTTTGGCAACAGCTTTTCGGGGGCGACCCGAAGGTTCTGGGCGCCACGATCCGAGTCGACGGGAGGCCCCTTACCGTGATTGGCGTCGCGCCGCCGGGTTTTGATTATCCTGACCCAAAACCCGAAAACGGTACCACGTAGAATGTGAGTTTCTCCAAACCCAGGAGAGGAGAAACGCAGTGAAAGGGACACGCCATAGCGAAGAGCAAATCATCTCGATTTTGAAACAAGGCGAGGCTGGGATGGGCACAGCGGAGCTGTGCCGGCAGCACGCCATCACGGAACAAACCTACTACCGCTGGAAGGCGAAGTACGGCGGGATGGACAGCGGAGAGGCGAAGAAGCTAAGGCATCTGGAAGAGGAGAACCGGAAGCTGAAGCACGTGGTGGCAGAGCTGACGTTGGATAACCGGGCGCTGAAGGATGTTCTCTCAAAAAACTGGTAGAGCCTGCGGGACTTAGGGCAGCCGTGAGTTACGCCATGGGGCAGTACGAGATGAGCGAACGGCACGCCTGCAGGCTGGTTAAATTGGCACGATCGACGCACCGCTATCGGTCGCACAGGCCGGAACGAGATGCCGGACTGCGAGCGCGCCTGAAGGAGCTGGCGGCGCAACGCATGCGGTTCGGGTACCGACGGCTAACGGCGATGTTGGTGGGGGAAGGGGTAATGGCCAATCACAAGCGGGTGTACCGGCTGTATCGGGAGGAGGGCCTGGCGATACGGGTTCGGCATCGTCGGCGGATCCGCTGGGTTGGGGCGGCGTCCAGCCCGGCCACGGTGAAGCCGAATCAACGATGGTCCATGGATTTCCTGAATGATTGGGTAAGTACGGGGCAAGTGATTCGCATGTTGACCATGCTGGATGTTTTCAGTCGGGAGTGCCCGGCGATTGAAGTCGATACCTCGCTGGGCGGGGTACGAGTGCGCCGGGTGCTGGATCGAGTGGTGGCGGAGAGAGGTCTGCCGGAAGCGATTTTGTTGGACAATGGGCCCGAATTTCGTAGTCGCGCTTTGGCCGCATGGAGCGCGGAACACGGTGTGCGGTTGGAGTTCATTCAGCCGGGCAAGCCGGTGCAGAATGCCTACGTAGAAAGCTTTAACGGCCGATTGCGGGATGAATGTTTGAATGCCAATTGGTTCACCAGTCTGCACGACGCGCGCCGAAAAGTCGAAGAGTGGCGACAGGATTACAACCAGCAGCGTCCGCATAGCTCGTTGGGCTACGTAGCGCCAGCAGTGTTCGCAAGGACAAGAGCGGAGACGCAGGCATGAGGAGATCTTCTACATGGATGCTGGAGAAGGGGACTCAAACGCCGTCCCCTTCTCCAGGCCTCTTCCCCGCTGAAAACGAACGGCCGAATTTAACCGGAAACTCACACTCGGGTTGGTACTGCAAACGGGGGCACTTCACTAGAGCCTCTGGAGTACGCGAAGGCCCCGTCAAATCAGACGAAACGGGCTGTTGGCCTATAGAATCTCTGGTTTCGATTGGTACAGAATGTGGGGCGGGTCAGGGTATCCCGTGGCCGCAGGTACGTTGGTACTGCAAACGGGGGCAATTCATCGGGAACATCGCGTGGTCGGAATAAGTGGAGCCGAAAAGCGGAAAAGGCCACGCTGCTTTCGCAACATGGCCTTTATTTATGCCGGCAACGACCTACTCTCCCACACACTTTCGCGTGCAGTACAATCGGCCCTGCGGGGCTTAACTTCCGTGTTCGGGATGGGAACGGGTGGATCCCCCGCGGTAAGATCACCGACAACTCAATCGCGCGTGACGCGCGAAGCTCCTGACATCAGTCCTCAGCCCTGAGTCAACCCAGAAAGGGTCGAATGCCAGGTGCTGATTGCCAGGCGCTGATTCTCAAAGATCGTGAGGATGAAACCTCACAACTGAATAGATTGGGTCTGGCTTACTCTCTTCTTTGTTTGTTTCCGATTTCAGCCAAACTACATCGGCTTTCCTCGGCGCACAACCATCAGTACTGGTCTTCAGCCTCGCCCAAGTTCTGACGAGGTACTGATGACGCCGC
>CAVYOX010000006.1:0-137246 GCA_963770245.1 uncultured Acidobacteriaceae bacterium | reverse complement strand
CGAAACAATACCTTGGTGCACCCCGGCGACAACGCCGCCTGACTGGAGCCCTCTTGGAGTAAATGGAGTCTTTGAAGCGGAATATCCGACCTACTGGTATACCTATGCCCTCTGCGAACGCTTGGGCTCCGGGATCGCCTGGTCGTGCACTCCGGGTTTCACCGGAAATGGACTCTCAGCGCCAGACAACTATCCCACGCAGGCGTGCACCAAACATCCATGACCATGGGGGCCCCTGCCGACTATCTCGATGGCAGGTTCGCCTACGGAGAGGGAAGGAGATTTGGCATATGGAGTCGAGTTTTTGGGACCCCGGTGGTGGATTGGAGGACGGCCCAGTAGCGGCGGTCGATTCTGCCGATCTTCGAGCGGCATGGAAACTCCTTGGGGATGTGAGTAGGCGCAACGCAGATCAACCAGTTGCCATTGGAAGCGGCATGTTCGAGCGCGCCTGCAGCCCTGGCGCTAGCGTTCGCACGGTTTATTATCGTGCGGCCATGTTGCAGTTGTGCGAACGTCGAGGGCTACTCTCACCTTGGCTGCACAATGGCCAGCTCGAAGAAGCGGTTTTCCGGGTTGCAGCCACCTTTCCGATGAAGAAAATGCAAGTAGGAACAGTTTATGAGAGCCTTCCGTTCGACGTACCGGAGTTCACGAGACAGATCGAGAGCGAATGCCACAAGTAAGGCAAAGCCACGGATGAGCGGTACGGGCCATGTGATTGTTCGATTGTTCGTTCTTGGGTTCCTTCCGCTGGTTGGGCCGCCGTTGTTCCCACCCTTGCGCGAAAACCGTATCGCAAGCGTGCCACACTATGGGCGATGCGTATTCTCCTGACCCGGATGCTGTGCCGCTTTGGCTGCAATCCCCCGGCAGACACTCGAGGTGTCCGTACTTTCAACGGCACCGACCAAGTTAGCCGTGCTCACTCTCGTTCTGTGTACGCTCGCCGCCGCAGAGGCTGATCAGCCTGTCATAAAACGTTTCACGGAGACGATTAAACTCATCCGCATTGAATCCGTAACGCACGATTCTGGAATTGGTGGAGATGCGGGAATGCGTCCTCGCGTGCGGAGTGCGGCGCTTGCCTCAACAGATACGTGCCGAGAACGAGCCCGGCAGCCTGTTGAGGGAATTTTGGCCCCAAATTGCCCCATCAGACTTCAAGATCACTGTACCCAAATTGTACCCAAGATTCGACAATGGTGCCTTTTTCGCCCTTCTCGCCTCGTTAAGAATCAATAACTTACGTGTGGTCAACACCGTCCAATAGTGCGAGCCCGACTAGCTCCACCACGTAAATCCCCAGTAAAATAGCACTTTCCAGCGACCAGGTCTTGTTGTATGAAAAAAACAAGAATTCGTTTCGGAAGAAAAACCAGTCGCGAGGTTTGGCTGGCTCTAATGTGCGTAGCCGCAAGATTGAAATGGCGCCATGCAAAACCGCGCGTTCGCATATTCAGGAGGCAGGTGAGAGAAATTAGAGTTTCTTGACCCATGCCCGTATCACCGCACCCAAAGAACTGGACGGACAGTTCCTTCATTGAACTCCGTCATTGCTCCCAGGCATGTTCCAAATCCTTCCAAGCAGCGGCCTGGGCGTCTTTTTGGGTCTCGGAGATAGCGACATCCTCGAATTCGGGAGATGTGTGAATTGCAACAAGCTTTAACACGTCCTGCCCGGAATTCTTGAGGTTATGCCGACTCCCGCCGAAACGACCATCACGTCCCCTTTCCTCGCGGCCAGGCGTTTTGACTTGAGAACTGCCTCACCCTCCCCCGCCAGGATAAAGAGAAAGCAGTCGGCATCGCGGTATTCGTTCTCACCGATTTCTCCGCCAGGCGGGATGCTCATCAGGACCAGTTGGCCAAATTCTCCGGTATAGAAAACTGAAAAAAGACGTTCTCTCTTGCGATGTCGCCGATGTGAGGACCGTGGTTGAATTCATCACGAACATCCCGACACCTCTGTTCCGTCACGTCTAATCGCGCCAAAACTTTGCATTTCCTGATTCTTGTTAGCCCCGTACAGTAAGTACCGGACACTTTGCCTCAGCCACGACTTGAGAAGCAATTGCCCACGGCAAGTGCGTGGAAATTGCCTTTTCGGAAGAAGACTTCTTTACGCCCATTACGATCAGGTCTACAGCACGTTCGGCAGCAAGTCGCAGGATTCCCTCCGCAGGAAACTCAAAACGCACCAAGAGCTCAGTATTGCACCATGCATCTGCCTCTGGGGGAACGAGGCCGCGGAGCGTTTCGCGAGCGCTCGCTTCGTCGGCTTCGCGATACTCGGGTGGGATGAGCGGCATCAGTTGGAGAACAATCAAAGTCGCTTGGTTTTCTTCAGCTAGCGATAAAGCGTATGGCAGGGCTACGAGGGAGGCTCCTGAACCGTCAGTCGGAAAGAGAATGTGTTTAAGCCTCCAGTCTTCCGTTTCGAATGGAAGAACATGTGGACCGATGGTTAAAACCGGACAGTCTGCTTGTCTGTAGATTTTCTCGGCATTCGATCCCATCGCCAGTCTTCGGACTCCTCGTCGCCCGCGCGTGCCCGCAACTATGAGGTCAATAGCGTGCTTTTTAACGATGTCGAGAATGACATTCCAAACATCACCCCGCTCTAGTAACTCCTCATGCGATATGTTGCAAATCGACACTGCACGAGCAAGATCGGCTAGATGTCGTCCAGCATCAAGTCGTGCTGGATCAGCATTCGCTGGCAAAGAATCTAAAGGCACACTCAGATGTGGCTCAGGTGCGATCGCATGTGCCATAAATACTCTGGCGCCATATTGCCGGGCCAATGCAATCGCGTATGGCAGAGCAGCCTTCGACGATTGCGAAAAATCGGTCGCGAAGAGAACATTGCTGAGCAGGATGCGCTTGTTGGTTTGAATGGTTTGCATGGAAACCTCCCCACTAAAACTCTTTTTACGCGGTTCCTCTGACTTTGACAGTGACATCAATCACTCGGAGGGGTGATGCTGACCACTGGGCCCTGCTGCAACGTCGTAGCAGCAGGGAATAAGGTTTCGATCCGGCATTGGCATACTGCCACTGTTTAGCCCTTAATTTAGACCTCTCGTCCGCTTGGGCCACCACCTTGCGCGCTGGCATCGCAGCGAAACACCCGTGACGTTACCGATCTATATCGGGAGTCGGGTCAAAGATCAGCGTGCCAAAGGCAAACATTGCTATAAAAAGAATCAAGATCAGGGACGAAACGCAGTACACACACCACACTTCCAGAATGTGGGCTTCGATATTCGTGAGGTAAAACGCATAGGCAACTCCAATGCCAGCAAAGTAGACCGTGAGCACTCTGCGACGTAGCAGGGCGAGTATTACCAGCAGCGCATAACCCGCAATCCCCAGCAGCGCCACTGGAATCCCATGAACTTCAGCATATGAGCTCTGATTCACGTATGCGGAGTTCCACCTGGAGCCTAGAAGGTCGATCGGTTGCACCGGCGCCGAATAGTGCGCGGCTAGAGCAAAGCATGACACCACGATTCCAGCGACTGAGAGGATCGCAATCACGTAGCGCATCTTTCACCTTCCCCGGCACTCGAACGTTAGGCCTGGAACTCCTTAGTAAGTCCTTTCTATACGTTGGCCCTTAGTCCTACCGTGACGCCAATCACTCGAAGGAGTGATGCTGACCACGGGACTGTCCCGTGCTGCCGTGGCAGGATGTGCATTGAAAGGTCCGACCATGAACAGGCTTCAGACTAATAAGGGTGTCTACAAGCTACAAGACACAACGGAAACGCCGTAGACGTGCTGTTGCGTTGGCTCAAGTTGCAGCTTCTAAGATTCCCCATTCCAAGTCTTCGGAGTATTCGCAGAATCGATCCTTTCCCGGACCATCTGCAAGATTTGGTGGTGGGCAAAAGGATGTGTGAGCATTTATGCGATTTAGTGTGTCAGCGCTCGACTATAACGGCACGATCGCGCAGAACGGTCACCCGCGGGTTGGCTGAATTCAGGCATCGCAGCCTCATCTCGACCAAAGGCCCCGGTGTTCTGATCTGCGACAGGACGGCGCTCGAAGCCATGGTCGTCGCCTAGTGGTATGAGCAGGGGCCCGAGGTGTCGCAGCTGTTCCCACATCGGCGAAGTCGCCGCGTAGGGCTTCGATGTCCGTCCGGCGATCTCGCGGACATAAGCTATCAGGCCGTTACCGTAGCAACAGTAGGCGCAGTTGAGACGTTCCAGGAGATTCAGATATTTCAAGTGACCGCGGTCAAAGAGGATGAAATCTGCGCGGATCACTTTCGGAATTCCATAGACCGGGAAACATATCGCTTGATGCTTGCGCAGGCAAGAGCGTAAACGAAGCCAGACAAGAAACCAGCGACTCGCGGATACAGCCCCTTCCGAGCGCTTTCTCACGTTGTCACCGAACCACCTCGACCGAGCAGTGGGCATACATGGCAACCGACTCAGAAACGCTTCCCAGCAGCAGACGATCCAAGCCGTGTCGGCCGTGAGAGCCAAGAACAATCAGATCCGCTCCCCACGCCTTTGCTTCATCGAGAATGAGTGCTCGAGGCTCGCCGTTAGGTGTCCCCTCGCCTGCGTGTACCTTCAGGCCCGTGGCACTAAGAGTCCTTCGAGCATCGGCGACGGCTTTCTCTCCACGTGTGTGCGCATCTTTCCATATCTGCTCAAGCAGGCTGGTGGGGTACGGTGATGCTAGTGTCGATACACCGGCCGTAGTCTCTGGAGTCAAAAGCTGTACCGCGCTGACAATTCTGATCTCGCTTTTCGGAGGCCACGGGCGATTCGCGACCTCCAAGACAGCTTTGGCAGAACACGCGGAGCCATCCGAGGCAAGCAGAATCTTCATCCCATGCGAATGCGGCGAAGATACCAGGCTCCGGCGCACGATCTCAACCGAGCAGGGTGCTGTGCGAAGGACTGTGTGTGCAACACTGCCCAGGAGAAATCGTGGCACTGCACTCTGCCCGTGCGAGCCGACCATTACCAGATCCGCACCCCATTGCTTCGCGTATTCTGGAATGGCTTTCTTGGGAAAGCCCAATGGGATTTCTGAAAACGCTTTGTGCCTGGATTGGGTAAGTTTGTCCGTCGCATGTTCCACGAGCGAGTGTGCCTCGCGTTTTGCATCTTCGATGAGTGCTGGCATTCCTTCCCATTTACCCATATCCACAACACTCATCACGCAGAACAATGAGCCGGATGGCCACGGACGAGCGGCGGCCGTCTCTACGACGTGCGATGAGTGAGAAGAATCGATTGCCAGGAGAACTTTCATATTGTCCGCCTTTTCACATCTACTGTGTCGATCGGCTTCTAGCTACGTGAACAGTCTCGCAAATGGATCGAGAAAGCTGTGGTGACAGAAATCACTAATACCAGTGATCCACGCCTCAAGTATGAACCGGGTCTTCGTTGCGACTGAGGGCTCGGGGGACAGCCAGAGTGCCCGCTCAGAATTGTCTCCATTGCTGAAATTTAACCAGGACCATGCCATCCCCGGAGAGAGTCTGGTCCTTGGTTTCGGGAGCAAAAGCGAGAAGCAAACCCTCAGCAGAGGTCCAGAGCAGGAATGGCGCATGAAGTGGAACTTTCAGCTCGAACTTGTCGGCACACCACCTGTGGCCCGCCAGCTGTAGCTCTTCCCGTCCAAGATACTTCAAATGGCCGGCCAAGATCGTCGCCATTATTGGGTCAGCTTTATTGACTTCCTGCAATCTCACAAGCTCAATCGGCGTCGTTGTTTTCGGATCATGACTTGCCGAACGTGTGATGCTACCCAACGAGAATGCTGAAATTGGCCACATGATTCCGAAAGGATCGTTCATCGGCAGCTCTAACGTCACGTTCTGGGTCACATCCCTCGCATTCGATGTGCATGCGAGTTTTCCCGTCAGGAAGGTACAACTGAGAGGCCCTGAATCTGACCTCCAGCGGAGTTTTCTGAATTCCTTCAATCCCTGCACGCTGAACCCTGGAGAAAGGCGAACAGAAAAGTTATTACTACGAGGTTCATCGGATGGTGAACGATAGCTTCTTGTGCCGCTGACGTCGAAACTTCCATCCGGGAGTCGCCACAAGGTCCAGGATTCAGAGAAGTCGAACACTGCCGGATCGAAGGGCCCAATTCCTTTGTCCGTCAGAACTTTGTATTCCCCTTCCGCCACTCGGATCCAGGCTGTTGCTCCTGGTTCCGCAGTTTGGCCGTTCGTATCTTGAGCCGCGCCAAGCCGATTGGGCGAGGCGTCCGACGCCAAAATGCGGGCACTTGGAAAAAGACACATTGCGATGACAAATGCCGTCACACCGTATCGCCACATCGATCTGGGAAGCGCCATCGGCAAGTGCAGGCTCCGAGAACCCTTCGTTTTCATAAAGTAGATCCTCGGGGTAGACGCAAGCCAGAACCGCGTCCGCCCTTACAGTAATTCGACCACGAAGTAATCTATGGTGTTGGTGACGTGCATCATACGTTGCCGTGACGCCTGTCACCTCTTTGGAGGGTAGCGCGCCTTCCCCTGGCGGAAATAGTCACCGAGAATCATTTCGCCGGGAAACTGCACGGGGTAATGGATCGCCCCCTTCGACTGCACAACCACCATGTCCGGCCACTACGTGTGAAGCGATTACTGGTTCAAACGATCTAGCTCCTCGGCCAGCGTCTCGACGGGCGCTGTTGTGTGGGCGACAAAGACGATTTCCGACCGTCGGGCGCGAGATCCCGCAACGAGCATTACAGCTCCCAATGGTTCGATGAATAGGCCATGGCATTCTCTTCTCCCTGCTACAGATCCAATCAAGTCCTTCTCGTCGAACGCCGGTTGCGGAGCATTGGCTCAACGCCCGGTACGTGTTGTGTAGGGAGTGGTCAAGAAACAGCTTCACGAATAGTTCCAATATCATTTTGCCTTCAAGAAAAATTCCCAGGGACTCCCCGTGAGCGTGTCCTACAGCGGACTGACGGACAGCACATGGGTGTTTATCCGGCCGCTGTGATCGAATCCACCTCGTACGATTGACGCTGGGGCGAATCGTGGCCAATTCAGAAGCCGGTTGGAACGTCAAGGCTGATTCGAATGGTGACAGAGGTAACCTGGGTAAGGTCGCGGTTCCTTTCTCCTCGACTATAATTGACTCCAATCTGTTCCTCCAGTGGGCGGCATGGACAATGGCTCGACGCTTCTGAACTCAAAAGGCAATGCTCATTGGCGGGGGCCGCGCGGTCCAAGGCTGGTGCTGGAGTTCGAACCCGGCTACCGCGTTTTCTTCGGCAACCTAGCTGACCTGCTGCTACGCAAGCCGCTGCCTACCCTCGTCCTGGCGTCCAGGCCTGCACCTTACTGGCACGATGTCTTTGTATACACGGGCGCGCCCTGGGGATCGGTTCTCGAATCGGCGCTTTGCCACCTAACACTGGTGCTCGCCCTGATCATCCTTTCTCCAATATGGGCGCCACGCACGCACATGGAAACGCAACGCTGGCATAGGTCTTACGTTGCTTACTACACACCTAGCCCAACGTTCCCGGCGTCCAAGAGCAGTCCGCCAAAGCTCCCGATGCGGAGAGAAAACAAATCGGAAGTCCGGCATGCCATGCGGGTTGCTCGCGAGGTTGAAAACCGGCCAGGAACTATCGTGGCGCCCCCAAATATCGCTGCGTTGACGGCGTCGCCGCCGCTGCCGAAGGGCGTGCTCTCGACTCCGGTCGCGCCTGCGGTACCTCTGGCCGCGGCTCGATCGCAACGGCAGGCGCCCCCGGTCGGCACGTCCATTGTTGGACCGCCGCCCGAGGTCAAGCAGGCAGCTTCGTGGCATGCCAATCCGTTTCGGGTGGTTGTGGTGGCACCTGGTCCTGCCATAGTAAACGGGGTTAAATCAACCGCATCAGGAAGGCTTGGGACGTATCAAACGGTTGCGGTTGCACCTGCACCCGAGGTGGGAGCGGTTTCTGGAAGACCCGGGGTGGCCACACCCAAAGTCGACCCAGTGGCACCGTCTCCTTCGCTACAAGGCTCCATAGGGAGAGTAGGGAAGAGTGGGGGAATTGGCTTAGACGTGGAAGTGGTAGCGCCAGCACCAAAATTGCCGGCAGAGGGCCAGGGTACGATTTCTGCAGGGCCGCCAGCCGGGCCGAGCGGGACGGGCTCGTGGGTCGTCGTGCCTCCTCCGCCATCTGTCGGCGATGCGGCGACCCGGGCCGGTGGCCGCACGGATTCGTTTGGGTCGGGCATGGCAGCTGTGCCGCCACCTCCGTCGGTTGGTGGTGTGGGCAGACTGAGCGGCCCCGGGCGCGGAGGCTTGCCGGGTGGTTCCGGTTTGTCGGCTGTACCGCCTCCTCCATCGATTCAGAGCACGGGCGGGGCGAGTGGGCGCGGAGACAGGACCTTACTGGCCGATTCCAGCCCTCCGGTCGTGCCACCCCCGCCGTCAACGGACGGTGTAGGCGGATCGAACACCGACGAGGCAGCAAACACCGTGCCTGCAGAGCTCCCTATGCGGATCGTCGGTTTGGCGTTCGCCTTGCCTGGCACCTCTTTTTCAGCGAGTTACGAGGTCTTCATCGCAGAGAAAGAGCTTAGCGGACATCGGGTACAGCTCATCAAGCTTGTCTACTGGTTTCTTCCCTATCAACGCAGATTCTCGGAGTACCATCCGGACGCCTCGAAGATCTACAAGCTCCGAGTCACGCGCGATCGAGCTTGCGACGAATCGTTGGTGCATATGACCGTCTCACCGACCGGGCAAGTCTCTTCGGGGTTGTCGTTGACTCCCGAGGGCCGGAATACTGTGTTGCCCTGCTATCGCACCAGCGCCGACTCCCACCCGAAGGAAACGTCGCGGAAACGCTAGAGCTGGCGGATCGGCCTGCTCACGCGGGCTGCGCCGACATGTGGCAAGCGGCGTCGAGCAACGCAGGTCTAACTCCAATTGACGCATGTTGACGCATGGAATTCAAGTTGGCTTCAGCAGGGCTCTGGGCCTGTTTGTTTGCACTGATTGCGACCGGCAGGCGCCATTGCTCACCCGCGGTTTTCCCCCGTTTGCCTTTATCATCGGCCAAATACGATCCGCCCGTGAGCGCTGTCCTGGGCGGGCGTCGGCTATCGGCAGCCTGCTACGGGCCTGCTGTTATGGGAATTCTGACCTGGGAGTGGCAGACTGACTCCGTGTGCGCGGGAATCTACGGACCCGAGTTCTACCGGCCAATTCTAGGAGGGAATGCGTCCTTGGTCGCCGGCGCATGGGCTGCTAGCTACCTAGGGTGGACCCGATGCGCACACCTCGGGAGGCGACGAGGAGCCGAAAGCCTTTCATTTTTCGACGCGTGCGGTACGCTGTTACTCGATAGGCGTTCGAACCGTGGAATCGAACCAGCTGGCCGGAGCCTTCACGTAAGATTGATCCAAAGCGTCAACCGAAGCGCATCCTAGCAGCCGCAGAGTCCGCTCCAGGTCCGCCCGCAAGATTTCAAGAGTGCGCGCCACCCCGGATTCTCCCGCGGCCGCCAGTCCATAGGCATACGCTCGCCCACAAAGCACAGCGCGAGCTCCCAGGCAGATCGCCTTGACTACATCTGCTCCACGACGAATGCCGCTATCCAGCAGAACTTCCGCCTGGCCCTTGACGGCGGCTACGATTTCCGGCAGCACGCGCAATGAGGCCGGGACCCCGTCGAGTTGGCGCCCGCCGTGATTGGAGACGACGAGGGCGGCTGCTCCGTGGTCGAGTCCTCGCCTGGCATCGTCCGCGGAAAGGACACCCTTTATCACGATTTGGCCGTTCCACAGTTCGCGAATCCAGGGCATGTCTTCCCAGGAGAAGGCTGCTCGTTTGATCGCGGAATGTGCGTCGCTGACTTTCAGCTCGCCCTTTTCTGCACTGACAATGTTGGGCATGCTGGGTAGGCCGCCGTGAAGCAAAAAGCGCGCCAGCCACCAGGGCCGACCGAGGAGCTGGGGCACAAAAGGGAGCTGCGACCACAAGCTGCCACGCAGCAGCTGCTCCATACCATCTCGCACTTCGCGCTCGCGCAATCCGATCACCGTGCTGTCGATGGTGATCACGAGTACCGAGTAACCTACAGCACGAGCGCGATGCATGGCCGCTTCCGCTGCCCCGCGCCCGCCAGTCAAATAAAGTTGATACCACACGGGGCCAGCCGAAGCGGCTTTTACATTTTCGAGACTGTGGCCGGAGACGGTCGAGAGAATATAGCCGGTACCGGCGGCTCCGGCCGCCTTCGCGGCAGCCATCTCGCCTCCAGGATGCATCACGCGGCAATAGCCGACGGGAGCGAGCAGCACGGGCATGGACAACTCGAAACCGAGCACGCGAGTACGCAAATCGCAGCTCGAAACAGAGACGGCTTGGCGCGGGCGGAACGTGACAGCTTCGAAGGCGCGGAGATTCTCCCGCAGGGTGACCTCGCCGTTTGCGCCCCCGTCGATGTAGTCGAAAACGATTCTCGGCACGCGTTGGCGAGCGAGCAATCGCAGATCGTCGATGTTCACTACCCGTGGAGAGGCTACCGCGCGCGCGTTTCTGGTCATTCTGCAGCCTCCAGTATAGCTTCCTGAGAGCAGCCTTGGCAGCTCGCAAGGGCCAGTTTCCCAAAAGAGGGTGCGCGGGATCCGATGGATGACTGAGTTTGTTCCGGGATCATTGCGGAAAAATGTTTTCCGATGTCCTCCTCGCCGGCCGTCGCCCCAAGCTACCTGTCGCAACCGGGGGAACCTATTTGGCGAATCGAGCTGGCCTGTCCGGTCTGGCGCTGAAGGACCCCTACGAGCCTCGGAGGGCGGAAAGCAATGCGGTGCCGTCAGGGCTACCGAGGCCGGTGCAAGCGTCCCATCCCGGTCCTGCAGAGTAGTGCCCATTGTTGCCGGACGTAATATCGTGAAACGTGGCCTCGGCACTTGTCGAGTAGAGCAGAGGATTCACGAAGCCTACGTTTTTTCCCAGTGCCTGGTTGATTCGCGCGAGAAGTCCAGCCCACAACGGTGCGACTGCGCTCGTGCCCCCAATCGCCGAACTCTGACCGTCAACGATCACGCTGTAACCTGATTCGGGGTCAGCCGAGGCTGCCACATCGGGCACACCGCGTCCGACGAATGCGTTCGGAGCCGCGGGCACCTTTGCGCTCGTCTGGTAGTTGGGAAGAGCGAAAACCTCGCTGACGCCGCCGCCCGTTGCACCCTCGTTGGCAGAAAGCTCGTTCCAGGATTGCTCGCTGTCGATGGATGTTCCCGACAGCGTCAGCTTTGTGCCGCCACAGCCGATGACGTACGGACTGGCGGCGGGAAAATCCACGGTGGGACTGCTGGTCCCGTCGACCGCGCCGTCATCGCCCGAGGCGGCGAGGACGGTCACGCCCATAGCTGCGGCATCCTGACAGGCGGAATTCAGTGCATCGCGCGCTTGCTCGGTCCATGAATCTTCCGGCCCTCCCCAACTGATCGAAACAAGGGACGGCTTCAACGTTGTGTCGTGCACCGCGGTCGAGACGGCATCGATGAATCCCTGGTCCGTGTTGGGCGCGAAATACACGGCGATTCGCGAACCTGGTGCGACCGAGCCGGCGACTTCGATGTCGAGCTCGACTTCGCCGTCCGGGCCGCTGGAATCGCCAGTGGGGGAGTTTGTCCCGCCATCGACGGACACTGCGGCGACTAGCGGCGTCGCCATACCGAGATTGCCGAAGAACGAATCCAAGTCAGACGCCTTGTAGCCGCCTCCCAATTCGATGATGCCAATGCATTGCCCAGCGCCCGTAGCGCTCGCGGGAAAGTCATAGGCTGCGGCCACTTGAGGGGGTGCGTAAGAAACAGCGATCTGCGCACGAGCGCCCGGCTTTGGTTTGCGCAATCGAAAGTGCGGCTTCGTTTGCGGACGGTTATCCAGGCCGATGACGGCTTCGATGATGCCGGCTAGCTCGCTCGGGAGCAAGAGACTCCCGGTCCGGCAACGGTAGGTGCCCGAGGAGTGTTCGTAGCGCCGCAGGCTGACTCCGAAGGCTTCGTTGAATGCGCCGACTGTGCCCACGAGCTTCATACGCCGGGCCGCGGGATCTTCGCTCGAGACTCGCAAGCCAAATTCAGCAGCGAAGGAGCGTACTCTTTGAACGTCCTCCACGCGCGCGCCATGAGATCGGGCATATTCTTCTCGCGTGAGATAGTGGCGTTCGGAAATGGGGCGGGAGCCGATCAGCTCAGCCGCGGGAGGCTTCCCCCCCTGGTGCCGCAAATAAACCGTCACTTCGATCTGCTGATTCGGGTCTGCCGGGCCGACATCCTGCCCAGCTGGCATGGCTGCCCGCGCACTGCCTTTCAGTTCAACCCGATCCTGCCGCTTGGCCATGTGCCCTCGGTCAAAGTATATTCCGAATCCGACCGACGCGGCACTGCTGGCCTGCTGGGGCGATCTGGCAAAGCATGGCTTAGCCCGGCTTCTTTCGACCTCACAGGGGTAATCTGAAGCCGCCAATACCCTCCCACGATTCCTTGGCCAAGCTCCACAGTTTCTTGGGACCGAACACAAGCCGGGCAATGCCAGGAACAACCGTCCGATGGGTTGGTTGAAATAGCTCCTCAAACATTGGGTTTCCTTCGGTTGGGGCGCCAGGTTTCAAAACACGGAATGATCGACCCGCACCAGGTAACGATACCCAGCCTCAGGGATCGTCCAGCTCTGCAACCGATGTATCGGCAGCCGCGCATCGGGACCCTACCACCACGGTTCCGGTGGTTCTCGGATGCATTCGGCAGTAGTACGGCTATTCCCCCGGCTCGGTGAATTGGAACTGGAACTTATCGTCGGTGTCTTGTGGCTATCGGAGTTCTAGCAGGAATTGCATTTATTCCCAGTCAAGTCGAGAAGCTTTGGATCTGACCGGGGCATCTACCCGGGTCTGTTTACCCCGCTCAGGATGCCGCCCAGATACCCGGTCAGGGTGACGATCGCGATGGCGAGCCACTCGATCGGGAGGCAGTAGCCGGGTAGGGCATCTGGCGTTTTCCGCCGGCGATGATGAAGCCACCAGACCAGCCAGATCATCAGGCTCGAAACCCCCGCGAGCGTCAGGTGGGCTAGCAGGACACCCTCCAGCTTCCGGCCCGCAAGCTGAAATTGCCATGCCAGGACCCCCGTGGCAACCGCCGGGACGGTCGCGATGGCGGCCACCAGGAAGTTGTAGTAGGCCGCCTCAGCCAGCGCCAGTCCTCGTCGAGGACGCCACGAGGTCGAAGAACGCTGCCGTGATAAACAGTGCGATCGGAAAATGGACGAGTACGACATGCTGCGCATGAGGGGCGAGCAACACCGTTTTCGGATTCAAGAGATTCGAGTTTCCATTCCTCAGGTGCCGGATGACCTTCCGGTCGTCTCTGGGCTAAGAACCGTTCAGACGTCTGGTTATTCCCCAAAATAATTTTGTTGCTTAGGGAATAACCTCGGACTGCAGCGGTTTACGATAAAGACGTGTCAGCGATGGATCCTCAATCCGGTGGATTCGAAGCACTGGCTATGCCCCTGTTCGACCAGTTGTATAACTTCGCACATTGGTTGACAGGGAATCGTGAAGAATCTGAAGATCTGGTTCAGGAAACCTATGCCAAGGCTTTGAGAGGGTTCTTGTCTTTCCAGCCGGGGACTAATTTTCGGGCATGGATGTACCGCATTTTGCGGAATACCTTCCTGACCTCGCGTACGGGACTGAGAGTGACCATGACGGTGCCTCTTGATTCTGAGAATGACGGGCCTGAACTCGCGGTTGCGGTCGACACACCGGAAACGATTCTCATGGAACGCTCGAACTACCAGCTGGTCGAGAGCGCGATCGCTGAGCTGCCGCTGCATTTTCGCGAGATTCTGCTTCTGTGCGAGGTCGAAGAGATGTCCTATCAGGAAATTGCGGAGACGCTTTCGGTTCCGATCGGCACCGTGATGTCGCGATTGTCGCGCGCCAGAAAGACGTTACGCGATCTTCTTCGCGAACGGTTGGAGCAGGGTTCGCGATCGCACACGACGGCGGTCACGCGCAGGTAACCCTATGGCTTGCGAGGCTTGGAAGCTAAAACTCGATACCTACCTCGACGGTGAGCTGCCGTCGGAGCAAATGCGTGCCTTCGATGCCCATGTGCACAGCTGCCCTGACTGCGCGGCGGATGCGCTGTCGCGCGTGCAGATAAAGCGCCACATCCATGCGGTTGGAAAGCGGTTTCCCCCCACTCTGGAGTTTCGCGAACGCGTGCAACAGCGCATTGCGGGGAAGCCGGGGCGACCTAGCGTCTGGTGGTCGTGGGGGATGGCATCAGCTGTCTTGGCCGTGCTCGTGGTTATCGGCTTGGCCGCGGCGGATCGGGGACGAGCGCAAGCCCGCAACGAACAGATTTACGGTGAGGTGGCAGATCAGCACGTCGCGACGCTGGCAAGCGCAACGCCGGTGGACGTCATTTCCTCGGATCGGCACACCGTGAAACCTTGGTTCCAAGGAAAGATCCCCTTCGCCTTCGATTTGCCGGAACTCCAAAACTCCGGGTTTTCTCTGCTGGGAGGTCGAATGACCTACCTTGACCAAACACCGGGCGCTCATCTGATCTACGAGGTGAAGAAGCATCGGATCTCCGTGTTCGTGTTTCAGGAACGGTCCTTGCGGGGCGGATTGGACCAGAACTCTCCCGCGACCAGGAAGCTGTCGTTCAACATAGAGACCTGGACCCAGGATGGACTTCGTTATTTCGTGGTGGGTGACGCTAGCGCCGCTGACATTAACGACCTTGCGAAATTGTTCAAGACCGGAAGTTGACCTTTTTTTCGCGTGCTCCAGTGGCAGGCCTTATTCCTCCCCGATGTCCTCGTTCCACACCGCGGGATTCGCGCGGATGTACTCGGACATTAAGGAGATGCACTCCTCGGAGTTCAGGTCTACGACCCGGACGCCCAGCGAACGCAGCCACTCCAGCCCCCCCGGGAAATTGCGGCTCTCGCCAACCAGCAGCTGAGTGAACCCAAACTGACGCACCAGGCCGCTGCAGTACCAGCACGGGGCGAGCGTACTGACCATGATCAGCTTGCGGTAGCTGCGCTGGCGTCCCGCGTTGCGGAAGGCATTAGTCTCGGCGTGCATGGACGGATCTCCGTCTTGCACACGGCGGTTATGGCCGGCGCCGACCAGCCGGCCGTTGGCATCAAAGATTGCCGCACCGATAGGAATGCCGCCTTCGGCCATTCCTTTGCGGGCCTCAGCCAGTGCCACCGCCAGAAGAGATTGAGGGTCCAGTTCCAGGCTCATTGTGACTCCGTATGGTTATGAATATGATTCTATATGGAGCCGCCGGTCTGATCTAGACGGAGTTCGGTTGTTCTCGTTCCCGCAGCAAAAGCGAGATTTGTCCAAGCCGAGCATCGTTTGCTACCAGTGAAATGTCGCCGCAGTCCCGCAACACCCAGTCGGCTCCCGCTTTCTTCAGTTCAACCGGGCGAATGGTGGTGCTGAGCGCGATGACCTGCGACCCGGCGGCCTTGCCGGATTGGATTCCCGCGGGAACATCCTCGACGACAACACAGTCCTCCGGGGCGAAGCCCAGTTTCTCGGCGCCCTTGCGATAAGGATCGGGTGCCGGTTTGCCGTTCGTGATGTCGTTCGAAGTGACGAAACAGGAAGGCCGGGGCAATCCGGCGGCTTGCAGCCGGACTTCCGCCAGCCGCCGCGTGCACGAAGTGACGATTGCCCATTGATGGTCTGGAAGCGAATCCAATAACTCCACTGCGCCCGGCAACGCGACCACGCCTTCGAGGTCTGCAATTTCCCGCCGCTCCACCTCGTGATTCTCATCCTCGTGATCGGCGTGGGGAAGAAACTCGCGAACCGTCGCCAAGCTGGGGCGGCCGTGAGCCCTTCCAACAACCGCCTCGGGGTCAAAACCTCGTTCCAGGGCCCATTGACGCCAGACCCTGGCGACTGCCGGGGTGGAGTTGATGAGGACGCCGTCCATATCAAAAAGGATGGCGCGGCAGTGAATTCGGGTCACGGGATTTGGAGCCTGCACATTCTATAGAGAACCAACCACTTGCCACGTTGCTACCGGAGTCTTGAAGTATACCGGTACCAGGTCTTGAGACTCTAGCGGAACTCGTGAACCAATTCTGCTACAGGTGCCAACGTTCGGAAGACGTTATGAAAATGGAACATCGCCGCTCGACCGGTTACGCTCCTTGAGCAGAACGGTTACACTGCAAAGACTTCAAAGATTGCGACATTCGGCCTTTATTTGCCGGGGCGGACTGCGGGGGCTTAGTTGGTAGATCGGAGACAGACGGAGAAGCGGCGGCACCCGCGGTTCAAACTGGACGTCGAAATCAAGATAAACTCCCGCTCGGCGGGAAACATCACGGGCCACGCGCTGGGGATTGGCGAATTTGGGATGTCAGCGATTCTAGTGATCGAGGTGCCGATCGGAGAGGTTGTCCAGCTGGAGTTCAAACTGCCAACCGGGCGCGTGAAAATGCTCGCTTTTGTGAGGAACAAGACTGCCTTTCGCTACGGGTTTGAATTCGTTCGTCCCAATGCCGCGCAAGCCGTGATCAGTAGCAGTTGCGCCGTGTTGCCCCGATCGGAAGCAGTCGACCCCTAGAGGGCGTCGGGGTCACGATCTCGGGCTAAACACGCTCGAGCAGCATGGCCATTCCCTGTCCCACCCCAATACACATGGTAGCTAGGGCCAACCGCGTCTTGGTACGCTGGAGCTGGCGGGTGGCGGTCAAGACCAAGCGCGCGCCACTCATCCCGAGCGGATGCCCAAGGGCGATGGCACCACCGTGAGCGTTGACCTTTTCGCTGTCATCGGGGAGCCCAAAGGCCCGCGTGACCGCCAAGGCCTGCGCGGCGAAAGCTTCGTTCAGTTCAATCCAATCGATCTCGGCCATCGAGATTTTGAGCCGCTCGAGCAGTTTTTGCGTTGCCGGGATGGGGCCAATTCCCATGAGATTCGGTTCGACTCCTGCAGTCGCGGCGCCGGCGACCCGTGCTAGAGGGGTGAGCCCAAACCGCCGGGCCGCTTCTTCAGAAGCCACGAACATGGCACAAGCACCATCGTTAATGCCGGAGGCATTTCCGGCGGTGACCGTACCGCTCGGGCGAACGATAGGGGGAAGCGCCAGGAGTGCTTCGAGTGTGGTATCGGGCCGAAGATGCTCATCCTCGGCAACCGCCTTGGCCGCTCCCTTGGGACCGGGGACCGAAACGGGCACGATTTCCTCGGCGAAAACTCCAGCCTTCCGCGCGCAGGCAGCTCTTTGCTGGGATCGGAGGGCAAACTGATCCTGCGACCGCCGGTCGACCTTGTAGGCTGCGGCAACGTTTTCGGCGGTCTCGGCCATCGAGGCAGTGCCGTACTTTGCCTGCATCGCCGGATTGATGAATCGCCAACCGAGCGTTGTATCGTGAATTTCAGCATGGCGAGAGAACGCCGAGGCGGCTTTGGGCATCACGAGCGGCGAGCGGCTCATGCTTTCCACCCCACCCGCGATGGCGAGGGAGATTTCACCGCAACAGATGGCTCGGGCGGTCACGGCCACGGCCTCCATTCCCGAAGCGCACAGCCGATTTACGGTAGCGGCCGGGACAGTATAGGGTAGGCCAGCGAGCAAGCTGGCCATGCGGGCCACGTTGCGGTTGTCCTCTCCTGCCTGGTTGGCGCAGCCGAGAACCACCTCGTCGACGCCGGCCCAATCGCTATCGGGGAATCGTCGCCGTAACGCCGCGATGGGATGCGCTGCTAAGTCGTCTGTGCGCACCGGCGCGAGCGCACCGCCGTAACGTCCGATCGGAGTGCGCACTCCCTCACAGATGAAGGCGTTAGCCATTTTTGCAGCCTCCAGCGACGGCTATGCAGGCGCAGGTGGACGGTTCCTGCAAGCGATCGTTGTCCGGATCAGAGTCCGGATCAAGGATTCTCCGGAGCAACGATTCTAGTGTATAGGCTCGTCTGGCTCGATGTTTTGGCGGAAGTCACTGTTCGGAATTACTTCTCGGGGCGGCTTCAGGGGGATGCGCTGGCCTCGGGCGGCCGGATTTCACTTTGGATGATTCTTTTACGGCAATCGTGTTATGCTGCGGCGTCTTTTGGGGGCTCGGGAAATGCTGGAGAGTGAAAAACGCTTTCTGGTGGAGTGGGGAGACTGCGATCCCGCGGGAATTGTGTTCTACCCGCGATACCTGGAATGGTTTGACGCATGCACCACGGGTTTGTTCGCCACCGCCGGAATACCGATCAGCACTCTGTTCAAGGCTCATGGAGTGATTGGTGCACCCCTAGTGGACCTGAAGGCGCGCTTTTTGGTGCCGTCGATGTTTGGCGACGAGTTGCTGGTGCGATCCGGCGTTCAGGAACTGCGGAGAAGCAGTTTTCTGATCCGACATCAGTTTTTCAAGGGTGAGGCGTTGGCGGTCGAAGGCATTGAGACGCGGGTTTGGACCGGTTCTGACCCCAGCAGTCCCAGCCGAATGAAGTCCCGGCCCCTTCCCGCGGAGGTCATCGAGAGATTCTCCAATCCGCGTCGTTCGGCAACCTGAAATGGCTTCGGTGGCCAGTCCCGATCTGGTCGCCTCCGCGTCTTGTTTTCTGGGCCGGATGATACAGCTGGGCCCTCTGTTGGCGCGAAACCAGACCCCGGACAACTAAGACCCAACGAGTGACAAAGCAGGACATACTGGGATAACATTCGATCTTCAGCGTGGCATTTCGCCCTTTCGTGATCGCGCTGAAGGGTGCCATGAGCCGCCTAACCAACGAGCGCTTCATCATCACACCGTATCGCCGTCACGAGCCGGACAGCCAGCCAGCGTCGTTATATCCCCCCTATAAGTCCACGGTGCTACGCTCCCCGTCGAAACCGTTGATTTTCTTGCCACATACCCTCTCAGAAGTCACCGGTCCCCTGTACGGGCGCGACGCCCTGGGTGCGACAGATAACGACCTAACCCGCCAACACCCCGGCCAGCCTCTCGGAGAGCGCATCATCGTGACCGGCCGGGTGCTCGACAGCAACGGGCGCCCCGTGCCAGAGGCCTTGATTGAGATCTGGCAGGCGAATGCGGCCGGGCGCTATGTTCACGCGACCGATCAGCATCCGGCGCCGCTCGATCCCAATTTTACCGGCGCTGGCCGGACCATGACCGATGAGAACGGGGCCTATCGGTTTGTGACTATCAAGCCGGGGGCCTACCCTTGGCTGAACCACTACAACGCGTGGCGACCCGCGCACATTCATCTCTCGATCTTCGGGAGATCGTTTATCACTCGTCTGGTCACGCAGATGTATTTTCCGGGGGATCCGTTGTTTGCCTTTGATCCTATCTATCATTCGATTCCGGACGAAAAGGCGAGGCTGCGCTTGATTTCGAAGTTCGATCTGGAAACGACGCAGCCGCAATGGGCGCTGGGCTACAAGTTCGACATCGTGCTGCGTGGTCCCGACGCGACACCTTTCGAGACCTGATATGGATCACGTTCCGACTCCTTCGCAGACCGTGGGCCCGTTTTTTCACTTCAGCCTTACCACCGACCAGCACTCGATCCGCAGGATTGCGGGTCCAAAGGCCAAGGGCGAGCGGGTGTGGCTCGGCTGTCGCGTCCTCGATGGCGAGGGAGCGCCGGTGAACGACGCCATGGTCGAAATATGGCAGGCGGATGCCGCCGGCACCTACGACCATCCGGACGATCCGCGACACGCTACGGTTGAACCGGAGTTTCTTGGCTTCGGGCGAATGGCGACAGCACCAGATGGGAGCTGTGAGTTTGAAACCATCAAGCCGGGGCGCGTCCCCGGCGCAAGCAATGTTCTTCAAGCGCCGCATCTGAACCTGGCGGTATTCGCTCGCGGCATGCTCAAGCAGCTTTACACGCGCGTTTATTTTGCCGGCGAACCGGCCAATGAAGAAGATCCGGTTCTCGCCTTGGTGCCCAAGGAACGGTGGGGCGCTCTGCTGGCCCAGCCAGACTCCACCCGTTCCGGCGGCTGGCGTTTCGACATTCATCTTCAGGGCGAGCAGGAAACCGTGTTCTTCGACGTCTAGCCTCTCCTGCCGAACCTGCTCTGGGACTTCCCTGGATTCGGCGCCGGAGTGTTAACCTCAGCATGGTTTCAGAAAGAGGAGAAGTCTGCATGCCGGCGCGGCTCATCGAGAGTCTGGCGACCACAGAAGCACTCGCAGAACTGTTTTCTGACAAGCCAGTTTTGCAGGCGCTGCTAGATTTTGAAGTGGCGCTGGCGCGCGCCCAAGCGCGGCTGGGGATCGTGCCTCAAACCGCAGTCGCTGCGATCGCGGCTGCTGCCCAGGCGGACGCATTCGATTCCTCGACCCTTTCCCGCGCCATGTTGCGCGCCGGAACTCCGGGGATACCGCTGGTCAAGGCCTTGACGGAACGAGTGCGGAGCGAAAATGCCGCCGCCGCGGGCTTTGTGCACTGGGGCGCCACCAGCCAGGACGTGGCCGACACGGCCCTGGTGCTGCTGCTGAAAAGAGCAAAGCCAATCCTTGTATCCGACCTGAAGCGGTTGGAAGGGGCGTTGCGTCGACTCGCCATACAACACGGGAAGACCGTGATGCTCGGCCGAACCCTACTGCAGCCCGCCCCACCTGTGACCTTGGGGCTCAAGGCCGCCAGCTGGCTGGGAGCAATTCGACGCGGCCACCAGACTCTCGAGGCCAGTTTCGCCCGAGCGTTGGTGGTGCAATTCGGCGGTGCCAGCGGAACTCTGGCGTCGCTCGGGGAGCAGGGAGCAGCGGTCGGTCGCGAGCTGGCGCTCGAACTCGGATTGGCTTTTCCGGACGCGCCCTGGCACACCCAGCGGGATCGTTTGGCGGCACTAGTGTGCGCTTGCGGGGTCACGACCGGTTCTCTCGGAAAGATGGCGCGCGACCTCAGTTTGCTGATGCAGGGAGAAGTCGGCGAAGCCTCGGAACCTGGCGGCGACGGCCGCGGTGGTTCCTCCACCATGCCGCACAAGCGGAACCCCATCGGCTGCGCGGTGACGCTCGCGGCGGCCGAGCGCGTTCCCGGGCTGGTGGCGACTTTTCTTTCTGCCATGGTGCAAGAGCATGAGCGCGGTGTGGGCGGGTGGCAGGCGGAATGGCCCACGGTCGCCGCAGTGATCCAGGCGACAGGTTTGGCGGCCGCTTCGATGGCGGAAGTCGCGGAAGGACTTGTGGTCGACCCGGCGCGGATGCGATCGAATATCGCAGCAACTCACGGCGTGATCTTCGCCGAGCGGGCCATGATGCTGCTGGGAGGGAAACTGGGCCGCGACCGGGCCCACCACGTTCTCGAAAAAGCCACCCGGAAAAGCGTCGAGGAGGGACGTCCTCTCGCCGAAGTGCTCTCCGAGATGCCGGAAGTCACTGGTCATCTCGATGCCGCGGCGCTACGCAGCCTCGAAGTGCCAGAACAGTATCTCGGCGTGGCCGATGAGTTTCGGCAGCGACTACTTTCTTCGTCGGAGCGGCAGAATTCTGCGAGTGAAAAGGACTGAGAAGCATGCCGTTCGTCACCATTGACAACACGCGTTTGTTTTACCGCCTGGAGGGTAAGGCCGGACGGCCGGTGCTCATCTTGTCGCACTCGATCGGCACCGACCACGGCATGTGGGCTCCGCAGGCGCAGGATCTGCTGCCGCATTTTCAGGTTCTGCGCTATGACACACGCGGCCACGGCGCCTCCGATACTCCGAAGGGAGAATACGCGATCGACCGACTGGGGCGTGATGTGCTGGCTCTGGCCGATCGCTTGAGCATCCCGCAATTTGCATTCTGCGGGCTGTCGCTCGGCGGCGCCACGGGCCAGTGGCTGGCGTTCCATGCCCCGGAACGCCTGACGCGTCTCGTTCTGGCCAACACCTCGCCGCAGTTCGGTTCCCGAGAGTACTGGGAGAGTCGTATCCGGGCGGTGCTCGATGGCGGGATGGCGGCGATCGCTGAAATGGTGATGCAGAGATTTTTTTCCGTCGAAGCCCGGACTCGCAACGAGGTTCATGTCAATGCCCAGAGGTCGGTGTTTTTGGGCACCGACCCCATCGGCTATACCGGCTGTTGTGCGGCGCTGCGGGATTTCGATTCCGGAAAATGGTTGCGCGAGATTCGGGTGCCGACTTTGGTGATTGCGGGGGACCGCGACATCCCGACGCCCTGGGCCGGACACGGCGAGATCTTGGCGCGGGAAATCCCGGGCGCGCGAGTTCTTCGGCTGCCGGCGGCCCATCTCTCGAACCTGGAATGTCCGCGATCCTTCACCGCCGGGTTGCTGGATTTCCTCGAGACGGGGCCGAGTGGTTCCATCGACCCGCTCGAGGCGGGGTTCGCAGTGCGGCGCGCCATGCTCGGCGATGCGCACGTAGAGCGCAGCATCGCGGCAACCACTGATTTCACCCAGGAATTTCAAGCTTTGATCACGCGCTATGCTTGGGGAACCATCTGGACCCGGCCGGGCCTCGATCCGCGCACTCGCCGTCTGCTGGTGCTGGCCATGATGGCTGCGCTCGGGCGATGGGAGGAGTTTCGCTTGCACGTTCGTGCCGGCATTACCCAGGAACTGGAATTGTGTGAGTTGAAAGAAGCGCTGCTGCAGACTGCAATCTATGCCGGATTCCCGGCCGCCAATACCGGCTTTCATATCGCGAGCGAAGAGATCGAGAAGGTGGGGGAGAGTGAATGAGTAAGCGGCGAAACGCTCTCCGATCGGTTCGACCGCTCGCGCTGCTCGCGGTTTGCCTCGGACTCTTGCTGTTCTCGGGCGAAGCGGCTTCCCAGTCGTTCCGAGTCGAAGGATCGGTTCGCGACTCAAGCGGCGCCGCCGTAGCGGGCGCGGAGATCGGGCTTCGAGCCGGTTCGGCTACCTTATCTCGTACCACAGATTCCAGCGGGAGTTTCGTCTTTGACTCGCTGCCCGAGAGCAGCGGTACCATCTCGGTGCGGGCCAAGGGCTTTGGCGTCGTCGAGAAGAGCTGGAATGCCGAGGCTGGGGGAGCAACCCGTCTGGAAATTGTGCTTGCGCCGGCTGCGACCAGTGAGCAGGTCGTCGTCACCGCCGCGCGCATCGAAACCCGACTGAGTGAGGTTGCCGGCAGCGCGGTAGCTCTCTCTCCGCAGGACTTGAATTCCACCCCTGCTTTGCTCGTGGACGACAAGCTGCGCCAGATACCCGGCTTTACGCTGTTTCGTCGCTCCGACAGCCGGACCGCCAATCCCACGTCGCAAGGAGTCTCCTTGAATGGCTTGGGAGCGAGCGGCGCCAGCCGGGCTTTGGTGCTAGAGGATGGCATTCCGCTCAACGATCCGTTCGGCGGCTGGGTGTACTGGGACCGCGTTCCTCCCCAGGAACTGGCCGGTGTCGAGGTCGTGCGGGGAGGGATCTCGAGCCTTTATGGCAGCAATGCCTTGGGTGGCGTGATCCAATTCCTCTCGCGTGCCGAAGAAAGACCAGCTTTTTCGCTTGAGACCTCCTACGGCAGCGAGCAGACGCCGGATCTTTCCTTTTGGGCGGGCGAACGCGCCGGGCCTTGGGATGTTGCTGTGGCTGCGGATCTGTTTCGCACCGCGGGATACATCGAGGTTCCCGCCGCGCAGCGGGGCAGTGTCGACACGCCGGCCAATGCGGAGCACGCCACCGTCGACTTCTCTCTCGGTCGTCATTTTGGCGAATACAACCGGGTGTTCGCCCGGGGTTCTTACTTCACCGAGTCCCGTAACAATGGGACGGTCGTCCAGACCAACGACACCCGCATGGGGGAGGGTGCGGCCGGCGCGGATACTCAACTGGGACCTGGGGGAACGCTCTCGCTGCGGGTGTATGGCGACACGCAGGGCTATAACCAGTCTTTCTCTTCGGTAGCCACCAACCGCATGAGCGAGGCACTGACCGACTTGCAACATGTGCCGGCCGAGCAGCTGGGGGGCACAGCTCTCTGGTCGCGTCCGCTGGGGCGCAGGCAGAGTTTGGTGGCGGGCGTCGACGCGGTCGAAGTGATGGGATGGAGCCACGAGAGTCTGTTTTCGTCCACCTCCGGTGCGCACACTGCCAATACCATCGCCGGAGGGCGCCAGCGCACCATTGGAGTGTTTGGCGAGGACATTCTGCAGATTACCTCGAAATGGATTGTCACGGTGGCCGCCCGCTTCGACGATTGGCGCAATTTCGATGCGCTAGCGCTCCGCGATCCGATCACTCCCGCCGGCCCGCCCTCGTTTACTCCTTTTTCGAATCGCGGAGAGAATGCCTTTAGCCCGCGGCTTTCGGTTCTGCGTACGCTCACCGACAACTTGGCGTTGACCGGCTCGATTTACCGCGCCTTTCGCAGCCCCACCCTAAATGAGTTGTACCGGGGGTTCCGTTTGGGAAATACGCTGACCAATGCGAATGCCGCTTTGAACGCGGAACGCCTCACCGGTGCGGAGGTGGGTGCCCACGCCTTCGCTTTTCGCCGCAAGCTGAATCTGACCGGGAATGTGTTCTGGGATGACATCGTCGACCCCGTTGCCAACGTGCCCATCAGCATGACCCCCAGCCTGATTACCCAGCAGCGGGAAAACCTGGGCCGCACGCGCTCGCGCGGCGTGGATTTCGATGCTGCCTTCCGGGCGAGTGATACCGTGGAATTTTCCGGGGGATACCAGTTTGTGGACGCGACTGTGGTCGATGCTCCCG
Source organism: uncultured Acidobacteriaceae bacterium (assembly GCA_963770245.1). Classification (GTDB taxonomy): domain Bacteria; phylum Acidobacteriota; class Terriglobia; order Terriglobales; family Acidobacteriaceae; genus PALSA-270. The sequence goes on along the minus strand of CAVYOX010000006.1, from coordinate 112,542 downwards.
CCTATCCAACCTTGGTTGGATTGCAGATTCCCGAAGTGCCTCGTGAGCAGTTCACAGTGCAGGCACGCTATTCGAACCCGGCGCGTTTGATGTTCAGCGTACAGGGGAGATATGGCGGCTCTCAATTTGATGATGCTCCGAATACGCTTTTGCTTCCCCATTACTTCACGCTGGATTTGCTGGCCTCCCGCGCCCTGGGCCACGGAGTCGAGGTTTTTGGCGCCATCGAAAACCTGCTCAATCGGCGCTACGAGACGGCGCTCACGCCCGTAGCTACGACCCCTCCCAGTCTTCTTCCGACGCTCGGGCCTCCTTTTTTGGCCCGCATCGGTCTGCGCCTGGATTTTCCAAAGCGGTAAAACGCGCTGGTACCCGAACTTTTGCTCGATCCGGTGGGCGGCAAGACCGCCGAGCGGTGGCGGTCCCAGGCCCAACGCTCTCGACCGAGGATCCCGCGAAACTGCAAGCATGATCGCAAGCGGGCTGATATTCTAAGCGGGACAGAGGAGATATTCGCCTACCGCCGATGACGGCCCCGTCCAATCCATCCAGCCCATCCGGCAATTCGATTGCGATTCTTAGTCAGAATCTTTGCCGGCACTACCGCATGGGGGAAACGCTAATTCGTGCCGTGGACGGCGTGTCCTTCGAAGTCGGTGCCGGGGACTTTTTGGCCCTGCTCGGGGCTTCCGGCTCGGGCAAGTCCTCGTTGTTGAACCTGATCGCCGGACTCGATCGTCCCACCTCGGGAGCGGTCGTGGTCCAGGGGAGAGATTTGGCCGGGCTCTCGCGCGCCGAGCTGGCCAAACACCGTCTGCACACGGTGGGCATGGTGTTTCAGTCCTTCAATCTGATTCCCAGCATGACTCTGATGGAGAACGTGGAACTGCCCATGCGCTTTGCCGAGGTGGATCGCGCGCGGCGGGATCGGTTGGCGCGCGAAGCGCTCGACCGGGTCGGGCTGACGGCGAGAATGGCGCACCGACCGAGCGAACTCTCGGGAGGTGAACAGCAAAGGGCGTCGTTGGCGCGGGCGCTGATCAATCGTCCGCAGTTGTTACTGGCGGATGAGCCCACGGGCAATCTCGACAGCCGCAACGGCACCGAGATCATGAACTTCATCCGCGAGTTCAATCAGACGCTCGGGATGACCATCGTCATGGTCACCCACGAGCGGTCGCTGGCCGAGCGCTATGCGGGAAGGATGATCTTTCTGGCGGATGGCAAGATCACCGGAGATCAGCCGACGGAACAGTCCAATCTCGCTGCTGCGGCTGGCACGAAAGCGAAAGGCGAGCAGCCGTGAAAGCCTTTGATCTCTCAGAACTCGCCCTCCGCAACCTGCGGGAATCGGTGCTGCGGAATTCGCTGACGACGTTGGGAATCTCGGTCGGAGTGGCATCGCTTGTGGCGATGCTTTCGCTGGGCATTGGCTTGCAGCAATTGGCTTCGCGGCGGCTTGAGAAATCCGGGCTGTTCGATACCGTGGTCGTCAGCTCGCGGCGTGACCTGCGCGGTTACAACCGCGAGGAAGATTCTAACGGCCCTGCTCCGGCCGAGAGCCCGACGCTCGATGAGTCGGCGCGGCAGACGATCGAGCGTCTCCCGCATGTGCGGGAAGCTTATCCGGACATCCGCTTTGTCACCGAACTGCGTTTCCAGGATAAGCCACACCTGAGCATGGTCGCCGGGCTTCCGTTTTCCGCGAAGAATAACGATGCATTTGAAGGCATGGAAGGCAGTTTTTTCTCCTCGGATCACGCGCCCGAGGTCATCCTGCAGAAATCGTTCGCCGAAGAGTTGCTGGGGCGAAAGCCGGAACCAGACGATACCGTTCGGGTAGCCGAGCTGGCCAAGCCTCTGCTGAACCAGGAATTGCTGATGCGCTATGCCGAACGGGTTGCCGCGCCGGCCGAGGGCAAGGCCGCGCCCGAGAAACCGACCAACCAACCCGATCCCGTCCCCGGCGCGGCCTATTCGGTGGTCTCGCGAGTCGAGACGCTGAGGATCGTGGGGATTTCCGATCTTGATCCTGACAGTATGCGGGGGGCGGCGCGAGCCCGCGTATTTGTGCCGCTCAAGCTGGCGCAAGACCTGCACGTGATGCAGCCTTCCGAGCTGCGCGACACCACGCTTTCGCCCGCGGGCCAGACCACCTACACGACGGTCAGCGTGCGGGTGGACGGCCCGACCTCGGTGCAATCGGTCGAGGACGCGGTGAAGAAAATGGGGTTCAACGTTTTCTCGATTGTGGACGCAACCCGCAGCGTGCGGCGATTCTTTGCCGTGCTGGATCTTTTTCTCGGAATCTTCGGAAGCCTGGCCTTGGCGGTGGCGTCGATCGGTATCGTGAATACGCTGGTGATGGCGATTCTCGAACGCCGGCGCGAAATCGGAATCATGAAGGCCGTCGGGGCTAGCGACGCCGATGTATGGACGCTCTTTTTTGCCGAGGCGGGTGTCATGGGTATGTTTGGCGGCTTTGCCGGGGTGGCGCTCGGTTGGGTGATCGGGCGTGTGATCAATTTCGGTACGAACATCTATCTCAAACGGCAGCATTTTCCGCCCGAGCAGTTGTGGTCGGTCCCGTGGTGGCTGGTGGGTGGAGCGATTCTTTTTGCGGTGGTGGTGAGCCTACTCTCCGGCTGCTATCCTGCGGCTCGAGCGGCGCGCCTCGATCCGGTGCAAGCCTTGCGCTACGAGTAAACTGATGGCATGTTTCGGGTGCCTCGGCTCTTTCTGTTTCCCACCGCACTGGCGATATTTTCTTCCCTGGGTCTCGTCCCTGCCGCCTGCGGGCAGAGCCGCATCGACTGCAATGCTATCGCCAGTCGAATCCTCAAACAAACCGTCCACTATTGTGTGCTGCTGCCTTCGGACTACGATTCCCATGGATCCACGCGGCCCCCCTCGCGATATCCGGTACTCTATTTTCTGCATGGCCTGGGGGAGAACGAGCAGACTCTATTCAATACCGGAGGATGGAACCTGATCGAGGACCTGCGCCAGCAGCGCAAAATCAGCGATCTATTGATTGTGGCGCCGGAAGGGAGGCGCAGCTTTTACATCAATTCGGCAGACGGCCACGTGCTCTACAGCGATTTCTTTCTGCGCGAATTTATGCCTGCGATCGAGCATAAGTACCGCGTCCGGCCGGGCCGCGAGGGAAGGGCAATCACGGGAGTTTCGATGGGAGGGTATGGGGCGCTACGTTTGGCGTTTGCCCATCCCGAGTTATTTTCCTCGGTGAGCGCGCAGAGTTCCGCCCTGATGATCGATTCGCCCCGGGAACTGGACCAGGCCATGCGCTCCGGTTCGCCACTGGGCAGTGTGCTGGGGGCGGTTTTTGGAGATCCGATCGACGTGCCGCACTGGAGAGATAACAATCCCTTCGTTCTGGCCAAGGAGCATCAAGCCGAGTTGCGGAGCCTCGCGATCTACTTCAATTGTGGCCAAGCGGATGACTATGGCTTCGAGAAGGGCGCTCGGGCCCTCGACCGGCAACTTCAGGCGGAGGGCATCCCGCACGAATATCATCTCTATCGCGGTGATCACAGTCTGGCGTATTTTATGGCGCATATGGGGGAGACTCTGGAGTTTCACTCGCGAGTGTTTGCGGGCGGGCGGTAGGCCGCGGTCATCGGGAGCTCGCAGCGGTTCGGCGAGGAAACGACGAATCAGTCCGCGTGGCTGGTGCCAGGTGCGAGCGGTGAAACAGCGGCCGGCAAACGCCGCCGGCTTCTTCCCGCGAGCCGGTCCATGTACAGGTAAACGACGGGCGTGGTGAATAGAGTCAGCGCCTGGCTGACGATCAGTCCGCCCACAATGGTTAAGCCCAGGGGCTGGCGCAATTCAGAGCCGGTCCCGGTGCCGAGGGCGAGCGGCAAGCCGCCGAGCAATGCGGCCATGGTGGTCATCATGATGGGACGGAAACGAAGCAGGCAGGCTTCGTGAATCGCATCCAAGGCGGACTTGCCTTCCCTGCGCTCGGCGTCGAGTGCGAAATCGATCATCATGATTGCGTTTTTCTTCACCAGTCCAATCAGCAAGATAATGCCGATGAGACCGATGACGTTCAGCTCATTGTGGGTGATGAGCAAGGCCAGCAAAGCCCCCACCCCGGCCGATGGGATGGTCGAGAGAATCGTGATGGGATGGATATAGCTCTCGTAGAGAATTCCAAGAACGATGTAGACGGCGGCGAGTGCTGTCAGGATCAGCACCGGCTCGTTCGAGAGAGACTCCTGAAACGCTGCCGCGGTCCCCTGAAAACTTGCATGAATTGTCGCTGGAAACGCGATGGAGCGCTCTGAGGTTTCGATCACCTGAGTGGCTTGGCCGAGAGATACCCCGGGGGCTAAGTTGAAAGACATGGTGACCGATGGCCAGACGCCCTGGTGGGCCACCGCCAGGGAGGTATTGGAAGGCCCAAAATGAGTAAAGGCCGAGAGCGGGACCATGCTGCCGTTCGAGGAGTGGACAAACACGCTCTTGAGCGTGTCGGGACTCTGCTGAAATTGCGGCGCCACTTCCATGACCACGTGGTACTGATTGATCGGCTGATAGATGGTCGAAACAAAACGCTGTCCAAAGGCGTCGTACAGTACGTTGTCGATGTCCTGCGGCGCCACGCCCAGCCTGGAGGCGGTGTCGCGATCGATCACCAGGCTGGCTTCAAGACCCTTATCCTGCTGGTCCGTATTCACGTCGCGCAGTTCCGGCAGGGTACGCAGTTTCCGCAGGAGCTGAGGAGCCCAAAAATTGAGCTGGGCCAAGTCTTCCCCCTGCAGCGTGTACTGGTATTGCGCCTGGCTCTGCCGGCCGCCAATCGTCAAGTCTTGAGCCGACTGCATGAACAGGGTGGCTCCCGGAACCACGGCCAGCTTCCTGCGCAACTCGCCGATAATCTGATCGGAAGTCTTACGTCGCTCCTTTCCGAGTGGCTTCAGGGTAATGAACATGCGTCCCTGGTTGAGCGCGGTGTTGCCCCCGGCGAACCCGACGATGGTCAGGATGTTCGGGTCCTTCAAAACAATGTTCACGAACTGGGTCATCTTGGCGCTCATGGCCGGGAAAGAAATATCTTGTGCCGCCTGCACCGCTCCGGAAATGCGTCCCGTATCCTGCTGCGGGAAAAATCCTTTGGGAACGATGATGTACAAATACACCGTGAGGCAAGCCGTCGCAATCGTCAGCACACCGACCACCGGCTGGTGACGCAACACCCACTCCAGACAGAAACGATAGATGCCGAGCATTCGATCGAATACCCACTGGCTGAAGCGATAGGCCCGGCCGTGTTTCTCCTCATGCAAGGGCTTCAGCAGTTGTGAGCACATCATTGGCGTGGTCGAGAGCGACACTGCCAGCGAAACCCCAATCGCGACGCTCAGCGTGACCGCGAATTCGCGGAACAAGCGGCCGACGATTCCGCCCATCAGAAGGAGAGGAATGAAGACAGCGACCAGCGAGGTACTCATCGAAACCACGGTAAAACCAATCTCGCGCGCGCCGCGAAATGCCGCCTCGACTGGAGCCATGCCTTGTTCCAGATAGCGGGTGATGTTTTCGAGTACCACGATGGCATCATCCACCACGAATCCGGTAGAAATGGCCAAGGCCATGAGCGAAAGATTGTCGAGACTGTATCCCAGCAGGTACATGACGCCGAACGTTCCGATCAGTGAGAGCGGCACGGCGATGCTCGGAATGATGGTCGAGCGAACGGTTCGCAAGAAAGCGAACACCACCAGGATGACCAGGGCGACCGAAAGCAACAGGGTGATTTCGATGTCATGCACCGAGGCGCGAACCGTGGTGGTGCGATCCATGACCACGCTGAGGGTGATGGCGGGAGAAATTGCCGCCTGCAGTTGCGGCAAAACCGAATACACACGGTCAACCGTGTCGATGATATTGGCGCCGGGTTGACGGAAAACGATGACCAGCACCGCGGGGACCCCGACCCTGGGCACGTTGGGGGCAGTCTGCTTGCCGTTCGCCACACCCGCCGTGTGGATATCTTCGACCGAGTCTACGACGTCGGCCACGTCGCCCAAACGCACCCCAGCTCCGTTGGCCTTGTTGTAGCCGACAAGCAGGGGACGGTATTGGTCTGCCAGCTTGATCTGGTCGGTATCGTTAATGGTCCATGCGCTCGTAGCATTGGCCAGCGCGCCTTTGGGGCGATTCGCGTTCGCCGCCCCCAGCACGCTACGCACCGCATCGATACCGATGCCAAAATTATTCAGCTGGTTGGGATTCAACTCGGCCCGGACCGCCGGGTTCGCGCCTCCGCCCACGAAAACCTGCCCCACTCCGCCGATCTGGGCCATCTTTTGGGCAAGAATCGAGTTCGCGGCGTCGTACATGGCGCGCCGAGTGATAATGTCCGAGGTGAGGGACAGGATCAGGATGGGCGCGTCCGCCGGATTTACCTTGCGATAGGTTGGATTCCCCGGCAGGTAGGCCGGCAATTGACTGCGGGCGGCGTTAATGGCCGCCTGCACGTCGCGCCCGGCCGCGTCAATGTTGCGGTTGAGGTCAAATTGCAGAACAATCCCGGTCGACCCGAGCTGGCTGGTCGAAGTCATCTGGTTGATGCCCGCGATTCGCCCGAACTGCCGCTCGAGCGGCGTGGCCACCGCCGATGCCATGGTCTCCGGACTCGCGCCGGGGAGGCTGGCTTGTACTTGAATGACCGGGAAATCCACCTGGGGAAGCGGGGCTACGGGAAGAAAGTTGAAGGCCAGCGCGCCCGAGAGCAGTAGCGCCAGCGTCAGCAGTGAAGTTCCAATGGGCCGTTTTATGAAGGGACTAGAAACGCTCATTAATCACCGGTGGTTGCGGGCTCCTCCACTGCGCGGAATCCGACGTTTTCGAAGCGTGTGGCCAGCCGGTCGAACCACAGATAGACCACCGGCGTGGTGTAGAGAGTGAGCGCCTGGCTCACCAACAGGCCGCCCACGATCGTGATCCCCAAAGGATGGCGAAGTTCGGAGCCGGTTCCGGAGCCGAGGGCCAAAGGCAGCCCGCCGAGCAAAGCCGCCATGGTGGTCATCATGATGGGACGGAAACGCAGCAAACACGCCTGGTAAATGGCCTCTTCCGGGGGCTTCTTCTCCACCCGCTCCGCCTCGAGCGCGAAGTCGATCATCATGATGGCATTCTTCTTCACAATCCCGATCAGCAGAATAATTCCAATCAGGCCCACCACGCCCAGATCATTGCCGGTGAGAAGCAATGCCAAGATGGCGCCTACGCCCGCCGAGGGGAGGGTGGAAAGAATCGTGATGGGATGGATGTAGCTCTCGTATAAGACTCCCAGCACGATGTACACCGTGACGATGGCGGCCACGATCAGCCAGGGTTCACTGGAGAGCGAACTCTGAAATGCGGCTGCCGTTCCCTGGAAACTGGTATTCACGCTCACCGGAAAGCCGATCTCTTTTTCTGCCTTGCTGATGGCTTTGGTCGCGTCTCCCAGGGACTTTCCCGGCGCCAGATTGAACGACAAGGTCACCACGGGAAACTGTCCCTGGTGATTGATCGCCAAAGCGGAGTTCGAAGTCTGCACCCGGGTGAACGCGGAAAGCGGCACTTCGGTATTGTTCCCCGACGCCACGTAAAGGTCTTTGAGCGATCCTGGATTTTGTTCAAACAGCGGATCCACTTCAAGCACCACGTGGTATTGGTTCAATTGCGTGAAGATGGTCGAGACCTGTCGCTGCGCAAAGGCGTCTTCGAGCGTGTTGTCGATGGAGGCGATGGGGATGCCAAGCCGCGAAGCCGTGTCGCGGTCAATCACCACCTCGGTTTGCTGGCCGCCGTTTTGTTGATCGCTGGCCACATCCCGCAACTCCGGCAAGGTGCGCAGCTTGTCCACCAATTGACTGGAGAGCTTGTTCAATTCCGTCGCATCCGGATCTTCGAGCGTGTACTGGAACTGGGTGCGGCTCACGCGGTCCTCCACCGTCAGATCTTGTACCGGCTGCATGTAGAGGGTGATGTCTTTCACTTGCGCCAGTTTCGGCTGCAATCGAACGATAATGTCGGAGGCGGTCGCGGTGCGGTCGTCGCGCGGTTTCAGGTTGATCTGAATGCGCCCACTGTTCGGGGTCAGATTGGTGCCATCGACGCCAATGAAAGAGGACAAGCTGGACACGTCTGGGTCCTCGAGAATCAGGCGGGCCAATGCCTGCTGCTGACGCGCCATGGCGGGGAAAGAAACGCTCTGCGGAGCATCGGAGATTCCCAGAATGACTCCGGTGTCCTGCACCGGAAAGAAGCCTTTGGGCACGACGACGTAGAGAAACACAGTGAGAATAAAAGTCCCCACCGTCACGATCAAGGTTGTGGTTTGGTGTTTGAGGACGAATCGCAGGGTGCGACCGTAGAACTCAATCACCCGGTTGTAGAAATTCTCCGAAGTCACGTAGAAGCGGCTACGCTTGGTGCCTTTCGGCTTGAGCAGCTTGGCGCACATCATGGGCGTCAAGGTCAACGACACCACGGCCGAGACCAGGATGGTGACCGCCAGAGTCACGGCGAACTCGCGGAACAGGCGGCCGACAATGTCTCCCATGAACAACAGCGGAATGAGCACCGCGATCAAGGAAACCGTCAGCGAAACAATGGTGAATCCAATCTGTCCGGCGCCTTTGAGAGCGGCTTCGAGCGGGGGGTCCCCCTCCTCCAAAAAGCGATCGATGTTTTCGATCATGACGATGGCGTCATCTACCACAAAGCCAGTCGAAATCGTCAACGCCATCAGCGAAAGATTGTCCAGGCTGTAGTCGAGCAGGTACATCACGCCAAACGTGCCCACGATCGACAAGGGCACGGCGATCCCGGGGATGATGGTGGCGTAAACGTTCCGCAGAAACAGAAAGATCACCATCACCACCAGCGCGACGGTGAGCATCAGTTCGAACTGAACGTCCTTGACCGAGGCGCGAATGGTTGCAGTGCGGTCGGTCAAGATCGAAACTTTCACCGATGCAGGCATCGAGCCCGCGAGCACCGGCAATAATTTCTTGATCCGGTCGACGACGCTAATGATATTGGCGCCGGGTTGCCGCTGAATGTTCAAAATAACCGCCGGATCGGTATTCATCCAGGCGGCTTGCATGCTGTTCTCGATGCCATCGGTGATCGTGGCCACATCCGACAACCGCACCGGAGACCCGTTGCGATAGGCCACCACAATGGGGCGGTACTGGTCGGCGTTCAGAAGTTGGTCGTTCGCTCCGATGGTAAAAGCCTGGCGGGGACCATTGAGAGTTCCTTTGGCCTGATCGACGTTGGTTGCGACCAGCGCGTTGCGCACATCCTCAAGACTCAGCCCATAGGAAGCGAGAGCGGTCGGATTCGCGCGGATTCTTACCGCCGGCTTTTGGCCGCCGCTGATTGAGACCAATCCCACGCCGGCAACCTGGGAGATCTTCTGCGCCATCGTTGTGTCGGCCAGATCCTCGACCGCGGAAAGGGGCAGAGTCTGGGAGGTGAGCGCCAGGGTCAGAACGGGAGCATCCGCCGGGTTTACCTTGCTGTAGATCGGGGGATTCGGGAGGTCCGTCGGCAGATAGGTTTGGGATGCATTGATGGCGGCCTGAACCTGCTGTTCCTCAATGTCAATATTCTGGTCGAGAGCAAACTGCAGAGTGATCACCGAGCTGCCATACGAGCTGGTGGAAGTCATCTGACTGAGGCCAGGCACTTGGCCGAACTGCCGCTCGAGCGGGGCCGTCACTGAAGAAGCCATGACGTCGGGGTTTCCCCCCGGATAGAAAGTTGCCACTTGGATGGTTGGGTAGTCCACTTCCGGCAGCGCCGAAACCGGGAGCTGCCGGTAGGCCACCACGCCCACCAGCATGATGGCCACCATCAACAGCGAGGTGGCCACGGGCCGGAGAATGAACAGACGCGACGGATTCATGGCGCTCCGGTTCCGGAAGCCTGGGTCGCCGGTTTGGCGGACGGACTGCTTGTCGGGATCTCAACCTTGGTGCCCGCCTGCAGCTTGTCCTGGCCGTCGGTCACGATTATTTCGCCAGGGGAGAGGCCGCTGCCGACGACGGAGGAGTTGTCTTGGCTGAGGGCGATCGTAATCGGGCGTACTTCGACGGTCTTGTCGGGCTTGACCAGGAACACATAGCTTCCCTGAGGGCCGCGCTGAACTGCCGCCGTGGGGATCACGGTGCTGTTCTTGCGGACTTCGAGCAGCAGACGGATGTTCACGAACTGATTCGGCCAGAGGGCATTGTCTTTGTTGTCAAACACCGCTTTCAGCCGGTCGGTTCCGGTTGTCTGGTCAATCTGATTGTCGATCGTGAGCAGTTTGCCAGTCGCCAGTTTGGTTTGATTGTCACGGCTGTAAGCTTCCGCCTGAAGCGTCGTTCCGCGCATGTGCTGGGCGACGGTCGGAAGGTTGTCTTCCGGCAGGGTGAAGATGACCGCGATCGGCTGCAACTGGGTGATGACCAGCATGGGGTTGGTATCGGTGGCATGCACGATATTTCCCGGGTCGACCAGCCGCAGCCCGACGCGACCGCTCACTGGAGCCGTGATATGGCAATAGAGAAGATTCAGCTTGGCGCTGTCGATGGCTGCTTGATCGGTGCGCACCGTGCCGTCCAGTTGATCGGCGGTAGCCAGTTGCGTGTCCACCTGCTGTTGCGACATGGCGCCGGAGTCCTGGAGCAGGCCTTTATAGCGCACGTAATTCAACTTGGCATCCCGCAGCGAGGCCTGATCTTTGAAAAGCATGGCTTGCGCCTGTTCCAGGGCGACTTGATAGGGTCGCGGATCGATCACCGCCAAAAGCTCGCCCTGTTTTACCGACTGGCCTTCTTTAAAATTCACCTGCATCAATTGGCCATCCACGCGACTCTTGACGCTGTCGGTGTAGTAGGCGGTTACCGATCCCAGGCCGGGAAGATATACGGGCATGTCGCGAGTTTGGGCGGTGGCCACCGACACCGGCACTACCGGCGTCCCGGTCCCGCGAGAGGCGGCCGCTTTCGAATCGGGGGAAGCGCAGCCGAGCCAGGACGCCGAAACCAATAGGGTGAGCGAAAGCGACAGGGAAGGCAGAAAGCCGATTGCCCGAAAACCCCCGCTGGTCGCTCGGGGGAGAAATCGCAGTGAGGATGAGAATGAGGAGGAGGAACCGGGTTGCGGGGAGGCTGCCGGTTGCGCCGCAGGTTTGCTCTCTGCGGGCAAGTTCTCAGCAAAGGAGCACGAGAATAAGACTGGAATCGTTGGCATATTGTTAAGCATTTTGACGTTAGAATCAGAGCTCAGGCTTCGGAATATTGTATCGTGAGGTGAAGCGGGAAAGCTTGACCAGCAAATCTTTACAAAACTTTACCGGTGATGACGGAAGGCGGCTGCAAATGGGTCGTTGCACGGGAATCTGGCGATGCCGCGGGAAGGCTGGACCTCGGAGAATCTAAGCGGTGGCGCCCTTGGGGATCGATTTTGCTCGGATGGTCTGTTCGAGCGCCGCGAGCCGAGCCTGCAGCACCCGTTCGCGAGCTACTGCGTCAGCGAGCATAATCTCGTGGGCCGTGATCGACTGCCGGAGTTCGAGGACCTTGCGGCCGAGCCTGACCCGTACGCGCAATTCCTCAGGCTCGAAAGGTTTGGTGACGAAGTCGTCCGCTCCGGCGCGCATGCCGGCGAGAATATCGGCGGCGCTGTTTCTTGCCGTGAGCAGAATCAGATAGACACCGGCGGTCGTGGGGTTGGCCCGCACTTCGCGGCACAATTGTGGACCCGACATGCCAGGCATCACCCAGTCGAGAATGGCCAGAACTGGGCCATCACTGCGTTGCAGCTGAGTCCACGCCGCGTCGCCATCCTCCGCCGTGCTGACTTCACACTCCGAGGCCAGCAATTTTTGCAGAAGCCGCCGGAAGAACGGATCATCTTCAGCGATCAGAACTTTCAAGACTGACTCCCTCCGTCTGACTGGCGCTCCCGCCATACCTAGATTATCGCCCGCCGTGACCGGAGCTTTAGTCATGCCCCGGAGAAATGAAGATGAGACGGAGGTAATGCAAGATATGGCTTCGAGTGGCGATTAGAAGCCTCTCATCCTCGCCCTTGGGGAGACTATCGGCATGGTTAGTGCCCCCGACCTATCGGGTGATCGTATTTCGGGCAACGCTGCTAAAATCAAGGTGCAGCCATGCAAAGTCTGCTAGGAAAAACGCTGTTGATGGCGGGATGCTTGTGGCCAGTCCTCGTTTTGCCTAGGCCGGCGCAGGCGGCGGAGGCGTCGGTGGGCACCATTCGCCGTGTGGACGTGCTGAGTCGTGGCAGTAATTTCGAACTGGAGATTGATTCCACCCAGCCGGTCAAGCCTCAGACCCTGGTCGTTTCGAGTCCCGATCGCCTCATCGTCGACTTGCCGTATTCAATTCCGGGGCCCAGTTTGCATCCCTTGATTGTCAGCATGGGCGAGGTGAAGGGAATTCGCATCGGCCTCTACAAGTCGAACCCGCCGGTGACGCGAGTGGTGGTGGACTTGAAATCGCCGCAACTCTATCAGGTGTTTCCCTCCGGCAGGGCGGTGATCGTCAAAATCATGGCGAAGGACAACCACACCGCCGCGCCTCTCGTGTCGGGCCCGGTGGCCGCGAACGTCGCGCCGCAAGTCCAGGCTGCGAAACCGCCGCCTCGCGTGGAAGTTGTTTTCCGCGACGGAAAACTGAGAATCTGGGCCAACAAGGCCACCCTGACTGAGGTTCTCCACGAGGTGCAGCAGTCAACTGGGGCCCGCATTACCATCCCGCCCGGGATGGCTCAGGAGACCGTAATTGCCGATGTGGGGCCGGCGCCGCCGCGGGAAGCCCTGAGCGCGTTGCTCAATGGCTCGGCCTACAACTTCATTTTGGTTGGGTCCGGTCAGGACTTGGCCCAGGTGACCAACATCATTCTCACTCCCCGGGGACCGGAAGGAATGGAGACGCCGGTAAACAACAATCCGCCGGCGGTCGCCGACCCCGGACCCGAACCGCAGCCCGAGCCTCCACCGGTCGCGCCCGAACCTGCGCCCGAGCCCCCGCCTCCGCCCGAGGCAGCGACCCCACCGCCGCAGTAACCAGACGCTCGTGTCCTGGCTATAGCTATGGGTGAATCAGACGCACCGGAACGGGAGAGACCCCGCCGCCAGAAACTGGTGCGGCCCCGGCGTTGATGTTGGTCCCGCAGCCGGAAATGTTGAGCACGTACATCGTAATGGCTCCGGGATGCAGGCCCGTATCACTCGTACTCTGAACAAAGGCCTGCATGAATCCGACAACATTCACGGTTGGGCCGCCGACATTTTTGTCGATGATCGGCAAAGTCACGATCTGCCCACTCGTGGTGACAACCTCTCCCGAGTGAGGCGCGGTTCCCGATTGAATTTGCATGGGATCGACCCCACCGCTGGTCTGGAAGTTGATGGGGTCGAGAATGTCATTTCCCCCGTGGGTCGGGCCCGAGCCGCCGGCACCCGTCAGCAGGCACGCCGCTCCCGCCAGCGAGCCCGCACGTATCGCTGTTGGTGTCAACGGTGAGGGTCGAGGGGGTTCGCCCCGCAGCTATACTGAGCGGCGTTCGCGGTGTCGCAGCAAGCCACACTTTCCGCAAAATTGCCACCCTCCCCCGAACAGGATGGGCAGGTACCACCCGGCGCGTTGGGCAGGTTCGCCGGCAGGTAACCGGGAGTGGGGAGTGGGGCCAGTGAGCCGGGATGGCCAAATGTCGGGCAAGGTAATCGACTCTGCAATGATGCCGCCCGGTCGCCCAAACTCCCGGGTTCTCGAGCGAGCCATCGTTGTTCACAAAGGATGCGGGATCGCGCCCCCGTGATCGGGGTCGAGATTGGCAACCAACCAAGGCTTGGTGCAGGTTGGCGCCACCGGCGGCATGCTGCCAGAAGCGCCCGTTGTGTTCGACGAATTGTAAGCTTCCGCAATGGCCGTCGCGCTCACCGTCGCTAGCCTCTGCCCGAAAATGCGGGCAAAAAAAGTCGGAACGTCAGTCCGTTGCATGGTGACCGTGATTTGCGGATTTCCGGGATGCGTGGTGAAGTCAAAGCTTGTGGTCGGGACCGGGGACACTCCACCCACCAAATTCCTCGCGGTCACGCCATTGACGTAGCTGGTGGCAAGAATGGTCGCGAGTATCTTCAAATTACCATTGCCGGGATCAGTCGTCGTTCCGGATGACACGAAGGCCTGAGCTCCAGCCAAAGCCGCGGCGTCGGCAGCTCGTTGCATTTCGCCGCGAGCCACATAGAGCGTGGTCAGATCGATGGCCAGGGCCGCCATCGAGATCAGAACCACTAGGCAGAGCGCAACCAGCACCAGGGTCTGGCCGCGTTGCTTGCGATGCTTGAGCGGAACAGGTTTCGTACGCATGATCCGGTCTCTCAATCCGCGTTCGGCACGATTGCGTCCACCGGAATCTGAGTGACTCCATTCGCATAAGTCGCGCCCGGGGCCAGCAGCCCGATGACGTTGCCGAACTGCCACTGATAGGGATAGCTGATTTGCACGTGGGTGGAAATCACGTTCACCCCAATCGACGCCGGATACGCGTAACTCCGATCAACCGTCAGAGTAAGGGTTCCGGGGCAGCCATTCCCGGCGGCGGAAAACGTCCAGACCAAGGTCCCCGATTGAGCGCCGCCTGTCCGCAGCAGATTGCAGTCGTTGATTCCCGCCGCCACCAGATGGTCATCCACCAGGTTTCGAATGGAAACGACCGAATTTGGAATTCCGCCGTTGGCCAGGTCATTAGTCGGCTGGATGGAACCGAAGCCCGCGGCCGAGCGGGCGGCATCGGTCAGCTGTTGCTTGAGATTGAAAGCCGCGCCGAAATCGAAAACTCCGACGACCAGGACCATGAGCAGGGGAAGCAGGATCGCCAATTCGACCAGTTGCACGCCGGCTTCGTTGCCGAGAGGCGGAAGTTGCCGGGGACGGGCACCCGCCGGGCGATCGCTGCTAGGACCGCGCATCAGTTCTCCTCTGGGACCTCTACGTCCGCAATCATATTAATCGTCTTGCCGTTCACCGAAACGAACGGCAACAGAAACTTATACGGGTACTGGAAGCTGACCGTGGCGCCGCAAGCCGTCGGCCCCGTGACCGTTGTCCCGCCCCCGCCGCCGCCCCGTCGTCTCCGTCTGGTCGTGGCATTGATTTCCACGTTGGTGCAGACGGTTACGTTGTTATTAGAGCTGTCGCAGACGGGCGCGCCGCCGCCGCAGGCAGTCAGCGCTGCTGTGCCTGGGAAGGTCTGGATTTGGCCGGGATCAATGCTGGAGGCTTGCAAGACCGCGGCCACTCGGTTGGCAACATCGAGTGCTGTCGACGGTGTATTGCCTGCGCTGGCGCTGCTCGATTGGGCGGCGAGGCGTGCTCCCTCCTGCGCGGCATAGGTAATGGTGGTGTAGATGTTGTAGGCGCGGGCAAACGTCATGATCCCGATCAGGAGCAAGAACACGATCGGCAATACCACTGCCGCCTCGGCAATTTCCTGCCCGCCGGTGTCGGTGAGAATCCCTTTCCACGGTCTGATTGTCTGCTCTGCCATATTGCTCCCCCGTTTGCGGGTTCCTCGAACGCGCCGCGTAAAATGGCCGCGCGCACCTTCTCAGGATACCCCCCACCATGCCTGCCTGACAGTGTAAAGAACTACCGCAATCGCCACCGCCACACCAAACGGCACTTTCAACGCCTGCGGGTTGTCGAGCGAAAGCTCGGAAGCGGGCAGGTGAAATGTAAAGAATGCTGCTAACAGATGCCACAAGTTGCCGACCGTCTGCCGCACCCGACGCTTCCACACCACCAAGATCACCGCCATCACTCCGGCAACGAGTACGGCTGCGAACAGCACCACGATCAGGCGCTCGAAACCGAGAAAGGCGCCCAACGCACCCACCAGTTTCCAGTCGCCTGCACCCAGGCTGCGCAGCAACACGAAGGGCAGCAGAACCGCTAAACCCAGCCCGGCCCCGAGCAATGAACTCTTCGCGCCCGCCCAGCCCCCAGCCACGGAATTGGCGACCACTCCCGCGAACAAGGCCGGCACGGTCAACCAATTAGGAATACGGCGCGTACGCCAGTCCATCCCGCCTGCGGGAATGGCAACCAAGGTAGCCAGCATCCAGACTCCCTTATCTACCATGCGGGTGCAATGTCCCGGAACCGGCGGGTCCAAAGAGCAAACTTAGCCTACCGTGGGAAAGTGGCTTCGCCATCCGAAAGCTCCACATTGGGTCGCGGGACCCCGTCAAACCCAGCCCCGAGAGCGGATTCTGGGCGAATTCTCACATAGTCCCGGGGGCAAGTCAATGAAATCAGCGCCGGCAGCCAACCCACCGACGAAGCCTAGGAAAGAAGCAAGAAAACAGGGGAAGGGCCCAAGCCAGCCAGCAAAATGCCGGCCAGACCCAAACCTTCCGGAAGGGGCAAACCAGCTACTGATTCAACGAGTTAGTGCCCGTGCGCTCGGCCACAACCCGGCGCGCGCTATCTGCCAGTTGCTTGGCCTGGGGCAGCAACTCGAGAGCTTTGACGACTTCTGGGTCGGCTTCCGCCCGCACTTTCAGGCCTTCATCCTGGCCAAAAGCATCAATGAAGATCTCACTCTTGATGTTCGATTTCGTCCAGTCGAGGTTCTGTTGCAGTTCGGTCTCAGTGTATTGCACACTCTCCGAGTCCAAGAACTTACGGAACTCCTGGAGCAGCGCGTCATCCACCTGAAATTTCTTCTCATCCGGATGGTGGCTCACCATGTAGTGTTTGGCGAAATTGAAAAACGCGTAATGCTGCAGCAGTTCGTCCTCGAAATGATTGCTCTTCACCGCCGGAAGCTTGACGTCGGGCGTGATTCCGCCGCCGCCGTAAACCGTGCGGCCACCGTCGGTAAGCTTGACCTCTCGGCCGGTCGTGCTGGACTCTTTGTCCCGCTCGAAGTAGTAGTCGTAGAGCGAGACGTTCGAATAATCGCGCTGAATCAGCCGTCCACTCGGGGTGTAGTACTTGGCGGTGGTGAGAGCCAAGCCGGTGTTTTCCGAGAGCGGGTATACGGTTTGCACTAAACCCTTGCCGAAGGTGGTTTCGCCGACGATCAGGCCGCGGTCATGGTCCTGAATGGCGCCGGCCACGATCTCAGCCGCTGATGCCGTTCCGCGGTTTACCAGCACAACCAAGGGATAATCTTTGCCCGCATTGCCATGGGTGGCGGTATAGCGCTTTTCCGAAGAGGCGCGGCCGTGATGGGAAACGATCAGCTGACCCTTGTGCAGGAACTTGTCAGCCACGCCGACGCCCTCGCTGAGCAGTCCGCCGGGATTCTGCCGCAGGTCAAGGATCAAACCCTTGAGATCGCCCATCTCGTCGAGCGCGCTCTGCACTTCGGTTTCCGTGGTCTCATTGAACCCGCTGATGTGCATGTAGCCGATACCCGGCTGAATGACGAAGTGCAGGTCAACGCTGTAGCGTGGAATCTCATCCCGCACCACGCTGAACTCGAGCGGCTTTTCCGCGCCCTCGCGCAAGATGGTGATGTGGACGGTCGTGCCTTTCGGGCCTTTCAGCAAGTCCGCCACGTCGGACGTGCTCATATGATCGGTGGCTTTGCCATCCACTGCCGCGATAATGTCGCCGGGCTGAATGCCTGCCCGATAGGCCGGTGTGCCCACGAAGGGCGCAATCACAATGACCACGGTCCGGTTGTTCACGTTACGCGGCCCGACTTGCATGCCCACGCCGTAATACTTGCCGCGCTGATCTTCCTTCAGCAGCGAATAGGCTTTCGGATCAAAAAAATTGGAGTGCGGATCGAGCACATGCAGCATGCCGGGAATGGCGCCGTCGTAGATGGCCTTATCGGCGTCGAGCGGTTCGGCGTAGTTCGCCTCGACAATGCTGTAGACTTCGGTAAATTCCTTCAGGCTGTCACGAACGTCGTAGTCGGAACTGGGCGCAACGGACGGGTTTTTCTGCGCGAACAGCATGCCCAGAAATCCGCAAGTTGCAAGAAACAGGATGATTACAATGAAGCTGCGACGAGAACTGCTGGCCATCTGAAATGTCCTTCGACAACGGGTATCGACGACGTGCCGCGACCGTTATTGCTGAAAGTATAGCACGCCCTCATCGGGCCCCGACCGCCGGCTAGGCACCCCTAAGTAACCCCGCAAATTGGTCCGAGGAGTCACCAGCGGCCGCTTCTTTCTCGAGTTAGATGCAAAAACCCGCGGAAGCAGGGACTAGGTTGGCAGGAGATTGGGAACTGAATTCCGGGACCGAATCGGGACTGGTTTGGGCACCCGGAAACCACGGGTGCCCAACCAGTTTCACTCCCAAGTCCGGTTCGTCGCGCCCTACAACTTCGCTATTGCGTAACCGTCTTCACCATGTCCCCAACTTTGAAGGCGGCGCCGGAGACCGCGGTGCAAACCGCGGACTGATCATCCACGTCGGTGACTTTGACCACGCCGACGGGAGAAGTCATCTTACGGATGACTTTGCCGGTCGCGGGATCCTTGATCTCATGAGTCACCCGTAGGACATTGAGTTCGTCCCCCACTTTTACTCCGTCCTTGGTGCCGACATTCAGTACAATCTGCCCGCTGTCGACTGCCGCCACCAGGCCTTCAACCACGACCGTGCGGGTAGTCAGCTTGGTGTTGTCGGCGATGACTTCGGTCGTCAGTTGATCGGTCGCCAACTTGACCGCCTCGCCGATGATCGTGTTCTGGAAGTCGCTGCTCCCGAAATTCACTCCACCGGCGCCAAACCCGCCCCAGTGGCCTCCCCCGCCGAGCATCGAGGTGCTCGAGCGCGACGATTGACCCTTGCCTTCGGCGACCCCGAGAATTTCCGCCGTATCCACATCCACCAGCCGGGCTGTGATGGCTACGTTCGCTTTGCTGCTGCTATGCTTAAAGCCGCCCAAGCCGAACCCGCCAAATCCTCCGCCCCCGCCCCCGGCGCCGGTGTTCTTGGTCTCGTTGCCAAACTCCGTGATGCTGCCCACGATAATCGCATCCACTCCCAGCAACTTCCCGAGTTTCGCGGCGGAAGTGGGATTGGCGCGGTCGCTGTTGGAAAAATTTTGCTCGGCCATGATCTTGTCGAGCGCCTTGCGCTCAATCACCGAGTAAGTGCCATCCTTGACCAAGTCGGTGACCAATAGGTCACAGATGCCTTTCCCGATGTCGACATCCTGGCCGAAGATTCCTGCAACTCCGGCGTGCACCGTGGCGTAGTCGAAATCGAAAACCGCCACCCGCTTCTTGCGTCCGGTGGCGGGAGCGGGGGCGGCCGGCACTGCGGCCGCCGCCGGAGTGGCCGGGGCCTGCGCGCGCACCCCCAATGGAAGGATCAGCCCCACGAATGCTATGAGCCACAGAGTCTTTCGCATGGTTAAGCTCCTTGAACGCCTCGACCCGAATCCGCACCGGCCCGCTGATTCACTGCCCAAGCAAGAACCGGCTTCAAATTTTGCTGAATCTTATTTTCTGGGGTCGCTGGTGTCAACCGCCAAACGCGACGGGAACTTGCTGAGGTAACCGAATTGTCAAGCACCACAGCACCGGAGCGCGAGGCCCCACGGTCCGCGCCGGTTTGTCGGCTGATTGCTGCCAGTCCACTCTCAGCAGTATTATGACTGCATGAACAGCTTTCCCGACATGATCTTCATCTTCCTGCTGGCCTTGATCATCTTTGGGCCCAAGAAGCTACCGGAGATTGGTCGGCAGATCGGGCGAGCGCTCAATGAGTTCAAGCGCGCCTCGAACGAATTCAAAGCGCAGATCGAAGCTGAGATCAATCAACTGGAAGTGGAGAAGCCACGCCAGACCATTCTGCCTCCGGCCCAACCGGCGGTCGGTGCGCTTCCCAGGCAGGCCGAAGCCATCCCGACTCTCGAGGCGACTTTCGAACCCAAGGCTCCCGATGCCTGATAGCATCGCCGAAATGTCTCCTGAACAAAAGGACGACGAGCAGCCGCAGGAGGAGATGCGTGCCATGGGTTTCCTCGAGCACCTCGAGGAACTCCGGCGCCGTCTCATCTACTCCATCGTATCGGTGGGTACTGGGTTCGTGGTCTGCTGGACCTATCACGAGCGGATCTACACGTTTATGCAGCGCCCCATCATGGAGGCCCTGCACAAAAACGGGATGGCGGAGAAGTTGGTCTATCTCAATCCCACCGAGCCCTTCAATCTCTACGTGAAGATCACCCTGCTCGCGGGGTTGTTCGTGGCCTCGCCGTTTGTCCTCTACCAAGTGTGGATGTTCATCTCGCCCGGCCTCTATCGCCACGAGAAGCGCTACGTTTTCCCCTTCATGTTCTCGACCGTGTTTCTGTTCTTGGCGGGCGGTCTTTTCGGTTACAAGATCGCCTACCCCAGGGCGCTCGATTTCCTGATTGATTTCGGCAAGCAATTTCAGCCCATGATCACGGTGAGCGAGTATACCGATCTATTCCTCACCATCATCATCGGGATGGGCCTGGTGTTCGAGCTACCGATCCTCGTATTTTTCCTGGCCCTGATGGGAATCGTGAATGCAGGCTGGATGTGGCGAAATTTTCGCTACTCCATTCTCGTCATCTTTATCATTGCCGCCATTGTGACCCCCACCTCCGACATTCTGAATATGTGTATTTTCGCGGCACCGATGATTGCGCTCTATGCGGTGAGCATCGGGATTGCCTGGCTCGTACACCCCACGCAACGTCGCGCGCGGCAGGCGCGAAAGCAATCATGAAACCAGGGGGCGGGTTTCGAGTGCCTCGGCTGCCGATCACCTTCAGCCTGCTGGTATGCCTGAGCCTGATCGCCTGCGCCGGGTCGAAGTCGGCCGACGCTCCCGCCGCGGCGGCCTCTTCCGCTCGGGCCCCCAAGGCGCCGGATTTTTCTTCACTGCCCGCCGACGCCGGCCCCCCACCATCGATTGACTCCGCCCGCGCTATGCAGTACACGCGGCAAATCGTGGCCTTCGGACCCCGTCCGGTCGGAAGCGCGAACCACCGGAAGCTCGAGGAGTATATCTACGCTCACCTGAAGGGCGATCTGGTGGTCGACGACCTTTTCACCGCCGACACTCCGGAAGGCAAGTTTCCCGTGCG
This sequence comes from uncultured Acidobacteriaceae bacterium, assembly GCA_963770245.1. Lineage (GTDB taxonomy): Bacteria > Acidobacteriota > Terriglobia > Terriglobales > Acidobacteriaceae > PALSA-270. The sequence goes on along the minus strand of CAVYOX010000006.1, from coordinate 91,398 downwards.
CAACATCATGGCCAAGTTTCCCGGTACGAAGGACGGCATCATCGTCATCGCCGGCCACTACGATACCAACTATCCGCTGCGCAACTCCGGCTATGTCGGCGCGAATGACGGCGGCTCTTCGACTGCCCTGCTGCTCGAACTGGCCAATCAATGGCGCGGGAAAAAGCGGGACGGCTACAGTGTCTGGCTGCTGTGGACCGACGGGGAAGAGGCGCTCAAAGGGTGGACCGACAGCGACAGCGTTTACGGCGCGCGTCACCTGGCGGAGCTTTGGCAGAACGATGGAACGCTGAAGCAGATCAAGGCGTTCTTGCTGGCGGATATGATCGGCGATGCCGACCTGAACATTGATCGCGATGCCTACTCCACGCCGTGGTTGGAAGATCTGGTGTATCAGGCGGCGACGCGGCTGGGATATCAATCGCATTTTTTTGCCCGTCAGAATGCCGTGGGGGACGATCACGCGCCCTTCATGCAGCGCGGTGTACCTTGTGCAGATCTGATCGACTTTGATTATGGATACAACAACATCTTTTGGCACACTCCCCAGGATACGGTTGACAAGCTCAGCCCCCAGAGCCTGGAGATCGTGGGCAGCGTAATCCTCGAAACCGTGCGGATGCTAGACGCCAAGTGAAGAGGCGACATCCAAGCTAGGCCCGATGAACCCGTGTCGCTCGAGAACTTCTCCGTAATACGGAAAAGCGGCCTTAGGATTTTCGCTTGAACGATCTGCGATTCTGGATCCTCTTCAATGTTTTCGTGCTGGTCATGCTGGCCCTTGACCTTGGGTTCTTGCATCGCTCCGCCCACGTGGTGAAATCGCGCGAAGCGCTCGGGTGGAGCGCCCTGTGGATCGCGCTCGCGGCTGCTTTCGCAGCGGTCGTCTACTTCTGGCTGGGGCACACCGCGACTCTCGAGTTCGTCACCGGTTACGTTCTTGAACTGTCGCTCAGCGTGGACAATCTTTTCATTTTCCTTCTGATTTTCCGCTACTTCCGCGTGCCTGCCGAGTATCAGCACAAGGTTCTGCTGTTGGGGATCCTGGGGGCGCTGGTTATGCGCGGGGTTTTCATTGTAGCCGGGGTAGGGCTGATTCGCCGGTTCCACTGGATCATCTACGCCTTCGGCGCGCTGCTGGTCTACAGCGGCATCAAACTGTTCGGCCAAAAGGACACTAAGATTCGGCCGGACAAGAATCCAGCGCTGCGCCTGCTCCGCCGTTTCATCCCGGTCACCGAAGACTATGAAGCGGGGAAATTCTTCGTGCGCCGCCCGGCGCTCTATGCTACGCCGTTGCTGGTCGTGCTCCTGGTGGTTGAGACCACCGATGTGTTATTCACGGCGGATTCGATCCCTGCGGTGCTGGCGATCACGCTGAACGCGTTTATTGTCTATACCTCGAACGTTTTCGCCATCCTCGGCTTGCGCTCGCTGTATTTCGCCTTGGCCGGGATAATGGCGATGTTTGAATACCTGCACTACGGGCTGGCACTGGTGCTGATCTTTGTCGGCACCAAGATGCTGGTGTCGCGCTACTATCAGATTCCAACCGCCTGGGCGCTGGCCACCGTGGGTGGGATCCTGCTCCTATCGATCGCAGCTTCCGCCCGACGGGGAAAGAAGTAGCCGCCGGAGTGTGGCCCTTGCCGCCGACCTCAGAGCCGGCCCTCCGGCTAGTCCTACTCGAACCGAATCATTTCCCCCTGAAGCCGAGAGTGCCGCAGAAACTTGAGATCGTTGTGAGCCGGAAAGTCCGCGCGGTAGTGCGCGCCCCGGCTTTCTTCGCGCGCCAAAGCGGAACGCGTCACGAGCAGTCCGGCCTCGCACAGATTCTGTGCCTCCCACGCACGCCTGGCCTGGGGATGGGCGACTCGCGGACGAATCTGCTGCAGCCGCTCGATGGCGCGCACGAGACCCGTTCGCTCGCGAACGATGCCAGCGTTCTGCCACATCAAATCCTGAATCTCACCAATCACTTCCTCGGTCGGGGCATCGACGCCCGGGTGCGAAGCGGCCGGGCGAAGCCGATCTTCTTTCTTCGGGGTTTTCGCCTCGCGCATTTCCGCCCGCATGGCCGTCCCGGCCCTGGCACCGAAGACCAGGCCCTCCAGCAGGGAATTGCTGGCCAGGCGGTTGGCGCCGTGCACGCCGGTCGCAGCCACTTCGCCGGCTGCGTATAAGCCGGGCAAGGTGGTGTGGCCATCGAGGTCGGTGCGCACTCCTCCCATCGCGTAGTGCGCGGCGGGACGGATCGGGATCATGTCGGTCGTGATATCGATGTTGTATCGCAGGCAGGTGGTGTGAATGCGCGGGAATCGCGCCTGCAGGTGGGCCGCGTTCAGGTGTGTCAGATCGAGATAGACAACCGGCTCCTTGGCCGGGCTGACACTCAGTTCGTGAACAATGGCCCGGGCCACCACATCGCGCGGCGCCAATTCGCCGAGGGGATGGTACTTGGGCATGAAACGCAACATCTGATCATTGCGCAGATAGGCGCCTTCGCCGCGCAAAGCTTCCGACAGCAAGAATCGCGGAGTTTTCTTCAAATACAGCGCCGTGGGATGAAACTGGATGAATTCCATGTCACTGATTTCCGCGCCCGCGCGGAACGCCATGGCCACGCCGTCGGCCGTCGCTACTCCGGGATTCGTGGTATTGCGGTAGAGCTGCCCGACGCCTCCGGTGGCCAAAAGCACCGCCGAGGCATGCACCTGGCGGGCTTCCTCCGGGCTCCCAACCTGGCCAGCCAGGTGAACTCCGCGGACCGACCCGCCTTCTAAACGCAGCGCGCTTGAAAATTCAAACTCGCATACGGAAATATTTTTGAGGGTCTTCGCTTTGGCGTAGAGGGCGCGCAGAATTTCGCGTCCGGTGGAGTCACCGTGGGCGTGCAGAATGCGGTTGCGGCTGTGGGCGCCTTCGCGGCCGAAGGTAAGCTTGGTGCCTTCCCGGTCGAATGCGGTACCCCACTGGATGAGTTCTTCGATGCGCCCCGGGGCGTCTTCGACCAGCACTTTCGCCGCCTCCGGGTTGCACAGGCCATCGCCGGCGCTGAGGGTGTCCTGCAGATGGAGGCTGATTTCGTCTTCATCGCTGAGCGCGGCGGCGATGCCGCCTTGTGCCCATTGCGTGTTCGAGTCGGTGACCTCCCGTTTGGCCAGGACCACGACGCGGCCGGCCGCCGCCAGTTCGATGGCAGCACGCAGCCCGGCGACTCCGGCGCCGATCACCAAGAAATCGGTTTCCGAGGGTGCGCGCTCCATGGCGGAAAAATGGTATCACGCGCTCGTCGCCAGACCGGGGCGCTTGTCTGGTTACACTATCTGGTTACGCTATGATGAGGAGCCATGACTCAGGTGAAAGTCAATGTTCTGCCGCGCCCCTACCAAGTGGTGATCGAAAGCGGCCTGCTCGACCGCGTCGGGAAGCACTTGCGGGAGCTGCTCGGGGATCGGAAACGCCTGTTCGTGGTCACCGTCTCTCCGGTGCGACGGCGTTGGGGGAAGCCCTTGGCGCGGTCGCTCGCAGCCGCCGGCTTCACGCCGGAATTTGTCGAGATGCGCGATGGCGAACGCTACAAGCGACTGGCGACGGTCGAAGAACTGGCGGAGAAAATGACCCGGCTGGGGGCGGAGCGGGATGCCGTCGTTTTGGCTTTTGGCGGCGGCGTGGTTGGCGACGTAGGCGGCATGCTGGCCTCGGTCTACATGCGCGGCGTCGAGTTGGTGCAGATCCCGACCACGGTGCAGGCGCAGGTCGATGCTTCGGTCGGGGGCAAGACCGGCGTCAACCTCGGCATTGGGAAGAATCTCGTGGGCACGTTTTATCAGCCTCGAGCCGTGTTGATCGACCCCGCGGTGCTGGCCACCTTGCCCGAGCGCGAATTTCGCGCCGGCCTCTATGAATCGCTCAAGGCGGGTGTGATCGGCTTGCCGGAGCTATTTCGCGTGCTGGAAAAAACCTCCATCAGGACATTGCGACGGGACCAGAAGCAGCTCGAATGGGTGATTGCGGAATCGGTCAAGCTGAAGGCGCAAGTGGTCTCGGCGGACGAGCGGGAAGGCGGACTCCGCCGGGTGCTGAACCTTGGCCATACCATCGGCCACGCCCTTGAATCTGCCACCCGGTACCGTGGCTTTCTCCACGGCGAAGCGGTGGCGTGGGGCATGATTGCCGCCACCCAGATCGCGTTTGCGACCGAACGCATCGACGGCGTGAGCGCCCGCCGGATTGCCGATGCGGTGCGGTCTCTCGGTCCCTTGCCGGCGGTAACGACACGCAGCCAGCGGGTGATCGATTTGCTGCGGTCGGACAAGAAAACGCGCGAGGGAGTGGTCCATTTTGTACTGCCCCGGGAAATCGGCCGAGTCGAGATTGTGAATGATGTACCGGCGAGCGTGGTGGTGGCGGCGGTCGATGAATTGCGGCAACTATCACGGCGGCCCTGGCTGGTACGCACGGCGGAGACCAGCGGGAAGGAAGCGGCCCCATCGTTCACCCAGATCCGCGAGCGCATCCGCCGCATCGAAGCGAAGGCGCTAGGCAAGTTGCGTCCCCAATAGTTCCGAGGTCGAGATACTGGCGTCGGCCGGGCGTCAGCGATGGCATGGCGAAAAAGAGAGGCTAGCTTTGAACAATCCCAAGACCGTGGTCCTCGGCGCCTCTCCTCCCGGGGCCAGCGACCCCGTGACGGCCGCGCGCGCGGTGCGCGAGATGTTTACTTCGATCGCACCGCGCTATGACCTGCTCAATCATTTGCTGTCGTTCAATATCGACCGGCTGTGGTGGCGCCGAGCGGCGCACGCCTTTGCCGAAGCCCTGAATCGTCCGGAAGCCCGTGTTCTCGATCTCTGCTGTGGCACTGGCGACATGGCGTTGGCTCTCAATCGCCGAGCCGGGAAGGCGTCTCCCCGGATCCTCGGCGCCGACTTTTCCCACGCCATGCTGCAGCGGGCCACGGAGAAGTCGGCCAAGACTGGGCTGCGCTGGGTCGAGGCGGACGCTCTCCACCTGCCTTTCCCCGATGCCAGCTTCGATCTGGTTTCGACCGCTTTCGGCTTCCGTAATCTGGCCGACTACGACGCCGGCCTCGAGGAAATTCTCCGCGTGCTGCGCCCCGGTGGAGAATGCGGAATTCTGGACTTCGGCGAACCCCGGGGTTTAATGGGCCAACTCTACCGCATTTATTTCAAGCGCGTACTGCCCGCCGTCGGAACCCTGCTGTCGGGAGTGCGCGGCCCCTATCGATATCTGCCGGCATCCGTTGAGCGCTTTCCAGACCCCTCGGAAATGCTCGATCGCATGCGCCGGGCGGGTTTCCAAGAAGCTTCCTGGAAGCCCTACACCTTTGGCATCGCCGGACTGTATCGGGGGACCAAGTAGGGGGAAGGATGTGGCAGGCGCTCACTTACGCGGTCGCCGCACGGGAAGCGAAGGTATCCTCAAACGCCTCCTCTACGGTGAAGCGAATCACCTTTTCGTAATCAGCCCCCAGGAATTCGCGCAGGCGCTCGGTGTTCATGAGGTACTGGCCCGTCAGATAGGGAAGGGCGTCGGGTGGAATGGCCGAAATCCCGAGTCCCCATAGCAGTTCGAGCGCCAGCCGCAACGATCCCTCCCCGGGCATGCGAATACACCGGGCCTGCGCGATGTCAACACAGCGCGCAATGGTAAGAGGCTCGCCTCGTCCGGCAACATTCAGCACGGTCAGACGCTGGGTCTCCGGTTCCGTTCTTCTGGCGATGTAGACCAACAGTCGGGCCACGTCATCCACGTGAACGAACTGCATGCGATGCTCGAGGTACCGCTTGCCCATGGGCAGTAGGCAGGGAAGGCGCCGGCCCCGGCTGCGCAGGCGCTCGGCCCGCTCCGACCGCCCATTGGGAGTGCCGCGAAAGGCGCCCACCATGTAATTCTCGACCGTCGCACCGGCGAAAATGTGCGGCCGCAGCACATAGGCGCTGCAGCCCCTGAGTCCCGGTGCCCGCTGCTGAATTACCTTTTCCGATTCCTTTTTGTGGATGGCATAAGGCAGGGTGTGGGCGCCCAGGGGATAGTCTTCTCCGGCCGCCCCGGGAATGTCCGGACCGTAGGCGGCGACGCTGCTGGCAACGATAAACTTTTGCACGATCGTCTCATAGCGGTTGGTTTCTCCGATGGCTTCCATGATGCGCGCCATTCCCGCCACATTGATGCGCCACATGCGATCCGTGTCGAGGATCCCGTTGCGCACCGGGTCGAGCACAAACGCCAGATGAAGGATGGCCGCTACCCGCGAGTCGCGCAGCAGAAGCATCAAGTCACGGCAGGATTCTTCTTCCCCGAGGTCCATGCGCACAAAGCGCAAGGGCAGGCCGCTGTGGGGCGGATCGAGGTCTACCCCGATGACCTCATAGTCGGCCAACAGGGGCAGAACACGAAGCCCGAGGTTGCCACTGATGCCCGTGACCAGGATGGCCGGTTTCGGGCTACTCATGGGCCAGCCGCCATGCCAACCCACCAAGGGAAATAAGCAACGTTCCTCCGGGAACGAAGGACATACGCAGGCAAAATCCTAGCACACAGGCGAGCGCTGCCCGCTCAACCGTAGGGGTGGAGAACCAGCCTCGGAACCCACAGCCCGGAAATGACGCAGGCCGAGCGGGCCCCCTCCCTAGAAGAGCTACCGAGTTGGCGGGAAACTCGCGCTCCAGCGATAATGCCAGTGGGCCGGGAGGGCCGTCCATCTACAGTCCTCAATCCATGCGCACGGAAAAGCGGGCCGTGGCCGGAAACTCGGTCGTGGCGGCGATCGCCGTGACCACGCTGAAGATCGTGGTGGGGGTCTCGACCGGCAGTTTGGGCATCCTGTCGGAGGCGGCCCATTCGATCCTAGATCTGATCGCTGCCATCATCACTCTGCTTTCCATTCGAGTCTCTGACAAACCGGCCGACGCGGAACATCAATACGGCCATGGCAAGGTCGAAAATTTCTCCGCATTTATCGAAACCGGTCTTCTGCTGCTGACTTGCATTTGGATCGTCTATGAAGCGGCCGAGCGCCTGTTCTTTCGTCACGTAAACATCGAACCCGGCATCGCCGCCTTTGCCGTGATGTTCGTTTCGATGGCCGTTGATTTCTGGCGTTCGCGTGCGCTTGGCCGGATTGCCGCCAAATACGACAGTCAGGCGCTCGAAGCCGATGCCCTGCACTTTTCTACCGATATCTGGTCGAGCGGTGTGGTCGTCCTCGGCCTGTTGTTGGTGATCGCCGGCCGCAACTATGGCATCGCCTGGCTGCGCGATGCCGATCCCGTGGCCGCGTTGATCGTGGCCGGGGTCGTGGTCTACGTGAGCAGCCGCCTGGCGCGCAAAACCATTGACGCGCTGCTCGATGCCGCCCCCCGAGAAGTACGCAGCCAGATTGTGGCCGAGGTCTCCAAAGTGGATGGCCTGCTGGAGGTGGACCGGGTTCGGATCCGCCGCGCCGGCAACAAATACTTCGCGGATCTTTCGGTCGGCATGGCCCGCAATCTTACATTCCAGCACTCCGAGCAGGTCGCCGACGCCGTGGCCGACGCCGTGCATCACGTGCTGCCAGAAGCCGACGTGGTGGTCCATTCGGTGCCCCGCGCCGTGCGCACCGAAAACATTTTCGATCGGGTGCGCGCCGTGGCCACGCGCCACAACTTCAACGTGCATGACGTCAGCGTGCAGGACTTGAAAGGAAAGCTGCACGTCGAACAGCATCTCGAACTGGACGAACGCCTCAGCCTGAAAGAAGCTCACGATCGGGTGACCGTACTCGAAACCGAAATCCGCCAGGACGTCCCGGAAGTTTCTTCGATCCTGACCCACATCGAGAGCGAGCCCTCGACCATCGAGCGCGGCGACGAGATCGGACGCGATGCCGCGCTCGAGAAGCGCCTGAAAGCCATCGCGAAGGCGTTCCCGGAAGTGCTCGATGTGCACGAGGTGCGCATCAAGCGGGTGCGCGGACACTTGTATGTTTCCTGCCACTGCACCTTGTCGGACGAACTACCGCTCTCCCGCGTGCACGAAATCTCGACCGAACTGGAGACTCGCTTCAAGCAGGAGGCTCCTGAGCTGTTCCGCGTCCTCATCCACCCCGAGCCAAGCACCGATAACCGCAGGTAGGTCGGCGTTCGGCGGGTCCGATGGCGCGATGACAGGCCGCAGGGAACAGGCCACTTCGTATCCGGAAGGAAGGGTTGCGGCTAGAATCCCGTACGGTCCCGATCGCTCCCTTTGCCCGCCCGACAACATTCCGCCCGCGGCTATTTCGCGATCGCTGCCGCCGCGTTTTGCTGGGGCGTGTCTGCGACCTTAGGCCGCGCCGTCTTTACCGGCCGGCTTCTTCCCGGGCGCCCCACTCTCGCGCCTGTCGATCCTCTGATTCTCTCCCAGACGCGGGTGACGTTTGCCTTTCTGGTTTTCCTGGCGGTTCTGCTTTGGCGGCGCGGCGGGCGGCGCTTGCGATTGCCGGCGCCTGATTTCGGGCGGATGTTGCGGCTCGGCGTTCTGGGGGTGGCTGCGTCCAACTACTTTTACTATCTCGCTATCCAAAGGACCAACGTCGCCATCGCCATCATGGTGCAGTACACGGCGCCGGTGTGGGTGGTTTTCTACATGGCCGTGCGCCGCCTGCAAAGACCCACCTTGTCGCGATTGGCTGCCGTAGCCTTGGTCGTAACCGGCATCGCACTCGTGATTGGAGGCTTCGGCCGCAACGGGCAACATCTCGATCCGATGGGGTTAGTGGCCGCCTTGCTGACCGCATTTTCGTTCGCCTTCTATAACGTCGGTGCCCACGGTCTTCTCGGGCGCTACGATCACTGGATGGTCCTGTTGTACATGACCGGCAGCGCTTCTCTATTCTGGATCGTGGTCAACCCGCCGTGGAAGGTCCTCTCCGAGCACTACTCGAGCGAGCAGTGGCTCTTTCTTTTGGTGTTTTCGGTGGTTTCTCTGCTGGTACCGTTTTCTTTGTATATCGGCGGCCTGCGTTACCTCGATCCCACCCGTGCGGTCGTCGTTAGTTGCCTAGAACCGATGTTTTCCGTGCTGATTGCCGCACTGGTTCTCCATGAACTGGTGCACCCGCGGCAGATGTTCGGGATGGTTTTGGTGCTGGTGGCGATAGTGGTGGTTCAAATGCCGGACCGAGGATCAGAGGACGCCATGGTGGTGGAACCGATCGAGTAGCTGGCGGCCCGGGCCCTTAGACCGTAAGATGTTCGATCGCCGGTCAAGAAATTCATCGGCCGGCTCAGGCGTCTCGAACCGCCAGCAGTCGAAAATATCGCTGCGCCTTCTTCACGTCCCGGCCAATCTGCTCGCGCAGCGCCTCGACCGAGGGGAACTTGACTTCATCGCGCAAGCGGAAGAGGAAATAAACTTCCACTTCGGTCTCCGGCGTCAATGCGACGGCGTGGAAGTTCAGCAGATGCGACTCCACCGCGAAAGAATCGGCGCCGAACGTCGGGCGATTTCCGACGTTGGTCACGGAATCAAAGCACTCCGCGCCGACCCGAGTGCGAGTAATGTAGACGCCATCTCCGGGGATGAGTTCGTCGTAGCGGCTCAGGTTGATGGTGGGCACGGTGTACTTCGAGCCATAGCCCCGTCCGCGGCCTGCCGTCGACAGGATCGAGAACGGCCGCCCCATCAGATGCCGTGCCCGGCTGACCCCACCCTGGTTGAGCAGCTTCCGGATATGGCTGCTCGAAACCGGTTCGCCTCGCAACTTCATCTCCGGATAAACCTTCACCCCGAAACCCATTTCCCGCCCCAGTTCGCCGAGCAAGCCCACGTCCCCCGCTGCCTGGTGACCGAAATGGAAGTTGTAGCCTTCGTGGACCTCGCGGGCGTGCAGCTTCTTCTTCAAGATTCGTTCCGCAAACTGGCGTGGCGTGAGCAGAGAAAGGTCGCGAGTGAAGGGAAGGAGCAGCGCTGCGTCGAGCCCGGACAGTTCGAGAAGGCGAAGTTTTTCAGGAGTGGGGGTGAGCAGTTTCAGTCCGACGTCGGGCCGCAGGATACGGATGGGATGGGGCTCAAAAGCCACCGCCATGGCCTTTGATTTCTGTTCCCGCGCGCCGCCGACGAGCTGGCGAAGCACATGCGTGTGGGCGCGATGGACTCCGTCAAAGTTGCCCACGCTGATGAGCGTGGGGCCAAAGTCGGCGGGTAGATCGTCGAGTTTGTGGAAGACGTGCATGTCCCTCGACCCCACTTCAGATTTCAAACTCCAGCTTCATTCCATCAAAGGAAAGCCGCACTGCGGGCGGCAGGGCGGCATTGGTCGCCTGATGCGGCAAGTCGTGGCAAATATGAGTAAAGAATGCCCGTTTCGGCTTCACCCGTTCGACGATGCGCAGGGAATTTTCGACGGTCGAGTGCGTGGGATGCGGCTTATGCCGCAGGGCATCGAGGAACAAGATGTCCAGGTTTTTCAATTGCGCAAAGGATGGTTCCGGAATCTCGCTGAAATCAGTCAGATAGGCCGCCTGTCCAAAGCGGTAGCCGATGATTTCTCGATCGCCGTGCAGAACCTTCACGGGCTCAAATTGGGCCCCGAACAGAGCGATCGGTCCATCGATCAAATGAATCTCCACCTGCGCCAAGCCGCCGAATTTGTAATCCGCCTGAAAGATATAGCGGAACATGCGGCGTAAAAGCTCCGCTGCCTCCGGCTGCGCATACAAAGGTGTTTTTTCCGGCCGGTCAAAGGTGAGTGGCCGCAGATCGTCGAGTCCGAGAATGTGGTCGGCGTGGGCGTGAGTGTAGAGTACGGCGTCGAGCTGGCGAATGCCCTCCCGAATCGCCTGCTCGCGAAAGTCGGGGGTGGTGTCGATCAGCACGAACTTCCCGCCGAATTCGAGCAGGATGGAAGGCCGGGTTCGACGGTCGTGCGGGTCAGAAGAACGGCACACCGCGCAGGCGCAGCCAATCGTGGGCACGCCCATCGAGGTGCCGCTTCCGAGCACCGTGAGACTGGCCTTCATGGCGAACTAAGTCCCCGTGCTCTGGGCCGGGGCTTTCGGAGGGCGCGCCAGGGCGTTGGTCACTTCGACGTAGGCCATGCGCACTTCGTACAGCGAATTCTGCAGGAAGCCCTCTTCGGCCGCCGTCAAGTTGCCTTTGGTCTTCTCGGCCAGCAGGCTGAGCGTATCGATGGTCTGGCGCGCGCCGATCAGATCAATCCGAGGTTGGCCGCCTTCCTCGCGCATGAGCCCGAGTTGCAGCATGGCCGTCATGTAGAGCGACGCCAGAAAGCGTTCGAACGTCATTTCCAGTTCTTTCGAGGAATGTCCGCTCAGTTCGACGCGCGTGTCTAATTCTTTGGACGATCGCCGGTAGGCGTCCGCCTGAGCCTGCTGCTCGGCGGCCGTAGGCGAGGGCGGCATCACCGGCTCGTCGGTGACCGGATTGGGGGTGGCGGCGGGCATCGGTTCGGGAGCTGGAGAGGAAACCGAAACCTGCTCTTCGGAAGCCTCTTGACGCAGCTCACCATCCGCGGTGAATAGCCGCCGGTCGTTGACGGTAAAATTTTCCTGCTTCTTCTCTGCCATAGTGATTCCTCTTAGTTGGTAAATACTTCCGCGAAGGGAACGCCGGTGACCGTCAGTTTCGCGCCCTCGGCACTCAGTTGCTGGCCGGCTGAGGCCGCTTCCCGACGGACATATCCCAGGGCGACCAAGCGCTCGCCCGCGGCCACGGGAAGGGAAGCCACACTGGTAATCTCCCCTACGTCTTTGCCATCGAGCTGGATCTTCGTGCCGAGGGGCGGTAGAGCGCCCACGACCACGAACCCGGTAAAGGTGCGGTGCACGTTGCCCCGCGAGCGGATGCGTTCGACGATCTCCTGCCCCACATAGCAGCCCTTGCTGAAGTTCAGGGCGCGCCGCTGCTCGGTTTCCTGGGGCAGGTCGCGCTCGCGGATATCCTGTCCATAGCGGGGAATTCCCGAAGCAATGCGGAAGCTCTCGAGCGCCGCTACGCCCACTGGCTTTGCTCCCGCGTTCAGCAGCGCCGCCCGCAGCGCCGGGGCGTGCGCCGGCTCCAGCCATAGTTCGAATAACTCGATCGCCTGATGGTCGGTCCGCAGTACGGTCAGACTCATCTGTTGCCAGGAGGAATCGGCAAATGCAAGAGGCGCCAGTGCGGCCAGCTCGAGCCCCGCCGCGCGCAACACTTCCCGCGAGTTGGGCCCTCCGACTCCGATGGCGGCCGACTCCAGGCTCAGGTTCGAGACTTCCACCTCGTCCATGATGATGTAATGGTCGAAGGCCGCGAGAATTTTTTCTGCCTGGGACTGATCCGTGTCGATGAGCAGCCGGTCTCCGCGATTGAACACGTAGAAGTCGGCCAGAATACGGCCCTGCGGATTCAGCATAAAAGCGTAAACCCCGCGCCCCCGGGCCAAATCGCGGATGTTATTGGTCACCATGCCATTCAGCCAGCGCACCCGGTCGCTGCCCGTGAGCCCGATCCGGGCTCGCCCCGTCACCCCATACACTCCACACCCCGAAACCAAGGCCCGAAATTCGGCCCGGGCGTCGCCAAAATCAAGGGCGGGGGCGAGTTGGTCGTCGAGTGCGGTGGACATGGGGCAGCGGATGATCCGGTCGCTGGTCAGCTTTGATTATAGCGAAGCGCCGCCAGATGCGGCGGCCGCGAACTCGGCTCGCCGAGCCAGTGTGCTCCCGTGCCCCCGTGGCCTTTTTCTCGCCTCACTCTGCCGCGGAAGGTTTCTGCGGGCCGAAAGAGCCGCTAGGCGTGCCCGAAAATCGCAGAAGGAATCATGAGTTGCGAAGTTCGACGGCGCACATGTGATACCTTTTCGGGAAATGAGCGCAAAAAAACGCATCGCCATCATTGCTGGCGACGGGATCGGACAGGAAGTCATCCCCGAAGCCGTGGCGGTCATTACCGCCTCCGAGGCTCCGGTTGAGATGGCTTTTTTCGATTGGGGCGCCGAACGCTATCTGGCCGACGGAATGACCGTCCCGCCCGATGGCTTTTCCATGCTGAACCGGGAATTCGACGCCATCCTGATGGGCGCCTTCGGCGATCCGCGCGTGCCCTCGAACCTGCATGCCAAAGAGATCCTGCTCGGCATGCGCTTTCAAATGGACCTCTACGCCAACGTCCGCCCGGTGCGCCTGCTCGACGCGGCCTTATGCCCGTTGAAAGGAGTAGGCCCAGAAGACATCGACTTTGTGGTGATCCGGGAGAACACCGAAGGTGTGTACGTCGATGTCGGCGGATGCTTTAAGAAGGGAACCGCTGACGAAGTGGCGGTGCAAGAGGACCTCAACACGCGCAAGGGGGTCGAGCGCATCATCCGTTATGCTTTTGAATATTGCGAGAATCACAAGAAGCAGAATGGAAGCCCGCGCCAGCGTGTGCTCATGGCGGACAAAGCCAACGTCCTGACCCATGCTCACGGCCTGTGGCAGCGCGTGTTCAAGGAGGTCAGCGGGGAGCATCCCCAGATCGCCGCCGAGCACATGTACGTGGACGCACTCTGCCTGCAGATGGTCCGCGACCCTCGGTCGTTCGACGTCATCGTGACCAACAACCTATTCGGCGACATCATCACCGACCTGGCGGCGGGTCTGCAGGGCGGGCTGGGGATGGCCGCCAGCGGCAATATCCATCCCGGGAAGACCTCGATGTTTGAGCCGGTGCATGGGTCGGCACCACCGATTGCGGGGAGGAACCTGGCCAATCCCTTGGGCGCCATCCTGACGGCCGCCATGATGCTGCGTCACCTGGGGCTCGCGGCCGGGGCGGAAAAAATTGAAGCGGCCGTGCTCGAGGCGGTGCGGCAGAACAAGACCACCCCGGATATCGGCGGAACCTTGGGAACGCGGGCCGCGGGAGAGTGGGTTGCCGAGAGGGTCCGGGGGTTGTGAGCAGGCTTGCGCCGCGTGGGCCGAGTTCTCGAAAGACGCATCTAATTCGACATCGCCCGGATCCGCTGCCAACCCGCCAACGCCACCCGGTATCTCGGATCAATGGCAAACGCCTTGCGATAACAGTCCTTCGCCTTTTGCCAGTGGCGCTGGTGCTCGTAGACCCGGCCCAGATTGAAGTGGGGATAGCAGCGGGCCTCATAGCGCGGCGCGATCACAGCTTTCTCGAACCAGGAAACCGAGTCGTCCCATTTCCCTTGTTCAATCAGATAAGCCCCGATATCGTTGTAAGGATTGCCGAAGTCGGGATCTACCTGGATGGCTTCCAAACATTCGGAGATGGCGCGGTCATAGTCGCCGAGCAATGAGTACGCCCAGCCGCGGAAGGTATAAGCCTCGGCGGTGGGGAAGGCGGCGATCGAACGAGTGTAGAGTTCGATGGCTTGTTTGAGCTCACCCGCCCTCTGCAGTTCATAGGCCTGCTCGAAGTATTGGGCAGCGGACTGGCGACGATCGGTATCGGACATGAACGGATCCAATGAGAGAAATGCAGAGATTCTATCGAAAAACTAGGTTCGGGCTGCGCACGGTTTGCCTAGGATTGCTCTTGGCTCTCGGAGTATGTGCCGAACCCCCGCAAAATCCCCCAGGCGAATCTTCCCCTGCGACACAAAACCAGAAATCGGCGGCCGAATCGTCCTCGTCCGGTTCGGGCACACCCGCTCCGGCCACCGTCGAGAAGAAAATCTCGCCGCAGGAAGCGGACGAACTTTTTCGCGAAGTGGACCAGATTCTGAAGTTCTCGAGTACCGACACCGATCTGCCGATCAAACACGAGGTTAAGCGAAGGCTGACTAGTCGCGATGAGCTGGTGGCGTACATGACCAAGCACATGTCGGACGACGAAGACGCTAAGCGCCTGCGGCGCTCGGAATTGGTGTTGAAGAAATTTGGCTTACTGCCCGCAGATTTCGATCTGGGAAGGTTTCTGGTGGCTTTGCTGCGCGAACAGATTGCCGGATACTACGATCCGAAGACGAAGACGGTGAATTTGCTCGACTGGCTGGGGGTCGAGCAGCAGCGCCCGGTGCTCGCCCACGAGCTGACGCACGCGCTACAGGATCAGTCCTTTGGCCTCGAAAAATGGATGAAGGCGGGGGCCGGCGATCTGGTCGAACAGAGGAAGGCGCCGACCCCGGCCGACATCGAAAACGACGAAATGAGCACCGCCCGCCAGGCGGTGGTCGAAGGCCAGGCGATGGTGGTGCTGGTGGACTACATGCTGGCGCCCGCTGGCCGCACGGTGGTGAATTCCCCCGATGTGATCGACACCCTCAAGCAAGCCATGCTGGGAGGGACGGCGGACTCGCCCGAGTTTCGCGATGCCCCGATCTTCATCAAGCAGGAGTTGACCTTCCCCTATCGCTACGGCCTAGACTTTGAGGTCGCGCTGCTCAAAAACGGAGGGAAACAAAAGGCCTACGCTGGAGCTCTTGCGGATCCTCCCCATAGCTCACGGCAGATCATGGAGCCCGGGACCTACCTCTCCGGGGAGCGCATTGCGCCCATGCCGCTGCCCGACTTCAAGCAAGACTTTAAGAGTTACGACAAGTTCGATATCGGGGCGATGGGAGAGTTCGACGTCGCCGTGTTGCTCGATCAATACGCCGGGGAGACGTCGGCGCATGCCTTGTGTCCCGACTGGCGGGGCGGTTATTACTACGCTGTCATGCCCAAGGGCAAGCCTTCCGGTCCGCTGGGCCTGTTGTATGTTTCGCGGTGGTCGACCGCGGAGAAGGCAGAGCAGTTTGCCGCCATCTATGCCAAATGGCTGAGCCAGCGCTACCAGCATGTACACGGCGTAGCCGAGAATGGAGAGGCGGCCCTCGATGACCTGGCCTCGGTGGACCGCTTGACCGGCAAGCACACGTGGCGAACCGAAGATGGAACGGTGATGTTGAAGGTCGAAGGCGACACCTTGATGGTGACCGAGAGCCTGGATGACCCGACGACCGAGAAGCTCGCGCGCGATGTCTTCTCTCGGCCCGCGGCGGCGAACTGAGGGGCGAAAGCAGCGGTTTTGTATAATCACCAGTCCAGCTCGCGAAACCCTCAGGAGGAAGTTTGCCCCAAGCGGAAATCGGAATCATCGGGGGCAGCGGGCTTTATTCCATGCCCGGGCTCAGCCAGGCCAAGGAAGTCCGGCTGAAGACGCCGTTCGGTGCGCCTTCGGACCGATACGTGATCGGGACCCTCGCCGGGCGCAAGGTCGCCTTTCTAGCCCGCCACGGGCGCGGCCACCGCATTTTGCCGAGCGAACTGAACTTCCGCGCCAATGTGTACGGCTTCCGCCAGCTCGGGGTGGAGCGTATTGTCTCCGTGTCCGCCGTGGGGTCATTGAAGGAAGAACATCAGCCGCTCGATTTCGTGATCCCGGATCAGTTTTTTGACCGCACTCGGCATCGCGTCGATACTTTTTTCGGAGACGGCATTGTGGCCCACATCAGTTTCGCCGACCCCATCTGCGGCGAGCTGGCGCGGGTGGTCGAAGGCGCCTGCCAAAAGGTCGGAGTGAGGGGCAAGCGCGGAGGCACCTACGTTTGCATGGAAGGTCCGCAGTTTTCGACCAAAGCGGAGTCGAAGGTGTACCGCAGCTGGGGCATGGATGTGATCGGCATGACCAACTTGCAGGAAGCCAAACTGGCGCGCGAAGCCGAGCTTTGCTACGTGAGCGTTTCGATGGTGACGGACTACGATTGCTGGCATCCCGGCCATGACGCGGTGACCGTGGATCAAGTGGTGGCCGTGCTCGCTAAGAATGCGGAAAACGCCTCGAAAGTGTTGCGCGCCACCATCGCCGCCATGCCCTCCGGGCGGGGCTGCAAATGCGGTTCGGCGCTGGCCCACGCGATCCTGACCGACCGCGACAAGATTCCTGCGGCCACGCGGCAGAAGCTGAAACTCATCCTCGATAAGTACCTCAAGGCCCCAAAAGCATGAGCATTCTGGCAGTTGGTTCGATCGCGTTCGATTCCATTGTCACGCCGGCCGGCCGGGTGGAGAATGTCCTCGGCGGCTCGGCTACGTATTTTTCTCTGGCCGCCAGCTACTTCACCGAAGTGCGTGTCGTCGCCGTGGTCGGCGACGACTTCGCCGCCGACCACGAGAGCGTTTTCAAGCGGCGCGGCGTGGACACGCGCGGTATCGAGCGCGCCCCCGGTAAGACGTTCCGCTGGGGCGGGCAATACCTGGAGAGTCTCAACGAGGCAAAAACCAATTTCACGGAGCTGAATGTTTTCGAACGTTTCCAGCCGCAGATCCCGCCCGCCTATCGCGACTCGCAGTTTCTTTTTCTGGGCAATATTCATCCCAGTCTGCAGGCGGCGGTCCGGCAGAAGATGGGCGGCGTGCGCCTGACCGGCGGCGACACCATGAATTTCTGGATTCAGGGGACCCGCCAGGAATTGAAGGAGACGCTCAAGCTGGTGAATGTGCTGCTGATCAATGACGGCGAGGCGAAGATGCTGGCCGGTGAAACCAATCTTCCCCGGGCGGCGCTCAAAGTCCTCGCTTTCGGACCGCAGGCGGTGGTGATCAAGCATGGGGAATATGGGGCGACTATTTTTTTTCGTGAGGGGGCGTTCGGCATCGGCCGCCATCCCTTTCGCGCTCCCGCCCTGCCCATTGACGAAGTGATCGATCCGACCGGCGCGGGCGATTCCTTTGCCGGCGGATTCATGGGATACATCGCGTCGCAGGACAAGTTAGACCGCGAGGTTCTGAAGCGGGCGCTGTTCTATGGCGGAGTGATGGGATCATTTGCCGTCGAACGGTTTGGCACCGAGCGGCTCGAGTCGCTGACCCGCGAGGAAATCGACGGCCGCTTCCAGATCTTCCGCGAGCTCACCCACCTCGAATGAGAGAGTCCACAAGTCGGCACTGGGACCATGAGACCATGCTCGTGGTCTGGCTCGCGGGCGTGGTCGCCCTGATCTCCTTTTTTTCTTACTTGCGGTATGGCGACGTGCTGCTCTACGGCGACGCCGTGGCGCACATCAATATTGCGCGGCGGGTGTTTGATTCTCGCACTCCCGGCCTGTTGCAGCTGGGCACGGTGTGGTTGCCGCTGCCGCATCTGCTGATGATTCCTTTTCTGCTTTCCGATGGGTGGTGGCGAAGCGGAATCGGCGGCTCGATTCCTTCGTTGATCGCGTTCGTGTTGGGCGCGGCCGGGATCTTCCGCCTGGTGCGCGGGGCCCTGAGCTCAGATTCCACTCCGCCGGGCGAGCGCAGTCCTGCGGTCCGCGCTGCCGCCTGGATGGCGGCGGCGATTTATGTCGCGAATCCCAACTTGATTTATTTGCAGGCGACCGCCATGACCGAGGCGTTATACCTCGGACTGTTCCTCTGGGCGGTGGTGCATTTTAGCGAGTTTGTGCGCGCCCTGCGGGAAGCGCCCCAGCAACCTGCGGAGGCAAACTCGTCTCTAGTGAAAGGCGGACTGTGCCTGTTGGCTGCCTGCCTGACGCGCTACGACGCATGGTTGCTGGCTATCGTCATGGGGGGCGCGGTTCTCCTCCTCGGATGGAAGAGCGGGACCCAGGGGAAAGGGATCAGCCGCGGACTGGCGAAATTTATTCTGCTGGCGGCGGCGGGGCCGGTTTTATGGATTGGCTATAACGCCATCGTTTATCAGAATCCGCTGGAGTTCGCCAACGGGCCATACTCGGCGCGAGGCATCGAGCTGCGGACTTCTCCGCCCGGATCTGCAGCGCATCCCGGTTCGCGGAATCTCGCGGCGGCCGCGAGCTATTTTCTGAAGGCCGCGGAGTTGAATCTGGCGAGTGGGAACTGGGGTCGGCTTTGGGTAGGGGTGGCGGTGGCGGGACTGATTCTGGGCGCCGCGGGCGGCGGGCGTGCCCTTTGGCCGCTGCTGATGCTTTGGGTTCCCCTGCCGTTCTACATGCTCTCGATCGCCTACGGCGGCGTGCCGATTTTCCTGCCGGTGTGGTGGCCGTACTCGCTCTACAACGCCCGTTACGGAGTGCAACTGTTGCCGGCGTTCGCGGTGGCCGCGGCGCTTGCCGCCTATTTCGCGGCGCGCTGGGGAACCAGCATCAAGGCCAAGGCTCTGGTCGGGGGAGCCCTCGGGATTTTTGTGGCCGGGAGCTATCTCTCGGTCTGGTGGCGGCAGCCGGTGAGCTTTCGCGAAGCCTGGAACAATTCGCGCACTCGGCAAGCGCTCGAGAAGGAACTGGCGAGCAGCCTCGAAGAATTACCTCGAAACGCGACCTTTCTCATGTACCTGGGTGATCATGTCGGAGCGCTTGAGATCGCAGGAATCCCGCTGCGGCGGGTCATCTACGAAGGCAACCACCGGAGCTGGAAGCAGCCTTCCGATCCCCAGGGTTTGTGGGAGCGGGCTTTGGCTGATCCGGCTCGGTACGTGGATTTTGTAGTGGCCTCGGACGGCGACGCCGTCTCGAGGGGGATGGAACGGCAGGGGCTCGAGCCACTGCTGGTGATTCATGTCACCGGCCAGCCGCGAGTCGTCCTCTACCGGGCGCGCGCCGGGTCTCGGCCGGCCACGCCCTGAATTCCAGAGAGCCTCGCGTAGGCGGCTCCCGGCCTGAATCATGGCCGTTACCTTTTGGCTCCCGACCGAGGGGCTCTCCCGGTTTGGAGTGATAAAATCCACTCACTTTCTATCCTTAGAACAACGCCATGCTCGAGAGCCACGAGACCATGCAAGAGCTAAGCCGCCGAATGGGTGTGGTGTTGTCCACCACCATGGTACGTCTGGTGGTGGCGGCGATTCTCGGCGGAACGATCGGCTTGGAGCGGGAATGGCGTCATCGGCCTGCGGGACTGCGCACCAACCTGTTCATCTGCTTCGGTTCGGCCATGTTTACCGTTCTCTCCAGCCAATTGGCTGGAAATTCGGGAGAATCCTCGCGTATCGCCTCGACCATTGTCACCGGCATCGGTTTCATCGGTGCGGGCTCGGTCCTGCATTCCCACGGTTCGGTCAGCGGTCTGACCACGGCGGCTACGATTTTCGTAACCGCTGCGGTGGGAATGGCGGCGGGCGGAGGGCTTTACATGATCGCGATTTTTGCCACCCTGGTGATCCTGCTCGCGCTCGTGGTACTCGGCAAACTGGAAGCCCGTTTCGAGGTTAGGACCAGAGGCTTTACCTATGAGGTAGTGGGTCCGAGCACCGACGAAGTTTTGCGCGAGTTGAACCGCATTCTCGAAGACGAAGGAATCGAGATGGAGAATGTGCACGCGGCGGCGGTCGAGGGGCGTTCGCGGGTCGTTTTCACCGCGCACTGCGCGGTTCCGGAGGGGGCAGCGCTCGATCTGCGGCTTCACCACTCCAGTATTTTCACGAACGTTCAGGCTCTCGGCACTAGCGGGCTCGGATGAGTCCTCCTGCGACCGCCATTCCGTTTGCCAAAGCGAGCGCCTGCGGGAATGACTTCCTGATGATTGACGGGACGAACGCGCCCGCCGGCATCGCCGAGTTCAGCCGGCGGATCTGCGATCGCCACCAAGGTGTGGGAGCGGACGGCGTGGAGTGGCTGTTTCCGGCGGAGGACGCCGACGTGCGCGCCCGGTTGTTCAATGCGGATGGGTCGGAGGCGGAAATATCGGGCAATGGTACGCGTTGCGTGGCGGCCTATCTGTGCGCCGAACAAGCCCGGCAGAAAGTCGTCGTCCGCACCGGCGCGGGCTTGCGGACCTGCACCCTGACCGCACACCGCAGCCCGCAGTATGAATTCGAGATTGCCATGGGCGAGCCCGCGGTGGGCGATGAATTGGCTATCCAGTTGCAGTCGCGCGAAGTGCGCGGGATTCCGGTGTCAATGGGCAATCCCCATTTTGTGGTTTTTGTGCGGGAGTTTCGTCCCGGCTGGCAGCAGGAGGCGGCCGAGATTGGGCGTCATCCGGACTTCAAGCAGGGTATGAATGTTGAGTTGGTAGCGATTGAAGATCAAGGGACGATCGAGGCTCGGTTTTTTGAGCGCGGTGTCGGGGAGACGCGATCTTCGGGGACCGGATCCTGTGCCTCCGCGGTGGCTGCGATTGCCAGAGGTCGGGCCCGGTCCCCGGTCCGGGTCGAAGCGCCGGGTGGAGCGCAAACCGTCCGCTGGGAACAGCAGGTATTTTTGCGCGGCCCCGCCCAGCTGGTCTGCCGGGGGGAGTTTTTCGTCTAGAAGAGGATGTTCTCTTAGAGTACCGCATGCCGTCGGTCAGCGAAACTTCGCGCATCAAGCCGCCCGCGCTGCAGCCGGGCGATACGGTTGGCGTCGTGGCTCCAGCTAGCGGGATCAAAGCGGAGACGCTCGCAGCGGGATGCGAGGGCCTGCGCAGCCTGGGCTATAAACCGTTTTATTTTGATTCCATCTTGGCCGAAGAGAGCTACTTTGCTGGGTCGATCGAGCGGCGGGCGCGGGAACTCGAGGAAATGTTTGTGCGCGACGAGGTGCGGGCCATTGTTTGCGCGCGCGGCGGCTATGGTGCGAACTACCTGCTCGGGGTGCTCGACTGGATGAAGATTGAGCGCCATCCGAAGATTTTCTGCGGCTACAGCGACCTCACGGTCCTGCTGACCCGTTTTGCCGATGCGGCGGGCTTTGTGACCTTTCATGGTCCCATGGTCACGAAGGATTTTGCGCGCGAAGACGGCGTCGATTTGCCCTCCTGGGAAGCGGCGCTCGGCGGTTGCTCGGAGTGGGTCTTAGATTTTGGTCCCGATTCGGGAGTGACGCCGCTGGTCGAAGGTTCTGCCGAAGGCATCCTGTATGGCGGGTGTCTGTCCCTGTTGGTCGCTTCGCTCGGTACGCCCTATGAAATCCAGACCGCGGGTACGATCCTGTTTCTCGAAGACGTGGGAGAGAAACCCTATCAGATTGATCGTATGCTGATGCACCTGAAGCTGGCGGGCAAACTGGCCGATGTGCGCGGCATTGTTTTCGGCGAGATGCTCGATTGCCGGCAGCATCCCGAGCAGGGGTGCACACTCGAAGAGGTGGTTGTACGGCTGGTCGGCCACCTGGGTGTACCGGTCGCATTTGGATTGCGTTCCGGGCACGTGTCCAAGCGGAACGTGACCTTGCCCATCGGGGTGCGCGCGGCGTTGCGGGTGGGCAGGGTGGCGAGCTTGAACATTTTGGAGGCGGCGACCGCGGCAGCGGTTCCGGCACGGTTGACGACATCATGAGCCAGAGGAAACATATTCATTTGATCGGTATTTGCGGCACCGCCATGGCGTCGCTCGCCGGGATGCTGCAGCGGCGGGGTTTTCGCGTGACCGGGTCGGATGCGGCGTCTTATCCCCCCATGTCGGATTTTCTGGCAGCGCTCGGCATTCCGCTGGCGCAGCCCTTCGCGCTCGGAAACCTGGATCCGCGCCCTGACCTGGTGGTGGTGGGAAATGCAATTTCCCGCGGCAACGTCGAGCTCGAGCACGTGCTCGACGTGCGGATTCCTTTCTGTTCTTTGCCCCAGATCCTGCACGACGAGTTTCTGGTAGGCAAAGAAGTCTTGGTGGTTGCCGGCACCCACGGCAAGACGACGACGACCTCCATGCTGGCGTGGATCTTTCACAGCGCCGGCCAGCGGCCCTCCTTCTTGATCGGGGGGATTGCGGAGAATTTTGGCGGCAGCTTTCAGCTGGGGCCGGGCCGGCATTTTATTCTCGAAGGCGATGAATACGACACCGCATTTTTTGACAAGGGACCGAAATTCCTACACTACTTTCCCGACGCCGTGATTCTGACCTCGGTCGAATTTGACCACGCGGATATTTATAAGGATCTCGAGGCGGTCGAAATCGCGTTCCAACGTTTGGTGAATCTGGTCCCCCAGCGCGGGCGCATCATCGCTTTCGATCACGGGCAGAGCGTGGAGCGCTCTCTGGCCCGGGCGTTTTGTCCGGTGGAGCGTTACGGCGCGACCGCCGAGGCGGACTGGCGGATTGCCAATCTGCGTCTCGATCCCGGCCGCACCAGTTGGACGGTGCTCTCGCACGGGCAGCCCTGGGCGGAGTTCGAATTTCCCCTGGCGGGCGAATACAACGTGTGGAATGCCACCGCGGCAGCAGCTTTGGCCGCCGCCTGCGGCATTTCGAAAGACGCAATCGCGGCCGCGCTGAAGACGTTCAAGAGCGTGAAGCGGCGGCTGGAAGTGCGCGCCGAAGTGAATGGCATCACCATCATCGATGACTTTGCCCATCATCCGACCGCCATTGCCGGCACTCTCAAGGCGCTGCGCGCTCGCTACCCCCAGGCGCGATTGTGGGTGATTCTCGAACCGAGATCGAACACCCTCCGGCGCAATGTTTTGCAGAATGCATTGGCTAAGAGCCTGGCGCTCGCCGACGAGGTGGTGGTGGCCAAGGTGTTCAAGTCGGATGCGATACCGGAAGCGGAACGCCTGGATGTGGCGGTCCTGGTGGCCCAGATCGTGCGCAGCGGCCGGCGGGCGCGCGTGCTCGCGGATGCCGATGACATTATCGAACGGGCGGCGCCTGAAATGAGGCCGGGAGATGTGGTTGCTATCCTCTCGAACGGTGGTTTTGGCGGAATCTATGAGAAGCTCCCGCGTCAGCTCGAAGGCTTGGCCGCGGGGGCTCCCGGACAAAATGCAACTGGGGCATCGACAAAAGCGTGAACCCTCGTGCCAGGAGTGGGCATTCCGCCACCCGGAAGCGCAGCCTGGGGCGGGCGGCGTGCGCACGCCCGGATGGACGATCGGGGCCGAGGGTTGGGATTGCAGGCCTGCGGGCCCGGCCACGATTCCTGGCTGGGCTGGCGCTCATGGCGGTTGCGCTGCTCGGCCCCTGGGGGGCGCGAGCGGCGGCCGCGAATCCGCCGACGGCCGAGATTCGCTATCTGGTTTCTCTCGCGCATCCCGAACTGCACCGCGTCCATGTGACGATGGATCTGCCGGCCGGGGCAGCGGAGCGCGATCTTCAGCTGCCGGTCTGGAACGCCTTGTACCAGATTCGCGATTTCTCCCAATATGTGGACTGGGTGCGGGCCAAGGGCAGCACGGGCCAGACGATCGCGGTGTCGCCGGTCAACTCCAGCCGATGGCGCCTCCGCGATGTCGGGGCCGGCGCTCAGGTCGAGTATGAAATCCTCGCCGACGAGCCCGGTCCCTACGGCGCCCAGTTGAATGCCAACCACGGGTTCTTTAATCTGGCAGAGATTCTGATGTACCCGCTCGACGGGCGTTCCCTTCGGGTGGCGCTCGGCTTCACCGACGTTCCCTCGGGGTGGCGCATGGCCTCGGCGCTCGGGTATGGGGCGGACGGCGAATTTAGCGCTGAGAATTACGATCATCTGGTGGACGCGCCGGTTGAAATCGGCAGATTTCAGGAGAGCGATTTTGACCAGGGCGGGGGGCACTACCGCATCGTGGTCGATGCCGATCCCGACGATTACCGCATGCCCGACATTGTTGCCATGGTGCGGCGCATTGTGACCGCCGAAACCACCTGGATGAACGACCGTCCCTTTGATTCTTTCCTTTTCCTCTATCACTTCCCGCACGAAGCGGTGGGCGGCGGCATGGAGCACGCCTACTCAACCGCCATTGAAGTGAATGCCCTGGTGCTCGGGACCGATCCGCATGCCCTGTCCGAGGTGACGGCGCACGAATTCTTTCATCTATGGAATGTGAAGCGCATCCGGCCGCAGTCGCTCGAGCCGGTTGACTACACCGCAGAAAACTACTCGACCGCGCTGTGGTTCGCCGAAGGCACGACCAATACGGCGGAGGACTACAATTTGCTCCGGGCCGGGCTGCTCGATGAACCCCGGTTCCTGAATGAGTTGGCCGGGGACATTGAGGAGCTCGAACGCCGTCCCGCCCACCGGACCCAGTCGGCCGAGGCATCCAGTCTCGATGCTTGGCTTGAAAAGTATCCCGCCTATCATGCCGCGAACCGCAGCATTTCCTACTACAACAAGGGCGAATTGCTGGGGGTGCTGCTCGATCTTGCACTGCGGGAAGCCAGCCACGGCGCTGCCTCCCTGCGCGATGTATTTCAATGGATGAACCAGAACTATGCCCGCCCGGGCCTCTACTTTCCGGATTCTGAGGGCGTGCGCCGGGCGGCCGAAGCGGTCGGTCACACCGACCTGGGATGGTTTTTTCAGAACTATGTGGCCGGCACCGAGGAGATTCCTTGGGATGATTTCTTCCGCACCGTGGGGCTGCACCTGGTGCGGCACTCGAGCAGGGCCCCGGATTTGGGATTTGGGGCGACCAAAAGCCCGGGCCAGCCGCCCGCGGTGAGCGCGGTGGATCCCGCGGGCGAGGCCGAGCGCGCCGGACTGGCCGTAGGCGACTCAATCCTTGAAATCAATGGGCGGGTTCTCACCTCGGACTATCGCCAGCAACTGGCTGCGCTCGGGGCGGGCGAGACGCTTCGCCTGCGGGTGCGCAACAGCCGGGGCGAACGCGAAGTGGCATGGAAGATGGGAAGCCGCGAGGAAGTCGGGTTGGAGCTGAAAGATGTAGAGAACCTGACGCCCGAACAAAAGGCCCGCCGCGCCGCCTGGCTCAGCGGGGAAGACCAGCCACCCGGAGGAGCGCCGTGATTCGCACCATCCTGATGCTGGGATTCTGGACTGCGCTGCTGCCCTTCGCCGCGCTGCTTGGTTTTCCCTGGACTCTGATCACCGGAGACGTCACCTTCCTCTACCGCATAGGCATGTGGGGAGCCTTCACTGGAGTAAGAATTGCCGGTGTGCGGGTGCGCACCCTGGGTCTTGAAAGAATCGATGCCGCGCGCACCTACATCTTCATGGTGAATCACGTATCGAATATTGACCCGCCGCTGCTGCTGCCGCTGATTCCGCGCCGCACCTCGGTGATGGCGAAAAAGGAATTGTTCCGCATTCCCCTGCTGGGAAAAACCATGCGGCTGGGCAGTCTGGTCCCGGTGGACCGGGGGAACCGCGACGCCGGCATCGCGGCCGTGCGGGCCGCGGCGGAAGTGATCCGCCAGGGCATCAATATGACCATTTACATCGAAGGCGGGCGTTCCTTGACCGGCAAACTGCTGCCTTTCAAGAAGGGACCGTTCTACCTGGCGGAGGAATGCGCTGTACCGGTGGTGCCGGTGACGATTTCCGGCACACATGCCATCATGCCCAAGAAGAGATTTGCCATCACGCCAGGGACGGTCGAAGTGATCTTCCACCCGCCGATCGAGCCCAAAGATTTCGGCAGCCGCGAGAATTTGATGGCCGAGGTGCGAAAGGCCATCAACCGGGGCTTGCCGGCGGAATTTCAAGAGACCTTGGCGGCTGGCGGTTGCGGCTCGGATGGCCCAATGGAGGCACGCCAGGGTTAGCGGCTGTGCGGTTGTTGCGGGATTCTGGTTGGGATTCCGCTCCTCGAATTCATACCTTGGGGCTTATTCCTAGAAACTCATTCCTTCGAGGCCATAGCCCGCAGCGCTCGCGCCATTTCCGGCAGCCGGGAGAGTACGGCGGAATATTTCAGCCACAGCTTGTGATCGACCGCCGGAGCGCCGCTGACGATGGCCCCGGCCGGCACGTCGCCCGAGACCCCGCTTTGCGGTGTCACGATCGCGCCATCGCCGATCTTGCAGTGGCCCACCACTCCCACCTGCCCGGTGAGAATCACATTCTTGCCGACGTCGGTCGATCCGGCGAGGCCGACCTGCGCCGCCAGCAGCGAGTCTTCGCCAATGCGCGAGCCGTGGCCCACCTGCACCAGATTGTCGATCTTTACGCCGCGGCCGATGTGCGTCTGGCCAACGCTCGCCCGGTCGATACAGGAATTGGCCTGTACCTCCACGTCATCTTCGACGATGACGGCTTCCGGCTGCACGATCTTGTGCCAGTGTCCGGCATTGTCTTTGGCGAAACCGAAGCCGTCGGCTCCGAGGATCGCGCCATTTTGCAAAATTACGCGGTCCCCCAGCCGGCAGTTCTCCCGCACCACGGCGTGCGCATGAGCCAAGAAGCGGTTGCCGATTTTGACCCCGCGGTAGATGACCACATGGGCCAGAAGCACAGCGTCGGCGCCGATTTCGACGTCCTGATCGATCACCACGTAGGGGCCGAGATGCGCCCGCGGTCCGATCTTGGCGGAAGGATGCACAACTGAGGTGGGATGCACGCCGGGTTCGTAGTGCGGCAGAGGCCGAAACAGCGCGATAGCACGAGCAAAATCCAGGTAGGGGTTTTTGCTTCGCAGCATGGCCGTCGGAATCGCCGGAGAATCTTCTGCCAGCAGAACAGCGGATGCGCGGGAGGTCTTGGCGGCGGCTGCGTACTTATTATTGGCTACGAAACTGAGTTGCCCGGGAGCCGCTTCCTTGATGCCGGCAACGCCGGTAATCTCAGTTTCAGGAGAACCATTTTCCAGGCGCGCACCGAGAGTAGCGGCAAGCTGTCGAAGTTTCATAAGGTAGTCCGATGGAGATGTCTGAGGCTGATTGTAATGGAGCGGAGGAGGCTGTTCAGGCCAGGCAGTTAGGTCGGCGGGCCCACAGGGAACGGCTTGCGCATTCCAGGTCCCATCATCGACCGGTGCGGCCGCTCTCCGCTTCTTCCGGATTGCAGTTCTTCTAACCGCAGTCCGGGGAAACGGAGCCAGCAAAGTCGCAGCCCGTAAGAAGGAAAGGCGCAGACGCCGCCGAGACCAGCCGGCGTCTACCCAGGTCAATTCGACTTAGGCTGCTTTGCCCAGTTGGCGATAATGCTTGACCGCGTGTTCGATCCCCGGAGCGGCCTTCTTCAGGTCGTCCAGATTCATGGCAGGATGAAGTTCGACGTGGGCGTTAAAAGCCAAAAACCATGGCTCCGCCACCGCCGGTATCTGCGATGTGTCTTTCAAATCGAAAAAGATGAATGCAGTCCGTTGGCCGCGATCCTCGGCAAAATAAGCGGCCTCAGGCTTCAGGTCTCCGAGAATCGATTCGATGGTTTTGGGTAAACTTCCGTCGACGATGGCGGCGTTCCCGGTATCGACCGGCATTGAAACTTTCATCAGGCAGCGCATAGAATCCTCCGTTTATGTTTTTTGATTTTGGGCAATTGCACCACTGCGGAGCCTGCTCCCATCACGGAAAGAGGCAGAGCTTCAATGTGCGGGACAACCCCTGTGAGGCTCCGAGCGCTTGGCCCCAAGCAGGCGAAGTGTACTGCCTGCGGGAGACGCGGGTCAAACCGCTCGAGCCCAGAACCGTCCGGGGAGAGAGTCTGGGGCACGGCGCGGTCGCTGCCCCGGGGCAAGCAATCCACCGAGTGATCAACTCGCCACGCTTGACTCGGACAATGCTCTCTTGGGATGATGCGCACGCCTTGGAAGGAGGCTCTTAATGCCACAGTACATGCTGCAAGTCAGCTACTCACGCGAGGGCTGGCAGGCCCTCATCGCCCAGCCGCAGAACCGAGTGGAAGTCGTAAAACAGGCCGTCGAAAACTTGGGCGGCAAGGTGGTAAGCGCCTGGTTTGCCTTTGGAGACCACGACGTCATCCTGATTACGGAAATGCCGGACAACGTCAGCGCCGCCGGGTTAGCGATCGCCTTTGCCGGCGGAGGAGCCCTCAAGTCAGTCCAGACGACTCCGCTGCTCTCTGCCGACGAGGCTCTCGCAGCCATGAAGAAAGCCGGAGAATCCGGATACAGGCCGGCCCGGGCAGCGTAGGTGGTTCGATCCCAATCCGGGCGGCCCGCTCTCTAGGGCCGCCCTTTTCATTTTTGCCAATCGTTTCGGCCAATGATTCCCGCCAAGGATGGCTCAGCTACTGCACCACCAGCGTGAAGCTAGCGGTGTGCGAAAGATTGCCACTGGTGGCGGTGACCGTCACGGAGTAGGCACCAGGCGGGGTGCCCGGATCGATCTGGGGGCCGCTGCCGCTGCTACCGCTGCCCCCGCCGCAGTTGGGTAGAGTGAGTAGGGATGCCAAAGCCAGCAGAGACCACAGGGCACCCCAGCGCCGTTTCTTTGGGGCAGCGCCTATCAGGAAAACGCAGGACAGGGAAACTCCGAAGCCGGTCGTCCCCCACGCGAAGCCCTTGGCAATCGGCAGCCCTCGTGCTGCGGCCGGGTGAGGTCCGCTCGTCATGACGGCAATCTGCGTCGAACCGCTGCCCGCGATGGAGGCAGGGCTAAAACTGCAGCTGCTCTCTGCCGGCAAACCCGCGCAGGATGTCGCCGCAAAGCTAATCGTCCCATTGAAGCTGTCGAGCGCCGCGACCGCCAGCTCGAGCGACACCGGAGTGCCGGGAATGGCCGCGGTGAGCTGCGTCGCGTTCAGAGACAGGCTGAAATCAGGCTGCAGGTTGATGGTGCTGGCGGCTGAACTGGAACTGGCATAGTTGGTGTCGCCGTTGTAGGTTGCGGTGACGGTGTACTGGCCGTTCGCGAGCTGCGTGTCAGTGAAACTGGCGGTGGCTCCGGCAATTCCATTTTTCGCGTTGGTGGAGCCACTCGCCGGCACGCTGCCGAGTGGACTGCCTGCGGCAAAGAAAGTGACTGTGCCGGTCGGAGGATTGCCAAGGCTATTGGTCGCGATGGTCGCAGCAAATACCGCACCACTGCCTTGGGAATTGATGGTCGAGGTCATCGTGGTGGTAGTCGAAGCTGGGGTGATCGTGAGGTTGAGGGGCGTCGATGTGCTGGGATTGAAGCTGGCATCTCCGCTATAGGTTGCAGCGATGGCGTGCGGACCGCCGGACAGAGTGAATACGCCGTTGGGGGCCGCGGTGTTGCCTTCGCTGTTCAAATAAAGAGGGCCCACCACGTTCTGTCCACCGGCGTCTTCGAAGGTGATCCATCCGGTCGGCGTGCCCGCGCCAGACTTGCCGCCGACGTCCGCACGCAAATAAACAAAGCTGCCGTAGGTCCCGGTGATGAAGGGAATCAACTGACCATTCTGGCCGTTGGCAAAAGCCGATACCATGGTCGTGCTGGGCTCAGGAGAAACCGTGATGGTCGGAGAGGGCGATGAGGTGCTGGGGGCAAAGGTTCCGTCTCCGCCATAGCGGGCTGTCACCAGGTAGGTTCCGCCGGGTAACGAGTTTGTGGTTGCTGAAATCGAACCTCCATCCAGCGGAAAGAAGGCGATGCTCGCAGGTGGCTGCCCTTCGAGCCCGTCCGAGAGCTGCAGGAAGACGTCGCCGGTCGGTGTTCCGCTGGCGCCATTGGGGGTGACGGTGGCCGCCACCTGGACCGGTGAGCCATGGGTGATGTTGGTCGTGGGGCCGAGCGACAGGGTGGTCGTGGTTGGGCTAAATGTTAGCGAACTCCAGGCCTTCGCCAGATTGGCAACGTTGACTGATCCGAGGCCGGTGGCAAGATCATATCCCACTCCGCTCTGATAGAGGGCGGCCGGGGCGCCGTAGCCAGTTTCACCGGGAACGGCATTATTGCCGGAGGTTACGTCGTTGAAGACGCAACTGCTGGCCGGCAGGGTTACGTGGTTCGAAGCATTGCACTGGGACAAGATTTCCGCCGCCGCCAGTCGGTAGAGAACGTAGTTGATCTGTCCCTGGCGGGGCGTGTTGAGCTTGGCATTGAGCAGGGCAATGATGCCCGCGAAAGAAGGCGCCGCGGCAGAGGTGCCGGAAACGGTCGCGAATTCGATATCTCCCTGAGAATCGGGGACACAGGAGCCCTCGAGGCAGAGCAGGTAGGGGTCATGGCTCGATGCGCTCAGGGCAACATCGGGAACGTCCCGGAACCCGTCGTTCGGGATGCCGGGCACGCCCGATTGCCATGAGGGTTTGGGGAAATAGGTACTGACGCCGCCTCCGCTGGCCCAGAGCGTGACATCGCTGCCGCACTTCGCGGCGCTGCAGCTCTCATTCCACACATCTTCTGGAATGTAGGAAAGGGCAGACTCAAACCCAGTGCCGTTCGAGGCGCTCCAATAGGTCGGATTCGACCCATTCTCGTCGAAGGTCGTACCCCCGACCGCGACCGTGAATGGGGTTGAGGCCAATACGTTGACCGACAGCGGTCCCGTCGCCACCGAGGTGGGGCTGTCGCAGCCTTCCGCGCCCGAGTCATCCGAGGAAACGATGTAGGTGATGCCCTGCGCCGCCGCCTCTTCCGCCAGTTGGGAAATGCTGGTCGCTTCGGCGGCAGTCTCATGCGCTTCGCATCCCCCGAAGCTCTCGGTCATCACGTCCCAGAGGTCATGGTCGATGATGAATACCTCGGAGAGGTCGACCCCGTCGGTCGTGTTGGTGGAAGCGGAGACGACTAAGTTCACCATGGCGTTGGGAGGTGCGATGGCGGCCGACCACGTCGTGTCCAAGGTGGCCTCTGCCTCTTCCCCACCTCCCAAGTCGCCGGGATCGGGGCCATTCAAGGTAACGAGGAAGTTAGGGCCGAGCTGAAATACAAAGCCAAAATTGCCTACATCGGAGCCGCCCTGAAAGAGGTTGCTCCGTCCCACCACTCCGATGTTGAGGACACTGCTGCCCGAGGCCAGGCCTGCATAGACCGGGCTGAGGTTGTAGATCTTCGAGTAATCGGCGGGGCCGAGTGCGTAAAACGAAGGGACGCCGGGGAACGTAACCTGGGGAGGCTTGCCCGGTGCCCCGGGCAACAACTTGGCCGCGATCCTCTGTTCTGCAAGATGAATCTGCGGTTGCTTGTAAAAGTTGTGCAGCGTGTGCACTCCCGCCACCACCGGGGCGAGCGCCGTCGGGATTTGCGGATCGCTGACGTTCGCCCAGTGATCATCGCCCTTCACCGTAAATTTGTGAATCGCCGTATGGAAGGCTTCTTGTACTTGGGCCGCGCTGCCGGAGAACTCAATCACGGTGCGGCCTTTCGACACGCTATTGATTTCGAAACCGTGCGACTCGATCCAGGACCTGATCACCTGCATATCCTGGTCCGCCGGGCCGAACTGCCGTCCGAACTCGTCCGGTGTCAGCCATTGATGGTAGCTCGGGGAAGACTTGTCCTGCTGGTCATCGAGCAACTTGCGGAGGGCGGCTTCCTGCTCCGGGCTACGCTTCAGCACCAGCAGCATGCGATTCATCGGGAGGTCGGCCGGGGCCGCGCCCCGGTCATACTGGGGGAGAGCCAGTGGATGGGTATTTCTTTTCAGAACTGCGAGTTGGGCTTCGTCAACAGGGGCTACGATACGGGGTTGCGGGAGAGTGGTTTGCCCTGCCGTCCGCCTTGCCAGGAATGAGAGGAACATGCCGAAGCACAACAAAACCAACAACCTACGAAGGGGTCGCATTGGGTCCTCGAGAATACCGACTGGTGTGCCTTGCCGCTCTGCCAGCGGTCGGGTGCGACGGGGAGCAGAACAATAGCCTAGTTTTCCACAGATGGCAAGCTCCTTTGCGTAGGCCGGCAACGCCTTGGGCTGCAGCGGGATCTGTCGCCGACTCGGGGAAAAAGTCGCGTCCCAAGGTCGAACCTCGTAAAATCCCGGGATGAGCTACAAGCCCAGGCCGATCGACACTTCCCACATCAAACTCAGCCCCGAGATCCACGATTTGACCGAAGCGCTTTCGAAGAACACCCATGAGGTCTGGGCGCAGGAGCGCATGGCGCAGGGCTGGCGTTTCGGTCCGGAACGCAATGACCGGCGCAAAGAGCATCCCTCGCTGATTCCTTACGACGAACTGCCGGAGAAAGAAAAGGTGTATGACCGGAAGACAGCCATGGAAACCGTGAGGGTAGTGCTGGCGCTCGGCTACCGCATCGTGAAGGATTGACCCGCATGGCTGAGCGCCAACCAGATCGGATGCGCCAGGATGGTGGGAGCCAGGATGGTGGGAGCCAGGATGGTGCGAGCCAAGTTCCCGGGAGAGAAGATGGCGGGCAGGACGTGCGCCCCCGGGCCGATGTGCGAGGTGTCGACTCCTTCGACGACATGCACGATAGCCCCGAACAGTTGCAGTGCTACCCTTCCCTCGCCAGCCCGCTTGCGTCATGCCGCAGGATCGAAGACGAGTTTAACCGGGCCGACGGACGGGCGGTGGCATTCCGGCGGAACCATCGCTGGATGACCCACGGTGCGGCGCTGAGCGCGACCGTGGCCGTGGCCACGGCGATTGTCGCGCTCAGCTACTATCCGATTGGTTTCGACACCCAGCCGCTGGCGCCGAAATGGCTGCCCAGCCGGCACGCCATGAGCCTGATCGAGCTGTGGTCGGCGGGGGTTGCGATCGTGGTCGTCATCTTCGGCTGGATCGGCCAATTCAAGGAAAAGTGGTTGCTGTGGCGGCATCAGGCCGAGTCCTACCGCCTGCTGCGCTACCGTTTTCTGATTCATCCCGCGGTGTGGCGGGAGGGCGCCGAAGGATCGAGGCGCTGGATAGAAACCAAGCTGCAGGAGATCGATCGTGCCACGCTTGCGGGCGCGGTGCGGGAAGCTGCGCCGCACGGGCCGTTTGAAGGCACCCAGTCGCGGCTGCCGCGCGCGGTTTTGCGCGCCTTGACCGAATACTATCTCGCGCGGCGTCTCAATCCGCAGAAGGAGTACCTAGCGAACCGGACCCAGCGCAACGAGTTCTCGGATTGGATTCGAGCCTACCTGCCGTGGTTTTTCTTCCTGAGTATTGTGGCGGTGTTCTGCAAGTTCTTCGTGCGCGACCTGCCGTGGGAAGGCTTTCTGGCGTTGCTGGCGGCACTGCTGCCGGCGGCGGCAGCCGGAATGCGAACTTGGCGGAGCGCGTTTGAATTCTCCCGCAACAAGGGACGCTTTGAGGCGGCGCACCACGCGTTGCGCGATCTGGAAACGCGGCTGGTGAATGAAGGTTTCTCCGCCGTCGAGGCCGAGCGAACGGCCGCTCCTCGGCCCCCCGGCCAACGCGTCTCGGTAGGGGAAAAGCGGGGGCTCAACGAAGTTCCGTTTCACGAGTTCCGGGTGCGGACTGAAGACGACGCGCCTCGGTCCAACAACCCTCCGGCGCAGCCTGACGAGGAGGAGATCGATGCCTACGCCATCCTGCGCGACCTTTCCTGGTGCGAGCACATTCTCGAAACCGAACATCGCGAGTGGTTACGGCTGATGTATGAGACCGAGTGGTTTGGCTGAACCGAAAAAATTAGGGCAAAGGGGGCAAACGCCGAGCGCTGATCCGACAGCGGACCGGACTGGAGTGAACCCAGTCGGGCCTGCCTACGGCTTGGCCACTGCCGAGGTCAGCGGGATATCGAGAGTTCCCATTCGTCCTGAGGCGGGGTCGTAGACGCCGACTCGCAGGGTAACGGTGCCTTCCGGCACATCGAATTCCTTCTGAAAGAAGATGCCGCTGGTCTGGGCCTGCTGGTACTGTGCGGGATCGAGATCGAGCTGCAGGACGTGCCAGAAGGCGTTGATCGCCTTGTCCTTGGCGTCATAGGCAGCAGCGGCGAAAATAAGATGGCCATGGCGCTGATGGTCAGCGCCCTCCTCGAGCGGCACGCCCTGCGGGTTGGCGGCGTAGACCAGAGTGTAGTGAATGCTGCCGGCCGCGGACTGCGATGCGGATGGTGTGGCGCGCACGGTGAGGAGAATCTGCGTTGCCGGAGGAATGCTCGGCGCCAGGGCTGCCTGGAGAGTGGGGTCCAGTTGGTCGGTGGCGCTGGCGGGCGCGGCGACGGGAAGGTCGGCGTAATAGCCTCGACGATAGTTCAACCTGTCGTTGGCGTCGTTCAGCCGGACGACAATCCTGTGAAATCGGCCGTCAAGCTTCGCGCTCGTGGGCTGGTAAGCGAGCGTGTAATAGTGCTCGCTCACGGTCTCGATGCGCTCGAGCGCTTCCTTTAACTGATCTGTCTCATAAAAGGCCTCGCCGCCGGTGCTCTCGGCCAACAGCTTCATGGCATGGTGCTCGTCCCCGAGGCCAGGAGGCATCATGAAAGTCGGCGGGCGAACCCCCCTCGAATCCACGGGATAAATGGTTACCCGAGCCCAAGCGAGCAGGTCAAGGGTGGGGCGCAGCAGGGTGGCATAGTCCTCATCCGTCTCGTGGCGCGGGGCCGATCCTGCTGCTGGCGCGAAGGCTAGGGCCTGCGAACTGAGCGGGAAAAACCGCGAGAACCAAACAAGGTTTTTGCGTCCGGGGATGCCGCTGAGGGATCGCGCCAGTTGCTGAAAGGCCGCGAGCGTCAAGCGCGTGCGGACGTCGAAGGGAAACCCCGGCGTGTCCGACTGGAAGTCCCTGAGGTTGACCGCAAGCCGGGATTGCCGGCCAGAGAGCGAGCCGCTCCCAGTCGAAGCCGCAGGTGGCGAGGAGGGTTTGTTCTCCTGGCCATCGCTTGGGGCCAGCCCCAGCGACGAATCCGCACTGGCCTCCTCGAGCGTCCACAGACGCGAGCCCAACCCGAATACCGCAAGGTGCATGCCGGGCGGGATGGTTTTGAGGTAACTGGTCATTGGTTTGGCTACCAGAGAGGCGTCGGGTGGCGTGTTGAGCCGATCGAGCAGGAGGATGTTGACCGCATCGGGGGGTTGCGCGGGGGGAGCGTTGGTGAACGAGTCCGGCGGTTCGGTGGGAGTGATGAGTGGGGTGACGCTTACGGGATGTTCTTCGAATGCGGTGATCGTCTGCGTGCGATGATCCTCGAGGACGGCGAAATCCTCTCGGCGCAGGTGAGCGACCGGCGCGCCCCGCTTGTCGGTGACCACGACGTCGACCAGGATAGGACTTGGTTTTCCGCTGGGGCTTGGAGTTGTGGCGGGAGCGGCGACGGCCGAGCCGTTGATGGGGCGTTGCTCGGAGGCGGTGGCGAGGATCGCGGAAGAGGCGATCTGTCCGCCATCGAGCGCCTGTTCGAGGACCCGGTCCAGAGCGGCGAGGTAAGTGGCCATCAGCTGATAGCTTTCGTAGTAGCTGTCGCCGTTGATAGCGGCGGCTGTGTCTGCGGCCGAACCCAGGAGCGGGCGTTCGGAGAGCGTCACCGAGTGAATGATCAAAGCAGGAATATCCGCCTGGCGAAAGACCCGGGTGTCATCGATCCTCAGCCGGTCGCAGCCCGTGCGTTCAGGAAGGGCACCGGGGTGCACGAGCGCGCCAGCGTCGGCGAGGAACTGCGCCAGGCCGAACTCTTGCAGCGGCGCCCAGTTGAAAGCGCAGTACTTCGACGGGCTGAGTCCCAGGTCTTCGAGGGCGAACATGGCGCGGAACTGCCGCCGGGTGGCGCGCCGATTGTTCATGAAAGTACTTGCGCCTTTGGCGCCATCGACCGCCGCAAAAACGAAGGTGTAGGTGCGTGGGGTAGCACTGAGGGCGTGCAAGAGCAGTGGCAGCATGGCGGCCCCGCTCCAGTTCTCGACGGCGCCGGCGCCCTTGCCCTCATGCTCGAAGTGGGCGACGACCAGGATTGTGCCGGGATCGCTGCCGGGCAGGGTGCAGATGAGATTACTGCCGGCATGGTTGCCCACAGGCTCTTCCTCGAGGTGGGTGCAGCCTTGCCCGGTGAACATGGCGCGCAGCCGGGAGAATCGTTCGGTGTCAGCCGAGGGCACTTTGCTGACCCAACTCTCGACGAAAGGTTTCGAGTTAGCCCAATAAAGAATCTGTCCTGAGGTACTGGATTGGGCTTTCGCCGCAGCGGTGGCCCACATTCCGGCTGCCAACAATATTGGTGTCAGTAGAACAGCGACTCGAGGCATGAGCGATCGCGATTCAATCGCAGACAAGAATACGCCAGGCATGGTCCGGTCCGTTGGGTATTGTCCAGCTCGGGTTATTCTCCGAACAACTGCACTTGCCGGGTGTCCGTCGGGAGGCCTTTGCGGTGGCGGCGGGTGGCACCGATGACGGCCAGCACGGTCAGGGACTCGAGCGCGCTGCGGGGCACGAAAATGCGCTGGGTGTTCGATCGCAGGTCGGGAGGGTTAACCAGAAAGCCCTCGCTCATCGTGAGGCTAAGGTCGTTCGGCATCATGCCTTCGAGGACTTCATTATCCTTGAACTTGAGGCGCACCCAGAGGCCCTCAGTGCGGGGACGGCTGGTGAAGGTCTTGCGCAGCAGAGACTCGGAGTCGCCAAATTCGCGGACAAAGTAAACCCCCTTGATATCCCGCAGATCGATGGCGACCACATTCCCGGCAGTATTGAGAAGCTCCAGCTTGCCTTCGCGGATGAAATTGGACGGAGCTACGTGGCCGTTGACCGAATCGCGGTCCATCTTGCGGACCGTTACTTTCTTATGGGTGGAGGGCATGTCACCTTTGTGATCAGAAATTGGGCCGGGCCTGACCCGGTTGGGCGGGCAAGGACACCCCGGTCTCGACGCGGCCGCTCGGGTCCTAGAATTCCCAACGTGAACGATTTTCCCACTTTTCTTGCGAAAAGCGCGGTGTATCTAGGTAGTAGTAGCCAAACTATTAACGATGTGTTATTTTCTGTAACTTGCCGCGTCTTTCTGCATTAGTGGTAAGTCCATTGGATATAGTCACTTACGTAAAAGTGGCCAGGGCCTCTTGTTTTCCTGGATATGCCCCTGTGGAAAACTCGTGCCGGTAGTCGATGGGCGCGAGGGGACCGGTAACCGTTCATAAGGCATGGCTGACTACATTTACACCATGGAAATCCGGCTGACGCCGGACCAGCAACGTGGCGTCACCCTGGTGCAGGACATTGCGCGCGCAGCCGGGATGAATATCTACCTGGCAGGCGGCGCGGTCCGCGACATCATCAGTGGTTTTCCCATTCGCGACCTTGATTTTACGGTGCAGGGCAATCCTCTCAAGCTGCAGAAGGAGCTGGAGCGGGCGGGGGTGGCCATCGTAGGCGACGATGACGACCTGAAAAGCCTGCTGCTGACTTTGCCGGGCAATGTGCGGGCGGAAATCAGCATGGCGCGAACCGAGCGCTATGAGAAAGCCGGCAAACCGCCGCAGCTGTCACCGGCCACCATCATCGAGGACCTGAAGCGCCGCGATTTCACGGTCAATGCCATGGCCTTGTCGCTCAATCCAGGTTCGCGCGGCCTGCTCATGGATCCCTTTAACGGCGCAGCGGACATCGAAGCCAAAGTGCTGCGCATTCTGCACAATTACGCCTTTGTCGAAGACCCTTCGCGGTTGATTCGGGCGGCGCGTTTTGCCGCCCGCTTTCACTGGCCGCTCGAGGAGCGTACCCAGGCACGTTTCGACTCGGCGCGAGAGAACAATTACATCGAGTACATCACCCCCAAGGCCATCGGCAGCGAAATCGCTCAGCTGGCCTATGAGGAGGATCCGCTGCACGTGGTGCGCACGCTCGAAAAGGAAGGCTGGCTGAAAGTGCTCAGCCCGCACTGGACCAGCGCCAAAGTGGATAGCGCCTCCCTGTCGCAGCTGCTCAAGTCCCGGCAGCAGATGAACGAGCTCGGGCATACCCCGGATCCGGCGTCGGCCGTGATGTACTTCTTGACTGCCCGGTTGGGGGACAAAGAAATCGCCGACATGCGCAAGCTGATCCCGCGCCGGGATCTGGTCGAAGCCTGGAAGGATCTCGAAGACAACGCGAAGAGTCTGGCGAAACGCCTGACCAGTAAGGAGGCAGCCACGCCGGCGCGCACCTGGAAGCTGCTTTCGGAAGCGCATCCGGAGATGATTTTATTTCTCTCCGTGACCGCCCGGCAGCAGGCGGTGGTGCAGAAGATTCGAAACTACTTCACCAGATGGCGGCAAGTGCAGCAGAAGATTCCTCTACCCGAGATGACGGAGTTGCGCATCACGCCGCAGATGCCGGAATACCCGAAAATCGCGCACGATGTCTTCATGCTATTGCTCGATGGCAAGCTGCGCTCCCGCACCGAGACCTTGAAATTCCTCAAGCCACTGGCGCCTCCGCCCCCACCCCCGCCCCCGCCCCCGCCGCCGAAACGCGGTCGGGCGGCGAAAGCATCGGCCACGCCGATGGCGGCGGCGGCCGCCCCGGCCGCGGGCAAAAACGCCGGCAAGAAAAAGGTGAAGGGTGCGGTCGTAACCGCGCCAACAGCAGCGCCCCCGGCCTCGAAGGCCGAGCCGGCGAAAGCTCCTCCGGCGCCGCAAAAGGCGGAGAAATCCCAGCCCCACAAAACCGCCGCCAAGCCGGCCCCCCAGAAGGCGAAGGAAAAAGAGTCCCCCAAGGCGAAAGAAAAAGAGCCGCCGAAAGCAAAGGAAAAAGAGAAGAAGCGCTAAGCCCGAATCGTTAAGCCCGAATCGTTAAGCCT
The DNA here is from genome assembly GCA_963770245.1 of uncultured Acidobacteriaceae bacterium. Lineage (GTDB taxonomy): Bacteria > Acidobacteriota > Terriglobia > Terriglobales > Acidobacteriaceae > PALSA-270. Next base: position 52,314 of record CAVYOX010000006.1, on the reverse strand, counting down.
TTGTCACCCGTGGGTTTCCTGATAGAAACGCGGCGCGCGAGCGCGGGTGACTGCGGTCTGTCGATTGGCGCTGGCCTGGCCCCAGGATGCGATCGCGGTTGCAAGGGTGGGGCGTATGAAAACGCTGGGGAGAATCTTACTCGTCGGGTTGGGGCTTCTCGGGGTCCTGCTGGCTGCGGCGACCAGCCTGACCATCGGCTGGCTACCCTTCCTCGGTCCGCAGGCGCGGCCGTTGACTGAGCGGAGATTCGAGAGCACGCCGCAGCGTTTGGCGCGTGGGTAATATCTCGCGACTTCTGTCAGCGGTTGCTTGTTCTGTCATTCCGAGCACGATTGGACCGCGCCCGGAACACCCATCCTGCCCGGTCAGCAGGCCGCAGGCGAGCCCCTTCCCTATATCGACCTGCCCGGGCGGATCGTGGCGCCGAATCTCACCCCCGATCTTGAGACCGGCTCGGGAAACTGGACGGATGACCAAATCGCGCGTGCTGTGAGCGAAGGCATTGGCCACGACGGGCGCGCGCTGTTTCCCATCATGGCGTACCAACGATTTCGCAGCATGGCGGACGAGGATCTGGCATCGATCGTCGTTTAGCTGCGATCTCTTCCTCCGGTTCACCATGCCTTGCCGAAGACGGAGATTATTTTCCCCGTCAAATACCTGATCCGCAGCGCGCCTCAGCCGCTCACCACCACGGTTTCGAGGCCCGATCCGAGCGACCGTGTGGCCTGGGGCCATTATATGGCGACCATCGGCGGTGCGAGGATTGCCACACCGCGCAGGAGCGCGGAAAAGACATCGCGAATATGAATTTTGCCGGCGGCTTTTTCTTGGGGCTTAGCGGTGGGGAGACGGCCGCCGCTGCCAACATAACTCCCGATAGTACGGGAATTAGCTACTACGACGAGCCCATGTTTCTGAAAATGATGCGCACCGGATCTGTGGGTGCCCGCAAGCTCAGACCGCTCATGCCGTATCGGTTCTATGGAAACATGACCGATGACGATCTGAAGGTCCTATTTGCCTATCTGCGCACGGTGAAGCCGGTCCACCATCGGGTCGACAATAGCCTTCCGGTCACTTATTGCAAGCTGTGCCGGCAATGGCACGGGGCTGGGGAGCAAAATTAAGCCGCTTCCCGGTTCCCCGGGCGGCGGTATAATCACTGAATGCGGCGCTGGCTGGCCATTGCGGGTTTGGCTCTGGGACTGCTCACCGTCCCGGTCCGGGCGCAGCGGCGCGGTGGAATGTCGGTCGGGTCGGCCGGGCGCGGTGGATCTGTCGCCCGCGGCACGGTCACGAGCGGTCGCGGCTCGTTTCTGGGTGCGCCGCGCGCTGGCGTGCGATTCGGCACGGGATTCCGCCCCCCGGTGTTTTTTCCCAACCACTTCGGTCCCAACCGTTTCGGTCCCAACCGCTTCTTTCACGGCTATCCCTTAGGATATTTCGGGGGATACTACGGCTATCCGCTGCTCTCCACCTATCCCGGCTTTTATTCGGATTATCCCTACCCCGCCGTCGATTCCTACCCCGGCTACAACACTTCGGCCAGCTACTTTAATCCTGACGAGCAATTCGAGCAGAGCCAAGTGGAACGCCTGGAACATGAAGTAGATGAGCTACGCGCAGAACGGGACGCGGGCTCGACAGCTCCAGGGGACGCTCCGCGGCGGGAAACCGAACCGCAGCCGACGACGGTGCTGGTGTTCCGCGACCAGCACACCGAGGAAGTTGAGAATTACGCGATCGTCGGACCTACGCTTTGGATTTTCACCGAGCAGCAGGCCCGCAAGGTTCCCCTCGACAGTTTGGATATTGCCGCCACCAAGAAAGCCAACGACGATCGCGGCCTCGATTTTCGTCTGCCGGAATAGGCAGGGGCGCCCTAAACTTTCGCCCGTACCGATCCGCAGTCACGGAATGCCTTCTCGCGATCCGCTCGCGCCCGCTGTCCCGCAACTAGCCTGCAATCCGCCGCTCCTGTGCAAATCCGTGGCCGAGTTTCGCCTTACAATAGCGGCAACCTAGAATCGATCTGGAGCCCATGTCCCAATTCGTTCATCTTCATCTCCATACCGACTATTCGATGCTCGACGGCGCCTGCGATGTGGACAAACTCTGCCAGCGGGTAAAGGAATTGGGTATGCCCGCGGTCGCCATGACCGACCACGGCAATATCTTCGGCGCGGTGCACTTTGTGAATGCGGCGAAGCAGGCGGGAGTGAAGCCCATCGTGGGCTGCGAACTGTACGTGTGCAAGAAGGAAGACCACAACATCGAGCGCACGCCGCCCGAAGGCGATACCTATAACCATCTCCTGGTGCTGGCGGAAAACGAAGAAGGGTACCGCAACCTGACCAAGATCACTTCGGAAGCTTCGCTGCACGGTTTTTACTACAAGCCGCGGGTCAGCAAGCGGTTTCTGGCCGAGCACAGCAAAGGCCTGATTGGGCTCTCCGGGTGCCTGAAGGGCGAAGTCGCTGAATTGCTGGTGGAAGACAAGCTGGACGCCGCCCGCCAAGCAGCCGCCACCTATCGCGATATTTTCGGGCCGGAGAATTTCTTCCTGGAAATTCAGGATCAGGGTCTCGCGCAGGAACGCCAGATTCATCCCGGTCTGTTCCGTCTGGAAAAAGACCTGGGCCTGCCTCTGGTGGCGACCAACGACAGTCACTACCTGTGCGAGGATGACGCCCACGCTCAGGACGTCATGGTGTGCATCCAGACGGGGAAGTCCATTCAGGATAGCAATCGCATGAAGTTCCAGGGCACCGATTTTTTCGTCAAGAGCCACGACGAGATGAACCGCGTGTTCCCGGACTCACCCCAGGTGCTCTCCCGAACCTTGAGCATCGCCGAACGCTGCAATCTGCGGCTCGAAAAAGTGACCAACCCCTTCCCGCATTTCGATGTGCCCGCCGGCTATACCCTGGACAGCTACTTTGAGCATGTGACCCGCCAGGGATTTCAGCGGCGGCTGGAAATGCTGCGCGGGTTGGACGCGCAGGCTCGACTCAAGCACAGCTTGGTCGAATACGACCAGCGGCTGGCGCGCGAAATATCCATCATCCAGCAGATGCAGTATTCCGGATACTTCCTGATCGTGTGGGATTTTATCCGCTATGCGCGCGAGCATTCGATCCCGGTCGGGCCAGGGCGTGGTTCGGCCGCCGGATCGCTCGTGTCTTATTCGATGGCGATTACCGACATCGATCCCTTGCAGCACGAGCTGATCTTCGAGCGTTTTCTGAATCCGGAGAGGGTGTCTCTGCCGGATATTGACATCGATTTCTGCATGAACCGGCGGGGCGAGGTGATCAACTACGTCACCCAGAAATACGGCCGGGAAAACGTGGCGCAGATCATCACCTTCGGCACCATGGCCGCCAAAGCGGCGATCAAGGACGTAGGCCGGGCGATGGGTATGCCCTACGCCGACGTCGACCAGATTGCCAAAATGGTCCCCACCACCCTGAACATCAAGCTGGACCAGGCGGTCCGGGAGTCTCCCGCTTTGCAGCAGGCCTATGAAAGTGACGCGCAGGTGCGCGAACTGATTGATACGGCGCGCAAGCTCGAAGGCCTGGTGCGCAATGCCGGGGTGCATGCCGCCGGGGTGGTGATTGCGCCCCGTCCGCTCACCGACCTGGTGCCTCTGCATCGCACCAAAAACGATGAAATTGTGACCGCGTTCGACATGAACGCGATTGAGAAACTGGGCCTGCTGAAGATGGATTTCCTGGGGCTCACGACCCTCACGATTCTCGACGACGCGCTCAAACTGATCGTGCAGACCCGCAACCAGCACATCTGTTTGGAAGACATTCCATTCACCGATCAGCCCACCTACGAAAAGGTGTTCCATACCGGGCTGACTTCGGGCGTGTTCCAGTTTGAATCGCACGGCATGCGGGACGTGCTGCGGCGCTACCGGCCGAACTCGATTGAAGACCTGACCGCGCTCAATGCGCTCTACCGGCCGGGGCCGATTCAGGGCGGAATGATCGACGACTTTATCGATCGCAAGCATGGGCGCAAGAAAATCGAGTACGAACTGCCGGAGCTGAAAGAGATCCTCGAAGAAACTCTCGGCGTCATCGTCTATCAGGAACAGGTCATGCAGATCGCCAACCGCCTGGCGGGATACTCGCTGGGGGAGGCCGATCTGCTGCGGCGCGCCATGGGCAAAAAGAAGCCGGAAGAGATGGCGCAGCAGCGCGAGCGCTTTGTCGAGGGCGCCACCCAGCGCGGCTACCCGGCGAAAAAGATCGAAAAGATTTTCGACCTGATGGCGCAGTTTGCCGGCTACGGGTTCAATAAATCGCACTCGGCCGCCTACGCTCTGCTGGCCTACCACACGGCGTATCTCAAGACCCACCATCCGGTGGAGTTCATGGCGGCGCTGCTGACCTCACTCACCGGCAGCACCGATGATGTGGTGAAGTACATCAACGAATGCCGGGAGATGGGGATCGCGGTCGAACCCCCGGACATCAACGTCTCCGACGCCAACTTCACGCCCCACGGCCCGGCCATTCGATTTGGTCTGGCGGCGGTGAAAAACGTCGGGCACAACGCCATTGAATCCATTGTCGCGGGGCGAAAAAAGCTGGGACGCTATCGCTCGATCTTTGAATTTTGCGAGAACGTGGATTTGCGCTTGCTCAACAAGCGCGTGCTGGAGTCGCTCGTCAAGAGCGGCGCCATGGATTCGTTGGGGCGGCGGGCCCAGCTGATGGCGGTTCTCGACAAGGCCATCGAGCGGGCCCAGAAGACGCAGCGCGACGCCGAAAGCGGCCAGCACGGGTTGTTCGGGGTGTTTCAGCCCGATGAGTCCCATTCCGGCAACGAGCAATTGCCCGCCTCCCCGGATTGGGACGAGCAGGTCCGGCTGGCGGCCGAAAAGGAAATTCTGGGATTTTTCATCACCGGCCATCCCCTCGAAAAGTACCGCGACAAGCTGGCGGACCTGCGCGCCCTGAGCACGGCGGAAATCAGTGCCATCAAGGCGTCGACGGGAAAGGATGAAACCATTGCGACCGCCGGCATCATCACCAATCTGCGCGTGCTCAAATCGAAGAAGGGGGATTTCTACGCCCAGGGAGCGCTCGAAGACATGGTTGGGTCGGTCGAAATGATTGTCTTTCCGGAGGCTTACCGGCGGCTGCAAGACAAAGTAAAGCTGGAAGTTCCGGTTCTCGTGCGCTGCGGTTTGCGGGTCGAGGAGGGCACCAACCCCAAGCTGACGGTGACAGACATTGCACCGCTTGAGGAAGCCCGGGTTTCCTGGCCGCGGTCCCTGCGCATTCGCATTCCCCTCGAAAGCTCGACCGAATCCACCGTAGATGCGTTACAGGCGCTCTGTCTCGAGAAAAGGGGCGAAGCCAAAGTGTTGTTTGACGTGGAACGTGCGGGAGATTTCATGGTGGTGATGGAGGCGGAAGGCTATAATGTGCAACCGGACCGCAATTTTATGACGCGCGTCGAGCAGTTGTGCGGCCGCGGCGCAGTGCGGGTAATTGACTGAAATCTGCGGCGGATGCAACCTCCCACACCCAGGAGTCCGAAGCCCAAAGCGGGGCCGTTGGAGGCCAATGCCAACCCACCGGTCACGGGCGCGGAGTTCCTTCTGTCCATGGTGGAGGAGCGCTGCGCCGCCTCGAACGGCAACGGCAGGTACATGGATTCCCGCGGGCAACAGGAACTCGAAAAGATCGAGCAGCAGATCGCCAAACTGCAGGCGGCGGCGCAAGACGACGGCACCCGCCGCGAGATCGAGGAGCTCCGCCAGCGCATCGACACCTTACGCAATCAAGTCTCGAGCCATTCCCGGGCCTGGGAAAAGGCGGAACTGGCGCGCAATCCGCAGCGCCCTCTGACCCTCGAATACATCGAGCGCATCTTCACCGATTGGAGCGAGATTCACGGCGATCGCAGCTTCGCCGATGACCCCGCGCTGGTGTGCGGCATGGCGCGCTTTCATGGCGAGGAAGTGGCCATCATCGGTCATCAGAAGGGGCGCGACACCAAGCAGAATGTCTACCGGAACTGGGGGATGACCAACCCCGAAGGCTACCGCAAGGCCCTGCGGGTGATGCGCATCGCGGAAAAATTCCGCCGCCCCATGTTCACCTTCGTTGACACCGTGGGAGCCTTCCCCGGCCTGAGTGCGGAGGAGCGGGGTCAAGCCGAGGCCATTGCCCACAATCTGCGGGAGATGGCGCGCTTGCGGATTCCGATTATCAGCACCGTCACCGGCGAAGGCGGAAGCGGCGGCGCACTGGCGATTGCGGTGGCGGACCGGGTGCTCATGATGGAAAATGCCATCTATTCGGTCATTTCGCCCGAATCCTGCGCCGCCATCATGTGGCGCGACGCCACCAAGAAGGAGCTGGCGGCGGAAGCGCTGCATATTACCGCCACCGATTTAAATGAGCTGGGTTGTATTGACGGCATCGTGGCGGAACCGGAGGGGGGAGCGCAAACCGACCACGAAGCCGCTGCGGCGCTGCTCGAGGCCGCCCTCGCGAAACATCTTTCCGAACTGAAAGCGATTCCCATTCCAGAATTGGTCGCGTCCCGCTACACCAAGTTTCGCAACATGGCGCAGTTCTTCCGGCCCGAGGCGTAGTTCCCAACCAGGTACGTCGCGCGCGAACCCTCGTCTTCGGTGTCTATTCGGAACAAACTCAGTGCCGTATAATAATTAGTTTGCAGTTTCGAACCCGCACCGGGAGCGCGGCAAAACTCGCTCCAGACAAGGAAGGATCAGGGGATGGCAACCACCGATGCACCTCTCCACCAAGTCGCTGGAGAGCAAGAACAGAAACGTGTCGCCAACAACATGAGCATCCAAGTGGCGACGGTCAACGGCTCCGGCTCACAAAGTTCCAACACCGTTCTCCTGCGCGGTATTTTTCAAATGGGGGTGCCGGTTTCGGGCAAGAACATGTTCCCCTCCAATATCGCCGGCCTGCCCACCTGGTATACCGTCCGGGCCAACAAGGACGGATACATCGCCCGCAAAAAGGAAATCGACTTCCTGATCGCCATGAACCCGGAAACGGCGCGAGAAGATGTGATGTCGCTTGCTCCGGGCGCCGCAGTCCTCTATGACGAACCCCTGAATCTCCGCACTCTTCGCCAGGATCTGGTCTTTTATTCGGTTCCCTACGACAAGCTGGTCGCGCCCGTCTGCCCCGAAGCCAAGCTGCGCAAGCTGGTCAAGAACATGATCTACGTGGGAGTGGTGGCCAAGCTGCTTGCCATCGACATGGGCGAGATCGAAAAGGCCATCCGCAAGCAGTTCGCCAAGAAAGTCAAAGCCGCGACTCTGAACCTGGCCGCGGTGCAGGCCGGTTTCGACTACGCCACCGCGAATCTGCCCAAGCGCGATCCCTTCTTCATCCAGCGCATGAACAAGACCGAAGGCAAGATCATTATTGACGGCAACTCCGCCGCGGCCCTGGGCTGCATGTTCGCCGGGGCCACGTTTGTGAGCTGGTACCCGATTACGCCGTCTTCTTCTTTGCCCGAGGCCATGATCGAATACATGAAGCGTTTCCGCATCGGCGCCGATGGGAAGGCCACTTTCGCGATTGTGCAAGCCGAAGATGAGCTGGCGGCCATCGGCATGGTTATAGGTGCCGGCTGGGCCGGAGCCCGCGCCATGACCGCGACTGCCGGACCGGGCATTTCACTGATGGCGGAGTTTGCTGGGCTCGCCTACTACGCCGAGGTTCCGGGCGTGGTCTGGGACATTCAGCGCGTCGGTCCCTCGACCGGGTTGCCTACGCGCACCGCGCAGGGCGACATTTTGTCGACCGCCTGTCTCTCCCATGGTGACACCAAGCACATTCTGCTGTTCCCGAGTTCGGCGGAGGAATGCTTCAGCATGGCCCAGGAGGCCTTCGACCTGGCGGAAAAATTCCAGACCTTGGTCTTCGTCATGTCGGACCTCGATTTGGGAATGAACAACTGGATGTCCGATCCCTTCACCTATCCCGAAAAGCCCATCAACCGCGGCAAGGTGCTGAGCAAAGAGGACCTGAACCGCCTGGGCGGCTTCTCGCGCTACAAGGACGTGGACGGGGACGGCATCGGTTACCGCACCCTCCCCGGCACCGATCATCCCGCTGCCTCCTATTTCGCGCGCGGCAGCGGACATAATGAACACGCGCAATATAGCGAGCGCGCCGACGACTACGAGCACAACATGGAGCGGCTCAACCGCAAGTTTGAGACAGCACGGGCGTTTGTGCCTCGTCCCGAAGTCTCGACCGGCGCCTCGAAGGTGGGGATCATTGCCTACGGCACATCCCACTGGGCGATCATCGAAAGCCGCGACCAGCTGCGCAAGGAGTACAGCATTGAAACCGACTATCTGCGTCTGAAAGCCTATCCCTTCACCCGGGAAGTCCACGATTTCGTGAAACAGCATGACCGGGTGTATCTGGTCGAGCAGAACCGCGATGCGCAGATGCTCAGCCTGCTGAAGCTAGACCTGGAGCCAACCCTGATTCCCCGTCTGCGCAGCATCTCTCACATTCACGGGCTTCCACTCGATGCCCGCTCGGTCACCGACGAACTCATGTCCATGGAGGGGAAGTAAATGGCGACCACCACCAGCACGCCGCCGCCCGCGCCAAAAACCAACCGCATCGGCCTCACCGTGCTCGACTACAAAGGGGGCAAGACCACGCTTTGCGCCGGATGTGGTCACAATGCCATTTCCGAGCGCATCATTGACGCCATGTACGAGATGGGAATTCCGCCGGAGCGCGTGATCAAGCCGAGCGGCATCGGCTGCTCCTCGAAGAGTCCGGCTTATTTCCTGGGGCGGTCGCACAGTTTTAACGCCGTGCACGGCCGCATGCCGTCGGTCGCGACCGGCGCCGTGCTGGCCAATCGCAACCTGATCGCGCTCGGAGTCAGCGGGGATGGCGACACCGCTTCGATTGGCCTCGGCCAGTTCATGCACCTGATGCGGCGCAATCTCCCGATCATCTACGTGATCGAGGACAACGGCGTGTACGGCCTGACCAAGGGGCAATTTTCCGCCACCGCCGACGTCGGTTCGAAATTAAAAACCGGAGTCATCAATGATCTGCCCCCGATCGACACTTGCGAAATGGCAATCACCATGGGGGCGACCTTTGTGGGCCGGTCCTTCTCCGGCGACAAGCGACAACTGCACAGTATGATGAAGGCCGCGATTGCGCACAACGGTACCGTGATGCTCGATGTGGTTTCCCCGTGCGTGACTTTCAACGATCACGAAGGGTCGACCAAGTCCTACAAATACATGAAAGATCACGATGAGCCCCTGCACGAGGTGAGCTTCGTTCCCGTGTTCGAGGACATCAGCGTGGACTATGACCCGGGCACTAGCGTCGAGGTGACGATGCACGACGGTTCCCATCTGCACCTACGCAAGCTCGAAGAAGACTACGATCCGACCGATCGCATCGCCGCCATTCGCCGTCTGAACGAATCGCACGAAAAGGGAGAAGTGCTGACCGGAGTGTTCTACGTCAATCCCCAAGCGCCCACCTTCGTCGATCTGTTGAATATCACCGAGCAGCCGCTGGCCACCTTGCCGGAGTCGGTGGTGCGGCCGGGCAGGGAAGTGCTGGAGCAGGTGATGGAGGAGCTGCGCTAGCATTCGGTCTTCGCTCAGCTCGAGGTCGCGCGATTTTTTCGGAACCCACCGGGAAATCTTGCTGCCCCATCCGCGCGGTAGGTTGAACTTCGGCGGTTGCCGGCCAAGCCAGCGGATTCTCCTGTTTTTCCGGGCGCATGGCCGGTACTACGCCGATCGTGGCGGCGTCCGGTTCCGGCCCGCTGCCAGACCTTATGCCACGTCGTCAAGGTTGCGCGGGTCGGGATCCTGCGCTTCGCCCGTGTGCTCAGCGTTTTCGCCGGGTTCGGGGAAGTCGGTGTCGGCGGATTTCAGCATGGGATTCTGATCGCGATGTCCGATCTGGCCCTGCATCGAAGTATTGCCAAAATGACCTGAGTCGTCCTGCTCCACGGCGCCTTTGCCGCGGTCCTGGTCTTTGTTCTGCCGGTTGTCCCTGGCCTCGCTCATAATCAAGTTCCCCTTCGGTTTCAAAAAAGTTGCCTTCCATTACCTTACTCCTCGATTCTCGATTGGCAACCGGTTTTCTGTTTTTTCCCGCATGCCATTCCCGTGTAGGAGCTGCCGGGATGAGGGGGAGGGGACTTGTAGCGGTATCCCATCTGCCCCCTTCCGGGGACGGCGATCGGCCGGAGGTAACCATCGGTTGTCGGGTCGTAGCAAACTTCTGCCGGTAGCGGTGGTATGGTGTAAAAAGGGAGTGGAAGGAGAGCCTATGAAACGTGTGATTCTTGCCACCGTTTTAATCTTCTTGTGCTCGTTGACGGCGTGGGGGGAGGCGGCAACGCCGGCCGCTTCCGAGGCAGAGGACGCTGGAATCATGCAGGGGAACGGTCGTCATCACGTACATCACCATCATCGGCACCACAGACGGCACCACTAATCGCGTAACCTGGCCGGGGACCAGTACCCGCACGCCACTGACTCGAAGGGGCACGGATGCCTTGCCGCTTTCGCCGCCCTGGCTGATTCGATATGCCGTATCCCGCCGACCAGACACTTTCGCTTCGCCGCCGTGACCTGCCCTAGGACGCCTCTCGAGCCTGGAGAGCGCTGAAGCTTTTGTCCTGGCGCGGATCTGGAGCGGAAACGGCGAGGACCGAAAACCCGATCGCCAGAAAAATGACCGCACCGTCCACGCTTTTCCGCCCGTTCTCTCGCTTGGTGAAGATCACCATTCTGGGACGGGGGTTCGAGGTTCCGGAGAACAATCCCATCCTGCGCTGCTTGCAGTATCTGGCCCCGGAGAAGGTGTCGTACGGACGCTTTTGCTGGAATGAAGACTGCCAATACTGCCGCGTTCGGTTCGACGGGGGCGAGGGCACGGCGAACCGGACGGCGCTAGCCTGCAAGCTGATGGTCGAGGAAGGGATGCAGCTGACCGATCTGACCACCGAGATCCGATACTGCCTGCGAGATCTCAATCTCTCCGCAGGCGGGGACTAGGCGACCGATCCTCGTGCTCTGCCCTCGGGGCAGGGGAGATGGTTACTGCGGCCGGCTCGCGACTCCGGATGACGCTCCGAGCTTCTGCAAACGTTCCCGCGCCTGCAGTGCCTCAGGGGAATGAGGATAGCGCTGCACGACGTGGCGGAGTTCCGCGATTCCATCGCTTCTCTGGCCCAGTTCAATCAGTGAGAATCCTTTCTTGAGCTGGGCGGAGGCGGATTTATTCCCGCCGGGAAAGTCTTGCAGCACGAGGTCGTAGTTTTTCGCGGCTTCCTGATAATTCCCCTGCCGGTAGGCCACCTCGGCCAAATAGAAATAGCAATTGCCCGCCAAATCGGTGTTGGGATAAGCCTTCACGTACTGGGCAAATTCCTGCGATGCCAGATCGTTGTTGCCGGCGTTGTAATCGCGCAAGGCGTTGTTGTAGAGCACGTCCGGGGGAGGCGCTTGGGGTTGCGGCGGCTGACCCTGTGCCGGCTGCTGGGTCGAGAGGTTCTGCTGGGCCGCCTGCATGTCTTCTAGTTGCTTGCTGACTTTATCCAACCGAGCCTTGAGCTCGTCGAGCGTGTCATTCAAGGTCTGCAGCTGGCCGGAGAGCTGGTCGACGTGGGTGCCGCTGTCGCTCTGCTGCTTTTGCAGGGTCGTTTGCAGATTGGTGACGGCCGCCGTCGCCTTGTTGATGTTATCGGTGTTCTGGTCGAGCAGGCTCTTCATCACGCCCATGCGCTCGTCAAAGGACTGCTGCATGTGCGTCATCTGATCCTGCAGCTGCTGCACCTGGGTCTGCAGTTGGATGAGGTCCCGGTTGACCGCCCAGGCGGGGGCCGCAGTCAGCCACAGAGCAAGCGGGACGAGCACGATCGAAACTCGCAGGATTCTCATGGTCATTCCTTCAGATGCCTCAAATGTGTTGCCGGTCCAGCGAGCGCGCGCGAACCGTTAGGAAGTTTCTCTTATTGTGGAGGATACCCCGTTCGAGGCACAGTTGTCTTCCTGGGTTCCGCTGTCTTCTCCAGGGCGCCCCGGAGCCAGAGGTGCTGAGGAGACGGCAGCGGCCGGAGTGTTCGAGAGAGCGGCGGCGTAGGCCGCCGCTCCCCCCTCACTGCTTCACTTCTCGTACACCAGATGACCCCGGCGGTTCTGCTGCCAGCACTGTTCGTTTTCCTCCGTGCAGAAGGGCCGCTCCTTGCCATAACTGATGGTGCGGATACGATCCGCTGCGATGCCGCCTTGCACCAGGGCATTCTTCACCGCGCCTGCACGATTGTCGCCGAGCGCCAAGTTGTACTCGGTGGATCCGCGACTATCGCAATGGCCTTCGATGGTGAAATGGACGTCGGGATGCTGCTGCAGGAAGGCGATATCGCCCTGCACGGCAGCCTGTTCGCTCGAGCGGACGTCGTACTTATCGTAATCGAAGTAGACATCCTTTACGCTCTCGCGAGAACAGTTCCTCCTCCGAGGGACCCGCCGCGGGTGGTGGCGGTGGCGGAGGCTCGGTCACGGTGACCCGTGCCGTCGCTTCCTGCGTCCCGCCGGCGCCCTTGGCCGCCAGGTGATAGGTGGTGGACTCGGCAGGCGTGACTTGCTGCGAGCCGCTGGCTTGGACCGCGCCGATGCCATCAATCGAGACGTCGGTCGCATTCGTGGTGGCCCAGGTCAGCGTCGTGGACTGCCCTTTTGCAATCGAGTCGGGATTGGCGGTCAGTGAGGCCGTCGGTGCGGCTGGTGGCGGCGGTGGGGGTGGCGGCGGCGGCGCAACTTTCTTCTTGCAGGCGCCGAGCATCATGATGCCGCCCAGTGCGAATACGAGCATGATCCACTTCAACCGTTTCTGCTTCACTTTCTCCTCCTGCGTATTAGCGCGCCCGAACCCTTGGCGCGGATGAAACCCGGTGGAGCGGGCGAACTCTCTCGCTTCCCAACCGGGGTCCAGCAAATGCAACTACAAACCCCGGAACTAGCTACTTCCAACTCCAATTCGGCTGCGTGTTAACGCCGGTAAAGGTCAACTGCTGCTGATGGGTGCCGTCCGCCAGCATGGTCCAAATCTGTTCGCTCCCGGAACGGCTGGACTGAAACACCAGGTGCCGGCCATCCGGAGACCACGACGGAAAATCGTTCCGCCCGCCGTCGTGGCTCAACTGCACCCACTGTTTGCTGGCGATATCCATCAAGTAAAGATCTTCGGCTCCCGGCGCCCCCGGCCCGTAGTGCCGGATCCAGGAAAAAGCCAAGAATTGTCCATTCGGGTGCCAGGCCGGCGAGACCGCGTAGCCCTCGCTCGTGAGCGCCTGCACGTTGGTGCCGTCCGCTTCCATGGTATAAATCTGCGGCAATCCGGAGCGGCCGCTGACCCACGCGATCTCAGCCCCGGTCTTGCGATTCCACACCGGAGCCACGTCAGGGCCTTTGTAGGCGGTCATCCGCTTCAGGTTGGCTCCGGAGGCATCCACCACGTAGATTTCCGGATCCCCGGTGCGGGAGGAGGAGAACGCAAGTTTGGAGCCGTCGGGCGACCAGGCCGGAGAAAGATTGGTGCCCCCGAACCTGGGGAACGACACCATGCGGTTCAGATCCATGGAATACATCAGGATGTCCCAGCCCGCCCTGGTCAACGAACTGAAGGCCAGGCGGGAACCATCGGGAGAAATGCGCGGCGAAAGAGAAATGGACCCCACATGAGTGATGGCGTGTTGGTTGTTGCCGTCGTAGTCCATTTCCCAGATTTCGCGATGCCCGCTGCGACTGCTCACAAAAAAGATCTTACTTTCCGCAATGCCGGCAATGCCCCCGCCTAATCGAAAAATAATGTCGTCGGCGAATTTATGCGCGATGGTGCGCGCGGCATCGCTCGTAGCCGCGTCCTGATAGCGCTTGCCGAGCACCTGCGGCGAAGTGATGTTTTTGACATCGTACAGCCAGCCTTCGACGGTGAGGTTTCCGCCCGTGCTTCCCAGGTTTCCAAAGGCCAGCATGGAGGCGTTCGGCGGCGGGCTGCTCCAGCCCTCGAACTTGACGTCTGCCGGGGCGCCGACCGCTCCCAGGGGATAGAAGCTCTTCGAGACCATGTCAAAGATGCCGGCGTTGTCCAGATCATTCCACAGCGTGCTGTTGAATACGGTCAGCAGGCCGGTATTGTTGGGGTCTGCGGTCGAAGCCTTGAAATCGGCCACCGCGAGACGAACTTTCTCGACGCCCAGCCCGGTGCCGGTTTCAAAGTGGGCTTGGGCCGAACCGAAAGAAACCAGTAACAGCACGCTCAGCAGGCCGAGAAGCGGCCTACGGAAGCGGCTAGGGAAACTTCGGGTGCTAGGGAAAACTCGGGTGGACGACGGGCGGGGAGCAAGGCAGCCGCCGCATGGGCCCGGCCCCGCTTTCGAGGGCAAAGTTCCCGCGTCATCGGTCGTCCTACGGCATCGTAGCAATAGCAACTTACGCATGGCCTTTCCCGCTGCTAGGAAGCAGCGCGCGAAATGACAACAATCGCCCTCTATCTCTTGTAATCGAACCAGAACTCCACCGACACCTTATTCCCGGAATAATCGGAGGGCAGGGGACCAAAAGTGTCAATGCGCTCGAGAGCCCGCTCCGCCGACTGATCGAGCGAAGGCACCCCGCTCGACTGTTCCACCCGGACGTTCGCCGGGCGCCCGTCGCGCGAAATGTCAAACCCGACATAAACCCGCCGGGCGTCGGTAATGCTGGGATCGACTTCGTATTTGAGCCAGTTCTCGGCAACTTTTTGCTGCACCACCCGCACGTACCAGGCATAGCGGTCGCCAAAGTCGCCTCCGCTGCCAGTGAAACCGAAGCCTCCCTTGGCCCCGCCGGCGTTGAACACTCCGTAGGGCCCGCTGACCGGGCCCCCCTGGCCGAACGGGACCACGTTCTCCGCCTCTTCGACCGGCTGGGGCGCCGGCTTGCGCTGGCTGGCGCTGATCGCTGGTTTGGGTTTCTTTTTCGCATCCCGGTCGGGAATCGGAATCGCGTCCGGAGCCTTTTCCTCGGGTTGGGGCTTCGATTCGGTGAGGCCCTTGGACTCATTCGCCAGCACATTCTGGGTCGGCGCAGGGGAGGCGGGCAAAGGTATGGTGCTCACCAGGGAGACGCCAATGGCGTCGCCTCCACCCCCGGTGCCCCAGGTGGTGCCGCCGCCGGGCGCGACCACGGTGTAGAGAACAATGGCAACGACCACCGCTCCGTGCAGGGTCAGAGACCAGGCCAGATTCCTGCCCCAACGGTCGTGTTCAAAAAAGATTTCAGCGTTGGCTGCCATTGGTCTGAAGCGGCTGCGTCACAATGCTCACATTGCTGATGCCGGATTGCTTGACTGCGTCCATTACGGTGGCGAAGGCTCCAAAGGGAACATCTTCGTCGGCGCGGAGAAAGATGGATTGGTTCTGCGGGTCGCGGATCTTTTGCCGGAGTGTGGCTCCGATTTCATTGATATTGATCGGCTGATTGCCGAGAAAAACCCGCTGCTGCTTGTCGATGCTGATCACCAGACGCTCCTGGGTAATCTCTTTGACGGTGCGCGTCTTCGGTACGCTTACCTCAATGCCCGATTGCAGCACCGGAGCCGTGACCATGAAGATGATGAGCAGTACCAAGACCACGTCGACCAGGGGGGTGATGTTGATGTCGGAGAGGGAAGTCTGAGTGCGCCCGTTGGCGGCGGTGAACGCCATTACCGCCGCACCTCGGCGGCTTCGGGCACTCGGCGTGACGCCTGCTGGCTTTCGAGGGTGTTGAGCATCTCGAGCGCGAAATCATCGCCCCGGGACGCGAACTCGCGAATCGAAGAGCCAATCAGGTTATAGGCGATCACGGCCGGGATGGCGGCGGCCAGGCCGGCGGCGGTGGTGATCAAGGCCTCGGAAATGCCCGGGGCTACGGCGCGCAAGGTGGCCGCGCCCGCGGTTCCCAGCCCGTGGAAGGCGTCAATAATCCCCCAGACGGTTCCGAAGAGCCCGATAAAGGGGGTGACGGCGCCGGTAATCGCCAGCCATGGCAGATTGCGCTCAAAGCGTGTCATCTCTTCTGACGCCGCAATCTGCATGGCGCGTTGGATCGCGGTTTCGCTGCGAATCATCCCGGTATTGCTCAGCTGGCGCCGGTATTCCTCGTAGCCGCCTTCAAATACCCCGACGAGCGGGCTAGGACGAAACTGGTCCGCGACCGTCGCCACATCCTGCAGGCGTTGGGCTTTGCGGAAGGCGCGCATGAAACGTCCGCTGCGGAGCCGCGCCCGCCGTAAAAGACTCCACTTCGCCAAGATGATCGCCCAGGAGATCAGGCTGAAGGCAAGCAGAAGGAACAGAACCACTTTGGCGACCGGACCGGTTTCGTTCACCAGGTCCAGGATCTCGCCGCCCATTACGGCCGCTGGCAACAAGTATAAGGACATGAGTTTTGGAGATTTCCTAGGATCGATTATAGAACATGGTTGCCGCCATTCTTCGAGACGAATCCGATCGAGTACCCCGGGCGCGAAGCCAAAATCGGTCGCCGTCTCCGGGGAAATCGGAATTGGGACAGCAGGTGGCCCGGATCGGTGTGCTCCGGAGCTCCTGGGGCTGAAGGGCTGGTCCTTGAGGGCGAGGAGATGACGGCGAGGGCGGGCGCGGTGAGTCCTGAGTGCCGCCCATAGACATGCTTTCCGCACCACGTTTTGGCAGCCGTCCCGCCATCATACGGCGGTTGGTTTCTCGCCGGCGGCGCCGCGCCTTCCCCCCCCGGGACCGGCAAGCCCAAGCGGAGAACGGTTTCGTGCTATTCTGCGCTCAACTTCTTGCTCCGAAGGACGTCCCGGTGCTTGTAGAACTGCGGCTTGAAAACTACGCGGTGATGGATAGCCTGGCGGTCGAGTTCGCCCGTGGCCTAAACTTGCTAACCGGCGAAACCGGCGCGGGGAAATCGATTCTGATCGATGGGCTGGCACTGCTGCTGGGTGACAAAGCCTCGAGCGATGTGATTCGTTCCGGCGCCGACAAGGCCGTGGTCTCTGCCGTCTTTGAGGTCGAAGGCGCGGCGGAAAAGACGGTGGCACAGATTCTTGAGACCAACGGCATTGACTCCGAGGATGCTTCGATCATCCTGCGTCGCGAAATTGCTGCCGCGGGCAAGGGACGCGTCTTCGTCAACAACCAGCCGGCCACGGTCGCGGTGTTACGCCAACTGGCGCCCCACCTGGCAACCATCCACGCGCAGAATGAATCGCTGCTTTCTTTTGACGCCGGTGCCCGCCTGAGCTTGCTCGATGCCTTCGCTGGAACACAGCTGGAACCGGTGACGACGGCCTTCCGCCGCTGGAAGGCGGTCGCCGACCGCATTGACGAGCTGCAACGCGACGAACAGGACCGTCTGCGACTGCTCGACCTGTGGACTTTTCAAAAGCGGGAGATCGAGGACGCCAAGCTCCAGCCCGGCGAGGATGAGCAACTGGAGGCCAGGAAGCGTGTCCTGGCCAATGCCGAGAAGATCTACGGCGCGGCCGTCAACGCCTTCGACCTTCTCTACGAAGGCAATGCTTCGACCTCGGCTTCCCTCCGCGCCGCCCAAAGGCACGTAGAAGAGCTGGTGCGCTATGAGCCGAAGTTTCAGGAGGCGCGGGCGGCGCTCGAGGCGGCCCGCATCAGCGTCGAGGACGTGGGCGCGAGTCTGCGCGACTACGCCGGCGGGATCGAGGCCTCCCCCGAACATTTAGCCGAAGCCGAAGACCGGCTCGCCGCGCTTGACCGGCTGAAGCGCAAGTACGGTCCTACGCTCGACGACGTGCTGCGTCATGGCGCCGAAGCCAGCCGCAAACTTTCTGAGATGGAGAACAAGGACGAGACGCTGCGCCAGCTGCATGCTGAGCTGGCCCGGGCGGCGGAGGAATATCTGCGTGCCGCGCGCGCCGCCTCCAAGAAGCGCTACGAATCGGCGCGCAAGCTGGAAAAAGTGGCGGAGGCTGAGATCAATGAACTGGCCATGAAGTCGAGCTTCCATATTGAGATAAGCGGCTCCGATGAAGCTGGGAACTGGACGGCCGCAGGCTTCGATCAGGTGGTCTATCTCATAACCACCAATTTCGGCGAGCCGCTGCGCCCCTTAGAAGAGATCGCTTCGGGCGGGGAGCTGTCGCGCGTGATGCTGGCCCTGAAGGCCACGGTCGAGTGCCACGGGGCGCGGGGGCTTTCCTCGCCTGCGCTGGCGACCGCGCTGCCCGCAGCGGGCTCTCGCGGGAAGTTTGCTGCCGCCGGGCAACGCACTTTGGTCTTCGACGAAATCGACATCGGGATCGGCGGCCGGGCCGCCGAATCGGTGGGCAGGAAGCTGAAGGCTCTGGCGCGCGGCCATCAGGTGCTCTGTGTGACCCACCTGCCGCAGATCGCAACCTTTGCTGACCACCACTATGTGATCGAGAAAAAAACCTTCGCCGGACGCACCCGCACGACCGTCCGCCAGATTTCTGGCGAAGAACGTACCGAGGAAGTTGCCCGCATGTTCAGTGGGGCCAAGCTCACCGAAACCTCCCGTAAGCACGCTGAGCAGATGATTAAGGCCAACGGCTAAAACCAGCCCGGCTTCTCCCACAGCTGCGGTTTCTACCCCCAATGGTCCCTGCTCGCTGCCCTCAACCCTTAAACCTCAACCGCGGACCGGGTGCTGACCTCATGGGCAGGGTCGGCCATCCCCGGGTTTCGGGAAGCCCGGGTTTCGGCAAGCCCGTCGGCTCCCTTCGGAACCGGGTTCGAACCCGGGCAACCAGAGCGCTCGCAGCTGGTCCGGCTCAGCTCGCGAAGGGGGACGCGGGCGACACCACAAAACCCGATCCCCGTTCGCTGCTCAAAAGTCGCCAATCGCTGCTAATCCTCTCTGTTTCTGTGGCTTACGTTGACCAAGAGAGCACTCTTCAGATACCCTGGTAGCTTAAACTTCAGGCAGACGTGTACCCTAGAGGGCACGACCTAGAGGGCCAAGGATAGGGCCAAGGATAGAAGGATCATGAACCTGCTCCCAGGCAGCGAGAAGCAAGCGAGCGAGAAGACCTTACTGTTGCTGAAACCGCGAGGCTTTTGCGCGGGCGTAGTGCGGGCCATCGATATTGTCCGCATCGCCCTCGAAGCCTTCGGGCCGCCCATCTACGTCCGCAAAGAGATTGTACACAACCGCTTTGTGGTCGAAGAGTTGCAGGGCAAGGGCGCGATCTTTGTCGACAGTGTTGATGAAGTGCCGTCCGGGGAGCGAGTGATTTACAGCGCCCACGGGGTTTCCCCCGAGGTTCGGGAGGCGAGCGATGCCCGCCGCCTTCGCGTGATTGACGCCACCTGCCCGCTGGTCACCAAGGTTCATGTGGAAGCCGTGAAGTTTGCCAAGGAGGGCTATTCGCTAGTCCTGATCGGGCACCGCGATCATGATGAAGTCATCGGAACTCTGGGCGAGGCGCCTCTGGTGACGCAAGTGGTGGGTTCGCCCGAAGAAGTGGAGTCGCTCACCGTGCCCGATCCGAACCGGATTGCGTATCTCACGCAAACGACCCTCAGCTTGGACGAGACCCGGGACATTATTGCCGCCTTGCAGACGCGCTTTCCGAACATCAAGGGGCCGGCCGCCCAGGACATCTGCTATGCCACCGAGAATCGCCAGCAGGCGGTCAAGCACGTGGTTTCAGACGCTGACCTGTTGCTTGTGGTTGGCTCCGATAATAGCTCTAATTCCAATCGCTTAGTCGAAGTCGCGCGCAACTTTAGCACCGCCTCGCATCTTATCGACAGCTACCGCAATATTCGGGCGGAATGGCTGGAGGGGGTGAACACCATCGCCCTGACCGCGGGCGCGTCGGCTCCCGAGTGCTTGGTGGAAGAAGTGGTGAAATACCTGGGGACCCGGGGCTTCGGCAATGTGAAGGAAGTTGAATTGATGCCGGAGAACGTTCGTTTCGGGTTGCCTGCGGAAATTGTGGTGGCGATCGGGAGCGCACCGAATGCCGTCACGGTGGATGGTTAGGCTGGAGATGATCAGGCTGAGATGGTTGGGTCGGTCGCAGGCCGAGCAAAGCCATAAGGCGAGCAAGACTAAGAACTAGACCGAGAACCCGGAATTGACAACCCGGGACTGACGAGCATTATGGAAGAAGCTTCCTCCCCACTTCGAGCCTCCGCTGGGCCGCAGCTGCGGTTCGGGAAAATTGACGATTTGGCCAGCCGGGTCAGTGCTGCGCTCGACGGCGCGCGCAAGCGACTGTTTGCTTTGCAGCACGAAGACGGCTATTGGTGCGGCGAACTGGAAGCCGACACTACCCTCGAATCCGATTACATTCTGTTGCATGCTCTGCTGGGCACGGGAAATCCGGAGCGCTTCGAGAAGGCGGCGCGCTATATCCTCGAACACCAGAATGAAGACGGCGGGTGGAGTATCTACGCCGGTGGCCCCTCGAACATTAGCGCTTCGGTCAAAGCCTATTTTGGGTTGAAGCTCGCGGGCTACACGGCGGACCATCCTGCCCTGGCGCGGGCGCGCGAGCAGATCCTCGCGATGGGCGGGGTGCCGAAGGTTAACACCTTCACCAAGATTTACCTCTGTTTTTTTGGGCAATACGACTACGACGCGGTGCCGGCCATCCCCCCCGAGATTATCCTGTTTCCGAAGTGGTTCTGGTTCAATATCTACGAAATATCCTCCTGGTCGCGGG
Source organism: uncultured Acidobacteriaceae bacterium (assembly GCA_963770245.1). Classification (GTDB taxonomy): domain Bacteria; phylum Acidobacteriota; class Terriglobia; order Terriglobales; family Acidobacteriaceae; genus PALSA-270. The sequence goes on along the minus strand of CAVYOX010000006.1, from coordinate 31,545 downwards.
CCATCCTGGTCCCGCTGTCGATCGCCTACGCCAAGAAACCCTTTAAGAAGATTCCGGATGAGATGGGAGTGGAAGAGCTTTTCGTCGAGGGGCGCGACCAGGCGAACATGCGCTTGCCGTGGGCCTCAAAGTGGATTTCCTGGCGCAATTTCTTCCTCTTCCTGGACCGGCTGACGCACTGGTTTGAACGGGTGCATATCCGGCCGCTGCGTTCGATTGCGTTAAAGCAGGCCGAGAAATGGATGCTCGAGCGGTTTGAAATGAGCGATGGCTTGGGAGCCATCTTTCCCGCGGTGATGAATTCGATTATCGCCCTGCGCTGCCTCGGCCGCTCGGTGGACGATCCGCAGTTCATCCGCGCCATGGATGAGCTCGAGAAGCTGGGCATTGAAGAGGGGAACACCTTCCGGGTGCAGCCGAGCAAGTCGCCGGTTTGGGATACGGCATACGCTTTGTTCGGCTTGGGGGAGTGTGGGGTGCCGGCGGACGATCCGCGGATGGTCCAAGGCGCCGACTGGGTGCTGCAGAAGCAGGTGCGCAATCCCGGCGACTGGAAGGTGAAGAACAAGCGCGGGCAGCCGGGCGGATGGTACTTCGAATTCAACAATGAGTTTTACCCGGATGTCGATGACAGCGCGATGGTTTGCCTGGGCTTAAGCCGGGTTGAACACCCCAATGGGCGCTATCAGCTCGAGTCCGTGCAGCGAGCCATCGACTGGATCCTCTCGATGCAGTGCCGCAACGGCGGCTGGGCCTCGTTCGACAAGGACAACGACCGGATGGTGTTTGAGCTCATCCCGTTTGCCGATCACAACGCGATGCTCGATCCGCCCACGGTTGACATCACGGGCCGCATTCTGGAGATGCTGGCCACCTACGGCTATGACCGTGATCATCGGGCGGTGAAGCGGGCGATCCAGTTTATCCGGGAAGAGCAGGAAGCGGATGGCTCCTGGTTCGGGCGCTGGGGCGTGAACTACATTTACGGCACCATGCAGGTGTTGCGCGGCCTTGAGTCAATGGGTGTCGACCACCATGAGCCTTATATCCAACAAGCGGCGGAGTGGCTGCGCATGGTGCAGAACGCGGACGGGGGCTGGGGCGAAACCTGCGGCTCCTACGACGATCCCAACACCAAGGGGGTGGGGCCGAGCACAGCCTCGCAGACGGCGTGGGCGGTGATGGGCCTGCTGGCGGCCAATGACACGCGCAGCGATTGCGTTGCCCAGGGCATCGCCTATCTCCTGCGAACGCAGAAGAAAGACGGTTCCTGGGAAGAGCCGCACTACACCGGCACCGGCTTCCCGCGCGTTTTTTACTTGAACTATCACATGTATCGTCAGTACTTCCCGCTGATTGCCTTGACCACCTATGCCAAGGTAATGGCGGGGAGCGGGCTCACGCGAGCCGCTTCATTCTGAGCGAAGACGACCCTCTTCCCGTGCCCGCGAGGTCTCGCCGAGCGAGGTCTCCCCGAGTAGGAGAATGGTTGGCTTCGCGCAGGCGGACTGGTCGGGGTCGAGCGAGGGGTTTCTCGGCCGCGTTCCGGCCGGAGGAGTAAAAATGGCAGTACCCATTTCGCAAATGTGGACGACGGCGACCTACGTCCTCGAGCAGAAGCTCCGGGGACGCAAGCGGTATCCGCTGGTGCTGATGCTCGAGCCGCTGTTCCGCTGCAATCTGGCCTGCGCGGGATGCGGCAAGATTCAATACCCCGCGCATGTACTGAAGACGCAGCTGAGTCCCGAAGAATGTTTCCGCGCCACCGAGGAATGCGGCGCCCCGACGGTCTCCATCCCCGGAGGGGAGCCCCTCCTGCATCCCCAGATCGGGGAAATCGTGGAAGGGCTCGTGGCCCGCAGGAAATACATCTATCTCTGCACCAACGCGCTCCTGCTGAAGGAAAAACTTCATCTCTTCAAGCCCAGCAAGTACCTCACGTTTTCGGTCCACATGGACGGACAGCGTGAGCACCATGATCTTTCGGTTTGCCTCGAAGGCGGATACGAAAAGGCGGTCGAAGGGATCAAGGCAGCGCTCGCGCAGGGTTTCCGCGTGACCACCAACACCACGCTGTTTGATGGCGCCGATCCCACGAGCGTGCGCGCCTTCTTCGACGAGATGATGGACCTCGGTGTCGAGGGCATGATGCTCTCCCCCGGTTACTCCTATGACAAGGCGCCCGACCAGCAACATTTTCTGGGCCGCGCCCGCACCCGGCGGCTGTTCCGCGGCATGCTGTCCAACCGCAGCAAGCGCTGGAAGTTCAACCAATCGGCGCTGTTTCTGGAATTCCTGATGGGCAAGCGCGAATACTCCTGTACCCCCTGGGGCATGCCGACCTACAACGTATTTGGATGGCAGAAGCCCTGTTATCTGCTGCAGGACGGCTACGCCGACAGCTTCGACGAATTGCTGGCCTCTACCGCCTGGGAGCGTTACGGCACCGAGTCCGGCAATCCCAAGTGCGCCAATTGCATGGTGCACAGCGGATATGAGGCCTCGGCGGTGAATGATATGTTCGGCTCGCTCGGTGGCATGTGGCAGGAAGTGAAGGCCCGCATGTTCGGCGGCTACAAAGATCACTCGGCGCTCGAGTTGCTTGAGGAACCCGCCACGCCGGTGCACCCATTCGGTCCGCTGGTGCAGATCGAGGGACCGGTGGCCGAGGAGACGCGGGTATGAGCGGTCGGGAAGCTGGGCGCGGGGTCTCCCCCGCCTCCGATCCGGATGCGGTCGAACTGGCTCCGGGAACCGCCCATCGGAAGCTCGAAGGGTCGGTGGCTGCTCTCGCTGGCGAAGAGCAGCTCCGCACCGCTCTGGAGCAGGCCTTCGACTATCGCGGCGATGTGCGGATCACGCGCCACGACGGAACCGAGGTCGAGGGCTATATCTTTGACCGGCGACCGGGCAGCTCTCTCGCCGACTCCTACGTGCGTCTGCTGCCGAAAGATGGCGGCGGGAAGATCAGTGTTTCCTATCTGGAGGTCGCAGGCCTGGTCTTCAGCGGACGCGATATGGCCGCGGGAAAGAATTGGGAAACCTGGGTGCGGAATTACTGGGAGCGCAAGGCGGCCGGGGAGACCAATATTTCGCTGCAGCCAGAGAAGCTCGAGTAGTTCCGTGCTTGGTTCCCAGTTCTCGGTTCGTCCACCGAAACTGAGAACTGAGAACTGGGAACCGACTTGAAAGCTTTCGTCACGGGCGCCACCGGATTCGTGGGCAGCCACATCGCCCGGGTTCTGGCCGAGCAGGGCGCCGAGTTGCGTCTCCTGGTCCGCTCGACCAGCAACTGCCAGAACATCGAGGGGCTGAAGGCCGAGCGGGCGATCGGGGACTTGCGCGATCGGGACTCGCTTCGGAAAGCCATGGCCGGCTGCGATGTGGTGTTTCACGTGGCCGCCGACTACCGACTTTGGGTGCGCGATCCCGATCAGATGTACCGTTCCAATGTCGAGGGCACGCGGGCGGTGCTCGAGGCGGCGCGCCAGAACCGTGTGCGGCGGGTTGTTTACACGTCGAGCGTGGCGACCATGGGGTTTACCTCGAACGGACACGCGGCCGATGAAGAGTTTCCGGTCGCGCTCGAGAACATGATCGGGCCATATAAGCGATCGAAGTTCATGGCCGAGCGAGTGGCGATCGAGGCCGGGCGCAGCGGGCTGGACGTGGTCGTCGTCAATCCCACCACACCCGTCGGAGAACGGGATATCAGACCGACGCCAACCGGCCGCATCATTGTGGATTTTCTAAAGAAGAAGTTCCCCGCCTACGTGGACACGGGTTTGAATTTAGTGGATGTCGGGGAATGCGCGCGCGGGCATCTAGCGGCCCTCGAGAAGGGAAGAAGCGGCGAGCGCTACATTCTGGGCGGTGAAAACTTGACGCTCAAGCAGATCCTCGACCAGCTGGGGCGCATTACCGGGCTGCCCTCGCCGAAGCTGAGAGTTCCTTACGCCCTGGCGCTCGTGACCGGGGTTGTCGACGAGCTGGTCACAGGTCACATCTTTCGGCGGGAGCCACGCGCCACCATCGACGCCGTGCGCATGGGGCGCAAGAAGATGTTTGTTTCCTCGGCCAAGGCGGAGCGGGAACTGGGATGGAAGACGGTTCCGGTCGAGGGGGCTTTGCGGCGGGCGGTGAAGTGGTTTCAGGAAAACCAGTATGTCTAAAGACCGAGGTTCCTTTTCTGTCTTTTTTGTTTTTGTCCCCCTCACTCGGCTTCCGGGTGCAGCGAAAAATCTCCGCGCCCGGCGCCGGTTTTCGGGAATCGCGGTTTCCTTGCCAGGAGCGGCATGACCGACCGACCGGGAGCCAGGATCGCGATTGTGGCGGCGCTCGAGCGCGAAGTGCGTCCGCTCGTGAAGCACTGGCGAGTCCACCGGCAGGAATCCGCCGGCCGCCAATTTACGTTCTTCGAGAGGGACCGGACGGTGGTGGTTTGCGGCGGAATGGGGGCGGAATGCGCCCGCCGCGCGACCGAGGCGGTGATCGAGCTGTATCGGCCAGAGCAGGTGATCTCGGCGGGATTTGCCGGGGCGCTCGAGCCGGGACTGGCGGTCGGGCAGGTGCTCACCCCGCGTACCGTGATCGATGCCGGTGACGGGAGCCGCACCGACACCGGAGTGGGCGAGGGAGCACTCGTGAGTTTTGCTTCGGTGGCGGATCGTGGACAGAAGGCCAAGCTGGCGACAGCCTACGGCGCGCAAGCGGTGGACATGGAGGCGGCGGCCGTGGCCCGGGGCGCCCAGGCGCATGATTTGCCATTTCTCGCCTGCAAAGCGATCTCCGACCCGAGCGATTTTTCCTGGCCCGCGGTGGCGCGATTCGTATCGCCGAATGGACAGTTCCGGACCTTCGGGTTCGCGTTCTACCTGGCGTTGCGGCCATGGCTTTGGGGCAGGGTGCTCGAGCTGGCCCGCGCCAGCCGGCAGGCGTCCGCCCGGCTCTCAGAGAGTTTGGCTGCGCTCAGCGCAACCCGCCTGGAGCAATCGAAATCCATCTTTCGAGCCTCGGCTGCGGTGAAGCCATAAGCATGGCGATTGCCAGACAATTCGCGGTGGAAAATCCGGGGCCGGCGATCCCGACCGTCATGCGGGCTGCGGTGTACCGGGGCATCGACGATATTCGCCTGGAAGAAGTGGCGGTGCCCGAAATTGGCGAGGGCGAGTTGCTGGTGCGGGTGCATACCTGCGGCGTCTGCGGGACCGATCTCAAAAAGATTGCTACCGGTTCCCACTCGGCCCCGCGAATTTTTGGCCACGAGACCGCGGGCGTAGTGGCGGCGGTAGGCCAGGGGGTGAGCGATTTCCGCGCCGGGGACCGGGTAGTGGTGTTCCACCATATTCCGTGCGGGGATTGCTACTACTGCCGCCACCGCACCTTCGCCCAGTGTGAAACCTACAAGCGCGTGGGCTCGACTGCCGGATTTGAGCCCTCAGGGGGTGGGTTTGCGGAATACGTGCGGGTGATGGATTGGATCGTGCGACGCGGCACGGTGCCGATTCCCGACGGAGTTTCCTTTGAGCAGGCCTCGTTTCTAGAACCCGTGAACACCTGCATGAAGGGAATCGAAAGGCTCGGCCTCGAAGCCCATGAAACAGTTCTAGTCATCGGCCAGGGGCCTATCGGCATCTTACTGAGTGTATTGGCCAAACGGGCGGGGGTTCGGGTAATTACTTCCGATTTGTATGGGCAGAGGCTTACAATAGCTAAGAGCTTCGGCCTAGACAGTGCGATCGATGCTTCGCGCGGCGATACGGTGAACCGAGCGCGCGAGATGACCGAAGGCCGGGGTGCCGATGCCGCGATTCTGGCGGTGGGGGGAAATGGACTGATCCGGACCGCAATGGACGCTGTTCGTCCTGGAGGCCGGATTTTGCTATTTGCGCAAACCCTGCGCGGGGAGGCCACGATCGATCCCGCCTCCGTTTGCGTGGACGAGAAAACACTACTGGGATCGTATAGCGCTTCCGTCGAGCTCCAAGCGGAGTCGGTGGGGTTTGTCATGCACCGTGAAGTGGATTTGGAACGCTTGATCAGCCACCGCTTCTCTCTGGCCAGCAGCGTGGAAGCATTGAACTTGGCTGCCCATCCTCAGTCGGATTCGATGAAGATCGTGATCCAACCGGGCAGCTCTTGGGAAGGAAGTCCGAAGTGAACGGAAAGATGACGGCAGCGGTCCTCTATGGCAAGCAGGACCTGAAAATTGAACAGGTTCCGATTCCCCGCGTCGGCGACGGCGAGGTGCTGGTGAAGGTGCAGGTCGCGCTGACCTGCGGAACCGACGTCAAGGTCTATCAGCGCGGTTACCACGCGCGCATGATCGTCCCGCCGGCGCTGTTCGGCCATGAACTCGCCGGAGTGATCGAGGAAGTCGGTCCCGGCGTCCGCGGCTTCAAGAAGGGGATGCGGGTGGTGGCCCTGAACTCCGCGCCCTGTCAGATGTGCTTCTACTGCTCCAAACACCAGGAGAACCTCTGCGAGGACCTGCTGTTTAACAACGGCGCCTACGCGGAGTACATTCGCATCCCCCGGCGGATCGTCGAAACCAACATGCTGGCCATGCCTCCGGAGGTCAGCTTTGAAGAAGCGGCCATGGTCGAACCCCTGGCCTGCGTGCTGCGCGGTTTGCACGAAACCGGGGTCGAAATCGGCGACACCGTCACCGTGATCGGGGGCGGACCGATTGGCCTCATGTTTATGCAAGTGGCCAAGGCCACCGGCTGCAACGTGATCTCGGTGGTCAAGCGGGATTCGCAAGCCGCGGCGGCCAAGCGCATGGGGGCGCACGAAGTAATCCAGATCACCCACGTCAAGGACCCGGTACGCGCGGTGCATGTGCTTTCTCCGGATAAGCGCGGCAGCGATGTGGTGATTGAGGCGGTCGGACGTCCCGAGGCCTGGGAGTGGGCAATTGACATGGTGCGCAAGGGGGGAACCGTAAACTTTTTTGGCGGTTGCGCCAGCGGCACCAAGGTGCAGCTCGATACCGACCGGCTGCACTACTCGGAAGTCACGCTGAAAGCTACCTTTCATCACACTCCGGAGACGGTGCGCAAGGCCTTCGCCCTGATCGCCGAGAAGAAGATTCGTTCGACGGATTACATCACCGGGGAAGCGCCGCTTTCCCGGCTGCAACAGGTCCTGCGCCACATGCTCAATCGTAACGGCGATATCAAGACGGCCATCATTCCAGGGCACTGAATTCGAGGGCGCCGCGGCGAGCTTCCCGGATTGGCTTTTTTGCAATTTGACTGGGTGGAGGGAGTCCGGGGGACGGGACCGAATGTCATCCATTGCCAGCAACGAAGCTCGTCGAGGGTCCGCCCTGGCGGACTGGGACAGCCTGCCCCTGGAATACGCCATTCCGGAGCGGCCGGCTTCACTGGCCGAGGCCCGCGAGTATTGCCGTCGCCTGGCCCGCACGCACTACGAGAACTTCTCCGTGGCCTCCTGGTTCTTGCCGCGTCCCCTGCGGCAGCACTTCTTTAACGTTTACGCCTATTGTCGAATTTCCGACGACTTGGGAGATGAAGTGGGCGATCCTGAGGCCTCGCTGCGGCTGCTCGACCAATGGGAGGCCGAGCTCGATGCTTGCTACGCGGGCACGCCGCGACATCCGGTCTTCGTGGCGCTGGCCGAAACCGTCCGCCGCTTCGATATCCCCGCCGAGCCCTTTCGGGACTTGCTGACCGCCTTTCGCCAAGACCAGCGCATCGCCCGCTATCCGAGCTTTGACGATGTGCTCGGCTACTGCCGCTACTCGGCAAATCCGGTGGGCCGTCTGGTGCTGTATCTGTGCGGCTACCGCGACCGGCAACGCCAAGCCCTTTCTGATTTCACCTGCACGGCATTGCAGTTGGCCAACTTCTGGCAGGACGTGAGCGCGGACTACCAGAAGGGCCGCATCTATCTGCCGATGGAAGATCTGGCGGGTTACGGGGCGAGTGAAAATGACATCGCCCGCGGGCAGAATACCCCCGCCTTCTGCCAGATGATGAGCTTTGAGGTCGCGCGCGCCCGGGATTGGTTCCGCCAGGGACTGCCGCTGGTCGAGCAAGTCGATCGTGCGCTCGCGGTGGATATCGAGCTATTCAGTCGTGGCGGGCAGGAGATTCTGAATGCCATCGAGCGCCAGGGTTACGCCGTGCTGGGGCGGCGACCGGTGATTTCGAAGGCCCGAAAACTGGCTCTGGTGGCCCGCGCCGCGCTGGGGACGCTCCGATGAGTGCGGCGGTACAGCAAATTCCGGTTCAGTCTTCTCCCACCAAATCGCAGCTCGCGGTGGCCTACTCAGTTTGCCGCGCCGTCACCCGCTCCGCGGCCAAGAATTTCTACTACGCCTTTCTGGTGCTGCCCGCGCCCAAGCGCCGGGCGCTGTACGCGATCTATGCCTACATGCGGCGCTGCGATGATCTGGCCGACGATGTCAGCTTGACCGCGCACGAACGGCGGCAGAAGCTCGGAGCCTGGGTCGAAGCCTTCCACGCTAGCCAGGCCGGCCAGCCGACCGATGATCCCGTGCTCCTGGCCCTCACGGACGCGCTCCGCTCCTACCAGATTCCGGTGGTCCTGCTCGACCAGTTGGCCTACGGCACGGCGATGGACATTGAAGATTCGGACCCGCGCCCGGCGGATTCTTCCTCGACCTCTGCGGTCGAGCCCGCCCAGCCAGCGCTCGCCCCGCCGACGGTGTGTTACCCGACCTTCGATGAGCTCTACCTCTACTGTTATCGGGTGGCGTCGGTCGTCGGACTGGTTTGCATTCGCATCTTCGGCTATCGCGATCCCGCCGCCGAACCGCTCGCCGAGCGCTGCGGATTGGCCTTCCAGCTCACCAACATCCTGCGGGATGTGAAGGAAGATGCCGCCATGGGCCGCGTCTACTTGCCCCAGGAAGATCTCACCCGCTTCGACATCGCCGCCTCGGAGTTGCGCGCGGGAAAGGATCTGGAACGCATCCGACCGCTGCTGGCCCGGGAAGCGCAGCGGGCGCGGGAATTCTATGGTGCCGCTGACCAACTGCTGCCCCTGATTGACGAAGACAGCCAGCCTGCGCTCTGGGTGCTGGTGACGATCTACCGTCGATTGCTCGAAAAGATCGCGCGCGGCGGCTTCGATGTTTTCCACGAGAAGATCAGCCTGACCCTGCGCGAGAAGCTCGTGATCCTGGGAAAGGGCTTTCTCAAGCGCCTGTCCTAAATGACTGAGCGATGGAAACAGACTCCCACCGTGGCGGTTGTGGGAGGTGGTTTGGCGGGCTTGGCCAGCGCTTGTGCGCTCACCGGCAGTGGTTTTCGCGTAAGCCTGTTTGAGCGCCGTCCCTATCTCGGCGGCCGGGCCTCCTCCTACCAGCATCCCGGCACCGGGGAAGTGGTAGACAACTGTCAACATGTCCTACTCGGTTGCTGCACCAACCTCTTGCAGTTCTACCAGCACATCGGCGTCGAGGGAAAAATTCGCTGGTACGATCGGCTGACATTCCTTGAGCCGGGTGGCCGGGCATCGATCATCGGCCCGTCGTTTCTGCCCGCCCCGCTGCACACCTTGCCCGCCTTTCTGCGCGCTGCTTGCCTCAACCTGGTGGACAAACTGGCGATTGGCCGGGCCATGGCGGTGCTGGCACCGAGCCCGCCTGTCGATGGGGGTTCGTCTTTTCTGGCCTGGCTGCGGCGGCATGGGCAGACCGAGCGCGCGATTCACCGCTTTTGGAAGACCATCCTGGTCAGCGCTCTCAATGAAGACCTCGATCGGGTGTCGGTTCCTTATGCGGCGCAAGTGGTGCGCGAGTCGTTTCTCAAGTCGGCCGCGGCAGGACGCATGGGGGTGCCGATGGTCCCGCTGACCGAGTTGTACAACGCGGCGGGAGACTACATCGAGGCCCGGGGCGGCGAACTGCGATTACGAACCTCGGTGGAGTCGTTTCGAGCGGAGTTTTCCGGCGTCAAGCTGGTGCTGCCGGAAGGGGAGGCAAATTTCGATTTCGCGATTTTCGCCGTCCCCTTCGATCGGTTGTCGCGCATGCTCCCGGACACGGGCGCGGCGGAGCCGTTGCGCCAGGCGCTCGGCCGGCTCGAAAGTTCACCGATCACCGGCATTCATTTGTGGTTCGACCGCCAGATTACCGATCTCGACCACGCCGTACTGCTCGATCGCACCATCCAGTGGATGTTTCACAAATCGAAACTGCTCTCTGCCCGCCCGACCAACGGACGGCGGAATCCGATCGCGGCGGCGGGCGAGACCGCGAACCCCAGCTATATCGAGCTCGTGGTCAGTGCGTCGAAGTCTCTGGTCGACAAGTCCCGCGAAGAGATCATCGAGCTGGCGCTCGCGGAGCTGCGCGAGTTTTTTCCCGGAGCCCGCAGCGCCAATCTGATCAAGGCGACCGTAATCAAGGAGGTTCACGCCACCTACTCGCCAGGCCCGGGGGTCGATCCCTATCGTCCCAAGCCGGAAACCGTTTGGCCCCGGGTTTTCCTGGCTGGCGACTGGACCGCCACCGGTTGGCCCGCCACCATGGAGGGCGCGGTGCGCAGTGGCTACACGGCGGCGCAATGCGTGGCTCGGGTGGGCGGAATCCGCGATGCGGCCTATCTGGTGCCAGACCTTCCGGCCGCCGGGTTCATGCGCGTGTTTGGCTAAGACAGCTCCTGGGGTTGCCTCCTGCGCCAGGCTCCGCCGGAGCCTCCCGAAACCTGCGGATGTTTCATTTGCCGCGAGGCGCGCGCGGCTGATCCGTTATGATTTGATCCGTTCTCATTTTCTCGCCGCAGGTTGCGGCGGGGCCCCCCTGGAGACTTTTCGCATGTTGAGGCTTCCTGTTTTCCGGACCTTGTCCCGCGCGATCGCGGTTGCCATTCTCCTGCCGAGCGTCCTCGGCTGGGGACAATTTGTCGGCTCCGATCGAGCGGCCAATGATGCCCGAGTGAACGCGCTTCTGGCCCGCATGACGCTCGAGGAAAAGATCGACCTGATCAGTGGAGACACGCCCTTCCGCACCCACGCCCTTCCCCGACTCGCCATTCCTTTCTTCCAGATGGCCGACGGACCTGTGGGCGCGCACATTCCCGCCCCGACCACCGCCTACGCCGCGGGCATCGGCCTGGCCGCCTCCTGGGATCGCGCCCTGGCCCTGCGGATTGGCGAGCAACTCGGTCGGGACGCGCGCGCGCGCGGCGCCGCCTTTCTGCTCGGCCCCGGCGTCAACATCTACCGAGCTCCGATGAATGGCCGTAACTTCGAATACTTCGGAGAGGACCCCTTCCTCGGCGGCGCCATCGCTGTCGGCTACATTCAGGGCGTGCAAAAAGAGGGGGTCTCGGCCACGGTCAAGCACTACCTCGGCAATAACTCGGAATATCTCCGCCATGACACCGACTCCGTGATCGATGAGCGGGCGCTTCGTGAAATCTATATGCCGATCTTCGAAGCCGCGGTCAAACAAGCCCGGGTGGGCGCCATCATGGACGCCTACAACCTGACCAATGGCGAGCATATGACCGAGAACCGTCACTTGAATGTCGAGGTTGCCAAGGAACAATGGCATTTCCAGGGCATTGTGATGTCGGACTGGGTCTCCGTCTATGACACGGCCGCGGCGGCCAATGGCGGGCTCGATCTGGAGATGCCCTACGCTGTCTACTTCGACCGGGAGAAACTTCTGCCGCTGATCCGCAGCGGACAGATCACCGAAGCCACCATCGACGACAAGGTCCGCCGCATCCTACGCGTGGCGGCTGATTTCGGATGGCTGGACCGTCCCCAGATGGACATCACGATCCCGCGCTACAACCTCGAGGGTCGGGCCGCATCCCTTGAGGGAGCGCTCGAAGGCGCCGTGCTCTTGAAGAATGACCGCCATACTCTTCCCCTGGATAAGACCGCCCTGCACACCGTCGCAGTCATCGGGCCCACCGCAACCCAGACCGTTACCACCGGGGGCGGCAGCGGCGAGGTCGTCAGCTTCGCGAGCTCCAGCGCCCTTACCGGCATCGCCGACAATTTGGGCGGGAAGGCGAGCGTTCTTTATGCCCGCGGAATCTACAGCGTGAACCAGATGGCGCGGCTCACCCACTTTACGACCGATCGGGCGGGCACCATTCGCGGCGTGACCCATGAACTGTTTCCTCAAGTCGGTCTTGGGGGCGGGGTCGAGAGCACTACCCTCGAGACGGCGATGATCTCCGCCGGGTCGACTCGCCGCGAGCCCGAAGAGCAGGAATTGAATGCCCTGACCGCTCACCGCAGCTCGACCCCCTACCAAGTCTTCAGAAACTCCAGTCGCTGGACCGGCTACTACACGGCCGAGCAGGACGGGAACTATACGGTATTCGTCCAGACCGACGGAAAATTCCGCCTGCTCATCGACGACCAGGTGGTGTTCGACAGCTCCGAGGTACCCAAGTACATCCTGAGCCAGGTCACCATGGCATTGACCAAAGCACCCCATAAAGTGGTGCTCGAGCAACTTTCCCAGCAGATCGGAAGCGTTTCCGGTTTGCGCGTCGGCATCACTCCGGTTGCCACCATGGTCGATCCGGAGGCCCTTGCCATCGCCAGAGAATCCGATGTCGTGATCCTATGCGTGGGCTTCAACAACGCCTCGGAATCGGAAGGCGGCGACCGCAGCTTTGAACTTCCCGTGGGGCAGGAAGAGCTGATCGATGAGGTTGCGGCGCTCGGAAAAAAAACCATCGTGGTTCTTACCGCGGGCGGCAGCGTGGACCTCACGCGATGGAAGGACAATGTTCAGGCAATCTTTCAAACCTGGTACGCCGGCGAACAGGGCGGGACTGCGCTGGCCCGCTTGCTGTTCGGCGAAGCCAATCCATCGGGCCACCTGCCAATCAGCTGGGAGAGGAAGATCACCGACAATCCGAGCTACAACAGTTACTATCCCGAGCCGGGCACGAACCGGATCGTCTATCGCGAAGGCGTCTTTGTCGGCTATCGGGGCTATGAGCACACCCACACCGACCCCATGTTTCCCTTTGGATTTGGCCTCTCCTACACGACTTTTCGCTACCGCAATCTCAAGATTGAGGCGGCTCAAGCGGGCAGCTTCCAGGTCGGCTTCGACGTCGAAAACACCGGCCGCCGCGCCGGCGCCACGGTGGCCCAGCTCTACGTGGGCGAGCGGGCTCCGACCGTGGAACGTCCGGCGAAAGAACTGAAGGGCTTTCAGCGGGTACTGCTCGAACCGGGAGAGAGCAAACACATCGTCCTCCCTCTCGGTCCGCGAAGCTTTTCCTATTTTGACGTGAACACCGGTGCTTGGCGTGCGAATCCTGGGGTGTACCGCTTGATGCTCGGAGACTCCTCGGAGGACATACGGCTCGAAGGCACGGTTCAGCTCAACCACGGGCTGACGGTTGCCATCGGCGACTGATCGGACGGTAGCAGCCGCCCCCAGATCTCAGTCCCAGGATCTCAGTCCCACGATCTCAGCGGGGCGCGACTGAGGGGAGAGTGGTTTCTAACTCTTCAGATACCACGGAATATTGATGATGCTGATTCGTTGGCTGCCGCCCAAAAGCAAGAGCGTTTTGAGGAGAGAAGACCGATTGTTGTGCAGCAGGAGGTAGTACCATCTGGCTTCGACCAGTTCGGGCACAATGACAGCTACGTGGCTTTCCAAGTTGTCTTTTTCCACTTTCAAGGCGTATTCGAGGATCGGCTTGACTACAAATCGGAATGGCGATTTCAGAAGCACCAGCTCGGGCACGGGCAGGTCTGCTTCACGGGCCGGAGTCTCTACCAGACGATTCCAGTTTCGGCACAGGCTCTCGGTCTCTTCTCCGCACTCCACGTGAAGCACCTGGATTTGCCGCGAGAGTCCCCAGGCGAAACGCAGCGCCTTTTCCGAGACGACGCTCCAGCGATCCATGGGAATCAGAACAATCGGTGCGCAGAGATCCTTGGTGTTTACCGGGCCATCGGCCTGCGTTTCTTTCTCCACCCTGCCGTAGTGGCGTTTGACGCTTCGCATCATCAGAATCAGCAGAGGAATCAAAACCAGCGTAATCCACGCCCCTGCGGTGAATTTCGCAATGAGGACTACGGCGACCGTGATGGCGGTGGCGATGGCGCCCAGTCCATTCAGGAATATGCTCTTCCGCGCCCCCGGGCCGCCGACCTTTTTCCAGTGCACCACCATGCCCGCCTGGGACAAGGTAAAGGCCATGAAGGCACCGACGGCGTAGAGCGGGATGAGCCGATCCGTCACCCCGCCAAAAATGGTCAGGAGAATGGCTGTCAGGATGGCCAGGGCGTAAACGCCCTCGGCGAAGACCAGACGGCGCCCTCGCGAAGTAAGGATGAAAGGCAAAAAGCCGTTGAGGGCGATGGCACGCGAAAGGCGTGGAAAGTCAGCGAACGCCGTATTGGCGGAGAGCGAGAGCACAACCAGGATCGAAACGATGCTCGTCCAATAGAACCATCCCTTTCCCGCGATCGCAGCCAGCAGTTGTGCCAGGACGCTCTGGTAGCCCGGCTGGCCGGGCACGGTGGCGGCGACGCCGTACACTGGCGCCAGGTACGCGATCCCCATGAGCATCACCATGAGAATGCCAATAATGATGGTGAGGGTTAAGCGTGCGTACTTGTAAGTCGGATCCTTGAAAGCCATGACTCCGTTGCTGACGGCCTCGACACCGGTCATGGCCGTGCAGCCACTGGCGAAGGCTCGAAGGAGCAACCAGGCGCTCACCCCGGCGCTCGCCGATACCAATTTCGGAGGTGCCACCACCGGGACCGGATGACCGCCTTCGGCGATCGCCCGGACCAGACCGATCGCGATCATTCCCAGCAGACACGCGATGAACAAATACGTCGGGAGCAGAAAAATTCCTCCCGTCTCCCGCACTCCTCGCAGATTTATGAAAGTAAGCGCTGCCAGGATTCCCAGACATAGGATCAGCGTATGCGGTTGCAGACCGGGTACTGCTGAAACCAGTGCACCCACCCCCGCCGAGATGCCGACCGCTGCCGTAAGGACATAGTCGAGCATGAGCGAAGCCGCCGCCAGCAATCCCGCCGAGGCTCCAAGATTTTCGCTGGCTACGGTGTAGGAACCACCGCCTTGCGGATAGGCTTCGATGGTTTGCCGATAGGAGAAGTAGACGATCGCAAGCAGAACCACCACGCTGATGCTGATGGGCCGGATAAAAGCCACACCCGCCATACCCAATGGGATCAGAAGCGTCAACGCAGCCTCAGGACCGTAGGCCGCCGAGCTGAGCGCATCGAGGCCGAAAATGGGGATACCTTTGACCGGGCCGATTCGTTCAGACTTCTCGTCCTCGATTGCCAGGGGACGACCGAGGAGCAGGTCGGCGAGATTCATGGCGTCATTCTAGTTCACCTCCCGCCGTTCGGTGACTGCGAGCGGACCTGGAACAGAAAATGAGTGTGCAAGAGCTCGTCCGAAACTGGTTTCAATCCCAGCAAAACCCACGATGCCTGATTGGCCCAGGACTCTCCGTGAGCCGGGTTTTGCCACGTCGCTGCGGAAACTAATCGTGGAGAACGACGTTGATGAGCGAGCGGTGGACTTGCAACCCGCCGTTGTAGTGGATGAAGCCCAACTTCCTGAACCGGTTCATGAAAAAGCTCACGCGCGAGCGCGTGGTCCCGACCATTTCCGCCAGGGTCTCCTGACTGATCTTGGGGACCACGGTCTCGGGCATCGCCTCCTTGCCAAAATGAGCGAGCATTAGAAGCACGCGTGCCAGTCTCTTTTCGCTGGAATTAAAGAGTTGGTCCACCAGTTCCTCTTCATAACGGATATTCCGCGCCAGCAAGTACGCGACAAACAAATCGGATAGAGCATGTTCCCGGTGAAGCGCCTGCATCATCGCTTTCTTGTCAATGCGCAGCACCGTGCAATCCGTGATGGCGGTTGCCGACCCCATGCGGACAGTCTGGCCCGCCAGGCCACCTTCCCCAAAGAAATCGCTGCCACTCAACATCCCGATGGTTGCTTCCCGCCCGGATTTCGAGACCACTGTGAGTCGCACCTTGCCCGTCTGTATATAGAACACTGCGTCGCAGGCGTCGCCCTGGGCAAAGATGGATTGTTTCTTTTTAAAAGTCACGATTTTCCTGCCCACTCCGATGGTGGCGAGGAATGCCTTGGGATCGAATTTGCCCATCTTCTCCGCTGCTCTTGGACCCATAAAAAACTCCGTTGCCTAAATAGCACGCCATAAATTGGATCGTCTGTCGGGCATCCTACATACTTGGGTTATTTGGTTCGGTTCGGGCGAACGCCCGCTTGAGAGCCGTGTCCCGCGGAACCGAATCCCTTCCGTGGCACCATGCGAGTCTGGACGCGGCGGTCAGTATTGACCGTTATTTAAGGACCGTATCCCGCATAGTAGTAGTAGGCCTGCGGAGAGTAACCCCGTTTCGATCGAAGAACTCACCGCAGTTTCGATCGCCGCGCCACCGCAAAAACGGAAACTAAAACGAAACGCTATCGATTCTCCAAGTTGCGCGAGCCAGCAGTGTCGCTGTTTCCGGTCTCAGGATAGGGTGCGGTCATCCCGCAGCGGCCAGGGTTTTCGGTTCTGATTCTTTACGAAAATGGTTTTGTCAGAAAGCAGAGGCCTCCAAATGATGCAATCCGGTGAGCGGACTAATGCGGAAGGGAAACCGATCAGCAACATCATCCTTTTGTCACTCTCCGATAGCGACTACGGCGCCCTTCGTCCTCATCTGGAATTCGTCAGCCTGCCCGACCATCTCGTGCTTCACGAGGCCGGGGGGAAGCTAGAATTTGCCTATTTCCCGAATCGGGGTTTGATCTCCCTGGTTGTGGTAATGAAAGATGGAAAAACGGCCGAGGCTGGCATCGTGGGACACGAGGGCTTTACCGGAGCGTTGGCGGCATTTGGCATGAACCGGAGCCCGTTGGAGGCGGTGGTTCAAATCACCGGGGATGGGTTTCGGATCGACGTCGGAAATCTGCAAAACACTTTGGAATCCACTCCACACCTGCAACAGAGGTTGAGCCGCTATGTCGCAATTCGGGGTATGCAGGTCGCACAAACCGCTGCGTGTAATCGCCTGCATGGGGTTGAGCAGCGACTCGCCCGGTGGTTGCTGATGGCTCAGGATCGAGTGGATGTGGAGTCGCTGGCAATTACCCACGATTTTCTCGCCACCATGCTCGGCACAGATCGACCGAGCGTGAGCTCGGCAGCTGGCATTTTGCAGGGGAGAAAGCTCATCCAATACAGCCGTGGCGCGGTGAAGATTGTCAACCGCAAGAAGCTCGAGAAATCCGCCTGCGAGTGCTACGGGGTGACGCAACTGTATAACGGCGAGCTCGGCTTGAACTAAGTTCCGGCCGGAAGACTCGCTCGACGCTTGTTCCCGACCGAGAGCGGCTCGATCCCGCGACTGTTCCCCGCTCCTTTAAGGAACTCTCGACCGATCAGAACGTTTTAAGGCCAGAACTAATTCCTAGAGCCGTATTCTCCCGCCCTGGGGGAGACTCTCACGCGCCCGTGTCGTTCGAGGACGGCTCCCATTGGCACTTTGAGAAAGATACAATCGAAATCTGTGGAGAATTCTCTCTAAGAGTCGAGGAACATGATGGCACAGGACCTTGAACAAACAACGGCGCTGCTGGCTCGCACTCCCGCTGCTCTCGATGCGATTCTGCGTGATCTACCGGAAGCGTGGACCTTGCGGAATGAAGGTGAAAACAGTTGGAGCGCGTTCGACATCGTCGGCCATCTGATTCACGGCGAACGCACCGATTGGATGCCGCGGGTCAAGATGGTGCTCGAATTCGGCGAGAGTCAGACGTTTCGGCCATTTGATCGCTGGGGGCAGGTGCGAGAGAGTCGAGGTAAGTCGCTCGATCAGTTACTTGATGAATTTGCCCGTTTGCGCGCAGAAAACCTGGATGAACTGCGGGGGTTGAATCTACGACGAGAGGACTTCGAGCGGCGTGGACGACACCCTGCTCTCGGCGTCGTGTCGCTGTCGGAGCTGCTGGCGACCTGGGCCATTCATGACCTGACTCATCTGCACCAAATCTCAAGGGTCATGGCCCATCAGTACCGGGATGCTGTGGGTCCCTGGAGCGCCTACCTCGGGGTGCTGCAGTGTGCCGGCCACAGCTCTCCCTGAACTCTCGGGACGCGGAGTTCGGACCCATGGGTGGCGTGACAGCGCCGGGTTAGGCTGCCAGAAGTGCCACTCCCGCGGCTACGAACAAGGCCGCCAGCCAGCGGCGGCGGTCCAGGCGTTCATGCAAGAAGATCTTGGCGCCGACGGCATTGGCGATGAATGTGAGGGACGCCGAGGCCGGCGCCACCAAACTGACGTCACCCCAGGAGAGGCCGAATAGCAAGCTGTAGAAGGCGACTGTCATCGCCATGACGCCGAGCAGGAAATAAGGGTTGCGTAGAATGCGTCCGACGACGACCCACAGGCCGGTACGCCGCCACAGCGCGCCCACGTCTCCCACTTGTTTCATGGCCCGCGCCAGCAGTAGGTCGCCGATGGCCGAGGTCAGCACAATGGCCGCGATGGCGCTCCAGGCGTACAGAGACTTCATCGCTCCACCCCGAGCGATACTGCTTCGGCATCGAGCTTTTCTGTTTCCTGCGCTCCGGGAACAGGAGTCGATGCCGGCCCGCTGGTCGCGAATGCCACACCCATCGAAATCAGTAAAATTCCCGTCCAGCGGGTTGGACTGACATGCTCGTGCAGCAGGAATTTTGCAATCAGCGCCAAGAGCACGTATCCGACCGAAGTGGCGGGCAGGACGTAGGTCAAATCAGCCCAGGAAAGCGCCATCATGTAAGAGGCAAAAAATGCCAGTAGAAAAAGCACTCCCAGGGCGACTGCAGGATTGAGCACGGCAAGAATGATGCTGGGGAGGCGCTCGAGGGACACTGCCCCGGTCTGCTTCATGCCGCAGGAGATCAGGGAATCGCCGGCTGCTGCGAACACAGCCACTCCTGCCAGCACCAGATACTTCCGGAAGGTCACAACCGTTCTTTCTTTCCCTTAGACCTGCACCGGCTCGGTGGCAGCCGCGGCAGCTTCCTTCTCGCGTTTTTCCTTGACCCATTTGTTGCGCTGGGAGCGCAGCTTCAGAAAGCTCCGGGCTTCTTTATAGAGGCGCTTCCTCTCGCTGCTGCTGAACACGGCTTTGCGCAAAATGCGGAACGCCGCTTTGGGCCGGAAGTAATACTCGTCGTAGAAGCGATGCACCGCGTCGAGGATTTCCGCGGCCGGCAAGTCGGGATACTCGACCTGCACCATCTGGTGACCGCCTTCGTCCACCATTTTGGTGTCCGCCACCATGAAACCGTTCTTGATGGCGTGGTCGTAGAGCTCGGTGCCGGGGTACGCGTGAGCCACCGAAACCTGAATCGTCTCGACGTCCAACTCCTTGGCGAAAATGATGGTGTTGTTGATGGTTTCGCGGGTTTCCCCCGGGAGTCCCAGGATGAAATCCCCGTGAATGACCAAACCCAGTTTATGACAATCCTTGGTGAACTGGCGCGCCCGCTCGACCGTGGCGCCCTTCTTGATGTTCTTCAGGATCTGCTGGTCGCCTGACTCATAACCGACAATCAGCAGGCGACATCCGGCTTCCTTCATGGCTCTAAGCGTTTCGAAGTCGGTGGTTACCCGCGAAGTGCAAGACCAAGTCAGTTTCAGTGGCTTCAGCTTCGCGCAGAGTTCAATGGTGCGCGCTTTCTGGATGTTGAAGGTATCGTCGTCGAAAAAGAATTCCTTCACGTAGGGCCAGTATTCCTTGGCCTTGGCCATTTCCAAGGCCACGTCGTCGGCTGAGCGTTTGCGCCAGGGATGTCCGCTCAGGGTTTGCGGCCACAGGCAGAATGTGCACTGCGCCGGGCAGCCACGCGTGGTATAGAGCGAAA
This sequence comes from uncultured Acidobacteriaceae bacterium, assembly GCA_963770245.1. Taxonomy (GTDB): domain Bacteria; phylum Acidobacteriota; class Terriglobia; order Terriglobales; family Acidobacteriaceae; genus PALSA-270. The sequence continues at coordinate 11,629 of CAVYOX010000006.1, read as the reverse complement.
CGTAGGGGTGCAGCAGGAACGGAACGTTGTATCGTCTTACGTCCAAATCGCGACGGTAGATGTCGGTAACATGGGGCAGGGCATCCAAGTTGTCGATCTGTGGTCGGTCCGGAGTGTGCACGACCGAGCCGTCCTTCAGATAAGAGATGCCAAGAATCTCTTCGAGCGGCTTGCCCTGGGCAAACTCGACCACGGAATGGTCAAATTCCTTGCGACAGACGAAATCGATGGCCCGGCAATCCTTCAAAGATTTTTCGGGAAGAACGGTGACATGGGGACCCACGAATGCGATCCTGATGTTCGGATTCTGCTCCCTGATCTTTTGCACCAGCCGGATATCCCCAGGGAACCCGGGCGTGCTGGTGAATAACACCAGGAATTCATAGTCTTGAGCAATGCGGATGGTTTCTTCCGCCGATACGTGATGCGACGGAGCGTCGAGCAGGCGCGAACCCTCCAGCATGCCCGCAGGATAGGCAAGCCAGACCGGGTACCAGAAGGATTCAATCTCGCGGGTAGCCGGCCAACGCGAGCCGGCACCCCCGTCGAAATTCTCAAACGAGGGAGGGTTCAGGAACAAGGTTTTGAGTGCCATAAGTTGAGATAAATATCATACCATCCTGGATCGGTTCCCTTCGATATATCGGAAGGTTCCCAGAGACTCCGAGACCCTACTTAAGCGCTGTATTTTCAGCGGATTCGGTCGAGGAGCCCCAACTTCAGAGGTCGCAAGCCGGCTAGTTTTCACCCATGGCCCATTTCTCCAAGGCGCCGGTCGAGCGCAGCAGGGTAATACGGGCCCGCTGCAGTTCGAAATTCGAGTCCTGCAGCGCGTTGTAGCGCTCATTGGCCTGATTGCGCGCGTCCGCTTCGTCATGGAGCGGGGCGGTGCCTGAATCGACGCGAGTTTCAAGTGCCTGCAGGTTGGCTTGGGCAATCTGACTTTCGAGGTCGGCCACATGCTGGGCAGCAGCCAGTTCTTCGACCGAGCGCTCGAGCTTCAGAGTCTCCTCCGACACCTGGTTCTTGACGGCCTCCGCTTCCTTGTGGGCATGCAAGGCCTCCGCGTCGGCAGCTTCGGCGTGGGCACGCTGCGATAGGTTCAAAAAGGGAAGACGAATGACCACTCCGAGCGTGGCATTGTGCTGCTGGAAACTTCCCGGCCGGAAAAACTGCTGGTAGTTGTCGAAGGTCGCCAGCAGCGCGTATTGCGCGGCGAAATCGATGGTGGGCCACAGCGCCTTATGTTGGCCGCGGGCCCGCAGATCAAGGGCCACGGCTCGACCCTCGGCTGCCTGGACGACCGGGCTAACCTGGGCGGCCTGGCGTGCAAGATTGTCTTCCTGTTTGACTTCGGGCAAAGGCGGGATGGAGTCAGGCACGCTCTCGATCGAGTCCGCCGGCAGCCCAGTCAAATGGGATAGTCTGGCTTTTAGTTCCTCGATCGCAGCATGCGCCTGGGTGATGCGAAGTTCTACCCGCGCCGTGGTCAGCTGGGCCTGGGTTCCGGCGAGCGCATTCTCTACCCCCGCCTGCAGGCGCAGTTTGACTGTCTGTTCGCTCTTCAGGGCGTCGCCTCGTGCTTCTAGAAGGTGGTTCAACACCGCCTCCCATTGGCTGAGCTCGGCGTAGCTCACCACGGTATCCTGGATGACCTGATTCCTCTGATCTTTGCTTTGCATCGTGGTGGCTTGATACTCGCTCTTGGCAGCCCGCACGAAGTCTCGCAAAGCAAAATTGATGAGCGGGGACTGGGCATTGAGGTTGACGATCGAAGGCGCGGAACCTTCGAGGCTGAGGGGATAGCCCCAGGTAGCGCCCAATCCGGAACCGAGCACAACTTGGGGAAGATAGGAATCGCGCGCCTCGACGTAGGAGGCAAACACGCGCTGTTGGTCCGCGCCGGCGGCAGCGGCCGTTGTGCTATGCGCCAGCGCCAACTCCACGGCACGCTTGAGGGGCAAGGGCTCGGCGGCGAGCTGGGGCACCGCCGAAAGCCAAGGGGCGATGACCGAGAGCGCGATGAAGAGCAACAGAGCGTAGCGCAAGACGGATTTCATAGTTTCACCTTCAGCGGACGGACCAACAGGGCAGAACTGGCGATTGTAAATGAGACAAGAATCCGAACGACTCCCGACAAGCGTACCGGGCTCGAGCTAGGAATCGGGGTTGCTGCCAATATCTCGAATCGCGGACCGAAGGCAGGGTCAACATTTCGGCAAGGAAGGAATGATCGGCAGCATCAAAAGCAAGAACCAACAAATATCGAGCGAACAGGGATCACGCCGCAGCCGATGCCGGTCCCGGGCAGGGGCGAGCTAGGTCAGCGATTGAGCCGCTCGAGCGCTGCTTGCGCGCGCGAGAAGCTCTTGGCCATCGAGAGGGAGGCGCGATATTCCTCGGCCGCCTGTTCTCGATTCCCTTGTTTTTCAAGGATGGTGCCCAACAGATAATGGGCCTTAAAGGCGGGAGCCTGTTCGACCGTGGGGCTCGAGAGGTAGAGCTTCAGCAGTTCGACCGCATACGGAAAATTACGCCCCGCACCGAGCAGAGTCTCGGCCGCTTCCATGAGAACTTCGGAGGGATTCGACTGGGCCGAGGTGGCATGGTTGATGGCATTTTCCATGTCGTCGAGGCGCTCGCTGCGCCGGTAGAAGAAGGCGAGATTCAGCCAGGCGATAGCGCCGCCGTGGCTGGCCTCGACCGCGGCCCGATATTCCTTCTCGGCCGTGGCGGCGTCATGGTTCTTTTGCGCAATGCGGGCGGTCACCCAGTGGGCTTTGGCGGGATCAATCGCGGCCAGGGTGCGCGCTTCGGCTTCGGCTTTGTCCTTCCCCCCTCCCACGATGCCAGGGGCCTCCAGGTAGAACTCGGCCAGATCCGAGCGTGCATCCACATTTCCTGGGCTCAACTGAACCGCCGTCTCAAATTCGGAGCGCACTTTCTGGGCGAGCCCGAACGCGGTAAGAAAGTGGGCGTCGGCTGCCTTCTCGCCGTAAGCTCGGCCGAGCCAGAGGTGATTGCGGCTGCTCCCGGCATCCAGAACGACCGCCTTTTCACAGGCGGAAATCGCGCGATCCCAATTCCCCAACACGAAGTAGCTGCGGCAGAGCAGATTGTAAGACTGCGCATCGCCCGGAGCCGCTTTGAGTCTGGCATCGAGGACGGCGATCGCATTGTCCACACGTCCTGCCGCCAGCATGTCCTCGGCGGATTGCGCTGCGGCCCCTCCGCAGCCCAGGAAGGCAAACAGCGCCAAAAGGAGAGATTTTCCTGTTCGAACCATATTCTAGTGAATCACCCTCACCGCCAAACCGTCGTGCAGCGGCTTGGCGTTCAACGAGCTCAACGCCACCGCAGCGTTTACCTGAATCCCGCCGGTCACTTCCACCTGCGTTAGGTTGGAAACCGAAGTTTCGACGTCGCGCCGTTGCAGTTGGTCGTTTACGATCTGGTAGACATAAATCTTGGCGTCATCACTGCGGATCGCTTCGCGCGGCACCGTCAACACGTCCCGATGCTCCTCAGTCACAATGGTGACGCTTACATTGACGTTTGGCAGCAGCGCGAAATCGTGATTATCCACAGCGCAAGTGGTCTCACCCACGTTGCGGGTGCCGCGCAGCTTGACGGTTGCCGGAATGTTCGTGATCTCGCTCTGCCACTTGCGACCGGGCATGGCGTCCCAGGTAATCTCGATCAGCTGGCCCGGCATCAGACGCCCCACATCCGGTTCATCCACGAAGGTGCGCACCAAAACCCTGCTCAGATCGGCCGCCTGCAGAACCAGGTCGCCGGAATTAACGTAGGCCCCCGGATGAACAGGAAGGGAATACACCAGCCCATCGAAAGGCGCTCGGATGTTCAATTGCGCGAGCATATCTTGAGCAGCGGCATAGGCGGCCTGGGCTTGGGACTGCTGCGCCTGCGCTTCGAGGATTTCGGGCGGTGAGTAGCGATCTTTCTGCTTTTGCTCGAGCAGACGAAGGTCGGCGTCGGTAGTCTTCACCTGGTCGCGCGCCAGGGTGACTTCCCCGGAAGAAGCCGCGCCTTGTTGCTGCAGACGCTCGAGCGCCTCAAGCGTTCGCTCCGCCGTATCGCGCGCCGTGCGCGCCTTCGCCAGTTGCGCCTGCAGGGTAAGAACCTCCTCGCGATTGCCACCGCTCTGAATGGCGCTGATTTCGGCCTGGGACGCGCGTAGTTGGGCTAGCGCCCGCGCGGCCTCGCTGCGCGCTTCCGCATCGTCCAGTTGCACCAAAAGCTCGCCCCGCCTGATATGGTCTCCTTCTTTGACCAGCAGCCGTTTCACGGTGGTGCCGACCGGGGCGTGCGCCTCAAAATTGTGCAGAGGTTCAACCTTGCCGTTGGTCGAGATCACGCTGCGAATGGTGCTGCGCTCGACAGTGGCGGCCTGCACCGGAACCACGTCTCCGTGCGACATGAAGGAGGCGAGCACGACTACGCCCGCGACGATTCCGGCTGTCCACAACAGCCAGCGGTGGCGGCCAAAAAGGCCGCGATGAGTCTCCTGCAAGGCCATGCTGGTTCACGGAAAGGACTACTTTATCATCTGCTGCTCAGCCCACGGGCAACCGCCTCTTAACAGCTTAGATGCAGGGCTCGGCGCAAAGACGCGATTTCGTGACCCCCTGCGATACCACCTGCCGGGGCTGGGTACAATGGGATCATGTCGAAGCAGCCGCGTTACACCGCCGAGCATGCCGCCGCCGGCCTCGATCAGAAATTTCCCGCGATTGAAACCTGGCCGAACCAGTTTCCGCGATACGAAATCATGGTCGATGATCCCGAGTTCACCTCGGTCTGCCCCAAAACGGGCCTGCCCGATTTCGGGCACCTCACCATTCGTTATATGCCGCACCAGTATTGCCTGGAGTTGAAGTCATTGAAAGAGTATCTCCAGTCTTACCGCAACCTGGGTATCTTCCAGGAAAACATCGTGAACCGGGTACTCGAGGACGTGGTGCGCTGGGCAAAGCCCGAATGGGCTGAAGTGAAGGGCGATTTCCGACCGCGAGGCGGGATTTCAACCGTCATTGTGGCCCGCTGGCCAAGGCCGAGAGGACGCAAAACGAAAGGGAGCAAACGCGGCGAGTAGGCTCTCTTGCTCCAGCGTCCTAGGCCTCGAGAATCCAGTTCCCGGGGCGCGCCAGGATTCCCCCGGGCCGCATGTTATATTCTGCCGCTAAGTGAGCTCGCCCAAACCCTATCCCCGCACCGCGCTGGTTCTGCTGACGGCGCTGAATCTGCTCAACTACATTGACCGCTCGGTCTTGTTTGCGGTGCAGCCCCTGGTGCAGAAAGAATTCCACCTCACGAACATCCAGCTAGGATATCTTACCAGCGCTTTTCTCGGGTTCTACATGGTTGCCGCCCCCTTTACCGGGCCTCTCGCGGATCGCTACTCGCGCAAACTGATCATCGTGCTAGGCGCGGTATTTTGGAGCGGACTGACTCTGCTAACCGCGGTCACGCACACTTACCTGGCGCTGCTCGTTCGCCACACCCTGGTCGGAATTGGCGAAGCCACCTTCGTGACGATCGCGCCGACTTTCGTGGCTGATCTCTACCCCGAACAAAAGCGTGGCCGCATTCTCGGAGTGTTCTACCTGGCGATTCCGGTCGGAACCGCGGCCGGATATCTGCTGGGAGGCAATTTGGGCGTGACCTACGGATGGCGGTTTCCTTTTTACGTTGCCGCCGTTCCCGGTTTTCTGCTGGCGCTCGCCATCCTGTTCATTCCCGAACCCGAGCGGGGCCAATTTGACTCTCTCGAGCAGACCCCGGAGCGCAGCAGCCTTTCAGGTCTCGCCACCAATCCAGCGTTCTGGACTGCGACTCTCGGCATGGCCATGATGACTTTCGCCCTGGGGGGACTGCAGGTTTGGATGCCGACATTTCTTTCCCAAGCACGGGGATACTCCTTGCAGTCAGCAAACCTAGTCTTTGGCGGAATCATCGTTGTGGACGGCACTGTGGCGTCGCTCGCGGGTGGATGGTTGGGGGACTTCCTGCTACGCCGAAACCAGAGCGCCTACTACTCGGTCTCCGCGGTCAGCATGGCGCTTGGCGTCCCGCTGATGATCCTGGCACTGTTTGTCCGCGGGCCCGTGATGCTGCCGGCTATTGCGGCTGCGGCGTTCCTGCTCCTCTTCAATACCTCGCCGCTGAATGCCGCGGTGATTAACTCGGTCGGCGCCACCATCCGAGCGACCGCGATTGCCATCAATATCTTTGTGATCCACCTGCTGGGCGACGTTCCCTCACCCACACTGATGGGATACATCGCCGACCGCCGCTCCTTGCAACTTTCCTTCGTCGCTCCGGTCATCGCCATGGTCTTCTCTTCAGCCATACTGTTTTACGGCATGCGATTTGCCCCTGCAGTGCGTATCCCAGATTCCGGCGCCGCGGGAGCTGCGGCGGGATGAGTTATTTCCACTGGATCGCGGGCTCGATTCTTGGCCTGGTTTGGCTCTCGCGCATCGTGGATGCTGCCTTGGGCGTGCCGCAGATGGCCGATATTTCCCACCCTGAGTGGGACCGCAGGCCGACCAACAGCCCACGCGTCAGCGTCATCGTCTCCGCGCGCAACGAGCAGGAAAACATCGAGCACCCCCTAGAGCAGCTGCTCGCCCTCGATTACGACAACTGCGAAATCATCGCGGTCAACGACCGCTCGAGCGACGCTACCGGTGAGATTATGGATAGGATCGCCGCCACTCCTGCCGGACAAGGCCGGCTGAAGATCATCCACGTGCGCGAATTGCCCGCCGGGTGGCTGGGGAAGACTCACGCCATGTGGAGTGCGTCCGAACAAGCCACCGGCGACTGGCTGCTATTCACCGATGCCGATGTGCTGTTCCAACCCGATGCTCTGCGTCGCGCTCTGGCGTATGCGGAATCGGTGCCCGCCGATCATGTCGTGCTGTTTCCGCGCATCATTATGCACGGTCCGGGCGAAAAAATGATGATCGCATTCTTCCAAACCCTATTTGTTTTCGGCCATCGTCCCGTCGAGCGAAAGACGAGGTCGGGGTCGAGGCCGATCATCGAGTAGCGCCCGCGCTGCGCGCCGCCCTCGACCGACTCGAGCAGGAACATGTTGCCCAAGCGCGCGCGGGCAAGCTTGAGGTAGGCCGAGACCGGGGTTTCGAGGTCCGCGACGAGCCTCGTCACCGCGACGCTCGCCGAGCCGGCCTGATAGGCGCGCGCGAAGGCCTCGAAGTCAGGGACCATCGTCATCGGCGATCAGCCGCCCTCGGCGGACTGCAGGACCTCCGGATGGACGACGACGCCAAGCGAACGGCGCAGCGCCGCGACATATTGGTCGAGCAGGCTGTCGCGCGTCGACGCGTCCAGTTGCTTGGCCATCTCCTTGACCCGGAGATCCGCGAAATCGACAGGAGGCGTCTTGTCCGCGGTAATCTTGAAAACCGCCCGGCCGTCCGGCGAAGCAGCGGAGCCCTCGCCGTCCGCAGGCTCGCGGAAGATCGCCGCCACGACCGCTTCCGGCAGGCTCTTGTCGTCGCGATGAATGTCGGCGGCGGTCTTCGCCTCCGCGCCGACGCTTTTCGCGACGTCGCCGACGGTTCCGCCGGCGCGGAGCTGCTTGACGAGGTCATCCGCCTTGGCTGAGAGCCCCTTGTCGACCTCTTCCGCCCGCCACTGAGCTTGGACTTCCGCTTTCGCTTCGTCAAAGCTGCGGTCGTGCGATGGGTCGATCTTGGAGATCGAGAACCAGACAAAGCCGTTGTCCTTGGTCTGCAACGGCGCCTCGTCGAGGCCGACGTCGGACGCGAAGGCCGCGCGCAAAAGATCGGTCTTGTCGGGCAGGCTCACCGGCTTGCCGTTCGGATCCAGGCCCTGCGCGTCGACGGCCGGGATCGTCTGCGACGTCAGCCCGGCGTCCTTCGCCGCCTCCGCGAGGGACTTGCCGGAGACGCGAGCATCCTCGATCTTGTCGTGGATGGCCTGAATCTTGTCCCCTGCGCGGGACGCCGAGACCTGCCGCTTGATCTCCTGCGCGACCTCGGCGATGGGCTTGACGGTCGAGGGCGTGATGCTCCTCACGCGGACGATGACGGGCCCGAACTGGCTCTTCAAGACGTCGCTGACGCCGCCCTGAGGCAGCGCGAAAACCGCGTCAGCCTCCCCCTTGTCTATGATCGCATCTTTCGTCATCTCGCCGATGTCGGTCTCTTCCGGCTCAAGATTGCGCTCCTTGACGATGTCCTCGAAGCTCGCGCCGCCCTTGATCCTGGCTTCGGCGGCCTCCGCATCCGCTCCGTTGGGGAAGAGGATCTGCTGAAGATCGCGTTTCTCGGGCGAACCGTAGCGGGGATCCTTTCCCGCGACCTGGTCGTAGGCCGCCTGGGCGTCGGCGTCGGTGACCTCATCCGGATTCGCGAGCGTCTCCGGCTCCAGCGAAATGATGTCCATCGCCCGATATTCGGGCGCCCGGTACTGCACCTTGCGATCGTTGAAGTAGGACTTCAACGTCTCCTCAGAAGGTTGAGGAATCTCTCCCGCCGCGGAAGCGGGCAAGACGAAATAGTCGATCGAGCGCGTTTGCCCCTCGAAATCGGCTTCCGCCTTGACTTCGGCTTTCGGCGCCGCGACCCCGGCCGTCAAGGCCGCGACGATGAATTGCCTCAGCGCCGTCTTGTGCAGGTCCGAGACGAACATTCGCTCGTTCATGTCGTTGTCGCGCAGCGCGCTCTCGAACTTCTGCGGGTCGAAGGCACCGGACTTGTCGCGGAAGTTCGGGTTCGAGACGATCATGGCGCGCAGCGCTTCGTCGGAAACATTGAGGCCAAGCTTGCGCGCCTCCTCGTCGATCGCCGCTTCGCTCAGAAGCCTTTGCAGCACTTCGCGGTCGAGGCCGATGGCGCGAGCCTGCTCGTTGGTGAAGGGCTGGCGCAGCCGGCGCTGGTATTGCTGCAGGAGTCGCCGTAGGCGAAGTGGTAGTCCTGCGCCGAAATCTTCTCGCTCCCGACGCTGGCGACAGTCGACGACGTGAAACCTCGCAGCATGTCGCCGACGCCCCAGATGACGAAGCTGACGATGATGAGCCCCATGACGACGGTCATGATCGCCTTGCCGACGATCCCCTGAGCCGCATTGCGCATGGATCCGAGCATTGCCGTCTTTCGCCTTCCGTGCTTCCGCCGTTTGAAACGCGCCTTCTAGCCCCGGATCGGCGCTTTGCATAGCGTCGAGGCGAATGATAACACCCCGTCCCACGACCTCGAGAGGCTCCGATGACCCCTGACGTCCGCCCGTTGGTGGCAGGCAATTGGAAAATGAACGGGCTTTCGGCGTCGCTTGTCGAAGTCGAAGCGATGCGCCGCGCCGTCGACGCGGGCGAAGCGGGCGTTGCCGAACTCGTGGTCTGCCCGCCGGCGACCCTCATTGCGCAGGCCGCATGGAAGCTCAGGGGCGGGAAGCTCGGCCTTGGCGCGCAGGACTGCCATCCCGAAGCAAGCGGCGCGTTCACCGGCGACATTTCCGCGCCCATGCTCAAGGACGCGGGCGCGTCCTTTGTCATCGTCGGCCATTCCGAGCGGCGCACGCTGCACCACGAGACCGACGCGCTCGTTCGCGCCAAGGCGGAAGCCGCGCTCAAGGCTGGATTGACCGCGATCGCCTGCGTCGGCGAGACGCGGGCGGAGCGCGAGGCAGGCAAGGAGCTCGCGATCGTGTCGCGCCAACTTCGAGGCTCGCTCCCGTCCGGCGGCGCCCCGGAGACAATGGTGGTCGCCTATGAACCGGTCTGGGCGATCGGCACCGGATTGACGCCGACGCCCAGGGACGTCACCGCGATGCACAAAGCGATCCGGGAGCTGCTCGGCGAGATGTATGGACCCGCGGGCGCGCGCATGCGAATCCTCTATGGCGGATCGGTCAAGCCGACGAACTGTCAGGAGCTTCTCACCCTCGACAATGTCGACGGTGCGCTGGTCGGCGGGGCGAGCCTCAAGGCGACCGATTTCCTCGCCATCGCCGCGGCCTACCGCTGATCGGAATCCCAATTCCGATGTGATGGACGCGCCTCTTGCGCCATGATAGGAGCGCGCCATCTTTTGAGGATGCCGGCCGTTAGGCGCGGCGAAGCCTCCGTTCGGGACTCTCCATGCAATCGGTGCTGATCGTTATTCATATCCTCATTGTGATCGCCCTTGTGGCGGTCGTCCTGCTGCAGCGTTCCGAAGGCGGGGCGCTCGGGGCAGGCGGGGGAACAGGGAATTTCATGACCGGGCGGGGCCAGGCGAACGCGCTCTCGCGCGCGACCGCCGTGCTGGCGGCGCTCTTTTTCGCTACTTCCCTTCTGATGTCGATCATCGCCGGTTGGAGTCGCGCCCCCCATTCGATCCTTGAGAAGGGTCCCGGCGCGCCGGCAGGCCAGACCGCGCCCGCCCCGATCAACTCCGGCAATATTCTCGATCAATTGAAGCAGCTTCAGGGTCAGCCGAACCAGCCAGCGTCCCCCGCCGCGCCCGGCCCGGCCGCGCCGGAGCAGAAGCCGTAAGCCAACCTCGAAGACGGCCGTCGGAGGTCAAGGCGTGCCGTCTTTCCGCAGCGAGCGCCGCGTACGCCACAGCGCCGAACTGATGTTCGATCTCGTGGCCGATGTCGAGCGCTATCCGGAGTTCGTGCCGCTTTGCACGGCTTTGCGCGTACGCAGCCGCAGGCCTGGAGGGGAGGGACGCGAAACCCTCATCGCCGACATGTCGGTCGGGTATAAGATGATCCGCGAGCGCTTCACGAGCCGGGTCCTGCTCGACAAGCCGCGCCTGCGCGTCGTCGTCGAATATATCGACGGGCCTTTCAGCCACATGGAAAACATCTGGACGTTTCGCGACGAGCCCGACCCGGCGTGTTCGCTGGTCACGTTTTTCATCGACTACGAGTTTCGCAGCCGGTTCCTTGGCTCGTTGATGGGTTCGATGTTCGACGCGGCCTTCCACAAATTCTCGGAAGCCTTCGAAAAGCGGGCCGACGCGATCTATAAGTGAGGTGTGAAGCCTGTGCCGAGTCCGTGCTTCGAGACGCCCGCGTCGCGGGCTCCTCAGCATGAGGGCTGCCGACACATCGCCCTTCGAGCCCGCGAAACTGTCGAGCTCGCGCGCTCCCGCCTCCACGAGGGGGCGGGGACCCATCGGAACCGTCTGCGATGGAGCCCGGCTTCAAAGCAAGATGTGTGAATACGGTAGGCATCAGGGGGCGCGCGAACCGCCGCCAACCTCATCGTGGACCATGCAGCCACTGACCTCATCCTGAGGAGCGATGCGCAGCATCGCGTCTCGAAGGGAGCGCCGCCGGACCCGGCAGCGGCCGCAGCCTCGAGAAAGTCGAGCGCAACCCTGACCGAAGCGAGCCGCACCTGCCCGCGGCCGATGTCGCCGAACCGCATCTCGCGCGCGACCGTCGCCGCGCCGGCCCTTGCGCAGGCGAACCAGACGAGGCCGACCGGCTTTTTCGGCCGTGCCTCCGTCCGGTCCGGCGACGCCGGTGACGCTGACCGCGACGTCGGCGCGAGAGGCTTCGAGCGCACCCTCCGCCATCGTCCGCGCCGTCGCCTCGCTGACCGCCCCGTGCGTCCGAATCG
>CAVYOX010000005.1:0-64212 GCA_963770245.1 uncultured Acidobacteriaceae bacterium | reverse complement strand
CAGCGGAATGCCGAGCTTCTCGTAGGTCTTGAGGAGCTCGGGATCGACCTCGCCCAGGCTCTTCGGCCCCGCCTTCGCCTTGGGGGCCGAATAGTAATAACTCTCCTGGTAATCGATCGGCGGATAACGCACGAGCGCCCAGCTCGGCTCCGTCATGGTCAGCCGATCGGGCAAGGCCTTGAGGCGCCATTCGAGGAGCCACTCGGGCTCGCTCTTCTTGGCGGCGATGAAGCGGACGGTGTCCTCGGAGAGGCCCTTGGGTGCCCGGTCCTCCTCGATCTCCGTGACGAAGCCGTACTTGTACTTGGCCTCGGTGACCGAGCGGAGCTGCTCGACCGTATTTGCGGCGACCGACATTGCATTTTGCTCCCTGGAACTGTCTCGACGCGACCGAGCGCTCAGCCGACCGCGTCCGCGAGAACGGGCTCGCCCGCGCCCACGAGGGCTGCCGGCGGCGGGAAGAAGGGCGTCAGCGCCATATCGGCCAAGGTCAGCTCCTCGAGCGCCTTGCGAATGGCGCGGTTGACCTTCTCCCAATTGCCGCGCATCGGGCAAAGGAATCCACGTCGCAATGCGCGATGGCGCCCTCGACGCAGGCCGTGAGGGCGATCGGCCCCTCAACCTTCCGGGCACGCCAACAACAAAAGGGTTCCGCCGAAGCGGAACCCTGGTTGGTTCAGGTCAGAGCCTAGCTCAACCGCTGGCTATTCCGAGGAATGCACGATATGTTCGACCGTATGATGGGCCTCGTCAATATGACGAAGCGCGCGCTCTTGCAGGCCACGGGTGTTTGGATCATCTTCCTCCTGCGCCACGTCATGATGGGCCTTATCCAACAGCTCGAGCGCCTTGCGAACGCGACCCCGGCGGGGCATGTGCAAATCGACGCGGACGTGGTCATGGATATCCTTGCCGTCATCAATTGAGGCGCGCTTGATCTCGTCAATGGCGCGGTCAATTTCGTCGATGGCATGCTGTTCTTCGTTGTCGATGCGGTCATCCGCGCCAATTTTGTCCAGGTGTGCGCGGGCATCCCGCAGATCGGAGAGCGCGTGCAGGTAGTAGGGATGACGTCCTGGATTGTCCGCCGCCGCTACCGACGCCATCGCGGCCAGGAAAAGGAATAAGAGGGAAAGCTTGCCGAATACTTTCATGGTTGTGATATCACCTCGTCTTTCGAAGCTTAATGTCTCCGGCTCCATCTAATCAACCCACCGTGGTTGCGGAAGTTACGCGCAAAGGGTCATGTCGGATTTCGCTTTGGGACATGTCCTCCATTTTCAGAGCTCCGTGCCCGGTCTTTGGCCGGCGGGCCGGCGGAGGCACCCGGCCACTCTGCTTGGCAGACAATTCCGGGTATGCACGGTAAAATCTCCACTGCGCCGATTCCTCCCTCGTTCGGAGACACCAGAACATGGCAGACAAGGCTGTGGCCAATCGCGAAACCGACATCGATTCCATCCTGCACGAAGACCGCAAGTTCGAGTGCCCTGAGCAGTTCCGCCAGCACGCTCACATCAAGAGTCTCGAGGAATACGAACGTATCTATCGGGAGTCGGTCGAGCAGCCGGAGAAATTCTGGGGACGGATTGCCGAAGAGCTGCATTGGTTCAAAAAGTGGGACAAAGTCCTCGAATGGGACAATCCCTGGGCCAAGTGGTTCGTGGGCGGCCAGATCAATCTCTCCTACAACTGCCTCGACCGCCACGTGCTGACCGCGCGCAAGAACAAAGCCGCGCTGATCTGGGAGAGCGAGCCTGGAGAAGTTCGCACCCTGACCTATCAGCAACTGCATCGGGAAGTCAAGAAGTTCGCGAACGTCCTGAAGTCGCTCGGGGTCGCGAAAGGCGACCGGGTCGCCATCTACATGGGCATGACGCCCGAGTTGCCGATCGCCATGCTGGCCTGCGCCCGCATTGGCGCTCCGCATACCGTCGTCTTTGGCGGATTCTCTTCGAACGCCCTGGTCGATCGCATCCACGACTCGCAAGCCGTAGCCGTCATCACGCAGGACGGTTCCTATCGCCGCGGCGCCGAAGTCAAGCTCTATCCGGCTGTCGAAGAGGCGCTCAAGTCCTGCCCCTCGGTCAAGCAGGTCGTGGTCTATCGGCGCACCGGCTCCCCCATCGAGCTACACCCTGGGCGCGATCATTGGTGGCACGAATTGATGGCCAAGGCCTCCGAGCAATGCCCGGCCGAGCCCCTCGACGCCGAACATCCGCTTTACGTCCTCTATACCTCCGGCACGACCGGCAAGCCGAAAGGCGTGGTTCACACCACGGGCGGCTATTCAGTCGGTACCTACCTGACCACGAAGTTGGTCTTCGATCTGAAAGAAGAAGACACCTACTGGTGCACCGCCGACATCGGCTGGGTCACTGGCCACAGCTATATCGTCTACGGCCCGCTGCAAAACGGGGCCACCAGCCTGATGTACGAAGGCGCCCCCAACTTTCCCGACTTCGGGCGCTTCTGGAGCATGATCGACCGCCACCAGGTTAATATTTTCTACACCGCTCCGACCGCCATCCGTACTTTCATGAAGTGGGGCGACCAGTGGCCGAAGAAGTACAAGCTTGACAGCCTGCGTCTGCTCGGTACAGTCGGCGAGCCCATCAATCCCGAGGCCTGGATGTGGTATCGCGAAGCCATCGGCCACAACCGCTGTCCCATCACCGATACCTGGTGGCAGACCGAGACCGGGCACATCATGATTGCGCCGCTTCCCGGCGCGATTGCGACCAAGCCCGGTTCGGCGACGCGGCCCATTCCCGGGGTGGTCGCGGAAATCGTGAACATGGAAGGCAAACCGGTGCCGGATGGCTCGGGCGGGTTTCTGGTGCTCACCCGCCCCTGGCCCGGGATGTTGCGCACCATCTATGGCGACCCCGACCGCTACGTGCGGCAATACTGGTCGCAGATTCCCGGGGTGTATTTCACCGGCGACGGCGCCCGCAAGGACAAGGACGGTTACTTCTGGATCATGGGCCGCGTGGATGACGTCATCAACGTTTCCGGCCACCGCCTCAGTACCATGGAGGTTGAGTCGGCGCTGGTCGCGCATCCGGCCGTGGCCGAGGCTGCAGTCGTCGGCCGCCCCGACGATCTCAAAGGTCAAGCCATCTCCGCCTTTGTAACCCTGGAGCAGGGAACCAAGGCCACGCCGGAGCTGAAAGAAGAACTGCGCAAGTGGGTAGCCAAAGAGATTGGCGCCATGGCCAAGCCCGATGACATCCGCTTCACCGACTCGCTTCCCAAAACCCGCAGCGGCAAGATCATGCGCCGCCTGCTGCGCGAGCTGGCGACGAGCGGCGACGTCAAAGGGGACACCACGACGCTAGAAGATTTCAGTGTGATTGCCAGTTTAAAGGAGCAGGAAGAAGCCTAGGGTCGAACCACCCGTATCACTTGCACAGGCCGACCGCAGAGCTAGATCAAAAATCCCCCTGGCCTCTCCATGGGGCTCGAGAGACCAGGGGAACTGCTTTCGGGGGATGAACTGTTTACGACTTCTGCGGGCCCTGGGCGGCTGACTCCTGGCGGACTTCGTCGCCCAAAATCCGGGCCACGGAACTGAGGTCCTTGGCCAGGGAGTGGCGCCAACGGGCCACCACGGTTCCGGCGCGTTCTTCGACAGTGTGGTCGAAGGCGTGCAGCGTTCGGGCCACTTGCGTGTTGAGCAATTCGGAAACCTCGGTCTCAATTCCTTTCTGAATCATTTTCAGGCGTCCACAGGCTACATCGAGCTGGTTGCCGAGTTCCTTGGCGCTGCGCTCTTGCAGCTCGGTGAGAATCGCTTCCACGTTTTGGTCCAGTCGGGCACGCGCGGTGGCCACGACCTCGCTCGACAGTTGCCCGAGTCGCGTCGTCAAACCGGACTCTAGCTGCCGCGTGGATTGATCGAGGGTCGCGACCCGGCCCCCGAGGTCGGCGACCAGGGCCTCGAGATGCGAGGACTCGGAGCTGATCGCTGCCTGCACTTGTTCAATTTCCCGCAGACGCGCATCGTTCTCCTGACCGAGGCGCCGCTGCAGAGCCTGAAAGAACTCATCGCTGCGCCGATCGAGTTCGACGCGGGCCTGCAGCGCGTGGTGCTGGAAGTTCTCGAGTTCGGAGTGGAGCTGCTCGCGCACGCCGTCATCAATTTCGTCGGACAAGCGCTTGGCCCGTACCTCAACCATCTGCAATTCTTGCGTCGCCCGCTGCTGAAATTCGTCCTGGGCGGACTGGATGTTCTGTTCGATGGTTGTTTTGGCGGTGGCCAGCACTTGTTCGGCTTGCTGGCGGGATTGCACGAGGACCAACTCTCCCAGTTCCTTGCGCAAGCGAATCCACAGCTGCTCTTCGAGTTCGGGCGGAATTTGCGACAGCGAGACTTCAAAGCTGCTGCGCTTGGCCTCCGGCCGGCCCAGTTTTTCTCGCAGTTCGATGACTTCGGCACGCAGCGGCCCGAGAGTTTCCTCAAACAGCGTGCGCACCCGTTCCTCCCCCAGTTGCTCCTGGCCTTTGTGGGGCACCACCTTCAACGAAGTTTTCGTGCCGGCCGAAGCAGCTTTCAGGGACCGCTGCCCGTTGGGCGCGGGCAGACTCGAGAGTCGCATCCAGTCCTCGGGACAGGGTTTCAGTCCCCAGAAGTTTTCCGGCTGATCCAGTTGCGCCGCCACCAGCCATGTCTTGTGATCGGTCCCGAGCGGCTTGCAGTCGACCACATAGGCCGTGGTTTGCCGGCCTTCCTTGTGGTGAATGTGCACGGGGACGCCGGCATCGAGCTTGGAAGGGGAACGGACCGCACAACCGTGCGCGTTGACCACCAACGTCTCACACAGTTCGGAGAAGTGAATGCTCGGCTCCAAACTGGTTACAAAGATGGGGAGGGCGAACGGCACTCTCGAGCTGCGCCGTAGTGTCTCAGGTACAGTCGGACTGTTCATTTGGCTTGCCCTTCTTGCGGCCCAACTCGGCCGCTACGCCCGAAATGGGCTGGAGTCTGTGCGCGCCCTAAATGGGCGTTGTGGTTCACCTGTAGGGTAACGCCAAGCCGGGCTTTTTCATCTGAACAGGAGTGTGCGTTCCCGATGTTCGAGTGGGCACCGCCAGAGTGCGCATCAGGACGCGTCGGCGGGCGCGGATGGACATGTCGGGAACGCGCCAAAAGCAGCGCCAGAAGCGGCTTTTCTGGTAACCCCGGAAGGGTAACCAGACTGACCCATTGAGTCCCGAGCTTATGTACCAATGCTTCAAGCGCATCAGAGCGGTTTGAGTTAACCTGAGACCGCATCCGATCAGATCTGCCCATTCTCGTGACTTCAAGGAGTGTTTACGTGCCCATCGGATCCGCCGCGCCAAAGGGAAAGCTAGGTAGGGGTGAACGACTTGTAGAGCGCTTCTTGCAATGGTGCTGCCGGCATGAGTTCACCTGGCCCCACACCGGTCCTCATGGCCAGGACTATCAGACCTGCCTCAACTGCGGGGCGGCGTATGAATTCGATTGCGCCACCATGACCCGGACGGGCCGCCTGGTGCAGCCGAAGGCGCACTGAGGGAGATCGCGCGGCCCGTTCGATTCCCCCGGCGCGCCATCCGAGCCTTCCGAAACCTCCCTTCCATCCCCGGACCTGTCGTGCGAACCGGCTTTGGGCGAAGGGTGAAACTCGTGTCTTCTGTCTTCTGCTTTCTGCGGCTGCTGCCGGGCACGCCTCTATGGCGAAGGATCGCGGTCGTGGTATACATTTCCTGGAATTCCCCCAGGAGGTTCCAGGTGCAGAAAACCGTCCCACCCCGGCGGAAGCGAGAATCCAGTTCGCCTGTCGGGGCACCGCGGATGAGCAGGCTCATCCTCACCTTCACCCTGAGTTTGCTGGCGGCCCATGCCGCCCTAGCGCAGAAGGTTACCGTGCAATTTGACCAGGCCGCGGATTTCAGCAAGTACAAGACCTTCGCCATCCGCAACGGGCAGCTGAACAGCCGGAACCCCGCTCTGAACAGCGAGCTGGTAAAAAAACAAATCGAGGCCGACATCGTGAATGATCTGACCGCCCGGGGCCTGACGGCCGTCTCCGAGCACTCCGATCTCAACGTCGTGTATCACTTCGGCTCGGCTCGCAAGACAGAGATCGAGGCCTACCCTGCGGGTTGGTGGGGAACGCGCTTCGTGCGGGTGCCGTATGCCGAGGGTACTCTGGTGATTGATCTCCGCGACACCAGCGTGCATTCTCTGGTGTGGCGCGGGATCTCGAGCGAAGAGAAAAGCGACGCCACTAAGATCGAGGGAAAATTGGACAGCATGGTCAAGAAGGCGCTGGAGAAATATCCGCCCAAGAAATAGTCGGCGGCGCTTGAACCCTCGATTGGTTTCTGCCGCCGGCCTTCAGCCCGGCCAGCGGGATTGCCGCGCGCTGATCTCTACTCCCCCGCCCCCACCATCACGATCGGCATGGTCGGCGTGGACGAGCCCGCCTCGGGCTCAACCGTAATGGCGAAGGCCTTGGCCTCGGTCCCGGCGGGAAGCGGCGGGTTGACGACGGTCGCGCTGCCCTGAGCATCCGGCTTAAAGACGCCGGCGGGAATGGGCGCGCCGCTCTTCGGAATCAGCCACAACTCATAGGCTTTTTGGGGCGGCACCGCCGGCAAATTGCTGGCCAGGAAAATAAGGCTGCCGCGTCCGCGCACATAGATGGCTTTTCCTTGCGGCTGCGGCGGAGTTTTTGCCGCGACCAGTGTGACCCGCATCGCATCCGTGGCCGTCAAGGTTTCGACCACTTCACGGGCGCGCTCGAGCTGCGCCACTTGAGAGGCCGACTCATCCCGCAGGCCTAGCACCTGCTGCTCCAACGTGGCATTCTCGCGCCACAGCAAGACCGCGAGGATGGCCACTGCGGCTGCCGCCAGCCACCCCACGAGGCTCCACGCCGAACGCCGCTCGAGCACCACTTTCAACCGCGGTTCCCGCGCCAAGGCGGCGAGCAGACGCTGCCGGGCGCGGCGCGGCGGCGCGGGGCCTGCGGTCGAAAGCGCCATCAGGGCCATGTCTCCCCGCAGATGCTCGAGTTCGCGGCGGCAGGCGGGGCACTCGGCGAGGTGCTTTTCGAGCACCGCCAACGGCTCCGCCTCTAACAATTCCAGGGCATAGAGTGCCAGATCGTCCGCGAATTGTTCGTGCCCGCTCATGGATGAACCGCCTTGCGCAAAGCTACCAGGCCGGCGCGAATGCGAGTCTTGATGGTTCCAAGAGGCTCGCCTGTTTTGGCCGCAATCTCGGTGTGAGTCAGTCCTTCGAAGTAGGCCATTTCGAGCGCGCTTCGCTGTGCGGGCGGCATGGCGCTGAGTGCGCCCCGCACCTTTTCCATGGCGCGAGCCCGTTCCGCTTCCCCGGCCATGTCGGGCTCGACCGAAACCACCACTTCCTCAATGTCGGTCTCGGGATGGCGCTTGCGCAGCACATCGATGGCGCGGTTTCGCGCAATCACCGCCAGCCATGGTCCCAGGCTGCCGCGGCTCGAATCAAAGGTTTCCGGACTGCGCCACAACCGCATGAACACTTCCTGCATCACATCCTCGGCCGCTGCGGTATCGCACAGCACTCGCAGCGCCACTGCGTATACGATGGAAGAGTAACGGTCGTAGAGCATGGCCATTGCATCCGTATTACCGGAGCGAATCGCCGACAGCAGGTCTGGGTCGTTCCAAACCCCTTTGAACTCAGCGCGGGACAAACAGTTATCTCTTCTCTTGGAAGTACGGCGGCGCGGCGCGGGTGGATTCCCACCGCTGTGCCCATCCGTTTTCCACCGGTCTACGTACTAAATGTGGAAGACAGCTTGCAATCGAACGGCTGACGCGAAACCATAGCAGCATTGTGATGCTTTCGACAAGCCACCGGGAACCTAAAACATTTTTCGAATCATCAACCAAGGAGAATCTCAATGAAGCGAATACTGTTAGCAATTACCCTCTCGACTCTGGTGAGCTCGGGAGCCATGGCTGCGGGAATGAAAGGGTCGTGGACCGGATGGGTCAGCGATGCCAAGTGCGGATCGAGCAAGATCGACGCCGACTGCGTCAAGAAGTGCGAGTCGGAAGGATCGCCGCTGGTCTTTGTCAATGACAAGGACAAGAGCGTACTCCAGGTGGCCAATCAGGACGTTCTGAAGGGCCATGAAGGGCATCACATCAAGGTGAAAGGAACCGTGGACGGCGACACCATGACGATTACCAGCGTCAGCATGATGAAAAGCCAGACCATGTAGCAGTCAGAGGACCCGGCAGTCCGGCAGCTGCTCGTGAGCCATCAGGCTGCGTTTCCGATCGCGACTCGTCATTCCGGGTGGGTTCGGGCAGGCATCTGCCGTCATGAGAACGACACCGACGGTTCTAGCACCAGCCTGCTCGGAGTGGCCGAGCGCGGGTTACGGCTGGGATGCGTCAGCTGGGTGTGTATCAGCCCTGGGTGCGTCTCACGACCACCGCTCAGGGCGCGATGCGCAGGGCGGCTTGCCTCTGCTGAGGCGTCATCTGGTTCCACAAGACTTCCAGATCACTTTTGTAGCGGGCGTTCGCGGGATCGCGGTGCAGGGCCCGGGCATACCAGTGGTAGGCAGGGGCCAGGTTCTGGCCCACGCAGTGTCCGCTGGCGTACATCGTGCCCAGTAGGCTGGCGGCTTCTGCGTTGAGGCGCGCGGCCATCCTTAGATCCTCGAGGGCGCGTCCACAGTCTCGCTCGACCCCGTTGCCGTAGAGATATTTCTGGCCCTCGGCGAACAGTTGGTTGGCATCGGCCGCCGAAAACGTGGCGAGCTTGGGCGCGGCCGGAACAGCTTCGGCAGTGGACTGGGTTGAGCTTGTAGAGTTCGAATCCGCCTCGGCCGTGGCATCGAGGTCCGCCCGGGCGGTTTGATTCGGCGCGGGCGCCGCCTCGGTGGCGGTCCCTTCGGGTGACGGGGCTTGCGCTGCCGCGTGGTCGTCCGGAACTGGCGTGGGTGGCGCCGCCGCGGAAACCGCGGGCGCAGGTTGCGCGTCGGCCGTCACCGGCGCGGCGGTTGCCGCAGGCGCCGAAGTTGCCTCAGAGGTCGGGGCTGCGGCCGGGGTCGGGGCCGGGGTTGCCGGGGAATCTTCTGCCGTGAGCGGGGCCTCAGCCGCCGGCGCGGCGTGACTCGCCCGGGGGCTCGCGGGCGATAACACCGACCAAACCATCGCGGCATTTCCGGATCCTTGCCACTGCCAAGCCAGCGCCCCGGCACCGATCAGGAGCAAAACCACTAACAGATAGATACGCCAGCGCGGTGAGCTCGGCTCATCGTCGTCGAGAAGGTAATCCGCGCGGTGCCGCGGTGCATCGTTAAGGCCAGGCGGCGGTTGACGAGCGTCTTCGGGGTGAATCGCCGGCTCGAATGACTGATCCTGCAACCCCAGAATGGAATAGCTGTCAATCGTCAGCGCAGGGGGCAGCGCAGAGGCCGGGCGTGCCACCGGCGGCGCAGGCCGCGTTCGCGCTTCATTGCGCAATGCGAACCCGCACATCCCGCAGTAGCGGAAGTAGGGATTGTTGCCGTCATAGCCACATCTAGGGCAATGGACGGCCGCCGTGGTTTGCATGGATCAACTATACCCACCTGCCGCGCCTGAGTAACATTACCGTCGGGTACGTACGGTAGGTCGCGGGGTGGTTCCGAGGTATTTCGGACGGAGGTGGCAACGCCGCCTGCCTCGGGCGACCGCAGGCAGTACAATCTTAAGGTCTTTCTCCTTCGCAAAAAAACAGATCATCGATCTGGTCAAGGACAGGAGTTTCGTAGTGGGCACAATATGTCCGGTCGGAGGTACGCACCGCAAAATAAGGCGGGTGTTGTTCGGCGTCAACTTCAAAGCGATTCGGCTGGCCACATGCGGCGGCAGCTAGAAATGTTTCGTTTCAACCGGCTGTGTCCCATTTCAATTTGTCAAAGCGAAGATCGCACAGAACCTAGTTGGAAACTTGCGCCAACCTGTGATCTCAATCACACTGCCACGTGATGCTTGCTGCGGCGCAATTCTGCTGTTGTGCCTCAGAATCAGCACCATCAGAGGTGGTGCAGCTAAATACGAGTAACTTCACGGAGGAGGCGGGAGATGCAAGTGCATCATCGCATGTCGGTTGTGTTCCTGGAGCTGTTTGCATGCTTGTTGTTTTCGACTCATAGTCACGCCATTCCGGCCTTTTCCCGTCAATACGGCACCTCGTGCAGCACCTGCCATGTCGACTTTCCCAAACTGAATGACTTCGGCAAAGCTTTTAAGGATGCGGGGTTCAAGTTTCCCAAGGATGATGACGCGTTTATCAAGCTCGCGCCCATAATGCTCGGAGCGCCTGCGCAGAAAGAGCTGTGGCCGCACACCATATTTCCGGGGACCATCCCAGGGCTACCCCCCATTGGCCTGCGCTTCAACCAGTTTTTCCAGTACACCAACGGCAGCGCCAACAACTACAACCAGACGCCTACAGGGACCCCGGGGACGCTGCAAATACCGAATGTTCCGACCACCGATTTTGAACCGGGTTTTTTCAGCATCTTCATGGCAGGAAATTTTGGGAGCGATATCGCCTTCTGGGTGGATGACGATATTAGCGTGGCGGGAGAGAACGCGAATGGCGGGCTTGGTGACGGTTATCTGCGCTTCGTCAACATTGGACGCTTCTTCAAGCTGCCGACGGACGCGTTGACCATGAGGGTGGGCCAGTTCGAACTCGACTTGCCTTTTACGCAAGCTCGGTCGATCAATATCAGCCCATACGATATTTACACCGAGGCCAACATTGCCGTGGCCAATCAACAGAACCCGCAAGCGGGGGTAAACAACTTGTTTGCGTTGAGCGATGCCGCCCGCGGAATCGAGTTCAGTGGAGGCCATCTTTACAAGGGATATCGTTATTCGCTGGCCATCGTGGATCAAAACACCAGCGGCGGCAGTTCCTCGTCTGCGACCAATGTGCCTTCGCCTACGGGAGGACAGATCGGCGCCCCGGGGGTTGGCTTTTTCTCAGACTCCAGTTTTAAGGATCTCTACGCCAATGTCTCCTACCGATTTAATCTGGAGAAGGACGCTGCGAGCCGCAATTCGATCCAGGCGGCCGGCGCGAGTGGGCCGCGTGACCATACATACTTAAGCGTGGGCGCGTATTCCTTCTACGGCAGTTCAGAGCAGCGTTTCTCTGGTTTCGCGTCGGACGGGGTGACGTCCGCGGTGATCACCGCGCATGAGCCGTTCTATCGTGTCGGAGGCGATTTCAGTTTCAACTACCACACCTTCAATCTGTTTGGCCTGTACATGTATGGCCACGATCAAGATTCGTTGTTTAACCCTCTGTTCACTGGATTCGTTCCCGGCAGCCCAGCCAAGTTCAGTGGCGGCTTCCTCGAGGCCGACTATCTCATGCTCCCGTGGGTGATGGGAATCCTGCGTTGGGATCGCGTCCAGTCCTCAGCGGATTTTCTGAATCAGGCGGGTAGCCTGAACTTTTACTCGCCTGTGGGGAGCACGCGCGACCGGATTACCCCTGGGGTACAATTCCTGATCCACGCCAACATCAAGGCGTCGTTTGAGTATGCGTTCCGGCCGCAGCAGGCCCTCACCTACGACACGAATGGAAACGCAGTGAACCTATTCCGTACAAATACCGCCACGGGCGGCTTGGAGTTCGCCTACTAACGACCAGGATTCAACCGCAAGTGATTGCGGACACAATGGAGGCAAGAATGAGACCTACGATACTGATGGTGATGGCAGTAGTCGCAATGATGGGGGCGGCCGCCAGCGCGGGCACGATTTCTGGAAAAGTGTCGGGCGTCACGGGCGAGTCGGTAGTTTACGTTGAAGCGGTAGCCGGCAAGACCTTTCCCGCTCCCACCGAGGAGCCGGTCATGGACCAGAAGGGCCTGATGTTCCAGCCCCACATTGTCGTGGTGCAGCAAGGAACGACGGTGGAGTTTTTGAACAGCGACAGCGTCGCCCACAATGTTTTTTGGATTTCCGTCGGGGGTAACAAGAAACTGGGCCACAACTTGGGCACCTGGCCCCAAGGGCAGAAACGTCCGTTCAAGTTCGATAACCCGGGCGCCGTTCCGCTGCTGTGCAATGTGCATCCCGAGATGTCTGGCTACATTGTCGTGGCGCCGACTCCGTACTATGCGCTGACCGACAAGTCGGGAGACTACAAAATCGAGAACGTCCCCGATGGCAGCTACACCGTAGCCGGGTGGCACGAAGGCGCAAAGAACCAGTCAAAGCCCGTGACGGTTGCGGGCGACACCAAGGCGGACTTCACGCTAAGCAAATAGCAGGCCGGGAGCGGGGAAGGCGCATCTCCGCTCCTTAATTCTTTTCAGCCCAGGATTCGCATCCTTCCCAATCATGTTGAAACGCTACAAAGATAAGAAGGTGGACCGGGATTGGCTCAACACCAACTTCCCTTGCATGATGGCTTGTCCGGCCCATACCAATGCCGGCCGATACGTGGAGCTGATCGCGGAAGGCCGCTTTGAGGAAGCTTACAAATTTGCTCGCGATCCCAATCCGCTGGCGAGTATCTGCGGCCGGGTTTGCGCGCATCCTTGCGAGACCGCATGCCGTCGCGGAGAAATCGACCGGCCCATTGCGATCCGAGCCTTGAAGCGTTTTCTGACTGAGCGCCATGGCCCCGAGTCGAAACATCCGGTTGATGTAAATGCCGGGCGCGCTCAGAACAAACTTCCATTCAAAATCGCGGTTGTAGGAGGCGGGCCCGTCGGTTTGTCGGCGGCTCATGACTTGGCCCTTATGGGCTACTCGGTCACAATCTTTGAAGCTGCGCCGGTCGCCGGTGGAATGCTTTATCTCGGCATTCCCGAATATCGTTTGCCCCGCGATGTCGTGGAAGCCCAGGTGCGGGAAATTCTCGAGACCGGAGACATCACTCTCAAACTCAATCACTCGGCCGGGCGCGACTTTGCGATTTCCGATCTGCGCGGTCAGGGCTTTGATGCTGTGCTGATCGCGGTGGGAGCCCATCGCAGTCGCGACCTCACGATTCCCGGCGTCGATCTAGACGGAGTCTACAAGGGAATTGATTTCCTCTTGAACGTGAACCTCGGCTACAAGTTCACCATCGGCAAGAAGGTCATTGTGATTGGCGGCGGGAACGTGGCTATGGATGTCGCCCGTTCTGCGGCTCGCGAGGTGGTGCGCCAGCATGTTGCCGGAGTCGAAGATCTGGAACCATCGCAAGAGAACGTGGCTGCGGTTGCCACTCGAGAAATGGTGGATATCTCGCTCTCCGCGCTACGCCTGGGGGCGAGCGAAGTGAACCTTGTCTGCCTGGAAAAGCGCGAGGAAATGCCGGCTGCCCTGGAAGAAATCGAGGAAGCGGAGATGGAAGGCATCATCATGCATCCCGGCCTGGGCCCCAAGCGGATGATCGGCCAGGACGGCAAGGTTGTCGCTCTGGAGGCGCTGAGGACGAAGTGGGTGTTCGATCAGAACAAGCGCTTCAATCCGGCGTTCTACGAGGGCAGTGAAACCCAGCTGGAATGCGACACCATCATCATGGCCATCGGCCAGGCGCCGAGACTGGACTTCCTAAAACCCGAAGATGGCGTGGAGCTCTCGCCGCGGGGCTTGATCGCCGTTAATCCCCAAACCCTGATGACCTCAGCCCATGGCATCTTCGCCGGAGGCGACTGCGTGTTTGGGCCGCGCCTGATTATCGACAGCGTGGCCGATGGCAAACGCGCGGCGGTGGGCATCGATGAATTCCTGCGCGGAGAAAAGCATCCCGAACCGATCGTCGAAGTGGATGTGCTCAAACGCTATGGCATGCCGCTGAACTTGCTCGATCTAACCCGTGAGCCGATTCCCATGTTGCCGCTCGAGCGCCGCACCGGGGTGACGGAAGTGGAAATCGGTTACGACGCCGAGACTGCGATGCAAGAGGCGCAGCGCTGTCTGCACTGCTGGGTGAATACGGTCTTCGAGGGCACTCCTGAAGATGGCACCCTGTGCATCCTGTGTGGCGGCTGCGTCGATGTGTGCCCGGAAAATTGTTTGCAACTGGTGTCGTTGGATCGAATTGCCTTCGATCCCGAGGCGGTGCAACAAATACGGGAGCACCAGGAGTTGTTCGCAGTGGAACTGGATGAAGTGAAGGCTGACGACCTTGGAGTGGTGAGTGGTTCCGCGATGCTGAAGGACGAGACTCGCTGCATTCGTTGCGGGTTGTGCGCCGCGCGTTGTCCCGTGAGCACGATCACCATGGAGTCTTACCGCTTGGTTCCGGCTGAGCCCACGGGCCTGATCTCGATCGAAACGTTGGATGGACCTTTTCGGCACCCAGCGCCATTGGCAGGCGCGAGCCCGAGGTAAGCATGTCCGAGGAGAAACAAGACAAGCCCGCGGCCCCCGGCAAAGAATTCGACCGACGTGCTTTCTTTGTGAAGCTGGGACTGGGGTCGTTGAGCATTGCCGCCACCGGCACGGCGGTGTTTGCCTATCAGTTTCTCTCTCCCAATGTGCTGTACGAGCCTTCCCCCATTGTCAACGCCGGCAAACCGGAGGGCTATTCCGAGGATTCCGTTACCCTCGATGTGAACTCGGGGATTTACCTGATCCGTACCAAGGAAGGTTTTTTCGCGCTGAGCGCCATCTGTACCCACCTCGGCTGCATGACGGCATGGAAACCCGAGTTGGGCATCATTGCCTGCCCTTGCCACGGGAGCAAGTTCAACCGCGACGGAGAGAAGATCGCCGGCCCAGCACCCAGACCGTTGCCCTGGCTGCGGACCTGGGTGAGTGAGGACGGCGATCTGATGGTAGACCGCTCGACCGATATCCGTCCCATGCAGTTTGTGAGGGTTTGAGCATGGCCAAGACGATCGGCAACTATTTCGACGAATTGCGCAACGCGCGCGTGTGGCGTTCGGTTTTTCGCAGCGGGACGGGTTCGAGCACTCTGCATCGCGCCCTCGCGATCCAGCAGAACATCTTCTTACACCTGTTTTCGACCAAGGTGCGGAGGCGCATGGTCAGCTTTAGCACCACCTGGTACTTGGGAACGCTGACCTTCGGGACCTTCTTGATTCTGCTGATCACCGGCATTCTGCTGATGCTGTATTACCATCCATCAGTCCCGCAAGCCTACGCGGATACCAAAGATCTGCAGTTCGTCGTTTCCTCAGGATTGTTTCTGCGCAATCTTCATCGCTGGTCAGCGCATGCCATGGTCTTGCTGGTGTTCGCGCATATGTTCAAAGTGTTTTACCGCGGCGCCTACCGCCCGCCCCGCGAATTCAATTGGGTCATTGGCGTTATTCTGCTGCTCATTACCCTGCTTTTGAGCTACACGGGATATTTGCTGCCCTGGGATCAGCTGGCGTTTTGGGCCATCACCGTCGGCTCGAACATCGCCTCCGCCGTGCCGGTTTTCGGCAACAGAGTGCACTTCCTGATGTTGGGCGGCAACCAGGTGAATGCGAACGCACTCCTGCGTTTTTACGTGCTGCACTGCGTAATCCTGCCGCTGGCAGCGACCTTGTTGATCGCGGTGCATTTCTGGCGAATTCGTAAAGATGGTGGGCTTTACTCCCACCCGACCGAGCCCAAGACGATCGGGGCCATGGCGGTGCCTGCTCCAGCAGCCTCGACCAAGGATCCGCAATGAGCGACCCCAAGGATTTTTCCGCCGGCATGGACTCCGACGCGCGCAAGTCGCCCGTGCGTGTGGCTTTTGTCACCCGACGCACCTCCGCCCAAGTAAGAACCGCGGACGAGACGCAGCTCCAGACTTATCCGGAAGTTCTGTTCCGGGCGGCGGTTGCGATTGAGGTGCTGGCGATTGTGTTGGCCGTGATTGCTCTTTTGTTCAATGCGCCGCTCGAAGGTATCGCCGATCCCTCCCACACTCCCAATCCCGCCAAAGCGCCCTGGTATTTTCTGGGGCTGCAGGAGATGCTGCACTACTTCCCGCCGGTGGTTGCCGGCGTGCTGGTTCCTACCCTGGTGGTCATCGCTTTGGTCGTCATCCCCTATTTCAACATCAACATCGAGGCCGAAGGCTTATTCCTGCAGCATCGCAAGTTCCGACTGCGGATCTTCTACGGGGTCGCGCTGGGGCTCGGTTTGTTCCTACTGCTTTTTCACGTCTACGTGGCTCTCGCTCCGACTCTGATCATGACCGGATTCATGTTCATGGCCGGCCAGAGTTCGCTGCAGTCGCCCTCGGCTTTCCAGCGGTATGTCGCAGCCAAGCCGCTTTCCTATTGGGTGATGACGTGGTTCTTGTTCGAGCTGGTGGTACTCACCGCGGTTGGTACATTCTTTCGTGGCCCAGGCTGGTCCTGGGTTTGGCCTTGGGGGAGTTAGGTGGACTCGTCGAAGAACCCGCTTTTCGTGGGGTGGCGGACATTGTTCGGCGACCCCGTCCGTGCCTTTGGTGTGGTCAGTCTGCTCTTGCTCCTTTCGCTGGCCATTGCTCCGGCCAAGAACTATTTTAGCGAGTGGCGCCATTATCAAGATCAATACCTGAGTTTGATCCGGGGGCGCGGCGACGCGCTTACCCTGCAGCGCCATTTGCAGGGCGGAATTCAGCAAATCTGGCTTCCCGATCTCGGTGTGGTAGACCGCTGCACCACCTGTCACGTCGGATTGAAGGAAGCCAGCCTGGCTGACGTGAGTATGCAACCGTTCCGCCGACATCCTGTGATCCCCCACAAGCTGGATGAATTCGGCTGTGTAGTGTGCCATCGCGGACAAGGCGCCGCCACAACCGTTGCCGAAGCCCATCGCAGCACTTTGGCGTGGGAGCAGCCCATTTTGCCCGCACGCTACGTGGAAGCTTCTTGTGGACAATGCCACCGTGCTGCGGTTCCTGGTACGCCCCAGCTCAACTGGGGGCGGACTCTGTTAGCGCGTTATGGTTGCGTCAGCTGTCACACGGTCAAGCTGCCCGATGGCGGCACCATGCAAGCGACTGACGACCCGCCTTCGCTTTCTCACATCGCCGACAAGACCACGCGGGAATGGATTTATGCCTGGCTGAAGGACCCTCAGGCCTATGCCGCTTCTGCCATCATGCCGAATTTCAAGCTGAGCGATCCGGATGCCCGCGACATTTCCGCTTTCTTGATCGCGAACAGCACACCTCTGCCGGAAGATACCGCGACGTTGCCGGCGTCGGCGTCGAAAGCTCCGCCTGATCCCACTGCGGCCGCCAGTTTATACGGCGAGTCGTTCTGCGCCTCCTGTCACGCGGTGCAGAATGCGGCGGGCAATGTGGTAGGCGGAGATGTCGGCCCCGAGCTGACGCGTGTGGGCAGCAAAGTGAAACCGGAATGGCTGCAGGCATGGCTGCGCAATCCCCGTACCTATGACCCCGAAACCGCGATGCCGCATTACCGCTTCAGCGAACAGCAGTTGTCATCGCTGAGCCGGTACCTCGAAGGCAAGACCGATTCCGATCTGTTGGCCAACGTGCATTTGGATGCGGCCACGCCCGAACAAATTGCGCATGGCAAGACTCTGGCTACAGAGTATGGCTGTGCCGCCTGCCACGAAATCAGCGGGATTAAGAAGCCGGAGAATTTCGCCCCGGAGCTTACCCGAATCGGCAGCAAGCCGATTACGCAACTGATCTTCCTGACGGGAATGCCGCACACCTTGCCGGACTACATTTCCGCCAAGATCCGCCAGCCGCGGTCGTTCGGGACGGCACTGAAGATGCCGCAGTTCAGCTTCGCGCCTGCGCAAATCGACGCTCTAACGACGGCGCTGCTCGCGCTGACGGATCGAAGCCAGAACCTGCCGCGCGCCTTGGCCGTGCCGGCGCCGCGGACCTCCGACTACCAGCCCGCAGGCAAAGCCGGAAAGCTCATGGCAGATCTGGCCTGCTTCAGTTGCCACACCATCAACGGTCGCGGCGGTGACATGGCCCCAGATCTCAGTTGGGAAGGCAGCTCGGTGCAGCGGCCATGGCTCCAGGCGTTCCTGAAGAATCCCAACACGCTGCGGCCGTCGCTGATTCGCCGCATGCCCAAGTTCAACCTCTCCGACAGCGACATCACCGAGCTGACCGACTACATCATGACGGTTTATCAAACCCCTGCCATCGACCGCGACTCCATGCCGGCCAGCGGCTATCCAACGGCCCAAGTCGAACAGGGCAAACAGCTCTTCTACGCCAAGTATGCGTGCCAGTCTTGCCACATCGTCGATTCGACGGCCGACAAGGGTTATATTGGGCCGACACTCACACAAGTGGGTTCGCGCCTGAACGCCGCTTGGATCTATAACTGGCTGAAGAACCCGCAAGCTCTCCGGCCGGGAACCATTGAGCCGAACTTCAATATCAGCGACGAAGATGCCCGCGCGCTGACCGCTTTCCTGATGGCGCAACGAAACTCCGGCCAGCAGGAGGCGAAGAAATGACCAGATGTTCGCTGGCTCCGGTGGCATTTGGACTCGCCGTTGTCATCGGCAGTGCCGGGTGCGCCAGGAAATCCGCTTCGCCATCAGATCTAAAACCGACCGCTTTCGGCACGGCTCTGGTTGAATCAAGCGGCAACAAACAAATCGGCGCCACCGGGGCGGTGCTCAGCCAGCCCGTGGTCGTCCAGGTCAACGACGAGCAGGGCAACGCGGTCCCGGGAGCGTTGGTGGAATTCAGCGGGCCCCCAGGCGTTAGCTTTGACCCACCGAGCGGCCTCGCCGACTCCAGCGGACAGGTCAGTACTAACGTGGGGCTAGGCGGAATGGCGGGGCGCTACCAGATCACGGCCGGCTCCCTGACCAAGGCACAGAAAAAAGTGGAACTCACCCTGGAGGAGATTGCGCTCGGCTATCAAGCACAAGTGGGCGAACAGCTCGACGCAAAGTACTGCGTCCGCTGCCATAACCCGGAATCTACGCCCGAGCGCGTTTCCAATTACGATAATCTGGAGGTCAAGCCGCACGCTTTCACAGACGGGGACACGCTCAATAAGATGACCGACAACGACCTGACCGCCGTCATCAACCACGGCGGCGCGTCCTTGAACAAGTCCGCACTGATGCCACCCTACGGATATACTCTCAGCAAGACAGAGACGCAGGCTCTGATTGCCTACATCCGACTGATCTCGGATCCACCGTATCCTGGTCCCGGAATGACGTATGTCCAGAAATAAATCGCTCCGGCTCGCTTTCTTTTTGTTGGCTTGCGGCACATGCCTTGCCCAAGTTGAAAGTCCGTGGGAAATCAAAGATCCAGAGCTCAGATCCCTGCAGCAGCAGTACATGGACGAGTTGCAATCCGCGGGGCGCGACATTCTCGCCAGTCACTTCGACTATCCGTTCTATCTCAGCCGCAAACTCGACCTGGATCAGGCGGAACAGCAGCGCGCAGACCAACACTCCATCCGCTTCGACAGCTACAACGACCAAACCGTACTGGCGATTACAGGAAACTACTACGCCGCGTACTCGAATCAGAAGATGAGCGAGGAGCAGCGCGCCCGCGCCACATTTCTCGCCGTAGTTATGCCCATTCTGAAAGGCGCGGTCCCGCGCTTTCAGTCGAACCGCGAGATTCAAGGCTACGCGATCGAAGTCTCCCACCACATCATGGGCAAAGTGATGGGCGTCGACATGGAGCGGGCGGAGAACCTGATGGTCTTCCTGCCGCAGCAGGCCGCCATAAGACTGATTGGCTCCAAGAACGAGACCGTGCAGCAAGCCGCGTTGCTTGAGGGGAAGGCTTTCTTGAACGCCCAGCCCGTTTCCATCTGGTTGACCAACGAAGGGCGGCGGTTGGCAGTCGATGGCTCAGCAAGCGAGGTCTCGCAAAGAAAGGGAAGGACCTTCGCGGAGAATGGGGAAGAGGTTCCTCAAGCAGATTCTGCGGTCGTTCCCGGTGGTGCGCCTCAGCCCGCGCCCTCGGTGGCCCCAAGACAGCAAGGAACCGCTGTTCCGCTGCCTCCCCCGCGCGACACCTCGCCGCAAGCGCTGGCTTCTCTAGAAACCTCCGACCAGGAAATCATCGCCCAGATGATGAAGGGCATGGACCCACAAGCCCACTTCGTCGGCTATGCACCCCCGAGTTTCGTCGGGTTTCGTCAAGCGATCTACTTGGAGCTTTCCATCAACTCTTCGCTTCCACAATCCGCCAACGGTTCGCGTTATAAATTGGCGGCGCTGGCCTTCGATGAGCATATCGCCCATCTGGTGCGTCCGACGCTCGAATACTTAAAAGCGGAGCAGAACTTCGACGGTGTGGGTTTCAGCACGACGGTTCACGTAGCCGGCAAAACTGCGGCGGCAAGCGCCAACTCCGAAGCAGTCGAGTTCTTCTTTCCGTTTTCCGCATTGCGTTGCTATGCAAACTACGAATGCACCGGCCAGCAGTTGGTTGACCAAGGAACCGTGCTGATTAACGGCGAACGCGTCTCCCTCGATTTGCAGATTGCCGAAGGCGGCTCCGGCCGCTGAATCAGCAGCGGCAGATTCCAATCGCTGGAAAAGTGGGCCTTAAGCGCCCGTGCCCGCAACTGAATATCTTGTGATCTCCGCCCGGAAATCGGTCCCCGGCACTTCCCGCAATCTTTGGCTACGGCCTAGTTCCCGGGGAACTCCCCGTGCACGGCTCGTAAGGGCAGAAGGGGTCTGTCCCGAGGACGTCTCCGCTATAAGCGAAAGCGCGGGCGCGCGACCCACCACAGATGTGGCTATACTCGCACACGCCGCATTTGCCGTGAAACTGACCGGGGGAGTGTAGGGCGCGGAAGGTTTCGGAATTGCGGTACACGTCCACTAATGAACTCGTGCGCACGTTGCCGCACTGCAGGGGCAAGAAACCGGAAGGATAGATTTCTCCCTGGTTGGAGACAAACACAATGCCGTGCCCGTCGCGAATCTGGAAGCCTTTGTAGACCGCGGTCTGTTTCATATCCGCGTATGAAGTACCGACAGCGCGCATTTGGCTGATGGCGAGCCGGCGATACGACGGGGCTTCCGTGGTTTTGACGGCAAAGGGCGCCTGCGGTAGCAGCTCAAGTACCCAGTTCATGATGCGTTCGCCTTCCTCTGGCGAAACCTCATTCAGAGCTTTGCCTCTGCCCACCGAGATCAGGAAAAACAAACTCCAGCGCATGACCGGGAAACCGCCTCGCAGCAGTTCGTAGATGGCAGGCAGATCGGCGGCGGTTTCTTCTGCAACCAGCGTATTGACCTGAATGGGAAGGCCCAGGCGTCCGGCGTGTCGGGCGGCCGCGACGGTGCGGTCGAAGGTGCCGGGAATCGCGCGAATCGCATCATGTTTTTCGGCCGATGAGCCGTCCAGGCTGAGACCCAGGCTTAGAATGCCATGCTGCTGCAGCCGGGCAATCGCGTCGTCAGTCAGTGCGGGAGTCGCGCTAGGAGTAATGGAAACCTCCAGGCCAAGCCCGCAAGCAAAGTCAAGGAGCGGATAGATGTCTTGGCGGCTGAGAGGATCGCCCCCGGTAAGGATCAAGTGAGGCAGCGGGGCGCCGAACTCCGCAATCTGCTGCAGCAAGAACCGGCTTTCCGCCGTGGTCAATTCCAAAGGATGAGGTTTGGCCATGGCCTCAGCCCGGCAGTGCCTGCAGGCTAAGCCGCAAGCCTGGGTCATCTCCCAATACACGAGCATTGGATGCTTGGAGAAATCATGGGCGACCCGGCCCATGCTGGTTGCCTGCGAGACCGACATCGTATCTTCCTGCTCCAGGACCGCGGTACTCAAACTGGAACCAGACTGAGCCTACGGATTCCAACTGAGAATCACAGTGATCGAAATCACAGGCAATCGTGACGCCACTGCCGAAAACCTACCGGGTCATCGGCACCCACTCCGGCCGCTCCAACTCTCAGCGCTTCGCCTTGCGAGCCTTGCGGCCGAGATCCGGGACCTCTTCCCCGAGGGCGGTGGCCAGATCAATCTGATGATCCTGCTCCTGCACCAGGATCTGACGGATCTGTTCCGCCATGGCAAATTCTCCCAGAGCCTCACACTGCCGGACCCGTTCGCGGTAATTGCGGATGGTTGCGTTTTCGTTCTCCAGATCGAAGCGAAGCATCTTTTTCGCGTCGTCCGATGTGCGAACCGGCTGCGGAGTCACCGTGGGCATTTTGCCCAGATAGTCGATCTGCCGAGAGACAATCAAGGCGTGGTCCAGCTCCTGTTTGGCATGAAGCGCCAATTGATCGGCGATGTTCATGAACTGAGCGCCCTTGAGCACCTGGGAGTACACGACGTAGGCAATGATGGCTTGGTATTCGCGGGAAAGGTCTTCGTTCAACAGTTCCGCCAGACGATCGCGGGAAAGTTCTCTTTCATTGTCAACAGATTTCGGCTCAGCCATTGGATTCCTCCTCGAAAGTTAGGGCGACGGCGCCAACCGGGTAGTATTTCATAACTGCCTGACCGTCGTATTGCGTCCCCCGGAAGGCCTTGCGCCTCCCGTGATTCTGCCTCGGATCATCGCCCCGGTGGTTTTGTCAGATACGCCTGCCACGGGTCCCAGTAATACTTCTTCCAGCCCTCGGTGATCCCCTTGTGGCCGTGCACAGGGACCTTCACCTGCACCAGATCCAGCTGTGCGCCGGCGGCGGTCGTGCGGAACCTCAGAATCAGGATAGAGTCGCAATCTGTCTTCTTCCATGCCGAGGAACGCCAGGATTGCACGATTATTTTGTTCGGCACGATGAGAAGGTTTTTGCCCACGAGCATGCCGCCGAATGCGGTAACCCCCAGCCGGCTTTCCGGCCCAGCTTCGCGGGCTGCGCGGTGGCCTGCGTGTGCCGGTCGGAATCCATGGACATCTCGAACAGAGTGTCGGGAGAAACCGCGAATTCTACGGACTGTTGATGGCTTTGGTCATCGCATCCTCCGGTTCGGGATCGGTCCAGTATAGGGCGGGCAGGCTGCTCGAGAGACGTGTGGTTCTCCTCCTACACTCTCGAGCGGAAAATCGAAACACATACGGTACTCGGTCAGATGGTCGGCGGGCAGCGGGCGCGGAAAGAGTCAGCTCGAAATCTGCTCCGCCAGGCGCGCCGCATAGAGCCCGGTCACCAGGCCGGTGAAGACATCCATGGTGTAATGCGCCCGAAGGACCAGTACAGTCAGGACTTCGAAAATCACCACCGCAACCCCCAGCGCGGTCAGCCACCGCCGCCCGAAGCAGGCCATCTCGGTAGCTCCCAAAACTGCGATCGCCGTATGCCCGGAGAAGAAATAATCATTGGCCACGCTGTAGGTGACGAGCAAAGAGGGGAAGCCGGGATCGTGCCAAATGGCATTCGGGGGAGCGGGCAGCGCCACCAACCCCTGCATGACCTGCCGCATGCCAAGCACGAACACCAATCCCAGGAATGGCCGGACCGAACCTCCGAAAATCCACTTCGACAAAAGAAAAATGCCCAGCAGATCGATGATTCCAGAACTCACCATCAGGAGCGCATTGGCCGCCGACGGGTGGGCATGCAAGTAAAGATTGGCCGGGCCGGTGGCTGAGAGCAAGCGATCGCCGATGCCGGCGTCCGGGAGGGTGCGCGCACCGATCAAGGACTGGGTCCAGAACCAGACGACGAGCGCCGCCGCGGTTACCGCCAGGCGCAGCGCGAAATCCCGCCCCTTCGAGCCCGCTCGCGCAGGCGAGGGCGGTGCAGCTTCGGTCATATCGAGGCTCCCGCCGCGATTTCTTTGAGCCGGCGCAGGTCGAGCTTGCCCGTGCCCAGATAGGGCAAGGCTTCCGCGCGTACAAACTGATCGGGCCGCGGTTTCCACAGCGCCGGTAAGTCTGATTTGGCCAGCTGAGCCAGGCATTCCTGCAGTTGGTCCGGAGCCAAGGTATGCACCACCATGAGGCGTTCGCCCTTTTTTTCATCGGGCAGGGCGGTAACCGCGAAAACCTGTTCGGTTCGGCCACATATCTCCTGCAGCTTGTCCTCGACCTTGATATGGGGCACCATTTCACCGCCAATCTTGCTGAAGCGGCTCATGCGGTCGGTGATGCGGATGAACCCATCCTCATCCATGGCGGCGATGTCCTGGGTGTTGTACCAGCCATCGCGCAAGACTTCCGCGGTTTTTTCCGGACGGTTCAGGTAGCCCTGCATCACGTTCGGACCGCGCACCAGCAGCAAACCGGTTTCGCCCGGAGGCACGGGTTCGAGGGTCTCCGGGTTCACGATCCGGACACTGATTCCCGGCAGGGGATGTCCGATGCTGGCGCGTTTGGCGCCCACCTGGTGGAACTGCGCGGCCCGGAAGTCGCGTGTGTTCACGGTGACCGCGGGAGAGCACTCGGTGCAACCATAGCCCTCGAGCGGACGTATCCCAAAACGGTCTTCAAAGGCCACCGAGACGCGCTCGGGAAGTTTCTCGGCGCCGGCCATGACGTATTGCAGGCTGCCAAAGTCTTCGGGAGAGCAGCGCCGGATGTAGGACTGCAAGAAGGTTGGGGTGGCCAGCAAGAAGGTAACGCCATATTGGCTGACCAGTGCGCCGATGGCCCGTGATTCGAGTGGACTGGGATGAAAGACGACGCCCATCCCAATGCTGGTCGGCAAGCACAGCGTCCCGGTGAAGCCGAAAGAATGAAAGAAAGGCAGGATCCCCAGGATCTTGTCATGCCGCCCCAGCATGAAGACCTGGTTCAGCTGCTCAACGTTGGCAGCCACGTTGTAGTGGGTTAACACGACTCCTTTGGGGTCACCGGTGCTGCCGCTCGAAAAAATGACGGTCGCGATGTCGTCGAGTTTGACCTTGCGTTTCGCTCCTACGGATTTCTCGAGCAGACGCAGCGGCAAAAACCACGCGAGCAACGCCGCGCTCAGCTTTTCCCGCCACGCCGGCGCGGCCGCCAGATCCTCGAGCATCGTGGCCTGGGCCGGCGGCTGGATGGGTACGCGTTCGAGAAAAGCGCGGGACGTAATCACGGTCTTCAGCTGGCACTGCCGGGCGCAGGAAGCCAGAATTTCGTTCGACGCGGTGTAGTTCAGATTGACCGGGATCTTTCCCATCAGCAGGGCAGCGAGGTTGACCAGCGCGCCCCCTACGGACGGCGGCAGTAGGATGCCAACCATCGACTGGTCCCACCAGACGCGCCGCAGGCGGCGGGCGAGAAAAACCGTCCGGTTGAGGGCTCCTCCGAAGCTCAGCTTGGGGGTGTGGCCATCCGCCATGGCGAAGCGGAACGGATGGCGCCGCGCGGTTTCGACGAACGAACGGTCGAGCGGCCGCATATAGGGCTTGCGGTACTGATATGCCTCGGCGCCCAGTTCTTGGGTTGCTTGCCGCACTGCTTGCGCTCCGGTCGTCGGGGGCATCGCTGGTCCGAAGGTTACCGTCACCGGATAAGGGATTCTTCGGGGGAGCTTCCACAGAAACTTCCCGCGCTCGAAGCTGAAGATGGACCCCCAGACGCCGCCCAGATTCACCGGGATGATCGGCGCCTCCACGCCTTTCATGATTCTCTCCATGCCGCGGCGGAACGGAAGCATCTGCCCGATGCGAGTCATCTGACCTTCGGGGAAGATGCACACGATCTCGCCGTTCTGCAAGGCTTCGGTGGCGGTGCGCAAGGACTGGATCATCTCGCGAGGACGAAGCTGGGAGGAAATCGGGATCACCTTCATGATCTTGGCGAATGGCTTTACCAGCGGGTGATCATAGGAACCCTGAAACATGAGGAAACGAATCGGACGGTCAACCGAGGCGAGCAGCAGGACCGCATCCACCATCGAAACATGGTTCGAGACCAGCAGAGCGCCGCCCTTGGCAGGAACATGGTCACGGCCTGCGAGATGGATGCGATACAAGGTATGGGTCGCGATCCACAACAAGAGCCGCAGCAGGGCATCGGGCAGCAGGTAGAGCACATAGACTGTGGCCAGGACGGTGAGCAGGGAAACCGAAAGAAAGATCTTCGGGGGGCTGAAGTGGTAGTAGTGCTGGAAGACGTAATAGAGGCCGGCCGCGCCCCCGATGCCGACAAAAGAGAGCAGATTGGCGGCGGCGATGACCCCGCCTTTGACCTTTTCATCGGGGCGGTGCTGAATGAGCGCGTTCACCGGTACAGCAAAGAAACCAGCTGAGAATCCGAGGGCCGCGAGCCGCCACAAAACGGCGGCGAAGGAAAGGTTCGGTGCGGAGAGCAAAACCCCGAACACGGTCATGCCGACCGAGCCCAGGGGAATTAATCCATACTCGACCTTGCCACCCGAAAGATAACCCGCAGTCAGGCTGCCGAGCCCGATGCCAATCGCGACGGCGGCCTGAAGAATGCCGGTGCGCGTCGAACTGATGTGCAGCACGTCGCTGCCATAGAACACAATGTTCGCGGTCAGCAAGGCGGCGAGAAGCCAGAAATAGGTGTTACCGAGCACCGCGAGCCAAAGAACTCGATCCTTCCGGATCAGGCGGCCCTGCACCCACAAATCGCCAATTGGGTTGGCGCGGAATTTCTTCGCGGGATCGGCGGCGGGAACTTTCGTGATTCCCAGGCTAAAGAGCAATCCGATCAAAGACAGACCCAAAAAGACCAGACCCGACCACTGTTCGCGAGCGTGAAAAATGTCGGCCAGAAAGGCGCCAGAGACGCCTCCGGCAATCACCGCCAGAAAGGTGCCGAGTTCGAGAACCCCGTTGCCCCAGGAGAGTTTGGGCTCGGGCAGCAGTTCCGGCAGCAGCCCGTACTTCGCGGGACCGAATAGCGCCGCTTGCGTGCTGGCCAGAAAGACAGCGGCCATTTCCAGATGCAGGTTCTCCCAGCCCAGTGCGGCGATCGCCAGGAGCATCACCGCCATTTCGAAGAACTTGGTTCCGATCGTGACCGTGCGTTTGCTGTAACGATCGGCGAGAAAACCACCCGTCATCGAGAATAGGATGAAGGGCACGGAGAATAAAGTTCCGACGACCAGGACGAGGCGATCCCGGTCGGCCTTTTGCATGGCCATCCCGAGGATGAGGAAAACCACCAGGTTCTTCAGGCCGTTTTCGTTGAACGCGCCCTGGAATTGGGTGATGACCAAAGACCCAAACCCGCGCCGCCAGGCCGGGGCCGGGGTGTTCTCCGCTCGAGGCTGATTCGTTTCCTTTTCTGAGATCTCAACCACCGTCGCGGCCGCAGATTCGCTCATATTCGCTCATTAGGGGTGTGCAGGCACGCAGCCTGTCGGTCTTCGAATTCCCGACATCTTGTCATGAAGCCGGTCGCGCTTCCAGTTACACCGAGAGAACGGTAGTTACTTCCGGGTTTGCAGGGAAAATAAAGTGCAAGACGAACCTGCACTCGCGTTCTACTATGTAAGGCCGCGGCATCACGTACATACGGGGGAGAGTGCCAATCGTGGAGCTCATACTCGTACTGTTCGCATTGTTAGCCATCGCCACCCCGCCGTTGACCATCTTCCTGTTCTGGCGGCAGGGTAAGCTTCGCCAGCAACTCACAACCCTCACTGAGCTGAGCATGGAGTTGAATGACGGGTTGCGGCGTGAGCTTCTGGAATTGAAGCGGCAAGTGGCGGCATCCCTCGCGACCGCGGATCGCGCGGCACCCCTTCCGGTTGAGGCGCCGCCCTCCGTTCATTCGGTCGTCCCGGCCCCGGCTGAAAAGCCCGCTCGAGCGGTGGCGCCCGCAGCTCCTATGCCGACCGAGCCGACTTCGGTCCGACCTGCTTCACCGGACGCGAGCAAGATACCGGGGGTGGCGGCTCCCGAGACGCGCGAGCGGGGGATCGCGACCCCGGCGAAAGCCGATGAATCCGTCGCGAGGAAACCATCTCTGCCCGCTCCCGCGATCGAGCAGAAACCGGTGCCACCTCCCGCCGCCCTGCCGCCGTCTAAGCCTCCGCTGCCCCCGGTTCCAACCGAGAGACCAGAACCAATGCCGCCTCCCGCCTCGGGCCTACCGCCGGCACGACCTCCGTCGCCCTACACTCCCCCCTCAGCGGTTCAGCTTCCGCCGTCCGCTCGCCTCGCCCAGCCGCCGCAGTTTGCCACGCTCCGCTCTTCCGCACTCCGGCCGACCGCCGAGCAGCGCATGAAGTCGGTGTTCGCGCTCGAAGAAACGCTCGGAATCAATTGGCTGAACAAGCTCGGCATCATCATCCTCGTGCTGGGAGTTGCACTTTTTGGTATTTACGAACTCGGTCAGCTTGGCCCGCTCGGCAAGGTGGGGCTTTCTTACCTGGTCTCATGGGCGCTGCTTGGCGGGGGAATCTTTCTCGAGAAGCGCGAGCGCTACCGCGTGCTGGGTCACACGCTGATCGGGGGTGGATGGGCGCTTCTGTTTTTCACCACCTATGCCTTGAATCACGTCGGAGCCATGCGAGTGCTGAGCTCGGAAAACACCGATCTCATACTCATGCTGGGAGTGGCGCTCGCCATGGTCGTGCATACGCTCGGTTATCGCTCGCAGCTGGTCACCGGACTGGCCTTCTTATTGGCCTATAGCACCGTCGCGCTCAGTCATGACGACGTCTACAGTCTCTCTTCAGGCGTAGTTCTGGCCGTCGGACTGGTCGGCATCGTCATAAGAATGGGATGGTTCGAACTCGAAGTTTTCGGCATATTGTCAAGCTATCTCAATCACGTTTACTGGCTGTATCGGCTGCTCGGGGCCGAAGGCGCACGGGGGCACGCGTTTCCCGAGTATTACGCCAGCACTGCCCTCCTGCTGTTCTATTGGCTGACCTATCGAATTTCGTATGTGGTCCGCAAGACCAGGACTCCGGTTGAGGAACATTGGTCGACGGCAGCGGCTCTGCTCAATCCATTGCTGCTGCTCGGAGCGATGAAGTTCCAGTCCGTGCGTCCGGACTTGGCGTTTCTCGCCCTTCTCGTCATGGGGGCGATCGAGTTCAGCATTGGGCAACTGCCAATCATCCGGCGGCGCCGTGAAGCCTTCGTTGTGCTGAGCGTTCTCGGCGGCGCGCTCATGATGGCGGCCGTCCCGTTCCGCTATTCCGGCAACAACGTCGCCATCTTGTGGTTGATCGGCGCCGAAGCTTTTCTCGCCGCCGGCCTGGTGATGGACGAAGTGGTGTTCCGACGGTTGGGACTCTACGCCGGGCTGCTTGTGGGCGTGCATCTAGCCGCAATTGATTTTCCGCAACTGATCTCGGCCCGGCGCACCGGCGAAGAGCTGGTGCTCGCCGCCGGAGTCATGTTCGGTTTGTGTGCCGCGGTCTTTTACGGGAACGCGCTGTCGGTGGGCCAGCGTTATCGCCGGTTCTTTGGGGGTTCCCGCGATCAGCCGTTGCTCGATGCACACTCTTACGTCGGAGGATTCGCCGCCGCCTCGGCGGCCTGGGCGGTGTGCTCGGGAGACTGGACCGCGGTTGCCTTCGCCCTAATCATGGCGACCTTGGCATTCCTCGGGCGAAAGCTGAAGTCTTTCCACTTGCAAGTGCAGTACGGCCTGCTCGGCCTGCTGAGTTTGTATCGGGTGATGGGCGTCAATTTGCATAGTGACCTCCCGCCATACACCCACCTGCGGACGCGGCAAATCAGTTTGCCGTTGATCGCCGCCGGCTTCTATCTCACCGCCCACTGGGCCGCGGTGCGGGAAGACCTAGATCAACGAACCTTCCGTGGGCTGTTTGCCGCCGCCGGCACGGGGCTGGTTGCCGCGCTCATCTACTACGAGGTTCCGGAACTATGGCAGCCCTTGGCGGCGATCGCTTTCGCCGTGCTGCTGGTCGAGGTGGGGCGGTGGATCGAATATCACGCGCTGACCTGGCACGCACACTTGCTAACCGGCCTGGCGGTGCTGGCTGCGGTCACCGCGGATTCATCCGGCCTGGAACGCTGGCATGACATCCCGCTCCATGCCTGTGGGGCCTTGCCGGTGGTCGCGGGGGCCTATTGGATTGCGCGGCGAATCCGTCTGCCCAGCCTGACTCACCGCGACTGGGGGCGGGTTGCTTATACCTGGGTGGCGAGCGGGCTGATGACCTGGGTGCTCAACGAGGCGGTGCCCCCGGCCTGGATCGCGGTGTCCTGGGTCGGGTTTGCGGTCGTGCTTGCGCTGGTCATGCGCCGGATTGCCTACCGGCAGCTGGCATGGCAGGCGAATGCGGTGGCGGTGTGCGCTCTGGTAAGAGCCTACAGTTTCAACCTGGCGCTCGAGCAACCGCTTTGGTCGGGTGTTTCTCTGCGCCTGGTTACGATTTCATTGGTGGCCGCGGGACTCTATTCTCTCTCCCGCCAAGCCCTTGCTTCGGACTCCGAATCGAGCCGTGCGGTTTCTTACCTCCATACCTCGGCGGCGACGGCTTTGCTTGCCCTTTTGGCCTGGCATGAAGCACCCGGAGGCTGGCTGGCGGCGGTATGGGCGCTTTTTGCCCTCGTGCTCGCGCTCATCGACCGCCGTTTTGAGCTGGAGGATCTGAGATGGCAGGCCCATGCCCTCGCGGCGCTCACCATGCTGCGCAGCGTAAGTGTGAATCTCTATGTCACCGACACCTGGCACGGCATCAGCGTTCGCCTGCTCTCAGTCTCGATCGTCGCGGTCGTGCTTTACGCGCTGTCGCGGCTGATCCGCATGCCGGACGAGTGGCGGGCGCGGGAGTTCCACCATCTCTATTCCTGGGCGGCGTCGACTTTGGTTTCGCTCCTCCTGTGGTATGAGTTGCAGCCTCTGAGTGTGGCCGTCGGGTGGGCCGTGTTTGGCCTGGTGCTGTTTGAATATGGCCTCTGGCGCAATGTCAGACAGTTCCGATTCCAGGCTTACATGGCGCTGGCCGCGGCATTCGGGCGGATCTTCTTTGTGAATCTGACGGCGGGAAATCCGGGCGAATTCTGGGGGCCGCGGATCTATACCGTGCTGCCGATTACGCTCATCCTCTTCTTTGTCTATGCCCAGCTCGGTCCCGAGGATCAGGGGGCCGGGGATGACCGCCGTTGGTATTTCGATACGCTGGTCGGGTATCTGGGCACGGGCACGGTGGTAGCTCTTTTGTATTTCCAGTTTCCGAACGATTGGCTGGCGAGCGCATGGGCCGGCGTGGTCTTTGGGTTGCTCGGAACGGCTCTTGGGCTCGACCGGCCCATCTTTTTGCATCAGGGATTGCTTCTGACATCGGGCGTCGCGGTGCGGGGCGTGATGCACAATCTTTTTGGGGCCAGTTATTTCAGCGCCGGGGACTGGAGCGGAAGATATTTTGTTCTGGGCTCGGCCATCGCGATCCTGCTGGCCTGCCTGCCTTTCGCCTTTCGCCTGCGCGATCGCCACCCCGGCCAGACTCGGTCGAACCTCATAATCGATCGATTCGTCGGGCACCCGGAACAGGTCCTGTTCTTTGCCCCGGTGCTTTTGCTCACCCTCATGCTGGCCTTGAAAATGCGCGCCGGCATGGTGACCGTCGGGTGGGGAATCGAAGGCGTACTGATCGTGCTCCTGGCACTGGCCGTCGGGGAACGCAGCTTTCGGCTGACCGGCCTCGGCCTTCTGTTGCTTTGTGTGGGCAAGGTGCTGCTGATGGACGCCTGGGGCCTGGCGCCGCGGGACCGCTACATCACCTTCATTATTCTCGGGATGGCGTTATTGCTGGTGTCGTTCCTGTACAGCAAGTATCGCGAAGCCATTCGTCAATTCTTATGAGACGTGCCATCGCTTTTCTGGTTGTGCTCGCGGTCGGTGTCACTGCGCTTTACTTCAGTCAGCGCCGGCCTCAGCCTGCCTTGGTGTCCGCCAATGCCGTCGTTGACCTGGCGGCCGATGCCCAGCGCGATCTCAGCCGAGTCCCCATGCGTTTTACCCGCCTTGCTGACGACGAAGAGATCAGGATCGGCCAACAGCTGGCCGGGCAATACTCGGTCGCTGTGGGGAAACTCAGCCCGGAACAGCAGGCTCTCGAGGGTTACATGCAACGGGTCGGCGATCGCGTGGTTTTGCACGCCCATCGCCGTTTGCCATACTCCTTTCATCTTCTGCCGAACCGCGCCGTGATGAATGCCTTCTCGCTGCCGGGCGGTCCTGTCTATGTGAGCGAGGGGCTGCTCGATTTGATGACCAGCCAAGATGAACTCGCGTTCGTCATTGGGCACGAGGTCGAACACATCGATCATTACCACTGCGCCGAACGTGTGCAAATCGAGGCCAGGCTGCGCCATCTGAAACTCGACCTGGTGGGGGCGGTCCTCGAGATCCCACTCGAAGTCTGGGAAGCGGGCTACAGCAAGGATGAGGAACTCGAAGCCGATCGAGAAGGCATGCGCCTGGCGGTTTTGAACGGCGACTCGCCTTACGGCGCCGTCGGTTTGTTTGAGGAGTTCGCCAAGTTGCATCGCGAACCCGCGGTGCAGGCGAACAGCCCGGAAGAGGAACTCTCGGAGCTGGCGCGGCAGAGCCTCGAGGGCTATTTCCGCTCGCACCCTCTGACGTCGGAACGCCTGGCGCAGGCCAATCGGCTGATCGTCGAAGAGGGTTGGCAGGACCGGCAGATGCAGAAGCCGTTCCGGGTGGAGTATGAAGTGCACAACGGCCAATATGTCAAGTAGCGCGAGGTGGAATCGCAGAGGCCAACGCTGGGCGGCAAATGGGCTTTCGCCTCTGTAGCGAGCGCAGGATCCAATAGCCGGCGGCCGCCGCCGCCAAATGCTTCATCGTGTGACCGCTGATCAGGTGTTCAGCGTCGAAGATCGGCTGGTCGAGAAGTTCGAGGAGTTTCGCAAGGATATAGCAACCCACCACGACCACCAAATCAGATCCCCGAGTGTAGCGCGGCGGCAGCAGAACTGCGACCAGCAGGACCAAGGCCGAATACACCTGCACGGCGGCATACAGACGCAAGTCGCCGGTTCCGCGCAGTTCGCTCATGTACCACGCGAAGACGCTCCCCATGCCAACGAGCATGAGTAGCGGCAACAGCCAGAGACCAGCGCTTACACTGACACGCTCGGCGATGACCGCTGCCACCATCGACATGAACACGATCGT
Source organism: uncultured Acidobacteriaceae bacterium (assembly GCA_963770245.1). Taxonomy (GTDB): domain Bacteria; phylum Acidobacteriota; class Terriglobia; order Terriglobales; family Acidobacteriaceae; genus PALSA-270. Next base: position 31,273 of record CAVYOX010000005.1, on the reverse strand, counting down.
CATGGGCAGTCTGTCCCACACCAGCCTCTGATTGCTCGGACTCAGGTGATAGTAGGAGGAGCCAAACGCGGTCAGGATCAATCCGACAAAAACCAGGAGATAAGGCCAGCGTTCTCGTGCATCGAGAAAAGGTTGAACCGCCCGGCCGGAGTTCGATCGCCACAGGAACCCGAGCCCCCACAATCCGATCACCGCGAACGGGAGGTTCGAGGCCACGTCGCCAAAATTGGGGATGCCCAGAAAGCTGCGGCGATCGGCAAATCGATGGTAGGCCGGCGATTGCGGAGTCGGTGGCAGGAATAGACCGATCAGAGCGACTAGGACTGCCAGCATCAGCAACAGTGCTATGCCGGCTCTCTGCGAAATCAAATTGCCATCCCTTCCGCTGACATTCGATGCCCTCCATCGAACCTGGCCGAGGAAACGGTCGAGCGCAGGGCCTGGGTTCAGGAGCCACCGAGCTGGCCTGCATGTGTGCTCGCTACCCTATTCTGAGTTTTCGGGTCCGGATCGACAGCCTTCTGCTTCCCGGCGCGGCGGACCGGTTCGGAGTTCGAGATCCAATCGGGCGTTGTCGGAACGAATTCCGACCGGTCCATCGAAATGCAGCACCTCGGGTCCGACCGAACCCACCCAAACCAGCCGATCGTCGACGAAAACTTGCATCTCGGTTCCGTTCAAGGCAGCCCGCAGGCTGTGCGCATCTCCAGCATGCAAGCTTGGAACCGGACTGCTGCGGCGGGGCTTGATGTTCTGGTAGCCGCGATTCCCGCACTCCGCGCTGCTGTGCTGGCCGGGGTTCGTTTTCACTGAGACTACAAGTTTCGACTCGGGCTCGATGCGCCACATGGCGTACACCAGGTTACAAGCATCCTGCGCTCGCAGCTTCAGGCCAAACTGGCGGCGCAATTCGCCCGAACCCAGCCGCGCTTCATCCCCGGTTGGGCCGAGGTATTGGAAACGCGCTTCGATCGAGGGTGTGGTTCTGGCATCGAGATAGGCTCGCATCTTCGGAACCGTCACTGCAAGCCCATGGCCGGATCGCTCCGCAATGGCTCCCTCGGTGACGCAAAGATCGGCCCGTGAAACGGTGGAGAGCCTCAACTGGGAGGAGTCGGAGGCTGCGCTCAAACCAAAGGCAAGCAAAAAAATCAGAGTGCATGCCAAGAAAGCGATTTGCTTTCGCACGTTCCTCCTGCTCAATGCCGCCTGCATCCAGCAGATCGGGATGCCCCCCGGACCTTGCATCGAGAATGTTACACCCTTCGATGATTCGTCCAGCTTTGTCAGCTTCCCTCTTCGTCAACCACCATTTCTGGCGGATCGTGCCCGCAAGGATGGGCCAACGCGGAACTATGTTGGGGCGATCAAGCAGGCTCGCCATTGTCTAGTCGGCATCGCCGAGTCCCCAGTCCCAATCCAGGCTGAGTCGCTTTTTCGCGTTGCGGTGTTATCCTGGAAGGGTCGCGCCTCCACCAGGCTGTAACCGGATATGTCCAATCCAAAGATCCCAGCCCCTTCCGCCACTCCCGAGCCCGATGAGTCTTTCGGGAGCATGCTTTCGCAATTCGAGCGCAGCCACAGGCTCCCTAAGGCCGAAGCCACCCGCGAAGGCACTGTCGTCTCGGTTTCGGCGGACTCGGTGGTGATCGACATCGGGTTCAAGACGGAAGGCCTGTTGCCGCTTTCCGAGTTACCGAACGATGGCAGGAGCCCCGCACCAGGCGACAAGCTGCAGGTCACGATCAAAGGCCGCGATCCCGAAGGCTACTACGAGTTGACTCGCAGCAAGGCCGCGCGGCCCAGTGACTGGACGGCGCTCGAGCAGGCTTTTCAAGCGAAGACGACCATTGTGGGCACGGTGACGGGGGTCGTGAAGGGCGGCTTGAGCGTGGATGTGGGAGTGCGAGCGTTCATGCCGGCATCCCGCAGTGGTGCTCGCGATGTGGCCGAGATGGAGAAGTTGGTCGAGCAGGAGATCCGATGCCGCATCATCAAGCTCGACGCCGCGGAAGAAGACGTCGTGGTGGATCGCCGCATCGTCGCTGAAGGAGAAGAGCAGACGGTGAAAGACCGCCGCTACTCCGAATTGAAAGAAGGCGACACGGTGAGCGGTACGGTGCGAAGGCTCGCCGACTACGGAGCGTTTGTCGATATTGGCAGCGTGGACGCGCTGTTGCATGTGGGGGATATTTCCTGGAGCCGCATTAACAAGCCGGCGGACGTACTCGCGGTCGATCAGCAAATCGAGGTGAAGGTTCTCAAGGTGGACCTCGAGAAGCGGCGTCTTTCGGTGGGGATGAAGCAACTACAGCCGCATCCCTGGGACTCGGTTCCCGGTAAGTACAGGATCGGGGAGCGCGTGCGTGGCGCCGTGACTCGCGTGACCGACTTCGGCGCGTTTGTCGAACTAGAGCCGGGAGTCGAGGGATTGATTCATGTCTCTGAGATGTCGTGGGTCAAGAAAGTAAGGAGGCCGACCGACTTGGTGAAGCCCGGGGAGATGGTCGAAGCCGTGATCCTCGGCGTGAACGCGGGCGAGCGGCGCATGTCTTTGGGACTGAAGCAGGCGCTCGGGGATCCGTGGGCCGACGCGGCGCAGAAGTTCCTGGTGGGGTCCATGGTCGAGGGGCCCGTCACGAGCATTGCGAAGTTCGGCGCGTTCGTGCAGGTGGCCGAAGGCGTGGAGGGGATGGTTCACGTCAGCGACCTGAGCGCGGAAAAGCGCATTAACCATCCGCAGGATATTTTGCGGGTGGGGCAAATAGTGAAGGCGCAAGTGCTCGAGCTGGATCGGGAGAAGCGCAAACTGAAACTCGGAATGAAACAACTGGTTCCGACCGGCATTGATGAATACGTGGCCGAGCACCGGGAAGGGGATGTGGTCACGGGCCGCGTCATCGAAGTCTCGGGCAGCTCGGCGAAGGTGGAACTGGGGGAAGGAATCCGGGCAGCCTGCCGGATCTCGGCAGAAACCAAGCCGGCATCTGATCCTCGGAGTCGGTCCGGGGGAGCGAAAGCTGATCTGGCATCGCTTGGTTCGATGCTCGAGGCACGCTGGAAGGCCGGCGCGGTGGCGGAATCCGCGGAGCCGCAACAAGTCCGGGCGGGGCAGGTCCGCAGTTTTCGCATCACCAAGCTGGAGGGGCCGCCGAGCGCGATCGAGGTCGAGCTGGCATAGGAAGTTCTGTGAAAACTGCAGTCCCGCTCGCCTGAGCTAGAAGATTTCCCCCAGGAACTGAGGCGCGCCCTCCGGCAATTAGGGAAGGGTCACGGACGGCGGATGGTTACCTTGCAACTGACTGATTTAAAATTGGATAGCTTAATTTGACCATTCGAGCTGCGAAACTTTTTTTCAGCTCCCGGGTTTAAGCCAGCAGGTGCTTCAGATGGGACTCGGTGAATCTGGGGCTGGGGGGTAGAACAAATGCGTTATCTCAAGCATGTGGCCTTGCTGGCGGTTTTGATGATTCCACTGGCTTACTCGCAAGCCCAGGTCAGGGTTGGCGTAGGTGTAGGATTCGGTCCGGGATATTATGCCGGACCGCCGGTATGCGAGTACGGCTACTACGGATATGCGCCGTACGCTTGTGCGCCTTATGGCTACTACGGGCCCAGCTGGTTTTCCGGTGGTTTGTTTATCGGTGCGGGGCCGTGGTTTCACGGATACTACGGCCGGCCCGGCTTTCTAGGCTACTATGGCCGCGGCGGCTTCGGCTACGGTCGCGGCTACTACGGACGCCCGGGCTGGGGTTACGGTCGCGGCTCCTACGGACGCGCGGCTTTCGGTGGACGCGGTTTTGCACGCGGACCGGTGGGCGGCTTCCACGGTAGCGTCGGGGGCGGATTTCGCGGTGCAGCACGAGGTGGCTTCCACGGTGGAGGCGGCGGGCACGGCGGCGGACGCCGCTAAGGGCTCACGAAGGCTAAGTCAACGCTCAGTTAACGAAGATCAGTCGCAAGAAAAAAGCCCACGGCTCCGGTTGTGGGCTTTTGCTTTGGGTGGAACTGAAGCGAGTCGCTCGAGTCGCTGCGGCTGACCACGATGGCCATCAGGTCCGCGCAGTAGCATGAAACCCTTGGGCTTGCGACCTCGGGGCTGTTTATCAGGGACTGGGGGATTGCACGCCGGCCCACCGCAGCGCTTCGTGTCGGTCGGCGAATGCCCGCATTTCGAGCACTTTGCCACCGCGCACCGTGTAGACGTCCGCCAGGCGCACATCTTGCCACTGATTGCTGCCCTTCGGTCGAACTCGCGCATGGACAAACACAACGATGCGGTTGCCGGCCGTAATGAATCGCTCTGGTTCGCTCGATCCTTCTGCCCAGGCGGCCCGTGACTGGGTCAGATAGCGCTTGACCCCATCGTGTCCGTGGTAGGTGCCGCCTCCGGGGAATTCCACCGGTTCAGTCCACTCGATCTGAGCATCAAGCGGCTGCAATGCGGCGTCGATATCACCCCGGTTGAAGGCCTCATAGGCCCCACGAAGAGCGGCGATCGTGGGTTCAAGCTGGTGGGAGCTTTCCATTCGAGTTTCCTTCGCCATGCGGTTGCATCCGCCCCAAAAAAGACTGGCGCCAAGAATACTGCCGGCAAAGATTAAAGATAAAGACAAAGACAAAAGAGCGGCAGTTTGCCCAAGACTGCGAAACCTCGAACCGCACGACTCTCGAACCTGGATCGGTTCTGCGGTTGCACCTGGACAGGGAGGTCGAGCCTGGGAATTCTTCGAAATTGGCATGGCGATCGCTGGGTCTGCGGTTTCCGGATCACCGCCTGTTGGACGGCTCGGGGGGAGCGACAGATGCGGTGCTTTGTTTCTCGAACGAGGCGATACCCTGGAGTATGGTCTCAACCGCCGTTTCCTCGCCAATCGTGGAGTTGATCATCAGGTGAAAGCGGTACCGATCCGGCCAGTCGACCCCGAAATACTGCTTGATGAAGGCCGCCCGATCCCGGTCCACGGTTTCGGCGGCCTGGAGGGCTTCATTCTGGCTTTTCCCACCGGCCTCAAGCCGCCGGACTTTCTCCTCAAACGGAGCGTAGACAAATACGTGAAACACATCGCGGCGGTGCTGCAGATAATAGGCGGATCCCCGCCCCACGATCACGCACTCGCTGCCTTCGGCAGCGTCTTTCACGACACGCTCTGCGACCTCCCGGATGCAATCGGTATCGGCCAACTTCAGCCGAGGGGCGTACAGACTGCCTTCGTGACTGCCACGCATGAAGGCCTTGAGCAGCCGGTAGAACAAGGGGTCTCTTTTCTCTTCGTGTTCTTCGACGACTCGGCAATCGCACTCCATCAGGCGGGCAATTTCGTTGGTCAACAACTCGTCCCAAAGCTTCCAGCCCAGGCGGCTGGCAACTCTTTTGGCGATGTCTACGCCGCCGCTGCCGTATTCGCGCTCGATGGTGATCACTCGGATCATGGAGATTGCTCCGGACTCGACTGGGTGCATCAAACGTACTGCCTTGCGGCTGCACCCGAGCATCAGCACGAACAATCGGGTGCGTCGATATACCCGGGAGACGGCACAGCGCTGCGAGTTCTTTCCCCTCACCATACTACTGCTAGTCGATCGCCACGCGGCGGCCGCCGGGTTGGTTTTTCTTCAGGGTGAAAGAAAGCACAAACATGATGGCCGCTCCGATCGCCAGAACCCAGTAGGTGTCGATGTAGGCGAGAGTGCTGGCCTGGATGACCACCGCGTGATACACGAGCGCGTAGGCCTGCCTCGTCGCCTGCTCCGGATTCGCACCCGATGCCCCCAGATGGGCCGCGAGACCCGCAAGCGCGCCCGTAAACAGCGGCCGTCCGGGGGTCAAATTCGCGACCAGATACGCTTGGTGGACCTGAGCCCGGCGGGCAATCAAGGTAGTGACCATCGATGTTCCCACGCTGCTGCCGATGTTGCGCATAAAGTTCGTGAGCCCGGCGACGCTGTTGCTCTTTTCGACCGGCATTCCGATGTAGGAGGACAGATTGATGGGAACAAACAGAAAACCCAGGCCAAACACCTGCACCAGGCGCAGCAGGCTGGCGCTGCGGAAGCTGATCTGCAGGTCGAGCTGCTGAGTGGACAAGAACATGCCGATCGAGAGGGCCAGCCAGCCGAAGGCAACCAGATAGCGCGCCTGGACCTTCGAGGAGAGCACCCCCACGATGGGCATCAGAAACAGCAGCAGAAGGCCGCCGCCTGAAAGCACCAAGCCGGCCGACTCCGCCGTGTAGCCCAGCAGAGACTGCAGGAACAGCGGCATCATGACGAGGCTCGAGAACAGCATGATCCCAAGCACAAACATCATTCCGTTCGCTTCGAAGAAGTTCAGATTCTTGAACAGGCGCACCTCAATCACCGGGCGCGTATAAAACCACTCCCAGATGACCAGTGACACAAAGCCGACCACCGCAAGCACCGCCAGCGTCAGGATGAAATTCGACCCGAACCAATCATCCTCCTGCCCCTTGTCGAGCATCACTTGCAGGGCTCCCACTCCGAGGACCAGCAGAGAGACACCGACGTAGTCGATTCTGGCCAGTGCGCCTCGGACGCGCTTCGCCCAAGGCGGCTCTTCGATCAAACGAGAAACCAGGAACAGTGCCAGAATCCCTACCGGGATGTTGATGAAGAAAATCCAGCGCCAGGTGTAGTTGTCGGTGATCCAGCCTCCCAAGGTGGGCCCGATCGTGGGGGCGACGATGACGGTGACGCCGTACAGAGCGAAGGCCAGGCCGCGCTTCTCGGGAGGAAAGGTGTCGGCCAGGATTGCCTGAGCCATGGGTTGAAGTCCGCCTCCGCCCGCGCCTTGCAGGATACGAAACACAATCAGTGCTCCGAGGCTTGGGGCGATCCCGCACAACATGGAACTCACGGTGAAAATCGTCAAACAGGTCATGAAGAACCACTTGCGGCCGAGCACGCTGGCAAACCATCCACTGATCGGAAGCACGACGGCATTGGAAACGAGATAGGAGGTGAGAACCCAGGTGCTCTGGTCGTTGCTCGCTCCCAGGTTGCCCGCCATGTAAGGGAGGGCCACGTTGGCGATGCTGGTGTCGAGCACCTCCATGAACGCCGCCACCGCCACCACCACTGCGATCAACCAGGGGTTGAAACTGGGCCGCCAGGGTGCAGCCGGCACTGCGGTTGGTGCGTTCGCCGTGAGGGTGGCCGCGGGTTCGGTGGTTTCGCGAGTTTCAGGCTTGTCTGCCATCGGTTCCGCGCCCCAAGGTCTCCGCTCGTCGGGGGCTTTTCAAATCCATCGCCGGAATCGAGGACGCTCGATGAAACTCGACCGACGACTGTGGGCCGCCCCATCGACAATTGCAAACGGCAAAAAACAAAAAGCAGAAGGAAAAGCATCTAAGGATAAAGTTCTGTTCGGCTTTGGATGAATAGTCCCGGCATTCCGGTCCAAGAATGTCCAGGCGCTGCTTGCAGCGCTCCTCCCGTGGCGACTCCGGCGCCCTTCACCTTTACACCTCCTCCGCCAACGTGTTAACCTCGAAGGCGTTACAAACAATCGAAAACTATAGAAGACAGGAGTGCAGCAGGTTAGTGCTAGCCAGAGAGCAAAAGAAAGCCCTCATTGACCAACACGGGACGCATCCCACCGATACGGGCAGTCCAGAAGTCCAGATCGCGCTGCTAAGCGAACGCATTGGCCAATTGACGGAGCACTTCAAGACACACCTGAAAGACCACGGTTCACGCCGCGGCCTTCTCATGCTGGTCAGCAAGCGGCGTCGCTTGCTCGACTACCTCAAGACTTACGATTCCATCCGCTACAAGAATGTGGTACAGAGGCTCGGTCTCCGCCATTAATTGCGGGCGGACCGGTTTCTGGCGGATGGTGGATTTTTCCGCAAGACCACGGGAATCGTTGTGCCGCCGCCCCCTGGACGGTGGGCACTCACTGAGGGAAGCGCATAGACGGTGTGTCTCCGGCCATTGATACCTAACTCTACTGGCACTGGATCATTCAGCCTGCAACCCACCAGACCGGCACTTACGTGCTCTCCTGCCCAGAAGGAAATCAAATCATGAAGCATGAAGTTTCTGTAGAACTCGCCGGCGGCAAAAGCCTCTCCTTTGAAACCGGAAAACTGGCTAAACAGGCGCACGGCTCGGCTGTGGTCCGCATGGGGGACAACGTCGTTCTGGCCACCGGTGTGGCCAACCCCGAGCCCCGGGAAGGAATTGACTTCTTCCCTTTGACCGTGGACTACCGGGAATATACCTACGCTGGCGGCCGCTTTCCCGGCGGATTCATCAAGCGCGAAGGTCGTCCGAGCGAACGCGAAATTCTTACCAGTCGCATGATCGACCGTCCGGTGCGCCCCTTGTTTGCCGAGGGCTTCAAGTGCGAGACCCAGGTGATCGCCTTCGTGCTCTCCGCCGATAGCGAGAACGATCCTGACGTGGTCGGCATTAACGCAGCTTCCTGCGCGCTGACCCTTTCTGACATTCCCTTCCTCGGTCCGATTGGAGCGGTGCGTGTCGGCCTGGTCGATGGTCACTTCGTGATCAATCCCACCTACACCGAAATCCGCGAAGGCCTACTGAGCATCATGGTCGTCGGAACCGCCGATGGCATCGTGATGATCGAGTCGGTCGCCAAAGAAGTGAAAGAAGAAACCGTGGTCGATGCCATCGAATTCGGCCACTCCGAGATCAAAAAGATCTGCGCCGCCATCAACCAACTGCGGGAAAAAGCTGGCAAACCCAAGCGCACCGTAACCCCTCCCGAATTCGACCAGGCCTACTATGACGCGCTGAAGGCGAAAATTGGCGTCGACCTGACCGACCGCCTCGACACCGAAAAGCATCCCAAGGCGGAAAGCCACAACCTGGTCCGCGATCTCAAGAAGGAATTGCAGGCGCAGATCCCCGAAGAAGACGAAAAGGGCCGGGCCAAGCTCAAGACCTATTACGAGACTCTGCGGGAGCGCATCTTCCGCGAGCAGGTTCTCAATCAGAAGCGTCGCCCAGACGGCCGCGCCTTCGATCAAGTCCGCGCCATCTGGGTCGAGGCCAGCGTCCTGCCCCGCACCCACGGCTCCGCCATCTTCACGCGCGGCGAAACGCAGGCTCTGGTAACGACGACTCTCGGCACGAGCGACGACATGCAACGTCTGGAAGCTTTCGAAGGCGAAGCCAAGAAGCGCTTCATGCTGCACTACAATTTTCCGCCCTTCTCGGTCGGCGAAGTCGCCTTCTTGCGGGGCGCGGGGCGGCGCGAGATCGGACACGGCGCCCTGGCGGAGCGGGCTATTTCCGGAGTGCTGCCGGGCGAAGACAAGTGGCCCTATGCCATGCGCGTAGTCTCCGACATTTTGGAATCGAATGGATCGTCGTCCATGGCCACGGTTTGCGGAGCTTCGCTTTCGCTGATGGATGCGGGCGTGCCGCTGAAGGCTCCGGTTGCGGGAGTGGCCATGGGACTCGTGAAGGAAGACCACGACTACGCCATCCTGACCGATATCGCGGGCGCTGAAGATCACTACGGCGACATGGACTTCAAAGTCGCCGGCACCCAGGACGGCATTACCGCCCTGCAGATGGATATCAAGGTCGGGGGCATCACGGCGCAGATCATGCGCGAAGCCCTGGCGCAGGCGCGGCGGGGACGGTTGCACATCCTGGGCAAGATGAACGAGGTTCTGTCGGCGCCGCGGGAGAAGGTTTCCGCCTACGCCCCGCGCATCTACACCCTGCAGATTCCAGTCGATAAGATCCGCGATGTCATCGGCCCGGGTGGCAAGATGATTCGCAGCATCATCGAGCAAACCGGAGTGAAGATCGATGTGGAGGACACGGGCAAAGTGAACGTGGCGTCTAACGACGAAGCCTCGGCCAATAAGGCGCTGCAGATTATTCGCGACCTGACGGCGACGGCCGAAGTGGGGAAGACCTACCTGGGCACCGTGTCCCGGCTGGCCGACTTTGGCGCTTTCGTCGAGATCATTCCCGGCACCGACGGGCTGCTGCACATCAGCGAAGTGGCCGAGCACCGTATCAAGGACGTCCGCGACGAACTCAAGGAGGGCGATCAGGTCCTGGTGAAAGTGCTGGCCGTTGAAGGCAACCGGATCCGGCTTTCGCGCAAAGCCATTCTTAAGGAGCAGCGCGCGAAAATGGGCGGCGGGGAACTGCCCCCCGAGGGTGGGGGCGAGAGTGCTAGCGAACCACACGGCGAGTCGGCACCCGCTCTGACCATCGAAGGCGGGGGGGATTATCCCGACGAACCGGAACCGAACTTCAATCGCGACCCTTCCTCTACCGCTCCATCGCCGTCGCCTGCGCCGGCAGGAGACCGTGGCGGCTTCGACCGCGGCGGCCGGGGTGGACGCCCGGGCGGCGGTGGCGGTGGCGGACGACGCCGGGGCGGCCCGGGACGCGGCGGCCATGGCGGCGGTCGCGGTGGTCCGCGGCGCTAAGAAACCGACCATTGGCGGCTCGGATTCGGACGCAGGTGGCCAGAAAATGGATCGGCATAAAACCGATCTGCTCAGGAAAAGGGGCGGCGACTGCGGTCGCGCCCCTTTTCAGTTGCCGCCAGGTTCTGAGCCACGGCGTTCGCCGCTAGCGGGAAGAAGCGCAAGCCCATCGCAGGAGCGTGCGGCGGGACTCCATGCATCGGCCCAGTTGCTAATCTGCGGCAACGGGGGTTGAAGGCGGGTCGGCAGGAGGTTCAGGTTGACGGCGGTGGCATACAACCGAGACAACGCCGGTCATCGTCCCGAATTTGCTCCCATCTGATGCCCGCCATGGTTTTGGAGAAAGCAGCCTGCCTTAGCCATTCGCGGGCCCCTCATACCACTCCAGAAACTTGCGGAACGCGGTGCCGCGGTGGCTGTACCCGGCCTTTTCTTCGGCGGTCAGTTCGGCGAAAGTTTTCTGGATTTGCGGGAAGTAGAACAGCGGGTCGTAGCCGAAGCCGTTGGCGCCCTGGGGACTTCCGAGAATCACGCCTTCGGCTTGACCGTCAAACACCGCGAGCATCTGCCCCTCGCGCGCAGCGGCGATCACACATACGAATCGCCCGGTGCGCCTTTCCGCGGGAACATTTCGCAGCTCGCGAAGCAGGCGCGCGTTGTTGGCGTGGTCGTCGGTGTTGTTCTCGACCAGATGGGGAGCGTCCGCGGCATAGCGTGCGGAATGCACGCCGGGTGCGCCCCCAAGCGCATCCACTTCGAGACCGGAGTCATCGGCTAAAACGATTTCTCCCGGGGCATAGTGGCTGTAGGCCTCGGCTTTTTTCCTCGCATTGGCCTCGAAGGTCAGCCCGTCTTCAACCACCGGGGGCAGGGAAGAGAAGTTCGGCAGGGGGATAACTTCGATGCCATGCGGTCCAGCGGCGGCGGCGAAGTCAACCAGCTTCCCGGTGTTCGATGTGGCGATCAGAATCCGCTTCATGGTGGGCCGGCGCCCTTCCCTCAAGCCGATTTCGGAAGAGGCCGCTGCTTCCGCCGAAATGCTGCGAGACCGACGATCAAAAGCGCGCTCACGCCGGACACCGTCCCCCCGATCGTCCGGTCCCGAGTGCGGGAAAATGTGACTCTCACCTGGTTTTCACCAGCCTTGACGGGAATCGTCATCTGGCCGGTCAAGTCAAGGCTTGCGGCTGTGACCACGCGGCCATTCACTTCGACCCGCCATGCCGGATAGTTAAACAAACGCAGCACCAGTTGTCCGGAACTGCTGACCTGGGCGGTAAACAATTTCGACTCAGGACCCCACTCGAGCACATGAATCTGATCCGCACCCTGGCCCTTGAAGGTGACACGGCGCGCCTCGTGGCTGATCTCGTAGCCGTCGGCGTCGACGGGAATATATTCATCGGTGCCTTCATAGCCGCCCGAGTCCCAGATGCTTTGCTCGAGCTTAGCGATCTCGGGGGTGTGATCCCACCACGGCATCTGGAAACGATGCCCGGCAAAGGCCAGCACCGCCAGCATGACGGCGTACAGCAGCAAGCGAGCGAACCATCGCCGCCAAGCGGTCGTGACCAGCAAAGCGAAAGCCACGTTGAAACATAACAGCCAGCGCCAGGGAAGCTGCACGAAGCGAAGCTTGGGAAAATGATTCCACACTGGCGAAGTAACAGAAAACAGCAAAACCGCGGATACGGCGGCCCATGCGGCCAGGAGCCAGGATGCCTGCGGTATCTCGCGGCGCCAGCGGCGGTGGGAGATCGCCGCCACCGCGAGACCAGCCATCTCGGCCAGCGCCAAAACAGAAATCAGCAGATTAAATTGGTTGTGACGGGGGTCGTCGATCCGGGTGAACAGGAAATTGTCCTGCGGACGGACACCCTCGGCCACCACTTGGGAGATGTCGACCCAGCGCTGTTCGTAGGTCGCGGGCACAAGGTAAAACGCGGCCAAGGCCGCGCCCAGCAGAATGGCCAGGCCGCCCTCGAACAGCACTTGCGGGGAGCGCCGTCGAATCGCCAGCAGAATCAGCAACAACCCCAAAGAATAGTTGATCATCACGGACGAGGGGGCGTTGGTCAGCCATCCCAGGGCCACAATCAGGCCGAGCGGAACAATCCATTTGCGCCCCTCCTCCTCCAACCGCAGCACGAGGAGCAAGACGAGAGGCAGCAGAGCTCCGGCCAGCAGCTCGGCGTAGGCGCTTCGCCAATACACGATCACTAAGTAGTAAGGATTTGCGGCGTAGAGTGCCGCGGCAAAGATAGCGTCGTGGCGGCCGAGCCAGCGCCGCGCCAGCAGAAACATGGAGCAGCCCGAGAGCGAGAGCGCCAGCCATTGATAGATCGCCGGCGCCACCGGCCAAGGCAACACCGCGCCGAGCGCCGCGCCGAGGATCCACGAGGCGGGGGGATAAAATACGAAGCGAGGTTCTCCGTATCCATAGTGCGCCAGAGCCGCCCAGCGGGGATAGAGGACCCCTTGCCTCCACTGGCTCAGCACTTCCATCCAGGAGTTCATGTGAAACTCGAAGTCGTGGCCGGATGGAATCCCAAAAACGAGGAAGGGCACAACCACGGCGCAGGCGGTGGCTAGGATCACCAGAAGGGGCAGGGGAAAAAGAGAACAGGGGGCGGTATCGGCGTCGACGATTGCGGCGGGGCGGGTCGCGGTTTCAGTTTCCGTCAGGTCGGCTTTCAGGTCTCCGGTCTCCGATCGGGCGAAACTCGCCGGGATGGGCGGTGGCTTGGTACACGAGGATACCGCAGAACCCGGGTACCGGGAACACCCTCGGCCGGCACGGTATACTTCGAGACGCAGATTCCGATGGGGGCAGCAGGTTGATTCCGCTGAGCCCGGCGGTCCTTGAGGCAAGCAGTCGGACCAGTCGAACCGAGGAGATGGATATGAGGGTTTACCCGATCCGGACGGCAATCTGGGCGTTAGCGTGGTTGGTGGTGGCGAACACGATTCCTCTTAGTTTTGCCCAACAAGGATTTGCCCCACAAGCCCAGTCGGCTGCCGCGGGCAGGACCGTGTTTCGGCCGTTAGAGCAATGGAAGAGTGCCATCCTCGAAGGGGATGCTGCCGCCGTGCGCGGTCTGTACAGCAACGATCCCGCGGCTCAAATCGTCGTTCCTTCCGGAAAGATCAGCGCCGATGACGACGTGGCGTTTTGGACTGGGCTCAAGGTGAGCCGGCTGGGCCTAAACATCCTGCAGACGGATCGATCGAAGCCCGGCGTCGAACAGATCGTGTTCCAGGCGGAAATTCATTCGGGAGCCCCCTCGGTAAAACACACGCTGTATATCACCGAGGGACAGATGTGGCAGCAGCAAGGCGGCGAGTGGCGACTGGTGGCTTCGAAGCGGACCGATGCCGCCCGTTTGCAGCAGCCCGCATCTCTCGACAACGAGATCTACGAGCCCGGGGTCGATGCCCGGGCTGAGATTCAACACGCGCTCAAGCTTGCGGCCAAGGGCCATCAGCGAGTGCTGGTGGTTTTCGGGGCCAACTGGTGCTATGACTGCCACGTTCTGGATATGGCATTTCATCGCCCCGACCTGGCGCCTATTTTGCAGCGTGACTACCAAGTCGTGCATGTGGATGTCGGCCGAGGCGACAAGAATCAGGATCTCATGCAGCAGTACCAGGTGCCCATGAAGCGGGGCATCCCGGCGCTGGCGGTGCTCGATGCCCAGGGGACGCTGCTGTTCAGTCAGAGAACCGGTGAATTTGAAAACGCCCGCGCGCTCGCGCCCGACGACTTGCTGCAATTCCTCCACAAGTGGCGGCAGCAGGATCGCTGACCCGCCCGCGCCCAAGCGGAAACCCTTCTACGAAGCTTGGCGGAACTCAGGCGCCGGCAATCTCTTCGTTGGTTGGGGCTCGAGGTTTCGGACTACCGGGGTAAATAACCCCGCGCCTTCGTTCGAAGGCCAGCCCTCGGGCTTTCCTTTCTTCTCTTTAGAGGGGTCTTCGCGGAAGGTTTTCGAGGCGGGGTTGCTAGGAAACGGAGACTGCCGCCAGGCCGCGCTGCTTTTGCAGTTCTTGCTGAAATTGCTCTTGGCTGAGCGACTCGTGGTTGCGTAACAGATCGAGCAGCGGATCGTCGAGTTCCTCGGCCGCAGAAGACGCGGAGGCGGCGGGATCGATGCCAGCCGCCAGGACCCAGGGAGTGATCTCTAGTTCGGGTGAGGTTCCGGGAAAGCTGATGAGGAACTTGATGAAGTCGGTGACCTCCTCGCGCTCCTGGGCGGTGCGGGAAGCGAACTCGATGCCCATCCCCAACCCCGGGTGCATGACCCGCACCATGCCTTGGGCCTGCACTTCGACGCCCGCTGCCTTCAGGCGGAGCACGACTCCGGTTCGTTCGGGAAAAGGCGATTCCGTCTGCACGTAGCATCCGCCATTGCTGAGGTCGGTGAGTTTCGAGGGCGCCGCCGACTCGGGCTCCGCTGCATGAAATTTCCTGGCATTGATCAGTACCCAGTCCCGCAACGAAGTGCGCAGACTTTGCAAGAGGCCAACGAAGCGCACGCCGGACTGTCCGTTTGGATTCGCCCATGCCACTTCGCCGCTGACCTCGATCGGGGCGCCATCGGGCAAGCTGAATTGCAGATTGAGAGAGGCGGAAAGCGAGAGCGGCTGGGACGAGAGCACGTCGGCGCCGTCCTCGCTCAGGTCGAGCAAGAAGCCCTCCATGGCCGGGCCGTTCTCTACACGAAGTTGTGCCGGAACTTGCAGAGGGACGCGCAGGGAGCGCCGGCGCTCACGCTTAATCAGAACGGTGGCGGCGCGCAGGCTGGCTTGAGCCTGTTCGGCAGAAATCGGCTTATAAAGAATGAAATGCGCGCCCGCACCGAAAGCGGTGCGCACTTTGCTCGGGTCCCGCAGCAGGGCGACGGTGACCGTGCCGTCGCGCCGCGGTGTTAGGCAGGGATTTTGCAGCAGCGACATAGCGCCCGCCAGGTCGTCGAAGTCGACGACGACCGCATCGAATCGCTGGTCTGTGAGTTCCCGGATGGCCTCGAGGTGTCCGCACGCGCGCAGGCTTAGGCCAAAACCGGACAGGACCGGTTCAAGAACGGCCGCTACTTCGTCGTCGGTGGAAACCAGGAGTGCTTGAAAAGTCATGGTTTGCTTACTTCACCACAAGTGCAGCACGTTGCGGTTTAGGGCCACCGCAGGGCGAGGGGGCGCGTTGCTTGGCCGGATTCGGACTGGGCCTGGGTCGACTGGCCTGCGGCAGACGCCGCCGCGGATTTTGAGGCCGGGCTGGCAGACTGTCCGATTTCCTCGTCGACTTCGGCGAGGACGGCGTTCTCATCCTCGCAATCGGCCAGCAGGGGCGCTACTTCGCGCAGCTTTTCCTCGACCGTTTGCAGCAATTCAATTTCTTTCGCGAGTTGCGCTTGCTGGGCTCGCTTGCGCCGTAAGACCTGGCCAACATCTTGCATAGAATCCCCCACTGCAAAATCTAAGGAGCATGGATGGCCTCGGTCAACGCGAATCCCTTGAGGGTGATTACGAGAGTAATCTGCGGGACGGGTGACTGTGCACAAGGCGATGAAAACATTCAACCTGGGGCGTCCGTGCACCCGGCTGGGCCGATCGGCATTCCGCGCCATGGGCTGGCACGAATGTGCAATGTACAGGGCCAAGAGAAAGACGTATCTTCGGCTTGAGCAGTTCTGGGGGAGGGCTGTTCGGGCGTCCCGTGACTCTTCGGAGTCTGGGGCGCTTCTTAATTTTTGGGCGGCAGTTTCGCGAGCCCGCGATCTTACGAGGGCGCTTCCGCCGGTAAAGGCGGGGCCCTCGGCCAGGGATCGTGGGCATTCGGATTGAGAATCCACCGTTGGTCGGGTGTACGGAGCGATCGAGCAAACCGACACTATCGACCTCGTCCCTTCCGGGTCCGTTACCGACGAGAGGGCATGGCGGGTTTCTGATGGACCAAATGGAACCCCAAAGCATCGCGCGGCGTCCGCAGGGCATACTGGTGCTACAATTTTGATGCTGCAGCTGAGCCCGCCCGTTTCTTCACTCAGACCGGGCGCGGGCGAGGACGATCTGATGTCAGGTGCGCGTGCGCAATTCGTTTTCGCCCTGCTGACCGCCGCCTCGGTCTGCCTGGTGGCTGCGAAGCCCGCCTTTGGAACCGAACGTCATCCCGCGCAAAAGCAGCCCGTAAAGCAGGAGCCCGTGGTGCCTCAGCCTCCGCCCCAACCTCTGGTTCCACTGACGCTCGAAGGGATGCCGGCCATGCCCCCGGAAGTCTCCTATCGGGAAGGGCAACTGACGATTGTGGCGCAAAATTCCACGCTGGCCGATATTCTGCGGGCGGTGCGTGCTCAGACCCACGCGTCGGTCGATGTGCCTTCGAGTGCTACCGAACGGGTGGTGAGCCACTTCGGCCCAGGCCCGGCGCGCGAGGTGCTGGCGGAATTATTGAACGGGTCGCATTTCAACTACGTGCTACTGGGCTCGGCCGCCGACCCCGCCGCATTGGACCGGGTCATCCTCACTCCCAAAGCGCCCTCTGCTGCTGAAACAGCTTCGCCGCTGCCAGTCAATTTGCCCCAGTCCAGCGGATTCTCTGCACCGGAGTCTCCGGATGCGGCGAATGACCAAGCGAACGAGAACGATTCTGAGGTACAAACCAGCGATCAGGCCAGCCAGCCCGCCGAGGACCCGGGTAACCAATCCCCCGTCAGGACCCCGCAGCAAATGTTGCACGGGTTGCCGCGCGAGCAATGGAAAGCCGGCCATCAGGATCCCGGGCAAACACCTCCCCAGTCACAAGCTCCCTCCCAATAACAGCAGCCTGGAAACCCTGGCCGCCTCGCGGAAGAACTGCGCCGTCGCGCTCGCTCCGGCGGTCCTTTCGATCGCTCGTTTACGGCGATCGCCCACCGGCCGACCGAGCGACGGTCTGATAAACCATGCCCGCGAACTACGTTCCCGACCAAACACGGAACCGGTGGTAACCTTGACCCGCCACAAACTGAAGGCGTCTAGTGAACTCATGGTTCCCCCAGCCCAGGCCACCGGTTCCAGGAGCAGACGGCGCTGGTTGAGCTACGTCGGTCTGGCGCTGCTGGTCCTGATCCTCCTGCTGGCCGCACTCTACGTGAGCGCTTTCCTTTACGTAGTATCACCAGTCTCCGCCAAGGTGGTGGATGCAGTCACCGGCAAACCAATCTCAGGAATCAACGCTTGTCTCGAAGTGGATGGCAAGGGCTTGAGAGGGCGCGACGTACTGCGGAGCGAGATGTCGCGGACCAACGACTCCGGCCAGTTCTTCTTCCGGTCCTCGGTCCACGTCATGGGATTGTTGCGAAAACGGGAGGGGTATTGGATCCGCGTGCTCGACCCCAATGAGGGGATTGGGTCGCGGTGCGGAGCCGATATCGGACAGTCGGAACTCGATAAGACCGAACAGTGGCCAGTCTATCTGGGCCCCGACGCGAACGGGAGACCAAAGTATTTTCCTGTCGCGCTCTGGCGGGGCGACCCTGACCGGTCTGCCTTTCACTGGTCCGCGATCCGTCGGGCGATGGGCTTTCCCCTGGGCCAGCGCATTGCGCTCATTCCGATCTTGCAGAATGTCAACGACTGCAAACAGATCCACGATCCCTCGCTGTCCGAGGACTGCCGTCAGTTGAATACCTACGCGGCGGCCCTGTCGCTGCGGGAAAACCAAGACTCGGAAAGTCGGGCACGCGCCGCGACCCTTTGCGGAGAAGTGGACCATGCATTCTTCTCCGCCTGGTGCCGGGGGAAATTGGCTGAGTTTGCGACGCTCCAGACCGCCCGCGCGTCCCGGGGAGATTACTTTCTGACTGCCGGAGTGCCCGAACGGCGACCGGACGACCTGTTTCCAGATGTCGTCGCGGGCGTACCGCGCATCTCGTCAGCGATGTATGACGACGGCTCAAGAGGCACGGGGCGTCGCGCCTATTCGGGTACCTACTTGCGTCAAGGGGACACGCCGGCCTACATGGACGCGTCCATCGAGGAATTTCCCGATCTGGAGCGTGCCCGCGAGCGGCTGGCCGCGCTTCCGGGAGTATTCGCGGACCAAGGTCCGGGAACCGATAGCGAGGTACAGTTCGCTCCCGGTCAAAAGATCAAGCGCCATCGTGGTGCACAGTACTCCGGCGCATTCTGGTTGAGCAACAACCGGGTCATCTTCATCCGGTTCAACCAGCCGTTTGCGAAAGAAGACGAGTTCATCGCCACCTATCTAGCGAGCTTTCCGAGCAGTCTCTAACCGTACTCGGAGAGCCAGAGATTGGATGCGACAGGTCCCCAGAATAGCTCCGGGACTTCGCGGCAATCTAAAATATGCCTCCCTGACCCGCGAGCCATTCCATGCTCTCATCCCCAACCAGTGGGATGATGGGCCGCGGACGATGCGACCGCCAGTCGCCCCAGAGCCCTGGTTGGTGGTCTGCGGGAAGTCGAACTAGAAGCAGGCGAGTACCGAGACAGATATTTCAGGCGACCATCCGAGCAGCACGTGTTTGTGACGATTAGTCTCGATCGAAAAATCATTCAAAAAGCCAGGATCGTTGCTGCTCGGCGTCCAACTTCCACGAGCGGCCTGCTGGCGCGTCCGGGAGATCCTTGTGGGGGAAGAAGAAGCCTACGAACGAGCCGAGCAGCAGGCGACGACTTTGCTCGACCAAGGCTTCCACTGGGGGGGTGTTATTCGCATTGGCCGAGATGATCTCCATGAGTCATAAAAACTTAATCGATCATGGCGGTGTTTCTTTCTTGGACAGCAGCCGGCAAAGGTGGTATTGATGATTCGAGTAAGGGTCCCATTGACGGACACACCATCGATGCGGCCGCCAAGCGGACATATATTCCGGATCCCAGCGCCTGTCGCGAGACCATTCTGGAAAAGGGGGAATGAGCCATGCGATTGTTGATCCCTTTGGCCGTCTTCAGTCTTATCCTCAGCGGTCTTATCCTCGTCTCCTCGGCCTCCCGTTTCACCGAAGCGCCTGCCGGTTTTGACAACCGAAGCAACGGCGTCACCGATGATGCGACGCATCAAGCGGATCAGACCAAATTCGAAGAAGTCGAGCAGCTGAGCGATGGGCTCGGACCCCTTTACAACGCGCAGTCCTGCCGCGAATGCCATCAGAGTCCGGTTTCTGGAGCAGCTTCCCAGGTCTCGGAATTGCGGGTCGGCCATCAGGGGCCGGAGGGACACTTCCGCAACCCGGAAATCCCGATCGCCCACGGAACCGAAGTGATTTCTGGCCGCTCGCTGGTGAATGATCGCGCCATTTGTCCGAACGCAGCTTTTCCCGACAAGGAAATTCAAGAGCGAGTTCCCCAGACCGAGACGATCCGCACATTTCGCCTGTCCCTGAACTTGTTGGGGGATGGCTTCGTCGAGGCGCTTTCCGATCAGACCCTCATCGATCTCGCTGAGCAACAATGCAAAGCGTCACATCGAAAAATCTGCGGACAGGTGCTCGAGGTTCCGATCGTAGAAGCCCCCGGACAGATGAGCGTAGGAAGGTTCGGTTGGAAGGACCAGCACGCGAGCCTGCTTTCCTTCGCCGGCGACGCTTACCTGAACGAGATGGGCATCACAAACCGCCTTCAACCGGATGAGGTGACCAAACTTTGCAATACGGCTTCAGAGCCCAATGACACACCCGGCCCCGATGGCCTGTCCGATATCGATCACTTCGCCCGGTTTATTCGCGCCACGAAAGCGCCTGCGCGTGACGCCCAGCTGGCGAGCAGCCCGGTTGCCCAGAAGGGCGAAGGTTTGTTTCAAAAGATCGGATGTGCGACTTGCCATGTCGAGACCTTGACCACTGCTCCCCCCGGAACCAAGATCAACGGCGGAACCTTTACGATTCCGGTCGCGCTCGGGTCCATCTCATTTCATCCCTATGGGGATTTCTTGATGCATGACGTTGGGACGGGCGACGGAATTCTGCAGGCCACCCGGGAGCACTACGGGAACAAAGTCTTTCAGGTCATGTCGGGATATCTTTCGAAACAGGACTTCGAGGGCAGTCGCAATAAAATACGCACCGCGCCCTTATGGGGAGTCCGCTTGCGTCCGCGGTTGATGCACGACGGCGAATCTCTGACCTTGCGCGACGCCATCCTGCGGCACGGCCACGAGGCCAGCCATGCCAGCCAGCAATTTGAAAAGCTCAAGACGGAGCAGCAAGAAGCCATCCTCGAGTTCTTGCAGTCTCTATAGGAGTTTTCTAAAGGCCACAGCCCCGGTCGAGATATTCTTCCGGAAAAATCAACTGAGAACCGGTCGGGAACGCGACTTTGGCACATTCCTAGAAGCGCGCCTATTTCCGGGGTTGGTTTAAGGTAGCCGCAGGTTGATCGAGCAGTTGCTTCATACGGCCTAAGACGGTGTTCATTGCTTCATCGAAGTTCTTGTCACGGTTCCCGAGCAGTATCGCCCCCCGGACATACTCGGTAAAACTCCAGAGCGCGACGTGCGTTTTAGGATCTAGAACGACCAAGCGAAGCTGACCGAGAACGGGGAGTTTCAGTCCTGTGTCAGCGAGCACCCAACTGATCTCAAGCACCAAGTCGGCAGCCTCGGGGGAAGGCACAAGTTCATAGCGGCCCCAACCCTTCATCGCCGCGTAAAACTGATTGTAAGGCCGGTCCGGGCCACCATTGAACACCGTCTGAGCGATGACCGTCTCGAAGCTTTCTCCACCCGCGTTAGAAATGAACACCTTCTGTGCGGCAGCGATCTGTACTGGCACCGGAGCCGGCGCTGGCCATTTTGATTGTTGCGCGCTCAGGAACGCGCCGAAACCCATGATGGCAACCATGACCCAGAAGGCCTGTAGTTTGAAGATTCTCAAAATGTCTGCTCCGATCAAAGTGGATTTCGAGTGCAAGTTTTCGGCGATCTCAAAGTGTAAGCTTTTTTTGATCAGGCGATTCGGGAGCCGGGGCCTGAAACCATGGAAAGCCGGATTTCCGTTTTTTCCTGGATGGGTCCGACTTCAATCATCTCGATGCCTGGACATCTCCGAGACTGAGAAGCGGAAGGGTCGGCATTTTCCAGTTCACCTTTGGTTCCCGATCGTAGGCTGCCAGTGTGGCGTTTGGGACGCTGATCGGTGGGAGTGTTGGCATTTTCCAATGGACGCTTGGTTTCCTAAAGTGCGATGCAAGACTTGCGACCGGAGAGAAATCGTAGGCAGCCATATCCAACTCCTCAATGCGGAAACTTTGGCGGTTTTTGGGCTTGCCCCAAGACGGAAGTCTGCTACTTCCACGCGCCGATTGCAATCTCCCTGACCTTACGCAATGGGTCTAGTGCCCGATCGAAGGCCTAGGTGGAAGAGTTGGTAGAGGCAATGCAAGTCAATCACCCTGGGACCTTGCAACGCCAGATCCTGAAGGAGGTGACGCCGTCGTACGGACTCCTTCCGGTGCGACGCAAATTGTCTTCAGCGTGCATTCGCGCAGTCCCCGGCTCCTCGAACGCACCGTCCGCCGGCTCGACACTCCGCCGAGTACTGATGCAGACAGTGCTGCAGCGCTCATCGTGCAGAAGGAGCCGCCCAACTACCCGGAGGCGGCTCGCAAAGATGGTATTCAGGGAACGGTCGTGCTGAAAGTTGCCACCGCTTATTCGGGGGACGTGAAAGAAGTAACAGTCGTTTCTGGGGATCCCGTCCTGGCGCGAACAGCGGCAGACACCGTCATGGCCCATCTGCGGTCTGAGCCGGGACAGGGATGTGAGGCGAGGGGCCGGCGTTCGAGGCCTCTGGCCCCACTTCAGCTAGGTAGAAGCATGCTGGCGCCTGCGTCGCAAACTCTTTCGGAGTTTGTATCCAATCTGCTGTGCAGAGGTTCCTCGTTGCTCAACGGGGTTATGGCAGAGATTGGCTGAACGAACGGGTGCACATCAGCACTCCTCGGCCATTACTGAATAGCGCTTGAAACCTCCGAGAACACGTTGTTGGCGTTGGAGCCAATCAGACGGATCGTACCGACAACGATCACGAGAATGACGGCCAACATCACGGCGTACTCGGCAATATCCTGGCCGCCTTCATCGGACCAGAGTCGTTCTAAGAACTTCCTCACGGGCTGCCCTCCTGGCGCATTCGCGCGTCTCAACCACATTGGGAGCAACGTGCAGGTCCTTGTGGAAAACCCGACCGCGAATATGGTAGGACACTGGTCGAAGAATGTAAACGCGGAAGAGGGGCACCTGAGGACTTGCAGAAGCAGTGGATTGGGCATTGCTCCTTGCGGACAAGATAGGTGCCCGCACACGAACCCTGTTTGGCAAAGGCCAAGCTGGAGTGCGATTTCAACGAAAAAGAACAGAAAAAGAAGATGATGAAGAAATATAAGGCGCGATGAAAGCGTTGGAGGCGGGGCGAAAAGCTGCGCTCTCTGCGGGCGTCCCATTTCGAAGTTGGCTACTACCCGCAACACCCTAGGGGATCTGCGATATAGCGAATTTCCGCTGTCGTGTCGAAAATTCCCTCCTCAGACGTCCTCCAGCATTTCACTGAGTTCCCTTCCAACCGTCTGAATTTC
This sequence comes from uncultured Acidobacteriaceae bacterium, assembly GCA_963770245.1. Classification (GTDB taxonomy): domain Bacteria; phylum Acidobacteriota; class Terriglobia; order Terriglobales; family Acidobacteriaceae; genus PALSA-270. Next base: position 8,255 of record CAVYOX010000005.1, on the reverse strand, counting down.
GGCGACATACTCGACCTTATGGTCGTGGCACGGTTGTTGCATTTCCCGTAATGCACAGGGTTAGCTGGTCCATGTTTCTTTAACTCTTTGTGCAAGGAGGTATCTGATCTTTATGAAATGCAGAACTCCACTTACTCCATACTGTCTCGTTTTGCTAGCCTTGGTCGCACTCTTGTGGGCCACGACACCCGCGGGAGCGCAATCGCAGACAACGTCGCCGCAAGTGCAGGACAAGGATCAAGTGCAGGACAAGGATAAGGATAACGACGTCACCCGGCACCAGCTTGCCGATTTCGATCGTTTCCTCGACGCCCATCCGGAAACCGCCGAGCAGCTCAAGCGCGATCCATCGCTGGTCAATGACCAAAAGTTTGCCGCCGATCATCCGGCTCTGCAGCAGTTCCTGGCTGATCATCCGCAAGTTCGCGAGCAGTACAAAGAAAACCCAAATGCGTTCATGCGGCAGGAGAATCGCTTCGACCGCAGCGAAGACAACCAGGGCCGCGAAATCGCTCGGCCTCAACTAGCCAACCTGGACCGCTTCCTCGACGGCCATCCGGAAATCGCCGAGCAGCTCAGGCGCGACCCATCGCTGGTCAATGACCAAAAGTTTGCCGCCGATCATCCGGCTCTGCAGCAGTTCCTGGCTGATCATCCGGAAGTTCGTGAGCAGTACAAAGAAAACCCAAATGCGTTCATGCGGCAGGAGAACCGCTTCGACCGCAGCGAAGACAACCAGGGCCGCGAAATCGCTCGGCCCCAACTAGCCAACCTGGACCGCTTCCTCGACGGCCATCCGGAAATCGGCGAGCAGCTCAGGCGCGACCCATCGCTAGTCAATGACCAAAAGTTTGCCGCCGATCATCCGGCTCTGCAGCAGTTCCTGGCCGAACATCCGCAAGTTCGCGAGCAGTACAAAGAAAACCCAAATGCGTTCATGCGGCCGGAGAATCGCTTCGACCGCAGCGAAGACAACCAGGGCCGCGAAATCGCTCGGCCCGAATCAGCCAACCTGGACCGCTTCCTCGACGGCCATCCGGAAATCGCCGAGCAGCTCAGGCGCGACCCATCGCTAGTCAATGACCAAAAGTTTGCCGCGGACCACCCTGCTCTGCAGCAATTCCTCGCCGAGCATCCGCAAGTTCGCGAGCAATACAAAGAAAACCCAAATGCGTTCATGCGGCAGGAGAATCGTGCCGACAACCACGAAGGTTCCACAATGCATCGGGATCATGACCCGGATCGGGTAGAACTCTCGAGCTTTAACAGGTTCCTCGGAGACCACGCCAATATCTCCAGCGAACTTTCTCGAGACCCGTCGCTGGCCAAGAACCCGTACTATCTGAGGGACCATCCCGCGCTGCAGGATTACCTCAACGCCCATCCTCAATCGCACGAAGAATTGAGCGAGAACCCGCAGGCTTTCCTCAAGTTGGCACAACAATTTAACCCGGCGACGACCGCTACTCCGTCGACCGGCGATGTCTCTAGGACGCTCAAGGCAACCCAGAATAAATAAACAGGGAGGCGCCTGGGCTGCATTCGGATGGGAGGGCCGTCCGCCGGTCCTCCCCTTTTCGATTCCGCCGGCGCCTGGCAGCAACTTGCAAGACCAAGCAGTTTTCACCGGAGGCTCTTATGACCAGCAAAACGCTACTGATCACCGCGCTCGCCTTTATGTTCGCAGTTCCTGCATTCGCCGGGGACAAGAAAAAGCATCCCGACCGAGTCATGATCGAGCAAATGGAGGCCGTCCCTTGCGGAGCCAAAGAGCGTGGCCTTAGCGGCCTGGGCAGCATTTTTGCCTCGGCGGGTATTACGGCGGTGAATTCCAACGAGAAGCTTTGCCCCGAATACATGCTGCGTAGCGACGACATGGAGTATCATGTTCGGCCGCTCGATCGTAAGCATCCCGTTCTTCTTCCCGTGGGCAAGGAGGGTGAGTTCACGGTTTCCAAGGACATCCTCGACATGAAGATCCCCGACGGCGATCGTAAGAAGCGCCGTTACCAGGTCGTAGCCGTGAAGCCGATCGATCACTCCGTCCAATCCGAGCCGGAGAGCACAAAATACGACGCATCTCCCAAGAACTATCCAGACAAGGCGTCCCGTTAGTTGGGAGGATCGAGTTTGCGTCGGCCTGTCATTGGGCGAGTCTCCGGTGTTCTGATTCCTACCTCCGCGATGGGGGCGAACCGAATCGGCGAAGCCGCATTCGGTTCCCGTCAAAGCGCGAAGCACTCGTAAGGTCTTCATCCTTAGCGCCGGCCTTTGCGTGGATTGGGTTCGTTCCCAGTCCACGCAAAGATCAGGTCGGCCCGGCAGGGATCCAAAACCATCCGGGGAAAATCACTGCTGCCTTACGAGCTGGTGGCCTAGGCAGCCTGCGATTTGCCGGCCTTCTCGCCCAGGAAGTTCAGCAATTCGGCGTTTACTTCTTCCGCGTGCGTCCACGTGATGCAGTGTGGACCATCCTTCACGATCAGCAGGCGCGCGCCCTTGATGAGCTTGGCGGTGCGCAGTCCCGCAGCCGTGATGGGAACGATGCGGTCGGCGTCTCCCTGAATCACCAGCGTGGGCACATCGATGCGGGCCAGGTCCTCGCGGAAGTCTTCGTGCCAGGCTGGGACACACGCCAGGGTAGCGGTGGCGGAGGCGCTGGCCGCCACATTCCAGCTTGCCTGGATAGCTTGTTCGCTGACACGCTTACCCAGAAGCAGATCGGCATTGTAGAAATTCTGGAAGAAGCCAGTAAGAAACGCGTAGCGGTCGGCGACTACCGCTTTCTCGATCCCCTGAAAAACACTGGCATCCACGCCCTCCGGGTTGTCGGCGGTCTTGAGCAGGTACGGCGGCACACCGGAGATAATCCCCGCTTTGCTCACACCCTTGGAGCCGTATTTTCCCACGTAGCGTGCCACCTCGCCTCCTCCCATGGAGAAGCCGACCAAAGTGAAATCACGCAGCTTTAGGTGGGTGACCAGCTTGTGGAGGTCTTCGGCAAAAGTATCGTAGTTATAGCCCGTGGTTGGCTGGCTGGACTTGCCGAAGCCTCTGCGGTCGTAGGTAATGACCCGTAACCGGCATCCAGGAGGATGGGCACTTGTTTCTCCCAAGAAGCACCGCTCAAGGGGTATCCGTGAATCAGAACAACCGGTTTGCCGGCGCCATGGTCTTCGTAGTAAAGATCGATGTTGCCTGAATTTTCCTTTCCGACGGTAACGTATGGCATTGCTTTTCTCCTGTGCGCCGGCTAAACCGGCGAGGTGTAGTGAATGAAAAAGTCATACGAAAGTGGATCAGCGACCCACATCGGCCCCGAGTCATGCGGAGCCGCTCGCAAGGGCGGTGTCGAAGCGTTGACAGGGGAGCGTGCGGGCCGGGTATTCAGCCGCGTAAGACAATCACTTCGGGACGCCGACGCTGTAGGAGAAAGCGGAAGGCTCGATCGGGTGCACCGATATCGCGAGGTGCGCCAGAGTCCCGCGCGGTCAGAGACCCCGTGCACGTACGCAAGCACCTCGCGCGGGAACCGGGAGATCCCAGGTCCGCCCAGGGCAGCAGTAGCCTTGGGACGCATCGGGAAGTCTAAGGACGAACGCCGATGACGAACGGACCTGGGAAGTCGGACAGACCTGAAGTACCGAGGAAGTCCCCGAACAAGGCCGGGCAACCGGCGGCGGAGGGGATGGAGGGAAGAGGTCTGGCCAAAGGGAACCTGCCCCAGCAAAACGCGTCCCGGACACCGAGCCGGGAAGACGCGCCCAGTGCGCTGGAGCGGGTACGTCAAGCAGCAGCAAAGGATAAGAAGTTGCGGTTCACGGCGCTCCTGCACCACATCTACAACCTGGAAACACTGCGCACGGCCTACTTCAGTCTGAAGAAGGAAGCCGCGCCCGGTGTGGACGGAGAGACGTGGCGGCACTACGGCGAGGACCTGGAGGAGAATCTCCAGGACCTCTCCGATAGGCTGAAGCGAGGGAGCGTACCGAGCGAAGCCGGTGCGTAGGGTGTACATCGCCAAGGCCGATGGGTGCAGCTAGCAAAACTCTGTGACTAGCAGGTGCGAATCCTGCTCCGGAAATTGGTCGATTCAACCGGATAACTGGCTCGACTTGGGAGGAGGAAACGAATCCCAAGCAAGCTCGAGCGACAAAGCCCTCGCCGCGCGAAACTGCGTGGGAGCGACCAGGAGGGCAAGTGAACGAGAGGGTCGTAATCGAAGGAAATGCCTGCAACGTCGAAAGTTGGCGCCCGCGTGAAGTCGCTTGCGGGAACACTTGGAGTGCGCCGAGCCATCCGTCGGTGGCGAAGGCCGTTGTCGCACGGGAAGAAACCGACCGTATACACCGAGCGAGCACCCGGCGTACTGGGCACGACACTTTCGGAAGAAGCCACACAGTCAAAGCTAGGACGGTCCGGTGGACCAGCCGTGGATGGCATAAGCGGCGAAGACCAGTGCCTACGAGACTAAGGTCGAAGGGGCACGGAGGCCACAGGACACGCGCATGGGCTCGTAGTAGCAATGATGGAGAGTAATGCCTCCGGAGCAAAGGGGCCCTGGGTAGTGGCGGGCGTGCAACGCACACCATCCGGCACACTGTGGCCGGAGAAGGTCGGTGAAAACGAGCACGTCGAGCCTTGGAGCAAACCAGGTGGTCGCCAAAGGATGCGGGCCATCGCTTAACGTGGCGGATCATCGTGGAAAGGCCCAAGGGGAAAGCTGCTATCCCCAACCGGATCGGGGAAATCCCGCCATCCGGGATGAAATGGGGGGACGTAGGAAACTGATCGAGGCGCGGAACGAGGCACCGGCGTGATCCGATGAGGAGCCGGTAACGGCAACTCCCTGCTGCCCACCGACACAGCGCCTGCGTTCTATCCCGACGCGGCAAAGGCCGCTCGGAGTACCGGCGCTGGAAGATAAGATCGTCCAGCGTGCGGCGGTCGAGGTGTTGAACGCCATTTATGAAACGGATTTTCTCGGCTTTTCGTACGGGTTCCGACCCGGGCGAAGCCAGCACCAAGCGCTGGATGCGCTCTACACGGGACTGCTGACGAGAAAAGTGAACTGGGTGCTCGATCTTGACATTAAAAGTTTTTTCGATGGGCTTTCCCACGAATGGCTGGTCAAGTTCGTCGAGCACCGGATTGCAGATCGGCGTGTCGTGCGGCTCATCCAGAAATGGCTGAACGCCGGCGTGCTGGAGGATGGGAAGCGAATACGGGTGGAGGAAGGAACGCCTCAGGGCGGAAGTGCTTCGCCGCTTTTGGCGAACGTCTATCTTCATTACGTGTTCGACCTGTGGATCCAAGCGTGGCGTCAGAAAGCGGGCGCACGGTGATGTCATCGTCGTGCGATTCGCAGACGACATCGTGGTTGGATTCCAGAGCAAAGCGGATGCCGAACAGTTCCGGGCGGAACTCACCGAAAGAATGAGGAAGTTCAACCTGGAATTGCATCCCGAGAAAACGCGGCTGCTGGAATTTGGTCCGATTTGCGATCAACAACCGGCAAAGGCGTGGAGAAGGGAAGCCCGCGACATTCAACTTTCTCGGCTTTACGCATATCTGCGTGAAGAAGAGGAGCAACGGAATGTACACGGTGCTGCGGCAAACGATCCGCAAAAGGCTGCAGGCGAAGCTGAATGCAGGTGAAAGCCGAACTTCAGCGGCGCATGCACGAACCCATCCCCGAACAGGGCAAGTGGTTGCAAGCGGTGGTGCGTGGGCACCTCCGGTATTACGGAGTGCCCATGAACAACCCGGCGCTGGCTCTTTTTCGCTTCCAAGTGGGACGACTCTGGCATCGCTCGCTGTCGCGGCGTAGCCAGAACGGACACGTCCTCTGGGACCGCATGCGGCGTCTCATCACTCGCTGGCTGCCTCTGCCTACCGTCTGTCATCCCTATCCCCTGCGCCGCATGGGCGTCATCACCTAAGGCAAGAGCCGGATGCGGGAAATCCGCCTGTCCGGATCCGTGGAGGGGGTTGTGAGCAATCATGATCCCTACTCCGACTTTGTGTCGCGATGGATAAGTTTGTGGTGGGTGGAGTCGTAACCGTGATCGACTACCGGTCGATCCAGTTTTCGTTTGTGCTGCTTGCAGTTTCGGTGTTCCCAAGCCGCGATGAAACGCCGTTAACATCAATCCGGCAGTGTTTTGATAACACGGCTGAGCGCGTTCTTCATGGCGGTTTTTTTGGCGGCACTTTCATGACACAAAGATGCGCCACTGCAGTGGAGAACGCCATTGGAGCTTGGTATCGGGTTACGGACGTCAGCGCAGCGTGGTGTCGCGTAGCGACAAATCTTTCGAGCGAGTACGCGCTCGTGGCTCCGGCTAACGCGAAGGCATCACCCAATACCATCGTCCAATAGATTCGTCTCCGTGTTTCTGGTTTAATCGCAATACTGCATTGGTGTCAACAGATGGGCCTGCATGCCAGACAATAATACGGCCATCGTCACGGGAGCGTCGGGAGGGATTGGCGCGGGTGTGGTCGAGGCCTTCCTCGTAGAGGGCTATAACGTTGTTGCGACGTTCCTCAACGTCAGTCAATCGCTCACCGCCTCACCCAGCCTGTTTCTCGTCGATGGCGATATCGGTAAGCAGGAAACCGCTGCCAAAGTCGTCGACGCTGCGATCCAGCACTTCGGGACCATCGATGTTCTGGTGAATACCGCCGGCATCTACCGTACCAAGCCTTTCACGGACTTTACTACTGAAGATTTCAACGCTTTAGTCTCTGACCAACCTGCTGGGATTTCTTTACATCACGCAGCTTAGCGTGAAGCAGATGCTGAAACAGAAGTCGGGGAACGTTGTGAGCATCACCGCGGAGCTCGCGGATCAGCCCGTCGCCAGCATAAAAGCGTCGGTTTCGATGATGACGAAGGGGGGCCTGAATACAGTGACCCGGAGCCTTGCCATTGAGTATGCAAAAGAAGGGATTCGCTTCAACGCCGTTGCCCCCGGTGTGGTCGATTCACCGTTGCACGGGAATGATCCCAAGGACTTCCTCAAGACGTTCCAGCCCATGGGAAAAATCGTTGAAGTAAAAGACGTTGTCGACGCGGTTCTCTACCTGGCACAGGCCGGTCAAGTAACCGGCGAAGTTCTCCACGTGGATGGTGGCGCTCACGCTGGCCGTTGGTAGCTGCCTTACAAAACTGGACTTGATGTCAAAGATGGTGCGCCCTGAGAGATTCGAACTCCCGACCTTCTGGTTCGTAGCCGTTGCCGCACGAAGAATCAGAGACTTAGACGCAGTGCTACGAATTGTGAACAAGTGCCACAGATGACTTGTCCAGCAAGGCTTTCCAGGCCTGCTCTGACACTCGGTAGCGCTCGGTAGGGTTTGATGGTGGGCACAAAACCGGGCACAGCCGCGCAGATACCTCCCTCTAGGTTTCTCTCGCCCACGAGCCGAGCCCCTGGCCTTCTCTTTGCGGCTACGGGCTTACGTGCGCCCGCACTGGCGTGGGTAGTACAGGGAAATTTTGGACCTAAGCATGCCTTGGATGTGTGGACCGCCCACCGGAGCTTTTGGTGAAAACGGGCGTCTCTGAGCGAACTGCCCGACATTCCCTTTTTGAACTCTGGGTAAGTGGTCGTATGATCCAGCCAAAGCGTAGAAAGGGTGATACAAAATGTCACGCCAACAATGTGATTCCTGCCACGCTGCTCCTGATTGTCTGCTGCCTCCTTTGTGGCTGCACCGCAAGCCGGAACGTGCTGAAAGACTCGCCAGCGCCTGATGGTGCGGTCGCAGGTTTCTGGCTCGGACTTTGGCACGGCATCATTCTGCCGATCAGCTTTGTCGTTTCACTTTTTCAGGACACCGTAAATGTGTATGAAGTGCATAACAATGGCGGCGAATTTTGGTTTCTCGCTAGGCGTCTTCATGTTCGGGCGGGGCGGGAAGTGCCGCCAGAAAGCAAGCAGAAGAAATCCAAGAATGAAAAGGAGCCGACGATGAAGATAGTCCGGCCATGGTCGCTGGCGTCACAGATCGGCGTGGAGCGCAGAAGATGGTTGCCTCTGGGAAGCTTACGAGCAACAGAGGGCGGAAAAGGGCGGCGTAATGTTTGAAGGACTGTTTCAGCCCATACATCTGATGGTCATCGCGGTTCTGGTCTGCGTTATAGTCGTCCCATTTTGGCAGATTTTCAAGAAAGCTGGTTTCACCCCTTGGCTGTCCCTCTTGATGATGATCCCCCTTTTTGGCTGGTTCTTGCTTTATTACCTTGC
>CAVYOX010000004.1:0-194627 GCA_963770245.1 uncultured Acidobacteriaceae bacterium | reverse complement strand
CAGCCACGAGGCCACGCTCTTCACCGACGATTTGGCGAAACTTGGCCCCCAGCTCGGAGCCGATGTCTCGAAGACATCCGCTCTTGAAATCGATCAAGCTTCATCCCCCGGACTGGGAATGGGGTTGGGGTTTGACAGTTCTTAGAACTAGTTATACCTAGTCTGAGCTGCTTATTTTTAATTCCACTTCTCTATGAGTCCAATCACTGCTAGCACGATTAACTCATCAATGGCGCCGGAGAGAAACAGAAGGGGGAGTCCCGCATGGATCATTCGTGGTGCAATGAACATTATTAGGGGCACGTGGAGAGCAGCAATCGAAAAGCAGTGTCAGCCAAAACCAGAATCGGCGACGCAACTCCCAGCATACTTTGATTGCGACAATCTCAACCAGAATTGCGGCGCTAGTTGGGCGTGCGTACTCAAGCTTTCCGAAATGAACAAACAGAACTAGAATGGGAACGCTGCTAGCCGCGCCCAATGTGATCCAGATAAGTGCCGTCAGCTTGCTATGCCTTTTTGCCACTAGTAAGCTTCCGCCATGCACTTTTGATAATCCTTGTAGGCGCTGTAGCCATCGTAAACTACTGACGCCCCGGCAACTGCGTATCCAAAGATGGGAATGGCTTCTGCCGCGCGGGTGGAGAACTTGGCGATTGCCGCGAGATTTCCGGGCTTGCTCGCGATTCCAATGAACTGCTCCGTAAATGAGAATCCGACACTGGTACTGTCACTCCAGTTCATATTCGCCGCACTCGCCACCAACACAACGCCGTCGGCGACGGGACCTAATCCGGGAGTCGCCGCCAAGACATCCAGACCTGCATCCTTGGCAAAGTTCAACGCCGCCTTGGCGCCGCAGGCGATCGTCGGTCTGGCTGCTGCCAGACCCGCAGCAAAGTAAGCAGTATTTGCGGCCTGTCCTCCAGTGTCACCCCCACCTCCCACGATGCTTCCACCGGGGCTCATGAAGAAAATGCTTGAAAACATCGAACCAGAAGCGGTTGTACTTCCACCTATGAAGAGGTCATGAAAAATAGCGATGGCAGTCACCCTTTCGCCACCAAGAGGCAAACCCGGGCCAAGGGAATAGCCTGGAAGACCGAGGGCCGCGTCGCCCGAAGAGAGATTGTTCATGTATGTTATCCCTGCTTCGGGATCGATGGGAAAACCCGCGAGGGTAAGATCAAGATTCGTTGAAAATCCAGAATAAACGCCAAGCATCCCCCCCTCGCCACTGTTACCAGCAACCCGCATCATGAGTCCAAGCGGATCAGTGGCGCTCAGCGGACCATTCGCCACATAAGCATACCGGTTCCAGGTTTGCGGGATCGACAGCTGCAATCCCCGCCGGGTCGGGAGAAATCCAGCGGCCCTGGGTGGTACTGAGTTGCCGGAATAAGGTATGCTCCAAATTCGATTCCGAGTCGTGCTCGTCACCGGTGAACTGAATCGCATAGCCCGATAGACTGCCGGTACAGCTTAGCGCGTCGCCGAAAGGGCGGCTGCTGCAGTCCTGATAGGACGCCCCAGAGACTGTGCTCCGAGCACGCACCGTCCCCCGCCAATCGCTGTGCTCAAAGAACGTGGTCGAGCTGGCATAGGTCCCCACGTCAAGGATGCTCGACACTGGAGTTAGGGCGCACGATGGGTTACCACGATTCCCACGCTAACTGCCAGCACAACATGACGACTCCAAAATACCGCTAGCTGCCAACTGCCTGAGTGCCGAACAGCGGGGTTGCTTGAGCTCCTACGCCAATGCCTGCCCGGACAGTATCGCGTTCTGATTCTGAAGATTCCCCACCACCAGAGGCCGGAGCCTGAAATTACGACCGACAAATGCTCCCACCCCTCCCCCTCAGCACAGAGATATTTGGTCGAGGGGTTATAAGCCATTGTAAACGCAGGTCCTATGGGCTCTTCCGGAGTCGAAGGCATAATTGTCAGCGTTCAAGGAACACGCTTCAGGGCTCGGGGGTTCAGGTCCCAGTGGCTGTACAAGACTGCACCAGGCAAGAACCAAAAGCGGGAATTGGCGATGGTCGGCGACCTGGTTCCGGACTCATCCGAGGGCAAGCTCCATCTGTTCATGAAGCTGTCGCCGACGGCCCGCCCCTGTCAAGAAGGTTTGAAAAAGTTCGTTATTTTTTACTGTGGGAGATAATATACAGTTAATCGTGCGCCAGCGCGCATCCATAGATTGGTAAACTATTCCTGATGGCACCCGCGAACGAAAAACAGCAGGCGCATGATCTGATCGAGCGGCTGGCTCCCAGCCAGATTTCCGCCGTCGTTCATCTGCTCGAAGTGATGACCGATCCTGTGGCCCGCAGTCTCGCCAATGCTCCGGTGGACGATGAGCCGGTCACGGAGGAAGAAGCCCGTGAGATTGCCGCCGCGCGCTCTTCCCTCGACCGTGGCGAGGGCATTCCTCACAAGGAAGTTCTGGCCGAGCTCGGACTCTCGCTCGAAGACTTCGCACGCATGGGCCGCACTCCATTCGACCCCCACAAGACGGGTCGATAGGCATGGGCAAGAACGTTATCTGGAACGACCAAGCCAAGGCCCAGCTCCGCGCCATCGATCAGCGTACAGCTCTCCGTATCCTCCACGCGCTGGCCCGCTATCTTGAAACCGGAGAAGGCGACGTCAAGCGTCTCCAGGACATCGAACCGCCCGAGTTCCGGCTGCGGGTCGGCGATTACCGCGTCCGCTTCCATGACCACGGAGACACCATTCGCATCACCGCCGTCCGCAACCGCCGCGAAGCCTACCGCTGACAGGTACCAGCGGCAGGCTCGAACGGACTCGGAACTATTTTCCGAGGTCGTGCTGGGCAGCCTCACGGGGCATTGCCTTTCGAGCACGGCTATGCCGTGACCAGTCACAGCTCCCAGGGCCTCACCACCGAAAGGGTCCTCGTTCACGCCGATACCAGCGTCCACCCAGATCTGCTCAACTCCCGCTTCGGGTATGTTTCCATCTCCCGCGCCAGCCACGAGGCCACGCTCTTCACCGACGACATGGCGAAACTTGGCCCCCGGCTCGGAGCCGATGTCTCGAAGATCTCCGCCTTGGAAATCAATCAAGCATCATCGAACGGGCTGGGAATTGGGTTGGGGCTTTGAAAGACGGATTGAATTAGAAGGCCGCAGAAATCTATCCGTGCGACCTTTCTTACGGTTGTCAGTTCAGACGGCTGCAGAGATGAAGATTCACTTCGAGGACGAAACTACACTGGCCTCCAGTACCTCAACTTGAACGGTGATAGATTCTTGCTTGATGGCGTCAAAACATTTCCAACTGCCTGCCGAAAACCGGCGATCATTCCCCATGAACTGGGGCTAGAAATAGCAAGGCCCATCGCAATGCTGCCGGGTCACAATTCTCGTCCTCAGGGGGGCAATAGCCGTCGTAGCCCCCGCCCAGCGAGTGGGACCTGCCCGATGGCTAAAGGTGCGCCATACGGCCACCCCAGATTCTATTTTGGAGGAGACCCTTGGACGACCCGCCTTGATCTTCGTAAGTACCTAATACACCGTGGGACGAACCATAGGATCAAAACCAGAATGAAAACCTGCGGCAAGGCCCACGGCCAAGCCACCAACAGAATCGCCCCCGCGTAAGCAATTCTTGAAGGACCCACAATGCGCCCGTCAAGCGACCCGAATGCAATGATGGAAAGCACGATGATGATAGAAAACAGGAAGCACTTTAGAACGGCTACAGCAAGCTGTTTCATTTTCGCACCCAATCACCGAACCGCTTCAGCCCGGTCGGCAGACCCAGGGTCTCGTTGTTCAGCTACTACCCGCCGAGGATCATTCTTTTTCTGACGAAGCCCTCCCAATTATGCTTCTTGCTTCTTGCTGGATTTCCTCCGAGGCGTAGTTCGGTCCCGAACTCGCCTGTATCGGCCTGAAGACACTTAGGGATTCCTTTGCACAAATCATTACGCGCAATGCCTCATGGCTCACGCCTACTTTCTCTTCGTAAAGGAGTTCGGCCCCGTCCTCGAGGCTCTCGTAAACGACACTCAAGTTGCGAAGGCCAAGAAATGCAATGGTCACTGTCTTGTGACCTGGGTTCAGATAAGTCGTTTGGTGTTCAGCTCCAAGGGCCATGGCTTTCTCGTGCGCTTCGTCGGGGGATTGTGCCCGGACAAGTAGATAATTGACTTGGACAACATTTCGGTCATCCCCTTCAACTGTTATCTCCAATACAACCTCAGCGATGTACCAGAGCGCGTTCTTCGGAATAAATGCCATGATGCTCCCTCACTTGCATGATCTCAACAGGGCTAGTGCCCCCTACAGCCGTCCTGTTTCTGCGTTGCTTTGGTATCATTGGCCTTCTTGGAGTTGCCGGCGGCTCTTGCTGCATCGTATATCATCTGGAGCGCCTCGCAGTAACTAACTCCCAGCTCTTTCGCAAGACTGCGTGCCTCATCGCGAACGTAGTCGTGCCCTACATTCGTGCGGCCCTTCGCCAATTGATGGATTGCCGCGATTCCGACCACAGCAACCGCGGTGACGAGGACTGCGTCTTCTATGAGTCCGCAGGGCTCTGCAAACTGGCAAATTAGCGTTCCGCCAGCCGCCGCTGCCGGAATAAAGTTTCCCCCAATCGGCGCGCAGACCCCGAAATCGCACTCCGTGCCGGGAGACAGTCCTAGCAGATTGGCCAAGCTTAACGGCTGGAGATGAAGGCCTCCCGGCAGGCCCAGGGTTTCGGTTGACCAATTGGCGTTCCGCCGGAGAGGTCCCGGGGCTGGGCCGGCCGGCGCAGCAGGGGGAAGGCCTCCAGTACCGTCCCCGCCGCCCCCACCGCCGCTTCCACCGCCGCTTCCACCCAGGGGTTCGCAGAAAACCACGTCATAGACACACGAATAACAATCCGGGTCATTAGGATCGCAGTTACCCTCGTAAAGGCCAAGCGGATCGGTGGCGCTCAGCGGATTATTCGCCACATAGGCATAGCGGTTCCAGGTCTGCGGGTTCGTGGGATCGACTGCCGCTATCCCCGCCGGGTCAGGCGAAATCCAGCGGCTCTGGGTAGAACTGTATCGGCGGAAAAGGAAATCATTCAAGCCGCTGTCATCGGGACCCTGGATCGTATTTTGCCTGCCGAACTCGGTGAACTGCATCCACCCTCCGGAATTTCCGCCGTACCCTTCCCCATAAGGGGCAAACGAGGTGTCTTCCACCATGGTTTTGCTGGGGCTCGTGATTAAACGAGCCGAACCCAGCCAGTCGGGATGATTGTACTGCGCAATGCTACCGCCACTGAAAATAGCAGATCCTCCTCCTAGCATCGGAGCGAATCCCAGGGTTGAAGATCCATTAATCGCGGCAAATTGAGTTCGCCCGTCCCCTAGGTGATCGCATCCAATTCACCGCGCCCGACAAATCACTCGGCATTGCCAATCGCGACCTCGCCGTCGTCGAGGCAATCCATCCCAACGGCCGCCTTTCCGCCCGCCACGACAACAACCGCCAGATCGAGTTCAACGCCGGCGAGCATCGTCATTTCGACCACGGCTACGCCGTCACCAGTCACAGCTCTCAAGGCCTCACCGCCGAACGTGTCCTCGTTCACGCCGATACCAACGTCCACCCGAACCTACTCAACTCCCGCTTCGCCTACGTCTCGATCTCCCGCGCCAGCCACGAGGCCACGATCTTCACAGACGACATGGCAAAGCTCGGTCCGCAGCTAGGAGCCGATGTGTCCAAGACCTCGGCTTTGGAAATCAGTCGAGCCTCATCCATCGGATTGGGAATTGGGATAGTGCTCTGAAAAGAGGGATCGAATTCGAAGCCAGCAGAACCTCCAAAGCCTCATCGCGCCATTTCGGCAAGTAGCGGATCAGCAGCCCGGACAAAAGCCATGCTCGAATTCCCTGAAACTGCCGGCAGACCGCGTATGAATCGTGCCTTAGGCGTGCTGCCATTGAGTCGTCTTGTTTCTCGTGTCGCACTCTGTGCCGGGCAAAGGCCCCGCAACTATGCCAGACTCATCGGCGGCATGTTGTTCCTGCCACCGGGCCCAGAGTTTCCCTTTCCACCAAACCGCACCTTGGCGCGGCAGTGATCTCGTGTTGGGCCCGCCGGAGCAATGCCAGCCCTCGACCACTGGAGACGTGTGTTGCCTGTCTCAAGATTCAGCGCAGTAAGGAGCGTATACAAAACGCTCCTCTTTGCTCTTAGCGAAGAGATTGGGCACCAGCCGACGCCAGACTGCACTCGCTGCTTTCCCGTCGTCGAGAGTCACCTTCGCGCTCGCGCCGACCACCTTGGATTTTGCCATCTTGACGACTTCCTCGAATTTCCCCCCTATGACCCCTGAACAGAGGAATCTAACCTCATCCAAGTACCTAAATTTGGTATACCGTCCGTTCTCCGGGACCTCAAACACTGCCCCGCGCCCGAAGAATAGGTACACTAATCTGGGAGTTGCTCGAGCCTGGATGCTTGCGGACCGAACATTCCTAGGGCGGAGGTCCACAATCAAGTGCCCGCTTCGCTCATCGGTGGACAACTCTAGGGAGGCACACCCCGGTGGCAGATCCTCCGCAAGTCGTCGAAACAGGTCCCTCACAGATTCAGCGTTTATCATTCTCGTGTGTCAAAAAGGCCACTTAGGCCCGTTCCAGATGTGCCACCACCAAGGGAGGCGGGGACCCCCTGAGGCGACCCGCAAGATTTGCGTTCCGCCCCTTATATACCCGGGGCCAATTCGGAGGATCGGGTTGTTGTTTAGAAGCCATGGGCCCTCTGTGACCAACCCAGCTATGGCAAACTCCGTGACAGCATCTTCCGACAAGCCGCGGACCTCAGGCGGAGCCACACCGACAATGTGGCTGCGGTAGCCAGGACCGTTATTGTTGCAGAGAAAATCGCCGCAGATAAAAACTCTCAGATACGGCGCCGATACGATAACTTGGTAGATCCAAGGAGAATCAGAGGTTCCATCCCCCACCACTCCGGCCAAATACCCGTACGCAATCGGTGCGCACACGCCGAAGTCGCACTCTGTGCCGGGAGCCAGGCCTAACAGCCCTACAAGACTGAGGGGCTGGAGACGCAAGTCTCCCGGCAGGCCGAGGGTCTCGTTCGGCCAATCAGCGTTCCGCCCGAGGGGCCCAGGATCCAAGCCAGGGGCAGGCAGCGAGCCGGACCAGCCGTCACCGCCGTCAATAGCGATCCCGATTCCGATCCCAATGTCTTCACCACAGTTCTCATACTCAGGCGGGCAATAGCCATCGTCGTAGCCGCCGCCTCCATCGTTGTCGAAGCCGACTGTCATCCGAAGACCAAGGGGATCAGTGGCGCTCAGCGGGTTATTCGCCACATAAGCATAGCGGTTCCAGGTCTGCGGGTTCGTGGGATCGACTGCCCCGATCCCTGCCGGGTCAGGCGAAATCCAGCGGCTCTGGGTAGAACTGTATCGGCGGAAAAGGAAATCATTCAAGCCGCTGTCATCGGGACCCTGGATCGTATTTTGCCTGCCGAACTCGGTGAACTGCATCCACCCTCCGGAATTTCCGCCGTACCCCTCCCCATAAGGGGCAAACGAGGTGTCTTCCACCATGGTTTTGCTGGGGCTCGTGATTAAACGAGCCGAACCCAGCCAGTCGGGATGATTGTACTGCGCAATGCTACCGCCACCGAAAATAGCAGATCCTCCTCCTGGCATCGGAGTGAATCCCAGGGTTGAGATCCATTAATCGCGGCAAATTGAGTCTGGCCGTCCCCCAGGTAAAGAAACTGCGTGTAGCTGCCGGTGCTGTTTTCCACCATCCTTCCGAAAGCGTCATAGGTCACGGAGATTGAGTCGGCAGTTGCCATATTCCCGTTAGCATCCCAGGTGTAGATATGGGCCGTATCGTTCAGCACATTTCCATTTGCGTCGTAACTGGTGCCGCCCAGAGACCCAGAGCGTACCGGTTGTTGGCATTGTAACCAGGCAACCAGTTCATTGAGCCACTCTTCGTGATGTTGCCAAATGCATCATAAGTGAAAGTTTGACTCCAGGCACCAGGACAGTTGGCGGAGGCAATGCGACTTAGATCGTCGTGGCAAAAGTTGGCCGTCTGCTCGGGGCCGATGTCTTGAAGACTTCCGCCTTGGAAATCAATCGACTCTCATCCATCGCGCAGGGAATTGGGATTGGGCTCTGAAAGAGGAATCGTAATGAACGAAGCTAACATTCCCGAGACCTACAACAACGTCCTAACATCCAACCCGTCACTTGCGACGTGGCTGAATTCTGTACCAAACGTTAGGTTTCCAGCCCCTAGCCCTGAGAAGAATTCGCCCGTCATAGCCGCTACTTGTGCGGTTGCCGCTACGTATTGACCTGCACTAGCTGCATTTGTTGTGCAGTTCCTGCCGTTGTTTGTTGTTTGCGGGATTGGAGAATTTCAATACGAAGGTCACTGCAAATCGTTACAAAATGCCTGTATCTAAGTTCAGTGGAACGGGCGGCAGAGCTTCCCGGAAGAGGCGACCGACTAATCATGATGTTCATGTACGTTCGTGTAATGGCCCCAACTCCAAATAAGAGTACACCGCTAACGAGCATGAGGTCGCAGCGATAAGACATATCCACCCCCCACATTTCGTGCTGAGTGCTTTTGGCACAAATGTGTAACCGATCGAGCCAACTGCGGCTTTCGTCCCGACTCCCGGACCAACGGTGAGTGTACCTGTTGTCGGACCCAACGAGGATGCCCAGAGTGAAGCCGTTGTTCGCGCCAAGACGAGGTAAATTCATTCTGGAACGTAGTGTACCTACTGCGACTTTCTATTAATCAGCTGGCGCAGGATCAACCAAGTTTCGGAGCAAAGAACCACAGCGCAGATCGCGGCAGCCCACCGAAGGTTCGCCCGGATCGCAGTAACCAGAGCGGAGATGCCGAAGGCCATGGCCATAAAAAACCCGAAGGCCGCGCCCATGCGGGCTCGCAACCCTAGATCCTGGTAGCCGCTTAGCAGTGCCAGCAATGAAACTAGCAACTGCCCCCCCAGCCAGTCCCATCTAGCGCCCATACCTGCGATATCCGTGGTTATTGGCACATCTTCTTCCCCGCTTGAGATTTTGTTATTGCGGCTGCGGAAACGAAAGGGGCGGCACCGGCTGCCCTGCTCTGGTTAACCTGCTGGGTCCACGCACCACGCAACACCAGTCGGCCATTGAAAAGCAACCTCGCCCTTATCGATGAGTCCCCCGATTCTCAGAGAGGCCTGCTCCTCCCACCCTCGGAAACAATGGTTATCTTCGCCCAGGTTCTATCGCTTTTCGAGAACTGTCCACCCAGGGCTGTTTGGGTAAAAGGTGAAAAAGACTTCGCGTCTATACTTCTTGCTCGTACAATTCTCGTAAACCCAAAGGCCAGGAAAAGAGCGCAGTAAGGAGTCGAGCGCCTGGGAAAGAGTCACATCGTTTAGACCTCCAGAAATACGTGACGAGTGAGGCGAGGGCACGCCACGTAAGCCAGCCAGTTGTCCGGGGTCGAAGGGTTCGATATCGTGTGCCCTCCGGAACTCCGCCAATTCTGGAGTCGACAAAATATGCCACAGGGCATCTCGTGGGTCGTAGAGAGCATCGGTGCCACCCCGCCGAGCATCCTCCTGCTCCCAGGGCAGCTTCGGATTAATCTTGAATGAGATGTGGCTGATCTTGACGTTCAAGAAGTCCTGCGGAACGTCGGTTTCCCCCATCCGAATTATGCCGTTCTGATCTTGTGTTACACGCATCTCCGGATCGTCTGCGAAGATCTCGCGCAAAGCCTGGACTGGGGATTCGCCATTCTTTTGAGGGACGCGGACCTTGGGAAAATCCGTAAGCCTGCCCAAATCGCAACGGCCCCAATACTGAAGGGATCCCGAAACCTTGGCCTTAGTCAGAACAGCCATCACGGGCGGCGCTCCGACCGCAACCCTAACACCTCCTCTGTGGGGGCTCTGACACTCGCCTAATACAACCAAAACCAGGACGATCGCGAATGTGCGAGATGCCATGACCGCCTCTCAGTGGTCGGATAACGAACAGAGGTTTGCCCGTTAGGTCGGGCGACAGCCAGCTCCCCTACACCGGCATCTACCGGCGGTCGCCGAGATGCCACCGCGCAGGAGTTAGTCCGTTTGCAGCGCGAAAGAATAGGCTGCCCGCAAAAGTTGGGCGAACCGGTCTTCCTCTTCCTTTTCTGTGGTGCGCGGGTCGCCCATTCCCCACGCAGAACCCCGTCTCCAAGTGTCTGCATCATACTCCGGGTACGAATGCCCCCACTCAACACCTCCGGGAAGGCGCAGACACAACCCGTCCGTTCCACCGGCGGTAGCGAAGATCACTCCAGAAGGCGTATTGAGCGGTGGCGTCCCAAGCATATATTGGAACTGTGCTTCAGGAGTGTAGGTCATCAACTCTCTAAGCCGCTCAACAACATCAGGGTGCGTGCGAACCTCGTATCCATCTACCGTATATCCGCTCTTGGAATTCTCAGCTACCGCTATGCTCCGAAGAGCCCTGAGGACCGGCGCGTTTGTCGCAGTATCTCGTATCAACATGGCTTTCAGGCCTCCTAAGGAACCAGAAGAGATGTCCCCCCTCCACCTGGCTCTATCGAATACCCTCCTTCGAAGGTGGATTTGATCCACCTCCGAGCCGTAGACTGCGTCAATAGTTGCGTGGCTTAAGAGAGAGGCCAGTGCGAATGTACCGCCGTCTCGAATGCCCCACGTACCCAGGTGGTATTTTCTTCTGGGGTCCATTCCTCCCCCCAGTATATTTGTAAACGCGGTTCTCAATTGACCTTCGCGAGCCTCGCATAGCGTTCTGATTCAGATCCTTCGCCGAGTAGTTTACAGACTCTTGATAACCACGCGTAAACACTCACAATCGCGAGTTGATACTCGGCTGCATGTTCTTCACAAAGTCGGAATTCCCGCTTGGCTTCTTGAAACAGATTCGTGTAGAAATATGTGACGCCGAGACCAAAATGAACCTGTCCCACCCATTCTCTCGTCAACCCGATAGCAGCCGCCTCGAGAAAGCGATCCTTCGCTAGTTCAAATTCTCGCAGTTCTAGATAACAAAGTCCCAGGTTAGATAAGACGTCGCTCCTGTGTTCGCGTGCCAGATCAAAAGACAGGGCCTCCTTCAAGAGCGGAATGGCTTCGCCGAAGCTCTCGAGCCGGGCTAGCGCCAGGCCCCGACGTAGCTGGAGGTCCTCATACATGAATCTAAAGGCAGGGTGCGCAAGGCGCTCGGAGTAGTTTGACAACATTGCCGTGAGCCGCACGAAGGCTTCGCTTGGTTTTCCTTCCTGATCGTAGAGAGAACCTTCGATGAAGTCGTACTGGATGTGGATATCAGGATCTTCAGGAGCCTGTTCTAAAGCCAAGGCGAGTTGCTTTCTGGACTCGTCAAAACGACGAAGAATTCCATTGAAGACCGCCTTGTTTAATAGGAGATTTGCCCTCTCCTTACCGTCCGTCGAGCTCCGTAGCCGCAGATCAATTTCCTTAATCGCCTCTGCAGCCGAATCTGGATCGCCCGCCTCAATGGCGCGTTGGATAGCGGATTCGTTCATTTCAGTAGTTGCTCGCTTGCGTCCACCAACTTCAAATTCGTCCGGATCTCTCCACCGCGACAGGAGGGCAAAACGTACGGACCAGAAATGCAAGGTCCATCATGGCCAGATAGCCATCCGCCTTGAACCGGGCCGGAACCGCGACAATGCCGGGCTGAACTCGGCATCGGAAAGCGTGGCCAACCGCATCGGCAACCGTCGTAGCCGCGACTAGAACTTCTCCCCCATAGCCAAGGCGATCAATGTCGCAATCGCTACGGTTTCGAGGGATGCAACAATGGCCAAGAGCGATATGGGCCAGCGCCCATAGGAGAACACAGTTAGAAACACTGCACAGTGGCCAAAAAATGCAGTCAAATAGAGCCCCCAGAACTTTGCCCGTTTCTTGTAGTGCCAGTCCCACTTCAACAAATATCCAAATATGGTAGCCGTAAGAATCACGAGTTGCGCCCATTTGTCATACCCGTGGTTGTACTTGCCGGGAAAGAAGAATGCCCAGGTGACAATAACGACCGCTAAACAAACGCCAATGAGGGCATACCACAACCATCGCACCGCGCTATTGGCCACTGTGCCCCACTGGCAGGACCCTCAGCGTGAGCTCGGCCTCGTACCCGACTCAAGCGTATTCTCCATATCATCCCTGTTCTGTGGAACTCCTTTTACGGACTCTGTCTGACAGAAACGCGCCTAACGAGTAGGCGACAGAGGCGTAAAACGGCAAGGTGAACCCAAGTTGATCAAAACAATGCTTTTCAGGTCGGCAATCTCTTCCAAAGAAATGACGGAATCGCACCTCAAAGCCCGGGCCACCGCTCGATCTTAGAAAGAAGGCACATAGAAGCACTGCCAGCGGCAGCACCCAGACCCACTTCACTTGCTCCTGTTTCAACGAGCGCTCGATCGAGAAACCGGCCACCAGTCCAAATCACGATCTGAACGGGAAAGCCCGGCATTTGGGTCAGAACCGCCTGCATATCGCGGATACTAATCGTCGAACCAAACAATCGCAACGCGGGAACTAAGGAGAACAATGCGATCGGCGCAAGCGCCAAGATGCCAATCATACTGAAAAGCTGGTGAGCGGCGAACACGGCGATCACCCTCGTTATTCTCAAAATATCCAAATATCCGCCCGCCCGAGTCAGAGGTTAAGCTCAATAGTTTGATGAATCATGATCGTGGCGTGGGCCGCCAAAGGCGAACAATGAGGTAAATCAGAATGGCCGGCACCACTCCCGCTAGAAACAAGTATACTAATGACGTAAGAATAGGCGATTCCAGCCACATCGCCACGATGATGTCGAAGTCAACCTTCACCATCATAGCCAGCGCTACGATAGGCAGCAATAAACAGGCGGTTGCCCAACTCCTGTCTACCCTTGGGGGGTCGAACCCCCGACCATCCGAAACCAGACCCGTCCTGTGGCGAAAACGACGACCGGGAACCCGAAGGCCATCGCCAAACCGATTCCGAGTGTTGAGATAGGTGTGTACATCTCAGCGGGCACACTGAAGGCCGACGTTATCGGTCAAACCGTTGGGTCAGAAATGGCGGGCCTACGGCACTGCTAGTGCCAGAATGCCGGGCACACCTCGCAGCCAGTAAAGTACGTCTCCTCGGTGATAGTAGCCAATCCTTTCGACCTGCCCGATCCCCCCGGCGTAATTGAGCTGTTCGGTCCTCAGTTTGTCGTGGAACTTCCAGGTTCGGTGAAGCCCCTGAAGCTGCCCGGCATCCGCGATGCGAACTCTTGAACCGATGGGAAAGTTTGCTTTGTACATGATGGGCGATCAATATCCAGCCAGGTGGGATGACCTACTCGGCTAATATGTATTCTCCCACTGCGACCAGCGGTACGCTCCCCCCGGTGGATAATCTTGTCGTAACGTAACCTCGCAATCGGCGCCCATGTATGGTCCCGGCGCGACACTTTCTCTTTCTGCCGATGATGCAGGAAAGTGGAAACATCAATTTCTAATTACCGCCAACGCGGACTGGGTGAGCCCACTCAGGCCGTACGCTCTAGGCCTTATAATATCTGCCGGCGAAAACGCCACGTGGAGCAACAGCGTTCAAGCTCACTGCGCTTCGCCCGGGCAGTGAAATTTATGGACACCCCAACAGAGCAAACCCTCTCGGGACCACGAAAGGCCATCCGACTGATTACGCTTTGGAATTTTCTGCTCTTCGGGCTCTTCGTGATACCCCCGGCACATCGTTGGATAGACCGGGGCTTTCTGGCCTTAAGAGCTGTTCATCTAGAAGATCCAGTGGGACGGTCCTTACAAGTTTGGGTCGTTGGGTCAACTCTACTTGCCACTGCTTTGCTGGGACGGATTCTTTGGCAAAAGCGACGAGCGACATCTGCCGGATTGCCCTCTGCCTCAGTAAGCCTTGAAGGGGTACTCGTCGCAGTCTGGTGGTTTGTCGTGCTCGGTGCCTGTGTGTACGGCTTCGTGCTAGGCATGGGAGGGTAGCTTGGCTGGGACTCAACCTTGCTCCGGCAGGTCCCGCAAACCATGACATAAACTAGACCTGGAGCGACACGTTTCGGTGTAAGGAGAGCGCTACACAGGTAATGTCGGCAGTTCAGAACGACAGGGGCCAGTTTGCAGACAAACGGGGCTCCGTATTCGCGGCCAACCTCCCCATTAGCCCATCTCGATGGGCCCTCCATTTTAAAAGCATTTCGGAACCCTACGGCGGAGGAACGAACGGTCCAAGAGGCATCCAATCTATCACCTGAAATCGCGGCACTTGACCGCTTATAAGAAGGCTGTCACTTCCGGAGGAATCCGACTTAACTCGGACTTGGTGAACGCACTGGACATCGCCCCCGACGAGGGGTCGATTTCGAAAATTGATTTCACTTCGCCGAGGTCTGCGCATCCCTCACCTTTCTCTAGCCCGTGCCCAGCCGCTCGCGTTATGACCAGCACGCATAACGTTGTTCTGAAAAGTCATTGGACGAAACCGCGCCGAACCGTTAGGGTGATCCACCAATCAGCACATCTTGGTGGTCGCTTCGCGGAGGTTCTGATGGTGCATCGCGGTCACGCCCCGTCCCCACGTCCTCTTGCAGTCGAACGCCAGACTGATAGGTTCAAAGCCAACATATCTTTCGATGACCGAGATGTATTGATTTCACTACCGATAGAGGAGAACGAGTATGCCACTGCTTGAGATCAACCAGACCCGTCATATCAGTGCTTCGGTTCGCCTGAATGAGGCCACCGCCGCGCAGGTCGATCAGTACGCCGCTTTCGTCCACGCGTCCGCAGACGACGTCGTGGACAAGGCGCTCAACTATGTGTTCTCGAAAGACCGTGATTTTCAGAAGTTTCTCAAAACGCCACAGTCGAAGCAGGTGGCTTCGACGTTGCGTGTCCGGAAAGGCGCGAGCCAGGACGAGGGGGAGCAGCCTGCAAAGAAGTTCGCGGCGGGGGTAGAGTCCATGACCTCCGTGCGAGCGGTGAAAGCATGATCCTGCAGTCAATTGCGTGGCGGAGCGAAAACGGTGCTGCGCACCGGGAGAATTTTGACACATCACCCCCAAACGGGAGCTGCGGCGCGATCAGAAGCGGTTCGCAGGTTTACGGCGGTCAACCTGTTGGGCATCAGGGATTTGACTTTTCCATGCGTCCACACGATTGCAATGGGTTTACATCCGCAAACAAGAATATCGCTCGAAAGCATCTATCTCGTAAACGCATTGACTCTGCTGTGATTGCCGATTTCGGTTCGAAACCGGCGCTTGACGGTAGACCTGGTCCGAGTGCAGGTATGTTTTCGAGGACGGCGTTCCGATGAACACTTACCGTATCCCGGGCCCGCAGAGCTTTCCATCTGGTCCAAGCGATGAAGCGCGCCGGGCTCTCCGCGCCAAAACCGTCGCTACCCGACTAACTCCCGCAGAACTGCAGGAAGTTGAAGCAGCCGCCGAACGCGAGGGGAAATCACTCGCCGAGTGGCTGCGTGAGCTAGCGCTGCGCTCGGCCCGGCTGCGGCCGGCGGATCCTATCGAACTGCTGCTGGCCGAGCAGTTGGCGACGCAATACATTCTGCTGAATCTGTTCCACGCGAGCGCTCTGGCGGGCATGGAAGGGAAGCAATTGTTCCCTGATTCCGTGCTCAAAATCCGCGACCAAGCTACCGCTCAGAAGCTCCAAAAAGCCCGCAAGCTTCTCCATGATTCCTTTGCCCAAGAGGGAGAAGGCGAGAGCACCAAGGTATGAGGCCAATGCAGTTTCCCCGGCCGTTTCCGTGGCTGATTGCGTTCGTTCTCCTGTTGTTTTCCGGGGTAGCTTTCCTGCCTCTGGGACTCTGGTATTGGCTGGCCTGTTCGCCTGTCCAGCACTACTACCTGGGTGCCTATTTCGAGAGCGCTTTGGTGGACAACGACTCCGCGGTCCCGGTCCAGTGGCTGTACAAGACTGCACCGGGCAAGAACAAGAAGCGGGAGCTGGCGATGGTCGACGACCTGGTCCCGGACCCCTCCGGTGGCAATCTCCATCTGTTCATGAAGCTGTCGCCGACAGCCCGCGCGGCGGGCTGGAACGGCTTGGTGCAGGGACCACGCCAACGCATCGCCGCGGTGAAACTGGAGCCGTATCTCGAAGAGAATTTCTTCGCCGGGGAGAGTGCGTGGAGTTTGCTGTTGCGACCTCTGCTGTGGGGTGCGGCCGCGGTCCTGTTCTTGCTTGCCGTGCGGGAACAGTTGCTGAGCCGGTGGCGGCACGAAGGGCGCCACGGACGGCGCACCAAAGGCTCCGAGCTGCTGTCGGCTTGGCGCTCGAGGCGCCACGCCAAGGCCGACGGCATCCGCTTCCGGTTGCGCTTTGAAAACGGGTGGTTGGGCAGGCTGTCCTTCGGTCCGAGCTACCGCATTCCGCGCAAGCTGGAGTCCAGCCACATCCTGCTGATGGGCGACACCGGCAGTGGTAAATCGACAGCCATCCGGCAGATCTTGCGCCAGATCGAGGGGCGGGGCGAGAGCGCGATCGTCTACGACCCGGCCATGGATTTTGTGGGCGAGTTCTATGACCCAAAACGCGGCGATTTGATCCTCAATCCGGTCGATGCTCGCTGCCCGTATTGGAGTCTCGGCGACGAGCTTGCTCGTGAGGAAACGGCTACGACCATCGCCGCCGCGTTCCTTCCCGAGACCGAGTACGAGAGGGAGTTTTTTACCGATGGACCGCGTCGCATACTAGCCCATCTGCTCAAACGGAAGCCGCAGCCCAGGGATATCCTGCAGTGGATGGCGCAGCCAGAAATGATGGCGGCGATGGTCAAGGCCACCCCGCTTGCCGCCCTGCTCGATCCCGCCGCGCCACCGCAGCGGGCGGGCGTCATCGCCAGCATGAACATGGTCGCCGATAGTCTGGAATTGCTGCCCGAATACAGCGATGTGCAAGGCAAAACCTTTTCTACGGCCGAGTGGTATGCGGAGCGCAAGCGCTGGGTGTTTCTGACCTCAAGCGCCGAATATCGCGAGAAGATCTTGCCGTTGCATAGCGTGTGGCTCGACTTGTTCATCCTGCGCATGATGGGCTACTGCGAAGACCGCGCGGCCAAGCCGGTGTGGTTCGTGCTCGACGAGTTGGCATCGTTGCACAAGCTGCCCCAGCTCCACACCGCCGTCACCGAGAACCGCAAGTATGGGAACCCCGTTGTGCTGGGATTCCAGGGCCGCAGCCAGCTTGAGAAACGCTACGGCCAGGACGCCGAGGCCATGCTTTCGCAGCCCGCCACCAAAGTCTTTTTCAAAACCAGCGAGCCGCGTGCGGCCCAGTGGATCTCCGATGCCATCGGAGAGATCGAAGTCGAACGCCTGAAGGAATCGCGCAGCGTCGGTTGGCTGCTCAGCAAGAAATCGTATGCCTTGGAGATCGCCACCAAGGCGCTCGTGATGGCCTCTGAGATCTCCGGTCTCGAGCCTTTGCGCGGCTTCATCAAGCAGGAGAATCGGGTCGTACAGGTCCGCTTTGCGCTGGCGAAAAAGCGCGGCCACCAACCGGAGTTTATCGGCCGCAAGCAGCCGGAAGCTGTGCCCAAGCCGATAGAGACGACGCCGACATCGCCGAAAAAGCCGGCAGCATCGTTCCCGTCCGCCCAGTCTGCGCTGCCTCGGCTCCGTGCAGTCGGGACCAAGTCCAAAGACAGTATCAAAGAGGCCTTCGTCTGGGATGAGTCGAAGGGGATCGACTGAACCCTCAGAACGTCCAACTACATCGGTGCCACCACCGCACAGACGCGGAATGTTGACCATTTCCAAACCGTTATCGGCAGGCCAGGCGCGGACCTACCACGCGCGGGAATTCGCCTCGCAGGAGCAGAACTACTGGAGCCGCGATCAGAAAGGACATAGCGAATGGCAGGGCAGGCTCGCCCGGGAGTGGGGTATCGAAGGGAGGGTTGGTTCTGAACACTTCGCGCGACTGAGCGAAGGCCGGCACCCGGAAACCGAGGAGCAACTGGTGCGCCATCAGACCTCCAAAACCTACGAAGGCAAGTACGGTCGGGAAGTTACGAGTGTCGAGCATCGGGCGGGATGGGATGCGACCTTCTCCGCTCCCAAGTCGGTGTCATTGACCGCCCTGGTGGGCGGCGATGAGCGGGTGAGGGAGGCGCACCGGGAGAGCGTCCGAGTGGCGCTGGGAGAGCTCGAGCGGTACACGCAGGCACGGATCGGCAATGTGCATGCGCCGGAAACCACGGGCAAATTCATCGCCGCAACCTTTGAGCACGACACGGCGCGTCCGGTCGAAGGCTACGCCGCGCCGCAGCTCCATACTCATGCTGTGATCTTCAATGTCACCGAGCGTGACGGCGGGCCCGAGAACGGAAAACAGACACGCTCCCTGCAACCGCAGGAGCTATTTGCCTCCCAGCACTATGCAACCGCTGTCTACCGCGCCGAGCTGGCGGTGCGGCTGCAGGAGTTGGGTTATGAGCTGGAGCGTGGCAAGCATGGGCAGCCGGAGATCAAGGGCTACACGAAGGAGTATCTGGAGGCCTCTAGCCCGCGCCGGGAACAGATCAAAGACCATCTGCGTGCGTTGGGGATCGATGGAGCGGGAGCCGCGCAGGTAGCGGCCCACCGGACCCGAGACCGCAAGAATCTGCTTTCGACCGAAGAAGTATTGCAGAAGCACCGCGATCTGGCCGCGCAGCATGGGCATCAGGCTGACAGGATCGTAGCCGAGGCGCGGACTCACGGACAGAGGCAGCCGCACGCGTACGAACCCGATTCTGCGGCGCAGGGGGCAGTGACTTATGCCCGCGATCATGTTTTCGAGCGTTCGGCCGTCGAAGACCGGCGCGACATACTGGAAGCTGCACTCAACCGTGGGATGGGACAGATCACGGTTGCTCAGGCGCAGCAGGAGTTCGCGCGCAGGGTGCAGGCGGGCGAGTTCCGCGCCGTCGAGCACGTTGGGGCGGGTGAGCAGTACACGACCGCCGCCATGCTGCGCATGGAGCGCGAGACCATCGGCCACATGCAGGACGGCAACCGACGCGGCTATGACGACCCCATGTTGGTGCGGCCAGATATTCGTATCGAAACCGAAGACCGGCACCCGGAACTGAATGCCGGGCAGCGCCAAGCGGTCGAAGATGTCTTTCTCTCGCGCGAGAAGATCATTGGCCTGGATGGCCTTGCGGGCGCTGGCAAGACCCGAACGCTGGCCGTGGTGCGCGAAGGCGCGGAGTGCGCCGGGTACAAGGTGGAAGGCTTTGCGCCTACATCCCGAGCGGCTCAGGCGCTGGGAAATGCCGGGATCGAGACCACGACCTTACAGGCGCATCTTGCCCGAGGCCAGCGCGTGGATACGGGAGAGTGCCGGCTCTATGTAGTCGATGAGAGTTCGCTTGCGTCTACCAGACAGATGCATGACTTTGTGGATCGCCTGCATCCGAACGACCGGGTTCTGTTGGTCGGCGACGCCCGCCAGCACGAATCTGTCGAAGCCGGCCGCATCTTCGCGCAGCTCCAGCACGCGGGCATGAAGACGATGAAGCTAGAAGAGATCGTGCGCCAGAAAGATCCCGAGCTGAAACAGACTGTCGAACAACTGGCACGCGGCGAGGTCGGAGAGGCCGTCGCGGGACTCGAGCGGCAGGGCCGCATCCACGAGTTCAAAGGCCATGAGGAACGCATCGCGGCGATCGCCAGGGAGTATGCGAAGTCGCCCGAGAACACTCTGGTCGTCTCGCCCGACAACCGCTCCCGTACGGAGATTAACCAGGCGATCCACGCTGAATTGCAGGCGAAGGGCATGGTCGCGAGTGATGAACGTCGCACCCAGGTGCTCGTGCCGCGTCAAGACCTTACTGGAGCGGACCGCACCTGGGCCGAGCGCTACGAAGTGGGCGATGTGCTGCGTTACTCGCGCGCATCGAAGGAGACCGGCATCGGAAAAGGCGAGTATGCGCGGGTGAAGAGCATTGATGGTCCCAGCAACCGGCTGACCGTCGAGCTGAGGGACGGCATGGAGAGGAGCTACGATCCACGGCGGCTGCAGGGTGTCTCTGTCTATCGAGACGAGGAACGGGCGTTTTCCACCGGAGATCGGGTGCAGCTTACCGCGCCCTTTCGCGAGCTGAAGGTGGCGAACCGTGAAATAGGAACAGTCGAGGGTATCGGCCCGGATGGACGACTCAGTCTGAAGATGGACGGAGGCCGCGAAGTGCGGCTCGATCCGACTCTGCATCCCCATCTCGATCATGGCTATGCCGTCACGAGTCATTCCAGCCAGGGGCAGACGGCGGACCGCGTATTAATCCACGTCGACACCGAGTTGGCTGCAAAAGACCTGCTCAACAACCGCATGGCTTATGTTGCCGTCTCGCGTGGCGCCTTCGATGCGCAGCTGTTCACGAGCGACCGTGAAAGGCTTGGTGCGGCGCTCGCGCATGATGTTTCCCACCAAAGCGCACATGGGCCGGAGATCAAACCCAACCAGAGTATTGCGTCGCAGCAGGCAGTCTCCCGAGGTCAACAAGAAGACCACGGCATAGGTCTCGGAATCGGCCGTTAGAAACCTGCCCCGATCATGGCAGCGTAATCCGCCCAAACTAATGCTAGTTGAGGATTCTACTTGCGTCGTTAGGTACAATTCACTGGGCAGTTCAAGGTCCCCGCGCTGCAACTGCCGGTCTCCAACCCAAGACCGTGCTGTCTGTGAAGAGGCTGCAGCAGCTTCTGCGCTTTCAGGCAAAATGATCCAGGGAACCGTAGGATTTTGTGCGAGAGGAGCAAGTCAAAATGGACATGACGCGCCGACAATTCGCCCTGGCTCTTGCAGCTGCCACCTACCTGCGGCCCTCCTTGTTCGAGCCGCTTTCCCCATCAGGAGTTCCCCGCGGCGTCGTTCCCGGCCGAGTCACTTGGGCGCACGATCCGGCGGCTGTGACCTGGGATGGCACAGGTTCGTGGTGGACCGATGCCCACAATGACCAGTCTGTCATTGACCGCATGGTTTCCCGGTCCATTTGCGGTCTTACAAATCAAAAAAGCGACGCCCAGGCATGGAACTCCATCTTTCAGTACTTCAATCGCACTCATCGTCGCGGCAAAGCCGGATACCGAGCTGGGGAGAAGATTGCGATCAAGGCGAACCTGAACAACACAACGGACCATGGCACGATCGATCGCCTGAACTCCTCGCCCCATTTGATCCTTTCGCTCGTCCGACAGTTGACCGGCCCGGGACGAGTGCCGGAATCATCGATCACCATCTTCGATTCCAGCCGGTTCATCCCGGGCAATCTCTACGACAAGATTCACCATGAATTTCCCGGCGTCATGTTTGTGGACCATATCGGAGGGGATGGACGAGTAAAGGCCGAGTTCAAACCCAACGCGATTCCTTTCTCAGTTGAAAGCCACAACGCCACGGGACTCGATACCACGGTGGTT
The DNA here is from genome assembly GCA_963770245.1 of uncultured Acidobacteriaceae bacterium. Classification (GTDB taxonomy): domain Bacteria; phylum Acidobacteriota; class Terriglobia; order Terriglobales; family Acidobacteriaceae; genus PALSA-270. Next base: position 173,099 of record CAVYOX010000004.1, on the reverse strand, counting down.
GAGGCCGCCTACTTAATTGATGCTGCCGTGTTGAGAGCCCATGTGAGTTCAGGGGTGACACTTTGCGCGAAGAATCTCTTCGGCGCTACGAGTATCAACACCGACTGGCGCAAGAACGCGCACGACGGTTTCCATCACAACAGCGATGGTTCGGCAAGTTACTCCGCGTTCACAGATTATTTGGGTCACAAAGACCTCGGCGAGAAAACCATCCTTTTTATTATTGATGGGCTCTATGGAAACGACAACGTGGATGGTCCGCCTCATCGCAAGTGGAAGATGGCGCCATTCAACGATGCTTGGCCGAACAGCGTTTTTATGTCGTTTGACGGCGTCGCGATCGATTCGGTCGGCTTCGATTTTCTCACTTCGGAATGGCCCGATCTTCCGGATATCGCGAATGCCGATAACTACCTGCGCGAATCTGCCTTGGCGAATGATCCACCTTCGAAGACTTTCTATGATCCTGAACGCGACGGCGTCCGATGCCGCAGCCTTGGCGTACACGAACATTGGAACAATGGGGCAGACAAGAAGTACTCGCGCAATCTCGGAAAAGCGCACGGGATCGACCTTTTCCAAGTCTGAAGGGCCGAACATACTTGAGCCGTCGCTGCCGCTGATTGGCGGAGTTGCTCAACTGCAGATAGGTTATTCTTTGCCGATTGTGCGTCATTCGGGGACGGGTGGCGATTGTCCCCGTCTTCACTGAGATGTCTCGCTAAGGGCTATCAGACAGGGCATATCTGATCCAAGCGGACGTCGGCGGTGACATCGAACAGGGGCACACTCTCGTCTGGCAGGGTCATTTGAAAGAGCGGGCGCAACGCTTTCACCTGCAGGGATTGCGGGGTCAGGCTCAGGTCCGCTTCCATCAATTGATTTCCTGTGGTCAGGAAGAATAGTCGATTCTTTCCAGACCACCGGATAGCCCAGCCGCCCGTGCGCGAATTCTGATACTTTGCGCTGGCACCGCCGACCACTGCATCGCGAATGTTTCGCCACGCGTCAGTTCAAGCACAAAAACGAAGGCATTCACGAGGATGATGAGGGCGGTAATTACGGGGACACGTGCCGGGCGTCGCGACGCGTCGCCTCACTCGGTCAACGCCAGATCTCACCGGGCATAACTACCCCGAGGCGTCGCATCCTTCCTCGCGTCGCTGAGCCAGTTCTCCGTTAAATGTTACCGCGACCCACTAAGCAGCCAACTTCGACGAGATCGTGTCGGTTGCCTTGCGCACCGCCAACGAGAGCATTACCCGCGTAACGCCGCTAATGATCATGCTCACGCCGACCAGCGTGCCTATCGCCCAAGCCGAACTCGACGGCCATTGCGTGTAGATCATCAGCCCCAATAACAGAGTGATGATCCCGTCAATCAAAACCCAACTGGATCCTTGCAATGAGCGTGTCCTGAAAAACAGAACGATGTTCAAGATGCCTTCTACCAGAAAGAGCGATGCCAGCACTAAAGTGAGCGACGCCACACCCAGTGCCGGACGCGCAATCAGGTACACACCAATGAAGACATATGCGAGCCCAACCAGCAGTCTCCAGATCAGACTGCCCGCTTCGCGTGTGTGAAAGGCGACCGTCAAGTGGACCACACCTGCGAAAACGATGAGCCAAGCAATTACCACGTTGACCGCGACAGCGGCGATAAACGGCGATCCCACTGCCAGCATCCCCAAGATGATGAGCGAAACGCCCCACAGGATGGACAATGTCGAAGCCGAACGCACAATACCGGACGGAGTTTGCTGCGCCATGGTGACCTCCTCAAAAGGGACGAGCGGAGTATCTTACGGAGGGAGTCTACCTTAAAGAAATGCAAGAGCGCTACCACGGGCTTCGTGATTCGCTTTTAGAGGAGAGTGAGAACCGAATCCACCTTGCAGTCGAGCCAGCATTGACTGGCATTCGGAAGAGTCGCGAGAGTCGACTTGAAGCTCGAAGTCGTGGTCTAGAGCGCGGGGCCCGCTAGCCGACGAGCGACGCGATAACTCACGATTGGCGACGCCGGTTCAAGGCTATCGGTCGGGCCACGGGCAAACCTTCCGCTATGATAATCTTGCGAGAAGCATACAAACCTTCAAATAGTGCCGAAATGCAACGGATTTGGTTGCTCTTGCTTTGTGTGATTGTTCTGGCGTTCTGCGGGGTTGTCTATGTCGCCGGTCTATCCTGGCGAAAGATGGGACCCAGGAAACGGATTGCCAGTCTTTTCCTCCTTGCACCACATTTTCTGCTTGTTGTATGCATCGTCCTATCACTGCTATGTGGTCAAGCGCCTCAAGGATCGCGTTGTTTCAATACGCAGTTTCTCTGTGGCGTCTTAATGCTATTCATTCTCCCGCTTCCGGCTTCGGCAGGTACGCTGCTGGCGCTTAGAATGTTCAAACGCGCTCGATTTAGTTTTGCGGTTGTCCCCTCGGCTGAGACAAACAGTTAAGACACTGTTGACCGTTCGACATCCGCTACGGTTTCGTCTTCTCGGGGTTCAGCAGGACGGAGCTCAACTACTTGGCAAAGATTGCGAGACAGCGTCGCCCAATTTGTAGAGTTCGATTGCATCTTCCCAAGGGGATCGCCTCTTCATCGGGATAGGGCATGATAAAGGACGTTTGCTTCATGGTCCCAGAACGCTCTTCTCAGGAATAGGGACTACGGTGGCTGGGGCCATTTCTGCGGCGAAATCCTGTGAGTACAAACTGTGGAGGCGGCTAGAAGGAGCCGCACTCGCCAAGTAGGTTTTAACGACTTAACAGATCGCGCGGGGAATGCCTGAATCCGCGGAAGTGTGGTATCACCCCGAATGCTTCTCAAACAACATTCGGGGCCTCCAGCGGTTCGGCCGCTCTTGTGATTCGACTCCTATTTCGGCATCACTTCGCGCGCTAACTTGCTGGCAACCACTTCGCGTATCTCGTTGCGTTTCTTTCCGGCTTCGATCATGGCCTCTCGCGATCCGTAATGCTTGGCGACGATGGTTGCCGCTTTGGTCTCGGCCTGGTCGATTGCCGCCCAGTTGGGATACATCAACCCGACCGCGATATCCCAGTCATGCGGGCCATCGGCGGTCACGTTGGTCCAGACTTTGTAGTCGGTGATGATGCCTTCCTTTTTCACCGCATCGTAGGAAGGCTTCAGGTTCTCGCGAAAATCTTTCCAGAAAGCCTCGGACTGACCAGGCTTGAGTTCGTAGTAAGTGACGCGCCATACCGATACGTAATCATAATTCGGACTCTGCGCAAGGGCGGGGAGGGTGGTTAGCAGCGTGACAACAAACAGAGTGGCGCATAGAGCTTTTCTCATCTTGCCTCCTGTTTTGGTTTTGAACGTGTGGAATAGCACAGATACAAACGCCGAAGCATATCATCGCGAACGACCATTTTCACCGAAATCTTCTTATTGGTTCAAAAACGGCACTGATCATACATCCATCCCGCTGTTCGCCAATCGTGTTGAAACAATTTGCATACGGACCGTCCCCTAACGCTCCGAGATCCGAACCTGCGACCGGAATTTCCGTGCCGCTTCATTATGCGAGTTCAGCTTTGACATGGAAGCGAACGCCCTCGCGGTCCTGCAGGAAACTCAACATTTCGAAAAGATTGTCCGTGCGCGGGTTGCCGGTCGGTCCGAGCATCCGCATGAGACTCTTCGAAGGAATATGTGTGGCTTACGCAACTTCCGCGAAGCCTAAGGTCGCGTTGATGTAATCCCGGAGGGTGGTCTTCGCGGCGGCGGTGTCGCCGGTGACCATGCATTCGACGCCTTCGCGGAGGAGTTCTTTACGGAACTTGGGATCGCGCGCGGCACGGGCACGGATCGTTTCTCTGAAATCGCGGGTCAAGGGCATTGGTGGTCCTACTTTCCCCGTTTGTAGTCCTTCCAATTGGCATCAATGGTTACCCTGCAGCAACTTTCCGGAGCAGCAGTACCCATTCGGGTTGACGTGTCACCCTTACACCCGACGCCGAAGGCGGCGCCAAAAAACTCACCCCGCAAACCCGCCTCCGCAAGCGCCCAATCGCCCGCCGTGACCGAGGCGCAATCGCCGTGCTTCTGGGTAGCAAAATCGGCGGCACAATCAGCACCGCAAAGCGCGGCCAACTCTGGGCATAGTACGATCCCCCCCCTTACCTCCCAAAAGGAAGTACACCGCGAAAAAAACAACCAAAAGCATCAATCCCAAGTACTGCCGCGAGAACAGAAAGAGCCAGCGCTGCGGCTGCACCTGCTGTACCAACGCCAGAATACATACGACCGCGAAACCTAGGAGGACCAGCAGAAGGACGAGCACTCCCATGCCTATTCTAATGAAGGACATGACGTCGATCTTTTCCTCAGGCCATGACGTAAAGTCGCGCGTTCCTGATTACGGTCTCACGATGATTTGTGAGGGCCTCCCCGCCGTCCTGTCAAGGAAATGAATCACGGAACCTGACAAAAGTAAGTATGAAAGAATGTCTGAGGTCGCTGCCGGTAGCGCTTTCCCTGCTTGTTCACCCGCACTAGTACCGGCAACCGGTATTCCGAACAGTCGCGGTCTTGTTTTGCAATCAGGGTTTGACCCGAACCCGAAGATAGCTGAATGCGAAGGTGCCATTGAGCCCACAAAACTGTCTGCCCACCGCTGATACGCTATCAGCGTCGCTCACAACCAGTGTTTCGGAGTCTCGCAGATGTACCGGAAAGACCAACCCCTCGACCTTGATTTCCAAATCGTCACCGGAAGACTCGGCTTCCCCAGTCAGGTCACACTCCCATCTTCCTTCACGCGGATCTGCAGTCTGAACGTGGACGAGGTAACGATTTCCGATTGGGTAGAGTGCAAATAGCCCGATGTCCTTCACGTCATACACGCCCGAGAATCGATGTGCCTCGTCAGCACCGTTCAGAGTGGAGAGTCGATCTCGGTAGAGTTTCCCGATGCAATCGGTGTCCCCGCCGCACTTTTCCCGGAGTACGATCCACGTCCTCTGGTCCTGCTTCATCTGAGTCCTTTGCGCTGAATCGATAAACGCAGCAAGCAATGCCTCCCACGTTCGGCCGAGCTGGAAGTCGAGTTTCGATAGTGTTGTATTTGCACAGATGGTTCTCTCGGAGACTGAAGCAGCCTTGCGACAGTCGAAGGATGCCTGTTCGCCAGGGGCGGCATTTCCAGAAATAGGCAGCAAAAGCGTGACCAGGAAAGCTGATACGCAAGCTACTGTTGAGATGACATTGCGGCTCATTTTGTCCTCTATTCAGGATACCGATCGAGAAGTCTCCCCTTTGCGACGGAAAAAAAGCAGTTAGTTAAACTGTTGTGGGTCGGATTGTCCTTTCTTCTTGTGTGCGAAAGGTCCGTGGCACTTGATTGAACTCAGCGACGAAGGTGGAATCCCCGTTTTGCGTCAGATGTCCACTATGTTGGTTCCATTCAGCGCGAGACGAAGAGCATCAAGAACGCGCGTCTCGCCAATCTCTTCCAACCCTTTCCAATTCACTTTCGCAGCCATGTTCCCTCTGGGCCAAAGATTATAGCTCCCTGACGAATTCGACGTCTGCTCGTTCGGCGCGCTGTAGCTGCACAACGGCACGCCTGCAGTCTGACTATACAAGCTGTCGAGTGACTGATCTTCAACCCGCGCCAGGGTTCGCCACTTTGGTACAATCCGACGCGAGGAGCACTCAATGGCGAACCTATCGGGATTTGTGAAGCAGTTGAAGGACGAACGAGCCCGCGTAGAAAAACAGTTATCTGCACTGAATGCGGCGCTCACGGCTTTTGTGGGTGCATACAGTGGGTCGCCGAAATCGAAGGGCACGCGCAAGCTGTCGGCGGCCGCCCGCAAGAAGATTAGCCTCGCACAAAAGGCACGGTGGGCGAAGCGAAGAAAGAGTCCTAGACTGAGGCGAGCAAAATCGTAAAGCAATGTGTAAATATGTCGCGTTCCTACTATTGTTCTTTCCTCTCCTGTCCCACGGGCAATTAACCCTGGGGCCCATCACTCTCGGCAAGCCTTGGCCCGCCCTGCCCGCTTGTCCCAAGACAGGGCTCGCCGCTCCAACTCCCCAAAGACTCCGGATCTGCCGTGACCAGGATGTCGTGCGGAATGTCCTCTTCAACGGAACCATAATGCAGATTTCGCTACTCGAGAGTTGTCAGGCCGAACCGGCAAAGTGCCCGATCGAGCGTGTGGCCAGTGTCTTTTCAGCACAAATGTGTGACGTCGCTCTGACGAAACTCAAGGCTCGCTTTGGTGCGCCCGAGGAACGGAGCGGAGTTGAGGATGGTATTGCCCAGATTAAGCTATCGACAGAGTACCTGTGGGTTCGGAGTAATGGTGACCAGCTTGTTGTTCATCGCCGTTACTCGAAAAGTATGGGAGACGCCGCTCCTTTGAGGGGGTCGGCTTGCCGGATGGTGGCAGATTCGGCGGAATGGCGAGGTCAGAAGCCAAGCCAGTCGAAGTGAATGTCGGCAGCGGCTCATCGCAAGATTGCGCAGCGCGCAAGGTGGGCCAAGGTCAGAGCGAAACAGAATTGTGAATGAAAAAGTTCCGCTACTTCCTGCTGTTTGCCACCGTCTCTCTCATTCACAGCGCGATCGTCGGCGCTCAAGACAACCCTAAGCCGGAAAACGCTACCACTGCTGTGCTGCGCGCTTTCGAAACCCACAATATCGTTATGATCGGCGAGATCCACTCAAACAAACAGGAATACGACTGGTCCCGTTCCTTGGTGGCCACTCCTGAATTTGCCGACCGGGTTGACGACATTGTATTGGAAATGGGCAACTCGCTATACCACGGATCGGTCGATCTGTATGTGAGCGGCGAGGATATTCCATTGGAGCAGGTCCAGAAGGCGTGGCGCAATACGGTGGGCGTGATTGGCCCTCCGTCCCCTGTCGCCCCAAGTCTCTACCAGGCTGTTCGCGAAACCAACATGAAGCGGCGCGGCAAACACCAGATGCGCATCCTGTGCGGGGACCCCTCCATTGACTGTGAAAAAGTCAAAGACATTCATGATGTCATCCCGTATTTGAGCCGTCGCGAAGAGTGATATGCCCAGGTGGTACAAGAGGAAGCGCTGGGCAAGCACCATCGCGCGTTGCTTATCATGGGCGGAATGCATTTCTTGCGTAATTCTCAAAGTGGCCCGCCCGGCCCTTCCATTGAGTCAAAGTTGCGGCGGGCCGGCGCGAGAACTTACTTGATCATGTTTGGCACCAATACTCCTGGCAGCTACAACGATCTGGACCGTCGGTTTGATGCCTGGCCCGTGCCCGTGATTGTCCCCGCCAGTGGCTGGATCGGGGAACTGCCCGCCCGGTCGCTCATGGAGGGCGGATATCCATCCACCAAACCAAACTTAAAACGCGGCGCCGATGGGCTTCTCTATCTCGGACCGCCTAATAGTCTGATCTCAGTGTCGATGACGCGCGCTCAACTCGAGGACACGCCTTATGGCAAGGAGATCCTGCGACGGTTGAAAATCCACATGATCCTGCAATCGGACGCCGGCTTTACAGATGCCCTCTTTCCGGAAAAGGAAGAAAATCCACAGTTTCCACCCTAAACCCGAGAACGAATTGATCGGAAGGACAGTCTTTATGTTTGAGAGGCTATTTTGAGATCTGGGAAGCGCCGATACTAGTCTTGCAGTTTCGTGGAGCAAGGTGGCAAACATCTTGGCAAGCGATACCATTGCAGGGCTCGGACCGACGGGAGACGGCCCTGAGGGACTGGTCCGAGCATACGGTCGGTTGGTTTATCGCATTGCATTTTCAGTGCTGCGGAATCCACACGATGCTGAAGACGCGGCTCAGGAAGTACTCGTGAGGCTCCTGCGTAAGGACGGCGGTTTGCGCGGCATTCGTGATCCTGTCGCTTATGTTGCCTGCATTGCTTGGCGCGTGGCAGTTGATTCGCGACGCCGCCACCAGGAAATATCTCTTGATAGTTCCACAAATGATGGATTGGCGGCGGTCGTTGAAGCTGAATTGAAGGAATCGCGAATTGATCTGGAGCAAAGCATCTCAGATCGCGAAATAATGCGCTTTGTTGACAATGCAATTCGGGAACTCCCCGAAGACTTGCGGGACGCGATCACACTCTCAACCATTGAGGAGCTTTCGGCGGCTAGGGTAGGAGAGTTGCTAGGCGTGGCTGAGGGCACAGTGCGTACGCGTGTGTTCCGAGCGCGCAGGCTCCTTCGCGAAAAACTCGCGCACATCTTGGAGAAACACCATGTCTGACCAACACGATCTGGAACGAATGGCACAGGCTGAAGGGCTGCTCGACCGGGCCTTAGCCCACCACTCTCGGGAACCGCTAGCCGGATTCGAGAGACGTATGGTCAACCGGTTGCAGCTCGAAGCGGGGGCATCACCGACGCCATGGCGACGGAAGCGGGTCGTGCGAACCGCCGCCCTAGTCGCTCTTTCTGCCATTACGGCGGCGGCTTCTCTGTTCATTGGTCTGTATCTCGGCCAGCGCCACGCGAATGTTGTTTGGCAACATCGTCTTAATGAACTGACGGCTATTAGTTTGACAAAACACAATCAGCCAAGCACGTCGTTAACGCCTTCACAGTTCAGACCAAGCCGCGCTTCGAGCTTCCGTCGTAGCAAGAGTCGATTAGCCGTGCTCCATTCAGGCCGAAATTCGGCTGAGTTCCCAACCCCAGCACCCCTCAATGCCCAGGAGCGAGCCTTGGCGGCCATAGCAATCCATGGCAACTCAGCTCTGGTTACGTCGCTGCTACACCCATTATCGACCACTGAAAAGCTGGACGAAGGGTCGGCCTGGGAAGCACCGAACAACGGCGTCAGTAACACAGAACGATAACTCAAGGAGGAACCGTGAAACAGTCACTAGTGTTCGGGATCGTGATGATCTTACTAATAACGGTTTTTAGTTTTGCACAGGATAACAAAGCGACCGCCACTCAGGCAGCCCCGTCGGGCCAGCAAATGGATCACCGCGAGCCCGCACGAGGTACATACCGGCTGGAATACACGATCACGGAAACAGAGGGTGGGAAGAAGCTCGACGCGCGTACGTACACGATTATGTGTGAAGACCGTGGGAATTCCACAAAGGGATCTTTGAAGGTAGGCTCGCGAGTGCCGATTGCGGCAAGCCAAGATAGTGGGAAAACGCAATTCCAATACCTTGACATTGGGATGAACGTCGATGCGCGATTGGACATGACCGTGTCGGGTGAGCTTTCACTCGACACCTCCATGGATTTGAGCAGCATACCTGACGGCGGTCAGAGCGTTAAGGCTGATAGCGATCCCGTGATTCGCCGCTTCCGTATCGACACTGTTAACGCTCTGCCTATAGGCACACCTATTGTCATCGCGACAGCGGACGATGTAGCTACCCATCGACAATTTCAGGTACAAGTCATCGCGACTAACATAAGGTGACTCGGCGGTCACATTCGGCGGAATGGCGAATCCGAAGTACAGCCAGTCGAAGTGAACAATGTCGGCAGCGGCACGCCGCAAAATGGCAGCGACTCGGCGTCGAGATGGGCGAAGGTCAGAAAGCAGGTTGCTTAGTTCGGGTGTCCAAGTAGTAATCCCGACCAGACGAACTAATTCCGCGCCCTGCTGGTCGTGGGCGGTACTATTCTCATGTCCACTTGTGAGGGCTGTATGCATCATAAGAGCCAAGAAAGTTCCTCCCGCAAACTGGTATGGGTCGAAGGACAAGGCGTTGTGGGGTGGGGCTGCTCTGAATGCAACTGGGTGTTTAATCCTTCTGTCCCACTCACTGCTAGCACACTAGACGAACTTGTGCGGAATTTGCACAGGCAGCTCTCCGAAGAGTTTGCATCCCATGTTTGCACAGATTACGCTCGGGTCAAAAGGGCGACGGCGTAGCGGGCGAAGTCACGTAGGCATAACAAACGCTTTGGGCGTGTCTCGCGAACAAGAGGGACAGACAGCGACAACGGGGAGATGGTAGTTTCCCCCAGCTCCGTGTTTGGTGGGGATGGAGGTTTGTGAATAGAAGTACGTGGTTTGCATGGCCGAGCGTGAGGGGCCTCAGTCGTACCGCAACGCCACGAGTGGATCCACCTTTGCCGCTCGGCGCGCGGGGATATAGGCCGCGGCAAGGCTCACCCCGCAAAGGGCAAATGCAGCAAGCGCAAGCGCCGCGGGATCATCGGGCTTTACTCCGAAGAGCATGCTTGCAATAAGCCGCGCGACGATGAACGTGATGGGCAAGCCCACCCCGATCCCGAGTGCAGTAAGCATCAAAGTCTCTCGAAGGATCGATCCAAGGACTTGTCTCTTACCCGCACCCAGTGCCATACGAATCCCAATTTCGTGAGTCCGTCGCGCGACAAGAAACGAGATCACGCCATAAAGCCCTACGGCCGTCAGCAGGCCAGCCAGAATCCCGAAGAAGCCTGAAAGCGCGGCCATCAGTTTTTCGGGCAGGAGGGATTCCTGAATCTGTGTTTTGAAAACTCTGAAGTCCACACTGATGTCCCGGCTTTTTTCGGCAGCCGCCTGCTTGATCCTTGACGTCAGCATCGGCAAGGGCAGCGTGGAATGAATCATCACCTGTTCAAAAGGATCGGGACTCTGATCCTGCGTGGCCGAAAGATAAACAATGGGCCTGAATCTCTCGCGGAGCTCCGTGTACTTGGAGGTTTTCACCATACCCACAATTTCGAAACCCGTTTCCGGTTCGTGCGGCGTGGCCTCGCGGCGAATCCGTAGTCCCACGGGATTCGCGCCCTTCCCAAACCGTCGAGCGAACTCCTCGTTAACGATTGCAACCTTCGGGGATGTGGTGACGTCCTTCTTGTCAAAGTCTCGGCCCGCCAATAGCGGAATGCCGAGGGTTTTGAAATAGCCCTCGCCGACCCAGTTGAAATTCGGGTCCAGTCCGGATTGCCGATCTTCGCCCTCTGCCCAGACCCGGTTCTCGATGCTTCCGCCGCTCAGCGGAATGATTCTTACTTCCGCTGCACCCTCTGCGCCCGGGATGCCGCGAAGCTGATCGAGGATCTCCTGCTTCGCTGCAATGCGGCGTGTGACAGGAAGGCGCAGCCGAGACAGGTCGAACTGCGCAATCAGAATGCTGTCTTCGCGGAAACCGGCGTCAACGGTGAGCAGGTTGCCGAGCGTTCTTGCAAAAAGTACCGCGCCGGTCATCAGAACCAGAGACAAGGCAACTTGAGCAATGACCAGCGCCCGCCGCAGTCGGCTGCTTTCTTGCATCCCGCCGGTTCGCGCTGAGCCGGCTTTCATCGCTTCACTCGGGGCAAGGCTCGACGCCCGAAAGGCCGGGACCAATCCAAAAAGCAACGCCGTCACTGTCGCCAGCATGGACGTAAATCCCAACACACGCCAGTCGGGATGAAGGTCTACAAACAACGAGTCACCCTGCGTGCTCAGCAAACTTACAAGGCATTCGCCCAGGACCCGCGCGAGCACCAGGCCCGACGCCGCTCCCAGCAGGATTAGCGGGATGCTCTCCCATAAAAGCTGTCCGATCAGGCGGCGCTGCGTTGCCCCCAGCGACAGACGCACAGCAAGCTCCTGCACGCGGGCGCTACCGCGCGCGAGCATCAGGTTGGCAAGGTTCGCGCAGGCGATCAACAACACCACGCCCGCAAGTCCCAGCAGCATCCATAGGGGAGTCTCGTACTTGTCACGCAGCCACGAGACACCACCCGGAGCGGAATCCGCCACCAGTTCGAAATGGAGGTAGTCCCGGACGTTCTCAGTGGGATAGTCTTTGCGAAGACTTGCTTCAAAGGCAGCGGGTGAAAGAGATTTGAGACCCGCATTCACTGTGGATAACGAATCGCCTGGTTTCAAACGTCCCATCACCGTCAGCCACCAGTCGGTGCTTGACTCCAGCCAGTTGCCTTCGGTCCAATACGCAGCCTGCGAACAGATCGGCACCGCCACATCAAAAGAGTGCCCGATCTCCGGACCGGTAAAACCAGCGCGTGTCACTCCGACAATCGGGACCGGATGTCGGCCAATCGTCAGCGTCCGGCCGATCGCGTGAGGATCACCCCCGAGTTGGTCTCGCCAGAATGCGTAGCTCACGACGACACCCGAGGCTCCGCACCCTGGCTGGTCATCGGCGGAACTGAACAACCTCCCCACCGCGGGCCGCACCCCGAGCACGTTGAAGAAGTCTCCACTCACCCACAAGGCTTGCGCCAGCCGCTCGTGGTCGCCTTCAGTAATTCCCAGGTTGGTGGGGCTCCATGCCAACACTTGTGAAAAAGCTGTCTGATGGTCTCGAATGTATTCCCACAGAGGATTGTTTAATGCCGGATAGACTGTGTCCTGGCTGCCTCTTTTACCTGGCAGGTCCGCGAGGTGTACCAGTGTGAGCTCTCCCGGATTCGTTACCGGCAGGCTCCTCAGGCGGACCGCATCGAGCAATTGGAAGATCGCGGTATTCGCGCCGATGCCCAGCGCAAGCGTCAGCACCGCAACCGCGGTGAAGCCTGGGCTGCGCATAAGTTGGCGCAGTCCGAAGCGGATGTCCTGCCACAGGGCCTCCGCTCCATTCCACACCCACATCTCCCGACTCCTCTGTTGTGCCAAAGCCACGTTGCCGAACCGTCGCATAGCCGCATACCGGGCTTCCTCCGGTGACATCCCGGATTCGAGGTTCTCCTGCTCCTCCATTTGAAGATGAGCGTGAATCTCTTCCTCAAGCTCGTCCATCGTTTTCGGATGGCGAAAGAGGGCAACAAACTTGGCAAGATCTCGTCTCCAGCTCATGGGCCTTCCTCGGACTCTGCCGGCCGGAGAACGCCGGTGACTGCTTTTACAAAGCGCTCCCAACGGGATGTTTCAGCGACCAGCCGCCGTCGTCCGAGCGCGGTAAGGCGGTAGTATTTTGCACGCTGGTTGTTCTTGGAAACTCCCCACTCGGCTGTAATCCATCCTTCCTGCTGCAGGCGCTGCAGGGCAGGATAGAGCGACCCATGTTCCACCCTGAGGGTTTCGTCCGACATGCGCTCAATGGACTTCGCAATGCCGTGTCCGTGCGTTGCGCCCCAACGCAAGGTGCGAAGAATCAGCATGTCAAGCGAGCCAAAAACAAGTTCGATTCGGTCCCCTGGTGATTGCTTCGCCATAGTGGAAGGTAATCTACCACTGGAGCAGTAGATTGTCTACTAGCTAACGTTGGAGATTTTGCAGCAACAAACCTGCAGCATGAAGTAGAATGTCGCCAGTTAAGCCTGTCTGATTAGGATCGGTCAAGTCAACTGGACAAAAAGGAACTCCGGGCTCCTGCGGTACCTCCCCACTGGTGAAGCGAAATCTTCCTTCACAGACATGGCGTCTCCTACTTCTTGCACGCTGTCGGTTTGTGCGGCGCAGCGTGGTCGTGCAATCACACTGGCAGATTGGGCTGGACGACCAAGCGGAAGCAGGCCCGCAACCCTAGAGCCAACGCTGCGTACAGAAGGCAATTGATCGCGATTGAAGTTATGGTTGTCACGATTCCCGGAACTGTGGAGCACCAGCCCGGGGTCAGCATTACAGAAGATGGCCATAAGACAAGCCGCGCACGAGTACTGATTCCAACATTCCAAAGAACAACTAGGAGTATCCCTGACACAACCAGTCCAACAAAACTGCTAACGACTGCTGTTGTTCTCACACTCGTCACCATCATCAACCTCTGTCAAGAGATCTCCAACTCAGAATAAGTCAATTCATCGAGATTTAGTCTTTCGAACCCGGACTCGTCGAGAATCAGGATTGGCCCCGGCTCCACTGTCACTCCTCGGCATATGCTTTGCAGTCATCGCCTCGGAGGGACCGACGGGCGTGTCGTCTAACGGCAGCATCATTTGGGGAGGGGCGACGATCGGCTCGATGCATTTCCTGAAAGCCCGCACGAATTCGCTCGCAAGTTTGGATCGATCGTCGGCTCGGGACACGATAAAGAGCTCGACGCGAAGCTCCTTATCGACGAGCGGACGTACTGTAACCCCGGGCCGATTCGTTCGCAGCGCGCTTGCCATGGGCAGAAATGCGATGCCAACATTTTCCGCGACCAGTTGAAATGCTACCTCGGCTGACAGCACATTCTGATTGTTCTTATAGGTGACACCTTCTTCTTTCGCGCGCCGCACAATCATGTCGTGCAGTATCGGGTGGACCTTACGATCAAAAACAATCCATGTGCAGTCGCGCAAGTCTTCTAGCGTAAGGGTCTTTTTGGACGCTAGTCGATGATCATCTCGAATGGCGATGTAGAAGGGAGCCTCCGCGATCTTTGCCATCGTCAACTTGCGGTCAGCCGCCGGGTTTGCAATCAGGGCAAGGTCGAGACTCGATGCCAGCAAACCGTGAACGAGCTCCGGGGCAAAATCGCTTTGCATATGGCGGTCCAAGTCCGGATGCAGAGGAAGGCGAATGGCAAGCAGTGTAGAGATCAACACCTCCTCCACGAACGGTGAGTGCCCGATCGTCAGTTTCGATTTAACTCCATCACTGGCCGCCCTACCGAACAGAATTGCCCTTTCACCGTGGAGCACTGAGAGCTTGGCTTCCTCGACGAACGCTCGGCCCGCATCTGTGATGGCGACGCCCGCTTGATTGCGCGTGAAGAGCCTAAAACCACATCGACTCTCCAGCTCATTCACGCGCCGGCTCAGTCCTGACTGCGACAACTTGAGGCGCTTAGCTGCTCTCGTGAAACTGAGCTCCTCGGCAAGGATTACGGCGGCGAGCAAGTAGCGGTTTTCAAGGAGTGTTTGCATAGCCAGGCCGATCGAGCGAATGGGTACCCTTCCTTGAAAACCATCGGCAGGAGCGCCGCGAGGGGTTAGGCGCGGATGGAGTCCCAGCCTCCAAATCGTTCCGAAAGAGGCCGTTGTGCAAGATGACAAAGACCGAAAGTACCGCCACAGCAAGACTTAAAAGCACTGGAAGAACGGGGAGTGAAATACGCGATTCGACTTCCGGCCAACGACAGCCTGCTGCGCGACATAGAGGAATTGCTGACGCGCCCGGTGGGGCGGCCCGGTCACAAGCCCATCGTGTGGTACAAGGGCTTTCTTTATCAGGCCGCCAGTTGGAAGACCGCACGACGGGTAGTGGCGAAGGTGGAGTTCCAGGAGCTATTCCAGCGACTGGGGTTCATCGTGACCAACCTGGAGACACCGAGTCGGTAAGTGGTGGGGTTCTACAACAAGCGCGGGACGGCGGAGCGATGGATCAAGGAGGGGAAGCAGGCCGTAAAGATGACCCGCCTCGCTTGTCATCGTTTTTGCTCGAAACCAGGTACCGCTGGCGCTGAGCCTGCTGGCCTATAACCTGGGCAATTTGTGGCGGCGGCTGGGTTTGCCGAAAGGGATTGAGAACTGGTCCCTGACCAGCTTGCAGCAGCGGCTGGGGAAGACAGGCGGGCGGCTGGTCAAACATGCGCGTTACGACTGGCTACTGCTGGCGGAAGGACATTTGAGCAGGCGTCGGTTCGCGGCGATGCTGGGTCGGATCGCGCTCCTGCCGGTACCGGCGGGATAATAATCAGGTGGTGGTCAAGTCCGCATGGGAATGGGTCTTAGAGCGGGTGGGTGAAGGCGAGGTGTTGCAAAAGTGACGGAGTATCGGACAATTCGGCGGTGCTGGTGCGGATCTCGGACTGTTAGGAGCGCTCCAGATGAAAATCCTTGGTAGTGGGCTGTTTTGAATCAATCTGATTCTTGGGATATAGCTGAACGAGACCAGCGCTTGCTTGCCAAAACTGCCGACACGGGAATGGAAATGAGTAAACCGAGTGCAACGCAGCCCATAATAAGAAACCCATCACCGGGCGCACGTCCAGCGTCAGCGGTCCGTGTCGGCATTGCGATGATGCCCACAACAAAGCCAACCAAGATGCCCAACACGGGGCCGAAAAACATAATGGCTATCACTTTCACAATTCTCATGCCACTGCCTCAGCCGCCTTCTGTTCCAATAATCCCACCAATTCCTGCAAACTCCAAATATGGTCCGCAAGTCCGGCTTCCATTGCAGGTGTGACCCTCAGCGTTTGGTGAACGCGGCAGAAGTTGTAATAGGCGTGGTAGATCGCAACCATGTGGCAGTGATTCTCAAACTTCTTTGAGAACGCATTCGTTAACCGCGTGAATCGCCGGATGCCCATTCGCAGGTTTAAGTTCTGCCGCTCGACGTAGCTGGTTGAGATGTGATTGCGGTCAAGGATTGCCGCTCAGCGTAGCCGTGCGCGTTCCGATGCAAGCGGCAGGACGCACCTCTGCCCCCCGCAGACGCCCTCGAAACAGCCCACTACCAAATCCTTTCAACGTGGTGCGAACGCGCCAGAGGGGTATACACTTGGTGCGCTGTTTGGAGTCAAAAAGGAGATTCGTGTTCAGACACTCCAATCCCAAGAACCTGGCCGAATCCCCAAGTGCGCTTCAATTCGCAGTCGCGTTTTTGATCCAATGCAAGAGGAAAAATTATGCCTATTAGTGATTTGCTGCTGACTGAACTGGATGAAGAAATCAAGAAGACCCGCACGACTCTGGAGCGGGTTCCTGCGGACAAGAAAGAATTTGCGCCTCATGCGAAGTCTATGCCGCTGGGCAAGCTGGCGCCGCACGTGGCGCAACTGGCTAGCTTCGGGCTCACGATTCTGACTATGCCCGAACTGGACTTTTCCAAGGGCAGCATCAAGCCGTTGCCGTTCGAATCTTCTGCTCAGCTCCTGCAGGCGTTTGATGAAGGTGCGCGCAAGGTCCGAGCAGCTCTGCAAGCCACTCCGGATAAAGCCTGGACAGAGAACTGGAAGCTGAGCTTCCAGGGCAAGTCCATTTTCGAAGGGACACGTTTTCTGGCTTACCGGGAGATGTTTGTGAATCACATGGTGCACCACCGCGCGCAGCTTGGCGTGTATCTGCGATTGAACGATAAGCCGGTGCCCGCGACGTATGGGCCGTCGGCGGACGACACGCTGGGGTTTTGAGGAGTCGAAGCTATCCTTAATGTAGTTCACGCCTTCAGCCCCAGGAATCTCGCTGAATCGCCTGTTAACGGACCCGACGCGGCCCTCGTTTTGTAATAGTGACAGGTTGTCAGATTTTGTTTTTGCCCGCTGAGCTTTTCCACTCGCCGTCAAAATGCAAAAGGGATTGCGTCTACCATCGATGATTACCCTGCCCCTGATGCTCCCGGCGCTCGTTCTTAGCTAAACGTGCGACGTGCAGAATTAAAAGCTTTATCCACTTAAAGAGGAACAAATAGCGAATGCCATCAATTTAACGATCAATGGCGGATTTGCTTCGAGTGGGTTGACCGAGCGCCGGGCCATTCAACGTGGAGATTGTCGACCATCATTAGGAGCATCAGGAGCATCGCCATGGCACTCACTGCTATCCATCCGTGCTTCCCACCAGGCTGAAAAACGCCGCCAGCAAAGAAATGCTCCCGTTTACCGGCTTAAACAGCCTATAGAAGAGCAACGTCACGGCGATAAAGCATACGGACTCGAGGAGTTCGGCTGCGAAACCCAACCGAAATAGTGTCTCGTGTGCCAGGATGTTGTGCGCAGTCGCCGCGGCATCGCCATCTATAATAAGTCTGCCGCGGACCGAAACATCGGCGAATGTGTACGCCAGTCCGCCGGTCAGATACAGGCCGCCGCAATCCTGGCCGGAAGGCGCGGCGACTCGTCCGTAATTCGTTCCAATCATTTCATAGCCTCAAGGTAGTCAGGGACCTGCGATTTTATTGGTCGTTAACCGGGAAGCTCTGTTGGAAGCCCAGTGGCCGCCCCCGTCTGATTGCGCAACGACGTCCCGCAGTAAGGACAATAGACATCATTCACTCCAACCACGCGCTGGCACTGCGGACAGCTCGGGCTCAGTTTGTAGTTGCAGCGAGGACAGAAGTTGAATCCCGTTTGCACAGCGTTCTCACATTGTGGACAGGTCGCGATACGTGGCTTCCTCAGTACGAAATACAACACGATGCCAAGCGCGTTAGGGACGCAGATCGCGAGCAGCGTCCAACCCAGGCGGCTCATTCCGCGGCGGCCGGCGTCACGGTTCACATACCCGATCAGCAGGATGTAAGACCCCAGGACAGTTCCTCCGAGGATTGCCAGCGGCACCATTGCCGCCAACGGAAAGGGAGGGTTGCCGGAAAGAGTGGCGTGCACCACAGCCGCAATGGCCGCTAAGAAGCCGAGGACTACAAAGAAGTAAGCCCATGGCGAAATAATGCGGATTTCATCCATAAAGCGAGTCGAAGTTTCGTGCTTGACTGGCATATCAAACCCCCTGATTCCCTACATTGGTGTTGCGTTCGCAGCCCGCTCGACCACCCCCGGTTAATTCAATCCTCGAGGGGCCCGTTGTGATCGGCCAGATAAGTTCCCCGAGCCAGCAAGAGGATTCCCGCCACAATTGCCGGCATCAAACCGAGCACCACCAGGCCGATCTGCCAAACTGAGGCGGGAAGGCTCACCTGCTGGCCTATCCAGGCAAACCCGCGCCACAGCACTGCGGTCGTGAAGGCAGTACCCAGCGTTACAGTGCCACAGCAAACGCAAATCACCCACAGCCGCTCTTGCTGGCGCTGCAGTTCAAGAGCCCGCGAGCGCACCCGCATCTGCGTCGCTCGCACTAGGGCGGAGTCAGCGGCCAAGGGCTGGGAACGCAACGCGCGAACCACCCGGCCAGCCGCTTCTCCATAATCACGGCAGGCTAAGCACTCTTGGAGATGGGCTCGCAGCCAAGCCGGCTGCCCGTCGGAGAGATCTTTATCGTTAGCCCCAGCCAGCGCGATTAGTTCCCGTGCCCGTTCATGTACACTCCGCGTCATGCCTGTGTTCCCTCCAACCGCCCCATCAGCAGGTTTAGCCCGCGATACAATCGCGATTTCACAGTGCCCAGCGGCGCCCCGGTCACCGCGGCAATATCCTCCAAAGCCAATCCATCCTGGAATCGCAACACGATTGCCTCACGGTACTCCGCCGGAATCCCGACCAATGCCGCACTGATTCGTTCGGCTTGCTCGTGCTGCTGCACCAGTTCCCATGCCGTGGGACGCGTATCGGCCGGTTCGAGCGGCACATGATCTTCGTCCTCCATCAATCCATCCAGGCTGACCGGTCTTTTCTTCCGCAAGTAATCGATGGTCAGATTCCTCGCTACCGCGTAGAGCCACGTGCTGAATTCGTGCCGGCCGTCGAACTGATGGCCGCGTTCCATGACGCGAATCCAGGTTTCCTGGAAGAGGTCCTCCGCCAGGTCACGATTGCCCGCTAGATAAACCAGATACCGAAGCAGCCGGTGCTGGTATTGCTCGATGAGACGGTCAAGCAATTCCGGATCGCGCCGGCGGAGACCGCGAGCAATTGCGCTGGCTTCGGATTCCATCGCATTCAGGAAGCAATAAGCTATGGCGTTCATGCTACCGGTATATACGGGCGAGGAGGTTAGAAAGATGCAGGATGGAAGACATTCTTGCACAGCACGTTAAGCCATTCATATTCATCTAGATATCGATCGCAACATACCAGCCGTGGAGCCAGGCTCGCCGTCGGCTTTAAGGTCGCAAGAGACCTCCAAATTCGACAATACTATTTGTGCGTGGTCGCGATTTGCTAGCTGCTGGTGGCTCCAACCATTTGTGGATTACTGGTCGGCAAACAGAAGTTGAGGTTTCACCTGCGGTACGGCTCTACGGCAAACTGGGAACGTTGGCACGTCGTTTTCATGTAAACGACGTGCTGCGCTGCGTGTCAACAAAGAAAACTCTTGCCAACTACAGATAACTCTACGATCTACGGGTCGCCCAGGAGAAGGTGGGAAAATCCATCAAGGTGCTTCGTACTAAGGCGTTTCTCTGAGCTAGCCGTGTTCGACGCGCGCCTTTATATCCGAGTACGCCGAATCGATGAGCCTGCTTAGTGCTGCGGCGTTCGTGGCCGTTCCTGGTCTCAACTTCACATGGCGCATGAACTTGCCGGTGCCTTGCAACAAGCGGGCCGGATCCGGCAGCGCTGCGCCCTGAAAGAACCCCACGTTTACGTGCGAAGTGAATACATTGACGTAGCCGAAGGGCGCATCTCCCAAACATGCCACCGGGCAGCCATCATGCAAAAGTTCCCGGACTTCGTCCCCGCATTTTCGCATCACCTCAAACCACTGATGCGCGATGGTTCCCAATTCACCTGCATGCTCTTTCATCCACGCATCAATGGTGGGATCCCGCTCGACAGCGCCGTTGAATCGCAGCAATTCCGTTCTCATCGTCGCTCCTCATCAAGATCGGCGACCACAAACTCGCGGAGCTTCCACAGGTTGGTCCTCGGGCTCGGAACCGATCTTCGCGTGCACGGGCCTCCACTCTCTGAAGAGTTCGTTTACCCGAGCCTTGCTGCCGAGATTGAGCCAGAAGGCCCGCCACTTCGCCGGGACTTTGGAATCAGCGGGTGTGTTCTCTCATGGCATTTTGAGAGCTACCCGCTGATTCCAGGGCGCCACACTTTCCTCATACTCCATGGGATCGCCGAAACCTTCGGTTTGGACGCCGAGTTGGCGTAGAGCGTCCAAGGCCATCAATCGGCGATGCGCGTTGAATGTCATGACATGGGCGAAGACGCCGCCGTACGTGAAGGTCTCCGCCGGTTCGCACAGAGCGTCGACGAACGTATCATCCCAGCCGGAGCGGTTTCGGATGTCACCGAGAATACGATGCAGTTCAGCATCCGTCTTTTCGAGCCTTTGCAGCAGCGCTTGCGGAGAGCGCTGCGATTTGGGAGGGCCGTTCATATCCATATCGGATCCGGACAGCGCGGCGGTCCAGACTTCCTTAGTGAAGATAATGTTTTCTAACAGCTGCCTTAGAGTCTTATTCGACTCTCGCCAAGGCAGCAGCTCTACGACCGTGGGCAGCGGCCGATCCAATTGTTCCTCTGTCAAAGTGCCCGCATATTCCAGCAAACGCCGGGTGTGCCAGGAGTCGTTGCCTGCAAAACGATCGAATAAATCCATGTCTTTCCCTCCTTTGGTTGACGAACCAGGGGCAACAAAGTGAATTTTGTTGGACGCCGGCAAATGAAAGTGCGGATCACGCATGCGCCGGTAGATGCTGGGAGAAATCCGAAAAGCCTTTCGGAAAGCGCGAGTGAACGCCTCCAACGAACCGTAGTTGGCGTTAAGGGCGACGTCGGTGACCGACATTGAGGTATGCGCCAATTGATAGGCTGCTCTTTCCAACAATAGGCGTCGTCGCATAGCCCCGGGAGTTTCCTCGACCACTCTTCGGAACAACCTGTGGAACTGCGTGCGGCTTTGGTACGCTTGGCGCGCGAGATCTTGCGTTTTCGCCTCAGTGTCCAGGGAGTTCGCGACAACTCCGATGAGGCGGTCTGCCGTGTCCTGATTATCCGCTTTATTCATGCGTCCGGTTCCTCATCTTGAACGAATCATAAACAAAAGATGGCGCCTCCTGCCTGATCGTACGTACCAATCTTCCTTCTACCTTAAAAGCCGGACCAACACGAATGAAAAACCTGGATACTCGACACAGACTCTTGGGGCGGGGCAGGGATCTCGACCCGAGGCGTCTTCGATGAGACTAGGAGGAAGCCGCTGGCGTTTGCGACGGACGCGGTGCGCTATGGGATTTGAACGGCAGCGTGGATCTGAACAGGACCATGGGAAAGCAGTGAGGCGTGGTGGGAATGCCGACGGGATGGTCGGAGTGGCGCCAGACATGAGCACTGGCGTATGCGGGAAGTTGGGTGAGAGGCGGCGGAGAAGAAGAGGACAGAGAGGTGCGCCGGTGTGCCAGGGCACATCCTTGAGCCACCAGTGTTGGACACGCGCCTCCAAATCCCACTAAAGAGGCCGTTGCCGCGCGAACCTACTGCCGGTTTTGACTCACGCGAGGGCGGGCAGGGAAGTCGGATGGAAGACTGGTTTATGCGCGGAACTCATAACGCAGTTCCGGATTCTCATTGGACAAATCGGCCAAATGAGAATCTTCTTATCTATCGCCTTATCTATCGCCCGCCGAGCGGGGATGGGATGGAACCATGTGCCCCTTACCGACCGAAAAGAAGGCCGTACAAAGCGAGGGACTGCACTCCGTGGCTCTCGAACCGCACTACTCCGTTACTGAAGTGGCCACTCTTTGGGGAATCAGCGAAAAAACGGTGCGAAGGCTATTCGACGGAGAAGACGGGGTGCTCAGGTGGGGAAGCAGTGAGACTGCTCGAAAACGCAGGTACCAAAATCTGCGCATTCCTCAGAGCATTTTAGTCCGCGTGCATCACCGCCGCCATCAGGCTTGACTAGCCGCCAAACGACAGCAATTTCCCCGGCGTCTCTTTGGCTTTCTTAGGGGGAATCGCTTCTAGCGTGGCCCAGGCGTTTCTTACACTCGCCGCCAACTGCTCTTGCCGCGCTTTGACCCAGGGAGAATAGTGCTTCTCGGTGATTTTCACGCTGGAATGGCCGAGCAACATCGATACCTGATCGATCGGAACTCCGGCCAGCAACATCTCGACGGCAAAGGTGTCCCGCATCATGTGGGGAAAGCAGCGCTTCGCCGATCCATCGCCCTTCTCCAGTTTGGCCAGCCGGAAGAGGCGGCGAAAACTCCGCTGCCAGTCGGCCACCGCGGTCTTCGGCAGACCGTTTCCGCTCCAAAAGAAAAAGCGCGGATTGGGCTTGGCTCCTGCCGGAACCGCTCGTAATTCTTCCGCCACTTGAGGCGGAAGGGGCACGTAGACCGGCGTTCCTGTTTTCGCTTGGTAGAGCAGCAGGTTGTCGTTAATGAGACGGGTTCGCTCGAGCGTGAGCGCATCGCGAATGCGCAATCCGCTCCATCGCATCAGCTTGATCAGGGTGCGAATGCGCGTGGCGTTTGCCGTGCCGGTCTCCCCGCGATTCTCCCGATAGAGGTAGGTCGCATCGAGCAACTTCTCATATTCTTCCCGCGTGAAGTAGTCCGTCGGAGCCTGGGTGACGGAGATACGGCCCAACTTGTTCGTGGGATTGGTCGTGATCCAGTCGGCCCGGATGCAGAACCAGAACAGGCCAGTTAAACGCTCCTGTTTTTTCTTCTTGGACATTGCCCCGTCCTTCCAGGACGCGCGAAAGGCTTGTACCGCGCGAAGATCGATCTCGCGCAGCAGCTTGTATCCCTCGGCCTGGCACCATCCCAGGAATTGCTTGCGGAAGAAGATGTCCAGCTTATAGATCGTCGCTGCGCTCAGTTCGCGTGCCTTGGCGTCGGCAAGGTATTCGGTCACAGCCTGAGCGATTGTAACCGGTTCCGCTTTTCGCTCGGGAGTCGCAGCCGGATCTTCCGCGTCTTCGATGACACGACCGAGGTCGGTCGCACGTTCCCAACTGCCGGTTTTCAGGCTGCGGCGAATGTAGGTTCCATTCGCCGTTCCTTCGATCCACATGGGGCAGGTGCAACGCTTGTAAAAGCGGTCAGAAGACTTCGAACAGGCCCTGCGATGGCGTCGGTAGAGCGTTAGCATAGACGGATCTATCGTACACCTATCGTACACGGAGGAGCATCATTTTTGTATGTTGATGATAATAAACAATTTAAGTGTGGTGGAGGCGGCGGGAGTCGAACCCGCGTCCGAAAATGTTACTGGTCAGGAGACTACATGCTTATTCACGTTCATGCCTTGAGCATTACCTCAAGACGTTCGCGACCTTCGCTCAGAACGGACAAGAAACGCCGGCCGCTAGCCTGAAGGTCTCGTCCTCCCCGCCCAGACGTAGCGACGAAGACCAGCCCTCTGTGTGACGCTCGCTCACAGCCCAAGGGCCAAGCTGTGGAAAGCGGCTGCCTAATGAATTAGGCTGCGTATGCCATTGGTTGATTGGCAATTATCATTTTGCACGCGATTACGGGTGTATGCACCCCGGCATGCCTCCTGGCCGCAAGCATCTCCGTCGAAGCCGTGACGCCCCCAGTGGTGGGATTGGCCATTCAAAGAACCACTTCCAGACTAGGAGTGAAACCTATGGAAGTCAATCATTGGATGCTGGCGGAGGATCCAGCGGTTCAGTCGGAAACTGGTTGACTCGAAAGAAGATTCTCCGTTCTCGACGTCTCTTGCAGCACCCATTGCAGGCCCCTAGCTAGGGGTGCTCTGTCCGAGATGATCTTGGCGATCCGACTGTCATTATCACAGTCGTACATCTACGTCTGGGCAGAACTTCAGAAGCTGCGCGCCAGTCGCCCGAGGGGCTGGAATGATAAGCTAGAATTAAGCGAGCATTATTAATAAACACAATAAATATAAGAGGAAAAATTAATAAAACTACTTGACAGATTGATATAGTTAAATTACAAAGCTTGCAGAAGCGAGAGTACAAACTTGACCTCGGAAACGAAGACGTCGCTAGACTGGCAGGAACTGACTCAATTGACGAAAGGTCAGCCGGTGGTGGTGGAGCGTATCCGACTGGCGAACCAAGACATTTTCATTGAAGGCAGCTTCGAGTTGCCGCAACTCGCGAGGCTCAGTCTAGAAGACCAAGTCTTCATTGCCGCCTTTGTCCGTACTCATGGCTCGATCAAGGAGATGGAAAAGGTCTTCGGCGTCAGCTATCCCACGATCAAGTCGCGCCTGAATCGTGTCGCCCAGATGCTGGAATTCGTCGAGATTGACCCTGTTCCGTCCCGGGCCGAAGTGCTGGAACGTTTGAGGCGTGGCGAAATCGGGGCGCAAGACGCGATCCGCGAGATGGAGGCGTTGCAATGATCCGGTTTGTAGCCGTGGTCAGCGTTCCCGATCGACGTAGCCACACGTTCCAGCTCTGGATCCCTCTTTTTCTGGTCTGGCTGCTGGTTTTGCCGCTGGGCTTGCTGCTCCTGCCGGTAGTTTTTATCGCTGGTCTGGTTTGCCGGGTGAATCCGTTCTGGGCGGTTTCTGTGCTCTGGCTGCTATTGAGCGCGTTGAAGGATACGAACGTGGAAGTTGCGAGCCGCAGCGCGTCGGTCTCCATTTGCATTGTCTAGGAGGGAACATGGGCGAACATCGGCGGCAGATTCTGCAAATGCTGTCGGAAGGAAAAATCACGGCTGATGAAGCCGAGCGCCTGATCGCCGCGATGGGAAATGAAGCGGCGAACAGCGGGTCGACGAACGGTTCTGAATCGTCCGCGAAGGTCCGGCCCAAATATCTCCGGGTGCAGGTGGATGCAGAAGAGGATCTTCATGGCGAGGGACCGACCAAAGTCAACATTCGTGTGCCCATGCAGCTGCTTCGAGCCGGAGTGAAGCTGGCCAGCCTGATACCGGCGCCGGCTCTTCATCGCGCGAACGAAGCGATGCGGGCGCAGGGGTTCCCGGTCGATCTAACGCAAATCAAGCCCGAGAATCTCGAGGAATTGGTTGATCAGCTCAACGATCTCACCGTCGATGTGGATCAAGATCGGGGCAAGGTGAAAGTCCGAGTCTTCTGTGAATAGAGTTGGGACCACTGCGCAATCTTAATCCCCCAGTTTGGTTTCGAGCTCCCGCTTCACTGCCGGCCATTCCGTGTCGAGAATGCTGAAGTACACCGAGTCCCGCCGGCGGCCATCCCAGGTCACCATATGCTGGCGCAACGTGCCCTCTTCTTTGGCGCCGAGGCGCAGAATGGCGTTACGCGACTTCTGGTTCAGCGAATCAGTTTTCAGCTCGACGCGCAAGCATCCCCATTGCTCAAACGCATGGCAGAGCATCAGATATTTGGCCTCGGTATTCACCGCGGTCCGCTGCCACGCCGGCGCGATCCAAGTGGAACCGATTTCCACCCGGCGGTTGGCCAGATCCATATTCATGAAGCGCGTGCTGCCGATCACTTGACCCGAACTACGTTCGATCGTGGCGAAGGCTAGCGATTGTCCTTGCGCTTGCTCCTGCAAAATCTTGTCAACCCCGTTCTGGAACTCTTCCGCAGTGCGCATTGCGTAGGGAATCCAGCGGAAAATATCATTCAGGTGTTCCTGCGCTGCCTTCCACAGGAGCGGCGTATGCTCGCGGCGCAACGGCTCGAGGCGCACGACTTTGCCTTCCAGAGATAGAGAGCGGCCGTCCTTTGCGGTGGAATCCTCGCAGCTCATGAATTACTTTTTCTCCTTTTGCGCAGCATTCGTTTCCCGAAGCGCGCCCCCGAAGGCCCGGCCGGAATAGCCATTTTTGCATCCCTTGGCGCTTTCCGTCATCTGAACCACGAACCCTGCTTGTAGAATGGAGGGCGTCAGCAAAGCATGCGGGATTGCGTCCAACCCTGTCAGGAGGGCTGCCGGTGAAGTCGCAGTGTTTGCCCTTCAGCCAAATACCGCACACCACCCGGCTTTTCACCGACTTTCTCTCCTATTCCCAAAACGTTCGCCCGTTCTATCCGCGCTCCCCGCATTTCAAAGATTGGCTGAAAGAAGAGGCTTCCAGTCTGCACTTCGACTCCACTCGCCGGGAGCTCGTCACTGCCATCCTCGAACGTCAGAATCGAGGGTGGGGCGCCTCGCCCGAGACTCTCGGCCACATCGCTCGTCTGCGAGATGGAGCTTTGACAATCGTAACTGGCCAACAGGTGGGACTCTTTGGTGGACCGGTCTTTTCGCTTTTCAAAGCGCTGAGTGCGGTCCGACTGGCGAGTCAAGGGACGGCCGCTGGGGTCGACTGCGTACCCATATTCTGGCTGGCCACCGAGGACCACGACTTAGCTGAGGTCAATCACATCGCCCTTCCTGGTCCGGATGGCACGCTCCAGGAGCTTTCCACTCCGACTCATGGCGTGGCCGATGCGCGGGTTGGGGGCCTGAAGTTCGGTCCGGAAATCGAGTCCGTCGTCGATGCCGCCGTGGAATGGCTGGGCGACTCGGACGCCAGCCGGCTGCTACGCGAGTGTTACCGAACCGGAGAAACCATGGGCGGCGCATTTGCCCGCCTGTTTGCTCGCATATTCGCCGACTGGGGCGTGATTTTGCTCGATGCGGCCGATCCCGACCTGCACCGGGTGGCCGAACCGGTTTACCGCGCCGGCATCGAACGGGCCACTGAATTGGCGGATTTACTGCTGGCCCGCGGCGAAGCGCTCGAAGCCGCCGGCTATCACCAGCAGGTCAAAGTGAATGCCTCCTCGACATTACTCTTCGCCGAACGCAACGGATCGCGGGTGCCGGTGCAACGTCGAGGGAGCGGGGATGCGGAAGCAGAATTTGTCATTGGAGAAGAGATCGTATCTCGGGCGGAATTGCTCCGGCAAATCGCCGCGGAACCGCATCAGTTCAGCCCCAATGTAATGTTGCGGCCCGTGGTGCAAGACTACCTGCTGCCCACTCTGGCTTACACCGGCGGGGCGGCAGAAGCCGCCTACTTCGCCCAGGCCGCCGTGGTGTTCCAGGCGCTGCTCGGGCGGGTCACGCCCATCCTCCCAAGATTCTCCGCCACGATTATCGAAGCCAAGCCCCATGCGTTACTTGAGCGTTACCACCTGGTCTTCGACGATCTTCTCCAGGGCCCGGAAAAGCTGAGAGAATTGTTGGGGGCGCGGTCCCTGCCACAAGATCTGCAGCGAGCATTCGAGCAAGCCGGCGCCAGCCTGGAGACGTCGATGGCTACGGTCCGTAGCGCTTTAGAGAGTTTGGACAAGACTTTGATCGACGCGGCAACCCATGCCAGCGAGAAGATGCAATACCAATTGAGCCAGCTCCGCGCCCGCGCCGCCCGCGCCGAGCTGCGTCAAGCAGAGATTCTGGGCCGCCATGCTGATCTGCTGAGCCATGCAGTTTTTCCGAATAAGACGCTGCAAGAGCGCGAGGTCGCGGGCATTTATTTCATGGCGCGCTACGGCAACCCACTGTTGCGAGAGCTGTGCGATACGATTCACCCCGACTGCCTGGATCACCAGGTGATTTCCCTCTAGTCTTCGTCGTTCGTGATCGGACGCGGATGCAGGTTTCAGAACTACATTGCAAAACGGGCTGAAGCTGAGCGCCAGAAATTGGCGGAATGGGAGGAAAGATGGCAGCGAGCCGCGAAACTCAACCCCTATCCGCGCATTGTTCCGTTACCGCAGAGTCATTGGCCAGTCTGTCTCCACACCGCTTGCACGAATCGAATTGGTTCAAGAATCCCCTGTGCAGTCTTGGTTTGCATTGCTGGTATCACATCCAATGGGACGGCTCCGTTCCGGCAAAAGCGGTCCGCTTTTGCCGCTGCTGTCCGAAAGTCGAGCTGCCTGGGAGTCCATCGGGCGACTGAGCGTTTCTCCTGCTTCTATCGGCATGCTCCCGTCACCAACCCAACTTCGACAGCCGGAGGCGGTACCCACCATGCGCCAGCGGCCGGGTTTGCTCAACTGCTGGTCCACTCCTCGAAGACCTTCGGTCGGTCCTGCCTCGCAAAGGAAGCGGTGGGCGAAGGTGGAAATCGCGGCGGTTGCCACCACCGTGGCGGAGAATGCGGTCCATCCCAGCTTCACCAAAGTGCCGCTGACTTCGGCGGGAGAAAAGGGTAATATCGTAGGCCTTCAGGCGGAATGGTGAGAAGGACGGCCTTTACCAGCCGCGGAAGCTCCGCACGCATGCCTGTGACTTCGGGACTCACTCATTTCAGCGCGCTGACTTCGTGGGCGGAAGCTGTCCCCCATTTGCAGCCGCTCTCGTTGGTGGCCTTCGACCTCACGGACAAACAGGGCGGTATCTATAACATCCTGTTCGTGTTGGTGTTCGGTTTCGCCACTCTGAACATTCTGAATCTGGTGGCCAGGCGCTTCGAACCCGAGCGTAGTCGCAGTGGCCTCAGTTTTGGTGAAACCATGGCGGTGACGGTCGTCCTGGTTTCGATCGTATTGCTGGGCTGGGAATTGCTTACCATGTTCAAGATTTTTCCCATTAAGCTTCATCCCCGGTAAGGGGACCTTTTGGGGTATGATCGCGGATATGAAGGGTAGCGTTTCAGCGTTTGAAGTGACCTGCCCGTGTTGCAGCGCGGTGTTGAAGGTCGACTCCGAGAGTCAGGCGGTGATTGCCCACACCGCTGCGGTCAAGCCGAAAACTTTCAACGACATAGAGGAAGCCGCCCGCGCTATGAAAGAGCAGGATAGCCGGCGCGATTCGATTTTTCGCCAGTCGGTCGAAGCCCAAAAGCATGCCGGCGATCTGCTCGAAAAGAAATTCCAGGAAGCAGTTAAGAAAGCCAAAGAGTCACCCGATACTGGCCGGCCCATTCGCGACTTCGACCTGGACTAACCGACGACTCGAGCGTCGTACTTTCGTCACTTCCGCGAGGCGACCAACGAAGCGGCCGGCGCCCATCCCCGGCGTTAGAATGACTCATGCCGCCCCGCCCCCTCCTTCTCGGTCATCGCGGGGTGCGCGGCATCAAGTCCATTCCGGAAAATACGGCTGCGGCATTTGACCGATCTTTGGAAGCCGGATGCGACGGCTTCGAGTTCGATGTCCGCCTGACGGCCAACGCCCGCATCGTTGTCTGTCATGATGCCACGGTCGAGGGAATCACGGTTTCAGCCGCAGACGCGGCGCAGCTACTCTTCCTTCCACAACTTGAGCAGGTGCTCCGCCGCTATCGACGACGGGGCTTCCTGGACATCGAGATCAAAGCCGCTGGCATGGAGGCGAAAGTGCTGACCGCACTGCGCGAATATCCCATGGAGCGGGACTATGTCGTATCCTCCTTTCTTCCTGATGTTGTGCTGGGACTGAAGGCCCGCAGTGCCACGGTTCCCGTGGGGATCATCTGCGAGACACCGAGCCAGCTCGTAGCCTGGCGCAAATTGCCGGCTGATTACGTGATTGTTCACAAGTCTCTAGTGACCCTGAAGTTGATCCGGCTGGTGCATAGCGCAGGTCGCAAGATCTTTGTCTGGACGGTCAACGACAAGGCATCCATGCTGCGGCTGGCGGATTGGGGTGTGGACGCCATTCTCTCCGACAAGCCCCAGCTCCTCGGGAAAACTCTGGGACGAGCGTTGCCCACCGACACCGGCGTCGTTTAGAGTGGGTGCTCCCATGCCACCGACGACCGGAGACCGTTTCGAGCGTGCTGTCTCGATCATGGCCCGCTTGCGCGGCCCCAGTGGCTGCCCTTGGGATCGGGAACAAAACTTTGATTCCATCAAAGTCTACACGCTCGAAGAAACCTACGAAGTTCTTGAGGCGATAGACAACCGCGATTGGGAGGAACTTCCCGCAGAACTCGGCGATCTACTGCTCCAGGTTTTGTTCTACGCGCAAATGGCGAAGGACGAAGGCAGGTTTTCGATCGACCAAGTGCTCGACCGGCTGTCCGCCAAACTGGTTGACCGCCATCCCCACGTGTTCGGAGATGTGAAGGCCGAAACCTCCTCGGAAGTGCTGCGCAATTGGCAAGCGCTCAAGGCCGAAGAAAAGAAGAAGCGCCGGGAAGCGCAGGGAACCGAACCGCCGTCGGGCGACCTTCCGCCGGAGTCGGTTCTGACCGGTGTTTCGCGAGCTATGCCGGCGTTGCTCGAAGCCCACAAACTCAGTGCGCGGGCCGCCTTGGTCGGTTTCGACTGGCCTAACATTGAAGGACTGTTCGACAAGCTGCAGGAGGAGATCCAGGAATTGCGCGAGCAGTTGAAACAATTTCCCGTGCCCGGACCGCGGCCGCAGGTCCCCGGTGTCGCGGGATCAGGGCAGCCGAGTGTGCCCGAAGAACTCCGCATAAGGCTCGCAGAAGAAGTCGGCGACCTCTTCTTTGTTCTGGTGAACCTTGCACGATACCTTGCGCTCGACTCAGAATCCGCGCTGAAAACATCGAATCGCAAGTTCCGCCGCCGCTTTGAGTGGATGGAGGCGCAACTGCGAGCCTCGGGCCGCAGTGCGCAAGCCGCAACCCCGGAGGAACTAGAGTCGTTATGGCAGCAAGCCAAGCAGGAAGAGTTGAAACGCTAAAGCTGAAGCCAGCTGCGTCTTTCGCGGAGCGGGAGCCAGAATCTCGGAAGAGAAGTAAATGAAAGTTGAAGCCATCACAATCCGCGAAATTCAGATGCCCTTGGTGCATTTCTTCGAGACCAGTTTTGGCCGTGCCTACAGCCGCCGCATCCTTCTGCTCACCGCGCACTGCGACGGCATCGACGGCTGGGCGGAATGCGTGGCCAGCGATGCTCCCTTTTACAGTTCGGAATGGGCGGACACCGCCTGGCCAACCATTGAGCACTACCTCGCTCCCGCCGTTTTGGGACGCACCCTGACGACGGCCCGCGAGAGCGCGACGCTGATGTCAAAGGTCCGGGGACACCGTATGGCCAAGGCGGCCGTCGAAAATGCGCTCTGGGACGCGGAGGCGCAAGCGAAACAACAGCCGCTGTGGAAGCTGCTGGGAGGTACGCGGCGGGAGATCCCTTGCGGAGTATCGATCGGCATTCAGGATTCCATCGAACAACTGTTGGAGAAAATTGAAATCGAACTCGCCGCCGGCTACCGGCGCATCAAAGTGAAGGTCAAGCCGGGCTGGGACGTGGATGTGCTGGAGCGAATCCGGGCAGAGTGGCCCGAGATCGTGTTGAGCTGTGACGCCAACTCCGCCTACACGCTCGATGAAGTCGAGCATCTGCGCAAGTTCGACGAGTTCAACTTGCTCATGATCGAGCAGCCGCTGTGGGCGGACGACATCTACAATCACGCCCGCCTGCAGAATGAGCTGCAGACCCCCATCTGCCTGGATGAATCCATCCGCCAAGCCCGGGACGCAGCATTCGCGGTCGATGTCGGCGCCTGTCGGATCGTTAACATCAAAGTGGGCCGCGTGGGCGGCTTCACCGAAGCGAAGAAGGTTCACGATGTGTGCCAGGCCGGGGGCATTCCGGTGTGGTGCGGGGGCATGCTGGAATCCGGGATAGGCCGGGCGCATAACATTGCGCTCTCCACGCTGGAGAATTTCCGTCTTCCGGGCGACGTTTCCGCTTCCAAGCGCTATTGGCACGAAGACATCATCGAACCGGAAGTAGAAGTTACGGCGGAAGGCACAATCGCAATCCGAGACGAACCCGGCACGGGATATCGCTTGCGCGAAGACTTGGTCGAGAAGCTCACCTTGCGCAAAGAAACTATCCGCACGCGAGGCGCGAAGTGACCTCAGGTGGCAGAGTGCCTTATTTTGGTTGCGCATTTCCGGACCGACTGCTCTCCGCCAGGAGTGCTTCCTGCTTGCGCAACAATTCCAATCCTTGCGCGAAAGTCAGATCCGAGGGCACCGGACGAAACTCGTTCATGACCTCGTCCGACTCATAACTGATGGTTTTAAAAACTAGAATCTTGCCGGTAATGGCTAGGTCGATGTGCGAGATTTCCCAGTTGCCGTGCCCCACGTCCCCTTGCTCCACCAAGAAATGGCCGCCTCGGTCCAGGTGCCCGAGGATTCCCCAACCAAAACTCACCTCTTTTTGAAGCGCACCATCGATCCGCGCGATCCTGTCCTGGCGAGCGTCAATAAGCAGATATCCTTCCATGCCCACCAGAACCTGCTCCACGCGGGACGGAGGATCATATTTTGGATTGGGGTGAAACCTGAGGCGTGCCAGCGTGTCTCCCGGTTTGCCGACGCCTTGCCCCCCGGGTTCGGTGCCATCGTATTGGTAGAGAAAGGCGTCGGGCAGAGCCTTCATGATTCGTTCGGTGTGCTCCATCTCTTCCTGCTCTTGCTTCTGACGTTTCTTTAATTCCTCGGGATCTTTCACGAAGCGGTCTACGCGGGAACTTTCGGCCTCGCGCTCCTCCGCGCTAAGCGGTCGGTCGTCGATCGCGATCAGAATTCCCGCCATAGCCTCCCGAGTCTCCACCATGAGTTTGGTTTGTGAGCCGTGCAGTGTCGCCTTGCGGTCGCGGAACATGTATTTTGTGTTTTCCTTGGCGGTCTGCAACTCATTCCAAACCGTGCGGCGGACGAGTTCGTCGGGCGGAATGGAAGGAATGTCCGCCGCCATGGCGCCCATGCCCGCAACCACCATGAGTCCTGATAGCCATGCCCGCGCAATGTAAGGAAAGACTCTGTTCATAAGCCGTACGAGCCTAGTCTAACCGAGGCAGCCTGCTGGCAACGCCTGAATCGGAGTGGTCCAGTTTTGAAACTGGCCCCATAACCGTAATACCCGCGCGATGGGTTCGGTCCGCGCCCGCCCATTTACTCAGCCACCTTCGGTAGGATATAGTCTGCGCCAGGTAGTCTCGCGGTCCGCCGGCATTTTTGCGAAATGCATCCGGGTCTTCTTACCTGGCCGCCCGGCACATCCGATGATTTAGAATTCCAGGAACCTTACACGCATGCCCCAAGGAGGCCCGAGCATGGATGCATCGAAGACGGCGGAGTTTGCTCACATTGGCAAGTCTGTCATCGTAAAGGGAGAACTCTCCGGCAGTGAGGATCTTTACATCGATGGTCAGGTGGAAGGCACCATCGAATTGAAGGGCAACAATCTCACGATTGGTCCCCATGGGCATGTCAAAGCCAACATCAATGCCAAGGAAGTCATCATCCAGGGCAAGCTGGAGGGTAATATTCAGGCCAGCCAACGGACCGAGCTTACGAAGTCCGCGGTTGCGGTTGGCGATATCGTGACCCAGCGCGTCTCCATTGAAGAAGGTGCCTCCTTCAAGGGAAAGATCGACATTCAGAGAGAAGCCAAGTCCGAGGCCCAGGCGGCCAGCAAATCTTGAGTGCGGCACCGAGCGCAGGGAGGCTGTGAGCCTTGGGGCTCAGGGGTTGGGTTCTGCCTGTGGGCTGCGGGAATGGCCGATTCGGCATTCCGAGGGTTCCGGCGACCGCAGAACCGCTCGCCGTACTCCGGTCCGTGCCCGGCAATGTGCAAGAATGGGTGTTAGTGCATGCGCTCGCCGGTTCTGAGGCGAACAGCTCCAATCAGTGGAAATGAAACTCTTTCGCGATTCATCGGTTGACCCCGGCCGGGGTCCGGAACCGGCCCAAAGCAAGCAGCGGTTGACGCGCCGCTCGAGCGGTCTGGCTGAGCTGGCAAAGTCCCTGGGATCGGACGCGCCGTTGTGCGTTCTCGATCTGGGTTCGACTTCTGCGGGAAATATCCGTTATCTGACCACTCAGGGACACAAGATCTACAGCGAAGACCTGCTCGAAGCCTCAACCGATCCTGCCCTCGCGACCAAGGACGAACAAGGCAACCCTATTCTGGACAGTAAGCTCTTTCTGGCGGACAACCTGGCGTACTCCGCTGCGCTGTTCGACATCGTACTTTTCTGGAACCTGGCCGACTACATGGACGAAAGTCTGGTCAAGCCTGTCATCGGGCGCTTGTGGTCCGTGCTCAAACCGGGGGGTGTTCTGCTGGCGTTTTTCCACACTCGCGAAGCCGGGCCGGATGCGCCTTGCTATCGCTTCCACATCATCGGCACCGATACGCTGGAGATGCAGCCCATCGAAACCCGAGGTCCAGGACACAAAGGCCCGGGCGCGCGCTCTGGGTTCCACCTTCAGAGGGTGTTCAACAACCGGCACATCGAGAACCTCTTCCGCGATTTTGCTTCTATCAAGTTTTTCCTTGCCCGTGACAATATCCGCGAAGTCCTGGTCGTACGGTAGTCGTTTCGCGCGCCCCTAACGAGTTCTGTGCACCAGGTACCGGGTGACTGCGGGAACGCTTTCGAGCAGGAAAAGCATTGGGGCGCGCACGCTGCGCGGCAGCAGCAACATTCGCCGAATCATCGAAGATGCGCGGAATATCGGTCCGAGCTGCCGCTCATAGGTCCGGCGATACGCGGTTGCCGATTCGCCGAGCGAAGTCTCTCCGCGAACAAAAGGTGCCAGAGATTCGGCGGCCAGCACGCCGCTGCGCAATGCAAGAGAGATTCCGTCCCCGACGAAGGGATCGACAAAGCCCGCGGCATCGCCCGCCATCAGCATGTTTTCGCGCTCAGGCTGCGGATCACGAAAGATCAGCGGCGCTGTGCTGACGGGCTCGCTGAGCGGCTGCCAATGGCGGCTGCGTTGATAGAGCGCGGGGTGCTGGGCAAAGACTTCCGATAGCGTGCTGGCCACGTCGGCGCGCACCATCGCGCACGCGTTCACCCGTCCCTGGAGCGAGGCTTGAGCTCGCAGTTCCACCGACTGCACTCCACAATATCCGCCTTCGAAGAAATACAGATCCACCGAAGCCGGCGGCGAGGGCTCCCCGAAGTGCGCCTTCAGGCCAAGCCATTTTCCGCGCGAACCGCTGTCGCTGCCGGGCGGCGGATTCAGGTTCGACCAGCGTCCCGAGGCGTTGATCAGAGCACGTGACTCGAAATCACCCTCCGAGGTTGCGATGCGAAAGGCACCCCTCCCGGTGATTCGTTGAACCGTGGTGGATGACTGCACTTCGACGCCTGACTCTGCCGCCACCTCCCACAGGGCGGCGTCGAGGTCAAGCCTTGCAATGCTGGCAGCCGGCGGATCCACCGGCGTTTCCAGGGTGCGGCCGTCGAGAAACACACGGGCCCTCGGGATCTGGATGGCAGTCCTCAGCAGATTCCCGTGTCGCGAACCGAGCAGGCCGCCGAGCAAGCATAGCGATTCGGCCGAAACAAATTCGCCGCAGACTTTATGGCGGGGAAAACGCCCACGCTCGAGCAGTAAAACCGCGGCGCCGCCGCGGGACGCGGTGATAGCCGCGGAGCTTCCCGCCGGCCCTCCACCGATGACGGTCAAGTCGTACATAGGGTTTGGGCAGCCAGAAACTCGCCCGCCTCTAAGGGGGCGGCGCACTCGAAAACAGCCGGCGTGCTGCCGGCGTTACTTCCAGGCCAGCGCGCCCATGCGATACAAGTAGTGGCGTTCGACCTCAACTCTCGCTGCCGCAGACTGCAGAAGCAGCGCCCGCATTTCCTCAACCGTATAGGCCCGGCGAAGAGAAGCGACAGCGTCATGACGCGTGATGCGGCTGTGAAATAACGGCATACCAGCGTAGATCAACGTCAAATGCAGAGGATGACGCACCAGATCGTTGATCAGCACGGCGGTCCTAGAGACCCGCAAGCCTTCATTGACAAACTGCACGACCTCCTCTGGCAACAGGTGGTGTGCGAACAAACTGCAGCTCACCACATCAAAGCTTCCGTCGCGAAAAGGCAGCGTCAAAGCGTCGGCGACTATCGCGGGACTTCCTGTTTCCGGGTCTTGACCATTCCCGTGGTTCAGATGGGAGAGAGCCCGGTCGAGCAGTGTCACCTGCAGTTGAATTCCACGCCGTTCGAATCTCTCGCCGACGCTTCGGGGAACATCGCCCGCACCGGCGGCGACTTCGAGCAGCGACAGCCTCCGGACATTCCTTTCCCGCACCACTCGCGCAATCAACGCTTCGGTCGTCCGAATCCCCCCGAACCGCCGGTTAATGCGGCGCAGATCGGAAAACGACGCAGCCACCTCGGCCGGCGTGCCGGCGTCGGTATCCAGCCACTCGGCAGTGACGACTCTCTTCATCGGGGAAAAACTCGTGCGCCGGGGACCAGGCCGAGGCCCCAGGATCTGGGCGATGCCCCATCCTCAGCGGAGCCCGAAAATCGAAAGACCATCAGGGCTCACACTTCTGCCAATTCTTCTTCGAGGAGTTGTTTGTTGTACAGGTCGGCATAGTAACCGTTCAAGGTGAGCAGTTCGTCATGCGTGCCCCGCTCGACGATGCGACCGCCATGCAGGACGACGATCATGTCGGCATTGCGCACGGTGGAAACACGGTGCGAGATGAAGATGGTGGTCCGGCCCACCATGAGATCGCGCAGCTGGTTGAGAATCTTGTCTTCGGTGTGCGTATCCACACTCGAGAGAGCGTCGTCCAAAACCAGAATCCGTGGACTGCGGATGATGGCGCGGGCAATCGCGGTCCGTTGCTTTTGACCGCCGGAGAGCGTAATGCCGCGTTCCCCGACTAAGGTTTGATAGGCGTCCGGAAAGCCTTCAATGTCGACCTCAATATTGGCGGCCCAGGCTGCGGATCGCACTTCCTGGTCGCTGGCGTCGGTCTTGCCGAAGGCGATATTTTCCCGCACAGTTTCGCTGAACAGAAATGTTTCCTGGGGCACGAACCCAATGTTGCGACGCAGCACGTCCAGAGGATATTCACGGATAGGGTGTCTGTCCAAAAGCACGCTGCCGGGCAGGGCGTCGTAAATTCGCGGGATCAAGCTGACCAGCGTGGTCTTGCCTGAGCCGGTGGGACCGACAATTGCCAGGCTGCTGCCCGCGGGAATCTGGAGGTTGACGTCGTGCAGAACCGGTACGCCGTCGTAGCTGAAGTTCAGGCCACGAAACTCGATCTCGCCCGCAAGCTGTGCGGGGACGGGCGATCCGGCGGCGGGACGATCGACCTCGCGGTCCTCGATCTCCGGGCTCTCCACCAGAATTTCGTTGATCCGACCCATGGATGCGGTGCCGCGCTGGAAGATATTGATCACCCAGCCGAGCGCAATGATCGGCCAGGTCAGCAGCGCCATATAGGTAATAAAGGCCACAAAATTGCCCACCGAGATGCGGTGGTAAAGTACTTCGCGTCCGCCCAGCCAGAGGACCAGAACATTGGCCAGCCCCAGCATGGTTTCTAGCGTCGGCCACAACATGCCCATGAGCCGGACCAGTTTCAGACTGCGGGCGATGTAGCGCTGGTTGGAGCTTTCAAATCCCGCGATCTCAGCCTCTTCCTGCACATACGCGCGAATCACGCGTGCCCCGGAAAAGTTCTCTTGGGCGCGCGCCGAGATTTCGGAAAACATCGCCTGAATGGTCTCAAAGCGCTCGTGGATTCGCCGGCCGAAGTACTGCACCACGATGCTCACGAAGGGCAGCGGCAGAAAGGCATAAAGCGTCAGTCTGGCACTGATATGAAGCATGAAGGCCAGCGCCCCGGCGGTGAACACAATTGTGTTCGCCGAGTACATGATGGCGGGACCGAGCAGCATGCGCACGGCGTTCAAGTCGTTGGTCGCGCGCGCCATGATGTCGCCGGTGCGCGTGCGCTGGTAGTAGGAGTAGGAAAGCCTTTCTAAGTGGGCAAACAGATCATTGCGCAGATCAAACTCGATTTCGCGCGAAACTCCGATCACAACCCAACGCGTCAAGTACTGAAAAATGCCCTTGGAAAATGCCACGGCGAGAATCAAGAGGGCGTAGATGAGCAGCTTTTCGCGGGTGACGCCCAGTTTCAGGTCGTCTACGGCACGCCCGATCACCTGGGGGAGCAGAACCCAAATGCCATTTAGGAAGAAAACACAAAGCGCCCCCACCGCATAGCTGCGGCGATACCTTTGCATGTAGGGAAACAGCGGGCGCAGGCTCTGGGGCAGCATGAGCTTCTACCAGATGCGATTCTAGCAGCCCAGGCTTCAATAAACCGCCCGCGGCAACCAGGGAGTGCTTGCTTCCGTTTAAGACCAGTCGTGGCGAAATTCGACTACGCAGGCCAGCACCAGCAACAAGACCCAACTGGACAGAAAGAACCAAGTGGCGTTGATCAGGCAGGCGTACACCAGGTCCGTATTCATGACCGGCGCCCCTCGACGCATTCTTTCCGGCCGCCCAGTTTGGCCTTACCGGTGAGTTGTTTGTAGCGCTCTAGTATTTCCCGTACGGCGGCCATTCTGCCGAGAGTGGTCAATCGCAAATCGCTCGATGCATGCTCGATCTGTGCCATCCAACATTCCACCGCGGCGTCGACGCCAAATGCCATTTCGGCGGCGATGGCGTTGACCAATTCGGTCGTCTCCAGCGATGAACTTAACAAGTTGCTACCCGCCTTTCGGGATTTCTTCGAACCTTGCGGGGGGGAGGAATCCGTGGACCTCCGCCGCGCCCTCTGCAAACTCGACTAGGGATTCGGGGCCGCTTGACTGGGGGTTGGCGCGGGCGGGTTCATGAGCTTCTGTTGCCGCGACGCCAGGAGTTGGCTCAGTTTCGTTTTCTGATCGGAGGTCAGCACCTGGCTCAGTTCGGACTCGATCCGCGCCCGCTGAACGATGAGATCTTGCATGGTCTGGGTCTGCTGCGCAGCCAGCGGGCGAACCTGGGATTCGTCAAACGGGCCGTTCAGCGCCAGCTGAGCGATCTGATAGCGAGTCTGCGCCACCTGCTCGAT
This sequence comes from uncultured Acidobacteriaceae bacterium, assembly GCA_963770245.1. Classification (GTDB taxonomy): domain Bacteria; phylum Acidobacteriota; class Terriglobia; order Terriglobales; family Acidobacteriaceae; genus PALSA-270. The sequence goes on along the minus strand of CAVYOX010000004.1, from coordinate 133,995 downwards.
CAGCGGCTGCATGGCGGGTTTCTCTTTGGCAAGGATTTGATGGATCTGAATCCGCTGCTGGGACGTGAGATCCAACTGCCGGGCGAACATTCCCAACATCGGTTCCCGAGACATCCCGCCGCGACGCCAGTGTCCCGGCGCTGCGGTCTGAGATAGGGCAACGATCGTCGCCACGCTCAGCGCCAGCGCTGCTACCACCCATTTGACACTTGCATTCATACTGCCTCCCCCGAACCATCCAACGACAATTTCGTACTGTCGAATAAGAACACCGGCCGGGGCAAGAAGTGGGTAAAAAGTCGGTCAAGTGGAGTAAAGTTTTGTAAAGCCGCGGCTGGCTTCACAATTCTTTACCCCACTCCCCAGGGGCCTGTTGTAGAACTACAATGGGCACTATGGACCGTATCCTAGTCATCGACGACGACGTGGAACTGTGCAGCTTGGTGGGGGAGTATCTGGAGCCGGAGGGGTTCGGCGTCGAATTCGTGTATGACGGAGAACGAGGCTTGGAGCGGGCGCTCAGCGGAGAACATCCTCTGGTGGTGCTCGACGTGATGTTGCCCGGTATGAACGGTTTGGAGGTGCTGCGACGAATTCGCAATACCTCGCGGGTCCCCGTACTTCTGCTGACGGCGCGCGGCGAGGACGTGGACCGCATCATCGGCCTGGAAGTGGGCGCGGACGACTATCTGCCCAAACCCTTCAACCCCAGGGAACTAGTTGCCCGCATCCGTGCCGTGCTGCGGCGAACCCAAGGCGGGGAAAAACCAGGGGATGCTCGCATCCCCGAAGTTCAGCACGTGGGAGATATCGAGCTCGATCCTGCCACCCGGATTGTGCGCCAGCAAGGGAAGCCCGTGGAACTGACTTCGGTTGAGTTCAATCTGCTACAGGTTCTGCTGCGCGAGGCGGGACGCGTGGTGACTCGCGAACGCCTGGTGGACGAGGTTCTGAGCCGGAAGTTTTCGCCCTTTGACCGCAGCATCGACATGCACGTCAGCAAACTTCGCAAGAAACTGGGTGACTCCGATGGCGGGTTGGATCACATCAAGACGGTCCGCGGCGTAGGCTACATTTTCACCCATCCCCGCGAGCCGGCCAGGAGTGGGGTGCAATGAAGAGCCTGTTTCTCAAAATCTTTCTCTCCTACTGGCTGGCGCAAGCACTGTTCATCATGCTTGCCATGCTGGTGACGCTGGCCATGCGCCCCCAGCGGGAGTTCACCGGGTTTGAGGCGCAGCAGTCTAAGATCCTCGGCGAGGCGGCGCAGGCCTATCTGAGTGGCGGCGCCGACTCCGTCCGCACCTATTTGCGAAATGTGCATGACACGCAACGTGTGCGCGCCTATCTTTTTAATGATCAGGGAAAAGAACTCACGGGACGGACTCTGCCGGACTGGGCGGAGCGGGTGGATAGCGGTCAGACCTGGACCGCGGACACGATCTGGGGGCGGCTTAGGCCACTGCAATTCCTGCGGCAGTCCCTGACCGCATCCGACGGGCACCGCTATACCCTGGTGATGGAGTTGCCTCCGGGGCAGCCTTCGCTGTTTGGCCCCCATGGCGTGCCGGGACTGGGAATTACGATTGCGATTCTTTCCTCCGGCATGGTGTGTTTCTTCTTAGCCCGCTACCTCACATCGCCGGTGGTTCGCCTCCGGGCCGCCACCCAGATGTTGGCCGGTGGCGATCTGACCGCGCGTGCTGGCGGAACGCACTCCCGGCGGCACGACGAGATCGCTGAATTGGTCCGGGATTTCGATGGCATGGCCGAGCGTCTAGAAAAGCTGGTGAAGGCCCAGTCGCGTCTGCTGAACGATATTTCGCACGAACTGCGGTCCCCGCTGGCTCGCTTAACCGTAGCCCTCGCCTTGGCCCGACAGCGCAGCGGGCCCGATGCCCAGAGCGCTCTCGACCGGGCAGAGCGGGAGTCCGAACGGCTGAACGAAATGATTGGGCGTCTGCTTACCATCGCCCGCTTGGAGACGGGAGACGAGGCTCTGCAGAAGTTCCCCGTGGATGTCGGAGAACTGATCGAGGAGATCGCCCGCGACGCCGATTTCGAGGCGCAGGCCCGCAATTGCCACGTAAAGGCTATCGGCACCGAAGAATGCTGGGTGATGGGAGACCCCAGCCTGCTGCACAGCGCGATTGAGAATGTGGTGCGTAACGCCACCCGCTACACTCGCGAAGGCACGGTCGTCGAAGTGCGGCTCACGCAAGAACATGGGTTGAACCGTCCCGAAACGGTCGTACAAGTCCGCGATTCCGGTCCCGGCGTGCCAGAAGACTCTCTCGATCGGATGTTTCGGCCCTTTTACCGCATCGATGATGACCGCGGCCGGCGCACTGGCGGGGTGGGACTAGGTCTGGCGATTACCCAACGCTCGGTGCAGCTGCACGAGGGAACCGTCCGCGCATTCAATCGATCCGAAGGCGGTCTGCTAGTCGAAATCCGCCTTCCGCTCGCGGCCTCAAAGCCCGGCAAAATTGACCTTCCGGAACCGGTCCCGGTGGCCGGGAATTCCGGCTAAGGGCGAGGAGTTCGTTCCGCCCCGTCCGGCCGTCAAATCTGGGGCAACTTTCAGGCTTCCCACCGGTTCCAACCACTCTGCGCAGTTTGCTCTTCCTGTGCATTCCTGATACACAAATGGGGGTAATCATGGACCTCGATCAGGCCGCCTCGGCGCCGGTGACTTCGATACCACAGGGAGAAAGAATGGGGATGAAGTTCGGATTCGTTTCCAGCGTTATGATTCTGGCAACATTGGGGTTGACCAGTTGTGGGACCAGTACTGTGGCGTCTGCCGGGAACGGACTTCTTTATGTAACCACCCAGGCCAACTCCTCCGTTTCAGTGTTTGGCATCAACCTTACCAACGGAGATCTCTCAACCAATGGCAATGCCACGGCCACCGGAACGCAGGCCTCGGCCATATTGCTGACCCCCACCGGGAACGCTGTATTCGTGGCCAACATTAATCCCTCTACTCCCCCCGCGGCTCCCAATCCGGGCACGATCTCGAGTTATACGGTCAATTCGGATGGCACCCTCGCTGCCGGCAGTACGACCACCGAGACCAACTCAATTTCTCCCATGGGCGTGGCGACCGATCCGGCAGGGAAATTTCTGTTTGTGGCTAATCAGGGCTCGTTTAACCTCACGCTGCCCAATACCGTGCCCGGTTCCATTTCCGTTTTCTCGATTAACGGCGCCGCGCTCACTGAGATACCCGGCTCTCCGTTTCCGACCGAAACTCCCGCCGAGATGGCAAGCATGATCGGAACCGGCCCGGTTTCAGTGGCAGTTACCGCGAACGGAAACTATTTGTACGTGGCGAACCAGTTTACCAACGACGTGGAGGCGCTCTCGATTGGCTCAAACGGTGCGCTCACCATGCTGGGGCCGGCGACCTACAACGTCGGTATTTCGCCTTCTGCGGTCGCACTCACCGCCGATGGAAATTTTCTTTTCGTCGCCAATTCCGGTTCGAATAGCCTGAGCGCCTTTGCCGCCTGCACCAGTGCGAACCTGACTTGCCCCGTCCCGAATGGTACCCTCACCCCTGTCAAGGGTTCCCCATTTGCGGCGGGCTTGACCCCTGTAGCCATGGCCCTGGCGATTGATTCTCAGGGAGAATACTTATTCGTCGTGGACAACGCTTCAGCCGAGGTCTCGCAGTACAAGGTCGGTCTTACCAGCGGCGTGCTCACCGCGAACTCGCCGCCGGCAATCTCGACCGGGCTCGGTCCGGTCTCGATTGTGGTCCGCACCGGCCCAGGAACCGTTCTGGTCGACGGAGGCACGACCAACTATGTGTATGTGGCCAATGCGGGCGGGGGCACGATCTCAACCTACAGCTACGACACGATCCAGGGTGCGCTCACGCTAGTTGGTACGGCCGTAACCACCATGGGACAGCCTTCCGCCCTAGCCGTGAAATAGTCTCCTGAAATTTTTCTGCCGGTGCTTCCTAGGTGGGCACCTTCAGGATCAGGTAGCCCCCCACCAGGCCGAAGATCAGGTCCGGCGACCAGGCGGCCAGCACAGGGGGCAGCTGGCTGATGTTTCCCATGGCCTCGAACAAGCCGGAAACCGTCCAGTACACGATCGCAATCCCCACTGCTGTGGCCACGCCCGCAACCGCGCCGCGTTTGCCGGCCGAGAGCGAGAAGGGAATCGCAAGCACGGCCATGACCACAGCGATGAGCGGGTAAGCCAATTTTTTCTGCAGCTGCACCTTCAGCCGTACCACATCGAAACCGCTCTGCTGCAAGTCGTGAATATAAAGCCGCAACTCCTCGTAGTTCATCTCCGACGACTGTTTTACTTCCTTCTTGAAATATCCTGGGGGCTCGCTGATCGCGCCGAAAGCCGCCACGTCATAGGTGTGGTAATTCTCGATCGCGGGTCCCTGGAATTCGCGCTCCCATCCCTGGGTGCAGACCCAGCGCTGCAGACGATCTTCCCAGTGCGCGCTGCTGGAGTAAATACGGCGCGTCAGCTGGAAGGTCGCCGGATCAAACTGGAAGACGGAAAGGTTGCCGAACTGGTCGCGGTCGGAATCGAAGAACTGATAGTAGTAAATATTCGAGTGCTGCCCGAATATCCACTTGCGTCCGGGATTCAGATAGGTTTGCGGAGGCTTGCCTTTGATCTGGCTGCGCAGCGCATCTTGGCGTTTGTTGGTGTAGGGGAGATAGAACTGGTCGAAGAAGAACAGTCCGCAGGCCAGCAGAATCGCGGCTACCAGCACCGGCACGATGATGCGGTAGATGCTCACGCCGGTGGCTTTGATGGCGGTGATTTCATTCGAGCGCTGCATCAGGCCCAGGGTAATGAGCACAGCCATCAACACGCCCAGCGGCAGCATGATATAGAGATAAAAAGGCGCGACATTCAGCAGGTATTCGCCGACGATGAGCGGCGAGATCTGGTTGCGTAGAATGTCTCCTAGCAGGTCGAAGACCGTGAACACCAGGAACAACATCATGAACGCGACCAGTACCATCCCCAAATAGACCGCGAATTCGCGCAGGACGTAATCGTCCAGAATGGTGGGGAAACGCGCGGCAAACAGCCGGCGCCGTCCCTCGGCCCGCGCGAAGGCGTCTTCGGTACGGTGAGGTCGGAACAAGGTGCCACGGACTTCTTTCCACCGTTCCTCGAAAGGATGCCACCAAGTGATCTCGAAAGGCTTGCGTTCCGCCCGCCACAACAAGATCGCGCCGCCCAGGAAGAAAACAATGTCTGCGAGCCAGGCCCCGAGCGAGGGCGATATTCTTCCTTGGCGCGCGAAGGAAACGCCCAGAAGGGAAACCGAATAGTAGGCGAGCACCAGCGCGATCGTGAGCACGAACCCCGCCGACTTGCCCCCTTTTTTCGAGGAGAGCCCAAGCGGGATGCCAACCAGCGCCAGTACCAGGCAAGCCGCTGGCAGCGCGAAACGGCGGTGAAACTCGATGTTGTACCAGCGAGCCGAGGCTTCATTGGTCTTGCGAGCTTCCCGCGGCAGATCCCATGTACTCAGTTGCGCAATGGGGGCAGGCTCCTCTTCCTGCTTGCTGCCGGCTTGGGGGAACGAGATCGGGATATCCCATTGCTGGAAGGTCGAAATCCGGTAGAACCCGGGATCTTCGGGTTCAACCTCATGAGTGGATCCGTTAGTCAGGTGCAGATGCAGTTTGTCGGGCCCTTCGCTGACCAGAATGCCTTGCTGGGCAAGCGTGATGCGGGGTGTTGAAGCGCTGATGTCGGCGATAAAGACTCCCTTCCAAATCGCCGCGCCGCGAGCGCTGTGGACATCCTGCACGTAGAGCACGAGCTGGGGGAATCCTTCGTAGAAGACGCGCGGCTGAACCTCAAAGGACACCTGCGAGCTCTTGAGGCGTTCCTGGAGCCGTCCGAGCGCGGCTTGGGACTTGGGGGCTACGTAGACTCCATTGACCAGCGCCAAAAGCCATGCCCCCGCTGCAAAGATGGAAATGATCCGCAGAAACGTCCACACGCCGATGCCGCTGGCTCGCATGGCGGTGATTTCGCTGTCGGCCGCCAGCCGACTCAGTCCGATCAAAATTCCCACCAGCACACCCATGGGAATGGTGTAAATCAGCGCCACCGGTACGGTGAAGAAGAAGAGTTCTGCGACGCTCGGCAAGGGGGCACTATTGCGAACCACCAGTTCGAGGATGCGGCCCAGGTCGCGCGTGAACAGCACGAAGGTGAACACCGCGATGCCGATCAAGGCATGAGAGGCGACCTCGCGCAGGATGTAACGGGTGAGGATTCGCATAGTGGACTTCGCGAGCCCAGCTCAAAACTGTATCATTACGGAGGATTGCGCCCAAGGCCGTTCGTCTCCGTCGGTTTCCGATCGTCACGAAACCTCAAGCCTTTGCCGCAGCGTTGCCGCAGTGAAGACCGGCGATTTCAACTCACGCGTCGGGAAGGAACTCTCGCCATGGTGTCGCCCGAGCAGCCAGGAATGAAGACGGTTACCGAATCGTGGATGTTCACCCATCGCAGTTGGATCGGAGCCGCTCTGCTCGGCCCCGCCACTGTCGCTGCGGTTTTCGCTAAGCCCATGATCAGCGAGGGCCCAGGCCTAGCGTTACTTTTCGATTCGATCGGATGGTTTTTTTTCGTGGCCTATGTCGGTCTCCGGATTTGGGCGACCTTGTACGTCGGGGGCGTAAAGGATCGGGAATTGCAAACCCGAGGCCCCTACTCGGTCACTCGGAATCCTCTGTATCTGGGCAGCCTCTGCTTTGCGTTCTCCATCTGTTTTTTCTTGCAGAGCCTGACGCTCGTGGTGCTTACACTGGCTGCGTCTTGGGCATACGCTCGCTGGGTGATTCCCGCGGAAGAGGGGGTCTTGGAGAATATTTTTGGCGAGGAGTTCCGGGCATATAAACTTCGCACTCCGCGCTTGATTCCGCGCCCGTCTCTTTATGTTGCCGCTCCCACCGTCGAAGTTCGCCTGCGGCCGCTGCGCACCGAGGCGAAACGGCTGATCATCGCATCGCTCGTGATCATTCTGGTATTCGGCCTACCCCATTTCCGAGCCGCCGGCTGGTGGCCGCGATACTTCGTGTGGGTATGACACCATCCCGCATGGTGCTTAGGCGGGTTTCAGGAAAAGGACCGCGAGCGGTGGCAGGGTCATGCGCAGCGAATGCGGCCGCCCGTGGGCGGGGAGATCTTCCGCACGCACTCCGCCCCCGTTCCCCATGCCGCTGCCGGCGTAGTCCGTGGCATCGCTATTCAGCAGCTCCCGCCAGTATCCTCCGAAGGGGACTCCCAACCGGTATTCCAACCGTGGCACCGGCGTGAAGTTGCAAACGATCAATACCGTGTCTGTCGGGGATTTCCCTTTGCGCAGAAAGGACAGCACGCTGGTCTGGTTGTCGTTGGCATCCACCCACTCAAAGCCCGCGGGATCAGTATCCAATTCGTGCAGCGCCGGCTGCTCGCGATACACCTGATTCAACTGCTCCACCCAGAATTGCACGCCGCGATGGAAGGCATACTGCAACACGTGCCATTCCAGGCTGGCGTCGTGCGTCCACTCGCGCACCTGCCCGAATTCGTCGCCCATAAACAGCAGTTTCTTGCCGGGCTGCGCGAACATGTACCCGAACAGTAAACGTAAATTGGCGAACTTCTGCCACTCATCTCCGGGCATTTTGCCGATTAGCGACCCCTTGCCATGCACGACCTCATCGTGCGAAAGTGGCAGTACAAAATTCTCCGTGAAGCCGTAAAGCATGCGGAACGTGAGATGGTTGTGGTGATATTTGCGGTGGATCGGGTTCTGGGAAAAGTAGGCGAGCGTGTCGTGCATCCAGCCCATATCCCATTTCATCCCGAAGCCCAAGCCCCCCACATAGGTGGGTCGCGAGACCATAGGCCAGGCCGTCGACTCTTCCGCAAACGTCTGGATGCCAGGATGCTCCCGGTAGGCCTGAGTATTGAACTGCCGCAGAAAATCAATCGCTTCTAGATTCTCGCGTCCGCCGAACTGGTTCGGAATCCACTCCCCCTCCTTTCGCGAGTAATCGAGGTAGAGCATGGAAGCCACGGCGTCCACTCGAATCCCGTCCGCATGATATTTGTCCAGCCAGATCATGGCACTCGAGAGCAGAAAGCTGCGGACTTCGTTGCGCCCGTAGTTGAAAATGTAGGTGTTCCAGTCGGGATGAAAGCCCTTGCGCCAGTCAGCGTGCTCGAAAAGATGCGTGCCGTCGAAATAGGCCAGCCCGTGCCCGTCAGAAGGGAAGTGAGAGGGTACCCAATCGAGGATCACTCCGATGCCATGCTGATGCAGATAATCCACCAGATACATGAAATCCTGAGGCGTGCCGTAGCGGGAGGTCGGCGCGAAGTACCCAGTTGTCTGGTAACCCCACGAAGCGTAGAACGGGTGCTCCATGATGGGTAGAAACTCGACATGGGTAAATCCCAATCGCTCGACGTACTCCGCCAGCCGCGGCGCGGTCTCGCGGTAACTCAGCGGACGCCCGTTTTCTTCGGGCAGGCGCATCCAGGAGCCGAGGTGCACCTCGTAGACAGAAATGGGGGCCCGCACGGTTTGCCGCCTGGCCCGCTGCTCCATCCACTCGCCGTCCGCCCAGGTGTAGTCCAAATCCCACACGACCGAAGCGGTTCGCGGCGGTTTCTCATGGAACATACCAAAAGGATCGGCCTTGTCCCCGGTGTAGCCATGATGATTCGAAACGATATGGAACTTATAGAGAGTGCCCTTGCCAATCCCCGGGATAAACCCTTCCCAAATTCCCGAACTTCCCCGCGCCTGCAGAGGATGCACCCCCGGCTTCCAGTCATTGAAGCCACCGATGACTGAAACCTCGCGAGCATTCGGCGCCCATACGGCGAACGATACGCCGGCGGTAGGGCCCTCGCCTGCCAGGTGTGCCCCCAGCTTCTCGTACATCCGATAGTGAGTTCCCTCGTTGAAGAGGTAGACGTCCTGGTCGGTCAGTGAGCTGAACTCGGGACGAAGAGAGGGGGCGGGGGTTTGGGGGGCTTTGGTTGTCATCGGGCTCATCAGTGTAATTTCACCCCTTTAGTGTACCGGAACCGACGATTCAAGGCCGGCGGCGGCGCCAAACCGTGTCGAGGGGCTGCGCATGCTAAACTGCCTGAAGGTCCCCATTGAGCCTTCTTCCAGGGGATTCTGCTCCCATGCCCGTTCTCCGTGTGATAGTTCTGTGGCATCAGCATCAGCCCTTCTACAAGGATCTGGTGACCGGCGAATACCGCCTGCCCTGGGTGCGTCTGCATGCGCTCAAAGACTACTACGGCATGGTCAAACTGCTGGACGAGTTCCCCAACGTCCATCAAACCTTCAACCTGGTGCCTTCGCTGATCACACAAATCCAGGACTTCGTCGCCGGGACGGCCGAGGAGCCGTTTCTGCGGGTGGTCGCGACTCCGGCCAAGGACCTGACGCTCGATGAGCGCCGCTTCGCTCTGCAATACCTTTTTCAGGCCAATCCGGTCAACATGATCGGCCGCTATCCTCGCTATCGCGAGCTATGGGAACGGTTTCGCGGCGCCGGCGATTCCCCGGAGCGCGCTGAAAAGTACTTTCAGGCGCAGGATTTTACCGATCTGCAGGTGCTCTCCCAAATCGCCTGGTTCGACGAATTTTTTCTGGAAGAGCCCGACATCGCCGCCCTGGTCCAGAAAGGCCACAACTACTCGACCGATGATCAACGTCTGGTCATCCAGCGGGAACGCGAACTGGTGGCCAAGGTGCTTCCCGCCCACGCCGCCGCCGCCCAGCGCGGCGGGATCGAAATCTCGACCTCCGCTTTTTACCATCCCATCCTGCCGCTGGTTTGTGACAGCAATATGGGCGCCGTTTCGAGCCCCGGACTGTCGCTCCCCCAGAGCCGATTCCGCCATCCCGAAGACGCCCGCGAACAGTTGCAACGCGGACTCGACCTGCATCAACAGGTGTTCGGTCTACGACCGAAGGGAGTTTGGCCGTCCGAAGGCAGTGTCTCAGAGGAGGTTCTCAGCATCGCGCAAAGCCTCGGCGTGAGCTGGATGGCCACCGACGAAGGGGTTTTGGGACGCAGTCTGGGAGTGGGCTTTTCCCGCGATGGCAACGGTCGCCTCGCCCCGGAATTAGCCGAAAAACTCTACAACATTCATCGCTTCGAGAACGGCCAGACCGAGATGCTCATGATCTTCCGCGATCACACCATCTCCGACCTGATTGGGTTCGTCTATTCCGGCATGCCCGCGGAAGAGGCCGCGCATCATCTCATCAATAACATTAAACACGCTGCCCAACCCATTCTCGATAAGGGCAAAGACGTCGTCATGCCGATCATCCTCGACGGCGAAAATGCCTGGGAGTATTACCCCAAATCGGGCCGGGAATTCCTCCGCCGGTTCTACGCAGGCCTACAGAACGAGCCTCTGCTTGAGGCCGTGACGGTCTCCGAAGCCATTGCCCGGCATCGGGACTTTCGCCCACTGACGTCTCTCGTCCCGGGCTCCTGGATCGATGCCAATTTCAACGTGTGGATCGGCGCTCCGGAAGACAACCGCTCCTGGGACTACCTCCATCGCGCCCGCGATTTCTACGCGCAGAACTCGGCGCGGGCCAATGAGCAGCAGCGCAAGCTGGCCTTGGAAGAAATCCTGATCGCCGAGGGCAGCGACTGGAACTGGTGGTACGGCCCGGAGCACCACTCCGCCAACGACCGCGAATTCGACCAACTTTACCGCAAGCACTTGTCGAACGTGTATCAGGCGCTCGGCGCCAGCCCGCCCGACTACTTGGCACAGCCCATCCTCGGAGGCATCTCCCGGCCGTTCTTCACGCCGCAAACCGCCTACATTCACCCCCGTGTGAGCGGCGACATGGTTCGCTATTTCGAATGGATGGGTGCCGCCGTCTACACCTCCGACGGACGGTCCGGCTCCATGCACGGCAAGACCTTCCTGCTCGACTCGGTTTACGCCGGGATCGACGCTGACAATCTTTACGGCCGTCTCGACTTCGCCGGCAAGGTTCCCGAGCCAGAGTTTGACTTGGTGGTGAACGCGGAATCCTGGGCCGCCGATGCGCAGCGCCTCCGACGTGCTCTGCGTCTCGACGTCAGTGTCGAAGCCGCGAAGATCCGGTCCTGGAAGGTGAGCGCAGCGGATGAGGGCAAAGCTCTCGCTTTCTCCGCCGAACCTCCGAACGAAGTGAAAGTGGCCTTGTTCCGCAACTTCGAATTCAAGCTTCCCCTCGCCTGGTTGCTGGCCAAGGCCCCCTCCACGGCTCCGGCCACGGGAAAGATTTCCACGCCGACCGTTACCCGGGTTCGCCTCCGTTTCAGCCTGTGGCAAAATCGTTTGCCGGTCGATGCCCTTCCGGTCGAAGGCTGGATCGAATTGCCGCTTTTGAGCGAGGAAGACTTACTGTTTTTGGGGTAAGCGGCGAGGCTTGATTGCCAGCACCCTGGCCTTTTGGCAGACAGAGCCATCCCCGAGCCGCGCAGCATGCGAACGACCGCGCATGAATGGAATTCCGCCGACTATGCCCGGCACTCCACGGGACAGGAGCGTTGGGCCAGAGAACTCTTCAGCTTTCTCGCTCCGAAGCCCCACGAACGCGTGCTCGATATTGGCTGCAGGAACGGCCGCAACACCGTCTAGCTCGCGGGGCCTGCTCCGGAGGGAGCGGTTGTGGGCGTGGATCGTTCGCCCGCGATGATCCAATTTGCTCAGCAACATTTTCCCCCTGCCCGGTTTCCGAGCCTTTCGTTTCTCGAGGCGGATGCCAGTGCGTTGCCCTTCCATTCCGAGTTCGATGCGGTGTTTTCGAATGCGGTGTTGCATTGGGTGCTCGACCACCAACCAGTGCTCGCGGGAATTGCCCGCAGCCTGCGCCCCGGCGGCCGCTGCGTTCTGCAAATGGGCGGGACGGGAAACGGCACCGACGTCATCCGCGCCCTCGACGGGTGCCTGCGGGACGCCCGATGGTAGGGGACGCCGCCGGCTGAAATTCCCTACGTTTCCACCATCCCGGCAACTACCGGGCGTGGCTCGAAACCGCGGGCCTGGTGCCTGATGCGGTCGACTTGATCGAGAAGGACATGTCCATCCTGACGTCGCCTCGTTTGTGGGATGGCTGCGCACCGCGTGGCTGCCCTATACCGCGCGCGTTCCCGCCGATCTTCGCGATCAATTTCTGCAGGCGTGACCGAATCCTATGCGGCCACCAATCCGCCCGATGCCGTGGGCCAAGTGCATGTCGGCATGGTTCGGCTGCAGGTGTTGGCCCACAAGCTCGGTTGAGCCCTGGGGTTTCTATTCTCCGCCGCTCTCAGCCGGCATCGCCCGCGGATCTCCCGCTCGGCCTCGAAACTCGCAAATCGAACCATCAAGCCTTCCATTTCCGAGCCGCGTCAAGCACCAGATCGAGAGGTGGCCGGTCCAACTGGTGGTTTCCCCGATAGATGTAGCGCACCGTGCCATCGGGGGAAATGCCGAGGGTCGCCGGGTGGGCAATGTGGATCGCATCGTGGTCTAAGTGATGGTAGAGGCCGTACGCCTTGGTCACGGATCGGTCCTCATCGAGCAGAAAAGGGAAGGACACCGGGCGCTTGGCCAAAAACTTGGCCGGCTTCCAGATGCCGTCGCGTCTCTGGGCCGCGAGGTATGCAACCTGCAGCCCGGCTTGCTCTAATTTCGTTTTCATTGGCTCAAACTGAACCATGCGTTTCACGCAGTTCGGTCACCACGTTCCCCGGAGAAACTCCAGAATCAGCGTTCCCCTTGCCAGTAGTCCAGAGAGCGAGAATTCACCCTCCAGATTGGCGGCTCGCAGGGAAAACTCCGGTGCGCGTGAGCCAATCGAAAGAGTTTCGGTGCGATCCAGCATGCCAAGCCGAATGTAGGCGAGCGCCCGGTGCCGAACAATAGCCAGTACGGTTCTCCGAAACAATCCGGAGCAGACCTTGATTTATAATCACCTGTTTCACCGACAAGTCAGGGGCGCAATCGATACCAGGGGATTCGGCTATCGAGCCGGACGGTTCAACCCTCGGGGCGTGTGGTTCCAGAGGAATATGACGAAGAGGACTTCCATGAGCAATATTGCTGAGATTCAGGGCCGCGAAGTGATCGATTCCCGGGGCAACCCGACGGTCGAAGCGGAGGTTACGCTACAGGACGGATCACGCGGTCGTGCCATAGTCCCGAGCGGCGCCTCGACCGGTGAACACGAAGCCGTCGAGCTGCGCGATGGCGACAAACATCGCTATCTGGGCAAAGGTGTGCTGAAGGCGGTCGCGCACGTCAAGGGTGAAATTGCCGAAGCTCTGGCCGACTGGGACGCCGCCGATCAACGCGGTCTCGACCAGAAAATGATCGAACTGGACGGAACCGAAAACAAAGGCCGACTGGGCGCCAACGCAATTCTCGCGGTCTCGATGGCCGCAGCCCGAGCCGCTGCCACCTTCTACGGCTTGCCGCTCTATCGCTATCTCGGGGGCAGCGCAGCCAACACGCTGCCCACGCCTATGATGAACATCCTCAATGGAGGTGCGCACGCCGACAATAACGTGGATTTTCAGGAATTCATGGTCATGCCGGTCGGGGCGGAGTCCTTCGCCGAGGCCCTGCGCTGGGGCGTCGAGATTTTCCACACGCTGAAAGGAGTGCTCAAGAAACGCGGTTACAGCACGTCGGTCGGCGATGAGGGAGGATTCGCGCCCTCGCTGAAGTCGAACGTCGAAGCCATCGAAGTCGTCCTCGAAGCCATCAGCCAGGCCGGTTACAAGCCAGGCTACGAAGTGGCCATCGCGCTCGATCCTGCCGCCAGCGAGTTCTATCAAGACGGCAAGTATGTTTTTAAGAAGTCCGACAAATCCGCCAAAAGTCCCGAGGACATGGTGATCTATCTCGCGAAATGGGCGCGCGACTACCCCATTGTCTCGATCGAAGACGGCCTCGCCGAAGACGATTGGGACGGCTGGCGCAGTCTGACCGAACAGCTCGGCGGTAAGATCCAGCTGGTGGGCGACGATATCTTTGTCACCAACGTCAAGCGCCTGCAGGAAGGCATTGACCGCGGCGTAGCCAATTCCATCCTAATTAAGGTGAATCAGATCGGCACCGTAAGCGAGACCCTCGACGCCATCGCCCTCGCTCGCCGTAACGGTTACACCTCCATCATCTCCCACCGTTCTGGTGAAACCGAAGACACATTTATCGCCGACCTGGCGGTCGCTACCGGCGTCGGTCAGATCAAGACAGGTTCGGCGTCGCGCACCGACCGCGTCTCCAAGTACAACCAGTTATTGCGGATCGAGCAGGACTTGGGCGAGGGGGCGAAATTCCTGGGCCTGAAGGCATTGAACTTTAAGGGGTAGCTCGCGAATCGCCTTTCATGATCGCCCATCCCTTCTGAGGTCGCGCACGACTGTCAACATGGAATCTTCAAAATCAGTGCCGGAGCTTCTCGAGACATGACAAGACCCAAGCCACTTGTGCTCATCATCCTCGACGGCTGGGGCTACCGCCCTGAAACCAAAGCCAACGCAATCGCGCTTGCCCACAAACCCACCTATGATCGCCTGCTGCGTGAGTATCCCAATACGCTCGTGCAGACCAGCGGCAAATCTGTCGGCCTCCCCGACGGTCAAATGGGCAATAGCGAAGTCGGCCATCTCAATATCGGAGCCGGCCGTGTGGTTCACATGGACAGCACCCGTATTGAGCTGATGATCCAGAGTGGCGAATTCTTCTCTCATCCAGTCCTGCTGGCCGCCATCAAGAACGCGCAGACCGGAGGTCGTCGATTGCATCTGTTCGGCTTGTGCTCGGACGGAGGGGTTCACTCCTATCAAACGCATCTCTATGCCCTGCTCAAGATGGCCAAGCAGAACCATGTGGACCGGGTCTTCGTGCACGCTTTTATGGATGGCCGCGATACCCTTCCCACCAGCGGCGCCGGCTATCTGGAACAGCTCCGGCAGAAAATGCGGGAATACAACACTGGCAAGATCGCGAGCGTCAACGGCCGCTATTTCGCGATGGACCGCGATTGCCGCTGGGAACGCATCGCCAAGGCCTTCCACGCCATGGTCCACGGTGACGGCGAAGGTGGCCAATATAGCGACGCCGTGCAGGGCATGAAAGATTCCTACAACAAGGGGACCACCGACGAGTTTGTCGTCCCCTTCGTTTGCGTCGACGAGCGCAGCCAGCCAATCTCGTCGATCCGCGACGATGATTCCTGCATTTGCTTCAACTTCCGCGCCGACCGCGTGCGCCAAATCACCCGGGCTCTGGCCCGCGCGAGCGGGCTTACCGAGCAAGCCGGGCGGGACCTGCCGAGAGCCGATGACCTTGACTCGACGATCCCCCGCGACCGCGTTCCGAAGAATCTGAAATATGTCTGCATGACCCGATATGACAAGAAATTCACTCTACCGGTGGTCATCCCGCCCGAGTCGATGAACAACATTCTCGCCAACGTGATGGGGCAAATGAATTTGCGCAACCTGCGCGTCGCCGAGACTGAAAAGTACGCCCATGTCACATATTTTTTCAACGGCGGCGTGGAGCAGCCCTTCCCCGGAGAAGATCGCCTCCTGGTGCAGTCGCCGAAGGTTGCCACCTATGACCTGAAGCCGGAGATGAGCGCCGCCGGCATCGCGGACGTGGTGGTAAAAGCCGTCGAGGATGGAACCTTCGATGTGATCATCGTGAATTTCGCCAATGCCGACATGGTCGGCCATTCCGGCAAGATCGAGCCCACGATCAAAGGGGTAGAAACGGTGGATGCGTGCCTCGGTCGCATTGAGCTCGCGGTGCGCGCCAAAGGGGGCGCCCTGCTGATCACCGCCGATCACGGCAATGCCGAGATGATGATTGATCCGGCGACGGGCGGCCCGCACACCGCCCACACCACGAATCCGGTTCCCTTGATCGTGGTCGCGGCCGACAGCCAACAATTCACACTCAAATCAGGCGGATCGCTGCGCGATATCTCGCCCACGATGCTGGGCATGCTCGGCATCGATGAGCCAACGGAAATGACCGGCCATGATCTGAGAACCATGATCTGAGAACATCGATCGCCGGCGAGTAATCAACTGGTTCGATTCCGCCGACTGGGTTTTCTCGGTGTACCCGTGCTGCCTCCGGGGCGAAGGTCCTTTTCGCATGAAGCTCCTCATCGTCTTTCATCACCGTTTCGATTTCTGGAACGTGCCGCTGTGGTTCGCCGAACGCCTGCGGAAAGAGTTTGCTCCGCTCGAAGTGGTGCGCCTGGCCAGCTATGAGGGCGTGGAAGAGGAAATCCGCGACGCCGAGGTGGTCATCACCTGGTCCCTGCGTCCGGAGCAGATCGAGCCCGCCCGGAAGCTGCGCTGGATTCACTCCCCGGCGGCTGCGGTTCACCAGTTGCTTTTCCCGGAGTTGGTCGGCCGCGACATCATCATCACCAACGGCCGCGATGTCCACGGTCCGGTCGTCGCGGAGCACGTCATCGCGCTGATTCTGGCTCTGGCCAAGAAACTGCCGCAGGCATCTCGTTTTCAGCACCGGCGGGCCTGGGGCCAGGAGGAGTTGTGGAACTCCTACCCTCATCCGCGAGAGGTCCATGGGGCCACTCTAGGACTGGTTGGCCTGGGCACGATCGGACGGAGCGCTGCGCGCCATGCGTCCCGGCTCGGCATGCGCGTCATCGGCGCGCGCGAGCACCCGGAGAAGGCCAGTCCCGAAGGCGTGGAGCAGGTTTTCGCTGCCTCGCAACTCGACCTGTTGCTGACACAATCGGACTACGTCGTGCTCGCTGCCCCGGTCACTTCCGCAACCCACAACCTGATCGATGCCGCCGGCCTCGCCCAGATGAAGCCCGACGCAGGCCTGATCAATGTCGGCCGCGGCCAGCTGGTCGATGAAGCCGCCTTGGTCCAAGCTCTGCGTGACAGCAAAATCGGAGGCGCGGCTCTGGACGTATTTGTCGAAGAGCCCCTACCCTCCAGCTCTCCGCTGTGGGACTTCGAAAATGTGCTGATCACGCCCCACACCGCCGGCCTCACCGAGCAGCAATGGGAGCGCCAGTACGCGCTGGTGGCCGAGAACCTGCGCCGCTACATCAATCATCAACCACTGTTGGCAATCGTGGACCAGCAGAAAGGATACTGACGCAAAGCAGAAAAACGGAAATCAAATTCCGGCAGCATCTTCCTCAGGAAAAGTCGCTCACTCCTTAGTAGCGATGCCGAGCGTCTTCATCTTGCGATACAGGTGGCTGCGTTCGAGCCCCAGCACTTCAGCGGCGCGGCTCACATTGCCGTGATTCTCGTCGAGCTTCTTCAGAATGTAGTCGCGCTCGTAGGCGTCCCGGGCCTGGTGTAGGCTGGAAAACTCGGCGCCCGTATTCCGCCGGCTGCCGTCACGATGCACTAGAGCGGGCAGGTGCTTGCGGTCAAACTTGCTGATCGCCGGATTCATAATGACAATGCGCTCAATCACGTTGCGCAGTTCGCGCACATTCCCCGGCCACGAGTAGCGCATCAGGGTCTCGATGGCGTCGTCGGTCAGCTCCCAGGCGCGGCGCCCATAGGCCGCGGAAAACTCTCGGAGAAAATGCCGAGCTAGCAGCGGAACGTCCTCTTTCCGCTCGCGCAGCGGCGGAACATAAAAGGGGATCACGTTGAGGCGGTAAAACAAATCCTCACGGAAATTACCCCGCGAAATCTCTTCCTCCAAGTCCTTGTTGGTCGAAGCGATGACCCGCGCATCCACGGTGATGAGTTCATCGCTGCCGACAGGCGCAAAGCGCTGCTCGTCCAGCGTACGCAAGACCTTGGCCTGGGTCTTCAGGCTCATGTCGCCCACTTCATCCAAAAACAACGTGCCGGAGTGAGCTTTCTGAAATTTCCCCTCTTTATCAGCGGCGGCGGAAGGAAACGACCCCTTGCGATGGCCAAATAACTCACTCTCGATCAGATCTTCAGGAATCGCCGCGCAATTCAGCTCGACGAACATTTCGTCCTTGCGCAGACTCTGCCCATGGATCGCACGCGCCACCAGTTCTTTCCCCGTACCCGACTCGCCGTAAATTAGCACCCGGGCGTTGGTCGGAGCCATGACTTGAATCTGCTGGCGCAGCGCTTTCATGGGTACGCTCTCGCCCTCAATCACACTCCGCGGTGACAACTGCCGTTTCAGATCGCGGTTTTCCTCCCGCAAGCGCTTGGCATCGATCGCATGCTTGATCAGGATCAGTGTCTTGTCAATCGAGAGCGGCTTTTCGAGAAAGTCGTAGGCCCCGAGTTTGGTCGCGCGCACCGCGGTTTCAATCGTTCCATGACCGGAGATCATGATGACCTCCGGGCTGCCCTCGATCTCGCGAATCTGCTGCAGAGTTTCGAGCCCGTCCATCCCCGGCAGCCACACATCAAGCAGAACCACGTCAAAAGTGCGCCGGCGCAAGGTTTCCAGGCAAGACTCGCCACTGTCGGCGGCCGTGGTCTTGTAGCCTTCATCCTCCAGCACGCCCTTGAGCGACTGCCGGATGTTCGACTGGTCATCTACGATGAGAATGTTATGCATGCTGTCTGGCTGGAGCCGCCCCGACGGCTTCGATGGCAAGTGGCAGTTCGACCACAAATCGCGTGCCGACCGGCTTGTTCTGCTCCACGCGAATGGAGCCATGATGATCTTCGACAATGCGGCTCACAATGGCCAGCCCCAGTCCCGTGCCCCGTTTCTTGGTGGAAAAGTAGGGCAGAAAGAGCCGCTCCTTCAGTTCTTGGGTGACGCCGTGGCCGGTGTCTGCCACGCTCAGCTCGACAGCGTCGCGGCTGGTGACGAGAGAGGTGGAGATCGAGATCTCGCGCAGCACCGAATCCTGGAGTGCCTCGGCCGCATTGTCCACCAAATTCGCCAGCGCTCGCTTGATGGCTTCCGGATCCGCCAGCACATGAGGTAGATCCGGAGTCAGCCGAGTCTGCACCCGAATATCGTCCAGCCGGCCGTCAAACATGGCCAGCGTATTCTCCACGATCGAATTGATGTCCGCCGGCCGAGGCCGCGCCGTGGGAAAACGCGCCAGGGTGGCAAATTCATCGACCAGCGTGCGCACCGTCTCGACCGCAGCGGCGATGGTTTCCGCGCAGCCGTGCAGGACTTCGAGCGACGCCGCGTCCAGAGGGCCGCGGTCCAAATGGCGTTGAATACGCTCGGCCGACAAGGCTATGGGAGTCAAGGGATTCTTGATTTCGTGCGCCACTCGCCGCGCCACTTCGCGCCACGCCGCCTGCTTCTGCGCCTGCAACAGATCCGACAAGTCCTCGAACACCAACACATAGCCCAGCCGCTGGTCCTGATGCTGCAGCGTCGCCACTGTGACCGCCACGTTCAGTTTGTCCGAGGCCAGGTCGGCCTCCATTTGCGTGGTCGTGGTCCCCATGCGGTCGGCGCGCCGCAGTAACGGTTCCAGATCCTCCAGCACTTCCGGGGGAAAAATATCCGCGAGCGATGCCCCGATCAACAGGCCCGGTCCGCCAGTTTCGCCGCCCTTGGGGCGGAACAAGCGCAAAAGCGCATAGTTCACATGCGTGACCTGGCGATCGGCATCGAGCGACAGGACGCCGGTCGGAATGCTTTCGAGAATGGTCTCAATGTGTCGGCGACGTTGTTCCAGGGTGACGTTGGCCGCACTGAGCTCACGGCTCGAGGCTTCAATCTGGCGGCGACTGGATTCCAATTCCTCCGCCATGCGATTGAACGACCGCACCAGATCCCCGATTTCATCGGCAGCGGACACTTCCACGCGATAGTCCAGGCGCCCGCGAGAAATCTCCTGCGTGGCTTCCGCCAAAGCCGCCACCGGCCGCGTCACCAGCTTGGAAAGAAACAATGCCAGCCAGGTGGTGGCAAACAACACCAGCACGGTGAGCAACAGCAGTAGGCTCATGTAAGTGCGGCGCACCAGTTTGCGCTGCGCGGCCAACTCGAAATACTGCTGCTGGCTGGCTTCGATCTGTTTCCGGGTTTCTGAAAACTGCTTGGGCAGCGGCATGCCCACCAGAATCATTCCATGCTCGCCGACCGGCGCACTGCCCAGAATGTACTCCGTCTGGGTTGGCGCCCAGGTAAAGTGAGGCGGACTGCGGTCCGACGAGGGCTGCAGCGGAAGGGCTTTTTCGAGCAGCGGCCAGGGCGCGGGCGCGCCGAAACTAGCCTCGGCATCGCCATCCAAAATCGCCACCGCGAATCCGCCCTGCAAAGTAGGGGCGTGGCGGCGAAACGCATTCCCCACCGAGGAGAAGCTATGTCCGGAAAAGGCATACTCGGTTTCTGGAGCCGCCGCCAACGAAACCGCCTCAGCATGCGCGTTCTGGGCCGCATAGGTTGAGATCAGAGAAGCCATGGCCGCGGTATCCCTCCGTACCTCCTCGACGGGACTTGAAAACCACTTATCGAGTGAATGGTTCATCAGTCCATAGGCGAACCAGAACATCACGATCACGGGAAGGAAGGAGAGCAGGAGGCTGACCACCACCAGCCGAGTGCGAAACTTCGATCCCAGAACCCCCAGCCGGCGTTCGGCGAACAACTTGAGCAGATTCCGCACTAGCACGAAAGTGAGCGCCACGAACAGCAGAAAGATCAGCAGTTCGAGCGAAGCGAAGACCACAATCTGCTGATTGCTGTCCGGCCGGAGAAAATTCAGGTCGAAGGAAACCTGGGAGATGATGGCCGCCAGCAGCAACAATACCGCCACCCCGGTGACATAGATGACCCGCTTGCGCCGGGAGGGTTCTTCTGCGGAACGATTTGGCTGCGGCCGGGACATGGGGACGACAGTCCAGCCAGCAGCCAACGAAGAGAGCATCAGGCCGGGCTGAACCGATTCATTATAAGCGGTGGCGGCTGCACCGGCCATGGTGCAAGGGGGCGGGTGCAGAGTGAGCCCTGGTGAGGAAGCGACCCGCACGATCGAAAGCAAGGAAGAACCGAAGGCCACAGCAAGCCGGGTTCATCCGCATTGCATCGGACTATTTCATTTCGGTAGGAATTGGCGCAAGGGGCATGCCTCACATCGCGGCCCGGATTTCAGGCAGTAGTGCTTGCCGACCCCGACGATCAAGGCATGCATCTCGTTGTACACCTGCGCTAAGGGAGGGCGCTCGGCCGTGCTCATCGGGGAGCGGGGATGGGGAGCGCCCGGCAGCCTCCGCCGCTTCCCCAGGGCAGGATCCCAGGTGGTGGCGGTCCCAGTTGACCTACGATCCTTCCGTCCCGGATCGCGGCCAAGCGATTTTGGCCAAGGCATGTTCCACCAGGCTGCGAATGTGCTCATAGGACGCGTGGGTTGGCAGAATGCCGTGCCGATCAAACACCCGGCGGGTGTAGGCATCGACGACAAACACCGGCATCTGCCCGGCGTAGAGCAGAATGGAGTCCGCGGTCTCCGGGCCAATCCCCTCGAGCGCCAGCAACTCTTCCCGCAGCTTCCCGGTCGGCGAGGCGAACATGCGACTGAGAGATGCGCCATAGCGATCGTCGAGAAATGCGACAAAAAGTTTCAGGCGGCGCGCTTTTTGCCGGAAATACCCCGCCGACCAGATCATGGCTTCCAGTTGGGGGAGGGGAGCGGCGCGGATTCCCTTCACGCTCAGCACGCCTGCGGCCCGCAAACCGCGCAAGGCGCGCTCCACATTCGTCCAAGCAGTGTTCTGGGTCAGATAGGCGCCGACAATGACTTCGAAGCGCGAGCGTGCGGGCCACCAATGCTGCCGGCCCCAGGTGCGCAAAAGGGTGCGGTAGTAAAGCCGCACCTGCTGTTGCTCGCGAGAAAGTTTCAAGGTTGTCGCCCCGTGTAAGCGAAGGCCCTGTCCCCGAGCTCGGCTGGGGGCGGGCAAACTCGTCCCACCGGATGGAGCTTCCAATCGCGGGCCTTGCGCCCTGCTTACTGAAGGCCATGGCCGCCCGGGGCACTCGCTCGGCACCCGCTTCATGAAACACACGTCTGACGCGGCTCGCATGTTCTTTCCGGCTGGTGCCCGCGTTCCTTCGTCCAGTACAAGGTACTAAAGTTACTGGTGCCATTACGCGTCTGCTGTGACAATTTGTGTCAACGCGAAATGCGCTGCCGGCCTCCCCGGAAAAACAGCCGCGATTCCGCGCGAAATGGCTAAGCCAACGCCGTTTCTCTGCCGCTATTGATTAGATAGGAGATCGCAGTATGTCGCAACGGCTGGGTGACCTTCTGGTGAAAGAGAAGGTAGTCACCCCGGAGCAGTTAGAGCAGGCGACGAAGGTGCAGAAGGAGACCAACTGTCGCTTGGGCTCTGCCCTGGTGAAGCTCGGCTTCATGACCGATGAGGATGTCACCAATTTCCTCTCGCGACAGTACGGCGTCCCCGCCATCAACCTCTCCTACTTTGAGATCGATGCTTCGGTCGTAAAGCTCATCCCGTTTGAAACCGCCAAGCGTTACCAGATTCTGCCCCTGAGCCGCGTCGGCGCGTCGCTGACCATCGCCATGGTCGATCCCACCAACGTGTTCGCCATGGACGATATCAAGTTCATGACCGGTTTCAACATTGAGCCGGTGGTGGCGTCCGAGAGCTCGATCTTGGAGGGCATCGAGAAGGCCTACGGCACGACCCATCAGGAAGATCTCGAACAGGTTATGCAGTCGATGACCGACGTGGGCGAGACCGACGTCGAGCTACAGGCCGACCAGGAGGAGATGGGCCTCGCCGACCTGGAAAAAGCCGCCGACGAGGCGCCCATCGTCAAGCTGGTCAACCTGATCCTCACGGACGCCGTGAAGCGAGGAGCGAGCGACATTCACATCGAGCCTTACGAAAAGGAATTCCGGGTCCGCTTCCGCATTGACGGCGTGCTGCAGAGCATCATGTCGCCCCCGCTCAAACTGAAGGACGCCATCACCTCACGCATGAAGATCATGGCCAAGCTTGACATCAGCGAAAAGCGACTGCCGCAAGACGGCCGCATCATGCTGAAGATGAACCTAGGGGGCCGCAAAAAGCAGCTCGACTTCCGCGTCAGCACGCTGCCCACCTTATGGGGCGAGAAAATTGTGATGCGCTTGCTGGACAAGGAAAATCTCCGTTTGGATATGACCAAGCTGGGGTTCGAGCCCGAGTCCCTGGTCAAGTTCGAGAAGGCGATTCTGAAGCCCTACGGCATGGTGCTGGTCACGGGCCCTACGGGATCTGGCAAGACCAATACTCTCTATTCCGCCATTTCGCGCCTCAACACCGCCGACACCAACATCATGACCGCCGAAGACCCGGTCGAGTTCCAGTTGCAGGGCGTAAACCAAGTGCAAATGAAGGAGCAGATCGGCCTCAACTTCGCCACCGCGCTGCGCGCCTTCCTGCGGCAAGATCCGAACATCATCCTGGTCGGCGAAATTCGAGATTTTGAAACTGCGGAAATCGCCATCAAAGCTGCCCTCACCGGTCACTTGGTGCTTTCCACTCTGCATACCAACGGCGCCCCGGAAACCATCACCCGTCTGATGAACATGGGCATTGAACCATTCCTGGTCGCAACCTCCGTGCACCTGATCTGCGCCCAGCGCCTGGTACGCCGCATCTGCCAGGAGTGCGCCGAAGTGATCGAGATGCCGGTGCAGGCGTTGATCGAAGAAGGCTATAGCCCGGAAGAAGCCAAGAGCGTGAAGATCCGGAAAGGCCGGGGCTGCGCCGTCTGCAACAACACCGGATACAAGGGTCGCACCGGTTTGTACGAGGTCATGGAAGTGGACGACGAAATCAAAGAACTGGTCCTGGTGGGTGCCTCGGCCGTAGAGATGAAGAAGCGGGCCATCGAGCGAGGCATGATTACCCTGCGGCGCAGCGGCCTCATTAAGGTGGCGGCCGGTATGACTACGCTCGAAGAAGTGGCTCGTGAGACGATTCACTAAAGTTCGGGAAGGAAGAAGGAAACCAAGATGGCGCTCACACTAAGCGATTTGCTGAAACGAATGTTGGAGATGGGAGGCAGTGACCTGCACATCACCACCAACACGCCCCCTCAGATCCGGGTGCACGGGCATTTGGTTCCGCTCGATCTGCCCCAGTTGACCCCGTCGGAGACCAAGCAACTGGCCTACAGCGTGATGACCGACGCACAGAAGCACCGTTTCGAAGAGACCTTCGAGCTGGACTTTTCCTTCGGCCTCAAAGGCCTGGCCCGTTTCCGCGCCAACGTATTTAATCAACGCGGCGCCACCGCCGTGGTTCTGCGCCTCATTCCCTTCGAGATCAAGTCGTTCAATCAGTTGGGACTACCCACGGTGGTCAGCAAGTTGTGCGACAAACCGCGCGGTCTGGTGCTGGTCACAGGCCCGACCGGATCCGGCAAATCCACCACCTTGGCGGCCATGATTGACAAGATCAACACCGAGCGGCATGAGCACATTCTGACCATCGAGGATCCGATCGAGTTCGTGCACATGAACAAGAATTGCGTGGTGAACCAGCGCGAGCTGCACGCCGACACCAAGAGCTTCACCGACGCGCTGCGCGCCGCTCTGCGTGAAGACCCGGACGTCGTGTTGATCGGCGAAATGCGCGACTTGGAAACCATCGAATCCGCCCTGCGCATCGCCGAAACCGGCCACTTGACCTTCGGCACTCTGCACACCAACTCGGCGATTTCGACCATCACCCGCATCATCGATGTCTTCCCCGCCCACCAGCAGCCCCAGATTCGGGCGCAGTTGTCGCTGGTGCTCGAAGGCATCCTCTGCCAAAGTCTGCTGCAGAAGGTGGACGGCAAAGGCCGCGCCATGTGCATGGAAGTACTGGTGCCAAACCCGGCAATTCGCAACCTGATCCGCGAGGACAAAATCCACCAGATTTATTCCTCCATGCAGTCCGGTCAGGACAAGTTTGGCATGCAGACTTTCAATCAGTCTCTGGCGACTTTGTACTTCCAGAAGCAGATCACACTCGAGGTCGCGATGGCGCGGTCCAGCGCTCCCGACGAATTGCAGGAAATGATCAACCGAGGCGCCAGTCTGACCAACCGCAATCAGCCGCCTGTCGCCATGGCCAAGGGGGCTGTACCCGGCAAGCGTTAGCCGGGAACGAAGAAATCGTGGACTGGCCGCCGGCAAGTGCGGGCAGGAGACATAGCAGGTGGATGAACCGGAACGCACCGAACAGGGGCCGTGCCGGCAGGAATATCGCGTAACGAGGAGAGACTTACCATGCCAGTTTTCACATTTTCGGGGAAGAACGCCGACGGCGGGAAAATCAGCGGCGAACGAACCGCAGCCAACAAACAAATGCTGATCGCCCAGTTGCGCCGCGAGCGCATCACCCCGGGTCCGGTTCGGGAAAAAGGCAAGGAGTTCGCCCTCCCGACCTTTGGCTCCGGCAAAGTCAAGGTCAAAGACATTGCCATCTTCTTCCGCCAGTTCTCGGTCATGATCGATGCCGGCCTGCCTCTGGTGCAGTGCCTGGAAATCCTGGCGGCGAACCAGGAAAACCCGTCCTTTCAGAAGACGCTGAATGGAGTCCGGAGCACGGTCGAAGGCGGGGCGACGCTGGCCAACGCCATGCGTCTCTATCCCAAAGTCTTTGACGACCTGACCACCAACATGATGGAAGCCGGTGAGACTGGCGGCATTTTGGACATCATTCTCCAGCGTCTCGCGGTCTACGTCGAAAAAGCGGTCAAGCTGCGCGCTGCCGTCAAATCGGCGCTCATCTACCCGGTTTCTGTGGTCAGCCTGGCTTTCCTGATCGTTGGGGCATTGCTGAAGTGGGTGGTGCCGGTCTTTGCCAATCTATTCGTCGGCCTCAACGTGGATCTGCCCTTGCCCACTCGGATCGTCATGGGACTCAGCAAATTCGTGGGGCAGTTCTGGTGGTTCTTCTTCATTGCTCTGGTTGGCCTGTGGTTCGGGGTCAAGCAAATCCGCAAAGATCGCCGAGGCCGCTACTACTTCGACATGATGCTGCTCAAACTGCCCGTTCTGGGAATCCTGCTGCGCAAAATCGCCGTGGCCCGGTTTACTCGCACCCTGGGTACTCTCATCACTTCCGGCGTGCCCATTCTCGAAGGCTTGACCATCACCGCGAAAACTTCGGGAAACGCCGTGCTCGAAGAAGCCTTGATGAAAGTGCGAAAAGCGATTGAAGAAGGACGCACCATTGTCGATCCTCTCAGAGAGTGCGGCGTATTTCCTAACATGGTGACGCAAATGATCGGGGTCGGCGAAGCCACCGGTGCCATGGACTCCATGCTGCAGAAAATCGCCGACTTTTACGAAGACGAAGTCGACGCCGCCACCAAAGATATGCTGGCCATGCTCGAACCAGTCATCATCGGGCTGTTGGGCGTCATGATCGGCGGGATCGTGATCTCGCTATACATGCCATTGTTCTCCATGATCGCCAAACTGGCCGGCTAGGGTCGTCTGGCGTTCCGCCCCGGAGCAGCCGAACCAGCCAGTGGCCGGACGCTCGGAAAGCAGTTCTGCGGTTTGGCGGGCGTCCTTTCCGCCGAAGCGAGAGCGAGCCGAACCGCGGCATAGCTCGCCGGATACCCGCACGACTCGGATGTCGACGGAGCCATATATTTTTCCGG
This sequence comes from uncultured Acidobacteriaceae bacterium, assembly GCA_963770245.1. Classification (GTDB taxonomy): domain Bacteria; phylum Acidobacteriota; class Terriglobia; order Terriglobales; family Acidobacteriaceae; genus PALSA-270. Next base: position 107,364 of record CAVYOX010000004.1, on the reverse strand, counting down.
GCAGGCAAAGACAGCCCGGAAATTTGGATCACACATGCAATCGATGTTCGATGAGCGGCTCTGGCTGGCCTGGTTGGTCAAGGTCCGCATCATCATTCTCACTTTTCTGTTAGGCATAGAGCTGGCGATTGTCCGGCTTACCCCGTCTCCTCTGCCTCTTCGCCTGTTTGTCCAGGCGATGCTGCTGTGGTACACGGTTTCGATTTTCTTTGTCGTTCTTCTCTCCTTCTGGCACGAGTATCGGATTCAATCGCTGCTGCAAGTCCTCGCCGACATGGCCATGGTCACGCTGGTGGTTTACGCCACGGGCGGAGTGGACAGCTCCCTGAACTTCCTTTACCCGCTGGTCATCATCGTGGCCTGCATCCTGCTGCCGCGCTCCTGGGCCTATCTGACCGCGGCGCTGGCCTTCATCCTGTACGGCACCATTCTCGAGCTGACCTATTTCACGGTGGTCCCTTCCTACCAGACGACCCACCCCGGATTGCGTACTCTACAGGCCATTATTCTGGTGAACCTGTTCGCTTTTCTTGCGGTCGCTTATCTGGCAGCGCTGCTTTCGGCGAAGTTGCGCCAAGTGGATGTCCGCTTAAAACACACCCGGGGCGCGCTGCAAAACCTGCAGGCGCTCCACGAAAACATCATCCAAGCCATCAGCGGGGGCCTGGTCACAACTGGCCTCGAAGGGCACATCACCCTGGTCAATGCCACGGCGCAGACTCTGCTCGAGCGCTCGGAACGGGAACTCATGGGGCAGCAGATCCAACAGTATTTTCTCGATTCGTTGCCGCAATCAGGATCAGACCGCGCCTACGGAGAGGTTCGCATGGTGACCCGCAATGACTTCCGCAAGACGTTCCGGGTCCAAGTTTCCGAATTGGCAGTGCCCGAGCGGGGTGCTCTCGGCTACGTCTACACCTTCGACGACCTTACACAAATCCGCCGCTTGGAGCGGGAAGTCCGTATGCAGGACCGGCTGGCTGCCGTTGGACGCCTGGCCGCTGCCATCGCCCATGAAATCCGCAACCCGCTGACCTCAATTGCGGGATCGGTCAGCATGCTCTCCGGCATTCCCGATCTCAGCGAAGAACACCGCCAGTTGCTCCGCATCGTCACGCGGGAGTCCGAGCGGCTGAACTGCATTATCACCGACTTTCTGGAATATTCTCGGGGCAAGCAATATCGGTTCTCTAGTGTCGATTTGCTGCCCTTGATCGAAGACACTCTCACCCTGCTACAGAATCGCTTGGTGGCCGAGGATACCGGTATCAAGATCGAACGGAACTATCAGGTCGCGCAGGCCTTGACCTTAGCCGATGGCGACAAACTTAAGCAGGTCTTCTGGAATCTGTCGGAGAACGCGGTGCGCGCCATGCGAGGCGGAGGATTGCTCCGGGTTACGGTGCAGTCGGTCAGCAACGATTGGCAGGTCAGCTTTGCCGATACCGGTCCGGGCATGAGGCCGCAACTCATCGAAAAGATCTTCGAGCCTTTCCAGTCAGAATTTGAAGGCGGTACCGGTCTGGGGCTGGCCATCGTGTACCAGGTGATGCAAGCTCACGAAGGCAAGGTCTGGGCGCGCTCGAAACTCGGTCAGGGCAGCGAATTCGTGCTGCGGCTGCGCCATCTCGCGACGGCCGAGCCCAGCGAGACCGCGTCCCTCGCGGCCGTCCACCGAGAACCACCCGAAGACGCGGCCAGCGCCGCGGCGGCTGGCGGTCGGGGAGGGAGGGCGAATGGGTAACATCCTGGTTTGCGATGATGAGCGCTCTATCTGCGAAATGCTGGACATCGCCTTGCGCCGCGACGGCCATAAGGTGGAAACGGTCAACTCCGGAGAAGGCGCCAAGAAAAAACTTGACAGCGCGCTCTACGACGTCATTGTCACCGACATCAAGATGCCGCAGACCGACGGTATCGAAGTGCTGCGCTACGCCCATCAGATGTCGCCCGACTCCGCTGTCATCCTGATCACTGCGGTCGACGACTACGAAGCCGCCGTCGAAGCGGTGAAAGCCGGCGGCGCCACCGACTATATCCGCAAGTCGCCCGGCCTGGTCAACGAGATCAAACTGGCCATCAACCGGGCGCTCGAGAAATTGAACCTGAGCCGGCAGAACTTCGCCTTCAAACGCGATGCCGCCACGCGCAACTCTCTCGACAACATTGTGGGAGTCAGCACCGCGATGGAGAAGCTGAAACAAACCATCCGCACGGTGGCCTCAACCCAGAGCACCATCTTGATCTACGGCGAAAGCGGCACCGGCAAGGAATTGGTCGCCCGCGCTGTGCATGTGTGCTCGCCGCGCGCCAGCGAACCGTTCGTTTCCGTCAACTGCGGAGCGTTTCCCGAAACCCTGCTTGAAAGTGAATTATTCGGCTACGTCAAAGGGGCGTTCACCGGGGCCAATCAGAACAAGCGCGGCCTCTTTGAAGTGGCCCATCAGGGCACCATCTTCCTGGACGAAATCAGCGAGATGAGCTTGACCATGCAGGTCAAGCTGCTGCGGGTCCTTCAGGAGCGCAGTGTCCGCCCGGTCGGCGGCACCCATGAAATTCCGATCGACGTGCGCGTCATCGCCGCCACCAACCGTCATCTCGACCGGCAAGTGTCAGAAAATACCTTCCGCGAGGATCTCTACTACCGTCTCAGCGTAATTCCGGTTTGCGTGCCGCCTCTGCGCGAGCGCCGCGAAGATGTGCCGCTGTTGGTGCATCACTTCCTGAAAAAATATGCTCCCGCCGCGGGCCGAAACATCCAACGGGTCAATCCGGAGTCGCTCAACGCCTTATGCGGCTACGAATGGCCGGGCAACGTCCGCCAGCTGGAGAACACCATTGAGCGTGCGGTTGCCTTGGAAATCGGCGAGGAGCTGCGGGTCGAGCTCCCCGCCGAGCGCCCCAAGGCGCGAGCCGCGGCCGCTGGCTTCGCCGGCAATGGCATGTCGATCAATCCGGGATCGGTCCTGCCGGAAGGGGTTGACATGGAAAAGTACGTTGCCGAAATCGAAAAGTCTCTGCTGCAGGCGGCTTTGGCGCAATCGAATGGCGTCCAGACCCGGGCCGCCGATGTCCTGCACATCTCCTACCGCTCGTTCCGCCACTTGATGAAAAAGTACGCCTTGTAGGGAGCAGTCGTTCGGCGTCAGCGGTGAACCCCGTTGGCTTCGAGAGGCGGAGGTGGGGAAGAACGAAGACTAGCCGCTGCCTTTTTTCAACTGCTGCTTCCAGCCCAAAATCCTCGCCTTGTTGGCTTCCGCCTCGGCTTCGGGAATCATGCCCTTTTTCTGATAGAGCACCGAGAGACTGGTGTAGGCCAGCACATCGTCAGGATCGAGTTCCGCGATGCGTTTGGCCACGGCAATCGCTTCGTCCAGACGACTCAGGTCTTGCAGTACGCGGGCCAATCCGTGCATCGCTTCGGTAAAGGTGGGATCGGCTTCGACCGATTTCTGGTATTCCGCGAGAGCCCGTTCCGACTCGCCTTCCGCCAGCAGGTCCAGTGCAGCGTAGTAGTGACCTTCGGCTGTCTGGCGGGCATCGGGCTCGGGCATGAAGGCGGAAAACCTCAGCGGAACGAGAATTTTAGCATGGGGCGCGCTAGGCCTCGGGGCGGCGCAGTCTTGGCCAGGTTAGTGCAGACGTTTTTCTCCGTGCCCTCTGTGTCCTTGGGTGGCTATGATGTTCTCAGGCCATGCGCTACATCCTACGATTCCTGTGGAACGCCACGCGCGGACACCGCCTCGCCCCCTGGCGCAGCCCTTACCTACTGTGGCGGGTGGAGACCTATTGCGGAGTGAAGATCGAGCAGATCGGCTTTCTAGTCTTCTGGGAATTTGTGTGGCGGGAGCGTAGCAATCTCTGGCGTTTTCTCAAATGGACGGCCGAGATGGAGCGCTACGTCCATCCCAAAGTCAACGCTCCGTAAAGCTCCAGCCACCACCCGCACGAGATATAGAGGGAAAGAGAGAAAGACTGTCATTCCGAGGGGGTGACTCCCCGAGGGATCTGCTTTTCGTCTAGCGAGCAAAGATTCCTTCCATGGATGGATCGGAATGACAATCGAAAATTTCCTACGAGATTTCCTACTTGGCCGCCGCTTCATAGCTGAGTTCCGGCCGATAGCGAATGGTCTCGGTCCATTCCCGCTGGATGGTGTGGTCCAAAGCATGCCTCAGCGCTTCCGCGTCGTGCTTGCCCATGGCTTTCTCCAGCATGGCACCAAAGGATGGATTGGGTTCGGCCAGATCCGCCCATCCCTTCAATTCGATCGACAACACGTAGTGCGGTCCTTCGCCTCCGTCTTGCAACTGGAACCAGGTGTAGTGCACCGGCCAATCGCTTTTGACGATGGCATCGGTGATCTTCTTGGCGGCATCATCGAAGTCCGCCTCGGTTCCAGGTTTCAGCAGGAAGTGGTTTACCTCCGCCATCTTGGGAGTTTCGGTCATGCTGCTCGGGTGACTCCAATCCTTCATCACCATCCAGAGGCTGGAGGTTTCCCCGCCGAGGTAGGGCATCATGTTCGCATTGCTGTCTGCCGTGTCTGTGTCCCCCAGCTTCGCTTCCCAGGCATCCAGGTCCTTCCAGGAGTGGCCGAAGGTGATGGAGTAGTAGGATCCTGTTCTCTCACCGGTCATAACCTCCCAGAGCTGCCAGCTCCAGGAATCGTTTTGCTTCCGATGCCAGTCCATGTGCCGCTTTCGTCCCTCTTCGAACTGCTTGGTCATACCCGGCTTGACCGTGAATGCGTGAACCCATCCCACATCGGCATCCTTGTCCTGAGCCGAGGCGAGGGGCACCAGACAAGCCGCCAACACCAACACCGCCGTACAGACTCCAATTCTGCGCATCAAATTCCTCCTCAAGTTGAAATTGTGGAATTCGCGGAAAGGATAAAGCAGGTTCCTCAAACGCGCTGCTCGCCGGGCACGCCTGCGATAACAGGTGCCAAAATGCGCCGGCACTTCTATTCCAGCCACCAGCTGCCGTTCAAGGATGGGCCCCAAGCCTACCCGAACAACGACAGTTTGCTGAAGCTGGGAGACTATCTGTTGGCTGAGCGAGCGTCAAGTGAGCCAGGATATCTGTATCAGGAGCCAGGACATGTCAGGAACCATGATATGTCAGGAACCATGAGACCAAACCCTGGCCTGGCTCGGCGAACGGCTGACGCCTGCGATTCGACGAACCGAGAGCTCTCTCAGCCCTCGTTCAGCAAATCAATCTTTGCCGCCATGATGAAGTCGCTCTCCGACAACCCGTCAATTTTGTGCGTCCACAGGGTGATTTCCGCTTTTCCCCAGGCGAGCAAAATATCCGGGTGATGGCCTTGCTGTTCCGCCAGTTCGCCCACCCGATTCACAAAATCAAGCGCCTGGCTGAAATCGGGAAACTTAAATGCACGCACCAGATGGTGGTCGTTCACCGCTTTCCATTGGGGCACAATCTGCAGCAGACGTTCCAGGTGCTTGCCCTTAATTGCAGGCACATCCCCGCGGCAGGGAACACAGGTCTTGCTGGCGAGTTCAGACATGGTTGATCTCCTGGGGCTCAGTGTGCCTCAACTGAGGGTCTGCGAGCAATGCGGTCAAGCCATGGGCGCCGGGTAGGAGGGACCAGATCCGGCTGCAACCGGCTCCCCCGACGCGGCCAAATAGCGTTTAACCCAGATCATATATCCGAGAAACATCAGGCCAAACGCTGCGGTCCAATACTCCAACACAGTCGAGCGCAGCATAGGATTCGCGCTCATCAGCTGCAACTGCTGCTGCGGCAGACCCATCTTCCGGTAGGCCGCGAGCAAATCGCCGCGCTCGAAGGTCACAATCGCCGAGCTCCATCGCAGAGCGACCGCGACCACCGCGATCCACCACCCCGTCAACTGCAGGCGAAATAGCGAGTAGGCCAAGAATCCATCGAGCATGGCGAGGAGCAACAGGCAGATACCCGCAGGCAGTCCGGTCAGGTATCTCCCAAAAAGAGGAAACAAAGGAGTCGTAACGCTCATTAGCAGGTAATAAACCCCGCCGCCAATAAACAGCAGGCTGAGCGCGAGCACCGGCAACGGGCACCGGTCGGTCCAGCGCTCTCGGGGATCGCAATGTTTGACCGTCTCCGCGACGTCTTTTCTGCGGTAAAACACAACGAAGGCGATGGGTAGAACAACCATGAAAACCGCGCACATCACGATGGCAACGGTGAGGATGACAGCGATCAGGCCCCTGGGCAAGGACGGCGCTTCGGGATTGTTGGCCGCCGCGGCCGTGAAAGTTGCCATGAAAGCGGGCGGCAGCAGCATCGTCAAGGCGATGGTGCCGAGGGATCCAGACACAAGCCAGATCCACGACAAGATGAGGGTCAGGGCCTGAGCCCATCGGCGCGCGCGGATCGAGCCAACGCCCAGTGTGATCAGCCCGATTGCTGCCAGCGCGTAACTCGCCACGCTGAGGACAGTGCTGCCCGCAGGCAGGCCGCCTCCCATTCGGCGCGAGAAAACCGCGCCCAGCAGGAGCAAGGGAATCAAAAGCGCGGCCAACCCTCCCAGAACAATTTGGATGATGCCGAAAACTACCAGCCCGGTGCTGCGATCGCGATATAGCGCCGCCGGGATCGCCACGGGAATGGCAGTCGGATGCGAATCCGAAGGCGGAGGCTCAGAAACTGCTCGCGGCAGAGGGTCGTCCACGCTAGTCCTCCGGTACGGATTCTGGTTGCGGTGCCGCTCCAGGCCAGAACTCTAGCTGCACCGCTCGCGCCGGTCAAACAAAATCGGATGGAAATACTTTCGGCAATGTGCATGGGGCTCGGGGACGCGGATGCCAGCGCCCCAGCGAGCCTGCATTGCCATCCGCCGGTAGTGGAGAAGGGAGCCGCCCTCCTCCCTCGTCGCTAAGACTCGTGACAGCCGCGATCGATGGACACAGATGCGACAACCATCTTTAGAACGGAATATCCTCGTCGCTGATCGGGGAAGTAGCTGGTGCCGGCTCCGCCTCCGTGGTGCGCTGGTCGAAACTGTTGCCGGATGCGGCCGCGCCACGGGACGCGCCGCCGGAATCTCCACTGCCTCCGCCTTCACCCCGTCCGCCGAGCAGTACCAGATCGCTGGCCACCACTTCCGTCATGTATTTCTTGACGTTGGTTTTCGGATCGTCCCAGGAGCGGGTTTGCAGTCGTCCTTCGATGTAGACTTTGCCGCCCTTTTTCAGGTACTCCCCGGCAATCTCGGCCAATCGCTGCCATAGGACGATGTTGTGCCACTCGGTTCGGTCCTGCCACTCACCGGCCTTGTCTTTGTAGCGTTCGTTGGTGGCGAGGGTGAGTTTCGCCACCGGTGTGCCGGTGGGAGTGTATTTCAGTTCCGGGTCCTTCCCAAGATTGCCAATCAGAATGACCTTATTAACGCTCTTACCTGCCATCAGTTCTGCTCCTTCCGCCTCGGCTTGGAGTTTAAACCTGGAACCACTACTCGCAACCGTTAGGATTGAGACCTGGAGTCGGGATTCTCCAGGGCTGGATGGTGAATATATCAGAAGCGCCTGACTTTTAGCAGTTGCCCGCAGGAAGCAGGGAATGCTCGACCGAGCCGCCCGAATTCACCGCCCGCATGGCTGCCTAGCAAACCTCAAGGCAAGTCCTCGGCTGGCGGAAAAATCCGCCTGCCGGTGTGGCCGGTTTAGCAGGATGGCGCACGATCGGCGGGGCTCGTCAGGGTTGACAACTGCTGTTGGAATTTCGCGGTCTGCTCTTGTTGCGAGCTGGTTGCGGTAAGAAATTCCAGGCCGTAGTAGTAGCCGGTGCGATTGCAAATGACGGCATCGACGCGGACCGGAGGCGAGGAATAGGGCGGGGTAAATTCTACCGCCACCTGATCGCCCATCTTCAATTCAGCTCCGGCGTACATCGCCATTCCTCCCAGGCTCAGGGAGTTTCCCCGACCATCAAAAATCGCCACCTTAGTCTGAACCTGAACAATTACCCGGATGGGAACATCCAGTTGGTAGCGCGGCCAGCGGCGAACCGCTGACTTGGCCCCCGCTTTGGCTCTAGCCGACATAACTCACCCTGCAGTTTCTATCGGCAGTTTCGTGTCGGACTTTAGGTCTGAAACTGATTGATTCCTAGAGACATAGGTGGAGCTAAGAGACATAGGTGGGGCTCTCGAGAGCAAAGCCATAGGCATGCGCGGCGAGAGTTGCCGGGGCCAACTGCCGGGTGCCAAGTGCGGAACGCTGGGTTATAATCCACGGCATGCCCGCTGAAACCAGGGCCGTCGGCATGGTGCCGGACGAGCTCAAGTTCGAACCCAAATCCACAGGCATTTCGACCGCGCGCAAGAAGAAGCCAAAGGAGTTGGCGGTCATCACCGAGTGCTGCACCGGCTGCGCCGGCTCCCCCGCCTGCGTCGAATATTGCCCGGTCGAAGACTGCATGTTCTGGGTGCCGGATGAAGATCATCCGCCCTTCGGCCGCATTCAGGTGGACCCCATTCTCTGCATCGGCTGCAAGAAATGTATCAGCAAGGGCCCCGATGGTTGCTTCCTGGACGGCTGCCCTTGGGATGCGATCGTGATGGTTGAGACCACCGAAGTCGAGAAAGAAGTCGGCGTAATGCCGATTTAGCTTTCTGCCGTTCGTTTTCAGCCCTTACTTCACGATGCGCCCCCGGGTGCGCATTTTGTCCGGGGTGGGACATGCCGGAAAACCACCCTTGTCCGCTCCCGATTGATTCCAGGCCGGGAGGCCGCGTCCCCGCCCGAGCTTTTCCGCCAGCTCGAGGCATCCGCTATTGGGCTCGCTCGCGAATCGCCTGCTCGGTCAGCAGCGCTTGCTGGCGAACTTGCTCCGGGATATTCGGCAGCTCACGCTCGTAGGCGACAATGGCCGGCAGATCATCGAGCCGACCGACCAGGTAGAGTCCGCGCAGTGCTTCCCAAACTTGGTCGGTGTCGGGTTCAACCGTCGCGAGGTCGGCACCTGCGACCATGCTTTCGCCGCTCTCAGCCTTCAGTGTGCGCAAGCGCCCGCTGATCGGCGCGCGAACCTCGATGGTCTGGCGGCCGGTGTGCAGCTTGGCGATGATGCCGCCCTGATGGATGAAGGTTCCTCGAGCGCTGGTGTCGAGCACGCTGCCGGATGCGGGCGCCGTCACCTCGGCGGGCTCGAGGAGAGCCACGATCTGCGGGCGCCCCGAAGCGTCGCCGAAGCGCACCAAAGACAACGCCGCATTTCCCCGTACGCTGAGCGAGGGATCGTTGAGCATTTTGAGCAGCGCTTCGTGGAAGCCCGGGCCCGAAGTGTCTTGACCCATGATCCAGGCGTCGGTGTTGCGCACTTCATCGACCGGGTAGGACGCCAGACGCACCACTTCGGGATACCAGCGGGCCGCCGCGGCGTCGTGCCGCGTGATGCGTTCGCCGATCTGCACCAGCACATGCTGGATGTGGCGCGGCTTTTTGTCGTCTTGCAGATATTCCGCGATCTGCTGGTCGGAAAGCGGGCGCCCAAACCAGGTGTTCCACCAGAATAAGGCCGGCATCAACAGGATGAGCCAAGCTGTCACCAGGAACAGAATGCGGTGGCGAGCCGACATGCGCGCGCGAGGCTCGAGTGGGTCCGCAGTCGGGAGCGGAATCAGATCAGCGGACATGGCGGAGTTATTTGACCACAGTGGACATCCCAAGCCCAGGGGAAACTTTAGTCGACCACGTCGGCATCCATCACCCGGTCCTGCTCTAGGTAGTGGGAGACGGCGTACTGGGCGAGGAGCGGAGTCTGCAGGCGGATTTCGGCACCGATCCACTCGCCTTTGTTGTGGGGGGCGCCGGGGGCATGAATGCATCGCCCGCCGCTGCCGAACTGGGGGCCGAAGTCGGCGCTCTGGATCTCATCGTACTGGCGGATTTCTCGCCAGGCCTCGTCGCCCACGGTGCCCGAGACATCGATTTTGAGCCGTACGATGGTCATCGCATCATTTCGCCACCACGTCGAAAATGTTTTCTGGGCTCGGGACCTGCTCATGCGCCCGGCCTGGTGGTGCGCCGGTTTACCATCACGAAGCACAGCCCGAACATAAACAGGGTGAATAGGGTCAGCGTAGCCATCGATTCCGGCAGAGAAAATACCTGCGGAGCTGCCGGATAGAGCAGATCACGCAGCGCCTCCACACCATAGGTCAGGGGATTAATTTTCATGACAAACTGCAGCCAGCCCGAGGCGCCCGAGAGCGGAAACAGCGCGCCCGAGAGCAACCAAAGAGGAATCAGGAACAAGTTGATGATGGCGTGAAAAGCTTGGCTCGATTCCATGGGCCAGGCGATGGCGAAACCCAGTGCCGTGAGCGAGAACGAAGTCAGAGAAATCGTCAGAGCCATCAGCAGGAAGCCCAGGACGTCGATGTGCACCCCCAGCAAGGGCGCAAAGGCCAAGAAAATCATGCCCTGGATTGCAGCCAGCGTCGTCCCGCCCAAAACCTTTCCCAACACAATCGCGGAGCGAGGCACCGGAGCTACCAGTACGGAGAGCAGGAATCCTTCCTTGCGGTCCTCGATCACCGACATCATGGTGAAAATCGAAGTGAAGAGCACGATCATGATCAGGGCGCCGGGATAAAAATAATCCAGGTAATGCCTTTGTCCCGCGGCGTCGCCCGAGCGGAACGAAGTGCCGAAGCCGGATCCGATGACCACCCAGAACAGCAAGGGGGACGCGATCACCCCCACCACGCGGGTTCGCTGGCGGTAAAAACGAACCACTTCCCGCCACCACAGCGTAAAGGCGGGAAGAACGATTCCATTTGAAACTGGGACGATCGAGGGCAGGGTTGCGCTTTGGGTTGCCATGTCAGTTGGTTTTCCGCGCCGCCGGCGCTTGCGATTTGGACCGCAGACGCTTGCGGATGTCGAGAAAGGCGTTCAGAAAAAGAATGCCCGAAAGCGTCAGTAGGATCAAGCTCAGGAACAGGCCATCCACGGTGGTGATGGTTCCATTCTGAAGTGTCCAGGCGATTCCCAGCAGGGGAATGATGCCTAGCAGGATTGAGAGCAGCGTCATGAGTTCGGTCCAGTGTTTCTAAAAGCTCCCGGGCTTACCCCGGGCCGCCAGCCGAGGGCGGCGGTTTTCCCTGGTTTGCCGCCCCTGCCGTAGCGCCGGCATTACGGTTGGCTGCCTTCGGTCCAGAACCTGTGTCCGGTGCGACGGATGAAGACATCCTCGAGCGACGGCTTGCTGATCGAGATGGCATCAATCTCGCCGGGAAAACTTTCTACCAGATCAGTCATGAAGCGATGCCCGTTGGTTCGTTCCAGGCGAATCTGCCCTTCGAGCACTTGAGCATTCACGTGGAAGCGCTCGCGCAAACGCTCGGCGAGTGATTCCGCGTTCGGGGTATCGAGCAGAATCACGTCACCACCGATTTCCTGCTTGAGCTCCGCCGGAGTCCCGAGCGCAACTAGCTTCCCTTCGCTCAGAATGGCCAGCCGGTCGCAGCGCTCGGCTTCTTCCATCAGATGAGTGGTCACAATCACCGTGACCTGTTCTTGGTCGCGGAGAATTGCGAGATATTGCCATAAATCGCGGCGGGCTCCGGGATCAAGCCCGGTAGTCGGCTCATCGAGCAGCAAGACCGCCGGACGATGCAGCAGACCCTTGGCCAGTTCCAGCCGCCGCTGCATGCCGCCCGAAAAGGTCTCGGCTTTTTCCTGGGCCCGGTCCGCCAATCCGACGCGCGCCAGCATTTCCGCCATCCGAGATTTCAATGCCGGGCCATGCAAACCGTAGAGATGGCCCTGATGCCACAGATTCTCCGCCGCCGTCAACTTGCGGTCGATGCTTTGCGCTTGAAAGACAACCCCAATTTTCCGGCGCAGCGCGCTCGGGTCGGTGGCGACATCGCAACCCAAGATAACGGCGCGGCCGCTCGAGGGAACCATCAGGGTGGAGAGAATACGAAATAGCGTGGTTTTGCCGCTGCCATTCGGGCCGAGCAAGCCGAACAACTCGGCGCGCCGCACCTCGAAGGAGACACCGTCGAGCGCGGTGCGGCGATCATAGCGATGCACGATGTTCTCGACCGAAATGACGGGAGAGGAAGCGGCGGGCGCTGCTTCCGCTTCGATCCCGACCGGGATGTAGGCAGGTGCGTTTGGGGTCACAGAGTATTCTACCCTCAGATCGGAGGTGACATCAGTCGGAACCGGTGGTGGGCACGGCCAAGGCTTCCCCGTGCGGCACGCGCTCCTTCAGTGGTACCGGAACATGGCGCCACACCTGGATGGCCAGAATCACGGTCGTGGCCAACAGTAAGGCTCCAACCGCCACATGCGCGACGGTCGAGAGCACCATGGGCCACTCCGGTTGGACCGCGTCGTGTCCCCAGGCCACACGGGTCATAAACGCCAGGAATCCCAAACAGAGCTGCGCCATCAGCAGCCAAATCACGAGCATGGCCGGCCGCCGCACCGCCTGGGTCTTGGCCTGCTCGCTCAGGGCGCGAATCGCCGTCCAAGTCAGAAAGGCGGCGACCAGTGGCGCATTTGCCACGTGCGGCCACCAACTCAAGCCGTGATGCCGAAACAGCGCGCCCAGAATCAACTGCGCATAAAGGCACAAAATCGAGAGCCAGGCGAGCGTCAGCAGCCGAGGACGGTGCCGGTCTAGCGCCCCCGGAGCAGGCTGGCAGGCCACCCAATTTTTCTCGGTGAACAGGGCCAGGGCGACGGCCAGGCAAAAAAACGTCTGCCCCAGCGCGGCGTGGGCGGAGGAAACCGCCGGCGGCAGAAAGTGCAACACCGTGATGCCCCCCAAAATGCCCTGCGCAATCACCGTGCCCAGGGCGGCTATACCCAGGCTTTTCATCCAGCGGCGGCGGTCGCTCTGCCAGGTCCAGACTGCGAGGACAATGGTGAACAACCCGATCAGCTCCGCAATCATGCGGTGGGTATGCTCAAATCTCACCCCGCCGACCATCCGCGGGATCTTGTAGAGCGATCCGAACGAGGTCGGCCAGTCCGGAACCGAAAGGCCGGCATCATTGCTCGTGACCAGCGCCCCGGCGATGAGCAGCAGGAAGGTCGCAGCGGCCGTGAACACAGCGAAGCGATGGAGAGCCGGATTGTAGGGTGTGGACGAGGCTTTCAGAAGCGGTTCCTTGGGTGCGATTCGGTTCCGAGCCTTGATTGTAACGCGGGCGGGGGCGGGTCAAAGACCCGCCCCCAGCCGCGGCTGCTTCGTATAGGAACCCGGGTTTTTCCGCCAGCTATGGTTTGAAACTCGCGTCGACGGTCTTGCTGTCCTTGGCGGCGAGCGTGACCTTTACGTCCTGCTCGGGTAGTTTTTCTTGCACGAAGGCCAAAGTGTAGTCGCCCGGCGGCAGGCCCTTGATCTCGTACTTGCCATCCGACCCCGTCACCGCATAGAACGGACTCTTCACCACATTGATGTACATCTTCATCCAGGGATGCTGGTTGCACTTGACCGGCAGCATGATCTCCTCGCGGGCAAAGCTCTTCTCAAGCGGCGGCGTCTGCGGAGGCTGCGACTCGTTCCACTCGCGGTTGGCGGCCGGGGTGGGGTGAATGTTGTGCGTGGTCATATCGTCGTTTTTGATCTCGATGTTCTGGCCTGCCATCACCCCTAGCACGTGAGGATGATACTTGCAGCCAGACTGGTCGATGGTCACCGGGGTCGTGGGGGCATCGAAGGTCCGATCACCCAAGCCGTCCTTCACGTAGACAAAAACATTGGCCAGATCGCCGTTGTCGACGACCACCGTCTCGGCGGTGTTGGTGCCCTTGCAGGCAGGGTCCTGGCTCATGTCAATCTTCGAGCCTTTGGGGGCGGCGCCGTCGAACTTGACGGTGCCGCTGACGCTGGCCACCGTGTTCGGGTCAATGGGCGTGGCTGCAGGCTGGGCCGTTTCCGAAGACGCGGGTTGCTCTGCGGCGGGAGTTTCCTTCTTGCTGCACCCCTCGAGGAACCACAGGCCGAGGAAGAACAGAAGGCCAAGCATTGCGATGCTTTTCTTATTCATGATGTCGCCCTTTCTGGAAGGTTGAGAAAATCGTCCCTACACACTACGCGTACTCGATGCCGGCGAGTCGCCCGCCGATCCCGGAAGCATTCGGCGGACCGGAGGGTCCGCGCCCCGTCGACTCCGCCACCCCGAACCCGACATTCTACTCGGAACCGCCGCCTTTTGCCGTCGGTTGCGAGCGGGCGCCGGCCACGCGTCGCTGTTCCCCGGGCGTCAACTGGAAGATGTAATCGACCAGCAGCTTGGTGTGGTCCTTCTGGTAGCCCTGGAACGAAGGCGGGGTCGGTCCAGCGAAAACCCACTGTCCGTTTTGCAGGCGGAAGAGCCCGGACGGCATCGAAGTGCCCGGACTGATCGCCTGCGGATCCGTGATCCAGCGCTCCGCCCAGTCCGGCTTCAAGCGTTCCCGGGCCAGCAGGAAGTTCGGGGCAGTGGCGATTCGGTCGTGCTGCGGATCGCCGGTGGCGTGGCACTTGAGGCAGGGCGCGGCGGTGCTCGAGAACAGGCTGCGCGCCATGTCGGTCTCTTTGGCGGTGAGCGTCGGCACCGCCTCCGGAATATAGGGCATGGGCTGCTGCGAAAGCGCCTCAAAGAAGCGCACTAACTTTCGCAGTTCGTTGTCCGAGAAATAGAACGTCGGCATGTGGATGCGGATGTAAGGCCGCACGCCGTTGCGGTTGGTATCGGTTTCACTGAGCGCCGGGTTGGTCAGGAATTTCCGCAGCCACTCGGGATCGACGCGCGCGCCTTCGGTGAGCAGCTTCGGCGGCAATTGCTCCTGCGCATCCTGATATTGCGGCAAGCCCATCATCACGGTTCGTTGTCCAGGAATGAACTGGTGGCAACCCATGCAGTTGTACTTCTTGATGATCCACCAGCCCTCCTGAATATCGCGGCGCGAATCGCCCGGCACATACTGATAGCTTTCCGGTAAGGAAGACTGCTGGCTGCCCAACAGGAACGTGGTCAGGGCTTGAATTTGCTCCTTGGTCAAGTGCAGATTGGGCATGCGCAGGGCTTCCATCGGGCCCTTGATCTTGCCCTTGTCGTACACATTGGGCTCGGCCAATTTGTGCTCGAAAAAGCCCTTCAGGTTGTACCAGGGGCCTTTCGCCGGGCCCTCGGGCAGGCGCGCCAAATCGTCCGGATCGGTGATGGGCTCTTCGGTGCCCCGTTCCGCGGACACGGTGAACAGAGCGAAATCCAGACGCTCGATCGGCTTGCTGCCTTCCTGGGTGAGCTCGGTGCCGATGCGGCCCTCATCTTCGAGGCCAGCAATTTCATGACAGCCGGCGCAGCCGAACTGTCGAATCCACTTTTTGCCTTCGTCCTTCAGCTGGGGATCGTCCATGTAGGAAGCATCGGCGTAGGCCGAGGGTTCCTGCCGCTTCTGGGTCATCAGATAAGAAGCAATATCCTGCGCGTCCTCGACGCTCAGACGCAGACTCGGCATCACCGTCATGTTCTGCACTTGCAGCTCATGGCCGTCATTCGGGCACTTGCTATGCTCGAGATCGAAGACGTCGGGCAGACCTTTTTTGGCGTAGTCCTCCGGCCCAATGTCTTTTTTCTCGTAGGGGCAATAAGGACGCGTGCGCTCGCGAGCGTTGTGAATCCAGCGGACCAGATAATCGTAGTTGGCTTTTTCGCCTTCGCGGGTCAAATTCGCGGCGAAAGTTCCACCCTCCAGCTGCTGGCCTTCGCCGATCGAATGACAAGCCAGGCAGCCGCGAGTTTCAAACAGTTCTTTGCCGTGCTCAGCCTTGCCCGGCTTCTGCGGGGGCAAGGAATCGCTGAGCGCCGACTGCCAAAGATAGGCGGCGATCGAGTGGATCTGCTCGTCATTGAGGCGGAAGTTCGGCATCTTGGTGGTGGGACGGAACTCGGTCGGCTTCTTCAGCCAGACCGGGATCCAGTTCCGGTTCAGCTTGAGGCGGATATCTTTCAGATTCGGTCCCACCTTCTTCACGTCCTGCATGAGGTTGTGGTTCTGGAAATCCAGCTGCTGCAAGCGGCCGTCAATCTTGCTGTTGGCGACCTTCAGGGCGATGGCTTCTTCGTTCAACTGGTTAGCGTCTTCGTTGCTCGCCGCCAGATCGGCCTGCTTCATCAGGTTCGAGGCCTGCTTCAGGTCATCGATTTTCTGCTGGTCGAGCAGTTTGATCTGCTGCGTGGTGTTGTTTAGGTCTTCCGGTTCTTTGTCGTAGCCTTCGTAGCGATGGCAGCCCATGCAGCCTTTTTGCCGGTACAGATCTTTGCCCTGGTCGATCACTTTCCATTCGGTGTCCCCGCTGGCCAACACCATGTCGGCGGCATGGCAGGTCTGGCAGCCCGCCTCCACATTTTGCTTGGGGAACAGCGGCCACAGCCAATGCTCATAGTTCCCGTGCGCCTTCTCCACGCTGGTCGTGGCGCGGCCGTTGCCCTGGTGGCAAGGCGAGCAGCCGAATTTGTCCGGGTCGTGAAGCGCGAGCAACTGGGGCTCAGGATGGCTGACAAAGGCGCGGGCATACTCATCGGGTCGCTTCTCCCCGGCGGGAGTCATGGAGGCGGGAGTGATTCTCAGCTGTTCACGGATGCCCATGTGGCAGGACTCGCAGCGGTCCACGATGTTGGCTTCGGGCACGTTGATCTGCACGATGTGCGGATCCCAGTCGTCGGTTTTCTTTTTCAAGCCGTCGATCTGCTCGGGGGTCAGGTCCACCATGTGGTCGGTGATGTAGGCCTGCATTTTCGTGTTGGCCTCGGTGACCGGCTTAAGGACCTCTCCGAGCTCGAGACTCAGCCGGTTTTTTTCGGCGTTGGCTTCGTTGAAGGCTTCCTCGAGCTGTTTGAAGGTGTACTTCTTCACCGTGTGGTCGGGAAACTCAACCGTCGCCAGTTCCCCCTCGTATTCCTCCAACTCCTGCTGATAGCTCTTCTTGGCGGAAGCGCTGGTGGAGGTCTCCATGTCGTAGGTCAGAGCGTTGACGTAGGCTCGCCGGTCGGTGAAGACCGAACGCACCGCCAGCAACTTGGCATTCGAATCGGCTAACTGCTGCTTGATCTGGGCCACCTGGGCCTTGGTCTGCTGATCCGCCTCTTCGTAGGACTGCTGCAGGGCTTTGTAATCTTGGCTTTTTTCGGTAGCCGTCAGGGCGGCGGCGGACTTGGGGCTCTGCTGGTTGAGCAAGGCGAGATAGCGGGTCTGCCACTGGTGTTGATAGGTCTTCCATGGCCGCTGGCCGTAATATTCGTCCGCCAGCGCCCAGAACAGCGTTGCCATGAGGAGGACCATGGCCACGACGTAGTGCAGCGCATAGGACTGCGTGACGACCGGGTCTTGCTCCGGAATGGGCTGTTCGGCCACCGAATCCTCCCGCAAACTAGCTCTCGGTCGTCCCCGGGCGTTCCATCGTCGGGAAGCGAACACCCGTCATCGACCAGAGAACGACCGCAGACTGCCGACTAAACGTTGAACCAGGGCGTAATCCACACGTACTTGATATGCCACAACAACCGCAGCCCCATCTTGATGGGTAATGCCACCATCGAGAGCAAAAACACCATGACGATCGAGTACTGCAGCAAACTCATCCGCTGATAATCCTTCCGGTTGTAACGGCGGAACAAGGCATGCACGAGGAATCCGCCAGCCAGGTAGTAGCCGCCCACCACAATCGCGCCAAAAATAATCTTGGCCAGGTTCGAAGTGATGCCGAACAGATCCGGCAGATCGCGATTGACCTCGTAAATCAGCCGGTTGTGATCCCAGGTCTGCCCCGGCCAGAACCACTGCCATCCGGGGCCGCGAATGAAGGTTCCGATGATGATCATCGAGATCCAAAGGATGATGAAGCCGAACAGAAACGTGGAAATGGCGAACTTCCGCTGCTTCCAGGTGTAATAGCCGCTGCCGAGAGGATTGGTGTCGACGTAAGGAATCACCATCAGGCCGACAATGATGAGCGTAGGCATGACCACACCGGCGATCCAGGGATCGAAATACACCAGCATTTCCTGCAGACCGAGGAAATACCAGGGCGCCTTCGCTGGGTTCATGGTTAGGTTCGGATTCGAGGGCTCTTCAAGCGGCGCATTCAGGGTGATCGACCAGACCATCAAAACGATGGTGACGATGATGGCGGCCAGGAACTCAATGCGCAGCAAGAACGGCCAGACATGAATCTCCTTTTGCCAGCCCGGGCGGAAGGGCCAGGTCTTGCGGTGGTGCGTTTTGGCGAGCGCGGGATCGGTTTCCAATTTCTCGATGAGCTGATCGTTGGCATGGGCCTGGTGCCACGCCAGGTAAATGTAGAAAGCCAGCAGTGGAATCAGACCCACGATGGGCACGTTGTCCGGGGCGGAAGCGATTTCCCAAAGCTGATGCCAGTCCATAAGTGCTCCAAGGCTCATAGAGGGACAGCCGCGCGCGGCCCGTCCCCCGGGTCTGTCTTGCTAGTCGCCTGCGGCCTTTGGCCCGCGGCGGGGCTTATCGGCTTCGGCTTCGAGCATCACTGGCGCCGGTCCGGAAATGCCACCGTCTTTGCGCACGCGCCAGAAGTGAACAATCATGAGCACCGAGGCCACAATCGGAATGCCGATGCAATGCCAGATATAGGATCGCAGCAGGGCATTGGCATCCACAATCGATCCGCCGAGCAGGCCGAAACGGACGTCGTTATAAGGCGTCATCCCCAGTTGATGTCCGAACGGCCCTTCGTGGCCGAGCAGCGGGGTGGCGCGGGCCATGTTGGTACCCACGGTGACCGCCCAGAAACCGAGCTGGTCGTCGGGCAGAAGATAGCCGGTGAAGGAGAGCAGCAGGGTGAACACCAGCAACAGCACGCCGATGTTCCAGTTAAACTCGCGCGGCTTTTTGTAGGAGCCGGTCAGAAACACGCGGAACATGTGCAACCAGACGGCGATGACCATCAGGTGCGCCGCCCAGCGGTGCATATTGCGCAGGATCTTGCCGAACGGGACATCGTGCTCCAGATACAAAACGTCGCGGAACGCCTGCACCTTGCTCGGGTGGTAGTAGAACATCAGCAGGACGCCGGTGAAGGTCAGCACGATAAAAAGGTAGAATGTAATTCCACCCATACCCCAGGTATAGCTGTAGCGCACGGCGTCGCGATTGATCTTCGCGGGATGCAAATGCAGGAAAACGTTAGAAAGCACGCCGAGCGCCCGGTTGCGCGGCGTGTCGTCATGCTTGTGGCGGAAGATCGAGGTGTAGACCTGGGTCTTGGTCGGGTCTTTCAGGCCCTCGATCTGCTCCTTGGCCTTTGCCGGCATGTCGGTCTTCAGAGACTGGAGGTCTTCCTTGACTCCGGCTTTGACCTTCTCGAGCAAGCCGACTTCTTTGCCGTTTTGGTTTTCTTCAGCCATCGTTTCCTCTTCTTCCGTACTCAGGCGCTCGGGCCCGCGCACTCTGGCCCGCCCGAACCGCGGCCGAGCGCCACCAGCCTCGGCAATCAGCCCGGCAAATATGCGCCCGGGTCATTGAAGCTGCTCGGCTGCCCCTTCGGCCACTGATAAAGTTTGGCCACATCCACCAGGATTTGGCCATCGGGCGCGATTTCCACGTGGGCGCGATCCATGGGCCGCGGCGCTGGACCTTCAAAGTTGATGCCTTCGCTGTCGTAGCCACTGCCGTGACAGGGACACTTGAATTTGTTCTCCGCCGGTTTCCAGTCCGGGGTGCATCCGAGGTGGGTGCAACGGGCATAGATGATGAACAAGCGGTCGGGCGTGCGATCGACCCAGATGCGATACTTCTGCTGAAATTTTGTGTCCACGCCGAGTCCGTAATCGGAGGGATAGCCGATTTTGAAACTGGTGGCGGGCTCAAACAGCGTGCGCGGCAGAAAGAAGCGGAAGAAAGCGATAAACCAGGCCACCAGAAATGCCGCCACCGCGCTCCAAACAAACTGCCGGCGCTGCCGGTTGATTTCGTTGTCTGCGGGCCCCACTGACGCCACCCCGCCCGCGGCCGCTGCCCGTGAAGTTCCGACCGCTGGAGTTCCTACGTAGCGGGTAGACTCGCCCGTGCGTGCCACGGAAGCGGCTGCCGAGGCGGTGACCACCGGCGCCGCCGCCCGAGCCGCCGGAGGGGCGGCGGGGGTGGCCGCCTGCGTGGGGGCCGCGGCTGCCGGCGCGGCTGCCGCGGGCTCGCCCAGCAGGGCAGTGATCTCGGCCTCATTCAAGGGGGGCAGGTTGTTGCGTTTGCGTCGAGCTTGCTCGGCGGCGATCGAGGATTTGCCCCATTTTTTCCCCGCAGCAACGATCTTGGCCACGTCCGGGCCGATTCCCGACGCTGCGCCAGTTCCGGCTGCGACCAGCGGGGCGACCGGCGGGGCAGCGGCAGCGGCCGAAGGAGCTGGCGACGCCGCGGTTGGGGTCGCGGCAGCGGCGGGTGGAGCTGCCGTGGCCGCGCCTGCCGGAGCTCCCCCGGCAGCGGCCGTGCGTTCCCATGCCATCGGTTCGCCGGCCTTCAGGTTGGCAACATCCTCGTCTGTGAGCAACGGCAGGTTCGACCGTTTACGGTACGCCTGTTCCGCCGCGATCACCGAAGGATTCAGCGCGCTCCTCGGCAATACCGGAAGCCGTCCCCGGACGCCACTCGTTGCCGTCTGATACTGGTCTGCCATCCGTCCTTACCTCACCTCATCCGGCCTGCCGGGCGTCAGTCCTGGATCGCTAGCTCCGGCCCAACTTCCTGAAACCCAGCTTGTCGGCTAGTCTGCGGCTGCCGAACAGCTTACAGGACGTTGGTCGCTCACGTCAGCACCGCCAGGAACTCCCAGGGAGCCAACCACCAGACTGGCCAGCGCCGCGATAAAAACCGGTGAATCATTCAATCCCGCTGTCATTTCGAACTGGGCGATGCCGAGGGCCGCGGCTTCTTGGCGCGCTTCGTGGTCGATTTCCCCCAGGGTTTCTACGTGGTCGGATACAAACGAAACCGGAATTACGCAGACCTCGCGGGCACGCGCGCGAGCTAGTTCCCGCAGGATCGCGCGCAGGGAAGGCTGCAACCATTTGCTGGCCCCCACTTTGCTCTGATAACACAGATGGCGGCGGTTCCGCCATCCGCCCCGCTCGACGAGCAGTTCGACGGTGTCTCTGATCTCACGCTGGTAGGGATCTCCCTTTTCGATTACGGCTTGCGGAACGCTGTGCGCGCTGAACACCAGCTCCACTTCCGCCGGGCGCGGGAAGCGATCGAGGGCCTCCTTGATGCGTTCGACTAGCGCATCCAGATAGAGCGGGTCGCGGTAAAAATTCCGCACCGTATGTACCGGCAGATCATCGGCAAACAAGCGCTGCCACTCACGCAGGCTGCTGCCGGTGGTGGTCGAGGAGTACTGCGGATAAAGGGGAAGGAGCACGACTTCGTCGCAGTCGGCCGCCCGCAGCCCGACGATCGCCTCGGCGGTAAAGGGATGCCAATAACGCATGGCCACAAAGCAGCGCGCCTCGAGTCCAGATTCGACGAGCGCCCTTTCAAGAGCGCGGGCCTGCAGTTCGGTAAAACGCCGGATGGGCGAGCCGCCGCCAATCGAGACGTAGTGGTGCTCGACTTTTTTGGCGCGAGTCGTAGAAATCAGTTTGGCGAGCGCTTTGCGCCCTAGGCGGGCAAAGGGAAAGTCAATGATGTCGGGGTCGGAAAAGAGATTAAAAAGAAAAGGTTCGATTGCTTCCAGGGTGTCGGGTCCGCCGAGCTGGAACAGAACCACACCAATACGCCGATTTCGGATCGCCATTCCCCCGAGTCCCTTGACGGACACGGATGTTACTCAATACTGACAGGTTCGTCAACGCGGAAGTAGGTCGAGTGTCGGAACAAAAAAACAAAAAATCGGGATCAGTGAGCCCCGGCGGAGGAGGATGCGGCGTCCCCCGATGTCATTTCCTCGATCACGGAATCGGCGAATGCCATGGTCCCGGCTTTGCCGCCCACGTCGCGGGTCAGTTTGTCGCGCGTGCGGTAAACCTTCTCGAGCGCCGTGCTGATTTTCTGCGCGGCTTCGCTCTCGCCGAGATGAACCAGCATGAGCTGCGCCGAACGGATCACCGCGGTTGGATTGGCAATGTCCTTGCCGGCAATGTCGGGCGCCGATCCATGCACGGCCTCGAAAATCGCGCATTGGTCGCCGATATTCGCTCCCGGCACAAATCCCAGGCCGCCCACAAACGCCGCGCACAGGTCGGAGATTATATCCCCGTAGAGGTTCTCCATGACCAGCATGTCGTACTGATAGGGATTCATCACCAGTTGCATGCAGGTGTTGTCGACGATGTGTTCGCCGTAGGTGATCTCCGGATATTGCTGGGCGACGGTGCGGCAGCAGCGCAGGAACAGCCCATCCGACAGTTTCATGATGTTGGCTTTATGGATGGCATGAATCTTTTTCCGCTTGTGCTTGCGGGCGTACTCGAAAGCAAAACGCGCAATGCGGGTCGAAGCCTTCTCGGTGATGATCTTGATGCTTTCGACCACCCCCGGCACTACTTCATGCTCGATTCCGGAGTACAGGCTCTCGGTGTTCTCGCGCACAATGATCAGGTCGACGTCCGGATAGCGGGTCGGAATATGGGGAAGGTTCTGGATGGGCCGAAAATTCGCATAAAGCTCGAACTGCTTGCGCAGCGCCACGTTGATGCTCGGAAACCCACCTCCGACGGGCGTCGTCACCGGTCCCTTCAGCCCCACCCGGGTGCGCTCAATCGATTCGGTCAGCTCCTTCGGAATGTATTCGTGGTACTTGGCATAAGCCTCGGCTCCCGCCTGAAAGCTTTCCCATTGAAACTTCAACCCGGTCGCCTCGAGAACGCGCACCGCCGCTCCGGTCACTTCTGGTCCGATGCCATCCCCGGGAATCAGTGTGATCTTGTATGCCATGTGGTCGTTCTCGGTGCGCCATCCCCGCCGGGGTTCGCCCGGCGGGCTATTCCTTGGCCGCGCCCTTGCCGCGAACCTCGGCGCTCTCTTTGGTTTTCACCAACTCCTTCAACTCCGTCATGAACTCCTTGACGTCCTTGAAATCGAGATAGACGGAGGCAAACCGGACGTAGGCGACTTTGTCATAGCGCCGCAGCCGGTTCATGATCAGTTCCCCGACCTCGCTGGTCTTGCGTTCCCGCTCCGGCGACTCGATCACGAAGCCTTCCGCCTCGTTGACGATCTGCTCCAGCTTACTGATCGGCACCGGCCGCTTCTCGCAAGCCCGCAGCAACCCGTTCAGAACTTTCTGCCGGTCAAATTTTTCCCGCCGACCGTCCTTTTTCACCACCATGTAAGGGATTTCATCGATGCGCTCGTACGTAGTAAAGCGTTTGCCGCACTTCAGGCATTCCCGGCGGCGGCGGATGGAATCGGCTTCCTTGCTCTCGCGCGAATCCACCACTTTGTCATTCGCAAACCCGCAAAAAGGACACTTCATGGGCGCTTTTGAAAGAGACTGTTCGCAATTGTAACAGGCGCACCGGGCGGCCTAAGCCGGGCGCGAGCGACCGCCGCCCGAAGACCGGAGAAAATTCAGGGCGAAGTTCGAGTCTTTAGATCGCGGCTGGGGCTGATCGCGGCCCGGGCGGCTGAGCGGCGGAGGTCCGGACTTCGGAGTGGGATGGAATCTCGAAGCTAGCGGCCGGCTTCTTCTTTCTGTTGGGTTTCCTGCGACAGTTTGCGCAACGAGATCCGTTCATAGTGGGCTAGAACCAGGCCCAGGGGCACGATCGAAACAAACGTCACCAGCCACAGCAGGATGCCACAGCTGGCCGACAGTTCATGCGAGGTGTTGAAGATATGCTGCAGCGCCGAAATGGTTGCCAGCTGCGAACCTCCACCGACACCCGGCAACTGGATCAGCGATCCCAGCATGCTCGAGCCCATCAAGAGCAACACTTTGGCCACCGTCATGTGCGCGAGAGGCGCGCCGTAAGCATGCGTGACCTCCCGGTAGCAAAGGGCGACCACCCACCACAGAACTACCGACAGGAGCGATATCTCGAGAAACGACAGGGGGTCGTGAATGGTGTCGAGCCCGCGATGGAACTCGCGCACTCGTTGTGCGATCCTCGCCCCCAGGTGAGCCGCTAAATGGGCAAAGTGCGCTTCCACCCAAGCCGCCAGCACCTCTCCGTAGCGCGCCACCAGCAAGGCCGCCAGGCCCAGCCCAACGACCAGGGCCACCAGCAAAAAGCCGCCCCAGCGGAGGCGCTCGTAAATCTCGGGATTCGGCAGAAACCGCAGGGTGGTCGGCAGAAAGATGGCCAGCACCAACAGCACCGTAAAGGCCCCCACGTCGAAAATCCGCTCCACCGCCCAGACCGCCATCTGGGAAGAAAAACTGAGGCCCTCGCGCCGGGCTATCAAGTAAGGACGAACCAACTCTCCCGCCCGTCCGAGCAGAGCCAGGCCGGTGAAGCCGATGACGGTCGGAGGGATGGTTCCGGCGAGCGAGGCTTGCGGGCGCACCGGCCGCAGAAAAATCTTCCAGCGAAGCGCGCGTAGGATGTAGGTAAAGT
The DNA here is from genome assembly GCA_963770245.1 of uncultured Acidobacteriaceae bacterium. Lineage (GTDB taxonomy): Bacteria > Acidobacteriota > Terriglobia > Terriglobales > Acidobacteriaceae > PALSA-270. The sequence continues at coordinate 82,814 of CAVYOX010000004.1, read as the reverse complement.
AAATCAGACAAACGGCGCGCAAAATGTGCAGCAGGCTGAGATGCCGGCCCTGGTCCCAGAACGTTGCCCAATCAAAGTTCTTCCAAGTGCGAAACTGCAAATACACCAGAACCGCCAGGACGGCGAGCACCAGTCCGTAAACCCCGATTCGCTTTTTGTTCATTGCGCGAAAACGTCCACGAACCGAACCTCCCCCGGGCGAAACCGGCCAAGGTCTCTGCCAAGGTAAACGACCTGGACCTGAGGGTCAACGCAGCCACCGCGTGGGTGTAAATGCTCCAAGATAATGTCACCCCCTAACTGCAACGAGACTTTGTCACCCTATAGGGATGGTGACAATGAGTCAGAAAGAGTTTCAACGCGTGAAAGTCATTGAGAATGCAGCAGGCGGGAGGCTGAGCGTACGCGAAGCCTCCCGTCTGCTGCAGCTGAGCGAGCGCCAGGTACAGCGCCTCAAACGCCGTTATCGATCCGATTCCGTGGGCTGGGTCCAGCACCGCAATCGCGGGCGCCCCATGCCCTGGGCCCTTTCTATTCCCCAGAAGCAGTTGATCGTGAGCCTGGCCCGCGGCAAGTACCGGGGCTTCAACGATTCCCATCTGGCGGAAAAACTTCGCACCGAGGAAGGTCTCGCCCTCAGCCGCGAGACCGTGCGCCGACTCTGGCGGGCTGCCAAACTGGCTTCTCCGCAGAAGCGCCGGCCTCGCCAATACCGCTCCCGCCGGCCGCCCCGCCCCCGCTTCGGCATGATGACCCTCACCGATGCCAGCCGCCATGACTGGCTCCAAGACCGCGGCCCCGAGCTCACGCTGGTCGGCTTTCAGGATGACGCCACCAGCCGGATCCTGGCCGCTCACTTCCAACACGAACCCGAAAACACGCTCGGCTATCTCTACTCCCTGCGCACCATGATCACCAGGCACGGGGTCCCGCTCAGCCTCTACCGCGACCGCCACGGCATCTTCCAGCGCAACGATTCCTTCTGGACCCTCGCCGAACAGCTCGCCGGAAAACAAGCTCCCACTCAACTCGGACGTGTTCTCGAGGAACTCGGCATCGCGCAGATCCCCGCCTACTCACCCCAAGCCAAAGGCCGCATCGAGCGCGCCTGGCGCACCTTTCAGGATCGTCTGGTCAGCGAACTCCGCCTCGCCCACGCCTCCACGTTGGAGCAGGCCAATGCCGTGCTCGCCCATTTCTGCGCCGACTACAACCAGCGCTTCGCCCGTCCCCCCGCCGACGCCGCTTCCGACTTTCGCTCCTTGCCGCGTCGCTTCGATCTTGCCCGGTGCCTGAGCTTGCACTACTGGCGTGTCGTCGCTGCCGATCACACCGTCACCTTGGGTGCGCGTTCCATCGCCCTGCCGCCCCTGCCCGGCCATCACGGTTACGCCGGCGAAACCGTCGAACTCTCCCATCAGTTGGACGGCACTCTCCGCGTCTATCGCGGAGACCGTCTGCTGCTCGCTCTGCCCTTGCCGCTCCAAGAATACGAGCAACGCCCTGGTATCCCCACGGCGCAGAAAAGAAAAAAGCCGATGCCTCGCATCTACAACCTCTCCGGCCGCCCGGCTTTGGCGGCCGTTACTTAATCGATAGGGGGTGACAGAGTCTCGTTGCAGTTAATACGACATTTTCTGGTTGCAACAACACGCAGCCACCGCGTGGGCTTAGGCATCCCCGGGCGCGCCTCCCGCGATTCAGCCCGCGGAGCCCCGCGCGATTCATGGTGACACTAATTCGGTGTGACGCTTGATTTATGGAGAAGCTAGGAGATTGGCAGGAGGCGTGGATTTTGTGGAATTCCGTGGTTGGCTACGCGCGGCTTTGGCCGCTGCCTTCTGCTCGGCCAATTTCTTCTGGTTGAATTCCCGAATAATACGTGCCACGTAGGCCTGGGTCTCGTGAAAGGGAGGCACGCCACCGTAGTGCTCGACCCGCTGCGGGCCGGCATTGTAGGCAGCTAAAGCTTTAATCAAATCAAAATCGTAGCGTTCGAGCAGCATGCGCAGGTACTGCGTGCCGCCTTCGACGTTCGATTGAGGATCAAAGGCATTCGCCACTCCCAGGCCGGAGGCCGTTTCCGGCATCAGTTGCATCAGCCCTTGCGCGCCCTTCGGCGACACCGCGCGTACGTTGAACCCGCTTTCGGCGTGGATCACGCTGCGGATCAGGTCAGGATCCAGATGATGGCGCTCGCCGGCCGAGGCAACCACCTGGTCGAGTCCCGAGGACTTCACAGGCGCCGGGGCCAGCGGGGGGAGATGCGGGGAGAGATCCGGTTCAAAGTGGTCGATCTCCTCCGTCGGCACATCCACATACCCGGTGGCTGGCGGACTTACATACAGCCGGGTCACCGTACCTACAACCTCCCGGCGGTCGTGACGAATCGAAAACCCGTTATGCAAGACCGCGAGATCTGAGCCCATGGCCCGAACCGAGAGCGCGACCACCAGCCCGCAAACGAGCCGGCACAGTCGAACCCTGATTCTCGCGAGCCCGCGTGATTCACCCCGAAAGGCCATATGGTGGTCCGGTCGTGAGCTTAGAACCCGGCTGGTAACCTCGGCAAGATGCCTTCCGTGCAGGGTTACCTCGGTCGAGCATCCAGCTCGAGCACCTGCGCAATGGCCGCCGCCACCCCGTTTTGGTCGTTCGGCAAGGTGAGGGCCCAGCCCTTGCGCCGCAGGTCCTCCGACGCATTACCCATGATAAATGGCCGTCCGGCAAAGGCCAGCATCTCGATGTCGTTGTAGTTGTCACCAATGGCCATGACCTGTTCGCGCAGAACTCCGCGATGCCGGGCCCAGCGCTCGAGCGCGTGCCCTTTCGAGCATCCTCGGTTGAGCACGTCGAGCATGGAGAGATCGCGTGCCGCGTACTCGGTACGCAACACCGTGATGTCCCGCTCCAGCCCGCTGGCCGCCAAAGCTGCCAGCGCCCGTTGCATGCGCGCGATGGTGCCACAAAACATGGCCTGTACCGGATCGCGGGTGAGTGAGTTCTCAATGGGGATCACGAAATCAATAAACTGCGAGTTCTTCTCCAGCCAGCGCTGGATGCTCTCGTTCAACTCGTCCAGGTGCTCAAGCACCACCGCCCCCTTGGTCTCGGTATCAAAGGTGAGGACGGTATTACCGCGAAACTCCCGCATGGCCGCGCACAGTTTCCGGCAGGTGGCCGCCGGTAGAGGGTCGGAGTGAAAGGTCTCCCCCGTCAGCGATCGCGTGACCGCTCCATTCGAACTGATAAGCCAAAAATCAAATCCGAGCTCGAGCGCGATCGGCAGGGCGAAAGCATGCCGCCGCCCGGTCACGAGAACCACCTCCACCCCTTCCTCATGGGCTCGCCGCATGGCCGCCCGATCACCGTCGGAGATGCGGAACTGGGGATTGAGCAGGGTGCCGTCGATGTCGACGGCCAGCAGGCGGATGGGAGCGGTCACCAGGAGATTCTAGCAGTCGGTCGCTAGAGTTCGGCCGACACCCGTTCCCAGGCACTCGCGAGACGAACGGAGGGCAGGGAGCGAGAAAAAAACCGCGAAAACCGTGGCGACGCGAGCCCCTCGGGGCGCAGCCATCTCCCGCCGCGCCCATGCTATAGTGCGAAAAAGAATGGGATCGCTGCTATTCTTCGCCTTTTCCTGGTGGGGCATCATCCTCCAGGCCGTTGCCATTATCCATTTCATCCGCCGCCGCCCCGATACCTTTTGGCTTTTCGTCATTCTGATTGGGGGTTGGCTGGGCGCCCTGGTCTACATCGCGCTCGAAGTCATCCCGGATGCCGGCTTGCTCCGCCAGTCCTTCAAAGTCTTCCCTCGCCGCAGTCGGATCCGAGAGCTGGAATTGGCCATTCTCGACAACCCATCGGCAGGAAACTACGAAGAGCTGGCGGATTTATATCTCGAGGAAGCGAATAACGCGCGCGCCCGTCAGTACTATGACCAATCGATCTCCATCCGCACCGACTCCCCCGATCCTTTCTACCGCCGCGCCATGGCCGCCATCCGCATGGGGGACTACGCTGCCGCTTTGCCGGATCTGGAGCGCGTCGTCTCTGAGGATACGCAATACGACTTTCACGGCGCCGCCGGCCTCCTGGCCCACGTCTACGCCAACACCGGCCAACCGGAAAGAGCAGAGAGGTTGTTTCAAGAGGTAACGAAAATCTCGACCTCCTCGGAGACGTATTACAACTACGCCTGCTTTCTGGCCTCCCGACAGCGCCCGGCCGAGGCCCGGGAATGGGCGGAACGCCTCCTGGACAAGCGCCGCAATATGCCCGGCTACCTGCGCCGCCGCGAGCGTCCCTGGTTCCGGAAAGCGAACGCGTTGTTGAGCCGTTTGCGGGCGTGAAATTCTAGTGACGCCCGGCTGGCCGCCCGGCGAGCGCGCAGGCCTAGCCGCACCGAGGGCCTTTCCTCACACCTGCTAAACTTTCCCCGTGTCCTCCGTGATTCAGCTTGAGTGCACCAGCTGTGGTGCAACTGTTCCCGCCGATCGGCCCCAAACCATTTGTCCCCGAGACGGCGGAGTGCTATTTGCGCGCTATGACCTGGCTTCCTTAAAGCAATCCTTTAACCCCGGCTCGCTCCTCAACCGCCCGCCCAATCTGTGGCGCTACGCTGAAGTATTGCCCGACGCCCAGCCCGTCACGCTCGGCGAGGGTTTTACCCCGCTCCTTCCCAGCCGTGAATTTCCCGGCGTCTACATCAAGGACGAAGGCCTAAACCCGACCGGCTCCTTCAAAGCCCGAGGCCTCTCGGTCGCTGTGACCATGGCCAAGGCCTACGGCCTAAGAAAGCTGGCCCTCCCCTCGGCCGGCAATGCCGCGAGCGCATTGGCTGCCTACGCCGCCGCCGCCGGAATCGAGGCGCACGTGTTCATGCCCAGGGACGTTCCCCTGGCGAACCGGGTCGAGTGCGAGACCTACGGCGCGCAGGTCACCTTGGTCGACGGCCTGATCGGCGACTGCGCCCGTCTGGTCAGCGAGCGCAAACAGAAAGAAGGCTGGTTCGATGCCTCCACGCTGAAGGAGCCGTTTCGCCTGGAAGGCAAAAAGACAATGGGCTATGAGGTCGCGGAGCAGCTCGGCTGGCGGATGCCGCAGGCAATTGTCTATCCCTGCGGCGGCGGCGTGGGCTTGATCGGCATGTGGAAGGCCTTTGACGAGATGGAAGCGCTGGGCTGGATCAGCGGCGAACGACCTCGGATGATCGCCGTGCAGGCGTCCGGCTGCCGCCCGATCGTGCAGGCATGGAAGGCGGAGCGCACCACTACAGAATCTTGGCCGAACCCGGAGACCGTAGCGGCGGGCCTGCGCGTGCCCAATCCCTATGGCGGTTCCCTCATTCTGAACATTCTGAGGCAAAGCCGCGGTGCCGCCGTGGCGGTGACGGACGACGAAATCATGCAGGCTCTCAAACACTGGGCGCGAGTCGAGGGTGTGTTCGCTGCGCCCGAAGGCGCAGCGTCTTTGGCGGCCTATCGCCAGTTGTGCGCGCAGGAATTTTTCCGCCCGAACGAAACCATAGTTTTATTCAACACGGGTGCCGGTTTGAAGTACCTGGAGGTGATAGAGAACTACGGCAAGCGACCAAAAGCACCCGCGACACGCCATATGGGCGGAATCATTGGACCCTATTAGCACGGACACGGAGACGCGCGAAACGATCGCGTCGGTTTGCCAGCTCCGGGAACTCGAAACAGCGCGTAGCCTTCGACCAACCACGCGTCCTCGCGTCTGCTTCCTCCCGCTCGTCTTCTGCTTTACACTGAACCCCTTGACCAGCGAGCTCCAATCCTGGGTTGACCGCCTGCGTACGGGCGATTCGCTGGCCTTGTCTCGTGCCATCACCACCGTCGAAAACCATGCCCCCGGATGGTCCGACCTGCTCAAGGAACTCTTCCCCCACACCGGTCACGCCCGCATCATCGGACTCACCGGCGCTCCCGGCGCCGGCAAGAGTACGCTGGTTGACCAGTTGGCTCGCCAATATCGCCAGGAGAAGCGGAGCGTCGGCATTATCGCTGTCGATCCCACCAGCCCCTACACCGGGGGAGCAATTCTTGGGGACCGGATTCGCATGCAGCAACATTTCTCCGATCCGGGCATTTACATTCGCAGCATGGCCACCCGCGGTTGGCTCGGCGGCCTGGCGCGCGCCACTGCCGATGTCGCCGCCATTCTGGATGCTTCCGGCCGCGACTTCGTGCTGATCGAGACCGTCGGCGTGGGCCAGGATGAAGTCGATGTCGTTCGCCTGGCCGACATCACGGTGGTGATTCTCGTGCCCGGGATGGGAGACGATGTGCAGAGCATCAAGGCTGGCATCATGGAGATTGCGGACATTTTCGTGATCAACAAGAGCGACCAGCCGGGTGCGGAGCGAGTGGAGCGCGAGATTCGCGCCCTGCAGTCGCTGGTTGCTCGCACCGACCGCTGGACGTCCCCCATCGTGAAGACCGTAGCCAGCGAAGGCAAGGGAATCGAGGACCTGGCGGCCTCCATCCGGCAATGGGAAACTTATCAGCAAGCTGGAAATCGCGATCGGATGCGGAAGACGCAAAACTGGGAGGCTCGCCTGATCGCGATGCTGCGCGACGCAATGCTCGAAAAGGTGCTCGATCGCATGCCGGGCGACGCCATCGCGCGCTACGCCGCCGAAATCGCCGCCCACCAGCGCGACCCGTATACTCTGGTAGAAGCCATTGTCGGCAGGCTCGAAAGCAAGAGCTGATCCCGACCGGAGCAGCGGCCAAAGGGTCGCTTCCGAGCCAGACGCCGATCCCATGCCTACGCTCGACCATCTCGGAATCGCGGTACGCTCTCTGGCCGCAGCCAGGGGTATCTACGAAAATCTCGGGCTGGGCATTTCTCCCGAGGAACTGGTCGAGGACGAACAGGTGCGGGTGGTGATGATCCCGCTCGGTGGAACCCGGCTGGAGCTTCTCGAGCCCACTTCTGAAAACTCGGTCATTGCCAAGTTCCTGGCCAAGCGCGGCGAGGGCTTGCACCACATCTGCCTGCGCGTGCCGGATTTGAGGGCAGCGGTCGAAAAGCTGAAACGCGAGGGGGTGCGCCTCACCTCGGAACAAATCAAGGTCGGAGCCGGCGGCCACCGCTATGTGTTTGTCCATCCCTCGAGCGCGGGCGGCGTGCTTCTCGAACTGGTGCAAGGCTCTTAGATGGCGGAATACGCCGCCGGCGGCCGCGCCTCGGGGATGATGGCGGACGATCGAAAACCCCGCCACGGGAATCATGGTGGTGCCGATACGGCAAGCTGCGAACCCGGTCTAGAAAGACCTTAGGCGCGGATTGGATGCTCGTTCTGGCGACTGACACTTCGGGAAAACAAGGCAGCATCGCGCTGGCCGAGGGTGAAGCGGACAGAACCTGCCGGGTGCTCGAGGTCTGGCCGCTCGCCGGGGGAATGTTTTCAGCCGAGCTCGTACCCCAGGTTGCTATTCTACTGGCCAGGCACGGATTCACCCGGCTGGACATCGCGGCCTTCGCCGTGGCCTCGGGACCGGGATCGTTCACTGGTCTGCGCGTCGGCCTGGCGGCCATCAAGGCCCTGGGCGAGGTCCTGGGCAAGCCGATTGCGGCGGTATCACTGCTCGAAGCCGTGGCCACGGCGGGAAGATCCGAAGGTCGGGTGCTGGCCGCGCTCGACGCCGGCCGCAGCCAAGTCTATGGTGGCGAATATCAGGTCGGGAAACCCACGCGGTTGGTCGGCGAGCGCTTATTGACACTCGAAGAATTCCTGGCCGCTGCCGAGACCTGTCGGCTGATTACGCCGGATGCCGTGATTGCCCATGCGGCGCGTGACCAAGGTCTCCCGATCGAAGAAATCGAGCGACCAACGAGCGCTGCCATCGCGCGCCTCGGCTGGAGAAAAATCCAGGCCCGCGAGATTGTTTCTCCCGCCGACTTGGACGCGAACTATATTCGCCGTACCGACGCGGAGATTTTCCACAAGAATCCGTAGTGCGGCACACCGCACGCGAGTTGTGCTTTGCCCATTCGTCCCGCCACTCCCGCCGACATTGCCGCCATGCTGGCGCTCGAGCGCGCATCGCTCACCGCCGGACACTGGCAACGACCACAATATCAAGCCCTCTTCGAGCCCTCCGCCCCGCCTCGCCTCGCGCTGCTCGAGGAGGAAGAATCGATGCTCCTCGGGTTCCTGATCGCGCGTCCGCTCGGCCCGGAATGGGAGCTCGAGAACCTGGTCGTGGCCGCATCGGCCAGGCGCCGCGGCCTGGGCACGCGCCTGCTGCACGAGCTCTGCGCTCTCCTCCGCAGCCAGGGGGGTGCTGCCCTTTTCCTTGAAGTGCGAGAATCGAACGCCGCCGCCCGCGGGCTCTACGAGAGGTGTTCTTTCGTCAAAGTGAACCGGCGCCCAGGCTACTACCGCGAACCTTTGGAGGATGCCGTGATGTATCGCCTGATCCTAGGCCCCTGATCCCGGACCCTGGATCCCGGGCCCCGGATCCTTAGGCCGATTATCCTAATTAGGCCCGTGATCTGGTTAGGCCCGTGATCTGGGACCGTGAGCATGGGCCCCTGATTCTGGGCTCGCGGCCCGCTCTGGCGCGGCCCAATTTGGTACCCTAACCACCTGAGTACTGGGGTCTTAACCGTAGGAGGAATTTGGGATTGTAGCGGTCAAATTCCTGTGGTACGGTATGGGCGAAACTTAGCTAGGAGGTCTACTGGATGCTCGCTTCAATGGACCAACTCCTCTCCGGCCACGAAGAATTCCGCAAGCTGGTGCAGGAACACAAGCAATATGAACAGCGTCTGGGTTCACTCACCGAAAAACGATATCTCACCGACGACGAAAAACTAGAAGAAGTCCGTTTGAAGAAGTTAAAGCTGCGCCTCAAAGACCAGATGGAGTCGATTGAGCGCCAGTACCGGCTGCACCTACACACCAACCAGGTCGCCTGACCTCCTGGCGTCCCATTCAGCCCGCCTCGGGCTCTTGCGGGGTGAGTCTGCTCACCGCTCGATGCCGCTGAAACTTGTCCCTTCGACCGGGCCTAGAGGAAATGCGTGCGGCTCGGTTCGCGCCTGCTCTATAATTCCAGCTATCTCTTCATGGTTCGTGACGGTTACTACTATGCGATACCGCTGCTGGGCGTGGCCGGGCTGATGGGTTGGCTCGCGGGCACGGCATGGATGTTGCCCGCGCTGCTGTTGGCGACTTTCTTTTTGTGGTTTTTTCGCGACCCGGAGCGGGTCATCCCGCCGGGGGCGCATGCGGTGGTTTCTCCTGGGGACGGCAAGGTCACCGATCTCTCTCCCCGGACCGTGGACGGAATCGAGCGCATGCGGATCAGTATTTTTCTCAGCGTTTTGGATGTGCACGTGAACCGTTCCCCCATTGCCGGTGTGATCCGTGAGGTGCGCTACCAGCGCGGCAAGTTTTTGAATGCCATGAATTCAGCCTCGGCCGAACACAACGAGCAGAATACGGTGACGGTCGAAGGCGACGGCCATGCCGTGGTCTTCAAGCAGATCGCCGGTCTGCTGGCGCGTCGCATTGTTTTCACCAAGAAAGTTGGCGACCGCGTCGAACGCGGAGAACGCATTGGCCTGATCAAGTTCGGGTCGCGGGTGGATGTTTTGCTCGAGCCTTCGGCCACTCCGCAGATCAAAGTCGGCGACCGGGTCAAGGGCGGCACCACGGTCCTCGCCTATCTGCGTCCGGAGTCCGCCCCCATGGCGGCCAGCCGTTCTGAGCCTGCGCAACAAGGAGTCCGGTGATGGAGCCGGAACTGATCCCCATTCCGAAGCGACGGCGAGAAGACCAGCCTCGGCGCCGGCTCAGCAAAGGCTTGTACATCCTGCCTTCGCTGTTTACCACCGCCAACATTGCCGCCGGTTATTACGCGATCCTGCAGGTTACTCACGGGACGCCGGCCGAGCCCTGGCATTTTGACAACGCTGCCAAAGCCATCGGTTTCGCATTTCTGTTCGACGGCCTCGATGGACGCATCGCACGCATGACCAAGACCAGCAGTGACTTTGGCCGCGAGCTCGATTCGCTGGCGGACGTGATTACCTTCGGCATCGCCCCCGCCATGCTGGCTTTTATGTGGGGCTTCCGGGAAATGTCCCCCTCCATCCCGCCCGAGATGTTTGGCCGCCTAGTGCAACTGGGCGCCATCGCCAGCTTTCTTTTCCTCATGGCCGGTGCCAGCCGCCTGGCTCGCTTCAACATCACCTCGAACCCGCAACCCTCCAATCCCGGACGCCCGGGGAAGAAGTATTTTGTCGGCATGCCGATTCCCGCCGGCGCCGGAGTCATCGCCGCGGTTGTGCATTTTTCCTCGGGCTCTCCCATCACCGAAACCTGGACCGCCATCACCTGGTTGCTGCTGATCGTGGCCGCCGCCTATCTCATGGTGAGTACCTGGCGCTTCAACAGCTTCAAGGACATCGACCTGCGTTCGCGCCAGCCCTTCCGCCTCATCGTTCTGTTCGGACTGCTGTTTGCCGCGATCTGGTATTTTTCGCAGTGGGTGCTGTTCGTGCTGGCGCTGCTCTATATGTTCTCCGGAGTATTCTGGCGTCTGCAGTGGATTTTTCGCCGTAAGAGCGGACCGCCCCCTCCTTCCTACAAGGAGGCGTCCGAGACTTCATGAGTTCTCACTCCAGACCTGCGGCCCCGCATCTTGAGCCGGTGCGCGTCGGGAATCTCTACCGCCTGGCCATTGTCGGCGCCGGCTCGCTCAAGGGAAAAGAAGTAGCCGAGGCGCTCAACGACCGCAATTTTCCTTCGATCGACATCAAGCTGCTCGATGACGATGAATCGCTCGGCCAGCTGGAGACGGTGCGCGACGAGATTACTTTCATCCAGAGCGTCCGAACCGAACAGTTCGAGCACATCGATTTCACATTCTTCGCCTCCGACGGCGAATGCACCGGCAGGAACTGGAAAACCGCCCGCCAAGCCGGGAGCTCCATCATCGATCTCTCCTATGCCCTCGAGGATGAGCCGGACGCTGTCGTGCGCTCGCCGCGCATCGACCGCCTGCTCGGTCGGGCCCTCACCCCCGAGTTGCTACCCGGTCCGTCGGTGATCGCGCACCCTGCCGCCGTCGTGCTGGCGACCCTTCTGCTGCGGGTGCAGAAGGCCGGCGAAGTGAGGCAGGTGGTGGCCACCGCATTCGAACCCGCGTCCGAGCATGGCCAGAAGGGCATGGACGAGTTGCACCAACAAACCATCAACCTGCTTTCCTTCCAGCCGCTACCCAAGGGCGTTTTCGATACTCAGGTGGCCTTCAACCTGCTGAGCCGCTATGGAGAAGAATCGGTGCCCGCACTCGCGGCGGTCGAGCGGCGGGTGCTGAAACACTACCGGCAAATCGCCGGCAAAGATGCCCCGGTTCCTTCGTTGCTGCTGCTGCAAGCGCCCGTCTTCCACGGCTACACCTTCGCCATGCACATCGAAATGGCGGGCCTCGCGGACATCGGCAGCCTCTCCCAAGCGCTGGCCGGAGAGCATGTGTCGCTCAGCCGCCTGGCCGATGAGGCGCCGAGCAACGTCAATGCCGCCGGCCAGGGCGACATCCTGGCCTCTCTGGTTGCCGACACGAACTCCCCCCATAGCGTCTGGCTCTGGGCTGCCGCCGACAACCTGCGCATCGCCGCCGCGACCGCAGTCGAATGCGCGGAAGCCATGGCTGCCAGCCGCCCCCGGGGAAAAATCCAATGACCCCGGCGCAGCGAGCGCCCGGAGTTCGGGCCTCGAAGATCGGGTCTTCGCTCCTCGCCCTGATCTCGCTCGCGAGCGCCGCCTGCGGCTATCACACCGCCGGCCATGCATCCAGCCTGCCCACCGAAATCAAGACCATTGCCGTGCCCGCGTTCGCGAACAACACCGAAACGTATAAAGTCGAGCAGATGCTCACCGCCGCGGTTGTCCGCGAGATCACCACCCGCACTCACTATCATGTCGTGAACCAGAGCGGGGACGACGCCGACGCCACCCTGCGGGGTACCGTGCTCTCCGCCTACAGTGCGCCTTTGACCTTCGACTCGCAAACCGGACGGGTGGCGAGCGTCCTCATCACCGTCAACCTGAAGGTGGTCTTGACCACTCGGCGGGGCAAGGTTCTTTATCAGAATTCCGCTTATGTCTTCCGCGAGCAGTACGAAGTATCGACCGAGCTCAACAGTTTCTTCGAAGAAGACTCGCCCGCTTTGGAACGTCTGTCGCGCGATTTCGCACGCACGCTGATTGCCAATATTCTGGAGGGGTTCTGAATATGCAGGGGCACCTCGAGGGGGGGAGATTCTAGATGCGGTCCTTTGCCGCCTCTGACCGCTTCCTCTCCGAGGTCGAAGCGCGCAAACTGCGCCCCGCCTATGTCTTCGTAGGCGACGAGATCTTTTTCCGTCGACGCTGCCGCGAGGCCATCCTCGAGCATCTGGTCCCGCCCGACCTGCGCGATTTCAGCCTATTTGAATTTGACCTGGCGGAAACCGATCTGGCCGAGGTCCTCGACCGCGCCCGCACCCCTTCGCTCATGGCGCCCTTCCAGGTGTTTTTCGTGCGCGGCGTGAAGCATCTCTACGGCCGTGCCTCGAACGAGGACAGGCTCGCTGCCATCGAGCAATACTGCAAGGATCCGAACCCGGATGCCGTGCTCATCTTCGTCGCCGACCACATCAGCATCCCCGCCGACGCCCGTCGCATGGACATGACCGACAAGGATCGCTATCAGCGCATCCGCGACACCCTCGGTCAGTATTGCGCCATTGTTGAGTTGGCGCGGGTGCACGAAGGCGAGGCCGTCCGTTGGCTCACCGATTACTGCGCCACCCAGGGCGCGGCCATCGACGCCGACGCCGCCCGCGAGTTGGTCGACGCCCTGGGCAGCGATATGACGATGATCTCGAATGAGCTCGAAAAGTTGCTCCTCTATGTCGGCGGCAAGAAGCACGTCGCTCTGGGCGATGTCGAAACCATGGTCCTGGCCGCCAAGCAGCGCTCCCTCTACGAACTCACCGACGCCATTTCCGCCAAGGACCGGGTGCGCGCCCTCGAAATGCTCGACGCCATCCTCAGCTCGGGCGAAGGAGAAGAGGCCGCCATCGGCCATCTCTTCATGTTGGCCAAGACGTTCCGCCAGATGCTCGTGATCCTCGAGCGCAACGTCCGCGACCAACGCATGTTGTGGGCTGCCCTGTGGCAGGGATTCCGCGTACCTCCTTTTGCCGCCGACGACATCATCAAGCAGGCTCGCCGCTACAAGTCGAAAAGGGAACTGACGCGAGCCCTGCGCCTGGTGGCCAAGACCGACCTTGTCCTGCGTTCTAATCCCGTGAGCAAGCGCCTGATCTTGGAGAAATTGGTGCTCGAACTGACCGCGGCACCGAAGCCGGAATCGGGATGGATGCAGGAAGAACTGCCGGTTTGAGGGATGTTTCTCCCCCGCCCGGCTGCTGGCGATAGCCTGAACCGGGGATCGTTTCTCTCGCCTGCTAGCGGGGCGCCACGTCGACCAGGGCATCCGGCTGCGGCGAGCCAACCCTGGGATGACGAGGATCGGAGATCAAGGAGAAGCTACTTCAAGGCTTTCAAGCGCGCACTGAGGCGGGACTTATAGCGCGAGGCCGTGTTCTCGTGCAGCGTGCCCTTCTGAATCGCCTTGTCGAGCGCGGACACCGCCTGGCGGAAGACCTTCTCCGCGGCCGCCTTGTCACCCTTCGCCAGGGCTTCTCGCAGTTCCCGCAACTCGGTGCGCAAGCGGGATGTATTGTTCCGATTGCGCGCGGTGCGCTTCTCGGTCTGACGAGCGCGTTTCAGCGCTGAAAAATGATTTGCCATGGAATCTGTACGCCCTATCTCGATCAATATTTTGTGTCGAACCTAACGCTTGATTTTACGGGAGTGTCTTGTAGCCGGTCAAACCGCATCAGCAAAGGGGGATGTCACTCGTCGGGAACCCCCGGGGCGAGGGCCGGCCATTGACTCCCCTGACCCTCCGGGGTACCCTATCGTCAATGGCAGTTGCTTGCACCTGGGTCGCGAGCACCCCGGCTGGTTCCACCTCCAGACACAACCCTTGTATGCTTCGGGAAATGCGGCCGTTTCCTGGCCCGAACGTCGATTGCAATCCGCCGCCAGGGAGGGAATACCGTCCAACTGAATGAAGAAACGCATAGAGCTTTCCCCTAACATCGAGACCCTGTTCGGCACACGGGATGAGAACCTGCACGTGCTCGAAGACGGCCTGCAGGTCGCGATCGACCTGCGTTCCGACTCCATCCAATTGGAAGGCGCAGCCCAGGCCGTAGCCCGCGCCCAGCAAGTCTTCGCCGACTACGAACACCTGCGGCGCTCCGGCTTTACCTTCAGCAATGGCGACCTCAACAGCCTACTGCGCGTCCTCACCACCGACCCCAAAGCCACCTTGCGGGGCTTGGCCGAGGCCGGGCGCGAGCGTTCCTTTGGCCGCCGGACAGTGCAGCCGAAAAGCGCCAACCAAAGCCGCTACCTGGAGGCCATCGAAAAGCACGATATGGTGTTCGGGATCGGCCCCGCCGGCACGGGCAAGACCTACCTGGCGGTCGCCATGGCCATTTCCGCCCTGCTGGCCAAGCGGGTGAACCGCATCATTTTGGCCCGTCCCGCGGTCGAGGCCGGTGAACGCCTGGGATTCCTTCCGGGCACGCTGCAGGATAAGATCGATCCCTACTTGCGCCCTTTGTACGACGCGCTCTACGACATGCTCGACCCGGAGCGCGTCGACCGCTATCTGGAAAAAAACGTCATCGAGATCGCGCCCATCGCCTTCATGCGCGGCCGCACCTTGAACGATTCCTTTGTCATCCTGGACGAGGCGCAAAACACCACTTCCGAGCAGATGAAGATGTTCGTCACCCGCCTGGGTTTTAATTCGAAGGCGGTCATCACCGGCGACGTCACCCAAATTGACCTGCCCAGCGCCCGCCGCAGCGGCCTGCTCGAAGCCGTGGACATCCTCAAAAAGGTCGAGGGACTGACCTTCGTATACTTCGATGAGTCGGACGTGGTGCGCCACCATCTGGTGCAGCGCATCATCCGCGCTTACGACGAACACAAGACGCGCGCGGCCGAAGATCAGATGGTGCAGCCGGAATCGCGGAGCAACGGCAAGTCCCATCCCGCCTCCGACCCATCTCCCGGGCCGCAGACCCCGAACTCGAAACCGGCCGTGTCCCCGAGGAGAACACAAGCCGACGAATAAGGGTAAAATGATCCGGGAGGGTGCCATCTTGGGCCCTCCCCTTTTGTTTTTTGGTCCCAATGATCATCTTGCGAAAACCGGTGGCCGGCCTCAGCGAGACGACACTGGCCAGGTTTATCGCCCGCGCGCGTCGCGCTGCCGGGCTGGCGGGCGCGGTCAATGTGCTCGTCACCAGCAATCGCGAGCTGCACGCCCTAAACCTGCGTTTCCGCGGGAAAGATTGCCCGACCGACGTCTTGTCCTTTCCTCCCATGCCCGGTCTGATCGACGGCCTGGCCGGCGATGTGGCCATTTCGGCAGACCTGGCGGCCGACAATGCCCGGCTCCTCCGCCACCCGCCCGCTGCCGAGATCAAGATCCTGGTGCTGCACGCGATCCTGCACCTTGCCGGGCATGATCACGAACGTGATCAGGGTGAGATGGCGCGCCGGGAATCGAGCCTCCGCCGCTCGCTCGGACTGCCCGGGGGACTCATCGAAAGAAACGGCCCAGGGCTGCGGCCGAAAAATCAAGGGTCGGGCCAGGGGTCCGACCGCACCCGCAAGAGGCCGGCGGCATTTCATTCCGCCTCGGTTCCGACCGGAAAGCTGGCGGGCCAGGCTGGCGGCCCGTCGCGTCCCCGATGAACTATGCCATCTCCATCGCGTTGCTGCTTCTGACTGGCCTGCTGACCCTGGTGTCCTATCTGGACCGTGTCTACACGGAAATCGGGAAGTTTCTATCGCGCGAGTTCCAGGACAATATCGATACCTTCGAGCGCGACGTCGAGCCCCGGCTCGGCGTGGGCCGCGAGCGGGCCGCGGTGTCCATGGCGGTGCTGGCGCAGCTGGCGACCGCCGCGATCGCGTTGCTGGTGGGTTTCATCGTCTTCCGGGACCGCGCTTGGAGCGCTCCCGAAATCCTGCAAGCCACGCTCAGCCTGGTCTTGATCATCATCGTCTTCAACCGTTTTCTGCCCTTCGTCTTTTTCTCGCGTACCAAAGGCCAGTGGCTGGCCCACTGGGTGCTGGTCCTGCGCACCCTCATTTACCTGGTGCTCCCCGTCACCCTGGTTCTCGGTTTCCTGCGCTCGGTAACGGCGCTCACCAAGGAGCATTCCGACGAAGAACCCGAGAGCCACTCCGAGGCAGTCGACGCCCTGATCGAGGCCGGCCAGGAAGAAGGCATCCTGCATGAAAGCAATCGCGACTTGATTCAGTCGGCGGTCGAGTTCGGAGAAAAGACGGTGCGCGAGGTCATGAAGCCGCGCCCCGAAATCGTGGCTGTTCCCACCAACACCACGGTCGAACGATTTATCGAGCTGCTGCGGGCCAAACCTTTTTCACGGGTTCCGGTGTTTGAGGGCACCATCCACAACATCGTCGGCATCGTGCACGCGCAGGATGTGCTGCAAGTGCCCGACACCGAAGCCCGCACCCGCACCGTCGACACCATCATGCGCACCGAGGTTCACTTCGTGCCCGAGAGCAAGCTGGGCAGCGACCTGTTGCGCGAGATGCAGAACAGCAACATCCGCATGGCCGTCGTGGTGGACGAATACGGCGGAGTCGCCGGCCTGGTTACGATCGAGGACCTGGTCGAAGAGATTGTGGGCGAAATTCACGACGAACACGAACGCGCCGAAGTGGTGCGCGAAAACGAGCACTCCTACGTGGTGCCCGGCAACATGGATGTCGACCGTCTCGACGAGCTATTTGGCGTCCGCCTGGAAGGCAAGGAATCCGCTACCGTCGCCGGCCTGGTTAGCGAACTGGCCGGCCGAATTCCGCACAAGGGCGAAGTCATCGAGGATGACGGACTGCGCTTCGAAGTCCTCGAGTCCACCGCCCGCCGTGTCGAACGGGTTCGAATCACCTGCGAGCCGAAACAAATGAAACTGATATAGTCTGTGCGGTGGCCCTAGCGTCCCGCCCGCGGTCGATTGCGGGAGTGGCGCGCGCCTCGTCCATGTCCTTCCACTCCGGTTTCGTCTGCATTCTCGGCCGCCCCAACGCCGGCAAGTCCACGCTGCTGAACGCACTGGTCGGCGAAAAGCTTGCCATCATCAGCCCCAAGCCGCAAACCACGCGCAACCGTATTCTTGGAATCCTCCACGTCACCCCCCAAAAAAATAAGCCCGGCGGACAAGTTGTCCTTATCGACACGCCCGGCGTCCACCGCCCGGACAGTTCCCTCGGCCGAAAGATGATGGCCGAAGTCCGCGAAGCCATGGCGGGCTGTGCACTGGTCCTCGTGATCGCCGATGCCGCCCGCAGGCGCGACCCATCCGACGAGTTTGTCCTCGAGCTGGTGAAGAAGTCGAAAACCCCGTCGTTTCTTCTGCTCAACAAGATCGACCTGTTGCGGGGCCGGGGCCCGGGGAAGAGCAAGGGCAACCTGTTGCCCCTGATCGATGAATATCGCCGCCTGCACACCTTCGAGGAAATCATCCCGATTTCTGCCCGCAGGGCCGAGGGCCTGGACGTCCTCGTCGAAAAGCTATTGGCCTCGCTGCCGGCTGGTCCGCGCTACTTCCCCGAGGACCAGATCACCGATCAGCCCACCCGTTTCATGGTGGCGGAAATCATCCGCGAGCAGATCCTGCTTGAGACCACTCAGGAAGTTCCTTACGCCACCACGGTCATGATCGAGCAATTTGAAGAGGGAGCCGGCCTGACCCGCATCGCCGCCGCTATCTTTTGCGAGCGCGCCGGACAGAAGGCCATCTTGGTGGGGAAAGGCGGCCAGATGCTGAAGAAAATCGGCACCGCCGCCCGTCTGCAAATCGAAGCCATGGTCGGCACCCGAGTCTTCCTTGAGCTGTTCGTCAAGGTGCAAGCGGGCTGGCGGGAATCGCGCCAGTTTGTCGACGAACTCGACTGGCGTCGCCAACTGGAGTTCCTGGCTTAGCCGTCAGGGATGATTGGGGGCGTCGGGATTGATTCCCCGCTCAATCATGGCCAGCCGTTCCTGGTGCTTGGTGATCATCCTGGTGATGACGATCGCGCCTCCCACCAGCACAGCGATCACCGGGATTAACAGACCCAAAATTGCGGGGTCAAGGATTCTAGACCATTCCATAAAGGACTCTCCTTGCGTGCGGGCTGCGCGCAACGCACGCCGGATTGTACCAGGTGGATTGTACTAAAAAGGACTCGGCGGGGCGAACCTTTCCTCCGCTGAGGCAGGCGCAATGGACCGAATCACAGTCGTCTTTTCCGGCTCTTCTTTTCCGACTCTCCTTGCTCGGCCCGGC
The DNA here is from genome assembly GCA_963770245.1 of uncultured Acidobacteriaceae bacterium. Taxonomy (GTDB): domain Bacteria; phylum Acidobacteriota; class Terriglobia; order Terriglobales; family Acidobacteriaceae; genus PALSA-270. The sequence continues at coordinate 64,331 of CAVYOX010000004.1, read as the reverse complement.
TTATCGGCCGGCGTCTGGCACGCCGAGCGACACGCGGAGGCCAAAGGGTGGGCTCGAGCAGAAAGGTTCAAAAAAAGGGCCCCGCCTTTTACCGAGCGGAGCCCTTCGAGCTTTAATCTTTAGATCTCTAGATCTTTGACCTTTGGTCTTTAATCAAGCCGAAAGCGGACGATGGATCGTGCCGCTTTCTAGTACATGCCTTCCATGCCGCCGCCGTGGCCGCCGCCGCCCGCCGGAGCCTTTTTCTCTTCCGGAATTTCGGAGACGAGGGCTTCGGTGGTGAGCATGAGCGCCGCGATCGATCCCGCATTGGTAAGGGCAGTGCGCACGACCTTGGTCGGATCGAGGACGCCGGCCTTGACCAGGTCTTCGTACTCGTTGCTGAACGCGTTGTAGCCGAAGTTCGGGTCTTTCGAGTCGAGCACCTTGCCGAGAACAATCGCGCCTTCTTCGCCAGCATTTTCGGCGATCATGCGCAAGGGTTCTTGGATGGCGCGCCTCACGATGTTGACCCCGATCTGCTCATCGCCTTCGAGTTTCAGCTTATCGAGTGCCGCCGCGCTACGCGCCAGCGCCACGCCTCCGCCCGGGACAATGCCTTCCTCGACTGCGGCGCGGGTGGCATGCATGGCGTCTTCGACACGAGCCTTCTTCTCTTTCATCTCGGTCTCAGTCGCCGCGCCCACTTTGATCACCGCCACGCCGCCGACCAGTTTCGCCAACCGCTCTTGCAACTTCTCGCGATCGTAGTCGCTGGTGGTCTTTTCAACCTGGCTGCGAATCTCCTTCACCCGGCCTTCGATCTCGCTGTGCTTGCCTTTGCCTTCGACCAGGGTGGTGTTGTCCTTGTCGATGGTGACTTTCTTAGCCTGCCCGAGATCGCTCACTTGGACGTTTTCGAGCTTGATGCCTAGGTCTTCGGTGATGGCCTTGCCGCCGGTGAGAATGGCGATATCCTGCAACATGGCCTTGCGGCGATCGCCGAAGCCCGGGGCCTTGACGGCCGCGACCTGTAGCGTGCCCCGCAGTTTGTTCACCACCAAGGTGGCCAGGGCCTCGCCCTCGACATCCTCAGCAATGATGATCAGCGGCTTGCCGCCCTTGGCGATCTGCTCGAGCAGCGGGAGCAGGTCCTTCATCGAGCTGATTTTCTTTTCGTGGATCAGGATGTAGGCGTTCTCGAGAACCGCTTCCATGCGCTCCGGATCGGTGACGAAATACGGGGAGAGATAGCCGCGGTCGAACTGCATGCCTTCGACCACGTCCAGTTGCGTCTCCAAAGTCTTGGCTTCTTCTACCGTGATGACGCCGTCTTTGCCCACCTTCTTCATGGCCTCGGCAATGATCTTCCCGATGGTCTCGTCATTGTTGGCGCTGATGGTGCCGACCTGGGCAATCATGCTGTCGCTGTTGACCGGCTTCGAGAGCTTGTCGATTTCGCCCTTTTCGCGGTTGCCATCCTTGTTGTACTTGCCGCAGATGACTTCGACGGCCTTCTCGATGCCGCGCTTCATGGCCATGGGATTGGCGCCAGCAGCGACCGTCTTCACGCCTTCGCGATAGATGGCCTGCGCCAAAACGGTGGCGGTGGTGGTGCCATCGCCGGCGACGTCGGAGGTCTTCGACGCGACTTCGCGCACCATCTGTGCGCCCATGTTTTCCAAAGGATCTTTGAGTTCGATTTCTTTGGCCACGGTAACGCCGTCCTTGGTGATGGTCGGCGAACCGAATTTCTTCTCAATCACAACGTTGCGCCCTTTGGGGCCGAGTGTGACCTTCACGGCATCGGCCAGAAGGTTCACGCCGCGGAGGATCGCCTGCCGCGATTCTTCTCCGTGTACGATTTGCTTTGCCATAATTCTCTTCTCCTGAAGTAAGGTCTTCGCTTCGCATGCTTGTCTGATGGCTGATGGCCGTCGTGTTCTCGGACGGCCGGCCCCGACTTGCCGTCATCCCGGCACCCGGCAAGAAACCCCAGGTGGAGGATGACAAAATCCCGGTCGGTCGTTTGCTAGCGGTTTGCCAACCAACGACTGGCGACCGAGGACTACTTCCGCGATCCCGCTAGTTCTTTCTTCGCGGGCGCGCCACTGATGACGCCGAGGACTTCTTCCTCGCGCATGATGATAAAATCTTCGCCATCGAGTTTGATTTCGGTGCCCGAGTACTTGCCGAACAGAATGCGGTCACCCTCTTTGACATCGAGCGGGCGCACTTTGCCTTCTTCGCTGATCTTGCCTTTGCCGATCGAGATGACTTCGCCTTCTTGGGGCTTGTCTTTTGCGGTGTCAGGGATGATGATTCCGCCGCGGGTGGTTCCGACTTCTTCCACGCGCCGCACCAGAATCCGGTCATGCAGGGGAGTAAACTTAGTAGCCATACTTGCAGATTCCTTTCGTTCGTCTGAATGGTCTTGGGTGAGAGTGCGGACACTCCTAAGTCGCCGAGGGCGACGTTGTTAGCACTCATTACTGGCGAGTGCTAATTGTAGGTCCCGAACTCGGCTCTGTCAAGCCAGCTCAGGAAGCGACGGAAGTGGTTTGTGGCTTAGTAAGTTGCGCCATTATCGGAGGGACGGGCTAAAGCCCCTAGAAGGCGTAGGTGCTAGACGGTCGCTAACCCGATGCGGGTTCGATGAGAACTTAGACCCTGGGGACCGAGAAGCGAGGAGTGGGGTATGAAAAAGCTTGTTCTAGCGGTGTTCCTGGCCTTGCTGGTGCTGGCCGGCGCGGCCGGTGCACAGGACGAGGACGATTCGGTTGCGGCCATGAGCTTTGTGATCCTGCGGGACAACAACGGCAAACCCGTGCGCAATGCCAGTGTGGTGCTGCACTCGGTGAACAAGCATGGCAAACAGGCCAAAGGCGGTTTGGAGCTCAAAGCCGACGCAGACGGCAAGTGCAGCTATGACGGCGTTCCTTACGGCATGGTACGGGTCCAGGTTCTGGCGCCGGGGTTCCAGACCTACGGGCAGGATTACGACGTGGACAAACCGACGATTGCGCTGACCATCAAATTGAAGCGGCCGGAAGAGCAGTACTCGATCTACGGCGACCAACAGAACGACAAAAAAGATGAGACGCCGCCCGCGGGCGCAAAGCCGAAATGAGAGACGATCGGCCCGCACTTCATCCCCCCGGGCTCGACAACCCGGTTTCGCCCTTTTACCCTCGAGAATCCTATGGACTATCTTCTGAAAACCGAGCCTTCTGAATATTCGTTTGCCGACCTGGAGCGCGACCGAGCGACGGTCTGGGATGGAGTGTCGAATCCGGTGGCGCTCAAGAACCTCGGTGCCATGAAGGCCGGAGATCGGCTGATCATTTATGAGACCGGCGATCACAAAAGCGCTGTCGGCACCGCGACCGTGGTCTCGGTGGACGCCCTTGACCCGAAGAATCCGCAGGTGAAGATCAAGGTCGGGAAAGCGCTGGCCCGAGCGGTGACCCTGGGGGAAGTGAAAGCCGACAAGCTCTTTGCGGACTCACCGCTGGTGCGGCAGGGCAGGCTGAGCGTGGTGCCACTCCGGGGAGAGCAGTATGAGTTCCTGACGGGGAAATCGGGCGCGTCATCCGATCGCGCCCGCTAGCGGGGTCCGCCGTGGCGGTCCGAGCCGCGGCGGCGAATGCCGACTCTGCGGCACGAATCCGACGGCAGGATTTTGACGGAGCCCCGTTTATCGATCGACTGCACTTGACCCTGTGGATCGCTCTCTGCTCTGCAGCTTCCCGTTTTCAAAAACCTGGAAGTCTTTCTTGTGAAGGCCGGAGACCGGTTCATCCTGGCCGTTCGTCACCACGACATCCACCTCGACCACGCGTACCCTGGACAGAAAGGCTGGAGGTGGGGCGGGTTCGCTCGACGGGGTTTGATGGTGGAGCGAAGCCACCCACAACGGCAGCGGAACTAGCGAGACCAGGCGGCAGTGGTACCCACCCAAGGCAGTCGTCTCGACCCCTCAAAGTGTCTCAGAAACCCTGGCCAGAGGCCTGCAAGAGGGCGCGGGGAGACCGACGCATCTCGCTCACTTCATGGAACTTAGAACGCCGGTTACCCTCGTCACCCGAGGAAGGACGTGTCAGCTCGGAGCGGCATCTAAAATAGGCGATGGCAAGGATGTCGAGAGTTGTCGAGGATGTCGAGATTCGATGTCGAGATTTAGGGGGGCCAGGATGGGTGAGAGTCGTGATTCGGCAGTGGGCACCGACCGCCTGCGGAAGTGCAGGATGGGACCGGGCTCGACCGCCTGGGTCTGCGCCCTGGCCGTGGTTCTTGTCAGCCTGCTCGGCGCCCGCGCCCAGGCTGATGTCGGCGTGATTCTGAACGAGTCCCTCGACACCAGCGTGGCCCGCATCACCGGCTCCGGGCACACCGCCGTCTACCTTTCGAATGTCTGCCCTGCCTCCCCCGTCAAGCTACGTCTGTGCCGTCCCGGGGAATCCGGTGCCGTGATCAGCAATTACATCAATTTGGGGGAAGATCAGCCCTTCGAGTGGAATGTGGCGCCCTTCAACATCTATCTCTACGGAGTGGAAAACCCGGAGGACCGTCCGGTCGTCGGCACGGCCCAGATCAAGGAGGCCCTCGAGGAGCGCTACCGGGAGAATTATCTGGCGAGCTACTGCACCACGGAATCCTGCCGCACCAGCAACAAGGCGGAATGGCGGGAAATGGTGGGCGCCAGCTTGTCGCGCAGCATGTATATCTTCGAGGTCCGAACCTCGGTCGACGAGGACCGCCGGCTGATCGAAGAATTCAACGCGCTGCCCAATCGAAATCATTTCAACGGCATGACCCGCAATTGCGCCGATTTCACCAAGCGGGTGATCAACAGCTATTTCCCGCACGCCACCCGCGCCGACTACATCAACGATTTCGGCATGACCAGTCCGAAGGCCATCGCGCGTTCCTTCACGCGTTACGCGCTCCGCCATCCCGATAGCGAATTCCGGGTTCTGCACATCGCCCAGGTGCCGGGCACCATTAAACGAAGTACCGAATGCCGCACCGGAACAGAGCAGCTGTATCGCTCGAAGAAGTTGCTGCTGCCGATGGTCATTTTCGCCTATCACGAATTGCCCGTGGTCACCGCCTCCTACCTGCTCACCGGCCGCTTCAATCCTCAGCGCACCGCGGATCGCTATCCGACCATCGAGGCGACGGAAAACGAACACCGGCTGCGGGAGGCCAAGGCCGTCCACGGGGCGCAAGTGGAACAGCTCGAGGGGGAGCAGAGCCGGGAGCGGGCCGAAATGGTGGGCACATCCGGGGAGTGGGAAGGCTACCGCCGGGAATTCGCCGGGATCGCCGACCAGGCGGAAGGCGATGGCATTCTCCCCGGCCGCCACTGGGTAGAAATTTTCAAGCGCCTCGATACCGGGGAGACGGTCTCCGCCGATCCGAACGGAGCCTTGTGGGCGGAACTGGCGGGGCCAGAAGGCCCAACCCGCGTCGGCTTGAGTGCCAGCAATATTTTGGTCCCCGATTCCGATCCCCGGCTGGCGTACCAGCTCATGCTGGCCCGCAACGATCGTATCTTGAAGAGCCCAAAGCACAGCCGCGAAACCATGGCCGAATTCAAACAGGACTGGGCGCGGCTGCAATCGGCGCGCGCCCAGCAAGCCGTGGACTCGGTCGCCGCCGGCGGCGGTCCGGAGACGGCGGGCTCCCGCAACCGGGCCACGATAGGGCTGCGCCACTGATATCGACCTGCCGGCGGGGAGCGGGGGATGGGCTCAAGAAGCCGGGCTCAAAAGCCGCCTCCCCAGCGTAATTTCACCCGTCCTCGCCCGGTTTTTCTGCTATATTTTGCCTCTGTGACGCGGTCTGCCGGTATTTTCGTCCGCTTGCTCTGCCTTTTGCTGTGCTTTCCCTTCGTTTGTGGCCAGGCCCGTCCGGCCGCGGCCACGCTCCCGCTGCCGCCCTTCATCGTAATCGGCTTCGTCGGCGGGTTCGTCCGGCAGGACGATCTGGTTCACTCGACCGTCCAGCTGGCCGAGCGTCTGCGCAAAGATTACCCGTCGGGGGTGTCGATTGCCACCTTCCAGAATCGCCAAGGGTCGAAAGCCCGCGAACTTGTCCTGCGCCTCCTCGATATCGACCAGGATGGCACGCTCTCGCCGTTTGAAAAGCAGAACGCCCGCATCATCATTTACGGTCACAGTTGGGGCGCCTCGCAGACTGTGACCTTGGCCCGGCAACTGGAAAGAGAAGGCATTCATGTGCTCCTCACCATCCAAGTCGATAGCGTCTCGAAGGCCGGCGAGCGAGACTCCCTGATCCCGGCCAATGTTTCCCAGGCAGTCAACTTTTATCAAACCGCCGGCATCATTCATGGCCGGTCGGAAATTCGAGCCGCCGATCCCGCGCTAACCGAGATTCTGGGGAACTTCCGCTTCGACTACAGCGATCATCCCGTTCGCTGTGACGAATATCCCTGGTTGAGCCGCGTTCTGATGAGGTCGCACATCGAAATTGAGTGCGACCCGAAAGTGTGGAATCAGGTGGAATCTCTCATCCGCGCGAAACTACCTGCTCCGACCGAAAGAGCATTGGCCGCGAAATAAGCGCCCCCGCAGCGAGGCGTTCTCTTTTGCTCTTTTGCGCCGGGCTTTCCCCGGCCGCGGTGCTGCTCATACAATGGCTGCTTCGAACCGGGGGCCGTAAATCTTCAGGAGGCGAGAGAGAGAAAATGCTAACCCAAACTGTGTCGGCGAGTGCTGCGGGAACCATTTCACTGGGCGGCGAACTGACGGTCCATCGTTTGGGGTATGGAGCCATGCGGATTACCGGGCCCGGGATCTGGGGTCCGCCCCAAGATCACGCCGGGGCCCTGGCAGTGCTGCGCAGAGCTTTCGAGTTGGGCGTCAATTTCATCGACACCGCGGATTCCTATGGGCCGAAGGTAAGCGAAGAACTGATTGCCGAGGCGCTCGCCCCCTATCCGAAGACCCTGGTGGTTGCAACCAAAGGAGGCTGGACCCGCCCCGGGCCGGGGTACTGGAGCCATGATGCCAGTCCCGAGCACCTGCGCCAGGCGGTCGAGGGCAGCTTGCAGCGGCTGCGGCTGGAGCGCATCGATTTGTATCAGCTGCATGTTCCGGCCCCGCTTACCCCGTTTGACCAATCGGTCGGCGCGCTCGCGGAACTGCGCACGCAAGGCAAGATTCGCCTCATCGGACTGTCGAATGTCACGCGCGAACATGTGGAACGGGCGCTCAAGATCGTGCCCATTGCCTCGGTGCAGAACCGCTACAGCTTTGGGGATCGGGAGTGGGAGAACGTGCTCGAGTTTTGCCAGCAGCGGGGGATTGCGTTTATTCCCTGGTTCCCGCTGGGCGGGGGAAAAGCTGCGGGCGAGGTGTTGCTGAAGCTGGCCAAGAAGCACCATGCCAAACCGACGCAGGTGGCGCTCGCCTGGCTTTTAGAGCGCTCCCCGGTGATGCTTCCGATTCCCGGAACATCCTCGGTAGAACATTTGGAGGAGAACCTAGGGGCGGCGGCGGTAAAGCTGAGCCCAGAAGAAATGGCGGAACTGGGCAGCGTGCGCGACTAGGAGCCCGGAAAAAGCGGCTGGCCAAGAATCTTTCTCAGTTCCCGGCGCAGGATCTTTCCGGAAGCGGTCTTCGGCACTCCGTCGACAAAGCGGACTTCGCGCGGTTGCTTGTAGGAAGTCAGACGATCGGCGACATAGCCGCAAAGCTCATCCGCCAGCTTGCTTCCACTGGCAAAACTGTCCCGCAAGACCACGAAGGCGACCGGGATTTCTCCGGCGACGTCGTCCGCCCGCCCGACTACGCCGCAGTCGCGTACCGCGGGATGCTCAAGCAAGACCGATTCCACTTCGGCGGGAGCGACGGGAAAGCCCTTGTATTTGATCATTTCCTTGCGCCGATCCACCACCCGATAGAAGTCCTGGGAATCGCGCGAGACTACGTCTCCGGACCAGAACCAGCCATCGCGCAGCGCCGCCGAGGTGGCTTCCGGTTCTTTCCAATAACCCAGCATGAACTGCGGACCGCGCATGACCAGCTCGCCGGCTTCGCCCGAGGCGACCTCCTGGTCGTAGGCATCGCCTGCGGCGTAACTCATCAGCCGGCACTCGGTTTGGCAGAGCGGCCGGCCGATCGATTCCGGATGATAAAGCTCAGGTTCGAGATACCCCAGGTGGGTGACCGGAGAGGCTTCGGTCATGCCATAGCCCTGGCACACCAGAATGCCGGTGCATGCGGTGAAACGATGCGCGAGCTCGGGAGAAAGCGGAGCTGCCCCGCTTTTGGACCAGCGAACCTGGTGAGTCTGGGGAAAATTTCCGGCCTCCGCGGCCTGGCAGAGCGCATTCATGGCCGGCGGCACGAGCGGCATGGTGGTGATGCCTTCCTCGACCATTAAGGAAAGCACCGAAGATACGGCAAAACGCGGCATCAGGACCAGGGTGGCTCCGAGCAGCAGCGCCGGATTGAGCACCGCGTTCAGGCCATAGATGTGGTAAAGGGGCAGAAAACACAGAAAGATATCCCGGGAATGGAAGGCGGAACCGTTCGGACCGAGGAGTTGATACAAGTTGGCGACGAGATTGAGGTGAGAAAGCATGACCCCCTTGGGCAGGCCGGTGGTGCCGCTCGAATAGGGAAGGGCGGCCAGGGTCTCGCGAGAAGGTCGGCCAGGCTCGGGCCAAGCGATCGAGGAAGGCGCGAGCAGGCGATCGAAGGGCTCGGTTCCGGCGGCGATCTGACGGGTGCAGTAGACGCGGCGAAGATGACTGACACCCCCAAGATTGATTCCCTCGAGATTCGAACCATCCGTGACCAGCAGAGCAGCCTCCGAGTTTTCTAGCTGATAGCGGACCTCGCGCTCTCGGTAACTGGGATTGAGGAGCGTAGGTATGGCCCCCGCCAGGGTGGCGGCATGATAGGTGGCGCAGAATTCCCACGAGTTCGAAAGGAAGATGGCCAGGACCTCGCCGGGCTTGAGCCCGGCAGCCACCAATCCTCGGGCGAGCGCTTCGACCGTCTCGCCGTATTGGGCATAGGAAAGGCGGCGGTTCGAGGAGGAGTCGACGAGCGCGAGCTTGCTCGAGAATCGCCGGCACCTGTCCAGGATCAGGTGGTCGAGAAAGCAGTCTTGGGGATCGCCGTACAGGCGAGTGCGCAGCATGGACGGGGATTGTAGAACACTCAGCTGTCAAGTTTGCGCAGAAATTCACGCTCGTCCATGCGGTACTTGAAGGCTTTGCGTCCGTCGATGAAGACGACGGGAACTTCGTCGGTGAATTGGCGGCGCAGCTGATCGTCAGCGTCGACATCCACGTCCCGCCAGGTGAAGCCGCCACGACGCTCGAGCTTGGTGAGCGTCTCCTTCACGATCTCGCAGAGGTGACAGCCTTTGCGGGAGTAAAGCACGACTTGGCGCGGGTCAGGCATCAGGGGGATTCTACCGTTTCCAGCGAGCGGTTTCTAGAAGCGATCGAAGCGGCGGCCGCCGAAGGGAGGGGTCTCGCGAGGAGCCGGAGCAGGCCCGCTCGGATCCGCTGCCGGGGGGAGAAAGCGGGTTAGGTTAGAATTCTGGCGTGACGGAACTGGGGTGCAAGCCGCTACGAGGCAAGACCGTGCTCATCACCGGGGGAGCGCGGCGTTTGGGGCGGGCGAGCGCCCTAGCGCTAGCCGCTGCGGGGGCGGATGTCGCGATCACCTTCCGCGACTCGATGCGGGACGCGCAACGCACCGTGATCGATGTTTCAGGCCTTGGGGTCCGGGCGCTGGCTCTGGCCTGCGACGTGACCGACGAAAAGAGTGTAAAGACGGCGGTGAAGGAAGCGGTGCGGGAACTGGGTGGGATCGATATCCTGGTGAACAACGCGGCGAACTACGAGACGGCGACCTTCGAGAAGCTGACCCTCGGACAGTGGGACGCGATGTTTGCCTCGAACACACGCGGCCCGTTTCTGGTTTCGCGCGAGGCTCTCAAGTTCTTGCGGCGGCGGCGGGGCAAGATTATCAATATGGGGTCGCTCGGCGGATTGCGGCCTTGGGCGGACCATGCCCACTACTGTTCCTCAAAAGCTGCGCTGCACATGCTGACCAAAGTGCTCGCGAAGGCCCTGGCCCCGGAAATCGCCGTGAACTGCGTGGCCCCGGGAATGATCGACTTGGGAGAAAAAGCCGCCGCCCCCTTCATGCGACGCATGGCCAAGCAAACACCCATGCAGCGCAACGGGACGGGCGATGACATTGCTAAGGCGGTGCTTTTTTTTGCCCTGGCACCGCACTTCATCACCGGTCAGATTTTGGCGGTGGACGGGGGATTGGGGCTTTAGAGACGGGTGCGCTGGCTGCAGTCGCTGCCGCTTGTTTTGCGGCATGACCAACCGAGTACGGGGGTCGATACGGTCTGGAAGTTTCGCTTCTTGTATCATGCGAAAACCGATGACGCCGGCCTCGGTTCAGGCTGAGATCTTTATCTCTATCTCTATCTCTATCTCTATCTCTATCTCTATCTCTATGCGAACGATCCTCACGCTGATTCTGCTGCTCGGCCCTTCTTGGGTGCTCGGGCAGGCGCGGCCGGAAGACGGTGGGCGGGAGATCGAGTTGTGGACCGGAGGCGGGCACTCGGTTCCCGGCGGGACATCCAATACCAGTGTGTGGAACGCCGGGCTGCGTTACGGATGGATTCTAACCCGGCCCCACGGGCCGGGGTTTCTGAAGGGTCGCTTTGAGTACGCGGTCGATGGCGTGCCCGCGTTCCGGGTGTTTCAGCCCGGGAACACGGCCGAAGGAGTGGGGTTTAATCCGCTGAACCTAAAATGGAATTTTGCCACTCCGGGGCGAATTGCTCCGTATGTCGAACTGAGCGGTGGGACGCTGTTCACCGATCACAATGTTCCCGATGGAACCAACACCGTGAACTTTACCTCCGCGGCCGCCGTGGGTGCGCATTTCCTGGGGGATCGATGGAACTGGAGCGCGGAACTGCGCTACCTGCACATTTCAAACGCCGGTCTGGCGACACCGAACCCGGGGTTGAACACGGTGCAGGTGCGGCTGGGAATCGGAAAGTTTCTTGGCAGCCGGAAAGGGAAACGCTGAGTCGAGAAACGCTGAGTGGAAGACGCGGCGCGGCCCCGCGGCGCGCGCGGGCGGAGTGACGCTAGGAGGAGAGGGTCTTGATGCGAGAAATTGCTTGGCTTCTGGTTGCCATAGGATTCGGACTGCCGGCGGGGGCGCGGGAGCAACCGGCCGCTCCCAGCTGGATCGCCCTCAGCAACAACTATGCCAACCAGCTGCTGGCGGTCGAAATGAAGCACCATCCCGAAACCGGCTCGAACCAGGGCCTCAGCCAGTTTGACGCTTTGGCGTCGCAGCCGACCCTGGCGGATGAGGACCAGGAGCGGCAAGAGGCCGAGGCTGTGCTCCGCAAGTTCAAGTCCGCGTTATCCGAATCCCCTCCCAAAGAGGTCGCCCAGGACCTCGAGATCATGATCCGTCACATCGAGCTGGGATTCCGGGAGCTCGATTTTGCACGTGCCCACAAAGTGCCGTTCCTCAATGCCAGCGGAGAGGTTTTCGCCGGTTTGCGAATTCTGCTGGATGAGCAGACGCCTTCCGAGCGGCGACCGGCGGCGGTCGTTCGCCTGCGGGAGTACGCCGGCCTGGCGCCGGGGTACAAAGCACTGGCCGAGATTCTCGAGCAGCGCGTTCAGGAGCAGATGGCGAAGCCCGGCGTTATCTATCCCGTCCGGACCGAGATCGAAACCGAGTTGGGAAGGAACTCCAACTATATCGAGGGCATTGCGGCCCTGCTGAAAAAATACAACCTGACCGGGTGGCAGGAGCCTTACGACACCCTGAAATCTCAGCTCGCCGACTATGACGCCTGGACACGGGCCCATGTACTGCCCAAAGCGCGCACCGATTTCCGCCTTCCCGCAGAGGAGTACGCGCTCAATTTAGAGGACTTCGGCATCGATATTCCCCCCGACCAGCTGACCGCCCTGGCCCATCAGGCGTTCACGGAATTCCAGGCCGAGATGAAGCCCATTGCGGCCCGGATCGCCGACCAGCGGCATCTGCCCTCGAGCGACTATCGCGACGTAATGCGGGAGCTGAAAAAGCAGCAATTGGAGGGGGCCGCGATTCTGCCGTTCTATCAGGAACGGCTGAAGCAGATCGAGAAGATTATCGTCGACCGGCAGATTGTCACCTTGCCGGACCGGCCGGCGCGAATCCGCATCGCTACGGCGGCCGAGACCGCGCAGCAACCGGCGCCGCATATGGTGGCTCCGCCCTTCCTGCACAATAGCGGGCAACAGGGCGAATTTGTCCTGCCCCTGAATATTCCCGCGGCGCCGGGGGAGAGCGCAGCCGAGAAGTATGATGACTTCACCTTCGACGCGGCGGCCTGGACCCTGATCGCGCACGAGGCGCGGCCGGGACATGAGTTACAGTTCGACTCTATGCTCGAGCACGGGGTTTCGCTCGCCCGCGTGCGCTACGCCTTTAACAGCACCAACGTCGAGGGCTGGGGACTGTATGCGGAATACATCATGAAGCCCTATATGCCGCTCGAGGGGCAGTTGGTTTCGCTCGACTACCGGCTGCTGCGGGCAGCGCGGGCGTTCCTCGATCCTGAGTTGCAGGCGGGGAAGATTCAGCCCTCCGACGCCTATCGCGTACTGGAGCAGGACGTGGTGCAGTCGCATGCCTTCGCCGAGGAGGAAGTGGAGCGCTACACCTATCGCGCCCCGGGGCAGGCGAACAGTTACTTTTACGGCTACACCAAGCTGCTTGCGCTACGAAAAGAGGCCGAGACGCGCCTGGGAGATAAGTTCAACCAGAAAAAGTTTCATGATTTCATTTTGGCGCAAGGTCTGCTGCCTCCGGATCTGATGAGGAAAGCAGTACTCGAAGATTTTGTGTCCAAACAGTAGCGCACCGACTGCTGAGACCAGCGAACGGCAGCGCCCTCCCTCCGGCTCGACCTCGGAAGGCTCCTCGCACCGTCTTGTGCGAAAAGGGTGCGCAGAAAATCGCGCAATGTCTTGGCCAGACCCGGCTCTCGTGGATGGTGGTGGATGGTTGGCCGTCTGCTGTTCGCCTCGAGGAACACCACCCGGTTTCGCGGTTTGCAGGCGGTGGCTTCAGTTGGATATTCTTCTCCCGCATGTCCACCCTCGTCGAGTGCGTTCCCAATTTCTCGGAAGGTCGCGACCCTGCGAAGGTCGACGCCATCGTTGCGGCCATGCAGCTCGATGGCGTCTATCTGCTCGACCGCGAAATGGATGCGGATCACAATCGGTCGGTGATCACCCTGGCCGGGGAACGCGAGGCGATTCAGGAGGCGGCGATTCGCGGGGTGGGCAAGGCAGCCGAGCTCATTGATTTGAATCATCACCAGGGAGCGCACCCGCGGATGGGGGCAGCGGATGTGGTTCCGTTTATTCCGATTGAAGGCCTGCGTCTCGAAGATTGTGTGGCCATGGCCCGGCATGTGGGCGAACAGATTTGGAAGCGTTATCAGATTCCGGTGTATTTGTACGAGGCGGCGGCGACTTCAGAAGAGCGGCGGAATCTGGAGAACATCCGGCGCGGCCAGTTTGAAGGGATTCGCGACGAAATTGCCACTCATCCGGCGCGCCGGCCGGACTTTGGCGAGGCGCGAGTCCATCCGAGTGCGGGTGCGACGGTGGTGGGGGCGCGAAAGTTTCTGATCGCCTACAACATTTTCTTGAACACCCCGGAGGTCGCGATTGCAAAAAAAGTGGCGAAGGCAGTGCGCTTTTCAAGTGGCGGGTTGCCCTTCGTGAAGGCTGCCGGCTTCCTGGTGCGGGGGCTGGCCCAGGTCTCGATGAACTTGACCGATTTCGAGCAGACCCCGATCTATCAGGTCTTCGAAATGGTCAAGCAGGAAGCTCGCGCCCAGGGAGTCGCGATCGAAAGCAGCGAGATTATCGGCTTGATTCCGAAAAAAGCGCTGGAGCAGGCGGCGGCATGGTTTCTGCAGGTTGGAAGTTTTGATGCTTCGCTGATTTTGGAGAACCGCTTGGCCTCGGTCATGAGTGGAGGAGTTCGGGCGGGAGGATTGCGCGGCGGGATCGAACCCTTCCTCGAAGGGCTGGCGGCCCCGACTGGAACCCCGGGCGGCGGCAGCGCGGCCGCGGCCGCCGCGGCCATGGCGGCAGGCCTGGCCACCATGGTGGCGTCGATGTCGCGGGGCAAGAAGGCCTACCTCGAGCACGGGCGCGAACTCGGGGAGGCCATCGCCCGCCTGACCGAATTGCGGGAGGAATTGACAGCGGCCATCGAGGAGGACGCGGAGGCTTACGACGGGGTGGTGAAAGCCTACCGCGAGGCCAGGGCCTCGACGGGGGCTGAGGGATCGGTGAACGCGGCGCTCGAGCGCGCGACCCGGGTGCCTTGGGAAGTGGCGCAGAGGGCCCTCGAGGTGGCCGCGATCTCGGAAACCCTGGGGCCCATCACGAATCCGAACATGAGGTCGGATCTCGCCACCGCGGTGGCTTTGGCGAAGGCCGGGGTCGAGGGCGCACGGGCCAATGTGGAAATCAATCTGGAGTCCCTGAAGGACGGGCCGATTGCCGCCGAGCTACGTCAGAAGTTGTCGGCCCTGAGAGGGTAGGAGCCGCTCCTTTCAAGAACTGGGTGTCCCGAATCGAGGAAACCCGACCCTGCCGGCAGTGCTACTCTGGGAACATCTCCCGGACGGGATTACCCTTTCGTGCGACCACAAGCCCGGATAATCCTCTAGAATTGCATCGATGAGCGGCTGACCGGAACCCCACGGGCGGCATCTCACTCCATAGAGGGTTTAAGCCGACTTTTTCAGGAGCGGTACTGTTGAGGGCGGGTCATTTTCAGGGGTAAGTCTTAGGTCATTCGTGAGGCGATTATGAAAAACGTGATGCGCTGTTTTGGGCTGTTGTTTCTTTCAAGTGCAGCGGTTTGGGCCATGCCGCTCGGGTCGTCGGCGCGGGCCGCGATTCCTACCGATGTGCAGCAGGTGATCTCGGTGGATTACCGCGCGCTGAAGAACTCCGACACCGCCATGGAGCTCAAGCAGCAGGTGCTGCCCGAGAGCCTGAAACAGTTCGAGACCGCCTTGAAGGGTGTGGGGATTGATCCCGACAAGGACATGGATCAGTTGACCTTTGCCGCCTTTCGGATGGGAAAGCAAGGAATCAAGGTAGTGGGATTTGCGCAAGGCGAGTTTGCCACCACCGCGGTGCTCAAGAAAATGCGTCTGCAGAAGATCAAGCCGGTGAAATACCACGAGAGCGATCTCTACCCCATGAACGGCGGCATGCAGATGACGTTTCTCGACCCCGACACCCTGCTTTTCGGGGACAGCAGTGCGGTTCGTGGGGCGCTCGACGCCCGCGACGGCTATACCACCACGTTTGACTCGAATACCCAGATGGTGGACATGATGGGGTCGGTCGATTCGGGTACGGTGTGGAGCATACTCGACCAAGAGGGAACGCAGAACATGTTGCGCTCCGCTTTGGGAGATGCGGCCAAGCTGGCGGATTATGACACCGTGAAGAAGCGTGTTCTCGGCTCCCGCTACAGCATGGGATTCACCGACGGCATCAAGTTCGATTTGGACGTCGTGACTTCAGATTCGATGACCGCGGCCACGATTTCCTCTCTGGTGAAGGCCGGCATCCTTTATCGCAGGATGACCGCCACGCCGGTCGAGAAAATGGCCATTGAGAATGTGAGCGTCGATTCCGACAGCTCCGATCTCCAGTTGCACTTCAAAAGCGATGACAAGCAGTTTCAGTCGTTGATGCACTCGCCCCTATTCGCGGCGGTGTCGAAGTAGGGCGCAGCACAGTCCGAGAACATATAGGGATAGGCAGCCGGAAAGGCCCTGCGGAGTTTAATGGTGGGGCTGGCTTTCGGGCTGGCGCCTTTTCTTGGCCCAGCCTTCCTTCACAGTCTGGCGGGAGCGGCCGACGGCCAAGGCATCCGGGGGAACATCATGGGTGACGCAGGAAGCCGCTGCTACATAGGATCCCCGACCAAGCTTCAGCGGCGCGACCAGGGTGGCGTGGCTGCCCACGAACACTCCATCCTCAATCACAGTCTTGTATTTGTGGGCGCCGTCGTAGTTGCAGGTGATGGTGCCGGCCCCGACATTTACGCCTTCGCCAATCTCGGCATCGCCTAAATAGGTCAGATGATTGGCTTTTGATCCCTTTCCCATGCGGACTTTCTTGGTTTCGACAAAATTCCCCACGTGCGCGTTTTCTCCAATTTCGCTGCCGGGACGCAGGTGCGAGTATGGGCCTAGGCGCGCGCCCGCTTTTACCTGGGAACTCTCGACCATGCACCCGGGCAGGATGAGTGTGCGGTCGGCGATTTCCGAATCGCGAATCACGTTGTAGGACTGGATGCGGCAGTCGCTGCCGACGCGGGTTTTGCCGAGAAGCTGCACAAAGGGTTCAACCACAGTGTCGGGGCCGATTTCGACCTCAGCGTCGATCACACAGGTTTGCGGGTAGAAGATGGTGACGCCCATGGCCATGAGCTGGTGGCATTTGGCTAGCCGCAGGCGCGCATCGAGGTCCACCATTTCGGCGCGGGTATTGCTGCCGAGGATTTCTCCGGCATCGTCGATCTTGCAGGCCATGACTCCGGCCTTGGCCTTCGCCAATATCTCCGCCATGTCGGTCAGGTAGTACTCGTGGTGGGCATTGTCGGTTGAGAGTTCGCCGAGGTGCGCGTAGAACGGCTGGGTGGCCAAGGCGTAGATTCCGGAATTGATCTCGCGCACCTTCTTTTGGGCGGGGTTGGCGGATTTTTCTTCGACCACGGCGCGGACCTCATTCTTGCTCTTGCCCCGGCGGATGACCCGCCCGTAACCGGTCGGATTCTGCAGCTCCGCCGTCAGCATGGTCATCGCCGGTTGATGGGCGAGATGGAAGTCGAGCAGTTTCGAGATGGTTTCCGAGCGAACGAGCGGGGCATCGCCCGAGAGCACAATGACGTGATCGTAGGACGCCAAGGCTTCGCGGGCGGCCATCAAGGCGTGGCCCGTGCCGTGCTGCGGTTGCTGTAAGACGAAACCGACACCCGTAGCGGCCACGGCTTCGCGCACCCGGTCGGCCTCGTGGCCGATGATGGCGTAGACATGCTGGGGCAGCACGACCTCGGAGGCCGCGGCGATGACGTGGGAGAGGAGCGGCCTGCCCCCGACTTCGTGCAGGACCTTGGGATGTTTCGATTGCAGGCGCGTGCCTTTGCCCGCCGCCATAATGGCGATCGCGACCCGAGGGGCGGCTTTCGTGGTTTTGGACATTCTGATCAATATACCGCGAGGGACATGGGGAACGAGTGACGGCGAAGATACGGGCGGAACCGAAACCCAGAACGTGGGATCGGCAAGATCTGGGTGGTGATCGCGGACCAAGCCCGCGGGAGACCGCTGCGGGAGAGAGTGTCCTCCTGTGCGCTTCAGTCTCCGGGGGCTTGTCCGGGGCGGGGATTCACGGAGACGCGGCCAACCGGAGAAGGGGACACCAGGGATAGCAAGTCGCGCGCGACGCGATCGGTGGCATGGCGGGCGACCAGTTCGTGCTCGTCGAGATAGTCGCCGAGAACCGGGCAAACTCCCAGTGCCTCGATGGCATCGAGGTCGGCCTCAATCTGAGCCGCCCCCTCGAAGGCGTACTTGGATTGCAATTCTCGCGAGGCGGGGGTGCGGTTGATCAGGGCGTAGTCGAAAACCCGCGCCTCGGCGTGGTCGTAGACGGCGCGGACGTGGTCGGAGGCGGTCAAGCCCAGGCTCTCATTGGCCTGCGTCATCAGGTTGCAGACGTAAACCTTCACCGCTGCGGAGTTCACGATGGCTTGGGCAATGCCGTGCACCAGCAGGTTGGGGATGAGGCTAGTGAACAGGGAACCGGGGCCGATGGTGATCAGGTCCGCGCGGGCGATCGCGTCAAGAGTTTGTGGCAAAGGCTCGACATCGGGAGGGACCAGGAACAGTTCCTTGATTTTGTTCTTGCTGGCGGTGATCTTGGTTTCGCCGCGCACCCGTGTGCCGTTCTCCATGACTGCTTCCAGTTCGATGTTCGAAGTAGTCGAGGGATAAATGTGACCGCGGGTGAGAAGAATTTCTGACGATAGCCGGACAGCCTCGCCGAAGTCCTTGGTGATCGAGGTCAGGGCGGCCAGAAAGAGATTGCCGAAGCTGTGCCCGGCTAGACCGGAACCGCGGACAAAACGGTGGTTGAACAGGCGCGACAGCAGGGCTTCGTCTTCGGAGAGGGCGACGATGCAGCTGCGGATGTCGCCGGGCGGGAGCATATTCAGCTCCTTGCGCAGGCGGCCGCTCGAACCGCCGTCGTCGCTCACCGTGACCACGGCACAGAGCTCACCGATCGCCACTTCGCGGGAAACCGTCGGGTAAGAAGTTCCGGCAAAACGCTCCACTGGAGGTGCGACGTAGTGCTTGAGCCCTTTGAGCAAGATGGAGAGGCCGGTGCCGCCGCCGATGGCGACAACTCTCAGGCCGGGCCCGGCAACAGGCGTTCCCCGCGAAGACGCCGGTCGCAACTTGAAATTCATCATGGTCGTTGGCTAGCGCTCCTCCTCGGGAAGCGTAAACGCCGGGGATGAATCGGCTCCCGGGTCGGGATAGAGCAGCTCGGTGAAACGGGGGTCCTCGGCCAGATTCTGAAAGTCGGAATCGTTGCGCGCCTGGAAACGGAGCCCGGGAGTGAGATGGATGGCTTCATCGAGATGGCGCAGCGAATCCTCCAGATGACCGGTGAGGCAATCGAGGGCCGCCATCCCGTAGGCCACGTAGTCGGCCTTGGGTGCTTGCTTGGCGAGCTTTTCCAGATGCTCGCGGGCGCTGACGTAGTCGCCCACGTTCATCAAAGAGACGGCGTAGTCGAAGTGCTCTTCGGGGGTCCTAAATTGGTTGGTGGTGCGCTCCAGGTGCTGATTGCAGGTATTGAGGTGGACCGAAGCGCGATCGGCCAGCTCTTTGCTCGGCCCCGTCGCCACCTTCTGCAGATGCGTGCGCGCCTTCTCGAACTTGTGTTCTTGCATGGCCCGAAGGCCGGCCTCGTAGTTTTGCACAGCCTGTGCAAAACGTGGCTCGTCAGCGACGGACACTCTCGGTGCGTTCTTCTGAGACATCGCGAGAATTTTTCCTGTATTTTTCGTAAGTATACCTTTTTCTAAAACTTAGACTTGTATTCTAAACACTTACTAATGGGCGTTGGGACATGCCACAGCGCGGCTGAGAGGAGTAACCCAAATGAGCCCACGATGCCCCCCCTGTGGAAAGACTGCCCGGCCTGCGCCTGCGAGCCAGGTTATACGCGGCCCCGAGATCGGGTCAACCGAACCGCCCGGCCGAAGCACCAAGTATGGCAATCAGCTTTCCCTGCCAACCCCGCTAGTTGGTGTACGCGGCCGCCTGCAGGTCCACCTGCTTCCACTCCCCGCGGATAATCGCTTCGCGAATCTGCTTCGCGGTTTTGCCTTTCTTGTGCTCGGAGTAGGAAAAATACAGCTCCTTCAAACAAGTCGAACACTCGGCACCATGCACATTCTCAAAGCAGCTATGCAGGCTGCGGTGCCCCATGCGGTCGCAAAAGCAATAGCAAGGCTGCTGATACAAAACCTCCGGAATCTTCGCTGCCAGTTCGTAGGCGCGGGACTGGAATGGGTACTGATTGTTCTCCCCCCAGAGCTGGTCCCTTCCAAGGATTGCCGGTAGCTTCGCCTCTCGGGCGGGCGGGCCGGCATGATAGGCGGGTACCCGCTCCTCCTGCGCCTCTTGCAGAGATCCAGCCCAGGGCGTCGAAAGGATGAAAATGGTCAGGCAAAAAAGAGCCAGAGTCAACCCGCGCTTCAACATTGTCAGCTGGCCTCGAAACCGTTATTGTAGCGCGAAACCGCTGGCGGCCATAGCCGGGGAGACCATCTGAAGACAACCCTCAACGAGACGCGGGAGTCCGTATAGAATAGTAGCCGTATGCCGCAGCAGGCGAGCCACCCGCAATCGAACCCAGGCCAAGAACCCGCAGCGGTGTTGCCCTGCAAGTCGCATGCCGTGCCCGTGCTCGCGGTCTGGTTGCGGGACCTCATCGTCTCGCTCGCCATCTCCGCTTTCATCATTGTTTTCCTCTATCAGCCGGTGAAAGTGGAAGGAACCAGCATGACGCCGGAGCTGGCCGACCAGGAACGCATCTTCGTCAACAAGTTCCTCTACCGGCTGGAGCCGATCGAACGCGGCGATATCGTGGTGTTTCACTATCCGCGCGACCCTTCGAAGAGTTTCATCAAACGGGTCATTGGGGTCGCGGGAGATCGCATTCGCATTGATGCCGGGGAAGTGCGGGTCGATGGCAAGGCTCTCGAAGAAGACTACGTTTCCCCAGCCTATGCCGACCAGCGGTCGATGGCCGAGTTCATGGTGCCGCCGCACTGCTACTTCGTGCTGGGCGATCATCGCGCCATGTCGAACGACAGCCGAGACTTTGGCCCCGTGGACGCGGGCTACATTTACGGCAAAGCGGTGTTTGGGTATTGGCCGTTCGATAAAATGGGCCGAGTGCGCTAGGACCGTAGCTGGTCGACCGGGGTGCGGGCGCTCCCGGGTGGTTTTCGGGCCATCCCGTCCGGAGAAGCGGAGATTTTCACAGAAATATTGTTCGTAGCGCGAGCTTCCTTGCTACAATTTGTAAAATCCACTCCCTGGAGCATGAATGCAGGCCATTCTTGCGCTGGAAGACGGTAGAGTCTTCCGCGGCAAAGGCTACGGCGCCAAAGGCGAATGTTACGGGGAAGTAGTTTTTAATACTTCCATCACCGGCTATCAGGAAATCTTTACTGATCCTTCCTACTGCGGGCAGATTGTCGTTCTCACCAATCCGCAAATTGGCAACTACGGGACCAACTCCGAAGACAACGAAGCCACCCGGCCCTATATCGAGGGGTTGATCGTTCGCGAGTTTTCCAAAGTCAGCTCCAACTGGCGATCCCAGGAAGTAGCCGAAGAATATCTGGAGCAGTTCAAGATTCCGGTTTTGGCCGAAATTGATACTCGAGCCCTGGTGCGCCATCTGCGCGACCACGGCGTGATGCGGGGCGTGATTTCCACCTTGGAGAACGATGCCGAGAAGCTGGTGGCCAAGGCGCGGTCGATTCCAAAGATGGACGGAACGGACTTGGCCAAAGTCGTGACCACCAACCACACCTACGTTTGGGAAACCGGCGAGCGTTCGCATCGGCCGGAGGAAGTGGTGGGCGTGAAAGATGAGCCGCCGCGCTTTCATGTGGTGGCTTACGATTTTGGGATCAAGCAGAACATTTTGCGAAAGTTGCGCGGCGAAGGTTGCAAGGTGACCGTGGTTCCGGCGCAGACTCCCGCCGAAGATGTGCTGGGGTTGAAGCCCGATGGTGTGTTCTTGTCGAACGGGCCGGGCGATCCGGAACCGTGCACCTATGCCGTGGACAATATCCGCCGGCTGATGGGACGGCAGCCGATCTTTGGTATCTGTCTGGGGCATCAGCTGACCGGGATCGCGCTCGGCGGCAAGACCTACAAGCTGAAGTTTGGGCACCATGGGGGGAATCACCCGGTGAAGCAGTTGAAGACGGGCAAAGTGGAGATTACGGCGCACAACCACAATTTTGCAGTGGATCCGGATTCGCTGCCGCCGAGCGAGGTCGAGCTGACCCACATGGATTTGAACGACTCGACTTTGGAAGGGTTGCGGCACCGCAATCTGCCGCTATTCAGCGTGCAATATCATCCGGAAGCTGCGCCCGGGCCGCATGACTCGCATTATCTGTTCAAGGATTTTGTGAAGATGATGGAGGAGTGGAAAGGGTGAAGGCCTTTGCCATTTTCGCGGGGGAACGGATGCGCACGCGGCGCTAGATTGGAATCCCGCTCCCTGAAAAGCGCCCAGGAGAAATGTCGAACCATTCATCGCGCAGAGCATCACGGAGTTCTGGCAATCGACAAGTGATTTCATGCCCAAACGCACTGACATCTCGAAAATCCTAATCATCGGCTCCGGTCCCATCATCATTGGGCAGTCGGCGGAGTTCGACTACTCCGGGACGCAGGCCTGCAAGGCGCTCAAGGCGGAGGGTTTTGAGGTCGTGCTGGCCAACTCGAATCCGGCCACCATCATGACCGATCCAGAATTGGCGGATCGCACCTATATCGAGCCTCTCACCCGCGAGTATCTGGAAGAGATTATTCGCGTGGAGCGCGCTCTGTCGCCGGGCGCAGGATTCGCTGTTCTCCCCACCGTGGGCGGGCAGACGGCGCTCAATCTCGCGATCGAGTTGGCCGACGCCAACATCCTCGAAAAATACAATGTACAGCTCATCGGGGCCAACATTGCCGCCATCAAAAAGGCGGAAGACCGGCTCTATTTCAAAGATGCGATGCAGAAGATTGGGTTGGATGTGCCGAAATCACTGCTGGTGAACAACCTGAAAGACGGCCTGGAGTTTGCCGGCAAGATCGGGTTCCCGGTGATTGTACGGCCGTCCTTCACCCTGGGCGGTTCGGGCGGCGGCATGGCCTACAACCGCGAAGAGCTGTTGTCGGTGTTGGCCCGCGGCCTCGATTTTTCACCGGTGCATGAAGCCTTGATTGAAGAGTCGGTGCTCGGATGGAAGGAATACGAACTGGAGGTGATGCGGGACGTCAAGGACAATGTCATCATCATCTGTTCGATTGAGAACTTCGATCCCATGGGAGTGCATACCGGGGACTCGATCACGGTGGCTCCGGCGCAAACCCTGAGCGACCGCGAGTACCAGGCGATGCGGGACGCAGCCATTGCGGTCATTCGCGAGATCGGAGTGGAGACCGGCGGATCGAATATTCAGTTCGGGGTGCATCCGTCGACCGGGCGGATGGTGGTGATTGAGATGAATCCGCGGGTGTCGCGGTCCTCGGCGCTGGCTTCCAAGGCGACAGGATTCCCCATTGCCAAGATCGCTGCAAAACTGGCCGTGGGCTACACCCTCGATGAGATTCCGAATGACATCACCCGCCAGACGCCGGCCTGTTTTGAGCCCACGCTCGACTACGTGGTGGTGAAGATTCCGAAATGGCAGTTCGAGAAGTTTCCCGGCGCCGACGAGAGTTTGGGGCCGCAGATGAAATCCGTCGGCGAAGTGATGGCCATTGGGCGCACGTTCAAAGAAGCGCTGATGAAGGGGGTGCGGGCGCTCGATACCGGCAAGCGCATCGGCGGAGAAAAGATCGAGCCCAAGATTCTGACGCAGCGGCTGGTGACACCGCACCCCGAGCGGCTTTCCTACATCCGCTACGCGCTCCGCCAAGGGCACACCGTCAAGCAAGTTGCCAAGATGACCTCGATTGATCCCTGGTTCCTCTACCAGCTCAAAGAGATCAACGACATGCAGCTCGAGCTGGAGAAGCATCCCATGGAATCGGTCCCGCCCGATGTGGTGCGCGAGGCCAAGCGCATGGGTTTTTCCGACGGCCGGCTGGCGGGGACCTGGCGGCTGAGCGGGAAAGGAGACCAGGAGAAGGTCCGGCATTTTCGAAAGAAACATGGCATTCAGCCGGTGTACAAGCGGGTGGACACTTGCGCGGCCGAGTTTGAGAGCTTTACCCCCTACCTCTATTCGACCTACGAAGAAGAGGACGAAGCGGCGCCGACCGAGAAGAAAAAAGTCATCATTCTCGGCAGCGGGCCGAACCGTATTGGCCAGGGGATTGAGTTTGACTACTGCTGCTGCCACGCCTCGTTTGCGCTGCGCGAAGATGGCTACGAGACCATCATGGTGAATTGCAATCCGGAAACGGTCTCGACCGACTATGACACGAGCGACCGTCTGTACTTTGAGCCTTTGACCTTTGAGGATGTGTTTGCGATTTGTGAGCATGAAGCGGCTTCGGGCGCCCCGCTGGGTGTCATTGTGCAATTCGGAGGACAGACTCCGCTCAACCTGGCCCTGCCGCTGAAGGCGGCGGGAGTGAACATTATTGGCACCTCGCCCGAGTGCATTGATCTGGCGGAAGACCGCAAACGGTTTGGCAAGCTGCTCGATGAGCTGGAGATTCCGCAGGCGCCAGGGGCGATGGCGGCCTCGGTCGAAGAGGCCGTCGCCGGCGCCGAGCGCGTGGGGTATCCGGTGCTGGTGCGACCCTCGTACGTGCTCGGCGGGCGGGCCATGGTGATCGCCTATGACGAAGAAACCGTAATCCGCTATATGAAAGAGGCAGTTGAATATTCCCAGGACCGGCCGGTGCTGATTGATCACTTTCTCGAAGATGCGATCGAAGTGGATGTGGACGCGCTTTCGGACGGGGAAGATGTGGTGATTGGCGGGATCATGCAGCACATTGAAGAAGCCGGGATTCACTCCGGCGATTCTTCCTGCGTGCTGCCGGCAGTAGACATTCCAGCCCATCTGCTGACTCGTATGCGGGAGTACACCTTCCGGCTGGCGCGGGCGCTTAAGGTGGTGGGTTTGATGAACGTGCAGTTCGCCATTCCGCGGGGCAGTCCAAAGGCCAGCGCGGACACGGTCTATGTGCTCGAAGTGAATCCGCGAGCCTCGCGCACCGTGCCGTATGTGTCGAAAGCGACGGGTGTTCCGATGGCGAAGATTGCGGCGCGATTGATGACCGGGCGGAAGTTGCGTGAATTTCTGCCGGAATTTATCGAGCGGGGCGCCGACCTCGATACCGGCCACGGCTATTACGTCAAGTCGCCGGTCTTTCCCTGGAACAAATTCCCCGGCGTCGACACCGTGCTCGGTCCGGAGATGAAATCGACCGGCGAAGTCATGGGCGTGGCAGACAACTTCGGCGAGGCCTTTGCCAAGGCGCAGACCGCAGCCGGGCAGAAGCTGCCGACCGAAGGCACCGCATTCATCAGCGTGACCGATCACGACAAACCGCATGTGGCTGAGGTGGCGCGCAAGTTTGTCGATATGGGGTTCAAGCTGGTGGCGACCGCGGGAACCGCGGACATTCTCGAAGAGGCGGGGATGAGCGTGGACCGGGTGTACAAAGTGAAAGAGGGACGTCCGAACGTGGTGGATCTAATCAAAGGAGAGCGCATTCAGTTGATCGTGAACACGCCGCACGGGCAGGATCCATTTTTCGATGAGAAAGCGATTCGGCGTGCCGCGGTGCAGGCGCGGATTCCCACCATCACCACCCTGTCGGCCGCGCGGGCGGCGGCGGAAGGGATTGCCGCCTTGCAGAGCGGAGAAGTGCGAGTGCAGGCCTTGCAGCAATTGCAGGCGGAGCGCCACGTCATGCGATCGTGGTAGGTTTCGAGCGAGCGACTTCCATGCTTCTTCAGGGTATTGTTCCGCCCATCACGACTCCGTTTTATCCCGACGGCAGCGTGTATCTTAAAAAACTTGCCGCCAATGTCGAGCGCTATTCAAAGACCCCGGTCGCGGGCATCGTGGTGCTCGGGTCGAATGGCGAAGCCATCCTGCTTTCTGACCAGGAGCGGCGCGACGTCCTGAAGACCGCGCGGGAGGCTGCGGCCCCGCATAAAGTCCTGATCGCAGGCGCGGGGATGGAATCGGCCAGCGAGACGCTGCGGCTCACCGAATACGCCGCCGAGCTCGGATACGACGTAGCGCTCATCCGTACGCCACACTTCTACCGCAAACAGATGCAGCCGGCCAACCTGCTGGCGTTCTATCGTATGGTCGCCGACCGGTCGCCGCTGCCGGTGATGGTCTATAACGTTCCGGTGTTTACCGCCTACGACATTCCCGCTGAAGTGGTGATCGAACTGGCCGAACACCCGAACATCATCGGGGTGAAGGAATCGAGCGGCGACGTCGAGAAAGTGCGCCGGATGGTGGTGGGTACGCAGCACATCAAGCGCGTGGCGACCGTCACCGAGACCTTCGACGCCGTGACTCCGCGCATGCTGAAGGCGACCAGCGAGGGCGTGGTCCATGAGATTCAAGGTTCGGGCGGGGAGCTGGTGTCGGTCGCCGGCCCTGGAATCGCCAAGGGAATCGCCAAGCCTTCCTCGGCGTCGGTGAGCCTGGTCGCCGGAATCAAGACTCGGCAAAAAGAAGTCGGCTTCCAGGTCTTGGTCGGTTCTGCGCAGAAGCTCGAGCCATCGCTCGCGGCCGGTGCGGTCGGAGGCATCCTGGCTTTCGCCGACGTGGCACCGACCGCTTGCTACGAGATTTACGCTGCCTGGAAAGAAGGCGACATCGAACTGGCGCGCATCAAGCAGGAGCGTATTGCCAAGGCGGCCGAGAGAATCGCCGGCGATTTGGGGCTCCCCGGCGTGAAATATGGGGTGGATTTCAACGGCTATTACGGGGGACCGGTGCGGCTGCCGCTTTTGCCGCTGACGGCGGATCTGAAAGAGGAAGTGGAGCATTGCTTGGCCGATATTCGGAGCTGACGATGGCTCGACGGCAGCAAGGCGAAATAGATGCCCTCGACAATCGTGCCGCCGGAGGCTGGTAAGGACTAGAATCTGAGCAGATGCGCCGCGTTCTTGGTCCATTTCGGCAGGCCCGTATGGGATGCCGATCGGAACTGTCTGTCGGAACTGTCTGAAGGAGTCTGACTATGGCGACGACCGTGCCTCCTGCCGCTGAAGCCACCACTAAGCTCCTGGTCAACTATCGCACCGATGCCGGTGTCGCGGTGATCGAACTCTGCGATCCTCCGGCGAACACCTACACCTATAAGATGAACCGGCAGCTGGACGAAGCCATTCTGCAAGCGCGCATGGACAATGATGTGCACGTCATCGTGCTCACCGGGGCAGGTGATAAGTTCTTTTCCGCCGGCGCGAACATCAAGATGCTGGCCAGCGTAGACCCGACGTTTAAGTATTACTTCTGTTTGCATGCCAACGAGATGTTGCTTCGACTCGAGCACACCCCCAAGCTGGTGATTGCGGCGCTGAACGGGCACTGCGTGGGCGGCGGCCTGGAGATCGCCATGGCGGCGGATCTGCGGATTGCGCGCAAAGATGCGGGCAAGATTGGACTGCCGGAAGTGAATCTCGGAGTGCTGCCGGGGACGGGCGGCACGCAGCGTCTGGCGCGGCTGGTAGGCAAGAGCAAGGCCATTGAGTTGATGGTGACCGGAAATGCCTTCTCCTTTGAAGAAGCGCTCGAAAAAGGGATTATCAACGACATTTTCGAGCGCGATGGATTTATGGAAAACATCATGGAGTACGCCCGGCAGTTCTGTCCGCCGAACAAGGCCTCGAAAGCCGTGGGTCGCATCAAGCGGGCGGTGCAGACCGGATGGGAGATTCCGCTCGAAGCGGCGCTGGCGGTGGAGCGTGAGAATCAGCAGTTGTTGTTCCAGAGCGAGGATGCGAAGGAAGGGCTGAACGCGTACGTGGAGAAGCGGCCGGCGGAGTTCAAAGGGAAATGAAAAGGGATTTCTGCAGCATCAGTTTTGCTCGATGAGAGGCTCCCGGTCCTCTCGAGTTGAAGGTTTGAGCCATGCCAGGAAAAGTACCCAAAATCGGAACCTTTAGCGATTGGGTCGGCATGTTTGACGACTGGCGCAAGGAGATCGGCGTTAACCACGGCGAGATTGCCAGCTTCCAGTTCGATACCCTCTATGGCGCGATTGAGACCGACGAGATCCAGTTTGGCGCATTCAAAGGCCGGCGCAAGTGGGAGAACCTGCGACAGGTGCCCACGCAGCAGATGCGCGACGCGCTGATGAATCTGATCGTCTATCAGGGGGACACCGAGTTTGCCAGCGTCGAGCAGCAACGGCATTTGTTTGAGACGGCGCCGAGCGACTGGGACCGGCGAGCGATTACCCGGGTCATGATTGAGGAAATGCGCCACGGCTGGCAGATGTGCGCTTTGCTGATCGATCATTTCGGATACTCGGGCAAGGTGGAGGCGCAGAAGATGCTGGAGCGCCGGGCATTTCAAAACCAGCGTCTGCTGGGTGCCTTCAACGTAGACGTTGACAACTGGATGGATTTTTTCACCTACACGGATTTCGTGGACCGTGACGGCAAATTCCAGTTGCAGATGCTGAAGTACTCGGCTTTTGCGCCGCTCGGGCGGTCCATGTCCTACATGCTGCGGGAGGAGTCATTTCACATGGGTACCGGCAATGACGGCCTGCGGCGGATTGTCGAAGCGGGCGTGATTCCGGCGTGGCTCATGCAGCGATATTTGAACAAGTGGATTTCGAGTTCCTACGATCTGTTTGGAACGGATCATTCCTCGTCCGCCCACTGGGCTTATGTATGGGGGGTGAAGGGACGCTACGATGAACCGAAAAATGAGCAGACGGCCAAGCTCGATGACCTGAACGACTATAACCGGTGTCTCTATCGCGACGAGGTTGCCGGATTGATTGAGCGCTTCAATACGGTGCGCAAGCCGGGCGCGCCGAGGCTGTACGCGCCCGACATCAAGTTCAACCGCTCCATCGGACGCTGGGCCGGACAGAAATTCCACGCGCAGACTGGCGAGCAGCTAGAGGATCGCGCCTACGAGCAGCATGTCATCGATAGTCTACCCTCGGCCGAAGACAGGAAGTTGCTGCTCGATATCATCGCCATGGAGAAGAAGTGGATCGTGCCGAAAGAGGGCGGGCGCGACCCGCTCGAAACCATCGCGGAGCCGCGCAAGTCGGCGATCAATTTATGACGAAGGGCCGAGGCTGCCTTCGGCACCATCACGGCCGGCTCCCTCGAAAGGCAAATTCTTGCGCAATTGTTGAAGGGGAAGAATCGGCAGGGGCTCTGAACCGATGGACTACGAAATCACTCCCGAGGATGTCAAGGCTAAGCTCGATCGCGGCGAGGGTTTCACCCTTCTTGATGTGCGCGAGCCTTGGGAGTTCGAGGTCGCTCGCATCTCCGAGGCCAAGTTGATGCCAATGGGAGACGTGCCTGGCCGGGCGCATCAGGAGCTGGATCCCGATGAGGACATCGTGGTTGTTTGTCATCACGGAGTGCGTTCCATGAATGTGACCGGCTGGCTGCGGCAGCAGGGGTTTGAGAAGGCGCGGTCGATGCAGGGCGGGATCGACGCGTGGTCGCGGCGGGTGGATGGGAAAACGCCCCTGTACTAGAGAGATCCTTCGCGTGTGGTTCTAGCGGTCCGCTCAACCCACCTGAATTCGTTTTCTGTCCCAGGGACTATCTACCGCGACGTGAACAAGTGGCCCAGTTTGTCCTTCTTAGTCTTGAGGTAGTCTTCAGCGTGGATGCTAGGCGGGACCTCGCAGGGAACGCGCTCCGTGACTTCGATGCGAGCGCGTTCGAGGGCGGCGACCTTGTCGGGGTTGTTCGAGAGCAGGCGGACGCGAGAGACGCCCAAAGCCTTCAGAATCTCTGCCGGCAAGGCGAAGTCACGATGGTCGGCTTTGAAGCCCAGACGCTCGTTGGCTTCGACGGTGTCGAGACCAGAATCCTGCAGTTCGTAGGCCTTCAGCTTTGCCATGAGTCCAATGCCTCGGCCTTCCTGCTGTTCGTAGACGAGAATTCCCGCGCCCTGCTCGCGCGATCATAGCCAGAGCCATCTCCAGTTGCTGACGGCAGTCGCAGCGCAGGGAGCCGAAAACGTCCCCGGTGAGGCACTGGGAGTGGATGCGCAGGAGGGCCGGTGCGGAGTGAACATCGCCCATGACCAGGGCGACGGCTTCCTCCCGGCGCTCGGTCTCGCCCTGGCCGAAAGTTCCCTGGAACCCGAAGATCCGAAAAATCCCCCAGCGCGTCGGGAATTCGGCCGAGGCAACTTGTTCGACTGAGTAAGAGTTCACATGGGCATTATAGCGGCTCAGGTTTGGCGCTCGCTTGGAAGGTCTGCTCCGGATTCGTCGCCTGATTAGGCTCGGGGCTTGAAGTGGTAGTAAACATCCTGCTTGGAGGGGATGGCAACGCCGTTGCGGGTGGCGGGACTGAAATGCCAGTTCTCGAGGGCGGCCAGGACCTTGGCATCGACCAGGGGGCCAAGGCTTTGCAGGACCGTCTTTTGCACGATATTTCCCTTGTCATCGATGGTAATTTCAACCACGACGCTGCCCTCTCCATGTCCAGCCAGGTCGTTCGGGCCGACGACGGGGTCGGTGGCCGAAACCGGCAGGGCAGGGAGAACCTCGTCTCCAGCTGACGGACCATCGGTCAAGCTCCCGTACGGAGCACCGGCTGGAGGAGGAGGACTCGATTGGTTGGAGGTAGTGGCTTGAATGGCCGCTTCGAGGAGCGAAGACGGAGCAACCGTTTTAGGCGGTTTGTTCAACTTGTGAGACTTTTTCCAAGCCAGCCTGCGCAACGCGGCTAGCTGCCGGCGGGGGGAGAGCTCTTGGCGTCGGTTCGACCCTGGGCCAGCGGGCTCGGCCAGTACAGATGAGTGATCGAGCCGCCGTATTCTCCGGCAGCCACCGAAGAAGGGGCGAGGAATCTAGGGTAAGGACTATGCAGCAGCCAGCCCAGTAGGAGACCATGGAGCGCCAGAGACATGCCCAGGTTCCTGGCTTGATGTCGCGAGATCCCGCCATTCAACGGAGTAAACATGGGGGCAAAAGGCAGCCAGTAATTGTCATTAGACGCGAGAAAAGCGGTTTGGTAAACAGAGTTTTCGTCCCGGGGGCTTGACGACAACACCTTTTGCGAGCTCCCGACACCTGTACTTGGTCTTCGACCGAAAGCGCTGCTAGAATTGCGGTACACCCTTTGATGTTCCCAAGATGGGGCTATAGCTCAGTTGGGAGAGCGCATCGTTCGCAACGATGAGGTCGTCGGTTCGAGCCCGACTAGCTCCACCACGTAAATCCCCAGTAAAATAGCACTTTCCAGAGACCATCAAAGAGAATTGTACCCAAATTGTACCCAAGACGGTACAATGGTCGTGCTGGTCAACTCAACCGGGGCAAGGAATCGGCATCATGTTTTTTGTCTACAGTCGCCACACTCCGCAGTGCGATCACAAGGCGGACCTCGAAGTATCGGCGCTGCCGCTGTCCCAAATGGATTGACGGATACACAGACGGCAAGCGGGTGCGGCAGTCGGCACAAACCCGTAGCTGGGAACAGGCGGAACGCAAGGCTCGCCTGATCGAAGATGCGGCAGATCCCTCCAAACAACGACAGCCGCTGCCCACAACGATCGCGGGGGCCGTCGAGGCATACTTGGCCGATGAGAAAGGCCGTAGCCTCTCGAAAGAAACGACAAAGCAATCGAAAACTCTGTTTGAGAAACAGTTCCTTTCCTGGGCGAAGCACCGTGGCTTGAGCCGTCTTCGCGACATCACTCCGCCCGAGCTAGTTAATTTTCGCGCGACTTGGGCCAACAATGGCTTGACGACGAACCGCAAACTCTCGCGGCTGGTGGGTTTCTTTTCGTTCTGCATTCAAAATGGATGGCTCATCGAGAATCCGGCAAAGAAGGTGAAGCGGGCGACGGCTCATTCCGTTCCCACAGGATGGTTCCCGAAACCTGAATTCAAACGGATCGTTGACGCAACCTACGCCTATGGCGAATGGCGCGGTGGGCGCGATTTTCAGTTCCGCTCGGACCGGCTACGCGCTTTGGTGATGCTGATGCGCTGGTCCGGACTTTCTATACAGGATGCTGTCACTCTCGAACGTGATCGGTTGAGCGAAGAAGGGAAGCTCTTCCTGTATCGTGCCAAGACCGGGGTTGCCGTTAATGTCCCCATCCCTCCCGATGTGGCCGAAGATCTGCGAGCATTGCCGAGCGTCAATCCTCGGTATTTTTTCTGGTCGGGCAATGGCGATCCGCAGACGGCTTGCAAGGGATGGCGGCGTTCCCTTGTTCGATTATTCGAAATAGCAAAGATCCACAGACCAGACGGAACTCCAAAGCGCTGTCACGCTCACATGTTCCGCGATACGTTTGCGGTTGAATTGCTGAATAGAGGTGTTCCGATTGATCGCGTTTCGCTTTTGTTGGGTCATAGCAGCGTCAAGGTGACGGAAAAGCACTATGCGCCATTCGTCAAAGAGCGCCAGCAGCAACTCGAAACATATGCGCGCATGGCATGGGAAGACTCAGCGATGGATGCGGTGGATGTACCCAGCAGGTCGTCACCGGGCTCGAAACCGCCTTCCACTCACGTTCACTGATTGCGAGCTTGATCCTTTGGAATTCTCAGATCGCAATGCGCAGCTGACGATGTACCCGTAGCAGGACTGTCTCGGGGATACGCAACGTCTTGTATCCTCTTTTGAAACGGCGCTCTGAGGTTCCCCAGCAGAGGACTCCTGGCTCATTTTCGAACATTCGCCGAATCGTTCTTTCACTGAGAGCCCACAGGATGGCGACTTCGGGCACGGAGTAGTGCCGTTCCAGAGCAACCGAGAGTCCTTCGCTTTGTACGGCTTTCTTTTCGGTCGGTAGACGGTACATGGTTCTATTCCTAAAATCCGAAAGCTCGCGAAGGCCTCCGCAACAGCGACGTACAGGCAAGAATCAATAACGGCAGTTTGGCTGCATTTGCGTCATTGATCCGCACGCAAGCCGCGCGCCTGCCCGTTGTTTCAGCCTGGCGCTTAGGCACGAGCAATTGATCCATTCTGCCGCCGAGTCCTGACCGAATGCGCCGGCGTTGATTTCGTTTCCAGCCAATCCGCGGTCCGATGAGGATCAAAGCGGACGGAGCTTCGTAGAATGTGGTCGTTTTCAACTTCCGTGTAAAGGGTTCCCACGGCAACGCGGAGCACCCCAGCCAACTCTTCAATCGTGAGAGCTTTCTGTCTGGAGCGCAACTGCTCGATGAGGGTCATTTTGTGAATTTCTCCGGGTTAGCAAGAATGGCATCCGGCGCCGGATCCGCCAACCCGCGGTCCCTTCGGTCGCGCCCTGCCGGGCTAACACTCTGAGTCCTGCGGGCTGTTCTGTCCAATCACTTTTCAACCGATCGTTATTCCTGGAGGTTATAACAGTCGGCCAGCCAAGGTGGAAGAGCGGCGCCGCAATGCCCAATAAATTGCGACCTTTTCTGGTTGCAACACACCCTGAAGGGCAAAGTCGCACCGATGTGCGAAGCTCGCGAAGAGCTCTATGCCGTTTCACCGTTTCACCAAACTCCATGCTGGGAGGGAATAGTCGCAGGCGAACCGGAAACTCACACTCGGGTTGGCACTGCAAATGCGGGCACTTCAAACCGTCGCCAAAAACATAGCTGCAGTCCCTGGACTCACAATCAAGTTCGCCATCATTGACAAGACCAACCGACCCCGGTCGCCTCACGGAACTGACCGTTCACTGCACTCCGCTAAAACTCAACCACCAAGGCGCCTCTTGGCTTCTTCAGCACTGACAGGCGATCTTGCCTCAGGAACTTGAAAAATGACGTAAATGTCCTTGTCTCCAATTTCCGCATTGGTTGCCTGGAGAATCGAGATGATCTACGTCCGCTACACATGGTCCTCGGCGGCGTCTCGATCCAGAGCCAACCCCTCATGCCGCTGCGTTGCAGCGTCGTCTTTCAAGACCTCAGTTCTCACGGCCACAGCTCCCGCCAGCGGCCTTGCGGACGCGCTATACAGGCCAGGCCAGAGGGCCTGCGAGCATCATTTTCCAGAACCGCGCACACACAGCGCGCGCTTGCCGTAGGAGTAACCGCCTTGATCATCATCCGGTTTACCTGAGTTGAAGTCGAAGTAGTACGCATACCCAATCGGGCGTCCCCGATCATCCATTCTGTAATTGCTGCTCCATTGATTACCTGTCAAGAACAGATTGCCCTTCACATGAAAAGTGAAATTCCTTAGCCTTCGGCGGGGGCCTGCCAGCCCGGGAGCATTGGCGGTAGTGTCGTAGGTGCCTTGCAACTCAGCCATATTCGCCAACCTCCAGTCAGAGTACCCGGCCAATCGCAGATCGCGGCAGTACTTCATCGCCTTCTTCCAGCTCACGTCTTTCCCGTTGTCTTTGCCAGCCCACATCAGCCCAGTGGATGGATCGACCCAATAGCCGCGTTTCTGAGTCTCCTGCATGCCCTTGCCTTCTTCCGGTGCTGACTGGGCGCTTGCCATGAGCGCAGAGACAGAGAGCAGAAGCACAGCGATCTTAGCCCGACATTTCATGATGCACACCCGATGACCGAAAGATTGAAAGCATCACTACTTCCAACTGTTTGCGTACCACTGGAGCGCGTTGGCGGGTGCGAAAAACAGCCCCATCTTGAGGCTTTGGATTCCGCTAGCGTTGCGCATGAGAGTGTTGTTGCTCTTGATGAGCGCCTCCGACGTAGCGAGCTTTAGAGTCGGATTGAAATAACTACCGATCTTAATATCGTTGGTGCTGAAGTTGTAATCGTGAACCGATGCTGCCCAATCACCGCGGCCTTCCGGCGGCCCCATTCCGCCGGGCCCAGCCCAGTGGTCGGTCGAGGGATCGAGTGGACCGGCGGCAAGCTTAATTAGAAGCCCGGCCTTCTAGCGGTGTTTGTCGACCGGCCAAAAACTGTATGTATCCGTCTAGGCCACCTAACGTGCTGTTCCCACAAGCTGGCTTTGAAGCCAATTGGCATTCGCTAGCGAGAAACCGGCACATCCACTGAGGCAAGAAGACCCATCTCCATTGAACTGTGTTTGTGCACCTGCTCCGAACATCGTGTAATCGACCGTGGCATTGTTTCCGGCACCATTGATGGAGCCCACCTGGAACACACCGGTGCTGTTGTTGAAGTGCGCCCAGTTCTCATCTACGTAACCAGGCGCCCAGCTTCCACCGTTTTGTCCGCACTCCTGAGTTGCTGTTGTGATCGATTGACTCAACCCCATTTCCAGCGTCGTTGGCGTACACACAGTCCAGCCCTGTTGGATCGATAAAGATCCGAGGATTGTTCATCGCATAAGCGTAGAGATTCCAGCTTTGCGGATCGGCCGGTTTTTGTGCCAAAAGCCCCGACGGATCCGGTGTCATGAATCTTCCCAGGGTGCTGGTGTATTATCTCAGCCCAAAATTGTCGAACCCGGATTCAGTATCCATTCCAGCCGGAATGCGGCCCTTAGGCGAGGTCGCCGAGTTGGTTGGATTTGTTCTGATGGCGAAATTCCAGCACGGTGGCGCAAGCCACATTGCCAATTCCAGCGGGCGTCTCGATGTCGGTGGACTTGTCGTTCGGGTCGTATCCCAGTTGCTTCATAAGCGGGATGTACGAATTGGTGTCAACGGCAGCACGTCGGCCAGGGCACGAAAAGCCGCTTAGCTTATGCCCTGCTCCTTGTTGCCCAGGGTCCGCCCGGTAGCCGGTCGTCGGCAGTGCCCCTCGCAGTTGAGTTCCCACCGCGCCCCGTCTCCTACTACCCACTTCGGAATCGCAGCGGAAGGGATGGTAAGTCAATATGGGACCGAGAAGCTATGGACCCTGCTGCCGACCAACGGAATCTGGCGCGGTCTAATCCCGAGCATGCCCGGCGATGTCGGGTACGACAACAAGTTGCCCTGGTTTCGCATTCCCTTTTCGGGGAGGGATGGCCCGCTGACGATTACGGGAAAACCGCTGCGGGGTCCAGCTCCTTCTTTCACAGAAACCTACCAGAGCAGTGCCTTCCCGGACGGGTTGCTGGGAGATCACAGGACACTACAAGGATCAGAAACTAGGCCTCACGGTTTTGGGTCATGCCCCTTCGAGAACCGAGACCGTCATGGCACAGACTTGGCTACCCCAACGATAGAGCATCAGCGTCTCGTGAAAGTTGTAGCCGTTCGCTCGGGGTATGAGTTCCACGCTGACGCTGCCCCACCCCGCAATCGACAATCGGTATTTAGCCGGTGGCAAATGATCAATATTCAACATACCGCTTTGGTCGGTCATCGTAGTAGTTTCCGACTTGTCCGAAGAATACAGGTACACTTTGGCGAACTTCACGGCCCGTCGGTCTCGGGTGACTTGACCCTGAATTGCCTGCCCTCTGAGCACGGCGCTTCGTCCGCGTGGATTGTGGCAGGGAGAGGCAATCGCGGCCGTCACGAATGCAAGCACAAGCATAATCAACTTTCGCATTTGCCTCCTGATCCTGTTCCACTCGGGCTCTTACTTAAGGAGTTGTCGGTGCGGCGGCACGATCCGTGAGTCATAAGGTTCACCCTACTGAACTGCGTCCTTCTGCAGTCTCGCCAGAGCCCGCTCGAACACCGCACGCACGTTTTCGTCTTTCTCATTTGCTACCGCTGCCTTGAGATGCGCGACAGCATCAGCGCCCCCGATAGTGGAGAGCGCATCACTAGCCGCTATTTGGACAACTGGCTCTGGGGAGCCCAGACTTTTAAGCACAAGGTCGAATATTCTCTGCGATTCCTCTCCCGCGAGATTCTGGAACCGCGGTAGCAGAGACAAAGCCGAAATCCGATCACCTAGGTCAGCGTCTCGAGACTCTTCTATCTCCTCCGCAGCGGGTAAGCATTCCGCAGCATCTGGGGAATTAAGATCGAGCATATATCGAACCGCATACAGTCGAAACTCTGAGACGAAAGTCCGATCACCGCAAACTTTCTTAAGTTCGATATACCCAGCGCGAACCCCCAGGAGCCCAAGAGCGAGCGCGATATTTACTCGATTTCGGGGCGCTCGTTCCGCTGTCAGCGCCTCTTCAATTGCCGGAATGGCGTCGGTCGCCTTGTCCTCTGCAAGTTTCATGGCTGCCAGGTATCTCACGTCAGCATCCGAACTCTTCAAGGCACTGTGCAAAGCCGCTTCGGTCAGCTCTATGTTGTGCTTCCGCAAAAGGTCTCCATACGTATATAGTGTCGCCCTCCCGATCTCGGGAGTTTGTTGGGCAGAAGTATTTTGGGACAACTGGAGCAGCGAGAGGAACCATACCATCAGGAACAGCGGCCTCAGCAACATCGCATCCTCCATGAATTATTAGTCCGTCACTGACACTAGCGTAACATTTGTGCCGTTGATAGTTGACTTGGTAAACGTCATTGTGAAGGTGTGAGTCAGGATTTGCTGCCCACACGCATTTGTGTATTGTTGACTGCACGTTTGCGCACAGGAACTGCCCCCGCCGGAGACGTCGAGCAGGCTGAAAACGGATGTGGCGGTGTACTGATCGAAAAATTCGTTGTGGGTACCTACAAGGAGCGGCCCGACGGGCACCAAGACGTTGTTTTCCGTAACCACCGGCTGGTACCCCTCCGCAATCGTGAAAGTGGAGTTCCCAGAGCAAGCGTGTGGAAATGTTGCAGGACACGTGTTCGTGACCGGACCACTCACGGCCTCTATTATGTTTAACCCATCCCAATTGGCCCCGCTTGGAGCTACTGCAACCCTTGCCACATTGCCGGTTCCGGTCAACAATGTGGGGTACACCAAGGTCTCATTCAAGGGATCCGTCAAAGAAGTCGACGCAGTGTTGGGGCAATTGCTCACTTGGACCGGCGCGTTGAGCTGCACTTCATGGTATAGCGGGCAACCGCAGGCTTGCACTCCCGGGTCCGGCACATCCCCTAGCGCATAAGCCGTCGTCGAACCCGCAGCCACTCCCCGTACCATCCCCCTGGTCACGGTCGCGATGCTGGAGTTGTCACTGCCCCACGTAGGAAAGTCGCCGTCGAGATTGACGTCGGTCCCGCTGCACGAGTTGACCGCATAAACCGTTAGAGGGCACGTGTCGTCGACTAAACAGTCGACCGTAGCCGGGGTGAAGAAGACGGATGAGTCGCCACAGCAGCTTGGTCAAAACCCGTGCTATGGGATTGTCATCGCCTCGCGAAGCTGCCCGAAGCTTTCTATGCATCTGCCGGCAGCACCATCTCCTGGTTGAAAGACAATCAATGTCGCCGGCGAGGTAAGCGAAATCGCCGCGAGATTCGGCAAGGAATTTCCGAATATCACGAATTCGACATCCAGATCGTCCTCCACCGGGTGACCGTCGAGCAGCGCGGGCTGGAAGGCCCACATCTTCATCTGGGTCGCAACCCATACCACCAGATCAGGGCTGTCCCTGGTGAGAACAGGCCCAGAAATTCCGGTCACTGCACCCGTGGAACTGATTCGGAGCTTGGCCGATATTTGGGTTGGATTCTTCTGAACAATCGGACAGGCGGCGGTGATCTCGGGAACAAATCGCGGCAACGGAGGAACAGACCAGCCATCCGCTTCATATTCTTGAACGCTTCCATTCTTGAATCTAGCCAGTACAAACGTGATGCGTCCTGCTACTGGGCAGGTAAGGGCCCTGACACTATCGTAAAATCCACTCACTCTTGCTGTTTCACCGGGACCAAGCGGCTCCTTCCACGGCTGAATGCCCTCAACAGAAAAAGGAAGCGGTGCCGACTTCTCGTATCCAACTGCCGCCGCCGCCATGACTGCTGTCGTGCTCCTGTGCCCTTGGCTATCGAGATATTCCACAACGAATGCCAGGTTGGTGATCGGCAAGGCCTGGGTGTTGCGAACATCGAGTGCTGGTACAGCAGTGCCCAACCCCAAGAAAACGGCGTCGCTGTGTGCGACATCCACCGGTTGGCCGCGTGTCGCCCACGAAACCGGCATCTCGGGTATACGACAGTAGTAACCCTCCCCGGAGCGAGGCTCGTCGCCTGTCCGTGAAGCGGGCCGTGGCTCACCCATTCCGCCCTGCCCAATAGCTGTAGGGACTCCGCGTATGCCCAGTATTGCAATCAGTAGCAGCCAGATACCTGACATCAATAGGCTCCTCATTGACATGTTACCGTTGCGGAGGGATTGACCGTCTCCGACGGATATGGGCTGTTGCTGCAGAATATCTGGACGCTCCAGTTTATGTTCGCGCTCTTGGACTGATTGTTCGTATACCCGATGTAGTTCTCGTCATAGCAGATCTCTCCTGGTGGGCACGCCGGCGCAGAGTACGTGTACGGGGAGCCCTCTGTCATAACAGTCAGGTCATTGTTGCTCGTGGCTGTCGCAATAGTATCGGTTACGTTTACCTCATCGCTGCCGCTGACTGCTAACTGTGCTTGGTAGACTGTTTTACCGTCGCATGCGATCGGGGGCGGGCTTGGAGCAAAAACCGTCGGATTGCACGACTTCGTTATGTAGAAAGGGGTGTTTGCCTGGCCAGCAGTGTTCGTGACAACCACAGTGAAGTGTCCAGCAGAAGCAAGGCTGGAAATCTTGAGATTCGCGGTAATTACTGTCCCGGACGGGTTCACCTGAACGTTGGCGACGCTGATCTGTCCGGTCGCCGTTACTGTCGGAGCAGTTCCGAATCCGTAACCGCTGATTGTCACAGGCACCGTCGAACCGATTACCCCAGTAGCAGGGCTTATTGATAGGATACCGAGCACCGTGACCGGCGCGTTGAGCTGCACTTCATGGTATAGCGGGCAACCGCAGGCTTGCACTCCCGGGTCCGGCACATCCCCTATCGCATAGGCCGTAGTGGTACCCGCAGCCACTCCCCGTACCATCCCCCTGGTCACGGTCGCGATGCTGGAGTTGTCACTGCCCCACGTAGGAAAGTCGCCGTCGAGATTGACGTCGGTCCCGCTGCACGAGTTGACCCCATAAACCGTTAGAGGGCACGTCCCGTCGACTAAACAGTCGACCGTAGCCGGGGTGAAGAAGACGGATGAGTCGCCACAGCAGCTTGGACAGTCCGGAATCACCTGATTCCCCAAAGTGTTATTCACTGCCAGTGTGCTCGCCGTTAGGCTGTTCCCAGCCGGAGTCAGGTCCTGTAGGTCGTACGTCACCGAGCTCACATCGGCCGGCAGAGCATCGCCGTTTCGGTCCGGCACCTGGTTATGAATCAACTCCGTCAAATTCACCCACATCTGGTCGCTGGGCTGGATGATCTGCTGCAGTTCGTACTTCTTCCCGCCGTTATCATAATGCAGGGTGAGCAAGGCGTTGGTGGCCTTCGCGCCAACATTGGTGATGGCAACAATCTCATTATGGGTCGCGTCTGCCCGCCACTCGCCCCCGGCGAAAGAGCCGCCGCGGTCGCCGGAGAACTTGGTCTCCAAGTGGTAGCGCCCGCTGCTGTCACGGCTGGAGGCCAGCGCGATCAGATCGTCCGGCAACGCATTCGCGGAAAGTGTCACCAGAGCCCAGTGCGCGTCGTTGGGAATGCCCAACTGCTTTTGTATGGCCCCGATCTGCAATTGCTGAGTGGCAAAGGGAGCTAGCTCCAGTTCCGGCAAGTTGGTTTGCCCTTTGCCCGAGTCGCCGCGCCAGCTCAGCGTAAGGCTGGCGGATATCTTCTTGGAGGTGGTGTTGCGCACCAAAATCGCTGGTTGCAACACC
This sequence comes from uncultured Acidobacteriaceae bacterium, assembly GCA_963770245.1. Taxonomy (GTDB): domain Bacteria; phylum Acidobacteriota; class Terriglobia; order Terriglobales; family Acidobacteriaceae; genus PALSA-270. Next base: position 24,095 of record CAVYOX010000004.1, on the reverse strand, counting down.
GTTCCAGAGGGCAGGCCAAGAGCTGGATCGGGGGTGCTCAGCGCCAGCATCGGCGCGCGCATCGTCCACAGAGTCCCAAGGCTGCCGGTTCGGTCCCGTACGGTTGCGTTCGGGTCGCGGCTGGACAAGTCCAGGGACAGAGAAAACTTGGTTGCCTCGTCGAACATAAAATGAACCGCGTCAACCGCATCCGCCGAGGCCGTTACCGCAAAGCTGATGCCGCCATAGCTTCCGCTTAGACCACCTTCTTGCAGCAAATCGCTGGTCGCCATGCGTCGCGTCTGATGCGGACCCAGGGACAGAGCTTCGCTCCATTGCTTGCCAGAAGCATCGAACAGGGATAGGTTCCCGTTGACCGTCTTCTCCGAACTGTTGCTGATCGCCAGAATGTCCTGCAATCCTGAACGAGGCTGCCACCAGATTCCTTCCAGACTGCCCGGCCCGTTGCCGCGAAGCGGGGCCGCAGCCGGCCCGGCGGGATGAGCAGAACTGAGAAATGCGATAGGCTGTCCGGAAATCGTAACAACAGCAGCCGCGTGCAGATTCATGGCATCGTGCGATGCGAAGCGGAAGACCACCGATCCGTAAGAGCCCGGTTGATTGAGGAGGTTGGGCGCGTGGGTCAGCAGTCCTTCATTCACGGATCTCGAAACCGAAGCATTGGGAGGAATGGTCAACGGATCGAGCGGGATCTCCTGCCCCGAAACAAGCCGCAGAACAGGGGTCACCGTCAGAGATGCTGCAGCCAGGTTATTCTTCAGTTGCAGTTCCGTGTCCCAGCCCGGCTCGGAGCTCCAATAGGCGGCGTGCTGCTCAAATGCCTTGACTGGGGAGATCCCAGCCGACGAAGGCGTCGCGGGTTTGGCCTCACCCGATGGCTGCGGTGGCTGCTGTGCAGCCAGATTACTAGCCAGAACAGTGGCGAGCAGGAGCAGGCCGAGGTTTAATGTGCGAGAACAGACACGAGACATGCACTGCCTCCAGTTTCAGATTTTTGCCCTGAGCCGTTTGACGACATGGCGACTGAGACAGGCTCGTCCGAGACCATATGTTCGACGACACAGCACTGAATTTAGAGGGAAGCAGCGATCAGGACCACTGACAGAACTGAGTATCTGTCGCCCCCCGGGGTATCCTGTTCACTGATGTTCGCAAACTACGCCCGATCAATGGTGATGTCAACAGATTTAAATCCCCTGTGCCAACCAATCATGGTCAACGGTTCGTCCTACCTAATGGTTATGGCGAGTCCGACTACGCGGCCCCACTCTCTCCAGTTGTGACCCTATCTTGGCCGACCTCATGCCAACCGGTTATCCCTGACTGATAGAGGTAGCTCTAGTTGCGCTGGTATGGGAGGCCGGTTCGCGAACCTGCTGAGAAATGCGTGCGCGAATTCTTTTGTCAGTCGCGATTTGTCATCGACCCGCCTAATCAGACATGTTTGAAAGGAGAGCGGCTTGTCAAGAAGCGCCTTTACTACGATCCCCTGCGAATGAATCTCCAAAGCCATCGGTGCGGTGAGGATCGCTACACCCAGGCCTTCGGAAACTAGGTGAATTGCTTGCCGTACCGCCATAATGTCGTGGGCCTTTCTTGGCGGGATTCCCTCGCGGCTTGCCGTATCCAGAATTGCGTCATGAATCGTCGGATGAACTCGTCTGGCGAACAGAATCCAATTGTCCTTCGCCAGGTCCGACAGCACCAGTCGTTCGTTGTGAATCGCCGGATGAGTCTCGAGGAGTGCCGCATATAACGGTGCCTGTGCGAACGGTGTAGCGGCGATCTGAGCGTCCTCCGGAGGAGCGGTCACGAGTGCAAGATTAAGCTCGCCGGCGAGAACGCTCCGGACCAGTTCCATTGCGAACATGGTCATTATGGAAATGTGGAGCTCGGGAAACATATGAAGATGAATGGCACGAGCGGCTGAAACCCACCGCTGATCGGCATAAGGGGAGTGCCCAACCATCAGCGTACTGCTATTCCCTTCGTGCGCAGCCCGCGCGCGACGAGCGGTTAGCTCTATGTTCGTCAGCGCAGAGCGCGCCCCTTCCACGAAGACGCGACCCGCGTCCGTGAGTTCCACAGCACGCTTGTTCGAGCGCGTAAATAGCTGAAATCCATGGTTTTCTTCAAGGTCAGTGATCTGTTTGCTGAGAGCAGGTTGGCTGATATTCAATTTGTGTGCAGCTCGTGTAAAACTCAACTCTTCTGCCAAGGTAGCGACCGCACGCAGAAGACGCGTTTCGATATCGAAGTACACTGCTCTCCGTCCCGTTCAGGAGTTGGCGACGCCAAGAGAGCGCTCGCAAGTTGAGCGCCAAACATAACGGGCCCGGTACCTTCGAACTTCGAATCGGCGGCATCTATCGTGCAAAAGCCGGAATGGATTGGACGGAGTCGTCCGCGTCGGTGAAGACGCCGGTGAACTCGATCGGGTGCCCAAAGATTTCCCGTCGATCGCCCTCGAGATCAAGCAGCGGACCCTCCAGGTAGCGCCGCGGCGCGTGGCCGAAGTCATCGGGGAACGGGACCTCGCCACGATCTCAGACAAGATCGACAAAACGCTGCCATCCCACGCGTTCCAGTGCGAGGATGCCGCCGGTTACGGGGAACTCGTGCTGCTGCTCTTGTTCTTGGTAAACGCCTGGAGTAAGCCCTCCAGAAACGAGAAAAATACGTCGACGGCGTATCCCACCAGAAAGGCGATGGCCAGAGGTGGGATAGAAGCTCCTTGCGTTATGCTGAAGTTGTTAAACAGGCCGACGACGGCGCCTCCGATAGCGGCGATCAGAAAACGGGCGGAATCGGCAGCGACGGACGGCATGAACGTTCGGGCAGCCGTTTGCTGTTCGAAGGTTCGCAAAAGATAGGCGCAAGTGCCCAATAGAGCATACAGAACCGGGAGAAGGCAGGTGGTAATCGCGCCATAGAAACACGAGACATCATCGAGAATACTTTGGGCAAAGTATCGCACGTCCTGGTAAACGACGGTTTGGCTATTCGCAGCCGTGGCAAAGTTGGGCAGTCCCGCGGGGAGTTGGAACTTGTTGTGGATTGCGGCTGCGTCTTTTCGGATCGGAGCATAAGGGTCCAGCTCTATGTCAAGTACAAGCACATTCAATTGTCGGGCTCGCCCGTCGATGGCCCGGATTGTGGAGGCGAACTGCTGGAGCTCAGTAATGACGTCGAGTTCGGCAAGACCTGCTGGAAGTGGAGGAGAGAGTTCAGCAGGACTACCAACGGTTGACGCGGCGGCCTGGGTTTGGGCCGCTGGGGGCCCGAGCTGTGCCCTGAGCTTCACGGCGAGGCCGTTGGCAGTAGTGACGTCCGTGCGAATGGAATTCGAGATGGCGGATGAGACAAAGCTAACCAACGAAAACGGAACGATGACAATGGCCAGGCATATGGTCACCACCCAGTACGTGCGAACCGTGGGCCGGGTGTCGTCGCTGCACGCCTTCAGGCTCTCGGCGGTAACGGGTCTGAGTAATGCGGCGAGCTTCGTGAGCGCGGCAAGCAGATTGGCAACCGTTTCCTGGCTCGGTGTAACGGTACTGGCAGCCCTCGCCTGCAAGACGTGGTCACGAGTGTCGGCATCGACGTCGACACCGCTTTCGGCAGAATGCTTGAGCAGCCTCTCCGCGTCTTCGAGGGCCTCGTGGAAATAGGGTGGAGGCTCAGTGTTGGTCTTTGTGGGCTTATTGTTTGCTATGTCGTCGGTGGAGTTATCTGGTAGACCGGCAGCAGGACCATTCGGCGTCAGTATAACTGCGTTCGTGGCGCCAGTTTCTACCACTGCCGACTCCACTGGATAAAGCGTTCGATTGTCCGCAGATTGAGCCATTACCGACCTCCGCCACTTGATTTGCAGAACGGGCTCTTAACCTAGTTGGTTGGTTGATTGCAAACGCAACCTCTAAGCCAACTCAAAGGGCGTCTGAGCAACACGCCTGTTCCAGGGAGAAGGCTTGTGTTGAAGTTTCCGGATAGCCCCCCGCCGTCAAGGCGGGGGGCTAAATCGATGTCAAAGAGGCTGCCAGCTGTCGATGCTAACCCGCCCTCTTGAGCTCCGGCGCTTTAACTTCGCTCGATTCTGCCGGCTCGGTTTTCAGCGCCTGCATGGCTTGCTCCAATTGTTGGAGGGATAGACCACCGGGAGTCGTCTTCTTCGCGGAGATCCAGTCAGGGTCGGCGATGGCGTAGGCTTCGTCTACGAACTTAGCGAAGAACGCCCATGTCATCGTGTAATACCCGCCCCAGGATATAACTCGCGCTCCGGAGGCGTTATACCCAGCCAGAACAACTGCGTGGCCGCCCACAATCGTGTTGTCAGCTGCGGGATCCACGTCCCAGACAGGAAGCGGATTCTGGTCCGGCGGCATGATGTATTGCGGCACATTGAAGCCGATGTAAGCCACGCCGCAGTCGTTGATCGTGCGTTTGATATTATCAGTGTTTTGTCACATCGACCTCGACAAAGGCATCGATCTGGTGCTGCTGCTGACCAGTAGGCCCGAAAGGCGCACCTTTCTTGAGGATGAACGTCAGAACGTGTTGTTCGTTTCCTCCCGGCCCCTCTCCACCCTGCGCCGGTTTATAGCCACATGCCTGCTCGTACAATTCCTCGACATCGCTGTCTGGCTCGGTAGCCATTTGCTGGGCGCCGAGAGCGTTGAAGGTCCAAACCTGGATGGCGTGATAATAGGCAGCACACGTGCAATCCCCGAGGGTGTCGTTCAACATCATCCCAAGGTTTGGCGGCATTCCCCGCGTGTAGTCCACCGACGGAACCACCGGCTGTGGCGCAATTCCGGCGCCGGTCATGAGCGTATGCAACATGGGAATGCGTTTGTCATGCGACCGAACTAGGCGGCCCAGTTTGAAAGACTTCCTATCGTTACTCATCGATGTATCCTCCTTTTGATTTTGTTGTACTAACGCGATTTATGTCAGTTGCGATTCCCGCTCGCGCGGCAAACGCCCTAGTTTGAAACCTGCTTTTTCAGGACGTAATCCGGCGCCACCGGTTGTTGCTGCTCGAACAATTGCCCAGGTTGTAATAACACTTCCGGCCGTGGTCAGACCGCCGTACTTGGCATAAATTTGTGCAGCCTGCTGTTCGGCTTCTTTTAATGTTGTTTTCCGGGTTGGGTATCTGCGGGTCGGAGGCGTTGCGGACCGCGTACCAGGAAAGTCTTGGAATGCCCTGAAGTGCGCTGGCCACCATCGCATCGCCCATCTCACAGACTTGACCGAGACCCTGGAGTTTGTAGTAGTCGGTGGAGTCGTCAAACGCGAAGCAGTCGGTGGTCACGATGGTATCCGCCGGATCGGACCAGATCTTCGGTGTGGGCCTAGCGTTAGGAATTCGCGACGCATTGACCTTGAGCAGAGCGGGCGTAGCCGCACTTACTCCACCAGCCGGCAATGCCGATGCATCGAAAGATGCGTCATGCCAGGGTTCATTCTTGAATTGAGTTGTGCAATCGAAGCGCACATGTGCGCCGACGATTACATCTCCCAGCAAGACATCCGCGCCGATTCCGCCGCCAGTGCCTGTCGTAATGAAGATCTTTGGCTTGACCGCTGTTGCGATTTCAGCCATCAGCTTCTTTACAGGTGTCGCGGGACCGTCATACGCAAGATGCAATCCGCTCTTGATAAGCAATACCTTGGCGCTGCCAATCTGGCAGGGGAAGTAGAGTCCCAGGCTGTGGTAGTAGCGCTGCATCTCCGCTGACGAATCGTTGAACGGAGCCGTCTTTCCCGTCACCAGCTTTTCATAAGCGCCCACATCGTGGCGGTATTCGTACCAGGTGCTGATCGGATGAGATGGGGTCATCAGAGCTGCAAGTGCGCTGGCCTCGGCTGAAGTCCACGTGATCACGACCGCGTCATATCCTTCAAACCGTGTGAGGTCGTCGGTTTCCGCCGGCGCGGGCGTCAGTGGGACGGCCTTGGGAGCGGCGCCGTCAGGCCACGAAGGAGCTGTGGGTAGTTGTTCCGACGGACTCATGAACGCCGCCTCCAAGCCGGCATCGCGAAAGCGTTGCTGAGGCGCCGCTGGATCGTAGTTGAGCCTTACATCCGCAAAGTTAAGGTTCGACATGTTTTATTCTCCTTTCGGCGGCGGACGCCGCCATTACTCAAAATGTGCTGTAGGCGTTCAGAACGAGATGCTTGTATCGCCGTTACTGTTAACTAGGTTCGCGTCCCACAGAGCAGGCGAGAACTTGGGGTACTTTAGAGCGAACCCTAGAGATACGTCGTTACTCAACGAGCAGCGAATCATTTAAAATCGTCTGCACACCAGGCTGCAGCCAGGACGACACAAAATCGGTGATTGCCTGAAACAACAGGGTTAGCAGTCCGAGCAGCGGACCGACGCCGAAAGTGAGAAGGTGCAACCAAGAGTCTCCATCTAACTTGCCGGGTTGGGTATTCGTGATATGGCTGAGTGTGGCGTCGCGATACATCTGGACGAAAACGAGGCTGATGGCTCCGCCCGTAATAAGGAAAACTGTCAGAAAAATACCGCCGAGAACCGGAAGCGGATCGAAAGGGTAGCTGGATACAGCAAAGGTCGTTGCCACAAAAAGGAACAGACTGCCCAGAACAAGCTGCACGCATTGCGCACACTTCAACCCGGTGCTAGCCATGACTGCACCTCAGAGTGCGACGGGGAGAAAAACAATGCCTCGAAATCTCTGAGGTGGCCTCAATCCGAAGACTTCGTTTCGGTTTGTGGAAATAGCACGTCTAAAGTGCTGAAAATGCAGCTGATGGAATATCCGATGACCAAATTTTAAACGCGCGCTGGTTACAGAAACCGAACAAGTACATGGACCGCCGAATGGCTTTCGATTGCCCCCGGCCGGGCCTACGGCAGCTGTTCCGCAGCCTGCAACGTGGTTCAGAAAAGAAAATGAACCCCACTGCAATGAGTTCGCCCAAGTTCGCCGACTCGTCGATAGGCTTTTCGCGTCTAGCCTTTTGGCTTCTTGTGGCGTCCCAAGCCGACGAACTATCGAGCGATCCAAAGTTACGAGCGAATTCGCGCGGGCATTCATGGAACGGATCGAGCACATCATTGCCCTCCTCGAGTGATCGCCACTCCCGTCAGTCCGGATGAGACGATGACGACAAAGCATATGCCAAGGAGTGACCCCGGACTGGGGCCAATCCTGATTCTCGACGCGTCCGTTCGCGGAAGCCCTAATCTCGGGGGCTTTGTATTCTATCTGCCCACGATCCTGCTGCGGCAGTTCACGGTCCTCGCCGCAGCAGTGAGCTCGCGGATTCTGAAATGGGCAGCCCGAAATCTATTCATTTCCAACGAATTACTTCACAACGTCTTCGAGCAGGCGAGATGGGCTTACTATGGTGCGGTTTCTGAGGTCAAAAGGGAAATTCCGGGTAAGATGATGGATTCGCAATTCCTGAGCAGGAGAATCCCCCGTGCGACGAGCGTGTGTCGTTCTTCTCGGACTGTTGGCTGCGCTTCCTCTGTTAGCTCAAAATTACGATCAAAAACTATTTGGAAACATGCATTGGCGCAACATTGGACCTTTCCGCGGCGGACGCGTGCTGGCTGTGGCCGGTATTTCGGGCGAGCCAAATACCTACTTCTTCGGTGCCGTGGCGGGGGGAGTGTGGAAGTCCAGCGATGGGGGCGTGAACTGGAAGCCTTTGTTCGACCACGAGGCGACGTCGTCCATCGGTGCTATCGCCATTGCCGATTCTGACCACAATGTGATCTATGCCGGTACCGGCGAAGCCTGCATTCGCGGCAATATGTCTTATGGCGATGGGGTTTACAAATCTATTGACGGCGGCCGGTCGTGGACGAACGTCGGACTGCGTGATACGCAGCACATCGGCGCGCTGATTATCGATCCCAAAGATCCGAACATTGTGTTTGTCGCCGCCTTAGGGCACGCCTATGGGCCGAACGCGGAACGCGGCATCTTTCGGACGCGCGATGGCGGCAAAACCTGGGATAAGGTCCTCTACAAAGACGACCACACGGGGGGCATCGATGTCGTTTTCGATCCGGACAACTCAAACATCTTGTTTGCCAGCCTGTGGCAGGTGATACGCACACCCTACAGCCTCGAAAGTGGAGGGCCAGGCAGCGGCTTATTCAAATCCACCGATGGCGGCGCCACGTGGAAACACCTGGAAGGGAACGGCCTGCCGGATGGAATCATGGGGCGAATCGGAGTGAGCGTCTCGGGTGCCGATCCGATGCGCGTTTACGCATTGATTGAAGCTGAGAAAGGCGGTCTCTATCGCTCGGACGATGGCGGCGACCACTGGATTCGAGTCAATGACGATGAACGCTACCGCCAGCGGGCGTGGTATTTCACCCACATCTTTGCCGATCCGAAGTCGCTCGATACGGTGTATGTGTTGAACACCGGACTGTTCCGCTCGACCGACGGAGGCAAAACATTCGACCTGCTTCCGGCGCCCCATGGCGATCATCACGGGTTGTGGATTGATCCCACGAATCCGCAGCGGCTATTCAACGGAAACGACGGAGGGGTCACGATCTCGATTGATGGCGGACGCACCTGGACCCATCAAAACAATCAACCCACCGCGCAGTTTTATCACGTTATCGCTGACAACCGCTTTCCGTACTATCTCTACGGCGCCCAGCAGGACAACAGCACCGTCGCCATCGCGAGCCGCGACATGGATGAGTGGGTGATTTCCGACAAGGACTGGTATGACGTGGGTGGCGGAGAAAGCGGATACATTGCACCCGATCCCCGCGATGCCAATATCGTCTATGCGGGTGACGGCGGCGGAGTGGTCACACGCTTTGACAAGCGCACGGACCAGGTCCAGGTCATTTCTCCTTGGCCGCTCGATACTTCCGGACGGGGCGCCGCAGAACTGGAGCACCGCTTCCAGTGGACAGAACCAATACTATTGTCGCCACACGATCCCGACGTGATCTACACGGCCGGCGAATCGGTGTTCAAGAGCACCGACCGTGGCAACAGTTGGACGACGATCAGTCCGGATCTCACGCGCAACGATAAAAGCAAGCAGAAGCCTTCCGGAGGACCGATTACGCTTGACATCACCAGTGTCGAATACTACGACACCGTGTTCACGGTCGCGGAGTCGCCGGTGCAGAAAGATCTGATCTGGGCTGGGAGCGACGATGGCCTGATTCATATCACGCAGGACGGCGGCAAGAATTGGGCGAACGTCACGCCTTCTAACAAATTGCTTCCCGAGTGGAGTCTCATCAGCTTGATTGAGGCCTCTCCGCACGAAGCAGGCACCGCGTATGCGGCTGTCGACCGGCACAAGAACGACGACCTGCGTCCCTACATTTACAAGACCAGCGACTTCGGAAAGACCTGGACCAAGATTACCGCGGGCATTCCTGACGGCGCCTACGTGCACGCCGTGCGGCAAGACCCGAAGAACGGGACTCTGCTGTACGCGGGGACAGAACTTGGCGTCTACATCTCCTTTGACGACGGCGCGCACTGGCAACCGCTGCAGCTCAATCTGCCGGTGTCGCCGATTACGGACCTGATCGTGAAAGACGACGACCTCGCGGTCGCGACCAACGGGCGTTCATTCTGGATTCTCGATGACGTGAATCCGCTACGCCAACTCACGCCACAACTCGCAAGCCAGGATGTCATCTTGTACAAGCCCGCGCCAACCTACCGCATGCTGTTTCCCGAGCAGGTGGACAAGCGGCGCCCTGTGGGCGAGAACGCCCCCAACGGCGCCATGGTCAGCTACTACTTGAAAAACCAGTCCAAAGACGAGATCACGCTCGATATTCTCGACAGCGCCGGAAAGCCGGTGCGGCACTACTCCAGCAAACCCAAGAACAAGTTCGAGCAGCCACCGGAGTGGCCTGATCTGGAAGCACCACCCGAGCTGTTGACGACGGACGCCGGGATGAATCGTTTCCCGTGGAACCTGCGTTACGAGAGTCCAACTGAAATTCCCGGCGCATTCTACGAGGGCAATGGGCCGGAAGGGCCAGTTGTGCTGCCTGGAACCTACACTCTCAAGCTAACAGTCGCGGGCAAGAGCCAAACGGTTCCTGCGGAAATCAAAGTTGATCCTCGACTGCACGTTACCGACGTCGATTTGCAAAAGCTTTTTGACTTGGAGATGAAAGTTCGCGATGACATCGAAACGCTGCATACGGCGGTGAATCAGATCCGAGGAGTGCGTTCGCAACTGGGCCTGGTAAAGCAGCGATTGGCAGAAGAAGGAGATCGGGGAAAGCCCATCGTCGCGGCCGCCGATGACCTCCTGGAAAAAATGGCGCCGGTCGAACAGGAACTCATGCAAGTGAAGATGAAGAGCTCGGAGGGAAACCTGCGCTACCCAAGCATGCTGAACGAACAGTACGACTCCTTCCGCTCCACGATTGAGAACGCCGACGCGGCGCCAACCCAGCCAGAATACGACGTCTTTGACGGCTTACACGGCCGGCTGGAAACTCAGTTGGCCGCTTGGAAACGGATCGAGTCCACCGACGTGCCGGCGGTGAACGAACTCGTCAGCAAGCAAGGTATTTCCCTCGTCGAAGTTTCGTCGGGAAAATAAGAGAGTTGAGGGTGTCTGTTGCAATGCGGCGTGCGATGCTAAAAGCTGAGCCTGATACCCAACTGGGCTGCGAAAGGAATTCCCACGGTCGTGCCGGGACCGAAGAAGTCTCCCAAGGCGCCACCGGGAACCCGTAACTGATTCGAGCTGCGAATTGGTTGGATCGCGGTACAGCTGACATTTGTACAAACGTCGGTGACATTTCCCGCTTGTGCCTCAGCGGATGGGACCGGAAGACTGGCAATGTTGGTGACATAATTGGCGCCCGGGTTGTTGCGATTGAACAGATTGAAGATCTCGGCGAACGGAACGAGCGACCAGCGCTCGGCCAGCAAGATTGGGCGGCTCACGCGCACGTCCGCCTGAATGTAGGGGGTTCCGCGGAATTGGTCCAGGGCGGTTGGAATTCCGTTCACCGCAATGCGGCCGCTGTTATCTTCAGTGGTAATGGTGAAGGGCCGCGCGCTCTCGGCCTGCGTGAGCGTGCTAATCTCGATGCCTCCCGCCGCGCGCCAGGTGCCGGCCAGCACAAGACGGTGGCGAACGTCTTCTCCCGATGGGCCGTAATCACCGGGTCCAAAAGGATCCAGCGGATTGCAGACGCCGTTGACGTAGTCGAACAGTTCTCCCAACACGCATCCCCAGGTCTGCGCCTTCGAAAAAGTATAGTTGGCGATGAGAGTGAGCCGTCGCGTCACATTGCCTTGCAAGTGCACCATCAGGGCGTTGTAGCTCGAGCGATTGTCGGAATGAAAGACGTGGATGTCGGGGACAAGGTCGGCTTGTGCAGGGTCGGTGACCGGCAGCAACGGAGTGAAAAGATTTGTGCCGCCCGTGTAATTATAAGCTCGGTAGCCGTGGTTTCCCTGTTCGTGGGTGTAGTCGGCGCTCAACGTCCAACTGGCGGTGAAAGAGTGCTGGACCCCTCCGGTGATGTGAATCGCATAAGGCGTCTTGTAATTTGGGTCGATCAGATTTCCTGTCCCGCCAGAGGAGTCGCTGGGAACGCAGCCCATATTCTCCCCACCAGCCGGATTCTGCACCGGATCCACGCATGAGCCAGGCAGCGTGCCGACTGCCTGAAACGCAGTCACCCAGCCATTCTGCGCCAGATCGTCGTAAAACAGACCGAAGCCCGCGCGAATCACAGTTGTTCCGCTCCTACCCAGCGAATACGCGATCCCCAGTCGCGGCGCGATCTGCTTACGATCGTCGTGCGGCGTTCCGCTGACCAGTGGAATGTTCAGCGCTTGCAGTGTGAGGAACGCCGGGTTTTCGGCTTGGCTCCGGCCCGATGCTTCGAAAAGGCCAAATGTCGACCCGTAGCGCAGCCCGTAATTGACTGTGAGATTCTGGGTGACACGCCAGGAATCCTCCGCGTACAGAGCCAGTCGCTGCACATTCTGCGTAAAGCTGCCCCCCAGGCTCGAGGTTGAGGCCCCGGCAATCATTTCCGCCGTGAACTGGGAAGGATGAGAAAGGTAGTAGTCGGGGTTCTGGGGAAACTGGTAGAGGGTTTCGGTGTTGCCAGGGAATGCGCCGCTCAGCACCGGCTCATGAATGAGGTTCACGCCGAACTTGACCGCGTGACGCGTCTGCGCATGGGTCACGTCATAGCGGAATTGATATTTTTCCTGGTTGCGCTGCGAGGGAAAAAACGTGATCGGCGTCGCGAACTGATTGTCGCCAAAGGTCTCGAACCCGGAGACCGTTAAGGCGGTGGAACTGAACGGAAAGGCCAGCGCGAAGCCAAGGTCCGAATTGCGGGTCTGCGAAAGGCGCAGCCCGCTGCCGCTCAGGACGAATCTTCCCAGCCAGGTTGAGCTAAAAAGATATTGGTTGCTGATCACCATGTTCGTGTAGCTATTGTGAGTCAGCAATCCCGTGGAGGGGAGCGTTCCCTGCTCCACCAAGTCGTTGTGCGTGGTGTAATTGTCCACCGAACTCCGCAGGAGCCACGCCGATTTTCCCGACTGCGTCCAGTCAAGGCGCAGCGAGCCGAAATAATCGCGAAATGGGATAGGCACATTCGCCGGGACTGCCATCGAACCGATGCCTGGGATCAGTCCCTCGGACGCAAGCGAGGCCAGCGCATCGAATTGCGTGATGTTAGCTGGACTGTAAGCAATGCTCGAGTTCTCGTGAACGTGTTCAAACGAGGCGAAGAACCACACCTTGTCTCGTTTCACCGGACCCCCAAGAGTCGCAATATAGTTTTGTCGGGAGAATGGCTGCTTGGGATTGGGCGCGGGATTCTCGATGGGATAGCGGGCGTTGAGAGCTGCAGCACGCTCGTAAAATGCCGCATCGCCATGCCAGTCGTTGCTTCCCCGCTTCGTAGTGATGACGACCGAACCAGCGGTCGTGCCTCCGGTGTCGGCGTCCTCCTGCGCGGTACGCATGGAGAACGCCTGAATGGCGTCGGGCGAAAAGTTCTGCAGAAAGCCCCCAATATAATCGTCGGAGTCGTCAGCGCCGTCCACCGATAACTCATTGTTCAAACCCGAGCTTCCGCCCGTAGAAACTGCCGTAATCCGGGCCTTGGTGGGATCGGAGGGCTCGACCGGTTCTGTTCCAGGCGCAAGATAGGCGATATTGGCAAAACTCCGCGCGGCGAGGGGCAGAGTCTCCAGGTCCTGACTTGTAATCACACTTTGGTGTACCTGGCTGGCAAGATCGATGGATTGAGTTGTGATTGAGGAGGTGTGAGCCTGCACACTAATGGTTTGCCGGACCGTCGACGGCGTCAGTGTTACCGTGATGTCGCGGATGGCGCTAACGGCGATTGGAACATCCGCTACAGCATCGGCAAATCCGCGAGCCGCGACACTCACACTGTAGGTTCCGGGAGCGAGGTCATCGATTCGGAACTCTCCGCGATGGTCGCAGGAAACTCTGCGGGCCAGTGAAGAGCTTTGCAGGCGAACGGCAATCGTCGCCGAGGCGACGCGGGCTCCCGATGGGTCCTGAACCATTCCGCGCAGGGTTCCGCTGGGATTCTGTGCGTGCATCAGAGTTACGAATAGTAAGAATCCCGAGACGCAGAAAGCCTTAAGGTTCATTTGACCTCGATTTAAAGCACCAGCTCTGGCACGATGGCTGCGTTCCATATGCAACGCGATTTTGCCCCTGAGCTCGTCCGGTGGTCTGCTGACATCGAGTCTGGACCTAGCCCTGATTGTAAATCCAGCGGCTAAACGCAAGGTGATGATGGGTATGGAATGCGACTCTTTCGACTAGACCGATAGCCGATGCAATGCCTGCGACGATTAAAAGGCCCTGTATCGCGAACTTCAGAGGCCGAATTGTCCTCTCTTTAGCACGCTCCGGGGTTACAACATTGATGTCAGAGAGTACATTGCGGCGCAGAATGAAATCGCCTTTGAAGTCGGCCAGCGACCCTTGAAACTTTGTCCTCGATTCTGCGATCGGTTCGTCAAGTGGCGAGTGCTCAGTTGACGGAGAATTCATCCGAAGTCCTCTTCCTCTCTTCGCGGTGGGGAAAAAACCAGAGTGAAATAATGTAGTTCAAAGTCGTGAATCGGACGAAAGAAACGTCCACCTCATGTCTATCGCCACAGAGTTAGTGACAAAATCCCCGGAACTCTCCCACACAAGGTCGGTCAGATCATTGCGCGAGGCGGGCGTTGTTGGCTCGTCCAGCGGATTTATCGTCAGCGCGATCTTGCGCAGATTTCGCGACGCCGCGCTGAGCGCTCAATAGTCGCAATACACCCAGTGCATTTTAATGCAGCTGGCGGTGTTTCTTGAAGACCAGACTGCGCTCCCTCTCCCCAAAAATCTATTCCTCTCTGTTTTTCCGAATCGTGTCAGCCACGCAGGCGTGTGCCCGATAATCGCACCGTGATTTAGCGTCGCAGCCGCCATGCGTCAGGTAGCACATGCAAAGCACCTCATTTTCATCGTTGCGGATACCGTACCCGCGACACGGTTTGTCTGCTATGCAACTTCCCCGAGTCCCATTCTTATAGAGCGGAGCACAGCGACCGCTGCTCGCAACTCGCGGGTAATCGCGCACTGGTGTCGCGATACCCGAAAATGGGCGAGTAGGCGGCGGACTATCCGAGGTGGATTTGGCTTGCCCGGTGCGCGCCGCCGTGTCTCCGCTGGCATCGGTCGCAGGTTTCAGAGTCTCTCCAACCGGCGCTTGGGAACTAGCGTCTGCCGAAACGCGGGTTTCAAAGTTGTAGGCGCCCAGAACCATCGCCGCACCGAGAAACAGGATGCAGATTTGAACTGATCGTCTTAGGGTCATGGCCTTGTCCTCATCTATGGGTTCCATCGCACCGCACTCACGTGCTGATGCAGGCTGAATCGCGCCCATCGTTCAATGCAGCCAAGCTGCTGGTCGCGCGTCACGAAGCTAACGAATGCCGGATGCAAGAGGCCATTGTCGAGCACGACCATATCGTTGTAGTCCCCCCAGTAGTCTTCGCCCAAATCTCGCACGTCGGGGCATACCGTGAGTAAGTCTGGCAGGTCGACAGGTGCGCCCACTGGGTTTCCGTTCTGGTAATTGAGGTACATGTGGCCGGTCTGAATCGCCGTGTTACTTGTGCCACTCACGACGTAGTATGCCGCCAGCCACGTCCCCGGTATGGTTTGGAGGTCCGGCAGACGGCCGATTCGGTGCGCCGGCGACACCTGCACAAGCGGATTGAAGGCCTGGTGGCGAATGCGGCCCCTCAGCACCGTCGGACCTACCTGCCATTCAGGAACCGGATGGCAGCCAGACAGATCAGCGGCGCAGGCACTGCCTTCGATGAAGAAAAGTCCGTTGGGATCTACGCGTGTCACCATGAGGCGAACTGCATCCTGACCGCCCGCAGACGCCGAGCCGACGGCGAAGGAGAACTGTGGCCCCATGCGAACCTCCAGCTCGCTGCCGAGTACTTGCGACTTGAGGTCGATGACCGGGACATTTGCCTGCATGATCTCGCTTGCTTGCTGAGGAGTGCCCCAGGCGCCGTTAATATAACGGTTTAAGTACACCACAGGACCTGCCGTGCCATCCGGTAGTGTGGCGGCGAAGGGTGCAGCCGCATAGACAGATCCGTCGGCGGTCGCGCGCAAGCGAGGGTGCATTAGCGACATCATGTTCGGAAACGGCTCTGCAATCTGCACGAAGGGTGAGTTGGCATTCGGCGCGCTCCAGACATTGATCCGCGCGGTGTCGATATCGTTAAATGCCGCAAAGATTGCGCCCGAGGGAGTGGCTGCCAGCGTCTCGCCGTCGTAGAAATGCCCTTCCTGAAACGGGGGATCGATGTTCGAGATGCATTGCACGACTGCAAATGAAAGACCGCCGTCAGTGGACTTCGCGAAGCACGCGCCGCCGACCGAAGAGACGGATCCTCCGGGAATGAACTCATCGGCGGGAATTGCCAGGTTTGCCATCATGACAACGAGGTTGGAGGGATCCGGTACCGAGGTCATCGCCGGGTCGCCCCACAGCGTCGGCCAACCTGGTGTCGTCGGGACTTTTCCCGCGTAGGTCCAGTGCGTGCCGTCGTCATTAGAATATGCCCAGCCCATGAGGCTGGCACCGGCGCTCACCGAACGTCCGGTGGGGGTGAACTTGATTGTCGGGGGTGAAGTGAGCTGGGTCGAATCGTTGAAAGTGACGATAATTCTGCGCCCGCCCGGATGTTCCACTACAGCCGCGGCGGTCTCCGACTGGAAAAACGCAGCGGTCGCAGGCGTTGTGCCCGTCACCGGAAAGATATTTCCGCAACCTAATCGAGTGTCCCGGCCATGCGTAATCGTAATGTCGAGGGATGCGGGTTGGTTCTTCGGACACTGATTCTGCGTACCGTTGTCGTGGGAGTAGTAACCATTGTCACCTAAAGCATCATCGACGTATCCGAGCGTTAGGGATCCGCCAGTCGAGGCTGGGAGCGAAGTGCTGTTGACGACAGATTTCAACCGTACCATCCCAGCAGTCACACCTGGAATTTGGATCTGTCCGAAATATTCATGGTCGGAATTGGGACCTTGCGGATTTACGTAGTCCTTCCATGTCTTCCCTGAGCCTCCAGTCTGTACGCATCCCTGCGCCGCTATCTTCACGGCATCGCCAGGGCAGAAGTTCACGCTGGGGTAAGACTCTGTGGGCACCGTGACGTCCGGCCGATCAATATGACACGATTCGTGTGTTGTATCGGTGCGTATACATTGCCCGTAGACCGTGCCAGCGGGCATTGGCGGTGTCGCCACGCGGTGGATTTGCAGGTGCACGACAGCCCGTCCTCGCGTTGGTCCACTCTGGTCCTTGCATTGATCATCCGTCCCATCATCATGCGACCAATAGCCGTTATCCGAATAAGCGTCATCTTCATAGCCCAGAGTCAGGGAACCCCCCGTCGCTGGAGGCAGAGTCGTGTTGGCAACGGATGAGATCGGAACCAAGCCATTGGTGACACCGGGAATGGAGATCTTGCCGAAGTACTTATGGTCGGAAGTAGGACTTGGGTTTAGGAAGCGTTTCCAGGTTTTACCGCTACCGCCCGTCTGCGCGCACCCGGAGGCCGAGATAACGACAGTATCACCTGCCTGGAAGGTCAGGGATGGGTAGTTCGTCTGGGGGCTTAGTACGTTGGGTAGTAGGACATCGCAACTGTCGTTGCCGTTGCCATCCGCTGTGCACACGATCCGATCAGCAAAAGCCGGAATGATCAGCAAACAACCCAGGGTCAGCAGTAATACCGAATGTCGCACCATCGTCGCACTCCCTCTAAAGTATGGCGGCCCCTTGGGTGCGGCGTAATCCGCCCGATACCGACGCCAAATCCTGTGATTTTCACCGATACCATACGCTCCACTCTTCGGTTTGTATAAACCCGTGTCTCGATCAATACTTGCTTGCTAGCGCGATGATTGAACTTCACTTCTCCTGCCAACGGAAAGACAGCCGCTCCTGTTCCCGCTTGTAGGTTGCCAGACAATTGTTCGGAGCAAAACCGTTGTCGGCCGTCAGGCACCTGCTGCCCGCACTGCGCACACTTCAACCCCGTGCTAGCCATGACAGCACCTCAGAGTGCGACGGGGAGAAAGAACAATGCATCGAGGCTCTCGATTGGCTCGCAGTTTGAATACTTTGTTTCGGTTTGTGGAAATAGCACGTCTAAAGTACTGAAACTCCAGCTGATGGAAGATCCGAGGAACCTATTTTAACCGTGCGCCGTTACAGAAACCGAACAACTGCCTGAGCCCTTCGTAGGACACCGCCGAATAGCTTTCGACTGCCGTCGCTTGCAAAGCTCGACGCGAGGCTCTTAATCGAGAAGTTGCGGACTTTGGCCAACTCGTTGGAATGGGTTCAGTTTCTTTTCTGAACCACGTTGCAGGCTGCCGGAGAGCCGACGTTAACGGGTTTCCGCGCTTACAATCGATCCAAACGCGCGAGCGAATTCGTGTGGGCCTCAAGAAAACGGATCGAGGGGATGCACTCGCCATTTTATTGGTTTGAAGGACCTGGAAAGAACGGTTTCGCACAACCGTGAGCCGTGTATCATGACCGCGACAAGTACGATTGAGATCAGCTTCCTGAGCAACCACATTTGAGGGGATGAAACCGCCATCCGTAGTTTGATGGTTTCAACTACGGAATGGCGACTCTCGTTTGAAAGGCAATGAAGGGACTGACCATGTTGAATGGGCACCAGACGGAACCTACGAGGAAGAAGCCAACCTAATAGCTGTTGTCGAAAAGATGCTCCCAGACTTTGCAAGGGCGTGCCGCGCACATAACACCCCGGTTATCATCATGCACCAAGATGCCTTCGCCGCCGACTATCAGGAAGACGAATATCGCCTCTTTTGGATTGGCGATAAAGTTCGCTGGTATCTGCGGCAAAGAAGTCCGCATCATCGGAAAGAACCGCCGGATTGGCGTCCGCATACCGACCTATGTTGACCTGATGATATGATTTCGGCCACCGTAGTAATTTGCTTTCGAGCGCGGGGAATCATAGCCTCAGCACTCGAATTCAGCGGCAGTGCTAGTTGGCTCCTCAGGAGGGACGATGGACATAGCAACGATCCGAATTGAACGATCACCGAGAGTAGTTTTCGTAACGCTTGTTATCGCCTCGGCAACTGTATTCTGCTCCGAAGCGTATTCACAAGATCTTGTCAGAGTCGATGGAGTGACCACACAGTGTGTCGTGAATCAGCCGCGTCAGGTCCAAAACCCAGGGCCGGCTTCTGCAGTCCTTTTCCCTTCACCGCAATATGGCTACTGCAGTGGCTCGATTCAACACAATTGCGTTACCGCAAAACAGCCGTTCTACCCGCAAAGCAGTGCCTATGAGACGATTTCCACGGCTTGCGTTGGCACATTCACAGATGTCCATACGCAACAAGCAGTCGACCTTGCAAATCTCCAGACCAAAATGCAGCAGCAGCTAGACATCATGCAAAAAGACATCAACTTGCTTAACCAGCGGCTCGCAACGGACGAAGGCAACCTACCCGCTGAGATCGATAAGCACGCCGTCCAACAATTACTTGACAAGATCGACGCACTTGAGACGCGCCTGAAGCGTGTAGAGAACGCGCATTCGTCGAGCACACACTGACATATCGAATTTAGGGGTGTTCCCATGACTTGCCGTGTACGAGAAAGAGTTACCCCACAACGCTTGCGCGTCGTCCCTCTAGTACTGTGGCTCATTCACGCTTTAACTGTCGCTGCGGCGGGACAGGCACAGCAACCCAAACCAGATCAGCCCAAACCAGAAGAGCTAGCGATTGCTGGGGCGAAGATTTGGGGTCACCTTTTACAAGGGCTTGGGGGCAGCATACAGAGCCGGAGAAGCAGAGCGAGCGTACGCATCGGCTCAACGAAACTCTCTTCTACAGAATGACCTCAGCACTATTGCGGATGCGTACAAGGGCAAGCGGGACGAAGCACGAGCGACAGCGAATTTCTCTAACTCTGCCGGGGGTGTCTTCATCGGGGTAGTTGGGGTCGGATTGGCTTCTGGCGTTGGTACCGTTCCAACTGCTCTCTTCGTTGCTGGCGCTGCTTACGCGAACAAGCAAGTCTCGACAGGGCTCCGCGAAGCTGGTGAGGCCCGTGCAATGAATTTTCTGAACCAAGCTGTCAACAACTGGCACTCAACCAACGGCGTTACCTATGAGGGGGTCCGCGCAAAGCTGAAAGCGGGTGATGAAACCGGTGCAGCAGCAGACTTTGACAAAGCTACCGGCATGCTCTCTCGGCTGGGTGACCAGCTCAAGGACGACCCCGAGGCGGCAAAAGTGGCGCAGAACTTTGTCTTAGAGACGATGCAAACGACGGACAAAGCACTGCTCGCTCAAACCGCGCGCAACACAGCGGTTATTGGAACGGTGGAAAAGGATCTCGCGGGCGAAATCAAATTCACCCGCGCTTTCGCGAACCAGACAGTTGCAGCACTAGACAAATATGCCACCCAGCTAGATCAAACGAATAAGGCGATCACTACCGCATCCCAGCACATCCAAGCGCTCGAACAAGCACAAGCGGTGACGGGGCAGCAAGTCGGCATCATAGAGGACGTTCTGTATCAGCAACAGTCTCCGGCAACAAAAATCTACATGCTCCAAAACAACTATAGACCAGAACTTACCACCGACCAAAGGGAAGAATTAATAGTGTACTTTCAAGCGCAAAAGCAGAAAGAAGAATTGATCGCGGAATCCGCCAATGTTGTCAATGTTGCGCGGCAGGTGCAGGGCATACTATCAAATCTTGGGATCCATGATCCAGTAATCAATAAGGCTGTGGAGGTCAGTAGTGTCGCGCAAAGTGCGCTAAGTGCCGCATTGACCGGGAACTGGCTAGGAGCTATATCTTCGATCACGAGTCTCTTCGGCGGCGGAGTAGACCCCGAAGCGGAGCGGTTTGCTCAAATCATGGGATATCTGCAGCAGATGAATCAGACATTAAACAAGATAGTCGATTTGCAAATAAAGACTTTGCAGGCTATCCAAGCACTTTCCGACCAGGTTGCTGATATGGACAAGCGGCTGAACCAGAGACTCGATCGAATTGACTTCGAAGTGAAGGTGATTTCCGAGAACCTCAGATCGGTAATGTGGTCGTCTTACCTGCCATGCAACGAGGCATGGCAGGATCGAACTGTGCGAGGGACCGTAAGCTTCGACGAGGATTCACTAATATTTGCGAGCTCTCAAGATGCAGCCGTATATGTGGGAGAAAATGAGGGAAAGGCCATCGACTGTGCTAACAAGCTGGATCAGCTATTTCTTTCTATAAAGGCGAACAACATATTCGGACCGTTGCTGTCTCTAAAGACCGCAGCATCAACTAACTTTAACATTCTTCCAGTTGAAACAGGGTCGGCTTTCACCAAGAGCGATCTCGAGCGATTCTTGAGCGATCTTTACCAACCCACCGTCGGCCTTGTTGACGCGGCGTGGGACCCAGCCTGGGGCAGCAAAGCGACGCTTCTCGCAGTGCTCGGCGACCCAGCTCCCGATTTACGTTCACTCCAACTGAAAATTGACGCTTTAGACGCGGCAAAGGCAAAGGGACAGCCCTTTCACGCATGCTCCACGCCAACAGTTCTATCCTACAGGTTGAGATCTTTGCTTTGTGCCGACAAACGTTATGCCGACGTCGCCGTGCCTGTTGTGATTTCCAGTGCCGTGGAAATCTCAGCGAGTCAGCAGACCGCCGCCTATATGAGCGACCCGCTCGTGCGTGATCAGTTGCCGTGGCTAGCACAATGGACAGGACTTGTAGCACGGCCTTACGACTTCTGGACAGGTAGTGGCAACACTTCGTTTACATTAAACGAGCTGCTGACCGGCAAGGGAGTTCCGAGAGGGCAGGACCTTATTTGGTCTTTGTTGTCAGTCCTCGATTTGGCTGTTGCGCAGGAAGCAGTTCTCCATGGCGATATCGCCGCCAAGACCGTTTGCGATCTTGCCTGGGATAAGACAGCCCACCGCCCCGTCGAACAGCAGGCCGGACTAAAGGAGCGGCAAGATATCGCCATCAAACTCCTCCTGAATCCGAACAATCCGTGGCTGGGGAAAAACGTGCTCTTGATCGCACTTCGAGACTCCCTCCTTGTAAAGGGCGATCGCGTGGATCCGTCAGTGCCGTACGAGAAGGCTTACGGCATCCTCAATTCAGTGAAGGACTCAAACCAAGCTGTTTCCGATGAGGAAAAGAAAACAATCGAGGAGGAAAATCAGAAGACGACGCAAGAAGCAGAATTTTTCCTGAGAGGAATATTCAGCCTCGCCGACACGGTTCATTTTGTCGCCGAGGACAAGGACGACGGGTTTGGCGGCCGGGTCCGAAAGATTTCATTCGTGTCTGGCTCATACAAACTGGAAATGCCGACTCCAACGGAATTCGCGCACCTTCAGCTCTCATATCCACCAAGTCTGATATCGCTCCTCCGCCTGAGGGAGGTCCTAGTGGACCGTCTCGTTGATTACCAGATTGTCCGTGAAATCTCCGATTCTAGTCAGCAAAAACGGGTCGCAGCGCTTCTGTTCTCAGGACTAGCGCAGACTGATGCGCAACATGTTGGTCATTGAGCGCGCCACCATTTGAGCATTTGAGCCAACCAAGGCTGATTTCACGCGTATTCCCATCCAAAATCAAGTCTACAGGGGACAATGACCAGAATCTTTCTTCCTGAGCGGCTTTCGGGACGATGCGGTTTTGCGGATAGTCGCCTTTACTTGAAAAGGTTGCTGAGGAGCCAAAGCGCTCTGAACAACTGTTCCGGCCAACATATCCGAGCTTCTCTCCCTATCTTTTATCGCCCATGGCGCTGTCCTGTTGTTTGACTCGCGGTGTCCTATGGCGTTACGTTGCCAGCTGGCATGCTTCGAATACTCCAATCTCCATCAGCAGCCGAACGGATCGCAGCCGCAGCTGAATTTGTCCGATCTTTCGCTGCGGGGACCGAACTGCTCCTTGTCGGTTCGTCTCGTGAAGCGGTCGATGACTTGGTCCGAGCGCTCGCGCATCCGAGCGGTGCTACTTTCGGACTGCATCGCTTCAGCCTCACGCAGCTCGCGGCTCGGCTGGCGATCGGGAAGTTGGCCGCAGCGGGAGTCGCCCCCAGTTCCGCAGTCGGTGCGGAAGCATTGGCAGTGCGGGCCGCTTACGAGGCGGCGATCCGAAACGAGCTACCATACTTCGCGCCGGTTACTAAGTTTCCGGGTTTCGCCCGTGCGACGGCTGCCGCCATCGGCGAGTTGCGCGCGGCCGGTATTGCCGCCGAAAAGCTAGAGGCACTGGAGGAGTCCGGCCCCGATCATGCCGCTCTGCTCGAACGTTTCCAGGAGCAGATGGAGGAAGTCTCGGTCGCAGACCGCACCATCCTTTTCCGGTCTGCCCTGGAAGAAGTCCGTGCCGGCGCGGACTTCGCCAGGCATCCCCTGCTGCTGATGGATGTGCCCATTCACTCGGCGATCGAAAGAAGCATTTCTCGTCCAGTTAGCGTCCGCCGCAAAAGAACTGCTGTTCACCTGTCCTGCCGGAGACCTCCGCACACTAGGCAATCTGAAGAACGATTCCCGGCGTTAAGGAAAACGCCGCAGTGCCCGTACCCTGGATTCGAGCCTCGCGCGGCTGGGCTTTTATCTCTTCTCGGAGACAACCCCACCAGAAGGAAAGCTTGACGATGAAGTCGTGTTCTTCCCGCCCCGGGGGAGAACGGGAGTCGGTCGAGATCACGCGTCGTATTCTCTCCGAAGCCGAGAAAGGGATTCCCTTCGACCGCATGGCGGTCCTGCTGCGGGCGCCGGGGACTTACGCGGTTTCTATGGAAGCCGCTCTAAGGCGAGCGGGAATTCCTGCTTCCTTTACGCGTGGAAGCCGCCGGCCAGATCCTTCGGGTCGCGCTCTGCTGGCGTTATTGGCATGTGCCGGCGACGGACTCTCCGCCCGCCGCTTCGCCGAGTATCTGTCGTTTGCACAGGTTCCAAGCCTGGCGGAGAATGGTGCCCCACCCGCGACGAGGCCGAGTTTGTGCCGCCCGAGGATGAGGCCCGGGTCGGTCCTGCGTCTGCGTTCGCACCTCCGGCGCTGAACACATCACGGGATGAGCAAGACGAGCAAGAAGACGCAGACAGGTCTGAGTTGGCGGGCGCTCTCCGCGCACCGTGGAAGTGGGAAGAGCTTTTGGTGGATGCTGCCGTGATTGGCCGGAAGGAACGTTGGGCCCGGCGGCTCGACGGACTGCAGAACCAGTTTAAGCAGGAGTTAGAAGAATACGCGAAGGAGGAACCGGACTCGCCGAGCGTGGAGGCAGTCCAGCGCAAGCTTCGCAACCTAGGGCACCTCCGCGCATTCGCTCTCCCGGTGATCGAAGAACTGGCGGCATTGCCGGAATCGGCAACCTGGGGAGGGTGGATCGCCGCGTTGGAGCAGCTTGTTCCCAGGGTTTTGCGCCAGCCGGAACGTGTGCCGCTGTGATTCATCTGAAACCCATGGG
>CAVYOX010000003.1:0-68977 GCA_963770245.1 uncultured Acidobacteriaceae bacterium | reverse complement strand
GAAGGAGCGCGACACCACGAATAACCACGCCTTCTGCTGGGCCTTGCAGGCTGCCGAGTTTGCCCGCCTGGCAGAGGACGATGTCGCGCGCAACGATGTGTACCAGCGCTACCGAGACATTCTGCTACCCGATCAGATGGATGCGAATGGATCGTTTCCTCGGGAATTGGCGCGAACCAAGCCATACAGCTATTCGATCTTCAACTTCGACGTGATGGCGGGCCTTTGCCAATCGCTCCGAGGGCTGGGTTCGGATTTGCCTACTTTTCAGCTTGCAGACGGGCGCGCGGGCTGTGCAAGGCAGCGGAGTTCCTCTATCCGTACCTAAAGGACAAGAGCGCATGGAAGTGGGCAGGAAGATCTTGAGCATTTCGACGCCCTGCCAGTTGCTCGCCCGGCCTACTGTTCTCGGGCATAGCGTGTCATGAGCAGAAATACATCGATCTCTGGAAGACGTTGAATCCAGATCCGACGGACAAGGAGATTATCCGCAACTACCCGATTCGCCAGCCGCTTCTTTGGGTATGACTAGACACTGAAGATGGAGCCGCAGCCAATACCGTCTAAACCTCGGTTGTTCACCGGGCATGCACAGCCAGAATCGACGGCCCCATTTCTTATATCTTCCCCTGGCATTCTCCGATATGTCACAATCTGCATCAAATGAGTATGGACGAAAACCAGACTTCCGCCCCCAAATCGACCCTGAGTCCCGCAAAATGGATCGGTCAGCTGGTGGCCGCGGTGATTCTGGCGGCGGGGATCTGGGGATTGCTTGCTTCTCTCACCAGCAATGTACTGGTGCCGCTGCTGGCCAGGGTGATGGGTGGAGACCCTCGAGTCTCCCTTGTACCTCGGCAAAGGTGAGTTGAACATTCCAGGGCTGTTCGACTCCTTTTTGGCGTTTTGCCTGGCAGGGATTGTGTTTGTGCTGCTCTACGAGTGGTCGCGGAGGAAGCCCGCGCCGGTACGAGTGAAAACGATGCCGGTGACCAAGAAGGTTTCGCAACCGGCTGCCGGACCGCTTTCCATTATGGCTCATCCCGAGCCAGTTGCCGCTCCGACCCAAACAGCGGTGACTCCGCCCCCAGCACCGCAGATTTCGCAAGCACCCGTTTCATCTCCTCCGGTACTGGCGCCGCAGCAGTCGAAACCGACGCCACCCCCGGTTGGAGCCCCAGCCAAGCCAGCGAAGCCCAAGCCTCCCCAAGAGGTCTACTACAACACTGTCGGGGAGCCCATCAATCCGACCCAGGACGACTAGGCGCGCACCGACGGGCGAGGACGCCCGTCCTCCACGCGGCTTGCTTAATCGCTTTTTTGCTGGGCAACGCGAGCGCTCCACTCGTGAATGCCCGCTTCGGCTTCTCAGTTCCACAATTTCGCAAACCACGTTGCGAGGGCTCGGAGCATGAATTTGGCAAATGCTGCCTACAGTGTCGCATCGGGTTAGTTTGAAGGCGAGGAAGGTGCCGTTGGTCGGGTCGATGGCCGAGCCGACGATCTCGCCGGCGAATTGATGTATTCCGCGAAAAAAGGACTCACAGCGAAGCCGGAAGGAACGACCTTGCTCAGGTCGGTCGTCCTGTCGGCGTGCCCCTACCGGTGCCATTTACTCTGAGTCCTCGATGGTGTACCGTAGCGGCGCTTCCCTCGGCTTCCTGGAGTTCTATATGGGCCGCGGATTTCTCTGTCTTCTTTGCGCGTCCTTGCTGGCCTCCTCTCTTTGGGGCTCCCAGAAGCTGCAGTCCCGGATGACAAACCAGGATGTCATTGAACTCGTATCCCTCGGTTTTTCAGACGGCGTGATCATCGATAAAATCCGTACTGCCCGGGGATCGGACTTTGAAACCAGCATCTCCGCACTTAAGGAACTGAAGGCGGCAAAGGTCTCCGACGCCGTGATCCGGGCGATGATCAACGCTCACGAGAACGAAACCGGTGCTACTCTCCCCGGGGATCCTTCCGGGTCGTCAACCGGCCCACTCCCGATCGAGATCGGTGTCTACATTAGGGTTAACGGATCCCTTGTTGAAATGGAGCCCGAGATCGTCAACTGGCAAACTGGCGGTTTCGTCAAGACCCACGCCACGCTCGGATTCGTCAAGGGCGATCTCAACGGCAAGATTTCGGGGGCGACTAGCCCGACTCGACTGGCTGGTCCAGCAGTGCTTGTCATGCGCACTACAGAAGGGACTTCGGTGACCGAATATCAACTTCTTCATTTGCACGGGAAGAGCAATCGGCGCGAATTTCGGGCGGTGACTGGTGGCGTGATTCACCAATCAGGAGGTGCAGAGAGAGACACGATTCATTTCGAACCACGAAAAATTGCTGAGCGGACTTGGGAGATTAGCCTTGGCGAACTGACGGCCGGCGAATACGGATTCCTCCCGCCCGGCGTATATTCCAGCAGTATTTCATCATCCGGGAAGATGTACACGTTTGGAATAAGCCAGGAGAAGGAGCGTCACCCAGGCACGAACGCCAAGTCCAGCCTTGATGAGGTAATGGAGGGTACGCCTCCACTTCCGGATGAATATGGTTCCATTGGGGCTTCGGCGACCGGAAATCCAGAGACTCGGCACGATGGAGTGGCGGTGTCGTACGTCGAAGCCGGCGGTCCCGCCGACCAGATAGGACTGAAGATTGGCGATGTTATTCTTGCCCTCGGGGACCATTACGTTTTCACTGCGAACGAATTGAAAGACCAAGTTCACAAGTACCAGCCTGGTTCGACCGTCACGCTTCGGTACAGGCGCTACGCGATCATCTTCGACATCCCAATCACGATTAGAAAAGACTCTGCCATTGGAAGGCGACCGGATCCACAGGCGACTGCATTCTAAGTCCAGCTGGGTGCCCGATCCCGACCTGTTTAGCTGCCCCCCTTCAACAGTTGGCCACAACGGCACAGCGGAGACTAGGCTTATTCACTTGCTGCGAGACTGCGGTGCCGGTGATTTGGTCCTGTCGTTCTGATAAGGAATGCCGTCAGTGAAGTGGCCGTCAAAACATTCCATTCCCGCGCTCCAAATAAAAGGCTGGACTCTTACCCAACAAGCGACTTCTCGGTAGAGGTCTCGGTTAAAGGGCGGGGGAGTTGTTTAGCGAGGGTTGCGTTTTAGTTGACAATTGTCAGGCCATTGATAAGATTTGACTGAATCGGTGACCTACCTTTCTGGTTACGGGCGGGATCAGTCGTCCAAGGAGCGTCAAATTATGCGGAGGAGACTCCTGGTGTTGCTCCGCCTCATACTTTCAAAGGGGTGGACACCTACGTGAGCCTCTCGACTCCCGATAATCTTACCGTCTACCGGACCAAAGGAAGGCCTTGCGAGTGGGTTGGCCCTTGGGACGCGATAAGCCTGTCGCATGTTCCTTAGCCTGAGTGGAGAGCACTGGCGTATAACGGGCTATCCTCAGAAGTGCCCTCCAAGTCCGGCCTTTGGGAACCCATCGCTCTTGCCGTCGATTGCGATCAGATGACGAGCAACCCGGAAGTAATACGCAGGATGGACTCTCAACGACGCTGGCCGGAAGTCGGTTTTGAGGAGATGACTGGAGGATCCGGAGGATCTCCCATTGTACGAGTCCATTGGCGGGAACGGCCGGCCCCTGAGTTATACTCGACGACGTTCTGAGGGCAACGCTGGAGGGAAAACTATGTTTCACTTGATCTGGTATATTTTTATTGGGCTAATCTCGGGCGTTATCGCGAAATCGGTGATGCACGTGCATATGACGATCTTCTGGACGATCGTGCTCGGCATCCTCGGATCGATCATCGGTGGCGGCGTTGCCCACATGTTTTCGCGCCCGGCAAACGAACGATATCATCCCGCCGGCCTCATTTTTTCCACGCTCGGCGCGATCCTGGTTCTCTTCATTTGCTACAAGCTGAACATTCATTTTCCCACGCCTAACCTCGTATTCCGATAGGACCGTCCCGTCTCGGGCTCATGGAAGCCACCGGCCTGCCTTTTTCACGCCCTTGCCCCCACGTAACGATAAGGCAAAGATGAAGGAATCGGGGCGGGGGTACACAGGGGGCGGCAGCCCCTCCTGTGCGCCGGGAGCCCCGATTTCGGCGAACAAAGGGCTACGGCGACGTGGCCGACACCACGAGCACGGAATCATACACGGCGCATTGCCACGAGACAGGATTCAGGAGGCTACTGCGGCACCTTATTCTCGCGCAGAGAATCCACCATCTCCTTTGCTTCTGCTAAGCTGCAGCCGTAGAGTTTGCGGGCGCTGTACATGGCGGTGATGGTCTGCCCGCGGGCGGCGAGTTCGCGGAGTTGCTGCTGTTGTTCTTCGCGGCTGAGCGATTTCAGGCGCGTGAAGTCCTGAGTTAAGGAAACCGGATCGGCAATGACCGTGTAAGGGCGCAGGGCGTTGAGGAACTTGTGTGCGCCAGGCACGACGTCCCAACGTATACGAAGGAACGTCGGCGCAGTCATCGTGAGTGGATAATCCCGATAAAGAGTCGAACTGGTGCCATACCAGCGTTTTTCCAGTGGGGCCTGTTCGGCGCGCTCAGCCTGCAACGCCTTTCCAAGAGGCGCGGTCTCGCCGGATAGCTCAAGTTCGACATAGCGCAGGTATTGGGTTTGCGTGCCGCCTGGCTTTGCCGGATCGGGTGTTGCGACGCGCTCTTTGACTAGGCGGGCCGACGCGATCTCGCCGAGGGAAACGAAAACGACTGAAGGGTCATCGGTTGGCAACTGGTAGTTCAGATAAGAACGATATTGCACGTAAATTCCAGTCGCGTTCATCCGGACGAGCCAATTTGACGGGTGGAAGCGCGCAGTGACCATCCTGAGAGTCAAAAGCACGAAGAGGAGTAGAAACGAGCCGAAGATGTAACCGGGCGGCCACTTTCCCGTGTATGCGTGGAAGAACAACGCCGTAGTGGCGGCGAATCCAGCAAGCCAAACAATCAAAGCTTGCAGACGCCCGTGGCGGAATACGCGGTCGTTGGGCCCAATCTCGACGTCTTGAAGGCGCAGCAGGCGCATAGCAGTCTTCGATGAACGACAAGAGTTTACTTTGCCAGAGCCGCTAGCGATAGTTACTTACGATAACGCCGCAAAAACATGAACCACAGTCGCCCCCGAAATCTTGCCGTTGAGATCGCCCTTGACGAATCCGAGGCCCCTTCGCTCCACCGGTATTACCCGGCTTCATCGGTCGTACGAGCCTCTCCGCCACCCCGTACGGCCCGGCCTGTCTCTCGCGAGTTGCCAGTTGATCCCGACCGCGATCGCCGCTGGGGCTTCCCGTGTGGCTGCCGGGCGACGCATGTTCGCGCTCGGAGGGAAATACAGGCCAAGATCAATGACATTGCTCAAAGATCTAGGATAGCCGCTGGGCACGGGTGGATGCCTCAGCGCATTAAGGCGGTGAAGGGAGGTGAACGAAGAGTGCGCAACGGCTGGCGGGCGCGGAGTTCCAACCGCAAGCGCTGCTCAATCGGTTGGAGCCTATCTTCGAGCCGCTATTCGATGATGCCAGCTTCGGATATCGGCGAGGGCGATCGACGAAGGATGCGCTGCGCAAAGTGTGGAAAGAGATTGAAGGCGGGTCGGAGTGGATCGTGGACGCGGACCTCCGAGATTTTTTCGGGTCCGTGGATCACGAGAAGCTTCTCACCCTGGTAGCCCAGCGGGTAGCGGATGGCCGAGTGCTTCGCCTCATCAAGGCGATGCTCAAGGCGGGAAGCTACGGCCAAGGGCAGCTCTTTCCCAGTGAGCGTGGCACTCCGCAAGGGGGTGTGGTCTCGCCCACGCTCAGTAACATACTTCTGACGCCGTTCGATCGGGAGATGCGACTGAGAGGATATCAGCTGACGAGGTACGCCGATGATTGGGTGATCACCTGTAAATCGGCAGCAGAGGCACGAGCCGCAGTGGAAGCGGCTGGCCGAATCCTGAAACAACTGGGTGTGGAGCTACATCCGCAAAAGACGCGGATTGTTCACGTCCGGCGCGGCTTCGAGTTCCTTGGCTACATAATCAAGCGCGGGAAGACACAGCTTGATCTCCCCGAGAGCAAGATTCGTAGCCGGGTGCGACAGGGAATGCTGTATGCATATCCCCAAGAGAAGTCGATCCATCGTTTCATGGACCAGGTACGGCAGCAAACCAAACGGACGATACCTCTGAAAACCAAAGAGCTGATTGCGGGGCTTAACCCACTATTGCGGGGTTGGGGCGAGTATTACAAACGCGCCCACGTTCGTAGGCTCTTTCACCGCCTCGACGGCTGGATCCGGCGACGGATTTGGTCGCATCGGTATAAGCGCTGGAGCAATGCTGGCTGGACGCAGCTGTCGTTGCCCAAGCTTTATGGCGAGTACGAGCTTGTACGGTTGCTCGACTTAATTCCTTCTCTGTCATCCCGGCGTCGCTGATTCTTCGCGAAAGCTGCATGCGGGAAACCCGCACGTGCAGTTTGAGCGGCGGACGGAGGTCAGCGCGTAAGCGCGCCTCCTCCGACCCGACTGCAGTGAGTGACTCCACCGGTCCTCGGATCGCCTGCTTCGTCGTTTCAGCGATTCTTGACGAAACAAAATATGTCGCTCCAAAATTTGCTTTACCGCTCTGGCTTGATATCGAGCAGCATCCCGGGCTGATTCGCGCCTGTCTGCACCTGCGGCACCTGTCCATTCCACTTCTCGATCCAGCGATCCGTCACCGTGAGTTTCTGCCACTCAATAATATTCTGGCTGATGGAGGCCGCGCGCACCCGATTCGATTCCGCTTCCCCATTGGCCACCGCAATTTGCGCTTTCGCTTGACCCTCTGCTGCGGCCACCAGCTTCGCTGCGTCCGCTTGTGACTGCACCAGTTCATTTTGTTTCTGTACGGCGATCTGCTGCGCCTGCACCTTGGCATTGATCGCGTCAATCACCGATTGAGGCGGCCGCGGCGAACCAATGAAACCAAATTGATCAATCACCACGCCAATGTCAGCCACTTGTTTCTGCAAGTCCTGCCGCGAATTCTGTTCCAGCTCGGATTTCTTTTCGCCCATAACTTCTTGCACCGTATATTGCGAACCGGTCCGGTTGATGGCATCGCGTGCTACGTTTCGCAGAAAACCATGGGTGAACTGGGCGATGTCGTCGTTGCGAAATTTCACATAGAACGCGGGAACTTTGTTTGCATCCAGATGGTAGGAAACTGAAAGATCGCCGTAAACGGTCAGGCCGTCCTTCGTGTTAAACGACATTTCTTCGTTGTTAACCGATCCCTCGTTCGGATCCTTGGTCCATTTTGCGGTCTGCACCGAAGTCGGATATTCCACGATTGTGGATGAAAGAAAATTGTAGAAGACCCAGCCCGTGCGAATCGGCAGGTCTTCAACGCCACGTTGCGAACCGGCGAGGTCCACTTTGATTCCCACGCGGCCTGGCCCGATCCGTGTCGCGCAGCCCACGAAAAACAGCACAAAGATCAAAGGAATTGCCAGTAGTCCATACTTACGCGTCATCTTTTCTCTCCTATCGATTCGGCGGGATGTGTGGAGTGGTTTTGTGGTGCCAAATCCATTTCATGGCCGCTGGGAAAAGCACAATTACCACGACGATCAGCCCCACGCCACCCGCCACCTTCAAATCACTCGGTTGATTGAGCAAGTTTAGTCCCTGTGTTACGAGATAAATTGCTCCACAAATCACAAGAACCAAAGCCGCATATACAAATCTCTCTCTCATTGCCTTTTACGCCTCGATCCTATTCTGAGACCATGTCGAGCATACTCTACCACTCTCGATCATCCGCGCTGCCAACGGCGCACCGCATTCGGACGACAGTGCCTATGCCAAGAAATTCTCGGAAAGCATCGGATCATCCCGAGCGGCGTCGTCACAATCTGCACTCAGGAAACCCCGCAGGCCTTTGCCCAAGCTGTCATCGAGGTCGATCTTTTCTAACTGACGTACCCGCGCTGCGGAGGAACGTTCACACAAAGAAGGAACTTGACATAGGCGAACAAAAAACGAATATTATTGCTCTATGGGCAAAGCGCTAGGAATCCGCAAACTGGCACAGGGCCTGTGTGAGGTTCGGGCTCCCCAGACTATTGCGGAAGAGTTCCCTCGCGCGTCGCAGGCCCTGAGTTTGTGCAAGAATGATTGCCCAAGCAACAAAGGATTGCTCTGGGGCCGAGCGTGTGGGATGTGGCAACGGCGAAAGGCAGGCCTCGGTTTGTGCAACCTGATTGCACAACGGAGCCATGCGGCCGTTAGGAGAACCCATTGCAAGCACTGGTTTCGTGGAGGCACCCTTGATTCCCCATCGCCGGATGACGTTAGGGCTCTTGCTGCTTTTGTTTCTGCCTCAGACACTCGCCCTGACCGTCAGCGCACAGGATCTTGTCGAAAAAGAACTTCGCATTCCCGCCCACGGCGCTGGAAAGAAAGGACTCGAAGCGCTCATGGTTCGCCCCAATGAGCCGGGGCCTCATCCGCTCGTGCTGATCAATCACGGAGCTCCAAGAGCAGGAACAGACCGTCGAAAGATGAGGCCGTCGGACATGCTGCCGCAGGCGAGAGAATTTGCCCGCCGTGGCTGGACCACGGTAGTCGTCATGCGCCGCGGATATGGCGACTCCGGAGGTGATTTCGCAGAGGATGCCCGCGCATGCAGCAGCAACCCGGATTATTACGATTCCGGCTTGGAGTCGGCGAATGACCTACGTAGCGCGATTGAGTACCTTTCCAAGCTCCCTGAAGTTGACCCAAGTCGCATTATCAGCGTAGGGCGATCCGCGGGTGGATTCGCCACCGTTGCTCTAACCGCAAAACCACCGGCAGGTCTTGTGGCCGGGATTAGCTTCGCGGGCGGTCGCGGTTCTCCCTCCAAGGATGAAGTGTGCAATCCGGGCGTTCTAATCAATGCATTCCACGCCTTCGGGGAAAAGTCGCGCGTGCCAATGCTTTGGGTTTACGCACAAAACGATCACTTCTTTTCTCCCCCGCTAGCCGCGGCATTCTACCAGGCCTTCACCGCCGGGGGTGGAAAGGTGCAGTTTGTTAGGGCCTATCCTTTCGGCGCCGACGGCCACACCTTGTTTTCGCCGGCTGGAATCCCGATCTGGACCCCAATGGTCGATGTCTTCCTGCAGAGCCAGAACCTCGCCTTACGCAAAACCCTGCTGAACTTGCCGGACGCGAGCGCCAGTGCGCCCACCAGCACGGATGGCAATCGGTAGCGATTTGTTGGTACTTGGGTAGTGGTCAACGTTCCATGCCTGAGGCGCTCCAAACGTGTTTTGTTGGGCTCTCTAAGGTTTGGACTCTTGCAGGAGCACAACATCGGAATCGGTGTGGCCGCGGATCATGCCCAGCTTGCTGCCGTCGAAGGACCAGTGGAAGCCCCTGATGCGTTCCGATTTAAAGTTGGTGATCTGCCTTCCGCGCGAACCGTCGAGGGGCTGGAGCCAGAGGTTGTCAGCGTCCTGGTCGTGGAAAGGATAGACCGCAGCTTTGCCATCATGCGTGAAGCGGATCGCAAACGTGTCGGCCGCGACTGGGCGTTGCTCGTCCAGAAGCTTCATATTCTCGGGAGATTCGACCGGGACCAATGCCAGCTGTGTTTTGGGGCTGTCTCCGGACAGAACCGTTGCGAAAACTGCCAGCTTGCCGTCTGGAGAAATGTCGAATCCGTATGCCGGAGGCTCTACGAGCCTTTCCGGCTTACCTCCGTCCAAAGGCACCTTGGTTAGCTTTATGCCGTCAGATATATCCAAGTAAAACACCCATTTCCGATCCGGTGAGCAGACGGCATACCCATCAAACTTGCCGTCACTGAGCTGTTTGAGATTTCCCCCGCCCGCGTCCATGCGCCAGATTGTCACCGCGTTCGCAGTGCTACGGTTCGCAAGACTAAACACAACGTAACGGCCATCGGCGCACGGAGAGGGCTGGAATGCGAAACCGTCTTGTTGCGAGGTGAGTGGCGTCTTGCTGCCGGATTCAAGATTGAAAAGGTTCAAGGTGAAATCCGTGGGATTCGTGAGAATCATCTGCCCATCTGGGGTCCAGGAGAAGTCGTAGACGGGTGGATCGGAAGTTATTTGCTCAGCTTGGCCGCTGCCCGAGGCCGATGCGGGCGCCACGAAAACGTTGTAGTGACTTTGTTGGAGGACGGCCGCCAGTGTGTGTCCATCTGCGGCGAGACTGAGGTCGGAATAGTCGCTGATGTCGTGGGTTACGGCTCTGGTCGCCCCATCGGGGTATGAGATTTCTACGACTCGATTGCGCGCGTAGTTGGTTTCTTTGTCTCGCAAGAGGGCAAGCAAACCTTTGCCATTGGGCAGCCACACAGGTTTACTGAGAAATCCCCATTGGAGTTCGGAGAAAAGAACCTGTTTGCCGGTGAGCACGTCGATCGCCACCAAGCCGGTAAGGGCATTACCTGGTTGCCGGATTACGCAGACGATAGTCTGGCCGTCGGGTGACCATGCGGGATTTTCCAGGAATTGATTCGAGTTACCGGCGACCAGCGTTTTCCCTTCGCCAGTTTCCAGGGAATGCACCACCAACCGGAACTTGCCGAACTCTGGCTTGTTATCCACGCTATATGCAAGACTCCGACCATCGGGAGAAAAAGTGATGTTAGTGCCCAGGTCAGTGACGAGCTTCTGCGGAGTGCCGCCGAGGACTGGTGCGCGGTAAAGATACTTCAGTCCCTCGCCCGGCTCACTGCGGACAAAGTAAAGGTAGTTACCGTCGGGAGAAAACCGCAGGCCGAGGTACTGCGAGGGCTGGGGAGGCATAACCTGAATGTTGCTGTTGGTAGGGATGTTTCGCAGCCACAAGCTCTGCTGCCCTTGATCGTCCAACACACTCAAGATGTATCTGCCATCGGGGGAGATGGCGGCTAGCCTTGCCTTGCCGGTGTCGGTAATTTGTTGGACGAAAGAATTTTGAAACGGAACCGGGCGAGTACGCGAAAAGAACGCATACGTACCATAGGCAGCAGCCCCTACGAGCAAAATGACGATCATACTGCTGACGCCAATGCCCAATTTGCGCTGGCGTGCGGCGGCTACCACGGCCGAACCGCTGCTGGTATGCGCGGCTTGGGTGGCCGCTCGAGCTTCTGCGGCCGCCATCCCTGAGCTTGCGACAGAACGGTGTCCGCCCTCGTAGTCCCGCTTCAGCCGTTGCAGGTCGGCCCGCATCTCCGCCGCGCTCTGATAGCGCAAATTGCGGTCTTTCTCGAGGGCCTTGTCGATAATGTCTTCGAGTTTCGGCGGCACGTCCGGATTCAGCCGGACGGCAGGCGTCGGAGCCGCGTCGAGAATCGCTTTGAAGATGACCCCCGAGCTTTCCCCACGAAAGGGCAGCGTCCCAGTAACCGCCTCGTAGAGCACTACGCCAAAGGAAAACAGGTCGGTGCGTGCGTCCAATTCCTTGGATCGCACTTGCTCAGGAGACATGTAGGCGACCGTACCGAGTGTAGAACCGGGGCTGGTCAGATGATCCTCCGAGTCTATGGTCGCAACGCTTGCACCAACGCTCTCCCGCTTGAAGGAGACCTTGGCCAGTCCGAAGTCGAGCAGCTTGGCATGACTACGTTCGGTGATAAAAATATTCGCGGGTTTGATGTCGCGGTGTACGATCCCTCTGGAGTGGGCGGCGTCCAGCGCATCGGCAATTTCGATGGCGATCGCAATAATCAATTCGGTTTCGACAGAACGCCCGGCGATGCGGTGCTTCAGCGTCACTCCTTCCAGAAACTCCATAGCAATGAACGATTGGTCGTCGTGTTTGCCGATTTCATAGATGGTGCAGATGTTCGGATGATTCAGGGCCGATGCCGCCCGCGCCTCCCGGCGAAAGCGTTCCAAAGCCTGCGGGTCCTTGGCCACGTCCCCGGGCAGGAACTTGAGAGCCACAAAGCGACCAAGTTCAGTATCCTCGGATTTGTAAACCATCCCCATACCACCGCCGCCCAGCTGCTCAATGATGCGGTAGTGCGAGATAGTTTGGCCGATCATGGCGCGAATCTTACGTGGGCGAAAAGGGGTAAGTCAATGAAAGATATGAAGTTGGCGATGTTCCTCAACAAATGGGCGATTGAGCCAACGGACTAATTCGAATTCGGTTTCGTGCGCTCGTTGCCTCTCTGGTAAATCGGCAGATTTACGAACGCGGCGTCGAGGAGTGGCGTGGTCAACCCTTTCTTCCGTCCACGTTCGAGAAAATCGCCGAGGATACTGTCTACCTCGACCGGCGGCCCTTTTGTGAGATCGCGATACATCGACGTGGTCATCTGCGAACCTTGAGCCGCAAGCTCTATGGTCAGTTGTTCAAGGTACGCGCCGGATTGCGGATAACCGCAGGCCCCGCATCCTAAATTGACGCCGCGCGGAACCTCAGCGATCCTCAAAATTGAAATTCTGAGGGTTGAAACATCGTAAACGTCACAGGAACTACACGGTTGACGAGCGCCACGATTGGTGGGTTCTCAATCGCGCCTGCGACGTGGTCATTTGGTTGATGAGCAAAAAAGGCGATTTATCGACAGCTACGAGCCAGCTTCCGATATTTCCGAGTTGCTGACACGACGGGGGACGGTGCGCCGACAGTCGTTGGTGACCGCTCAGAAACGATGTCTGATCCAGTTCGACCCGCGCGGAAAAAGAGCCTACCAAAACTTCCATCTGGGTTTGGTGACTCGTAGAATGTCGAATACTGACCCGTACTCCTCGTCATACCGGAACCCGATCACCTCTTTTGCCATGCGAATTGGAATATCGAAAATAAAGTCGACTTCTCGGTCTTCGCTCACGCGCGCGAATTGTTCTGCCCGAACGCGGACGACAGATTCCGGTGGTGTTCCCTTGATCGCCAAGTGGTCTTGAGCCTGCTGTGCGTCGTGTACGATGCGCCAAATCAGAGTCCCGTCGTTGAACGCAGATGTGGAGGCAAACATAACGTGCTCCTCCACATCGCAGATGACAACCTCTCCCCTGAGCTTTGACGGAGCGCCGCGGAACCTGGCCGGTTCGTAGGAATTAGACCAGACGACCGTCCATTCACCCACGCGCGTGCTGCACCAGTGCTTCCCCGGGAACTCCTCTGTCTCACCGGTTTTTTCGAGGCCAAGCGAGGCAAGTACCGACGAGTCATTGTTGTTGCGGACAGCCAGCCAACTGATTGAAAATCCCATTCCGATAATCCTCAGCTCTGAGACTGACCTAACCTGGTCGCAACTTCCAGAGGCTGCGCTTGAAGGCATCCTGCGCCAGCCCCAAATTATAGCGTTGCGCAATGGCGCGATGTTCTCTGTGGTTGAGTGGGCGACTTGTTCATGAGCTTGATTCACACCTGCCAGTTGTGCGGCGCCGGCTCCTTGTGAACTTGGGTTTTCGCGCCTCACGGAGCAGAATGTGCTATACTTGTATAGCGAGGTGGTTATGCTGGCCATTCGACTTCCGCAATCCATCGAAAAACGCCTGGAGAAGCTGGCCCGGCGCACCGGGCGCACCAAGACGTACTATGTCCGTGAAGCCATCCTCGAACACCTGGAGGACATCGAGGACTTGTATCTGGCCGAAGGCGCTCTGGAACGGATCCGCAGCGATGAGGAGCAAACTATCCCCTTGAAGAAAGTCATGAAGCGGCATGGCTCACAACGTTGAGCTGTCAGAGTCAGCGGACCGGGAACTCGGCAAACTCGACGTGCGGCAGGCCAGGCGTATCCTGAAGTTCCTTCATGAGCCAGTCGCCAAGTTGGACGATCCCCGCAGCATCGGAGAGGCGCTGCACGGCTCACGACTTGGGGAGTTGTGGAAATACCGCGTGGGTGACTACCGGCTTATCTGCAAGATCGAAGGCCCCCGCCTGGTCGTGCTCGTCCTTCGCGTCGGACATCGCAAGGAAATCTATCGCTAGTGCTTCAGGGTGGGCATATCGCTTCGCAAAACTGCTACGCAGGTCCATCCCATCAATGGAGGTAGAGCTATGAGTTCACCAGTTGTCAGGAGTAGAAAGGTGCTCAAGCGATATTCGATGCGCTTCGCCGTCGCTCTTCTGGTAGCGCTGGCCAGCTTTTTCGCCGGTCCGAACACAGCTGTGGCCGCCGCGCCCCCTCTCTAGCAGCATTACCGCCACAGGATTCCCCGGGAACCGTCGGCTGGTGAAGGCATCAAGTAGCATAGGGAATGTCCTGCCAGATACAAAACTGATGACTGCCGGTTACTCTGGCCGGGCAGCGCTATCTATCCCTAGATGACTGCTTCGCCGAGTTCGTTAATCGTGCTATCGAGTGCGCCGCGCACCTCTTTCTCCCAAATGCCCGCTCCCGCATCGCAGAACTTGTTGGGAAACAAAATGGGCCGCGAGGAATTGATTATGCCACCCTCCAATCCAGCCGGGCCCCTGCGGAAACCACGTACAGCTTCGCCGGCGGAGGCACCTTGAGCGCCATACCCGAGCACCAAAAATAGGGCGTGAGGCAAAGCCATTCGAATCCGATCGGAGTCTTTAGAATGAGTGGCGGCAACGGTCACCCCCAAGGAGGACCACCCGGTGACTTCACCAGCCAAAAAATCCTGCCACCTCGCTAAGGAGTTCGCGACAAGGGCATAAAATGGCCCGTCTGCCGTATCCACGGTCTGATAGGTAGAGGAATCGAGATTACTGTTGCGGACCAAGACGAAGACTCCGCGTTTCGCCTTCTCCGCCTCGATCATGAAAGGCGCGAGACTCTCTGGCCCGAGATACGGATTTACTGTGACCGCGTCGACACTGCACGAACTCTCGGGAGAGAGATAGGCTTGCGCATAAGCGGTTGCTGTTTCAGCGATGTCTCCACGCTTCGCGTCGAGCAAGACCAAAAGGCCTGCAGCATGCGCATACTGGACTACCCGTTCTAGCGCTTGCCAGCCGCGCCAGCCCAGGCGTTCGAACAGTGACGCCTGTGGCTTAACGACAGCCACCTCTGCTGCAATTAGATCGATGACGCGGCAACAAAACTCCTCGACAGCTTGTGCCGTGTCCGGGTGGTGAGGCTGCATGGCTCCGCGACGAAATGACGAAGGGATGCGGTCGAGGTACGGATCTAGTCCGACGCACAGCGGGTGTCCAAGCGCCCGTGTACGTTCGATAACGCGATCACCGAAACCGGCCATTCTCTTCACCCCGTAGCTTAGAGAGCCTAACAAACCCCCACTCCTGACCTATCGGCTCGGAAAACTGTTCTCGCCAGTGCTAGTGTAGTGCGTCGTAATTAACAACCGTTATAGGTAAGGGGACAGAAACAACTCGGGTGGGCCATCCGCCCTGAATCCGATCGACCCGAGGGATGACTGCGGATGAGGTCAATCGGCATACTGAACGCTTAGCTGCGACCGAAGAAGCGTTTGGGATTATCTACGGTGATCGCGTGGATTTCCCGCTGTGAAACGCCGAGTTGCGTCAGATAGGGAATCGTCTTGCGAGTGTTGAACAGCATTCCATCTGGAGGATCAATTTTTTCCCTCCACTCTTTCGTTTCCTCCGGAAGTAGCGAGCCCCCGAACTCTGAATCAGTTGAGAGAAAGATTTTGTCAGCGAAGCCAGCGTCGATGAGCAGTTTGATGCATTCTGCGCGTCTTTCAAATGACGGCTTGAAATTTGGGATGAGCCCACGATGAACGTGGTCCATGCTTAACGAATAACCGCGCCTCACAAGTCCTAAGAAGTAATCCATATCGCCGCTATCGTCGCTGTGGTCAAAAGACACCCTTGAAGGACTTATGCCCTCGTCCTCGAGGATGACAGCATGACTCTCGCCAGCGCGATGGGCTGCGTCAGTATGAGTACGAATTGGCACCCCAGTCGCCTTGCTAGCGCGAGCCGCCGCCCGCAAACCTATTTCTTCAAGGGCGGTCACGTCCTTAGCTATGATCCCTATTTTGATCACACCTGCTTTGATGCCAGTGCCGTCAATACCCTGCTCAATTTCTTTTTTGAAGAACTCGGTAAGCCCTTCAATCGTGCGCGCAGGCATCGATACATGCGAAATCGGCGGGAAAAAACGTTGGCCGGTGCAAGCGATCATGTTAAGTCCGGATTTGCGCGAGACCTCTTCGAGAAAACGAATGTCGCGCCAGACATCATAGGTGGTCAGATCGACGATGGTGCTGACGCCTGCAGCTCGTACAAGTTTAAGTTGTTCGACGGCTTTAGCGACAAATTCTGCTCTGCCGCCCCAAGCCTTTGGCCATTTGTTCAAATAGTATGGCCCATCGGCAATATGCTCGTGAGTGAGAGTAAAACCAAGCCTCGGCGCATCGATCGGACCGAGCACGGTTTCAACTACACCAGCGTGCGCGACCTTGGGCCCGTCTTTGCTGGCGTTAGCTTTCGCAGCGTGAGCGACCCGTAAGGATGCCGCCGCTACGACACCGGCAGCCGTTGTTCGCAAGAGAAATTCCCGGCGCGTAGTCATAAGTCCCCGTACGAAGGCTGGCGATAGTCTATCTAATCAGCGGCAAGTCGCTAGTGCGTCATCAATAGTGACCAGTGTAAGCGTGTTCCCGTCTAAGAGTCAGGGGGGCCGTTGATGCGGATCGCACTAGCCGTCATTTTGACTCCGGAACAGCGAGAGGCGCTGGAACAGCATGCGCGGAGCCGCTCGCATGCGGCGCGCGTGGTCGAGCGTGCTCGTATCGTGCTGCTGGCTGCCGAAGGCCGGCAGAACCGGGAGATCGCAGCGGTGCTGAAGATCACCGAGCAGAAGGCCGCGCGGTGGAGGGGAAGGTTTCTCGCCCTGGGCATGGCCGGACTGGAGCGCGATGCGGCGCGACCGGGCCGTCCGGCCACCATCGCCGCCGCCACGGTGCGGCGCGTGGTGCGCATGACTACCCAGCAAAAGCCGCCCCATGCCACGCACTGGTCGACACGAACGATGGCGCGGGCCGTGGCCATCAGCGAGGCCAGCGTGCGCCGCATCTGGCGCAGCCACGGACTGAAGCCGCACCGGGTCTCACCACAAGAAATAATAATGATGCCGCTGACCGTGGCCAAGGGGCGTAGGTTGAGCTTTCAGCCTTTTCCGACGTTCTCTGAGTAAACGGGTACTGCTTCACTCGTAGCCTGAATAGGCGACGGTCTAGACCAGGCAGCATTTTGACGATGGACGATGTTGGAAACCGGGAACGTGGATGCAGGCTAGAGCAAGCGATTGATTTGATGGGTCTTATCCGCATCCCCGCCTCAGAAGTCTCGTCCCGACCAGCAGGCTGAACCATCCGAACAAAACCATCCTCCAGTTGAGGAAGGACGTGCCTATCCCGGCTCGGGCATCCAACTGGCCCTACCGGCGGGCAGTCGGACGGCGCGGCGATTGCCGGCCGCCCCGCCCATTAGAAGATGCTTCTGAAAAGGCCCGCCAACGTTGGCATTGAGCCACATGCCATGGGCCGACCGAGAGGGAGTCTAAGAAGGGAGCACCGACGGAACGTCAATGAAATCGGGGTTCATTACAGATTCCTGCACAGAGCCGTAATAAACAGACGGAAGGGAACTTCAAACTGACTTACGCCAGAACCGAGTTTTATGACCGAGGATTACCCCCGGACGTTGCTGGAATTTGAGCGGCGGTTTGCCAGTGAGGCTGCCTGTGCTGCCATCATGCACCAGAATCAGGCGAATCGAGACCTCGGCCTCGGCTCTAAAGACTCGCGCAGGCGAAATTCCGAGCGGACCGCTGGGTTGACGCCGGACTATGGCCGTAAGAGATCCAGCAGCACCACATTCGATCGCTCCTGCACCCGTTCGAGGACAACTTCACGACCGTCTGGGGAGATGTCAAAGTCGCGAATGTCGAAGTCGGGAGGCAGGTCGGTCAACTGCCGCTCGGCGCCCGTCTCCAGGTCGACGAGCCAGAGATTCTTGTGTTGAATGTCTCCTCGCAGGAACACGAGTGCCCGTCCTCCAGGCAGGAAAGTCAGATGTCGAGCCCCCCGAGTCAGAGTCAGGGCCGGAAGGGGATGTGGTGCGGCCTCGGCGTTGACGGCTTTCACAGAAAATGTGGTGCCGATGTCGGGTCCCGAGTAAACAACGAAGCGGCCATCGGGCGCCCACGTGGGATCGACGGAATACTCCTGAACAAAAGGAACGGGGGAGCGACCATCGATCGGCACGCGGAAGAGGTGTGGGACGCCGTGATCGTCGACCGCCGAAGTGATCGATTGGCCGTCGGGCGCCCATGCTGGAGCGCCCTGCAGGTCGAGCGAATCGGCCACGATCCGCGCGTTCGTGCCGTCGGCCTGCATCACGTACAAGAGCGTTTGCCCGTGTTTGCCGGACCGAGAATGCGATATACCGTCCATCGGGGGCGATGGCCGGGCCGCCAAAGACTCGCGCTCCCTCCCCACTCCACAACTCCGTGGTCGTTCCGTTGGCGAGCTTCCAGATACTCTCCGCCGTGCCAGTCGCAGAAACATACAGAAGATAATTTGGACCCAGTCGTGGGGAGAACCCGGTGCTGGTCGTCAGCGAGATTTGAGCAGCCGCCGATACCTTCTGTAGCGTGAATCAGCAATCCGCAGGCGCCAGAGGGTTCTGTTCGGACTTGCGAGCGTGACAACCAAACGGCGACCGTCAGCGCTGGCCGCCAGCGAAGTGTACCGGTCAAGGCCAGAGGTCAGCCGGTGGGGAATGCGGCGCTCGACGTCCATGCTATAAAGCCACGGCCCCGAACCATCGGGATCGCTAGCGAGGTACATCAGCGTGCGCCGATCCAATAGAACCGGATAACTCACGCGCCCACTGTGCGACGTGATCCGCTCAGGAGTTCCGCCGGCCGGACGGATGCGCCAGATGTCCAATTTGTCTGGCAGGGAGCCTTGGACGAAGTAGATGAATGCCGTGTCGGGCGCCCACAACGGAAAGTGACTGTGGAGCCCGGCAGGCGCAGTGAAGATGGGCCGGCCCTCCGATCGCGGGCTGCCGTCTGACACGAACAGCGGGTCTCCGGGTCCGGGTGTGTGGTACGCGAGTCGGGAGCCGTCGTGCGACCAGTCGAACTCGGCCACGCCTTCAAGGTATGGCCTCGGCTGTCCGCCCAGTGTTGGCACCGCCCAGATGCCGATGTCGCCGCCGCTCGAGCCGCTGGCTTGCGAACCCAAAACGTGACGACAGAGATCCATCGGGCGAGAACCCCAAGGTGCGGATCGATGGATTGACAAGTTCCGGCAGCACTCCCACGGGTCAGGTTGTGGAACTGTCCCGAACCGACCTGCGTAACCCAGACGTCCATCTGTCCGTCCCGGTCCGACAGAAACGCCACGAAATGGCCGTCGCGGGACACCGCAGCGGCCTGCTCCAATCCATCGAAGTCCGTGACCGTCTGAAATCGTGCGTCAGCTATGGGGTTTCGCCAGAAGTACTCCGTGCTCTGCAAGCCAGAGGCTTGCGCCAATCGCCAGCGCAGCCTGCCACTGCCAGCAGCAAGACAAATCTCCATCTGCTAAGAAAGGTCGATCGTCGACCGAGGCGGCTGGCTGCGGGAGGGTTGGGCGACGGAGCGTTGTTCCCATTCTCCTGCCCTACTCGAAGATTCCGGCTGCGCATCCACGCATCCAGCTCTGCCGCGAGACGCGTAGACCGAGCCCATCCTGTCATGCAGGTGACGGTGGACAGGCATCCCCTCCCGCTTCTCCCAGCGCTGGACCGTGGTCACGTCGCGTTTGAGGTAGGCCGCGATCTCCTTCCACGAATCCAGCCGGTCTTCAAGCGGTCTCGTCGGATGGCGGTGTTCCAAGGGATGGTTCGCCCATCGCGCTCTCCTGATTGGTCCGCGGTCGTGACGAACCCGGAAACCCGAATTGTAGCCTCCCTGCCCGCAAGGCACGGCAAAACACTGCATTCGACGGCAAATCGAGGAAACGGCTGCAATTCCGCGCCTTGCCGCTTGAAGGCACCCACCACAGTGTCCGATTGTGTCCGATGCGTCTCAAGTGAATCTCAAA
The DNA here is from genome assembly GCA_963770245.1 of uncultured Acidobacteriaceae bacterium. Classification (GTDB taxonomy): domain Bacteria; phylum Acidobacteriota; class Terriglobia; order Terriglobales; family Acidobacteriaceae; genus PALSA-270. Next base: position 48,997 of record CAVYOX010000003.1, on the reverse strand, counting down.
TTTGGAGGTCTTTCATGAAGAGCAAAGCTTTCGCAGCGGACGGAGCGCACCATCACGGTCCTGGTGGTGCTGGCGGTAAGCATTGGCGTGTTGGCTCAAGATCCGACATCTAAAAGTTTTAGTGGGGTGATTAATGCCTATTCGCCCCAAACCAGTACCAACTGGTCCGTACGAAGTTCGAGGACCATGGTCTTTGAAGGTAAAGAGAGAGTCAGGCAAGGCGGATTTTTCCGCGGCCCTGAACATGGAACTGTCTGACGGTTGGGTGTTGACGAAAAACATGGGCAATTTTGATCCGAACGCCAGGGGCGCCCATACTCACCATATCACTCTCGTCGATGGCGATGTCACGCGGATCACGAACGGATTTCGAGTAACCGGTCCGGCCACGATTACGCTCAATGGAAGCCCCGCGCCTGTTTCACCGTCACCTTTGGTGATAGAAATCACGGGCGGTAGCGACGTCGAATTTTCCAATATCACACTGACTTTTGAGTCCCCGGGCTCCAACCATTTTGGCGCCGCGCCCCTCCCGGGTGTAGTTCGAAGCGTCAAGGAGCAAAAATAGGTAGATGCAGCGGGGTGGGCGCAGCTTTGCCCGATCGGTTTCCAATTCAGGTTGGTTTCGGAAAAGCATGATGGACCCCAGATAGGCGTAGGCTTTGGACGGCGCGTTGAGGCCGTCATCAGGGCTGCGGCAGGTTGACCATTCGCGCGATCTTCGGCCAACGGTGGCTGGCTCGCAGTCCTTTGCAGACCACAAAGCGGAGATAGACCGTCCTCATCGAGAGGTCGTGCTCTTTGATCGCCTTTTCTGCCCAGTCGGCGCCCTTGTCCAGTTCTCCGCAGAGTAAGTGAAAGAGCGCGTGCGCGCGCGCATCCCCGACCGCCTCACCCGAACCAAGCGTCTTCGCGACTGACTGTGACTCGGCTTCGTCTCCACTACGCCGCAGGAGGGCGGCAAGAACGCCAATCGTTTCGGGCAACCAGGGCCCAGTTGAATGGGCATGCCGTGCGGTCGCCAGTGCCTCCTGAAGGTCGCCTTGGTCAGCCTGGATCATCGCCATGGACACCAGAGCCACGGCCTGGTTCTCATCCAGTTCCAGCACTTTCTTCAGTTGTTCCAGCGCTTCCCGCTCCCGGCCCGCAGCTTGGAAATAGGCGTGCAGATTCATCCGCGACCATACATCGAGTGGGTCCTCTTCGATTGCACGCTGTGCGAGCGTGATCGCCTGCTCCACATTGCCGCGCAAGAACTGAAACCATCCATAGAGCGGCCGGGTGATGGTCGTTCCAACTTGCTTGGCCGCGGGAAAGTCGAAGTGCCGGTCAGCCGCGGCCCAATCCTGGTCGTAGATTGCTGCCAGGTAGCCTAAGAGCGCATGCGCATCCGGAAGTGAAGCATCGATCTGCAGTGCTCGCTGCGCCTCGTCGCGTGCCGCCAGCACGGCTTCACCCGCAGGATAGCGGCCGAAAATCGCCATCGCCACCCAGTAAAATCCCACGCCCACCCGGGCCAAGCCAAAAGCTGGATCGATCTCAATCGCTTGCTCATAGCATCGTCTGGCCTGTTCGAGCGACTCCGGCGTGACCTTGGCTTGCAGATACCTGGCCTTCAGATAAACCTCATAGGCCGCGAACTTCGGCACATAGCGTTGTGGCGTAGCCTCTCCTGAAAGCTTCACGCGCAAGGCTCTGGCGATTGCCGCTGCGATGTCATCCTGAAGGGCGAAGATATCGCTCATCTCGCGATCGTACCGCTCCGACCAGAGATGCGTACCGTCGGCTGCATGAATCAACTGCGCGGTGATGCGGAGTCGGCTTCCCGCGCGGCGCACGCTGCCTTCGAGCACGTGCGTGACGCCGAGCGCGTCCGCGATTCCCCGTACGTCCTGTTCCTTGCCTCGGAATGCGAAAGCTGACGTGCGTGCGATGACTTTCAGGCCGGGAATTTTCGTCAGCAGGTTAATGATTTCTTCCGCCAAGCCATCGGAGAAATATTCCTGATCTTTGTCCGCGCTCATGTTGGCGAAAGGCAGCACGGCGATGGATGGAGTGATGAAGGTAGTGCTGCTGGCAACTGCGCTCGTGGTTCTGGCAGGCGTCGGTGATTGCTCATCCGCAATCCCCAGCCCCGCTTTGCGGAGGCCCTCTATGAGGCGCGCACCATACTCTGGATCGAACCATTTCTTGGCATCCTGTCGTATGGTCGCGCCGGCGTCTGGCCTCAGCCTGAGCAGATCTCGCAAGGCGTTTCCGGCCTTCTCATGCTCACCGAGCTGTCCGTAGGCGGCTGCGAGCAGCGCGTGCCGGCCCCAGTTATCCGTCATATCGCTCTTGAGTGCGAAGTTGACTGCACCGCGATAGTCACCCTCGCGGTAGGCATGGTTGAAGTTGGCATGCCAGTACCACCCCGGATGATTGGGGTTCAGTTGCTTGGCACGTTCCGCTAGCTCCAGGCCACGCTCCGAGTCCCCGAAATGAACCAGAAACTCCCCGAGTAACGCGAGCGAGTTGCCATCCATCGGGTTCAGTTCGACGGCACGCGCCGCGGCGTTGCGGAAGCTCTGGAACTCCTTTTGGAAGAAGAGTGCCTGGGCCAGACTGAAATGGGCGAGATGATTGGATGGCGCTGCAGCGACGGCACGCCGAGCCGCGGCAGTCCCGCTCGCGAGCGAATCCGCCTGAAGGTTGAACCCCTGCGCATAATCCTGGACGTGCAAAAGTGCCAGCATGGCCCAGGCATCCGCATAAGCAGGTGTCTTTTGTACCGCCGCCTCCAGTCCCGATCGTGGTGCTGCGAGATCTTCAGGTGTAACCCGCTCGAAATAGCTAAAGCTGCGCAGCACTGCTTCGTAGGGGCTCAATTCCTCTGGATTGCGCCGGCGAACGACCTCACTCATGCTCCTCGCTAGGACCCCGTTCATATCCGCAACCGTCGAAACGACGCGCGGGACGAGATCATCCTGCAATTCAAAAACTGCTTCTGGGCTGAACGCGCGTTCGTAAGTCTCCGCCCAGAGATGAGCTCCGGTAATCGCATCGACAAGTTGCACGGCGAAGCGCAGCTTCGATCCCGCCTGACGCAGGCTGCCTTCCATTACGTAGCGGGCGCCCAACTCCTTGGCGATCGCTCGCACGTCGCCGGCATCGCTGGAATATTTTGCGGTCGAGCCGCGCGCGATCACGCGCAAGTAGGAGAAGCGGGACAGTCCGGTGACAATTTCTTCGGATAATCCGTCGGCTAGGGCTTTGAGTTCGGGGCTTGCGCCCGCGTATTTGAACGGCAGCACCGCCACCCAGAAGCCTTCGTCGACGCGGCTGTGGCCAGACGCCGTTTGCGTGGGAACTGTGCGGGTTGATGTCTGTAGCGAGACTGCTGCTCCCGACGGAGTCAGCCCCGCCTTGCGCAGATCGCCGAGCATCTGTTCCACCATCTCCGGCTGCCACCAGATGCTGAGATCCTCCCGCGCGCGCGCGGCAAAATCAGGGCGTGCGGCCAGCAAGTCACGCAGCGCGCGGCGTGACTGATCCACTTTTCCGAGCTGACTGTTCACGACCGTGAGTGCTACTTGCGCCGTCCACAGGCCGGGCATGTTAATTTTGAGCGCATGCCGAAGCGCCCGCTCGCCGTCGTTTTGGCGGTAGGCATTGATGACAAGAGGTAGCCAGTACCATCCGGGATGATTGGGATTGAGCTGCGTTGCACGTTCCGCCAGCGCGCAACCGCGTTCCCAGTCCCCGGAATAGGCGAAGTGCAGCCCAAGAAAAGCCGTGGTATATCCCTGCATGCGGTTGAGAGCCAGGGCACGCTCGGCCGCAGCGCGAAACTCGCCCAGCTCCCCGCGGAAGAAGTGGGCGGATGCCAATGACGCGTGTGCCAATTGACTGGAAGGCGCGAGATTCACGGCCCGTCGCGCCGCCGTCAGCGAGCGATCCATCGAATCCGGCCGTGCGTGATATCCATGCGTAAATTCGGCGCGATAGAGCCACGAGAGCATCGCCCAGCAATCGGCGTGATCTGGAGCTTTCTTCACGGCGTTTTCTAGCGCCGTAGTTCCCGCCAGGTGTTCCTCCTCGCTCACGTGCTGATGAAATCCGAAGCTGCGCAGCAGAGCCTCGTAAGGCGTGAGCGATTCCGGATCGCGATTCCGAAGCGCTTCGGTCATGCTGTGGGCCAGAATGCCCTGTGCGTCTCCGATCGTGGCCACGATGCGCGGCACGACATCGTCCAGCACATCGAGCGAGTCTTCCGGCGTGAACGGGCGGTCGTAGGTTTCCGCCCAAAGACTGGAGCCGGCGTTGGCGTCGACCAGTTGCACAGCGATGCGAACTTTAGCTCCCGCCTGCCGGATGCTGCCTTCCATCACATAGCGCGCGCCGAGTTCCTTGCCGATGGCGCGGACGTCGCCGGATTCGCTGGAGTATTTCGCAGTCGAGCCGCGTGCGATCACGCGGAGATATGAAAAGCGCGACAGCCCGGTGACAACTTCTTCCGACAAGCCGTCCGCGAGCTCTTTCAGTTCTGAGCTTGCGCCCGCGTATTTGAACGGCAGCACCGCGACCCAGAACCCCTCGTCAGCACGTGCCGATCCGGAATCCTTCGCGGTCGCAGTGCGCGTGGTCGGAGTTGTTGCCTGGGCTGTTTTTGGGGAGGACTGGCGCACCAGATCTCGGAACTCGTTGCTGACATCGCGCGCGGTCTGCACGCGGTGCCGCGGATCTTTCTCCAAACAGCGCCGGACGATGCGGGCCAGATCGCTGGGCAAATCAGGCCGTGCATCGGTGACCGATGGTGGAGTATCCCGCAAAATCGCGGAAACCAGCTCGGCCGAAGAAGCACCCTCGAACGGCCGCCGTCCCGTGGCCATCTCGTGAAGCAGAACTCCCATCGAGAAAATGTCGGTACGGTGGTCGAGCGGACGGCCGGAAGTCTGTTCGGGAGACATGTAGGCGGGCGTCCCCATCGCCACACCCACTTCGGTTCGGCTGGCTGAGGTCATGGTGGCGTCTCCGAGGTTGGAGCCGCGAACATCTTTGGCTAGGCCGAAGTCGAGCACCTTGACCCGGCCGTCGTTCGAGACCATGACATTGGCGGGCTTCAGGTCGCGATGCACAATGCCTTTCTCATGAGCCGCTGCAAGCGCATCGCCCAGCGCGCTGGCAATCTCGACGATTTGCCCAAGTGGGAGTCCGCCCTCGGGAATCAGGCGGTCGAGGGGCTGACCTTCGACCAGCTGCATGGTTAGAAAGTGGACGCCGTCACATTCCTCGACCGAATAAATGGTAACGATGTTGGGATGATCGAGTTGAGCGAGGGACTTTGCCTCGCGACGAAAGCGCCCCAGTCGCTCAGGATCCTGTGCCATCGCAGTGGGCAATACTTTGAGCGCGACATCGCGGCCGAGTTTCGGGTCAGTGGCGCGATACACCTCACCCATGCCGCCCGCACCGAGCGATGTCTGGATTTCATAAGGACCGAGCTTTGTACCGGGAGCAAGCGCCATGAGCAGCAGCGATTATACCCGCCAGCACATTTGCATCGTGATTCCTAGCCTTCAGTGGCTCGATGAGCATCAACCACTGCCTCATCGTGCAACTCGTCTTTCTACAATGACTTGCAAATCAAAGTCGATTCAGTTCCCCTAGCTCAACGCATCCGCCGCAAACGTCAGCGGCGCACTTCCAACGACCCTAGTGAAACTGCCCCGACCACAGACCGGTGCATCCCCGCACTTCTGCTTCGGGGAAGTCCCGCTAGGGATCTGACGTTTGTCAGTACCGATCCGCTCTCCTCAGGGCCAACTCTCTCTTGGCCGGTGATACCCGTGTAAGGGCAGCCTCCGGCAGTTCCCAGATAAGCCGTCTCGATGCGGCGAGCAGTAACTTCAGCGAGAGCAAATTCGGGCGACGCGTTGTGCTCCGAGGACCGACAAGACGCCGGTCAAGATCGCCATCCCGCTTCTTGATATTTCGTCGATTTACGCGTACAACGCTGCTAACGATGAGGCGCGTACTCTCTTGCACCAGTTTCGTATTGTTACTTACGGCATCACTGATCGCCGATTCTAACTTACACATCATCGATGTCGGTCTGCACCGTTATTACGGCGCCACCTCCGCCGTACGGCTGATCGTGAGTAACCCCTCATCGCAACCGCAGCTCGTTCATGTGCAGGTCGCTGCCGGCAGCGGAAATGACGTCACGAACACGGTCATAACCGACGTTCCACTGAGCGGCGGCGAGCAGCGCACACTGGAGCTACCGGTGCTGATCCACCCCGGAGACGTGTCCATCACAGCCGACGCAAGCAGCGCTGGCGTATTTTTCGGCCGAGATAAACATAAGGAGGCGCTACGCCAGACCAATTTAATCGTCCTGATGTGCGCCAATGAGGACGTCTGTAAAACGGCGCAGTCGCAGATACAGTTCAGCGGAGCGATTGAGGAACGAGCCGACAAAAACCGTCAGGCTGCATTCGAAATAGTTAGCGACCCGCGCGACCATTGGTGGGCTTATTCGGCGAGCAGGGCTGTCGTGCTCGCTATGCCCATGGCAAGGCTTGCACCCGCGCAGCGGGATGCGCTCGAAGGATTTCTGCGTAGCGGCGGGCGCTTGGTTCTGCTCGAAGACGAAATCGCAGATCCCAGTTTTCTTTCTGCCTATCGCAATGGGTCGATACCGCCCTACGGTGAACGTGTAGGCAAGGGTATGCTCTTTCGAGTTCCCCGGCTAAGCGCTAACAACCTTGGCGAGGTCTTCGCCGGTCGCAACCTCACGAGTGTTCTAAGCGGACCCTACGCGTCGTGGACCTCGGAGGAGTCCCTTCTGCGCCGCCAGTTTGCCACTTCCTTCGACTTTCCCCGGCTGCGGTGGCTTCTGCTTTGGCTGGTGGCCTACACCGTCATGATCGGCATCCTGAACTTCGCGGTACTTCGGCATTTCCGCCGTTTGGAATTTGGCTGGATCAGCATGTGTGCCCTGGCGCTGATGTTTGCTGCTGGCTTCTATTTTTCGAGTGCGAGCCGGCGCCCGAGGGGCTTTCGTCTCGATAATCTCGCCACGTATTACCTCGACGCGAAAAGTCCACTCGCGGCCGTCAACTACAGCCTCCGCGTCTCTGCTCCCGAGCGGAGAGACGTCCTGGTTTCGATTGCCGATCCCGCCGTGTTCACTTATTCCAATTCCAGCGGGGAAGAACTGAACGGCGAAATCTGGGCCGAAATGAACCGGCAGCGGCCACAGGTTCCACACGAATACGACATTCGTCTTGGCCCGCCAAGCCAAATCGAGTTGACCATGCTGAAGTGGTCATTCCATGACTTGGACTTGCTGGGCATGCACGAATTCGCCGGCACTGTGCACTTCATCGCGCCGAACCGGCTGCGCAATGACACCGGCCAGCAGTTTGGCGAAGCTGTGTACCTCGACTACGCCTCAAACGCTCTTTACACGCTGCCCGCGCTGGTACCAGGCGAAGAAATTCAACTGGACGCGATCACGCCGAGGCCACTTCGCAGGCCGCAAGGATGGATCCGTCCAGAGGTCGATACCAGCGCGCAAATGCTGCCGCGACTGGCGCGCAACGGCGAATTGCCTTTTGCCGGCGCGAGGCGGGTGTTTGCGGGGCTCAGCGACGCCCCCGCGCTGCCGGTCGAGTTGAATGTTCCGCATCAGCGGAGCGTCCATTCGCTGATTGTGGTCGCCTTGGACCAGCCATGATCGATGTCGAGGCAATTCGCAAGAAGTTCGACGGCACCCAGGCGCTCGATGGCTTCACTTTGCACGTCGGCGCGGGAGAACTGTTCGGCCTGGTCGGCCCGAACGGCGCCGGGAAGACCACGCTAATGAAGGTCCTTTCCACGCTCCTGCCAATGGATAACGGTACCGCCCAGATCGGCGGCCTCAGCGTCAGCACGCAAGCGCACGAGGTAAAACGCCTCATTGGCTATCTGCCCGATCAGCCCGGAGTGTACCAGGACATGAGTGTGCGCGAGTTCCTGGAGTTTTTCGCTGACGCGTTCCAACTCAAGGGGGCCCGCCACCAAGCCGCCGTCGGCCGAGCCCTGGAGCGCTCCGGACTCGTCGATCGCAGCCGCGATTCCGTCGAACAACTCTCGTTTGGCATGAAGCAGCGCCTCGTTCTAGCCAAAACGTTGCTGCACGACCCCAAGGTCCTGTTGCTCGATGAACCCGCCACCGGACTCGATCCCATCGCTCGCATCGAGCTGCGCGAGCAACTCAAACAATTACAGGCCGAAGGCATCACCATCCTGATCTCCTCGCATATTCTGAACGACCTCGAAGACATCTGCACGCAGATCGCCCTGATTGGCGCGGGACGCAATGCCGCCGATGTCGAGGGACATTCCGTGATCCAACTGCGAGCGCCGCAAGCTCCGCTGCGGATCTACGAGATTGAACTGCTCGGCGACGCCGGTCCCGCGGTGAACAGTGTGAAGTCCCTTGCCGGCACGCGCATCCTCGAATCGAGCGCCGGCCGTCTGGTTGTGGAGATCGCTGGCGCAGACGAGCAGGTTGCGGCCCTCCTGCGGACCCTAGTCGTGGCCGGCGTGAACGTCCTCCGCTTCGATCACCGCGCGCTCGGTCTAGAGGAACGGTATCGGCTGGCTTTCCAGAAGAGGCGTCCATGAACCCGATGATCCGAAAAGAACTGCGGCAACGCATGCGTGAACGACGTGGTTGGCTGTTGCCCTCCCTATACTTAGTCGTTCTCGGCGCGATCGTAACCTTCGCCTACTTCGTGACAACAACCGGGCGCCCCGGGCCCGGCATTCAGGGATCAACGGTGGGCGTGGCTCTGTTTCTGACCATCGCGTATTCACAACTCGCACTCTTGCTGCTGCTCGCGCCCATCTTCAGCGCCGGCTCCATCAGCATTGAGAAGGAGCAACGAACCCTCGCGGGTCTGCTTACTTCGTTGCTAAGTTCTCGGCAGATCTGGTGGGGCAAGTTTGTCTCTTCACTGTTGTTCGTCCTGCTATTACTCGTCACCAGCCTACCGGTGCTGAGCTTGGCCTTCGCGTTTGGCGGCATCGGCCCCTGGGAAGTCTTCAGCGCCACGTTGACAACCGTAATTATCCTGGCCTGCATGAGCGCGATCGGTCTTTATTGGTCCTCGGCCTTCCAGCGGAGCATCCATGCCACCGCCGTGACCTATTCCACCGTGGTTGCAATCAGCGTGGTGACGGCCATCATCTTCTTCATACGCCTGCAGATTCACGAGCCTGCGCAGCAAGCAAATGCAACCGGTAGTTGGTACGATATCCCACTGAACATCCGCCTGCCGATGTATGTAAACCCGTTTTTCTTCCTGACTGCGTCGTTCGCTCCTCCCAGGCAGCTATACCCGGCATGGATCACCTGCGCCGGCGTGTTTATCGCCCTGGGCGCGCTTGCCGTGGTGCTGACTTTGCGCAACTTACAACGCAGGGGTGACTTGTAGCTTCCCGGGCGCCCGTTACCGCGGAGGAAACGCCAACGGGACAGCCACTGGGTTGTCGAGTCAGGATTCCCAAATACTACTTGAGCACTGGTTCTTGCTTACTTCGAAAGTACATCTGTGGCGTGGTTCCGAGCATCTTCTGGAACATTTGGATAAAGGCGCTCACGCTGTCGTAACCCACCGAAACTGCCGCTTCCGTTACAGATTTACCCTGAATCAGTATTTCGACCGCAGCGCACAGCCGTGCCTGCTGCCGCCAACGGCCAAACGACATACCCGTCTCAGCGGAAAAGGCACGCATGAAGGTACGGCGGGACATACCAACAAAATGCGCCCAGTCGTCCAACCCGCGGTCGTCGCTCACATCATCGAGCAGAGCATGAGCAACTCTGGCCAGCCTGTGGTCTCTCGGCAGGGGCAAACGCAAAGGTTGTTGTTCAGGCTGCGCAATCTCGTCATGAAGAACCGTGAGTAGGCGCTTCCGTTCTGGGTTGAGGGGCTCCCCGGGATTCCACGCGAGAACCCGCTGAACGATCGCAAACAATAACCCTGATGAGCTAAACAGACACGGCTTGCCGGGCAGTCCGCGGCACATCTTTGCCGACAGGTAAACCATAGCGCCCGCCGCTCCTCCCACGGAGCGAGCCTTGTGCATGCAATCAGGGGGAATCCAGGCACAACGCTGGGAGGGAAACATCCACCGTTCACTGCCCGCTTCCACAATCAGCAGTCCCCGAGTCAGTGCGAAGAACTGCCCGCGGGCGTGACTGTGCTCGGGTGCCCAATCCTCAGCCCCACGCCTCTTGAAGGCAAATGCGAGTACTGGTGCGTCGCTCTCGGCGAGGCGGCGCAGTTCCTCCACATTCTTGGGGACGGTGAACATGAATTTTACGGGACTGACCCTTTCCCGACAAAAATCGCCACTTTCTCGTTAGCAGGCCAAGCCGAATGTAGCTAGAGTACGGGGCAGATGAGGGAAAGGCAAGAAAGGGAAGCAAGGAAATGGAACCAAGGAAAACGAGCAACGACACGTTTCGAAAATAAATTCAGGCATTGGGAAAGGACGCGACCATGAACGCGGCTGTGCTTAATACCATCAATCAACCCCCACACTTCGAGCAGTTTCCCGAACCGGTTGCGGAAGAAAACGAGGTGGTCGTCCACGTTCGGGCGGCGGCGCTCAAACCGATCGATCGGCAAATGGCTAGCGGCTCGCACTACGCAGCGTACCGCAAACTGCCCGTTGTGTGCGGCGTGGACGGAGTCGGGCGCCTGGACGACGATACGCGGGTGTTTTTCGGCGGCCCTCGGCCGCCGTACGGCAGTATGGCGGAGCGCACCGTCGTGACGCGGGCGCGCTGTTTTCCGATTCCCGACAAGGTTAACGATGAAATCGCCGCAGCCGTGGTAAACCCCGGCCTGTCTGCCTGGGGTGCGCTGGTCTGGCGTGCCCAGCTTGCTCCGGGGGAGACTGTTCTCATCCTCGGTGCAACCGGAGTCACGGGCAAGCTCGCTATTCAAATGGCCAAGCTTCTCGGCGCTCGGCGGGTGATTGCGGCCGGACGGAACGAACAAGTACTGAATACTCTTCACGAGCTCGGAGCCGACACGACCATCCCCCTCGGGAAGCCTGGCCAAGATCTCAGCGAGGCGTTCGTTCGCGAAGCGGGTGATGCCGGCTTCGACGTCATTCTCGACTACCTTTGGGGTCCTACCACCGAAGCCCTTCTTGCCGCCATGGCACGAAAAGACTTGAAGCCAGCTTCATCCCGAGTCCGGCTGGTCGAGGTCGGCGACAGCGCGGGGCCTACTATTTCGCTACCCGCCGCGGTGCTGCGAAGCTCGCGATTGGAGATTCTTGGAGCCGGATCTGGCACCGCCGCAGCGTCACCCGAGACATGGATCGAAGCCGTTCGGCAGCTGATGTCGAATGTTGCTTGCGGTGCACTGCGCATCGACACCGAGCGCGTACCGCTAGAGGAAGTAGAGAATGCTTGGCAACGGGAACAGCCAGGTCGGAGAACGGTCCTCATCCCATAAGTTGCCTGGCGCAACGGCCAAATCGTGTGTGCGGCAAATCGGATTTTCCTAGTGCGGCAGTGGGTCGGGCGATGCCGAGTGGATTGGCGGCGGTCCGAAAGTGAATGGATAGTTTCCGAGTATGTCGTCATTATTCCTCGATCGTCCTTCCTGGTCAATCGGAGGCGAGTCCGATTTTCTCTCTCGTACCGCCTTTCAATGGGCGGCGAGTTTCTGCCTTGCCAATTCGGTGCGGAAATCCTCTTCCTTCTGGGCAATGTATTGTTTGTAGCCTCCAGGATCGACGAACGGGTTCGCACTGCCCTCATTCCTAAGCGGGTATTTTTCTTCGAGTCCGAAGTAGCTGCCATGGGCACCGAGGAAAATATCGCATGGCAACGATTTCAAAACGCGCCACATGCGCTCGTAGTCTTCAGCGATCTGAGGGTAAGCCGCGTTGTCGACGAGTTTGTAGCCGGGGTTCACATTGGGGCTGCCAACGATCACCACGTCGTAGATCTTACCCCGGTCTGTCACCGCCATCGTCCAGGTAGTGCAGCCCTTGGTGTGTCCTGGAGTGAGGTGCGCGACGAGCACCGTGCCACCAAGTTTCACCTCGTCGCCATCGTGCAATACGCGGTCCACCTTTGCGGGTCGATAGACAGCGGTGTTGCCGTAGGCAAAATCAGTCTTGCCTCCGGATTCGACCACGGACACGTCCGCATCCATCACCATGTACGTTGCGCCAGTCCTCTCCTTGATCATCGCGCTCCCGGCGTCGTGATCCCAGTGCGCGTGGCTGATGAGCAAAATCTTTGTGTCCTTGAACTTGAACCCGAGTTTCTCGATACTGGCCTCAATCATTGGCACATTGGCTTCCATGTCGCTGTTGATAAGGATGTTTCCTTGCGGTGTTGTGATCAGATAGTTCGCCAGCCCCTTACTCCCGACGTAGTACAAGTTCCCTGCAATGTGAAATGGGGGGAACGGTTCGGTCCAGTCGGGATTGGCCGGGGCAACCAGGCTACCGGTAGCGGCCAGGGCAAGGATGAATAGGCGGGAAACGACCGGAATGATTTGCATGGGCGGAGTATAAGACAAATGATCGCGTCAAGCGAACATCACAATTCTGGACGGATGGTCGGCAAACCTTACTCTTACCGGGTTAGGTCAGGGTTCCCCGTCACCCCCCCAGAACTGCGAAGTCCAAAATTTCCGCCTGCAGTGTTCGGTGAGTGACTCGGCGGAGATAACCGGGCAAACTTTTTCACCGCGTAGTATTGGAATAGCTCGACGTAGCGCGCGTGAGAGAGACGCACTATTATTTTTCAGCTGGATTCCTTTTCTTCAGACGGGAGTTTAAGCGAGTCCTGATTGGAGTGATTGGCAACCGCTGCGGCGCGAAGGGTCATGTAGTCGATGAGTTCGGCCCCGGCAGGCTCTGGATGCTTGGAATCCATCGTGCATTGCAGAAGGCCCCAAACGAGACCTTGCATTCTCGTTCACCTGTGGACCGCCAGGTTGGTGAAGATAGAGTCCGATCGGCCCTGCAAAAGCACAGTATTTTACACACTCTCAAAATGGGAACGATTGGCCGCTTATGGCGATTTAATGCCAATTGAGAGAATCGAGTACAACTTCCGTGAGGTTAGAAGATCCGCGCTACCCGCAACTATTTGCTCGCTTGCGGGAGGGCGGCGAGCCGTTTAGCCTTAGCAATGAGAGCTATGAAGCGGGGATCTTCGCGCAGGGACTTCAGATCTTCATCGGTGGCCATGATTGTCGCGGGCTGCGGACCGAGATCTTGCGCCTTCTGCAGATAGTCGATGGCAGCTTCAGTTTTACCCGCAACCGCAGCCGCATCGGCAAAGTTATACCAGGCGTTTGATAGTGCGCTCTGCTCTCGGGACTGACTCGCCCTTGGAAGCATTTCCTGCAGAAGAGCATCCGCCTTGGCACGTTGTTTTTCATAGCCCAGGATCGATGCCAATTGCCCGCCGGCAGCCAGAGTGTCGGAATGATCCGGGCCAAGTGTGCGGCGCCGGATCTCCAGGACATGGCTTACCAGAGTCTCAGCTTCAGAGTATCTGCGCTCCGATTTATAAACATCGGCCAAAGAGGACATAGTGGAAAGCGTGTCGGGATCGTCCGGCCCCCCGGCGTGGCGCCGAATCTCCAGGGCCTGCTTGTACAGCGCCTCAGCCTGCACGTACTTACCTTCCCACTTGTAGGTCTCGGCCAGACCTTCCATAAAAACCAAGGTGTCCGAATCCTCCGGTCCCGCGACACGGCGCTTGATTTCGAGACCCTGGCTGTATCGCGCCTCGGCCTCAGCGTATTTCCCCTGCACCATGTCGAGCCAGGCTAAATTCATGAGGTTGTTCAGCGTGATGGGATGGCTGGGCCCCAACACTCTGCGTCGGATCTCCAGTGTCTGGCGGTATAGAGCTTCGGCCTGTGCGTGTTTTCCCTGATCTAAATAAACTCGGCTCAGATTCTCCATGCTGATCAGCGTGGTGGGATGCTCGGGACCCAGTACACGGCGCTCCATCTCCAGGGTTTGGCCGAGGAGCGGCTCGGCCTGAGCGTATTTCCCTTGGTTGGCGTAGGTCCTTGCCAAATTGTTCATAGTGCCCAAGGTGTCGGGATGCTCTGGGCCCAGCACGCGGCGCTCGAGTTCAAGGGCCTGATTTTGCAGCACCTCGGCCTGCGCGTACTTGTTCTGAACACTGTAGGCCCAGCCCAGACTCACCATGGCTGACAGCGTATTGGGATGTTCGGGACCCAGCAACCGGCTCTGGATCTCTAAAGTCTGACGAAAGAGCTCCTCAGCCTGCGCATTTTTCCCCTGGTTCAGGTAGACCCAGCCGAGATTTGCCATGTCGACGAGGGTGTCGTGATACTCAGCGCCAAGCACCCGTCGCTCGAGCTGGATCGTGTCTTTATAGAGCGCCTCGGCCTGCGCATACTTCCCCTGGTCTGAGAACACGCGGCACAGATTCGCCATGCAGGCCAGCGTGTCGGGATGCTCGGGACCCAACACACGGCGCTCCATCTGAAGGGTCTGGCTGAGGAGCGCCTCGGCCTCAGCGTACTTCCCAAGAAAATCGGTAACCTGTCCCAGTTTGGCTGCGGTTCTGAGGGTCTGCGGGTTTTCAACCCCCAGCACCTTGCGGCGCAAATCCAGTGCCTGCTCCAACTGCTTGCGCGCTCCTGGGTACAGGCCGAGGTCTGTATACGTCTGTCCGATGGTAAAACGAATAGCTGCTTCCACCTCCGGTTGCTTTTCGAATCTATCTCCGACGCGCTCGGCCGCACGGTCCAGCGCAGTCCGCACCTTCAGGTCTGGATCCGGTTTTGTCTTTGGGCCCGCTTGTTTGTTGGCGCTGGCCTGCGCCAGCAGATCGTTCTGCAAAAAATCAACTACAGCTTGGGCGGTTGAAGTTTCGGCTTGCGCACGCACCTCCGCTCGGCGGGCCCGAACTGCCTGCCACGTACTGACCACAACGCCGACGATGAGCGTCAGAAAAACCGCTAGGGTTCCGGTTACCAGCACCTTGTTACGCCGCGCAAACTTCCGCAGTTGATAGCCGGTGCTGGCCGGCCTGGCCGCAATGGGCCGGTCTTCCAGAACGCACTGGATGTCGGCGGCGAACTCCGCGGCCGCTCCGTAACGCCGGGTTTTATCTTTTTCGAGAGCCTTGGCGACGATGGTCTCGATGTCACCGCGATACTCGCGGTTAGCCGAACTTAGCGGTTTGGGGTCGACCTGCTGAATCGTCTTCACCACCTCATACACGTGCCCCGACACCTCGTAGGGTAGTTTGCCGGCGAGGAGTTCGTAGAGAATGACGCCCAACGCGTAGACATCGCTGCGCGTGTCAACCGCGAGAGGGTCGGCGGTGACCTGCTCGGGGCTCATGTAGGCTAGCGTGCCCAGCAGTTGTCCCATGTCGGTTTGACGCGTGGCTTGCATATCGCCGTCGGTCACGCGGGCCAGACCGAAATCGAGAATCTTGGGCTGGCCGCTCTCTTCCACCAGAATGTTTCCCGGTTTCAGGTCGCGGTGGATGATGCCGCGCTGATGGGCATGCTCAACCGCTTCGCAAATCTGGATCATCAAGGCAAGCCGCTGGCGAGTGTTCAGATGCTTCGCTTCTGCGTATTCGATCAGAGGCTTGCCGTGGATAATCTCCATGGCAAAGAAGGGTTGGGAGCCGAACCCGGTTTCGGCGGTGCCGGCCTCATAGATTTGAGCGATGCCAGGATGGTGGAGACGGCCGAGAGTCTGCGACTCCAGCTCGAACCGGCGCAGCAATTCGCGATCAGCCCAGGCGGACTTGATGACCTTGAGCGCGACCTTGCGGCGGGGCTGGTCCTGCTCAGCCTCGTAGACGGCACCCATTCCGCCCTCGCCGAGCAGGCGAATAATGCGGTAGTGGCCGATGGTGGAAGGCAACCTGGGTGCGGCAATTGCGGCGAGCTGCGGCCCCGCCGACGCGAAGGTTGCGTCGGGATTTAGGGGTTGCGCATTCGAGATGGTCGCATCGTCGGGCACAGGCCGTCCCAACTCAAGACTGAAGTGCCCGTAAGTATAGCGCAGGACTGCACCGCTGAAGCGATAGTCATCGCGGAAAAGTCGAGTCAAGAATCTGCGACCTGTTAGGGAGAGCCAGTTGGCAACCGCGACTTGTCACCTCTTGTTATCACATAGCGCTCAAAACCCCCTCAATGAGCGACATGGCGGTTTGGCTTCAACCTAGATTCGAGGAGTGATTTCGCGAATGCTGCCTCACTCCATTCGCAATGCCTGCATGGGATCGATCCGCGATGCCCTCCAGGCCGGAACCAGGCAAGCCAGCGCCGCCACCACCAGCAGGGATGCAGCCACAGCCACGAAGATCGCCGGGTCGAGCGGCCGGGTTCCATAGAGCATCGACTGGATTAGGCGTACCGCCCCGATGCTGGCGGCGAGGCCAAGCGTCAGTCCATAGAACGCTGGACGCAGGCCGTCGCCGAGCACCAGGCGCAGAACCTCCTCGCGTTGTGCACCAAGCGCCATGCGAACGCCGATCTCTCCAGTACGCTGCGTCGTGAGGTAAGAAAGGACTCCGTACAACCCTACTGACGCCAATATCAAGGACAGCACAGCGAAGCCCAGCACGAGGCTGGCACTCAGGCTGGCGTTGCCTAATGACCGTTCGATGATCTGCTGTATGGTGAGTACATCGAAGACCGGCAATTCCGGATCGAGTTCCGCAATCTGTTTCTGGATCGGGATGGAAATTGCCAGCGGATCGGACACCGTGCGCACCGCAAGACTCAATCCCATGTAGTTCCCCCCATTGAGCACGGGGAAGTACATGGTCGCCTTGGCCGGCTCACCCACCTGATACGTTGTGTCGGCGACAACCCCAACGACCTGGTAATCGCCGTTTTCCTCCGCAGCCACGTGCAGATGCTTACCCAGCGGCTCTTCACCGGGGAAATACTGCTTCGCCAACTGGCGGCTGATGACGGTCGTCTTCGGCGAGCCAGCGCGATCGTCGCTCGCAAAGAAACGCCCACTCAGAAGGGGTATCTGCAAGGCGCTGAAGTATCCCGGGTCGGCCCACCGGGTCAGCGCGTCGGGCATCGCCGTGCCGGGTGCGATCGGTGGATGCTCGGGAATCGTGAACGTATCGTCGCCCCCGTATCCTGCTGCGGGGACGATCGACCCCAACGCCGCGGAGCGTACACCTGGCAAGGCGCGCACCCGCTCCAGCAGCGTTTCGTTGAATGCGTTCACCTTCTCGGGACTATCGTATTTCTGTGCAGGAAGGCTGTAGCCCATCGTCAGAACGTTGCCGGTCGCGCAGCCCACATCCGTGGTCCGCAGCCGCCAGAAGCTCTTGAGCAGAAGACCGGCGGCGATTAGCAGAACCACGGTCGCGGCAATCTCCACAGTAAGCAGCGTCTTGCGCAATGCCGTGCGCGATTGACTGCCTGCCCCGCTCCGCCAAGACGCCTGCAGTGCCGAGATCATCCCCTTTCCTGTCGTTGAGATCGCGGGCAGCAGACCCGCCAGCAAGGCCGTTGCCAAGACAAGCGCGCAGGCGAACGCCAGCACAACACCGTCGGCGCGGATATCCTGCGCGCTGGGAAGGTCCCTCCACCGGCTGACCAGCCATTTGGTTGCCGCGAACGACGATAGCGCTCCGGTCAGGCCCCCAGCAATCGAGACTAACAAGCTCTCCACTAGCTGCACACGAATCAGCGTCATCCTCCGAGCCCCCAGCGCGCTGCGTATGGCAATCTCCTTCTGCCGCGCCGCGGACCTCGCCACCATCAGGTTAGCCACGTTCAGACAGCCGATCAGCAGCATGCAGGCCACAGCACACAGCAGGATGATCAATGGCTTCTTCACCTGTTGCCCGAGGTCGTCCGAGAGCGTTTTCGGCGCCACGTCCTCAGCCACCGGCGCATGCAGGTTCTCCAAGTGCAGTTGATACTGCACCGCCTCTATCTGGCTGAGGGCATTTGCCAGGCTGACGTCCGGCCTTAAGCGGGCCACAACACGGCTGAAGTGATAGTCATGATGCTGCAGAAACGCCGGTGGCAAGCCTGACGCGTATGGAACCCACACTTGTACCTTCGCATCGGGATAGGTGAACCATTTCGGAAGCACACCGACCACCGTGTATGGCTTCCCGTCGAGATGGATCTGCCTGCCAATGATCGACGGATCGCCGCCGAACCGTCGTTCGAAGAGGCTCCAGGCAAGCATTACGGCGTTTCCGTCCGAGCGATCTTCACTCTCGGTAAACGTGCGTCCGATGGCCGCAGACACCCCCAACAGCGGAAACAGGTTCCAGCTACCGCCGCGTGCGCTCACCAGTTCCGGCAAATTTCCGCGTTCCCCCGTCAGGGTAAATTGCCAGTAGCGCCAAGCGGCCATATCTTCAAAGCCGTGCGTCTGCGTGCGCCAATCGTAGTAGTCTGCCGGCGCAACTGGGTTGTAGTTGAACTGCTGCGCATTCATGCTGGGGTCGCGGAAATGCTCATAGATCATCACCAGCCGATCCGGATCGCGGAAAGGAAGCGGCCTAAGCAGGACCGAACGCACCACGGTGAATAACGATGTCGTAGCGCCGATGCATAACGCCATTACGAGCACGGCAAGCATGGAAAACCCAGGCGACCGCAACAGTGTCCGGACGCTGATCCTCAGATCGCGAAGGAGATTATCCAACCCGTTCCAGCTCCAGACAGCGCGAGTTTGCTCGCCTATAAGAGTGGGATTACCGAAAGCACGCAGGGCGGCGTGGCGGGCCTCTTCTGGAGACACGCCGTGTTCCCGCTGCTCTTCTTCTTCCAGTTCAAGGTCCGATTGTAGTTCCCGCTCTACGTCCTGATCCCGTTTCCTGATCTGCCACCACCTCATCTCAGCTCTCCTTAGCGGCGGGCCACATTATGCGTGCCACAGCTTCGGCCATCTGCTTCCATTGCGATTCTTCGACCACAAGTTGTTTTCTGCCCTTATCCGTAAGTCGGTAATACTTGAATTCCCGATTGCGATCCGGAGCCGTCTCCCATTTGGAGACAACCCATCCCCGCTTCTCCAGACGATGCAAGGCGGGATAGAGCGACCCGTGCTGCATCTGCAGAACGTCATTCGTGGTTCGCTGAATGTGCTTGCCGATCTGGTGGCCATGAGAAGGCCCGTAGAGAAGTGTCCGCAGGATGAGCATGTCTAACGTGCCTTGAAGAAGACCGGCGCGCTGCTGGGTTGGCTTCGCCATGGAAGACAGTCTACCTCCGATGGCAACGATGGTAGACGTTCGACCATCCCTTCGTCAAGAACAACTGAACGTCGATTTTCGAGTAGCGCTTTCGGGGAGAAATCGCGGGAAAGTAGTGCAGAAAGAATAAGTCAGGAGAAGCATCTCACACAGGCGATGACGCGGGCCTCTCCGGGTATAGGCGATCAAACTCCGGGTCGTCATGAAGAGTGACGAGGTCCGGGTCGCGGCGAGCCCACACCGAGTCCCTGAACCCTGCTTCCCAGGCTTTACGCAGGGCATCCATGGCTTCCGGCTTTCTTTTCAGGCTGCAGTACAGACAAGCCGCGTTGTAAAGAATCGAGGCCTCGTTGGCGCGCAAGGTAACTGCCAGGTTGAGTTCGCGCATGGCGTCGTCCGGCCTTCCCAAATAAGCGTAGTCGCCGCCTAGCAGGATGCGCGCCCGCGCGTCTTCGGGCACTTGCTTCAAGTGATTCTCGAGGGCCGCTATCCTTCGCTGGCGCATGTTGCGCTGGGCTTCTTCTTTGCCCATGGCGCGGAGACAGTTCACGATGGGCACATAAACGTTGTAGTCCTCACCGCTTGCTTCAATGGCGGCTTCCGCAACGTCCACAGTCTCCTGGTAGCGTCCGGCGGCGAACAGGGCGCGGCAGAGGAGGTAATAGGAGCCTTCGCAGTCGCGCTTGCGTTCGATGGCCTTTTTGACCATGCGCACGGCTTCGTCATGCAGTTCGGCGGCATAGAGTACCCAAGCCTGGCTGACCTGCACTTCGGGCAGGTCCCAGCGCAGAGCCACGGCCTTGCCGGAGGCTTCCCGCGCGCGTTCGACCCACACCTGGTCGCGGCTGTAGTTGCAGTAGAACATCGCGCAGGCATTGGCGCTGGCGGCGTAGGCAAGGGCGAAGTTGGAGTCAATGGCCACCGCGTTTTCGAACATCTGCAGGGCGAACTCGAGGTCCTGTCGGGTCTGGCGCCGCGCGTAGCGCTTGCCGCGTAGGTAGAGGTCGTAGGCCTGCAGGTTTTCCGTGGGCTTGACGGCCAAGGCCTCGAGTTCCTCCGGGGAGAGCGTCACGCGCAGGGCCTCGGCGATCTTGCGGGCCATTTCGTCCTGAACTTCGAAAACGTCCTTCATCTCACGGTCGAAACGCTCCGACCAGAGTGGAAAATCGGTGCGCGTGTCAACGAGTTGGACGTTGATTCGAAGGCGAGCGCCGGCGCGGCGCAAAGTGCCGGTGAGGACATAGGCCGCACCAAGCTGCTGGCCGACCTGCGCCGGGGTCACCGGCTTGTCCCGGAAAGCAAGAACGGTAGGGCGCGAAAAGATGTTCAGTCCCCGAATCTTGCAAAGCTCCGTGATTACATCCTCGGTGATGCCGTCGCGCAGGTATTCGTCTTCCTTCGCGCCGCTTAAGTTTTCAAAATAGAGAACGGCCACGGATTTTCCCGTTTGCTTCTGGAAGCCGAGATCCGAATCGGTCTTCTCCCTAGCGCGCCGTGTGCCGGATTCGAGGTCACGCTTGAGGCGGCTGAGGTCCGTTTTCAGCTCGGTGGCCGTCTGGCAGCGCAGATTTCGGTCCTTCTCAAGGGTCTTCTCCACGATACGCACAAAATCGGCGGGCAGCATGGCATTCAGCTCGGCAGCCGGCCTCGGGTCGCGGTTCAGGATGGCGTCGAAGATGACGGCCGACGTGTCTCCCTGAAAGGGGAGCGTTCCGGTGGCCATCCGGTAGAGCACCGTGCCGGTGGAAAAGATGTCCGTGCGGGCGTCCACAAGCTGCCCGCGAGCCTGCTCCGGCGACATGTAGGAGACCGTACCCACGGCCGAACCTGGTGAAGTGAGGTCATTGAAGACCTGGGTCTCCCCCTGCTCGACCGAAGCTCCCTGCGCGATCTCGCCATGGCTAATCTTCGCCAGGCCGAAGTCCAGAATCTTCACCGGTCCGCGCTCGGTAAGAAAGAGATTCGCCGGCTTAATGTCCCGGTGTACGATCCCCTTGGCGTGGGCCGATTCGAGGGCGTCGGCAATCTGGATGGCCAAGGGCAGCAGCTTGTCCATTTCCATAGGCTGCCGGCTCATCTTCTGCGCTAGGGTCTCTCCCTGTAGCAGCTCCATGACGATGAAGTGCCGGCGTTCGTGCTGCTCAATCGCGTGGATGGTGCAGATGTTCGGGTGATTGAGGGAGGAAGCGGCGCGCGCCTCGCGCTGGAAGCGCTCAAGCAACTGGCTGTCCTGGGCCATATCAGGAGGAAGAAACTTCAGGGCCACGCGGCGGCCGAGCTGGGAGTCCTGGGCTTCGTACACCACACCCATGCCACCTGAGCCAAGTTTGCGGAGAATCTTGTAATGCAAGAGAGACTGGCCGATGAGGGAATCCGGGTTCATACTGGACGGTTGATGGTATCCGGCGGAGTGGGTGCGGTCAAGGAGACCGGCCGGGCCCCTCCGACCTTCGCTCAGCCAGCCGCTGCATTCGAGCCAATGGCTCCTGGATTGTCGGCTACCCTTACCTTACTGGGATTATGGAAGAGCTGCCCGCAACCCGACCGCAATCCCATGAAGCGTAGCTAAGCAGCTATTGCGAGATCACTTCGACGAGTAGTCGACCAAACATTCACTGGACAAAGGGCTGCGTTGTATACCGAGGTTTCCGGGCTCAGTCTCCGATAGGTCCGGTTATCGACAACCATGCGGATCGGCAGTGTCCACGCGGTGCGTTTCTAGCGAGTTGAGTCTCCACAGCTTTCATTCGCAGCGCAACGCCACCATCGGGTCCACCCGCGTCGCCCGGCGCGCGGGTAGGAAGCAGGCAAACAAGGCCACGGCGCAGAGCAAGATTGCTACGCTGGAAAAGGTCAGCGCATCGGTGCTGGTTACGCCGAGGAGCAAACCACTGAGGAAGCGCGTCAAGACCAACGACAGTATCAGTCCCAGACCAACGCCGGCCAGCGTCAACCTCAATCCATGACCGAGCACCAAGCGCAGCACATCCTGTTTGGTTGCCCCTAACGTCACGCGGATGCCGATTTCATGGGTGCGCTGTCGAGTGGTGTAGGAGGTGACGCCGTATATTCCGACCGCGGCCAGAGCCAGGGCGAGCAGCCCGAATGCGCCGACAAAGGTCCCGGCCACGCGCTGGCCGAAGCTAGCAAACTGTGCGCGCAATTCGAGCGTGGTGACGTCATACACGACCAGCTCGGGATTCAGTTCATGGGCGGTTTTCTCGAGGGTCTTAGCGAACGTCAATGGATCTCCCGCCACCCGCACATTGATAATCATGTTGGCGCGGTAAACCTGATACAACGGCAGATAAACGAACGGCGTTGGCTTTTCATTCAAGCCGGTCACTTTGGTGTCGCGCGCCACCCCGACGACCTTGAACCATTCGTGCGTAAGGTCCGAGTTGAGCTGTTTACCCAAAGGTTCTTGTTGGGGCCAGTAGCGATTCGCAAACGCTTCGCTGACGATCACTGCGCGCTGTGAACCCTGGTTGTCCTGCAGGGTGAAGTCGCGCCCCTTCACCAACGGAATCTGCATGGTCTGAAAAAAATTGGGAGTGACGATCGCCGCCTGCGTCTCCATCGACTCATTCGCTGGCGAAATGTACCCTTCGGGCTTGACGCTGGTCGAGCCTCCGCCAAAGCCGAGCGGTACCCGGTTCGACAAGGCCACCGATTGCACACCTGGCAGGGTTTCCAGCTTGGCGACAAGCTGGCGATCGAATTCCGCTCCGCTCACATTCGAATATCCGGTGGTAAACAGATCGTAGGAAGCGATCAGCACATTGCGGGGATTGAATCCCGGATTGATTTGTTGTGCGCTCCGGAAACTGCGAATGAACAAGCCCGCGCAGATGAGCAGGAGCAGCGACAGTCCAATTTGCGCCACCACCAAGCCGCTCGCGAGGCGCGCCTTCCTGAGCGTACCCGACGCGCTCCCAGTCTCCTCTTTCAAAACCCCAGCCGGCGCTAAGCCCGAGGACCTTAACGCAGGCAAGATTCCGAAGATCATGGCTGTGAGCACCGAAACGACCAGCGTCGCCAGCAGCACGCTGCGGTCCGCCGCAATGGTGAGTGAAAGGGGAATGTCTTCCGTCACCGGCATGAATGTCATGAGCGTTCCCTGAGTCCACAAGGTGATCAACAGCGCAACTGCACCTCCGGTTAGCGACAGTATCAGGCTTTCGACCAACAGTTGCCGCACAAGCCGCCATCGGCTTACACCGAGCGCCATCCGAATGGCGATTTCGCGCCGGCGCCCGACCGACCGAACCAGCATCAGATTGGCCACGTTCACGCATGCCAGCAACAGCACCAGGCCTGCGATGCACATTAACGCTGGAAGTAGTGTCGCGAGGAACTGATTCAAGCCAAAGGGGTTTCGCCAGAGCGGATATACCGTCACATGGTCGTGCCCTTTATGTTCCTCGGGATAAGCCCTTGCTTCGGGCTTTAATCGCAGGGTCATTTCCTGCTGTGCCTGCTCCAGCCCGACGCCAGGCTTCAACCGTCCGAACCCAAGTAACCAGAACTGATGATGGTCATGAAGCAGGTCGCCGAGCTCGTTGAACTGGGCCTCCATCATGATGGGAACCCAAATCTCGGTCCGTACCCCCGTCTGGCTCCCCTGAAACACAGCCGGCGTCACTCCCACAATGGTGTATGGGTGTTGGTTGATTTCAATTGTCTGGCCCACGATGTTGGGATTCGCGCCGAAATGCGTTTGCCACAGGCGGTAGCTGATCACCGCCACGGGCGCGCCTCCCGGCTTCGTGTCTTCCTCAGGCAGAAAGCCGCGCCCCACGATCGGCCGCACGCCCAGGACATCGAAATAATTCGCGGACGCTACCATGCCCCAGATCCGCTCCGGTCTGCTTTTGGCCTTCAGGCTCATCTGCACGAAGCTGCACGCCGCGATTCCTGTAAAGCTCTGCTGCCCGTCGCGCATCGCTTCGAGATCGGGATAGGTAAACGGGAAGGGATTGTCGCCGGGCTTGCTCAGCGTGAGCGACACGACCTCGCTCGCCCGGGAAAGTCCGGGGACTGGATTCAGCAATGTCGAATTGATCCAACTGAAAATCGTGGTGTTGGCGCCGATACCCAGCGCAAGCGTCAGAATAGCAATCCCCGCATAGCCGGGACTCTTGCGCAGCACGCGCAATCCGTACTTGCAGTCCTGCAGTAGGTTTGACATTTGCCTCTCCGTTCGGCTGCGGGTCGGGCAGTCAGGACTGCCTTTGTTCAAAGGTCCTGCGCCTGAGCCGCAGCGTCGAGATCCCCGGTTGGCAGAGAGCATGTTTACGGCCTGCCCATCCTAAGGCAAGCCACTGCAAACACTGGAAGATATTGGTTGGGCAAGGCGGGAGGGGGAATTTGAGTGTCCGATTCCGGGCACGACTGTTCGAAATTGAACGGCGGATTGACCTACGGTCGTCGGCAACAGATCAACACACCATCCGCAGAAGGGGCGGGAATGGGCCTCTCGATTCTCTTTTGGAACTGTCGGTGTCTTCGGCCTGGTAAACGAAGCCCATGCCGCCCCCGAGCTTTTCGACGATGCGACAAGGTGAGAGTGTTTCGCTAATCATGGAGGATCGTTATGTCGGGCGGGCAGGCCGCGCGGCAAGTCAACGAAAGACAGGAGACGGAGTGGGGAGAGCGCTATGGCAACTGCAGATCGAGGGCGTAAATCTCCTGCACGCTAATGTCGCGGGGAAATAGCGGGACGTCGCCCGGCGCCAGGCCGGTCCAGGGTCCCGGGCCGAATTGTCCCGAATAGGTCCGTAGTCCTTTCAGATCGACTACCTTTTCGAGCTTCAGGTCGCTAAGCCGCAGGCGGTAGTAGCCCGCGGCGCCGCTCTCGAACGTGTCAAAGTACACGGACTTGCTGTCCTGGGACCACGAGATATAGCCGAACCGATTCAAGTCGCTGCCCACCGCCTGCCATTTCTGGTTCTTCACGTCGTAGAGCAGGAGCTTCCCGTTACCGTAGGAGATGGCCAGCATGTAGCGGCCGTCGGGCGACCAGCGCGGAGCGAAAATCCCTTTGGAGTCCGGCAGTTGAGAGGTCTTGCGGGTCTTGAGGTCGAGGAGGACGATGAATGTCTGGTCCGATTGGAGTGGGTCAACTCGTCCAAAAGCCAGGGTGCTGCCGTCGGGCGACCAGGTAGGGTCCAGTTCCCGAACCTCATCCGGAGTGATCGCCTGCGGACTGCCGCCTTCGCGGGAGATGAGGTAGACCTTCCAGGGCTTGCCCGGCATGGCCCCAGAAAACGCAATCTGCTGGCCGTCGGGAGACCAGTGGGCCAGGGCCGCGCGTATGGGCGGGTAAGTAAGCTGAAAGCGAGCGCTGCCGTCCGCTTTGCTGCGCCATAGGGTGTAATCGGGAATGCTGACGTAGGTCACCCACTGGCCATCGTGGGAAAACTCCAGGTCGGCGGCGGAAATGCCGCCGAGGTAGGGAACAACTTCAGCCACCTTCGAGTCGTAGCGCACCAGTTCGGCCCGGGGTTGAACGCCGATCACAAACAGCTTCTTGCCATCTTTGCTGGGGATAGGACTGCCAAACTGCAGTGGCCCGGTGGTCAGCTGCACCGGCTCAGGCGAAACTTTCTTCCACCAGTCGGTCCGGTCGGGCATGATCCAGATGTTACTAGCCCCTTCGCGAGTGCTCTGAAAAATGTAGTACTTGCCGTCGGAAGTCCACGTGCCGCAGCACTCAGCCGGCGGCCGGTTCCAGCCCGGGAGTAACTCGTGCATGTCAGTGCCGTCGGCGCGGGCCTGCCAGATTGCGGTGGTATTGTTGATCTGGTTCACGACCGTAAACCGGAAGCGGGTTCCATCGGGAGAAAAGCTGAAAGCGGCAGGTAGAGCCGATGCGGTGGCAATCTTGCGAGCATTGACGCCATCATGGTCCGCGAGGTAGATGTCTTTCCCGTCGGCGAACAGCAGCTTTCCGTCCGGAGTCCAGATCCCATCGCCCCCGGAAACATTTCCCAGTTTGCGAGGTGCGCCGGCCGGAAGGGGCAACGAGTAAAAGGGCCCTCCGAATTGCCCCGACTGGTGCACTAACAGTTCCGATTTTTCCGCCGATATATCCTCCACTACAGGACCGGCGATGGGCGCATCAATCAATCCGACTTCGCCCCCAGCGGCTGAGACCTGGGCGATGGTGGTGGCGGAGGCGGGGGTCTCGTCGAAGTAAATGCGGTTGCCATCGGACACGAGCGCAAACTTTACCAGCCCGTCGTTGGTGAGCTGTTTCGAACCCAGTATGCGGGGTGGCGGAAGAGGAGAGCGAAGCCAAAAATAGAGCAAGGCGACGCCGAAGACGAGGACGGGGACAATCCATTTCAGCCAATGGGTGGCTCGGGCGATTGGGGCGGGATTGGCCTCAATCGCCACGGCAGTCTGCGTCTTGCCTGATTCGGAGTCGCGGCGTACGCGTTTCAGGTCGGTGCGCAGCTCGGCGGCGGAACGGTAACGCAGCTCGCGGTCTTTCTCGAGGGCCTTGGCAACAATCAGTTCCAGTCCCGCGGGCAGATCCGGATTGAGGCGCAGCGGCGCGACAGGCTCTTTATGAAGAATGGCATCGAATAAGGCGGCTGAGGTGTCGCCGCGAAAGGGCAGCGTGCCCGTGGCCATTTCGTAGATCACTTCCCCGAAGGAGAACAAGTCGGTGCGTGCGTCGAGTTCCTTCCCCAGGGCTTGCTCCGGCGACATGTAACAGACTGTTCCCATGGCTACGCCCGGGCTGGTCAGGTGCTGTCCCGTCATGGTAGGAGTCGAAGTGGGGTCGGAGGCTTTTGACGACTGGTCGGTGGAGACCTTGGCCAGACCGAAGTCCAGCACTTTGGCGTGGCCGCGGCTGGTGACGAAGATGTTGGCCGGCTTGATATCGCGGTGCACGATGCCCTTGTTGTGGGCGGCATCGAGTGCGTCGGCCACCTGGATCGCGATTTCGAATAGCTGTTCCGCGGGCAACGGGCGGCTGCCGATGAGATGCTTGAGGGTCTGCCCTTCCAGCAGTTCCATGGCAATGAAACGCTTGCCCTCGTAATCCCCGATCTCGTGGATAGTACAGATATTGGGATGGTTCAGGGCGGAGGCAGCGCGGGCCTCGCGGCGAAAACGCTCGAGGGCCTGCGCGTCGCGGGCCATGTCCTCGGGCAGAAACTTGAGGGCGACAAAACGGCCTAGGTCGGTGTCTTCGGCCTTGTAAACAACGCCCATGCCGCCGCCCCCGAGCTTCTCGACGATGCGGTAGTGCGAGATGGTTTGGTCGATCATTAATTAAGATGAGAAGAGATACGTGGCTTTCGGGTCGCCCTATCTTAAGGACGCGGCATCCGCTAGTCAACGAATGGCGGCTCTGGGTAGTGGGCTTCTTTGAATTTTCAGAGGGTTGTAATCCGCCCGGCCGCTTGCGATTCTAGTCTGACGCCAAAGCGATGAAGCAAGGATGAGAACCAAGCAGCGTTTCAGATGGTCAAGCGGTCAACGGGGACCGAAGCCACCCCGTCAACCTCAGACATATCACCCGTAATGGCCGCTATGGAGCGCAAGGGAGGCAAGATCGGCGGGCAGCGCCGTATGGTCTCGATGACGCCAGAGGAAATGTCTTGGCTCAGCGGGAGGGGGCTCGAAAATCTGCCAACAAACGATGGTGGCACCAGAGAAAAAATCAGCCCTAAAAAAAGACGGCTGGAGAGACATGAAAGCGATTGCTTAAGCGTCGGACCTGTTCTTTGGTTATGTCCCGCTTTCCGTTTAGCACATCCGATACGGTACTCTCTGCTCCGAAAATATCCACCAAATCTTTTTGCCGAAGCTCATGTACTTCCATTAAGTGGCGAAGAATGTCTAAGGGGCCTGCAGTCGGAACAGGATAGTGCTTATTCTCATATTCCTCAACCAAAACAGTCAGAAGCGCAATGAGTTTTTCCTCTGCAGCAGAAACCGCGGGTTTGCTAGTTAATTGCTCTAAGTGCTGGATATAGAGTTGGTTTTGTTCCTCGCCGTGGACTACCTCGGGTTTTATCTCGGAGAGCAAAGCTCCATAATCAATAGCGGCCACGGCATTCATTTCCAACCTCCCTGGTCGTACTGTTCGTGAGTGAGCAAATGCTTCACAAAGATCATTTGCCACTTGTATTCAATCTTTACGATCAACCGATATGCATTGCCTTTAATGTTGAATACGGTGTGCGGATCGACAAAGTCAGCATGGGGATAAACCTTTTTCACGTCAACGATGCTCTTCCACGCCGCGTCCGTAGCAACTTTGTGCCACGCACTGATTGAGGGTTCTAGAGCAGGATCGGTAGCAACCGCGTCTCGCCACGCACTCTTGCTGATGACGTGCACCCAGTCTCTCTACAGCGCTCCTCAATCTGCTCCGACTATACTTAGCAGATTGCGAAGTGTCAAGGGAAAATTAGCATATTGCTAAGTCTTGAGTATATTCACATCATTATGAACGCCTTAGAGACCGAGAAAAAGGGCCCCAGATTATCAATTGCCTGATCGAAAGAATGCTCCATTCGCGCGACCGTCCGGATGGCCGGGGTTGCCAAAAAACCCGTTCTGTGACCTTTGGTTTCGTTGGCAGACTCCGCCGACAACAACCATTACAAGTTGATGACCCTGTCATTCGATGAGCTCCTGCGACGCTTCCTAGTTGCACCTGCTCCCCAAAGGCTTCGTTCACCCCCGCAACTTCGGCTTTCTTGCCAAATCTAGTCCTGTTAACCTCGGGGTAACAATCACTTAGCCCAAACCGTATTCGGGCCAGCTAAGTACAGTTCACTTTACCAACCATCCGGTAAATGGAGGATGCCGATGCTTCTTGATGACCTGAGGATCGCAGTTCGCCACTTACTGAAATCACCCGGTTTCACGGCCACCGCCGTGTTGATGCTGGCGCTCGGAATCGGCGCTACGACAGCCATCTTCTCCGTGGTCGAAGGCGTGCTGCTGCGTCCGCTGCCTTTCCCGCATCCCGAGACGCTAGTGCAGCTTTCAGACATTCTGCAAGGTGCAGATTTGGGAGGTAACGGTGAAGCCGGGGTCACGGTTCCGGACATCCAGGCCTACACGCGCGATACGCACAGCTTCGAGAGTGTTGGCGGCTATACCCAAACAAGCTACGAACTTTCTGGCATTGGCGAGCCGGCACAGGTGAATGCGGCGCGGCTTTCAGGCGGGGTGTTTCCGGCTTTGCAGCTCGGGCCTCTGAGGGGCCGGTTCTTTACCCAGCAGGAAGATGATCAAAAAGAACAAGTAGCGGTGGTCAGTTACTCGCTCTGGCAGAACCGCCTGCACGGCGATCCGCACGTGCTGGGAAGCAAGCTCCTGCTCGACCGCAAGCCTTATGTCGTGATTGGCGTGATGCCGCGCAACTTCGAGTTCCCGCTGGTGCCAGGACACCTGAACCGTAGCGAACTATGGGTTCCGATGAGCTTCACTCCGACGGAAACGAGCTCTGGTGGGCAGGCCAACTGGAGCTTCAGCATGGTGGGACGGCTGAAACCGGGAATTACGCCAGCGCAGGCGGAGAGCGACGCCGAGCGCGTGGCCCAGGAGACGATGCGCAACTATCCCCCCTTTATGGCGAGTTTACATATCCGCGCGGTAGTGCGCTCGCTGCACGAGGAAACGGTGGAACAAGCTCGGCCACTGGTGCGCACTTTGTTTCTGGCCATCGTTGTGGTGCTGCTGATCGTTTGCGCCAATCTTGCCGGCTTGCTGCTGGTCCGCGCCATTCGCCGCCGCCGCGAAGTCGCCGTGCGCCTGGCGCTCGGAGCGCGCGCCGGTGTGCTGCTACGTCAGACGATTCTGGAGAGCCTGGTACTGAGTGTGAGCGGAGGCCTGCTCGGTCTGATCCTGGCCGCGACCGGGTTGCGGGTGGGCGTGAGCTGGTTGCCCGAGACGCTGCCCCGGGTTAACGAGATCGGCCTGGATTGGCAAGTGATATCGTTCGCGATCATCCTCGCCGTGGTCACCGGCCTGGTTTGCGGGCTGGCTCCGGCTTTTGCTGCCCTGCGGACGAGTGTGAATGAGACTCTCAAGGAAGGTGGACGAAGCGGCACGGCCGGCGGCGGCCACGCGCGGCTGCGCTCTGCGCTGGTGGTCGGCGAAATCGCTATCGCGCTGGTACTGCTCGTCGCCTCCGGTTTGCTGCTGCGGAGTTTTGAAAAAATGCGCGAGGTCAATCTCGGCTTCCGCCCGGACCATATCCTCGCCGCCGCCTACTCGCTGCCCCAGAAACAGTATCCAACCCAAGCAGCAGTGGATGGATTCAATGAGGAATTGGTTCGCCGTTTGCAGCAGGTTCCCGGCGTGAAGTCCGTGGGGCTTACGTCATTTCTGCCGGCTTCGGGCAACAACGGCAACAGCGCGTTCATCCCCGATGGCTACGTTCCTCCCCGGGGCGCTGGCATCAGCCTCGCCACCGTTGTGACCATGCACGGCGATTATCTACAGGCGATGAGGATTCCCTTGCTGGAGGGTCGCTTCTTCACGCCGGCGGACACGGCGAACACGCCGCTGGTTGTGATCGTCAACCACAAACTCGCCGAGCACTACTGGCCCGGTTCGAATCCCATTGGGAAGCGTCTCCGCATAGGCACACAAGAGACGCAGACACCCTGGATGACCATTGTGGGGGAAGTCGCGGATGTGAAGGAGGCGTCGCCCGACGTCCCCACCAAGGAACAGTACTATCAGCCGATCGAGCAGTTTGAAAAGTCCGTTGGCTCTCTGGGTTCGCCGGCGGATATCAATGGCAACGCAGGCTACATCGCTATGCGCACGGCGACGAAGCCCGAGCAGACGGCAAATGTTCTACGCGCCACCGTTGGTTCCATGGATTCCCAGTTAGCGCTGACCCAGATCCAAAGCATGGAGCAGACGGTCTCTGACAGCGAAGCCCCGCGCCGTTTCAACACCGTTCTCATCTCCGCCTTTGCCGTCGCGGCGGTGCTGCTGGCAGCACTTGGCATCTACAGCGTCATTGCGTTCTCGGCGGCGCTCCGCGTACACGAGATGGCCATCCGAATTGCCTTAGGCTCACAGCGGTCAGGAATCTTAGGCCTCGTCTTCACATCCGCCGTCAAACTTGCACTCGCAGGCTGCGCCCTGGGATTGCTGGGGGCGGCGGCGGCCTCGCATTTGTTGCAGTCGCTTCTGTTTGGCGTGAGCCCCTTCGACCCGCTGGTCCTGGCGACCGCCGCCGCGTTCGTGCTGATGCTGGCATTGGCAGCATCGCTGCTCCCGGCGCGGCGTGCGGCTTCTATCGATCCGATCAAGGCGCTTCGGGCGGATTGACGTTAGTCCACTTGCCGCCATCTCCACGGCGAGTTCGCCGGCGAATAACTTCCGGCTGCGCCCAAAAACACTTTGGGGACCTGACCGGGGACCTGACCGGGGATCGTGGCCGGGGATCGTGGCCGGGGATCGTGGCCGGGGATCGTGGCCGGGGATCGTGGCCGGATTGTCCGTTATTCGGGGCCAATCGCCTAACAATCGGGAAGTTTAGTCAAGCCTTGCCAGCGAGTACGCAGCACGATTGGTGAACTACTGAAGCTTGCCAGTGACTTAAACTCGGATGCCTCAGGATGATTATCGCGCTCAGGGCAATTTAGTGTGCAGCCTGCGATCTCTCGGAAATAAAATCGTCGCGGCATTGTTTCGCGGCGGAGAGCAACTCGGCAAACTCGGGAGTGCCTCGCAACTTCGCCCACAGGGAATCGTTCTGCAACCCCGTGTAAGCGCAATAGTGCCCAGAGATCGAACTCTTAAGCAACTGCAAGGCTAAGTCTTTCTGCCCGCAGAAAACAAAGTCGCCCGCAACCACGTAACGCGGTTCTGGATCGGGAGCGGCGAGCAAGCTGGCGTCTTCTTCCCGGAAGCGCGATGTCACATCTGCGGACGGCCGGTTTTCAATGCACGCGGCCATCGCAGGGAAGCCGAAGTCGTAGACATCCTTGAATTTCTCGACGATTTCCTTCGCCTGCGCTAATTTTCCATCGCGAAGGTAGTGCCGCATGAGGTTGTCAGATGCCCATATCGATCCGGCATCGAGCTGAAGAAAATCCATCGCCCGCGAGTAGTTACCAAGTTGGTCGAACGTGAACGAGCACGACCGCAACATAAAGTTGCCGGGATCAAGAGACAAAGCAGCTTCACACTCGTGCCCGGATTCCTCGGCGGCTCCGCCATAGCGGAGGACGTAGGCCAGAGCGAAGTGGGCTTGAGCATTCTCTGGATGCCTCGCCGCCAGCGCCTCCGCGTCCTGGTAGGCCTTGGCCAACTCACTTTGTTCGACCCGGTTGGTGATGAGCCAGGCAACCGCAAAGATGTAGTTGGGATCAAGGGAGATCGCCCGTTCCAGGGCTGCGTCCGAGCGCTTGCGCATGGCATCGCCGCCGTTCGAATAGGCCGCATCGTAGTGGTAACGAACTCCGAGATAGCTCCAGGCGGGCGCGTAAGTGGGGTCCAACCCCACGGCACGCTCCAGCATGGCAATGGCATCTTTGTTGGGAAGAGCATCATGTGGCAGCGCGATACTGCGGAGATAGAGATCGTATGCTTCTTCGTTCTTTGGATGTGTGCCAGCTTCACCTGAGTCCGTTCCAGCGCCCAGAGCAGGAACTAATCCCTGGCGAACTCTCGAGGTGATCTGGCTCCTCATGGCAATCAGGTCCGGAGCGGCGACGGTCAAGGTGTCACGCCAAAGTGTACGATTGTCCGCGACGTCCACGGCTTCCAGAGTAATCTGAATCTGCTCGCCCTCCTTCATATAGTGCCCGGTGACAACGTCGGTCACATGCATGGCGCGGCCCGCTTCCTGCAAGTCGAGGGCGGGAGAGTCGTACCGACTGGTGGTGGCGAATGGGCGGATCGAGAGCGAGCGAACGTAACTTAGCGTGGTTGCGATTTCGTCGGCCAGAGCAAGGCGCAGGAAATCCACATCCTTATCGGCACCGAGGTTCTGTAAGGGAAGAACAGCGACCGTTCTTGGGCTGGGGGTAACCACAACTGGTGCGGAGCGCTTCTTCACGAACCAAAACAGAGCAGCCAGCACCACGATCGCAATCGCGGCAAGTACTCCGGCGATCTGCGCATAGGACCGCTCCTCGGTCGCAGCCGCGGGCGCTTTGTCCACGGCCGCAGGGGCCGGCGCCGATGATGAGGACGGTGACGGCGATGGACCCGGCACACCGGACGGGCCGGATGCCGACGGCGGTCTTGGTGTAGCCTGAGAGCCGATTTCCTGTATGGCAGCCACCGACCCCGAACTAGCGCGTGCGTTTTGCCGCGACTCCGTTTCGCGTCTCAGCCGCTTTAGATCGGCCCGCATGTCCGCGGCATGTTGATATCGCAGCTCGCGGTCTTTTTCGAGCGCCTTGTTGATGACGTCTTCCAGCTTGGGCGGAAGGTCAGGGTTCAGCCGCACCGCTGGAACCGGATCACGATCCAGAATTTCGTGGGAGATCACTCCCGAGCTTTCACCGCGGAAGGGCAGCGCGCCGGTGGCCATTTCATACAACACCGCGCCGAAGGAAAATAGATCGCTCCGCGCATCCAGTTCCTTGGCACGCACCTGCTCGGGAGACATGTACGCGACAGTGCCGAGCGTGGAACCGGGACTGGTCAAGTGCGCGTCGATGATCGCCGTCTCTTGGGCAGTCGCTCCCTCGGCCCCTAGGCCGCCGCCGAGCGGCATCACCTTCGCCAAACCGAAGTCGAGAACCTTGGCGTGGCCGCGCTTGGTGATAAAGATGTTAGCGGGCTTGATGTCGCGGTGGATGATGCCTTCCGTGTGAGCGGCATCGA
Organism: uncultured Acidobacteriaceae bacterium; assembly: GCA_963770245.1. GTDB lineage: Bacteria > Acidobacteriota > Terriglobia > Terriglobales > Acidobacteriaceae > PALSA-270. The sequence goes on along the minus strand of CAVYOX010000003.1, from coordinate 14,895 downwards.
GCGCGTCGGCAATCTCAATCGCCAAACCAAGGAGAACATCGGTCTCGATGGGTCTGCCGCCGATGCGATGCTTCAGCGTTACTCCGTCGAGAAACTCCATAACCAGGAACGGATGGCCATCTTGCTGCCCGATCTCGTGGATGGTGCAGATATTGGGATGATTGAGTGCCGAAGACGCCTGCGCCTCCCGCTGGAACCGCGCCAAGGCTTGAGCGTCTTTGACGACGTCATCGGGCAGAAACTTCAGGGCGACAAATCGGTGGAGGGTTATGTCCTCGGCCTTATAGACGACACCCATGCCGCCACCACCGAGCTTCTCGACGATCCGGTAGTGCGAGATGGTTTGGCCAATCATTAATAATTAAGATGAGAAGAGATACGTGGCTTTCGGGTCGCCCTATCTTAAGGACGCAGCATCCGCTAGTCAACGAATGGCGGCGCGCTGGCTGCTCGGTCAGGAGCATGTCGAAGGCAGCTAGCGTTATGAAGGAGGAACCGTGGAGGCGGCGAGCATAATCGGGGTTGGTCGGCGATCCGCCAGCAATCGGCCGCTCACGGCTAGGGCGTTTCCCAGTACTAATCTGGTGAAACTTCTTTCAAGCGGACTTCCGGCCCGGAATAACATCCGGCGCGCCTTACAGTTTGCAAACAAGTGAGACGGATGTACCATAGCGCTGCTTTCGAAGCCAAGAGGGAAATTCCAGCTTACTGGGTTTGGGCGTCGCAAGGATTCCCCAGATCCCCAGCCGCTGGCTCAGCACCCGAGTTCTCAGATTCTCGACAGCATCTCGGGGAGGTCGTTGTGGCCGATCCGGCAGTTTCTTTTGGTCAGGTGTTGCAAGTCGACCTCGCTGCCCATGATGCGGGACAGCGAGCCTTACGCGCCGCCTTCATCGGATTCTTCGTGGACATGTTCGACGTGTATCTACCTGTCGTGGCCCTGGGTCCGGCCATCTCCTACTTTCAACCCGCGACCCTGAGCCCGGCCCTGAAATCTACGTTGTTCTATGTCGTTTTTGCCTTGTCCCTGGTAGGTCGACCGGTGGGGGCGACGCTCTTTGGACATTACGGCGACAAGCTCGGCCGGCGATGGGTGGCAATTATTTCCATGGGTGGCTTCGCGGTCGTGACCCTGTTTATTGGAGCTGTTGCCGGGCTATGAAACCTGGGGCATCGCCAGCGTCGTGATCCTTGTGCTCCTGCGTTTCGTCGATGGCGTTTTCCTGGGAGGCGAATATACCGGCGCCAATCCCCTGGCCATGGAGTATGCCCCCAAGGAGAAACGAGGAAAATGGGCGGCGTTCATCCATACGGGGTTTCCGCTCTCTCTGGCCGCCATGTCCCTGGTCACCACCGGTTTGTTGCGCGTGCTGCCAGCAGGGTCACTGCATTCGCCGTATGTACAGTGGGGCTGGCGCATACCCTTTTTCCTCGGAGCCCTGTTTGCCGGCGGCGTATTCCTCTACTACGTCAAGAGGGTTCAGGAATCGAGCGTGTGGGCCAAGGCCGAGAAGACCAAGTCGCCGCTGAAGGAACTGTTCCGAGGAGACAATTTCCGCTGCCTGTCGCAAGTGTTCCTGGTCATGAGCGGGGCCTGGTTCACGCTGAACGCGGTCACGTCCATCCTTCCCGGCGTTCTGTTGACGGTCAGACACGTGAACAGCGTTGTCGTCACCAACGCACAACTGGTCGCGTATTGCTTCCTGGCTTTTTGCTTTGTTCCCTTCGGCATATTGGGCCAGAAGATCGGCCGCCGCACCACCCTGGCCCTGATCGGACTCGCGGGGTTTACCGTAGGTCCTATCCTGTACTATGTGCTCGTCAGGTCCGGCTACCGGAGCGCCTTGCAACTGACCCTGCTGGTAACCTTGATTAATTTGTGTGCCTCGCCCGTATGGGCGATCGTCACCTCGTATATCAACGAGCGCTTCCCCACCGGGGTCAGGGCATGTGGCTATGGGGTCGGTTACAGCGCGGCCACGATCATTCCGGCATTTTCTTTCTTCTACATGTTGGGTCTGAAGGGATTGGGAATGCCCTATGAATACACCGAAATCGTTATCTTCGCGGTGGGAGGCTTTCTTTTGTTGTTAGGTGCGCTGTCCGGACCGGAAACCAAGCACGTCGAGTTGTCCTAACGCCATTCATCGGAGGAATCGTCTACTCTGGCTCGGTTCGCGCTCTTGGCACAAGGGGAACAGGTCCACATTGCCACTTATCCCTCGGCCTGGCCCTTCCACCGCCCTCGGGGCGGCGCACACAAGTACAATCTGAGCGAGGCGATCCGCATTCGCTCGGCAGCCCATGCCTTCGAGGGCAAGGTCTTCAACATTGTTTCCTCGTGCGCGCTCGATGCCGAAGCCGTCGAGCAACTTTCGCGGGGCGATTCCAGCATGAAAGATTGATCACACTCCTAGCCGTCCAGTATGGATCAAGAAACCGGGTGCGCGCGACGAAGAAGTAGATGAGTGGAGTCAAGTGTCAGAAACGGAGGATGCGACTCACGGTGCGAAAACGGGCTCGAAGGAAGTTTGCGGGATCGGTACCGATAAGTCGGCTTTTCGCCAGCAATCGGCCGTCACGGCTAGGGCGTTTCTCGGTACCGATCCGCACTTCTTCGCGGCCAACTTCCATGTTTGCCCGTCACTCGGGAACGACCGCCAACAATGTTCACGACGCAGACTTGCGGAATATTTGTTTGTTCTGCTTGCGCGCGAAGCTTCGCAAGGCCTACGCGTTTACGAAGCATTATCCTAGGTAGATTGCGGCTCATCTGTCCCAAAAGGCTATTCGTATCTCAACGCGACCATGGGATCGACACGCATGGCGCGGCGCGCGGGGATGTATGAAGCCGCGAACGCAACCAGCGCCAGCAAAACGGCGCCGCCGACAAATGTGACCGGGTCGGCCGGGCGTACGTCAAAAAGCAGAGTTGACAGAAAACGCGTCAGCACCAGCGCTACCGGAATGCCCGTGGCCAAGCCGAAAAAGACAAGCTTCGCTGATTCCCCGATCACCAACTTCCGAACACTCGCGGGAGTAGCTCCGAGCGCGATGCGAATCCCAATCTCGCGCGTGCGGCGCGAAACGGAATACGAAATCACGCCGAAGATTCCGACTGCGGCGAGTGCGAGAGCGATCGCGCTGAACAGGCCGAGAATCTGAGTGCGAAATCTGGGCTCTGCTACGGATGCGCTGAGGGCGCCCGGGAGCGTCGCGACATCTGTAACGGGAAGGTTTTTGTCGATGTTGTGAGTTTCCGTGCGGATGGCCGCGGCGACCGCCGAAGCACTTAACCTGCTCCTGACGACCACTTCGCATCCGTAAAGAGGCGCTTGCGCGAAGGGCACGTACATCATGGCCTCGGGTTTTTTGCCCAGCGAAACGTCATGCACGTCGCCGACTACGCCAACAATTTCGCGCGAGGCGGCGCCATTCAGCGGAAATCCGAAGACCATATGCCCGCCAAGCGGATTTTGATTTGCAAAATAGCGCCGGGCCAGCGCATTGCTTATCAAGACGACCGGCGGAGACGAAGGCGAATCACTTGCATTGAATAATCTGCCGCGAAGCAGCGGAATTCTCATCACAGAGAAGTAGAGCGGGCTCGCGGTGACGTAGTCAGCGGTATTGGCCGCTCCTGCGGGCAAGGGTGGATTGCCGGCAATCTCAAAGGGGAGATTCACCTGGCCATCCTTGATTGGCAGCGGAGCAGCGTATGCCGAATCCTGCATTCCAGGCACGGCCTGAAGACGCGTCATTAATTCTGTCGCGAAGGCGCTCCATTGCTGTTGTGTGGAATACTGGAATTGTGGAAGGGACACCATCGCTTTCACAACACCATCCGGTGCGAATCCCGGGCTGACCGAGGTAAGCCGGGCGAAGCTGCGCAGCAGCAACCCCGCTCCTACAAGAAGAACCATTGCCAGCGCCACTTCGACGGCTGCCAGGAAGCTGCGAGCGCGCTGCGAGCCTGACGCTTCTCCCGCGCGAGCGCCCTCCCTGAGATTTGTCTGCGGATCGGATTTAGCGGCGAAAAGTACCGGTGCTAAGCCAAATACAAAGCTGGCAGCCAGAGACAGAACAAGGGCAAATCCGAGCACGGACCAATCCACGCGAATGGCCTGGATTCGAGGCAATCCGGGAGGCAGTAGTGAGATAAGAGCGGATACGCCCAAATAAGCCAGGAACATTCCCGCCACGCTCCCGAAAATGCCCAGGATGGCGCTTTCCGTCAGCAATTGGCGCGTGATACGTCGCTTAGGAGCGCCCAATGCGATGCGAACAGCGATTTCCCTCGAGCGAGACGTGGCACGGGTCAGTAGCAAGTTCGCAATATTGGCGCACGCGATCAGCAGCACCAGGCCAACGGCGCACGAGAGAATGAGCAACGGAGATTTCACGTCCCCAACGATGGCCTGCAGTAGCGGCTGGACCTGTTGAATCTGCCACCCTTTCTCCGCGGGAAACTCCTGCGGCCAGCCGCGCAGTCATGATCTCCATTTCCGCCTTCGCCTCGGCGAACGACACTCCGGGGCGCAACCGCGCAAACACAGGCATCCAGTGCATTTGAGGAGGATGGGTCATCCAGCCGGAAAACAACGGATCTTGTACCAGGGGTATCCAGAGCTGATCAGCCTGATCGAAGAAGGGAGTACGAAATTCCGCCGGCATGACGCCAACGACAGTATAGGGGCGCATGTCGAGCGTAACTGGGCTTCCTATGATTTTGGGGTCGGCTCCGAATTGACTGCGCCACATGCCCTCGCTCAGAACAACGACCGGCGCTGCACCTCGCTCACCATCACTAGGAAGCAACGTGCGGCCTAGCTGGGGTTTCGTACCGAAGACGGCAAAGAAATCCTGGGTGACAACAATGGTTCTCGCCTCGGATGGCTCTCCGCGGCCTGTCAGCGTGAGGGAGTGGCTTGCCAGGCCCGCCATGGCGCTGAAGACTCGGCTGTTGTCTCGCAATTCAAGCAGGCTGGGATACGACATCCCGGCGTCCGTGATTCCCCGCCTCGGGTTGGCCTCAGGCAGTAAGGCAAGCTGCCTGGGATTCGGGTACGGTAGCGGCCGGAGCAAAACCGCGTTGACTACAGAAAAAATTGCGGTATTTGCGCCGATGCCGAGAGCGAGCGTCAAGATTGCGACCGCGGTGAAGCCGGGGGATTTGCCCAACATGCGCAGGCCGTAACGCAAGTCCTGAATCAGCGTCCCCATACTGTCTCCTCTCTCTACGCCAAGGAGCACGCGGGAGCAATCGTATCGCGAGAGAGACGGTTCAATCCAGCTGTTCCGACGGTTCCGGACGGGTGGTCGGCGATCCGGAAGCGATTCGATAGCTTCAGAATCGCCCGTCGTCCGTCCAGAACTACCGAAACCCTGAAATTTATCCCCCCGCGCAGCCATTCCTATTGACATTCTATAGGAATGGAATATTCTCATATAGAAGATCGATAGGGGCAATGGCATGAAGCAAAACCAGGTAAATCTTCTTCAGGGCACGCTCGACCTGCTGATTCTGAAGGCTGTGGGACAGGGAGAACTTCACGGCCTGGGGATTTCGCGCCGAATCGAGCAGATTACTCATGGAACATTTCAGGTGAAACCTGGGTCGCTTTTTCCAGCCCTGCACAGAATGGAAGAGGCCGGCTGGCTGAGCTCCTTCTGGTCGGAATCTGAAAATAACCGCCGCGCCAAGTTCTACCGGCGAACCTCTGCCGGAGAGCGCCAGCTCGGGATCGAGAAGGAACAGTGGACAACCATTGTTGCCGCAATGGCGAACGCCCTCAAGGCGAGTTAGGAGATCGCGATGGGACTCGAATCTCGTATCCGGAGCGGTCTTCGCAATCTAATGAACAAGCCCCGTGCCGAAGCGGAGCTCGACGACGAATTGCGCGCTTATGTCGAAATGGTGACGGACGAGAAAGTAGCCGCGGGTTTATCCCCGACAGAGGCCCGCCGGAGCACATTGGCGGAGTTTGGCGGCGTCGAACAAGTCAAGCAGGCAGTCCGGGAGGAGCGTGCCGGCGTAGGCCTGGAGCTGCTGGTTCAGGATTTTCGCTACGGGCTCCGCCAGTTACGCAAATCGCGTGCATTTTTTCTTGCCGCGGTTCTCACCCTGGCACTTGGCATCGGGACGACGGCGGCAATGTTCAGCGTGGTAGATGCTGTTGTTCTACGTCCGCTGCCCTACAACCATGTCGAGCGGATCGTCGAGGTGAAGACCCAATCCGCCTCGACCTTCTGGCAGGTGTGCTCGTGGCCAGGCTATCTGGAGATGCGGCGGGAAAATGCGACTTTTCAGGACCTGGCAGGCTACGCACCGTATTGGGGAATGACGCTGAGAGTCGGCGACCAGGCCCAATTAGTCCGTGTCACCCAAGGGACCGACAACTTCTTCCAAGTGTTTGGCGTGAATCCGATGCTGGGGCGGACGTTCTTGCCGGGCGAGGACACCCCCGGAAAGAACAATATTGTCGTGCTGAGTTATGAGACATGGCGCCGCGCGTTCAATGGCAATCGCAGTGTTGTGGGCACAGCGGTCCATCTGGATGGGGAATCGTATCAAGTGATCGGCGTGATGCCGGCAGGATTTCGTTTTCCTCTGGGCGAGCCAAATGTTGTCTACATCCCCATGCACGTGCGCCCCAACTGGGTGGCCAGCTGGAGAGATCATTGGCTCCTCACCATCGGACTCGTGAAGCCGGGAGTGAACCTGCAGACGGCCGAGGCGGACCTGTCTCGGGTGATGTCGAATATTGGAAATCAGAGACCGGATTCGGACAGGGGCAGGACAGTGCAGCTGGCACCCATCATCTCGGCACTGCACGGCGAGAACGAAATGCCGGAGATCTGGGTGATGCTGGGTGCGGTTCTGGCCGTGTTACTGGCAGCGTGTGTAAACGTAGCGGGCCTGCTGATGGTGCGCGGTCTGGCGCGTGAACGAGAGATGGCGTTGCGTATCGCCATCGGCGCAGCCAAGTTAAGAATCATCCGTCAGCTTCTGGTGGAGAATATCCTGCTCGGAGCTTTGGGTGGCGCTGCCGGCTTGCTGTTCGCGATGGGCCTGCTGGCAGCGATGAAGTTGTTTCTTGCCCAGGCTTTCATGCGTGGAGGAAATGTTCAGCTCAACCTTCCGGTGGTTCTGGCGGCACTGGGCATCAGCGTGCTTTCAAGCATGGGCGCGGGGCTCTTTCCCGCTCTGCGCGCGTCGAACTCCGATCCGAACCGAGCCCTCAAGTCCGGTGTTTCGGCCGGCACTGCGCGATCCCATAATCGGCTCCGCGCGAGTTTTGTCATTACACAAGTTGCGCTTTCTTTGGTGCTGGTTGTGTTCTCCGGCTTGCTGCTGCTGACCCTGCGGCGCATGTTGCAGGTCGATCTTGGACTCAACCCCAAAAACCTGCTGATGCTGGGGATCAACATTCCCAGCGGTGACTACGCCGACCGTGGCTATGTTCAGACTCTGATGACTCCGCTCGAAGAACGTGTGACGGCTATTCCCGGAGTCGTCGCGGCGGGAATCGTGGATCAGCCTCCCGTTCTCGGATATGGTTCAGGGACGACCATGCAACTGGTTGGCCAGCCTCCCGATCCGCCGGATCGCGAGAGAAGCTCGGAAAGCAGAAGCGTGACGTCCGGATACTATGCGGCAATTGGTGTGCCCATTCTGCAGGGCCGCGGTTTTTCATCCCTGGACATACCTTCATCGCCGCCGACGGCAATTGTGAATGAAGCCTGGGTGAGAGAGTTCCTCACAAACCATGAGGATCCTACGAGCCAGGCCTTTCTGCAGCCCGGGGGAAAGCCAAACATTGCGATCGTGGGCGTGGTGCGGAATGCGAGGCAGACCCTCGCGGACCCGGCACGGCCAGAGATTGATTTTCCTTTTTCAAACATGACGCTTGAGCAGCAAAAGGATACCGGCTCACTGGGTGTTTGCCTATTTATTCGAACCGCTGTTCCGCCAGCAACGATCATCGGTCCGCTTCGCGAGGCACTGCATGAGGTAGCTCCGGCAGTTGCGTTTCAAACACCGGCGACGATGGACGACCTGCTTGACGATGCGCTGGTGACCAATCGAATGGAGAGTTGGCTATTCGGGATTTTTGCCGGGATCTCGGTGGTGCTGGCAGCGGTCGGCGTGCAAGGCCTGCTGACCCAGGAAGTAACGAGCCGGACCAGGGACATCGGGGTTCGCATCGCGGTTGGAGCCTCTCGCGCCACAATCGCTCGAATGATGTTGAAGCGGATTTCATTCCTATTGGCGGGTGGTCTGGGAGCGGGAATGGGCATAGTATTTCTGCTGCATCGGGTGGTGGCCAGTGTGGTTGCGGTGCAATTCGAGCGAGATGGAGTGGTCATTGCCGCGTTGGCCCTTTTGCTCGGCGCAATCGGTCTGGCAGCGGCAATTCCACCGACAAGGCGAGCTGCGTCGATTGATCCCGTGCAAACACTTCGGATGGAATAGGGACCAATCCTCCCCTGTGCCCCAGTTCAGGGATTTGGCTCGACAGGCCACCGATCCATAATCAAGGTAGTGGAGCGATCAAAGTAGTGCAGTCGATGTAAGGTGAGAGTTGCCCGAAATCTACAAGCAGTCCTGAACTGTGGAGTTCGGCCAATGGTCATTGAAGACCTGAAGCGGTGAAGCCGACGACATCGAGCCGACACCAATTCCATTTTATGTTCAGAAGCAGAGCGGCGGTCCTGGCAATACGCTGCCTGTAGACGGCGGAGAGAACATCGTAGGATGAATCGCATGACGCAAGAATTGGAATTAGACTGCCTCGACCAGTTGGAAGCGACCCCCGCGATCCTGCGCGGATTGATGTGTGACCTGTCGGTCGAAGATACCGAATGGAAGCCCGCGCCCGACCGCTTTTCGGTAGCGGAAGTGCTCGCGCATCTTTCTCATTCCGAGGGCCACTGCTATCGAACACGCGTGGACCGGTTCGTGAGTGAGGAACTGCCGGAGTTCGAGCCGGATGATGCGCAGATGTACCTGGAGTTGTACCGCAGTGCCAATGCGGAAGATGCCTCCGCCCATTTTGAAGAGCAGCGCGAGACCAACGTGGAGTATCTGCGGACCTTGCCGCGAGGCGCCGGTGAACGCCGCGCGAGGCACCAGGAGGCCGGCGAAATCACCCTGCAACAAATGCTGCATGAGTGGACCATGCACGATCTGGGACATATCCGGCAGATCGCTGAGCTGGTGAGAGCGCGAAAACACCTGCAGGCAGCGGGAAAACTGGGCGATAGCTACCGCCTGAAACCATAGGGCCGCCGGCGCTGCGTGAAACCTCACGTTTTCCATTTCGGCTCGGCGATCGTGCTCGGATGCGGCTCGCGCTGGACTACTGGCGCGGCGAAAACGATGGCGTCTGCAAGTTTCCAAAGGGTAAGAAGACAACCCGCTCGAAAATCTTGGTTGTGGATTGATTAGCACCAGCATAGCTGGGGTTAGCACGATAACTGATGACCTAACGACGTCGGCCTCGCGACGAGCCGAGTGGACTTTGCGTACTCAGAACCGGAATCTTCTTCGAGGTCCAAAGCCGGAAGGGAAGTGCCGTTAGTCCGGCTTTGCACTGAAGGTCAGAAAATAATCCATGCCGTCGGCTTTCACGAAATCCTGCGAGTCGCGCAGTTCGTATCCGGCTTGAGCGGCTTCGCGAACGACTACGTCTTCACTGACGCCATGGTTTTCTCCGGTGCCATTCCGATCAATGATGCCAATCTTGGCTCCAGGTTTTAGCGATGAACGAAGGTTCCTGAGTAGCACAACGGGGTGGGCTACTTCGTGGTAGGTCTTGAGCAGCAGCACGGCATCGATGCTGAGGGCTGGGACCTGTGGATCGTCGGGCTTGCTGAGGATCGTCTTTATGTTGTGGAGTCGCTCTTTCTTCGCGCGCTGGTCAATGTATTGAATTGCCTCTGGGTTGATGTCCACAGCATAAACCGTGCCCGAGTCGGTGACGCGGCGAGCGGCGCGCACCGTGAACCAGCCCGATCCGGCACCGATGTCGGCAACGTTTTTGCCGGGCTCGATGCCAAGCATATCCATGACGCGGTTGATCTGAAGGCGCTCGTCGCGTCCCGGGGCTTCGAAAATAGAGAGATCGCCAGCATAAGGGGTGCTGGTCTTGCGCTGTGTCGACGGCGCTGGGGAACCGGACTGGGCACGAACCGGCGCCGGCGCCCACACACCTGCAAACAACACTAAGATCGGCCCGAGCCATTCGAGTGCGCAGTTATGAGATTTCCAGTTCATTGTTTCCGCGAGCGCATGCGCCCGAACCAATAGTTTACGCCCGTTCCCTGTCCCCTAATGGAGCGCAAGTCCGTCTGTGGTTGTGACCAATACCGCGATGTTAGTGCGCCGGGGTAAACCGGCATGAAGCAGAGAATGCAAAATTCTTACGAGAAAGGACTAGCGAATCCGCTCGGCCCCGAGTCTTGCGCTGCTACCGTGAGGGAAACAGTGAAGCGTAGACAGGGGTATAGGCGGGGTGGGCTATTGAGCTCCGAAAAGATACAACCCGGACGCCGACGCGGTTAACATGCGCGGAAGGCAACATGAACAGGGGCGATAGCGCGAGTCCTTATTCAGTCCGGCGTAGTCGAAGACCGCAGACACGCCTAGAAACTTCATGCACGAGAACCGGGAGACCTCGCGGACACCTGCCGTCAAACCAGGCAGCAGGCCGGCGGGCGAAGGCAAAAGCCACACGGCTCGCATGCACGTCCCCGAGGAGTCACACAGCGGCATATTACCTATGAATCAATCGAACAAAGACGGAAAATCGTCCGCGGAGAATGAGGAGGAAAGGCCGCTGATCAAGGAGAACGCTGGTCAACCTAACACGCACCCGACGCAGAGCGGGGAACGTGTGTCCCAGGGGCTGGCCGGTGTGCGGAAGGTAGCGAAGGATAATAAGGAGATGAAGTTCACCGCCTTGCTTCACCATCTGACCGTCGATCTGCTGCGAGAAAGCTTTTACTCCCTCAAGAGAAAAGCCGCACCCGGAGTGGACGGGGTCACATGGCAGGAGTATGAAACCGGAGTTGAAGATCGACTGGTCGATCTCCATGGCCGAGTTCATCGTGGAGCGTATCGCGCGCAGCCGTCGCGAAGAGTGTACATAGAGAAAGCAGATGGACGGCAACGCCCATTGGGGGTTGCGGCCTTGGAAGACAAACTTGTCCAACAGGCCGTGGCCACCATCCTCAACCAGATTTACGAGGAAGACTTTCTCGGCTTCTCGTATGGTTTTCGCCCGGGGCGCAGCCAGCATGATGCACTGGATGCGCTGTCGTATGCGCTCCTGAAGAAGAAAGTGAACTACATTCTGGACGCCGACGTTCGAGGTTTTTTCGATAACCTCGATCACAGTTGGCTGATTAAGTTCGTGGAGCATCGCGTCGCCGACCCTCGTATCCTGCGACTGATCCAGAAATGGCTCAAGGCTGGGGTGATGGAGGAAGGCAAGTGGTCGGAAGCGAAGACAGGTAGCCCGCAAGGCTCGGTAATTTCACCGCTCCTCGCGAATATTTACCTGAACTACGCTTTCGATCTCTGGGTGAACGTCTGGCGCAAGAAGCACGCGCAAGGCGAGGTGGTGGTCATCCGGTTCGCGGATGACTCCATCGCGGGATTCCAGTATCAGACGGACGCAGATCACTTCCTGGAGAACTTGCGGGAGCGTCTGGGGAAGTTTGGGCTGGAGCTTAATCCAGACAAGACGCGCCGGATCGAGTTTGGCAGATTTGCCGAACAGAACCGGAAACGTAGAAGGGAAGGTAAGCCGGAAACGTTCGACTTTCTAGGCTTCACGCACATCAGCGGGAAGAACGGATTAGGGCGATTCATGGTACGGCGCACCACGATCCGCAAGCGCATGCGAGCCAAGCTGCGAGAGATTAAGCAGCACCTCCGTAAGCGCATGCACGATCCCGTGCCCCAAACCGGACAATGGCTCAAGTCGGTCGTGCAAGGCTACTTCAACTACTACGCGGTACCGGGAAACCTCGCGAGTCTGGGGGTGTTTCGGGATCGGGTGCTGGCGCTCTGGTGGCGTACCATTCGCCGTCGGAGCCAAAAACGCCGGATCTCATGGACACGCATCCTCGTTTTGGCTAAGCGCTGGCTTCCTCAACCGCAAGCGCTCCATCCCTTTCCTGACGCTCGATTCGCCGCCACCCATCCGAGATAAGAACCGGATGCGCTAATGAGCGCCCGTCCGGGTCCGTGCGGGGGGCACCAGGCAAACTGGTGTCCCTACCGCGATCATTACAACAACAACCTTTTCGTGGTGGCCACGCCACTCCCCGCCTTTCATTGACTTGCCCGCGCAACCTGCCTATTATTCCTCGATTCCATTGATTGGCTGAACCGCCCTCGTTAACGTATGGATCTATGAAGTTGGTGAGGATGCTTGCCAGGCCTTCGTTGCCGTGGAGTATCTCAATCCACACCCTCAAACACCTAATCCGATTGGGCCGATGGGTCTTGGAAGACGGAAGTCGTGACTGAAGAACGTTGGATTTTTCGTGACACAAAGAAGTTTAGTAAGGAAGTCCTAGTACAAGGAAGAACACTCATGAGTCGCTGGCTTGCCGTGCGTCCTCTCAACACATTCCTGGCTCTTAGTCTCGCGTCCCTGGCCGCAGCGGCACAGGACTCTACTCCGTCTCCTGGAGTGCTGCTACCTAATGTTCTCTATGGAGCTGCGTATTACAACGAGTACATGCCCGCCGAGCTCCAACCCGGTCGTTTGGAGAAAGACGTCGCCCTCATGAAAGGGGCCGGCATCTCGGTGGTTCGCATGGGAGAGTCAACGTGGAGTCTTTGGGAGCCCGCAGATGGAGTCTTCGAGTACGCCTGGATGGACCACGTGGTCGATGCCATGGGCAAGGCCGGGATCAAGGTCATCATGGGCACCCCTACTTACTCTATGCCGACCTGGATGGCCAAGGCCCACCCCGAGTTCTACGCCCGCCCGCTGGGCGGAGCTTCGGTTCGCTACGGCATGCGCCAGAACATGGACACCGACAACCCGGAGTTCCGGTTCTACGCTGAGCGCGTCATTACCAACCTGGTCACGCACTACAAAGACAATCCCGCGGTCATCGGCTGGCAGATCGATAATGAGACCGGCGCCTACGGTGCTTCCAATGAAGATGTCTTCAACGGCTTCGTCGACCACCTGAAGAAAAAGTTTGGCACGACCGACGCGCTCAACAAGGCCTGGTTCCTCAACTACTGGGGCCAGGACGTCAACGACTGGGCCGACATGCCTACCCGGGACAATGCCACCAGCACTAGTTACAAACTTGAGTGGTCTCGCTGGCAGCAGATGCGCGTTGCCGACTTTCTCGCCTTTCAGGCTGCGCTCGTCCGCAAATCCCGGCGCCCGGACCAATTCGTGACCCAGGACTACGGCTCCATGATGAAACTCGATGTTAACGAGGTCGAGGTCGCCAAGTCACTCGATGTAGTCGCCAACAATCCTTACCACGGCTCGCAGGACCATCTCGACGGGGCCTGGCAAGCGTTGCAGGGCGACTTCTCCCGCTCCCTCAAACACCAGAACTTCTTGGTCACGGAAACGAATGCGCAGACGCTTGGCTGGGACTCTGCCGGGCAGTTCCCGCCCTACGACGGCCAGCTCCGGCTCGACGTCTACACCGATCTCTCCTCCGGCGCCAACCTGGTCGAGTATTGGCACTGGCACTCTATCCACGCTGGTCAGGAGACCTACTGGAAGGGAGTCCTGAGCCACGACCTCGAACCTAACCGCGCCTATGCGGAGGTTTCACGTATCGCGCACGAACTGCAGAAGATCGGCCCCGAGATCGTCAACCTCCAAATCAGAAATCAGGTGGCGATCCTCTACAGTGTCGATTCGTCAAACGCGATCAGCTTCATGCCTTTCGAACGACAGGAGCTCGGATGGATGCCCGGTAAAGCCGCAGGCTCATACAATGCCATCCTCTCGCAGCTGCACCGCTCCCTCTATCAGGCAAACGTGGGCGCCGACTTTGTGTTCCCGGAAACTTCCGATTTCTCGCCCTACAAACTCCTCATCATTCCTGCCCTTTACGTTGCCGATGATGCCCTGCTGAAGAAGATCGCCGATTACGTTCACGACGGCGGCCACGTCCTCATGACGTTCAAGAGCGGCTTCACCAATGAAAACTCCGCTGTCCGCTGGGAGCGCGCACCCGGCCCGCTCCGGGAAGCTGCTGGCTTCACCTATCAGGAGTTCTCCAACCTCGAGCACCCGCTGGCGCTCAAAGACAACCCGTGGCGTGTCTCTGCCGCCGATAACAAGGTCAGCACTTGGGCGGAGTTCCTCCTGCCCACTTCGGCCAAACCGCTCGCGTTCTATGATCATCCATTCTTCGGGCGCTGGCCGGCCATCACCCGCAACCAGTTTGGCTCGGGCGCGCTTACCTACGAAGGCACCGTACTCTCCGACGGACTCCAGCAGGCCGTTGTTCTTGATGTTCTTCGCGAGTCCGGCCTCACCAGCTCCGACCAGGACCTTCCAGGACCTGTGCGGGTCAAGCACGGTATCAATCGAGCCGGCAAACGGATCCACTACTATCTGAACTACTCGGGTGCCCCTGCTAACTTCACCTACGCCTACGCTGCGAGCCACGATCTGCTCACCGGTCACACCGTTGGTCGGGGCGCGAGTGTTAGCCTTGCCCCATGGGACCTAGCCATACTCGAAGAGGATAAATAGAAATCAAGACCCCAAACCATTGCCGCTCTTGTTGTGGTTTGCCCTTCTAGTGGGGCTCTGCACAAGGTTCTCTCGGCGCCTCAGACTTGGTGCAGAAGTGGATGTCGCCATCAAAGCAAACCCGTAGGCTAGTCTA
>CAVYOX010000002.1:0-251777 GCA_963770245.1 uncultured Acidobacteriaceae bacterium | reverse complement strand
AAGTTCCCTTCGCAACTCTTGCTCCGGAGCTCCGGGACTGAACAACCCGGTCTCGACTCCATTTTCAATAACCGAAATCTTTTCCGGTGGCACCTGCCAATGCTTGATCAGATGATCTTTGAATGCGGGCGTGACGACAACCACCCGGTGGCAGCGGTAGTATAGAAAGCCCGCAATTTTTCCCAGCCAGCGATGAAGGAACGAGTTGGGATCACCCATCCCCACGGCGGCCAGAGACTCTGGCCATAAGTCACGAACTTCAAAAACAAATGGCACTCGCTTGACGCGGGCGAGCCACCAGCCAGATAGGCCCACTAGAAGTTGCGGCGAGGTGGCAATCAACACGTCGGGGCGGGATAAGAAAAGGCCGGTAATAGCCGCGGACATACTGAAAGAACTATAGCTCAACATCCGCTCATGCGCTTTCCGGTTGGGGAACGGGAGCAGCCAACTGCGGACTACGTTCACTCCCTCCATGCTTTCGCGCATCACCATTCGGCGGAGTTTGCCGCGATATTCCGGAGTCACAACTCCGGTGGGGTGGTTGGGGAAGCCGGTTAGAACCGTGACCTCGTGTCCGGCCTGCACCCAGTGGCGTGACAATTCCGCGACTCGAGCACCGGGGGCGCCCATCTCTGGCGAAAATATTGCGAGACATAGAGAATTCTCACGAGTCTTCGGCTTTTAGCAGGACGTATGTTTGTAACACAAGCGCGGATCCCGTACTCCCGTGACACATTGTCATTTGATCATAGTGCCACAAGATCTCCCGATTCTCGGATTCGCGAACTTCCGTATCTAAAGTAGATGAAAACCGATTGCATGTGGTAACGACCCTCTTTCTGCTTTCTGCGGATTCGAAGTTCGAACAGCAGAACAATGCACATAGACGACACGTGTCGCTGCGCTGCAGGCATTCTTCGTAGTCATGGTGAAGAGCCACTATTAGTGCCCGGGCGCCTCGTAATTGATCCAGCCCGGATCTATAGTCCGGGATCTTTGCAACAAGCGACATTTTTTGTCATTCTCCGCACCAAAGTTCCCAGATGCGCATTGTTTTGCACAAGCATTCGAACGGCAGCCGGCACCAGGTCCAACGTTATTCAATAAGAGTGCTTTACGAGAAGTCGAGTTTGGCACCACAGGTGCTCTAATCATGCGGGTAATGGATCAGCGCAAAGGCCATTACGACTGGCATACTCCCCTCGAAATGCGACTGGGAACATAGGAGGGCGATTAGAATTATGAAAAGCACATTGTTTCTCATGGTTGTTCTGGCTCTGGCTCTGCCTCTGGCGGCCTTTGCCGACAACGAAACTTTCACCAGCGTGGGCGGCGCCTTCTCTGGCGACAGTTCCGGCTACGTTCTTACCGGCGCAACTCTCACCGGAATTACCGACGCCAACGGAACTTTCACTGGCGCCAGCCTGGGCACCGTGTCATTTGGTACCGCAGAACTGGGATCTATCTCTAACGTGGTTGTGGGTGGGCCGATTATTCCTGGTGGCACTCTTACCGTCACTGGCAATGGCACCGACGGTTTCACCGGCACGCTCTTCACTGGCACTTTTGCACAGGGTGGAACTTGGGGGTATGTGGTGCAGCCCGACGGCACCTATCTGTATACCCTGATCGCCAATGTGACCGGCGAGGACAGAAGCGGGAATAGCGCTGCAGGTTCGTTTACTTTTGTCATCAATACCGGCAACGGCATCTTCCCGGGCACGACGTCTGCCTCAGGAACTTCCACGACTAGCGTCGCGGTTCCGGAGCCGGGTGAGTTGAGCATGCTGGGCACCGGCCTGATCGGTCTCATGGGCTTGATCCGGCGCAAGATGAAAGTGCAACGCTAAGCTCCAACCACGCCTGCATTCGCATGCGTTGGCACAACTGCTCTCTTCTTCAGACCCTGCCGTCACAACGGCAGGGTCCCAGTTTTTGGAAACGCAGACGCGCTCGGCTTCGCCATGCTTAGGCCGAGGAAATGCCTGTGCCGGCGCAGTGGAACGGCAAGGAGAAAATGCCGCTCAGGCGCAGGCTTGCCGCTGCGCCCACAATAATTCGAGGTCCGCGATTACCTCTCCTGCTACCGAGACTGGGGAGAGAAGGAAGTCATTCAACTCCCTTACAAAATCGAAGTGTGAAACTCTGACGTAGCCGGAAGGGGTAATCCAGTAGGCCGTGTAGCCGAGCAGCTCCACGATCTCTCTCGTTTTCTCGTTCTTGTGTTCCCGTGGCAGAACCTCGCAGACGATAAAAGGTCGATCTCGGAAGATTGTTTCCTGCATTCCTCGGAGAACGCCAGCTTCGAAATCTTCGACATCAATCTTGACCACGCCCAGCTTCATCGGATGTAACCGTTCGAAGTCATCGAATCGCGTGGTGTTGACTTCAAAGGAGGGGGAAAGTTTGCGGTTTTGCCAACTTTCGCTGACGAGGGTGCCTGTAGATTCGAAGTCTTGGCTTTCACTCGGTGGCAGGAAGAAAATCGCTGTTCCGGT
Organism: uncultured Acidobacteriaceae bacterium; assembly: GCA_963770245.1. Taxonomy (GTDB): domain Bacteria; phylum Acidobacteriota; class Terriglobia; order Terriglobales; family Acidobacteriaceae; genus PALSA-270. The sequence goes on along the minus strand of CAVYOX010000002.1, from coordinate 249,276 downwards.
GCGGTCCGACAACGCAACTTTGTGCGGGACCACACGATCGCCAATCCGGTTCAGCGCGATATTCTTTTGCAGGCCTTCAAAGATCTGCCCGACCCGCACGACACCCCCCAGTCCGCGCGCTTGATGCCCGGTCCCCGCGCCTGAATAAAACCCATTATTTGCCCCCACCGCCACCAAAGGCGAAGATCCCGCTAAAAAAGAAGCATAAGGTCTTGGCAGTCTCTGGTTCGAAGCCATCCAGCCCGTTCCAAAACAAACGGGAAGCAAGGTTAACTCCTGCGTCTCGGCCGAATAGTAACTTACGGCCGTTGCGCAACTGGATCTCGGCGCCATTCTTCTTAATTATCCTTTGAATCCCCAAACTGAGGCGGCGGGAAATCAAAAACGCGGGCCGCGTCACGGCCGCCAGTGCATTGCCAACGTAGTAGTTCTCGCGCCACCGCTTTAGGGCCCGGGTGCCAATCATGATTGGGATCGCTGTCAGGTGCCGCTGGAATAGCGGGACCAAACAAGTTACCGAATTCCCTGAGAAAACTCAATCTGTCATGTGCTTACGATCAGGTCGAGACCGGAGCTCAGAACCGCGAGCACGGGACGGCGAACACCGCGGGTGTTCCCGCCACATACGGGACGCACGGCCATCGTGCTGGCACCAAGAACGACTTGGTGGCCTGCCGCATGATATTCGCCACACTCTCAGCGTTGTCTATTGTGCTCTCGGGCCTATGCCACTATCGCACTAAGGCGTGGCCGGCATAAACTGGTGCAAAGGTGATGATGGCGAGTGGGAGGCACTAGCTTAGATAGGCTAGCTACTCCACGCTTTGTCAGAAAAGCTACCGCACCGATAACGGGTGCGTCGTCGAGCAAGCCGATTGAGGATTCTAAAGACGAGGATAGAGCCACTACGGAAGTCTCCCCAACGAATTTTTGCAGTGCTATAATCACGCGCCGTGCCCAACTTTCGCCTTGGCTATCGCCCCGCTCTAGATGGTTTGCGAGGCTGCGCGATACTTGCGGTCATGGCACACCATATGTTCCTCTTTCACCTGGGGAGGAATGATCGGCGTAGATGTCTTCTTTGTGTTGAGCGGATTCCTGATTACCAGCGTGCTGCTTCGAGGAGTACCAGCGGGACGGACGGATCAACCTGAAGAACTTCTACGCACGCCGTGCTCTCCGACTGCTTCCGGCGTTGCTGCTTTTGCTGCTGCTGATGGAGGGATTCTCGCTGCTTTTCTATCGGGGAGAGAACTATTGGCGAATTCAAAGGGCTATTCTGGCCGCCTTGTTCTATGTCGGAAATTGGGTCAGAACACAAAACATGCTCACCATGGGGCCGCTTTCGCATACTTGGTCCCTAGCAATCGAGGAGCAGTTTTACCTTCTTTGGGCACCTGTGCTTTGGTGGGGGCTGCGTCGCTTCGGAATTGGAGCAGTGTTATTGTGGGCTGGGGTCGGCATCGTTCTCGTGAACGCGAATCGCGCCCTGATATGGAGCGGCGAGAGTCCTCTTGGCCGCGCATCTATAACGGGTTCGATACTCGGCTGGATGAGCTGCTTGCAGGGTGCGCGACTGCATGTATTGTGAGGCTTGTATCGCAACGAAACATCTTCATCCGCAGCCTGCGCTTTGCGGCTCCGCTAGCCGGAAGCCTAATCGCGTATCTCGTGGCGTTTCCTTTGTCGAATGAAGCCCTGTGCAGGTACGGATGGACCACGATTGAGGCGGCGACCGGTACTTTTGATCCTCTACCTAGTCACCTCGGAGGGCACGTGGCTGCATCGAGGCCTTGAGCTTTCCTGGTTGGTCTGGATCGGGCAAATTTCTTACGGCCTCTATCTTTGGCATTATCCAATATTCGAGCGCGCCGGCGGGTTTCATCTTACGCGAGTCCAAGCCGCCATTCCTGCTGTCATTGCTTCATTTGCGGCGGCAACGATGTCTTACTACCTGATCGAGCTACGTTTCCTGAAACTTAAGGCGAGATTGAATCCGAGCAAAGATGTGCCAGCAGTTCCGGCTGTGCCGCGCTCCGCATAGCGCTCTTGCCTGCACCGTCGAACCTTATTTGAGATCAACCACAGCTGATCGCCGGAGCGGTTGAAGCAAGGTTTGAGTGGAGGTCTCCCGCTCTGTTGCAAAACCTGTACTGAGCGGGCCGCCTAGATTGAGTCTCGGCCAATCGCGATGATCGAATGCCCCCCAAGAAACTGTCTCCTTCGGTTACGATAGAACGTGTGAGCAACGAGCTAGGTATGGCAGCCACGCCAGCGTCAGATTTCGCGGAACAGATTCTGACGAAATGTATTTCCAAAGCGCAATCCAGATTAGATTTATGGATTGAATTTATACGCTCCGCTGGAGTGCAGCGGATGGCTGAGGTCGGAGTCTACCGAGGGGATTTTGCGAAGGTCGTGTTGCGGCAGTGTGACGGTTTAAATCGGTATTACATGATCGACCCGTGGAGACACTTGGGCGGCTGGAACAAACCGGCAAATCAGGATGACGCTCAGTTCGGCGAGTTCTTCAAGGAAGTAAAGGCGAAGACCGACTTCGCCACTGCCAAGAGAGTAATCCTGCGAGGCAAGACAACCGAGGTCATCGACCAGATACCAGACGCCGAGCTAGATCTGGCCTACATCGATGCGGATCACACTCTCAAGGGGATTGCGATTGATCTGATTCGAGTCTACCCAAAGGTGCGGATTGGCGGCTTTCTCGGCGGGGATGATTTCAGCCGCACCATATGGGAGCACAGGACGAGTTTTGAGCCGACACTGGTCTGCCCCTTTGCTGTTTATTTTGCTGAGGCTGTGGGTGCCACGATTTACGTGTTGCCATACTCCCAGTTCTGCCTCCAAAAAACGGTTGGCTCGCAATTCGCGTTGGTCGATCTGACCGGCCAATACGACGACCTTGGACTCAGAGATCAGTTCACCCCATCGAAGGTATTGAAGCTCATGATCGGAGAACGCTTTCCACGCGCAATGCGAATGGCCAGAAAAACCCGAGTATTCTTCTCGGGATAATGCTTGCGAAACAAAAGAACAGCAGCCAAGATCGACTGGTACCACAAACGATGACATACGACGTTCCTAGCCCGGATAATGTTTGCGGTAACAAAAGAGGCTTCTGAATGTCTGAAGATAGCACAACACAGCGTTTGTTGCTCCCAGGAATTTTTCGCTGTCGTTAGCACATGATATGTCCGGGTGGATTAACAAGTGAAGTGTCCGCTTTGCAGGCGGTGAGAGTAAGAGATCATGCGAAGCATGATCTCTTACACGCAGGCCGCGATGGAGCGGGCAATGAAAGTACAGGAAGTGATATTGCGAGCATTAGCCAAGAAGATCACCTGGTTGCAAGCGGCCGAGATTATCGGCATCAGCGACCGGCACATGCGGCGCTGGCGGGAGCGCTACGAAGAGTTCGGGATTCGGGGTCTGTTTGACCGGCGACGGGGGAAGCCGTCGCCCAAACGCGTGGCCGTGGCCACCGTGGAAAAAGTGCTGGAGTTGTATCGCGACCGCTACCCGGATCTGAACGTGCGGCACTTTCACGAGAAGCTGGCGGCCGAGCACCAGATCGAGCTCAGCTATAGCTGGGTAAAGGGAATGCTGCAAGGGGCGGGGCTGATCACCCAGGGTCGCAAGCGCGGGCCCCATCGCCAGCGCCGTCCCCGGCGGCCCTTGCCGGGCATGTTGTTGCACATCGATGGCAGCCCACACCGCTGGTTTCAGGACGAGCGCTGGCATGACCTGCTGGTCATCCTGGATGATGCCACCAGCGAGGTCTACTACGCCCAGCTAGTGGAGGAGGAATCCACGCTCACGGTGATGGCAGGGCTGAAAGAGGTGATCGAGCGCAAAGGCCTGTTCTGCGCCCTGTACAGCGATCGTGGCAGCCACTTCTGGCTGACCCCGAAGGCTGGGGAAGCGGTCGATCCCCACCGCCTGACCCAGGTGGGGCGGGCGCTGCGCGAACTTGGGATCCGCATGATCCCCGCCTATTCTCCGCAAGCCCGGGGTCGGAGTGAGCGCAACTTCGGCACCTGGCAGGGACGCTTGCCGCAGGAGTTGCGGTTGGCCGGTTGCACCACTCTGGCGCAAGCCAACCGCTTCCTCCGCCAGCGTTACATCGCCGAGTTCAACCGCCATTTTCAATGTCCGCCGGCGGCTCGCGGAACTGCCTTTGTGTCTTGCGGAAGCCGCGATTTAGAGCGTGTCTTCTCGCTGCAGTTCGAGCGCACGGTGAACCGCGACAACACCGTGAGCTTTCAAAATCTTCATTTGCAAATCGAGCGGGTGAAGTGGCGAGGCACTTTGGCAGGCTGCAACGTTACCGCACACCAGCACCTGGACGGGAGCCTTAGTCTCAGCTTCGGTCCGCACTGCCTCGGTCGTTACCATGCCGACGGCGCCCCTCAAACCTCAGAAACCGGCGCTTCTACGTTGATGGGCAATGGAAGGGAAACTGCCCCCTTCCATTGCAACCCCATCCCCAAAACCAACACCACCGATGCGATAAGGATTCGACCTTGACTCAACCGGACACTTCACTTGCTACCAAAAGCGGACATTTTGACTTGCTAAGAACAGCCAAAAGATCTCGAGCCAAAAGATCTCGAGTGTCGTTAGCACATGATATGTCCGGTGCATTAATGTATTGGGTTGGGGGGAGCAAGTAGCGTGGCAAATCAGACCGCAAAAATCTACGAGAGAGTGAAAGTTCAGGAGAAATGGATTGATCACCCGGTCTCGATTCCAAAGCTCAAAGCCGATGGCACGCTCATATCAGAGCGGGCAAGATGGTCTATCCCAAGAAAATCGTTGACGCCACAAACCAATACCGCGAAGAGAGCTCGGCAATCACCAATAGGAGCTACATGATCGATGCCGTGTGGGTCTAGTATTAGGGCCTCAAGTCCTAAGTTCGCAATTCACCAGTGATGAGGAAGGAAACCTAGATGGTGAACTCAACGCGTCGCGCGCTGTTGCGAGACGGCAGCATCGCGGCCGGGGCAGCCGCGCTCATGTCGCACGATTTCCCGGAGCTGGCGAGAGCAGAAACCGAACCTGCCAGCGTTTTTCATGTATTCGCATTTCAATGGAAAGATGGAACGTCGGAAGCTCAAAAGGACAGAGCCGCGAAAGAAATTGCGGCTTTCCAAGGACTCATCCCCGGACTTCTTCAGACCCACGTCGGCGCAAATATTTCGCCGCGCGGGAAAGGCTACACATTCGGCGGCATCATGCAATTCAAAGACAAAGCATCGCTTGACTCGTATGTTCAGCATCCGGCCCATCAAGCTCTCCTGGCGTGGCTGGTACCGCTCATCGACGCAATTGAGCTGGACCTTCGCGCCTGAGTACTTAAAGAGGATGCTATGAAATCGCTCTTGACTCTACTGGCCGTGATCGCACTATGGGCCACCAGTGCATTAGCGCAGATCAGCCAGCCGATGGTCAGTGAGAACACGACAAGGATTTCCGACCACGTCTGGGCGATCATGGGCTTCCCTAACATCGCCATAGTCGTCGGTAGCCACGCAACGCTCGTCGTCGATACGGGCCTGGGCCCGAAGAATGGAGCCACCGTCGCGCGCGTGGCCGCAAGACTCGCGCCCATCAATCCGAAGCTCTTCCTCACCACCACGCACTTCCATCCGGAGCACGCTGCCGGTGAGCCCGGTTTTCCTCCCGGCACCATCCTGATCCGGAACGCGGTGCAGCAGCAGGAAATGGAGAAGCAGGGCCAGGAGATGATCGATATGTTCAGCCAGCGCTCGCCGCAGAATAAAGAGCTGCTGGCGGGCGTTGTACGTTGATCTCGGGCGACGTGGTGCAGAACAAGACCATGCCGAACATCTTCGGCGACGGCGGCACACCTGCGAGCTGGCTTGCCGTGCTGGACAAGGTAGCCGCCCTCAACGCCGCACATGTCTTGCCCGACCATAGCGCTCCTGGCGATGGTTCGCTCGTGGCGGCGGAACTGAACCTGATCTCCGAAATCCGTACGCGAGCGCTCGGGCTCGAGCGCCAAGGCATCTCGTCCGATGACGCCGGGAAACAAGTCAGCGCCGATCTCAAAACGCAGCATCCCGACTGGCCTAACACCAATGCCGCCGGATTCGTCAAGAGCGTCTACGCGGAACTTCAATAGCACACAGTCGGCGTTGTCATGCCAGAACAAAGCGTTGTGGATCGTTAGCCCGGTCGCTCCCCCAACAACAACAAATATGAGACCTCCTGGAACGTCTGTGCAATAGTGACCATTCTTGACGGCGGCTTCGAGACTAGAGTGGGCCTGCCACAGAGACCCTTGCCCCCCTGTGCCAAGTACTCACTAAGATGGTTTCCACATTTCACGCACAAAAGAAGGCCGCATTTGCGGCGACTAAGGAGAATACCAGTGAATAAGGATCAAGTGTCTGGCAGGGTTGAGCAGGCTGTAGGAAAGGTGAAGCAAAGCGTCGGAGAAACTTTCGGCAACGAAACACTAGCCAATCAGGGAGTTGTGGATCAAGCCCAAGGTGCAGCAAAGGAGACTTGGGGCAACGCTAAAGACGCTGCTAAAGAAGTGCACGAGTCGCACAAGAACGTCGCAACCGACAAGGCACACGAGAGGCGGAACAAGATCAGTCAGTCAGTGCAAAACGCCAAGGAAAAGGCCAACGAGAAGATCGCCGAATTCAAGGAGCGCCATTCAGCCTGATGAGCCGTGACTTCGATCACCAGCGAAGACTCCTTAGTTTGGCTCCGCTCCTCTGTGCGCTTTCCGCGTTTCCCCAGTCCGGCGCTGTCTCCGTTGATCATGCCAACCAACCGGGCCAAGAGACGATCCGTCTAGTTGGCGAAAATCAGATTCTCGCCGTGCCAACTTTTGTCCCTTTCGAATACTTTGCCGACCATGCTGCGACGCCGACGCCTTGGGAATGCTCGTTCTCCGCCTCGGAACGCTTGCCGCAGCCGGACGCATCCCTCGAGGAGTCCCGGGCGACGCTGGGGAACATGCCTGGAGAAGATTCAAAGAACCCAGCGTCGATTGAAAGATTGCTGGTCTCCAAACCGGCTGACTTCAACGAGGACATCTATTACAGAAACAAACTCGAATTCTCCTTGGACGGGGGATGGCATCCCATCAATATCCCCTTTCCTCTCGACATTTTCGTAGGCGATGCCTACAACACCTACCCCCTTAAATACACGCTGGTACCCATCTTTGCTTCTCTCCGATGGCATATGGGCGGCCCATGGGGTCCTGTGATCCTACGCGGAAATTTCGATCTTACGTTCACCGGGTCCGTGACCGCGATTCCGCGGGGACCAGAGACCCGCTATTTCTCTTACATCATGGGGATTCGACGTAATTTTGTCCCGCGTAACAGCAGGATCGCGCCCTACTTTGATGTACGCCTCGGCGTCGGGCGCATCGACGCTAAGGGACCCGAAGGGGTGCCATATGCGCAAGGACAGGACATCACTTTTACTATCAACATGGGCAGTGGAGTGCGATATAACTTCAATCCTCGCTACGCAATTTCGGCCGGCATGAATTTCATGCATATATCAAATCTCGATTTATCCGAAAGCAACGGCAAGCCGAACTGGGGCGTGCGGAACTATGGCATCAATGTCTACGGGCCGATGGTTGGGATCGACATCCAGTTGCGCAGGCATCCACGACACTCTGAGTAGTATCGGGATACGGGGTGCCTTTTTCTCCCAAGCTGGCGGTGGCAGGAACCGGAGTCATCCTGCTGCTGGGTGGTCTCAGCATGTTGCTGGGCGTCTATCCTGTGGTCGGGATCATTTTGCTAATTGTCTTCCTATTGGGCGTGTCGTTCCAGATGCACGCCTACTGGAAGGTGGACGACGCGCAAATGAAGCAGATCGACATGATCAACTTCACGAAGAATATGGCGCTGCGGGGGCACTCTTGATGTTCCTGCTGCTGCCACATCCGTGGCCGATGAGTCTGGGGATCTGGTAGGGCACACGGCATGTGCGGGAGGGGCTTGAGGCAGATGACAAGCCTGCTTGCGATGCTTTCTAAGCCGGGAGGTCGATCATGGCAGCATTAACTGCGAACGAGAAGCGCACGTCGGTGCGCGGCCTCGGCGAGATCGCATTTCGCGTTGACAATCTGGACGCCATGCAGAAGTTCTACGAGGAGGTCATCGGCTTGCCGCTGATGGCCAGAGATTCAAGCTGCGCGTTTTTCAAGATTGCGGAGGGCTACGGCGGTCACACCCAAGTGCTCGCCTTGTTCGACCGCTCACAGACCCCCGGCTATCGCGGCACGGACGCGGCAACATCCACCATCGACCACATCGCCTTCGAGATACCTCTTGCCGATTTCGCAGATGAAAAGAAGAGACTGGAAGCGTTGGGACTCCAAGTCGAAACCGCCGAGCACGCATGGATGCACTGGCGCTCGCTTTATGTGGCCGATCCGGAGGGCAATCAAGTGGAGCTAGTCTGCTACGACGAGAAGTGTAAATAGCTTGCACGGGAAATAGATGGGGAATTGCCGCCTTTTGAACACTTGCGTCTGGAATGAAGACGTTGCCGGGGCGATTAGGTTTCTGTCGGACCCGCATTCAGGCAGGCCGAACTCGTAGACCGCATCAGGCGGGTTTGGGGTGTCGCGGGTTATTCGCGTGCGAGCCGGATGAGCTTGTACCCCACGACGAAAAACCAGACCGTAGCGAAGAGCGCGTTGCCCATGATTACGGGGAACCAGCCGGTGAGCGCAAGGATGCCGAGAACACCGGTGATCAACGCCAGATAGGCCGCAACCTTGCCGAATTGCGACTTCAGCATTACGATGCCGGCCAATAGGGTTCCGGTTGAGGGGATCGCGATCGCGTAGACAATTTCCATAGGGGTCGCGAGCACGGCGGCGGCATATTCGGCGGCGGCGAGATATGCGGCGCGATGCACGTCGTCGGCAGCCAGGGAGTAGTTGTGGAAGAGAGCCAGGATGGAAGCGTAATGTCCCTGGGTCATGGCGAGATCGAGAATGACGAACATTCCCATGAAGATGGCCGCCAGCGCCATCAGATACTTGTTGGCCGGCTTTAATGCGATGTAGAGGGCAAGCGCTAGCGGAATGTAGAGCAGATCGGTAAAGACGGAGAGGCCGAGAATCCACCACCAGATCGTGGTTTTGCCGGGCAGGTATTTGAAAAATGCTTCGCCGCCCGTTGGCGGAACTCCGACGTGCGCGAACAGCGGGATGATGGCGACGTAGCCGAGCGCGATGATGAAAGCGGCAATGCCGCCCCACCGATACGCCTGCCCTCGATACGCTGAGACTCGATTCCCTACCGTTTCATCAACGCCCATGCGAGTGACCTTTCTCTAGGGTTGGCTTGTTAGGCAAGATTCTACCCCGCTGGCCCCGGGTCGAAGTCCCCAAACGCCAGGCAGGTCATGCCCAGCGCCATCACGCCCAGGCCGTAGACGCGCCAGCCGAAGACCATCGTCGTTTTTTCCGAGCATGAGGAGATCTTCTACATGCGTCGGTTTTTTGGGGCTTTCTAGTCAGACTTCCGTTGCGATCGGGGGGCACGCGACGGGGATCAAATGTCACGCGCTCCTATCTAACGTGACAGTAGCATGACCCATCGTCGAAACGTTCTGGTCCGGGAAAAAAACGGCGAAACAGGTCCCGCTTCGCCCAGGCTGTGTGCTGCTGCGCATCCGGATCCAGCCTCCATGTTTATCGACAATCCCACTTGTGACCCACAGACCAAGACCAGTGCCCTTTTCACCTTTTGTGGTGAAGAATGGCTCAAACATTCTTCGTCGATTCTCACCAGAAATCCCGGGTCCGTTGTCGGCAATGAAAACACGGACGCCGCGCCTTGTCGGACTTCTCCAATCTCGAGAAGACAAAACGTGCACCTTGAGCGCTCCTTCCGGAGGCAAGGCTTCCAAGGCATTCACCACCAGATTGGAGAATACCTGGGTTATCTCGCTGGGAACGCCGCGAATCACGTGCTTCGAGTCGTACCGCTTCTCGATGTTAAATTTGCCAGACCTAATGGTTGGGCTGTAAAGCGTCAGCACTCTATCGAGTACCTCGCAGATCTTGACGTCTGTTGGTGAAAGTGAGTAGCGGTACAAGCCCAACAGACTTGCAGTTAGGTGCGTCAGGCACTCCAGTTCGGCATGCGCCGCGGCCAAATGTCGGCGCTCTGCTTCTCCCAGGTGGGTGCTTTGACCGAGCAGATGCAACGCGCCACCCAGCTTCTCTAGCGGGTTGTTGATCTCGTGGCCAAAGGCAGCTGCCAGACGTCCTGTAGCAGCCAACTTTTCTGTGGAGCGCAGTACTTCTTCGGTTCCTTTGCGATGGGTAAGATCAAACAAAGTAACCACCGCCGCGATCACACGACCATCCCGGTCAAGGATTGGGGCTGAGCTCACACTTAAGAAAACCGGGGTGCCGTCCCCGCGGACGTACTCAATTTCTTGATCTCTGACCACTTCGCCTCTGGTGAGAGAACGTGCGAGTGGCCACTCTGCAGGTTTGAAGGGCTCCTTATTGAGATGGAAAGCCTTATGTCGAGTGTATTCCTCAATGTTCGCGGCATGAAGGAATGGGTGACGCAGGATCTCTTCCACCTGTTTGTTGGCGAGGATAAGCCTTCCTGTTGGGGCTTCGGCGATCATGACCCCACAGGGCATTTGCCGAAGCACCTCCTCTAATTTCGCCCGCTCCTGCGCGAGGTTATCGTGAGATCGTTTGATTTCCTCCAGGTTGTTTTTGAGATCATTTATGTCGACTAGCGTTAGGACGGCGCCCTCGATTGTGTTCTCCAAAGTCCTATACGGCAGAATACGAAGCAGATACCAATGCCCCTCCGGATCCTGAACCTCGCGCTCTTTCACGGTTACCGTGTTCATCACCTCCAAAACCATCTGCTCCAGGTCGGGTGCATCAATATTTGGCTTGATGTTAGTGATCGGTCGTCCCACGTCTGACGGGATCAAACCGAACGGCTGACCGCCAAGAGGGCTAACACGCCGAATTCGCAGATCGCGTCCCAACATAACCATCGCAATATTGACGCTGCTGAGCAGATTGACCAAGTCCGTGTTGACGTCTGTCAATTCGAAATTTCGATTATGTAGTTCCTCGTTGACAGTATGTAATTCTTCGTTGGTTGACTCGAGCTCTTCTTTGGCAGTTTGCAGCTCCTCGTTGGTGCTCTGCAACTCTTCGTTGCTCGACAGAATCTCCTCATTGGCGGCTTGGAGTTCCTCGTTGCTGGCTTCTTTTTCCTCGACAAGGGAGTGCAGATACCGTTTGGTGGCAACCAGCTCCTGCTTCAAGTGGCTGATTTGGCGATCGCTGCGTTTTTCCTCTGCTTCTTTGATAGGTCTTGCCTGTCCGGCGATGGTTCCCGCGGACTCAGCTCTACCCGCAGATGCCGCATCCTCGAACACGATCAAGAAATGGCGTTCTTCGTTGGAAGCGACCTTGAAAGGGGTTACCTCAAGATTAACATCCTTGAGTTCACCGTCGCGCTCGACCGGTACATTTTCCCTTCGGACCGGAACTCCCTCCTTCTCCGTCTTTGCTTTACTGATCGCAGCTTGCAGATCGAACAGTAATCCTTCTCGAGCCATCTTTAAAACGTTGAAGCTGGCTCTGCCGGGCGCGAGCTCAAGATAAAGGCCCACGTGTCCACGGGATTCAAGGATTTCCATATCGCCATTGATCACGACAGCGACGGGAGAGTATTTGGTTAAGAGGATGCGATCGGTCTCCTTGCGTAAGTCCAAGAGGCGCACCACACCCTCGCGCTGCGGTGTTTCCTTGTCGCTCGCAGGGATTGCTGCTTCGGTCGGGTACTGGCTAGCGGCGAAGTCGAATTGCAGCCGGGATGAGGTAGGCTTTCGGCAATAAATCTTGTGCTTCCTGTCCATCAACTCAAAAAAATCCGAGGCCGTGCGAAGGATGCCTTCTGCCCCCCCCAACATTAGAAATCCTCTTGGCTTCAGGGCATAATGAAAGATAGGCATGATCCTTGTCTGCAAAAGCGGCCCCAGGTAGATCAGTACGTTGCGGCAACTGATAACGTCGATCCGAGAAAAAGGTGGATCTTGGAGAAGGTTCTGCCTAGCGAAAACACACCGATCACGGATCGTTTTGTTGATTCGATAGCCACCTTCCACTTTGGCGAAAAAGCGCCGCAGCCGTTCCGGCGAGACATCGGCCGTAATACTCTCCGGGTAGGTCCCTGCGCGGGCTTTCTCGATGCTTCTCTGGCTGAGGTCCGTGCCAAAAAGCTGGACAGGAATATCACGATTTCTATCGCCCAAGAACTCGAGCAGTGCAATTGCTTGCGAGTAGGTTTCTTCGCCCGTTGAACACCCTGGCACCCAAACTCTGAGGGGCTCCTGGGGTGATCTGTGCTTTAGAATGCCAGGAAACACCTCGGTCTTTAGCGCTTCAAAAGCAGCGGAGTCGCGGAAGAAGCTGGTCACCTTGATGAGGAGGTCCTCGTGCAGTGCCTCCACTTCGGCCGGATGGTGCCGAAGAAACTGGGTGTACTCTTTCAACTTCCCGATCTGGTGCAAAGCCATGCGGCGTAGAATGCGCCGCTTAACGGTGGCGGGCTTGTAATCGGAAAAATCAACTTCGTTTGCCGTCCGTAGCAAATGAAGAATGTTCCTTAGTTCGGGATCGCCGTCGGGCACTAATTCAGCCATTCTTGAGGACGAAGAAGGAGTCAGATACGGATGGGCACGAATCCTCGCCAGTTCCCTGCCAATTGCGTCAGGGGGAAGAACGAAATCCACGCAGCCGGCAGCAATGGCGCTCTTCGGCATGCCATCGAATTTGGCCGATTGTTCATCCTGGGCGAAGGTAATCCCCCCCTCTGCCTTGATCGCTGCTAACCCCAACGTACCGTCAGAAGCAGTTCCGGAAAGAATTACCCCAATCGCATTGCTCTGCTGGTCCTCCGCGAGTGAGCGTAAGAAACGATCGATTGGCATGTGGTAGCCACAGGTCTCGGTACGGGTTGTTAGCCGCAATATTCCTTTTGAAATGATCATGTCCACGTTCGGCGGAATAACATACACATGATTAGGTTCTACCGGCTTGGCATCAATTACTTGCCTGACAGGCATCTCGGTCGCCTTCGCAAGGAGCTCAGTCAGTGCGCTCTCGTGGCTCGGGTCCAGGTGCTGAACAAGTACATACGCCATCCCGGTCAGCGGCGCTATGGCTTTGAGCAATTGTGTGAAAGCCTCTAAGCCACCGGCCGAGGCACCGACACCGACGATAGGGAATAAGTGATTATCGCTACTACAGAGGAGAGTTTCCTGCCGCCTGGCCATGGCAAACTCCTGCGTTCAAACCGAGGCTCGGCCGCCTAGCCTTGCGACGCGTATCGCTCTCGGCGCCGGGTGGAGAGCGTGCACGGGCGATTTCTTTGTACGCCCGCTGGCTTTTGAAGTCGACCGAAACACCCGCGATTTATTTGCCTTGTTTTCCACAACATGCACATTCAGCCACAACCCGATGACCAGAAAGTGTGCAGTCGTTTCGATGGCTATGTGTGTCGCACCTGTGCAGGCCTGATTTTCGCGGCGTTCCATCTCCTGAATCCGTTGACGATAAGGTCCGGGTGCAATCGGGGAATGTGCAAATTTAGGTAAAATGGTGTCGCTAGCGGACTTCAGTGAGACGCGTGTCCTGCATCGCGCCCTGCGCGTACAAAGAATTGTGCTCGTGACTTCGCTGGTGTACGGCACGGATAATTCCGGCATGGTAGATGCGCTCCGCCAACTCGGCCATTGGGGCAAACGTTATTTGGCATCGTGGAAGATGATTCCAACGGTGTAGCGGTGCCCGGAAGTCAGGCGACTGACGCCGTGGCGAAAACTCACCCGGTAGAATCCCCGCTTACCTTGAACCGGGCGATGGTGCACCGCAAAGGCCACAGCATCACCCTTTCTGAGAGGGACCACTTCCGCTCGCGACTGCATGCGAGGACGCTGCTCGGTGAGCACGAACTCGCCACCCGTGAAATCCTGCGCTGGCTGCGACAACAAGATCGTGACCTGAATCGGAAACACGTGCTCGCCATAAAGATCCTGGTGGAGGCAGTTGAAATCACCAGGTTCGTACTCGAGCAGCAAAGGCGTCGGCCGGAGTTGCCCAGCTTGATGACAACGCCGGAGGAAACCGGCGTGTTCTTTCGGGTATCGCACATCGATACCCATGACTTGGTTCCACCTGTTGGCTACGCCCTCGAGATGCGAGTAGAGGGCGGTCCTGAGCTCCGAGATGATTCCGGGCAGGGGATAGCGAAAGTACTTGTACTCGCCCCGTCCAAAGCTGAAGCGTTCCATGACTACGTGGCTGCGGAAGTGCTCATCCACGGGGTAAAGGGCAGCGAGGGCATCGCACTGTTCTGACGACAGAATCCTTGGAAGAACTGCGTTTCCATACTCATCGAGATCTTGTGTGAGACGCTGCCAGTCAAGGTGATCGACGCGGTCGGCCGGGTTCTCCACGGGAATCTGCTTTCCTGAAGCCAGGGTCATGGTTTTTTCTCCAGATGTGCGCGCCACTTTCTGATTGCATCCGCGTGCTTCCGATAGTGACTGTAGGTGTCGAGCCGCAGGCGATGGCGAAAAGGCGTTTCACTGCGGAACTGATCTTCCGGCACGCTTTCGATGAAGGAGAGGAGTCGACGATGAATGTCTTCGGCCCGCCTTCGAACTTCTGCGAGTGTAAGGCCCCGGTTCTGCTCCGTCATGGTTCGATTGAAGCCATTGATGCCGCCATGTGTTATCGAATATCGCGGGGGTTTGTCGCCCTTGAGAATCGTCGGCAGGTGCTTCAGCGCCTCCTGCTCCCAGGTAGTCACGTGGGCGACGATGTCACGCACCGACCATTCGCCGGTCACACCAGGCTCGGTCAGTTGTAAATCGGACAAGGCGGCGTAGGATTCCTTGAAGATGCTCCAGGTCTTTTCCAGTCGGCTTAAGAATTCCCCTCGATCCACATAGCACCCCGATCGTTGTTTATAAAATGACACCTCCTGAGAAGGAAATCACTCCGAATCTTGCTTTCAAATTCGGCGTCCTCGTTTGTGCTTCGGAGGGTTCAGAGAGCCGGTCTCGGTCTTTAGGCGCACGTGTGGAGCGACTCCCGGTTCGTGTCATCCTGGGCTCGTGGATGATGGTCCTGACCAATTGTGTCGCGAACTTCTCCTACGCTGGCCGCATGGGCCGATCGAAGAAGCGCTCGACAAAGGCGCGTGGGAAACAGGCAGACAACAGCATGGAAGCGGCAAGATCCGCCCGAGGCCCATGGCGGCAGCCAGCGTGTCGGCACCAGCTTGCACGAGACGACCAGGCCCATTGCTTGCGACTGTGATCTTGTAGCCCTTATGTCAGGGAGATCGGCGGAAAACCTGGATCGCTGGTTTGGGAAGATTCCAGAACTGTGCCTCGTGGCCGAACACGGCGCCGAGATCAAAACGCCGTCGGCATCCATGCGGGAACCTTTGCGACCGCAACCGCCGACCGATTGGAAGCCCACGGTCGTGCCTATTCTCGAACACTTCGTGGATCGCACGCCCGGCAGTTTTGTGGAAGAAAAGAAATATGCTCTGGTGTGGCCCTATCGCATGGCGGAACCCGAATTTGGCGAGTGGCTGGCGAACGAACTGGTATCGATGTTAGAGGCCATGCTCGCCGAGCCTGAACTCAGAGCCTTTCGGGGGAGAAAATCGTAGAGGTAAAGCTGGTCTGGGCCAACCAGGGCGCAGCGCTCGCAGGGCTGCGCAGAGACTCTCCTGATCCTGATTTCCTGTTTGCGGCTGGCGATGATCGCACTGACGAAGATCTTTTCGAGCATCTGCCCAACCATGCCTGGACGGTGCATGTCGGCGCTGGGCCCACGCGGGCCTCATTCGTCGTATCGGATTTCCAGACCTTGCGCAGGGTATTGGAGTTTTTAGCGGAATCGGGGAGCATTCGTCGCGCCTCGTGAATCGGCCCATCGGTTAATCAGGCATTCGGATTCTGTTCTTGACGTTGATCTTTCAGCGAGCTGCCGCTACGATCGCTCCGGTGGCAGCTCTGCTTTTTACCAGGAGAAGTTCCGGAATCTATTCGGTTAGAATTACGGTTGTAGGCAGAGACTATGGAAAAGTGGTGCGCGGCTTGCCTGACCACGAACCTTCGCAACGGCCCACAAAAAAATAAATCTGATTCTGAATGGAACACAAAAGTCTGACCGTTCGATCACAAAGCAAGCATCGAATTTTCTTTCTGTCCCCCGCGAGCCTCTCAGGCATTCGCGCCGCGTACCTTCTCGGCCCAAGTGCTGAGTCCGATTTCGCGTCCCGGCTGCGTCGAACAGGCGTGACGCTGGGGGAGCTGTTCAGTTTTCTCAGCGGCCTGTACTTTCGCGGCAAGCTGGCGTACGCCCGGGCGTTTTCCGTGCCCCCACTCGATGCATCTGGAGCGGTCGTGATTACTGCGACGGCGGGCTTGCTTTCGCCGGAAACGGTTGTCACCATCGACCAGCTGCGTGAGTGGTCAGCAATCGACATTGATGCGGACGAACCGCGATACCGGGCCCCTCTCGACCGCCATTGCCGGTTGCTCTTGGAAAGAATCCATGATCAGTGCGAGATCGTTCTTCTCGGCAGCATTGCCACGCCCAAGTACGTGGAACCTTTACTTCACATTTTTCGGGACCGTTTGGTGTTTCCCGCGGAATTCGTTGGAAGGGGCGATATGAGCCGCGGCGGACTGATGCTGCGCTGCGTCGAAACACGCAAAGAGCTCACGTACATACCCGTCCTAAGCGCGACACGCCGTGGCCCAAGGCCTCCGAGGCTTTCGCCGTTAGTCGCCCTAGGAAGCAAAACGTCCTCGCGATGACTACAGCAGGTTCCAAGCTCAAAGCCATGGTGTGTTCTACGAGTGGCAGAAGACCGTGAAAGCCAAGCAGACCGTACTGCTTTGAAGTGATGGACGGGAGTTGTTCGCGTCCGCAGGAACCTAGGATGGCTGGAAAGACGCGAGCGGACGGTGGGTCAAGTCGTGCTCGATGCTGACCACGACTCCAAACGCGGTCGCCGGAAAGGTTCATGACCGCATGCCAGTGATTCTCGATCCAGACAGCTATGATCTGTGGCTTGATCCCGGCATGAGAGATGTGACTGCGGCCTCCGAACTGTTGAAGCCCTACAATTACGCGCTCCGGCAGGGTTGTGGTTCGAGACGAAATTGCTATTGTGGGACACTAAAGATGCTTAAAAAATTCAAGTCGAAACTAAACGGCGATCCGTCTCGCGACAATGCGACTGCATCCTTCACCCTGCCCTTCGACACACGAGAGGTCTGGGGCAAGGCTAAAGTTCCCGTCAAGGTGACGATCAATGGCTACACATGGCGCAGCACAGTCGGGAACAGGGGCTGGATTCAGTACATCGTCGTCAATGCGGAAGCCCGCTTCCATGCGGGTGTGAAGGCTGGAGATGTGGTGGCGATTATCCTTGAACCGGACACCGAAACCCGGGACGTCGAGATTCCCATCCAATTGCGCAGGGCGCTCGGCGCGAAGCTCACTGAAAAGCTGAACCGTTTATCATTCAGCCACAAGAAAGAACTCGTCGTCTGGTATTCCGAAGCCAAGAGGGAAGACACACGCGCTCGGCGAGTAGAGAAAATGAAAGCAATGCTCTTGTCGGGAAAAGTCATCAGCTAATCAGCTGTATCCCCTGGATCGGGAATGAATGCACTGTTTCCCTCGGCGTAGCTGGGTTCTTCCCATACGTTGAAACCTGCCGACTAGGCTCCGAACTGCCGCAGATGATGATCGATGTGAAGGTAGGCATAACGCATACGCTCGGCTTTCGACATCTGTCCAAACATTGCGTGAGGAGCGAATTCTCCACCCAGACTACAGAAGCGGTCCAAAAGAACGCGGAGTTCCTTGGTATCGGTTGCAAAGTCTACGGGCGGTGTACCACCTTGCCGTTGATCAATTTCAGGGCGCGTCTGGAAGCCATGCGGCCACGGAATCGGTGCCCACAGGGCCAAGGGCTTTAGGATCGTACGTTTGAAGACACTCGTGGACGGACTGGTGTACTTTTCGCCCAGGGCTGCCCGCAAGGAGTCGCTCAGATGGCAAATCATCTGATGAGCGGACATGCTCCCCCAACGTCTTTGGCTGTCCTGACGCACAGCGCTCAAACGATTGAGCAGTTCGCCCCGGGTGCGATGATTGAGGAGAGTTTTCATAGGCCGGACGGGCGCTCTACACTCTTATGCAACAACGCCGCCGCGGCACAGCCTCGCCCGAGGAAGCTTTTGCAGGGAACGTTCCGTTTCTCCTCCAGCTTGGACGCCACGTTCTTGCCCTTCCTGGGGTCCGCGTTTTTTCCGCGACGCTGCTGTCAGCGCATGATGCACTTGGTTGCAAACGATAGCTACAGGCCCCTCACCGCTACCTGCATCGCCAGTTTCGAACCCTCCACAAACTTCCTTTGGAGTGAGCGGGAAAGGGGATAACCGAGTCTGGCCAGCATCTCCCGAGGTCGAGAAAACGCGAGCATGTCGTACCAGACCTGATCTTCGTCTCGGTTCCACTCAACCATGAACCGTTCCTCTCCGCGCTCTGCATGTTCCCTCAGTGTGCCATAGGCGAAGCCAAATCGCTTGACCGGGCCATCCTCATCGACGAGATAGACGATTCGACAGGCGTTCAGCGAATAGAACCCGAAGTGACGCACCAAAAACGCGACATCGGTTCCAACCTGGATTGGGGCGCTTGGCCAGTAGAGTCGCACCCACGGCATGCTGAAGATTTGCCAGGCACGAATCGCCTCCACTGCCCTCTGCCATGTAAGTCCGCCTCCGCCAATCAGGACACGATTGTGGTCCACGTCGTACCGCGATGGAATGGCGGTCGCCGACCTTCCGACCTCCGGGTACGAGAAGCCTGAGTCCTTTTGCGCCGCAAGGAAATGCCGAACCTCATCTGCCGAAGGTGTGGTCAGGCGGAACATGCAAGGGCCATTCTCCTCATGGCTTCACAGCTCGCGGACACGCCGGTGAGCCGAAGCGCCGTCAGTTTCGGAATCCCACGCCGCTCAATAATTGGCCCTCAGCCACACCTGCCACACCAAGAGCCCGATATAGCTTGCGGCAAGCGCAAGAAACAGCAGTGTCAGGAGGGTGTGTCCAACGATGAACACGGTTCCCTTGGGCCAGTCCTTGTGGGAAAAGTAGAGCGCGTCCACGAGAATCCGCGTAGTCCAGTAAATCCCGATAAAACCGGCAAGTCCCAAGGCGGCTCGGTCGCCTCGGAGCAGTTCGGAGTGCAGGATCAGTGTCAGAGCGCCAAAAGCAACGATGGTCAGCACCGTGAATCCACTCTGCACCCAAAGGAGTTTCCGGTTGAAGGGCATCAATTGCTGCAAGTCCTGTTTCCAGCTCAGGCGATAGGGCACTTGGAAGCTGGCGAACAGGATCAGAAAGTGCGCCCCACCGACCAACCACAAGTCGATGTCAAAGAACCGCAGAGCAAGTGAACTGGTCATAGGGCGTGAATGGCCTGCAGGAAGGGAAGTATGACACGTACCACAAACCATGGGTGAAACAGCCAAAACAGAGGCCCGGCCAGGAAGAGCATCATGAAACACCAGCCCTGCCAACCCTGTCCCAGGCCGATCCGCTTGCCGAACCTCGAATGCTCGATCGTCATTCCTGTGCCTTGGAGCAAAAAATAGATGGTGGGGAGGCCGTAGCCTGCGCGAGCGGGAACCGAGATGACCAAGTCATGGATCAGTCCGGAAGCCACGAACACCAGGAAACCAGCCAGGTCCGCACCGAGCCTGCGATGCAAGGGGCGGAAGATTAACTCATGGGCAAGCTGACGGAAACCGAGGTTCCACCGCTTCCCCCAAAACTCGCCGAGCGAGGTGGAGCGTAGCGGGGCCGACATGATGGGTCTCGCGTCGACACCGACGCTCTGCCAGGCGAGACCTAGGATTTGGAACGTCCCGAAGTGCAGAAGCAAGATCAGACCGAGCATTCCCGCCCACCCCTGCAGAAGGGGCGCTTTTTGCGGAAGGGATCGCGCCACAACCCACAGAAGGATCGCACCGAGAGCCGTTTCCAACGTCGCCCACAGCCAACTCGTCGGCGGAGGCCGTGGAACAGGCCGGCTCGCATCCAAGAAAGCCTCCGCATCCATTCCTGGCCAGGCCGCAAGGTAGGCGAAGGAGCGCCAAATCGGCTGGCCCATGCGCGCTCGCGCCCTCCACCATGTCAGCCACTTGAGGCTAACAAAGATGGCCAACGACAGAATCCACATGAGTACCCAGGCAGGCAGCCGATTGCGGAAAGCCACTGCGATCAGGGGGAGGACCGAGATCGGCAGCCAGCCAATCGACGGGTGGCCTTCGACAGCCTCAGCCGATGCGCTCTCTTTTGTTTCGCTCAGTGACAAAGAGGTCACCCTCCACCAGACAGGCGGATCTCATAAACGGTCGGAAGTGGGTCTCGGTTGGTGCGAACAAAACTGCGAACCAGTTCGGTGCGGGAGAAATGGCCGAGACTCAGGAGTCGGATGCATTCGTCCGTGGCGCAGCTCTCCCATGAAGTACGGCTCCCCCATGGAAAGCAGCTTGCCTCGATAGCCCGCACCGGAAGCTGTTCTTCGAACCCAGCTTCAATTTGTTCTCGCAGCCATCGCAAGTAATCCAGCTTCTCGGCTAGGGCAACTTTCGGGTCTTCTCGGATCACCACACCAGGGAAATCGGGAATGTCAGGCCGCAGCGTGTGGATATGGCCGTGTCCTTCGACCAGAATCTCGATCTCGAGAGCCATCATCCGTTCAAGACTCGCCAGCCATTTTCGGCTGTCCACGTCGGGATTCGGGGTTGCAAAGTAGCTTCCCATGAAGGCATCGCCCGCCAGCAACAACTTCTCCCTGGAATCGTACAGAACGATATGGTCATCACAGTGGCCGGGGGTTGCAATCACCTGCAACTGCCCGGACTCTGTGTCCACGGACTCGCCTAACGCGGTAAACGGCTGCCTCAGGTTTGGAGGCTGCCCGATGATCGCAGCGCGTACCCACGGCAGCTTCTTGAAGGGTGTCAGGAACCGGGCCGTCATCTCCGAAACATAGATTGGAGCCCCGGTGAGGTCGGACAGCCAATTGAGGTTGCCGACGTGTTCCTCGTGGGCGTGCGTGGCTATGACTTTCACGATTTTCGGGCTTACGCATCGCAGGTGACGGGCGAGGGAGCGTCGCATCTTCGGCGATCCCGGATCGATTGCGACTCCGTCGTAGAGCACCGTGGTGAACAGTTCGCCGAATAACAGCGGGACAGCGTTCGGCAGCAAGCCGTTCAGAAACAGAATGGTCAGCTTGCCGTCCAGTAGGGCAAGCCGTTTGTGGTACGTCCGGGCAAAAATGCTCGTTCTTTGTGCGGCAGCCTTGATGCCTGCCCACAGCACAAGCGGCAACCGAATGAAAAATCCCAGCGTGTAGCATGACCAGAACGCGCCGAGCCGGGCTTGACGTCGCACCGCTTCCGGTTTTGCAATGCGACACGCGCCACCGCGACACTTGCTGAGGGAGTACCGATTCCTGGCGACGAATCCATAGAGCAGGCGGCCTGCATTGCGAAAAGGAAACCGCTGCCCCGCTGCGCCAACCAGCCAAGTGGAGGGGAACAAACGCGCCAGAGAAGCCACGGCGTCCCAGCCGACAAGGATTCGGCCTTCCGGAGTGACCACGTGCAACTGCCGCAGGCAATCATCCATCCGCAGCCGGGAATCAAGGCTGGCCAAGATCTCCGCGCTGACGGGAAGACAGCTCGTCTGGTTCTCGAGGTCGAGGGTCTTCAGCCATGCCACCGAACCCTGGCAAATCTCGCACTGCCCGTCGTACAGTACCCGGTAGGGCGACTTCGCGACGGGCGCCTGGCGAGGTTCTTCGTCAACATCAGTAACTGAGACGTCGGGCATGTATGCCGGCCTTGTCTGCCCCATGGTAGGACATTTTGCGCCGGAATGATCGTTGATTCCTTTCGGTTGTCCCCGGCGGTCCTTCGCTGCGTGTTACGATGTCGCACCGGGCGAGCCACGAAGTGAAGGTCTTAGAAGGGGTCCGATTCTTTCTGAGACCTGGATCGCAGGGTTGTGAGCGCCACGCAACAATCTAGAATGGGTCCCGGGAGGATTCGATGGAAAGGCGAGTGTTTCTAGGCTCCTCGCTGGCAGCGGCACTGGCTGTCACGACGCCAGCTGCCTATTTGCAGGGTGCGCAAGGACACACCGAGGGTAATGGCCGGGAGTTTTACCAGCTGCGCCGCTATTATCTCTCGAACGGACCGCAGACCAAACTTTGCGACGTTTTCCTTCGCGATGCGTTGGTGCCGGCGCTCAACCGCTTGGGAATCACTCCGGTTGGAGTATTCAGCCTCACCATCGGTCCGGAGACTCCATCGCTATACGTGTTGATGCCGTGCCTCTCGGCGGAACGTCTGCTCATGGTGGAATCAAGTCTTGCGCAAGATGAGGAGTACAAGAAGGTTGGGGCGGACTTTCTGAACACGCCTGCGAATGAACCTGCCTTTGAGCGGATGGAGAGTTCGTTGCTGCAGGCGTTTGAGAAAATGCCCCGGCTCGTCGTGCCTGCGGCAACTGCCGCCCATGGCCCTCGAATCTTTGAACTCCGTACCTATGAGAGTCCGAGCGATCAGGACCACAAGCGGAAAGTGGAGATGATGCAGTCAGGCGAAGGCGAGATCTTTGACAAGGCTGGCTTCTGGCAGGTTTTCTACGGCGATACTCTCGTCGGCCGTCGGCTACCGAACCTTACCTACATGTTGGGCTATGAAAGCCTGGCGGAACGGGACCAGAAATGGGCTGCCTTTCAGTCCGCTCCGGCGTGGAAGAGTCTTTCGAGCCAGCCCAGGTACGCGTTCGAAAGTATCGTCTCGAACATCACCAACCTGATCCTGACGCCGACTGCCTATTCGCAAATATAGGAGTATGCGGCGGGGCCTGAGCCGCGGTACGCCTCTAGCCGCGCACAATCTTGCTTGCTCCTTCGTCCCAGACGGCCACCGCTTTGTTGAAGTACGAATAATTTGCCAGATGGCAGCCGATCGCCGCGTAGTTGCCAAACACTTCATTTTCTACGACCGGCTTGCGAGTTCGAACCGCGTTGAAGAAATTGGCTTGGTGGTCGGCAATGTCGTTATAACCCGCTGGCGTAACAAACACTTCCGATTCTTCGTCCACCTTGAAATCGAGCGGGGCAGGCTGCGAATGCTCCTCGTGCCATTGGCTCAGATATTGGTTGCGCAAGGCAGCCGGCCAACCGAAGATCGAATACGACTCGGGTTTGGGGCGCGTGTCTTGCGGTCTGTAGGTCAGGGTTGAATCCTTGATGATCATCGTGCCCTGGGTGCCGTAGAATCCAATAAACTCGCCGCCCTCGTTATTCAGGTTGCAGCGCACGGCAACCCGGAAATTCGGGTAATCGTAGAAAGTCTCGATCAGATCCGGCATTTCGCGGCCGTCCTTCCAGCGGAAAAGCCCGCCCGTGGACTGAGCGCGTTGCGCTGCCTGGTTGGTGCCGGTGATGAAGTGAATGCCCGAAATCAGATGGACGAAGAGGTCGCCGGCCAGGCCTTCGCCGTAGTCCGCGAAGCAGCGCCAGCGGAAAAAGCGGACGGGGTCGAATGGCCGTTTGGGCGCATCCCCGAGAAACGTGGTCCAGTCGATGGTTTGCTCGCTGGCGTCGGGTGGAATGGGGTAGACCCAGGCCCCGCTGGCCGTGTTGCGGTCCCAATAGGCTTCGATCTCAAACACGTCACCCAGCTTTCCCGAGTCGTAAATCTCCTTGGCTTTGGCATAGAGGACCGAACTCACCCGCTGGCTGCCGATTTGAACCATGCGGCTGGCCTTGTGAGCAGCATGGACCATGGCAAAGCCGTCTTCTACGGTGTGGGACATCGGCTTTTCGCAATACACATCTTTGCCGGCGGCACAGGCATCTTCGAGAACTCGGCGGTGCTGGTGATCCGTGACCGCGACGATCACGGCGTCGACATCTTTCCGATCGAGGATCTCTCGGTAGTTGCGGGTCGCCGGAACCTCCTTCTTCACCGCTTCGCGCGCCGCCTGATGCCGGCTGTCGTAAAGATCGCAGACGGCCACGCACTGAATGCCGGGGACAAGGAGCGTCGCCTGCAGCAATTCGCAACCGCGCACCCCCGTGCCAATCGAGGCGAACCGCACCAGGTCGCTCGGGGCCACGGGACTCGCGGCAGCCTCGAGCAGGGTTGGCTGAAGGAGCGTAACCTTCGCAGCGGCCGCCGCTCCGCCGCTGATCTGGATGAATTGACGACGCGTCAGTGAACTTTTCATAGGCCTCCACCTCTCGGACGATCCATCGAGCGTTTCCGCTGGCGCCCTGCCAGTTTCGGGGAGGATTATGCCACGGGCTTCGGTGTTGGCGTCAAGCCGCCGGGCTTTTTCGCCTAGGGACGCTGTTTTCGGCGCAGCCGGTTTTTTGCACCCGCGCCGGGGCCGTCTCCACCGAAGGGTTTTTGCTATTGTGAAGGGTCACTCCAGGGGAACGGTGAGTCCAAATGCCTCGCTATATTTCGCAACACACGCTTGCCTGCCTCACGCGCCAGGGAGCGGCGGAACTGATTCGCAGGATTCATGCGGCCAGCCCGGTCACGGCGCTCCGGGTTCTTCTGAACATGCAGGAGGGGAAGATGCTCATCGAATTTGAGGCGCCCGGTCGGGATGATCTCGAAAAATGGATGGCAACAGAGAAATTTCATTTCGATTGGCTCCTCCGGGTCGAGTATGAGTCCACCGACGGCGAGCTGCGGGTGGTCCCGTGAGTCGTCGAACACCGGTCTGCCGCAAACCAAGGTCTACTGCAACCCAAGGTCTGCTGCAAATCAAGGTCTGCTGCAAACTAGGGTCTGCGCGTTGCAATCTGCGCCATTCGGGAGTAACCTTTTTTCATGATGGTATGCCGCCAGAGGGTTGCTGACAGCTGTTGTTGTACCTGTTGTCGCACGTTCCTCTGGTGCGGGCAGGCTAGGGTTTAGTTCCTAGCTCAGGAGTTCGAAACCCACCGCCAGAGGTAACTTGGCCGGTGGGTTTTTCTTTTGGCGAATCAAGCGCTAGACAATCCAATTGTTGGAGGAGGAAGTTCCATGGCTGAATATACGCATCCGGAAGTGTTGGTTTCCACAGAATGGGCGGCCGAACATTTGAACGACCCCAAGGTCCGATTCATTGAAGTGGACGTCGATACCACGGGATATGACCAAGGGCATATCCGTGGGGCGGTGGGATGGAATTGGCAGACCCAACTGCAAGATAACATTCGCCGCGATTTAATCCAGAAGGCTGCGCTCGAAGAACTGCTCGGAAAGTCGGGAGTCTCGAACGACACCACGATTCTGTTGTACGGGGACAACAACAACTGGTTCGCCGCCTACGCCTTTTGGCAGTTGAAATATTACGGCCACAAGGACGTTCGCCTGATCAATGGGGGGCGCAAGAAGTGGATGGCGGAGAACCGACCGCTCACCACGGAAGCGTCGAAAGTGACGCCGTCCACCTATCGTGCCACCGGGCCGGACGAGTCCATCCGGGCGCGTAAGGAGCAGATTTTTTCTGCTCTCGAAAACAATGGCACAAAACTCGTCGACGTGCGCTCGGTGGATGAGTTCACCGGGAAAATTCTCGCGCCCCCGGGCCTATCGGAGACGGCACAGCGGGGCGGCCACATTCCGGGCGCGGCCAATATACCGTGGGCGCAGGCGGCGAACGAGGACGGCACGTTCAAGTCCGCGGATGCTCTCCGGCAGCTCTACGAATCGAAGGGCGTCAATGGAAACGGGGAAGTCATCGCCTACTGTCGCATCGGCGAACGCAGCTCTCATACCTGGTTTGCCTTGAAGTATTTGCTCGGATACAAGGACGTGAAGAATTACGACGGCTCTTGGACCGAGTGGGGCAACTTGGTGGGCGCGCCGATCGAGAAGCTGGCTGCGTGAGTTGAAAAGCTCCGGCGGCTGCTGAAAGGGGGAGCAAGCCCCGCTCCTCCTTTCGATTGGTCGGGTCACGACCGATCAGGATTGCAGGTTTGTCAGCAAATCCGCCAGGGAGAACGCCCGCGAGGCTCTCAGGGAGACGGAAAACAGGCGGCGAGGATCGCTGCCATACACCGAGGAATAGTCGGCGCCGCGAAATAGCTCCTGGGAGAAAGCCTGGAAGTCGGGCCGGGCCGCTTCGCGCGTCTCCTCGCGATTCGCAGCCAGCAGGCGGTCGTTAATGAACACTTCCACATCTTGACCGTTAAAGCGAAGTTTCCCTCCGAGGCGAGCCTCCCGTTCCAAACGTTGGCATGCCGTTAGGGCCGCACGCGCGGCTTGTTTCAGACGGTCGCGATTGCTGCCCTCGAGTGCGGCCTTGCGGTTGTACCGAACGCCGAGGTGGCCGTCGGTGTTATCCACCGCATAGTCGCCTTCGTGGCCGATCAGCACCACTCCCGGGCCGTTGTGGACATGCCGATAATCCGCGATATCCAGCAATCGCTCCTCGAAGATCTTGTCTTGAATCCAGCTATGAAAGATGGGGATCAAGGGTTCAAGGTCAAATCCCTCGGGGTCGGCCAGCGGGAGTTTTACGTTGACGTGTTGAAGTTCCATCAGCGCTTTTCTCTCTTGCTTTCGAACCAAGTCGAACTTGAGAGCGGGCCGCGGTGTCCTAGACACAATCCCCGGCGACCATAGAGAAGGCGACGGGCCAGTCGAGAGCCGATCGCAACCCAGCCGATCGCCATAGTCCTCGCTTCCTGAACTTGAATGTCGCTACCTCGGACAGCAGAAGCCAGCCCATCCCAGGCGAGAGAATACCGCGTCGATGGTTGCTAGCCTCATACCCGCACCGCCGTCATCATTTTGTTGTTGCAGCTGTGCGCGGCGTCGATGAAGAGCTGGGCTTCGTCGAGCAAATAGCGGGCGCGGTCCGGTGAGTACGGCTCTCCGGCTTTCAGGTGGGCATCGAACAGGTAATTGGCGAACTTGCCTCCGGCAAAAGGATCCCAGAACAGCTGCGTGTCGAAGAACCGGGAGCGGAATTCAGAGACGATCAGATTCGCATCATCGGAGATATTTGCCGCCTGCGTCTTTACCAAGGCTTTCGCTCCGAGCAGCATGGCGTGATAAGCCTTCTGCCCCGCCAGTTCCGGTTGCCCGCCCTCGAAGGCCAATTGGCCCTCGAACAGTTCCCGTTCGGCGCCTGCCATTTCAAAATCAAAGGGAGACACGATTTCTCCGGCGCACTCGCCGGTGCCCAGGTCGCCCAGGCTGTATTCGCGGGGGTCTCCCCAATCGCTGAAAAAGGAACGATCCGGGGCACCAGCCGGCGGGCGGGTGAGATCGTCGAGCACCTTCTTGAGCTCGGCCTTGCCAATGCGCTGGGTGAAGTCCTTGAAGCTCTCGCTGTTTTTCCGGTCAGCCACGTAACGCTCGGTAAGGCGCGTGACCACTTGCGGAATGTTCTTGGAAGGAATCGCTGCGATCGGGAGACCGTAGGAACCGGCGTTATGCTCCCACTCTCCGCCGAGGACGACTTGAAAGTGCGGCACCGCGTATCCCCCGAGCTTGCGGCTGACGCCGTAGAAGCCGAGGTCGGCCACGTGATGCTGGCCGCAACTGTTGAAGCACCCACTGATTTTGATGTGCAGACTCTGTATCGCCTCGTCCATCTGGAAGCTTTTCTCGGCCAGCCGGGTGCGCAATTCGGCGGCCAGACCGCGAGACGACGAAATACCGAGCTTGCAGGTGTCGGTCCCCGGGCAGGCGACGATGTCGACCAGTGCGCCCGCACCGGAATCCCCCAGGCCCACGGCCTCTAACGCGGCGTAGATCTCTGGCAGATCGCTTTTGCTCACCCAGCGAATCACAAAATTCTGCTCGACCGTGGTGCGAACCGTTTCCTTGGTGAAACGGCGAACGATATCGGCCAAAGATCGCAGCTGGTTGGCCGTGATGTCGCCCAAAGGAAGCGTGACCGTGACCGTCACATAGCCGGGCTGCTTCTGCGGGCGCGTGTTGGTCTTCCGCCAGCGTTCGAAGGCTTCCGAAGATCCTATCGAAACCAAAGGTGGTGCTTCCCCGCCCGGGCGCAGCGGCGATTCCCGCGATGCGACCGCATCCGTCACGTATTCGGTCCAGCGCGGATCGAAGGGCAGATTCCGGCGTTCTTCCATCACCAACTCTTTGAATTTTTCAATCCCCAGATCCTGTACCAAGAACTTGATGCGCGCCCGGCTGCGATTCTTCTTCTCTCCATACTTGGCGAACACCCGAGCGATCGCCTGCGCCAAGGGCAATAGCTCTTCCGGGGGAAGAAAGGACTCGAAAAGCTTGGCCTGATAGGGAACCGCTCCCAGCCCCCCGCCGACGTAGACTTCAAAGCCAATGTTTTCTTCTCCGCCGTCATCGGCCCTCTTTGCGATGAGGCCCAGGTCGTGCATGCTGGTGAGCCCGCAAGCGTGTTGCGAGCAACCGCTGAACGCCGGCTTGAATTTTCTGCCGAAATTCTGGCAGTCGGGATGGCCCAGCAGGAACCTCGAGAGGGCTCGCGAATAGGGCGTAACGTCGAACGCCTCGTCCTGGCAAACGCCGGCATAGGGGCAAGCGGTTACGTTGCGCACGGAGTTCCCGCAGGCCTCGCGTGTGGTGATTCCTGCTGCGGCTAACCGGCGCATGATGCTCGGAGTGTCGTCAATGTGGATGTAGTGGAGCTGGAAGTCCTGGCGGGTGGTCACGTGCGCGATGCCGTCGGAATATTCTTCAGCCACCTCCGCCATGGTCTCCAGTTGCACGGCGTTCACTCCGCCGGCAGGAATCTTGATGCGCTGCATGCCGGGAGCATCCCACATCGTCATCGGACCCTTGGTCAGATCGCCCGACGGGTAGGTCATGGACTGGACGTTTTTTCCATCGTGCCTTTGGCCGTTATCGTAGCGTTGGCCATAGGCGCCTCTTCGAAGCCGGGTTTCGGCGAACAGGCGCTCGTCCATTTTGCCCTGCTTGCGCAGCGCCATGTCAGTTTCAAAACTGTCAATCTCGTTCGCCAACCTTTCCGGTATCTCTCCGGCAAGTCGGTCTTTCCAAAGTGAGTTGGAGGTTTTCATGAGGTTTGTCCCTAAAACTGAAAAGCCCGCCTGCGATTCCGGCGGGTGCTTTGGAATAAACTCGAATGGGAGCTTTCTAGTTCGAATCCTCCACACGCCAGAAACTTGTGGGCGAACAACAACACCAGCATATGCGTCCCGCCCATCCTTGGTTCTGACTGCGTACTGTCAAATTCCGCTCCTGAAGATCAATCTAGTTAGGCTATCCAACTTGCTGAGAGGTGTCAATCATGAGGCGACCAAATCATGGGGCGGACAAATTACGGGGCGGACAAATCTCGGCGGGCCAGTCATTCCGCCGCAAATCACCCTATCGCAAGTCAGGGGCTGCCCAGGTGAGCTGAAAGCAGAGTTGTTCGCGCTCACAGAGGTCTGGCACGCCCCTAGCCGGGGATGAGTTTACAGGCTGCTGGGGGGAGCTGGGGCAGGCGACGTCGCCCCGTCCTTGGCTCGCGCTTGCGCAGCTTTGTGGCCCATGGCGTCGAGTGCTAGGTTGAGCTCCAGCACGTTCACTCGCGCCTCTCCCAGGAATCCGAACTGACGGCCCTGGGTGTGTTCGGTCACCAGGCGGCGGAGGTCCTCTGCATTCATACCTCGTTCGCGAGCCACGCGGGAGACCTGAAATGCTGCGGCCGCCGGGGAGATGTCCGGATCTAAGCCCGAGCCAGAGGTGGTCACCAGATCGATCGGAACTTGGACACCGGGGTCGTCGGGTTGGGCCGCTGCCACCGAGGCTCGAACGCGGTCCATCAGCGCGTGATTGGTAGGGCCGAGGTTGGAGGCGCCGGAATTGGTGGGGTCGTATCCATTGCCGGCGGCCGACGGACGCGAGTGGAAATACTTCGGACCAGAGAAAGGCTGGCCGATGATCCGCGAACCAACGGTCGCGGCGTTCTCAACGATCAGCTGGCCGTTGGCCTTGTCCTTCATGAACAACTGCGCGAGCCCGGTCACGACCAAAGGATAGATCAGTCCAAACAGAACGATGGTGACGATTGTCATGAGCACGGAAATGAGCAAGTTCTTTTTCATCGCGTTGCCTCTCAGGCCATTCCGACGCTGGTGATGACCATATCAATGAGCTTGATGCCAATGAACGGGATGATGATGCCGCCGACGCCGTAGATCAACAGGTTGCTGCGCAACAATGCCGCCGCGCCCATGGGGCGGTATTTCACACCTCGCAGCGCCAGCGGGATGAGAGCGACGATGATCAGCGCATTGAAAATCACCGCCGACAGGATCGCGGACTCCGGGGTCTTCAGATGCATGATGTTGAGCGCATTCAGGACCGGAAAAGTGCCGGCGAACATGGCGGGAATGATGGCGAAATACTTCGCGACGTCGTTGGCGATTGAAAACGTGGTCAGCGCGCCGCGCGTCATCAGCAGCTGTTTTCCGATTTGCACGATCTCGATAAGCTTGGTGGGGTTCGAGTCGAGGTCCACCATGTTGCCGGCTTCCTTGGCGGCTTGCGTGCCGGTATTCATGGCCACGCCCACGTCGGCCTGCGCCAGAGCCGGAGCGTCATTGGTGCCGTCGCCCGTCATTGCGACCAGCTTGCCTTGGGCTTGTTCGCTGCGGATCAAGTCCATCTTCTCTTTGGGAGTAGCCTGGGCGAGAAAATCATCCACCCCCGCCTCGGTGGCGATCGCGGCCGCGGTCAGCGGATTATCCCCGGTGATCATGACGGTCTTGATTCCGATGGCGCGCAGCTGATCGAACCGCTGCCGCATGCCGCCCTTGACGATGTCTTTGAGCTGAATCACTCCCAAGGCGCGATTGTTCTCCGCAACCACCAGAGGCGTACCCCCGGAGCGGGAGATGGCATCCACGGTCTCGCGCACTTCCTTGGGGAGCACAGCCCCCTCAGTTTCCAGATATTTTGCGATGGCATCGGTCGCGCCCTTGCGAATTCGGCGCCCGTCAAGATTGACTCCTGACATGCGGGTCAGCGCGCTAAAATTTACGAATTCGGCGTCGAGCGCGGCGATATCACGTCCCCGCAGGCTGTATTGTTCTTTGGCCAGTACAACAATCGAACGGCCTTCGGGAGTTTCATCGGCCAGCGAAGACAGCTGCGCGGCGTCGGCCAGAGTGGCTTCATTAACCCCGGGGGCGGGAATGAATGCGGTCGCCTGACGATTGCCGAGGGTAATGGTGCCGGTCTTGTCGAGCAGCAAAACGTCAACATCACCCGCGGCTTCTACCGCGCGCCCCGACATAGCCAGGACATTGTGCTGCACCAGACGGTCCATGCCGGCGATGCCGATGGCCGACAGCAAGCCCCCGATCGTGGTGGGGATGAGACAGACTAAAAGCGAGACCAGGACAAACACGGTCTGCGGCGAACCCGAGTAAACCGCGAAAGGTTGCAGGGTCACGACCGCCAGCAGGAAGATGATGGTCAATCCGGCCAGGAGAATATTCAGCGCGATCTCGTTCGGCGTTTTTTGCCGCTCGGCGCCCTCGACCAGGGCAATCATGCGGTCCAGGAAGGTTTCCCCGGGGTTCGAGGTGATGCGGACTTTGATCCAGTCGGAAAGCACCCGGGTGCCGCCGGTCACAGCCGACCGGTCGCCGCCCGATTCCCGGATGACGGGGGCGGACTCGCCGGTGATGGCCGACTCATCGACCGAGGCCACGCCATCGACGATTTCGCCATCGGAGGGAATGAACTCGCCGGCCGAAGCCAGCACCAGATCGCCCGCGCGCAGCTTGGAGCTGGGCACTCGTTCGATCTGCTCTCCGTCGAGCAGACGATTGGCCACAGTCTCCGAGCGCGCCTTGCGAAGAGTATCGGCTTGGGCCTTCCCCCGGCCTTCGGCCATGGCTTCGGCAAAATTCGCAAACAGCACGGTAAACCAGAGCCACAACGTGATCTGCAGATTGAAGCCAAAATCCGCCCCCCGCCGGAGGAGTAGAAGGGTAGTGATCACGCTGCCCACTTCCACCACAAACATGACGGGATTTCCCATCATGTGGCGCGGATCCAACTTGACCACGGAGTCGAGGATCGCGCCCCGCACGATCTTCATATCCCAAATTGCTGCGGATTTGCCTCTCTTCGCCATATACCCTCAGAAGGTTTTGCCCGCCATCATCAGCAGGTGTTCAAGAATCGGTCCCAGGCTCAGCGCGGGGAAAAAGGTCAGCGCACCCACGATGAGGATCACGCCCACGAGCAGTGCGCTGAACAAGGGCGTGGTCACGGGGAAGGTTCCGAGCGAGGGGGGAACGTATTTCTTTTCCGCCAGGCTGCCGGCGATCGCCAGCATGGGAAGGATCATGAAAAAGCGACCCACCAACATGGTTCCGGCGCCCGCCAGGTTGTACCAGCCGGTGTTCCCGTTGAGCCCGGCGAACGCCGAGCCATTGTTGCCGGCCATCGAGGTGAAGGCGTAGAGGATCTGCGTGAGGCCGTGCGGGCCGGAATTGCTGATGCTGGCGGTGCCGAAACCCTCCACCGTCGAGATTCCAGTGAGCGTCAGGATGATGAGAGGGAAAACCAGCGTCACCAGCATCGCCATCTTCACGTCGTAGGCTTCGATCTTCTTGCCGAGATACTCGGGGGTGCGGCCTACCATCAGTCCAGCAATAAACACCGAAAGGACCACATAGACGAGAATTCCGTAAAGGCCCGCGCCCACGCCGCCAAACACGGTTTCACTGAGCATGATGTTGGCGAGCGGCACCATTCCGCCGAGGGGGGTAAAGGAATCGTGAAATGAGTTGACCGCTCCGCAACTGGCGTCGGTCGTCACCGTCGCGAACAATGCCGAGCCGGCGATCCCGAAGCGGACTTCCTTGCCCTCCATGTTGCCGCCGGGCTGGGTCAGGCCGGCGTGTTGATCGACGCCCTGGAGCAGCGGGTTGCCGCGCGCCTCGGCCCAGTAAGCGGTGGATACACCGGCAAAGAACAGAACGGCCATCGCCGCCCACACCGCCCAGCCATGACGCGGCGACCCGGTCATGCGGCCGAGGGTATAGGTCAAACCCGCGGGAATGATGAAAATCGAAATCATCTGCAGGTAGTTGCTGAGCGGCGTGGGGTTCTCGAAAGGATGGGAGCTATTGGCATTGAAAAAACCGCCGCCGTTGGTGCCGAGCATCTTGATGGCCTCTTGCGAGGCGACCGGCCCTTGCGCGATGGTCTGTTGGGTGACCGTCTGCGTGGTGGTCTTGCCGTCTGCGCCGGTGGTCGAAACCTGCTGCGGCTCGACCAAGGTGGCCGTGTCGTAAGGCCGCAGGTTCTGCACCACGCCCTGCGAGACCAGAACCAAGGCATAGAGCGTGCACGCCGGCAGCAGCACCCAGAGTCCGGTGCGCGTGATATCGACCCAGAAGTTGCCGATGGTCTTGCTTTCCCGCCGCGCAATGCCGCGAACGAAGGCGATCGCCAAGGCGATGCCGACGGCGGCGGAGGTGAAGTTGTGGTAGGCGAGGCCCGCCATTTGGGTGAGATAACTCATGGTGGACTCGCCCGCATAGTTCTGCCAGTTGGTGTTCGTGGTAAACGAAGCTGCGGTGTTGAGCGCGAGATCGGGACCGACCGCCGCCATGTGTTGCGGGTTCCAGGGCAGGAATGGCTGCAGACGTTCGATTAGGTACAGGGCAACCATGGTTGCGCCACTGAACAGCAGCATGGCGACGCTGTATTCGGTCCAGCGCATCTCGTGGTTTTCGTCCACGCCGGTCAGCCGATACAGCAACCGTTCGATCGGCCGCAGCACAGGGTCGAGAAATGTTTTCTCGCGGCTGAAAACGCGGGCCATGAAAATCCCCACCGGTTTCGTGACCAGGAAGATCACGAAGAGAAAGAGCAGAATTTGAAACCAGCCGTTGGCCGTCATATCAGAACTTCTCCGGACGCAGCAGGGCGTAGACCAGATAGATCATCAGCAGAAAGCTCACTGCCAGCATCGCGATGTCTTGAAAGCTCATAGCTCCCCTTTCACCGCACCCGGTCACAGAAGTGGGTATAAGCGATGGAAATGGCAAAAAACAACAAGGTCAAAAGTATAAAAATCACATCCCGCATGAAGGTTCCTCCTTGGCCGGGGTCCGCTCCGCGCCGAACCAGGAGACCAAACGCAGGGTCACGGCGTTCGGCTCCTGCTGCATGGTGCTGGCCTGGTTTCTGAGGCGTAACCGCGGGGGGCTTTGGGCGAGCGAGAGGCTCCGCGCATGCCGGAGCGAATGAGCGCGTTGTTCGCGAAGCAGACCGAAAAGAAACCACAGCATGAAACCGATCCCGGAAAAGACGATGGCGAAAAAGATCCTGGCTGTCCACATTTTGGACCTCCATTGGCGCTTACTTGGCGCTACTTCATTCGATCATTCGGACCGTAAGGACGGGCTAAAAAGTCCGTAAAGATTTCATAAGGATGGGGGGGCTCGGGTCGGGCGGAGAGCACAAGGCGGTTTAGTTGCCCGGTTCAAAGCGATAGCCGACCCAGGGCTCGGTGAGCAGGTATTTTGGGGAAGACGAGTCGGGTTCGATCTTCTTGCGCAGCTGGCCGACGAACACGCGGAGGTATTCCGGTTGTTCAGTGCTGTTTGGTCCCCAGACCGCGGCCAAAAGCGCGCGATGCGTGACCACCTTGCCGGCGTGGCGGGCAAGAAAGGCCAGCAGTTCGAACTCCTTGGGCGTGAGGCGGATCTCGTTTCCGGCAACCGAAACGGAGCGGGTGTCGAGGTCCATGCGGAAGTCACCGGCTGCGATGACATGGGGGGTGGCTTCCGCGGGCGCCACATGCCGCAGGTGCGCCCGGATGCGCGCCAGCAGTTCGTTCATGCTGAACGGTTTGGTGACGTAATCGTCGGCGCCGGCATCAAGGGCCTCCACCTTCACTCGATCCTGGCCGCGCACGGAGAGCACAATGATTGGAACCTCTGAGGTCTCTCGAATCCGCCGGCACAATCCGACGCCGTCCAGATTGGACATGGCCAGATCCGTGATGACCAGGTGCGGCGTCCAGTCCTTCATGATTTCCAAGGCCATCTCGCCATCGTTGGCGATGCGGACATCGTAAGCCTGGGCGGAAAGCGTGGTCCGCAGCACGCGAGTAATCTGGGTTTCGTCATCGACCACCAGAATGCGCCGTCGCTCGCTCATGGGTTTTGTCTCTTTCCTGTTGCCTAGCGCATCTCTTGGGTCACGATGTGCACGTCGACGTCCGGGGCGTTGCGCAGAAACCGGTGAATGGCCGACCAATAGAGATATCGTCTCCAGCCTTTGGTGGCGGAGCGGCCGAAGACAACGTGCGTCAGATGCTCACGGTGCACAAATTCCGCCACCCGTTCGGCTACGTCGCCGCTCTCGAGACGCACCACCTTGGCCCCCACGCTTTCCGCGAAACGGATATTGTCGGCGAGGGTCCTCTGGTTGTCATCGTCTCGATCGACCGCCGTGTCCACGTAGACCACATAGAGCTCGGCGTCAATGGCATGCGCCATCCGCGCGCCTCGCGCGATCAGATTTTGCGCCGCCGGATTGGAGCTGATGCACACGGCAATGCGCTCCCGCACGTTCAGCGGGTGTCCATCCTCGGTCTTGAGTCCGGACAGGCTGTGATCGACCGCCTGGGCGACTTCCCGCAACGCCAGTTCGCGGAGAGCAATCAGGTTCGGGGTGCGGAAAAAATTGTTGAGGGCACGCTCCGCCCGCTCGAGAGGATAGATGTCACCGCGCTTCATGCGCGTCTGCAAGGCTTGCGGGGTTAAATCGGCCATCACAATTTCCCCCGCCCGCTGCACGACCCAGTCGGGAACGGTCTCCCGCACTTGCACACCCGTCAGCTGGCGGACGGTGGGGGCAAGGCTTTCGACATGCTGCACGTTCATGGTGGAAACCACGTCAATGCCCGCGTCCAGCAGCTGAAAAACATCTTCGTAGCGCTTGCGGTGCTTGCTGCCCTCGATGTTGGTATGGGCCAGCTCGTCGACCAGCGCGACTTGCGGCTTGCGCTCGAGAATCGCGTCCACATCCATTTCTTCGAACACGGTGCCTTTGTATTCGAGCTTGGTGCGCGGCGTGGTCTCGAGCAGACTGGCCAGTTCTGCAGTCGCCTTGCGCCCGTGGGTTTCGACCACGCCGATGATCACGTCCTCGCCGCGGCCTTTTCGCCGGATGCCTTCGCTCAGCATCTGGTAAGTCTTGCCCACTCCCGGCGCATAGCCCAGGAAGAGTTTGAAGATGGCCTGCCGTTGGGGAGTGACTTCCTCCAGCCACTGTTCGGGAGTCTTGATCATTGGCGACATTGTTACTTGATCGCGCGGTAAAAGTCGAATCCGGCTACAATCGTGCGCGTGCGAAATACCTGGGTGCAGTCGCTCGTCCGCTTCCTAGCAGTGGTGGCCATCGTGGCCGCCGTGGTCTTCGTCTATCGGCGCCTAATTCCGGTCAATCCCACCACCGTGGCTCTCACCTTCTTGCTCACGGTGCTCGTGGTCTCGGCCTCCTGGGGGCTGCGCTACTCGGTGCTGCTCGCGGCGCTGGCCACGCTGTCGTTCAACTATTATTTCCTGCCTCCGATCGGGAAGCTCACCATTGCCGATCCGCAAAACTGGGTGGCACTGTTTGCTTTTCTTGCGACCGCCATTTTGGCCAGCGAGTTATCCGAACGGGCGCGGCGCGAGACCGCCAACGCGAACCAGCGCCGCCATGACGTGGAACGGCTTTACTCCTTCAGTCAGCGCCTGCTCGCCACCGACAACGTGGCCGAGCTGCTCAATGCGATTCCGGGCTACGTCTGCCAGATTTTCGGAGGGAAGTCTTCCGCCATGTACCTGCTCAGCTCACGGGAGACCTACCGTTCGGATCCCCGGCAAGAGGGGCTGAGTGCGGCGGATCTCGAAGCGGTCAGCACCCGCGGCGAGCCGGTCATTGACCGGCCGCACAGCCTTTCGCTGGCGCCGCTGCGGCTGGGCGCCCGCCTGACCGGGGCCATCGGGGTGGCGGGCGCAGTGCTTTCCCGCGAGACTCTGGAAGCGCTCGGCGGCTTGGTTGCGATTGCCATCGAAAGAGCAGGGGTGGTCGAGAAGCTGGGCAAAGCCGAGGCCTCGCGCCAGAGCGAGAACCTGCGCACCGCGTTGCTCGATTCCGTTACCCACGAACTGCGCACGCCGCTCACCAGCATCAAGGCCGCGGTGACCAGTTTGCTTTCGGACTTTCAACTCGATGCCGCGCAGCGCCGCGACCTGCTCACCGTGATCAATGAGGAAGCCGACCGGTTGGACCGACTGGTGGAGGAGGCCACCGAAATGGCGCAACTCGACGCCCAGGGCGTCGAACTGCACCGCCAGCCGGTTTCCATTCGGTCCGTGATCGACGCCGCCCGGGAGCAATCAAAAGCCGTGCTGGGTCAGCATCCGGTGGAGGTTCGAGTGCCGGAGTCGCTGCCCACGGCGCGCATGGATCCGGCCAGAATCATCGAAGTGCTGCGGCAGCTGCTCGAGAACGCCGCCAAGTACGCTCCCCCGCAGTCGCCCATCACGATCACCGCCGAGGCGAGCGGGAACCAGCTCCTCACGAGCGTCGGCGATCGCGGACCCGGGATCGACGACTTTGAACAGGCTCTGATTTTTGACAAGTTCTATCGCGGCCGCGACCAGCGCTATCGGGTCCAGGGAACCGGCATGGGCCTGGCGATCGCCAAGGCGATTGTCGAGGCCCACGGCGGCAGTTTGGGGGTGACCAGCCAACTCGGCCAGGGGTCAGTATTCCAGTTCAGACTTCCCCTGCAGTGAGAGTTTCGGAATCGACCGGTCGCCGGGTTTTTTGAGTTATTCCGAACCCCGGGTGTATCCTGGCTGAGATTGTTGGCAGGAGGTTTCGATGTCAACTGGACGTTTCTTTCCCGGGCTGTTGATTCTATGCCTGGCACCCCTCGGCTTTGCCTCTGGCCTCCCCAAGCATGTGAAACTTGAAGTTCGGCTGGATCAGATGCTCTCCTCTGAGATCTCGCACAGCGGAGACCGGTTCAGCGCCACGCTCGATCGCGACGTCACTCTGGGTGACAAAACGGTGCTGAAAAAGGGAGCGAGCGTGCAGGGAGTGGTTCGCGAGGCGGAGTCGACCTTGAACTCCCCGGAGCCGGGTGGACTCGAACTGGTGTTGAGTTCGGTTGCCTCCGAGGGGAACAGCTATGCCGTGACCACCAACCCGCTGTGGATCTCGGGAGACTCGTCGGGAGGTGCTCCGAATGGGCGCGACGCAGCGGAGCAGGGCGCCATCGGAGTCATGGTTCCGCGTCAGTCCCAGAACATACCGGGCACGAATGTAGCGGTCGGCCGACCGGCTGCGGGAAGGCAAGTGATCTTGCCGGCCAGATCCAAATTAACCTTCGTTCTCACCGACTCGTCCTCCGCCAAGCCGTAAGGGGATTGGAGTGGTAAGAAGCAACGGGCAAAGTACCGAAGATTAATCTTCGGTGCTCGAGTCAGAGAAGATCAGCGGCTCCGGCAGGTCGGAGAAATCCTGCGGCGCGCCGAGCGCGTCTTCCGGACCGGTCGTCTGTTTCTCTATTTTTCGCTGCACTCTGCGTTCCGCTTTTTCGCGCTGTTTTTCCTGCCGCGAGCGCTCCTTCTGGCGTTTGTTAAAGCTTGAGCGACTTCGACCCGCCATAGAACACCTCCGAGGGACAGTTCTGTCTCATACCGCGATTGCTGGGACCAAAGGAGCAGACCTGCTGGCCGGAGACCTCTACCAGCGGGGTTCCCGAGGCTGGCGCGCGTGGCCGCTGTAGTCATCCCGTCCGCCGCCACCACCGCCCGAACGTCCGCCACCCGGGCGTCCTCCGCCTCCGCTACGCGGTCCGCTGCCGCCCCGATCCGTCTTCGGCCGGGCTTCATTGATATTCAACGCCCGTCCGCCGAGTTCCTTGCCATTCAACGCCGCAATGGCTTTCTCCGCTTCCGCCGAGTCTGTCATTTCGACAAACGCGAATCCTCGCGACCGGCCGGTGTCGCGGTCCGTCACCACGCTGACTTGGTCGACCTTGCCATGCGGTTCAAACAGCGCGCGCAATTCCGCTTCCGATGTGCTGTGGGGGATGTTGCCGACAAAAAGCTTCTTCATAACTCTCCTCGTGGTGTAGCTAGCTTAAAGCTCAAAATCACCCCGCAAGCTCCTCGGAGTGGTGATGGATGGCGTTCGCCCAGGTCCAGCGCGGGGCCTCGGCTTCGACGGCGGTCTTTTGCCGGCGCGGGTCCTTCAGAGATCGCGTGGCGGCAATCCGCCAGGACGCCTCAATGAACCCCCAGCGTCGCGGCAGCGCCCCGCAGGCATTGGCATACAGGGCCACAACCATTTCTGCCCAAGGGCCCTGCTCTTCTTCGACCAAGACGGCAATCCCGTCATCGGGAGAGGGGGAACCGGCCAAATACACCGGTTTTCCCACCAGAAACGCCACGGTCTGGGGTGGCGTCGCGCCTCGGACTTCGTCGCAGAACGTCCGCAAGTTCTGGGAATCGTTGTGCACGTCGACCAGCAATAGATTATAGGCGTCGGCCTGCCATAGCAAACGCGCCTCAGCCACGTCAGCTGCGCAATCGACCTCGATCCCCTTCTTGCGCAAAATCTTGGCGCGCAGGTCCCGCTTGGTGGCGTAGGTTGCCAGCAGCAAGATCCGCTTCCTGCCGCGAACCGAAACCGTCGAAGGGTTGACCATTGGCTTATTCATGCGCCCGGATTTCGCTGGCCACCATAACGCTGGCCGCCTTTTTGCTCACGCCGGCCTGATTGGCGGATGCCTTGACCACGCCGAGCAATTCCTTGGTCCTTTTCCGGCGCAGTATGTTTTGTTTGCGTTCCCGGTGAAACCTAGCCTTGTCACCGTTCCATTGCGACATCGCTTCCTCCTCGAGTCTCGGACCACACAGAGCGAAGTCATGGACTCTTCACGAGACCTCGACTTCTCTGCTTAACGATCGCGCGGCTGGGTCTTGATCCCGACTACCGGGGGACGCGCCTATGAGTTGGCTAATGGATTCGCCTTCTAGAAGCCAGTCTTCTCAATCGCGAAGGCGCAGGGTGGTGCTGGCGATGTGTCTTCGTGGTTAAGGTACCCCTTCAGTATATACCCAGCCCGCGAGAATGCGGCCCGCTCGACCGGCAGCCGAGACCAGGAGCAGAAAACCAGGCGCAGAAAAACCGAGTCCGCCGGGTCGGCAGCGAAGCCCCTCGAGGACGCTGCCATCGAGCCCGCCCTCGCGATCGGGATGCGGCCGGGCAACTCGGTTCGGCACCTGGTTCGCTGGCCGTCCCCCAGAAAGGTTGAACCATGCCGTGTTATCTTAGGTTTCCATGTCCTCGGCGCGTCAGGAACTCCTCGACTTGCTGGCGGTGAAGTCATTCCGACTGGGCGAGTTCAAGCTTTCCTCGGGCGCGAGAAGCGACTATTACATCGACTGCCGGACGACGACGCTCGACGCCAAGGGTGCCCGGCTTACCGGTCAGGTATTTCTCGAAGGAATCCGCTTCCAGGGATGGAATCCGCGGGCCATCGGTGGATTGACCATGGGGGCTGACCCCATCGTCGTGGCGGTTGCGGTGGTGAGCGGCGAAATCGATGGATTTCTGGTGCGCAAGGCGGAAAAGCAACACGGCACCGGACAACGCATCGAAGGATTCCACGAGAAACCGGCGCGCGTGGTGATCGTCGATGATGTCTGCACCACGGGTGCTTCGACCATCCAGGCGATCGAAGCCGCCCGCGAGTTTGGCTTCGACGTTATCGGCGTGATGTGCCTGGTGGAGCGGGCCGATGCCGGAGGGCGTACGGGTGTGGAGAACGCAGCGTCGCCGGCGCCGTTTGTTTCGATTTTTACCGCCACCGATGTCCGCAGCCAGCATTTGGCAAGGAAGGGTTAGCCCCGAGCCTCGGGCAGGAACGGCTCGCAGGTCAATCGCCTGGGACCGAAGACCAACGACCCGGATCAACGGGCGAGGATCAACGACCGAAAACACAGCGGCTGAGGCTATGATTCAAACTCTCGAATGGACCGATTCCGGGGTACGCTTCATCGACCAGACGAAGCTGCCCACGGAAGAAACCTACGTCCTCTGCAAGACTCATCAGCAGGTGGCGGACGTGATCCGCAACATGGTGGTTCGCGGCGCCCCCGCGATTGGGGTCGCCGCCGCCATGGGGATCGCGCTCGGCATGAAAAATTCCAAGGCCTCGACGGTGGGCGAACTGAAGGCCGAGTTCGACGAGATTTCAGATGTCATCGCCAAGACCCGCCCGACTGCGGTGAATCTGTTCTGGGCGATCGCCCGCATGCGTGACCAATTCGAATCCCTGCGGATTCGCCCTATGCCCCAGATCAAGCAGGCGCTGATCGATGAAGCCCGGCGCATGCATGCCGAAGACATCCGCACCAACCAGGCCATGGGGCGCCATGGTGCGGCGCTCATGCCTGCCAGTGGCGGGGTATTGACCCACTGCAATGCCGGCGCGCTCGCCACTTGCGGATACGGCACCGCCCTCGGCGTGATCCGCGCCGCCATCGAGCAGGGAAAGAAAATCCACGTCTATGCCGATGAAACTCGTCCCTTTCTGCAGGGCTCGCGCCTCACGGCGTGGGAGTTGATGAAAGACGGCATCCCGACCACCGTCATCTCCGACAACATGGCCGGCGCGATCATGCAGCAGGGCAAGATCGGAGCCATCGTGGTCGGTGCCGACCGCATCGCCCGGAACGGGGATGTGGCCAACAAAATCGGAACCTAC
The DNA here is from genome assembly GCA_963770245.1 of uncultured Acidobacteriaceae bacterium. Classification (GTDB taxonomy): domain Bacteria; phylum Acidobacteriota; class Terriglobia; order Terriglobales; family Acidobacteriaceae; genus PALSA-270. Next base: position 207,285 of record CAVYOX010000002.1, on the reverse strand, counting down.
ACGGTTGCCGTGCTGGCCCATGAACATGCCATTCCGTTCTACGTGGCGGCACCGTTTTCTACCATCGATCTGGCCACCTCCGACGGGAGCAAAATTCCGATCGAGCAGCGCGGCGCCCGGGAAGTCACTCACATCGCCGGCAAGCAGATGGTTCCGGACGGCGTTCGAGTAGAGAACCCCGCATTCGACGTGACTCCGGCAAAGTATGTCACTGCCATCGTCACGGAACGGGGAATTGCCCGAGCGCCCTATGAGGAGTCGCTGCGAAAACTAGCGGAGGAGCCGTCGGCGATGACCTCCCCATAGGACCGGCATCCCGCCAGCCTTCAGGGCAACCTGCCGGCACACCCAGGCTAGTCCCGACCCTCGGCGCGGGCTTCAGGGCGGTCGGTTAAGGTTTTTCACCAGGGTTTTCCAGAGCATGTACCCCGTCACCCGAACTCAACTCACATTCGAAAGCGGCGGACGTCCCATCCGCATCGACTGCTTCCAGCCAGCCGCCGATGGCGAGTGCTTTCCCGCAGTCATCGGCCTGCACGGCTCGGGCGGCGGGCACGCCGCCATGGCGGAACCCGCGACCCTATTGGCGCAGCAGGGTTTCGCGGTCTACGTCTTGCACTACTTTGACCGGACGGCCACCCAGGGAGCCGCCGACAAAGCCACCATTTTTCGTCATTTTCCGGTTTGGATGAAGACCCTTTGGGACGCGGTCGGTTTTGTCGGCCGACAAGCGCCGGTCGATCCCGAACGCATCGGCCTGCTGGGCTTTTCCTTGGGCGCCTATCTCGCCTGCTCTGCCGCGGCCATCGATTCCCGTATCCGCGCCGTGGTCGAATTTTTCGGCGGCCTGCCCAAGGAAATGAAGTTTTTCATGCGCCGCCTCTGTCCCATTCTCATCCTGCACGGCGACGCTGACCCGACGGTACCGGTCGAAGAGGCTTACCATCTGCAGCAGGTGCTCGAGCGCAAAGGGATTCCTTATGAGCTGCAAGTCTATCCGGGCGAGGGACACAGCTTTACCGCCGAAACCTGGCGCGACGCAGGTCTGCGCAGCCGAGCCTTCCTGACCAAGTACCTGGCGGCCAGCGATGTGCAGGCGATGCCCTAGATTCCCACTCCCCCTTCCCCGAAATTTGAACTTTTCTCGGGCCGGCATCGTACAATCCGTCAGGAAGACTCGGAGGCCTTGGTATGTTCACCTTCCTGCTCTGGTGCATCCTGTTCCTGCTCTGCTGGCCACTCGCCCTGCTGGCTTTGATTCTGTACCCGCTCGTGTGGCTGTTCCTGTTGCCCTTCCGCCTGGTGGGCATTGCGGTACACGGTGCCCTGGAGTTGGTCTGGGCCATCGTCATGCTACCGGTACGTCTGTTAACCGCACCCTTCCGGATCTGAGGCTCGAAAAGGGGCGCGCGAGAATCTGCGCGCCCCCGGCAACTGGCGACCCGGCCTGCTCCCCTGTTACCATCGATATCGATGGCGCCGCGTAAGCTCGATCCCAAGCTGATGCCTCCGGCCCGCCGGGCGATTCCGCACAAGAGTCGAGGTCCGGGCGAACTCGTGATCATCACCGGCATGAGTGGCTCGGGAAAAGCCTCGGTGCTCAATGCCTTTGAAGATCTTGGCTACTACTGTGTGGATAATCTGCCCGTCGGACTGATTCCGCGTTTCGCCGAATTGGTCGGTCAGTCCTCCGAGATCGACCGCACCGCCATCGTGGTGGATGTTCGCGAAGGCTCGCAATTGAAAGCCTTGCCCGCCATCATGAAGTCGGTTCGGCGCATGCTGCCGACCCGCATGGTCTTTCTCGAGGCTTCCGACGCCGCGCTGCTACGCCGTTATAGCGAGACCCGGCGGCCGCACCCGCTCGGAACCGGCGCCACCGTGAAATCGTCGCTGGCGGCCGAACGCGGCCATCTGAGCAAGATTCGCGCTCTCGCCGACCTGGTCGTCGACACTTCCAAATTCAACGTTCACGAACTGCGGCGGTACGTCACCGAGCGCTTCCAGAAGCACGAGTCGGGCAAGAACATTTTGGTGGCATGCGTCAGCTTCGGCTTCAAGCACGGAGTTCCCGAAGACGCCGATTTGATGTTCGACGTGCGTTTTCTGCCCAATCCGCATTTCGTTCCCGAGTTTCGGCCTTTCACCGGCCGAAATTCGAAGGTGGCCAAATACATCCGTTCTTTTCCCCAGACCAAGGAGTTCATTCAGCGAATTTCCGAAATGTTGGTTTACCTCCTGCCGCACTACGTCCACGAGGGCAAGAGTTACCTGACCATCGCCTTCGGCTGCACCGGGGGCAGGCATCGCTCGGTCATGATTTCCGAAGAAGTGACCAAGCGACTGCAGAAGGCCGGGTACCGGGTGAAGGTGGTGCATCGCGACATCCCCAAGTAGCCGCCGTAACCCGCGCGCAGGGAGCGCGGCTCCCCACTGCCCGCGGCCTTCGACCGTGATCGGGCAACCGCGGGGCAACGACGATCAGCCAAAACTGCAGTAGAATAAGCCGTTGCGTTGCATGTCGACTCCGCCAGCAGCGGTACCACTTCTCCCGCGCCTCGAGGCGCGCCCTATGCGGCAACTAGCCCGCCTCCTGCGCTACGTCGTCCCCTACTGGTGGCAGTTCCTGGCATCGGTCGTGCTGATGGGCGCGGTGGGACTGCTCGATGCCTTCCGCATCCTGCTGGTCGGTCCGATTCTCGACCGCCTTTTGAATCCTTCTTCCGGTTCCGGTGCCATTCAACTTCTTCCCCACACCCGCTACTCCGTCAATCTGCAGCAGTTGGTGCCGTCGAATCTCCACAATGTTGGAACCATTGTGGCCTTTGCGCTGGTCGCCTCCTCGGCGCTGAAGGGAGTCTGCGACTATGGGGGGACCTACCTGGTGAACCATGCCGGCTTCGGCATGATCACCGACCTGCGCAACCGCCTGTACGACTCCATTCTCCGCAGGTCGGCGGCCTTTTTCCAGACGCACGCCACCGGCACCCTGGTCTCGACCATCGTCAACGACGTGGAGCGGGTGCAGTTCGCCATGTCGAGCGTGCTCGGAGAATTCCTGCAGCAGTTCTTTACTTTTGTCTTCACGGCCGCGCTGGTGATCGTGCTGGGAAAGCAGTTGGCCTGGGTGTTGGTGCTGTTTGTCCCCTTCATCATTTATTCGGCGGGAAAGATTGGCCGCCGGGTCCGGCGTACCACGCGGGGCGAACAGGACAAACTGGCCGATATCCAGAACATTCTGCACGAAACCATCACCGGCAATCGCATCGTGAAAGCCTTCAGCATGGAGTCGTGGGAGACGGCCCGTTTTCGAGCCGGGGCCCAGCGTCTGTTCCGCGCCAATTTGCGCGCGGTCGCTGCCGCCGCGCTCAGTTCGCCGCTCATGGATATTTTGGGCGCGGTGGGGGTTGCCCTTCTGCTGCTCCTCGGCCGCACCAAGATATCGCATCAGGAATTTACCGCCGGCACCTTCGCCGCCTTCACTTTTGCGGTTTTCAAACTCTACGATCCGGTCCGGAAATTCGCCTTGTTCTACAACAATTTCCAACAGGCTCTCGGCGCATCCTCGGAGATTTTCAAGTTCATGGACACCGAGGATGAGGTGCCTGAGAAACCGGGCGCCCAGCCGCTTCCCCCCTTTTCCCACAGCATCCATTTTGAAAATGTTTTTTTCTCCTATGACGGCGCAGGCGACGGCGCGCGCGAGATTCTCCGCGACATCCATCTCGAAGTAAACGCCGGAGAAGTTCTGGCCCTGGTCGGCTCGAGTGGCGCCGGCAAGAGCACCCTGGTTCACCTCATCCCGCGTTTTTTTGATGTGACCGGGGGCCGCCTGTTGATCGATGGCCGCGACGTTCGCGATACCACACTCGCTTCGCTACGCTCGCAAATCGGCATCGTGACCCAGGAAACCGTGCTTTTCAACGATACTCTGCGCAACAACATCGCCTACGGCCGACCCTCGGTTTCGCAGAAGCTGGTCGAGTCCGCGGCGCGGGCCGCATTGGCGCACGACTTCATCATGGAACTTCCGGCGGGCTACGAGACCGTGATCGGCGAACGCGGCGTGCGGCTGTCGGGCGGCGAACGCCAGCGCATCGCCATCGCGCGCGCTCTGCTCAAAAACGCTCCCATTCTGATTCTCGACGAAGCCACTTCGGCGCTGGACAGCGAATCGGAGGCTCTGGTGCAATCGGCGCTGCAGAACCTGATGGCGGAGCGAACCGTAGTGGTCATCGCCCACCGCCTGTCCACGGTGCGCCGCGCCGACCGCATCGTGGTACTCGAAAACGGGGCCATTGCGGACATCGGTCCGCACGAAGTGCTGATGAAAAAGCTGGGCACCTATCGCCGTCTCTACGAGCTGCAATTCGCCGAGTCGGACCAGCCCAAAGCGGGAATCGCAAGCCAGTGACTCGGATCTGTGTCATCCTGAGCGTAGCCCGAGTTTCGCGAGAGGAAGGCCGCGGCGCCCCAGCATCTGCGCCCGAGGGCACGGAATCGAGCCCCGCGCGCGGGGGTCGGTTGAGAGAATGAGTTGAGGACATGAAACGTTGTGCCCGGCTGGGTGCAACCCCACAAAGACTATGCCCATTCGCTCCATGACGGGATTCGCCCAAGTCAAAGGCCAGCTCGCCGATCGGCAAACCACCGGGCAACCGGGGGATCCTTCGAGAAACCTCAGTGGCCTCACTTTCACGCTCTCGCTCAAGTCCGTGAATCACCGCTTTCTCGACGTCCACTTCCGCCTGCCTTCCGACACCGACTCCCTCGAAATGCAGTTGCGGCGCCGGCTCAAGGAAAAAATGGCTCGCGGCCATGTGGAGCTAGCCCTGAATCTGGACCGCTCCGCGGGGGAGAGCCTGGCGCTCAACCGGCAGATTGTCGGGGGCTACGTGCATGCCTTTCGCATGGCCGCGGCGGAGTTTGGGATCGCGGCGGAACCTGACCTCAACGCCGTCCTGCGGATGCCGGGTGCGCTCGATGCCGCCATTTCCGCCGCCGACGGGGACCTCGAAGCCCGCGTGCTGGCCCACATGGAGGAGGCGCTCGACCAACTGAACCAGATGCGCGAGGAGGAGGGGCGCGGCATCGAACGCGAGCTTCGCGAGCGCATGGACCAGGTGTACCGCGCCAGCCAGGGCGTCGAGAAGCACCGCCGTACGGTGCTGAAAATCTATAGCGAGCGCCTGCGGGTGCGCATCGAGGAATGGCTCGGCAGCCAGGTGGATCCCGAGCGCATTTTGCAGGAGGCGGCGTTGCTGGTCGATCGCAGCGACATTCAGGAAGAGCTGGTCCGGCTGCAGACCCACGTCGAGCACTTCCTCGGTCTGCTCGATCAATCGGGCGAGGTCGGCAAGAAACTGGATTTTCTCCTGCAGGAAATGAACCGCGAGGCCAACACCTTGCTCTCGAAGACTTCCGGTCTGGCCGGCGACGCTTTGAAAATTACCGAACTGGGTCTGGCCATCAAGTCCGAAATTGAGAAGGCCCGCGAGCAAGTGCAGAACGTCGAATGACCTCCGTCTTTATCATCTCGGCACCTTCCGGTTCGGGGAAGTCCACTCTGGTCGATAAAGTCCGCCCGGAAGTTCCCGGCCTGGATTTTTCCGTTTCCTATACCACGCGCCCGCCCCGCGGCAGCGAGCAGAACGGCCAGGAATATTTTTTCGTGTCGCGCCCGCAATTCGAAGAAATGATCCGCCAGGATCAATTCCTGGAGTACGCCGATGTTTTCCGCAACTACTACGGCACCGCGCGTCGCTTCCTGCTGCAGGCCGAAGACCGTGGCCAGGATCTGCTGCTGGATATCGATGTGCAGGGCGCGGAACAGATCATGCGCAAGATTCCTCCCGCGGTCGGCGTCTTCATTCTCCCGCCCGACCGGAACACCCTGGAGAAGCGTTTGCGCAGCCGTAGCCAGGATAGCGAAGAAGTGATCCAGCTCCGGTTGGCCACGGCCACTCGGGAGATTGAGAATTACTCCAAATACGACTATATTTTGGTCAACGACCGCCTGGAAGAATCCACCGAAGCTCTCAAGGCGATCCTTCTCGCGGAACGGCTGAAGCGCTCAGGAGCCCAACCATTGTCAGCCAACGACAACAGGATGGTGGCGATGGCCGAATTGCACCGTCTGAACAATGTGCGCGCACTTATCGAACCGATCCTGGCCTCGTTTAGGACGGGTGGAGGTTAGGCAGCTAGGGGGAGGAACCTTATGAAGTTGATGGACGGATTCGACAGCAATTATCGCTATATCCTGGTAGCAGCCCGTCGCGCCCGGCAATTGCAGAGCGGCGCGCCTCCGGTGATTGACACCCATTCCCGCAAACCCTGTCGCATCGCGCAGGATGAGATCAAGGCTGGCAAGGTGAAGTGGATGATCCCGGAGATCGTGAAATCTCCAACCGAAGCGGCCAGCGTAATTCTCGATAAGGCGCTCGGGCAGGAGTAAGGCCGGGGAATTCTAGGTGAGGGAAGCTGGGTGCGAAAAGACCACGTCATGGCGAGAATCCGATGGACCTTGTTGGCCCCTCCATCCGGGGTTCCGTGCGCTCGAGTCGGCAGGCGGTGCTGGCGGTGAAGATAGCTCTCGGCGTGAGCGGCGGCATTGCGGCCTATAAAGCGGCGGAAATCGTCCGCCTCCTGCAGGATCAGGGCATCGCTGTCCAGGTCATCATGACCCAGGCCGCCCAGGAGTTTATCCGGCCGCTGACCTTCGCCGCCCTCTCCGGGGAAAAGGTTATCACCGGCATGTTCGCCGCCGAAGAGCAGACGCCCAATATCGATTCCGCCGTCGAGCACGTCGCCCTGGCCCAGTCGATTGACTGCTTGCTGGTCGCTCCCGCCACCGCCGATATACTCGCCAAGTTCGCGCAAGGCATCGCCAACGATTTTCTGACCACGCTCTATCTAGCTACCACCGCGCCGGTCGTCGTGGCTCCTGCCATGAACGTCAACATGTGGAACCACCCCGCAACCCAAGCCAACATCGAGATCCTCAAGAAGCGCGGCGTGAAAGTGGTGGATCCCGGGGAAGGCTACCTGGCTTGCGGCATGACCGGGTCCGGCCGCCTCGCCGAAAATGCGTCCATCGTCGCCGCCGTCCTCGAATCCTTGGGAGCCTCGCAGGATTTCGTCGGCGAAACCGTTCTGATCACCGCCGGCCCCACGCGGGAGAAAATCGACCCCGTGCGCTACCTCACCAACCGGTCGAGCGGTCGCATGGGTTACGCCTTGGCCGAGGCCGCGCTGCGCCGCGGCGCGCGTGTGCTGCTCGTGAGCGGCCCCACCGCCCTCAAGCCGCCGTCCGCCGCCGAGCTCACCTGGGTCGAGTCCGCCGAGGAGATGCGCCAGGCTGCGCTTGCCCTGCTGCCTCAGGCGAGCGTGGTCATCAAGACCGCCGCCGTTTCCGACTATCGCCCGAAGTCGGTGTCTGGGCAAAAGATCAAGCGCGCGGGTTCGATGTCAGTCGAGCTCGAGCCGACCGCGGACATCCTGGCCGAGCTGGTTCGTCACCGGCAGTCGCAGATCATTGTGGGTTTCGCCGCCGAAAGCGAAAATGTCCTGGAGAATGCCCGCCGCAAGCTGCTCGCCAAATCCCTGGACGCCGTCGTAGTGAACGATATCTCGCATGAAGGTGTGGGGTTCGACTCCGATCGCAACGCCGTGACCATCCTGACTCATCAGGAAGTGGTTGACGTGCCCGTAACCACCAAATGGGAAGTGGCGCAGCGCGTGCTCGATCAAGTGGTTCGCCTGCGCAAACGCTCTCCGGTTGCGAGCTGACCAATCCCAGATGCGTAGCTCGACGCTCGCCTCTCGAGGCTCGCGCCCGAGCGCCTCCGGCGTGCCCCAAGCCCAAGTTCTCCGGGTGCCGCATCTGCCCGTTTCTCTGTTTCTCTAGGAACCTGGTTCGTGGCCAGCCGTGATACGCTGGATCGGTTCGTGACCCTCGACCTGCAACTCCGCCGTGCCCTCGCCGAGCGCCTCCGCTACTACGGGGAACTCGGCATCTATGACTTCTACCGTCGCGCAGGATCGGCCCCGAGCGCGATCCCAACTTCTTCGGAACCCGAAAACCATTCCGGCCAACCAGTGCCCATGACCCCCAGAGCCAAAACCGTTCTCTCCCCAATCGAAGCAAGCCGCGTCGAAGCCGCCGTCCCCAACCCCGAATCCCGCGTCACCGACCCCATCGCAGCTCTGAAAATCATTCGTCAAGACCTCGGCGACTGTACCCGCTGCCGCCTGCACAAACAAGGACGCAAGCAGATCGTGTTCGGGGTGGGCGATGCGCGCGCCCAGCTGATGTTCATCGGCGAAGCCCCCGGCGCCGACGAAGATCGGCAAGGCGAGCCCTTCGTCGGGCGCGCCGGCCAGTTGCTCAACAACATGATCAAGGCCATGGGGATTCGGCGCGAGGATGTCTATATCGCCAACATCATTAAATGCCGGCCTCCGGGAAACCGCACCCCCGAGCGCGACGAATGCGAAACCTGTTCGCCCTTCCTCATGCGCCAGATCGCGGCCATTCAACCGAAAGTCATCGTGGCCCTCGGTGCGGTAGCGGCCAAGACACTGCTCGCGATCAGCGCTCCCATGTCCGAACTGCGGGGCCACTGGTACGAGTTCCGCGGCACCAAACTAGCGGTGACCTATCATCCCGCCTTCCTCCTTCGCGATCCTCGGCAAAAGAAAGAAACCTGGAAAGACCTGCAAATGGTCATGAAGGACCTGGGCCTCCCCATGCCCTCAAAAGGAGTCGAGTGACCTCGTTCCCGACAGCGGATCGCCCTGGGTCACAGCTGGTTGATATCTGAGCTTTCGAGCACCGACTTCGGGAAGCCGCATTCGGCGACCCTTATCATGGCGCGTCCTACCTGCTTGGTGGTGGTCGCGTATTTCGGGAACCGTGGGTACAGCGAGCGCAGCACAGGCCCAGCCAGCGCATACGCCATCCGGTAGAGCTTGGTCTTCGATCGAACCCCGTCGAGCGGCACAATGACTCCCGGCCGGAACATATACGCGGCTTGGAAGGGCAGCCGCAGCAGGGCATTTTCCGTTTTGCCTTTCACCCGCGCCCACATGATACGACCGCGCTCGCTGCTGTCGGTTCCCGCCCCCGACACGTAGATGAAGGTCATGCCCGGGTTCTGCTTCACCAAGGTCTCGGCTGCCGCCAGCGTGAGATCGTAGGTGATCCGCCGGTAGTCGACCTCGGTCATGCCTGCCGAGGACACGCCCAGGCAGAAAAAACAGGCATCAAAGCCCGACAGCTCGGTCGCAATGGCTGAGAAATCGAAAAAATCGCGGTGCATGAGTTGGCGCAGCTTCTCGTGCTGTTGTCCACTCGCGCTGCGTCCGATCGACAGCACGGGCTCGACCCGAGGATTGAGCAAGCACTCGCGAACCACGCCCTGGCCTACCATACCCGTCGCTCCAAACAAAAGCACCCTCATGGTCTTCATGATACCCATGGCAAGAAAAGGCCGCAGCCCCTGCCCCCCGCGTCGCCCCGCCAAAAAGTGAGGTTCGACGACCGATGTTACGATGCCTGTTCGGTCCGATCGCCATGCCTCTGTTCTCTGACGTAGCCTTGCCCGTACCGCTCGACGCGGTCTTCACCTATCGCATCCCGGAAGGGATGCAGCCGGTGGTCGGAGGACGTGTCGTCGTACCCTTTCGCCAGCAGCGCCTGTCAGGCGTCGTCACCGAACTGCACGACCGCCAGCCCCGGGCCGGAAATAAGGAGATACAAACCAAGGATCTGCTCAGCGTCCTCGACCCGGCGCCCGTGCTGGACGAGCAACTCCTGCGCCTGGGCCGCTGGATTGCCGACTACTACCTCGCGCCGCTCGGCGAAGTCTTCCGCACCATGTTGCCGCTCGGGGCCGAGTTTAAACGCGTCATCGCCTATCGCATTGCGCCCCCAGGGCAGATGGCGCTCCATCTTGCCGGCATGGCGGGCTCCTCGGCCCGCTCCCGCCGCACGCCCCAGGACCAGTTGGCAGAGTTTCGCGTGCTCGACTACCTGGCGGAAGAAGAAGAAATGATGCGGGAACCCGCCTTGCGGTCCGCGACCCGCGTGTCCAAGTCTGTACTCGCCGGCATGGTGCGCAAGAAGTGGATCGTGCGGGAAGACTTGTCGGGCGTGCGCGACGCGGCTCGCACCATCCGAGTCGCCGTGCTGAAGAGCGCCGCGGGCAAACTCAATTCCAACCAGCGCACGCTCCTCGAAGCGCTGGCCGCAGCGGGCGGCAAAATGGCGGTCGAGGCCCTAGGAACCCTCGCGCTGCCCCGCACCACCTTGAGCACGCTCGTCAAGCGCGGCCTGGCGGAGATTGCGGACGAGCCGGCCGAGCTCACCCGACCCACGCTCAAGGCGCGACCTTCGCCCTTCGGCTTCCAATTCAGCGCGCCGCAGGGCGAAGCGCTGACCCGGATTGAGGACAGTGTGAGGGCCCGCAAGTTTGCCGGTCTGCTGCTCCATGGGATCACCGGATCGGGCAAGACCGCGGTCTACCTGGCAGGCATGCGCTCGGTGCTGGCGGCAGGGCGCTCGGCCATCCTGCTGGTGCCTGAAATCGGGTTGACGCCGGCCGTGGCTGCCGACCTGCACCAGGTCTTCGGAGACGAGGTGGCGATTCTGCACTCCGGGCTGTCCGACAAGGAGCGGGCGGAGCAATGGCACCGCATCAAGCACGGCCAGGCCCGCATGGTGGTGGGGACGCGCTCGGCGGTGTTCGCGCCGGTCGCCGATCTTGCGTTAGTGATTGTCGATGAAGAGCAAGACACGTCTTACAAACAGGAAGAGACCCCCCGCTACCACGGTCGTGACGTGGCGGTCATGCGCGCCAAGATGGCCAATGCCGCGGTGGTGCTGGGATCGGCAACGCCGTCGCTTGAGTCCTACTTCAACGCCAAGAAAAATAAGTACACGCTGCTCGAACTGCGGGACCGGGTCGAGCGGCGGCCGCTGCCTGAGGTGGAAATCATCGACATGCGGCAGGAGTTCCAGGACACGGGGAAAGAGCAAGTCATCTCCCGCAAGCTGGCGGAGGAAATCAAACAGCGGCTGGAGCGCAGGGAACAGGTGATGGTGCTGCTCAATCGCCGGGGCTATTCGCCGGTGGTGCTGTGTCGAGCTTGCGGCAAGACGCTCGAGTGCAAAAACTGCGCCATTGCGCTCACCCACCACAAAAGCTCGAGGCGCATGCTGTGCCATTACTGCGGTTACACCGCGCCCGTGCCCAAAGCCTGTGCGCAGTGCGGAAGCCAGTACGTCTATTTTCTGGGGACGGGCTCGGAAAAGCTGGAAGAGCTTTTGCGCGGGATGTTTCCGCAAGCCCGCATTGGGCGGCTGGACCGGGACACGGTGCGCGGCCGCGACGACTTCGAGCGCGCCCTGAATGCGCTCAACCAAGGCGAACTGGATCTGCTGGTGGGCACGCAGATGATCGCCAAGGGGCACGACATTCATGGGGTCACGCTCGTGGGTGTGGTCGGAGCCGACTGGGCGCTGAGCATGCCGGACTTTCGCGCCGCCGAGAGGACGTTTCAGCTGCTCACCCAGGTGGCGGGACGCGCAGGGCGCGGGAACACTCCGGGAAAGGTCGTGCTGCAGACCTATTTTCAAGACCACTACGCGGTGCAGTATGCGGCGCGACATGACTTTGTCGGTTTCTATGAGAAGGAGTTGCAATTCCGCAGGTGGATGCACTATCCGCCATACAGCGCCCTGGCCAACGTGGTCGTGCGCAGCGGCAAGCTGGACGAAGTCTTCGAGTGGTCGGGAGTTTTGGGGAAGTGGTTCGAGACCGAACGGCATGAAGGCGTGCGCGTGCTAGGTCCGGCGGCGGCGCCCATTCTGCGGCTGAAACAGGACTACCGCTATCACTTTGTGTTGAAGGCCGACAGCCGGGAGAAACTGAACGCCCTGCTTCGAGCCATGCTCGTCCACGCGTCCGAACAGAAGATTCCGCGCACCCAGATGATTGTCGATGTGGACGCGGTGTGGCTGATGTGAGCGCAGGCATTTCTCGCCGACCCCAAGATCGTTTTCCGCGGGACGCCGGAGGCCAGGCAGTCACGTGATCGCGGCCCTGGAGAAGGAACTGCCCACTTACGCGGGAACGCCTGCCTCGAGGGGGTTCGCGGATTGGGCTCGCAGCAGGCAGGCACAAACCCTTGACACCTGAAGGGCTGTCATTCCTCGCGGGCCCCGGTCCTGGTCTTCGCCCGGCTCCCCAGGATAGCTGCTCTCCCCTCGCCGGCCGAACTGCTGCCACGCCGAAGAATCACCCGCCCTTTTTCTTGAGGAACTCGCGGACGACTTCCTTGACATCGCGGTGCCGGGCGTCGACGGCGTAGTTGAGATGGCGCATGTCGTCGTCTGAAATCTTCTCGGCCAGCGCGTCGATCGCGCCTTTGATCTCGGGATGCAGATCGAGGGCTTGCTGGCGGATGATGGGAACAGCCTCATAGGGCGGGAAGTAGTGGCGGTCGTCTTCGAGCACCGACAAATCCAGAGCCGGGATCAGGCCGTCGGTGGTGTTGCCGGCGATCAAGTCAACCTGGCCGGCCTCGAGGGCCCGGGTGAGTAGGCCGAGATCCATGATTCTTGGGGCGGCGGCGAAGTGCAGACCGTAGGTTGCGGCCAGACCGCGGTAGCCGTCGGGGCGCTCCATGAACTCATAGCCGAATCCGGGGCGCCACTGGGGGGCGTAGGCGGCGGCCTGGGAGATGGTTTCCAGATGCAGGCGGCGGGAGTCTTGGCCCCGGATTTCGATGGCGAAGGTGTCGTTGAAGCCGAGGGGTGGCCCCACGGCGAGATGGAAGCGCGCGGCATATTCCGTCTGGACGCGGTTGTAGACGTCCTGTTTGCTGCCGGCAGGATTTTGTTTGAGGATGGCGGTCAGGGCGGTGCCGGTGTATTCCGGGTAGACGTCGATCCGACCGCCGAGGATGGCTTGATGGCAGATGTAGCTGCCGGCCAGGTAGAAGCGGCGCTCGACCGGGAGGTGGGTTTTGTTTTCGATCTGCTGGGCGATCAGTTCGCCCAGGATGAGCTGCTCGGTAAAGTTCTTGGAGCCGACGACGATCCGATTTTGGCGGGAGGGGCCGCAGGCGGCGAGGCCAACGGCTAAGGCGAGAAGGAGTGCAGAGTAGACCCGCCCGATTGCCGTCAGCTCACCCTTCGGGGCGCGACGCTGGGCGCGAAATGCATCGGTTCCCGGGCGGCCGCGAAGCCCGTTGAGGATCACCACTCTGATGGAGGCTTGTGGGCTCATCGCGGGCGCAGGCGCTTTTCGAGCCAACCCAGGGTTACATCCGCCAGCAAAGCTAGCATGGCGGCGGGGATGGCGCCCGCCAGGATCACCGAATCGTTGACCATGGCCAGACCGCGGAAAATGTATTCGCCGAGGCCGCCGGCACCGATCGCGGCGGCGATGGTGGCTAGGCCGACCGAGATCACGACCGCCACCCGGACTCCGGCGATGATCACGCCGAGAGCCAGGGGGAGTTGGACCTGCCAGAGAAGCTGGCGGTTGGTCATGCCCATGCCGCGCCCGGCTTCGACCACGGAAGGGTCGACGCCTTGGATGCCGGTGTAGGTGTTGCGGATGAGTGGAAGTAACGCGTACAGCAGGAGGGCCAGGATGGCCAGGCGGTCGGCGCGGGCGCCGATCCAGGGGGCTGGCAGCAGGAATCCGAAGAGCGCCAGGCTGGGGATGGTTTGAATAATGTTGGCGCTCGCCAGTACGGGCTTATTCAACCCAGGCCAGCGGGCGATCAGGATGCCCAGGGGAATTCCGATCAGCACAGCCAGGAGGGTGGAAACGCCCACCAGCCAGAGATGTTCGAGGGTGAGTTCGAGGACCTCGGTGTGATTCTCGAGCATGAATTGCCAGACGTTCATGGGTGGGGTCGCTTTCTGCCGCGGTTCGGTTCGGAGTCGAAGGCATCGACATAGTCGCCTACCAAAGGGTCGGGGGAGTGGACGAATTCGGCGACGGGGAGAACCGTGACCAGGTAGCCGGCTTCGAGGAGCGCGATACGGGTGCCGAGCAGGAGAGCTTCGCGCAGATCATGGGTGACGAATACCACGGTCTTCTTCATGCGCTCCTGGAGAGCGCGAAACTCACGCTGCAGTTCGGCGCGGGTGATGGGATCGAGCGCGCCGAAGGGCTCGTCCATCAGGAGAATGGGAGGGTCGGCGGCCAGAGCGCGAGCCACCCCGACCCGTTGGCGCTGTCCACCGGAAAGTTCGCGGGGGTAGCGCGCTGCCAGTTGCGGATCGAGCCCGACCAGTTGCATGAGTTCTTGAACCCGCTCGTCGATGCGCTCGGCTGGCCAGTGTTCGATTTGCGGGACCAGACCGATGTTGCGGGCCACGGTGAAATGGGGGAACAGGCCGACTTCCTGGATGGCGTAGCCGATGGTGCGGCGCAGTCGGATGACGTCCCAATCGCGGGTGGAGCGGCCATTGACCCGGACCTCGCCTGCCGTCGGGGCCAGCAGGTGGTTGATGAGTTTGAGGGTGGTGGTTTTGCCCGAGCCGCTGCGGCCGAGAAGGATCAAGGTTTCGCCGGTGTGGACTTCTAAATCCAGGTTGCGGAGTAGTTTGTAACCGGTCGCCAGGCGGTAGGAGACTTTGAGGAATTCGATGGTGGTCTGGTTCACGCCAGAGGATACAGAGGACACGGAGAGGCTCCTCAATCGGTATGGTATGCAGCCGCCGGAAGGCCGGTAATGCGGATTCCGGAATGGCCTTTGTGGCGGAGGTTCAGGCCGATTAACAGGGCTGTGATCTGCTCGACGATGCGGGCGTTTTCGAGCTTGCCGCCGTCGAGGGCGCGGAGGCCGGGAATCTTGGCGGCAAGCGCCTGGACTTTCTGGGTGGCGGCGTGGTCGTCGCTGCACACGATGACGTCGCACTCGATCGGAGCGTCGCCGTTCAGCAATTCCGAAGAAACGTTGTGGAAGGCGGCGACCACCGAGACTCCCGGAGGCACCAGTTCGGCGGTTTCCTCGGCCGCCGATCCTTGCCACACCCCGAGGGTGCGAGTGGCTCGGCCGCCGACGCTCGCGGCCAGGGGAACGGTGGTGTCAATCACCAGGCTTCCCGGTTGCATGGCGGACTTGATTTGTTTGAGCAGAGCGGCGTGGCCTGCGAACGGGACCGTGAGCACCAGGATGCCCGCGGCGGCGCAGGCGGCGGAGTTCTCATCTCCGGAGACTTTGGCGCCGGCAATTTTTTCTGTGATTCTCGCGGCCGCGGCTTGGGCTCGTGCGCGGTCGCGCGATCCGATGATGATGGTTTCCCCGGATTGCGCCCAGCGCAGGGCGAGACCGAAGCCCTCGGGTCCGGTGCCCCCCAGAACTGCGATGCGGTCATTCATCGGATCCGGGTCTCTTTCCGCGAAAGCTGGCTCACGCGAACTCCGCGACCAGCCCGTGCTCGGCGGTGAAGGGCTCGGGCTGCAGCTTGAGGGTGATGCGGGTGTAGGGCGTGTTGCGCTCGGCGGGAATGCGGCCGGCTTCGAGGATCAGCGACTGGAAAGTTTCGGGGGTGGTGTATTGGCCAGCGGTGGCGCCGGCCTCGCGGGAAATGTTCTCTTCCATCAAGGTGCCGCCGTAGTCGTTGGCGCCGGCGTGAAGGCAGAGCTGGGACAGATGGCGGTTCAGCTTGACCCACGAAACTTGCAGGTTGTTGATCGCGCCGGCCAGCAGCACGCGGGAGAGGGCGTGCACCTTGAGATGCTCGGCCAAGGTTGGTCCGGGGCGTGCGATTCCTTGCTGGTAGAGCAAGGTGTTCTGGTGCACGAAGCCCAGGGGAACGAATTCGGTAAAGCCGCCGGTTTCCGATTGGATTTCGCGCAGGAGCAGCAGCTGATTGACCCAGTGGGCGGGGGTCTCGATGTGTCCGTACATCATGGTGGAGGTGGTGCGAATGCCGCCGCGATGCGCCGCCCGGATCACCTGCTTCCATTGCTCGGTGGAGACTTTGTTGCGCGAGAGGACGAAGCGGACTTCATCGTCGAGAATTTCGGCGGCAGTGCCGGGCACCGTGTCGAGACCGTTCTCTTTGAGCATCTGGAGGTAATCTGCGAGCGGCATGCCGGTGAGTTCCACTCCGTAGACAATCTCCATGGGGGAGAAGGCGTGAATGTGCATGCCCGGAACCGCGGCCTTCACGGCGCGCAGAATGTCGCGATAGTAGAACGGCGGAAGCCCGTGCGGCAGGCCGCCCTGAATGCACACCTCGGTGGCGCCGATCTGCCAGGCTTCGACGGCCTTGCGGGCAACCTGCTCGAGCCCGAGGAAGTAGGTGTCGGATTCGCGGGGGCCGCGGCTGAAGGCGCAGAATTTGCAGCCCACAAAACAGATATTGGTGAAATTGATGTTGCGGTTGACGACGTAGGTCACCAGATTGCCGACCAGTTCGCTTCGCAAGGCGTCGGCGGCGACCAGCAGCCCGAGGAGATCGTCGCCCTCGGCATGGGCCAGCCGCAGACATTGCTCGCTGGAGAGTACTCGGCCGTCGAGCGATTCCAGCACCTGCTCGAGGGCAGCCCGTGCTTCATCGCTCATGCGGGGAGCGACTTCGGACCATTCCTCGGAAGGAAAGGCCTCGAGTTCGGATGGGCTCAGCAAACGGGCCATGCTCGCTCCTTCACTCGCTGCCAGCGGGACGGCCGCCGGACCGCGGCACGAGAAGTCTAACGAAATAAGTCGTTCTTGGCTGGCCGAATCAGGTCCTGCGCGCTGCCCCGGCCAGGCCGGTACCGAAAGCCACGAATGATGCAGGCCGGCGTACGAGACAGCTTGCCGCAAACCAGGCCGGCAGCGCAAGCCAGTTCGTCGGCCACGGCTTCGAGACTGGCCCGCAGAGTGTATCCGTGAGAGTCGCGGCGGCCGCGAAAATCGCGCAGCGGTTTCATGCCGGCCACCCCGATGGCGACTTCGGTGAGGCCCTCGCGCCAGGGGCGGCCGAAACTGTCGGTGATGATGACCGGGATCAGAAGATGGAGACGCTTGCTGAGCTCGCGGCGCAGACGGGCGGCGGAGCGGTCGGGGTCTTCCGGAAGCAAAAGAGCATGCCGGCCGCCATTGACGTTGGAAACATCGACGCCGCTATTGGCACAGACAAAGCCGTGACGGGTCTCGGTGATCAGAACACCGCGCCGGCGACGAATCGTGCGCCGGCTTTGCGCCATGGCGAGCTCGATGACGGGCGCCTCCACATGGTAACGGCGGGCCCAGGCGCGGGAGGCGGCGGAAGCCTGGATGGTCGCGAGCTCGACCACCGACCCCTCGGCTTTCGAGACGATTTTGTGCTTCACCACCAGGATGTCGCCCCGGCGGAGCGCCAGCTTGTGATGCCGCAAAGAGCGCAGAAGTCGGGCGGCAATCGAATCGCCGGCCAGGATTTCATCCGCCAGCGGAATGGGGAAGATCTGAAGCGGCTGAGCCGGGGCGGGCATTTATTCGCTCGCCGCCCGCGGCCATTCGGCAAAGCCCCATCGCCGCGCCAGACGCTGGGAGCGGGTTTCGCCAGGAGCACTGGCGAGTTGCCGCAGCTCGGCGGGGTTGTCGACGTCGAGCGCGATGCCCGGCAAGGAGAGCAGGACGCAGGGTTTCTCGGTGGCGCGGGCGGCGGCGAGGTGGGGCTTGAAACTGTCATTGCCGAAACGCAAGGGGAAAAGCGCCGCGGGACTGCGGTAGGCGGCGTTGGTGCCGCGCCCGTCCGCGGCGGGGACGAGCACCGAGCCTGCGGGCGGGGCGGCGTCGAGAATCGCCTCCATTTCGAGCACGGTGAGCAGAGGAATGTCCGCCGGGATGACCAGCGTCGAGCTCACTCCACGCCTGCGGCAAAGTTCTGTCGCCATCTCGATGGCGTCGGTCTCACTGCGATTGTCGTAATCCGGGATTACTTCAAAAGCGAAACGCCGGGCTACGCCCAGGGCGAAGGGGTCGCTCGTGACGATGCCGATCGCCGGGCGGTTCGGCCAGGCGTCCAGAGTTTCGAGCACATCGAGCAGCATGGCTTGGGCCAGGGCGGTGCGCGCCGCCGGTTCGAGCAGGGCGGCGAGGCGCTGCTTGGCATGGGCCAGATTCTTCACCGGGATCAGGATCATCGGGAGACCGGTTCCCGGCGCCCTTCCCTGGCTTTCGGACCGCCCGGACTGGGCCTGGTCTAAGGCTTGGCCGACGCCCTGAGCCGCCGGCTGGCTCCGCCCAGCCAGTTCCCCGCCAGGCTTGGACGGCGGATGCTCGGCGGAGAACAGGGACAGCACGGAGCGAGCCAGCCCAACCTTGTCGCTCGCGGATTTCATGATGGTGTTGGTCGAATGCACTCGCAGGGAAGAGCCTTCCAGGGCCTCGGCGGCTGGCCGATCGGCCGGATCGACGACCAAAACATCCAGGAAGTCCTGATAAAGCCGGGCGATGCCGGCGATTGATACCGGCACACCGAGGGTTGCCATCAGCGCGCCGGCGGGGCCGGAAACCGCAGCGCCGCCGACAATCGGACTGACGGCGGCGACCCTCGCCCGGGTCTCGCGCAAAGCCTGGCGGATGCCGGGCACGGCGAGAATCGGACCGATGCTCGTCACCGGGTTGCTGGGCGCGAGGATCACCGCCGTGGCGGAGAGGATGGCATCGACGACGCCGGGGGCGGGGAGGGCGTCGGCGGCGCCGGCGAAGCGCACCGAGCGCACCGGATCCTCGAAATGGCGCTCGACAAAATACTCTTCGAAGCTCAGTTCACCGGCCGGGGTTTCGACTCGGGTTTGGACCGGGGCATCGCTCATGGGCAAAATCCTGGCTTCAATGCCGAAGCGGGCGGCGATTTCGGCCGTGACTTCGGTCAGGGTCTTGCCGGCTTTGAGAAGTTGGGAGCGCAACAAATGGGTGGCCAGGTCGCGGTCGCCGATTTGAAACCACGCCGGCCGGCCGAGGCGCGCCATCATCTGCAAGCAGAGAAAAGTGTCATCCTGTACTCCCCAGCCGCGTTCCCGGCTGAGCAGTCCGGCGAGGACGTAGGTGATCGAATCGAGATCGGGTGAAACTGCGAGGCCCGACCATTCGAGGTCGTCACCGGTGTTGACGATGAGGGTAAGGTCCCGGGGCGGAAGCGCCTGACGGAGTCCGTCCACCAACTTGGCGCCGCCCGTGCCGCCGGTGAGAACGACAATCACGCTGCCCTCACCTTGGCATAGCCTTGGGCGTCGGCGGCGGCTCGGACTTTTTCCGCCAGGCCGCCCGCCTGGCGAGTCGCCGCGGGCAAGAATTCAGGGTAAACGGGAAGACGCTGGCGTAGGCTGAATCCCTTGGCTTCGGTGCGCAACTGCAATTGCTCCAGATGAGGCCAGGGCCGCTCGGGGTTGATGAAGTCCGGCGTCAGGGGGGAGACTCCGCCCCAGTCGTTGATGCCGGCATCGAGCAAGTCGTCATAGTAAGGGGCGGAAAGATTGGGCGGCGCCTGGATGTTCATTTCCGGCATCAGCAGGCGCGCCACCGCCAAGGTGCGCAGCATTTCGCCAGGCGTAGGCTCAGGCCAGTCGCGCATGGGAATGCCGGGCTTGACGCGGAAATTCTGCACGATAACCTCCTGGATGTGTCCGTAATGGCGGTGCAACTCGCGGATGGCGAGCAGAGTGTCGACCCGATCCTCGAGCGTCTCGCCGATGCCGATGAGCAATCCAGTGGTGAAGGGAACCTTCTGTTTGCCGGCCTCTTCGATGGTACGCAGGCGCCTGGCGGGAACTTTATCCGGGGCGTTGTCATGGGCGGCGCCCGCCCGCAATAAAAGGGCGTTGGTGGTTTCTAGCATCAGTCCCATGCTGGGCGAGACCCGAGCCAGGCGCCGAATCCACTCGGCACTCAATAACCCAGGATTGGGGTGGGGAAGCAGAGTGGTTTCGCGCAGCACCAGACGACACATGGCTTCCAGGTACTGCAGGGTGGAGTTGTATCCCAGGCGATGCAGGGTGTCCCGCATGGCAGGAAAGTTCAGTTCCGGCTTATCGCCGAGGCTGAACAGAGCCTCGGTGCATCCGAGCCTCGCGCCGTGGCGGGCGATCTGCAGCACTTCATCCGGCGTCATGGTGTGGGCGCCGGCTTCACCCGGGTCGCGGCGGAAGGTGCAGTAGCCGCAATAGTCGCGGCAGAGGTTGGTGAGCGGGAGAAAGACCTTGCGCGAATAGGTGATGACGCCGGGCTTAAAACGCTCCTTGCGGGCCCGGGCGGCGGAAAGCAGTTGGGGAAGTTGGTCGTCGCCCAGGCGAAGCAGGGCACACGCCATCTCGCGGGAGAGGGGCAGCGCGGTGCCCAGGGCGTCCAAGGCTGAATTCGGCGCCTGCGCTGCGGGCCCGGTGGTTTCGGCTAGCGCCAAGGGGATGGCCTTCTCGACGGAATCAGCACAGCGAAATCATACATGAGGCCCGCGGTTCTCAGCTGGCGGACGCCGGTTCTGGCAGCTTCCCTGAAACTCACTTGGCGGGCCAAACTCTGCGTGTTAAAACCTTTGAGGACATGAGTGTGACCCAGGCTGAGTTCCGCAGGGCGATGGGCTGTTTTGCGACCGGCGTGACCATCATCACGGTGGACTATGAAGGCGATGTCCATGGCATGACGGCGAACGCGTTTGCTTCGGTGTCGCTCGATCCGCAGCTGGTGCTGGTTTGTGTGGACCAGCGGGCTCGGACCCACGCTCACCTCCATGCCAAGAAGCGCTTCGGAGTGAATGTGCTGGCCGAGAACCAGCGTGCCGTCTCCGAGTATTATGCTCTTCCGGCGGAGGCGCAAGACCGGGCCGAAGCCGAGGTGAGGACACGCTTCGAGCGGACTGCACACGGCACTCCCGTACTCCAGGGCGCGCTCGCTTACCTCGAGTGCCGCTTGCACACCGTGCAAGACGCCGGCGACCACACGATTTTCATCGCCCAGGTGGAAGATGTGGTGGTGCGGGAGGGAGATCCGCTGCTTTATTTCCGGGGAAAGTACCGCTCCATCGGGCCGTAACTTTCCGGCCGCGAACGCATCCAATCCTACTGAATTGAGGTAGAAGACACGCATGGCTGAAAAGGTAATCAAGACCGACGAGGAGTGGAAAAAGCAATTAACGCCGGAGCAGTATCAGGTGGCGCGCAAGGCGGGAACCGAGCCGGCTTTTACCGGAAAGTACTGGAACACAAAAGAAGCCGGGACCTTTACCTGTGTCTGCTGCGGCCAGCCGCTGTTCGAATCCGCGACCAAGTTCGATTCGGGTACGGGGTGGCCGAGTTTCTGGCGGCCGCTCGACCCGAATGCGGTGATCGAACATACCGACTCGAGCTACGGGATGAGGAGAACCGAGGTCCGCTGCGCCCGCTGCGAGGCGCACCTCGGGCATGTGTTCGAGGATGGGCCACAGCCGACCGGGATGCGCTATTGCATGAACTCGGCTGCCCTTGAATTGCAACCCGGCGATCCGCAAAAGAAATAGGGCGCGTGTGCGGAACGCGCCCCGGGTGTTTCTCCGGACGAGGGAAAAAACGAGATTCTAGACGCCGACGGTGGCCGCTTTGGGCTGCTCGGTCACGGCGGATTTGGGAGCCTCGGCATGCCTGGGCGGGGCGTTGTTCGGCTTGGCCTCCGCCGCGCGGACCTGCACGCTGCCTTTCAAGATGGCTCCATCTTCGACGCTAATGCGCTGGGTCGCCACGTCGCCCGTGAGCGAGCCTTCGCCGCGGATATCCAGACGGTCGCTGCACTGGATATTTCCTTTCACCTTGCCCATGATCACGACTTCCCGGGCAATGATGTTAGCGGTCACGCTGCCGTTCCGTCCGATGGTGACGCGGTGGTCGGCAACGGTGATGCTGCCTTCGATATGGCCGTCGATGTAAAGCGACTCTGCACCGGTGACTTCTCCCTTGATGACAAGGGAGCGGCCGATGGTAGCCTGCTCGACGGAAGAGCCTGCCCCGCTCAGGGGCGCGAACGAAGTGGGATTCTGCGACTTCTGATGCTCGGGTGCCTGCAACATTAAGGGTACCGGCCTTTCTTCGGTTCCGTGCGGGTTGCGCCTTGGGCGGTACCGCATGCGGCGGGTATACGTACTTGGCTCGACTGCCAGAGTGACTATCGCACGGGCGTGGGCAAACGTGGAGGTTACGGAAGAACAAGGCCAGGCGGGCGCCTCGTCCTAGGACTGGAGAGCGTGCGTAATTTCCTCCCACTCCGCCAAACGGCCTTCGAGTTCGACTCGGCGGTCGGCGAGCTCTTGGCTCAGGCGTGCGGTCTCCTCCGCGCTCACGAAGCTCTGCAAGGCTCGCTCGTGGCCGGCGATCGTGGTTTCGAGGTCGCCGATCTCCCCTTCGATCTCCTGGACGCGCTCTTCCAATTGCTTGCGTTTGATGGGGTTCAGACGTTTGGACGGAGTTTCGGCCGCGGCCGGAAGCGGGGGCGCTTGCCTTCCGTTGGGCGGCCGCGGGGGCCCGGGCGAAACTGCGATCGCCTGCTGTAAGGCTTCGGCCCCGCCCTGTTTGCGCCAGCGATAGTCCTCGTAGTTGCCGGGATAGACTTCCACCCGGCCCTCGCCGACCTCGAAGATCCGCCCGGCCAGCTTGTCAATGAAGTAGCGATCATGGGAGACGAACACGACCGTGCCGCTATAGCCGGCCAGGGCTTCGAGCAGGATGTCTTTGGCGCGAATATCCAGGTGGTTGGTGGGTTCATCGAGCAGGAGGAAGTTGGCGGGGTGCAGCAGCATGCGCAGCAGGGCATAGCGGTTGCGCTCGCCGCCCGAGAGTATGCCAATGCGCTTGAAAACATCGTCGGCGGAGAACAGGAAACAACCGAGCAGGCTGCGCAGCTCGGTCTGGGTGGAGCGCGGGGAAAGGTCGCTCAGGTCGTCCAGAATGCGGGCGTCGGGGTTCAGTTCCTTGTATTGGTCTTGGGCAAAATAATCCGCCTGCACATTGTGGCCCAGGCGGCACTCGCCGCCTGTGAGGGGCTCGCGGTTCGCCAGCAGCTTGATCAGGGTGGATTTGCCCGCGCCGTTGACTCCCACCAAGGCCACGCGGTCGCCGCGTTCGATCACGAAATTGACGTCTCGAAAGACTTGCTTCTCGCCATACGACTTGGCCACGTTGACGAACTCGGCGACGATGCGGCCGCCCGGTTTCGGCTGCGGGAAGGAGAAGTGGATGGTTTTTTCTTCTTCGGGAACTTCGACCCGCTCCATCTTTTCCAGTTCCTTGATGCGGCTTTGCACCTGCTTGGCCTTGGTCGCCTGATAGCGGAAACGGTTGATGAAAACCTCGAGCTGCTCAATGCGTTCGCGCTGGTTGCGGTAGGCGGCCTCCAGCTGCTCCCGGCGCTGCGTTTTTTGCGCCAGGTACTTGTCGTAGTTGCCGCTGTAAAAATGAATGCGCTTGTTCCAGATTTCGACCGTCTTATGGACCGTCACATCGAGGAAGTAGCGGTCGTGCGAGATCAGGACGAAGGCATAGGGATAGTGCGTCAGATAGTCTTCCAGCCAATTGCGGGCCTCGAGGTCGAGATGGTTGGTAGGCTCATCGAGCAGCAGAAGATTGGGCTTCTGCAGTAGCAGCTTGGCCAGCGCCAGTCGCATCTGCCAGCCGCCGGAAAATTCCTCGGTCCGGCGGTGCCAGTCGTCCTTCAGGAATCCCAACCCGGCAAGAATCGTGCCCACCTGCGCTTCGATGGCGTACCCGTCGCGGGTCTGGAATTCGTGCTGGATGAGATGGTAACGGTCGGCGATTTGGGCATAGGCCGCGGAGGCATGGTCCACTTCGGACATGCGGGCGGTGAGGTCCTCCATCTCTTGCTCCATGGCGCGTAGATCGTCGAAGACCGACATGCACTCGGCAAACACGCTGCGTCCCGCGAGCGCTAGGCCATCTTGCGGCAAGTATCCCGCGCTGATGCCTTTGGCGGTGCTGATCGAACCGTAGTCCAGGGTTTCGAGACCCCCCAGGATTTTGAGCAGCGTGGATTTGCCGGTGCCGTTTGCGCCCACCAGACCGACGCGGTCTTTCGGGGTGACCAACCAGTCCGCTTCTTCAAACAGAAGCTTGTGGCCATAGCGCTTGCCGGCGGAGGAGAGCTGGATCATGGAGCTGATGCCATCGTCTCATGAGGGAGGGGTTTTGAAGAATACGGGAAGCCGCTCGATCCAGCTGGAAACCCGCGAACGCGCGCGCCGCCCCTATCCGCGGACTGAGAGCAGGCGGGCGGCCTGAATTTGTTCGAGGGCCCGGTCGATGACGGCTTGCAATTCGCCGGCATATTTCAATTCACGGCCTTTGGCGAGGATTCGCTTGGCATCCTCCGCAGAGAACCACGTGGGATGGCGCATATCTTCCTGCGGACGGCCCATGTGCTCCACTTCCAAGAGGAAGGCTTTGACGACGAACTCCTGCACACCGGGAGACTTCCAGAAGACGCCTTTCGAGTGAACGTACAAGTGAAAATGGCGCGGCTCGATGCGTCCGCGAGCGCCAGCTTCTTCTGCGGCTTCGCGTTCCGCCGCCTGGCTGTGGGAGAGGGAGGCGGCGGGGTCACCCTTGGGGAAGGTCCACTTATTTCCGCCGTTGGTGTTGACCAGAAGAAACTCGATGAGCGCCCCGCGCCCACGATAGCAGACGGCGGCTACCTGCAGCGGCAGCGCAAACCGTGGCAGCTCGCGAGTTCCCATTCCCGAACCTCCGTAAAGATTCCCCAAAGCTCTGATGGTAATTCGAAGATATTGCAGCCGTGTTAAATTGCCACAAAAAAGGTGCAGACGCGGGCGTTACCAAAGGGTGGACGGCAGGGCTCGAAAGCCAATCAAGAAGCAGGCTTTGGTGCTGTTTTTCATGCGGTTACGGAGAGCCCGGGGGTTCGAGACAGAGGGTTCGACACGCAGGGGTTCGACACCCAGGGGTTCGACACAGAGGGTCCGGCACAGAGCCTCCGGCAGCCTTCAGGGCTGGAAAACTGCTGACCGTGGTTGACCCGCCTGGGAGATCGAGCGCTCTAGGGTTCCTCGAGGGCCGGAACTTCCAGGTGGATCAGAGGCGGATGCGCCTGCGAAGGCCGGGCGTGCAAACCGCATTCTGTCTTCTGGAACCCGGACCAGCGACCGGCCCTCGGATCTTCTCCCGGATTGACGGCACGAGTGCAGTGGGTGCATCCGATGCTCGGGTAGTTGCGGTCGTGCAGCACATTGTAGGGAACTTTATGGCGGCGGATATAGGTCCAAACTTGCTCGGATGTCCAATCGGCAAGGGGGTTGACCTTGACCAGCTGAAACTTCTCATCCCACTCCACTTTATGGGCGTTGGCCCGGACCGAGGTCTGGTCCCGGCGAATCGAGCTGATCCATGCCCGCAGTTCGGACAACTTCTTCCGCAGGGGCTCGACTTTGCGAATGCTGCAGCACAGGTCGGGGTTGCGGCCCCACAACGCCGGGCCGTAGGCGTGATCCTGCTCTTCCGGCGTCAAATCGGGGTAGATTCTTTCCACCTTGACCCCATAGTGGCGCTCGACTCGGTCAATCAGATCGTAGGTCTCGGGGAAAAGCAACTCGGTATCGCCGATGAAAATATTCATGGCGGGATTGACCCGGGTGGCAATGTCAATCAGCACCAGACCCTCGGCGCCGAAGGCCGAGGCCATGGCCACATCATTCTTGAAGGTGGAAAAAGCCCAGCGTAAAGTTTCCTCGGGCTTCCACCGCTCCGATAACGTCTGCACGTGCTCCAGGGTGTCCTTCACTCGGATCGCTCCTCCGGGCCCGCTTGCGCGGGAGATTCCGCTGACCGTGGTACAAAATCGCTGGTCTCGGCCGGCACGGTCCAGCCCAACTGTTGGCGCAGTGACCGATGGCTCGCGAAGCGCACCAGTTCTCCGACCACCAGCAGCGTGGGCGCCGGCAGGCGGGAAGCCTGGGAAAGGCCTTCGAGGATGGTGCAAAATACCGTTTCTTCGGCAGAGGTGGCCTGGGAAATAATGGCGCAGGGAGTGGATCCCGCCAGGCCCGCCGCCCGCAACCGGTGTTCGGTCGCCGCATAGTGATAGCCGGGCATATAGACAACGACCGTCGCCCCCGGCGGCAACGAAGACGGCCAGTCGAGCAGTTCCGCCGTCTTCGACTGATGGCCGGTCAGCACCACCAGGATGGAAGAGACTTGGCGGTGGGTGAGCGGGATCTGGGCGGCGGCGGCGGCGGCCAGAGCGGCGGTCACGCCGGGCACGATTTCGACTTCTATGCCGGCCTGACGGAGGGCCTCGATCTCCTCCCCGCCGCGGCCGAACAGCAGCGGATCTCCGCCTTTCAGCCGCACCACGGCAAGACCGAGCAGGGCGAACTGAACCAGAAGCGCGTTGATTTCTTCCTGGCGGATGCTCTTGTGGGCGCAGCGTTTGCCGACAGGGTGAAGCTGCGCGGTCTTCGGCACCAGAGCCAGAATCTCGGGGCTGATGAGTTCGTCATGCAGCACAACGTCAGCCGTCTTCAGCACCCGCAGTGCTTTCAGGGTGAGCAACTCGGGGTCCCCCGGTCCCGCCCCCAGCAGAAATACCTTTCCCCTCATGAAAGCCCTTCCTTCGCCAGCGTCGCCGCAAAGGCTTCGCGACTGGCGAGCTCATGGAGGAGTTTTCGGCGATCTTCCGGTTGCAGGTCGCGCGCCAAAATCTGCTGGCGCGACCTGCCCAATTGCGCGACCCATTCGGCATACTCGGGTCCGAACTGCTCTTCGAGTTCCCGTCGTAGGCGCTGCGCCAAGGCCGGGCTAAGTCCGCCGGTCGAAATCGCGAACTGCAGAGCACCTCGGCGCACCACCGCCGGGTAGTAGAAATCGCAACGCTCGGGATCATCCACCGCATTGCACAGGACGCCGCGTCCCCGGGCCTCGCGGAAAACCATCTGGTTCACCGCGCTCGCGCCCGTCGCAGCAATCACCAGGAAGGCGCCATCGAGATCGGCAGGCGCGAAGCTTCTCTGCTTCCAGGTGATTGTCCCCGCCCGGGCCCAGCCGGAAACCGTAGCGTTGGCTTGCGGCGCCACCACGCCGACTCTCGCGCCCGCCTCGAGCAGGCCGGGAATCTTCGACTCCGCCAGGCTGCCCGCCCCTACCACCAAGCAGCTGCGATTTTCCAGTTTGACAAACATGGCAAACAAGCTGGGGGCCGGGTTTGGCTGGACCTGGTTTGGCCGAACCTGGTTTAGCTGAACCTGGTTTAGCTGAACTGGGCTCGGCGGATCGGTTTTTTGGGGACCATCCGCCGCGACCGCGCTTTTTGTGGTTTGATTGGCCATAAAAAACCACCGCCAGAAGTTTCTTCTGGCGGTGGGTATGATTGCTGTTTGACTAGATGTTTCTTAGTTCAGCAGCCTCCCCGCGCGCCAGGCACACCCCTACAACAACAAGTACAACACTGGCAGCGGCACCGAGGTAGCGAGTTCATTGAGAATTCAAGCCTAAAGTCACGGGAGAAACTTGTCAAGAACCTCTTTCCCGGTGTGTCAAACTGTTGGATCGCGGCCAAGAGGCTAGGGATCCATTCTTTTTTCTTTTTCTCTTCTTTTTCTCTTCTTGGGTTTCGACTTTGGTTTCGACCCCAACTTTGTTGCGCTGTTTATTTCGCCTTTACTTCGCCTCTATGAAGCGCGGGGAGCTGCGGTTGGCTCCGGATGGGAGCGCGAGACCCCTCCGGGCTGTCCCGCCACTTCCGTGTACGCGGCCAGAATTTGCCGAGCCGAAAGCTCCCAGGAGAACTTCTGGGCCTGCTCGTAACAGCGGCGTTTCAGTTTTTCCCGCAGATTCTGGTCGGTCAAGACCCGGTGCAGGGCGCGCATGATCTCAAATACGTTCTCCGGGTTTACCAGAACGGCTGCGTTGCCGACCACCTCGGGAAGGGACGAGGTGTTCGAGGCCAGCACCGGGGTGCCGTGCGCCATGGCCTCGAGCGGGGGCAGACCGAATCCCTCGTACAGCGAAGGAAACACGAAAATCTTGGCGGCATCGTAGAAAATGCGGAGTATGTCAATGGGGATGAACCCCAAAAACCGCACATCGTTCTGCACTCCGCCGCGGATGACGGTGCGGCGCAGGTCGGGGTGCTTAGAAAGCTCGTCGCCGATGACCACCAGCTTCAGGCCCGGATACTTGCCTTCCTTGTCCAGTTCCGCTTTGAGGGCGGAGAAAGCCTCGATGATCCGCACCACGTTCTTGTGGGGGCTGATCCGTCCGGCGTAAAGCAAAAAAGGATAATTCACCTGATAACGCTCGGCCAGAAACTGGCGGTCCGCCTCGCTGGCGTGCCCGTGCAGGAAACGTTCGTCAATCGCGTTATAGACAACCTCGATGTGTTCCGGAGCAATGCCGAATAGCTTCTCGACCTCACTCTTGGTGAACTTGGAGACGGCGAAAATGCGAGCCGCTCCCTTCAGCACCCGGCGCGTGAGCTGAAAGTGCAGCCAACGCCTCATTCCCGAGCGGCCATTGGTGCTCGACATGTGTTCGAGCACATCATGAACTGTCATGACGTAGGGGCAGGGCAAGGCGCGCGGAATTCCGAACAGGTGCGGAATGTGCACCAGATCGCAGTCGAGGTGCTGCAGGAGGGCGCGGCACTGCAGGTAGCCTTTGGCGGTGGTGTCCGGTTCCAGCAGAGGAACCGTCTGAAAATTCGCCGGTAGCGGTCCGATCTCCGCCACTTTCTGCGGAGATCCAATCAGAAAATATCCGCTGTCATGATCGAGGCGGCTGAGCGCGCGCACGACGTTGCGCGTATAGGTGCCGACGCCGAATTCGGTCATCCGTCGGATATCAATGGCGACCTTCACGGGGAAGATTTAATCACAAAC
Source organism: uncultured Acidobacteriaceae bacterium (assembly GCA_963770245.1). GTDB lineage: Bacteria > Acidobacteriota > Terriglobia > Terriglobales > Acidobacteriaceae > PALSA-270. The sequence goes on along the minus strand of CAVYOX010000002.1, from coordinate 178,415 downwards.
GAGGAGCCTGGCGACACGAAACTCCGAGGGCGTCGGACCATTCCGGGCTGGGTTTGAAGGGGGGCGTGGCGAGCGCGGGCTGGAAACGGGCTGCAGGTCCGCGGGGGACTAAGCCCGAACTTCGGCTTGCGCTCTCGCTCTGCGCTCCGGGTAAAGCGGAAAGGCCTCCGCCAATTCGAGCACCTGCAGGCGGATCCGCTCGAGCACCGCGGGCTGGGTGCGCTGCTGCAAGGCCTCGGAAATCCACCGTCCCACCTGCCGCATCTCCGACTCTTTCATCCCGCGGGTGGTGAGAGCGGGGGTGCCAATGCGGACTCCGCTCGGCTTCATGGGTGGGTTGGTATCGAAGGGGATGGCGTTTTTGTTGACCGTGATGCCGGCTTCGCCCAGCGCTTTTTCCGCCTCGCTGCCCAACATGCCTTGGGAGAAAACGTCGATCAGCATGAGATGCGTGTCGGTGCCGCCCGAGACCACGCGCAAACCTTCTGCTCGAAGCGTCTCGGCCAGCGTCTTGGCATTGGCCACGACTTGCCGCACATATTCGCGGAACTCGGGCTGCATCGCCTCGAGAAAGCACACCGCCTTGGCGGCGATGATGTGCATCAGCGGTCCGCCCTGCATTCCGGGAAATACCATCTTATCGATGGACTGGGCGAATTCGGCTTTTGCCAGAATCATGCCGGCCCGTGGTCCGCGCAGGGTCTTGTGGGTCGTCGAAGTCACGATGTGGGCGTGCGGAACCGGCGACGGATGTACGCCTCCCGCCACCAGTCCGGCGAAGTGCGCCATGTCGACCAGATAGAGCGCTCCCACTCGGTCCGCGATCTGGCGCATGCGCGCGAAGTCAATCAGGCGCGGATAGGCGCTGCCGCCGCCGATGATCAGTTTGGGGCGTTCCTTCTCGGCGAGTTTTTCGAGATCGTCGTAGTCGATGGTCTCGGTTTCCCGGGTGACGCCGTAAGGAACGATGCGATACATCTTGCCCGAAAAATTCAGAGGATGGCCGTGGGTCAAGTGGCCACCGTGCGCCAGATTCAGACCGAGAATGGTGTCGCCGGGCGCGAGCACCGCGGCATAAGCGGCCATATTCGCCTGCGAGCCGGCATGGGGTTGCACGTTGGCATACTCGGCTCCAAAAAGCTTCTTGACCCGCGCCCGCGCCAGGTCTTCGACCACGTCGGCAAACCCGCAACCGCCGTAATAACGTTTGCCGGGATAACCTTCGGCGTACTTGTTGGTAAACACCGAACCTGCGGCTTCGAGCACCGCTTCGCTCACGAAGTTCTCGGAGGCAATCAGTTCCAGACCCTCGTGCTGACGGCGGGTTTCGTTGTCGATGGCTAGGGCTATTTCGGGATCGGCTTCGTAGAGTGGGCGTGACATTCCGGTCATTTTCATCCTTCAGTTCTCAGGTTCCAGTTTTGCTCTCGGCACAACGCATTTCCGCCGATTCCAGCTGGCTGATCTTATCCAGCCGCCGCTGATGATGGCCGCCGGTGAAGGCTGTGCTCAGCCAGCGGTCGACGATGCCGAGCGCGGAGCTCTCGTCGAGCAGTCGTCCGCCCACGGTCAGGACATTGGCATCGTTGTGCTCGCGGCTGAGCTGCGCTTCGGCTTCGCTGCGTACATTGGCGGCGCGAATGCCCCGCATTTTATTCGCCGCGATGGCCATCCCGATTCCGCTGCCGCAGACCAGGATGCCGCAATCGGCGCGTTTGCCCGCGACCTCTTGGCCGACCACTCGAGCATAGTCAGGATAGTCGACCGATTCCTGGGAATGGGTGCCCAAATCGTCCACGGCGATGCCCTGGCCTGCCAGGTGCTGGCGGATTTTTTCTTTCAGTGCAAAGCCAGCGTGATCGGCCGCAAGGGCGATCTTCATGGGGTCATTCTAATCAAGCCCTCAGCATTTCGCACTCAGCATTTCTGGCCGATGGCTAAATGCCGCTCTCAAACGCGGTGCGGAAAAACGACGCCAACTGCCAGCCGTCCATGTATTTGAAGGGAGTTTCCCCGGTGGTGTAGTGACCGCAGGGAAGCACCACCACCTTGTGGTCCAGGCGGTGACGGGCGAACTCTCGCACCACCTGCTCAGAAAACTCGGGGAGAAATGTCAGGTCGTACTTGGCATAAATGACGAGCGATTTCTTCGGCCAGCGGGCGTACTGGGCAAAGTAGGACATGGGGCTGACGGCGCTCCACAACCCGCGCAGGCGGTCCAGGTCGATCCGAGTCTCTAGGCCCTGGCGGATATGGCGGGTCGATTGGCCATGCCATACTACATCGGCCACATAGGTTGAGGCGTGGTTGAAGGCGGCCACGCGGATGCGCGCATCGTGCGCGGCGGCCAGGAATGCGTAGCAGGATCCGAGACTGGTCCCGGCCACGCCCAGCCGGGTGTAGCCCTGCTGCTCCAGCCAGTCCAGGCAGCAGCGGACATCGATCACTCCCTGCCGGCTGGCATCGAGCGAGCGCCCAATATTGGCGGACACGGCATAGTCGGCGCGGTAGACGCCGGCCGGCCGGCGAACGTCGTGGTAGGGCTTGCTCAGTCGCAGCACCGAGATTCCGAGGAGGTTCAGCACCTTGCACAAGGAGGTGTAAGCCAGCGCGTCCGCATTCCAGTGCGGCAGCACGACCACCGCGCGTCGGCCGCGGGAGGGAAACCAGCGCGCATTCGCCAGGTTATTTTCCGGATAGGGGGTGCGGACCGGCGAGGTGAAGCGCAAAAATTCGGCGTGGGTACCCCGGACCTTCTTTTCCAGTTTGGGGTCGGGGATTTCTCGCGTGCTGCAAACCTCGACCTCGCGTCGTTCCAGACGAAAATCGCCCGGGGTGGTGTAGGAATAGAATTCATCGCTCGACTGGATGATTCTCTGGTTGTACTCGCCGAGGAACTTCTCGGGATCCGCCGGCCGATAGCCGGGGGCAAAGCCGTTGCGGCAGGGCCAGCCGCGGGCCCACTCCGTTCCCCATTCGAGAGGCCGCACCACGCGGTTGTTGTCGACCGACGTGAGCCGGCCTTCCCAGTCGTACATCCATTGTGCGTAGCGCGAAGGCATGCACCTTGAGGATAGCAAAGGGTCGAAGAACGGTCAGCCGGTGTGCAGCGAACCGCAGCCCTCCGCATTTGCCCTCAGCAATTGGGGATTGAGCGTTTCCCGGGGGAGCGCAGAAGGCGGACGCTTGCGATCGCGCACGCCGGAGGCGCGAACCAGGGACGGGGGACTCGAGCCGAACTAGCTGGCGTATCTCCTCGGCACTCGCTTAGAGATTCCGCACAGGATTTCATAGGGCACCGTGTTCGCCAGAGCGGCATGCTCCTGCGCATCCATGCTGAGGCCATCGAGCGCGCCGAGCAAGATCACCTCATCGCCCACCGAGATTCCGGGAAGTCCGGTCACATCGGCCAAGGTCAGATCCATCGAGATGCGTCCGACAATGGGGGCATAATATTCGCGCACGATCACCCGTCCGCGCGAAGACAGCGCGCGGTTCAGCCCGTCGGCATAGCCGACCGGCAGGACCGCGATGCGAGCCGGGGCTTTGGTGACGTAGGTACCGCCGTATCCCAACGCTTGACCGGGGCGCACTTCCCGCAGCGAGAGGATCCGAGTCTTCCAGGTCAGGACCGGTTTCACCGCCAAGCGCAGTGCGCTGCCGCTCACTTCCCTCCCCGCCCGTTCAAAAGGCAGGTAGTAGCCGTAGAGGGCCAGTCCAGGCCGCACCATGTTATATAAGGTCTTGGGGCGGGAGATTACGGCCGACGTATTGGCGGCATGGACGAGCGGGGGCGTGAAGCCCGCATTTTGCAAAACCCGCCGCACCTCTTCGAAATGATTCAGCTGCTCTCCGACCGAGGGTGCATCGAGCACTTCAGAAGACGCTAGGTGGGTCGCGAGTCCTTCCAGTTCGAGATGGGTTGATAACTTCAAGGCGGCATAGACCTGGGGCAACTCTTCCGGTGTGACTCCCAGACGTCCCATGCCCGTATCCACCTTCAAGTGGATGGGTTGTTTCCCCACTCCCAAGCGGACGGCGGCCCGTTCGAGCAATTCGATTTGTCCGGGTTCCCAGACCGTCGGGGTCAGCCGCAGGCGGATGATTTCTTCTTCTTCCCCTCGCCAGAAGCCGGTCATCAACAGAATTCGTCCCTGAATGCCGGCATCCCGCAGGGGAATGGCCTCATCGAGCGAGGTTACGCCCTGCCAGCGCACTCCTTCGTCCTCGAGGGCGCGCGCGCATTCGACCGCGCCATGGCCGTAGGCGTCGGCCTTCACCACCGCGCACACTTCGACTCCCGGTCCCACGTGCTGCTCGACCACCCGGAAGTTGTGCCGCAGGCGGCCGAGAGAAATCTCCGCCCAGGTCGGCCGGGTGGCGGTGCGCTTCACGATTTCGACGGTGGCGGACACTGCCGCGATTATAGCGGGGGCGGCCCGAGTGCCTACGTTACCCTGGGGCTACCCCGCCCGAGGCTATCCGCCCGCCAGCACGAAGTTGACCGTCACCTGCGTATCGACTTCGACCGGTTCATCATTGAGATAGTAGGGCCGGTACCGCCACTGGCGCACCGCATCCACCGCTGCCTTGACCAGGGCCGGAGGCCCGCTGATCACCTCCAGGCCCTCGATCGTACCTTGCTTGCTGATGACGGCATGCAGCACCACTGCTCCCTGGACGCGCGCCATCTTGGCCAGGGCGGGATACTCGGGCTGCACCCGGTGAACGAGGTTGCCCTCCATCACGCGGGAAACGCGCAGCGGGCGAAGTGCGGGCGGGGGAGGCGGCACCCAGGCGTTTGCCCCAGTGCCAAGCGAGTCGAAGACTGCCGTCCCGGGACCGGTACCCGCCGCAGCCCCCGCCAGACTGGAATCGATCATCGGGGGAGTTGCTTCCTCGCCGCTCGAGATGGTCCGCGGAATCCGGCTCGGGGTCATGATCGGCTGGTTCAGGGAGAGGCTCCCGAAGCCCGAGCTCAGGGAGCGAGTCGCGACCGCCGGCGCGAGCGGGGCCGCACTGCGGGCCGGAGCCACTAAGTGCGCCATCCATTGCGGTCGCGACAGTCCGGCAGTGAACAAGAGCGGCAGCAGGAGCAGGCTTCCCAAAACCACCGCCTGCAGGGCAAACGAAATCAGCGTGGTCCAGCCCCGATGGGAACGATTGGCCCAGGAAGAGTCGCAGAACGAATCGGCAAACATGGGTGTCCTCCTTGAGATTGAGTGCCGCTAGCTCTCATCAATCTCTAAGGACACCGGCGCGGTCCCTGGCGGGTCGCGCTAGCCACTTGCCGTCGCAATAAAAAAGGCCGCCGGTGAGGCGGCCTGGCTGGAACTTTCTAGGCGACCGGGGGTCGCAGACTATTTCGCCGGAGTCGTCGGCTTGGCAGCCGCTCCGCTCGCGCCGCTGCGCGGAGCGGCGGGCTTGGCTGCCGGCGCTGCCACTCCAGACTGCACGTTGTAGGCCTGGATCACCGCCCGGGTAATGTCGATAGAGCCTCCGTTCCAAATCACAGGACCATCCGGCCACTGCTTCGAGATATCAATCAGCAGGCCGAATCCATTTTCCGCGGCGTATTTCACGAGAACCGGTCCCATCTTCTGCAGGATCCTCTGTCCGATCTCGCTTTGCTGCGTTTGCCCGTCGTCACGAAAATCCTGCATGGCACGGTCTAGCGCCTTCTGCTTCACATCGATTTGCCGCACTAGGTTGTCATGCGCCTCGGAGCTAAGCTTGTCGCCTTGCGCCGAGAGCTGCTTTTTTAAGGCGTCCAACTCTTCGTTCTCGCCCTTCAGCTGGGTTTCCTTCGGTTCCAGCTTCTTTTGCAGCTCGCCGAAATCGCGCTGGCCTTCGTTGCAGGCGTAAATGGCGCCTTCGACATTGATCACGCCAATCTTGCTCCCGATCACAGGAGCCGCGGCGGGCGCGGAGGCGGCACTCGGAGCTGCGGGGAGGGCATCGGGAGACGCCCCGGTTTGAGCCAGAGCGCTGACCGAAAAGGCGAACACACTGGCGGTGAGAAAACGTACAAGCTTGCTTGTCATGTGGTTAGGTTGAACTCCTTGGGAAAATTCTTCCGGGAAACGGTTCTGACTTCCTTCCCAGGTGCTGGGCCGGCTCCAAGAGCGAACCAAGGCATTCATTTGGGGGTTGGGTCAATCTCCCTGTCTCAAGGCACCCAACTGGAATGCGTGGTAACGACCCCCTACAACGCCACTCTCTGGGTGCTAAGCATTATAGAAACACTGCGCCTCAGCGTCAAACCGACCAATGGCAGGCAGGTTTCGCCTGATCCCTGGGAGCTCAGTCCAGATCCGCCAAGGTCACGAAGGTGAATCCGCCGTTCAGGCTGTTGAGCGCGACCAGCGTCCGAATCTGTCCCGAGCTGAAGGTAATCGGGCCGGTGGCCAAAACCGCCTGGGTGGTACCCGGTTTGGTGAAAAATACGCTGAACACTTGGGTGGTGCTGGTGGTCGGGATGGTCAGGGTCTGGTAGCTCGAGACCGCGCCATACGCCAACTCGGGGACTGTCGGTTGGCCGCTGATGAGGCTGCTTCCCGCGGCCACGACGTAAACGTCGGCGGTGCCCATATTGGGCGCGGCATTGACCAGCCGCAGCATGGCCGTGTCCGCAGCGGGCGCCGTGCTGTTGTCGGTCAGAATCAGGCCCGAGACGTTCGGCGAGAGACCTTCGACCACGACCGTCTCCTCCGCGCTGGTGGGGCTCGTAACCGACTCGTCCACAATCGGGTTCGAGGTGGAGCCCGCGGGCAGGATCTGCAGATGCCGTGTGCCGGAAATCACCGTGAGGTAACCGGTGTTCGCGCCATACGCCAGGCTGGTGAATACGCTCTTGTCGTCGACGTACACGTCAACGCTCGACACCGTGGGCGAAGCCAGCAGCACTCTCAGGTGCGCTTGCGCGCCCCCGCCTCCGCAGGCCACGCTGGTAAGAACCAAACCCAGACCGAACAGTGCGGCCGCGACCCTCGGAAACTGACCTGCCATCTGAATTCCCCCTCGAATCCTCACGACCGACGTAAGCAATTGCGTAAATTGTATTGTACGGGTGAGCACACCATGGCCGCCGTGCCCCGCTCCGGGGATCCGACATCCGGCGATTCCTGGTGGTTGGATGCGCTTGACCGGGCCGTGTTGCTCGCCGAACGAGCCTTGGCGATCTAAACACGTCCGCCAGCAAACGCTACGTAAAGAATGCGTCAACCTTTGTAAAAATTTGTCGCGGGAGAACGCCGAGGAGCTCTAGCAGGGAGCGGAGCGAAGCTGGCTAGCGCGAGTCGTCGCGGCGACGCAACCAGTCGAGGAACATTTGTTCGATGGGCTTGTCGTAAGTCATCAAGACATGTCGCACCGTGTGGCCGCTCACGAAGTGGCAGACTTCTTCTGCCAGGTTCTTGGCGTGATCCCCCGCCCGCTCGAGCGACTGGGTCATGAAGATGACCTGGAGGCTGGCTTGCCGGGGAAGGTTTTCCGGGTTTTCGATGTGGCGAAGAAAGATCAGATTGCGCAGGCGGTCCATCTCGGCATCCGCCCGCAGAACCTCCACCGCTCGTTTCACATCGCGCGCGGAGAAGGCCTCGCCCACGTCGCTCAACATTTTCTCGAGGATCGTAGCCATGTGCGTCAGGTCGCGCGTGTCTTGCGGATCGATCCTCTGACTCACGGCCTGCGCGCTGCTGGCAAAGCTGAGGAGGAGATCGCCAATGCGCTCCAGTCCGATCATGATTTTCATGCAAGCCAGTAATTCGCGGGCCTCGAGTTCGGTGACCTGCGTGATGGCGGCGGTGACGCCGGCATCGATTTCCATATCGAGAGTGTCGAGTTCTTTTTCGCGCTCGCGCAGGCTGTTCAGCAGCGCCGTGGAGCCGGTGGCGATACCCTCGGCAGCGGCTCCGGCGGCTTCTTTTGCCAGGCGGCAAGCCTCACTGGTGCGCCGTACCAGGTGCAGATGGGGCGGCTCTGGCCCCGGGCTCTTGATCGTGGCAGTACTCATGCGCACTTCCCTCCGGGACGCGGTGGCGGGGTTCCGCGTGCCCCCTGGTCCTTGCGGCCGCTTTTCGACCTGAATGGCCAAGGCCATAGCATAGGTGGTTTCCCCAAGCAATGGGTTAAAAGCCCGTGAATTCTTGCTCTGCCGTCGGTCCACCTCCTCCGGTTCGAGCCCCCGTTCCGGCCCCAGCTTTTGCCCGTGCGCCTTCCCTCCGGTGGGCGCTCATGGCGGGGCGGTCGGCAAGGTGAACAGAAAGGTCGATCCGTGATTCAATTCGCTCTCCGCGCGGATGGCGCCGCCATGGGCGAGCACGATGTGCTTGGCAATCGCCAACCCCAGGCCGGTTCCACCCGATTCGCGGGAGCGGGCTTTGTCGACGCGATAGAACCGCTCGAAAAGACGTGGCAGGTGCTCGGAGGAAATGCCGGGCCCGAAATCCTTCACATAAAATTCGACAACGCGCCCGGCGGGCCGAGCGCCCACCACGATCGGGCCGCTCGACCCACCGTATTTCAGCGCATTGTCGATGAGGTTCGAGAAAACCTGGTGAATGGCCTCGCGGTCGGCACTGACCTCGAGCGACGCCGCATCCTCGACCTGGAGTTCGGCGCCGTGGGTACGGGCGATCTCGCGAAAATTCTGCACTGCCTCGCACACCAGCTCTGCCGGCTTCACCGGCTGGATGTCGAAGCGCTGTTCTCCGGACTCCACCCGCGCCAAGGTGAGCAGATCCTCGGTGAGGCGAGACATGCGTATGGCGTTCTTGCGGATGACTTCCAGAAAATCGCGGTCGTCTTCCGGGGCGGTGTCGAGCAGGGTCTCGGTGTATCCCTGAATCGAAGTCAGGGGAGTGCGCAGTTCGTGCGATACGTTGGCGATGAAGTCGCGGCGCGTCTTCTCGACGCGTTCGGTCTCGGTTTGATCGCGCAGCACGGCGACAGCGCCCCCGCCCGGCATGGGCGCCGCGGTCACGTCAAAAGTCCGGCCGGGAAGGATCGAACCCGCACGGCCGGTGCTGACTCTTCCTTCTTCGCTCGCGGCCCGCAGGGCACGGAGAAAATCGGGATCGCGGACAGTTTCCTCGACCGGTGCATTCCGCCGGGTTCCTTGGGGAACCAGCCGGTCCATGGTTTGATTGGCCCACTGCACGCGTTGGTCCTCGCCGATGGCGATGACCGCGTCCTGCATGCTGTTCAGCAGAGTCTCCAGCCGGTGCTGGCTGGTGCGCAGAGCGGCAAAGCTTTCCTCGAGCTGGTGGGCGGTTTTGTCGAGCGTGGTGGCGACTTGTCCAATTTCGTCGTCGTCGTTTTCCGCAATGCGCGCCCCCAGATCGCCCGCAGCAATCTTGCCCGCAAACTGCACGATGCGTTGCAGCCGCCTGGCCGTCGACTGGGCCAGAATCCCTGCCAGCACCAGCGCGATGGCGAACGCCCAGGCGGATCCCCAGAGCAGAGTGCGCCGCATGTGCCCGGTGGCCCCGGCCGCCAGGGTCGCGCCGGAGAGCGGATCGGCGGATCGCGCCATGCCGTCGGAGTTTGCCGCCACATCCCAAGCGCGGCGGACGGAGAAATCGAGGGTGACTGTGGCCACCGCGATCACCAGTGCAAAAGCGGCCAGCAGCTTAAAGAAAATCCGATTCCTCACTTAGGAGCCTCGAAGCGATACCCCGCGCCACGCACCGTCTTAAGGTAGCGCGGATTCTCCGGATCCGGTTCGATTTTTTCCCGGATGCGGCGCACGTAAACGTCCACCGAGCGCGGCGTGACATAAGCGGTGTCGCGCCAGACCGAATCGAGCAACTGGTCGCGGGTGAAGACCCGCCCAACGTGGCTGGCGAAATAATCGAGCAAGCGGAACTCGGTGGCCGTGGTGGTGACGGCCCTGCCGCGCACGATCAAAGTCATGGCGCCCGGATCAATTTCAATGTCTCCGACCCGCAAGGGAAGCGGGGAGAGCGGTCGTTCGAAGCGCCGCAGCACCGCTTTCACCCGCGCCACCAGCTCTCGCGGACTGAAGGGCTTCGCAATATAATCATCGGCGCCCAGCTCGAGGCCAAGCACGCGGTCCGCCTCGCCGCTCTTGGCGGTCAGAAAAATCACCGGGGTGGGGGCGAGCGCGGGGATCTGGCGAATCTGGCGGCAAAGCTCCAGACCATCCTTACCCGGAACCATGATGTCGAGAATGAACAGCGCCGGACGCTGCCGCTCCGACTCCGCCAAAACCGTGTGTCCGGTGGGGAACAATTTGATTTGGAAGCCCGCTCCCTCCAGGTGATGACGCACGAGGCGGGAGATATCGGGATCATCTTCCACCACAAATATGCTGGGTTTCACCCCGGTATTGTAACGGGCGCTGTCCGGAGCACCTAGTCTAAAGCTATGTAGTTTCAAGGTTTTAACCAAACTGTAACAATGCCGAAAGCGCCCCTGGGGCCGGAGGGGGCCACTCGGCTCGAGCCCGGGTCAAGCGAGCGTCATCACCAGATTTCCGCCCGCTCCGACCGAGAAGCCGACGCCGGGAGGGACAAAGGTGGTCGCGCTGTACTCGGTGACGACGGCTGGTCCGCGATACTTTCTCCCGCTCAGCAGCTGGGCGCGCGCATAGACGGTGGCTCGAATCTTCCGCCCGCCAAAAAACATGGCGATGCGGTCACCCGCCGCCCGCTCGCTCGAGGGCGCAGGACCCGAGCCCTCGATCTCGGCCCCCGCCCAAGAGAGCGCGGTCAAGGGCGGCTTCATGGTCGCCCGCAGCCGCAGCGTCACGAGCTCCACGGCGCGGTCGGGGTAGCCGTGGCCATAGTGGCGTTGATGCTCCCGATGGAAGGTTTCGACCAAGCCGCGAGTGTAAGGAACGTTCAACTCATAGCCTTGACCGCGGTAGCGAACGTCGACGCGGCGATCAAAGCGGATCCTCCCCCGCCACCCTTCACTCCGAAAGGCGCGCCCGGCGGAAGCCTCGAGGGCGGCAAATTCCTGATCGAGCCGCTCCCGGGGGAGTTTCTCCCGCACCTGCCAGAGCACGCTGCGGGAATAGTCCTTCACCACGGCGCTGGCCAGAATGCCGAACGCCGAGAGCGCTCCCGCGAGAGCCGGCACGAGCACCCGGGGAATGCCGAGCGCCTGCGCCAATTCGCAGGCATGCAGGCCGCCCGCCCCCCCGAAGGCCACCAGCGTGAAGTCGCGGGGATCGGAGCCGCGTTCGATTGAAACCACGCGCATGGCTTTTTCCATGGTGGCGTTCGCCACCCGAACCACGCCCAGGGCAAACTGCTCGAGCCTGAGCCCACAGCCGGTCGCCTTCAGCCATTCGCCGGTTAGCCGGCGGGTCCGCTCGAGATCCAGGGGAAATGCGCCGCCCAGAAAGCGCAGCGGCGGCAAACGTCCGAGAATCAGATTGGCGTCGGTGACCGTAGGCTCGGTGCCGCGCCCGTAGCAGATGGGACCAGGATCCGCCCCGGCAGACTCCGGACCAACCCGCAGAGCCCCGGCGCGGTCGAAACGCGCGATCGAACCTCCGCCCGCGCCCACGCTATGGATATCGAGCATGGGAACCCCCAGAGGCATTCCCGCAATTTCCCCCTGGCGGCTGGGGTGGATCTCGCCGTCGACCAATGCCACATCGGTCGAGGTGCCGCCCATGTCGAAGGAGATGATCCGGTCCACTCCGCTCCGCTTGGCCATCGCCAGGGCGCCGACCACTCCTCCGGCCGGGCCGGAAAGCACCGTGCGCACCGGTTCGCGGATTGCCGAGCCCAAGGAGGTGATCCCCCCGCTCGATTGCATCACGAAAGTCCGGGCCGTCCCCCCTAGCTTTCCTTTTCCGGGCAACCGCCGGCCGAGCTTTTCAAGATAGCCCTGCATGACCGGCTGCAGGTAGGCGTTCACGACCACCGTGCTCGTGCGTTCGTATTCGCGGAACTCGGGCAGAATCTGGTGCGATACCGCGAGCGGCACGCCGAGCTGCAGCAGGGTCCGCGCGACCGCACGTTCGTGGCGTGAATTGGCGAAAGAGAAAAGGAGAGAAATCGCGATGGCCTGAGGTTTTTTCCGCCGCACCTTCCCGGCGAGGGCCTCGAGAGAGGATCGGGAAAGCGCCTGGACGATCTGGCCATCGCTCGCGGTGCGTTCCCGGACTCCAAAACGCAGGGCTGCGGGCACGAGCGGCCGAACCCGGTCGAAAAAGAAATCGTAGAGCTTCGGCCGCGCCTGACGGCCGATCTCGATCGCGTCCTCAAAGCCCTCCGTGGTCACGAGCGCCACGCGCGCCCCTTTGCGCTCGAGCAGCGCATTGGTGCCGACGGTGGTTCCGTGCAGCAGGATCAAGCGATCGTCGAGGCCGCCCATTTTTTCGAAGGCCCGAGCAATGGCTTCCGAAGCGTCGGCGGGAGTCGAGAACACCTTGAGCAGGCCCAGGCGTCCGCCCTCGAGCCACACGCAATCGGTGAAGGTGCCACCGGTGTCGATGGCGCAGAGTCGGATCCTTGCTCTTCGGGAGCCTGGCATGGGTTTCGCTGGCTAGGGTACCATTCTGTGCCATTTTGTCGCCCACTCGCGGGCGCTCGGTTTTTCCACCCGGGGGTGAGAGCATGCGCTCGACTGAGCGGACGGGTTCATTCCCGACCGAGGGATCATGCGCGGCTTGGTTTACTCCGGGGACGCGTAGTATCCGGGCTTTGCCTTGACCAGGAGCGAGGGCAGCCCCTTGGGTATTTTCAAGGTGACTTTGATCTTGTGCCACTTTCCGTCGCGCGGCGCTGGCGCCGGACGATAGCCGAGAACGTACTGGTTGCGCAATTCTCTCCCGATGTAGCCCGCGGTCTCCGGAAGCTGATTGGGGTTGTCCAAGGCGAAAGCCCGGCCTCCGGTGGCGGAAGCGACCTGGTCGAGCAATTCAGGCCCGAGCAGTTCTTCCCGCGTCTGGAAGTTGCGATCATAGGTGCCAATGGCGTAAATCATGACATCGGCTTCCCGCACCAGCGATTTGATTTCACTGGGGGTGTAACGGCTGCGGTTGTCGCCTCCATCGGAGATAACGAGCAGCGCCTTCCTGGCGTATTTCGCCTCCCGCATCTTATTGACGCCGAGATAGATGGCGTCTAGCAGGGCGGTTCGGCCCTTGGCCGCGATCGACACCAGATTGTTCTCGACGTCTTCAATCCGGGAGGTGAAGTCGGCGGCCAGCTCCGGCCGATCCGAGAAGGTGATCATGAAAAACTCGTCCTCGGGATTGGCCGTCTTGCAGAACTCGAGGACCGCCTCCCGGGCGCGCGCCATCTTGTCCTTCATGCTGCCGCTTGCGTCGAAGATAATGCCGAGCGACACCGGAGCGTCTTCACTCGAGAAGTGCCGGATCTCCTGCTGCTGCTTGCCTTCAAAGACCTGGAAGCTGCTTTGGTCGAGCCCGGTCACCAGGCGCCCGATGGGATCGGTAATGGTCACCGGCACCAGCACCAAATCGACGTCTTTGCGAATGGGCTTGGTGTGGGTGTCGAGTGCAGGATCGAGTGCCGGGGATTGCCGGGCGGGAGTTTCCTGCCGTATCCGGGGAAGCAGGTGCACATCATCCAGGTTGCTCTGCGCGAATGCCGGGGGCCCGAATGCCAGGGGAAACAGGGGAAAAGTGAGGGCGAACACCGAGACCGCGAGGAGGGTGGCTTTAGAAGGGGGCATGACTTTGACCGTCAGAGCACAAACCGACTGCGAAATGCTTCCTTTAGAAGTCAGCTTGCGGCGGTCCGGCGGGCAAAGCAAGCCTGCGACCGCGATCGATGGGTCGTAGGACTGCCGGGAAAGGCCAAGTTCTCTTTGGGGAAAGACGAGGGTGGTTAAGCAGGATAAAACCTGCCACCACTCCGGGCGGAGCGGGCCAGCCGAACCGAGTGCCCCGCAAACCGCGCGGCGATTGCTGGCTAGGGCTCGGGCTGAGGTCCCATGCCATTGGCCCGGGTATCGAGCCAGCTCTGCAAGATCAGAACGGCCGCCAGCCGATCGACCACCTCGCCTCGCCGTTTGATCGACATCTCCGAGTCGCGCAACACCCGGTTGGCCTCGGCCGAGCTCAGGCGCTCATCCCAAAGGTGCACCGGCAAATGGAACCGTTGCCGCAATCCCTCGGCAAAGACCCGCATCTTTTCCGATTGCGTCCCTTCGAGCCCACTCATGCGCAAGGGATAGCCGACCACAATCTCCGCCACCTTATATTGGCGGATGAGCGCTTCGAGCTGTCCCAGATCCCGCCGCTTGTTCTGCCGCCGCAAGGTCTCGAGACCTTGGGCCGTAATCCCCAAGGGGTCCGACACCGCCAGCCCAATGGTCTTCGACCCCACATCGAGGCCTAGAATGCGCGGGCGAATTTGGGGGTGAGCCTGGTTGTCTGGGGCGGACACCGCGGAATTATATGTCTTTCCGCGAAATGCCAAAGGATCGTTCTCGCCCGCGACTCGAATCCTCAAGTGCATGGCTTTTTGTTCGATGACCGATCGAAAGAACTGGGCTAGGATACTGCCATGCCAGTCGACCAATCCGCGATCGCGATTCCGCCGCCGGTGCCGGTCGTCGAAACTCGGCGTTCGGAGCCGCGCAAGAGCCACTGGTCGCTGAACCTGATCGGGGTTGGGGTGACCTTTGTTCTCTGCTACTACGGAGAAGTGGTGCTGGCGGTAATGTTGGTTTCCGTGCTTCTGGCCTTCATCCTGGCGCCGATCGTCGATGTCCTGAGCTATGTGCGGCTGCCCCGCCCCCTGGCCGCCGGCATCGCGATGCTGCTGCTGCTGGCCATTCTCGGCGGCGTCATGTACTACTCCTCAAACCAGGCTTACAGCTTCCTGCAGGAGTTGCCGCGATACACGGCCAAGGTGCGCGAGGAAGTGGTGAACTTTCGCCAGCGGGCGGAAACCTTGGAGGTCTTGACGCCGCAGCATGAAAAGGGCGTGGTCAGCGTGCGTCCCGCCACCGACTGGGCCGATATTCTAACCCGCGGTTACGGTTCGGTGAGCCAGCTGATTCTGTTGGCTTCCTTCGTTCCGTTTCTCACCTACTTCATGCTGACCTGGCAGCAACATGTCCGCTCCGCCACGGTGATGCTGTTCCCCCTCGAGAACCGCCATACCGCCTATGTGACCCTGGGTCTGATTTCCGCCATGATCCGCAGCTTCATGGTCGGGAACCTGCTGATCGGTTTGTTAATTGGCGGGTTGAGCACTTTCGTGTTCTGGATGCTTCACCTGCCCTTCTTCTACTTCGTGGGCTTCATGAGCGGCTTCTTGAGTTTGGTTCCCTACCTGGGTGTGCTATTGGCGGTTGCGCCCCCCCTTTTTGTGAGTCTCGGGCGCATCGAATCGCAGGGGATCATTACCGCGGTAGTCGCGGTATTCGGGCTGCACATGATCGCCATGAACGTCCTCTATCCCAAGTTTCTTGGCAAGCGTCTGCAGCTCAATCCACTGGCGGTCACCATATCCTTGCTGCTTTGGGCCTGGATCTGGGGCGCCGTAGGCCTGCTGCTCGCCATCCCGATTACTGCCGCCATGAAGATTGTCTTCGACCACGTTGATTCCTTGAAACCCTACGGAGCTTGGCTCGGAGAGTAGCGCCCAAGGGCCGCCGGGACTTCCGGTCCGCGGTTCGTTTTTGGGCGGCCGGGTTTCGGCCAAGCGGGTCTGTCTACCCGGTTGAGCTGCCCTCCCGGTTCGCGCGGCTTACCCTCGGTGGCATGGGTGTCTCAGCCGGCTGATTGGGCGGTTCGAAAAACGCTGCGAGAAAGCAGCGAAGGGTTCGGATCGATCAAGGGTCGGTGGACCGAACCAGGAGGAAGCCAGATTGCGGGGACGACAGAAGACTTAGGCTTGAAACTCCGAGGCTTCCGGAAACCGTAATTTGCTCTTGGACAGGGCTTTGGACAACAATTCCTCGATCTCGGGTTCGTCGCAGTTTTTGGCCATGGCGAGCTCGCTGACCAAAAGGTAGCGGGCCCGCTCGAGCATCTTTTTCTCGCGGAAGGAGAGCGCTTTGGCTTGGTTTAACACCAGCAGACCCTTCAAGACGGCGGCCACATCGAGCAGCGACCCGGTCCGCATCCGCTCCGAGTTTTCCTTGAAGCGGTATTTCCAGTCGGCGTTGTTGTCACACAGGCCATCTGTAAGAAAATCAACGATTTTTTGGACTTCTCCGTTTTTCACCACGCGCCGCAAGCCGACCGTTCCCACATTGTGGAACGGGACCATGACTTTCAGGCTGCTCGACTTGATCTTCAGCAGATAGAATCGCTCTACGGTTTCACCGAAAGTGCGGCTGCTGATCTGTTCGATGATTCCGACACCATGATTGGGGTAGACGACCTTGTCGCCGATGTGGAAGTTACCGTCGCTACTGAACATTGAGGAACCACCCACGAGCGCAGGAGGAACGAGAAGAACAGCGCAGAGTTTATCTTATCCTAAGCCGGCAGCAAAGGCAATTTCGGCCCCTATTTCCACAGATTTGGGCGCCGGGGGGCGCGCAAACAGCCTTCCTAACTCACTGCAGACAGTGTAGTTAATTGTTGGCGGAGCGGCCTTCGAGAGCGCCCTCGGGGGGCCAGGTTTTGATGAATTCCCCGGGGTTTCGCCTTCCCCAACCGAAATTCGCCCGGGTCTGCGGGGGCGCGCGCCGGATCGCATGGTATCGGCGGACGATGGGTTTATAATCTGACAGCCATGACTGAGCAGATCAAAAAGAAGCTCCAGGCCGAGATCAACACCCTCGAGCACGAACTGAGCCACGAGCTTCCGAAAGAGCTCAAGAAGGCGGTCGCCTTGGGCGATCTCAGCGAGAACGCCGAATACCATATGGCCAAGCAGCGCCAGGAATTCGTCAAGGCGCGTCTCCGACAGTTGGGCCGTCGCATTGCCGACCTATCGCTGATCAACATGAACGATATTCCGAAAGACAAAGTCGGTCTCGGATCGACGGTGCGGGTCTTTGACAGTACCAAGAACGAAGAAGTCCAGTATGAGCTCGTGACCAGCGAAGAAACCGACGTAGGCTCGGGCAGGATCTCGACCACCTCTCCGATCGGCCGCGCCTTGCTCAACAAAAAAGTCGGGGATACGGCCCAGGTCGTGACTCCCAGCGGCAAGCGTGAGATGGAAGTTCTGAAACTGACCACCATGCACGACAAAACCGAGGCCGAAGCCCGGTGACCTGGACCAGTGTCTTCGGGCGCGGATGTGGAGTGCTGCTCGATGCCATTGTGCGCTGGCTGGCGCTCGCCCGGGTCAGTCCGAATGTCCTCACTTTTCTCGGGCTGCTGGTCAATATCGTGGCCGCGGTTCTGTTCGGCTACGCCAACGGCGCCAACCAGGCCCGCATGTTTCGCTACGCCGGCCTGATTATCATTGCTTCCGGTTTTTTCGATCTGGTGGATGGCCGGGTGGCCCGCGCCTCCAATCAGGTCAGCCGTTTCGGAGCCTTCTTTGACTCGGTGGTAGACCGCTACAGCGACGCCTCGCAATTTCTTGGCCTGCTCGTGTTCTACGCCCGCGGCGGCCGGTTCTTTTATCTGGTCCTGGCCGCCGTCGTCATGGTCAGCGCCATCATGGTCAGCTACAGTCGCGCCCGCGCCGAATCACTGATCGGCTCCTGCCGGGTCGGCTTCATGGAGCGCCCCGAGCGGCTGGTGCTGGTCATCATCGGCGCCTTGTTCAACGTCATGGCCCCGGTGTTGTGGGTGATTGCAGTTCTGTCCACCATCACCGTGATCCACCGCATTCAATACACCTGGAGCCGGACCCGCTTTGAACCCCCGTCCGCCAAGCCGGGAAACCCGCAGGCGGCATAGTCGGGAATCATTCCGCTCCGGCTGGCATCTAAGTTTCATTCTGCGATGAGCCCGGAGACCCCTCTCAATTCGGCCCCGCGCGCTGCCATCAACCCCTGGCTGATTGCCGTCGCCGTGATGTCGAGCACTTTCATGGAAGTGCTCGATACCACCGTGGTCAACGTTTCCCTGCGGCACATCGCCGGCAACCTTTCGGCCACCACCGACGAGGCGACCTGGACGCTCACCTCCTACCTTGTGGCCAACGCCATTGTCCTCCCCATGACCGGATGGCTGGCCAGCAATTTCGGCCGCAAGCGTCTGCTGACTGCCTCGGTGATCGGCTTCACCGGGGCCTCGTTTTTGTGCGGCATGGCTCCCTCGCTCGGCTTTCTGATTTTTTGCCGCATTATTCAAGGCGCCTGCGGCGGAGGTTTGCAGCCGCTCTCGCAAGCCATCCTGCTCGAAGCTTTTCCCCAGGAGAAGCGCGGCCAGGCTATGGCGTTCTGGGCGCTGGGCATTGTGGTGGCGCCCATGCTCGGTCCGGTGCTCGGCGGCTGGCTCACCGACAACTACAGTTGGCGCTGGGTCTTCTACATCAACGTTCCGATTGGCGCGCTTTCCGTTCTTCTGACCTATCTGTTTATCTTCGATCCCCCTTACCTGCGCAAGAAGTCGCTGGGCATCGATTACTGGGGAATCGGTTTGCTGGTGTTGGGCATTGGATCGCTGCAGATCCTGCTCGACAAAGGCCAGGAGGATGACTGGTTCGGTTCGCAATTTATCACCATCCTGGCCGTGCTCGCGGTCATCGGTTTGGCCGGCCTCATTATTCGGGAATTGAAGACGGCGCACCCCGTCATGGATCTCGGAGTCTTCCGCTACCGCTCTTTCGCCATCGGCACTTCCCTGATGACGGCGGTAGGACTGGTGCTCTACGGCAGTACCGTCCTACTTCCCCTGCTCATGCAGGAGGTTTTGGGCTTCACCGCCACCCGGGCCGGCATCACCAATGTGCCGCGCGGCATGGCCTCTTTCATTGCCATGCCTTTTATCGGGTACTTGACTTCGAAAGTGGATCCCAGGAAACTTCTAGGCCTCGGTTTCGTGGCGGGCGCAATCGCCATGTTCCAGTTGTCGAGACTCACGCTGGTGGTTGGGTTCTGGGATTTCTGGTGGCCGCTCGTGGTGCAGGGCGCGTCTCTGGGATTGGTTTTTGTTCCCCTGACGACCGCCACGAACGATCCGGTTCCCCTCGACCGCATGGGAAACGCGACCAGTATTTTCAACTTGATGCGCAACATTGGGGCCAGCATTGGCATTTCGATTGTCGAAACCGTGCAATACCGCAAGCAGCAAATGCACACGAGTATTCTGGGCGCGCACATCGACGCCGCCAACCCCATCACACAGCGCGCCTTCCAGGGTTTGCGCGCTTACTTCCTGTCCCGCGGCTCGGATCCCGCAAGCGCCACCCATCAAGCAAACGCCGCCCTGTTCGCCATGGTCGAGCGTCAGGCCGCCATGCTGTCCTACAATGATGTCTTTCTTTTCCTGGCGATCATGTTCATGCTCATGATTCCGTTTCTGTTCTGGATGACCAAGCCGAAGAAGCGCGGCCGACCGGCCATGGCGCACTGACCCGGACTAGTTTTCCAGAAACATTTTTCCTTTTGTCAAGATGGTCGAGGCCTGGCAGGTTGAGATATCTTCTACGAAAGGACGCCCCCATTGACCAAACACAGGGATCGATCGCGAAGCGCGCAACCACAGCCGACTGTCGGCTTACGTTACTTGAGGGCGTCGTCGATTACACCAACCATGACTGCCAAGGACTGCCCGGATCGGAGAAACGCCCCTTGAGCAGGGGCGGCACCGTCGAGCGGTGATCACGGTAGGCACACCATCCTAATTCTTTTCAGAGACAGTAGCAGCGATACTTTTTACTTCATCCTGGGAATGACCCTTTTTGACTTCGATCTGTGCTTGACAGCGTTTCGTCTGGCCTTGCCCATCGAGGAAATAGGTCACGGTATCGGCGTTCGGTTTGGTTACGTAGAAGACACGCTGCGCTGTGTTCTCAAGCAGGCGATCCACCGCAACATTTCTTGATCGTTGCTACTGAGGGGTTCAAGTTTGGCAGGGGGACCTACGACGACCAAAGCGGTTGTCCTTTGCAGGAGATTTGGCTTGACCGGGCGGCAGGTTGACAGACCAGTTTGGTGGAAAAGATATCTGGCACGAACCGCTCATGTCCTCGGTAGTTTTCCAACCGGCAGCCCTTTGCCCAAATATAGCCAGCGCGCCGGCCGTAGGTTCGGGGAGGTTCGGGGAGAAATGTACGCGCGTCCCGACTACGATCAGCCTTACAGGGAAAGACGACGACAGCGGCATGGCTGCCGATAGGTCGGATCACCGTTAAACCTCTGCACCAGCGCTAAGGCAAGGATTGTGGGAGGTGTCCGAAGCGGGCATGGTCCGAATCGTCCGAATGCAAGATCTTAGCGCGGTCCAGAGCTTCGGACACGCTTTGGCAGACATTGGCCGCTCCCACATGCTTGTGAAATTCAGATTCACGCATTCGCATCGCCGGCTGTTCCCTTGCTCCGCAAAGAATGAGTTGTCGTCCGGATTCGTGCACCCGGTCGGCAAGATTCTCGAGCGCCTGCAGGCCGGTGGAATCGATTGCAGTCATATTCCGAAGGCGCAGAATGATGATGGGCGGGAGATCACGCAGGCGAGAGACAATGGCATCGATCTTGTCGGTTGCGCCAAACAGGAAGGGGCCGTGGATCCTGAAGATGCTGACGTAAACAGGAATTTCCTTGTGCTGCAGGATATGCACCTGCCCTTCGCGAATGTACTCGGCGGTCGCCTCGGACACCGTAGTGGTTTGGGTGACTTTCCGTATAAACACCAACATCGCCAGAATCATGCCTGCTTCGACGGCTACGGTCAGGTCAGCAAAGACGGTCAGCAGAAATGTCACCAGCCAAGCAGCAATCTCGAACCGCGACTGTTTCAACAGCTCGGGGATCTCCCGCCAATCGCCCATGTTGTATGAGACCACCAGCAAAATGGCTGCTAGAACGCACAGTGGAATATACCGGGCCAGGGGCGCAGCGAAGACAACGATCGCGAGAAGGGTGAGAGCGTGGATCATTCCGGCGACGGGGGTCCTGGCGCCAGAGCGGATGTTGGTCGCCGTGCGAGCGATCGCTCCCGTGGCCGGTAGTCCTCCGAACAGCGGCGACAGAATGTTGGCCACTCCCTGGCCTACCAGTTCGACATTGGGGTTGTGTTTGTCGCCGCTCATGCGGTCGGAAACCACCGCGGACATGAGCGACTCGATCGCGCCCAGCATGGCGACGGTGATCGCTGGGGAGATCAGCGGCCGCAGCAAGTCCATGCGAAAGTGTGGAATCACGAGCTTAGGGAATCCGGAGGGTATGCCGCCAAAGCGAGTGCCGATGGTTTCAACCGGAACTTTGAAGACAACCACTGCTGCGGTCCCGGCAAATAGAGCCACGATGTAACCAGGGACTTTCGGCACCAACGTCATGCACAGGATGATCACGGCGAGCGCGCCTAGTGCCAGGGCGGTTGCGCGCGGCGAGAACGAGGAAAAGTTGTGCGCACAGGTCAGGATTCGGGCTGCGAATTCACCCGGGACCTTGTCTATTTTCAGCCCGAAGAAATCCTTGATTTGGGTGCTGGCGATGATGACCGCAATGCCGTTCGTAAAACCAACAACCACCGGGCGGGGTATAAACTTGACCGCCGTTCCTAAACCCGTCGCCCCGAGGGTCAGCAGCAGCACCCCAGCCATCAGGGTGCACATGAACAATCCGTCGACACCGTATTTCGTGACAATCCCAAATACGACGACCACGAACGCCCCGGTGGGACCCCCGATCTGGGTTGAGGATCCTCCCAGAGCGGAAATCGCAAAGCCCGCGACGATGGCGCAGTACAGACCTGCTTGCGGGGGGACGCCCGAAGCGATGGCGAAAGCCATCGCCAAGGGAAGCGCAACCAGCCCTACGGTGATACCTGCCAGAAGGTCAGCCACGAACATGCGCTTGGTATAAGACCTGAGACAGAGAACAGATTTCGGCAGCCAATTACCCATATTGTGTTTTCACTTTAAATGAGCACAACCCCTGCACGAGTAGAGTTTGCCGGTCAGCCAAAGCGCCGCGGGAGAAGAGAACCCGCGCTAGCGCTGGACGGCACCGGACTCCAGCGCAGCCGGCTGCCTCTCTGCAGGACGCTTCCAGTTGTTCCTGGAAGTCTCCAGGCGCCAAGCATCGATCGGAAGCCGCACGAATTCAATTCCGTAACTTAGCCCTGATTGGGGGTCTCACTCCAGCTAAAAGACTTCCCGGCGCGCAGCAGTCACCCAGCGCAGAGCCCCTCAGCCGACGAGGCTGGAGCAGAACCAGGCTGGAGCAGAACCAGGCTAGCCGCTAAACTAAGGGGACCGGGCCGGAGTCGAAACCCGGGCCCCAATCGAAATCGACGCACCGGGCGAGGAGTGCAGGTGACCGTATCCTTGAAAAACCCGCCGGCGCATCCGAATCCTGGCCTGTGCGACCACTGCACGCATGCCCGCCGCATCGAGTCCAATCGCGGCTCGCAATTCCTGCTTTGCCAGCTGGCGGCGACCGACAGCCGGTTCGCCAAATATCCCCGCCTGCCCGTTCTCTGCTGCGAGGGATACGAGATGGGCCCGACTATGCACTTAACAGCGACCTAATCTTCGGCTAGCATTTTGCCATGGCTGAAGAGCGTAAAAGCAAAGTCGGGCTTTGGGTCATCACGGTTCTGTTGATCGTCGTGGCGGCCTGGGTCTACTTCAAGAGATAACCACGGGCAGCGCTCGTCCCGAACCTTCCCCTGGGCAACTCTCGGCTGCGCCTCATCCGGTGCTCGCCCACGCAACCCGTCTCCCTTCTATTGCGTCTGGCCGAGCAGGTGCTTCCACCGTTCCCACGCGTCGCTGCGCGCTTTGCGATTGGCATCATTGGCATCGGGAGCTTCGCCTGCGCGCATGAAGCCGTGGCCCGCTCCGTCATATACCACCGGATCGAAAGTCTTGCCCGCGGTTTTCATCTGATCGCGAGCGTCCGGCAAAGTGGCGTCGATGCGAGCGTCATTGCCAGCGTAGAACCCATAGACCGGCGCCTTGATGCGCGCCATGGCATCCTTGTCGGGCGGTGCCCCGTAGAAAACAAAGGCGGCCCCCAGGTCGCCGCGACTCGTGGCAAAGCGGAAGCTTTGTCCGCCTCCCCAGCAGAACCCGGCGACGAGCAGCTTCCCATTGGTGGATGGAATCTTCAGCGCATAGTCCGCCACGGCATTCAAGTCGGCGGTGATCTGATCCGGATTGAGATGGCCCACCGCTTCCATCACCTTGCCCTCGGCAAAGTCGGAAGTGCGTCCGCCATTCGGCGCCATCCCCGAAAGCAGATCCGGAGCCACCGCAATATAGCCCGCTGCGGCAACTTCGTCCGCCAGTTCCTGCGCCCAATCGGTCAGCCCGAAGATCTCATGAATGATCAGCACCACCGGTCTTTTCTCCTTCGCTTCCGGATACACCACGAAGGTTTCAACCGAGCGTCCGTTGTACTTCACCGTAACCCACTCGCGGTGCCGGGGTGATTTTTCGAGCTGCGCACGCGCCCAATCTTGGGCGAAAGCCGTCTCCGAAGCCGCCAGGATCAAAAGCAGGACCACCTTCAGACCGACGTATCGCATAGTCACCTCGTAATGAGTTGGTTCAAAATCCATCCGCTAAAGCGCGGAAGCATCTCGACCGGCTGCTTCAGCTTTCAGCGGAGCCAGGCTCATGCCGCTGGTCAGCCGCAAAATCAGCCCCAGGCCGAGCAAGGCCGCCAGCACGCGAAATGGCCTGAACCGGTCGTTCAGCAACCCGACAAAGAAGACTAGAAAGATGGCATACAGCAGGGAACGATGGAGGGAGCCATAAAGCGCGGATGCCCGCGGCCGCGCCGTCAACCCCAGCCCCAGCACTAACAAAAAGCCACCCGCAATCGCCACGCCAGCCGCGATCGGATGGTGCAAGAGGTGCGCCGGGTCGAAGGCCAATACCGCGAGGACAGACCCGTAATGCACCATGTGGGCCGCGACGAAGGCCTGCAGCAAGTCGGTTTCAGCCGGCCATCCCCGAATCCAGCGGACCAGTCCGGGCGCCGCAAATCCCGCCAGGAACCACAGCGCCGAAAACCGCGCCGTGTTGCGCGCCGCCCCGTGCACTCCCGCCCAATTCCAGCCGTAGGCAACCCAGGAAAGGCAGAGGACGATCCCGTTCCCGGCAACCGCGATCATCAGGGCGGAACGGCCGCTCATAGTCTACCTGGCCCGCGCAACGGAGAGCGCCCAAGAGCCGAAAGATTATGCCACAGGAGGCTGCCGCTTTCCGTCCCTCCTCGGTCCCGGCGAAACTTTTTCCCCGATCGCGGCTCTAATACGTTGGGCGGCAAAGCGATCCCGGCCGCGGAGGTTCGACGATGTCTTCTCTGCGAGTTTTTGTGATGTTCCTCATGCTCGGCGGAGCGCTGGCTTGTGCCGCTCGAACTGCCTCAACCAGCGCTTTTCCCGGCCCCGCCGCAGACGCGCCCCTGGCCACCAGTCACGGCGAGCAAACCGCGGTGTTTTCCGGCGGCTGCTTCTGGGGCATTCAGGCAGTCTTTCAGCACGTCAAGGGGGTCATCCGCGCTACCTCGGGATACTCCGGAGGTTCCGCGGCTACTGCGGAATATGAAGTCGTGAGCACGGGAGAGACTGGCCATGCCGAATCCGTGAAGGTGGACTACGATCCCGCCGCGATCACCTACGGACAACTGCTGAAGGTATTCTTCTCCGTAGCCCACGATCCAACCGAGCTGAACCGTCAAGGCCCGGACTCCGGCAGCCAGTATCGTTCCGTCATCTTCTCGAACGGAGAGGAACAGAAACGTATCGCAGAAGCCTACATCGCGCAGCTCAATCAGGCCAAGGTCTATGGCGGCCCCATCGTGACCCAGGTCGTCCCGCTGAAGGCCTTTTACCCCGCCGAGGCTTACCATCAGAACTACGCCAGCCTGCATCCCTACGATCCCTACATCGTATTCAACGATGCGCCCAAAGTCGCGCATCTTCGCCAGCAATTCCCTGATCTCTACGTGGGCAAGTAATCGCCGGAGCCTCTATGTTCGACTCTGATCTCGATCGCAAGAACAGTCTCAGATCCTCGAAGTTCAGCCGCCGCACGTTTCTTGCGACCTCGGCCTCGGCTCTGGCCGGCGTCGCTCTGTGGTCCGTGCGACGGCCGCGCGCGGTCCGGGCGACTGGTTCCCCCGGCTCGCCGCAGAAGGTCGATATCGTACAGTTTTCTGACACCGGCCAACGCCTGGGAATGGCCAGCCTGAGCAAAGTGGTCAAGACCGACGACCAGTGGCGTCGGCAGCTCTCTGCGAACGCTTTCGACATCACCCGCCATGCCGATACCGAAATGGCTTTCACCGGAAAATACTGGAACCTCGACGAAAAAGGCCTCTACCGCTGCATCTGCTGCGACAATGCGCTGTTCAGCTCCGAGACCAAGTTTGACTCCGGAACCGGGTGGCCCAGCTTCTGGGATCCGATCGCCCCGCAGAATGTTCAAACCATAGCGGACTCCAGTTATTTCATGGCCAGAACGGCGGTTTCCTGCACCGAATGCGACGCCCATCTCGGCCACGTGTTTGACGACGGCCCGGCGCCTACGCATCTTCGTTATTGCATGAATTCGGCGTCACTCCGATTCATCCAGCAGGCCGCGCGCGGCTGAACTCAGACCTCGAGACCCGTCTGTTCTACAATGAACCGCAGCCATGAATTCCACTCCCGCTGCTTTCCGTGCTCCCTCGGCGCTCGAGCGTATTTTCAATCGCGGGTTCGGATTTTTGGTCGGGATCGGCTGGAGTTTTTCCTACAACTATCTCCTCCAGGTGCGCGGACGCAAGAGCGGGAAACTCTACTCGACTCCGGTCAATCTGCTCGCAATCGGCGGCAAGAAATTCCTGGTGGCGCCGCGTGGCCGGACGCAGTGGGTGCGCAATGCCGAGGCCGCGGGCGAGATTACCCTGAAGAAAGGAAGCTCGCGCCAGCAGTTTCGGCTTCGGCCGCTTGCCGGCGACGAGAAATTGGCCATCCTCAAAGCCTATCTGGATACCTTTCAACGCGAGGTCCATCGCTACTTCCCCGTTCCCGCCGGTTCCCCGGTCGAGGCCTTCGCCGAGCTGGCGGAAGCCTACCCGGCGTTCGAGCTCGTGAAGTCCTAGCCGTCCGCGAAAATACTCCTCTCGGAATCCTTCTCGCGTTTCGAGGCTCGCCCGGACGAGGCCTTTATTCGAGGACGCTGTCGTCCAGCTTCTTGCGCCCCCAATCGGCGGAGGCTTGCACGAAGGCCAGGAGCAAGGGATGGGGATGGCCGGGGCGCGAAGAAAGCTGCGGCTGGAACAAGGTTGCCACGTAGAACCGGTGGGTGGGCGATTCGATGGCGCGAATCTCTCCCTGCGGGCCACGCGCCACCACCGGAAAGCCGGCCTCGATCGAAGCCCACTCATACTCCGGGCTGATTTCGAAGTTGCAGAAGAATTCCTCAGCGACCCGGTCTTGTCCATAGAACGATTGCAGGTAAGAACCGGGACGCAAGCGAATTTCCGGCACCACGCCTGAAAGCTTGGGCGCATCCGGGGCACGATCGGGCACTTCGCAGGCCACCGGATAGATCACGATGTTTTTCGAGGCGGAGTTGTTTTCCGCCGAGTCCGCGTCGGCGATGCCAAGCACATTGCGCGCCATCTCGATGAAGGCGTACTGAAAGCCCCCGCAGGTGCCAAGGAAAGGCCAGTCGTAGTGGCGGGCAAACTCAATTCCCTTGAGCATGCCGGCAAAGCTCTGGTAGGGACTGCCGGGGGAGGCCCACAGTCCGTCAAAGGTCTCTAAGGTTTTCAGGCCGCCCGGCTCAAGAATGGAAGCCGTGGGAATCCACTCGGACTCGACCGGGAGGTTCAGCCGGGCAGCGACATGCTGCAACGAGTCGTTGGTGGCGTGATGGGAGCGGAACTCGGGATTGAAGTCGCCCAGAATTCCAATGCGCACCGGGTCGTTCACCAGCTCATTCTAATTGAGGAGGTCGGCCGATGCCGGCGGTGGGCAGGTGAGCAGGCTGATCCTAGCGGGCCGCGAGCCCGGCGGGGTTTGCTCGCTTACATCCATCCAAAATGTGCCAGGAGCCAGTAAAGGGACAACAGGGTCAGAGCCGGACCTCCCCAGATCATGAAGGTTGATTTTGCCCCGAGCGATTGGGCCAGGTCCCGCTGGCTGCGCCAGGAAATGAAAAATGTCGGGTTATTCTCGCCTTTCATGAGCACGGTCTTCGGATTCAAGTCGAACGCGGATGCGGGATCCGCGACTGCAGTCCCGCCCCCGGCAGTGCTCGTCGCCACCGCGGTGCCGCCTGCTCCCGGGTATTCGACGCCGGCCGCATCCCAGGCCGCGGGGTTCGTGATGCCGGCTTTCATGAGCGCGGCCGCCAGTTTCTGCTGCTGGTTCATGTCGACCGAATGGGAGGGAGATTCGCCGCCTTGAAGGCGGATGGTCTCGGGAGAAATGGCAGGCTCGCCGGTGGGGCGAAGGGCGACGCTCGGCAAGGGATTCGGGCGGCCCAGGCCTTGCGTCAGGGAGTCGGCGAGGCTCGTGGCAAATCCTCCGGAGATCTCGCGGCGGAATGCCGAGCGGATGGGATCGTCCGAAACCTCGCGGACCGGCGTTGCACTCACGCGGATGCCCGGATTGGGCGCCAGAGTTCCGAGCACGAAGAGCGCGTTTTTTGGCTTGATCGCGTATTCCTCAAGCTTGAGTTTTTTGTCGGTGTCGATGCCGTGACGCATCAGAAAACCGGCGGCATTGCCGGGCACCTCGAGTCGGGTGGAGAAGAATGAAGTATGGAACTCTTCCTGGAAGTCGCGATGGAGGTCGAGTTCGGCGCCTTGCGGATCGACCAGCACCTTCGCGCTGTTGTCGTCGAGGTAGAAAGGCACGTACAGCGCTTCATCCGCCACCTTGTCCCAGTGGCTGTTCTTGCCTGACTGCTTCAGCTGCCAGGCGAGCGTGCGGTAGTAGTAGCAGGGCATGCCGGTGAGCGGAGCCCGGAGGGTGTAGGGCCCGCCTGCCAGTCCGCTCAGTTCCACCAAGCCGATCGAGGCGCTGCGAATCTTCGACGCGGGCGTATCGAGAATAAGACGACGGCGCGCCAGCAGAATGAACCCCCGATAGAACCAGTAGGCCCCGAAACCGAGGCCGACGAAGGCCCACAGCCAGCTATTCTCGCCGGAATAAATGCCGGAATAAATGCCGGAATAAATAATGAGTGCTTGCAGGAGGGTCAAGGCCGATCCCGACATCCAACCCTTCACGACGGCGGATGTAGCCGGCCTGAGCGTAGCGAACGCGGAAGGGGAGACGCAGCAGAAAAATGCCGCACCCACTTACCTTCGTAACCGAAAAGCGTGGCCGGCGCGAGGTTCGACGGGCCCGGAAGTCCAGAGAAGGCCGGCGGAGCGAGGGCTCCTCCGAGAACGCTGAGCGCTGCAGGCGGTCCTCTGGCCATCCCGCAAAACGCGAGCGCGGTGGCTCACCCCGGGTGACTTTCGTCACCGGCGCGGGCTGTTACTTCGTTGCGGCTCGGTAGGCTGCCGCCTAGAATTTTTGCTGGGGAGTTCCGTCTCCAGACCAGGTCTCATGTCAGAAACCGCCCATCGAGCCGATCGCGCCGAGATTGCCAGACTGGTGGAGCACGCGGAAAAGCTTCTGCAGAAAGGGAAAACTGCGGAGGCGCTCGAGGAGTATCTCCGTATTCTGGCAGGGGATCCCGTCAATGACGGGGTGCGGCAGATGGCCGCCGATCTCTGTCTTTCCCTGCAGCGCATTCCCGACGCCGTGGCTTTGCTGGGACAGATGTTCGAGCGGCAAGTCCAAGCCGGCGACGCCATGCGGGCCAGCCTCACCTACAAGAAGTTGACCCGCTACGCCAAGCCCAGCTGGCAGCAGCGTGTCGCTTTTGGGCAATTGCTCGAGAACTCCAATCGCAAGCTGGCGCTAGAGACTTACGAAAATGCGCTCGAGGAATTGCAGCAGCACGGCGACAAGTCGAACTCGCTCGGCCTGCTCAAGCAGATTGTGGCGATGGAGCCGACCGAACGGAACTTGCTGCGGTTGGGAGAACTGGCGTCCCAGGCCGGCGACGCCAAGACCTCGGCCGGGGCTTTTCTGCGGCTGGGGCAACTGGCATCCGGTTCCGGGGGGAATGCCGGGCCGCATTTCGAGCGGGCCTATGCGGAAAATCCGAGTGATCCGCCGATTGCCCTGGCCTACGGCAGGAACCTGCTCGAGCAGGGGCAGACGGGTGCCGCCATTTTCGTTCTCGAACCCCAAGTGATCGCCTTGCCGGGCGCGCGGGAATTGCGCGAGGTGTTCGGCAAAGCGCTGTTGGCCGCCAACCGGCTGAGTGAAGCCGAGCCTTTTGTTTGGGAGTTGTTCGATCAGAATCCGTCGCGTTTGCCGGACGTGGTGAAACTCATCGGCCTGTTGATTGACGCCAAGCAGGACGCCGAGGCGGTCGCGCTGGCCCGCAAGTTGGAGGCGGCGCAGCGCCGCCGCGGGGAACGGAAATCCTTTGCCGCGACCATTCAGGATATCGCCGCCGCACACCGGCCCTCGCCCGATCTGCTGGAATTCATGGGCGAGCTGTTCAACGCCTCGAATCGCGAAACCGACTATTCGCAGACCCTGATCAAACTGTTCGATCTCTACTATGGCATGGGGAACTACGTCAAAGCGGCGGAATGTCTGGACCGCGCCGCGGAAATCGATGCCTACGAACCCGGGCACCAGAAGCGGCTGGAATCGCTGCGCGGCAAAGTGGACGAGAACCGCTTCAAGGTGATTGCCTCGCGCTTTGTCGGGGTGGGAAAAGCCACCCCCGAGCCGGCGCGCGGCGGGGAACAGCCGGTGCTCGGGGCGGCGGCCCTGCAAGACCTGATGCTGCAGGCGGAAATCCTGGTGCAATACGGGATGCGGGCCAAGGCGCTCGAACGGCTGCAGCGGATCCAGGAACTGTTTCCGCACGAGGAAGAGCGGAACCAAGACCTACAGCAGTTGTATATCACCGCCGGCCTGACGCCGCGCTACGCCGAACCTGCGCCGGCTCCGGCGCCGCCGCCCGCGCGCGCCGGCGCCCCGTCGCCCGTGGCCCGCAGCGCGTCGCCCGCCCAACCGCCGGAGACGGCCGACGTCAACAGCTTCACCCGGGTGGCGGAAATCTCGCGCAAACTTTATCGCCAGGGAAATGCGGATGCGGTGATGTCGACCTCGGCCAACGAAATTGGCGCACAATGGAAAGTGAGCCGCTGCGTAGCGGCGCTCGGCAAGCCAGGACTGCCGCCGAGTGCGGTGCGGGAATATTGCGGCGAGGGCGTCGGCGGGGGAGCGCCGGCCGCGCTGGCCAAGATTGTGGTGGCGGTGCAGGAGCTGGCCATCAGCCGCGGAAGCCTGAGCATTTCAGACGCCAGGGCGGCGCCTGAGCTCGAGGCGGCCCGCGAGGCGGTGGCGGAGCTCGCCATCAGTTCACTGCTCGTGCTGCCGCTGAGCGATGGCAAGGATCAAGTGGGGCTTCTGCTGTTGGCCCAGACGACGGCCAGGGTCTGGCAAGCGAACGATGTACTGGTGCTGAAGACCATCGGTGAGCAGATTGTGATCGCGCTGAACAACGCCGGGCTGCGCCGCCTGGTGAAAAATCTCTCGGTTACGGACGAACAGTCGGGTCTGCTGAAGCGCGCTTCCTATCTCGATTTGCTGTTGTCGGAAACCCGGCGCGCCCAGCAGCAGGGCACGCCCCTGACCGTGCTGCTGATGCAGCTCGGCAAGGGCTCAACCATGGTGAAAGAGTACGGAGAGACCGCCGTCGAAGCCGCCATGCAGCAGACCGGACAGCTGTTTTCCGCCAACATCCGGCAGAACGATCTGGCGTTTCGTTATGAGATGACGACGGTTGCTTTGGTGCTCGGCGAAACCGGCCAAAAAGAAGCCAAGGCGGCGGTCGACAAATTGCGCAAGCTGCTGGCGGAGGTTCGTCTGCCGGGAAGGGACGAACCGCTTCCCTTCAACGTCGGCCTGGCGGAAGCCGTGGTGCGCCAGGACTTCGATGCGGTCGACATCGTCACCGAAGTCATCAATCGCGCCGAGCAGGCGCTCGACACAGCCCTCGCCCAGGGTGCTGGCAAGCTGGTGACGGTTGCGGCCGCGCTGACCACGGCTGCGATCGCCTGAACCACCGCCGATCCCGGCTGGCCGGCGGGGAACGAAAATAGCGAAAATTCCCTCTGCGCTGCTAAACTGGCGAGTCTGATGCGGGCCCTCGCGGTCCCGGCGGGACTGAACTCAAAAGGATTCGTCTATGGAAATTAGGAAAGTGGGTGTCCTCGGTTGCGGGCTGATGGGCGCAGGGATCGCCCAGGTCGCGGCCACGGCGGGATTCGATGTCACGGTGCTCGAAGTCGAGCAGAGGTTTCTCGACAAGGGATTTGCCGCCATCGAGAAATCCCTGGCCAAGTTTGCCGCCAAGGGGGTGCTCAAGGAAACCCCCGAGAAGGTGCGCGCCCGGCTGCGGGGAACGACCAAGAAGGAAGATCTGGCGGACTGCGACCTGGTGATCGAAGCCATCATCGAAAATGTCGAGGAGAAAAAGAAGATGTATGCCTCGATTGACGGCCTGGTCAAAAAGGAGGCCATTTTCGCAACCAATACTTCCTCCATCTCGGTGACCGAACTTTTGACTTCGACCAAACGGCCGGAGCGCTTCATCGGGATGCACTTTTTCAACCCCGTGCCGCTGATGAAGCTGGTCGAAGTGGCGCGCACCATTGCCACCGCCAATGATGTGTTCGAAACCGCCTACGAGTTCGGCAAGAAGCTTGGCAAGGTGCCGGTGCGGACCAGCGACAAGACGGGGTTCATCGTGAACCGCCTGCTGGTGCCGTATTTGCTCGATGCCGTCCGCGCCTATGAAGAGGGAGTGGGCTCGGTCGAGGATATTGACAACGCCATGAAGTTGGGCGCCGGGCACCCTATGGGGCCTTTGACGCTGCTCGATTTCGTTGGGCTGGACACGACCTACTACATTACGCACGTGATGTTTGATGAGTTCAAGGAACGCCGGTTCGCTTCGCCGCCGCTGCTCAAGCGGATGGTGATGGCGGGTTGGTACGGGCGCAAGACCGGGAAGGGATTTTACGATTATAGCGATCCGGCCAACCCCAAGCCGAATCCGCTGTGAAGTTCCGCGCCGGCCTGCGGCACCTGGGGGCAAGGGAAACGGACAAAATTCAGTAGCCGCCGGTTCGGCGCTCCCTTACCATGCTGCCTATGACCTTCTCCAACCTCCTCCTGGAAAAGAAAAACACGATCGCCACGGTCACCGTGAACCGGCCGAAAGTGCTGAATGCGCTCAATTCGGCTACGCTCGAAGAGTTGCGAGCTGCCTTCCGCGATATCCAAAATGACGCCAGTGTGCGCGTCGCTCTGCTCACCGGCGCGGGGGAGAAGGCGTTCATCGCCGGCGCCGACATTGGGGAACTGGCCGCGCTCGGAACGGTGGCCGCCAAGCAATACACCCATTGCGGGCAGTCGCTGCTCGAGCTGATCGAAAACCTAGGGAAACCCGTGATTGCCTGCATCAACGGATTTGCCCTCGGCGGGGGATGTGAGATTGCGCTGGCCTGCACCATGCGGCTGGCCAGCGAAAACGCCCGGCTCGGCCAGCCGGAAGTGAAGATCGGTATCATTCCGGGCCTCGGCGGGTCGCAGCGACTCCCCCGGCTGGTGGGCAAGGGCAACGCCATGCAACTGGTGACCACCGGCGAGATGATTAGCGCGCAGGAGGCACACCGTATCGGCCTGGTGAACGAAGTCACCTCGCCCGCGGGGTTGATCCCACGGGCCGAAGCCATCGCTCAAAAAATCATTGCCAACGCTCCGCTGGCCGTGCAATTCGCCATGGAGGCGGTATCGAAGGGGTTGGAGATGCCGCTGGCCGAAGGGCTTTACCTGGAGGCGGTGTTGTTCGCCGTGGCCTGCGCCACCGAGGACAAGAAAGAAGGGACGGCGGCGTTCCTCGAAAAGCGTGCGGCGCAATTCAAAGGCAAGTAATTCCCGGGGCGTGGGTTCCGGCGGCGTCTAGGTTGGTCCTCCTGCCGAAGGATCCCTGCCGGGGTGGGGAAGCGCGAAGGTTGGGTTCTTGGCCACGCAGAATGGCCAGCCAGAAATGCTGCAGGATCTTCATATCGGACGCTCAGGCCTTAAGCCATCGGAAGCGGAGACGCTCATCCGGTTTCTCGAGGCGATTGGTTTCGAGCGGATGTACGAGAGCAAGGAAGAGAAGCATTCCGCCCTGTTCACCGTGCCGCGTGGAGTGTTGAGCATCAATCTGCTTTCGCCCGCTCCGGAACTCGCCGGTCGCGTAATTGTCGTGGGCGTGACCAATCCGGACGTGGTGTTCGATCTCGCGCGAAAATTCAAGTTCAAGGTGCTGTCAGATTCCGCCAGCGCGAACGCCGGCTCGCGAGCGTTTTCCTTAGATCTCCCGGGCGGAATCGAACTGCACGTGGTCGGCGGATCCGAGGAACCGCCGCCCGGCCTCGCCGGCAAACTGGACGCGACGGGGAAGCGATTTGCCCTGGTGGTGTCCCGCTTCAACGCCTTTATCACCGAACGTTTGCTGCAGGGGGCGCTTGATGCCCTGGGCCGCTCGGGCGCCCGGCCGACCGACATCACCGTGGTTCGCGTGCCCGGAAGCTTCGAGATTCCCTCGGCGGCGCGCACTCTGGCCGAGAGCAGGCAGTTTGACGCCATCGTCTGTCTCGGGTGCCTGCTGCGCGGCGATACGGCGCACTATGATGTCATCGTGAACGAAGTCGCGCGCGGCATCGGACAGTCGGCGCAGGAGACCGGCGTTCCGCACTCCTTCGGCGTGCTCACCTGCGAAACCCTGGAGCAGGCGATTGACCGCGCCGGGCTGAAGATGGGGAACAAGGGATTCGAGGCGGCGCTGGCGGCGGTGGAAATGGCTTCTTTGCAGACCGCGGTCCGCGGTCGCTCCTCGGCGGGCACGAAAACATCCGTCGCCCGCCCGAAGTCGGCCGGGGCGAAAAGAAAACCGGGAAGCCGAGCCTCGCGCCCTTCCCGTTCCGAGAACCCCCGACCCCCGCGCTAGCTTGTGAGTGCAGTCGAGTCGCCGGCTGATTCCTGTAGACTGATAGCGGACGCTACCGCATGGGAAAACGCCGTAAATCTCGCGAGCTTGCGCTGCAGATGCTTTTCCAGGCGGATCTGGGCAAACAGAGGCCGGAGGAAGTGCGCCACACCTTTTGGAGCGAACGAAACTCGATCGCGGCCGACGAACGCGGCTTCGCGGAAGATCTGTTCCGCGTGGCCTGCGATCGCAGCGCGGACATCGACGGATTGATCGAGCGGCACGCCGAGCACTGGCGCATGGAGCGGATGGCGGCGGTGGATCGCAATCTGCTGCGGGCGGCGGTGGCGGAGTTGCTGGGTTATCCGACGACCCCGCGGGCGGTGGTCATCAATGAAGCGCTCGAAATCGCGCGCAAATTTTCTAGCCCCGAGTCGGTCCAATTCATCAACGGTGTGCTCGATAGCGTGGGGAAAGAACTGGAGAAAAGAGCGTAGTGCGGCCGGCCGCCGATCACGGCTCGATGGCGATCAAGTCCGGATTGCAGGTGAAGGAAAACGTTCCAGTTCCGCTCTGACCGCTCGCGCTCACCCCGGCGGGATTGAACACCGTGAAAGTCCCGAACCCCGCACTCGCTACCGTGAAGGTCCCGTTGTTCCCCGGATTCCCCATATTCGCAACCGTTATGCTCGTGCCGATCTCGAGGGCGGGAACGGAACTGAGCGCGTAGGTGTAGGTGGTGCTCGACCCGCTTGCAGCCGCAGCCGTGATGTTGATCGTCCCCGCGAGCGGAAGGCTCACATTGCCGCAGAGACCGGTCTGCAAGTTGGCGAGGTCCTGCTGCAGAGAAATCTGCTGGATGTCGTTTTCGGTCAGGGTATCGAGAATGTGCACCGAGCCGTCACTGGCGGCGACATAGAGATTGGAGCCGGCAGGGTTGAGCGCCGCCTGAACCGGCAGCACATTTCCGGTCAGCTGGATCGCCGAGGTTGTGCGTTGGGTGAGATTCGAAACCAAAACCGAGCCGGCGTGATTGGCCAGCAGATAGGCCGCGGACCCATCGTTAGAGACAATCCATTGGGTAGGAACAAAATTGCCCAGTCCCAGGTTGAGAAATGATGCGGTATTGCTGACGCTCAGATCGATCCCTCCGGGAGCGTACGGAGGGCGGGGCACCGAGCATCCGTTGCTGGAAACCGCCACCGTCGGAACCAAGAGGTCAAAGCCGGGAGGATCGAGCGCCAGCAAGTTCCCGTTGGGCAGAGGGCGGATCAAAAGCGGCGTTCCAGCAGTTGGTGTCGTGGTCACGGCCGGAGCCGCCAGGTCGCTGCACACGGCGAGGGTTGAAACCGCTGAGGGTGCGCCTCCGGCGATGTAGGCGAACCCGCCTTCGGCCTGGAAGGCGATATCGGTGGCCGGAGCGGTGGAGCTCAGGGCGACGGTCTCGAGTGCATCCAGGTTGGAATAAATATAGAGAGTGCTGGCGTTTCCGTTGTTGGCCAGGATGAAAGCCTTCAGGCCATCGGAGGAAAAGGCGGCCGCCGTCGCTCCGGTGATATTGAGCGGAACACTGGTGGTGCTGCCACAGGTGCCGCTTCCGGCACCTGTGCAGGTGAAGATGTACACCTGATTTGGGGTGTCGACGGTGTCAGAAAGAACCGCCACCGTGCCGTCGGGAGAAACCGCGAGGACCTTGCCTACGGCGGAGGGGTAGAGAACGCTGGTGCCGCCGGCGGGATTGAGTACCATCACTCCCTTGGTGCCCAACTCGCCCCGATCCGTGCCGAGGAAAGCGCGGGCTCCTTTCAGGTCAAAAACCAGGGAATTCGGGGTTGCAGGCAAGGTGGAGGTCAAGGCAACCCCTGCGCCAGTCGACGAAGAGGAGGTAGAGGGGCTGGTCGAGGTGATCTCGGCAATCTCGCTGACGCAACCCTGGAGGGTGCCGCAACCCGTGCTTGTGACCCAGGTGCTCGTGGATGTGCTGCTGGTGGTGCCGCCGTTGCTTGAAATGCTCACTTGGACCCACAGCGGCTGCAGCGTCGGGACCGGGGCCGGTGGGTGCGAAGGAATGTAAGGATAAGAAGGATAAATCGGCAACGCCGGCACGAACCCAATGTTGCAGGCGGGAGGAGTGCAGGAGGCGATGATGGAGGCCCCCCCTCCGGCGGTTTGAGCGGTGGCGGGAAAGCTGGTGGTGGTTCCGGTCGCGCAGTTCGTGCCGCCTACCGAAACCGAGGAGGGGTTCGTCGAGCACCAGGTCAGGAACGTTCCGGTGATCGAGTTATGGTTGGTGTCAATCACCGTCGCCGTGATGGTGAGGGTGCCGTTCGGAGCCACGGCCACCGAGTTGCTGGCCGCGCCGTCGACCGCCAGCGTGATCGATTGCACGGCACAGGTGGTGAAAGTGAACGGGGCGCTGGCCGTATTATTTACGTCGGCGAAGATGGTCGTGGTGCCAGGAATATTGGCGGTCGCCAAAGTCTGTCCCGGCTGTAATCCGCCGGCGGAGGAGGCGACTGGAACCGTCGCCAGGCTTACTACGGAAGAGTTGACTGCCTGCCACTGGAAGGTTCCGACCGTAGGAGTAATGTCGCTCCCTTGGCTGAGGGCTGTCGCCTGGTACTCGAAGCTTTGGCCCTTGGACAAGCAGGGGCCGGGACCGAGCAGAGGTGGCGTCTGACCTGGCACCGGAGTGACCACGATGCTGTCGATGTGCTGGTGCACGTAGACCGTAGTCGCCGGGCTGCTCACTCCCTGGGCTGTCGCGATCACCTCGGCGACCCCGACCGGTCCCGGAGTGCAGAGGGTCGGACTGCTCAGTGAGTCCCAAGTGCCGGCGCAGGCGAGTCCGGTGGTCGAAACGGTGAGTACGGACGGGTTAGTCGATTGGTAGGAAACCGTCGTGGTGACCGCCGTTGCGCTGCTGTTCTCAGGCGTGGCGGTAAAGCTCACGGTCGTGCCCACTTCGAGGGACAAGGCGGGGTTGGGGGTCAAGGTGATGATGGCGGGAACGGGACCGTTGGTCGTGGTGGTGACGGCTTGATTGTGGCTGCAACCGACGAGGAAACCCGCCCCGCAAACCATAAGAATTCCGGCCACTCCCGACGCCAACCTACCCATGCACCCTCCCCGCCCCATGGCCGCCCACAGGGCGAGCACGCTTCTGCCTAGAAAACTGCCAGTGTAGAGGCTATGAATCATTTCAGCAAGCCGAGCCGCTTGACAGGTGGGAGTGAGGCCCGAAACGCACGCGAAATCCCGCGCGATGGGCGAGGGGATCTTGGTCTCATTTCCATCCTGCCCTTTCCGCGCATCGATTTGCCTCGGCGATTTGCCTCGGCGATTTGCCTCGGCGATTTGCCTCGGCAATGAGATGCGCGAAAGTCTGGTTGACGATGTGTGAGTCCGGTTGCTATATTTGGAGGGTTCCGCGAGTTCATTTTGGCTTGCCTGTTAGCGTGGTCTTTTCGCTGCGCGTGTGCGCGTGTGGAAAACCCAGATTGAACGCAGCTAAGCTTTGAAGATACCTGCCTGCGGAGTGCAAAGTTTGCGCCGCAGACGCCCTCGCTGAAACGCTTCACGCTACCTTCGGCTCCCGGTAAGGGCTGGCAGAAGGATATGTGGAGCGAGTGCTGACGAAACGGAGCAGCTCCCGGGTTTGTGATGTGGAAACTGCCGGGCCTGGTGCCACCGTCGTCGGCTTTAGTCTGAACGGGAAACCGGATATTTCTCGCCGGCTTTGGTAGGCGGCGGGAAGCATGGTTGGCCGGTGGTGCCATCCAGCCCCTGCAACCCAAGGGAAAAGAAGAAGCTGCGCGGTTGCGCGTTGGCGCGCCTAAACAGGCGTATCAAGGTGTGGGCGCGGCTCGAGGAGCAGCCAACAGTGCCGACCTTCAATCAGTTAGTTCGGGATGGCCGCAAGCGGCCGCGCTATAAAACCGCGAGTCCGGCCTTGCAGGGGTGTCCGCAAAAGCGCGGAGTCTGTACCCGCGTTTACACGCAGACGCCGAAGAAGCCGAACTCAGCCCTGCGGAAAGTCGCCCGCGTACGGCTGACCAATGGGATTGAGGTGACAACTTACATTCCCGGAGTTGGCCACAATTTGCAGGAGCACTCGATTGTGCTGATCCGCGGCGGACGCGTGAAGGATCTGCCCGGGGTGCGCTATCACGTGATTCGCGGAACACTCGATGCGGTCGGAGTGGCCAATCGCAAACAGAGCCGCTCCAAGTACGGAGCCAAGAGGCCGAAGGCCTAAGGGGCGGTCGCGAGTTTTCGGTCGCGAACCGAGCTGACAGCCAGGAGTTCATCGCGCAATGCCAAGAAAAGGACATATCGCCAAGCGGACCGTGCAAGCCGATCCGGTGTACGGATCGGACCTGGTCACCAAATTCATCAACTCGATGATGTGGCAGGGCAAGAAGAGCACAGCGGAGGGCATTTTTTATGAAGCCTTGACCCGCATGCAGGCCAAGGGCGGCGACGAGGCCCTGAAGCTTTTCAAGAAAGCGGTCGAGAACGCCAAGCCCCTGCTCGAGGTCAAGAGTCGCCGCGTGGGCGGCGCCAACTATCAGGTACCGGTCGAAGTCAATGCCGACCGGCGCACCTCGCTCGCCATCCGCTGGCTGATTATCTACTCGCGCGGCCGGGCCGAAAAAGGCATGGTCGATAAGCTGAGCAATGAGTTGCTCGACGCCGCCAACGGACGGGGAGCGGCGATCAAGAAGAAGGAAGACGTGCACCGCATGGCGGAGGCGAATAAGGCCTTTGCACACTACCGCTGGTAGGCGGAATGGATTTGGCATACGTGGCTGATACGGTCCTTGAAGTAAACCAACCCGAGCCCCGGAAAGAAGAAAGCCGGAAGGAAGAGAAGAAGAAAGCTGTGTCTAGACAAGTCCCATTGGAGCGTTGCAGGAACATCGGCATCATGGCCCACATTGATGCCGGCAAGACCACGACGACGGAGCGCATCCTTTTCTATACGGGAAAGACGCACCGCATCGGAGAGGTCCATGAAGGCACGGCCACCATGGACTGGATGGAGCAGGAGCAGGAGCGCGGCATCACGATTACCTCGGCCGCGACCACATGTTCCTGGCGCGACGTTCGCATCAATATCATCGATACCCCCGGGCACGTGGATTTCACCGCCGAGGTCGAGCGTTCGCTGCGCGTCCTCGATGGCGCGGTGGCGGTGTTTGACGCGGTTCACGGCGTGCAACCGCAATCGGAAAAAGTCTGGCGCCAAGCCGACAAGTACGGCGTTCCCCGCATTTGCTTCATTAACAAGATCGACAAAATGGGCGCTGATTTTGAGCATGCGATCGACACCATCCGCAAGCGCCTCAACGCCAAGCCGGTCGCGATTCAGATTCCGATCGGTCAGGAAGACAAGTTCAAAGGGGTCATTGACCTCATCGCCATGAAGTCCATCATCTGGGAGGACGACACGATTGGCGCCGAGTACGTCACGGGCGAGATTCCGGCAGAGCTGCAGAAAAAGGCTGAGGCTTTCCACGCCGCTCTGGTCGAGACGGTCGCCGAAAACGACGACGCGATGCTGCACAAGTTCCTGGAAGGCGAAACCATTTCCCCTGAGGAATTGCGTGCCTCGTTGCGCAAGTCCACCGTAGCCCTGAAGGTGTTTCCCGTGGTCGTGGGCACGGCGTTCAAAAACAAAGGCATCCAGCCGCTGCTCGATGCGGTGGTCGACTACTTGCCTTCGCCGCTCGATACCAAGCAAACCAAGGGCATCAATCCCGACAACGGCGAGGTGATTACTCGCAAGCCGGCGGACGATGAGCCATTCTCGGCGCTGGCCTTCAAGATTATGGCCGACCCCTTTGTCGGCCAATTGACCTTCATTCGCGTCTATTCCGGGCAGGTCGAATCCGGCGACTCGGTGCTCAACTCCGGGCGTGGGCGGACGGAGCGGATTGGCCGCCTGCTCAAGATGCACGCCAACAAGCGCGAGGATATCAGCGAAATTCTGGCGGGCGATATCTGCGCGGCCGTCGGGCTGAAGAACGTCAATACCGGCGACACGATTTGCGACGAGAAGCACCCCATCGCGCTCGAATCGATTACCTTTGCGGTTCCCGTGATCTCGGTGGCGGTCGAGCCCAAGACCAAAGCTGACCAGGAAAAAATGGGCATGGCGCTCGGCCGCCTGGCCCAGGAAGATCCTACCTTCAAGGTTCATACCGATCCCGACAGCGGGCAGACCATCATCAGCGGCATGGGCGAATTGCACCTCGAAATCATCATTGACCGGATGATGCGGGAGTACAAAGTCGAAGCCAACGTGGGCAAGCCCCAGGTTGCCTACCGCGAGACCATTCGCAGGAAGTCTGAAGCCGAAGGCAAATACATCCGCCAGACGGGCGGCCGCGGGCAGTACGGCCATGCCAAGATTCGCCTCGAGCCGCAGCCGGCCGGCGCGGGCTATGAGTTTGAGAACGATATCATTGGCGGTTCGGTGCCCAAGGAATTCATCAAGCCCATCGATCAGGGCATCCGAGAGGCGATGGAAGGCGGCGTCTTGGCGGGCTACGAGATGGTCGATATAAAAGCCATTCTCTACGATGGCAGCTATCACGATGTCGATTCGAACGAAATGGCGTTCAAAATCGCCGGCTCGATGGCCTTCAAGGAAGCTGCCCGCAAGGCTTCGCCGGTGCTGCTCGAGCCGGTGATGGCGGTCGAGGTGGTGACACCGGAAGATTACGCCGGCGTCATCATGGGCGACTTGAGTTCGCGTCGCGGGCGCATCGAAGGCATGGAGCACCGCGCCGGCTCGCAGGTGATCAGCGCCATGGTGCCGTTGTCGGAGATGTTCGGCTACGCCACGCAGATGCGCTCGAATACGCAGGGTCGCGCCGAGTATTCGATGCACTTCGCGCGTTATGAGGAAGTGCCGCGTTCGGAGGCGGAAGAGATTATCGGCCGGGCGCAGGGCAACAAGTAATTTCCGCAGTCGATTTCGGAAACCGACGGAGCTGGCTACCGTCGCGACGGAGAGAGCAGAGAAATGGCGAAAGAGAAATTTGATCGCAATAAGCCGCACTGCAACGTGGGGACGATCGGTCACATTGACCACGGGAAGACGACTTTGACGGCGGCCATCACCAAGGTGTTGCAGAAGCACAACCCGAAGATTGTGTTCCGGTCGTTTGATTCGATCGACAACGCGCCGGAAGAGAAGGCGCGGGGCATCACCATTGCGACGGCGCACGTGGAGTACGAGACGGCGAACCGGCACTACGCGCACGTGGATTGCCCGGGGCACGCGGACTACATCAAGAACATGATCACGGGGGCGGCGCAGATGGACGGCGCGATCCTGGTGGTGGCGGCGACCGATGGGCCGATGCCGCAGACGCGGGAGCACGTGCTACTGGCGCGGCAGGTGGGAGTGCCCTATATCGTGGTGGCGCTCAACAAGTGCGACGCGGTGGACGATCCGGAACTACTGGATCTGGTGGAGCTCGAAGTGCGGGAACTGCTGAAGAGCTATCAATTTCCCGGGGACGATGTACCGGTGGTGCGGCTCTCGGCGCTGGGAGCGCTGAACGGGGAAGCGAAGTGGGAAAAGCAGATTGACGAGCTGATGGAGGCGGTCGACAAGAGCGTGCCGCAGCCGGTGCGGGAGTTGGACAAGCCGTTTCTGATGCCGATTGAAGACATTTTTTCGATTCAGGGGCGGGGCACGGTGGTGACCGGACGGATCGAGCGCGGCAAGGTGAAGGTGGGCGAGGAAGTGGAGATTGTGGGCTTCCGGGAGACGCGCAAGACGGTGGTGACGGGCGTCGAGATGTTCAAAAAGCAGCTGGATGAAGGCCTGGCGGGGGACAACGCGGGACTGCTGCTGCGCGGGATCGCGAAAGAAGACGTGGAGCGGGGGATGGTCCTGGCCAAGGGAGGATCGATCACGCCGCACACCAAGTTCAAGGCGGAAGTGTACATTCTGACGAAGGAAGAAGGCGGGCGGCACACGCCGTTTTTCAAGGGGTACCGGCCGCAGTTTTATCTGCGGACGACGGACGTGACGGGAGTGGCGGAGTTGCCGGCGGGGACCGAAATGGTGATGCCGGGAGACAACGTGCGGCTGGTGATCGAGCTGATCACGCCGGTCGCCATGGAGAAGGGTCTGCGCTTCGCGATTCGCGAAGGCGGGCATACGGTGGGAGCGGGAACCATCAGCGAGATTATCCAGTAGTGGAGGAGCCCTGTGGGCGCGCCCCAGCCGCGCTACACCAGATCTTTCCTCCCGGATGATAGCCGGGAGGGGTTAGAGAGCCCAAAGTGATAGGAAAAGAAAGAATTCGCATCCGCTTAAAGGCCTACGACTACCGCATTCTTGACCAGTCGACCGGCGAGATTGTGGAAACGGCACGGCGCACCGGCGCGCAGATCGCGGGCCCGATTCCATTGCCCACGATGAAAAACAAATACTGTGTGCTGCGCTCTCCTCACGTCGACAAGAAGTCGCGGGAACAGTTCGAGATCCGCACCCACAAGCGCCTGCTCGACATTCTCGAGCCGACGCAACAG
Organism: uncultured Acidobacteriaceae bacterium; assembly: GCA_963770245.1. Taxonomy (GTDB): domain Bacteria; phylum Acidobacteriota; class Terriglobia; order Terriglobales; family Acidobacteriaceae; genus PALSA-270. The sequence goes on along the minus strand of CAVYOX010000002.1, from coordinate 135,756 downwards.
ACCGTGGATGCGCTGATGAAGCTCGACCTTCCGGCTGGAGTCGACGTCGAGATCAAGGCTTTCGGCAAGGAACATAAGTAAGCTTTCGGCGCCGGCCGGGCCCTTTCGGGGCCCGGCGGAGAACAACAGATATGGCAAAGGTCACGGGAATACTGGGCAAGAAGGTCGGCATGACGCAGCTGTTTGACGAAAAGGGCGACGTGCATCCGGCGACGGTGTTGCAGGCCGGGCCCTGCGTGGTCACGCAGCACAAGACGCAGACCCGCGACGGCTACGATGCCGCCCAGCTTGGACTGGTGGAGTTTGTGAAGGAGTCGCGGTTGACCAAGCCGATGCGCGGACACCTGGGGAAGAACAATCTTCCGCCGGTGAAGTTCATGCGTGAGGTGCCCATTGAAGTGGCCGATAAGGCGCAGGCCGACGGCGATGGCGCGGTGAAGGCCGGCGACCGGGTTCTGGTGGATATTTTCGAGGGTGAACGGTTCGTCGATATCATCGGCACCGGCAAGGGGCGCGGGTTCCAGGGAGTGGTCAAGCGTCATCATTTTGGCGGCGGCCCCAAGTCCCATGGCTCCATGTTTCAGATCACGGGCTCGATCGGCTCCTCGGCGTTTCCCTCGCGCGTGTTCAAGGGAATGCGCATGTCCGGCCACATGGGCGCGGCTCGGGTCAGCGTCCGCAACCTGCGGGTCTTGGGCGTGGATAAGGACGAGAACTTATTGGTGGTCGAAGGCGCAGTGCCGGGACCGAATGGCGGGTACCTGATCATTACCAAGGCGCAGAAACCGCCGAGAGAACGGCGCGGCTTCGCGGGTGCTGCGACCGTCGATCCCTTGAAGGCAGCCAAGCGCGCGGCCAAGAAGGCATAAAGGCTGTCGCTGGTCGCGAGCCGGCCGCAACATACGGAAAGATTATGGCGAGCATCGACATTCACGATCTGAGCGGGGCCAAGGTTGGCACTCTGGAGCTGGCCGATGAAATCTTCGGCGCGGTCAATGAGGACCTGCTGTGGGAGGCGGTAAAGCACTACCGCGCCGCCCATCGCGCCGGTACGCATGCCACCAAGAACAAGAAACTGGTATCCGGCGCGGGCAAAAAGCTCTGGAAGCAGAAGGGCACGGGGCGCGCCCGCGTCGGTTCCATCCGCTCGCCGCTGTGGCGGCACGGGGGCACGGTGCACGGACCGCAGCCCCGATCCTACGACTATGTATTTCCGCGCAAGAAGCTGTTGGGGGCTTTGCGTTCGGCGCTGGCCGCCAAGTTCGCCGACGGCAAGCTGATGGTGGTGAATGCCTTCGATCTGAAAGAGCCGAAGAGCAAGCTGTTCCGCGCGGCCTTGAATACGCTGCAGGTGGACAAGACGGTTTTGCTGGTTGAGGTCGCCAAGCACTCGAACCGCAATCTGGAATTGAGTTCGCGCAATCTCGAAGGTGTGGAGTTGATCGCGGGCAACGAGGTTCACCCCTATCACCTGCTGCGCTACGACCGCGTGATTTTTTCCCATCCCGCGATCGAGAAGCTGCAGGTTTCGCTCAAGACCTCGGTCTCGAGCCGGCGGCGCCAGGCCACCGAAGGTGCGGGCCAGGGCGAGGGCCAGAAAAAGGCGGCGCGGGTTCCCCGGCGGCGCACCCGGCATGATAAAGCGGCGGAGGTGGCCTGATGAAATCCGCATACCAGATCATTCAACGCCCGGTGATTACCGAAAAGGGCCTGGACATCAAGGAGAATCAGAACACCCTGGTTTTCCAGGTCGCCAAGGCGGCGACCAAGACCGAGATCAAAGAAGCCGTGCAGCTGATCTTTAAGGTGAAAGTCCGCTCGGTTCGCACGGCGAATTATCCGGGAAAGGAACGCCGGCGAGGAAAGTTCGCCGGGTATCGTCCGGACTGGAAAAAGGCGTACGTACGGCTGCAGGCGGGCGAGAAGATGCCGGAGTACGCGCAAAACCTCTAGCCCCGGCGCTGGGTCGCGGGTGGCTGAGCCGGCCGCGCACGCCCGCGGCACGGAAAATGAGAGCAAGCAGCGAAGAGTTGATTTATGCCAATCAAGACCTACCGACCGACCACCCAGACGTTGCGCTACCGCACCACGCTGGTGAACGATGACATCACGACGCAACATCCCCACAAGCCGCTGCTTGAGCCCAAGGCTCGCACCGGCGGCCGGCGCAACTCGGGTGACACCACGATGCGCTTCATCGGTGGCGGTCACAAGCGCCAGTTGCGCATCATTGACTTCAAACGCGACAAGATCGGGATCCAGGCGACAGTGGCCACCATCGAGTACGATCCCAACCGCTCGGCGCGCATCGCCCTGTTGAGCTACGCCGACGGCGAGAAGCGCTACATCCTGCAGCCCGACGGGCTCAAGGTCGGGCAAAAAGTGGTGAGTGGGCCAGAAGCCGACATCTTGGTGGGCAACGCCCTGCCGCTCAAGAATATTCCGCCCGGCACCACCATTCATAACGTGGAACTCAAGCCCGGCAAAGGCGCGCAGATGGTGCGTTCGGCGGGCGGCGCGGCACAGCTGGTGGCCAAAGAAGGCGAGTACGCTCTGGTCAAGCTGCCTTCCGGCGAAATTCGCAAAGTGGCCCAGGATTGCATGGCTACCATCGGTCAAGTCGGGAACCTCGACCACGAGAACGTCACCATCGGCAAGGCAGGCCGTTCCCGCTGGCTCGGAAAGCGTCCGCACAACCGCGGCGTTTCGATGAACCCGGTCGACCATCCGCACGGCGGCGGCGAGGGCAAGACTTCGGGCGGACGGCATCCGGTGACTCCATGGGGTCAGCCGACGCGGGGCTACAAGACCCGCAACAACAAGCGTACGGACGCATTCATTGTGAATCGGCGCGGCAAGAAATAACGCTTTAGGGACGGAGTTCGGCTCCCTCTCTGGGCGGTTCGAGAGCGACACGTTCGAGGCGTTTCTTACAGAGGACTTCATGCGTTCAACCAAGAAGGGCGCGTTCATCGACAGCTACCTGCAGACGCGGGTAGAAGGCATGAATGCGCGCAACGAGAAGAAGGTGCTGCGCACCTGGTCGCGGCGCTCGACGATTATTCCCGAGATGGTCGGGCACACCATCGCGGTGCACAACGGGAAGAAATTTATTCCGGTCTATATCACGGAAAACATGGTGGGTCACAAGCTGGGCGAATTCAGTTTCACCCGCCAATTCAAGGGGCACTCGATGCGGGCGGCCACCGAGACTGCGGCCAAGCCGGCGGGCGTGCCCGGCGGTCCCGGAGCTCCGAGTCCGGCGGCGGGGGTAGCCCCGGCGCCGCCCGCGCCCAAGGCATAACAACAGCGGTCGGGGCCGATGGCTCCCCGCTCAAGGCTGAGAGACTATGGAATTTCGAGCTCAAGCACGGTTCATGCGCGTCTCGCCGCAGAAAGCGCGTCTGGTGCTGGACCTGATCAAGGGCCGGCGGGTGGAGGATGCGCTCAACACCCTGATGTTCACCAAGAAACGGGTTGCCTCCACGGTCGAAAAGCTGTTGCGATCTGCCATCGAGAACGCGAACTACTTGAGCGCGGAAAAGGGGATTGACGTCGACGTGGACAGCCTTTACGTCAAGCGGGCTGTGGCCAACGACGGACCGCGCATGAAGCGCATTCGCCCCGCCCCCATGGGGCGGGCCTTTCGCTATGTGCGGCGTATCGCGCACATCGAACTGGTGCTGGCAGAGCGCGGCAAGGATCGCGAAGCACTGGTGACCAGGGCGGGCGAGGAAACCTCCAGCGCGAAGGCGCCGGCGGGGCGTAAGGCGCGAGCCCAGGCGAAAGCGCCGGCCGGCAAAAGCAAAAAGAAGTTGGCGGCAAAGTGAGTCGTCGGGCAAGGCGGGGGTATGGGCCCGTGAAAGCCTGACGAGCGTAGCGAAGACTGACGACCGATTCTGAAGGAGCAACGATGGGACAAAAAGTCCATCCCTATGGTTTCCGCCTCGGCTACACCAAGCCGTGGAAGTCGCGCTGGTTTGTCGAGAAGGATTACGACAAGCTGTTGCTTGAAGACGTCAAGCTGAAGAACGAGCTGAAAGACAAGCTCAAGTCGGCGGGCGTGAGCTCCATTGAAATCGAGCGACCGGGCAACAAGCTGCGGGTGATCATCAAGACGGCGCGGCCCGGCATCATCATCGGCCGCAAGGGCGCGGAAATCGACAAGCTCAAGCTGGAGGTGCAGAAGAGCACTTCGCGCGAGGTCTATGTCGACATCCAGGAAGTGCACAAGCCGGAACTGGACGCCCAACTGGTTTCGGAGTCGATCGCCCTGCAACTGGAAAAACGCGTGGGCTTCCGGCGGGCCATGCGCAAGGCGGTAGATTCGGCGCTGCGTTTCGGCTGCAAGGGAATCAAGGTTCGGGTGAGCGGCCGCTTGAACGGAAACGAGATTGCGCGTTCGGAGTGGTATCTGCAGGGCCGTCTGCCGCTGCACACCCTGCGTGCCGATATCGATTACGGATTTACCGAAGCTCGCACCACCTACGGCGTGATCGGAGTGAAGTGCTGGGTCTATAAAGGCGAGATTTTGCCAGCGAAAAAACGCGAGCCGGCGCGAGCTGGCGCGTTCTAGATTTCGCTGCGGGCGGAAAGCGAAGCCAAGGGCTGAACTTATGTTGATGCCAAAGAAAGTGAAGTACCGCAAGCAGCAGCGCGGACGGATGACCGGCAAGGCCTGGCGCGGCAGCGAGCTGGCTTTCGGAGACTACGGGTTGAAAGTACTCGAACCCGGCTGGATCACCGATCGGCAGATCGAGGCCAGTCGGGTCGCCATGACGCGCTTCGTCAAGCGGGGAGGCAAGATCTGGATCCGTCTGTTTCCCGATAAGCCGGTGACCAAAAAGCCCGCCGAAACCCGTATGGGGAAAGGCAAGGGCGCGCCGGACCACTGGGTCGCGGTGGTTCGTCCCGGCAAGATTCTTTTTGAGATGGAAGGGGTCACCGTGCAGGAGGCCGCGGAAGCGATGCGTCTGGCGTCCCACAAGCTGGCCCTGCGCACCTCCTTCGTGAAGCGGCAGTCGGCGGCGCACTGAGGCTGGGTGTGGATCGAGCGAGACGCGGAAAATGAGATCTGAGAAGCGAGACCTGAGCAGCCAGACCGGAACCGAGAACCGAAAATGAAAGCCGAGAAAGTGCGTAACCTGACCGACGAAGAGCTCCGCCAGCAGGAGCGTGAGCTCAATGACCAGCTCTTCAAGCTGAAGTTCCAGCTGAACATGGGACAGACGGAGAGCCTGAAAAAGATTCGCGGCCTGCGCAAGGACATTGCGCGGGTGAAGACTATCGCCCGCGAGCGCGAAATCGCCGCCGGCGCAACGGAGACCCAGTGATCATGGCTGAAACCGCAGCAGTCCAAGGACGGCGCAAGGAAGTGGTTGGCGAGGTCGTCTCCAACCGCATGCACAAGACCATCGTGGTCGAGGTGGTGCGCAAGAAGGCGCATCCCTTCTACTTCCGCGTGGTCTCGAAGGACAAGAAGTTCTACGCCCACGACGAGAAAAACGAGGCTCATGTGGGCGACGTGGTGCGGCTCGAGGAAAGCCGGCCGCTGTCGAAACTGAAGCGCTGGCGGCTGAAGGAAATCGTGCGTCGCACCACGCTCGCGCCCGAGCCCGCGGCCCAGGATTCGAAGTAGGGGCCGATAGGAGACAGAATCATGGCTGTGATGATGCGATCGATGCTCGAGGTTGCCGATAATTCCGGCGCCCGCAAGCTGCAGATGATCCTGCCGCTCGGCGGTTCCACGGGATTGAACGCCGGGCTGGGTGACGTGATCACGGCCAGCGTGAAAGAGGCTTCTCCGGACGGCCAGACCAAAAAAGGGACGGTGGTCAAGGCGGTCATCGTGCGCACGCGCAAGGAACACCGCCGCCGCGACGGAACCTACATCCGCTTTGATCAGAACGCCGCGGTGCTGATCAATGAGGCGGGTGAGCCGGTAGGGACGCGGGTCTTCGGGCCGGTGGCCCGGGAACTGCGGGACAAGAAGTTTCTGAAGATTGTGTCGCTCGCGCCCGAGGTTCTGTAGCGCCCGGGCGGTCGGCCGGGGTCAGACATCACGGTTGAGCGGAGAGGATTTCTGAGCATGAAGACGGTTGAGACAGCGCACCAGCGAGTCAACATCCGGCACAACGACACGGTGAAAGTGATGACCGGCCGCGACAAGGGCAAAGAAGGCCGCGTGCTGCGCGTATTTCCGGATGAGGGCAAGGCCCTGGTCGAGCATGTCATGGTGGTGAAAAAGCATGTGCGCCCCAACCCGCAGCGCAATGTGAAGGGTGGAATCGCGGAGCAGGAGAGCCGGATTTCGCTCTCCAACGTTCAGCTGGTGTGCCCCAGTTGCGGACCGGTTCGCATCGGTCACCAAGAACGTGGCGGGCGCAAAGTGCGGGTGTGCAAGAAGTGCGACACGACGCTCGACAAGTAGTCGGCGCGGTTGGTTTTTCCTGGCGCGGCAGCAAGTTTTCGAAGGACTCACATGGCGAAAGAGAAAAAAGAGAAAAAAGGCGAGCCGCAGGAGCCCAAGGCCCCTGAAATCGCACACCACAGCGCCAAGCAAACGCCGCGGCTGAAGGAGCGCTTTCTCAAGGAAGTGGCCCCGGCGCTGATGAAGGAACTGGACCGGAAAAACCCCATGGCGGTTCCCCACCTGCATAAGATCGTGGTCAACATGGGGATGGGCGAAGCCACGCAGAATGCCAAGGTGCTCGATCCCGCGGTGCATGAACTGAGCCAGATCACCGGCCAGAAGCCGGTGGTGACGCGGGCCAAGAAGTCGATTGCCGCCTTCAAGGTACGGGAAGGCCAGGCCATCGGCGCCATGGTTACCTTGCGCGGCGACCGCATGTACGAGTTTTTCGACCGGCTGGTGAACGTCGTGCTGCCCCGGGTGCGCGATTTCCGCGGGGTTTCGACCAAGTCGTTCGACGGGCGCGGCAACTACACCATGGGCCTGCACGACCAGTTGATTTTTCCCGAGATCGATTACGCCAAAGTGGACAAGCTGAAGGGCATGAATGTCACCATTGTGACCACGGCCGGCAGCGATGATGAAGCGCGGAAGCTGCTGAAGCAGCTGGGAATGCCGTTCCGCGCCTGAGCCTGGGGATGGAGGGACGCGGCTCGCGAGCGTCTCGGGGTACTTGCAGGAGGCGCTCGACCGAGCCTCCTCATGAAGGAGCGAAGTGGCCACAACAGCAAAACGAGTCAAGGACGCGAAGAAACCAAAATTTTCCTCCCGCAAGCACAACCGCTGCAAGATCTGCGGCCGACCGCGCGCCTATTTGCGGAAGTTCGGTCTTTGCCGCTTGTGTTTCCGCGGTCTGGCGCTGCGGGGAGAAATTCCTGGGGTTTCGAAATCGTCCTGGTAGACAAGCCGTACCAGCGGAGCGGGCGCGGGCGCCCGCGCCAAACAAGCAACGAGCAAGCAACGCCGCGGCGGGTTCTTCAGCCCATGCACCAACGGCGGAAGCAAACGGGCGGCGGAGGAGAAGCAAAGCGATGAGGTTGACCGATCCGGTCGCAGACATGCTGACGCGCATCCGCAATGCGGTGAGCGCCCGGCACCAGAAGGTGGATGTTCCCGCTTCCAAGCTGAAGCTGGAGATTGCCCGCATTCTCAAAGAAGAGGGTTATATCTCCAACTACAAAGCCTCGGAGGAGGAAGGCCACAAGATTTTGCGTATCTACCTCAAGTACGGGAACAACAACGAGGCTACGATCTCGAATGTGGCCCGCGTTTCCCGGCCCGGCTGCCGGGTCTACGTGCGGCGTACCGAGATTCCGCGGGTGCTCGGAGGCATGGGTATCAACATTCTCACCACGCCCCGCGGCGTCATGACCGGCCGCCAGGCGCGGAAGCAGGGCCTCGGAGGCGAACTCCTCTGTGAGGTTTGGTAACAGAATCGGCCGGTCGAGTTGGGCTCGCGGCCCAACTCGACCGACCAGTGATCGAAGCCCGCGGCGCTCGTGCTAGGCGCGATGGGCCAAACGAAGAGGGCTGAAAGCTGAGCTTATGTCACGAATTGGAAGAAAGCCGATCCCGCTCCCCAAAGGAGTTACGGTCAAAATCGAAGGCAGCACGGTTGCCGTGCAGGGGCCGAAGGGCACGCTCGATACGCAGCTTCCCGCCGGCATCCGAGTCGAGCAGCAGGACGGAACCTTGGTTGCCGTCCGCGAAAACGACTCGCAGGCCGCCGTCCATGGCCTGGCTCGCGCCTTGGTCAATAACGCCGTCGAAGGAGTCACCAAGGGCTGGACCAAGGAGCTGGAGATCGTGGGCATCGGATACCGCGCCGAACTGAAGGGCAAAGGCACGGTGGTCTTCAGCCTGGGCTATTCCCATCCCATTGAGTATCCGCTGCCCACAGGCATCGAGGTGGCCGTCGATCCCAAGCAGACCAAACTGTCGGTGAGCGGCATCGATCGTCAGAAAGTCGGCCAAGTTTCCGCCGAAATGCGCAGCCTGCGTCCGCCGGATCCGTACAAGAACAAAGGGGTGCGTTACGCCGGCGAGCGGCTGAAGAAGAAGGTGGGCAAGACCGGTGCGAAGTGATCCCCCCTCGCCGGGAACCGAGTGAGGGATCGGGCGAGAATCCCCGAGGACTGAAAAGAAAATGCTGACACAGTCATCTAAGAACCGAAATCGGCGGCACGTGCATGAGCGGATCCGCAAGAAGATCCTGGGCACGGCCGAGCGTCCGCGCCTGAATGTGTACCGTTCACTGAACCACATCTATGTGCAGCTGATCGACGACCTGAAGGGCTCGACCCTGGTCTCGGCCCATTCGGCGGAGGGCAAGAAGGGCGAGAGCCGCACCGGTGGTAACCTGGCCGCGGCCAAGGACGTCGGCAAGGTCATCGCCGACCGCGCCAAAGCCAAGGGAATCGAGAAGGTGGTGTTTGACCGCGGCGGTTATATTTACCACGGCCGGGTCAAGGCGCTGGCCGAAGCCGCTCGCGAGGCAGGGTTGAAGTTCTAGGAAACGAAGGAATTCATGAGGCATCATGCCAACTGTCATTAAGAAGCTCGACGCGAACTCCTACCAGCTCAAAGACCAGGTGGTTGCCATTAACCGCGTCACCAAAGTGGTCAAGGGAGGTAAGAATCTCTCTTTTGCGGCCTTGGTGGTGGTGGGCGATCCGAGCGCAGCGGTGGTCGGATATGGCTCGGGGAAAGCCAAAGAAGTTCCCCAGGCCATCCGTAAGGGGATCGAGTCGGCCAAGAAAAACCTGATCCGGGTCAACCTCACCCAGACCAGCATCCCGCACATGGTTCTCGGACGCTTTGGTTCGGGCAAAGTGCTGCTCAAGCCCGCTCCAGAAGGCACCGGGGTGATTGCCGGCGGCGCTGTGCGCGCGGTCATGACCTCGGCGGGAGTGCAGAACGTGCTCACCAAATCCATTGGCACCACCAACCCGCATAATGTGATCAAGGCGACCTTTGACGCGCTCAAGCACCTGAGGAACCGGCGCGACGTGGCTGCCATGCGGGGCAAAAGCGAAGAGGAACTGTAATGACGGCCAAGGCGAAGACATCGAATGCGGGCGCGGGCAAGCTCCATCTCAAGTGGGTGCGGTCGGCGATCTGTGCGCCCATCAAGCAAAAACTGGTGGTGAAGGGCCTGGGTTTTACCCGGCTGAACCAGGTCGTGGAGCGTCCGGACACCGCCGCCATCCGCGGCATGGTGGCCAAGGTTCCGCATCTGGTCGAAATTGTGCAGCCCTAGGAACCGAAACGTAGGGACCGAGATGGCTCGGTCGGTGCGGCGGGAATGGAAAAATCGATCATGAATCTTTCGAATATTCGAGCCCCGAAGAAGGCAGCGGAAAACAAGAAGCGCGTGGGCCGTGGCATGGGATCCGGAATGGGCAAGACCTCTGCCCGCGGACATAAAGGCCAACGCTCGCGCAGCGGCTCGCGCATGATGCGCGGCTTCGAAGGCGGCCAGATGCCGCTGCACCGCCGCATGCCCAAGCGCGGTTTCACCAATATCTTCCGCAAGGAATTCAACATCGTGAATCTGGACAAGTTGTCCGGGTTGGGCGAGACCACCATCACGCCGGAGGTTTTGCGCAAAGCCGGAGTGATCAAGACCAAGCATCCCGTCAAGATTCTGGGCGACGGAGAACTCTCCGCCGCGCTTACCATCCACGCCCACAAGTTTTCCAAGTCGGCCCAGGACAAAATCACCAAGGCCGGTGGCAAGTTCGAGGTCTTGCAGTAATGTGGGAGAAGTTCTCCAACATTTTTCGCATTCCTGACCTGCGCCGGCGCATCGGATTCACGCTCGCCATGCTGGCGGTGTACCGGCTGGGCGGCCACATTCCCACGCCGGGGGTGAACGCCGAAAGGCTGCAGCAATACTTTGAGCAGAACCGCGGCAGCTTTCTGGGCCTAGTCGATATGTTCTCCGGCGGCCAGCTCAAACGCCTGACCGTTTTCGCCCTGGGCATCATGCCGTACATCACGGCGTCCATCATTTTGCAACTCCTGACCGTGGTGTATGAACCGCTGGCCAAGCTGCAGAAAGAGGGCGAACTGGGACGCAAGAAAATTACCCAATGGACGCGCTATCTGACTTTCGCGCTGAGCTCGGTTCAATCGCTCGGCATTGCCTGGCAACTGGAGAAGACCGGAGACTTCGTCATCAATCCAGGCCCCAGTTTCATCCTGATGACGATGCTGACCCTGACCACGGGAAGCGTGTTCGTCATGTGGCTGGGCGAGCAGATCACCGAGCGCGGCATCGGCAACGGCATGTCGCTGCTGATCTTTGCCGGCATCGTTTCCGGACTGCCCAGGGGCATCGCCGATCTGTTCGATAAGGTGAAGAACGACGCCTGGGGGACCTTCACCGGGCCGGCTATCGTCCTGCTGATCGGGTTGATGGTTGCGGTCGTGGCCTTCATCGTTTACGTGGAACGCAGCGAGCGCCGCATTCCGGTGCAGTACGCGAAACGGGTGGTCGGGCGCAAGGTCATGGGAGGCCAGTCGACGCACTTGCCGCTGCGGGTGAATGCCGGCGGGGTGATGCCGGTGATCTTCGCGTCTTCGATTTTGACCCTGCCCCAGACCGTGGGCTACGGGCTGCGCGACAACCGCTATTTCGGCACGCTCATCCACGCGCTCGGCTGGGGCGAGCCGCTCTACACCCTGCTCTATGCGGTGGGGATTATCTTCTTCGCCTACTTTTACGTGTCCATCGTGTTCAATCCCAATGAGGTCGCGGACAACATGCGGAAGTACGGCGGATTTATTCCCGGGATCCGTCCGGGAAGGCGCACCGCCGACCACATCAATGAAATTCTGACCCGCATCACGCTGGTGGGCGCGCTCTATCTGATCATCATTTCCTTTCTTCCCGAATGGATGATTGCGGGCATTCACCTGAACCATTTGCCGGGAGCGCTCGGAGCATTCTTTGAACGCTTGCCCACTTGGGTGACGAATGGCTTGGGCGTGACTTTTTATTTTGGCGGCACCTCGCTGCTGATTGTGGTGGGGGTCGCGATGGACACCGTGACCCAGGTCGAAGCACAGCTTGTGATGCGCCATTACGACGGCTTTACCCCGCGCAGCGGACGCATTCGCGGCCGCCGCTCGTGGACGTGAAGGGGCGGCTGCCTCGGGGACGGACTGAAGTTGTGCTGGGCTCGTTGAGACTGGACTAGGGGCACCGGGGAGGCAGTTCCATGCAGGAGGCAGCCTCGCGCAACATCGGACCGATCGTCTTGCTGGGCTCGCCGGGCGCGGGCAAGGGCACGCAGGCCAAGCGGATTGCGGTGCGCTACAACATCCCCCAGATTTCTACCGGGGATCTGCTGCGGGACAACGTGCAACGCTCGACCGAGCTTGGGGCGGTGGCCAAGGACGTGATGGCGAGGGGCGAGTTGGTGTCCGACAACCTGGTCTGCGATATGGTTCGCGACCGGCTGCGTCGGCCCGATTGCGTGCGGGGTTTTATTCTGGACGGCTTTCCGCGCACCCCCGCCCAGGCGGGATGGCTGGACGCGTTTCTGGATCGTGAGTTCTTTGACAACTCCCGTGCGGGCGACAACCCGCCGATTGTGATCCTGATTGACGTGGATTATAATCTGTTGTTGAGCCGGCTCACCGGACGTAGAACTTGTCCCACCTGTGGACGGATCTATAACGTCCATCTCCAGCCCCCCCGCGTCGCGGAGACTTGCGACCTGGATGGTTCCAAGCTGGTTACCCGCGAAGATGACAGCGATGAAGTGATCCGGGAGCGTCTGACTGCCTACGAGCAACAGACCCGACCGGTGGCGGAGTATTACCGGCGGACTGGGCGCCTGGTCGTGGTGGACGGCAGCCTGCCGGTGGACCAGGTTACGGAGCACGTTTTTCACGAGATTGAGCGCCACGGCGTTATCACCGCCGAAGGTGGCTAGGAAATGGCGATTGTCTGTAAATCAGCGGCGGAGATCGAAAAGATGCGGCACAGCGGCCGCATCGTCCGCGAAGTGCTTGATCATGTCCGTGCCCGGGTTGCGCCCGGGATCACCACCATGGAGCTGGAACGGGCGGCCGAGCAAAAGATGAAGGAACTGGGGGCCAAGTCGGCATTCAAGGGTTACTACGATTACCCTTGCGTGCTGTGCACCTCGATCAACGAGGAAATCGTCCACGGCATCCCTTCCGAGAAGCGGGCGCTGAAGGCGGGCGACATTGTTTCGATCGACTGCGGCGTGGTGGTGGATGGCTATTACGGCGATGCCGCCATCACGGTTCCGGTGGACGGATCGATCACCGCCGAAAGGCGCAAGCTGCTCGAGGTCACCGAAGCCTCGCTGTACAAGGGCATCGAGCAGGCGCGGATTGGCAATGCCGTCGGGGATGTGGGCGCTGCCGTCCAAGAATTTGTGGAAGCCAACGGCTTCAGCGTGGTCCGGGAATTTGTGGGCCACGGCATTGGGACGCGGCTGCATGAAGAGCCGCAAGTGCCGAACTTTGGCCTGAAAGGGCATGGCGCCCGCTTGCGGGAGGGCATGGTCCTGGCCATCGAGCCGATGGTGAATTCCGGAGATCCAGGAGCCCGCGTGCTCGACGACAAATGGACTGCGGTGACCGCCGACGGCAGTTCGAGCGCGCACTTCGAGCACTGCGTCGCGGTTACAAAGGATGGACCCATGATTTTGACCCAGTAACGGGCGGGTCGAGCGGGCATAAGCCAAGCGGGGGCGGGCTCGCGAAAGGGATGGCATGGCGAGCCGACCCGCAGCAGCAATTAAGGAGTCGATGAGCAAAGAAGACGCGATTGAAGTCATGGCGACGGTGCTCGAGCCGCTGCCGAACGCCATGTTCCGGGTGGAGCTGGAAAACAAACACCGGGTGCTGGCGCACGTTTCCGGTAAGATGCGGAAGAATTTCATCCGCATCCTGCCCGGCGACAAAGTCGCGGTTGAGCTTTCGCCCTACGACCTGAATCGCGGACGCATCGTGTATCGCTACAAATGACCGTCCTGCTTGCCCTTCCGCATCGGGCTGGAGGTTGAGCGCTGACGGCTGAGAGTGGGTGTTATGAAAGTACGAGCCTCGGTCAAAAAGATTTGCGACAAATGCAAGGTCATCCACCGCAAGGGTGTGGTGCGGGTGATCTGCACCAATTCGAAACACAAGCAGCGACAAGGCTAGAGGAGCACTATGGCACGTATTGCAGGCGTCGATCTTCCGCGGAACAAGCACGTGAATGTCGCGCTGACTTATATCTACGGCATTGGCCATCCGCGCTCGGCCCGCATTTTGGAGGCGGCCAAGGTGGATGCCATGAAAAAGGTCCAGGACCTCGGCGAAGACGAGGTCAACCGGATCCGTCAAGTGATCGAGGCCGAGGGTATGGTGGAAGGCGATCTGCGCAAAGACATTTCGATGAATATCAAGCGGCTCATCGAAATCGGTTCTTATCGCGGATACCGCCATCGCCGGAACCTGCCGGTCCGCGGCCAGCGCACCCACACCAATGCGCGAACCCGCAAAGGCCCGCGTAAGGGTACGGTGGCGCAGAAAAAGAAAACGGCGGCCAAGACCTAAGCACCTCGTCGGTCCGGGCGACGGCGATTCCGCCGGATAGCAGATGAGCGGGGACTGAACTTCGAAGGACAGACAACTCCTATGGCAAAACCAGCAGCGGCAGGCGGCGCAGCGACGCCCGAGAAAAAAGGCAAGAAGAAGGTATTCAAGAAAAAGGAGCGCAAGCACGTTCCGTTTGGCGTGGCGCACATCCAGGCTTCGTTCAACAATACGATTGTGACCATCAGCGATCCGGCGGGGAACGTCCTCGCCTGGAAGAGTTCCGGCTCGCTCGGCTTTCGCGGGTCGCGCAAGGGTACGCCCTTTGCCGCGCAACAGGCCGCCTCGAACGCCGCCAATATGGCGCGGGATCACGGTGTCCGCACCGTCGAAGTGCGGGTCAGCGGCCCCGGTTCCGGACGCGAGTCCGCCATACGCGCCCTAGCGGCGTCGGGCATCGAAGTGCGCAACATTAAGGATTCCACGCCCATTCCGCACAACGGTTGCCGTCCGCCGAAGCGCCGAAGGGTTTGAGGGCAGTTCTCAGTGCCCCGGCTCCCGGTTCCGGCAAACGAACCGGGGGTTCTGAAAACTGAGATTTGATTTTCAACCGGGAAGAAGGGGAGCCAGTCCTGTAAACCGGTTTTCGTTAAGGAGAAGAAAACTTGGCACGTTATACCGATCCCGTCTGCCGTCTGTGTCGCCGCGAGGGTATGAAGCTGTTCCTCAAAGGCGCCAAGTGCTTCAGCGATAAGTGTCCCATCGAGAAGCGTAATTTTGCTCCCGGCCAGCATGGCAAGGACCGCAAAGCGAAAATTGTGGGCTATGGCCTGCAACTGCGCGAAAAGCAGAAAACCAAGCGCATTTACTTTACCCAGGAAGGCCAGTTCCGCAACTACTTTGAGAAGGCGGCGCGCTCCAAGGGTGTGACCGGCGAGCTGCTTCTGCAGCAACTCGAGCGGCGCCTGGACAACGTCGTGTACCGCATGGGGCTCGGTTCGTCGCGGCGCCAGGCGCGCCAGTTGGTGCGCCACGGACACGTCGCGGTCAATGGACGCAAGGTCAACATTCCTTCCTACGAAGTGAGTGTGGGCGAGGAGATTGCCATCCGCCAGGGTAGCCTGAAGCTGGCGATTCTCGAGCAGGCCAAAGAATTTGCCAGCCACCAGAATGCTCCTACCTGGCTCGAGATTGATCGCGACAATTACAAGGGCCGGGTGCTTTCTCTGCCCAAGCGGGAAGACATCAACCAACCGGTGAATGAGCAGTTGATCGTGGAACTGTATAGTAAGTAAAGGAGCGGTCGGGCGGTTGGTCCGGGGAGGCTCGAAGCCAACCCTGGCCGGTCGGAACGACCCACGAGCTAGGAACTTTTTTTCGGTCCACTTTTCGAGCCGGATCAGCCGGTGGCTGGCGTTTGACCTGAGTTCGGACCAACTCAGGGAGCCGGCACCGAGCCCAACGGCCGAAGGAGAACAAGGCAATGCTTTGGAAAGGTTTTCAAAAACCGAAACGTCTCGCAGTCGACACTTCCACCCTCACTGACAAGTACGGCATCTTCTGGGCGCAGCCGTTTGAGCGCGGCTTCGGCACTACGATCGGCAACGCCCTGCGACGCGTGCTGCTGTCCTCGATCGAAGGTGCGGCGATCACTGCCGTGAAAATCGAAGGCGTGCTGCACGAGTTCCAGTCGATCACCGGGGTGGTCGAGGACGCCACCGACATCATCCTGAACCTGAAGCAGATTCCCTTCAAGTTGAGCGGCGATGCCCCCAAAGCCATCTATCTGCGAGCCGACCAGCCAGGCGTGGTCACATCGGGGATGATCGAGGCCGACGCCGACGTCGAAGTGCTGGACAAAGACGTATACATCGCCACCGTCAGCGAAGGCGGCAAGCTCGACATGGAAATGCGCCTGAAACGCGGCCGCGGCTACGTCTCGGCGGACAAGAATTTCGACGAAGACCTGGGCATCGGTTTCATTCCCATCGATTCCGTGCATTCCCCGGTGCGCAAGTGCAACTATAGCGTGGAAGCGGCGCGTCTCGGTCAGATTACCGACTATGACAAGCTCACTCTCGAAGTGTGGACCAACGGCTCCATCCTGCCCGCCGATTCCGTCGGCTTGGCGGCCAAGCTGCTGAAGGACCACATGAACATCTTCATCAACTTCGAGGAGGACATCGAAACTTCCAGTTCCACCGACGATCGCAAGCCGGAGATTCGCAACGAGAATCTCAATCGCTCGGTCGAGGAGCTGGAACTTTCCGTGCGCAGCTACAACTGCCTGAAGAACGCGAACATTCAGACCATCGGCGAACTGGTGCAGAAGACTGAAGCCGAGATGCTCAAGACCAAGAATTTCGGCCGCAAGTCGCTGAACGAGATCAAAGAGATCCTGTCCACCATGGGTCTGAGCCTGGGCATGAAGATCGACGAGCATGGCAACGCCGTGCCCGGACCGACCTCGAACCAAGTGCTGCCGGCATCCGCCTATGGCGCCGACAACGATCTGTAAGCAGGGATTGGGGAGACGAAGGTTCACTTCGTCTCCACTTCGAAGTTTGTCATCCCGGGCGGAGCCAGGATTCGGTTCTTGCTGGCCGCCCGGGAACAAAGGATTCTGACATGCGTCACAAAGTAGCAGGGTGGAAACTCGGGCGTAACACCAGCCACCGCCGTTCGTTGCTGCGGAACCTGGTCACTTCGCTCATCCTCGAAGAGCGCATCGAGACCACGGTGCCCAAGGCCAAGGCCATGCGTCCGCGGGTGGAGAAGATGATCACTCTCGGCAAGCGCGGCGATTTGGCGGCGCGGCGTCAAGCCCACGCCTACCTCATGACCAGTGCCGCAGTGGATAAGCTGTTTGAGACCATTGGCCCGCGTTTCGGCGACCGCGAGGGCGGTTTTCTCCGCATTGTCCGCCTCGGTTGGCGAAAAGGAGACGGCGCCGACAAGGTTTTGGTCGAGCTGCTGGGCAGCGAAAAACTGCAGGAAGAAAAACGCCAGAAGCGGGTCGAAACCCGCGCCAAGCGCGCCGCCGAGATGAAGAAGAGCATGGAAGAATCGGAAGCCGAAACCCAGGCGAGCGGGGCCTCTGGACCTGCCGAAGACGGAGAGAAAAAGGAAAAAGAATAGCGTGGGGCAGCGCGGGGCCTCCCTGGCCCCGCGCGCCGCACGGCGCACTCGCCGCCCCGAACCGCTCGGTATCACGTCCGTAACCCCGCATCCTCTCCCCTCCGCGTTACACTGCCAGGAAGGCCATGGAATACTCGCGCACCCAAGTCGCCATCGCGGTCGGCGCCGGAGTGTTGCTGGTGCTGTTTTTTTTCGGGTCTCTGGTTTGGCTGAGCAATCAGGGCCCGGTTCTCTCCCGCTCCCCGGAACGCGATCCGCTTTCCGGAGTCCCCCTCTCGATTTCTCTCAACCCGCTGCGGGACCGCGCTTCCGAGCGGGTCGCGGCGCAGTTCATCCGCGCCATGCGGGACGGCCGTTGCCGAGAGCAGCTGGCGGCCTGGGAAAAAGACTATCGCAAGAACTACGCGAACTTCCTTTGTGATTCCGAAGCCCGCCACCCGCTGCTCTCCTGGGAAATCGCTGAGTGGGAGGACGCTCCGCCGCTGCGCATTCTCCACTACAGCGGCACCCGTTTGAATGCCCCGGCGGAGAAATCCACCTACCAGGAACTGTTTTCTGTAACCCTCGAGGACAAAGGCGGCGCGTGGGTCGTGACCAAATACGATGCCATGTATTGAACCGCCGCCCGTTGACCCCTGGTCATCGGTCGTCAGTTTTGTTCATGGGTTGAGTTGCTCGTGGGTTGAGTTGTTCATGGGCTGCGTTATTCATTCTTGGTTGTTCCTGGATGATGGCTGCTTGCTGGTTGGTGAAAGGCGAGGCGGTCCGCGCGCGGTCCCGCCGGGTGGGTGATCTTTCAGCCGAGCTTCGACGACCAGCTCGTGATACAAACTCCTGATGGTCGAGGCTGACCCAGATCCCCGGCAGAAATCCGCGCGCAATATCTACGTTTTTGGCTTCACTTCCCTATTCAACGATACTGCCAGCGAAATGGCCTACTGGGTGCTCCCCGCCTTTCTGGCTTCGATCGGCGCAGGGCCGGCTCAACTGGGCGTCATTGAAGGCATCGCGGAAAGCGTCGCATCCTTGGTCCAGCTTTTTTCCGGCTACCTGGCCGACCGCATTTCTCGCCGCAAGCCGATTGTGGTCGCCGGATACTTTGTCGCCAATCTGGTGAAGCCGCTGCTGGCGTTAGTCACCTCGTGGGGACAGGTTCTGGCCATCCGTTTCGCCGATCGTTTCTCGAAGGGCATCCGCGCCGCCCCGCGCGACGTCATGGTCGCCGAATCGTCTTCCCGGCTGGGTTCGGCCTATGGCCTGATTCAGGCGATGGACTCCGCCGGAGCCGTCCTGGGGCCGCTGGCCGCTCTTTTCCTTTTGCCGCTCTACGGACTTCGGGGAGTATTCTGGGCGGCTGCGGTTCCGGGGTTTCTCTGCTTTATCATCGCGCTCGTCGGAATCAAGGAGGTCCCGAAGGCGCACGCGGCCACCCTCGCGCCCCCGTCCCCGGCTCCCCGCGAACCACCGGCCGGGGAACTCGGCGGGTGGAGGGGGCTCGCGATCCTGCCCGGTGCCTTCTACTATGTTCTGTTTGCCGTCACCCTGTTTTCTCTGGGCAATTCCAGTGACATGTTTCTGGTGCTGCGAGCCCAAAGTATCGGCATTCCGGCGAGCCGCGCTCCCTTGCTCGGACTGGTATTCAACATCACTTATACGATGTTTTCCTGGCCCGCGGGAGATCTCAGCGACCGCTTTTCCCGCCGGGCGATTGCCGCCGCCGGGTATCTGGTGTTCGCGGCTGTGTATTTTGTCTTTGCCCTCGCGCCTTCCCCAACCGCGATCTGGATTGCGATGGCATCCTATGGCATGTTCTATGCACTGACCAATCCCGTGCTCAAAGCGCTAGTGGTCGAGACCGTGGCCCAGCAAGTCCGCGGCCGCGCCCTGGGGGTGTACGCGGCGGTGACCAGTGTCGCGACGCTAGGGGCCAGTTTGACGACCGGCGGACTATGGAAGCACTACGGCCCGCGCGTCCCGTTTTATGCTTCCGCGGCGATCGCCGCGCTGGCCGCGGGGTTGCTGCTCGGGTCGTCCGCGGTGCGGGCTTCGGCCGATTGATTCGAGGCTCCTCACGATTCCTGGCGCACGCGGGTGGCACTCTGGCGCCAGGTGAGAAACATCCAGATCAGTACTTGCGCCACGAGCGCCGCGGAACTGTCGAGCACCACGTCCTGCCAGCGTCCGGTGCGCGAGGGCAGATAGCTCTGATGCCACTCGTCGAGACTGGCCACGAGCGCCGTCATGAAGAACGAAATCCTGGCCCACTGCAGGGACCAGGCGAAAGGACTCGCGAAGGGAAGCGTCGCCCGCCAGGCGCGGAACAAGAGCAAGCTCAGAGTGAAATAGCCTACGAAGTGGCCGGTCTTGCGGATGAAGTGGTGCCAGACCGGGAAACGGAAAGGATCCATGCCGAGGAGGAAATGCAGCAGGGGATATAGGAAGCGGCCGGTGTTTTGCGCGGATCCTAGGTTGGTGGATTCCACCGCAATGATGCCCAGCCAGATGAAGGCCGGTATCCATTCTTTCCAGGGGTGGATACGGAGCGGATTCAAGAGAGGGCTTTCCGGACGGGCCCCGGCTCATGCACGGGTAAGCGAAAAGCGGCTGCCCTTCGGCCGCTGGCCGAAAACATCGGCGGAGATCCTAGAGTTTGGCGGTGGGTTCGCTGGCTTCTCAGCGAGCACAGCCTGCGCGGCCCCGGCCACCAACCACGCTCCGGGACATCACTCCGCCGCATAGTTTGGCGCCTCGCGCGTGATCATGACATCGTGCACATGGCTCTCGCGCAGTCCGGCGACGCTGATGCGGACAAAGCGCGTCTTTTGCAACAATTCCGGGATGGCGGAGCAACCGCAGTATCCCATGCCTGATTTCAATCCCCCCACCATCTGGTGCACGATCATGGCCACCGAGCCGCGATACGGAACCCGTCCTTCAATGCCCTCGGGCACCAGTTTGCCCACCCGGTTGGAGTCCTCGCCTGTCACCGCCGCCGACGCCTCGCCATCGGTCGACTGGAAGTAGCGTTCGCTCGATCCCGCCGCCATCGCGCCCAGCGATCCCATGCCGCGATACGACTTGAAGCTCCGGCCTTGATACAGAATCATCTCCCCCGGACTTTCATCGGTGCCGGCGAACATCGATCCGATCATCACGGCGTTGGCGCCGGCGGCCAGGGCTTTGGTGATGTCGCCCGAGTATTTGACGCCGCCATCGGCGATGACCGGAACCTGGGCGTCTTTCGAGGCGCGATAGGCTTCCGCGATGGCCGTAATCTGCGGCACGCCGGCGCCGGTGACCACGCGCGTGGTGCAGATCGATCCTGGACCGATGCCGACCTTGATCGCGTCAGCTCCGGCGCGGGCCAGCGCGCAAGCCCCGTCGAAGGTGCCCACGTTGCCGGCAATCAGGTCCACCTCCGGAAGTTTTGACTTCACCGCCTTGATCGCTTCGAGCACCCGGGTGGAGTGGCCGTGGGCGCTGTCAATGGCCAGCATGTCCACCTTGCACTTGGCCAGCTCCAGAGCGCGCTCCAGGAAGTCGCCGGTCGCGCCAATGGCGGCGCCGGCCCGCAGGCGTCCGTGCGAATCCTTGGCCGCGTTCGGATATTTCAGCTTCTTCTGGATGTCTTTTACCGTGATCAGGCCTTTGAGGTTGTACTGGTCATCGACCACTAGCAGCTTTTCCACGCGGTGTTCGTGCAGAATCTTCTCGGCATCTTCGAGGGTTGTTCCGACGGCGACGGTAATGAGATTTTCCTTGGTCATCACCTTGTGAATCGGAATATCGAAACGGCTTTCAAAACGCAGATCACGGTTGGTGAGGATGCCCACCAGTTTTCCCTGTTTGGTGATGGGGACGCCGGAAATCTTGTACTTGCGCATGACCTCGAGGGCGTCAGAAACCTTGTCGTCGGGCGACATGGTGACGGGATCGACGATCATGCCGCTCTCCGACCGTTTCACCTTATCCACTTCATTGGCCTGCTGTTCGATGGTCAGGTTGCGATGAATAATTCCCAGTCCGCCTTGCTGCGCCAGCGCGATCGCCATATGCGATTCGGTGACCGTGTCCATGGCGGCGCTGATGATGGGGATATTCAGCCGGATATTGCGGGTGAGCTGAGTCTGGGTATTGGCTTGCGAGGGGACCACATCCGAATGGGCGGGCAGGAGCAACACGTCATCAAAGGTGAGCGCCTCAGGCACAGGGAAATGAATCATAAGTTTTCTCGGCGTGATGAATAACCTCTATTCTAGAGAGGGCTGGCGCTTCAAGCAAATGGAGAGCGCGGGCGGAAAAGGCCGCTCCCATCGTATCCCTCGATTGACTCCTTCGATTGATCGGCGAGAGCTCAAGCGGCAAATGCAAACCCGTCGAGAGTTCGCCGCTGCGATCGAAAGGGACGAAGTGATTCAGTTGTCCTCCTTGATTGCAACCGCGGCGATTGCAACCACGGCCAGTTCCCGGCTCGCGCCACGGCAGAAGTTGTCCCGACCGTTCGGGCCGGCGCCAACCGGCCCTCGCACCGGATTGCCGTGGGACAACCAGGAGAACGTATGCGGCCCCGGTTTGGGCATCGTCCCGGCCCTCCTCCGTTTGTCTTTTGTTTTCCAGCGGCGTATATTGGTGGCTGGAAACTGTTGTGTAGTACCGAGCGATTGGCGAAACACACCAGTGGGCGCAAGCCCACTTTTTAGTTTTCAGCCCAACTCAGCTCTACTGCCCAAGCCCATAAGCTATTGGTTTCATGGCATTTGAGGTCGAACGGGTGCGCGAAATTGCGGAGCGGGTCGCCCTTTCCAGCGGGCTGGAAGTGGTGGAGGTTGAGTTGCGCGGCGGAGGCAAGGCGCGCATGCTGCGCATCGTGATTGACAAGCCGGCGGGGGTGACGCACGAGGATTGCGCGAGCCTCAGCCGTGAGATGAGCACCATCCTCGACGTGGAGGACGTGGTTTCGGGCAGCTCGTACCTGTTGGAGGTTTCTTCTCCCGGGTTGGATCGCAAGCTGCTGCGTCCGGCGGACTATGAGCGCTTTACCGGCAGCCGGGTGAAGTTGACCACCAGGAATCCGGTCGACGGCAACCGGCACTTTGAAGGACGGCTCGAGAGTTTTCAGAACGGGCGTCTGACCCTGGACGTGAGCGCGGCCCGGAAGAAGTTTCGCCCGGCAAGCGATGCGGCGCAGAAACTAGACATCGAACTGGCCAACGTCGAGAAGGCGAATCTGGTGCCGGAGATCTAGGCACCGGAAGTTTTAGAGCGTGCCGCTGGCTTTTTCTTGCGCGAGCCGGGGCGGCTTCCTGTTTGGGTGAATTTTGAGTGGCGGAATTTTTCTTATGGCAAGTGAGCTCTATAACACGATCGACGCGCTGAGCCGGGAAAAAGGCATTGATCCGCAAATCGTGGTCAGTGCGGTCGAGGACGCCATCGTCGTCGCCACTCGCAAATACTACAAGACGCAAGAGACCCTGCGCGCTGAATTGGATAAGGAATCGGGGAAGATTCACGCCTTTGCGGTCAGGACCGTGGTCGAAAATCCCGAGCAGGTTGAGGATCCGCTGCTGCAGATCACGCTGGACGATGCGCGCAAGATCGACCCCAGCCTCGAAGTGGGTGGCGAACTGCGGATTCCCAAGCAGACCGAAGGCATCCTGGGGAGGATCGCGGCGCAACTGGCCAAGCAGGTTATCTTCCAGAAGGTGCGCGAAGCGGAACGCGACACGGTCTACAAAGAGTACATCGGACGCGTGAATGAGATCGTGAACGCCACGGTCAAGCGCATTGAAGGGCCGGATGTGATTTTCGATCTGGGCAAGGCGGAATCGCGCATGCCGCGCAAGGAGCAGTCTCGGCTGGAGTCGTTTGCCATCGGCGAACGGGTGCGGGTGGTCATTGCACGTGTGGAGAAGGCATCGAAGGGCCCGGCGGTGGTGGTATCCCGCGCGGCGCCGGAACTGGTGCAGCATTTGTTCCAGACCGAGGTTCCGGAGATTTACGACGGAACCGTGGTGATCCGCGCCATCGCGCGCGAAGCCGGGGAGCGCACCAAGATCGCCGTGATGTCCAAGGATAAGGACGTGGACGCGGTGGGTGCCTGCGTGGGCATGAAGGGCATGCGGGTCCAGTCCATCATCCGCGAATTGCGCGGCGAGAAGATCGACATCATCGAGTACCACGAAGATGCCGTCACCTTCGCCGAGAAGGCTCTGCAACCGGCGAAAGTAAGCCGGGTTTCGGTGGTCGATGCCTCCGACAAACATTTGGAAGTTGTGGTGGACGATAGCCAACTGTCGCTCGCCATCGGAAAGAAGGGGCAGAATGTCCGCCTGGCGGCCAAGCTGCTGGGATGGAAGATTGACATCAAGAGCGAGGAAGAAAAGCGGCAGGAAGTGGAGTTGCAGATGTCGGCGCTTGTCGGCTCTCCGTCCACTCCGCTCGAGAATGTGCCTGGTTTGGGTGAGGGCTTGATCGAGAAGCTGGGCGCCGCCGGCATCACCACGGTCGAGGCCCTGGCGGACATGACGCCCGAGCAATTGGAGGCGATCGAGGGGATTGGCCCGAAGACGGTCGAAAAGATCAGTCTTGCGGTGAATAATTATTTCTCTAGCCTCGAAGCGGGACCGGGGGTCGAGGAAGCCGGCGATGCCGACGCGCTTTTGCCGGCGACTGCGGAGAGTGAAGCTGCGCCTGGCGAAGAGTCCGCTGCCGAGGCGCAGGAAGTGGTCAAGGAGAGCGTCGAAGCGGAACCTGCCGTCGAAGCTCATTCCGCGGACCAGGCGGCAGAGCCCGTCCGAGAGGTGGAAGAGACCGGGGAAGAGACCGGGGAGCAGGCGGGAGACGATTCTGCTCCTTCCGCGGACAAGGAATAAGGAATCGTGTGATCTCGCGTGCCGAGAATCACGACGGCGCGCTGGCGCGAACCGACATCATGAGGCTGACATGAAGACTTAGCGGCATAGTCCGGGAGGACAAAACGGCGGATGAGCAAGATTCGAATTAACGATCTGGCCAGAGAACTGGAAGTCAAAAGCAAGGCCATCCTCGATGTGCTTGGCGAGGTTGGCGTTACTGAAAAGAAGACTCACTCCAGTTCGGTCGAAGACCATGAAGCGGAAAAGGTAAGGGCCCATTTCCGCAAGACCAGCGAAGCGCAGACCCAGAGCAAGACTTCTCGTTCTAGCCGCGCCGAAGCCGACGAAATCAAGACCAAGATTGATCTCTCTCATATTTCGAAGCCGGGCGACGTGTTGAACCTGCTGCGCAAGCAGCAGGCGCCTGCTGCTCCTCTCACGCCGCCCGCTCCTCCGGCTCGACCCGCGGTGGTGCCGCCTCCGGTTGAAACCAAGCCTGCGGCGGTTCCCCCGGTCGCGAAGGCGCCGCTTCCGGCAGCTGCTAAACCCCCGCTGGCGCCCCCGCCGAGGCTCGTGCTTCCGGTGCAGCCCACCCGTCCCGTAGTGGTGGTGCCGGTACCGCCTCCGCCAGTCGCGATCACTCCGCCGCCGCCGGCTCCCTATCCCGCTCCTGCGCCGCCGCTCCAGGCGGCTCCGCCAGCGGTTCCGTCCTCGGTGATAACGCCGCGGCCGCAGGCCCCGATTGCGGCCAGACCTGGGGCCCCGTCCCCGCTGCAACCGCCTTTGCCGCGCATGATCGTGCCGCAAACCGGGCCCCGCCCGGTGTACATGGCGCCTCCCCCCAGGCCATCCTCGGCAGCGTCCGCCAGTTCTCCGCCGCGGCCGGCTCCAGGGCGCCCCGTGCCGGGGCAGCCGATTTTTCAGCGCCCGCGGCCGGGTGCTCCGACGGCGCGCCCTGCGGTGCGTCCGGGAGAGCGTCGGCCCATGCATCCGACTCGGCAGTCCCCGACAGGCACGCGGCCTCTCGGCGTAGGTCCGGGTGCGCCTCCGCCCGGCTCGACCCGTCCCGGAACCCGTCCCGGCGGACCAGCGCGTCGGCCGGGCCAACGTTATATTCCGCGTGGGGTGAAGGAAGGCCCCATGAAGGGCTATACGCCGCCCCCGCGCCTTTCCTTGTCGAATGAGCCCCAGCCGATCACCCGCAACATTACGATCACGGAAGGCATTAGCGTCAAGGATCTGGCAGAGAAGTTGGGTATCCGCGCCAAGGACTTGATTGCGAGGCTCCTCGGGCGTGGTGTGTTCGCTACCATCAATCAGACGCTCGATACCGAGTTGGCCAGCGAGATGGCGCGCTTCTTCGGCGCCGATACCAATGTGATCACCTTCGAAGAGCAGGCCGCCAAGGAAGTTTCCGAAGCTGCGGCCGGCGAGGAGGGGGTGGCGAGCGAGGGGGTAGCGCGTCCGCCCGTGGTTACGATCATGGGACACGTCGACCACGGCAAGACCACACTGCTCGACTCCATTCGTTCGACCGACGTTGCCGGCGGGGAGGCCGGCGGGATCACCCAGCACATTGGCGCCTACAAGGTTACGGTTCAGGACAAGCAGTCGCCCGCCTACGGCCGGCAGATCGTATTCCTCGACACCCCCGGCCACGAGGCCTTCACCCGCATGCGCTCGCGGGGCGCGAAAGCCACCGACATTGTCGTGCTGGTCGTGGCCGCCGATGATGGCGTGATGCCGCAAACCCTCGAAGCCATTGACCATGCCCACGCCGCCGAGGTGCCGATCATTGTCGCCGTCAACAAAATCGACAAGCCGGATTCTCTGCCCGACCGGGTCAAGAAACAGCTGGCCGACCGTGGTCTGATGCCGGAAGCCTGGGGTGGCACCACGGTGTTCGTCGATGTTTCCGCTAAACAGAAAACCAATCTGAACCTGCTGATGGAAATGATCTGCCTGGTGGCCGACCTGCAAGAACTCAAGGCGACGCCCGAGCGTCCGGCCAGTGGGGTTGTGCTCGAAGCGAAACTCGACCGGGGCCGGGGACCGGTCGCCACTGTGCTGGTGCAGAACGGAACCCTGCGCACGAGCGACAACTTTGTGGTGGGCAACGTGTACGGCAAGGTGCGCGCCATGCTCGACGACCGCGGCAATCCATTGCAGGAAGCGCCACCCTCGACGCCGGTCGAAATTCTGGGTATGGAAGGTCTGCCGCAGGCGGGCGATCAGTTTGTCGTGGTCGCGGACCGCGACAAGGCGCGCGGCGTGTCCGAATACCGCGAGCAGAAGGCACGGGAAGCGACCCTGGCCAAGAGTTCACGAGTGTCTCTCGAAGGTCTCGCGGAGCAGTTGAAGACCGCCGGCACCAAGGAGCTGAACATCATCCTGAAGGCCGATGTCGGGGGCTCGGCCGAAGTGCTCGGTGACTTGCTGTCCAAGCTCTCAAACGACAAGGTCCGCCTGAAAGTCCTGCGTTCGGGCGTGGGCGCCATCACCGAAAGCGACGTTCTGCTGGCCTCGGCGTCCAACGCCATCATCATCGGGTTCAATGTGCGTCCCGAGCGCAAGGCGCAGGAACTGGCGGAGCAGGAGAAAGTGGATATTCGCTTGCACTCGATCATCTATGAGCTGCAAGACGAAATCAAACGCGCCATGACCGGCCTGCTCGAACCGACCATCAAAGAAACCTATCTTGGCCGCGCCGAAGTGTTGGAGACATTCCGTATCCCGAAGGTGGGCACCGTTGCCGGCTGCAAGGTCGTCGACGGCACCATCAAACGAGACTCCGAAGTCCGCCTGCTGCGTGACAACGTGGTCGTCTTCAAGGGCAAAGTCGGCTCCCTGCGGCGCTTCAAGGACGACGCCAGCGAAGTGCGCAACGGCATGGAGTGCGGCATCTCGATCGCCAACTATGGCGACGTCAAGGTGAGCGATATCATTGAAGCCTTCGTGACCGAGCGCATCGCAGCGGAAGTGATCGCTTGAAAACAGTTGTCCGTCTTCAGGGTCGCGCTGACGGCTGCGGGCTGACCACCCATGATTGCTTTTCTCACCCTCGAACTGCGCGTCGAAGCGGCGCAGTCGCTCAAGGATAAGCGGCAAGTGGTGCGCAGCTTGAAAGATCGGCTGCGAGCCCACTTCAACGTCTCGGTGGCGGAGCTCGATCCGAGCGGGTTGTGGAATTGCGCCACCATCGGCGTGGTCAGCGTCTCCGATTCGCGCGACTACCTGGACGGGCTGATGAAGCACGTGGAGCGGCAAGCCACCCGCATCGCCAACAACTGTGGCGCCGATGTCGCCGATTCGTTTGTGGAATATCTCTGAAGGCCGCCCCAGTTTCCTTCGCGCCTCCGCTTTGGTCCTGCAGATTGCAAAAGAGATTTCAAAAAGCACAAAGGGAAGGGATCTCTTGGCCCGCGGGGGGCGAGCCTTCGGGCCACCGGCGGGCGACACCTGCGGAAACCCGCGACCAGAGCTGCAAGCGGGCGCGGCTCAAGCAATCGAGAGAGCCCCGCGTCGCCCCCTCGGCGGCTTGCTTTCGAACCCCCGTCAAGGGGGAAATGTGGCCTGGTGGCCCGGCCATATTCATTGCGGAATGAGCGGCTTGCGGAGAACTGAGCGGCGGTGAGGGTGGGGTCAGGATTTTTCCCCATGCCCCAGCTCGAGGCTTTTCTGATATTCTCATCCGTTTTATCCTGAGGTGAAGGAGTGGAGAAGCGCGCGGTCAAATACCATCGCGGGCGCTTGGGCGAGGCGCTGCGGGAAGAAATCGAGACTATCGTCGAGGGAGAACTGGGGGATCCGCGCATTGGCCTGGTCAGCGTCAGCAGTGTGGCGTTGGCCGATGACTCGCGCTCCGCCCGCGTGTTCGTGACCATTGAAGGCGATGAGGAAGAAGCCGGGCGCTCGCTCGAAGGTCTGACCGCAGCGGTCGGATACATCCGCCGCGAAGTGGCGGAGCGCCTGCATCTGCGTCGGCCCCCGGAATTGTATTTCCAGGTGGACCGTTCCGGGCAGCTCGCGGCGAGAGTTGACGAACTCTTGAGCCGTGCCAAGAAGAGACAGCGATAGGCCGAGGAGGATTCGGGCTGGCATGTTGAAAGATGTTCTCGAACAGATTGAGCGGCGCAACCGGTTTCTGCTGACCTCGCACGCCCGGCCGGACGGCGATGCCGTCGGTTCCGCGCTCGCCTGCTGCCAGATCCTGCGCTCCATCGGGAAGGACGCTGAAGTCGTGCTGCGCGACGGGGTGCCGCGCATTTACCAGCCACTGCCCTTCGCCGACCAAGTGGTCCACGCCCAGCGAGTGAATGGGAACTACGAAGCTGCCATCATTCTGGAATGCGACAGCATTCAGCGCACCCGGCTGGATGGTCTCGAGAACCGCTTCCTGATCAACATCGACCATCACCTGAGCGGCCGACCTTTCGCCGACGTGAACTGGATTGACCCGGATGCTGTGGCCACCGCGGAAATGGTCTTTCGCCTGGCGCGGGCGGTGAAAGCGGAGATTTCCCCTGAAATCGCCACCTGCCTGTACACCGCGCTCCTGACCGATACCGGTTCCTTCATGTTTGCCGGAACCAACGAGCGCACCTTCACCCTGGCGCGGGAGCTGGTGCGGGCGGGCGCGGACCCGGCACAGTGCGCGCGCCGTGTGTATTTCGCCCATTCCACCGCTAAGATGCGGCTGCTGGGCGCCGCGCTTTCGAACCTTCACCGCGAGGGTCCGCTGGCCTGGTTTTGGGTAACCCAGGAACAGATGGAACTCTGCGACGCCAAGGAGGAAGACTGCGAAGGACTGGTGAACTACGGCCTTTCCATTCAGGACGTGGAGGTGGCGGCGTTCTTGCGGGAGATCCCCGATGGCCGTTTCCGGGTAAGCCTGCGTAGCAAGGGCGCGCTGAACGTGGCGACCGTTGCGGAAAGCTTCGGTGGCGGGGGGCACCAATGCGCCAGCGGCTGCTCGCTGGACGGTCCCCTCGGGGCTGCGGTGGCCCGGATTCTGGCCAAGCTCCAGATTGGGCCATCGTTCGGCTGAGCACGGCGCATGGTCTCGAGCCGCGCCTGACGGTGGATCTATTAGCTGAGGGTGTTCCCCCGTTTGCCTCCCGCTGGGCGAAGCACTACACTCCCTTTTCGCGAATCGCAATGCGATCCGCCGTGCACTTCTTGTACTCTGCGGGAGCCCTGGGTGGAAATTCTCGACCTCCGGCATTTTTCTTCGGCGGACCTGCGTCCTTTGTTGGAAGACGAGACCCAGGTATGGTCCCGGCTGCTTTCCTGGGACTACGGCGGCTCGGCCGACATGATCCTGCGCTACGTGGATGCCAAAATCCTGCCGGGCTATGCGGCAGTGGAGCGCGGACGCATTTGCGGCTACGCATTCTTTGTCTATGAGGGCAGCAAGGGCGTCATCGGGGATCTCTACGTCACCAGCAGCGGGCGCTTGCCGCACGCTCATGAGGTGGAGTCGCGGCTGCTCCTGCACGTCATTGAAACTCTGCAGCAGTCGCCCGGTATCCATCGCATCGAAGCCCAATTGCTATTGCACGAAAGCGGTGCGGTGGCGCGCTCCTTCGTAGAGCAGGGGTTCCAGCGGCACGCCCGCCTGTTTATGTCTTTGTCCCTGACCCCGGCGCTGCATCCGGAAAAGCCGCGCGACGCGGAAATCGAAATTCGGCGCTGGACCGAGCAGGACTACCAGCCTTCCGCCGCCGTAATCACCACCGCTTACCGCGGCCACGTCGACGCCGACATCAACGACCAGTATCGCAGTCTGAGTGGGTCGCTGCGTTTTCTCAACAACATTGTGCGTTTCCCGGGCTGCGGTACTTTCGATCCCGAGTCTTCCTTTGTGGCCGTCCACAAACGGGCCCGGAGCCTGGCGGGACTCATTCTGTGTTCGAGGGTCCGCGCCGATGTGGGGCACGTGACGCAGGTGTGCGTCCTGCCAGAGTACCGCTCGCGCCGCATCGGCGAGTCCTTGCTGGCGGCGGCGACCGCCGATCTCAGCCGGCGCAAGTTTTCGACGCTTTCCTTGACCGTGACCGAAGCCAATGGGCATGCCGTCGAACTCTACCGCCGTCTGGGGTTTGATACCAAACGGGTGTTCGACGCGTTTGTTTGGGAGGGATGAGGGAGCGCTCGGCCGCGAGCCCTGGGCTTCGTTCTTTGCTGGTTTCCGGCCGACGGTCGCCCGGGCAATCCCGAGCGCCGGCGAAGTTCCGAATCGAGGACGGGCATGCGGCGGAGAGCTATCGTCGCAGAAGCCACATCAGCCAGCCGGCCACGAACACCCCGCCGACGAACAGGGCGAAACAGTACATCCCGTAGGTGATTTGTTCACGGACATTGCTGCGCTGCGTGATGCCGAAGACGACCGAGGCGAATACGGCGAACACGACGGCGGCGGTGAAGTGCGAAGGCTTCAGCACAACATCGGCCTGGAGCATCGCGATTTCGATCATGGCTTCTTTCCGATGGCGATGTGGTAGGCATCGGCCACGCTGATGAGATTCAACAGGCCAGCGACGATAATGTACTTGGTGCCGTAGTCCGCCGTGGCATGGGCGATGGCGCCCTGTCCCCAATCCATGGCTCGGGTCACGATATACAGTCCGCCGGCGCCAATGTCGCCGATAAATCCCAGGATATCCAGGATGTCGCCGCTATTGGGCCGATACACGCGGCCTTCCATGAGCAAACCGAGAATGAACATGGTGCCCACCGAGGCCATGAGCAACAGGCCGCGAAGCCAGCGCCTTTGAATCATATGGCCGGCGCCCGGAATCAGCCAGCCGATGGCGGGCGCAATCACGGACATGGTTGAAACCTCGGGCGAAGCGCTGGCGGGTTTGCTGGAGGAAGAATTTGCCATTCAGATGGTCACAATCTCATGCTGGATTTTACCGGTGACTTCCGCGATGCCAGGCCGCACGAGGACATTGACTTCGCTGCGTACCCCGAGCTCGGGCAGATAGATGCCAGGCTCGATCGAGAAGCAGGAGTTGGGCAAAATGCGGCGCTCGTCGTGGATTTCGAGGTCGTCCATGTTCGCGCCGTTGGCGTGGACTTCGGTGCCGATGGAATGTCCGGTGCGGTGAATGAAGGATTCGCCATAGCCCGCCTTCTTGATGTGGCCGCGAACCGCGCGGTCGACTTCCCAGCCGGCGATGTGGCGCCCGGAGGCTACGGCGTCCTGCACCGTCTTCACGCCGACGTCGCGGGCATCGCGCACCACCCGGAAAAGCTCGCGCATGTGATCCGAAGGAGCCGGGCCGAGGAACCCCATCCAAGTGATGTCGTAATAAACCGCGTCGGGCGCGTTCTTTTTTGCCCAGACGTCGAGCAGGACGAGATCGCCTTCGCGGATGGGAGCGGGATTTTCGGCATGCGGCTCGTAGTGCGGGTTTCCCGCGTGGGCGTTGACGGCGACAATGGGCGGGTCGTCGGTCACCAGACCTTCGCGCTCGAAAGCTTCCATAAACCAGCGTTGAATTTCGTACTCCGTCGTGCCGCCGGCGCGCGCCCGCCGACCAATCTCCTGAAATGCCGCGGCGGTAATGGCATCCACCGCGTCGCGCGCCTGAAAGTGCGTCTTGATCTGCTCCTCATTCCAGGTCGCTTCAAACTGCGCCACCAGGTCGCCCGAACTGAGGACGTTTTTGCCCAAGCCGCGGATCAGTTCGATCGTGCCCGCATCGACCAGGGAGATATAGAACACGAGATTGTTGGGCGAGTACTGCATGGCAATGTCGCGCTGATTGGAAAGCATCGCCTTCACGTGCTCGAACAGTTCCTGCCACGCGGCGTATTCGCGTTTGCTGCCGGGGAGGGAGTCGAGATGCCCGGCCTCGATCTTGTGCACCAATTTGACCGGTTCGCCTTCGGCCGGAATCAGGTAGAACCAGCGCCGGGTGACCATGAGATGGGCCGGCAGTCCGAGCACCCGGTAGGCGATGGGGTCGCGGTGATGATGATCGTAGAACAGCCAACCGTCGATGTTGCGGTCGCGCAACGCGGCCTGTATGGCGGGAAGGTCCATGGGCAAGGACCTATTCTAAACAACCCAAGGACTTTGCGCGAATCCCGCGAATCGCTGGGGTCGGGCACCTGGGAGTCGGGGAGTTCGGAGTCGGCGAGCTCCGGGGGGAGGCGGGGGCTGGACTTCGCTGAAACCTCAGGGCCTGGTTCCAGCCGTCAGGATTCGCCTCCGGGTTGGCGGGGGCAGAGTCTCGCATGCCGTGCGTAACACCAGCCGCGGCGCAGTGTCGCGGATCGTCATCAAGTAAGGTACGGTGCGGGCGGGATCGGCCTTGGCGGTTTCCCGCAACAGCCACCCCAGGCCCTTCTGCACCATGTCATCCGGGTCGCGCAAAAGCGTCCGCGAGAGCTTGAGAATATCGCGGAAAAACATCTTTCGCCGCGTTCCCTGGATCAGGGCGACGCAGGCGGCGCGCCGGTGCCATCGGTCGGGCGACTTGGCCCAGCGGAATACGGTTGTTACGCGAGCGGGATTGGCCGCCACCATGGGCGCGATCAGATAGTGCGCCAAAGCGTCGTGGTCGGCCCAGCTGCGGATGCGGTCGAGCCAGGACTCGAACAAATCGAACTCGGCATCGCCGAAATTCTCCGTGAGCTTTTCGAGCAGGAGGACGGCAAAGACTTTCTCCTCGAGCACGCGCCCCGAAAACAGCTGGTCCGCGACTCGCACCACGAAGTTCAATCCGGAGGCCTGGAGCATCGAACGCCGCTGCCTGACGGCCTCGCGACGGAGCGCGGCGGTATACCACCCGCGCGACTTGATTTCTTCCTTGAAAAACCATTGCACGCCGGCGGCATGTTCGGCCGAGCCTCCGTCCCGCAAACTGCGGCGCAGCTGGACGGCCATCCGGCTTGGAGTCGGTCCGCGTTTGGTCATGGCGGTTCGGATCTATTCTGTCGTCCGGAGGTCGGTCGCCGGGCTTCCCCTGGCCACGAACCGGTCGTAAACCCACAGCAGCGCCCCCGTCAACACCCCTACGGCCGTCACCGCCCACCAGATGCGAGCGGGTTGATGCGTCACTTCGCCAAAGTGATGCAAGAGTACGCCGCCGAACCAGCCGCCCACGAGCGAGCCGATCCCGATGGGCAAGAATGCAAACCCCATGTAGGTGCCCTGCTGGCCGGGAGGCGCGAGCCGCGAAATGTATTCGTAATAGCGCGGCTGTTGCGTGATCTCTCCGAGAGCGACCACAAAAATGGTGAGCACCGCCATGGGAACGGTGGGACGGGCAATCAGGATGAGCCAGGCCACGCCGGAGATGAGCGTTCCCAGCGTGATGGCGCGAAGCGCCGCCATTTTGCGGATGAAGAAGCTCATTGTCATCTGCAGCGCGATGACGGTCAGAGAATCGGTGACCAGGATCAGCTCGGTGTCGCTTTTGGGATTCACATAGTCATGAATGTAGAGCGGTAGGACGATGAACTCCTGCCAGTAGGCAATGTAGTATCCGGAGAAAATCAGAAGAAATAGCATGAACCGAGGGTTGGAGAGGACGGTCAGAAAATTCATCGCCGCCTGGCCGAGGCTGGCGGTCTGCGTTTCGCCCGAGCGGCGGGGCTCTTCAAACAGCAGCAGCACCAGGAAAAACATCAGGAACACGCTCAACGCCGCCATCCGAAAAACATTTTCCACGCTCACATGCTGGTGCACCCAGGAGGCGAGATAAGGGCCGGCCGCGCCCCCCACGTTCACCAGCGTGTAGTAGATGGAATAGCCGATGGAGCGAACGTTTTCCTTCGAGGCGCGCGCCGTCGTGCCCACGACGCAAGGCTTCACCAAGGCGATGCCCAAAGCCGGCAACGTCAGGATGATGGCCACCAACACCACGAGCGGCATGGAATTGCGCACCGGGGCGAGCCAGGGCGAGCCAATCGAGCCCAGCAGGAAGTAGGAGCAACTGAGGATCAGGTAGGCCAGCGAAAGCGACCGGCGGAAGCCCAGTCGGTCGGCCAGCGCCCCGCCAAATATGGCGAGAAACCAGACCAGTCCCCCGAAAAGCCCGGTCAGACTGCTGGCCCGCTCCACCCCGAAATTCAGGGTCTCGTGCAGATAACGCGCCAGGGATGAAAAGGCGGCGTAGTAGGAGAGCCGCTCGAACAGCTCCGTGATGTTGGCGACCCAGAATGGTCGCTCGAAGCCAGTGCGGATCTCGTGCAGGCGCTCGGAAAAGTTCAAGAGTGGCTCCGCTTCTTTCCGGCTGGTTCGCTCGCCAGTCGCTTCCGGACTTCCTCCGCCGAGAGTCCCGCGACACGAATTACTTTTCTCCGGCTGTTCTGGCCGGAGGCTATGGTAACGGAGGATCCGGATACCCGCAAAAGATTGGCGAAGAATTCGACGCAAGCCTGGTTGGCACGGCCCTCGAGGGGAGGGGCGGTGAGCGCCAGTTTGAACCCGCCGCCGAGTTCCCCGGTGAGCGCATTCTTGGAGGCGCGGGGCTGCACTTTGACCGCGAAGCTTGCCCCCTTCGGTGTGTCGCGGATTTCAATCATGACGGGAGCGCTCGGCCCCGGGGTGGCATGGGGATCGCCTCCCGGCTACAATACTGCGTGATGGCCTCTTTGCCCGAGTCCGACCCGATTTTCGACCTGCTCAAGCGCGCCCAGACCATCGCGGTCGTAGGACTCTCGAACAACCCGCTCCGGCCGAGCCACGGGGTGTCGGCCTATATGCAGACTCACGGTTACCGTATC
This sequence comes from uncultured Acidobacteriaceae bacterium, assembly GCA_963770245.1. Lineage (GTDB taxonomy): Bacteria > Acidobacteriota > Terriglobia > Terriglobales > Acidobacteriaceae > PALSA-270. The sequence goes on along the minus strand of CAVYOX010000002.1, from coordinate 100,986 downwards.
ATCCCGGTGAACCCGAACATCCAGGATGCCTTGGGAGAGAAAGCCTACGCTTCCCTGCTCGAGGTTCCCGCCACCATGGACATTGTGAACGTCTTTCGGCGCTCCGAGTATGTGGAAGAAATTGTCGACCAGGCCATACAACGGAACGTGCCGGTCCTTTGGATGCAGGAAGAGGTCATCAACCAGAAGGCCGCCGAGAAGGCGCGTCGAGCGGGAATTTTCGTGATCATGGACCGGTGCATCCTCAGAGAGCATAAGGCGCGTTTCGGATAGGCTTGACTGGCCCGAAATCGGGCTAGGGTTTTCCCTCGCCGGAGGCGCGATCTGCTTGGGCGCCTGCGCTCCGTCGCCGCTTGATTTCTTCCAATCGCTCGCGGATTCGCTTTTCCATGCCTTCTTGGGTGGGATGGTAGTAGGTGCGGCCGCGCAGATGATCGGGCAAGCACTGCATGTCGGCGATTTTGCCCTCGAGGTCATGGGCGTACTGATAGCCTTGACCATAGCCGAGTCCCTTCATCAATCCTGTGGGAGCATTGCGTAAGTGCAGAGGAACCGGCGCGGCGGCGGTTTGCTCTACGTCTTGCTGCACCGCCCCGTAGGCGGTGTACAGGGCATTCGACTTGGGGGCGAGCGATAGATAAACCACGGCTTGCGCCAGCGCCAGGTTGCCTTCGGGCAGACCGATGAAATCCACGGCGTCGCGGGCAGCCATCGAGAGCGCGAGCGCATTCGGATCGGCCAGTCCGATGTCTTCGACCGCCATCCGTACCACGCGGCGCGCGATGTAGAGTGGATCTTCACCGGCCTCGAGCATGCGCGCCAGCCAGTAGAGCGCGGCATCGGGATCGCTATTGCGCACCGACTTGTGCAGCGCCGAAATCAGGTTGTAGTGCTCCTCGCCGGCTTTGTCGTAGAGCAGAACCCGCTTTTGCAACGCGTCCTCGACCAGTTCGTCGGTGATCTCCGCGCCGACTTCCTGGCCGGCCCGTCCGCGGGCCAGCGTGGCGGCCACTTCGAGCACGTTGTAGGCGCTGCGCGCGTCGCCGCTCGAATAGGCTGCAATCTTCGCCAGCCCTTGCCCGGAGACTCGCAGCTTCATCGCTCCCAGTCCACGTTGCTCATCGGAGAGAGCGCGCGCCAGAAGAGCCATGATCTGCTCTTCGGTTAGAGGCTTAAGGACGTAGACGCGACTGCGGGAAAGCAGCGCCGAGATGATTTCAAACGAAGGGTTCTCGGTGGTGGCACCGATCAGACGGATGTTGCCCTTCTCTACGTGAGGCAGAAAGGCATCCTGCTGCGCCTTGTTGAAGCGGTGGATTTCATCGATGAAGACGATGGTCCGCGTGCCGTAGGCGCGGGCGCGCTCGGCGTCGGCCATGACTTGCTTGATTTCCTTGATTCCGACGAGCACGGCGGAGAACTCGATGAACTCCGCTTTGGTCAAGCGCGCGATAATTTGCGCCAGCGTGGTCTTGCCCGTGCCCGGCGGGCCCCAGAAAATTAGAGAGCCGATGTCGTCGCGCTCGATCTGCGTACGCAGCGGCTTGCCGGGGCCAACCAGGTGCTCCTGGCCGACAAATTCGTCCAACGTGCTGGGGCGCATGCGGTCGGCGAGCGGGCGTGTGCGGTCGCCGGGCGGGTCGGGGCGCGGAGTGGTCGAAAAAAGGCCCATACAACCTCAGGGTCGAGGCGGATGGTTCGGAGTCGATGGCACTATCGTCTCTGCCTCGCCGCCTCATACAGTACGATACTTGCCGCTACCCCTGCATTCAGCGATTCCACTTGCGGCAGGTGAGGAATAGCCAGCACCTCATCCATCTCTGCCATCAACTCCTCGGGCAGGCCGGCGCCTTCGCTGCCGACGAAAATGCTCAGGGGCAGGGAAAGATTGGCTTGGTCGAGGCGCGTGCCCTGGTGCGAGGAAGTGGCGACCAGGCGCAATCCACGCTCGCGCATGCGAGCGAGCGCGTCACCGAGCGGGGCGCGCGCCATTGGCAAACGGAAGGCCGACCCTGCCGAGGCGCGGATGACTTTGGAATTGAATATGCCGGCTGTTCCTTCCCCTAAAATCGCGCCTCCCGCTCCAAACGCCTCCGCGGATCGCAGAATCGTTCCCAGATTTCCCGGGTCCTGAATCCCTGCAATCGCCACCAGCGGCCCGGAATCCGCCTTCGCCAGCACATCGCCGAGCGAAAATTCCCGGCATCGCACCAGGGCGGCCACGCCTTGCGGCGTCTCGCTCGGCACCGCAGCGGCGAATATCTTGTTGGGTAGCAGCAGAGTTTCGACGTGGGCGGCAATCTGGGGCAACAGACGCTGGGCTTTGGCTGCTGCCGACCGGCTGAAGAACACCGCCCGGAACCTCAGCCCGCTGCGCAGGGCTTCTTCGACAATGCGCACACCCTCGATGGCGCAATGGCCATCGGGAGTGAGTTCGCCCCGAGCGAAGGCGCCACGCAGCTGCTTGACCAGGAGGTTGTGCCGTCCTTCGATGGGATGCAATCGCGTCGGCTGGCGGCCGCCATGGTTTTCTTTCTGCTTGTTCGCTTCCCCGCGCATTTGATCGAAATCATACGCTGATTTCCCCGCCCGGAGGGCGACGCCCTCCAGACGACGGTCGCCTTCGTCCCGGGCGCATCGCTCCGAGGCCGTTGCCAGAGACTCTCCCCGCGGGTACTGGCGCAATTTGAAATCGATAGGGAGCAGAGAGTGGGGGCAGCGTTCAATTATTTTGCGTGATTGAGTCGTCGCCCTATCGTCTCCACGATCAGACCGACCATCGCATAGGTAGCGGCATTGGCAAAAAGAACCAAATAAACACTAAGCGGATAAGACCTCAGGAGCGCAATCGGTTGAGTTAAACAGGCGAGCGTGTACACCATCGCTTCGATCGGATTGCCCTTGCTTCTCCACCCAAAATAAAGTGCCCAGCAGCCCGCAACGAGAAAGCCCATACCCGCCCACACCGCAATTCGGTCTTTGATGCCCATGCCGCCCGCCCTACCGTTCTGGTGCCATCGTGTCACCCATTCCTATAAACTCTACTCTTCGCCAAGGGTCTCAGAACCGTGTTGTCTGAGAACCATGTTGCCTGAGAACCATGTTGTCTGAGAACCATGTTGTCTGAGAACCATGTTCCTTTCCTGTGACGGCGAGGTTTCCGTGCAGCGCAGTGTCGGGTGGCCAGGGGCGGCGAAATCGAAATCCATGAGCCCCCAATAATCCCCTTTCGGCGGCGAACGGTACCCCTATGGAATCGAACCGAGCCCTCCCTCTGGATGCTTTGCCTCGGCTTTGCGCCTTCGCTCATGGTATGTTAAGTTTCGCGGTTTCAGAACCTTGCATGAGGAAGGAAGCGCATTGCGTCCGGAAATTCTGAAAATTAGCAACGAGAAGCCGGAGGCCTCACTCATCCGGTATGCCGCAGATCAGATTCGCGCCGGCGAAGTGTTGGGCATGCCGACCGACACATTCTATGGATTGGCAGCCGATCCCTATAACTTGCGCGCCGTGGATCGGGTGTATGAGATCAAGTCTCGTTCGCGGCACAAACCCTTGTCGCTTCTGGTGGAGAGCGTCGATCAAGCCGAAGAGCTGGCTCAGCCGCTGAGCGATGAATTCTACGCGCTGGCCCGGCGCTTCTGGCCGGGGCCGCTCACCCTCATTGTGCGGGCCTCCTCCAGCTTGCCCCTCAAGGTGACCGCCAATACCGGCCATGTGGCTTTGCGCGTGCCCAACTCACAAATCCCGCTGGCGGTGGTGCAGGCGGCGAAAATCCCCATTACCGCAACCTCTGCCAATTTGAGCGGCGAATCGGAATGCACCACCGCCCTGGCGGTGCGCGACCAGCTCCAGGGCAGGATATCGATCATTGTGGACGGCGGGACCTCGCCCCGCGATGTGGCTTCGACCATCATCGATCTCACCGATGAAGAAGTTCGTTGGCGAGTCTTACGCGAAGGCGCCATTCCCTCCCGGGAGATTTCTCAGTTCTTCGCGCAGGGATGAATGAACCCAGCCGTTCAACCGCATCGGCGAAGCCACTGGTGGTTGTGGCTGCTGGCATCGGCTGTAGTGGTGGTGGTGACGTGTCTGGCCCTCGTCTCGGTGAGAATTGTCCAAACTGCAGCGCTCGAAGAACTTCACCCCGCCAATGCCATCGTCGTTTTTGGGGCGGCGGAGTATTCCGGGCATCCCTCACCGGTTTATCGCGCCCGCCTGGACCACGCCTTTGAGCTATATCAACGCGGATTGGCACCCGTGGTCATCACGACCGGCGGCTCCGGTGGCGACCCCAGCTACAATGAGGGCCAAGTGGGCCACGACTACCTGATGCACCGCGGGATAGCGGAGGCCAACCTCATCGCGGAAACGCAGGGATCGGATACGGCGGAGTCAGCCAAGCGTGTGGGCGTGATCCTGCGCACCAACCACATGAGCAGTTGCCTCGCCGTCAGCGACCAGTATCACGTCTTCCGCATCCGGCAATTGCTCGAAAATGAAGCAGTCCAGGTCTATGTGGCGCCTCGTCCGGATTCCCGCCCGCATAGCGAGCCGGAACGCGCCTTGGCGGTGTTGCGCGAAGCAGCCAGCTATCTGCTCTGGCGGTTGCACATTTCGGGGTAGCTAGCGCCCCGATCACCAGCCCATCCGCTTGCGCAGTTCGGTGATGTGGGCCAGGTGATGCCGTCCATGCCAGGAATAGAGCGCTAGGTTTTTCTCGAGCGGCATCGGCCCTAACTGAGGGTGCTCGAAGCTGCGCTTCCAATCCTCCGGCTGCATGGACCGCAGCACATGGACGAAGCGGCCGTGCAGCGATTCGAGAAGTGTCAGAGAAACCTCGAGCGGAGTGGACCGGACGTCCGGCAGTTTCGCCCACAGGTCCTCGGCGTAGGGTTTGATGGTCGGCTGCTCTTCGGTCAAAGCCAGCTTGAATCGGATGTAGGCATTCATGTGGCTCTCGGGCACGTGATGGACAACCTGCCGCACCGTCCAGCCGCCTTCGCGATAGGGGGTTTCGACCTGTTGCGGCGAAAGACCGCGCACTGCGGCTCGCAGTGCCGCCGGCAGCAGCTCCATGTCCTCGATCATTCGGCTGCGTTGTTCCGCGGTGGGCGGGCCATCGTAGCTAAATTTTCCGATTGGGTAACGCGGATCGCTCATCTCGGGTCCTCCATGGGGGTCACGGATGGGAGTCAGATGAGGCCGGGGGCCGACGCGCTGCAAGAAATTCTCCGTCCGCCAAACAGCCGCGCGGCGGGACGGGGAGTTATGGCAGCAGTGCGAAGATTCTCACCGGGCTGCCCGAGCCGCCCTCGAGCTTCATCGGAGCCACCACCGCAATCGCTCCATGGGCTGGAACGCGATCCAGGTTGGCAACATTCTCGAGTTGATAGACGCTATGAGCCAGGGTGTAGTGGTGCACGGGGAAGTCCGGCGATGGGCCGTAGTCAATGCTCAGAGTATCGATCCCGAGTCCGAAAATAGCGCGGCCTTCCACCAGGAATCTTGCCGCCTCCAGCGAATATCCGGGGAAGTGCATGACTCCCTTCGCATCGGCATTACGGAAATCCTTGACCGAATTCCAGCGCGTGTCCCAACCCGTGCGCGCCACCACCACCGCCCCCGGCGGAATCTGGCCATTCGCCTGCTCCCAGCGCGCGATGTCCTCGACCGAAACCTGGTAATCGGCATGGTCCTTGGCATTGGCGCTGACATCCAGCACCACCAGCGGAGCAATCAACCGCTCCGGGGGAATCTGGTCGACGGTCCACAGGCCGCGGGCGAAGTGCGCCGGCGCATCAATGTGGGTGCCGAAGTGTTCCGGCAGGGAAATGTTGCGGGCGAAGTAGGTGTTCTTGTCGATGGTGGCGACCGTGGTTGCCTGGTAGAGCTGGGTTGGCGAGAGCGCAAACGTCGGTACCTGGGCATTGAGAGCATGCGTCAGATCCACGACCGCGTGCACGCCAGCGAATGGTGACGCCTGGGGTTGGCGCTGCTGCGCGAACAAGAGCAGCGTCAAAATCAATGCCAGGCTGGTCACTAGAGTCCGAAATTTCATTAGTTGCGATCGTCTCTCATTTCGCTGGCCGGCGAGCGCCCCGGGATTCGCCCCGAATCGGAGCCATATCGATTAGATGCAGTTGCCGAATTACGGCTGTACGCTTTCATTCTCTCGAGCCCAAGCAGCCCCGACAAGGAACGGCAGTCCATGCCCAACCGGGAACCGGAAGTAACTGAAAAAAAAGAAGAACAATGCTCACACGAGCAACCATGCGATCCCGACCGCCACCACAGTACCCAAGAAATTAACGGTATCGTTATTGAGCAGCCGCCTTCGTTCCAGCAACGCCCCCAAATAGCTGTCGGCCAGCATGCCGGCGGCGGCGGCGGTGACGGAAACCCCCAGCCATTTCCAAGACAGCAATCCGGCGAGCGCCGACACGAGGCTTACCACCACGGCGGCGGCGATACCGGCCAGGGTGCCGGACGCGCTGACGCCGCCGTCGGTGCCCGCCGGAACCCATTCCCAGGTGGTGATCAGGCGCGCGCTTTGGCTGCTGGCTTGTCCCATCTCGCTGGAAACCGTATCCGCGGCGGCCTCGGAGAGAGCGGCAGTCATGGTCAGCAGGTAAAGCGCGCGCGCGCTGGCCGCGTGCAGAACCGCGCAGCCTGCGGCCACGCCCAAGTTCGCCAGCACTTGCGACGCTCGCCTTCCATCTAACTTCTCGGCGGTTCCCAATGCTTGTTTTTGCTTGTAACCCCAGCGCGTGCTCATCCAGGCCAGAACGAATACCGTAACCAGAGCCAGAAAGGCGCCGGGTCCGGCTCCGGCATACAACAAGAAACAAACCAGAGCTCCCGCCGCGGCGCCGCTTCGGGTGACTCCTCGCATCCAGCGAGCCAAAGCGGTGAATCCCGCGGTGACCGCGGCCGCTGTCCAAAGCTGCGCCCCGCGAGGAATGCCGGCAAAAATCCAGGTCCCGGAACTTTGTGTCAAGCCGTGCATTCTCAGGCCGTGCATTCTCAAGAACCACGCTGCTCGATGGAAGGGCCCAAACAAATACTACTACCTGTAGTGTCGTTCCCGCCGATACCCTACCTCTGGTGCTTTGATCTTTGGGTTCCAGGGGTCGGACTTCCTGCATCCAAAGCCTCGGTTGTAGTCTAAACTCACTCTCGCGGCATAACGCAAGGGTTGCGGTTCGGGAGAACTTATGGCGTCCTCGGTTTGGTCCGGGTATCTCACTTTCGGCTTGATCTCCATACCGGTGCGTCTTTTTTCCGGGGCGCGCAGTTCCGGTATTTCCTTCAACATGCTGCACCGCGACGACCTGCAGCGGGTCAAGCAACAATACTACTGTCCGGCCGATAATCGCGTGGTGGACCGCAGCGAAATTGTGAAGGGCTACGAGTATCGCAAGGATGAGTACGTGGTCATCGAACCGGATGAGATAAAGAAGATCGAGCCCCAGACCGCGAAAACCATGGAAATTCTGGAGTTCGTGCAGCAAAGCGATGTCGATCCCGTGTACTTCGAGTCTTCCTACTACATGTTGCCGGAAGAAGCCGGCCGTCGGCCCTATGCGCTGCTCACCAAGGCGCTCGAAGAAAGCGAATACGTGGCCATCGCCAAACTCACCATGCACAACCGCGAATACACGGTGTTCCTGCGCCCCCACGAAGGCGGCATGATGCTGCACACCATGTACTATGCCGAGGAAGTGCGCAAGGTGGAAGGATTCGGCGCTCCGGATGTGGAGTTGAAAGATGCCGAGGTCAAAGTCGCGCATCAGTTGATCGAGGCCCTGGCCGCGGATTGGGACCCCGACAAATACCACGATACTTTCCAGGACAACGTCAAGAAACTCATCGAAACCAAACTCGAGGGCGGCAAGATCGCCGAGGTCGAGCCGGCGAAGAAATTGGCGCCGGTCGTGGACCTGATGTCAGCTCTCAAGCAGAGTCTGGCGGAGATGGAGGGGAAGAAGAAGCCGGTCGCCACCGCCAAGTCTGCGCCCTCCGCCGCGGCGGCGGGGGGCAAGTCGCGTCGCGGCCGGGGGTGAGAAACCGCATCGAAGCCTCGTAGTCCTCGAGTCTCCAGCCCTCCATCCTTACTGTCTGCCAGGTTGTGAAACTTCCGCCGGCCTCGTCCTGCTTCTGCAACCTGGTTCGCTGCTCGAGGCATCAGTCTAGTAGCGCGCGGGCTCGGGACTTTCTGGCCGGAGACCCGGCGACCGACCCGGAGCCAGCTTCTGGCGCAGAATGCGGCCAGCCGTTAGAATGGAAAGTCTTTCAAAATCAATGGCGACTGACCGAATTTTCTGCTTGGGGTGCTGATGACTCTGGAGCGCGTGCGACTCCTCGTCGCGGTGTTGGCGATTGCGGTTGCGGAGCTCGGCTGCGGGGATACTTTCCGTCCGGTTGCGGTCCCCATTAACTCGACTCCGCCCAATCCGGCGAGCCTCCACTTTATGCTGACTCTCAGCAGCAACGGGGATTGCAACCCGCTCGTCCTCGACGAGCCCTGCAACCGCGGAGCCAGCACCCGTATCGACGTGCCCGGAGACTCCGAAATCGGAGCGGCTCAGGTTGGTCTAAACCCGGTCCATGCCGTCCTGCTGCCCGACGGAGACGATGTCTTTGTCGCCAACCAGTTAGAGGACACGGTTTCGTTTTACAATCCTTCGGGCATCTCGCCGGTTGCCACCTTGAGCCTGCCGCCGGGATCGGGCCCGGTATTCGTAGCAACCCAGCAGAACAGCGCGGTTTATGTGGCCAATGCGGGGAACAACACCGTATCCGTCATTACGACCGCCAACAATGCGGTTGAAAATACCATTCCCGTGGGACCGAGTCCGGTTGCGCTGGCGGAGATGCCCAATGGACAGAAACTCTACGTGGCCAACCTCGGGACCGGCGCGAGTCCGGTGAATGGTTCCGTCATGAGCGTCAATACGGTGGACGACACGGTCAATCCGGTAATCGCACCGCCGGCGGGCGCGGCCTGGAATGCGCCCACCTGGATCGTAGCCCGCCCGGATAATGCCCGGGTCTATGCCCTCGATCGGGGCAGCGGACTCGTGGCCGCCATCGACACTTCGTCCGATACGGTGGTCGGGACCGCAACGGTTGGGGCGGGGGCGAACTTCATGCTGTATAACGCTGCCGGAAACCGCCTCTACATCACGAATCCTGTGGCCGCAACCCTGACCATTTTGGACGCAACCACCGAGCCATCGAGCCCCACCGATCCGTTGACGGTTCTCGCCAGCATCAGTTTTGCCGCCTCGAATGCGGCCAATGCCCCCTGTCCCACGGGATGCGTTCCGGTCTCGGTGGCGGCCCTTCCCGACGGAAGCCGGGCCTACGTCGCCACTTATCAGATCACTCCTTCGACCTGCAGCAACCCGACCCAAGCTCCGCCTTGCATTGTGGCCCGGGCGACCGTCGTCAACCTCGCCAATAACAGCGTCAGCAAAACCATTTCGGTCGGAGTCCTGAACCCGAGCGCCCCCATTACGGTCCCGCCCACATTCCAACCCGACACCCCCGTAGCCATGGTCGGTACAACCGCCGGCCCGGTTGCCGAATGCTCCTTGGTCCGATTTCGGCTGTTCGCGGCGGCTGCAGGCGATAGCACGCGCGTCTATCTCTCCTACTGCGATGCCGGAGCTACGGCGGTCATCAGCACGGTGCCCGATACTTCTCCCGGGAGCCAAAGTAGCGAGGACTATCTGGTGAACGAACTGAGCGCCCCGGTCAGCGCTTTGCCCCCGCCCTCCTCTCCCGCGGCCCAACAGCCGCCGCCCCAGTCTCCCGTTTTTGTACTCGCCGGGCCCTAGCCTGCTCGATCCCGTTGCCCGGCCCAAGCGGATGATCCCCCGGAGGAGCACCCTGCCTTCGGCATCCGCCTGCCATCCCGGATGGGTCGCGCCCGGACGCGGCTTCGAGCGGGACCTGGTTCGAATCGGCCAAAGGCCAAGCCGGATGGGATGGAGGGGGCGAAAGAGCGTCGAAACGGCATCCCCCGGTGTCTGACCGGGGCTCGCTCGGAAAAAATCTTAGGCCGAGGCTGCCGTTTCTTTTTCGCGCTGCCGATAGCGCAGCACGATGTTCATGAACACGGTACCACTCTGCGTTTCAAACGACAGCACCATGGCTTCGGTATCCTCGCTGCTCTCAGAACCACGCTCGGAGGTGTGGATCACGGGTGGGTGCACCCGGAAATGAAAGCCCTGGTCGTTGAGCGTGGTGATGGCGTTGCCGATGACCTGGTTGGCCAGTTCGCAGACGGTCTCCTTCACCAGGGAGTCCGACTCCGGAACTTCGGTGCCGGCAAACTGGCTGGCCACGCGTACCGCGGTCGCGGGGTCGAGATCGAAGATGATGCGACCTTCGACGTCGCCGGTGAGCCAGATCAGCGCGGCGATGCCTTTGCGGCGGTAGGCCTCCTCTTCCATGCTGAGATTCCCGATGATCATCGGGGACCGCAAGCCCTGCGATAGCACCGCGTCGGCGGCGTTGATGAAGGGCTGAATCAGCTCCATTTTCATGTCAGTCTCCCGCCCCCGCGGCTTGGGCCACGACGGCATCTTCGCCGAGGACGTACTTGATCACCTCATAGAGCACTTCCGGCTTGACGGGCTTCTGTACGAAGTGGCGGGCCCCGCGCTGCAGCGCGGCCACGATATTCTCCTGGTAACCGACCGAGGACACCATGACAATGCGGGCTTCGGGGTGCTGTTGCACGATCTTCTCCGCGGCTTCAATCCCTTCCATCTGCGGCATGGTGATGTCCATGAGCACAATGTCCGGGTGAGTTCGGTCGTATTCCGTGATGGCGGTCAAGCCGTCGCCCGCTTCGCCGGCCAACTGGCCGCCGAAGGCTTCGATGATGCGGGCGAGATTCTTGCGGGCGAAAACCGAGTCGTCCACCACCAGATAGCGGATCGGTTGCCCGTCCTTGCTGCGGCGTACTGGCGCAAACTGTTCCATGTTGGATCCTCCTGCCTTACAGCCCAAGTTCTGGCGGCTCCACTCAGCCGTCTGAGAAAAGACCTAACTTCTTCCCGTGCCCGCCGCCCGCCCAGCTTCGCCGGGGGACGTGGATCCGGAGTTTCGCTCCTGTGTGCACTGCGTATACAGAGTGTTGGCGAGTGCGTCGAGCGACACCACACGCGCCGCAAAACCGCGTTCGATGGCGGCCTTTGGCATGCCGTAGACCACGCAGGAATCCTCGCTCTGCGCGATGGTCAGGCCCCCCGCGTCCTTGACCATGCCCATTCCGCGGGCGCCATCGTCGCCCATGCCGGTCATCAGCACGGCAATACTTTTCTGGCCGAATTCCTGAGCCACACTTTGAAACAGAATGTCCGCCGAGGGCCGGTGCCCGTTGACTTTCGGATCATCGCTCAGCACGGCCACGTCATCCAAGGGCAGCCGCTTCACCTTGAGGTGCCGATTGCCGGGGCAAATCAAGGCCCGGCCGGCCAGCAGCACGTCGCCCGACTGCGCTTCCTTGACCTGAATGGCACAGGTCTCGTCCAATCGCCGGGCAAACATTTCCGTAAAGCCCTCGGGCATATGCTGGACCACCAGAATGGCCGCCGCGAAATGAGCCGGCAGCTGGGGCAGAAAATACTGCAAGGCCTGCGGGCCTCCGGTCGAAACCCCGATGGCCACGATGCAGGTGGGCCGATGGTGGGCTTGGACCTTGGGGACTCGCAGCCGGTTTTCCTGGAACAGGCGCGCCGGCATTTCGCGGGACTGGGCGGCCGCCTTGATTTTGGCAATCAGCTCTCTGGCGATCTCCGGCATGCGCGCCGCCACATCGTTCGGTTTCGCCACGAAATCAAAAGCACCGAGCGAGAGCGCCTTGAGGGTTACCGCCGCACCTTCGGTGCTGTGTGAGCTGACCACAATGACAGGAACATGATGGCGGCGCATGATCTCCTTCAACGTATCCAGGCCGCCCAAGCCGGGCATTTCCAAATCGAGAGTGACCACCTGCGGTTTCAGTTCGGCAATTTTCTTGAGGCCGAAGTTTCCGTCCATGGCGGTGCCGACCACCTCGATCGAAGAGTCGGTTTGCAGAATCTGCGGAATCAGCTTGCGCATCAGCGCGGAATCGTCCACCACCAACACGCGCACGGAGTCGATCATCGCGAACCCTCCGCTCTGGCCGTGGCGGGTGGCTCTCGTTCGGCGCGCAAGAGCAGCAGTCCGCCGCCGCTCATGCCCGCGCCGTTGCTGCGAGCCTTGGTGGAGCGCTCGACCACCGCCGCAAGATTCAGAATCAGCACCACGCGCCCATCGCCCAGGATCGACGCACCGCTGACCAAGTCGGTGGCCACGGTCTGGTCGTCCACCGCTTTGATCACCAATTCTTCTTCGCCTTCCAACCCGTCCACGATCAGCCCCAGTTTGCGCTCCCCGAGCGTGATGACCAGAACGAAGAGCTTGGTGAGAGAATTCTTGGACAGATCGTCGTGCGGCTTTCCCAGACGCACCAGGGGCAAGACCTGTCCGCGCAACTGCAGCACCTCGCAGTTGTCCACCTGATGCACGTCGGCCTCTCTGGCGCGAGAGATTTCGGCCACCGCGTTCAGGGGAATGGCATACAGCCGGCGCTCCACGCGGAATAACAAGGCCTTGATGATGGCCAGCGTCAGGGGCAGCTTGAGGAAAAAAGTCGCGCCCAGGCCGGGGCGGGTGACGACTTCCACCGTGCCTTTCAGCCGGTGCAGCACGCTTTGCACCACATCGAGGCCAACGCCGCGTCCGGAGATTTCGGTAATCTCCTGGGCCGTAGTGAACCCCGGCTGGAAGACCAGCGCCAAAATGTCGCTTTCGCTGAGCTCGGCCGCTTTTTCCGGGCTGATCAGTTTCTTCTCGATGGCTTTGGCGATGACGCGCGCGGTGTCGATGCCGCGCCCGTCGTCGTTGACCTCGACAATCACCTGATTGCCGTAGTGGTAGGCATCCAGACGGATGGTTCCGCGCGCCGGCTTGCCGCTGCGCGCGCGCTCCTCGGCGGTTTCAATGCCATGGCTGATTCCGTTCCGGACTAGGTGCGTGATCGGCTCGGCAATCGCGTCCAGCAGGCTCTTGTCGAGATCGGTGTCCTGCCCGCTGATCACCAGTTCGACATCTTTGCCGCATTGTTTGGCCACGTCCCGCACCATGCGCGGAAACCGCCGAAACAGCTGTTCGACGGGCACCATCCGGACTTTCATCACCGAGCGCTGAAGATCACCCAACACCCGCGCCTGAAACGCCAGGGCATCGGCCAAACGGCCCCGCGTGGCCTCCTTCGGATAACGCCGGGCAAAGTCGTTCAGGGCCTGCTGCAGCATGGATTTGCCAATGATGAGCTCACCCACCAGATTGAGCACGTTGTCGATGCGCTCCGCGTCCACCCGCAGAATGTTTTCCGCGACCGCGACGTTGGCCACCACCCGGCCCTCCATTTCTTCTTCCTCCGCGGGCGGCTCCCCCCGGGGCGCGTCGAGGTCGGCCTCGGATTTCGTGCCCTGGACGGGCAAAGAACTTGGTCCCTGGGGTGTGGCTTCGGCCGGTGCGGTCTTGGCCGCGGTCGAAATTCTTATCTCATCCACGCTGACATGGGCAATCACGGTCGGAATACGGCATTTCGCGGCAATTTGCTCCGCCGGCTGCGCGCTCGCGAGCAGCAAATGCACGCGCTTGGTGGCCTGGGGCAAGTTGGATTCGGGCAACGCTCCGAGCACTTCGCCCACCGTGGCCAGTGCGTTCAGCACCATTTGCCGGGCCGCGATCGGCATGGCGCAAAGGGGATCGAGCTGCGCGGTGATTTGATAGACCCGTTTTCCCCGGCTCTGCGCGTTCTGAATGGCCAGCGTCTCGTACTCGGTCCAGGCTTGCGGTTCGGCAGCCGGCGCGGGAGTTTTCTGGTTGCGGGGCTCCTGGGTTTTCGGGGCGTCCACCAGTTCGCGAATCATTTTCCGCAGGGGCTCCTCGCGCGGCAGTTTTCCCTGCCCGCGATAGGAGGCCAGCATGGCGCCGAAAACGTCGGTCGCCGTGAATGCCACCTCGGCCAGCGAAGTGTGCGACGCGGTCCCCTCCGCAGAGAGAGCGTCTTCCAGTTCGTGCGCCAATTCGCTCAGTTCCCGGAAACCACAAGCCGCGGCGTCTCCCTTCAGGGTATGCACCGAACGGCGGATGGTGCGCACCGTCTCGGCATCGCCGGGCTTTTTCTCGAGCATCAGCGTTTCCTCGTTGAGCGTCTGCAGTATTTCCTGCGCGCTCTCGAAGAACAGTTCCCGCAATTCCGCGCCGCGTTCGTCGGAGAACTCGGTCATCCGACCTCCTCGATCCGCTGATAGCCGGTACCGCTGTTGCGGTGAACCATGGCAAATTTGTCGCTCAGTCCGCGCAGGCTCTCGGCGTGTCCCACGAAAAGATAGCCATGGGGATTAAGACACCGCCGGAATTTCTCGATCAAGCGCTTTTGTTCCGGTTGATCGAAATACATCATCACATTGCGGCAGAAAATCGCGTCATTGCCCTGGGGCTGGTATTGCGTTTTCAGATTGTGAAAGTCGAAGTGCACCAACTCCTTCACTTGCTTCTTCACCGCGTAACGCTCCCCCACTTTGTCGAAGTAGCGCAGCCGGTAGCTGTAGTCGACCGCGGCCATTTGGTTTTCCGAATAGATGCCTTCCTCCCCGGCGCGCAACACCGAGTAGTTGATGTCGCTGGCCAGAATTTCCACTTTCCAGGGTGGAGGAACGAGGGGTTTCGGATAGGCGCCGGGAAAGGCCGCAGGATTGCGCAGGCAATAGTAGGCCAGCCCATCGGCCACCAGCATGGCGAGCGTGTAAGGCTCCTGTCCGGTGGAACAACCGGCGCTCCAGAAACGCAAGGAATAGTCGCCCTTCGCCTGCTTGCCCTGCAGCATGTCGTCGAGAAGATATTTGTGGAATAGGTCCAGTTGGGGTTTGCTGCGGAAGAAACTGGTCTCGTTGACCGTGAGGTCTTCGAGCAGTCGCGACATCTCCTGTTTGCCGTCGGGGCTGATGAGCAGGCGGTAGTAGCTGTAGAAGGAATCCAGACGGCATTCCTTCAGACGCCCCAGCAAGCGATTCTGCAGGAAGTGCATGCGGCGTTCGTCGAAAAACATGCCGCACTCTTGGTAGATCAGAGCTTGCAAGAGCTTCAGTTCGGGAGTAGTGAGCTGCACTGCTAAGCTGGGTGTACTCATGAGTTCTCTTTCACGATCGTCTGCTGTAAGCCGTCTATCTCCCGGCGCCCGCTGCGCCGTGCGCTTCTCCCGCGGTGGCTGGGCGCGCTGCCGTATTCTCGCCGCCCTCGCTTGTCCGCCGGAGCCCGCTGTATTCGAGCAGCCTGGCCATGTCCAGGAGCACGATCAGGCGTCCGCGGTATTTACCGAGTCCGGTGACGCAGTTCAGTCCGCCATCCTGAAATACCGCCGAGGACGGTTCGATATCGCTGGTTGGCACCTTCAACACTTCTGACGCCGAGTCCACCATCAGGCCGCAGAGCCGTCCGTTGTGCTCGACCACCAGAATCCGGTTGCGCCGGCTGGATACCACTTCCTTGGCTCCCAGCCGCTTCCGCAAATCGATGACCGAGACGATTTTGCCGCGCAGATTGATGACGCCTTCCATGTAATCGGGTGCATCGGGCACGGCCGTGATCTCGGGCACGCGTACGATCTCGTGCAGGGACGTGATGGGAACGCCATAGGTTTCACGCCCAATCTGGAACCCCACGATGTGCAGTTCGCGATTCATGCCGGATTGACGGGTTTCAGCCACGAGCCCCCGCGGTCGCGTGCCGGACGTGCGCTCGGCCGCCGGCCGGTTCCTCGTGGCGGGAAATTCCGTGCACGTTTTGCTCCAGTTCGAAGCGGCCCATCGACTCGAGCAGATCGCGTGACATTCTCGAGAGCTGTTCCGCCGAAGCTGCCAGTTCGGTGGAACTGGATGTGGTCTGTTGCACCAATTCGCGCATGCGTTCCATGGCGCGGACCACGGCTTGAGCTCCCGAAGCCTGTTCTTCGACTGCAGAATTGGTCTCATGCGTAATCTCGTTCAGCCGCGTGGTGGCCCGGGCAATCAGAGAGGAGCCATGCGATTGCTCGTTGGTGGCCGCGCCGATCTCCTCGGCAAACTTGTAGACCTCGGTGACCACGTTCGAAATTCTCCCCAGCGCGCCGTTCAACTCCTCTCCGAGCCCCAGGCCTTCGTTCACAATGGTGGTGCTCTGATCCATGTTGGCGACGGCCTTGCGCGCCTCCTTCTGAATGCTTTGGATCAGTTCGGAGATTTCCTTGGTGGACTGCGCGGACTTTTCTGCCAGCTTACGGACTTCATCCGCCACCACCGCAAACCCCAGACCGTGCTCGCCGGCTCGCGCCGCCTCAATCGCCGCGTTCAGCGCCAGCAGGTTGGTCTGCTCCGCCAGATCGTCGATCACTTCGATGATCTTGCCGATGTCGTCGGCCCGCTGGCCGAGAGCGTCGATGATCTGTCCGGAGGAGCGGATGGTGTTGTTGATCTTGTTCAACCCGTCGGTGGCCTTCTCCATGGTGGTGATGCCGCTCTGCACTTCGTCCCGCGAACGGTTGGAGATATCGAGCAGCACCTTGGCGGTGTCGGCGACGCGTTGAATCGAAGCGACCATTTCATCAATCGAAGCCGAAGTCTCGCTGACGCTCGAAGCCTGCACTTGCGTGCTCTTCACCATGTTCTGCACGTTGATGCTCATTTCGTGCATGGTGCTGGTGACTTCATCGATGGCGGAAGAGGTTTGCAGGCTGACCTTGGCCGACTCGTCGGAAGCTCCCGCCACTTGGTTCGACGCGCTGGCGACTTGTGTGGCTGCGTCACGCCCGTCGCGCACCAGGCTTCGCAATCCGGCCGTCATGCGGGCGAAGGCATTGCCGAGAGTGTCGTTTTTGGACCGGGCTTTGACCTCGACTCCCAGGTTCCCGCCGGCGATGGCTTCCGACACCGAAGCCATCTCTTTCAGATAATTGACCATGCCGGTGAAGGTCCGGGCCAGCCCGCCAATCTCGTCGTTGCGCTGGATATCAATTTCGTGATCGAGGTCGCCGGCTTCGCCGATTTGCTTGGCGACCCCCATCAGGTTCAGGAGCGGCTCGGTGATCGATTTGGCGCTGGTGAATGCGATGATCACACCGAGCGCCAGCGCGGCCAAGGTGCTGAGCAGGGCGAGTGTGACGGTGGCGGTGCCGGCGGTTTCATCCGACTTGCGCCGGACCTCGAGCACCTTTTTGTTTTCCTGGTCGGCTTGATCCAGGTAGTCGCTGGCATTCTTCATCCAACTGGAGGCGTCTTTTTGTAGATAAAAAATCTGCAGCTCGGCCACGGTTGCGTTGCCCGCGTCTACATCCTTACGTTTCGAAACCAGGGGGTCGGCGAATTCGCTGAGCCAGTTCTGCTCGGACTGCTGCACCCGGGTCAAGGCCGCCCGCTGCTGGTCCGAGTTGGCGATCGCCTCGGTGGCGGAAAGCTTTTCGCTGAGCGCGCGCCCGCCCTCCCTCATGGCATCCACCTCGCGGGTGTCGCCGCTCAGCAGGTAGTTCGTCAGATTGAGCCGGTTCTGCATCATTTGGAAGCGGACCCGATCGGTCGCTTCGGCCAGATCCAATGCGTTCGAGGCCGCCGTTTTCGCGCTGTGCTCCCGTTGCACGGCGATGATATTGACCAGAAACAACACGATGACCATCGCCAGGATGGCTCCGAAGTTCAGATACAATTTCCTGCTGATCGTCATCGTTAGGTTGCCTCCCCGAGCTGCGTTGGTTCGCGTCTCCCGGGCTCTCTGGGGCGCCGTCCTGCCGTGCGGGCGCAGAAGAGCCGGTAACAGGAGACCTGCTCGATCACTGCAAGTGCAATGCCCTTGCCAGCCCGAGATGGCTGGTCGAAACTATGGTGACTCCGCTTTAAGGCATTTATTATGAATAGCTTTCCATGCTATTGCTTACTACACTGAACTCCTCTGGCGGATTATGATCGTCTCAGGCGCACGGTCGGCTCTCAGTTTGAGACTCAAGCGGTCGATAAGTGCCATGAGGAGGGCTTTTATAACTCGACACCCCAACCAGTTATTCCCTTGACTCAAATTGAGATTAAGGTCTAGTTTCAATTACTTGTGGTTCCTTGAACTCCTAAGGTGGCCGATCTCTGACTATGCCAAGTGACGAAACTCCGGCGCGGGAAGCAGCCATTCCCCATTCGGACGGAGCCTTTCAGGATCTTCTGCTGCAGTTTTCTTCGGTCGCCGTTCAGGGACTGGATGAGCCGTCCCTGATCCGTATGTTCTGCAGGAGTTCCCGGGAGTTTTTCGCAGTCGACGGAGTTTATTTTTGGCAGTTCGAGGCCCCCGACCAGCTGGTGGGGCTAGAAGCCAATGGCCTGCTGGCCGAGCGCTTTCGCGGCTTGCGATTGGGGACCGATCAGGCCTCGATTGGGGGCGAAGTCATTCGCACCCGCCAGACGACCTATGCCAACCGGCTCGATCCGGGCCGTTCCGTGCTGAGTTCGACATTCGACGTCAAGGCCGCTCTGGCTGCGCCCCTGCTGGTTTCCAACGAGGTCATCGGCGCCGCGGTTTTTCTGCATGCCTCGAACCCCGATTTCTTCAATGACGACTTAGCCGCCAAGGCCACGATCCTGGCCACCCAATTGGGCAGCTTGCTCGAGGCGGTTCGTCTGCTGCGGGGCTCCCGCGAGGAGCATCGCCGGGCCGAAATTCTGGCCGAAGTTGCGCAAGCCCTGCATTCGGTGCCGGACGTCGCCGCCGTCCTGAGCGCGGTGGCCGACCGCTTGCGAGTCTTGCTCCGGACCCCTTTGGTCTGCGGCCTGCTTCATCAGGGGGCCAGTTTCGGCCTGAGCTCGGTGGCGGCAGCATCGGCCCAGGCCGAGGCCGCGGCTCGGGCCGGCCATGATCGCAAGGGATTGCAATTTGCCGCCGATCTGGCCGCCCGTGCGGTCGCCGCGGGCGAAGCCGTCAGCGTGCCCTTTGACCCGTCCCGCCATTCCTTTGGCCAGCTGATACCGGCGGGCACGGTGATTGCCATCCCCCTTTTCACCGCCCGCACCCGGGGGGCGATCTTGGTTTACCCCCGCCCCGACAGTGCCTTCACCGCGGAAGAGAAATCGCTGATATCGGCGGTGGCTGGCTTTGGCGCCGTCGCCCTGGCCAACGTCGAGCTCTACGCCACGGCCCGGGCGCAGGCCCATGAGCTGCACCAGCTTCTGGACATAGCCTCGGAGCTGGGCTCGATCGGGGACCTCGACCAGTTCATGCAGCAGTTCGCGCTGCGGGCTGTCGATTTTCTGGGCTTTGGCCGCGCCTTTCTGGGGCTTCTCGAAGAGGGCGCCTTTCGGGTGCGCTGGGGCGTGGACGGCGGAAGAACGCGGTCGGTCGATCTGGTGCTGCCCGAAGGGCCGGTGATTCAGGCGCTGCTCGACCGGGAAGTATTCTGGTCCGACGAAGCCAGCAAGGTGCCCGGCATTCGGCCCGAAACCCTGACCCAATACAACCTGAAGCAAGTACTCACGGTGCCCTTGCTCGGCAGCGATGGCCGGGTGCTGGGGATGTTCGGAGTGCTCGACCGGCTGGACGGCGCGGGCATCTCGCAGGAGGACATCCGCCGGGCCAAGGTATTGGCGGCGCAGGTAGCCGTGGCTCTCGAAGTGACTCGCAATCTGCATCTTTCCGAGCAACACCGCCAGCGGGCCGAGTCTCTGATGGGACTGGCGCTCGAGCTGAACTCGCTGCTCCGGCTTCCCGAATTTGCCCAAGGTTTTGTCAGCCGGGCCGCCGCCATGATGGACGCCGGCGCGGCGGCGCTCGCGGTCCGCCAGGAATCAGGTCTCGAAACCGTCGTGCTGCAGAGCGGCCCCGGGGCCATCAGCCGGGACAGCGCGCAGCTACGCCGTGTCAGCCACGGCTTGACGGAAGCGCTCTCGCGCCACCCCCAGAGTATCGTGTCTGCGCCCGCCGCCGAGTTGTTGGGGCCCGATCTGGCGTCGGCTCTCGGCTGGAGCGACTGCATCCTGGTGCGCCTGCTCGAGGCCTCGGGCGACCTGGTCGGGGTGTTGTGCCTGGCCAATCGCGGCCAGGCGATGTCGCGGGAAGATGAGCAACTTCTGCAGGCCATCGCCAGTCCCGCCTCGGTCGCTCTCGAGAATGCCCGCCTGTTCACCCGCATGGATCGCGCCAACCGACACTGGGTGGAAATCTTCGATGCCATCAGCGATTTCATTGTGGTGCACGACGGGGCGGACAACATCATGCGGGTGAACCGTTCGCTCGCCGACTTCATCGGTGTGCCGCCGGCGGAACTGATCGGCGTCAATATGTGCGCCTTGCTGGCCATGGACGACACCGCGCCGCTCCGGGCCTGTCCTTTCTGCCGCGGAGCGGGCGACCATGCCGACGAATACGTCCATCCCGTTCTCGGCAGCACCTATCTGGTCTCCACCTCTCGCGTGCATGGCGCCAGCAGCGAGGGCTTGCAAACCATCCATGTGCTCAAGGACATCACCGACCGCCGGGAAGCGGAGCGCCGTTATCGCGAGCTGTTCGGCAACATTCAGGAGGGCCTGTTTTTCTCCACTCCCGAGGGCGTTTTCATTGAAGTCAACGATGCCCTGGTTCGCATGCTCGGCTACAGCACGCGGGAAGAAGCGCTGCAAGTGGACATTCGCACCCAGGTCTTCAGCTCCGCGGAACGCTACCAGGAATTCACCGCGCCCATGCAATCCCACGGCGTGGTGCGCAATCACGAGGAGGCGCTGCACCGCAAGGACGGATCTACGGTGCACGTTTTGATCAACGCCTTTGCGGTTCGCGACACCCAGCAAAGGGTCACCCAATATCGCGGCCTCATGCTCGATATCAGCGATCTCAAGGCCTACCAGGCGGAGCTGCAGCGGGAGCGGGACTTCTCCGGCAAGATCCTCAATAACACGCAAAGTCTGATCCTGGTGACCGATACCGCGGGACTGGTGAGCTACGCCAACCGCCGCTGGCAGGACATGGGATACGAGCAGGGGCAAGTGCTCGGGGCGCGGCTGGAGACTCTCGTGGCTGCGGTCCGGCGGCAGGCTTTCAAAGAGGCCTTCACCGCCATCCTGGGCGGCCAGCAGGTGGACAATCTCGACTTGCAAATCCTGCGCGGCGACGGCCGCGTGGGCCAGTTCTCGGTCAATCTGAGCCCCATGCGGGACGAGCAGGGGACCGTCACCAGCATCGTGGTGGTGATGAGCGACATTACCGACGCGGCCACGCTGCAGGCCAAGTTGATGCACGCCGAAAAGATGGCGGCGGTCGGGCAGTTGGTCTCCGGGGTGGCCCACGAAGTCAACAATCCGCTCACCGCCATTCTGGGTTTTGCGGACTTGCTGATGGAGAATGAGGATATTCCAGAGAGTGCGCGCAAGGACTTGCGGGTGATTCTGCAAGAGGCGCAGCGGACCAAGCAGATTGTGCAGAACCTGCTGAGCTTCGCCCGCCAGATGCCGCCGCAGCGCAAGCCGGTGGAGCTGAATTCCATCCTGCGCCGGACGCTGCAACTGCGCGCCTACGACTTCCAGAGCCACGGAGTCGAGGTGGTTGAGGAACTGGACCAGGAGCTGCCGTCGGTCATCGGAGACTCGCACCAGCTGCAGCAGGTGTTCTTGAACATCGTCAACAATGCCTACGACGCGGTGCGCGAGACCGGGCGCCCGGCCCGCATCGAGATCAAAACCGCCAGCCGGGACGGCTTGGTGGAAGTTTCGTTCCGCGACAACGGGCACGGTATCTCCCAGCCCGACCGCATTTTCGACCCATTCTTCACCACCAAGGAGGTGGGCAAAGGAACCGGGCTCGGTTTGAGCATTTGCTACGGCATCGTGCACGAGCACGGGGGCGAGATTGTGTGCCACAACAATGCGGACGCCGAAGGGGCGACCTTCGTCGTGCGCTTTCCCGCCACCGCAGATTCGGCCTCGGTCGGGGCCGCCGCCGGGGTTATCCAGCGATGAACCAGCCGGCCACCAAACCCGCCGGTCCGCCGGTCCTGCTCATCGAGGATGAGCCGGCGGTGATGGCCTACGTGCGCGCGGTTCTCGAACGCAGCGGCTATTCCGTGGTGTGCACCGAATCCGGGGTCGATGCCCTGGGTCTGCTCGAGCGCGGGGAGTTTCAAGGGGTGGTCTCCGACATGCGTACGCCGGGCGGGGTGGACGGCGGCGATGTCTACGCCTGGATCGCGGAGCACCGCCCGCAACTGGCTCCGCGGTTGGTTTTTATCACCGGGGATATCGCCAACGAGGAAACCGTGGCCACCTTGGAGAAAACCGGTGCGCCGTGCGTGGAGAAGCCATTCCGGGTGAAGCAGTTTATTTCAGTGGTCGAGAAGACTATGGGGAAAGCACTGTGAGCGAAGACCTTCGAATCCGCCTTCTCATTGTGGATGACGAACAGAGCATCCGCAAACTCTGCGTGACCGTGGGCGAAGCCTTGGGGTTTGCCTGTCTAGAAGCCGACAGCGCCGAGTCGGCGCTCGCTCTGCTCGAGGAACAGTCCGCACACATGATCCTCACCGATATGGTGATGCCCAGCATGTCAGGCCTCGAGTTTCTCGAAAAGGTGAAGAAACTGTTGCCCCGCACCGAGGTGGCGGTGATGACCGGCCACGGGTCGGTCGAGACCGCGGTGCAGGCGATGAAGTTGGGGGCCTATGACTACATCAGCAAGCCCTTCTCCCCGCTCGAAGAGTTACGCCTGTTTCTGCGCCGCATGGCGGAGAAAATCCGCCTGGTGGAGGAGAATCAGTTTCTGCGGGAGCGCGTGGACACAGAAACCGGCCTGCACGGCATCATCGGCGCATCGGCCAAAATCCAAGACGTGCTGCGCATGATCTCGCGCCTGAAGGACACGCGCACGCCGGTGCTGATCACCGGCGAAAGCGGCACGGGGAAGGAGCTCGTGGCCCGCGCCATCCATTTCCGGGGACCCTTCGCGAACCGACCTTTCGTGGCCGTCGATTGCGGATCGCTCGTCCCGACGCTCATCGAGAGTGAGCTTTTTGGCTACGAGAAGGGCGCTTTTACCGGGGCCCTGCGCGCCAAGACCGGCTTGTTCCAATCGGCCAGCGGGGGCACCATTTTTCTCGACGAGATTGGCGAGTTGCCGCTCGAGATGCAGGCCAAATTGCTGCGCGTGCTGCAGGAAAAAGAAGTTCGCCCGGTCGGCAGCAACCAGAAAGTGAAGGTCGACGTCCGGGTGATTGCCGCCACCAACCGAGAACTCGAGGTCGAGTACCGGAAAGGTACCTTCCGCAAGGACCTCTACTTCCGGCTGAATGTGGTCACGGTGTATGTGCCGACTTTGCGCGAGCGCCGCTCCGATATCCCCATGCTCACCCAATGGTTTCTCGAACGCTACGCTCCGGGAGACTCGATCCAGATCACCCACGCTGCCATGAAGTGCTTGCTGCAGTATGACTGGCCGGGAAATGTGCGCGAGCTGGAGAATTCGATCGAACGGGCGGTCGCCCTCGGAGACCGGCGGATCATTGACGTCAACGACTTGCCGCCCGGCATTGCTTCCGCCTCCCCGCTCCTCTATCCCGAGGCCAGCTCCTCTTCGCCTGCGCTGACCTCGACTGATCTCGAAGATATCGAACGCACCACCATCCAGCGAGTTTTTGAACAGGTACAGGGCGACAAGGCCCGAGCCGGCAAAATGCTCGGTATTAGCCGCGCCACCCTCTATCGCAAACTAAAGCGCTACAACATCGGAATCCGTCAGGGGCTGCCGACCGCCAGCCAAGCGCTGCAGTAGGCGGGTACGGTCCGCGGTCGCGACCGGGTGGCCGCATTCCGATCTGGACCGGGGCGAAGTGGACAATTCAGAGGGGTTTGATTCGCTATCTCCTGAGACGGTGTTTCATTATGAGACACGAGACTCCTCCGCCCCCGGTCTCCTGCGGCTCCAGAGTTATTAATCCTCGACCAGTCAATAGCATAGATGGCTGGTCACCGGGGGGTCACTTTGGCGGTTCCCGTGCACTGTTACCGAGCGATGCGGTCTGGGCTGGCTCCCCAAGTCACGCTAACCGGCGGACTTTCGGGGACCCCAGGCTGCGTTGAATTTTTTCGAAAATCGAGGTATGCCGTGCTCAGACAGGGTGCCGCTCGCGCACGCTCCTCCCCAGAAAGCACAACGGCCAAGCTGGCCAAGTTCTTTCCCGAGGCGACTCCGGTGAGAATCCCAGTGCAATTGACCCGGGTGGCGGGAGAAGGCAGTGCTTTCAGTGAAAGCACCGTGATCGAGTTTGGCACGCCCCACGAGGTTCTGTTCGCTTCCAAGCTGCCTCTGGAATTTGCCGATACCCTGCGCTTGCGCAATTCCGATGGCACCCTCGATGCGGAAGCCTGCGTGGTGGCGGTGCAATACAACTCTGGACGCACGGCGGTGGCTGCCCGCTTTCTTCGCCCGGTCACCAACTGGATCATAAAACCATGACTCTGCCTTCGACGAGGGACCTGACCGCCGAATGGAGTTCGGCGCAGCTGCTGTATTCGCTCTATACCACGCTCGCCCGCGAGTTCACCATCGATCTTCAGCCCTCGACCGAGTTCGAAGTGGGCGGCGACGATCCTCAGCCCGACTCGATCGAGGTGGCCGGCATCTGGCTGCGCGACGCCGACCGGCGCATTCCCGTGCATCAAATGCGCCAGTTTCTGCAGACCAGCCGTCTGGCCGACGAAAAAGTGCTGCGCGTCGCCCTCCTCCACCACTTGCGCAAGCCGGCGCACGATGATTCCGACCGCGACAAGATTGATTTTCTGGCGGTTCAGCTGTTTTCCGTTTGCGCCCCCTCTCCGCTCGAAGATCAAGCCGTAACCCCGGAGCTTGTCTCTGGCATCCTCGAGCCGGTGCTCGGCCCCTCCGACGGGGTGGCGGCGACGAGCCTGGAACCGCTCGAGGACCTGGTCCGCTCCGCGAACGCTTGTGCAAGTCTCGAAGAAGTATTCAGCAGCGGCATCCTCGAGGCCGGCCGCAAGCTGAAGGCGGCCTCGGGAGACGGCTACTTTGCGCCCGCCACGCTCGGGGCATTCACCCGCTTCAACTTCCTGATGCGGCGCGCTTTCTTCCGCCTGATGCACGAGGACCTCAATGCCATCCTCGATGGCCTGCGGGACCTCGATCTGCGGGGTGTCACCACGCTCGATTGCCGCAAGGCAGACTTCTCGGCCAATGAACCGGTCGACCGGTTGCGCATGATCTGCCAGTCGTGGAAGATCATGTTTCAAGCGGAGTACGCTTTCGGCCAACCCCTCCGCCTGCTGGTCGATCTACGCCGAGTGGTGGAGGCCGCGCTCCTGCCGGGCGCCGAGGAAGAGTCCGGCACCACGGCGCCTTCTCCGGCGCAGGCCAAGGCCGCGGCGGCCGGCGCCGACGCGAGCGATTCTCCTGTGGGCGATGACCTGAATCTTGAGGATGACGACCAGGCCTAGGCCGCGACCCCGATGAAAACGGAGATAGGGAACTTGGACCAGTCTACGGTATTGATCATTTCCGACGACCCGGAATTCTCCGGAGCCATTACCGGCCGCTGGCAGTCCGAGCGCAACACCCCGGCCTTCACCCTGATGAAAGGGGATCTGTGCCAGGGCATGGACCCCGACACTTTCGCCGTCGCCATTGTGGGGGCGGTGCGCGCGGGCGGCCTCGCAGCCGCGCTCCGCGCCCTCGAACCCGCCGGGCAGCCGGTCCTGCTGGTCTCGGAAGACAGCCGCACCGCGCGCGATGTGCGGGAAGCGCATCCCCGCGTCATGGTGCTGCGCCGGCACGAGGGTTGGCTGGATTCGCTGGTGTTGATCGTGACCGAAAGCCTGCGGCGCTCCGAGATGATGGATCGTCTGAAACGCGCCGAGCGGGCTGGCGCCCACCTGCAGCATCAGGCCACCTTGGGCACCTACATGCTCGAAATGCGCCACGGCCTCAACAACGCGCTCACATCGGTGCTGGGCAATTCCGAGCTGCTCCTGCTCGACCCCGGGCAGCTTTCTGCCGCCGCACGCTCGCAGATCGAGACCATCCGCAACATGTCCCTGCGCATGCACGAGGTGATGCAGCGCTTCTCCTCGCTCGAGAAAGAGCTCAAAGTGGTGGAACGACAGGCGGCCGGCGAGACCCGGGCTAAATCGCAGAGTGCGGGAGCGAGTTCCTAGCGGGCGGGTTTTTCTGCTGGGTTGTGCGCGCGCCCGCTCGGGCGCCGCGGGAACCGGGCTTAGGCGAACAAGAACTCCTTCGTTCTGAGCTCTTTGATCGTGTCCCTGAGTTTCGCCGCCTTCTCAAACTCAAACCGCTTGGCGGCCTCCCGCATGTCGCTCTCCAGTTTGACGACATAGGCGTCCAGTTCCTCCTGGGACTTGAATTCCGGAATGCCTTCCGCTTCCCCGGTCAGGTCCGCGTAGTCGGCGGCAACAATGCCCGCGAGCGACATCTCGAGCGGCCGCACGATCGACTCCGGCGTGATGCCGTTCGCCTGGTTGTAGGCTTCCTGAATGGCGCGCCGGCGGTCGGTCTCGCCCATGGCTTTATTCATCGAGTCGGTCCGACGGTCGGCATAAAGAATCGCCCTGCCATTCAGGTTGCGGGCGCAGCGGCCAATGGTCTGGATCAGCGATCCGGCCGAGCGCAGGAAACCCTCTTTGTCGGCATCGAGAATCGCCACCAGGGAGACTTCCGGCAGGTCCAATCCCTCGCGCAACAGATTGATGCCGATCAGCACATCGAATTCGCCTTTGCGCAAGTCGCGGAGAATCTTCACCCGCTCCAGGGTCTCGATCTCGGAGTGCATATAGCGGCACTTCACGCCCACCTCGGCGTAATACTCGGCCAGATCTTCCGCCATGCGTTTGGTCAGCGTGGTGACCAACACGCGCTCGCCGCGAGCCACGCGTTCGCGGATTTCATGCAGCAAATCGTCGATCTGTCCTTTGACCGGCCGCACTTCGACGGGGGGATCGACTAAGCCCGTCGGCCGAATGATCTGCTCGACGACCACGCCTGCCGACTTGGTCAGCTCGTAGGGCCCGGGGGTGGCTGAGACGTAGACCATCTGGTTCATGCGGTGCTCGAATTCCTCAAACGTCAGCGGCCGGTTGTCGAGCGCCGAGGGCAGACGAAACCCGTACTCCACGAGCGTTTCCTTGCGCGAGCGGTCCCCGTGGTACATGCCGTGCAGTTGCGGCACCGTCTGGTGCGATTCGTCGATGAACATCAGATAGTCGCGCGCAAAATAGTCGAGCAGCGTGGGCGGCGGTTCGCCCGGCAAACGTCCGGTGAAGTGGCGCGAGTAATTTTCGATGCCGTGGCAAAATCCCATGGATTTGATCATTTCCAGATCAAACATGGTGCGCTGATGCACCCGCTGGGCTTCCACCAGGCGTCCTTGCTTCTCCAGTTCCGCTTCCCACCAGCCCAGTTCTTCCCTGATGGTCTTGACCGCCTGCGCGCGGGTCTCTTCTTTCATCACGTAGTGCGTCTTCGGATAGATCGGCAGGCGGAGGTATTTCTGTTTTACCGTGCCAAACAGCGGATCGATCTGCGAGAGCGCTTCGACTTCGTCGCCCCATAGCTCGACGCGATACGCCATATCGTCGTAGGTGGGGTAAATCTCGATCACATCGCCCCGCACCCGGAAGGAGCCGCGGCGGAAGTCTCCGTCGGTGCGTTCGTAGAGAATATCCACCAGCTTGCGGGTGATGTCCTCGCGCTTGATTTTCTGACCCTTCTCGAGGAACAGCATCATGCCGTAATAGGCCTCGGGGGAGCCCAATCCGTAGATACAGCTCACCGAGGCGACGATCAGGCAGTCCCGCCGCTCAAACAGCGAGCGCGTGGCGGAGAGCCGCAGTTTGTCGAGCTCATCGTTGATGGTGGCTTCTTTTTCAATGTAGAGATCGGCGGCCGGAACGTAGGCTTCCGGCTGATAGTAGTCGTAGTAGGAGACGAAATATTCC
Source organism: uncultured Acidobacteriaceae bacterium (assembly GCA_963770245.1). GTDB lineage: Bacteria > Acidobacteriota > Terriglobia > Terriglobales > Acidobacteriaceae > PALSA-270. Next base: position 72,922 of record CAVYOX010000002.1, on the reverse strand, counting down.
ACCGCGTTGTGGGGGAAAAAGTTCTTGAATTCATGATAGAGCTGTGCCGCCAGGGTCTTGTTATGAGCCATGACCAGCGCCGGGCGGCTTAACCGCTCGATGACCTTGGCCATGGTGTAGGTCTTGCCCGATCCCGTCACGCCGAGCAGCACCTGGTGCTGTTCGCCGTCCAATAAGCCCCGGGTGAGGGATTCGATCGCCGTACCCTGATCGCCCCGCGGGTGGTAGTCGCTCGTGAGTTTGAAGTCCATGGGCGGGTTCGGTCGGCTCACAGGGAAGATTTTCTGTGAGTAGACATCTCTTGATTATAACGTAGACGAGAGGGCCGCCTCGCGGGCGCCGGGCTCGAGCCGCCGGCCCGGCCAGACCACAAACCGCCTCAGCATGGACTGGCTCCCGGCGCCTGAAAAACTTTCCTGGGGACTATTGCGGAAGGACGAAGTTGACCGTGACCTGGGTCACAATCTCAACCGGTTGGCCGTCGAGACGATAGGGTTTGTATTTCCACTGGCGAACCGCATTCACCGCTGCTTGCCGCAGCAGGGGATCGCCCTTGAGCACCTGAACGTTCGCCGTGCTGCCATCCTTGCTGATATTGGCCTCGAGTTCGACCGAGCCGGCAACTCTCATCTGAAGGGCGAGCGTCGGGTAGAGCGGTGGGACCTGCTTGACCAGCAGGCCATTCGAGACGCCCTGCGACACGTTGATGGGTTTCAGAACAGGATGGGCGCCAGCCATCGTGCCGACGATACCGGCGATGGCCTGGTCCCCTGAACTCGAGGCGATCTCGAGCGGCGCCGGAGCCGCCGGCTGCGCAGCTCCCTTCTTAAGAGCCGAGCTCTGATTGCGGTCATCTTTCACGACGAGCGGTTTCGAAGCTCTCCCCGCTGCGGGGTGCGTGATCGCTACCCGCGGTCCGGGCACTGCCGCGGCGGCTGACGCCGATGAGCTGGCTGCAGCGGATGCTGCCGGATCTGGTTCTACCGATCCGCCCGCCCGGCCGCTTTCTTCCGGTCTGGCCTGGGGCTCGGTTGGGCCGCTGGCAGGGGCCGAGGATGGTTGCCCTGGGCCGGCGGCGGACGGCGCGGCAGAAGCCGGAGCCGGGGCGGCAGCGGGAACGGCAGGCGAAAGCGGAGGCGAAACTTCGGACTGCGGCGCGCCGAAATATTTCTGCACGATGGGCAGGCTCTCGAGAGCCGGCTGCAGCCGGGGCCAGGCATAGTAGCCGGAGGCCGCCAAGCCGAGCACCAGCACCGCGGCGATAATGAGGTTTTTCGTGTTGCTTTCTTCGGGCGCGGGTGCGGCCTCTTCTTCGTCCGGCGAAAATGCGTTGGAGGCGGAGCCAGCCCTCGATCGGGCCGAGGACTTGGGGGATCGGGCGGCGGATTTGCGGTCGCCAGCTTTCTTGCTATCTTTTCTGCTCGCCGGCGCCCCGGCGACCCGAGTGGGGGGCGGGAGCGGCTTGGTCTCATAGAGATCGAGGACCGGCGTGGGAATTTCCTTGGCCGGCGCCGCGGCGGTCGCGGCATTTTGACCCGAGAAGAGTCCGCGAGCCTCGAGTCCGCCCGTTTTCTGAGTGCTGGCTTCCGGGCGGTTCTCGGAAGCTGGCGAGGGCAGCGACGGATCGATGGCCGGCGAGAGTCCGCTCGTCTTCGCTAGGACGGGGAAGCTCGGTGGCGCGGCCGGAGCCGGTGCCGGCTCGGGAAGAGACTTCGAAGCCGGCTGCCAGGCATATCCCTTCGCTCCCGCCGAAGCGACCGCCGGCTGCGGAGCGAGCGGTGCCGGCAGGGACTCGAGCAACGCCGCTTCTTCAGCCCCGAGCGGCGGAACCGGGTCGGCTTCGACCTCCAGCTTCAATGGGGCGGTAGCGACCGGGGCATTGCCGACCGGGGCATTGCTGACCGTGGCAGTGGCGACCGGGACATTGGCGACTGGAGAGAAGGTCTCGACCATTTTGCCGGGCACGGAGGCCAAAGTCAGATTCGACGCGGCCTCGACCGCAGCCGGCGCGAACAAGGAATCGGCAGCAGTGGCAGACGGCGGCAGGATCGCCGCGGGCGATGCCGCTGCTGCGGCCGCGGGTTTGGCCGCCTCCGCTTTGCGCAGCAGGCCGCGGGCCACGCGCAAGGTGCCCTTGGACTGCTCGATGTTGATCGGTTTGGCCAGAACCAGGTTGGCTCCCAGGCGGAATGCCCGCGCGATTCCTGCCTGACCTTCGACCAGCGCGACCGCCAGCGAACTGTGATTCAGTCCGGAATTGCGTGCGCTTTTGAGAAGCAGGGCGGCGTTCTGCTCGTCATCGCAATCGACGACCAGAGCGTCAAAGTGGTCCGCGGCCAGCAGTTTGACTGCGGCGAAGGGTTCGCGGCAAGATTCCACCGCAAACTCCAATTCGCTGAGGATTCTGGCCACCACGGGAGCGGTTTTCTCGTCCGCACAAAACAGCAGCGCTCGATAGCTCATACTCGGCCATCGTAGGTAAACCCATCCGCTCCAGCAAGTTACTGAGGTACTATTTTGGCGATCCAGGGCCTGCCGGAGAGCCAAATCGGAGGTGGCAGAGCGCGCGGGTACAATGACCGCCATGCGCCTGCCGCTTTGGATGAAGGTCGCGTGGAGCGTGTGGGTCGCGGTGTGGGTGCCGGTTTACTGGAAGCAGTATGGAACCCAGAACTTTCTTTACTTTTGCGATCTGGGAAATCTGTTCGTACTGGCTGGGCTCTGGCTGGAGAGTCGTTTGCTATTTTCCTGGCAAGCCGCCGGATTGCTGCTGTTTCAGACCCTCTTCATCATCGATCTGGCGGGAGCGCTCGCGACCGGCCGACACCTGATTGGGGGCACCGAATACCTGTTTGATCCGAACCTGTCTTTGTTTGTCCGGGGCCTGAGCCTGTTTCATGTGGCCATGCCGGTCCTGTTGCTGTGGGCCATTCGGCAGCTCGGCTACGACGGGCGCGGATGGAAATACCAAACTCTGCTGACCTGGGTGGTGGTCCCGCTCAACTATTTCTGGCGGCCGCAGTTCGATGTGAACTGGGCGCGCGGCTTGTTCTTGCGCCAACAGCACACCGTGCCCGGACTGGTCTATCTGATGGCCTATCTGGTGGTGGTGCCGCTCGCCGTCTACTGGCCAACCCACAAGCTGTTGCAATGGTGGGCCAGCCGCTTGCCGTCGCAAAACGGGAGGTGAGCTGCAGAGTGCTGCGCGCAGGCCGGTTTTGGGACCCGGCCCACGCGCCATCTCGGGGGGGGGCTACTTGAGGAAGATTTCCTGCAGCAGATCCGAACTGACGGTTTCGCGGATTTCCTCGCGCTTTTCCGCCAGCTGTTGTGCCGGCTGCTTGCCACCGAGCACCTTGTCTCGAATGGATTCGAACTTGGCATCCAGGCCGTCCAGGGCAGCATGATTTTTGTATTCGATGGCCAAGCAGACGTCCCAGTCCTGGGGATCGTGCTTGGTTTCCTTAATAAAGAACTTGTAGTCGACAATGACGCCCTGACGCTTCTCTTCCTCGAGAAACGGCTTGCTGGACTGTTGCAGAGTGGCCAGATATTCGTCCATGCGCGTGGGCTTCACGCGAACCGTGGAGACTCGCCAAACCGGACCCTCGCTGTAGTGCTCCTGCGCGAACAACGCCGGGGTCAGCAACAGCGCGAAAATCGCTAGCCCATAGATTCGTCTCATTCTGCTCTCCTTGTGAATTTGAAGTTGCGGTGAATGGAAGTTGCGGCGAGAAGCATCATACGCCTCGAGGGCAAGAGCCGAACCGGGAACGCTCTGCGGGTACGGCCGCCTGCAAGCCGGCATCGCTAGGACGAGGCGCTAGAAAACCCGGGCGCGACTCAGCGCGGCTTCGGTCGATAGATATCGGTGGCGGTTCCAAAGAACACTTCCGCCGATTCCATGATGGTTTCGGAAAGCGTGGGATGGGGGTGGATGGTGAGCGCGACATCTTTGGCCACGGCCGCCATCTCGATGGCCAGCACGCCTTCGGAAATTAGGTCCCCGGCGCCGACGCCGACGATTCCAACCCCCACGACGCGCTCGGTCGCGGGATCGATGAGGAGCTTGGTCATGCCTTCAGGACGGTCGAGGGTGAGGGCGCGGCCGGAAGCTGCCCAGGGAAACTTGGCAACTTTGATTTCGCGGTTTTCCTTTTGCGCTTGGGTCTCGGTGAGGCCGCACCAGGCAATTTCCGGATCGGTGAAAACCACCGCAGGAATGGCGCTCGGTTCGAAGGCGACCTTGTGGCCGGCAATGGCTTCGGCGGCGGTGCGGCCCTGGTGCGAGGCTTTGTGCGCCAGCATGGGTTCTCCGACTAGATCGCCGATGGCGTAGATGGCGGGATCACGGGTCTGCAATTGCTGGTTGACCTCGAGGAAGCCGTGCGGCCCGACTTTGACTTGCGTCCTCTCCAGGCCGGGGATGTCGGAATTGGGTTTGCGTCCGACCGAGACCAGAACCTTGTCGAAGACCTTTTCCGTCTGCGCTGCTTGGGGCACAGCCGGCTGCGCCTCGACCGGCCCGAAGGTCACGCGAATTCCGTTGGCTTCTGCTTTGACTGCCCGGACGGTGGTGTTGAGCAGAATGGAGTCGAAGATTTTTTCCATCCGCTTGTGCAGGGGAAGCACCAGGTCGCGGTCCGCTCCGGGCAATAGACCCGGCAGCATCTCGACGATCGAGACCTTCGAGCCCAGTGCGGCATACACCGTGCCCAGCTCGAGACCGATGTAGCCCCCGCCAACCACCAGCAGAGTTCCGGGGACCTCCTGCAAATCGAGGGCGCTGGTCGAATCCATCATGCGCGGGCTGTCGAGTTGGAGGCTGGGAATTACCGCCGGTCGCGAGCCGGTCGCCAGAATGATGCGGTCGAAGCGCAGCGCGTCTTCGCCGCCCGCCGCTCGCGATACGCGCAAGGTATGCGAATCCTCAAACGCCGCCCGCGCCTGGATGTACTCGACTTTTCTTTGCTTGGACAACAGGCCCAGGCCGCCGGTGAGTTTCTGGATCACACCGTCCTTGAAGGAGCGCAGGCGGCCGAGATCGATCTGGGGAGCGGCGAACTCGATGCCCCAACGGCTGGCGTGGCGCGACTCATCAATCAGTTTGGCAATATGCAGCAGCGCCTTCGAAGGAATGCAGCCGCGGTAGAGGCACACCCCGCCGGGATTCAATTCCGGGTCGATGAGGGTGACGCGCAAGCCCAGATCGGCGGCCAGGAACGCGGCCGCGTAGCCCCCCGGGCCTCCCCCGACGACGGCGATGTGCAAATTGGAAGTTTCGCTCATGATGGTGGTTCGCTTCGGAGCGCCGCCGGGACGGGGGCGCCCCTTTCTAGCCCTGCACGGACAATAAGAACGGTTGCTCGATGGCTTCGGCGATCCAGCGCAGGAAACGCGCGGCGTCGGCGCCATCGATCAAACGGTGGTCGTAAGAGAGCGAGAGCGGCAACACCAGCCGCGGCTCGAACTTGCCATCGATCCACAAGGGCGCCATGCTCGAACGCGACAGCCCCAGAATCGCGACTTCGGGGTGGTTCACGATGGGTGAAAAACCGGTGCCGCCGATGCCGCCGAGGTTGGTGATGGTGAAAGTGCCGCCTTCCATCTCGGCCGGCGTAAGTTTCTTGTCGCGCGCTTTTTTCGAGAACTGGCTCAGTTCGGCGGCCAGCTCGACGATGTTTTTCTTGTCGACATCGCGCACCACCGGCACCAGCAGACCACGGTCGGTATCGACCGCAACCCCGATATGGATGTACTGCTTGTAGACGATTTCCTCTTTCGCCATGTCAATGCTGGCGTTGAACTGGGGGAAGACCTTGAGAGCCGCAGCGCAGACTTTCAGGGCGATGGCGGTCACCGTCATTTTTCCCCCGGCTTCGGCGGCTCGCGGAGCAAAGCGCGCCCGCAACTGCTCGAGTTCGGTGATGTCGGCGTGATCCTGCTGGGTGACGTGGGGAATGGTGTTCCAGGCCTCGCGGAGATGCTCGGCCGTTTTCCGGCGCACACCGCGCATGGAGACGCGCTCGATTTTTCCCCATTTGGAGAAGTCGGGCAAGGCGGGCTCGGCGAACTGAGTGCTCGGGGGCGCGGCGAGCGCGGCCGTCGCGGAGCTGATCAGGGTCTTGGCATGGGCCTTGACGTCATCTTTGCTGATGCGCGCGCCCGGGCCCGTTCCCTGGACCGCGTGAATGTCCACGCCCAATTCGCGGGCCAGACGCCGCACGTGGGGCGCGGCGGGAACCGGGTCGCGATGTTCGACGCCCGCCACCTTGCCCAGTTGCGCCGGCATGCGGAACGTTTCCTCGACCGAGGAAGGCAGATCGGGAGGCAGCGCTTGTTCTTCGGTTTTTCCTTCGGCTCGCATGGCCGCCTGGAAGGCGAGGCGCGCCCCCTGCTGCCCGGAACTATGTTCGACGGGAGCATAGTTCATCGCCTGGGGAGGCGCGCTGGCTCCGCCTTCGAGAGTAAAGATCAGCTGGCCGACTTGTACTTTTTCCCCTTCCTTGACCAGGACATCCTTCACCACGCCCGAGACCGAGGAGGGAACTTCGACTACGGCCTTGTCGGTTTCGAGCTCCATGACCGGCTGACCCTCGGAAACCTTTGCGCCCGGAGCAATCATCAGCCGCACCAGATCGCCTTGCGAGATGTTCTCGCCGAGCTCCGGCATCTTGAATTCGCCGGGGCCGGAGGCGGCGGCCGCCGCCCGGGGTGCAGCCACCGGGGGAGGGGGAGCGGGCGGATCCTCGGTCGGGGGAGGCGCAGCCGGCGCCGCGGGCGCCTTCCGAGCTTCGGCCTCGGCAGGCTTGGCCTTGGCCCCGGAGCCATTTTCCACGGTGAAAATGACCTGGCCCACTTTCACTTTCTCGCCTTCTTTGACCCGGATCTCGTTCACCGTTCCGCTCACCGAGGACGGAACTTCGACCACCGCCTTGTCGGTTTCGAGTTCCATCACCGGCTGGCCTTCGGTGACGCTCGCGCCGAGCGAAATCATCAGGCGTACCAGATCGCCCTGCGCTATGTTTTCGCCCAGCTCCGGTAGTTTGAATTCGATCACGTAACCTGTCTCCCTGGTTCCTGTCGATCGGCGTGCCGCGAGTCGTTGCGAGGACTTGGCCCGAGAACCTCCGCAGCCGCCTGCGACCCACTCAGCTGATCGCCGGATTCAGCTTCTCCGGATGAATGCCCAACTCCTGGACGGCTTGCTGGACGGTTTCCTGTTTGATTTGTTTTTCGCGGGCGAGCGCGCTCAAGGTCGCCAGCACGATGTGTTTCGCGTCAACTTCGAAGAAGTCGCGGAGCGAAGCCCGGTTCTCGCTGCGCCCGAAGCCGTCGGTGCCGAGCGCCACCAGCCGCCCGGGTACCCACTGCGCAATCGACTCAGGCAGCACTTTCATGTAATCCGATGCCGCCACGAAGACCCCGGGTGCGTCTTTCAGTTGCCGGGTGACAAACGGAACCCGCGGAGTCTCGCTCGGATGCAGCATATTCCAGCGTTCGCAGTCATTGCCATCCCGGTAGAGATGCTTGTAACTGGTGATGCTCCAAACGTCGGCGGCGACGCCGTACTTCTCTTCGAGCGTCTGTTGCGCCTTGAGCACCTCAAACATGATGGTCCCGCTGCCAAACAGCTGGGCGCGCAAGGCGGCGTCCTTTTTCCCCGAAGGCTTGTAGCGGTACAGGCCCTTGAGAATGCCCTCTCGGACCCCCTCGCCTTCGGGCATGGGCGGCATGGGCAGAGGCTCATTGGTCACGGTAAGGTAGTAGAAAATAGACTCCTGGTCGACATACATCCGCTTGATGCCATCCTGGAGAATGATGGCAATCTCGTAGGCAAACGCCGGATCGTAGGCGAAGACATTCGGCACCGACAACGCAATCACGTGGCTGTGGCCGTCCTGGTGCTGCAGTCCCTCGCCGGCGAGCGTGGTGCGTCCCGCCGTGCCGCCCACCAGGAAGCCGCGAGTCCGTTGGTCGGCGGCCGCCCAAATCAGGTCGCCGATGCGCTGGAAGCCGAACATGGAGTAGTAAATAAAAAACGGGATGGTGTTGATCCCGTGATTGGAATAGGCGGTTCCGGCGGCGATAAACGAGCTGATGGAGCCGGCTTCGGTGATGCCTTCCTCAAGGATCTGCCCGTCTTTGGCCTCCTTGTAGTAGAGCAGCGTGTCCATATCCACCGGCTGGTAGAGCTGTCCCACGCTCGAGTAGATACCCACCTGGCGAAACAGCGCCTCCATGCCGAAAGTGCGCGCTTCGTCCGGGATGATGGGGACAATCAGCTTGCCGATCTCGGGGTCGCGCAGCAGTTTGGAAAGCAGGCGCACGAACACCATGGTGGTCGAAACTTCGCGCCCGTCTGTACCTTTGTAGAATTCTTCGAAGTGCGTCTCCGCCACCGGCTGAATCGGGTGGGCGCGGACTTTCCGCTCCGGCATGTACCCGCCGAGCTGGTGGCGCCGTTCCTGCATATAGCGGATTTCCGGGCTGTCGTCGGGAGGACGATAGAAGGGAGCGTCGTGCAGTTCCTCATCCGGGATGGGAATGCCAAAGCGCGAACGGAAAATGCGCAACTCTTCATCGTTCAGCTTCTTCTGCTGGTGGGTGATGTTTTTGCCTTCGCCGGCCTCGCCCAGGCCGTATCCCTTGATGGTCTTGGCCAGAATGACCGTCGGCGAACCCTGATGTTCGACGGCGGCTCGATAGGCGGCGTGCACTTTCAGCGGATCATGACCGCCCAGCCGAATGCGGGACAGTTGCTCGTCCGAAAAGTGGTCGACCATTTTCAGCAGCCGAGGATCGGAGCCGAAGAAGTTCTGTCGGAAGTAAGCCCCGCTCTCCACAAAATATTTCTGGAACTGGCCGTCGGTCACCTCGCCCATGCGCTTGACCAGCAGACCGTCGCGATCATTCTCGATCACGCTGTCCCAGTCACTGCCCCAGATCACCTTGATGACATTCCATCCCGCGCCGCGGAAAATGGCTTCCAGTTCCTGGATGATCTTGCCGTTGCCGCGCACCGGACCGTCCAGCCGCTGCAAGTTGCAGTTGATGACGAAGATCAGGTTGTCGAGCCTTTCCCGCGAGGCCAAGGTGATCGAGCCGAGCGATTCCGGCTCATCCATCTCCCCATCGCCCATGAAGGCCCACACCCGGCCGCTCGAGCTGGTCTTCAAACCTCGGTTTTCGAGATAGCGATTGAAGCGCGCATGATAGATCGCCTGAATCGGGCCCAAGCCCATCGAGACGGTGGGAAACTCCCAGAAATCGGGCATGAGCCAAGGGTGAGGGTAGGAACTGAGGCCCCCGCCGGGTTTCAGTTCGCGGCGGAAGTTCTCGAGCTTCTCCTTGGGAATGCGACCTTCGAGGTAGGCGCGGGCATACATGCCGGGAGCGGCGTGCCCCTGGAAATAGACGATATCGCGGTCGCCGTCCTCGGTTTTTGCCCGCAGGAAGTGATTGAACGCCACTTCGTAGAGGGTGGCGGCGGAGGCGTAGGTGGAGATGTGTCCCCCGATGCCTTCCTGCATCTTGTTGGCCCGCACCACCATGGCCAGCGCGTTCCAGCGCACCAGGCTCTTGATGCGGCGTTCCATGGCCTGGCTGCCGGGGAACGAAGGCTGCTGCCGGACGGAAATCGTGTTGACGTAGGGAGTGGTCGCGGTAAAAGGCAGGTTGACCCCGGCGGCGCGCCGGGCATGCAGCGAGAGTTGCTGCAGCAGGCGTCCCGCCCGCTCCGGCCCCCCGGTCGCGAGGACGTAATCGAGGGAATCGAGCCATTCCCGCGTCTCGAGCACCTCGGATCCGTTCGAGTGGATCTGAGCGATAGCAGTTTCAGCCACGTCGGGTCTCTCCATTCGAGCCATGCAAACATTCCATCATAGACAATAATCGGGAATCTTGCTGGACGCAATTCGGTCCCCGGGCTTGGTTCCGACCGGCAAAAGGCGATTCCGGGAATTGGCGGAAATCGCGGCGGCTGTCCCAAAACCGGAATCGCGAGTGGGGCGAGAATCATCCAAACTAGCGTTCGCCCGAGCCCTCCGCGGGCCCGCGCATGGTGTCGATTTGCGAAATTGCGAAGATGATCCGCGGGTCTCGACCCGACGACTTTCAGAAAACCATCCGCCACCACGGACAGGAGAATCCCATGCAGAAAAAAACGATCCCGAGCACCGCCCTCAACGCGCAACCCCGCTTCCATCAAAGAGCTCGCGAAATCCAGTCCTACGGCACCGTGACCCACGCCTTGCCGCTCGAGCTCGAAGAACCGGTTCGCCTGGAAATGACCGAACAGCTGAACCAGTTGCTGGCCGATACCATGACCCTCCGGGACCTCTACAAAAAATCCCACTGGCAAGTCGCTGGACCGACCTTTTACCAGCTGCATCTGCTCTTCGACAAGCACCATGACGAACAGGTGGAACTGGTGGACACGATCGCCGAGCGCATCCAGACCCTCGGCGGAGTGAGCCTCACGATGGCCCACGACGTTGCCGAAACCACGCAGATTGCGCGGCCGCCGCGCGGGCGGGAGGAGGTCGCGGTGCAGCTGTCCCGGCTCCTCGACGCTCACCAGATCATCATCCGACAAAGCCGAACCCTCGCCCGCCGCGCCTCGCAGTTGGGCGACGACGGCACCAACGACCTGGTGGTGAGCGATGTGCTACGCACCAATGAACTCGAATCCTGGTTCGTGAGCGAGCACCTGGTCAATGTGCCTCTGGTCGAAGCCGTGGCCTGATGGCTTAACCGCTGATGGTCGGACCGGGGTAATTCGGGACCGGCGTAATGTAATAAAGACCGGCGAAATAAAGCAGGACAGCGCTTTTTTCCGATATCCGAAAACAGCTGTTTCTCGGGTCCTGATCCGCGGTCAGGACGCGGGAGAGGCTCGGGCGCCTGGGCCCGGCAGGCCCTCGGAGCGAAAACCGCGCCATGAGCCGGTGGCATCGGTCGGGGAAGGGCTGAGCCAGCGGTCGACCCCGGCTTCTCGAACCGGGTCCAGGCGCAATCTGCCTGGCCTCCTGAATCGTGTTATTTGCCTTGCGGAAGAGCCTGCCCGCGTTTTAACATTCTCCCAAGTTCGGAGTCCCAGGCTTTTCGAGTTCCGTTCTTTCCTGCTTCTGCAAAGCCATGCGCGTGGGTTCGCTGCTGAAACCCGCGGGGGGAGCGCTTTAATGAAAGTGGCGGAGCTGGCGCAAGCCTAAAGTAAATCTTGCGGTAAGTTACGAATCCGGAACGGAAGGGCTGAGCTTTCCGCCTCGGCGGAATGCTATGCAGCTCGGCCCGCGCGAGCGCGATGAGCGCAGCGGTTTCGGTGGGGGGGACGAAACATGTTTTCAGGCGGGCAGAATCTCCGCGCTTTGCGCGAGCAACTGGGTTTGACCATGCGAGATGTCGAGGGCGCGAGCGGTCGCATCGCCGCCCGACATCGCAACGAAGAGTTTGCCGTGCCTCCCAGTCGGCTCTCCGATGTCGAAACCAAAGGCGTCATTCCGAGCATCTATCGGATGTATTCGCTCTCCATCATTTATCGCAAGGACATTCGGGAGCTGCTTTCCTGGTATGGGGTCGAGCTGAATTTGGCGGCCGAAGACTTGGAATTGTCCTCGCCTCGCAACTCGCACTTCTCGGACGCGCTGGCCAACGTCTCCATGGTGCAAGTACCCATTCGGATGGATCCGAGCTTTGACCCGCGGCAAACCGCGAACATCGGCCGCATGGTGGAACAGTGGGGCCTGGTTCCACTGGCTCATCTGGCCCAGTTTGCCAACTGCCAATACACCTACGGATACATTGGCAGCGCAGATTTGACCATGTATCCCATTCTCCCCCCGGGCACGTTCGTGCAGGTTGACGAATCCCGGGACACGGTGACGGTCGGCACCTGGAGATCAGAATACGAGCGTCCCATCTACTTTGTGGAAACCCGCACCGGCCACGTTTGCTGTTGGTGCAGCCTGGTCGGTGACGAGATCACCCTGCAGTCCCATCCCCTGTCGCCCGTCCCCCCGCGAATTCTCCGCCATCCGCAGGAAGCCGATGTGGTGGGCCAGGTGGTGGGAGTGGCTATGAGATTAGGTGAATGGCGTCCGGTCGAACCTTTACCAGGCCCGAAAGAGCGCGAAGCATTGAATTGAAGTGGCGCGCCGATCCCGCGCCCGGTTGCGGCGGTAGCAGATCCAGATTTCGGATCAGTCCTTCCAGATAGAGCGCAGGAGTGGTTCCCGCCATCCGGCTGGACTGCTCCACATCGACCAGCAGGCGATGCAGCGGCGTCGACAGGATGCGCGACACCACGTAGCGATGTTCCTGCTCGAGCGCTTTGTTGGCCGCCAAGTCTCCGTGGATTCGCGCTAGGCCCCAGTGCGTGTAAGTCCCGTCTTGATCCCGCAGCCCGGCAAAATATTCCAAGCGTCGCAGACTGCCTGAAATCGCCTTCAGGGTGGTGGATCGCAAGTCTTCGAGCGCCGAATTCAGCGTCATAACCGTTACATTTTCGAGAAGGCTAACATTACCTCGGTGATCTGGCCGGACCGCCGCCGAGAGCACATTATCACGGTGCAACCCCACCTTGAAAGGACTTTGCACCGTGAAAAAAACTCTTGTGTTATTGGCCGCGGTACTATTTCTGAGCTCGCTCTGCGTTCCCACTTTGAAAGCCGACGGACTCCCTGACCCCAGCTGCTCGAGCGGATACTGCATGCCGAATGGCGGCCATTGAGTTGACTTCCTAACCACTTAAGTGGTTGTGGGCCACCGCAAAAAGAGGTATATTGCGGGCGCGGTGGCCCTATGACCCTTCGAGTGCTGTTTTGGGACTACTTGCTGATTGCTCCCCGGCTGCTGCTGGTGGTGGCTCTCATGGCCCTGCTGCGCCATCGCCTGTACCGCCAGTTCCCGATGTTCTTCGCCTATGTCGTGTCGGAGATCGTCCAGGGAGCCGTGCTCTTGACCATGATTTTCTCGCATTTCAGCCGGACCGACATTTACGCGGCCACGTACTATTCTGGACTTGCGCTGAGCACCGCTCTGCGGTTTGGCATCATTCACGAGATTTTTGCTCACATGTTTCGCAACTACGCCGGGCTGCAGCGCTTGGGCAAGCCGCTGTTCCGTTGGGTGACGGTCGGGCTTTTGCTCCTGGGCTTGGCTTTGGCGGCGTATCTGGGAGGGCATGATCCCAAACCCTTGGCCTCCATGGTGCACGTGCTGGACCTGGCCGCGAGTATTCTGCAGTGTGGCTTGCTGTTCGGTCTTTTCTTTTTCTCCAGTTACTTGGGTCTGTCTTGGCGCAGTTACCTTTTCGGCATTGCTTTTGGCTTGGGAGCCTTTGCCAGTGCGAACCTGGTGGCTGCCGCCATCCGCAGCCAGACCGGCTCTGTTTACAACACTGCTCTCAACTACTTTACGATGGGCACGTATCAATGTTGTGTCCTGGTCTGGGTGTTTTATCTGCTGGCGCCCGAGCGGGTGACGCAATACAGCTTGAAGACGCTGCCGGAAAATGATTTGGAAGTCTGGAACCAGGAACTGCAGCGGTTGTCGCGACCATGACTGTCACCTTCATCCTCGTCCTGGCGGGACTGCTGGCGCTCTTGTTCCTGATGCGGCTGGCGAAGCTTCGAACCGTGGCCCATCGACATGGAGCAGATACCGCCGGCGAGATTCGCGCGGTGGACGTGGAGGCTTTTCGCAACCTGATCGATCCCGCGGAGACCGAGTTCCTGCGCGCCAATCTGCCGCCGCCCGAGTTCAGGAAAGTCGAGCGCCAGCGCTTGCGGGCTGCCGTCGAGTACATTTCCGGCGCCGCCCATAATGCCAAGGTGCTAATGCGTATGGGGGAGGCGGCGCGCCACAGTCCGGAGCCTGCGATGGCCGAAGCCGGAGAAAAACTGGTCAACACGGCCATTCGGCTTCGGGTCTCTGCTTTCCAGGTGACGGCGAAACTCTATCTCAGAATGGTGTTGCCCGGAGCCCAGCGGGCGCCGGTCGGTCTGGCGGAAAACTACGAACGGATGACCGGATTGGTGCTCTTGCTCGGGCGGATGGAAAACGCCCGCCGCAACGTCTCTTCTGCCCTCTGAGCGCCGCTTCGATACCTCTCAGTACCCGCAAAGCGTCCCGGCAGCATCCTAAGTGGCCGGAGATCGTAATTTCACCAGCCCATGAAACCGGAATCGTTCCCTCTCAGCCAGACAGAGGCGGCCGTATTGGACCGACATCACGAGCCCTCGAGTGCAGCGACGGGCGGCGGGAAACCACCGGTTCGCCACTGGGTCTACGCGGTCGCGGTGGGGGTGGGGTTTCTCCTCGTGGGGCTCATCCTGGCCGGCATTTATGCCCGGCCCTACATTCATGCCCGCGTGCTGGCCATGTTGCGCAGCCGTTTTCAGGGGCAAGTGGAGATCGGGGATTTTCATATTCGATTGTTTCCCATTCCCACGGTGACGGGCCGAGGGATTGTGGTGCGGCACCACGGCCGCACCGACGTGCCGCCCTTGATCCAGATCCGGGAGTTTTCTGCCACCGCGAGTTTCACCGGCCTTCTGGGCAAGCCGCTGCATATTCATGCCGTACATCTCGAAGGCCTGATCATTCAGTTTCCTCCGAAGCCGGCGGGCGAGAACAGGAACCTGGCCGGCTCTTCCTCCGCCGGCTCTTGGTCGAAAGATGTTCCCGTCTTGATTGACCAGCTGGTGGCCGATGACGCGGAGCTCGACATGCTTCCGGCAAATCCCCAAAAGCCGACCCACCAATTCCTCATCCATCAACTCAACATGCGCCAGGTGGGCCGGGGACGCGCCGCCCCCTTTGTGGCGGTGCTCTCGAACCCGGCGCCGCCGGGAGAAATCCATGTGGGCGGTGATTTTGGTCCCTGGCAGCCCGACGATCCTCGGACCACGCCGGTCTCGGCCGCCTACACCTTTGACCACGCCGACCTTTCGGTGTTCAAGGGCATCGCGGGGATTTTGGCTTCCCAGGGGAAATTTGCCGGCCCGCTCGATCAATTGCAGGTCGAGGGAGAAACCACGACCCCGGACTTTACCGTGACCAGCGGCGGGCATCCCATGATGCTCAGGACCGAATTCAGCGCCACCGTCGACGGCATGAACGGTGACACGCTGCTGCATCCGGTGGTGGCTCATTTCCTGGGGTCGACCTTGATTTCGAACGGCAGCGTGATCCGGGCGCCGCAAGGCAAGGGACGCGAAGTGGTGCTCGATGTGACCGCCACCAATGCGCGCATTGAAGACCTGCTTCGCCTGGCCGTGAAAACCGCCCAACCCCCGATGACTGGCAGGGTGAACCTCAAGACCAAGTTTGACCTGCCTTCCCCCTACGCGGGAGGCGAAGTCCTCGACCGCCTCAAGCTGGACGGGAAATTTGGCATCGTTGAGATGCAATTTACCAGTCCCGCGGTCCGGGGAAAGGTCGAGAACCTGAGCGAGCGGGCGCAAGGCCGGCCGAACGACAAACCCGAAGACGATCCTTTATCCCAACTGCGAGGCGATTTTCGGCTGCGCCGAGCCGTCATCACGTTGCACGACCTGGGCTTCCAGGTGGCGGGCGCCAAGGTCGAACTGGATGGCACCTATGGCCTGCGCAGTGAAGGCCTCGATTTTCATGGAAAGGTCCAACTGCAGGCCAAACCCTCGCAGATGGTGACCGGATTCAAGTCGGCGCTGCTGCGGCCCTTCGATCATTTCCTGCGCAAAAACGGAGTCACCGAATTGCCCATCCAGGTGACGGGAAAACGGGATCATGCCAACTTCGGTTTGGATTTCCATCGCAAAAAGGATCCCGCGAGCCAGCCGCGATAGGGGCGGGTCCAACCCCGGGGAGGGCAGAATCGTCCCGCCTCAGTCGACGTGCTCGCCTTCCTCGACAAACCCGTGCTCGGGCGGGGGGAGCCGATCTCCGGGACGCGCCCATGCCACATAGAGGGTGGGCCACAGAATCACGCTGATGAAAAGCTCCACGATGAGGCCGCCGACCACGACGATGGCAAAAGGCCGTTGTGAGTCGGAGCCGATATCGTGCGACATGGCCGCCGGCAGCAGGCCGAGCGTGGCCACCAGCATGGTCATCATGATGGGCCGCAATCGCAGCCCAGCGCCTTCCCGGGCGGCCTCGCGGACCGCCAGTCCGCGCACCCGCAACTGGTTGATGTACTCGATCATGATGACGCCAATCTCGACCGAAACTCCAATCAGCGCCAGGAACCCCAATCCGGAGGACACGCTGAAGTGGGTTCCGGTCAACAGCAGGCTGAAGAATCCTCCGAGTGGCGAGAGTCCCACCACGATCAGAATCAAGCCCACCCACTTCCACGAGCCGAATGCGGAATAGAGAATGAAGGCCATGAGCAACACGGTCAGGGGCACGATGAAGGCCAGGCGGCGGTTGGCGCGTTGCTGGCTTTCGTATTCCCCCGTCCAGTCGAGGTGATAGCCTTCGGGCAACGCCACTTTCTGCCCAACCTCGGCGATGGCTTGCCGCACCGTGCTGCCGAGGTCGCGGCCGCGCACGCTGTACTTGATGGCGATGTAGCGGGAATTGCCTTCGCGATAGATGGTGGAGGCGCCGTCATCGAGCGTGATGTGGCACAGCTGCCCGAGCGAGACCCGCTCCCCCGAGGGCGCCAGCAGACGGATCCCTGCAATATCCTCCACCGTCTTGCGAAAACGTTCCTGATAGCGCACGGTCAGGTCGTAGCGCTGTTCCCCGACCAGAATCTGGCTGACTGCCTTGCCGCCGACCGCGGTTTCGACTGCATCCTGAATGTCGCTCACGTTGATGCCAAAGCGATCGGCGGCCGAGCGGTCGACCACCAGATTCACATTCGGCTGTCCGCGAACCTGGAAGGTTCCAAGATCGGCCACTCCCGGAATCTGCCCCATGACGTTTTGCAGTTCCTCGGCTTTCTGCTCGAGAACCTTCAGGTCGCGTCCGAAGAGTTTGACCGCCAGCTCGCCCTTTACCCCGCTGACCGCCTCCTCCACATTGTCGGAAATGGGCTGGGAAAAATTCCAGTCTACCCCCAGAAACTGGCCGAGAGACTTGTCCATGGCCGCAATCAGGTCATCTTTGGTCTTGAACTCGCCGCGCCACTCGGAGCGCGGTCGCAAATCCACGAAAAATTCGGTGTTGTAGAAGCCGCTGGCGTCGCTGCCATCGTCCGGGCGGCCCACCTGACTGACGACTTGGGTGACCTCGGGAAAATCGGCCAGGACCCGGCGGGCTTTTTGAGCGAGATCGATTCCCGCCGAAGGCCCGGTGCTCGGGGCCAAGGTGCCGCGCACCCAAATGGCGCCTTCATCGAGATGCGGCAGGAACTCGGAGCCGATGAGGCCGCCGAACGCCAGGAACAGCATCAAGGCGACGGCCAGCGCGCCCGCGCCGAGGGTCAGTCGGATGTGGTCGAAGCACCAGTCGAGAGTGAGGGCATAGCTCCAGTTGAGTTTCTCAAGAACCGGGTTCCTCCACTCTTTGATTTTGTCCTGGAATAGCATGCTGCACAGCACCGGCGCAATCAGCAGCGCGAAAATCAGCGCGCCCAGCAGAGCAAACGCCACCGTCCACGCCATGGGACGAAACAAACGGCCTTCCACCCGCTCGAGGGTGAAGATGGGAAGGTAAGCCGCGATGATGATGATGCGGGCGAAAAACACCGGGCTCTGCACTTCGTGCGCCGCCACCGCGATGGTCTCAAGAAATGTTCTCTTCCCGCTGGCGAACTCGGTGTGCCGCAGGATGTTTTCTACCATCACCACCGATCCGTCCACCACCATGCCGAAATCGAGCGCGCCGAGCGACAGCAGGTTCGCTGGAATGTGCCGCAAGTCGAGCAGAATCGCGGCAAACAGCAAGGAAAAGGGAATGGTGAAGGTGACAATGAGCGCGCTGCGCACGTTGCCGAGGAACAGGAAAAGAATCAGCGTGACCAGCAGCACTCCGTCGGTCAGATTGCGCAGCACGGTGTGGGTGGTGTAGTGCACCAGATCGCTGCGATCCAGGTGGGGGACAAACTGGACCCCCGGGGGTAGCAGGCCGGGCCGGTCTTTGGTCCCGTTCAGCTCGGCGATCTTGGCGTGGAGCGCCTCGAGCGTGGCATCGGCTTCGGCGCCTTTGCGCAGCAGCACGATGCCCTCGACCACGTCGTCGTCATTGACGACGGTGCCGTCGGCGCGGCGAATCGTCTTTCCCAACTGCCCCAGGCGCACTCGGGGCGCCTGCGCGATCGTCGCCAGGTCGCGCACCCGCACCGGCGTTCCCCCCTGCACTTTCACCACCGTGGCGCCGATGTCATCGGTGCTCTCGATCAGTCCCACCGCGCGCACGTTCAGCGCCTGCTCCCCGCGCTCGATAAAGCCGCCGCCGGCGTTGGAATTGTTCGCGGCCAGCGCTTGCTCGACCTGGCTGAGCGACAGCCCGTAGGAGACCAGGCTGTCGGGGTCAATCTGCACCTGGTACTCGCGGGTGGGACCTCCGAACGGGTTCACATCCACGAGGTTGGGCACCGATTTCAACTGGTTGACCACATACCAGTCGTTCAGCGCCTTCAACTCCATCACGTCATACTTCGGGTTCGTGCTGCGCAGGGTGTAAAACATGATCTGCCCGGTCGGGCTGTAGTCCGGCCCCAGGCCCGGATTCACCCCGGAGGGCAGCGTGACCTGCTGCAGCCGGTCGAGCACCTCCTGACGGGCGTTGAAGGTCGAGATGTCGTCGTCGTAAATGATGGTGATGACCGACAGCCCGGCCAGCGACACCGAGCGGAGATGGGTCAGATGGGCCACTCCATTCAGTTCCACCTCGAGCGGTACGGTGATCTGTTGCTCGACTTCCTCGGCGGCGTGGCCCGGCCACTGGGTGATGGTTTGGGTGTAGGTATCGGCGACGTCGGGATAAGCTTCGATGGGCAGATTGTGAAACGAAACGATGCCCCAGAGAAAAAGCACCAGCGCGCCGCCGAGCACCAGCAGGCGGTTGCGCAGGGCAAAATCAATCAGGGATGCGATCATTCCTTGCTCTCCGCCATGGCGGTGGAGAACTGCAGTGCATTGGCCACCACTTCATCCCCGGGCGCGAGAGCACCTTGGAACTCCTCAAACCCGTCCGCCGTCACCCCTGCGGCGTGAACTTCCAGGCGGCGAAAACGGGTGGGACCATCCTTGCGGAACACCCAGTCCTTATCCTGCAAGCGCATGACGGCGGTCGTTGGAACCAGCAGTACGTTCCCCAATTTGCGCGAGCGGAAAGTGACGGTGGCAAACATGCCGGGGCGCAGCGCGCCCTGGGCGTTGGCCAGCACGACGCGCACCTTGGCGGAACGCGTACTCGGATCCAAGACGCGCGAGATATCCGCCACTCTGCCGTGAAAGGCCCGGTCGGGGAAAGCGTTCAGGCGAATCTCGGCCACGTCGCCCAGGGCCACCTTGCCGAGATCGTTTTCAAAAACATCGCATACCACCCATACCTCGGTGAGGTCGGCGATGGTGAAAAGATTGGGCGTGTTATCCAGGCTCTTGATGCCTTCAAACCCCGCCACATTCTGCTCGACGATGGCCCCCGAGACCGGCGCCCGCAGCTCGATCAGCGGGCTGGGGTGCGCCAGGTCACCGCCCAACACGCGAACGTGTTCCGCCGAGGTTTCCAGGTCCACCTTGGCTTTGTCCGCGGCGTCCTCGGCGGCCTCCACGTCTTTTTCGGCCATCGCGCCATGGGCATAGAGCCCCTGGGCCCGCTCCAGGCCCTTGCGCGAGAGCTCTTCGTCCGCCCGCGACTTCCCGTAGTCTGCCATGGCGGAAGCCAGGTCCGGACTGGTGATCACGAGCAGGGTCTGGCCGCGCTTCACGTAGTCCCCCAGGCGCACCTTCAGGTCCACCACGCGCCCGGAGCCGAGCGAAGTCACATGAATCGTGCGCGTGACGTCAGGGTTCACGGTGCCGTTGGCCGTGACCTCGGTCGCGAGCGCGCGGGTTTCGACCTTGGCCAGCTGGAATAGCTCGGAATGGTCCACGTCGTAGACGCCAGGCTGGAGCGTGATTTCCGCTTTCGTCGGCGCCGGGCTCCGATCGTGCGAGCAGGAGCCGGCCGCGAGTGCCAGGGCGAGCAGCAATAGGAGCGCTACCGATCGGCGCCCCGCTCGATTCTTGAGCCTTCCGTATTTCATCGATTCTCTCCAGCCTCCCGAAAGCATCGCGGGCAGCAAGCGCTGGTTTTCGCTACCCCGGTTCGACCACCACTCGAAGCGCGCTAGGATGCCGAAAATCGGCTGGCGAAAATCGCCGCCGCGGGACCGCGCGACAGGATCCGGCAATGGCCAATCGGGGCTCACTGCACAGCGGGAAATTGGCCGCGGCTTGCGGCTGCAATCGCAGAGCAGAACCCAGCCACTAAACCAGGCGGAGGGAGGGAGGGGCACGGCTGGGGGCCGCACCGAGGCGCCGGGGTTCCGACAGAACGAGCGGGGGCAACCAGACTTTCCCGCACAGCCCGTAGGCCGGATCGTCGGGAAACCGACCGGCCTCGACCGGGGAAGCGTCCGCGCCACTCATTCGCACCTGCGCTTTGTGACCGGCTGCGGGGCGGAGCGCACGCTTTGAAAGGCCGGATTCTTCGAGCTCCGGCCGCATCGCGTGCAGGTCGTCGGTGGCGGAGACCACCGGAAAAAGCAGCATCAGGAGAGAGGACAGAACCACCAGACAGTGCCAGGAATCGAACCGTCGCGATCCGCCCCTGGAGGCCTCGCGCCGCCATAGCCAAATGGCAGGCAGCGCCAGCGTCAGCCAAACCAGGTTGAGCAGTAATTCCATGGCCTAGGCCCAAGTTTTGCAGGATACCCGAGTGAAGTCAACGTGAGCGCCGGTGCCGCGAACCCGTCTGCGACCGAGTCCCGAGACGCGAGCGCATCCGACGGGCGAACGCTGGCCTCTAGCGACCCAGGGTCTCGGCCAGGAAGCGGGCGAACCGCTTTACGTCTTCTTCCGTGGTGTCAAAGGAGCACATCCAGCGCACCATCGATTCCTCCCGATCCCAGTCATAAAAAAAATAGCGCTTCCGCAGCCTGCCGATGGCGGATCGTGGGATTTTCGCAAACACCCCGTTCGCTTCGACCGGGTAGGCGATCTCCACCTGCGGGATGCGGCGAACTTCTTTCTCCAGCAGCTTCGCCATCCGATTGGCATGCCGCGCGCTTCTCAACCACAACCCATCGGTCAGCAGGGCTTCGAGCTGCGCCGAGATAAACCGCATCTTGGAGGCCAGTTGCATTCCTTGTTTGCGAAGATACAAAAAGTCGGGGCTGAGCTTCTGGTCAAAAAAAATGACGGCTTCGGCCCCCATCGCCCCATTCTTGGTTCCTCCGAAGGAGAGGACGTCCACTCCCAGATCGCGCGTCGCCTGCCGCAAGGTGAGTCCGAGGCTAGCGGCGGCGTTCGCGATGCGGGCGCCGTCCATGTGCAGAAACATGCCGCGGTCATGGGCGAAGCGGGCCAGGGCCCGAATCTCATGCGGCTTATAGACCGTCCCCACTTCCGTGGCCTGGGTGATCGAAACCACGCGCGGCTGCACATGGTGCTGATCTCCCACGCCGTGGCATGCCCGGCGGACCGCTGCCAGCGTGAGCTTGCCCTTCGAGGTCGGAACCGGGACCAGCTTCGAGCCTACGAATTTCTCCGGCGCCCCGCATTCATCGGCATAGAGATGGGCTTCGCTCCCGCAAAGGACGGCCTCGAAGGAACGGGCGAGCGCGGCCATACTGAGAACGTTGGCCGCGGTGCCATTGAACACCGGGAAAACGCGGATACCGGAGCCAAAGTGCTGCTCGAATCGGCGTAGGGCCGAGCGGGTGAAAGGATCATCCCCGTAGCCGATCGTATGGCCGCGGTTGGCGGCGGCGATGGCCGCCAGCACTTCCGCATGCAGGCCGGCATTGTTGTCGCTGGCGAAGCTGCGGGCGGGTTTCATGGTTTGAACAATGTAGCAGATGACCCGGCTGGCCAATTTATTTCGAGTCCTCCGGCTCCCCTCGGCTATCTAAGTCGATAAGATCACGTCGAACTGTGATTGGGGCTTTTTAAACCGTCCGGGCGGCGGGGTTTTCTCCGCCCAACCCAGCTGGAAGTTAGGGTACAGATGGCAGGGTGCCTGAAGATGCGACCAAGGGCTTTCCATCCCGGTGCGGGAACGCGTGGTGCGCGAAATCGTGGTGCGCGAAATCGTGGTGCGCGGAGTCTGTCCGGGCAACTCCTGTCCGTTCAACTCCTGGGGCTGGCCGTACTGGCCCTGGCGGCAGCGGGCGTCGGTTGCGGCGGGGGAGCTGCCCAGAGCGCGCAAGCCAGCGGGCCAGGCGGGATTCCGGTCAAGCTCGAGGTGGCACGGTCGGTCCCGATCCGCGACAGCACCGAATACGTGGCTACGCTCAAGTCGCGCGACTCGGCGGTCATCATGCCCGAAGTCGAGGGCCGAATCACCGCCATTTACGTGCATTCCGGGCAGCGCCTCGAGCGCGGTCGGCCGCTGATGCAGCTCGATCCCTCGAAGCAGGAGGCCACGGTAAACAGCCAGGAACACTCCCAGGCCGCGCAGTCGGCCAATCTGAAATGGCTCGAGGAGCAGTACCAGCGGACTAGCGCCCTGCACGCCGCCGGAGTGGTCAGCCAACAGGACCTGGACCAGTCTAAATCCGCCCTGGAGAACGCGGAAGCGCAGCTGCACTCGCTCGACGCCCAAGTGCAGGAGCAACAGGTGCAGCTTCACTACTACCGGGTGGTCGCGCCCGCCGATGGTGTCGTCGGGGACATCCCGGTCCGCGTGGGCGACCGTGTGACCACGACCACGGTCCTCACGACGGTGGACAAACCGGGCAGCCTCGAAGCCTATATCTATGTGCCGATCGAGCGTTCCGCGCAGCTCAAAATGGGCCTGCCGGTCGAGATCGTGGACAGTGCCGGCAAGGTGATGGCCGACAGCCACGTCAGCTTTATATCGCCCGAAGTGGATAACACCACCCAGGCCGTGCTGGTCAAAGCCGAAATCGCCAACCATCAAGACCTGCTGCGCACCTTGCAATTTATCCGCGCCCGCATCATCTGGGGAACGCACGACGGACCGGTGGTGCCGGTGCTGGCGGTGTCGCGGGTCGGCGGTCAGTACTTCGCGTTCTTGGCCGAGCCCCAGGGCGGCAAGCTGGTGGCTCACCAGCAGCCTTTGCAGCTGGGCGATATGGTGGGCAATGACTACGTCGTGATCAACGGGATCAAGCCCGGCGACAAGATCGTGGTCTCCGGAACTCAGTTTCTGGTCGATGGCGTGCCGGTCATTCCTCAGGGCTGAGGATGACGCCAACGCAAAATGGGAAAAGCCAGCTTGGTCCCCAACGCTCCGACCTCGTCCACCGAACCAACCGAGTCACCCAGTTTCGTGGGCAGTGCGGTTTAGCGTACCCATCTCATGTTCGTTGATTTTTTCATCCGACGGCCGGTATTCGCCACGGTTTGCGCCCTCCTGATTATTCTGGCCGGCGCCGTGGTCATCCCCTCGCTGCCCATCGCCCAGTTCCCGACGCTGGCGCCGCCGCAGATTTCGGTCGCCAGCTTCTACACCGGGGCCAGCGCGCAAACCGTCGAAACCGCGGTCACCATTCCCCTCGAAGAGGAAATCAACGGCGCCCAGGGGATGAAATACATTGCCTCGAGCAGCGGCAATGACGGTTCCAGTTCGATCGTCGCCACCTTCGACCTCAACCGCGATCCCGACCTGGCTGCGGTCGATGTGCAAAACCGGGTGAACACGGCGCAAGCCCGGTTGCCGGCGGCGGTCAAAGCCACCGGCATCGCCGTCACCAAGGCGTCCAACAATTTTGTGTTCGGCGCCGCCCTGTTCTCCGACCACGACCGCTACACCCCGTTGTTCATGAGCAACTACCTGGACGTCTATGTAAAGGACGCGCTGAAGCGCGTGCCCGGAGTGGCCGACGTGGTGATTTTTGGCGAGCGCAAATATTCCATGCGGCTGTGGCTCGATCCCGAACGCATGGCCAGTCGCGCCCTGACCGCGACCGATGTGGTCAACGCGCTCGAGGAGCAGAATGTCGAGGTGGCCGCCGGCCAGGTGGGGCAGCCCCCCATCCAGGTGGGACAGCAGTTTCAGATCAGCGTGCGCGCCATTGGTCGGCTCACCGAGCCCTCTGAGTTCGAAAACATCATTCTGAAGGCGAATGCGGATGGCACGCTGGTGCGCCTGAAAGACGTGGGCCGCGCCGAACTCGGGGCCGAGGACTACAGCAGCGACCTCATGTTCAACGGCCAGGATGCCGTGGGTTTTGGCATCACTCAGCTCTCGAGCGCCAACGCCTTGGAAGTGGACCGCCTGGCCCTCGCCGAACTGGATCTGCTCTCGAAGCGCTTCCCTCCGGGCATGAAGTACAAAAACGCCTTCGACACCACCGACGCGGTCGGGGAATCGATCCGGGACGTGCTTTCCACCTTGGTCGAAGCCATCGTCCTGGTCATTCTGGTGATCTTCATCTTCCTGCAAGACTGGCGCAGCACCATCATCCCGGCGGTGACGATTCCGGTTTCGCTCATCGGAACCTTTGCTTTCGTGAAGCTGCTGGGATTCTCGATCAACACGCTGACTCTGTTTGGCATCACTCTCGCGACTGGCCTGGTGGTCGACGATGCCATTGTGGTGATCGAAAATATCGAGCGCCACATTCAGGAAGGCGAGCAGGATACTCACAAAGCCGCGTCGGTGGCCATGGGTGAAGTGGCGAGCGCCGTCATTGCGACCTCTCTCGTGCTCGTGGCGGTCTTTGTGCCGGTGGCGTTTTTCCCCGGCACCACCGGGATCTTGTTCCGGCAGTTCGCCCTGACCATCGCTTTTTCTATCTCCATTTCGGCCTTCAACGCGTTGACCCTCACGCCCGCGCTTTCGGCCATTCTGCTCGGCCGGGTGCACGGCGAGAAGAACTGGGTTTTCCGCCAGGTCGACCGAGCGATCGGCGCGGTCACGAACGGATATCGTCGCGCCCTGCGGGGATTTCTGCGCTTTCGCTTGGTGGCCGTGATCTTATTTGTGGGCGCTCTCGGTCTCACCTACTTCGTGCTCCGGCTGGTGCCCACGGGATTTGTACCCAACGAAGACCAGGGTTACTTCATCATTGCCGTGCAGGCTCCCTCCGGTGCCTCTCTGCAATACACCAAGGCCATTGAAAATCAGATCCAGAAGATCCTCAATCCCGTCCCGGAAGTGCAAGGCACCTTCGCCATCAGCGGCTTCAGCTTTGCCGGAAGTGCCGCCAATCTCGGCATCGTCTTCGTCCCCCTGAAGCCCTATGAGCAGCGCAAGGGCGACCAGCATGGCGCCGAAGCCATCGTGGACCGGATTCGGGGAAATCTGTTTGGCATCTCGGGAGCTTTGGTGCTGCCCTTTCTTCCTCCCGCGGTGCAGGGCCTCGGCCAGTTTGGCGGCTTCCAATACGAACTGCAGGATCAGGGCGGGCACTCCCTCGAAGAACTCGCCAATGCCGCGCAGGCTTTGGTGCGCCAGAGCAGCGCGCGCAAGGATCTCACGGCTTTGTACAGCAGCTTCACCGCCAACGATCCGCAGTTTCTGGTGACCATCGACCGCGAGAAAGCGAAAAGTCTGCATGTGCCGCTCGGACAAGTCACCGACACGTTGGGCGTGTACATGGGATCGGCGTACGTGAACGATTTCAACTTCAACAATCGTTCCTACCGGGTTTACGTGCAGGCCGACCAGCAGTTCCGGGCCCAGGCCAAAGACATTGGGCAGTTCTACGTGCGCTCCGACACGGGCGCCATGATTCCCTTGGACAATCTGGTCACGATCACCCAGACCTCGACGCCCCAGGTCATCAGCCATTACGACTTGTTTCGCTCGGCCGAAATTGATGGCTCCGCCGCCCCCGGTTTCAGCTCGGGACAGGCCATTGCCGCCATGGATCGGCTGAGCGGCACGGTGCTGCCGCAGGGTTTTGCCCACGAATGGACCGGATTGTCGCTCGAGGAACTGGCCTCGGGAAGCACGTCGCTGATTCTTTTTGGCCTGGGGACGCTGGTGGTCTACCTGACGCTCTCCGCGCAATACGAAAGCTTCGTTCTCCCCATGATCGTGCTGCTGGCCGTTCCCATGGCGCTGCTCGGCGCACTTTCGGCGCAATGGCTGCGCGGCTTGCAGAACGACGTGTACTGCCAGATCGGACTGGTGATGCTCGTGGGACTGTCGAGCAAGAACGCCATCCTGATCGTCGAATTCGCCGAGCAACTGCGGGAGCGCGGCTTGCCCCTGATCGAGGCCACGGTGGAGGCCGCGAGAATTCGCTTGCGGCCGATCCTCATGACCTCGTTTGCCTTTATCCTGGGCGTCGTTCCCCTGGTCCTGGCGAGCGGCGCGGGCGAGGCCGGACGCCATTCCGTCGGCACCACCGTGTTCGGGGGAATGATGGTCTCGACCGCCCTCAACCTGTTCTTCATCCCCGTGCTTTACCTGATCATCGAAGGCTGGCGCGAACGCGGCCAAGCGAAAGCCTAAGGCCCGGGTTCAGAACTCCCTTCTCGGGCCGCGATCCGGGGGGCGTCACGGGCCCCAGAAAGCGCCGACCTGGAGCTCTGATACACGCGCACGTAGTCGACCAGCATGGTCTGGGGAAACACGGTCGTGGGATCCGGATTTCCCGGCCAAGCCCCGCCGACGGCCACATTCAGAATGATGAAAAACGGGTGGTCATACACCCAGCTCGCGCCCGCCGGAAGATCGGCCGGGGTGCGGGTCGCATACAGGTGGCGATCCACATAGAAGCGGATCACCTTCGGTTCCCATTCCACCGCGAAGAGGTGATAGTCGTCGGAGAATTTTCCGCTGGGCAGGGAGTAGGGCGAGCCGATTCCGTTCGCTCCAGAATAGCCCGGCCCGTGAATGGTCGCGTGGATCGTGGACGGCTCCTTGCCGATGTTCTCCATAATGTCGACTTCGCCGCAGGCTGGCCAAGACACGGTGCCGAGGTTATTCCCGAGCATCCAGAACGCCGGCCACATACCCTGCCCAGAAGGAATTTTGATGCGGGCTTCAAAACGCCCATAGGCCGCGGCGAACTCCCCCTCGGTCTTGAGGCGGGCCGAGGTGTAGGGGCGCGTGACGCCGTCGGTCCCGGTATAGGTCTCCGCGAGCGCGGTCAGGGCCAGACTGCCGTCTTGAATGTGCGCGTTTTCTAAGCGCCGGGTGTAGTACTCGAGTTCGTGGTTGCCCCAGCCGTTGCCGCCGCTGTCGAAGGTCCAATGGGTCGGGTCGGGAGACGAGCCGTTCGGCCCGTTGAACTCATCGCTCCAAATGAGAGTCCATGGCGGCTTCGACGCGGTCGTGCCCGGGGGTGAGGAAGCGCTGGCCCCGCCCGAGATCAGGACGAGCCAGGCGATCACCGGCAGGCTCAGCAGAGCAAGCGAAAGTGTCCCGGACCGGGTCATGATCGGCTTTCCGTCCAAGGCGGCTGGCTGCCGGCTCCCGGGGGTGAACCCGAGGCTGCCGCTCGCGCTTGCGCCCGGCTTACTCGGGCGGCGCCGTCATCTCCAGGGCCCAAATCGCCGCCGGCCGCATGTACATGGATGCGCGGTAGTGCCCGTCGCTTTCCCAGGCCTCCGGGGTTCGGAACCAGTAGCCCTCGGTCTCGTAGGTCGTATGATAAACCCCCCAGGCGGTGCGATACGCCTCGTCTTTCAGGCCATCGCTCAGCATCAGGGCGGCGACGCCGAAAGTCGTGCCCGTCCACACTTCCTGCACCTGTTCGTTGGTCTTGATGAGATGGCCATCCGGGGCCATGCCGTTGACCGCGCCCATCTCGCCGCCCGAAAACTTCATCACGTTGAAGTCGTAGATCTTCTTCAGGGCTTTGATCTGCATGGCGCGC
This sequence comes from uncultured Acidobacteriaceae bacterium, assembly GCA_963770245.1. Taxonomy (GTDB): domain Bacteria; phylum Acidobacteriota; class Terriglobia; order Terriglobales; family Acidobacteriaceae; genus PALSA-270. The sequence continues at coordinate 44,982 of CAVYOX010000002.1, read as the reverse complement.
GGCACCAGGTCGCCGAGCCCGGTCATATTGGCGTACCACTGGCCGGCCAATTGGTCGGCCTGGATGTCGTCGCGATACTCGCTCAGGGTGTCGTAGCGGAAATACTCGCCGTTCCACAGCTTCTCGATGTAGGTGGCCTGTCCCTTGGCGAACATAGCGTGATACCTTGTGGCCTCGGCCGTGTCCCCAAGAACATGGGCTATTTCTTCCGCCGCCCGCAACGCCCCGAGCCATAACCCTCCGCAATAGGCGCTCTCGCCGTGCACAATCCACACGTCGTAGGTCTGGTCGGGATAGTTGTCGTTTTGCGGCAGCCCATCCCCGCTATGGTCGTACTGCTCCAGATGAGCCAGGGCTTGCTCGACCGCCGGCCAGGTGTCGGTGAGGAAGGCTTTGTCTTTTTTTCCGGTGAAGACCCAATCGCGATAAATCATGAGCACAAACTTGCTGTTCAGATCCTTCCAGTCGTTGGTGTTCTGCCAGCCGAAAGCGTTCACCTGCAGGAAGGGATCTTCCTGAGGCACCCCCAGATCGTGGGGTACGGCGCCCTGCGCTTTTCGAATCCGGAAGGTCAACTCCCCGGTCTGCTGCGTCTTCCAGATCCAAATCGACTTTTCGGTCTGAGTTTCGGGAACCGTCTTGGCGAACTGACGCAAGACCTGTTTGTCGAGGTCGGGCCAGAACTTGGCGAGTGGCATCGAACCGTAGAACCGCACATCGAGGGTGGCGTAAAAGGGATAGTCGAAACACTCGAGAAAGCCGAAAGTATCGGGCGTCTTCGCGTCCGAGGCGACCGGCCGTCCCCAGAGCGACCCGCCATCCGCCAGGATATACATCTCGTTGAAAAGTTCCCCGCGATACCACAGCGGTTTGCTCTCGTCGGTGACGTAGGGCGCTTGCCAGGCGTCAATGGCGTCGCTCCACTCGGTCGCGTGCAGCAACCCGTCGCGCGCAATCTTCCACGCGTTGGTGCCGCTGGTGCCGTAGAAATTGGTGTAATGGCGATACCATTTGCGCCCCGAGCCGAACTGCACAATCGGAAGGTCCCAGGCAATCACCATGGGCAGCACGCGCTTTTCGCCGGGCTGGAGGGTGAAGCGAACCGCCATGGCACCGCCCAAGTGCTCGCCTCCGCTGACCCAAGAAAGGTCGCTATTGGCCAGCCGGCCATCGCTCGAAAACGATTTCCAGATTTCTCCCCCGTCGGTTTTCGTCGCATTCGCGCCCTCCGAGTCGGTGCGGAACGTGGTCTGATAGCTCACCTCCACCCCGGGCGAGCCGAGGGTCGCGACCGCCATCTGGCCGTCCCATTCGTCTTCGACCGGCCGAATGTGCACCCGATCAAACACAATCCCCAACATGTGTCCCGCCGCGCCTTCCGGGGTGTCCACCCAATGATTCACGTTGCCGGCATCCAGGCTGTCGTTCATGTTCTCGGAATAGTCCCGGAACCATCCGAGCATGTTGGTCCAGGACAGCAGGACGGAAACGGTGACCGCATGGTCGGTGGGATTGTCGGCGTGCCAGCGGTAGACCGCCACCGGATAGCTGCTTTCACGATAGTTGTCGGGGAGTACGGGAGAAAACTGCTCGAGCGTCACGTGTGCCGGAAACTTGTCCCAGCGGTAGTCGTACCAGGATTTCGGGTAGAGCGAATAGTAGTCGCCGGCACCGACCGGATAATCCCAGTTCCAGCTGGCCAGCGCATGGTTGGCAGGATGCGCCGCGGTGAGCACCTGCGCCACCCCCTCGGGGGAGCCTGCGGATTTCTGATACATGGCAAATTGATTGGCCCACACCGTCTGATATTTGTGCACCCCGGCTTTGATGTGCCAGCGCGCGAAGTCGCCGCGATAGGTGCGCGAGAAGGTGCCCGCGCCCAGGCCCCCGACCGGTGCCCCTTGCCAGTAGCCGTCGTCGATCATGCCCCCGAGCCCGGGTTTTTTCCCGCCCGGGTTCTCGAGCGGCAACCCGATGGCTCTCTTCCAGGCGGCTTTCGGAATGCCGTCGCCCGCCGAGGCCCACGACCCAGCGAGCAAAATCGAGATGCTAACCATCAAGATCCTAAACCGCTGCCCTCGACCGTTCAGGATTTGGCCTGTCATCAATCCTCCGTGTTTTTGCCTCCGCCGCCGCTCGACACCCGGCTCGAGAAACCCCGGCGAGAGAGTGCGAGAAAATCGTTATTCTACTCTACAGAAAGCGCAATGCAAGCGCCATCCGAAACCCCGGAAAACCGGCCGCCCCCCATCCTTTCGGAGGGCGGCCTGGGGGTCCCCCCCGGGGAACTTCGAGCATCGAGCGTTGCGGCTTCTCGCCCGGAGCTATAGAATCCGCTGGCTCTTGGTGTGCGAGCCGCGAGGTGACCCCCGGGTGAATGTGATCAGCATTGGCGAAGTCCTTTGGGATGTCATGGGGCCGAGCGAACACCTGGGAGGAGCGCCCTTCAATTTCGCGGCCCATCTCAGCAAACTGGGTCATGCTGTGAGTTTTGTCAGCGCGGTCGGAGGGGACGAGCGCGGCCGGCGGATTCTCGACAGTGTGTCGGCCATGGGACTCTCCACCCGCTACCTCGGGCAGAGGGAAGACTATCCTACCGGCGTTGTGACCGTCTCCTTCGACCGGGCCCGGCAGCCGCATTACATCATTCACCGCCCGGTCGCCTACGATTTTCCCCAGCTGAGCGCAGCCCAGCTCGAGGAGCTGTTTTCTCGGCCCATCGACTGGATTTACTTTGGAACCCTGCAGCAGTCCAGCCCCGAAGCCAAGCACCTGACCCGGCGACTGCTCGATCGAGGCCCCGGCGCGCGCCGCTTCTACGACGTGAATCTGCGCGTCGATCGCTATGAGCCGACTCTGGTGCGGGAGCTGATGTCGCTCGCCACGGTGGTTAAACTGAACGACGAGGAGGTCCTCGAGGTAACGCGAATGTTCGGCCAAAAGACGGCTTCGCTCGAACAATTCTGCCGCAGCTATTCGGAGACCTTTGGTTGGACGGGCGCCTGCGTGACCCGCGGCGCGAAAGGTTGCGTGCTGCTGGTCGAAGGCGAGTACGTCGAGGCCCCGGGCTATCCCGTCGAAGTGGCCGACTCGGTCGGAGCGGGCGACGCATTTGCAGCCGCCTTCCTGCACGGGCTGGGCGCGGGGTGGCCGGCATCCGAGATCGCCGACTTTGCCAATCGCGTGGCTGCCCTGGTGGCAGCGCGCCCGGGGGCCATCCCGCCCTGGAGCCTGGCGGAAGCCCGAGCGCTCGGGCGCAACCGGAATCGTCTGGAGTCGGCATGAAACTGAATGCCACGCTCGCCCGCAGCACGCTGGTTGCGGCGCTCGGCGGACTGCTGTTTGGCTTTGATACCGCGGTCATCTCGGGCACCACCGGCGCGCTCACCGCCCTCTACCACCTTTCCCCCGGGCTGCTCGGCGTGACCGTGGCCAGCGCGCTCCTGGGGACGGTCTTCGGCGCCATGCTCGCCGGCTTTCCCGGAGAACGCTACGGGCGCCGCGACAGCCTGCGCATCTTGGGGATTCTTTATTTGGTTTCGGCCTTGGGCTGCGCCTGGGCCTGGAGCTGGGATTCGCTCGTGGCATTTCGCTTCATCGGCGGACTGGGCATCGGCGGATCGTCGGTGCTCGGACCCATGTACATCGCTGAAATCGCGCCCGCGAAATGGCGGGGACGCCTGGTGGGACTTTTCCAGTTCAACGTCGTGTTCGGCATCCTGCTGGCTTACTTCTCGAACTATGTGATCAGCCGGATGCGCTTCGGGGCGGCGGAATGGCGCTGGGACTTTGGCGTCGCGGCCCTGCCGGCGGCGCTGTTTTTCGTGCTGTTGTTTACCATCCCGCGCAGCCCGCGCTGGCTGGTGAAAGTAGGGCGGGTTGAGCAGGCGCGCGCGGTGCTCGAGGAGATAGGCGACGAGGGGGTCGAGCAGGAACTCCGGGAGATCGTCGAATCCATCGAGACCGAACAGAAGCAAACCGGGGAAAGACTGTTTTCCCGCAAGCATCGCCTGCCCATTTTTCTAGCCGTGACCATTGGCATGTTCAATCAGCTGGCCGGCATCAACGCCATCCTCTACTACCTTCCCGATATTTTCATGCACGCGGGCTTCAGCAAAGTTTCCGGTAACCTGCAGGCGGTGGCGGTGGGCGCGACCAATCTGATTTTCACCATGATCGCCATGTCGGTGATTGACCGCATCGGCCGCAAGATTCTGCTGCTCATCGGGGCGGCCGGAACCGCCATCTGCCTCGCCGGGGTGGCGGCCATTTTCTTCACCGCGCGTCACGAGGACTGGCTGCTTGGGCTGCTGATCGCCTACGTCGCCTTCTTTGGGTTCTCGCAGGGCGCTGTCATCTGGGTTTACCTGGGAGAAGTTTTTCCCAACGCGGTGCGCGCCAAGGGGCAGAGCCTGGGCAGTTTCTCGCACTGGATCATGAACTTCGTGATCTCGCTGGTTTTTCCTCTGATGGCGGCTTCTTCCGGGGCCTATCCCTTTGTCTTCTTTGCCGCCATGACCGTTCTGCAGTTCTTTGTGGTGCTGTTCGTGTATCCGGAAACCAAAGGCTTCTCGCTCGAGGAAATGCAGCGCAGGCTCGGGATCGGCTGACGCTTGGGCTTTCCCCTCCGCCCCATCGTCCGCCCGTCCTCCGCCCGTCCTCCGCCCGTCCTCCGCCCGTCCCCCGCCCGTCCCCCGGAGAACCCGCAGCCTAGGGCCCGGCGGGGCGAGCGAGGAGCGCGCTCTCCTGGCGGTAGTAGCCCTGCTTGGCCCTCACCAGCAAGCGGCCCTCGCGTTTTTCCACTTCGGGGTTCATGGCGACCCGAATCTTGCAAAAGGTTCCCGGCGGCTTCTTGCGGGATGGGGCATAGCCGAGGCTGTATCGCGTCCGGATTTGATCGATTAACTCGGCCAGCTTGCGGCTGACCTGTTTCCGGTCCGACTTCATGACTTGGCCGCCGGTTCGGTCGGCGTACTTGAACACATCGCCCGGGGGATTTTCGAGACGAAAAAGCGCCATCACCGGATTGTCGTTCTCCAGCATGATCGAAAGATCGGAGAGGGCGCTATGTTCGAGCAGCGCGCTCACCACCGCCCCGGTTTCGAAGAGCTCGCGAAACGCGTCTTCTTCGGTGTGGAGGCTGCCCCGCGGAACACTGCTGCCTACGGTTCGGCGCACGCTTTCTGAAGGAATGTTCGGAACATTGTCGGTCAGCCAGATGATCACCCGGCGGCTGGCGGGACTCTTTGCCTTGCTCAGAAGCGCAGCGGCTTGAAAGACTCCTTCGTTGAAAAACGCGGCCTCCCGACTCTTCATGGTGCTGGCCTTCCGAATGGCGGCGGCGGTCCGATCGCGGTCGGTGGTGAAGTCCTCGAGCAGGTTCGCCGAGGCGGCGTATACCATGACCGCCGCTTCGTCTTCCGGCTTCAGATGCCCGAGCGCATCCCGCGCGCGCTCGGCTAAAGGCTTGAGCACGGGGCGCACGCTGTCGGTCAGGTCAAACAAGAACACGACGGAGAGGGGAAGGGTGTCCTGGCTGAAAAAGCGAATCTTCTGCTCGACGCCGTCCTCGTAGGCGTGGAAATCCTGCTGCTTCAGCTGCTCCACTGTGGTTTCGGTTTTCTTGTGCAGGACCTGCACGCCGACAGTCACCAATTCGGCGGTGGTTCGGATGGTGGCCTCGGAGTCTCCCCCCGGGGTTTGAGGAAAGCCGGATGGCAGGCAGGCCAGCCAGGCGAGTGCCACCATCCCCAGGTTGCGGATCGTTTTTGGGTAGCATCGATCGATAGTCCCCGGTCCTCTTTTCTCCGCAGCATCCCGGCAGGAGGGTCGATCCCGCTTCTCTATTAGGATAACGCGGCGGGTGCCAGCCGCACCCATCGAACCATCCCCCGAAGGGCGATGCCCGGAGGGCTAATCGGCTTCGGCCGAGACCTGGGCGAGGACCCGCGGACGATCGCCATTTCCCTGGATGCGGGCTTCGCTTTTGGCAAAGACTTTCGCGGTCACGAGAAGACCGGAAAAGGTCCCCACCAGCAAGGCGATTTGTTGCCAACCGGCCACTCGGTCGGCGGTACCCATGAGCGTGAGCCCCAGGAAACAAAACAGCAGATGGGCGCAGAAGACCTGCAGCGAGGCTTGGCCGAGCAGCACCAGGGGCCGAACCACCAGCGGCCGGAGCGCGGATTGGAAACGAATGAGCAGGATGCTGATAGCCGCAAAGTCCAGCAGGCGAACCCCGCCCAGGTGCCATTTGTCGAAGTCGACTTCCAGGTCGCCGAGTTCGATCGAACGCCCGACGGCGTAGCGCAGGACGAGGAGGACGGGGACGATGAGGGCGGCCGGGACCAGGAGGCGGCGCGCCCAGGTTTCGACGGGGAGGTCCTCTTTTGCCCAGCGCACCCCGCAGTACAGACCGATGAGCCACAGAAATTGCCAGGCCCACAGGTCGAACGAGCCCATGGCGGTCAGCGGGATCTGCAGGTTCAGGGTGCGGACCAGCAGATCGTAGACCGCCATCCGCAGTCCGAATTGCGCCGCCAGCCAGATCGCGAAACTCGCGGCCAGGATCAGTTTCCATCCCCAGCGCGGAGCCGCGCTCAGCACCAGAGGCGTAAGTAGCAGGAAAAATATATACATAGGGAGAATGTCGAGCAAAGGCGGCCGGTAAATGAGGAAGGCCGCATCGAGGATGGCCCGCCGGGGACCCACGGCAAAGTAGAAGTCGAGAAGATTGTGCAGTCCCGGACGATTGCCATGAGCGGCGACTCGGGTCTCAATCAAGAAAGCGAAACTGAGCACGGCGGCATGGTAGAGGTAAAGCCGCAGACATCGCATCCACAGGCGAGAACGCATCCGCCGATAGCCATCGCGTTCTGCCAGGCGGAAATAAATCCGGCCCGTAAACAGAGCGGAAAGCAACATAAAGCCTTCGGCGGCCGACACAAAGCCGAAGGGTTGATTGACCAAGGGGCTGGCAATCGTCGGCAGATGGGTGAGGGTCATCCACACCAGCATGAATCCACGCGCTGCATCGAGTTCCAGCCGCCGTTGCATGAGTGTCAGATGATGAGTGCCAGACTAAAAGTGTCAGACTATTAGATACAGCATCGCGCACAAAGACCCACCAATCGAAGGAACGACCGGCCTTGCGCGCCCCCGCTGCGCTCCACCACTGAGATGAGAGAAGCCCATAGGAAGAGCCCATCTTTACAAATGTTTTACGCGTTCGAGAGGCCTGAGGTTAGGCTGCGAGCGCGATGCGCCCGCCTCAAAGCAAAAACCGAGGCAACGCCCGCAAAATTTCGCAAACGACCGAGCGGCCTCAGGCATCCAAGCAGGCCGAGACCCAAGGTAGCCGACAAGACACTTCCGCCCGTCGGTGGTTTGTGGAAACATGAGAAATTGGTCTCGAAAACGGCTGGGCGCAACCAGCGAAAACCCAAGGATTTGAACCCATGAAAAAAGTCTTAGGCTTCATCTGCGTTATGTTGCTGGCCAGGGGCGTTTGGGCGCAGCAGGACACGACCCCTGCGGTCGAGCCCATGAATCAGACTCCCGTGTTCCGGGTCAAGGTGCTGGCGCGGACGACCAAAGCCGTGAACTATCGGCATCGCGGCGGCTCGACCACCGTGGATTTCAAGGGCACCGATCTCATGCCCGCAGTCACGGGGAAGGCGAAAGTAGACGGCAAGGAAGGACGACTGCAGATCAACGCTGAATTTTCCCACCTGCAGCCGGCCGCCACTTTTGGCGGTGAATACTTGACCTACGTGCTTTGGGCCATTACGCCCGAGGGACGCGCGGTGAATCTGGGCGAAGTCGTACCCAACAGTTCGGAGAAGTTCGGCTTAGAGGTCACAACCGACCTCCAGGCATTCGGTCTGATCGTGACCGCGGAACCCTATTTTGCGGTGACCCGGCCGAGCGACAAAGTGGTCGTCGAAAATGTGATACGCCAAGAGACCAAGGGGTTCGAGTTGCCGATTGACGCGAAATTCGACATCGTCGAGGGCGGCCAATACACGATCGATGTGCCCGCCGCCCAGCTGCCGTCGGCGACCGCCAGTCCGAATACCCCGCTCGATCTGCTAGAAGCGCGCAACGCCGTGGCCATTGCCAAAGCCGCCGGGGCGGAGCAGTACGCAGGCGACAGTCTGAGCAAGGCGGAAGACTTCCTGGCCCGGGCGGAAGACTACCTCGTACGCAAGCAGGGAAGAACGCCGATCGGCACCGTGGCCCGCGGAGCCACCGAGTCGGCCGAAGATGCCCGCATGCTGACCTTGCAAAGGAAAGAAAAAGAGAGAATCGCGGCGGAAAAACTGGCCATGCAGCAAGCGCAAGAGAAAGCGGAAGCCGATGCCAGAGCTTCGGCCGATGCGGAGGCGAGGGCCAAAGCCCAGTCCGAGGAGGACGCCAGCAAACGGGCGCAGGCGGAAGCCGACCGGGAAGCCGCAGAAAAGGCGCAGGCGGAATCGCAACGCACTCAGGCAGAAGCCGAGGCCGCCCGAGCCGCAGCCCTCGCGGAGCAGCAGAAAGCGCAGGCGGAAGCGGATCGACAGCGGCTAGCGGCGGAAGAAGCGATCCGCCAGAAAGAAGCCATGCGAGCCCGCTTGCTGGCGCAGCTCAACCAGGTCCTAGTGACCAAAGATACCGCCCGCGGCCTGATTGTCAGCATGCCCGACGTGCTTTTCGATTTTGGAAAATACACGCTCAAGCCGGCGGCGCGCGAGCGGCTGGCCCGCATTTCGGGGATTGTTTTGGCCTATCCCGACCTGCGGCTGGAGATTGAAGGCTATACCGACAGCATCGGCAGCGATGAGTTCAACCAAATTCTGTCGGAGAAGCGGGCCGCCACCGTGCGGGACTATCTGATCACTTCGAATGTGCCGCTCGACAGTGTGACGGCGCGCGGTCTGGGCAAATCGGACCCGATCGCGCCCAACACGACTGCCGCTGGACGACAGCTGAATCGGCGGGTAGAAATGATTGTTTCGGGCGATGTGATCGGAACGCAGATCGGGACGCCGGGAGCCGGCACCTCACCCACCGGTACCCCGGCGGTGAACGACAACCCGCAGCAGCAGACGGTTCCGCCGGCGAGCGAGCCCCATCCCTGAGAGAGTTGGGAATGCTAGAGAGGGTTGGGGGTGGCGCGAAAGAGCCAAGAACGCCGAAGCCCGGCATCCGGGTTCGGTCTTGCGCACCACGGGTTTCAGCGACCTGGTTCGATCGTGGGCTCTTCGAGTGACACTTGCCGCTTGAGCAGGACCTGAAGCTTGCGCGCGGCATTCTCGGCCAGGAATTGAGGCCACACCGTGACCACTTCCCACCCGTCCTTCCCGTATCCGTTCAGGCGGCCTTCGAGCTTTTCCTTCGGGTAGTCGTCGGCGGATATTTCTTCGAGAGTATATTTCCATTGAGCCATAGTCTTGGTCCCCCCTACTGGCGCTTGAGAAACCGGGAAAAACCTTGCGACCAATCTGTCTCTTACCTAGACGAGCTACGCGACTTTATCTCCGTCACCTGGAACCGCTGGTTTATCGCCAATGGGGCGATCGGGGGAATCGATGGGCTTGTCTCCCGCAGGGTTTTTCGGTTGATCGCGCTCGGGCGGAATGCTCAGCCCTGGTTTCTCCGATTTCGCTGCCGGTCTAAGGTCTTCCTGGACCAGTTCTTGAGCATTGAGCAAGTCTTCGGGGTTCGTCTGATGGTTCCCGGAATGGTTTCCCATAGGATTCACCTCGCCCGCTTCAGATGCCACGAGCCACCGATGAGGTTGATCCGATCACTGCAACCGGCCAGAAAACCTACCCAAGAAAACCGACCCGAGAATGAAGACCGTCAACTCCTGACAAGATTCGCAACCAAGCTAGCTCGAACCAGGCGGGGCAGGAGTCGATGTATTCCTGGCCGCTCAGATGTACCTCTGGGAACCGGATCGTGACGGTGGAAATCATAGAAAACCAAGATCGTCCCACGGTTCTAAGGGGTTCTACGGAAATCCCTGTATTGATTCTCTCTTCGAGCCAGGCTTCAATCTGAGTATGAAACCGAGACCGTGTTGCCCGCGATGCTTCACACCCCTGATCGTCAAGAAATCGCTGCTCACGACTTACCTGGCGTGCCCGAACTATCCCAATTGCCAGCGCCCGCCGAGTCTTCCGAAGCCACCTCAGTCGGCGCATGAGTGTCGCCCAGCGGCATAAGAGCGACCGGCAATTTACCAGCCATTGGTGTCATTTATTCAGGGGTGCCTGCCCGCGAAGCGCACCAGGGGAAATCGGAGGGCTCCCGGTCGGCTACAGCCCAACGAAAGCGACCATGTTAACTGGAGAAAAAAGTGGCGGAAGCGAATGGGGGTCGAACCCACCGTCGCCGTCTTGCGACAACGACCACCGGTTTTGAGGATCACCCGGCGTGTTCTGACCGGTTATGAAAATTCTCTACTCTACCTGATTCTTCAATCGCTTACCAGAAACGGATTATGATTCGTTCTGAGCGACGTTAACCCTTTATGAACATCGAACTATCACGTTCTTATCACAAGCAGTCTCCAGCCCCGAGGAGCCGTAGGGCGATGCTGCGAGCGCGCAATGTGGGGCGGGGTCACTTAACCGGGAACTGTCACTCAGATTGATGGCGGATTATTTTTTCTTTCTTGCCTGAGCCTGCGCGTCGGCCTGCGCCTGGAAGGACGCGCTCATCCGGGCCCAGATGGTTTGGAGCTGCTGCGGATCCTGGACGCAAGTGAGCATGATCTGACGGAAGTCGAAGTCCCCGGGCATGCCGGCGATGTTTCGCCAGTCTGCGCGCAAAGGCGGTCCGCCGGAGGCCCCGGTGGCGGGTATGACCGCGGGAAGCTGGAAGGCATACATGCTTCCGCCGGCCAATTTCTCTTGCGGATACTGCAAAAGCCAGCGGCAATTGTGGGCATCCAGAATCGAGCCGGCGGAAATCACGGCCCACTTACCGCCATCGGAAGCGGAAGGCTGCTGGCAGTTCCAGAGCTCGGCCTGGGGGACGTAAACCCTGGGGTTGAAGAATCCGTACTCGTCAATCAAAACATCCTGCAGGCCACGGCGTTGCACCCACTGCTCGACCTGGGGCAGGGCCTGGTTCCAATCCATGTTGGAATCGTTGACCAATTCATAGTTCGGCCGACCCATGCTGAACAAGTTGAGAAACGGCATGAAGTTGGGATAGGCGCGGATGGCGGTCACGATCAACCCCAGAGCGAGCGCGGCGGTGAGCCAGGTTCCTACGCGCGCGGCCCGCCACCCGGAACGCTGCAGAGCCGCCAGCCGGCGCGGCAGAGGAGCGAGCAACAAAATCAGCAGCGTCATCGGTATGAGGAGATGGCGGATACTGATGGTGAGGCGGCTTAACAGGCAGGCTGCGGTGAATACCAGCAGAAAGATCCAGACGGCGCGCCAGTGGAGTTCGAATCCCTGGAGGACCGCGGCTGGTTGAACCAAGCGTGCTTTGGCCACCACCGCGACGACCAGGGCGAGCAACAGCAGAGCCAGGAAAGCCAGCGGCGACTTGAGCAGGAAGACAATCGGGAAGTAGAACCATTCACCATGCGGATAGGCGCGTCCAAGGAGGAACGTGGGGCGGCTGGCGGTGAAGGCAAAAGTGATGAGGCCGCGTAAGAACAGGGCAACGGGCATGAGCAGACGGCGGAATGCCGGCGACGCTGGAAAGTGCGGAATGCTGGAGAAGAAACCGGTCGGTTCATTCCACGAAAGCACGAGATAAACCACATACACCACGACGGCCGCCAGCAGCGTGCCTTTGATTAGGCTGCCCCAGCGGCGGCGGCGCCAGGTGCGCAGTTCGACTTTTGCGCTGGGCGAAGGCATCCCCGCGACTGCACGCCAGCGCAGGCTCAAGATGAAGATCAGAAAGCAGAAGAACAGCAGTCCGGCGGAGAATTTCGACAGAATAGCCCCGCCGAGCGCCAAGCCGAACTTCAGTACCGTTGCCCGCGAGGGCGAGCGCCACATATCCGCGAAGGTCCAAAGCGTGAGCAGGCAAAACAGGGTGATCACGGTATCGGTCAGCACCAGCGGTCCGAAGGTGAGGAAGGCGGGCATGGTCGCGTACACGCACAGGCAGAGCAGACCGCCGGCGGGGCCCCCGAGTTTCGCACCGTAGGCGTAGAGAGCCCAGCCGAGAGCCAGCGTGACCAGTAGCATGGGCACTCGCGCCCAGAACAACGTCGATATCGGATCATTCCAGGTGGCAATGAGAAGGTGCCCGAACACCCACTCGCCGAAAAACTGTTTGAAGAAACCGGAGCCACTGAAGGTCCAGGAGATGTTGGAATAGTCCGCTTTCACGCCGCGCATCACCAAGGGGATGGCGGCCAGCGCTTTGGCCAAAGGCGGATGCTCTTCGTTCAGCCGCAGATCAAGCTTCTGCAAGTAGCTGACGCCGGCGCCGATGTGCGCGACTTCGTCAAAAGTGACGGATTCGTCGCGCATGGCTCCGCCGGCGAGGGCGGCCATCATGAAGAGAAGCAAAACCGCCGCTATGACGGGGACTTTCGAGGGTGCAGGCTCGGGTTGGTTCATTGTGCTCCGTTATGGTTTCGCCAGGCTTTGAGTTCCGGATAATTGTCAGAGCAGAGAAGTATACATTTGACCGTAAACGGTTTTTGCGGACCGAGGTCAGCTCTTGAGACTTGAGCAACACAGAATTGGCCCACTACCGAATTTTGCGTTTCCGGCAACGCTGCCGCTGGGCTAACGCACACTTGGTGGATAATCGGCCTGACGGATTTCCGCGGGAATTGCCACACTCTCGGTTAATGGCCGACTCGCTTTTATCACGTTTTCATCACAGCACGAAAAACAACCCCTTCTGCGGCAAGTCCTAGGCGTTCTACAATGACGCCTATCCAATCAAAAATAAGTGGCGGAAGCGAATGGGGGTCGAACCCACCGTCGCCGTCTTGCGACAACGACCACCGGTTTTGAGGACCGGGAGAGTCACCGGACTCTATGCGCTTCCGTAGGCAGCACGAACACCTCGGTCTGGGGAACACGTACTGATCCCCAGCTTCAGCCTAATTCTGAGCGAAGTTCAGCAGCGGATCGAGCAATGAAGAATCAGCAGGAACTTGGGTGTAGCTTGCGCGGAAAGGAGCTTGTTCTCGGAATGATATTCCGATCCCTGGATGGCGATGCTGACATGGGCAGGGATGTTTACGATCGACAACGCAGGGGCTGAAGTCGCTTGCACATGAATGGCAACGGGAGCGGTGTTTCTTTGAAAGGCGGTATCGAGCAAATCTACTTGCGGGAGCACCAGCACCAGCAGAATGACCGTGAGTACCCCGAGGAGGACAAAAAGGGAAAGCGGACTGATCCTCCAGCGCTTCATCGAGAGAGAGCTTAGCCCGCGACGTTCGGTTTCGTCAATGCTAGCGCCCGTTACCTTCGTACAGTCACGTCTGAACCAGTTGTGGAGAATTGTTTTTTTCGCGTGCCTGCGTGGTCGCAATTTCAGAAGAGGCATCACATTCGAACTTCTAGCGATCCACCCCGGTTGCAGCGAACGCAGTCTCATTTCCCGATATAGCTCACCCGCCAAATGGAATTGGAGCCATCGTCGGTGAACAGCAGGGAACCATCCGGGGCGACGGTGACACCAACCGGCCGGCCCCAAACGTGCCCGTTGTCGACCACGAAGCCAGTGATGAAGTCCTCGTATTCTCCACTGGCGTGGCCGGTTTGATGCAGCGGAACGCGAATGACTTCGTAGCCCACGCGAACCGACTTGTTCCATGATCCGTGCTCGGCGGCGAAGATATCGCCGCGGTACGCGGCGGGGAACTGCCGACCCTCGTAGAATGTCAGTTCGAGCGACGCGTTATGCGGCGGCAGTAATACATCCGGGACGATCGCCTTGTCCTTTAGTTCAGGATGTTGGCCCGCGTGTCGGGGATCCTGATGATCGCCCATGTACCACCAGGGCCAGCCGTAGAAGCCGCCTTCTTCGACATGCGTAATGTAGTCGGGCACCAGGTTGTCGCCCAGGCCGTCGCGCTCATTGACCGAGCACCACAACTCACCCGTCTTGGGATTGATCGCAATTCCCCCGCCGGCGTTCCGAATGCCGTAGGCATAGATACGCATGCTCGAACCATCGGGGCTGAATTCCAGAATATCGGCGCGATTCTTCTCTCCGGGATGGTCGTCCGGATCATCGACGTTCGAGGCCGAGCCCACCGGGACAAACATTTTCTGCCCATCGGAGGAGAACTGAATGTCGCGTGTCCAGTGTCCGCCGCCAAAGGGGAGATCCGCGATGTGCTCGGAAGGGCCGCTGGCTTTCAAATCACCATTCCTGTAGGGAAAACGGATCACCGAGTCGGTGTTGCCGACGTAGATCCATTGCGGATCGGGTCCGGGAGGATAGAAGGCGATGCCGTAGGGCTGTTTCAGTCCGGTAACGAAAACCTGGCTCTCCCTGGGTTTGCCAGCGCCCGTGATTCCGCGGAAGACTTTGATGTCACCGGCATCGCTCTCCGCCACGAAGAAATCGCCGTTGGGAGCGGTCCGAATTAGGCGCGGATTGTTCAGTCCGGTGACATACAGCTGCACCTTAAAGCCGGCGGGCGCCTTTGGCCATGCGTTCGCGGGACGCTCGACAACCTCAGGCGCGTTGGGAGCGGACGGAGTCGCGAACGGCGCGGGAAGGTCTGCGACCGTGATCTTGCGAATGTCGCCCGGTTTTTCGAAGCGGTAATCCGTGAAGGGGGCGGTGGGAGGCGGCGCGTCGATGGGGATCGCCGCCGCGGCAACGCCGGCCGGCACGGCCGGCTGGCCGCGCAGCGACTTTACGTAAGCGATGATCTGCCAGCGCTTCGGTTCCGGCATCTTGTCCCAAGCCGGCATGCCACTGGCGACGTCACCCTTGGTGATGAACCAGAAAATCTCGCCGTCGGTCGCGGACTGCGCAGCTTTTTTGGCCAGAGAGGGTATGTTGCCAGTTCCCGCTCCGTTTCGGCCGTGGCACGAGCCGCAGTTCTGGGCGTACGCGATCCGGCCGGCGCGCACCGCTGCCGGCTGTCCCGCATAAGGATTCTTCTGCTCGCGGGCCGAGGCCGGGGCGTCGTGAAAGGCCTGGTTCTGAGCCTGCAACGGGGAAAACGCAAATACGGCCAACATCGCCACCCAGCCCATCCTTACGCGAACGTTCAAGGTCTATCCTTTCCGCAGCGGATGATTTTGCTCGCTCGAGTGGTCTTTCCGCTCGAGCCGTCCCGAAAACTTTTGGATGAACTCAGTCGGACTGCCGGCCCACTTTTTTCGCCCGCGTTCAGCTCAGCAGCCTACACAGTATCAGCGCTACAATAGGCGACCATGGTAGCAGAGCCACGGCACTTTCCTTTCGTGCAGTTCGACGTATTCTCCTGTCAGCGCATGGCCGGCAATCCTCTGGCGATTTTCCCGGATGGCAGCGGGTTGACCGACCTGGAAATGCAAGCGCTGGCCAGGGAGATGAACCTTTCCGAGACCACTTTCGTGTTGCCTCGCGAGGCCGCGGTCGAGGGCAAGCGCGGGGTTCGGGTGCGCATTTTCACGGTGAAGGAGGAACTGCCCTTTGCCGGCCATCCCACGCTGGGAACGGCTTTTGCTCTGCGCGGACCAGGTCGCCGGGGGGAAATCACGCTCGACCTCAACGCCGGCAAGGTGCCGGTGCGGTTCGAGGAGGCTCCTGGGGAGCCGGTGTTCGGGGAGATGACCCAGCTCGATCCGAAGTTCGGCCCCCGCCATGACCGCGAGGCCGTGGTGCGCGCGGTTGGTTTGCGCGATGGCGACGTCGATCCTTCTTTGCCCATCGAGACGATTTCAACCGGCGTGCCCTTCACCATCGTTCCGTTGCGCGGACTGGACGTCATGCGCCGCTTGCAGGTGGACCTCAGGAGTTCCGCGGACTATCTGGCGCGGGCAGGAGGCATGTTTTATTTTGTCACTCGCGAGACGACCGATCCCGCCGCACGTTTGCATGCTCGCATGATCTTCTATAACGGCGAGGATCCTGCCACCGGTTCGGCCGCGGGATGCGCGGCCGCCTGGATGGTGGCGCATGGCGTCGCGGAGCCAGAGGAGCGGGCGCTGATCGAGCAGGGGATTGAGATGCAGCGCCCCAGCCGCATTTTTGTCCGCGCCGGGTTGCAGGATAATCGAATAGTAAACGTGCGAGTGGGAGGAAACGCCGTGGAGGTTCTCCGGGGCGAAGTTTTTCTGTGAGGCGCGGTGCGCGATGGGAGCAGAAAAAATGGGCGCGAGCACAGGCCCGGTCATTTTTCAATAGCGCCTTTTTCCCATTAGCATCGGCGGTACTTTACATTGTCGACCCGCCCCGTTAGGATCGAAGTCGCTCCCAATTCTCCGTCAGCAAAACTAAAGTTGAAGATGTTTTCGGATTCCCCCAGACGGCAGCGCGGTTCGCTGTCCGCTATTTCGGAAACAGGATGAAGCCAAAACGAACCATTCTTTGCGTCGACGATAACGAGCAGTCGCTCTCCATCCGCAAGATCCTGCTGGAAACGCGAGGCTACCGCGTGGTGGCATGCTCGGGCGGCGAAGAAGCCCTGGAACGCTTCAAGAAGGGCGGGGTGGATCTGGTGGTAACGGATCTGGCCGTGCCCAGCCTGGACGGAACCAAGCTGATCGAAAAAATCAAAGACATTTCTCCCCAGACTCCCGCCATCCTGTTGTCGAGCAGGGTCAGGACTTATGACGGCAACACGCGGGCCGATGTTTTTCTTTCCAAAGGCATGTTCGCACCGGCTGAGTTGCTGGAGCGCGTGCGCCTGCTGCTGGTGCGTAAGCGTGGCCCCAAGCGCGCACAACCCCGGCCGCAGCTCCCTTCCGCTCGGATTGGCGCGGCCTGACCGATTCCGCAAGTAGCCCCCCGCCGACGATTCCACTTCAAGCTCGCGGGTCGTGTAAGATCGAATCCTGGCATGGCCGCCTTTATTCAAGCCGTAGACCTGCGCAAAACCTATCGTGTGGGGAAGATTGAGGTACCGGCCTTGCGCGGCATTTCCTTCAGCGTCGAGAAGGGGGAGTTCGTGAGCGTGGTCGGCCCGTCAGGCAGCGGCAAGTCCACGTTGTTTTATCTACTGGGGGGGCTGGCCCAGGCCGACTCTGGTCATGTGGTGATCGATGGCGACGATTTTTCTCGACTGTCCGACGCCCAGCGCACCCGCATGCGCAAACGCAAGATCGGATTCGTTTTCCAGAAATTCAATCTGCTGTCGACTTTGGATGCGCGCTCTAATATCGAGGTAGCCCTCGACATTGCGGGCTCAGACGGCAATCGGAACCAGGCCTACTTCGATAAGATCGTCGGGCTGCTCGGCCTGGCCAAGCGCCTGCATCACCGCCCCATGGAACTTTCGGGCGGCGAGCAGCAGAGGGTGGCGCTGGCGCGCGCTCTGATCAACACGCCCGCCATCGTTCTGGCCGATGAACCCACAGGCAACCTTGATTCCGAGAACTCTAGTAT
Organism: uncultured Acidobacteriaceae bacterium; assembly: GCA_963770245.1. Lineage (GTDB taxonomy): Bacteria > Acidobacteriota > Terriglobia > Terriglobales > Acidobacteriaceae > PALSA-270. The sequence continues at coordinate 27,453 of CAVYOX010000002.1, read as the reverse complement.
TGTGCTCGACATGATGCGCCAGTCCAACCGCGAACTCGGCCAGACGGTGCTGATGATCACTCACAACCCCGCGGCGGCAGCCTATGGAGACCGCATCATTCACATGCGGGACGGCGAAATCGTCACGCCGGAGAAGGATCCGCAGTGGGCCGGACGCGAGTAGCCGCAGATCAGGCCGCACGGTGTTTCATTGCTGGGCGTCCGCCCCTCGTTTATAAGGCCACAAACCCTGCTCAAGAAGGCAACGATAGGGGTTGATGAGTCGCTACAGGTTCGCTGGAAACGCGTCATTACGACCCTCCGAGCGACAGCCTGACGCATCGTATGGGCGAAACTGCTTCCGCCCCGTTCGAGTATGCCAGGTAAGCTATTTCGTTCCCGCCGATTTGGACCTCAAGTGAAAGTCGCTTCCCAACCCCAGAGCCAGCAAGACAGGTGTACAATTGCTGCCGTTTTCGAACCCCCGAAAAGGAAATTCCGGATGAAAGGCAATCCAAGAGTGATCAAAGAATTGAATGGTGCTCTGCGAGAAGAACTGACGGCGATCAGCCAGTATTTTCTGCATGCTGAAATGTGCGAAAACTGGGGCTACAAGAGGCTCGCCGACTACATCAAGAAGCAATCCATCGATGAGATGAAGCACGCCGAAGTGCTGATCGAGAGGGTGCTGTTTCTGGACGGGGCACCTTCCATGCAGCCCTTAGAGCTGACGGTTGGCGGAACCGTGCGCCACATGATTGAGAGCGACCTGGCGCTTGAGCTTGGGGCCGTAAAGCAGTACAACGCCGCAGTGCAGATCGCGACGCAGGAGAAAGACAACGGTAGCCGCGATCTGTTCGTCAAGCTGCTCAAAGATGAAGAGGATCATGTGGACTGGCTGGAGGCCCAACTTCACCAGATCAAAGATGTGGGCTACGAGCGCTACCTCTCCCTGCAGACGGGTAGCTTCGAAGAGAAGTCGTAGTCACCGATCCAATACTGTCTCGATCCCCAAACCATTCCGTGCCTCAAGGGGGATAGCTCGCGGAGTCGGGAAACACCGTACAGCATGGACTCGGACTTTTTGTTCCCGTCGTTCAAGGCTGCACAGCAAACAGCCTCGGCTTGGCAGCATGATCGTGCAGGACTACATTAGACCTGCCGCCATTGCTGCTGGAGTCATCGCAGAAGATTGTCCGCGTTTCGGGTTTCACAATCTGAGGCACGGCCTCTCCACCTTCCTGATCGAGAACGGGCACGACCCGGTCGTGGTGCAACGCATGCTTCGCCAGTCGAACGTTGACATGACGATGCACTATACGCACAATAGCCACAAGGCGACGGAGGCTCAAGGTCAATTCATCGAGCGTTTCCTCCTGAATGGCGGAACGGCAGCCGATATGGAAGAGCCGGATGACGAAAAGCGGGTGCCAGTGCGGGTGCAGTAAATGCTCACGAGGTGCGCAAGTGCTGTAGAATGAGAGAACGAGCGGGAGTAACTCAGTGGTAGAGTGCGACCTTGCCAAGGTCGAAGTCGCGGGTTCAAATCCCGTCTCCCGCTCCAAGCCTTCGATGGTTCTCCGCGCGGGTCGAGAGCTTTTCCTAATTTTCATGCAGTCTTCTGGCGGTTCGATCCGGCAGGTGGACTTTTTTCCTGCATGTCGCTAGTTTACTGCCTAGGGCGCGGTACCCAAGTGGTAAGGGAGAGGTCTGCAAAACCTTTATACGTGAGTTCGATTCTCACCCGCGCCTCCAACTTCTTTATCTTGCGTGCAGCCACTGCGTTAGTGCAAATCCAGCCCGTGGGCTCGCTCGACCTCGATGGGACAAAATAAGCTAGATTTGACCTGAACGACACACGCGAAGGCGGGCAGGATTTTCGCCCGCAAATTGCCCCCTCCTGCCTGACTCCGAGGCACGACAGGCGGCTTTGACTGGGTCGATCCGCGCATGATCTGCGTGCCATGGCACGATTGGGCTATTGCCGGTTCCCAGATCCTCCGAGTACTGTTCGCATATCTAGGTGCGTTACCACCCTTCCCTGCGCACGGGCCCTAAACTAGGTTTTGCGCTGTTTCTAGATACCAGTCGCACAGCGGGTTTCCTACCCAGGCCGTTCTCGGGAGTGTCCGCATGTGTTGGCTTCAACTCCAATCAGCCGGCTCGTCTTCGCTCGGTTTAGTCCCTGGCCATTGTCTGCGCGCTCGGTTGATACCACGGAAAAAGATCAATTTGCGCCGCTCGTCTCTCCGATCCGGGGTCACGGTTGGTTTCCTCGTTCTCATCTCGCAGTCCTACAACGGTCGAAACGGTCGCGGGCGCCGGGTTGCAACCTGGCGGAGCATGAAACCGATGCTTTGAGCAATCCAATCTGTTCGGTTCGGAGAACGGACGAGCCTGTGAATAATACCTGGCTCGCATGGGGAGGAATCGCCGTGAAAGCCTCGATCAGAATGTTCGGCCTGTTGGCCCTGGTAGCTACTGGCTGTTCCGCACAGTCAATCTCTTTCGTGCAGGGCGGGAAGTCAGGCTTCAGCGAAAGCTCGCATGTGGCGTGCGCCGCGGAAACCAATACGCTCAACCATCTGCTGCTGGCGGCAGTCTATTCCACCTCGAACAGCGTGACCCTCAGCGTGAGCGACACCGTGGGCAACACCTGGACTGCAGCGCCGGCCGACACCAGTTCCTACGGTCAGGTCCGCGTCTACTACGCCATCGCCAAAGCCACTGGATCGAATACGATTTCGGCGAACCAGTCGAGCAGTACAGCCACCATCGGCTTGTTTTGCTCGGAGTGGTCCGGCAACGCTACCTCTGGAGTTCTAGACGTGCAGACCGCGGCCAACGCGAGTACTCAGACGGCCAGCATGGCGAGCGGAAACCTGACCACCACGGGATCGTCCGACCTGCTCTATTGCGTGTTTGCCGACAAGAATGAAGGGGCGATGACGATCGGCACCGGGTTTACCGAGGACGAGATCGACACCGGCTTCGGAGCGCTATCGGAATACAAAAAGAACCTGTCGGCTGGGACCTATTCCTGCAACGCCAACGACACGGCCGCCAGCAGCTACTGGCTTGCCTATGCGGTAGCTTTCAAAGCTTCGAGCAGTTCGCCGACCCTGCAATCCATCGCGGTTGCACCGGCCACGGCGTCGGTTCCGGTTGCAGGCACGCAGCCATACACCGCGACTGGGCACTATTCGGATGGTTCGACCACCAATCTGACCAACACTGCGACCTGGAGTGCCAGCGGCTCAACCGGGGGTGGCGGTGGGACCTTTTCTTTCGTGCAGGGCGGGAAAACAGGCTACAGCGAAAGCTCGCATGTGGCGTGCGCGGCCAAAGACAACACGGCGAATAACCTGCTCTTGGCGGCAGTCTATTCCACTTCGAATAGCGTGACCCTGAGCGTGAGCGATACCATGGGCAACCTCTGGACCGCGCTGCCCACCGATTCCAGCGCAAACGGCCAGGTCCAGATCTTCTACGCCGTCGCCAAAAGCACTGCCTCCAATACCATTTCCGCGAATCAAACCAGCTCTGCCGCCATCTTTGGATTGTTCTGCTCGGAGTGGTCCGGCAACGCCACCTCTGGAGCCTTGGACGTGCAGACCTCGGCCAACGCGAGCACTCCGACGGCCAGCATGGCGAGCGGAAACCTGACCACCACGGGATCGTCCGATCTGCTCTACTGCCTGTTTGCCGACAAGAAAGAAGGGGCGATGACGATCGGCGGCGGGTTTGCCGAAGACGAGATCGACACCGGCTTCGGAGCGCTTTCGGAATACAAAAAGAACCTAACGGCTGGGACCTATTCCTGCAACGCCACCGACACCGCCGCCAGCAGCTTTTGGCTCGCCTATGCGGCGGCCTTCAAAGCCGGCGGAGGAAGCACTGCCGTGGCATCGGTGAACAGCACCGGGTTGGCTACCGGCCTCGCCGCCGGAACTTCCACCATCACCGCGGCGTTAACCGGCATCAGTGGCTCGGCCACACTGACCGTGACCAGCGGGGGCGGCGGCAATCCGGCGCCGACCGTGACGGCGATCTCGCCGATATCTGGAACGACGGCGGGCGGAACGGCGGTGACCATCACGGGCACAGGATTCGTGTCGGGAGCGAAGGTGACTTTGGGCGACCTGGCGGCGACCAACGTGACCGTGGTCAGCAGCACGTCGATTACGGCGACCACCCCGGCGGACGCGGCGGGAACGGTGAACGTAATTGTGACCAGCGCGTCTGGTCAGATCGGGACTCTGGGCAATGGGTTTACCTATGGCAACTCGGCGCCGACCATGACCGCGATCTCGCCGGCATCGGGAACGACGAACGGCGGCACCTTAGTGACATTGACGGGCACGAATTTCGTAGCCGGCATGATCGTGACCATCGGCGGCGTGGAAGCGGCTGAACCGAACGTTGCGAGCAGCACTTCTATTACTGCCACCACTCCCATCCACGCTGCGGGTGCGGTGACGGTAATTGCGACCAACCTGAGTGGAGAGAGCGCTACCCTGACCAACGGCTTTACCTACTCCGCCGGCGGGTCCACGATCAATTTCGTGCAGGTAGCGGCGGCGACACCCCAGGTGCCGGAAAGCACAGTAACGGTCGCCTATCCCTTGTCCCAAACTCCCAGTGATCTGAATGTTGTCGTCGTGGGATGGAACGATACCACCGCCACGGTGCAATCGGTGAAGGACAGCGCCGGCAACAGCTATTCCCTGGCGGCAGGACTCACCAGTGGCACGGCGATACGTCAGTCGATTTACTACGCCAAGAACATTCTGGGTGGGATCAACCAGGTCACAGTGGTATTCAGTCCGGCGGCTGCCTATCCCGATATTCGGATTCTCGAATATAGCGGACTGGACACGAGTAGCCCGCTCGATGTCAGCTCGGGGGCGAGCGGCAACAGCGCCACTGCCAGTTCGGGAGCGGTGAGTACAACCGCGGCCAACGAGCTGATCTTCGGAGCCGACACGGTGTTTGCGGGCGACAAAACGCCCGGAGCTGGCTTCACCACCCGCATTATCACCACGCCAGATTCTAATATTGCAGAAGATCGCATCGTGAGTGCGACCGGCAGTTACAGTGCCAGCGCCACGCTAACCGCCAGCGGTCCGTGGGTGATGCAGATGGCGACCTTCAAGGCTGCGACCGGAAGCGGCACGTTAGCGCCCGTCATTACGTCTGTGTTTCCCAGTTCCGGCGCTACAAGCGGTGGCACTGTAGCGACGATCACGGGCACAAACTTTGCCGCCGGAGCGAGCGTTACTTTCGGCGGAGTCGCGGCCACCGACGTGGTCGTGGCCAGCAGCACCATGATCACCGCGGTCACGCCGGCCGGAAGCGCTGGCGCCGTTACTGTGGGTGTGACGGTAAACTCCGCAACTGCATCCCTGGCGAACGGGTTCACCTATGCCAGCAATAACATTTTAGCGAGTGGTCCACTGAAGGTCTCTTCTACGAATCCACGTTATTTTGCCGACGGAACCGGCAAAGCAATCTATCTCACTGGCGCGCACAACTGGCAGGACAATGTGGATGGCTGGGGCATACCGAATGACTGTCCGGTTCCCCCGGCATTTGACTGGACCGGCTATCTCAACTTCGTCCAAGCCCACCAGTACAACTGGATTCGTCTTTGGACCTGGGATCTTCCGACCTCGACGGCGGATGCTATTCCGGTTTTTGACATTGCCACGCTCAGCCGTGTGTCTGATGTTGTAACCGTGACCACGTCGGTGGCAAATTCCTTCGTTCCCGGAGACCTCATCGCCATCGGAGATGGCAACGGTCTGCTAGACTATTCTTTCGTAGGAAGGTTCGTAGTCTCAACCGTGCCCGTGCCCGGTTCGCAATTCACTTTCGAGCAAGTCGGCGCCAATGCATCAACGACCGGCGGAACGGCTTCCATCGTCGAGCCAGAGTGCCACCTCCCGGTGCCATACCTGCGGACAGGATCGGGGGACGCAACCGATGGTTTGCCCAAGTTTGATCTCACGCAACTGGATCAGAGCTTTTTTGACCGGTTACGCCAGCGCGTTATCGATGCGGGACAGCTCGGAATTTACGTATCTGTCATGCTCTTCGACGGGCACGGGGTGCAATACGAGCGCCTGGCCACCGACGGCTACTGGTTTACCGGTGCAAACAACATCAACGGCATTGATGACGCTTACGTTAGCGGCAGCTCGAGCGGCTTCAATTCGACGACCTTGCTGTATCCCGCGATCACTGCCTTCCAGGATGCCTATGTGAGGAAGGTGATTGATTCGGTCAATGATCTCGATAACGTGATGTACGAGGTTGCCAATGAGGCCAACGGCACCGTTGCCACGGGCTGGGAGTCTCACGTGATCGACCTGGTTCACCAATATGAAGCGGGTCTGCCGAAACAGCACCCGGTTGGTTTTACCTGCGAGTTTGCGCTTAGCCCCTCGGGAGACGACACCTATTTCAGCAGCGACGCCGACTGGGTTGCGCCGTGCGGTTCGGGTTACGGGTACCCGGTGACAGAAACGTCGTCGACCATTACTGACACCGAAACCTGGACCGGCAACAAGGTGGTTATCGATGACACCGATCACTCGTGGTACTACACGGAAATCCTGTCGGCGACCAAGTCGGACCCCAATGCAATGCGGGAGTGGGCCTGGGAGAATTTCACTCGGGGAGCCAACACCGCGTTCATGGACCCCTACTTGGTCGTCTATCCAGGAAGGAATGCGCCTTCAGGAACCACGCTTGATCCACAATGGAATGTGATGCGCACGGCTTTATCCCAGACCGCGGCCTATGCTAAACGAATCGACCTGGGACAAGTGATACCCCAAAATTCCCCAACTACCGCGATCGTATGCTCTACCCTGTATTGCCTTATTCCCGAAAGCCCCAGCTCTCCAAAGCAGTACCTGATTTACTCCCCCACGGGTAAAGCGTTCACCGTGCAGCTGGCCGCGGACACTTACAGTTTCGAATGGTTCAACCCCGCCACCAACGCAGTGGCGCAGACGGGTACAATCACCATCCCTTCCAGTGGAACCTCCACGTTTACGCCTCCATTTACTGGACCGGATGCCGTACTTCTACTGTTGGGGAATTAGACCGCTTTCTTTCTAAAGGAGGTCTGATTAACCGCATCGCGGTTGGTTTGCCGGAGCGCGTGCCAGCCCACGCCAGGCGAGGAATCGGCATGTCCGGGGAAGGAAAAAGACACCAAGAGAGGGGCAAGGAAGAGGATATTAGCGACTAGTCGCGCGCCAGCCCGAGGACGCTCAGGAAAAAGCTCGAAAGCAGAATCTGGCAGCCCAGGGTAAGGGCCAGAACCGAGGGCAGAACCGTCCGCAAAACCACACTGGCGTTCAGTGAACCGAAGTGACCAACGCTCCAGACGTGGACAGCATAAACCGACCCCGCGAGCCCGGTCACGATCAACGCTGCGCCAACGGTTAACCCTGCCTCAAGAGTAATTACCTTGAAAAGACGATCCAGGCCCGGGTCTTTGGGTAACAAGCCCTCGGTAATGGCATAAACTTTCGTGAACACGGCAAATGCCACTGCCTGAAACCCGATCAGGACGGCTACCATGGCGTAGAGCAGAGTGTGTACGTCCAGAGTGACGTTGCCGATGGTGCGGGGATGCGGCCATAGCCACAACCCGGCGCCCAGGCCGACGAGCATGAAGAATGCCCCAGGGTACAGAAATAGCCAGTGCGGACTGTATAGGAGCATGAATCGCAAGTGGCGCCAGCCATCGCGCCAAGAGCGCAGGTGTGGCGCCCGGTCGCGACCATCCGGAGACAAGGTTGTGGGTACTTCGGTGACCCGCAGACCCATCAAGGTTGCCTTCACCACCATCTCACTGGCAAACTCCATGCCGGTGGTGCGCATTCCGAGCTTCTCGTAGCCGGCTTTGCTGAATCCGCGCATGCCACAATGAAAGTCGCCGCACGGGCTATGGAAGAAGATTCTGCCGAGCAGGGACAACACCGGATTTCCCAGATACTGATGCAGCGGAGACATCGCGCCCGGTTTGATGCCTCCCTTGAACCGGTTTCCCATCACCAGGTCATACCCTTGACGCAGCTTTTCCAAAAACAGAGGAATGTGGCTGAAATCGTAGCTATCATCCGAATCAGCCATGATCAGATACCTGCCACGAGCGGCCTCAATGCCTCCCCGGAGCGCGCTGCCGTAACCTTTTCGTTCAACATTTTCTAAGTGTGCGCCCAGCCTTAGAGCAATGTCCTGGGAGCCATCGGAGCTGCCATTGTCGGCCACAACGACTTCTCCTTCTATCCCCTCCCGCCTAAAAGTATTCTGAATCTTCTCAATGCAGACTCCCAGAGTCTTGGCCTCGTTGAGGCAGGGCATGATGACCGACACTTCCGGTGAAAGAGGATTACTCTGGCCGCCCAAACGAGCGGAATCGGCATTGGCGGAGGAGATCGGGGATTCCCAACTAGAGGCACTCACGATGAAATAACCCTCACTGCACGTAAAGTATGTCGTGGTTTCCAGGGCTGCGAGAGGGCTCGCACTTCAGGAGCGATTCTGATGCCGGCTTGAAGGATGGCATGGAGAAAAAGCGAAGCTAGTAGGAGTGAAGCAGGGAGTAGCGAAGATACAAGAAGAGATACAGGCGCAACTGCGTGAGCGTAGAACAAAAACGCCCCCTACACCTACACGAATGGAAGGCACCCTATCATGTATTTCGCCGAGCGGGAATAGCACGACCGTGCCAGGTCGTCTCGGTTGGGTTCGACAACCATTATAGAGGCAAATCCCGGATTCCAGCCGCGTGCTATAAACGAGCCAGTCGGTTTACGTCTTTCGAAGGGTTCGCGATGCCAGCCGTTCTTGCGGGCCATCTGCTGAAGGCCTTTGGCCTGATCTCGACCTTTGCTGCTACCCTCGCCATTACCGCCGTCGTCCTAGTCCGTGCCGCGCGCTGGTTCCTTCAAGTGGAGGGGGTGCTGATCCCGCGGGAGACGTCGCGTTTTGCAGTGGTTTCCCGTGGCTTTAGCGAATTGGCCCGTCGCAAAACTCTGGCGGTGGTTGTCGTCGGAGTGGCGTGTCTTCTGATTCGTGGTGCCCTGCTTCCGCTGCTGAAAATTCCGGTTCCGCGCAATCACGACGAGTTCAGCTATCTGCTGGCAGCTGATACCTTCGCGCACGGGCGCCTGACCAATCCGACTCATCCGATGTGGGTGCACTTCGAGAGCATGCACATCAACCAGCGTCCGACCTACATGTCCATGTATCCGCCAGGGCAGGGGATGATCCTGGCGGTGGGCCAGTGGCTGGGGCATCCGTGGATCGGTATCTGGTTCACGACAGCGTTGATGTGTGCGTTCATCTGCTGGATGTTACAGGCCTGGCTACCCCCGAAGTGGGCGCTCCTTGGCGGAATACTGGCCATTTTGCAGTTTGGCGTCCTGAGTTATTGGATGAACACATACTTCTGCGCATCTCTTCCGGCCCTGGCCGGAGCATTAGTGCTCGGAGCTTTGCCGCGCCTGAAAAAACGTCCGCAAGCTTGGCGCGCCGTATTGCTCGCAATCGGCGTCAGTCTGCTGGCTATGACCCGACCTTACGAGGGATTGATCTTCTCTCTGCCGGTTGCGGGGGCCTTGCTGGCTTGGATGCTGGGGAGGGATCGACCGAGCGCTCGCACCAGCTGGCTCCGCGTCATCGTTCCGATGGCTTCCACCTTGGTGATCAGCGCCGGCTGGCTCGGATACTACAATTGGCGGGTTTCGGGGAACCCATTGGTCATGCCCTATCAAATCAACCGACAGACCTATGCGGTAGCTCCGCTCTTTATCTGGCAGCATGTAAGCCCGGAACCGCACTACCGAAATGCCATGCTGCGCAATTTCTACGCCGGGTGGGAGTTGAATTTATATCGCGATACCGTGTCGCATGGGCTGGCCCGGCATTTCTGGATCAGGATTACGACTTACTGGCCTTACTACCTCGGACCTTTTCTCAGCATCCCGCTCATCGCTTTGCCCTGGGCGATCAGCGATAAACGAATCCGCATGTTATTGGTGGTGATCGCTTTCGGTATTGCCGGTTTGGAACTGGAAGTATGGAGCCAGCCGCATTACGCCGCGCCCCTTACCGGCGCAGGGTTTGCCGTCGTGTTGCAATGCATGCGTCACTTACAGTTTTGGAGATGGCGCGGAAAACCGGTCGGGCGATTCCTTGTGCGGTCGGTGGTCATCGCCTGTTTCGCGTTCGATGTGGCCTGGCTGAGTGCGGTGGCGATGCACGTGAATGATTGGCGTTTGTACACGCTGGGAAACTTGCAACGCGCCGCCATTCTTGAACGCCTAGAGCAGATGCCCGCCCCCCAGCTGGTCATCGTGCGATATTCACCTTCGCACCCGGTGTGGCTGGAGTGGGTGTACAACCGGGCTGACATCGACCATGCCAAAGTGGTGTGGGCGCGCGACCTGGGGGAAGACTGCAATCAAGAGCTGACTGACTATTTCAGCGATCGGCGCTCGTGGTTGCTAAATGCGGACGCTCATCCCCCCGAGTTGCTGCCCGGCCCCGCCGCAGTCCGGAATGTCCGCGGCGGCCCATTGCCAGCGTGCGGGACGAATGCGGGTCTTTGATCTCGGAAGAGTAACGCTGAACCCATTTGGTGGCGATGGAGCCGGCAAATCGTGCGCGGCATGACCTAGGAAGAAGATCATAGCGGCGTTGATGTTGTGGAGCTGGGGCGCTCGGGTCCAGATCAAAGCGGGCGGGGATCCGCGATTAAGCCGCATTCCGCTTTGGTTTTGGGCTTTCGTCAGATTGCGTCTCGCGTTTCTTGCGGGAGGCGAGCTTACGTGTGAGGAGGCCAGCCAGCTTTTTGAGTTGGCTCACACGAGGCTCCTGATGGGCATTCCTCAGCATGGACCGCAGGCGCGTGAGTTCATCATCAACCACAGAAAGGTCCCTCTACGAAGGGAGGGCAGTATAGCACGGCAGCGGCCGGCAGGGTATAGGTGCGCTGTGGGGTTCTAAATATGGCGTCAGCCTCAATCGCAACCGAAGTTGCGCCGCTCTCGAACCTTGGCGGCTTGCGCCTTGGTCGCCACCACTGAGGCCGCGCTAAGTGATTTTCCATAGTTGCAGTTAACCACACCATCGCGCAGCTGCAGTAATCGCGGGCGGAAGGCAGGGATGGGGCGTTTTCGGCGCCACCGAACCTCATCTTAATACGAGGCCACATCGGCAGGCGAAATTAAGGCCCAGCGTCTAGGTCTGGTAATGTTTGGCTGTCGCGGTTCTTTTCGAACCGGTCGCGGTATTCTCGAGGGCGTTCTCCGGTTGGCCATCGCACCCCAAAGGCTTCAACTGCCTGGACTACTGGCGCTAACTACCGGGGACACCCTTCCATTGCGGTCGAGCAGTTGTCATCTTTCGCAACCCCGAGTACGAGCCTCCTCCAATGATCGCGGGGATTTGGATCAGGACGTCGGAGTCGCGAACTCTCGACTGGGCCGATTTCGTGGCGGTCAAGAAATGGCTGCTGTTGCGCCGAAACCCGCACTGGATAAGCTTGTCAGGCGGACAACCTTGTGTATAATGCTCCTCCGCCGCGAGCTTCTCTCCAAACTCACGGCTAACTCCCCCGCCGTATGAAGCCTCTCATGCGGCTAAAAGCAGAGGCCCGTTGTGAGCGATGTCTGCTCGCGTTGGAATCTTCTCGTTATTTTGCTGTCTTTTGGAGGCATGCTCGGTTGCGGGGGTATGAAGGGGACTCAGTTCGCGAGCACTGCGGTCGATTTAGGTCAGCTGTCCGCGGCTCCTGTCAGCCTCTCGTTCGGAAATCTGCCGTGTCCGGAAGCAGCAGCGTAAACAAGCCTCTTGTGCTGACCAACCAGGGCGGATCTGAAATTACGATCAACCAAGTTTCTGTCAGTGGAACTGGGTACTGCTCTGAGTGGACCGAGCGTGCCTTTGGTACTCGCGAACGGTCAAAGCGCCAGCTTTACCGTCACCTTCACTCCGCCCTCCACGCCGCCGTCCGGCGGGACTGCCGCCGGCAACGTCGCGATCAGCAGCAGCGCCGCCAACCCGGTCCTCAGTGTCTCGCTCCTATCGACTGTGGTCGCGCCCGGTTCGCTCACGGTGAGTTCCGATCCCGTTAGCTTCGGCACCCTGCAAGTCGGAGCCAGCCAGGGGCAATCGGTAGACATCACGAACTCAGGCGGCTCGAGCGTGGTCGTGAGCCAGGTTACGGTATCGGGCGCCGGATTCACCATGGTGCCAATGGGCATGCCCATGACGCTGGCTCCCAGCCAAAGCACGAATCTCACGATCACGTTCGCGCCTCAGTCTTCTGGAACCGCGAGCGGGTCCCTCGCCATCGTCTCGAACGCTTCGGACTCTGCTCTTTCCGTGCCCTTGTCGGGAACTGCCGTCGCCCCCGCAGGGTTGGCTCTAAGTCCGTCGAGCTTCAGCTTTGGTTCGGTTCAGGCAGGCAGCAGCCAGAGTTTGCCGGCGACCCTGACCAATCCGGGTAGCTCGAGCGTCACCGTCTCGCAAGCGACCTTCACCGGTACGGGCTACAGCCTAAGCGGCCTTACCTTGCCGCTCACCTTGCAGGGCGGCCAAACCGCGCCCTTCAACCTGGTGTTTTCTCCACCTTCGGCGGCGGCTGACAACGTCAGTCTCACGATCACCAGCAATGCGTCCAATCCCACTCTCGTCGCCGCTGTTTCGGGAATCGGAGTAGCGGCGGGAGCCCTTGTGGCCAACCCGTCCAGCTTGAGTTTTGGGAACGTGCCCGTTGGCAGCAGCCAGATTTTGCCCGAGAAGTTAAGCAACACCGGCGGCTCGAGCGTGATCGTCTCGCAAGCAAGCTTCAGCGGTACGGGGTACAGCCTGAGCGGACTCAGCCTGCCCATTACTCTACAGAGTGGTCAGACGGCATCGTTTAATGTCGTATTTTCTCCACCGTCAGCCGCTGCGGACAACGTCAGTCTGACCATCAGCAGCAACGCGTCCAATCCAAGTTTGGTAGCCGCGGTATCGGGGGCCGGAGTAGCGGCCGGAGCTCTGTCCGCCAGCCCGACCAGCCTCAGTTTCGGGAACGTGCCGATGGGCAGCAGCCAAACCCTGCAGGAAGAATTGACCAACACCGGCGGCGCGAGCGTGACCGTTTCGCAAGCAACTTTCACCGGGGCGGGCTACAGCGTAAGCGGACTCAGCCTGCCCCTAACTTTGCAGAGTGGCCAGACGGCATCGTTCAACGTGGTATTTTCCCCACCGTCGGCAGGCGCGGATAACCTTAGCCTCACCATCGCCAGCAACGCTTCCAATCCGAGCCTGGTGACTGCAGTCTCGGGGACCGGAATAGCGACGGGGGCTCTTTCCGCTAGTCCGACCAGCCTTAGTTTCGGGAACGTGCAGATAGGGAGCAGTCAAACTCTAGCGGAGAAGTTGAGCAACACCGGTAGCGCGAGCCTTACCCTGACCCAAGTCGCGGCGGGAGCCGCGTACAGCGTGAGCGGCCTAAGCTTACCCTTGACTCTGGCGGCCGGTGCCAGCGCATCGTTCAGCGTTGTATTCTCTCCGCAATCTGCCGGAAGCAGCAATGCAACCCTGGCCGTTACCAGCAGTGCTTCGAGCTCCGCTTTTGGCGTTCCTCTCTCCGGCGCCGGAGTGACGCCGGGAACTCTGAGCGCCACTCCGTTGAATTTTGGCAGCCTGCAGGTGGGCAACAGTAGCACCCAAACGGCAACCTTGACCGATTCCGGCGGCTCGAGCCTGACCGTCACGCAGGCAAATCTAACCGGTGCGGGCTTCAGCATGAGCGGGTTAAGCACTCCTCTGACGCTGACCGCGGGACAAAGCTTTACCTTTACCCTCAGCTTTGCTCCCCTGGTGGCGGGAGCGGCGAGCGGCAGCATATCCTTTGTCTCGAATGCATCGGATGCGACCCTCGCAATGGCTCTCTCGGGAACGGCTGTGGCGGCTGGCCAATTTGTCGTGAGTCCCAGCAGTTTCGCTTTCGGCAGCGTAACCGTAGGTGCGAGCAAGAGCCTGACCGCAACCCTCACTGCCACAGGTGGAACTGTGACTGTCACTTCTGCCGCCGCCAGCAGTACCGAGTTTGCCCTCAGCGGGCCATCCCTTCCGCTAACCATTGGATCCGGTGGGACTGCGTCATTTACCTTGACGTTCACCCCCCAGGCGAGCGGCAGCGCGACTGCCAACCTTTCCTTCACCACTGCGGGTTCCAGTTCCCCGTTCACGGCAGCGCTAAGCGGGAGCGGCACTCTGCCGGTGCAGCACACCGTAAATCTGTTCTGGGACGCGAGCAGTTCAAGCGTGACTGGCTACAACATATACCGCGGGGAACAAAGCGGCGGCCCCTACACCAAGATCAATACCACGCCGGTTGCCGGCACGACCTATACCGACAGCTCCGTTCAGGCGGGCCAGACCTACTATTACGTCACCACCTCCGTCGGAACCGACGGAATGGAAAGTGGCTACTCGAACCAAGGCACTGCTGTAGTTCCTACCCCCTAGAATCGAAACCCTCGATGGACTGCGTGATACGCCGCCATTCACAGAGTTCCCTGGACTGTTTTATACCGGTGCGAATATCCGGGGCGACAAATCTGAAGACGCAAGATCGCGTCGCGATCCGGCGGGCAAAATACACGATTCACGGACTGAAGACTGGGTCAAGATCTTTTGCCAGGTCAAAACTGAAGCGCGAAAGATTCGATTACCGCCTAAGTCGGCGACGTTGCTTTCGTGGGCGCATTTCGCGCGATGATGCTGTCAGGCCACCGGGGATCGGCTTGCGTAGATGATCCCCTCTTTCCAGGGGTGCACAAATGTTCGCCAGGTGAAGCCAGAGGCCTTCAGCACCCGATGGCAGCGCTCCGACACACCGGGGACGATGTTGTCATGATACTCAATGATGGCATTCTGAACCGCGTCGAGGGTGGGCTTCGAGGCGCCTTCTAGGATATCGCCCTCAGCACCTTCCGTATCTATCTTTAAAAGCCAGATCGGCTCCCCATCGAGCCGGCGCCAGACCTCGTCCAAGCTAACCATCGGCACATTGATCCTTCTACCGCCCTCCGCGGGGGAGTCCTTCATGTATGCAGTCGAAAGGGTGGTATTAACATCCACCCAGAGACTCAAGTTGCCTGATTCGGACCCCACCGCCTCCGGGAATGCCGTGATTCTTTGTCCCATACCATTATCCTGGATGTTCCGTTGCAGCATCTCGAATGCTGCCGGATTGGGCTCATAGGCATGAATCCGCAGCGTGGGGCATGCCTCGGCAAAGAACTCAGTCACCGACCCAATGTTGGCCCCGATATCCACCATGATCCCGTCGCTCGGCGCGTCGGTCTTGAAGTCATACAGACGTCGAATGAAGACCTCGTCCAACAGAAGCAGTGGATCGTCATATTTTCCGTGATTCAGGATCAAGCCGTTGCGAAGACGTAGCGGGGGCAAAGGTTTCTTCTTGCGGATGCACATCCAGACCGTCGGCCAATTGGAGAGCTGATGTGCGAGATGGGCGAGCCGAATGGCGCTCCGCCATTTGTTCGACAACCACTCCCGCATTCGGCCCACCTAGATAGATCTCCTCTGACGGTTAAACGGGAAGAACCGGTTGGCTGGAATCTCCCTCTTGACTTCAGGAATGGCAACGATTGTACACCTGTCGCGCTAGTTCCCGAGGCGGAGACGGCAACCCTCCCCTAGCAGCCTGTGGTGCAAGTCTGGGTACCTGAAACAAAAGATGGTGTGATCCACAAGGATAGTTCGTAGAATGCGCGCATGGCGATGAACAAACGGAATGGCGGGGAGCAGCAAGAAGACATCTGGATCGCGCACACGGAGTTGGCGGTAGCGCCCGGGCATCCATTCTATAAGCGGTTGAACGAGTTACTGGAAGGGACGGGGTTCGACGAGTTTGTGGAAGGCTTGTGTGCGCGCTTCTATCACGCGCGACTGGGCCGGCCGTCGCTGATGCCGGGGGTTTACTTTCGTGCGCTGCTAGTGGGATATTTCGAGGGGATCGATAGCGAGCGTGGGATCGCTTGGCGGCTCGCAGATTCGCTGGCGCTACGGCGGTTTTTGCGGATCGGGTTGGACGAGCGGACGCCAGACCACTCGACGATTTCGCGGACCCGACGATTGATCGATATCGACACGCATCGTGAGGTGTTCTCTTGGGTGCTGGGGCTGCTGGCCGAACGCGGACTGCTCAAGGGGCAGCGGATGGGCATCGACGCGACCACCTTGGAAGCGAATGCGGCCATGCGGTCGATTGTGCGGCGCGACACTGGGGAGACCTACGACGAGTTTTTGCGCGGGTTGGCAAAGGCGTCGGGGATGGAGACGCCGACGCGGGAGGACCTGGTGCGGTTGGACCGGAAGCGCAAGAAGCGAACCTCAAACAAGGAGTGGAAGAGCCTGGCGGACGGAGACGCGCGGATTGCGAAGATGAAGGATGGGCGGACGCACTTGGCGCACAAGGCGGAACACGCCGTGGACATGGACACGGGCGCCATCGTGGCGGTAACGCTGCAGCCAGCCGACCAGGGCGACACGACGACGCTGGATGAAACTTTGTGCGAGGCCGGTGAGCAGGTAGCCGAACAGATGCGACGCGAGGCCGAGTCGCGGCCTCAGGATAAACCGAAGGTCAATCTGCAAGGGATCGAAGAACTGGTGACGGACAAGGGCTACCACAGTAGTGCGGTGGTCCAGCGGATGAAGAGTTACCAGGTGCGCAGTTACATTCCGGAGAAGAAGGCGAAGGGACGGCGCGACTGGCAAGGCCAGCATGCCGAGCAGCAGGCGGTGTACGAGAACCGGCGACGAGTGCGGGGCGAGTACGGCAAGAGCCTACTGCGACGGCGCGGTGAGCTGATCGAACGCAGCTTCGCGCACTGCTACGAGACGGGTGGCATGCGGCGCTGCCATCTACGAGGACGGGAGAATATTCTGAAGCGGCAACTGGTCCATGTAGGAGCGTTCAACTTGAGCCTGATTCTGCGCAAGCTGCTGGGAGCGGGTACGCCGCGCGGGCTGAAAAACCGCGTTGGGCAAGGATTTTATCGACTCTGGGGCTTTCTCTACCGGATGACGACCGCTTTCCTCATCTGGCGACTCACTCGCCCGATTGGCCCGCGGATGGCACCATTTTTCCGGTGTCGGACACCTCGTCACCGGTCACGCATTTTCCGTAGTTCTGCCACGGGCTGCTAGTGGCTGGGAAGCCCGGGGCCCAGGCGCACTGCAGGTTCCTTCATCGAGTACTTCAGCAGGCACCAGAGGGCTCGGACGCCGTCTTTCCAGCCGATCTTTTTGCCTTCTTCGTAGGTGCGGCCCCAATAGCTGATCCCAACCTCGTAAATCCGCAGACGCCGCTTGGCGATCTTCACCGTGATTTCCGGTTCGAATCCAAATCGGTTCTCCTCAATCGGAATCGATTGGATGATTTCCCGGCGGAACACCTTATAGCAGGTTTCCATATCGCTGAGGTTGATGTTGGTCAAACAATTTGACAGCAGCGTCAGCAGCGAGTTGCCCACCGAGTGCCAGAAATAAAGCACGCGATGCGGACCACTGCCGAGAAAGCGCGAACCATAAACTACGTCGGCTTTGTTCTCGATGAGCGGTTCGAGCAGCCTTGGGTAATCGGAGGGATCGTATTCCAGGTCGGCGTCCTGGATAATCACGAAATCTCCCGTGGCTTCCCGGATTCCGCGCCGCAGAGCCGCCCCTTTGCCCTGATTCTGCGGTTGCAGAAGGACCCGAACTTGAGCATGCTGCGCCTGCAGTTCAGCCAAGATCTCTCTGGAGCCGTCCTTCGATCCATCATCCACACACAGAATCTCGAGGTCGAGCGGGACCGCCAAAACACGCTCGATGACCGATCGGAGCGTGGAGCGCTCATTGTAAATGGGCATCACAATTGATAGTTTCATGGGATTCAGAGCAAGTGGCGTTCCCTCGGAATATCCCTGGCTTCCGTGAGGCGGCTGCGGGACTACTTTAGCAGGGGGAGGAACGGGGAGTCATCTAGGTTTGTCCGCTTGGGGCCCGTGCCGACACATCCTCATCCGGCTTGCTGGCAAAGGCTGCTCGACGTTTCGAGTGGCCTCACTGGGTCACGGAGAAGCGGTCCAAACATTTAGCAATCCTCAAGTGACCGCTTTCCTGCGCGAGATCGCCGGGAGTCTGCCGCCCGGCGTTTTGCCGCAGCGGGGCAGCGCCAAACTGCAGCAAGGTTTCGACAATCTCCAGATATCCATTTTCAGCCGCTAGGTGCAGTGGAGTGTAGCCACGGTGGTCCGAGAGGTCCACTTCAGCTCCCCGCTCGAGCAGCAATTCCGCAATGTCACGTTGTCCGGTACTCACCGCGTGGTGCAACGGAGTCGCGCCACTCTCGTTGCGCGCTCTCGCCGAAGGCTGGGCTCCGCAAGCGAGCAGGCTGCGGACCACTGCTTGCTGTCCGTAGAAGCAGGCAAAATGAAGAGGAGTAAAACCGTTGGCGCAAAACGCATCGGCCAGTGCCAGATCGTTCGCCACCAACTCCAGGACTCGCTCGGCACGGCCCACCGCCGCTGCCTCGAAAACATCCAACCGAGGCATGCCGGCCAGCAGAGCGTCGAGCCCTTGCAAGTCCCACTCATGAAGACAAGCTAGGAGAGGAGACAATCCGGGATCGCTCCCTCTGATGGCGACCGAACGATCGAGCGGTGCAAAGTCCTTCTGCATCGAGCCCGTGTCCACTGGGACGGCCCCGAGCACTTCGAGAGAAACTCTCCGGTACGTCATGAACGACCTCGATTGTGGGCACGCTGAGCCTTAGCACTTGCTGATTCGTCAGCTTCGTGCGGCCTTGGCTGGAAGCACGATGTGCCCTTTAATCAGGAGGATAGATGCCGGTTTCGCCTGCCGGGAATGGCACGATCGTGCTTCCCACATGGCACGGAGGTGCCATACCCGGGACGGCCCTCAGTCCTATAAAGTTGATACCTTGGCGCGGAGTACGGACGATTTCCGCCCGAATTGCTATTTTGGTCCCCGTCGTTGGGCCTTGCTGTTGATTTACCCAGACAGGAAATTCGAGGTGGCTGTGCCCTCTGCATCGCAGTCGCAAAGAGTGGTCTCCGTGCTGGTCGCCGACCAGAGTCGCATGGTCAGCCAGTTGTTGGCTAGTTCACTGGCACGCAAGAGCAGATTCAAGATCCTAGGCACGGCGGTGGAAGCGGAACAGGCCCTGCAGATACTGAACCGCGAACAGGCGGAGGTTGCGGTGATTGCCGTCAATCTCAAGGATGGTCCCCTGAGTGGGTTCTCGCTGCTCACTCAACTGCGCACCGCACATCCTCGCACGCGAACCATTGTCTTGTTGGATTCACCTGACGACAATCTCGTGGTCAGCGCATTCCGGAATGGAGCTCGGGGAGTGTTCTGCCGCTCCGGCTCTGTCAAGATGTTGTGCAAATGCATCTACGCGGTTCATCAAGGGCAGATCTGGGCCAACACCGATCAGATGCAGGTGATTCTCGGAGCCCTGGCAGCGCAGGTGCCGCCTCGCGCCGGGACCGCAAGTCCCAAACAGGAAAATCTGCTCAGCAAACGCGAAAGGGAAGTTCTAGCTTGCATTGCCGACGGACTTAAGAACCGCGAGATTGCCAGGCGGCTTCAGCTCAGCGAGCACACGGTCAAGAATTACTTGTTCCGCCTGTGCGACAAGGTGGGTAGCTCAGGCCGCGTCGAGCTTATGCTCTACGCTCTCACTCGCGGCGAATTGGCCGACGCCCCAGCCGACCACAGTGGTTCCGATGCCGTCGAAGCTGCTGTGGTGTAGTGTCCATCCGTAGTAAGACCCCGCAAGCGTGCGCTAGTGAATCCTCCGGGTCCTCAGTTGCGCCCTCTCGATCGAAGCCTCACCTCTTGGTTTCCGGTTTGACGGTCTGTCCGGTGGGTTTGGGGCGGGAGGTCAACGGCAGAGCGCCGAAATAGTCCGCATTCACTTCAGAACTTATAGTCTTCAAGAGTGCATCCGTTGAGGCCTGCATTTTCTGCGCCTGAATCAGGTTGTGGATTTCCGGTTTCGCCTGACTCAGGGGTGTCATTTCTTTCGATACCACTTTGTACACGTAGTACCCAGTGGAATCGCTGATTAACTCAGAAACCTGTCCCCGTTCGAGCTCAAATACTTTCTGGTGATCGAGCGGCAGGCGACCGATCGGTAGCTTGCCAAGACTCACATTCGGAGAGGAGGACTTCAAATGGGCGGCTTCGAACGCTTGCTGCTGCAGTTGCTGGAAATCGCCCCCCGCTGCGGCGGCGGCGTGGATCTTTTCCGCCTCCGCTTTCATCGCGGTTTCTTCCAATGCGACTGGTTCCTCTTTTCCTGAAATAAATTGTTCTCGCAGGGGGATGAAGATTCGCAACAACTCAATGCGCTCGAACTTGGTTGGGTTTTGGTCGTAGTATTTTTGCAGTTCCCCGTCCGATATATCACCCGCCTTCTGCTGCATCGATCGGGTCAAGACTTCAGACAAAAGACGTTCCGCGGCAAAGTGGAGCATTTCCTGAAAATGCGGATCTTGGTCGAGACCCAGTTCGCGTGCGGTTGCGGCAAAAAGCAGAATTCGAGGATAGGCGTCGGCGAGCTGTCGCTTGGCCAGACCTGCCATTTGTGGATTCAACGAATCAGTGAGTAGTTCGAACTGTGCCCGGGTAATGACGGTCTTACAGTCGGCGTTCGCCGCCTCGGAAGACAGGGCGGGAGTCCCAGTGGCTGTGAGCCCGGAGGTTGAATGATCCGACCGAATCCCATCTGTCGATTTCCCAACCCTCGGCCCCTGATCACACAACCCGTGGATGGTGATCACCGGTGCCATGGGTGACACACCGGCAGCCGACGACGGCGGCGGCTCTGTGTCATCGTCGTGATGTTCGGGGACCGGAGTCTGCGTAGATTCGGACGGTACCGTCGTCGGTGGAGCAGTTGCTTGCCCCAAGGCTAACGATGAGAGCAGGAGGAAAATGGAGAGAACTCTATACATGGAATGACTTTCCAATTCAAAGTACTCGAATCCTAACATGGGGAGAGTCCGGGAATTCATGCGGAGGTCGAATCGCTGGCCTGAAATTCCACTTCTTGCATGCACCACGCTGATCCCGTCCAGGCACTCATCAGCCGATCGTTGACCACTCACTCAACTGATTTCTTTTTTTGTCGCAACCACAGGTCGGCGCCGATTTTCTGTCCGGCAATAACGACCGACTCCGCGGTCTGAACTTTGAGTGCATTGGATTGCACGATCGAGCTACGACGATCGTCATCGATTTCCTGACGTGATCCCAATTCCCGATTGCTCGCGAAGCCGCGCCCAGGTGGGCTTTCGCGCGGTAAGAGAGAAGTTCATTGTACCTTGGTTATCTACTCACGCCTCCCACGTTCATCAATACTCCGCTTAGAGCAGCGCAGAGTCTTTAAGGCAATTGACTTCTGGCCGAGTTCATTTCACTTCCTTTATTTGTCTCTGCTCATGAACTTTTAAGGAGTCGATAAATGGTAACCAGCTCCCCCGAGAGAAGGTCGCAGAGAATACCCGGCAGCCCTCTGAACTGGATCCAGTGCCTGAGCATTTCGGCAATCTTACTTAGCTTGTTCTCCTCAGGGTGCAGTTCAGCAATGCCTGGGAGTGGAGCCAGCGCGACCCCCTCGGTCGCCGGCCCACTGGTCGCCAGTCCGAGTGCAGTCAGCTTCGGAGGCGCGACTCCAGTCGGCAAGGCCATTTCGTCGACAGTCACACTCACCAATCGCAGCACCGCGACGTTGAGCATTCAAACTGTGCAGATGAGCTCACCTGCATTTTCTCTGCAAGGCTGGACGGGCCCGGTTACTTTGCTGCCCGGTCACAACACGCAGGTGGTGCTCCTGTTTACTCCGCCCTCAGAGGGAAATTTTAGCGGGAAGTTGTCCATTGCGAGTGAGGTAAAGCTCCCGACCACAGGTCCTCCCACCATCAGCAGCGAAAATGGGGTTCTGACGACGGCTACCGTAGCCCTCTCCGGAGTGGCCGCCGCCACTCCAGGCACTCCGCAAATCAGCATCACGCCCGGCAGTATTCAGCTGAAGTCCGGCCAATCAGAACAATACGCCGCCTCGGTGACCGGGATGACGAATCCCGCTGTGACCTGGAGCGCGGCGTTGGGTGTCATCTCCTATGGGGGACTCTATACCGCACCTCCGGTGAAAAGTGCCACTGCGGACACGATTACTGCCACTAGTGTCTCCTCGCCTTCTACTCATACCACTGCGTCGGTGACCATTCAGCCCGCCGCGCTACCCGCGCCCGCCCCACCGGCCCCAGGGGGTGTCACCGTGAACGTTTCGCCGGCTAGTCCTTCGGTGCAATCGGGCCAGGCACAACAATTTACCGCCGCGGTGAGCGGTGCGACGAACACCGCCGTGACCTGGACTGCGGCCCACGGCACCATTACCTCTTCCGGTCTCTACACCGCGCCCACCGTTCAGAGCGCAAGTACGGACACCGTTTCCGCCACGAGTGTGGCCTCGGCAAGCACAATTGCCATAATTCAGGTCAAGGTGACAGCCGCACCTGCATCCCCAACCGCACCCGCTCCTACCCCGGCTCCGGTCCCGGCACCAACGACTCCTGTAGCGGGCGCGATCTACATCTCTCCGAGCGGGGCGGATTCGAATGCGGGCACGCAAAGTGCTCCCTTCCGGACTTTCACGAAAGTCATGGCAACCCTTTCGGCCAATTGCCCTGGAGCCAGCGGATGCACCGTTTATCTCGAGGACGGCACCTACCAGCCAGGCACTGCGAACTGGATTCTTGAATATCAATTGCGGCAGCGGTGGGAATGCGCCAAACGGCACTGCCAGTGCCCCGATCACCATTCAAGCGTTGACTGAGCGGCAAGCATTCTTGGAAGGCGACGGCAGCGCGGAGCCGTTCAAAATGACGAACTGTGCCTATTGGACGATCGCCGGTCTGCACGCCGAAAGTGGCGACTTTGCCGACCAGCCGCCGGCCGGAAACACGGGGAGCGGCGGGAACGTTTTTGAGGTCATCGGCAGCACGAATTTGACCTTCGTAAAGAATATCGGTGCGCACAACAACCGCTACAAGAACGCCCAAGTCTTCGCGTTCGAATATGGCAGCTCGAACAATCTGATTTGCCAGAACGAGGCCTACTATTTTCATCGCGCCGGATTCATGCTTTTCGGGGCCTCGAACAATAATGAGCTATGTCTCAACTATGCGAATAGCGAGGGCTATAGCAACATTTCAGGCGGCTATGACAACGGCGGGCTGAGTTTTGCCTTTCACGTGTATGGCAGCAATTCCAACTGGATCGAAAACAACATCGCCGAAGGCACCGCGACGGTCGGGTTCAACAACGAGGACAATGCTGGAAACGGGCCGACCCTGAACCAGTTCCTCGGCAACGTAGCACTCAACCTTGCCTATGGCGCCCGCTCGTCGGACCATTTGGGATACACCGCGCTGGCGTCGGAGCCGAACAATGACTCCTACGTCAACCTCGTGGTGGTGAATCCCCAGGAGGTCGGCGCCTACTATCGGAGCTCCTATAGATGAGCTGCGCGAATTGCAGTCTTTTCGGCAATGCTTCGGCGGTGAGCGGCTTCGATTTCGACGCGGAGACCTCGAATTTGGGAGCGGGCACCTACACCGGTCAGAGCATCTCGAACAGTTTGGTGGCGAATTTCACCACGGCTATGGTCTCGAAGTGAATGAGAGCAACGGAGGAACGTGGTCCGGATCATTCAGCAACGTTGTGGCTTATAACAATGCGATCAACTTCGCAGCAGCCAATTTGAGTGTCACGGGCCAGAAACCGCAAATCCGCAGATGGGGACGTGTTATCTCTGGGTCCCGGCAAGTTCGACGATCGCGGGCCAAACATCGGTGCCACCGTAGTGGATAAAGTATTCCAACGGAGTACTGACCACCACCAGCTTTGGTCTTCGACCGGACAATTCGCGTTTCAGGGTGCGAGCGTTCCGGGATTGAATGTCATCAGGCAGGGCAATCGCTCTCTCATGTCGGGACTCGACTGAACGTGAACCAGAACGGCTGCGAGCTTCCCTAAGTCCCAGGCCCAGCAAGTCCCATTCCCAGCGGGGGCGCTGCGTAGTCGCCCCAGATCGATCGGCCCCTTGGTCCAAAGCAGCTTTCACGAACCCGCGGCAGTGTCGGTTACTGTTCCATGACCCCCCGCGCCATTCAATCCATTCAGCCGCAGGCACCCACTGTCGTGGCCCATCAATCCCGAACATTCTGCCGGTCGCCCATCAGGATGAAGGGTTCAGTCCTGAACTTGCTGGCGAACCCTCATCGACGCCGGTGAGGCCGCATCACGAAAGCTCACTAGCGGACCATGGTAAATTTCATGCTGTGGCCGGGGGAAACCACCAAACGGGTGGTGTTTGATCTTACTCGCGACCCTTATGGGACAGCTACTCTCAATGCTCGTGCTGCTGGCGCTGTTCGCGGCACAAGTTCTGGCGAACGAGGTTGACGTTGCGCAGACCGCTGCGGCTCAGGGCACGGGCGCGGACCGCCCGGATGCCAAGGCGGTCTTCCACTTCCTCGCCTTTGGCAACCGGAGCTCCGACGGTGCCGGCGGCATAGATGAGGCCGGAGGCCAATCGGAAGACCCACCCATTCATCCCGACCTACTACATCTCGCCGACCGGTTCGGATGCGAACTCCGGCACGCAAAGCTCTCCCTTCGCGACTTTCACGAAAGTGATGTCAGTGCTTTCGGCGAATTGCCCTGGAGCCCATGCGGACGCACCGTGTTTCTTTTGGACGGCAAGTATCAACCAGCTACCGGAACTGGGTTCTTGAATATCAATTGTCGGCCCCGGTGGGAATGCGCCCAAGGGTACCACCCATGCCCCGATCACCCTCGAAGCCTGGCACGAGCGGCAAGCATTTCTTCGAAGGCGACGGGACGGCGGAGCCTTTCAAAATGACGAACTGCACCTATTGGAATATCGTGGGCCTACACGCCGAAAGCGGCGACTTTATGAACGAAGCCGCCCCGAGGGAACCCCGGAACCGGCGGCATGTCTTCGAGATCGTCGGCAGTACCGACTTAGGTTCACCAGGAATCTAGGGGCACGCAACAACCGCTACAAGAACTCCCACATCTTCGCATTCACGAGTACGCCAGCTCGAACAACATCATCTGCGAGAACGAAGCCTATGATTTCCATCGCTCTGCGTCTCCTGCTTTTCGGGGGCTCGAACCACAATGAAGTGTGTCTCAACTATGCGAATAGCCGAGAATACCCGGCAATATCTCAGGCGGATACGATAACGGGGGTCTAAGTTTCGCTTTCCACGTCTATGGAAGCGATTCGAACTTAGTGGAGAGCAACATCGCGGAAGGCCCTGCCACGGTGGGATATCAACAGCGAGGATAACGCCGGCCACGGTTCGACGTTGAACCAATGGCTTGGCCGACTAGCGCTAAACCTCGCCTACGGTGTGCGGTCCGCCGACCATGCGGGCTTCAGCGCTCTAGCTTCGAACCGAATAACGAGTCCTACGTCAACCTAGCGGTCGTCAAACCTTCTTCGGTCGGCTTCTACGTTCGCACGGCTTACAGCATGAGTTGCACGAACTGCAGTGTTTTTGGGACTTCTTCCACAGTGGGCGGCTTCATTTTCGACGCGGAGGGGGCCGATGGGGGGGCAGGCTTTATACCGGGCACAGCGTTTCCAAGAGTCTTTCGATCAATCTACGACCGGGTACGGCTTCCAGGTGGACGAAGCGAACGGCGGGCATTGGTCCGGATCCTTCCGTGACGTCTCGCATTCAACACGCCATCAACTTTGCCTCGGCCAATTTCAGTGTCTCGGGCCGGCAAACCGTGAACCCCAGATGGGAACGTGCTATCTATGGAGTCCGGAAAGTTCGGCGATCGCGGGCCAGGGAATCCAGCCACCATCGTTATGATATTCCAAGGGAGCGCTCACGGCCACCCGGCTTTGGACCCCGAGCGGACAATTCGCATTCCAGGGGTGCACGATTCGCAGGATTGAACGATCGGGCAGGGCAATCCCTTTACGATGTCGGGACCGAGACTGAACGTGAACCAAAACGGCTGTTTATTTCCGACCGGATCCACTAAATCCCATCCTTAAACGCTCCGCAAATGCTCCGCGCGGTGCCAGCTTCGCCCGTCCTCATCCATGGAGCTTGTGAAAATGTGAACGAGCTTAATTAGGCTCTCTGAATTTGTCCGGTTCATCGGAGGAGGGTCGGTCGACGGAACGCACGTACACAGCACCAGGTCCACGCGAGAAGACATGCCCAGTTTTTCGTAGATGTGAAACAGGTAATTCTTAATCGTATGTTGACTCAGCCCGAGTTGCGCGGAAATCTCTCGATTGGAAAAACCTTCCGCGACCAGTTCAGCCACTTCGCGTTCGCGCCGCGGAAATCGGATCTTGTCAGGCATGACTGGTGGTGCTACCCGCGCGAAGGCCTCGAGAACAGTTCCAACTGCTCGGCTCGCTGCTCGCCCAGGTTTGCCCCAGGTACACGGTTTGGATGCACCGGCAGAGCGAGCCCAGTGAGTCGTCTCGGCAGAAGAAGATTCCTTTGGCCCCCGCACGAAAAGCATCGATCGCCACCCAAGCCCGGTCTGCGGAGTCGAGGAGAAGAACGGCCCGGACCTCGGGATGCGACGCGGTGCAACTTGCGTACCACCCCAAATCCGCTGAGGGAACCATCCTGAAGGTTGGCACCAATCAACGCCACGCTCGGCTGATGGGTTTCGTACCTCAACAAGAACTCGATCTGAACTGGTGGCGCGGGCCACGACTTGAATGCGCCGGCAGCGTCGCAGAGCCCCAATCAGAAGCTGGCAGTTCATGAGATTCTGGTCGGCCACCAGCACACGGACAGAGCCGGTGCGAGGTTTTGAGTCAGCATTTCGGCTCATATCAATCCGCGCGAAACCTATTGAAAACCTTAGGACTTAGGTCCGCGTAAGTGTGTACCTGGGGACTATATAAGCAACTGTTAAACCTGTCAACGTGGTTTAAATTTGAGATGTATGTTACGTATGTATGCATCAACACTGTAATACAATACACATAAAATATTTAAAACAAGCACTTTATATTAATAATAGAGATTAATTTCTCTATACAGCTTAGATTCGTTAGTACCTACATATCATAATGTCTACCGACCTCTTATACCTAGAATAATTATACCAGGGTATGGCAGGGCCAAAGTATAGGGCATTTTCCTTCCTTGCAGCTCGGTTGTGCTCCGCCTAGTATGACAAAAGCTAGATGTGGAGCCTAATGGAACGCAGACGATCCAGCAGATTTCCAGTCCGATGTGAGGTCACCTGTAGCTGGGTGGACGACGC
>CAVYOX010000001.1:0-228346 GCA_963770245.1 uncultured Acidobacteriaceae bacterium | reverse complement strand
GCTTCGGAGGATATGGCCCTGAGCAATTTCGATTCTGAGAACCCCGCGTGTTTAGAGATCGCTGGCACAAATACATCCCGATAAGTGCCTTCCAGCGCTTTCGTCATGCCTGGCTTGACTGACAAATCAACGTGAAAGAATGAACACTGGCTCCGCCTAACCGAAAAGTTTAAGGAACTCTATTTCCGTTCGACCGATGACACCCTGCGGAATCTCCGCGCATGAGCCTGAAGCTTTATGGTGAACACAGTGCCGCTATAGTTCCTTCAGCAGCCAGCGGATGGCATTTTTCTGAATCTTGAAATATTCCGGGTGCCACATGACCTCATTCGTGTGACCCAGGGCAGTAAAGACTACACGTCCCTTCCCGTACTCGTGCGCCCAACCGCTGATTGACGTCGTTCCGTGGTCCTGCGGCGCCTCTGCTGCGCTTAGATCCTGATCTGGCGCCGCTGCTCCGCGCCCCCGACCAGCACCTGGACCGGAGCCCGTTTCAAAAGTAAACCCGTCAAGATTTTCGCCATGGAGAAGGATGTTCTTCGGATCCTTGTCATAGATGGCGTAATACTGTTCATCAGTAACCATGAAATCCTCTACCCCCTGGGTGATCGGGTGCTGCGTATTTGCAATCCGCACCTTGAAAGGCCGTACAGGCGGATGGCCCAATGCGACCCCACCCTGAACATCCCGGTAAATCTTCGAAGAGCGCGAGACCAAAGCATTGTTGTGCAACGAGTAAAATCCTTGCCCCGCGGACACGAAATCCTTCACCGCCTGCCCTTGCTCTTCCGTGATCCACGACTCGGCCTTCTCTGGGGGGAATTCCCCGGGATTCTCCAGGCCATCCTGCGCCTGACGTGCACCTTCCTCAGCCCAACCCGAAGAATATCCGCCCGGCCAAATCCTTTCGTCGCGGAACGCAATGAAGAGCTGGTAGGGTTGCAGTAGCTGCGCCGACAAATCGTAGTAGTTCGTGGTGTAGTCAACCGGGAGTCCGAGCTCCTTGAAGAGCTGGTCAAGGCTGACTCGAATATAATCCTGATTGTGATACCGGTCGCACATCAGCACGAGCGCGCGAGGAGAGCCTCCGGTAGTCCGTCCTGACTGGGGGGCAGAGAGTCGTGCGCCCAGAGATGTGCCTGGAGATATGAGGCTTCCCGTCGCAGCGGCCACCCCCGCGCCCAGCAATTCTCTACGCGATATTGCTTTTGATATCTTCATTGATCTGGCCTCCACCAAAGTCCCAGGACTCAGGGCGAACGAAATCGTCGGAATCCAGCGATTACGTCATTTTCAATAACCAACGAACGGCATTTTTCTGCATCTTCAGGTATTCGGGCTGCCACATCGCGTGGACGGTGTGCCCCATGGCAGTGAAAACGACGCGCCCCTTCCCGTATTCGTGGGCCCAGCCGCTCACCGTTGTGGTTCCCAGGTCTCGGGGAGGACCCGACGCTTCTGGACCGCCGTTAACCGGGTCCAGCAGCGTGGCCTGAAAAGTCAGGCCGTCAATATTTTCGGAATGTAAAAGAATATTTTTCGGATCTTTGTCGTAGATGAGGAAGTGCTGCTCATCGGTCACCATGAAATCTTCTACGCCTTGCGTGACCGGGTGCTCCTTATTTACGATCCGCACCTTAAACGGGCGTAGGGGCGGGTGATTTAGACCGACCCCGCCCTGGACATCCCGGTAATTCTTGGAAGATCGAGAGATAAAAGCATTGCTATGAAACGAATAAAGGCCGTTTCCCGCTGTTACAAAGTCCTTCACAGCCTGCCCCTGCTCTTCCGTTATCCAGTATTCCGCGCTTGCGAAAGCGCCTCCGCCGACAGCGCCCGCCGCTCCTTGCGATCTATTCGCGGGCAAGTTTCTTCCATTCGGAAATATGTAGCAGTCACGAAAGCAAACAAAGAGTTGATACGGCTCGAGAAGGCTTTTCGATAGATCGTAGTAGTTAGTCGTATAGTCGATCGAGAGATCCAGCTCTTTGAAAAGACGATCCAAGCTGACTCGGATCGCATCACAATTGTGGGCATAGTCGCCGACAAGGGCCAGCGTGCGCGGGCGCCCGTTGCTCTTACCTGATGAGCTTGCCGACGCTTGAGAAGGAGGCAGCGCACCGGATTCCACTGCGCCCGCCGCGGCTATCGCCGCCGCATTACGTAGCAAGTGCCTTCGTGAAATCGTATTTGCATTTCCCATCTTGCTTTACCTCCAGCCGTCCGCTTCGCGTCAGCTCACGTGACCTTTGTAATCGGTTGCGTTCACCTGAAGCTGGAATCTATCCGGGGCATAGAACGTGAACGAATTCCTTTGAAGTGGTATCCGATTTCAGGCGCCGCTCCCTCAGCTTCGCGCGCACGTCATTGGCATTGAAGTTGGCGATTCCGAAATCGAAGTGATCGATGGTGGCAGTGTTCCCTCGGGCTTGCTCAATGCCAAAAAAGGAATCTCCGACACCGAGAATAGTACTGTGGCGGACTGCTGCCTCAGTGGCATTCCGAAGAACTCCTGATAGAACTGCGAGGTACGGTGAATGTCATAAACCCGAACACTGACATGGTTGATGCTGACCGAACCCGGTCTTCGCACGAGCTGCGGGTGCACCGGCTGCCGTAGATGCGCCAGCAGCTAACGCAGCCAACGAAACAGCCAAATTCGCGCCGAGACAACTTACCTCGCTCCATCTCATTCAGCATTCGGCTCTGAACAAGAATCTGGAAAACTATGCATATTACGCGGCCTTCTGAAGAACCAGGAATTCCACTCGCTCTCGCTCATCCTGCTGAGCGTACTGAAAAATCCCCTCCTCGAAACCCTCGTTAATCGACGCGTTCTTCAGATTCCTGCGCAGCCCAGCATTCTTTCGATAGTTTCGATCATATCTGCCTTCCATATTCCCCGGAATCGCTCGTCCGAGAAACTCAGATTCGCGTCGTAACTTTCCGGCGAACCGCTGGCCGTGGATTCCCTTGCTGCCGCTACCAGGAGAAGGTTCCCGATACTTGACCGTTACGGGGATTGCCGTTAATCGAAAAAATCTTGCCGAAAGCCGCGCTTTGGATGTCAGCATTCGGAGCTCCGAAATTGACCGAATTTAACGCATTGAAAAATTCACCTTTGAGACTAAAGCTGAGGCGCTCCGTGATCGGGAACCTCCTCTGCAGCGCAACATCCCAATCCCGCAATCCAAACGCGCGAAGTGAGTTGAAGAACCTTGGCGCGTTTCCAAATGTGAATGGGGCAGGCGAAGCAAACGCGCTGGCATTTATATACGTGTCCACGTACGGGTTGAATGACCCTCGGCTGTGATCAGGACCATAGAGGGGCTGTCCGGCAACCACGTTGGGCAGTATCGAACCAATCCCAGGCAACGAGAGTTCGGTCGTGACACTAATAGGCTGGCCTGACTGGACTGTAATAATTCCCGATGTCGTCCATCCGCCGAGAAGTTTGTTCGCCAGTGAATTGTTGAAGTCCAGCAGCTTGCCTTTGCCGATGGGAAGGTCGTATGTATAGCCCCCCACAAGGCTCTGGGGGATGTCGTAACTCGCGACAGATTTCTCCGACGCGTCAATATCAAAGTAATTCTGTGCCCCAGAGCCGGTGACGTCGGTTATGTTCTTCTCATACGTGTAAGAGAGTACCATTGACAAACCGCCGCTCAGCGTCTTCTGCACTTTCATCTGAAGCGCGTTGTAATGCTGATTTCCGACCGGATCGTCCGTAAAGGTAATCGCTTGATATTGAGGATAGGGTAGCAGAGCTTGGGCAACCGACCCCACAAATCCGGCGTACGGAGCGGTGATTCCTGCCGCATTCGCTTGGGCTGACCCGACGCTGCTCTCTAGCAGGGTACCCAACGGCAGATACTTTGGATTGAGCTGATTAAGATTGAGGCCGGGAAAGGAATTGAACCCGGTAATGCCCATGTGATGAGACTGTGTGCCGACGTATGAAGCGTCAAGAACAACCCCTCCCCACAATTTCTGCTGGATGCCCACGTTGTAGTTCTCAACCGCTGGTGATCTTGCCCCGTCAGGGGGCATCCACGAGGTAGATCCGCCATTGGCAACAGTTGGATCGAGGTTAGGACCAAGGGGAATGGCGGGGAAACCAGTATTCCAGTTAAATGCGGGATTCACTCCACCGCTCGTGCTACTTACGGTGGTATTAGCATAATACCCCTGCGAATTCATCACTATCGCAGGTCCGTTATTGGTGTCATACATGAGGCCGTACGCGGCACGAATTACCGTGCCGGGCCTCAAAGCATATGACAGACCCACGCGGGGTCCGAATCCTCCATACCATGCGTCCGCAAATTGCTTCACACCGGCTTTACCAGTCCCGAATCCGGCAAACTCCAGGGCGCCGGGGATATTTCTAGCGCCAGGATTCGGAAGGGTCGGATCAAAGTTTGAAATAAAGTTATTCCTGTGAGTAACCGGTGAACTATACTCCCACCGCAGACCATACGTTAAGGTAAGGTTAGAGCGAATCTTCCATTTGTCCTGTGCATATAAAGCTAAGTAAGGCATCACCATGGCTTGCTCGGGATTCTGAGCAAAACCTGCCGAGTCCACCTGACCTAGCAGAAAGCTTGCGGCGGCATATCCCGTACTTGTGTTTCCCGGAAGGCCTGTTTCCAACGGAGCAAAGTTGAAGCTTCCGAAAGGAGGTGGGTGAAACCCCCCTTGCGAGCCGATGGTGTAAAACCGTAAGACGGAAACTCCGAATTGGGCCTCGTGGCTGCCCTTTACCCAAGTAAAATCATCTCCAAATCTTCCATCTTCGTGCGAATCCTTATTAATACTCGAACCGGTTCCTAGATAATATCCCCCAGCGGTAATTGCCGCTCCGCCCGTCGGGTTCACAAATCCAAGTCCTGCCATCGCGTTAAAATTGTCGCCGCTGCTAAAGCTATTTTGGCCACCTTTGTGCTGGAAATAGTCCTCAAAAGTTATGGCAAGTATCACGTGATTCACTTTATTGGACGAGCTGAGGTTCCAATTCACAATCGCTCGACTCCCGTGGTTCGAGGCTGGCGTACCACCGCACAGTGCAATACCGAATCCGCAACTGTTAAGTTGAGGATTGTTGTTGTAATTGTAACTGGCCGAAAGCCGCGAGCTGGAACTAAAGCTGTGGTCAACCTTGAAAAGAAATTGGTCGCTATTATTGTTGTTTATAGACGTGCCTATATAGTTGTTCGTTATGCCCGGAAGAGTTGGATTTGGATAGAGCGAAGCATAAAAAGCGGAGACAGGACTTATCCGGTTTGGGCAAATCATGTTGAGCACGCCGTTGCATGAGAACTGTTGGCGGGTGAATCCGCCGCTGCCGTTAGGCACGGTCGTCGCCGGATCATAGATGGCCGGTATCCCAGGCGCCGTGAAATCGCCCGCCTTCATCGCGGGAGTCAGAAGGCTGTATGCCACGCCAGTTGTGGTGTTCGAATATCGAAAGCCATCGTAATACGCGTAAAAAAAGGTTTTATCTCGCCTAATTGGTCCGCCCACGTCGAACCCGAACTCGTTCTCGCGGTCCACACCGGGGACAGCCGCGAAGTAATTTTTTGCGTCGTAGGCCGTATTTCTGTTGTAATCAAATGCGGTGCCATGGAATTGGTTTGTGCCCGATTTCAGGGCGTACGTGACAGCCCCCGTAGAAGTTCGTCCAGTGCTGGCATCAGCGCTGTCTCCAATGACCTGAAATTCTTGCACAGCAAAGCTGGGGATACCGGCTGCAAAAGGGGGTACCCCCACACCGGTCCCGAACCCAATTGGGGCAACGTCTGCGCCGTCGACCGTAACCGGCTGGGTCTGTGGAGCTCCTCCGTTTATCGACCCCCCAAAACCCCCCGTTGAGATGAAGCCCGGTTCCAATTTTAGAAAGCTGTCCGCATTCCGCATTGCCCCGGAAACCTCTATCGGAACAGCCGTCACCAAACTATTGTCGACTGTCGTCTGAACGACGGAGCTGTTTGGGGTGATCAGATCCGCTGAAGCGTCGCCCTTCACCACCACGGACGTTGTAGCCGTGGCGACCTGGAGGTGCAAATCAAGACCTACGTCGCCGCCGATGGTAACGCTGACATTTTGCTCCTCGAGAGTCGCAAAACCTGTGGCGCTGACGGAAACAACATAGTCTCCCGGTGGCAGCTGGAGCAAGTAATAGCCGCTCTTATCCGTTCCCGTCGCGCTCACGACGTTAGTTTTGGTATTTTGGGCAGAGACATGAACACCGGGCATAATAGCTCCCGTCGGATCCGTAGCGCGTCCGCTGATTTTTCCACCAACATTGATCTGTGCAAAGCCTGCTGAGACTGACAGAAATCCGACCGTAACTACAAAAAAGATCCGCAAAATCATCATGTACATAGTTTTTAGGCGGCACATATCGACATCCTCCTCCAGCCGAGCCCCTTCTTGTAGGCCCGTGGCCACTTTTCCTAGCAAGGGCTCCCATGAACTGCGTCAAGCTGCGCATATAATCACTGGCAATTATTGACTGTCAAGATAAAACTTTGTATGTTAGTATGTGAAATGTGTATGTTGGTATATGATACTCATATGTTAGTATGTGATATGCGTATGTTTGCATATGACATATGTATGTTGGTATGTGACATACGATAAAAGAAGCACGTTTGGATTCCCCTCGCACTCTTGTTGCCGGTTTCGTCATAGGCGGCGTTACGAAATCAGATACACGAGGCAGCTCGGTCAAGCTATTGAGACAGCTGGCCGATGAAGGCTGCGGAATGAGTCTGTGGACAAAATGAACGACAGAGATGAGCAGGGAGACGGACTCTCAACAAATGAGTTGTGTCGTCACCTCACAGTGATATGAGCGTGATGGCGGAGTTTCTTTTGGGTATGGTCTCGCGGCGTGTGTCGATCATAGCGCGCGAATCGCGCTCGCTGATAAGCGTTCAGAGTGATGAACTCGGAGCCATAAAGCCGCAAAAAGAGACAGTCCACATTGTCGCCCGTGTGAGCGTGTTATCCTAACTTCTATGAGACGACGAAGTGAAAACGGATTTCCTTACCGGCCGCAGGTTCTCGAGAGAACTTTTGCGCTCTTGGACGTTCTCGCCGATAGTACCCAGGACTTAAGTTGGGCTCAGATGGAAGGTCGATTGAATTTCGATAAGAGCACCTATTATCGGCTGCTGAGGACTCTAGAGCACCACAGGTACGCTGAAAGGGATACCGAGACAGGGAAATACCGGTTGGGATCTAAGCTCTTGGAATTGGGATCGAGGGCAGCGGCACGGTTCGATCTGGCGACGGCCGGTCGTCCGTACCTGGAACGGTTGAGTGGCCAAAGCGGGGAGACGGCGCTGCTCGGGGTCTTCCGGGACAATCAAGTAGTGTCGCTCAACGTCGTTGAGGGACGACATGCTTTGAGGATGGGCGTAACAGTCGGCGGTAAGGCCCCCGTCCATTGCTCGGCAATTGGGAAAGCAATTTTGGCATTTTTGCCCGAAGACGAGGTTGACTCGATTGTTCGTGAGAGCGGTCTCAAACGTTACACGCGCCACACCATTACTCGTCGCTCGAAGTTCAAAGCCGAACTCGTGCAAATACGGAGCCGAGGTTTTGCGATGGACAACCAGGAACTCGAAGCTGGACTCAAATGCATTGCGGCCGCAGTCCAAGATCAATCGGGAAAAGTAATAGCAGCGCTGAGCATTGCAGGCGCAGCTCTTCGGTTTAACAGGAAGCGAGTGGCAATGTTAGCGCCTTTGGTGTCGCGAATGGCATCCGATTTCTCGGCCAGCCTAGGCTATCGTCCCGGGCCGATCGTCGCCGCCCCGACGCCACCCATTAAAACGGGCAATGGTTTGACCTTGACATCAAAAAAACGGCTCCGCACGAGAATCTGGAGAAGTGCCCAATTGGCGTAGGTTTGAGCTTTCAGCCCTTTCCGGCGTTCTCTGAGTAATCGGGCACTGCTTCACTCGTAGCCTGAACAGGCGACGGTCTCTGACCAGGGAGCATTTGACCACGGACGATGTTGGAAACCGGGAATGTGGATGCATCCCTCCGCTAGAGTAAGCGATTGATTTGCTCAGCATCGACACCTCTTCGGCTCGGCGCTGAAACCGCCGCAACCCCACCGACAGAAAACTCTTTTCCTGAGTGCGTGCGATGCGCAGCCGGATGGTTCCGAAGCGGGTCACAAAATCCCGCTCGT
Organism: uncultured Acidobacteriaceae bacterium; assembly: GCA_963770245.1. Taxonomy (GTDB): domain Bacteria; phylum Acidobacteriota; class Terriglobia; order Terriglobales; family Acidobacteriaceae; genus PALSA-270. The sequence continues at coordinate 220,140 of CAVYOX010000001.1, read as the reverse complement.
AGTATCCATTGCGATTGGGCTGATGCTGGTTCCGCCGGCGCTGGTAGACCGCTCGCACCGCGTACCGGTCCCGCTGCCGCTCCGATTGCAGCTCGAAAAACCGCTGCCAGACCACTTTCGTCTGCCCATACAGATCCCCCAGAAACTCTCTTTCATCTCTGCTAGAAAGTGTTGGAGGTGCTCGCTGATCTCTGTTACCTTCGCCATCGGGTGTAAGCTCCTTTCCAGGATGGGCTTTAGCTTGTGAGGCCAAGGCCCAACTTACACCCTTGCCTTTTACACAATCAACGTTACGTCACCGTCCATAAAGACTCTTCTTGACAAGCTGAAACCGAGGTGTCTACAATTCGTCGAATTTTATTAATGGATATATAGGTTTACATAATGAGATTGGGCGCAGCACCATAGAGCTTCTCGGAGGCAGGGCTGTCCCCGCCAATCGATTCCATCGACCAGACCGATGATGGGCCACTGGTCAGAGCGCGATGAGACCCTTTCCCGGCCTTCAGGAGAACCCTTAGATGCGTGACGTGTACGTGGCCGGCGTCGGGATGACTCGATTTGGAAAATTTCCAAGCGTGAGTGTCGCCGATATAGGCTGGCCAGCGGTCAAGGCGGCTATCGACGACGCCGGCATCGAAGGTCGCTCGATCCAGGCAGCCTATTGCGGAACAGTCTTTAGCGGCATGATGGCGGGACAACGCATATTGGCTCGTATCGGTCTCAGTGGAATTCCAACAACGAACGTCGAGAACGCATGCTCGTCCTCCTCAACCGCGTTGCATCAGGCGGTCATTGCCGTGCGATCCGAAATGTATGACGTTGTGCTGGTCATCGGCGTAGAGAAGCTATCGAAATTTGGCGGGGGCACGTTACCCCTGGAACTCGATGATTGGGAGGTCCAGCAGGGCCTGGTCATGCCTGCGCTTTATTCGATGAGAGCCAACCGTTATATCGGACAATACGGCCTCACCCACGAACAACTTGCACTCGTTTCGGTGAAAAACAGGCGCAACGGAGCAAGGAACATGAACGCTCAATTCCAAGAGCCGGTCACCCTCCAACAAGTCCTGGCCTCTCGCCCCATTGCTGATCCCTTAACGCTCTTGCAATGCTGTCCCACCGGCGATGGCGCCGCTGCACTGATCGTTTGTGCCGCCTCGGTCGCCAAACAACTCGATTCCAAGCCAATAAAAATACGAGCATCAGAACTCGCCTCGGGCAAATTTACCCCGGGCTTCAGGGATATGACGACTCCCGAGGTGACGGTCCGTGGGGCGGCCCAGGCCTATGAAGCAGCGGGGGTGGGGCCGCACGATATTGACGTCGCCGAACTCCACGACGCCTTTTCAATCGCTGAGCTCCTCTACTACGAGGCCTTCGGCTTTTGCGCGCGCGGAGAAGCCGGCCGATTCATCGAGAGTGGGGCGACAGAGATTGGCGGCAAAGTGGCGGTAAATCCGTCAGGCGGCCTGCTGTCGAAAGGCCACCCGATCGGGGCTACCGGCGCAGCGCAAATAGTCGAAATTGTCCGACAGCTACGCGGGCAGTGCGGGGACCGACAGGTATCCAATGCCCACCTAGGACTGGCCCATGTCACCGGCGGTGGCATCTCCGGTTTTGATCATGGTGCTTGCTCGATCCATATTCTTTCGAACTAGAGCGCGAACATTCTGTCGATCCGCCAAACGCGAGGCCCTCATGTCCCCATCAGCGAATAAGCCTCTCTTTGGTATCCGCGTGCTCGATCTAACACAGTTTCTCTCGGGACCATACTGTACCCAGATTCTAAGCGATCTCGGCGCCGACGTCGTGAAAGTCGAATCGCCCGAGGGAGATCTCGCAAGGCAGATTCCGCCGCATTTTGTTGGTAGCGACAGCGTGTACTTTCTTGCTGTAAACCGTGGGAAAAAGAGCATTGCGGTCGACCTGAAGTCGACTGATGCTCAGCGGCTGGTCTGCGAAATGATTCAAGCCTGCGACATTGTGGTCGAAAATTTCCGGCCGGGCGTTCTCTCCAGGTTGGGAATTTCGGCGGAAACGCTCCGTAAGAAGAAGCCTTCGTTGATCTGGTGCTCAATAAGTGGATTCGGTCAGGATGGTCCATATCGCGACAAGCCGGCCTACGACATGATTGTTCAAGCAATGTCAGGGGGTATGAGCCTGACAGGCGAAGAGGGTGGCACAGCTGTCAGAGCAGGCATTCCAATCGCCGATATCTGCGCCGGAATGTACGGTGCGATCGGCATCCTCGCGGCGCTCAATCGTCGAAACAATACCGGACTAGGCGAGTACATCGATATTGCGATGCTGGATTGCCAAGCGGCAATGCTGTCCTATCAAGCAGCCTATCACCTGCACTCGGGCGAGACGCCAAAGCGCCAAGGAACGGGGCACGATTCAATACCGACCTATCGCACCTTTCCCGCCTCTGATGAACGCGATGTGGTCGTGACCGCTAATACGGAGCGAATGTGGCAAGGGTTATGCCGAGCGCTTGCACTTGATAGTCTTATTGACGACCCTGAATTCAAATCGAACAAAGAGCGATTTGCAAATCGACACAGGCTGTGGCCGATCCTTTGCGAAGCGTTTCGCAGAAAGCCTGCTTCGGAGTGGGTAAGGTTGTTGGAAGAGGAGCAAGTGCCTGTGGCTGTTGTCTACGATATCGCTCAGGTTGTTCAGGATCCGCAGCTACAACATCGAAATATGGTGCTTACTCTGCGCGGCGATAAGAACGTTGTTCGGGTAATGGGTGACCCGATCGTCTTGGAAAGTTCGGATAGGGTCAATCATCGATTTCCACCAGAACTCGGCCAAGACACCGTGAGTATACTCGCCGAGATTTTAGGACTGGATCGATATCACATCGATGATCTTATTAGTCGAGGTGTCGTCTCTCGATGCAGTACTGCGTAGTTTTTACAGTCAGGCACGACTGATTCGAAGCAAAATGAGGGCCCCGAATTGGACTTGAAGCTTGCCAACAAGAGGGTGCTGGTGACGGGCGCCTCAAAGGGCATTGGAGCCGCTATCGCCGAATCTTTTGCGGCGGAGGGTGCGCACGTGCTGCTGAACGCCCGCCATACAGCGGAGCTTGAAAGCCTAGCCGAGAGTCTGCGTTCGAGATTTCAAGTCCGTGCCGAAACACATCCTGCCGATTTACGAATTTCAGATCAAATTGCAAAGCTGGCTGCAGATTGCGCGGATATCGATGTCCTCGTCAACAATGCTGGTGATATTCAAGGGGGCTCAATATTCTCTGTGGATGAAAATCTGTGGCGGCATTCGTGGGAGTTGAAGGTATTTGGCTATATTAATCTCAGCCGGCTCGCCTATACGAGAATGAAGCAGCGGGGCTCTGGCGTTATTATCAACAATATCGGCAATGCGGGGGAGCACCCTAATTTCGACTACATTGCCGGCGCGACAGGAAATGCCGCGCTGATGAGCTTCACTCGCGCCTTGGGATCGACAAGCTTGTTCGACAACATTCGCGTGCTGGGAGTTAACCCTGGCCCAGTAGCGACTGAAAGGTCAGTTTCCTTGAAGCGCATGGAGGCGTCCAGAAGATGGGGAGACCCAGAGCGCTACGCCGACATCTACCATGAGCTACCTCTGGAACGCCCGGCAAAACCCAGTGAAGTTGCGGATCTGATTGTCTTTCTCGCATCTGAACGGGCGAGCTATATCAGCGGATCGATCCATACCATCGATGGCGGCGGCGGCAGCAAAGCTGCTAGGAGCTGAAATCAGAACGAGAAATGGTCCGGAACGGCGGCAGCACAACGCGGAGCTCGTCAGCGATGTTCGTCATCAGAGGACCAAGTTCTTGGTTTACTAGGTCGTTGGGGAGTGCTGAACTAACCGCCGATGGAAGTGAGCGCGACGATGAATCTTGAAGCTGGCGAGAAGAACATCCTGGGTGCCGCAGCTGTCCGCTGGGATGAGGACGGACGGCCTCAATTGATCGGCAGTCATTGTTTGGCCTGCGATGTTCGATTTTCGCCGCCTGCCTCAGTCTGTCCAAATTGCACAAGCGAAACACTGGAGACCGAAGAGCAACCACGAACTGGCCTGCTCTACACCTTTACGATTGTGCGGGTCGGGCCTGCCACTCTGCCCGGCCCCTATGGAATCGGCTACGTCGACCTGCCCAATGGCGTGCGTGTTCTGGCGCACCTAAAAGGTGATGGTTGGACGATCGACCAACCAGTTGTTCTCGATTTTGCAAACGTGGGTGTCGATCAAGAGGGGCGCCCCATCAGCGCAATCGTCTTCCGTGCTGCGGCGCAAACGTAAATGCAGAAGGTCGACGTAGCTGACTTGCGATGGCGCAACATCTAGGCCTGCTGCGAAACCGAATAGCTGATCACGGTCTAATCAGAACCGGGCCGAGACGCCCGGCACAAAGTATTCAGGGAGACCCCTCGTGCTTGCACCGAAATACCGAAAGACACCCGTTACCGCAGCAGCTGCCAGCCTCATCGGAAGCACCATCGAATGGTATGACTTCTATATCTACGCCACGGCGGTGGCGCTCGTATTCAATCAGATTTTCTTCCCCAGCTACAATCCGATGATAGGCACACTGCTGGCGTTCGGAACCTATGCGGTTGGCGCGATCATGAGACCTCTCGGAGGGATGATTTTTGGTCATTACGGAGACCGAATCGGCAGGAAAGCAATGTTGGTTTGGACGCTCGTAACCATGGGATCAGCGACGGTTCTGATTGGGCTTTTGCCAACCTACGCCAGCATCGGGGTCGCCGCGCCCATTCTGCTTCTCCTCCTGCGTTCGGTTCAAGGAGCCGCATTTGGCGGGGAATGGGCCGGTGCCGCGTTGGTTGCGGTCGAACATGCGCCCGACAGGAAGGCCGGCATTCTGGGAAGCTTCGCGCAGATGGGTTCCCCAATTGGCTTGCTTATGTCCACCGGGACTTTCTCGCTGCTCAGCGCTCTGACGAAAAAAGACTTCGTTACCTGGGGGTGGAGGCTTCCCTTTCTTGCCAGCGCCATTCTCGTCATTGTGGGCCTAATCATCAGGCTAAAGTTGCTGGAGTCTCCTGTTTTCGCAGAGATTGTGGAAAAGGACGACGTTGCCAAGGCGCCCGTTCTGGAGGTGTTGCGCGACCACTTCCCGCGAGTCGCAATAGGATGCGGCATCATTCTTTGCACTGTGGTTGCTTTTCACGTCGAAGCGGTATTTCTGGTGTCCTATGCAACGCAGACGGTGGGCGTTCCGCGTCAGGTAGTTTTGAATGCTCTACTGGTTACCTCAGTATTCCAGATTATCCTGCTTCCCAGCTTTGCGATCATTGGCGACCGGCTAAGTATTAAAGCGGTTGCGTTGTTTGGCGCCTTCATGACTGGGATATGTGCGTTCCCTTTCTTTTGGTTGGTGGATTTAGGGACACCGCTCAGCATCACCGGCGGTATGTGCCTAGGTTTGATTGGGATCGCGGCTCTTTTTTCGGTCCTACCGTCCTTTCTTTCGAGCCTATTTGAGCCACGCCTTCGCTACAGCGGAATGTCACTCAGCTATGGGGTCGCGGCCGGTGTTGTCGGGGGCATCAGTCCTTTGCTGAGCGGCGCCCTATATGTGTGGGCAAAGGCGGCTTGGCCAATCGCGCTTCTGTTGATACTCGCAAGCTTAATAAGCGCCGTATCGATCCTATTGAGTTCAAGCCCAGACGTGATTCACAGGTCCGAGGTAGTTGTCGCGCCGGTCAGTTAGCATGCCGGCCAGATTGCAAATTGTCCAAATGAAACAAGTTGCCCGCGAACCGCCGATTCTTTGACTGGAGGACCGCAGAATGAAGTTTGTCAGCTTTCGACTTCAAGGGCGATACCATTCCGGCGTGCTGGCAGGAGGTAGTGTCGTGCCGCTGCTGGACCTCGAGTTGGGCGAATACGCATCACTACAACACGCTATTGAAAGCGGATTATCCGTAGCTAACGTCGACGGCTTTTCGGATAAACGTCGATCCATAGCTTTGCGTGAAATTGACATCCTGCCCCCAATTATTAATCCTGGAAAGATCATCTGCGTAGGAATCAATTATGAAAGCCACCGGGTCGAGACAGCACGCGAGAAAACAACAAAACCACCGCTCTTTTTGCGGACTGCCGAGTCTCTTGTTCCGGATGGCGCACCACTGCTCTGTCCGATGGAATCAACGATGTTTGATTTTGAGGGAGAGATCGCGATCGTCATTGGCAGGTCCGCGCGACGCGTCACAAGAGAGTCGGCTCTCGATTACGTGTTTGGCTACAGCTGTTTCAACGATGCGAGCGTTCGTGATTGGCAGCGCCATACACATCAATGGACACCTGGCAAAAATTTCGACGCAACTGGCGGATTTGGCCCGTATTTGGTCACCAAGGACGAGGTGGGGCCACCCGAAGATTTGCATCTGACGACCAGGCTTAATGGGCAAATCGTCCAGCACGCTTGCGGCGACCAGATGATCTTCTCTATCGCCGAGATCATCGAGTACGTTTCAACCTTCACCACTTTGCGACCGGGAGATGTGATCGCGACGGGAACACCGGGGGGAGTCGGTGCACTTCGCGTTCCCCCACTTTTCATGAAATCAGGCGATCGCGTTGAGGTCGAGGTTTCACGTGTCGGCCTGCTTTCGAATCCAGTCCTGGCGGGATGATCCTCAACTCTGATGAAATCGAGGTTAGCGATGTTTTCCTATCCCATGCAAGTCGACGGAACACTTACAAGAGTTTTGCAGGCGGGGCTCTCCGGTGAAGCCGTGATTCTGGTTCACGGCACCGCCACCAGAGCCGATCGCTGGGTTCGGAATCTTGAGCCGCTGGCACAGGCAGGTTTCAAGATTTACGCGCTTGACCTGCCTGGACACGGATTCGCCGAGAAAAGCGCGTCGTTCGACCATTCAGTGTCAGGATATGCGAAGTTTCTCTGTAGCTTTATAGAAGGACTTGACGGCGCCAAGGTCACGATAGCGGGAACCTCGCTCGGCGGCCAAGTGGCAGCGACCTTCGCAACCCTGCATCCAGATAAGATAAATCGTGTCGTGCTGGTCGGTTCTATGGGCCTAGTTCCTGTCGGCGAAGAGATGCGCCTGCGCATTCAAGCCGGGGCGACCAATCAAACGCGAGACTTTATTGCCCAGAAGCTGCGCCGCGTCATCGCGGACCCAGCGCTGGTTACGGATACTTTAATAGAAGAGGAGTTCATTTTCAATAATTCCCCGGGCGCAGCTGATGCCCTTAAGAAACTTGGTCAGTACATTGCAACAGATCTCGACAAGGATGTTGTTGGGGAGAAGTTGAACGAGCTGCCGCCTGATATCCCTATCTTGCTGGTCTGGGGAGACCAAGACAAGACGGTACCTCTCGCCACCGGGCTAGCAGCCCACAAACTTATACATCGATCGAAACTCGCAGTGTTGAAGGGCGTAGCGCACACCAGCTATTTCGAGGATCCCTTATCCTTTAATCACGTGCTGATCGATTTCATGCACGGGCAAGTTGGCAAATATAATAGTGAGCGCGTCGAGTATCTGTAGATTCTCTCCGAATCGGTCGAGCGGTTTTGAGGAATTGGGTGCCGGCCAAAGACGATATACGGGCGTCCTACCGCCATAAGGTCGCTGGAACATTCGTACATTCAATGGCGGCAGCGTTCCGGTTCTTAGCAGTATTGGGATTTGGCATTTCGGCGAACGGGTGAATGAGGACAGCAGGCAAGAAGGTGGCGATGATGGAAAGTGAATTCGTTTTTACCAACGCGGAAGTATTCGATGGTTCGGGACGCAACCCGTTTCGCGGAACGGTGCATGTCCGCGCCAACCGAATTGTGGGAGTTAGTGACGGCTCTCGTCAGATTGATCATTCTCCAGAAGCAAGAGTTATCGATTGCGGCGGCGGGACACTCATGCCAGGCCTCATTGAGCCACATGGCCACCTGAGTTTTACCAACGGACGAGCGGTAGAATTTACGTTCATGCCGGTCGAGGAGCACATGCTGGCCACGGTGCGCCATGCCAAGCTGGCCCTCGACTGTGGGTACACAAGTGTTTTTTCGGCCGCTTCTGCCAAGCCGCGCCTCGACGTAGTGCTCAAGCGCGAGATCGAATCCGGTCGCGTACCCGGGCCAAGATATCTCGCGTGCAGCCCCGAGTTGACAGTTACAGGCGGTCTTGGTGATACCAATCAGGCTCACCTGCCGCACAATCCTGGGACCACCTTTTCCTGGATCGTCGACGGCAAAGACGAGGTCCTACGCGCGTGCCGAATGTTCGCGAGAGAAGGGGTCGATACGTTGAAGGTGCACTTGTCCGGCGATCTGGGCGCGTCGAGCGCTCCATCGGAGCAGACGCCATTTTCGGACGAGGAACTTGCCGCCGTGGTCGAGGTTGCGCAATCACGCGAGCTTCGGATAGTTTGCCACGCACGGAGTGCAACCTCTGTCGTGAGGGCACTACACTACGGGATCAACATTATCAATCACGCAAACTATGCCGATAACGAGGCGCTGGATGCGCTCGAGCAGGCAAAGGACAGAGCCGTTGTTATCCCGGCAATAGGCGTGACCCACGCCTTTGCGTACGCTGACGGGCGATGGAATATTCCCTCCTCCCTTTCGCGGAGCTTCCAAACCGAGCTCGAGGCCACGATCTCGTCGGTCGAGAAAATGCGAAAGCGTGGTATTCGTGTCCTGCCTGGAGGCGACTACGGTTTCGTTTGCACGCCGCACGGCGACTATGCACGTGACCTCTGGCTTTTTGTGGAAGTGCTGGGATTCACACCGATGGAGACTCTTGTGGCGGCAACTCGTCAGGCAGCCACCGTTATGGGAATGTATGACGAAATCGGCGTGGTAAAGGAGAACGCGCTCGCCGATCTGTTGCTGATTGATGGAAATCCCTTGGACGACATTTCCATCCTTCAAGATAGGGCGAAGATTTTGATGATCATGAAGGATGGTGAGCTGTACAAGGCCCCCCTCCATCGCGATTGAGATAGCGCACAAATGGGTATTTTAGACGCTCCATCCCCTTGCCGAAGCTGTACATTCTTGACGAAATGTTTCGGAAAAAATGACGTATCTGTTGCGCGGTCGACGGTGCTGCCGAACGAATGGAAGACATACCCTTTGCAGTTGGGGAACACGTTTGTTCGAGTGCTGAGCCATGGCGACAATGGTCCGCCGATTGTATTCGTTCACGGGCCGGGCGGTAGCGCCGACCGATGGGCTTTCAACCTCAACGCTTTTTACCGGGCAGGTTACCTTGCTCTTGCGTTAGATTTGCCCGGACATGGTCTTGCCTCGAAGACGCTAAAGGAGCCGTTTTCAGTTCCCGGGTATGCACGCGTGCTTGCCGCCTTTTTAGACAAGTTAGCTGAGCCAGCAGTACTCGTTGGGGCTTCGGTAGGTGCCCATATCGCTGCCTATTGCGCGACGCAAAGGCCAGATCGAGTGAAAGCGCTCGTGCTTGTGAGCGGCGGCGGTGCCATCCCCTTGGGGGCCGAACAACGTGAGCGGTTGCGACGGATCGCAACTTATCGATCGCGAGAGAGTGGGTTGGAAAGGCTACGGCGCTGTCTCTTTGACCCTCGTCTCGCGGCGGGCGACATTGTAGAGCAAGAGTTTAGGCTCAATACCTCTCCCGGCGCACAGGAATGTCTTCATGCTTTCGGGTGTTACATCGCAGAAGGGATCGACGGGGACGTGGTGGGAGCGAGACTGCGTGAGCTGGCTACACAAATTCCCTGCCTTGTCGTATGGGGCGCGAACGACAGAATACTGCCGTGTACGTTTGGCCTTGCATTGCAAGCTTTTATTGGCGGGGCTTCACGGTTTATCGCAATCAAGAATGCCGGCCATGCTCCCTATTTTGAAAGACCTGGGGAGTTCAATCAGACATTGCTGCGCTTCCTGTTGACTCCCGCATAATATAGAGTCATCCTGGCCACAAAGCGGAGATCACCGCGCGCAAGGCAAAATGCAATGCGTTCTTGAATCGCCTCATATCGCTTGCGGAAGCGCCCATGCAAACAGAACGCCACCGCTGCTGGTCAGCAGGTATTGGCGACCGTCGAGTTCGTAAGTGATCGGAGAACTCTGTATGCGCGAACCTGAGCCTGCATGCCAAAGCGTTTTGCCGTCGCCTGAATCCAACGCCAGGAAGTTCCCTTGGGCGTCGCCGGTGAAGGTGAGTCCTGAGTCTGTCGTCAGCACTCCCGCGCCCGACCCTCCGGGCCCAAGTTCATGGCTCCAACGAATCCTGCCGGTTTGATAGTCGATGGCTTCGATCACGCCCTTGCCCCAAACGCCGTAGTCCGCCCCTGCCCACCCGTAAGTTCCATCAGCCGGCTTGGCAAAATAGATGCTGTAGCTCGGGTGGGCATCGACGATAAACAGTCCGTTCTTGGGGTCGAAGCTGGGGGAACGGTAGTTGGTAAGACCACCCTCGTCGGGGGCAATCAGGCGTCCGTCGGGCGCCGGCTCTTTGGCGGGATTTGGAATCGGGCGGCCCTGCTTGTCGACTCCAAGCGACCAGTTCACCGGTCCGAAAAGAGCCGTCAAAAGGCTTTTGCCGTTCGTGCGGTCGAGAACAAAGAAGTAGCCGTTGCGCGAGGTCTGCATGAGCATTTTCTTCGGCTCGCCGTGAAAATCTCCGTCGACCAGCACCGGAGTCTCAACCGCATCCCAGTCGTGGGTATCGTGCGGAGAAACCTGGAAGGACCACACCAGCTTGCCGGTATCGGGATTCAGGGCGACGATGGCGCAGGTGTAGAGGTCAGCGCCCGGCCGCGTCGATCCATTTAAGACGGGAGTCGGGTTCCCGGTTCCCCAGTAGACGAGATTGAGATCGGGATCATAGGTCCCCGTCATCCACGTCATGCCTCCAGTCGGTTGGTTGGGCGTTCCCGCCGGAGGAGTGGAATCCCACTGCCATTGGATTGCACCCGTCTCCGGATCAATCGACCGGATAAAGCCGCTCAAGTTATCTAAATCCCCGGAAACTCCTACCAGCACGTGGTCCCCCACGATGAGCGGTGCCATGGTTGTAAAGTAGCCCTCCGTGGCATCTGCAACCGTCACGTTCCAGCGCACGGTCCCATCGTTGGCGTTGAGAGATACAAGGTGTGCATCGGGCGACAAGAAGAAAAGATACCCCTTGTACATACCCACGCCGCGATGGCCGATGTGCACCCCTTTGTTCGGCGGGTAGGTGTAACGCCAGATCTCGTGGCCGGAGCGGGCATCGACGGCCCAAATGTTGTCCGGAACGGTAAAGTACAAAATGCCGTCCACCAGCAGCGGCGAGGACTTGATTTGAGCGAACTGGTCGGTCTGGAAGGCCCAGGCCAGGGCCAGATTGTTCACGTTCTGGGGCGTGATCTGAGTGAGCGAGCTGTGTCGTCTGCCGGAATAGTCGCCGTGATACCCCGGCCAACTGTCCGGCGGCGGATGCAGAAGCATTTGCGCATTCACTCCTTGCGCAAGCATCCATCCGCTGGATGCAATCACGATCAGTGCACTCGCGGCAAGAAGGACTGCAGCCTTCAGAACATTCATATCGGGCCTCGAACCAACGCGCCGAAACCAGTGGACTAGCGCAGGGTCTGCAAATATGCCATCAGATTGTGGATGTCGGCATCTGTGTACCGACTGAACAGCTCGACATGGGCATTCACCGGCGCGTCGAGTTCGTACTTCACGTCGCCGGTCCGCCAGGATCGATACGCCCCCGTAGGATCAATGAGTCCAACCGTAAACTCATCCCGGTATGCCAGAATGCCCGTGACCGTTTGACCGGTAGCCAGCGTCACCGTGACTTTGGATTTCGCGTCCTGGGGATACAGCATCTGCTCCTCGAGCTTGAGGCCCTGGTAACGGGAGGCAATCCCGGCAAGATCCCCCGTTGGAGAGTGGCAGGTCGCGCATCCTCCTGTACCGTAGAAGTACTGCTTGCCGGCCTCGACGTTCCCGGTTTGAAGATCGGAGACATCCACGCCCCTACGTCCCCGGGTGAGCGCGTTATTCTGCTGGGTATGGATAAAGGCCACTAGGCCGGCCATCTGCTGATCAGAAAAGTCGAAGCGTGGCATGCCCTTCTCAGGGCGGCCATTGCGCACCATGACGCCGATCTTGTTTCCATCCACGTCCTCGGTCACCAGCTGGGAGCGCGTAAGATCGGCCCCGCTCTCTCCGCCCCCCGCGTTCCGGCCATGACAAAAGGAGCAATTCTGCTGAAAGAGGGAGCCCCCGCTCTGGACCAGAGCCAGCGGGTATGATTTGCGCACAGGTGTGCCGCTTTGCCCGGCTCCGCTCGGAGCTTGCGCGCCATTGGTTGGTGTTTGTGCTCCGGAAACGGCAAGGCTCACGAGCAAGGGAGCCGCCAACCATACACTCCAAGGCCAGGCCGACCGACGAAAATTCATCCCGTACATCTTACTCCGCACTGGAACCCGGCTCGAAAGCGTCTCTGATCTCCTTTTCGCCCGAATCCTGGCCCATTTCCCCCAATATGAATAGGAAAACAGGCACGGGTTGACTGCATCAATCGACTCCAACGAACAACTTTCCAGGGAGCTCCCAGCAGGCTCTAGTGCCCATCGCCGGACGCTTGGGGCCGCGGATGAGAAGCCGTGCTACCTTCCGTCATGCCCAGCACCCACTTGATCGCTTCGAAATACATCTTCCGGATGTCGGGGTCGTCCCAGGACTCCTCGGTATGGCCCAGGCTCGAATAGAAGACGCGGCCTTTGCCGTACATCTTGTCCCACGCCACGGCGAAATCGTGATCCGTCCTGTGGATGCGCGGGTTGTTTGCATAGTTGAGTTTGGCGGGATCGAGACTGAGCAGGACGTTGACCTTGTCGCGCGACCAGTCCTTGGGTTGATAGATCTCGTCATACTTCACGAAGGCCTTGGGAAAGTGACGGACGGCGGGAAAACTGGGGTCTTCATTGAGGATCGGCGCGTTGAAGGTGGACCATGGGTGCTGGTCGAACCAGCCGCCGATCATCTCGCCGTATTCCGGCCAGTTGAAATTGGTGTCGAGTGCGGCGTGAACGCCTACAAAGCCCTTTCCATCGTCCTTGATGAACGACATCATGTCCTGCTTCTGGCTGTCGTCCAGATCAAGCTCGTCGGTCGTGCTTACAAAGACCAGGGCATCGAAGTAGTTCAGATTCTTCGCGTTCATTCTCAGGTCCTTCTTCGTGATGAGCTCGGTGTCGGTGCGCAGCGTGGTATCCCAGAGACCGCTGTCATGGCCCAGGTTGTAGATGGCAGCCATCCCGTCCGGAACCGAATCGTGCTCCCATCCCTTGGTTTGACTGACCACCAAAATATGCTTGAGATGGACCACCTTCTCGTGCGGCGGGGGCGGGACCGAAGAATTCACGGCCGGCTGATTCTGGGCACGGGTGAAACCTACTAGGATCAGCAAGGACTGAACGAGGAATAGAACGCTTCGAGTGTAGCGCAAGGCATCTCCTTAAGAAGGATTTTAAGAGGTTCTCAGCCGCAGTCTTGCCTACGTTCCCGGGCCGCGGCTTTGCTCCCAAACGTGGCCAACGGCGAAGTCCTTGGCCTGTGCCAGGAGCGGTATCGCCACCAGGAATGGATCAAGTTTCTCCGTCTGATCGACTGGACCATCCCGCTGGATCGGCAACTCTACTTGATCTGCTTGATCTGCGACAACTACGCCCCCATAAGCATCCCAAAGTCCAGCGCTGGCGGGCGCGACACCCGCGCTTTCCTCTGCACTGCACTCCCACCAGCCCGTCCTGACTGAACATGGTGGAACGTTTCTTTCGCGATCGGACTCAAAATCGGCTCCGCCGTGGCGTCTTCCGCGATCTAGAATAACTCATCATGGCCATCGGCACTTACTTCGACCGCCATAACGACAACCCGAAACCGTTCATCTCTAGCGGTGCGGCGAAGGCCTTTTGAATATTAGTCGCTTCAGAGACGAGGTCCATAGCGGCTGGGCAAATTGCTCCTGCGATGATCACCGTTGCTGACGCTTATATCGTTGCGGTTAGCGTGACAGTCGCGCCAGGCACAACCGTTTCGAACTGATCGGTCAACGTACCACGAGTGTCGCGGGAGTTCATATTTTGCGCAGGACCTACACCGGCCACGCCAGCAGAAGACAACAGGCAAATCCGACGCGAACTGCTTTCCTCATTGGTGCCTCCCATGCACCGAAAGGTATACCAGACTGTTTGTATTGGGCATCTGACTTTTATGCGTCAATCATTTTTCGGCTCTGAACAGGAATCCAGAAAACTGCAATTGCGCGGCTTTCTGAAGAACCAGTAATTCGGTCTGGGTGGCGGCTAAGCGCTGAGCTTTGAGCAGCAGATAGTTCATGTCGCGATAGCCCCGGGCCGCGTCGTACAGAGCTTTGATGCTGCCGTTGACGGCTTCAAGAACCTTCTTATGGGCGAAACCTATCTTTTCGCCGGAGACGTCCCGGTGCTCCTGATTGGCGTCAAGTGTTTACGATTCTCCGCAGCCAGGGCCTTGAAGGAGAATCGCCGAGGCTTCCGAGCCACACTAGAATCCGCCCGGCTCGCGAACAACTAAAGACAATCGATTGTCTCGCCGCACGCCGGAACGATAGCTTGTTCTCGCAATCAATGTCAAGGAGAAATTGTCCAAACAGTGGTCCTTTCTAGACAATTGATTATTTCTGCGATCGCTTTGCACTCGGTGCAGATTATCGCGCGGGCGACTTTCAGACGAGTCGCGATCAATACCCAGAAGAACGATATAATAAATCGATTGTCTTGATCTGGAGGTTTGTACACACTAACTTCGGCTACCTGGAGTTCAGACCCAAGAAAGAAATGGTTTTTCATATGCGTGTTCGTGCAGTCGCAACACGTCTTCAGGATCCCTTTGGGCTTGGAAGCCCCGAAAGCCCGTCGTCACGCGTCCGATCGAGAAGGGAGAATGGAGAATATTAATCTGGAGAAGAAATACAAGCGCATGAGCGAAAAACGGCCGGTCATAAATCCCCGCATGAGTCTGAAGAAACTGGCCGAGCATTTACATTTGAATCCCGCAACTGTTTCTGTGGTACTAAACGATGTTCAGGGTCGCTCGATTCCCCAGGCCACGCGCGATCGCATTAAGGCCGCAGCCAAAGAACTCAATTATCGGCCGAGTCTGCTGGCTCGCTCCCTTCGCAATCGCCGTACGCTGAGCATCGGGGTCCTAGTGCCAGACCTCAGCGAGGCTTATCACAACCAAGTGGTGAGCGGCATCGGCGATCATCTCATGGAAGCGGGATATTTCTACTTCACCGCACATCATAGGCGCAGGAAACATCTAATCGAAGAATACAGCCGAATGCTCGTGGGTCGAGGTGCGGACGCCCTTATTGTTATTGATACTCCGCTGGAACATCCATTTTCTGTGCCGGTGGTTGCGGTGGGCGGACACCGTCCTGTTGACGGCGTCACCAACGTGACGCTGGACCACCGCTTCGCGGCAGAATTGCTTCTGACACATTTGCATTCCCTGGGACATCGGCGTATTGCATTTGTGCGCGGCCAGGCCTTTAGCGCGGATGCGGGCGAACGCTGGCGCTGCATCGTTAATGTGGCTGGGGAAATCGGCATTCCCATCAGACCAGAACTCGTCGTGCAGCTCGACCGCGACGTGAGCTCGCCTGAATTAGGATATCCTGTCATCCAGCAACTCCTTTCCAACCGGGCGCGCTTCACGGCGGTGGTCGCTTTCAATGACATGTCGGCTATTGGCGCGATACGTGCTCTTCAGGATTTCGGACTACGCGTGCCCGGCGATGTCTCCGTTATCGGATTCGACGATATCAGGGCCGCAGCGTTCAATAACCCCAGGCTCACAACCATCCGCCAGCCCTTGTCTAATATGGGAAGAATCGCAGCACAGTGTATTCTGAACCGGCTTCATGGGACAGAGCGCTTCCGGGAACAGATCACCGTGGAACCCGAACTGGTGGTGCGTGAATCGACCCAGGCGACCGAACCGACGAATCGGTCAAGCAGCGGCAAGAAGAGAAACATATCTCCACCAGGCTAGCAACATCATCATTCACGCAGGTTGAGGATTCAGATCGGGTGCAACGAGATCGATAGTTTCATCGGGGAGTTGCATTGACTCGCCTTCCATCAATCATTCTGCTGACACATTTAACAACGCCGGATAAGCCTGCCCTCTCAGTATTGATGAAGTTGACGGATGCCCATGAGGACCGACCCTCTCGAGCTGCGACAAAGAAACACCGGGCCGCGGAATCGGTTCTGCGACGACTGCTCGGGTCATTTCTCATCCGCGCTTGGGTGGCTTGCACCACCCTACCACCAAGCAGTCTGAAATCGGCCGTTCGGAGAAGGCTGCACTTTCAGGCGTTGGGCGGGCGAGTGTGGACGATGCACTTCGGAGAGTCGGGAACATTCTTGAGCTTGCACATTCCAGAGCATTGCGAGCCGGCAGGATGGCGGACGATCACTGCCGTCTCTTGAAGGTCAGAACGGCAACAATCATTCCAGGTCTGGCATACAACAGCCAGGATGGATTTCAAGTCAGGGACTCAATACAACTCAATACATAAGGAGCATGGGAGATGAGCGACGGACGGGAGGACCTTCGAACTGACCAACAGCAGTGTGCATTACAAAACCCAATGAGCCGACGTGGCTTGCTACAAAGCGCCGCAGCGTTGCTGGGAACAACTGCCGCTTGCGGCCTGGTGACGGCTGTTGGCCAGGCTGCTCCCACGAAGGAATCCACGCCTGCCGGCAAATTCACGATTGTCGCGTCCGACGAGGACGCGATTACGGAAACCACCACCGGAAAGATCCGCGGTTACATCAGGAACGGAATCTTCACCTACAAAGGTATTCCCTACGGTGACACCACTGCCGGAAGCGGTCGCTTTCAAGCTCCCCAAAAAGCCAAGACCTGGACCGGGGTTCGCAGCTGCATGCAGTATGGCCGAGTATGTCCCCAAGGTCCACGCGGCACCTGGAACTACGACGAAGAATCGTGGCTGTTCTGCTACGACGACGGCGTTCAGGGAGAGGACTGCCTGCGCATAAATATCTGGACACCGGGAATCAACGACCGCAAGAAGCGCCCGGTTATGGTTTGGCTGCACGGCGGCGGGTTCGTGTCCGGTTCCAGTCAGGAGCATCGTTCCTATGACGGAGAAAGATTGAGCCGGCGGGGTGACGTGGTCGTGGTCTCGCTCAATCACCGCCTCGGCCCTCTGGGATTTTTGAATCTGGCCCCTTACAGCGAGAAGTATGCCAGTTCCGCTCACTTGGGAATGCTAGACATCATCATGGCCCTGGAGTGGGTGCGCGATAACGTCCCTAATTTCGGCGGCGATCCCGGCAATATCACCATCTTCGGCCAGTCCGGCGGGGGCGGCAAGGTGGGAACCCTGATGGCGATGCCAGCAGCGCAGGGCTTGTTTCACCGCGCCATCGTGCAAAGCGGATCGTTTCTGCGGGCCGTCGAGCCGGAGAGATCGGCGATATTGACCAAGGCTATGCTCGACGAGCTCAATCTGAGCGCGTCGCAAGCGGATCAACTGCAAGCCGTGCCCCTTCAGAAACTGATTGAGGCTGGCGATGCGGCCCTCCTGAAAACCCATCCGCACGCTCCCCTCGTCTGGAGCCGCGTGGCCGATCAGCTGGGCTGGGGTCCTGTGATGGATGGTAAGCTTCTGCCCCAGCATCCCTTTGATCCCACTGCGCCCGCCATCTCCGAGCAGATTCCTATGTTAATCGGTACCACGCTCAACGAATTCACCACCTCTCTCAATCACCCTGAATACGAATCGATGACCGAAGCGGAGGTGAAGAAGCGACTGGGCGATATGTATAGCAATAATCCGGAGCACATCATTCAAGTATTCCGCGCCGCACATCCGGACGCGAAACCCTTTGACATCCTCTCCCTGGCCATGACCGCGCAGGTCCGTCAGGGCGCAGTGATTCAAGCCGGGCTCAAGAGCGCACAAGGAACGCCAGCCTACCTCTATTGGTTCACCTGGAAAACGCCTGTCCTGGACGGCAGGCCGCGCTCCATTCATTGCTGCGATCTGCCTTTTTGCTTCGACAATACCGACCGCTCCGAAAACCTGACGGGTGGCGGCCCTGGACCACGGGCGCTCGCCGCCAACGTCAGTGAAGCGTGGATTCATTTTGCGCGCAGCGGAAACCCCAATCACGGTGGCATCTCCAACTGGCCGGCTTTCTCGGCGGAGAATTGTCCCACCATGATTTTCGACACCCAATGCAAATTGCAGAACAACCCTGACAAGGAAGAGAGACAGGCTCTTGAAACCGCGTAACTAGACGCAAGCATTTTTCATCGGTGCACCGCAGACGTCCTGGTATGGTCCCATCACATTCGCCGATGTGAAAACGCCGACGTTGTAGCGGCCGTAAACTCGCTTCGCTCGTAGAGTTAATCCGGAACGGCGCATAGGCGTAGAAGCGGCCGTTCGCCGGAATCCCCGCATCGCCGTCCCAAAGGGCCTGACCCGCGTTCCAGGAGACGTCGCGACCTGTCAGGATAGAGCCATGGTCCACCCAATGATCGAAGTCGGTCTTAGTGAACGCGTGGTATGCGTACATGCCTTTGAAGAAGGAGACCATGCCAGATAACTTGCAAAAGACGTTCTACCGCTCGCTCATAGCATGGAGATCTTTGCCCCCAGGTCTTGATCTCGCCCATGGTAATGCGCGGCTTGGCGATATGATCGACGACGAAGGCCGGCCGCGGTTCCCGCTCCCGCATTCTCGATTTGCGCTATGATTCCACAATCATTTTCGCTTTGGGGGACACGTGACAGGAACACTAACCCAGGCCCAGGGCAGCCCTGCGCCGTCTGGATCACAGCCTGATGCGGCAGCGCATCTGTTTCAACTTGCCTCCGGCTACGTCATATCCTCGGCCTTGTGGGTGGTGGCGGAGTTGGGAATCGCTGACCTTCTGAAAAATGGACCACGCCCGGTCGTCGAACTGGCGGCGCAGACCAGGACCGATGAAGGAGCGCTCTACCGGACCTTGCGCCTCTTGGCGATGGTCGGAATTTTCGCGGAAATAGAACTGCGGCATTTCGTTCTCACTCCAGTTGGCGAACTGCTTCGTTCCGATGTCCCGAATTCGCTTCGCGACGCCATGGTCTGGCTCGGAGACCCTTTGCATTTCCAGGTGGCAGGAGATTTCTTGCATTCGGTGAAAACCGGCCAGCCGACAGTGGAGCACCTTACGGGCAAGCCAGCCTTCGAGTATTTTGCCGAACAGCCGGTCGAGTTCGACCGCTTCCACCGCGCGATGACGACGATGAGCGCGATGGCCATCCGCGCGGTCTTGGAAGTCTATGATTTCTCGTCGTTTTCAACGATCGTGGACGTCGCTGGCGGACATGGCTATGTCATTTGCGAAATTCTACGCAAGCATCCAAACCTGAAGGGCATTTTGTTCGATCTCCCGGATGTTGTTCCCGGGGGAGAATACAGGATCCGTCAGATGGCACTCGACAGCCGCTGCCGCACCGCTGCCGGTAACTTCTTCAAATCTGTCCCCGAAGGCGGCGACCTCTACCTTATGAAAAACATCATTCACGACTGGGCGGAGGATCGGGCGCTATCGATCCTCGGGAACTGCCGTGCTGCGCTACGCGGAAAACCCGACGGCCGACTTGTGCTGCTCGAATTGGTCGTTCCCCCGGGCGACGTCCCCCACATGTCGAAGATTATTGATATCCAAATGCTGTTTTTTCCCGGCGGATGCGAGCGTACCGAGCGAGAGTACGCAGAATTGTTTGCCAAAGCCGGATTCCGTTTGACCCGGGTGGTTCCGACCAAATCGCCGTACAGTCTGATCGAGGCAGCGGTGGCTTAGGAAGACCGATTCCCGAACGAAACGCGCACCCGTTACCAGAACCGCACACTGATGTAAACTGAAACCGTCCCCATGGTCGACGTGCAAGGGAGTACAAATTGATCCCTCTTCCCTTTCGCAGCCACGCGCCTACCATCGAAAAACCAAACGCACTGGGGGTCATCTTTCGGGCGGGCCTCTTGAGTGGGGTTCTGGACATCACCGCAGCCTTCGTCACCTGGGCGCCGAAAGGTGTGCCGCCGGAGATGCTACTGCAGGCGATCGCCAGCGGACTGCTCGGGGAGAAGTCCTTTAACGGCCGGTGGGAGACCGCAGCCCTGGGCGGGGCCTTGCATTTCCTGATCGCATTCTCAGCGGCTGCTGTGTTTTACGCCGCCAGCCGCACGCTCACGTTCATGACCAGTCGACCCGTTCTCGCGGGCATATCCTACGGCGTGGCCGTTTACTTGTTCATGTATTGGATCGTTATGCCACTCTCAAACCTACATCGGCGTCCATTTTCCGCTTCGGCCGCCCTCATTGCGATCCTCACGCACATGGTCTGTGTTGGCCTGCCCATTTCTCTGGTCGTGCGTCGTTATTCGAGGTAATCGGCCTACTAAACGAACGCCCGCACATCCCTGACCATCGATGATAATTCCCGAGTGACAGAGCCGGAGGTTGGCCGTCCAATGGGTCCGCGCTCCCGGATGAGATCCGGTTGGCATCCGGCAACCGACCGAGAGGATCCTGGGGTTTGTGAGTGCCATGCTGATTTTGCGAGCTTTTGCTTTCTTGCAAGGGGTCGCGCAAATACCCCCCAAGAAAATGCGGGACCTGTCGATTTTGCCACCTTTCGTTCGACAAGTAAGTAGAGCCGAAGTACAGCCGGTCGAGGCCGGCCCAGAGGCTCAGCTCCGATTCCGGAATTTTCAGGAATGAGTCAAGGAGCCAAGGAGATATTCATGCTGAATGCGACCGTGCAAAAGTTCGGAGACACCACCGTTCTAGGGTGCCAGGGACGAATTGTAATCGGCGACGCCTACGCGATTTTGCACAATGCGGTGCTCAGCCAGACATGCACCAAGAGACTGGTACTTGACTTGGCTCAGGTTGATCGCATCGATGCGGGCGGTTTGGGCGTCTTGCTGGGCATACGGCAGTGGGCCTACTCTCATGCAATCAGGCTACGGCTGATGAATGTCATGAACCAGGTGGAACAGGTACTTCAGTTGACCAAATTGGATCGTGTCTTTGAATTCTGCTCCGTCCGGGACATGTTCTGTCTGCTGCACCCGGAAGCCGCAATGGCACCACGGTCGGTCGAACCTGCGAACCAGCGAACTCTACAGAACATCTGCAACGGTTCAGCCAGAAGACAAGACGCTCCTCCTGTTGTCGAAAGGGACAGTCTTCTTCCCGCAGCCACGGCTGGCGCACAAGCCTTGGCCACAGTTCCGGCCGAGGTGCCGGGAAGTGCGTGAGCCCAGGCATCGGTGCTCGGCGTTCTGGTCGCTTGCCGGATGAACGGCCAAGAAATTAGCCGCGATCGTGAGCACAAACCCCACGGCCCTAAAAAGATCGTGCACTTGTCGATCTGACTGCCGGTCGTTCGACGTAAGAATAGAGGTCAGGTTATCTCAGATCTAAAGGAGGCATTCACAATGCGGGTCATGGTGATGGTTAAGGCCAACAAGGACTCAGAGGCAGGTATCATGCCGAAGCAACAGCTGCTAGCGGATATGGGGAAGTTCAACGAAGACCTGGTCAAAGCCGGCGTGCTGCTCGCCGCTGACGGACTCCAGCCCAGCTCGAAAGGCAAGCGGGTCCGGTTCTCGGGAGAGACGCGGACCGTGATTGACGGACCCTTCACCGAGACCAAGGAGCTGATCGCCGGCTTCTGGCTGTGGCAGGTCAGGTCCATGGAAGAGGCTGTCGAGTGGGTCAAGCGCTGCCCGAGCCCTCATGCAGGCGAAGCCGAAATTGAGATTCGCCAGGTTTTTGAGGCGGAAGACTTCGGCGCCGAGCTGACTCCCGAGCTCAAGCAGCAGGAGGAGCGCCTGCGCAAGCAGGGGGCTGCAAGGAGGTAATGTCCCGGGGAGGTTGGCAGCCAAAATAGTCGTGCCACAGCCGATTTTATGATCACTCGTTCGACGTATCAATAGAGCTAGGTTCATCGGTCGAGGCCGGTGGAAGCCCAGCTCCTAGCCCAAGAACTACTACAAGGAGACTCTACGATGCGATTCATGATGTTAGTCAAGCACACCGAGAACTCGGGCCCCCCGCCGAAGGAGCTCATCGATGCCATTGCGATACTCAGAGAAGAGGCGACCAAAGACGGCACGATGCTCGGCAACGGAGGTCTCGCCCCCACCGCGCAGAGCACTCGGGTGAGGCTTTCCAAAGGCCGGCTGACCGTAACCGATGGCCCCTTCGCGGAGGCCAAGGAAGTTATCGGCGGCTATGCGCAGTTCGAGCTGAAATCGAAGGAGGAGGCAATCCAAGGAGCGGTGCGATTCATGGAGCTTCACAAGAAATACTGGCCGGAATGGGAGGGTGAGACCGAGATTCGACAGATATTCGGGCCAGAGGACTTCGCTCAACACGTAAACCAGCATTCGCGAAGGGCAACCGGGTAGGAGCACCGTTTTCCGCAAAGAACGTCCCGGCTTGCGCTCGCGGTGTGAAGCATGATGTGATCGGGGAGCGGTGATTACCGACACCCATCGTGCGATTGACGCGGTCTGGAGGATCGAGTCGCCGAGGCTCATCGCCGGCCTCGCGCGGATCGTGCGTGATGTCGGCGTCGCCGAGGATCTAGCGCAGGATGCTCTCGTCGCTGCGCTTGAACAGTGGCCTAAGTCAGGCGTCCCGGACAACCCGGCAGCCTGGCTGATGGCTGCCGCGAAGCATCGCGCGATCGATCACTTCCGCCGAAACACCCGTCTCGAGCGCAAGCACGAGGAGCTTGGCCGCGAGCTTGCCGCGAAAGAGATGGCCGTGCCCGATCTGGATTCCGCTCTCGATGACGATGTTGGGGATGACTTGCTGCGGCTCGTTTTCATCTCCTGCCATCCCGTGCTCTCAATTGAAGCTCAGGTTGCGCTCACGCTTCGCCTGCTCGGAGGCCTGACCACCGACGAAATCGCACGCGCTTTCCTTGTTCCAGAAGCAACCGTCGCTCAACGCATTGTCCGAGCCAAGCGCACTCTCGCGGAAAAGCGCATCCCGTTCGAGGTTCCTCGCGGTACCGAACTTGCTGCCCGGTTGTCGCCGGTGCTCGAGGTCCTCTACCTCATCTTCAACGAAGGCTACTCGGCGACCGCCGGGGACGCTTGGATGCGGCCGGCGCTCTGCGAGGATGCGCTTCGGCTCGGACGCATCCTGGCCGGGCTCTCACCGCAAGAACCAGAAGTGCTTGGTCTGGTCGCGCTCATGGAGATTCAAGCATCGCGTTCCGGGGCGCGCACGGGCCCATCGGGCGAGCCCATCCTGCTCTTTGATCAAAACCGCGCACACTGGGACCAACTCCTCATCCGTCGTGGTCTAGCCGCCCTCGCACACGCCGAAAAGCTGAGTGCCGCGCAAGGTCCGTATACATTACAGGCTCAAATCGCAGCCTGTCATGCGCGAGCCCGCACGCCGGAGGAAACCGATTGGCCCCGCATCGTGACGCTCTATGATGCGCTCGCCCAGCTTATGCCGTCTCCCGTCGTGGAGCTGAATCGTGCCGTCGCAGTCGCGATGGCGTTCGGGCCAGGAGCCGGACTTGAGCTGGTTGATGCCCTCACTCGGGAGGGCTCTCTTCAGAGCTACCACCTGTTGCCGAGCGTGCGCGGAGATCTCCTCAAAAAGCTAAACCGCTTCGACGAAGCCTGTGCGGAGTTCGAGCGCGCGGCAGCGCTAACGCACAACGTACGAGAGCGCGAACTGCTCCTTGAGTGCGCCCGTGTCTGCGCGGCTGGCTCAACCCCGCCCGAGCCACAATAACCAAAGCTCCGCTCCCTTTGCGCGCGACCCGATTGCGCTCGACCTGAGGCTCCGCAAGCTATGCTCAAATCGGGATATTTCGGCCTGCTGGAATGACCTTGAGCTGTCATCTGTCAAATTTGGGACTGTCGCTAATGGGTGAAGCTACCATTACGTTCTCAAGGCTGGTCGAAAAACTCCATCGGCACCATGGTGGCTCCCCTCCACCGCCCTCGACTGATCCCCTAGAACTTTCTCCCGCTCATGACGCTAGGCAATTTGCGGCGCCTCGACTGAGACCGCAGATCGCCGTGGACCTGAACCCCCAAAAGCGAACCTCAACTAGAGACTTGCCGGCATAAGGACGATCAGAGAGTTTTGTTAGGCCCTCTAGAGCTTTTGAAGTGCGCTGGCATCTTCGCCTTCCGCGGCGAACGTGTCCATCACAGCGGTCTTTGCAGCACTCGTTTCGCGGTAACGAGGCTCACCCTCTGGCATCGCGACGGAAGAGACGTACAGCAACATCTAAGCGGCACTCCGGAAACCCTGGACTGAGGATAGCTGGCGATACCAGGGCTTGCGCTGCTGGTAGCCGGCATGCTCGGGTGTTTGGCGAATATTTGTCCTAAATACTTTTGATAAGGTATCTGCCATGCCGGAAACCATCGCCGATTTGTTCCTGCGCTTTTCCCATGACCGGCTGCAGCTGCTCGGGTCGCGGGTCGTCGATTGTGTTGGCCGGCTGTCGAACGAACAGCTCTGGACCCGGATGGGCGCCAACCAGAATGCGATTGGCAATCTCGTTCTACATCTTTGTGGGAACGTTAGGCAGTGGATTGTTTCCGGTGTCGGCGGAGAGACTGATGTTCGCGATCGAGCTGCCGAGTTCGCCCAATTCGGCGGCTTGACTGCCGGCGAACTACAAGTCCGGCTCGACGCAACGCTCAAGAAGGCCGCAGAAGTCATCCGCGCGCTGCCGGCCAGCCGGCTGACCGAGACGATCACGATTCAGCATCAAGAGAAAGCTGTTCTCGAGTTGATTTATACGGTCGTAGAACATTTCGCGCAGCACACCGGCCAAATCATTTTTGCCACCAAGACACTGACCGGAGAAGATCTCGGATATTACAGTTCTCTGAGCGCGCCGCGAGACGGGGTGTAACTCGTTTTCGATTCAATCCGAAGTACTCGATTCGTAAAGCGAGGGTTGGTGATTCCGCGGAAGCAAGCGGGTGAACCTCATTCGGTTTCGCTGTGCGCACGAAGTTTTCTGCGGGCTGTACAATGCGGTGCGGAGGACGCATGTCGAAATCTCGTAGACAGTTCCTGACCCACACCTCGCTCGGCCTGTTGGGCGTGGCCGTGGCGAGCCGCAGCCAGGCTCAGACTTCCGGCGACCTGCCGCCTGGAGCTCCTCCGGCGTTCGGCACCGGTCCATTCGTGGGGCCTGAGGTATCGCCTTCGACCTTTGCCGAGGCCGAGAAACTGGTGCAGATCGAGTTGAGCCCGAATGAGCTCGCGGTAGCAGCGGAAAGCTGGCGCGGCAACATGGCCGCGCTCTACGAACGCCGTACCGGGCCGCGCAAAGTCGCGCTGGAAGCAACGATCGCGCCCGCGACGCGGTGGGATCCGATATTGCCTGGCCTGCACGCTGGCCCGGAGCGCGATCGATTTGTTCGGAGTCAAAACCGCGCCGGTGCGTTGCCCGCAAATGACGAGGACATTGCGTTCGCGCCGGTTACCCAGCTGTCCCGTTGGATTGAGGAGCGCAAGCTGAGCTCGGAGCGGCTTACCAATCTGTATCTGGACCGACTCGAGCGCTTTGACCCTAAGCTCCGCTGTGTCATCACTTTGACGCGGGAATTGGCCCTGACACAGGCCAAAAAGGCGGACCAGGAGATCGCCGCCGGCAAATACCGCGGCCCCCTGCACGGCATCCCCTGGGGCGGCAAGGACCTTCTCGACACCGCCGGTATTCCCACCACCTACGGCGCCGAGCCCTTCCGAAACCGCGTGCCCTCCGAGGACGCCGCGGTGGTCAGGCGTCTGAATGAGGCAGGCGCGGTGCTCGTCGCGAAGTTGAGCCTCGGCGCACTGGCGCTCAACGACATTTGGTTCGGCGGCCAAACCATGAATCCCTGGCTGCTCGAAGAAGGATCGTCCGGTTCGAGCGCGGGGCCCGGAGCCGCTACGGCGGCGGGACTCGTGGGTTTTGCCATTGGGAGTGAGACCGGTGGCAGCATCGTCAGTCCTTCCATGCGCTGCGGGATTAATGGGCTACGGCCCACCTACGGTCGCGTGCCGCGCACCGGCGCAATGACGCTTTGCTGGTCGCTCGACAAGCTCGGCCCTATGGCGCGCAGTGTGGAAGATACAATGCTCGTGCTGCAGGCCATTTCTGGCCCGGATCCGGGCGACCTGGCCAGCGTTCCGAGTAGGCTGGACTTTGATTCGGGCGAGAGCGTGAAGGGCCTGCGGATGGGCTACTTCCCCGGTTGGATGAAGGAAGCTCCCGCTACCGATGTGGATCGCGCCGCCCTCGAGGCGGTGAAGAAAGTGGGCATGGTTCCAGTTGCGGTGACGATTCCTGACTGGCCCTATGACTCGCTTGACCTAATTCTGTTCGCTGAAGCTGCGGCGGCTTTCGAGGAGCTGACGTTAAGTCACGGAGTCGATCAGTTGAAGGTTCAAGTGCCCGACGGGTGGCCCAATATTTTCCGCCAGTCCCGGTTCCTGTCGGCGGTGGATTTTGTTCAAGCGGACCGGTTGCGCCGAAAAGTTGCCCAGGAGATGGCGCGGGTTTTCTCCCAAGTGGACCTGTTGTTGGTGCCATCCCTCCGCGACGAAATGCTGACGATTACGAACTATACCGGCCATCCGTCGCTCACGCTGCGTGCGGGATTCGTCGAGGTGTCGGAGGCACGAAGCGATTGGGCGCCGGACCCGAAGCATCCTCTGCCAAAGTTCTCCCCGCCCCGCCGCGTGCCCCACGGTGTCACCCTGATCGGTCGGCTGTTTGACGAGGGTACGTTGGGAACTGCCGGACTGGAGTTAGAAAAGAACCTGGACGTCATGCGTGAACGACCAGCGGGATTCTGACATTGATCAGTTTTTAGTCGGGGCATGCAACCGGGAAACACCGCGGGAATCGTCAGGAAAACCCACCGTTACCGAGACGGGTCGCCGATCGATTGTGCGCACAGGATGTACGATAATATGTCGGTCCGGCAGCATCACTTTTGGACAGCCCTCGATCATCGCTGATGGACAACGCTTGACGACCACGCGCGCACTTATCGCTTTCCTGATCGCCTCGGGCTTATTGACGATCACGCCGGGGCTCGATACCGCACTGGTTCTGCGCACCGCCGCGGTCGGCGGCGAGAGGCGGGCGATGGCCGCAGGCGTGGGTATTTGCCTGGGCTTACTCACCTGGGGGTTTTCCGTATCGGTCGGACTGGGTGCGCTGCTGAATGCTTCGCGGGTCGCCTACAACGTCCTGCGAGCGACGGGCGCGTGCTACCTGATCTTTCTTGGCTGCAAGCTGTTTTTTCGATCTAGTCTTCGATCCGATCAGAACCCCGACGTCGCCCTAGCCAGCAACTCGGCCCGGGTCGAAGGTCCAGGTCGCTGGTTGGTTCGCGGGTTACTGACCAACTTGCTCAATCCGAAGGTAGGCGTTTTCTATATCACGTTCCTGCCGCTTTTCATTCCGGCTGGAGTGAATGTTGTGGGATTCAGTATGCTGCTTGCCGGGATTCACGTAGTCGAGGGCCTGCTTTGGTTCGCTGTGCTCATCGCAGCCGTGCGCCCCCTTTCCCTGTGGCTGCGTAAGGCGCGAGTGGCGAAAACACTCGATCGCATCACGGGAACGGTCTTCGTTGGCTTCGGGCTGAGATTACTGTTCGATAAGGGCCGTTAGACGGGAAATTGGCGGGTTTGTCGGGAGAGTCAGGTGAGAGTCAGCGGTTGGAATGGGGCTCGAATCCATGCTGTGGCTACGATCGGTGTGGGAACATCGACTGTGGCGCGAGAGCAGCCTGGATCATTTCAGGAAAGGAATGTAGGCCGGCACGCTGCGCTGATAATCCAGGAACTTGTCGTTGAAACGTGAAGCGAGCAGCCTGTCTTCAATCCGCACGCGTATCTCCGTGCCCGCGATGAACACCAGTACCGAGACCACCAGCAGCGGCAGGGGAGTGACCATCAAGCCGATACCGAACAGCAGGCAAAGCATCGATGTATAGATGGGGTGGCGGACCACGCGATAGGGGCCAGAGATCACCAGTTCATGGTCAGAGCTGAGACCGGCATCGATCCGCCACTGCCGCCCGAGTGCGCGCACGCCCGTCCAGGAAAGAATACCCGCCAGGAGCAAGAAAGAGACGGAAAGCGCCATCCGCCAAGCGGACATCGATCTCTCCCAGAATTTGCCCTGCCACAATAATGCATACGCGATCACGACGAGCACAACGCCCCAGCGGGCGCGCCGGTCCAGCTCTTTGGCGGGTTCCGTGTGTCGTTTGGCTAAGAAAAATGGCGTCACCCAGATGAGCCATCCCCCGGCCAGAGTGGCGTATGCATAGGCTGGCATTCTGCGATTGTACCTTCCTGCACCGGGCCAACAAATCTCCCGCATACGGCGAAGTTGTGCGAACCATCCGCTCCGGGCGCGTACGCTGGGTCCGCCCATGCGATCAACCAATGGGTTCTGCTCGTAAATTGCTGGCTCACCGTAGTTTGGCGCGGGCGATTTCGGCTCCGCGGAGGTCGGTCCGGAGTGACTCTGCGATCGACCGAGTGGCCGGCAGTCCCACAAAGTGCGAACTTTTCGCCGCCCGGTGACGTAATGATCACTGCGGGGGCTGCCGCAGCTCGGCTGCGAAGGCAACTCCATGGGCGAGGAGAGCTGGAGCATGGCGATGTTCAGTGACCAACTCAAGCAGGTATTAAGAAGACTCAGCCGAGCGCGGACGTTCACCGCGATCACTTTGATTACGTTGGCCGTGGGCGTGGGCGCGAACACGGTGATCTTCAGCATCGTCGAAGGCGTACTGCTGAAGCCTCTGAACTACCCTCACGCGGAGCAACTGATCGGAGTGTGGCACAGGGCGCCCGGAATTGGTCTCCGGGAAGTGAACATGGCGCCCTTTGTTTACTTCATTGATCGCGAGCAAAACACTACCCTTCAGGATATCGGCGTTTACTCCGGCGATTCGCTGAGCGTCACCGGTGCCGGGCAGCCCGAGCACCTCCAGGGCCTCGACGTCACCGATGGAACCCTTCCCATCCTCGGCGTGACCCCGGCGTTAGGGAGATTGTTCACTCGCCACGATGATTCGCCAGGCGCACCGGAAACTGTCCTGCTCTCCTATGGCTATTGGCGCCAGAAATTCGGCGGAAGTGCCTCTGTCCTTGGCCGCACCATCATTGCGGACGGAAGGCCGCGTGAGATTATCGGCGTCTTGCCGAAGGGATTTCATTTTCTTGATGAGGCCGATGCCGCGCTCATTCTTCCGATGCAGTGGGACCGCAACAAGACAAAGCTGGGGAACTTCAGTTTTCGATCGCTTGCCCGTTTGAAGCCTGGAGTGACGATGGCGCAGGCGAGCGTGGACCTAGCCCGTCTGCTTCCCATCGCGATCCGAAGTTTCCCTGCGCCCGAGGGGTTTAGTCCGGCGCTTTTTGAAAAAGCACAGATTCAGCCAAATCTGCGCCCCTTGAAGCAAGACGTGATCGGCGATGTGGGGAACGTATTGTGGGTCTTGATGGGATCGATCGTCATGGTGCTGCTCGTGGCCTGTGCCAACGTCGCAAACCTACTGCTGGTGCGTGTCGAAGGTCGACGTCAGGAATTAGCCATTCGTACCGCATTGGGCGCCGGACGGTCGCGGATCACGGCCGGGCTCTTGTTCGAGAGCCTGGTCCTAGGACTCGCAGGAAGCCTGGTTGGTCTGGCATTGGCCTACGGAGGGTTGCGCGTTCTGCTTGCCATGGCGCCCACCGGCCTCCCGAGACTCCATGAAATCGGCATCGATATCCCGGTGCTGCTTTTCACGTTGGGACTCGCAGGCTTTGTCAGCCTTATGATTGGCTTGATTCCGGTGCTCAAGTACGCCGGCCCGGGTTTGCAAAGCGGTCTGAGGGAGGGAGGACGAGCGCTAAGCCAGAGCCGCGAACGCCACCGTGCGCGCAAGACGCTGGTCGTTTTGCAGGTCGCTCTGGCACTGGTCCTGCTGATCTGTTCGGGTCTGATGATCCGCACATTTCAGGCTTTGATGCACGTGTCTCCCGGCTTTGCCGAGCCGGATCAAGTGAGGACATTCCGTCTCTACATTCCGGAAACGCAGGTGCCAGCCTCCGAGCGCGACCGTCTAGTCCACATGGAACAGGCCATGGTAGACAAGCTGTCGGCTCTTCCCGGCGTTTCCTCGGTCGGCTTCTCAACCGCCATCCCGATGGACGGAAGCGATAGAGTCGATCCTATCGTGGCCGCGGACCGTACCTACAAGGAAGGGGAACTTCCGCCCCTCCGCCGGTTCAAATTCATCTCACCCGGATTTTTCGCGACCCTCGGAACGCCGCTGGTGGCCGGCCGCGATCTCACCTGGACCGAAACCTACCAGAAAAGGCCCGTCGCCATCGTCTCAGAGAATCTTGCAAAAGAGTACTGGCATGACCCGGCCAGCGCCCTGGGAAAGCGAATTCGCATCGGCAGCACCGACGACTGGCGTGAAATTGTCGGTGTTGCGAAGGATGTATACGACGACGGCCCGAACAATCCAGCGCCCACCTCGGTGTATTGGCCGATCATGCAGGATGGTTTCGAGGGCGCCAAGGAGATGGTGCGCCGCGATGCCGCGTTCGCGATTCGCTCCCCGCGCGCGGGCTCGGCAGCATTCATGAAGGAAGTCCAGCAAACGGTCTGGGCGGTCGATTCGGATCTTCCTCTGTCGGACGCAACCACGCTCGGTGAGCTGTATATGAAATCGATGGCGCGGACCTCGTTCACCCTCGTCATGTTATGCGTCGCCGGAAGCATGGCGCTGCTGCTCGGAATCGTCGGCATTTATGGCGTGATCTCCTATGCGGTGTCTCAGCGGACACGGGAGATCGGCATACGGATGGCGCTCGGTGCCCAACGGCAGGCTTTGACTGCAATGTTCGTACGTCAAGGACTATGGCTGACCGCGATTGGGATCGCGTTCGGCTTGGTCGCCGCATTTACCACCATGCGGCTGATGTCCTCGCTTCTATTCAACATAAGCCCCATGGACCCAGGGACCTATGCCATCACCACGGCCGGGGTGCTGGCCATCGCCTATTTCGCCTGCTATCTACCTTCCCGCCGGGCCGCCGCAGTGGATCCGGTGCACGCGTTGCGCGCAGAGTAGTTCAACCAAAGTTCTGGTGCTTC
The DNA here is from genome assembly GCA_963770245.1 of uncultured Acidobacteriaceae bacterium. Classification (GTDB taxonomy): domain Bacteria; phylum Acidobacteriota; class Terriglobia; order Terriglobales; family Acidobacteriaceae; genus PALSA-270. The sequence continues at coordinate 188,863 of CAVYOX010000001.1, read as the reverse complement.
TTCCAGAACTCTGGCCAGGGCATGCGGGGGCCACCGCAGACGAATATGTCAGGGTGATACTCGCTTTCCTCGTTCTTAATGCCATAGGGATTGCCGTTCTGACCGGCGAGCCGGCACGCAGTAAATGCTTTGTCTGCGGCCTGGCGCGAGAAGCCCACCACGATTAAGGTCGAGGGGGGCGGCACGGGATACCCGCGCAGCCATGCCGAGTTCGTGAGGCTGATGGGCGATGGCAAGCGGTAAGCCGGGCCGAGGATTTCGATAGCACCTTGCTCGCCGTAGTTCCCCACCAGGACGCCGACATCCTCGCGCTGCGGCAAAGGCATGGAATCGCGAATACCCGCCACCGTCCGCACCAGGTCAGACCACCCGAACTCCTCGCGCAGAGCGTCGTTTCTCTCGAGAGCGAAATGCATAAGCGGACCGCCGGAGGCGAGCGGCAGAACCAGCGCACAGCCGTACAGCCCGGCGCCGGCGATTCCGGTGAATAGCACGCCTTCCACCAACCACCGCCTCAGCCGCGGCAGCCCCCCGACCCAGCGCTCGCCTGCGGCCGCGCCCATCGCAATCAGCATGGGATAGGCCGCTGCCAGGTAGTAGTACCGTCCCTTGCCAAAATAGAACAGCGCCAGCGGGACCAGGTACATCCAGGCCAGCAGACGATAACGCTGGCTGAGCAAGAAGCACCACAAGCCAGCAATCCACAGCGGGGCCGAATAGAAATTCGTGCAGATCAGGAACTGATTGAGCACAAATCCATTGGCTCGGCCCTCTCCCACGTCGCGCAGGTGAATATGCTGAAGGAAGTGGTAGGTGACGAATCCGTGGCGCATTTGCCACACGAGGTTGGGCAGAAAAATCAGCAGCGCCAGGCCTACGCCGCCCCAGAGCCATCCGCTCAAGAAAAATCGTCGGTCGCGCGTCAGCAGGAGCCCGCCGAGTATTCCGGCCACATAAAAGAGGATCGTGTACTTGGTCATCAGGCCAAAACCGATGGCCGCGCCAATCGCCAGCCACCAGCGCGGGTTCTCTGTCTTCAGCAGGCGAACCACGAAGTACCCAGCCAGCACCCACCACAGATAGTCGAAGGTCGTGTACTGGAACTCCGTGCCCTCGAAAAGCGGCAAGGGTGCGAGCGCGGCCGCCAACGTCGCCGTAACCTGGGCCAGCCGTCCCCCGCCAAGCTCCCGGGCCATCAGCCCAGTGACCACGATGGCCAGCGCCTGCGCTAGGACCGAGAACATACGCAGTCCCCCCATCGAAACGCCAAAGATTCCAAGGCTGATGCGCTCGACGAATGGTGTCAATGGCGGATAGGGGACAAATCCCCAGTCCAAGTGCCGGGCATCGCTCAGAAACTGGAGCTCATCGCGATGAAAGCCATAGCGATTATTCGTTAGCAGATGAACGACCACTTCGATCGCTGCAATTCCGAGCAACACAGCCATGTCAGTCCGAGAATGGACTTCCCACTGCCCCAGGCTCTGCTCCGCATCCAACGATGCCATTTCGCTTCCCTTCCCCATGGTGCCGTGGTCGACATCTAGATCCTACAAACTGCCGGGCATTTGAAAATAGAGATGATAGTGGCTTCGACATCTAGGATTGAACTGGGCGCGGCAAGCTGGGCAACGAAACTCGCTCTGCAAGTAATGGTGGATCGTCAGCTCTACCCGACAGGCACCGCAAAGTATTGCTTCCTGGCTCCATTCGCGCTCTGGCCAGACTTCGATTTCGTGTTCGCTCAGCGCTCGGTGGCATTCCTGGCACGCATAGTAGACGCCACAGCACTTCATCTTGATCGCAATGATGTCGGTGGTTCCGTGAAAGTGTTCGCACCGGGTCTGAGGATCGAGATTCACGCCACGCACCTCTGGAAAGTTCGAAGCCATGGCACCAAGAAAAACAGCGACCATCAGCCGATGGTCCGCAGTTCTTCGTAGAATCCGCCAATCTGCCGGATGCGATCCACGAAGTGGATCTCGAATATCCAATGCCGCTTTCGGCCAGCAGCATCTGTCATCCGCATTCGGCCGTGGTTTTTGGGATGAACATAGAGACTAACTTTGTCGCCTGCGATTTTTTCATGCGGAAAGACCCCAATCAGATGTCCTGCGATGCGGCGCCGTACTCCCAGCCCGCCTGTTCCGCCAAATTGTCGGGCAAAACCGTACAGTTCCGCCCCAGTGATGTCCGGGTGTTCTTGAAAATGCTGCTTACCGGTGGCTCAGGCTCCAGACATATGCAGCCAGCGCCGATAACTGCTCCGCCGTTAGTTGCGCTCCGCCCATCGGCGGCATCGGACTGCGATACTTTTTTGGCTGCGGCACGCCATCGGTGATCGTTTTCGCGATTCCGGCATAGCTACCATCGCTCCACAACCATTTCTTGACCGTCAGATCGGGCCCCAAGGGCGAGCCCGTACCACTCGCGCCATGGCAACCCGTGCACGCTGCTCCGCCCACCTGGCCGTGGTAGATGCGATCACCCAGAGCAACCATTTCTGGCGTCGCCCCTTGGGGAACGGCGGGACCGACATTTGCGGCCGCACCCGCGTCCGGGTGCGTGCCCTTCCGGCGGTCTGGCGGCGACTTCGACGATATCGCCGGCCGGCGCCGACGCACTCGGACATGGAGTGAACGTGGCTGCGCCGCCTTCGGAGCCGCCTCGATAGACAATTCGGTAGATTCGTCCGCGCTATATCATCGGAAACATAGAGCGCACCCGTCCGGCCCGACCGCGAGGCCGGTCGGACGATGGTGCCGCTTGTCCGGCGACTTCACCGCTCCGGCAAAACCGTCGGCAAATATTTCGCAGCGGCCGGATGCCTGGTCGCCGGCGAGCGGCTGAAAAACTACGTTGTAGCCACCTTGCGCATAGGGTGCCCGATTCCACGAACCGTGGAAGGCGATGAACACGCCGTTACGGTAGCGGGCGGGGAATTGTTTCTTGTCGTAGTGCACCATTCCGTTCGGAGCCCAATGCGCCGGAAATGCCGCAGTCGGAGCGATCTTGTTCGCGCACGGACCGACCGTTTTGCCGCCGTCACCGCCGTATTCCGGTGCCAGAACCAGCTTTTGCACGAACGCGTCGTAGTAGCACTCGGGCCAGCCATAGTCGCCGCCCGGCTTCAGAAGCAGCAACTCTTCAGCCGGCAGCGTGGCCTCCTGGTCGGGCTTGTAGAGGTCGGGCCAATTCGCATGCAATTGGTCTCGCCCGTGTTGGGTCACAAATAAGCGTCCGCTGTCGTCGATGGCAAAGCCTTCCGCGTTGCGGATCCCGGTCGCGAAGCGCTCGGCGGGTGAAAACGTTTGGTTCGTCTTGTTGGCGTCATATCGCCAGATTCCGCCACGGGTCTCAAGTTCGGTGCAGGGATCCGCGCCGGGCGATTTGAGTGTCCGATTTTTCAGCTGGCAGGAATTGGTCGCGGTAGCCACGTCGACGTACATGGATCCCGTCGGCGTTGATGATGAATGGATGCATGGGATGATCGCCCCCTAGAGGCAATCCGGAGACGATCGTATCGGGAGGGTCCCGCGGAACGATGGAACCGGCAGGCAGTGAATATCGCACGATTCGATCGTTGATCTCCGCGTAAATCGACCCCTTATACATTCCGATGCCTGTGCCACCGGCTCCGCCAGTCTGCACGGTTTCACCGAAGCGCTCAATCACATCGGCCTTTCCCGCTCCCTTGCTGTCCTCGAGGGCCACCAGAAACCCGCCGGCATGCGGCGCGGCGTTGCCGTAGTACTCACCCGACCAGGTGTTGACGTAAACCACTCCGCTCGGCGCCACCACCAGGTGGCGGGCGTGACCGATGTCGTCGGCAAATACGGTTGCGCAAAAACCGGCGGGTAACTTCAACCCGCTGTCATCGTTCGGGCATCGAGTGTTGGACTGGCTTTGCGCTGACAAAAATGCAGTCCCGAGACTCAATGCCGCTGGCACAACGATCGCGGGCAACAGAGTTCTACACAAGCCGGACAATCGCATGGAAGACTCCCTAAGATCGACGATGAGAAATAGAGGTGTGAGAATCGAAAAAATATACCATAGACGACGGTATCTGAACCTTCAGCCACCCGCGAACAGGCCCTCTTTCGACTCTCCCCTGCGGCGTAGTACTCTTACCGATGACGTGCATCAGCAGACGGAATTCCCGCTGCCCTCCGGTCTACCTCGACCTGCAGATGATGGTGCGGCAGACCATCTCGCGGGCATGCGTGTGCCCGAGATCGTCCTTCGCTCTACCTCTGGCCGGATGGTCGCTCTTGCGGCATTGAACGCCGTTCGGACCGTGATCTATTGCTATCCCATGACAGGAGTGCCGGGAAAGCCGTTGCCCGAAGGCTGGGACGCAATCCCGGGCGCCCGCGGGTGCACTCCTCAGGCCTGCAATTTTCGGGACCAGTATCAGGAGCTGTTGCAGCTTGGCACCGAGGTGTTCGGCTTAAGCACACAAACAACGGAGTATCAGCGTGAGATGGCCGACCGCCTCCACCTTCCGTTTGAGGTACTGAGCGATGCGGCGTTCGAGTTGTGCGACGCGCTGCGTTTACCAACATTTGAAACGGCCGGCATGCGGTTGTTGAAGCGTCTGACGTTGGTTATTCGGGATGGGCGCATCGAGCATTCCTTGTATCCGGTGTTTCCGAGCAATGAGAGTGCCGATCAAGTTTTGCACTGGCTTAGGGAGTATCCGGTTGCAAAGTGAGGAATCACTCGTGCATTTCCCCCGGCAATTGGCAGGGGAAAGATTGCGCCCCTCGATACTGGAGTCCTAAAGGCTATTGTGCGGCGTTGGCAGAGAGCCCGAGCTGTAACTTTTCAACTGCTTACGAATCGAACGAAGGGGGAGAAATCTAGCCATGAATCGTGCAGTGAAGCATCTTCGCTGGGTCCCTATGATCGCGGTTCTAGTCGCGATCCTGATCGTTGCCGGTGTAGTTGTCTCGAACCTTGCCCACGCCGCCGAGCGCGGAGTCGTTCTCCCCGATCCGGTGGTGGATACCCCGCTCGCTGCGAAATCAGCCAAACAAACTGCGGTTGTCGCCGGCGGTTGTTTTTGGGGAGTCCAGCTCGTTTTCCAGCATGTCAAAGGGGTGAAGAATGCTACTTCAGGATATTCCGGGGGCACTGTCCCCATGCCGACCTATGAAGAAGTAAGTTCGGGAAAGACGGGACACGCTGAGTCCGTGAAGATCACTTTCGACGCCGCACAAATTTCCTACGGCCAACTTCTGAAAGTGTTCTTCTCCGTGGCCCACGACCCCACCGAACTCAATTTCCAGGGGCCGGACACTGGCACCCAGTATCGCTCGATAATTTTCTACGCGAATGACGAACAAAGGCACATCGCCGAGGCCTACATCGCCCAGCTGGAACAGGCAAAATCGTTTCCGGGTCCGATTGTGACGCAGGTGGTTCCGCTGAAGGCGTTCTACGCGGCTGAAATAGAGCATCAGAATTTCGCCACGCTTCATCCCGACAATTCATACATAGCGGTCAATGACTTGCCTAAGGTCGAGCGCCTTCGGGAGCAACTTCCCTCGCTCTATAAGAAGTAGGGCATAAGGGGGCGATGCGCTCGGAGCAAGGGAGCGCGGAATAAACGGGAATTATGTTTATTTACTTGTTGGCCTTTATTGGCGGTGTGCTGACGATCCTCAGCCCATGCATTCTTCCTGTCTTGCCATTTGTATTTGCTCGTGCGGATCAACCGTTTCGCCGTTCCGGGCTTCCTCTGCTGGCCGGCATGGCGCTCACGTTTTCTTTGGTGGCGATCGCCGCCGCATTCGGCGGACATTGGGTCGTACGCCTGAATCAAGACGGACGCTATGTGGCGATGCTCATTTTCCTGCTTTTAGGGGTTAGCCTACTCTTCCCTTCACTGGCCGAAGTATTCACTCGGCCGCTCGTCCAAGCAGGCAGCCGCCTCCAAGGCAGCCCTTCAGCCGCCGACGGTGTCGGAAAGTCGTTTGTGCTGGGAATTTCGACCGGATTGCTTTGGGCTCCTTGTGCCGGCCCTATTCTCGGCCTGATCTTGACCGGAGCGGCGATTCAGGGCCCGGGCGCGCGTTCGTCCTTCTTGCTATTGTCTTTTGCGGTGGGTGCAGCAACCTCTCTCGGAATTGCGCTTTTTGCCGGCAACAAGGCGCTGTCTGTCATGAAACGGTCTCTCTCTTTTGAGGTCTGGATACGACGCGTCCTGGGGGTTGCGGTGATCGTCGGAGTCCTGGCCATCGCGATGGGGTGGGACACGAATCTGCTCACCAAGGTCTCCTTCCTGAACACCTCCCAAGCGGAAGCGCATTTGATCAAAACATTAGGTCCCGAGAAACCGGGGATCGTGGCGGTGAGTGCCGCGGACTCTTCGCTGGTTCTCGATGATGAGGGGGCCATGCCCGAGCTGAGCGGAGCCATCGCATGGCTCAACTCCGCACCGCTCACGCGCGACTCTCTCCGCGGCAAAGTCGTGCTAATCGATTTCTGGACATACTCGTGCATCAACTGCCTGCGGGCCTTGCCTTACGTAGAAGGGTGGGCGGAGAAGTACAAAGATGCCGGACTCGTGGTGATCGGCGTGCACACCCCAGAGTTCGCGTTTGAGAAGGAGCCCGCGAACGTGGAAAAAGCGGTTCGCGACTTGAAGATCAGCTATCCCGTTGCCATCGACAGCAACGACGTGATTTGGCAAGCTTTCCACAACGAATACTGGCCGGCCCACTATTTCATCGACGGTAAAGGGCGGATTCGGCATCACCATTTTGGCGAAGGCGATTATGAGGGGTCCGAGCAGGTGATTCAGCAACTCTTAAAAGAGAACGGCGCAACGTCGGTCTCCCGAGCAGCGATCAATGTCTCCGCGACCGGCGCTGAAGCTGCCCCGGACAATCAGGATGTTCGGTCGCACGAAACCTACATTGGGTATGAGCGCGCCGAGCATTTTGCCTCCGCTCCGACCATCGCTCAGGATGCGAGCAAAGCCTATGTCCCGCGGCCGCGCCTCTCCCTCAATCAGTGGGCCTTGAGCGGAACCTGGAAAGTGGGCCCGGAGAGCGCGGTGCTGAAAGGATCCTCCGGGACAATTGTGTTCCGCTTTCATGCGCGCGATCTGCACTTGGTGCTCGGGCCCACCACGGATGGCAAGCCGGTTCGTTTCAAGGTGACAGTCGACGGGACGCCGCCCGGCGACGACCATGGCAGCGATACTGACGCGAACGGCGCCGGCACGGTTCAAGGGCACCGTCTATATCAGCTCATTCGGCAAAAAGGTACCGTAGAAGACAGAACTTTCGAGATTGAATTCCTCGATCCGGGCGTGCAGGCGTTTGCCTTCACATTCGGGTAGGGACTAACGACTGGAGAAATCGATGCTAAATCGCCGGCAGTTTTTTCGCAATTCCGTAATGGCCGTCGCCGGAGTAAGTCTAGTTGAGTGGCTCCGAAACCCGATCTTGGGTCACGCGAAAGCCAACAACGACAAAGACACAGTCACCATCATTCAATTCAGTGACGATGGCCAAAAGCTTGGCCCCGCGCGGGTCAACCGGGTCCGCAAGACTGACGCCGAGTGGAAGCAGCAATTGACCGCGTTGCAATTCGAAGTCGCCCGCAAAGCGGGCACGGAAAGAGCTTTCAGCGGACAATATGACATTCACGACCGGGGTCTCTATCGGTGCATCTGCTGCGACAACGCGCTTTTCAGTTCGGACACGAAGTTTGATTCAGGGACCGGGTGGCCTAGTTTCTGGGCTCCGATTGCCAAGGAAAATGTCCGTACTACAAGCGACAGCAGTCTGGGGATGAGCCGCACCGCCGTTTCCTGCACGGAATGCGAAGCGCACCTCGGGCATGTTTTTGATGACGGCCCCAAGCCCACCTACTTGAGGTACTGCATGAATTCCGCCTCGTTGAAGTTTGTTAAGCATGGTTAAGAGATTGTCGGCGGAGCGGTGCCGGGGTTCATTGGTTCTTGCCGTCAAACGGCCTGCCACTGGAAACAGAGTCCGTGTCCATCCGGATCGGTCACATTCAGTTGCTTCATCCCGTATGGCCGAACCGCCGGCTTCGTCGCTCTTACGCCCATTCCGGTTAGTACCGATAAGCCGCATCCACATCGGGGCATCCAAAGAACAAGCCAATGTCTTCGTGAGCCGCAACCCGAGCGGGCTCAGGACCGGACGGACGCGCGGGCGCCTCGTATGCTGTTTTCAGCATCAATTCCACGCCGTTCAGCCGGAGCAGTGCCCAGTCGAAGTGGGGTGCGGTCTTTCCATCCGTGCTGATGATCTCGAACCCCAACACCTCGCGATAGAATTTGATTGAGGTCGGCATGTCGAATACCTGCAACAGCTGCGCCATGCCGCGAATATCAATTGCCATATCTATCCTCTCGGCCTCGCGGCGAAACACGCCGAACGACACCAGCCTTCTAGCAAGCGTGTCCAGTCATCAGGGACCGCCGAATCCTGAAAATGATATCGCTGAATGCGCCTCTTTTGGTCGATAATCCACTGCGATTTCAAAATTGATGTGCTGTGGCATCGTCAATGACGAGCGGGGGTGATTCGAGATGAATGCTGCCGATTTCCGCCGGATTGCCCTGAGCCTCGAAGGGGCGGAGGAAGGCTCCCACATGGGGGCGGCTGATTTCCGGGTAGGAGGCAGGATCTTTGCCACCCTCGCATCGCAGGATCAGGGGTATGGGAATTTGATGCTCACGCCAGACCAGCAGGCGGAATTTGTTTTGGAATTGCCAGAACTCTTCTTGCCCGTTCCGGGAGGGTGGGGAAAGATGGGAGTGACTCACGTTCGCTTGGCGCAAGCGAACGAGGACGTCTTGGCCGGCGCCCTGCGAACAGCATGGAGGATCAGGATCGAGAAGAACACAACCACGACCACGAAGAAGAGGAAGAGTGTTCCCCGGCGCGGCTAGAATTGAGGGAAATCACGGCTCACGGACCGGCCTTTCGGCAATGTCGTGGCCGCGTCGACAGCCTCTGATCGGTTGCTGATAGAATCCGCCGCATGGCGAGAAACCGATGGGATTACCATTTTGTTTCGCCTTCTCTGTATTTGCCTGTTGGGACAGATGCATACAGGGCGCTGTCTTAGTTGGCGCCGTCGTCCGTATCGCCAACTAAAACCGAAAGAGGCAAAGCCTTCAGGCCATGGAACGCAGGCCCGCCAACGCGCTTCGCATCCTCGGCATCGTCGCCACCGTCATCCTGGTCATCGCCGGTTGCTGTTTGCTGCTTTTGATCGCCTGGCTCGTCATCATCAGGGGAGGCCTGACACGCAACGCGATGATCTTTTATCCTCGAGCCGCCAATTCGTTCGTCGGCGCGCTCCTGGCCGCAATTGCGCTTGTCACAACCGGCGTCCTGATCATTGGTAAGCTGGCCAGAGAGATGGTCCGCCACCCGGCGCGTTCTCTGCCTTCTGCGACCATCTCCGGCCTAGCCGCCGCTTCCTCGTCCGCGGTCCCCCCGGGCCCGTCCCTACGCTCACCCGGATTGCGGTCCGTCTCTCACCGTCTGGCGCCCCGCGGAGGGAAAACCATCGACCGCCTCGGCCTTGCCCTGGGCGCACGTATCGCAATCAGCGCCGTCACGCTCCTTCAGGTCGCCTCTCGCGCTTTCGTGCCTCGACACTGGACGCTCGACTTGCTCCCGGGCTTGGTCCTTACCCAGGCGCCCTACGCGATTTTGATCTATGCCCTGCTAAAGCGGCCCGGGCGTCGCACCTTCACTTTTTTGATCGCTCTGCTGGCCATTCCGATTCTGCAGGCACTCTTCAACCCACTACTCCTGTTTTCCTACGGCCAGATTTACGCGAACCACCCGATCGGACTGCTTTGGCCCTTCTTCTCCGGGCTGATTTACGTCGTTATCCTTGCCCTGGCTTATCGGGCCATCGAGCAGACCGGGCTTTGGCCCACTCCCTCGTCCGTGATACTCGCCACCGTCGCCACTTTCTTCTATTTTTTCTTCGTCGCTGTGATCACGCCCCACCTCTATGGTCTCTGGAGATAGACACCGTGCCCTCGAACCGGCCGTGATGAATCTAGCAGCTGGCGAGCCGGCTTCGTTCGGAGCTCTGCCCCGTTCTGAGCCTTCCCTGTTTACCTCGACCATCAATTGCCTTAAGCTGGCCGCACATGTTTCGGCGCCCAAGTCGTCTCGTATGGTTGGTCTGCGCGGTCGCGGCATTCACCATTGCGCAACCGCTCGGTTCAGCGCCGAAAGATACCTATCAGATCGTTCACATCTACCCGCATGATTCCCAGGCATTCACCCAAGGGCTAATCTTTGTGGATGGTCACATGTATGAAAGCACCGGTCTCAATGGTAGGTCCTCGATACGGATGGTGGATGTGTCAACGGGACGAGTTTTGCAGAAATACGACCTGCCCGCTGAGTATTTTGGCGAAGGGCTCACGGATTGGGGCAGTAACCTGATTCAGTTGACATGGAGAGCACACAAAGGCTTCGTCTATGACCGCTTCAGCTTCTCCTTGCTACGGACTTTCCACTACACGGGCGAAGGCTGGGGCCTGACTCACGATGGCAGGCAATTGATCATGAGCGATGGAACGGCGTATCTACGCTTTCTGGATCCGAAATCGTTTCGAGAGACCAGGCGCGTCCACGTCACCGACGAAACAGGCCAGGCGGTCGAAGATCTCAATGAACTCGAATACATCCACGGGGAGATCTACGCCAATATTTGGCAGACCGATAAAATCCTCCGCATCTCTCCGCGAACCGGGAAGATTCTCGGTTGGATCGATTTGGACGGAATAATCGATAAGCGCGAACTCCAGAGCTCTGGTGCCGTTCTGAACGGCATTGCCTATGACTCGACGGCAGATCGGCTTTTCGTCACCGGAAAGCTGTGGCCAAAGTTGTTTGAAATCAGAGTGGCGACTCATCAGTAGGTGCGGAAGAGGTGAAGCCGGGTTGGGCCCATGTCTCGAAAGGTTGGATGATCGGTCTGAGCGTACTTAGCACTTGCGTTACAAAACAGACCAAGGACATGCGCTACAGCGAATTGGAACGTAAGTGTAAGAGCAAACACATGGTCGACATATTGAATCCGCAGCCGGCGTGACTTGGCCACTTGATCAGGTAAATTCTCGGGCGGCAAGTCTTCTTTCCTTCGTCGAGTGCGGATTACTGCCGGTTAGTCGCGTCACTCGGACGCTGCCCCGACGGCCAACACTCTTCCGGTTCAGTCTAATCTCAGAACGGGAAACGTATCGACAGAATCGGAATGTGGTTTGTTGAGTGGAATGAAGTCGTGGCGATTTCGAACCCGCCACGAGGTTTTGATGAACCACAACCCATGTTGGGCTCTCGACTGAGCCCGCCGCGGAAGCGATCAGAAGGTGAAACGACCACCGACTGTCGGAGCAAAGTTGTTGTCGTAGTTATAGGGGACGCCGGGGCCATGAGGAATGGCGATGGCCAGACCGCCGCTCACGTAGGAATACGCAATTCCGGCAAAAGCGTCGAAACGCTTGGTGAAGTGATGATCCGCATAGAGCGACACCTCGTTGAGGGTGCCTGCGCAGGAACTGCGGAAACCGGCTTCGGGCGAGCAGGTCGAGGGAACACGGAAGTCGTTCTGCCGCTGTTGATACCAGGAGAAAGTGATGTCGGTTTTGCTGCGGTAGGTGTACTTCACGCCCGTCCACCAGATCTGCACCAACTTTTCAGAATCAAGATTCTTGTCTTCGACCCCGCTTATGATATAACCGCCCTGGTCCGAGGCGCCAACGCCCAACGGATCCGACGGGTTATTCTGCCAGATGTATTCGTACCCGCCAAAAAACCTGAACGGATCCCACCTATACTTGGCAGCGACCATAATTGCGCTGTTGTCGGTCACGATGCCATATACGGTGTTGTTCGTGTCGATCAGATTAGCCCCGCCGATGGGGTTTGTATTGATGCTGTCCATGGTCGACTGATAGGACTGCGTCGGACTCTGAGGCCCCAGCAAGGGGTTCAATACGCTGATCGCCTGGTTGTAATGTTGGAAGACGGCGTCGGCGGAGAACTTGCCGTGGTCTCCGCCGAGGTCGAATCCATAGGCGTTGTTATGTGCCGCTTCCGGCGTACAGGTGGTGCCAGTCCAGGCTGCGGAGGCCGAGTAGCAACCGGCAGAACCATTGGCGAATTTATACATCGCGCCGAAACGGACCGGGCCATCGGTGAGGCGATACTTCAGAGCATCGTCCCAACGGGTGTCCTCGGTGTCGCCGCCGCCGGCCATCGTGCCGTTATACCCGATGTACGAAAAGGCATAGCCGCCACCGACCGGATCGTAAAGGAGCATCGCATCGGTGCCGAGAGCGCGCTGACGACCGAAGGTCAGCGTGCCGAAATGCGCGGACGATATACCGGCATAGAATTCGTCATTGAAGGGTTGGCCCGCGCGCGCGCCGTCGATGGCTTCCGAATAGCTCCTCCTGGGAAGGCCGTTGTCGACGGTGTCGGTGGCTGACGCATTGGCGAGCAGGCCGGACTGCGGATTGATGCCAGTTGAAGCGTTGAACACAATGGACCAGCCAGGCCGAAACTCTTCCTTGCCCCTGATGCCCAGACCCGTCTGCGACAGGTTGTTCGGTGCGATGAGGAATCGATGTTGATAGCCGTTTCGGTTCACCAGAGATTCGCCTTCATAGTTATCGCCGCTTTCCGGTAGGCCGTGGCTGACCCAGCCGACGCCCACGTCATACGCACCGTACACCGTGATGCCGTGCCAGGTGAGCGCGCAATCGGTGGTGGCGAACTCGTGGCCGCTCGCGCAGGCGTCGGGGGTCCTCAGCTGCATCTTAATGTCGACCGTGGCGTCCTGGCCAACCGCCAAGCTGATTCCCGCACGCGTTTCATCGGCGAACCCTTGTTTTGCGGCTCGAATCTCGAAGCGCCCCGGAGGCAGGCCGGACGCCTGATAGTGTCCCCCGCCGTCGGTTGCAATCGTGCTCGTTGCACCTGTGTCGACGTTCCTGATTGTCACCGCGACATGGCGAAGGGCTGCGCCGATTTGGTCCGTCACCACGCCGGAAAGGCGCGCTCCCGTTTGGGCCTGAGCAAAGATCAAGGATGACGAAAGCAAAAAACCAACCGCTGCGATAAACAAGTAAGCCTTGCGCATTTCGACCTCGAAACACCACTCGTTTGGGACAGAAGTCGCAAGTGTACATGAGATACGATTCTATCGTCCAGAAGTGTACGATATAGTCTTTTTTTGCAATGAGCCCGTGGGCTAACTTATGCGGATGCGACGGAGTTGACCGGGAATTTCGTTGTCGTTACGATTGCGTCCCGATGCAGAAGAGCGGCAAATCCGAAGGAAATATTGAGGGACTGCTGAAGCTTCGAGATGCAGCTTTGCAACTGGGGATCAGCTTTCCGACGATTAAGCAGTGGATTTACAAGAAGAAGATTCGAAGCAATCGGACTACGGGAGGACATCATCGTATCCCGGAGAGCGAAGTGGACAGATTGCTTTTCAGAACCCGTGGCAAGACCGAGCAACAACGCAGAGAAGAAATCCGGTGCGTGAGTGGTCGTAATCAGCTAGTGGGACGAATTGAGTCCGTACAGATTAGCGGTTTGATGGCTGAGGTCAGGGTTTCAATCGGTGGTCAACAAATCACCTCGATCATCACGGCACGCTCTGCCAGAGAGATGCAGCTAAAACGGGGACAGACTGCCGCGGCCCTCATAAAGGCTACCGACGTAATGATCTTGCGGGTTTGACTCATGAAGAATCGACCCTTTCCACACGTGCTAATCGTTCTGCTGCCGGGTGCCGCACTGGACGCAACGCCAGCAACTCACGATTCAAACGGAGGGCGGAAAACATACTGTGTTGGCGAGGTCGGACATCGAGTCCTTGCCCCACGTCAAGGTCGCGACTCATGGGTCGGAAAATGCTAGACTTTGGTTCGACGCACGATGATGCGGTATACCCCGGAAAGAGAACAGGGGGGAGTCATCGAAAGTGGCCAGGTGACTCTCTCAACTGTTACGAAAAGATAAGGGAAACCCAGACGATCAGCGATACCGGCGCGCCCGGGCGCTGCTTCAGACTTTAGCGGATCAATTGGCTTCGGCAATGGGATCTGCCTGACGCTCGCCAACATGCAATCGCACGACCTGACCGGGCTCCGCATTCACTCGAAAAAAGGCCGTATTGTCGACGACCTTTACCGGTTGGGGATCGGAATCGACCTTCCAGTCGTCGGGCAAAACGTGTTCAACGACGAACGTCACCGGCGCAGAGGTCACATTCTGGAGAAGGTATTCCTGTTCTACAACCGTAACCTTATTGCGTAGCCGCACCCCGTCCCTAAGAACCTCCTCGACATGGTGCGAGGTGTGCACGCTCTCTAGGTTGCAGATAGCATGGTCATTTCGCAGATCCGCTTCGGTATAGTCCGACAGCGCGTCGCTCTCATCCTGCAAAATCTTGCAACTCCGGTCGACATGCACTTCCTTGAGCGGAGCAGGAGGCTGAACGGGAGCAGATGATTGAGAAACTGCCGAAGGATGAGCGAAACCAAGGAAGATTCCTATGCCCAATAACGCCACGGCGGAGAGACGAGTCTTAGACATGCGCCACATTATAACCCCTTCTGGCGCAGCGGTAACTCCCGGACCGGAGCCTGATTATTGTGCAAAAGACGAGGACGGCAGCCCCAGAAGGAGCGCCGCGTCATCGCGCGCTTTAGGTTCATAATCCAAAGGTCCGGATGGAATAGAAGCGATCACACCTCGGCCTGACAAAGTGCTAGAAAAACGGGGACTTCGGGGACTTCGATTTTCTGAACGCCCGTTTCCAAAGCAGGCCATGGAAATGAAAGGGTGGAAAGCCACAAAGCCGGCTTTCCACCCTTCCCACGCTCTTTGGAAATCCCCTCGGGATTTCCCCATTCCCACGGCTTCTACTGCGGGGATGTATCTAAAAGCAACAATCAAAAGAAGAGCGCGAAAACCAGATTTTACGGTCCTTCCGGCGCAAGGACTCGCAAGGCCTAAGACTCAGGTCCGAACGGAGATCAGCACGGTGCGACACGGGATCTGGAACTCCCTTAACGATCGTCCGCTTGAGCCGCTGTGATTCGTAACGACGAACTTGGAGCTACTCTGCGGCTTTGGCAGCCAACGTCTCGACGACTGCGATGTTTGCCAACAACTCTTGCGGCAATTCGTGCCTGTTTTGCAAATACTGCGGACTGTTGTAGGAAATCCATACCTTACCCTGGCCGTCTTCTGAGACCAGGATCTTCAGCGGAAGATCGATGGCGCTGCTCGGCGCCGCCAGCATCAGGGGAGTTCCGCCTTTAGGGTTTCCAAAGATCAACAGTTTGGTGGGTGGCATTTTCATTCCCACCTTTTCGGCTTCTCCGCCGTGGTCGATCAGAGCGAACAGGGTAACCCCTTTCGCTTGCAGAATATTCTTAAGCCGATCCACGGTCTGCTCGACCGAGTGATTGCTAGGCCTCTCGACAATTCCTTTGCTTGCTGCCGTTAGCATAGATACCTCCCCGTTGCCAATACTTGCAGGTTGTAGCTTTGCGAAGCTTCCGACGGAAACCAAATAAATCGCCATCGCAAGACCCACCAAAGCCAGGAACAACGCGATCACCACAGCCTGAGTCGATGGACGAGAAGATATGGATCCTCCCCGTTCCAACTCCCGGACCAGTCGAAGATGATGCCAGGCGGACAGCAGATACACGACCACTCCAACTGCGATAAGGGCCGTGCCGAACCACAGGGACAGGCCGTAAGACGGCGCTGGTGAAGTGCCCTGCGCGACCTGGAGTTGCTGCAGAAACAAACCGAATCGTGCCACCACAAAACCGAATCCCATCAATGCAAGACCAGTGCGAATCCATGCCAGGAAGGTCCGCTCGGCTGCCAGAAAATCGCGCAAGTCGGCCCTTTGACTCATTTGCGTTGGCGCATCCATTTGCTGTCTCCTGGACTAAGTGTCTTTCTTTGGTTAGGAAGTCTTGCGATCCACATTGCTTCCGGGTAGCTTGAGCGAGTCGCTCACCGTGACTTCGGCGACGTGAAGCCGTGTCACGGTAAGGTCCTCGATTTCAATCGATTTGAATTTGGCGCGCTCGATCAAAACGCGGCGGATCGCGAGCCGGCCTATGGCGAGTGCACCGATCGCAAATGCACCAACCGCGACCGCGCCGATCGCAGTGGCTATCATTGCGACGGCGCGGACATCCAGATGATTTGCACTACTGCGGTCTTCCATCGATCCGCCTCCTCATAAAATGGAGCGCTTGTTCCTTGCGATTGCCGGGGGCAGCGAGCTAGGAATATTCCCAGCGGCGCGCGAGTTTGCGAGCGATCAAAAACAGTGCAATGCCTACGAGGAGCAACACCAGAACCTGCGGCCACAAATGTGAGACCGGCTCATCGCGCCAGAAAACCTTCGTGAAACCGTCGATTGCCCAGGCATTGATCGTGAGCAGACCGGCCTTCTGCATTGCGTCCGGCATGAGAAAACGCGGGAACATGCTCCCCCCGACCGAGGACATGATGAGAATGACAAGCGTAGATAAGGGGCCGAGCTGCGCCCGAGTTCGGCATGTACTGGCCAGCAGCATACCGAATGCCGCCACCGCGAAAGCCGTGGTGACTCCCATAATGGCAAAGCCGGCGAGGTGCGGTATGAAATCAAGTTTGAAAACCAGCCAGGCCCAAACAAACATCACGACCAGTTGCGAGAATGCCAGCAGAGAGCAATAGCACAGCTTCCCGGCCAGTAGTGTTCCCATGGTGACCCGCGAGCTAAGAACGCGGTCGAGCGTCCCGCTTTCGGCTTCGTCCAGCAATGAGCCCCCGGCGCTGCTGGCAGTGAACAGGAGGAACATAACCCCGATGGCCGCTGCGTAAAAGGACACCATCGGATTGTTCTTGTTTTCACCGACGACATCCCGCGGGGTAACTGAAATAAGCATTCCACCGTTCGGGTCGTGATGCGTCTCGGGCCCCCCATCTTCCTTGCTCTCTCGTTGGTTGAGTGCCTCCAGACCGCTGTCGATTCTCTTCCGCTGTTCCGGCGTAACCCCGCCAGCGTACTCGTCCATGTACTTTGCTCCCTGCTGTGCCATGACCTCGGGCATTGCGGTCATCGCAACCTTCTGCAACAGGCCGGTGACGATCTGCGGCGCAACCACGTCACTGCTGTCCTTTAGCAATTGGATGGAGACGTGCTGGTTGCCGCCCCCGAACGAAATCGGATTTGCGCCAAAACCTAGAGGAATAATAAGCGCCACCGGTGCGGTGCCAGCTCGAACGGCGTCTTCGGCGGTTGCAGCGGTATAGTCAGGCTGTTCGACACCTCGCTTCGGCGCGGGCCGAGTTAGGACCGAGAGGGATTCTTCGCTTAGTCCCTTGATCAGCTTTTGCGAAGCCCCGCTGTGGTCCTCATCGACCAGGATGACGCTGACCTTCGGCGTGGAGTTACTGCGCCCGCCGAAGATTACGGCAAAGATGGTGAAAAAGGAGACCGGCAAGATGAAACTCAGAGCGAGAGCACCACGGTCGCGGCGCAGGGCAGTCCAGGCGGTACGGATGATGGGAACCATCAATCGCGTAGCTCCCTTCCGGTCCAGTGGAGAAATACCGATTCCAGGTTGGGTTTCCGCAGCGAGACGTCCGCCAGTTCGTGTCCCGCTTTGGCTGCAGCGTCGAGCAATCCCGCAATGTCGGTCGCATGCTCGACAGAGAACCGGGCTAAGCCGTTATCAAAGAGTCCTCCGCGTTGTTCGACCCACGCGGCCACACGGTCGTCCATGTTCTCGAAGCGGGCTAACACTTCGCTGCACGACGCAAATGCATTGTGCACAAGCTCGTCTTTCGTGCCCAGGGCTACGATTCGCCCGTGATCAATGATCGCGACTCGATCGCACAATCGTTCCGCCTCCTCCATATAGTGTGTGGTGTATATGATAGACATCCCCTCGCCGCGCAGTTTCTCGATCATTTCAAAGATACGGTTGCGCGATTGCGGGTCCACACCGGCCGTGGGCTCGTCCATCAGCATGACTCCGGGCTGGTGAATGAGTCCAGCCGCCATATTCAACCGCCGCTTCATTCCTCCAGAGAGGTTCTTCACGATGTCTTCAGCCCGATCGGCAAGCGCCGCCCAGTCCAGACAGCGCGCCACCGCCGTTCTCAAGGCGGCATTCCGCAGGCCGTGATATTGGCCGAACGCTTCCAGATTTTCCCGGCAGGTTAGTCTGGGATAGAGTGCAATTTCTTGCGGAACCCATCCCAATGCCATTCGTGCCTCGATCGAACCCGCCGCATTCCCGAAAACTGACACCGCGCCAGCGTCCGGCACAACGCGACCGACAATGCTACGGATCAGCGTAGTCTTGCCTGCGCCGTTCGGTCCGAGCAACCCCAAACATTCCGCGCGGTTGAGTTCGAGGCTAATGCCATCCACGGCCGTCAGCTCTCCGAAGCGTTTAACCAATCCCTCAACCCGCAGGGGCAGAAACGGGGTGGAAGTCGAAGCCGCCGATACAGCCGCCATTCTTTCTCCTGGGCTCGCGATTGCCCCTTATTGTACCGGTGAACGAATACCCTTTTCACCGGAAGCTGCGCGGCGACGGGTGCGGGCTTATGTCAAACCTGTTTTCGTGGTGCTGCTGGCCTATGCTGAGTCCCAACCCATTTGGATCGGCGAGGTCTGCGCGTGGCTAGACACCCAGTTTGAAGCAACCACCGCTCCGCAGTCTCGCCCCGAGGTAAGCCCCGTTCAGTATCGAAACAGAAACCTCGAAAGTATCTGTACAATACAGTTCTATTTTCGTTAATACACAGATCTAGGCGGTTAACGCGGACTGTGGGCTCTGCTGGCGCGAGATCCAAGCGTGTGACCTCACAACGCGTCGACGCGTCGGCGGTCTGATGGCAGAAGTGGCGATCTCGAATGGCGGCAAGCAACTCACGTCCATGACTACGGCACATTCGGCACGGGAAAATGCAGCTCAAGCCCGGGCAGACGGCTGCAGCTCTGGCGAAAGCTACAGAAGGGATGATTCTGCGTGTGTGAGATGAAGAAGCGATTCTTTCTTGCTCTCCTAATTGCCCTGGTGCTGGATGCCGTCGTGGTTCAGTGTCAGCAACTTACCATCCAGACAGCAATCGGAAAGCTGACGGTCTTATCCAAGCGGGACCTCGAGGCCTTGCCGATTACGACCGTCACGACCGGATCGTCGGATGCGACAGTCACCTTCGTCGGTGTCTCAGTCAGAGCCTTGCTCGAAAAAGCCGGCGTTGAATTCGGCGAAGCTCTGAGAGGAAGACGACTCGCTTCGTGTCTTGTGGTCGAGGCTGCGGATGGGTACCGTGTTGTGATTGCCCTCCCGGAACTCGATCCGGCTTTCACCGATCGGCAGATCGTGCTGGCTTACTTGCGAAATGGAAAACTCCTGGATGAGAAAGAGGGACCATACCGGATCATCATCCCCGACGAAAAAGGAATGGCACGTTGGGTGCGACAGGTGACGACTTTGAGAATCGTGGAAGTGCAATGAGCGACCACTTTTCTGGATCACTCCTTCGGCGCCGCATGGACAACAGTGACGATATCGCTTTTCTTGAGAGTGCGGTCGTCAGGGGCACGCTGGGTCATAGCCCTTCTCCCAGGAGATGGTCCGCCACGTGGGCGAGTAGACGGACCACGGCACATCCCGACCGAATTTCCTCGATTTGTCCAGCCAGTTGGTGTCTGGCTGAGATTGGTATGTGGTGATGGTCGACATTGGGTTATCGAAACCTGGTTATCGACGCTAGGAGAGAGCGCATGAGCATCCGAAGAGTCCTGATGTCGTTGGTGGCGGCGGTTTGCATTTCGCAACTGTGCGCAGCTCAGCAGATCAGCGTCGCCGCCGCAGCTGACCTTCAGTTTGCCATGCAAGATATCGCTGCCCGATTTCAAAAGGAGACTGGAAAGGGGGTGCAGGTTACTTACGGTTCGTCGGGCAACTTCTTCCAGCAGTTTCAAAATGGAGCGCCTTTTGACCTGTTCTTTTCGGCCAATCTTGAGTACCCGAAGAAGTTGCAGGCTGCTGGGCTGACAGAACCAGGCAGCTACTACCAGTACGCCATGGGCAAGATTGTGATATGGGTGCCGAACGACTCGAAACTCGACCTGAGTTCTGGCATCCAGGTCCTATTGAACCCTTCCATCCAGAAGATCGCCGTTGCCAACCCACAGCACGCTCCCTACGGGCAGGCCGCTGTCGCCGCGATGCAAAAGGGAAACGTCTACGACAAAGTGAAGGACAAGTTGGTGTTGGGTGAAAACATTTCACAAACGGCTTCCTTCGTAGTTTCGGGCTCAGCGGATGTAGGCATAGTAGCGCTGTCTCTTGCTCTGTCGCCAAGCATGAAAGACAAAGGACGGTACGCTGAGGTTCCGGCCGATGAATACCCGCCGATCGAACAGGCCTGCGTTATCCTGAGCTCGTCGAAGAACAAGGAAGCTGCAAGTCAATTCTTGTCGTTCATCAAGACGACCACGATTGGCGACGTGTTGAAGAGCTACGGCTTCGACGTGCCTCGGCCTTTCACCAACAACGTCAAAGAATAAAGAGTTTTTATTTCCTTTGAGCAGTTAGGCTTCTTGCCCCGGCTGCTGTGCGAGTAGGCCGCTTTTGTCCCGAGGGGAGCACGAGACGCGCGCGAAGTGTTATGTCAAGGCGAGGGAAGGCCAGAGGAGGGGCTTCTAGGCCTCATTTCCGTTTGGCGCACTCACCATGTCTAGAAATGCCCGGTGGACGCGAGTGTCATCGCTCGTTCCGGGTGAAAGGTCGCCATCACGGTTCCCTGGCGGACGACGACCGGGTCGCTGCCTTCGGTGGCCAGGATCTCGACTCCGGGACCGACACGCTCGATCCTGGGGGCGCGGATGAAGACCATTTCGAGCGGTTCATCGCCCAGTTTTCCTTGTCGGATGGAGCTGTCGAGCTGGCGGCCGTAGGCATTGCGGCGAACCGTGATATCGATCGCGCCCATGCCCCCTTGCTTGGGATTCTCGACTTCCTTGGCGAGCAGGATGGCCCCGGCGCAAGTTCCAAACGTAGGTTTGTCGCGGACAAATTGCTTGAGCTTCTCGAATCCGGTTTCGCCCAACAGTTTCAGGAACGTGCTCGATTCGCCCCCCGGGATCACCAGGCCATCCATTGCGGCCAGCTGCTCGGGCTTTTTGACCAGAACGACCTCGACGCCCAGCTGCTCGAGCCGACGACGGTGAGCATCAAAATCGCCCTGCAGGGCAAGTACACCGATCTTCATACAAATTTCATTCTAGTCGATCACCCCGTCCAGCCGGTTGGAAGCACCGGCATCTTTCTCTTGCATGACTGCGGTCTTTGACGAACCAGTTGGAACGAGGACCTATCCTTGCCGGGGTTGCCGTGACGGTGATGACGACACTGGCCTGGGGAATTGGGAGCCAATGCCCGAATCTTCAGCAGGGAGGGCCACGGCAAACGCTCCCTCCGAGCGCAGGTATTACCAGGTGTAGACCGCGTCGATGCGAGGCGGGCCGGAGCGCCCATCAATCACTTGGGTCTCCAGAACAACTTCGATGTTCTTATGACTCCAGTCCTTGGGCACCTGGCGCGCTAGCTCATCCAGACGGTGAGCATCGACCAGAAATTCTCCTGCGGCCACGGTGCCCCCTCGCGCTATGCCGGCAGCGACCACAACAAAGCGATCCGTGTTCGGATCGAGAAACCGCGCCACAATGGCATAGTCCTTGTAGGTTCCGGTGTCCTGACGAGAGCGCTCCAGCAGCCAATCTTGTCGGCTCGGATTGTTACGGTCTTCGATCCAGAAGCTGGACATTTCCGCATTGTTTGCGAAATGAAATCTTAGCGGTGCGGTGAGGCGCAAAGTCCAGCTATTGTCGTAAGCTCCAATAAAGACCGATGGACTGCGTCGTAGTTCGGTAAGCGTAGTCGCGGTCTCGCCTAGCACCCTGTAGGTCCTTCCGTAAGTTTGCAGCAAGCCTGCGATATTGACCAGCGGACTTACGTCGTCAATGATCACGGTGATCATGTGGTCGTTGAGAGTGGTCTGGCGAAGTGGATTTGCAGCGTCCCGCAGGTTGATGGTGGAATACTGACTCTGGTCTGCGATGCAAAACAGGACCGGGTCCTGGGACTTTACAAAGGGCGCCCAAAATTGTTCGATCGCAGTCGAGGTGCAGAGCCGGCCAGGCGAAAACTACCCCCATGACAATCGAGAGCAACACCAGCGCCCCGATCAGGGATCCCCAGGTCAAGGTTCCCCATGGCCAAGCGCGCTTCAGATCTGTCGAAACCACAGGCGTCGGCAACGCTTCGACCGGAACGACTGAAGATGGGGGGGGCGCCACGGCTTTGGCATCCTCGGGGAAGCAAAACTGAGGTACATAAGACCCGGGGGGCAGCAGCACCCTGATTTCGTGCTCGTGTCCCGGTTCCTGGTAATACTGAGCGATCCGCTTGCGAATCTCGCCTGCGGTCACACGAACAATGGGGTCGTCGGTTGTGTCATAACCGGGATCTTTGCCGAAAACCTCGATGCCCAGGGTGCGTTCTTTAAGATTGTCCGCCCGTCCTGCCAAAGCCTCGGTCACTACGAACTTCAGAAAGACTGGGAAACGCTTGCTCTTGTGAAAATGGGGGTTCTGCAGAAGGCGCTCGAGTTGCTGGACGATGGCAGCCCTGTCTTCTTCTTTCCTCGACGGAATCGAGCTATCCAGCTGCTCGGACAACATTGTACTGCTCCTTCTGTCTTGGCCACCGGCACGACAGCTTTATTCTTGAAACCATATTTCCCGCGGACGCGGTAATCTGAGAAACTTGCCCAAAATCGTGACGCCGACTAGGTCTTTACATGTAAAGACTGACTGAATTGGATCCTCCGGCAACTCACTTTGTACTCAAAGACATCACCCTCTTTCAAGCACTATTTCCGCTCCTCGCCAGTGGCCTTTTACCGTAAGGAGCTTTTCGCCGTTCGGCGACCCCGCTATAACTCCTGGCGGTTCAAGTATCTACGGCTGAGACGCAACTGGACCTTCCGAGCTCGGAAGCGAAACCATTGGCTTGGCAGGTGCCAGGTTTCATGCCCGGGACTTGACAGTGATAGCAAACAATCTGGAGGCTAGCTTTATGGCGCGCAAATCTTCGTCGACGTTGACGGTCTCAACCCTGGTTCTGGCGGTGTTCACTTTCCTCTTGCCTTGCACCCAGCTGCAAGCCCAAACCCAGGCGATCACGGCAACCATCAGCGGAACCGTCTCCGATTCCTCGGGAAGCGTAGTGCCCGGGGCCAAAATCAGCCTGACGAGCAGCGAGCATGGCATTTCGCGCGTCTATGTGACGGACACAGCCGGCAACTACGTTTTTCGCTACTGCCGCCCGCGGTTTACTCCCTGCAAGTGACCGCATCCGGATTCAAAACCTATAAGCAGGACGGAATTGCCTGGGAGCCGGCCAAACTGCGGAGCAACCGGTGATCATGGCGATCGGCTCGATTGCTGAAACCATTGAAGTGACCTCGCAGGCCCCCCTCGTGAACGCCGACAATGCCAACATCTCCTCCGATATTTCGGCGCAACAAGTTGTCGAGTTGCCCCTCAACCTTCGAAACGTCTACGGCTTGGCGTTCTTGAACTCGTCGGTAAACAACACAGCGGAATTTCAGGTTGTAGGAGGGAATGGCATTTCGGGAAGCGCCGACCAGGATATCTCCTTCCTTAATTTCGGAGGCACATTCTTCAACACCGCCGAGTATCTTCTGGACGGCACCTGGGACACGGGCGCCGACTGGGGCGGCGTGGCTTATGTTCCGGCAGTAGACGACGTGCAAGAGTTCAAGATCCAGACCAATGCGTTTACCTCGCAGTACGGATGGAGCAGCGGCAACGTCATCAATGTGGTGACCAAATCGGGGACCAACCGCTTTCACGGGGACGTTTACGACTTCCTTCGCAATAGCGCCCTCGATGCCAAGAATTACTTCAACACCGGGGCGGAACCACTGTTTCACCGTCAGCAATTTGGCGCCACGGCGGGCGGTCCCATTTGGAAAGACAAGACCTATTTCTTCGCCTACTACGAAGGACTACGCCAGCAGACGCCTGTGACGTTTACTGGAACCATGCCAACCGCCGCATTCCTGGGGGGCGATTTTTCCGCGCAGTTGGGATCTCAGATCGGAACCGACTATCTGGGAAGACCGGTTCTCGCAGGGCAAATCTACGATCCCTCGAGCACTCGACTCGTCACCCAAGGGCAAGTCGATCCGACCACCGGTCTCATCGCCACGCAGAACGGCTACATTCGCGATCCCTTCCAGGGAAATATCATTCCAGCCGCGCGCTGGGACCCCATCGCCAAGACCATTGCCCAAGGAAAGTATTGGCCGACGCCTACCTCGCCAGGCCTGGTCAATAATTTCAGTGCCTCGGCTGCGGCGGCCGCCCACTCCGATGAGTACTCGATCCGTATCGACCAGAATATTTCAGAGAATACCCGATTGTTTGGGCGGTGGTCGCGGAAGTATGAAACCAAGGTAAACGTGCCTGAGTATTATGGGTCATCCGACCCTGCCGGACCGGGCGCGACCAACCCCAACAACCGCTACAGCGCAGACCTTGGCGTCAACCACGTATTCAACCCCACATTCGTCGTGAGCGCAAATCTGGGGGTGAACCGCTGGGTTGAGAATTCCAATGTGCAGAGCTTTGGATTCAAGGCATCCAGCCTCGGGTTCCCTTCTTTTGTCGATGGCATTTCTCCTCTATTCCCGCAAATTCAGCCCCAAGGCGTAGCCGGACTCGGCCCCGACCCGGGGCTGGACGACTACATCGTCCCGCGCACTCTGTGGACCGGTTCGGTTGATTTCACCAAGGTGCGAGGCAAACATGCTCTCGCGTTCGGTTTCATGGGTGTGCTGAATGAGATCAATGGAGGACACTACTCACCACCACTCTGCAATTCCCAACCTCATTCACTGGCGGACCGGATCCGCAAAACGAAGCCGCCCGGAAGCGGAGCGGGACTGGCTTCGTTCCTGCTGGGCGTTGGCGGGGGAACCGATCAGACCGGCTTCACGCAGTTCCCCGCCACTTCGAAGAAACAGCTCGGCTGGTACTTACAGGATGACTGGAAGGTAACCCGAAAGCTAACCCTGAACCTCGGCTTGCGGTATGAGATTCAAACCGCGCCGACCGAGCGAGTCAACGCTCAGCAATACTTTGATTTCACGGCAACGAATCCAATTAGTGACGCTGTGGGCTTCACGGTTCCCGGCGAGCTCGTCTTCAACTCCAGCAAGAACCGAGGACTCTACGACACCCAACATACAAACTTTGCGCCGCGCGTCGGGCTGGCTTACCAATTCATGCCGAAGCTCACTTTCAGGTCAGGTTACGGCATCTTCTTTGTGCCTGACTATTACGGGAACGGCCCCAACATCGGTTATTCTCAGGCAACTCCCTGGGTTACAACTCTCAACAATCAGCTGACCCCTAATACAACGCTGAGCAATGCATTTCCGAACGGGCAGGTCCCGGTCACAGGAAATTCCCTGGGGGCGCTGACCGACGTTGGTTTCGGGCTCAATCCGGTGGTCAATCCGATTCGCCACTCGCCCTACGTGGAGCAATGGATGGGCGGGATTGAATACGCTCCGACCAATAACGACTTGGTCGACATTTCCTACGTGGGGAATCACGGCGTACACGTCCTGGCGCAATATCTCGAGTGGGACCAACTCCCAACCGCCGACCTGGCGTTAGGGAACGCCTTGAACGATTTGGTTCCCAATCCTTTCTTTGGCCACATTACCTCGAGCGGTTGTGGCCTTAACCTGGCCACTGTAGTTCGTGGTCAGTTGTTGCGGCCTTATCCTGAGTATTGCAGCGTCACCGAAGCCCCGCCAGCCGTGGGATCTTCGAACTACAACGCGCTCCAGGCCACCTTCACCCACCGCTGGCACTCCGGGTTGAACCTGAACGTCTCCTACACCTACTCCAAATTTCTGGACGACGTGCAAGGCGCCTCAGGTTGGGCCTTCCCCGGGACCGGAAGCTCGGTGCGGGACTCTTACAACCTGGCGGCTGAACGGTCGGTCGACACCACTGACATTCCCCATAGTCTGGTCGTCAACTACATCTACGCGTTACCGTTCGGGAAAGGCAAGACTCTCGGCGGCAATTGGACCACTCCGGTCAATGCGGTCCTCGGCGGATGGCAACTTACCGGCATCTTCAACGCCAAGAGCGGCTTCCCGTTGTCGATTTCGCCGGCGCAGAACAATACGGATTCGTTCGGCGGCAATCAGCGGCCAAACCTGGTCGGCAACCCCGTGCCGGCGAATCAAAACATCCACAACTGGATCGACGCGGCAGCGTTTACTCAGCCGGCAGCCTTCACTTTCGGGGACTCTCCCCGAAATCTCGCCAACCTGCGTCCCCCCGCTATGTGGATTGGGATATGGGCATCCAGAAATGGTGGGATTTCAGTGAAGCCAAGCGACTGCAGTTCCGCCTGGAAATGTTCAACGCCTTGAACCATCCGAACTTCTTTGCCCCGGATACCAACCTCGGTGACAGTGCTTTTGGCACCATCTCGCAAGCCTATCCGGCGCGGGACGTGCAGGCGGCTCTGAAGTTCTATTTTTGACCCGGCAGGCAATCCCGGCGATCTTCCGGGCGCAGCCAAGAGCAGGAACGGCTCGATGCTGCGCCTGCCGGGAGTGCCTTTGACCCCGACTCAACCTCCACAAGGGATCGAACAATGATTGAGCGTAGCCGCTGGGTCCGTGTCCTCCTCATCGTTGTCTTCCTGAACCTCTGGAGCGGCCAAAGCCAATGTTCAGCCTCGCCCGCGACCACGGTGAAAGCCCAGGTGCCGGCGTTGCTGGTGCTCGACAGATTTTCTGGCGACAATATCTTGCCGAACGGAATCGAGGTCTACAGCGGAAAAGCCATTATTCAGGTTCTCGCCCTGCGCGACGATGTGATTCGTGTCCGCGTCTCTCGCGACGGCGTCTTGCCCGAGGACGCATCCTGGGCGGTTTTGCCGGCAGCGCGCCAGCATAGCGTCAGCGTAGTCGCGGACGCCAGTGACGCGGCAGTGGGATTTCGGACCAAGAGCCTACGCGTACAAATCGAGCGACGAGTCTCCGTCTGTCGGTGATGGATCTGGAGGGCACTGTTCTACAAGAGGATGCGGTGGGTTGGCCGCTCGAGTTTCACGCCAATTCCTTCCGCGTCTACAAGCAGATGCCGCCAGATGAGCACTACTTTGGACTCGGAGATAAGACCGGCCCCCTCGATCGGCGCAATCAAGCATTCAGCATGTGGAATACCGATGCCTATAACTTTCAGTCGACCGATCCGCTTTACAAGAGCATTCCGTTTTTCCTGACGATGCGCGGGGGTCGCACACTGGGAGTACTCCTCGACAATACCTGGTGCAGCAGTTTTGATTTTGGCAAGCAAATCGACGGCGTCTACTCCTTTGGTGCCGAGGCCGGCCCCCTCGACTACTACGTCCTCTATGGGCCGGATCCTAAGCGCGTGGTGGAGACCTATGCCTGGCTGACCGGGCCGCCGCCGTTACCACCTCTGTGGGCACTCGGCTATCAGCAGTCGCGTTACAGCTATGAGACGGAAGCGGAACTGCGCGAGGTCGCGGAAAAATTGCGGGCAGACCGGATTCCAGCGGACGCTTTGTATCTCGATATTGACTATCAGAAACGAAACCGGCCCTTCACCGTCGATTCCGATCGATTTCCAAACTTCGCGTTATGCTGGCCGACCTTCCGGCGCGTCATATGGTGATGGTGGTTATTGCGGACGATGGCCGCGGAGCCGACCTCGAAATCAGCGTCCGGCAATAGGGAACTCCGAACTTCGAACGTGTCGAATGTGACCAGAACCCAGGCAAAACGCCTTTTGGATGGGTTTCGTACTGCAGCGTTCTGCCTGTGTTTCCTTACGGTGTGCTTGTCGGCGCCGTCGTCCGCGCCGGTTTTTCATCTGGCTTTCCCGAAAGGCCTGGAGTTCACCCTCGAGAACTCCCCCACCTCCCTCAAATACCTGATTGAAACCATGCCGGGCGGAGTGGCGCTGCTTGACTACAATCATGACGGCCTACTCGACATTTTCCTGGTAAACGGAGGCCACATCCGCAATCCGATGCGACAGCCTAACGATTTCGATCGCCGAAATCCTGCCTACTGGAACCGCTTGTTCCGGCAGAATCGTGATGGCAGTTTCACCGATGTGACCGAGCAAGCTGGCTTGGCCAATGCCGGCGACGGAAATTACGGAATGGGCGTGGCCGTGGGCGATTACGACAATGACGGTTATCCCGATATCTACGTCACCAATTTCGGGAAAAACATTCTCTACCACAACAATGGCGATGGAACTTTTACGGACGTAACCGCCAAGGCGGGCGTGGCCGGCGGAGGTTGGTCAGTTTCGGCGGGATTTATTGACTACGATAATGACGGCAAGCTGGACCTGTTCGTGACCCGCTACCTCGACTGGGACACCAAACGCAGCCGGGCTTGCGGCATGGTCGTGCGCCAATACTGTCCTCCGGGCGAGTTTTCACCGACCACAACCTCCTCTATCACAACCGGGGCGACGGCACCTTTGAAGATGTGAGTGTGAAGTCCGGGATTGCGGCTCAGAAAGGTCACAGCCTCGGCGTAGCTTTTGCCGACTACGACGGCGACGGCTTCACCGATATCTTTGTGACCAACGACGTGGTAGAGCAGTTTCTGTTTCACAACAATGGCAACGGCACGTTCACCGAGCAAGGACAGGACTCAGGCGTGCGACTCTCACCTCCGATGGCAAGAAGCTTTCCGGCATGGGCGTGGTGTTCCAGGACTATGACAACGATGGCCGACCCGACGTCGTGGTCACGGAGCTTCCGCACCAACTGCAAGCCGTCTTTCACAATGACGGTCACGAAGTTTTCAGCGACCAAAGCCTGCCAACCGGCCTCGGGGTACTCTCGGGAGTGACCTCCGGCTGGGGCGTAGGCTTAGAGAAGACTTCGACAATGATGGCTGGAAAGACCTGTTCATCGCGCAAAGTCACGTCATGGACAACGTGGAAAAACTGGGACTCCTCCTTGCATTATCTCGAGCCTCCGCTGCTGGCGCTGAATCGCCATGGCCGCTTCGAGCAGGCCAATGCGGGGAGCGCCACTCCGGTGAGCCGCGGCGCGGCGCGGCGTTCGGCGACCTCAATAATGATGGCTGGATCGACGTGGTCACGACCGTTCTCGGTGGCCATCCGCAGTTGTTCGTAAATAACGAAGAAAACTGCACTGGCTCACCATTGCCTTGCACGGAACGCGCAGCAACCGGGACGGCTTCGGCGCGCGGGTCCAGGTGAACGGACAAACCCGATTCGCCACGGCTGCGGGGAGCTATCTCTCCTCGAACGACAAACGCCTGCATTTTGGGTTGGGCTCGGCCGAAACCGCGACGATCGAGGTAGTCTGGCCCTCTGGAATCCACCAAACGCTGAATCACGTTCCAGCTGACCAGTTCATCGAGATTCAGGAGGGTCCCGAGCCATGATCCATACGCTGCTGGCCTTATTCCTACTGGCCCAGATGAGTACTGCCACACCGGCGCTGTCCGACCAGGCGATTGAGCACATGCAGGCAGGAACCGACGCCGAGCGACAACGGGATTTCGAGAGCGCTATCGCTCAATTCCGCAAGGTCACCGAGCTTGAGCCGAAGGCCGTGATCGGTTTTGTAAGGCTCGGGAATGCCTATATGGAGAACCGTCAGTATGGCGAGGCCATTCCCGTGTTAAAGAAGGCCTTAGAGCAAGACCCCGAGTCGCCGGCCGCACACAAGTTGCTCGGGTATGCGCTCCTAGCTCAAGGTTACGCCGCAGAAGCGATTCCGCACCTGGAAACGGTCGGGGAGGTGGGGGCTCTCGGGATTGCGCAGATCGAAACGGACCACCCCGGCAGAGGCAGTTTCCAATCTCCAGGCAGCATTAGTGAAGACGCCAAATGATCCCGACCTGCTGTTTTACTTGAGCGAAGCGAGTGAGCTGCTCGCGCAGCAGTCGCTCGACGCCATGACAGCTGCTGATCCCAATTCCAGCCGAACGCACCAGGTTCGAGCCCACAGCTACTATATCTCGCACCAATTCCAGGAAGCCGAAAAGGAGTACCTACAGGCCTTAAGGCTGCGGCCCGACGTTCCCGGAGTCCATCTGGAACTGGGCGAAGTGTATGCTGCGGATTCTCAATGGACCAAAGCCGAGGAGCAGTTTCTCGCCGAAACCACTCTCCGGCCAGGCAACGCCGAAGCCGCCTACCGTCTGGGTGATGCATGGTTGCAGCAAGGCAAAGCGGCGGAGGCGTGCAAGGAACTGGAACGCGCCAACCTTCTTCGCCCCGATATGTCAGACACACTGTATTCCCTGGGGAAAGCGGCTGTGCTTGCGGGCGATACCGCAACCGCCGAGCGCGCGTTGCTAAGGGTGATCGCTTTAGAAAAAGAAAGCCCTCTGGCGGGACTCAGGCCCATTACGCACTCGCGGACTCGCAAACAAGGGGCCAAGGCCAGCAGGCAGAGCGGGAGATTCGGCGAATCCCACCGATTGCAGAGCCGCAACAGCCAGCAACAGAGCCCGCCACGTTGACCACTCGCAAAAAAATGGGGCAAGCCCGTAGGCAACAATAGGTCAGCTGGGAAAATCGGCCACCGGTTCAGGGAGGGCTTCAGGCCTCGAAGCCCACTCGTAAACCCCCGGCGTTTCGATTTGGGCTTCATGAGCGCGACGACGGCGAGTCCATGCATGGTACTGCCAGGCTCTTCGCTGACCTCAAGTAATACTTTAGGGTCTTGGGTGTACGTCCCGAGCCAGCACGATGGCCGGCCCGCCGTGCGTCTTCTTCTGGATCGATGAAACGGTAGTCGGCTACTTTCATCTTTCTGGCCATCTTGCGAAAGCGACATAATAAAGCACGAACAAACCAACTAGGAATCATCGTCAAGAGGGATAGCCAAGGGCTGAAACCAGCTTTTTTGAAAATCCGCCAAAATGGAATGAGTACCACGAAGCCCATAATCGTGATCAGCAGCAAGTGAATCGGCTGGAACAGACCGTCAAGCATTTGGAGTCTCCTACGTATTTACGCCGCTCTTTCCGCCCTCCGCTGCTCGTAAGCTTCCTAGGCAGCGGCATGGTTCTCCGAGTTTGCGACTGAGTCCATTCGACAGGCGAGTGTAACGGCGCGTGGTGGGAAGGCGGACAAACTTTGGACGAATTGCTCGAAGACTTTCCGACCGTGGGTCGTGAAGCTGCAATCAATGCCCTGGAACACGCCCAATCCCTGGTCGTCGGTGAACTGTGAAAAAGCTCCAACCCCGCGTTACCAGCCCCGCGTTTGCAGCAGTTGGGCTTCATCGAGCGCGGTGACGGCGAGTCCCTTCATGGCGCCGACGAGGTCTTCGCTGACTTCAAGTAATACTTTAGGGTCTTGGTAGTGCGTCGCAGCCAGCACGATGGCGCGGGCGCGCTTTGCGGCTTCTTCCGGATCGGCGAAGTTGGTCGAATCTTGCATGAAGATACCCGAGCCCACGAACACCGCTTCGGCCCCGAGCTGCATAACTAACGACGCATCCGCCGGGGTGGCAATGCCTCCGGCCGAGAAATTTGGCACCGGCAACTTCCCTTCCTTGGCCACCAGCTTGATCAGTTCGTAGGGCGCTCCATGCTCTTTGGCTTTGGCGTAGAGCTCCTCTTCGCCGAGCACGGTGAGGATTCTCATCTCTTGCACAATCTGACGCATGTGCTTGACGGCGTGGACTACGTCGCCGGTTCCGGCTTCGCCCTTGGTGCGGATCATGGCCGCGCCTTCCGCAATGCGGCGCAGAGCTTCCCCCAGATTGCGCGCGCCGCAAACGAAGGGGACCTTGAAGGCATGCTTGTCGACGTGGTGGGCTTCGTCGGCCGGGGTGAGGACTTCGGATTCATCAATGTAGTCGACGCCCAGTTCCTGCAAAATTTGCGCTTCCGCAAAATGCCCGATGCGGCACTTGGCCATGACCGGGATGGAGACGGTCGCCATGATCTCGCGGATTTTCTTCGGCGAAGCCATGCGGGCTACGCCGCCTTCGGCGCGAATTTGCGCAGGCACACGCTCGAGCGCCATGACGGCTACCGCGCCGGCCTTTTCTGCGATGGCGGCTTGCTCGGCGTTGGTGACGTCCATGATGACGCCGCCTTTCAGCATTTCAGCCAGGCCGGTCTTCAGGCGGAGACTGGTGGGGGTTCCGTTGTTTTGCGACATGGTGGACTCTTTTCTGGATCGTGAAGAATCGGCGCCCGGAAAGCGCAAGACGCGAAGAAGCTTCTACCTAAGGTCTATTTTACATCGCAGGATGGAATTTCGGTCAGCAGCCTTCGGGCTCCGATGTCGGTTGTGCGCCCAAAAAAGGCAAGGCACCGAGCACGAGAGCCACGCCGGGAACGAGCACCCAGTTGCAGGCTGCGATGGCAAACGCCGACAACGTAATGAAAGGATCTGTTTCGAAGAGGCGGGCCACAAAGACCAGGCAAAAACAGAGGAAAAATACCCCGGCTGGGAACAAGGCCGAGGTGAGGCGAGCCAGGCGGGTGCCACCACCCCGACGGCTCAAGTAGGCGGCAACCCCGCCCGACAACAGCATATTTGCCAGCCAGGGGAAAATTGCTGTCATCGCCAGCGGAAGATGGATGAACGAGTCACGGATGCCCAGTCGGATCTCGAGCACCAGTAAAACCGCAGCGGCGATCAGGCTGGCAAGGCCCGGGAGCCAGAGATGTTTGGTTCGGTCATTCATATTTCCCTCCTGGTGCTTGGCCCGCCGAATGGTTCGAGCGAGACGTGCCGGATTGCTGATTTCGTCGGTTGTGCGCCGGACCGCCTGGGATTCGCTCATCCCTTGCCTACGGCATTGCTCGTAGAGATCCTCGAGATGTCCGGCAAGCTCCGCGATGATTTCTTTCTGCTCGTCGGGGGTAAGATCAACCAAGCTCAGCCGTTCACGAACCACCTTGTTCCAGTCAGCCATG
Source organism: uncultured Acidobacteriaceae bacterium (assembly GCA_963770245.1). GTDB lineage: Bacteria > Acidobacteriota > Terriglobia > Terriglobales > Acidobacteriaceae > PALSA-270. Next base: position 155,690 of record CAVYOX010000001.1, on the reverse strand, counting down.
GCTTGCCTCAGCGGCGTATTTCTCGAGCTTCGCAGTCTTCAGAAATGGCAGGGTGCCGAGCAGCAAGGCTACGCCGGGAACAACGCCTCCCAGAATTACGGCCAAAGATGTATGGAACCATCGCGGCTCGACAAATACCACCACGCGAGCTAGCGTCAAAAATGATCCCAGCGCCAGCAGGCTGATAGCAGGAAACAGCCCAGCGGCGGCGCGTGCCGGGCGCTCTCCCCCGCCCCGGCCGGACAAATACGCGCCCGCCGCACCACAGGCGGGCAACAGCAAGAGCCAAGGCAGGTAAATCACCTGATTGGTCAGGCCTCGCGCCAGAAAGAATGGGTGCAAGCCAGCCCGCGTCGACACCATCAGAACCGCCATGGATGCGGCGAGACTGGCCAGACCCGGCAGCCAAACTGTTTTAGTTCGGTGGTTCAGCAGGTGCTGTGGGTCTTTCCGTCCCTGCATTCCTAGGAACGGCCAGGCTCCGAGCAGTAGGGCGAGGCCAGGAACCACGACCCAGAGGAGCAGGCCAAAACCGAAATTTTCCCACTGGATGGGCTGCTCGCTTCCCCTCGCCATCAGGATGGCAAGGATGATCAGCCAGAGCCCGAACATCACCACCGAAGGAAACAGGACCGCGAGAAAACGCGCCGCACGCGGACCCTCGGCGCGACCCGACAGGTATCCGCTGACCGCGCCTATCAAAGGCAGTGCGACAATCCACAAAAGATACGGCATCAGGGGCGCGCCGGCGTGGTTCCAGGGCATCTGGGGCTGGACGCTCGACTCCTGCAGAATCATCAGGCAGCCCATGGACAGGGCCAGAGTCACGAGGCTGGGAAACCAAATCAGCTGGCTTCGGCGATTCATCATTTCCTCCTGGCGCTTGATGCGCTCGATGTTTTCGGCCAGCCCGCGCCAGCTTGCTTGATCGAGCGCGCGTTCGAATGCTTCGCACTCGTTCATCCCGCCGGCGATCTGTTCTTCATATAGGTCTTCGAGATGCGCCGCCAGCTCACTGACAATTTCCGCTTCGGTCGCCCGGGGCAGATTGAGAGAACCCACGCGCTCGCGGACCAGGGCGCTCCAATCAGGCATGGCTGACTCCGGCCAGGCGGTCGAGCGCCTGAAAAAAAGTGGCCCATTCGCGGCGCAGAGGCGCCAGCTGTTTTCTGCCGGCCGGGGTGAGGCCATAGTAGCGACGGTCGCGTCCCGCCCGGTTGGCTTCCCAGCGGCCCTCAATCCAGCCGCGTTTCTCGAGACCATAGAGCATGGGGTACAGCGAGGCCAAGGTAAAGCGCAGCGCGCCGCCGCTTTTCTCGTCGATGCGCTTGGAGATTTCGAAGCCGTAGAGCGGCTGCTCGGCGAGCAGCGAGAGAATCGCGAGTTCCGCGCTGCCGCGGGCGATTTGGGAGCGGATCCGCTTGACCATATGAATATAGGAATCCTATATTCGGTGGTTTTTGTCAATGTTACGGAAGTTGGGGCGGGCGATCCCCAGGGCAACCGCCCCTCACGACTATCGGCTGCCACCCCCGGCGGCGCGGATTGCCTGGGCCTCGAGACCGTTGGGACCGGTTCTCAGGAGATCGCGATTTCCCGGGCAGCTCCAGCTGCTGGCGGCCGCCACCTCTCCCGTCCCGGCGTAGCGGGCTTCTTCGGGGAATCTGCAGAGCGGCATGGTGCGGTCGGGAGCCGATCGCGGGTCGTTGTTCTTGAAGTGGGTGGCCAAGATGGCGTCCGGGGCGGAATCCTTTTCCGCCCAATTCTCGAGCGCTGTCAGGGTATCAAAGCTGTTGGGGCCGGGGCCGCCGCCGCAATGGCTCATGCCCGGAACCATGAACAGCCGCACCTGCTTTTCGAGTGCGCCGCGGCGTTTTCTAGCCAGGTCCTGGTAGAACCAGATGGTGCGGTAGGGCGGAATCAGAGGATCGCTGTAGCCGTGGTACATCAGGATCTTCCCGCCTTTTTTCAGGAAGGTCCGCAGGTGATCCGCTTGATCCACGTTGCCGAGTTCGGTTTGCCGATCGAACAGGCGAAGCGCCGCGGGAGTGATGCGGCCGTCGACCTCCGGCCAATCGACATTGGCGTTGAACTTCGGATCGAGCTCAGCGAAGTAATTGATGAAGGCTTCAGCCAGGTCCCAGACCAACGGGGCGCCGGTTCCCCAAGGCTCGGCGGCGGCGCGGTCGATGGGCGGAGCATTCTCGGCGGCGGGCAGGATGCCGCTCGCGAGCTGATTGGTGGCCAGGTCGCTGACCGAGGACCCGGGGAAGACCAGACGCCCCGTCGTGTCGGTCACGGCGCGCAGGTAGATCTTGAGTGCGGCGGCTTGGTTTCGAGTGAGGGTGGCCGGGACCAGTGTGTCCGGGTCAAAGGAACATTGAGCAGGGTTCTGGATTAGGTCGTCGGGGACTCCATCGGCGACATCACAGTTGGCTTTGATGGCATCGTCGATCGACCGCATGAGCCGGCGGGGGATATAGGCGTTCAGGAATGCTTTGGCATTCTTGTAGCCCCACAGCTGAGTGCGGTTGGTGAGATAGGGGGCGCCGGCAATGACGGCATCATAGTCGTTCGGGTAGCGCTCGGCTTCCATCAGGCCCATGTGGCCGCCGTAGGAACAGCCATCGAAATAGGAGTAACGGATGGAGGAGGCGTGGTAGTAGCTCTCCACCAGCTGTTTTGCGGCCACTGTGACCTGATGGCCGGCGCGGTAGAAGTAATCGGCGACGGCGGGCACGTTGCGCACCCCGGTCGAAGTGAGAGCCCAGGCGGGAACGAAGGGCTTGCCTTGGTGGCCGGTATCGGTGATGGCCGTGGCGTATCCCTTGACCAAGGACTCGCTGACGTCGACGCGGTTCGCGGAGGGGTTAAGGCTCCCGGCCAGTCCTCCGACTCCCCAGAACAGGAACTTGTGGTTCCAGTTGGCGGGCAACTTGACTTCGAAGTCGGCTGAGCCTGGATCTACGCCATCTCCGGTGGTGGTCACGGATCCGTGCAGATCGCAGTATTCGGGTCGGCCCGACAATTCAGGGACCACTTTGGTAGAGGTGATGATCATTCCGGGAACATGCATCGCCGAGAATAGAGGGATCGCGCAAGGCTGCTCGGCTGGAGCGGCGGCGGGCGCGGAGAGAGCGCCGCAGGCGAGCAGCAGGGCACCGACGATGCGACAGGATGCGCCTCTCATCTCTCCTCCGTACATCTCCCTAAGGCCTACGCTCATTTCCTATCCGCATCTTCCTCTCTTTGTCTATTCGTTTCTTTGTCGATTTGTCCAGATGTTTGGCGAACATCCTCTCGGGATCGATGGCGATGAATGTTCCCCGGCCTCGGGCCAGCACGTCGCCCGCTGGATTGAGAATCTCTGCCGCGTTGAAATGACGGCGGCCGCGCACCCGGACCTCACGCGACTCGACCCGGAGAGGCTGGTGGAGCGGCACCGGCTTCAGGTAGTCCACCGTAATTTGTGCGGTAAGAGCAACCACGTCGCGCAGGCGGTTGACCTTGCCCATGGCTTCATCCAGGATGGTGGCAATGATGCCGCCATGGCAGTGGCCGGGGGGTCCGGTAAAGCGCTTGCTCAGGCGAAAGCGACAGACAAAACATCCGCGAGTTGCGTCGTAGAAGAAGTTCAGGTGCATGCCTTCGGAGTTGGCTCCTCCGCAGACAAAGCAGTGGTTCTTCAGGAGCGCGAGGGCGCGGGTTTCATGGCCGGTGGGTTTCCTTCGCATAGGGCATTCTAGCCAAAAGAACCAGGAGGGCACCGCCTTCCCGACCCCGAACGCGAACCATCGCGAAGGTTCGGGATGGCTCGGACCGATTGACCACTATCGCAGAGGTTTCCTGCCTATCAGTTCGGCAACCCCGCGCTGGCGGACGGTCTCCCGGTAGTAGAGGACGCTCAGCCCAGGAAAGGCGCGAAGCAGTTCGTTTTCCTCGAGCAAATGCATGGGGTGCGTGGGGCCGCCTCCGAAGTCCGGCTGCAGCCGGGTGTAGGTCTTGTAGAGGAGCAATCCACCCGGGCGAAGGGCTTCTAGGAGCGCAGGAAAGATTTCGCGCTGCAGGTAGAAAAATACCAGCACCAGGTCGTAAGTCGATGAGGCTTCAAACGTTGTCAGGTCCGTGAGTTCGAATTCGATCTGGTTTCTACGGTTCGAGGCGTGGGCTCGAGCCTGGGCGAGTGCGGCCTCGGAGAAGTCAAGGATCGTCGCCTGCCAGCCTCTTTCGGCCAACCAGATGGCGTGGCGCCCCACACCGCCCGCAATGTCCAGGGCGGTCCCGCCATGCGGGAAAAGCGGCTCGATGAATTCGCTCGCGGCCTCGACCAGGAACGGATCCGGCTCGAGCGAGCCGTGGGAGCCTTCGCGATACCTTTGCTCCCAGCGGGCTCGGTCGTCGGGCCGACACATGATCTCACGGTATCATTCCAAGAGCCGGTTTTACAGCCGGGCCAGTTTGAACCTGACGCTCGCCGGATGGCGCGGAAAACCGCGAAAAAGAGCACGGGATTCCGGGCGCGAATTCCGCAAGCCTGATCGCGAGCCTGATGAGGAGCCATGAAACGTTGCTATCAATTTCTGTCTCGGCGGACGATTGCCAGCAGTGCGATGCTTTGCTTGTATTTTGCCTCCGCCACCCTGTCTGCGCAGACCAAGGCCACAGCGGCGCAATCGAAGGCCGCTGCCGGCGAAGCGGTTTACCAGGCGCGCTGCGTGCTCTGCCATGGCAGCGACGGTCACTCCCAGACCACGCTCGGCAAGCAGCTCGCAGCCCTCGACCTGCACTCCCCCGCGGTGCAGAAGCAGACCGACGCGGAGATGAAAAACATCATTCTGCACGGCCAGAAGAATATGCCTCCATTTGATGGCCAGATCACGAGCGCGGAGATCGATCAGGTGATTTCCCGCATCCGCGAGTTCGGCAAGAAGAATAAATAGCGCGCGGTCGATGGAGAGGGACGGGCGCACGCGTCGATCCTTCTTCCTCAACCCGGGCGTTGCGCGACTTGCACCCAGCTGTGATAGACTTTGCGGCCAGCCGCGACTTTCACATTCCAGTCTCAGGCTGCGGCAGCGCTCCGGAATCATGACCTTGGAGGTCTGGGCGATGGGCTTGGTCCTAATGGCAGTGATCTGGCTGATTACCCTAATCAGCACCTACTTTTTTGTCGCCAAAACCTGGTGGTTGCCCCATGGAACTTCGACCGCGGCCGAGTTCATCGATGGTCAGTTTGCCCTGACCTACGTTCTGATGGGAATCATCTTCGTGGCGGCGCAGTTGGCGCTCGGCTATCTGGTGTGGAAGTACCGTGACCGTCCCGCGGCGGAACCGGTGCGCTATTCCCACGGGAACACCATGCTCGAAATCCTCTGGACCACCTTGACGGCGATCCTTTTCATCGGGTTAAACCTGATGGGCAGGAACGTGTGGGCGGCGGAACGCTTCGCCCCCGCGGGACCGGGATCGGTTCCGGTCGAGGTTACCGGGATGCAGTTTGCCTGGTACTTCCGCTATCCCGGGCCAGACGGCAAGTTCGGAGCGACCGATCCCAAACTGATTGATCCGTCGTCGGGAAACGAGGCAGCCATTGGGTTGGACACGACCGATCCGGCCTCGAAGGACGACATCGTCAGTGGAACCATGTATGTGCCGGTCGGCCGCGAGGTCGATCTCAGGGAGCGGGCGGTTGACGTAATTCACAGTTTTTTTGTTCCTTCCATGCGCTTTAAACAAGATGCAGTTCCAGGGCTTGAGATCCACATGCACTTCACCCCCACCGAGATCGGGGACTACGAAATTGCCTGCGCGGAATTGTGCGGGCTGGGACATTACAAGATGCACGGCATGCTGAAAGTTGTCAGCCAGGAGGATTTCGACAAGTGGCTGGCGGCACGGGAGGCGGAGAAACAATAACATGGTAGCCCAGGAAGCTCATGCCCACGAGGGTCCGCACGGATTTATCCGCAAGTATATTTTCAGTCTGGATCACAAAGTCATTGGATTGCAGTATTTCTTTCTCGCGCTGATGGCGGTGTTTGTCGGGATGTTCCTCTCGCTGCTGATGCGAATCCACATGATCTGGCCGATGGCGGACTTGCCCCTTTTGGGGCAGATCAAGCCGGAGACCTATCTCAGCCTGCTGACCATGCACGGCACCATCATGGTGTTCTTCGTGCTCACCACGGCACCGCAGGGTGGGTTTGGCAATTATTTCCTGCCCATTCAGATTGGCGCGCCGGATATGGCGTTTCCGGTGCTGAATATGCTCTCGTTCTGGACAACATTTGTTGCCTTCGTGGTCATTCTGGCGGCGTTCTTTGTGACCGGCGGGCCTCCCCTGCATGGCTGGACCGGGTATGCCCCGCTGAGCGCGCTGAACAATTCCGGGCCAGGAGAACAGCTCGGGGCGGATTTGTGGATTGCGAGCATTGCCATCTTCTGTATCGCGTCCCTGATGGGGGCTCTCAATTTCATCACCACCACCCTGGACATGCGAGCCAAGGGCATGACCATGATGCGCATGCCGCTGACGGTTTGGGCCTGGTTCGTCACCGCGGTTTTAGGATTGCTGGCGTTTGGCGTGCTGCTTTCGGCGGGGATCCTGTTGTTGCTCGATCGCAACCTGGGCACGAGTTTTTACATTCCGCTGGTGGTGGTCAATGGGCAGGTGATGGGGCACAAGGGCGGATCGCCGCTCCTGTGGCAGCATCTGTTCTGGTTCTTCGGGCATCCGGAGGTTTACATCGCCATTCTGCCCGGCATGGGCGTGGCTTCGCAGGTGCTCTCAACCTTCTCGCGCAAGCCGATTTTCGGGTACAAAGCGATGGTGTACGCCATCATGGGGATTGGGTTCCTGGGATTCATGGTCTGGGGACATCACATGTTCATGAGCGGGATGAGTCCCTACTCGGCATTCGCGTTCTCCATCATGACCATGGCGATTGGCGTGCCCTCGGCGATCAAGACCTTCAACTGGCTGGGGACGATCTATCACGGGCGAGTGCGGTTCCAGACCCCCATGCTGTACGCCATCGGGTTCGTTTCACTGTTTGTTTCGGGCGGCCTGAGCGGGCCATTTCTCGCGCAGCCGGTGCTCGACATCCCCTTGCACGACACGGCCTTCGTGGTGGCGCACTTTCACCTCATCATGGGTGTGGCAGCGATCTTTGGCATTTTCGCGGCGACCTACTACTGGTTCCCAAAAATGTTCGGGCGCATGATGAACGAGAGGCTCGGCAGGATCCACTTCTTCATCACCCTCATCGGAGCCTACTGCATTTTCATGCCGATGCACTATCTGGGCATGGCCGGTCAGCCGCGGCGCTACTCGCAGTTCACCGAACTGGCCTATCTGCAACATCTGATTCCGCTGAATCGGTTTATTACCTACGCGGCGATCATTACCATCTCCGGGCAGTTGATTTTCCTGTTTAATCTGTTCTGGAGCATGTTCAAAGGCCCCAAGGCGAGCGATAACCCTTGGGAAGCGACCACCCTGGAGTGGACGACTGCGACTCCGCCCCCGCATGACAATTTTGGGGGGGTTACACCGGTCGTGTATCACGGCCCCTACGAGTACAGCGTGCCGGGGGCGCCGCGGGATTACATCATGCAGTCCGATCCGGCGACGGTTTCGACGCACTAAGGCGCGCCAGGCAGCGGCGAAGGCGCCTGTGCCACAAAGCTTATGGCAACGCTGAATTCTCCCATTTCGACAAGAGATCCTCGAGCGGCTCGCGGCGGAGGCGGGATCGATCCGCCGATTCCGGAGGGAGGTGGCGGCGGGCGCGGAGGCGACCCTACTCCGGACCCGGGAGAGCGCTTGCGGCGGGCCCGCTTGGGCCTCGCGGTGGCCAGCATTTCGATCACCATGCTGTTTGTCGGGTTCGCCAGCGCGTACATCTTTCGCGAAGGCTTACCGAGCTTCGATGCCCGCACCAACACCTATGTTCGCGACTGGCTCACCGCAAGTCTGCCCCTGCGGATGCTGCTGGTGAATACCCTATTGCTGGTGCTCAGCAGCCTTACCATGGAGCTGGCTCGGCGGCAGATTACGCGCCAGGCTGCGCTCGCCGGTGTCGAGTCGATTCCGGGCGTATCGCTCGGACGGGAACGGCATTTCCCCTGGCTAGGGGCGAGCGTGGTTTTGGGCCTCGGGTTTCTGGCCGGACAGTGGATGGTATGGCAGGAACTGGCTCGTCGAGGATTTTATTTGGCCACCAATCCCAGCAGTTCGTTTTTTTATCTGCTGACGGCGGCGCATGGCGCGCACTTGACCGGCGGCCTAATGGCGATGACTTACGCCATGGCTTTGTCGCTGCTGGGCATGCCGGTCGAGCGGCGTCGGATCGTCACCGATATTACGGCGTGGTACTGGCATTTCATGGCGGTGCTGTGGATTGCGATTTTCGCCATGGTTTGGTTTTTGGGGTAGTCGGGAGACGCGGACTGGAAGGTCCGCGCCCCTGGAAACCCGGAAATTAGGCAACTAGGAGAGCGAAGAACATGGCTGACGTTGCGGCGCAGCAGGGGGCGGCTGGGGTTTATGAGCCGTCCTTGTTCGGCACGTATTCCAAGAAAATTGGCATGTGGTTGTTCCTGCTCTCCGATTCGTTGACCTTCGGAGCGCTGCTATTCGCCTACACCTATGGTCGAGTCTCGACTCCGGACTGGCCCACGCCATTTCACTCGGAGAGCATCCGGAACGCGACCCTGATGACCGCCTTCCTGTTAACCAGCTCGCTGACCATGGTGCTCGGGGTGCGGGCGGCGGTTGATGGCAAGGCGAAGGCGCAGCGCATGTGGCTGTTGGCTACCATGGCTTGCGGCATTGGCTTCATCATTCTGCACGGCCGCGAGTGGACCAACCTGATTGCGGCGGGCCTTACCTTGCCTTTGTTCCCTACGCCTCCCGGTCCGGCCACCGCGGAGTTTGCGCGAGTCTCAAAGAACGTTCCCCAGTTCGCTGCGACGTTTTTCGGGCTGACCGGCATGCACATGCTGCACGTGACGATTGGCGTGGTTTATCTGGGAGTGGTGGCCTTGCGGCGCTGGTTCATCCCCGTTCTGCTCGGTTTCTGGCTGGTGGCCTGGCTGGGCACTCCCGAGTACAGCCCTTTTCACTATGCGGCGCATTTTCTTTTACTGGCTGCCGTGGTCATTTCGATCGTCTTGTGGCTGAAGCCGAAGCTCTACGATGCTTCGGATGTGGAAGTGGCCGGGCTGTACTGGCACTTCGTCGACCTGGTGTGGATGTTCATATTTCCGCTGGTGTACCTGATGTCAACCAGGATTGTCTAGGAGAGCGCAATGGACGCGGTTCAGGTGGCAATTGAAGAACGGGTTTTCGAGCAGCACCGTCACCACTCGAAGGGACAGTTCTTCTGGGTATGGGGAGCGCTGCTGGTCATGACCGGCATGGAAGTCTATCTCGCCTACCAGAACCTCGAGCCCATCCGCATGCTCGGCATTCTGATGGGGCTCTCGATCATCAAGGCGGCGCTGATCATTGCCTATTTCATGCACATGAAGTTCGAGATCACGCCCATGCGCTGGATGACCATGGCCTCGCTGGTATTCTGTTTGGCGATGATGATGGTGTTTTTGCCGGATGCATTCCGCATTCTTCATCTGGGCGTAAATTTGGTGGCGAAATGAAATGGCGTTTGGCGACTCTCACGGTATTCCTGCTGCTGTGGGCTGGGTCGGCCTGCGCCCAGGGCTGCGCCATGTGCTACAGCAGCGCGCGGGGCGCAACCAAAGACGGCCAGCGGGCCATCAGCCGGGGCGTACTGGTATTGCTGATTCCCCCGGTCGGATTCATGACCCTGGGGTTCGGCATGGCCATGCGCTACAGCAAGAAGCGAGACCAGGACGACGGCCAGGAGGGGTGATTTCGGCCCCCGAGCGTGGCGTTCTGACCGGTATGAGGCCTCGAGAAATCGGGGCCTTTGGTTTCTTGGATCGGGCGAGCGAGCGGCGGTTCAAAAACACCCACCACAAACTGTCTTATAATAGAAGGATTCTAGAGCCCTCTCGGGGCCGCCTAATGAGCGGGCTGGCTCGCGAGCGGAAGGCAGAGCGGGTACAGCGGTCCTTCTATCGATGTCCAAGGAAAGCATTGTTGTTCGCGGGGCCCGGGTCCATAACCTCAAAAACATTGACTTTGAGATTCCGCATAACTCCTTGACTGTGGTCACCGGAGTGTCGGGCTCGGGGAAGTCCTCGCTCGCCTTCGACACCATTTACGCCGAGGGGCAGCGGCGTTATGTGGAATCGCTGTCCGCCTATGCCCGGCAATTTCTGGAGCGGATCGAGAAGCCGGACGTCGATGTGATTGACGGCATCGCGCCCGCCGTGGCCATTCGCCAGAAAAATACCACCCGCAACCCGCGGTCGACCGTCGGTACCGCGACCGAAATCTATGACTATCTGCGACTGCTGTTCGCCCGCGTGGGGCGGACCTACTGTCTCGAGTGCGGCCAAGAAGTCAAAAAAGATACGGTGGATGAAGTTGCCGACACGGTGGTCGGCCTCGAGGAAGGCACCCGCCTGACGGCACTGTTTCCGCTGCGCAAGCCGGTCGGAGTTTTGCCCGAGGTTGCCAAGCGAAAAGGGCGGAAAGACGCCGGGGCGCGGACCTCGCGGCCCGGCCGCCCGTCGGCCAGCCCGCGGGAGCCCCGCGCACCGCTCGACGATTCGCTCAAGGCTCAGCTTTCCGAACTACGGCAGCGCGGGTTTAACCGGCTCTATCAAGCTGGGCAGATTTTTGAGTTCTCTACGCCCGAGTCATTGCTGGACATCAACTTTGAGGAACCGGTCTTTCTCCTGGTCGACCGGATCGCGGTCTCGCGGCAGAATCGGGCGCGGATTGTCGACGCCATCGAGATCAGCTACCGCCAGGCAGGCGAAGTGATTTTCGAGACCGCAGCGCGCGATCTTCAGGCGCCCATCCACCTGCGTTTCTCCGAACGCTTCGAGTGCAAGCGCTGCAAACTTCACTACGACGAGCCGGAGCCGCGGTTGTTTTCCTTCAACAATCCTTACGGGGCTTGTCCGCGCTGCCAAGGATTCGGCAACACCATCGACTTTGATCTCGGGCGGGTGATTCCGGATCCGTCAAAGACCTTGCAGGAAGGTGCGATTGAGCCCTGGACGAAGCCGAAATACCGGCCGTTGTTCACCGAACTGAAGCGCTTTGCCCGTCAGGTCGACGTTCCGCTCGATCGCCCTTGGACTGAGCTCAGCCGGGAGCAGCAGGAGCGAATTGTTAACGGAGAGGGGCGTTTCGGAGGCATCCGCGGGTTCTTCGCCCACCTGGAGCGCAAGAAATACAAGCTGCATGTGCGCGTGTTTCTCAGCCGGTATCGCGGGTATTCGGTGTGTTCTGCTTGCCATGGAATGCGATTGCGTGCCGAAGCCCGGCAGGTCACAATTGACGGCCAAAACATCTGCCAAGTCTCGAGCATGACGGTCGAGCAGGCGGCGGCGTTTTTTGCCGGGGTCCGGCTGACCGAACAGCAGGCGGGTATCGCGGAGAAGTTGCTCGAGGAGATTCTCGAGCGACTGCGGTTCTTGAACGAGGTCGGCCTCGAATACCTTACGCTCGACCGGCTGTCCTCGACCCTTTCAGGAGGCGAGGCGCAGCGCATTCAGCTGGCGACTTCGCTCGGCTCGCGCCTGGTGGGAACCCTGTATGTGCTCGATGAGCCGTCGATCGGGCTGCACAGCCGCGACACTCATCGCTTGATCAAGATCCTTCATGACCTGCGTGATTTGGGGAACACGATCTTGGTGGTCGAACATGACCCCGATGTGATGCGGGCTTCTGACGGCATTCTCGACCTGGGGCCGGGGGCGGGGGAAAACGGCGGCAAGGTGATCGGGGTGGGAACCTACGAGCAAATCCAAAAGATGCCCGGCTCGCTCACCGGGCGCTATCTCTCAGAAGACTTGCGCATCCAGCTGCCCACGGCGCGGCGCCAGCCGAGCTCGCGGCAGGTCCAAGTCTTTGGGGCGCGGGCCCACAACCTCAAGAACCTCGATCTCAGCATTCCTCTGGGAATGATTGTGGCGATTACCGGCGTCTCCGGGTCGGGAAAATCCTCCCTGCTGCACGATGTGCTGTATCCGGCCTTGTTGGCGGCCCTCAAACAGGGCGACGGAACCGCCCTCCCGGCTCCGAACTGGGATCGCCTCGAGGGCGCGGACTATATCGACGAGGCGGTGCTCGTCGACCAGTCGCCGATTGGGCGAACCCCGCGGTCGAATCCGGTCACCTACATCAAAGCCTTTGATGGCATTCGCGAACTGTTCGCTTCCCTTCCCGAGGCGCAGAAACGCAGGCTCACCGCCGGGCACTTTTCGTTCAACGTCCCGGGGGGCCGCTGCGAGACCTGCCAGGGAGATGGCACGGTTACGGTGGAGATGCAGTTCCTGGCCGATGTGGAACTGATTTGCGAAGAATGCAAAGGGACTCGCTACAAGCCGCAAGTGCTCGAAGTGCGCTACCGCGGCCGCAACATTCACGAAACCCTCGATCTGACCGTGAAGGAGGCACTGCAGTTTTTTGCCAACGTTCCGAAGATCGCCGAAAAACTCCGCGTTCTCGATGACGTGGGCCTCGGGTATTTGCGTTTGGGACAATCCGCCACCACGCTCTCCGGCGGCGAGGCGCAACGCATGAAGCTGGCGGCGCACCTGCAGCCAACGGCGCGGGGAATCGGCAGGATGACGGCCGCGGAAGGCAGCCGACAAAAGCGGCGAGCGTTGTATATTTTCGACGAGCCGACCACCGGGCTGCACTTCGATGACGTCAGCAAGCTGCTCTCCTCATTTCGCCGGCTCATCGACGCCGGAGGATCGATTCTCGTGATTGAGCACAACCTGGAAGTGATTAAGACCGCGGACTGGGTCATCGATCTGGGGCCGGAGGGTGGGGAGCGCGGCGGGTTCGTGGTGGGCTCGGGTCCACCGGAGGCGATTGCCAAGCTGCCTGGGTCCTATACCGGACAGTTCCTGGTGCGAGTGTTGAACGGAAACGGAGCGCTCGGCTCAAATGGTCGCAAGTAGGATGAACCGTATGCGGGCAATCCCGGCGAACCCCCAAGTCGCTGCGGGCGTCATGGTCGAGATTTCGCTGGCTCTCTGTTCGCTCGCTCTGCAGATTCTCGGGTTCGGGACTGTCCTGCTGGCCTCGACTCTCTTGGCCCAGGATACCGGCAGAACCGTGCGTCATCACCGGGTGGCCGAGGAGGATCCCTCGTTTCCACCCGAGCTCCGCCAGGCCGAAGATGACATTGCGAAGAAAGACTTTGGCGGAGCGGAACCGCTGCTGAAAACCGTGGTCGAGCGCGATGCCGGCAACTTTCAGGCCTGGTTCGATCTGGGCTATGTGGACAACGCGCTGGGCAAAAAAGACGAGGCGATTGCGGCCTATCGGAAGTCGGTGGCGGCCAAGCCAGATGTATTCGAATCCAACCTGAACCTGGGGCTAATGCTCGCCCAAGGCGGCCAACCGGGAGCCGAACCATTTCTGCGAGCGGCTACCAAACTGACGCCCACCTCCCAGATTGACGAAGGCCACGCGCGCGCCTGGATGGGACTCGCCCACGTGCTCGAAGCGAGCGATCCGGCGGAGGCGGCGGATGCCTATCTGCAGGTGGCGACGCTGCGGCCGAAAGACCCCGAACCACGCCTTTCGGCCGGTTTGCTCCTCGAAAAACAAAATCGCTTTGCCGACGCGGAGCAGCAATATCGGCAGGCACTGGCCATCGATCCTGCCTCGCCCGACGCCCTGACGGCTCTGGCCAATCTCTACATGCGCGGGCGCCGCTTCGGAGATGCGGAACAAATGCTGCGCAAGCTCCTGGCGCTCCACCCCGCAGATCCCGGGGCTCACATGCAATTGGGGCGCATGCTGGCGGCGGATGGGCAGAATGACGCGGCCATTGCCGAGTTGCAGGCTACCCTGAAAATGGCTCCGAATGACCTGGAAGTGCAGCGGGATCTGGCGGATCTATATGCCATGACGGGAAAATACGACTTGGCGCAGGCCGGATATCAGGTGCTGCTCGGTAGCAATCCCAAGGATCCCGACCTGCATTACCGCTTGGGGCAGGCGCTTTTACGACAGCACAAGTTTCCCCCGGCACAACACGAGTTTCTGGTGGCGGTTCAGCTAAAACCCGACTTTGGAGGGGCTTACGGTGATCTGGCGGTCGCGGCCAACGAAAACAAGAACTACGTGGGGGTCATCGCCGCCTTGGACGCGCGGGCAAAATTCCTGCCTGAAATTCCGATCGGTTATTTTCTGCGCGCCACCGCCTATGACCACTTGCGCAATTACAAACTGGCGGCCGTGAACTATCATAAGTTTCTGGCGGTCGCGAACGGGCAGTTTCCCGACAACGAATGGCAGGCCCGCCATCGGCTGATTGCGATCGAGCCTAAGAAGTGAACGATACCGGGCTTTCCCGGTTCTTTTGTGGATAGGGTGCTATGCGGGGCGCAGGCTTTCTCCTCACCATCATGCTGGTCAGCTCGGTTGCGGCCTTTGCCGGCGGCGACCAAGTGCTCGCTGGGCTCGTCAAACGGGCCGAGGCGGCTTCGATCGGGCAGCAGCCGGCACTCTATGCCGAAATCGCCGAGCGCCAGCTGCGCGAGGCCGACCAACTCTATAACAACGGCCAGGTCGATCGGGCGCGGGCCGCGGTGGACGATGTGGTGACTTATTCCGATCGGGCTTCGGAGGCAGCCAGCCACGCGCGCTCGAAGATCAAAAATACGGAAATCGCCATTCGCAAGATGGCCGCGAAGCTGCGTGACATCAAGCGCGGCCTGGCTTTTGAGGATCAGCCACCGGTCCAGGCCGCGGCCGATCACTTGGAGGCACTGCGCTCCGGACTCCTCTCTCGCATGTTTGCCAAGGACCATTGATCATTGACCATGGCCCGCTTCGGCCATCACCGGTTTTGGGTTGTGCTGACCCTGCTGCTCGTGGTCGGCCGGGCGGCGGGACAACACCGCTCCGATCCCTTGACCGACCTGGAAGTCGATCAACTGCGGGATGCGGCACAGGATGCGGACCAGCGCCTCGCGCTCTACGTGACCTTTGCCCGGGCCCGGCTCGCCACCCTCGAACAGACTCGTTCCGATCCCAAGATCACGGACAAGGCGCAGGCGATTCATGACCGGTTGCAGGATTTTATCGATGTCTACGACGAACTGAACGACAACATCGACACCTTCGTCGGACGCAAGGCGGATCTGCGCAAGGTGTTGAAGACGATCATCGACGCGGACGACGAATTTCAGGCCAAGCTCCGGGCTTTGAAGGATTCGGCGCGCGCCAGCACGGAAGAGACCAAGCTATACGAATTTGTGTTGTCGGACGCGATGGAAGATGTCGACACCAGCGTCACCGACCACCGTGAGTTGCTGACCGAGCAGATAGCCGAGGCGAAGCTCAAGAAGGAGAGAAAGCAAAAACCCCAATAGCGTTTCCAAATGCCAATCGGATGGCAACCCCGGCAATTCCTTGTGGTATCGTACGCACCAACGGGGCGAATCGTATGTTTCTCTGTCGCCGCTTCCTGGCTTGGCTTCTGTCCTTGTTGATCGCTTCCACGCTCCACGCCTAAACGACCGGCACCGCCAATTCGTCCCCAGCCACGTTTCAGTCCCAGGTGCATGTTGTCCTCGTGGATGTGGTTGTGACCGATCACAATGACGAGCCGATCGCCGGCTTGCAGAAGGAGGACTTCGAAGTTTTCGAGAAGGGCAAGCCTCAGGCGATTGCGTCTTTTGAGGAGCACAAAGGCGCGTCGCTGAATCAGGCGGAGATGCCGTCTCTGCCGCCGCACTATATGTCCGATCGACCGAAATGTCCTTAGAACCGCGGCTCTACGCCGCCTTCGAACAGGGAGGCGCGCCAGTGCACCAAGAGATCGATGTACCGCAGGGCGACGTGTTTCTGCGTACTGGTATTTATGATACGGCGACCGGCAAAGCGGGCACGCTTGAGATTCCACTGCGCGATGTCGCCCCTTCGACAGCGGCAACCAAGATCGGCCCTTGATAGGTTTTCGCAGCGCAGTGGATGGTGAACACACGCACGGATCAGGAATGGCAACTCGCGATTGAACATCCCTGCGACTTTTCCCTCTCGCGGCAAGCGGGTTGATCCGGGTTGATCGCGGGGCGTGCTAATCTGACTCCAGCGTGAGCGAGCGTCTGCTCCATATCTTTCAGGAAACCTACCGCGAGCTGCGGCCTCGGACTCCCGAGCCGGACTTGACGGTTGAGTTCTACTCCTTCGCCAACATCAATAACACCATCCGACTGCGCAGCGGGAAGTTGCTGGTGCGTGTTTCAGATTTGCTCGAAGGGGCACCGGAGCCGGTGCTCCGGGCCTTGGCCCATATTCTGCTGGCTAAGATGTATCGCCAGCCGATCGAACGGGCGCAGTCAGCGCGCTACCGGAGGTATGTTTCCAGCCACGAAATCGCGAGCCAGGCGCGCCTCATCCGCCAATTGCGAGGGCGCAAGCGGTTGCGTTCGGCCCGGGGCCATTTCTACGACTTGAATGCCATCTTCGACGATCTCAATGCCCGATTGTTTCATGGACTTCTGGGGCGTCCGCGCATGAGTTGGAGCCAGTTGGGGGCTCGCCGCATGCTGGGGCACTACGATCCGGCCCACAATGCGATCATCATCAGCCGGGTGTTCGATCATTTCGCGGTTCCGCGCTGCGCGGTCGAGTACATTGTCTATCATGAGATGTTGCACCTGAAGCATCCTGTCCGCTTGCGCGGCAGCCGGCGCTGCGTGCATTCCGCGGAATTTCGGGCAGAGGAAAAACTTTTCCCCCATCTGGACGCCGCCAAGCGATTTCTGCGACGGATGTGAGCGAGTGAGACACTTTCCAGGGCGGCTCGCCAGATGCCGTCGCCAGGCCGGAAGCGTTGACCCCCTGGGGCGCGAAGAATATCCTTAATATCAGTTGAAATTGCAATTCATTTTCAAGTTCGCGCCCGTTGGACCTTCGAACCATTGAGGTTTTTCTTCTAGATGCTGCAAGCATTCATCGTCACATTGCGCGAGGGGGTGGAGGCTGCCCTCATCGTCGGGCTGACGCTGGTTTACCTGAGCAAGATCGGGCGGGCGGATCTTCGCAAGGCGGTTTACGCGGGGCTCGGGGCTGCGTTTGTCGGCAGCATCGGGCTGGCGATTTTGCTTTCTCGCACCCACTGGAACGAAGATATCTTTGAAGGCTGGATCATGCTGGCGGCGGCGTTTTTCGTAATCACCATGATCCTGTTCATGATGAGGACCGGGCGCAAGCTCAAAGGCGAAATCGAAGGCAAGGTCGGACGGCTGGTGGGAGAAGGAAGCTGGTTCGGACTGTTTCTGTTCGTCTTTCTGATGGTTCTGCGGGAGGGAGCGGAAACCGTGCTGACGCTGGCCGCGGTTTCGCTGAATTCGACCGAACTGCTCAGCTTTCTGGGCACGCTCGCGGGCGTGACGGTAGCCATTTTGTTCGGCGTGGTGTTCGTCAAGGGCAGCGTGCGCATCAACCTGCAGAAGTTTTTCCGAGTCACCACCGTGATCCTGTTTTTTGTGGCGGCTCAGCTGCTGGTTTCCGGATTGCATGAACTGTCGGAGAACGGCGTGCTTCCCTCCTCGAAACAGGAGATGTCGATTGTGGGTCCGATTGTGAGCAACGAGGCCTTCTTCTTTGTGACCATCCTGGCTCTGGCCGCTTTCATGGTGCTGTTCGAGGTGAAACGCAGGCAGCCCGGGGTCCTTCCCGAATCTCCAGCGGCGCGCCGCAAGATTCTCTGGACCGCACGCCGCGAGCGGCTTTGGATGGCCTCGGTGTATGCCAGTTCTTTTGTGTTTATCGTGCTCGTCACCGCCGAGTTTATCTACGCCAAGAGCGCAAACGCGCCCGCTCCCGCGACCGAGGTCAGCTTCGTGAATGGCCAGGTGCGCATCCCGCTGTCCCAGGTTTCGGACGGCGACCTCCACCGGTTCGAAGCCCAGGAAAATGGCCAGGAGGTGCGCTTCTGGCTTTATCAGAAGCCCGACGGTCGGGTCGCCACCGTATTTGATGCCTGCGAAATCTGCGGCAGCGCTGGTTTTCACAAGGGGCCAAACGGCGTGGTGTGCAGGAATTGCGCGGCGCCCATCAATAGCCAATCGGTCGGCACCAAGGGAGGATGCAATCCGGTTCCTCTCCGCGCGGAACAAACCGCGGATGCGGTCATCATCACGGAGGCGGACATCGCGGCGGGCGCGCGCTTGTTCCAGCAATAGCCAATGTTTGTGCGCCTGGTAGGTGAATCGTTTCGGCGGCAGAAGCGACGCAAACTGCTCGCGGGTCTTGCCATCGCTCTCGGCGTAGGAGTGGCTACGGCGATGATTGCCGTCGCTACCGACATCGGCGACAAGATCAACCGCGAGCTGCGAGGCTACGGCGCCAATCTGATTGTTACGCCGCAAGAAGACACTCTGGATGTTCAAATCGGCGGAGTCGACCTGAAGCCCCCGAGCGATGGCACCTACCTGAACGAAGCCGACCTGCCGAAAATCAAGGGCATGTTCTGGCGGAACAATATTCTGGGGTTTGCGCCCGCGCTGCCGGTGAACGTAGAGGTGGCAGGGGACACCGAGAAGGTCACGCTGCTCGGGACCTACTTCTCGATGCCGCTTCACTTTGGCAAAGAGACCTTCGTCACGGGAGTGCGCACGACCGATCCCTGGTGGAGAGTCCAGGGGTCTTGGCCGGACGATGCCTCTGGCAATGTTCTGCTGGGACGAGCTTTGGCGGCAAAACTGGGGCGCGGGCCTGGCGATCAGCTCGAAATCGCCGGTTCCGCTCGCCGGGTCGTGGGAGTCTTGTCGACCGGAAGCGTGGAAGATGACGAGATCGTGGCCCCGCTCGGCCTGGCGCAACAGATTCTCGGCCGCCCCGGGGCGGTGCGGCGTATTGCGGTCAGTGCGCTCACCAAACCGGAAGATGCGCTGGCCCGGCGCGATCCCAGGTCGCTGAGCCCGGCCATGTACGACCGCTGGTACTGTTCGCCCTATCCCCAGTCGATTGCCTATCAGCTCGAGGAAGCGATCCCGCACTCGCATGCCGAGCAGATCCGCCAGGTAGCCCAGACCGAAGGCGTTGTGCTGTCAAGCATCACCGGACTGATGCTGCTGATTACCCTGGCCGCCTTGCTGGCTTCGGCGCTCGCGGTTTCGGCGGCGATGGCGACGACCATGTTTGAGCGCAGCGCCGAGGTGGGATTGATGAAGGCGCTCGGAGCGGGCAGCTTTTCGATCGCTGCCATCTTCTTTGCGGAAGCCACGCTGCTAGCGTTGATCGGCGGCGCGGCAGGTTTTGCCGGAGGAGCCTGGTTGGCGGACCGCATGGGGCGCTCGATTTTCGGGTCGCAGATTGTGATCCCGCCGGTGCTGCTGCCGGTGGTGTTAGGGATGGCTGTGATCGTAACCTTTGCCGGCAGTGCGGTCGCGATTCGCCGGGCCGTGAAATTGGATCCGGTGTATGCGCTGCGAGGTGAGGCGTGAGTTCGAGGTCGCTGCCGGCGCGGAATCTGGCGAGTCGCCGGGCCCCGGTTCCGCACACGTCTATGTTTCTACGAATGCTGCTGCGGGCAGCCTGGCTGCGTCCCGGGCGTGCGCTCGCGGCCTTGCTGGCCATGATCGTGGCCGCCGCCGCTTCCACCGCGATTTTGAACCTGTACGTGGATGTGCAGGCCAAGTTACGGGAACAATTCCGCGCCTATGGCGCAAACATTGTGGTCGTCGGAAACGATGGGGCAGTCCTGCCGGCGGACGCCTTGCGAACGGTCGAGACCACGCTCGGCGGACGGGGGCTGGCGGTTCCTTTCGCCTACGCAGTCGCCCGCACCTCCGGCGGTCAGTCAGTGGTAGTTTCAGGGACCGACTTTCGGCAAGCCCGCACCCTCGACAAGTGGTGGTCGGTCGCCGCCTGGCCAAGTGCGCCTGGGGAAGTGCTCGTGGGGGTGCGCGCGCAGGCGGTTCTGCCTTCCTCCGGAAAGCCCTTTGAGCTCAGCTTCGGAGGACAGACCAAACTGTTGAATCCGGTCGGGACTCTCGACACCGGGGCGGCTGAAGACAGCCGCGTTTATCTCTCGCTCAGCGACTTTGAAGCCTGGACCGGGGTCGAGCCTTCTACGATTGAGATTGCGGCCTCGGGACCGGCGGTCGAAGTGGACGCGGTCATCCAGAAGTTGGCGCGGGCCCTCCCGGGCGCCGAAGTAAGGCCGGTACGGCAAGTGATGGAAGGCGAAGCCCGGGTACTCGGAAAAACACGGGCTACCCTGCTGTCGGCCTCCGTCTTGATTATTCTCACTGCGGCGCTTTGCGTGCTCGCAACCTTGATGGGATGGGTGTTTGATCGGCGGAGAGATTTTGCCATAATGAAGGCCCTCGGAGCCTCCGAACGCCTGGTCGATGGCTTCTTCGCCGCCGAGGCAGCCCTGTTGGGGGTCGCCGGGGCACTCGTCGGCTATGCGCTGGGCTTGGGCGCTGCTGCCTGGATTGGAAGAGTTAACTTTCATGCCGCCGTGGCCCCACGGTTGGACGTGCTGCCGGTGATTGTTGCCGGTAGCGTGGCAGTGGCACTGCTCTCGGCGCTCGTTCCGATTTCATTGCTGCGCCGGGTTCAGCCAGCTATGATTCTGAGGGGAGAATAGTGTGATCCAGCTGAAAAACGTCAGCCGAGTGTATCCCGCGCAGGCGGGAGGCAGTGGCGGCGTGATCCGCGCGCTCGACGATTTCTCCTTCTCGGTCGATCCCGGGCAGTGGATTGCTGTGATGGGGCCGTCAGGTTCGGGCAAGTCAACCTTGGTCAATCTGATCGGATGCCTGGACCGCCCGAGCGCGGGCGAGATCTGGCTGGACGGGGAAAACGTGGCCGGGCTTTCGACCTCGGATCTCAACCGGGTGCGGGCGGAGAAAATCGGATTCATCTTTCAGCAGTTTCATCTGATCCCCTACCTGACGGCGGTGGAGAACGTCATGCTCGCGCAATACTTTCACAGCATGACGGATGAACAGGAAGCGCTCGACGCCCTGGCGCGAGTGGGCCTCAAAGACCGCGCCGAGCACCTGCCTTCCCAGCTTTCTGGCGGCGAGCAACAGCGCGTCTGCATCGTCCGCGCGCTAATCAACGATCCCAAGATTGTGCTGGCCGATGAGCCGACCGGGAATCTCGATGCCGCCAACGAAGAAATCGTTCTGCGCTTGTTGCGCGAGTTGCACGAACAGGGACGGACCATCGTGATGGTAACGCACGACCCGGTGGTTGCCCGGCTGGCGGATCGCCGGGTCGAGTTGCATCATGGCAAGATTGCGGAGCAGGAAGTTTTCGCCATGGCCGACGAGGAACAATTCGAGGAAGTTCTCGAGGAACTGTGGGTGCTGGCGGAAAACGGCGAGATCGCGGAGCTGGAACACATGGAAGTACACGGGGCACTGCCGGTGAGCATCGCCGTAGAAAAAATGATCGAGCTGGGACTGGTGACCGCTGCCCCGCATCCGCCGGAGCCGCACAACCATCGCCCATTTGTAAACCCCTGTCATGAGGCGCTGAAGCCAAGCGGCGTTTCGACCGGAGACGGCAGCATGATCCTCGAGCTGACCGCGCGGGGGCGACAGCGCGCCGCGGATGTGATCCGCAGGCATCGGCTTGCGGAACGGCTGTTCACCGATAGCCTGGCTCTCGACAGTGAAACGGAAATCGAACAGCAGGCTTGCAAGTTCGAGCATATTCTTTCGCCTGAGGCGACCGAGAAGATCTGCAGTTTTTTGGGTCATCCCCGCACCTGCCCGCACGGCGCGCCCATTCCTCCGGGAGCATGCTGCGGACGGCAGCCTGAGATGGCTGGCCGCGCTCGCAACGACATCCAGCAACGGAGCTAGATCCGGGCTTTCTTGTGCAGCTTCGGGACTGCGGAGAGTCCATTCCGCGTCGGAATGCTGCTTCCGGGCTTGCAATCCAAGCTATGATAAGCGTTCCATGCGGCGACCCACCATCGGCGTATTTGATTCCGGCTTTGGCGGCCTCACCGTACTGAAAGCTCTACTTGAACTGATCCCCGTCGCCGACTATCTCTATTTCGGCGACACGGCCCGGCTGCCTTACGGATCGAAATCTGCCCAGACGGTGGCGAAGTACGCAGTGGAAGCCACCCAGTACCTCGAACAGCAGGGGGCGGGCATGCTGGTGATCGCCTGCAACACCGCTACCGCCCTGGCTCTCGACCAGATTCGGGACCGATCGAGCGTACCTGTGATCGGAGTGGTCGATCCGGGGGCGGAGCGCGTCTCCCTGGTCAGCAAGAATCGCAAGGTGGCTGTCATTGGAACCGAAGCGACGATTGGGAGCCATGCCTACTTGCGGGCGCTCGAAATGCGTGGCTTGGAGGCCCGGGAGAAAGCCTGTCCGCTGCTCGTGCCGCTGGTCGAGGAAGGCTGGGTGGACCATCCGGTCACCGAGCAGGTGGCGCGCATTTACTTGGGAGAGGTTTTCACCGATGGCTTCGCAGACGCCGATGTGCTGCTGCTCGGCTGTACCCACTATCCGCTGCTGAAGCCGGTGCTGCGGCGCGTCGCCCCCGAGCATGCGGCCATCGTGGACTCGGCGGAGTCCACGGCACAGGTGGTCGCTGAGCAGCTACGCCTGGCTCCGGCTTCGGTCTTGGCGCCCGAGCAGCGTTCTCACCCACCCCGTCTCCGCTTCTTCGCGACCGACTCGGCAGAGAAATTTCGCCGTCTGGGGGCCAGGTTTCTGGGTTGTCCGATTGAAGATGTGCAGCACGTCGATTTGAAAGAATAGGCGGGAACGAGCGGCGCCCGATCGCGCATTAGCCTAGTAGAGGCGGAAATCCACTTCCACGTTGATCTGCACGGCCACGGGCTTCCCGTCTTTCATGGCGGGCTCAAATTTCCACTGCTTGACTGCCTCGATTGCCTTTTCATCGAGACCCAGTCCAAGGCTGCGGGCGATGTGGATATCGCGCGGACGTCCGTCCGGCCCCACAATCAGCCACAGCACGCAAGTGCCTTGAAACTTGGCCTTGCGGGCTTCCTCGGAATACTCCGGATCCGGCGCATACAGGGTCTTCGGCGGGGAGACCCCTCCGCCGACACGAAAGACTCCGCCACCAATGCCGCCGCCCCGGCCCGGACCGACGCCCGGACCCTCACCCGATCCAACGCCGCCACCGGAACCCGAACCAATACCGCCGCCCGACCCAGTTCCGTTGGAGGGCGGACCGGGAACGGCCGACATGGGATCGCCGAGGTTTGGCAGGTTGTTCATGGCCAACTTGATCTGGGGAGGAATGACCACCGTCGGCTCGGCCGTCAGCTTCGGATTCTGATTGCGCACCACGACCATAGGCGGCACAATTTGTTGCATCGCGAGCTTGGGCAGCTTGCCTTTGCTGGCTTGCAGCTTGTCGCGATCGCCGCCACCACCACCACCGCCAACTTTGGTTTTCGAGGGAGGAAGCGGCGGAATATCGCCGGGCTCGATGAGGGTGACCACTTCCTGCGGCTTGACCATCCGTTGCACCATACGCTTCGCCAGGATGGTTCCGCCGATGATCACGACCAGCAACAGGACGTGCGCCACCGTGGAACCAAGCGCGCCGTTTTTCTTGTTGTTGTAGAAGCCCCAGATGTCTTTGACCGGAATCGGCTTTGATTCGAGCACCAGCGGCGGCAGCTTCTTCGGAAAGAAGAAGTCGTCCAGATTGCGATACAGCGACTTCCAGAGCGATTCCTCGAGCGAGGCCTGGGGCAGGAGGTTCAGCTCGGGTAAGGAATTTCCTCCGGACGTTTCGCTGGAGTTGATCGGTGTGGTCGACATAATATGGCCGTGTACGATCCTGGCGCACCTGCATCGCAGCTGCGCTTCTGCTGCTCAGCTTGATGAGCGCGCGGGCCGACAACTTGCATGCCGCACATGCAATCTATCTGGCTGCAGCCCCGCCGTCCGTTCCCGATTGATTCTGAGTAGCACTGATTCTGAGTAGCTTAGATGCTCTCAGGCTCGGGAAAGGTCACCTTTCCAGAAATTGTACACGCTTTTTATTGCTTTTCGACAGTGCTTTTCCGAGGTCTTTTCCAGGGCCAGGCGGGAGCTCCGGTCGCCCGAATGGACGTCCTTCCGGATGCTCCCTATAATGAAAAAAACAGATCATTTTAGGGGAAAACCACTGAGTGTCGTTCGACCTGAAATCCACCGTCAACCTTCCCAAAACCGGCTTTCCCATGAAAGCCAACCTGCCGCAGAACGAACCCAAGCTGCTGGACCGGTGGGAAAAGATGAGGCTGTACGAGCGCATCCGCGAGACCCGGAAAGGCTCGCCAGTCTATGTCTTGCACGATGGACCGCCCTATGCCAATGGGCCCATTCACCTGGGCCATGCGCTCAATAAGTGCCTGAAGGATTTTATCGTCAAGTCAAAAACCATGGCGGGGTTCGACTCGCCGTACGTCCCCGGATGGGACTGCCATGGCTTGCCCATCGAGATCAAGGTCGACCAGCTGCTGGGCGGCAAGAAACTTCAGATGCAGAAGTTGGACGTACGCGCAGAATGCCGCAAGTACGCCCAAAAGTATCTCGACCTGCAGCGCGAGCAGTTCAAGCGCATTGGGGTGTTCGGGCGCTTCGATCAACCGTACTCGACCATGACCCCGCGGCTATGAGTCGGTGGTTCTCGCGACCCTTTACGCCTTCCTGGAGAAGGGCTTCGTTTACAAGGGACTGCGCTCGGTCTACTGGTGCATCTACGACGAGACGGCACTGGCCGAAGCCGAAGTCGAATACGAAAACCACACCAGCCCCACGGTTTGGGTGAAATATGCGCTGGCGGATGATCCTGGCGAAGCTCGATCCCGCGCTGGCAGGAAAGAAAGTCTTCACCGTGATCTGGACCACCACCCCCTGGACTTTGCCAGCCTCGATGGCGGTGGCGTTCCATCCTGGCGAAGCCTATGTTGCGCTCGAATCCAGCGGCGAAGTCTACATCGTGGCCGAGAAGCTGGCGAACCTGTTCAGCGAAAAAGTCGGGACTCGCGGCGCCCGCACCCGCTGGCACGGTTTCCCGGCAGCAAGCTCGAGTATCGAAAGTTTTCCCATCCCTTTCTCGACCGCCCCATCCTTGGCGTTCTGGCCGATTACGTGACGATGGATACCGGCACCGGAGTGGTGCACACGGCGCCGGCGCACGGAGCCGAAGACTTCGCAACCGGAACCAAGTACAAACTTGATCCCGGATGCGATGTGGATGCCGCGGGACGATTGCACCACGGATTGCCGGAATACGACGGCCTGCAGGTGTTCAAAGCCAACGCTCCGATCGTCGAACTGCTGAAGAAGCGCGGCGTGCTTATGCACGCGGAAAAGCCTCGAACACTCTTATCCGCATTGCTGGCGCTGCCACAATCCCATCATTTTTCGCGCCACCGAGCAGTGGTTCATTTCAATGGAGACGCCGCTTGCAGGGCGGCGGCACGCTGCGCACCCGGTCGCTCGAGGAAGTCAAGAAAGATGAAGTGGGACCCGGCCTGGGGCGAGGAGCGCATCGTCGAACATGATCGCCACTCGGCCCGACTGGTGCATTTCGCGGCAGCGGATTTGGGGCGTGCCCATCGCCGTTTTCATCTGCCGGAGGCTGCAAGAACACCGCTGAATGATCCCGCCATCAATCGCAAGGTGGTGGAACTCTTTGCGCGCTCCGGCGCCGATGCCTGGTATACGCCCGCAGCCGATGCCATCGTTCAGAGGGAGCGAAGTGCCCGCGTGCGGCGGCACGAACTTCGCCAAGGAAAACGACATCATCGACGTATGGTTCGAATCCGGATCCAGCCACGACGCTGTCCTCGGACACGAGCCGGGCTTGCCTTGGCCCGCCGATCTTTACCTCGAGGGCGGCGATCAGTTTCGCGGATGGTTTATGTCTTCCCTGCTCTGCGCCATGGGAGGTCACGCGGACTGCACCCTATCGCATGGCTGCGAGTCCAGGCTGGACGCTCGACGAGCAGGGCCGCGCCATGTCGAAGTCGCGTGGCAATGATGTCGATCCGGCCGACATTGCCAATCGGCTGGGCGGCGAAATCGTGCGCTTGTGGGTCGCATCCGTCGATTTCCGCGACGATGTGGTGGGCTCCGAACAATTGATGCAGCGCATCGCCGACAACTATCGCGACCTGCGCAATCGCTTCCGCTACATTCTCGGCAACCTCTACGACTTTGACCCGCGGATGGACGCCCTGCCCTTCGAGAAGCTGGAATCGATCGATCGATACATGCTGCGCCAGATGGCTGCGCTCGCGATTGAGGTTGAGCACGCTTATGAGGAATTCGCATTTCACAAGATCTACCACCGGGTGAATGATTTCTGCACGGTCGAACTGAGCCGATTCTATTTCGACGTTCTCAAGGATCGCCTGTACACCGCTGCACCCTTCTCGCTCGGCCGCCGCGCCGCCCAGACCGCCATTTGGCGCATCGGCGAAGCGCTGGTCCGGCTGTTGGCTCCGGTGATGAGCTTCACCTGTGAGGAAGTTTGGCAATATCTCCCCCCCGTCGACGATCGCCAGGAGAGCGTGCATGTGGCGATGTTTCCCACCGCAGCGGACATTTTGGGATCATCCGCTCCGCCCGAGGTACCCCGAGAACGCGAGGATTGGACGACCCTGCTCGCGGTACGCGATGAGGTTCTGAAGGGGCTCGAAGAGGCGCGCAACAACAAACTCATTGGCACCGGCCTCGAGGCTCAAGTGACGCTCCTGGCCTCCGAACCCGCATACTCGGTGCTCGAGCGCCACCAGAATCAGCTGCGCTACCTTTTCATCGTCTCTGCCGTCACCCTGGAGAAAGCCTCTCCCGGCAACGGGACCGGCGGGGTTACCGTGAAAGTCGGCCACGCCGACGGTCAGAAGTGCGAGCGCTGCTGGAACTATTCGGTTCATGTGGGCGAGGACTCCGCCTACCCGACGGTCTGTGAGCGCTGCTCCGCTGTGCTCAAGGAAATCAAAACGGCAGGCCGTGCCAACTAAATTGAAGGAACGGTGCGAGCGGTTTGCTCGACCGGCAGCCGACAAACCCATGATTGACTCTCGCGCCATGCGCAAGTATCACCTGCTGATCGCCTTTCTGGTGTTGCTTCTGGACCGGACGACCAAGCGGATGATTGCCCGAGACATACCGCTGCATGACCGCCGAGAACTCATCTCGGGATTCTTTTATCTCACCCATCTAGAAAATCGCGGGGCCGCCTTCAGCCTGTTCGCGGACTCGCCCTCGGAATGGAAGATAGCCCTGCTGGTGCTGTTCTCGATTGTGGCGCTGGTCATCGTTTCTGCTCTGCTGTGGCGAAGCAGCCACACCATGACGACCACGGGAGTGGGGCTGGCACTCATTCTCGGCGGCGCCTTGGGAAATCTGTGGGATCGGCTGTTCAGCGGGCGGGTCGTGGACTTCCTGCTGTTTTACATCGGATCGTACCAGTGGCCTGCGTTTAACGTGGCGGACAGCGCGATTGTAGTCGGCGCCGGGCTACTGGCGATTGAAATTCTGTTCGTCAAATCTCCGGAGCAGGCGAAACCGGCCTAGGAGAATCGAGCGCCAGCCGCCTCGCCTGCGCTCCGGTGGCGCAGGCGAGGATACCTTCCTCTCAAGCAACCGGGTCGGTTTAGGCCGACTTCTTTTGCGCCATTTGAGCGTAGAAGTCGTTGGCGCGCTCTCGGGTCTCTTCCGCGGTCAGGTCTTCGACATGAGTGCCGACGCCCCAGGAATGGCCGTAAGGATCAACGAATGTGCCATAGCGATCTCCCCAGAACATGTCCGTCGGGGGCATGGTCGGTTTGGCCCCGGTGTGCACCGCGCGCTCGTAGAACTGGTCGACATCCTCCACGTAAAGAAAGAGGCTGCCGCTCGATCCACCCAGGGTTTGGGGCGACTTGTTGCCCATGTTGGGGATCTCATCTCCAAGAAAAATGATGGAGTCGCCGATTTTCAGTTCGGCGTGGGTGATCTTGCCATCCGGGCCCGACATGCGCACCAGCTCTTCGGCGCCAAGCGCCTCTTTATAGAACGCGATGGCTTCAGCGGCATTGCGGACGGTGAGGGACGGGGTGATGGTGTGATAGCCCTTGGGAATCTTATTCAAAGCTGCGGTCATCTCATTATCTCCTTCGTGTTGAGGTAACGGCCAGAGCAGGACTTCGTTTCGAGAGTAGTGGCAGATTGTACCCCTGGGGTCTCGTTTAAGGAATCAGAAGTTTGTAAAAACTCTAGCATCCTCCCGGAAAACCCGCACCCCTTCCCGGGTCAGCTCCCGCCCCTTGCGAGCGACTTCCAACGGCCTTCAGGAGGGATTAAGGTTGAC
Source organism: uncultured Acidobacteriaceae bacterium (assembly GCA_963770245.1). GTDB lineage: Bacteria > Acidobacteriota > Terriglobia > Terriglobales > Acidobacteriaceae > PALSA-270. Next base: position 127,245 of record CAVYOX010000001.1, on the reverse strand, counting down.
CTGGATACCCTGTTGCCATGGGTTCCGGGGAAAATCCCGTGCGTGTGCTGATTGTCGAAGACGAGCCTCGCCTGGCCGAAAATATTGCGCGCAGCCTGCGGGAGAGCGCCGGCTACGCGGTGGACGTTGCTCCCGACGGCGAGGAAGGATTGTTTTTCGCTCAATCGAATGTCTACGACGCGGTGCTGCTCGACCTCATGCTCCCGAAGCTCGACGGCATGCGGGTGCTCACCGCCATCCGGCGCGCCGGCCAGCACACGCCTGTACTCGTACTCACGGCGCGCGATGAAAAAGCATCCATTGTCGCCCTGCTGAACGCAGGAGCGGACGACTATCTGACCAAACCCTTTGATCTAGGCGAGCTGCTGGCTCGCGTCAAAGCCCTGATCCGGCGGGGGAAGGGACAGTCGTTGCCCATTCTCAGCCTGGCGGATCTCGAACTGAACACGGTCAGCCGCACCGTCGAGCGCGGCGGACGACCGATCTCCCTGACGGCGATGGAGTATCGCGTGCTCGAATATCTCCTGCACCGGCCGCGGGCGGTCATTTCGAAGACGGAGCTGCTCGAACATCTCTACGACTATAACTGGGAAAAATTCAGCAACGTGATCGAGGTGTACATCTCCGGTCTGCGCCGCAAGCTGGAGACCGGGTCCTCCCGGCCCTTGATCCATACGGTGCGCGGACAGGGTTATATCCTGCAGGACTGAAGATCCGACATGCATCCCCACTCCATGCAACGACGGCTCATTGCGGCAGTCATGCTGTCGCAACTGCTGCTCGCCGCGGGGTTGTTGCTGGCGGGCGTACTGTACACCCATCGGCGGCTCCGGGCGACCCTCGATGCCGGATTACAGAGTCGCGCGATGAGCGTGGCCGCACTGGTGCGCTATACCGAAGATGCCACCGGCAAGGTCTATTTCGACGACACGCTCATGCCGCAGTCCATTGATCCCAAGCATCCCGACCTGTTTGCGGTTTGGACCGAGAGATCGGGCCTGCTGACCCGCTCCTCCAACTGGCCCGCCGGCCTCGAAATCTTCCCGCGCGAAGCGCGAAACCATTGGAACTTTCGCTCCAACCACATTCCCTATCGCGCACTGCTCGTTTCTCAGGTGCCGGTCCTTGATCGCGAGGAGGGAAAAGCCTTTCAACCCCAGACTCTGACCATCATGTATGCCGCACCCATGCTGCAGTTAGAGAGTCAGGTTCGGGAAGCGGGAGTCTTCATCGCCCTCGCCAGTCTCGTGCTTCTCGGGGCGACGGGGCTCTTGGCTCTGTGGGGGATCCGCCGCGGATTGCAGCCGCTCGAGCATCTGGCGGCGCAGGCAACGCGCGTGTCGGCCAACAACTGGGAGTTTCGCGTCCCGGAAGACGTCCAGCAAGTGGAGGAGTTACGCCCGCTCACCCAATCCATGGCGCACATGCTGGAGCGGCTCGAGCGCTCTTTTGCCGAGCAGCGAGAATTTGTGGGGAATGCCGCGCACGAACTGAAGACCCCGGTGGCGGTGCTGAAATCCACCCTGCAGTCGTTGCTGCAACGTCCGCGCGAGGCCGAGGAATATCGCCTGGGTCTCGAGCGCTCGCTCGAAGATCTGGAGCGGCTGGAGGGGCTTTTGCAGTGGATGCTGCGGCTGGCCCGGGCCGAACAATCGGAACACGGCGCGCTCGGACGTGACCTAGAACCGGTGGACCTCGGGGCGACCTGCGAGGAGGCCATTGCCCGCATCCGCCGGCTGGCCGATGCCCGCAACGTCAAGGTTCATCTCGTGACCAACGGTCGCGTACGGTTGCGGGCGGATCCGGAAGATCTGCAATTGGTGTGGGTTAATCTGCTCGAAAACGCGGTGCGCTACAGTCCGGAGGGCGGAGCGGTCGAGGTTGTCGTCGCCCGCGTTGAGAGCGGGCGTGCCCGCGTCCAGTTCGCCGACCACGGCCCCGGGATCCCAGCCGTGGATTTGCCCCGCATCTTTGAGCGGTTTTATCGCGGAGACCCCTCGCGCACCCGCGCCACCGGCGGATTCGGCCTGGGACTGGCCATTGCCAAGGCGTTGGTCGACGCCTACGGAGGAACCATCGCCGTCGATAGCCGTGCTGGTGAGGGAACTCGCATGACGGTGGAATTGCCGGTAATGTCTTAACCTGGAGTGAATCTGTTCACTGAGACAATTTGCGTTGGCGACACTTTGCAGTTCACGTTGTTGCCATTTACACCGAGCGTGTATAGATCAGGTCCCACCGGTATCGCACCGACGGCTTTGGCGGCTGTCGTGGTCCGCTTTCCTTGCAGGACCGATGCCGCAGCGTCTAATCGAGTTGCGCCTGCTGGGCCTGTTATCAGGTCTGAAACGGCCGGCCCGTCCTATTCGTTCAGAAATATGACTCGCGGAACGCGGACCAACTCCAGAGGTTCCCGAATTTTGGATCCATCGACAACGTCCTACATCACCTTCAGTCGAGCATCCTCTTCTGTTCGATAGAGCTCTGCCCATGCGACCGACTTGAACTCGTGCTCCTGCAGTTGCCCGAGACGTTCCGGATCATCGACTAGGAGCCGGGCCACATGCACATACACTGGCCATTTAGTAATGGGAAAAAGCGAAGCGCCCTGATGCCTTGTGGCGACGAGCACGACATCGATGTCTCGCCCCTGCAGTCCGTACTCTTGTCCCGGCAAGGGTGGATCGATTCTGACCAACAAAAAGTCCTTACGCTTGGCACTTGCCAACCGCTTTATTTTCCAGCAACAACGAGGCTCCTCCAACCCGTAGCTTTCGGTTGAAGCCATATAAAAATCGGGTTCGTTCACTCCGCTCATCAGAATTGGGTTACCGCGACCTGGGAACCATCCATCCCCAAGGCAGCGCAACATCGTCGGCGTCAAGCGGACGTGCTTTGCCGCCGTGCAACACCACTCCTCGGACGAGTGACGCTTTGCGTTTCAAGGCATCCCGGAAGGCGCGAATCCCTATCAGGTCATCTGTGGTTACCTGACTGCCCGCCTTAATTTCCAACGCTACCAAACGGCCGGCCTCTTCCAAAATGAAATCTACTTCGTGCCCCGCACGGTCGCGCCAAAAATGCAGCTGGCGCCGTTGTGAATCGAGGGCACGCCACGTATCCAGTGTCTGAAAAAGGGTTTGCTCTAACCAGAGACCAGAATCCAGACGTTGCGTGGCTTCGGCGGACGACTTGATCCCGGCCAGCCAGGCGGCGAGGCCACAATCTATCCAGAGCAACTTCGGAGCCTTGACGAGTGCGGCTGAGGGATTGGTCGCCATCGTGCGGATGCGTGTAATCAGACAGCCAGTTTCCAGCAGGTTCAAATACCGGTGCGTGGTCGGGTGACTGAGCGTTGCATCGCGGGCCAAGTCGGCTTGGTTGAGGAGTTTGCCGGTTCGTTGCGCGGCCAGCATCATCACGCGCTGAAAATCAGGCAGGCTGGAGACGGCGCTCAACTGGCGTAAATCACGCTCCAGATAGGTTTGTACATAAGCGGCGAACCAAAGGCCGCGATCCGTTTCGGAAGCAATTTGCAGTGCGGGCGGGAATCCTCCGCGCAGCAGCCATGTCGGCCAGTCGCCTGGCTCATCCGGCCATTCCCGCCAGTCAAAATCCGCTGCGAACAAACGCTCCAACGGTAGCAATGCATCCTTACGTTCCCGCCACTCTGTGGGGCAGAACGGCCGAAGATCTAAATAGATCGCGCGGCCGGCCAACGAGTCCGCCACGTGTTTGATGAGCAGGAGGTTGGCAGAGCCAGTCAGAATGAAGTCGCCGGCCCGCCGGAGTGTATCCACGGCACGTTTGACCGCGAGTAAGATCTGCGGCGCTCGTTGAACCTCATCGAGAATGACGGGACGCGTAGCGAGCAGTGAGTCCGGATTGCGTTCGGCCTGATCGAGGACACCTACATCATCGAGGGTGAAATAGGGACGGGCTGGTTCAATCGCCTGCGTTAGGGTGGTCTTGCCTGTCTGCCGCGCACCCGTGAGTACCGTGACGGGCAAGACCCGGAGCGCCGTTTGGAGATTGCGTCGAAACCAGCGTGGCTTAATTTTATCCATGTCATGAAATAAATCATTTCACGACGTGGAATGCAAGGGGAAACTTTTCGGTTCTGATCCCTTAAGTCGCCGTTCCTCGGACGGACTGCATCAATGGCAGAAAACGACTGGCGGAAGGTGCACCAGCACCGGTGCAAATCCTGGTTCTGCCCGACTTCACTTCAGCTTCCCTTAATCTTGCTTCCATCACCATAGCCGGCGAAGGTGCTGCCATGACGGTTTCACGACGGTCTTACCGCAAGGGCGTCTTGGTGCTTGCCCTAGCTCTGGGCACGGCTCGCCCGCCGGCGGCGCAAACTCGACCGGAGCCAGTCGAGATTGGGGTTGATAACCAACAGAGCGCAAGCGGCGCTCCGCTGACTCTTACCCTGCAGGACGCGATTGCCCGAGCGCGCAAAAACGACCCAGAATATCGGGCAGCGCTGACCGACTTTGGGGTGACCAAGCAAGAACGGGCCGCGAGCCGGGCGGCGCTGCTGCCCAATGTGAACTACAACGCGGAGTTCCTCTACACCGAGGGCAATGGCACCGCCGCCGGGCGATTTGTCGCCAATAACGGCGTGCATGAGTACCTGAGCCAGGGGAACGTCCACCAAGAGTTCTCTTTGGCTCACGTAGCCGACTATCGGCGAACCGCGGCGGCAGAAGCGGTGGCCCATGCGCGGGTTGAAATTGCCGCCCGCGGCTTGGTCCTGACGGTAGTTGAGGCCTACTACGGATTGGCGGTGGCCGAGCGCAAGTATGCTACTGCGGAGCGCGCCGACGGCGAGGCGCAACGCTTTCTTGAGATCAGCCAGAAACTCGAGCAGGGGGGAGAAGTCGCCCGCTCGGATGTGATCAAGGCGCAGCTGCAGGCGCAGCTGCAGCAACGCGATCTTACGGAGGCGCAGCTTGAGATGGAGCGCAGCCGAGTCGAGTTGGCAGTGTTGCTGTTCCCGGACTTCAAGCAAGACTTTAACGTAGTGGACGATCTCGAAGGGCCCGAGGCGTTACTGACCTTTCCCGAGGTGCAAGCGGCGGCCGCCGACAAAAATCCGCAGCTGCGCGCGGCGCTCGCTGCGGTGCGGGAAGCGAATCAGCAAGTCGCCGGCGCCCGCAGCGGCTTCTTGCCCTCGCTCAACGTCGATTATTTCTACGGCATCGACGCCAACCGGTTCGCCACCCGCGAGTTTGATCCCGCCTCGGGGCGGGATGTGCGCGATCTCGGGTACGCAGCCACCGCCACCCTGCAGTTGCCCATCTGGGACTGGGGGGCCAATCGCGGCCGCCTGAAGCAAGCGGACTTGCAACGGGATCAGGCGAAAGTGGAATTGAGTTTCGCGCAGCGGAAGTTGCTCGGAGACCTGCGGACCTTCTACAACGAAGCCCAAACCGCGCGCCTTGAACTGGAATCGCTGCACAAGTCGGCGGAATTGGCGGCGGAGAGTTTGCGTTTGACTACTCTGCGCTATCAAGGGGGGGAAGGCACAGTGCTCGAAGTGGTGGACGCCCAAAACACGTTGACTGGGGCGCGCAACGCCTACGATGACGGCCAGGTTCGGTTTCGGGTGGCGATGGCTAATCTTGAGACCTTGACGGGGAATCTCTAGGCGCATGCATCCCTCAACTATAGTCCGAGGCCGATCGGCAGCCCGGCTGCCCACTTGGCCGCCAGCGGTCGGGCGGCGGCGCCTATCGGCCGCCGCGGTCGCCGGGACTCTGGCGCTTCTGCTCGCAGGTTGCTCGAGCGAGTCAGGCGAAAAGGAAGCGGCTGTGCCGGTCGAAGTAGTTTCCGTGAAGAGAACTTCCATTCAACGGCTCATCACGGCGGAGGCAGTGCTCTACCCTTTGCAGCAGGCGGCCTTGACACCCAAAGTGAGCGCGCCGGTCAAGAAGTTTTATGTGAAGCGCGGGAGCCGGGTGCATCGCGGAGAATTGCTGGCGGTGCTCGAGAATCGCGACCTGGCGGCGGCGGAGGAGGATTCGAAAGGCTCCTACGATCAGGCCCAGGCAGTTTACGAAACCACGACGACGACCGGACTTCCGGAAGAGATCCAGAAAGCAACCTTGGACGCCCAGGCGGCCCGGCAGCTTTTGGAGGCGCAGCAAAAGATCTACAACAGCCGGCAAGAGCTTTACCAGCAGGGAGCCATGCCTCGCAAGGATCTCGATCAGGCGGGAGTGGACCTCACCAACGCCCGCAACCAGCACGAGATTGCGCAGAAGCATCTCGATGCGCTGCTGGCCAGGGGGAAGCAACAGGAACTGCGAGCCGCAGCCGGGCAACTGGAATCGGCCAAGGGGAAGTACCTAGGAGCGGCCGCGCAGTTGGAATATTCCGAGATTCGCAGTCCGATGGACGGGGTGGTCACGGATCGGCCGCTCTACCCGGGTGAAATGGCGGCGGCGGGCACGGCCCTCATTACCGTGATGGACATTTCCCGGGTGGTGGCCCGCGCTCATATTCCGCAGCCCGACGCGGCCTTGCTCAAAATCGGAGACGGAGCGAGCCTCACGGTGCCGGGCGACGATCAGCCGATCCAGGGCCAAGTGACCATGGTGAGTCCGGCGCTTGATCCCAATAGCACCACCGTCGAAGTGTGGGTCGAGCTCAAAAATCCCAACGGACAATTGAAGCCGGGGACCAGCGGGCAGCTTTCGATGATCGCCCAGACAGTTCCGGATGCCGTGGTGATCCCGGTGGCCAGCCTGCTGACCGCGCAGGATGGGAGCACCACCGTGATGGTGGCGGGCGCCGACGGTCGCGCCCACCAGACAACCGTGCGGGCGGGAATTCGGCAGGGCGAGCAGGTGCAGATCGTCGAAGGCCTCAAGGTCGGCGAGCGCGTGGTGGGGGCGGGAGCCTATGGACTGCCCGACAACACCAAGATCACTGCCGAGAAGGCGCCCGCGAGCCCGGACAAGCAGTGAGGACCGACGGCGCCCCGATTTTCAGCGGATGGTGGCGCAGGGCCAGAACGCCGAGCGCGCGGATCGATCGGACCTTGCAGTTCGTCGCTCCCAGTTCCTAGTTCCCCGTTTGCCGTTTGCGTTCTCAGTTCTCGCGGTGGCATCGACCACAAGGAGTTTGGATTGGAAAGTCCGATGGAGCAGTCCTACTGGTTTGCGCGGCACTCCAAGCCGGTGATCTTTCTGATCCTGACGGTCGCCCTGCTCGGCGGCTACCTCGCCTTCACCATTCCCGTTGCAGTTTTTCCGGAAACCAACTTTCCGCGCGTGCTGGTAGCCGTCGACAACGGCGTGATGCCCATTGACCAGATGATGGTAACCATCACGCGTCCCATTGAAGAAGCCGTGAACAGTGTTCCGGGGCTGCAGTCGGTGCGCTCGATTACCAGCCGCGGCTCGGCGGAGGTCGATCTATTCTTCGGTTGGAACGTCGATATGTTTCAGACCCTGCAGTACGTGAATGCGGCGATTTCGCGGGTGCAGCCGGAGTTGCCGCCGACTGCGACCGTAGTCGCGAACCGCATGACCTTCGCCAGTTTTCCCATCATCGGATATAGCCTCACCTCGAAAAACGTTCCGCAGGCCGAGTTGTGGGAGATGGCGACCTATGAAATCAAGCCGCGGTTGAATCGGGTCAGCGGCGTCTCCACGGTGGTGGTGCAAGGCGGACAGGAACCGGAGTTTCACGTCATTCCTGATCCCGCCAAGCTGCTGACCGCCGGAGTCACCGTTCCGGAAGTTCTCGATGCGCTCGGCCACACCAACCTGATCGATTCACCGGGCTTGCTCGAGCGCAATCACCAGCTGGAGCTGGGGTTGATCAGCGGGCAGGTGCAAACTCCGCGGCAGATTGCTGACATCGTCGTAAAGACGACGCCGGCGGGAGTGCCGGTTCGCATCGGGGACATTGGAACGGTCACGCCGGGAGTGAAACCGGTATACACCATTGTCACCGCGAACGGTCAGGATGCGGTTCTGCTCAATATCAACCGCCAGCCGGAGAGTAACACCGTCGAAGTCGCGGACGGAGTCCACCAAGAAGTGGACGAGATCCGCAAGACGCTTCCCCCGGGCACCGAGCTTCAGCCTTTCTACGATCAGTCGATCATCGTGGGCGAGTCCATCAAGAGTGTGCGGGATGCGATTCTGATCGGGCTGATTCTGGCTTCGATCATCCTGGTGGTTTTCCTGCACGATTGGGGAACGTCAATCGTGGCCGGCCTGGTGATTCCGGTCACGATTCTGGTGACCTTTGTGGTGCTGAAGCTTCTCCACCAAAGCTTCAACCTGATGACCCTCGGCGGGCTGGCCGCGGCGGTCGGGCTGGTGATTGATGACGCCATCGTGGTGGTCGAGAACATCGTGCTGCATCGCGATGCCGGGCAGGGGCACCTGCAGGCGATTCATAGCGCGCTGCGGGAGATCACGATCCCGCTCGTGGGATCGACCATTACACCAATCGTGGTGTTTCTACCCCTGATTTCGATCACGGGAGTGACCGGGACGTTTTTTCGGGCTTTGGCCGTCACCATGGCGGTGTCGCTTTTGACCTCGCTCGGTCTGGCCCTGACCTGGACGCCGAGTCTGAGCCAGTACCTCATCGGAAGGCGAGCGGCGGCGGAAACAGCGCTGGAGCCGGATGAGGAGTCGGTTTCGCATCTTCTTGCAGTCGAGACGCGCAGCCTCGGCCCATTCTTTCGTCGCGTGGTGAACTTTCACCAGCTCTGGTTGCGGCGAGCGCTCGCACGACCCCGGTGGCTGGTGCTTTTCAGCCTGCTTCTGGTGGTCGCCTCGTACCTATGTTACCGATTTTCGGGCTCCGACTTGTTGCCCGAGATGGATGAGGGTGGCTTCATCCTCGACTACATCATGCCGGCGGGTAGTTCTCTAGAGGAGACCAATCGCGTCATCCGCCACGTGGAGCAAATTCTGCGCGACATTCCGGAAGTGGAAAGCACTTCCCGGAGGACCGGTTTGCAGCTGGGTCTGGCCGCCGTGACCGAGGCGAACACGGGGGATATTTCGGTGAAGCTGAAAACCAAGCGCAGCCGTGCGATTGACGACGTGATGGCGGAGGCGCGGGAGAAGATCGAACAACAAGAGCCGGCACTCGATGTTGAGTTCACCCAGGTGTTGCAGGACATGATCGGAGATCTGACCAGCGTACCGGAACCGATCCAAATCAAGCTGTTTTCCCCGGATGCCGCTTTACTGGCCGAATGGGCTCCGAAAGTGGCGGACGCGATTCACAAAATTCCGGGCGTGGTCGACGTTCTGAACGGCATCGACAACACCATCAGCGGACCGGCTGTCGTATTTCAGGTGAATCCAGGGGTGGCGGCGCGGGCGGGCTTTACACCCGAAGAAGTCGCAACCGACGCAGCCGCGGTCTTGGAGGGCGAACCGGCAGCCGCCCCAGTGGTGACCAGGGACCGGGCCTACACGCTGCGGGTGCGTTTTCCGGCTGCTGACCGGACTTCGCTCGAGGCCATGCGTGACACGCTGCTGACGAGCAGCACGGGCAAGACGGCGACGCTCGGCGCGCTGGCCACCGTCACCGAAGTGCCGGGGCAAACCGAAATCCTCCGCGAGAATCTGCAGCGCGATGTAGCGGTGACGGCTCGCCTCGAAGGGACCAACCTGGGCAGCGGGATGGCGGACGTCATGAGGGCAGTGGGTCAGCTTCCTCTGCCTTCGAGCATTCGGGTGGAATACGGTGGAACTTACCAGGAACAGCAAAAATCATTTCATGATCTGGTGCTGGTACTGGCTCTCGCGGTTCTGCTGGTGTTCATCGTGCTGCTCTTTGAATTTGGATCGTTTGCCGCGCCGGTGGCGATTCTGGCTTCGGCCTTGCTCTCGACTTCCGGTGTGTTCATCGCCTTGCTGATCACGCGGACGACATTCAATGTGTCGTCGTTCATGGGAATGATTATGGTGATTGGGATTGTGGCCAAAAATGGAATCCTGTTGCTCGATGCGGATCAGAAATTCCGCGGGCTGGGACTGTCGGCGGAACAGGCGATGCTCGAGGCCAGCAGCCGTAGGTTGCGTCCGATTGTGATGACGGCGCTGGCGGCGGTTGCGGGAATGCTTCCCTTGGCCTTTGCGCTCGGGGCGGGATCGCAGATGCTGCAGCCGCTGGCGATTGCGGTGATTGGAGGAATTTTGATTTCGATGGTACTGTCTTTGGTGATTACGCCCGCCGTGCACTACTTTCTGAGCCAACGAGCCACTGAGCTGTAGACTTCCTCCATCGGACACAATGGTTCGTTCCTACGCCTGCCGGAAATCACGCCAAATGAGAGTGCGATTGTATCCAGTAGGTAGGATGGACCGGACGTTGGCAAACTCACACGTCCCGCTTTCTCCGCCACCGCTATTGCGCCGTCAAAATCGCGCGCCTGGTCGGCAAGCCGGTACTAGTGGCGCGATCGGGCTCTCCTGAAATCACCTCTGAAGTGCGCGTTACCCGACCACAGTCGCTAAGGTACTGTTCGTGCCTCAAAGACATTGGTGTAGCTTCAAACCACCTCCCCAGGTGGCAAGCTGTGTGCGAGTCTCAACGCGCCGGCCTATCCCCCTCGGTGCGAACGAGGGAGGGAGTCGTTCGCGCCGGGTCGTGGTAGTATCGTCAAAATCAGCGCAACGGGGTGCTTATGCAGAGGCAAGAACGATGGACGATGCTGCTTCTGTGGCTGGTTCTTCTATCGGCTGTTCTCTTGCTGGCAGCTCAGAAGCAGAATGAAGCGCCCTCGCCTGCGCGTATCCCGGTCGAGGGAGCGAAGATTTTTCGGTACTACTGCGCCGCGTGTCATGGAACTGATGGACGAGGGCATGGACCAGCATCACTTGCCCTAAAGCATACGGTTCCGGACTTGACTCTAATCTCGAAAAAAAATGGCGGAGAGTTCCCGTACCGGCGCGTAAAGGAAATCATCGACGGAAAAGAACCTGGTCCGCTCGCCCACGGCGACCGAGAGATGCCTATATGGGGGCCAATCTTCCATGAGGTCGAATCGGACGAAGACTGGGGAGAAGTAAGGTTGGACGCGATCACCAAGTACGTGGAGTCAATTCAGCAAAAATAGGTGGCGTGGCAAAATTCTGCTCCGCCATGAAATTTGAATGCTGGATCGCGCCTTCACCGCCCGCATCGAGGTCGTGGACTCCACCCGGGGCACAAGCTTCTTTGCAGGCTGCTCCGCCGCGCCGGTGATTGGGCCTTTCCGGGCACGCAACGTCGAAGCAACCTGCTCCGCCTGTGGCGTCTTGAAAGACTCCTAGAGTCACGTCCTTCCAAAACCCAGAGTTCAGCGCGCCTGGTCCACGACATCGTCGGCGGATGCGTGGATGAAAGCGGCATACTGATTGATTTGCGTGGCGGTGGACTCATCCAGCCGAACAGAAGCACAGATGTGGCGGATCTGGTTGATCTCGAACCGTGGCATATTCGTCCTCGTCTATCGGTAGTGAATCAAGGCATCTTGCTTTTCTAGGCAGTTAAGAAAATCGGCGGCGATAGGAAACGCGGAAGTGTGTCTAGCTGCCGCTTGTTGCTCGTCGAGGGCCGGCTCAAAGAGGAAGCGTTTCGTATCGCGGATGACACGGAGGCCCGGCTGACGCTCGACATGGATGACACGACCAACGGCTTCATCTCCGCCGCGATGTCGGAGAAGATGATCTGCCCATGGTTGCGCATGACTAGGTTCGCAGTCAGCAGACGGAGTGAGTGCCCAAGAGTGAGCGTTAAAGGAACCACCGACAAACGTCCCGACTATTTGGGTGGACGCCCCAGAGAATCGTTAGGAGCAGGGGGGCGTGGTTAAGGAATGCGGTGCACGGCGAATCTTGTTCCGGACTGTTCTGACCTGCGTACGGCGATTGCTTGGGGGTTCGAACTACCAGGTTGGGGCAGCATGGGTAGGATGACGGCCGTGAGTAGCAGGAAATTGGCGACAGTGAGAATTCTCCCGGCGCTGCACGGCTGGCGAGCTTCTCCAGACTCGTAGACAAGCGCGCCCACCAGGCAAGTCAAGACCGGACATCCCTGAGGTGACACCCGCAGCCTCGGCAGTACAGAGTTTGTGCCAATAAAGCGACGCTAGCCGAAGTCATGGAGGAAATGGCGAAGCCGAGAGTGACTGAGTCTGCAGAAGCGTAGAGTTCCGCTTTTTCGGGAATCTAGTCGTGCAGCACGACACTAAGCAGCGAGCTATGGACTTGCAGGCCGCCGTTGTAGTGAATAAATCCGAATTTTCTGAACCGGTTCATGAAGAAACTGACCCGCGAGCGGGTCGTGCCGATCATTTCCGCCAGCATCTCCTGACTGATCTTGGGAACTACAGGCTCGGGTTTGCCTTCCTTGCCAAAATGAGCGAGCAGCAAAAGAATCCGGGCTAGCCTCTTTTCGCTCGAATTGAAAAGCTGATCCACCAGATCTTCTTCGTAACGAATGTTCCTTGTCAACAAATAGGCCACGAACAGGTGGGAGAATTCGGGCTCGCGGTGAAGCGTTTCCATCATGGCTTTCTTGTCAATTCGCAGAACAGCGCAATCCGTGATCGCAGTTGCGGACTCCATGCGGACCGCCTGGCCCGCAAGCGAACCTTCGCCGAAAAAATCTCCCTCACCTAATAGGCCGATCGTCGCTTCCTTGCCAGTCTGCGAGACTACTGTGAGTTTTACATTGCCCGTCTGGATATAGAACACCGCATCAGCGATATTCCCTTGCGCGAAGATGATTTGTTTCTTCGGACAAAGCACAAATTTCCGGCCCTCGCCGATCGTGGCGAGGAATGCATGGGGATCGAAATCGCTCCTCTTCCTGGCCTCTTCACTTGGAATCAGGGCATTACGCTCCGTTTGGAGTGTCGGGTCAATTGGGGCGCGGCGGGTGATCTTCCTTCTGCGTGGAGAACTGTTGGGTTGGCCAGCAGGAGACATACACACCTCCTTCGGCTAAGCAACCCCGTTTTTATTTTATCGCTTTCCTCGACAGCGTAAATAACCGAAAACCACTAATCCGCCATGCCTGAACGGTTCCCAAATCAAGAAAATGCGAGGGAGAAGAGTTTATTTGATGCCTTACGAGACGATCAATTTTGAACAGTTTTGCTCGAGCAAGCGAGCGAATCTATGTGGTGTCTGAAAAGGATAGTTTGCCCGCCACCCCAGACTGCCTCAGGCCGATCTAGGAACGGTTTGCCCGGTCGTCCGGGTCGCGGCAGAAATGAGGTTGTCCCATGAAAAAAGTAATGTTGGTACTTGCGATATTGAGTCTCAGCACGCTGTGCTGGGCAGGGTCGGCGCGGGAAGATGCCACCGAACGGCTGGACAGTGCTACGGCGGTGCTGCACGAAATTATGGGGATGCCTGACAGGGGAATCCCCGAAGAAGTGTTGGAACATGCGAAGTGCGTCGCCGTTATACCGCACATGGTCAAAGGTGGCTTTGTCTTCGGGGCCAAAGGAGGCAAAGGCGTAGCCACCTGCCGCACAGCGGAGGGCTGGAGCGCGCCGGCGTTTATCACGATTTCAGGTGGAAGCTGGGGGTTGCAGATCGGTGTGGAAGCTGTGGACGTGGTATTGATTATCCAGAATGACAAAGGGATGCAAAGGCTCCTCTCAAGCAATTTCCAAGTCGGAGGGGATGCTTCAGCGGCAGCGGGTCCAGTTGGACGACATGCCGAGGCCGGTACGGATTGGAAGATGGATACAGAGATCCTGACCTACTCTCGTTCCAAGGGTGCGTTCGCTGGGCTCACCTTGGAAGGTGCATCGCTCCGTCAAGACGATGACTCACGGCGCGCGATGTATGGAAGCGACGTCACCACTAGGGCTTTGCTGTTGGGCCAAGTGCCAGTTCCGCCTGCAGCCCAGCCGTTCCTTGCAGAAGTTCGCGGAGCAAAAGGCCAAGCCAAGGCCGAGGAGAAAGCCAAAGACAAAGACTAGGGCATCCGGACTCGATCTGCGGTTGTCTGTCACTCGGCCGATGGCTGCGTTCGCGCGAAACATTCTTTGGCGGATGTTGGATAAGATCCCACATTCGGGTGCTCGTGAAAGAGCACAAGAAGTTGACAGCAGTTCTTCCACATCGAGAAGAACGGCTGGTGCACGACGGAGATACGGTTGTGGTTCCAACGGCGACGTACCACAATGTGGTGAATACGTCGAAGACGGTACTGTCCCGTCCGGATGGTTCGGAGGAGAGTAGATCGTATAGAGCTTGAGCACCAAAGCCGAAGCGGAAGCTGCAGAATTCGATGGAACACTGCTCGAACGCACGGACTTCTCTGCGAAAGTGGCGCGTGCCGTTGATAGAACCAGAACTCAACCGCATGTACCGGCAACAGATAGGTCACGGCAGGAAACGGAAATCGAAGCCCAACAACGACACTGGAACCCATAGCAACCCGGCCGACGCGACCAAAAGACAGTTGCAGTAGGGCACGGATTGGGCCGCTATTCTGGGCCTCAATCGCAATCAATTGTGTGGCTGGCAGATTCGCCCCGGCGGCGTTGAAAACTATGACGTCGGTTAGTTCCAAACCCTCCCGCGAGGATTTCGGGGGAGCCGACTCCATCTTGGTGTCCGCGTTGTCGTAACTTCCAGGTCCCTCGGCGCATCGTGATTCGATTTGCGAAGCCAGGACTAGGCTCGAGATCACAGCCTCACTCCATGTCCCAGCCCGGGGACTACACGCCGATGACCGCCACCAGTTCCTTGACCGCTGCGGCGCTTTTGTCGAGCGCAGTCTTCTCTTCGGGGGTGAGCTTGATCTCGATGATCTGCTCGATGCCTTTCGCACCGAGTTTCACCGGAACCCCGACATAAAGGCCCTTGATTCCGTATTCACCGTCGAGATACGCGGCGCAGGGAAGAATCTTCTTCTTATCCTTGAGGATGGCTTCGACCATCTCGGTAACGGCGGCCGAGGGGGCGTAGTAGGCGCTGCCGGTCTTGAGATACTTTACGATTTCGGCGCCGCCGTCGCGGGTTCGCTGCACCAGCCGTTCGACCGTCGAGCGATCCATCAGTTCGGTGATGGGGATGCCGGCGACGGTCGAGTAACGCGGCAGAGGGACCATGGTATCGCCGTGGCCGCCGAGCACGAAGGCGGTCACATTCTCGACGCTGACCTTGAGTTCCTCGGCGATGAAGGTGCGGAAGCGCGCGGAATCGAGCACGCCGGCCATACCAATGACACGCTCGCGCGGGAAACCGCTCATCTTGAAGGCAGCCTGCGCCATGGCATCCAAGGGATTCGAGACGATGATGAGGATGCACTGGGGAGAATATTGGACGGCCTTCGAGACCACATCCTTCATGATCTTGTGGTTGGTGTTCAGCAGATCGTCGCGGCTCATGCCGGGTTTGCGGGGAATGCCGGCGGTGATGACGACGATGTCGGAGTGGGCCGTGTCTTGATAGTCGTTGGTTCCCCTGATCTGGGCGTCGCGCTTTTCGATGGGCATGGCTTCGAGCAGGTCGAGACCCTTGCCCTGCGGCACACCCTCGATGATGTCGATGAGGACGACGTCCGCTAGCTCTTTCGAGGCAATCCAGTGAGCCGCGGTGGCGCCTACGTTGCCTGAACCCACGATGGTGACTTTCTTGCGCATGGATGTCCTTTCAGCCGTGCTTCGCTTCCGATTACAAAACTCTTGGCCACGGGTAAAACCCCGGGGCAGACAGAACACCCTCGGTCCTCGGCATCCTCTGCTCGGGTGGGATGCCGGTCCCACGCAAACCCAGATGACCGACGGAGGAGTACTCGAGACCTCTCCCTAGACTGCACTCAGAACCGGAGCTGTCATGTTCTCGATGATGAAATTAGCAAACTCGCTCGTCTTTACTTTGGTGGCGCCTTCCATCAGGCGTTCGAAATCATAGGTAACTTTTTTCTGTTCAATGGTGCGCTCAAGACCACGTTCAATGAGATCCGCCGCTTCGTTCCAGCCCAGGAAGCGGAACATCATCACGCCCGAGAGAATCACCGAACCCGGATTGATGACGTCTTTGTCGGCATATTTCGGGGCGGTCCCGTGCGTGGCCTCGAAGATGGCGTAACCATCTCCGATATTGGCGCCAGGGGCGATGCCCAAGCCGCCCACTTGCGCGGCGCAGGCATCGGAGATGTAGTCGCCGTTCAGGTTGGAGGTAGCGAGCACCGTGTATTCGTCGGCGCGGGTCACCACCTGCTGGAAGATGGAATCGGCGATGCGGTCATTGATGAGCAACTTCTTCTTCCACACGCCTTTGCCATGGGTCGCCCCGATTGCCGCCAGGACCGATTTCACTTCTTTGTAAATGGACTGGCGGAACTCCTCGGTCGCGAACTCCAGGCCGGGTTCGATCAGGGCTGCATTTTGCTCGACCGTTAGGTTCGGGTTCTTATCCTGATTGTCGAGGATCCAGCTCTCACGCTCGGTGACCACCCGGTCGCGGAATTCCTCGGTGGCCAGATCGTATCCCCACTGGCGAAATGCGCCTTCGGTGTATTTCTGGATGTTGCCCTTGTGCACCAAAGTCACGCTCTTGCGGCCGCTTGCCAGGGCAAATTGAATCGCCATGCGGACCAGGCGCTTGGTGCCGGTGATCGAGATCGGCTTGATGCCGACCCCGGAATCGAGGCGAATCTGTTTCTTTCCGCCCTTCAGCATGTCCTTGTTCAGGAACTCGATGAGTTTCTTGACCTCCGGGGTTCCCTGCTCCCACTCAATGCCGGCGTAGACGTCCTCGGTGTTCTCCCGGTAAATGACGATATCCATGCGCTCGGGGTGCTTCACCGGCGAAGGCGTGCCCCGGTAGTACTTCACCGGGCGAACGCAGGAATAGAGGTCGAGCACCTGGCGCAGGGTGACGTTCAGCGAGCGGATGCCGCCCCCGACCGGAGTGGTGAGCGGACCCTTGATGGCGACTCGCAGGTCGCGGATGGCGTCGACGGTCTGGTCGGGGAGCCAGCTATCGAATTTGGCCCTTGCCTTCTCCCCGGCAAACACTTCATACCAAACCACCCGGCGTTTCCCCTGGTAGGCCTTCTCGACCGCCCGATCGAAAACCCTCACCGAGGCTTTCCAGATATCGCGGCCGGTGCCGTCGCCTTCGATGAACGGGATCAGGGGATTTTCGGGCACGCCGTAACGTCCATTGCTGTAGGTGATCCGGGCACCGTCTGCGGGGACCGGAAGACCGTTGTAGGAAGCCGCCATTCAGACTCCTCCGTAAGGAATGGATGAAACTCACAATTATAAGGGCTGGCAGCAGCAGGCGGGAAATTACGGAAGGGAGCGCCGCCCCAGATGACGTTTGGATGACAACCGGGCGGTTGCTGATCGGTAGAATACAGAAATGTTTTTCAAGCGGCGCATCGCTTGCTGGGCCCTGGCCCTGTTCGTGGCAGCATGGCCTCTGGCGCTTCTGGGGCAGGGGGAAAGCCAGGGAGCAAAGCCAGCGACAGCCTCGCCGCAGGCGCTTCCCTCTTCGCCCGGAGCGGTCCGATCGCCCGAGCCGGCGCTTCCGACCCATCGTTTCTGGGACCGCACCAATATCCTGCTTTTTTCTGGCGTCGCGGCGTTTCGCGGACTCGACTATGCCTCCACCCGCAATTTTCAGGCTCGGGGCAGAACCGAGATTCTGCTGGCCTCCGATGTAGTGAACAACTCGGCTGCCTTTGCCGGCGTGGAGGCAGCGGGAGCGGCCACTTCGGTCGGCCTTTCTTACTGGTTGCACCGCACCGGACATCACTCGATGGAGCGCTGGTTATCGATCGGGCACATTGCGGTGACCGGATTCGGCGTGGCTTGGAATTACTCTCTGAAATCGAAGCATCCGCGTTGATTCATTCGGGATCGCTGGGCGCGCTGGTCCTGCCCTGTACGACCTTGCACCTGTACGAACAGGATCTCAGCACAGGCGATTGAAAATCTTTCGCGTGCGCTGGCAGGTTTCAAGCAGCTCGCTTTCAAGGCCGCGCGGGAAGTCGCGGCGAAGGATCTCAGAAACCAGCCTCTCGGTGACTTGGCTGGCGTGCTCAGTGGCCGGGAGCCATTTTCTGGCCCGACCCACGACCAGGCGCACGATGTGCTCAACCGTGCGCAGCAACTCGGCGGCGTGGTCGAGCACCGCGGCGTCCGATTTTTCTAGGCCTCCGCTGGCCACCGAGCGCCAGAGGCGGTCGCGCAGACTCCCGCTTTTGTCCGAGACGCCATGTCGCACCAGCAGAAAAGCAGTCAGGAAATCAATGTCGTAGATGGCGCCGGGCGAAGTCTTGAAGCTCTTTTCCGGCGACTCGACGGTGTCGAGCTTGGCGCGCATGTCGCGGATCGCCTTTTTCAGCGGCTCGTCGGTCGAGAAGCGGTGGAAAAGAACCTGGGCCGCCGCCAGGGCCCTTTCGCCGAGAGTTCTCGAGCCCGCCAGGAAGCGCAGCTTGGTATACATGAGCGCCTCCCAGGGCTGCGCTTCTTGCGTGAAATAGTCGACCAGCTGCGTCGGGGTGACCAGCAATTCGCCTTCGCCGCCGCGGGGTCGCAGGCGCGCATCCACGGGAAACACCATTCCGTCGCGGGTGTAGACGGCCAGCGCCTGCATGATCTGCTCGGCTGCTTTGGTGAGCGCCGGGCGATCCTCGTCTTCTCCACTGACGAACAGGATGTCTACGTCCGACAGTACATCGAATTCGGTGCTGCCCAGGCGGCCTACAGCCATTACCGCCAGGCCTTCCGGTGCGCCCGCGATGTTGAAGGCGGCCTCGATCGCGTCTTCTGCAGCGGCCGTGGTTGAAGCGAGAGAGGTGTAGACCTCCCGCAATTCGGTGATGTCACGAGCGCCGGCCGCGAACACGCGATGGCCATAGTGTTGGCGCAGCAGAGAAAGTTTTTCGCTGTACGGAGCCGAGGTTTCTGCCAGATAGCGAAAGACCGGGTCCCCGGCCCTGCGGCCTAGCCCGAAGGGACTCTCGAACAGATAGCCGCTGGCCGCCCGGGACGACGTGTCGGCCAGATCCGACAGAGTGGCAATTTCCTCCGGATGTCGAACCAAAACGTCGCTCAGATAATCGCTCGCTTCAAACAGGACGACAGCGCGCGCGACGGCCTCCGGATTGCGCAGCACTGCGGCGTAGCGTTCGGAGCTGGCAAAGGCGGACCAGAGAAAACGGAACAGTCGGGTACGCGCCTGCGGGCTGAGGTCGGGCGAGTTGACGACGCGGTCGAGAGCCGGGGAATCGGCGGCCAGGCGCTCGAGAATTTGTTGAGATGACTGGTCCGCGGCCCCCGACTCGAAGGTGCCGCGCAATTCGAAGGGCGCATCCGGTATTTCGTGACGGCTTTGCACTTGCTGCTGATAGATGATGCGGCGGTAGATTTCCGCCACGGCGCCCATGCGCTGCGCGACGATCGTGACCAGATCGCCCTTGCGGTATTCCCCCGGAGCATACCCCTCGATCGAGCGCTGCAGGATGCGCAGGCTGGATTCGGTGGCGGGCAGGCGGTGAGTCTGCTGGCCCTGGCGAAGTTGCAGGCGGTGCTCCACGTGGCGCAGAAATTCGTAGGCGCGGCTGAGCTGGTGAAATTCCTTGCCGCTCACGTGACCCTTGTCGTGCAGCTTTTGCAGGGAAAACAAAGTGCCGCCCGAGCGCAGCCAGGACTCTTGGCCGCCGTAGACGCGCTGTAGACACTGCACCAGAAACTCGATGTCCCGGATGCCACCGGGATCCAGCTTGAGGTTGATGCTCGGCCCCGGCGGCTCGAGACCGCGCAGCCGACGGCGGCGCGTGTGCATTTTCTCGCGCGCCAGGAGCGCGGTCTTGATGGCGGCAAAATTCACCTGTTCGGTGTACACATGGGGCTCGACGGCGCGGGTGAATCGCCGGCCTAGGGCCACGTCTCCGGCCGAGCAGCGCACCTTGATGAGCGCCTGGCGCTCCCAGTCGTGCGCCTGGGTGGCGTAATAGTCGAGGGCCTGCGAGAGGCTGATGGCCAGTTCGCCTTCCCCGCCCTGCGGACGCAGGCGCAGATCGATACGAAAGACCGGACCTTCCGGGGTCAGGCGGGAGAGGATTTCCGTGACCTGCTGCGCCAGGCGAATGAAATACTCGCGGTTCGAGACGGGCGCTCTCGGGGGCGCTTCTCCGTCTCCGTAGATGAACATCAGATCGACGTCCGAGCTGTAATTGAGCTCGTTGCCTCCCAGCTTTCCGAGGGACAGAATGGCGAACGGGGTGTCTACCAAACGTCCGGCGTCGTCTGGGTGCTGCGGCGGATCGAAACGGCGCAGCAGACGCGAGTCGGCGTCCCGCAAAGCCTGTTCGATCAGGACATCGGCAAGGGCGGAAATCTCGGCTGTGGTTTCGGCCAGGGGGGCGATTTTCAGCACGTCCCGCAGCATGATACGGAGGTATTCACGGCGCTTGAAACGGGCCAGGAGAACGGAGATGTCGGATTCGAACGAACGGGCGCGGAAGCGGGCGAGCGCTTCATGGAACTCCTCGCGGGAGAAGCTTCGATCCAGATTCCGCTCGCGCAGGAAGGCTGGCAGAACGTCGGGGTTGCGCAGCAGGGTCTCCCCGAGGAAGCGACTGTGTCCGAACACCACGATGGCGTAGTGGGCGAGCGAGTGGTGTTGGCTGAGCAAGTGCAGTGTCTCGACGGATTCACTGGTCAGACGGTCAAAGAGAATGAGCGCGGAGTCGGGATCGGGCGACTCGGCCAGCAGCGCCGGCAGGGACGCAGCCAGAGCGGGCGAAAGCCTGCGGCTGACTTGGGACAGCAGGGGTAGAGCGCTTTCCGGATCTTGGAAGGGGACGTATGCTTGGGAGCTGGCTGGGCCGCTCGGTTCCGCTGGACTCGGGCGAAGCGGCGGACTGGGCTCGCTTGGCGGTCTCGTGGTCGACAAGGGACTGGGCTCGAAAATTCAGCATAGCACGGCGGGAGCCGGCGGCGGCCGGCGGGCGCTCGAGCGGCGCGTGCCTCGAGCACTGCGGCGCAGTCCCACGTGGGCCGGGCTTTACCACCTTCGCGTGCCGAAGGTTTTTCGGACTCCGATGGTGTTGTAGCGTCCCCAGGGACCGTTCGGACCGAGATCGGCGGCCCCGAGATTCGAGCTGCGAGCCCCTAGGCGATCGAACAAGAAGTGCTGCGTGACTCGCACCTCGAAGCCTTTGCCGAGATAAATTCCGGCGCCCCAGGAATGCTCGATCCCAATGGCGTCGAACGACCAGGTGTAGAGCGTCTGCGGGATATTCTTACCGAACAAGAACCTGGGTTCTCCAAAGAGTTCAAAGCGCCGGAAAAGGCCTCGTCCGAAAGGGCGGACTTCGAGGAGACCGGAGAGCATGTAACGGGCGAATTCACTGCAAGGGGCGTTCACCCCTCCGAAATTTCCCGCCGTGGCGGCACACAGGTTGGGGTCGATCTCGTTGTGGGGAGGGGCGAGGTCAAACTGCGCGTAGCCATAAAGCGTGTCGCGGGGAAAGAACATGCGGTCGGACGACTCGGTTGGTTGCGGGAGAGGCTCCTGCGCTGCTGCCGCACCACATAAAATCAGACCCACTACGACCAGCCCAACAGGAATCGATAACAGCCGCTTCATGAGGCCTCCCGGAAGACCTTTCGTGGTATTTGGAAAACTTCTGGACCCGACGATCGGCCAGGCCAATCGAGATGCTGACGGTGCTCGGGGACCTCTGGTCCCGACCCACGACTGAAAGTGGGGCAACATTGTACTCCGGCAAGTCCGCCACGAGTGGTTTCGCGCAAGCTGGTGGTCTTCGGCACGTGGTCTTCGGCATTTGCTACCGTACTGGGGTTCCGCTATGCTAGCGAAACCGTTCGCCTGCTCGGCGAGCCGGGGGAGAGACAACATGAAAACCGCGTGGCGTGCCGGCGTTCGACAGTTTTTATTCTTGGGGTTGGTACTCATGACAACGACATCGATGTTTGCCGGTTCCGGTATTTATGAATTCACCCTGCCCTCGATCGATGGCCAGCCCATGCCCCTGTCGAACTTCAAAGGGAAAGTCATTCTGCTGGTCAACGTCGCCAGCCGCTGCGGCTTTACGCCGCAATACACCGGACTCGAGGCCTTGTACGAGAAGTACAAAGACCAGGGATTTGTCATCCTGGGATTCCCGGCTAACAACTTCGGCGGCCAGGAGCCGGGGACGAACCAGGAGATCAAGACCTTTTGCTCCACCAAGTACAATGTGACCTTCCCCATCTACGGCAAGGTCTCCGTCAAGGGCGCCGACCAGACGCCGCTCTACCAATACCTCACCAAAGAAGCCGACCCCTCCCATACCGGCGACATCAAGTGGAACTTCACCAAGTTTCTGGTCGACCGCAATGGCAATGTGGTCGAGCGCTTCGAGCCGAACGTCACCCCAGAATCGGAAAACGTGGTCACCTCGGTCGAGAAACTGCTCAAGCAATAGCGCCCGCAACCCCTTCTTACCCCTTCGATCCCACGCCCCGGTTTCTGTAACACGACCGACCGTTCGGGCGGTTATCTACGCAAATCCGTATGGGCTATCGGTTATTCCTCTGATAAGTGGGATTAATAGCTTGTTAAAGTGTTGCATCTATTACACTTACTTTTGGCTAGTATATTGCTAGTAGTCCCGATGGAGAGCGCCACACCTATGGGACAAGAAGTTTCAGTTTCGTATCAGGCTGTTAAGAGCAAGGTCTACAAGCTCATTGATGCCCTGGTCGAGGACATCAAGAGCGAGGGGGATGTCCAGGAATCCATGAAGCGCTGGTGGAAACTGGTTCATCCTGCAGATCGGCCGGTGGCTCGCAAGTACCTGTTGGAGGTGCTTCAGAAGTCCAATGCCAGCCTGGAGGCGATTACGGATGGGTTGGTGGGCTTCAAAGAATTCGATGCAGTTCGTGATCTGGAATCGGTGAAGACGCCGAAAATGCAGCGCTCAACCGGCCAGGCGCAAGTCGCGAGCCCGATGTAACCAGCCCGGTACCCCAATTTTTTGGCGCAGCCCTAGAAACATCAGCAGGACACGCAGACCGAATGCGTGTCCTGCCTTTTTTGCGCTCTGGTCCCGGGGCCGATCTCCCGATTTCGCCGCTCGGTCGATTTCAGGAGATCTCGTTGGTCTCGCTTTCGGAACTCTGGTAGCGCTCGAGCACGTTGTCCTGCGAGATGACTCCTTCCAGTTTGTCAAAATCCGCCCGGCTGACCACCGGCACCAGCGGCCACTCCTTCATATGGCGCAGCGCCATAGCGAGCGGATGATCGGGGTGCAGAAGGGGAAGCTGGCGAATGGGCAGGACCGAGCGCAGGCTGAGGGCGCCCTTGCCCTCGCTGACCATGGTCCTGATCTGCTGCTTGGTAATGCTGTTCCATCCAGACGGACTCAACCGGACCAGCAGACTTTCGGCAGCTGAGTCTTCCACCTGCCGCAGCGCCTTCTCGAGCGGTTCGTCATCGACCAACAAGGGCAGCGGGACCGCCTGCATGGCATCCTCTACCCGCAAGATGTGTTCTTCCCGCAGTTCTTCGAGGGACGGCAAGTACAGTCCGTCCTGGCGGGTCAGCACGTCGAAGATCGAAGCCGGTTGCAGTCCCCGGGCAATCAAATAGGCAAAGGTGTTGGCCACGAGCACCGGCAGAATAATCGAATAGTTCCCGCTGACTTCAAGCACCATGAATACCGACGTCATCGGGGCGCGCAGGAACCCGGCGAACAGTACGCCCATGCCCACCAGGGCGTAGGTCCCGGTCGATCCAGTTAACTGGGGGAACAAGAGGTGTTCCACGCCTCCCGCCGCGGCCCCCAGCATGGCGCCGATGAACAGGGTGGGAGCGAACATGCCCCCGGGGGTGCCGCTGACGAATGACAGAATCGTGGCAATGATCTTCAGCCCGGCCAAAATGGCTAGGAACTGCCAAGTGAATTGGCCGTGGATTGCCTGGTCCATCACCTCGTAGCCCGCTCCCATCACCTGGGGAGCTCCGAGGACTCCGATGAGTCCAATGACCAGGCCGGCCAGCGCCGGTTGGAGGTACTGGGTCCAGCGCGGAAGGGCTTTCAATTGGGGACGAAGCGTGGTGATGCCGCTCGCGAATATCACCGACGCCAAGCCCCCGGCTACTCCGAGGACCGCGTAGGCCAAAAGTTCGCCTGGCCGAACCAGTCCGACGGGAGGAATCCGGAACAGGGATTCCGAACCCAGAAACCATCGCATGACCACTACGCTTGACACCGCGGAAAGCACCACCGAACCGAGAATCCCCGCGCTCCAGCGGCCGATCACTTCTTCGATGACAAACAGCACCGCGGAAATCGGGGCATTGAAGGCCGCCGCGAGGCCCGCAGCCGCGCCCACGGGGGCAATCAGCCGCATGCGGTCACGCGACAGGTGCAAACGGCGCCCCAGAG
Source organism: uncultured Acidobacteriaceae bacterium (assembly GCA_963770245.1). Taxonomy (GTDB): domain Bacteria; phylum Acidobacteriota; class Terriglobia; order Terriglobales; family Acidobacteriaceae; genus PALSA-270. The sequence continues at coordinate 102,831 of CAVYOX010000001.1, read as the reverse complement.
CCGAAGCCAAACCCGCTCCAATCTGCAGGGAGGGATCTTCCGGTCCCAGGGATTGTCCCGACCCAATGGCCAGAGCGGCGGTGATGAATTTCCCGATGGCGGTGCGAAAAGGAACATAGCCGTTATAGATGTACAGCGCGGCTTTGGTTTGGTTCACGCCGCTGCCCCGCGCCTGGGGGAAAAAATGAATGACGAGGATCGCGATCGCCAGGCCAGTGAGACTGGGGGCGAGGATCAACCGCAGGCTGGAGGAGGGCCCGGAGCCCAGTAGATAGATGCGGCTCGAATCGATGGCAATGCGGAAGCAGACGACCGCAAGGCCTGAGAAAATGCCGATAAATACCGAGAGCACCAGGAAGAAGCGCTCTTCGCGGAAAATCGAGCGCAGCAGCCACCGCGAAGACGAACCGGGTCGGCGGGATGGCGGTGCTCCGTCCGCCTGGCGGGTTTGATCAGCTGGCGTCGTGGCCGAAACCTCCACGTTCAATTGCCTCCGTGCAGCTTGGCAATGAGAAACAACGCCTGGTCCTTCGCGGTCGGAGGTCCACAGTTGGCGCTAGCCGCTCCTTCGTTGCTTTGACGTTCCTGGGTCTCGTGTTCCTGGGTCTCGCGTTCCTGGGTCTCGCGCTCGATGGTGAAAACCAAGTCCATGGCGGCCTCGACTAGATCTGGACTCTCGGTCAGTCCTCGAACGCTGATGCTCGGCTCGAGAGCATCCCAGCGCGATGCAAGCGCAGCCATGCCAGCGGCCTCCGGGTCCACTGCTGCAAGCGTTCGAGGCTCAATCCCGACCGAGCAGGACTTCAGACGCGCGCCGGCGATGGCAAACGCTTCGGTCACCATTCGGGTGCGTTTCACGGCCGAAACTTGCCGACGGAAGGGGTCCATTTGCAGCACCAGCGATGCCGTTTGCCGCAACTGTGCGCTCTCGCGGTCGGTGGCATTCTCGGCTACCGCCCCTCCCAGGTATTGCTCGGCCTCGGGGTAACGTCCGAGCTCAAAAGCGGCGCGACCCGCGCCCGCGAGGGCGGTGGGATTCCGGCTGTCCATCTTCAGGGCCTGGCGATATTGCTGCAGTGCATGTTCATAATCTTGCACCTCGATGAACAGACCGCCGGCTTTCAAGTGCAGGGACGAATTCTCCGGCAAATTGGCCGCCAGAGCGATCAGTTCCGACTGAGCCTGGGTTTTGGCATTTTCCCGGAGCAGGAAATCGATGAGCTCCAGTCGCGCCACCCGCCGCCGGTCGTCGGGATGATCGGGCCAGGCTGCATAAATTGCGTTGTGGTAGTAACGGAGAGCTGATTCGAGAGCTCCCTCCTCGGCAAAGATGCGGCCCAGTTCGAGGCTCACGGTCCCATCTTCCGGTTCCCTTTCCCAAAGGCTCAGCAGGTAGGCGCGGGCTTCGCCCTGCCGGTGCATAGCGGCCAGTGCTTGAGCGAGACCCAGTTGATAGGCGAAATCGTCCCGGGAATATCGCAGGGCGGAGTGGAACGCGGTAACCGCCGACTCCGCGTGGCCGGCTGCGAGATCGGCCTGGCCCCTCTGGTACCAACGTTCTCCGAGAGCAGCTTGCTGACGATGGTAGGTCCCCGCCAGGCCTGTCACTGCCAAGAAAGAGACAACGGCCAGCAACGAGAGCACCACCAGGATCAATGGTTCTCGCGTCGCGTACCACTTAAGACTCCGGTCTCCGCCGGAGGCAGCAATCGCTTCTGCGCCTGGTTGTATCTCTCGACTTAGCGGCGACACAGAATCTCCCGACCTCGCTTCTCGCCTGGCGGAATGACTGGCCTCTGTCGGTTTGGCATCCCGCCTCCTCCGGTTTCTCTCGCATCCTGTCTGCGGATCTATTCCGAGCGGCTCGGACGACGGCAGCCCTAAAGCGGCTTCAGATGAACCAGCTTCAAATGAACCAGGGCCGGATATTCAGCTTTCCCAGGATCTTGCGGCGGAGGAGTCATCAGCAGCGAAGAGGGCAGCCGATTGCCGAGAGATCGTCTGGGTGCGACGACCGGATACGGAGTCTTCGGTTCCAGAATGAAAGATCGGCCCCAGTCGCCGAGAAAGTGAAAACCTCGAGCCAGCACCGGACCATACCGAGATGAATCAACTTCGCGGCTCGGTTGGCGCGCAGGGCAGTGGCCGGGCCGCATCGGGCGGAAAATGGGCCTGGCAGCAAACTCGCGGGGAACAAAAATACTGCGAGCACGCCGACTAGGAGAATCAGCACTTTGATTGCGCCAGGTTTCGACCTCACGCTGCTAGTCTGCCGTCTTGTGGGGCCGCGGTCAAGTCGTCTCGCTCGCCGGGCGAGTAATCACTCCGTAGGCTCGAGACGGCAGGTGGCAAGCAATCCCATCCGGATCTCGAACCGTGGCCAACGATCGTAAGCAACCAGGGGCAGGGACCCAGCCGCAAGCAACGGGAAAAAAAACGCGCCGCACCCTGGCCTCCGAGAGATTTCAGGGTGCGGCGGGCAGCGCTAGGAAGCGCCTTCTGGGGAATGCAGGACGCGGAAACTATTTCCTCCGCTCGACCAAACGAGCACGAGAGCATCGTGCCCTTTGGGTACATCCTGCAACGCCTGCTGTACGTCGGCCGCGGATCTTACCGAGTGCCGATTGACTTCGAGAATGACATCCCCGCGCGCGAGTCCCGCGTTATCGGCGGAACTTCCCGGCTGGATATTCTCGATGAGTGCCCCATGAATCTCGGTCGGGGCTTGGAGCTGCTGGCGAAGATCGGGAGTCAGATCCTCGAGACCGAGGCCCCAGCGCGCCTTGCCATGATTTTCGCCGGCGGTGGCGCTCGCCTCACTCGTATGATTCATGTCTTCGAGCGTGACCGAGACCGACGTTTCTTTCCCGTCCCGCAGCACGCCGAGGACGATTTTTGTTCCCGGCGGTTTCTCTCCGACTGCGACCTGGAGCTCGCCTGCGTCGTTGACTTTCTGGCGATCGATTTCAGTGATCACATCGCCGATCCGCAAGCCCGCCTTGGCTCCGGGAGAATCCGGCTCGACCTGGCTCACCACCGCCCCGCTGTTATTGGTCAGGTGGAAGAAGCTCGAATTCTCGGGCGTCACGTCGTTGATTCCGATTCCGATGTAGCCGTGATTCACTTTGCCATAGCGAATGAGGTTCTCGACCGTGGGCTTTGCGATTTTCACCGGAATCGCAAATCCCATTCCCGAGAAGCTGCCCGAGGGTGAAACCAGAAAGGTGTTGATTCCGATGACTTGCCCGCGGGCATCCACCAACGGTCCGCCGGAATTGCCCGGGTTAATGGCGGCGTCGGTCTGGATGAACTCACCTGGTTTGCGCCGATCGCTCGAGTCTGGATTGGGCCGATTCACGGCGCTCACAATGCCGCGGGTCACGGTAAAACGGAAGCCAAACGGATTCCCGAACGCCAGCACGGTTTCTCCGGGCCGCACGTCGCTCGAATCGCCCCAGGGAACGCTCGGTAGGTTCGCGCTATCCACTTTGATGACCGCCAGATCGGTCAGAGCGTCGGATCCAATCAGCTTGGCTTTTAGGATTCGACGATCGCTGGTCGTGACCCGAATGTCCTGGGCACCGTCGACCACATGGCTGTTGGTAACAATATATCCGTCGGGGGAGATTACGACGCCGCTGCCCAGACCGTGCTCGATTTCAGGCTGCTGCGGCTGCATCGGATTGCCAGAAAACGGATTGCCAAAAAAACGGCCGAACGGACCAAACTGCTGCCCGCCCTCGGGCAGCTGTTCGGCCGCCGGGTCGGGTTTGGAGCGCGAGGTTACGGTGACGTTCACAACCGCCGGAGTGACATGAGCCGCCAGGGCTTCCATGGCACGGTCGAGCTCGAGCAAGGGACTCACACTGTCGGCGCTCAAGGGTGCGTCAGGCGGGGCCGGGGCGGCCGCGGCTTTGGCGGCGACTGGCCCGACACACTCATAGGCTACGAGCGCAGCCGTCAGAGCTAGTGCCAGGGAAGGCAGGATCAGACGTCGCGTCAGTTTGCTCAGGAAATGTTGCTGGATCCATGATCGTAAATTCATACTCACCATCCTCATTTCAAGTGTTTGTTTGAAGACATTAAACTAATTCCTTAGTTGTAAAAAGACATAGCTCGTCTGTTCTCTATTCGTCGCCTGCTTAAATGACCTTTCCGGAAATTTCCTTCGGGCTCGAATTGCCGGCTGGCGCGAGCACGGTGATGTGCCAGACGCAAATCTGATAGGTGGACGGACCGGGCGAGGCAGATTGGCGGCCAACGACCAAAACCAGTACCGCTTCGCTCGCCGCCCAACGTCCCGCACCGGAGTCCTGCACTTCGGTCGTTAAGGGCGTTGCCGCCATCAAGCCGAAGCCCAGGTTTTCTTGCTCCGCGAAAAAGGCGTTCTCTGATTCCGAGGGCAGTCGACGGAAAGTTGGCGGCGAGGCCTTGGCGCGCACGACGGGTTGCGAAATCACACGCTCCCGCCTCTCATGGGCGCCGGGAGCGACTCCGGGAAATGACTTGGCCGGAATCGCCATACCCGCCCTAGACGGCTGGAGAACCGAACCGGCCGACGCAGGCGCTGTGCGGGGCGCAAAGGCCACGAGCCTGGGGGCGCGCTCCAGCGATGCCAGGCACGCGAGCGCGAATATCGCGATGAGCGACACCGCGGGCTTCCACACCAGGGTTGTGGCTCGCGGACGGTTTACGTCCAAGATTTTCGCCACTCGCAACGAAGTCTCGCGAACCCGGCCCACGGCGGCCTGCGCCAGCGCCGCGCTGCGGCGCAGGAAGCTCCTTTCGGCCAGATGGGTCAGGCACTCGGCATAGGCTCGCGGGCTTCTGGTTTCCGCGAGCACTGCGTCATCGCACGCCATTTCGCGCTCGAGAGAAAGCTTTTGCTCAATCCACCACACCGCGGGATGGAAGAACAGGAGCGCCTTCACGATCTTTTGCGCCAGATTGGTCCAATCGTCCCAGCGACCGAGATGCGCCAGTTCGTGCACCAGAACCTGGTGCAGTTCTGCCGGCGTCAGTTCTTCGAGTAACCATTCCGGCATGATCACCGCCGGCTTCCTGAGCCCGATGGCGGTCGGAGCTTGCACTCGCTCGGAGACGCAAAGCGCGATGGGACGGCTGGCCTGGTAACGACCGAGGGTTTCGCGCAACGCCGGGTCCATGCGGCGAAGGTCGATTTCTACGCAGCTCTTGCGCAACCCGCGGACTTCGAGCAAGCCGGCTCCCAGGCGGGCCAGTGCCAGAGCCGCCACCGTCGCCCATACGACAAAAAGATAGACAGCCCAGGAACTGGGCAGGGTAATCGCCGAGCGCGCTGCTAGTGCGCCGCTTACGGCCGGTCCGGCGCCCGACCCCCAGACGCCGGGTAAGGGCAACACCGCAATGGCAACCATGGCGGAAAACCAAACCGCGAAGCGCGTGCCCGCATTGCGGCCGCGGAGGACGGGCACTAGGCAACCGGCAAATGCGGCAACCAGGGTGCCCTCGACCAGGCAGTACACAATCCGCTCCGCCGACATGCGGGCAATCACAGCGAGATCGGGGATGGCGAGCATGCGATCCTCACCGCCTCCCTTCGAGCAGCTGCCGGAGGCGCTTGAGTTCGTCCGCGTCAATGGTCTGATCTTCGAGAATATTCAGCACTAGCAGTTCATGGGAATTGCGGAAGAAACGGCCCAACAGGTGACGTATTTCGAAGCGGGTCGCATCGGTCTGATTGACCTGCGGTACGTAAACGTGCGCCCGGCCGTCCTTGACGTGCTTCACGTAGCCCTTCTTTTCAAGAACCCGGATGGTCGTCAATACGGAGTTGTAGGCGAGCGCCGGCCTCTCGGTGAGAGCCTCGAGGACTTCGTGCACCGTTCCTCGGCCCTTCTGCCAGAGCACATTCATCAGGCGAAGCTCGGCTTCTGTCAGGGTTAAAGATCGATTGCGTGGCAAACCCGCTTCCCTCCCCTTATTTTTCCTTTTTACAAGAAACTAACCCAAGATATCAACTAAATACTTAGTTGCACGCGCAACAGTTCTAGTTGCCTGCGCACACGAGACGGCAAAAACCCTCTAGATCATATATTTCCGGCTTGATCTCGACGCATGGACGGCGGGGTGGAACGGCGGGCCGGTTCTCACTTTTCCTCGAAGGTTGTCCAGGCGCCCTGTTTTCCGTAGTACACGTTCATGCTGCACTGCTTGGGCCCGATCTTTCCGAACGCCACCTCAGGCGCTTCTGCGGTGTGGGAGAGTTCGCCCAGTTCCATCGATTCGCGCACCACGTCTTGCTTCTCGTCATATTTTCCACCGCCACTGACGTTGCTGCTGACCACCAGAGTCCAGGATTTTCTCTTGGGAATGACATACATGCTGTAGGCGCCGGCGGGAAGGTCGGCGTGGCCAAGCGTAAGCCCGGTCTGGGTAAATAGAAGCATGGGAGAGCCGCCGGCCTCCCAGAGTTTCCCGTCGTGCATCTCTTCCCCGCGCCGGTCCGGCGCCTTGCTATAGCGAACGCTCATCTCCTTGCCATCGTCGAACGAACAGGCAGCGGTGGCGGGTTCAGAGGGCGAAGCCTCTTGTTGGGCAATGCCCGGGAGCGTCCCCCAGGCCAGCAGCACAAGCGAGATCACGAGCACGCGCATGGAAGATCCTCCACTAGCTCTATTCAATCTGGGTCCGTCGTCCCAATGATGTCGTCGGTCTTGCGGGACAACTCGACATCGCGATTGGCAGCTTACACGAACGCCCAGAGTTCCCCAATCTTACCCGCGTTTGTTGCGGGCAGAAAGTGTACCACTCGGAGCCTCTCGATTCGATGGCTGCGGTTCGATTCCTAGCGATTGAGCTTCTGGATTCAAGCTTCCGGCTTTACAAACCTCGGCCGACCCCGTAGTTTAACTCCGCAAGGCTAGTGCGCAAGCTTCATGGAACTCTACCAATGGTTGCCGCTCGAAGGCGTAAAGATTCTGCTGGTACTATTTTTGTCCTTCCTGATCGGGCTGGATCGAGAAGAGCACAAATCGGTCGGGGGATCTTATTCGTTTGGCGGAGTACGCACCTTTCCCCTGATCGGACTGATTGGATACTCGATCGCGCTTCTGTCCGGTACGCAACTGCTCCCCGTGGTCCTCGGCTTTCTGGTCGTGGGTGGGTTTCTGTTGCTTTCGTATTGGCACAAGCTGTCGCGTCTCGAAGGTGCAGGAGTCACCTCGGAGATGTCCGGCTTGGCCACCTATCTGGTCGGCGCCCTGATCTTTTACCAGCATTTTTGGATTGCCACGACCCTGATCGTGGCCAGCCTGTTATTGCTCGAATTAAAGGCCGGCCTTGAAACCCTGGCCACCCGTACCGCGCCGCAGGAAATTCTCACCTTCGCCAAGTTTCTGCTGCTGACCGCAGTGATTCTGCCCATCCTGCCGAACCAGGATTTCGGGCGGTTTCATATCAATCCGTTCAAGACCTGGCTGGTGGTGGCTGCGGTCAGCACCATCTCCTACGGCAGTTACGTGTTGCAGAAGTTGACCAAGGGCCACGGCGGCGTCGTGCTGGCTGCCCTGCTGGGCGGAGCCTATTCCTCAACCGTCACGACCATCGTGATGTCGCGCCGAGCGGCTCGTGAAGATCGTCCCCATTTATTCGCGGGCGGCATCTTGATCGCGTCGGGCATGATGTATCTCCGTTTGATCGCTCTGCTGGCGCTTTTCAATCGCCATTTGATGGTTTTGTTGGCCCCCGCCTTTCTCCTTCTCGGGTTCGGGGCGATGGCCGCTGGCTGGTTTTGGTCGCGCCGTCCGGATTTGAGAGTTGCCGATTTTAAGCGGGAGTTCGAGCCCAAGAATCCTCTCGAGCTCATGGCGGCGTTTCTGTTTGCTCTCTTGTTCCTGGCGATGTTGGTGGCGACGCAGCTTGCCGTCACTTACCTGGGCAAAGCCGGCGTCAACACGCTCGCCGCCATCATGGGAGTTGCCGACGTAGATCCGTTCATCATGGGAATGACGCAAGCCGCAGGCAGGCTGGCTCCGCTGCAAGCGGCGGCGGGGGCGGTGGTGATCGCGGCGGCCAGCAACAATCTGGTCAAAGGAATTTACTCGTTCAGCTTCGCGGACCGGAAAACCGGGACCGAGAGCCTGGCCCTGCTGGCGACTCTGGCTGCGCTAGGATTGATCCCCCTGTTCTGGCTTTGATCTCGCGGGAGGCCTGCGCGCCCTCCCCTCACGGCCAGCAGCGTGAGCCCTTCGGTCGCCTCCCCAGACTTGGACGGACTTCGTTTCCGTTCCCGAAACTTGCTGACGCCATGTTTCGATGGGCGACCGGCATTGTCCTGTGACGGGGTAAACTGCTTCTATCGAAATCGCTCTTTGGGAGGCCCGTTCCTTATGCCGATGGCGGTTTCCTTGATCAAAGGATCTGGTGGTCTTTTGTCGGCTGCCTTGGTCGGACTCTCTGTCCTGGCGCAGGCTCAGCCCTATAACAGCGAGCGGAGACAGATCGCGGGCGAACCTACATTGTTTATGGGCCGCCCGATTGGATCAAGATTCAGCCCTCCCACCTGACCGACGATTTTGGAAAGCCCACAGAGCTATGGCACTACCTGTCGATCCCGGGATACGAGAAGGATATGGATTTGAAGTTTGTCGATGTCTGTGGCTGCGGTGATTATCGGTTGGTGACACCGCTACGGAACTGAGCAGACGGCCCGATTCCGCTTGCCCACTTTGTTGGGTTTCGTCAGCCGGCGTGGCGATTGAAAATTTCTACCACGCAAGAGGAAAAATAGACTCGCGCCAGGATGCCCTACTGCTTGATTGGATAGCGGTTAAACGGCAGGCGTGCCCGGCGTTCCAGTGGCGGCGCTGGAATGCGAGCGGCCAGATTCCAACTTGCCGACCACCTCACCCAGCTGCTCGGCCAGGGCTTTGGCGGCGAGATGGAGCTGGATCAGCTGACGTTTCTGAAACTTCACCTCGGAGCTTTTCAAGTCTTCCTGGATGGTCTGGCAAAGTTGGTAAGCGGCACGCACCCGTTCTCCGGCCAAGATGGCAAGCACACTGGTTGAGTCTTGGTCTGTGGCTTTCGACGCCAGATATTGTTGTGCCGACCACGCAGCGTTACGAACTCGATTGAGGGCCTCGCGGAAATCGGCCAGGATGTGGGGATCCAAATCCTCGCCCCGGAGAAGCACTTTCTGCACTCTCTGCAACTCGGTGATCGCTTTCGCGAGACGAGGCGAAACGGCGACATGAGTTGGCGATTTCGGCTCGGACGATGTTGCTCTCGGCATCACTCCATCATATCGGCCGCAGCCGACTGTGGGGACCCTCAGAAGAACATTCCCCTTCGTAATCTGGAATAGGAGCAGGCGTTTCGGGTCTGAACCAGGCGCTTCCGGCCTGGCCCTCGCACCGGCTCCGGAGCTTTGCCGCAGTTTGGCGTCAGACGCTCGCAGCCTTGACCGGCCGCGTCTGGCCGAATCCCAGCTCCAGCCACCCCAGAAGGGGCCCCCGGCCAGGACCCGGGCCCGGCAGAAGCGATATTGCAACTGCGCAGTTGTCCGCTGCATCAAAATCAGAGCGGCCAATGCCCAAAGCATCGACAAAGTGCGGTAAATTGTGGTACCAAAAGGGCTTTGCCGAGCCCGCGCAGTAGTGGCGGTCGAACGATGAACTACTACCTACAAATCGCGCTCCGGGAATACAACATGAGCTTGTCGGCCGGACTGCCGAAATATCAGTGGCAGGAGCTACCCCCCAGTACGCAGTCAGTCTTGGAGGAACGGGCGTTTGAGCTGGAACTGGCCGATTTCGCGGCCACGCTCCTGGCTGAGGCACAGTAAATAATAATGAGGGATTGCCGGTTCAGGTTCCAGCAGATTCTTCGCCCGAGAAAAGCCTGGCGGCGAACCAGGCCTCCAGCCGACGCGCGGCGCGGAAAGCACGCCGGGCAAGAGTTTCGAAACCATCGGGCACGCTTGCTTGCGGGCGGACTGTATTGATTTAGCAGCCACCTCGCGGCAAACGACCTAAGCAAGACCCCTTCGAGCGAACTTATCGCCGGGTTGATCGCCTCCGATCCGCTCCCAGACACGAAATACCATCTGCTTACGCCGATTTATCCCTAAATGTCGTAGTACAGCGCGAACTCATAGGGATGAGGGCGCAGGCGAACTGCATCCACTTCCTTCACCCGCTTGTAATCGATGTAGGTGCTGAGCAATTCCTCGGTGAAGACATCACCTTTGAGCAGGAAGGCGTGATCTTTTTCGAGGTGGTCGAGGGCATCTTCGAGCGAACCGGGCATGGATGGAACTTTGGCTAGTTCCTCCGGACCGAGATCGTAGATGTCCTTGTCGAGCGGTTGGCCGGGATCGATCTTGTTCTCGATGCCGTCGAGTCCAGCCATCATCATCGCGGCAAACGCCATGTATGGATTGCAACTCGGGTCCGGCGGGCGGAACTCGACCCGCTTCGCCTTGGGCGAGGCGGAATACATGGGAATACGGCAGGCTGCGGAGCGGTTGCGCCGTGAGTAAGCCAGGTTCACCGGAGCTTCGAAGCCCGGCACTAGCCGCTTGTAAGAGTTTGTCGTGGGCGCGATGATGGCCGCTAAGGCTGGCCCGTGCTTGATCAGTCCGCCGATGTACCACAGCGCCATCTGAGACATTCCGGCATAGCCATCGCCCGCGAAAAGCGGCTTTCCCGCCTTCCACAGCGACTGGTGGGTGTGCATGCCGCTGCCGTTGTCGCCGAAAATCGGCTTGGGCATGAAGGTCACCGTCTTGCCGTACTGGTTGGCGACGTTTTTCGTGATGTATTTGTAGAGCAGCATCTTGTCCGCGGAGCGGACCAGGGAATCGAACTTGAGATCAATTTCGGTCTGGCCGCCGGTGGCCACTTCGTGGTGATGACACTCCACTTCCATGCCGCAGTTCTGCATGGTCATGACCATCTCACTGCGCAGGTCCTGGTAGTGGTCGGTGGGAGGCACGGGAAAATAACCTTCTTTATAACGCGGACGATATCCCAGATTGTTGGCCTCACGACCCGAGTTCCAGCGGCCCTCCTCGGCGTCAATGAAGTAGAAACCGTGCTGCTCCCGCTGATCAAAACGGATATTGTCAAAGATGAAAAATTCCGCCTCCGCTCCGAAGTAGGCGGTATCGGCCACACCCGTCGAGCTGAGGTACATTTCGGCTTTCTTGGCAATGTAGCGCGGATCGCGATCGTAACGTTGCTTGGTGACCGGATCGATCACGTCGCAGACCATCACCAGGGTGGGCGCTTCGGTGAAAGGGTCAAGCAGGTGCGTGTTGGGATCGGGGATCAACAGCATATCGCTTTCGTTGATGGCCGCCCAGCCCCGAATGGACGAGCCGTCCATACCGAAGCCCTCTTCGAAGGAGGATTCAGTCAACTGGTCGATGGGATAAGAAACGTGTTGCCAAAGGCCAGGCAAGTCGGTAAATCGGAGGTCAAGCATCTTGACTCCGTTCTTTTTCGCGAACTCCAGGACACCTTTCGGATCAGCCATGGATTGCTCCTTTGCTGCCGGGCTCTACCCGGGCGAAGACGTTATACCGCATCCCTGCCAGGGTCGTAAACACCAGAAAACTAATGTGGGGATGGTCAGGGAAACTTATTTGCCTGTTACAATCTATCGCGTCGATAAGCGGCCGAATGGCAGTGTAGAAGTTTCCGTGGGTGCGCGGAAATCGATTGTTTTTATCGGGGCAATAAGCGAGAGTTATTGCGAGCGCGATACTTCGCCGGAGCGGCCTGGCGGGCGCAGAAGCGTCGGGCAGAATGAAAACGGCGCCTTGCCGGGCAACTGATTTCGCCTTACGCACGGTTTCCGCCTACGGACAGGAGTCGACGCCCCCGCAAGCCATCCCGGGCCAATGATCTACCACCGACTATGGATTTTGACCAGCTAGAAACCTTCCTCGAAGTCGCGCGGCTCAGCAGCTTCTCCCGCGCGGCGGAGAAACGCTTCCGGACGCAGCCGGCGATTTCATCGCAGATCCGGCTGCTCGAGGAAGAGGTCGGCGCCAAGCTGCTGGACCGCTCCGGTGGAAAAGTCTCGATTACCGCCTCCGGCAAGCTGTTTCAGAGATATGCCGAAGATACGCTCGAGGCCCGTAAGGCGGTGCTGCTGGCGATTGCCGAGACCGAGCGGGTGCCGCGAGGCGAGATCATTGTGGGCGCCAACGAAGGCACCTGCCTGCACATTCTTCCTGAGGTTTTTGCCGAGTTCAAAAGACAATATCCGGATGTGGCGGTGAACATCCAGCGTTCGCACTACGGCCGCATTATGGATTCCATCATCGACAACTCGGTGGACTTCGGAGTCATTTCCCTGCCGGTGAACGATGCCCGGCTCACGGTGGTGCTGATTCACCGCGACGAACTGGTCATCATTGCGCCCCCTCATCACCCCCTGGCCAAAATGAAGTCGGCCTCGGTCGCCGAAGTGGCCAAGTTCCCCTTGGTCGTGCCCAAGACCGGCCATACCCGGGACGGCCTTGAGGCGCTTTTCCATGAGGGGAAAATCAAGCCTCGTTACGCCATGGAACTCGATTCGAGTGAGCTGCTCAAGCGCTTCGTGGCGGCCGATGTGGGAGTGGGGTTCATCGCCCGCTCGCATGTGCAAGAGGATGTCCGGGCCGGCGTGCTGTCTCTGATTCCCTTGGCCGATGCCCAGGTCCGCCGCGACCTAGCCTTGGTCTTCCGCAAGGATAAGGCGCTCAGCCGCGCGGCCTTGGCTTTTATTGATATTGCGGTGAAGATCAAGACTGCCGACGCCGCCGTTGGCAAACGGTGAAGCCATTCCGCTGGCCCCGGGAACCGCTCGGCTGCTCTGTCGTATGCAGTAGAATTCTGACCGTGACGATCGGAATCCATCCCCTTCTCTGGCTATCGTCCCCCACCTGGCTGTTGCTGCTGGCGGCACCAGTTCCCGCCCAGACTACGCCCCGGCAACCCCCCGCACGGGCTTCGCATTCGGCCTTCACCCTGGTCTCGGTCAAAGTGACCGGCAGCAAGCGCTACCGGGCGGAAGCGGTGGTGGCGGCCGGCGGTTTGCGGACCGGGGAGGCGGTGAGTGAAAACGACTTCAAGGTAGCGAGCGCGCGCCTGGCCGAAACCGGAGCCTTCACCAGCGTGAACTACAGCTACCAGTACTCTCCCGAAGGCGCCAAGCTCGTGCTCGAAGTGGTTGATAGCGACCATTTCGTTCCCGCCCGCTTCGAGAATATCGTCTGGTTTTCCGAGCAGGAGCTCATGGACAAGCTGCGTTCCCGCGTGCCCTTGTTCCTCGGTCAATTGCCACTCCAGGGTAAGCTGCCGGATCAGGTGTCGGATGCTCTGCAGACGCTCTTGGACGAGAACAACGTGCAGGGCCGGGCGGACTATCTGCGAGCCGGAGAGAACGATCGGATCGACGCCATCGTCTACAGCGTCTCCGGCGTGACCATCCGCATTCGCAAGACGGAGTTCACCGGCGCCGGCTCAGCCGAGATGCCCCTGCTCGAAGCCGCGGGGGCGAAGCTCGAAGGCCAGGATTACCTGCGTTCCCTGCTCCGCATGCAAGAGGACAAGGACTTCCTTCCCATCTATTGGGCGCGGGGCTATCTGAAAGCTAGCTTCTCCGATGGCTCCGCCAAGGTAGTCGACGAAAGCCCGCAGGAAACGGATGTGGACATTGCCTTCACGGTGGATCCGGGACCGCGCTATCAGGTGGCGGAAATCCAAGTGACCGGCTCGAAGGTTCTCCCGGCGGACAAGCTGCGGGAACTGATCCACCAAAAACCCGGACAGCCGGCGGACGCGGTCGAGCTGGCGAGCGACGTCGAAGCCATGAAAAAACTCTACGGAACCCTCGGCTATATGGCCGCCGCGGTTCAGGTGGTGCCGACCCTGGACGATGCCCATTCGATGGTCCACTACCAGATTCGGGTCGAAGATGGAGACCTGTTTCACATGGGGGACCTCGAGATTCAGGGTCTGGATCCTCACGAGACGGTCCGGGTGACGGCCAAATGGACCTTGGCCAAAAACGATTCCTATGACTCGAGCTATCCCCGGCGCTTTGTGAAGGAGGTGTTAAAGACGGTGCTGGTCGACGGGGAATGGAATATCAGCATCCACGAAATGCCCGAAGCGGCCGACAAAACTGTGGATGTCAACGTCAAATTTGAACGCAAAGCGACCCTGTAGCCTGGGAGGCTTCGGCAGCCCTCCCGGAAAGAATCGCGGATCGGACCTAACTTTTTCGCCCGTAGAGCATCCAACGAGCGAAGGCAGTCAGAATCATTCCAAGGAGAGGACTATTTATGAGATTCCGTTGGCAGACATTCCGAGTTTCGATCGCCGCCCTGCTCTTGGGGGGCCTGGTCGCTGCTCTGCCGGCCGTTGCCGCCGACAAGACCCAAACCTTTACCGGCGAAGTCAGCGACTCGATGTGCGGCGCCAAGCACATGATGGAGGGAAGCGCCGCGGACTGCACGCGGGCTTGTGTGGGGAAGGGCTCGAAGTACGCCCTGGTGGTCGGGGACAAGGTCTATACGCTCGATGCCAGTGACAAAGCCACCCTGTCCGAACTCGACCAGTTGGCCGGGCAGCAAGCCAAGGTTGTCGGAACCGTGGACGGCGACACCATCGCGGTCAAGTCGGTGACGGCCGGAAAGTAGGGCCGGGCAGGGATGACTTCCTTCGAATCTGGCGGGTGCAGAGGTGGAGACCGAATCCAACTCTGCACCTCCTTTTCGTCTAAAGATCCACTTTTCATATTCGCTTCACGATTCGCTATGTTAGATTTGCGATTTGATCCTGGTGCGAGCGGAGGATAAAGGAATTGTCCAAGGACATGGTCCCGAAGCGGATCTTTTTCACCAAGGGAGTGGGCAAACACAAAGAACGCCTCACCTCTTTTGAGTTGGCGTTGCGAGACGCCGGCATTGCAGCGCAAAATCTGGTCCGTGTGTCATCCATTTTTCCGCCGCAATGCAAACTGACCGCGCGCTCCCAGGGATTGAAATTTCTCAGCCCTGGGGAGGTGGTCTTCGCGGTGGTGGCCGAGAATTCCACCCATGAGCCGCATCGCCTGCTGGCCGCTAGTATTGGCGTGGCCATTCCTGCCGACCGCAATACCTATGGCTATCTCAGCGAGCACCATTCCTTCGGAGAGCCGGAGGATGCCGCTGGAGACTACGCCGAGGAACTGGCGGCGGAGATGCTGGCGACCACGCTGAATGTCGAGTTCGATCCCGACCGGTCCTGGGACGAGAAGAAAGAGATCTACCGCATTTCGAACAAGATCGTGCGCACCGCCAATGTCACCCAGTCCGCCGTGGGCGACAAGCGCGGGTTATGGACGACGGTCATCGCCTCGGCGGTTTTGATCTTCGACTGAAGACAAAAACCGTGCCGGGAGAATATCAAGGCCCCTCCGACCGTCGGAGGGGCCTTTTGGCTGGCGGCACTTCGGCCGACAGGTGGTGTCTGAGAAGCCCGCCCGGACAGCTGCGCTACTTTGCGGCTTTCGCTCTCTTGGTTTTCTTGGGCGCTCTGGCCTTGTCCCGGTGCAGACGCTCAAACACCGCACCGACGATCAGCGGCAGTCCTACCGTGGCATCCACAAAAACTTCTCCGAATCTGCCGCCTTCGGCCGGCGGCACGAACTTGCCCCAGGAGATGGCTTCGCTGTATGGACTTCCGGACAGGCCTCCCCAGTACACCGGCTCGGGACAAATGCGCACCCCATAGTGATAGCGCTTCAAGGGCACGTTTTCTCCCAGGCGCCGGTGGCGCAGCTCGATGAAAGGGCCGAACTGCTGCGACCAGTTGCGCGGAACCCCGCCGCCGATGGTGAAGATGCCGAGCCGGGTTTGCCGTAGCAGGGTGGCCGCAAAGTGCTCCAGATCATCGAAGGGATCAAAGCGGATCTTGTGCCGCCCCGTGGACTCACGCAGGCGATTGTTGAGGGCTACGTCAAGGCCCAGTTCGGAATCGGTAAAGGCAGGCACAAATACCGGAACACCCTTTTCGTAGGCCGATTTCAGGATGCCACGCTCGGTCGAGTGCTTGGCCAGGTGCGCACCGATCGCGTGGTTCAGCTTGTAGGAGCACATCCCGTCGCTATGGTCCCAGCCCTCGAGGATGCGGGACATCACTTCTTCCACATGATCTAGATTTTGCTCCGGCTCGAGGGTGTCATAAACCCGGTTGTAACCTTGTTCGTAGAGTTCGGTATCCGCGATATCGGGGTTGTAGCGGAAGTGGGCCCGACCGGTGGCTTCGACCAGGCCATGGGCCATCAGCGCCCCGGTCGAAACGATGGCATTGACAATGCCGCGATCAATGAGTTCGGCGATGACCAGGCCCTGCTTGGCTACGGTCATGGCCCCGGCCAGGGTCATGACCACAAAGCACTCTTCGTCGCGTGCCATGGCCTCGAGGACGTCCGCGGCTTCCCCCACCTGGCGGCCGGTGAATGCGGTTTTGCCCATGGCGCGCACCAGGTCGTCGATCGAGTGCACCTGCCCGAGATCGAGCGGTTCCAGCGGAATCAGCTTGTCCTCGATCGGATTGTGCAACTGGCGCTCGATGCCCGAGCCGTCATGATTGCCGTGCTTCACAGACCCACCTCCAGTTTCTTGTGAAGCATTACTTTACTAGAAGGGTGTGAATTCGGGCTAGCGCGGCCGGCCTCGATGGCGAACCGAGAAGCGCGAACCTGATCCTTTTTTGCTCTGGTATTCTAGGTCGACCTCGCAAGGAGCGATTGCCTTTGCCGCCCCAAAAATTCCAGCTCGGATTGGTACAGATGTCGGCCACCTCCGAGCCCGAGAGCAATTTGCAGCATGCGCTCGAGTTGGTGCGCCAAGCGGCGGCGCGCGGCTGCGGGATCGTCTGCCTGCCGGAACTGTTTCAGACGCAGTACTTCTGCCAGCGCGAAGAAGCGGCGCTGTTCGATCTGGCCGAGCCGATTCCGGGTCCGACCACCGCCCGACTCTCGGCCCTGGCGCGGGAACTGCACATCGTGCTGATCGCCTCCCTGTTCGAGAGGCGCGCCGCGGGTGTCTATCACAACACGGCCACAATTTTTGATGCCGATGGTTCCCTGCTCGGCCTCTACCGCAAGATGCACATTCCGGACGATCCGCTGTACTACGAGAAGTACTACTTCACTCCGGGCGACTTGGGCTTTCGCGCCTTCGACACCCAAGTGGGCCGTGTGGGCACACTCGTATGCTGGGATCAATGGTATCCGGAAGGCGCCCGCCTGACCGCCTTGCAGGGGGCGCATGTGCTCTTCTATCCCACCGCGATTGGATGGCATCCGGCGGAGAAGGCGGAGTTCGGCGAGGCGCAACACGATGCCTGGCGGACCATCCAGCGGGCTCACGCCATCGCCAACGGGGTCTATGTGGCGGTGGCCAATCGAGTCGGCTTTGAAACCGGCGATGTTCGCGGGAAATCCGCCCCCGGAGCGGGCCTCGAATTCTGGGGAGGATCGTTTCTTTGCGATCCCTTTGGACGGGTGATCGCCGAGGCCTCCCGTGAGAAAGAGCAGATCCTCGTGGGTGAAGTGGATCTCGACACGCTCGAAGAGGTCCGGCGCAACTGGCCGTTTTTGCGGGACCGGCGGATCGACAGCTACGCGGGAATTACGAACCGGTTGATCGACTGAAGGGGGTCCCTCCGTCGCTGGGATTGGTCGGGACCTGATTCGGCTTCCTGGCGGAACGGCCCCCGCCCGACGACCGGCCAGACGCCAGCTACGGCATGAATACAACTGCTTCAAGACTTCGCATGCCTGCCGAGTGGGAGCCCCATGCCGCCACCTGGCTGGCTTGGCCCCACCACCGCGGAGACTGGCCTGGAAAGTTCGAGCCGATTCCCTGGGTGTATGCGGAGATCATACGGGTCCTGGCGCGACACGAAGCGGTGGAACTGATCGTCAACGACGCGGCAGCGGAGAAGCTGGCCCGCAAGACCCTGGACAAGGCCAAGGCACTCGACGGGAACGTTCACTTTCACCGCTGGCCCACCAATCGCGTATGGACGCGGGATTCCGGCTGCACCTTTGTGGTGTCGAGCGCGGCCTCAACCGGGGCGCCGAACTCCGCCCGGGCGAAAGCTCCGCCTTCGCGGAGACCGCTCGGTCCGGGGCCGGGCTCCTGGCATGCTCCCTCCCCCCTTGCTTCGTCTTTCCCGGCTCGCTCCCCCCACGCTTTGCCCCAGCCGGGCTTGGCGGCGGTCAAATGGCGTTTCAATGCCTGGGCGAAATACCCCAACTGGCAGCGGGATGAAAAAATCGGAAGCCGGATGGCCGAAGCTGCCGGCGCCGAGGAGGTTCGGCCGGTTTTTGGCGAGCGCGTGGTGCTCGAAGGGGGATCGATCGATGTAAACGGCCAAGGAACCTTACTCACGACAGAAGAATGCCTGCTCGGCAAAGTTCAGCAGCGCAATCCGGGCATGAAGCGGGCCGACTACGAAGCGATTTTCGCCGAGCATCTCGGCATCGAGCGCGTGCTGTGGCTGGCTTCGGGCGTAGCCGGCGACGATACCCACGGGCACGTGGATGACATCACGCGCTTCGTTGGACCGGATACGGTGGTCACCGCAATCGAGTCCCGCCCGGATGATCCGAACTACGAACCGCTGCGGGAGAACATCCGGCGTTTGCGGGCCGCGACCGACCGCGAGGGCCGGGCTCTGGCCATTATCGAACTTCCCATGCCGGCGCCGGTGTGGTTTGCCGGCCGGCGACTGCCGGCCAGTTATGCCAACTTCTACATCGCCAATGGATTGGTACTGGTCCCGGTGTTCAATGATCCGAACGACCGCGTGGCGCTCGATATTCTGGCCGACCTGTTCCCCGAACGCGAGGTGGTCGGAATCTATTGCGGTGACCTGATCTGGGGATTCGGCGCAATCCACTGCATGACGCAGCAGCAACCGCGGGTATCCGGCTAGTCGGTCCCGCTGCTTGACCACAGAATCGACCGGTCGCTCCCAGCCCGCCCTTTCCGACCGATGACCAGTCCCAATCCAGCCAGCGCATAAAGCACGAAAGCGATCCCGAGCAATGCTTTCAGGCCGACGATGAGAGACAGATTCTCGAGCAGACCGCCGACCACCGCTCCCAGCATATTGGCGCCCAACGCGGCTCCAGGAGAATCGACTTCCCGGAACTCGAGCGCGAACAGCAGGCCGGCGAAGAACACGGGAATGGCGAACAGGCATGCGGCCAGTCCACCCACCCAGGCTGCCGGGCCGGGAATCCGCTGAAACGGGCAGAGAGCGACCAGCACAATCCCGGCCAGAAGTCCCGCCAGATACCACGGTCTCGGCCAGGGTTTCGCCTGCCGGTCGATGACCGCGTTGGCCGCGAGCAGAGCCGCCAGGATGGCGGCGATCACAATTCCGTTCACCTGCCAGGTGGTGCCGAAATATAGCGCCAGCCGACTGATCACCTGCGCCTCGAGCAGCAGAAAACCCGCCCCCATGCTGAAGAAGAAAAGCGAAGGAACCCGCGTCCGGGCTTCCGGAATCTGCCAGTAAAGGCCCATGCCCAAAAGCAGAACCAGCGTTCCTACGGTGACAAAAATGCCGGGCATCCATTTCCCTTCCTGGTAGAGGTAGGGCCAATCATCGGTGGTCGCGGGCACCTCAGGTAGCTTGAGGAAGGCTTGGCGGTGCCGGCTCACGAATTGCTCGAGGCGCGGGTCCGCGGCCAGCCTCCGTTCGATCTGATCGGAGGGCGAAATCACAAAGCAGCTGGCGTCGGCGGTGTAGCTCGAATGCGCGGCAAATGCCAGCGGCGGTTTGCCGAACACATCCTGTAACATTTCCGCGATGCGGCGGCCGATCCAGGGATGATTCACTTGAAACTTGATGAATACCACGCCGTCTGGAGCCAGCAGCGACTTTGCTTCCTCGAACGACTCTTTGGTGTAGACGAAATTATCGATCCGCATGTTGGAGTAATCGGAAAGCTCGGTGTGGGAGTCCAGCAGGCCGAAAAGGACTAGATCGTAGGGGCCGCGCGCGCGCCGCATGAAGGCGCGGGCGTCGGTCACGTGAACCGATACTTGGGGGGCGCTGTAGGGATGCTCAGGATGGCGGCTTCCGAGCGCCAGGATGCCGGGGTCTATTTCGACTGCATCGACGGCCAGACTGTGATGGCGTACGGCCGCCGCCGCGTCGTTGCCCGTGCCGGCCCCCACAATCAATACTCGGGGCGCGGGGGAAGTGAAAGCAAAGGGCAGGTTATACGGATTCTCGTCGCTTGGCTCCTCCACCAATCCGGGATGGCGATCGAGGAAGGGGGCGGAAAGATCCACCATCGTCTGATAGGCGGTATGGTTGACCCGGACCAGTGTCTGGCGCAGCTCTCCATCTGGAAAAGTGTCTTTCATGACCCGGACCTGCTGATAGGGGGTCCACAGACTGAAATCCGACGGAATCGAGACATCGTGGAGCAAAAGGGCGGCTGGGATGGCCAGACAAGCCAACCCCAAACCGAGCCGGGCCTGGTCCTGCAGCAGTCCCAGTCCGAGAAAGACGGTCGCCACCCAGAGACTCGGAGGCAGGCCGAACCAGGAGACCGCAAGAAATGCGAGGATCCCCAGTAAGCTGGCAGCCAGATTCCACGAGTAGGCGCGCAGCGGCCGCTCCGCCAGCTCCAGTTGTCGACTGACCACCTGCCCGAGTGGAATGAAGATGTAGGTGATCAGCAGCAGCAGCAACCCCGTCAGGGCCGCCGCGATCAGAAAATTAGGCCAGTTTCTGACCGTTCCCGTGGCCCAGATGTCGAAGTCCTGCCCGCCGCCGAGCGCTTGCGAGAGGCCCTCGAAAGCCCGCTCGGTGTGCCAGGGGACCCGTACCACCATCACCAGGCCGAGCAGCGCCGTGGCCGAAGCCCACCAACGTACGGGATGGCGCACC
Organism: uncultured Acidobacteriaceae bacterium; assembly: GCA_963770245.1. GTDB lineage: Bacteria > Acidobacteriota > Terriglobia > Terriglobales > Acidobacteriaceae > PALSA-270. The sequence continues at coordinate 81,889 of CAVYOX010000001.1, read as the reverse complement.
AGCGCACAGCCTAGTCCGAAGCCGAGAAAGCACAGCAGCAAGGCCAGGTTCTTCACATAGGCGAAGACGCGAACCTCGGTGCCGATCCAGCGGATCAGAGCCAGCTCGGCAAAAAGCGTCAGGAAGCTCCCGAGCACGAGCTTCCACCCGCTCCAGTGTTTCGCCGCCTGCGAAACAGGGCCGGGGAAGGCAAGCCAGCGGAAGACAAGCCTGCCGGCAAGAATGCCCACGGCAATGAAAAAACCCCAAAGGCGCCAATTCATATCTGTTTCTGGTTTGTGCCTCGACGACCAACCGCCGGCGGACGCTACTTCCTGTATTGCGTCGGTTGAGGACCCTTCTCGAGCATTTCGCGGTTCCAGATGGCTCCGTCGCGCGTGTAACTGGCCAGCTCAAAGTCCTGAGTGAGTTCGAGCGCGTCGGTCGGGCAGGCGTCTTCGCAGAGACCGCAGAACATGCAGCGGCTGAGGTCGTAGGTGAAGGTGGTAAGTTCCTTGCGGCGGGTTTTTTCGTTGCGTTCGCTCGAGACCACGATGAGATGCTCGGGGCAGGCCAAGGCGCACAGGTCGCAGGCAATACACATGGTCTCGTCGGTATCGGGATTCACATTGAGACGAGGCGCACCGCGATAGCGCTCTGCCACCTGCGGACGCTGCAAGGGGTATTGTTCGGTATAGATCTCCCTCGGGTCCTGATAGCGGAAGGTCAGTTGCAGACCTTGCAGCAGGTCGACCAGGAACATTTTGCGCAGCCAGGAGGGCAGGCCCATTACGCGGTTAGCATACCATCAACTGCGCGGTTGCAGAAGTCGCTCGCTTCGCGACTCCTGAAGCTCGAAGCCTTCGAGGTTGCGGCTCAGGCCGAGAATGGCGGGGTTCGGATGCTATGATGCTTCTTCCCGGCCCTGTTTTCGGCACCACCGACCGACTCCGGCAAGACGAGCGGGATCGTTTTCCATCTGACCAAGCTCAATGAATCGTAGGTTTTCCATCCTCATCCTGCTGGCGCTGTCCCTCGGGATCTACGTCGGCAACGCGGCCCGGCCGTCACTGCTCGATGACGCGGATGCATCGCACGCCCTGGTATCGCGCGCGATGCTCGAAAAGGGCGACTGGGTGGTGATGTATCAGGACGGCGTGCGCTACCTGGAGAAAGCCCCGCTCCACTACTGGATGGTGGCGGCGAGCTATGCTCTGATCGGCCAGGGGGCTTTTCAAACCAGGCTGCCGCTCGCGCTCTCGGTGGTCGGGCTGGTGCTCGCGATCTATTTTCTGGCTCGCTGGTTTTTCGGCGAGCGCGCCGGCTTTTATTCCGGGCTGGTTTTCGCGACCAGCGCCGGCACCTTCTTGTTTACCCGCGTGATGGTTCCAGAAGCGATTTTTGCTCTGGAGATGACGGCCTTCTTCTATCTGTTCCTGCGCGCCTGGAACAAAACCCTGCACCCGCTCGTCGGCTACTGGGGGGCCTCGGTGATGATGGCTCTGGCGGTGCTCACCCTGGGACTGATTGGGGTGATTTTTCCGCTCGGGATCCTTTTCTTTTTTATCCTCTTCACCCGCAGCTGGAAACGCTGGCGCGAATTGCGGATGGTTTCGAGCGCCCTGATTTTTCTGGCCGTCGCTCTGCCCTGGCACCTGCTGGCGGAACACCGGGCCCCGGGATTTTTCTGGTCCTATTTCATCAACGAGCACTTCAAGCGCGCTCTCGGCACCCGTTACCCCCCGGACTACGAGGCGGTGCCGCTCGTGCTCTGGTGGGCGCTCCATCTGGTCTGGTTTCTTCCCTGGAGTTTCTTTCTGCCCTACGCCCTGCGGGAGTTCCCGCGCCCCTCTGGTTGGGGAAAGGCGCTCGAGCCCGCCCAGCAGGCGCGACTCTTGCTGTTCATTTGGGCGGGATTGATCCTGTTTTTCTTTTCTCTGACCAGCGGCTCTCGTATGGAGTACTACAGTTTTGGGGCATGGCCGGCCATCGCCATCCTGCTCGGATTGGGGCTGGCCCAGGCTGAGGAAACGCACGCGCCCTGGTTGCCGCGTCTGCAGGCAGGATTGGCCGTTGCTGGAGGGCTCGCGGCTCTGTGCCTCGGATACCTCGTCTGGTCTTCCCTGCCTATCGCGGCCACCGGCGACATCTCCGGCTTGATCGAATACCATGCCCTCTCCACCTACCGCCTCTCCATGGCGCATATTTTTGACCTCACGCCGCAGGCGTTTGCGGAGCTGCGTGGGCCGGCCATCCTAGCCTTGCTGGTTTTTCTGGTGGGATTCGGGGCGGCGTGGCTGCTGCGGCGCAGGGGACGAGCCACGGCGGCCACGCTGACGGTTGCCTTCGCCATGGCGGTCTTCTATTTTGCTGCGAACTGGGCATTTCAGAAATTCGAGCCTCGCATGTCCTCCCGCCAGCTGGCAGACGCCATCCTTCCCTATTTGCGTGCGCAGGATCAAATTGTGCAGTACGGCGATTTCAATTCCGGATCGAGCATTCCCTTCTACACCCATCGCCACGTGTGGATTTTCAACGGATGCATTGGCACGAATCTCGAATTCGGCTCAAAATATCCCGATGTCCCGCCTACATTTCTCGACGATCGGCAATTCCCCGCTTTCTGGCAGAGCTCCGACCGGATTTTCCTGTTCGTGCCGGAAGAGTTCGCCCCGGCGGCAATCTCGCGACTGCCGCCGAATGGAAGCTATCTGCTGGCGGCGAGCGGCGGTAAGTACATCTTCGTGAATCAGCCCTTGCGTCCTGATTTGCCGCGCTTGGCCTCGCTGCTCCGAGACCAGCGCAGCTGGCCGCACTGAGAGCCCGGCTCGACTGGCCGAACCGACCCCGCTCGGCGGCCGCTGGATGGGTGCTTTGGACAACGACGACGAACTATTTATGGAGGAGGCCCTCCGCGCCGGCCAGCGCGCACTCGAGGCAGGCGAAGTGCCGATTGGCGCAGTTGTGGTTTGTGACGGCCGCATTGTGGGACGGGGATGGAACCGCAACCTCACCGATTTCGACCCCACGGCTCACGCCGAGATCGTGGCGCTGCGCCAGGCCGGAGCTGCCATCGGTAACCATCGTCTGGGCGACTGCCAGATGTTTGCCACCATCGAGCCCTGCGCCATGTGTTCGGGAGCCTTGGTGCATGCCCGGATCAAGCGCTTGGTGTATGGCGCCGACGATCCCAAAGCAGGCGCCGTCCATTCCGTCATCGAAGTCCTGAATCATCCCTCGCTCAATCACCACATGGAAGTCCAGGGAGGCGTGTTGGCCGGTCGTTGTGCCGAGTTACTGCAGGCTTTTTTTCGGGAACGGCGGGGATAGCGATGGGCGTCGCGGGGGGGACGGGCGATCGGAAAGGGACTGTTTCCGATGATTCTCGCGGCCCGCAACCCATTCGGTCCAATCGGCGGGGACCAGATTACTGGGCAAGCAGCTTCCCGATCTCAGAGACCGGAGATTTCGCCTTCTGCGCCGCGGCTGCGTGCTCGTGCGCGTAAACGATGAGCGCGTCGAATCGCGGGTCGCCGCGCAGCGCTTCGAGATTCGGATCCTTTTCGATCCCTGCGCTCACGCTTCGGGGCAGCCCGTGATCGAGGGCTTCCCGTAACCTCGACAAAGCCTCCTCTCGTTGTCCTCGGCGGGCTGCGATGCACCCCAGGTTGTAGGTAGAAATGGCGGTATCGGGATGATCGGCCCCCAGCACTCGCCGGCGGATGTCGAGCGTCTCCCGGCTCAACTTCTCGGCCTCGTCATAGTGGCCTTCGCCATCGAGAACGTTGGTCAGGTCGTTCATCGACATGAGGGTATCCGGCAGTTCGGGACCAAGCACGCGACGCTGGATCTCGAGAGTTTGGCGCAACAACTTCTCGGCTTCGGCGTAGTTGCCGACCTTGCTCAAGGTGTCAGCCAAGTTGGTCATCGACAGCAGCGCGTCCGGGTGTTCCGGCCCGAGCACTCGCCGCCGGATGTCGAGCGTCTCCCGATTCAGCTTCTCGGCTTCGGCGTACTTACCCAGTTTGGTCAAGGTTTCTGCCAAGTTGTTCATGGTCACCAGGGTGAGCGGATGTTCCGGCCCGAGAGCGCCCTGGCTGATGGCGAGCGCCTCCCGCGTCAACTTCTCGGTCTCCGCGTAGTGGCCTTCGCTAGTGAGAACGGCGCCCAGGTTGATCATCGACCTTATCGTGTCGGGATGCGCCGGTCCGAGGACACGCCGGTTGATCGAGAGCGCCTCGCGATGCAATTGCTCCGCCTCCCCTAGTTTTCCCTCCAAATAGAGAACATTCGCCAGGTTGTTCATCGACATGAGCGTGTCGGGATGGTCCGGCCCGAACACATGCTGTCGAATGCTGAGCGTCTCCCGATCCAACTTTTCCGCTTCGGCCTCCTGGCTTTCGTGATTGAGGACGCTCGCCAGATTACTCATGGTCCTCAGCGTGTCGGGGTGGTCCGGCCCGAGAACACGCAACCTGGTCTCCAGTGTTTCCCGGTTCAACTTCTCTGCTTCGCCGTAGCGTCCCTCCTGGTTCAAGGTCCAGGCCAAGTTATTCATCGAAGTCAGCGTGTCGGGATGGTCTGGCCCGAGGACCCGCCGCAAAAGATCGAGGGATTCCCGCTGCAGCTTCTCGGCCTCAGGGTAACGGCCTTCTTCCTCAAGCGTCCAGCCGAGCGTACTCATCGACGAAAGCGTGTCCCGATGCTCCGGTCCGAGCGCGCGCCGCCTGCTGTCGAGAGTTTCGCGCAATAACCTTTCCGCCTCAACGTAATGGCCTTCTTTTTGGAGAGTCCACGCCAGGTCGTGCATCGACAGCAGGGTGTCGGGATGCTCGGGCCCGAGGACGTCGCGTCGGATTGCTAAGGCCCGCTCGAGCAATAGCTGCGCGCGAGAATAAAGTCCGAGATTGCCGTATACCTTTCCCATCACGCTCATCATCTGGGCCTGAAGCACCGGGTCCTTGGCCAAGCCCGCGTCGATATCGTGCGACGCTTTGTCCAGAATTTCGCGCGCCGTGATGCTATTTCCCCGCGCTTCGCTCGGATCCGACACCTTGAACATGCCCGCCATGAAGTCAGCGATGCGGTCGGCTCGGTCGCGCTCGGTCATGGTTCGTCGCAACTGCACCGCCTCAACCGCGGCAAACCCGGCCAGCAGGAAAACTAAACCGGCGGCTACCGCCACCCCCACCCGATGCCGCCGAACATATTTCTGTACCCGGTATCGAGCGCCCGCAGGGCGCGCCAGGACCGGCTCATGGTTGAGGTACCGCAAAACGTCCGCCGATAATTCCGTCGGCGTGCCGTAACGCCGTGTGCGGTCCTTCTCGATCGCCCGCAGGGTGATCCAGTCGAGATCGCCACGGAGCAGGCTCGCCAATTGTTTGGCCTCTGTTCTCCGCAGCTCCGCAGCCTTAGCGGATGACTCACCTTCCATCTCCACTTTCGCACTCGGACGCGGCGGGTCTTGTTCCCGCAATTGTTCGAGAACTTCATAGAAAGGCCGCCTTTGCCATTGCTTGGCGTCGAACGGAAGGAACCCGGCCAAAAGGACATAGAGAATCACGCCGAGTGAGTACACGTCGGTTCGCGTATCAATGTCTTTCACGCCCGGGTCGGCCTGTTCCGGACTCATGTATCCCGGTGTGCCCACGAATCCTGCGTTCTGCGTAAATGAGACCTCATCCGCCATTTCGGGCGTAGCCGCTTTCGCCAGCCCAAAATCGATGATGCGCGGCATGGGTTTGCCATCGACCGCGACCACCAGGATGTTGGCGGGCTTCAGATCGCGATGAATGATCGCCTTCTGATGTGCGTGCTGCACGCCTTCGCAGGCCTTGACGAACAGCTCCAACCGCTCCCGAATGGTCAATCGGTTTCGGTCGCAATAGTCGGTGATCGGCAAGCCCGGGACATACTCCATCACGAAGTAGGGCTGCCCGTTGGGGGTGGCCCCGGCGTCGAAGACTTTCGCGATCGAGGGGTGGTCCATCAGAGCGAGCGACTGCCTCTCGGACTGGAAGCGATGGAGCATGGCATCGTCATACATCCCCGCCTTGATGAGCTTCAGCGCCACTCGGCGACGCAAGGGCGCGGTCTGCTCGGCTAGCCAAACCTGCCCCATGCCACCTCCGCCGATTTTCTCGATCAAGCGATAAGGACCAATCAGCTCGAGAGCTTGCGCGGGTGGCGGGAACTCCTGGGGGAAGGGATGCTGCGATAGGCCGTCGGAGCGCGCGTAATCAGAAAGCAGCGACTCTATCTCGATCCGCAACGACTCATCCGCGCCGCAGGCTTGGCGCAGGAAGGCATGCCGCTCGCCGGGCTCGCGTCCGAGAGCCGCCTCGAAAACTTCCTTAAGTTTCTGCCACTGCCTTGTTGGTTCCACGGGGGCCCCCTCGCATTTCGCGCGTCAGCCACGCCTTTGCCATGTTCCAGTCACGCTTGACGGTGGCGGCGGAAATACCCAGGACCTCGGCCGTTTCTTCCACCGTCATTCCGCCGAAAAATCTCAGCTCCACAATGCGCTCTTGTTGTTGGTCGCGACGCGAAAGCTTGGACAACGCATCATCGAGGGCAACCACATCGACGCTCTGCTTGTCCGGCAGGCCCAGCGCTTCCTCCAGTTCGAGCTTGAACTCCGGTCCCCGCTTGGCGGCGCGGCGGGTTCGCGCGTAGTCCACCAGAATCTGGCGCATTAATCTTGCCGCCACCGCTACAAAATGCGCGCGGTTCTCAGCCTGAATGGGGCTTTGGTCCACCAGCCGCAGATAGGCTTCGTTGACTAGCGCCGTGCTTTGCAAGGTGTGGTGCGAACGCTCCGCCTTGAGGCAGTAGTGTGCCAAGGCATGCAGTTCCTTGTAGACCGAAGGAATGAGGGCTTGCAGCGCTTTCTCGTCTCCCGCTCTCCACCGGGCTAGCAATTGACTAACGGGTTCGGATTCTCGAGCCATGCCAGCGCACCACCGGTGGACGAGCCCACCCAGCGCGCCTTTCACCCTCCAGGGATGAACTGAGCGGAGTCAGAACAACCGGATCGCTCGCCAACCGGCCCTTCCCTTCGTCTAAGAAAATTCCCTGAGCCAAATCCGCCAGGATTTCCGCATTTACTAATGGGGGAGGAACACAGGCCGGGCCTGACCGCCCGCAAATCCCGCGCCTTTCGGTTTGCGGGCGTGGCCCGGAGTTCGTTCTCTCTGAGCGCCCTGGTTTCCGCGCCGCTCGGCATGCGCAAGAGCAACTGGCTCTCCGGTGGCGGATTGGGAGACACAGACGCCATGTGCTCCTCACAAGGAAGAATCCAGGATTAAGGGAGGGATTTCGGCCCAATGGCAGAGGCAGCCTACTTCGAAGCTACCCCAAAGGCCTTGCCAAAAACGGGGGAAGTTTATCAGAAAAAGCGGAGTTTCTAAACCGCGTTTTGCTGGGTGCTTTTCTCTCTGGGCTGATCGACCCGTGTGCAAAAGTTTGCGCTCAACCCCGGTCTGAATCCGCTGTCGGAACTAAGGAGAAGTCATGCCAACCCGCGCTCGTCTGTGCTGCGTCCTATGGTTTCTTTTCGCCTCATTTTCCAATGCCAGCTCGCAACTGATCCATACCGTGGCGGGCGGAGGGCCGGCAAACAATACTGCAGGTACCTCGGCAGCGGTAGTGCCATTAGGCGTAGTCGCAGATGCCAGCGGGAATGTCTATTTCGCTAGTGCCTTCGATGGCTCGGTTTACAAGTTGAGTAGCGGCCTGTTGACGCGCGTGGCTGGCGAAGCTGCGTCGGGTTACGCTGGCGACGGGGGATCGGCCACCAGTGCGGAGCTCAGCAATCCAGGCGGACTGGCGCTAGACGCGGCCGGTACTCTTTACATCACGGACAGCGGCAACTCTCGCATCCGGGTGGTGAACACGCAGGCCACCACCATCAGCGTGCTGGGGGTGACGATTGCGCCGGGCGATATCGCGACTGTGGCCGGCACCGGCACCGCAGGTTACAGCGGCGACGGAGGAGTCGCCACCAGCGCTGAGCTGAACGGTCCAGCTGCAATCGCAGTGGATGCGAGTGGCAATCTTTACATCGCAGACACTTTCAACCAGGTCATCCGCAAAGTGGTGCCCAGCGGAATCATAACTACCGTGGCGGGCACCGGCGGTTTTCCCGACAGCGGCGACGGCGGACCGGCCACCAGCGCTCAGATTGAATTTCCAGATGGAGTGGCAGTGGACGCGGCTGGCAATTTCTACATCGCGGACGGCGGATATCGTGTCCGGGTGGTAAACACGCAAAGCAGCGGCACGACCTTGCTGGGCGTGAGCGTTGCGCCAGGCACCATTGCTACCGTGGCTGGCAACGGCACATCCGGTTACAGCGGCGACAGCGGAGCGGCCATCAGCGCCCAGATTACCGCTCCCGGGGGGCTGGCGGTGGACGCAGCCGGCAACCTCTATGTCGCAGACACTTCCAATTGCCGCGTCCGCGAAGTGAACACGAGCGGGGCCATCAACACCGTAGTCGGCAACGGCACCCTGGGCTTCAGCGGCGACGGGGGGGCAGCGACCAGCGCCGAGATTGACGATCCCATTGCGGTAACCGTCGACACCTCCGGCAATCTCTACGTCGCGGACAGGGAAAACGATCGTATCCGCAAGGTGGACACCCAACAAGACATCACTACCGTGGCCGGCAACGGCACGTTCGGTTACAGCGGCGACGGGGGACCGGCCACCAGCGCCCAGTTTCAGGACCCCTTCGGAGTGGCGGTGGATGCGGCCAGCAATCTCTACATCGCAGACTACGATGAACGCGTCCGAGCCGTGAACCCGCAAGCCAGCTCGATCACCGTGCTGGGCGTGACCATTGCGCCCGGGAACATTGCAACCGTGGCCGGCAACGGCACATATGGCTACAGCGGCGACGGAGGAGCCGCCACCAGCGCCCAGATTACCTCTCCCGGAGAGTTGGCAGTGGATCCGGCCGGCAATCTCGTACATCGCGGACACTTTCAACCAGGTCATCCGCAAGGTGAACACGAGCGGAACCATCACCACGCTGGCTGGCACCGGCGCCGCGGGTAACAGCGGCGACGGAGGAGCCGCCACCAGCGCGCAGCTCTTTTCTCCCTATGGAGTGGCAGTGGATGCGGCCGGCAATGTCTACATCGCGGATACCTTTAATGACCGCATTCAGGTGGTGAACACGCAGGCCACCTCGATGACCGTGCTGGGGGTGATAATCGGTCCGGGCGATATTGCCACCGTAGCCGGCACCGGCAGCTCTGGTTACAGCGGCGACGGGGGAGCGGCCACCAGCGCTCAACTGAACGAACCTCGCGCAGTGACAGTCGACGCGGCCGGCAATCTCTACATCGCGGACACTTTCAACCAGGTCATCCGCAAGGTGGACACCAGCGGGAACATCTCGACCGTAGCCGGCACCGGCACTCTCGGTTACGCCGGCGACGGAGGAGCGGCCCCGAGCGCGGAGCTCTCTGGTCCAGAGGGAGTGGGAGTGGACGCGGCCGGCAATCTCTACATCGCGGATGGCGGCAATCAGCGCATTCGGGTGGTGAACAACCAGGCCACCACGATCACCGTGCTGGGGATCAGCGTTGCACCGGGGAACATTGCCACGGTGGCGGGCAACGGCACCGGAGATTTCAGCGGCGACGGAGGAGCGGCCACCAGCGCGGAGCTTTCTGGTCCCGACGGGCTGGCTGTGGATGGAGGCGGCAATCTTTACATCGTGGACTACAACAACCGGCGCATCCGCAAGGTGGACTCGCCACAAAGCGGCACCGTCCAGGTAACGGTTGGAACCAGTCCGGCCGGGTTGTCATTTTCGGTCGACGGCACCAGTTACACCAGCGCGCAGACTTTGACCTGGTCCATCGGCTCGAGCCACACCATTGCCACGACCTCGCCGCAAACCTCAGGCGGAACCGAAAACACGTTCGCCTCCTGGTCTGATGCCGGAGCGCTGTCCCACTCAGTCACCGCTCCTTCGACAGCTACGACCTACACGGCCTCATTTAACACGTCCTACCAGCTGACCACGGCAGCCAACCCGAGCATCGGCGGCACCGTCTCTCCAGTCTCCGGCACCTTCTACCCCTCCGGCACCGTGGTAGAGCCTGACCGCCACGGCAAACTCCGGCTACGCGTTCACCAGCTGGACCGGCAGCGTGGCCAACGCCAATAGCGCCTCAACCACGGTCGCCATGACCGCTCCCGAGAGTGTGACCGCGAACTTCCAAACCAATACCGTCCAGGTGACGGTCGGAACCAGTCCAGCCGGGTTGTCATTTTCGGTCGACGGCACCAGTTACACCAGCGCGCAGACTTTGACCTGGTCCATCGGCTCGAGCCACACCATTGCCACAACCTCGCCGCAGACCTCAGGCGGAACCGAGAACACGTTCGCCTCCTGGTCTGACACCGGAGCCCTGTCCCACTCAGTGACCGCTCCCTCGACAGCTACGACTTACACGGCCACATTTAACACGTCCTACCAGCTGACCACGGCAGCCAACCCGAGCATCGGCGGCACTGTTGCCCCACTGTCCGGCACCTTCTACCCCTCCGGCACGGTGGTGAGCCTGACCGCCACGGCAAACTCCGGCTACGCGTTCACCAGCTGGACCGGCAGCGTGGCCAACGCCGATAGCGCCTCAACCACGGTCGCCATGACCGCTCCCGAGAGCGTCACCGCGAACTTCCAAACCAATACCGTCCAGGTAACGGTTGGAACCAGTCCGGCCGGGTTGTCATTTTCGGTCGACGGCACCAGCTACACCAGCGCGCAAATACTGACCTGGTCCATCGGCTCGAGCCACACCATTGCCACGACCTCGCCGCAGACCTCAGGCGGAACCGAGAACACGTTCGCCTCCTGGTCTGACACCGGAGCCCTGTCCCACTCAGTGACCGCTCCCTCGACAGCTACGACTTACACGGCCACATTTAACACGTCCTACCAGCTGACCACGGCAGCCAACCCGAGCATCGGCGGCACTGTTGCCCCACTGTCCGGCACCTTCTACCCCTCTGGCACGGTGGTGAACCTGACGGCCACGGCAAACTCCGGCTACGCGTTCACCAGCTGGACCGGCAGCGTGGCCAACGCCAACAGCGCCTCAACCACCGTCGCCATGACCGCTCCCGAGAGTGTGACCGCGAACTTCCAAACCAATACCGTCCAGGTGACGGTTGGAACCAGTCCGGCCGGGCTGTCATTTTCGGTCGACGGCACCAGCTACACCAGCGCGCAAATACTGACCTGGTCCATCGGCTCGAGCCACACCATTGCCACGACCTCGCCGCAGACCTCAGGCGGAACCGAGAACACGTTCGCCTCCTGGTCTGATGCCGGAGCGCTGTCCCACTCAGTGACCGCTCCTTCGACAGCCAAGACCTACACCGCCTCATTCAACACGTCTTATCTATTGACCACGGCAGCCAACCCGACCACCGGTGGCACCGTTGCTCCAGTGTCCGGCACCTTCTACCCCTCTGGCACGGTGGTGAACCTGACGGCCACGGCAAACTCCGGCTACGCGTTCACCAGCTGGACCGGCAGCGTGGCCAACGCCAATAGCGCCTCAACCACGGTCGCCATGACCGCTCCCGAGAGTGTCACCGCGAACTTCCAGACCAATACCGTCCAGGTAACGGTCGGAACCAGTCCGGCCGGGTTGTCATTTTCGGTCGACGGCACCAGCTACACCAGCGCGCAAATACTGACCTGGTCCATCGGTTCGAGCCACACCATTGCCACAACCTCGCCGCAGACCTCAGGCGGAACCGAGAACACGTTCGCCTCCTGGTCTGATGCCGGAGCGCTGTCCCACTCAGTGACCGCTCCTTCGACAGCCAAGACCTACACCGCCTCATTCAACACGTCTTATCTGCTGACCACGGCAGCCAACCCGACCACCGGCGGCACTGTCTCTCCAGTGTCCGGCACGTTCTACCCCTCTGGCACGGTGGTGAATCTGACCGCCACGGCAAACTCCGGCTACGCGTTCACCAGCTGGACCGGCAGCGTGGCCAACGCCAACAGCGCCTCAACCACGGTCGCCATGACCGCTCCCGAGAGTGTGACCGCGAACTTCCAAACCAATACCGTCCAGGTGACGGTCGGAACCAGTCCAGCCGGGTTGTCATTTTCGGTCGACGGCACCAGTTACACCAGCGCGCAGACTTTGACCTGGTCCATCGGCTCGAGCCACACCATTGCCACAACCTCGCCGCAGACCTCAGGCGGAACCGAGAACACGTTCGCCTCCTGGTCTGACGCCGGAGCCCTGTCCCACTCAGTGACCGCTCCCTCGACAGCCACGACCTACACCGCCACATTCAACACGTCCTACCAGCTGACCACGGCAGCCAACCCGAGCATCGGCGGCACTGTTGCCCCGCTGTCCGGCACCTTCTACCCCTCTGGCACCGTGGTGAACCTGACCGCCACGGCAAACTCCGGCTACGCGTTCACCAGCTGGACCGGCAGCGTGGCCAACGCCAATAGCGCCTCAACCACAGTCGCCATGACCGCTCCCGAGAGTGTCACCGCGAACTTCCAAACCAATACCGTCCAGGTAACGGTCGGAACCAGTCCGGCCGGGTTGTCATTTTCGGTCGACGGCACCAGCTACACCAGCGCGCAAATACTGACCTGGTCCATCGGCTCGAGCCACACCATTGCCACAACCTCGCCGCAGACCTCAGGCGGAACCGAAAACACGTTCGCCTCCTGGTCTGATGCCGGAGCGCTGTCCCACTCAGTGACCGCTCCTTCGACAGCCAAGACCTACACCGCCTCATTCAACACGTCTTATCTGCTGACCACGGCAGCCAACCCGACCACCGGCGGCACTGTCTGCTCCAGTGTCCGGCACGTTCTACCCCTCTGGCACGGTGGTGAATCTGACCGCCACGGCAAACTCCGGCTACGCGTTCACCAGCTGGACCGGCAGCGTGGCCAACGCCAACAGCGCCTCAACCACAGTCGCCATGACTGCTCCCGAGAGTGTGACCGCGAACTTCCAGACCAATACCGTCCAGGTAACGGTCGGAACCAGTCCGGCCGGGTTGTCATTTTCGGTCGACGGCACCAGCTACACCAGCGCGCAAATACTGACCTGGTCCATCGGTTCGAGCCACACCATTGCCACAACCTCGCCGCAAACCTCAGGCGGAACCGAAAACACGTTCGCCTCCTGGTCTGACGCCGGAGCGCTGTCCCACTCAGTGACCGCTCCTTCGACGGCCAAGACCTACACCGCCTCCTTCAACACGTCCTACCAGCTGACCACGGCAGCCAACCCGACCATCGGCGGCACCGTTGCTCCGGTCTCCGGTACCTTCTACCCCTCTGGCACCGTGGTGAACCTGACGGCCACGGCAAACTCCGGCTACGCGTTCACCAGCTGGACCGGCAGCGTGGCCAACGCCAACAGCGCCTCAACCACCATCGCCATGACCACTCCTGAGAGTGTGACCGCGAACTTCTCCGTAGTCTCGTCTAGCGGCCTCAGCTTCACTCCCTCGAGCATTACCTTCGGCACGGTCACCCTATGGGGCGGGACGTCACAATATCTGATGGTGACCAATCACGGATCCACCACCACCACGTTCAACCAGATTTCTCTTGGCTCGCTGGTTGGCGCAACCCGCCAAGACCTCACCTATGACGGCGGGTGCATGTCGGCCCTCGCTCCGGGTAAGACCTGCAAGATCACTCTGAGCTTGTGGCCGAGCCAGGTGGGCAATGTGTCCGCGGTTCTGACCTTGCAGGATAGCGCGGCGGGCAGCCCGCAACATGTATCGATCACGGCGACGGTAATTGCACCGAAAGCGGACGCGGATCCGCCGAGCCTGAGCTTCGGATCGGAAGCGCTGAACGCCACGAGCACCGCGCAGACGGTGACACTGAGCAATACGGGAGTGGGCCCGCTAACCATCAGTGGGCTCGCGTTGGGTGGACAGAACTCGACGGACTTCCTCGTGCAATCCACCACCTGCGGCAGTTCCCTGGCGCAGGGCCTCGACTGCACCATCAACGTAGCGTTTCGGCCAAGGGCCACAGGCTCGCGCTCGGCGACGCTGAAGTTCACCGACAATGCTCAGTCGGGGACGCAGACCGTGTCTCTGTCAGGCAGAGGGCATTAGGCATTTGTCATCCGCTGGAGCGTTTGGGAGACACGGCGGCGCGCTGTTGTCGTCGCGTGGTGCGCATAACACGTTTGCCGCCTCTGGCGCTCTCGAGGGCTCTCGCGACGTGACTCGGCCCCGGAGAGAGTCGACCTGAAGGTGGGGGATCGAGCGTCAGGCCATGGAGGCTGCTGCCCAGGGACGAGAAGGCCAGAGGAGCAGTAAAGGGTTGGAATGAGCTGTTAAACGCGAAGCCACACCTTGTATCGGTATTTAATGACTTTTTCTTCGCCCGCTTGCAGGGTGAGTTCCCACGTCAGTCGAGAAAGTGGGTTGTCTACCGCGATTGCTTCGGCCAATTTGTCGGACTTCCCGTCATCGGTCTGAGATTCCACGGTCCCTCGCACTCGGTCCGCGATGCTCAATTGCACGGTTTTGCTTTTGTAGTTCTTTATGGTCAACTTTCCTTCGACGGTCACCTGATCGTAGTTGTAGTTATGCCGCCGCTGCACATCCCTCTCTCGCTCAACCTCATTTTCTTCATGGCTTGCCCGAATATCGGTTGCGACCGTCAGTTTCAGGCTTGAGGTTGCGCCCTTCGGAGTGTAGGGCACGGTATCTTGGGACAGAGGCCGAGTGCCAGAAATCACCAGGGTGGGCGCGCTGGTCCAAGGAAACTTGGTCGTATTCTTCAGCCGCAACGTGTGCCATACGTTGTCTCTGGTGGACCAATCCGATCCCGGGTTTGAAATGCTCTGGGCGTTGCCAAATCCGTCCACGCGTGGCTTGTCTTCGAGGTTCCACTCGTAGATGTGCTCGTAGTTCAACGTTTCAGAAAACACGTTGTAGGTGGCGCGCGCACCTCGTGGCAGGGTGACATCCTTACGGCTGTATAAGAAGAGATCTTCTTCCTGCTCACCCTGCAACTCTTCGGTGGTGGTTGTTAGATCGGGCATTGCCTTGGCGTCGTAAGTAACCATGCCGCCCACCGTCATCTGTCCGGTGATGGCGTTCGAATAACGTGCATTCATGTCATCCCGGCGGGAAGCTGCCTGCATGAATTCGAGCAGGCTCTGCTCGAGAGCCATGGGGGATGGAACGTTCGAATAGGCAAAATTCGGAACGCCGACTACAAAGAAGAGATCTGTATCCTTCAAATCCTCGGCGTCGTTGACCAGTACGGCTTGCATCGTGATCTGGGCTTTCTTCTCATCTTGCAGTGAAATCAGATAGGAAGGGGTCCAGCCTAGTCCGTGCTCCAGATATCCCATGGTCAGGTTGGCATGGCCGCTCACGCCTTTGATTTTGAATTGCAGCGCCTTGCGCTCGACTTCTTGCCTCAGTTCGAGGATGGCATCCGCCGGCAGAATCACACGCGCAACGTTGTGGAAATAGAGCGCCAAGAGCTTGCCCTCGGTCTTGAGCAGCAGGAATTCCGGCGTAATCCGCGGCTGTCCCACAGACGGCAATCCGTTGGCGTCGAGGCTGTTCTCGGATGGGTTCGGTAAGGCTAGGGACCCATCCCCTGATTTCTCCCCTTTCTCTGACTGCCGAAACCCGACAATCTCGCCCGTGTACTCCTTTTGGCTGTTATCAACGATGGTAACTACCTTGCCGGCATTCGCCAGCAGCACGTCCGCGAGGACCGTGAGGTTCTGTTGGGCGGAGATTGTGTGGCGACGAGCAACGACCTCATCGAGCGATGCCCCGGCATCATTCGGCGCAATCCACAAAGAGCCCAGAGTCGCATTCGGAACCGGTTCAAGATTCCCCGCTCCCGCCTCCAGGTGAACCTCTCCCTGCTTTACGACGAAAGCCAAGCCATTCTTGAATGCAGCGACCGATGCCGTCTTCAGTTCGGGTCCCGGCTCTTCTCCGGAATGGGCAGCGAGGGAATAGACGAGGCAGATACCTAGAACCAAAGCGTACCGGCACCGGATCTTCATCAGGACCTCCCGACAATCCAATCGCCCACCATTATGAGTTCAGAACGAGCGGAGATCGAGATGCAAGTAAGGTTCCGTCCGAAGTGATCGACTGAAACAAAAGCATGGCGCCCGGAGTTCTCCGACTTCACAGCTTAGGAGGCGCTGCCCACAAACAATCCGGTACTGAGCGCAATCGATTGCGTTCCAGAATGAGTCTTGGAAGTGGCGGAAATTGGTATGACCGCATTCCGGAGACCTTCTCTTCTGGGCATGGTCACACGACTGCGAGAGTGGTGCCACAGGGATAGCTGCGATCAGTTCCTACGATCGGCAGATCGAGTATTTCCGGCCGCCCAACTAGGACAGATTTGCTCGTTTCTTGCAGGAAATCTCCTCGACCGCCGCCAAAGCAATGGCTCATCTTGCAGAAAATACAGGGATGGCACGGCTCGTGCTCAAGGTACACAGAACAATCCTGTGCCGAACCAACGCTGGGAGGAAACTATGCTGAATGTAACCGTTGCCCACATCGGGGAGATGGCGGTCGTGGAGTGCGAAGGCAGCATTGTGCAAAGCGATGCCGCCTCCAAGTTGCGCGAAGCCGTGACCTCGCAAACCGCGGCCCGGATTGTGGTCATCGAACTCTCGGACGTGGAGGCCATCGAAGGCGGCGGACTGGGAATGCTCGTGTTTCTGCAACGGTGGGCACGCGATCACAACATCCGGTTTCTGCTGTTCAACCCGTCGAAGGCAGTGCGCAGCCGATTGAAACGGGCCCAATCGATCGCAAGAATCTATATTGCAACGCTCGAGGAAATGATGGCTCTTGTGGTTTATGCCAATGCTCGATACGCCCGAGTTGCTTGAGCCACTCGTCATGGATTCGTGCCTGCACATAATGTAGAACGAGGGAGCGAATAGGCCCTCCCTCCCCATTCTTATAACCGATTCCTTGTTGGACAATCGCCTCTCTGCGCCGCCCTCTTCTCCCGACTGCTTTCGCGCCTGAAAACGAACGACGAACCGGAACCTCTCACTTCAATGGATCCCGGAAAGGGCGGCCCTTCAACTTGCTTTGCCTGTCATGCTGGCACAATCCAGAATCCGCCCTTAGTCGGCTGCGTACGAGGTCCCGTCCAATGTCTTCCTTGATGTTGGGAAGAGCTTCCCCGTTAGGGCTCCGAGTTTCGCAATGATGGAACGGGATTTTAGGCCGTGAGCCAGTTAACAAACCGCATACTCAGGCTGGGTGAGGAGGTTGAGCTGGGGCCAGCGCAGTGAGATCGCAGGGGAAATTGGAAGCGACCGCTTCCCTGATAAAATCATGGCGAACCACCCACCGTGTGCGGAGAGATGGCCGAGTGGCTGAAGGCGCGCGCCTCGAAAGCGTGTATACCTTTACGGGTATCGGGGGTTCGAATCCCTCTCTCTCCGCCATATATCTTCTACGGGAATGCCCCTCGCTTCCGGCGCAAAGCTCGGACCATAGGAGATTGTTGGACCGCTCCGTGCCACAGGTTGGAGCGTCACCGGCTTCCCTGGGCGTCTCTAAGGAATGCAACAACGGTGCCGCTGATATTAAAGCCGCCGCTGCTCAATGATTGCAACCTGTCCTGATAGGTGTACGGCCCGCTGGCGAAGTCCTTCTGGTGGAGCACGAGCACGATGCGGTCGCCTGCTTTCCCCATCCGAATCTGGGCGGGCGAGTGGTTTTCGAGGAGCAGCAGGACGGTGCCGGGTTCCTGAGGTTTCGGAGGGCGGAAACCCTTGGCGCGCTGTTCGACGCTCGCCATATCCACGAGATCCGATGGGGCTGGCGCCGCCGTCCAGGCCGCGATCGGTAAGTTCTCAAGCCCAGTGACGGTGACATGTATGTAAGTGGATTGCCCGCGAAGCAGATGTAGGTTGTCGGCGGTCATTGTGAATCCGATAACATACAGGGTAAAAACTAGCGGTTTTGCGTCGGGCCCGGGCCAAACCGTCACCCGGTGTGGCCCGGGTGCTAGTGTTTCTTGCACGTCCCAAAATGCGGTGCCGGGTTTAGCAGCCACGATCCGGGCCGGCTGGTCATCGACCGTGACTTTCATTTCCGTGCTGTTTCCCACGGTCTGGCCGTGCATGACCTGTACGCCACCGGCAGTCATCACAGGTGGCATGGTGACTCGAGGCACGTCGGACGAAGTCGCAGAAGGCGAAAGATCTTGCGGGGGCGGCGCCCCCGGATTTTCTACTGGGATGGTGGTCTGGCCCAGCGGCGTTCCGGGCTTGTCCACCAGCGAGACGATAATCGCAATGGACTCCGCCGCCGCCGGAACCGCCACCACCAGATTGTTGTCCCCGGATTGCTTGCGGCCATCGCCCATATCCACGACCACGCCCTTCAGAGCAACCGTGTTCGGTAAGGAATTTCCCGGACTTTGTTTCTCGATCTCCGCAGCTGGAATCTGGATTTTTGCCACCTCCAGTGCTGGTATACCGGCGTATTTATCGGGCTCGGTCGTGAGACTGGCCGACACTTCCTGTCCCGGAGGCACACTTTGAAACACCACGACGCCGATCACAATCACCGGACCCTGCTGCGCGGAAGAGGCGGATTGTGGTCCCGATCCTCCCGGCGACCCTGTAGTGGGTCGTGCTTGCAATGCGATGGCTAGCACCAGCGCCGGACAGAGTGAGAAAGCGAACCGCTGCGGGAACATGGGGATGACTCCGGTATCTCAACACAGCACGGTCCTGCAACGCACCGGCTGGTCGCTTGGGACCGCGATGAGGGAACCAATCTGCGGCGCGGATTATAGCTCTGATAAACCTACTTGCCAAATGGAATATTTCCGTGTATAGCGAGTTCAGCTTTGCCGCGGTTGCCCTCCGAATCTGATTTATGAGATGTGCATGGCCCTTCACTTCATTGCGAAAAGAGGATGGCTTCTGACGGCGCTTCCGACCGGAGAGGTTGACATTGCGTAAGGTGGCCGCTCGTTTTTTTGTTGCAACAATGATGGTGTTGGCGCTGGCCCACGGACAAGAAGCTGGCGCCCCGAGCCCACCGCAGGCAACCCCTTCAACCGTAGTGCAGATAAGTCCGAACACGTCTCAGCAACTCGCAATCCGAATTGCTAACAATTGCCCAGGACCCATATCCATTGAACTAAAGGTTGAGTTTCCCAGCCCTGGGCCACGGGTGAGTTATACGGGTGGAACCACACAGACAATTGGGCAAGGCGGCGGACCCATCGGTTTTTCCTTGTTTGTCTCTTCTGACTTGAAGCCCGGCCAATACAACGGGACAGCGACTGTCACCTGCCAGAATTGCGGACCCCTCTGCCTCGGAGGACCCCGAGTTTTCAATCTTCAGGTTGTCGTGCCGGCCCAAAATGAAGGGAGCCCAACTGGTGGAGAAGGAGGAGGTACCCCGGGCGCGTCAAAGGCGGGCACACCCCTACCATTGCCTCCGCAGCCCTTCACCCCTCCACCCGGCAGCACGAGTAGCGCAATACCGCCTCCGCCGCCGAAGGGGAACCCCTCTGGGGGGAGTTCCCCGCCAAAGTCGGGCGCCCCGAATCCAACTACTCCCTCATCGGAGAATCCGACTTCTGCACCTACAGCAAGTTCCACTCCCAACCCCTCCGCGAATCCGACTTCCAACCCGCCCACGAGCACATCTACCAATCCAGGAGCCACGGAACAGCCACCAACTTCGGGGAGCCAGACGACCTCCAGTTCAGCCCCAGTCGATCAGCTTCCGATTACCCCACCGGCAGGCCCGGGAAGTTTATCTTGGATTACCGGCGCCCTCCTGCTTGCAGGGGCAGCCGCTGGCTTGCTGACGGGCAGCGGGCCAGTTGCGGCTACCCAGACCACACCGAAGCTTACGACCGACAACGTCCCGCCGCCGCAAGTGCCGGCAGTTCCTCCACACCAACAACCAGGCTCGTGGGGGGCAACGCTGGAGACACCCGCCCAAGATTCGCTTCCGCACACAGCTGCAGACCGTGACATCCCGACGCCCAGCGTTCCGTCCACTCCTCCGCCGCAAGTGTCGACAACTCCTCCAAACCAACAGCCGAGATCCTGGGGTGCGACTCTAGAAACGCCGTCCCCAGGCTCGTCCCAGCCTATGGGCTCGAACCCAGCCACGCCAAGCAGCGCCACTGGCCCGATCTTGCCGCTCGCAACCCAGTATTTCGACCCGGCCACCGCAGGGGTTAGTGTGATACCCAATAACTGGGTCAAAGTCCAACCCGGGCCCGTTGCACCACCATTGGGGCCAAGCCCGTTCGTCAGCTACCCCGTCGGACGCGAACCTCAGATCTTCATAAATCCCAAGACGGGCCAACAGAAGTGGGACACGTTCGACAGCGCGCCAGCGGGATGGGTGCCACGGAACCCCCTCGCGATATCGCATCCCTCTGGAGATGAGTACATCAATCCCGCTACGGGAGAAATTCGTTGGGTGGCTCCCGGCGCCGTCCAACTCCAGCCCGCGCCGCCACCTCCGGGCAGCTCCTACTTTGGCTGGCCTCCGTCCTACATTCCTGGCCAGGAACCCCGCCTTTACGTGAATCCTGGGACCGGTGAACAACAGTGGGTTTCATTTGGAGAAAAGCCTCCCGAGGGTTGGGTTCAACTGCCAGGCCCTGCCGCGGTTGCAATCTCGCTGCCTGCGGAGATGAAGCCAGACACTCCAGCTCGGGCTCCTGCGCGGGCGCCTCAGAGAGGTGCAAATGTCGTTGCGTCGGATCAGCCGCCACAACCGCCTGTGAGTCCTCAGCAACCTGCGGCTCCGACCCGCCCGGCAGGCGCGATCCCGGCAGGTCCGGCGGTTGCTCAGGCGCCCCAGCCTGCGGGACCCGACAACTTACCGCACACCGTCGAGAAGCCTGGAACCGGCAGTACCGATGCGGTGCCCACAACGGATCTGGGCGAGTCTAAACTTCAAACCGACGAATACGGGAACGTGAAGCATTCATCCGAAGGCAGCGTTGGCCTGGCGCAAGTGCGGGAAGATGTTGCGATCGTCGATCATCTGGCAGACGGCAAATTCCCCGTTTCCCTGGATCGCGACGGAAACCCAGTAGTTGCTCCGCCGCCTGCGCCGCCCGCGCCGCCGAAGCCGCTGACCGACGAGGATAAGACTCGGCTGAATTTCATCGATAATCAGATCGCCGAGGCTCACAATGCCGGGAATAAGAAGCGGGAGAAGGTCTGGACCCAGATCAAAGCCAACTACGCGAATCTCTCCCAGGCGTTTCTCGACGACCTTGACGATCTGCGGCAGCTAACGGATTTGCGCGATCAGGCGATTCGTGATGGTGCGGGACCGACCATGGTCGATGCCTACGTGCAGATCCTTGGACACATCAACGAGAAGATTCCCTTCGTTCGGCACCTCGGCCATGCCTTCCTTGGTCTCAGCGACCGGGAGCTCGACACGTACGGCTTAACTGCAGAGCTCACCCGTTCCGTCGAGGAGCATCAACACATCATCGCGCTGTGGTTCAGCCCGGGAGGATCAAACGCGGTTGATCAGTATGGGCAGGATGAGGCAGAGAAATCCCTTATTGCCGGAACCGCCGGGATCGTTGCCGGCGGAGCGTCGGCAGGAGTGGGTGCCACGAAAGGAGCCATTACCTCGGAAACCGGAGTTGGGTTCGACACCCCCTTGGACTACATCGATAATCGTCCGAAGCCAACGGTCAAAGGAGGCGGAGCCCCGCCAGAACCTCCAACTCCAGGAAAGGGTGCAGGGGTGTCGGAGCCCGAACGCGGCGCAGCCTCCACGCAGCCGCCGGAAACACAAACGGCGAGCGCAGGCGGGAAGTCGGTCGTTCATAAAACTGACTTCGAACCTAGCGGGACCACAGGCACTCAGGGGACCGAAGGTGCACTCCGCCCGCAGACACAAACAACCAGCGGCGGTGCCGGAAATCTTGGAGAAGCCCCAGCAGGCGGACGCCCGGCCCAGCCTGCGGAAGTGGGTGCTCCGAAATCGGCCGAGGCCTATGCATCTGCCGGCGGGGGCAAGGGCGGCGGGAATGTTCGGGGTGGGACAGCTGGAGACACGCCATCGGAGGGCGGCGGGCCAGGATCGGCACGGTCTGGCAGCACTGACGAAACTCCTCCAGATGTTCCAGCGACTGCGAGCCGACCGAACACAGGCTCGACTTCCCGCCCGCCTGAGGAGCTGACTCCGGGAGCCGAAGGCAATGAGTATCTGAAAAATGAGATGCGCGGCTACAAGCCAACGCAAAACAAGATTTACACCCAGACAATCAATGAAATGAAACAACAGATGGTTGAAGGCAAGTTTAAATGGGATCCGAGCAAACCGATCAAAGTGGGTCCGGGCGGTGTGATCAACGACGGACACCACCGATTAATCGCCGCCAAAATGGCCGCAAAACAGACTGGACGTCCGCTGGAGGGGAGCGACGACGCCATCATTCCCGAAGGTAACCTTGTACATACAACATCCGCAGGTGAAGCAGGCTCCTGGGGGTCGAAGACCCACGGGAGGCGTTGGCGTGAAGCCCGGTCTGAAGCCGAGCGACGAGATGCCAGATCTAAGGGACAACGATTCGGGCCTGGATGCGATACAGGACGCGACACCCAATGACGACGCGCTGCCGGATTACGATGATTAGGCGGCATACACCATATAACCAGAGGTGCGCATGACAAGCGGCGATGCCGTTGGAGGAATTTCTCGGGAGGCACCGAGAGGGCCGGGCATACTACGGCGCCTACTTTTAACGCTGCTCCTATTCTTGGCTCTGGTGGCCCTTTCGCTTCTGCTTCCTGCCAGCATTCCAGGCGAGCTTTCGCCGAACCAGATGACGCCGCATGGATCAGCCCTGTGCCAGGCGTGTCCCCCGACCGAGCAGCTCAACGCCGTGGGCATGCTGGCAAGCGACAGCAGTTGGTATGTAAACGTGCGCTTTGCTGTTCCTCCGCTCAATGCGCGGCTGCGGATCGCGTTTCAAGGCATTCCCGGTTTTGTGGATGTGCAGCAGAGCGGCACGGCCTGGGGCAATCCACGCTCGCGCCAGCGGGATTCCATCACGCCGACCAACGCGCAGCAGAGCGGCAATCAGGTCGTGTTCGCGTTTCCCGCGACGCTCCGCGCTACTGGCGTCGCCATCGCGACCGCCTCTGGCGACCGCATACCCGACTCCGGCTTTCTCGAGCCAAGTTATCCCGCGGCGCCGCACTTCAACGCCACCGACGCGGTTCTGCTCCTGATTCTACTGGCGACCGCGCTCTATGGTTTTAAGCGAGGATTGCTGCGTGAATTAGGCGATTTGCTGGTGATCATCGTAAGCCTTGTTGTGGCAGGAATTGCTTATAAGCCTTTGGGTGCGCTGTTCGCCGGGCTGAGCAACCCTCGGGCAGCCGCAATACTGGCCAGCGGAGCTTTAGTTTTGGCATTCGCGTTGATTGGTTTTCTGGTCTTGCCCGTCCTCTCCAAACCGTTCGCCGCGATGACGTCCTCGCTCGATCCCATGTTTAATAAACTCGGCGGAAGCTTCACCGGATGCATGCGCCAGCTCGTCGTTCTCGCGATGCTTCTCGGCGTTGGGACGGGGCTATCCGTGCTGCCATGGGCCGATGCCAGCATTCATTCTTCATTACTCGGCAGTGCGCTAATCCACGCGTGGCAGACGGTTTTCGCCGGAACATAGAGATTTTCGCGTCACTGCAGTGAGCGGATTGCGGATTCCGCACTCAGACGAGCTCGCGATTACGATGCGCCCGGACAGGCGATGAAGGGTAAGTTCGGCCTGGCCCTTGAAGCATCGCTTGCCGAGTTCGCCAAGGACCCACGCTATGCGCCGCTCGACTGGCTCAAGCTGCCGTTTGAGAGCCTGCACAACCGCTATTTTGCCAGCGACAAACCCCGGAAAGGTCAAGAGCCAGTACGGAAGGACACGCGCTGAGATACGCAGGCTGACGATCAGGTTTATAACCTCATCATGAAGGAAAAGGAATGACTACTGTCGGAGGTCGAGCCGTTGCGCTTTATCTTTAGTCATTCCGCTCTTCGCGAGGGATCGGATAACCCGAACGTGTTTCAGATTTGCACGCTCAATGAAATGCGCATTGCGATGAAAAAGCGCCAGGAAATCGGGCGCGGGCTGCGCTTGCCCGTCGATCAGAAGGGCCAGTGCGTCTTCGACGAGTCGGTGAACGATGGGCGAGGACCAGCACGGTGACAAAAGCCCGCAGATACCCAATCGGCAGGTTCGGCGAGCGGGCTGTCCTCGAACTGGTATCCTGCGGACGGGCGGGAGACGCGAAAGATACCGCTGGCATGGCGCTCATGGTCGCCTTCTCCTTTCGACAATCAGATTAGGCTTCCGATAGCAGGGGTGTGGTTCGCGGCAACTTGGGTGTCCCCTTAGACCTGCCGCCGCCCGTCAGACGCCGGATCGCGAGCGTCCCAAACAGCAGCGTCACTCCCACTAGCATCGCGGCATCGAGGGTCGCGTGACCATGGCTTGACGGCCCCGACGGACCAGTCGCCATTTGATCGAGGCTTGGGACACCGGCGATCCACAATCCCAGTTTGTCCAGATAGAAGGATGGGGAGAGGAATTCGATCGGCTGAACCGACTTAGGCAGGGGATAGAACAGCCCCCCAAGGTGCATCATCGGCAAGTAGGCCAGATTCACGAAGGCCGGTGCACTCTTGGCGGAGGCGCGCGTGCCGACAAACAGCCCAATGGCACAGAACGGCAGCGAGCCCAGAATGTCGATCAGGGAAACTGCCAGCAGCCGGCCCAGGCTCATCCCCAAATGCCCGATCGTCAGGCCAGGCACGATCAGTGTGATCATAATGATTACAGCGAACATCACCGTCATGACTCCCTTGGCCAACAGGTAAGCGGCAGGCGGCATGGGCAACGCCCGCTTCAGCATCAGCACGCCGTTGTCGCGCTCCTGGGCTACAAAAGCGCCGAAGCCGAACATGCCCGGTCCCATCACTCCGAACACAGACCAGTTCACGAACATGATTCTTGCCATCGTCGCATCGCCATGGCTCATGCTGCCCGCGAGCAGGATTCCAAATAGCACGTAGAGTGCAATCGGCAACAGCAGAAACGGGATGGCAAAGGCGGGTGCGCGCAGTGCCCGCAGGCATTCATATTCCGCCTCGGCCAAATAAGCGCCAAACAGGCGCCGGCCGGACATGTTGGCACGGTGGGGCGATCGGTCCAAAAAAGTCGTGACATTCATGACGCGCTCTCCTGAGTCAGTTCGGTAAAGGCCTCGGCCAGGCCCGCGCGATGCACTTCCAAGTCGCGCAGGTTCGGGTCTCGGTTCAGCAGGCGGCGCGTAACTGCTTCCGCGTCGCTGACCGTAAGGTGCATGAGTTCGCGGTCGCGGGTGACGCTTTCTACGCCCGGCCAGGCCGCAATTTCCTCGAAGGTGAGCGTGGCCGAGCAGGTAATTCGCTTGCGGGAAACCAGCGCGCGCATTTCGCTCACCGTGCCGGAGGCAATCAGGCGGCCTTTTGCGAGCACCGCCACGCGGTCCGCTAGGGCCTGCGCTTCTTCCAGATAGTGCGTGGTCAGAACGATCGAAGATCCCTGCCCCACCAGGCCGCGCAGCGTTTCCCAGAGCACTCCCCGCGCTTGGACATCAAGCCCCACCGTGGGTTCATCGAGGAAAAGCAGCTGCGGACGACCGCACACCGCCACAGCAAACTGCACCTGACGCTTCTGCCCGGCCGAGAGCTTGCCATACGGGCGTTCGGCCAAGGCGGTTGTGTGCGTCATTTCCATCGCGGTTTCGGGCGAGAGCGGATCTGGGTAGTAGTGCGCGACCAAGTCGACAAGTTCGCGCACTCGCAGGTCTTCGGCGAGCGTCACCTCCTGCATCATCACCCCCACTTGGCGCCGGGCCTCTAAGCTCTCGGGCGGTTGGCCAAACAGGCTCGCCCGTCCCGCATCGGGCTGCTGTAACCCGAGCAACAGGGAAATCGCCGTGGTCTTGCCGGCGCCGTTCGGACCGAGGATGGCCAATAACTCTGCCGGTCGGACGTCCAGATCGAGCCCGTCGAGTGCCACCACATTGCCGAAGCGCTTGCTCACGCTCGCCAGTTCGGCCAGAGTTTCTCCATTCATTGCGGATCGACCTCCGTGCAACTTGAGTCTGCCGATGGAGGCCTTATTTGTGGAGCAGATTTTGACTAACGGGAGGAATGCGGGGACGAACCGGCCGGGACGCGCCCGAGCAGAATCATCAGAAGGGGTTCTCGGACATGGCTTTCAGCTTCTCGGAATAGGTTCGCCCGGACTGGAGTCTCACACCGCTCTCTAACTTGATGACATATTCACCGTGGGGGCCGGGTTGCAGCTCCTTGATCCGGCTGCTGTTGACGATGATCGAGCGGTGGATGCGCAAGAAGACCTCAGGGTCGAGAGACTTCGCGATCGTGTTCATGGCCACATGGAGCAAGTGATTCGCCCGCCCGGTGTGCAGCTGGACATAGTTCTCGCAAGCTTCGATCCAGTCCACTTCCTCAAGATCGACGAACATGGTCTTCCCGGCGGATCGCACCGCCAGGCGTTTCAGGTAACGCCGGGGGGAAGCGAGCGATTCGAGCAAACAGATGATCTGCCGGTTCCGGTCATCGGCTGGGCTCGAATACAGGCGGGTCTTGGCTCTCGCCAACGCCTGCACGAACCGCTCCTCGGTCACTGGCTTTAAAAGATAGTCAATGGCATTGATTTCAAATGCCTGGATCGCGAAGCGGTCATGCGCGGTGACGAAGACAACCGGTGGCATGCGCTCCGCCCCGACCTCCCGCACCACCGCGAATCCATCCATTTCCGGCATCTGCACGTCCAGAAAGACCAGGTCGGGTCGGGAACTTCGAATCGCCGCCACCGCCTCCCGGCCGTCCTTGGCCTCAGGGATCGCCGAGACCTCCGGATCCTGCGAGAGCAGCATGCGCAGGCCCTCCCGCGCCAGCGGCTCGTCATCAACGATGAGCGTCGTGAAGGGCATGCGTTTCCATCATTTCCGGTTCGGAACTTCCCTGGACAAGGTGATAAGGCAGCGCCATGGTTACCCGGGCTCCGCCTCGCGGATCATTCTCGGTCTGCAAGCGACCCTGGTCGCCGTACAGTTGTTGCAGGCGGGCCCGCGTGTTCGCCAGCCCAATTCCCTTGTTCAAGAGCGAATCTTCCCCCGCGGAACCCGGCGACGGGAAGCCGGGTCCGTCGTCCTCGACGCGAAGTTCGAGGGTATCGTTCGCCCGGGTGGCGCTGATTGTAATTCGGCCAGCCGAGGAACTGCGGCCGATGCCATGCCGGACCGCGTTCTCGACGATCGGCTGCAGGGCCATTTGCGGCACTGCGGCGTCCAGAATGTTGGGATCGGCCCTGATCTCCACCCGAAGCCGGTCCTGGAAGCGCACCTGTTCAATGGACAGGTAAAGCTGCAGGTATTCCAGTTCGCGGCGGAGCGGCACCTCCTGGGCTTCGACATCCTCGAGCACACAACGCAGCAAGTCGCTCAGGTGCGCCAGCATCTGTTCTGCTGGCTGCGTCTTCTGCTGGCGCACCAGCACCATGATGGCGTTGAGCGTATTGAACAGAAAATGCGGCTGCAGCTGCATCTTCAACGCACCGAGCTGCGCCTGCATCAGCTGCGTCTGCAATTCCGAGGTGCGGAGCTCGAGGCGCAACGCTTCTCGGGCGCGCTCCTGGTAGCGTTCGTAATAGCCGATCCCATACTGGACACCGAGCACCGCCCAATAGGTCGTGACACCGCTGTGAAACCCGATGACCAGCAGGAACGCAAAGGTGCTCGCGAACGTGCCCATGAGAGCGGGAAAAACCCCAAGACGTGGAAGGATCGCGCTCTCCAGGGCGAGTTGGAGCACGGAGATGAGCACACTGAGCAATAAGTGGAGCGCTACCCGCCGCATGCGCTTAGGTCGTTCGATCGGGAATCGCCGCCCCAGCCAGAGAACGCCGGGTGTCAATAGAGCCCAGAGGTAGACTCCGGTGAGCCAAGAAAGCAGGTGATGCCACCAGGGATTCGGATCATGCGAGAACCACTTCTGCGTGAGGCCCTGGCTGAAGAAGAAAAGGCCGAGGACCGTCCAGATCAGGAAATAGAGCGGGTAGCGGCGCAGGTCGCGTTTTAGGGCGTTGTCCATCCGAGGGGGTAGCTTACTCCAAAGTTCTGGTCCCGCTCAAAGGACATTGCTGGCACGGAGAGTGGTCCTCGACGACAATGCTCGACGACTGCGACGGATTGATCCACTGCTTCCAAGCACTGGCGATCGGCGGCCAGGTCGGCAGAGTGCGCAAGTCTTGCGGGCCACACTGAGTCCGAGTCAGATATCTGTCTGTTGCGCGGTATGGCGAGTGAGGTACCAGCAGGGGGGGTCGCCCAAATGGGGAAACAGAGAGTGAACGCAGGTATCAACCTCGGAGTTGTGAAATACGTATTCAGTCTTATTGCCCTTTTCCTGGATCGCGTAGTAGCGATAGACGGTGACGGTCGCGTACGCCTCATGCTTCTGCCAGATCTTGTAGCGCAGAACCAGATAATCCCCGGCGTAAATCACGACGAGAGCTACGACCAATGCCAGAGCGACGATCGCCAAGGTCCGTTTCATGGACTGCTTCCCTGCCCTTTGCCCGAGCATCTTTTGATCATTTGGTGCGCTCTCTGAAATGATCATTTCGTGACACACCCAGGATTTGGCAACTATAACCTAGTCATATTCCCCTGGAGCCTGGGACCAGAGAAGACGGAGATAAGGAGCGAATCGGCCATGCGTTCCATCGCGAAAAGGACGGCGCGTTTCGCCATCGCGGTTGCCTTCACCGCACTTCCGTCGACCCAGGCCGGCCTGGCGCAGAAACGCGAGGCGGTGCTCGAATTTGCGCCGGCCCGTGCGAGTGTGCGGTTTGCCCTGGACGCCTCGTTCCACGTGGTTCACGGAACCTTCGATATCGAGCATGGCACCATCCGCTTCGATCCGGCAAGCCGTGCCATCAGCGGTGAAATTGTGGTCAATGCTGCGAGCGGCCGCAGTGGAAACGACGGCCGCGACCGGCGCATGCATCGGGAGATTCTCGAAAGTGCACGCTATCCCGAAATCGCCTTCCAGCCAGACCGCGTCGAGGGTACCGTTGAAGCCTCCGGTGCTTCGACCGTTCAGGTGCACGGGGTATTCCGCATCCACGGCGTCGAGCACGAGCTCACGATACCAGTGCGAGTCGAAATGGCCGACGACCACTGGACCGCAACCTCGCACTTCGTGGTTCCTTACGTGCAGTGGGGCATCAAGAACCCAAGCAATCTTTTCTTGCATGTGAGCCCATCGGTCGAGGTGGATGTTCAGGCCTCGGGGCCGAACCCTGGGCAGTGAGCGGTTCGAAGTGACTGAGCCGCCCCGGGAACCGAAGGGCGGCATCAGCAACCGAGCGATGGGGGTTTCATTCCAGTTGAACCCAACTCGGAACGCGTTGCGCTCAAGGACGGAGCTCGTTTTCGAACCCCTCTCAGCAAGACTGGCCTGAGTTAAAAGTAAACCAAGGTCGTCCCTGCCTAATACACAGCCGCGAAGGACGTTCCAAGTAGACCGCAAGGTGCAACATTACTCTACTGCGTCGGCAATCCACATCCCTGCGTTGTGTGCTCGGCGAATTTAAACCTCCGACACTCTGGTCCCTGACTGTGGTCGCCGCGCTTGACATTCCCTAGCCTTCGCCCGCACTATGCGGTGCATGCAATGCTCTGATCGCTTTCTTCTTGCCCTCCTGGTCGCCGGTGTTCTGCTTCGGCCTGGTTCACTCGGTGCCGCCGATTCCGCGGGCGCAGTCGACCGACCACCCATTGTCGGCGTAGCTCACATCGGACTGAACACCGATGACATAGCGGCGGCCCGCAAGTTTTACACCGGTATTCTCGGGTTCCAGGAACCCTTCAGTCTGGACAAGCCGGACGGCAGCGGCCTGATGCTGACCTACTTCAAGGTGAACGACCATCAGTACATTGAGGTTTTTCCCGATCTCAAGGACCCGGGCCAATCGCGACTGAACCACATCTGTTTTGAAACCACGAACGTGGAGCAACTCCGTGCCTACCTGGCCAGCAAGGGCGTGACCGTTCCCGACAAGGTCTCGACCGGGCTGGACGGGAACCTCAGCTTCGAGATTCACGACCCCGAAGACCACCTGGTGGAGTTTGTGCAGTACATGCCCGGGTCGCTGCACAGCCGCAACTTTGGCAAGTTTCTTCCCAGCACGCGTATTTCGGACCACATCATCCACGTGGGTTTTGTGGTGAAAGACCGGGCTGCCGAAGACCGCTTCTACAAGGACATCCTCGGATTCAGGTTTTTCTGGCAGGGCGGCATGACCGACACGCGAGCCGATTGGGTGGATATGCGGGTGCCGGATGGCACCGACTGGCTGGAGTACATGATGAATTTAAAAGACGAAACCCCGCACACCTTGGGTGTCATGAACCACCTTGCGTTGGGGGTTCCGAGCACGCAAGCCGGCTTTGAGACGGTCGTTTCCCGGGGACTGAATCCGGACAAGCCAAAGATCGGACGGGACGGAAAGTGGCAGCTGAATTTATATGATCCGAACCTTACGCGGGTCGAACTGATGGAGCCGAAGCCGGTCGAAAAGCCGTGCTGCTCGCCCATGTTGCAGTAGATGGGTTCTTCACTTGCGCCGGCCGCTCGCCAGTTGGGCAACGGGTTCCCCGGCCAGCACAATCTTCGGGTGAAACAGAGTGCCCGCCACGCGGGTTGCAATGGCGATCAATTCTCTCTGCCCATAGAAGACCTTCACCAGGCGCGCCGAAGAGAGTTCCGGCAAATTGACCGCGCGGCCGCTTCGGATTTGCGCCGCGGACTCATCATTCACTGTGACCGAGGGAAACAACGGCAGAAGTTTACGCGGATGGATAAATAGCTCCTCGATCCGTCCGCTTTCCCCGGCTGCAGCAATCTTTTCTAGGCTGTGGGCGTCGGCGATTTCGAATTCCCCGGCGGCGGTTCGGCGCAGCGCCTGCAAGTGCGCCCCGCAGCCCATTCGCTGCCCCATTTCATGAGCCACGGAGCGCATGTAGGTACCCGCGGTGACGCGCGCGCGAAACTCGGCCCGGTCGTCTTCGACTCCGAGAATTTCGAATTCCTTAATCTCCACCTGAACCGGCTTCAGGGGCACGTCCTCATGTTTCCGCGCCAACTTGTAGGCCGGCACACCCTGAATCTTCTTGGCGGAAAACGGCGGTGGCACCTGTTCCACCAGTCCGCAAAATGGAGCCGCCAGTTCCCGGGCCTCGGACAATGACAACCGAACCGCCCGCACTGGACTGCTGGCTTCGCCCTCGGCATCGTAAGTGTCGGTCGCGAAGCCAAAGCGAATCACGCCTTCGTAGGTTTTTTCCGACGCTAGATAGAACTGCGCCAGGCGCGTCAGATTTCCGACCACCATCGGAAGGACTCCGGTGGCCAGCGGGTCCAGGGTCCCCAAATGACCGACGGTTCGTTGTTGTAAAATCCTGCGAACGCGGTTGACCACGTCATGCGAGGTCGGGCCGGCGGGTTTGTCGACAACCAGGACACCATTCATAGGGAAGTTGGCAAACTTGTAAGTCGAGTCCGTGGGCAACTTACAGAATGCCGGCCTGCCGTTTGGGACAGGCCATTCCGCGGCTTTTCCATTGCCCGAGTACCAAGTTACCAGATTCCCTGATTCTCCATGATACCGATCCGCGACGACCAGCCGACCTTCAGCACACCCTTCCTGAACTATTTTCTGATCGGGCTGAATCTGCTCATCTACCTATTTGAGACCATGCTCGATCCCCGCAGCAC
Organism: uncultured Acidobacteriaceae bacterium; assembly: GCA_963770245.1. Classification (GTDB taxonomy): domain Bacteria; phylum Acidobacteriota; class Terriglobia; order Terriglobales; family Acidobacteriaceae; genus PALSA-270. The sequence continues at coordinate 49,984 of CAVYOX010000001.1, read as the reverse complement.
GAAACTCCTGCTCTACCAGCTGGGACTGGTTCCTTCGCGCGTGACCGGGTTCCTCCTGGGTACTCGCCATCTTCACCTGGCCGCCGGCCTGGTTCCGTTTTTCACTTCGATGTTCCTGCACGGTTCTTGGCTACACGTCATCGGGAACATGTGGTTTTTGTGGATTTTTGGAGACAACGTCGAGGACTACCTCGGCCACTTTCGCTATCTGGCATTCTACCTGCTTAGCGGTCTAGCGGCCGCAGTGGCGCAGGTCGCGCTTACGCCCAACTCCATCGTGCCCACCATCGGCGCCAGTGGCGCCATTGCCGGAGTGCTGGGCGCGTACTTCATTCTGTATCCGCGAGCTCGCGTCTTGACCTGGTTTTTCATCTTTTTTCTGCAGGTGCCGGCCTGGGTGATGCTCGGCTACTGGTTCGTCGTGCAGTTTCTGAGCGGGGCGGCGAGTTCGATCGCCTACGCCGGCAATTCCTCGGGCGGGATCGCATTCTGGGCCCACGTGGGAGGATTCATCGCCGGAATCATCCTGATCAAAATTTTCCCGGAGCGCCCGCGGCGTTACCGCTATGGAACTTAGGAAGGTTCCCTGGTTCGTCCCTCCTAAAAGGTCGAACTAAATACCGTTGGTTCGGTTGCGAATGAGGGAGAGGAATTCAGTCCGTGTCTCCTCTTCATGGCGGAACGATCCCAGCATCGAGGAAGTCACGGCGGCGGAGTGCTGCTTCTCCACTCCCCGCATCATCATGCAAAGATGGCGTGCCTCAATCACCACCCCGACCCCTTGCGGCTGAATCGCGTGCTGAATGGTTTCCGCAATTTGCGTGGTCAGGCGTTCCTGAATCTGCAAACGGCGGGCAAAAATATCGATCAATCGCGGAATCTTGCTCAAGCCGATTACTTTGCCATTAGGAATATAGGCGACGTGTACTTTGCCAAAAAACGGCAGCATATGGTGTTCGCACAGGCTGAACATCTCAACGTCTTTGACGATCACCATTTCGTCATAGGTCACGGTAAACAGCGCTTCCTTCAGCATTGCCTCAGCGTCTTCGCGGTACCCTTTCACCAGGTATTCGTAGGCGCGGCGCATGCGATCGGGCGTGCGAATCAAGCCTTCCCGGGTGGGGTTTTCGCCCAAGCGGACGATCAACTCGCGCGCCAGGTCTTCGAAGCTGGCGCTGGTCAGCGTGCTCGTCTCAACCGATCCTGGGGTGTCGGGCATGGGTCTCCCCGCCGTTGTCTTCTGATTGGCGATTCTTGTCTATGGTCTGCTTATCTGCTTGTCTTTTTATCTCTAATTATCATTGATTATCTTTTTATCTTTGTCATCTGAATCTCTTGACTATCTTCATTATCTTCGAATTCATTTTCGAAGCTCCGATTCCCCTGCGAATTCAAACGAATTCATCATGGTTTCTTCCAAGCGCACCTTTTCCAGATGAGCGCGGGTGAAGCCACGCTGCAAAATATTGTGGATCACGGTGCACAAGTTCTCTGTGGTAGGAACAGCTTCGGCAAACTCGGGGAGCGTATTGAGGTTCTGCCGGTCAAATCGTTCGACGATCTCAGGGTGCACGAAACCATCCAGATCGACGAGGTTGCAAACCATGCCCGTACTTTCATCGACCGGCCCGCTGACTGTGACCTCGAGCCGGTAGTTATGGCCGTGCCCGTAGGGGTTATTGCATTTGCCGTAGGTGGCGGCGTTCTCCTCGGCCGACATGTGGTTGCTGTGCAAGCGGTGCGAAGCGGAAAACCCGTAACCCCGCGTCAGATACGCTTTCATGCTTCACCATAAAAGTCCACAAAGAGGTCGGGGGTTTCGTAGACTCGCACCCGGTAAAGCTGCGCCTTTTCAAGCTTGGGCGCCAATCGCTGCCAGATGGCGATGGCCAGGTTTTCCGTGGTCGGAATGCGGGTCAAAAACTCCGGCACTTCTTTATTCAGGAAACGATGGTCCATGCTGTCTAAGACTTCTCGCTGCAGGATTCCCTTCAATTGCTTCAGGTCCACGACGAACCCGGACGCGGGGTGCACCTCGCCTCGGACCGTGACCTCGAGCGTATAGTTGTGCCCGTGTCCGTTGGGATTGTTGCACTTGCCAAAGGTTCGCTGGTTCTCCTCGGGACTGAAACTCGGATTGTGATAGTAGTGCGAAGCGGAGAACTCGGCCTTGCGCGTTAGGTAGACCACGGTCGGCTCCTCGTCAGTTCCGAGCGTTTCAACCCGGGACCCGATCTAGGTGGCTTTGGTTCGTCCCGGATCGACCACCGTCGTATGGCTCGGCACCGGTGCGGGCCCGAAGGCGTAATTCCGCCCCTTCCACTGTACCTGACCTTTTTCCTGCGAGCGCACCGACCGCAGCAAAAGATAGGAAAATAGCGGAAGGCCGACGAGCGCCAGTGCGGTTGCCCCCGAAGAAAAGTGGGCTTTGCGGATGCGCGCCACGAAAATCGCACCCAAACCCAGAAACACCACGGTCGCAAAGGTTGCGGTGTGACTCCTCCCATGGAGCGTCCCCAGAATCGCGGCCCCTCCGCTTCCGACCAGTAAACCAAATTCCAACAGTCGCAATACTGCCAGCCGCACCGGGGAGCGGAACAACAGCACCAGATTCTTGGTCCAGCCTTCCCGCAGCTGAGAAAAGCTGCGATACATGCGCGTACGTACGGCATCCGGGCCATAGCGAAAGAATATTCGCCGGCCCGAGGCTTTGACCGCCCGCGCCAGAGCCACGTCTTCGAGCAGGCTGGCTCGGACCGCAGCGTGCCCACCGACCGCCTTGTAGGCCTCGCGCGAGATCAGCAAATACTGGCCATTGGCCGCTGCTACCCGGGTGGCCGGGTCGTTCACCTCCGCCGGGCAATAGGTGATCGCCAGCTCGGCAAAGATCACCGCCATGACAGCCTTCTCCCAGACCCCATGGACCTCCTGCGCGGGAGAATAGGAAAGCAGCGCTGCCCCCCTCTGTTGCGCCTCCAGCAATGTCCGGGCCAGCGAGCCGGGAAGGTGTACGGTGTCCGCATCTGTAAAGAGCAGCCAGCGGCCGCGCGATTCGCGGGCGCCGAGCGACATCGCATGATTTTTCCCGCTCCAGCCCGCGGGCAGCACGCCGGCCTCGATCACGCGCACTCCGGGAAACGAGCGAGCGAGCGCGGGCGTGCGGTCGGTCGAACCGTCGTCGACGACAATGATTTCGAAGGGGATGCCGGCTTGTGCGACCAGCGACTGCAAACACGCCCCGAGGCTTGCCTCTTCATCGCGCGCGGGCACGATGACCGATATTTGGGGGGGGGCCGGTGGCACCGCGAACGAAGGTGCGTCGGGCGATTCTGCCGAGGGGGTAGCCATGTCGGGTTCTGCCAGCGAGCCGAATTCGGTATTATAGCTGCGTGCGCCGTCGATCCGTCCTCATCGCGCTCCTCACTCTCTCGCTCTCCGGCTGCTATAGCGGCACCCGGCCGCCCCACATCGGCACCGTGGCTCCGGACTTCACGGTCGCCGACTCCGAGCGCGCCGTCACACTCAGCCAACTGCGCGGCAAAATCGTAGTCCTGAATTTTTGGGCGACCTGGTGCGCTCCCTGCGTCGAAGAGGTGCCGTCGCTTGTCGAGCTGCAGCAGAAGATGAAAAACCAGGGTGTCGTGGTACTCGCGGTTAGCGTCGATGAAGACCGTACCGCCTATCAGCAGTTTTTGAAGAACCACAACGTAGATCTGCTCACCGTCCGCGATCCCTCGGGGAAAAGCAACGACCTCTACGGAACCTTCAAGTTTCCCGAGACCTACATCATCGACCGCAACGGGATCATGCGCCGCAAGTTCATCGGCGAGGTGGACTGGAGCGAACCGGAAATCGTCGAGTTCCTCGGTAAACTGTGAGACTAGGGCGCCCGCAGATGGAGGGCTTCGTCCAGAGCCCCCTGCGGATTGCGCTCGAGTCCCGGGGCCTCGGCCGCCAGCTGGTTTTCCGCCGCTTGGCGCAGCAACTTTACATTGCCCAGGTCGGTTGGGTCCTTAAAGGATTGCATTAAGAATTCCGCTCTCACCAGGCAAGGGTAGATCACCCGCGAGGGGAAACCGGCCGAACGCAAAAAGAGCGCGTAACTGTACCAATCCGCGGCTTCGCTTTGCCGGTCATCGACCGCCCGGTCGAGCGTGAGCGCGTGCTGGTACAGGCCGAGCGCCTGCGGCACTTTTTTCTGGGCCGCTGCGACGGTTGCTTCTCCCACGCTGGCCAGGCTCTCGAGTTTGGGCTGGCCGACTTGCGCGGCAATTTTCTGGGCCAACCCGTAGGACTCGACCGCTTCGGCGGCGTGACCGGTCTTCTGCTGACATTGCGCCAGACGCAGAGCCACGAGGATGACATTGCTCGCCGGAACCTGATCCTCGGGCTGGGCTTTCGCGGCCTGTTCGAGAAAAATCATGTATTGCGGAATGGCCGCGTCCAGCTTCCCTTCCCGGTCCAGCTCGCCCGCCAAATAGAGGTGAGCCAGCGACTGCTTTCGATCGACGGAAATGGCTTTTCCCCAGTCTGCGACGGCCTCATCGTAGGCGCCACGTTGTTTGGCTAGAATGCCGTGGTTGACGAGAAGATCGACATCGCGCGGAAGGTAGCGCAGCCCCTCGCCGGTCAGAGCGTAAGCTTCGTCGAAGCGTTGTTGCGCAGTCAGATATCTCAGCAGAGCATTGCGCGGAGCCGGGTTCCTAGGATTCACCCGAAGGGCTTGCCGCCATGACTCGGCAGCTTGCTGGGCCTGGCCGATTTCAAACTCTTTTCGCCCCAGGCGCGTTTGCAACGAACTATCGAAGGAATCAAGGGTGACGGCTCGCTCAAGATCGGCCAGATTGTCTTGATGAAGAGCAAAGTAGTAACGCACCTGGTCGACCGATCCCCAGGTGAGGAGCAGCAAGGCTGCGCTAATCCGCAGGGCTCGCGCCCCCGGGGAATAGCCCCGCAGCCAGCCCGCTCCCCGGGCGCCCGCCCCGGTCGTGGCCTTCGCAAGGCTCTCCCGCGAGTTCAGCAGCAGCGCGGCGATGCGGCCGTCGCGCAGCTTCCAGATCGCACCGTCCAGAATGAAATGATGGATGTTCACGAGCGCCGTGAAAAGCAAGAAGCTGGCGGTGAAGTCGTAATGAAAAAGCCGGCTGGCAAGCCATGGCCCGGGAACAAAAAGCGCGATGCCACCCGCGATCAACACTCCGAAATAGGCCAGCGGGCGCCAGCTCCCCTGGCGTTCGGTATTGGCTTCGCGACGCGCGTAGTAACTGGTGATCCAGAGATACTGTGCCGCGTGCATCACCGCCAGCACACCGTTGCTGTAGCGGCTTTGCGTGATCTCGAGGCCCTTGGCCAAAGCGACTGCGGTCGGAAGCAGGAACCAGAGAAACTGCGTGGAAAATAGGGTGAGCGACGGAAACAGAGGCTGCCAGCCCACCTGGCCCACCAGTCGCGACAAACCGAAAGCCGAGAGACCCAGGTAAGCGACCGCGAGCCCGAGCACCAGCAGCAGGCTGAGTCTCGCTGGAATACCCAGAGAAACAAAGAGCGGATCCTTCGAGGGTCCGGTGTGAAAGCTCAAGAAAAGGATGAGGTAGGAGACCAGAAAGACCCCGTATAACGCGCGCCTCTCCGCGGGAGACGGTCTTGCCCCGGCCCGGCGCGCAAACATCATGAACAGCCCGTAGTTCTGTCCGCTGTAGTGCCAGGGACTCCAGGTGAGATACAGAGTGAAGATCCAGGGCAAGGCGCCATACCAGAAGTGCGACACCACTAGGGTCAGAAGAATCAGCGCCGTGATGTGGAGGGTGAAGATGCGGTATTTCTGACGGTCTTCCGAGGTACGGTAGGCCCGGTAAATCGTGGCCATGTAATGCGGATAATTGAAGAAAAGAGCTAGCCCATAAAACGCTGCCGACCAGGCGAGCGCCCGGGAATCGGCGAAGTAATAGAACAACAGCAGGGGCGCCGACCAGGCTCCGCAGCCTACCAACAGATCGAGCCAGGGGTTATAGACCCACAACCCTGTGTCCGGGCGAGCCGCTGATTGTGTGGCGGATGTTGCCATGGCGCAGGAGGGCAAAACCAAGGTTCCCGCCTGCGCGGATTATAAGTGTCGATGCCGGCGACTGGCGTACCTAGAAGTGTTCTCCCAAAAGTAACTCGGGATGCGGGAACTCGCGTTCGAGATCGGCGGACCGAGTCAATCGGCCCCCGTCCTAAACCGCGCTTCCCACGCCCTGTCGCTCCCATCTTCTACAATGCTCGGGTGAAAACCTGGGATGTCATTATCATCGGCGGGGGCGTCATCGGGCTGACACTTTCGATTGCGCTGCGCAAGCGGGGCATCAAGGTGCTGGTGGTCGAACGGGGAGAACCCGCCCGCGAAGCGTCGCACGCAGCCGCCGGCATGCTGGCTGATTGTCCGTTGGAAATCCCTGTGCCCCTGCAAGCGCTGGCGACCGCGAGTGCTCGCATGTATCCGGAATTTGTTCACGAGATCCAGGATGAGTCCGGCATGAATGTGGACCTGCGAGACCACGGCACACTCCTCGTTGAGCCGCTGGACCCGAGTCCTGCGAGACCGGCGTCCCCTCCCGACTCGCGGCTGCCCGCGCCCCTCGCCGAACTCGAGCCCGCACTCGGAGATCCCAACCGGCCGGCCCGGTTTTTCGCGGAACGGAGCGTGGATCCGCGGGCTTTGTCCGCTGCCGCGCTAGAGGCCGCTCGGCACCGTGAGGTCGATATTTCTTCAGGCACTTCGGTCCAGCAAGTGCTCTCTGAAAATGGGCGGGTTTCGGGTGTGCAGGCGGAAAAAACAACCTATCACGCGCCCGTGGTCGTAAATTGTGCGGGGGCTTGGGCGGGGAATCTGCCGCCGGTCGAGCTGCCCATCCGACCGGTGAAAGGGCAGATGCTGGCGCTCGTGGGCCCTCCGATATTGCGTCACGTAATCCGCTCGCCCGAGGTCTACCTCGTGCCCCGCAGCGATGGCCGCACCCTGGTCGGCTCGACCCTCGAGGAAGCGGGATATGACAAGCGCACCGACGCCGACACGGTTCGCCGCCTGCACCAGGCTGCCATCCGCCTCGTTCCCGGTTTGCAGCAGGCGCGAATGCTCGAGGCTTGGGCTGGCTTGCGGCCCGGAACTCCTGACGATTTACCCATCTTGGGGAAGATGGGGGCCGTCGGGTACTACATTGCCGGCGGACACTTTCGCGATGGTATTCTGCTGGCGCCCGTGACCGCCCACATCATGGCGCAGATCATCGCCGGCGAAACCCCGGACTTCGATCTTTCGGCATTCTCGGCCGAGCGTTTTCGTCATTAACCTGCCTCCGAAACCCGCGAGCCTTACGATTCCCTGACATTGCTCGAGTGCGCGTTGGGGAGATCCCTGTCCCTGAATCGCGCTCGCAACCGGTATATACTGAAGCGTTTTCATCCCAGCCAGACGCCGTGGTTCGCGCGAAAGGTACCGAGTTATGGCTTCCCCCGCAGTGAGTTATGCCCGCGGCAATCAGCAGCGCTTTCTGAACGAGCTGAAAGACCTTCTTCGCATCCCTAGCATCAGCACCCTGGACGAGCACAAGTCCGATGTGCAGAAAGCGGCGGACTTCGTCGCCGCCGAACTCCGCCGGATTGGCCTCGAGAACGTCGAATCCATTCCGACCAAAGGACATCCGCTGGTGTATGCCGAGTGGCTGCACGCCCCCGGCAAGCCCACCGTGCTGATGTACGCTCACTACGACGTCCAGCCGCCCGATCCACTGAATGAGTGGATTTCCCCGCCCTTCGAGCCCGCCGAGCGCAACCAGAACGTCTACGCTCGGGGCGCGGTGGACGACAAGGGCCAGCTCTGGATGGAAGTCAAAGCACTGGAATCTCTCATTCAGAGTGGCGGCGGCAAGCTGCCAATCAACGTCAAGGTTCTTTTCGAGGGGGAAGAAGAAGTCGGCGGCGAGTCCATCACGGAATATGTGCTGAAACAGAAGACCAAGCTGAAGGCCGATTTCGCCTTGGTTTGCGATACCGAACTTTTCGCGCCCAATCTTCCCACCCTGTGTGTCGGCCTGCGCGGTTTGGTCTACACCGAGATCGAGGCGGTAGGACCAAAGACCGATCTTCATTCCGGAGTCTACGGAGGCGCGGCGCCGAATCCATTGTTCGCCCTCATTGAAATCATCAGCCAATTGAAGGACGCCAAGGGCAAGATTCTCATCCCGGGTTTTTACCAAGGAGTGAAGGCCCCCAGTAAAGCCGAATTGAAAACCTGGAAGCGGTTGCCTTTCAAAGAGGAGCGCTACCGCAAGACCGAGGTTGGGTCGACCGTGCTCACCGGTGAGCCGGGGTACTCGGTGCTCTATCGCACCTGGGCCCGCCCCACGCTCGAAGTTCACGGCATACCCGGGGGCTTTACCGCTCCCGGCGCGAAAACCGTGATCCCGGCCAGAGCCGCAGCCAAGGTTTCGATGCGCCTGGTGCCGAACCAGAATGCGGACGACGTGCTCAACAAGTTCAAGAAATTCGTGAAGAAGCTGACCCCCAAGGGCATTCAGACCAGCATCAAGGTCTGGAGTAAAGGCCCGGCCTGCGTCGTGGGCACGGATAACCCATATATTCAGGCTGCAACCGAAGCACTGCACGATGTGTTCAAAAAAGATACCGTTTTCATCCGTTCCGGCGGCTCGATCCCCATCGTGACCGATTTCCAGGATGTGCTCAAAATCCCCTCCGTCATGATGGGCTTCGGCTTGCCTGACGACAACCTGCACGCCCCCAATGAGAAATTTCACATCCCGAATTTTTACCGGGGGATTGAGTCCATCTGTGTGTTCTTCGAAAAACTGGGGGAGAAGTAGAAACCGAACTGGGCTTCATCCAGACGATCGGTGTGCGGCCCGCTCGAGGACCGCTCCCGTCGATGCTCTCCGAGAGGCGGCGACTTCCCTGCCTTGATGGTGGTCTCCATCCCGTGTGAGCGGTTCGGTAGGAAAGATTCCGCATTAAAGATTCCGCATTAAAGGTTTGCTTGCCGCCGGCCCTTGCGCTACCCTTGTCTGGCTCTCGCGATTCTCCCTTCCTTCCTCTTCCCCACCCATCGACTGCGCACCTGCTGCATTGTGTGTGCAGAATGAGGTGGTAGCGCGCCAGGGCATACCAGATATAGTGTTTTCTTGCTTGACCCCAGCGCGATTTCGCCGTTACAGTAGCTCTAACTTGTGCCCACCCCGATCCAGCCTGGGGGGCATTTGCCGGAGCGAAGTGGGGAGCATCTGATTGGTAAACGGGGCTAGAGTCCCGGCTCGAACGGCGAAGCCTCAGGCAGCGCGGATATGGCTGCGGGAAGCTGCCACTCCAGCCGACCAGGCGCCGGCGCCACAAATACGAAAAGCGCTACGAAGGAGTTTCCGTTGCTCAAACTGAAAAGACTGCAGATTCTCGGGTTCAAGTCGTTCTGCGACCGCACCGAACTCAAGTTTCATGGCGACGGGGTCGCGGCCATCATCGGCCCGAACGGTTGTGGCAAGTCGAACATTGCGGACGCCATTTCCTGGGTGCTCGGCGAGCAATCGGCCAAGACGCTGCGCGGGTCACGCATGGAAGACGTCATCTTCGCCGGGACGAACGACCGCAAGCCGACCGGCATGGCGGAAGTATCGCTCACCCTGATCGATCCCGAAGTCTATGACGGCGCCGACGCTCACGAGCCGACCGAAGTCGAAATCCAAGAGGAACTGCCGAGCGAACACTGGGATGAAGCGGACCTGCGCTCCGGGGCCGCGGAAGAAACTGAGCGGCTGATCGAGGAAGCTTGGCCCGGCAAGACCGAAGGAGTGGAGGGCACGGTGCCGGAAGCCTCCGGGGAAGCCGGCGCGGGCGCCACGACTGCGGTGGCCTTCGAGCCGCCGGCGGGTCCGCAGGTAGTGCTGAGAATTCGGCGCCGCAAGTTTAATCCCCAACAGTTTCGTGCGGGCGAGCTCGTGGTCACGCGTCGTCTGTTCCGCTCGGGCGACAGCGAGTATTTGCTGAACGGCAAGCTGTGCCGCCTGCGCGACATCCAGGAACTGTTCATGGGGACCGGGCTCGGCCCGGAGTCCTACGCCTTAATCGAGCAGGGACGCATCGGGCAGATTCTGAGCAGCCGCCCCACCGATCGACGCGCCATCATCGAAGAGGCCGCCGGCATTACCAAGTTCAAGACTAAGAAGCGGCTGGCCGAAGCGCGTCTCGAAGATGCCAAGCAAAACCTGGCGCGGGTGAATGATATTTTCGATGAAGTCACGCGCCAGATGAATTCGCTCAAGCGGCAAGCCTCGAAGGCGGAGCGTTATGCCAAACTGCGGCAGGAGATGCGGGCGAAACTGCGACTGGTGCTGGCGAGCAAGTTGGCCCAGCTGGATCAGGAAAGCACGCAACTCGACGCCCAGATCAACACCCTCTCCGAGCAGATGCGGCAGCAGTCTGAGACCGTCGAGCAGTGCGAATCCGAACACGCCGAACGCACCCAGCGCGGCTATGCGATCGAGGCTGAACTGCGCGAAAATCGCGAGCGACTGAACGAGATTAAGCTGGAATCCGAGCGCGCCCGGGCGCAGCGCCGTCACAATCAGGAACGCTGTGCGGAATTGGTGGAGCGCGCGCTGTCCTCGCAAGCCGAGTTGACCCAGGCCCGGGAAAGGCTGATGACTCTTGAGGCCGAGCTTGATTCGAACCGCCAGACGCTCGGTTCAGCCGCCTTCGAGTTGGCGGCTGCGCAACAGAGGCTGACCGAAAGCCAGCAGGAGGCGGCTGCCGCCGCCGACCGGTTGGCGGAACTCGAGCATGGGCAAGAGAACTCTCGCAACGCGATCATGGAAGCCGCTGCCTCGGCTTCCAATCTGCGCAACCAGCTCACCCAGGCCGAGGAGCGGTTAGCGGCGTTCGATCGCGAGGGCCAGCGGCTGCAATCGGAGCTGGCCATCGCCAACTCCCAGGTCGAAGCTTTCGGCGGACAACGCGGACAAATGGCGCTCGAATTTGAGACGGTTTCGCAAAAAGTCGCGGGCCTGACGGAAGAAATCAGCCAAACCCGTCGGTACCTGGAATCCAAACGTCACGCCGAGATTGAGGCCAAGAACCGTCTGGATGGCTTGCGCGCCGAATACGCCACGGCCTTCGGCAAGAAAGGTTCGCTCGAAGCCGTGATTGCCGAGCACGGATACTCTACCGAATCGGTTCGCCGTCTGTTTCAATCCGGCGTGATGAACGGCGGCCTGGCTCCGGCGGGAGTCCTGGCCGATTTCCTCGAGGTCGAACCGCGATTCGAAGGTGTGGTCGAGGACTTTTTGCGCGACGAGCTCAACTATGTTGTCGTGAAATCATGGGACGCCGCTGACGAGGGCTTGCGCTTGCTGCGTACCGATGTCGACGGCCGCGCGACCTTTCTGGTACATCCGGAAGATTCCCAGGCGAAGTTTTCCTTCCTGGTCGGCGACCCGAGTCGCCCGGATCCGGTCGATGAATCCATCATTCCGCTGAAGCGCGCGATCCGCGTGCTCAACGGCTTCGGCAGGTCGCTCGAAGTCATTCTGCCGAAGTTACGGGACGGTTACATCGTGCCCGATCCCGCTTTCGCCCGGAACCTGGCGCTCGAAAATCCCGACGCCTTCTTTCTCTCCCAAACCGGCGAGTGTTTCCACAATGTGACGGTTACGGGTGGAAAACAGCGCAGGGAAGGTCCGCTTTCGATGAAGCGCGAGCTGCGCGACATCCTGCGGCTCATCGCGGAGCTCGAAGCGGCATTGCGCCAGGAGGAGAGCTTGGTCCTTACCTTGGGACACGAAATCAGGGATTTCACCGCCCTGCTGGACCGCCTGGAAAGTGCCAAACGCCAGGCCGAAACCCAGGCCATGACTTCGGGCCACCTGCTGCAACAGCTCGATGCGGAAATGACTCGGGTGAGCGAGCGGGTCCGCATCAACCAATCGGAGCTCGAGCGCTTGGCTTCGAACCGGGCGGGGCAGGAGTCGTTGATCAACGTCCGGCAAGCTGCCCTTTGGGCCTTGCAGGAACAACAGGCGGAGCTGGAGCGTCTGGCGGCCAGTGCCTACGAGCAACTCGGATCCTTGCGCGAGGACCGCGACCGGGCCGCCAAGGCGGCTTCGTTGCACTTGGCGCAGGCCGCGACCCTGGAGGAGCGGCATCGAGCGGCGGCGGCGGCCTTGGAGCGAATCGAAACTCTGGTCCGAGAAATGCGCAGTCGAGTGGACGGGCTGCGCTCCCAGATTGAAGCTTGCTTCTCCGAGATTCTCGAGCGGGAGAGTGAGAGTCAGCGCATCGCCACTGAACTGGTGGAGCTCGACGGAGAACGCAATGCCAGCGAAGCCCGCGACGGCCTGCTGCAATTTGAGTCGGAACAGGTCCGTGCCCGGCTGCTCGAAATCGAAGAAACCCTGCACAACGCCCGCCACCTGCTCGATCAGGCCCGCGACCGGCGCGCTGAACTTGCGGCCGCCGTCGCCAAGCTGCAGTCCGATGCCGAGTACATGGCCGAGACCTGCCTGAATGAACTCGGCTTGCAGCGCCAGGAGTTGGTCGCCGATCCCAGCGTTGCCGTGGTCACCGGAGAGCAGTTGGCGTTCGAAGATCAGGTTTATCGCGACATGCGCGCCCGCCTGGATGCCATGGGCCCGGTGAACATGATGGCGCTCGAAGAGTATAAGGAAACCGCGGAGCGTCATGCGTTCCTCGAGACGCAAAGAAACGATCTCCTCGATTCGATTGAGAACACTCAGGCCACGATCAAGGAGATCGACACTTTCTCGCGGCAGAAGTTCGAAGAGGCCTTCCACAAGATCAACGAGAACTTCCGGACGACCTTCAGCAAGCTTTTCGGCGGTGGAAGCGCCTTCATGCGTCTCACGGACGAGCTAAACAGCGCGGAAAGCGGCATTGACGTCGTGGCCTCGCCTCCCGGCAAGAAGCTGCAAAACGTTCTGCTGCTCTCGGGCGGCGAAAAAGCTTTGACGGCCCTGGCGCTGCTGGTCGGCATCTTCCAATATCAGCCGAGTCCCTTCTGCATCCTCGATGAAGTGGACGCGCCGCTCGATGAGGCCAATATCGCCCGCTTCACCGAACTGGTCAAAGAGATGAGCGTCGAGACCCAGTTCGTGCTCATCACTCACAGCAAGAGGACCATGAGCATTGCGCCCGTGCTCTACGGCGTGACCATGCAAGAGCCTGGCGTTTCAAAGCTGGTTTCGGTACGCTTCGCCGAAAGCGCGTAGACCGGACCGAGACCGGACCGAGGCCGGGCGCTCGCGGTGAGCCATGGTTTGCCGAGTTGTCCACTGGTTTCGCGTTTTTTCCACAACCGGAGTGCCGCGAAAGCCCCGCCCGAGGCCCTATCTGCTATTGCCGGTAACTGTCAACTCTTTTGTATTCAAAGGCGAGCGAAAATACGCGACGGAGGTGATCTAAGCGGTTGACAAATTTTTTTGAACCGCTAGAATACGCCACGTTTTCTGCCTGTAGAATTCCATCATGCGATCTGAACTTCTCGACACCGTCCTTTTGCACACGGACTTCCCCGACCTCGAACTTTATGCCAGCGGCAAGGTCCGCGATGTGTATCGTCTGGGCCAAGAACATTTGCTGTTCGTGGCCACCGACCGCATCTCGGCGTTCGACTGTGTACTGGCCTCGGGAATTCCGCACAAGGGGCGGGTGCTGACGCAAATCTCGCTTTTCTGGTTCGAGTTCCTGCGGGGACTCGTGCCCAATCATCTGGTCACGGCGGATGTGGACCGCTACCCGGCCGTCGTCCGTCCGTACGCCGATCAGTTGCAGGGCCGTTCGATGATGGTGGTTCGCGGGGACATGGTGCCGGTCGAGTGTGTGGTACGCGGCTACCTTTCCGGCTCGGCCTGGAAAGAGTACAAAGCCAGCGGCCGGGTGTGCGGCATCGAGCTGCCGGCCGGCCTGAAAGAATCGGATCCCTTGCCCGAGCCGATCTTCACCCCGGCCACCAAAGCCGTGACCGGTCATGATGAAAACATTTCTTTCGAACAGATGGCTCGGCTCGTCGGTTCTGCGTTGAGCGTCCAGCTGCGCGACCTCAGCCTCGAGATCTACAGTAAAGCCGCTGCCTATGCGCGGCAAAAGGGCATCATCATCGCCGACACCAAGTTCGAGTTTGGAAACACGCCCGCCGGTATCACGCTAGCCGACGAAGTCTTAACTCCGGATTCCTCCCGCTTCTGGCCAGCCGGCAAGTATCAGCCTGGCCGGGCGCAGGATTCCTTCGACAAGCAGTACGTCCGCGACTACCTCGAGGAAATTCGTTGGAACAAACAGCCACCCGCGCCTGCCCTTCCCCCGGAAGTGGCTCGCAAGACCAGCGAAAAGTATGTCGAGGCGTACCGCTGGCTGACGGGTCACGAGTTAGATGTCTAGCTGCGCCGGGCAAGGAAGAAGAAGACGATGAGCGGCGCGGACTGGATCATCCTGTTTGTGATTTTGGTATCCGCGGTGGCGGCCGCCAGCTCCGGCTTCTTTCAAGAAGCTTGCGGCATCGCGGGCCTGGTCATTGGCTATTTGCTGGCGGCGTGGCAATACCACCGGCTGGCGGGATGGTTTGCGCCCTATTTGAAGTCGATGTGGTTGGGTGAAATTGCGGGTTTCCTGATCATTTTCTTGGCAGTGATGATGCTGGCCGGCATAGCCGGCCGGATCGCACGCTGGATCATGAAAGAAGTCGGGCTCAGTTTCTTCGACCGTATCTTGGGTAGCTTGCTGGGCGTGCTGCGTGGGTGCCTGGTGGTGGCGGTGGTTTTGGTGAGCATGGCGACCTTTACCCCCACCTCAAGAGCCTTGGCAGGTTCCTCGCTCGCGCCGTATTTCCTGGTGGTGGGGCGGGCCGCCATTTGGGTGGCGCCGGCGGAGTTGCGCGGCCGCTTCTACCAGGGTCTGGACCTGCTGCATCACGAGCAGCAAGAGCGCTCGCCCGGTGCCGCGAAGCCAGAGCCCGGCTCGACGATGTGAATCGGCGGAGACCGCTTTTCAGAAAGAATTCGCAAAGAAAGACACATCCAGAAAGAGAGAGGCCGTGAAAGATCAGCTTGAAGCATTGGTGCTGCAGATGTACAAAAGCAACATTCTGTATTCCGAGGCGGTTTGCGAATTCAAGAAACGATTCATTCTGACGGTGCTAGCGGAGAACAAAGGCAACCAGTGCCGCGCGGCGCGCCAACTTGGGATGCACCGCAATACCTTGAGCCGCACCATCGCCGAACTGAAGATTGACATGCGCCAGCTGAAGGAGGGCAGCAAGCGTCCTCCGCGAAGCGCGCGGCCGGTCTCCTACGAGCGCAAAGCGGTTCGCTAGTCTCGCCCGCGCTTGCTCCATAACCAAAAGGCAGCCCAGTGGGGGCTGCCTTTTCTTGTTCCTGCGGCTTTCCGGAAGCTAGTTTGTGGGGGCCTTGTGATGCACGGGCGGCTTGTGAGCGGGAGCTGCTTTGGTCAACAGCGCTCCCTTTAACATGGTCATGATAAACGGACTCGGGGTGTAGGAGTCAGGAGTGCCCTCAAAATCCAAAGTGGCCCCTTCCTTCGGCATGAGTCGCGGGGGAATGGTGCCGGTTGGCTTAAGGATGATATCGGCCCGCTTCTGGTCGATGTCGTCTTCGCTGCCTGCAATCTGCAGCTCGTCCGGAGAGGCCTGAATCACCACGCCCTCCATCTGCAGAGTCTTGCCTTTGATGGCCTGCCAAACTTTATCCACATCTTCGGGCGCACCCGCGGAAAGGCAAAGCTCCCACTCCGCGAAGCTCAGATCCTTCGGCTCTTTGGTCTTCATGAGCTCGGCGCACTGCTGGGCGGGGGTGGGGGGCACGTACTGCGCGATGGTGAATCCGGCCGGCGGCTCGGACGCGGTTTTGGCGGCGGCCAACACGTCGGTCCAGCCCTGGTCGGAGCCATGATACTTGGTGTAGACGCTCTTGCCGTACGCTTGAATTTGGGCCTGCCCGGCGCCGGACGCCAAATCGGCAGCGCGGGCGATAAAGAACAGGCCGTTGACGTAGTCGGGGGGAGTGGCCGTCAAGTAAGCCAGAGCCAGCGGGTAGACGTTCTCCAAATTGTTGGGGTCGCCCACGACCGCGGCGCGCAGATATTTCTGGGCGTCCGGCAAATTTTTCATCTGCAGCGCCGAGAACCCTGCCACGCTGTTCAGCAGGTTTCCCATCTGCGCTTTCTGCTTCTCGAAATCGGCATCCTGAACCCCGTCCGGCTTGGCCAGTTTGGGAAGAGCATCGAGACCATGGGTGGCGTGCTGCAGCGCGTCCGGCCATTTCTGGGCGGCGCGTTCGGTATAGGCCAGCACCACCAGCGCCCGAACATTGTCCGGCGCGATGGCCAGCAGCCGGTTTGCCGTCTCGCCGACCTTGGCTGCGTTGCCCGTCTTTTGATAGGCGCCCATCAAGGTCTCGAGTGCGTCTACCTTCACCACACTGTTGGGGAACTGCACCAGAAAGGACTCCAATGCGCTGATCTCGGCAGTCGAATCTTTCTCCTGGATGGCGGCCATGTAGGCGTTGTATTCCGCGGGATCCTTGATAACCGGCGCCTGCGATGCAGACGCCCCGGGCTGCGCCTGCGGCGCTGCCGCGACCGGCACCACAGCAACTAACGCAAGCACAATTGCCAATGCACTCATCTTCATTCGAATGGCTCCTTGAAACTCTTGGGAAATCAGCGACGACATCCTCACCCAGGCAATCCCTCGAATCCCGCTCACCTGGATGGTCATAGACACGGGCGCTGTACGCCCATGCGACGGGTCCGGAAAACCCAGCGCCCCCTCACCACTGTAACCCCAAGGCAGCCAAATGACGGTGTTCCCGGTGTGCGGGATTATAAGTATGTAATCCGCCTATGGCAAGGGCCGCTTTACTTTACCGGGTACCCAACTTGTAAGATGCAGGCAGGCGGCGTGCCGGGGATCAGGAACCGGGCCCGGCATGCCAGGGAGGATTCGCGATGACTAGGGGATCGAGCGAGAAACCACTGGCGGGCCAGGTGGCGGTCGTAACCGGTGCGGGACGCGGCATCGGCGCTGCCATCGCAAGAACCATAGCAGCCATCGGAGCCACGGTCCTGCTGTGCGGGCGCACTCGGAAAACGCTCGAAACGACTGCCGAAGCCATTGCTCGGGCCGGAGGCGAGGCGGAGGTGGCGGTGTGCGACGTCGCCGATCTCCAGTCGGTCGAGGCTCTCGCCGGCCAGGTGGAGCGCACGCGAAGCCGGGTGGATATTCTGGTGAACAACGCCGGGATCGGAGGTTTTGGGGGTCCCTTGCACGCGCTTGCTCCGATCGACTGGGACCGGATTCTGAATACGAATTTGCGCGGTGTTTACTATATGATCCGCAGCCTTGCCCCCATCATGATGCGCACGAAAACCGGACACATCATCAACATCTCGTCGCTTGCGGGAAAGAACGCCCTACCGAACGGCGCGGCCTACGCCGCGTCCAAGTGGGGATTGAATGGTCTGAGCTATTCCGTGGCCGAGGAGCTGCGCGGTCATAACATCCGCGTCTCGGTCGTCTGCCCCGGGTCGACCGATACCGAGCTGACGCCGCACCCCGGCAAGGACACTGCTAAGATGCTGCAGCCGGATGACGTCGCACACGTTGTCGCCATGCTGGTCACTCAGGCCCCGCAATCGTTCGTGAGCGAGGTCCTCTTGCGCCCGACCTTAAAGCCGTAACCGGGTGTGGCTTTCAGCATGACCTCGGATTCAGGGGCACGGCGAGGCACACCCCGGCAAACCGCCTTCCCGAATTCACGCTGTCCGTTTCGTCTTCGAGCTTCTAGCAAGGAGGTGCATGAAGATGTCTCCCTGGATACAGAAGTCAGTCATGACCTGCATGACGTTGGCGGCGGTCTCGCTCGCTTTCCCCGCAGCCTGCGCCCAGCAATCGCCCGAAGGAGTGATTCCCCAATCCGACAGCAGTTACATCGACAGCGACGGCACGGCGCACGTCACCCGCGTGGTTCCGGTTCCCACCACGATTAGTCCCGAAGCGCAAAAAGTTCTCGCCCGGCAGATGTCCGACAGTCCTCCGCCCGAGTCTGTCGCCGAAAACCGGGCTCGCACAGACGCCTGGCAAACCCAAGCCGGAGCCGAATCGCGCGCCATTTATCCGGTGAACATCGCAAGCGATACCATCGCGGGAATACCCGTGCGGATCGTCACCCCGCTGGCCATTCCTCGAGATAAAGCCAACCGGGTTCTGATTAATGTCCACGGCGGCGGCTTTGTCGTCGACTCCGGTTCGCTGACCGAAACGATTCCGCTGGCAAATCTCACCCGGACCAAAGTGGTTGCTGTGTTGTACCGGCTGGCGCCGGAACATCCCTTCCCCGCCGCGGTCGACGACACCGTCGCGGTGTACCAGGAGCTCTTGAAGACCCACCGGCCGAAGAATATTGGCATGTACGGAACCTCGGCGGGCGCGATCCTGACCGGTGAAGTGGCATCGAAACTTCGACAACTCAATCTTCCTCTTCCTGCTGCCCTCGGAATTTTTTCCGGCCTGGGTGACTTCAGCCAGCACAGCGATTCCATAGCCATCTTCGGCCTCTCTGGCTTGTCAGGACCACTGCATCAGCCAAAAGAGCTGCCTGTCCCGGAGTATGTCGCTTCCACCAATCCTCGGGACCCCGTTCTTTCGCCGCTCTACGCGGACCTCCGGGGCCTGCCCCCAACGCTATTGATCACCAGCACGCGGGATCTGCTGCTCAGCGGCACGAGCATCCTTCACCGGGCGTTCCTGAAGGCGGGTGTGGACGCACAACTGGTCGTGTTTGAGGGACTGGCGCACGCATTCTGGAACAATCCCGGTCTGCCGGAGTCCAAGGACGCAGACCAACTCATGGCTGATTTTTTTGACAAGCATTTGGGGAAGTAGCAGGATCTCATCCCGCGAATCGAGGAATCCCTCGGGCGGTCCGAAGCATGGCCCCGGCTGAGCGGAATGTCGTCCGACGCGGCGGGCTCACTTCTTGAACAGATTTTCAAAGGCTTGCCGCGCGTCGCTCGGCCGTGTCGTCGCGGGCGTCGAGGTTTCCTTTTCGACGCGGACGCTCATCGAATAGAACTCACATTCATTGCGAGCGTCTTTGCGCGCAATACGCTCTGCAATGGGCTGCGTGCACTCGAACCGGCTGGAGGGATCAAAGTAAGAACACTGCTTGCAGGAATGTAGATCGAAGCCGCATTTCGGACATTTGCCAATCGGCTCGCTCGCCGATTGCAGCACAGTGCCACACTGAGCGCAGCGGCAAACCATATGCCGCCCAGGCATCTGCACAGGGCGCGGCCCGAAGGTATCGTCTTTCTTCTTCACCGGCCCTTCCGCCGGCTTTTGCCGCGGTTTGTCTTCGCGGTCCTGGTATCCGTGCTGCCGATACTTCATGTCGTAGTCCGTCCTCCTGCTCGGGACATTGTCCTCCGTGCCGGCGTTCCCCACAAGTCCACTCCCTTCCCTCCCGGCAAGAAACCGACCGCACGCACATCTAGGCCCGGCTTTTGGTCAGCATCTCAGTCTTCGCTCGTTGCCCGTGTCGTTGCCCGTGTCGTTGCCCGCGTCGTGGCTCGCAGGATCGAGCGCATGGCCGCAGCGAATTGTGTTTCCCCAAACCGAGTGCTACCATCCGTACTGGCGGCATTTGATCGCTGGAGGTAGTTTTATGTCGGAAAGAGATGGCAGCAATGGCTTGTTGTGGTTTCTTGCTGGACTCGGAATCGGTGCCGTGGCCGGCATTCTGTACGCTCCGCGCTCGGGCAACGAAACCCGTGAGGCCTTGCGCTCTCGGGCGGAAGAAGGCCGCGAGTATGTGCGCAATCGGGCGCGTGAGGCTCGCGAACAGGCTGCCGAGTGGGCAGACCGCGGTCGCGACGTATTGAACCAGCAAAAGGAGCAATTCCGCTCCGCGTATGAGGCCGGCCGACAGGCCTACCACGAAGCCACGATCAAAGAGGGCGGTCCGGCTCAGAATCTGTAGCGCTTCCAGTTAGTCCCCGGCTCCAATCGGCTACTGCGGGGTAAGGGTTATGGAACTGACAATTTTCATCGCAGTCACTTCGGCGGCCGTAGTTCTCCAGGCTTGTGTTCTGCTGGGGATGTACTTTGTCATGCGCAAGACCAGCGCTAAGATCGAAGCGCTTTCGGAGGAAGTGCGCACGAAGGTTGTGCCCACTGCGGAGATCGCTTTTTCCATGCTGGTCGATTTGCGCCCCAAGGTTGAGAGCGTGATCGCCGACGTCAGCCAGTCAACCGCTATGGTGCGCACGCAACTGGGCCGACTCGATGCCACGGTGAGCGATGTCGTCGACCGCGCGCGCCTGCAAGTGATTCGCGCCGATGACATGCTCAGCCGCACCCTCGATAAAGTGGAACAGACGACGGATATGGTGCACAGCAGCGTGGTCTCCCCCATCCGCCAGGTCGCAGGAATGATCCAGGGCTTGACCGCGGGGCTCGAATATCTGGTTGGCGCGCGACGACGACGACGCAACGGAGCCGCCGTCCCGCAGGACGAAATGTTTATCTAGCAGTCGGTCGGAAAGGAAAAGGCAGCGCTTCCGGCGCTGCCTTTTCTATTGCGGCCTGTACCCAATCTCGCCCCTTACTTTTCGTCGACCTTGAGAATCATCTGGGTTCCCGCGTCCAAGTGAACGTTCTGGCTGGGGGAGCTAATCACCGAACCGCGCGTTGCGCTGTTCGTGGCGGAATCCAAGGAGATTCCTTTGAGCCCGATCGCTCCGTGGCTGCTCGCAGACAGCCCGCCGGAGGTCGACGAAGCTCCCTCAAGCGTTCCGCTCCGGACCGGTCCAACCGGGCTGCTGGTATTCAGGAGGGTTCCGCTGGTCGTTCCGACCGCACGGCCCGACCCTGCAAGCACGCCACCCGCGGCGTTTCCGCCCGCGGTCTTGGCTCCCGTGCTCCCCGCGGCCATCATTCCATTGTCTCCCTGACCATTGTCGCCCTGGTCGGCGGGACTCGAAGCTTCGGGACTGGCGATTGCCTGAATCGATGCCGCCAGCGGCACTTCGCGTCCATCCTTCAGCACCGCGTAGTCAAAGGCCATTCCCAGCTCTGAGTCCGACCCTCCCTGGGAGTAGGGCTTGGCCTCGGTTACATGACCTACAATCTTCGATCCTTTTGGCAGCACGACTTGCCCGTCTGAGTTCACATTTTCGGTCGTCTTCGCCATCACTGGATCCCCCGGCTTCGAGTGGCGTGCATCGACCGGTTTTGCGAGCGTCGCGTGAATGGCGCTGCCCGCGGCGATCGTCGAGCTCTGGCTGCTTCCGCTGGCCACGACGGCTTGGGCGGCGCCGCCGGCGGCGGTCTGTGACGGCTCCGTCGCGCCGGATGCGTTGGCGGATGCCACCGACCCAGAGGGTGCCGAATCGCTCGCTTGCGCTTGGACCGCGCTCTGTCCGAACGAGAGCGCGGTCAACAGGGCCGGCGTGCACATTGCAATAAAGACCTTGTTCATGAGGTTGTTTCTCCTTTTTTAGGGGTCGCGCCACAACTCAATTTCGATCCAGCTTGGCATTCGGAATCGCGTTCGGCTAGATACCAAAGGACGCTTTTCCTCGGTGGCGTTGGGGCAGTGCCGTTCTGGTGGTTTTGCTGGGTTACGCAAGTAATCCCGCCCGCCTCGCACCGCGATCGCCAGCGCGCCTGGCGGCCCTGAGGGGAAGCGACTGGACAGGAGGTCGAGAGGCCGCTATGCGAGGATCAATGGCAATCGGCGGTCGCATCGACCCGACTTGGCGTCGGTAGAGGACGAGGCATGAGCATGAATCTCACCAATCCAAAGAAGCGCTCCTAGCAACGGAACCCAATGCGACTACGCCTCGGGCACCTGGGACGTCTGGAACTTAGGTACCTCGCAGTGGAACCCTAGCGGCATTGCCTGTAAGAGATTCGTCCCCAATACCTGGTATCACGTTACTTTAACTTTCCACCGCACCAGCCCCAATAACCACGAGCATTACGACAAGCTGACGATCGTGCAATCCAACAGCGCCGGCAAAGTAACCGCCAACCATTCGTACGGCTTCAACAAGGCGTTCCCAACGCAGCTGACTCCGCCGGGGTGGGGCGACGACCTAGGAGTTCAGTTCCTGATGGATATTGGCAGTGCCGGCGCGCAAATGCAGGAGTGGGTGGATCGGGTCACTTTAACCACGTGGTAAAGGACTCTGGGGCCCGGCTGGCCCTGGAACGGCGAAGGGACGGGGCTGAGAATTTGAAGCGGTGCTTGGCGCTCCTGTTTTCTTGCTGGCTTTGACCACTTGAGAAACTACTTTCCCAGCACCCGCAAAATCATCCGTGTTCCGCTATCCAAGTGCACCGTGCGGCTCGGCGAAACAATCAGCGATTCCTGAGCGGAGTTGGAGATGGAGCTCAGCTCCAATCCCTTGATCCCGAAGACGCCGTGACTGCTAGGAATCAGTTCGCCCGAGGAACCCCCGACCGGGTGGGGATTCGCTGCCTTCGGAATGTTCCCTGAACCATCCACCGGTTTGGCGTTTGAATTCGTGTCCGCGCCGGATATCTCGTCCTTTCCGTTGAATTGGCTCGGCGCTCCCTGGATCCCCACCGGAGGTGCTCCATTCTGGTTCGCGTCTGCCATCAATGGGCTGCTGCCTATATCTTCGACCTTGGCGTCGGCCGCAGCCAGCGCCTGAATCGAGACCGCCAGGGGAATCTCGTGCCCATCCTTCAGCACCGCGCGGTCAAACCTGATTCCCAAGACCGACTGTGACTCGTCCTTCGCTTTTGCCCTTACTTCGGTGACATGGCCGACAAGCTTTGAGCCTTTCGGAATCACAATCTGTCGCTTGGAATTCACATTCTCCGTCGTGCGGGCCAGGACTTCGTCGCCCGCATGGTTCTTGCGCGCATCGACCGATTTCTCAAGACTCACTTGAATCGTGATCCCACCGGCCAGGGGGCCTGCGTTGGCGTCGTTCGCCTGATTTTCTGGCTGGCCGGGCTCGCTCGGTTCGCCCCTCGAGCGGACGCGGACGTCCGATGGGCTTCCGGGCAGTGCAGTGTTATCCGAGCTCTCGCCGCTGACCTGGGCTTCGGTCGGGGCCCACCCTGCCGCGAGCAAGATGGCAACTGCAAGGAAGAAAACAAAACTTCTGTTCATGGGCTCTCTGCCTGCGATCACCAGGTAGTGAAACTTGAGGCCCTGACTTTCAGGCGATCCAACCGCCGCCCACTACGACATCACCATCGTAAAACACCGCCGCCTGACCCGGGGTGATGGCGCGCTGCGGCTGATCGAAGCGGACCAGGATTTCGTCCTCCCCCGAACGCTCGACGGTCGCCGGTGCCGCCTCGTGGCGATGGCGGATCTTTACCCCGACGCGCAGCGGCTCCGGCAGATCCTCCGCGGCGATTAAATTCGTTCGCTGCACCCGCAGAGTACGCGAGTAGAGATTTTCCTGGTCGCCGATGACCACCTGCCCAGTATCGCCCTTGATCTCGAGCACGTACAGTGGCGAACCGGTAGCCACTCCCAGACCCTTGCGCTGTCCAACAGTAAAGTTGTGGACGCCGGTGTGCTCACCCATCACTTTCCCGTCGGTTGAGACCAATTCCCCGGCCGTCTCGGGCAGCGCATCGCCACGCTCCGCCAGGTAAGCCTCCAGGAACTTCTTGTAATCGCCCCCGGCAACAAAACAGATTTCTTGCGAGTCCGGCTTCTCCGCCAGGGCCAGTCCATGCCGGCGGGCCAGTTCGCGCACTTCGGGCTTGGTCATGTCTCCCAAAGGAAATAAGGTCCGGCTCAACTGTTCCTGGGTCAGGCCAAACAAGAAATAGGTCTGGTCCTTCGATCGATCGGCCGGCCGCTTGAGCAACCAGCGTCCCCGCGGCTCATCAAACTCCACCCGGGCGTAGTGCCCAGTCGCCAGCGCATCTGCGCCAATTTGCCGAGCAACAATCAATAACTGATCAAACTTCAAGTGATTGTTGCACAAACTGCAGGGAATCGGCGTGCGTCCCGAAAGATACTGCTCGACGAAGGGCCGCACCACGTCCCGCTCAAAACGCTCTTCCTGGTTCACCACGTAGTACGGGATCCCGATGGTCTCCGCCACTCGTCTGGCGTCGTAGACATCGTCGAGCGAGCAACATCGCCCGTGCACCGCTTCCGGCATGCCCTCATGCCCAGCCAGGCGACGCTGATTCCAGAGCTGCATGGTCAAGCCCACCACCTCCTGCCCCTCGGCGCGCAGCAGGGCCGCAACCACAGAGGAGTCGACTCCTCCCGACATGGCAACGGCAATGGTTTTGACAGTTGGCATTGAACAAAACTCTTTGAGGCGAGCGGCTAGGAGTGAATCGCCTTCTTATTGTAAACCGGAGATAACTCCCGCAGGCGGGCCACGGTTCCGGGAATCAACCCGATCGCGAATTCCCCTTCCTCCGCCGTATTCTGCTTACCCAGACTAAAGCGCAGACTGGCGCGAGCCCGTTCCGGACGTAGACCCATCGCGGTGAGTACATGCGAAGGCTCAATGGCGCCTGAGGAACAAGCTGCGCCGGTCGATACCGCCAAGCCCTTCAAGTCGAGCGCGATCACCAAAGCTTCCCCTTCGATGTAATCGAAATAAATGCTGGTGGTATTGGGCACCCGCGGCGCGGACCCGCCGTTGACTCCGGTAGCCTCGACGGACCCCAAAATCGTCTGCTCTAGGTGATCCCGCTGAGCACCCATCGCGGTCATGTCGCCCCGAGCCAGCCCTTGCCGCGCCAACTCCGCGGCCTTCCCCAAAGCAACAATGCCCGGGACGTTCTCGGTCCCCGCCCGACGGGCGCGCTCGTGGCGTCCGCCATACAGCATCGGCTCGAGTACCGTTCCCTTGCGCACATACAGTGCGCCGACTCCCTGCGGCGCATGCATCTTGTGCCCGGAAATCGAAAGCAAGTCGCAGCCGATCCGCCGAACCTCGAGAGCGACCTTCCCTGCTGCCTGCACGGCATCGGTGTGAAAGTAAACATCGGCCTCGGCAGCAATCTTGCCGATTTCCTCGACCGGCTGCAGCACGCCGGTCTCGTTGTTGGCCGTCATGAGGGTGATCAGTTTGGTATTTGCGCGCAGTGCCCGCCGCACGTCATCGGGGTCCACTCGACCCTGTCCGTCCACCGGAACGCCAGTGACCTGGCAGCCCTCGGACTCGAGATGCTTGCACGCGTTCATGACCGCGTGATGCTCGATCGTCGAAGTGATAAGGTGGTCCCGCGCACCGGCCATCCCGAAGATTGCCAGGTTGTCGGCTTCGGTCCCCCCGCTGGTAAAGACAATCTCCGATGCCCGGCACCCGAGCAACGCCGCTACCGACTCGCGGGCGCGCTCGACCGCTGCCCGTGTCTCTTGCCCATGATGGTGGATGGACGAGGCATTGCCAAAGCGCTCGCCGAAGTAAGGCCGCATGGCCTCAAAGACCTCGGGCAGCACCGGCGTGCTGGCGTTATTGTCAAAGTAAACGCGGCGCATAGAGTCCCACATTGATTTTACGCGCGGAGGGCGATTGGGGATACCTCGGGGATGGCAGGCCATCCGACCTACAACACCACATCCGCTTTCCTTGGACGGCCATCTGCCGGGGTTGGGGATCGTGCTTGGAATTTAGAAACCGAACACCAGGGGACGATATTCCCCCTGTCTTACCAGATCACTCAAGACCTGCCATCCAGAGATGACGCGGGGACGTAGGTTCAGACTGAGAGAACGCCGACACGAACCACCTGCGTCTCCTAGCCCTCGCGGACGAGCTTTGCTTCTTGCTGTTGGGGTTTCTCTTCTTGCCGCTTCTTGATCGGCACGTAGTGTTGCGGATAGACCGGCCCGATGTATTCCGCGCGGGGACGGATCAGGCGGTTGTCGTCGAGTTGTTCGACCACGTGTGCGGTCCAGCCGCTGATGCGCGATACGGCAAAGACCGGGGTGAACAGATCCACTTCGATGCCCAAAATGTGATAGGTGGAAGCGGAGTAGAAGTCAACGTTGGCGTTGAGCTTTTTTTCGGCCTTGACGAACTCTTCAATCTTCTTTGAGAACTCGAACCACTTGTCCTGGCCGCTCGAGTGGCCAAGATCGTGCGACATCTGCCGCAGGTGCGTGGCTCGCGGATCTTCGCTGTGATACACGCGATGGCCAAAACCGGGAATCTTCTGCTTCTGCGCCAGCATGTCCTTTACGTAGGCAACGGGATCGGCACCGGAGCGGTCGATGGCTTCGAGGATTTGAAAAACGGCTTCGTTGGCGCCGCCGTGCAGGGGACCCTTCAGCGCGCCGATGGCCGAGGTCACCGCGGAATGCATGTCGGACAAAGTAGCCGCCGTGACGCGGGCAGCGAAGGTGGACGCATTCAGTTCGTGATCGGCATGCAAGATGAGAGCGATATCGAGGGCGCGCTCGGCGGTCGGCGAAGGACGTTCCCCGTTCAGCATCAGCAGGAAATTAGCCGCGTGCGAGAGCGAACGATCCGGCTGGACCACGCTCTTCCCTTTGCGGATGCGGTCATAGGCCGCCACAATCATCGCCAACTGCGAGGTCAGGCGGATTGCTTTGTGCACGTTGGCTTCGTGGGTGTTGCTCTTTTCTTCGACATCGTAGAAGGAGAGCGCTGAGACGGCGGTGCGCAGCACATCCATCGGCAACGCGTGTCGGGGCGCGGTGCGCAACAGGGCGATGATGGAGGGGTCAAGCTCGCGCTGCTCCGCCAGGTGCTCATGCAATTCCTTCAATTCAGCGGCGGTCGGGAGCCTCCCGTTCCACAACAAATAGCAAGTTTCTTCGAAGTTAGAGTGGTCCGCCAACTCGTGGATATCGATGCCGCGGTAGGCCAAAACACCCCGTTCCCCGTCGATGTAGCAAATACCGGAGGTAGTGGCGACCACTCCCTCCAGCCCTTTGGGAGGGTGGATCGTACTGGGGCTAGATGTCATGCCTGATTGCGCCTCACTCGACTGCCTGAATTTTGTTGTGGCTGCTCGGAAAAGGGCGCCGCTGCCCCAACTAGCTTTATACCCCAAAACACAGAAGTTTCCAACCTGCACTAGACCAAAGGTTTAGGCCCAGCGTCTGGCAGACGAGCGAGCCCTGAAGTCCTCTGGAACCTCCGGCCAAACTTGGGATCGAGCCGACTCCCAGCTAATCGCGTACGCCCGCGAGCGCCCCGAGCTCAGCCGAAGGCTCCCAGGAATTCACCCCGGCCGATATCGGGCGAGGGCGCCCGCGCGATCCTGGCTCGTGACGCGGACGTGCAGAATAAACACCTGTACACACACCCGCTGGGGCGCCACCCTGCCTCTTCTCTAAGTCTCCTATTCTCAATCGCCATCCGATACTCCGATCGAACCATAACGGTTTGGCGGGAAGTGCCGGCAGGTGCGAATCCGGCACCATCAAGAGTACATAGCTGGGACTTTTCGCGGGTCTCAGGCGCCCGATTCCATTTACAATCAGCGTGGATGTATTGGCGCCGCTCCATCCTGGTTGTGCTGGTCCTGACGGCAGCCGGCTTTTGTTCCGACGAATCCGCCAACCCTCCATCTTCCCCGCCAGCCGAGAACGTCGCGGTCCTTCCCTGCGGCGAGGGAACGGCGGCTGCGCCCGGCTGCAATCCCTCCACAAAAGAAGTGAAGCAAGCCAAATCGGCGTTCGCCAAGGCGCTGAGACTCGAAAAAAACCAGCATCCTGAGGAAGCCTTTGAAGCCTTCCAGGCGGCGGCCCGTCTCGAGCCGCGGAATGTAAGTTATGTGACCGCGCGAGAATTGTGCCGGCAGCAGCTGGTGTTTGACGCCTTGCAACGCGGCAACGCCTCGTTGCTGGGCGGGCGCCAGATGGAGGCATTGGCGGATTTCCGGAGTGCGGAGCAGCTGGATCCGACCAATGAATTCGCGCGGGAACGAGAGCGCGATGCTCTGGGCGATGCCGTCCCCAAAGCGGCAGCCGAGCCGCGCTTGCTCGAAGCGTCCGCGCAACTGCGGGTGACGCCGAATCCGGTACGAGCCGATTTCCACTACCGCGGGGATGGGCGCTCACTGCTGACCGCAGTGGCACAAGCCTTTGGAGTGACCGCCAGCTTTGATGATTCGGTGGTGGCGCGGCCGGTGCGTTTCGATATTACCGACGTAGATTTCTACACCGCCATGAGCGCTGCCGGCGAGGTGACCCACACCTTCTGGACTCCGTTGCAGGAAAAACAGATTCTGCTTGCCGAAGAGTCGCAAGAGAATCACCGCAAGTTCGACCGCATGGCCATGCGCACATTTTTCCTGCCCGGGATGACGGCGCCGGCCGATATGAACAACATGGTGACCGTGCTGCGCAATCTGTTTGATATCAAGGTCGTTACGGCGCAGCCGGCCTCGGGAACGATAACCTTACGGGCCCCCGACAACCTGCTGGACAGCGCCACCCAGTTCATCGAGAACCTCGAAAGCTCCCGTCCGGAAGTGATGCTGGATGTCAGGGTGTACCAGATCAGCTATATGCTGACCCGCAACCTGGGACTGCAGATCCCTGACCAGTTTCAGCTGTTTAATATACCCGCGGCAGCGCTGCTGGCGTTGGCCGGCCAGAACGTCCAAAGCCTGATCAACCAGCTGATCTCGAGTGGCGGCATCAACCAGGCAAATTCGACGGCCATTTCGGCCTTGCTGGCGCAATTGCAAGGCCAGCAAAGCGGGGTTTTCAGCCAGCCCGTGGCGACCTTCGGGAATGGCCAGACGCTCGAGGGTGTGAGCCTGGGCACGGCCGGAGTGCAGTTCTCCCAGACCCAGAGCTGGGTGAAGACCTTGGAACATTCCACCCTGCGGGTTTCGCAGGGCAGCGACGCGAGCTTTCGCGTGGGCTCGCGCTATCCGATTCTCAATGCTTCGTTTGCTCCCATCTACAACAGTCCGGCAATCGCGCAGGTGATCGGGAATAACAGCTTCCAGGCTCCGTTTCCTTCTTACAGCTATGAGGATTTGGGCCTGAACCTGAAAACCAAGACGCTCGTGAATGGCGACTCTGCCGTCAGCCTGCAGCTTGACCTGCAGCTGCGCACCCTGCTCGGACAATCCCTGAACGGAATCCCCGTCATCTCCAACCGCGAATTTCAGGGAAGCCTTACCCTTGAAGACGGGCAGCCGGCCGTGGTCGCCGGTGAAGTCGATCACACCGAACAGAGGAGCATGAACGGGATTCCGGGTCTCGGAGTAATCCCCGGGTTAAACCAGATCATGACCAGCAATAACAAAGAGGACACCGAGGATGAATTGCTGATTGTGATTACCCCGCGGGTGATCGGCGCGACGGAACGGAAACAGGCCGTGGTCTGGATGACCAATTAGGCCGACTGGACCCATCGATTTCGGCCGCAGCCCCTACTTCACCTTGGCTTCCTGAGGTCCCGCATCCTTGACCGCAAAATCCACCAGAGCCTTGAGCTCGTCGTAGGAAATTCCGCCCAAGTTTGCAATCGAGCGACCATTCACAAAGAGCATGGGTGTCCCGCTCACATCGACCGCCTTACCCAGGTCCACAGAATGCTGCACCCGTTCGACCGTCTCGGGAGCAGCGGCACAAACCGCGACCTCGGCGCTTTTCGCCCCCGCCGCATCGGCAATGGCGTTCAGCTTCTCGTCGGCGTTCGCCGCCGTAATGTCGGTCTGTGCGTCGTAGGTGGCCTGTACGAATTTCCAGAAGACATCACTCGAGTGGCGTCCAATGCAATCGGCATAGCCGGCGGCCTTGGCTGCCCAGTCGTGGCCCGGCAGGGGGAAATTCTGGAACACCAGGCGGGCGTTGGTTTCCTCCAACAGGAGTTTCTCGATGGTGGGCTGGGCGGCTTTGCAGTGCGGACACTGCAGGTCGCTGAATTCGACCAGCGTGACGATGGCATCGGCCGGGCCGCGGGAAGGACCGTTGATTCCCTTCTCCAGCGCTTTTTTCGCGGCATCAAAGGGACGCACGCCAAAGGGGATGATGTTGCCAAGTACGGCGTGCTGACCGTCGGGCGTGACGTAGAACTTGCTGGGCGATGCCCCCTGCGGGCCACTCACGATCACCGTAACCTCGGCCAGTCCTGCGGCGGAAGAAGGCCGGATATCCTCGACCTTCCAGGTCAGCGTCGGATTCCAGCCCAAGGTCTGCTGCAGGAAGCCATTCACTGCCTCTTCCGATGGCAAATCCGGGCTGGGCGCAGGCTCGGTCTTGACCGCCGGCTTCGCGACCGTTTTCGAGGCGGACTTCGGGGCGGGTTGTGTTTGCGCACCAGCCGAAGCGGCGAGAAGCACGACGATCCAGAAACCACTCGGGCGACAAGACATGCGGTCCTTTCCGACAATTCGCGGGTCCAGGAAAGTTTCTCCCCCCCGACAGCTAATAGTTTACACGTCCGCTTTGGCCGCGATGGGGAAACGACGTCCATAGCCGAAGGCCTTCCCCGAAATCTTTAGTCCGGGCGCGGCCTGCTGGCGCTTGTACTCGCTGCCATCCACCATGCGGATGACGCGCTTCACCACGGTTAGATCAAAGCCATGCGTGGCCGCGATCTGCTCTGCGGTGCGCGACTCTTCGACGTAATCTTCCAGAATGGGATCGAGAATGTCGTAGGGCGGCAGCGAATCGCTGTCTTTCTGGTTCGGCCGCAGCTCGGCGGACGGCGGTTTCTCCAGGCTGGCTAGCGGAATCACCGGGCCGGCGTGAATTTACGTATCTCGCCAGTCCGTAGACCAGGGTTTTCGGTACATCGGAGATCACCGCCAGGCCGCCGGCCATGTCGCCATAGAGCGTGCAATAACCAACTCCTAACTCGCTCTTATTCCCGGTGCTCAGCACCAGGGCGCCGAGTTTGTTGGACAACGCCATGAGCAACATGCCGCGGGCGCGTGACTGAATGTTTTCCTCGGTCACATCTTCCTTGCGGCCGGCAAACACCGATTGCAGAGTCCGGTTGAAGGTTTCGGTGATTTCGGTGATCGGCAAAAGCTTGAAGCCGATACCCAGATTCGCGGCCAAGGCGCAGGCGTCGTCAATCGATCCCCTGGAAGAATAGGGTCCGGGCATGGCGACCCCCAAAACATTGGCGGGCCCGACTGCTTCGGCGGCAATGACTGCGGTGAGAGCGGAATCGATGCCTCCGCTGAGACCGACCAGGGCCTGGGAGAATCCGCACTTGCGTACATAGTCCCGTGTGCCCAGAACCAGGGCGGCGTAGGCGCTGGCCTCCTGGCCTTCGATTTGAGGGTGGATCTCTCCGGTCAGTCGCTCCGAGTCAAAGCAGATGAGGTCTTCCTCAAACGATTTGCCCTGCGCGATGACGGTCCCTTCCCGATCAAGAACCAGACTCGAACCGTCGAACACCAAGCTGTCGTTTCCGCCAACCTGGTTGACCATGACCACCGGAACTCGATAGTTGCGGGCAATGGCCGCCAGCATGTCGCGGCGAAGTTCGCGCTTTCCCAGCCAGAAGGGAGACGCGGAAATGTTCAGCAGGAGCTTGCCCCCAGCCTGCATCAGGGCTTCGACCGGATCGAAGGTGTAGAGCCGCTTGTCCCAGAAAGTCTTGTCGTTCCAGGCGTCTTCGCAAATGGTAAGGGCCATGGGTTGTCCACAAAACGGGAATAGCATCTGGTTGCGGGCCGGAGCGAAATTTCGCATCTCGTCGAAAACATCGTAGGTGGGCAGCAGCATTTTTGACTGCAGGAAGACCAGCTTGCCGTCCTCGAGCAGAGCGGCGGAGTTCATAGCGGACTTGCCGGTATCGGCGTCGGCAGGAGTCACCAGGCCGCAGATGACACCGATGCCGCGAGTCCGAGCGGCGATGCGCTCGATGGCCTCGCGGTTGCGGAGGACGAAAGATGGGCGCTCCACCAGATCGCGAGGCGGATATCCGCAGACCGAGAGCTCGGGAAACAGGACCATGCTCGCGCCAGCAGTCCGCGCGCGTTGAGCGAATTCGACGATCTTGTCGGCGTTTCCGGAGAAGTCCCCCACGGTGGGATTGATTTGTCCGAGCGCGATCTTCACCCTTCCAGTGTAAAGGCAGGTTCGAGGACCGCCAAGTCGAGGGACCGCTCGGTCGCCGCCGCTCGCGCGGTCGAGGATGTTCTTAGCCGAGGACCTTTCTGGCCCGCCGCCTACGGCCGAACGGGTCCACCAGGGAGCCTGGCGGCGTGCGCTGGCTCGGGCTCGGTCCATGCATCGCGCGCTGGCTGGGGCAGCCCAGGCTTACCGGGGGGCACGTTTCGCTGGCTGGCTCGACGAATTCTGGCGGCTCCGTCCGAGCCGTTATCCGGTGTAAACAAAACCAACACGAGATGGGTGCGCTCCATGCTCAGGATCGCCGGGGACGGTGTTCTACCATTCCCTCCACGTCAACCGAGCCACTCCCGCAACCGCCAGGAACAGCGATCGCTTCGTCCTGCGGCAACTTCAGCAACTGTCTACTGCGGCGCCGGGCTGTTCGGCGGGGGCGAAGGCGGCGGCATCGGCGCTACCGGACCAGTCGGGGCAGAGGTGGGCGGCATCGAGGGATCCGCGGCCTCGCCGGGACGCCGCAAACTGGGGGCGCCCGGCGGGCGGCCTCCCGATTCATCCTCTTTCGCCACTTTCGGTTGAGAGGGAAGATCGACTTCTTTTTCTGTGCGGATGATTTTCTCGCCCGTCACCTTCATGGTCTCCACCCGCACCACGGTGTCCTCGACAAAGCGGACAAAGTCCACGTCCTGGGGAGGCTCGCCATAGATCCACTCTTCGTACGCCTCATCGGTATCGTTGTCTTTCTCTCGCGTCTTGCGGGGGGCGCGGCCCTTGGCGTAAATCACCATTTCGCGATTCATTCCCACCAGCACGCGGTGATGCTGGATGGCTTCCTTCACTTTCGGCGGAACCGTTTCGAGGTAGGCTTCGAGGACGGACTTGGAGTTGAAGTCGAAGACGGGACGAAGCAGATCCTTCAATTGCTGGGGGGTCAGATCCGGGATGTAATGATCGAATTCCACGTCCACGAAGGAGCCATGCGGGTTATCGGTCGAATCGCCGGGAGCAATCGGTACGTCGCCTCCGGCACCTGCGATCACGATGTGTTGGTACCACTTCTTCTTCTTGATGGGACCGCCGTTGATTTCGAAATGGATGCGGTCACCCTTGAATAGGACGGCGGTGAGGATCGCCTGGTCGCCGGGCTTGGCCGCCGGCCCGTACAGGGCGATGATCGGCTGCAACTGTTCCGCGTTCGGAGAAATCGTACCGTTTTTGAGAACGAGGCCCCGCTGGCCCATGGGAAACGTGGTGCGCAGGTACACCAGTTCCGAAGTGAAGGCGCGAATAATCTCGACCCGTGTCTGGTTCGTAATATGCGCAGACGGCGAGGGTTTCGGATCGTCCGCGACTGCCAGGGATAGGCCGAATAACAGGCAGCTCAGCACGGCCGAAAGGTAGGGTAACTTCATGAGACCCGAGCCCGTATCCCGATTATAACGCGGTTTTCAGGTCTCGCATGCCGGACCTGCCTCCGAGCCGCTTGATCCATATTCCTCGAGAACTGCTACCCCGGGCTCGGTCTTAGGCCTCGGCAGAAAGCGACAATCCATCCCGCGCCACCTGCAGGGGCAGGACACGCCCCCCGGCATCACCAATGGCGGTTGCCACGCGGCTAGCGGAGCCCTTTTCCACCAGGAATATTACGCAGCCGCCGCCGCCGGCGCCGCAGACCTTGGCTGCCCGGCCTCCGTGCTTGAGAGCCGCCGCGATCAGCTTGTCAATTAAAGGGGTAGTAATGCCAGGTGCGTTGCTGCGGCGCAACTTCCATTCTTGACGCAGCAGACGAGCCACGGCATCCCAATCGCTGCGGGCCAGCGCAGCGCGCATATCGCGCGCGATGCTCACAATCTGCTCAAAGTTGCGGAACACGCGTTTGTCGCCGTTGATATGCGCTTTGAACACCTCCCAGTTGTTGATCCCGGATTGCCGTGGCGCTCCGGTGTAGGCGAGCACGAAGCGCGACTCGATTTCCTCCGGCGGCACCGGTACGGTCTCGCGGTGAATACCATCGGCATCGAGATAGATGGCGCTGACCCCGCCGTAGAGCGCGGGATAGTAATCCTGGCAGCCGGTGGGGACACCGATGATCTGCGCCTCGACGTTTTGCGCAATGACACGCATCTGTTCCAAGGAAAGATGACGGTTGGTGAAACGGGCGAGCGCAGCGGTGGCGGCAATCATCAGGGCCGAAGAGCCGGAAATGCCCGCGCCTGCCGGAGATTCGGAGTCGGTCTCGAGCAACAGCCCTTCCTTGGGCGCGAAAAACTTGATCAACTGGGCCGCCAGCGGCAGGCGGAAGCGGCGCGTCCCAGCCAGCGCATCGAAGCTGG
Organism: uncultured Acidobacteriaceae bacterium; assembly: GCA_963770245.1. Classification (GTDB taxonomy): domain Bacteria; phylum Acidobacteriota; class Terriglobia; order Terriglobales; family Acidobacteriaceae; genus PALSA-270. Next base: position 15,537 of record CAVYOX010000001.1, on the reverse strand, counting down.
AAAACTCTTCTTCCCTGCGCGTATCGAGCGAGCGCAAATGGATGTGCTTGCCTCGGATCGGCGTGATGCGGCAAGTGGTCACGACATTAACCGCGAAATTCAAGGTCAAGGCACCGGGATGGAATAAATAGAGCGGCCAAAGATCCACGGTGCCGCCGGCCAGATCGACGCGGCAAGGCGCTTGGGCGACGATGGGCGGCCCGCTCGCTAACGACTGCTTTTCGCGCATTCACTGTTTTGTATCACGAGGGCAGCCCTCGCCTCCACCCTGGCTGGCCGGCAACCGTCCCACTGGGAGCGGGCGAGGCTCCCGGTAACCTGGTTACCAGCGCGCCGCAAGAGCGCTGTCCGACCCTATCCGGCGTTTATTTTTGGCGATTCTTGTGTTGACAACGGCCAGTATCTCAATCACACTTTGCTTAAGAGTTGCACTAGAACCTCTCCCAAACTGTGGCAGTACTTCGAAACTCTGTGAACTGAGAGCGAGTCTGCCCACATGTCCTATACCTCATTCCCTCGCCCTACGTCTGGGCCGCTGGCCGTGCCGCTGATTTTGCCGCCAAGCAGTTTGGTGGACGCGGGTCCCGATCTATCACCCTCTGACGCCGAAGCGGTTCTGGCCAGATTGCATGACGCCATTTCGGCCGACGCATCCGAGCTGGGCGCGATTCTCCAGGCTACCGTGGAGGCTGCACAGGCGCTCACGGGCGCCGGCAGCGCCGCCCTGGCCCTGCGCTGTGACGGCATGGTGATCTGCCGGGCGCGCAGCGGAGAGCCCGCTCCGGAACTCGGGGTTCGTCTCGACGAAGACTCCGGTATTTCGGGGGAATGCCTGCGCCAAGGACAGATGCTGCGCTGCGAAGACGCGCATTACGACCACCGGGTGAATCCGCTGGTCTGCCGAACCCTCGGACTGCGATCGATCGCGATTGCTCCGCTGCGACGCCACGGAACCGAGACGATTGGCATCCTGGAGATATTTTCTACTCGCCCATACGCATTCAATGAAGTGCACATGCACTTTCTGTCCCGCTTGGCCGAACTCGCTGAAATGGCCCAGACGCAGGACGAGAACAGACTGATGCCAACCACCGCGAGCTCGCTTCCGGTCGAGCCCGAGGTCGCTCTGCCCAGCTTCGCGCCTGCTCCAGCGGTGGAAACTGCTGCCTACGATGAAGTGGGGCCAAGTCTGCGCGACCCTTTGGCTGCCGCGCGCTCGCTCGGAAGGCTTTACGAACCGGCGAAGCGCCGTTTACCAGTAATCGGGATTGTCGCAGCAGCCCTGGCGCTCGTGCTTCTGGTGGGCTGGCGGTTCTTGGACTACACCCCGGATCCGGTAGCACACCGGTCGGCAGCTCGCGAACAGCAACTGACATCGGCGGGGGCGCCGGCCTCGGAGGAGACAGCCCTCGAAGTTCCGACCGCCAGGCGTCCCAATCCGGGTCATCCCCTGGAGCGGGCGAAGCGGACATCGGGGACTGCCCATCGGCACTCGGCGGAAACTGTGACCGTCCCCGATGTTGTGACCCACCTTGATCTTTCCCCTAAGACCACGAGCGCGGAAGATTCTTCGCCTGCGACCGCGTCCCCGGCGATGGCAGCTTCCTCAGTCATTACCGTAGTGCGGCGGCCGAGGAGGGAACCGACCAAAGGGGAAGAAAACGCCCCTGAACCGCGTCCGGTTGAAACGGCGCCCGCCGTAGCCTCTGTCGGCGACGGCGCGCCCTTGGACAACTTACTGGATACTCCCGCGGGGCTGCCGAAGCTCAATCCTCCGGTTTCCCACGGAGCTAAGGGTGCCGTGCTCGAACACAGTGTTCAACCCGTCTATCCTTCGTTCGCGAGGGAGCGAAGAATCGAAGGTGAGGTAGTGGTTGAGGCCACCATCGCCGAAGACGGAAGCGTGCGAAACGCTCGCGCCATCCGCGGGCAGAGCCTGCTGGCCCAGGCAGCGGTCGAAGGCGTGCGGCGTTGGCGCTACCGTGCCGCGGTGCTCAATGGCAAGCCGGTGGCCACGCAGACCCAGATCACCATCAATTTTAGCTTGCCAAAATAGATCGGCCGAGATCGATTGCCAAGATGGATTGGCCGGAATTGAGAACTGTTCTTGCTCCCGCGCCGGGTGGAGAAAGAAAGCTACGAGAGGTTGAGCGCCCGCTTGATGGTTCCGCGCTCTTTCTGGATCTTTTGCTGCAGCAGAGTGATGGCGTAGATCAGCTGCTCCGGGCGAGGCGGGCAACCGGGCACGTAGACATCGACCGGGATCACCTGATTCACGCTCTGCACCAGCGCATAGTTCTGAAACACCCCACCCGAGGTCGCACACGCCCCCATCGAAATAACCCACTTCGGTTCCGGCATTTGCTCCCAGAGCTGCCGGATGACAGGCGCCATCTTGTTGGAGACGCGTCCGGCGATGATCATCAGGTCAGATTGTCGCGGCGATGGGCGGAACACTTCTGCGCCGAAGCGCGCGATATCGAAGCGCGAAGCACCCATGGACATCATTTCGATGGCACAGCAGGCCAGCCCGAAAGTCATCGGCCAGATGGAATTCTTGCGCATCCAGTTGACCGCGTTGTCGAGGGTGGTGAGAACGACGCCTTCCGGGGTGGGATTGCCGTAAGTCAGATCCTTGACGACTTTCTTGCCGTTCTCGGTGGTGACGTAGGAGCCGAAGTTCAGATCAGAGGGCATCATCCTTTATTGTAAACCAGTCAAATTATGGGTTGACCACAATCTTGCCAAACATCTGGCTCCTTTCCATGTGTTCGTGAGCAGAGCGGGTTTCGCGCAAAGGGAAGGTGCGATCCACGACTGGCTTCAGGGACCCGCGGAAAACATGCCCGAGCACCTGCTCGAGATCGCCCATGGTTCCCATATAGGATCCGAGCAGCGACAGCTGTCGGGAAAACAAAAAACGCAGATCAATCGCGACCTTCGGTCCCGTCGTAGCTCCGCAGGTGACGAGCTTTCCCGATGGCTTAAGACACTTCACGCTTTCCTCCCAGGTGGCAGCTCCGACGTGTTCGACTACGATGTCAACCCCCTCTCGGTTCGTGATCTTGCGCACTTCTTCTGAGATTTTCTGGCGATAGTGATTTACCACGTGATCGGCTCCGAGGGCGCTCGCCATTGCCATTTTTTGCTCGTCGCCGGCGGTGGCAATGACTCTGGCCCGAAACAGTTTCGCCACCTGGATGGCAGCGATCCCCACCCCGGAATTGGCTCCGAGAACGAGCACCGTCTGCCCCAATTCGATGCCCGCTCGGCTGACCAGCATGTGCCAAGCCGTGGTAAATACCAGCGGCACGCTGGCCGCCTCGTTGAAGCCCAGGCTGTCAGGGATGGGAATGACGTTCGCCGCAGGCACCGCGATCAGTTCGCAGTTCCCGCCGTCCACACGATTACCAAGGACCGAGAACTGGAGGCACTGGTCTTGGCGTCCGGAGGTGCAGGCCGAGCAGTGATTGCAAAAAATCATGGGCGCGAGCAGCACCCGCTGGCCGGGCTTGCAACCGCTGACGTATTCCCCCGCTTCGACCACTTCCCCCGCCACATCGCTGCCCAGAATGTGGGGCAGGTGAATGCCGGGCAGCCCTTTGCGAACCCAGAGATCCAGATGGTTCAGCGCGCAGGCTTTGATGCGAATCAGCACTTGATCCTGGCGAGGTTGGGCATCGGGGATGTCTTCGTAGCGGAGAACTTCCGGACCACCGAATTCGTGAATGCGGACGGCTTTCATAACGGCAACCCTCTCGATCCGGCGCACCGGTCGGCTGAAACGCTTCAAAATACCACAGTGACAAAGGCCTCGGACAAGCCACTCGCCGTCGCCGACACAAACGGGAACCCCCGGAGTAGAATTGCGCGTCGGAGGTGGTTTCCCCCGTGAACCGGATTAAGCGTGCCGTCTGCCATTTCTTAAGAAATACTCGACCGCTTCCGAGCACCGCCCTCGGTCTTCTGCCCGGCCTGCTGCTGGCAGCCCTCTCGTCGGTACCCTCAGTTTTGCAAGGCCAGACGACGGAAGCTCATCCCGTTTTGAGCATTGGCGCTTCCGCGCCGGATTTTTGTCTGCCCGGAGTCGACGGGCAGACTCACTGTCTGAAGGACTACGCCGCCAGCAAGATCCTGGTGATTGCTTTCATCTGCAACCATTGCCCCACTTCCCAGCTTTATGAAACGCGGATCAAACAGCTGGCCGCCGACTACCACGACAAAGGCGTGGCTCTGGTCGCGATCGAGCCGAATAATCCCAACTCCGTGCGGCTCGATGAGATGGCTTTTACCGACGTGGGAGATTCATTTGAGGAAATGAAAATCCGCGCCGCGTACCGGCAGTTCAATTTCCCCTATCTGTACGACGGGGACACCGAAAAAGTCGCCAATGCGTACGGTCCGTCCGCCACCCCGCACCTTTTCATTTTCGACTCCGATCGCAAGCTGCGCTACCAAGGCCGCGTGGACAACAACACGCGGGAGGCGCTGGTGACCAAACACGACGCGCGCCAGGCGCTCGATGCTCTGTTGGCAGGCCAACCCGTGGCGGTAGAAAACACTCCGGCGGTCGGCTGCTCGATCAAATGGATCTACAAAGAAGCCCTGCGGCAAGCCGATCTGGCAAAGATTGAGAAGCAGCCGGTCGAGGTAAAACCGGTAAGCCTCGAAGAACTGAAAGCCCTTCGCCAGAACTCCAGCGGTAAACTTCTGCTCATCGATTTTTGGGCCACCTGGTGCGGTCCCTGCCGGGAGGAATTGCCGGAACTCGAAACCATGTACCGCATGTACGGGAAGCGGGCTTTTGACCTGGTCACGGTCAGCATCAACTATCCCGACGAGAAAGCCGGCGCGCTGAAGGTTCTCGAGAGCGAACATGCGACCAATCCGAATCTGATCATGAGCTCGACCGATATTTACTCCGAACTGGCCGCCTTCGATCCGACCTGGAATGCCGCTGTGCCTTATACCCTGCTGATTCGTCCGGGCGGCGAAGTCGTTTACCAAAGCACGGGCACGATCGACGGGCTCGAACTGAAGCGGTTGATCGTCGCCCATGTGGCGGACGATGACTACATCGGGCTGGCAGCGTATTGGAAGGCAAAGGTCGAGACCGCGAAGTAGGTTCGGGCCGGGCCGCACGGCGGTTCGCGCCCGGATCGGGCCAAGTTGACTTCACCGTTCTGACCCGCTGATAATCGGGCTCAATGGAGATCTACGAGGAAATCGTCAAGCTGCGCCGAGAAGGACGGCGGGGCGCGTTGGCGACCATCGTCAAAGTGCGGGGCTCGGTACCCTCTTTTGAGACCGCGAAAATGCTGGTGCGCGACGATGGGTCGATCCTCGGTACGATCGGCGGCGGCTGCGTCGAAGCCGAGGTCTGGCAGGCGGCACGCGAAGTCATGGAAGCCGAGAAGCCCCGTAGCCTGACCTTCAACCTGAATCAAGACCCGAAGTACGACACGGGATTGGTGTGCGGGGGCACGCTCGAGATTTTCATCGAGCCGGTGTTACCGGCAGCTTTACTCTATATTTTCGGTGCCGGCCACGTGGCCGCGAGCCTTTACAAAACCGCACACAATGCAGGCTTTGACGTCACCGTGGTGGACGATCGCGAGACCTACGCGAACCGCGAGCGCTTTCCCGAAGCTCGCGAAGTCATCGCCGAAGATTTCGAGCAGGCGATGGCGCGTCTCGCTCCGAGCGAATCCTCTTACATTGTGATCGTGACCCGCGGCCACCGTGATGACCTGCGCGTGCTGCGTTGGGCGGTACACACCCGGGCCAAGTATGTCGGCATGATCGGTTCGAAGCGCAAGACCATCGGTGTTTTCCGCGAACTGACCCAGGAAGGAATTCCGGCCGACCTGTTCGGACGTGTGCATGCTCCGGTGGGGCTCGATATCGGCGCGGTTACGCCGGAGGAGATCGCAGTGGCGATCACGGCGGAACTCATCGCCGTCCGCCGCCATTGCGAACGGGAACTACCGCACATGAGCTGGTTCCAGGGGACCAAGCTCGATCTAGAGGAAACTTCCGATAACACCCCCCCGGTGGCGGAAGAACTTTAAGGCGCCGCCTAGCAGATCTTGGCCCGCGCTCCACCCTTTGGTGCGACGCTCGACCATCGAAAAGCAACAATCTCCCTGGCTTTCTGCTATCTTCGCCCCATGAGCCGTGCCCCCAGTCTATGTGCCGTGATTCTGGCCGCGGGGGAGTCGACGCGCATGGGAAGCGATAAGGCCCTGCTACCCTGGCCGCCGGCCCTCCCCGGGACCACCTCGGCTTCCGCTCAGACCTTTCTGTCCGCCGCCATCCAAGCGCTCAGCCCTTTCAACGACATCGTGATTGTGGTGGCCGGCAAGAACGAAGCCAACCTGGCTCCGTTTGTCTACGCCACGGGCGCAGTTCTGGTGCGGAATCCATCGCCCGAACGGGGACAGTTCAGTTCCCTGCAGGTGGGTTTGCATGCAGTTCTGAATCATGGCCGCGATGGGGCGATGATTACGTTGGTGGATCGGCCTCCCCTCGGCCAGGCTACGCTCGCAGCGCTGCGTGTCGCTTTTCAGACTGCTCTTTCGAATGGAAAGTGGGCCGTGGTTCCGGAATACCGGGGCAGGCATGGCCATCCCATTCTGGTCGGGCGGGAGATGATCGAGGCATTTCTGAAGGCTCCGGCCGACTCCACCGGACGCGACGTTCTGCACCAGAATCTGCCGCACCTGGTCTATGTTCCGCTGGACGATCCCGGGATCGCGATGAATGTCGATACCCCGGAGGATTACCGAGCGCTCGCCGAGCCTGGTGTACCGGGCTGATGCCTGGCCTCTTTACGAGATCGGGAAGCTTTGCCATGCTGAACCAGTCTCCGCCACGCCCGCGTTCCGGACGGGGATCTTCCGCCGCTCCGCGATTTCATGCGCAACCGACATGACGAATTCCACGTTCAGCGAGCAAGCGCAGCAATTCATGGACTCTGTTCTCGGCCTCGAGCCTCGCTTCGCCGCCTTCGATTGCGATGGCACACTATGGCCCGGTGATGCCGGCGAAGGCTTCTTCCGCTGGGGGTTTGAGCATCGACTGGTCTCAGATGAAGTGATCCTCCGGGAGCGAGCGCGCTACGCCGAATACCTGGCCGGCAAGGTGAGCGAGGATGCAATGTGCGGCGCGATGGCAACCCTGCACGAGGGGTTGCTGGAAGCTGATGTCCGGCGCGCGGCGTCGCAGTATTTCGAGCAGAAAATTGCATCCCAGATTTTTCCCGAAATGCGGGAAACGGTGCGGCGTCTACTCGATTCAGGTTGCGAGGTATGGGTGGTGTCTTCTACCAGTGAATGGGTCATCCAGGCTGCCATGCAGCGGTTCGGCATTCCAGAAAATCGCATTCTTGCGGCCGCCGTGCGCGCCGATCAAGGCCGCATCACGGGCGACCTGACACGCCTGCCCTCCGGCCCGGGCAAGGCTCAGGCCATCCGCGAAGTGGTGGGCCAGGACCCCGACGCGGCTTTCGGCAACTCGCGCTGGGACGCCGACATGCTGGCTATTGCCCGGCACCCATTTGCCGTGAATCCGAGTGCGGATCTGGAGAGACTGGCCGGGGAACGGGGCTGGCCGCTGTACTGGCCGGACTCGGTGCGACGGTAAGGCAATTTCTCCACCCAACCGGTTGTCGCGGATCCAATCTTCTTCTTTTGTTGAGCTGCGATTCATCCCGGGAAATCCGCGAGATTCCCGGGTCACTTCTGGCATTTCTTCAAGGCGGCCCGGAGGGCGTCGATCGCCAAGTGGCTGGCATGGCCGGAGGCCTCCGGCAGGCCTCCGATCGCCTCGACCAGATCTTCCCGGCGCAACTGGCCGGCCTCTTCGGTGGTTTTTCCCTGCGCCAGTTCGGTGACGAGTGAACCGCAGGCCATGGCGGGCACGCATCCTTTGGCGCGGAATCGGATCTCGGCGATGCGGCCCCCGGCGATTTTCATGGTAAGTTGCAGGATGTCGCCACAGGCGGGATTTTCCAGTTGAACCGACGCATCCGGAGCCGCCACGACACCCGCGTTGCGGGGATTCTCGAAGTAGTCGAGGAGCGTAGGGGAATACATCGGGACCATTGTAGCTGGCCGGACCGCGGCTCGCGGCCAAGCCGGAGTTGGAATGCCTTCTGACTACATCCCAAAACGCGTGGTTTCCTTGCAGCCGAGCGCCACGGTCATTCTGGCCGCGATTGGCCAGCTGGATCGTCTGGTCGCCTGCACCAAATACTGCGCCGAAGTCTGCCCGGAGGTAAGGGCGAATGGCCAAAGGATTATCGCGGATTCTTGGACGGCGAAGGCCACGGAAATTATCGCCGCCCGGCCGGATCTGGTGATGGCCGCGGTTCCCTATCAAGAAAAGGCGGTGGTAGAAATCCTGCGGTCGGGAGCGCGCTTTCTCGGGCTGGCGCCGAGAACTCTCGCGGACATCTACATCGACATTGCCGCGATCGCCGGAATCATGGGCGCCGCGGAACGCGGGCAGAAGGTAATCGCGGAGATGCAGCGGGACATCGCGGCAGTTCGCGCGCGCAGCCAGCGCGCCCGACGCCCGCGGGTTTTCTGCGAGGAATGGGGCAAACCGCTGATGGCTTCACAGCCCTGGGTGGCGGAGCTGGTCGAGGCCGCGGGCGGGGACTGCGTCGGCATTCCGGGGGTCCAGACTTCGGCCGAGGCGGTGCTATCCGAAGATCCGGACGTGGTCATTGCCGCCTGGTGCGGCGCTGGCGACCGAGTTCCGCTCGAGAAGATTGTTCGGGAGCGGGGTTGGGAGAAAATGCGCGCCGTCCGGGACGGGCTTGTCTATTGCATACGGGATGAGTTCCTGAACACGCCCGCACCGACTCTGCTCGAGGGACTAGAGGCTCTGGCAGCCGCTCTGCACCCCGAGCTTTTTCCACAACCCCTCGGGCTAAGATGTATCGCCTCGGGCAGCGCCCGCCGAAAGGGAGAAAGTTCGCACGCATGAAACGAGTGGTCGCGGCGCTGATTTGCAAGGACGGCAAAATCCTGGTGTGCCAGCGCACCCGTCATCAAACCATGCCGTTGAAGTGGGAGTTTCCCGGAGGCAAGATCGAGGAGGGGGAACAGCCACGCGACGCCATGCACCGCGAATTGGAGGAAGAGCTTGGCATTGACGCCACCGTCGGTGACGAGGTGACGCGCATGCGCCACGAGTATCCGAACGGAGCCTCAGTGGAATTGCGCTTCTTCGTGGTACGCGAATACGCGGGAGAGTTGGAAAACCGAATTTTTCGCGACATCCAGTGGGCGAATCCCCCCGACCTGCCCTCCTACGATTTCCTCGAAGCGGACCGGAAGCTGGTCGAGGACTTGGCCGCGGGAAGGATCCTCTAAAGGCGCCGTTCTAGCCCGCACCGGCCCTGATGGTCCAGAACCAGGCGAGGGTCAACCCGATCATGATCACGGTGGTGGCCCAGGCGATCACGTTAAACAGGCGCGAGTTGACGTGTTCTCCCATCAGGTCTTTCTTGTTGACCAGCAGCAGCATGAAGATCAAGACGAAAGGCAGTACTGCCCCATTCACCACCTGCGAGAGGATGGAAATTTTGATCAGCGGCAGATTGGGAGTGAGAATCACTCCCGCACCCGCGACAATCAGAACCGTATATAGCCAGTAAAAGACCGGCGCTTCACCGAATTTCTTGCTGACACCCGATTCGAAGCCCAGTCCCTCGCATACCGTATAGGCCGTCGAAAGCGGAAGGATGGACGCGGCAAACAGCGAAGCGTTGAACAATCCCATGGCAAAAAGGATGTAAGCATAATCTCCGGCCAGAGGCCGCAGCGCCTGGGCCGCGTCTTTGGCATCGGCGATATTGCGGTAGCCATGCATGTAGAGCGTAGCCGCGCAGGCCACGATAATGAACCATGCCACTACGTCGGTAAAAATGCAGCCGCTGATCACGTCCAATTGCGAGGCCTTGTATTGGCGCTTGGTGACTCCCTTTTCGACGATCGAGGATTGCAGGTAGAACTGCATCCAGGGAGCAATCGTGGTACCCACGACGCCGATCACCATGTAGAGATATTCCTGATGGTGGAACATTTCTCGCTGCGGCGGCTTGATGGTGGCCACCAGGGCATCGATCCACGCCGGCTTCGCCAACACTCCGGCAATGATGTAGGTCACGTAGAAGAACGACGCGGCCAGAAAAACCTTTTCCACGCTTTTGTATTGCCCCTTGACGACGATCAGCCAGACGATCACCGCACAAATCGGAACGGTAATGTATTTCGAAAGGCCAAATAGTTCCAGGCTGCCCGCAATGCCGGCGAATTCCCCCACCACATTGCCGAAATTCGTCAGCAGGATTCCGATCATCATGAAGAAGGTGACCCGAAATCCGAATTCCTCGCGGATCAGGTCGCTCAGGCCCTTCCCGGTAACCGCCCCCATGCGAGCACAGATTTCCTGCACCACAATGAGGGAAACCGTGACCGGAATCATGGTCCAGAGCAGCAAATGGCCAAACTGCGCTCCGGCGGCCGAGTAGGTGTAGATGCCGTTGGCATCATTGTCGACGTTGGCGGTGATGAACCCCGGTCCGACCACGGCGAGGAACAGCAGGATCCGGAGTTTTTGGCGTTTCAAGAATCCCATGGCGCACGGTCACAAAGCAACGAAGGTCGTGAGAGACGAGAAAACAGAATAAACGCAGTGCGGAGTTCTGAACAGAAGCAATGTTTGATCGTGCCCCGCCCCTGGGATCCTCTGGGGACATGTGCGAGGGACCGCCGCTACAGCTTCGAGCGCAGCAAGCTAATGATGTCGTCGGAAGTGATCACGCCGGTGAGCTTGCGGTTTTCATCCACCACCGGGAGGGTCAGGAGGTTGTACTTATCGAACAGCTCGGCGACTTGGTTTTCTTTGGTGTCGCCGGTGGCAAAAATTAAGGGCTCTTGGGTCAGGGAAAGCATGGGGGTAGCCGGATTGGCCAGCACCAGCTTGGCCAGAGGGACCGCACCCGCCAGGGTGCCGCGCGAATCCACCAGATACATGGTGCTCACGGTTTCTACGCCGCCTTCAAAGTGGCGTAGCGCCTCGACCGCGTCGTGAGCTGTGGCACTGACGCCCAGCGCGATGTAGTCTGTGTTCATCCGGCCGGCGGCGGTGTTTTCCCCGAACTCGAGGAGTTCGACCATCTCCTTGCGTTCCTGCGGAGCCATTTCTTGCAGGATTTCGGAGGTGCGTTCCTCGGGCAGATCGGCCAGCAGATCGGCGGCTGCGTCCGGATCCATCTCTTCGACGATTTCCGCGGCGCGTTCCGAGTTCAGGGACTCCACGATCGACTTCTGCACCCTGGGTTCGACCTCTTCGAGCGCCTCCGCCGCCACGCCCTCGTCCAAGGTTTGGAATACCGCTTCCCGCTCTGCCGGAGCCAATTCTTCGACAATGTCCGCAATGTCGGCGGGATGGAGCCGGGCCAGGCGTTCGTGAGAGATTTTGAGCTTTATTCGACGCGCCGGGTCGGTTTCAATCAGATCCACGAACTCCCAGGGGATCAGCCGGGGGGGCACTTTGCCGAGCAGAGTGCGAAGTGCCAGCATCGGCACGACTCCTCGGAGCAGGCGGCGGATCGCGCCCCGCACCCCCACATCGACCGCACCGACGCGGAGCACCGGATGGCTGTTGCTGATGTCCTCGTTCAGGTCGACGTCGTTGACCCGCACCACCTTGCGGCCGTGGACGTCAATGATTTGCTGGTCGAGCAAGTCCCGTTCCAGCAGGAAAAGGCCCTCCGCCCCGTTCACCGGATTCCAGGTTGAAACCGCCGTGGTGGCATGAATTCCGCCATCGATCGATCCCACCAGGGCCGAGGGCAGAAGCCGGTCGCCCGCCTTCGTGCGCACGATGAACATGGCAACCCGGGCGCGATCCTCCTGCGGGGCCACCGCCAGCTCGCGCACCCGCCCGCACTGGCCTCCGGCGGTGTCGAACACCGGAGCACCCAGCAATTCCGTGAGGGCCAGCGAAGGCATGCCCTGAGCATACTCAAGCTGTCAAGCCGGAATCCAGATCAGTTTCAAAGAATGTCCCGAATTCCTCGGCCGAGGAGCGAACCTCGGCCCTGACCCGCGGGCGGGATCAGGCGCCCGGTTTGCGGCCTCTCCGAGTTCCGGCGTAGCGGGCGGAGACATTTCTGTGGTGGCGAGGACGGAAACATTCTTGTCGAGTCTTGATATAGCCGGCCTCCGCGTGTCGCGCGACTTTGATAATGTCCCCATGCGGCGACAATAGAAATGTCCCCTTTTATCGACGTTACGACAATAGAAATGTCCCCTAATCTGAAGGCCTCCACAGGAGGTCAGATTGGGACGGACCGCGATGAGCTGCAAGGAATTACGAAGAGCTGGGGTATTGGCGCGAGTAGAAAGTGGCGAACTGAAACTGGTGAATGCCGCCGTGATGATTGGGCTGAGCTATCGCCAGACCAAGCGCATGGCAAAGCGCTATCGAGAAGGCGGAGCTGAAGGGCTGAAGCACGGTAACGCGGGGCAAGAGTCGAACCGAAGGAAGTCGAAGAAATTTCGGGAACGAGTGTTGCGGCTAGTCGGCAAGAAGTATTCCGGAGAGGAAGGGGAACGGTTCGGACCGACGTTAGCGGCCGAGCACTTGGCGAGCGACGATCAGGTGGAAGTGAATGCGCAGACTCTGCGGCGGTGGATGTTGGCAGGAGGGCTGTGGAGTCGGGCGCGGAAGCGGCGGGTGCATCGCAAGCAGCGGGAACGGAAAGAGCATGTGGGGGAACTGGTGCAGATGGATGGAAGTTTTCACGACTGGCTGGAGGGACGCGGCCCGCGAGGCTGCTTGATGAACATGGTGGACGACGCCAGCGGAGATACGCTGGCGCGCATGGGGAATGAGGAGACGACATGGGCTGCGGCGGGAGTGTTGCGTGCTTGGATTAAGGAATACGGAGTTCCGGTGGCGCTGTATACGGATTGGAAGAACGTGTATATGCGAGAGGGGAGCACGAAAGAGCAGTTGCGGGGGGTGGTGCCGGTGACGCAATTTGGGCAGATGTGCCAACGCCTGGGGATTGAGATCATCGCGGCCAATTCGCCACAGGCGAAAGGCCGAGTGGAGAGAAACCACGGCACCCACCAGGATCGCCTGGTGAAGAAAATGCGCCTGAAGAAAATCAAGACGCACGCGGAGGCGAACACGTTTCTGGAGAAGGAATATCTGTCCGAGCACAATCGGCGGTTTCGGCGAATCCCGGCCCAGCCCGAGGACTATCATCGAACGGCGCCGCGGGCAGCGGAGTTGGAGGACGTATTTCATTTGGAAAGCGGGCGAGTCATCGGCAATGACTGGGTGGTGCGGCATGACAACCGATACTTCCAGGTGAAAGCTCAGGCCCGGCAGTATGCGCCGGCCAAGGGCAAGGTCACGGTGTGCGAATGGGAAGACGGGCGCTTACAGATTCGCTATCGCGGTAGTGCGGTGGCTTGGGAGGAGATCTCAGGCCCGGTTCCAGTTCAGGCAGTAAGACCCAGGGAGGCCACGGCCAAGAAACAAAAGCCTCCCACTCCCCGAGCGGATCATCCCTGGCGACAGGCCTATAGCAAGATGCGCCCCTGGGGCAAACCAGGGACACCGCCGCAGCCGGCTATCAGTATGACCGTGCCTTCCGCTTCGCCCTAACGGGCTCAGCTCCAGGCACGGTCACACTGATAGTTCTCCACTGTTTCATGAGAGGGAAACAACGTAAAAAGGGGACATTTCTAATGTCGTAAGCAAGGGGACATTTCTAATGTCGGTTGACAATAGCCGGCCTCCGCGTTGACATTTGCGCGGGGGAAGGGCAAACTACCGAATCCGCCAACCGGACGGTTTTTCGACGGACGTGCGACCGTAAGGCCGCTCCGGTAAAATGTTCGGGATTCGCAGGCTTGTCCGCAGAATCTTTGCCATGACCGAGAGCCGGGTCTCCTTCACGTTGGATTCGACGCTGGGGACCGTCGATACCGCCGAGCAAACAGCCAGCCGAATCGCGGCTGACGCCGGCTTTGACGACGACGAAGTGATGCGCATCTCGATGGCAGTGCGGGAAGCCGCGGTCAATGCCGTATTGCATGGCAATGCCTACGACCCGAATAAAAAAGTGAAGCTCGACTTCGAGAACAGTGGGCGTGACTTGGTAATCACCATCCGTGACCAGGGCTGTGGTCTGGACATGAACAAGATCCCCGATCCCTTGGCGCCGGAGAATTTGCTGAAGACGTCAGGCCGGGGGATTTTTCTGATCCGCTCGTTCATGGACGAGGTGCAAATCAGCCCCTCGCAAACGGGCACCGAAATTAAATTGATCAAGCACGTCCACGGGCCATCCGGGGGCGGCAAGGAGGCTTCGCGTGAGCATGAAGATTAGTACCCGTCAGGTGGATGGTGTCACGATCGTCGATTGCAGCGGCCGCATCACGTTGGGTGAAGGCAGCGTCACCCTGCGCGAGACCGTCACCCAATTGCTGGGTAAGGGCGAGAAGAAGATTCTGCTCAACCTGGGCGACGTCAACTATATTGACAGCTCGGGAATTGGCGAACTGGTGAGCGCTTTCACCACCGTGCGTAAACAGGGCGGCGACCTCAAACTTCTCAATCTGACCAAGAAAGTCCACGACCTGCTATTGATCACCAAGCTCTACACCGTCTTCGACGTGAAAGACGACGAGGCGGTCGCAGTCAAATCATTCAATTAGTCCTTTCTGCTCGCGCGCGAGAAGGGCGGTGGGTGCCCCGCCCCGTTCGCCGCCGCCTTCTGTTTCGCGAAATTCCGCCGATTTCTGCTGATTTCTGACATCAATCTCGCCTGCCCTCGCTCGATGTAGCCCCTGCCGGCGAGCGGGCCACAGGGTTTCGCCGACCTGCGAACAAGATGCGCCGGAGCTGAAGTGTTTCCTACACTCTTCCGCGTCGTAGCTGTTCGAGCGGGTAGAAGGTGCCGCGCCACAACACTCCTCCCCGACTGAGGGTCAAGATCGTGGACCGCAGGGTGATGTAAACGAAAAGCGCGGTGCTCACGGGATGGAGAAAAAAATAATAAAGTGGCACGGACGACTTCAACCACATCCCGCCGTAAATCATGAACATGGAGAGCAATGCCACGGCATAAGGCAGTCGCGCCCAGCCGCGCGCCAGACCGATTCCGAGGAAGGGCCCGAGGTTTAGAAAGGCCAGGCCGGCGCAGGAAAGCAGTGCCCGCCACCACTGGAAGGAGAGCACCGCGAATAAGTTTTTGGTCAGGTTGTCGACCACTCCGAGGGCGCCTTTCGCCCAGCGGATCGAGATCAAGTCCCTGCCGAAGACCACGCGCTGGCGATAACCCGCGTCCTTCACCACCTTGCCCAGCTTCATATCGTCGACCACCTCGAAACGCAGCGCCTGATAGGTACCGATGGCATCATAGACCCCCCGGCGCACCAGATTGAACGCCCCGACACCCATATGGTCCTTCGACTTCGGATCGGCTACCTTCCAGGGGCG